>NZ_QSNT01000009.1 GCF_009498525.1 Rhizobium sp. ICMP 5592 | reverse complement strand
GCCTCGCTCAAAATAGTGCCTCCTTGTGCAATTTTGGCTGCTGATTATCTTAGTGCAACGAACAAAAAGTTTCTAGCAGCAATTCAAGAAGCGGCTACGGAGACAGTTTATTGGTTGATTACTGCACAGAGAGTGAGACATGAAAATCCACCGGATAGGACGCCTGCCCCAAACATGGCTTTCAGTTTGGCAAACTGAAGCAACCTGATCCCGGCGCTGTCGCAACCGTTGAGGCCGAATCGTTTGAAGAAGCCGAAAAAATAGCCTCGGAGTTTCCTCTGGCCAAAGCTGGGCTGTTGGACGCGCAAGTTATCTGTCTAGCACCGCATTCCGGTTTGGGCCGCCTGAGGCTTCGTTTATCGTTTGTGCCCGAGGAAGAGCAGGATACAAGATGAATTCAGGCGATAGACTTACCCGTAGAGGCCTGCTAGCCGGAATCGCAGTCGTCACCGCAACTGGACCAGCCACTGGAGCCTCGCAGAAAGACCCGTTAAGCGGCGTCGTGGTGCTAGTCGATAGTAATGATCCCTACGTTATGGGACATACGATCGGCTATTCAGTCAACCTATCTAAGCATTTCGCGGAAAAGCAGGTTGATATGCCCATCGAGGTGGTTGCAAACGGAAAAGGCATCGACCTGTTTCGTGCAGACAAAACGACGCTTACAGAGCAGTTGATTGCGCTGAAGCAGATTTTTCCACGAGTTACATACAGCGTCTGCGATTCTTCCAAGAAAATCGCGGAGGCAAAAGAGCGGACATCAATCTCTTTGGTTCCAGGCGTCGGGCTTGTGCCCTTTGGCATCGGGCGCGTTGTCGATCTTCAAATGGCGGGCTGGGCCTATATCCATGCTTGAATCATTTGATGAATTTAAAGTTGAGCACGCGAGGCGGCTGTTTGTATTTGGATCTTGGTCGTTTGCCTTGGCATTGATGCTCCCGGGTAATGCGCGGAGCACGGCTTCGCGCTGGCCGCCGGTCTTTGAGACCGCGCGAAGCCAGTTCACTATCGTTGAGCCTAGGGAAAAAGTACCGCCGTTGCGTCTCAAGGATCTCGACAACCGGGAGGTCGTAATAAAGCCAAAGCTTGGCCGTGTGACCCTAGTGAACCTGTGGGCAACTTGGTGTGCTGCATGCCGGATCGATCTACCGCTGATGGGAAAACTCGAACGTGGCGGCGTCGCCGGGTTGGATGTCATCGCAATTTGCACGGACGGGAATGATGTCAATAAAGTCAAAAACTATCTGCAGGACATAGGAGAACCGAACCTCAACTGCTTCACCGATCCATATGGGTCCGCCACAGACGTGCGTGATCCATCTGCTTCGAAGTTTAAGGTTTATGGAATGCCAATCACATACCTGATCGGGAAAACGGGCTACATTGAAGGGTTCATAACTGGCGCTGCCGACTGGTTATCGCCGGCGGGAATTCGAACGGTCCGCTTTTACCAGGACGGCCCTGGCAATTGAGCTGGGGATGTGGCCCACGCGACATGAAAGAAACTCAATTTGAAGAATAAAGCTGTGAAAAAAGTTGAACTTCACTGCCATCTCGAGGGCGCGGCGCCACCAGCACTTACACAATCTCAGGCTGAGCGCTACGGAATTGACTTGAGCTCTCACCTACGCGAAGGAAGGTACGTCTGGCATGATTTTGGCAGCTTCCTGGAGTGTTTCGACAAGGTATCAGAAGTCTACAAATCCACCGAAGACTACGCCTTGCTGGCGGAGACCTATCTGGCCGAACTGGCATCGGTCGGCACCATCTATAGCGAATTGATTGTATCTCCTGACCATGGAGATCGTATCGGGCTGGGAGCAGACGCTTACATTGAAGGCGTATGTGAGGGCCTGCGGCGCGCTAAGGCAAAGTTTGGCATCGAGGCCCGGTTGATCGTCACAGGCGAACGGCACTTCGGTCCCGAAAGCGTCATTGGCGCCGCTCTCTATGCAGCCCGATCTGGCAATCCCCTGATCGCTGGATTCAATCTTGCAGGCGATGAGCGCATGTTGAAAGTCAGCGACTACGCCCGAGCTTTCGATATCGCAAGGGAGGCAGGTCTAGGGTTGACCATTCATGCTGGGGAGGTTTGCGGACCTTTTAGCGTGATTGACGCTTTGGACGTCGTCAGGCCGCATCGAATAGGCCATGGTGTGCGCTCCATCGAAGATGCAGAGCTAGTCAAGCGCTTGGCCGACACGGGCGTGGTTCTTGAGGTATGTCCTGGTTCGAACATCGCGCTGGGCATTTACCTAGATTTCGCCTCACACCCACTCCCTGCATTGCTGAATGCCGGCGTAAAAGTGACAATAAACTCCGATGATCCACCGTTTTTTCATACCTCTTTGGCGACGGAATACGAGCGGGCGGAACTCACTTTCGGCTTAGATAAAGCCACTGTAGATGCGTTGACACGAACCGCAATCGATGCGGCCTTCGTGGATGAGAGCACAAAGGAGAAACTCAGGGCTCAGCTGGACCGCGGGTAAATTCCCTAGAGGGCTGGCAAACTTGGTTTACATATACCGTTCGCCCGCACTCGATTCAGTTGTATCGCTGCGAAGCCATTTTGATGGGCATTGAGAACTCGACGTTATATGGCGTCACCTGGTCCTTCCATTTTCGGAAAAATTATCAGGCGGCAAGAGGGTGAAGAGTGACCGAGCGCAACGGGCTTTCGCCATTGCCTTTCCCGCGCACCCAAAATCTTTGACAACCTTCTCTTACAGAGCAGGTCCCAAACTAGAGGGGAGGCAGGAAGCCAGGCGAAATCAGGTTCGCTTTCCGCTTTGTCGGTCGAAATCGCGACGGGTTTTCTCGATATCGTCCCGATTGATCTGGGCCCACGTCCAGAGCGCGTGTAGTGGCCCGATCAAAGTATGGCCCCTCTCAGTCAACTCATAGTCCACTCGCGGAGGAATCGTCGGGAACATCGTGCGGTTGACGAGGCCGTCTCGCTCCAAAGCCTTCAGTGTCAACGTCAACATCCGTTGCGAGACGCCGCCAACCATCTTGAAGATTTCGCTGTAGCGCATTGGCCCTTTCGACAGCGCTCCGACCACCATAACGGTCCACTTGTCGCCGATACGCATGAGAATATCCGCCAACGCACGACATTCTTCGTGGTCAGTCAACTCATTGCGAACATCAGTGTGCGCCTCGCTCAAAATAGTGCCTCCTTGTGCAATTTTGGCTGCTGATTATCTTAGTGCAACGAACAAAAAGTTTCTAGCGGCAATTCAAGAAGTGCCGGTGAGGCCGTTCGCTAGTCAGTTCCTACACAGAGAGTGAGACATGAAAATCCTCCATATCGATTCCAGCATATCCGGAGCCCAGTCGGTCAGCCGACAGCTTGGCGCGAGCGTTATCGCACGCCTGAAGGAGGCTGCACCCGATCACACAGTTGTCTACCGTGACCTCGCTGCTGCCCCAGTTCCGCATCAGTCGCCATCCCTTCAGTTCGCCAAGCTGAAGGTCATGTATGAGGCTGGCGTCCTATCCGGTGGTGTGGGTGACATGGTTGCAACGGCGATCCAAGCCGGCGCCACGGTCGACCCGACGACTGAAGCTGAATTGTCGGTGTTGGACGGCGTACTAGACGAATTTCTCGCCGCCGACGTGGTCGTAATCGGAGCGCCGATGTACAACTTCAGTATTCCGAGCCAACTCAAGGCCTGGATCGATTGCCTCGCCGTCCCGGGCAAAACATTTGCCTATACGGCGACCGGAGTCGAAGGGCTGTGTGGCGGAAAGAAGCTAATCGTCGCCTCGTCCCGCGGCGGCTTCTACACGGTCGGTTCCCCCATGGCGTCGATGGATCATCAGGAGGCATTCCTCAAGAGCTACTTCGGCTTTGTCGGGATCACAGACATGAGCTTCGTTCGTGCGGAGGGTGTTAACATCGGACCCGAGCAGCGCGAACAGGCCATCGCCTCCGCCCTGTCCGAAATCGCGACCCTGAAGGCCGCCTGAGATCATAATGCGGCCTAGGCCACGGAGACAAATATGAAGAGAATTCAATATCACCGCTACGGCGGCCCAGAAGAAATGCGCCTGGAGACATATGAGCTGCCCGCTCTGGGCAAGGATGAGGTTCTGGTGCGGGTCAAGGCCGCGTCGATCAACCCATTCGACTGGAAGGTACGGCAGGGGGCAATGAAAATGTTTGTCCGTGGGAAATTCCCACGCGGCATGGGCACCGACTTCGCTGGTGTGGTTGAAGCCGTCGGCGCCAGCATCAGCCGTTTTCGCATTGGCGATGAGGTACTGGGAACCGGACCGTTGGCTGGCGGTGCCTTTGGAGAGCAGCTCGTCACCAAGGAAAAGCTCGTAATCAAGAAGCCGGAGGCGCTGTCCTTCGAGCAGGCCGCAGCTTTGCCAGCTGTTGCCGTCACAGCCTGGAGAGCCCTGGTTCTGAAAGGGCATTTGAAGGCGGGCCAGGCAGTCTTCGTCAATGGCGCCTTGGGTGGTGTCGGACAGGCGGCGGTCTACATCGCCAAAGCGATGGGCGCATCAGTGGCCGGGCGCGTCGGTCCTAGTGCCCTCGAAGAGGCCAAGACAATTGGCATCAATCCGACGCTCGATTACACCAAGCCCATACCCTCTTCCCTGAACGGTCGCTTCGATATCGTGTTCGATACCAACGGCAGTTTGTCGATTGCAGAGGGCAATGCCCTGGCAAAGCCGAAGGGCGTCGTCGTCGATACGAATCCCACTGGCGCCAAATTCATGAAGAGCCTCTTCTCTTCGCGGCGCCAGTTCGTGTTTGGTAGTCCGGACATCGGCATTCTGCAAAAGATCGTGGAGCTTGCGAGCAGCGGGAAATTACCGCTCACGATCGGACGGACGGCGCCCCTCGCGGAAGCCATTGCGCTGATCAGCGATCTCGAAGCGGGTCGGCGAGCCAAGGGCAAGGCCGTCGTCGTCATGTCGTAACCAATCTTCGCGGCGAGGGCCCCATCGGCCAGCCCGCATCGTCACCCCTGGGCGCAAGCAGCGTCCATTCATTCTATCAGGAGATACCAGGATGCAATTTCTTATTGTTGCCGGCCTGCGCGCCGGTGCCCTTGACAACGGTCCTCCGGCGAACTTCGAGCAGCTCATCGAGGAAGAAAAGGCGCACGCCAGGCAGGCTTATGTGCAAGGCTCGATCCGTCAGATATGGCTGCAGACGCCAGGGCCGGGTGCGGTCGCGATCGTTGAGGCCGATACGCCGGAAGACGCAGAAAGGGTGTTCGCGGAATTCCCCTTGGCCGAAGCCGGATTACTGGACGGCAAAGTCATCGGCCTCGCACCTTACGCCGGCTTCGGAGAGGTTAAATAGATGAATCCTCTGAAAATCGATCTTTATGCCGACATCGTTTGCCCCTGGTGCTACCTCGGCCAGTATCGCCTCGATAAGGTACTTTCCGAACACTTCTCGGACATCACGGTTGATATCGAGCATCACCCTGTCATCCTCATGCCGGACTGCCCGTCCGAGGGCTTGAACATCGATGACTTGTTGAAAGCACGTTACGGCAAGAGCATCGACCGTATCACTCGATTGCAGGCTGAAGCGGAGGCTTCGAACCTCATGGTCGACTTCCGTCGTCAATCGACTAGCTACCCAACGATCGGCGGCCACACATTGATCCGACTGGCTCGTCCGAGAGGCACGCAGCACACCCTGGCCGCAGCCTTGCATGCCGCCTATTTCCGTGATGTCCAGAATATTGGCGATCCGCAGGTATTGGCCGATATTGCCGTCCAGCACGGTTTTGAGCGTGCGGATGCAATACGCTTGTCACAAGACCGGGCTGAACAGAGTGAGACGCTACGCGCAACCGAGCGCTCACGGGCGAAAGGCGTCAGTTCGGTACCGCATTTCTTTTTCGCCGGTACATCGGCTGGTGGTGGCAAGAGTGAAGCCGATTTCGTCGCAACGATCCAGAGTGCGCTTGCAGTCCACAGATAGCGAGGAGGTTTCCGTCCTATCGAGACCCCACCGCAGGCCAGTAGAAACGGAACATCGAATGCGCGATCGAAACCAACAAGCGCGTCGTGATGGATTTCTGGGCAACTATGCGCTCGGGCCAAATCCATGTCGGCCTGGCGTTGCTCGCGGATGATTTCCGCTACTTTCCGGCGGCGATCTCCCGGCATGCGCTGCACTAACGAAGACGGAATTGTTCCCGAAGATGATAAAGAGAGTACAAAAGACATCACAGGAGACGCAAAGATGACCTTTGGCGCCGCGACGGCCGAGGATGGGCGTGTGGCGGCGGAGGCCGAATCCGATCGTCTACCGAAGAATGGAAAGCGCTACCACAGTTTCTATCATTGGCTCTTCTACATCCGAGACATGCAAATTCTTGGCCTGAACGAATACTGCGATACGTTGCGTGCTTTCGAGTCACGAGAAGACCAGTGACATCAGAGGGTCGCGGCTTGTCCGCAAGAGTAATATTTGGAACACGACGACAGTGCCCGGTTGAGGTACATACCCGAAGCGGCTTTTTTTCAGGCAGACCTTGATTACTTGGGTGACGCCAATTCTGCCACAGCTCTAACGATCATCGCCCTGGTCGCTTCCGTTTGCGTTTCGTCTGCAGGCATTTCAGCCGAGATTGGTGACCCGACCTGCGAAAGAGCGACGACGATCGCCAGAAGGTCGCCTGCGGAAAATTTCTTGCTAACGCGTCCTGTGTCCTGCGCTGCTTGGATAGCGGCGATCTTTTCGCCAGCCACCCGGCTGGCAGCCTTTGATAGTCCCGAAGTTAATTCACGTTCGAGGCGATACCAGGTCGCCAGCTGTAAAAGCTTTGGATGGTCGCGGTAGTAATCGAAAAGCCGTCCAGCATAATCGCCTAGATCATCCGGCGTTATCGGTACGTTGTCGACGAAACCTGCGACCACCTGCTCGAACACAGCATCGAACAGGCCATCTTTGCTTCCGAAGTGCTGATAGATCAGCTGCTTGTTGCAGCCTGCCGCCGCCGCAATAGCATCCACGCGCGCTCCGGCAAGACCGCTGGCTGCGAATTCATCTCGCGCTGCGTCCAGTAGACGCCTTTTCGTTGGTTCAGGATCACGGGCCATTCATTTCCTTTAGTCAACTGTTCGGTTGACATCAAGCAAAATCACCCTTACTGATCTCAACCAACTAGTTGGTTATGGAGAGACAGATGACATCCTATTCGCAATTATTCATCGGCGGCCAGCGCGTCGCCCCCCTTGGCTCCGAGATTATCGAGGTCCGCTCGCCTTATGACGGCACTCTCACCGGCACTGTCCCGGCAGCCAGCAAGGCCGATGTCGACCGCGCGGTTGAGGTTGCACGCAACGCCTTCGACCACGGTCCCTGGCCGCATACGACGCCGGAAGAGCGTCAGGCAATCCTTTCTCGATTTCTCGAACTCTATGCGGTGCGCAGCAAGGAGTTCGTAGAGCTCATCGTAAGGGAAAACGGCACCCCGATCAGCTTCGGCGATTTCATGCCGCATGTTATCGCGCTTCAGAGCCAAGCCTATATCAAGGCCGCTGCGAGCTATCCGTGGGAATTGAGACAGTCCGGCTTTCCGCAGGGCGAGTCGGTTAGGCGTCGCGAACCGCTTGGCGTCGTGGCAGCCATCATTCCTTGGAATGCGCCGCATCAGTCGGCGACCGTCAAGCTCTTCCCCGCATTGCTGGCCGGCTGCACGACCGTCCTAAAGGTCGCTCCGGAGACCGCGATCGATGGTCAGGTGCTCGGCGAACTGTTCATGGAAGCAGGACTGCCCGAAGGGGTGCTCAGTATCATCGCAGCGGATCGCGCGGCCAGTGAACATCTCGTCACCCATCCTGGCGTCGACAAGATCGCGTTTACCGGATCGACCGACGCCGGTCGCCGCATCGCATCCCTCGCCGGCGGGCAGCTCAAGCGCATCAGCCTGGAACTCGGCGGCAAATCAGCAACGATCATTCTGCCCGATGCTGACCGCGATGCAGTCGTCGGTGGTCTGCGCTTTTCCTCCTATCCCAACAACGGCCAGTCCTGCATCGCCCACACCCGCGTTCTTGTGCAGCGCGATCAGCACGACGCATATGTGAAGACGTTGGCTGAGAGCGTGTCGACCCTGAAGGTCGGCGATCCGCTCGATCCGGAGACGATGTTCGGCCCACAGGTTTCCGAACGGCAGCAGCAACGTGTGGCCTCCTATATCGATCTCGGCATCCAGGAGGGCGCAACGATCGCTCTTGGCGGTGCGGGCATGCCAGACGGAATTAATCACGGCGCATTTGTCCGTCCGACACTGTTTGCCAATGTCGACAACCGTATGCGGATCGCGCGCGAGGAAATCTTTGGACCTGTGGTCTGCGTCATCCCTTATGCCGACATTGACGACGCCGTGCGGATCGCCAACGATTCCGATTATGGCCTGTCCGGGGGTGTCTGGACATCCGACAAGGAAGAAGGACTTGCCGTCGCCCGCCGCATCCGGACAGGCGCCGTCTCAATCAATGGAGCATTTCCCGATTTCGGAGCGCCGTTCGGAGGCTACAAGCAGAGCGGCATCGGCCGAGAGTTCGGCGTAGAAGGCATCGGCCACTACATCGAGCATAAGGTGATCGCGATCTGATCCAATCCGCAATAACCGGTGGTGGGAGTTCCCCGCCTCGGTCGGTTGGATCCTTAGATGTTCGCCGCGGTAAAAATCTCGAACGGCAAAATGTGCTGGACGACGCTGGGGCTGCGGTGCGAACTGACAGCCTCCGCCATCGCTTGCACGAGAGTGTCAGCCATCAACTTGGTCGGATGGGAGAGCACGGCTTTGATGACGCCGTCCGCCAGGCCTGCCCTGGTTTCGTTCGTCAATTCATGGGCAACAACAATGATCCTGCCGGCCGCCGGGCCGCCATGTTCCCGGAGCGCCCGCATGACACCGGTGATGCCGCCGCCGGCCACATACAGCCCTGCCAGGTTCGGTGTCGTCTTCAACAGGTTCAGGGTCAGCTCGTAGCCGACGTTCGCCTCTTCTTGCGTCGCCATCGTCTCCAGCATGGGAAAATCAGCGCCACTCTCCCGGAAATAGGATCGAAAGCCCATTTCGCACATGTCCTGGCTGAGATAGCGATGAGTGCCGACAAACACGGCGACAGGGCCCGGTTCTCGGCACATATTCGCGATGAACCAGGCCGCTGTCCTGCCCTTTTTTAGGTTGTCTGTTCCAACGTAACCGGCGCGGCCAGGCGCGGTCATATCGGAAATCAGTGTGAAGACCGGCACACCTTCCGCCTCGAGTGCATCGATGGCGTGGTTGATCTTTGGCTGATCCGACGCGACGATCGCGACTGCATCCACTTCTCGTCCGAGTTTTTCAAGATTGGCAGCCACATTGTCAGGCGTGAGATCATCGACAAACCTGACGATCGATCGCCCGTGCGCGTCACGGTAGGCCTCCGTCGCCTTAGCCAGCGATTGACCCCACATCTGGTAGAGCTTCCGGTGCGATTGCTGCAGCAGAAAGCCGAACTTCCGCGTGGGCTTCTCGTTCTCGATCCGCCTTCGGATGGCGGTGCTCCCATGAAAGCCAATTCGCTCAGCGGCCTGCAGCACCTGTTCCGCGGTCTGCGCGCGGACGGGATCGCGGCCGTTCAAAACGCGATCGACCGTTGAGACACCCACATTCGCAGCCTTGGCCAGATCGGCGATCGTTGGTCTGCTCATTGTTCGATTCCCTCTCTCAGAACACTGAAAGACATGATGGGAGATTTTGGGAGAAACGTCCAGCGCGAAATTGACAGAAAATGGGAAAGTGTGGTGGAGTAAATGGGAGGAAATGACGTGCCCTGTGTGGCACAGCGGTGCGAGGAGCGCCGGCTTTGGGAGGAAGTTTCATGCCAGGATCGACGCATTCGGCGGCCGCTTTGGCGCGCCCTGGTGACGCGCACGGCAACGATCGCCAGCAGACGGCGCAAGGTATCGTTCTGGAGATGCGTGGCATCACCAAGGCCTTTCCGGGCGTTCTCGCTCTCGACAAGATGCATCTCAAAGTGGGTGAGGGCACGGTTCACGTTCTCGTTGGCGAGAATGGTGCTGGCAAGTCGACGCTGATGAAGATCCTCAGTGGCGTCTACACGATCGACGATGGCGAGATCTATTTCAAGGGCGAGAAACTCGACCATCAGGATACGGCAGGCGCTCTTGGCCGTGGCATCTCGATGATCCATCAGGAGCTCAGCCCCGTCCTCGACATGACGATCGCCGAGAACATTTTTCTAGGCCGGGAACCGACGCTTGCCGCAACGGGGTTTCTTTCACGCTTCGTCGATTTCAAGGCGATGAATGCGGAAACGCAGACGCTGCTCGATCGCCTCGGTCTCAAATACAGTCCCGAAATGCGCATGCGGGATCTCAGCATCGCGGCGATGCAGCTGATTGAGATCGTCAAGGCAATTTCGCGGCAGGCGTCGCTCGTCATCATGGACGAGCCCACGTCTGCAATCAGCGACACCGAAGTCGCTATGTTATTTCGCCAGATCGCCGATCTCAAGGCGAACAACGTCGCCGTCATCTACATCACACACAAGATGGATGAGATCTTCCAGATCGCCGACGACATTACCGTCATGCGCGATGGCCAGTTCATCGCCGCCGGTCCAGCCAGCGACTACACTGAGTCAAAGCTCATCTCACAAATGGTCGGCCGCACCATTTCCAGTATCTTTCCCAAGGAGGAGGTGGAGATTGGCGGAGAGGTTCTGGCTGTTAAAAACCTCACCCGCGACGGCGTTTTCGAGAATGTGAGCTTCTCGGTGCGAGCAGGGGAGATTGTCGGGCTTTCCGGCCTGATTGGCGCCGGTCGTACCGAAGTTGCCCGCGTCGTCTTCGGCTTGGACGCTGCCGACGGCGGCGAGGTTCATCTGAACGGAGTTCCGCTGAAACTCAAGTCTCCGTCCGACGCGATCGCGCACGGTATTGCCATGGTGTCGGAGGACCGCAAGGCCGAGGGACTCGTGCTCTGCCGTTCGGTGCTCGAGAACATTTCGCTGGCCAATCTCGGCAAATTCGCTTCCGGGCCATTCGTCCGCCACGCTGCGGAGGAATCTGCAGCCCAGAAGATGATCAAGATGCTGCAGATCAAGACGCCGGACTCGGCGATGATCGTCGAGAACCTGAGTGGCGGCAATCAGCAGAAGATCGTGCTGGCAAAATGGCTGCTTGGCGATCTGAAGCTGCTCATTCTGGATGAGCCGACCCGCGGCATCGATGTCGGTTCGAAGTCCGAAATCCACAAATTGATGACGGAATTCGCCAGACAGGGCCTGGCGATCATCATGATCTCGTCGGAGCTACCGGAAATTCTCGGCATGAGCGACCGCGTCGTTGTCATGAGCGAGGGCCGGGTCGCCGGCGAACTGAAACGAAGCGAGGCCAATCAGGAAAGCATCATGCGCCTCGCCACGGGAGGACACTGATGAGCACCGAACCAGTCACCACAGGCGGAAAAATCACAGGGCGCAACGCCCTTTCGAAGGGCGGCGGCATGAATTTTGCTCTCATATATCGCAAATACGGGACGATCCTGATCTTTGTCGGGATTTGCATTCTGGCATCACTGCTGAGCCCCACCTTTCTCACAGAAGCCAATCTCACGAACGTGCTGCGCCAGGTCGTCGTGGTCAGCCTTCTTGCATGCGGCGTGACCTTCATCATCATTCTCGGCCATATCGACGTCTCGCTGGGCTCTGTTCTCGCGTTGGCCGGAGTGTTTGCGGCAAGCGTCATGGCGATGACGGGAAGTATTACGCTCGCCGTCATCGCGGGCGTTCTCGTGGGAGCGGCGACAGGGCTGATTAATGGGCTCGTCATCACCTTTTTCCGCATACCGTCCTTCATCATGACTCTGGCCACGACGACCGTCGCCAGAGGCGTGGCGCTGCTTTACACGGGCGGTTCGCCAATCTCCGGCCTCGGCGATTTCAAGGTTATCGGTCAGGGCGCGATCGGCCCCTTTCCGATCTCGGTGCTTATCCTGATCGTTTTCGTGCTGATTTCCTGGGTATTGCTCAACAAGACCAAGTTCGGACGCTATGTGTATGCGGTGGGTGGCAATCAGCGTGCAGCTCTCGCCTCCGGTATCAATCCCGACAGCATCGTCATCAAAGCTTTCATCTTCAACGGAATTCTTTGCGCCGTCGCCGGGATCGTTCTGATGTCGCGCATCAATTCCGGTCAGCCTGCTGCCGGTGTCGGATATGAGTTCGACGCGATCACCGCTGTCGTGGTGGGCGGAACCAGCCTCATGGGCGGGACCGGAACCATCACGGGCACGATCATCGGCTCGATGATCATCGGCGTCATCAACAACATCCTCAATCTGCTGAATGTCAGCTCCTACTGGCAGCAGATCATCAAGGGTCTGATCATCGCGATCGCCGTGATCCTCGATGTCTGGACCAAATCGGCCCGCACCAAAAAGAAGGCCTAAGCAATCGTTTCCGCGCAAGAAGCGCGGGAGCCAGATTTTTTGTGTCGGCGCGGAGTGCGCGCCAAGAGACCTGTAGACCTTGCATCACTCTAAGGGAGGAACCCATGAAAACCATACTTAAAGTCGCGCTCGCTTGCGCCGTCTCCGTTGCAGCGCTTTTCACAACCGCCGCGGTTGCCGCCGACAAGTTCGTCGTCGGTTACGCCAACATGGCCGACACTGACGTCTTCGTGATGGCGCGCAAGAACGCGTTCATTGAAGCGGCAAAGGCTGATCCCGATGTCGAGATCAACTTCACCGACGCCAACAACGATGCTTCCAAGCAGTTGGATCAGATCGACAATCTGATTGCCCAGAAGGTCAATGCGATCGTCGTCGTTCCCGTGGACTATGAAGGCATTGTACCGGGCGTCGAAAAGGCAAACAAAGCCGGCATCCCGATCATCGCACTCGGCATTCAGTCCGCAGGCGGCAAATACACCTTCGTCGGTTCGAAGAACATCGACGCCGGCGTCATGCAGGGCGAGTTTATGAAGGCGAACCTGCCGAAGGATGCGAAGATCCTTTACCTTCAGGGCACCCCTGGCCTCTACCATTCCCAGGAACGTCTGAAGGGCTTCCAGGACGCTCTGCAGCGCCCTGATGTGACGACGCTGGCCACGCTTACCGGCAACTACGACCGTGCCGAAGGCATGAAGGTCACGGAAGACTGGATCCAGAGCTTCCCGCAGTTCGACGCAATCATCGCCGCCAACGATCAGATGGCGCTCGGTGCGCTGCAGGCCCTTCAAGCCGCTGACCGGCTGAAGGGCGTGATGATCTCGGGTGTCGACGGAACGCCGGATGCGGTGAACGCCATCAAGGCGGGTGAGATGTCCCAGTCGGTCTTCCAGAACGCTGCGGGTCAGGCAAAAGCCGCCTTTGAAGTAGTTGAGATGATCAAGAAGGGTGAGCCGGCGCCGGCCGAAAAGCTCGTCCCCTTCGAGTCCATCACCAAGGACAACGTCGACAAGTACATGAAGAAGTAATTCCTCCCGAGAGGCGTGCCGGGCTACGGCCCGGCGCGCATTTCCCCTGACTGCTAACGGAGACTCTTTAAGATGATGCAGATGAGCCTTGTGACCGACATTCTCGGTTATCTCCCCTTCGAGGAGATGCTCGACACCGTTTCCGGTCTCGGCTTCGAGGCTGTTGAGCTGGGATGTGGCAACTGGTCGAAGGCGCCGCATCTTCGGCTGGACGAACTGCTCGAGAGCGAGTTGGCGCGGACCAACTTTCGCAACGCCCTTGATCGGCGCAGCTTGTCGATCTCGGCGCTCAATTGCTCCGGCAACCAGCTTCATCCCGGGCCGAGTGGAGAAGCGCATCGCGCGGTCGTCGAAAAGACATTTCGGCTTGCCGAAAAGCTCGGCGTCAAGACGGTGGTGATGATGTCCGGTTGCCCCGGTGGCAGCCCGACAGATCAGGTACCCAACTGGATCACCCACGTCATCCTGCCCGAACACGAGGAGGCGCTCGATTACCAGTGGAACGAGGTGCTGATCCCGTATTTTCAGAAGGCAGCCGAGCTTGCCAAGAACTGCGGCATCAAGGTCGCGATCGAAAATCTCGGCGCGACGATGATCCATAACCCGGCCAACATGCTGCGCCTGAGGCGCCATGTTGATCCCGTCATCGGGATGAATTTCGACCCAAGCCATCACATGTGGATGGGCGGCGATCCGATAGCAGCCGTCCGCCTGCTCGGCGACGCCATCCACTACATGCATGCGAAGGACGTTCGGCTTGAGCGCACGCTCACTGAGGCCAATGGGCTGATCGACGTCTATCGCATGGACGAGATCAGCAAACGCTCTTGGAACTATGTCGCCCTCGGCCACGGCCACGATGTCCAGTGGTGGAAAGAATTTTTCGCCGTTGCTCGTTTCACCGGCTACGCGGGCCCAGTCAGCCTCGAGATGGAAGACATGAGCATGGAACCTCTCACCGGCGTCAAGAAATCCCTGACGACGCTCAAGCTCGCGCTACCGCGCGATTTCAATTGAACATTTCGAGTAGGACGTAGAGATGACCCTCAGGATCGGCGTTATCGGCACTGGTGCAATCGGCCAGGAACATATCGAGAGACTGCACAAAAGGCTGAACGGCTCGACCGTTGTCGCCGTTAACGACATCAATAGAGCACAGGCCGAGGCCATTGCAGGGGAACTCACGCCACACGCGCGCGTGTACGATACCGGTCAGGCGCTGATCAACGACCCGAACGTGGACGCTGTTGTCGTCACCTCTTGGGGACCGACGCATGAGGAATTCGTACTGGCGTCTATTGCGGCTGGAAAGCCGGTCTTCTGCGAGAAGCCATTGGCCACGAGCGCGCAAGCCTGCCTTAATATCGTTAACGCTGAAGTGGCAAGCGGTCGTCATCTGGTTCAGGTCGGGTTCATGCGCCGCTATGACAAAAGCTACCGACTGTTAAAGGCGGAAATCGACAACGGCAACCTCGGCGCGCCGCTGATGGTCCACTGTGCTCACCGGAACCCAAGTGTGCCTGACGTCTATGCTGGCGATATGGCGATCACCGATTCCTTCCCGCACGAGATCGATGTGTTGCGGTGGCTACTCGACGACGACTATGTGTCTGCGCAGGTGATCATGCCGCGCAAGACGCGCCACGCGCGCACCGATCTCGACGACCCTCACATGATCCTTCTCGAAACCTCCAAGGGGATTCGTATCGACGTCGAGATCTTCGTTAATTGCCCATATGGCTACGACATCCAGTGCCAAGTCGTCGGCGAAGACGGCGTCGGCTATCTACCTGAACCTATGGGTGTCCTGACGCGAAAAGACGCCCGCCTGAGCCATGAGATTCTTCAGGATTGGAAACTCCGCTTCATCGACAGCTACGACGTCGAGTTGCAGGAGTGGATCGAGGCTGTGAAGGCGGGCGAAGTCTGGGGGCCGACCGCATGGGACGGCTACTTCGCATCTGTAACGGCTGACGCCTGTGTAGAGGCAAAGCATTCTGGCCGCATCGTCCCAATCGAAATCGACCAGCGCCCGTCGTTCTACGATCGCCGCGCCATGAAGCCAGCAGCTTGACCATCAAAAGGCGAGGAGACCTCAATGAAAATCGCACTCGATCCGCATATGCACCGGCACCTGCCGCTCGATCAGCTGTGTCGCAAGGCAGCGGAGCTTGGCTTTGACCATATCGAACTGTCGCCGCGCGACGACTTCCTTCCCTGGTGGGTGCGGCCGCGTGCCCACAAGGAGCGCATCGCCGAATTCAAGTCGGCGCTGAAGGATCATGGCGTCAAGCTCGCATCGCTCCTGCCGATGTATCGCTGGGCAAGCCCGCACGAAGATGAGCGGCAGGCGGCGGTCAGCTATTGGAAGGAAGCGATCCGGATCGCCGTCGAGATGGATTGCGACACGATGAACTCGGAATTCGGCCGCGGCCCTTCGCCCGACCGGAGCCACCGCTCGAACTGCTGCGGCGGCATGCATACCCATGAACACAGCGAGGCGGCCTGGTGGCGCTCGATCGAGGAACTCGTTCCGGTCTTCGAAAAGGAAGGCGTTACCCTCAACATGGAGCCGCATCCGGAAGACTGGTGCGAGACGCTACATCCGGCCATCGACATGCTGAAGACGATCGGTTCGGATAATGTGAAGTTCCTCTACTGCGCACCGCACACCTTCTACTTCGGCGACGACATGGCGAAGATGATCCGCGATGCGGGTCCGCTGATCAACCATGTACATGTGGCCGACACCTATAACCACAAGGCGTCCTCCGGCCTTCGCTACATCGTCAATCCGCCGGGCGCGAAGGTGACGATCCACCAGCACATGGACATGTACCAGGGCGAGATCGATTGGGACGTCTTCTTCTCGTCGCTGGCGGAGGTCGGCTTCGACGGCATCGTTACGGCCTGCGTCTTCGGCTGGGAAGAGCGGGCTGACGCTTCCGGAAAGTTCATGCGCTCGGAAATCCAGAAATACGTCGACAAATACTTCAAGAAGTAATGGACCACCGACGCAAGGAATGACCGACATGCGGATTGGACTTGTGGGATACGGGACAGGGGGGCGGCATTTTCACGCCCCTTTCATCGCCGCGGCGCGTGGCGTTGTCCTGTCAGGTGTCGTCGCCCGCGCCGAGGCGACGATCGCACGTGTGCGGGCGGATCTTCCTGACACGCCGATCTATCCAAGTTTGACGGCAATGATCGAAGCTGGCGGGATCGATGCGGTCACAATAACCACGCCGCCACAGACACGCCGCGAGCTCGTGCTGCAGGCAATCGATGCCGGCCTGCACGTCGTCGCAGACAAGCCGTTTGCACCGAGCGCTGAGGCGGGCCGCGAGCTGGACCTGGCGGTCAAGCGTAAGGGCGTGGTACTCGGCGTCTTCCACAACCGTCGCTTCGACGCCGACGTGCTGACATTGCAAAAGGTACTTTCTTCGCAGAAGCTCGGCCGTTTGTGGCGTGTGCACTCGCGCATGGATCTCAATGATCCAGTTACGCTCGAGGCAGGTCCGACCGGAGGTCTGCTAAGAGACCTCGGAAGTCACCTCGTCGATCAGATGCTGTGGCTTCTTGGCCCTGTCACTTCTGTCAAAGCCGATCTTGATATCGTCGATCATGCTCGGGGCAGAACGGACGCAAGCTTCGTCCTCACGCTCAATCACACCTCGGGCGTCCATTCCCACTTGTCTGCAAGCAAGCTCAATCGGCTGGCAGTCAAGGAGTTTCGTGCCTATGGAGATGCCGGCAGCTTTGTGTCATCGGGAACCGACGTCCAGGCACAGGCGATCTTCGCAGGCAAGCGGCCAGCAGACGACCTTTCGGCGTGGGGCTATGAGCAGGAAGATCTTTGGGGGAGCCTTCTAACAGCCGATGGCATGGAACGTATCCCTTCGGAACAGGGGCGCTACCATGCCTATTACGAAGCATTTGCAAGTGCCGTCGCAACCGGTGGCCCGCCACCGGTGACCGCTGAAGAGGCGATCGCCACCCTTTGTGTGCTCGACGCCGCGCGTTTGAGCGCCCGGGAAGGGCGGACAATCAATGTCTAGCTGGCCTCTGATCCGAAGACATAGTCCAGGGCGCCCACCGACCTTTGTGAACCTACAGCCGGGTAAAGCCGACCTGCGCGTCTTTGCGGCCGCATTGCTGGCCGGCAGTGGCTGGCTTTTCTCGACGAACGCCCTTCAAGCGCTGCCGCCGTTGTTCTTTATTGGAAGCCGCTTCTTGCTGGCGGGGCTGATCATTTTTCTCTTCGCCGGTTTGCCCAAAATTCGTCTTCGCGGGAGGGAGCTGCTTGGTCTCGTCATGGCGGCCAGTTGTCTTGCCTTGTCAATGATCGCTTGGATCATCGGGCTAAAACACACGAGCAATATGGGTGTGGCAGCGTTCATCACGGCTACCGGGAACCTATTGGTTCCGATCGTCGGTGCCGGTCTTTTTCGGTGGCATCTCCCAGGAAGGCTATTGGTATCCTTCTCGTTGGCCCTCGGCGGGCTTATATTTCTCTTCCTCGACACCTCATCGAAGTTTGATTCAAGTCACTTGTTTTTCATTTTCTCAGCGTTCCTATGGGCGGTGAGCATTGCTGCGGTAAAGCAGAGCAACGCCAGAATTGACGTCAAATCTTTGACATCGATTCAACTTGGCGTTTCAGGACTGATCATTCTCGCAGCCGCGCTCGTCTTCGAAGACCTGCCTGCGACGCTCCCCTCTAACCAAACCTTCATTTGGTTCCTCTTGAGTGTCTTGCTCTCCACCTGCGCGCGCTTCACGCTGCAGTTCCAGGGGCAACGAGCAATGTCTGCTGGCAGAGGCGCGGTCCTGATGGCTTTTGAGCCGATCTGGACGATGATCCTTTCAATTTTTTACCTTGGAGCCTCCCTGTCGTTTGCACAAGCGGCAGGTTGTTCGATCATTTTTGCAGCCATAGTCCGGGAGGTTTCGCCCTCGTCAGACGCGAGTGCGAGAGGAGATGACCGGCCCATACTCAAATGATTCCATGGGGTGCACTTGCTGCGTGTCCGGCGCGACGGCCCCGTCTTTCTGCCGCATCGACCGCACGCCGATATTTGTCGGCGAGGTCAATAGATGCAGCGATCAAATTCAGTCTATCTGGCCAAAAGGACGTCGATCCGCAGGTGCCGAAAGCTTTTGAAGGAATGGAAATGAACAAAACCTTGGACGTAATCACGATTGGTCGTGCTGGCGTTGATCTGTACGGCGCTCAGATCGGGGGCCGATTGGAAGACATGGGATCTTTTCGCAAATACATTGGCGGAAGCCCGACAAATATTGCCTGTGGCACGGCGCGTCTTGGCCTGAAGAGCGCCGTCATTACCCGCGTGGGCAACGAACACATGGGCCGCTTCATCCGCGAACAGCTGACGCGCGAGGGTGTCAACACGGACGGCGTCAAGACAGATCCTGACCGGTTGACCGCAATCGTTATTCTCGGAATCCGTGACGAAGAACAGTTTCCGCTGATTTTTTATCGTGAAAACTGCGCCGATATGGCGCTTTGCGAAGACGACATCAACGAGGAGTTCGTCGCCAGCGCACGCTGCGTGCTGGCAACTGGGACCCATCTTTCTCATCAGCACACCGAATCAGCAGTCTTGAAAGCGCTGAACATTGCCCGCCGGCACGGCGCCAAGACCGCTCTCGACATCGATTATCGCCCCAATCTGTGGGGCGTGGCCGGTCACGGCGACGGCGAAAACCGGTTTGTCGAGAGCCAGCAGGTCACCCGCAAGCTGCAATCAACGCTGCATCTATTTGATCTCATTGTCGGCACCGAGGAAGAGTTTCACATCGCTGGCGGTTCGACCGACACAATCGAGGCGCTGCGCGCTGTGCGCAAGGTTTCTGCTGCGACGCTCGTTTGCAAACGCGGCGCTAAGGGTGCCGTGGCAATTGAAGGCGAAATCCCGGACGACCTCGATGATGGCCAGGCAGGACCGGGTTTTCCGATTGAGGTGTTTAACGTGCTTGGGGCCGGAGACGGTTTCTTCTCAGGCCTGCTGAAAGGATGGCTGGATGACGAAACCTGGCCGAAGGCGCTTGAATATGCCAATGCCTGTGGCGCCTTCGCCGTCAGCCGGCACGGTTGCACGCCGGCCTACCCTAGTTTGGAAGAGCTTCAGTTTTTCCTCAGGCGTGGCGTGACACGTCCGGATCTGCGCAATGACGAGGAACTGGAACAGTTGCACTGGTCGACCAACCGCACGGGCGACTGGTCGACGATGCGGGTGTTCGCTTTCGACCATCGCATGCAGCTCGAGCAGATGGACGGCTATACGCTCGAAAAAGGCGGCGCGTTCAAAAAGCTTTGCCTCAATGCCGCCCTCAAGGTACAGGGCGGAAAGCGCGGCTATGGCATCCTTTGTGATAACCGCATTGGCCGCGGCGCGCTTCATGCGGCCGCTGGAACCGGCCTATGGGTTGGCCGTCCATGCGAGTGGCCGGGCTCGCGCCCGCTGACGCTTGAACCGGAACTCGGACTCGACTGTGGCGGGCTCGAGGAATGGGCTCGCGACAACGTCGTCAAGGTTTTGTGTTTCTGCCATCCCAATGACGATGCTGAAACACGGGCACACCAGGAAGAGACGGTAAAGCGGCTCTACCAAGCTTCGCGCCGCAACGGTCTCGAATTCCTCCTGGAGGTCATCCCTTCGAAGGTTGCGCCAGTCGATAAGCACACGACAGCCCGGTTGATCGAGCAGTTTTATGCGATCGGCGTCTATCCCGACTGGTGGAAGCTCGAACCAATGACGACGCCGGAGGCTTGGGCCAGCGCTATTGCGGCGATTGAAAGCCATGACCGTCATACGCGCGGTATCGTCGTTCTGGGGCTTGATGCACCCGAGGACGAACTGGCGGCATCCTTTAAAGTAGCTGCCTCTTACGATCTCGTGAAGGGCTTTGCCGTAGGTCGGACGATCTTCGGGGACGTCGCGCGGTCATGGTTCAAGAACGAGACCAACGATGCCGCCGCCGTCGCAGAAATGGCACGGCGCTACACCAGGCTTTGCGAGGTTTGGGATGCAGCTCGCAACGCTGCCAAGGAGATCTGACATGGCAACGATCCGTTTGACGGCTGCTCAAGCCATGGTCCGCTGGCTCTCAGTCCAGATGACCGAGGAAGGTGATCGCTTTATCGAAGGTGTCTGGGCGATTTTCGGGCACGGCAACGTGGCCGGGCTGGGCGAGGCATTGCATGGGATCGGCAATGCGCTGCCGACGTGGCGCGGGCAGAATGAGCAGACGATGGCCCATACGGCGATTGCCTATTCCAAGGCCAAAAAGAGAAGACGGGCGCAGGCGGTGTCGTCGTCGATTGGTCCCGGCGCCACCAATATGGTCACAGCAGCTGCACTTGCGCACGTCAACCGCCTGCCAGTGCTGTTCATTCCCGGAGACGTGTTCGCCAACCGGCGTCCAGATCCCGTTCTGCAGCAGGTCGAAGATTTTGAAGACGCGACCGTATCGGCGAACGACTGCTTCCGGCCGGTCAGCCGTTATTTCGACCGGATAGTGCGACCCGAGCAATTGTTGTCGGCGTTGCCGCGCGCCTTGCGGGTCATGACTGATCCTGCGACTTGTGGGCCAGCCACTTTGGCATTCTGCCAGGACGTGCAGGCGGAGGC
The DNA here is from genome assembly GCF_009498525.1 of Rhizobium sp. ICMP 5592. Classification (GTDB taxonomy): domain Bacteria; phylum Pseudomonadota; class Alphaproteobacteria; order Rhizobiales; family Rhizobiaceae; genus Rhizobium. Next base: position 147,492 of record NZ_QSNT01000009.1, on the reverse strand, counting down.
TTATGACTACCCGGAAGCCTTCTTCGAGCCGAGGGTGTGGTACATCCGGCGCCCGGAACCAGACTCGCGTGAACTTGCTCGCGTCGTGGAACTGATCCGGGCGGCGAAGACGCCGGTGATCGTCTGCGGGGGTGGTGTAATCTATTCCGAGGCCGAGCAGACCCTGGCTGATTTTGCGATCCGGCACGGCATTCCGGTCGTCGAGACGCAGGCCGGGAAGTCGGCGCTCGCGCAGTCTCATCCGATGAATTTTGGGGCTGCCGGCGTGGACGGATCGGCTGCCGCGAACACGCTTTGCGGCGCCGCGGATCTGGTGATTGGCGTGGGCACACGGTTCCAGGATTTCACAACGGGCTCTTGGACGCTGTTCAGGACGCCCGGACGAAGGCTCATATCGATCAATGTGCAACCCTATGACGCCGACAAGCATGGTGCCATCGGCCTCGTGAGCGATGCAAAGACTGCACTGGAAAAGCTCACCGTGGCCCTTGGTGACTACAAGGCGACCTTCGATGCCAATTTGCGGAGCCAGTGGCTGCGACGTGTGGACGTCCATTGCGCCGCACCACCGAAGGCGTCCGATGACTCTCTACCCACCGATGCGCAGGTGATCGGCGCCGTCCAGCGTGCCTCAACGGAAAAAAGCATCGCCATGTGCGCGGCCGGCACCATGCCTGGGGCGCTGAAGCTGCTCTGGCAGCCCTCTCAGGGGGGGTATCACATGGAATATGGGTTCTCCTGTATGGGCTACGAGCTTGCCGGGGCCATGGGTGTAAAGCTGGCATTGCCGGATCGCGAGGTCATCTGCTTCGTCGGTGACGGTAGTTACATGATGATGAACTCTGAACTCGCGACCGCCGTCATGCGGCGCATTCCCTTCACCGTCATCCTCACCGACAACCGCGGCTATGGCTGCATCAATCGTCTGCAAATCGGCTGCGGCGGGGAGGAATTCAACAACATGTACAAGGACTGCAACGTCGAGGAACAGCCGGAGATCGATTACGTCGCGCACGCGGCGTCCATGGGTGTACATGCCGAGAAGGCGAAGGACCTTGAGGACCTGGAAGCCAAGGTGGTTGCTGCGCGCGGGCGTAACCGCCCAACGGTTATCGTCGTCGACACCGACCCGAAGCCTAGCCCGGGTGAGGCAGGGGGTGGTCATTGGTGGGACGTCGTGGTCCCGGAAGTAACGGGAACTGAAAAGCTTGCGACAGCGCGCACCGGCTATGTCGAGAACCAAAGCCGGCAGAGCCTTGTGAACTAATGATCATACTGTGTCCGAGCGGCTTTGGAGCGCGCGGCGCAATCAGCAGGAGTGCATGATGTCACCACTACTTCGCAAGCCTTTCGGTACCCATGGCAAAGTCCATGAGATTACCGCACAGTCCGCTGGATGGCGCTATGTCGGTTTTTCGCTCTACAGGCTTCGCGCGGGCGAGCGGGTCGGCGAGGTCACCGGTGAGAACGAAGTCATCGTCGTCATGGTCGAAGGCAAGGCCAGTCTTCACGCCGCAGGACAGGACTGGGGAACGCTCGGCGAGCGCATGAACGTTTTCGAAAAAACCCCGCCCCACTGCCTTTACGTCCCAAACGGTGAGCGCTGGGAGGCGGTGGCCGCGAGCGACTGCACGATTGCGGTTTGTGCCGCCCCGGGCAAGGGGCAGCACAAGGCACGCCGTATTGGTCCCGACGGGATCACCCTGACCGAGCGGGGCAAGGGTACAAATACGCGCTACATCAACAATATCGCCATGGAAAACGAGGACTACTGCGATTCCCTCCTCGTGACCGAAGTCTTCACGCCAGCCGGGCATTGGTCCAGCTATCCTTCGCACCGGCATGACGAGGATGATTTCCCGCGCATTACCTACCTCGAGGAGACCTATTATCATCGGCTGAACCCATCGGATGGCTTTGGAATTCAGCGCGTCTACACGGACGATGGCAAAGTCGACGAGACGATGGCCGTGGCTGACGGCGATGCCGTCCTCGTCCCGCGCGGCCATCACCCTTGCGGTGCTCCCTATGGCTTCGAGATGTATTACCTCAACGTGATGGCGGGCCCCCTGCGGAAATGGCGTTTCGTTCCCGATCCGGCGGTCAAATGGCTCTTGGAGCGTGACGCTTAATGCACGGGTCAGTTGGATCATCTAAGCGAAAGGGATCGAAATGCCACTGATGAAATTTCACGTTCTGAAGGGGCGCTCGTCACAGGAAATCGACCAGCTTTTGGACGCTGCCCACGAGGCAATGGTTGCGGCTTTCAAGGTTCCTGATCGTGATCGCTACCAAATTCTTGTCGAACACGAGCATACGCATATGCGCGCTCTGGACACAGGTCTCGGCATCGCCAGGACGGATAAATTCGTACTCCTGGAAGTTGTTTCCCGGCCGCGGGATAAGGAGCAAAAGGTGGCTTTCTATCGAGACCTCTGTGATCGGCTCGAAAGTGAGTGCAGAATCGCCCCCTCGGACGTGATGATTTCCTTCACGCTGAACGAGGACGAAGACTGGTCCTTCGGAAACGGTCGCGCGCAGTTTCTGACGGGCGAGTTATCCGGCTGATTTGCGGTTGAGCTGAGAATGCTGGCGTTGGGCGAACGATCTGAGTTCCTTGATTTTGTGACCACGCAACTCTTTGAACAGACCAGGCGGCTGGGGGAGGCTCATGCTTATCGATAGAATTCTGTCGCAATTCAAGATTCAGACGAAGGTGGTACTGCTGGTGCTCCCATTCGTCCTGAGTATTTGCGCCGTCGGCCTTACAGGCTTGTATGCATCTGGTTTGTTGCAAGGGCGGATGGAGATTTCCAACAGCGTTCTGCAATCACTGGGCGGCTTCAAGGATCTCTATGCGAGCATGAATCTCTTTCTTCGCAATGCGACAGAGGCTACCCGTGATGATGTCTATAAGAAGCTTAGTTCGCAGCAGGAGATGATCAGCGAAACGATAAGCAGCTTGAGCGACGATGTCGACTCTTCGCGGCTCAGGCGCGTTCAGTCGGAAGTCGAGAGCATCCAAAAACGCATGGATGGCCTCTGGCAACTTCATGTTTCAGACCGGGACCTTCGTTCGACGATAGACTCCGACCTTTTATTTCTGACAGGTCAAAAGGCGCGTCTGTCCGAGGAGTCGAAAACGGTCCAGCAAGCGTTACGCAATGATGAGGGTGCGGCGAAGGCGATGCTGCGCGAGGCAAATCGCATAGCGGCGAATGCCAAGTTCTTTACCGATATCGCCGCCGCCTATTCAAACGCGTCAGGTGCAACAAACAAACTCAGGCTTTACCGGGCAAAGCGGTCGCTTGTCGTCCAGAATGTTAGCGCGATCGCGCAGATCCTTCCGAACGATCCCACTCATCTCGACACAGACATGGCTTCCGTCGTCAAACAGATCGACGAGCGCATCGCAACGGGAGGCGCCGTCGAAGCGGTGGAGGCCGACGTTTCCGTACTATTTGCGCGCTTCTCAGCGATACCGGCGCAGCTCCTTCCGCTTTCGCGGGGCAAGACCCTGGAAGCGAGTGAGATCTTCAGTAGTCTCGAGACAAAGGTCGTAAAGGGCCAGGCGGTGCTGATAGCGACAGCGGGTCTGAGCGAATCGACCAATTCCGTGCTTGTCCGCGCTGCAGCCTTTCTGGGTAGCGCCAGCGAAGCAGACCAGCTTGCACTGGCTGGCGAGCTTGCCGAGGTAGAGAGGAATATTGCATCCTTGCAGTCCAAATCCGGCGACTTTCCGGCACTCGCAGAAATTTCGACCGTGCTCATTCCGGTCACGCGCAAACTGAGTGAAGACAGCCGGGCGCTCCTCGCCATCAGCAATGATCGCAGCACCGAATATGCCGCCGCCGCCGCTTCCATCGATTCGATCTGGCAGGACCTGAGCGACTTTGCTTCCCAGCAAAAGGAGATCGCCAGTGCGGAGCGCCAGCAGGCAAACCGGATTTCCGTCACCGCGATGGTCATCGGCGCCTGTATCGCGCTCATTGCTGGCTACGCGTTGGTCTTGACGCTCCAGGGCCCGATTGGTCGGATCACCTCGACAATGCGACGCTTGGCGGAGGGTAAGCTCGACGCAAGCATCGATGAAGGATCACGCAATGATGAAATCGGCGATATGGCCAAGGCGCTCGGCATTTTTAAGCAGAATGCAATCTCCAAACTGAAGATGGAACGGTTAGGCGAAGAGCAACGTGCCCAAGCAGACGCCGAGCGTAAGCGAAATGATCAGGAAAAGCAGAATCTGGATCAAGAAATCCAGCTTGCGGTCGCCGAGCTTGGTGCAGGTTTGGGCCGCCTTGCACACGGCGATCTCTCGCAGAAAATCCTGGCTCCGTTTTCCGGGCGGCTCGAGCAGTTGCGGCTGGATTTTAATGCGTTGGTCGCTCGTCTCCAAGACAGTTTAGGTCAAATCCTCGATGAGGCGTCTTCCATTCAGCGGAGTGGGAATAAGATGCAGCGCTCGGCCGCCGATCTCGCGAAACGTACGGAAGAACAGGCGGCGTCACTTGAAGAGACAGCCGCAACCGTCGATGAAATTACCGCGACGGTTCTCTCATCGGCGGAGCGCGCGCGTGAAACGAACGGTCAGGTGGCCGAAATGAAGCGCTACGCGGACGATTCCACATTGGTCGTCGCCAATGCGATTTCGGCGATGAAGAGCATCGAAGGTGGCTCGCGCCAGATCGAACAGATCGTCAACGTGATCGATGAGATCGCTTTCCAGACGAATCTGTTGGCGCTCAACGCTGGAATCGAGGCAGCCCGTGCAGGGGAGGCGGGTAAGGGATTTGCCGTGGTGGCACAGGAAGTCAGGGAACTAGCCCAGCGTTGCACGTCCGCGGCTATGGAAATCAAACAGCTGATTGGCTCCTCAACGCAAGCGGTCGGTTCGGGTGTGACACTTGTGCAGGAAACCGGCGTCGTCCTTTCTCTTATTTCTGACAAGATCGTTTTGGTCAGCCACGAAGTGGAAATGCTGGCCGGTGCCAGTCACGACCAATCCGTTGCCCTGCAACAGGTTAACCAAGCTGTCAATCAGATGGACAAAATAACCCAACAGAATGCTTTAATGGCTGAAGAAGCAAACACCGCCAGCTCTTTGCTTGCCAAAGAGGCGACTGGGCTCATGTCAGTTGTCGGAATGTTTAAACTCAGCGATCGCAATCAATTAGACGCACGTGACAAAACGAAATCTGCCACCGCGCAATGACCCTGCGTTAGCAGTATTACAAGGTTGAGCGATGCGGGAGCCTGCCGGCCTGATGCTATCTTCGCTTAGACGCACTCGGGAGTGATAATTTCGAAGGGCACGATCCGCTGAACGATCGATCCCTTCGTTATCCCGGCGATGGCTCCGAGCATCACATCGATCAGCACATCGGAGATTCGCTCCATCGGATGGCAAAGGGCAGCCGTGATCAACCCTTCACTCAGGCCTTTGCGCGTTTCGGGGCCAATATCACGACAGACGATGCGGATCTCGCGTTGATGTTCAAAAGGTAGCTCGCGCACAGCCTGCAAGACGCCAGAAATACCGCCGCCATTGACGAAGATTCCGCGGAGATCCGGCTCGTCTTCAATCAGCTTGCGGACGATTTCATAGGCGTTCTTCGGCTCTTCATGGGTCAGCAGCGTATCGCTGACCTGGAAATCCGGAGCATGTTCGCGCATGTATGAGCGAAAACTCGCGTCGGAAAAATCCTGGCACTGGTAGCGATGGTTGCCGATGAAAGGGAAGACCTTGCCGGGATTGCGCGCCGTCTGAGCGATAAACCAGGCGGCAGTGCGTCCGGCCTTCCAGTTGTCAGTTCCAACGAACGCTGCCCGATTTGGCGCCGAAAGGTCGGTGACATGGGCAATGACTGGAACGCCCTTCGTACGCAGTTCATCGATCGCCTGGCTGATCATGGAATGATCCGCCGTGATGACGGCTACCGCGTCGCTATCTTCCCCGAGTTTCAAGAGATTGAAGGCGACAGCTTCCGGAGCAAGGTTGTCCTCGAAGATCACGTTTGGTTCGATGACGGCGTCTGCGCGCCTGGAGGCAGCGGCGATGATTGCCGCAGCCCACATTTGGTAAATCGGTCGGTGTGACTGTTGCATTAGAAAGCCCAGCTTGTGATGGGGCAGGTTCGCCGGCATAGGCTCGCGCAACGCATCCAATCCATAAAAGCCCACCTCTTCCGCGGTTTTCAAGATGCGTTCAACCGTTGCTGGGCGTACCGTCCCGGTTCCATGCAGCAGTCTATTCACAGTCGCCAGGCTCACTCCGGCAGCCTCGGCCAACTGAGCGATTGTTGGCCGCCTCATCGATGCCCTCCTGACGGGCCGATCCCGGGCTGCAGACTATTATGCCCTATGATCTGCGAAGCTGGCTTGGCGGATGGCGCCGTACATGCAAATAGAACCAATTCGTCGCAGTCCACGAGATGCATCCCGTGGAGAGCAGCGATGCTGAAAAAACTGTTGATGAAGACGGACATATCCAACACAAGAGCGTTAGGGGGCTGAGGGTGAAAATCGCAGCGTAAGCTATCAGAGCGCACCAAGGTGGCCGCCGGATGCGTTGACGCCGGCATGAATCTTCTCCCGTCACCGGCTCCAAGCGTCGCAAAGCCGCTCGGAGTTGATGGTCATTTCACTCCACCATCCGACGAGTTTCTGGTCAACCTATTCTGATGTTTTTCTTCCAAAATATGCCATTTTTGCTTTCATACTATGGGGTGGGTTCAAGTTTGAAGTGCGACTTGCGAAAGATGCCAATGGGTTATCGCTCGCAAGGAAAGCGCGATGAGACACACCTACTCCCACATCGACCTAGATGAACGCCGCAAGATCGCTCGCTGGCGGATGGCTGGCATCAGCGTCGAGATTATCGCCGAGAAACTCGGGCGGCATCGCTCAACGATCTTTCATGAGCTCAAGCGGAACACGTTCGTCGACAAGCTTATACCAGATCTCAACGGCTGTTACTGCGCGCCGGCCCATGACATGGCCTGCGTGCGTCGTGCCAAGTTGCGAAAGGTGATCTTCTCTACAGAACGCAGAGAACCGAGATTAACCTCTGTCACACTACCCCAAAATCGCGCGTTCGCAATCGTCCTGCATTTTCTGATTGTCCGCAGCCACTAGACTGGAAGCTACGCGCATATATGCATAGGCAACAACCGAACGCGCCGCGCATTCCTCGTTTGCGACGCCGCATTGTTCAAGCAAACTGCTGATGTATCGTAGCCGGAGTTGGTCGATCTCGTTGAGCGCTGAACGCGCCCGCTGATCGCGCCGACCCCACAGCCTTATCGATAATTCGACATCAGCTCCCCGGCTCGCTCGCTCTCCGTGAAAGGGGATTCTCAACAGCTTTGACAGGCGCGCACGAGCGTCTTCATGGGTGTTTTCGATGCGCTCAATGACTTCGAAGGTGGCTCTGCGACGCCAATGGCCTAGCATCGCTTCAAGTAGAGCATCTCGATCCTTGAAATGCCAATAGAAGCTCCCTTTGGTGACACTCAGGCGCTTTGCCAAAGGCTCGACCCGCACATTGTCGATGCCTTGTTCAGCCAGAAGCTCGAGTGCAGCATCTATCCAGGCGTTGGCGTCCAGACGTTGGTTTTCAGTGGATGCGGCCTTAGCTGCTCTTGCCAACGCTTATCCCTTTCTGGAGCTTGGTATCCATCAGTATGACGCGTTGGTCAGTGGGACACAATTGTGAAGACCTTCATCTGTAGCTGATGTCTCTTTGTGGTTGCCGGGGAGGAACCGATCAAGCGCCAAACTAACGGTTCGATGTTGCCGCTCAGGAGACCAGCCGTGCTCATATGTTTCGAGTTCAATGCCCGTCGACACAGAGCGAACGAGATCGACAACGGGCTCTACCTCGTCCTCCGGGACCAGTTCTCTTATGATGTCTGAGAGGTTCTGGCGCACGAACGCGTCGAAGTCGGAGAGGATTTTCGCGGCGATCGGGTCACGGAATTTCGCGGCAGATATCTGCATTCTTGCTTTTTCCGCGTCCAGTTTCGAGGACGTGTCGGGGATGAGCCAAATCATCAATGCTTTCACTCTGTCCCTGGGGGCTTCCTTCCCCTCCAAGCACTCCCGGATCTCGACCGTCCACCCATCTGCGAGCATACCTGCCAACTCTGAGAAGAGGGATTCCCTCGATGCGAAGTAGTGGGTCACCAAGCTCTGGGAGCCACCTAGGCGTTTCCCGACATTTCGGAGCGAGAACTTCTCGTAGCCATCCTGAGCCAAGACTTCCATCGCGATGCGGACGATATCTTCCTTGCGTGCTTTGCTGTCGACAAATTTTGGCATCTTGGTTCCTCGTGGTGGTAGTCTCATTACCAAGGTTTTGTGGTTTCGCAAAATGCGCTTGATGTTTTGTTCGATACGTTATATAACACACTAAATAAATAAAACGAAGACCGCTTCAAGCGGCGTCGTGGAAGTTCGAGAGCGCAAAGCTCCGGGGGAACAATATGAGACTGACAGCTGATAGTGCAGCCGCGCTCGAGGCCGTGGGCGTTTGTAAATTCTACGGGACGATGCAAGTTCTCAAGGACGTCAGTCTTACCGTCAGGAGAGGCGAGGCCATCGCGATCATCGGCCCGTCCGGCTCTGGAAAATCTACGTTCCTGCGCTGTATCAATCGCCTTGAGGAAATCAACGGCGGAATGTTGATGGTCAACGGTCACCTCGTGGGTTTTCGCCGCGAGGGAAATAAGCTGTATGAACTGAGCGAGCGCGCTATCGCGGCCCAGCGTCGCGATACAGGCATGGTCTTTCAATCGTTCAACCTATTCCCGCATATGACCGCCCTTGAGAATATCTCCCTGGCCCCGCGGGTTAACAAAATTGATACCAAGGATGCGATCGCATCGTATGCCAAGGAACTCCTCGGCAAGGTCGGATTGTCGGAAAAGGCCGACGCCTATCCCGCCCAGCTCTCCGGTGGGCAGCAGCAGCGTGTGGCCATCGCGCGTGCGTTGGCGATGAAGCCCAAGGTCATGCTTTTCGACGAGCCGACATCAGCGCTCGACCCTGAAATGGTCGCTGAGGTGTTGTCGGTCATGCAGGACCTCGCATCAAGTGGGATGACCATGATCGTGGTCACACATGAAATGGAATTCGCCCGGAGGGTTTGCGATCGGGTCATCTTCATGGACCAGGGCCGCATTGCGGCAGTAGGCACACCGGAAACCATCTTCGACAAGCCGACCAATCCACGCGTGATAGATTTTCTGTCGCGTGTGAAGGCGGCCGATGCGATGCCAGCATAACCAGCAACCTTCACAGCAGAGGAAGACGTCGATGAGCATGAAGTGTTTTCTAAGCGTTCTCGCAATGGCCACAGGGATTTCTTGTCTACTGCCGTTGGATGGAGCGTTTGCAGCAACCGTCCAGGGCATCGAAATCAAGGCCGATCCGGCGCTTGCAGCCAAGGTTCCGAAGAGCTGGGTTCCGGACGGCGTGCTGAGGGCACCAGTCATGCAGGCTCCTCCGACGGGCGTCGTTCTCGACGATGGTACGGTGACTGGGTTCGTGCCGGATCTGGTGGGTGCTATCGCCGCCAAGCTCGACCTCAAGCACGAGATGGAAGCGACAAGCTTCGATGCGCAGGTTCCCGGAGCCGTAAGCGGCCGTTATGCCATGACGACAGACACTGGTGACTTCCCGAAACGGCGGGAAATCCTGACGATGATCGATTACCTCAAGTCTGGTACCGCATTCGTCACGCTTGCGTCCAATCCCAAAAAGATCGGGAAAATGGAAGACATGTGCGGCCTCAGGATCGGCGTCATCAAGGGCACCGTCCAGGAATACGATATTGAGACGTTCGGTAAGGAATGTGTCGCCAAGGGCCTGGCAGCGCCAACGACGGATGCGGCAGGCAGCACAATCTTGACGGTTCCGCTCCAGGCAGACCGCGTCGATGTCGTTTGGGACAGTATCAATGCATATATCGGCTATTCCGCCAGCGAGCCAGGCGCCTATACGATGCCCGTGCCACCCTTTTTCTCGGCGTATGTCGCGCTTGGCGTACCCGTCGGTCAGCCAGAGGCTGCGAAATTGGTCAAGGACACGCTTCAATCGCTGATCGACGACGGCACTTATGGTAAGCTTCTGGCCCACTGGAAGCTGACCGACATCGGTGTCGACAAGGTCACCAGCAATTCGGACATCGTGGTCGCGAAATGAACGTCCTGCTCGAAACAAACAAGTCTCATCTCGCCGATCGGCGAGATGATGACCTGATATTTGTTCGCCGTCGAAACTACATCGACATAATTGGTTGGCCTCTATGTGCCTTGGTCGTCCTCGGCATCGTCGGCAACATGGTGACCAATCCCAGATGGAAGTGGGACGTCATCGGTGAATATCTCTTTTCGCCGGCAGTGCTCCTGGGCGTTCTGAACACGATTAGGCTCACGCTGTGTTGTGGCGCAGCGGGCGTCGTGTTCGGGTTGATAATCGCGTTCATGCGCCTCTCTGGCAGCAGCGTGCTTCGTTCGCTTGCGACGGCATATATCGGTTTTGTCCGAGCCATGCCTGCGCTTGTCCTGATCCTGCTCTTGTACTTCGCTGCTGCGCTCTTTCCGAGCATAGATATCGGGTTGCCGTTCCTTGATCCGTGGATTTCGCTCCCGACAAACCAAGTGATTTCGAAGTTCGGGGCGGCCTTCCTGGGGTTGACCATAGTCATGTCGGGCCACTGCGCCGAGATATTCAGGGCAGGCCTGGCAGCCGTGCCTCGTGGCCAGATGGAGGCTGCAAAAGCTCTGTCGCTGACAGGCCCGGCAGCTTATACGAAAGTTATCCTGCCGCAGGCCATCAGAGTTGCGATACCCGCATTCGCGACGGAACTCATTTCGCTTTTCAAGAACACCTCGCTTGTGACGGTCATCGGCTATGCCGAATTGCTGACCGTGGTTCAGAACATCTATGGGCGGACCTATGAAACCCTCCCGATGCTTATGGTGGCGTGCATCTGGTACCTCGCGTTGACGATAGTATCGATGTTTGGCCAGAGCCTCCTGGAAAAGCGATACGGTCGGGGATTCAACGTCAAACTCTGAACCCTCTGCTGTCATCAACAGAATCGAAAGCTAGGAAGATGATTGAGAAGTCGAGCGCCCTCCCTGTGTGGGATGAGCTAGAGGAAGAACGCGCCCGTGTCGCTGCCGATTGGGAGAAGCGCAAACTCGAGATCGAGGGGTTGCCGCTACCGAAAAACATCGGGGAACTCGTCGATGTAGCTGCAGATCGCTTCGGAGAGAATCCAGCCTGGAATTTCTTCGAAACTGGCCAGGTCCTTACTTTCAACGAGGTTGCTTCGCTCTCCCGTAAGGCTGCCAGCGCACTTCTAACCGCGGGTGCCCGACCCGGTACACGTATCGCAGTGATGGTGGGGAATGGGCCAAACTATCTCGGAACGTGGCTCGGAGCGGCCCGCATCGGAGCCACGATCGTTCCAGTGAATGGTCGCTACACATCCCGAGAGCTGGAGCACGTCATTTCAAAGTCGGGTTCGAAACTTCTCATCGTCGATGCCGCCAACTTGGCAGTTTACGAGCAACTACCGGAAACCAATCGACCTATTGGTCGCCACGACGTATTCGTATGCGGCGACCTGCCCGGCTATCGCAACTGGCTTCAGCTGGTTGAGGAAAGCAGCGGTGTTCCGGTCGTCTCGGATGCCGACGCCGACGACGTGATGAGCATCCAGTTCACATCTGGCACCACCGGATTTCCCAAGGGCTGTATGCTGCCACAGCGATTTTGGCTCAATGCGGCCGTAGGCGTCTCCAACAGCAACGACCTCGAGATTGAGCGCTTCCTTTGCAACCAGATGCTTTTCTATCTGGACGGGCAGTACAACGCGATCATCTGCCTCTACCGCGGAACGACGTTCTTCTGCTGCTCCAAACCGAGCGCAGCGAAGTTCCTAGACTGGATCAAGGAGTATAGGATCAACGAAGTTTTCATGTTCGACGCGCTCTACAAGAAGGCCGAGCCCTCGCCAAATGATCGCGAAAACGAACTGAAACTCGTCCACATCTTCGGCTTCAATCCCAAACTTCACCAAGAATTGGAAGCTCGCTTCGGCGCGCCAGCGCGGGAAAGCTTCGGCATGAGCGAATATGCACCTGCGCTCATCATGCCGCTCGCGGCCGACTGCATGATCGGCTCGGCCTCCTGCGGTCTTGCCGCGCCGAACACACGTCTGCGCATCGTAGACGACTTTGATGAGGACGTGGCTTCCGGAGACGTTGGGGAACTTCTGATCCAGTCCCCCGGCCTGATGACGGGCTACGCCGGAGATGAGGAGGCCAGCCACGGCGCCCTGAAAGGTGGTTGGTTGCACACGGGTGACCTGTTCCGGCGCGACCAGCATGGGTACCACTATCTCGTTGGGCGCAAGAAAGACATGGTGAGGCGAAATGCTGAGAATGTAGCATGCGTCGAGGTAGAATCCGTTCTGAGAATGCATCCGGCGGTCGCTGAGGCTGCAGTCGTCGCGGTTCCTGACGATGTTGTCGGCGAAGAGATAAAGGCCTACGTACTGGCGACGGCCGGCGCTCCACCAGAACCGGAAGAGCTTCTGGCATTCTGTGGCCAGCATCTCGCCAAGTTCAAAATCCCCCGCTACATCCAGTTCGTGGATTCTTTTTCGATCACCGAGTCGTCGCGTGTCGAAAAGAAGAAACTCGTGAGCGGCGTCACGGATCTCAGGGCGGGCTCGTACGACGCCACTATGAGGCGTTGGCTATGACCCAGAACGATCTGACAATCCAGTGTCTTGAAGACTTTGAGAAGAACATCGGCGCAGAATTCGTCGGACCTTGGCGGGAGCAGTCCGTCGACCGTCAACAATCCTTCTATCACGGGACTTACCTGGATCTGACTTATGGGGAAACCATAGGTTCTCAGTATCCGACGGGTCTCGTCGAAGGCTTCCAAATGCTCGGGATGCTCGACTGGCTGTCAGCGGAAGTCATCGGTCGTTGGGACGGGTTCAATTATGGCCTCAACAAAGTCCGTTTCATACGCCCTCTGATGGTCGATCAGACCATACGCCTCCGTCTGCGCATCGCCGACGTCGTTGCGCGAAAAGGCGGATACCTGGTCACCTATGGCGCCCAGATCGAGGAACAGCAGAGCAGTTCTGTGGTGATGGCTGCAGAATGGCTCGTCCTGCTTATGCCCGCCGAAGCCGTCAAAGGGCATGCTGCCAGCTAATGGCGCGGATTTGATACCTGCAAAAAGGTCGTAAAAAGCGCCCTCCAGATCCGGATTTGCTGCGCGGCGACCCTTGCGCGGGACGCCTCCTGATGGGTTCAGGTATTCGGCGTCGACCTAAAACATACGCAAAAGTATGTTTCAGTAAATTCAATGAGTTCTTGAGTGCGGCTTGAAAAGCAATGGATAGAGGGTTGCAAAAGGAGAACTTTGAGCCTAACCATACGCGACCGTATTGAAGAAGATTAGGTTCTTCGGAGGAATGAATGACCGCTATTAACGTCACTGCCGAGAGTAAAACGCTGACAGCGTTTGATCATCGCACCAACTATCATGACGCGGGCGAGGGCGCGCCGGTTGTGCTTCTACATGGCTCGGGAGCGGGCGTGTCGGCATGGGCGAACTGGAACAAAGTCTTTCCAGTCCTGGCACAGGGCTTCAGGGTCGTGGCGCCAGACATCGCCGGGTTTGGAATGACGGAACTCAAGCCTGATGCGCGTTACGACATCAAGCTTTGGGTTGCCCACTTCGTGGCCATTCTCGATGAGCTTGGGCTGGAACGCGTTTCGGTCGTCGGCAATTCCTTTGGAGGCGCGCTCGGACTTGCGACTGCGCTTTCAAATCCTGACCGCATCGACAAACTTGTGCTTCTGGGAACGCCTTGCGGCGAGTTCCCCATGACGGATGGCTTGCGCGCTCAACTTGAGTTCGACGGCACGATCGAAAGCATGCGCCGCGCCGTCAGCTATTTCCCCTATGATGACTCGATCATCACCGAGGAGCTTATTCAGCGGCGCCTAGAGGCTGCCACAAGAGCTGGCGCACTTGAGGCGTTCCGAAAGCTCATGCCGGCGCCGCAGGGCGATGATCGCCCGACTGTGCGAGGCATTCCGGTCAAGGCACTCAAGATGCTCGAACACAACGCGTTGATCCTGCACGGACGCGACGACAGGGTGGTGCCGTTCGACTGCGCCGTCGAGATGCACGGCGCGCTCAAGAATTCGCAGTTGCACAGCTTCGGTTGTTGCGGCCACTGGGTTCAGATCGAGCGCGAAGCCGCGTTCCTGAAACTCGTCACCGATTTTCTCAACTGAGTTCGCGGAGGAGAAGCGATGAGCAGGGATGTGTTGGAAAAGGTCCTCTACGATCTGTCGACCAGTCGGCAGAACAAGGAGGCGTTCACCGCCGAAGCCGACAAGTTTCTGGGCCGTTACCAATTGAGCGAGGCCGAGAAGGATCTCGTCAAGGGCTACGAGGTCCGCAAGCTTGCCGATCTGGGCGTCAACACGATGTTGACCTGGGGCTTCTGGCTTCAGAGCGGCCGCAAGAACGGTGAGTACATGAAAGCCATGCAGGGCAAATCGACCGTCTAATTTGGAGGAAAATACCATGGCCAAGCTTGTTGGTGGATTTGTCGTTCCGCACGATCCAGTCATGTTTGCAGCACCGGAGGCGCCGTCCGAGGCTGAACGCAAACGTGTCTATGATGCCTATGCGCACACCGCAGCACGTATTATCGAACTCGACGCGACAACAGCGGTGATCATTGGGTGTGACCACTACATCCTGTTCGGCACCCATTGCTTGCCTCAGTACATCATCGGAACCGGCGAGATTGACGGGCCGCTCGATCAGCTGCCCGGCCTCAAGCGTGGGCCGATCAAGGCAAACCCCGAACTCGCGCGCCATATCGCCCAATCGGGCTTCGACAATGGCTTCGATTTTGCGGTGGGCCGGGTAATGACGGTCGACCATTCCATAGCCATTCCGCACAAGCTCATGGTGCTGCCGAACGAGGGCATGAAGACTGTTCCCATCATGCTTGCCGCGGGCGTCGATCCCTATCTCCCCAAGCGGCGCGCGTTTCAACTTGGTCAGTTGATCGGAAAGGCGATCGCATCCTTTCCGTCCGAAGAGCGTGTCGTGGTGATCGGCTCAGGTGGGATTTCTCACTGGGTTGGCGATGAGAATTCCGGCAAGATCAACCCCGACTTCGACCATATGGTCCTGGACGCGGTCGTGGCAGGAGACAGCGAAAGGCTCATAGCACTAGAGGACGCCTATATCCTTGAGCACGGGGGCAACGGTGCGATGGAGATCAGAACATTCATCTGCGCGATGGGCGCAATGGGAGAAATGAAGGGCGAAGTCATTGCGTATGAGCCAGTGAAAGAATGGATCACCGGTCTCGGTTTCGCCGAGCTGAAGGCGGCATGAGATGTCCGACACTGTCCTCACCGCCATGAAGATTTGCTCCATTGACGATGTCGCCGAAGGCGAAGTCATCAAGACCAGTGTTGAAGGCCGCGATCCCGTCGCGGTCTACAAATCTGGAGGCCAAATCTACGTCTCCAATGACGTCTGTCCGCATGCCGAAGCGTCGCTCGCGGAAGGCTATATTGAAGACGGGCGCATCATCTGCCCCGTGCATTTCGCGGAATTCGATTTGGGCACTGGCGAGGTTCACAACCAGCCAGTCGGATGCGGAAAACTGAAGTTCTACACAGTCACTGTCGTTGCAGGCGTCGTCTACGCGGATCTCGCGTAAACCACTGCTTCGTGGGAGGTTATTATGTGCGATGGCAGAAATCTTCCGGACATGCGCCCGGTATATCCAAAGGCGGGAGCCTATCCCGAGCATGCCGCACTTGTGAAACCCGATGGTACTCAGGTTGATCGCAAGGTATTCGTAGACAGAGAAGTCTACGACGCCGAGCTTCGCCAGATCTTCGGACGAGCATGGTTGTTTCTTGCGCATGAAAGCCAGGTCCTCAATCCGGGCGACTTCATCCGAACCTTTATGGGCGAGGACGACGTGATTGTCGTGCGGCAGCGCGATAAGTCGATCAATGCGTTCCTCAATTCTTGTCCCCACCGTGGCAACCGAGTTTGCCAAGTCGACAGCGGCCAAAAGTCCCGCGGGTTCGTGTGCAACTACCATGGCTGGTCATTTGGTATCGACGGAGGCCTCCGCGGAACGGACGGCAAAGTCTATGATGCCGATCCAACATTCGAAAAAGCAAAGATCGGCCTCACACCTGTCGCCCAGGTCCAGAATTACAAGGGTCTGATATTTGGGACGTTCGACCCTGACGCTCCGTCCCTCGAAGAATTCCTTGGACCGTTTACCTACTATCTCGATGTCATGCTCGACAACGATGACGGCGGTACCGAGTTCGTTGGCGGTGCGATCAAGTCGACGATGGAATGTAATTGGAAATTCCCTGCCGAGAACTTTGTGGGCGACATTCTCCACGCGTTCTGGACCCATCAATCTGGGGCGCAAGCGATCCTCGGCGGTGCCGTCAACCTTGGCGAGAAGGAACGTGAGCGAGCCTTTCATGCTACAGTCTACGGCCATGGTATCGAAACGAATCTCGACAAAGTCGGCAATACCAAAACGCTTGGTTATCCGGAACTGGTCGAGCACACGCTCGGTCGCTTTGAGGCGATGAAACAGAGGCTCGGCGACACAAGAGCGCGCATGTTCGGTGCCGTCTCTTCCTGCACCATTTTCCCGAATTTCTCGTTTCTGCCTGGCCAGTCCACCTTTCGGGTATGGCACCCGAAAGGGCCGGGCAGAGTGGATCTCTACACTTGGACACTGGTGAACAAGAATCTGCCTGACGAATACAAGGAAATGTATCGCAAGGGCACCATGATCACGTTTTCACCCGGTGGTGTTTTCGAGATGGATGACGGCGAGAACTGGGAATACGCGACTCGCATTAACGAGGGCTGGGTCACGAGACACCAACCCCTCCATTACGGTCTCGGAATCGGCAGCGAGGTGGTCGATAGCGAGCTTCCGGGCCACATCTACCGAGGCTCTCTCAACGACGCGAACCAGCGCCACTTTTATATGCGTTGGGCCGAATTCATGCAGTTCGAAAATTGGGATGACCTGCAGAACGGCCGCACAGCTCCCCCGCAGAAAACCCGATTGAACGCAGAGGAGGGATGACTTCAATGTTGGACATTGCCAGGCCGATCGCCGCCAATTTCGACAGTCCCGCCGCCGAGGAGACCCTCCGATCCATAGAGCGCTTCTACTACAAGGAAGCGAGGCTGCTCGATGCAGAGAACTACAGGGCATGGCTCGAGCTCATCGATGAGGACATTCGCTACTGGATGCCCGGAATGGAAACACGTCGCCGCGATGACAAGCGCGGTTCCTACGAGTATGGGGAGATGGCGTTCTTCGACGATAACTACGCTATGCTCAAGGTGCGTGTCGCCCGATATGACGACCCGTCCGCCTGGGCGGACAACCCGGCGACCCGGCACGCCCACCTGATTTCGAACATCGAAGCTTTCGAGACGGGCGACCCTCAACTGCTCGCGGTATTCTCAGGCTTCACCAACGTTCGAAATCGCAATCTAAAGGATCAAGACGTGATCCACGGGCGTCGCGAAGACATGCTCCGCCGTCAAGTCAACGGTAGCTTCAAGGTTGCCCTGCGGCGTGTGCTGATCGTGCAGGACATTTTGTTGTCCAAGAACCTTAACACCTTCTTTTAGGGAGCACGTGATGGCTCAATTGATGGACCACGTCGCGCTCGTCACGGGAGGTGGGAAAGGTATCGGTCGCGCCGTCGTGGATAGGTTTGTGTCCGAAGGTGCCCGCGTCGGCGTGCTTGTTCGCACACTGGAGGATGCGGCATCGCTATCCCAACAGCACGGCGAAAACGTTCTGACACATATTGGCGACGTCAGGTCATGGGACGACAATGTTGCGGCCGTCGCTACGACCGTGCAGCGGTTCGGAAAACTCGACACGCTGGTCCCCAACGCGGGTGTCTATGATTTCTCAAGGAAGTTCGCCGACATTCCCGGTGAACACCTGTCAGAGCAATTCGACGAACTCATCGGGGTTAATGTCAAAGGATATCTGCTTGCGGCGCGTGCCGCACTTGATCCATTGCGTGAAAGCCGCGGCTCGATCATTTTCACGCTTTCTTCTTCCAGTTTCTATGCGGGCGGCGGGGGCGTTCTTTATGTCACCTCCAAACATGGTCTTGTCGGCACAGTACGTGCACTTGCTTACGAACTCGCGCCCGAGATCCGCGTGAACGCTGTTGCTCCCGGCGGCACGCGGACGGGCCTTGGAGGATTGGCCAGCGCTCGCAGTGACAACATGACCCTAAATGCGGTCGAGGGGTTCGAGGCAATGGTCGCGAGAACGGTGCCTCTAGGCTTCTTGTCCGAGCCCGAAGACCATGCGGGCCTCTATGTCACGTTGGCGAGTAGGGAGCTTTCCCGTTTCCTGACGGCGACCATCATCCAAAGCGACGGCGGTCTCGAAGTTCGAGGCGGCGGCCGACGAGTCAAACCCAATTCTTCCGAGCATGGAGAACGTCAATGACGAATGCGCTACTGTCGGTCCGTGCGCGGGTCGATGCCCTCAAGGACCGGATGCGACTGCCCGTTATCGTGGCTCCCATGTTCTTGGTCTCAGGACCTGACCTGGTTGTTGCCGCCTCTCGCTCCGGCGTCATCGGTTCATTTCCTGCGCCCAACGCACGCACGATCGCCGACCTTCGACAATGGCTGGAGACAATCTCAACGAGCTTGGATCGAGCGCGGGCGAAGGGAGAAAGTCCTGCCGGCTGGGCGTTCAACATGATCACCCACACGACCTACGGACGTTTTGACGAAGAACTCGACCTCGTCTCCGAATTCAAACCCGAGATCGTTATTTCCGCTCTTGGGGGGC
This sequence comes from Rhizobium sp. ICMP 5592, assembly GCF_009498525.1. Taxonomy (GTDB): domain Bacteria; phylum Pseudomonadota; class Alphaproteobacteria; order Rhizobiales; family Rhizobiaceae; genus Rhizobium. Next base: position 128,528 of record NZ_QSNT01000009.1, on the reverse strand, counting down.
CTCATCGCATCGTCGATCCCGTGCACGGCTATGGCGGTCTTGTCTTCGCTGATGTCAACGCCCCTCTCTACGCCAAAAAGGCAATCGACAAGGGAGCTGACGGATTGGTGCTCGTCACATCCGGAGCCGGCGGTCACACGGGCGAGTATTCGATGCTCGCGTTCATCGACGAGGTCCGTTCGTTTTGGGACGGCCCGCTCGCAGTCGGCGGCGCGATATCCAGAGGCGCATCAATCCGTGTGGTGGAGAACCTCGGCGTTGATTTCGCCTATATGGGAACCCGATTTATTCCCACACCAGAGAGTCTGGTTTCTCGGGAGTACAAACAGATGACAGTCGACTCTTCCATGTCAGACCTTGTCGCATCCCGCGCGCTCACCGGTGCATTGGGCAACTGGATGAAGGCGAGCGTCGTCCAAGCCGGGTTATCGCTGGACGAGATGAAGGCAGAAGCCAAAATCGACTTCTCCACAAATTTCCACGACGTCAAGGCCTGGAAAACGGTCTGGAGCGCCGGACATGGCGTCGGCGTTATCACAGACGTCGAGCCCGTCTCGCAGATCGTGGATAGGCTGGCCAACGAGTACCTCGAGGCCGTCTCGCAGGAACGCAAAAACACGCGGTTCGAGCAGAAGCTCGCACGTCTTGAAAAGGGAAGGGGTTTGTCATGTCAGGTCGGATAACCGAAGCCGCAGATGCGCTGTTTGCCGCACGCAGAGCACTCGTGCAGGTTCCTCGCGTGAGCGAGACGTTTGGCATCGCAACTGCAACTGACGCCTACGCCATTCAGCAGGCGAATGCGGACCGCCACATGTTGGACGGTCGGAAGATCGTTGGTCGCAAAATTGGTTTGACGTCAAAGGCGGTTCAGCAGCAACTCGGCGTCGATCAACCGGATTATGGCGTCCTTTGGGCGGACTACGCGTTTTCCGATGGTGAAACCGTACCTTCGTCCAAATTCATCCAGGCGAAGGCCGAGGCGGAGATCGCGTTCGTCATTGGCAGGTCTCTCGATGACCCAAGCGTGAACATGACTGCTTTGATTGGCGCGATCGAATACGCCCTGCCATCTGCGGAGATCGTCGACAGCGCAATCGCGAACTGGTCGATCACGCTCGTCGACACGATCGCCGACAACGCGTCGGCCGGAGGGTTCTGCCTTGGAAGCAGTCCTCGCAAACTCGAGGGGCTGGATCTCCGACTTGGCGGGGCTGTCCTCTCCAAAAATGGCGGCATCGCTTCCGTCGGTGTTGGTGCGGCATGCCTTGGCCACCCTCTCAACGCAACTCTCTGGTTGGCCCGCAAAATGGCCGAGCTTGGGACCCCTTTGAAAGAAGGCGACATCGTTCTCTCGGGCGCGCTCGGTCCCATGGTTCCGGCGGAGGCCGGGGATGTGTTCACCGTTGAAATCCAAGGGTTCTCAACCCTGAACTTTGCATTCAGCAGATAGAGGCCGCAATGAAAACGAAGGTCGCAATTATCGGGTCCGGCAACATAGGGACCGACCTCATGATCAAAATCATGAGAAAATCTGCTGTCCTGGAGATGGGCGCCCTGGTTGGTATCGATGCCAACTCTGACGGGCTGCGTCGTGCCGCCGGAATGGGCGTCATAACGACCCATGAAGGCGTGGACGGCCTACGCCAACTCGATGTCTACAAGGACATCGGTGTTGTGTTTGACGCCACTTCCGCAGGTGCACACAAACGCAATGACGAAAAAATCCGAGCCGATGGCAAGATCATGATCGATCTCACCCCTGCTGCGATCGGTCCGTTTGTCGTGCCGCCGGTCAATCTCGAGGCCCATCTCGGGGCAACGAACGTCAACATGGTCACATGCGGTGGACAAGCGACCATCCCGATGGTTGCGGCTGTGGCATCGGTCGCTCCGGTTTTATACGCCGAAATCGTCGCGTCCATCGCTTCGAAATCGGCTGGACCAGGTACTCGTGCCAACATTGATGAGTTCACGGAGACGACGTCCAGGGCAATCGTCACCGTGGGAGGGGCAAAAGCCGGCAAGGCCATAATTGTGCTCAACCCTGCCGAGCCACCGCTGATCATGCGCGATACCGTCTATTGTCTGGCCGAGACCAATGACCGCGACGCTATAGTCTCGGCTGTGGATGCCATGGTCAAAAAGGTTCAGGCTTACGTGCCTGGTTACCGTCTCAAGCAAGCCGTGCAATTCGAAAGGATCGGCGACAATTCTCCCGTTCGTATCCCCGGAGTTAATGACGCTGCGACCGGTCTGAAGGTGTCCATCTTCCTCGAGGTCGAAGGCGCGGGGCACTATCTCCCTGCCTACGCTGGCAACTTGGACATCATGACTTCGGCAGCACTTCAGACGGCGGAGCGGCTGGTTTCGCAAAACACTCGTAAGGTGGCGTGATATGGGATCGACCAACCTCTACATTCAAGATGTGACGTTGCGCGACGGCATGCATGCGATGCGTCACCAATACAGCCTCTCCCAGATCGAAACCATCGCGCTTGCTCTGGATAGGGCAAAGGTCAGCGCTATCGAGATCGCGCATGGTGACGGGCTTTCCGGGTCGAGTTTTAACTATGGCTTTGGGCGGCAAACCGACCTCGAATGGATCGCGGCCGTCGCCGAAAAACTCACCCACGCAACACTGACGACGCTACTGCTGCCAGGAATTGGCACAACGCATGACCTGAAGGCCGCCTTTGAGGCGGGAGTGAGATCGGTGCGCATTGCCACACATTGCACCGAGGCAGATGTCTCACGCCAACATATCGAATTCGCGCGGAATCTCGGCATGGATGTCTCCGGGTTTCTGATGATGTCGCATATGAATTCGCCAGAGGGCCTAGCCGCGCAGGCGAAACTCATGGAAAGCTACGGTGCAAACTGCGTCTACTTGACCGATTCCGGCGGCGCGCTCACCATGGATGGGGTCGCGGATCGAATTCGAGCCTATCGCAAGGCCTTGCGTCCGGAGACCGAAATCGGGATCCATGCGCACCAGAATCTCTCTCTTGCCGTCGCGAACTCTGTAGCAGCGGTTGAGAACGGCGCGTATCGTGTCGATGCCTCGCTCGCGGGCCAGGGTGCCGGGGCAGGCAACACGCCACTTGAAGCGTTTATCGCTGTAGCCGACAAGCTTGGCTGGAAGCACGGCTGCGATCTCTTCGCCTTGATGGACATAGCGGACGACATCGTAAGACCCTTGCAGGATCGCCCTGTTCAGGTTGATCGTGAAACCCTTTCCCTCGGCTATGCGGGCGTCTATTCCAGCTTCTTGAGACATGCAGAGGCCGCTTCCAAGACCTATGGCGTCGGTGTTCGGCAGATCATGCTGGAACTCGGCAAGCGTCGCATGGTGGGCGGCCAGGAAGACATGATCATCGATGTAGCGCTCGATCTGGTGGCCGCCGGCGACCAATCCCCAGTCGAGGAGTCCGTTTGATGTCGATTGGAATAGGGCAGATCGTCATTGTTGGGGCAGGGCAGGCAGGAGCCAAAGCTGCGACGTCGCTGCGATCCGCTGGTTACAAGGGACGTCTCACCCTCGTCGGAGCAGAACCTCATCTTCCTTACGAGCGACCCCAGCTGTCAAAATCGGCGTTGGAAACAGCGCAAGCGACGGTGAAGCCGATTATGTCCGAAGTCGATTTCGACGCCGCGCATATCGAACTGAAGCTTGGATTGGAAATCACCGGCATTCACCGAGATCAAAAACACGTTGTCGCCGCAACGGGTGAAGTCATCCCATATGATGTACTCATTCTCGCAGTTGGAGGAACCGCTCGGTCCCTAACCGCTTTGCAATGCGACAACCGAAGATTATTTCAGATCCGCACTGCCGACGATGCGAACGCGCTCAATCGGGCGCTTGAGAACGCAGGGAGCATGCTGGTCGTCGGAGGAGGCTGGCTTGGTCTGGAAGTCGCCGCCAGTGCTCGAAATAGGGGACTTGAGGTCGTTGTCATCGAAGCCGGCCCGCGGCTATGCGGCCGGGCCGCTCCACCGGAGGTTTCGAGATATCTGCTTGACCTGCACCAAGCGCAGGGCGTGCGCGTGATCGTTGATGCTGGGCTAGCGTCGATTGATGCAAGCGCAGACGGCGTCGCTGCCAATCTTTCGAACGGCGAAAGTTTTGCTACCGACATCGCGGTGCTTGCGATCGGTTTGCAGCCCAATCTCGCTTTAGCGTCTCTGGCGGGATTGGAAGTGGATAAGGGAATTTTGGCGGACAAGTATTCTCGCACAATCGATCCCAATATATATGCAATAGGCGATTGCGCGGAAGCTTTTCATCCGCATTACGGAGTGCGGATGCGACTGGAATCCTGGCAGAATGCAAATTGCCAAGCTGAAATCGCCGCAGCCGCTATTATTGGTTCCGAGGTGCCTGAAGTTCCGCAGCCCTGGTTCTGGTCGGATCAGTATGATCGGAGCTTACAAATGCTTGGAGACGTTTCTGAAGCTCGCACACGCTGTTTGAGAGGCAGCGTCGATGGGGCTTTCAGCATTCTGTTTTTGGACGGTGATAAGTTGAGCGGAATAGTCTCCATCAACACACCTAGAGACGTGGGGATGGCACGAAAGTTGCTCGGCGTCCAAGTCGATCTGAGTTTGGCCTCTAATGCGAGTATCCCGCTGTCAAAGGCACGCTGCCTTCAGCCCTAGTGGAGCATTCCCTCGAAGTTTAGAGGGGCGCGGGCCACCTTCAAAATGAATGTGTACGCAACCGCAGCCTATGATCTCGAATTGAGCCAGCCGCGGCTGATGGTTGATGTCGAGACACCCAGAGTGTCGCCTTCACTGCTCCGGAAACTGCGTTGCCTGTGCGGGGATACTTGAATGACACACGGAAGCGGGGAGGAAAGTGAACGTTGCATTGGATATGGCGGTAGGCTTCTCCAACCGTGCAGCGCCCCTTGATGATGTGAATTTTGATCAACGGCATTTAGAATCCTTTGTTCTGTCGCATCCGACGGCTACGCGCCCCGCTCCATGATCCACTGCACTTGAGGAGCTGGAATGAAACGCCATTTGCGAAGCGGACCGGCCACTGCGTTGAGGTAGTACATCTCGAAGCCATATGGCGCGCCGCACGGATGATGCCCCCGCGGAACAAGGACATCTTGGCGCGCATCTGTGTGCGTTTCGCTCAAAATAGTGCCTACTTGTGCGATCACTTTTGCGATGCAATTTAGCTTAACGAACAAAAAGTTCTTTGCGGCAAATCCAGAAGCGAACCGCCATTGAACTGTTTGGATCGGCAACGCATTGCAAGCAAGTTCCATAAATTAGGTTATGCGACATGTTATAACATAACTGAATGGATCAGTTTGGTCATGAAGACATGGATGCTTCCGCCACTTGAAAAAGCGTGCCTCCGATGGGTGTTTCAAGGCAGGCCCCTCGCCGAGATCGCCCTGCTTGAGGGTAAAAGCGTCCCCGAAATTGAGCTTTACCTAAAACGTGCGCTTGTCTCGCTTGAGGCAAAGTCGATCAAGGAGGCGATTGAGAAAGCGAACCTGTCTCAATCCGATTGACTTGAGAGGATCGCTACCTGGCGCTCGCGCATCTTTCAGATGGGACTTGCGGAAGGCATCGCTCATCGCGGTCAGCTCTCACGAGCTCGCCAAATTGCAGGCGTTGTGCTTGAGAGGCCCCCGATTGCAACGACGCGTCGCCGTCCTAGGATGTGACACGCCCGAAATACTCCGCGTGAAGCTGGCAGGCGAGGCTAAGCAGCGTAAAATCAGCCGCGTCGGCAATCTTGCGACCCGTCAGGGTCTCCACCCGTTGCAGGCGCTGGTAAAGCGTGTTTGGGTGAATTTTTAGGGCCTGCGCGGTGCGGGTCGCTGACTTTCCCTCGTGAATGTAGCGTGAGAGAGTGTCGTGCAGAACGCGATGCCTCGGATCCTGAAGCAGAGGCGCCAATATTTGACGAGTGAATTCAAGGATATCCTGCCGCGCCCGCCCCTCCAGAAGCAGTTCCACCCCCATATCGCAATGCCGCAGAAGCCCCGAGCGTCCACGACGCGAAAGCGCCTCCGCCGCTTGCGTAGCCAAGTCGCGTGACATCAAATGATGTTCGTTCGTCTCATAAATCTCGCTTACTCCGACGGAGATGGTCTGCTTCGTCGCGGCGTCGGAGATAGCTCGAAGATTTCGTTCCAGCGCCGCCGTGGTCGAAGCGGAGACCAGTATGACGATCTGGGCATCATGGTGAAAGAGCAAGGAGTTTGGGGAGGTCATGCCCTCTTGGAGGTCCGATAGGGACTTGTGAAGGGAAAGGCGCGGGTTGCCGGAAACCTCGCCTAGAGGGGCGCGCGCCACAAACACCTGATTGTAGCGATCGAGCCGAAATCCGTGGCCGCCGCGACGACCATCGGAGGGTAAGCCAGCGGCCAATGCTTCGAAATGCGCTTTCTTGCGTGCATTCAGAACGTCCATCCGCGACATGTCGCGCACAAAGTCGAGCGCGACGAATGTCGCCAGCGTGCCGAACAGGACTTGATGAAAACCCGCATCCTCCGAAGTCCGGAACTGGAACTGGCCGACAGGCGCTTCAGCAACATCGACTGTCTGGCGTAAGGCTTCGCCGTCGTCGCTCCACCCTGTCGACCGGTAGTCGAGCCCCAGCACGTTCTCGAACCTGAAATCGACGCGAAACAGCCGCGTCACGGAATCGAGCTGTTCTGTCAGATCGTTGCCGGTGGAGAATATCCGCAGCAGCGCCTCGTGCAGCGCGACGGCGCGGTCCAGTTCGGCATTCTTGCGCGCAAGATCATTGCGCATCTGTTCAAGCCGGCGTGAGGTGGAGACAGCGTTCTGATAGGCCAGTGACCGCTGATAGGCGACCGCAATCTGAGCAGCCAGTGATTCAAGGACGGTGCGGTCAAAAACCGAAAAGGCTCCATCGTTGGAAAAGCAAAGCGTCGTCAGCGTGCCCAGGCGTTTCCCTTCGGCCATGACGGGAACGCAGAGTAGCGCGTTCGCTATCTCGGAGCGTTCCATGAAGGACTGACTTTCGGGACGCATGACCCGATGGGCCGCGATGATGTCCTGCCTGCCATTGTGAATAGCCGGTCGTCCGGTTGCGAACACCTCGCCCGAAATCGATTCGTTCGGCTGGACACGATAATGGGTATAATCCTCGGGCAATCCTTCATGCGAAACGGGGATGAGAAAGCCGCTTTCCTCGTCAAACAAGCGAAAAACACCGGCATCGCAATGCGGAAGCACATTCATCACCTCGCGCAGGACGTTATGGACGATCTCGTGTTCGTCCAATGAATTGATGACTGCGGCATTTACCGATGCAAGCATTTCAAAGGTTCGGGTCAGAATCTCGATGACGGCGTCCTGAACGGCCTGAAGAATTTGAGCAGTCGTTTTGTCGCCTTCCTTATCGCAGATCGCAAACTCGGTCCGTTTGGCTGTGAAATGAGAGTGATCGACGACGAGGTAGAGGGTTTCTCCTTTGCGTTCAATGGAATGGCGGATCGAGGCAGGGCCGCCTTCCGGTTCGGTATCGGTGTCCTTCAGGCGCAACGCTCGAGACTGTGCCAGTTCGCGCAGGACCGGGTGTGACAGCAAGTCAATCTTCACTCGAACATTCCATGTGACAACACACACTAAATTCTGAATTCGTATGGAGCCTTCAACATATGAATTTCATCGCGATGACACAAACATTAAAAACCAAAATAAAAAGGGAACCGCGAAAATGATTTCTACAATAAAGCGTCGCCACGTCATCATCGGCATGCTGTTTGTCTGCTGGGTCGTTGGCTTTCTCGACAAGACCGCCATCAACATCGCGATCATTCCGATCAGCGAGGAATTTGGCCTGACGCCGGATCATCAGGGCATGATCATAAGTGCCTTCTTCCTTGCATATTCGATGACGCAGTTGATTGGGGGCTATCTCGTAGACCGTCTGGGCTCGCGCCGGGTACTGAGTTCGGCTGTGGCCGTCTGGTCGTTGGGCACGGTGGTCTCGGGTGCCGTGACCAGCGCGGTGGGATTGGCCGCAGCACGTGCCGTCACTGGTGCAGGGGAAGCAATCTTCCCCGCAGGCGGCTCTGTCGCCATTACGGAGAATTTCGAAAAAACCCAAATGGCGCGCGCCAAGTCGGTTCTGCAATCGGGTGCATCTGTCGGCTTCGCCCTCGGCTCAATCGTCATCACCTCGTTGATCGCATTCTATAGCTGGCGCCTGATGTTCTTCGCGCTGGGCGCTGTCGGCCTTGTCCTGGCGATAATGTTGTACTGCATCATGCCGCCGCGCTCCGATACTCTGGTCGCCAAAGACGCCGGCCCGAAGATTTCGGAAAAACAGCGCATCGGCGGGTTGCTGAAGAACACCCTGACCTGGAAGATCGCGGCGGTCTATTTCTTCACCAACATCGTCTTCTGGGGCCTGCAATCCTGGCTGCCATCCTACTGGGTGAAGGTCAAGGGCATGAGCATGATGGAGATGGGCGCCTATTCGATGATCCCGCCGACGCTGGGATTTGTCTCCTTTCTTACCTGTGGCTGGTTGCTTGACCGCTTCTTCCACCAGAAGGAGAAATACCTCATCTGCATCGGCTCAGCTGTGTCGGCAGTGTTCATCTACCTGATGGCAAACGCGGAATCGATCCCGCTGGCCTTCGCCTACCTGTCGGTATCGAACGTCTTCCTGAATGCGATCTCGATCAGTGTCTTCGTCAGCATCATGAAGCATTTCCCGCAGAATTCGATCGGGACGGCCACGGGCCTCATCAATTCTCTGGCACAGCTTGGCTCGTTTGCATCACCCATGCTGATTGGGGCAGTCCTGTCTGCAACGGACCAGAATTACGGCATTGCCTTCTCGGTCATCGTCGGCTGCGCCGTCATCGTCTGCGGCATCGCCACAACCCTCCCTGCCATCCACAGCAAAAAAATCGTCGAACAGACCGCCTGAAGGAAGACCATGACCTATATCAACATCATCGAGCGCACCGTCGCGGCGCATGCGGAAAATCTGAAATCCGTCTCGGACGCCATCTGGTCCTTCGCCGAGATTCGCTATGAAGAGACGAAGTCCGCGGCCCTTCTGGCGGACGAGTTGGAAAAGGCGGGCTTCGCGGTCACGCGCAACGCGGGCAATATCGAAACCGCCTTCGTCGCCAGCTATGGCGAGGGGCACCCGGTCGTCGCCATCCTCGGCGAGTTCGATGCATTGACCGGTCTTAGCCAACATAGCGGCGTCGCAAGCCACGATCCCATCGTCGAGGGCGGAAATGGCCATGGGTGTGGTCACAACCTGCTGGGCACCGGCGCGCTGGCGGCGATTCTCGCGCTGAAGGCCTGCAAGGACGAGTTGAGCTTCGACGGCACGATTCGCTACTACGGCTGCCCGGCCGAGGAAGGCGGCGGAGGCAAAGCATATATGGCGCGCGAGGGGCTGTTCGCGGATGTTGACGTGGCCTTCACTTGGCACCCGTGGGACGAAAACCTTGCCTACAACGCGCGGATGCTGGCGACGAACCAGCTCTACTTCACCTTCCGCGGCACCAGCGCGCATGCCGGGTTCGAGCCGCATCTAGGTCGCTCCGCGCTGGATGCCGTCGAGCTGACCAATGTCGGTTCCAACTATCTGCGCGAGCACATCCTTCAGGACGGCCGCATCCACTACGCGATCACCGACACGGGTGGACGGGCGCCGAATGTCGTGCAGTCGCAGGCACAGGTGCTCTACAAAGTGCGCGCCCCCCGAATGGACCAAGTCCGCGACATTACCGAGAGGGTGAAAGATGTTGCACGCGGCGCGGCGCTGATGACCGGGACCGAGCTGGAGATCACGTTCGACGCGGCTTCCGCCGACCTGGTACCAAACGTGACACTTGCACGGATGATGCATCAGGAGTTCGAAAAGCTTGGTGTCGCCGGCTTCTCCAACAGTGAAAAGGATTTCGCAGGGAGTATCCAGAAAACCTTCCCGGCCGAGGCGCAGAAGCGGATCGCCAAACGCGGCAAGATTCTGTCGGAAGACCTGAACCCGTTCCAGGAAGAACCGACGTTCCTGCATGGCTCGACCGATGTAGGCGACGTGAGCTGGCTTGTCCCGACCGGGCAGGTTTATGTCGCGACCGAGGCCCACGGCACGCCGCCCCATACCTGGCAAATGGTTGCACAGGGGACCTCTGGCTATGCGCACAAGGGGATGCTGCAGGCCGGCAAGGTCATGGCCGCCTCCGCAGTGCGGGCAATGATCGATCCAGCGTTGGTCGTCGCCGCGAAAAAAGAGCATCGCGAGCAGTTGGGCGGCGAAAGCTATCTGTCATTGATCCCTGCGGAAGCGATGCCGCAACGTTTGCGCTGAATCTTCGGCAGGGCTTAACGGCCCTGCTCTTCTTCAAGGGTCGAACCGATGACCTTGCCCACCGAACACGACCTGATTGGCGATCGCCCTGTTCCGGTCGAGGCCTATTGCGGCGTGCACACGTAGCGCGCTGTAGAAAACTTTCAGAGCTCGGGACAGCGTATTTCTGACACGCCCAGCTGCTGGCTAGGGCTCTTCTTTTATGCAACTTTTGCCGCGATATCGGCGTGGCAGCCGATGGTGCGGACCTTGCCGTCGGTTTGGAAAACGGAAGCAATCGTTCTGCTGCGGGCGACGGTGAGGAGCCGACACAAGCGTGAATGCAGTGCGGAAAATCTGAGTCCACAGCGGAAGCAAACCAATCCCGCTCTCTTTTGATGGCGTCCTGGCCCGGTTCCGGATCTTCCACGATCAACCCGCAAGGGGTCCGCTAGCAAGCTGCGGCCGCTATGGCTTTGCCGTCGCGGTGATCGCGCCCGGACCCGAGCCTTTTGAGGAGCCATCGAGCGGGAATTGGCCCGCTCCCGGTGGAGCCTCTCAAATGTCGCACGATCTTTCCCTCGCACAGTCCCATGCCTTTCAGCTTTCCCGCGACCTGATGGTCCCGGTGACCGTCTTCAAGGTCGATGGCGAGTACGGCGTCCTTCCCTCTGACGAGATCGACGCCGACGACGATCTTGCGATCGTGCATGAGTTTTTTCCCTGGCCGGCTCATTGAGCCGGCCACTGCCTTTGGCGTGCCACTCGCGAGCTGCAGGCCGCAAGGGAGGCTTCGCCGCGGCTGAGCTGGCATTGCATGATCCGACAATTGCCAGCCGCGCCCTTGCCGCCTTTGCTCTTCGCGGCTGGCCGAAAGGTGCCCGTGAAACGACGGGCAAGAAAAGGCAATGGAGGCCGATCGCTGGGCGATCGGAAATAAAATGAAGAGAAGAGAGATAGAGGCGCTGCGCGAACGGGTAAGCTGCGCGGCCGTTCTTGAACAGGCGAGGTTCGCCATCGACATCAAGGAAAGCACCCGGCGGGCGATCAAGTTTCGCCGTGGCAGTGAAATTATTATCGTCACGCATGACGGGCGCGGATGGTTCGATCCGCTCAGCGATGCGAAAGGCGATGTGTTCGGGCTCGTCGAGCATCTCGATCATGTCGGTTTTCTCGAAGGCGCCGCAAGGGTCGCGGACCTCGTCGGTTTTGAGATCAAAGAGCCGGAGTGGCACTCTCCGAGGCATGGTGGAGGATGCGACCTCTCTCTTCCTGAGCGTTGGCGGGCGCGCCGCCGCCCATGGCCCGGATCATCGACATGGCGCTACCTTAATAGTGAGCGCTGGCTGCCGGCGCCTTTGCTCCATGCGGCGATCAACGCCGACCTGCTTCGGGAAGGCCCCTATGGCAGCATGTGGGCAGCTCATACGGACAATGCCGGAGTTGTGACCGGATGGGAGGCGCGCGGACCACAATACCGGGGGTTCGCCTCCGGGGGAACGAAGGTTCTCTTCCGTATCGGGTTGGATACTGCGTTGCGCCTGGCCGTCACTGAAGCCGCGATCGATGCCATGAGCCTTGCGGCGATCGAGGGGTTGCGCGACGGCACGCTATATCTCAGCACCGGCGGTGGATGGTCGCCGGCCACGCAAGCCGCGCTGCGGGAACTGGCCTCCCGACCTGACGCCCGGCTGCTCGCGGCGACGGACGCCAATGCACAAGGGGATCTGTTTGCCGAGCGGTTGCGGGCGCTGGCCGAGGACGCCGGGTGCGACTGGACGCGGCTGCGCCCGCCCGAGGAGGATTGGAACGCGACCCTGAAAATCGGGGAAAAGCAAAAACGGGAAAGAAAGGAAAGAGGCGTGCCGCATTCGCACCGCCCGCGTCAAGGGAGGCTTCGCCCGGCGGAGCCGGCCCTTGACCCGGCCGGTCGCGATGCCGGCGGCTCGGAAGGGGTCATGAAGGACTGAAGAGGATGGCGAGGTCGAGAGGACGGCGCCGCACTTCGGTCCGAAAACGCGCAAGGAGCCGCAGATGATCCCCTCTCCCGCAACCGCCAAGGTTTTTCAGGGCGTCGCAAGCCGCCAGCAGATGTTCCGCATGTTCGACCGCCACGCGCAGCGCCCGAACCATTGGGACGGTGATGCCGCGCCGTTCTACTCTGGCGAATGGTTCGAGATCGGCGAGACCGAGCATCACTACATGTTCGAGATCCTGCCGCCATTGTGGATCCGGGGGGCGATGTTTGCCATGCGCGAATTCATGACCGGCTCGGTGACATCAGTGTTCTTCGCGCTCAGGATCGACGCCGCGATCCGATATTTCCATGGCTATTGCGATCTTTCCGACAAGGCATTCGTTGAAACGATGCGCGTCGCGATCATCGAGCGCGAAAGCCGTCCGATGCGGGCCATGACGCGGGATGAGCGGCTCGAGCATATCTGGAGCACGACTGCCGATGATTATCGCGGCTACGCCGGAGACCGCTGGCCAAAGGAGATGCGTGGTCGGCGTACCATCACGCTCTATGGCGGCAACGAGGGCACCTTCCTGAAGCTGCTCGACGAACTCACCGACGAGGAGATCGCTGCAAAGCTGCCGGTGCATCTTCGCCACCTCCCCTTCCCGATCGCCGCGTGAGGAGGAGGCCATGTTCACTTTCAGCGTGATCGAGGTCCGTGCGGTGATCGCGCGCGGACGTACCGACGCGGTAGCCAATGGCGGCTTCCGCAATCCGCACTATGGACTCCTCCCGGGTAGGGACGAATGGCCCGGTCTGTGGATCGTCGGCGACGAAGGCGTTTATCTGCTTTCCAACGGCAAATTGGCGGATGGCCAGAAAGCACTCGTGATCTACGCCGAGGAGTGCGATCCGAAGATCAATCCGGACAGCTGGCAGTACAAGCGCCGGTATTTCGGGGGAGATGACGGCATCGTTTTCATCGGTAGCGAGAGCCTTGAGGCCGTGCTCACTGCTACCCCGAAAGCCACGCATTTGCGGGCGGAGTTTACGCCGGAAACCATGCAGCTCTCCGTAATCACGCGCTTGTAGCTCGCGATCGCTGCAGCCGGACGAACCAGGTCCAAATTCGCTCACCTCATTTTCATCCGCCTTCGCAACCGCGAGCCCTGTCTCGTGGGCGCTGGCGCACATCTTCGAAAAGGAGTTTTGAATGTCCAATGATCCCTTCACCCTCGATATGTTCGGAAGCAGCGCATTGTCGTCCGGGCTTGGCTTGGGCGTCACCGCGTTTGGCGGTTTCAACGCCAACGACGACGATCCCGATCCGCCGCCGTCCTCCCCTACGCCGGCATCCGCTCTGACAGCCGCGAAGCGGCCGGCGCCGCGGACACAAGGCGGGCGAGCCAACTTCTATCTCGACGATAGCGATCGCGGACTTGCGATCGACTGGAAGCAAAGGGCAAAGGCGAATCTTGCGGCCATCCTGACCGCCAACGAAGTCGAAAAACAGGATCGACCCGCCACCCGTGACGAGCAGGCGAGGCTGATCCGCTTCACCGGTTTTGGCGCATCTGAACTCGCGAACGGCATGTTCCGGCGTCCGGGCGAAGTCGATTTCCGGGAAGGCTGGGACGACCTCGGCAGTTCGCTGGAAAGTGCCGTCACCGAAACCGACTATGCTTCGCTGGCGCGCTGCACCCAGTATGCTCACTTCACTCCCGAGTTCATCGTCCGCGCGATCTGGGCGGGCTTGCGGCGGCTCGGATGGCGCGGGGGCCGCGTGCTGGAGCCGGGAATCGGCACGGGCCTGTTTCCGGCGCTGATGCCAACAGCTCTCAGGGATACCAGCCATGTTACCGGAATCGAACTCGATCCAGTGACGGCACGGATTGCCCGGCTGCTTCAACCGAAGGCCCGCGTCATCAACGCCGACTTCGCGCACACCGATCTCAACGCGATCTATGATCTCGCCATCGGCAACCCGCCCTTCTCCGATCGAACGGTTCGCTCGGATCGGCAGTACCGTCCGCTCGGTCTCCGGCTGCACGACTACTTCATCGCCCGGTCGATCGATCTCTTGAAGCCTGGCGCACTCGCCGCTTTCGTCACGAGTTCGGGCACGATGGACAAGGCGGACGCGACGGCCCGCGAGCATATCGCCAGATCCGCCGATCTGATCGCCGCCGTCCGCCTGCCCGAGGGCAGCTTCCGGGCAGATGCCGGCACGGACGTAGTGGTGGACATCCTGTTCTTCCGCAAGCGCCGGATCGCCGAGCCGGAGGGCGAGCTGTCGTGGCTCGATCTGGAGGAGGTGCGCCCGGCCACATCCGACGACGGTGCAATCCGCGTGAACCGCTGGTTCGCGCGGCACCCGGATCTCGTGCTTGGCGAGCACGCCCTAACGTCTGGCCCGTTCGGCGAGACCTATACGTGCCGGCCACGCGCCGATGAAGATCTCGAAATGGCACTGAAGGCCGTGATCGCTCTTCTTCCGGAGGATCTGTATGACGGCGAGCCGTCGCGGATCGACATCGATCTGGAAGAGGAACTGGGCGAGATCGTCGAGCTCCACTCCGGCAACGACAAGGTCCGCGAGGGCAGCTTCTTCATCAATAACCGCCACGGTCTCATGCAAATGATCGACGGTGCACCGCTGGCGGTTTCGGTGCGGAAAGGCAGGTCAGGCGAAGGCGTGTCCGAAAAGCATGTCCGGATCATCAAGAAGCTGGTTCCGATCCGCGACGCCGTGCGCGAGGTGCTGAAAGCGCAGGAACGCGACCAGCCGTGGCGGGATCTGCAGGTTCGGCTGCGTATCGCCTGGTCGAGTTTCGTCCGAGACTTCGGGCCGATCAACCATACGACGGTTTCGCTCTCGGAGGATGAGGAAAGCGGCGAGGTCCGCGAAACCCATCGCCGGTCCAATCTCCAGCCGTTCCTGGACGATCCCGATTGCTGGCTGGTGGCCTCGATCGAGGACTACGACCTCGAAACCGATACGGCGAAGCCCGGTCCGATCTTCTCCGAGCGGGTGATTTCTCCTCCCGCGCCGCCGGTCATAACCTCGGCAGCCGATGCGCTCGCCGTTGTTCTCAACGAGCGGGGCCGCGTTGATCCCGAGCATATTGCCGAGCTGCTGCACCGTGATCCGGATGCTGTGATCGACGAACTCGGTGACGCCATCTTCCGCGATCCCGCCGATGGCTCCTGGCAGACCTCTGACGCCTATCTCTCCGGTTCGGTCCGCACCAAGCTCGTGGTCGCCGAAGCAGCCGCGTCGCTTGATCCAGTCTACGAGCGCAATGTCCGAGCGCTGGAGGATGTCCAGCCGGCCGATCTCCGGCCGTCGGATATCACTGCCCGTCTCGGCGCACCCTGGATTCCGGCTGCCGATGTCGTCGCCTTCGTCAAGGAAACGATGGATGTGGACATCAGGATCCATCATATGCCGGAACTCGGGTCATGGACCGTCGAGGCACGGCAGCTTGGCTACAACGCCACTGGCACCTCCGAATGGGGCACGGCGCGCCGCCATGCCGGCGAACTGCTGGCCGATGCCCTGAACAGCCGGGTTCCGCAAATCTTCGACGTGTTCAAGGATGTTGGCGGCGAGCGCCGCGTCCTGAATGTCGTCGACACGGAGGCGGCCCGCGACAAGCTTCAGAAGATCAAGACAGCGTTCCAGGCCTGGGTCTGGAACGATCCCGACCGTACCGACAGGCTGGCGCGCGTCTACAATGACCGCTTCAACAATATCGCCCCTCAACAGTTCGATGGCTCGCATCTGAAACTTCCCGGCGCCTCTGACGCCTTTGTTCTCTATGGGCACCAGAAGCGTGGAATCTGGAGGATCATCTCCTCCGGCTCGACCTATCTCGCTCACGCCGTCGGCGCCGGCAAGACGATGACAATGGCCGCCGCCATCATGGAACAGCGCCGTCTCGGCCTGATCGCCAAGGCGATGCTGGTCGTGCCATGCCATTGCCTGGCGCAGGCGGCGCGCGAGTTCCTCGCCCTCTATCCGAATGCCCGCATACTCGTCGCCGACGAGACCAATTTTACCAAGGACAAGCGGGCGCGTTTCCTGTCCCGCGCAGCCACGGCCACCTGGGATGCCGTTATCATCACCCATTCCGCCTTCAGGTTCATCGCCGTGCCGTCGGCGTTCGAGAGCCAGATGATCCATGACGAGCTGGAGCTCTACGAGGATCTTCTGACCAAGGTGGACAGCGAGGATCGGGTGTCGCGCAAGCGGCTCGAGCGCCTGAAGGAAGGTTTGCAAGAGCGGTTGGAAGCGCTCTCAACCCGCAAGGACGATCTTCTGAACATTTCCGAGATCGGTATCGATCAGATTATTGTCGACGAGGCGCAGGAGTTTCGCAAACTCTCATTTGCGACCAATATGTCGACACTGAAAGGCATCGACCCGAACGGATCGCAGCGGGCCTGGGACCTCTATGTCAAGTCCCGCTATATCGAGACCAAGAATCCCGGCCGCGCGCTCGTGCTGGCCTCCGGCACGCCAATCACCAACACACTCGGTGAGATGTTCTCGATCCAGCGCCTGCTCGGCCACGAGGCGCTCCGCGAGCGCGGGCTTCACGAATTCGACGCCTGGGCCTCGACCTTTGGTGACACGACGACCGAACTCGAAATCCAGCCGTCCGGCAAATACAAGCCGGTGAGCCGGTTTGCGAGCTTCGTCAACGTGCCGGAGTTGATCGCCATGTTCCGCAGTTTTGCCGATGTGGTGATGCCGGAGGACCTGAAGCAATATGTGAAGGTTCCGGCACTCTCGACCGGTCGGCGGCAGATCCTGACGGCGCAGCCGACGGCGGCCTTCAAACTCTATCAGCAGATCCTCGACAGCCGCATCAAGGCGATCGAGATGCGGGAGGGGCCGGCTCGGCCCGGCGACGATATTCTGCTATCCGTCATCACCGATGGCCGCCACGCGGCGATCGACCTGCGCCTTGTCATTCCCGCAAACGACAACGAGCCGGACAACAAGCTCAATCTCCTCATCGAGAACGCCTTCCGCATCTGGAAGGAAACGAGCGGAAACACCTATCTTCGCCGGGACGGCAAGCCCTATGAGATTGCCGGCGCCGCACAGATGATCTTCTCCGATCTCGGCACCATCAATGTCGAGAAGACGCGAGGCTTCAGCGCCTATCGTTGGATTCGTGACGAATTGATCCGACTGGGCGTACCCGCGTCGCAAATCGCCTACATACAGGACTTCAAGAAGACAGAGGCCAAGCAACGCCTGTTCGGTGACGTCCGTTCGGGCAAGGTTCGCTTCCTGATCGGCTCCTCGGAAATGATGGGCACCGGCGTCAACGCCCAGCTCAGATTGAAGGCGCTGCATCACCTTGATGTGCCGTGGCTGCCGTCACAGATCGAGCAGCGCGAGGGCCGCATCGTCCGTCAGGGCAATCAGCACGATATCGTCGACATCTTCGCCTACGCCACGCAAGGGTCACTTGATGCCTCCATGTGGCAGAACAACGAGCGCAAGGCCCGCTTCATCGCCGCGGCTCTTTCCGGCGACACCTCGATCCGCAGGCTGGATGATCTCGGAGAAGGCCAGGCCAACCAGTTCGCCATGGCCAAGGCGATTGCCTCGGGCGACGAGCGCCTGATGCAAAAGGCAGGGCTCGAAGCCGATATCGCTCGTCTCGAGCGGTTACGCGTCGCCCATGATGACGATCTGTTCGCAGTGCGCCGGCAGGTCCGGGACGCCGAACGCGACGTCGAGATATCGATCCGGCGGATCGGCGAGATCGGCAAGGACATCGCACGACTGGTTCCGACTGCGAGAGACGCCTTTACGATGACCGTCACAGGCGTGTCATACGACGAGCGAAAGGAAGCCGGCCGGGCGCTGATGAAGGAAATCCTCACCCTCGTCCAGCTTCAACAGGAGGGTGAGATGGTCATCGCCTCTATTGGTGGCTTCGATCTCGTCTACAATGGCGAGCGCTTCGGCAAGTCTGAGGGGTATCGCTACACCACCATGCTTCAGCGCACGGGCGCGGACTACGAGATCGATCTCGCCGTCACGGTGACGCCGCTCGGCGCCGTCTCCCGCCTCGAGCATGCGCTGGATGATTTTGACGGGGAGCGGGAACGCTATGGCCAGCGGCTGGAGGAAGCGCGCCGGCGTCTTGCTTCCTATCAGTCCCGCCAGGGTGGCGATTTTGCCTTCGCGAGTGAGCTGGCCGAAAAGCGTCGCCAGCTCCGGGAGGTTGAGGCGGAATTGGCGGCCGAGGCGCGCGAGGCAGGGGCCTTTGCCAGGGAGGCAGCCTGATTTTGGAAGCAGTGCAGCATGTGCATAGGTGCATTGCACAATAAATGTTTTCCATCTGATCAAAAAATGATCATAGTGCACACAGCTGATGCACATGGCGGTCTCCTCCCAGTGCCGCCGCAACAGCTGTTCCCCTCTGGAGGTTAAATAACCTTCACACTTCATGGGCCTCGGTTCTTCCGACGGCCCATTTTTTTGTTCCCGCTCAACCCGAATTCTGACCTTCGCATGGGATCGCCCATCTGAAAAAACGGGAAAAGAGGGTGAAAGAAAAACCGGTCGCAGATCGGTCCTCCCGTCGCCGCTGGCGCTCAACCGCGGCCTACGCATCCCGGCCACTCGTCCTTCGCAAGGCTGTTAGCCCCGCTTGTCCTTCGCGGCAGGGCCGCTCGCCCGCAGTTGCGCCGGTCGGGCCGCTTTGCGGTCCGGGAGATGTCTTCAGGAAAAAATGAAGACAGGAAGGACCGGCAGAAGGCCGCGTCCGCATCCCCGGAAAGGAACACTCCCATGCAACTCATGAAGGTCGATCCGCGTGCGCTGAAGGACAATCCCGACAATACGCGCCAGTCGAAGTCGACGCCCCAGGCCGACGCGTTGCTGCTTGCGACCATCAAGGCCGTCGGCGTCATCCAGCCGCCCGTCATTTTCGCCGAAGCCGGCGGCAACGGCTATGTCATCGAAGCCGGTCACCGGCGCACCCGCATGGCCATCGCCGCCGGCATCGAGGAAATCGATGTCCTCGTCGTCGAGGCGGCCAACGACAATGGCGCAATGCGCTCGATGATCGAAAACATTGCGCGCGAGCCGCTCAATCCGGTCGACCAATGGCGTGGCATCGAGCGCCTCGTTGCTCTCGGCTGGACCGAGGAAGCGATTGCGATTGCGCTGGCGTTGCCGGTCAGACAGATCCGCAAGCTTCGCCTTCTCGCCAACGTGCTGCCGGCCATGCTCGACCACATGGCCAAGGGCGACATGCCGAACGAGCAGCAGCTTCGCACGATTTCCGCGGCGTCGCTCGACGAGCAGAAGGAAGTCTGGAAGGCGCACAAGCCAAAGAAGGGTGATACGGCCTCCTGGGGGGCGATCGCCAACGGCCTCACCAAGACCCGCATGTTTGCGCGCGATGCAAGTTTTGGCGACGATCTTCGCCAGGCCTACGGCATCGAGTGGGCGGAAGACCTGTTCGGACCAGCCGACGAGGATAACCGCTACACCTCCAACGTCGAAGCATTCCTCGGTGCGCAGCAGGAGTGGATGAGCAGCAATCTCCCGAAGAAGGGCGCCATTGTCGAGGTCAACAATTGGGGTCAGCCGCAATTGCCGCCGAAGGCGGAACGTGTCTATGGCAAGCCCGGCAAGGGCGATTGCACCGCCATGTATCTCGATCGTGAGGGCAAGGTGCAGTCCGCCCATTTCCGGATGCCGGAGGCCAGACAAGCGAAAGGCAGGGGAGGTTCGACGGCGCTCGGCGGCGGGGACGGAAACGAGGGTGTCGACGTTGCTGCGAAGACCCGTCCGGACGTGACCCGAAACGGCGTCGACATGATCGGCGATTTTCGCACGGACGCGCTGCACGAAGCGCTGGCACGGGCTCCGATCGAGGACGATACGCTCATGGCAATGCTGGTGCTCGCGTTTGCCGGGCAGAACGTCACGGTCGACTCCGGCTCCGAAGCCTCCGGGCATCTCTACGGCTCCAGACGGTTCGCCCGGCACGCCGTCCGGCTGATCGGCGAAAGCGGCAAGCTGGAGTTCGACATGGATACGCTTCGTGTCGTGGCGAGGTTGACCCTGATCGACGCACTGTCGGCCCGCACCAATCGTACGGATAGTGGCATCGTTGTCCGGATCGCCGGTGATGCCGTTGGCGCCGACGCCTATCTTCCGAACATGGGCACGGAGGAGTTCCTCGCGTGCCTCTCCCGCCCGGCGCTGGAAGTGTCCTGCAACGCCACGGGTGTGCTTCCCCGCCCGCGCGTCAGGGACACCCGCGCTGCCCTTGTCGAGCACTTCAAGGATGAACGCTTCGTGCATCCATCTGGCCTCTTCGCACCCGACGACGCAAAGCTGGCCGAGTGGCTGGCCAAGAACATGGAGCATGGTGACGAGGACGACGATGCACCTGCCGACGGACTGATAGGCGGCATCGAAGACGGCGCCGACGGTGAGTCTGATCCATCGATCGAGGACGACGCAGTCGACAAACCGCATGTTCCGGAAGCCGAGGACGGCGGCAACGCAGCCGACACCGAGCTCGAAGAGCGGGATGAAGCCGACGCTGACACCAGCACTGAGGATCCCGATTCCGCTTACGGAATTGCGGCCGAGTAACCCTCCCCCACAACTTCATACTGATCGATACCGCCGCCGGCCATCACCGGCGGCGGCTTTTTTCCAGCATCCACCATCCAACAGGAGAAAGCGCATGTTTGCGTTTCTGATTTACGAACGCGCTCCGATCGGCTCCATTGTCGCCTGGTCCGACGGCACGCCCCGCCCGCCCGAACGCCACAGACGAAAGCTCGCCGCTTGGGAGAACCGCAACAGCAAGGGTCGGCTGATCCACAAGCAGGGCAAGCGTGGCATCGGCAATGTCTGCCTGTCGCCCGAATTTACCCTGCATGAGGGCGATTTCGGCGCCAATGGCGTCATCACTATCCGCATCCACCGGACGTTCTCGCTCGACAGCAGCCTCACATTCAAGGTGATCGAGCGCCCGCGGCTCGGCCACATCAGGGTCTTCGACCGCGCCGGCGACAACGCCGAGCTCGTCCACCTCGCCGCCAATCGCCAAGCGGCGGAGGAATGGTTGACCCGGCATGGCTATCCCAATGCCGTGCTGGAAGAGGTCACTGCCGATGAAGTGGCGGCCGACCACGTCGAAGGGAGGGCCGCGGCATGAACACGCCCGCTCTCCAAGCTGCAGAAGCTGCCACCCCTGACGGTTCAGGGGTGGAGTTCGGTCGCAGCGCCGATGACCTGCCCGTCGCCCGTGTCGGCGATCTCGTCTTCGCCATGGTGTCGGGACGAAACGGCCAGCATTTTCTCGCCAGCGCCTGGCGCGCGTCACGGCCGCTCCCCGAGCTCAAGCGCGACGACTTCTATTCGCATCATGGCGCCGTTGCGGATGAGACGGAATTTCGGGCACGGATGATCGAGCAGGCCGAGCACGTCCGAGATCTCCGGGCGCTCGACCGGCTTACTGTCCGGATGAGCTGCTCGACACCATGGGGGCCGTCTCAGGGCGCCACCGTCTATACAGATGGCATCGTCTCCCACACGACGGCAGGACATGGCGGCTTCAGGTTGTCCAACGAGCGCAATGTCAAGATTCATCCGATGCTTCGTTGCGCTGGCGGCTGGTACGAAGAAGATGCCGCGTGGGCCGCGGTTGCCCTCGCCTATCCGAACCTCTTCACCGCGTTGGAGCGAAAGTGCGCCGATCGCACGGTGCGGGATAGCTGGCCCGAGGCCTGGGAGGTCATCTTCGGCCGGCCACTTGCCCCCGGTAAATCCCATGAAAAGGATCGCAGCGCCTTTGAGCTCGAGCATGCCAGCCACTGGATCGTCATCTCCGCGCTGCGCTCGGATCAGCATGCCGGCATGACCGAGGTCATCGCCACGATCGGCGGGGTGCGGGCAACCGATGCGGAGGAACGCCGCTATCTCGTGCCAAGCGACGAGTACGCGGTTGGCCGATTTGGCTTCGTCATCGATCCGGCGCGCCACGCTGCCTATGACGGACCGTCGTCCTTCATCAACTGGCAGGCGCGGGTGATCAGTCCATGAATCCGGTCAGTCCCCGCGTTCTTCTGTCCCGCATGGAGGCGGCGTGGCGAGAGACGCGTCACCATCTCGAGCTCATTCACCGGCAGATCGCGGGACGGGCCGAACGCATAGCGGTCACCGAGAAGGCGAAAGCCCGCTCGCACCGCCGGGGCGGGTCGCGGTGGACGCGCTCCGACGAACAGCTGTTTCAGGATCACGTCGAGCGGCTCAGCTTCGAGCGGCGAACGGAAATCGCTGCGCTGGCTCGCAAACTCCAACGTCAGGAGCGGGCGATCGCCACCATGCGTATGATGCTCGGCGATGACCGGTGCAATGAGGCGGCGTGAGCCCGACCGGATGGCGGGCTTTCGTGGCGGCTGATCCGAGCTGGAGGAAGGGATGCGGGCTGTCGGTCGCAAGGGGTTCTCTCCTCGGGGGTTTCGGAGTCATTGTCCGGCCCTCGCCGGTCTGCCCTTCGTTTTCGTTGCGGTCTGAACCGGCGGCCGGTCGTTTCAAGGCCGCTGGCGCGCCGCGGAGCGGCCGGTGCAGCCTTCCTCGCAAAACGGCTCCGCGTCCTTCGCAGGGCTTCTCCCCGCTTGTCCGCAAACCCGTTTCGCTCGCCCGGCCGCCCCGGACCTGTGAAAGCGCCCGTCCTCAGCCGGTTCCTGTCGACCGCATCGAAGGGCAGACCGGCAGGGGCCGGAGCCGCTTCGGTGGAAACCACGAAAGGAAGATCCCATGGCCAAGCCCGCAACCAATCGACCTGCCGCCCGCGTCGTGCCGCTCCGCAAGGGCGCCACCCTCGAAATGGTCACGCTCACTTGCCCGGACACCGCCCAGGCAATGCTGATCGCCGAGAGTTTCGGGACCGCGGTGGTCGACAGCGACGGCATCCGTGAACTCCACGAGCGCCTGATCATCGAAACCGCCGATAGCCTTTCCGAAGGTCTCGGCGAGAAGGCGATGCAGATCCATCTCCAGCGCATCGTCGGAGCCTATGTCGGCTCGGCGCACGGAGCCGGCCAGTTCTACAGCCGCGCGGTGTCGGAGGCGCGCGACGCGACCGCCAAATCGGCAAACGATGCCCGCGACGAGGATCTCGATGGCCCGGTCGGTTACGACAGTGCCGCCCAGCGCAAGCGCGAATTCGCCGCCGACATGGGCATACAGTCCCACGCGTTGCGGATGGCGGCTGAAGGTGCCGTCGCAGCCTACAGCCACGTCATCGGCGAAGCCTGGAAGCCTTTCGACCGCCCGGTCGAAAACCCGGGCCACTCGCTCGACCGCAAGGCGGCCGAGGCACAGATGGCGGCTCTCGGTTGAGTCGTTTCCGGCGGAGCTTCGGCTCCGCCCTCTCCCTCTCGCTGATCCTCCGGCCGGTTTCTTTGAGACCGACCTTTTCCCATGTCACGTGAAGGAAAAAGAGGGAAAAACAAGGGCCCTGCCCGCCACGCGGCCCCGTCCCGGTCGGCGGTCCTGCAGGAGCCGGCGGGCTACCGCAACGGCTTCGCCGTCCTTCTCTCCGTTCCGGCCATTCCGGTGCGGCATGCCACCCGATCGCTCCTGCCTTCGGACCTCCGCGACGGGGCCGCGATGGGCGCGGCCTCCCAAACGGAGGATAAGGACATGAGCAGGAAAGCCGAGGGCGAACGCGCCGACATTTATGCGCGGATCACGGACAGGATCGTCGCCGATCTCGAAAAGGGTGTGAAGCCCTGGATGAAACCCTGGCACGCGGCCAACACGGATGGCCGAATTACCCGGCCGCTGCGCCACAACGGTCAGCCCTATTCGGGCATGAACATTCTCTTGTTATGGTCGGAGGGAATGGCGCGCGGCTTCACTTCACCCATGTGGATGACGTTCAGGCAGGCGCTCGAACTGGGAGCGGCGGTGCGCAAGGGCGAGACCGGTTCGGCGGTCGTCTTCGCCAGCCGCTTCACCAAGTCCGAGGCGGACGGCAATGGTGGAGAAGTCGACCGGGAAATCCCGTTCCTGAAGGCATACACCGTTTTCAACGTCGAGCAGATCGATGGGCTGCCGGAGCATTATCATCACCGACCGGGTCCGGTGGTCGATCCGGTCGAGCGGGTCGAGCACGCAGATCGCTTCTTCCGCAACACGGCCGCCGTCATTCGGCATGGCGGCTCGCAGGCTTACTACTCGCCTGTCACGGATCACATCCAGATGCCGCCGTTCGAGACGTTCCGCGACGCCGCATCATACGTGGCAACGCTGAGTCACGAAAGTTGCCATTGGACGGCGCGCCCAGATCGCGTCGGGCGCGATCTCAGCCGATATGCCAAAGACAAGAGCGAGCGCGCCCGTGAAGAGCTGATCGCGGAGCTTGGAAGCTGCTTCCTATGCGCCGATCTCGGGATCGTGCCGGAGTTGGAGCCTCGGCCGGACCATGCGTCTTACCTTGCCTCGTGGCTGAAGGTTATCTTCGACGACAAGCGAGCGATCTTTCAGGCGGCAGCCCATGCCCAGCGTGCTGTCAGCTTCCTGCACGGTCTCCAGCCCATTCAGGCCGACGAGAGAGCGGTTGCGTAGGAGACGTCAAGGTCGGTCGTTGTCACCCGCAACGGCCGACAGCTCTTTCGGCTCTCTTTCCGCCAGCGCGTTCTCATCGGACTTGAGGTCCAGCTTCCCCCAGATCGATGGTTTCCGATCGGTGGCTTTCAGCTTCCGAGAGTGTTTGATTTCGACGGTAAACGGTTTTGTCTGCTGACGCATAGATCCTCCAGGCGACGAATCGCGGCCCGACAATATCGCGTTGATGAGAGGAGGCAACTGCCCTGGCGGCCGAGTTTGTCGCGTCCAAAGCCGACGCCCTGACTCAGAGACAGGGCAACGGGTTCGCGGCTGCAACGTTCCGGCACGACAGCGCACTGACGAGGGCCGGCATGTCCAAGTACCTCCCACCGCTGTCATAGGCCACGTCCTCCGCGGGCTCGATGAGGCATGTCTGATCGGAGACCGGCTTCGCCTCGATCGTTCTCCCGCAACGGCCGTCCGCAACTTTCTTCCCCTGCGAACTGCGTTCGCATTCCTCGCGGAGCAACAAAGCTGCTCCCGGCCGCCCTCCTCTTCGTTTCAGCCCCTTCGGGGTGCGGTCCGATCGTCCCCGATCCTTGCGACAGCCATCGAGGCCGCGAAGGGCGCGGCCCGAAACAACCGAAAGGAACTTGGACATGGCTACCATCGGCACCTTCACCTCCACCGAAAACGGCTTCACCGGCTCGATCCGCACGCTCGCACTCAACGTCAAGGCCCGCATCGCCCGCGTCGACAACCCCTCCGACAAGGGTCCGCACTTCCGCATCTACGCCGGCAATGTCGAGCTGGGTGCGGCCTGGCAGAAGCGCTCCACCGAGAGCGACCGCGACTACCTCTCGGTCAAGCTGGACGACCCGAGCTTCCCGGCCCCGATCTACGCGACGCTCACCGAGGTCGAAGGCGAGGACGGCTACCAACTGATCTGGTCCCGCCCCAACCGGGATTGAGATCCCACCAAGGCCCCGCCGCTTAAGGCGGGGCCAACAGACCGCTTTGAGAAAGCAGGCAACGGGCGTTGAGCCCGTTTCCAGCTTTTTGGGTGCCATACGGAGAGGTGGAGTCTGCTCATATCGAGCCAATCGTGCCGTGGAGCCGGGCCAGCCTCAAGGACGAGCGGTTCCCCCAAAATGCTGGCGCATTTCGGCTCCCCCACTCACCGCCGCTGGCGGTCGCATGCGCGATCCTTGACCCTGACCCACCGCCACGCCGGCGGGCGTCATCTTTCTCAAACATCAAGGAGATGACGATGATCGAACAACAAATCGAAGAACTGCGCGCCGAGCTGAACGCCTGCATTGAGCCCAGCGAGCGCCGCCAGATCGAAACCGAGCTCGAAATCGCCCACGCCGAGCTGATCGTGATGCTTTCCGAACAGGACGGTTCCATCGATGCCGAGCCGCCCATCTGAGGGCGGCATATCACCGGCGCTGCCAGTCCGCCGCCATCCACAGTACGGAGGAGCGATCCGCTGCCGCTCTCCTTTCGATCTCCTGTCATCGACATCGGGGATGTTGCATCGCGTACCTCGCGCCGCAACCTGCCGGCGCCAGAATTTTCCCCGCCGCGTTGCGGCTCCTCGCACGCCAAAATTCGGGCGCCGGCAGGTCCTCCACTCTCGTTTCGGCCTTTCAGATGCGTCTCTCCTGGTCCGTCATGCGGCCTATCCCCGCGATATCAGCATTTCGAAAGGAGAAAATACCATGCAACAGCTCGCTCAGTTCCTCGCCGCCACCGGCCGCCGGCTCCGCACCCTCTGCAAGGTGATCTGTCACTTCTTCCGCAAGGGGAAACTCGGCCTAAAGCTGGCCATCAAGATCCCTTTCTTCGTCGAGATCGAGGCATCGTTCGAGACCGACTGGAACCGGCGCGAATGATGCGTCATTCCGGGGCCGTTTCGGAGGCCCTTGCTTCGGCTCGGGAGGAAAGAAGATGATGGAGGTCAGCCCCGCAAGTACCGGAGAGTTGTTCTTGGCCGATAGCCGCGAGCGCGTTTTTGTTTCACCAGGTCGAGGAACAAGCGAACCGCCTCCTCCTCCCGTTGGAAAACATGATGCTTCTCCTGTCCACGTCTACCGATCCGTCCCCATCGCCGGGTCAGACAGGCCTCTCCGAACATTGTCTGCCCAATCTCCATGGCGTAATACCGCGCCATGTTCTTCGTCGGATCCGCTCGTTCGATATAGAGATGGTAGGGTTGTGCAATCATGCTGACATCATCGTCAAGCGCGATCGACACGTCCAACGACATATGTGAATCGAACAATTGCGACCGATTCATTTCCGTGAAGAATGGGGCTTGGGCGAGGCGCCGTTGACGCACGGCTCTAGTCGCGGTGCGACCGAAGCCCGCAACCGGTCTCCGCCGAATCCGGTCACGATCCTCTCGCGCCAAGAAGCACGACTGTGCACGACATCGCTGTGATGAAATTGCCGGAACGTCCTGTGGCCAGAAGAGCTGGCAAGCGGTCGCGTCCTTTTAGGACGCGGTTCTATCTCTCTCTGAATGCCCATTTTGCACCCGCCGTTCCGGCGTCAAGGACATCGCGGCCCCTCCCATTTTTTCTGCGCCGCGGGCGGCACAGAAAAAGCCGGTTCCTCCGCTCGCCGCGTGGCGGCCGCGTTCCGCGGTCCCTGACTCCTCACGGGCTACGGTGCGGACACCTTTCGTCAGAAAACGAAAAGGAGACCCTGATGACCACGCATGAACTCAATCCCACGGATGAAGGCGTCCCGAAGCTGGCGCTCAAGGAGACGGAATGGCTTGAAAAGCTGCGTGCAAATTTCGATGCGGAAGTCCACCTTCCCGCAGAAATCTCACGCGAGTTTCTGTCCGCGGCATTGCTCTGGGCAATCGAGAACAAGGTGGATTGTGGTTTGTTCCATGGGGCTGACACGATCATCATCGCGCATTTTGGAGGCGACGAAATTTACCTCCCGTCCCGGTGGTCCGATAAGCGCTGGCATATCGGCGTCGAGGACAGAGAGCCCTTCTTCGATCCCGCGGATTGAGGTCCAGACCCGAGGCGGCTTGCCGCCTCTGGTCTTTGTCTTACCCCATGAAGGAAGGGCAGGCCCCTCCTTCAAACTACCTCCCATGGGGAAAGGGGACGGTTCCCTCCTCCCTTTCCCCAAATCCCAATCCCTCTCCCGTGCTAGGAGGTGATGATGACTGTCACCCGCCCTGGCACCAGCCGTGTCGCCCGCCATCCCACGACCGGGCGAGACCCTCATCGATCAAAACATCGCCCAATGAATTGCCTGCACGAGACACCGTCCGAAGCTTCCGTCCATATTTGTCCTCGTCACGGAACCCAGCCGACAGCGAGAATTTTCCAGCGTTGAGCAACGACAACAGGCGGGATTTTGCCGCCTCACCTTTCATACGTTCACTTTCACACCGCGGCGGGCTGAGTTCAGGCGTATCGATATCGGCAATGCGGATTTTCTGGCCGTTGAACCAGAATGTGTCGCCGTCGACGACGCAGTTCGCTCGATGGCTTCCGTCGCAGATCGAAAATGCGGCCGACAATGAATCCGTCGTCGGTGTCTTGGCCAAAGTGGCGAAACCTGGGAGAGCGCCGGCGCCGCCATAGGTAATCCAACCCCCAACAGCAATGATCACGGTGCATAGAACTACCGTCGAGCGTTTGCGCCATCTGTTCTGCCCAGATCTCAGCAGTCCTCTACCCGCGCGCTGCCGATCGCGGCCGCCTCCTGCCTTCGGCGGCTTTTTGAACGGAACCACATTCGATTTCGCCACTATCCGATCCCTCGTTTTGCCTCACCTTATGTCGGACCCGGTTTCATCTGCGTTTACGGAAGAACTGGCTCCGGGCTACGGTGTGGCCGCCAAAATGGTGCGCGAGGGGCGGGGAGCAGTCGATCCCGCCTCCCCTTCGGGCCACTATGTTGAGGCTCCTGCGGCTGCCCTGTTTCCCACCCGTCGCACGACGAGAATTCCCGAAATCTCGCCAGTCGGGCGTCGCTATGCTGATTTCTCCGATACTCTTCATTTTCCTGGATCAGCCTTGCTCGGTTGCGCTGTGCGCCGGCTTGGATCATGCAGGCTTTGGCGCGTCCCCGATCATGTGAAACCTGTTCGTGCCGACGCATGCCTTCATGTCGTCGCGCCGGAACCAGATGGCTCGTCCGCATCGGAGCGGCGCGTTTCCTGCGGTGAAGACGATCTGTTCGTCGGCACGCATGCGCAGAACTTCGTGGGGCTGGATGAGTGGTCTGGCAGCGAGCTGCTTCGAGCGCGTTCGCGACGACCCCTTCGCTTGGAAACTGCGGCTGACCTGGTCGATCTCGACCGTAGTCATGCCGCAGCGTCGGGAGATGTAGTCGGCGGTCTCGGGATCGTTGATGGCCGCGAACGAAATCCAGCTGGCACTCTCGAACCACTTGCTTGCCGCGTCGCGGCCGCCATAGGTCTCACGCATCTGGCCGATCGACTGATAGATCATCGTTAGCGTGATGCCGTATTTGCGGCCGGCGTCGCGCGCGGTCTCGATGATCCGCATGTAGCCGAGGCGGGCGACCTCATCGAGGAGAAACAGCGCGCGTCCCTTGATCTGTCCGTCGCGATTGTAAATCGCATTCAGAAACGAGCCGATGATGACCCGCGCCAGACCAGAATGGGTCTCCAAGGTCTTGAGGTCGATGTTGATGAAGACGTCGGTGTTTCCCGCCGCGATGTCGCTGGTCGAGAATTTCTTTCCCGACACGAGGGCGGCATAGTTCGGATAGGAAAGCCAGTGCGTCTCCTTGACCGCATTGGCATAGACGCCGGAGAAGGTTTCCGGCGTCATGTTGACGAAGGCTGCGACGTTTTCCTTCACGAAATCCGAGCCCGAATTGTCGTAGATGTCTTGCAGCCGCTTGCGTAATGTCGGCTCAGGCTCGGAGAGGTTCATACGAACCTGGCGAAGTGTCTGGTCTTTTTCATCCGTGTGACCGGACAGGCTGACATCGGCGATGAGCGCAGTCAGCAACTGGAGTGCCGATGCGCGAAAGAAGTCGTCACGGACACCACGCGCGCCGCCGCTGTCGCTCATGATCCATGAGGCGACCGAGGCAATATCCTCCTCCTTGGTTCCGCCGAAACATCCGACCCAATCAAGGACGTTAAAGCCGATGCCCGGCTTCCTCGGATCGAGAACGAACACGTCCCTTCCCGCTCCGCCGCGATGCGCGGAGACCATCGGTGCGACCTCGTTCGACGGATCCAGCACGATCAGCGTGCCGCCCCATTTCAGTGCCGTCGGGATCGTCACTGACGTCGTCTTGAAGCCGCCGGAACCGGCAAAGACGATTCCGTGCGACGAGCCGAACGAGCCGTCGAAGCACAGTAACGGCGACTTGCCGCCGGCGCCCCAGGTTTCGGCGCTGTCGGCGCGAAATGCTTGGCTCCCGACATTGTCTTTGTCGACCCGATAGCGCTCGCCGATGACGATGCCACCAGCATCGGGAAACAACTTTGCCGCTTCCGTCAGTTTCATCCAATCCGCTTCGCCATGGAGCGCCCGCTTGCCCTGAATGCGCTTCGGCTCGGCCCTTGCGAATGCCGCATTGCCGATGAGCGCCACGCGGAGTGCGAAGCAGGCACATAATAGCGCCGCACTCGCTCCGATCGACGTTGCCGGATCGAGAAAGGCCAAGACCGTCTTGTCGGCCGGCAGCGTCTTCATGAAAGAGGAAAGGCGCATTGTCTCGCGGACTGCTGCGACCAGGATTGTCCCGCTCGATCCCGCGACGACGCCCCAACCTGCCTGCTTGATATTGATCGAACCGGCGCTCGCGAACAGCAACAGAACTCCGATCGCCGCAGCGGCGACATAGGGCAATGCGATGCCCGCCCGCCCCCATGCCAGTCGCGCGGCTTCGGTCTTACCGAAACCGGAAAGCCACTGCTCGATCCCGGTCATTCCGATGACGACCAGGATCATCAACGCCGCTGGTACGACGACGAGCGCAAACCTATTGATCGTCATTGCCGAAGGCCTCCACGCCGATTGCCGTGAGCCTCGACCGCTCGCCCTCGTCACTTTTGATCCGGCGGGCGGCATCGATGAGCGCTCCCAGCAACAGCGCGCGCTTCTCGTAGCGCAGCCCAGCTTTGACGATCAGGCCGCCGAGCTCGATCTTTTCGCGCGTGTCCTTTTTGCGGGCGTCGGATGTCATCGTCCTCGCCATACGCTCATGCCTCGCCAGGGCCGCCCGCGCCCGCGCCAGACGCGTCCGCGGCGGTCGACGCTTGTCCGCTGCTACCGCCGGCGCCCTTCTTCCCTCCGGTCGTCGCGCCCTGCCCTCCGCGAAATCGCTTGGTCAGTAGCTCAAACGCTGCCTGAAGTTCCGCCTCGTCGATTTCGATCTCACCTAGGCCGGCCTTGAGCGCAATTCTGCCGATCCGCTCGGCTTCCCTTGTCTCGGCGATCTTGAGTTGCTCCTGCAGCTTGGCAATTTCGTCGCGGATTTTGGAGGATGGCTTCTTCATTCCGTCTGTCTCCCTGGCTGAGAAAGCTTGTCTTTCGAAGCCAGTTTTTCGGAACAGGGTGCGGAACGCACTACTGTGAATCCTACAATCGCCAACGGCGATGCTTTCGGGAATGATCCCGGCCGGTCCGAAGGAGCGGCTTCCAAGGGCGCAATTATACGTCGCTGGCGCGACGTGTTGCTGAGAGAGCCTGGTGGGGCCGCCGCTCCCGACGAACCCTTTGATTTCGTTCGCAACCGGGAGAGAACTCCGCCGTGGCCGTCCCTCACTTCTCCGTCAGCGTCGTCGCCCGTGGCGCCGGCCGCAGCGCCATCCTGTCGGCGGCCTACCGGCATTGCGCCAAGATGGAGTTTGAGCGGGAAGCCCGGACGATCGACTACACGCGAAAACAGGGGCTCCTGCACGAGGAGTTCGTGATCCCTGCCGACGCGCCGGAATGGGTGCACGGCATGATTGCCGATCGCTCGGTCGCCGGGGCATCTGAGGCCTTCTGGAACAAAGTGGAGGGCTTCGAGAAGCGATCCGACGCGCAACTCGCCAAGGACGTCACCATAGCCCTGCCGCTCGAGCTGACGGCCGAGCAGAACATCGCGCTCATGCGCGACTTTGTGGAGCGGCACATCACGGCGCAGGGCATGGTCGCGGACTGGGTCTATCACGACGCCCCGGGCAATCCTCACGTCCACCTCATGACGACATTGCGCCCGCTCACCGAAGACGGTTTCGGTTCGAAGAAGGTCGCGGTGCTCGGCCCGGATGGCAAGCCAATCCGAAATGACGCCGGCAAAATCGTCTATCAGCTGTGGGCCGGTAGCACTGAGGATTTCAATGCGTTTCGCGACGGCTGGTTTGCCTGCCAGAACACGCATCTGGCGCTTGCCGGTCTCGACATCCGCATCGATGGCCGTTCCTTCGAAAAGCAGGGTATCGACCTCGAGCCAACCATTCACCTCGGTGTCGGCGCCAAAGCCATTGAGCGCAAGGCCGAGCAATCCGACCACAAGTCGGAGACCTCGACTCCCAAACTCGAACGCATCGAGCTTCAGGAGGAGCGCCGCAGCGAGAACGCCCGCCGCATCCAGCGCCGTCCGGAGATTGTGCTCGACCTGATCACGCGGGAGAAGAGCGTCTTCGACGAACGCGATGTTGCAAAGGTGTTGTATCGCTATATCGACGATGTCGCTCTGTTCCAAAGCCTGATGGTCCGCATTCTGCAAAGTCCGGAAGCGCTCCGGCTCGAACGCGAGCGGATCAACTTTGCGACAGGGATTCGGACACCCGCGAAGTACACCACGCGCGAGATGATCCGGCTTGAAGCCGAGATGGCCAATCGCGCGATCTGGCTCTCCGGCAGCACCTCCCATGGCGTCCGTGACGCGGTCCTGCAGGCGACCTTTGCGCGCCATTCCCGTCTGTCGGATGAGCAGCGAACGGCAATCGAGCATGTCGCCGGGGCCACGCGGATTGCCGCTGTCATCGGCCGCGCCGGGGCCGGCAAGACCACGATGATGAAGGCTGCCCGCGAGGCGTGGGAAGCGGCCGGCTATCGTGTCGTCGGCGGCGCCTTGGCGGGCAAAGCCGCAGAAGGTTTGGAGAAGGAAGCGGGCATCGTTTCCCGCACGCTCTCGTCGTGGGAGCTTCGCTGGAACCAGGGTCGCAACCAGCTCGACGACAGATGCGTTTTCGTACTCGACGAGGCCGGCATGGTGTCGTCACGGCAGATGGCGCTATTCGTCGAAGCCGTCACCAAGGCCGGCGCCAAACTCGTCCTTGTCGGCGATCCGGAACAGCTTCAACCGATCGAAGCGGGCGCCGCCTTCCGTGCGATCGCCGATCGCATCGGCTATGCCGAACTCGAGACGATCTATCGTCAGCGCCAGCAATGGATGCGCGACGCCTCGCTCGATCTCGCGCGTGGCAATGTCCGCAAGGCTGTCGATGCCTACACCGCTCATGGTCGAATGATTGGTTTGAGACTGAAGAACGAGGCCGTCGAAAGCCTGATCGCAGCTTGGGAACGGGACTACGACCCTTCGAAGACCAGCCTGATTCTCGCACACCTTCGCCGCGACGTCCGAATGCTTAACGATATGGCGCGCGCCAAGCTGGTCGAACGCGGCGTCGTCGCGGACGGATTTGCGTTCAAGACAGAGGACGGAACTCGCATGTTCGCGACCGGCGACCAGGTCGTGTTCCTCAAGAACGAGGGCAGCCTTGGCGTCAAGAACGGCATGTTCGCAAAGGTGCTTGAAGCCGCTCCTGGCCGGATTGTTGCCGAGGTTGGTGAAGGCGAGCACCGCCGGCAGGTCACGGTCGAGCAGCGCTTCTACAACAATCTCGACCACGGCTACGCGACAACGATCCACAAGAGCCAGGGCGCGACCGTCGACCGGGTGAAGGTGCTTGCTTCCCTCTCGTTGGACCGGCATCTGACCTATGTGGCTATGACGCGCCATCGTGAGGATCTAGCCGTCTACTACGGCAGTCGCTCATTCGCGAAGTCCGGCGGCCTCATCCCGATCCTGTCGCGCCGGAACGCCAAGGAAACCAGCCTCGACTACCAGAAGAGCGCTCTCTATCGGCAGGCGTTGCGCTTTGCCGAGGCCCGCGGCCTGCACCTCATGAACGTCGCCCGCACGATCGCACATGATCGGCTCCAATGGGCCGTCCGGCAGAAACAGAAACTCGCCGACCTCGGCGCCCGACTTGCCGCCATCGGCGCGGCACTCGGGTTGGTCCGCGGCAGCAACAACCACTCCATCCCGGACACAATCAAGGAGGCCAAGCCCATGGTGTCAGGTATCACCACCTTCCCGAAATCGCTCGACCAGGCCGTCGAAGACAAGCTCGCCGCCGATCCCGGCCTTAAGAAGCAATGGGAGGACGTCTCGACCCGCTTCCGGCTCGTCTACGCGAATCCGGAAGCTGCCTTCAAGGCGATCAATGTCGATACCATGTTGAAGGACCAGTCGGTCGCGCAGGCCACCCTGGCAAGGATTGCCGGCGAGCCAGAGAGCTTTGGCGCGCTCAAGGGCAAGACCGGTCTTCTCGCGAGCCGTGGCGACAAGCAGGACCGGGAAAAAGCGCTCGCCAATGTACCGGCGCTCGCCCGAAATCTTGAACGCTACCTTCGTGAGCGGGCCGAGGCCGAATTCAAACATGAGACGGAGGAGCGCGCGGTCCGGCTCAAGGTTTCGGTCGACATTCCGGCGCTCTCTCCAGCCGCCAAGCAAACGCTCGAACGCGTGCGCGATGCGATCGATCGCAACGACCTTCCGGCCGGCCTCGAATACGCGCTCGCCGACAAAATGGTGAAGGCGGAACTCGAAGGTTTCGCCAAGGCGGTTTCCGAACGTTTCGGGGAACGGAACTTCCTGCCTTTGGCTGCGAAAGACACTGATGGCAAGACTTTTGAGACCGTCACAGCAGGAATGACGGCCGGCCAGAAGGCGGAGGTCCAGTCCGCGTGGAACTCCATGCGGACAGTCCAGCAACTTGGCTCTCATGAACGAACGACGGAAGCGCTCAAGCAGGCTGAGACGATGCGTCAGACGAAGAGCCAAGGGCTCTCGCTGAAATGACCGGGGCTGCAACCCGCCGGTCCATGACCACACCGCAACGACGAGCCATTGTAGTTCTGTCGATGGCGGCTGTGGCCACCATCCTGCTGGTGGTGACTGCCGTCGCCGGCGGCTACCGCATCAATCTGACACCGAGCGAGCCACTCGGCCTGTGGCGCATCATCCCGCTTCATCGACCGGCAGCAGTCGACGACCTCCTGTTCATCTGCGCGCCGGAAACTGCGGCGATGTGGGCAGCGAGGGCACGAGGCTATCTCCGTTCTGGTTCCTGCCCGGGCGGCGTTGCACCGTTGATCAAGACAGTGATCGCCGTTGCAGGACAGCATGTCGAAATCGGTGTCAGCGTAAGCGTGGATGGGCGGGAAGTTTCCTCTTCCAGTCTCTCACTACGAGATGGAAAAGGCCGGTCGTTGACGCCCTTTCCGAGCGGCATCGTACCGCCAGGATACGTCTTCCTGCACTCCTCATTCCCGGGCTCCTACGACTCTCGATATTTTGGCCCGCTGCCGATCTCCGGCATTCTCGGGCTGGCGCAGGAGGTGTTCACCTATGTGCCGTGATTACCTTCGGCCAGCGCTGCTGATATTCGCTTCGATCGCGATCGGCGTGGTGGGCTGGAGCGGCCATGTGTTGCTTCTACCCGTCGCGCTGGGGTTTCCGCTTCTGTGGTCGTTCTCGCGATCGAGATCGGTGGCGGCACTTGTCTCCGCCGGATATTTCCTGGCCGCATCACGGGGTTTGCCGCAAGGCGTGGCCACCTTCTATTCGTCGGATATCTGGCCGGGCCTGTTACTCTGGCTGTGCGCGTCTTTGGGTTTTGTCGCGGTGCATCTGGTGCTCTGGACGAACAAGGAGAGCGTCCGTCCGTTTCGCTATTTTCTCGCTGCCGTCATCATGACCATCCCGCCATTCGGCATCACGGGCTGGGCGCATCCTATCACCGCCGCCGGTGTTCTGTTTCCGGGCTGGGGATGGTGGGGATTGGGCTTCATGACAGCTGGCCTTGCGGGCCTCGTAACCCGCATTTGGCCAGCTGTCGCCATCGCCTTGATAGGCCTTTGGCTGTGGTCCGCCGCATCGTGGACCGAGCCGCATCTACCCAATGACTGGCGCGGTGTCGACCTCAAATTGGGCGCTTCGCTCGGTCGGGACGTCGATCTTCACCGCCAGCGTGACCTGATCGCAACGGTGCGGAATGCGGCCAGCGATGGCGCACGCTTTGTGGTGCTGCCGGAAACTGCGCTCGGTTTCTGGACACCGACCGTGGCGCGGCTTTGGACGGGGGCGTCCGGCGATACCGATGCGACGGTCATCGCCGGCGCCACGGTGCTCGATGCCACCGGCTACGACAATGTCCTCGTCGCGATCGACAGGAACGGCCGAAGCAGCATCCTCTATCGTGAACGCATGCCGGTTCCTGGTTCGATGTGGCAGCCTTGGCGATCTTGGTTTGGGGAGAGCGGCGGCGCTCGGGCGGATTTCTTCACGAACCCGGTTGTCTCCATCGGTGGTCGCCGCGCGGCACCACTGATCTGCTACGAGCAACTGATTGTTTGGCCGATCCTTCAGTCCATGCTGCACGATCCGGATTTTGTCGTCGCCGTGGGAAACGGTTGGTGGACCGAAGGGACGTCGATCGTCGCCGTTCAGCGCGCCGCTGCCACTGCCTGGGCAAAGCTCTTCGCAAAACCGCTTGTTATTGCCTTCAACACCTGAGCGCAGAGGAGACACCATGCTTGACGCCGCCCTGATAAAAGAATGCGCAGACCCTTCTCTCAAGCCCGCGATCGTCGAGCAATTCGTGATGGCAGCGGGCTCGGCTGATCCCTTCGCCGTGACCGTCAAATCGGGCGGCCGATTGATCCTCGTTCCAAAAGCGGCATCGGCCGAGGAGGCGATGGCGATCGTACGGCAATATGCTGGTCAGGCGGTCGTTCGCGTTGGGCTGACCCAGTTCCCCGCTGGCGTGGGAGTGAAGGAACCGACGGATCTGAAACCCGACCTTGTCGATGCCTGCCAAAACCTTCGCAAAGGCACGGCGATGTTTGCCAAGGTCCTTAGGATCGTAGCGAAATGGTATGGCAACCCCACGAGCAAAGACGTGTTCCCGCAGATTTTCGAGGATGCGGTTTACGCATGGAAGACTGGCGAGTTCGAGGGTGTGAGTGTGTTTCAGGCGGATGATCCCGGCGGGGCACTAGCCAACCAAGAGGAACCGCGGGCCTTTAAATCGGAGGCGGATACAGTCGATGCCGGGGCTCCGGAGCGGACTGAGGCAGAAACTTCGGACGAAAAGAAAATTGGCACTGCGGGGATACGGGTCGATCTATCTCGCATTGGTGGTCAGCAATAGCGTTGAGTTCGTCTCTTCGCGTGAGGCACGCTCAGTCGAGCGAGAACTCAGCCCGAGTCCAAAATCATGAAATTAGTGTGTTTCCGACGCATGAAATTAGTGTGCGCCAGATGCATAATGTTTGGGCTTGTTGCGGAGGCCAGCCAGGACGAAAACGTCGTGCCCTGACGAAAGTTCAGTCTGAGAGGGTCAACGCGCTACTATAGGTCTTCAAGGATGCGGTCTGCGCATGCCGCAGCAAAGGCATACGTCTCACCGAGGAAGAGGGGCGTTGGAGGCAGCGCAAGACGTTGGGCACGCGGGGATTCTGATCAATCTGTCCCGCATCGGCGGGAATTGACCTTCACTCTGGCAGTGCATAGCGCGTCAGCAGTGCCTCGCCCTCTTCGATGGCGATCTCGATCACTTCGTTCACCAAATCCGGAGAACCGGCGAGTTCCTGCAGAACGAGCGTGAACAATTCCCGTTGCTGCACCGGCAGAACCTGCGGCACGATGATCACTAGGCCAGCGTGCAGATCCTCCCGGGCATGGAGTTTCCTGAAGTCACGGGCATTGTTTGTCACGAAGGTAAAATCTTCCGCGACGATCCGAGGCATCAGATCCCAATCGGTCTCGCCGCTCAGGCCCAGCCAATTGACGTGAAAGCAATCGTGGCCGTGCTCTTGAGCCACGGCCACGAGCGATGTGTGCAGGCATTCATCGACGAGAAACTTCACGAAGCCGTGCCCGAGGGCTTTTCGGTGCCGGCCTTTCCGAGAGGCAATCGCTTGACCGACGTCACTTTCAGTCCCTGCTCCGACAACTTTCGTGGCCGCCCACGGGCAGGATGAGCCGCTACCCAGATTTCGGCGAGGTCCACCATGCGCGCCGTGAGAGCCGGATAGCCCTCGACGATCTCGTCCGTGGCAGCGCCTTGCAATTTCATCGCAGCGATTGTTCGGACTGGAACGCGCGTGCCTTTGAAGACCGGCTCGCCGCCAACCAAGCCTTTCACGCTATGGATGATCTTGTCCGCTTCCCTGAGCGCTTCGCCGCGCGCGGCCAAGTGCTCCCTCGCTCTCGCGACGTCGACGATCAGATAGTCGTCCGCTCTGACGGTGTCGGCTTCAGGATTTTCGTCGATGGCGGCAAAGAGGCGTTTCCGGCGCTCGGCGGAAAGGATCGAACCGACGCCGAACCAGAGCTTCAGGCGCAGGAGATCGTCGTCAGTGATCGCACGGCTTCGGTGGCTGGTAGAGGGTCTTCCAATGATTCGTTTGTCGATCGCATTATGTACCGACTTAATGCCGATCTCGCTTACGGCCGCCGCCTCAGTGGGTGTGTATTCGCGAAGTGCTACAGCCATAATTATTCTCCTTCAAAAGAATATATATGACGCGCGGACAATTCACAATATGGCTGGCGCAAATGAATTCTCGTCACTACCGGTTGGGCATGAACCCGGCAGTCCGCAAGACAACTTCTCTTAATCGTCGAGCTCGGCGGTTGGCATCTGTGGCTCCTTCGGGGGGCGCTTCAGCAACTCACAGGCTTCGATGCCCAAGACAGTCGCCAAACGGTCAACGACATCGATGCTTGCATTGTAAACGCTACGCTCTAGGGAACTGATATAGGTGCGATCGATATTCGCGCGATGCGCGAGCTCCTCCTGGGACAAGCCTTTAGCCTGCCGTGCAGCTCGCAAATTTCGCGCAAATACCTCTCGAATCTCCATGATGGAGAGAACAGCGACTTGATGAGTATGCTACCACGGAGTATTCTCTACAACTCAAGCGAGGGTCGTATCTTTTAAGCAAATGAGCAAGGCAGTCTCGTTCAAGTCCATGCACCTCTTCGACGTCGGTATGGGGAGGCGCGAGATGAATTTGCACAGGATCCCAGTCGCTCCTAGTCGAGAAATATTCGAGGGATGACGGTCAGTGGATATTGCGGTGGCGCCCAACCAATATACTAAGGGCCGCAGACTTAGGTCCGGGCAGCGGAGAATGAAGTTAGGGAGAAGCGGATGAACGATGTGGGCTCATCTCGCTACAGTTCTATGCAAGAGGCAGAACTAGAGGTGCTGGCAGTTGCTGCAATCCGTGAGCACCGCCATCTTATTGCCGCCGATGAGGCTGTGTACGAGGAATGGACTCGCGCGAGCGCCGATCCGTCGGTTTCCGCCGCCGTACTCAAGAGCCTGCAGGATGAGTATGTCGCGCGTCAGAAGAAATCCGAAGCCCAACAGGAGGTGCTGTCGGAAATCATCGATGCGCTTGGCTACGTCCCTGACGTTGCCCCTGATAGCGAAGACTGACGCTTATACCAGACCGTGGTCTTTGGCGATCGCGACAAGTTGCGGCACGGTTGCTGCTTCGAGCTTTTCGCGCGCTTTATCGAGGTAGTGCTGCACTGTCCTCGGATTGATCCCTGTCAATATTGCGGTTTCCGGAGCGCTTTTGCCCTTTGCCGCCCACATCAGGCACATTGCTTCTCTTGGTGAAAGCAACCGTTTCGGGGCGACAATCGTGGTCGCGGCGATGATCTTCAGGCGGTAGTGGATCGCCAGAACTGCCCGGATCGCCTTTTGCGCATCCTGCAGTTTTGAAACGTCAGCCGTCTGCGCTGAGGATGCAAACGTCAGCATCATCGTGGAGCCGAAACTTCCTTCGACGGGTATCGTCACCCCACTGCGAATGCCGTGATCGATCGCCTGGTCCCGAAAGCGCCTGAGTTCGGAGGCCCCACGAGCGGGCCAATCGTCGGCCGTCCAGGAAAACATTTCCATGCGACGCTTGGCTTCCGTTACGACCGGGTCGATGCGAGAATACTGGCTTTCGAGATAAACGCCCTGCCATACCTCCGGATAGGAGTTGAATGTGCGGATTTCCAATCCCTCAGTCTGCAGATACGCAAAACGCTCGAAGCCACATGCGTGCGCAAAAGTCTTCAGAGCACTTTTGATCATACGTTCATCGTGCGCGGCTTCTGTCATATCGATGAGAGAGCGAAGGTCACCGTCCACTGACTTTTCTCCTATTGCGCCACTGCGAGCCTCCCACCCGTCGCGCCGTTGCCAATTCTCTGTCCCCCTTCGTTTCCAATGAAAACGAAGATGTCTTCTACACAAAGCGTATCCACGGTCGCTGCAACTGATAGGTCTACTCACCTCTACCGAGTATTCAAGTCCCCACGGTCTAAAATATGATTAGCTGAGGAAAGATTTTAGCGATGCTCGCTTTCGCTGCGCGGATGACCCTGTCGCGCATATCGAAAAGATTCCTGAACTGGTTACCGGCCTCTATAGGTCGATGGAAAAATAATGTCCTGATCAACCAGCACATTGAACTTGTAGCCGGGCCGGATGCGAATTGTCGGCTGAACGTTCAGATTCTTCGAGATCGTCTCTTCCGCGACCCGGCCAAATGACTCGGCAAAATTCCGGCGTGCTGCATCCGAGGCCGTGTCTTGCGTCGCGAGCGTCGAACTCTCAGGCATCGACATATCGATACCTGTTCCAATGATTGCCACCAACGCAGCCGAACCGAAGGTCCTCCAAAGATGCCGGTCGACCTTGTCCTGGAATCCCCCATATCCTTCAGCGTCCGTGCCGGCCATGCCGCCGATCTGCAGCGTAGACCCATTCGGAAAAATAAGGTCCGTCCAAACGACAAGAACCCGTTCCTGGCCGAATGAGACCTTGGAATCGTAGCGACCGAATAGCTTTGCGCCCTGCGGGATGAGAAGACGGAAGCCAGTTGCGCTGTCGTAGACATTCTGGCTGACCTGAGCCGTTATCCGCCCCGGCAGGTCGGAATTGAGGCCGGTGATCAATGTCGCCGGGATGACCGAACCGCGCTTCAATTCATTGGGTGATATCTGCGGTACGACCTGGTTCGGCAGGTAGCCGAGATCCTTGATGTCCTGATTGAAATAATTCTCCTTCGACGTCTGCCCGTTCTGATCGACGTTCTGACCCATCAGGCCGGATTTCATGGCGGCGGCATAAAGGTCTGACGCACTGTTTGCTGCGACATTTGTCGGCTGACGGCTTGTGTTATCGGTGGAGTTTGCGGCCTTCTCGACCTCGGAGATGTCTACCTTTAGCGGCGAATCGAGCGCCGTGGAACGAGCCTGGAGACGCGCCATCCGTTGCCGCTGGGCTTCGCGCATATATTGTTCATCCTGCTCTCGCTTCAGGCGAGCCTTCCACTCCTCTTCGGATTCGAGCCCTTGTCGGCGGTCTTGTCGCTCCGCTAGTTGGCGCTGGACTCCCGGACCCTGCTCTTCCTTTTTCTCCACCACGACAGGTGTCGGCTGAAAAACCTCCTGCTTTTCTGGCTCACCGATAATGCCGTCCGTGACACCCCGCTTAAGCTGGTCGCCGAAACTGGTCGCAGGGGTGTTGGAAGCACCGTCGATGTCGCTACGATTGAAGGAAAGCCCGCGCAGTGACAGACCAATCACGACGACGACGACGAACAGCACGATGACGATGATGGCGACGATGATCGGCAGGCGGTTGAGCCGGCGCATGCCATTCTGATCGTCGGCTTGGCTGGACGTGCCAAGCTGGAGCGACTGGACCATGTTAATCTCCGTCAGTTGCGCTGCATGATCGAAAGCGGACTGGCCGGCACAGCACCGGCCGCCGTCGGCGTGTAAGCGCGGCTAAGCGCGATGGCAGGCGTCGAAATCCGCGCCAGCACCTGCCCGTCGAAGCCATCGATTGCATAGGCAAGCTCGACCGCTTTGCCGTCCTTCGTGACCTTGCCGTTCGTGACCACCGTGTAACCCCACCCCTTCAAGGCCGCCTGGAGGGCGGTTGCGAACTCCGATGTGTCCGTCTCCATTTTGATCGTGGTCGTAGCACCGGCCGGGCCGATCTGTTCAGCCAGACGACTTGCCATGTCGCCGGCGATGGCGCTTGCAGCCGGTCCGGTGACCGCCACAGGCGTGGAACTGGTGGTCAGTGCGTCATCCGCCGTTTGGCAACCGGAGAGCAGCGCGACCACGACGAAATATGCGAGAAGCCTCAGCATGGTTCAGCCTCCCCGCCGGATGGTGAT
Source organism: Rhizobium sp. ICMP 5592 (assembly GCF_009498525.1). Classification (GTDB taxonomy): domain Bacteria; phylum Pseudomonadota; class Alphaproteobacteria; order Rhizobiales; family Rhizobiaceae; genus Rhizobium. The sequence goes on along the minus strand of NZ_QSNT01000009.1, from coordinate 86,130 downwards.
CTTCTGCTGCCGCCAACCGACACCCGAAACGAGGATCGCTTTGTCGATCGCATAGTCGACGGTCATCATGTCGTTCTTCATCCGGTAATTGACGATGCGATTTTGACCGCCGGAGACGACGAAGAGCACAGGTGCATCCTGACCGGAGATCGACTTCGGAAACTGGATGTAGGTCTTCACCCCGTCAGAATAGACCCGCTTCGGTTTCCACGATGCGCCGCCGCTCACCGAGTAGGAGAAGTTCAGCTTGTCCGGCGCCGTGCCCGGAATGCCGCCCGTTTCGAGACGGGAATTGATGTCGGCGAGCTTGGTCGAAACGTCTTCCGGATATTCGAACCCGACGCGCGCCATGTACTGGCTGGGATGGGACTTGAGTTGGATATGATAGGTGCGCCGTGACGTGGTCACGACCATCGAGGTAAGAAGTCCTGGCTCCGATGGTTTGACGATGAGATGGATCGCCTGTCCGCCTGTCGCACCCGAGGTCGCCGGCTCTACCTTCCAGCGCACGGTGTCGCCGACGAGGACATCGCGAACGATCTCGCCACCCTGAAGTTCGATGTCGCAGACCTGCAACGGCGAGCAGACGACGGACGGCTGGGTCTCGCCGAACAGAAAGATCACCTTTCCGTCCGGACCTGTCGTGACCAGTCCCGGCATGCCGCGCCACTTCCTGGAAAGATTTGTTCCTTTCACCTCTTTGCTCGTCATGCTTTGCGCCTCCGCGCCCGCCGCAAGCAAAAGTCCGGCTATGCAGCCGGCGGCTGCGATCAATTCCATTTTTTTCATTGAAAGAATCCCTGCCCTTAAAGCTGTGCCGTCCAGTCGAAATCCCGGACGTAGAGGCCGATCGGATTGAGGCGGATGGTCGCCTCATCCTGTGGCGCCGTGAGCGTCACCGTTGCGATGCCGCGGAAACGGCGCGTGCCGGTTTCCCTGCCCTTGCGGTCTCGTTCGTATTCCGTCCAGTCGATCTGATAGGTCTGGTTCGAAAGCGCCACGATGTTGTTCACCTCAATGGCAACTGTCGAAGACTTCGCCTTCTCGAACGGAGAATTGCCTCGAAACCAGGCGTTGACCTTCTCCGTCGACGGATCGGACGTGCGAAGAAGGGCGTAGGTACGGTCGATATATTGCTTCTGCACCACCGCATCCGGCGTGATCGAGCGAAAGCTCGTGACGAAGTTACCGAGAGTGGCGCGCACCACGCGGACATCGGCATATTCTATCTGCTCCGGAAAACCTGCCGTGACCGCGGTTCCGAGCTTGTCGACCTCGACGATGTAAGGCACGAGCCTCACTTGCGTGCTCAGATACATCGCGTAGCTGAAGCCGATGACGGCCATCACCAGACCGAGGACGCCGACGATGCGCCATGCGGCGGCGGCCTTTACATAGGAGCCATAGCGTTCGCTCCATTCCTGGCGGGCGGCAAGATACGGATTTTCCGGGGCGCGGTTCGCTGCCATTTATTCTTCCCTTGTCTCGATTACGGTTTGTCGTTGCGTTCGGGAGGAGGCTTCGGTCCGCTATGACCGCCCCGCTGTTCATCGAGCTTGGCATTGGCCAGTCCGAGAATGGACCCCGCATAGGCCCCGGGAGAGCCGATTGCCTTTTCCTTTGCCGCCGATCCCGCCGCCTGTGCGCCAGAACTGAAACTCGCACCCATGCCGCGAAGAGCGGCACCTGCAACGGATGAACCGGCGGCTCGTGCGGCTTGTGCCGCCGCGAAGCCAGCGCCGGCGGCGCCGGCGGCGAGGAAGCCAGCACCGGCGGCAAAAGACGCCGCTTGCCCACCGTGGCGGATCGCTTCCATGCCCCCGGAAACCGATGCGCCCTGGACAACGCCCTGGATGATGTTTGGGACATACATGGCGATGATGAAGACCACGACGGAAATACCGGCGATCGCCAAGGTCGTGACGAACTGATCCGACGAGGCAGTCGGAGCTTGAGCGAGGCCAAGCAGCACGTTCGATCCGATCTTGGCGATCATCACCAAGGCCATGAGCTTCATGCCGACGCCGAAGGCATAGACGAGGTATCGGATGGCAAAGTCCTTGGTGAAGGACGAACCACCCAGCCCCAGCATGATCATGCCGGCGAGCAAGCCGACATACATTTCGACCATGACCGACACGAAAATAGCTGCAACCAGGGAGAAGGAGATGACAACGATGCCCATGGCGAGAACGGCGGCAATGGCGAGCGCATTGTCTTCGAACACCCCGAACTGTGCCTGTTGCGACATTTGGGAGGCGACGCGGATGCCGGCATCGAACACTTCAGCGGGAGACGCTGAACCACCGCCGGCGCCAATCTGGAAAAGGCTGTCGACCACCGCTCGCGCAAAGGTCGGGCCTTGGGTCAGAACGAATGCGAAGAACCCGATGAACATGATCCGCCGCACCAGTTCGGCGAACCAGCTGTCCAGCGAGGCCGACTGGATCGCCAGCCAGACGGCCGCAATGCCGATCTCGATCGTTGCGAGAATCCAGAAGAGGGATTTCGCGGCCTCCATGATGGTGGTTTCCCAGCCCTTCGCGGCGGACGAGACCTGGTTTTCCAGCTCCGTGAGGACCTGTCCCTCCTGCGCGAATGCGGGAACAGCATAGGCGAGGACAAAGAGACCTGTAGTCAGGAATGAACGTGCAACAGTTGGCTTCACCATTTCGGGCGCATCTCCTGGCCATCCTTGATTAGCGGCAGCTCTTTGCTGGAGCCGAAGAATTTTTCCCGGACGGCGCGCTGCTCCTCGGAGAGCACAGGTTTGCCTGTATTTCGGAAATTGACGATCAGTATTGTCGCTGCAGACGATGCAGCGGCGACCGCCAGGACCAAGGCAATCAGGACTGGGCGGCTCACCAGCGCGGCTCCATTTTCTGGCCTTCCGGAACGCTCTTGACCTCGGCGTTGAAGAACTTTTCCCGGCGCGCCTGCGCCAGGTCCTTGTCGGTCTGTTCCGTCTGCAGCCAGGTTCCCATCATCGTCATCTGTTGGGAGGCGAGACCGCGAAGCTTTTGCATTTGCGCGACTTGCTGAGCGGCGATCTCGTGCCCGACCTGCAAAGCCTTCATCTGCCCGTCAGCCGTCTCGGACATCGACCGCAGCGAGGACATCGTATCTTCCTCGCTATCGAACTGATCGGCGGTGAGGCTCGCCGCCTTCAGCGAGCTGGCGATGGTGTCACGGTTGGTGTTCGACCAGGATTGATAGGTCGAGGAGAACGTTGCGTTGTCCGGCAAATTCGTCTTGAGATCGGCATAGCTCTGAAAGCGTTGCTGAAGAACGTCGTCCGCATTTCCCATCGAAAAGGCGATGCCCTGTCCCTGGTCGACGATACTGCGCAACTGGTTGAGATCGCTTTCAACCTGACCCCAGACGTGGTCAGGAAGCTGCGCGGTGTTTTGCAGCATGTTCTCGTAGATCTTCAGCTGGTTCTGAATCTGCTCTGCAAGCTGGCTGATCTGGGTCAGCTGATTGTCGACCTGGATGCCGGAGCTTTTCATGAGGTCCACGAGCTGCGCATTGTTGGCGAGCTGTGTCCATTCCGTCGCTGCGCCGGTCGCCGTGCCGGCTTGAACTGCGCCTGCGGCTCCGATCGTGAGAGCGGCGGCCGCCAAGCTGGTGAGCCATCTATTTGAATAGCGATGCGGCATCGTGAACTCCTCTCGTTTCAAGCCAGTGGATCGGCCAGTCGTGGCCATGTTCGGATTTCAGTGTGCGGATGCGTTTGAGGTCCTCTTTGCCCGACGCGCCGACAAAGCTCAGCGCGACAGGCCCAAGCGACATGTTGAAGAGCCGCCGGCCTTCTGGCGTGGCGACGTAGTATTCGCGCTTCGGCATGGCGGTAGCGACGATCTCGATCTGCCGCTCGTTGAAGCCGATGCGCTCGTAGAATTCGCGCGTTCCCGACTCCCGGGCGGCGCCGTTCGGGAGGCAAATCTTGGTGGGGCAGGATTCCTTCAGCACGTCGATAATGCCCGACCGTTCGGCATCGGAGATCGATTGGGTCGCAAGGACGACAGCGCAGTTCGCCTTGCGCAGCACCTTCAGCCACTCGCGAATCTTGTCGCGGAACACAGGGTGGCCGAGCATCAGCCACGCCTCGTCGAGCACGATCAGACTAGGGGACCCATCCAAACGCTTCTCGATCCTGCGGAACAGGTAGGTCAGCACCGGCACGAGATTGCGCTCGCCCATATTCATCAGCTGCTCGATCTCGAAGGTCTGGAAGGCGCCGAGCGTGAGGCCATCTTCTTCCGCATCGAGGAGTTGGCCCATCGGGCCATCGACGGTGTAGTGGTGCAATGCGTCCTTGATTTCGCGCAGCTGCACGCCGCTCACGAAATCCGAGAGCGAGCGACCGGATGCGCTCGCCATCAGTCCGACTTGCCGAGAGATGGCGTTGCGATGATCGGGTGTGATAGCGACGCCCTGCAGACCGACCAGCATCTCGATCCATTCCGTCGCCCAAGCCCGGTCGGCGTCACTTTTGAGTTCGGAAAGCGGGCAGAAGGCCAGCGCCCGCCCCTCTTCCGCATTGTCGCCTCCGATCTCATAGTGATCGCCGCTGGCTGCGAGCGTCAGGGGCAGAAGTGAATTGCCTTTGTCAAAGGCGAAGATCTGCGCATTTTCGTATCGGCGAAACTGCGCGGCGATCAGTGCCAGAAGCGTCGACTTGCCCGAACCCGTTGGACCGAAGATCAGCGTGTGGCCGACATCATCGACGTGCAGGTTCAGACGAAACGCTGTCGATCCGCTCGCAACCTGCATCAAGGGCGGGGAATTCGCTGCGTAAAAGGGGCATGGCGCGACCGGGTTTCCCGACCAGATCGAGTTCAGCGGAATCAAGTCGGCGAGATTGCTGGTGTTGATCAGCGGCTCGCGGATGTTGCAATACCAGTTGCCCGGCAAGCTGCCGAGATAGGCGTCGGTGGCGTTCAGCGTTTCGATGCGCGCCCCAAAGCCTTCCGCCTGGATCAGCCGCCGGATCGCCTCGGCCTTCTCCTGCAGTGCTTCGCGATCGCTGTCGAACAACACGACGACCGGCGTATAATAGCCATAGGCAACCAGCTGCGACGACGCCTGTGCGATCGCATCCTCCGTCTCGACCACCATGGTCATCGCGTCCTGGTCGACGGATCGACTTTGTGTCTGGAATATCTGGTCGAAGAACGGCCGGACCTTCTGCTGCCATTTCTTGCGTGTGCGTTCGAGCTTCTGTCGGGCCTCCTCGGCATCGAGAAAGATGAAGCGCGATGACCACCGATAGGTCAGCGGCATCAGGTCAAGGCTGTTCAAAATACCCGGCCAACTTTCGGCCGGCAGGCCATCGATCGCAACGACGCCGAGAAAACGGTTTTCGATCTTTGGCGTCAGTCCATGCTCAAGCTCTGCGGTGGCGATCCAGTCGAGATACATGGGAACGTCGGGAAGCCGTATCGGGTGGCTTTCTCCGGTGGTGCAGAATCGAGCGAACTGGAGCAGCTCGTCATATCGGGCAATCCTCTCCCCTCCCCTCTCGACCGTTTCGCGGGTTTCCATTCGCCGGATCGACAGTGTGTTGGCAAAATACTGCTCAAGCTCGCGCACCGCGCTCTTGAACACGAAGAGAACCGTGTCCGCGTAGGACTTCTTCCGGCTTTCCTCATCCGAATAGATGTATTTGCTGAGAGCGGTTTTCTTGGACTCGAGCGGCCGGTAGGTCAGGATCAGCGCATGCTTGCTCTCGAAATGCCCTTGCTCGCGCGCGAAATGCGAGCGCCTCTCGGCATCGATCGCTCGGGTGACCGGGTCAGGGAAATGGCAACGGTCTTCCGATGGGTAGTTGACCGTCGGAATGCGGATGGCTTCGACCTGGATCATCCAGCCGCTTCCAAGCCGTGACAGAACGGCATTGATCTGCCTCGACAGCTCGTTGCGCTCGAGGTCCGTTGCGCTTTCGGAATCCGGGCCTGCGAAGTACCAGCCGGCCATGAGACTGCCGTCCTTCAAAAGAAGGACACCATTGTCGACGAGGCCGGCGTAGGGAACGAGATCGGCAAAGGATGGGCCGGTCACCCGGAAGCGTTTGAGAGCTACCATGGCCGCCTCCTCAGTACCGGCGCCACGGCGAAGTGGTCGCCTTGTAGGTGGGCTTGTAGGATATGTGCCTGATATAGACCTGCCGCATGAGCGGGTCCGACTTCGCCATCATCCGGAGAAGCCCGACGATGACAATCCAGACAGCGACGCCGAAGAGGGCCGAATAGACCGTGAGAACCACGAAGATCAGGATTACGGCCGCAAGTCCGGTGATCAGGACCAACTCCCGGTCGGCGCCCATTAACAGGTTCGGGCGCGAGAGGGCTCGATGGATGCGATTGCGCCGCAGGCCGGACAGGGACTCAGCCATGATCTCCCTCCCCTCCTCCGTTCGCACCAATTGACGTGATTTGCGCGTCGGTTCGCCCGATCGAAGCGCCGGTCGCACCGAACAGGCCGACGATGTTGGTAGCGCCGAGCAGAATGCCGGCGACGAGAACGACATACACGAGGCGCCGCGCGAAATCGTTGAGCTCGCCGCCGAAGATGAGCATGCCGCCGGCAATGGCCACGGCCGCGAGCGCGATTGCGCCCGCGACCGGGCCGGTAATCGACTCCTGGATCTGCTGGAGTGGCCCTTCCCATGGAAGGCCGCCGCTGGAGCTGGCAACCGCCGGCGCGACCGAGGCGAGAACAATGGGCGCCGCCAAAAGCGCGGTGGCGATGAGTGCATGCTTACGCGACATCGCGCGCCTCCTGTTCTTCGGTGAATTGATCGGGTTCGATCTCGTACTGTCCGTTGATGAACCGCTCGACTTGGATGATGTCGCGAACAAGCCGCCCGCGCGGCGTCCGCTCAATCGAAATGACCAGATCGACGGCCTCTCCGATCACCTCGTGCATCGGCTGTTGGCTTGCTTCGGCCGTCAACTGTTCAAGACGGCGTAGCGCCGACATAGCGGTGTTCGAATGAATGGTCGCCACGCCGCCCGGGTGGCCGGTGTTCCAGGCCTTGAGCAAGGTCAAGGCCGCACCGTCGCGGACTTCGCCAACGACGATCCGGTCGGGACGCAGCCGCATGGTGCTCTTCAAGAGCCGCGCCATGTCGATCGAATCGCTGGTATGGAGGAGAACGGCGTTGTCGGCCGCGCATTGTATTTCCGCGGTATCCTCAAGAATGACGAGGCGGTCCTCCGGCGTCGATTTGACGATCTCGTTGATAACGGCATTCGCAAGCGTCGTCTTGCCCGAGCCTGTTCCCCCGGAAATGACTATGTTGAGCCTCGCGGAAATGGCGCTGCGGATCGTGGATGCCTGGTAGTCCGTCATCACGCCAGTGCGGACATAGTCCTCAAGCGGAATGAGGCGTGATGCCCGACGCCGAATGGTGAAGGCAGGCTTGGCGACGACGGGAGGCAAAAGACCCTCGAAGCGGTGACCGCCGATCGGCAGCTCGCCGGAGATGATCGGCTGCTCCGTGTCCACTTCGGATTGAAGCGCATGCGCCACAGTTCCGATCACCATCTCCGCGGCAGCAGACGACATCTCGCCGGCAGGCGCAACGCCGTGACCCAGGCGTTCGATGAACAGCTTTCCGTCCGGATTGAGCATAATCTCGACGACATTCGCGTCGTCCAGGGCAACGCAGAGCAGATCGCCGAGTGCCTCCTGAAGTTTGCGGACAAGACGGGGGTGGGATCGAAGCTGGTTCACGGATTTCTCCTTACGCTGCCTGACTGACAGGGGTGAGTTCAGAACGGAAGTTGGCGGGGCGGAGCCTTAGGAACGTGTCGCGATCGGCTGGGAGGGTGCCGGCGACGGCGATCGTCACGCCAATCTTCTTGGGTTCGCCCAAACGCTGCAGCGGCCATCCGACGCGAGCGAGGATGCGCTCGAACCGAAGATCGGTCACCGTGACAATCTCGGTGTAGCCATTCGCCATGGACCATTCGATGATCCCCGCAAACATGGTCAGCGTCGCCTCATGGACCGAGCCGTTCCCCCTCCCCTCCGCGAGCGTAGTGTCGACGCAGAAGCGGGAACTCTCGATCATCGCGGCATGACCGTTGAGTCGACCGCCGGGAAGAAGCGACGAGAAAACGTCCGCCACCATTGTCGGCCCAAGCGTAGGAAGGAGCCTCGCGCATCCCGCCAGTTGGCCCGTCTCTGCGATCGCGAGAACATAGGTCGGCCGAAGTGCATCAAAGCTATCTGACTCGCACCCCGCCGTTACATCGACTTCCCAACCCAGGCGATCGGAAAACACCCGCGCTCGAAGCTGGTAGTGGATGTGAAGGAGATGCGCTTCTTGGATCGTCCGGGGCGTTGAGAAAGCGAGAACCTGCATGATTTTCTCCGTCGTTGTTGGTCGGCGGGGAAATCAGCACAGATTTGGATGGGTCGGCAGTTGTATAATCCTACAATTCGCACTCACGTGAGTCGGTCACGACAAGCGACAAAGAGCGATCGATGGCGGCCTTATGCTACCTCATAAAAGCAGCCGCATTGTAGGATTCACAGTAAAACAGAGCATGAACGCGGCAGGCCTTGCCGCTTTCTAAATATATGAAAACGCAAGAAAAAGAATTTGTTGCCGTGCAAACCGTCGATTTCGCGTTAACCATTGGTTAATCCTATTTCTCTTGTCACTAAGGGGGAATCGGGCCACAGTGTCGATAAATTCTGATTTCCAGAAAAATATCGTGACTGAGGGCTTTTAGGCAAATGAACGTGACAAAGCCGGTTTTGGAGCCATACATGAGCTTTGCGGATGTAATCCTCGATCAGGGTGGCGACATCTCGAGCAAGCTCGACATGCTCCGCATCGACAAGTTTCCCCCCAATGCTCAGAAGACCCTTCGCCAGTTCTCGCTCGCTGAGGTCGCCGAATTCGTCGGTGTCTCGCAGAGTTATCTCAAGAAACTGCATTTGCAAGGAAAAGGCGTCGAACCGTCGGTAACGCCGACAGGACGCCGCTACTATACGGCGGACCAAATCAACGAATTGCGTTCAGTGCTTGATCGCGTACCTCACCGTACGGGCCGCGAGAAGCTTCAAGTAATTGCTGTCGTAAATTTCAAAGGTGGCTCCGGAAAAACGACGACTGCGGCACATCTCGCGCAATATCTTGCGCTGCGCGGCTATCGGGTCTTGGCCGTCGACCTGGACCCGCAAGCTTCGCTGACAGCGCTTTATGGCATTCAGCCGGAACTGGACGAGAAGCCGTCTTTCTACGAGACCCTTCGCTATGACGAGGCGAGGAAATCAATCACCGAAATTATCCAGCCTACGAATTTTCCAAATCTCGACATCGTTCCTGCAAACCTCGAATTGCAGGAGTACGAGTATGAAACGCCATTGGCGATGCAGCAGAAGGATTCGACGGCCGGCAAGCTTTTTTACACGAGGATCGGCGATGCCCTTTCTGAGGTTGACGGCCGTTACGATGTTGTCGTTGTCGACTGCCCTCCCCAGCTTGGCTATCTCACCCTGACCGCGCTGACCGCTGCGACCTCGGTTCTGATCACCGTTCATCCGCAGATGTTGGACATCATGTCGATGTCTCAGTTTCTCCTGATGCTGGGTAACATTCTAAAAAGCATAGAGGGTGCGGGGGTCAAGGTTGACCTCGATTGGTTCCGGTATTTGATCACCCGGTATGAACCGATGGACATCCCTCAGCAGCAAATGGTCGGATTCATGCAGTCGATGTTTGCGCAGCAGATGATGAAAAACCACATGGTAAAATCCACGGCGATCTCCGATGCGGGTCTCACCAAACAATCGCTTTATGAGGTCGAGCGCTCGCAATTCACCCCTGCGACCTATGATCGGGCGCGGGAAGCATTGGACCTCGTAAATGCAGAAGTCATCGAACTGATGAACAGTGCTTGGGGGCGGTGAGGTGCGGGAAATTTTGTCAGCCGTACATATCGACGGTTTTTCCAATCGCTACAAAGGTTTAGGTAAGAATTGGAGCGAACAACATGGCGCGTAAGGATGTTTTCGCAAACATAACTGGCCCCGACGGCGTTCGGCCCGAACGCAAGGCTACACCTGGCTATGCAACGCACGGCGCCTCCCGTTCAATGATCAGCTCGTTGGGCGAGCTCGCTGAAAAGGCGGCCAAGGCCGAACAAATCTTGCAGGGCGAAGCTGTCGTCGATTTGGACCCAGACCGGATCGACGGATCGTTTGTATCGGACCGATTGGAGGAGGATGAGTTCGCGTTTTCGCAGCTTGTTGAGGCTATCCGCGAGAGGGGTCAGGACTCGCCGGTCATGGTCCGGCCGCATCCGAAAGTGGATGGGCGTTATCAGGTCGTTTTTGGGCACCGCCGGGTCCGTGTGGCAAAGCTTCTCAATCGACCGGTTCGGGCCGTTGTCAAGGAAGTGGGCGACATTGAGCACGTTATCGCCCAGGGACAGGAAAACTCCGCCCGTGAAAATCTGTCATTCATCGAACGTGCGGTCTTCGCGCAAAGACTCGTCGATCTAGGTTATGAGCGTCAAACGATCGTAGTAGCCCTCTCAACCGATGCGCCAATGCTCACGCGGATGCTGTCAGTTACGGGGCGAGTGCCAACGAACATATCCGCGGCCATCGGTGCCGCAAAAGGCATAGGCCGGGATCGATGGCTGGAGCTTGCCCAACTGATAGAGCGTCCGGAGAACCTAGCCAAAGCCAGTGCCGTCATTGGTGAGGAGCACCTCAGGCAGGCAAAATCTGACGACCGCTTCAACCTTATCTTGGCCGAACTCAAAAAGCCCAAAAAGAGCCAGAAGCGTGCTTCGCAACCAAACACGTGGTCGCCCGGGGATGGCTCGCTGGTGGCCGAGTACAAGAATACCGGCAAGACGTTTTCGCTTTCCCTTAAAGCAGCGGACGCCAGCAAATTCGGACAGTTTCTTTCAGTGAACCTGGAGCGCCTCTACGAGGAATACAGGGAAAATGAGAAACAACGAGGAGACTAAACCGCAAAAGAAAAAGGCCCCCAAACGTTACCGTCGTGGAAGCCTCTCTCATATCTCTCGCAGGATTGAGAATCACATTTCCACGAATCATAGTCAAGAGTCTTTGGCGCCGTTTCGGGTGATCGGACCTCTTTTGCCTAAACGAAGGTGAAGGAAATGCAGGTTGGAAATGTGACGACGCCCTTTGGGCGGCGAACGATGAGTCTTGCCTTGATTAAGGGTCAGATGGAATCGTCGAAAATCAAACCGGGAAAATCGGTCGACAAGTGGAAGATCTATCGGGATGTCTGCGATGCCCGGTCCTTGCTTGGGCTGCGCGACCGCGCATTGTCGGTGCTCAATGCACTGCTGTCGTTTTATCCAGAGTCGAATTTGGTCGATGGGACAAAACTGGTGGTCTTCCCATCGAACGCGCAACTCGCGACCCGTGCCAACGGCATCGCAGGAACGACGCTCCGCGAAAATCTGGCGATCCTCGTCAATGCTGGGATGATCCATCGCAAGGACAGCCCGAACGGCAAACGATACGCGCGAAAGGATCGCGCTGGGACAGTCGAGGAGGCCTTCGGGTTCAATTTGGCGCCGCTTCTGGCTCGCTCAGAGGAATTGGCCCGGTTAGCCCAGCAGGTTGCCGCCGAGCGAAAACAGCTGAAAGTCGTCAAGGAGCGTATTTCGCTCTGCCGGCGGGATATCCGCAAGATACTGACCGCCGCCATGGAAGAGGGTGCGTCCGGCGATTGGGGAAAGATCGAAGCCCATTTTGTAGGGCTCATTTCCCAGATATCGAAGGCTCGAACGCCCGAAGCGCTGATCGATATTCTCGATGAGCTGTCCATGCTCCGCGAGGAAATGATTAACACGCTGGAAAATCAGTTAATTTCGGAGAATTCCGACAGCAATGATGACGAAAACCGTCATCACATACAGAATTCAAAAACCGAATCCATCTATGAATCTGAACCTCGCTCCGAAAAAGAGCAGGGCGTGAAATCGAACCAGGCCATCAGGCAGACGAATGAGCCGATCAAGGCATTCCCACTGGGATTGGTGCTGAGGGCTTGCCCGGATGTGGCGATGTATGCACCAAGCGGCACGATCAACAGTTGGCGCGAGTTGATGTCTGCCGCGATTACGGTTCGATCAATGCTCGGCGTGAGTCCGTCGGCCTATCAGGATGCTTGCGATGTCCTGGGCCCTGAAATGGCGGCCGCAGCGATCGCTTGCATTCTTGAGCGGGGGGGACATATCAATTCCGCCGGCGGTTACTTGCGGGATCTGACGCGGCGGGCCGAAGAAGGCAAGTTTTCAATCGGGCCAATGCTGATGGCGCTTATCCGCGCCAATATATCGACCGATCGGAAGGCAGGTTAGGAGGGCGCGGTGACGAGTTTGTCCGGCTGGTGTAATCGGGATCGTGCTGATAGCGTCGAGCTCGTTGCTCATGCGTCTGCGGCGAGACCGCGCAAACAGCTCCGAGTCCTTGGGCTTTTCTGGACCGGTCGATGTACGGCACTGCGAAGCCGCTCACCAATCCAGTCATGGACTTTGTTGTTGAGGAAAGCACCAACTTTTCCCCAGCTATGGGACTAGTCGGAGTTGCTTTACCGTCAGGAGCCACGTCTGCGCAAACGTGACCAGATCCTCGAGGAAGATCCGGTTTCGGGCAGCCGCTGCCGTCCGGATGGGACCAGGCGGAGCGCAGGAGACCGTCCGATTATTTCGCCGCGTTCACGCCAACCATTGTTTGACGAGCGATCAACGCTACGCCATCAAAAGGTGATGAGATCGGCTTTACCGATACGCTGAAGCTCCAATCGGAACCATGCTTTATAAGACTCTGATGCGCCGTCGATTTCTTCCTCGAGCTCAACTTCGGTGACAGCAAAATCCTCGGGAACAGAAAAACGGATCTGCCGCCTGAGAAGCGTTCCGACGACATAGTCGTAACTGACGTTGTGGTCCTCGTGGTACTCAATGGCGAAGAGTCCGAACTGCGCGTGGATTAGAGGGTCAATGATTGAGTAAATGAACTCGAGCGAAAGCGCGCTGGGATCTTCTTCACCGTCGGGCGGACAGAAATGTTGAATGGAATTGCGGGCCTTCCTAAGCCGTTCGAACAGGGCCAGATCAGGAACAGAAATGCCCGTCGTTGCCAAAAGCACCGACGGCAATTTCTCGAAGTTATGGGTCATACCGGTTGAAAGAAGCGTGGCTATCTCTGTCTCGTCGGTCGGTATCGCGCTTGGATCGACCTTCTTGAAGACGAGGAGGGGATGCACGTTCGCGATAATCGACTTGATGAACAGTTCGCCAGCATGTGCGGTATTCAGAACCGACATGAGGCTCCAGTGCTCGTTACCGGGATCCATGAAGACAGCATGCGTGTTTGCTTGGTGAAGGGCAGCGATCGCCAGGCCGAGAATACGATCGGGGATCTGTGTTAATTGGAGTTGGACTGATACGGCTTCCGTCATTTTTCGCGCTCAACTTTTCAAACAAAACTGGATTAAACCGTGTTTTAGGTTTGGATTATTCGTGTTTAGAGCCAGAGCCTATGACGGGAGCGTGACGGAAGGGTGAATCGCTCCAGAATGATTTCTCCCGCCGACAGCTGTCATAGTAGGCGTGCGGCTTTCCCTGTCCGCCTTGAGGCGCTGTTGTAGTAGCTCGACGCCTGCTGCACCGAGCGGTGTCTTGACTGCTCCATCGCCTCGGGCAGGGGAATTCCACGGTTGGCAGCCTCGGTCAGATATCCAGATCGTAGCCCGTGCGCCGAAAACTCCCCACGCTCTAATCCAGCCAGTTCCACCCGCTGCTTGATGATCGCATTGACCGACTGCGGATCGATCGCCCGTCGCGAAACAGTCCCCCATCGCCCGATCGCCCGAAACACGCTGCCGCTGTCGATCTTCGCAGCCATCATCCAGGCATTCAGCGCCTCCACCGGCCGACCGGTCAGGTAGACAACGTCGTCCTCGTCGCCGCTGGTCGTCTTGGTGCGGCCGAGATGGATGGCGAGAGAGGGGAGGGGGCTCCCGCCTTCGACCGGAATCGGCGGCTCGACCGTCAACTGTTCGCGGCGCAGCCCGGCGATCTCGCTGCGCCGGCGACCGCCGGAGGCAAAGGCGACCATCAGGATCGCCCGGTCCCGCAGATCGCGCAGGCTGTCGCTGGCGCAGGTGGCCAGCAGCTTTGCCAGCACGTCACCGGTGACCGCCTTTGCGCTCTTGCGACCCCGCGTCCGGGGGACGGCGCGCACGGCGAGGCGGATGGCCGACTTGAGGGCAGGGGAGGCGAAGGCGCCGTCCAAGCCGCGCCACTTGGTCAGGGTCGACCAGTTGGCCAGCCGACGGCGCACGGTCGATGGCGCATGCGGACCAGCGGATTTGAGAAATCCCTGGCTGCGCAAGTTTTCGTCGACGTCTACAGGCATGCCGTGATCGGAATCGGTTTCGCGGCGTTTTGGGTCCCAGAGATGATGGGCGACGAATTTTAAGAGCAGCGCTTCTGGCGCCGGCCAGGGCAGGGACTTTCCGGTGGCGGCCAATCCCCAGGCTTCCAGATAGGTCAGATCCGAGGTCAGGGCGCGCAGTGTGTTGTCGCCCATGCCCTGGTTGACGAGATGGCGCAGCGTTTCGACGTCCTGGTCGGTGAGCAGCTCGGCGAGTTCGTCGCGGCGCTCGATCGGCAGCACCGCGGCTATCGTGTCGAGCTCTTCGGTGCGTCGCTCCACGGCGGTCAGTGATGTCTTGGGTTTGGCCACGGACGCTCCAAAATGGCGGGTTTCGCCGGCCGCGAGGACCGTGATTTGCTGCGATTCTTTCTGATTTGCGACTCCAGATCAACTACCATCGATAAGCGATAGTTATCGATGGTTAGGCACCTCTCCAACAAAAGCAGCCGGTAATGAACTCTAACTATGAGATAGCGTTCGTTTAGCAAATCATCTACCATGATTTCAATGTCTTACGATTTGTCGAAATTGTCCATCAACAGCCTGCTGCGGCCGATTTCGGACGCCGGATCGGCTTTGGCGCGTCTCGACGAGCGCATCGCCCGTTCGCCGGTCGGCGCAGGCTGGATCGAACGATCGCATTTTGCCGACGCAGCCGCGTCGCTATGGATCGACGGCGAACTGGTGCATCTCGAGGACCTGGTGCTGCACGACGCCGGCGCCGACATCCGCGCCCCGACTCATGAATTGACCATCGCCCGCGACGTCCTGAAAACCCGCCGCCGGATTGCCGCCCAACCGCCCGGGTGGGCACTCAGCGCCGAAGGCTTGCGCAGCCTGCGCGGGCACGACTTCGTCGCCGGCGTGTCTGCAGCATCACATGCCGCAGACGGCACCGTGGCGGTCGGCGGGATGGAAGCTGATGTCAATGCAGCTGGAGAAGGGGAGGAGAGGGAGGGCGATGATGGCGCCAACCCGCTCGACGCCGAGTTTGCCGCCATCGATGCAGTCCTGGCCCGATCGGAGGCAGCCATCGAGCAAGCGAAGAAGCCCGGCCGGGCTCCGGCCAAGGATCCGTTCGTCTACGATCTCGATTGGGACGAAGACGAGCGGCTCGGCGAATGGCGGGCGGTCTTGCGAGAACTCGACGGTTTTCCACCGGTGCTGCAGGCGATCGTGGCCCTCGATGCCTGGAATGGTTTGGAGGTGCTGCAGCATGCACCCTGGCTCGGCCGGCTGCTGGCAGCATCAATGCTGCGTCAGGCTGGCTTGACGACTGGAGCGCATCTGGCCGCGATCAATTTCGGGCTCAAGTCCATACCGGTCGATCGCCGCCGGCATCGCGATCGCGAAACCCGTTTGCTGGCGCTTCTCACCAGCATGATCGCCACCGCCGAGCTTGGCTTCAAGGAGCACGACCGGCTGACCCTTGCCCGGCAGGCAGTGGAGCGGAGGCTGATCGGCCGGCGCCAAACGTCAAAGCTGCCGGAACTGATCGAGCTGGTGATATCGCGGCCGCTGGTGTCGGCCGGCATGATCGTCAAGGAGGTCGGTGTGACGCCGCAGACGGCGGTCAGGATCGTCGGCGAGCTCGGGCTCAGGGAGATGACGGGGAGGGGGAGGTTTCGGGCGTGGGGAATCATGTAGCCCGCTAACTGTTTGACGCCCGTTCGTATCGGCTTGACGGTCCTCTAGCGGCTGATATTGCAATTATCGGGGGTTTTTATAGAACGACAGGCGTGCCGGTTTTGAGTATTTCTGATGGCAATACCAGTAGCCTAATTCCCGCGCCGCTCATCAACGAGACGATCGATCTCAGCTTCGACCTGCGTTGCGCCTTCGAGAAGAGCTTCCCGTATGGATCCGGTAACCGTCATGAACGACTGGTAGTTTGCCAGAGCGGTGTGCGGATTCCCATTCGACCGCATTCGCAGCGCCTGTTTTTTCCAACCCGATATCGGGTCTTTCTTGAACTGCAATGGATAATTCCGCCCCAGCCATTCGACGAAATCGAAGATGGTCCTTCCCGCCCAGCCCTTCTTTTTCGCAAATTCGGTGCCTTCCGTCTCGAAGGCAAGCCGCCACGTCTGGCAGTCGATGATGGCTTCGTCGCGCGTCCTGCGCTGGTTGTCGTAGATCAAGTCAGCCAGGATGTCTAAGGAGGTGTCGCAGTCGCTGATCACGCTATCCATGTGATCGGCAAGACAGGCGATCGTAATCGACTTCTTGTGCTGGCAAGCTTCGTCAAGTTTCCTGCAGGCGTTCGGGAAATCATCAGGCTCAGCGGGAGAAAATCGGCCATCTCTCGTGAAATATTTCTGTGCTCGCTCACGCAGGACTATGCTCCAGCTATAACTGAAGCCACGGATCTTGAAGCCGCCGATGAAGGCGCACGCGGTCGAGAAATAGAAAAGAGAGAGGTCCGACAGAATGGGCTCGTACTGAAGGCCGAGATGGTAGAGCTCGTTCCGGAACGTATGCATGATCGTAATCGTGCGAGCCTGCTCGTCCGTGACCTGACCCTCCATCCGCGCGTACTTCAGCTTGGCTTCGAACGAGCGGCCCATAGCCTCTTCGAGTTCCTTCTTGTGCCCGTACTTCTCGGCAATATGCGGGTACGCCTTCAATCGAGCGTGTTGATCTTTCGCGATCTGGTGCAGGATCAGCTCGACGGCGTTATCGGTCAGCATCAGCCCGAACCGAGCATCATGAACACCGCCCTTCTGAATGTGTTCGAGTGCGAGATCCATTTGCTCAATTACGCCCGCGAGGAACATCAGCATCTTATTACCCATCTAGATTTGATCAAACTTTGGGCATCATTCCAGATCGATCTCATCGCCCGCCTTTCGGGCGCGATCATTACTGAACCGATTTATCGACCGCTGACGGTGCCCCTCGATCTGGGCCGCCACATCGAGGACATCCCGCATCCAGCTTCCCACCTTGAGCCAAGTAACGTCAACGAATTGCCACTCGGAGTAATCGTTCATGAGATCCTTTGTGACGTCAAACTTCGCCACGCAAATGTCCGCGGCGTAGAAATGGGCTTCCCCGGCATAGAACGGATCCCCAGGTGCTGATGACAATCCGGCATCTCGAAACACGAGGCGATATGGCCGCTCTCTGAATCGTTCGTCGTCACCTCAATCCGGCGCGCACCGATTTCCTCCAGGGTCCGGGAGGATGTGATGTTGCTTGCTTCGAAACCAACCCATTTCATGAAGTCGTCGCGCTGGTTCCATGAGTGCCAGTGAGCCATGTGTTCTGGCAAGCACCGTCCGAGCGCATATGCAATTCGGCCGTCTCGCACGACGGTGCTTACGAAGTCGATCGCACGAATTTGAGTTTCGGCGCCATCACGACTTTCATTTGCCGATTGAGGTCTTGGTGCGCCCACTGCGCCGTCGCCATGTAATGTTTGAACGTGCCGCTGAAGTCTGCGTCGTCGAAGAAGCCCATCAAATCCCAGCCGTCTTGTTGCGAAAACGGCACCGCGAAGACGTACATATAGCAGCCCAATCGAAACTCCCCGACGATATGGGGAAGCCGGGGGTGCGGTTGCATCCTCGTATAGATGGTCAGCTGAGCTGACGGGTCTGGGGGCAGGAAAACCGTCGCGGTTGCGACAGTTGGGAGGCGGCGTTCGGCGTGTGCATTGTTCCGGACCCAGTCGATCGTCTCCTTAAGGAACGGCAGTTGGTCATCGGCGACCACGGACAGCACCATTTTGACCAGGGCCCGATAGACCGCTGAAGGCGTGAGCGACGCCCCTTTCCCCAGATCGACAGTGAAGGTTCCGGCTTCGTCGACGGCTACGGAACGTGACTTGATGTTCACCTTGCTTCCGTCGTGGCTAAGGGCACCTTCAGCGAACCGAAGCTCAGGCCGCCCGTCATTCTTGCCTCTTCCCTGGGTTCCAAGGAAAACGCGTTGTATGTCGAGCATCGCAATAAGCGACGGCTCAGTATGTTGGCCAAAATATTCGTTGCAGTCGTCACACTCCTCGGCGGATTTCAAGTGATCGTTGCCCAGCGCCGTCGGAATGATGTGGGCAGCCTTTTTGAATGTCGCCCCGGTTTCGGCGGTTCGGCCGCAAAAGCGGCAGAAGTGCGAGCTTCGATTGGCACCGACGAGCGTCCGCCGATCCGTGCGTGGATTCGAAATATCATAGCTTGCGAGCAGCGCACCGAATAGTTCGTCCCAGTCGTCGTTGGTCTGATCGTCGGGATGATTCAGTCGATGCAGGAAGCGTTCGACCTCCAGTTTGTCGACCGTCGTATTCGGTTGGGCTGGCAGCAACAGGAAATGCTCGCCGTCCTGGAGCGATCCCACAATCTGCTTAAGCTTATTCAGGGGAGGCACGGCGGCGCCGTGCTTCGTGACCACGTCGCTGATAGCCTTTTTGAGCTCTCCCGACGCGACCTGCACGGCGTCAATGTTGACGTCGGCGCCGTCCGCGTTGCCGAACACAGAGATTATTTCCTGCACGCTTGCTGCGTCGGCCAGGCTGAATCGGAAGCGCATTTCCGTTCCGCCAGTTTGGGTCATGACGTAGAGCGACACCTCGCCAAAAATGGTCGGGCCTGCGGATGTGAAGCGAACCCCGGCCGCCTCCAGGGCACGACGGATAGCGGAGAGGTTATTGGCAATCGGCGTGCGCGATCCCTTTTCGAACTCGGCGATAGTCGAAATGCCAACCGCCGCCCCCTTCGCAAGATCCCCTTGCGACCACTGCAGGAGGGCTCGCGCGGCGCGAACATCCTCCGGACCAATCTCGATAGCGGTAATCATCATGCCAACCTCAACGATTTTCACTCACCTTATAGAAAAAGATCCTGGTGAGCAAATTCTTTGGGGCGAGATGCATTTTCGACAGCGTTGTTCGCGGGGGCCGCCCTGCCTCGCGCCGCCGCGCTTAGTCCAATTTGCCGCAGACTCTATTGGTCTAAACAAGAGCCCTGTTTTACACTTGGTGCCTTTCTGCTGGCCGTTTTAGGGTTGAATCGCTGCTAGATGCTATAAAGGAAGATAGCGAGTCGCGTGCGGCCATCGGCGGTCGAGGGGCGGCCCAGGGCATAATGAAAAAGGGCGGCTCAATGGCAGGACAACCGGAAATCCGACGCCTGAAGATTGAGAGATATCGGGGGCTCGAAGCGTTGGACTGGCGACCGTCCTCCGGCGTCAACCTCATCGTAGGCGGCGGCGATACCGGCAAGTCGACCGTCCTCGAAGCGATCGCGCTACTCTTCAGCCCAGTCGGCAACGTCGGCGCGCAGGAGACAGACTATTTCGAGCGCGAGACCGATGCGGAGTTCGTCATCGAGGCGACGATCCGCGTCCCGGAAGAGATGGAGCTTGAAGCCAAAACCACTCAGGCGCTGCTGCCGTGGGAGTGGAAGGACGGCGCAGCGTCGATTCCAGATATCGATTTGACCGCTGGCGTTGCCCAAGCCAGTGTGCTTGAGACCGTATATGTCGTCCGGGCGCGCGGAACGGAAGGTATAGAGGTTATCTGGGAGATCGGCCAACCGGACGGCAGTCTCGCTTCCTTCCCTCCCGGCCTGCGTCGCCTATTCGGCATTGTTCGGCTCTCAGGTGATGATCGCAATGATCGGGACCTACGCTTGGTGCACGGGTCGGCGCTCGACCGTCTGGTATCGAAGCCGAATTTTAAAGCACAGGTCAGCCAGCAGATCGCGCAGTTCGATCTGAACTTGGATGAGGATCAGACCGCATCTCTCAAGGGACTGGCCGATGATCTTGAGGAGCGCGGGCTGCCGCGTGGCGATCGGCTCGGGCTGACTTCCGGTCAAGGCATTTCGATCGGCTCCTTAATCGGTCTCATGGCGGACAAAAACGGCACCTCCCTCCCAGTTGCGAGTTGGGGCGCGGGCACGCGGCGGATGGCGTCGCTTGCCGTCGCATCTCAGATGGATGCAAAATTCCGCATCACGCTGATAGACGAAATAGAACGGGGCCTTGAGCCGTACCGGCTCCGGGCATTGGCGGATGATCTCCTTGCCTCGCCGGGTCAGAGCTTTATCACCACGCACAGTTCGGTGGCGCTTAACGCGTTCTCTGCGGCATCCCTCCACTACCTGGACGCCAAGAGTACGCTGGCGCAATTGGATCGCGCCAAGATCCAGACACACCAAGCTGCCAATCCTGAGATGTTCCTCGCCCGCGTCGCCATTATCGGCGAGGGCGACACCGAGGTCGGCTTCCTGAATGTTTTTCTGGACAAAGCGCTGAGTAACTCACCTCGTAAACTCGGGTTTCACCTCTCCAGTGGGGGCGGCGACGACAAGATGCTCCCCTTGCTGCAAGCCATTTCCGCCACCGGGCTCGTTTGTGCCGCTCTGTGCGATAACGACGGCAAATCTACTGGAAGCTGGGCGAAGGTCAAAGCGAGCATGGGCGACACACTCCTGCAGTGGGCTCAAGGGTGCATCGAGGAGAACATCATCGCGCAGGTCCCCAATGCTCAACTCTGGGACCTGCTCGCCGATCCGGACGGCGCGACGGGTGATCGTGCCCGGACGCTCGCGGACCGGCTGGGTATACAATCGAAAGACAAGGTCGACATTGAATCCGCCTGCACCGCAACGGGCACGAGCCTGCGTGCCGTCATCGTGGCCGCCGCAACCGGTAGCAAAGACGGCGCCCCCGACGACGTGACGAGGAAGGCCTGGGGCAAGCATTCGCAGAAATGGTTCAAATCGGTGGAGGGCGGCCAGGAACTGGCGAATAAGGTTTTTACTATGGGGCTGTGGCCGGCAATTGAGCCGACGATGCTACCGTTCTTCAACGTCTTGAGGCATCTCGCGGGCGACGCTCCGCTAAATACGGGCGACATTTCGTGGCCATGAGCGGGTCCGATGTGAAAGTCGCCGCCGCTCTCAGGTCGGGTGACCCATTGGTCGTGATCGAGGCGCCCGCCGGTTGCGGGAAAACGCACCAGGCGGCCGAGTACTGCAGGGACGTTGCGACCCAAATCGGCAATCGGCGCTTGCTCGTTCTCACGCATACCCACGCGGCCCGCAGCGAAATCGCGAGCCGCACCGTTTCGCAGGCCGGGCGGGTGGAAATCCGTACGATCCATAGCTTTATTACGGAAGTCGCCAGTGGGTATCATCTTGCGCTTCAGCTTCCGGCGGATGTCGCGGAATGGGCTCGGAGCAATCCCAATGGGTTTGACGAGGTTGCAAAACGCACACGGCGGCTTCTTGAGCAGGCGCCGAATATTGCCAGAGCGTTGGCCCTCCGCTACGCAGTGATTGTCTGCGATGAGCATCAGGACACCAGCGGGGATCAGAACGCGGTCATTTTCTGTCTGCATGCGCAGGGGGCGGTCCTGCGCATCTTTGGCGATCCCATGCAGGTTATTTTTGGCGAGGGACCGGACAAATCGGACGCGCAGATTCAAAAGATTGTGGATCGTTGGCTCAAGGTAAAGGGACAAGGGCGCTCCGAGGAGCTGGATCATCCCCATCGGTGGAACAAGGGCTCGCCCGCGCTTGGGGCCTGGATATTGAAGGCGCGCGCCTCTTTGGCGAACGGAACGCCAGTCGATCTGCCCGCCCCCCTTCCCAAAGGGCTCACGGTTCTATTCGCCGAGAATACCGCCAAGTTACCCCTGAAGATGTTAAAGATGACACTGGCGGATCGTGCGCCCGTGGCCAAGAGAATGGCGGGCGTCGGTGGGTGCCTTGTCCTCGGTGTGGGCAAGCAGACTGTGCGGAACATCAGTGGTTTCCTGGGCCATCAGCATCCGATCTGGGAAGGTCACACCCGTGACGCGCTCGAGGAACTGGTTCGAGCGCTCAAGGCCGCCGAAGCCGCCCCTGACAAGGTGGCGGCGGCATTCCTAGTGTTCGTGTACGCAACGACGAAGGGCTTCACAGCGTCCTCGCATGGGCACGCATTCGCCAAAGAGATTGCGGAAGGGTGCAGCAAAAACCGCAAGGGTAAACCTCTGGAGGTTCAGAAGCTCGCGAAGCTGATCTGTTTCCAGCCGGACCACAGGGGAGTGAGCGCTTGCCTTCAGGCACTGAAGAGCCTCGTTCAGTCCGGACATGCAGCCGTCGACGGCACAAAAATCCTGTTTGTTCGCGAATACCACGAGGCGATCCGGCTTGGAACGAACGATGATATCGATCGGGGCTTCTTAGTGCTCTCACAGAGCCGGACGCACGGGTCGCACAGGCCCCCAGAGCGCTGCGTGAGCACCGTGCACAAGGCAAAAGGCCTAGAGTGCAAGAACGTTATGGTCATGCTCTGCGACAAGACCTCATTTGCGAACACGGCATACAAACGCAGGCTACTGTACGTCGCGCTTAGCCGCCCGATCGAGACTTTGACCCTAGTTCTCTGCCGCAAACAGCCGACCCCTTTGTTCACGGGGCTTGGCAGTGTATCACCCTAACCGGCGGGACACCCTCACGGATGCATACGGTCTACCTTGATCAGAATCACTGGATAGCATTGGCGCAAGCCGTCAAACGACCAAAGGATTATCCAGCGCTTCAGTCACTACCAGGGCGGATCCGCGCGGAGGTGGATGCCGGCCGACTGCGGCTCCCGCTGACCTTCACCAATATCTACGAAACACACAAAATCAATGACCCTGAGCGGCGCGGCGACCTGGCAATGGTGCAAGCCTTCCTGAGCCGCGGGACCGTGTTTCGGGGCAGACGGCGGCGGCGGGAGCAGGAGATCGCGCAAGTCATTGCGAGTCTTTTGCAACTCCCACTCAACCCGCCCGAAAACGACTGGTTTTTGTCCTCGGTGTTCTTTGAGGGTGCGGCCGAATGGGACGTAGTCGGCCAAGAGACCACGATATCCGAACGAGCTGTGGAATCGATACGCAGCCGGCCAGCAGAGTGCCTGTACGAGTATCTGGTCGGAACGACGGATGCCGTCAGGACCGAATCAGTCAAGCAGTTCTCGGCCGGGTCCGAGCGTTTGCGGGCGATGGTGGAGGAGCGGCGTCAGAAGCACGCGGCCGAGACACCGGCGATGAGGCGCAAAATCTATAGTGCCTTGATGATGATCGATGACGTGGCTCTCATCCTGAAAATTGCGAACGACGTTGGCGCGTCATGGAAGCAAGTTAAAGACATCGGTAGCAGCAATGCCCACCGAATCATGAACGAAGTGCCGACCTACTATGTCGAGCGGGAGATTGCCGTTCGACTCGAAGCGCAGAACCGGCCTATAGAAGAAAATGACTTCCGAGATATGCAAGCGTTCTGTGCTGTGGTCCCGTATGCGGATTTAGTTGTCGGCGAGAACCAATTCGTCAATCTCGCTCGACAGGCCGGTCTCGACAAGAAGTATAATACCCGCCTGGCAACCAACCTCTCAGCCCTCAACGAGGCTCTCGACGGCTGGATCGAGTAATCCGGCTGGTTCGACTCAGCGCCACTTTCGACAGACCGCATGGATAGCAGGCAGGCGTATCTCGGTTGAGGCAGTCGCCGAAGACTAAGCGGTTCGTGCGCGGTGGCGTCGAGTTGTCTTTTGAATGAGCCTATGACTACGGCTGAGACAGGGCAAAACCCGGATTGAACCCGATAAAGTCACCCGGATGGCTTACTGCGACGCGCTGATCGAGACTGAGAAGGTTGATGTCGATCAGCTGGTTCAGTGGACCTCCGTGAAGGACGCGGAGCACTTCTGACAATGCCAAGGTGGCTGCAATCGAGCCCACAAACGGGGCGCCGACCGCCTTCCCGGCGAGCAGGGTCATGCCGCAGCGGTCGAGCACTCCATCTGCCATGAGTTTGGCATAGGCCGGACGATCTTCGATCTTTTCGCCCCCGCCGTTCTGCTTCCAGATATCCGAGGCAGGTCGCCGGCCTGGCAACACATGAAGCCTCATGGTTCGGAAATCGCGGTAACCCCGCCCGAGCCCTGCTTCGACAACTAGGTCGAACCCGACCTGATCCAGGGCTCGCCGGCCAGCGCCATTATCGAGGCCACATAGCGCAATCGCTGGTTCATCTGCCTGACGCCTGAAGTCTGCGGCAAACATCCTCTCCTGCAGTGAGGTCGTAAAGCCACGCCGCTCGGCCCATGCCGCCATCGCTCGCGTTTTCTTCTGGCCGAGCATGGCTGCCTCGGTCAGGATCGACGTACTCTCCGTCGACTCTGTAACGATGTCGATGTCCTGCAACACCAACGCCACTTCCGCGGGATTCCTGTACGGTAATAGGCCGAGACCCCAGAGATAAGCTTGGCCCAGATGGCCGAGGCCAATCAACCACAGGCGAGACGGCAAGTATGTCAGCGCCGGTTCACTGCCATCAGTCTCGAGCCAATCGACTTGCCGCCCTGGGCGCCACAACGAAAGACCCAACGGCCGTCGTCCCGCGGCAGACGAGTTGCTGCTGACGGAAAGGAACGCTTCGTTAACGGCCAAGCCCGCTGCAAGCATTCCACTTAGCGGTATAGCGCTTCCGCCGGTCGGCTGAAGGTCGGAATGGATCGGCAGGATGCCACCCCGCCATCCGGCCGTTGCCGTCCGGATGCAAAAACCGTCGCGCCGTTCGCGGGCAACACCGCCGATCACGATTGTTGGAGTTTCTTCGGTCGCAGCGCCGAGTGTGCCGCCTAACGTCACGACTGCCTCAGCAAGGGTTCGTCCGAATGGCATCGCCAATGCCAGCGGCATGTCGAGAGGCCCGGTCACCGTTACGCCACCAAGAAAAACCCGACGACCGAGTGCGACAGTCGTCAGCAACGTTGCCTGCTGAACCGGGTCGCCGGCTGCAGCGGGACCGACCTCAACGGCCAGCTTGTAGCCCTGAAATAGGGCCTTCGCTTCTTCGATGCTTGCGGCCGCGCCGCTGTCGATCGCATGCTTCACCAGGCGATGAAGGGAGTCTGCGGAAATCTGTGTGGTCATGGTGCCTCTCCTTATTAGATCAGCCCGATATGGAAAAAACTGCGACGCTCCGATGGAGGCACAGCTTCCCATCGCTTGCTGCCCAGATAGCGATAGATGCCGATGCCGGGCCGCGGTTGAGCGCCGGTCGCGAAATTCGGAAGGATCAGAGCGATGTGCCCTGCACGTGAAATCATGGGATGATCGCGATCGGATTTGCTCTGCCCTGAGCCAGCTGGATGGACATGTACATCTGCTACGACCGTGAGGCCGCGTGCCTTGCAAATCGCCCAGAGGTCACTGAAATATCGGCCATCGAAACGGACGATCCCGGTGGCGAGCGAGTTTGGGTCGAGATCGTCATAAAGTACGAAATCGACAATGTGGGCGCCGCCGTTTTCGCGATAGCCAAGCAGGAACGCACCGCTTTCCCGGCTGCACTGGTTGCCGCGTTCGCGCAGCTTTGCCTTCAGCCGACCCCAGAGGAACCAGGAACACGAAAGCTCATGCTGCGGAGCGAAGAGGCGCCGAATAGTCGCGTGATTGAAGAAGTTCATGGACAAGCTCCAGATATTGGACGATCCCGTCGGCGGGCCGCCAGATTTTCGATGGCATTTCGGTGCGCCAACCGTCGTGACCCACAAAACTCTCCCGATCGCAGGGCAGGTAAAGTGCGGTGCCGTTCTTCCAGTCGGTGCGGAAGACTGCCGATACGCGGCCGCCCTGGCCACGTGGCCAGAGATCGAATGCAAGGATCTGATTGGTCGTCACGTCCCAGGGACCACCTGTGGGCGGGCTCTGCGGATAACCGGTACAGTTCAGCCGCAACACATATTCTCGGCCGTCCTTCGCGATGACGCCGATGAAGACGTATGGCCACGCAATGGAGATGAGACGCCAGCGACCTTCCGCCTGACCGAGGCGGAACGTGGCTTTCGCCACGTCCGTCTCGAAGGCACGCTGATCCGGCCCAATCACGCGTCGCCCTCCGGCGAACCGTTCACACGCTCGTCAGGCACGAGATCGAAGGCGAGAGCGCAGACCTTGCCGTCGGTCAGCGCACCGATATGTGTTCCGGGCGCCGGACGATCGTGGGTGCCGGCGATCTGTAGCACATGCTCGCCGGCCTCGTCCTCGGACATGCCGAACTTCTTCTCGGCCGCCCAACGCTTCACGCGTGCGACCGTGGCGCTCGGGGAAAAGCGGCGCTCGGCCGTCTCGCCGTTGAACGTGACCGTCACCTCAACATGGCGGCAGCGGTGGATGTGGACCTTCAGCCCCTTGGCGGATGCGCGTTCCTTGACGAGAGTGGTCTCGTTGAGCGGTTCATCCTCGTCTTCGAGGAACAGCAGGGCGTCACGCGCAACCCCGTGCTTCTCAATCAGGCTAGTCTTGAGGATGGCGAATGTTGCATCATGCTCGAGCTCGATATGCGCGATCTCGCCGATGCCTTCGCCCTGGTAAAATACGTCGATGGACGTCATAGCTTTGCACTCCGGGGATCGAAGTGCGAGGCCCCATTGCCTGGCTTCGTCCCTTACCCACTTGATCGCCAGCGGAGCAGGAACCCGGAAAGCCAATGCGTAATTTTTTCAATCGAGCGTCAGTGAGCCCGGCGGAGTGGCTGCGCAGATAAAGAAGTGCGGACACCGAGGACAAGTGATGGGGTCTGTTTCCGTTGGAAAGGAGCCCGCTGCGATACCTGCTAACATCGTCTCGGTCTTCTTTTGCCGATTGCTGACCTTTGTGGCGCTGACCTCGACCCGCTCAAGCGTCTCATCCGTCAAGTGCAACGCATGAACGACCGCCCTTCCGCCGAACTGGCTTCGTGCAGCAAGGAGATAGAGGGTATAATCAAGCCGGTCATACTCATCACTCCTTTTGTATCCGGTGCGAACGCGCCGGATAATGAGAGTGCCATCGGGTAATTCGGCTAACTCGTTCGGCTCGACCAGCACCTGACCATTTGGAAACTTGATGGCGAGCGGCTCTGCTTCCCTGAAGCGATGACTAACTCCGGCCTTCAAGATTGCCTTGATCAGCTTCGAGGCGAGCCGCCGATAATCATCGGCAAAAGCATGGTCGGCTGGTCCGCGTTCCTTCCAGATTGCCTCGAACGCCGCTTCCGCTTCGGCGAGGCTTGGTTCCCCGGTTCGCCGGGCATCGGCAAGCCAGCGCAGCAGTTCATAAATGCAATCATGGGTACGGGAAAATGCCGTGGGTTTGCGAGCGCCGCCCAACCCCAGGACGTGCGTATAAAAGAAGCGGCGCGGACATTTTTCGTACGAGCCCAGACGACTGTCTGTCAGGACCCAGCTTGACGGCCAAGAGATTGCGATCGGTTGGGGCTGCGGAGCACCTGGCGGCAGCGGAAGGACCGGCGGGTTTGTAACGTCCTGGACAAGCGGCGCGGCGAGCCAGCCCAGAAAAGGTGATGGCGAGCGCCCATTTCCATTTCGTTGTTTTCGCGCGTGATAAAGGCGCAGGTGTGTGCGGGCACGCGACAACGCCACGAAAAACAAGCATTGCTCCTCATCCTCGTGCGCGTGTTTGGCCTCGTCCGCAGGCGAAGTATTACCGACACCATCGATCATCCCGTTGGGTGGCGGGCACCGTTGACCGCGGTTCGAACTCGGGAAGCTTGCGACCGTCAGTCCGGGCACATGCACGGCCTCGAATTCAAGGCCTTTGCTGCCGTGAACAGTCATCAGGCGAACGGCATCCAGATGCAAGGCAGCAGCCGGGACTTGTCGCAGGTCTCGTTCCTCTGCCAGAAGCACAAGTTGGCGGACGCGATCAAGTGCGCGCTGAATGGGAAGCCCCGCTCCAACCGGGCTCTGTTCGCGCACGAAGTTGAGGAACTGCCATACCGCCACCGCGCGCATTCGCTCGGTCACCGAGGTTGCTGCGCCCAATCGTTTCGCCAGGTCGGTTCGATCGAGCAGATAGGTTGTCAAAAAGTCCCACGCGCTCATATTCGAACGCAGGCCAGCCAGATCGACGGCCAGTTGCGTAACGCCTGCATGTCCTGTTGCAGTGAGCCCCGGCGCGTTTGCCGCTTCCGCGAGGCCTGCCAGCGCAGGCTTCTTCAACGATCGGAGATGTCGGCTCAGACAATGCGAATCTTGGAGACCAAGGCCATATCGCGGTATTGTGCCAACCCTCACGAGGGCGTCGCCGAATGGATCAACGGCCAGACTCAGCACCGCAAGCAGGTCGCGGACCTCCTCTCGCTCAAACAAGCTGCCGAGATGGAGAACCGGAATACCGCGTGCTTCAAGTGCTGCTGCGATTTCGTTCAGCCGGCCATTGGTACGGCATAGAACGGCTTGATCGCCAAGCTTGACGCCTGCACCTTCCAACTGGCGGATGCCTGCCGCAACGCCCTCTGCTTCGTCATCCAGTGTCTCGAAGCGTCTTATTTCGGGACGACTTGGGCCTTCGCCCCGGTCTGCCTCCAAATCGAGGGTCAGCATGCCGCGTGAAGCGCCCATGTGCGGCGCAACGGCAACGAAACTGCGCACGATCTGCTCGGTCGAGCGATAGTTGACGCGGAGCTGATCAATGACTGCGCCAGAATAGTCCGTGGCGAACCGGATCATGTTTTCCGACGAGGCCCCACGAAACCGGTAAATTGACTGCCGGGCATCTCCAACGACCCAAAGCCGTTCGCCGTCCCCGGCCACCGTCTTTAAAAGACGTGCGCTCGCCCGGTTCACGTCCTGATATTCGTCGACGAGGACGTGACGGTGGCGAAGCTGGACTCCTATGCGAATAGCCTCATCTTCCTCCAGAAGCTGCGTCGGCCGCATGATCAGGTCACCGAAATCCGCGCCTCCGTGCATGCGCAAGGCCCCTTCATAGAGATCGTAGATATCCGCGATTTCGAGGCATTTCGCTGCGGTGGTCCGTGAGTCCTCGTCGTGAGCGTCAGTGTCCATCGCCTTTGCCAATTCGCGATAGCGTGCTGAACCAACCATCTCGTCCTTGGCCCGGGAAATTGCCCCGACGATATCGCGCAGCACCATCGCAGGATCCCAAAGGTTCCGGTAATGGACCAGTGGGAGGGTAGGCAGAATGTCCTCAAGCACCTCGATCGCGTCGCTGCGATCAAACAGCGACGGGTTCGCTGAAAGCCCCAACCTGTCATGGTAGCGACGCACGAGATCAAGCCCGAATGCGTGAAACGTGCCAATCCAAAGCTTCGGGGCGGCCTCTGGCGCTGCCGCGGTCAATCGCTCGGACAGTTCGCCCGCAGCGCGGTTGGAGAATGTCAGAATAAGTATTGCTGCAGGATCAATCCCTTCCGCCAATAACGAGAGCACGCGCTTGACTAGCGTTCGGGTTTTGCCCGTTCCTGGGCCGGCCTGCAGTTGGAATGGCTTGCCACGGAATGCCGCTGCCCGATCTTGAGACGGATCGGGCCTTCGCGCTGCCGGCTGCGCCGGTTCTGCCTCGATCTCGGCGACCGCGATTGGCAAAAGCAAGGCGTCAAGTATCTGCTGCCGGATAAGCGCGACAGGGAGTTTCGTTCGATCCGCAATCGCCACAGCGGTCAAATCGCGGCTGACGTGCAAATCCTGCACAAAGGCGCGGGGAAGCACAAGCTCGCGAGCGTAGACATTTGCCTGCAACTCACGCCGCTCTCGTGCGCCATAGTCTTCGACTCGTTGCAAACCGACGGGTGCCGCTTCCGAGCTCCGGGAAGGATCGACATCGGAGTGGGTGCAGGTCGTCGAACCGGCATGGAGCTCGGAATGTCCAAGTTCGTGAGCGACCAGAAGGGCCCGCGTTATTGCGTCACCTTCATCCTCGCAGCAGATTGTTCCGCCCTGATCGTCAAACAGCGCGCGTGCGCCTTTCAGCGCAGGATCGCCACGGGGCAACCAGACGAGGTCGAGCTCGCGGCGCGCGACAGCCGCTTGAACAAGTGCAAGCAGGTCGAACGGGTTCTGCCCGTCAGCGAGCAACTCGCTGTGGAGCGTCGCAGCCTTGATCCTGATCGGCTCGAACTGGTCCATTCGCTCACAGTCCTAACAGAAAGCGCTGCTGCTCCTCGGTCAGACCCGAGTTCCTCACAGCCTCTTCAAAACTCTGTTGCGCTCCAACCGATGGTTTACCCTCGGCTTTGAAATACTGTCCGGTTGGAGTTGGAGGTCTAGCTGCGAAGTGAGCAACAACCACATCAATCGGTGCTGTAAGCTCGTCGGCGACCCGCTTGCGAAAACCAGAGGTCATGGTATCTGGGTAGATCTGCCGATCACGCAATTTGCCAACAAAAACCGCATTCGCGTTTAGCCGTCCCGCGAAACCACGAAACTCACCACGCGATAAACCGCTGAACGGGTTGGGCGCGTCAGGGACGATTGCGGGCTCGTTCACCGCCTGTGGCGCGCCGGCCGTAACGGCATGAAGCCGGTTCTGGAAATGGCTCATTGCCCTGCTGACGGCTGGGCTTACGATTGTGGGGTCAATTGCCGCTTCGGCTTCTTCGGAAGCGCGATCGCCGCGCAATGCGTCAACCGCAAGAGCAATGGCGAATTGGGTGAGTTCCGCGCCATATAGAGGATGCTGGCGAACGAGATCGTCCAGCAGCTTGGCATCGGGGATTTCCTGGGCGGCGGATAGTGCGTAGAAAGCCTCCCGCAATGCGCGCGGGCCTGCGTTAAGGGTCTGGCTCATAGGTCCTCCTTGAAACGGGAAAGCTTCGCGGCGGCCCGTGTCAGCCGGTTGCGAATGGTTCGTCCCGTACAATTGCATCTCGTTGCAGCCGTCTCTTCCTCGGGATCTTCGGATTCCGCCTTGTAGCCGAGGACATGGACAAGCATGACGGCTTCTCGCTCGTCTGGTGGCAGGGCTTCGATTGCCTGCAGGAATGGCTCCCGATAGGCATCCCATTCCTGGGTCGGCAAAACCCTGAATGTTTCCGACACCCTGGCAAAGGCATCCTCAAAGGCATCGGGCGTGCTTTCTACCTCAAGCTCCGGCATATCGGCAACTTCTATGGAGCGTTTGCTCCGCCGCACGGCGCGCCGAACGGCATCGATACGCAGCGCCCTGAATGCCTTGTTGAACTTGCATTCGTAGAAATCCAGTTCGTCGGGAAAGTCGCCCGACCCGTCCATCACGAACAGCTCCGCCAGGTTGTCGAGGATTTCCTGTCGAAGGTTCGCGGCGTCCGGTATTACGCCATCCGCGACCGTAACGCGCAGGTTGGCTTCGCATCTGCCGAGCAATATGGGCAAGACCGCGGTCATCCGCGCCTGGTCCCCGGAGCGTCGCCCCTCCCGAACGAGATGAACGAGGCATTCGGAGCGCAGATGGCTGGGATCGTTCCGATCGGTAATCAGCAGACGCCGCCGCAGATCGGTGACTGAAAGCTGGACCGCCTGGTCGATCTGGGTTTCTACCGTCGACGGACGCGCATAGAGCACTCCATCCGGTTCAGTTTTAGTCAACGGTCGAGCCATCTGACCCCCTTGCTCAGCGCAGCAGCGGTTCGCGAGCGGCCATCAGGTGCGCTCGTCTAATTGATCGCGTCGGAGCGAGAAACCCGGAAAGCGGAAAATGGCTTCGAAGAAATTTTCTTTTTGCTTCCTCGATTGCGAACGCAACCGATGCCTTAACCGTCTGTCTCTCCATGCCGATTCTCCGATGTTAGTCTGACTCCTCTCGAGACGCCGCCATGGCATCGAATAAATCGCCGGTATCTGAGACCATATTTTTTTCCTCTAGCCTTCCCCGCGATGGAGGCACGAATGCTTCATTCGGGTATCAGCGAGTGTAACAAGTTCTAAGGGGCATTACTTCTTGGCCAACACCGAAGACCTGCGCTTCCTGGCCTCTTCATGCATGTTTACGGGCGTAGTCGCGAGAACCCGCGTAACCAAGGACGTCAGAAAACGGGCGGGCGAGAGGTCGTCTGGGGTTCGCTCTTCGAGGATCGTTACCTTGGGCAGGGCCTTGACGATACTCTCGACCGTGCTTTCCGTAAGATGCGCGATTTCACCCTCGGCAGGGTCGGTTATTGGCTGCGGCCCAGGCTCTAATATGCCGCCGTCGAGCTCCTCCTCGTCGGCCGCCGGGGGGATTGGATCAGTTGAATAGTCCATCAACACCAGGCATGTGGAGTGATAGGCATCGTCCTCACGGCCAAGCTTGGACAAAAGGTCGAACAACCACTCCGCCGTCTTGGGTTCCTTTTCTAGGATGTCGGACCGCAGTCCAAACAAGAACCCAAGCGCCGCTAGCGGGTGACGCAGGCGGAGATTCTTAGCGTCGCCATAGGACTCTTCGATGCGGTTCGGCGCATTCTTTCCATAGGACGAATCCATTCGCTTCGTCGAAATCAACAATTCTGGGCCGGTCACCCAATCGGTAATGATGACATCGACCTGTTTCAGGTAGTTTTTGCCGAGAATCGAAGCTGAGGAGGAGGTAACGCTGGGAATGGATGTATTCGAGATCAGATGGGACTGTGCCTTGGCTCGTATCGCCGTGGGAAGCGACTTGACGAACGCGGCGACTGGCGCTGGAAGAACGCGTGGATTAAACGGCCTGGGCCAGACTTGGTCCGTGCCGAAACCAGCCCTTCGAAGTTCATAGCTGAGCCAGACATCAAGGGCGAGGGCAGGCACACCCGTTTGCGTCCCCACTTTCAGGTGCAGCGGGACGCCGAGCAACAGCGCAAGGGTGTCGTAATCGGGATGGAAGAACGGCTGGCCGTCGGGTCCGGGAACCCATGGATTGCTGTGTTCCCCACCGGGTGCAGCAGCTTCGACGATATGGTCGAAGATTTCCCAAGCCTCTGCTTTCGAACTCGGTCTAGCGGCCACTGGCTGACCTCATGTTACGGCGGTTTGCGAGCTCAGAACGTGCATTTCTGACGGTTGCCATTTGCGTCGCCGAAACCTCGCTATCGTCGAGCAGCACCTGGTCGACAATCTTTACAGCATCGAGCAGCTTTCCATTGTCCAGAAGCTTCGCCACGCTCTTCTTGACCTCGCGAAGTTTACCGGCGCATGAGGCAACCAGTGTTGGCGACGGCATAGCCCAAATGTCGGCCTCCTTTGGCTCGATTTTCAGGATTCCGCCTCCGTAGGCGCGGCCTACCATTTCAGCATGCAGTAAGGTAATCGAGTTCAAGCTGGCGACGGGGAGAAGTTCGCGGCCCAGGTCCCTATGCATGTCGGCCAGATAAACCCCATGCACGGAATTAAGGTGACGTGCCCTGGCCGCGTTTTCCGTGATCCGAGGCGTGTCCGCGTTCATGCATGTCAGTAAGAGGTCGGCAGGGGAAATTAGCGGCACCCGATACCAAGTCTTGCGGACCCGGCACTTATAGGC
This sequence comes from Rhizobium sp. ICMP 5592, assembly GCF_009498525.1. Taxonomy (GTDB): domain Bacteria; phylum Pseudomonadota; class Alphaproteobacteria; order Rhizobiales; family Rhizobiaceae; genus Rhizobium. The sequence continues at coordinate 52,439 of NZ_QSNT01000009.1, read as the reverse complement.
TGTGTCGACGCCGGTCCTGTGTCCATCGGCAATATATGCTGCAGCAGCCTTGGAAGGCGGGTGGGTGGGATAGAACAGGTGGATAGCACTACCGTCCTCGCCAAGCTTCTTTAACTGGGCGCTCGAGAGCGAGAGCCCCCGTAAATGAGAGCTTCCCGGCGGTGAAAGACTGAGGAGTTCGTCAGGGCGGAGACCGAGCTCGGCGACGCGCTGGGGGGACAGCGTGAAGTACTTGTTGTTCCCGGTTACCATCCCGAGCGTCGTGTCGCCCCAGGTCTCCAAGTTTGTGTAGAAGCCAGTTGCGCAGACGTATTGCAACACATGGACAGCGTCGGCATCGATAAGACTGCTGGTCCATTTGCCCGCCGGGTCGGCTGGCGTCCAGCTCTGTCCAGGACCGAGCGTGTCGAGCGTTCCGGCGTTCTTTGTCTGGCGGATTGTTGCATGACCCGCCGGCCCCTCTAAATAACCATCCGCAAGCAGTAGTACAACATCCGCCTCAGCTTCCGGGAAGACTTGCTCGTCGAACAACACCAATTGCACTTCACGGAATCGGCTGAACAGGAACTTGCGGACGGGAGAGGCATAGTTCACCGAAAGCAGCTCGGCTGGCAAAACGAAGGCCAGTCGGCCACCCTTCTTCAGGAACAGCGCGGAGTGCACGGTGAACGCGGCCCAGCTCGACGCGAGACCCGTTAGCGAAACGCCGCCCCTGATGGCCGCTCCGCGAGCGCGGGCGCGAGCCTCCCCGGCAAAGTCCTGGTATCGAATATACGGTGGGTTCCCGATGACTGCGTCGAACGCCTGGTCCGGCTGGACAGCAAAGAAGTCCGACAGCTCGATATCGGCATTGCCCCCGGCATCCGAGACCCGCTTGCGCGCCACCCCCGCGCTGTGGGCGTGTATTTCCACGCCATAGACCGTGGGGGGCCGGATCCTGCGTGGAGCGAGTTCACGGAGGCGATCGACGGCGGAGACCAGGAATGCGGCGTCGCCCGCCGAAGGCTCAAGCACGCGATCATCAGGTGCGCGAATTGCCCATTTGGAAACGAAACGCGTGATCGCCGGAGGCGTGAAGAACGCGCCTCTTTCCTTGCGGAGAATGAGAGTGTCGATTGGGTCGCTATGGATAACGTAAGTCACGTCTGGCTCCCGAATCATGCACTCATGGGTCCGCTGTCTTGCTGATTACGTATCCTATACAGATGAATATCTGTCTACTTTTTGTTCTTGTTTCAGCTCGCTCATCCAGCGAGAAAAATCGCGGCAAGCGGATGTGCAGATCCGCTACCTTACTCAGTCGGACTTTGCGAGCGCCAAGCATGTCACCGCAAGGCGTATGACCGGCGGCCGGCTCCGATCGAGCCTTGACAACGCACCACTGGCCCCATTAGCTTTCTCATGAGTAAAAACTTATGAGAAAACCAATGATTTTGCTTGCCATTAAGGTTGTGCCTTCGAACCTCACGGCCGTCTTGAAAGCCATAGAAGCCCTGGTTCCATCGCAGAACATCGAACTTTACGAGCCTGCGCCGATACCTAAGCCCCCGACGGACGATGGATTGGATGAATTGGCGAAAAAGGTTGTCACTGCGGTACGGCCCAAACCAACTCAACCCATGCGACGTGAGGCGCTTCAAAAGCTTGCCCGAGGGCACGACACGTTTTTCGATCAAGGCGGAGAGCCCGATGCCGCCTTGCGTAATGCGATGGGCGCGATATCGAAGGCGCTACGGAGCGTTTTTGGGCACGATCAAGCGATCCGCCGACTTGCCATCCCCCGCAAGACTTTCATGGCCGACAAGAGTTATCAGGGGACGGTCTATGATGTGACCCCCTTGGGTGCAAGGGTGTTTGCGCTTCTCAAAGCCGAAGGTTCGATCTAAAAGCGGGCACGCCGCTTTATCGCGTCGCCCTCTCGCCCAAGGTACAACAATCGAGCGACATGTATCGCCTGGAGCATCCTTCATGACTGGCGAGCCAATTCGCAAGATGACGACTTCTTGTGGCTATGACGAAAGGAGCGCGCCGCCGCCCTCGTTCTGCGGCCCGTATCTACCGGTCAGCGATGACGAGATTGAGACCTTCAACGATATCTTGTCAGATGAGATTGATTCCGATTTCACGTCGAGTATTTGCTGCTGCGAACATTGCTACAGTGATTTTCGCGAACACTGGCCAGACGTTGCTTTCCGCGGAGAGGAATTCCAGAGCCAGAATATGGACGCCGACTATCTCATCGAAAATTCTCGCGTCATTCAGCTGTATAGCGCCGCCGAAATCTCAACGCTTAAACATCTTGTGAAGTGCCCACGCTGCCTGACACTAGGCGTGAGGAAGGTCTGGATCTTCGAACACCGCTTCAGCGATGCACCGACAATCGAAAGAGCGATCGAACAGCTGCTCGTTGTGGGAACTCGGACACCATTCTTGATGCTCGAGCATCCGTTTGCCCTGGAGGTACTCCGGAATATACGGCAGCGTGCAGAGCTGGCCCCGGCGGTTCGTCTTAAAGGGGCTGTCTTCAGAGCGCGCTCCTTGCAATCCGTGACGGAACTCAGCCAGAAGCCGGAGTCGATATTGACATACGGGGTGCCTCCCGCATCGAAAGTCGGCGAAGGACGGTTCAATCACGCAGGCCATGCGATGCTCTATCTGGCAAGTAGTCAGGAGACAGCTGCAGCGGAACTGGGAATACCTGGGGAGCCCTGCGCAGTCGCTGCCTTGAACCTCCGAGATCCAGTGCGCGTACTCGATCTTGTCGAGATCGACGATTTGGAGCCAGGGTTCGAAATTCTGGACGCTGTTGCGAAATCTGCGCTCCTGGCTGCGCCCCTGAAGGTGGAGGGGTGGGTAAAACGCCAGTATGTCTTTTCCCGTTTCATCGCAGATTGCGCTCGCGCTGCCGGTTTTGACGCGATTCGATATGGATCGACTAAGTTGGTCAACGGCTTCAACTATGTTCTCCTGTCTCCAGCAGACGATATTTCCGCCAGCATGTCTTTGATATCGGTGGAAACAGTGACCTGTCCGGCTGCGTCGCTGCGGTGGTAAAGCAGCGTCAGAACGCCTTGTCCTCCGAGGCATCTAAAGCGGATAGGAAAGCGCCGTTGAACGTAGTCTTGGTGACGCCGGCGCGGTTCGCGTATCGGGTCGCTAGGTCAGCAATGGGAGCCAGTAGGAAAGCCGGCTCCCTTCTCTTGTCAGAATGGGAGGAGCCGGGATTGATGGAGCAGCAACTGGAGTAAGCGCCACCTGTGCGGTCTCGTTCGGCATGGCCAGCCCACGCCTGTTGGAGACGGAGATAAAAGGGATCCGAGACTCACGGAGATTTGGCGCCATCCGACTTCGTTATCAGGAATTCGTGCAACGCCTTCAATTTTGCAAGAAGCTCATCGAAGGTGATGACGAGCACGTCGCGCTGACTGCCGCGGTAAATTTCGAATGACCGCTGCAGGTTGAGTTCGGTTGGGTTCGTTCCGATGATGAGGATGCAGGGTGTCGACCACGCCTGAACGTGGTAGTTGCCTTCCTCTTCTTTCTTCTGGGCGATACTCTTGATCAGCTTCAGTCGCTGGTCGAGCAATTGACTAACGCCACCGGCGAGCTCAACGGACGGGCCATAAAGAGAGGGCGGGCGGTACGCGTGCTTCGTCAACAATGGCGTCTCAGTCGTCTTGATCTCGACGATTGCTAGGTTGCCAAACATGCCGGCCTCTAGCAGGTAGTCGGCATATTTCTCGCCGGTGCGCTCCATACCCATGCCGCCAACAGAGGCCTGCGAGGCGTACATAACCACGGGGAGCCCGAAGAGGATCTTGAGCACGAACGGATTCTCAAGGAAATAGGCCTGCCAAAACTCTTCCTTATGCCGCTTAGCCATCTGCTTCGTCATGCTCTCGATCAGCATTTCCAACGAGACAACCTCGATCTTCTCGCTCAGTTGGAATAGTTCGACGGGATTATCGTGTGCAAGTTCGGCGACCGACCGCAAGACAGTGCGAACCGCGGCAGAGGTATTTGAGTTGCGCGACCGTGGCGTTCCTTTTCTTACCAGTGCCGTACGGATGGTGTCCTGAAGGTCTATAGCCTGCCTCTCATATTCCTCTGCGGCGAACTCGGGGACAATGGCCGGCAAGAGGCGGCTCCTGAGATAGCTTCGCTTTTCGCCGTTGGCGAAGGCAATTGCGGCATCATGCGCTCTGTTTATGTTCAACCGCACCTCGTGGTAGATACTCTCCGGAAGGCGAACCTCTTCGCCATCGATGGAAATATCGCTGTCGTCGCAGATGGTCAGTCCCACTATTCCCGGCAAATCATCGAAAGCGTCGATTATGTAGCGAATCCGAGGGTCTACGCCGAAACCCTCGAATGGCCTCCTGTGGAACCCGGTCGGCAGGTCGAAGAACAGGCCGAATCCCTCCTGGACCACCATCGGGTCTTGATCTTCGAACGAGATCCTTTTGATTGTTCGGTATTTCGCTTTTGTGAAATTGTTCTGGTTTGAGCGAAGCCAGATTGGATAGGTGGTCAACACCCGCGTCGATAAATCGTATTCGGCGATGAGCCAAGGCCAGTCGCTCTCGTCGAACTCCACACCGACGGCCTCCCCGCGTTCGAAGGCCTTTACGCCCAAATGATAGCTCAAGTACTGGGTCTTCCCATCAGGGATGGTCTCAAGAACCAACGTCGACTGGTCTTCGGGATGTGTTCCCGCGTCTGTTCGGGGCGAGTAGTAAGTGTCTTCTGGTTCTTTCGTCGTGTCTGCCAAAATATTGCCCGTCCTTTTTTCACCACTATATAAGGCCAGGCAGGTAAGAAAACCTCTTCCTTAATAGGCAATCCCGGTCAAGCCCGAGGCGGCGATGGACTATTTTGATCTTTGCGAGCGATGCGCTTCCCGGTGATCAGATGATGGAAGTACTACGAGTGGCGCGACGCATCCGAATGGGACGATCCTGTCGACGCCGCAATTGCTTGATGCTCCTCACGACTCCGATCCGCCGCTCTGGCGGCGGATTTGCTTTGCGCGCTGCCGTCAGGAGCCCTTCTTTCCCTCCGGCCCCAGAACCTCGAAGAACTTTTTCGCTTGGGCATCCCTGATCGCGTTCTCGAGTGTCTCGGCGATGTCCTCGAATACTCCACCTATGGTCTCGAGGTATCCCCTCGTGATGTCGGTGTGCATGGTACCATCTTTGTCTACCCCGTTTCGATGGACGCAGTCGTGCCTCTTGTCGATGGACTTCATGACCAGGTTGCGGTCGTCCTTGTCACGCGGCAGAATCGGCTTACCGAATGAGGATTCGCAGATCCCGTTGATCGCCCCGAGCTTGTGGAATGACAGCCCTTGAAGCGTGGTCTTGACCATGTCCTTCACGATATCTGGCTTATCGAGGATTGTTTCGAGGCTGATCTGCTTGTCCTTGAGGCCATCCAGTTTGAGCATCTTCCGCTGCACCGACACATCTTCCATGGCCGCGCTGATGATTGTGTCTGAGAGGTATGCCTCTAGGATTGAATATAGGGTAACAAACAGCATCCGGTTTCGGCTGCTCGCTCCGCCCATCGTACTGAGCTCGCTGACGTTGCCATTCCAGTCTCGCATCGCGCCGACGAAGATTCCATATGCGCCAGGTTCTGGTTCCGGTTCTTCCCACTCGTCGTAATGATTGCTGCCGACATCAATCGAAACATCGACCTCCAGATCGTCTTCCAGCTCAGCCGAGTAGCCGTTCTCGTCATGTCGAATGATTACGGTCCACTCGTGCGCGTCCTCGTTATTGAGGCAGGAGACTTCTTCGGTGTGTTCGTCAGCGTCGCCCGGGATTTTCAGCCACGCGGACGCAGGATGACCGCAGTGAGGGCACAGGAAGCTGACCTCAGCGTCGCGCTCAGACCAGACCTCATGCATGTATTCCTTAATCGAACTCATGGTCGCCCCGGTGAATGACTGTTGTTGGTCCCGGATTTACGCGTCTGGGTAGCGCAGATCGAGATCGACCTTCGGCTTCCCGACGATGATGACATGCTCCGGGCTTCTGATGCTTGGATAGAGCTGCAGATAGACGGCGATGTAACCCTCTGCCGGTCCGTTGGTCAGACTTCCCACCGATATCTGAAATGTACTCTCGGGATTCTCCGCGAACTCATGGACTCCTGGTATGTCGCCAACGTATCGACCCACATCATCTGAGCGATTAAGTATTATGTCGGTCAGGCATGGCTCAAACGCATCCGGGCCGATTTTTGCGGACACGAAGGCATGCGCGGTCTTCGCTAGGAAGCGTTGGTATTGCACCTTGTTGACCTTGCCGAGGCTCATGGCCACATGGTTGGCTCCTGTCTCTTCCCGGACTTGATTATTCAGCGCGTCGATCTCGCTATTCACGAAATAGGTCCACGGCTGATCGGGGCGGCTCACGTTCTCCTGCAAGATCCTCGCGGGCGGCGATTGCCAGAGATTTATGATCAACGGCGCTTTCTCGATCGGAATTGTCTTCTTGCCGAGATCACGGATCTGCTTGGCTTCGTCATCAACCTCAATGAAGTGGATGACGACCTCCTTGATGCGATCCTTCGGCTTGCGGGTCGGCGTGTCCACCTGTGCGCGGAACGCACCGAGCTGATGCCGCAGGACGTTCTGCTCGTAGCGAGTGATCTCTCTCTGGCAATCCTTGCAGCAGGACTTTTCGAAGATCAGGGTGTCGGCTGCCAAAGCATAGGGGAGCACGTGCTCGTCGGTCAGCTCTTCGGGTGCCCGAACTTCGTAGCAATAGATGCATTTGCCTGGCGAAGGGACGACGTCGGCCTTCTCCCTCTTCTCAAGGTCGTACTCATCGACGCGCATCTGCCTGATTCCCCGTGCTGTAACCCGTAGTTCTATCTTGGATTGCGATAGCACGTCACCTGCATTTTGCCGGTTTTTGCGTCGTGCCGGGCGTCTTTGCGGCGATTTCAACAATCCAGTTTCACGGCCTCTGCACGCAGTGAAACTACTGGCCTGCCGAGGCGTTCTGATCCTGTGGCATCAACAAGCAGGAGGAGCCGGGAGTTCATGGTCGACAGTCTATCGACATACCGTGCCAAGCGCGATTTCAAGAAAACGGGCGAACCGAGCGGCGAAGCTCAGGTCAAGCCGTCGAACCGCCGGCGATTTGTGATCCAGAAGCACGATGCTACCCGGCTCCACTACGACCTTCGGCTCGAACTCGACGGTGTCTTCAAGTCCTGGGCGGTGACCAAGGGCCCCTCCCTCGATCCGCACGACAAACGGCTGGCGGTCGAGGTCGAAGATCACCCGCTCGACTATGGCGACTTCGAAGGCACCATCCCGAAAGGCCAGTATGGCGGCGGCACTGTGATGTTGTGGGATCGCGGCTATTGGGAGCCGGAGGGCAACAGGACGCCAGAGGAGGCGCTCGCAAAAGGTGATTTCAAGTTCACTCTTGAGGGCAAGCGGCTCCATGGTAGCTTCGTCCTGGTGCGGATGCGCCATGACCGCGATGGCGGCAAACGGACCAACTGGCTGCTGATCAAGCATCACGACGACTTCTCGGTCGAGCGGAACGGAGCGGCCGTCCTGGAGGAAAACGATACGTCGGTGGCGTCCGCCAGGACGATGGAGGCGATCGCATCCGGAAAAGGCAGAAAGCCGAAGCCATTCATGCTGCAGAATGGCGACGTCGAAGCGGATGCGGTGTGGGATAGTAATCACGGTCTTGCCGCTGAGGAGCGCCAAGCGGGTTTGAAGACCACGAAAAAGCCGGCGGCGGCGAAGCGGACAAAATCCGCCATGCCGGATTTTATTGAGCCGCAACTCTGCGAAACCCTGGCACGCCCGCCATCTGCCGAGGGCTGGATCCATGAGATCAAGTTTGACGGCTATCGCATCCAGATGCGCATTAAGGATGGTGAGGCAACCCTCAAAACCCGCAAAGGTCTGGATTGGACGGCCAAATACCCGGCCATCGCCAACTCCGCGTCGGCTCTTCCCGATGCCGTCATTGATGGAGAAATCTGCGCGCTCGACGAAAACGGCGCCCCGGATTTTGCCGCGCTGCAGGCGGCGTTGTCCGAGGGGAAGACGGACGATCTGGTCTATTTCGCCTTCGATCTGCTGTTCGTGGGAGACGAAGATCTGCGTCAGCTGCCGCTCACCGAACGCAAGGTACGGCTGGCGGCGCTTTTGTCGGAAGCCGGTGAAGACCCGCGCCTACGCTTCGTCGAGCATTTCGAAACCGGTGGTGACGCCGTTCTGAGATCTGCCTGCCGTTTGTCGCTGGAAGGGATTGTCTCCAAGCGAGGCGATGCGCCCTACCAATCCGGCCGCACGGATACTTGGGCGAAGTCGAAATGCAGGGCAGGGCATGAAGTCGTCATCGGCGCTTATGCAAAAACCAACGGCAAGTTCCGATCACTGCTCGCCGGTGTTCATCGCGGAGACCACTTTGTCTATGTCGGTCGCGTCGGCACTGGTTTTGGGGCCAAGACCGTCGAGATGCTGCTCCCAAAGCTGCAGGACAGGGAAACATCCAAATCGCCCTTCACCGGGATCGGCGTACCGAAGAAGAGTCGAACGGCCCTCGATCTTGGCTTTCACGAGTTCGGCGACGGCAGCCTCATAGCGGTCGTCGAACTTGCTCGCGTCGAAACTGCCCTTCTTTGTGCCGATAATGTGTTCCGCAAGTTCGAGCATTTCGCCTTCGATCTTGAGGTCGGGCATGTCCTCGAACGCTTTTGCCGACGAGCGGACCTCGTAGTCGAAGTTGAGCGTATTGGCGATCAGGCCCTTGCCGTGCGCGCGAATGAGGACGGTGCGCACCCGTCGAAACAGAACCGTCCGGGCGATGGCGGCGACCTTTTCCTTTTTCATGCCGTCGCGCAGAAGGACAAAGGCATCTGCCCCCATCTTGTCCGGCGCCAGATAGTAGGGCTTGTCGAAATAGGCCGTGTCGATCTGCGAACAGGGAATATAGGCCTCGATGTTCAGGGTCTTGTCACTCTCGGGCACGGCAGCTGCGACTTCGTCCGGTTCCAGGACGATGTACCGGCCATTGTCGATCTCATAGCCCTTGACCTGGTCGTCGCGCTCGACAGGCTTGCCGGTCTCGCTATCGACAAACTCGCGTTTGACCCGGTTGCCCGTTTTGCGGTTGAGCGTGTTGAAGGCGATCCGCTCCGACGAGGAAGCGGCCGTATAGAGCGCCACCGGGCAGGAGACCTCTCCGAACTTGATGAAGCCTTTCCAATTCGCTCTTGGGCTAACCATGACCCCGATACTCCCTGACGCAACCAATGCGATTCAACCGAATCAGCGGGCGAATCGTTCCGAGTCAAAATGAATCATTTTCAATGACTTAGCTGGCAGCGGCCGCTCGCATTGCGAGTCGCCGATTAGCGTCTTGATTCGCATGCATCTTTTGGCCTCCGCGCGCGTTTCCAGGAGGAACAACCCCAAGGGAGTCTGCCATGAGCAAGCGTGAACTTATCGATACCGGTACCGACAAACGCTATGTCCGTCGCGATGAAGACGGCAAGTTCAAGGAAAGCGTCGATGTCTCGCGTTCCCTCTCAGCCGACGCCCGTCAAGACGCAAAACGCGAAGCCAAGTCGGGTGAGGGTGATAAAGGCGATCGCGAGCGCTGACCCTCGGTGAAACTCGCCACATACAATGTCAACGGCATCAACGGCCGTCTTGACGTGCTGCTGCGCTGGCTTGGTGAGGCGGCGCCAGATGTCGTGTGCCTGCAGGAACTGAAAGCGCCGGACAACAAGTTTCCGCGCCGAGAACTGGAGCGCGCCGGCTATGGCGCGATCTGGCATGGCCAGAAAGCCTGGAATGGGGTGGCCATCCTAGCGCGGGGTCAGGATCCCCTCGAAACGCGGCGCGGACTCCCCGGGGATCCGGATGACAGTCACAGCCGGTACATCGAGGCCGCGATCGATGGCGTCGTTATCGGCTGTCTTTATTTGCCGAATGGCAACCCGGCTCCTGGGCACGAAGTTCGACTACAAGCTGCGCTGGTTCGAACGGCTGCATGACTATGCGGCTGAACTGCTCGAGCTAGACATTCCCGTCGCTCTCGTCGGCGACTTCAATGTGATGCCGACCGACCTCGATGTCTACAAACCCGAGCGGTGGCGTGACGATGCGCTGTTCCGGCCAGAGGTGAAAGCGGCCTTTGCCGCGCTCGTTGAGCAGGGCTGGACGGATGCGGTGCGGCACCTTCATCCCGATGAGCGGATCTACACATTCTGGAAGTATTTCCGAAACGCCTTTGCCCGCGACGCAGGGCTGCGGATCGATCATTTCCTGCTAAGCCCCGCACTTGCTGACAATCTCAAGCAGGCCAAGGTCGACAAGTCGGTGAGAGGCTGGGACCACACGAGTGATCATGCACCGGTGTGGATCGAGTTGCTTTAGATCGGTCAGGCTCAGAATAGGCTCGGCTGCGCGACCGGTTCTCCGGCCTTCGTTACGATCGTCGAGCCGTAAGGCTCCCGGGATGCTACGATAAGCGCATCGTTGGGCAGCGGACGGGCAAGCGTCTTGGCCTCGTCCCACGGCGCGCGCATCCAAACATCGGTCTCTTCTTTAGTCAGAAGCAGGACCGGCATGGCCTTTTCGTGAATTGGCTTCACCACGCTATTCGGATCAGTGGTCAGGAAGCCGTAGAGATCATCGGTTGTCAGGCCGTCCTTGACCTTCCGCACGCTCGTCCATTGTGGGACATGGATGCCAGCAAAGAACATCAGAGGCTTGCTTTCATCGCGCGCGAACCAGGCATTGGGGGTCCTGCCACTCTCTTCTTTACTGGCTGGATCGGGCTCCGCGAAGCTGGTCACAGGGACAAGGCAGCGATGCTCGACACCAAACCAACGCTTCCAGTGCGGGAAATTGAGAGTGCGGACATTCGTGGTGCCGCCATCCACCTGATCACGCAGCAAGGCCTCGAAGTCGACGTCCTTACCCTTGGCTCGCAGTTTTTCGGCCTTCTTCTCAGCTTCTTTCTTGAGAGCGAATAGCGGGGAGGGCAGACCCCAGCGCGCATGCACCAGCTGCTTTCTTCCGTCGGCCGTATTGCGCAGGATCGGCCCGATCTGATCCGGGTTCATTTGGTACGCTGGCATGAGATTGATCATGCTCTCGGCGTCCTGAGCCCACTTGGCAACCCAATCCTTGTCTTCCATGCGGTACAGATTGCACATGGGCAGTGGCCGCTCCCGTGAACACTGCGAGCATCGTAACCGATGGAATTGCGAAATGCCAACCGGCCGATAGTAAGTTGCGAATCCGACGAAATTTATTTCCGCTTCGACCAAATCGCTGCAATCGGCGCATGGCCATGATTCGCAAAGCGAATCTCTTGGTTTCCTAAAGTTGAGAGATAATATTCCTATTCCTGGTTGCTTGACTCTTCGACCGCGACGGAACAGATAGCGAACATCTACATTCGAACGACATGAAGTCGAAACTCCAACACGGCCTTCAAGGGACGCGTGAATGATGACTGCTGCCCGCAACAGGGTAATTACCGATCTACGCGACCGTATCGCCTCCCTTGAGGGCGGATCGACGAGAAAGGTCGGCTGCCTTGCTTTTGGGGTTTCCGAAATAGACGCGGTGCTTCCGGGCGGCGGTCTGGCCTATGGTGCCCTACACGAGTTCGCCGGTGGCGGGTCCGGAACGGTCGATGGCGCGGCTGCGGCTCTTTGTGTGGCGGGGATCGCGGCGCGCACGAAGGGGCAGATCCTTTGGTGCATGACGCGTCCAGACCTGTTTTTCCCGGCACTGGCGCAGGCGGGTCTCCATCCCGATCGCGTGGTCTTTGCCGAAGCTGACAAGGAAGAGGATGTCCTGGCGACAATGGAGGAAGGTCTTGGTTACGGTGGCCTGGGCGCCGTGGTCGGTGAGCTCGTCCGTCTTCCGAGGACCGCGTCGCGCCGGCTGCAGCTTGCGGCCGAGAAAACCGGAACGATTGGACTGGTCGTGCGACGATGGCGACGACAGACCGAGGCATCCGATTTTGGCCAGCCGACGGCGTCGACATCAAGGTGGCGTGTCAGCGTGCTGCCATCGGAAGAGCTACCGGTTCCAGGCGTCGGGCGGCCGCGATGGCTCCTGGAACTGATGAGAGTGAAAGCCGGTGAGTGCGCAGAGTTTATCGTAGGAGCGTGCGATGCCACGGGTCGTATCCATTTATCTTCCGGATCTCGCGATCGACAGGATCAGACGAGCCGATGGCGGGGGAATGCTGTCCGCTGAGCGGCCGCTTGTCGTCGTCGCGAAGAGCGGTTCCAAACGATGGATCGCGGCCGCGGATGAAACGGCCCGATCGGCGGGTCTTCATATCGGCATGCCGGCCGCCAAGGCGCAGGCCATCGTGCAGGGCCTGCAGATGGTCGACGCCGATCCGATCGCGGACACTGCGGCCCTCGAACGCCTCACGCTCTGGGCGTTGACGCAGTACACGCCGATTGTCGCAATGGATGCCCCCGACGGCATCGTCATGGACAGCGAAGGCGCCGATCATCTCCAGGGCGGCGAGGATCTGATGCTGTCCGGTATCGTTAATCGCTTCCGTGCCAAGGGACTGACCGCGCGTGTTGCGGTTGCCGACAGCTGGGGTGCGGCCCATGCTCTGGCCCGGGTCAGCAAGCGCGATATTGTGATCGTTGCGCGGGGCGAGACATCACGCTTCGTCGAGCGGCTGCCGGTATCATCAATACGGTTGCCCTCCGAAATCGTCGTCGGCCTGCGGACCCTCGGGTTTCAGACGATCGGCGAGCTATCGGCCACAGCACACGCGCCGCTTGCCCTTCGCTTCGGTCCCGAAATCGGCCGTCGTCTCGACCAGATGTATGGGCGGTTGCCGGAGCCCATCGATCCGATCCGTCCGTTGGATGTCATCGAGGTCAGCCGCGCCTTCGCCGAGCCGATCGGCGCTCCCGAGACCATCGCCAAATACGTCTCGCGGCTTGTCGTCGAGCTCTGCCAAGCACTCCAGCAGAAGGGCCTCGGCGTTCGCCGCGCGGACCTTCTCGTCCACAAGGTCGACAATACGATGCAGGCGATCCGTGCCGGAACCGCGAAGCCGGCCCGCGATGTGGCCTGGCTGACAAAGCTCTTCAAGGACCGGATCGAGAAGATCGAGCCAGGCTTCGGGATCGAGAAGCTCTCGCTGGTGGCTATCATCGCCGAACCGCTCACTGAGGTGCAGAAAGCGTCCTCCCTGATCGAGGAGGAGATCGTCGATATCGCGCCGCTGATCGACGTGATCGGCAATCGCGGGCAGCGCGTCTATCGGATAGTGCCTGTGGCGAGCGACGTGCCCGAGCGCAGCGTCAAGCGCGTCAGTGCGGTTGCCGATGAGACCGGTACGTCATGGAGCTTGCACTGGCCTCGACCCGTTCGGCTCCTCTCGCGTCCGGAGCTCATCGAGGTGATCGCGCTCCTGCCGGATCATCCACCCGTGTCGATGACGTGGCGCGGCAAGCGCCGGCGGGTGAAACGCGCAGACGGCCCGGAGCGGATTTTTGGCGAGTGGTGGAACCGAAGCTCCGAGTTCGACGCGGTGCGCGACTATTTCGTGATCGAAGACGAGGGCGGCGAACGGTTCTGGATCTTCAGGTCGGGCGATGGCATCGATGCGGCGACCGGCTCGCACAAATGGTTTCTTCATGGGATCTTTGCATGAGATATGCCGAGCTCCAGGTCACGACACATTTCTCATTCCTGCGCGGGGCATCGTCGGCGGATGAGCTGTTTGCGACTGCCAAGGCGCTCGGCATCGAGGCGCTCGGCGTCGTCGACAGAAACTCGCTCGCCGGCATCGTCCGAGCTCTCGAGGCGTCCCGTGCCACAGGCGTTCGTCTCGTCGTCGGTTGTCGCCTCGATCTGCAGGACGGCGTGTCGATCCTGGTCTATCCGACCGATCGTGCCGCCTATTCGCGCCTGACCCGTCTTTTGACGCTCGGCAAGGCGAGGGGCGGCAAAGCCAATTGCATCCTACATCTCGACGACGTCGCGCTCTATGCCGAGGGCCTGATTGGTATTCTGGTGCCCGATCTACCTGACGACACCTGCGCCGTGCAGCTCAGAAAGATGGCGGAAATGTTCGGGGACCGGGCGTATCTGGCGCTTTCCCTTCGCCGTCGGCCGAACGACCAGATGCGGCTTCATGAGCTGTCGAACATGGCCACCCGCTTCAAGGTGAAGACCGTCGTCACCAACGATGTCCTTTTCCACGAACCGTCGCGCCGTCAGCTGCAGGACATCGTCACCTGTATTCGCACCAGAACCACGATCGACGACGTCGGTTTCGAGAGGGAGCGTCATGCGGATAGATTCCTCAAGCCGCCCGAAGAGATGCAGCGGCTGTTCCCGCGTTACCCGGAAGCATTGGCCCGGACGATGGAAATTGCCGATCGCTGCCGGTTCTCGCTAGATGAACTCACCTATCAATATCCTGAGGAGGCAATCGTTCCAGGCAAGGACGCGCAAGCGTCTCTCGAGCATTATGTCTGGGAATGCGCGCCTGCGCGCTATCCGGAAGGTCTGCCGGACAGCGTTCTGAAAATCATTCGGCATGAGCTCGACCTCATCCGGGCCATGAAATACGCACCCTACTTCCTGACCGTGTTTTCGATCGTCCGATATGCCCGCAGCCAAGGCATCCTCTGTCAGGGGCGGGGATCTGCCGCAAACTCTGCCGTCTGTTATATCCTCGGGATCACGTCGATCGATCCCGAGACGAACGACCTGCTCTTCGAGCGTTTCGTTTCCCAGGAGCGCGACGAGCCGCCGGATATCGACGTCGACTTCGAGCACGAGCGCCGCGAGGAAGTCATTCAGTGGATCTACAAGACCTACACACATCAGAAGGCAGCACTCTGCGCGACCGTGACACGCTATCGGGCGAAAGGGGCGATCCGCGATGTCGGCAAGGCACTCGGTCTGCCGGAGGATATGATCAAGGCTCTGTCTTCGGGCATGTGGTCCTGGTCCGCCGAGCTGGTCGGTGACCGGAACCTGCGGGAACTCAACCTTAATCCCGATGACCGCCGCCTCGCCCTGACGCTGAAACTTGCACAACAGTTGATGGGCGCCCCTCGGCATCTCGGCCAACATCCCGGCGGTTTCGTGCTGACGCATGATCGGCTCGACGATCTCGTCCCCATCGAGCCCGCATCAATGGCCAACCGGCAGGTGATCGAATGGGACAAGGATGATGTCGAAGCGCTGAAGTTCATGAAGGTCGATGTCCTGGCGTTGGGGATGCTGACCTGTATGGCAAAAGCATTCAAGCTGATTGAGGAGCATAAGGGCGAAACGATCGACCTGGCGAATATCGAACAGGAAGACTCTGCGACCTATGCGATGATCCGCAAGGCCGACACGCTCGGAACGTTCCAGATCGAAAGCCGGGCTCAGATGGCAATGTTGCCGAGGCTGAAGCCGCGGACCTTTTACGATCTTGTCATCCAGGTGGCGATCGTCCGACCCGGGCCGATCCAGGGTGACATGGTGCATCCGTATTTGCGCCGCCGCGAAGGCAAGGAACCGGTCGTCTATCCGACGCCCGAACTGGAAGCGGTGCTTGGAAAGACACTCGGCGTGCCTCTCTTTCAGGAGTCGGCCATGAAGGTGGCGATGGTCTGCGCCGGCTTTACCGGTGGCGAGGCCGATCAGCTTCGCAAATCGATGGCGACGTTCAAGTTCACCGGCGGCGTCTCGAAATTCAAGGAGAAGCTCGTTTCCGGCATGGTGAAGAATGGATATTCGCCGGAATTTGCGGAGAAGACCTTTTCGCAACTTGAAGGTTTTGGCTCCTACGGCTTCCCGGAAAGCCATGCCGCAAGCTTCGCGCTCATCGCCTACGCCTCCAGCTTCGTGAAATGCCATTACGCCGACGCATTCTGCGCGGCCTTGATCAACAGCCAACCCATGGGTTTCTACGCGGTCGCCCAGATCGTCGGGGACGCCCGCAACCACGGTGTGGAGATCCGGCCGGTCTGTATCAACCGCTCTCGCTGGGACTGTACGCTGGAGCCGATGGAAGGCGACGAACGCCGCCATGCTGTCCGCCTGGGTATGCGTCTGGTGCGTGGGCTGGCCGCAGTCGATGCGGCACGCATCGTGGCCGCCCGTGCCGATCAACCCTTCGACAGCATCGATGACGTGTGGCGGCGCGCGAGCGTTCCGGCAGCATCACTGGTCGAACTGGCGGAGGCCGATGCTTTCCTGCCATCGCTCGAACTTCAGCGACGAGACGCGCTGTGGGCGATCAAAGCTTTGCGCGATGAGCCGCTGCCGCTCTTTGTTGCTGCGGCCGAGCGCGAGATGAAGACGATCGCCGAGCAGCAGGAGCCTGATGTCAAACTCCGGCAGATGACAGATGGGCACAATGTCATCCAGGACTACAGCCATACCGGCCTGACGCTCCGCGAGCATCCGATCGCGTTCTTGCGCAAGGACCTTGCCGCTCAAAGCATCGTCACCTGCGGTGAAGCCATGTCTGCCCGCGATAGCCGTTGGTTGATGACCGCCGGCCTCGTTCTCGTCCGTCAAATGCCCGGATCGGCCAAAGGCGTGATGTTCCTGACGATCGAAGACGAGACTGGCCCGGCGAATGTCGTTATCTGGCCAAAGCTCTTCGAGCGGCGCCGATGTGTTGTGCTCGGGTCGAGCATGATGGCGATCAATGGCCGAATCCAACGGGAAGGGGAGGTCGTGCATCTCATCGCCCAGCAACTGTTCGACTTCTCGGGCGACCTATCCGCACTGGCGGATCGTGATGGGGAGTTCAAATTGCCGAAGAGTCGCGGTGACGAGTTCGCCCACGGATCGCCGGGCAGTCCGGATTCGCGGGATCGAGCGTCGGCGGTCAAGCCGAGGGATATTTTCGTCCCCGACCTTCAAATCGATACGCTGAAGGTGAAAAGCCGGAATTTTCATTGATTTACTGACCCCGAGAGGGTCGAGGATGGCTTCGAGCTCGTCATTGCGCGAGCGCCTATGTGCGCGATCGCTTCGCCGAGTCTATCGTGCCGCATAAACAGGCCGGAGACATGACGGCAGCCGACCCGAAAAGGTCAAACACCGGCCAAAATCAGATTGCCAAACGGGCGCCAGACATGACATCACCCGCCCCGATCTATCGCGAAGGGAGGTTACAAGTTTCCTGCTATCTCATGCTCAGCGACTTTTCGTCGTCGGCCGTCAAAGTTTGTGAAGCACTCTTCGCGGATGAGCTCAGCAATTTGCTCTGCCTGCTGATGTCGCACAGGATTTTTGGTGACATGAAGAAATGTAAGTTCCCTCGAAATCGAGATGGAACCAGGAAAGTCGCAGGGCACAAGCTCCCCACGCTCAATTTGTGGTGCGAAGACCCTCAAAGATTCCAAAGCCACACCAAATCCTCCCATAACCGCAGGGATGATTTGCGAGGCACGATTGAAGCGGAGCCAGTTGATGCTTGTCGGCGAAAGACCGTTCCGCCGGAGCCAATCGCTCCATGTCACCGCGTTTGTTTCGTTGACGATTAATGGCAGGCGCGCAATGTCGTCGATCACACTTATCTGTCTTCGCAATTGAGGACTGCAGACGGGTGTAAAAACGTCCGGTCCCAACGGCTCCAGATCATGGAGCCGTGCCGCTGCCTCACCGTAAAGGATAGCGACGTCGAAGGCATGGTACGAGATAAAATCAGGTGTCTCATCCGACACAAGTCGGATATCCTTGGCGTTTAGAGCTATCAGCTTTTGGACAACGGTCGGCAGCAGTTGGCTCGCAATCCCCGGCGGACTGCTGATGGAGATGGGCTCTTCCTTATTCGTCAGCAGCGCTCCAAGCCCCGCGCGCATCTGCGAGATACCAGCATTCACGTGGGCAAGGAGTAGCTCACCTTCCGGCGTGATGTTCAAAGCGTTTCCGACTCGGATGAAGAGTTCGCATCCGAGCCTCCCTTCAAGCTTGCGAACCGCCTGGCTAATAGCACTGGTCGATAGCGCTAGGTTTTCGGCAGCCCGTGTGAAGGAACCTGTCTTTCCGGCTTCGGCGAATATCTCGAGACTGCTCAACGGGACGGGAAGTCGAGACATCAGTTAAGCTCCACTTAACTTGCCGATAAGGACAAGTCGTTTGATCCATCAGGCCACCAGGAATAATCCTTTGGATATACAGCGAGTTCCTCAAGTGGAACGCTAGCGAAAAGGACGTGGCGATGCAACGGGACATGCAAGGTCGTGTAGCTCTGGTAACCGGCGCGGCGCATGGGATCGGGTTCGGGATTGCCAGTCTGCTGGCCGCACGAGGTGCAAAAGTCGTCATTTCCGATGTTGATCTCCAGGCCGGGGAGAGTGCAGCGAAACATTTGGAGGGACGTGGAGACACCGCCGCCTTCATCGCGGCAGACGTTTCGATTGCTGATCAGATACAGACGCTTGTCGAGGAAGTGGAAACCCGCTTTGCGGGCATTGATATCCTCGTGAACAACGCAGGAATCGTTTCGAAAGGAAACATTGCGGAAGTGGGTTTGGAGCAATGGGAGCGGCTATTCGCTGTCGATGTCACGTCCGTATTTTTGCTGACAAAAGCAGTTTTGCCACATATGGCGGAGCGCCAATGGGGGCGGATCGTCAATATCGCCTCTGTTGCCGGCCAGCAAGGTGGAGGGCTTCTCGGCAATAGCTGCTATGCTGCTGCAAAAGGAGCCGTTATTGCCTTCAGCAAGGGAATTGCCCGAGAGGTCGGCCCGTCCAACATCACATGCAACAGCATCTGTCCCGCCTTGACGGAGACGGGAATGACGGCGTCGTTACCGATGGAGCAACGTGACCGAATTCTCGCCGCGATGCCTCTTGGCCGGGCCGGTCGCCCCGAAGACATCGCAGAGGCCGTCGCATTCCTTGCTTCAGATGCCGCCGCGTTCATCACCGGCGTCACTCTCAACGTCGATGGTGGTTTCATGCGTCACTGAGGATGCAAAATCGCGGGAGGCATTGGTTTGACGTCCGAGACGCAATCTGACGGGTGGCGGTCCGGTGTGGCGTGAAGCGGCCACCAATTGGGCCATTCCCTGCAATGACGGCTGGTGGCATCATTCAATCGAATGCCATGACTCTAGGATTCTGCCGCGTTCGGCAATTGGGTGCGAACCGGCTTGTCGCCAAACGTCCACCGCATTGTGTCAGGAAAGAGCGCGCTGGCATGCATCAACGTATGCCCACCCTCACCAAAAACGAACTTCATATCGTAAGCCCTATAGGCTAGGGCGGAAGCCAATTCACGATTAGCGAGAACGAGGTCGCCGAGAATGATGTTAAGGTCCTTCGATCCAGTTTGAAGATAAACGCGGATTGGCTTGCGTTCGGTTCGCCTGACGAGAGTCGGATACAGAAATCCACCACGCAAATGCACGAAACTGCCGCAGTGGCTGATGACATTACCGAAGTCGAGCGGCCGATGCCACGCGGCGTTGAACGCGCACATCCCGCCGGAACTTATTCCGCAGATTGCGCGCCGGCGCGGATCGTCGGTAATGTTAAGCTCTTTTTTGATCTCGGGAATGAGTTCTGTCGCGAGGAAGTCTGCATAATCCGATGTAATCGAATCATACTCGATGCTTCGATTGCCCTCCCCACCATATACTGGATAGCCAGGGCCTGGATTGCCGGGTTCAACGAAGAGGCCGATAGTAGGCGGGATATGACCTTTGGCGATTAGATTGTCGAAGACAGTGTCGCATCGAACTTCGCGAAGATACTGCTCGCCGTCCTGAAACACCATCAGGTTTGCAGGCACGGACGAATCGTATTGTTTGGGTACATAGACTCGATAGCGACGGCTCACGCCAGGATAGGCAATTCGGCTCGTCCATTCATGCTCGGTGACTGCTCCGGCAGGGTTCTCCGGCACGGGCAACGATTCAGGCCCGGGAGCGTACGGCTCCTCCCCGGAGCAACTGCGGGCATACTCCGCCTGATCTTGAAGTGAGCGCCCCTTAGCCGAATCGTCCAGTTTCAAGAAAGAAAAGTCGATCGCTTTCGTTTCCGACATTACCGGTAATCCCCAGCCTCAAATAGCATCTAGTAATGAGACTAATAACGTCAAACTGTGATGTTGTAAATATCATCAAATGCGGCGACGAATAGTGCCGTCGCTCGGCTTTGCTTCGCGATGTCAGGGTGAGCTTCCGCAGCTGACGGGCACATTCTCATCAAGATAAATATGGAGAGGCACTATTGTAGCCGGTTCAACGGCCTCATCGCGACCTGCCTTCAGCATCACATTCAATAGATTGTCAGCCAATTGCTTGGCGGAGTGGGCGAGTATCGCGTGCAGGCGGCCGTTTATTAGGCCCTCATGTGCCGACGCCGACAACTCGCTCAAAATGCTGACAATTGTATCGGGCCGCCGACCGGAGGCTGTGATCGATGACGTAATCTGCGAGTTTCGCCCCCCCGCATTGAAAATGCCAATCACGGTCTCATCCCTGAGAAGGGTTTCAAGTTTCGTCCCTATTCGAGTCCCGTTTTCGATACGCTCGACCGAAGTCAAAACCTCGAGGGATTCGAATTGCTCCATGATTGCCGAGCGAAAGCCAGCTTCTCTTTCCTCGGTTGCGATAATGCTGGTTCCCATCCCGTGCAGGGAGTCGCTCGTTACCAAGACCTTGCCAGCCCGACCCCCCAACATGAGACCCATCAGCTTTCCGGCTGTCCGGCCCACCATTCGATTATCAGGCCCGACAAAGGCAGTTCTCTGTGGATCGCGAAGGTCGGTGAGAAACGCGATGACAGGTATGCCCCTTGCCGTCGCCTTTCCAATCTCTCGTAGAATTAACGGATGCTGCGCGAAAACACCCGCGATGACGTCGCATGTCGCAGCCATTTCCTCGATTTTCGCGGCAATAGCTGCCGGGGAGGTCTCCGGGACATCCTGAGATATCTCGGGCATATAGTAGGTAAATATCCGGTATCCCTTACGCAGGGGATCGACCTTGTCCGCTAGTAAGTGCCGCTCGATCTCCCGGAGAAACGATTGGCCTGGGTCCTGGAGGAAAACGCCCAGCCGGAGTTCCTTGTCGTTGATGCCGGCCGCATATCCGAGGTCGGCTGCAATGCCCTTAATTCTGCGTGCCGTTTGCTCTTTGACACTACCGCGCCCATTTAATACGCGGTCAACTGTTGCCACGCTGACGCCCGCCATGTTGGCCACATCCAGACGAATAAGCCGCCGCTTTTGATTTGCCATACCGGCCTCTCTTTCTGTGGTGAACCTCTCATTTGGTTACCCGATCAGCCGGTCATAGGCAAATATTCATCGATCAGTGATGCTAATGCTTTCATTGCTTGATCTTATTGGCATCAAAATGAGACCTTTACAGCGGCATGCAGGGACGCTAGGTTTTGTTTTCCGATGATGCTAGCCGATGGGATTTACCAAGGAGAGGTTGGCGGGATCGGATTTGGGAGGAATGCTATGTTGTTTGGAGAGCGTAGAACTGCGCCTTTTTTCTGCCTTCTGATGCGACGCATCCCACTTGCCGCCGGTGTGAAGGCGATCTCGATCGCATTGCTTTTGCTTGTCTCGTTCGGAAATGCACAAGCGACGGCAAAGACCCTGACCGTCGCGATTGGTCTCGCACCGTCCAGTTTTGTTTTACGAACAAACTGTAGCAACATTCTGTTCGCGCTCGCCTACGATCCGCTCATTAGGGTCGATGAAAACGGCCAATATGCGCCCGGGCTGGCAGAGTCGTGGTTTTACTCTGACAACAACACAACTTTCACAATGAAAATTCGTACGGGCGTAAAGTTCCAAGATGGGACGCCGATTACGCCCCAAACCGTTGTGGCGACGCTCCTTCATAACCGCGACAACCCCGGGATAAATCAGGGCTATCTTGCTCCGTTCAAATCCATAGAAGTCGTCAATGGCGACATGGTCCAGATCAAATATGATCGACCGTTCAAGGGCATGGAGACACTGCTTTCGGCGGATGGGGAATGCAACAACGGGCTTATCATCAGCCCTGAAGGTCTCGCAAACCCGGATCGAATGAGTACAGAGATGTTTGGCTCCGGAGCTTATAGGCTCAATAAGAGCGAGACGCTCACAGGCGACAGGTATGTGTTTGATCGCAACGATAACTATTGGGATCCTGCGCACCAGCATTGGGATCGGGTCGTCATTCGCGTAATCGCTGACCCGAATACTGCTTTCGAAGCACTTCGGTCAGGGGAAATCCAGGTTTCGATGCTGCCCCTGGACGCGAATGCCCAATCGCAACTGGCGGGCCAGGCGAAGACTGAAGGTTTTCAGGTCGCCGAGGGCTTGATCCTCGGCTACGGCATCAACATTTTCGACCGCAATGGTGAACTCGTCCCTGCGCTCAAGGACCAGCGCGTTCGGCAGGCCATGAACTATGCGATTGATCGGGAATCTCTTCTTGCTGTACTCGGCCCTAAATGGCGTGTCATGGGGCAATTCGCTGTCCCAAATTTGATGGGGTACGATCCTAAGCTTGACGGCCGATATCCTTACGATCCCGAAAAGGCCAAGCAACTGCTTACAGAAGCTGGCTACGCTGATGGGTTCGACCTTCCTTTGCTTGACCAGGATATGAGCAACGCAGCACAGGCGATTGCGGCAATGTATGCTCAGGTCGGTATCCGGGTTGAGTTACAGCGCCTGGCTGATCCGAATTCATGGGTCAGTGACGTTGCGCAGAAGAAGTATGCCGCCATGGCGCCGTCCTTCGCCTTGTTGGGTGACGTTTATTTCGACGCCGTTCGTCTTTTGGTGGATCCTTATTTCGGCCCTTGGAGCCCCTTCAAGACCAAGGATGCCGAGGTCGAAGCGGCGTACGATGCCGTTTCCAAGGCCGGGACGCAAGGGGAGTTCGAGGCGTTGAACGTCGAGCTCAACCGGATCGTTACAGAGAAGGCATGGTTCGTGCCGATCGCGGTCGCCCCAAGGTATGCCTTCGCCAAAGGCGTGAAGGATCTCGGCAAGGCGTCACCGATCGGAGAGTTTTTCTATCTGAACTGGGCGCCGGCGCAATAAGGCCTGCCTTTATCCGGCTGCTGCGGCACGCCTGGCCGGACACCAATCTCAGTCGATGGATGAAACCATGTTCGCTGTGCTCGCCAAAAGATTTATCTGGGCCCTGCCCCTGCTTTTGATCGTTTCAATGTTGACTTTCCTGCTTCAATCGTTTGCTCCCGGCAGCGTTGCTCAAAGCATGCTTGCAACGGGAGCGACGGTCGAGAAGATCGCAGAGCTCAATCATAAGCTCGGCTATGATCGGGCGTTCTTTGTTCAATACGGTGAATGGCTCTTGAATGCGCTTCAAGGAGACCTCGGAGTTTCTGCCTATAGCAACGAGACCGTTCTCTCTCTGATCGTAGCACGACTTCCTGTGACGCTGTCGCTGACAGTTCTTGCCTTGGTGATGAGTGTGTTCCTTGGGCTGCTCTTCGGCGGCATCAGCGCCGTTCGGGGCGGCCTACCCGGACGGATCGTCGATATCGGCTCCGTATTCCTGATGAGCCTGCCGAACTTTTGGCTTGGCATGGTGCTAATCGCCGTCGTAGCGGCCAATGTGTCTTGGCTGCCCACATCCGGTTACATTGCCTTCTCGACCGGGGTCCATCGATGGTTGGCCGCGCTGCTGCTTCCCGTGTTGACGACCGCCGTCTCGCCGATCGCCGTGATCGCTCTCAACGCCAGAGGCGAACTTCTCACAGCAATGAGGAGCGATTTCGTCAGGGCACTGCGGGCAAACGGCATTCCAGCGAGAAGAATATTGCTGAAGCACGTGTTGCGAAACGCCTTTGGCCCCGTCTTGACGATCATAAGCTTAATCTTCGTGAACCTTTTGGGAGGCACGCTGATTGTCGAGCAGGTCTATGCCCTTCCGGGCATAGGAAGGCTCGCCGTAACAGCGACGAACCGGCATGACATCCCTGTCATGCAAGGCATTGTGGTCTACTACACGATCGTCGTTGTTATCGTGTTTACGATCAATGACCTCCTGCTGGCCTATCTCAACCCGAAGGTACAGGCGCAATGACTGAGGTATCAGGCAACGTCGCTGGCAAGCAGACGGGTTCAAACGCCCCGCAGGGCATTTTGCTGCGCGCTCTGCGGCAACCAACGACGACGGTTTCAATAATCTTCGTCCTCATTGTCGTGTTCGGCAGTCTTTTCGCACCCTGGGTTTCCCCTTACAGCCCCCAGCAATTGGACCTCAAGCAGGTCTATGCCGGACCGAGTCCTCAGCACTGGCTAGGAACAGATGGTCTCGGCCGAGATATTCTAACTCGTCTGCTTTTTGGCGGTCGAACCAGTCTATCTGGGACCGTTACTGCAGTGTTTGTCTTCCTTATCTTTGGGGTAATAGGCGGGATTGTTGCGGGCTCATCTGGACGCGTCACGGAAACCGTCATCATGCGCTTTGTTGATGTCGTTCAATCCATCCCGGGCTTGGTCGTCCTTCTGGTAATCGTCACCGTCTATGGGCGTAACGAAACTGCCGCTATGATTACGTTCGGTGTCCTCGTTTCGGGCTCCTTGATACGCGTCGTTCGATCCGTCACGCTTGCTGTACGTGAAGAACCGTATGTGGCAGTCGCCCGGGTTGCGGGACTGTCGAACTGGCAGATACAGCGGCGCCATATCCTTCCGGCTATAACTGGGCCAGTCTTAACCCAGGTGTCATTGGTTGCAGGCATCGCCATCGTCGTTGAGGCCGCCCTTGGGTTTCTTGGTTTGGGAGAACTGCCTCCCTCTCCGACATGGGGAAACATGATCAGCGAGGCGGCATCCGTTATCAATCGCGCTCCATGGATGCTCGTGCCGACCGGAGGTATCATCACATTAATGTCGCTCGCCCTCAATCTCCTCGGGACCGGTATTAGGGATGCTCACCTTGGGCGTAGCTCCGGATCAGACACCGGTTTGAGCTGGCAAAAGTTGACACACACCCAAGTGGTTCAGGCGGTGCATCAAGAGAGTTCTCCGGCCGGAGATGCACTGTTCGAGGTAGTGAATCTCAAGATCACGCTTGGTGAGCTCACTTTGGTTCAGGGAATCGATCTCATTATCAAACCGGGTGAGGCAGTTGGTCTGGTTGGCGAGTCTGGTTGCGGAAAATCGATGACGGTCGCTGCCTTTCTGCGAGTTCTGCCTGCGGGAGCGACGATCACTGCAAGCCGCTTAAATTTTGGCGGCCAGGATCTCCTTGGATTCAATGACAGGGAGATGGAGCGAGTTCGAGGTCGCGGTATAGCCTATATTTCGCAGGAACCGATTTCCAGCCTGGACCCGATGTATTCTGCGGGAGATCAAGTAGCCGAGGCAATCCGTGTTCACCGGCGCCTTGGTCGCAAACAGTCGAAAGCTGAAGCAATAAGACTATTGGAGCGAGTGCGTCTCCCGAATGCTTATGATACGGCAAGGAAATATCCCCACGAGCTCTCCGGTGGTATGGCCCAACGCGTCGCCATAGCGAGAGCTTTGGCAGGCGAACCGAGGCTTCTGATTGCTGACGAACCCACCACGGCTCTCGATGTTACGGTCCAGGCCGAAATCCTTGACCTTCTTAGAGAACTTCGCGCTGAGACTGGCATGTCATTGATCTTGGTTACGCATGATTGGGGCGTGTTGGCAGACTCTTGTGACCGTGCAGTCGTGATGTATGCTGGCGAGATCGTCGAGCATGCGGAGGTCAGGAGTCTGGTCCGATCACCTCAACATCCATATTCGCTGGCTCTGCTCAGATCGACGCCCGCAGCCGGAACTCCGGGCCGTCGTCTGCCAACCATTAGAGGCTCGGTCCCACCCCCTGCCACCTGGCCGAACTCGTGTCGCTTTGCTGACCGTTGCGAGTTGGCGGAGCCGGATTGTAGATCAATGAAAATCCCCATGATCACACCGGGGCCAGGACGGGAGAGCCGCTGTCTTCACATCGCGAACCTCTCGCAGAGCGGAGGGGTTGGAGAGGAATTATCAAATGGCGTTGCTTGAGGTCGAAGATCTGGCGGTCCGCTACGCAAGCCGACTGAGCCGAGCGCCGACTAAGGCGGTGCTCAGCGGCGTGACCTTTGAGGTAAATGCTGGGGAGACCGTCGGCCTCGTTGGGGAGTCCGGCTCCGGCAAAAGCACGATCGGAAAGGCTATCCTCGGTCTTGCACCTGTTACATCCGGCTCCATCCGTTTCGGGGGGAGAGAGATCTCAAACCTTGCGAGTAATGAAAGGCGAGCTCTCAGTCAGGAGATACAGGTGGTCTTCCAAGACCCCTACAGCTCGTTTAATCCCAACCTGCCCATAGGCGAGAGTGTCGGCGAAACGCTTCTATACAGAAGAGATATAGGCAAGGTCGAAATTCGGCAAAAAGTGGCCGAAATGCTAACGCGGGTTGGGCTTGGTCCTGAGGCTGCAAGTCGCTATCCGGCACAATTCTCCGGCGGGCAACGTCAAAGAATCGCCATAGCCCGAGCACTACTGCCTGACCCGAAGCTCGTGATATGCGACGAGGCCGTCTCTGCTCTCGATCTTTCCGTCCAAGCACAGATACTCAATCTCCTTCTTGACCTGCAACAGGAAACG
This sequence comes from Rhizobium sp. ICMP 5592, assembly GCF_009498525.1. Lineage (GTDB taxonomy): Bacteria > Pseudomonadota > Alphaproteobacteria > Rhizobiales > Rhizobiaceae > Rhizobium. Next base: position 25,821 of record NZ_QSNT01000009.1, on the reverse strand, counting down.
GGAACGGCATTCTTATTCATTACCCACGATCTTTCGGTGGTGCGCCACGTGAGCGCGCGCATCGTTGTGTTGAACATGGGTAAGATTGTCGAATCTGGAACCAACAAGGAGGTACTCGACACTCCTCGCGAAGTCTACACGCGTCGTCTGATCGCTGCCGCTCCCGTAGCTGATCCCGATCTGCAAAGAGAACGCCGCATCGCACGAATACGGCTGCGTTAGACGGGCTAGAAGTTGGATGCGAGAAGGCCTCGATAACGTTCTCAACATGGAAACTAGCGCAGTCCCGACGCCAGCAAGTCCGATCTCGCCACTGCACCAGAGGTCGGCTCTTTTAGCTGGTGTGGCCATCGTCCATCGCCCGGACCGGAGATGCTTCACATGGCGCGTAGCCATATGATGGGCGAGAACAAAGCCCGCGTCGGCTGCGCAAAGACGAGATCGTGGACTGCGCACGTCAATCTCGGACGTCTTCACAGTTGCATTTATTTGAGATTCACGGCGTAGAAAATCTAAAATAAAATTCCAAACAAGAAAGAAACAGCCGCATTCTTACGTCTAAATGCCAAACGACAGAAGCTGGCGAACCGATGCAGCTCTGTCTTGGTGATGGAGGCGATAGTCGGAGAATTCGGCAACAGACCGTTGATGCGGCTTTCGTCAACCGTGCATCTCGCGCGAAGTTGCAGCAATTGCAAAGGCAATTCACGACGGATCCGCAAGGCCGCCGGTCTAGTTGGAAACCCGGGAGACGTGAGCGGCTATTTCGGCGCGGTTGGAGCATTCGAGTTTGGCAAGACAGCTTCCCAAATGCGTCCTGACGGTTGCAAAGCCGATCCCCAAGATGCGTGCGATATCCTTGTCCGAACAACCACGCGCCACCAACAGAGCAACATCTCTCTCCCTCTCGGTGAGCACATCGAGACTGACCGCAGGCGCTGCCGATAACGCTCTGCGCACGAATGGCGCAATAATGGTCAACAAGTCTATTTCGCGGTCACCGAAATCGGGTCGCGTGCCGTAGCGCCATACCCGGAGATCGGCCAGTTCGTGGCCGTTCGACTGCATGAACAGATTGACACCGTGTTGCATTCCGTCGCGGGCCAGGAAATCGTTGTAGAACTCTGTTTTGCCCAAGTCGTGCTTGGATATGACTTCCTCGACATGGGCTGCTCTTCTCAGCCCGCGTAGCTTTTCCGTCATGGGGTCGCGATACTGGAACCACTTGTGATACCGGGCTACATTGTTCGGGTCTTGATTGATGATAAAGGCGTTACCGTAGGAATTTGAGCGCCTGTTCCATTCGAAGGAAGCCAGGACATCTGCCCTCAACAGCTTGAGGATATCCGGAAAAACCTCTTCACGAACGTCGAAGTTGAGATTGCCGCAGGAGAGCGCGCCGATAATGTTGGCGAACATTCGCGCCTCTTGTGCTGACATGTCGTAGATGTGACTCGTCATCCCTGACCTCTTGATCGATTATTTTAGGCCTCAGAGAAGTTAAGCAAAGAACGTGCCATCGTGCAAGGATGCGGTGTGTGCAGTTTCCCAAGGCCTAAGGTTCACCGGTTACAGGTGAGAAATCCATATATCCAGCACCGCGCACCGCTTTTGCGTCCGGACTACCTCCAGCGCCTCCCTGATCGCTTGCCGGACTTCCGAAGGATTTCGGACTTGTTTGGCGTAGGCGCCGCCCGCCGCCGCGGCGATGCCTCCGTAATCGGGTGGCGGGTCGAATGACACATCAATCGAGTGGGCCTGTGACGCAAAACCATCCGGATGAACCGCCAAGGTCGATAGTTTCGGTGATTTCCAGCCTCTGTTGTTGAAGACGATCTGGAGAAACGGTGTCTGGTATCGCGCCGCCATCCAATGCACCGACGACGGAACGCTGAACATGAATGAACCGTCTCCGCACAAAGCGACAACGGTCTTGTCGGGTCTGGCGAGCTTCACGCCAATCGCGGCCCCTCCATTGTAACCGAGCGAACCGCCGCCGCTCGTGAAGACCGTAAGCGGCTCGTTTCGTCGCAGATGGTTGAAGACCGTGTGATAGTTGGAGATGCCCTCATTGATGAACAGCGCATCGTCGCCGATCTCCTTCCGTAAGCAGGCCACGGCGAATTCAGAGGTAATCACGCCGTCCTCAGGCTCCGCCTCCAATACGGCCAGTTCATTTCCGCGCTGTTCATGAAGCGCGCGCCAATGCTCGGCCCGCTCGTCGACTTCATGGGTGTCAATCGGATTTTCAGATAGCCATACGTTGAGTTCCGACAGCGCGGTGGCAGCGTCCGCCTGCCAGGAAGCGACCGCGTCGATATGCCAGAGCGGCATCTGCGTCTTCAGGGGGTCGACATCGATATGGAAGATCGGTACATCCGGACTAGGCCTGTTGTGCACAGGAATCCATGGGACGTCGCTGTCGATCACAAGGACAAGATCGGCGGAAGCCAGTGCCTTATTCTGCCAGGGATGGTTCCAGTGGTTGCCCTGATACATCGGGTTTGAATGTGGAAAGTTCAGCCAGGTGGGTACGGATTCCAGAACCCCCGCTCCAACCCGATGGCTGAATTCGATCAAGGCTTTGAACGCCGCTTCACTGCGACCGAGATATGTCGTTACCACCAACGGCCGGCGTGCTTTCCGCAACGCATCCCCGAGCATGGCGATGGACTGTTTCGTAAGCCCGGAGGCCTGAACGGGATGCCACATCGGGACGGGAGGTTTCCGAGGCACTTCCTGCTCCATCACCTCGCGCGCGCCCATGAGATAGACTGGCCCCTTCGGGTCGGAATATGCAAACTGGAGCGCCCGGTTGACGATGTCCTTGATATTCAGACCGGTTCGAAGCTCGTTGTCGTATTTCGTGTACCCACGAACAATACCCCGCTGGTCGTGGACGTCCTGAATCCATTGAATGAACTCATTGCGCGAGCCTTTCATTTCACCTTCCTGGGTAAACGGTGACGCGCCGGCGAATATCATCATGGGTACGCGGCCCTTGGCGGCGTTGTGGACTGCGCCTGCCAGCGCCTGGGTTCCACATTCCACATGCACCACCACTGCCTGCGCTTTGCCGCTAACCTGCCAGTATCCATGCGCGGCGCTCATGCCCACCATTTCGTTCGGGCAGGTAATGACATCGGGAATGGTGCGTCCGTTTGCCCGCGCCTCGGCGATCGCCTCGACAAGGGCCGGATGATCGCTTCCAAAATTCGCAAAGATGTAAGACACGTTCGCGTCGGTCAGTGCGTCCAAAAGGGCGCTACTCGCCGTGTACATTGGCGCTTCCTTTATGAGAGATGACTGGATTTCAACGCGGGAAATTGCTCTTCGAGACAAATGGCGACGTCGAGGAGTAGCCTGTCGGCGCCTGCGGCTGCATCGAAGGCAAGACCTACGGGCAGGTTGGTTTCAGTCAGTCCCACGGGGATGGAAATTCCGGGAATACCCGCATTGCTTCCGACATCGGTATTGTGGATAATCGTCGGAAAGAGGGGTTGCTTCTTCCCGTTCAATAGCACCGTCGCCTCCTCGCCGATCAAGGGAGGGGTAATCAACGCCGTCGGAAAGGCGAGCACGTCCAGCGCGTTATCACGGAAGATGCGACGGTACTCCTGCTGCAAAGCCGGGCGATGGATATTCACGGCCTCTGAGTAACGCTCTTGCCCGACCGCTGTTTCGCTTTTCAGTTGATCCAGGAGAGTGGATCTTACGTCCTCCGCCGCCACCGACTGCGCGACGCTCTCGTAGGAATTTCCCACGCCGTGAGCCTTGAGAAACCCCTCCAGAGTGACCTTGCCCTCATAAAGCGCGATAGTCGTCGTTGATGCGGCGTGATGACCAAGCAGCCGCCGCGCGTCGACTTTTTCCAGAACGGCGCCCATCGATTTCAGGCGATCGAGTGCCTGGCTGCATGCTTTGAAGATGCTCGGATCAGCCAAGTCCCAGAAAAAGTCATCCGGAATTCCGATCCGCAGTCCCTTGATCATCGAGGTCTTCGACACTTCGGTGTGCCCAACGATCACGCTGTCGAGCAGAGCTAGGTCGGATGCAGTGCGGGCTATCGGGCCAGGGGTGTCGCGGGTACTCGATATCGGCACTATTCCTGCCTTCGGCCAACGCCCCGGGCTCGGCCGGTAGCTCCACAGCCCGCAGAATGCGGCAGGGATTCGGACGGAGCCACCCGTGTCCGTCCCGATGCTCGCCGGAACCATGTGATGAGCGACGGCGCAAGCGCTACCACCACTCGAGCCCCCGCATACGTGATCGGGGTTGAACGGATTGCGCGCGGCACCGAACAGGGCATTGTTGGTCGTCGTGCCATAGGCGAGTTCGTGCATGTTGTTTTTGCCGAAGGCGATTGCGCCCGCCAGCCTCAGTATGGCCGCAACGGGAGCATCGCCTTGCGGCCGGAAATGCCGCATTCCCGCTGTACCAGCGGTCGTCGCATAACCCTTCACGTTGATATTGTCCTTGAACGAGATCGGGATTCCGTGGAGCGGCCCTTTCGAACGGCCACTCGCAAGGTCCCGATCGGCCTGCTCTGCATCCGACCGCACAGAGGACGCGTCGAAGTCAGTAAACGCGTTGGCATCGGCGAACCTGTCTACCCGCTCGATAAGTGCGTCGGCGATCTCGACCGCGCGCAACGTGCGCGAAGAAACGAGGGATGACAGTTCGGAGCAACTCAATTCTGATATGTTCATCATGGTTTTCTCGGTCGCGACCGCTCTGACAAGGGACACGTCATCGCAAATCAGGTGGAGATTGGACATGCCGGACGAGCGTCAGGACCACAGATGTAACCGGCGTTGCGATCCCTGCGGCGATGGCCCTTCGCACCACTGCACCATTGATCGTTTCGATTTCGGTCATGCGTCCCGCAAGAAGGTCCTGAAGCATCGACGGCTTATGGTGCGTATGATGGGACAGCGCGTGTTCGACCATGCCGTTCACGCGATCGATATCTACCGCTATTCCGCTCACCGTTGCGATTCGGCAGACCTCGCCGACTATCGACAAAACGAGTGACCGGGTTCCCTCGTCGGCGCCGATCTGTCCCACCGTCGATCGCGTGATCGCGCAGACGCTGTTGAGTGCTGCATTGAAAGCGACTTTTTCCCAGATTGCCGCCTCAACGCCGGGGTCGTAGAAAATCCGGAGCCCGGATGGCTCGAACGCCTGGAGAAGAGCGGGTACGATGGACGGTTGCTCTGATGCGGCCGCGGCGAACCGTACTACACCTTCGCCATGTGACTCCACATGACCTGGTCCTTTGATATCGGCGGGATACGTGGTCACACCGATCAGTACGCGCTCGGGTGCTGCGAACTCAAGCAACGCCTCCTTGTTGTCCAAGCCGTTCTGAACGCTGAACAAGTAGGTTTCGGGTCCGATCGCCCGTGCGATACCCGATAGCGCAGAATGCGTGTGCAACGTCTTGGTGAACACGAGCAAGATATCGAATACACTATCGACCGATTCCGGCGTGACGGTGGGGACATCAATCCGACGGTCCCCGTGGCCGTTCACAAGCCTCAGGCCGTGTTCCCGGATCTCGTCGACATGCGCGGGGTTGATGTCGATGAGGGTCACGTCGGTGCTGCCTCCTTCGTAAAGGCAGCCGCCGAAAAGCGACCCCATCGCGCCCGCGCCCAGTACGCCTATTTTGAGACGTCTTGCAGATGGTCTATCGGACATGATTTGATGGCCCACGCCTATTCTTCTTCCTGAAAAGGTCGGAGCACGGCTGACACATCGGAGTGATGGAGCTCCGACATCACCCGGCGCTTCTCCTTGTTGATCACAAGGCGGAGCACGTCCGGCCGGGAGTAGTGGCCACGCGGATCGGCGGCGACCTTGGCCATATCGATCAGTGCCGGGTCCAGGTCCGCGTAGAGAATTCCTTCGACATCGTCGGCCAGAGGCTCGCACAATTCCCTACCGTCCGGCGCATAGATCATCGCGTAGCCACCGCCGGGTTTGCTCGTGCGGGGATTGAGAAGGTGGGCTTTCTCCGGGGTCTGCGCCATCATGTCGAACATTTCCTGGCTGACCGTGGCGCACGGGGCCACGACATAGCAGCTTCCCTCGACGGCGTAGGTTCTGGAGAAAGAATTGTTCACTTCCGGTCCCAGGGCATGCGCCATATCGCGGTAGAGGCAGAAGCTCGGCCAGGCTGCCACATGGATATCCTCGCCCTGGGCATGCATCGCCATTCTCACGAGCGGCTGCGCGTGCTCCCAGCAGTTCAACGCTCCCACGCGCCCGATCGACGTGTCCATGACCTCGAGATCGGACCCGTCACCCTCACCGAAAACCATGCGTTCGGCGAATGTCGGCTTCAGTTTGCGACGTACCTGGATAAGATCGCCCGTATCCGAGATCATCGCCTGGGACATGTATCGCGATCCCTGCTCACGCTCGGAAAAGCCCATGACGATGAAAATTTCATGCCGTCTTGCCATCGTCTGCAGCCTGCGCATTTCCGGCGAGTCCGCAGCCATGCTGTTCTGGTGGTAACCTGCAAAATATTGCATCGACTCTGCGGGAGACGACAGCCACACAAACCACGGGTAGCCGGGCAGCCAGGTCTCGGGGAAGGCGATCAGCTTGGCGCCGTTGCGCGCTGCTTCCGCAACGAGAGTTTCAGCCTTGTCGATGGAACGGTTGAGGTCCAGGAACGCTGGGGCGGCCTGAACTGCGGCGACTTTGATCGGCTTCATGACAGTTTCTCCTGGATTTGCAGATTGGACGGTGGCGATGCGGGAGGCTCAATCGACGGTTGATGGGCGATTGGCAGGAGATCGATACCGATGATTCTCCGGACCAGGCCCCAAACTCCTTCGGGCAAAAAGATGGTGACGACGATCGCCAGCAGACCGCTGATCACAAAATATCCGGGTCCGAGGCCCGACAGCGTTTCCCGCAGCAGGAAGTATACGATCGCTCCGAAGATCGGGCCTTCGACCGAGCCTATCCCTCCGAGGATGACGATAAAGATCGTCATTGCGATCCAGTTTTGGGAGAATGCGCTACTCGGCGTGATCTGAATACTTGTGATGTAATAGCAAGCGCCTGCTGCACCGGAGAGCCCTGCGGCCAATACCAGGGTGTAGAGTTTCACCCGGGCGGTCCGTACGCCCATCGCCTCGGCCGCCGCGTCGCTGTCCCGCATGGCTCTAAGACCGAGGCCGAACCTGCTTTTCAGCAGCGCCACGATCAATACGAGCGTGATGAGGAGCACCAGTGCTGCGAAGGCAAAATTCAGTGTCAGCCGCCAACCTCTCGCGACGGACTTGATGACCTCGAGGTTCAAACCACCACCGGCTCCGACGGCAGGAGTCACAAGGCAAACAAGGCGAGCAACCTCGGCCAGCACCCATGAACCGATGGCCAACTGCGCGCCTTGAAGCCGAAAGAGCAGAGGTGAAAGGAAGAAGGCGAGGATGGCCGAAACCGCTCCGCCGACGGCGATGACGGGGTAGGGAGGAATGGCGAGGAGATTGGCAACGATGTAAAGCGTATATCCGCCAACACCGATGAACAGCGGCATCCCGATCAAGACGATTCCCGAAAAGCCCGCCAGAAGATTCCATGCCAGCGCGATTGCAAGGACAATACAGAATTCGGTTGCAAGCACGAGACTGGCCTTCGGCAACAAAGCGGGCATAAGGCAGAGCGCCAGCGCGATGACCAACAATGTGATGTAGGCGTTGTCGATTTTCTTCGTCATTTGGATGTCCCTCTGGCGAACATTCCTTCAGGCCGAAGGATGAGTACAACCAGGAAGACCAGGTGCCCTGCGAGCGGCCCGAACGTGGGGGCGATTGCAAGCCCGACGGCTTGAGCCAGGCCGAGGGCGAGACCGCCGAAGAAGGTACCCCAGATCGAGCCCAGACCGCCGAGGATGACGGCCTCGAACGCAAACAGCATCCGTTCCGGCCCTGCGGCGGGAGCGAACGTCGAACGCATGCCGAGGAAGATCGCCGCGATAGCGGAGACGGACAGAGATAGCGCGAGCGCCAGTGAAAAAATATGGCTGGTCTCAATGCCCATCAGCTTGGCCGTACGGTGATCGTCAGAGGTAGCTCTGACCGCGCGGCCGAAGCTGGTCTTCGAAAATGCCAGCCAGGTACAGGCGAAAGCTAGGCACGCAAACAGGAAGAAGAAGAGTGGCATCACGCCGATCGAAAAGGACCCCAGCGGCAGCGAAGCGGAGCCGATGCTGCCTGGCTCCAGGCTGCGCGTGTCGGCGCTGAACCCCATTTGCATCAGGTTCTGAAGAACGATCGAGAGACCGAACGTCACGAGCAGCGGCGGCATCGGACCCCGGCCGATCGTCCTGTTAAGCACCGCAAACTGAAGGAGATATCCAAGCGCAAACATCAGGAGGGCGACGAAAGGAAGGGTGGCCAGCGGGTGAAGCTCGACGGCCTGACCTCCCATCCACGCCAGATACGCCGAAAGCACAATCATATCGCCGTGCGCCAGATTGATCTGTTGCATAAGACCGAAGGTGATCGCCAATCCTAGCCCGAAAAGCGCGTAGAGCGAGCCGACGAAGAGGCCGTTCAAGAAAAGCTCAATCATGCGGGCCTCCGAAATAGGCGTTTGAAATTTCGGTACGGTCGGCGTTGAGGGATTTGCCCTGAAGGACGATGCGGCCATGTCGCATGCAGGCGTACCGATCGCTTTCCTTGAGCGCCCGCGCGATATCCTGCTCGACAAGCACCAGAGAAACGTTGGTCTCCTTGACCTTCTGGAGGCCCGCGTAGACCACATCGACCGCCGAGGGCGAAAGTCCGAGCGACAGCTCGTCGCAGAGCAGAAGTTTCGGGTTTGCCATCAGGGCGCGGCCGACTGCGACGAGCTGTTGCTGGCCACCGGACAAGGCTTGGGAGGGTCTCCGGCGTAGATCTTTCAGAATGGGGAAGGTTTCCAGAACACGGTCTAGCGTCCATTCTCCCCGTCTCTTGCGGTAGGCGCCCAGGAGCAGGTTCTCTTCGACCGTCAAACTCGGGAACAGTTTGCGCCCTTCCGGCACCATGACGATGCCGTGATCAACAATGGCGGAGGTTGGCTTTCCTGTGATGACCATCCCGTCGAGTTCGATTTGTCCCGCGGTCGGTCGCAAAAGGCCCGTGATCGCGCTGAACAGCGTCGATTTACCCGCGCCATTGGAGCCGATCAGAGAAAGCGTTTCGCCGGCGGCGACATCGAGGCGAACGCCGAACAACACGGACATGGAGCCGTAGCCAACCTCCAGTTCACGTATGCTAAGCATCTGGATCGGGCTCCATTCCCAGGTAGATTTGCCGCACAGCGGGCGTCGCCATGGTTTCGTGCGGCTCGCCGTCGGCGATGATCCGGCCTTCGCCGAGGACGACGATGCGTGAAACGGCGGAGGTGAGGATATGAACGAGGTGTTCGATCCAGATCACAGTGACCCCCTGACTGTTAACCTCTTTGACGAGGGTCGCTATTTCAGCGGCCTCGTTATCTGTGAGGCCCCCGGCGATTTCGTCCAGAAGAAGAATCGAAGGTCCGGTTGCCAGGGCCCGCGCCAGTTCCAATCGTTTTCTGTCGAGCAGAGGAAGGTCCCCGGCGCGCAGGTGGCCACGCCCGCGGAAACCGGTCCGTTCCAGGATATCGTGAACCGAATGCGTTGCCGCGTCGTGGCTCAAGTCGCCGGCGTAACGTGCTCCGACCAGGAGGTTCTCGAACACCGACATGTTGAAGAAGCATTGCGGAACCTGAAAAGTTCGGCCGATGCCGTTGCGGGCTCGTTCGGACGCTGGAAGCCTGGTGATATCCCGTCCGTTGACGCACACTTTGCCCGAACTGGGCGAAAGCTGCCCGGCAATGACGCCGAATAATGTGGTCTTGCCCGAGCCATTGGGTCCGATGACACCCAACAATTCGCCGGGGCTCACCTCCAGTGTCAAATCCTTGAGCACGAGAGGCCCGCCGCCGTACGACTTGGTGATGTTTTCGACGAAAAGGGACCTGTCCGGCGAGGGCATAGGGATGCTCTCGCGCGTTTCGCTCATGCGCCGATCTTCATCTCGAAGGGAGCGGTCACCGGAACTTTAGGCATGCCCTGATTGTAGACGACGGCCAAGTCGAATTCGCCGCTTGGCGCGACGTTCCACTGTCCGCCGGCGATCGCCATCTTCGCCACGCTCTTGATCGGACTATTGGCCCAATCGAGTGGGCCGACAACCGTTTCCAACGTCATCTTCTTGATCGCGTCGGCCACAGAATCGGGATCGGTGGGGTCGTCTGCTGTACGGAGCGCGTTTATTCCCGCCTCGAGAAGGGCATGGACGACACCGATCGGCTGCGTCCAGCGTTTCCCGGTTTCTGCCTCGTAGGATTTGGCAAGTTCACCACACGACTGGCCGGTGATCGATGACTTGAACGGATAGTCGGGCGTCCACCAGACCTCGGTGGACATTCCGTTGGCTGCGGCACCGAGGGACTGCACGCCTGCGGGGAAAAGAAGCGCCTTGGCGATGGTAACGACCTTGGGCTTGAAGCCCGCCTGCATCGCCTGACGCCAGAACACCACCCAGTCCGGAGGGTCGAACAGCCCGGTCATGATGTCGCAGCCGGCGTCGCGGAAGGCGGCGATCTGACGGGAGAAGTCGTTTGACCCCGGCTCAAAGAGGCCGACATCGACCATCTCGAAACCCGCCTTCTTCAGCGCAGGCGGAAAGCCGATCTCGTTGCTGAAGAACGTCTGTCCGGGCGGGTCATTGGTGAAGCAGGAACCGATCTTCTTGTTGGTGTCGAGGGAAGACCACATTCCGACATACGTCGAGATGATGTCTTCGATGCCCCAGAAGAAGTGATTGGCATATTTGAAGCCGGTTTCAGGCTTGCCGCCTTGCGGAAACAGCCAGCCTTGCCAAGGATCCATAGTCGTAATGGAAGGCACTCCGGCGAGTTCGCACTGGGCGCTGATGTTCTTGATGCCCAATGCACCTTGAGCAAGAACGATGTTCACCTCGTCGGAATTGATGAGCTGCTGGGTCGCGCTCGTCGAGCGATCGGGATTGGTCTGGTCGTCGACATCGATGATCTCGAGCTCGTATGTCTTCCCGTTGTTGACGATGCCACCCTTCAGGGCCTTGCGCACCTGCTTCAGGAGGAACGGATCAGCTTCTGCAAAGGTCGCGAAAAGCCCGGTCACGGGGCTGACATAGCCGACCTTGAGCTTGGCTTTCTGAGCCAATGCGGGTGTGGGAAAGATGCTCGAAGCAGCCATTCCTGCAGCTCCGGCGGCGGCAGAGCCGAGAAGCGTGCGGCGTGTGATCGGCGCGGAATTTTGTCTGTAGATGGTCATTGTAGTTCCCCTTATTTTTGTGGGGCACGATCCGTCTAATAGGCGGTCTGCACCATCCACAAGAATGGGGATGCTTCTGCGGAGGGCAAAACGCTATGAACAGATATAATCCGCCTGTCCTCGTAAGCGCCATCACGGTGCTGAGAAGGCGCACAATGCTAACCGCCGGGCATCCACCCCATCAGGTCAATAACGCAGACCATATTCCCCACGGCATTGGTTTAGGCATCCCCGAAGGGCGTGCCGCGCATGGTGTAAATGACGCCGCACTTTTTCTCGTCTCGTGTCTCGTAGGCAAGGGAGGGGCCAGAACCCCTCCCTTGCCGCCACGAATGAGCGTTTCCTCAACAAGCAACCACATCCTGCTGTCGCGCGGTGGATGTCGATCAGGTAGCGGGCGTCCAATTCACGCCCCGACAAGGGCGACGTCGGTGGGTACGACTCGCAACGCCACGTGCAGGCAGGTAGCGAGCGGCACACGTCCTGCGACATATCAAGGTGCCTCGCGCTAACACCGTAGGCATTGCGTTATGTTAATGTCTGGCATGCACGAGACTAATAAATTCAGCAATGGAGCTGTGAGAACGCGACCGCCAAGACGGTTGCAGTGTTTTTTCCGAGGCACGGCGCTGACACGATCACTCCCCATGATGACGCACCCAACATGGGTATCGACCGAGAATGGGAGGGAGCGGGGCAAGAGCAACAGCAGGAACATGCCGCCGATGATGCAGAAGCCGCCGGGCGTCCACAAGCGGAAGCCCTGTTTTCCCCGTCATCCGTAAAACGTCCTTAGCGGGTATTATTGCAGAAATACACTCTGAATCCCAATACGTCGACCAGCATGGCCGGCTGTACCCCTAATCAGCTTCATGGGAACACCTCTGCCATTTGTATCTTTGACCGAAACTTGCTCCGGGCGCCAACTGTATGTATTATGAATACACAATAAAAGGTCAATTGTATGAACACCCAGTTCTCCGTCGCCGTTCACATTCTAACCTTCATGGAGACCCAGGCGGGAATCCCTGCGTCTTCGGAACTGATTGCCTCAAGCGTCAATACCAATCCTTCTTTGATCCGCAAGCTGTTGTCGCGTTTGGCAAAAGCCGGCCTGGTAACCGCGCAGATGGGAACACGCGGCGGCGCCCTGCTCGCGAAAAATGCTGAAAACATCACCCTCCTTGACGTCTACAAGGCTATTGTGGTGGACGAAGGAAAAATCATCCCGATGCACTCGACACCCAATCCCCAATGTCCCGTTGGCCGCAACATTCAGGCGACATTGGAAACCAGGATCAGCGATGCGGAAGGAGCATTACAGGCGGAACTTGCTCGTTCGACAATCGCAGAAATGGCTGGCGAGATCATAGCTCTTGAGCCCACGCTTCGCAATTTCGGTTAAGTTTAACTAACGAGGATTTCAGAGCGAATCTGCTTTACAAAAATATGTATTCACTTTAGATACATATACGATCCCAAATCAGGACTGGCAAATGAAGCAGATTTTCGCACAGATTAGCCGCGCATTCGTGGCAGGCGTTTTCACCCTCGCCGCAGCACAGGCGGCCCATTCGGAGACAAGCATGACTACGCAAAAGAAAGAGGTCGTCGACCTTTTGAAAGCCATCGAAACCGGTGCAGGTGAACCCGTCGCCGTCATCAATCCAGACAAGTACATCCAGCACAATCTCGGGGCTGCCGATGGCCTTGCCGGCTTCGGCGCTCTTCTTGCAGCTCTGCCGAAGGGCTCTGCAAAGGTTAATACCGTTCGCGCCTATCAGGACGGTGATTTCGTCTTTACGCATACAGATTACAATTTCTTCGGCCCGAAGATCGGCTTCGACATCTTCCGCTATGAAAATGGCAAGATAGTCGAACACTGGGACAACCTCCAGGAAACCTCTGGGCCCAACCCGAGCAACCACACCATGACCGACGGCCCGACTGAGGCAAAAGATCTGGGCAAGACTGTCGAAAACAAGACGCTGGTCAAAAACTTCGTCGACGACATCCTGATCAACGGTCGAATGGAGAAGCTGACTACCTATTTCGATGGTGACAATTACATCCAGCACAACCCGCAGATTGGCGACGGACTATCTGGCCTCGGCGCGGCGTTGAAGGCGATGGCAGACGCCGGCATCACCATGAAGTACGACACCATTCATCATGTGCTGGGCGAAGGCAACTTCGTCCTGACCGCCAGCGAAGGCACATTCGGCGGCAAATCGACATCGTTCTACGATCTCTTCCGCGTCGAAAATGGCAAGATTGCCGAGCATTGGGATACCCTCGAAGCCATTCCGGCGAAGGCCGACTGGAAGAACGACAACGGCAAGTTCTGATCTCCGGTGTCTAATGTTCGGAGAGCGGCCTTGCTTCAGCAGGGTCGTCTCTTCGTTTATAACGGGCGCTATCCGTGTCCTTCAATCCTGACGACTATCGCTCTCACATACAAAGACATCCTGAAAGCCAACCTGCATATAGACGACTTCGGATTTTGGTAATCTGATCATCTCGCCAAAGTCCTGCGGGCGGGAGGGGAGATCAAAGGAAGGGGACCGGTCTACTCTGGGAAGAAGATATCCGGAACTGCGGTGTTCACATAACAACACCTCGGAATCGCGACATTACGAAGTGGCCCGCGGCACTCAGCACATGCTGGCCGCACAGCTGCGTGAGCTCGAGGCTGACGGACGGATCTCCCGCCAGATCTTTGCCGAAGTACCGCCACGAGTAGAATATTCGATCACGCCGGCAGCCCACACACTCAAGCCAGTGATGCAGGCATTGTTTGCCTGGTGGCATGTGTATAAAGGCAAAATGGGCGAGCCGCCGAAATGCGACGTTGAATGGTCTGTCTCACAAAAAAAAGTAGACGTGCGTGTTTAAGAATACGCGCCTGTAGCGATCAAAGACTAAGGCCACGACATTTTTACCGCTCGTATTGCGCTTAGCGAGAGATCAAGGGACAGCGCCAAATCGGGCCTGAATGGGCTACGCTCGAGGCAGGGCGCGGTAATCTGTCGGCGTACAGCCGATCATTTGACGAAACTGGTTTGAGAAATGAAAAGCCGAATGAAAACCCAGCGATCTCCTTTATTGACTTGTCGGTATTGACCAGGAAGTCGCGAGCGCGCTGAATCCGGACAGTCATCTGATACTGCTTTGCCGACATGCCGGTCTGCTCGCGAAACAGCCGCCGGAAATAGGGATAGCTGATACCGAACTCCCGGGCGAGGTCTTCGACCTCCAACGGACTGCCGCGCCGCTCCATCAGAATCATCCGCGCCCCGCCAAGATGACGTCCGCTCCTGCGCGAGAGAACGAAGCGCCGGTTCATCGTTTAGCTGATCCGCAATTCTAACATCTGTGGTCGCTTCGCTCAAAAAAGTGCCGTCTTGCGATCGATTACAGAATGCGTCTTAGTGTTGCGAACATAATGTTCGTAGGAGACACCAAACAGATGAAGCAGACTTTAGCACTTCCCACACCATTCACGAAATGGGCCATCCTGTTCTGGATCGCCCAACTCATCCTCGCTAGCCTTTTCGGCTTGGCCGGCGTTATGAAAACCTTCATGGCACCGGAAGCGCTCGCCGCGTCGGGCATAAATTACGCCACTGAGCTTCCCTATTGGTTGTTGCGTTTTATCGGCATCTGCGAACTTTCGGGTGCGATCGGCATCGTTCTGCCGACACTCACCCGTATTTTGCCGCGGCTCGCACCTTTGGCGGCTTTGGGCTTTGTCATGATCCAAGTTCTTGCCATCGGCTTTCATGCCGTTAGGGGTGAGCTTGCCATGGCGCTACCCCTCAATATTGTCCTGCTTTCTCTCTCGCTGTTCGTTCTGTGGGGGCGAAGCAAGAAATTGCCGGTGCTGCCTCGCGGTTGAGGAGGCGCGCCCAAAGCGCAATGGTGCGCTGGCCGCCCCGCATGGTTGCTCGCGTTGCCTTTTCGGCAATCGAAACAACGAAAATCGGTGCTTTTTCGCAACGCCATCCTTTGACATACTCGTCTCAAGTGAAGATTGAGGTGCGGCCGGATGGCCTATGTCATTACCGATCCCTGTATCGACGTTAAGGATGGCGATTGCACGGTCGCCTGTCCCGTGGACTGCATCTACGAAGGCGGGCGGATGTACTACATACATCCAGGCGAGTGCATCAATTGCGGCCTGTGCCTGTCGGTCTGTCCGGTCGATGCCATTTCATGGGACGAGGACATTCCGCAGGGCCGTGTTCAGTTCAAAGCCGTCAATCAGGACTTCTTCGGCCCCGACGTCACCAACTGGGGCTCGCCCGGCGGATGGGACAAAAACCATACGACCAATCGCGATCACCCGCTCGTCGCCGCCTATGAAAGAGCCTGATTGAGACAGGCCTCTCGATCGAGAACGGAAATCGACATGACAGCAGCAAAGATCGGTGGCGTCGTCGCAGCCGTACCTACCCCCTTCACCGAAAACAGAACCGTCGATGTGGATGCTTTCCTTGAACACGGCCGCTGGTGCCTGGCGGAAGGATGCGATTTTCTCAATGTGCTGGGAACGACGGGCGAGGCTAACGCGCTCTCCTCCGTGCAAAGAAGCGCGCTCATGGCCGCCGCCGCAAAGGGCCTCGACGGCGGCAGGATGATGGTGGGCACCGGAACGCCCGATCTTGAAACGACGATCGCCTTGACACGGCAGGCTTGCGAGCTGGGTTATGCCGCCGCGCTCGTCCTGCCGCCTTACTACTACAAGCCGGTCCAGGATGAGGGGCTTTTTGCCTGGTTCGCCGAAGTCATTCGAGAGACAGCCGAAACGCCTATCAGCCTGTATCTCTACAACTTCCCGCAGTTGACAGGCATCGAGTTCTCACCCGCCCTGGCAGCAAAACTCATCCAAATGTTTCCCGAGCGCATCCGCGGCGCAAAGGATAGTTCAGGCAATCTGGACTATGCCCGTAAGCTCGCACAAATTCCCGGCTTTGCCGTCTTCCCGAGCAACGAGGCAGCTCTTGCCGAGGCGGAAAAGGATAATTTCGCCGGCTGTATTTCGGCAACCATCAATATCGACCCGCAATCCTCGGCACGGCTATGGAAGAACCAGAGCGATCACGCGACTCTCGATAGGGTCGGAAACCTCAGGCAGGCGATCGCCGCTCACCCGCTCATTCCGGCGGTCAAATATCTCGTCGGCAAGCGGACGGGCCATGCGGTATGGGGCAATGTATTGCCACCGAACCTGAAAATCGCTGAAGCGGCAAGCCTGGACGCGCTGGACACGATCGCCGCCGAATTGACGAGCGCAGGCTAAAGCATGTCGCGCAAAAGTGGGCAGCGGTTTTGCGCTAACGACATGCGGAAAAACAAAGACCTAAAGCGCGAGGAGCGAACCTGAAAGATCGCGACGCGCTTTAGATACCCGACCTTCTCACCACCGAGAATAGTAGCTGCGGATTGCAGCCGACAGACTCCCGGCAAGCTGCCGTTCGCGCCGGAGGCGGGGCAAATCGGCCCTTGCCTGCTCGCGCAGTTCCCGCCGCGCTCCATCAAAATCGACAGTGGTCAAGCGACCGTCCCTCATGATCTCGCGCCCTCCGACGAATAGCCCCTTGGCCTGGGCCGATGTCATGCGCGTCAACAGCATCTCGGCCTCATCGATATCGTCAAACAGGCTGTCTGCCGTCAGGGCATCATAATCGATCACCACGAAATCCTGGCCGGCCGGTGCGTTGAGCACCTTGGCGCCAATGTGAATGGCGGCATCGAAAATCTGGTCGGCGGTGAACCGGCGATTGAGCTCGCGTCCGCCATGCAGCAGGTGGATAAGCCGCATTTCGCGCCAGAGATCCTGATCGTCGTCGAAACCTGACCCGTCGAGGCCAATGGCAAGAGCCGGCCCTTTCTCTGCCACGAGCGAAATCGGCGCAACGCCGGAGCGCAGACGCAGATTGGCCGAGGGATTGCTGACGAGCTGCACACCCCTTTCCGCCAGAAGCTCGCATTCCGCCGGCTGCAACTGCACGCCATGGGCAACCGCCAGCCGCGACGACAGGAAACCGATCTCATCGAGGTAGCGGACGACACCCTGCGGAAAACGGCGATCCAGCCATTGTCGCTGCCGGGGGCTTTCCAGAAGATGCATGTGGATGCGCCGGCCGTTGACTGCAGATGCTTCGGCGATCGCCTCAAGCAGGGCGTTGGAACACCATTGTGGACCGACCGGCCCGTATTGAACATCGACCATCGGATTGGAATTTGCCGCCGCCACCGCGTCGACGGCGGCGATCTGTTCCGCGACCGGCGCATAGGCCGGGATGCTCGGCGACAGAGCCTGCCAGTTGTCCTCGCTCAGCAATGGCTTCAACTTCTCCGGCCCGCCGCCATAGGCCCAAGGGTCGAAATCGAGCAGCGGGCATGACAATCCCAGGCGAATGCCGACATCCCCCGCGGCGCGCATGACGGCGGCTGCTTCATCGCCGAGCCGATTGATATTCAGCGAATTGTGGCAATGCATCGTCGCGCCCACACCGGTTTGCGCCAGGCGCGCGAACGCCACCAGCGCCTCAAGATAGGCATCGGTTCGCGGCCGCAGGCGCATACCCGGAATCCAGACCTCAAGAGCATCGTCGACGGCGCCGAAATCGAGCGTGCGGATACCATATCCGTGGTCATGGGCGTTGACGGGCGACGGCATCACCAGATCGCCGGGGCCGAGCGCCGCGAGCACGCTTTGCGCGACGGGAAACCGTGCGGCGGCATCAAAATGCTCCGCAGGCTGATGGCCGGGGCGAAGCAGCAACCGGGCTGATGGGGTCATCTTCTCTACCTCTGGATCACGGCATGGATCTTGTCGCTGAACTTCTTGAGCTCGACGCTCATCGACTCGATGACCACCTCGGTTGCGTGGGTAAGCTGGCGATGACGCGGCACGACGATGCCGACCTGCAGATTGTGCAATCGCGAACCGGCAATCGGCAAAGCGACGACTTCTCCGGTCTCAAGCTCTTCCAGAAGGCCAAGCGGCGTGAAGAAGGCGACCCCCTCACCAGACAGGATCAGCGGCTTCAGCATCATCTGGTTGTTGGTCGCCACCAGCGTACGGCCGACACGGTTGAGCGCGCCAAGCTCGACGGCGATCATCGAACTCATGACCTCATTGTCGAGTTGCAGCAACAGCTTGAACTGCGCGCATTCCTGCAGCGTCACCGACTTCTGCCGCGCCAGTGGATGATTGCGCGATACCATCGCCATCAGCGGCATCGGAACGCCGTAGACCAGCTTGATGTCATGCGGCCGGGCAAGATCGAAGGTGACGCCGATATCGGCGTCACCTTCGGCGAGAAAATGGAAAATACTGGTGTAATTGTCGTAGCGAATGCGAAAATCGACGGCCGGATGCCGCCAGTGGAAGCCCATGACGAATTCCGGCAGGAACTGGATGGCGAGACTATCGAGGGAGGCAATATGGACTCGGCCGGCGCACTTGCCCTGAAGGTCGCCGAGATCGGATTTCATGATCTCGTATTTCAGCAGCGTGTCCTTGGCATGCTTCAGCACGATCTCGCCGGCCGCCGTCAATCGCAGGCCGTCGGAGAAACGTTCAAACAGCGGTGCTCCAAGCTCGTCCTCCAGCTTCTTGATCTGCCGGCTGACGGCCGAGGTCGCCACGTGCAGTTCGTCCGATGCCTTGCGGATCGACCCTGAACGCGCGACTTCAGCGAAATATTTCAAGATACTAGCGTGCATGAGAGCCCCTCGATATGCCGGAAGCTATACCATGCTCATCGTCCCCGCCAAACGGGCGCCCGTTTCTGCTGGAAGGCGGCGACGCCCTCCAGCGCATCCTCGCTTTGCAGCGCCTTGACCAGCGCCGGCGTCCGCAAGGCCTGTGCCTCTGCGGGGCTCAGATGGCCGGTCCGGTTCACCGTCTGCTTGATCGCGCGCAGCGACAGCGGCGCGCAGGCAACGATATCGGCAACCCAGCGATCAACGGCCGCATCCAGCTCGATCGCCGGAACCACCTCGTTGACAACCCCGAACCCCGCCATCTCGGCGGCACTAAACTGCCGGCCGGTCAGCATGACGGCCATCGCCCGGTTGAAGGCGATCTTTCGTTGCAAGAGCACCATGCCGCCATCCAGCGGCATGCGCCCGACGCGGGCTTCCGGCAGGCCGAAACGAGCCGTTTCCGCGGCAATGACGATGTCGCAACCGAGCACCATCTCGAAGCCGCCACCGAGTGCAAAGCCGTTGACGCGGGCGATGACAGGCACATCGAGAGACCGGCGAAACGCCAGCCCGCCGAAGCCATTCACCCGGCTCGCCGCCCAATAATCGAGGCCGGAGCTACCGCTCCCGCCCTTCAGATCGGCGCCGGCGCAAAAGGCTCTTTCCCCGGCTCCGGTCAGGACGACGCAGCTGATATCGTCTCGCGCTTCGATCTCGCGCCAGATCGTCTCCAGCTCCTGCTCCGTCGCGGCATCCACCGCATTCATGCGGTCGGGACGGTCCAGGGTGACGCGGGCGACACGATCTGCGACGGAAAACCCGACGCTCATGCCGCATTTCCCTGCAGCCTGCCGAGAGAGCCGAGGATCTCGTCATTGTGCTGGCCGAGCTGCGGCGGCGAAATGCGCACCGCGACCTCAGCCGCCGACATGTCGATCGGCGAGCCGATGAGGCGGATCGGGCCGGCTGCCGTCTCGCCGGCCTCCAGGATCATCTTGTTGATGATCGTCTGTTCGTCCTTCAGCGCTTCCGGCAGGGAGCGGACAGGCGCGCAGAGGATGTCGACGTCCTCCAGGCGCTGCAGCCAATGCGCCGTGGTATTTTTCGCGAAATTGTCGTGGAAGATCGTTTGTAGCTCCGGCCGCCGCGCCATCTGCGCGTCGAAATCCTTGTAATGCGGGTACTGCGACAGATCCTCGATCTCAAGCGCGTTGCAGATGTCCTGAAGCGGGTTCTGCTTGAACGCGCCGACCATGACGATGGCGCCATCGGTGGTTTCGAACACGCCTGTCAGCGGGAAAGCACCCCAATTGAGATCCTTCTGGCGCATCAGATGGGTCGTACCTTCCTGCATCTGCATGGCGAGCATGGAGTTATAAAGGCTGACGGCGACCTGCTGGCCTTCGCCGGTCTTGTCGCGCTG
Source organism: Rhizobium sp. ICMP 5592 (assembly GCF_009498525.1). Classification (GTDB taxonomy): domain Bacteria; phylum Pseudomonadota; class Alphaproteobacteria; order Rhizobiales; family Rhizobiaceae; genus Rhizobium. The sequence goes on along the minus strand of NZ_QSNT01000009.1, from coordinate 5,326 downwards.
CAGGAGCGCCAGGAGGATGCCCTGAACCAGATGCATGCCGGCGGAATAATCGGCAAGCGGCGTGGCATAGATCGAAGTCGGGTGGCTGCTGTCCGACTTGCGGCGCATGACGCCCGATACGGCCTGCGCCAGCACGTCCTGTCCACCCTTGTGCTGGTAAGGGCCGGTCAGGCCGAAACCGGTGCCAACCGCATAAATCAGTTTCTTGTTGATCTTCTTCAGCTCCTCGAAGCCGAAGCCCATGCGCTCCATGACGCCAGGACGGAAATTGTTGACGACGACGTCGGCCGTCTCGAGCAATGTAAGCACGGTTTCGCGCGCCTCGGGCTGCTTCAGGTCGAGTGCCAGGCTCTTCTTGTTGCGGTTCAACGAGCAGAAGACCGGGTTGTTCAGGCCATCCGGATCGGAGCCGAGCGACCAACGGGAGAGGTCGCCGATACGGACCTTTTCGATCTTGATGACTTCGGCGCCATAGTCGGCCAGCACCTGGGTGCAGGACGGCCCCAGCATGACTTGGGTGAAATCGATGACGCGAATGCCGTCGAGGGGGAGAATGGTCATTCTGCGGCCTCCAGATAGGTGGCGTTTTCGGATGGTACGTCGCCGGGATCGGCCCCCTGCGCCCGCATCTGTTTCTGAATTGCCTTGATGTCGGCCTTGCGCACGGTCGTGCCGGCATTGAGTGCGACGACAGCGGCAACGCCTGCTGCCTCACCCATGGCCATGCAAGGCGGAATTTCGCGGCTGGATTTCTGCGCCTGCGGCGTTGCCGAGTAATGACGGCCAGCGACGATCAACTGATCGATCTCCTTCGGCAGCATTGCCCGGTAAGGCGTGTAGTAGTCGCGGCCACGGCAGACCGTGTCGGCGAAGTGTTTCCTGGTCATCACATCGTCTTTGGTCACGACATAGTCGCCTTCCAGGAGCCGTGTCTGGCGCACGCCGGTCTGCGGCGCGAAATCGACGACATAGGCATTTTCGAAGCCCGGCATTTTCTCTCGCGCGAAGTCCAGCAGTCGAGCGATACGCGCGCGGCCTTCCAATTCTGCCCGCGTCAAGTCCTCGACCTTGAGGCCGCTCAGCTTCGGCATATGCGGGCAGTTGAGCCAGACGACGCCCGGCAGTGGCGTCTTCAGCCACCAGAAAGACCAGCAACCGCCGATGAGACGCTTGGCTTCGTGATCCACCAGCTTGAAGGCTTCCGGATCTTCACGCTCGAACCGCTCGGCCGCATCCGTGTCGATACCGCCCCAACGCGAAACCGTCGTCAGGATAAAATTGGATTCGATATGCGAGGCACCGGCACTGGCGGCGACATCAAGATCGCCCGTGGTATCGATGACCACATCACCGAGGATTGCTTCCATGCCCGCCTTGGTCTGGCAGATCACACCCTTGATCGTCCTGTCCTCGACGATCGCGGAGGAGAACCAGCTATGGGTTCTGAGCTTGACGCCAGCAAGAGCCAGAATGTCGTAGGAGGCACGCTTGAAGGCGTCGGGGTCGAAGGCTGCGGAAAAGCATATCGGATGCGGCATGGACGGCGTGTGAAAGTCGAACAGTCCCCAGCGCGCCCAGCGCTGCCAGGCTTCCGGCGTATCGCGGAACTCGATCAGGCGGTCGCGGTCGGTCGGCGTGACGCACAGACCCCAGAGCTTCATGCGCTCGATCATTTCCATGCAGATGCCGCGCACGGTGATTTCGAGCTCGTTGATCATATCGTCGAGCACGAGCACCATGCCGCCGGCAGCGAGGCCGCCGACATAGGGATAGCGCTCCAGCAATGTCACGCTCGCACCGTTGCGGGCCGCCGACACTGCCGCCGAGATCCCAGCTGGGCCGCCGCCGACCACGACGACGTCGGAGCGATCGACCACTTTGATGTCGCGCGCAGGCTGATGGATTGTCTCAATCATTGTCGTTTTCTCCTGGTTGCGCGTGCTCAATGCGATCCGGCCGGCTTCCAGCGCACGACCTTTGCCTCGACGACCGAGACCAGGGCGAAGAGGACCACCGCCAGAAGGGCTGCGATCACAACGGTCGCGTAGAGAAGCGGCGAGCGGAAATTATAGGTGGCCTCGATGATCAGGGCGCCGAGACCGAAACTCGAACCGATCCATTCTGCGACGATCGCCCCCATGACGCTGCTGGTTGCGGCGATCTTCAAGGCGGCGAACAGGAACGGCAACGAGCTCGGAAACCGCACTTTCCAGAGGATCTCCGAATTGGAGGCGGACAGAACCCGCATCAGGTCGAGCATGGCTGGACTTGCCGCCCGCAGCCCCTGGACCATGTTGACCAGCGTCGGAAAGAAGCAGATCAGCCCGGCGATGATGATCTTTGGCGCCAGTCCATTGCCGAAGATCAACACGAGGATCGGCGCAAGTGCGATGATCGGGATCGCCTTGATGAAGACGGCGATCGGGTAAAATGCCTTTTCCGCCGTCGTGCTATGCACGAACCAGACCGCCAGCAGGATGGCGACGAGGTTTCCGAACAGAAAGCCGAGGGTGGCTTCGAGCAGCGTCGGCAGGAAATTCCGCCACAGCGTTGCGGCATTGTCGCGAAAGGCGAGCACGACGTCGGCCGGGCTCGGCGCCATGAAGGTCGGGATCTTGAAGATCCAGATCACCACTTGCCAGAGCACGACGAGGCCGAGTCCAGCCAGGATCGCCGGCAGATTTCTCGACAGGGTGCCTATGGTGGCGTCGAGGATCGCGACCTTGCGCGGGGTGGATGCGGGCGCGGAACGCGCTTCGGAAGAGACCACGTTGCTCATAGGCATTCCTCCAGCAGAGCGCGCAGATGCGCCGTCACCTGAATGAATTCCACCGTGTCTCTCATGGCGAGCGAACGCGGATAGGGAAGGTCGACCTTCATGAACTCCTTCACACGGCCGGGATGCGCCTGAAGCATCAGCACATGCTGGCCAAGGAAGGCTGCTTCGGGGATGGAGTGAGTAACAAAGAGGATCGTCGTGCCCGTCTCCTGCCAGAGCCGCAGCAATTCCTCATTCAGCTTGTCGCGGGTGATTTCGTCGAGCGCGCCGAACGGCTCGTCCATTAGCAGGATGCGCGGCCGCGTGACCAGCGCCCGCGCGATTGCGACGCGCTGGCGCATACCGCCGGAAAGCTCATGCGGCAGGGCATTCTCACGTCCCTTGAGGCCAACCATCGCCAACAGTTCCGCCGGATCGGCAAAAGAGCCGGCAGCGTGTTTGCCGACTTCGATCGGCAGGCGGACATTGTCGATGACGCTACGCCAAGGCAACAAAGTGGCGTCCTGGAACACGAACGCGAAATCGCGTCCTTCTCGTGCCTCGCGTGGCGAGCGTCCGAGCACCGAGATCGAACCGCCGCTGATATGCACGAGATCGGCGATACAGCGCAGCAGGGTCGATTTTCCACAACCTGAAGGGCCGAGCATCGTTACGAACGCCCCTTCGGGAATATTCACCGACACGTTGGAAAGAGCGGTGATTTCGTTGTCCTTATCGCCGAAGTGGACGTCCAGATTGGCGACGGAGACGGCGAGCGGCGATACGTTTGACTGCGTATCGGGCCGTTTGACGGTGGCGGCGGCAGTCATGGCCGTTCACCCAACCTGCTTGCGGATATCGGCCGTCGCATCGAGAATGGCAAAGCTCGCGACGTCATCGACGGTCGGAACCGTCCCGGTGAACTGCTTGAGGTCGGCATAGGCCTTGATCTGAGCTGCCCAGTTTTCCCTGTTCATCGCACCCCAGCCGAATTGCTTGGTGGTATCGCCGAAGGAGAAGTTCGCGATCGACCCGACAGCTTTGAGTTCGCTCGCCTTGTCGAGGTTCGGATAGGTCTCGACCAGCATGTCGACTGCCTCTTCCGGATGGTCACGGACATAGCCCCAGCCTTTTGCGGCTGCCGTGGTGAAGCGCACCAGCACGTCGGCGTGTTTGTCGAGCTGTTCGTCGGTGGTGTAGTAGACATTGGCGTAAAGCTGCAGCCCGGCGTCCCAAAGCATCATGTCGACACGGTCGTCACCGAGCGCCTGCAGGGCATTGATGTTGGTGACCCAGCCGGTGACAGCGTCGGCCTGACCGGTCAGAAGCTGGTTCATGTCCGAGCCCATATTGACCATCTTGACCTGGTCTTCGGTTATACCGTTCTTGGCGAGCAGGGCTCGCAGCAGAATGAAGGCCGTCGGCTGCGTAGCGATCGTCTTGCCAATCATGTCCTTCGGCTCGCGGATCGGCGCTTTTTTCAGGGAAAAATAGGTGAAGGGATGTTTCTGATAGCCGGCAAGGAACGCCTTCACCGGAATCCCGGCGGAGCGCGCCAGCATGACCGACGGGCTGGAGGAGATCTGTCCAAGGGTCGATTGTCCGGCCGCGACACCGGCCACGCCATCGACATTCGGACCGCCGGGAACGATCTCCAGCTCGACGCCCTGCTCTTTGAAGAAACCCTTCTTCTGCGCAGCGACTTCACCGATCAAACCGTTCGAGGCCAGCCAGCCCAATTGCATTCTCACCTGGGCGACGTCCTGGGCTAGGCCCGCACGCACGCCGATCAGGGTCTGTGCTGCGGCCAGGCCGCCCACCGTTGCGACATTGGATATGAAGCGACGGCGGTTCATCATGAAATGAGACATAATAGTTCCCCTATTTGTTCCCCCGGTCCGACTTTATCGTCGTGTACCGAAGCTCATTTGCCGAATTAGAGGGAGGATGGGGAATTTTGGCGTTCTAATAAAGAACAATTATTCGCTATGTTAATTGCCGAAAAGGCAACGCGATCGAACGGAATATGCGGGGGCCCCTGCAATCGAAGCTAAGAAAGCTGTTCGAGTCGGCGTATCAGGAAACGAATCGGCGATCGAGCGAAAGTCAAACAGCCTTGTCGTTGCCGTTTCGTCGGTCGAAGCCGCGACGGGTTTTCTCGATTTCATCCCGATTGATCTGGGCCCACGTCCAGAGCGCGTGTAACGGCCCGATCAAGGTATGTCCCCGCTCAGTCAACTCGTAGTCCACTCTCGGAGGAATCGTCGGGTACATTGTACGATTGACGAGACCGTCCCGCTCCAATGCCTTCAGTGTCAGGGTCAACATTCGTTGCGAGACGCCACCGACCGTTTTGAAGATTTCGCTATAGCGCATGGGCCCCTTCGACAACACCCCGACCACCATTACGGTCCACTTGTCGCCGATACGCATGAGAATATCCGCCAAAGCGCGACATTCTTCGTGGTCAGGCAACTCATTGCGTACATCCGTGTGCGCCTCGCTCAAAATAGTGCCTCCTTGTGCAATTTTGGCTGCTGATTATCTTAGTGCAACGAACAAAAAGTT
>NZ_QSNT01000008.1 GCF_009498525.1 Rhizobium sp. ICMP 5592 | reverse complement strand
AGTTGAGCAGCCCGATGAAATCATGCGCGCCGGGAGACAGGAGATTGTAGTTCAGCGTCGAGAAGTAGATCGTCATCACCAGTGGGACGATCATCCACGCGAAGAGCAGCAAAACCGACGGCGTCATCATGACGCGAGCGGCAGAACGGGTATGTAATGTTGCCATGATAGAAACGGTCTTTGCTGAAGCTAGCTACGGCTGTAGGAACATTGCGGAAAAAGAGGCCGCCGAAGCGGTTCGGCGGCCTAAGTGGGGGTGGGTTTTATTTGCGGGCCCACCCCTCTTGGGAGGTTGATTATTTCGGATAACCAGCCTTGGTCATTTCGCGCGTGGTCAACTGTTGCGCAGCCTTGAGGGCGGCGTCGACGGTGATCTGGCCGGCAAGGGCAGCGGAGAACTGCTGGCCGACAGCGGTGCCGATGCCCTGGAATTCAGGGATGGCAACGAACTGGATGCCGGTATAGGGAACCGGCTTTACAGCAGGCTTCGTGGGGTCCGCGGAATTGATCGAGTCGAGCGTCATCTTGGCGAAGGGAGCAGCCTTCTGGTAATCCGCATTCGCATAAAGCGAAGCGCGGGTGCCGGGCGGTGCATTCAGCCAGCCTTCCTTCTCGGCGACAAGGTTGGTGTAGTCCTTGCCGGTTGCCCAGGCGATGAACTTCTCGGCAGCTTCGGTCTTCTTCGAGGATGTGGGGATGGCGAGGCTCCATGCCCAGAGCCAGTTGCCGCGCTTGCCGAGGCCGTTGTCCGGCGCCAGGGCGAAGCCGACCTTGTCGGCAACCTTCGATTCCTTCGGGTCGGACACGAACGAGGCAGCAACCGTCGCGTCGATCCACATGCCGCACTTGCCGGTCTGGAACAGCGAGAGGTTCTCGTTGAAGCCGTTGGACGAAGCGCCCGGAGGGCCGGCGTCCTTCATCAGCTTGACGTAGAAGTCGAGCGTGCTCTTCCATTCCGGCTGATCGAACTGCGGCTTCCACTTCTCATCGAACCAGCGGGCGCCGAAGGAGTTCGCCGTTGCCGTCAGGAACGCCATGTTCTCGCCCCAGCCGGCTTTGCCGCGAAGGCAGATGCCGTAGACTTCATGGCTCTTGTCGGTGATCTTGCGGGCGGCATCGGCAATGAAGGTCCAGGTCGGCGCGTCCGGCATCTTCAGGCCGGCCTTGTCGAACAGGTCCTTGCGGTACATCACCATCGAGCTTTCGCCGTAGAACGGCGAGGCATAGAGCTTGCCGTCCGTGGTCAGACCGCTGCGGATGGCCGGGAGAAGATCGTCGACGTCGTAGGTCTTGTCGGCGCTGAGCTTGTCGAGCGGCGCCAGCCAGCCGAGCTTGCTCCAGATCGGCACTTCATAGGTGCCGATGGTCAGCACATCGTATTGGCCGCCTTTGGTGGCAATGTCGGTCGTAACCTTCTGGCGCAACACGTTTTCTTCGAGCGTAACCCACTGAAGGTCAATGTCAGGGTTCTTCGCTTTGAAAGCATCCGTAAGCTTCTGCATACGAACCATGTCGCCGTTGTTAACGGTCGCAATCGTCAGCGTTTCGGCGAGAGCCGTCGAGCTGATTCCAACGGAAATAAAGGCGCCGAGCGCGCCGGCCAAATAATGTCTCACTAGATCCTCCCAGGACAAGCCCAAACCGGAAATGCCTACCATTCCTCCAAGAGTGGGCGTGAGGCAAAGATAGATCTCCCTCAACAATGCGCTAGCGCGAGATTCACCAAAGACTGATACTCTTATGCATGGAAGCATACATAAGTGGATCCTTTAGCTGGCGATAAATACCACTGAGGGGATGCTGTGCTATGAGCGGTTCGTCACGTCTTCGGAGCATCCGCCCCGAGGGGCACATTTTGGTGAGCAAAATAGTATCATAATTTAGCATTTTGGGCTGTAGACCGCCACTGCCTATCATATGATAGGCAGCCAATGGGTTTGAGAAGAGTTAGACAGCTAACCACTTTGAGAGCCAATAGAATCGGCGGAATCCATCTCTTGCCTGCTATCTCGTGAGAATGACCGGTTTTCTTAACGTATCGCAGGCGCACCAAATTTGGTTCCATAAGATAGATTACGCATTTTCTATCTAGGATTGTAAATACTAGCTGGAGACTCGCAGATCAGGTGTTGCACTGAACATCAGCATGGAGTGACAAATGCAGAATTGGCTGGATAAGCTAACTGACCTCGCCGCAATAGAGGCCGATCAGGGTCACATCGAGGATGCCCTCTCCGGTCTGACGGAGCAGATCGGTTTTGGCGGCTACGCCTATCTCAACGTCCAGCCCGGGCATGTCCTGGCGATCTCGAACTACCATCCAGAATGGCGATCCCTTTACTTTGAACGAAATTATTCTCGACTAGATCCGGTAGTGAAGCGAGCGAAGTCATCTAAAAGAATCTTCACTTGGGCAGGCGAACAGGAGGGGCCGCGCCTCTCCAAACCCGAGCGCACCTTTTATTCACAGGCTGCAAATTTCGGAATCCGTTCCGGCATTACCATTCCAGTCAAAACCGCAAACGGCGCGATGTCGATGTTCACCTTGGCTTCTGAGAAGCCGACAATCGACCTCGACCGAGAGATTGATGCCGTCGCTGCTGCAACCGCTGTCGCTCAACTTCACGCCCGTATCGCCTTCATGCAAGCAAGACCGACTGCCGAGAGCCCGGCCTACCTCGACCCCAAGGAAGCCGCTTATCTCAAATGGATGGCGGTCGGAAAAACGATGGAAGAGGCGGCGGATCTCGAAGGTGTCAAATACAATAGTGTACGGGTCAAGCTTGCCGAGACCAAGAAGCGTTTCGACGTCCACACGACAACGCACCTGACCGCGCTGGCTATACGTAGAAAGCTGATTTGATCCTCAGTTCTCGGGGACTTTCGGGATATAGCCAACGATGTCGACCAAGGTGTTCACGACGCTCATCTGAGCATGCATTTCAATACAAGCCTCGATGTAGGCAAGATGCTGAGCGCCACCGGCAACGGCTCCAGACTTATAGTCGTCCGGCAAGGCCTGAAACAACTGTTCGGCTTTCTTCACCAGGCTCCGGTGGGTACGGATAGCGCCCACGGTAAGTGCCTCGAAATCCGCCAGAGGCAGCCCGCGAGTGAGCCCAATCACGGCCCGGAGTTCGAGCTTGTCTTTCGGCGGCACGTCTTGAGCTTCCATGCTTTCCACCCCCGTTAAGTCTGCAGTACGCCCCGAAAACACTAATCTCTGATCCCAAGCCGGGGTTGGAAACTCTGCCTAGACAGGCCTGCGACCTCAAGTGCTGTAATTCACCGATTCTATCCGCGATTAAAGACATATTTGTAGTTTGTATGGACGAACTGCGCCATTTCGGCAGATGTGCCTGCGCGCGAGAGCCTACATCTACGCGATTGTATCGTATACTCTGTAGATGAATGCACTGCAACGCGCATGACTCCGAATTATGAATATTCGAGAGACCTTCGCGCTGAATCTGAGGACCCTGCGAAACGCCAAGAGGCTTTCGCAGGAGGAACTCGCGCTCCGCGCAAACGTCCATCGCACCTATGTCAGCTCTCTCGAACGGTGTATCTATAGCCCGACGATCGATATGGTCGACGGCCTCGCCCAAATTCTTGGGGTAGAAGCGTACGAACTCCTCGTTTCAAAGCGCCACCCCGGCGCCAGGCAGACGGGCAAATCCGATTCCGACTCTTCCTCCAATGCGTGATTTCGACGTGAGTGAAGCTCGCTACTCCAGATAGACCCCGATTATACTGCCGTCTAAAAGCATGGGGTTTTGCCAATTCATGAGTCCCTCTTTTGCGTCTATGCCCCCTGGCCGCCGCCGTCGTATTCCGCTGCAAGCGCGCTCAGCATCAGAGCGGTTTCATAGGATTTTTCAAAAGCGGGAATGGGCAGGAATTCGAAACGCGAATGGAAATTGTAGGCGCCGGTGAAGAAATTCGGGGTCGGCAATCCGCGTGCCGACAGCGCCGCCCCGTCGGTTCCTCCACGCATTGGAGTGAGCTTTCTTTCAATCCCGAGCCTGTCCAGAGCGTTGAACAGCAGCTCGGCCGAGCGGCTGTCGCCTTGGAGGTAGTCCCCGATGTTATGATAGGTGTCGGCCACACCATATCGCACCGATCCTGAAGGATATCGCGACGCGATCCGTTCCACGACGTCGCCGATGTGCTGTTTGCGCTGCTCGAATTTGACCTTGTCGAAATCGCGGATCATGACCTTGAGGCGGGCTTCGCTATCGTTCGCAACAAGGTCCTTGAACCAGAAATAGCCTTCACGTTTCTCCGTGCGTTCCGGTGTTTCGTTGCGATCGAAGTGGGAAATGAAGTCGAGCGCCATCAGTAGCGGATTGACCAGCACACCCTTTGCCGACATCGGATGTGCACTGACGCCGCTAAAGACGATCTCACCGGATGCGGCGTTGAAGTTTTCCACGACGACTTCGCCAAGTTCGCAACAGTCGATGGTATAGGCGAAGTCGCACGGGAAGCGGCTAAGATCGAGCGCCTTGGCGCCCCGCAGGCCGATTTCCTCGTCCGGAACGAAGGCGACGACAATGTCGCCGTGAAGCTGCGACGGGTCGAGATTTGCAAGCAGGGTCATGATGACCGCAATGGCTGCCTTGTTATCCGCTCCGAGCACGCTCGTGCCGTCACTGAGAATAATATCCTGGTTCTGCCAGGGTAGAATTTCCGGATGTTCCGCGGTCCGCAACCAGATGTCTTTCTCCAGGTTGAGGCACAGATCCAGCCCCTCGAAGCGTTTGATTTGCGGCCGGATGACGGGGGAGAGGCCGACATCGACCGTATCGAGATGCGCGATGAAACCGATGCGTGGCGCACCCGGACTATTGCCACGCTTTACGCCCGTCACTATCGCGTGCTCGTCGACTACGACATCGTCAACGCCGAGGCCACGCATTTCCTCTGCCAGCAGCCTGGCGAGTTCAAGCTGCCCCGGAGAAGAGGGCAGATGCGTTGAAGCCGCGTTGCTCTGGCTTTCTATGGCAACGTAGCGGAAAAACCGGCCGACAAGTTCATCGCGAACGTCCATCGTTTCTTGTAAAGTCGGACCCATTTAATTCCCTCTTTGGCGATGAATGACAATGCTCTTGGGCGGCGGTGTCCTGCAAGTATCCGGCGGCTCAAATGCGAAGAATGCCGATCCCCTCCTCCAGTTCGATTTGCACGCCCAGATTTGCTGATTGCTCCTTGAATCGTTTCAGGATTCTCGTCGCACGCTCTCCCGTCGCAAGGTGTGGAACCAGTCGACTTTCGAGCAAGCGATCCTTCAATCCGTCTTCTCCGCCGATCACGATCGGATAGAATCTGATGTCGATCAGATCGTTATCCTGCCCGTAAGAGCACACACCGACAACACTCTCCCACACTTCAGGCGCTCGCCAGGTCGATTTTTCCGATCTGACATGGAAGATGAAATTCCCCAGACTGTAGAAGATCGGACGACGGCGATAAATCTCCACGGGTTGAAGGACCGGTGCGCCATGGCTGACGAACATCGCCGCACCCGCGTCGATACACTGTCTAGCGACGCCGCCGACCCACTCCGGCACCTCGTACCAATCAGACGCCCAATGGTGGTGGTGCAGATAGGCTATGACGAGGCAGCCATCCCTGGCAGCAGACGCAATTGCCTCGAGGTTCCGCGCAATGTCGTTGTCATCGACCTTGACGCTCCTGCCGAAGGTCTCGGATCGTTTGAAGATCGCGCGCGCGATATCGATCTCATCGCGCGGATCAACATGCGGCGGATCATCCGGTTGGCTGTCATTGGTGAGGTCAATCGCCGTGTAGCCGACGCTCTCGCGAATGGAGCGAAGCTGCCCGAAGGCTGCATCATCGACCTTGATGACCTGCGACAGACGAAGCCGGTTCACGCCAGGCCGTCCGGGCCGGCCCACGTCTGCATTCGCTGCATACATGAAGTCGGGACCAGGCCCCCCATCCATCGCGACGATGGCCACATGCCGTCCGCCGATCGTTCCAGTTCCTGCCCGCGCAGCCTCGAATTGGTTGCGGCCGAGACCCGCATGGAGGAAGCCTCGCTTCCCGACCTCTTCCAGGGTCGAGAGCACGCCGGACGGTCCAAGATCGAAGGCGTGATTGTTCGAGAGCGAAAGCGCGCCAAACCCGGTCGCCTGAAGCGCATCCAGGACGACAGGATCGCTACAGCCAAAGAATGATCCCTTGAGCGGCCATCCGCCATGGCTTCCAAGGATCGTTCCCTCGAAATTGGTGAACGATAGATCCGCTTGGCGAAGGAGTGCCTGTACCTGCTGAAACGCCGGAGCGAGGATATCGCGGATGTCATGCTTTATGAGCGATTGGCCCGTAACAGCCAATGTGAACCTGTCTTTCATATGTCACCTTTGGAGGGCGGCAAGAGCCGCCGATGTTCGGAAAACCGATGTTGAACACCGGGCCGCCGGCGCGCCGCAGCGGCCCAGCAGCCCTCAACACGTGAACCGGAGGGGTCGGGCGTCGATGAGGGCGCGGGTGTAGGGATTTTGCGATTGCGAGAAAATGAAATCGGAAGGTCCGAAGTCCTCGATCCGACCATCCTTCAAAATATAGACGGAACCGCAGAGCTGTTGCACGACGGCAAGGTCATGGGAGATGAAGATCATCGTCATGTCGCGCTCGGCAATGCTCTCCTTCAGAAGCCTGATGATTTCGGCCTGCACGGACACGTCGAGGGCCGACGTGGGCTCGTCCGCAATGATGATTTCGGGCCTCGCCAGGAGCGCCCGTGCGATACAGACGCGCTGCTTCTGACCGCCCGATAGCTGATGCGGGTAGCGGGCAAGCAAGGTCCGCGATAGACCAAGCTGATCCATCATCGTCCCAACGTCCGCAGGCTCTTCACCGGGACGGATATCCGCGCCAAAGCGGATGCTTTCGCGCAAGGTCTCGCCGATGGTCATCCTGGGATTGAGCGAAACCGAGGGATCCTGAAACACCATCTGCACACGTCCGAGGAGACCGTTGCGGCGACCACTCTTCCAAACATCGAATGCCTTTCCGCCGATCGTCACCCGTCCCGCCGAGGCCGTTTCCAGTCCGGCGATGATCCGGCCGAGCGTCGTCTTTCCGCTTCCACTCTCCCCGACAATGCCGGTGATCTCGCCGCGCGGCAGCCGTATGCTTGCGTCCCGCAACGCGAGCTTCGCGCTGTTTCGGCCCAGGCTCCATGAGAACCCTTGTGAGGAGAAGGTTTTCGAAACACCCTCTGCGACAAGAAGCATGCTGGCACCCTCCCCGCGATCGGAGGACATGGCCCGGTTGCCATTGGTTTCCGGCTCCCCCGCCGCCGTCGAGATTCGCAACCGCGGGACCGCGGCAAGCAGGCTACGCGTATAGTCGTTTCCGGGCGCATCGAGAATGACCGCGGTGCGGTCCTGCTCCACCACCTGGCCCTTCCTCATGACGAGAACCCGGTCGGTTATTTCGGACACCACGCCCATGTCGTGGGTGACCAGGATAATGGAGACATCAGTCTCATCGACGAGGGTTCGAAGGAGTTTCAGAATCTGCTTCTGGACCGTGGCATCCAGTGCTGAGGTCGGCTCGTCGGCGATGATGATGTCGGGAGATCCCGCCAGAGCGATTGCGATAACCGCCCGCTGTCTTTGCCCTCCGGAGAACTGATGCGGATAATTGCCATATCGACGCTGCGGCTCCGGAATTCCGACGCGGCCCAGGAGCTCGACAGCACGTAGGCGAGCCTGGCTTCTGGAGACCGAGCTGTCGATCGCGAGGATCGTTTCCTCCACCTGCGCGCCAATGCTCATCAAAGGATCGAGCGAGGCGGTATGATCCTGAAAGATGGCGGAGATCCGTCGTCCTCGGATGGCGCCCTCCCCTTCTTCCTTGGCATCGATCGGTTTGCCGTCGAATTCGATCGCCCCAGACATCACCTCAAACTCAGGCGCAAGCAAGCCGAGGACGGCATTGCCCAGTGTCGACTTTCCGGCCCCCGATTCACCGATGATGCCAAGGATCTCGCCGCGTCCGAGCTCGAAACTCACGTCGGTGAGGATCGTCAACGGTCCGGACGCGGAACGATGGCGAAGGCTAAGGTTCTTCACCTGAAGCAGCGGTGTTTTTCCAGTTTCGTATGTCATACCGGACGGCTCCTTGGATCGAGACGGCGTCGGACATCTTCACCGACGAGGTTGATGCTTGCGATCAGCCCAAAGAGAGCCAAGCCAGGAAAAAGGCTGATCCAGTATTGGCCGGTCAGAAGGTATTGGAAGCCGTTTGCGACCGTGGAACCCAGAGAGGGCTTGTCGATCGGAACGCCGAGGCCGAGAAAGGACAGGGTCGCCTCGAGCGCGATGGCGTGGCCGACCTCGATCGGGATCAACGTCACCGCCGGCGCGATGCTGTTCGGGAGCAGATGACGAAAGATGATCCGCGATGTCGGCAACCGCATCAGCCGGGCCGCGTCCATGTAGGACTTGTTCGTCTCGCTGAGTGCCACGCTGCGCGCCAACCGGGCATAGCTCGCCCACTGGGCAATGATCAGCGCCAGAATGATCCGGTCGATTCCGGGGCCGAGGGTGACGATGGCGATTAAGGCGACGAGGATCGTCGGCAGGCTGAGCTGAAGGTCGACGAGCCGCATGATCACGATATCGGCCCACTTGCCGAAATAAGCGGCGCTGACGCCAGCCGTCAGCCCGATCAGGGCGGCGATTGCCGCACTCGTGACTGACACGACCAGGCTGATGCGCAAGCCGTAGAGGATGCAGCTGACGATATCCCTGCCGAGGCCGTCAGTTCCAAGCAGGTAAAGATAGCCGCCGCTGCCCCACGTGCCCGGAGCAGAAGACGCCTCCCATCCATAGATTTGCAGGGGGTCGTACGGGTTTTGCGGCGCGATCGCTGGGGCAGCAAGGGCAAGCAGGACATAGGTTGCAAGCAGGATTTTGGATGGGGTCAACACCTGCCACTGAGGACGCCGGTTCAACGCCCGGAGAATGTGAGCTTTCATGGCAGTTCCCTTTATGAGGCCACGCGCACGCGCGGGTCGAGCACGGCATGGAAGAGATCGACAAAGGCATTGAGGGCGACGAACGCGACCGAGATGAAGGTCAGTGTCGCCATCACCACAGGTCGGTCGAGAAGCTGAATGGAATCGATCAGGAGCTTGCCGACGCCCGGCCACGAAAAAATCGATTCCACGACCACAGCAAAGGCGAGCATGCCGCCGAATTGCAGGCCGATGATCGTCACGATCGGCACGCTGATGTTCGGCAGGGTGTGGCGAAACAGGATCCGTCGTGAGGAGAGCCCCTTCGCACGGCAAAACCGCGTAAAGTCCAGGCTCTCGACTTCGATCGTGCCAGATCGCGAAAGCCGCGCGATCAGCGCGATGTTTGGTATTGCCAGCGCAAGCGCGGGAAGAACCATGTGCCATACGCCGTCCCTGGTCAGGACGCTCCACTCCTGCCCCATGAAGCTCGCGGTCGCGCCCCTGCCCCCGGATGGAAACCAGCCCGTCAGGATGGCGCCGGTGAGGATCAGCATCATGCTCAGCCAGAATGATGGAACGCTGAGTGCGAACACGCTCGATCTCAGGACGCTCCGGTCGAGCAGCGTTCCCTTCCTCCGGCCGGCCAGGAGCCCCACTCCCGTTCCGGCCGGAGCCGCGATGAGCATCGCGATACATGCGAGCTCGAGCGTCGCGGGAAGCTTGCTCATGACCAGCTCGAGGGCTGGCAGATGATAGATATAGGAGGTTCCGAAGTTCCCATGGACGACATTTTCGATGAAAAGACCGTACTGGCGCCAGAACGGCTGATCCAGCCCGAGTGCGACCGTCGCCCGCTGGATATCCTCGGGCGTAGCGGTTTCGATGTTGACGATGTTGAAGACCGGATTGCCGATGCTGTGAATGCCGATGAACCCTATCAACGACATGGCGAGGAGAAGAAGGAAGGCTTGACCCAGTCTTCCCAACGCAGCTGAAATCAAGGCCATGATCGCTCACTCCGTCGCGGGAAGCGTCTGCATCGCGGTCGTCCAGCCGCGGGGATGCATCACATAAGAGCCAACCCGCGGGCCGTAACCGACGATATGATGGAAGTGGTAGAGGGGAATGATCGGCTGGTCGGCCATCACGACATCCGTCGCGTCGGCGAGCGCCTTGTTCCGCTCCGGGCCTTCCTGGATGCTTTCCGCCTTTGCAAGCATCGCGTCGAAAGACGCGTTCCGATAGTGCCCGAAGTTCAAGGCTCCTGTTCCACGTTCGGGATTTGGCGAGGCCAGAAGAGCGTGGAGAATGATGTCGACCGCCTCGCCGGATGTGCCACCGTACCAGACGGCATAGTCGCCAGCGGCGCGTTTGGTGTTGAAGACCGAAAACGGAAAGGCGGTGGGCTGGACGGCGACACCGATGCGCGCCCAACTTTGCGCGATCGCCTGGAGGCTTTCGCCATCGCCGGGATAGCGGCCGGTAGGTCCGGCCAGCACGACGTTGAAGCCGTTCGGAAAGCCAGCCATGGCGAGAAGCGCTTTTGCCTCATCGTAATTCGGAGCCTCCGGCTTTAGATTGGACGAAGTACCCGGAAGGCCGCCTGGGAAAACCTGCGCCGCGGCTGTGCCGTAACCGGCGAGGATTTTGTCGACCAAGACGCCACGATCCGTTGCCATCGCAAGCGCGCGCCGCACCAAGGGGTTCTTGAAGGGATTGGGGATCTGCTCGCCGGATTTGCTCGTCACGCCGGCAAGCGTTTCCCGCCCCACATCGAATTGCAGGAAATTGACACGCGCCGCGCTGATACTGGCGATCCTGACGCCCCGCTGCTTTAGAGAGGCCACATCGCGTGCCGGA
This sequence comes from Rhizobium sp. ICMP 5592, assembly GCF_009498525.1. GTDB lineage: Bacteria > Pseudomonadota > Alphaproteobacteria > Rhizobiales > Rhizobiaceae > Rhizobium. The sequence continues at coordinate 163,188 of NZ_QSNT01000008.1, read as the reverse complement.
ACGGAGTCCGCTATGTCGACATCCCCGGTGGTCAATGCCGCCACGCGCGCCGCGGGGTTTTCGATAATCCGGAACGTCACCGCCGACCAGGCGGGTCTGCGGCCCCAATAGTCGTCATTCCTCGTGAGCTTCAGCATCTCACCGGAACTCCAGCTCTCGAACCTGTAGGGACCCGTGCCGACGGGAGGGCTACCGGCATTGAGCTCCTTCGTGGTCTGGAACCCCTGCCCCGGCCGATGCATCACGAAGATCGAGGAGAAGGCCAGCGGCAGGTTGGGGACATTGCCGTTCGTGTCGATGAGTACGGTGAGAGGATCAGGTGCCGAAACCGACTTTATGCCGGTCACATAGGAGCGAAAGCCGCCGCTCGGCGAGTTCAGGAAATCCCGGATGCGCTCGATCGTGTAGACGACGTCGTCTGCGGTGAAGGGCGAGCCGTCATGGAAGCGGACATGTTCCCGCAGCTTGAATTCCCATTGTGTGTCAGACGTCGCGCGCCAGGAGACGGCAAGGCCTGGCTTCAAGTCAAGATGCTCGTCCTGATAGACGACCCGCTCGAAAATGTGGGAAAGCAGCGAGGTATTCTCGTTGAGATTTGCGTAGTGCGGATCAAGCGTCATCAATTTGTACGACGTCGCGATCCGAAGCTCCTGGGCCTGTGCCGGTCCCGAAGGAACGCTCCAGAAAGCAAGTGCGATCAGCAACACGGACAGCAAAAGCGAACGCAACGGATTTCTCAGTTTCATTGTGAAGTTCCCATTTTCTGATTTTTTGCGGTATCCGGTGCCAGCAAGGCGGAAATGATTTCGTCACGTGCTCATCACCGGAACGATCTCCTTAAAGGTTCGGCCCGCGCTGTTTTGTAGAGTATGCTCTGCAGATGCCTACGCTACGAAGTGTAATTAATCCGAGCGTGAACATCCGGAGAGCCGTTGCGCGAAATCACCTGATGAGCTTCGTCTCCACGAGAGGACATCTCCACGTCGATCTTCAGCAGATCGGCGATGACGGAACGGATTTGCGGCCAGGGATACTCATTGCTGATGAGGGAGGGTTGCCATTTGGTGACGATGGCATGGAGCTTCGCGGTCGCGCCGATGATCGATTCCGCCGGCGTATCCCACAAGGTTTCCGCCAGCTTGTCCTCTGCGGTGAATGCACGCCGTTCTTCTTCGAGGGCCTCGCTGTATCCGACTTGCTTGTCGGCGGCCCGCCAGGCTTCGGGTACATGCAGCGGGGAGCCGGCCATCGAAACGAGCCTGGTTTCGAGCCCCTGCTGTCGCAAGCATGATTCGATCACATGTTGCCGGGCCGCGCACCATTCCTGCCAGATCGTGAATGCGAGATCGTCATTGCAAACGTCGAGTGGCGCGGTGAGCAAGGCGGCAAGCCCCGGATACGTGGGTAAAGACGCCGCCACGAACGAATGGAAGTCTCCCCGGGTGACCGGAGACAAAGTTCTGCTATTGTCGGAATCAGCCATGATCCGAGCTCCTGTAAGCTTGGTTTTGGTTAGGCTGTATTTGGTGTGCCAGCACCGAATACAGCCGCAAGTAACACTTAGGTATCACACGAGATTCAATTGATCAATTCGAAATCAGATGATGTCAACAAAATCACAGGCGCACAGGTGCGCGCAGCACGCGCTCTGATCCGTTGGAGTGCGAAAGATCTTGCAAAAGCAGCGGGAATTGGTGTCGCAACAGTGAGCCGCGCCGAGGTCGAAGATGGAATACCGTCCATTACAGGTGCAAATTTGAAGGCTATGAAACTTGCTCTGGAAGCCGCCGGCGTGGAGTTCATTTCTGGGAATGGCGGTGGCGGTGGCGTGCGAGTCAAGAAGCCGGAATGACGAGCAGCGGCTTGCTTACAATGGAGCAACGCCGTGGGGCCCGGGCTATGTTGGGCTGGAGCCAAGCAGAGCTTGCGAAGGCAGCTCACGTCTCTCGTCAGACCGTCGCTGATTTTGAGCGCGGCACACATATTCCCATCGGCAACAATCTAGCGAGTATGGTTGCGGCATTTCAGGAGGTTGGAATAGAATTCATACGCGAGAATGGCGGCGGTGCCGGCGTTCGCTTCAAGAAGCCGATGTCGTTAGGCACCGGAAGGCGGTGGGTACCATCAGGCGGAAGCGTATGAAAACTGCCCTATTGAAAAGTAAATACCACAGCCTATCGCGACAACATCACGCTCTTTCCGTCATGGCGGATGAAGCTGGAAACACATGGCAGCTCTGGAAAGGAAATTTGCATTCGCCGACTTACAAATCAACGTTTTGCCGCTGTTCTACTTAACATTTCGCCTGCATGCTAATTAACGCTCGGCCAGACCTCAGTCAGCGTTCAGCCACTGCCTTAATCAGCATTTTGCCCATGCCAATTTTAGACCGTACAAAGTCCAGCAAAAGGCTCGCAAGGTTGCCTAGGGAATTGGAAGGTGACTATCGGAATAGGTTATTGATCCATTTTACTGGGTTGATTTTTTCGTGATTTTGCACTAATTGATCCATTAAAAGGGTCAAACAATGCGACTAGCACTTCAAATCCATTTTGATCATGAGTGGCATCAAGCTGCTACGCTCGAGATAAGCGATGACGACGCGGGCTATCAGGGCACATCGATCGTTGACTATGATCTCGACTATTTCGTTGCGGCGGCATCTCAGGAGTTCGCGCTAGGCAAAGCGGTCTGCGACCTTCGAGCGCTGTCGGTCCGCTATCCGGTGGACCTCGAAAACCGATATAGCCGTCATTGGCCTCCCTTCCTTCTGGATCTGATGCCGCAAGGACATGCAAGGCGGAAGCTCGCAGAACATCTTGGGATCATGGAAGCGTCCCGCGCGTCCGATCTTCCCCTGCTTCTTCGATCGGCGACAGGGGGAATAGGAAATATTCGGATCAGGCAAGCGGCGGAAGCGGAAGCGGAACGTTTGCACGGCGTGCAGCGCCAAGGCGTTACTGAGATGGATATTCTGGCGCGCTCGGACCGCTTCATGGAAGTCGCCGATCGTTTTGGAATGCTCGCCTCCGGCTCAAGCGGCCTGCAGGGCGAGTGGCCGAAAATGTCGATGACCCAGGCAAGCGACGGACTATACTACCCTGACAGCTTCGTCGACGACGACGAGGCAATGCGTCATGTCATCGTTAAACTGGTTCGTAGCACCGAGCCAGTAGATCGTCTGATTCTCGAAGGCGAAGCACTGTATTCCCGTATTGCTGTTGAAATCGGCCTGAATGTCAGCGAAGTCTCAACGTATGCGGAAGGCGTGTTGATTATTCCTCGTTTCGATAGGCAGAAGGGGAAGAATGGCCAGACGATACGCCTTGGGCAGGAAAGCCTGGTGTCCGCCATTGGTGTTGCCGATTTCGGCCATATCGGCGCGCACGAAATCTATATCGACATTCTAAAGCGATATTCGTCCGATCCGTTCCGCGACATAGTCGAATACCTGGAGCGCGACATCGCCAACCTGGCGCTCGGCAATCCCGACAATCATGGCCGGAACTCCGCATTGAGCAAGCTTTCTGACGGAAGGATCCGGCTGTCGCCGCTATTCGATTTCGCTCCCATGCGTCTCGCCAAGGAAGGAATCATTCGCTCCACGCGCTGGGCTTCCATGCACGACGCGGGCCGTGATCACCTTCCCGATTGGAAACTCATCTGCGCCGAGCTTATGCCCGACCCGGATGAACAGATGCGCCTCACGATCGCGCTCAGCCAATTTGCCGAGCGTCTGAGGCAGGCGCCACAAATGGCGAAGGCCATGGGCGCGCCGCCCGAAATTCTGGATCGGGCCATGGGCCGCTGCATCGAGATTGCGGACAGCGTTTCAGTAGCCTGCGCGTAGTATCGGACGAGGAGGGGGATCAAATGGCTCGCTGGAAAAAGCCCACGAAAGAGGAAATTCTGGAGCACCGGCGAAATCTGGCCGACCGGGCGCGCCACGGCGCGCTGCGCCTGCCCGGCGCGGTGGTTGAAATACGTAAGAGCTTCGGGATGACCCAGGAGGAGTTCTCCAGGACGCTTGGCCTGACACGGCGGCAAATCGCCGAAATCGAAGCCGGCACCGCAAACCCGACACTTGAAACACTGGACAAGATCGGCCGCCTGTTCGGATTTGCTGTCGGTTTTGTGCCAAGAACGCCGCGTGAGGACGCCGCGAAATCGCCGTCTGACGGACAGCAAGAAGCTTGAGGAATGGTGACGCGGAAGCTCCTCACCGGTCGAGCCGCCGCACCATGATGACGTCGTCAATTTCCCGATCATTATCCAGCACTCCGCCGGGGATCCGGCCGACCTCGACGAATTCATGGCGCCGGTAGAAGCGCAACGCGGCGGAATTCTCGGCGTTGACCGCAAGCTCCATTTGGAGAACTCCAAGGCGTCTCGCGGAATTCGAAACCGCGTTCAGAAGATCTGCAGCAACTCCTGCCCCACGTTCGGTCTGTCGCACGTAGACGCTGACAAGTGTGGCGCGATGCGCCATCTTTCTCGGGCGAAAACGCACGAGCCTCATAATGCCGATGGGCTCGCTTTTGCTGAACGCGATAAAGACAGGATCATTCAGCCTTTGGCGCCATTCCTCGTCAGGAAGTACGGCCCAATCATCAAATCGGCTTGCGAACGAAGCCGGTTCGCAACGAAGGGCCTCGAGCCGAATGCGCCTGAAAACATCGATCTCGTCCGGAGAAATTCGCCTGATCAATATTCGCTCTGCACCCATGACGGACTCCAGAAAATAAATCGGGTTCCTCCTGGGAGAATTTCCAACCCAATCAACCACCAGCCGCATGGAAGGACATTCTCTTCGCAAGCCTTTCAGCCGGAAGCTGCGAGGACTACGCCCACTTCCACTCCGCAGAAGCTAGGTGAATTGCTTCAGCCCTGATACGCGCCGAGAGCTGCGCCCAGATCGGATCGCTGGTGAAACTGGCAAGGTCGCCGGCGGCATCCTCAAGAGAGCGGGCGCCGTACCTGCCAGCCACCTCCAACGCAGCTCCATCCTCTTCGATCTCGACAAATGGACAGCGGTCCTTCGGACGCAAGACGCGGTGCCCCCACATCCCTGGTCGCTCGTCGGCACGCAGAGCGTCAAGAAGATCGCGATCGCCTGTGGCTTCGAGCGCGGTGGCAACTAGGTGCCGCATAAGGGGATAATAGACGGTCTGCCGACATCCGCCGAGGACACGAATGCCAGGGAGGATCGACGCCACTAGAAAGGTCATCAGCAGATTCGGCACCAATTTGCGCTGGCGCAGTGACGTCGCGATGCTTTCCGGATCAAATCTCACTTTGGGGATCGAAGGGGAGCCCCCTGAAAGAACGCCGTCGCGCAAGCGGAGCGGAAGTATCCTGCCATCATCCAGGCCCCAGAAAAAATCGGTTGTTTGGCGTATCCATCCTGCCCACGGACCGGCATTGAGCTGGTCCATCGCTCGCAATATGCTTTCCGCGAAGAAGCCGCCGTCGGCAAAGCGAGATGACAGCCACGATGCCGGATCCTCGAAATGTTCCGCGACAAGATCGGCGATATCGATATCGTCAAATTGAAGCAACCGGAGAGATGCCGGAAACGATCTTCGCCATAGGATCTGGTTGGCCGCCTTGATCGCCTCGGCTGCCGACGGAAATTCCATGTCCGGCAAAATAGCCTTCAACCGAGCGACAGCGGGATTGGTCGCACCGCCATTTTGCGCTGCCATAGTGAATCTATAGGGCCCGTTGAAGCCACAGATACTATAAGGAACCATCCGGCTTCGAGACAGGCCGAAGACGTTCACCACCTCGCCGCCAAGCGAGAGCCATCCGGGGCCTTTTTTCGACTTTTCTGTGAACTTCACCGTCGAAGAGCAGTGGGAGATGTGCCACCGGTGGGCGTGGGCGGTCAGGCCGAGCGCACTGAACAGGTGCGTATAGAACGCATCGGGCTCGATCAGTAAATGACAATGAGGCCCGGTTTGCATAACTGGCGAAGACGCTATTTGCTGGCTTGCTTGCTCTGCATCGTCCTCGGAGAGGCCTGCCCTCAACGCGACACGAGAGACAAACGTCCGAAACCGGATCATCGCATCGTCGCGGATGGAACATCGACCGCGGGCGCGGTCTTCATAAACTGCATATGCGTAGTCCTCGAGCGGCAACGCCCAGAACCGGGCAAGGTCGGGCATAAGATGAGACAACGCCCGCTTCACCTCTTCCGCCGCATTATCTCCGAAATTTGTGCTCGGCTGCTCGTTGCTCATTTTTGCTGCTCTCGGATGGGATGCTATCGTTCAGCCATTGGGCGGATCGACTGCGGCGGCCGCCACGCCCAGTCTGACAGTATTGGACTTTTCTCATCATTGACGAGGATGTGCGGCACCTGCTCGTAGAAAAACTCTAGCGGTATCGCCGGTTTCACCATCGAGGTGACAAAGTCACGCAGCGAATTCAAGGAATTGGATGAGACGATGGTATAGAAATTCCCGCTGTTCCACGTGATGACAGCATACCGGAAATGCGATTGGAGAGCCGATTGCGATGTCTCCAGATCGACCTGGAAGTCGATCATCGTATCCAGAACACCGCGTTTTTTCTCGATAATCTGACTCGTGGTAAAAAACCTCGACTTGAACGTCTCGTCTTTTTGGCGCTCTCGCTCAAGATAGGCCTCAGTGTTTCCGTGGGCAAGCTTTTGCACCTGAACCAACACGCCGTTGGGCCGGACACGAGGTGCGATGAAGCCGGTTTGATTGTCCCTGTCGCGGCCGTACATCTGGAACGTCGTGTCTTCCAGCAGGACATCATATCCGTCCCGGAAAGGCTGAAGAGTTTCATCTGTCGCGTATCGCTCATCGTCCAGTTCGAAGAACGGCCCGTGGTAAAAGTGAGCATCCTCGCTGCCTCTCCGGGCGAAAAAGCAGACACGATTGCCGTCCGTGGGACTGCAATTGAGGGTTTTCAGGCGCCCGTCGGCCAGCCTTGCCAGTGCTCTTGCAAGAGTGCCGGCGCCCGCCCCCAGGGTGTAGACTGTTGCCGCACGTCCGCTGCGCGCCCATACCTTCTGACCAAACAGAAGGATCGCAGCTGCCAGACGGCATTCTTCTTCGAGCCGATAGGGAATGCTTGCGAAATAGTGACTATCGAAATGTCCCCATAAGCGCCGGTGCGTATCCCAGAAGGTCATGCAAGCGAGATCGAACGACAGAAGATCCATCTCCGGCTCAGGCTTGCCCAGATCGGGGGCCCCTCCCAGTCCGCTGGCTGTCCGCTCAAAGAAGGCTGCAAACGAATTGAGGCGCGGAGCCTTCCGCCAGGCATCTATTGTCTTGCTATCGACCATGGTACGCTCCTCGTTTCAAGCCAAACGCCGGTGCCGCCCTGATCCGACTTTCGGAACAGGCATCACCGATCCACCAATCGCCCCATGCCAAGGGCGTTTTTCGCGACTAAATGTGATTGCGTAGAGTTGATTGCCGAGGAGCCTCAATGCAATCTACCGATATCGGGAGATTGACTCGCAACTTAGAATTGCTCAAGGACGTCTTCAAAACGCCGAAAAGGCGCATTTGCGCGATGTCAGGTCTGAATTATTTCAAGGAAGCTGGCCCTTGCGATAGCCTGATACGTCGTCGTAGCATTGAGCTTGCGTTTGGCTAACTTGAGATAGAGGCGCACCGCGTTCTCCGAAATCTGCAATCTCGCAGCAATGCGCTTCGAATTGACGCCGCTCGCTAGGAGTTGAAGACATTCCTGTTCTCGCCGGGACAGTTTCCGATAACCACCACTTTGGCGTAGCCCCGACACAGAAAGCACTTTCTCGTGCAGACAATGGGAGAGTATCTGAAGGTCATAGCGACTCGATACGCCTAATTTTCGCCACTCGGGCGTCGGTAGATTCGATGTCACCGAAAAGAGGCTGCGTTCGCCGCTCGGGCCTCTGATCGGGACTGTCAGACCGTGCCGACCGATGTCGAATGACGCCGCCTCCTTGAAAAAGTCGCGCGTTCCAGGGGATCTCCGATCGAGGCTTGACCAATCGACGGGCAGGAAGCCGGTGCGGCTGAGTTCCATGACAGGGTCAATCTCGAAATAGTTTTTTCGAAGATAAAGGGTTGTCCATTCCTCCGGATATGTCGTGCAATAGAAGGGATAGGCGTGTGCCCGATTTGGTGGTCGGACCACCAAAAAGACCAGATGAGCAAAATGGTACCGTTCTCGAATATGAGCAATAGCAACATTCAAGTCCGCTCTGCTGCCTACCCTTCGCAATATCGCCAACGACCATGACAATGGCGACGATTGTCGATTTTCCATTGGTTTCCTTCCGAGAAGCGCGACGGGTTTGCTGTTTCGCGTATCGGGCGATCTCTCATCCCACCCGGTGCGTCCGTACTCAGCGTTGGATGATCGCCATTGCATTTGTGACGCGACGTAATTCCAGCCTATCTCGAGCCCCCGATTCCGGAGAGATCGATACGCATCCCTGCCCTGTTGGGATCGCTTGCACCGTTGGCGTTCGGACCATCCTGGCCATCTTGGTCCTCCGGCTTCACACTTGCGTGCGCATCCGGTTCGCCTTGCTTCGGCTCGGCCAGCTTGACATCTCCCGGATCCGGAGCACGGAAAACCGCCGTCCCCTCGAAGTATCCGCTCTGCCAGGAGATGATGGCGTCCTCGAAGGCCTCGTCGACCGCGTTGCCGTACCATTTGGTGACGATGCGGTAGACCTTGCCGAACAGCGCCGTGCCCATGCGGATATTCTTGCAAGCGTCGACAAGGTCCGGCTTCAGCTCAGAAACGTCCTTGATGCCGAGGCCGGCCGGATATTGCGTGATTCCAACGCGAACGACAGCCTGTCCGACATACTCCCCGATCAGTGCCATCGCCTCCTCGGGTGTTTTCGCCTGAGGCACGAGGATGATTCGGTTGCCCGAGCGAACTGTCACGGCAAGCGGATCGGACGATCCGGCTTGCGCGATGAACTTTTCGACGATCGCGGGCTTTAGGCCCGGATCGGCGCATTTCAGGATAAGGGCGGCATCGACCATGGCTGTTATTCCTCTCTCAGGTGTTGAAGGCTGTGACGAGAGGCAAGTTGAACAGCCAGGCCCAGGCGGTAGTGCTCGCTTTCTGGATCGCAATGATCGAGGTGCCCGATGTCCACCAGCCATTGCCGGCGGCAACAATCATGTCCGGCCTATGCAGCATCGACTGCAGCACTGGCCAGACGATCAACTGTTCGTAGCAGATCAGCGGCGCGATCCTCCGGCCACCGAGCGCGGAGACGGGGTTGGTGAAAAAGCCAGCCCGGGCGCCGCCGCTCTGTCCACTCCAGGCAAGCCACGGCTGCCACATCGACACGGGGACGGGCATACGCTCGTGATAAAGGATGCGTGCCCCTTCCCTGGAGATCGCCACCAAGACATTGTCGTAGCCGGTGCGCTCTACAACAGTTGCGCCGGCGATCACGGTGACGCGTCTATCCGCCAGCTCTCCCTGCCAGTACTGCTCGACAGTCGGTGTCCAGAAGCCAAGGGCGCTTTCGGGGAGCACGACGACGCGCGCGCCATTGTCTGCGACCTGTCTGACCGTTGCGATGAGGCCACGGTGACGCTCGAGAGATGCGCCACGGCCGAGGTTTTCCCCGAGTTCAAGATCGACCCCCGCCCAAGCGTTAGGTACGTTAGATGGCGTCCAGGTCGTGGCCGACCAGACGTAAAGTCCCCCCAGGACTGCGACCGCGATTTGCCACCTTCGACCGGTCATGATGACCAATAGAATCGCGGTCGCGCCGAGGCCGAACCACCCCCATCGTGGAAACAGCACGCCAGCGGCAGTAATCGGATGCGCCCAGCCTGCTATACCGAAAGGAGGAACTGCCATCAGGACGGCAGCCGCCACATAGCGCAGCGCCCTTCCCTTGCCCGGTCGCTCAGTCCAGAGAGCCGTATGAACCGAGACGAAGGCGAGTGAACCAGCTATCCAGAGCAAGAGCCCCGGCCATAGATCGGACGCATAGAAATTTGCGACGCCCTGCGGGAGCCCACGCGAGGCCGCCAGGAAATACCCCGCCGAGACTCCAGCAGCGACCACACGCGTCGGCGATTTCGCCCAGAGCAATGGAAAGAACATGGCGATCGGAAGGGCCAGCGTGTTTCCGCTCCAGCTGACGGTGCCCACCGAGATCGACAGCGCGACCAGGGTCGGTCCGCGCAAGCGGTCAGGGACCGAAGGTGAGGATCGGCTTGGCAAGGCCGAGGAGGCCGCTGATCGAGATCGGGCCAAAATATCGGGAGTCATAGGAGCTCGCAAAGGATGAGTGGAGAAACAGGTGACCCGGCAGCACGATGCCGCCGGAATAGGGGACGATCGGTCGACCTCGCCCGTCGCTCTTACGGACGCGTGATGCGCTGAGAACAGCGCCATCTATCTTGACGGTGTCGCCGATCGCAATGCTCTGACCGGGAAGCGCTGCGACGGTCTTGATGAGGGGAGCAAAGCCGCCGGCACACAGTCCGCGCCGGAGATAACCGCGCTGCCATGCCTCCTCGAACTGCGACGTGGGCGGAGGGCAGATGAACACGAGATCACCAACGAGGGGGTCTCGACCAAAAGGCTCGATGCGCCAGATACCAAGTGGTTCGCTCGGCGTCAGGTTCAGCCTCATGCTGCCTATAAACCCGATCCCTGCGAGAGCCACCATGACGCTCGCGCTCGCAGTGACGAACACAATCACACTTCGCCTGCTCATTGCTTGATCACCGGCTTCTGACGCTGAGCGAACTTCAGGTCCTCTGCCTGCTTCAGGGTCGCCACTGTGCGCTCATGGGCCGCGAGCTGCTGTGCGGTACGCATCACCGGCCAGGCTTCCTTCAACCGTTCCTTCTCCTGGGGAGCGAGCCCTTCAGCGAGCTTGTCGAACAACTGACCTTGGGGGTTGCGCGCGGTGTTGGTCAGCAGGGTGCGCTCCCCAAATCGTTCAGCAACTGCCTTGCCGAAACCATCGATCTCAGCCTTGATTTCGCGGTTGCTGAGCGCGTATCCGAGCGCCGAGGGCAAATCGTTGCGGTCGATTGCATCGCGCACCCGCTCCAGCAGGCTCTGCGCGGCGGGCGACAGCGCCGGGATATCGATCGACATGCGCTGACGCAGTGTCTTCTCATCGCTCTCGATGCGCTGCACCGCGCTTGCTCGCATCTGGAGATAGCGCTCGATATCGCGCTTCAGCGCCGACACGTTGACGTCAGCGACGCGACGGGCTTGGCGGTCCGACTTTGAGCCGAGAAGGCCGGTTTTGCCTTTCAATGGACCGATGGAAGCTGGATCGGAGCCAAGCTTCTGCAGCGCTTGCCGGGCCATATCCTTGTCGGTCAGGATCGCATCGAAGTTCATCGCCCGGAAGGCCGCTTCCGGGTCGGCGAACACGTAGCGGAAGCGAGCCGAGACCTCCTGCCATTGCTTCTTCAGAGCGGGATCGGATCCAAGTTTCTGCTCGACGCTATCGGCAACGGAGCCGGGGAATTGTGTGACGCCTGCGACCATGGGACGGGCCTCCTTTCTTGTTTGCTTATGAGGGGATTTCAGCAGGCCGAGACGCTCGACGGCGGCGGCCAACCGCACCGCCAGGTCGGCGATCCTGTTCTTCTGCCGCAGCGTCCAGTCGAGCCGGTCGCGCAGCAGCGTGCGCGCCACCTGAACAATGTGCAGGCCGCGGTTGTCGGCGAAAGCCAGCGCGTGCCGGTAGAGCTGGGCGCGCTCGTAGTCGAGCGTGGTTTCCTTGGCGTTCCGCCGAGACAGGACCTTCGTCAGACCGCCATTGAAGGCGAAGGAACGACGGCCGTAATAGAGCTTCAGATCCTCGCGATGTCGCGTCATCGCCACATAGGTGAGGTGCCTATCGAGCGAGAGCGAAGCAAGCACCTTCACCCTGTCGACCGTAGCGCCTTGGCTCTTGTGGATCGTGGTGGCATAGCCATGATCGAGGTTGTTGTAGAAACGGCTCTCGAACGTCACCCGCCTGCGCTGATCGCCTTCGCCGACTACCGCGACGATGCGGTTCGGCGCCGCCTCGACGACACGGCCGATCGTACCGTTTTTCACGCCAATCGAGCCCTCGTTCTTCAGGAAAACGATCTGGTCGCCGGCGTCGAAACGTCGGACACCCTCGGCGGTTCTGAAGACATGGCCCTCTCCGACGATCCCACGCTCGACCAGTTTTTCGCGCGCAAGCTCGTTGAGCATACGCACGTCACGTCGCAGATGCGCGAGCATCAGCATGGACTTCGCGGGATCGTAGTCGTGGTTCCAGTCGGCGATCAGGCTCTCGATCGCCTCGGACTTGAGCGTCAGTCCGTTCACCTTGCCGTTGGCGCGATAGGCTGAAACCGCGTCAGTGACCTTGCCGCGTGCAAGGTCAAGCGAGGCCTTGCGCATCCAGTCCTCACGCTGGCGATAGATCGTCTCAAGCTCGGCATATCCGATGCGGTCGGCGATCGCGCGGAAGGCAGCACCCGCCTCGATCGGCTGCAGCTGTTCCGGGTCGCCGACGAGCACCAGCTTGGCGCCCGTCCTGACCACGGCCTCGACGAAGCCGGCCATCTGCCTGGAGGCGACCATGCCCGCCTCGTCCATAATGAAGACGGTCTTTGCGTCGAGCGTGTCGCGACCTTGCTTCCAGCTCAGCTCCCAGGATGCCAGCGTACGGCTGAGAATAGCGGCTTCCTTCTCCAAGCCCTCCGCCGCCTTGCCGGCAAGAGCGCCACCGACGACGCGGTAACCGGCGAGTTCCCATACCTCGCGGGCCGCCCTCATCATCGTGGTCTTGCCTGCGCCGGCGCGGCCGACGACAGCGGCGATGCGCCCCGGACCCGCGACATGCTCGATGGCGGTTCGCTGTTCTTCCGACAGGCGGGAATGGCGCGCAAACGTCGCCGCAAACACCTTGTCGTCGACGCCATGCGTCTCCCGTTCGGAAAGCCAGACCGACCGGCGCGCCATCCCGGCTTCGAGCCGGATCAGTTCGCGCGTGGTGTAGCGGGCGAGCACCCTCTCCCCGGTCGCGAACGCGATCGCCTCACGCTGCAGGCGAAGCGTTTCCGGGCTCTGGAGAATGCGCGCCAAGAGCTGTTGGAAGGTCCCGGGATCGTCAACATAGCGATAGAGTATCTTGGCGATATCGCGTTCATCGAAGACGCTCTTTTCGCGGGTCACGAGGTCGAGCACAATCTCCGGCCGCCCCAAGATCCGGCGCGCGTTTTCCTCGCGCCGCGCCTCGTTCAGTTCGAGCCTCTCGAGCTCCGGCCGGCGGCCTTGTTTCTCCGCCTTTCGCTCGATCGCCTTCGCCCCGACGCCAAGATGGATTGTCGGCTCCAGGTCGATGCCCTGCTTTTCGTACGACCGGCCATCGATGCGCAGATCGACACCGTTCATCGCCAGATGATGGTTCAGCCGTTCGAACCACCCATCGCGCAAAACGTTGAAATCATCAGTCGAGCCGGCCCACAGCTCATAGAGGATTTTTCCCGATTTCGTGCGAACCGGCTGGCCGTCCTCGCCGATGACCGCCACCTTCTTGGCCCCGAACCCGTCTTCGGTCAGCGGCCGCAATGTGGTCATAAGGTGGATGTGCGGGTTGCCGGGATTGTCGTGATAGACCCAATCGACGACCATGCCTTTTGCGAGGATGTGTTTCTCGACGAAATCCCGCACGAGTACGATGTTCTGATCGGGCGAAAGCTCCAGCGGAAGTGCAATGGTCAGATCCCGGGCAAGCTGCGCGTCGGCGCGCTTCTCGAAAGTCTCCACCTTGTTCCAGAAGGCTTCGACGGCGCCTGAAACTGCACGGTCCGCAATGAGCGCTTTCACCCATTGCGGCGCATCTGCGGGGAGGACGAACTCCTCGTGCAGGAGCCCCTCTTTCCGGGTGTAGTCGATGGTGCGGGCCTCGCGCTCGTATTCCATCTTGGCGCAGTGCCGGTAGGCCGCGGACAGCACCACGCTGCGGCCGTCGCCGCGGCTGACGATACTGGCTGAGAAGTGGGCGATGGCCACGGCGGTAAAAGCTCCCGTTTGAACGTCGTTCGGCGGGAGCGGTCAGGCCATGGTCGGCCTCTGAGCACGCGTCGCGTCAGCGACGTATAACTGCGCCCTTGGATCCGCTCCTTCGGAACGGCGGGATCATCTTCCAAAGTGTCGGCTTTGCCGACGTGCAAATCTGCACGTTCCTTCGGCCGTGCTTTTAAGGAAGTCTTGCAGCGACAACTACGCCGCAAGACTTCACGGAGATGCGACCGGAATGAAAAAACCGTCATCGAAGATACGCGAAGAAATCGCCCGCCTGCAGGACCAACTCAGGCAGGCCGAGACCCGCGAGGCCGAGCGGATCGGCCGGATCGCGCTGAAAGCGGGTCTCGGCGAAATCGAGATCGAGGAGGCAGAACTTCAGGCGGCATTCGAGGACATTGCCGGACGCTTTCGCGGAAGGAAGGGAGTTGCTTCCGGAAGGAAAAATGCGGGTGACGGCAGGACCGCCGGCGAGACGGCCACAACGCTCGCGTCTGGCGCGATTACGGGCAACAGTCGTGAGGCTTGAGCGGATGCGCCGGACCTCATCGACCGACACCCGAAAGAAGGACACCCGCGAGAAAATCGAGCTTGGCGGCCTGATCGTCAAGGCCGGACTGCGTTACGAGAAAAGGGCGCTGCTACTCGGCTTGCTGATCGATGCAAGTCACCGCATCAAAGGCGACGATGCGGAGCGGGTGCGCCTGGCCGCGATCGGTGCGGAGGTTTTCGGTCATGACGGCGAATAGAGTTCTCCTCGCCGTCGTCCCGGTGACGATCATGATCGTCGTGGTGATCCTCATACCAGGGATCGAGCAGTGGTTGGCTACGTTCGGAAAGACGACGCAGGCAAAGCTGATGCTGGGGCGGATCGGCCTCGCACTGCCCTATGCGACGGCAGCCGCGATCGGCACTATCTTCCTGTTCGCGGCCAATGGCGCTGCGAACATCAAGCCGGCCGGATGGAGCGTCGTCAGCGGAAGCGTGGCGGCTGTCATCGTCGCGGTAACCCGCGAGGCGCTCCGCCTTTCCGACATCGCAGCCAGCGTGCCGAGCGGACAATCCGTACTTGCTTACGCGGACCCGGCGACGATGCTTGGCGCGTCCGTCACTTTCCTCGCCGGCGTCTTCGCGCTGCGCGTCGGGCTTCGCGGCAACGCGGCTTTTGCCAGTCCGGCGCCGCGGCGTATTCGCGGCAAGCGGGCCGTCCATGGCGAGGCGGACTGGATGGGCGTGGCCGAGGCCGGAAGACTGTTTCCGGATGCGGGCGGCATCGTCGTCGGCGAGCGCTACCGCGTCGACCGGGACAGCGTTGCGGCCATGTCCTTCCGGGCCGATCGGCGCGAGACATGGGGGGTGGGCGGCAAGTCTCCGCTGCTGTGCTTCGACGGCTCGTTCGGCTCGTCGCATGGCATCATTTTTGCCGGCTCCGGCGGTTTCAAGACAACGTCGGTGACAATCCCGACCGCGCTCAAATGGGGCGGCGGCCTGATCGTGCTCGATCCGTCGAGCGAGGTCGCGCCGATGGTCGTCAAGCACAGGCGCAAGGCGGGCCGCAACGTCATCGTGCTCGATCCCGCCACGCCCGCCATCGGCTTCAACGCGCTCGATTGGATCGGCCGCTTCGGCGGCACGAAGGAGGAGGACATCGTCGCGGTCGCGACATGGATCATGACCGACAACGCGCGGGCTGCGTCCGCCCGTGACGACTTTTTCCGGGCTTCCGCCATGCAGCTCCTGACCGCTTTGATCGCCGACGTGTGCCTGTCAGGGCATACGGAAGATAAGGATCAGACGCTGCGCCGCGTCCGGGCCAACCTCTCCGAGCCGGAACCGAAGCTGCGCGAGCGGCTGACACGGATTTACGAACAGTCGGAATCAGATTTCGTTCGCGAAAACGTCGCCGTCTTCGTCAACATGACGCCGGAGACTTTCTCCGGCGTCTATGCGAACGCCGTGAAGGAAACGCACTGGCTTTCCTATCCGAACTATGCCGCTCTGGTATCGGGTGACAGCTTCTCGACCGACGATCTCGCCAGGGGTGATACTGACATCTTCATTGCGCTCGACCTGAAGGTGCTGGAGGCCCATCCGGGCCTTGCCCGCGTCGTGATCGGCGCATTACTGAATGCGATCTATAATCGCAATGGCGAGGTGTCCGGCAGGACGCTGTTTCTGCTCGATGAGGTCGCTCGTCTCGGCTATCTGCGCATCCTTGAAACCGCGCGAGATGCCGGTCGCAAATACGGCATCTCGCTGACGCTGATCTTCCAGAGTCTCGGGCAGATGCGTGAGGCCTATGGCGGTCGGGACGCCACATCGAAATGGTTCGAGTCGGCATCATGGATCTCGTTTGCGGCGATCAACGATCCTGATACAGCCGACTACATCTCGAAGCGCTGTGGCGACACTACGATCGAGGTCGACCAGACGAACCGGTCGACCGGAATGAAGGGGTCGTCGCGCTCGCGGTCGAAGCAGCTTTCGAGCCGGCGTCTGATCCTGCCGCATGAGGTCATGCGCATGCGAGCCGACGAGCAGATCGTCTTTACCGCCGGCAACGCGCCTTTGCGCTGCGGCCGGGCGATCTGGTTCCGGCGCGACGACATGAAGGCGTGCGTCGGCGTGAATCGGTTCCACCGATCGAAATCAGAAATTCGCACCGCATCGACGGAAGAAACGCCGTCGCAGCCGTAACTAAACGAGAGGAATACAGATGCACCATTGGCGAAAAGCCTGGTACCCACTCATCGGCCCCTTGATGATTTGGGTTGTCTTCATCGTCGTCACACCGTTTCTGGGAGCGATAACGATCGTCAACCTACAGGTGCTGCCGCCTCTTGGTGACGCCGTAATCAAAACCGCTGGCATCTTCTGCACGATGGTGCTCGGGTCGCTCGGAGCTCTTGCCGAAATCGCACCGCCCTTTGTCACAAGGCGAGAGGTGAACTGGCGCAATAGAAACAGCGAGATGCTCTTTGAAGGAGAAGTCACCTGGAAAGATGTTCCGTTTCTGCCACCGGTCCTGAACCGCATTCGGTCCACGACCGGAAAGCGAAGGCGGCAGGAATGGACGGAAAGCGCGACAGACAGCGATGCGAAACCGTCCACGGCCTGATGCCAATGACGGCTTCCTGGGATACCGGACTGGGCTTGCAGCGACCCACTCCGCAGATCTGCCGGATCGGGTCGCGCGAATGACACTCGCACGGGACATCGCGAATGGGCGATGGCGAGTTTGCACTCTTCAAAGCTGTCCGAAGGCCGCCGTCCGGGAGAGGGATAGGGGTTTGGGGAAAGGGTGGAGGGAACCGTCCCCTTTCCCCATGGGAGGATGTTTGAAGGAGGGGCTTGCCCTTCCTTCATGGGGTGAGTGTTGAGAGGGGGCTGGCCATCTTTCAACAGTCAGGACGGCCGGTCGATCCGGCTGGCCTGGCTCCCGACGTCGAAGCAAAAACGAGAGGCGGCCGTGACCGCCTCCCGTCTTGACCTCAATCGGTGTCGGGTTCCCGGACCGGATTTCAGTCAGGGTCCTCGAAACCTCCGTGCTCCGGCAGCAGTGCGTCGATGACCGCGTTGATCGGATAGTTGCCGATCTGCGTGCGACGTTGCGCGACGAGGATGCTCACCGCTGTCTCGTTGCCCTTGATCGCCCGGATCGCATCGTCCATGTCGTCGTAGGGTCCGAGGTTCTCGATGGCGATGACGTCGCCATCTTCGTCGTAGCCGCCGTGAAGGTACATCGGCGCGGTTTCCAGCCGCTTTGCGGCACGTTCCGCCGCGTAGATGAGGCGAAAGCCCTCCTTGCGCTGCCTCCAATATTCGGCGCTGCCGCCATCGATAGTGATGATTTTCCGATTTGTCATGGAAGTCTCCTTTCGTCTTTCTGACGGAAGGGGTCTGCACCGTAGGCGCGAGGGGTCAGGGACCGCGGAACGCGGCCGCAGGGCGGCGAGTGGGGGTGCCGATTTTCTGGCGGCGCCCTGCGGGGCGGCGGCTGAAAATTGGGGGCACCGCTCGTCCTTGACGCCGGAGTGGCGGGTGCAAAATTCGACGTCAGAGAGAGATAGCCCGCGGCCCCGGTCGGGGGCCGCGTCCGTGCCCGGCGACAAGCCGGCTCCATGTGCTCTCTCCGCCATTTTCATAGGCAAGCCACAGAAGGTGCCAAAAGCCATAAGGCCGCTCCGACACCAGGAGCTGAGGAGGAATGAGATTGAGAGTTTCGTCGGCCATCGCCGCCGTGGCCGTCTGCCACTTCACGTCCGGGGTGTCAGCCTTGCGGCGAAACAACATCTGCTCGACGTCCTCCATTCGGGTCCTCTATCGTTTAAAGTGGCTGCCAGAGATGAAGATCGCTTCGGTCGGAAGCTCCGTATCGTCTACCGCGTTTGGCGTTCGGTCGGTGGTATCCTCATCGCCGAAGGGCTGGCCCGGAAGTGGCAAGGATCGCGCCGGAGTTGGCGCGAATGATCCGAACACGGACGGATCACTGTTGTGAATCGATGATGCCCATCCGATTCAAAAGTCTCATTGGACGGCGGAATCCGAACGCGCGATTCTGCAGTCATGATCACGCAGCCCTACCACCTCTATGTCGAGCGTATCGAGCCTGAGAGAAATATGGCACGGTTCTATGCGCTCGCTGTCCAGCCGACACTGTTCGGGGAAGTGTCGCTGGTGCGTCGCTGGGGAAGGATTGGGACACACGGCCAGCAGAAGGTGCACATCTTCAATGAAGAGAAGCAGGCTATCGGTCTGTTCCTCGAACTCCTCCGCGAAAGGCGAAAAAGGGGCTATAGACCGAAACCACCTGTGGAAATCCCGACTATCCGGCATTCGTCATCGCAGCGCATCAATGACAAACTCATCGCAAGCTGACAGGGATTCCGTCTTCCTAAATGAAGCGAGGGAATTCCATGACCACCACCAATGAAATTGCCGACAAGATCGCGGCCGACAACAGCCTGACGAAGGTCCAGGCCAAGGGCATTGTCGAAGCCGTGTTCAAGGCGATCGCAGAAGCCGCCGGATCCGACGCTGAAACATCTATCCCGGGATTCGGAAAGTTCAAGGTGAAGGCATCGCCTGAGCGAGAAGGCCGCAACCCATCGACGGGCGCGACCGTGAAGATCGCGGCTTCGAAGAAGCTGACCTTTGCGCCTGCCAAGGCGCTCAAGGATGCACTGAACAAGTGATCCCCAAAAGGGAGAGCCCCGCCTTTCGGCGGGGCTTTCTTTGCTGTCAGTCCCGGTTCGGCCGGGACCAGATGAGCGGGAGGCCTTCCTCGCCTTCGACCTCGATCAGGGTTGCGTAGATCGGGGCCGGGAAGCTCGGGTCGTCGAGCTTGACCGAGAGGTAATCGCGGCCTTCGTTCGAGGTCTTCTTCCAGGCGGCACCGATCTCGACATTGTTCGCGAGGATGCGGAAATCCGGGCCCTTTTCGGTAGCGCGCTCGACTGCGCGGATGGTCGTCTTGACGTTGAGGGTGAGGGTCTTGATGGTGCCGGTGAAGCCGTTGTCGGAAGCGGTGAAAGAGCCGATAGTTGCCATTGTCGTATTCCTTTTCGGTTGTTCGGGCCGCGCCCACCGCGGCCTCGATGGCTGTCGACAAGACCGGGGACGATCGGCCTGCATCCAACGGACCGAAACGAAGTGGAGGACGGCCACAGGAGAGGCTTTCTTGTCTCGCGAGGAATGGGCGCTGGCGCACAGGGGAAGAAAACGAGCCGGCCGTTGCGGATGCCGATCGAGCCGAGCTTCAGATCGGTGGTCTTCGGTCAGACATGCCCCATCGAGACCGCAGTGGTCGTGCCAGCTGGCTGATCAAGGGATATGGCAATGGCATTATCTGGCAGTGATCGGTGTTGAAACAAGCCCATGGCATCGAAGGCACAGAGCGATAGTCATGCCTGCGTGCATCAGGGCATGTCGACCCGCACCGTGGTCAGGAAAATACCCTCTTCCGGGGCGGCCGGGCGGGCCTGCGGCCCGAGTTGAACGCTCAAATAGGACATCAAAGCCTGTATCGCTTCCGCCGCGACCATTTCGTGCGGGCCGTCGTCGGACACCACCGTCACGTCGGCCAGTGCATAAGTTGGGTAACGGTCATCGATCAATTTGCGCAGGGCGCCTTCGGGTTCGGGCGTTTGCAGCAGCGGCCGGTTGGCGCCCCGCCGCACGCGGCGGATCAATACGTCGAAATCGGCTTTCAGCCAGATCGACACCCCCTGCTCCGCGATCAGCGCGCGGGTCTCGGCATTCATGAAGGCGCCGCCGCCGGTTGCCACCACTTTCGGCCCTTCGGCCAGGAGCCGCGCGAGCACCCGCCGCTCGCCGTCGCGAAAATAGGGCTCGTCGTGCCGGGCAAAGATTTCCGGGATCGTCATGCGGTGCGCCGCTTCGATTTCGGCATCGACGTCGGCAAAATCGAGCCCGAGCCGCGCCGCGAGCGGCCGACCGACGTCTTGCCCGGGCCCATCATGCCGACGAGCACAATGCAGCGCCCACTGAGAGCAGCGAGCAGAGCCGCTTCCGGCTGAGAATTGAGAGACAGGTTCATGGCGCCCTGATAACACAGTGGTGGGGCGGAGGAAAATGGGGGCAGGACAAGAGTAGCTCAAAATCCTGCGCTCGCATGACCCCAATACGAGCGCCCAAGACCGGGTCATCGAGACCAAGCTCGACAAACCACCGAGGCAGAAGACTGAAGATCGAGTCCGAACGATTCATCCGTTGCCGCTCGGAGCGGAAACGTCGACTGTATCAATCGGGGAAGGAAAAAGCGGGGCCGATGCCCCGCGGTCGCCTATTCGAATGCTGCCATCTGGGCAGTAGCGGCTTGTCTGTCGACGGAGTTGGCAGGCTGTTCGACCGTGCGCTCGTATGGCTTCCAGGTTTCGCCGGTGATGTCCTCGTAGGCGGAGACGGCGCCTTCGGCTGCCATTCGGAGCACGTGGGCCTGAAGGCCCATGTCGGCTGCGAACTCGCGTTTGCGCTGGGCCCGGCTGTCGAAGCCCACAGGGCCGTCGAGGTCCTCGTCGCGAAAATCGTTGGAGAGCTTCGTGGTGAGATCACGGGCTTCCGTGACCGCGCGGCTGTAGAATTGTCCGGCGCCGTAGGCGGAGCCGACGAACGATCCGACGATGCGTTGCATGTGGATCTGCATGGCCTTTTCGGCGAGACCATCTTTGAGCGCATCAGCGCTTTCGATCAACTGGCCGCGATGGAGATCGCGGATCCCATCACTGTCGACGATGGCAAGGCCGAAGCTTTCGGAGATGCGCAGCGCTTGGGGACTGTCGGGGCAGGCGTGCCTGACCATTTCGAGGGTGGTGGCGCGCTGGGATTTTGCAGGACGGTTCTTCTGGGTGGGGCGGTTGAGCGGTGCCATGATCGGATCCTTTATAAGCGATGTTTCAGCGAAGCCCGGGGTGCCGGTTGTTCGTCCGGCTCATCCCCTCGGGTGCGGGCAAAAGGACATGGGCGTCAGCGGCCCGGCCCAAGGTCAGGGCATTGCCAGGAGGAGAGAGGAAGGTTTGCGGATGGTGCTGTCCGCTTCAGCGGGCTGCGACAGACGCGGGCCTGCCTTGCGACGAGGCGATGATCCTGCCGCAACGCGGCGCGCCAGCGGCCTTTGACCGGGACGTGCCCATGTCAGACCGCAGCAAAACCGAGGTGCTGTGCCGGGCGGGCAATCTGGTTTCGGGAGCATGATGCAGTCGCCGATCGGAATCCGATCCTGGTATCGCCGCATCACCCACAGAGGAGGCTGACAATTCCCAATCCCAGCCGCGCTCCAGTGAGGGGGCGGTTGCTGCCGGTTACATGGTCCGACCTGACCGCGCCTCGATCAAAGCGTCACCGCACGCTCGACGGGGTGAAGCCTCCACCCAATATCGGGTTCTGTTGATCCGCACGGCATGATCGGTCGGTGGCCGCGCCGTTCTTTGCATTTCCACCGAGCCTTCATTCGTCGGGTCAGCTCTGCCCGCCGGTAGCGGCAATCCTGCTGCGTGCCCAGATCCCGTGATAAAACGCGATGACCTTGATCACCGGATTTCGCTGACCCTCGGCGTTGGTAGCAGATTCGGCTGTCATCGCCGTGCCGACCAGGTCACGAAGCTGGATGGCCCATCATATGGCTCGTGCTTGAGCGGATCGATGACGAAGCCATGTTGGCCGATAACATAGTCCGACGATAGAACCAGAAACCGTCGTTCATCGGTTCCACCACGCTTACCGCCTGGTGTCGTGATGCATTCGACGAAACCGGGCTTGTGATTGGAATTGAGTGCCGCGATGACAACCCAATCGTTGCGATGTCGCTTCTCAAATTCCCGGCGGTCACGGGCATGGGACTGGCCCTCCAGAAGAGTGACGCCCACGACGCGCTCGTAGGCATCAGGGTAGTAGTCGCGCAGCGTCCGATCGGCCAACCGCTGCTCATAGGCGGTAAACAGGTGCGGGAATGCATGGGCGACCTTCGTCCATTCACAATCTTCCTCGTAAAATCCGGTGTCACTGCGACAGAGGGGATGAACGACAGCATTGGCATTCTCATCGAGATGGAAGCCGCCGTGGCAGGCGGTCGAATGCAGAATGACCCCGTCAGCATACTGCCGCGAGATCTGTGCCACGCCCCAGGGGGTTGTCGCTCCAGCTCCTATCGTCGGCCGGGACAACGCCCGAAGTTCAGTCTCATGCGCCGCTTTTTTGGCAGTCATCTCATCATGGATTTCTGCCATGACAAACTCCTTCTGATTGCTCGAAACAAAGACGCCGCCGACATGAGCCAGCGGCGTCGGTTCGGTTCCCTCTTGTTTGGCGTTATTCAGCGGCCTCGCGGAAACCCTCGTCGGGTTCCTCATCAGCGGCGGAATGGTCGACAAGGTCACCACCGGAATGCTCCTCCTCCTCCCGTCGGCCCGGCTGATCGGCATCCTCCAACTCGCTGTCGCCGCCGGTGTAACGTCCAACCCACGACCGCACGTCCTCGGCGGAGGGCGCCAGGAACGCTGCCGGATGCACCAGTTTTCCCTCGGCAAAATGCTCGACCAGAGCCGCACGGGTATCCTTCACCTTGATCCGGCCGGGCACGCCTGCTGTTTCGGCTGCAGCCTCCAGCGCATTGCGCGACAGGCATGAGAGGAAGTCCTCGGTTGCCATGTTGGGCAGGAATTGATCCGCGCCGATGGCGTCGCCGGCGATGCGGGCGATAAAACCGCTATCTGAGCGATTGCGCCGAAGAGACAGGACTTCGATCAGAACCAAGCGCGCAGCCTGTATCAGCGTCTCGCGATCGAAAGACAGCTTGCCGTCCTCGCCGATCAGGCGGGCGGCGTGCGGACCGCATTTGGCGTGACCATAGGGATTGTCCGATGCGCCACTGGCAACCGTCACATTCATGCCGGTGAAGGCCAGAATGAGCAGAGCCATCAGCGTGTCGTCCTCGATCGGCGCACGTGCAAGGGCCTCGTGCAGAGCATCGGTGCGCAGGTCGCCGATCATGTCGAGACCCTTCTGAGTAACATCGGGACGCGCCTTCGCTGCCTCGGCCTCCTCGACGACGGTCTCGACACCGTCGGCATCCTTGACTAGCTTGGGCTTCTTCACGTCAGGCATGCGATAGGCAACGGACTGAACCGAGCCGTCGCGCGCGTTGATGTACCAGCCGGTCAGGTCGCCCTTGCCGGGCTTGCCGTAGACCTGACTTGCCTTTACCGGCAGCTTGGCCTGACCGTATTCGTTGGCCTCGATGATCGAGCCGCGCTTTGGCAAGTTGTTGGCCAGCCATTCCTGTTGCGCCCCGAGAAACGCCTCAACATCCGTGGTGTAGCGGCTGTCCTCGTCGGCGGGCGCAAACAGGTCCTCGACCCAGGTGATGCCGTAGGCCTGCGCCAGTTCGTCGCCGAAGCTTGCATGTTTGGCGAGCATTCGGGTCGTGGTCAGTGCGCGGGCAACCTCCCACCACGACACCCGTGGATCCTGCTTCTTCGGCTTGTACTTCTTCCAAACCTCGGCCTGCTCGTCCTGGCCAGCGGCCGCAATCGTACGCAGCTGCTGCTCGTTCGGCATATCGGCACGCGCCATCTGGTCGAGCATGGCGGGCAGGATGTTGGCGAGCAGGCGCAGCTTGCGGATCTGTCGGCTCGGGAGCGCCAGCGCCATGGCGATCGATTCCTCCGTCCATCCGAGAGCCACCAGACGCTCGATGGCGCGCCATTGATCGACGGGGTTCAGCGGCTCACGGGCGATATTCTCGGCAAAGGACTGCATGGCGCCAAGATCGTCAGAGGGATCGGCGAGCAGGAGCGGGATTTCCGCGAGGTCTGCTGCGATGGCCTGCGCCGCGCGGCGATGACCGAAGACGATGATGTAGCTGTTGCCGCCCTCTGGATCGAGTTTGACCACGGGCGGTTGCACAACGCCGATGGCCCTGATCGATGCGCACAACAGCGCGTCGGACTGAGGTGAAGATTTAGACTGGCGGAGCTTGTCGGGATTTTCCTTCAGGCTGCGCGGATCGGCTGTAATCAACTGCATGGCTGTGACCTCTCGGGTTTCGGGCGGACAGGCTGTCCATCCCTTCTCGTCTTCTTCTCGAAGACCTCTCCCGATACCCGCGGGACTGACCCGGCGGCTGCAATTGCGGCGGAGCATGCCTGGCACGCGGACAAGCAAGGCCCTTAAGCCTTGCGAAGGGCGCGGCCTGGTACTGCGACCGGCGCGATTGAGGAAACCGTCAGCCGATGGGCCGTCCTGCGACTAGTTTTTCGCAATTTTTTTAAAAAGCCTTGATATAAACCCCTGTTCATTCCATTTTTTAATCCATTGTTTCTACTTGTTTTTCTTCTAGTTTCGCCCCTCAACTATTTATCTTTCCGACAAAAAGGGGATATAAAATCCGGCTCCTATGAACGGTCGAATTCGACGACCCGCAACCTCCCGCCGGATAAAACCGTGATAAAACACGGACGAGCAACCGCTCTCTGATACCACTGTTTTTGCTTCATAAATCGGATCCATCACGACCATAGAAGCTGCAAAGCACGACGAATCTGATATAAGGGGGATAAAAGGAGATCTTGAATGCCGATCCACAATCCTTGTGCCCTGCTTGACCGCTTGTTGCAGGAGCCGAATGAAAGCACATGGCTCGAATTCAAGGTCAACAACAAGGATCCGCGCGAGATCGGCGAATATATCTCCGCGCTTGCAAATGCGGCAATGCTGGCGGGTCGCGACAGGGCCTTCATGGTCTTCGGCGTTAGGGACGGAACAAGGGATCGCGTGGGCACCGATGTGCGCCTGCAGCAGCTCAAGAACGGCAATGAAGATTTCACCAACTGGCTAAGTCGTATGATCGAGCCGCGGATCATGCTGGATGTGCTCGATTTCGAATGTGGCGGATTGGCCTATTCCATCATCGCTGTCGAGCCATCCTATGAGCGACCGGTAAAGTTCAGCGGCTCGGAATTCATCCGTATTGGCGAAAACAAGAAGAAGCTTGCCGACTTCCCCGAACACGAAAGGTCCCTGTGGATCGCGACAGGGCGCAGGCGATTCGAAAGTGCGGTTGCTGTATCGAACGCCACCGCCAACGATGTGATTGCCAAACTCGATCCGGAACCTCTCTTCGAACTGACCGGTGATCCCCGCCCGAAAAACTCCGACGAGATCATTCGAAAGATGATCGAGTATGGCTTCCTGCTCGACAATCTCGAAGGACGCTATGACATCACTAATCTCGGCGCGATACTGCTTGCACGCGATGTCACGATGTTTCCGTCGATCGCCGGCAAAGCTGTCCGCATCGTCAAATATGTCGGACGAGACAAGTCAAAGTCGGACTTCGAGCAGGAGGGAAAGAAGGGATATGCCGTCGGCTTCACCGGCATGATGAAATTCCTGATGGATCGGCTGCCAAAGGAAGAACGATACATCGGCGGCGTTCGGCGGATGGTGCCACATTTCCCCGAAACCGCGATCCGGGAAGTGATTGCGAATGCCTTGATCCACCAGGATTTCATCGTGGGCGGCGTCGGGCCGGTGGTCGAAATCTATGAGAACCGGATTGAAGTGACGAACCCGGGAAACTCACTGATCAGTACGGATCGGATCCTCGATGAAAGACGGTCGCGTAACGAGAAGCTCGCATCGACCATGCGCGCGTTCGGTCTTTGCGAAGAGCGCGGCGGCGGCCTGGACAAGACCTTGATCGAAATCGAGGCTGATCACCTGCCGGCGCCGGACTTTATCTCCTCGGAAAACTCGATGCGGGTGGTTCTGTTCGCACCGCGAGCGTTTGGCCAGATGTCAAAGGCCGAAAAGATGCGAGCCTGCTTTTTCCATTGCGTGCTTCGCTGGTTGACGCATGACTATATGAGCAACGCCACCCTGCGGGAGCGCTTTTCGCTCGCGCCTGAGGAATATCAGGCCGTCTCCGCCATTATTGCGGAATCCATCAAGCTCGGTCGGATCGCGCCGGCCGACCCCGATCAGGGAAAGAGAAATGCCCGCTACGTGCCATACTGGGCCGTCTGAAAACGAAAGGGCGCTCGACCCTTTCGGGGAACGCCCTTTCTGACCCGGACAGCTGCGAACGCGCGGCAATCGCAACTGCGAGGCAAGCTATCGAAACGGCTGATGACCGATAGATGTGTATCGACGATGCCCGTTTCAAGTGAGCGGAGAAACTCCGCCATTCACGCCGCTTCCTGGCGATCTTCACGCGGGTCATCGGCGGTTGCCGCTAGATCCCGTTCGATCTCTTCCAGTTGGCTCAGCTTGAGTTCGAGCTCGGCTTCGAACGAGAAGATCTCTCCCAGACGCGGCATGTAGGAAGCGAGGCGGCGGTTCGCATCGACTAGCCGAATGCGATGGTTCTCTCGTTCCTGTTCAAACCCGCCGAACGCATGCTCGAGCCTGGAGATGGCGCCGATCGGCGTCGTGGTCATTGCCAGATCGATCTCGTAGTCGCCACCTGTGCGCTGAAGCAGTGTGTCGTAGCGGTAGCCATCCTTGCCGAACCGTTCGCCATGGTATGCGACATCGAAGCCCCCAATCGTGGCGATGATCACCCCTCCTTGTTGTTGCAGCTGGACCAGCGTCAGGATCTCTTTCATCAGCGCGCGGCCGCCGAGCTTGCGCTCGTCGAACTCGATCGTCCCGACCCGCATCACGAAGGCCTCCCCGGCGGTTGGCACGTGTCGTTCGATGTCCTTGCCTACATCATCGATCCGGCGGCTGGAAAACTCGATATCCCGTTCGGCGTCACGGATCTGCCGCCGGATCGCATGCTGATCGTCAATATGCGCGGCACGCAGGCGATCGAGACGGGCGATCTCAGCCTCGAGCCCCGCCTTCTGCATCAGCCGCTCGTCACCCGAGGCAATCGCCTTGGCCATCGCGAACTGGTTCGCCTGCCCCTCGCCCATATCCTCCAGCCGCCGGACGCTGGTGTCGCCTGACAGGGCGGCGGCGATGAACCGGGCCTTGCGTTCGTTGTTCTGCCACATGGTGGCATCGAGACTGCCAAGCGTCGCATAGGCGAAGACATCGACTTCGTCATGCTGGTTACCCTGGCGGATAATCCGACCCTCGCGTTGCTCGATCTGCGATGGCAACCATGGGACATCGAGGTGATGGAGCGCCTTCAGCCGCGCCTGGACATTGACGCCGGTGCCCATGGTTTCGGACGAGCCGATCAGCACGCGGACCTTGCCGGCATTGAAGTCGTTGAACAGCCGCTGCTTGGCGTCCGACTTCTTGTAATCCTGCATGAAGGCGATTTCGGAAGCCGGTACACCCATTCGGACCAGCTCATCGCGGATCCAGCGATAGGCGGAGAAGCCGCGCGTGGCTTCGACCGAGATGGTGCCGAGATCGGAAAAAATCAGCTGGCCGGCGCCCGGCCGGTCGAACGGTTTCCCATCCTTGCGGCGATACTCGGCCGCGCCCGTCTCGCTCCAGATCTGAAATGCATTCTGGACAAGCGCGTTGAGCTTGTTGCCCGCCTCATTGTCGTTGGCAGGGTCGACCAGCCGCAGATCGATCGCGGCATGGCGCCCGTCGGTGATGACGGAGAGCAGAATGTCGTCACCGGGCTTTGCCGGCCCCTCGCGCATCTCGATCGCCTTGATCCGTGCGTCCAGCCGCTTCTGATAGGTCTTGAAGGCCGGCGTTGGCTCCGCGGTGACGATCTGGCGCTTGCCGCCGGATATCTCGGGAACCTTCACATAGGTCCTGAGATCGACCGGCAACACGACGTCGGCAAACGACCGGAACATGGCGATCAGTTCCGGGACGTTGACGAATTGCGAGAACCGCGTGACCGGCTTGTATTTTCCCGACGGCTGCAGTTCGAGTTCGGTCGAGGTGTCGCCGAAGGTCGAGGCCCAGGCGTCAAACTCTTGCAGACCACGTTCAGACAGGGCCGTCGGATCCATCAGCCGCTGGACCGAGAACATCTCACCGAGGGTGTTGGTGATCGGCGTGCCTGACGCTAGCACTAGCGCCCTGCCCGGGTTCTTGGTCTCGACGAAGCGCGACTTGACGTAGAGATCCCAGGCGCGCTGCGAGCCATTCGGATCGACACCGCGCAGTGTCGACATATTGGTTGCAAAGGAGAGCTTGCGGAACTCCTGCGCCTCGTCGACGATGATCTGGTCGATGCCGAGCTCGGAGATGGTGAGCAGATCGTCCTTTCGCGTCGCCAGCGCTTCGAGCCGTTCCTTGTGGCCCTCCTTCATGCGCTCGATGCGCTTGCGTGACAGCCGGTCGTCGCGCTCGACCTTGACGAGCAGATCTTCATAGAGTTCGAGCTCGTCCTGGATCATCTGCGCTTCGAAAGCAGAGGGCACGGAGATGAAGCGGAAGGCGGAATGGGTGATGATGATCGCGTCCCAGTTGGCAGTCGCCGCCCGAGACAGAAAGCGGTGGCGTTTCTCCTTCACGAAATTGGTCTCGTCGGCGACCAGGATGCGGGCGTTGGGATAGAGGGCGAGAAACTCGCGGGCCGCCTGTGCCAGGCAATGGCCGGGCACGACCAGCATCGCCTTGTTGATCAGCCCGAGCCGGCGCTGTTCCATGATCGCGGCCGCGATGGTCAGCGTCTTGCCGGCGCCGACGGCGTGGGCGAGATAGGTGGCGCCAGCCGAAATTACCCGCCAGATGCCCCGCTTCTGGTGCCCATATAAAGAAAAGGAGCCAGAGGCGCCGGGAAGTTGGAGATGATCACCATTGAAGGCTCGTGGCGCGATGTTGTTGAAGGTGTCGTTATAGACCCGCGCCAGGCGGTCGGTGCGATCCGGATCCGACCAGATCCACGACTGGAAGGCGGTCTTGATCTTGGCGAGCTTCTCCTTGGCGGCTTCCGTCTCCACCGTATTGAGCACGCGGCGCTCCGTCTCGCCATCCCGAACCGTGTCGAAGATCTGCGGCACGGACGAGTTCAGGGCGTCGGACAGCAGCTGTCCGGCATGGCGGCGATGGGTGCCCCATTCCGTGGTGCCTGATGCCGACCATTCCAGCTGCCGGGCACTGACCGTCCAGGTCGCCAGTTCCGGGAGATGATGGATGGAGATTTCCGCGTCCATCGTCTGCTTGACGAAGGCGACGACATCGTCTGCCGGGATCCACGGCGCGCCGAGACGGGCGGTGATGTCGGAGGGCCGGAGATCGGCGGGCTGGACAAGTTCGAGCGCCGCGACATTCCGCTGAAAGGCGGGATCGAGGTCCGCGGCTGCGCGTGCGGTGGAAAGCTTCGAGCGGACCGCCCCGGACAGATAGGCATCGGCCATCTGCCAGGAGCCATCAGAGGGGTCGCGGAAGATCGCCTCGCCGAGCTCTTCGATCACACCCTCAACGTCGCGGTGCAGGAGTTCGGCGACATGATCGGGATCGACATGGCCCCGTTCGTTCAAGACAACGGCGAGCGCATCTGATGCCGAAGTAATGACGGGTGCCGGCGGCGGAGAGATCACCCGTTCGGTGAAGATCGGTCCTGGCCTGGCGGTATTGGTCTCCAGATCATAGTCCTCGATCGAGGCAACCAGCCAGCAATCGGGATCGTCGAGAAAAGGCGCGAGGTTCGGTCGGCGATGGGTTTCCCTGACCTCACCGGTTTCCGGATCATCCGATGTCGAAACGGAAGTGAAGTTGATCGGGCCGAACTCCCGCACGAAGCTCGACCAGGCGATGCGCAGCGACACCTGCGCCTTTTGCCATGGCTGATCGCGCTCCTGAAGCTTAAGTACCAGACGCACCGCATCTCGGATCGGGATGAGCTTGCGGATAATCAGGGCGTGCTTGGCAAAGATGCCATCGATGCTCTTGCCCTTCCTGACACCTACCGAAACAGCAGCGCCGTCCACCACCTGCATCAGCGCCGTACCCTTGCCGATGAAATAGCTGCCCTCGCGCACTTGTCGGTCGTCCGGCCGTTCGGCAGAGGCATCCGCGACCTCGTCCGCAAGCTCGAAATCGATCGGCGTGGCGTCGCCGTTATAGGTGTTAGCGGGTAGCTGACTGATCGCGGCGTTCAGAATCGCCTCAAGATCGTCACCCGTGGGTAGGCACGTATAGGTCTCGCCGAATGGACCGGATGTGATTGCATGGCGTCCCAGTACCGTGCCCGGGTGATCAACGAACCACTTGTTGATACGGACTCTATCGCCCTCGCCTTCCAACTCAACATCCGCGAGATCGAGCCAGATATCGTTGCCAGCCTGCTCGTCTGCCAGGCGCTTCCGGAAGAAGAGGATATCGACGACGACATCCGTGCCTGCGTCAGTGCGAAAGCTGCCTTCGGGCAACCGGATGGCACCAATGAGATCGGCCATGCCGGCGATGTGCTCGCGGACACGGGCATCGGCCTTGTCCATCGTGCCGGACGAGGTCACAAAGGCGGCAAGCCCGCCGGGCTTCAGCCGGTCGATTGCCTTGGCGATGAAATAGTCATGCAGCCGGAAGCCGAGAGAGCGGAAAGCCGGATCGCTGCGCACTGTCCGATCCGAAAACGGCGGGTTGCCGATGGCCAGATCGAAGTGCGCCGGCAACTCCGTCCGCGAGAAATCACTTGTGATGATCCTGGCCCGTGGTTGCAGCAACCGGACAATGCGGGCGGTGACCGGATCAAGCTCGACGCCGGTGACGTGGCTGGTGCGGGAGAGCGCATCCGGCATCAGGGCAGGAAACATGCCCGAGCCGATCCCCGGCTCCAGGATCCGTCCGCCCTTGAAGCCGATACGGATCAAGCCTGCCCAGATGGCACGAACGATAAACTCCGGCGTAAAGTGGGCGTATTGGGTGCAGCGCGCCAGAGACGCGTAATCGGCCGCCACGACGGCGCTTTCAAGATTGCCGCCGAGTTCTTCCCAGCCTTTGCGAAACCCTTGTTCCCCCGGACGCCGAAATA
Source organism: Rhizobium sp. ICMP 5592 (assembly GCF_009498525.1). GTDB lineage: Bacteria > Pseudomonadota > Alphaproteobacteria > Rhizobiales > Rhizobiaceae > Rhizobium. The sequence goes on along the minus strand of NZ_QSNT01000008.1, from coordinate 131,726 downwards.
TGCTGTTGGCCAGATCCGAGGCGCCGAAACCGGTGAAGCGGATCAGCTTGGCCTGTTGGTCAGGTCGGGCCGCCAGACCATGACGCTCGATCTCGTTTGCAAGCAGGATGGCAGCGATATTGTCACGCGCCCGGTCGCGCCAGGATTTGGCGAGACCGCGTGAACCCTCCAGTCGGAAATCGACCTTCGCGCGCATCTGCGGTTTGGTCTCTGGGATCTTCAGAACTGGGACGACCGGCGCCGGCGTCGAGGGCGGTGGGTCATCGTCGAGATCGCTCCCGAAGTCTGCTGCGAAACCCGGCACACCGAGATCGAAACCGGATGCGAGCGCAGTGTTGCCAAACAGGTCAATGGTGAAGGGATCGTCATGGGCCATGAGAGAACTCCTGTGAGAGGGCGCGCCGAGGCACGCTCGCGGCAAGGCGAGAGCCGCCGAGAGCGTGCGTTGAGGGCGGGATGGTGAGGATTGGGAGATGAAGGCGGCGCCGTCAGGCAGCGATGGTCTCGTCCAAGTGGCGGAACTGCACTGGCAGTTTTGCGGCGACTTCCTCGTCGGTCAGATCGTCAAGCAGTTTCCAGATCTTGCCCTGATTGGAGGGATAGACCAGCACGATCTGGCGATTGCGCAGGTCGGCTGGAAAGCGGGCGTCGGCATAGCCACGAAAATCGGGACCGGTCGTGCTCCAGATATGATCGAGTTTTTCTTGGGCGCTCATGGCGCGGACCGGACGGGATTCCCGGGCGATGATCTCGGCCCGCATCCGGTCAGGCGACCGGCGATCGCTCAGATCGCAATGGCCATGAAACCAGCGGGACCGATCGTCGATCGTGAGCGCAAAGAATACGCTGGTGACGCTGGCGGCCAGAAACTCGCGCATAGCGAACATGTCACCGCGATAGAAAAGTGGCGGCAGGATCTCGAACATATGGTCATGGTCCGCTTCGGTGATCTCGAACCACTCGCCGACATAGCGCGTACCATTCATCCGATCATCGTCGAACGGCGACTGGCTGTGGCGATTGAACAGGGCGTACATTTCGTGGCGGCTGGCGACGCCTTCGAATACTTTGCGATGTGCTGGGCGGATAGCTGGGGAAACAAACATCTGCGGCTCCTTTTGAGGGTTGCGGCTGAAGCGAAGCCCGTTCGACCTCTCCTTCAGTCCTTTGATCACCCCTCCTCAGCCGGCGCCTCGCGGGCAGCGGGTCAAGGGCCGCCGTCTGGCGGGCGAAGCTTCACCCTTGATGCGTTGTCCGCGTATGCGGCAGCTCGCCTCTCTCCCTCATCCGTTTCAATTCCTCATTCCAGTCCTCGCATCGCGGCCTCAGCCGCGTGAAATTGCAACCAGCGCTATCTGCCATCTGCCGGAGGCGATCGGCGAAGACCTCTCCCTGGGCATTGTTATCCGTTGCGGCGACGAGCCGCGCGCCCTCCCCTCTAGCCAGGGTCTCCAATGTCTGCGCAGTCAGCGGCGACCAGCCACCGCCGGTGCTCACATAAAGGGTGTCAGATCTTCTCTGCTCGATCGCAGCCAGGCTGAGGGCGTCGATCGCCGCCTCGGTTACACAGATCCGACCGGTATTGCCCTTTCCGAACCGGAAGAGCGCCTTTGCGCCACCCGTCGAGAACCCGCGCCACTCCGGACCGCGCTCCTCCCAGCCGATGACATTGCCATCCTCATCGACATGCCTTGCCCACATCGAGCCACAAGGTCCTTCGCGCAGGACATCCTGTTCAATTGCAGCGGAAATGACCTGCCATGGAAGTGCTCTGCACCGCAGGAGATAGGTCCAGGTCGCCGACGCTCGCCACGGCCGTTTTCGATGTTCCCATCGGTCAGCGACCGAAGCGACGGCCTGCGCCTGACGTGCAGGCTTCTCCCAAGCCGGCGCGGCTGGCTGGAACGCGACCAGATCACCGACCGCCGCCAATGCGTCTGAGAAACCGACACCTCGGAGATAGCTTACGAGGGCAAAGACGTCGCCCTTGGCGTCCGAGCGCGCGTCGAACCATCCTCGGTCCTCATGGATCACGATGACGATGTCGTCGTCGCGCCGAAATTTGACCGCACGGCGGGTGCTTGCTTTTCGGTCGATAGCGAAACCCTCGTGTTCGAGCACGGCTGCGCAGCCCACCCGGGCGCGAAGCTCTTCGATGTCTTCCTTCTCCATATCGCTTCCTCTGTTTTCCTGACTATTCGGGCTCCCGGTGCTCAGGCCGCGAAGATCGAAGCGCGCAAGGGCGCGGTTCACAACCTGCAAATCTGCGAGGAAAGTCCGCGGCGAAGCCTCCCTTGCGCGCGCACCGGCGCAAGCGGCACCCCCGTCCGGAACGGGAAAACCGGCTCAATGAGCCGGTCCGTACTGGAAAGGATCGTATTCGTGGATGATGGCGTCTTCGTCGCCATCATATTCGGCGGAAGGCATGACGCCGATCTCTCCATCCACCTTAAAGAGGGTGACCGGGACCATCAGGGTCCGGGCAAGATCGAGTGCGTGGTTTTGTGCGAGGCTGAGATCCGACATGTGAGGCTCCATCCGTTGGCGGGGCCGATCCCCGCTCGATGGCGCCCGTTCGATCCAGGCCCGACCGCGGTCACCTCGGCGGCGCAGCCATAGAGAACGCAGCTTGCTAGCGAACCCCTTGCGGGTTGACCGCCAAAGGATGGGGCTGGATTAGGGATGCCAGACAAAAGAGCGGGGTTGGAAACGCCAATGGCTGGAGCGCTTGAACGTTGATCCGAAACACGTCGCCGCTTCTCTGATCAGGCGGCCTGCAGGCTCCGCATATGACGAAGGATGGAGCTCCCGCCGCCCTTCGGTCGCATGACTGCCGGGACTCCCGAGTTACATGCCGTGTCTCAGGAGCGGCATGTTAATCACCGATGCCAGTAGTGAACAGCCGCAGCTTGATCTCGGCCTTTGAACGGGAATAGCTCAGAAACGAAAAAGCCTGCCGCGGGAGGAGGTGCGGCAGGCTTTTCGAAAAGAACCGAACAGCGACTGGGAGGAGGAGTGTCGCTGTTCCTACAGACGTCCCTGGGAGGAGGAGTGAGCCGTCTGAAACTCGAAGCTCTGCGGGAGGAGGTGCATTGCTTCGATGGGTGTGATCATACACCGACCATGGACAGCTTCCATGCCTTATGCTGCACTGCAGCTATGCAAGAAATACAAGTCGGAAAGATCCACGATGAAACGAGGACCCAACCGATCCTCAGGCATGGGAGACCGACGCAAAAACGCCCGCGTCATTAGCGGGCGTCGTGCAGCTTCAGAAACTGAATGCTATTCTGTTAGCGAGCGACCGATGCGCGGGCAACGGTGCGGATGTCGGCGCGGTCGATGCCGAGGTCCTGCAGTTCGCGGTTGGACATGCGGCCAAGTTCGGTAACGGTCTGACGGAGCTTGCGCCAGTTGTTGAAAGAGCGTGCTACGTTCATGATAATCCCCTTTCCTGAGGGCTTGATGACGTCAGCAACCTTGCTCGGCTCCGGCGCCGTTTTGATGATGGGAATATAGCCATTTCAATCGGTTTAAAACAGTGACAATCCCTCATCCCACCCATGCATCTTTTGCACAGTCTCCAGGATTCAGCTCAAAAGAAATGCAGATAGAGCTCTGAAACGATCATTCGGCATCGTGCGTTGATCATCGGGCGGCATCCGGGTCGCGATAACTCCCGTTCTGTAAGGAAGCATCGCCCCCAACGCCGATCGTCGCAGAAGGCGAGTTGCTACTGAACCTGCTTAGGTCGCAGCCTCTGCAACTTGACTCTCGTTTTAGAACGTGAACATAATGAGAACAAACGCGAGCTGTGCCCCCGCCTGAGTTTACCAACAATTTAATGATGAAGACCGCCGGCTTTCGGCGGAACGGGGATGTGCGCCTGATGAGTGCCGAAGCTGCCACAGTAACGGAAGAGCCGGAATTCGATCCCATTGAGGCGATCATAGCTGCGCATGGTGGTGATGCCAGCGCAGCCATTGCTGACCTTGTATATAGGATCCAGCACCGGCGGCATCAGCTGTCGCTTGCATCTGGCGTGATGAGCAAGGGCATGACGCGAGGCTGGACGCCTAGCATGGATCAGACCTGAAGGAGACAGACGATGGGAAACATAATTCCTTTCAACAGAGATCTTGCGGAGCGACCAATGCCAAAGGCCGGGGCGCTGACGATCAGCCAGAGTGACGCGAAGGCATTCGACGATTTTGTCCGGCATATCGAACGCCACTGCTATGACGAAATTGAAGCCAGTAGCGAGGCCAAGTCGAGCGTTCTGCGCATGCATCTTGAGCGCATGCACATGGTTCTCGACACCTTGATCGATTATGCTGATGAGGAAATCGACCTGTACTGGGCAGGCCCAGACCAGGTGAAACTAGATGAAGCAGACCCTCTGCTACTTGCTGAAATCAGCAAAAGATCAGGACTGCATCTCCATCAGATCAGCATTTTCCAGCTTCCAGACGACATCTTCTTCGGCACGCTTCAGATCGCCGTCGATGATGTGGCCGGCGAAACATGCGGGCTGATTCGTATCCAACAGTGGCCGAGCGACCTCATTGGCGGCCCGAGATGGGCACAAAATGGAGCGGAACTCGAAGAAACGATTCAGACCTTCATCCATGCCATTCCGCTGGAGCGATAGGGCAGCAACGCCCGAGCGGAAGCGACGTTTTGCGCCGTTCAACCCTGTTGCCGTGCGCTAAGCACAGATATCAAACCTACCCCTCGCTCATCGCCCCGGATGTCGGCTATTGTATTGCCCACCAACCTAACCTTCTCATCAGCCACCGCTTAAAAAAATGCGCCTGGAATGACGACCTCATCAAAGTCATCGGCCATATGCGATAGCCCCGTCTTCCGAGGCAGGAAATGTATGCGTATGCGTCTTCGATTGCGAGCTTCAAAGCAAAATCTTTTCGAGTTCCGGCAGCGCCTCGAAGAGATCGGCGACGAGGCCATAGTCGGCGATCTGGAAGATCGGAGCCTCTTCGTCCTTGTTGATGGCGACGATGACCTTCGAGTCCTTCATGCCGGCCAGATGCTGGATGGCGCCCGAGATGCCAACCGCGATATAGAGCTGCGGCGCGACCACCTTGCCGGTCTGACCAACCTGCCAGTCGTTCGGCGCATAGCCGGCATCGACCGCCGCACGCGATGCGCCGACGGCGGCACCGAGCTTGTCGGCGACGGGAAGGATGATTTCGCGGAACTTCTCCGCCGAACCAAGCGCACGGCCACCGGAGATGATGATCTTCGCCGACGTCAGTTCCGGACGGTCGGATGAGGACAGCGCATCACTGACGAAGCTGGAAAGACCGGGATCGGCCACCATCGAGCCGCTGTTAACGATGATGGCCGATCCCCCTTCGCCGGTTGCGGCGAAAGCGGAAGTACGAACGGTGATCACCTTCTTCGCATCGCTCGACTGCACCGTCTGGATAGCGTTGCCGGCATAGATCGGGCGCTTGAAGGTGTCGGCAGAGACGACCTCGGTGATCTCAGAGATCTGGGCGACGTCGAGCAGGGCTGCGACACGCGGCAGCACGTTCTTGCCGACCGAGGTGGCAGCCGTGATGATGGTGTCGTAGCCGGCGGCCAGCGATACGATCAGATCGGCCAGCGGTTCGGCGAGATTGTTGGCAAGCGCGTCGCTCTCGGCCAGCAGCACCTTGGAGACGCCGGCAAGCTTTGCGGCGGCATCGGCGGCAGCCTTGGCGCCCTTGCCGGCGACCAGCACATGCACGTCGCCGCCGATCTTGGCAGCAGCCGTCAGCGTCTTGGCGGTCTGGTCGGAAAGGCTGGCATTGTCGTGGTCAGCCAGAAGAAGAATGGCCATGGGTGTTATCCTTTCCTATCCTTAGAGCACGCCGGCTTCGGTCTTCAGCTTCTCGACGAGTTCGGCGACCGAACCCACCTTGATGCCCGCCTTGCGGCCACCCGGCTCTTCCGTCTTCAGCACTTTCAGGCGTGTCTCTGTCGAGACTCCGAAGTCGGCCGGCGACTTCTTGTCGAGCGGCTTCTTCTTCGCCTTCATGATGTTCGGCAGCGAGGCATAGCGCGGCTCGTTGAGGCGCAGGTCCGTCGTCACCACCGCCGGAAGCTTGATCTCGATGGTCTGCAGGCCGCCGTCGACTTCGCGGGTCACGGTTGCTGTTCCTGGTGCCTTGCCATCACCGATCTCGATCTTCGAGGCGAAGGTTGCCTGTGCCGAGCCCAAGAGGGCTGCCAGCATCTGGCCCGTCTGGTTGCTGTCGTCGTCGATCGCCTGTTTGCCGACGATGATCAGGCCGGGCTGTTCGGCGTCTGCGACACCCTTGAGGATCTTGGCGACCGCCAGCGGCTCGACGGCATCATCGGTCTCGACCAGGATCGCCCGGTCGGCGCCCATGGCGAGTGCAGTGCGCAGCGTCTCTTCAGCCTTGGCAGGCCCGATCGACACAACCACGACTTCTTCAGCCTTGCCAGCCTCCTTCAGCCGCAGCGCTTCCTCGACCGAAATCTCGTCGAACGGGTTCATCGACATCTTCACATTCGCAAGCTCAACGCCAGTCCCATCCGGCTTGACCCGGATCTTCACGTTGTAGTCGACGACACGCTTCACTGGCAGCAGAATCTTCATGGGCATAATCCTTGTCGCGGCATTTTCAGGCAATCATCTTACTTAACAAACGGGAGCAGCGAGTTAATCGACTGGTTGGCGTCGCCGTAGAACATACGGGTGTTTTCCTTGTAGAAGAGCGGGTTCTCGATGCCCGAATAGCCTGTGCCTTGACCGCGTTTGGAGACGAAGACCTGCTTTGCCTTCCAGACCTCAAGCACCGGCATGCCTGATATCGGCGAGTTCGGGTCTTCCTGGGCCGCCGGATTGACGATGTCGTTCGACCCGATGACGATGACGACGTCGGTTTCGTGAAAGTCGTCGTTGATCTCGTCCATCTCGAGCACGATGTCGTAAGGCACCTTGGCTTCGGCGAGCAGCACGTTCATGTGGCCCGGCAGACGGCCTGCAACTGGATGAATGGCGAAGCGCACGGTCTTGCCGGCGGCGCGCAGCTTGCGAGTGAGCTCGGAGACAGACTGCTGAGCTTGGGCCACCGCCATGCCGTAACCTGGCACGATGATGACGCTGTCGGCGTCGTTGAGGGCTGCTGCGACACCGTCTGTATCGATGGCGATCTGTTCGCCGATGATCTCCATCTGAGGTCCAGTGGCGGCCCCGAAGCCGCCGAGGATGACTGAGACGAAGGAGCGGTTCATTGCCTTGCACATGATATAGGAGAGGATCGCGCCCGACGAACCGACCAGTGCACCGGTGACGATCAGAAGGTCGTTGCTGAGCGAAAAACCGATCGCCGCCGCAGCCCAGCCGGAATAGGAGTTCAGCATAGACACCACCACCGGCATGTCGGCGCCGCCGATCCCCATGATCAGATGGTAACCGATGAACAAGGCCAGGACCGTCATCAGGATCAAGGTCCAGGCGCCTTCGCCATTCACATGCATCAGGAGCAGGATCACTGAGGTCGTCGCCGCAGCGGCATTGAGGAAATGACCACCCGGCAGCTTCTTCGCCTTACCGTCCAGCTTACCGGCAAGCTTGCCGAAGGCGACGACCGAACCGGTGAAGGTGACCGCGCCGATGAAGACACCGATGAACACTTCCACCTTCAGGATGGAAAGCTCTACTGGCGTCTTATGCGCGAGGATCCCAGCAAAGCCGTCCAGTGTTGCGCGGGCCGCCTCATCCAAACCGGCCACGCGGGCGACCTCAATATCGGCATTGAAGCCGATGAACACGGCGGCAAGACCGACGAACGAATGCAGGGCGGCAACAAGCTGCGGCATCTCGGTCATCTGCACCCGGCTTGCCACATAGGTGCCAAGCACCGCACCGCCGACGATCATCAGAAGAATGGTGAACCAGTTGCCGACACCAGGGCCGAACACGGTGGCAATCACGGCGAGCACCATGCCGACGATGCCATACCAGACGGCGCGCTTGGCGCTTTCCTGGCCGGATAGTCCCCCGAGCGACAGGATGAAGAGAACTGCGGCTGCGATATAGGCAGCCGATACAATACCGATTGTCATTTTGAGTTTCCCCTACCCACTCAGGACTTCTGGAACATCGCAAGCATGCGCCGTGTGACGAGGAAGCCGCCGACGATGTTGATGGTGGCGATCAGTATCGAAAGGGCCGCCAACACTACCACCAGCCAATGGTCGGAGCCGATCTGCAGGAGCGCACCCAAGATGACGATGCCGGAGACCGCATTGGTCACCGCCATCAATGGCGTGTGCAGCGAATGGGACACATTCCAGATCACCTGGAAGCCGGCAAAGCAGGCCAGCATGAAGACGACGAAATGGCTCATGAAGCTGGCCGGCGCATAGGCGCCGACGAGCAGAAGAAAAGCGGTACCGCCAGCAAGCAGGAAAGCTTGGTTCTTGGTCTGCGTCTTGAAGGCGGCCGCCTCCTTTGCTCGTCTCTCTTCCGGTGTCGGCTCTCTTACCTTTTCCTTGGGTTTCTGCGCGGCGATCGCCCGGATCTTGGGCGGCGGCGGCGGATAGGTGATCTCGCCCCGATACGCCACCGTCGCGCCGCGGATGACGTCGTCTTCCATGTTATGGACGAGCTTGCCATCCTTGCCGGGCGTCAGGTCCGTCAGCATGTGGCGGATGTTGGTGGCATAAAGCGTCGAGGCCTGGGCTGCCATCCGGCTCGGAAAGTCCGTGTAGCCGATGACGATCACGCCATTGTCGGAAACGACCCGCTGATCGGCAACAGTGAGGTCGCAGTTGCCGCCGCGTTCGGCTGCAAGATCGACAATCACCGAACCGGGCTTCATTGCCACCACCATATCGGTAAGCCACAGTTTTGGCGCGTCACGACCGGGGATCAGCGCCGTGGTGATGACGATGTCGATCTCGGGCGCCAACTCCCTGAACCTGGCGAGTTGCTTCTCGCGGAATTCCGGCGACGACGGCGCCGCGTAGCCGCCGGTTGCCGCCCCGTCCTCAGCCTGGTCGTCGAAGTCGAGATAGACGAACTGCGCCCCCATCGACTCGATCTGTTCGGCGACTTCCGGCCGTACGTCGAAGGCATAGGTGATCGCACCGAGCGAGGTTGCGGTGCCGATCGCCGCAAGACCGGCGACGCCTGCACCAATCACCAGTACCTTGGCAGGTGGCACCTTGCCGGCCGCCGTCACCTGACCGGTAAAGAAGCGACCAAAATTGGTACCTGCCTCGATCACCGCCCGGTAGCCGGCGATGTTTGCCATCGACGAGAGAGCGTCCATCTTCTGGGCGCGCGAGATCCGCGGCACCATATCCATGGCGATGACGTTCGCGCCCCTGTCGTTGGCGCGCTCAAGAAGCTCCTTGTTCTGTGCCGGGTAGAAGAATGAAATTAGAGTTTTACCGGAGAGCCAATCGACTTCCGTCATTTCGGGTGGCCGGACCTTCACGATGATGTCCGCGCTGGCATAGAGGAGTTCTTTGCTATCGATCACCTCAATACCGGCTTCACGATAGGTCTCATCTGGAAAACCCGCAGCCGTGCCAGCGCCGGCTTCAATCACACATTCATAGCCCATCCTGTGCAATTGTATTGCGCTGTCGGGGGTCATTGCGACCCGTGCCTCGCCGGCGTGAATCTCTTTAGGCGAACCGATTTTCAAGTGTTTTTCCTCGCAAGAATTATCAACGAGATCACAACGCGCGATCCCAGCATTTGAAGGAATAGGGCAGCCCGGAAGTAGCAGGAAGCTTGCGACAATACCGTTGCGCCATATCAGAATTAGGAATTACAGCGCATCGACCAGTGCGTTTCCGGCAACAGAAGCTCTCCGCTGTTCCGAGGAAGGTCCTTGACGGCGAGTGGCAAGACCCCGCCGGTCGCGATACGAATTCCTTACGCAACCACAAACGCACATGAGCTTCATCAGACCACTTATCATACTTAATTTCATCCCCCCGGGGTCGGCTTCCGGTCGAATGCGCGGTTTTCGCGCCGCGAAGTCAGCAACCTCATGTGACGGTAGCAGCCGGGGGCAAATGAACTCAAATCTATATTGTTCAGTAGTGCTATCCATCAAATGGATTGTTACTTGGAACTATATCAGAACGGCCGCGTCCGGTGTCCTATCATCTAAGTTTAGGGGCAGATCTCCAATCGTTGTGTCAGGACTGAGACGCCATTTCACGTCGGGTCCCGGCTTCAAAAGTTACTTGCGCTATGAGCCTGGCTTCCATTGATAATTTGGCCACGCCCATTGCACTGTCGCTCGGCTCTCTCCAGGCAACATCTTGGTCGGAACGCTTGGCGCGTGTCGATGTATTCATCGAAGCGATTTCATGAATTCATTTATTCAATTTGTTAAATATGGCTACTTCGTTCATCGATGAAGACACTGATCTTGGTTTGAGGGCACCCAATTTTCATCAGCCATCTACCGGGAACTCCTCTCCAGGGCCGAGAAAGAGGAGGAGGCCTTTGGCTGGGTTTCTCAATGAAACGACGCTTACAACTAGAGAACAAGAAGTGGAACGATCTGCAATGATCGGTGCGGGAGGAGCGGTAGGTATGCGCTGGGTGGATTTGAGGCGAGAATTGGAGTTCTTCAGCGTCTTCGCTCTCGCCGATGCCGCTTGTGCCGCAGTCGAGCGGGCATTCGCTCTCGACTGACCAATGCCGAGCCTTTGCCGCTCACTGTCATCATAGTCCAAGCACCTCGTCCGGCCAAACTACCAGGTCCGTGAAGGACGGGGCAGTCCAGACCTGAGCGTCGTTTCGGGACAAGCAACACCGTCTCTACAGCACCGCCGCAGTATTAGAGACCTATGCGTCGGGCTCCCCGCTTGGTGGAGGAACGCAAAACGAGGTTCCGCGGCGGCTGGGAACAGTTTTTCAGGAAATGACATGAGCTGGGAGCAGCCAACGCGCTGCTTCTCCTCGTGGGAGAGCGACTTTGGGAGGAGATCGTCAGATGGAAATTCAATCTAGTAGAGTCAGACTGAGGAAATGGAAGCTCTCGAGCCTTGGTGCCGCAATAGTGGTGGCACCCCTAGCGTTCGCCGGGCAATCATGGGCCCAATCACCCGGACCGGACAAGGCGCCTTGGTTGAAGTCGCTCTCGGAAATTGGAATTGACGTGCGTGGCCTGTACGTAGTGGGGGGAGCTGCGACCGTTACGGGTGGTGCGGAAGAGGGAAAATTAGGCATCGGTTCGCTCATGATAACCCATTTGGATTTCGATTTGGGAAGGATCGCTGGATGGAGCGGCACCAAAATTAAGACCGAATTCACTATGTATCCGATCAACTATCCGAAAGACGGAGAATACTTTTCCCAGTATGCGGGTAGTTTCTTGGGGGGAGATCAGTATCCCACACATGATGCCGATTTCCAACCATGGCTTTCACAGCTGACCCTCGAACATGATTTCGGAAATGGTTTTAAATTTGAGTTCGGTAAGACCACCATGCAGCGTTACTTTTTTCCAAACGTATGCGGCATGGATATACTCTGCTCCGACCCTGTCATCAAATACGATAGTCAGTTGCCCCCGCCGGATGCCGGAACCCTTGGCTTTGTTGCCTCGGTTGACGCGAGCGACAATTTGACGCTCCGCTTCGGAGCTCAGCAACTACGTGACATAGACGAGCTGTTTGCGGATCATGGCTGGAATGCCTTTTCGACGAAGGGCCACGCCGGAATATTCTATATCGGCGGGGTCAGATACAGGACCGAAGTTGATCCTGTCGATGTCGAGCTCGCTGGTTGGTATGCCGATACAACGTTGGTGGACAGCTATACGGGAGAAGCGCGCACCGGCACCTCGGGCTTACAGTTAAAGTGGAGCAAGACCATTTGGTCCGCGGAAGATAGCGGTCCTTCCGAAGGCCTGGCCGTATTCGGCGCGTTCGCAGATTCATTCGACGACACCCGGCCGATCGACTGGTCCGCAACGCTTGGTCTTCGTTGGGAGAACCCCTACAAAAGTCCAAGCGGCGAGTGGGGCATCTCACAGATTTCCGCAAAAGCAATTTATGCCAGGGTCGGCGAATCGACACTCTTAGCTCAACGTGAGCAGCGGGTCGCTTCAGGCGGACAAAGAGTTCTCGGAGATCCGAATCAATGGCGTCTTTCGCTAGACATGATCACCGCGTTCGGCAAACACGTTTTCATCCAGTCCTCACTTGAGTATGTCATCAATCCAGACAGCTCACAGTCGCGACAATCGGAGCTTCCAAAAGACGGTATAATCGCGAGCACTATGATAAATTACGTCTTTTGAAGGTCCAATCGCTCCAAGCTCGTTCCTCCCTGAGGCCGGGCGACGATGGCGACCGTCACGTCCGGATCGTACGTTTAAACAATGGTCAGCTTCTCGGCCGTTGCCAGCGACGTCGACGTACCGGTTAATATTTCCATCCTGGGATTGCGGCGATCATAATAAGCCCATTGTCTCACTCGCTTATTGAGTGGAGATCATATCTGCAGGTTTTTTGAGACCATTCCAAACCGCGAATGGATCCGTCACACGAGGTTGTAAAATCGCTATCCAGCTAACGTATATATAGCGAGCTGTTTCTTGCTGCCCAAAAAAAGAGTGTATCCAACATTTGAGTTGCGGCGTCTTCATGGATAGCCTTCGCTGCAAACCGTCCGCCTGCCAAGATCTCTTGTGCATAAGCGATGTTCACTCCTTCGTACACGGGAATCATTCGTAAACAGTCGAGAACCGGCTTCAGCATCTGCACCGCTCTCGCTCCTGCCGCGATCCCGCCATAGCTAATGAAGCCCGCAGGCTTGAACTTCCACTCCTCGTGAAGGAAATCAAGAGCGTTCTTCAGCGCGCCAGGAAAGCTATGATTATACTCCGGAGTCACGAAGACGACGGCGTCAGCCCTTTCCACGATACGGCTCCATTGCCGTGTATGCTCGTGCTCATATCGTCGGCTTCTGGGGTGATGCGGCTCATCGAAATTGGGAAGGGCGAGTTCGCGTAGGTCGGCGATCTCGACGCTGAATCGGCCGTCCAGTTCGGCGCGTTTGGCAGCCCAGGCCGTCAACGGATAACCAATTCTCGTTGGTCTCGTGCTGCAGGCAACGATCAGCAGATGATACATTTGAAATATCCTCGTCATTGGATGAAGATGATTGATGCGCGGTCAAAAAGCCCAGCACGCTATGGGCCATGCCGAACTGGCCGACCGCATACCAAAGCGCCAGAGCCGCCTAGTGAATAGGCCTTGCGAGATCCCGCCGCCATACTGGCGCCTGACATGGTAAGTGCCGATTGTCATGCGGCGCCTCCGGCCCTGCTCGAGCGTCGATGGACGGGATCGTTCGTCGACTGCCGAATCTGGTCGGGAAGCTCGTCACGGAGCCGCGCGCGCAGCTTCGCGAACTTATCGGATGTCGCGTACTGGCAGAGAAAATGGTGATCCGGTCCCACAGCAGCACCGCCTCGCCGAGGCCGTACGCCACGAAATTGATCGTCTTGCCCGTCCGGCTCAGCAATTCGAACAGATCTTCGCTGAGAACTATTCTGGTCTGCTCGCCGAGTGCCGTAAACGGTTCGTCCATGAGGATGATGGAAACGTCGAGGCTGATGGCGCGGGCCAGCGCCACCCACCGCCGCATGCCGGCGAAAAGCTGGCGCGGAAAATGCCCGGCAAAACCGGCAAGCCCGACCGCATTGAGCGCCCGTTCCTCGGCTTCGGTGGCGACGACAAGGCTGCTGAATATGTTGAGCAGCGTGGACTTGCCGCCGCCGCTCGGGCCGATCAACGTCTGCATTGCCGAACTGTTTATCGTCACTGAGTTCATATTGGGTCCTCTCGTCCATATTCTGTACGGCAATTTTATTGGTTGAACAACCGTCCAATTTGATGCAGCATAGTCTCGACGCTGGTCGTGCATACCGCCCGTACTTGTGGAGGAAATCATGGGTATTCAATCTGGGTGGCTCCGCCTCATCGGCGCAGTTGTGGCGGCAACTGCTGTCTTGTCGACAACCCCGGCGCAGGCGACCGAAACGCCTCGAGTGGGGAAAGCGGCATCGTTTTTTGCGTTTTCGCTCCTCGATGCCGGCGCGGAATTCGGGACGTTTGACAAGAATCGTCCGTGGGAGATTTCGACCTTGGAGCCTTGTTCTCCTCATTCTCTCTCGGGCGTGCTTGTCGTCGTGATGTTTTTGCCTGCTCTGAGGCCGCGCTGTGACGAGACCTTTGCTGAGGAAAGTTCCTGATCCTGACGACTGGCGCGTCAGGCTTTCGGACAACCCACCACGCTTCCGCAACCGCAATGATAAAGGACCATGCCATGCCGACCACCGCTGACGGTACGGAACTCGTCGCCGCACTTCGCCTACAGCAGTCCATCGATGATCCATTCCTCGGAAAGGTAGGCCCGGCTGCATTCGAAGCCGGCAGCATTCTGTGGCCGGGTGAACGCTGGTCGAGCGTCGAGCGCGTCTTCGTCACCGAAGCGAATGGCCGGCGGCTCGAGGAATACCGCTATACGCCGGCTGCGGGCGATCGCGGCGTCCTGCCTGTGGCTTTCATGTTGGACCTCGCCGGCAAAAAGCAGGCGATCGTCTATTCCGACCATCATCTGGTCAACGACCGGGGACCAACCCTCCCGAAGGTCGCGGATATCCATCCCTGGCGCTCGGAAGACGACGTCCTGTTCACCTATTTCAGGGCGCTGAACGGCAACCGCCTCGAGGAAGTTCTCGATCAGTTCGAGACGGACGCCTATTTCCGGCATTCCAACGACGAGACCTTCCGCGGGCGCGACGAACTGCGAACCGATTTCACCAAGATGATGGGCTCGACCGGCATCCGCATCGACTATTGCCGCTTCACCGATGACGGCACGACTTGCGCCGCCGAGGCCTATATGCCGTCCGGACGGCCCGCCGTCGCGGTCTACGAGCGTGGCCGCCCAGGCAAGCTCAAGGCCATCCGCATCTACCTGTGAGGCACTAATGGCACGGCTTGTCTCTCTGATCGGCGTTCCGCACGACCCCACCCTTCCGATTGCCGCGCGCCTCAGGCCCGACGGCAAGGCGCCGCCCGGTGCGATCCCGGCGCTGGATTGCTTCGAAGAGCTTCGCCTGGAGCTGGAAAAGTCCAGGCCCGATGCCCTCGTCATGGTCGGCAGCGACCACCTGAACCAATGGTTCTTCAACAACATGGCGCCGTTCATGATCGGCAAGCCGGAACGACTGAAAGGACCCTTTCCCTCGGAAATGCGTTCCTGGGGATTGGAGGGTTGCGACCTTCCTATCCATGGCGGCCTCGCCCGGCATATGCTGAAGCACGGCTACGAGGAGGGCGTCGATTTCGCGTTTTCGGACGAGTTCATCGCCGACCATTCCTTCACGATCCCGCTCAACTTCCTTCGGCCCGGGCAAGACCTTCCTGTTGTGCCGGCCTTCGTGAACCTGCTCGCGCCGCCGGTCCCGCCCGGCCGACGTTTTGCCGAGGTCGGCCGGGCCATGCGGTCGGGGATCGAAAGCTTTGCGGGCGAGGAACGCGTGGCGCTGATCGTCACCGGTCATATGTCGAACAGCGTTGGTGGCCCGGGCATGCTCAACAACATGACCGAGCCGGAAACCGACTGGGACCGCGCCATGTGGGCGCGCATCGAGGCGAACGATGTCGATGCGATCGTGCAGCATTCCTTATGGGACCAGCTCTACACCGCCGGCAACGGCACGCCGGGCTTCTTGGCCTATCTTCTGGCCTTCGGCGCGGCCTTGCGGGCACCGCCGACCTATCGCCGCCTGATCGCGACGACGGCGCAGCCTGCCTGCGCATTCCTTGGCTGGGATGAGGCTGCACTTGACGGAGGACGGGCATGAGCCGCTACGAACTGGACAAGGCGCTGTGGAACTATGCCCGCGAGCCGGATTTCAAATCGCGGTTCGATGCGGACGCCGCTTCGGCCGTCGCGAAACGGTCATTGTCGGACGCGGAGCGTTCGGCCCTGACTGGCCGGGATATCCGTGCCATCTTTGAACTCGGCGCGCATCCCTTCCTTCTCTACTCCTTCGCGATTGCCTCGAACGGCGGCTGGAGCATGGAGATGATGAAGGAATATGTCGCCCGGCTCAAGGGCTTGACGCCGGGCGACATAGAAACCTGACACTTAGGGAAACCTGACTATTTTGTCTTCACCTCTTCCCCCGATCGGCGGAAGAGGAAGGTCAGCAGGAACCAAACCAGCCGCGGCGTCAGCATCTTTAAGGCGTTGCGAGCCTCTTCCGGCGAAAGTTTCGCCGTCATCGGCATGGTGCCGAAGATCTTGCCCTTCACCACCAGGAAATTGCCGTCCCGGTCAATCGCCGAGACATTCATCAGTTCCTTCCTCGCACTGTCGACGATCCGGATGCTGGCGGGCTTCTTGGCCGTATCGTTCATCTCTTAATGGCCTTGTCGAAGTCGATGCCGAGTTCGTCGAACATCTTGATCGCCGTGGCACGGCCGGCCCCGTAGACGCCGCCGCCCGGATGCATGAACGGGCCGACCAGATAGAGGCGTTCGGCGCCCGGCACGGTATATTGGCCCAGATCCGGTGTCGGGCGATGTCCGACCGTCTGGTACATGAACGGCGCGCAGCCATGCATGTCGCCGTTGACGAAGCTGTTCGGTGACGAGCGCTCCATATCGAGCGGCGACCAGCTGGTGCGGGCGATGATGTTGTCGTCGGTCAAGTTGGATATGAACTTGCGGTACCAGGAGAGGTTCTTGTCGGCTTCCTGTTCCTTGATCTCGTCCCAGTAGGCCGCACCCTTCCCCTCGATCGCATAGGGCGCCATGGTGATGGCGTGGAAGATGCCGGCGCCGGCCGGTGCACGGCTCGGATCGGCATGGGTCTCGTCGCCGCCGCCGAGCAGCGGGCGCGGCGGGATGCGCTTGCGGCGCAAGTGGTCGAAGTCGTCGAGCAGTTCCGACAACCGGTCGAAGGTGAAATATTCCAGCATCGTCGCCTTGGTGATCTCTTCGCCGGCGTAATACTTGGTTTGTTGTTTGAGGTCGTAGTGGCTGACGAACAGGCTCTGCGTCGATGTGTTGACGCGGTTGGCGCGGCGATAGATCGTCGGGTCCAGCCCCTTGACGAACGTTTCCAGCCTATGGGGATGGATGGCACCAATGACGCCGTCGCGCGCCAAGAATTCCTCGCCGTCGACCATTTTGACGCCGGTCGCACGGCCGCCGCTGACGAGGATCTGCGCGACTTCCGCATTGATGCGGATCTCGCCGCCATTTGCCTCGATCGAGCGCACCAGCGCATCGGTCAGTCCGCCGGAACCCCCGATCGGCTGCGAGACGCCGAACGTGTGGATGATACCGGGCATCAGGTAAATGCCCATGCCGGTGCCGAGTTCGTCCGGAAGCTGCAGATTTTCGGTGACGAGCTTGAGGAGGTGGATCTTCACCCGGTCGTCCTCAAAAGCGTTATCGATGATATCCAGCGACGAGCGGCTCATGGCATCGAGGATGTCGCGGCCTTCATCCGAGGAGTCGAGCATCGCCATAAACGGCCCGTATGGCAGCGGCGGCAAATAGAGACCCGACATGAACATGGGCATCATCGCCATCGATCGCTCGGCGAACATGCGATAGGTGTCCGCGTCCTTTTCGCTGAATTTTGCGATTTCGGTGCAGGCCCGATCCAGATCCTTGTAGGTAATCAGCGTTTCATTGCCTGGAAAGATCGAGGCATAGGGCACGTCCGAATAATTGTACGCAAGTCCATGTTTGCCTATCAGCCCGAGTTCGTCCTCGGTGATCAGCGGGTTGCCCTGGATCATGATATGGCAGGACGAATGTAGGTCGTGGCGGTAGCCGGGCGTATTGATTTCGCGCGTCACCACGCCGCCGCCGACGAAGTCCTGGCGTTCCAGGATGAGCACTTTCTTGCCGGCCTTCGCCAGATAGGCCGCGGCGGTCAGGCCGTTATGTCCGGCCCCCATCACCACGATGTCATATGTCGCCATCAGTTCCTCCCTTGGTCGATCGACCAAGGTTTAGACAGCTGGCCTAGATCTTGGAAGAAGGTACAATTTTGTTCCCAGGTCGGGACAAAAGAAAAGGCGCCGAAGCGGCGCCTTCCATCGTCATCAAAATTGGAGACCGTCACATTGCCGCGAATGTCTCGCCGATCCAGTCGGCAATGTAGTCGCGCAGGATCGTGCCGTTGTCAGCGCCGCAATGCTCCATCTCGAAATCCGCCCTGGTGGTGATGTGCAGCTCGCGCTTCGGGCTCTTGACGGCCTGGTCGTAGCTCTGGTGCGCATATTCGACCGGAATCTGCCGGTCGCCACCGCTGTGGGTAATGAGGAACGGGGCTTCGATCTTCTCGACCACGCCGTTCAGGTCCATCGACGGTGCCCAGTCCATGAAATCCTCGATCGTCTTCTTGCCGAAGACCCACATCACATGGTCCCAGTAATGCGGCACTGGCCGGTCGCCTTCGCGAGCTTGACGGCGTTTCTGCATCTCGCCCCAGTTATGATTGGCGCCCATGACGGCGCAGAGCGCGAAACGCTTTTCGAAGGCGGCGGCGCGTGGCGCGAAATACCCGCCAAGCGACAGGCCGAACATGCCGATGCGCTTCGGATCGACGTCGTTGCGGGTCATCAGATAATCTACCGCAGGGCTTGCCCAGGCTTCGGCATCGTGGCGCCCGACGAGACCGTTCAGCCGCAGGGCAGCGCCCGTTCCCGGCTGGTCAATGACCAGGGTCGAGACGCCGCGGGAGGCGAACGCGGCCGGATTGCCGGCTCCGAAGATCTGCTCCTTCATGGAATCCAGGCCGTTGCAGGATACCAGCACGGGTGCGGGACGCCCGCCGATCGGCTTGGCGGGCACAAACAGCGCCGGAAACGACGATCCTTCATAGGGAATATCGATGAATTCGACGCCAAGTCCCTGCAGTTCAACACCGCGGCGGAACATCTCTAGACCCTTGCCGTAGGCTTCCCAGCGCGGCGCATAATCGCGCGACTGCATGCGTTCTGCAGCGAGCAGATAGCCTGCTGCGCGCTGATACTTGATGCCGGCCGAAAGCTTGCGGCCCTTTTCCTCGTCGGCCTTGCCGTTGTCGATCACCTGATGCGCGACACTCACCCACGAATCAAAAAACAATGCCGTCCCGGCATCCTCGCCGCGGGCCGCCGCTTCGCGGATCGGGCGGCAGGCTTCGTCGATCTCACCGATATTGCCGCCGCACATCAGCGCGAGATTCGTCGAGAGATTCCAGACGTAGTTTCCGGGAAATGGTTCGAACATGGTGGGTTCCTCCTGCGTTGGATGTTCGACTAATTGGTCAACCGACCAATATTGTCAAGCGCGGCGCGCCTCCTTTGCCCATCTTAGATCGCAACTGGCTGCCCGATCCGCAAGAGCTGCTATGTCTTTCAAACAAGCGGTTGACATCGCCAACAATACTAATTTATTTGGTCGACCAACCAATATTTATGTGAGCAACCGCGGTGGGAGAATAGCAATGCGGATTGGAGTGACAGGTGCAGGCGGTTTCGTCGGTAGCGCCCTCGTTTCAGTGCTCGCCAAGGGTGATCTGAAGGACGCGGGTTTGGGCGTCGAACTCGTTGCGATCGATGCCCAGCTGCCCACATCCCTGCCGGAAGCCATTGAACGTGCCGAAGGAGATCTTGCCGATACCGGTTTTTTGGAGCAGACCTTCTCGCGGCCTTTCGACGTTTTCTACCATCTCGCGGCTATCCCGGGCGGCGCGGCAGCGCGGGATTACGATCTCGGCTGGCGTGTGAATGTCGAAGCATCGGTCGCGGTGCTGAAAAGGCTGGCGCTGCAGGAAAAACCGGCGCGCTTCGTGTTCGCCTCATCGATCGGCGTCTTCGGCATTCCGCTGCCGACTGGCAAGGTTAACGACGAGACCCTGCCATTGCCAACCATGAGCTACGGGGCGCAGAAGCTTATAGTCGAGGCGCTTGTTGCCGATTTCTGGCGCCGGGGGCTGGTCGACGGCTTGGCCGTACGCCTGCCCGGGATCATCGCCCGTCCCCGCGTCAAGGGCGGCCATCTCTCTGCCTATATGAGCGATATCCTGCATACCCTGCGGGCCGGGGAGCCGTTCGTATGCCCAGTTTCGGCGGATGCGACATCGTGGTTCATGTCGCGTGCCCGCTGTGTCGAAAACCTGATCCATGCGGGCAGCCTGCCGGCCGAGCGTCTCGGCACGCGCCGTGCCTTCAATCTTCCTGCGCTGACGTTGTCGATGCGCGCCCTGGTGGATGGTGCCGCGGGTCATTTCGGGCCGCAGGTCCAGTCGCTGGTCACTTACGAACCCAACGAGGCGCTGCAGGCGCAGTTCGGATCCTATCCCGCGCTCCTGACGCCGATCGCCGACGGGCTCGGCTTTACCCATGATGGCGATGCGAAAATGCTCGTCGCGCGGGCTCTCGACCTTTCCGATCAGACTTCTCAGCGAGGTGCTGCATGAGCCGCAATGTCCGACGCGTCGTCACTGGCCACGACAACCGTGGAAAAGCCATCGTCCTCGAGGACGGCGAGCCGCCGGTCGTCATCCGCAGCCCCATCCAGGCCGGACTGGCGTTCCACGAAATCTGGAACACGAGCGAGATGCCGCAACGGATCGCGGCGGATTTCGACGAGCCGACCTTGCTGCACTCTAGCACGGCGCCACCCAAGCGCGGTACGGTGATCCGGGTCGTCGACCTGCCGCCGGAGGGACCGGACGGCCCGGTATTCGACAAGGAACAGTCGCGGGAGCTGTTCTCGGTCGTGGGGCTGGCGGAGAACGCCGAGAGGCACAAGCCGGGCCGGCATCCGCTGATGCACCGCACCGAATCGATCGACTACGGCATCGTGCTGTCTGGAGAGATCGTTCTGCTGCTCGACGACAGCGAGGTTCACCTGAAGCAGGGCGACGTGGTTGTGCAGCGGGGAACAGTGCATGCCTGGACCAACCGCACCGATCACATCTGCCGGATGGCTTTCATCCTCACAGATGGCGAGTTCGAAGAAGGGCTGTCGCGCTCGCTCAACGAGCACGACGCTCGCATAGCGGCCGAATGATGCTGGCCGGCTCTCTCCCCACGACACCCGGCTTCCGGCTCGACGGGCGCCACGCCCTGGTGACCGGCGCGGGGCGCGGCCTCGGCCTTGCCGCGGCCGTTGCGCTCGCCGAGGCCGGTGCAATGGTGACGCTGGTGGCACGGACGACGGGGGAAATCGAGGATGCTGTAGCCGCCCTTCGCGAACGGGGCCTAAAAGCCAGAGCCCATGCCGTGGACGTGACAGATACGCAGGCTGTGACAGCGCTCCTGGCGGGAGAGGTGCTGTTCGACATCCTGGTCAACAATGCCGGCACCAACAAACCGGGACCGTTCGTCGACGTGAGCGAGGAAAAATACGATCTCGTCATGAGCCTCAACGTGCGCTCGGCCTTCTTCACGTCGCAGGCATTCGCGCGACGGCTGATCGCCGAGCAACGACCGGGCGTCATCATCAACATGACCTCGCAGATGGGGCATGTCGGTGCGGCCCGCCGGACGATCTATTGCGCATCAAAGCACGCGCTCGAAGGGCTGACGAAAGCGCTGGCTGTCGAGCTTGCGGAGCACGGCATCCGCGCCAACAGCGTGGCGCCGACCTTCATCGAGACCCCGATGACGAAGCCTTTTTTCGAAGACGAGGAATTCCGGCGGCAGACGCTCTCGAAGATCAAGCTCGGGCGCATCGGCAAGGTCGAGGATATCATGGGCGCGATCGTTTACCTGGCCTCCGATGCGGCGGCGCTGGTGACGGGAACGTCCCTTCTGGTGGATGGCGGCTGGACCGCCGAATGAGTGCCGCATTGCGCGGCTGGATGAGGAAACTATGATCCGGTATCTGAAGAAGGGCGGCAATGCCGCCGAATCCGCCGAGGCTGACCGCAAGGTTCGCCAGACCGTCGAGGCCATCCTGGAGGACGTCACCACGCGTGGCGATGCGGCGGTCCGCGACCTTTCGGTGAAATTTGACAAGTGGACGCCCGAAAGCTTCCGCCTGACGAAGGAAGAGATAGACGCGCTTGTCGCCAGCGTTCCGGCGCAGGTCATCTCCGACATCCGTTTTGCGCAGGCCCAGATCCGGCGTTTTGCCGAAGCCCAGCTCGCCTCGATGAAGGAGATCGAGGTGGAGACCCTGCCGGGCATCCGGCTTGGGCACCGCCACGTGCCGATGGAAAGCGTCGGCTGCTACATTCCCGGCGGACGTTACCCGATGGTCGCATCGGCGCATATGAGCGTGCTGACCGCCAAGGTCGCCGGCGTGAAGCGCGTTATCGCCTGCACGCCGCCCTTGAACGGCGCGCCACCGGCCGCGACGATCGCCGCCATGGCGCTCGCCGGCGCGGATGAAATCTATGTGCTCGGCGGCATCCAGGCCGTTGCGGCCATGGGTATCGGCACCGAAATGATCAAGCCCGTCGACATGCTGGTCGGCCCCGGCAATGCGTTCGTCGCCGAAGCCAAGCGCCAGCTTTACGGCAAGGTCGGCATCGACCTCTTCGCCGGCCCGACCGAGACGCTGGTCATTGCCGACGACACGGTTGACGCCGAAATCTGCGCAACCGACCTTCTCGGCCAGGCGGAACACGGCCCGACCTCGCCGGCCGTGCTGTTGACGACCTCGAAGCGTATCGCAGACCAGATCGAGGACGAGATCCAGCGGCAGCTTTCGCGCCTGCCAACCGCTGACATCGCCTCGGTCTCCTGGCGCGATTACGGCGAAGTCATCCTCTGCGACACGGACGAGGAACTGCTGGCCGAGGCCGATCGCATCGCCTCCGAACACGTGCAGGTCATGACTGCGAACCCACGCTGGTTCCTGGAGAACATGCACAATTACGGCGCGCTGTTCCTCGGGCCGCGGACCAACGTCGCCTATGGCGACAAGGTGATCGGCACCAACCACACGCTGCCGACCAAGCGCGCCGCGCGCTACACGGGCGGCCTCTGGGTCGGGAAATTCCTGAAGACCTGTACCTACCAGGAAGTGACGACCGACGCAGCGTCGACACTGATCGGCGACTATTGCTCGCGGTTGTGCGCCATCGAGAATTTCGCCGGCCATAAGGAACAAGCCGATATCCGCGTGCGCCGCTACGGCGGTCGCAACGGCAGCTGAAACGGGAGCGTCCTTGGGCACCACTCAGGGGCACGAAAGGACGTTCTGAATGATTGAAGCGCCGCGTCGAGCTTTCCGAAAACCGGCACCGGTTTTCGGGCCGATGTCATGGAGGGAGGAGAAATTATGAAGCTTGCGACAATTCCGAACGGGACACGCGACGGAGAGTTGGTCGTCGTGTCGGCCGATCTTACCCGGGCCGTTTCCGCTCGGGCCATCGCCCCGAACCTGTTGACCGCTTTCGAGGATTGGGCAGCCGCCGAACCCAGGCTGCGAGCGCTCGCCGAGGATCTCGCAGCCGGCCGTGCCGGGCAGATCTTCGCCTTCGACCAGTCGACGGCGCTTTCCCCCCTGCCACGGTCGTTCCAGTGGATCGACGGCTCGTGCTTTAAGAACCATCTCTACCTAATGGCACGGGCGACGGGACGTGACCCCGAAATCGAGATGAACTCGCCCTTCCCGTTGATGTACCAAGGCATGTCAGACGACTTCTATCGGCCGCATGGCGATATCCCTCTCCCCCGCGAGGAAGACAATATCGACTTCGAGGCGGAAGTGGGTATCGTGCTCGACGAAGTCCCGATGGGAACGACGGCCGCCGAAGCTCCGAAATACGTCAAGCTGGTGCTTCTCATCAATGACGTTTCGTGCCGCGCCTATGTGAAGCGGGAGATCACGGTCGGCTTCGGCTGGATGAACGCCAAGCCCTCGACCGCCTTCTCGCCGGTTGCGGTTACGCCTGACGAATTGGGGGCGGCATGGACCGGTAAGGTCGAACTGCCGATCCGAATCGAGTGGAACGGCGAGCGCTTCGGCGAACCGAACGGCCGGGAAATGTCCTTCTCCTTCTACGATCTGATCGAACACGCCGCCCGCACCCGCAAGCTTGCCGCCGGCACGATCTTCGGCTCCGGCACGGTCTCCAACAGTGATTTCAAGAATGTCGGTTCGGCCTGCATCGCCGAGCGCCGGTCGATCGAAATGCTGGAGCATGGGGAGCACCGAACCAGTTTCATGAAATTCGGCGACCGCGTCCGGATCGAGATGATCGACGCCGGCGGAAAATCCATCTTCGGCGCGATCGACCAGACGGTAGTCCAATACCGGAAGGTCTTCTGAAATGGGGGGCGGCTTGTTTCCCGATCTGAAGCCGCACCATGTCGGTATCAGCGTTCGCAACCTGGATGAGGCGATTGCCTTCTGGTCGGAAATCTTCGGCTTCGAACTCGACTTCAAGGCCGAATTGAAGCCGATCCGCACGACGGTCGCGTTCCTGAAGCGCGACGGGTTCCGGATCGAACTCTTCGAGAAATACGGCGCTGTGGCGGTTCCGGAAGAGCGGCTGAAGCCCAATACCGATCTTCTCGTGCAGGGCACTAAGCACATCGCCTTCAGTGTCGAGAACGTTCAGGACGCGGCCGAAAAGCTGCATGCACGGGGCGTCCGCATCGTCGGCATCATGCGCGGCCACGGCACGCCGATGCAGCACGAGGATACCCCCTGCCTCGATGGCACGAAGCAGCCGGCGATGGCGCTGTTCTTCCTGGATAATTCCGACGTGCTGGTGGAAATCATCCGCCGGTCCGACTTTGCCGATTGAAAGCCGCTGGTTGAGCCCTTCTGTCAAGCGTGCCATAAGGCAGCGTTCTGGAGGAGCAGCGAGTGGACGACGTTTCGGGAAACGGACACGGCCGAACGGGAGGTCGTTTGAGCATAGCGGGAAAAGCCAAGATCGAGGACCTGGCCAAGGCCTTGAAAGTGCCTCCGAGCGAACTCGTTTCGTTGCCGGCCGGCGCCATACTCAGTGAACTCGTCCACCGCATGGATGGCCACGACCATGACCGGGAAGCGCCGGTGCGCGAGGTGATGGCAAGGCTTGGCGACCGCTGGTCGCATCTCATCCTGCTCGTCCTCTCGGCGGGCACTTTCCGGCATGCCACCTTGCGCCGCCTGATCGCGGCGATTTCTTCGGAAAAAGCAATTTCCCAGCGCATGCTGACGCTCAGGCTTCGCGCGCTTGAAAGGGATGGAATGGTGGTCCGAGCGATCACGCCGACGGTTCCGCCCCGCGTCGATTATTCGCTGACGCCGATGGGGGCCGAGTTCGTCGGCCTGACGAACGTGCTGCTCCGCTGGATCGAGCAGCACGATGCAGAAATCCAGGAAAATCGCCGCAAGTTCCAAGCGGACGGCGGCTGACCGCCGCCCGCGGTGCTTGGGAGCATCAGACGAAAAGCGTGGTCTTGGCCATGTTCTCGGCCGCCTGGGACATGTCCACCGGCGGGAAGCTTTCATGCATCGAATGCGGCATCTTGAGGTTCTTGTAGTAGACGTTCGAACCCTGCGCTGGCGTCCAACGAACCGTTTCGAAATCCGGCTCGTAATTGTGGTAGCCGCCGGAATTCAGCTCGATGCGCATGCCGCCCGGTTCGCGGCAGTAGAGATAGTCCTGCTCGCCCATGCCATGCCGGCCGGGACCGAATTCGATGGCGATATCGGTATCGAGCAGCACGTCAGCGGCGCGGCGCAGTTCCTCGCGCTGGTCGACCCAATAGGCGATGTGGTTGACGCGCCCCTGTGCCCCCGAGAAATCGGCGACGAGGCCCATGTCGTGGGAGCGTTCGCAGACCGTGGTCATGCCGAACACGACGAACTCACCGAAATTGGCTTCCGGATCGGCGACGGTCGCTTCCATATAGCGGTGGCCGAGCGTTTCGCGATACCAGTTCGCATCCTTTTCCGGGTTGGCGGTGGCGATCGTCACGTGGTCGATCGACCGGACAGCGACGCCGCGCGGCTGGAAGCGCTGCGGGCGGTTCGGGAAGATCGGTGCCTGTGCGACGCTCGGCTGGAAACGGGTGACGTCCCAGAAGAGGTGATGTTCGTGGCCGCCGGGGCCGCGATAGCGGAAGGTCTTTCCGTGTCCGGCATTGCCGTCGGACCAGCCAAGCCCTGCACCGGCAGCTTCGATGCGCTTGGCCGCCTGTTCAAGCTGTGCCGGCCCTTGAGCGCGCCAGCCGATATGGCTCAAGCCTGGTTCCTTGCCCTCGACAAGCTCGAGGCTGTGGTAGAAGCTTTCGCCCCAACCGCGCAGGAAGACCGATCCGCCGTCGCGCCCTGATTCCTCCAGTCCAAGGATATTCTTGTAAAAGTTCAGAGATGCCTCGATCTTGGGCGTCGTCACCTTCACATGGGCAAGTTGGGAAATATAGCGTTCGTACATCATGCTCCTCCAGGGATCGGGCCGCGCAATGCGGCCTTCCAAAACTTATTCTTTGATATTAGAATCGAAATTCTAATTCAAGTCAAAAATTGGTCGGTCGACCAATTGAGAGGTATGATGGATTATCCCACTCGGGCGCCGCTCCAGAAACGCAGTCGCAACTCGCTGGAAAAGCTGATGGCGGCAGGCGTCGACCTCCTTGAAGAAAAGGGGTTCGAAGGCCTCTCGATCGCCGAACTGAGCATCCGATCTGGTGTGTCGATCGGCTCGATCTACCAACGTTTTGAGGGGAAGGACGCCCTCTTTGCCTCGCTTCAGGAGGAAATCCTGAAGCGGATCGACGCCGAACAGTCGGACCTGTTTCGCCGTATCGATTCCAGCCTGCCCGACGATCGGCTGGTGGTAGAAGCGGTCGGGCGCCTTGCGACCTTCTTCCAGCAGAATGAAGGACTGCTGAAGGTCATGATCTTGCGCGGTGCAGTGGACGAAGACACGAGGCGCCGAGGTTCGCGCTCCAGCATACAGCTTGCTCTGGCGTTCGAAACTTTCCTGCTCTCATCGATCCGCCAGTTCGGGCATGCGCAGCCGGAAGTCGCAGCGGATGTTTGCTTCCGTATCGTCTACGCCACATTCACGCGCCGCATAATGTCGGGCTCTAACTTCGAGTCAGAGACTATTCTCTCTTGGGAGACGTTAGGCGATGAAGTGGCGCATGTCTGCGCTTCCTACTTGCTTTCCCAGCCTCTGGGCAGGGTTTGAGGGAACATTTCTGTTCCTCCTTGTCAAGAACGGCAGGCCGAGGCTTAGTCAGCCGACCAAAATTGGGAAGGACCGTATGGAACGAGTGCTAGAAGGCATGACTGCGATCGTCACAGGCGGCGCGGGCGGAATTGGCACGGCAACAAGCCGTGTGCTGGCCGACCGCGGTGCGAGGGTCGTTGTTGCGGACATCGATGGGGATCAGGCCCGTGCCACAGCCGACGCAATCAACGCGGGCGGCGGTATTGCTCTGGGAATTCATGTCGACATCGGCGACGAAGCGAGTGTCAAACAAATGTTCGCCGTTGCCCTGGGGGCCTTTGGCCGCCTCGACATTCTCGACAATAATGCTGCGTTGCTAACACCCGACTATGCGCAGCGCGATCTCGACATCGCGCGCATGGAGACGGAAGTCTGGGATCGCACATTCCAGGTCAATACCCGCGGCACGATGATCTGCTGCCGTGAGGCGCTGCAGATCATGGCAGACCAGGGGTCTGGCGTCATCATCAATACTGCATCCAATCTGGCTCTTCAGGGCAACATCATTCAGGCAGCCTACAGCGCATCCAAAGCGGCGGTGATTCAGCTGACACGCTCCATCGCGACCTCGCACGGCAAGCGGGGTATCCGTTGCAACGCGGTGCTGCCCGGCTTGACAGCTTCAAAAGCGGCGCTCGAGAATCTCCCGAGCCGACTGCGCGAGATTGTAGAGGAGGAAACACTGACACCGTATCTCGGTGACCCGATGGACATCGCCTACACGGTTGCGTTCCTCGCCTCGCGCGAAGCGCGATACATTACCGGACAGATCATCGTCGCCGATGGCGGCACATCCGTCCATATCCCCGGATATGCACGCTTCAATGAATTATTTAGCGGAGTCGAATGATGAGCAAGATTGAGAATAGAGGCAAGCTTTCCGACCGATTGAAGGACAAGGTGGCTATCGTAACGGGCGCGGGCAGCGGCATCGGACAAGGCTGCGCCCTGATGTTCGCCAGGCACGGAGCGCGCGTCGTCGCTGTTGATATCGATGCAGGCGCAGTGGAGACGACGCGCGCGCAGATCCGTGCAGAGGGTCTCGACCTTACACCGCGGCAGGCGGATCTCACGAAGCCATCTGATGTGGCCGCGCTGGTCGAGGGCGTAGCGGCGGAATTCGGCGGTATCGATATCCTCCTTAACGCGGCAGCGGTCGCAGATTTTGTTTGGATCGAGGACATGGATTATGAGCGACATTGGCGCCGTACGCTGACTGGCGAGCTCGACACCGTCTTTCTGATGTGCAAAGCGGCTTGGCCTCATTTGAGTGCCCGCTCCGGCGGAGCGATTCTCAACTTCGGTTCCGCCAACGCCTATGTCGCACTCAAGAACTCCCCTGCCCTGGCGCATACCGCCGGGAAAGGCGGCGTACTGGCCATGACGCGCCAGTTAGCAATGGAAGGCTCGCCGCATGGGATCCGCGCAAACTCGATCTCGCCGGGCATGATCGTGACCGCGGCGACCAGACCGGTGTTGGACAGACCGGAATTGCTAGCCGCCGTGAAGGAAAAGCTTATGGTCGGGCGCCTCGGTCAGCCAGACGACATCGCCTGGGCCGCCGTCTATCTTGCCTCGGATGAGGCGGCATACGTAACGGGCGCGGATTTTAGGATAGATGGCGGCGCACTCGCCTGGTGAAACGGCGCGCATTTGGGATTATGCATCCGAAATGAGTGTCCCACCATCGACGACCAAGTTATGGCCGGTGACGAAGGCGCCGGCCCGCGCTGCCAGAAAAACTGCTGCGCCAGCGATTTCGCGAGCTTCACCAACCCGCCTGAGCGGCGTCTTCTCAAGGCGCCGCTGAAGGCCGTCCTCGTTGGAAAGAATGGGCGTGGCGAAGTCAGTGCGAATCAGACCGGGTGAGATGGCATTGGCGCGGACATTGTACTCTCCGAGTTCAACGGCGAGGTTGCGAGCGTGTTGCGCCAGGGCAGCCTTGGAGAGGGAATAGACCCCAATCCGGGCATTTCCACGCAACCCCGAAAGACTGGATGTCAATATGATCACGCCGTCCCGACGCGCCGACATCCCGGGCGTTACCCGGTTGGTCAATTGTACCACGCTTCGCAGATTGATTCGCATGATCGCATCGTATTCATCGTCACTGGCCGCCGCCGTCGGCCCGAAATGCGGGTTGATCCCGGCATTGCAGACCAGGATATCAATCGCTCCGAGCTGCCGTTCCGTCTCTGCGACCAGGCGATCCAGCTCACCATCTACGCCGACGTCGCAGGCGATCCCCAGGGCATTTAGCCCGGACCCACGTAGCCGACCGGCCGCAAGGGCGATACCCTCTGCGTCATTGGAACAGATCGCCACCGCAGCGCCCGCGTGCGTCATTTCCTCGGCAATGGCAAGGCCGATGCCGCGATGGGCGCCGGTGATCAGCGCGACTTTTCCGGAAAGGTCAAACAGGGATGACACCATATGACACCAAAAATTGATCGGTCGACCAACCAAGACATCATCAGGCTATCGCTGTCAAATCCTTTAAGCGGGATCGGCCTTTCGCCTTTTTCAGCCCAGAAAGGCCTTCGAGACCGCAAACGCTGAACTTCAATAGGACATTGTAGGCTTCGACGAGGTCGTCTGCGGAAACCTTGCCGCCTGACAACGAGTCAATCCGCCGGTTCTTGGACAGCGTTTGAAGCATCGCCACCAGCGCCAGCGAAAATCCACGCATCAGCAGAGGTCTCGTGACATCCGGCAATGTCGTGGCAAGCTTTTCCAGGAAAAGCTCGGCTGTCGAATCGAAGTTTTCATGCAGTAGGTCCAGCCAGCGGTTTGTCTGTCCAAGCTGCGCCAAGATCTGCAGATAGGCGGGCCAACCTCTCCCACCTTCAATCATCTTCTCAAACAACGGACGCATGAAGGCATCGAGAATAGTTTCAGTTGTGAGCTTCGCCGATGCTTCGAGCTTTGCCAGGCGTTCTCGGCGCATCTCACCAAG
The DNA here is from genome assembly GCF_009498525.1 of Rhizobium sp. ICMP 5592. Taxonomy (GTDB): domain Bacteria; phylum Pseudomonadota; class Alphaproteobacteria; order Rhizobiales; family Rhizobiaceae; genus Rhizobium. The sequence goes on along the minus strand of NZ_QSNT01000008.1, from coordinate 101,541 downwards.
GACGTTGGCGCGGCGCGCAACGATATCGGCGAAGAGTTTGTCCTTCGTGCCGAAATGATAGCTTGAAAGTGCAAGCGTCACCTGCGCTTCCTGGGTGATTTCCCGCAAAGAGACGGTATCGTACGTGCGTTCTCCAATGAGCGCCTCTGCCGCATCCAGAATCTTATCGCGAGTGTTATCCGACGATGTCGCGGATTTTCGTTGCCGCCTTTTGGGCGCCCTGGCTTCTTCTGCCAATACATTCGTCGTGGCCACGTAGAGCAGCTCCTATCGTTTTGGGTTTTCGCCCATTCTTCATTGAACTCAATATCTCCGATTTTTCTCGGACTCAAACACTTTACTAAAATTGGTCGGTCGACTAAACAAAAAACACCAGGAGGGTTTGATGGCCACAATAGAGAAAGTTTTGATTGTCGGCGGAGGAATTTCGGGCCTTTGCCTCGCGATTGCACTCCGTGAACGGAATATTGAGGTCGATATCGCCGAGATAAAGACCGAATGGACGGTGTACGGGGTCGGTATCATTCAGCAGTCTAACGTCGTGCGCGCCATGGCGGAGCTTGGCATTGTCGACAAGTACCTTGCCGCCGCCTTCCCGTTCGAGCAACCCTGCATCTACGCTCAGGACGGCAGCCTGATTGCCAAACTTCCCGGTCTTCGCTTGGCGGGCCCGAGCTATCCCGCCAATCTGGGCGTTTCGCGGCTGGCTCTGCATCAGGTGCTGACGCAGGAGGCCCAGGAGAGAGGCGCCAGGGTCTATCTCGGCCTGACACTGAAGGGCTTGGATCAGGACGAACAAGGGGTCGACGTAACGTTCTCCGACGACTCGGTTGGGCGATACGATCTCGTCGTTGGGGCGGACGGCGTCTTCTCCAGGGTTCGCACGCTACTCTTTGGCGATCGCTATAAACCCCGCTATACCGGTCAGGCTGTCTGGCGGCACAATTTTCCACGCCCGAAGGAGATGGACCACCTGTGCGCCTTCCCCACCCCCAATGGCAATGCGGGGCTCTGCCCGCTTTCCGATGATCTTATGTACATGTTCGTGACCTCCTCCGAGCCCGGCAATCCATATCACCGCGAGGAAGATCTACCGGGCCTCATGCGCGACCGCCTCAAGGGTTATGGTGGCATCATCGGCGAACTTCGGGAAACGATCCATGACCCGAAGGAAATCGTCTATCGGCCGATGGAGGTGCTGTTCGTCGAAGAGCCCTGGTACGAGGGGCGTGTGGCGCTCATCGGTGATGCAGCGCATGCGACGACGCCACACCTGGCGCAGGGCGCCGGCCTCGCGATTGAGGATGCGGTCGTGCTTGCAGACGAGCTGAATAGGAAACCGACGATCGAGGCGGCACTCCAACGTTTCCACGAGCGACGCTACGATCGCTGCAAGACGATCTGCGAAGGGTCGATCCAGGTCGGGGAATGGGAGCTCAACCATTCGCCCGAGGCCGACCACAAGGGCATGCTGGTCAAGATGATTACTCTTGCTGCCCAACCCATCTGAGAAAGCGGGAACAGTCATGAAAGTCGCGCTTGTCGGCGCCACCGGTAACGCCGGCTCGCGCATCTTAAATGAACTACTCGATCGTGGGCACAAGGTGACTGCGATTGTGCGCCGGCCGCATCGAGTGCCGATCCACCCGAGCATCGTCGCAATCGGTACGGATGGATCGGAAGATGCTCTCGCCGCTGCGATCAAGGGCAATGATGCGGTTGTCAGTTCCGTCCGCTTTGTCGACCTTGCACCAGAAGTCCTGGTCGCAGCCGTAAAGAAATCGGGCGTCAAGCGATACGTGGTGGTGGGTGGCGCTGGCAGCCTGCTTCACCCGGACGGAATCGAGGAAGCACGGCGTCCGGAATTTCCAGAGGCGTTCCGAGCGAATTCGCTACGCGGCGGCGACCTTCTCACACTGCTTCGCCAAACGCCTGAGCTTGAGTGGACCTTTATCTCTCCGCCGCGCATATTTCGTCCTGGAGAACGCACCGGAAAATTCCGTTATGGAAAGGATCACATGCTGATGACGGATGATGGCATGCCGACTTCCATTTCCTTTGAGGATTTTGCACTGGGATTGGCTAATGAACTAGAAAACCCCCAGCATGCGCGCGAGCGCTTTACCATTGGCTACTGATCAAAAATTGAGAAGTTGCCGTGGCTGGTGCCGTCAAATTGCAAAATTTCAAGGATCTTTCGCCTGAAAACTGTGTTCAGTGCGGGAGGACGAGTTTTTCAGCTCTTAGCAACCTCGTTTAAGGATGCTTCATGTGAGCGCTCGCCGGCGGCCGCGTCAGTTTAGGTGGCACAATCGCGCATGGTGCGCGCATGTATCAGATGGCAATACCTTGCACGACGCGATTGCTTCCTCTCAAGCGGTATCCTGCCTGTATCCACTAACAGTTGGTCTTGGCGCCCGCATAATCAACACAGCTACGGCAGCTTGGTTTGTTGGCCCCAAGCCAAGCTGCCGCAGTGCAAAGGGCTTATGAAGCCTTGTCACCCGTGATCGATCTATTCTCCCTGCCGGCGATCTGTATTTCGTAGATCAGCGTCAACACTGGCCGAACATTATGCCATCGCGCTTCCGAGGCACTCGGCTATTTCTCTGACTCGTCGGAGTTAGATGCCCGAGCCGCGTGAATTTCCGGTAGTTTTCCTATGACCCACTGAGCCAAATGCTCGATCTCGTCAACGAACGAGTATCCGAGCGGCGAAAGGCTATAACTAATGCGTACCGGAGCCTCATTTTCGATCGTCCTTATGATCAAGCCGTTGTGATGTAACTTCTTGAGCTTCAGCGTAAGTATACGCTGCGAGATCCCGTCGGTAACGCCGATCGCGCCCACCAATCTGTGGAGAATGGAATATCGAAACGGGCCATCGCGCAGCACGAGCAGGATCATGCTGCTCCATTGATCGGCTGCCAGGGATGCAAATTCGCGGACAGGATCGTCCGGCTGACAGCCAGTGTCCGCCATGCCGGTTACATAGCTGCGAATGTTGGAAACGCCATCGTTTGTTGTCGCTCCCCCTCGTCCGAGCTTGAGTATCTTTTCGACCTCTCCAAGGGCTCGATCAGCGTTATAGGCGCGGGGCACTTCGGATATCCTTGCCCGACATTGCGCTCAAGATTACACGCCGTCGTTCCTCTAAATTCACGCCACGTCCACGAACATCAACGTGCGTTGGTTTCATTGTCTCCGCTCTTGCGTCATCTAACACACTCCTCCAAATATTAGTCCCCGGACGGTCGCTCCATTTGATAGCTGATACTCGATGAATACGGACAATCGTTCCGAGACTTCGGCATGAAATCTTCCATGAAGACGACCGCCGGAACAAGCAAATAATTGGCCGCGCAAAAGCGGGCGCGTTCGAAGGGTTAGGTACAACAGGGAGGAAGCCAAGATGCGTGCTAGACGCAATCGGTACCTGGTAAATTCCACCCATTATAGGACATTACGTTGGTGCCGAAGGCTGCACACGATTGGCCGCCTATCCTGATCTTCCCGCTTCCGACTAACCAAATGGATGAGCTATGCTTCAAGCTTCTGTTGTCACCGGCCAGCCGAACACAGCCTTTTACAAAGAGACAGTAACATCAGTCAAGCATTGGACGGAAAGCCTGTTCTCGTTCAAGACCACGCGCGACCCAGGCTTTCGCTTTGTAAGCGGGCAGTTTGTCATGCTGGGTCTCATTTTGAACGGAAAGCCATTGCTTCGTGCTTATTCCATCGCCAGTCCTTCCCACGCAAACGAGCTCGAATTCTACTCGATTAAAGTGCCTGATGGGCCACTGACATCGCGGCTAAGACAAATCCGGGAAGGTGATGAGGTTTTGGTCGGTCGCAAGCCCACCGGTACCCTTGTGCTCGATGGGCTCAATCCAGGGCGCAACCTGTTCCTCGTGGGCACGGGAACAGGACTAGCGCCTTTTATCGGCCTTGCCCAGGATCCCGAGACCTACGACCGTTTCGACAAGGTCGTTATATCGCATACTGTACGCCAGGTTGCGGATCTCAACTACCATGAGCTACTCTGCGAGGAGTTGCAGAGTGACGAATATCTGGGCGAACTGGTCACAGCAAAACTCGCCTATTACCCGTCGGTGACGCGGGAGCCGTTCAGGAACCAGGGTCGAATCACAGACCTCATCCAGTCGGGCAAAATCTTCTCAGACCTGAAGCTACCGGTATTCGACCCGGCTTGTGACCGTGTAATGCTCTGCGGCGGGCCATCCGTGCTCGGCGACCTCAAGACTATTCTCCAGGCACGCGGCTTCAAGGAAGGCAGCGTTTCCAATCCCGGCGAATTCGTTCTCGAACGGGCATTCGTCGAAGCCTGAATGGTTGGAGGCGGCTCAAAGGTCAAGCGCGGTTCTTCCAGCACCTTCGCCGCGCCTGTGGCTCCCCAAGGGGCATGAACAAGCCGCTCTTGCGAGCGGCTCTCCAATATCAATTGCTGTGCCGACAACGGCAGTATCGGCTTTCACGCTGCCTGTCTGGCAGAATGAGGAAAGGCCTTGGCTCAGGGACCAGTCTCGCCATGGAGCGATTGAAGGCGCCGGTTGCGTCGATAGCGGTGCCGATAAAATTTCGATCCGCTTGGGGCACCTGCACGCCCTGAACTGAGGACGATAGTGATCCCCCTGAAAACTGCCCTTTGCATTAGGCAAGGAAATGTAAGATTCCGAAGAAATCCTGTGAACGAGCGCCGATGTCACGGCGCTGGGAAGCCGAAGCACTTCACGGGCACAGGCCGGCGCCGGCCGCAATGGCTCCGAGGGAGGCGGCCGTCGCTTTCACCGCGGCATCGCCACACAACGATCATTTGCCCTTCGATGACTTCGCCGGAGTTCATACGGGATCGAGAGCGACTCAACGCAGGTCGCCGACGCTGCTTGTAGGCCGGTTCAGACGTATGCGGGCGTCAGAGGGCAACCGGAGGCATTTGGATAGCGGGGCAGCCCTTCCGGACTAGCGGATCTTTCGGCTCTCTCGGTGCCGGCGTCCGCTTTCTCCTTGACCCGCCCGCCGCCTCCAAATGGCGGCCCCTCAAACTTCCTAAATCACATTGGTGCGGATCAATGAACCGTCGATATAATCGATCTTAAGCCAAGTGGAAGCCTACATCAAAGATCGCGCCAAACCAGGCAATCGAAGATTTCCAACATCAGATCAATATGATGGGCTTCTTTGATAGGCCAACCGATGCGTCGGCAACAGTCGGCGCGCCGGCGCTAAAGATCCAGCGACGAACATTAATGTAGGTGAAACACATCAGTGCGGCGCCTTGAGAGATGGACCTCAAATGCTATCCTCTCGCGGCAATGGGAGTTGCGCGTCACCGATGCCACTTCGGCGGGAGGCCGACGATGGCTTTGTTTCAATCAGCCATCGGCAAGTGAATATTACGGAGACGTATAGAACGGCAGGCAGATGGAGCGAAGAGGCTCGTCGTCTACCGGAGGGAGGAGGGCTTTTGAAACATCGATCATCATTATTAGGTTGTGAAGTGAGCTTTGCTCCCGGTCTGGCTAGCTCGCCAGGTGGGTCATTGCACGACGGGCGCGCGGTTCAAATACGATCAACGCAACCGGGGCATCCGTTTTGTCTGACAAAACCAACGCGTTGTTTGCATACTTGCCCCTCTAATATGCTCGGAAATCCAAATGACGTTTGTTGTGACGGAAAACTGCATCAAGTGCAAATTTCAGGATTGCGTCGAAGCATGCCCGGTGAACTGTTTTCACGAGGGCCCCAACTTCCTCGTGATCAATCCATCGGAATGCATCGATTGCGGCGTCTGCGAACCAGTATGCCCCGCCAAGGCGATCTACCCACTCGAAGAACTGCCGGCAGAGCAAGCAGCCTTTGCGGCATTAAATTCGGAACTGGCAGCCGAATGGCCTGTGATCACCATCAAAGGACCTCCTCCCGTGGATGCCAGCACGTGGGACGGCAAGCGAGGGAAACTCTCCTTGCTAGAGCGCTAAGCGTTTCCACGCACTCAACGCGCAACACTGCCAGACGCTAGCCGTCTTGGTAGCGCTAAACAAAGTTGGAGGACTTAAACATGATAGAATCAACATCACAAGATGGCTTCCGGTGGCGGGTCCTGCTTGCAATTGCCGTTTCCTCGGTATGCGCCGGCATGGTCATTATGTCCTTCGCACCGTTGATCGGTGACGTCGCAAAAGACCTCAACGTGGATCTGGGAACGGCGTCCTTCAGCCTGATCGGCATCACCATGTTCGTTTCTGCTGTCGGGATCGGGCTGCTCGGCTTTTGGATCGACAGGATTGGTATTTTTCGGGTTATAATCGCCGGTCAGCTTTTGATCTTGCTCTCAAACGCCGCGATCCCAATGATCGGTAGTCACTTGGGAGCTCTGGTGCTGATACGGATCCTTCAAGGTCTTGGAAGCGCCGCCTTGACGGTCGCCATATCTCCCGCCCTGGCTCTTTGGTTCCCCCGCGAGGAAATGGGCAGGGCTATGGGTCTTCAATCGGTCGGAATGGCTCTCGGCATCATACTCGGTCTGAACGCAGGCCCACTCTTGTCACAAATGCTGGGAGGCTGGCAGCTGGGCGTCGGGCTTCTGTCGTTCGTGCCATTGTTGGCATTGTTGATCACAGTACCGATCGCACTAGCATCGCGCAGCCATAGCCGGGCCGCCGCAGCGGAAGCGCACGACCAGGAAACCGCACATTCCTCCGATTTCCTCCGCGCGCCCCCGTTTTGGGTTGGCTTGATTGCCTTGTGTCTATGTTATTGGGTGGGTCTCGCCTTCAATGGTCTCAGCCCTGGATACTTGGCGGTCGATCCCCCCACGGGTGCCGGTTACGGGTCCCAGGGTGCTGGTAAGCTTATGCTTCTCTTCACGCTAGCAGGGGTTGCCGGCCCGCCGTTAGGAGGCTTTCTTATCGACAAACTCTTCGAGGGGCGGAGCAGCCCGCTGGTGGCCATTGGATGGGTGTTGGGAGCCGTTTGCTATACCGCCATCCTATTTTCGCCAGTGCATAGCAATAGCGTCGTTCTTGGTGCCGTTCTCCTGGGTGCCGGACTAGCCAATCCTTTCATCAACGTCACGCTGATGAGCTATGCGGCCAAAGTCTTTCCTCCCCATGTCGTCGGAAAGGTGTGCGGGCTTTGGCTTTCACTATCTTTCCTTGCTGGCGCCGGCGGCGTCATGGCTTGCTCAATCACTTTGAGCGCCACCGGAAGCTATACGTCGCCCATATTGATCATCGGCATCGGTAGCTTAATCGGTCTCGCAACAGTGCCATTTTTTAAGCAGCCCTCACCGCATGAGCGGGTTGCTGCACTCTGATCCTCTCCTCATAACAATCAATTGGAATTAAAAAATGCAGACGATTGAAGCAGACGTGGTCATAATTGGCGGCGGTGGCACCGGATTGCCGGCAGCACTGACTGCGATTGAAGGAGGTATTAAGCGCGTAATCCTAGTGGAGAAACGACGCGCTCTTGGTGGAAATGCCTCGATGGCGGGCGGGTTTCTCTTCGCCGCGGAGAGCAAGCGCCAGAAGGAAGTCAACGGCGAGATGGACCGAGACGTTGTCTTTAAGGAGACGATGGCTTTCCATCATTTTGATCGGATCAAACCTCGTCTCCTGCGCGTCTTCATCGACAAGTCTGCCGAGACCATCGAGTGGTTGGAGGACAGGGGCGCCGCCTTCAAGTTTGGCCATGTTGAGAGTATGGCCGTACATATTTTGGAGGGCATGAAAGCCCCGGTTGGCGGATTTAGCCGCGTTATCCGCCTCCTTGGTGACAAGTTTCAGAAAGAAGGCGGGCAGCTTCTTCTCAACACAGCCGCAGAACGCATCGTCTGCAGTGAAGATGGAAAAATCCAGAAAGTAATAGCAAAAAACAAGAACGCTGAAACTATAGAGATTTCAACAAATTGCGTAATACTGGGTAGCGGCGGGTTCACCGGCAACCGGGAACTTCTCAAGCAATACTTTCCTGACCATTATGACGATGTTTACTGGACGGATTCTGTTCCCAACATGGGAGAAGGTATCCAGATGGCAACTGACGCGGGAGCTAGTCTTGACGATCGTTGCACGTTGGTCAGGGAGACGACCTACAGCTTCGAAACGAAAAAAAGCATGCCGAACCGCGCAGGAATGGAGCCGCGAAGCATATGGGTGAACAACCGAGGCGAGCGTTTTGCGGACGAATCGATTTATATGGACAATATGGCAACAAATGCCCTGGTAGCTCAACCAGGCATGCTGGGTTTCGCCCTCTTCGATAACGATCTCATTGATTACATGGTCAAGAATCCGAGTCCTGTCTTGGGCCCCGATCCTGTCAGTATCAGAGATATCTTTGAGCTAGAAGCGCAAACCGGTGAGTGGTGTTCAGTTGCCAATACGTTTGATCAGCTGGCATCTTGGATGGGTGCCGATCGTGAAGTCCTCAAAGCAACCATCGAAGAATATAATGGCTTTTGCGAGAGCGGTCGTGATGCACTCTTTGCAAAGGACAAGCGGCATCTCTTCCCGTTGCTCAAAGCACCCTTCTATGCGCTGAAATTTAGGCCGCTGATGGTCGAAACCGTCGGCCCCGTGCAGATTAACGAAAAGATGCAAGTCCTCGATAAACTCGGGAGCGTCGTGCCGGGATTCTTTGCAGGCGGCGCGATCACCGGTGGCTGGCAAGGGAATGACTACCATCTGTTTGGATCAGCGCTTGGATGGGCGATCAATTCGGGGCGCATAGCTGGTGAGAACGCAATCCGCTTTCTTCAAGAAAAGTGATTGGAGTTCATAGCTTTGCAGTGGCTCTGGCTTGCTGATTATCCGAGCTCTGCGCCGAACGATCAGCATAAACTTCGGTCATCCACGTCGCCCAGCCCATCGCCGCTTCATTGCTGGGCGGCGGACGTTCCACTTTATTGTCGATATGAACTTCTAAGGAGATTAACAATGCAGACGACGCAATCGCGCCTCACCATCCCCGCCGGCGAGCGAGCCCTCGCGATGTGGGAAGTGCAAAACCTGATGAGCCGGCACGAATATTACCACGCGGCCGGCATGAACTTGGAGGAAGTTGATGCCCTCTGGGTAGCGCGTCACGGTCCCAACGCCGCGACAGCCACTTTCGCCAGCCCGCTTTGGGTGATGAACGGCATTGAAACGATCCGTCGTGCTTATGGCGAGGAGAACCAACGCAATCGCGAAAAAGCGCTCAAGACGCTCGCAGGGATCGATTTGAAGATCAAGGACGTTCCCGAAAATTATGGGGCCGGCCACGAATGGGCCATGCACACCAGCACCACTCCCGTGATTGAGGTTGCTGGCGACGGCGAGACCGCCAAGGGCGTTTGGTATTCGCCGGGATTAGGGCTCGAAACCAAGTTCAACGGTGGCAAGATCGGCCTCAACGCCAGTATGTTCTGGGAAAAATATGCTGGCGACTTTATCAACGAGGATGGCGTCTGGAGGATCTGGCACCTCCAGATGGCCTACGACTTGGTTCCTGGGTTGCCGCAGGAGATGGTCGACCCGATCATGTTGGCTCTTGGCGATATGGCGGATACCGGGCCAGTCGAGGCGGCCCGTGAGGCCGGTGAACGCATGAGTGGAGCGCTGCCTCCCGGGTTCTCACAGCCGGTCTATTCTTATCCGGTATACAGCCCTCAGCGCCCTGGGATCATGTATCCGCGCCTGCCTGAGCCTTACTATACGTTCAGCGAGACCTTCTCCTACTGCAACAGCAAATAGCGCGCAGACCGGCAGTTGAGAATCCTCCCAAGCAAAGGAAGTCATGGTGATCGCAGCCCGCAGTGCTGCGATCAGCCGTCGCCTGAACTGGCCCGTAACTGTCGACCCGCAACTACCGCTGCGGTTACGCGTTTTCGCCAAGTCGGTGAATGCGGCCGCTCGTCCGGGACTGATGGTAGCGGAGATGGACATCGCCTGAACATTCCTGGCGGGCCTTCGCGACCGATAATTTTGCTGCACCGCCGCGAATGGCCGAGAACGGCTCGGGAGTGAGGAGAAAGCCATGCGATTTCAGAGGCTCGATCTCAATTTGCTCGTCGTACTCGATGCTCTGCTCAGCGAGCGCAGTGTCAGCCTCGCCGCCGAGCGCATCTGCCTGTCGCAGTCGGCGACCTCAAGTGCGCTGGGCCGACTCCGCGAATATTTCGGTGACGACTTGCTGATCGTCAAGGGACGCCAGATGGTACTGACAACCCGCGCCGCATCCCTCGTCGAGCCGGTGCACATGGTGCTCGAGCAGATCCGAATGACGATCTCGGTCACGCCACCCTTTGATCCAGCGGTGTCGGTTCGCACGATCTCGATAATGGCATCCGACTATATTACCGAAGTGTTGCTCGGCTCGGCAATCAACCAAATGGCAGCGGAGGCGCCGAACATGCGCTTCGATATCCATCCACTCAATTGCCATTTGGTTGAGACCCTTGAGCGAGGCGTCGCGGACCTGTTAGTCACGATTGACTATGCCATCTCGCCGGATCACCCCAGTGATATCCTTTTTGAGGACGATTATGTTGTGGTCGGCTGGTCGGGTAATCCGGCAATGAAGGGCCCGATGACGAAGGAACTCTATTTTGCTCTCGGCCATGTCACCGCGCGATTCGGACAGGGACGCGTTTCAGCCTTTGAGGATTGGTTTGTGCGACGCTCCAAACTGCAGCGTCGAGTTGAGGTGGTTTCGCCGACCTTCCTGTCGCTGCCTGGCCTCGTCGTCGGATCGAGCCGCATCGCCACCATGCACCGGCGCTTAGCGATCCGTATGGCTGACCACATGCCACTTACCATCCGCGAAGTGCCCTTCGACATCCCGCGTATTCGTGAGGCCGTCCAGTGGCACATCTCAAATAATAACGACAAGGCAATCCGCTGGGTCGTCGCGCGCCTTAAAGCTATGGCGTTAGCCGAGCCCGGCTCGTGCGTACCATACACGCTGATAACTCATGAGGTCGACCGCGCCTCGCATGATGAGATCATCGCCGAGTTTCAGACTCATGCTGCTCAAGGTGGAAAAGTGAACTAACTAAGCTCGTGGCCACGCGGAATGCATCATGGTGCCAGTTGCTTGCCAAGCCCTAGAAATTCTCTCTTTTTATCGGCTACACAAGTTATTGCGGAGCGCCGGCCCAGATGTACTCAGCCGATGCCGGCACGCGCGGTAGGAAGCCGAACCGCGCCAAGCCGACATTCATCTCATGCCAGGCATTGCGCTTGAAGGCTCCTTCAAAGGGTACAATGGGCCGGGTGTCGATGAAGTTTGCAGGGAGGCGCGTCTGCTGGCGGTCAACCTGTCGGACTAACGCCTGGTCGGTATTGGCATCGGCGTAGGCTCTGAGCATCGCCTCATTAAAGGCTTTCAACGTGTCCGGGTTCTCTTCCGCCCATCGCCGGGTAGCCGCATAAAGCACGGCCGGCGTGCCTTCAAGCGGCCGAACCACGCTCGGAAATTCCCTAAAGCCTTGGCCTTTTGCTAAGGTATAGAAAAAGCCGATAGGAAAAGTGGCATCTACCTGCCCGCGCTCAGCACTCTCCACCACCGCATCGAACGGCAGATTTACAAGCGCGACGTCCTTTTGCGTCAGTCCCACACCATCGAGCGCGAGCAAAATTGCCAGTCCTTGGGGGCTCGCAATGCCCGGTAGGCCGATGCGTTTGCCCTTGAGATCTGCGAGCGTTTGGATGGGGCTGTCTGCCTTCACCATAAGACCTGTCGTCGCGGGCTCCTCGTGCGCCTCTGCCCCAAGCACAGCAACGACGGGAACGCCGTTGGCGACCGCCGCGACGAGAGGCACCGAGCCGGTCATAACGATTTCTACCTGACCCGCCATCGCCTGGGCGATGTTCTGGTCCGGTCCGCCGCCGATTGCGATCTCAACAGCGAGGCCCCTTTCCCTGAAATAACCCCGCTCAATTGCAATATAGAGAGGCTGAAACGCCCCCACCGGCGCACGCAGCAGCCGGATAGTCTTTTCCTGCGCACTAGCCGGCGATGCGGCAAACATTGTGAGCGCCGATAGCACGATGAGCAAGACTATTGCAGCCAAACGCCATGATGACAGTTGAAACATCTAATACTTCCTCCCGGAATGTTGCTGCCGGCAAACCAATTCAGCTGCTGCCGCGCGCTAAAGATGAGGCCGCATATTTCGCCGGTCTTGGCGTTATTTAGGGGCATCTTCCCAGACAAAATCGGATAGGGCCGGCACCCTTGGTATGAAGCCGAACTTAGCCATGTCCTTTATCGCGGCCTCCCACTTGTCACGTTGGAAGCCGGCGACAAACGGAGCGATGTAGCGGGTTTTGATGTAATCCGGCGGCATCTTGGTTTGGGCACTGTCGACTGCCCGCACGGCCTCGGGGTGTTCGTTGCCATAATCGTAGGCTTTTTGCATGGCTTCGTTGAAGGCTTTGAGAGTTTCCTTGTTCTTGCCGACCCAATCCCTGCTCGAGGCGAAAATCACCGCCGGAGTGCCCTGGATTTCCTGGTAAGCCTCCTTGAGCTCGCCAAAGCCCTTGGACTGGGCAAGAGAGAAGAACAGCCCGATCGGCGCAATTGCGTCGACATTGCCCTTTTCGGCGCTTTCGATCATCGCGTCGAACGGCAGGTTGACCAGTGTGACGTCGCTTTTGGTCATCCCGGCTCTTTCGAGCGCGCGATAGATCATCAATCCCTGTGTACTCTGAATACCTGGCATGCCGATTTTTTTGCCCTTCAAGTCCGCCAGCGTCTTGATCGGGCTGCCTGGAGGCGTCATCAAGCCGGTAGTGGCCACCTCGCCCTGATCCTGGGTATTAAGAACCGCATAGACGGGAAGCCCTTGAGCTGCGGCCGCAACGAGGTCGAAAGAACCGCTCATGATAACATCAGCCTGCCCTGCCTGAAGCTGGGCAATATTCTGGCTGGGCGCACCACCCACCTTCACCTCGACCTTCAACCCCTTCTCTTTGAAGTAGCCTTGCTGCTCGGCGATATACAATCCTTGGAATGTGCCGACCGGCGAACGCAGCACCCGCACCGAATTCTCGTCAGCAGCCGCGAATGACGCCGATAATGCGGCTATCGTGGCGGCAGTGAGCATGAAAGCGCCTAGCTTCCGCCTGCTTACTGAAATCGCAGTCATCAGTTCTCCTCCCTTATGATGCGCTATCCATTTCGCCTATTCTGGGCGTTTTCGGATCTGCTTGAGGATCCGGCTCCGATATTCCGAAAAGAGCGGTTGTGCCTTCGTGCCGATCTGATCCCGTTCGACGCCGAGGCGAATGTCGACAGTATCAATCACAGTTGCCGGATGCCCGGAGAGCACGACAACACGGTCAGCGAGATACACGGCTTCGTCTATGTCATGGGTCACAACGATGACACTGATGCCGAGCCGCCGGCCCAGATCAAGCACCAGGTCTTCCAGCTCGAAGCGGGTCTGCGCATCGAGCGAGCCAAACGGTTCGTCCATAAGAAGGATGTGCGCGTCATAAGCGAGCGCGCGAGCGATTGCCACACGTTGTTGCATGCCGCCTGAAAGCTCCCACGGATAACGCTGCATAACACTCGGTAATCCCACCGCCACCAGGCACTCCTCAGCCCGCCGTAGGCGCTCTGCCTTGGGCACACCCTTTCCCTGCAGGGGAAAGGCCACATTCTCCCCTGAACGCATCCATGGCATCAGTGACCCCCGATAGTCCTGGAAAACGAGACCAATTTCCGCCAGTGGGGAAGTTACTTTCTCGGCGCCCACCCGCACCTCGCCCGCAGTGGGGGAAGTCAGTCCGGAAAGGCATCTCAGAAGCGTTGTCTTGCCAGCCCCCGACGGGCCCACGATGCAGATGAATTCACCGGGATCCACGCGCAAATTAAGGTTTTCTAGTACTTTGAGCGTATTTCCCCCTTCCCCATAGACTTTGGTCAATCCGTCCACAACAAGCGGTTTGACGGCTGGGTTAGCGACCGAGCTGACCTTGCTCATGTAGTTCATTCCTTCCTCCCCTGTTATCGCTTTGGTGTCGGCCGGTTGGTATCGCGCAAATGCCAGCCGAGTACCCTCCGCTCGACCCGTAGAAACGCCCCGCTCAATAGGTAACCCAATATGCCGACCAGGATCGTGCCGGCCCACGCTTGCCGGGTAGCAAATCGGGTGCTTGCTTCCGTGATGTAGAATCCGACCCCAGCATCGGCGCCGAAAAATTCACTGATGACCATCAGAACCAGGCCAACAGCAAGGGCTACCCGGATACCCGCCATGATCTGAGGCATCGCCGCTGGCAAGGCCACGCGAAAGACGACAAGATGCGTTGGAATCCTATAGGCCCGGATGGTTTCGCGCACTGCAGATGATGTCCCGCGAACGCCATCGACCGTATTGAGCAGGATTGGCCAGAAGCACCCGAGTGCAATGATGAAGATTTTAGGCGCCGCACCAACTCCAAGCGCAATAATGACAATGGGCACGATTGACGCGGGTGGCACCGCGCGGAAGAAATTGAGTGTCGGCTGGGTTATCTGTCGCAACAGATCGAATTCGCCTATGAGGAGACCGAGGCCAACCCCCATCAATGTTGCCATGACAAGACCTGCTGCGAGATTGGCGAGGCTGGCGCAGAGATAACCGAAGAGCGGTCCAGCAATCAGATCATTCCACAGCGCGCTCAAGATTTCGCTAAGCGGTGGAAAGTAGTAGGACTGAGAGCCTGCAGAGATCCACCACCAGCTACCAACGAGGAGAACCGGCAGCCAGAGTTGAGAAAGCAGCGAGAGTACCCAATCAAAAGTCACAAAAAGGAACTTCTCCATCGCTTTACTCCAGCTTTGAGCGGATATGCCAACGCAATAACCGCGCTTCAGTCAGGTCCCAGAGCAGCGTGATCATCACGCCCAGAAGCCCGGTGTAGATGATGTAGGCAAAAGTGGTGGGTGTCTCATTGTAGGAGCGTGACAGTGCGATTTCGCGCCCAATTCCGGGCGTCACGCTAACGATCTCGACACCGACTGCAACCAGGATCGAAACTGTCGTCGCGATGCGCAAGCCTGTTGCAATAAAAGGACCGGCTGCGGGAAGTAGCACTTTAAAGAACCGCAGATGGGGGGGTATTCGGAAGCTGCGCACCGTGTCTATGATAGTCGGGTCAACATTTCGTGCGCCATAAATGGTCTGAAGCAAAATCGGAAAGAAGCAGGCAATTGCGATTGCCACGACTTTCATGGTTTGCGTCGCGCCAAACAGCAATACGAGGACCGGCAGAAGCGCGATGACCGGAAAAGAGCGCCCGAAGTCGACCAGTACACGCGTTGAAACCTCCAGCTTCGGAAACATTCCGATGAGAATGCCGGCTGGAATAGCCAGCAGTGCCGCGATCAGTAATCCGCGGGCTGCGTCATAAACCGTGGCGCCAAAACCGACGATAAATTCCGGCCGCACAAGGACCGCGAAGAATTGATATCCCACGTCCGTCACCGGCGGCAGTACATTTTTTGTAAGATTGAGGGCGTTGGCGCCGGCCCATATGGCCAAAACACCGACGCCGACGAGGATCTGCAGGGCGTGAAGTCTCAGCCTTCTCGTCATGCAGCCCCCCTCTGTCGCTCGCTCCAGTAGATAAGGGGTAGACCAGGAACAGGCGACCGGAAGTAAGGAATGCGATTTCCACGCAAGCTTCCGAGATAGACTGTCTGGAGGTCTGGACCACCGAAAGTAAGACTAGCCATCCAAGGAGCAATCGTGCCAGTTGCGGCAGCCATGAGATCGGGCGTCACTCGCCCTTCATACCACGCTGCATCTAGAGCGGCTGTCGCTGTGGGATTTCCGTCATCAAGGATGACCAAAAGCTCACCTTCTGGCGTTATAGCAATGAGTTGATCCGCCATGATCAGGGTGCTCCAGAGATTCCCGTAAGCGTCAAACGCTATTCCGTCACAAAAACCACCGACGTTTTCCGGCCCGTGGGTTTCACGCGGTCCGAGTTCGCCGCCCGGCAGGACACGGAAGCGAGAGATACGCCGCTTAGTGGTTTCGGCCACGAAGAGATATTCCTCAGCGGGATCGAAACGAAGTTCATTCGTACCGCAAAGCCCGTCCGCAACAATACGGGCGCCACGCTCGTCGATCACGGCGATATATCCGTCATGGCTCATTGTTTCGACGTGACGGGTCCAGGGGACCATCCGGGTGGTAACGGTCAGCCAGAGGCGCCCGAGCGTGTCGCGGGTCACAAAATTCGCCTTACCAACGGGCGCGCCGTCGATATTGTCTAGAAGAGTACGGGTCCGTCCGTCCCTCGTCATCAGTTCGAGCGAGTCATTTCCGAAATTCGCTATTAGGAAGTTCCCGTCCTTGTCGAACGCCAGTCCATTCGGCAAGCTGCCCATTGTATTGACGTAGCGGTCCTCAAACGATGAACTCTCGTTGCGTGCAATAGTCGACTGCAGTACGAGCCTCTGGCCTCCGTCGGGATCGATCCGTACGACGCCGCCACGCCCATCGGCACTCCAGAGTGTGCCGTCGGGTTCGGCGAGAATGCATTCGGGACGCTCCAGCCCCTCGCCGATGTAACAAATGCTGCTTCGGTCGACGTGCCAGCCGTTGAGAGGATTGATCGTCATTTAGATGGCTCCCCTCGTGATCGAGTACGCCACGCGCGCCCAGCCGTTAGGATGGTCTGCCAAAATCCTCACCAAGCGCCTCCATATATGATTGGTCGTCCGACCAAGATAAGGATCGAATGTTCACCATTTGTCAAGCCTTGGGAAGGTATTGCAGCCGTTGTTCCCGAAGAGATGGTGCCAGCAAGTCCTGCCGACGGCGCGGTTGAGCATCAAGGTAAGGTCAGCCTGCAGACGCTGGCACCCTTCTCACATCCTACCGAAACGTCCAAACAGCACGCTCATCATTATCGAGCATGCCGTTGAGGAAATGGCTTTTCGCTCAATCTCACCGCCGAAACCGACATAGCCCCATGATCGAACTGGTTCGGCACGGTATCGGCCACACCGTCTTACCGACATCATATTTTCTCGGCGGAGAATTGAGGGCTTTGACTTGTCGTCGGTGGAAAGTCTTCAGGTATTTTGGGCGGTTTTCTGGCTCAAGTCATGCGAACTCTCGCTGGTCACCGGCAAGATGTGTAACCTCGTTCGGTCCGGCGCTAACGGCGTAGCCAAGATTTCATTTGGGTCGAGCTCGGGGCCGAACGGCAGCGGCGGCGCTGCTATCACGATCCTGCAAGGACCGCCCCGGGGCAACATCGGCGGTGGGTCGCGCATCGCTGGCCGGCTAAGCCTTATTGTTCGAGTTCTCGAGCTAGAAAATCGATGAAACGTTGGTCGGCACCATAGGCTACGTTGACGCGCATTCCCGGCGCCGCCGGTATGTCGCGATCAACGCGAAAAACACGCGCTGGTGCTATGAATATGTCGTTGTGCGCCACCCGCTTGCAGAACTCAGCTTCATTGACCGTGGCAGGCAGTTGAAGCCAAAGGTAGAATGAGGGGATCCAGCGTGTCTCGGCTTTAAGGCCGATCTATTCAAAAGCCAATAAGCAAGCACAGCTTGCCCCGTCCATTCGGGTCCGCAACCTGCGCAAATGCTTGAGATACTGTCCAACCGCACTGCGATCTGATCGACCGCGAAGAAGAACGCGAGATGCTGCATGATGTTCTAAATCCTTTCGACCTTAGCGTGTCTTGGGGGAGCAGTTCTTGTTCCACCCCCTACATCCGAGACGGGAACGCAAACATTGCGACTGCCAATTCCAGGCCGCCGTGTTGAGACCTTACTCCAATAATCAACCTCGCCGTCATCAGATGGCCAACTCAAGGTAAACCCCTGAAAACGACACCGTGCGCGCGATTTCGTTCAACGGAACGCTTGAGCGTTACAAGCGTGGTCGATCTCATTGCATTTGTCAGGCATTCCTGATGTTTCTGCCGTAAGGTCTCCTCGGTTAGCGGAGCCTCTGGCGTCCCCGGCATGAAAGAAGATACCGCGCACAAAACTTCCGTGTTTGTGTGCGTGAGGATGACGGATGCGGGCGCCAATTCACCGCTCGATTGCGGATCTACAGTGATTGTGATCCGTTTCATGAATTCGATCACCGCCGTCTCGGTCACAGACTGGTTGGTGAGTTCGTTGAGCCCGATGCGATTTCGCAAAGCCATGGAGGCTAGAGCGTATCTCAGGTTAAATTGCGCAAACACCTCGAGATCACCCGCAGCGCGCCCTTTCCCTCCAACGAGCCTCGCCATGAAAGGAGAGATCCTCGCCTCAATGTACATGATGTCCGCAGCCGTCAATCCGTGCGCCAAGATGATATCGTGAAGCGCCTCAACAGCCGCATGACTGCAGGCGCAGATCGGATATTTTTTCAGGCCGGTCCGCATCAGGAAGAACTCTTCGCCGAATCCTCCGAGGACGCGGGATTGGTCAAGTTTCCGGTAAAGCGTTCCGAACCCGAATTTCCCTTCGACCGCAAATGTGGGGGCGGTAATGCCGACCTTTGCCAGCAGCGCCGAAAACACTCCGGCACGGCAAGCAAGTGCCGGCTGGAGACGTTTCTGAAGCACCTGCTCGACATTCGCTTGCTGGGTACCGGCTGCCTGCCCGAGGGCCAGGCCCAAGGCATGGGCAGTCTGCTGCGGGTCGAGTTTCAGTAGATATGCCGCGGCAACTGCTGCACCGAACCCGCCGAAGATGGCAGTGTGCGACCAGCCCGGCGCCGGGCCGCTTACCGAACTGGCAAGGCGCGCCATCATCTCTATGCCAATCACATATGCGGTCAAAAACTCCCGCCCCGTCGATTGCTGCCTCTCGGCGATGGCCGCCGCTGCGGGTAGGACGACGGCGTCCGCATGGACGGTGCCGTTGAGACTATCGTAATCGAGGGCAACGGCATGCAAGCTGTTGACAAATGCTGCGGAGGTTGCCGGCAGCAAATTGCCCGTAGCCCAAAGTTTGGCTTCCGCCCTACCGCCTTCCCCAATCATCAAATCGGCGACGTCCTTCACCCCCGCCGCCGAGGCGCCAGCCGCTGCTACCACGACCGTGTCAACGATCAAGCTGATCGCCTTGTCTACGACTGCATGGGGCAGATGCTCATATCGGAGCGCAGAAATGCGATTTGCAAGTTTCAGTGTTAACGAGCCGCAGTCACCGACGAAAATCATGGAAGCGCCGTCGCCGTTGCATGAGGGTTCTCAAAACGCCCTGCGGGCCGCCCCAAACCGAGATGATCGCGAAGAGTGCTGCCTTCATAATCGCGTCTGAACAAGTCACGTCTCTGCAATGCCGGGATGACAAGATCGACGAAGTCCGTCAGTCCACCGGGAAAGCTTGCAGGCATAATATTGAAGCCGTCAGCCGCGCCCTGGTTGAACCAGCGCTCCATCTCGTCCGCGATCTCTTCTGGCGATCCGATGACGACATGATGGCCCCGCGCCGCCACGACCCTGAGATAGAGTTGCCGGATGCTCAAGCTCTCCCGACGAGCCAGATCGATCAACAGCTGCCTTCGTCCCTTCGGGCCATTTGTCTCGGGAAGATCGGGCAGCGGACCATCCAAGTCGTAGTTAGAAAGGTCGATCTCCCCCATGGTCGTCGCCAGCGTCGCCAGTCCCACCACCGGATCGACCAAATCCTGCAAAGCATCGAATTTTGCGCGTGCTTCTTCGGTGGTGCGTCCAACAACTGGAAAAAAGCCGGGCATGATCTTGATCAGATCCGGATTACGTCCGAACGCTTCAGCGAGGTTCTTGACGTCGGCGTAGAACTCCTGCGCGCCGGCCAATGTCTGTTGCGCGGTAAACACGAGCTCGGCGGTGCGTGCGGCCAGACGTCGGCCAGCTTCGGATGATCCTGCCTGAACAAGGACGGGATATCCCTGTGGGGGTCGTGCGATATTGAGTGGCCCGCGCACTTTAAAGTTAGCCCCGATGTGATCGAGAACATGCAGCTTTTCGGCGTCAAAGAACAGGCCCTTTTCTTTGTCGAGAGTGAACGCGTCGTCTTCCCAGCTGTCCCAAAGGCCACGCACGACATCGATAAATTCCTCTGCCCGATTGTAACGGTCGCCATGCTCCGCGTGAGCGCTTCGCCCGTAATTCTGTGCCTCGGCTTCATTGTTCGACGTCACGAGATTCCATCCAGCACGTCCACCGCTCAAATGATCAAGTGAGGCAAATTGGCGGGCAAGGCTGAAAGGCTCGCTGTAGGTCGTCGTGACGGTGCCGATCAGTCCAATCTTTGAGGTAGACGCCGCCAAGGCCGACAAAAGAGTTATCGGCTCCCAACCGATGGCCCTCGACGTGCGCCGAAGAGCCTCTATACTTGCGGCGCCTCGAACAGCCAGGGAATCGGCGATGAAGACGAGATCGAACAGACCTCGCTCGGCTGTTCGAGCCAGCTCAACCTGATGCTCCAGGTTGAACGCTGCGCTTGCATCCGCCTCCGCAAGTCGCCATCCAGCAATGTGGTGCCCGGTTTCCTGCAGAAAGGCACCAAGGCGCATTTTCCTGGTCACGGTCGACACTCCCTCAACGCTGCAAAGTCGAATCGAATGTGACGCCGAGCTGTGCTTGACCAATGATCTGCGCGGTACGGTCGTGCCCGGCGTGAACGACATGGGTTTCGAGGTTGCGGACGGACCGGCCCAGCGGGTGCTCCTCGAACTGCGCGGTAGCGCCCGCCGCATAGAGGATCGATCGAACAACGTCGAAAGCGGCGCGTGCGGCAAACGACTTAGCACTCATCGATCGCAGTTCAGCATCCACCGTCGATTTTGTGCCCCAGCTTCGAACTGCTTCCTCGAAGAGGGCGCTCGCTGCATCGAGCTGCAGCTTCATTTCGCCTGTCCGCAATTGGACGATTTGATCCTGGCTCTTGTTACGGGTTCTCGTATACTGAAGGAACCAGTCAAACAGGCCTTCGGCACTGCCGAGATAATTCGCCGCGAATCCAAGGTGGAAGCGCCCCTGCCAGCGCTGGCGAGCAAAAGCTCCGGGCTCGCCGAGCGCGTGAATGTCTGGAACGAAAACATCCTCGAGCCGCATGATTGGGCTGCGCGCGGAACGCATGCCATGCGGCCGGTACCAGTCATCGTCAAACGTAACACCATCCATTCCCGGCTCGATCAGCATCATCTGGAGGTTGTCGAAATAGCTGCTGGCGTCTTCCAGAGCGACGGAGGTAATGATAATGTCTGCAGTGCCACCATTGGTAACGAAGTTCTTGACGCCGTTGACGATAAAGCCGCCATCGACTTTTCTGGCACGGGTCTTCATCTCGTACATGTTGACGCGTCCCGGCTCGCTTCCCACCGCTGCAAACAGGCTGAACTTTTCCAGATTGGGCTTCAGGAAGCGCTCGATCTGAGCCGGCGTCCCGACGGTTTCAAGCTGCCAGAGCGCGTGATTATGAAGTTGATAGCAATGGCCGGTCGGACTGTCGCCGCTGCAGACTGTACGCAGAAGCTCAAGAAAAAGCCCTGGTTCTTCGCCTGTCAAGGCGCCCCCTCTCCCTCCGAGCGCTTTCGAAGCAGATGCATGCCAGAGGCCGAGATCATAAATCGCGCGAAGGCTTTTGAACGGAATGACGCCGTCACGGTCGGCTATGGCTCCTTCCTCGCGGAAAAGTGTGGTGGTCAACTCCCGCAGTTGGTTGATTGCCTCGTCATGAAGCGGCTTGATTTGAACTTGGGCCATAAGATCTCCAAAATGCGGCTGAATGTGAGAAACATTGTTAGCTGTCGAGCACGGATGAATGAAACAGAGAGGCCAATGGAAGGGGTTGTTGCAGCAGCGTCTGATCCACCATGTAGTCCTGAAACCAGAGAACATTGTCGGCGTTCGCTGCAAGTCCCGACGGCCATGGATCAGGGCCGAACTCTGCCACCGCTGCTTGATAGGCAGCGCTTCCAAACGGCATCAATGTGTAGGCTGGATCCTCGTAGGAACGGCAGACTTTTGCTTTTGCGTCCTCCCACGCTTCGATAAGGTAGCCTGGCAAGCCCTCGAATTTTTCGGCCGTTTCTTGCCGGATAACGAGCAGGTGCATGATCGGAAAAGCGCCGCGGGCGCGGAAATATGCCCCCGCCTCTGCCTGGCGGTCGGGGAAGAGCGGCCGGACCGCATCATCGGTGAGGAGTGAAACCGGAGGGCGGGGATCGATATAGGCGTCGACAAGGCCACGCCGGAGAAGGTCCGCACCCTTTGTTCCGGCCGCCATGCGCTCGATCGACAGGTCCTCGCCTTGCCAGGCAATCTCTTCGGCGTCCTGGACGACCCAATGGATGGAGCGCCACGGCACGCCATAGAGACTGGCGAGATCACCCTTGGCGAGAACCGAAAGCGTGACTTGGAATGAGCGAATGGCAACCCTTTTGCCGATCAGGTCGCGTGGGGTTTTGATACCCGACGCGTCGTGCACAAAAATATGGTTCTGGCTGAACAGCCGCCGAGGAAAAACCGGGACCGCCGTAAAGGCCGCGCCTTGAGCGCGTGCCATGATGTAGGAGGCGAGCGATACCTCGGCAATATCGAATTCCCTATCCCGGAGCATGCGGCCGTGCCTGTCGCCGCCGTCACGGCCGGGTGGATTGATGCCGACGTCGAGGGCCTTGAGGGAAAAATTCGGATGTTGGGGAAGCCAGTTCATGAAGAACGGGATGTGCCGGTCAAAAGAGGCCAGCGCGATGGTCAATGAGGGGCGTTCGTCGGTCATGGGGTAACCTCTTGAGAAAACAGGTGACCGGCACCGCACCGGATGGCCCAATTGCGCCAAACGCGTGGTGTCGCGCGCATGCTGCCCATCCGTGCTATTGCCGCATCCACCTCGCCTTGCGTCAAAAAGGTGACGGTCCCGAGCGCTAAGGCTTCACGTTGAAGGCGCGCGTTGACCTTCAGATAATACGAGGTGCGAACGACGTGTTCGAGGGAAATGCCCGTCGCGGTAAAACCATGTCCGCGCATCAGGACGACACGATTCTGTGCAAGGCGCGCGCTGAGATCGTTGGCCTGATCCATGGTCGTCACAAGAAGATCTGTATCGCCAAAGGCATCGCGCATATCCCAGACGGGGATATCGGCGCCAATAATCGCAGCTACGTGCAAAACCGGCCGCAGCCTGACGTCTGTCACGGTAAAAGGCAGGACTTCCTGCGCATGGCCGTGGACAACGGCGTGCACGTCTGGTCGATCTCGATAGATCGCGGCGTGAATGACCCGCTCCGAGTAGAGTGCTGTCTCCGTCGCCTCGACCGGCTCCCCCCTCGTATCGAAGGTGAGGACATCATCGGTTTGAACCTGCTCCGGGCTGACCGATCGCGACAATAGGAAACGATCGTTCCTTACCGGATCACGAACGCTGACATGACCATAGCTGTCAACCACGCCCTCATGAGCGAGAATGCGATTGGCCATGACCAAGTCCCGAACAATGTCTGCCTTTATAACCATGTGCCTAGCCCAGAACTTCTTTTGCCAGCGCAAAGGCCTTCAACGCCTTTTCGGCGTTCACCTCGTTGTTGAAAGTCAGCCCTTCCCGGAAACTCGCGTCATCAAGTGCGCTCACTTCAAGTCCGGGTTTGACGTCGGTACGCCGTGAGTTGACGAATCCACGGCTTGCCCAGTCAGCCTGGGCCTGTTGCGACAGAAGCCAGTTTACGAAGACCTTTGCCGCGTTGGGGTGCGGTGCCTTGTGTAGCAAGGCGACCGCACCCCAACCGGGCGTCCAGGCTGTCTGGTTTGGGGGCGTGCTGAGCGCGGTTACTTCCTTCGCCAGGCCATTGGCCTGAAGCTGGGCGATTTCCGAAGGGCTGAGGCCGGAAGTGATGGGGTAGGCACCTGCCGCGACCCAGTCACTCAGTTGACGATTGGAAGATGCAAGGGTTGGCTTTTGCTCGGTCAAGAAGGCACGCGCCTTGTCCTCTCCGAGCACCGTCAGAAGCAGTGTGACGAGGTGGCCGCTACCGCGGGTACGTGGATCGAGGATAGCAATCTTTCCCTTCCACTGCGGGTCGAGAAGATCCTCGAGCCGGCTCAGGCTTGCTTTCGGTATTTTGGCGCGATCGATGTTGAGGTTGTTCTGCTTGCCGGCTTGGAACGCGTAGAAATATTTCTTGTCCCTGTCGAGGAATCCGCCTTCGAAGCCGCCGAGCCAATGGGTATCGTCAAGGATATCTGGTTGCGTGATCAGCGGTCGAACAGGGTCGAACCACCCTGCCGGAATCTGCTCGGAGAAAGCGCTGCCGCTGAAGCCGGCCACCATGATATCCCAGAGGTATTGCTTGACGCGCCGCTCGCTGCGCAAACGTGCCTCGAAATCCGCCGAGGAGCCGGCCGTATATTCCAGTTTGATCTTCGGGTAGGCTTTCTGAAATTCGAGAACGGACAGCCGGTACGGCTGGATGGGCGGACCGAGTACCGTGAGCGTGCCCTCAGTTTCCGCAGCGCTCACAACGTCGTTCCAGCCGTCGTCGGCTCTGCCCATTCCGGCTAAACCGGCGAGCGCAGGCAATGCAAGAGCTGTCATCGTGAAATGTCGGCGCGAAATCAGTCTCTGCTTCATCGGATTCTCTTTCATGATCTGGTGATGGTCGGGGAACTCGAAAACCGCACAATGACCTCTGTTCCGGGGCCAAGGACGGCAGAACGGGATTGATAAGCAAGCAGCGGCTCTCCGCCGTAGAGGTCGACGACGGTCTCGAAACGATCTCCGATAAAGGTCACTTCGCGAACACGACCGGCCAGATCGTCGGCTTGCGCTTCTGGCGAAGGCAGAATGAGAACGACATCCTCCGGACGCGTCCATAAGGAAATGGGCGTTCCAACTGGAATAGGGTTTACTTCTTGATCTTGAACCGAAGTCAACTTGCCGCCTTTCAGGCGAACCTTTAGCTCCGATCCGTTCTCCTGGATTACCTGCGCACTCTGCGACGAAGATCGCCCAACGAAAGTGCGGATATAGTCCGAGGCGGGACGCTCATAGATTTCTTGGGCCGTGCCGACCTGCTCGACACGGCCGGCGCGCATGACCGCGACTTGATCCGAAAGCGTGAAAGCGTCGAGTTGATCATGCGTAACAAGCACGATCGTCAATCCAAGACGTTGTTGGATGTCTTTCAGCTCACGTCGAAGCTGGGATCGCAAACTGACATCGAGGTTGCTGAACGGCTCGTCGAGGAGAAGGAGCTCTGGCTCCGGCGCCAAGGCACGCGCCATCGCGACCCGCTGCTGCTGACCGCCACTCAGACGTGTTGCCGACCTCTGCTCAAAGCCGGCGAGTCCGACGATCGCGAGCGTCTGTGACACACGTTCGGCGATATCCTGCCGCTTTAGCCCTGCCCTTCGCAATGGATAGGCGACATTTTGTCCGACGGTCAGATGCGGCCAGACCGCGTAACTTTGGAAGACCAACCCGATGCCGCGATTTTGCGGTGGCAACAGATGCCGGGCCGCACTGTCCGCCCAAGTCGCGCCGTTAAATTCGATCCGGCCGCTATCGGCAGTTTCGAGGCCCGCGAGTATCCGCAGTAATGTTGTCTTACCACAGCCACTATCGCCCAGAACGGTGAATATCTTCCCGTCCTCGATCGACACGTCGACGCCGTCAAGGACAGTGCGGCCGTCGAATGATTTCTTCAATGACTGGATCGTCAGCATGGAAAACCCTTATGCATGAGGCGCGTTCCGTGACCCTAGCCTGCGCGCAAGCAAGGCCGCTAAAACGGTAGCTGCCACGATCACGACGCCGACGACTGCAGCATCTTCCTGGCGTCCGTCGATTATGTATTCGAGCTGCAATATCGATAGTGGCCGGTTGTCACTGCTGACCAAAAGTGCCAGGTGACTAATATTGCGCGCCGCGGCGATGAACGACATTACGGCGACGACGGCGATCGAGCGAGCTGTCAGTGGCAAGACAATTCGCCATAATGTTTCGATGGTGGAGGTGCCACCGACCCAGGAAGCCTCTTCGAGTTCACGGTGAATTTGCGACAAGCTGCCTTTGATAAGCTGCACCCCGAGAGTGAGCGTGGAGAGTGTGACGGTCACGATCAAGCTCACCGTCGAGCCATAAAGGTATGTCGAACCGCTTTCGAGGATGAGCCAAAGCATGGCGAGCGACAGCAGGATGCCCGGTACCGTGAAGGGAACCCAGGACGTCACATCGAGAATGATCCTTGCGGCACGGCGGGAGCGAACGACCGTATAGCCAACGGCGATGCTCACGACGACACAGGCGAATGCGCAGCCTGTGGCAAGAACGAGCGTATTGGCGAGGGATGACAGGAACACTGGGTCTGCAACAACGCCGCTCCAATGACTTGTTGTCCAGACACTCTCCAAAGAAAAGAAGCCAAACATCGTCATGACGCTGCTGGCAATCAGGAATGTGATCGGCATGACGGTCAAAAGCGCGGCGAATGTCGACACAAGAATGAAGGCTGGTACTTTCCAAGGTCCAAGTGGGATCCGCGCTGGTTTCGAGTGACCCGATACCGTTACCGCGCGTCCCCCGTGGCCAATTCTGACCGAAAGCACTGCCAGGCAGGCTAGAACCGAGATGATAGAAATGCCGAGCGCACTCGCCCCCGCGAAATTGATCGGATCGGTGCGCGTGAGGTGATAGATAAGGGTGCTGTAGACCTCAATCCGCCTCGGCCCCCCGAGTACAAGCTCGATTTCGAACGATTCGAGTGAGCGCATGATCCCGATGATAGCGGAAACGGCAATAGCCGGCGCCAGCAACGGGATCGTTATCCTGAGAAGCGTTGCAAAGTGGCCATCGCCTGCCACGCGGGCGGCCTCCTCAAGACGGGAATCCATGTTCTGGAACGTCGGCGTCAACATCATCACCTTGGCCGAGATGGTTGTCGTGACGAGGTGAGCAAAGATGATGCCCGTCCAGGAATAAATGTCGAGCACAGGTGCGCTTGGTCCGAAGAACCGTTGAATTGCCGAATTGGCAACGCCGTAGTGCGGATCGAAAACCAATATCCAACCTTGCAGCACCGCAAGAGCCGGTAGGAAAAACGAGATCCAGAAACAGAATTCCAGATGACGCCGTCCGGGCAAATCCGTGCGTCCGATCAGCCATGCAATGAAGATTCCGATCGGCAGGGCCAAAAGCTGTGTCGCTAGAGTCAGGCCGACGGTATTGACGACAGCGGACAAAAATATCGGCTCGACGAATACCTGTCGCCACGCGTCGAGGCCGAAGCGGGTGTCGTCACTGCCCGCTATTGCGATCTCAAAACTGCCGCGAAGGATCGCAGCGACCGGTGCAATCATTGCCAACGCAAAGAGTACAGTCCAAAGCCAGAAGCTAACCGATGAGGGCACGCGCAGGCGTAACCTTCCTGAACTGATGGCTTGTCGGGATCGTGATTTAATTAGCGTGCCGTGCATACTCTGGTTCAATTCAGTTGTGCGCTTAGTGCACATATGTTCAATTAATGAAATTGATACCATGAGGTAGTTTGAGCGCACAGGCAAAAGCGCATAAAATTAGTGGACTATTTAGAATGTTATTTTCCCAGGTCGCCGCGCGATGTAGGGAGGCACCTGACAAGAATTGAGGCGAGATAATGATGACCGAAGACGAAAGCACGTTCGTGAGATCAATCGCACGTGGATTGAAGGTGATAGAGGCCATGTCGGCTGTGCAGGATGGTTTATCACTTTCCGAGGTTGCCACGAGAGTAGACCTTGACCGCGCGACCGCACGACGCATTCTGTTGACCCTTCAGTCGCTGGGCTATGTACGACAGGCCGAGAAACGCTTTTCCCTCTCACCGAAGGTATTGGGTCTAGGCTACGCTTATCTTTCAGGCACCCCGCTCTGGAGCGTATCTGCCCCCTACCTGATGACTGCGGCAACTGCGATCAGTGGAAGTTGTTCAATTGCCGTGCTCGAGGGCAACGAGGCAATTTACGTCGCCCGCCAAACGAGTGGAAAACGAAGCTTGGCCCAATCAGTCGAGATCGGCACACGCTTCCCTCTATATTGCACCTCAGCGGGCAAAGTGCTTTTAGCCGCGCTTTCAGACGATGAGTTTCAGAAGTACACGGCTACGACAAAACTCAACGCATTTACGACGCGGACAATCACCTCTGCACCCAAACTTCTCACGGAAGTCGAACACGTCAGGATGCAAGGTTGGGCTATATCGGACCAGGAATACGAAGACGGCGTGCGCTCGGTTGCAGTTCCGATTTTCGATGCTACTGGGAAAATTGTCGCGGCGATGGTTGCGAGTTCGCAGGCCAGTCGTCTCGTTGATGACGACTGGGGGTCTATTGCTGACGATCACCGACGGATCTTGATTAACGCTCTCGAGCCGCTCGCTCCTCTCTGGTGGGCGCAGACGCCAGACAGGTAGCACTCTGGCTCAGGTGGCTCGTGGCCCTCCGCCGTCGACAACCAGGTTTGTTCCTGTAATGTGACGTGCGTCGTCTGATAGAAGGAAGAGGATTGCGTCGGCAACGTCGTCCGCCGTGCCTGCGGGACCAAGCGCTGTGCTCGCTGGGGGCATTCCCGCCTTCTGCATCACTTCCAAGCGTTCGGAGACGATTGGCCCTGGAGAGATGGCATTGACCCGGATCCCATCTGGACCAAATCTCGTTGCAAGGCCTTGGGCCAGCAAAATGAGAGCCGCATTGACCGACGATCCCGGAAGGTGTTGCGGCGAAGCGCGCAAGCCGCCTCGCCCACTGATCAGCACGATGCTGCCGCTGCCCCTGGCGATCATATAGGGCAGTGCTGCGCGCACCGGCCGCACCGAGCCGAATAGTTTCGCATTGACGACCGACGACCAATCGTCGTCGGTAAGCGCCAGGAAATCCCCGAAGATCGGTACGGTCGACGCCGTTACGATACCGTCTATTCGTCCAAAATGTTCAACAATCGCCGTCGCCGTAGTCCTCACATCCACATCGTTGGTCACATCAGCCTGCATCCAAACGACGTTATGGGTCTCGAAAATGACGTCGCGCTGGCGAGAGGATGCAACCACCGTGGCACCCTTCAGCGCGAGTTGCCTGACAACAGCTGCGCCGATTGTGCCGCTCCCTCCTGTGACCCAGATGACTTTTCCGACAAATTCACTGGCCATCATTATTTTCCTTTGAGCTGACCGACAGGGCCGGCGAAATCGTGCTCACTATCCCGTGCTTAGTTGAGAGCACAAGGTGGTAGATCGGTTTGAGGCCCCAAATTAATCCGACCACCTCGACCGGAGCCCACCCCCTGCACATGCGAACACGACTTCTGGCATGGAACGACTAGCTGTCTCACCCTTCGATAGCCATAGCGGATGCGGGTGCGGACAATCTCATGCATGCGCTGGCGAAGCTCCGTGCGGGGATCCCGGCGCATCGGCTTGCGCTGGGTTGAACGATGTTGGCGTGTCAGGGCACAGGCCCGACGCTCGCTGTAGCCGTGACACGCCGTCATGTAGGCAACACCCTGCTTCATGAGCGCTGGCCGGGAAACTTTTTTGACAGCACGTCCCGCAACACAGCCTTATCCAGGCTCAGTTCCGCCACCAGCTTCTTCGGCCGCGTGTTCTCCTCAAGCACTTGTTTCAGTTCCCGGACCTGATCGGACTGAAGCCCCCCGTATTGCTTCTTCCAACGATAAAATGTCTGTTCCGATATTCCAACCTGATGACGGATCAGGTCGGCGACCGACAAGCCAAGCTCAGCCTGCTTTAACACGGCGACAATCTGCTCGACCGAAAAACGCTTCTTCTTCATGACAAATTCTCCATTCGCTCAACAGGAAAATCCGCCGAAAACCGAACAGAAAACTGGACCACTTTCACAATGTCACCTCACCGGTGAGCTGGTGTTGTCAACAACGGCCGATTAACGTTAGAAGACTGATCGAAGGCGCGGCCCTTGAACGTAACGCAGCTACGGATTTGCGAACCACTCGCACCAATCGACCGATATAGAAAAGTTGCGCTGTCTTTTCATGGTCAAAGTGCATCATAAATCAGATCAATGTGGAAGCTTGAATCCGATTAACTGCGACACACTTCAGAGGGAAGGCGTCGGTGAGGCAGCCTGGAGGTGCTCGCGCAAAGTCTCTGTTTCGTACTCGTGACGGTACAAGCCTCGCTTACGCAGAATCGGCACCAGTTCGTCGACGATCACCGGGAGCCCATCGATCAGGCGATCCGGTTGCAAATTAAACCCGTCGATGGCTCCGGCATGGAACCAATCCTCTATGTGATCGGCGAGCTGCTCGGGCGTGCCGACGAATCCGGCATGGCCCGACCCGGTATACCGCGTCTGCCTGAGGTACTCGCGCACAGTGGGGTTGGTCTTGCGGATCTGCGTAATGATCGATTCGCGAAAGCCTATACTACCCAAGAAAGTCTGGGTATCCGCGATCGGGCCGAGGACGTCCTCAGGAAACGGCTCATCGAGTTCGAGTTTCGAGGCGTCGTAGCCGATCGCCTGTGATAGCCAGCCGATAGAATATGACGACGGGCCTGCGTCATGGATTTCATCGCTGCGCCGACGCGCCTCTTCCTCGCTACTGCCCAGGCTCAGCAACAAGCCCGGGAGAATTTTGATGTCGTCAGGTGAGCGGCCATTGCTCCGTGCGAAGCCTTTGACCAAGCGGTAGTGCTCGACGGCTTGATTTTTGGTGAGTTCGGCCGCGAACACACCTTCAGCCGCGCGCCCCGCCAATGCGCGACCCTGCGGCGAGCCACCCGCCTGAAAGATAACCGGATGGCCTTGCTTCGATGGTGGCACTCGCAAACGGCCATCGATATCAAAGAACTCGCCATGATAATGCACGTCTCGGCCCGTGGCTGCCGACTGCCACAGTGCCCGCACGACGTCGACGAACTCGCTTGCACGTTCGTAGCGGTCGTCGCGAGAGGGGATATCGGGCATGCCGAAATTGCGTGCAGCAGACACGCCGCGGGTGGTGACTACATTCCACGCCGCACGGCCACCCGTTTGGTGGTCCCACGAGAGGAAGCGCTCAGCCAGTTCGAAGGGGTCATTGAATGTCGACGAGGCGGTGGCGACCAGACCCACGCGCGAGGTCGCTGCGGCTACATGGCCCCAGTTCACCGTCGGTTCAAGGCGGATCAGATTGGCGTCATAGGCCGGGTCGCCCAGCAGTGGACCATCAGCCAGGAAGAGGGCGTCGAGGGTGCCACGCTCCGCAGTTTTGCCAAGGTTCGCCCAATAGTCCGGGTCAATGAAGGAGCCTTTTTTCAACAACGGCGTCTTCCATGCCGCCGGCAGATAGCCCAACACCAACGCGTTGATCCCGAGGAGTACGTGACCATATCGCTTGTTTGTCATGAGTGATGTCCCGTTGTTGTCTATAGAGAGACGCGCGGTTGCGGCAAAGGAAAAGCGGCGCGCGCCGAGGACGGTCGCGGCGCTGGTGCCGGCAGGTTGAGCGCGGCGCGCAGAGATCCGCCGAGCGCGATGGTAGCAAAGCCGTCGGCAAGCCACCGCTCAGCGGTGTCGAGCAGGTCAGCCACCGACTGCTCAAGGTTTGCGCGCAGTACGACACCCGCGACTGCAGCTGCTGGAGGCTCCTCGCCCAGCGCTACCACCGGCACAGAGCCCGCATCACCGAGGACGAGCTCGATGGGGTTGTTACCACTCACAGGCGGGATGTCCGCCACCGTTGCGGCGTACCAGGCAATCACCGACGCGCCTGTCGCTGGCTCGGGCGCGTTCAACGGCCCTGCGATCGAGAAGCTGTTGTCGATATCGACATGCACGATGCGGTTCGACTCCACCAGGATGCCGGTGTCACGGTCGCCGATGATCGAGTCATGCGGCCAGCTCTGCTCGAGAGCTCGCACCGCGCAGGCTGCGTCGTAGGCCGTCTGAGCGTTGAGTGGCGCACCACCGCCGAGCCCCGCTCCACCCCAGGCCGGTGCTTCCTTTGGACCTTCGGGCGCATAGACATCGCGCACCCCGATCAGCAAGCCGCTGCGACCACGCGATAGATGGGCAAGCGAGGCAACGCGGCGTGCGATATTGTATGGGTGGTCGCGCTGCGGCGTCGCGGTGAAGAGAAAACGACCATACTTCGTGGCGCCCGCCAAGGTCGCGCCGACAGCACTGCTCGTAAGCGTGACCGGTGCTGGTGCGCTGCCATCGACGCGGTCGATCCCCAGCACGCTGTACGCAACCGGCAACGCATCCCACCGCGACAGTAGCGCGCGATTTGTCGTGAGTTCCACCAGGTGCGTCCCGGCAAGGCCAAGTGCTAGGTAGGGTGTCGTCATCGTACCGTCTCCTTAGTTGCCTTGGCCACCGCGGCCGAGCCGGGCGATGCTCGACACGGGTGACTTGTCGTTGACGAAGTAATCGCCGAGGATGCGGGCCTTGTAGGCGACCGGGTTATGGGAGGCGAGCGTGCGCGCATTGCGCCAATGGCGGTCGAGCGCGGATTCCTCGGAGGTCGCGGACGCGCCGAGGGCGCCGAAGACATGCGTAGCCGCGTAGAGGACGCCGTCGATGATCGCGAGTTGCGCCTGCGATACAGCCACTTCTCCAGCGATGGAGCGCTTTTCGCGCAATGCGACATCGCCGGCCGCGTGGGCGGCGGCGATGAGGTCGAGCGAGTTTGCGGCACGGCGCAACGCAGCCTCCGTCGAGAAAACCCGCACCGATACCTCGCCGATCACCTGCAGCAGTTGCGGATCAAGCGCCGGTACCTCGTTGAGACCTTGCGGGTAGTTGCGCCCACGCGACTTGAGCGCCGTGATACCGTCGCGCAGAATCGCGCGAGTAATGCCAGTAAGCACGGCCAGCAGCGCCGTTTGATAGAAATGCCCTTGATAAACCACACGCTCGCTCGCCGGAAAAACGTCACCTTCGTACGCGATGGCGTCCCGGTAGGTCGCGCTGCCGCTTGCCGTGGTGCGCTGGCCAAAACCTGGCCAGTCGTCAGTAAGCACGACGCCCGGTTGGTGGCGGTTGACCAAGGTGGTGATGAGCGAGCCGTCTTCGCCCTTGCCGATCACGTCGAGCCAGTCGGCATAGAGGCTACCAGTGGCATAGAACTTCGCGCCGGTAACCTTGTAGTGATCGCCTTCGCGTGTGACGGTCGTCTTTATGGTGGCATACGTGCCGTTGTTGGCCTCCGTCCAGCCGCCGCCAACGAACTCGCGGTCACGGAAGCGCTGGAACCAGCGGTCGTTGGTGGGCGACGGCCGCGCGTTGAGACGATCTTCGATGAAGGCTAGGTGATTGCGCCATACGTGGGCGACATTCGC
The DNA here is from genome assembly GCF_009498525.1 of Rhizobium sp. ICMP 5592. Taxonomy (GTDB): domain Bacteria; phylum Pseudomonadota; class Alphaproteobacteria; order Rhizobiales; family Rhizobiaceae; genus Rhizobium. Next base: position 68,257 of record NZ_QSNT01000008.1, on the reverse strand, counting down.
GTCGGCCTCCGCCAGCAAAGCCAAGAGGTAATACGTCTGTTCAAGCGAGGCGCCCCACCCACCAAACTCCTCGGCTACACGCAACAGAGCGAAGTCGGCATCCTTAAGCCACTGCACCTGCTCGACGGGAAAGGTGCGATTGCGCTCGCGCTCGACATTGCCCTCGGCGATACGGTCGAAGATCGGCTGGAAGCGCGTCACGAGCGTTTCTTCATCCGCGGTGGCAGGGCGCAAATAGGTCAGCGAAGTCGGGGCGTCCACTGCGGTCATCTTAGTACTCTCCTTGTTAGTCTTTCTGAGTCAGGAACTGTGTGGAGTGCGATTCCCAGCTTGGTCGGTCGCGCGCGCGCTGGTCTCATGCCTAGGCTTTTTTCGGGTCGAAAAGGGGAGCAGTATCCGCCAGCATGTTCAGTTTCGATTCGCCGGATCGCGCCACTGAGCGAGAAGGTCGACCGCGAGTGTCGTGACGATGAAAGCGGAGGCTGCAAAGATGGTCGTACCGATGACGACGGGGAAATCGCCATCCAGCGCTGCAGCGATTGCCATGCGACCGACTCCATCGAGGCCGAATATGGTTTCCGTCACGATTGCTCCGCCCATGATAGCGCCGAGTTCCAGGCCACCGAGCGTCAAAATGGGATTCAATGCCGATTTCAGGGCATGAGAGAAGTAGATCCGAGGCTCGGAAACGCCTTTGGCACGCGCGGTTCGGATGTAATCATGCCCAAGCACGTCAAGCATACTCGCCCTGACGACGCGCTGGAAAATCCCGATTTCGGCAATCGCGAGCGTCGCCCATGGAAGCAGCAAATGCCGCGCCCATTGTAACGGATCCTCAGTCATCGGCACATAACCACTGCTCGGGAACCAGGGGATGCCGTGGTTCGAAAGTTGGAAAAAAAAGAAATAGGAGATCAGGATGCCGCTCAGAAAGGTAGGAACCGAAAGACTGACATAGGCGAAGAAAGCGAGCACGTGGTCAATGAAACGGCCCTGCCAACGCGCCGCAACAACGCCAGAGATGACGGCGATCGCCATCCAGATCACCAACGCGCCAAGCGCCAAAGAGAGTGTCACAGGTGCCTTGGCGAGAATAAGGTCAGTAACGGGCGCCTGCTTACGAAAGGAAAACCCAAGAGCCGGCGGCCAGTGCATCAATCCCATCGGCGCACCCTGGATATCCGGACCGCGGAACAGATAATGCCACAGCTGCAAATACCACGGTTCATCGAGGCGGAGTGAGCGCGCAACAGCGTCGATCGTCTCTTGTGTTGCGTTGCGCGGAGCGAGCATCGCTGCAGGATTGCGGTAGGCGATCCGAGTGACGAAGAACGACAAGATGAGAACGATCACCAGCGTCGAAATCGAACGCAAGATAACGGTTGAAAACTGTTTTGCCATGATCTCAGATCCGTCTGCGATGAGGGTCGAGCACGTTCCTCAAGCCAGCGCTCAGCGTGTTGAAGCCCACAACCGTCAGGAACAACGCAAGGCCGGGACCTGCCAGAAACCAGGGCTGATTCTGATAGAGGGAGGTCCGTTGCGCTTCGGCGATCATATTGCCCCAGCTGGGCGTTGGTGCCTGGATGCCAAGACCGAGGAAGGAGAGCGTCGCCTCCGCGACGATGTTGGCGGGCAGTTGCACGGCCCAGTAAACAAATAGTGTCGGCAAGATGTTCGGCAGAACATCGAACCAGATGATGCGTATCCATGAGGCGCCGATAGTGCGCGAGGCTTCAACCATCGGACTCGCACGCAGTTCCGACACGAGCCCACGCGTGAGGCGTGCGAAGTAGGCCCAAGAAAACAAGGAGATGACGAGGATCACCACGACGACCGGCGGAATGATCGGCTGACCCGTTCCCCCGCGGTTGAGCGACAAAAGGCTGAGTGCCGTCACCACGAATGGAAAGGACAAAGCGACGTCGATGCCCTGCGAAATGACACGATCCGTTCGGCCTGCGAAAAAACCGCTGACCAGGCCGATGGCCGTACCGATGATCATTGCGATCGTTGTCGCCGGAATGCCAACGATCAGCGAAACCTGCGCACCATAGAGGGTTCTGACCAGAACATCGCGGCCGTTCCCATCGGCTCCGAGGGGAAACGCGAGTGTCGGGCCGACGGGCAATCCCATTTCATCGAGCGCCGTATCCTGGAACTGCTCCATGGGACCGTGCCCCAGAAGGTAGCCGACTGCCGGCGCCAGCAGCGCTGCCAGCAGGACGAAGCCGACGATGCCGGCGCCGGCGCGCACCGCCCTCTCGCGCCACAGCCTCTTCAAAAATAAGATGGCCGGCGACGGCCCCTGGCCGGAAAGAGGAAGGGCGGCTGCAGACTGAATGCGGTCAGCCATGGCTCGCATCCTCAAGCTCGGCGTCTGCCGGCAGTCGTTTTCGTCCCGGAATGGATGCGAGCAACTGGCGAGTGTAGTCGTGGACCGGGCGCTCGAAGACCTGTCGTGTCGGGCCGGTCTCGACGATCTGACCCTTTTCCAACACGATCACCCGGTCACACAGTTCGCCGATGACGCCAAGATCATGTGAAATGAATAGGAAGGAGACTCCGAGCTTATCGCGAAGGCGGGCAAGGAGCCGGATGACCCGTGCCTGGGTGGTGATATCGAGAGCAGAAACCGGTTCATCGGCGACGATTAGCGAGGGCCGGAGCGCGATCGCTCGCGCAATAGCGACACGCTGCCGTTGGCCGCCGGACAATTGCGACGGTAACCGGTCCAGAATCTCAAGTGGCAATTCCACGTCGCTCACAAGCTGTTTCACTCTATCGTGCAGTTCCGCCTTGCCGGTTACGCCATGAATGACAAAAGGATCGGAGAGGATGGCCTCGACCCGCCGTCTCGGGTTGAGGCTGGCATAAGGATCCTGAAATACCACCTGGATAGACCTGCGCAGATCGCCCTGCAGTACGACGTCGCTCGATCCGGGTCGGGAATAATCCCTTCCCCGCAAGCTGATAAGACCCGAGTCAGGCCGATCCAGACCGGCGATCAGACGTCCTATGGTCGATTTGCCCGAGCCGGACTCACCTACTAGGCCGAGGATCTCTCCTTCGCGTATGGTGAAGGAGACGCCATCGAGCACCGAACGCGATCTGAATGAACGGGCGATGGCCTGCACCGCGAGCAGGGGGCGGGTCGCCTCCAAGCCTCCGCCGACCGCATAAACCTTCGGGCCGCCGAGGCGCGCCGCGCCTAACAGTTCCCGGGTGTAATCCTGCTGCGGCCGGCGATAGATCTCGGTTGCGGATGCTTTTTCCACGACGACCCCGTCGCGCATGACGACCACATCATCGGCAATGTCGGACACAACAGCGAGATCGTGGCTGACGAAAATCAGCGCAGTTCCGTGCTTTTGCTGCAGACGCTTGAGAAGATCGAGAATGGCTGCCTGGACGGTCACGTCGAGAGCCGTCGTCGGCTCGTCCGCAATGATCAGTCCGGGATCGAGAGCGATGGCGATGGCGATCATCACTCGCTGGCGCATGCCGCCTGAGAGGTGGCGTGGGTAATCCGTGAGCCGCGCTTGCGGGTCAGCAATGCCGACATCGTCGAGCAGCGCCAGCACGCGCTCGCGCTTTTCCCAGCGACCCACTCTATCATGGACGGAGATCGCCTCGCCGATCTGTTCGCCGATCGTCTTCAGAGGGTGCAGGTTGCTGAGCGGATCCTGGAAGACGAAACCGATCTTCGCGCCGCGAAGCTTGCGCAATTCCCTATCGGGCAGACCGAGGATCTCTCGACCGCGGTGCTGCACGCTGCCCTCCACCACGGCAGAAGCCGGCAAGAGTCCCGTCGCGCCGAGAAGACTGGCGCTCTTGCCTGACCCGGATTCGCCGACAATTGCGAGGGTCTTTCCGGCTTCGATACCGAAAGAGACCCCCCTCACCGCCTGGAAACCACCAAAGCGAACTTTTAGATCATTTACGGAGAAGACGGACATTCAGCTGCGCCGCCTAGTTCTTCACCGCAATGTTGGTGATATCAGCCTGCACCGCGAGCGAAGACCATACCCAGTGGGTGATGCGGTCTGAGGTAATGGCAATCCTGCGTTTTTCGAAGAGCGGGATCCAAGGCAGATCAGTTGAGACGATCTTGTCCGCTTTGGTCCAGAGTGGGTTGGCATTGTCGGAAGGATAAGCCTCGGCAGCGAGCTTGTTCAGCTCGGGATTGCTGTAGCAGATCGCGTACACATTTCCGGTACCGCAGGGTGCTGCATCCGAGTTTAACCAACCACCAAGCAGCATTCGCGTGCTCGGGCCCTGCCAATCGGGCGAAAAGCTGCCGTTCAGGAACACGTCCCAACGCGATTTCGGGTCTTGAATGTAAGCCCGCCATCCACTGGCGGGCGCTGGGATTAGGTTCAGCGTGATGCCCGCAGCCGCCAAATCCTCTTTGAGAGTTACGGCGATCGTTTCGTTCTGTGCGTTGGTGCGATAGAGCGCGTCGAGCGTGATGCCATTGGCATAACCAGCCTTCGCCAAAAGCTCTCTCGCTTTTGCCGGATTTCCCTTGTTGCCTTCAGTTGGATAAGGATCGAATTGCTCGTATCCGGAAATAGTAGAGGTAATGATCTGTGACAGCGGTACAGCCGCTATCGATCCGCCTTGCGATTGAACCAGATGGGCGCGATTGACTGCATATGACAAGGCTTGGCGCACCTGCGGCTTACGCAACGCCTCGATACCTTCGCTGGTGGCGTTCTTCTGCGCGTTTATGGTGATGAAGTTTGCCGAGCCGCTGTTTGTCGCGTGCAGATAGGGGCTATTCTTGGATACATACTGCTGGATGGTGCCACGCGGAGGCGTGTCGAGATAGAGGGAGAGGTCGGCCTCGCCGGTCTGAATCTTTTGGACGATGGCGTCTTCGCTGTTGGCGGTGAAATCGACATCAATCTCGTCGACATAAGCCTTGCGAGCTTCGTCCGATTCCGGCCTGAAATTCTTGGCCTTCTTCAGCACCAGCTTTTGTCCCTGATCGTAGGAGGCAACATAATATGGCCCGCTCGATGGCAGATTTTTGCGCGATTCCACTGAGTCAGGGAAGTATTTCGACGCAATTTCAGACGCCACCGGCGATACGAAATTCATCGAGAGAATATTGAGGAAGTCGTAATTCTTGGTATCGGAATGGATCACCAAGGTCTTGTCATCCGGTGCGGATACACCCGAAATTTGGTGACTGTCGATGAAGGCCTTACTCGCCGCCAAGTCCCCGGTCGGCACCTTGGAAAAATCCTTGCAGTACTCGACGAAGCCCGACAGTACGAGATTGAAATAATTGATGGCCGCAACCTGCTTGTTGGGGTCGCAGAAGCGTTTTATGCCGTAAACAAAATCGCCGGCTACGATCCTGCGTTCGGTAGAGCCGGAAAAGAAAATGTCGTCCTTCAGGTGAAACGTATAAGTCTTGCCGTCCGGGCTGACATCCCAGGACTTGGCCAGGTCCGGCACCAACGTCGTGTCTTCCTTGAGGCCGATCGGTGAACCGGGATAGGTGACGAGCTGGCGTGTCGTCGCACGCAAAATCTCCCAGGATTCAGTGCTGTAGCCGGTGAGTGGATCGAAAGCATCAAGATCTGATTCAAGCGAGGCGATGCGCAGCGTACCACCGAATTTCGGCTCGTCGGCGAAGCTTGGGGTGCAAAGGGCCGTGTAAGCCGCGAGAAAAGGCACGGCGATCCGCCCTGCGGATCGGAGAATGACGGTGATATGCATGGGTGTTTGCCTCGGCTTTGATTGTTTCCGCTATTTTCTATAGTTTTTATGTATTATTGGAACGAAGCAACGTTCCAATTCGGCGGCTGCCGAAGAAATAAACTGCCGAAAATTTGGTTTGGTCGGAAAACGAATGCCGTTTGGGGGCCGCCCTCCATCCGAACCACGGTCATTCGCCGAACTCGCCATTTGCATGGGCCGCCCCGCGGCGGGCTGCCGCACGGTGAAAACAGAGCACGATTTTCCTCAACAAATACGCTTTTTAGAACGGATCGACCACGCCAAGCGGCATATTCTGCTGCATAAATCTATAAAATCTATAGACAATAAGCGGACCACTTTCATGGCTTTCGGCAGACTTTCGAGAAACACGGCCTCTCGTTTCCTGGGCGCCCTGCTCGGGCTGGCGCTTGTCTCCGGCGCCGCCTTTGCGGAAGACAGGGGCGGCACGCTGAACCTGATCGTGCAGCCGGAGCCAATCTCCCTGAACCCGGGCGTTAACCGCCTTGGGCCGGCAACCTTCGTCGGCAACAAGATCTACGATTCGCTCGTTAGCTACGCCCAGAAAGATCTGGCGCCGATCCCGCGGCTTGCCGAAAGCTGGACCGTTTCGCCCGACGGCAAGACCTATGCGTTCAAGCTCAGGGCGGGCGTCACCTGGCATGATGGCGAGCCTTTCACCTCCAAGGACGTCGCCTTCAGCTACAATGAATTCCTGCCTGCGCTGCAAGCCCGTTCGCGCGATCTGCGCAACGAAATCGACCGTATCGAGACGCCGGATGATCTTACCGTTGTTTTTGCCCTGAAAAATCCTTATCCGGCGTTCCTTAGATCGCTGAACGCGACCATTGTTCCCGCGCACAAATATATCGGCGTCACCGATTTCCGTAACGCGCCGGCCAATGCCGAGTTTATCGGCACAGGGCCATTCAAGTTCGCGGAGTGGAAAAAGGGCCGCCTGATCCGTCTCGTGCGTAACGACAAATATTGGGACGCCGGCAAACCCTTTCTGGACGAGATCGATTTCCAGATCATACCGGATGCAAATTCGCGGGCGATTGCGTTCGAAACGGGCCAGGTGGAGGCGCTGCGCTCAGGTGATGTCGAGAATTTCGATATTCCGCGTCTTTCAGCGCTTGACGGCGTCAAGACACGCGAAGACGGCTGGGAATATCTGCAGCCGATCGGCTATGTTCACCTCAACAACCGCAACCCGATCCTCGCCAAACTGCAGGTCCGCCAAGCCATCGTGCAGGCCATCGATCGTGATTTCATCGTCAACACGATCTTCGCAGGCTTCGGCAAGCCAATCAACGGCCCGTTTTCGAGCTTGTCGGTCTACAAGGATGCAAGCGTCGAAACTGTCTACCCTTTCGATCCAAAGAAAGCAGCGACGCTACTTGACGAAGCCGGCTACAAGCCGGGGCCGGACGGCACACGTTTCACACTGAAGCTCGTGCCACTCCCCTATGGCGAGCTCTGGTCCCGCGAGGCCGAATATCTGCGCGAAGCCCTTGGTGCAGTTGGCATCAAGGTCGACATCGTCTCCACCGACGTTGCCGGTTGGTTCAAGCGGCTTACCACCTTTGATTATGACATCGCGGAGAACTTCGTCTATACGACCGCCGACCCTGCGATCGGTATTTCCTATGGCTACAGGACGGTCAAAGGCGACAACGCCGGCACCACGGGCGCCAACGTCAACGGCTATTCCAACCCGGAGGTCGACACCTTGCTGGAACAAGGCGCTCATGAGCCCAACGAAGCCAATCGCAAGGAAATCTACTCGAAGGTGCAGCAGATCATCTCGCACGACGTGCCTCTCGTCTGGACTCATGACATCGTCTTCCCCACACTATATCGAGACAGGGTGCAGGATCTGATCACAACCGCGCTCGGCACGGACGACAATTTTGCCTCGGTCTGGCTGAGGAAATGAGCCGGTCGTCGGATCGCATCGGCGTGCATGGACAGGGAGCAGCCCTGGATTTCGTCCAGGCCGTGTCGCTTCGGCTTGCCAAGGCGGCGATCACCCTCTTAGCGGTCATCGTTCTAACGTTCGTGCTCGTCCGTCTTGCCCCGGGTGACCCAGCTCTGCTGCTCGCAGGCGATCAAGGAGGAAGCGATCCGGCTTTCGTCGCCGAGATCCGGCAGCATCTCGGTGTGGACGGTCCGATTCACCTGCAGCTCTGGCATTATCTGCAGGCGATTACCAAGCTCGACTTCGGCACTTCCTATCGCGATCAGCGTCCGGTGATCGACATCGTGCTGGAAAGGCTGCCGGCAACACTGCTCTTGACGGTGTCCGCCTTCGTTTTTTCCATTGTCACAGGTGTGGGCCTTGGCGCTCTGGCAGCCCACCGACCAGGCTCGGCGATCGACAGCGCCGTCACGACGGTTTCCGTCGCCTTCTTCGCCATGCCGATGTTCTGGATCGGACTGGTTTTCATTATCGTCTTCGCCGTGAAGCTGGGCTGGCTGCCCTCCTACGGAATGCAAGCGCCTTCGGTTGCCGCCAAGGGCGGCTGGGCAGCATTCGGCGACCTTGCCGCGCACATGGTCCTGCCGGTTCTGACGCTCGGCCTATACTACATGTCGATCCATGCGCGGGTCAGTCGCGCAGCGCTCCTGCAGATCTCCGATATGGATTTCATCCGCACGGCCCGTGCTAAGGGTCTTTCGGCTTGGCTTGTCTGGCGTGACCATCTCCTGCGAAACGCACTTCTACCGACAATCACCGTTGCGGCATTGCAGGCCGGCCAGTTGATCGGCGGTTCGATCCTGGTCGAGACAGTCTTCGCGTGGCCGGGCATCGGCAGGCTTGCCTTCGATTCGCTTGCGAGCCGCGACTACAACGTCCTCATCGCCGTGTTCATCCTTTCCTCGTTCGGCGTGCTCATCGCCAACCTCGTTGCCGACGTGGCCTATCGCCTGATCGACCCGAGGATCGACCGCGAGGCCACGACATGATCCGCCACCCGCGTCACCCCTTGCTCCGCGCGCCGGTCCTGTTCGGCTTCGCCGTGCTCGCACTTCTTGTCTTTTGCATCGTTTTCGCCGACGTCCTCTATCCGGGAAACCCCTGGCGCATGGTGGCGCGGCCAAACCTGCCACCGCTTTCACCCGGCTATCCGGCAGGGACCGACATGCTCGGCCGCGATCTGGCCGCAGGCCTGGTATATGGTGCCCGCGCCACCCTTGCCGTCGCGCTTAGCGTCGTCTGCCTTGCCATCGGCCTCGGCGTGACGCTCGGTCTTGCCGCCGGTTATCTCGGCGCGGCCGTCGACGAGGTGTTGATGCGCATTACCGAGTTCTTCCAGACAATTCCGGGCCTCCTGCTGACGATCATCATCGTGGCGATCCTGTCGCCGACCCGCCTCACCGTCGTCCTGGCGATCGCGCTGATTTCTTGGCCACCCGTCGTGCGCATCGTCCGTGCCGAGGTACTGTCGCTGCGTCGGCTTGACTGGGTCCGCGCCGCCCGTGTCAGCGGGCTCTCGCATCTGCGCATTGCACTCCTGCATGTGCTGCCGAACGTATTGCCGCAGGTGATGATCCAGGCCTCGCTGCTCGTTGCCGGGGCGGTCATGATCGAATCCAGTATCAGCTTCCTCGGACTGGGCAATCGCGACGCAATCTCGTGGGGCTTCCTGCTCGGATCCGGTCGCACCGCCTTCAGCGTCAACTGGTGGCTTTCTACCCTGCCCGGACTGGCCATCTTCCTCACCGTGCTTGCCTTCAATCTAGTCGGGGACGGCCTGGAACGCTGGCTCAACCCAAAAAGTGGAGCGGGAGGCAGGCGATGAGCCAATCGCGATCCGCTGCGACGGCGCCCCTGGTCGAAATCGAAAATATCGACATCCGCCTCCCAGAGGGAGGCGAGCGAGAACTTGCCGTTCACGACGCGACCCTTTCCATTGCGCGCAGCGAAGTGCTTTGCATAGTCGGAGAAAGTGGCTCGGGCAAGTCGGTGCTCGCCTCAGCCATCGCCGGCCTTCTTCCCGGCAACGGCCTTCAGGTGGACCGGGGAAACTTGCGCTTCGCGGGCAAGGATATGCTTTCCCTCAATGAAACGGCGCTCCGGCGCCTGCGTGGCGCGCGGATCGGCTACATATTCCAGGAGCCAATGACGGCGCTCAACCCGCTATTGACCATCGGCCGGCAGATTGCGGAAGCGCTTGAGGCCCATGGCCATCCCGCGCCGCCGGAAAGGATTGAGGAGCTTCTTGCTGCCATGCAACTGCCCGATCCGGGCATGCTGCGCCGGCGTTACCCGCACGAACTTTCGGGGGGCCAGCGCCAGCGTGTGGCAATTGCCATCGCGATGGCCTGCGGGCCTGATCTCCTGATCGCCGACGAACCGACCACAGCGCTGGATGTGACGACGCAAGCGGAAATCCTGCGGCTCATTCTCGACCTGCGTGCCCGTCGCGGGCTCGCCGTGCTGTTCATTACCCATGACTTTGCCGTGGTACGGGACATCGCCGATCGCATCGTCGTCATGCAAAGCGGAAAGATCGTTGAACAGGGAAACGCGGAAGAATTGCTCGGCGCGCCGAGCCATCCCTATACGCGTCGACTGCTTGCCGCTGTGCCGAAGCTTGAGGCGCGCCGCTCCCCGTTTGCTTCGGACCTGCCGGTGGTGCTGGAGCTCGAAGGCATTCACAAAACCCATTTTGCCCGGCGCCGCCTCCTTGGTCCTGCGCGGCCGGCGACCCTAGCGCTGAGGGGGGTCGATCTGACATTGCGCATCGGTGAGACGGTAGCTCTGCTCGGCGAAAGCGGATCGGGAAAATCTACCCTTGGTCAGGTCATCACCGGCCTTGTCGAACGCGACGCCGGCACCTTCCGCCTTTCGGGCGAGGCGATAGGCCGGGCGCGGGATCTGTTCACCCGCGAGCGCCGGCCTGCCGTGCAGATGGTGTTTCAGGACCCGCAATCCTCGCTCAATCCACGCCACAGCATCCGCCGCATCCTCACAGAGGCGGTGCTGCAGGCTGGTCTGTCAAAGGAAGAAGCTGAAACCCGCATGGCGGAGCTACTCGTGCGGGTAGGGCTGGATCCCTCCTCCGCCGATCGAAAGCCCCATGCCTTTTCGGGCGGCCAGCGCCAGCGCATTGGCCTTGCCCGCGCACTGATGCCGAGGCCGCAGCTGCTGGTGGCCGACGAGCCGGTCTCAGCGCTTGATGTGTCCGTTCAGGCGCAGGTGCTCGATCTTCTGGCCGAACTTCAACGCGACCTTGGGCTCGCCATGTTATTCATAACCCACGACCTGCGCGTGGCGGCTCGGGTGGCAGATCGGATTGCGGTGATGCAGCACGGTATTATCGTGGAGGAGGCCGCAACCACCGACCTTCTGCTGACGCCGCACTCGACGTACGCGCGAGCGCTTATTGCAGCTGTTCCGGGGCGTAACGGCGAGACGGAACCAGTTGCAAACAGTTCTTTACGCATCCTTGAAGAGACACCACATGACTGAGCAGACAAGCCGGAAAGCAGCCGGTAAACCGCTGCAGTTGAACGCCTCCGCGATGAACCCCGCAAACCACGTCTCCTACGAGCTTTGGCACCACCCCGACGACCTGAAAGATCGTGGCGGTGAACTTAGATATTGGCAGGAACTCGCTCGCCTGATTGGCATTGACCGTCTGCGAGAGGATCATTCCTGCGCGGCCTTCCGTATCGTTCGTGAAGATCCCTCCGTGCTTGATCAGAATGACAGTTCGGCCGCGGCCTATAAAAAGGTTCCAGCATGAGCGGCAATGTCCACCTTCATTGGTATCTGCCGACGAATGGCGACAGTCGAGGTCTGACAGGCTCGGGAACCGATAGCCATGTCGTGGAATTTTCCGGCGGCTTCCGCGCACCGTCGCTTGCCTATCTCGGCGAAGTGGCACGCGCCGCTGAAGAACAGCATTTCCATGCCGTTCTTACACCGACCGGCACATGGTGCGAAGATGCCTGGATCACCACCGCTGCTCTTTCCCGCGAAACGAAGCGGCTTAAATTCCTGGTCGCCTTCAGGCCCGGTCTCATATCGCCGACGCTCGTCGCCCATCAGGCGGCGACATTCCAGCGAATGACCGGGGGACGGCTGCTTCTTAACGTTGTTACGGGCGGCGATCGCTTCGAACAGGCGCGCTTCGGCGATCATCTGGACCATGATGCCCGCTATGAAAGGACGGAGGAATTCCTTTCGGTGGTGCGCGGTGTGACGTCCGCACCTGCGAACCAGCCCTTCTCTTTCAAGGGGAAGCACTATGACATCCGCGAGGCCAGCATCGACACCGGTCCCTATGATCTGCCGCAGATCTTCTTTGGCGGCGCAAGCCCGGCGGCGCAGGAAGTGGCAGCCGGCCAAGCCGATGTCTACCTGGTCTGGGGGCGGCCGCCGGCACTTGAAGCCGAAAATATCGCGCAGCTAAAAGCGCAGGCAACTGCCAGAGGCCGCTCGCTGCGCTTTGGTGTGCGCTTGCATGTCATTTCGCGCGATACCGAGGACGAAGCCTGGGCCACGGCCGACAAACTTCTCGCCTGGATCTCGCCGGAGCGCGTGCGCAAGGCCCGAGAGCTCCTCGCCAGATCCGAATCCGTCGCCCAAAGCCAGATGTCGGCACTGCATGCGGCGCGCGAAGGCCTGCCGGCCTCGGCGCGTGAACTGGAAATCCACCCTGGCCTCTGGTCCGGTTATGGCCTCGTGCGCGGCGGAGCAGGTACGGCTCTCGTCGGGAGCCATAAACAGGTTGCCGACCTTATCGAAGTCTATCATCGCACCGGTTTCGACCACTTCATCCTCTCTGGCCAGCCTCATCTTGAGGAGGCCTGGCATTTCGGCGAGGGCGCGGCGGCCCTTCTGAAGGCACGTGGCCTTCTCGCTCCGGTGTCTCCGCAATCATAGAGAGAGCAGATGTCGCCGCTCCTAAAATGTCTGCCCGTCTTCACGCCGCCATTCCGAAAACCGAGCTGGGAAGCGAGGTGCCGGAGATCAAGCCCTCGAAGATCACAAATGACATTGGACAAGTTTCACATGGATATTCGACCTCTCAATGATGATGATGAAGACCGCCGGAAGGCTTTTGCCCTGTTCCGCCAGGCGCTGCTCGGAATTGCCGATTTCGGGCGTACCAGTCCCGAAACCGAAGCCCGGTATCTGGCTGGGGGCAAACCGCTTGGCGGCTTCGAGGGCGATATCCTGCGAGGCGTCGTCAACGGTTATGATGCCTCGATTACCCTGCCCGGCGGCGGCCGCGTGCGCCACCTCTCCGTCACGCATGTGGGCGTTTCCCCCGATGCGACGCGTCGCGGGATCGCGCGCCGGCTCATTGTCGAGCAGCTTCGTCGCGCCCGCGCCGAAGGCTATGTCGTCGCCGGTCTGAGGGCGTCGGATGCCCGTATCTATGGCCGCTACGGCTATGGCGTCGCCTCCTGGTCGGTCCGGCACGAACTCGATCTTACGCAAGCCGGACTTGCGGTCTCCGCCCCGCGCGAAGGACTTCGTATCATCGACGCCCGTGAAAGCTTCGCCTTGTTCCGGCAAATTGCCGACGCCGATCCGGCGCCGCGGGCCGCGACGCTGTCCCGGTGGGATGGCTGGTGGTCCATGCAGGAATACCGCACGTTCCAGGGCTCGACGCCCTATCATGCCGTCGTCTTCGGCCCCGAAGGAAATGAGCGCGGCTATTTGCGCTTCCATGTCGAGCCGTCGGAGAACTGGTTCACCTCATCGCGCCGCACCGTGATCGTCGACGATCTCGTCGCCCATGACGACGAAGCCTGGCAGGTCCTGATCAGCCACCTCTTCACGCACGACATCCTGCACCGGGTCGTCTTTCCGTCCCGGCCAGTGGATGATCCGCTGCCTTTGCTTCTACACAATCCGCGCGCGCTGGAGATATCTGGTCAGCGTGACGAAAGCTGGATACGGCCTCTCGACCTCGAAGCTTTGCTTTACGCCCGCCGCTATGGCGGCACACGCCAGGTAACGATTGCTGTCGAAGACGATATCTTCCATGACAATGGCGGCATCTGGTCCGTCGGCCCCGGGGGCGTGGAGCGAAGCAGTTGCAGTCCGGAGGCGCATCTTGCAATCGCGGAACTGACCACGCTGATATTCGGCGCGCAATCGGCATCTTTTCTTGCGGCTTCCGGGCGCATCAATGCGATCTCGGCGGACGCAACGGAGGAACTGGACCGCGTGTTTGCCACCAGCCGCCGGCCACATTCAGGCATCTCATTCTGAGGGCGACATGCATCGCCGCTTGCTGCAAGGCTTTAGATAATTTGCCTTAAATCTAGTTTCTCCTGTAAACAACCCGGTCAACATCGATGCACATCAGAATTGACCTCATCGAACACCTTGCCAACCAAATTGCCGCCTTGGAGGGTCGCGTCGTCGTGGCTATTGACGGGGTAGACGGATCGGGGAAGACAATTTTTGCCGACGAGTTAGCTCTGCTCGTGATGGACGTAACTCGCTCGGTCGTGCGAGCGAGCGTCGACGGATTTCACAACCCGAAGGCAACCCGCTAGACGAGCAGGCCCAATGATTTCTGGAGAAGGTTTATTTACCGGCTTGGATCCGGTGGAGGAGCTTTAACCTTTGCCTTTCGGGCTTTATGAGCCTTTTGAATTCGGGATTTCATCACATCTGATGCTGTGAACCTTACGACCCGGCGTGCAGAAATCAAAACCTCTTCTCCTGTGCGCGGATTGCGGCCCGGGCGGTGGGTTTTGGCGTGCACCTGAAACGAGGCAAATGACGAAAGTCCTACCGATTCACCGCGTATCAGCGCATCACTGATCTCACCAAGCACAACCTCGACAAGTTCGGATGACTCCGTTCGTGAAAGGCCGATCTTTTGAAACACCGCATGCGCCAAATCTGCGCGCGTCACAGTTTTCGTGGTCATCTTCTTTAGTCCAAGGCTCCGAGAAAAGAGATTCTGCCTTATCGCTGTTTGGGAGGCAAGACGTACCAACGCTGTTGCCTAAGACGGATCCCGCAGTCCGGTAGTGTCCATCAGCCGATTCGTCATTTACAATATCGCGGTCGTTACGACCTCGTGATTTCATGAGCCTTCCCCAAGACCCACGAAGCGTATCAGATTGTCTGTGTCCTGCGGCCCAAACCGACGTTCACTCCATATCCAGCTCGGTATCGCTTGGAATTCAACACCTTGCCCCTCTTGGATGCTGCTTGGATGGTTTTCACTGGTCAGTGTATATTCAACGGGGATGTTTGGAATTGACGACTGCGTAGCGTGCCGACAACGATTACTGCGTCTCTTATGATCGTCGAGAAGGTTGCATCATCAGCCTGGGTGATCTTTGCCGTCATGGTACCGACTATCGCCGTCAACCGCATGATGAGTGCGCGATGATCCGGCCCATTGATATCCCGTTGCCGCTCCGTAATATCTAAAAGCACCCATACCAATTTCTCGATTACCTGCCGGCGATACCGCCGTGCATCGCCAGCAGAGCGTTCTTCGAGAAGCAAAATTTCTTCCAGGACATCATGCAAGTTGAAATCACCTCAAATTGCCGGGCCACAGGCGCCGCGATGTTCCGTGGGAGAGAACATTCGGGAATTCGCTGCGTCACGACTCGCGTCGTTGTTGCTTTCGATGACCAAGGATCGAAACCACGCTTCATTCGTCCCCCCATGAGCGGTCATATTTTCACGACGCTCGCCGAGCAGTGGAAAGAAGCATACGAAGCGGTGCCTTCGTGCCAAAGAGTGTCAGAAGACGCATCTCTTCCTTCTTCTCCAGCCGGTAGCGACGAGCAAAATCGAAAACGCTCCAAAAGGTTTCATCCATTGTCGGCGAGTTCGCCTCCCGGATTCCTGCTTCTATACGTTGACCCATGACACATCTCCGTTCTTTGGCGGCCGGTAACACCGCGTGACAGCAAGCAAGTCCACCGTAGGAACCGATTTGAGATCGGATCATCAGCGTCCAATTCCGCGCAATTTAATATTGTCTATAAGAATAGTAGATTAAAGAAATGCCGGCCTTTCCTTGGCGTCAAAGAGGGAAAATTTATTCATTCGGCGCCCTTGATCACGCTTGGCGTGAGATCAGTTCTGCCGGCGAGCTAGCGGTCACAGCTCGCAAGATATCAGACCGATCAATGCCGGATCGACTGTTGAGTTCCATACGACACCCCGTCGGATCAAATCACGGCGGAATTGAACACCGTAGTTTGGCTGTTAGATTGCCTATTCGGGATCTGTAGTTGGTTGTTCCATGGTTACCCCCGGCAAATCGGACTTCGGCCTTCCAACCACCCGCGCCGGTACGCCGGCTACAGAGGTATGCGCCGACACGGCCGACACGACAACACTGCCAGCGCCTACTTTGGCACCGACGCCGATTTCAATATTGCCGAGGATTTTCGCGCCTGCGCCAATAAGGGCACCCCGGCGAATTTTCGGGTGGCGGTCTCCGCTTTCTTTGCCCGTCCCGCCCAAGGTAACGTCCTGGAGGATGGAAACGTCGTTGTCAACGACGGCCGTTTCGCCGATGACGAGTCCATTTCCATGATCAAGCATGATCCCACTTCCCATATGGGCGGCGGGGTGAATATCGATAGACAGCACCTCGCACGTGCGACTTTGGATGTGGCGAGCCATGTGCCTCTTATTATTCTGCCAAAGCCAGTGTGCAATTCGGTGCGCTTGTAAAGCCAGAAAACCTTTGAAGTAGAGAAACGGAATAAGTAGCTCGGATGTACTCGGATCCCGGTCATACACCGCTTGGAGATCCAATACCGCAGACGTTATTATGTCAGGAGAAGATTGAAAAACGTCCAGCGACAATGCCGTCAGCACGTCGGCATCAACATCCCTATTCGCGAGTGTTTCTGAAAAACGATAGGCGAGACTATGGGCAAAGGTCGGATGAGCTAGGATGTTCGATTTCATCGCCTGTGCAAGACGTGAATCGTTGTCCACCACGGTCCGGGCCTCCACGCAGAGGGTGGTCCATAGGACCTCACTGGGGGAATGACCGACGATTGCGGCCTTTCCAATCATTGTCTTGGCCGGCGCCGAATCTCTTCCGGACGGGTCTCGTTGTGCTGTCTGGAGTGTCATAGGTTGCTTTCTTTCCGGACCGACCCGACGCGCGTATGAATTAGAGAGCTACAATTATTTGGAGCATCAGCGGCCAATGACATGATAACTGGTAACGTCGAGAATGTTTGCGGTTGAGGCGAGAGCTGCGATATAGCCGGGGGCTATCTCCAGGTCGGTCCCCTGGACGATGACATTTCCGGCGGGAAGACGGCACTGAAACCGAAGACCAGCCTGATTGGCAACTGTGAGGCATCGAAAATCGACCGAAAGACCCGAACCGAAGACCTTGGCCGTCGCCTCCTTCCGAGCCCATGCGCGAAGAAGGAATTTCGCTCGTTCAACCGGATGGCCATTCAGATATTCCAGCTCCGACGGTGACAAGGTCCGCATGACAGCTGGCAGGAATGATGCACCCTCGGCAATTTGCTCGACGTCTACCCCGATCGTCATCTCGCTCGAAAAGGCAACGACGGCAATGTCGCCGGCATGTGAAATACTGATCCCAGGCCCTGTGTGAACCGATGGCTTCCCGTTTGCCGCCCGAATAATCTTCACATCGTTAGGCGGAATGGCGAGCATCGCACCGACGACCCCACGCACCGCAGTCCAGCCCGTTATAGATCGGTTACGATCCATCAGCCGCGTGAAGCTCCGTGCACGGCCCCATTCCTCGGTCGAGATCGGTAGGCCGTGCGGATCGACGGGCTGGTGTGGTACAATTATCGACACCACTGCGTGAAACTTGCCCTCCAACCAATTGCGTTTCAACCGGGAACCAATGGCCGAGAAGTCTTCCATCCAGCGGCCAACATCGTGCGAGACCATGGGCACGTCTCTCTTCAATATCTCTATCGAAAACATGCAAGGTCTCTGCCAGCCGATATTTGCATGTCAGTTAGCGGTGTGTGGCTCACTGCGCCGGAAGTGTATCGTAGCCCTTTCTCCGGTAGATGATGATGGAAATAATCCAGCTCAAGATAAAGATGCCGACGACGCCGTAGCCAACGCTTGAAAGGTTATCGTTGAGCTCGCCGAGGAGCCTCCAGACGTGCCCGTTCAGACGGAGCTTATCAACAATGAGTCCAGCGGCCGTAAGGCCACCGATAAACACCGCCACGACAACGGAGGCGGCGGTAATCGTCAAGTTGTACCACAGCTTGCGGACCGGATTGACGAAGGCCCAGCCGTACGCTCCCGTCATGAGAACACTATCGGTGGTATCCATCAACGACATTCCTGCGGTAAACAGCGCCGGAAACACGAGGATCGTCCAGAAGGACATGCCTTGAGCGGCTTGCATCGCCGAGATCCCAAGCAGTCCGATTTCCGTTGCCGTATCAAAACCAAGTCCGAACAGGAAACCGATCGGATACATATGCCATGATCGGGAAACCACGCGGAAAACCGGCCGGAAGATTCTTGCAATCAAACCGCGACCGGCAAGAAGAGCATCAAGATCTTCATCGACGATCTTTTCTCCCCTTCTGACGCGCTTGAAAGCGGACCAGATCCCGTTCAGCACAAGTAGATTGGCGATGCCGATAATCAGCAGAAACACCGCTGATACGGTGGTTCCGATAACACCTCCGATTTCGGCGATCTCGTTGAGTTGCATGGCGGCAGCTGTCGCCGCAATGACAATGGACGCGAGAACGACGATGGTCGAATGCCCCAACGAAAAGAAAAAACCGATCGAATAAGGGGCTTTGCCCTCCTGCATCAGTTTTCTCACCACATTGTCGATCGCAGCGATATGATCGGGATCGAAGGCGTGGCGCAGACCAAGCATATATGCAAGAAAAGCGGTACCCATGAGGGCAGGTCGATCTGCAAATGCCACCCAGGCCCAAACCCATGCGGCGATATTCGCCGCGATCAGGAAGACAAAAGTAGTTGCCGCTTTTGCTCTGGTCTGGAACGGCTTGTCGTCGAACGGATTCGGAAGCATTGGCTGCCCTTTATGAACTCATGGGGAGGCTAATCGGCAGAGAACTGCCGACTGCTATCTGGCGATAGGCTGTTCCGGATGGTGTTAGTGTCGGCCCCAACCTGGGACGTTGCCGGTGTATTCGACCTCGAATTGGTCGAAGTCGGCCATGAGGTCGATGAGTTCCTGCTCGGACGCCCGGCGGCCATTGGCATAGAGGGCGCCGAGCCTGCGGAAATATTCCTCGCGGTTCTGCCCCGGACTGAAGAAAATCAGCATCACCGCTTCCTTGTCGAACGGATTGTGGAACCCGTGCGGAACGTCCTCGGGGACCTGAATGTATGTCCCTGCAGGGGCAGCAACATGCTCGCCATTGATGAAGATTTCCACGGTCCCCTCAAGGACGTAGAAGGCTTCAAGCTGATGGCGATGGATATGGGGTGCTGCGCCGGGCGCGCCGGGTTTCATGCGGTGCTCGAACAAGCCAATGCGATTGTCGGTCTCCTTTCCGACGGCCTTGAACGTTGTGTGCGTTGTCGTTCCGATCTGAACGGATTCACCTTCGCCAGGAAACAGGGTTTTTGAAAATTGCGTCATGGAGGGTCTTTCCTTTGGTCGTGATCTGGTTGCAGTCTTACAGGGAGCCAACGTGATGGCCGTTTACGAACTGAGAAGCGATACGTACCGCTCTCCCGAGTCGGGAAAGATCGTGGCGATACGTGTTCCGGCTACAGCTGCTCTTTGTCGAACATGGCGACAAACATGGGTGACAGCGCCAGATGATATCCCCGCGACGATCCCTGCAGCGGCAAGCTTACGCGCCATTGCCCAGGCATCCTCGTCGTCAACGGTCACGATTTCATCGATCAGCGCCCGGTCTGTCGTTGCCGCAACAAAGCCACCATTCAATCCCGGAATGCGATGAATTCCACCAGGGCTGCCACTCAAGACAGCGGAGCGTGTCGGCTCAACCGCGACGATTTTGATAGCCGGGTTCTGTTCCTTCAGGTATTTTCCGATACCGCTGATTGTCCCGCCTGTTCCCACGCCGCAGACAAGGATGTCGATGTTCCCGGATAGATCCTTCCAAAGTTCCGGTCCCGTCGTTTCGTAGTGGGCGAGGACGTTGTCTGCGTTTTCGTGCTGGCAGGCGAACCAGGCCCCAGGCGTCGCATCCCGCAGCTGTTGGGCTTTCTCGATGGCGGCAGTGTATCCGGCCTCGCTTGGCGTAAGCTCAAGCTCGGCGCCGAAAAACTTCAGCAGTTCTATCCGCTCTTTCGAAGCACTGTCGGGAAGGACGATGATACATCGGTAGCCTCGGGCACGAGCAAACCCGGCAAGCGCAATGCCGGTATTGCCAGAGGTGGCCTCGACGACAGTGCCTCTACCCGGAACCAGTTGTCCTCGCGCCTCGGCACCTGCGAGCATGTACCAGGCTGGGCGGTCCTTGATGCTGGAGTAAGGATTATATTTCTCAAGCTTGGCAAACACCCCTCGCCCACCGACGAGATCTGCCGGAAGTTCAAGGGTCGGCGTTCCGCCAATGCCAGAGCCGAAGAAGCGGGCCGCTTTTGCCGTTGGCGAGGCCAACCCCTCGCTCCGGTTGCTGGTCTTAGCGGCTTGGCCCTTTTCCACATCGGGATAAGGCGCCGGGATTGCAGCCACCGAAACATTGCTTGACGATGAAGGACCAACACCACTCATGACTTGTTCGCCTTTCCAGAAGAGGCCGGAGAGAGGGAGGACGATCCAATGCGACCCTCGGCGATCGCCATCCCGATCAAGATGACAGCCCCGCCGAGGATGACATTCCACGACAGTGGTTCGAGGAGCAAAACCGCACCGAAGAGGACGGCAAACACCGGAACGACATAGTCAACGGCCGACGCGGTTGCAGCGCCAACATCCTGGATCAATCTGAAATACAGGATGTTGGCAAAGCCGCTGGCGAGCACGCCGAGATAGAGCAGGGACAGCAGCGGTGTCACGGAGACGGTTTCGATTGCGGGCCAGGCGAAGAACGGCAGAGCCAGCCCAAGAAGAACAGCAGCCGAAATCAGCTGGTTGGCGCCGAGCGTAATGGGATCAAGCTTCAAGGGCGACAGGAAGCGACTGACATAGGCATAACCCACGGCATAGCTTGCGGCAGCGCCGAAGCATGCCAATGCGCCAAGCAGTGAACTGCCCTCCACCTTCCAGGGACTGACGACAAGAGCCACGCCGAGAAAGCCCAGGAAAAAGCCGGTGACTTTGCGCGAGGTCGCGGGCTCAGCCCGCAAGGCAAGCGTCGAAATGAACAGGGTGACCAGGGGGGTGCCGCCGATCAGCACACCCGCCAAGCCGGCACTGGTGTGCTGTTCGCCGAAACTGAGCAAGAGATAAGGAACGACGTTCGCGAAAATCGAAGACACGGCAACATGGAACCATGCCGTGCCGCTCAGCTTGAAGGATCGTCCTGTGAACAAAATGATCGCGGCGAGCGTCCCCGCACCGAGAATCAGCCGAAACAGAACAAGCTGGTTCGGGCTGAAGTCCTCGAGCGCGAACTTGATGAAGGTGAAACTCGCACCCCATATCGCGGCTTGTCCGAAAAACCGGGCCGCAGTTGCCTTATCCATTATCACTCTCCCTATTTCGCGTTCTGGCGCTGGTCGTAATTTGGTTGTCTGACCAGAAACTTTTGACGTCCGATGATTTCCGGCTGGTAGACGAGAGCGTCCCAGTTTGCCTCCTCCACCGGCTCTAGCGCGACCGAGACGACATTCGGGGCGCAGCCAAAGGCTTTGATGACGGCGGATGCGAGCTCGTCCGCCAAAATTTGCCGGCGTCCCTCATCGATATGGGCTGGGAAATGCTTGACGCTGATATGAGGCATGGGAATCTCCTGATCGGATGACAGTAGGTCGCTAAGCGCCTGAGCGAGTGCTGTGTGACCCTCGCCACGCAAGATCGAGTAGTGGTCATGGGACAGTTCGATCACTTGCTGAAAGCTCTGTCGGGCGCGGCTGCCCGCTGTCTCAAGAAACGAATAGTCATCGCCCAATGCCTTGATGAGCGTGATGGGCGCAGCAACCGTGCGCTGGTCAAGTTCATGAAATGTGTATTCGAAGGAGAACGTTGCCTTGACCACACCGACAATCCTTTCAACCAGTTCAGCTGGGAGATCCTCGAATTTGTCGGTGATGAAGTCTATGAATGCGCGTTCGTCCCGAACGACGCCGAGCAGTTCGGTTTCCAAAGGTGAGTTCAATGTCCCGGCGAACACGGACAGGAGGATGCGTAAGAACCGTCTGTCTTGAAATTGATCGGCGGTCGGCGGCGCCTCGGCCGCCTTTTGTAACGGCGATCCGGGTGCGATCAGCACGACCCTTTCAACTCGGCGCCCAAGCTGTTCAAGTTGATAGGCGGCCTCAAAGGCAACCCTGGCGCCGAACGAATACCCAATGCAGGTCAAGGAACCGACAGGATGATCGCGCTGGATCAGCGCCACGTCCGCAGCTGCCATCTCTTGGATCGTTGGAAATGGCACCTCGTCAGGATTGATGCCATGCGCCTGGACGCCAAGAAAACGATGGCGATTGTCGCCAGTCGCCTGCGCGAGCGTGCGAAGGCTCATGGGGTAGCCTCCCAATCCGGGCCAACAGTAGACGGGAGGTGCGTCAGGTGCCGTGTTCAAAGGGACAAGGCGACTGGAGAGGGTTGCCGCTCCCGCCCCGATTTCCCCGGCCAGATCCTCTACGGTCGGCGCCGCGAACAGCGCCTGGATCGGTAAGCGGGTCCCGAACCTGGCGTTCAGGCGGTTGATCAGCGCCATCGCTAAAAGCGAATTGCCGCCGACATCGAAAAAGGAATCCCTTATGGAAAGTTCCTCTTCGCCCAGACGTAGTATCTCTTTCCAAATTGCCGCAATCTCAAGTTCGAGCCTCGTACGAGGTGGTACAATCGGGCGTGCGCTTTCTTCAGCCTCAACAAGGTTGCGCAAAGACTGCAGATCGATCTTACCGCTCGGCGTGGTTGGTGTCGTCTCGATCACCCTTACCCGTGCTGGCACCATATATTCCGGCAAAAGCTCGCGCAGATCGTCCTTGAGGATTTCCGTCGGTCCGCGCATATGCACGAGATCTTCTTCCATGCCGCGGCTGGATCGTTGCTCAGCCGAGACCCCGCCTCCGAGCGCGAAATAAGAAAGTGTGCCTTTCCCTGAAAACGCCTCCGCGCCGATGAGAGCATCCACCCGGCTGGACGTTGCCATCTCATGGCCGGAGAGCGAGCTGTAACCTGACGACATCAATCCGATGTCGGGGTCAGCCACCTGCAATCGGTGGAGAAGGCGACCAAGGTCAACGAACCCTTCCCATCCCACCTCTCTCGACACGATGAGGGCAATACCGAACGTTGATCGGTCGTAGACGGCCTGATTGATGGCGATGACGTCTTTGCGGCGGATGACAGGCTCGCCAACGATGGTCAGCCAGTCGTTGTCCACTCGGTAGGTACCAGGTCCGACGCCGTCTGGTGTCTCTTCGTGGATTTGGAGGAGGATGACAGGTGCGGCGGACAGCGACGGCGCGGGCTTGCGGCCCAATTCCACGCTCAGGGTATGAACGTAGTCGTCGTCGCTGAAGAGGGTTGCTGGAACCCTATGAGGCGGTGCAGCTTTTTCGGGGAATAAGCCGTGCGCGGCAGTGACGTGTTCCAGAAGCCCCAGCATGTGCCCGGCTTCCAAGTGCAGAACCTCGTCCACATTTGTCGAATAGACTTCCTTGATGCGTCCGCGCTTGCCATAGATGTGGAACCGGACGCCCTCCCCGGATCGCGTACCCGGTGAAACAAGCGTCAAGGTGTGATCCGCGGGATGGAAGTAATACAAACCAGGTGAAAGCCCCTCGACGCCATTGACGTCGACGAAGATTTGCGAGGCATTCAGCGCCCCTGGAGATGCATAGGCATATTTGGCCAAGAGACGCCGATCGCTGGTGAAGGGGCCAAACCATCGCAAGATCTGTCCAATCAACGCCTTGTCGAGCTTCGCGTCCTGAGCGCTTCTCAAGACAGGTGGGCGCTGCGCGTGGCCTATTGCCTCAACGAGCCTGTCAGCTCCTACCCTGGTCCTGAAATTGCGATAGGTTTTGCGTGCGAATGCCTGCGCCGCGACGTCCTCCGATGCCTGACGGAACGGCAGGATGACACTATTTCCACCGAGCTCGTCCGGTACGCGCAAAGCGCTGTTTGACAACTGCGCATTGACCTGACGACGACTTGCCTTGGACTTGTGATGGCTGCCGGCGACGCTTTGATCCATCAACGCCGCCTCGTTGTCATCGAGTTCGACGAAGGCGGCCAATTGGGTCGTGCCGAGACGGGTTTTCCACGGGACGACCGTCGCTCGTCGGATCCAGCGATGGCTTTCGATCGCCAGGCGGATTTCGTCCAGCTCGATGCGGTGGCCGCTGACCTTGACCTGATTGTCGACCCGGCCGTGAAAGGCGACGGCCCCATCGGCACCCTTGATCGCAAGGTCCCCCGTTCGGTAGACCCGCCGTTCGCGTCCCTTTGCATCGAGCAACGTCGTGAATTTTGCAGCCGTCATCTCGGTATTGCCGATATAGCCGCGCGCCAACTGGGGTCCGGCAATACACAGTTCGCCGATCGCCCCGTCCTCGATCTCGGTCCGCCCTTCGCAAACAATAAGGTCCGTGCCATAAACCGGGTAGCCGATCGGGAGAACCCGGTCGGTGTCGTCCAATTGGTCAGCCTTGACGGTATAGGCCGAAACGTTGATCGTGGTCTCTGTCGGCCCGTAGAGATTGATGACACTTGCCGAAGGGTGCGTCGCAAGAAGGCTCTGCGCAAGACGCGACGTCAACGCCTCCCCGCCGCTGAAGATCTGCGACAAGTTCAGATCCCGGAATCCTTCCGTATCCAGAAGGGCGCTCCAAAGGGTCGGAACGCACTGGAGAGTCGTGACGGCGTGTCGTCTTGCGGTTTCGATGAGCCTTGCAGGGTCGCGATAGGCGCCGATGCCCGCCATGACCACGGTAGCACCCAGCGCGACAGCGAGGATTTCCCACTGCGCCGCATCGAAGCTGAAGGGTGTTTTCTGCAAAATCCTCACGGATTCGTCGATGGCCATGGCATCGTGCAGCCAGTTAAGCTGGTGCGCGATACTGCCGTGCTCGATCGCAACACCTTTGGGTCTGCCTGTGCTTCCCGACGTATAGATGACGTAGGCTAGATCGTTGGGAGATACATCGCCACCGTCTTGCGCGTCCTGACCCTCCGTTTCCCAGTGTTCCTCGACGCGGACAATACTGCCTTCAGACGGCGTGATGGTCCGGGCATCGCTTGCCAAGGGTCCGGTCGTGAGGATGATCTTGGTGCCGGAATCTTCAAGCGCATAACGCAAGCGGCTGCTAGGGTATTCCGGGGACAAAGGTAGATATGCGCCTCCTGCGCGAAGAACCGCCCAGATGGCGATCTCAAGCTCCAGCGAGGAATCGACGAACACGCCGACGACCGTGTCGGCCCTAACCCCCTGTAATCGTAGTTGGGCTGCGACCTGTCCGCTGCGACACCAGAGGTCGAGAAATGTCAATGACCCGGTATCGGATGCCACGGCAACACGGTGTGGATGTCGTCGGACCTGTTCTTTCAGTTTCTGTATGAGTGTCGAAGATGTCATCTCGATACAACCTGTTTGGAATGGCGTTATCCAAACAGATTGATAACAAGATTGATAACAATCACGTGCTCAATCTCGGAGTACGATGGGAAAAAATTGCTCACTTTGGGCTGTCAAGCGCACACTTTCAAAGCATTTTGCTTAAAAATTTTGCGCTTCCGGTTTCGGTCACGCATCAACAGACCAGAAGCTAGTCTCGCGAAAACGGCAGCAGCAGCTTGCGATAGCTTTCGTCTTTTGCCCCGCCCCGCAACTCAGCGCGGGTCGTGCGACCGACGATCCTTCCATTCGCCATGACCGCGATCTGCTCGCACAGCTGCGCAACGACTGCGAGGTCGTGGCTGATCAATAGATAGGAGATCTGCCGTTCGGCCCGCAGATCCGCGAGAAGGTTGAGGATCTCAGCCTGCACGGACACGTCGAGTGACGATGTCGGCTCGTCAAGAAGGAGGATCTGCGGCTCGACGAGCAGCGCACGGGCGATGCAAAGTCTCTGGCGTTGCCCGCCTGAGATCTGTCCGGGGAAACGGAAGCGGACGGACCGCGGCAGACCGACAGCATCCAGCACCTTGGCAATGCGTATGTCCTGACGATCAAGGCGATGAACGATCAGTGGTTCGCGCAGGATCGCATCTACGGTATGCGCCGGGTTCAGCGCAGCCGCCGGATCCTGGAAGACGATCTGTAGGCTACGGCGGTCTGCGAAGGTCCGCCTGGCCGCAAGTTTGCGACCGAAGACCTCAATGCTTCCCGACCAGGTATCGTGGATGCCCGCGATGCATTTCAGCAACGTGCTTTTGCCGCATCCGGATTCACCGACAATGCCGAGGCTTTCGCCATGGCCAAGCGTCAGCGAAACATCGTCGACGACAAGTGACGTTCCGAGCCGGATCGACAGTCCGTCGATGGAAAGGGCGCTCATTGTGCCCAATCCGGGTCGCGCGTGAGGATCGGCAGACGACGACCTGGATCGTCCAGAGTTGGCACGCAACCGATCAGTCCACGCGTATAAGGATGCTGTGCGGTCTGGTATCCCTGTCCCGAGACCAGCGTTTCGACAGTGTGGCCCGCGTACATCACCAGAACCCGGTCTGCGAAGTCGGAAACGAGCTCCAGATCGTGACTGACGAGGATGAGGCCCATGCCGCGCAGGCGGACCTGCTCGTCTATCAGTTCGAGGATGCGTCTTTGCACAAGGGCATCAAGGGCCGACGTCGCCTCGTCCGCAATCAGAATATCCGGCCCGCCGGCGAGCATCATAGCGATCATCACTCGCTGGGCCATCCCGCCCGAGAGCTCGTGGGGATAGAGATCGAATACCCGGCGCGGATCACGAATATGCACTTCGTCAAGGAGCGTCTCCACCGCATTGCGCACGTCGCGCCGCGGGGTCTGTCGATGAATGCGCAGCATCTCGGCGATCTGACGTCCTGCCGTCTGCACAGGATTGAGGCCCTGCCTTGGATCCTGAACAGCCATAGCGATGCGATGGCCGCGAATCGCGCTGAGCTGCCTGCCAGACAGCGACAGCAGATCAATCTCGCCGAATCGGGCGTGGCGGGCCGTGACTATCGCATTGCGCCCAGCAAGGCCGAGCAGCGCGCGGACCGTCATTGATTTCCCCGACCCTGATTCACCGACAATGGCAAGACGCTCGCGACCGAGCGTGAAGCTGACGTCCTTCACGACATCAACATAGCCACCGGGGTTACGAAAGCTCACTTTCAAATCACGGACATCGAGTAGCGGAGCCAACAATGGGAATGCCTCTCAGGACCGGGGGTCAACAAGGTTGCGCAGCGCATCACCCAGCAAATTAAAGCCGAGCGCGAAGGTGAGGATCGCGATTCCTGGCATCGTCGACACCCACCATGCTTCGAATATGACGTCCCTCCCCTCTGCCACCATTGCTCCCCACTCGGCCTGAGGTGGCGGTACGCTCGCCCCGAGGAATCCCAGTCCGGAGGTGATGAGAATGATGCTGGACGCATCGAGTGTTGCGCGCACAATGGCTGAAGGCAGGCACAACGGTAAAATGTGCTTGAACATGATGCGCAATGAGGACGCCCCGATGACTTGAGCGGCCTGCACGAATTCAGCGCGCCGCAGCGCCACGGCCTCGGCGCGCGCGATGCGCGCATAAGACGGCCAGCCGGTCAGTGCGATCGCGATGATCGCCGTCGAAATGCCGGGGCCAAGCGTCACCGCAACCGCAATCGCTAGGACGAGGCGCGGAAACGCCATGAACACGTCACAGAGCCGCATGATCGGCGCGTCCAGTCGCTCGAAAATGCCAGCGGTGATGCCGACCAGCACACCGAAAGGCAGTACGATCGCCAGGACGAAGGCGACAATTGACAATGTCGGCCGTGCGCCCGAGAGCACGCGCGAGAAAATGTCACGGCCAAGCGTGTCGGTCCCAAACCAATGGGCAGCGGATGGCGGCTGCAATCGATCGTTAAGGGCCTGAAAGCCGGGATCCTGAACAGGCAGAAATGTGGCAAGCAAGGCCACGCCTACCATCGACGCAACGATCATCAGGCCCGTGAAAGCGATCGGATCGCGCAACAGCGTCGAGACATCGCGTGTGACCCGTCCCAGTTGCGCCTGAACGCGGGTGTTGGGGCTGTCGTCGAGAAGCCAGGCCTTGACCGTCCCCATGCCTCAGCCTCGCGTCCGCGGATCAAGCCGCGCCTGAGCGACCTCCGCCACGCGGTTTAGCACCATGAACATCGTGCCGATGATCAGCGTTCCGGCCAGAACAGCGCGCATGTCAGAAGCCATGAGAGATTGGGTGATGTACAGGCCAAGGCCAGGCCAGGCGAACACCGTCTCAGTTAAGACAGCTCCTTCCAGAAGATAGGCATAGTTCCACGCAACAACGGCAAGCAGCGGACCGACGGCGTTGGGCAGGGCATGGCGCCACAGGACCCGTGTTTCGGACAGCCCCTTCAGCCGCGCGACGTTGATATAGTCGTGTCCATACTGCCACAGCAGGAAACCACGGGTCGTCCGAGCAATGTCGCTGAAGGCGACCAAACCGAGCAGCGCAGCTGGGAGGACTATATGTGACACGGCATTACCGAATGCCGCCACGTTGCCGCTCAGGGCCGTGTCGACCAGAACGAGGCCGGTCACCGCCGGTATCGCGTACTGATAGGTGATATCAAGCCGACCTGGACCTGCTACCCAGCCCAGATGGGCGTAAAACAACAGCAGCCCCACCAGCCCCAACCAGAAAATCGGTATGGAACTCCCAAGGATCGTCACCAGCCTCACCAGGCCGTCCGGCCAGCGGCCGGAGAAGCGCACCGCCAGCAATCCAACTGGTACACCCAGACCAACGCCCAATAAAATCGCCACCGTCGCCAACTCGATCGTCGCCGGCAAGAACCGCCCTATGTCCTGTGCGACGGGGTTCCCGGTCGTCGTGGCGACGCCAAAGTTTCCCCGCGCCATGTCGATAATAAACAGGACGAACTGCTCCGGTATGGGCTTATCCAGGTGCATCTCTCGATGCATCCGTTCGTAGAGTTCCTGCGGCGCGTGATCGCCGATCACCGTCAGGACTGGGTCGGTTGGAAGCAAGCGTCCGATGGTGAATATCACAAAAAGGAGACCCAGCAGGACGATGGCTGGAACGATCGCCGCCGATGGTAATCGCAGGAAGACCTTAGCGACCGAACGGACATAGACCAATGCTTGCCGCGCCGCCAAAGCCAAAACCGGGACAAATCCAACGAAAAGAGTGCGCCCAGACGGCAATGTCGGGATCTCGTTCGTCATAAGCTTGCTCCCCGTGATTACCGGTGACCGAACGACAACCTTGCAGTCACCGACGTCGGGCGCACCATTTCACGGGGCGAACAACATTGCTAACAATATTGATTTCATTATTTGCAGATCTTGGAGATATATTTCCGGCGATCGGACCGACAACGGAAAAGCAACGGCTTTGCAAAGGCCGAGCGGAATGCGTAAGCGCAAGATCTGCCGCCGCCCCCCTGTTTTAAGCGTCGATCCTGGTCAGGCTCTGCTCCAATGCCTTGCCCATATTATTGAGGTGCTCGAGCATCGCTTGGCCTGCACGCACGCCGTCCGCTGCGCAAATGGCATCGACAATTTTTTCTAGCTCCCGGAGCGATTGCTGGATCCGGCCGGGGAACAGGACTGTCTGAGCACGAAAGCGGGCAATTTGCGCGTTCAAGGTCGCGATAATGCGGGTTGCAGTGGAATGGGCAGCGATCCGGCGAATTTCCGCGTGGAGTTTGCCGATGTGCTGCGAATATTCGACGTAAGCCTCTTCGGCTAGCGCCTGCGTGATTGCAGCCAAGATGCCCTTGAGGCGCTCGCAATCGGCGGCAGTCGCCTTGGCAGCGGCATTGCGGGCTACCAGCATTTCAAGCGAAGCGTATGTCTGGAGAATCTCGACGGCTTCCTTCTGGCTGATCACACGCACACGCGCGCCCTTGTTGCGCTCGACTTCGACCAACCCTTCCTGATCGAGCTTGCCAAGCGCCAGCTTGACATTGACCCGATTGACACCCAGCCACTCGGCCAATTCCACCTCAGGGAGGCGCTGTCCCGGCAAAAAATATCCTGTCTCAATCGCTTTGCGCAACCTTGCCACCGGATCGGCGTGTCGCTTGGAAATCCTGGTCACTTCAATCTCTCTTCAATTCACCCAGATGCCTCAAAAGACAGCACCCTAGCCGTCTTCCGTCCGCGACGGCAGCAACCCTGCCATTTTCCCGGACGCACCAATCAGCATACAATATTGTCAGCAATGTCGCTAGCAAAGAGGATAATTTTACATTCAGCCAAGTCGGCAGAAAAATAATTCAAGATTGAATTAGCTACAAAAACATCAACCTGAACCTGCGCGTGTGGAGCGGGAGTGTACAGCCGTCGGCAAGCGGAGGACAACACCGCCGCCTACCGACAATACAGCGATGGGAGAGCCGCGGGCGCTCAACAAACAGTGATGACCGCTTGATCGCATTTAGGCTTCCAGGATAGCCTTGAGAAAGGCTCTGGTCCGGACGTTTTGCGCAGACTCGAAAATCTGCACCGGGCTGCCTTCCTCGATAATTCGGCCGCCCTCGAGGAAACAGACCCGGTCAGATATGTCGCGCGCGATGCCCATATGGTGCGTGACCATCAGAGTGGTAAACTGGTGCTCGCGTGCGAGGTCGCGGATGACCGAAAGAACCTCGCCCACCGTTTCCGGATCAAGCGCTGACGTGACTTCGTCGAACAGGAGGATCTTGGGGCGCATGGCGAGCGCCCGGGCGATCGCCACACGCTGCTGCTGACCACCTGAAAGCTGGATCGGAAAACTGCGCTGTTTGTCCGCAAGCCCAACAAGTTTCAGAAGGTCAAGTGCACGTGCATATGCCTCGTCCTTGGAAAGCCCCAGCACGCGAATGGGCGCCTCCGCGATGTTACGCAGCGCACTCATATGCGGAAACAGGTTGAAGCTCTGGAACACCATACCGATCTTGCGCCGGATCGACCGAGTTTGCGGTTCGCCAGCCTGCCGGCTTGATTTGTCTGGACCCTGGTCATGCCAAAGCGCCTCGCCATCCACGAATACGCCGCCGGCTTGGACCGTCTCGAGCGTCATGAGAATACGCAGGATCGTCGATTTGCCGGAACCGCTTGGGCCAATGAG
Source organism: Rhizobium sp. ICMP 5592 (assembly GCF_009498525.1). Classification (GTDB taxonomy): domain Bacteria; phylum Pseudomonadota; class Alphaproteobacteria; order Rhizobiales; family Rhizobiaceae; genus Rhizobium. The sequence goes on along the minus strand of NZ_QSNT01000008.1, from coordinate 37,161 downwards.
TGTCAGATTTTCGTTCTGCCTCACGTCGAGGTTGAGATTCGAAAGAACTGTCTGAGCGCCGAATGTCTTTTTCACCCCGCGAAACGTGATGATGGGCGAAGGCGTCTGGTCAGTCACGGCTCTATCTCCTGCCCAGCCAGGCTTTCGACGCCATCGTCTCCAACCGCCGCACGATGAGCGACGTTGCAAGACTGATGACTAAAAAGATGAGGCCACACATCGTAATGGGTTCAATATATTGAAAGTGATCCGCGCCGTGCTGCATGGCGACGAACATGATGTCTGTTACCGCGATCGATGCCAACAACGGCGTTTCCTTGAAAATTGACACAAGCAGATTTCCAAGCGCCGGAATCAGGAAGGGAACGAGTTGCGGCACGATGACGTGCCGATAGGCGGCAAACCGCGAAAAGCCAAGGGCGGTGATCGCGTCCCGCTGTCCGGACGGCAAGGCCTCAAGACCGGCACGATAGGCCTCGGCGACGAAGCATCCGTAGTGAATGGCGAGCGCAAGAACCCCCGTTGTGATCGGCGGCAAAATGATGCCCGCCTGCGGCAGCACGAAGAAGTAAAAATAGATCTGCAGCAGCAAGGGGGTGGACCGGATGAAGTCCGCCAGGAATATGCCGGGCCTTGCAATCAAAACGAACCGCGACCGTCGCGCCATCAAGAGCGGGATGCCGACCACAAGCGCCCCTGCAAATCCCAAGATCGCGACGTAGATCGTCACATTCGCCGCCGAAATCAGCTTTGGCAAAACAGTTGCTGCGACGTCGAGCCGGAACCAGTTGAGTTGCTGGATGTCGATGCCAAGTATCGTCATCCGATCACCACGATGATCCGACGTCTGACGCGCGCCATGCGCTTCTCCCAGATGGCAGCCGATGAAACCCCGCGCATCACGCCAAACCTACGGCGGTGCGCAACTTCCACCCGCCGAAGCGTCGCTCCATCCACTGCGTCAGGCGGATCAGCGCCTGCGCGAGCACAAAATAGATCCCTAAGACTGTGAGAAGCACGGGGACCGGCTGGTAGGTGCTGACGATGATCGAATGCGCTTGCTCCGTCAGTTCCGCGAGCCCGATCAGCGAAACGATGGACGTCCCCTTGAGAAGCATGACGAATTCGTTGCCCATCAATGGCAGTAGCGCGACGAGCGCCTGTGGCAGCACGACATAGCGCACCCTTTGAAAGGCCGTCATGCTTAAGGCGACAGCTGCCTCTGTCTGGCTGACAGGCACGGACAGAACCGCCGCCCTGACATATTCCGAGGAATAGGCGGCGTGCGTCAACGAACAGCCGATCACCGCCGCCTCCCATACGCTCAACTGCACACCAAGGAATGGCGCGGCAAAATAGAGCCAGAACAACGTGACATAGAGCGACACGCCACGGAAAAGTTCTATGAAGGTCAAGGCCGCATAACGCACAAACCGTATCCGGGAAAGCCGGGCAAAGCCGACAAAGAGCCCCAGCACGGAGCCGAGCACCAGGACGATCAAAAACAGAAGGAGCGTTTGCGCTAGCCCGTCAAGCAGCAGCGGGACCCACACGAGCAGGTCACGCATGCGCAGGATCTCCAGCCACAACCGCATAGAGCGCTTCAGGAGCGCACAAGGGTGTGAGGCACACGATCGTTCTACTCCTTGCAGATGTCGGCAAGTTTCACGTCAGGCGACGGGACATCTGCCGACGTGACTGAATATTTTGCAAGAATTGCTTCGTAGTCCGGCGTTCCTCGAAACGCCCGTAGCGCACCATTGAACGCGGTAACCAGATCCTGATCGTCTTTGCGGAAGCCGAAACCCAGATAGTTGATCGACGGCTTTCCGTCAAAGACGGGGAGTGTAAACGGCGTCGCCCGCTCTACCGACTTTCCGCCGTCAGCTGCTATCGATTCGTTCGCAGCGAAAATCGTCGACGTGGTGAGATCGACGCGGCCCGATTTCAGGGCGAAGAACACCTCCGGAAAATCCTGGAACACCACGAGCTGGCTCTCGGGAATACCCAGCCGCTCAAAATCCTTGCGCGAAGCCGATCCCTGCTGCGTACCGATCTTAATGGTCGGATTTTTCAGGACGTCGTCATAGCTATGGATGTTCTTCGGATTTCCCTTCTGAACCGTAATCGCGTCAGCGATCTGGATGTGCGGTTCGGCAAAGGCGATCTCGGCGCATCGGTCCGGACGAATGAAAAGTCCCGCGGCGATGGCGTCAAAATGCCCCGCTTTCAGGCCCGGTATCAACGTGCTGAATTTCACAGCCACGCCATCGACCGTGTGAACCCCAAGCTTTGCGAAGGCGGCCCGCGCCAGTTCATAGTCCACACCCGCAAGGCTGCCATCCGGCTGTTTGAAACTATAGGGCTTCTCGTTGGAAAAGCCGATCTGCACGACGCCAGTGCGCTTGATCCGCTCCAAAGTGCTTTCTGCCGCCGCGGACGATGCCACGATGCCCGCTGAAAAAATGGCAAGGACTGACGCCAGGAAAATTCTCTTCATATGCACTTACCCCCGAGCAATTCGCGTTTCATTTTGCCCCGTCACCATATGTGAAACTTGAATATTGATAACAATTTTGATTTCAATTTTTCAGGCATTCAGCGAATGTTTTGCCGCCATATGTGGTCTGATGAGGCATCGCATGCCGGGACAATATGCGACGAGATTGGTCAGAGGGCGTCTAGTCAGCAAGGCGGGACGCGTTGCTCGAACGTGCCCGGCCATTTCCGAACAATGTTTCGCGAAAGGTCGAACGACGCTCTGCGATACGTCCGCGGTTGCGCAACTCAGGAATGACCTGATCGACGAAGTCAATGATGCTGCGCGGTGTCACGATCGAGTTGAAATTGAACCCGTCGACACCTGTTTCATCGACGATGGCTTCCAATTGGTCGGCGACCTCCACCGGAGTTCCGACCAGAATGCCGTCTCCGAAGCGTCCAACGTCGTCAATTACCTCCCGCACCCGGAACGGCCTGTCGGACTGGGTGGTGTACTGTGCGGCGCGTGACTGATTGGCCTCTGTCGGTGCATAGGCCAGGATCGCATCCGGATCGAGGGAGGACAGATCGTAGCCGGAGGAGCCGCAATATTGAGCCAGCGCCGATTCTGGCGAGCGATACCGGGCATAGTCCTCCAACCGCTCCCGGGCTTCTGCCTTCGTCGGCGCGACGATCGCCGTCTGTTGGTGGAAGATCAAGATATCATCTGGCGCGCGTCCAAAGTCCACGGCGCGCCCGCGGATATTGGTGACATTCTCCTTGACGGCCGCGAGCGTCCGCCCCTGCACGAAGACGCATTCGGCGTGGCGGGCGGCAAAGTCACGCCCAGCCTTGGAACTGCCGGCCTGGAATATGACAGGGGTCCTTTGCAAGGAGGGCTCGCAGACATGTGGGCCCGCGACCTTGAAGAATTCACCGTGATGATCGATCGCCCGAACCATTGCCGGGTCGATATGAACATCGTTTTCGATGTCAAACCGGACGGCGCCGTCCCGCCAGCTGGCTTCCCATAGCTTATAGCAGACGGTCAGAAACTCGTCCGCGATGGCGTATCGACGGTCATGTGGGATCGGCTCGTCCAGCCCGAAATAGCGGGCAGCAGCAGCGATATAGGACGTGACGACATTAAGGCCGATGCGGCCTTTGGTGAGATGATCAAGCGTCGAAAGCCGGCGGGCGACATAGAAGGGATGTTCGTAGGTTGTCGAGATCGTCGTCACGAAATTGAGCGTCGCCGTGGCATTGGCCATGGAAGGAATGAGCAGCGAAGGGTCGTTCGACGGGAACTGCATCGCATGGCGGATCGCCACGTCCGGTGAACCCCTGTAGACGTCGGATGCACCAAAGAAGTCTCCGAGAAAGAACGCGGTAAAACCGCCTTCCTCTATCTTGCGCGCGATGGTCACCCAGAAATCGATGTCATTATAGTCGTGGTGCCGACTATCGGGATGTCGCCAAAGGCCATGCGAGTCGCCGGTACGATTGTTCAATTCGAAGAGATTGAAAAAGATCGGTTTCCTGGCCATCGTGCCCTCAGCCTGCGATTTCGTTGCCGGGAATGCGGCTGTAGCGGCTGGGCGGACGCGGGATCTGTAGGTTTTCGCGCAGGGTCGTGCCCTCGTAGGCGTGATGATAGAGGCCCCGGCGCTGCAATTCCGGGACGACGAGATCGACGAAGTCGTCAAGATCACCTGGTAGGTAAGAGAAGCGCACGTTGAACCCGTCAGCGCCACCGCTCTTAAACCAATGCTCGAAATGGTCGGCAATATCGGCCGGCGTTCCGACGATCGTGTTGTAGCCAGAGGCAAGCCATCGGTAGAGCTCACGGATTGTTAGGCCGGTTTGTTTTGCATGGGCGACCAGCAGCTCCTGCCTCGTTTTATCGCTCTCGGTCGGCGGCACGGCCGGCAACGGCCCATCAATTGGATATTTCGACAAATCCGCTCCTGCCGCCCCCGACAGCATCGCAAGGCCGGCCATGGGGTGTAGGAGATCCTGCAATTGCTCATACTTTTCCTGTGCCTCACTGCGCGTCTTGGCAACGACAGGGGTCGCACCGGGCAGGATTGCAACATGATCGGGATCGCGGCCTGCCGCGGCCACACGCGCCCGGACGTCATCGTAAAATGCAATCGCGCCAGTAAGATCCGATTGGGCGGTAAAGACGACATCCGCGAAACTGGCCGCCGCGTTGCGCCCGGTGTCGGAGGACCCAGCCTGTACGATCACCGGGTGCCCCTGCGGCGGACGGGCGACAGCGAGCGGCCCGCGCACTTTGAAATATTGGCTGGAATGGTCAAGCAGGTGCATCTTGCCCGGCCTGAAGAATCGGCCACCTTCTTTGTCGAACAAAAAGGCATCATCATCCCAGCTATCCCAAAGCCCTTTGACGATATCGACAAATTCCGTCGCCCGCCGATAACGAAGCTCATGGGACGGATGTTCGCGCCGGCTGTAGTTCAGCGCTTCGGCGCCATTTGAAGAGGTCACGACGTTCCAGCCTGCGCGTCCCTTACTCAGATAGTCGAGAGAGGCGAACTGCCTCGCGACAAAATACGGTTCGTAGTAGGTCGTGGTAACGGTGCCGACCAGACCGATGCGGCTGGTCGCGACAGCCAGCGCCGAGAGCAGCGTCACCGGCTCGAAATCGACGACCCTGGCGCTGTAGCTCAGCGCTTCGGCATCCAGTTTAACGGGAAAGGGAAGCGTATCGGCAATGAAGATCGCGTGAAACAGACCTCTTTCGGCCGTCCTTGCAAAGGCGATCTGGGCATCGATGTCGAGGCTCGCCTCGGCGTCGGCGCGCGGGTAGCGCCATCCGGCCGTGTGTTGACCCGGCGTCTGCAGGAACGCACCGAGGATCAGCTTGTCGCGTCGTGCCATGTCATGATCTCGATAGAAGTATGTGAGAGGAAAACACCATGCCGGATAGTCCGGCATGGTGCTGAGGATCAGCTTTTGGTGGTGCGCCAGTAGGCTGGAGTGTCCCAGCTCGGTCCTGGCACGAACCCCTTAACATTTGCGCGAACCGGCACCTGCCCGAGCTGCTGATAGATGACGATGAACGGCGAATTATCGCGGACCTGTTTCTGCAGATCGAGATAGATGGCTTCTCGCTTGGCGGGATCAGCTTCCGTCAGGCCAGACAGCGTCTTTTTGGTCAGCTCCGGAACGAGCCAGTGATCACGCCAGGCCGCGTTCTTGTTCTTGGAATTGTCGCTGTCATCGTCATTGATCGTGAAAAACGAAGCACTGGCATGGACGTCGAGATAATCGGGCGACCATCCAAAGAAAACCGCATCATGCTGGCGTCCGCGAAACCGGGTCTGCAGCTGTGCACGGTCGAGCGTGTTCAACTCAACTTTAACCCCAGCCTGACCAAAGGTGGATTGCAAGGACTGGCTTATCTCCCGATCGGGCGATCGGCTCGACACGTCAAGCTTGAGCTTGAACCCATCTTTGTACCCGGCCGCCTCCAGCAGCGACTTTGCCTTGGCGATATCAAGCTTATACGGCGTCTCGTCCAATGATCCGCCGGAGCCGCTGCCCCAGAAGCTCTGATGAACCTTCGCCTGCCCTTTCAGAATGCTGCCGACAATCCCATCATAGTCGATCGCCCAACGCAAAGCCTGCTGCACCTTGGCATCGTCCAAGGGCTTAACGCCTCGATTGAGTGCGATGTAGCTCACATCCGTCTTCGGGCTGGAGATAATGGTGATGTTCGAATTTGTTGAGAGCGCTTGGATCTGGTCGGCACTCAGGTTGCGCGCGATGTCAACATCGCCCTTCTCGATCAAGAGGCGTTGGGTCGCGGCCTCGGGAATGTGACGGAGAACGACGCTCTTAAGGGCGACCAATTCACGCTTGTAGTGAGCGTTGGCCGCAAGGACTACAGCCTCGTTGGGCGTCCAGCCGGCAAGCTGGTAGGGACCGGAACCGGCGGTGTTCTTCTTCAGCCAGCCGGCGCCGAGATCTCCATCGGTCTCGTGTTTGAGAGCCTCCTGCTTGTCCACGACCGAGGATACAGTCGATGACAGCACCTTCAGAAAAAGATCGGGTGCGTAGGGCTTATCAAGCTTGAGCACGAGGGTCTTTTCGTCTGTAAAGCTGACACGGTCGGCGATATTCTCCTTCGACCAGCCGAACTGCGTTAGGTAAAAGACTGGCGTCTTTCCAAGACGGATGACGCGTTCCAAGGAAAACGCGGCATCCTCGGCGGTTACGCCGCGACCGGATGCAAAGAACAAGCCGTCACGTATCTTGAAGGTGAATGTCAGTCCGCCGTCGGAAACCGTCCAGGATTCCGCCACCCCGCCGACCGGCTTCGTGAAGTCCGAGGGATCGAAGGTGATCAATCGTTCATAAACATTGTTGACGACCTCACCGCCGGTCGCCTCGTAAACTTCGGCCGGATCGAGGGTGATCAGATCGCTGATGTATTTTGCCACGACGAGGGTGTCGGCAGGCGTCGCGGCAAAGGCCTGCGGGACGCCGAAGAGGAAAGGAGCGCCAGCCAAGAATGCGACGGTTTTGAGCAAGCCACGGTGGCGGCGAGGTGGGACATACGACCGGCCGCGCGTCGAACGCGTTCGAAAAAATAGAGGCATTAGCATCTCCTGATGTTGCTTCGGCGCATTTCGGGAGCCGAAACAAGCATCATGCGCCCTCGCTCATCCCCCGCACCGGGCTTCAGAGTGAAGCCGGCTGAAATAACGTAGCCTCTTTGCAATCATTATTGATAACAATTTTGATCTCTTTTTGTGTTGCTCTTTGAAAGGAGTTTCCCTTTAACACCGAGAACCCAGCTTAACCTTCCGCACGCAAAACCGATCGGCGACCGTGCCTTGCCTGCCCTACCGTATGCGTCCGATTTGTGAGCGCGCCACCACGAACGACGCAAAGCAATCCCGTGATCGACAGCGCGTGTCGAATTCCATATGAAACTCACCCCGTTTTCCATTTCATCATGGCCCGGGGCGTGTCCGTCCCGATCTGGTAGCGCGAGCCGCTGCGTTTATCCTGCTCAACGATTTCAGGTCCTCCTTCGCCATCGAAGGGGAGCGGCCATCAGGCCAAAGGGCAGCACGCTGGCGCCAGGCCATCGCGCAAGCCGGCATGCGTCCGCTCAACCTCGACGAACTCGATCGCCTTCAGCGCATCGTTATCGGAGACACCCGCTTCGTGCGTCTCAGCCTTCGGGATGAAGCCGGCTTTATCGGTGTACATGACCGAGACAACAACATGCCTAGCTGAGACACATGACATCACCCGCGCCAGTTCAATCTCTTGGTTTGGAAAAGCGGACGCCGACGCCGCCACCATTTTCAGGGATGAAAATTATGCCGGCGTTTTCCAACACAAGGCGGAGATCGTCGATTGTGGACTGCTTGAGTTCCTTGCCTGTTTCAAAGCGGACAATCGTGTTGGTAGACATTTTTGCCAGTTTCGCGAGTTCCGCGATTTTGAGGCCAAGAGCTGCGCGCGCCATCCGGCACTGAACTGGTAACATTGTAAAATCGCCTACCACAGGCGAATTTAGTTGGTCCGCCCTGTTTTCATATCTAGAATGTTCCGATCTGCCTTGTTGCAGACGGCCGAGCAAATCGTTGCAACCGATCCGCTCGACCTAACCACAACCTAGCTATCTGGAGCTCGGATCATGGCTGATTCTGAGAATAGCAGAACTTTGCCTGCATTTGCCCGTGGAAAAATAAAGTCACCCGCCGGCACGTCAGAGGGCCTGCCACACAACATCGACCGCCGGAACCTTCTTCCCGTCGCGGCACGCCTGCTGAGCACGCTTGTTGCGGAACCCGGCGATCACTGGAAATTAAGCGGCCCGACGCCCGTCAGGGAAATGTGGCCTCGCTGGTATACGTGCCATCAGCAGCGCGTAAGGGCCACCCGTCTTAGAGAAAAGCTTGAAAAGCAATTGCTCGAAGAGGCCGGTGGTCTTCCAGTCGCGACGCTGCGGAATGTTGGAAAGGATGATGTCGTAAAGGTTCATTCTTTTGCCGACATCAATCGAATGGCCTCTCAGCTACATGCCGAACACCTGTCTCAGGCGCGGGCAGAGCTTCGATGGCGCCGGAGACGATGGAAGGAAGCGGATCGGCGTTTGGGATACAGTGCGACCGTCGCCCTCGAACAGGAGCTCGCGGAACAGGCCGGGATATCCGGACGTGTCATGTGGATCACACGGCCCTCCTCGCTGACCGAAGTCACCGCAAAGCTCCATTGCCTAATCGTCATGCACGATCCCAGCCTGAAGCTCGAAGATGCACCCTGGCCCGAGCTGCGGACGATGCTGAAGGATCTTATTCGCATTGCGGAGAAGTGCCGGCCGAAATCATGCAATGGACCTGCATATCCTGGCAAAGCAGCGGGCGTGCGAGACATTCTAAATTTGGCGAAGCAGTACCAAGACGCAGCCAACAAGCTTGGCGAGGGCTCGTCCAAGCTCAACCAGGCACCACGGCGTCTTCTGGCGCTCCATGCGATGGAACTCTATCTGAATGCATTCTTGATCGCCAAAGGCGTGGACCCCACTACGATCCGCGGTTTTCGGCGCGACCTTGGCGAGCGAGCGCGTTTAGCGTCTGACGCTGGTCTTGTGCTGCGCAAGCGCACGGTGGTGCACCTGGCAACGCTCTCCGCAAGCAACGAGTATGACGTCGTCAGCTATGCCCCCGAGCTTACGTCCACGCTGTCACAGGTGAACCGAGTTATTGCGACTGTCGATGAGCTCTCGCGGAAGGTGCGAAAGGCGTTGCGGGTATCCTCTTGATTAAACCTTACCCAGACAGCGCGGGCTAGGCGTACCTAAAGCCCGCAATATTTGGTTTGCTCTTGAACCAATTGGAACAGTGGACCCTCCAATTTCTCTGGATTTCAGACTATGTCCCGCCTATGGAAGCAGAAGTGAGGCGTAGATTCTATCACCAATTGGTGCTATTTTATGTGCCTCAATAAGGGATTCGGCTCATGCGATCTACTATCAATCTCGATGACGCACTCATGGACAGGGCGAAATCATTGACCGGCACCAAGGAAACCGCGGCGCTCGTCCGCCAGGCGTTGGAGACACTTGTGCGTGTGGAGTCCGGAAAACGCCTCATCGCGCTCGGAGGAACCATGCCCGACGCCGAGGCAGCCCCGCGCCGCCGGAGCGCGGCAGTTAAGTGATATTAGCAGACACCTCGATCTGGATTGATCATTTCCGACATGCCGATGCAGAGCTACGCAGGATTATTGAAGACGATCGATTGCTTTGCCATCCGAGCGTGATCGGCGAGCTAGCTCTCGGCAGCCTTCGGGATCGCGACAACGTCATAGCTTTCTTGGCGGCCCAGCATGGCGCAGTCGTTGCCACGCATGACGAAGTCATGATAATGATCGACGGACATGGTATTTTCAGTATGGGCATTGGTTACACGGATGCCCATTTGCTGGCGTCCGTTCTCCTTGACCAGACAGCGGCCCTGTGGACCAGAGACAAGCGCCTGCGGGCAACGGCCGAAAAGGCAGGAGCCTCACTGCATACACCGGCCAACACGCCTCACTAATGCTGATGCCACGGGTCTCCATAAGGCCCCAGGAGGTCTTGAGAACCCTTGGCCTTGATAGGATTTGAACCTGCGCTAGAGAATCCTCTGTTGATAGTACAACGGTTTAGTCTGAACCGCCGGTCTACCCGTGCCGAACGCCCAGCACCCGAAAATCATACCGCAAACCGGCGCGGCAATTCGGCTCTCACGTTACAATGGAAAATCCCGAGCGCCGATAGAAAGCCTCGATCTCACGCTCGAAGCGATCAATAGCCATATAAACCCATGGCTCGTACGGCTCATCAAGGGCGCGAGCGTGGCGCTGGCTATGCAATCTGAGCATCCCGACGAGCCGCCAGCTTACAAACCCCATCGCATCGCTCTCGAACGAAGACCAGTCCATAGTCTCATATCACCGCCAACGTCCGCTGTTGTCCATCCATAAGAACTTCGAAAACTACGGTTCCTGGAAGGTGTTGCAGAATTGATAATCTGTAGCATTGGACACGCATGATCACATGAGGTCGGACGATCGATGTACTGGCATAGAAAGATAGGGCACAGACATTACTGAAATTGAAAACCGACGCCCTAATAGGCACTGGTTGGTGACGTCAGGCTAAATGTGAACCGGCTCCGAACAATGACCCCGTTGAGATCCCCGGCAACAATTTGAATCAATAGGAAAATCGAAATATCTATAGGGTCGAGGGCGTCACCGGTACGACCGCCACATATTGCAAAAATCGAATATATTTCAATGCCTTAAATCCGGCGCCCACGGGGTCATCCTTGGAAAACACACTTCGAAGGGATTGAGCCATTGCGACTTCCCGACAACCGTCTCAAATCCGTAGGATGTTCATCGTCCGTTCGTTCTTAGCGCAGGATTTCTAACTGCTCTTGTTCCGACCCCAAATACCACCGAACCGCTCAAGCATCTTTCGAAGCTGAACGTTCTGTTGACGCAGATGTTCTGCCAGCAAGCCCTGCAGCCGTCGATTCTCTTCCTCAAGTACGACCAACTCATCGGAGGGTACTTCGAGTTGAACCGCTGCCGATCGCATAATGGCTGCGCCTTTTGCACCCTTGGTGCGATGAACGGCGCCTGCGTCACGCCGACGCCGCGGCGCTTTCGGATATCCCTGCTCTGGAGGGTTTTCTTTCGATTCCGAAACCGGACTGACGGCTGAAACATCGTTTTGCGACGGCGGATAGCTTTGCTCCATCTCGGCCAATGAAGCCGAAATCTTTTTGTCGTCGAGGGTCTCGATCCTGTCGTCGCAACGAGTTGCCGGCTCCAAATCCGGCGACATCACGCCATCCTGGTCCTCAGTTGCTGAAACCGTGCTGCGCTCGAACAGATGCGGCGCTTCCGCCTCCGCCTCACGCGCAAGAGCCTTGAGATCCGTACCGCCCCAAATTGCATCTTGCTTCAGACTTGAACGTCGACGCCCCGACTTGAATTCGACGACGAAGTTTCGTTGCTGTGTTTTCATATGTGTCCGATCTTTGAGATTTTAAGGCAAGCTCACGATGCGTTGAATCGCTGAAGCATCTTTTTAAGCTGAACATTCTGCAAATGCAGCTTTTGAGCCAACTGGCCTCTCAGCTGCTTGATTTCTTCATCAAGGCTGACCGCCTCATCGAAGAAGGTTCCCAGGGGCGACGGGGATTGTGCACTTTGATCCTGACTTGTGGTGACGATCCTCGCCGCATCCATATCGGTGCGGGCTCTCCTGACGCGTGCTGGCCGCTTCGTCGGCGGCTTTCGTGGAGACTGTTTGCTTGTCGCGTTTTCCCGCACCAAAGCATGCGCTTCAACACTCGACTGGCGAACTTCCTCACGCGCCGATGCCTGGACCTTTTCAACATCGCCTGGCAGCAAGACCGCCGGCGTCGCATCGAGATCGCTTCCGGTTTCGTTTGATGACGATGTCGCCGCGAGATCTGCAGGTGCGGTATCACCGTGGTCAGGTCTATCGAATGCTTCCGTCGAGCTTAACGGAAGTATCGGCGTCTGTTCTGCTTCGCTTTCGTTTGCCGCGGCTTCGGCATCATGCTCAATCGAAGCCGCCGGCGTTTCGGCCGCTCGTCCCCGTGACGTCAATTGAACAAGAAATTTCCATGGCGATTTCATCGTGTTTCAACCTCGAGCAAACTGCACCACGACGTTGCCGCAGCTCTGGATCTGGCTCGCGAGACGAGCCCGGGAATGTCTTTGCTGCCAACAATGAAGTGGCCGAGGGCGATCCCACAACCACTCGATTGTTGCTCGGTGATCAATCGAGCCCGAGTCTTTTGCGCAAATCGGCATTTTCCGCGCGCAGCTTCTCTGACAGGGCTTTGCGAAGTCGCTTATTCTCTTCTTCAAGCTGAATAAGATCCGCGAACTCATCAAGTGCCGGAACGGACGCCTTGGCCGTCTGCCCGGTTTGCTTTGTCGCACTATTTTTTCTGGGACCCTTGTTGGGGCCTCTCGTCTTGCGCTGCTTGGCGACCGGCGTTTCGACTGGTGTCGTTTCAGCGGCTTGTTCGGCACGCTTCCTGCGACCTCTTGGCGCCTTCACAGCCTCAGCAGTCGACGTCGCTGCCGTCGCCTCGGCAACTGCCTTTTGGCGCCGTGGTGCGCGTTGCTTCTTAGGCGCCGGCGTCTTTGCCGATGTATCCGTCTCTACGCCCTCGACAATAGAGCCCGTATTGTTCTCGTCAGCCATGAGTTATCTCCCCTGTGTTGCCGCAAGTTCTTTTCGGCTGTGTGACAGGCGGAGTCAATAAGAGTGCAATAGACAGCTTGCCCCTTTGGAGCGCACTGCTCAACGTCCGCCCTGGAAGATTAGTCTTGGGGAGAGGTTCACTCGTTGCTCTTGAACAGTATCGAACCACCTGTCTAGCAACCAGATTCATTGAAGTGCCGTGTGTAGGCAGATAATGAAAGTTGCTTATGAGGTTGTCGCAATCACATTCGCGAGAAAGCTTGCCGAGCAGCGGTGCCTGTCAGTGCGCTTTCAAACCTGTGTAGTCTGTCTCCGCCGCGGCATGTCCGTCAACAAGATGAAATAGATATTGATCGAACCGAGCCCGACGATCACGACATGCGCTCTCGTTAGTTGACCTGGAAGAAATGCCCCTCACCTGCTTGCTGGTAGCGACGCCGCGGCACGACATAGTCGACGGCGCGGAAGGGGCTCTTGATCTCCTCATTGGAAACGCGGCGCGTCCGACGGCGAGAGGGATCGGCGATTGGGACAGCCGCCATCAGGCGTTTCGTATAGTCGTGCTGGGGATTTTCAAAGACTGCCTGCCGTGGCCCGATCTCGACGATCTCGCCGAGATACATGACCGCCACGCGATGGCTGATCCGCTCCACAACAGCCATATCATGTGAGATGAAGAGATAGCCGAGGCCGTATTTTTCCTGCAGATCGAGCATCAGGTTGATGACCTGCGCCTTGACCGAAACATCGAGCGCGGAAACGGATTCGTCCGCGATGATCAACTTCGGCTCAAGCGCAAGCGCACGGGCGATGCAGACACGCTGCCGCTGGCCGCCTGAGAATTCATGCGGGAAACGATCCGCCATCGAGGCGGTAAGGCCGACACGCTCCAGTAGATCGCCGACACGCTCTTTCGCCTCGGCCAGGCTTGCCAGGCCATGTGTCACGATCGGTTCGGCAATCGCCGCGCCGATGCGGATGCGCGGATTGAGGCTTTCAAAAGGATCCTGGAAGATCATCTGCGCCTCGCGGCGAATACTTGCCAGTTCCGACGTCCCCGCGCCATCGACATTCCTGCCGTCGATCCGGATCTTACCGGAGGTCGGATCCGTCAATCGGATGATTGAACGGCCCGTCGTCGTCTTGCCGCAGCCGGATTCGCCGACGAGCGAAAGCGTCTCACCCTGCAGCAGCTCCAGGGATATGTTCTCGACGGCGTGGATGCTACCAACCGTCCTGCGCAGAAAGCCTTTCCTGATCGGAAAACGGGCGACGAGATTATCGACCTTGAGGACCGGCGCATCGCTGCGCCTGACGGTATCCTCGGTCGGCTTTACCGGCTGCATTTCGCCGGTCGCCATGTCCACCAGAGGAAAACGCAGTGGCCTCTCGATGCCTTTCATGGAGCCGAGCTGCGGCACTGCGGAAAGGAGCGCGCGAGTATAGGGGTGTTTCGCTCCAGCGAAAATCTCCTCCGTTGTTCCGGTCTCGACCACGTCGCCGCGATACATCACGACAGTCCGATCGGAGATTTCGGCGACCACGCCCATGTCATGGGTGATGAAGAGGACGGACATGCCCTCCTCTTCCTGCAGCGTCTTGATCAATTCGAGGATCTGCGCCTGGATCGTCACGTCGAGCGCCGTCGTCGGCTCATCGGCGATCAGCAGCTTCGGGCTGCAGGCGAGCGCGATCGCGATGACGACGCGCTGGCGCATGCCGCCGGAGAAATTCATCGGATATTCGCCAAGGCGCGACTTGGCGGAGGGAATGCGGACCTTTTCCAGCAACCGAACGGCTTCCGCCTCCGCCTGCGAATGCGACATGCCGCGATGATGGACCAGGACCTCGGTGATCTGCTTGCCGATCTTCAGCACCGGATTGAGGCTGGTCATCGGCTCCTGGAAGATCATGCCGATGCGGTTGCCGCGGATCGACTGCATCTGCGCCAGCGGCAGGTCGAGCAGATTGGTGCCCTCGAACTCAATCTTGCCTGTTACGCGCGAATTGCCCGGCGATAGCAGCCGCATGATCGACATGGCCGTGACGCTCTTGCCGGAACCAGACTCCCCGACCACGGCGACAGTTTCCCTGGCACCGATATCGAAGCTGGCATCGCGAACGACGTTTCGCCAATCGCCATTGACGCGAAACGACGCGTTGAGGTTAGAAATGGAAAGTATCGGATTGGTCATCTCTCAGCCTTCCCGACGAGGATTAAGGATGTCGCGCAAGGCATCACCGATCAGGTTGATCGCCACGATCAGCATAAGAAGCGCAAGGCCGGGAAAGAAGCTGATCCAATAGTCGCCCGACAGCAGATATTCGAAGCCGTTCGAAATGAGCAGACCGAGGGACGGCTGCGTCACCGGCAGGCCAATGCCGAGGAAGGACAACGTCGCTTCTAGCATGATGGCATAGGCAACGCGCATGGTCGCGACGATGATGAGCGGCGGCAGGCAGTTCGGCAGAATATGCCGGAACAGGATCCGCCTGCCGGGAAGCGCCATCGAGCGGGCAGCATCCACATAGGCACGCTTGCGCTCCACCAATGCCGATCCGCGTGTCGTGCGCGCATAATAGGCCCATTGGGTGACGATCAACGCCAGGATGATTTTGTCGACACCCTGCCCCAGGATCGCAAGGAAGATCAGGGCAATCAGAATCGCCGGAAAACTCAACTGGATATCGACGACACGCATGATGAAGGCATCGAGCCGACCGCCAACATAGGCGCTCATCAGGCCGATGGATGCGCCGATGGCAAGGGCAACGGCCGCACTGGTGACGCCGACCAGAATGCTGGTGCGAAGCCCGTAGAGGATGGCGCTCGCGAGATCGCGACCCTGATCGTCCGTGCCAAGCAAGTAGATCAGCCCGCTCGCACTTTGCGAGCCGGGCGGCAGCCGTCCATCCATAATGTCGAGCTGCGACAGGTCGTAGGGATTCTGTGGTGCGATGACGGGACCGAGAACCGCAGCGGCGACAAAGAGGACAACGATGATAAGGCCGACAAGCGCGTGCTTGTCATGGAGCAGGGCCTGTAAAGTCCGCGCAAAAGGCGAATGTGAGGATCGCTCCTGCCCTCCTGCAGAGCCGGCATGGATCGAGCCTGCGTCTTTCATGTCCCGGCTCATCACGAATTCCCTTCAAGACGAACGCGCGGATCGACGATCGAATAGAGAATGTCGACCAGGAGGTTGATGACGCTGAACATGACTACCGTGATCAGCAGATAGGCGAGAATGACCGGGCGATCGAGCACAGCGATGGCATCGATGATGAGTTTGCCCATGCCGGGCCAGGCAAAGATCGTCTCCGTCACCACGGCAAAGGCGATCAGTGAGCCGAGTTCGAGGCCGATCACGGTGATCAGCGGGATGAGCGTATTCTTCAGCACGTGGAAGGTGACGATACGGCGCTCCGGCAGGCCTTTGGCGCGGGCAAAGCGCACGAAATCCAGCTGCATCGTCTCAAGTACACCCGCCCGCGTCAGGCGGATGATCAGCGAGATCTTGAAGAGCGCCAGGTTGAGGGCCGGCAGGAGGAGATGAGACAGGCCATCCAGTGTGAAGAGGCTAAGCGGCACTCCAAGGACAGAGACAGTTTGGCCCCGCCCCGACGCGGGCAACCAGCCGAGGTACACGCTGAAGACCATCACCATCACCAGGCCGATCCAGAACGTCGGCAGGCTAAATCCGAGGATCGACAAGGTCATCACCGATTTCGAAATCAGGCCCTTCGGTTTGAGCCCGGCATAGACGCCCAGGGGAATGCCGACGACAAGCCCGATAACGAGAGCAACGAAAGCAAGCTCGAGCGTCGCCGGCATGCGATTGAGAATGAGGGTCAGGGCTGGCTGGTTGAACACGAATGAATTGCCGAGATCGCCGTGCAGCGCTCGTGTCAGGAAGAGCCAATATTGCTCCCAGACCGGCTTATCGAGGCCGAAAGACTGGATGATCTGCAGACGTTCCGCGGGTGTCGCCGTCGGGCTCAGCAAAACATCAATCGGATTGCCCACCAGGTAAAGCCCGGCAAACACCAGTATCGACATGACGAAAAGTGTGAGGACGGTCTGGAGGCATCGGCTGATGAGATAGCCGCTCATGGCTTGCGCCCTCCCGGCGTGTTGGGCTGAGGTGAAGCGCTCCCATACTGAGAAATGCGCTCGACCAGCAGGTTTATGAAGCCCGTTTCATCCACATCGGTCATGATATCGGCCTGCGGCGTGCGATCCGTCTTCTGATAGAAATCGGCATAGGTATAGCCCATGGTCAGCCCGGTTACCTGAACGCCGACGGCAGCCTTACGGCTCTTGAACAGATCCGGCCGCAACAGCCAGGCAATCGTCGTTGCATCATGCATCGGGCCGCCCGGCCGGCCGAACCGTTTCTCGTCGCTGCGATCGAACGCCGAAAAAAGATTGAACAACGCGGCACCCGCCTTCCCGCCCCGCTCACGCAATTGTTGAAAGTGTTCGGCCGTGAACAAGGCCTGAAACGTCATGTCGAGCGGCATGACGACGAGTGGAACGCCGGAACCATAGATGATCTCGGCGGCATGCGGATCGGCATAGATGTTGAATTCCGCCCAGGGCGTGCGATGGCCGAGCGCGATAAACGCTCCGCCCATCGAGACAATCCGGCCGATGCCCTTGGCGACATCCGGATGCTGGATCAGCGCCAGTGCGACATTGGTCAGCGGCCCGATGGCACAAAGGGTGATAGGGTCACATACCTCGGCGGCCGCGCGGGCCGTACGGACGATGAAATGGACGGCGTGCTCATCCGACGGCACGATATCGCCTGATACGACAAGTTCGTCATCGAAAGAGCCGATCTCGACATATTTGCCATAGACTTGTCCCCTGACGAGCGGGCCGGATGCCCCGGCATGGACGCCCACATCCTTGCGACCCGACAGGCCGACGATCTTGCAGGCATTGGCAACGGTATCCTTGAGCGCGACATTGCCGGCGACGATCGAAAGACCGAGCACCTCGATCTCCGGAGACGCCAGCGCCATAAGGATGGCAGCGGCATCATCGACGCCTGGATCCGCATCGATGATGATCCGATGCCGGCTCATGCGACGGCCTTCTCGGCATAGCGGGAAAGCCGGTCGAGAAAGAACTGGATGATACCTTCGGCATCGACCCTGGTGACGATGTCGGCATTGGGCTCCAGCCCGCTCTTGCCGTACCAGTCGGCGATGGTCTGGCCCATGCACAACTCGCTTTCATGCTCGACAAAGACGCGGGCGCGCTCCGTCTGGAACAACTGCGGCGCCAGGAGATAGGCGATAACAAGCGGGTCGTGCAGCGGACCGCCACGCGATCCATAGCGGCGCACGTCGTTGCGATCCCAGAATGCCATCAGTTCGGCCAGCGTTTCGGAAATACGGCCGCTGACGCTTGCGAATTGCGCCACATGCTCCGGCTTCAGCATCACCTGATGGGTGGCGTCAAGCGCCAGTGCCACCAGCGGAATGCCGCTCGAGAAGACCACATGGGCGGCATGTGGATCGGCCAGCATGTTGAACTCCGACGTCATCGTCCGATTGCCGGGCTCGCGATAGGCACCGCCCATCATGACGATCCGTTCGACCCCCTCGGCAATCTGAGGCTTCATGCGGAGCGCGATCGCAAGGTTCGTCATCGGCCCGAGACAGCAGATCGTGACGCGCCTGCCCGAAAGGGCGGCTGCATCAAGCGTTTCGATCAGAAAATCGACGGCGGAAATCGGCTCGGCGGTCTTGGTGGGCTCGGGCAGATTGGTATTTCCGAGCCCGCTTTTGCCGTGGAACTGGCCATAGATCGGCTCGCGCAGCATCGGCCTGAAACAGCCGGCGTAGACGGGGACGTCGGTCCGGCCGCCGAGCTCGCAGACCTGCAGCGCGTTTCGCACGGTACGCTCAAGCGGCTGGTTGCCGCAGACCGGGGTGATGCCGAGGATGTCGAGTTCGGGAGAGACAAACGCCGTCAAAAGGGCGATCGTGTCATCGATGCCCGGATCGCAGTCTATGATGATCGGGATAGGAACCATCCTGGAATAACCTTCATTCTCTCTGTAAGAATCGGACACTCAAAGAGCCCCGACATCGCGCAACACGGCAGCGATTTCCGCGCGCGCCGCTTCGCCGAGCGGCTTCTGAGGGGCGATCGGCGCGCCGACGGCAAAACCCTGAAGCTCGAGCGCGGCCTTGATGCAGGCGGCGATCGAATATTTGGCGAAGATCTCGTTGACGCGCCAAAGCGGACGCTGCAGTTCCATCGCTCTCGTCCAGTCGCCTGATTTCGCAGCCTCATAAAGGGCAATGCTCTGGCGGGGAACGATGCAGGCCGGGCCGGCCATCCAGCCAACGCCGCCGATCATCATGACGCAGGCCGGGATATGGGCAGAGGCGGCAAACACCTCCATCCGTCCGCGCGTACGTTCGATGATCGACAGAAGACGCCCCGTGTTAGTCGATGCATCCTTGATGTAGCGGATATTGTCGACATGGCTCAGTCGCTCGATCACAGGCAGGCTCAAGTCCGAGCGCTGGAATTGCGGGTTGGTATAGATGACGACCGGCCGCCCGCCCGCGGCCTGCGCGATCGCGGTAAAATAGGCTTCGACACCATCGTCATCGATCGGGAAATAGGCCTCCAGGATCGCGAGAATACCGTCCGCCCCTGCCTCGACCATGCTCTCGGTCTGGGCGACGGCGTCTCTCGTCGATGTCGAGGCGACACCGGCAATGAGGGGCACGCGGCCGCGATTGGCTGATATGACCGTCTTGACGACCTTGAGCCGCTGCTCCCGGGTCAGGTAGGCGAACTCACCCGTACTGCCGAGCGGCGTCAGGCCATGCACACCGGCATCGATCAGATGATCGACGAGATCCGTCAGCACGCCGTCCATAACAGCGCCCGATGGATCGACGGGCGAAACCAGATAGGGGAAAACGCCGGTGAACGACATGATGCGTGACCTCTCCGGAGCTCAATTCTGCTTGACGTAATAGGGAAGCGTATAGCCGTCGGAACGCCCCTCGTAGGAAAGGTCCTTCTTCAGCGCCCATGTGTTGGCGAGATAGAAGACGGGAATGACGCCAAGGTCATTCATGGCTATGTCGGTTGCCTTCCTCAGAAGCTCTTCGCGCTTGCCATCATCGAGCGTGTTGCGGGCTTCGCCGAGAGCCTTGCCAAACTCCGGATTGGAGTAGCGGCCGCGATTTCCCTGCCCCGCCTTGTCGCTGTAGGTCTCGAGGATCGGGCCGAGCACGCCGGAGGCCTCGCCGGTTTCCACGGCGGCCCCGCCCATGATGAAGCTGAATTCGAGTGCCGATGCGCGGGTGAAATAGACGCTGCCCGGCAACGTCGTCACCTCCGTCTTGATGCCGACCCGGCTGAAGAACTGGCCGATCGCCTGTGCGATCTTGGAATCGTTCGGATAACGGTCGTTGGATGCATGGAAAGTCAGCGAGAAGCCGTTCGGGTATCCGGCATCGGAAAGAAGCTGCTTGGCCTTGTTCGGGTCGTAGGGGTCGACCTTGATGTTCGGATCATAACCGAAATAGCCTTCCGGAACGACCTGACCGGCCGGCAAGCCCTGCCCGTCCATGATGCGATCGACGATCGCCTGGCGATTGATCGACAAGGACAGCGCCAGTCGCACCTCTGATTTGAGCAAGGGGTTCTTGCCGTCCGGACCCTTGGCGAAAGGCGATTCCTGGCGCGCTTGGTCCATGTGAAGATAGATCAGACGATTGCCCGCGACACTGACGACCTTGAGCGTATCTGCCGTCTGGAGCCTCTTCGTGTCGGCCGTCGGAATGCTCTCGATCATATCGACATCGCCCGACAGCATCGCCGCCACGCGGGCGCTGCTGTTCTTGAAGACCCGGAATGTCACCTTGTCCCAGCTTGCCTTGTCACCCCAGTAGCTGTCGTTGCGTTCGACGACGACCTTATCATCAGGCGTCCAGGAGACGAACTTGAACGGACCGGTTCCGATCACGTCCTTGCCGGTATTCAAGTCCTCGGTCGTCGTATGCTCCAGTCTCGCCGGCAGGATGGCGATACGGCTGAGATTGTTGAGCAGCAGCGGCGTCGGCCCGTCCGTCTTGATGCGCACCGTCAGCGGATCGACGGCCGTCACATCGGTGATCGCCTTGACATAGGGCATGAACGAGCTCGGGCTGTTCTTTGAGGCCAATGGAACACGCTTGATGCTCGCGACGACATCCTGCGCCGTGAACTCACCGCCATCGTGGAACTTGACGTTCGGGCGCAGCTTGAATTCCCAGGTCGTGTCGTCGATCGTCTTCCAGGAGACGGCGAGGGCCGGCTGGATGCGCTGCTTGGCATCCTGATTGACAAGCCCATCGAAGATGTTGCGGGCAATCGCGCTGTTGGGGCCAACCACATAGAACTGCGGATCCATGGAGCTGGTGGAGGCCGACAGCCCCACCGTCAAATCCTTGGCTTGAGCTTCGAATGCTACCGCAAAGACAGACGCTGCCAATACAGTTACGAGCGTACGGACTTTCATGATTTACCTGCCCTGGGGTTACTGAAATCCGCGCTCTCCCTGCGGATTGAATCTGCCATTAAAGCCTCCAACAGGAAAAGAAAAATTGCATTTGGTGTTTAGTTCATGCCCCAATGTTATGGTGAGGTATGCAAATGCGATTGAAACCACGACAGATTGAGGCCTTCAAAAGTGTAATGGTGAGCGGGGGCATTACGGCTGCCGCCGAGGCTATGAACGTGACCCAACCCGCGGTCAGCCGCCTCATTCGCGATCTCGAAGAGATTGTCGCGATCACCTTGTTTGAGCGAGTAGGAGCCCGGCTCGTCCCAACGGCGGAGGCGACGCAACTCTTTCGCGAGGTTGAGCGGCTGTATCTCGGCCTCGACCAGATTGCCCAGGCGGCCGACGATATCCGCCGGCACAAGAACATCGTGCTGAGGATCGCAAGCGTCACATCCCTCGTCCGGCCTTACCTGCATCAGGCAATCATCGACGTCATCGCCAACAGGCTGGACATACCGCTCGTGATCGATGTCGAAAACAGTCGGCACATCTGGGACATGGTGGAGAAGAACCGCTATGATCTCGGCTTCGTCTTCACCTCACCGCGCATGGCCGACAAGAATGCGGTGCCATTGCACGGTTCCCGCGCCGTGGCCGCCATGGCGCCGGGCCATCGCCTCGCCAACCGGAAAATCATCACGCCGGCAGATCTCCTCGACGAGCGCGTGCTGATCCCGGGCCGCAATTCGACGCTGAGGCTAGCGCTGGACCGCGCCTTCTCGATCGAAGACCATCAGCCAGCAAGCACCATGGAGACGTCCATGCTGAACTGTTGCTATTTCGCGGCATCGGGCATGGGTGTGGGTATTGTCGACCACACAAGCCTGCGTGCAGCCGGCGCAGCGGTCGTGGCCATTCCCTTCGAACCGAGAATCGAAGTTTCATATTTCGCCATCCGCCCATCAGGCGCTCAACGAATAGCCGTTCTCGACCAATTGATACGGCGGATGCAAGAGATCATAAGGCTATCGGACACAAAGAACTAGGTCGCCTTGAGTGAGTTTGAACTGCCGAAACAGTCCTGTTGGCCACCGTTCGAAAGACCGAAATGATGGTCTTGAACCAACTCGAACCTGCGACCGGTAGCTCACCAATCACAAATCAATGAAAATTCTGGCTTTCACCTTCAGCGTCTCGATCCTCAGATCGGGATCGAACATCTCCTTGGGCCGGACAACCGGCCGAGCCTTGTCGCGTGGATCCAGGCGGCCACCATGGGCGAACTTGTCGCCCCCAGCTTTCCATAGATTTACCGCTGAGGTGAAGGGATCTTGTCGATCGTGGAGCGACAGTGTTGGGCACAAACGGGTCCGGAAACGCTTCAGAGCTTTGCTTGGGATC
This sequence comes from Rhizobium sp. ICMP 5592, assembly GCF_009498525.1. Lineage (GTDB taxonomy): Bacteria > Pseudomonadota > Alphaproteobacteria > Rhizobiales > Rhizobiaceae > Rhizobium. Next base: position 14,469 of record NZ_QSNT01000008.1, on the reverse strand, counting down.
TGCCGCCGCCTGCGACATTTCGCGCGAGTTCCCGAATTAGGCTTCATTTTCGAATGTATGGATGGTATGCGAAATGTATGGATATACAGCCATACAATATCGGTTAGGTTTATGTGGAAAGCGCGAATTGTCGGCGGTGGCCGAATGAAATATATCGGCTTGGCGGATGCTCTGGAACAGGACATCCAGGCTGGTATCATTGCTGCGGGTGACCAGTTGCCACCGCAGCGATCCATTGCCGAAGCGCTTGGCGTCGACCTGACAACAGTGACCCGGGCCTTCAATGAAGCGCACCGCCGCGGGCTTATTGAAGCGCAAATCGGCAGGGGTACTTTCGTGAGGGACTATTCGAACGAGCGTACCTCGAAGGCTCGCCCCGCGGCACTCGATCTCAGCATGAACATTCCATGCCAGCCGGAGGGCGTCGATTTTCGGCAGTTGATGCCCAAAGGGGTTGCTGCAGTGCTCGCGAACGGCAAAGGACTGCTGAACTTGCACTATCAGGATAGTGCTGGTGCAGAGCCGGATAGGCAAGCGGCGACCCGATGGCTCAAGCAACGTATCGAGAACGCAGATTTCGATCGCATCGTTGTTGCGGCTGGCGCCCAGAGTGCACTGTTTTCCGTTTGCGAGCTTTTGCTGTCTCGAGGTGACGTCATCGCCGCCGGCGAATTTACCTATCCTGGTTTGAAGGCTGTCGCAGCTCAAATGCGATTGGTAATCGATCCGATCGCAATGGATGGCGAGGGACTGCTACCTGAGGATTTCGAGCGCAGCTGCCGGATCAGGCCGCCAAAGCTTCTGTACGTGATTCCCAATATCGACAATCCGACGGCCGCAACGATGCCCGAACCGCGACGTGCGGCTATTGTGGAAATTGCGCGCCGCTACGGCGTGATGATCGTGGAGGATGATCCTTACGGTCCACTGCTTGAGGCGCCGAGCCGCACCTTTACGGATCTCATGCCGGAGGCGACCTGGCATATTTCGACACTTTCCAAGTGTGCGACACCGGCGTTGCGGGTTGCCTACGTCCTCGTGCCCAAGGCAGCACACGCCCCGCAACTCGCATCTGTTACCAGAGCCATGATGTTGATGGCGCCTCCGCTCATGTCAGCACTCGCAAGCAGTTGGATAATGGATGGAACACTGGCGGAAGTGACGGCGGCCATCAGACGCGAAACGCTGACAAGGCAGATACTCGCATCGTCGCTGCTCAGCGCCTTCGATCGCTCCGCTAACATGTTTGGCCACCACCTCTGGCTTCGGTTGCCCAGTGGCCAGCACGCTGACGACCTGGTTGACGCTGCGGTACGCGCGGGCCTGCTCATCGTTCCAAGCTCTGCCTTTGCGGTCGGGAAGTGTACGACGGAAGCGGTGCGAATTTCCCTCGGCGTCGCGTCCGACCGCAGTGAGCTCGAGGACGGATTGAACCAACTTGCCGGTCTTGTCACCCAGCCGGCACTGCTTGCCCGGGTGATCGTCTAAACAACCTATCCGGAAACATGGGGCAAGCACACTTATGCCGTATGATGGGAATGTTATGATCGACGTTAGATTCGACGACGGTTTGAACAAAAAATGAAGCTGCTGAAGCAGCAGTTTTGCGGTCGTGCTCCTCACGATAGATAGTGTCAAGTAGTAGCCTGGAAATATTCAAAATAATGGATTGGTTCCCTATAGTCTTCATTGCGTTCAAGGTTCTCGTGTTAGGCACGGGCATGTTCTTCGCCATCAAGTGGCATCACGATCAAGGGACCTCGTCCGACCCGACTGACATTATCAAAGTCACGTTGGAGTGCGCTTGCTATATCCTAGTGGTGGTGATCGTGTTCGCGCTGATCTACGGCTTACTAGACTATCTCGATTTACTTCCTGCCGGTTTGGACTTTAATTGAAACGGAAGCAGAAGCTCGGAACCAACGTCATCAATCTCGACCTTTGCCTCTTTCGCAGGGTGAGGTCGACGGCATCTATGACGCGGCAAACATGCCATTGAAGATGTCGCCCGGCTCTGCGTAGTAGCGATCGGCCGCCCCGTTTTAACCTACTCAAGTTCGCACCAAGCGGCTTGCATGTATGCGACGCCTAGAAGGGATGCGAACCGCCGACCACGCTATTCTGATAGAAACGTGACGTTCTGTTTCGGGACTTGGAAGACGACGACTCTGTCTGAAGGCGTCCAATATTCGGCATTTGTGACTGCGATGCAGTCGGCATTTTGGCAGCATACACCGAACGCTACACCCGCGGTTTCGAGCCGACGAGTAGTGAATCCTGCGAAAGCCTGACCTCCGGTCACGCCTCATTATCCGGGATGTAAGAAATCTCTGGTTCTGGCCGGAACGGCGGCAGCTTGGACTGATAGAAATCGTCCAGGGTCAGCTCCGCCTTGCCGACCGCCGACAGCTCAAGATCGGTGGTTGGTTCAAAAGTGCCATTAGCGGCCATTAGGACCTTCAGATAGCATGTAGAATATGAAAAAGCATCCATTGTTTAAAGCCGGTTCACACCCCGGAGCCGCTCGATAAACGGTGCCCCAGGGAGACGAATGTGAAGCATGGCAGGAAGGCGACCCAAAGCGTGTAGATCGCCAAGGGCTTTACTAACGACATTCAAGCCATCCCGAAACTCTCATTTTCTCTGAGTAAGGTCTTATAGTTCGCAATTACAGGTTACATGAGAGGCATATAATTTATAGTTAAGTCATTATTAAAACGTTCAAGCTAGTATTCTCGAGTATTTCTACTATGCATCAGCGGACGACAACTTGGAGGATTTTGCATGAGTATTCTAGGACATGGCAACAATGCTATTGCAGTACTCGCAGCGCTTTCAAAATCCCAAGCCATGATCGAGTTCGACTTGTCTGGCAGGATCTTGGCTGCAAACGAAATTTTCTGTAGGGCATTAGGCTATGATCTGCTGGAAATCATCGGAAAACATCACAGCATTTTCGTTGAACCGGAATACGCCTCGTCACAAGACTACAAAGCCTTCTGGGCAAAGCTGTCGGCTGGAAACTTCGATCAACGTCAGTACAAACGGATCGGCAAGGGTGGCAAGGAAGTCTGGATCGAAGCTTCTTACAATCCGGTATTCCGGCGTGGAAAGCCGGTGAAGGTCATCAAGATAGCAACCGATATTACAGCACAGAGGCTCAAAGCGGCTGAAGATGCGGGCAAGATCGAAGCGCTCGGGCGTGCCCAGGCCATCATCGAATTTACGCCTGCCGGTGAAGTGCTGACAGCGAATGACAACTTTCTCACCGCCCTTGGTTACACTCTTGCAGAGATCCGGGGCAAACATCACTCGATGTTCTGTGAGACCAACTATGTCGGGTCGGACGCCTATCGGCAATTCTGGAAAAAGCTTTCGGGCGGTGAACTCGTTGCAGATGAATTCATGCGGCTCGGCAAGGGTGGCCGCAAAGTCTTCATCCAGGCCTCTTACAACCCAATCTTTGATCTGAACGGTAAGGTGTTCAAGGTCGTGAAATTCGCAACCGACGTCACGGCGCGAGTGGAAAACGTCGATCAGCTTGCGCGTTGCCTGACGAACCTCGCAGACGGCGATCTGTCACAACGGATTGAAAAGCCTTTCATTCCATCGCTGGAACGACTTCGCACTGATTTTAACAGCGCCTCAGATAAGCTTATGAGCGCTATGGCAACCGTTGCCGAGAATGCCCGGGCTATTTCGGCGGGATCGAACGAGATCCGTACTGCAGCCGACGACCTGGCAAAAAGGACTGAACGGCAGGCTGCTTCCGTCGAAGAGACAGCGGCTGCCTTGGAGCAAATCACCACCACCGTCAAGGATTCGAGCCGCCGGGCCGAGGAGGCCGGAAAACTCGTCGCCCGAACAAAAGGTGACGCGGAGCATTCCGGCAATGTCGTGCGGGATGCGATTGGCGCCATGGGCCAGATCGAAAGCTCATCGCGAGAAATCTCAAGCATTATCGGCGTCATCGACGAGATCGCGTTTCAGACCAACCTTCTGGCTCTTAATGCTGGGGTCGAGGCTGCACGCGCGGGCGACGCGGGCAAGGGATTTGCCGTGGTCGCTCAGGAAGTGCGTGAACTGGCGCAGCGGTCGGCGAAAGCGGCGAAAGAAATCAAAACCCTGATTACTGCGTCAGGCACTCATGTCGCAAGCGGAGTGGCGCTCGTGACAAATGCTGGCTCCGCTTTGCAGGAAATTGCCAGCCAGGTGCACGAAATCAATACGAACGTATCAGCAATTGTTGATTCCGCCCGTGAACAATCGACCGCGCTCAGTGAAATCAACCAGGCCATCAATACGGTGGATCAGGGGACCCAGCAAAATGCGGCCATGGTCGAGGAACAGACTGCCGCCAGCCATGGTCTGGCACGCGAGGCGGCCGCTCTGTTTGAATTGCTTGGCCAATTCCGGTTTGATGAGGCGTCGAGACCTGCGACATCATCGAAGCAGAATAGACAGCAGATTGTCGAACCGGTAGCAGCAAGGCCCAACCGACAACGGCCCTTGCTCTCTGTATCGCGCGGCTCATCTGCGCTTGCGACCCAGTCAGATTGGGAAGACTTCTGAACCAGATTCGAGGTTTATGTCGGGCAGAATGGATCGTCGAAAGTATTCGCGTCGGGTAATCCGGCTGAATTCAAACTGCCTCGCCGCGAGCGGGGCTTGGGAACAGCTAGCCCACCTGTCGGCTCGCAGCCCAACGACTTGCGTAATCGGTGCTCCACTCCGACATTGTCCGCTTTCCATATGTCGTTTTGCATTTAATCGGGTTCTTCCTCAATTTCAGGGCCAAGCCTTGCAGATTAGACAACGATACGTATAACGTATCCTCACGGCCAAATGGTCGCCGTGCTAGCGAGATAGGTAGAAAACCTTTCTCTAAATGTGGTGAGTTGCATTTTTAGGGCCAAACGCAATTGCCCAATCGGCCAATCCAACCGTCACGCTGCCGGATGGGTCTCACGCGCCCATGCTGAGCATGGGGGCCATGGATGTTGGCTGAGGGCCGCCGCCCAGCCGCGGAAGAGGAGGCGCTTCGTACCGGCAGTTCGCTTGGTATGACGCTGATCGATACTTCCGAGATGTATGGCAGCGGCACCGCCGAGCAGATGACAGGACAAGTGATCGCGGGGCGAAGGGACAAGGTCTATGTCGCCTCAAAGGTTTTGCCGAGCAACGCGACGCCAAGCGGAATCCGCCGGTCATGCGCAGCGAGTCTCACTCGGCTCGGCACCGACTATATGAATCTCTATCTCCTGCACTGGCGGTCGGGTCGGGAAAATCTGGCACCCATCGTCGATACCTTCGAGAGCCTGAAAGCCGAGGGCGCATTTGTCGCTGGGGCGTATCGAGCTTCGATGTCTCCGACATGGAAGAGCTCTTCAGCGTACCGCGCGGTCAGAACTGCACCACGAACCAAGTCAGCTACAGCCTCCAGGATCGCGGCATCGAGCAAGATCTTCTTCCCTGGAGCGACCAGCATCATATGCCGGTTATGGCCTTCTCACCGCTCGGAAAGGTGGCCTTCTGCGCGATCCGCCGCCCAGCCGTCTCGCCGTGCGACACAACGTCAGTCCGGCTGTAATAGCGATTGCCTGGACCATCCGCAGCGGCAACGTGATCTCGATTCCCGGATCAGGCCCGGCCTCTCATATTCGCGAGAATGCCAGCGCGACCTCGGTCAAATTGACGGACGCCGACCTGAAAGAACTCGACGGAGCGTTCCCGGTTTAAACCGGAATCGACAGCGGCGTTCCATACATCCCGGCACCGGGATGCGTCTCGTTGCCTCTGCTCCGAGTCAGCCGGGCGCCTCTTTGAATTTCATTCAACCTCATGGGCTATCGAGACAACCACACTCGACACCGTGTTAACCTTGCCAAGCTGACCGATTATCATCAGCCTCCGTTGCCGTCGTCATGAACGACGCCCACGATATCTCCGCTTCTGGATACGCTGACGAGGAGATTATCGTCGCCTCGGGTTGCCTCGAGCAGATAGCGAATGCCGACGTCCTAGACGCTTTTGACGCGATAACCGCGACCCTCGAGGAGACGGATGACATCCTCCGGGCCGAAGTTGCGGTGGCGCGCTCCCCACCTGTTGCGCGCATCGTGATGGTTGTTCCAGGCATGAAGGAAATTCTACTCGGTGTCATCCTGGGCGGAATAGTCGTCCGACTGCTGATCCTGGTGAATGACGACTTGAGCAAGTGCCGGAGTGATAGGGCCGGCTATCGTGGCGGCGGTCAGACCCAGCGCGATGAAGGCAGCCTTCATGGGTAAAATCCTTTGTCTGTCGGCTCGTTGCCGATATGGTCGCAGGCGAGCTCTCGGTGACCACAATGTCGGTGCGATCGGCATGGAAGTCGGCTTGGAAGATCGATCAAGGCGAGTACGCGCTAAAACGCTTTCGCCTTGATCGCAGCACGGCCCCACGCCTGCTTCGAGATCTAGGGTGCCGCTGTTCTCAGAACTTGTAGCTGGCGCCGAAGACGATTTTTTGCTGGGTGCCGCTAAAATCGCCGAGACGCGAACCGAAGTCCTTCTTGCCGAAATCGGAATAGCGATATTCGCCGCGCACAAGGATATTGTCGGTCAGGGCATGTTCGACGCCAGCGCCGGCTGTCCAGCCGATCAGGATGTCGTCCTTTTTCCCCACGGTCGGAACGTCGAGCTTGCCGCCGGTCGCAGCCATACCTGCGGTCGTGAAGATCAGCGTGCGGTCGAAGGCGTAGCCGACACGGGCACGGCCAGAGGCGTCCCACTGGAAATCGGCTTCCTTGTCCTTCTTGAAGTTGTAGTTGAAATCGTTCTCGATACCGTAAACGATGTTTCCGGATTGGAAGTTGTAACCAGCATGAGCGCCGACCGAGCCACTGTTCAGCTTCTGCTCCGAGCCAAAATATTTGGCCTTGTTCTGAGAGTAGCTTCCCTGACCGCCGAGATAGAAGCCCGACCAGTCAAAGGTCGATTGGCCTGCCTGCGGTGGCGCAGCCTCGTAAGCCAGGTCTGCGGCACCGGCGGGCACGGTGGAAGCGAGAGCCAAGGCGGCGATTGCGAATATCCTGAACTGCATTGTTGAGAAGCCTCATCTTTGTTCTGCAAAAGAGAGGGCGATTGCGAAACGCATCAGCCCGCCTCGTGACATCCCAATATGCGTCGGACCAATGTTGCTGAGTGTCTTTTCACATTGCATTATGTTGCGGTGCGGAAAGTTCGTTGACGTTTTCGCTTCGTGAGTGTTGTGATGATCAGCTAAGCCACTGCGGTGCTCGCGAGTTGACACCGCAGTAAGCCTCTAGACCACAACAAATGCCAAGTGCGTGGATCTGGCAGCCTCTCGACGAGTGCCGCGAAGGCGTAATCGAAGACACCAACGAGATTCAGCGAATAAGCCAACTGTGGAGCGTCGTGTCCGAGGCGTAGTCGCTGGAGCGTCCTTTCATTGAAGTCGCTGCTTGATGTCTTAGACGATATCGCAGATCGTCCTCCAGACGAGACGCCAGAATGCGAACCGCAATTCAAACCGACAGTCCGGCACCCGGATGCAAACGCACCAGCAGATAAGGTCGGACTATCGCAAGCGGCCTAAGGACAGCGTCTCGCACCTACCTCGAGACCGACTGAACTTCTACGAGCAGGCGTGATTTCGATTTCATTCCTGCGACCACTCCCAGTCTTTGCTCGGTGTTGGATGCGCCGACCAGATTATTTTTCCACGAATATCGGATTGGCGAGCCGCGGCAGGATCGTGTCGACCCTGCTGCCGTGAACACTCCAGCCGCTCTTTTGGTTAGTCTTGTGGCTGCAACGATAAGAAAGATTGTCGTTAGCACGTAGCCGCTGGCGTAGGCCGCCCCAATTATCCAGAACATGAGAAGACCTCCACCAAAGATGAGCAATTTTCGGTCTGGAACCGCATTTCCGCGAGGGCGCTTCGAAAGCGCCCGTGCAGCCGAGCGGTCGCGGGCTGCTTGTGTGCTAACTTTGTACCTCTTCGCCGCCCCCAATGCTCACCACCGAGTGAACTTATAGAGTGCGATAGGCTTCTCTGGGCGTCGCACCCGAGAAATTTATGGGGTGAGATTTGAAGCAAAATAAAGTTACTCTTCAGCCGACATCATCCGTGTCGAACGGAGGCGCTGTCTAATTGCTTTCCATATCCGAGATGTATGCGACGGGCTGTCTGCTTCGACGGGCGCCGGCGCCACCTGCCGGGCCTCGCGCCTTGCCGCGGCGGCCGGGTCCGCGAGAACTCTAATGCGCTGGATGAAGGCAGCACCGTCGAATCTTTTTGACGTGGCAAGCATACCCCCAGGGGATGGCTCCGAATAGAAAAAAACCTCGAGGTTCACGACAGGTATCGTGTGAATATTGCGGACAATATCGATATCGGATCTGGTTGTGATCACAAGGGCGTAACGCTCGGACCGCAGGACGTCAAAAAGCTCCGGTACCGTCGAAACGACGAACCCTGATAGCTATATTCGGCTAGTTTTTTTACGACCACGTGCGCGGCGCCGTGGGGCAGAAACACCAAGATCGGTTTACAACTATGGTTTTGCGTTGACACTTGGCGCTCCTTTGGGTCTCGTCCCAAAACGTACCCCAAGTGTGGATCTCAAATTGTTCGATTTTATTCCGTTTTGTTGCGTTCTTCCGCGTTGAATATCGACAATAATCGCGCGATCGCCGTTGGTTGAATCGCACCAACTTTGTCGGAAGCGCCAAAGTCGATATTGCGGGTTGGCGTCTGTCACTTCCGTGCCCTCCAAGCCGCACCCGGCACTTGTCCGCGCAACAAAACCAAATAAAACTGAATACTTCTCCGACCTTTGATTGGCTATGTGTATCGATGTCCAGTCGAAGATATCGGCACCGGCAAATGTGAGAAGTCGTGCGGAGAGTGACACGTGCCAGACTGAGAACTCCTGCCGCACGGTTCCCTGTCGTGAGGGAATGGGTGCTCATTGCAGCATGACGACGAGTTTTCACCATGAGGACTGCACTACCCATTCAGCGGCTTCGTTGAGCAACTCCTGCCAGTCGAGATTACGGAGAAGTCTATGAAACAAAAGATATTCGCCTGCTGCCTTTTGCTATCGTCGGCGCTTCTGGCAGGCTGTGTGAGCGATGACGACGTGTATGAGGGTCGCCCCGGCTACAGCCGGAATTTCGACGCAGAGCAGCGCGACCGTAATCGCGAGGAATGGCAACGCCGAGAAGCCCAACGTGCCGAAATGGACCGCAGGGAAGATGCAGCTTACCGCGAGGCACGGGATCATCGGCGCTTCTGTGCACAATCACCATCATCGCTGTTCTGCCGATACGACTAGAATCCGGACCTGTTGATCATCGTCGGAGGACGGCAATCGCGTCGTGTTTCAATATGCGCACAGTCCTTTGATCCCGGCGAAGAGATTTCGACCTTTTATGGTGGGGATTGCGCGTCATGTCAGGGAATGCATGGTTCGACGCCCCTGGTCGCGACAGCATGTCGTGTTGGCGTGCTTCCTGTGTTCAGCAAGAAAAAGAGCGGGGCGACCAGAACGGCTTGCAACACGTTGTTGAAGCCCCGTGAGGATCTTTTCCAGGATAGGATTATGGCAGAGATAGAGAACGGAAGGTGCATCGCTCCGATCAGCTTTGGCCGCGCTTTCCTGGAGCAGTTTTTGGTGGACCGGCCAATCATCGACTGGGCGGAGCCGGATGTGCGTCGCAAGAATTAGGGAGTGATTCCCCGCGTGGCTGTGCACTGCGCGGAGGCTCAAATAACGGTGTCGTTGAATATCTCTCGATGGCACATCACACTCTATGACACCGCCTCGACGTTTTGACCAATGGATTTTTGCGCCGACGGCCGCAACATAACTCAACATCTAATAATTTAGTTTTGCAAGATTCCTGATATTGCTGATCATCGCACGACGGGCCGCGAAGATTAAGACCGTGCGATCCAAATGAAATAGCCTCCCTTCTAGGGTGTCCGACAAAATAGCAAAGCAGGACCATGGCGTCTGAACTCATCTCATCCGGACAAGCGCGTCTTCTCATCGTTGAGGACGATGTTGATATTGCCAGTATGCTTGTCGACCTTGTCCGAAACAATGGTTTTCTGGCGGAAGCCGCGAGTGATGCAAAGGCAATGGACACATTGCTCGCGGGTTCCACTTTCGACCTAATCCTACTTGATGCAATGTTGCCGGGCGAGGACGGTTTTAGTATCTGCAGGCGTTTGCGCTCGTCTGGAAAAACACCGATCTTGATGCTGACGGCTCTTAGGGAAGACATCGATCGGATACTTGGCCTTGAACTTGGCGCAGATGACTACGTGACCAAACCTTTCAATTCGCGCGAATTGATCGCACGGATCAAAAACATTCTTCGGCGAGTGACAAACTCGAACGACGCCGAGGAGGAGCTTGTGCCGATGACCTTCGCAGGATGGTGTATTGACCCGCGAAGTCGCCAGCTCTTTGACGCCGATGGGGCTCAGGTGTCCATGACAACAGCCGAGTTCGATCTTTTGTGGGCATTCTGCAGTCATCCCAACAAGGTTTTGACCCGTGAGCAGCTTCTCTCCATGACGCACGCCGGGACCGCTGGGCCGGTCGAACGTAGTATTGACGCGCACATCAGTCGTGTTAGACAGAAGATTGAGCCGAACCTCCGGGACCCTACATTCATCAAAACGGTTCGACTCGGAGGCTATCTGTTTGCGTCCAAAGTGGAGAGGCAGGCTTGAAAAGACTTTGCCGAGCGTCCATCCGCACGCAGTTGCTCTTTCTAGCCATTGTGTTGGTCGTTTTCGTATCCACGGTAGCTACCGTCTCGGAGCCGTTCATCTGTGGTCGACATGATAAGGGTCTCGTGATTAGCCTGTTTGCCGGGCGCGTGGAAATGGTCCTTGAGCAATTTGGACGCAGTCGCACCTCTCAGGAGGAAAATGAGGCACTCGATCTGGCCGGGCGATTGGGCATTTCTGTGCAACGAGCTCCCGTGAAGGAAGCGCCGCTGGTATATCAGCCGGGCATGCCCTCGGACGAAATCCTGCCCGCAGTGAGGGAGCTGATCAACGATGGTATCCTAAATTCGCTCAGGAACGCTATTGCTTATACCGGCCAACCAGCCGCCCTGACAATTAGGGTCGACAACACTCGTGCACTTTCATTCCAGATGCCGCAGTTTCCAAGCAGCCTCTGGCTCGCGCCTGCTGTCGCAAGCGGCGTCCTGAAAATCGTCTTTCCGCTCATCCTATTGGCCTACCTTGGCAGTTGGCTCATCACTGAGCCGCTGGTCCCTTTTTGCTGCGGCTACGCGACGTGCCAGTATGGATGACAATTCCGATGAACCCTTCAGTGCGGAAGGCGCTTCCGAAATCAGAAGCCTGGCCGCGTCGCTCAATATTATGCAGGCTCGAATTCGGACCATGCTGCGGGATCGCACTACGATGTTGCGTGCCATCAGTCACGACTTGAGGACACCGCTTACAAGACTGCGTATGCTACGACCCTGGCCGCCATGATCGACGCCAGCCTCAGATTTCTGGACAACACGCCCGAACAAACTCGCAACGTGGATCTGTCAAGCTTGTTACAGACGATCGCCACGGATTCGCAGACACCGGGATCGATGTCACCTACGTAGGCCCAAGGCGGCTGGCTTATATCTGCATGCCGCAGGGCATGGTCCGCGCGGTTTCTAACCTCGTTGATAATGCGTCTCGTTATGCGGACAAGATTTAAGTGACGTTGGAGAAGAATTCCGATAGTGGGGTGAGCATACTCGTCGTCGACAACGGGCCTGGATTACCGGATGACCTGAAGGAAAAGGTCCTCGAGCCTTTTTTCAAGGCAGACGCGACAAAACAGAGCGGCGCGAAAAGTGGGGGATTTGGGCTGGGCCTATCAGTCGTGTTAGGCATCGTGACAAAGTGCCACAAGGGTACGTTCCGACTGCGCGACAATGTGCCGAACGGCTTGATTGCCGAAATAGATCTTCCGCCGATCGAATCTACACCAAGCCAAAACGTCGCTCGGTCTGCGTCGATACGTTGATATCGGCGTTCGGGCCTGATTCCCACTTGAAGGTAGCCATTCGCCGGACTTGTCGTTTTGCATTAGATGCAAGACTCCACATGCAATAATTTCAAGAAGATAGCACAGCACTTAAATTGAGATTGGGCACTTAATTTGCGATTCTGGTTTCGATTTTGGCACTTAATGTGAGATTCGCTCCCGTGGAAAGGATGACTGCCTACGGCTAAGCCGTAAGCGCTGTTCTGAGGCCGCGGCAGGCGGGAAGTTGATGTTACTGCTATTCTGTGAGCTGGCGAGCAGCTAGGCTCTCTGCTTCTGCCAACGCGGCAGTTTTGGTTTTGAAGGGGCCGACATCGTTTTCTTCCGTGTCAGGTAACCACTTCGGAAGGAACCACCAGCCTCCAGGGCGATAACTGGAACTGCTTCTCACAGAGCCGACATTCTTGGCAAAGAACCAGCCGGAGTCGATTCCATCCTGCTCCCATGAGATGCTCTGCTCTGTCACGGCACACTCCACGCCTATTCTTTCATCGGGGTATTTTATCGGTCCTGTACGACCAGGGCAATAACTCGTCGATCTGACTGTTCGGGTGGCCGTTGACGATCCTGGTAAGCACGTCGGCGAGATAGCCAAGCGGTTCGACATCATTGAGTTTGGCGGTTTATGCCGACCGTCGAACTATGCCGAACGAGCAGGTTTATGCCAACGTTTTTCGTGACAAAGCAGTAGCAGGATCGGCATAGCTTAGGCTCTCTCCGTCGCAGTTGACGCAAAGGAGAGCCCTATGAACGCAAGTGACTATTTGAAGCGCAGCACGCTGTATCGGAAGCTGATCCACGGGCCGCATGGCAAGTTTGCCCAAGTTTACGCCGCCAGGTTGTCGAACGAAGGCTTGGGTCGGCAATGTACCTGGCGATCGCTGAGCCTGTTTCGAGAGCTGATGGACTGGCATGTTGGCAGCGGACATGAGCCCCAGGATTTAAGCGAAGGTCACGTTAGTCGGTTTTTCGAGCACCGTTTCAAACACTGGAGACCTGACGCGGGCGACCGATCAGCTCTCCGCCGCTTACTCTCTACATTGCGGCAAGAAGGTTTGATATCAGCCGCCGTTCCGATTGAGCGCACGGAGCACGAGCAGATTGTCGATATGTTCGCAGCTTATCTCTCGAATGAGAGAGGGCTCGCCGCCTCAACGGTGGAAAGTCACAAGCTGCTGTCGCATCGATTTCTGATGGAGATCTGTCCGGCCGGCGCAGACGAGTTTGCAGCGCTCACCCCGGAGATCATCATCGGCTATGTCGAATGACATGCGCTTGACGGTTCCGCCGACAGTGGCAAAGCCATGTGCGGAGTTGTACGTGCGTTCTTGCGCTATTTGCATCTGAAGGGTTTCATCTCGACGCCGCTCGCTGACTGTGTGCCGTCCATCCGCCGCTGGCGACTTGCCGGCCTTCCAACATTCCTGCCGCCCGAGAAGGTCCAGAAGGTTCTCGATGCCTGCGATCGGATGACGGCAATGGGCCATCGGGACTATGCGGTTCTGATGATCCTCGCCAAGCTCGGCTTGCGCGCCAGCGAAGTTGCGACCCTCAATCTTGACGATATCGACTGGCAGTCGGGCACGATTCTCGTACACGGAAAGGGGCGGCAACAAGCAACGATGCCGCTGCGTCACGACGTCGGAACAGCGATCGTGGCTTATATCCGGCATGGGCGCCCCGCTTCGGCGTGTCGGCGAGTTTTCTTGCGAACTCTTGCGCCGCATGTGGGTTTTGCCTCCGGCTGCGCCATCACGATGATCGCAAAGCAGGCACTCGAACGGGCGGGCATTGACGGCTATGCGCATCACGGCGCCCATCTTTTCCGCCACAGCCTTGCAACCGACCTTTTGCGGTCGGGCGCCAGCTTTGCCGAGATCGGTCAACTGCTCCGCCATCGAAGCATCGACAGTACAAGGATCTATGCCAAGCTCGATGTTGAGAAGTTGCGCGAACTGAGCCTCCCCTGGCCGGGAGGTGTCCAATGAGCCGGCTTCGCACCGCGTTTGAGCGCTACATCGGCATGCGCCAAGGGCTGGGATACAAATATGACGGTCCGGCAAAACGATTGTCGGGGTTCGTCGCTTTCATGGAGGCCCGCGGCGCCGAGACCATTACGGCGGCTCTGTTGCAAAAATCCCGTTGATGTCCGAAAGAGCGCCGAATTTTCAACGAGAATATTGATGAGCGATTTCAAGTGGCGTCATTTTCAGGGTGAAGTGATTTTGTGGGCGGTGCGATGGTATTGCCGCTATGGTGTCAGCTACCGCGACCTTGAGCAAATGATGGGCGAACGGGGTGTGCCCGTCGATCATTCCACGATTTATCGTTGGGTTCAGAAATATGCGCCAGAGATGGAAAAACGGCTACGCTGGCACTGGCGC
>NZ_QSNT01000007.1:226344-231808 GCF_009498525.1 Rhizobium sp. ICMP 5592 | reverse complement strand
AAACCGCGAGGCTGCCAGGTAAGCGACGTCCCAACCAACGGTCATTATGACCGAAATGGAAATTTGCAACAGAGCCCGATTTCGGCCTCCGACGTCACAGCCGGCGATGCCACGCACACAGCCGACACCAATATCCAGGCTGCTGGCAATATTGTCATCGCTTCCGGCAAGGACACGGACGAGACCACCTCCGACAGCAAGAAGAGCGGCTTCCTGTCGTCGTCGAAGACCCACACCCATACCTATGACGAGACCAATGTTGGATCGTCGATCTCGGCTTCGGGCAATATCAACGCCACCGCCGGCGGCGAAACCGTCGTCTCCGGCTCGGATATCGCCGCAGGCAACAATCTCAGCCTCTCCGGCTCGACGGTTACCGTCATGGGGGCCGAGGAAGAGCACGAGAGCGACAAGCAGACCAAGAAATCCGGCATAGGCGTCGGTTCCGGCGGTGGGTTCATCTCCATCTATGGCAGCCACGACAAGACCACCAGCGAAAGCTCCACCGACAATATCGGCTCGACGCTTTCTGCCGCCAACGGCAATATTACGCTCAATGCCACTAAGGGCGACCTTAATGTCATCGGATCCTCGATCGCGGCGACAAACGGTGATGTCACGGGCAAGGCAACCGGCGATATCAACATCCTGCCAGGCCATGAGAGCGACGACACCTCGAGGAGCGACAAACGCTCCGGCTTCGGCCTTCAGGTTTCGGCCAGCAGTTCCGGCGCCTCGATCGGCATCGGCGCCGGTCGCTTCACCGACAAGACGACCCAGAGCTCCGACACCAACGCGGTGTCGACGATCAAGGCGGGTGGAGACATCAACCTGACCGCCGGTAACACCTTCAACGACCAAGCGGGCCAGATCACCGCCGGTGGCGGCGTCACCATCTTCGGACAGAACGGCGTCAATATTCTCTCCGGCAATGACGTCACCAACTTCGACGAAGTCGCCACCAGCTTCTTCGCCGGCGTCAGCGTGGGAGTTTCCTCGAGCTTCGTCGGCGCCGGCCAGAGCATCGAGAACCTTGCTTCCAAGCTTGGCAAAGTCACGGACGGCTATTCGGCCGCCAATGTCGCTTTTGCCGGCATGCAGGCCTACGACGCGCTCTCTAGCCTGAAGGATGGCATCAATGCGGGCAACCTTGCGTCCGTTTCTCTGACGGCCGGCTTCAACTACTCGAAAAATGAAACCTCGGTTTCGACCTCGACACCCGTGCTGCCGACGATATCAGGCAGCTCGGTCGATATCTCCACCAACGGAGACTTCACCAGCCGTGGTCTGCAGGTTTCCGCCACAGCTAGCGCAGATCATACCGACGATCCGATGAACGGCAGCGTGCTGATCTCGGCAAATACCATCGACATGGCCGGTGCGCAGGCGACATCCAATGCCTCGTCAAGCAGCCAGTCGGCCGGCGCCAGCATAGGCGTCTCGGTCGGCGTGGGCATGGGCGGGGCAACTGGCATCACACCGACCGCCAGTGTCTCGGCCGGGCAGTCGAAATCGTCGAGCTCCTCAACGACTGAGGTCATCTCGGCCGTCAGCGCTACGAACAACATCACCTTCGTTTCCAAGGGTGACACGACGCTCAACAACACCGTCTTCTCCGCGGATACGATCAACGGCAAAGTCGGCGGCAATCTCAATATCGTCTCGACGCCGAATACCGGCAGCCAGTCCAACAGCTCGCAATCCCTCGGGTTCTCCTTCACCGGCCCGACGATCGGCAGCACCGCTGGGCAGGATCTGCTGACATCAAGCAATGTCGGCACGGCGCTTGGAGGGTTAACGCTGGGCGGCGTGCAGCCGGGCTTCGGTTCCGGCAAGGGCTCGACCAACTGGATCGACACACCTGCCGGCCTCTACTCCACCGGCGACCAGAACATCACCGTCGGCAAGAACACTAATCTGACGGCTGCCGGCCTGATCTCCACCGATGGCCAGGTCAACCTCGACACCGGTACGATGACTTGGTCCGATTTCGTCGGCACGCAGAGATACCAGGGCTATGAGGTCAATGCCAACATCGACCTTTATTCGGGCAAGGATGCCAACGGAAAGACGACCAACAATTCGAGCGCCAGCGGCAAATACCAGCTCGATGATGTCGAGCAGTCGGTCAAGGCGACAATCTCAAGTGGCGGCGCGGCGGGGAACATTACCGTCCGCAATGCGGACCAGCAGGCCTCGCTCGAACAGAGCGGGCAGACAAGACCGGTCGATCAGATCAACACCGATCCGGCCCTGCAGAACGTCATCACCAAGGACAAGCATATCGATCTTGAGCCTTATGTCTCCGTGCAGAGCCTGCAAGGGGCGATCGCTGCGGGAAAAACGATTGAGCAGGCGATAAATGATGCGCTTACAAGGTTGGCGGGCGACAAGAAACTCTCGCCGGATGATTTGCGATCAGCGGCAGCACTCTCCGCTTACCGAAACGATCCGAAGGTGCTGGCGGCGTTGGCGAGCTGCGGACAGCATGGCGAAATCAAACACAGCATCTTCGACTGGCTGATAACTCCCGCTTATGCAGATTCGATGAGTTGCGTCATCAATACTGCTGGTGGCAGCTTCACAATCTCGCCGGATGGCGCGCAGAGCTGCCTGCAACTCTTTCAGAACATGACAAAGATGGTCGTCGGCGAAGCAACGCTTGGGGGCACCATTGTCGCCGGGCTTCTGACGGGAGGCTTCCTTTTGGCATCGACGAACTCAACCGGCGGGCCGATTGACGAGACAAAGACTCTGAGCGACGGCACGACCGTCCGTTTAACTGGAAATAGTGACCAATTTATACGCACCGCGACTATAACATTGCCGGATAAAAGTACGGTATCGCTGCGAATGCAGATTACCGGCGATGGCGGATTTGAAATCTTGTCGGGGACAGCGCTCGGCGGAGCAATGCCTGCCTCGATGCTAGATGCCTTGGCGGAGCAGATTTCAAACCAAAGCGGAATAAGCGTAGTCTATAATGAAAAAAGCGGGTCGGATAGCGGAGGTAAGTCTGCCTCGGATGAACCTAAGCAAGGAAAGAAGGTTAGTTCATCGAACGTTGGGGATACGGTTCGTACTCCGGATTCGAATCCAGAAGACTTCGTAAAGATTGAAGGCACGAAGTACAGGAACAAAAAAACAGGCGAAATTTGGGAAAAGAGCCGCACCACACATACAGACAAGAACGGTGAGTGGAAAGTTGGTTCGACACCCGGAAAACCGCCGCGGCCTTCAGATAAAATTACAGTTGGCAGTGACGGAAGAATTCTGAAATTTTAGGTGTTGATGCATGAGCGATATACTCAATCTACTAAAAAGTGCCGTAAATATGAACGGTTACGGAGCGTCGAAGAATTTCGTCGGTTATTTTGAAAAGCATGGAAAGTACAAGCCCGGCTTAGCTGAAGATGCTGTTCAATTTTTCCTCACGTTTTTTGGGGCATCGTCCGATCAGTTTATCCTTGCTTCATCATTGCACGCTAACTCAGATGAGATTGGGCACTCCGGGGATGAAGTGGAAGACAAGAAAGACTTGGCACTTATTGAGGATCTGACGGGATCAGGTGTATTGAAGTCTTTCGGTTATGACAAGCAGTTCGGGTTTGATTACCAAACGGACCGCTATGAAACTGCTGTTGAGGCTGCATGGTGCGACATCCAGTGTCGGCCAATGACGGACTACAAACCATCCGATTTGAAAAAACTGTTACTCGCTAAGATGCTCGTCTATGGCTTGCATGGACATTGCTTCTTAGTATCTGATCGACTTGGGCTGGCGTTCTACCCTCATGATGACATCGGCTTCGGAGTTGTTGCCTTGAGCGATAGTGCAGACATCAAGGTGGCGCGGGGTTTTCTTCAACAAGCGGGCCAACTAAAGAATTTCAATTCAATTATTGAATGGAAGCCCTAGGTTTCCAACTTACGATTTTGAACTGCTCTCGCTCTGACCCGGACTCCATGAATCCCACAATCGCAGAGATGTAATGGTAGTAGGCAATCCAAAAGAATTTGCCATCGAGGCCGGGATTACGGAAGTCTATCCAAGGCTTAGCCTACGCGCTTTGGGTTTCTTCGTTATTCATATAAAAGGGCGCATATATGGTGTTCGGGAGCCAGACGCGACATTGTTGGCGAACTCATTTGATGCCGTCGATCGGAGGATCGAGCAGCGGGGGCAGCACAATATGCTGTCGGCAAGAACAACCAGCGCCCAAAAAATCGTGGAGGCTTTTTGCACTGCACGGCATGGCGAGTTTACCCAGAGCCAACGCTTCCTGGGAATGTCACTGGCTCAATTTGAGCGGGACGTCTATGCACGCGAAATAATGTGGGCTCCAGATGGTGATGAAGCATTCGACGATGGAAGTTATATTCTTCAGTTTGATGAAGGCAACGAAGTTCGATTGATCGCGTTTGTTAACCAGAGCGCTTTGGCCGAAACAGTTTCAACGGTTTCAGAGCAGTGGCTGGATGCTAACATATATTACGAAGTGTTGAGCCGCTGGAAAACCGCCTTCGAAGAGGATTGGCGAGTCGCCATCCGAAAATTACATCCTTCAGCTTCATGATAACAGCTATGATCTGAATTCCGACGTTCCTCTGACCATTATCGAAAATCTGCTAGAGAATTATGGCTGACGCGTCCTAATGATCGATCATCGCCTCCGCGTCCGCGGCGTCCATTCTGCCCTTTTCGCCGCTGGGCGTCATGCGACCTGCGGTTTCCTAGTCGGCCATACGTAGTGCTGCATGTTGAAAGCAATAATCATGCCTAGCTCCGCCGATCGTACCGATGAAGAGTTTCATCCTATCCTTCTGCCCGGCAAACTTGCTGGACCGTCAAGCCGACCTCAGAGGGACGGCCATTGGCGTGTGGCATCGCCTCTGACATTGGCTCGCCCTTCGGTTTCCTTTGATGAATGCCGGATCTCAGTCCGTTGCGCTTCAGCCATTCCTCGTTGATCTTGGAGATATAGGCGGTATCGGCCTTGACGGTCGATGCGCTATTGTCTTTCGTCAGAACATTGTGGAGACAGGTGTATCCATCCGGCGTAGGCCGCGGGTTTATGATCTCGGCTCGTCTGCCATGATGCGTTCGATCCTTTCGGGATCACATTGCTCATCGACGAGGAATTGCCGGACACCGCCCTCGCAGGTGCGGATACCGGCGAGGAATTCCTTTAAGCTCTCGATGCCCCGGTCGGTGAAGGTCGTGATGCCCTCTTCGCTGCCGTCATGGGCATGGATCATCTCGCCGTAATCGATGTTGTCTGAGTTGCTGGCGATTTCCTGGAGGAGTTCGAGGTTCTCGCCGATCAGCGAAGCAACATAATCGATCGTGTAGACATGCGTCGGGCGCGCCATCAAGCTGCTCTCTGCCGGGCGCTGCCCACGGCGGACCAGTTCCAAGGCAACAGTTCCGGCAGCCGTGATACGGGCAGGTTGGGCATGCGGG
>NZ_QSNT01000007.1:0-226298 GCF_009498525.1 Rhizobium sp. ICMP 5592 | reverse complement strand
TGACATCTTTTCACTTCCTGGCGATAGAGCTGTCACGAGCCATGTCGATTTGCTCAATTCCAACGAGACGAAAATTGTTGGGGTGGACGACCCCCGAACGGCATCGAAATGTGCCAGCATGAGGTCGTTGCAGATCTCAAGCAAAGGAGGCCGTCCGTGGAACAAATTATCAGAATCGGAATGGACACGTCTAAGCATTTTTTCCAGCTTCATGGTGTGAATGCCGCCGAGCAGCCAGTGCTGCGCAAGAAGCTGCGGCGCAAGGAGATGGTGGCGTTCTTCGAGAAGCTTCCGCCGACGGTGGTGGGGATCGAGGCGTGCGGGGGATCGCATCACTGGGCGCGGTTGCTGGGCTCGCTGGGGCACGAGGTGAAGCTGCTTCCGCCGCAATACGTCAAGCCCTATGTCAAGCGCGGCAAGAACGATGCCGCTGATGCCGAGGCAGTGTGCGAAGCGATGAGCCGGCCGACGATGCGCTTCGTTCCAATCAAGGGCGTCGAGAGCCAGGCGGCGTTGATGCTGGTTGGCATGCGCGACCGGCTGATCCGCAACCGCACCCAACTCGCCAACGCGATCCGGGGCTATGCCGCCGAGTTCGGACTAACCGCCGCCAAGGGCATGTGCAAGGTCGAGCCGCTGCTCGAGCGGATCGCAGCCGATGAGAGTTTGCCCGAGTTGGCGCGCACGCTGTTCGCACTTCACGCGAAGGAATATGCGCAGTTGCAAGCCGAACTGGAGACCATCGAGGCAAAGCTGATGGCGTGGCACCGCGAAAACGAGTGCAGCCGGCGGCTGGCTCAGATCCCCGCTGTCGGCCCAATCGTCGCCTCGCTGCTGACGATGAAGACACCGGCGCCCGAGCTCTTCCGATCGGGGCGCGACTTCGCCGCCTGGATTGGTCTGACGCCCAGGGATCATTCGACCGCCGGAAAAACCCGGCTTGGCGTCATCACGCGCGCAGGCGACGAAGCGTTGCGAAGCGCAATGGTGCTAGGAGCGACTTCACTTCTTCGTCAGGTTCGTGCTGGTCGTGGCAAGTACGCCTCGCCCTGGCTTGTCAACCTGCTCAAGCGCAAGCCACCCAAGCTCGCAGCCGTGGCGCTCGCCAACAAGATGGCCCGCATCGCCTGGAAGATGATGGTCACCGGCGAAAATTATCGAAAACCTGCTGTTCAGCCAGATCTGGCATGTGCAGCTTAAGTGATCAGTCGGTCACGGTGAGCAGGCAGACAAAGCTACCGTGCTGATCTGATGCGTGAACTTGCAAGAAACACCAGATGGTATGATCAATCGATTCGGGACTCGTGACACTCCGCTTGGCGCAATGGTCGCTGTAGTCGCAATGGCAGCGCAGGTCGCAAAATTGTTTGGAACACGAGTCGCGAAACCCATCTTGGCCAGCGTTCATTTGTGAGCGCGACGACAGGCCGCACATATGCATGCAAGCGATCCGATCAAATCACTGCCAAAAACACTTGCAAGGAGAGGGTCGTCCACATATGCGCCAAGATCGACGGGGGTAGCGGTCTGTGCTTGAGTTTGATCTGCTGTCTTCGGCATGATTGGCCTCCAGAGAGTTTTCTAGCGACCTCACTCTGCCACCGTCCAGGCCGCTACTCACCCCTGATGGGATCTCAAGACTGCCATTTGCAGCTTTCGTCGGCAATTTCGCAGCTTCAACGGAACGATGGGTCAGAAGTTAGCGTTTGCTCGAGGCGAAACACGGCTGGTGCTTAGCGATTGAATTTCGTGGGGAGGGAAATACGTCTTTGCTTCGTATATCATGGGTGCAGAGTTGAGGTGTTCGATTAAATATGGACATTTATACACTTTAAATTGGACGGATTGTGAGTTAGAAATAGACTCATGACCGACAAGCTTTTTCCTGAGTCCATGATCGATCGCAAGGCTCGCCCGATAGTCGAGACCTCACTTGCAGACACCCGCGTCGTCCTCATTGCTGGGCCGCGACAAGCTGGGAAAACTACACTTGCAAGGCAATTCTCAGGACCGGAGCGCCCTTATATCACGTTGGACGATGCTGGTGCACTGAATGCTGCCAAGACAGATCCAGTCGGCTTTGTCCGCGGTATCAATCGGGCAGTGATTGATGAAGTGCAGCGTGCGCCCGAGCTAATGCTGGCGATCAAGGAGAGCGTCGATCGTGACGATGCACCAGGCCGCTTTCTGCTCACAGGTTCGGCCAATCTGGCAACTGTACCGGCGATCGCGGATTCACTTGCTGGACGCATGGCCGTCATTCAGCTCTTGCCATTCGCTCAATCGGAGATCCATTCTACGCCGGGTCGATTGCTGGATCGATTGTTCTCTGGCGACGAACCGGCGGCTGGAGAGAACGTTGTACTTGGCAACGATCTCGTTGAGATAGTTCTGCGTGGCGGCTATCCTGAAGTCTTGCGCAGAGCGACGCCCGCCCGACGGATTGCATGGCTTGAGGATTATGTCGCCTTGATCCTCGATCGGGATGTCCGCGACATTGCAAATATTGAACAACTGGACCGGCTGCCCCGATTGCTGGATGTTCTTGCAGAACATGCCGGGCAGTTGGTGAATCACAGCAGCTTCGGTGCGGCGTTGGGATTGTCGAGTGTCACCGCCCAGAAATATGTTTCTATTCTCGAGCGGCTTTTTCTGATCAGGACGCTGACACCATGGTCGAACAACCGTTTGAGCCGGTTGATAAAGACACCGAAACTGCATTTCTTGGATACGGGATTGCTTGCGACGTTACGGGAGGATGAAGGCGATGCACTTCGCGAGAACAGGAGCCGTTTTGGCGCCTTGCTCGAGAGCTTTGTCGTTTCCGAGCTTTTGAAGCTGGCGTCGTGGTCAGAGCGGCGCCTATCTTTTTCTCATTATCGGACCAAGGATCAAGATGAGGTCGATGTCGTAATCGAAGACAGGCGTGGTCGCATCGTGGGCATCGAGGTTAAGGCTTCAGCTACTGTGAGATCTGAGGACTTCAGGGGATTGCGGCAGTTGCAGGATGCCGTGGGTGACCGTTTCGTACGCGGACTGGTTTTGCACGATCATGATCGGGTGACGCCTTTCGGTGAAAAACTGCAAGCCGCCCCTCTTTCGATTCTGTGGACGATGTGATCACCTATAGCAGCGCAATGGTTTTGTTTTACGGAATTAAATCAACTCGTTAGGCAGTAATTCAATTTGCCGGCGCTGTGAGGAACGATCAAAGAATGCTTGGCAAGAAGCGCGCCGGCAAGGCGAAATGCTGGCACGATTGGACCGATCTCGTTGCCTGTAGCGAAGGGCTAATTGCTGTCTTTATGCCCGACCGGGCCGATGAGACCTGTGCTCTCAACCTGCGTCACCTACGCCAGGCTTTTGGCGACCGCGCCTAGCGCCGGCAATGTCAGCAGCCACGACCGTCACCATTAAAGATAGCTGGCACTCTTATTCAGTGGCCGTTCATGACGACGCATCATTATGGTCATCTCTACCTAGGAACGGCCCTGAAGGAGGTCCTATGAGAAACTATGTCATGTTGGCCACAACCTTCGCGACCTCACTAGCTTTCGTCGCACCGGCGCATGCGGACTTCACGATCGGCATCATCGCCCCCCTGACTGGCCCTGGCGCTGCAGACGGCAACAAGGTCAAGAGCGCAATGCAATCGGCTGCCGATGAAATCAACAAGAACGGCGGCATCCTTGGTGATAAGTGAACCACCCCCACTTTCGACCGGACAGTCGGCATAAGCAGAAAGGCTCAAGCACAGGCTTGAGGACAGGCTTATGTCTAACGAGTATCGACACGTCGAATTGCTGACGGGTGATGTCCGCCGCAGGCGGTGGACAACCGAGCAAAAGCTGACAATCATTGAGCAGAGTTTCGAGCCAGGCGAGACGGTATCGTCTACCGCTCGCCGCCATGGCGTTGCGCCCAATCTGCTTTACCGGTGGCGCAGGCTCTTGAGCGAAGGAGGTGCAGCGGCCGTGGATTCTGACGAGCCGGTTGTCGGCAATTCGGAAGTAAAGAAGCTGGAGGATCGCGTCCGCGAGCTGGAGCGCATGCTCGGCCGCAAGACGATGGAGGTCGAAATCCTCCGCGAAGCCCTTTCCAAAGCGGACTCAAAAAAACGGATATCGCGGCCGATCTTGTTGCCGAAGGACAGTTCCCGATGAAGACCGTCGCAGACACGTTGGGCCTCTCCCGTTCAAACCTCGTTGAGCGGTTGAAAGGCAGATCAAAGCCGCGCGGGTCCTATCGCAAGGCCGAGGATGCGGAGCTTCTGCCGATCATTCGTAGGCTGGTGGATCAGAGGCCAACCTATGGCTATCGGCGGATCGCCGCGCTCCTCAATCGCGAAAGGCGAGCCGCCGATATGCCTATCGTCAACGCCAAGCGGGTTCATCGCATCATGGGTAATCACGCGATGCTGCTGGAGAAGCATACGGCCGTTCCAAGGGCCGCATCCATGACGGCAAGGTCATGGTCATGCGCTCGAACCTGCGCTGGTGCTCCGATGGTATGGAGTTCACCTGCTGGAATGGCGAGGTCATTCGTCTCGCCTTCATCATCGACGCCTTCGACCGCGAGATCATTTCCTGGACGGCGGTTGCCAATGCGGGCATCTCCGGCTCGGACGTGCGCGACATGATGCTGGAGGCGGTCGAGAAACGCTTCCATGCAACCCGAGCCCCGCATGCTATCGAGCATCTCTCGGACAACGGTTCGGCTTACACAGCACGGGAGACCAGGCTGTTTGCCCAGGCGCTCAATCTGACGCCCTGCTTCACGCCGGTCGCCAGCCCCCAGTCGAACGGCATGTCAGAGGCATTCGTCAAAACCCTGGAACGGGGTTATATCCGCATATCAGCTCTGCCAGACGCCGAAACGGCGCTCCGGCTAATCGACGGATGGATCGAAGACCACGAAATCCATCCCCATTCCGCGCTCAAGATGGCTTCCCCTCGGCAGTTCATCAGGGCTAAATCAAACTAGCCGATCTGTCCGGTGAAATGGGTAGCACTCCACTTCGGCATTCGACCATTACAGAAAAGTTTGCGAGAGAACCGGCACAAGGTGCCCACATCGTGTCAAACTTTCGAAGGACTGGAATTTCATGAGGCATTTTCCGCTCTGGCTAACCAGCCTGCTTGTCGCCTGCCTGATCTCGCTTGCACCGTCAACACACGCGCAGGGATTTGTTCGTGCAGACCATCAGCAAATCGTGGATGGCAAGGGCGATCCCTTGATCTTGCGCGGACTGGGTCTCGGAGGTTGGATGGTCCAGGAAGGCTATATGATGGGCCTGTCCAATCTGAAGGCGCAGCATATCATTCGCAGCCGCATTTCCCGCATTATCGGTGAGAAAAAGACCGAGCAATTCTATCAGTCTTGGCGCGACAACGCTGTGACGAAGGCCGACATCGACGCAATGGCCGGGTGGGGCTTCAACAGTGTGCGCCTGCCGCTGCATTGGAACCTGTTCATCAAGGGCACGCCCGGCCATAACGCTACGGGTAGGATCGTTTGGAACGAAGAGGGCTTTCGGCGCGTCGATGCGCTGATCGCCTGGCTGAAAGCCAACGACATGTTCCTGATCCTCGACATGCATGCCGCTCCGGGTGGCCAGGGTCATGACCTTGCTATTTCCGATCGCGATCCGGACAAGCCCTCCCTCTGGGACAGTCGCGACAACCAAGAGAAAATGATCGCACTTTGGAGCGAGATTGCCCGGCGCTATAAGGATGAGCCGATCATTGCGGGTTACGATCTGCTCAACGAGCCAAATTGGGGTTTTCAGGACAAGAACGATAAAGGTGGTTGCCGAGAAACCGGCAACGAGCCGCTACGCGATCTCTACGAGCGCAGCATCCGGGCCATACGTGCTGTCGATGACAACCATATGCTGATTATCGAGGGCAATTGCTGGGGCAACAATTACCTTGGCATGCTACCCATAGCCGATCGCAATACCGCGCTGAGCTTCCACAAATACTGGACCCCCACGACGCAGGAGTCGATCGAACCATTCCTGAAGTTGCGGGAACAATATGACATGCCGCTATGGAACGGCGAGTCCGGCGAGAACAGCAACGATTGGTACGCGCGCGCCGTCGCACTGCAAGAAAGGAACGGTATCGGTTGGTCGTGGTGGCCGTTAAAAAAGATCGGCGCGGGCAACCCACTCGAAATCAAGACTGGAGCCGATTATCACCGCCTGTCCGCTTATCTTCGCGGTGAAGGCAAGAAGCCTCCGGCCAAGGCGGCCTTCAACGGTCTCATGCAACTGGCAGCCGACAGCCGCTTCGACAGAAATGCGTATCATCAAGATGTGGTCGACGCCCTGTTGGGAGCCTCGGATCGCCATAAGAAGTGGCCATCCGGATCACAATAACTGCAATTGGGCGCCACCCTCTTTGTCGCGCAGTGATAGAATCCCGCTAGAGTTTTCCGATGACGGCAACCACTGCTCTGATCTTTTTGCCGTAATGCTGAAGGCTTCGAAGGTCCGTCGCGAGTCCAAACTTGCTGCGGACACCAGAATATTTGCGGCAATCAAGCCGCGGCCTTTTTCCATCCCGCTGCGAGCAGACCGGCGCCAATCATCAGCGTTCCGCCGGTCCGATTGACGAGGCGTTGCACGCTTGGTTTACGGATCGTCTTTCGGGCCATCGAGGCCATGAGACCATAAGTGGTGGCATTCAACGTCGCCAGCGCCAGGAATGCCACCTCAAAGACGATCATCTGAAAAGCGATGGGCTTTGAGGTGTCGAGGAATTGCGGAAGAAAGGCGACGAAGAAAATGATGCTCTTCGGATTGAGCGCGGTCACCGCATAGGTGTGCAGGAAAATTCGAAACGGCCGCTCTTTAGCCGTCTCCGTGTCTTCCGTATCAGCGGATCTGTCGGAGACCGGTACGCGCCAGAGCTTGATGCCGAGATAGATGAGATATGCCGCGCCGATCCACTTGAGCCCGGTGAAGATCGCAGCCGATGCGGCCAGCAATGCGCCAAGGCCCAGCATCGAGGCGGTCATCGCCGTGAAGTCGCCGAGCGCAACCCCTGCGACGGTAGCCGTCGTCGCCTTGCGGCCATGCCCCAGCGCATAGGATATGACGAGAAGGATTGTCGGTCCGGGGATCGCCAGCAGCACGGCGGATGCGGCGACAAAGGCAAGCCAGTGTTCGATAGACATGTGATGCTCCCAACTCTTTCAAGTGAGCAATCCACAAGACCAAATGCTTGGCAAGCGTTGTCGGAAAATTTCTGATTGAAGCGACGCTCTCGCTTCTGACCTTTGCTCCCGCTTACCGTCCGCCGCACCCTTCATGTCCATGAAGATTTTTTTCATTTAGGGATGGCGAATTCTGTCATCTTTTCTATTCTGGCCGCTTTCCCTCCGCTCGTTCGAGCGCTTTATCCAGGATAGACGATGCAATCCGTATTCGATGGCCATAACGACGTTCTGCTGAGGCTCTGGCATCATACAAATGAAGGTGCCGATCCAGTCGCCGAATTCAGGGACGGGATATCGATCGGCCATATCGATGCGCCCCGCGCCAAGGCGGGCGGTCTCGCCGGCGGTCTCTGCGCCATCTATATCCCTTCGGGCCATCTCGTTTTTGCCGAACCCGACCGCAACGGCCACTATGCGACGCCGCTCGCCGCTCCGCTGGAGCGGGCGCCGTCGCTCGATATCGCGTTGGAAATGGCGGCGATTGCACTTAAGCTCGACCGTGCCGGCGCCTGGAAGCTTTGCCGGTCGACCGCAGACATCCGCGACAGCATGGAAAAGGGTATTTTCGCCGCCGTCATGCATATGGAAGGCTGTGAGGCGATCGACGCCGATCTCGTCGCGCTCGAGACTTTCTATGCCGCCGGTCTGCGCTCGCTCGGCCCCGTCTGGAGCCGCAACAACGTCTTTGCCCATGGCGTGCCCTTCGCCTATCCGAGCTCGCCCGACACCGGTCCGGGGCTGACGGATGCGGGGTTTGCCCTGGTGCGCGAATGCAATCGGCTCGGCATTGTCATCGACCTCGCCCATATCACCGAAAAGGGCTTCTGGGATGTGGCGAAGACATCGGACCAGCCGCTGGTCGCCAGCCACTCCAATGCCCATGCGCTGACCCCGGTCGCGCGCAACCTCACCGACAAGCAGCTCGACGCCATCAAGGAGAGCCGTGGGATCGTCGGCCTCAACTATGCGACCGCCATGCTGCGCGAGGACGGCCGCTCGGATGCTGACACGCCGATCGAAGCAATGATCCGCCATCTCGACCATCTCATCAAGCGCGTCGGCATTGATTGCATTGGCCTCGGATCGGACTTCGATGGGGCGACGATTCCCGCGGATATCGGCGATGCCGCTGGCAATCAAAAGCTGATTGCTGCGCTCCGGAACGTTGGCTATGGTGAGGCCGATCTTGCGAAGCTGTGCAGGGAGAACTGGCTTCGTATTCTGGCGTCCGCCTGGGGAGAGGGCAGCGCGCCGCGTGCATAATCAGACTGATAAAAGTCCAAATAAGGGAACGAAAACATGATGATGACCAGGATGAACCGCAGCTTCCGCGCCCTTTCGGCCGGCGCGGCTCTCTCGATTTTGCTGATGGCTGCACCGAGCGCCTTTGCCGAAACGCCGAAGGACACGCTGGTGGAGGGCTTTGCCTTCGACGATATTCTCAGCATGGACCCGGCTGAGGCCTACGAGCTCTCCGCTGCCGAAATCACCGGCAATACCTACAGCCTGCTCGTTCGCCTTGATATCAACGACACGTCCAAGATCCAGGGTGACCTTGCCGAGAGCTGGTCGGTCTCTGACGATCATCTGACCTATACGTTCAAGCTGAAGCCCGGCCTGAAGTTCGCCTCCGGCAATCCGATCACCGCCGAGGATGTTGCGTGGTCCTTCGAGCGTGTCGTCAAACTCGACAAGAGCCCGGCCTTCATTCTCACCCAGTTTGGCCTCACCGGCGACAACGTGACGGCAAAGGCCAAGGCAACCGATCCGAACACCTTCGTCTTCACGGTCGACAAGCCTTATGCACCGAGCTTCGTGCTGAACTGCCTGACGGCCACCGTCGCAGAAGTGGTCGACAAGAAGCTGGTTCTGCAACACGTCAAGCCGGCGACGCCGACGGCCGATTTCAAGTATGACAACGACTTCGGCAACAGCTGGCTGAAGACCGGCTTTGCCGGCTCCGGCCCGTTCAAGCTGCGCGAATGGCGTGCCAACGAGGCCGTGGTTCTCGAGCGTAATGAAAATTACTATGGCGACAAGCCGAAGCTCACCCGCGTCATCTACCGCTTCATGAAGGAAAGCTCGGCACAGCGCCTGGCGCTGGAAAACGGCGATATCGATATTGCCCGCAACCTGTCGCCGACCGATCTCGCCGCCGTCGAGAAGAATGCGCAGCTTGCCTCGACCAGCGCGCCGAAGGGCACGATCTATTACATCAGCCTCAACCAGAAGAACCCGAATCTTGCCAAGCCGGAAGTGCAGCAGGCGTTCAAGTATCTGGTCGACTATGACGCCATCGGCAAGACGCTGATCAAGGGTATCGGCGAAATCCATCAGACCTTCGAGCCGAAGGGTCTGCTCGGCGCGCTGGACGAAAATCCGTTCAAGCTGGATGTTGCCAAGGCGAAGGAATTGCTGGCGAAGGCCGGCCTGCCGGACGGCTTCTCCGTGACCATGGACGCGCGCAGCATCGAGCCGGACACCGGCATTGCCACCTCGATCCAGCAGACGCTCGGCCAGGCCGGCATCAAGGTGGAAATCATCCCCGGCGACGGCAAGCAGAAGCTGACCAAATATCGCGCCCGCAATCATGACATCTATTACGGTCAGTGGGGCAACGATTATTGGGACCCTCATTCCAATGCCGATACGTTCACCAACAACCCCGACAACTCCGATGCCGGCACGAACAAGACACTCGCTTGGCGCAATACATGGACGACACCGGAGCTCGACAAGGAAACAAAGGCTGCCCTGTTCGAGGTCGATACCGCCAAGCGCGCCGCCATGTATCAGGATATCCAGAAGAAGTACCTGGAAGCCAGCCCCTTCATCTTCCTCTATCAGCAGACGGAAGTGGCCGGCTATCGCAAGGACGTGAAGGATTTCAAGCTCGGTCCAAGCTTCGACACGAATTTCGTATGGCCGATCTCGAAGTAGTAATCCGGCAGGATTAGTTCTTTGAGCACCGTCGAACGGAAAATGGAGGTGCGGCCCAAGAAGGGCCGTACCGCGCCCATTCTAATGGGCGTCTTGCGCTTCCTGGTCGTCGCCGTCACGACCTATCTCGGCCTTCTGGCCGTCACCTTCTTCATCGGACGGGTGATCCCGATCGATCCGGCGTTGGCGATTGCCGGCGACCATGCGCCTGCGCAGGTGATCGAACGCCTGCGCCGCGAAATGCATCTCGATCAGCCGCTCTATCAGCAGTTCTACTTCTATCTGGTGAGCGCGCTCACTGGCGACTTCGGCACGTCGGTGCTGACCACCAATCCAGTGATGGACGACATCCGACGCGTCTTTCCGGCCACCATGGAGCTTGCGACCGTCGGCACGATCATCGGTGCAGTTATCGGCGTTCCCTTCGGCGTGCTTGCCGCCGTGCGCCGCAACAGTCTTATCGACCAGATTGTCCGCGTCATCGGCCTTGTCGGCTATTCGCTGCCGGTCTTCTGGCTGGCGATGGTAGCGCTCGTCATCTTTTATGCGCAACTGCGCTGGGTGGCCTATCCCGGCCGCATCGACATTGCCTACGAATATACCTTCACGCCGGTCACCGGCTTCTTCCTGCTCGACAGCGCCATGCAGGGGCAATGGGACGTCTTCTGGGACGTGTTCCGCCATATCATCCTGCCGGCTTCGCTACTTGGCTATTTCTCCCTTGCCTATATCAGCCGCATGACGCGCAGCTTCATGCTGAATGAGCTGGGGCAGGAATATATCGTCGCTGCCCGCGCCAAGGGTCTTTCCGAGACGCGGGTGATCTGGGGGCATGCGCTGCGCAGCGCCATGGTACCGCTGATCACGGTGATCGCGCTTTCCTATGCATCGTTGCTGGAGGGATCGGTGCTGACGGAGATCGTCTTCTCCTGGCCGGGCATCGGCTTCTATATCACCAGCTCGCTGCGCAATGCCGACATGAACGCCGTGCTCGGCGGCACCATCGTCATCGGCACGGTGTTCATCGGCATCAACCTGCTTTCCGATCTGCTTTATCGGACCCTCGATCCAAGGACGCGACGTAAATGACGGCTGGGACCACGCAAATTAGCTGGCGTGACTGGCTGCTGTCAGATCGGCCACAGTCGCGTCGGCAGGCGAGACTCGGGCGTGCCTATGTCACCTGGCGGCAATTCTCCGCCAATCGCCTGGCTGTTGTCGGATTGCTGATCATCCTTGCGCTGGTGCTGATCGCCGCCCTTGCCGATGTCATCGCCCCGCATTCGCCCGTCATCGGAGATCTCACCAACGCCTACCTGAAGCCACCGGGCACCGGGAGCTATCTGCTTGGCACCGATGACCTTGGCCGCGACATCCTCTCCCGCCTGATCTACGGGTCGCGATGGACGCTCTATATCGTCGTGCTGGTCGCGATCATCTCCGCGCCGATCGGGCTGATCATCGGCATGGTCTCCGGCTATCTCGGTGGCTGGGTCGATACCGTGCTGATGCGGATCACCGATATCTTCCTTGCGTTTCCGAAGCTGGTGCTGGCGCTCGCCTTTGCCGGCGCGCTCGGGGCGGGCATCGAAAACGCTATCATCGCCATCGCTATTACCTCCTGGCCGCCCTATGCGCGTCTGGCGCGGGCAGAGACGATGACCGTGCGGCGCTCTGACTATATTGCCGCCGTGCAGTTGATGGGTGCCTCGCCGCTGCGCATCATCTTCCGCCATGTCATGCCGCTTTGTATTTCCTCGTTGATCGTGCGCGTCACGCTCGACATGGCCGGCGTCATCCTGACGGCCGCCGGTCTCGGCTTTCTCGGCCTCGGCGCGCAACCGCCGCTGCCGGAATGGGGCGTGATGATCGCCAGCGGCTTCAAATATTATCTCGACCAATGGTGGGTGGCTGCCATGCCAGGCATCGCCATCTTGATCGTCAGCCTCGGCTTCAACCTGCTCGGCGACGGCCTGCGTGATGCGCTCGATCCCAAGGAGAGCGGCCAATGACGACGATGCTGACGGTCGAAAACCTTAGAGTTCGTTATCCCACCCGCACCGGCGTCATCGAGGCGGTGCGCGGGGTGTCCTTCACGCTCGGCCGCGAGCGGCTCGGCATCGTCGGAGAGAGCGGTTCCGGCAAATCGCAGACCGGCCGCGCCATCATGGGGCTGACGCCGCCGCACGCTCTTGTCAGCGCCGACCGGCTGAATTTCAACGGCATCGATCTTTTGTCGATCTCGGCCAAGGAGCGCCGGTCCCTGCGCGGCAAGCGCATCGCCATGGTGCTGCAGGATCCGAAATATTCGCTGGATCCGGTGATGCCCATCGGCAAGCAAATCACCGAGACGTTGCGCACGCATGAAAAGGTCGGCCGGGGAGAAGCGCGCGACCGTGTCCTGGCCATGCTGGAGGCCGTGCAGATCCGTGATCCCAAGCGCGTCTACGACCTGCATCCGCACGAGGTATCGGGCGGCATGGGCCAGCGCGTGATGATCGCGATGATGCTGATCGCCGGGCCGGAACTGTTGATCGCAGACGAGCCGACCTCGGCGCTTGATGTCACCGTGCAGCTTGATGTGCTCCGGATCATGGATAAGCTGGTGTCGGAGCGCGGCATGGGGTTGATTTTCGTGTCGCACGATCTGCGGCTGGTCTCCTCCTTCTGTGACCGGGTGATTGTCATGTATGCCGGCAAGATCGTCGAGGAACTCAAGGCCTCCGAACTCAACAATGCGCAGCATCCCTATACGCGAGGCCTGTTGAACTGCATGCCTGTGATCGGTGAAAACCGCCATCCGCTGCCGGTTCTCGACCGCAAGCCGGAGTGGGCGGCATGACGGCGGCGCTTGCGGTTGACGGTCTCAGCGTCGTCTATGATGGTTATTATGCCTTGGATGCGGTGAGCATCGATGTGAATCGAGGCGAATCCTTCGGCCTCGTCGGCGAATCCGGTTCCGGCAAGTCCACCCTGCTGCGGGCTGTCGCCGGTCTTGCGCCGGTCAGCGGTGGCACGATCCGCATTGATGGCGAGACGCTGAAGGGCTCGAAGCGCACCAAGGCGTTCTATCGCCAAGTCCAGATGGTGTTTCAGGACCCCTACGGCTCGTTGCATCCGCGCCAGACCATCGACCGGTTGTTGCTGGAGCCTCTGGCGATCCACGGCATCGGCGACAGCGAGACACGCATTGCGCGCGCGCTCGACGAAGTCGGTCTCGGCACCGGTTTCCGGTTTCGCTATCCGCATCAGCTTTCCGGCGGCCAGCGCCAGCGTGTGGCGATCGCTCGCGCCCTGATCGTCGAGCCGTCCATCCTGTTGCTCGACGAGCCGACCTCGGCGCTCGATGCCTCCGTGCAGGCCGAAGTGCTCAATCTGCTGGAGCAGGTGCGCAGGGATCGCCACCTGACATTCGTCATGGTCAGCCACGATCTCGGCGTCGTCACCCATATGTGCGAGCGCCTCGTGGTCATGCAGAACGGCGCCATCGTCGAGCGGCTGAGCGCGAAAGACCTGGCGGCCGGCAAGGTTGAAGAAGACTATACGCGCAATCTGATGGTCGCGAGCAAGGGATTTGTTCGCGACTAAGCATATAATATCATTACGTCTTTAGGCGATATCCGTTCAAAAGACGACCAATCGTATAGACTATTGACACCTGCCGCATTTCTGTCATGATGTTATTAATGACGGTTAACTTTCGTGATCCTCACCGGGTCGTACACGAGTGGAGGCAGGCATGTTTTTCATGGGTGGCATGACCATGGGCTATCTTCATCCGCCGATGCCGGCGAAGGAAGAGGACGTGTTGACCGCCACTCTGCCGGAAGAAAAGAACCGTCATCTGATCGGTCAAACAGAGACGCCGGCATCTGAAACAAGCGCCGTTGAGCGCACCTTGATCTGGGCTCGCCGCATTCTCTGCTGAGCTTCTGCTCCGCCGATTATCGAACCCCACCTGAACCCAGTGGTTTATTTTTTCCCTCGCGGCCCTCTGGACGGAAAATTATCTCTACC
This sequence comes from Rhizobium sp. ICMP 5592, assembly GCF_009498525.1. Classification (GTDB taxonomy): domain Bacteria; phylum Pseudomonadota; class Alphaproteobacteria; order Rhizobiales; family Rhizobiaceae; genus Rhizobium. The sequence goes on along the minus strand of NZ_QSNT01000007.1, from coordinate 212,117 downwards.
TAATTGATAGAGACTATATAAATGTCAGGCATGGGCTCGTCCCTGCGACAATAAAAAATCAACGGAGGCAACACATGGCGAATTTGGGTATGTCGAATACGCATGTGAACCGGTTCGATGCTTCGAAGCGTGCTGCTGCGACGCGACACAAGATCCACACCGCGATCAATGTTGCGCTGTGTTCCGCCGCGTTCATCTTCGTCGCCGCCATCGTTTGCGGCATTGTGGTCTGATTTCTGTCGAGGGGATGCGACCGGGTTTTGCCGGTCGTGCTGAAGCGTTCTTCTCTCGCTTGTCCCCAGGGATGACAGTATTTCATCGCGTCGAGGCTCGGGTCTGGCCGGCTATGACCGGCGGTTTGATCTGCCTTCTTTCAGATTAAATCCTTTCCCACGGCAATTCTTTTTCCCGTACATGACCGGAACTTTGCCGGACAAAGAAATTTTGCCCCGCCCAATGGAATGCGCTTCGTTAAAACAGTAAGCTCCGCCAAAATACAAAAATAGATTGGGGCGGAGGCATGACCAAGGTGGAGGCTGCGCGCGGCAGCAGGCGGAGTGGTACTCACGATGCGAAGGCAATTCTGAAGCAGGATCCGCACGCCCTGCGCGACGCGAAGGAGAACAACCTCGAAATGGCGATCGGCCATGAGGTTCGCGCCTATCGCAAGAAGCTCGGCATCACTGGCGCCGATCTCGCCTCGGCCACGGGCATATCGCTCGGCATGCTCTCCAAGATCGAAAACGGCAACACTTCGCCGTCGCTAACTACGCTGCAGTCCCTGGCGCGGGCGCTCGGCGTGCCCGTCACCGCATTCTTCCGGCGATTTGAAGAGAAGCGCAATGCGGTCTTCGTCAAGGCCGGCGAGGGTCTGGAGATGGAGCGGCGGGGCACGCGCGCAGGTCACCAGTACAATCTGCTCGGCCATATCGGCAACGGGTCGAACGGTCTGCAGGTCGAGCCCTACCTCATTACCCTGACGGCCGATTCGGATGTTTTTCCGGCGTTTCAGCACGCGGGGCTGGAATTGATCTATATGTTGGAAGGCGAGGTCAAATATCGCCACGCCGACAAGCTCTATGCCATGCTGCCCGGCGACAGCCTATTCTTCGACGCCGATGCGCCGCACGGCCCGGAAGTGCTGGTCAGCCTGCCGATCCGTTTCCTGTCGATTATTTCCTATCCGGAGAAAAGCGGCACTTGAGACGAATTTGCGAATCTTTTGAGGGAGTTCAGTTTAAGTTCATCTTCCGCGGGATATGGAGGGCTCAGTCTGAAATACCCTGCTTCCTGATTGCAAGAAGTCAGCCCAAGGAGAATGCCTCGTGACTCTGATCGATTGTTTTTGACGCCGGGACTGTTGTCGGAACCATCCGGCCGCGTCTCAAGTTTCATGGGAAGCCTGTTTCGAATGGTGGCATAAAATCGCCATAACTCCGAAGAAGACCCCATGAAAATCTTCGCCTGAATCGTTTGTTCTAAGCCGCCACCTCGAATTCACCCCCTTCGCGCGCCGGGAAGCGAAGCAAAAGGGTCCAAATGTGTGAATGGTTGTGACGGGCAGGACAAAGACATCGAAGGCGATAATGCCTATCACTCTGTTTGGACCCAGAACCCGAATCCATGACGACTCAAAACCTCTCCACTGTTTCGCTACGCGATTCTGAAGCCAAGCAGATCGATCACAACGATTCGATCCGGGCGACCTATTTCTCCAACGAGCAGATACGCGAATGCGGCGCAACGTTCGCCCGCAACGGCGCCAAAACGACGCTGCCGGGCTTTGCGCCTTTCGATTTCTTTGCGCGTCACAAGGAGAACGAGAAGGAGATCCTGCGGGTCTATCGTTCGGCCAATGCCGATGTCGACGCGGGCGAATCGATCACGCCTGCGGCCGAATGGCTGCTCGACAACCATTACGTCATCGAAGAAGCGATTCAGGAAGTCCGTCGTGATTTCCCGAAGAAGTTCTACGATCAGCTGCAGACGATCACCATCGGCGGCATGGTCATGCCGCGCACCATGGCGCTCGCCTGGCTCTATGTTGCCCATACGCACAGCACCGTGTCCAACCAGGGCCTGCTGGCGCTGGTAGAGGGCTTCCAGTCCGTTGAGATGCTGAAGATCGGCGAGCTCTGGGCTGTTCCGTCGCTGGTGCGCTATATTCTGGTCGACAATCTTCGCCGTATTTCCAGCCGCGTCGAACAGAGCCGCATCACGCGCAAGAAGGCCAACGAGGCCGTCGACGAGCTGATCCGTCTCAATGACGACGCCAAGGTCGCCGAATTCCTGAAGACGCTCGAGCCTTATACGTCGGACAATACCTTCGCGACACAGTTCCTCTATCGCCTCCGCGATGGCTCACACACTTCGGGTCTCGCCGTCACCTGGATGGAAAAGCGCATGGCGGATGCCGGCACGGACGCCGAAAGCGTCATGATGGCCGAGCATAACCGGCTGTCGTCCGGCAATGTGACGATGGGCAACATCATCAAGAGCCTGCGCCTGATCGACGATACGGACTGGTCGGTCTGGGTCGAAGAGGTGAGCGCGGTCGACAAGCTGTTGTGGGACGAGACCGACTACGCCAAGCTCGATCCCGGCTCGCGCAACAGCTATCGCCGCCGCATCGAAAAGCTTGCCCGCCGTTCCAAGAAGACCGAAATGGAGATCGCCCAGGTTGCCATGGCGATGACGGAAGCGGCCAAGGCTTCGGGCGAACCGCAGCCGCAGGAGCCGAATATCGGCGACTACATCATGGGCCAGCAGACCGAAAAGCTGGAAAAGGCGATCGGCTATCGCCCCTTCCTGTCGGCGCGCTTCGTGCGCCAGTGGCGCAAGCTCAACTGGCTGGCGATCGCGGCACCCGTGATGGCTCTGACCGCCCTTGCACTGGCTGTCGTCGGCTATTTCATGCTCCAGGCCGGCATGGGCTGGGCTGAAACCATTCTCATGCTGCTGATGTTCTCGCTGCCGGCGTCCGAAGGGGCGACGGGCCTGTTCAATTTCGTTGTCACCATGTACCTGACGCCGGCACGCCTTGTCGGCTATGAGTTCAAGGAAGGCATTCCGGAAGAGGCCCGTACGCTGGTCGTCGTGCCGACGCTGATCGGCAACCGCGACAGCGTCGACGAGCTCGTGCGCAATCTCGAAGTTCATTACCTCGCCAATCCGCGCGGCGAAGTCTACTACGCGCTGCTCAGCGACTGGCCGGACAGCCAGGAGGAAGAGAGCGAACGCGATCTGGAAATCCTGGACTATGCCCGTCGCGAAGTCGCCAATCTCGCGGCCCGCTACGCGGAAGACGGCAAGCAGCGTTTCTATCTCCTGCATCGCCGCCGCCTCTACAATCCGGCTGAGGGATCCTGGATGGGCTGGGAGCGCAAGCGCGGCAAGCTGCATGAGCTGAACCTGCTTCTGCGCGGCGACCGCGACACCACCTTCCTGCCCGGCGCCAATACCGTGCCGAAGGACGTGAAATACGTCATGACGCTCGATTCCGACACGCGCCTGGTGCGCGATACGGTCACCAAGCTCGTCGGCAAGCTGCATCATCCGATCAACCGGCCGGTTCTCGATCCGGAGACCAAGCGCGTCGTTCGCGGCTATGGCATCTTGCAGCCGCGCGTCACCCCGTCGCTGACGACGGGCAAGGACGCCTCGGTGTTCCAGCGCGTCTTCTCCGTCAATCGCGGTCTCGACCCCTATGTCTTCGCCGTTTCCGACGTCTATCAGGATCTGGTCGAGGAAGGCACGTTCACTGGCAAGGGCCTTTATGATGTCGACGCCTTCGAGGCATCGCTGAAGGGTAAGATCGACGAGAATGCTGTTCTCAGCCACGATCTGCTCGAAGGCTCGATGGCGCGCTGCGCGCTGGTGACCGATTGCGAGCTCGTGGAAGACTTCCCGATCCGCTACGAAGTCGAAGTTTCGCGCCAGCATCGCTGGGCTCGTGGCGACTGGCAGCTCCTTCCCTACCTCTTCAATCCGAAGCGCGGTGTCACCGGCCTCGGCCGCTGGAAGATGATGGACAATCTGCGTCGTTCGCTGACGCCGATCGCATGGTTCTTCGCCTCCGTCCTCGGCTGGTACTTCATGGGGCCGTTCGCCGCGCTCATCTGGCAGATCCTGCTAATTTTCTGCCTGTTCGTGGCGCCGACGCTGTCGCTCATCAACGGCATCATCCCGCGCACAAGCGATATCATCGCCCGCGCCCATCTCTATACGGTCTGGACGGATATCCGCGCCGCCAACGCGCAAGTGGCGCTGCGCATCGTCTTCATCGCCGACAGCGCCTGCGTCATGGCCGACGCCATCGGCCGTTCGCTCTACCGCGCCTTCGTCAGCCGCAAGCTGATGCTACAATGGCGCACCGCCGCCAGCGCCCAGGCCGCGGCGCAGACCACCATTCTTGGCCACTACCGCGTCATGTGGCATGCGCCGGTGCTGGCGCTGTTGGCGCTCGCCTTCGCGTCGCTGTCGGGCGACAATGCCTTCCTCGTCGGCATTCCCTTTGCGCTGCTCTGGGTCCTGTCGCCGGCAATCGCCTGGTATGTCAGCCAGTCGGCGGAAACCGAGGACAAGCTCGAAGTACCGGAAAGCGTCTCGTCGGAACTACGCAAGATCGCGCGGCGCACCTGGCGCTATTTCGACACCTTCGTGGTCGAACAGCAAAACCACCTGCCGCCGGACAACGTGCAGCAGACGCCGCATCCGGTCGTGGCCTCGCGTACCTCGCCGACCAATATCGGCGTCTACCTGCTCTCGATTATCTCGGCCCGCCATTTCGGCTGGATTTCCTTCGAGGAAACCATCGATCGCATGGAAAAGACCATGGCGACGGTCGAGAAGCTCGAGAAGTTCCGTGGCCATCTCTGCAACTGGTATCATACCGACACGCTGAAGCCGATGGGCGCTCGCTATGTCTCGGCGGTCGACAGCGGCAATTTCGCCGGCCACCTGCTCGCCGTGTCCTCCGCCTGCCGCATTTGGGCGGAAGCACCTTCCGCACATATGCAGGGCAATCTCGACGGCATCGGCGATGTCGCCGGCATCCTCGGTGAGATACTCGCCGAGCTTCCGGATGACCGCAAGACCGTGCGTCCGCTGCGTCATCGCTTGGAAGAGCGCATCCTCGGCTTCCAGAATGCGCTGGCAGCGGTCAAGCGCGAGCATGAGTTCGCCTCGATCCGCATCATCAATCTTTCGGTCCTGGCGCATGACATCCAGAAGCTTGCCGCCAACCTCGACCACGAGGTCAAGTCGCCGCAGAGCGGCGAGGTGCTCACCTGGTCGCAATCGCTGGTGAAGGTCTGCGAAGGCCATATCGCCGACAGCGTCTTCGATCTCGCCAATGTCGACGCATTGCGCCAGCGCCTGGCGAAACTGCGCGACCGCATGCGCGAAACCGCCTTCGGTATGGAATTCGCCTTCCTCTATCGTCCGGAACGGCGCCTGCTCTCCATCGGCTTCCGCGTGGAAACCAATGAGCTCGATGCCGCCTGCTACGACTTGCTGGCGTCGGAAGCCCGTCTCACCAGCCTGTTCGCCATCGCCAAGGGCGACCTGCCGACGGAGCATTGGTATCGCCTCGGCCGGCAGGTCGTGCCGGTGGGCTCGCGCGGTGCGCTGGTCTCCTGGTCCGGCTCGATGTTCGAATATCTGATGCCGCCGCTCGTCATGCAGGAGCGTCAGGGCGGTATTCTCAACCAGACCAACAATCTGATCGTCCAGGAGCAGATGAACTATGCCAAGCGTCTCGGCGCCGGCATCCCCTGGGGCATTTCGGAAGCGGCGTTCAACGCCCGCGACCATCAGATGCAATATCAGTACACCAATTTCGGTGTGCCCTCGCTCGGCCTGAAGCGCGGTCTCGGCCAGAATGCCGTCATCGCGCCCTATGCCTCGATCCTCGCCAGCCAGTATCGGCCGGAAGCGGCGCTCGAAAACCTGCAAAAGCTACGCAAGGTCGGCGCGCTTGGCATCTATGGCTTCCATGATGCCGTCGACTTCACGCCGACCCGCGTTCCCGAAGGCAAGAAATGCGCGGTGGTCTTCAACTACTATGCCCACCACCATGGCATGTCGATTGCGGCTATTGCCAACGTCGCCTTCAACGGCCGTCTGCGTGAACTCTTCCATGCTGATCCGGTCATTGAAGCGGCCGAACTGCTGCTGCAGGAAAAGGCGCCGCGCGATATCCCGGTCATGGCCGCCAAGCATGAGAGCGACCAGCCGGCCAATATCCAGGAAGACATGCTGCGTCCGGAGATCCGCAAGATCGCCGATCCGGCCACGCAGGACCGCGAACTCGCCTTCCTCTCCAACGGCCACTACTCCGTCATGCTGACGGCGACAGGCGCGGGCTATTCGCGCTGGAACGGCCTGTCCGTGTCGCGCTGGCGGCCCGATCCGACGGAAGACCGTTGGGGCACCTTCATCTTCCTGCGCGATACCGCATCGGGCCAGTGGTGGTCGGCGACGGCGGAGCCGCGCAGCATCGAAGGCGAAAAAGTCAAGGTCGCCTTCAGCGACGAAAAGGCGGAATACAGCAAGACCATCGGTGATCTCACCAGCGAGGTCGAGTGCATCGTCGCCACCGAAAACGATGCCGAAGGCCGCCGTGTCACGCTGCTCAACATGGGGTCGGAAGACCGCTTCATCGAAGTGACCTCCTATCTCGAGCCAGCAATTGCCAGCGACGACGTCGATTCCGGCCACCCGGTTTTCGCACGTATGTTCGTTCGCACCGAAGTTGGTAGCAGCGGCGACGTGCTTCGCGCCGAGCGCAACAAGCGCGAATATAACGAGCCGGACATGGCGATCGCACATCTGGTCGTCGACAACGCCGGCTCGGAGCGCCCGACGGAATTCGAGACGGACCGTCGCAAGTTCCTCGGCCGTGGCCGCACGCTTGCCGAAGCCGCCGCCTTCGATCCGGGCGCGACGCTGTCGGGCACGCAAGGCTTTACGATGGATGCCTGCCTGTCGCTGCGCCGCGTCGTGCGCGTGCCGGCCGGCAAGAAGGTCAGCGTGATCTTCTGGACGATCGCCGCGCCGAACCGCGAAGAGGTCGACAAGGCTGTCGACCGTTACCGCAATCCGGATGCCTTCGCAGCCGAGCTGACACAGGCCTGGACGCGCACGCAGATGCAGATGCGCCATGTCGGTGTCTCCTCGCAGCAGGCGGCCGCTTTCCAGAAGCTTGCCCGCTACCTCGTCTATCCCGACATGCATCTGCGCGCCGACAGCGCCACCGTCCTTGCCGGCCTGCATTCGCAGTCGGCGCTCTGGCCGGTGACTATCTCGGGCGATTTCCCGATCTTCACGCTGCGTATCAATGACGAAATCGACATCGAAATCGCCAAGGAAGCGCTGAGTGCCGGGGAGTATCTGCGCTCGCGCGGTATCGCCGCTGATCTGGTGATCCTGAACGAATGCGCCGCCGAGCATGCGCAGGCGATGCAGCATCAGCTGGATGCGCTTGCCGATCATATCCGCCACAATCAGGGAGATGGGCTGCGTCAGCACATCTTTGCTGTGCGCAAGGACCTGATCGAGAACGAGACCTATCAGCAGATCCTCGCCGCCTCGCGCGTCGTCTTCCATGCCCGCAACGGCAAGCTGGTCGACCAGATCGCCCGCGCGGCGACACTGTTCGCCTCGGCCCCGCAGGGCGATGAGGCTCCGATCGATCGTCGTGCCGTGGCTCTCGCGCCGCAGGAATCGGTGTTTGCCGCGACGGAACTCGGAGCGCAGGCCGATCTCGATTTCTGGAACGGTTATGGCGGGTTTGCCGAAAACGGCCGCGAATATGTCGTCCGGCTTGCCGGCGGTCAGTCGACGCCGCATCCGTGGATCAACGTCATCACCAATGAGCGTTTCGGTTTCCATGTGCCCGCCGAAGGCGGCGGTTTCACCTGGAGCCACAATTCGCGCGACTATCAGTTGACCCCATGGACCAACGACATGGTCATCAACCGTCCGGGCGAGGCGCTTTATGTGACCGATCTCGACAGCAATGCGGTGATGACCCCCTATGCCGGCCTGTCGCGCAATCCGAAGGTACAGTTTGAGGCCCGCCACGGCCTCGGCTATTCGGTCTTCTCGAGCGAAGAGAATGGCATTGCGCTGGAACTGACGCAGACGGTCGATCGTGAGCGTCCCGTGAAGGTCTTCCGCCTGCGCGTCAGCAACAAGGGCAAGGGCACCCGGCGGCTGCGGCTCTACAATTATGCGGAATGGGTGCTTGGCATCAATCCGCACAAGACCAAGCCCTTCATCCTGTCGTCGCTGGACGAGGAGACGGGCGCGCTGTTTGCCAACAATCCATACAGCATCGACTATTCCAAGCGGGTCGCTTTCATGGCGGCAAGCGAGGCGCATTCGAGCTTTTCGGCCAGCCGCCGAGAATTCATCGGCCGGCACGGCACGGTGCAAATGCCGGAAGTCGTTGTTTCCGGCGCCGTTCTCTCCAATTCCACCGATCTCGACGGCGATCCCTGCGCAGCACTTGCCTTCGACCTGACCATCGGCGCGGGTGAAGAGAAGGATATCTGCTTCTACATGGGCGATACCGCCTCTCTTGAGGAGGCACGCACATTGGTCTCCGAGATCCGCAAGGCGGATTTCGAGGCCGTGCTGTCGGCGACCCGCGGCTTCTGGGACGGCTTCACCGGCCGCCTGCAGATCTCGACGCCGGACAAGGCGATGAACAACATGATCAACGCCTGGCTCCCCTATCAGAGCCTCGGCTGCCGCATCATGGCGCGCACCGCCTTCTACCAGGCCTCAGGCGCCTTCGGCTTCCGTGACCAGCTGCAGGATACGCTGGCATTCCTGATGCATGCGCCGGAGCTTGCGCGCAAGCAGATCGTCAATGCGGCCCAGCGTCAGTTCCGGGAAGGCGACGTGCAGCATTGGTGGCTGCCGGGCAGCGGCGCCGGCGTGCGTACGCATATTTCGGACGACGTCGTCTGGCTCGCCTATGCGATCGATCAGTATTGCACGGTGACGGGCGACAAGTCGCTGCTGGACGAGGAGCTTGCCTTCGTCGAGGGCGCTGCCCTGATGCCCGGCACGCACGACGCCTTCTACCAGCCGACCGTGTCGCAGGATAAGGTCAGCGTCTACGAGCATGCGGCTTTGGCGCTTGATCTTGCCATCAAGCGTAAGGGCGGCAACGGCCTGCCGCTGATCCTCGGTGGCGACTGGAACGACGGCATGAACCGCGTCGGCATTCAGGGCCGTGGCGAAAGCGTCTGGCTCGGCTGGTTCCTCGCCGGCACGCTCACCGCCTTCCTGCCCTATGCGGAAGCGCGGGGCGACAAGGAGCGCGTCGAGCGCTGGACCAAGCACCTGCCCGAACTGCGCAAGTCGCTGGAAACGGCGGGCTGGGACGGCAATCATTATCGCCGAGGCTATTTCGACGACGGCAGCCCGCTCGGCTCCAGCGAGAATTTCGAATGCCAGATCGATTCGATCGCGCAGTCGTGGAACATTCTCTCCGGCGAGGGCGACCCCAAGCGCGGCGAGACGGCGATGAACGCCGTTCTCGAAAAGCTGGTCGACGACGACAACAAGATGATCCGGCTGTTCACGCCGCCCTTCTCCAAGTCGGCGCGCGATCCGGGCTACATCAAGTCCTATCCGCCGGGTGTCCGTGAAAATGGCGGTCAGTATACGCATGCCGCCACCTGGGTGGTCATGGCGCTGGCAGAAATGAACCGTGGCGACGATGCCTGGCATTGCTTCGAGATGTTGAACCCGGTCAACCATGCACTCGATCGCGATCAGGCCGATACCTACCGCGTCGAACCCTATGTCATCGCCGCCGACGTCTATGGCGAGGGGCAGTTGACCGGTCGCGGCGGCTGGACCTGGTATACGGGCTCGGCCGGTTGGTTCTATCGTGTGGCGATCGAGGGCCTTCTCGGTATCCGCGTCAAGAATGGTCGCCTCTACGTCAAGCCCGCACTGCCGTCGACGTGGGATGGCTTTGCGGCGGACCTCGATCTGCCGAGCGGAAAATACCGCATTTCCGTCTCAAAAGCGCCCGATGCGAGCGGATACTCAGTCACTGTGAATGATAGGGCGCTTGCTAATCCCGAAGAGGGCTATCCGATCGAACAGTAACGCTTTTGTGCACTGTTTTGCATTGATCGATAGGGCCAAAGAGGGAACTCTTTGGCCCTATCCGCATTTGAATGCCGGAACAGGAGATGTTCATGAACATCAGGGCAAGTATCGACACACGGTCGGGAAGCGCCAGCGGCTCGCCGAAAATGTCGGCGGGGCGCGACACCAGGCTGGATGTTCTGCGGGCCTTAGCCCTGATCACGATCTTCATCAATCATGTTCCCGGCCAGTTCTTCGAGCATCTGACGACGAAGAATTTCGGCTTTTCCGATGGCGCCGAAGCCTTCGTGCTGATCTCCGGCATCTCGGTTGGTCTCGCCTATGGCACGCGGTTCAAGCCCGGCAATCGGCTGCTGACCGCCTGGAAGGCGGTCAAGCGCGCCTTCACGCTCTATACGGCGCATATGATCACCACCTTCATTACGCTGGTGCTGTTCATCTCGGGCGCCTGGATCTTCCGCCAGGTGGGCCTGCTCTGCGAGGTGAACATCCTCGCGGTGCTGATGAATCCGGCGCGTGGTATTCAGGCCCTGCTGCTGCTCGGCCATCAGATCGGCTATAACAATATCCTGCCGATGTATGGGGCGCTGTTCCTGATGCTGCCGCTGATGTTGGTGGTAGAGGCGAAAAGCCCGCTGTTTCTGCTGCTGATTTCCGGCAGCGTCTGGCTGCTGGCCGGCATCTACCGGATCGCGCCGCATACGACGCTTCTCGACGGCTTCTGGTTCCTGAACCCGCTTTCCTGGCAGTTCCTGTTCGTCATCGGCTTCGTTGCCGTCATGCATGCGAAACGCGGCGGCCGGATTGCCTATAACCCGATCCTGTTCGCGCTTTCGCTCGCCTATGTCATGCTGTCCTTCATCTGGGTCACCGACAAGCTCTGGGTGCTGGGCGACCAGTTGGCCGCGCTCGGCCTGCCAACGGTCATCACCGGTTTCGACAAGACGTTCCTGTCGCTGCCGCGGCTGCTGCATGTGCTGGCGCTCGCCTATCTTATCATCTGCATACCATCGGTCTCGCGAGCGCTGCGGCGGCCGGCCGATCATCCGCTAACGATCCTCGGGCGGCATTCCCTCAGCATCTTCGTTGCCGGCACCATCCTCGCCATGGCGGGGCAGGTCATTCTCTATGTTACCGAGAAGGATCCGGCCGTCGGCGCCGCCTATGTCGTCGTCGGCATTGTTCTGCAGTTTGCCTATGCCTACTATCTCGAGCACAAGCGGCTGGATACGGCCAGCAATCGTCCCACCAAGACGACAGCGGCGGCGCTGCCTTTGCCGCTGCGGGTCGAGCAGCGTCGATAACCCCTCTGGCGGTTTTCAACGCTGCAACGGTCAATCATTTGATTTTCAAAGAAAATTTGTTCACGACACTTTCGTGAAGGACGTGTGACGTGATGTTTCTGCAACGCGGCAGCGTTTCGGCGCGTTGCCGCGACAATTCCATTGCTCAAAATCTTGTTGTGCAAAACCTAAACGCCTACATCGACGTCGTGGCGGTGCTCGGGGAGTAACGCCATCCCGGCGCCACACGCGCCCAAATGGGTGCATGACGCAATCGTGGGGATCGTCAAACGGGAATGGGGTAGGGAACGTCGAATGTGCGGCGCGATCACTCATGCCCAATCGATACTGGATTGGAGTAATCTATGAATATCGGAAGTCTTCTTCTCGGTTCCGCCGCCGCCCTGGCCGCCGTCTCGGGAGCGCAGGCAGCTGACGCCATCGTGGCCGCCGAGCCGGAACCGCTTGAATATGTCCGGATTTGCGACGCTTTTGGCGCGGGCTATTTCTTCATCCCCGGCACCGAAACCTGTCTGAAGGTCGGCGGCAAGGTCCGCACCGAGGGCTATTGGAAGGATCCGAAGAACGCCGCGAGCAACATCGGTACGCAATGGCATACCCGCGCGGAGCTTTCCTTCGATACCGCGACCGATACGGAATACGGTCCACTCAAGACCAACACCGTTTATCGTTGGGATTGGCAGGATGGCGGCACGACCAACGCCCGGCTGCTGTTTGCCAATATCAGCCTCGGTGGTTTCACCGTCGGCAAGCTCGACTCCCAATATACGATGTACATGGGCTATACGACCAGTCTCATAAACGACGAGGTCGTCTATGAAGGCCCGAAGGAGCTGAACCAGCTCACCTACAAGTATGATTCCGGCAATGGCTTTACCGCGCTGGTGTCGCTGGAAGATTCCAATTCCTCGGCGACCAGCTCTTCTTATCGCGGCGCATGGCAGACCGGAAAGGCTGATCACTACGCTCCGGACGTCGTCGCTGGTGCCGGCTACAAGGGCAGCATGTTCCAGTTCAGGATCGTCGGCGGCTATGATTCCGTCGTCGAAGAGGGTGCCATCAAGGCGCGCATCGATGGCGACTTCGGCGCATTCAAGCCGTTCTTCATGGGTGGCTGGAATACGGATGGCGACAAGCTGAACAAATATGCCGGCTCCTTCCTCAACACCAACGCGGCGGCTTGCCCGAAGAATGGCGCCGACTGCGGATGGGGTGACTGGGCCTTCTGGACCGGCTTCAGCTACACCTTTACGCCGAAGCTGCAGAACACCACGATGGTTGCCTATACAGACAGCGGCATCCTGCAGGCGACGACGAACTTGGCCTGGCGTCCGGTCAAGGATCTAGTCGTCATGCCGGAGCTTACCTACATGCGTTACGATGCCGCCAATACCGACCAGTGGACCGGCGCCCTGCGTTTCGAGCGCAAGTTCTGATCTGATCTTCGGCGTGAGGCTGGCCCTACCCGGCTTGACGCCAATCATAACCGGTTTGACGCCAGTCATAACTCCGCTGGCGTCATGACCGATTTGACCTCCGATCAGAGAAGGAGAAAGGCCCGGTTTTCCCTGCCGGGCCTTTCTTGTTTCTGCCTTGGAATTTTAGCCGGGACATAGGCGCTGATACGAAAAAGCCGGGGGAGCAGTGCTCCCCCGGCTTCGACTTTTGGGCCCCATGCGAATGATCAGGCGGCTTCGTGTTCCGTGGTATGTGCCTTGCGGACTTCCTCGTCCGTCAGGATACCGCTGGCACGCAGCAGGGCGGCAAAGCGGCCGTTGCTCTGGCTGAGCGCGCTGAAGCTGCCATTCTCGATAACGCGTCCGTTTTCGAGGAAGAGGACGATATCGGCCTCGCGAACCGTCGACAGGCGGTGCGCGATGATGAAGGTCGTGCGGTTCTGCCGCAGATTGTCGATCGCCGCCTTGACCCTGTTTTCCGTCTCCACGTCGAGCGCGCTGGTCGCCTCGTCGAGCACGAGGATCGGCGCGTCCTTGAGGATGGCGCGGGCAATCGCGATACGCTGGCGCTCGCCACCGGAGAGCTTGTTGCCGCGCTCGCCGACACGGGTTTCGTAGCCGCTTTCGCGTGTCTCGATGAAGTCGTTGGCGGCAGCCGCCTCGGCAGCGCGCATCATCTCTTCCTCGGTCGCACCCTCGCGGCCGAGACGGATGTTGTCGCTGATCGAGCGGTTCAGCAGGCCGGCATCCTGGAAGACGGTGGCGATGTAGCGGCGCAGCGACTTGCGCGTCACCTTGGTAATATCGTTACCGTCGACGAGGATCTGGCCGCTCTGCGGATCGTAGACACGCTGCAGGAGGTTGACCAGGGTCGTCTTGCCGGCGCCGGTCGGGCCGACGATGGCGACGGTCTGGCCGGCCTTCACCGTGAAGTTGATATTGTGCAGGCCCTGGGCGCTGTTGCCGAAGCCGAAAGAAACGTTGCGGAACTCGACCTCGCCCTTGACGTCCTTGATCTCGTCAAGGCCAGCCGGCTCCTCACGCTCGCGGACGGAATCTTCCAGCGTGTAGAAGTCCACCAGCTTGGCGCGGGCTTCGAAGATCTGGTTGGCGAAGTTGCGCAGCAGCTCCAGGCGACCGATCAGCACGTTGGCGAAGGCGATGAAGGTGATCAGCGCGCCGATGCTGAGGCTGCCGCCCTGGACGAGCACGGTGCCGATCATCAGGATCGCCATCATCGCGATGGTCGAGGCGGTGCGGTTCAGCGCGCCGGCCAGTGCCCACCAGTCGAGCACCGGATACTGCGCGGCCAGCAGCCGTTCGGTGAAGGACTTCAACGCCTTGGTTTCAGCTTCGATACGGTTGTAGCTATGCAGCACCGAGACGTTGCTGATCGAGTCGCTGACATGCGAGAAGACGGTGTTGTAATGGCTTTCGACCGAGGTCTGGCCGTCCTTGGTGCGGTTCATGACCAGCTGGCCGATGATCCAGTAGAAGATACCGAGCAGAACGAGGACAGCGGACAGCCGCAGGTCCATGGCCATGGCGGTCGGGATCATCACGACGAGGGCGACAGCCGTCGTCAGGTGGTTGCGCATGAATTCGAGCCACAGGCCGAACAGGGCTTCGCAGGCACGCAGCAGCGTGTTTAGCGCGCTGGCCGTGCCGCGCTGGCTGTGCCAGGACAAGGGCATGGAAATGATGCGGCTGAAGGCCTCCGTCAGCAGCGATGCGCGGCGGCCATGGGCGAGACGGTCCGCCTCGCGGGAAACGATGATGAAAGCCACCGCGCTGAAGACGGCAAAGCCGGCCCACAGCATCATGGTCGGCGTCACGGGCTCTTTCTTGCCGATGGCGTCGAAGATGCGACCGAACAGAACCGGCTCATAGATCGTGGTCATCGCCAACGCGATGTTTGCGACAACGACCATCCATACGCGGTAACGATACGCGCCAAGATACTTCAGGGCTCTTGCATAGACTTTGAAAAGAGACACGTCTGGCAACCTCTGTGCATCAGCAATTTCGGAATGTTGGCGACACTACAGATTGCTACCTGAACCGGCGATTAACGGAATCTGGCGCTGTTTTTTCAGAGGAAATTTCATGGGTTATGCGCCCGGTCGCCAGGACGGGCTTTCGGCCACTTGAGAAATATGAGGATTCAGGAATACTTTCTTACATTAGCATTGTCGCGCCGCGAAGCGATTGCTATGCGAAGTTGAATTCTGAATTTCTCGCCACAGACGTTCAAAATTATCTCGATCCGAGTATGTTTGCCCGCCATCCGCCGTGCCGGAGGCAGAATGGATATCGGTGGGGCGTCCGTCGACGGGGAACCAGGCTTTTCGGGCCAGGGGGTATGTGTGAATATTCATTCGTTAATGCAATTGCTTGTGGTTGTTGAAGAATGCAATCAGGCCAAGAATGTCGTGACGGAACTCGAGTCGGTGCTGCGGTCCTATAAGTTCGATTTCTATGGTCTGCTGAGGCATCCGCGGCCGGCCGTCGATATTATCAGCGTCATGCTTGCCGGTCGCTGGCCGGACAAATGGCCTCTCACCTATGTCGCCCGGAAATATGTGCTGGTCGATCCGACCATGCGTTATCTCGGCCAGGCGCAGCGGCCTTTCCGCTGGCGGGACGCAATGGCGGCGCTGAAGGGTGATCCACTCCGCCGCCGTATGGAGCAGATGATGGCCGACGCCCGTGCCAACGGGCTGGTCGACGGCTATATCTTTCCCATTTTCGGGCGCAGCGGCCTGCTCGGAACGATGACGATCGGCGGTAATTCGGTCGATCTGTCGCCCGCCGAACTTTCGCTGTTCGACGCCGTGGCCAAGAAAGTCTTTTGGCGGCTTCTGGAGTTGCGTGACGAGGCGCGGCCGCTTGAGGAAGCTCCCGGGCTCGAGGCCAAGCTGACCAGGCGTGAGATCGAGGTGCTCAATCATTTGGCCGAAGGCATGACCTCGATGGATATCAGCCGCACGCTGAAGATTTCAAATCACACCGTCGATTGGTACATGAATAGCATCCAGGACAAGCTGAATGCGCGAAACCGCCAGCATATCGTCGCAATCGCCTTCAGAAACGGACTTGTTCCATAGCCGCAACTATTTTGGTTTCTGACGCTACGGGAAATTGAACTTCCCGTGACAAGAAGTTAAGAATTCTCTTCGCGGGTGCAGCATTGCCCGTTTCGATGCCGTGAGGAGACTGCATTGCCTATATCCAAGATCCTGGTTGCCAACCGTTCCGAGATTGCGATCCGCGTGTTTCGCGCCGCCAATGAGCTCGGGATTAAAACAGTCGCCATCTGGGCTGAGGAAGATAAACTGGCATTGCACCGCTTCAAGGCGGACGAGAGCTATCAGGTCGGCCGCGGCCCGCATCTTTCCCGCGACCTCGGTCCGATCGAGAGCTATCTGTCGATTGACGAGATTATCCGCGTCGCCAAGCTGTCCGGTGCCGATGCCATTCATCCCGGCTACGGCCTCTTGTCGGAAAGTCCCGAATTCGTCGACGCCTGCGATGCCGCCGGCATCATCTTCATCGGCCCGCGCGCCGATACGATGCGCCAGCTCGGCAACAAGGTTGCAGCCCGCAACCTGGCGATCTCGGTCGGTGTGCCGGTGGTGCCGGCGACGGACCCGCTGCCCGACGATATGAAGCTCGTGGCAAAGATGGCCGAGGAGATCGGCTATCCGGTGATGCTCAAGGCCTCCTGGGGCGGCGGCGGTCGCGGCATGCGTGCCATCCGCGATCCCAAGGATCTCGCCAAGGAAGTGACGGAGGCCAAGCGCGAGGCGATGGCCGCCTTCGGCAAGGACGAAGTCTATCTGGAAAAGCTGGTGGAGCGTGCCCGCCACGTCGAAAGCCAGGTGCTTGGCGACACCCATGGCAATGTCGTGCACCTGTTCGAGCGTGACTGTTCGGTCCAGCGCCGCAACCAGAAGGTCGTGGAGCGCGCGCCGGCGCCTTACCTCACGGATGCCCAGCGTCAGGAACTGGCCGCCTATTCGCTGAAGATCGCCGGTGCGACCGGCTATGTCGGCGCCGGCACTGTCGAATATCTGATGGATGCAGATACTGGCAAATTCTACTTCATCGAAGTCAATCCGCGCATCCAGGTCGAACATACGGTGACCGAAGTCGTCACTGGCATCGATATCGTTAAGGCGCAGATCCATATCCTCGACGGCTTTGCCATCGGCACGCCGGAATCGGGCGTGCCGAAGCAGGCGGATATCCGCCTTAACGGCCATGCCCTGCAGTGCCGCGTCACCACCGAGGACCCGGAACACAATTTCATTCCCGATTACGGCCGCATCACCGCCTATCGCTCGGCTGCCGGCTTCGGCATCCGTCTGGATGGCGGCACGGCCTATTCGGGCGCGATCATCACCCGCTTCTACGATCCGCTGTTGGTCAAGGTGACGGCCTGGGCGTCGACGCCGGACGAGACGATCGCCCGCATGGACCGGGCGCTGCGCGAATTCCGCATCCGCGGCGTTGCGACCAACCTCACCTTCCTCGAAGCGATCATCACCCACCCGAAATTCCGCGACAACAGCTACACCACGCGCTTCATCGATACGACGCCGGAACTGTTCCAGCAGGTCAAGCGCCAGGACCGCGCCACCAAGCTGCTCACCTATCTGGCCGACGTCACGGTCAACGGCCATCCGGAAGCCCGCGGCCGGCCCGTACCGTCGCCGAAGGCCTCCGAGCCGGTGCTGCCCTATATCGACGGCAAGGTGCCCGATGGCAGCAAGCAGCGGCTCGACAAACTCGGCCCGCAGAAGTTCGCCGAATGGATGCGCAACGAAAAGCGCGTGCTTTTGACCGACACGACGATGCGTGACGGCCATCAGTCGCTGCTCGCCACCCGCATGCGGACCTTCGATATCGCCCAGGTCGCCGGCACCTATGCCCGGGCGCTACCGCAGCTGCTGTCGCTGGAATGCTGGGGCGGCGCCACCTTCGACGTTTCTATGCGCTTCCTCACCGAAGATCCGTGGGAGCGCCTGTCGCTGATCCGCGAGGGCGCGCCGAACCTGCTTCTACAGATGCTGCTGCGCGGCGCCAACGGCGTCGGCTACACCAACTATCCCGACAATGTCGTGAAGTACTTCGTCCGTCAGGCCGCCAAGGGCGGCATCGACCTCTTCCGCGTCTTCGACTGCCTGAACTGGGTCGAGAACATGCGCGTGTCGATGGATGCCATCATCGAGGAGAACAAGCTCTGCGAGGCGGCGATCTGCTATACCGGTGACATTCTGAACTCTGCTCGCCCGAAGTATGATCTGAAGTACTATACCGACCTTGCCGTCGAGCTGGAAAAGGCCGGTGCCCATATCATTGCGCTGAAGGATATGGCCGGTCTTTTGAAGCCGGCCGCCGCCAAGGTGCTGTTCAAGGCACTGCGCGAGGCGACCAGCCTGCCGATCCACTTCCACACGCATGATACCTCGGGCATTGCCGCCGCCACGGTGCTGGCCGCTGTCGACGCCGGCGTCGATGCGGTCGATGCGGCGATGGATGCGCTCTCCGGCAATACCTCGCAGCCCTGCCTCGGCTCGATCGTCGAAGCCTTGAAGGGCACAGCGCGCGATCCGGGCCTCGATCCCGAATGGATCCGCCGCGTCTCCTTCTACTGGGAAGCCGTGCGTCATCAGTACGCCGCCTTTGAGAGCGACCTCAAGGGACCGGCCTCGGAAGTCTACCTGCACGAAATGCCGGGCGGCCAGTTCACCAACCTCAAGGAACAGGCGCGTTCGCTCGGCCTCGAGACCCGCTGGCATCAGGTGGCGCAGGCCTATGCCGATGCCAACCAGATGTTCGGCGACATCGTCAAGGTGACCCCGTCCTCCAAGGTGGTGGGTGACATGGCGCTGATGATGGTCTCCCAGGATCTGACGGTTGCCGATGTAGTCAATCCCGACCGGGAGGTCTCCTTCCCGGAATCGGTGGTCTCGATGCTGAAGGGCGATCTCGGCCAGCCGCCGGGTGGATGGCCGCAGGCCTTGCAGAAGAAGGCGCTGAAGGGCGAGGCGCCCTACACGGTGCGCCCCGGCTCGCTGCTTGCCGAGGCTGATCTCGATGCCGAGCGCAAGGTCATCGAGACCAAGCTCGAGCGCAAGGTCGATGACTTCGAGTTCGCCTCCTACCTGATGTATCCGAAGGTCTTCACCGACTATGCGCTGGCCGCCGATACCTACGGCCCGGTCTCGGTCCTGCCGACGCCTGCCTACTTCTACGGCCTGAAGGAAGGTGGCGAACTCTTTGCAGAGATCGAGAAGGGCAAGACGCTGGTGGTCGTCAATCAGGCGATGACGGCGACGGACGAGAAGGGCATGGTGACGGTATTCTTCGAGCTCAATGGCCAGCCACGCCGCATCAAGGTGCCGGACCGTGCCCATGGTGCCTCAGGCAGTGCCGTGCGCCGCAAGGCGGAACCCGCCAATGCCGCCCATGTTGGCGCGCCGATGCCGGGTGTCATCTCCCGCGTCTTCGTCACTCCCGGCCAGGCGATCAAGGCCGGCGACGTGCTCGTCTCCATCGAAGCGATGAAGATGGAAACGGCGCTGCATGCGGAGAAGGACGGCACCATCACCGAAGTCCTCGTGCTTGCCGGCGACCAGATCGACGCAAAGGATCTCCTCGTCGTCTACGGAGCTTGAACGTCGTCCATGACGGAATAAGAAAAAGGCCAGCTTCCGGGCTGGCCTTTTCCTGAGCCTGACCCTCAAGGCGGAATTGCATCAATGACCGACAGTCCTAGGCATTTCGGGCAGTATGACGTTATCCTTTTGCGCGATGGCGTCTTCGAAGCGCCGGCGGAGGTGCTGATCCATGCGGATGGCAGCGTAGCCCGGCAGCGCGCGATTGAAGCATTGGGCAAGCCGACGCTTCAGGTAGATGTAAACTGTTTCGCCCTGCGTAGCGCCGACGGCATCATTCTCGTCGATGCCGGCACCGGGACGGCTTGGGGACCAAAATACGGTCATGCACGATCGGCGTTGCATGAGGCCGGCATCACGCCGGACCAGATCCAGTTGATATTGCTGACCCATATCCACGGCGATCATGCGCTCGGTCTGTTCGACGGAGACGCTCCGTATTTCCCCAATGCCGAAATATTCGTGCCGGCCAAGGATTTTGCCTTTTTCACCGATCCGGTGGCTCGCGAGGCGACACCGGAGGCGCGCCGCGGCGGCTTCAACGTGGCTGAGCAGCTTGTCCGCGTCTATGGGCCCCGAGTCCGGCAGATTCCGGACGGCCCCGTGTTGGCCGGCATAGAGGCGCGCCCTCTACCGGGGCACACCCCCGGCCACACCGGTTATCTGGTGCGTGGTGGCGATCGGATCGACGCCGAGGATAAGGATCTCCTGATCTGGGGCGACACCTTGCATCTGGAAGAGCTTCAACCCGGCGATCCGAAGATCGGTCTGGTCTTCGACCTCGACCCCGAGATGGCGGTGCGAACCCGCCGGGCGACATTGGAAGATGCCGCCCGCGAAGGTTGGATCGTCGCCGGTGGCCATATCGCCGGCTTTGGCCGCGTCGAGCGGGCCTCCGAGGACTACCGGATTGTGCCGGCCTAAAACGTCGGCCAATTTACTCTTGCTTCGTCGTTGGGCTGTTGCGAGCTATCCGATCGACCTCGTAACCGAACCTCCGGTTGAGCGCCGGATTCTCGCTCATATGTCGTAGCTGTGCCCCGCATTCAGCGTGGAGATGAACTGTTTCGTCCGTTCCTGCTGAGGTGCGCCGAAGATGGTGCGGGAGGGGCCGGTTTCGACGATGTTGCCGGCTTCGAGGAAAACGACACTGGTGGCGATCTTCGAGGCGAGGCGCAGGTCATGCGTCGCCATCACCATGGTCGTGCCTTCATTGGCGAGCTTGCCGAGAACATCGACGACTTCGGCGGCCAGTTCCGGATCGAGCGCCGAGGTCGGCTCGTCGCAGAGAAGGACGCGCGGCGAGGGGGCGAGCGCACGGGCGATCGCCACGCGCTGCTGCTGGCCGCCCGACAGTGTCGAGGGCCAGGCGTTGATCTTGTGCGCCATGCCGACCTTGGTCAGAAGCTCGACGGCGCGGGCGCGCGCCTTGTCGGCCGGCCAGCGCAGCACGGTCGTCAGGCCCTCCATGACGTTTTCGATGGCGGTCCTGTGCGGGAAGAGCTGGAAATTCTGGAAGACCATGCCGGTCTGGCGGCGGATCTTCTGGATGTCCTGCCAGGTGGTCTTCTTGCCCGGTTGAAAGGTGGTGCTCACCTCGCCGATGCGGATCGTACCGGCTGTCGGAATTTCCAGGAGGTTGATGCAGCGCAAAAGCGTGCTCTTGCCGCCGCCCGAAGGGCCGACCAGCGCCGTCACCGTGCCTTCCGGGATGGTCAGGCTGATATCCTTCAGGATGACACTGTCGCCGAAGCGTTTTTCGATATGTGACAGCTCGATCATGTCCGCGCCTCCAGCGTGCCGCCGGAGCGGGCGAAACGGCGTTCGAGATAGCCCTGCAGCGTCGACAGGAAGGTGCTGAGCACGAGATAGATGATGGCGGCCTCGATATAGAGGATCAGTGGCTCGTAGGTCGTCGCCACGATGCGCTGCGCGGCCTGGAACAGCTCCGGCACGGTGATCGCGGCGGCAAGCGAGGTATCCTTGACCAGCGAGATGAAGGTGTTCGACAGCGGCGGCACGGCGACGCGGGCTGCCTGCGGCAGGATGGTGCGGCTCATTGCCTGGCGCCAGTTCATGCCGATGGAATAGGCGGCTTCCCACTGGCCCTTGGGCACGGAGGAGATGACGGCGCGGATAATCTCGGATGAGTAGGCGCCGACATTCAGCGTGAAGCCGATGACGGCGGCGGGAAAGGCGTCGAGCAGGATGCCCATGCTCGGCAGGCCGTAGAAGATGACGAAAAGCTGCACCAAAAGCGGCGTGCCGCGGATCACCCAGACATAGAAGCGGGCGACGGCGACGAGCGGCTTTGGACCGAACAGCCGCGTGACGGCGGTGACGAGGCCGAGCAGCAGGCCGAGAACGAAGGTGATCAGGGTGAGCGGGATGGTGAAGACGAGCCCCGCCCAAAGCAGCGTGCCCAGCGACTCCCACATCAATTGCAACCAGTGCTCCACGCAGAAGCGACCTTTCCATAATAAAATGCGTCCGGGGATGGCCCCGGACGCATCTTTTTCACAATTTGGCGTTTCTGCCTATTCCCACTTACTTCGAAACGTCCTGGCCGAAGTATTTGTCGGAGATCTTGGCATAGGTGCCGTCAGCCTTGATATCGGCCAGCGCCTTGTTGATGGCGGCCTGCAGTTCCGGCTCGCCCTTGCGGATGATGGCGGCGGAAAAGTCGGCATTGGCCTGCTGGGCGACGATCTTCACCGGCGCGTCGGGCTTGTGCTTCTTGAAGTCGAGGAAGGACAGGCTGTCGTTGATGGTGGCGTCGGCGCGGCCGGTGAGCACGAGCTGGATCGACTGGTCGAAACCGTCGGTGCCGACGAGTTCGGCGCCGGACGCTTGAGCGAGCTTGCCGAAATTGCTGGTCAGCGACTGCGCGGACTTCTTTCCCTTGAGATCGGCGAAATCCTTGATGTCGGTGTTGCTTTCCTTGACGATCAGCACGGCCTTGGAGGCAATGTAGGGGTCGGAGAAGTCATACTTCTGCTTGCGGGCGTCGGTGACGCCGACTTCGTTGATGACGGTGTCGTAGCGCTTGGCGTCGAGGCCGGCGATCAGACCGTCCCACTTGCCTTCCAGGAACTCGGCCTTGACGCCGAGCTTGGAAGCGATGGCTTCGGCGATCTCGACATCGAAACCGACGAGCTTGCCGCTTGCATCATGAAAGGTGAAGGGCGCATAGGTGCCTTCCGTGCCGACCTTCAGCACACCGGCGGCCTGGATCGCCTTGAGATTATCGCCGGCATGGGCCGGCAAAAGGAAAGCGGCCTGCACAAGGGCAGCGGCGGCAACGGTCTTCAACCAGTTCATCGTTTTCTTCCGTTTCTGGAACGTGTTGCAATCAATGTTGCATACATCGCAGAAAAATCGGAGCGGGAAAGCGTAGAAAACTGCGAAAGAAATCGGCAATTGCGAATATTTTTCTCAAAAGCTGGTGGACTCGACGACTTTGCCGCGCGTGCCGCGACTATGCGCCGGCCGATCGCTGATATTCCAGCGGTTGCACACTCCCTGTTCCGCGTCATTGCCGGTCGGAGCCTAGACCGCGCTCAGCTCTATGAGACGACAAGCGGGTCTTCTTCGCGAACTTGCAGGATGCGGTCGATAAGGCCCCATTCCAGGGCCTCTTCCGCGGTCATGAAACGATCGCGATCCATCGCGCGTTCGAACTCCTCGTAGGTGCGTCCACAATGCTCGGCATAGAGCCGGGTCATACGGTGCTTGGTTCGCTCCATTTCGGCGGCATGAATGAGCATGTCGGACGCTTGTCCCTGGAAGCCACCCAGCGGCTGATGGATATGGATGCTGGAGTTGGGCAGTGCGGACCGCTCACCGGCTTGGCCCGCCATCAGAAGGAACGACCCCATCGAGCGGGCAGTTCCCATGCAGAGCGTATGCACCGGCGCGCGGATGTAGTGCATGGTGTCATACATGGCCAGGCCGCTGGTCACCACGCCTCCCGGCGAATTGATGTAGAGACTGATCGGTTTCCTGGGATTTTCCGCTTCGAGAAACAGCAATTGCGCGCAGACCAGAGCGGAAACGGTATCGTTTACTTCACCGTTGAGGAAGATGATCCGCTCGCGCAGCAGGCGGGAATAGATGTCGAAAGACCGCTCCCCTCTGCTGGATTGCTCTATGACCATAGGGACGAGTTGCATCGCTTCGCTCATCGGCGAACTCCAATCTTCCAGGATTTGCGGGGAAGTCTCGTTGCGTCAGGCAGCGAGCATGAGAGGCGGGCTGTTCTTGTTTGCGGCGCGCGCCGTCATCCGGTCGAACCTCATATCCGTGAGTTCGTGGATGATCCGCAGGCTGGTTCCACCTGTCGCGTTCGGAGCGATCCTGAATGTCACGGTGCTTTCAAGGAATGGCGGCGCATTGTCGCGCATCCTGTAGCGAACTTCCTCACCGGGCGTGACAGAGGTCGCCTCGGGATCAGCTAAAACGTCCTTCGGCAGCCAGCTTTCGCGAAATTCTGGAATGCTGATTGCGCGCCAGACCTTTTGCGGGGGCTCATTGAGCTCATACTCAAGCGCGATCCCCGTTTTCCGCTCCTCGGTCTTGTCATCGTTCATTGATCCATATCCTTCAGCAAGACTTTCAGAGCGTCGATGCGTGCGGGCCAATAGGCGCGATATTTCGCCAACCATTGGGCGATGAGAGCAAGCCCTTCCGGATCGACCTCATAATTCACGAAACGCCCCTGTCGTTCTTCTCTCACGAGCCCGGCACTTCGAAGAACCGAGAGGTGCTGGGACATTGCCGGCTGGCTGATTTCCATGCCCTCGCGCAAGGCGCTGGCATTCGTGCTGCCTGCCGCCAGCTTCTCAAAGATTGCCCGGCGGGTCGGATCAGCCAAGGCTCGGAATATATCGTTCTCGATCATGACAACACATAAGCACACACTTATGCGATTCGCAAGGCCTTTCGCTCTTTGCACAAACGTTCAAGATCGATCCAAGAACGCGGTTCATAACCTGACTTCCTGTATCCGAAAGGGAAGACCATGACAGACGTAAGTGCGGCATCGACCAGGCAAGCTATCAATTTCCAGGAGAAGCTTGGAAAGCTTCAGGGGTTCTGGCAACCCCGTGTTATCGCCGAGATGAACGACTACCAGTTCAAGCTCGTGCGTATCGAGGGGGATTTCATCTGGCACGATCATCCTGAAACCGACGAGACCTTTATGGTTCTCGAGGGGCAGTTACGGATCGATTTTCGCGATGACGCCGTACATGTCGGACCCGGCGAGATGTTCGTCGTTCCGAAGGGCGTGGAGCACAAGCCTTTCGCGGAGAAGGAAGTCCGGATGATGCTGATCGAACCGCGCGGCACGTTGAACACCGGCCATGAGGGCGGCGAGAGGACGGCTGAGAACGATCTCTGGATATAAAACGCAGTCCGCCGAGCACGGTCGCCAACACCGGGCTTGTTGACGGCGATATCGGCGATGTGGCAGCGTTCCCGGTAATGGGCGCTGCCTCGTCATCTTGATGGTTGCGGTGCCAGGCCCGAAACAGGCGCGGCGTATCCCGATGCATCCTCGACTTCTCAAGACATTCCTCGCGGTCGCCCGGAGCAAAAGCTTCACGCGGGCGGCTGAGGAGGTTCATCTGGCACAATCGAGCGTCAGCGACCAGATGCAGTCGCTGGAGGCCGAGCTGGGCGCGGCACTTTTCACCCGGTCGAAGCAGGGTCTGGAGCTAACGCAGGCGGGTGAGACGCTGGTCTCCTATGCCGAAGAACTATTGGCGCTGGCGGACGAGGCGCGCGCGGCGGTCGCGGCAACCGCCGGGCATGAGACCGGATCGGTCACGATCGGCGCGCTGGAGACGATTGCCGCCGTCAAGCTTCCGGCATGGCTCTCCGCTTTTCAGAACGACCATCCCGATATCGGTCTCCGGCTGAAGGTCGCCGGCAGCGGCGATCTCTTGCGAAAGCTTGAGGCCGGTGAGATCGATGTCGCCTTCTGCTTCGATCAGGGTCGTCTGGACGCGCGTTTCGTCCGCCGCGCAATCGCGACCGAGCCGCTGATCCTTGCGACACTGCCCGCGGCCAAATTCGCGGCGGGGAAGCCGGATCTGGCCGAGCTTGCCTCGATGGATTTTTTGGTGACCGAAGTCGGCTGTGCCTATCGGGCCATGTTCGACACGGCATTTGCCGAGGCCGGTATCGTGGCGCCGAGGCCCGCCACCGAGGTCGGCAGCATCGGCGCGATCGCGCGGCTTGTGGCGGCAGGCGTCGGTATCGGGCTGGTGCCGCGCCTTGCGGTTGCCGAGGCGCTCGACCGCGGTGAGATCAGCGAGTTGCCATGGCCGGGGCTGACGCAAACGGTCTTGCTGGTGATGATCTGGCGGCGGCGGCGCGTGCAGCCGCCAGCGCTGCGATTGTTGCTGGCGGCCGCTAGCGATCATTTCGCGCCAGCTAGATCAGCCGATGTCCGCCCTCGACATGCAATGTTGTCCCCGTCGTAAAGCCGTTGCCCATCAGATAGGTAATAGCATCGGCGATATCCTCCGGTTGCCCGACGCGTCCGACCGGCAGCCGCCTTGCCATGGCGTCCAGCGTCTCGTCCTTCCTGTCGCCGGCAACGAATGTCCAGATGGGGGTGTCGACCCAGCCGGGCGAAACGGCATTGACACGGATCGGTGCCAGCTCGACCGCAAGCGCCCGCACCAACCCCTCGAGTGCCGCGTTGACGGCGGCAACGACCGAGCCTCGCGCCGCTGGCCGATAGGCCGCGATGCCGGAGGTGAAAGTGATGGAGCCGGTTGCGATAAGCTTTGGCGCGCCATATTTGGCGAGCAACAACGGCCCGTAGAATTTACTCTCCACGACTCTTTGCGCGGCTTTCAGATCCAGCGCCGGCAGCAATTCATAGGCGCCTTCGATATCGGCGGCGGTGCTGACGATATGATCGAGTCGGCCGATCCGCTCGAACAGATCGGCGACCTGCGCTTCCTGCGCGATGTCGACCGCGGCCGTGGAGAGTGCCGGATTTCGCAGTTCTGCGCTGGCGCGCCGGAGCTTGTCCTCATTTCGCCCGACGATGATCACCTCCGCGCCGGCGGTGAGGGTATGCTTCGCCAGCGCCAGACCCATCCCGGAGCTGCCGCCGACGATAAGGATCCGTGAATTTACAATGTCTGCAAGTGCCATGTCTGTTGTTCCCGAAAGTGATGATTACGGGCGAAGACTTGGCAGAGAGATGTGGGCGAGGGGAAACGAGGAAAAACGATAGTATCATCGGAGATTCCGATGATGGGTGTGGTGCTGACTACAGGCGCTGGGCGATGGCTTTACCCCACCTCAAACCACCGACACCCGCCGCCGCTTCCGTTCGCTGACGATGATGATCAGCCCGGCGCTGAGGATCAGGGCGGCGCCGAGGACTGTGTTGATCTTGGGGACGTCGCCCCAGATGAGATAGCCGAGCCCAAAGGCCCAGACGAGCGAGGTGTATTCGAACGGCGCCAGCACCGAGACCGGGGCCTGGCGCATGCCTTCGAACAGCGCCAGTTGGCCGATGCCCGCGAAGATGCCGGTGGTGCAGAGCAGAAGGAGTTCGTAGGCCGTCGGTGTTTTCCAGTGCAGGATCGCCATTGTGCCCGTCATCAGGATCAGCATGATGTTGGAGACGGCCATCTGGATGTGGCTCTTTTCATGCAGCGCGGTCTTGCGCAGCAGCACCATGCCGGTTGCCCAGAGCACGGCGGCCTGAAGGGCGAGATAGACTGGCCAGGAGATCGACAATCCCACCGGATTTGAGGCGATCACCACGCCGCAGAAACCGACGCCGACCGCCATCCAGCGGGCGATGGTGACCTTTTCTCGGAGTACGATGGTCGCAAGGATCGTGCCGACGATCGGGGCGGCATAGTAGAGGGTGGTGACCTCGGCGAGCTGGAGATATTTGGCTGCCGAATAGTAAGAAATCCAGGCGATCAGCAGCAGCATGCTGCGCACGATCATCGGCTTGACCACCGGCGAGCGCGCCACCTTGCGCACTAGCGACGGCCCCTCGTAGAGGAAACAGCCGGCGAGAATGGCGCAGCTTCGAAAGAACAGAACCTGCCAGACCGGAATGGTGACGACAAGCAATTTCACCGCCGAGTCGTGGGCGGTAAACAGCATGTAGCCGAACACCGTAAGCAGGATGCCGTAGCTGATGGGGTTTTTCACGGAAGCACCAAGGGGAAAGGCCGATGCGAAGCAGTCGAGGAATCTTGTCCGGCTCAAGCGATAGGAGCCTACCTTTTCGTCGTCAATAGGCCATATGAGCAGGGCAGATCGGGTGGGAGATATTTATGCATGGTTGTGGCCCCGTTGCTTCCATTTTAACAGATGGAGACGAAACGTGACCAATATGATTCTTTTCGGATATTGCGATTTCAATCGATTTAAATATGTTGCAAGCACCGATTTGGGGGATTTTCCATGAATGATATGATGCAATCCGAGAGCCTTCAGGCGCGCAGAAGCGGATTTTTCACAAAACCGCGCGCGGCCGTTTCGCTGCTGTTTTTGATGAACGGCTTCAGCGTCGGCTGCTGGGCGCCGAAGATTCCGGAATTTGCCGAGCGGCTGCAACTGAGCAAGTTCGAACTCGGCCTGATGATCCTGGTCTTCGGTGTCGGTTCGCTGGTGATGATGCCGATTGCCGGCGCGCAGATTGCCGGGCGCGGCTCGAAGATCGTCGTCAAGGCTTTCGCCGTGTTATTGGTGCCGATGCTGCTCGCCTTGACCGTGGTCGAGAGCGTGTGGACTGCGGCTATCGCCATCTTCCTGTTCGGCGGCGTCATCGGCGCGATGGATGTGGCGATGAACGCCAATGCCGTCTCGGTGGAGAAATCCATGCGCCGGGCGATCATGTCGTCCTGTCATGCCTTCTGGAGCCTTGGCGGTCTGCTTGGCGCGGCGATCGGCGGTTTCCTGATCTCGCATCTAGGCTATCTCGGTCATGCCGAGGTCGTCACCGTGCTTTCCATCCTCATCCTGGCCGTCGCATGGCCGATGATCCTCGGCGACCAACCGCATCCGGACGAGGCAAAGCCGAAGGCGCGGTTGCCGATGATCCCGCTGCCCTGGCTGCTCGGCCTGATGGCACTGTTCTCGATGATGCCGGAAGGCGCGGTGCTGGATTGGAGCGCGCTCTATCTCAGCCAGGAAAAGGCCGCGTCGGTGACGCTGTCGGGCTTCGGCTTCGCCGCCTTCTCGCTGACCATGGCGGTGATGCGCTTTGCCGGCGATTTCGTCCGTGATCAGCTGGGCGCCGTCAGGACGCTGCGCGTCTGCACGGTTTTCGCCATTGTCGGCATGGTGACCGCGGCGCTAGCGCCGAATGCGGAGCTGGCCATTGTCGGTTTTGCGCTGTGCGGCATCGGTATTTCCAACATGGTGCCGATCGCCTTTTCGGCCGCCGGCAACATTCCGGGTCTGCAGCCGGGCATCGGCATCTCGGTCGTCACCACGCTTGGCTATTCCGGCATGCTGGTGGCACCCTCGGCGATCGGTTTTGCAGCCGAACATGTCGGCTTCTCGCCGGTCCTGCTGGCGCTACCGGTGCTGCTGCTCTTCGTGCTGGCGCTGTCGTCGCTGGCGCGCTACGCCGACGGTATCGGTCAGAGTTCGCATTAATTCGGCCGTCTTGACCCACTATGGTCATGTTCCAGCCCGAGAAAGTGATATCCGAAGCAGTTGACAACGACCGCTTCGTGAGCCACCTGAAAGGCACTGATTACCTGAGGCTAACGAGAGTTCTCCATGTCGTCCGCCAGTGATTTTGATCCGAAGCCGCGCCGCTCCTCCGTTGCCGTCGATGTCGGCGGCGTTATCGTCGGCGGCGGCGCGCCCGTGGTCGTGCAGTCCATGACCAATACCGATACTGCCGATATCGATTCGACGGTGGCGCAGGTGGCGGCCCTCTTCAAGGCTGGCTCGGAGCTGGTGCGTATCACCGTCGACCGCGACGAAAGTGCTGCCGCCGTGCCGAAGATCCGCGAACGGCTGCTGCGGCTTGGCATGGACGTGCCGCTGATCGGCGATTTCCATTATATCGGCCACAAGCTCCTGGCCGACCATCCGGCCTGCGCCGAGGCCTTGGCGAAATACCGCATCAATCCCGGCAATGTCGGCTTTAAAGACAAGAAGGACAAGCAGTTCGCCGAGATCATCGAGATGGCGATCCGCTACGACAAGCCGGTTCGCATCGGCGTCAACTGGGGTTCGCTCGATCAGGATCTGCTGACGGCGTTGATGGACCAGAATTCCGCCGCCGGCTCGCCGCTCTCGGCCCGCCAGGTGACGCGCGAGACGATCGTGCAGTCGGCACTGATTTCGGCCGATCTTGCCGAGGAAATCGGCCTGCCGCGCAACCGCATCATTCTCTCGGCCAAGGTCAGCCAGGTGCAGGACCTGATCGCCGTCTATTCCATGCTCGCAGAGCGCTCCAATCATGCGCTGCATCTCGGCCTCACCGAGGCCGGCATGGGCTCGAAGGGCATTGTCGCCTCCTCGGCCGCCATGGGCTATGTGCTGCAGCACGGCATCGGCGATACCGTCCGCGTCTCGCTGACGCCGGAGCCGAATGGCGATCGCACCCGCGAGGTGCAGGTGGCGCAGGAGCTGCTGCAGGTGATGGGTTTCCGCCAGTTCGTGCCCGTCGTCGCGGCTTGTCCCGGCTGCGGCCGCACGACATCGACCGTGTTTCAGGAACTGGCACAGAACATCCAGAACGACCTGCGCAAGAACATGCCGGTCTGGCGCGACAAATATCCGGGTGTCGAAGCGCTCAACGTCGCCGTCATGGGCTGCATCGTCAACGGTCCCGGCGAAAGCAAGCATGCCGATATCGGCATCTCGCTGCCTGGCACCGGCGAAACGCCTGCCGCCCCGGTCTTCATTGACGGTCAGAAGGCGATGACGCTGCGCGGCCCCAATATCGCTTCGGACTTCGAAGCGCTGGTTGCCGACTATATCGAGAAGCGTTTCGGCCAGAAGAGCGTCGCGGCGGAGTGATCCGCCGCCAAATCGCTCAGATATTGCTGGTCAGCAGCTTGATGCCGGCGAAGCAGTAGAAGCCGGCCATGGCGCCTTCGATCCAGCGGCGCGCATTCCTGTAGATCTTTAGCGCATGCGGCGTCGAGAACAGCAGCGCATAGCCCATGAAGGCAACAAAGCCGGTTGCGCCGCAGACGGTGATGATCAGCACGGCGACCGAGGCCGGCGCGCCCTGCGGCATGCCGAGTGCGATGATGGCGAGCCAGGCGAAGATCGCCTTCGGGTTGGTGACATGGATGCCGTAACCGCGAAGGATCAGGGATCTGTAGCTTGGTGCCTTCGCGTCCGTCACGGCCGCCTGCAAGTCGCCGGCCGCGCGCGCGGCGCGCAACGCCTTGTAGGCGAGATAGAGCAGATAGAGCCCGCCGAAGATCTTCAGAATCTCCAGTGCCATCGCATAGGTCTGCAACAGGGTGGCAAGCCCGGCGGCGGCGGCGATCGCCCATGTCAGCGAGCCGCCGAAAATGCCGAGCGAAATCGCCATGCCCGACTTGCGGCCATGGGTCATCGACGTGGCGATGATGGCCATGATCGCCGGTCCGGGGCTGACGACGGCAATGATATAGGCGACATAGGCCGGCAGGATCTGCGGCAGATAGGCAAGCGCCTCGTGCATGGGAGTGGCTCCGGGGGATTTCAGGCGTTGAAATCTGCCATGGAAATGCCTGGAGGTCACCCGCTTTCCGCGCGATTTCTTGTCATGGAGACATGTCCGGCAATCCGAAAGCGCCCGATGCGAAGGCTTAGTTCTTCCGATTTGCCACGAAACGCGCGGTCTCGATCAGGATCGCCGCCTTTTCCCCATAGGGAGATAGCAGCTCCGTCGCCTCCGACACTAGCTTTGCAAGCGTCGTCTCGGCCCATTCCTGGCCGTGCAGCGCCACCAGCGTGCCCTTGCCGCGGGCGGCATCCTTTCCGGTGGCCTTGCCCATGGTGGCGGCATCGGCGGTGAGGTCGAGGAGGTCGTCGGCAAGCTGGAAGGCAAGGCCGATCTTTTCGCCGAAGCTGCGCAGCCGCTGGCGGTCCCCGGCCGGGGCGCCGGCGAGGATGGCGCCGGCTTCGCAGGCAAAGCGGATCAGCGCGCCGGTCTTCATCGCTTGCAGCGTGGTGATCCCTAGTTCGTCCGGTGTGACCTTCTCGGCGGCGAGATCAAGCGCCTGGCCGCCGGCCATGCCGCCGATGCCGGCGGCGCGCGACAGCGCCAGCACGAGCTCCATCTTCCGCTCTGCCGGCAGGTCCGTTTCCGGCGCGGCGATGATGTCGAAGGCATAGGTCAGCAGGCTGTCGCCGGCAAGGATCGCAGTCGCGTAGTCGAAGGCGATATGCACGGTCGGCTGGCCACGGCGCAGATCGTCGTCGTCCATGGCCGGCAGGTCGTCATGCACCAGCGAATAGCAGTGAACGCATTCGAGCGCCGCACCGATCCGCAGCGCCGCATCGGCGTTGCCACCGAGAAGTGCTGCTGTCTCCAGTACGAGAAAGGGCCGCAACCGCTTGCCGCCGTTCAGCACGCCATGACGCATCGCCTCGAGCAGGCGGGCGGGGCGGGCGATCTCGTCGTCCAGCCGGGCATCGGCGAGAAGCCGGCCCAACACAGCCTCGACCTTGCCGGCATTGTCTCTGAGGCGATGTTCGAAGGAGGAGGTGGTGCTGTCCATGGCCGCTGTTTGGCATGAGTGCCGGTCGCTGGCAACGGGAATTGTCAACAGCCGGGGTGGGAATCTCGTCGCACTCTGGTCATCGCTTTGTGTAGACGGTATGACGATTGGAGCATTCCCAGCGCGTTCTCCGAATGTGCAAGGGGTGTTCCGGGATAGGGTGATGGTGGACCTTCGGCAATTGGACATATCGACGGACAGCGAGGAGGAAGCCGAGATGCCGCGACGGTCGGCCCTGCTCGCGCGGTTCATGGCCCGTCCGCTCGCGCAGCGCATCGTCCTCGTCGCCGTCGGTTTGCTGCTGTTGCCCTATCTGCTGATCGTCCTCTACGCCCTGCCTTTCATTCATCCTGTTTCGACCCTGATGCTGCGCGATGCCGTGACCTTTCAAGGATACGACCGCCGATGGGTTTCGTTCGACGAGATATCGCCGGTGCTGGTCCGGTCGGTCATGGCATCCGAGGATGGGCAGTTCTGCTTTCACGGCGGTGTCGACTGGGGTGAGATGCGCGCGCTCGTGCAGCAGACGCTTAAGGGCCAATCGACGCGCGGCGGCAGCACGATCCCGATGCAGACCTCTAAGAATCTCTTTCTGTGGAACGGCCGCTCCTTCGTGCGCAAGGCGATGGAACTGCCGCTGTCCGTCTCCTCCTCCTTCGTCTGGTCGAAACGGCGGATGATGGAAGTCTATTTGAACATCGCCGAATGGGGGCCAGGCATTTACGGTATCGAGGCGGCCGCTCGCTATCATTTCAAGGTGCCAGCCTCGAAACTCAATGCTCGCCAGGCAGCCCTTCTCGCCGTCTCCCTGCCCAATCCGATCGACCGGGTGGCGAGCAAGCCGGGACGCGGGCTGCGCCAGCTCGCCTCGCTGATCCAGCGACGGGCTGCGAATTCCGGCGAGTACATCAAATGCCTTTATAACTGATATTAGAACTTGTCGTTCGATCACATGACCGACATCTGGCATTTTCGGCTGGAATGACGACGCTGCTCGATCTGCGCCCGCCGGCCTTTCGAGGACTAAAAGGGACGAACCATGGATAAACTGACCCTCTATATCGGCAACAAGAACTATTCCTCCTGGTCGTTCCGGCCATGGATCGCGCTGGAGGGTTGCGGCGTGCCTTTCCAGGAGGTGCTGATCCCCTTCGATTTCGAGGCCGGCAATCCAAGCATCCGCGCGGTCTCGCCGACGGGCAAGGTGCCGATGCTGGTTCATGGCGGCCTCAAGGTCTGGGAATCACTGGCCATCATCGAATATGCGGACGAGCTTTTTCCTGAAGTGGGGCTTTGGCCCCGGGATCGGCAGGCGCGCGCGGTTGCGCGGTCCTACAGTATGGAGATGCTGGCCGGTTTTAGTGCGCTGCGCGGCGCCTGCCCGATGAACATGCGCCGTCCGGTCGGCCGGCTCGATCTGCCGGAGGGCGTCGCGGACGACGTGGCGCGCATCGAGACGATCTGGCGCGAAGCGCGCGACCGTTCCGGCGGCCCCTTTCTGTTCGGTGCGTTTTCTGCGGCCGATGCGATGTTCGCGCCGGTCGTCAACCGCTTCGAAATCTATGACCTCGTCAGCGCCGCCGACACGCTGGACTACATGGCCGCGATGAAGGCACTGCCCGCCTGGCAGAAATGGGAAAAGGCAGCGCTTGAAGAGACCTGGCGGGTGGCGGTGGACGAGGCTTGATCGCCGATTCGGCCTCAATCCATCTGAATCCGGTGGCGCGGGCAAAAAATGCTGTGAGGGACTGGTCAAAGCCCCGCAAGGTATGTATAAGCCCCACCAAATTCCGAAATTGATCCATGTCTGTTTCGGCCGCCTGGCTGGCCGCTGACATGTTTCGTCCGCAAAGTGGAGTAACGAAAATGGCTGTACCGAAGAGAAAAACGAGCCCGTCCAAGCGCGGTATGCGCCGTTCGGCTGATGCGCTGAAGGCTTCGACCTATGTTGAAGACAAGAACTCCGGCGAACTGCGTCGCCCGCATCACATCGACCTGAAGACCGGCATGTATCGCGGCCGTCAGGTTCTGACGCCGAAGGAAAGCGCATAATCTAGCGCTTCCTTAAGGGTGAGATTGAAAAGGCTGGCGTTTCGCCGGCCTTTTTCTGTTTTGGTCGGGATGTTTATACCCTCGCCCCTACGGGGAGAGGGTGGCGCGTCAGCGCCGGGTGAGGGGCATTACCGGGAAACGTTTGCTGGCGGAACAGGTTGACTTGGAATAGGCCGCGCCACCCCCTCATCCGCCCTTTGGGCACCTTCTCCCCGAAGGGAGAAGGATAGATCTCACAAGCTGTCCAGCTTGCTCTGCATGGCGCGGAGCTGCTCCTTCAGCTCGTCGATGTCCTTTGCTTCCGCCTTGCGGCTTTCCTTTGCCGGCGGTTTCATGAAGGGCGAGAACATCTGCATGGCTTGCTGGAACATTTCTGTGTTGCGGCGCACCTGTTCCTCGACGATCTGGATCGGCAGTTGCAGATTCTTGACGAGCGGCGTTTCGCCGAAGGCGCGGTTGATCTGTTCGCGCATCTGTACCTGCTGCTCGGTGAAGGCGCGCATGGAATGCTCGAGGAAACTCGGCACGACCATCTGCATCTGATCGCCATAAAAGCCGATCAGCTGCCGGAGGAAGGAGATTGGCAGGAGCGTGTTTCCGGTTTTCGATTCCTGTTCGAAAATGATCTGCGTCAGGACCGAATGCGTGATGTCTTCGCCGCTTTTCGCATCCTGGACGGTAAATTCCTCTCCCTTCTTCACCATCTCCGCCAGGTCATCCAAGGTCACGTATGTGCTGGTGCCGGTATTGTATAGGCGGCGGTTGGCGTATTTCTTGATTACGATCTGGCCCTCATTCTTTGCCATTACTCAGTCTCCTGACCCCGTCTGATTGTATGGAATACTCCTCCATTACCAAGTGTAGACGCAAAAGAAGCTTGGTGACAATCGCTTTGTGCGATGCGGCAAGCCCTTTCGATTGGTTGTATTTTTCGCCGGCGGTCGTGGCTTGATGAAATATGGGCAACCGCCGTCTTGCAGTTTGACTCGGGCGCAAAGCTTTGACAGTTTCGCCTCATATATGTTCATCCTGTGAGGAGGCTTCCATGAGCAATCCATCCATCGTCATCGCCAGTGCAGCCCGCACCGCCGTCGGCTCCTTCAACGGTGCTTTTGCGGCTGTTCCGGCCCATGAACTTGGCGCTGCCGCCATCAAGGGCGCGCTGGAGCGCGCAGGCGTCGAAGCCGCGGACGTCGATGAAGTGATTCTCGGCCAGGTGCTGCAGGCGGCCGAAGGGCAGAACCCGGCCCGCCAGGCCGCGATGAAGGCCGGGATCCCGCAGGAAGCGACCGCCTGGAGCGTCAACCAGCTTTGCGGCTCGGGCCTGCGTGCCGTCGCGCTCGGCATGCAGCAGATCGCCACGGGCGATGCCAAGATCATCGTTGCCGGCGGCCAGGAGTCCATGTCGATGGCGCCGCATGCTGCCCATCTTCGTGCCGGCACCAAGATGGGCGACATGAAGATGATCGATACGATGATCAAGGACGGCCTGACGGACGCCTTCTACGGCTATCACATGGGCATCACGGCGGAAAACATCGCCCGCCAGTGGCAGTTGTCGCGCGAGGAGCAGGA
Organism: Rhizobium sp. ICMP 5592; assembly: GCF_009498525.1. Taxonomy (GTDB): domain Bacteria; phylum Pseudomonadota; class Alphaproteobacteria; order Rhizobiales; family Rhizobiaceae; genus Rhizobium. The sequence goes on along the minus strand of NZ_QSNT01000007.1, from coordinate 176,178 downwards.
CCAGTTCGCCGTCGCTTCCCAGAACAAGGCCGAGGCCGCGCAGAAGGCCGGGCGATTCAAGGATGAAATCGTCCCCTTCACGATCCAGAGCCGCAAGGGCGACATCACAGTCGATACCGACGAATATATCCGCCATGGCGCAACGCTGGACGGCATGACCAAATTGCGCCCTGCCTTCGACAAGGACGGCACGGTGACGGCGGGCAATGCCTCCGGCCTCAATGATGGCGCGGCCGCGGCCGTCTTGATGTCCGAGGCGGAAGCCTCGCGTCGCGGCATCCAGCCGCTTGCCCGCATCGTCTCCTGGGCAACGGCGGGCGTCGATCCCAAGATCATGGGCTCCGGCCCGATCCCGGCCTCGCGCAAGGCGCTGGAAAAGGCGGGCTGGTCGGTCGGCGAGCTCGATCTCGTCGAGGCCAACGAGGCCTTTGCCGCCCAGGCCTGCGCCGTCAACAAGGATCTCGGCTGGGATACGTCGATCGTCAACGTCAATGGCGGCGCGATCGCCATCGGCCATCCGATCGGCGCTTCCGGCGCCCGCGTCCTCAACACGCTGCTGTTCGAAATGAAGCGCCGGGGCGCCAAGAAGGGCCTTGCCACGCTTTGCATCGGTGGCGGCATGGGCGTGGCGATGTGCTTCGAGGCGTTCTGAGGCGTTTCGCGTATCCCCAGGGCCGCGCAAAGCGGTTTTGAGCCAGATTTTCCAGAAGAAACGATGAAGGCGGGGCGGGCGACCTGAGGATCGGTCGTCCAGTCTTCGCAGCAACAAAGGGGAGTGGATCATGAGCAGAGTGGCGTTGGTGACAGGCGGTACGCGCGGCATCGGGGCGGCTATTTCGATAGCGTTGCGCAATGCGGGCTACCGCGTTGCGGCGACCTATGCCGGCAATGAAGAGAAGGCGCGAGCTTTCCATGAGGTGACGGGCATCTCCGTCCACAAATGGGATGTGACCGACTACGAGGCCTGCGGCAGGGGTATCGCCAAGGTGCAGGACGAGCTTGGTCCGGTCGAGATCCTCGTCAACAATGCCGGTATTACCCGCGACGCCATGTTCCACAAGATGACACCGCAGCAGTGGAATGAGGTCATCAATACCAACCTCACCGGCCTGTTCAACATGACGCATCATGTCTGGCAGGGCATGCGCGACCGCAGCTTCGGCCGCGTCATCAATATCTCGTCAATCAACGGCCAGAAGGGTCAGATGGGCCAGGCGAACTATTCCGCCGCCAAGGCCGGCGATCTCGGCTTCACCAAGGCGCTGGCGCAGGAAGGGGCGGCCAAGAACATCACCGTCAATGCCATTTGCCCCGGCTATATCGGTACCGAAATGGTACTCGCAGTGCCTGAGAAGGTACTGAATGAGCGCATCATCCCGCAGATCCCCGTGGGACGGCTCGGTGAGCCCGAAGAGATCGCCCGCGTCGTCGTCTTCCTCGCCGCGGACGATGCCGGTTTCATTACGGGATCGACGATCAGCGCCAATGGCGGCCAGTTCGTTGTTTGAGCCTGCAGCAGTGATGTGTTGGCTGATTGTCGGGAGCGTCCGGCAATCAGCGCCGGCCTGAATTCCCGGAGCGCTGCTGCCTGGGTTTGAATTCCAGGATGACGGGCTTGAACACCATGCGGCGCATTTCCCTGTCCCGCACCCGTGAGGCGTGGATCAGCACGATGAAGCTGGTGCCGACGAGAGCGAGCGCTGCTATGCCTGCGATGATTGCAATCATGGTGTCCGTCCCTTTTCAAAAACGTTGACCCATCCCTGCGCGATCGGCGCGGGTGCTTTTATTCGTCTGAAAATGCCGGTTTGACGCTTTCGGCATGACGATTGGAGTATCACGGCCGATCGTCAACAAAGTGCTGACGACCGGCCGTGAAATCTGTCTTAGCCTGTCACCGCCTTAGCGGCAGCGAGCCTCGTAACGGTGGCCGTAGCGGTCACGGTAGATGCAGTAGCCGCGGCGCTCATGAGACCGGCCGATGAGGTTGCCGACAACACCGCCAGCCACGGCGCCGACTGCAGCACCTCCCCAGCTATTGGTGGCAACGCCGCCGATGAGCGCGCCGGTTCCCGCGCCGATGGCAGTGCCTCTCTCTGTTGCGGTGCATGAAGCGAGTGCGCCAACAATGGCGATCGCGACGATGATTTTTTTCATGGTATTTGCTCCCTGGTATGACGAGGTTTTCAACGTTATCAGCCCGATCAGATCCGGCCCATCAGCAATAGAATGAGAACAATGACAAGAACGAGGCCGAGACCGCCGGATGGACCATATCCCCAGCTTCGGCTGTAACCCCAGCTCGGGAATGCACCGATCAGCATGAGAATCACTATTACGAGTAAAATGGTACCAAGCATGGCTTATTTCCTCCACGTCCAGCGTTTGAAGTTTCCGCTGGAGTGAGACTTCGCTCCAGCGGTTGCTTCAATCGGTGCGCCCATTTACCTCGCTATACCAAACGGGCGGCGCACCGTGTTCGCTACTCGAAGAAACTCGCGCCGGGCGAAATTGTTCCGGCTCAGAAATAACCGCCGGTGTAAGGGCGCGCCGGCAGGTTGAGGTGAAAAGGTTAACGGAGCAGCGCATTGCGCGCCGGAGTATGCCCTTCGACGACCCTGTCTTATGGTTAAAAATTTATTTAAATACAATATGTTGCGGTGAACGAAACGGGAAGACGGCCATGTCCGCGATTCGTCAGCGATTCGTTCTGCATTTGGGCTTTGGTTAACGCAGGCGGGCGATTGGGTCCCGAAACGATGATTGCCTTCGGACATGTGGGTATTGGCCCGATCGCCGCAAGGTAGTGCTTCATCGATCGAAATCGTTAAAATCGTACTCTTTCTGGCTTGTTCACTCCGTCAGCCCATTCTCCATCTGGATCGGTTTTCTCGTCCGATCGCTAGATGTAGCCGTGAACAAATGGGATACACGTCGGAGTCAGCGATTCGTCGCCGATTCGTTCCGGCTTTGGTCGAGGTGTTAACGGATGCAATCCCCGCGAGAATTTACTGATTTATTTTATTCGATTTCGCTTAAAGGTTAATTGCAATCCTCGATTCGGGCCGATTTCGCGCTTCAACCATCCGGAGTCCTATGTGCTTCCTTCGTAAATGCGCTAGATATTGTGGAGAACAAAGGCAGAATCCGAAGAAGTCGGTGATTCGTCGCCGATTCGTTCCGGCTTTGACCCGAATCTTACTGGGATGCTTTCCTGAGCCGGATTCCTGAAGGAAGTCGCCATATTTACAAATGGTTAACCATATTTCGCAAGGTGATCCCGATTCCTGCCGAATAGCCGATTGACTCCTTTTTCATGGAAAAGGCGGGTGAAAAGACGATTCAGCATTTGGTGGGACTCTAGGAATCGAAATCCATATGTTGTAGTGAACAAAATAAGAACTCTTCGGAGTCAGCGATTCGTCGCCGATTCGTTCTCAAGCTGTTCCGGACTCGTTGGGACTCGCCTGGGATGTGGCGATAATGTAGCTTTTGGTTGAGCTTGTTATTTATGAAATCGAATGTTGCGGCGGTTGTTTTTTGATTCAGGTCTTGCCTTTGTCACATATGGTCGTCATCTCTTCTTCTCTTCCCTGGGGAGCTTGCTGATCGCAAGACAGTGGTTTCTCGCCCATGCATGGACCTATGACTCAGACCTCGCAGCCAATGATCCTGAGCGGACGCGGCGTAACCGCGGTGCTCGGACCGACCAATACCGGCAAAACCCATTACGCTATCGAGCGCATGGTGGCGCACGGCAACGGCGTGATCGGCCTGCCGCTGCGGCTGCTGGCGCGCGAGGTCTATACGCGTGTCGTCGAGAAGGTCGGCGCGCAGAATGTTGCGCTGGTGACAGGCGAAGAGAAGATTTCGCCGCCCAATGCGCGCTATTCGGTCTGTACCGTCGAGGCCATGCCGCGTGAGACCCGCGCCTCCTTCGTCGCCATCGACGAAGTGCAGCTTGCCGGCGATCTCGAGCGCGGCCATATCTTCACCGACCGCATCCTGCATCTGCGCGGCCGCGACGAGACGCTATTGCTCGGCGCCGGCACGATGCGGCCGATCCTTGAACAATTGTTGCCGGGGATCACCGTCGTCGAGCGGCCACGCCTGTCGCATCTCTTCTATGCCGGTCAGAAAAAGATCACCCGCCTGCCGCAGCGCACCGCGATCGTCGCCTTTTCCGCCGACGAGGTCTATGCCATTGCCGAGCTCATCCGCCGCCAGCGTGGCGGGGCCGCCGTCGTGCTCGGCGCGCTCAGCCCGCGCACCCGCAATGCCCAGGTGGCGCTCTATCAGGCCGGCGACGTCGAATATCTGGTAGCGACCGATGCGATCGGCATGGGCCTCAATCTCGATGTCGATCACGTTGCCTTCGCCCAGGACCGCAAGTTCGACGGCTATCAGTTTCGCAATCTCAATCCGGGCGAACTCGGCCAGATCGCAGGCCGTGCCGGCCGTCATCTGAAGGACGGCACCTTCGGCGTGACGGGGCAGGTGGATCCCTTCGACGACGAGCTGGTGCGGCGCATCGAGGGTCACGAGTTCGACATGGTCAAGGTGCTGCAATGGCGCACCAAGGATTTCGATTTTTCGTCGATTGCTTCGCTGCGCGCGAGCCTCGAAACCGCACCGCGCGTGCAGGGCCTGACGCGGGCGCTGCCGGCGGTCGATCAACAGGCGCTGGAGCACCTGTCGCGCGATCTGGAGACTGCCGATCTCGCCAGCAGCCCGGCGCGGGTCGAAAAATTATGGGAAGCCTGTGCGCTTCCCGACTATCGGCGTATTACGCCCGCCCAGCATGCCGATCTTATCGCTACCCTCTTTTCCGACCTCGTGCGCTATGGCACGGTAAAGGAGGAGTTTCTTGCCGAGCAGGTGCACCGCGCCGATCGGACAGATGGCGAGATCGACACGCTTTCGGCGCGAATCGCGCAGATAAGAACTTGGACCTATGTGTCGAACCGGCCCGGTTGGCTTGCCGATCCGACACACTGGCAAGAAAAGACGCGGGAAATCGAGGATCGATTGTCCGACGCGTTACATGAAAGGTTGACGAACCGCTTTGTTGATCGCAGGACATCTGTGCTCATGAAGCGCCTGAGAGAGAATGCGATGCTGGAAGCTGAAATCAGTGTGAATGGGGATGTCTTCGTTGAGGGGCATCATGTGGGACAGTTGACCGGATTCCGGTTTACGCCGGTCTCGGGAACCGAGGGGCCGGACGCCAAGGCAGTCCAGACCGCCTCGCTAAAGGCGCTCGCGCTGGAATTCGAGGCGCGCGCCGCCCGTATCCACGCGGCCGGCAACAGCGATCTGGCGATCAGCGCGGACGGTCTTGTCCGTTGGCTCGGCGATCCCGTGGCGCGTTTGTCGGGTAGCGATCACATTATGCGTCCGCGCGTCATCCTGCTCGCCGACGAGCAGTTGACGGGCAATGCGCGCGATCATGTCGCCGCGCGTATCGAGCGCTTCGTGAACCATCATATCAGCACGGTCCTGAAGCCGCTCGACGATCTGTCGCGCGCCGAAGACCTGCAGGGGCTTGCCAAGGGGCTGGCCTTCCAGCTCGTTGAAAATCTCGGCGTTCTGTTCCGCCGCGATGTCACCGAAGAGGTGAAGTCGCTGGATCAGGATGGGCGCGCCTCGATGCGCCGCTATGGCGTTCGCTTCGGCGCCTACCATATCTTCGTGCCGGCCCTGCTGAAGCCGGCGCCAGCCGAGCTCATCACCCTGCTCTGGGCGCTGAAGAATGACGGTCTCGACAAGCCGGGCTATGGCGACCTGATCCCGGTGCTCGCCGCCGGCCGGACCTCCGTCGTCACCGATCCGACCTATGAGCGTACCTTCTACAAGCTCGCTGGCTTCCGTTTCCTCGGCAAGCGCGCGGTGCGTATAGACATCCTCGAGCGTCTGGCGGATATCATTCGTCCGCTGCTGCAGTGGAAGCCGGGTCAGGCGTCGCGTCCGGAAGGTGCCTATGACGGCCGCCGCTTTACGACGACGACGGCGATGCTTTCCATCCTCGGCGCAACGCTGGAAGACATGGAAGAGATCCTCAAGGGGCTCGGCTACCGCGCCGATGCCGTGAAGGCAGAGGACGCAACGGCCTATCTCGCACAGCAGGATGCCTCCTCGACGCCGGCTCCGGCGGCGCAGGCGGCCGAAGTTGCCGGCGATCATGACGACGCCGATGGCGCCAGCGATGAGCCGGCCACGGAAGGCGAAACCGTTGCCGAGGTCGCAGCTCCTGCCACGGAAGCGCCTGCCGCTGAAGCTGCTGTCACGGAAGCTCTGGTGGAGCCGGCTGTCGCCGCCGCTGAACCTGTGGAGGCTTCTGTTACTGAAGCTGCCGATGCGGCCGCTGCCGAGCCGGTCGAACCGAAGCCGGTTCTGCTCTGGCGTCTTGGCGGACGCAATGACAACCAGCAGCGCCAGGGTGGACGCGGCCAGGGCGATCGCCGCGGCCAGCAAGGCCAGGGCGAGGGACGTGGTCATCAGGGTAATCGCCGCAACAGCTCAGGTGAGCAGCAGCCGAACGCCGAAGGCAATCGGGAAGCTCGTGGCGACAATCGTGGCCCGCGTGGCAACAACCGTGACGGCGGCCGTCCCCAGAATCAGGGCAACCGCCCTGAACGCGGCGACCGGCAGGATCGCGGCGAACGGAAGGAGCGCAACGATCGGAACGACCGCAACAATCGCGGCGCACCGCAACCGCTGCGTTTCGAAGCCAAGCCGCCGCGCAAGGAAAAGCCGATCGATCCGGATTCTCCCTTCGCCAAGCTTGCGGTGCTCAAGGAGCAGATGAAGAAGTAGGCCATGACGGACGAAAAGCAGCCATCTTCCGGTTCGCGACAGCGCATCGACAAGTGGCTGTTTTTTGCCCGCATGCTGAAATCCCGTTCGCTCGCGCAGGTATACGTCCAGAAGGGCAATGTGCGGGTGAACGGCGAGCGGATCACGCAGCCGAGCCACGGCATCAAGGTGGGCGACCGTATAGAGTTGGCGATGGAGCGGCGCGACGTCATTTTGATCGTGCGACTGCCGGGGGATCGCCGGGGTCCTTTCGAGCAGGCGAAGCTGCTTTACGAGGACCTGACGCCGCCGCCGGACGAGACAAAACGCTTCACGCCATTCGAGCAGGCACTACGTTCGCCGGGCAGCGGACGACCAACGAAACGCGAACGGCGCGCCATCGATCGGCTCACCTCCGGCGACGAATAGAAAACTCTGTCGCCCTCCAGGATCTTTCAGGATTGTTTGTCCTTGAAATTGGCCGTCAAAGTGGATACCTGACGGTCAACCCGTTGGTAATTTGGCCGGGCGGCATGCTTGTGCTTGGCACATCCGCTTGTCCGTTCCGGCTTCCGAGGGAAAGGCGCGACGTTCCAGGTTGCCCGTCCACGGAAAATGAGAGTCATTCCTGGAGTGCTTCATGACATATGTCGTGACCGACAATTGCGTTCGCTGCAAATACACCGACTGCGTAGAAGTCTGCCCGGTCGACTGCTTCTATGAAGGCGAGAATTTTCTTGTCATCCATCCGGACGAGTGTATCGACTGTGGTGTTTGCGAGCCGGAATGTCCCGCCGAGGCGATCAAGCCCGATACGGAGCCGGGCCTCGACAAGTGGCTGAAGATCAATGCGGACTACGCGGCGATCTGGCCGAACATCACGGTGAAGCGCGACGCGCTGCCGGACGCCAAGGAACTGGACGGCGAAGAAGGCAAGTTCGAGAAATATTTCTCGGCCAATCCTGGTTCCGGCGACTGATCGAAGGCCGTGACAGGCAATCGATAAGGGCGTAGTCGATAGGGTACTGGACGAATCATCGCCGTTGGCTTGCTGAGCGGTCAACGTGGCCGTTTTGGCGCGTGTAAAGCAAATTATTGATTTCCTCAGATTTTTGTGATAGCTTCCTCACACTGATCCACTGCGGCATTTCGCGTGCCCCAAACCATCACGAAAGCAAATAACCAATCCGTACGCGGTTTCCTTGACATATCAACGATTTGAGTTGTCGGGTCGGGGATCGCGATGAACGGATTTCTTTTTGTATGCGTCTGGCAGGACCAGCAAGAAGTCACCCCGACGGTGCTTCCGTCTCATCCGGGCCTGACTGACCCGGCCCCGGCCCTCACCGGGTGCGTAACAGGGAGTTTTTGAAAAGAATGACGACCCAGCAGAAAAAACCTTCAGCAGCACGCCATGGCTTCAAGAATGGTGAATCGATCGTATATCCCGCCCATGGCGTTGGTATGATCACCGCGATTGAAGAGCAAGAAGTCGCAGGCATGAAGCTTGAGCTTTTTGTAATCGACTTCGAAAAAGACAAAATGCGTCTGAAGGTGCCTGTGGCCAAGGCCATGAGCATTGGCATGCGTAAGCTTTCCGAGACGGATTTCGTCGAACGGGCGCTGAAGGTCGTCCAGGGCAAGGCCCGCGTCAAGCGTACCATGTGGTCGCGCCGCGCCCAGGAATATGATGCCAAGATCAATTCCGGCGATCTGATTTCCATTGCCGAGGTGGTTCGCGATCTCTATCGCGCCGAGAACCAGCCGGAGCAGTCCTATTCCGAACGTCAGCTCTATGAAGCTGCGCTCGATCGCATGACTCGCGAAATTGCCGCTGTCAACAAGATGTCCGAAACCGAGGCTGTTCGCCTGGTCGAGACCAATCTGAACAAAGGCCCGAAGCGTGGCAAGGTCGTCGAAGAAGACGATTCCCAGGACGAAGCCGCATAAGGCCGAAAACCAAAATACCACCTCCAAAAAACCCGGCCGTCGTGCCGGGTTTTTTCTTTGGAACCTTTTGCCGTCTGCTGCGTTTAGGCCTGGTGTTTGCGGCTGGTGTGAGTTTTTCTCGTGGAGTGATTTCTCGGACCAGCCGTTCCCCTGACGCTCATGAGGACCGGCCGATGCATTTTGACAGGAAATTTCCCAGCGATCGAAAGGTATTTCCTTCGCCAGGTTGTTTCGATGACATTGAATTAGACCGGTAACCGATCGTCCGGTTATTCGGACATCGGTCTCCAATCGCATTCCATTCATAGCTTTTCATCCGCGCAGCAATGTTCGGAAACGATGTTTGCTGCCTTTTTCGTCGACCCGCGGCACAGAGATGATTTTGAGGCCGAATTTAGGGAGATGCACATGATGCATATGAAGAATATGTCTGCAGATCGGCGCATGATAAAGATCGCGATGGCGGCTCCCTATCTCGCCCGTGACGAAGAGCACGATCTGGCCATCCGCTGGAAGGATCACGAGGATCGCAGCGCCCGCAACAAGATCGCAACCGCCCATATGCGCCTGGTGATTTCCATGGCGGGGAAATTCCGCAATTTCGGCCTGCCGATGAGCGACCTTGTACAGGAAGGTTATGTAGGGCTCCTAGAAGCGGCGGCAAGGTTCGAGCCGGAGCGGGAGGTGCGATTTTCCACTTATGCAAGCTGGTGGATCCGCGCCTCGATCCAGGATTACATCCTGCGAAACTGGTCGATCGTGCGCGGCGGCACGAGCTCGGCCCAGAAGGCACTGTTTTTCAACCTCCGCCGCCTGCGCGCCAAGCTCGCCAGGGGCGATACCAACGTGACGGTGCAATCCATCCATGAGGAAATCGCCGTCGCCCTGGGGGTCAGCCTCGTCGACGTGCAGACCATGGACGCCCGTCTTTCCAGCAATGATGCCTCCCTGCAGGCGCCATCGATATCCGGCGACGCCGAAAGTGCCGAGCGCATGGATTTCCTGATCAGCGACGAGCCTTTGCCGGACGAGCAGGTTTCCAACATGATCGACGGCGAACGCCGCCGCGTCTGGCTCGCTTCCGCGCTGAAGCATCTGAACGAACGCGAAATGAAAATTATCCGCGCCCGCCGCCTGGTGGAGGACGGCGCGACGCTTGAAGAGCTTGGCGCCGATCTCGGCATTTCCAAGGAACGTGTCCGTCAGATCGAAAGCCGCGCCATGGAGAAGCTCCGCAGCGCCCTGGTCGATGCCGATCCACGCATGGCAAGCTATGCGTGAAATCCTTCTCCCCTCGGGGAGAAGGTGCCGGGGGCAACAACGGGACGAGGAGCGTTCGTCTCCAACGCCTTTGGCGCAGGTTGAGGGCACAGTCTGATGCCCAACAGCCCGCGCCCGCCGCGCGCCTTCTCCCCGTTGGGGCGAAGCCGCTTTTTTCCTATTCAGAGATAATCTTGACCCTGTCGCCGGGCGCGATCGACGCGCCGGTCGGCATTGCATTGATCAGCTTGAACAGATCGAGCTTGCGGTCGGTGCCCATCATCCGGGCGGCAAGCGTGGTCGTGGTGTCTCCCGCCTTGACGGTGACGACGCGCACGCGCAGCGGCTTCAGAGATGAGGCTTCCTCCGGTGTCATATGCCGGAAGCTTGAGCGCAGCACATCGGCCGTCTGCTCGAGCTGTGTGATGCTGCCCTTCGGCACCGCCGTCAGGAAGCGGAAGATCTGCGCGCGGTCGCGCACGACGGTGACATCGAAATCCCAGCGGTCGGCCGAGGCGCGCGCGGTTGCTGCTTCCATGCCGTTGACCGTGATCGGCTTGATCGATGTCGGGTCGAGGCCGGTGACCCAGCCGCTGGAAATATAGTTCGTCAGGTTCTGGTTCTGGCTGTCGGCAACGCCGTCGAAGCGGACGGCGATATCGCCTGGACCTGTCGCCATGACCGCCTCGACCTTGTTGTCGATGCGGAAATCAGGCGGCACGTCGAAGCGGATGCCGAGCCCGCCATGCAGGAAGGTCTGGCCGCGCACATAGCCTTCCTCTGGGCTATCGCCATAGAGCAGGCCATCGATGCCGTTGAGATAGTAATCGCGTCCGGCGTCGCCGACCTTGCCTTCCTCGCCGAATTCGCGGGCATGCGCCTTGGCAAGATCGATGCGCTGCGGCGTGCTCGGATGGCTCGACAGGAAGTCCAGGCTCTGGTCGGCGTCGGAATTGGCCGTCATGAAGCGGCTGTAGTCTTCCATCGCATTGAGGAAGCGAGCGGCCGCATAGGGGTCGTAGCCGGCCTGGCCGAGCGTGCGGATGCCGATCTCGTCGGCCTGCAGCTCTTGCTGGCGCGAAAAGGCGGCGAGCCGCAGCTTGCCGCGGGCGAGCGCCTGTTTGCCGGCGAGATCGCTCGACAGGACCTCGGCGACGACGCGGCTGGCGATGACCTCGGCCTCTTCGCGCTTCTGGCGCTCGATGCCGTGATTGGCGGTGACGTGCGCCATCTCGTGCGACAGCACGGCGGCGACTTCCGAGGCGTCGTTGGCAAGAGCCAGCAGGCCGCGCGTGACGTAGAGATAGCCGCCGGGCAGCGCAAAGGCGTTGATCGAGGGCGAATTCAGGATGGTGATGCGGTAGGACTGCTGCGGATTTTCCGAGACGCTGGTGAGCGCGCCGGCGATGCGGGCGACGAGGCGCTCGGTCTTGGCATCCTTGTACTCACCGCCATAGCTCGCCAGAATGCGGGGATGTTCGCGGGCGCCCATCTGCGCGCGCGGATCGTTCTTCTGCACTTCGGAAACGATCTGCGGATTGGCGGAAGGTGACACGTTCGGCTGATAGGACTGGTCCATCACCGACTGGCAGCTGTTGAGCACCGTCGCGGCGAGAAAGACGAGAGCGAAGCGGCGCGCATGGGCCGCGGTAGTCGCACTGATCCTTCGTCCCGCGTGCTTGCTCTGCTTCAGTGCCTGTATCCCACTCATTTCGCTGCCATACTGGCTGGGCGCCAAACTTGCTTGATCATGACTCGGCCGATCATAGCCGTGTGTTGTCTAAGATTGCATTCATCGCGATCACACCTGAGTTCAACCGGATGATCCAAGCTTTTGCTGTAGCCGATTTCGGCAGCCGTTGCATAGCGAGACTCCGCTTAATTGTGACTGCGTTGTATTTTGGCAAGCATTTACCAGGACTTTCAGCCGGATGCCGCGACGAAATTAAGGCAAAATCGCCGCTGAAATGCTGCATTGCGCCTAATGTTGTAAAAATGTGGTCAGCGCCGGGATGCCATCCTGCGTCAGAAAGCGGTTGATGGGGGCCGAAAGCCGGATCGCACCGCCGTCGATGAAGATGGCGTGATCGGCAAGGCGCCGCACCTCCAACGGATCATGAGAGACGATCAGCACCGTATTGCCGGTTTCGCGGTGGAGCGCGGTCAGAAGCTCGGCCATGCCGGAGCGCAGGCCGGGATCGAGGGCGGCAAAGGGTTCGTCGAGCAGCAGGATCGGCTTGTCGCGCACCAGCGCCCGGGCGAAAGCGGCACGTTGCCGCTCGCCGCCGGACAGCGTGCCCGGTTTGCGCCGCTCGAAACCGGCAAGGCCGACGCGCGCGAGCGCCTCGGAGATCCGTTTCCGGTCCCCTGTCGAAAGCTTCAGTGACGGGTTCATGCCGAGTCCGACATTGGTGAACAGATCGAGATGGGCGAAGAGGTTGTTATCCTGGAAGACCAGCGACACCGGCCGCTCCGAGGGATGCAGGCCTGTGGCGTCCTGCCCGGCCAGCAGGATGCGGCCACGGTCCGGTGTCTCGAAGCCGGCGAGCAGATTGAGAAAGGTCGACTTGCCCGATCCGGAAGGGCCGGTGACGGCGATGATCTTGCCTTGCGGCAAATTGCAGTCGAAGCGGAAATCATGCGTGCCGAGCCGCAGCTCGACGCCCGCCATCGCGATGCTCCGTTCCGCCATGTCTTGCCCGTCAGTCATTCCGCCTGCCTTCATCCCCGTGCCTGCCCTGTCCGGCCGTGCCGGCAATGGTCAGCAGAAGACATACCAGCCCCAGGATGAAAGCAAGCCCGTCGGCATCGTTGGTGCGATAGCTGCCGAGCTTGCTGTAGACCAGCCAGGGCAGGGTCATCAGGCTGTCGGAACCGAAAAGAGCCACAGCGCCGAGGTCACCAAGCGACAGCGCCATGGCAAAGGAAAGCGCTGTGAAGAAGGGTTTGCGCAGGCCTGGCCAGTCGATCAGCCGCAGCCGTGCCGCGCCCTGAAGCCCGAGGCTGGCAGCCAGGCGCTCCGTGCGGCGGCGATGAATGATATAGGCCGGTTCGATGACGCGGATAACGAAGGGCAGCGCCATCAGGGCATTGATGACGATGATCAGCAAGGCGGCGAAGCGGGCGGGGTCGCCGAGAGGCCGCAGCGCCAGGAACCATCCGGTCGCCAGCACGATCGGCGGCAGGAGCAGGACCAGCGAGGAGGTGCCGCTCAAACAGATGGTGATCCCGCGCAGGCCGGGTGTTTTCCGGCGCTCGGCCGATATGGTCGAGCGGGCGCGGACAATGGCGAAGGAGGTCAGCACCGCCAGAAGACCGGCGGCAAGGGCGATAGCGAGGCTGGTGAACGTCGCCTGTAAGAAGATCGTCTGGCTGACGAGCTTCAGAAGATCGGCCTTGAAGCCGGTAACGACGACCGAGGCGAGCGGCAGGCCGATGAACAGAGTGGCAAGCAACAGCAGCGCGCCGTCGGTCCATCTCGCGGCAGGCAATGTTCCGTCGACCCGCCGTGTTGCGCGGCCGCTCGTCAATCCGTGATCGTCCGGTGCCGGCATTAGTGTCATGGCACCGAGAATGGCGGCGGTGACGACGATTTGCAGCAGCGACAGCGTGACGGCGCGACCGGGATCGAAATCGAAGCGTAGCGCCTGGTAGATGGCCACTTCGATCGTGGTGGCCGCCGGGCCGCCGCCCAGCGTCAGCACCAGCGTAAAGCTGGTGGCGCAGAGCATGAAGATCAGGCCGGCGATACCGGGGATGAGGCCGCGCAGCACCGGCCATTCAATGAAACGGAAGACGGAGGCGGGGCGCATGCCAAGGCCGCCGGCCATCAGCCAATATTCCGCCGGCACACGTTCAAGCCCGGCCAGCATCAGACGGGCGGCCAGCGGCAGGTTGAAGAAGACGTGGGCCAGCAGGATACCCGTCAGTCCATAGATGCTGACCGGCTGCGACAGACCGAGCCCGGTCAGCGTCTGATTGAGGATGCCCTGGCGTCCCCATATGCCGAGCAGGCCGAGTGCACCGATCAGCACCGGCAGGCCCATGGGAACGGCCATCAGCCGGATCAGCCAGAGCCGGCCCGGAAAGCACGGTTGCCGTGCCAGGGCGCGGGCGACGGGGATGGCAAGAAGAATGGAGAGCAAGGTGGAGAGCGTCGCCTGCAGCAGGGTGAAGCGCAGGACGCGGAGGATATAGGGATCGGCGAGCAGATTGCCGCCGCCGGATCCGATGCCGACGGCAAGCAGGGTGACGATGGCGACACCGACAAAGACCGCGATGCCGGCAAGGCTGAATGCCCCGCCGGCAATGGCATGTCGTCTTTCGGGCGCCGTCAGTATCATGTCGGCGTCAGTTGGTGCTGGTGGCGGCCAGCCATTCGTCGATCCAGGCCTTGCGGTTCTTCTCGACTTCGTCCGGGCTCATCAGGAAAGTCTTGGTGGGAACAACCAGCTTGCTGAAGGCATCCGGCAGCGGCTCGGAGGTTGCCGAGACCGGCATCATCCAGTTGTTGGTCGGGATGGTGTCCTGGAAGCCGGGCGAGACCATGAATTTCAGGAAGTCGCGGGCAAGATCCTTGTTCGGCGACGACTTGATCAGGCCGGCCACTTCGATCTGGATGTAGTGCCCCTCGGAGAAGGAGGCCGCCCGATAACGGTCAGTCTTCTCCTCGATCATGTGATAGGCGGGCGAGGTCGTATAGGAGAGCACCATCGGCGCTTCGCCCTTGGTGAAGAGGCCATAGGCTTCCGACCAGCCGGGCGTCACCGTCAGGATGCGGCCCTTGAGCTTCGTCCAGGCGTCTGCCGCCTTGTCGCCATAGACCGACTTGATCCAGAGCAGCAGGCCGAGGCCTGGCGTCGAGGTGCGCGGGTCCTCGATGACGATCTTTTGCGACGGATCGCCCTCGACCAGTTCCTTCAGGCTCTTCGGCGGGTTCTTAATCGTCTGGGTGTCGTAGATCACGGCGAAATGCCCGTAGTCATAAGGCACGAAAACATCGTCCTTGAAATCGCCGGGGACCTTGAGGGTGGAGGTATCGACACCGCTCGTGTCGAACAGGCCGGTATCCTTGGCCTCGCTGACGAGGTTGGTGTCGAGGCCGAGAACCACGTCGGCCTTGGTGCCCGCGCCCTCCAGTTTTAGCCGGGAAAGCAGTGCCACGCCGTCGGTGACGCTGACATAGTTGACCGTACAGCCGCAGGTCTTCTCGAAAGCGGCCTTAACCTTGGCGCCCGGACCCCACTCGGCGGTGAAGCTTTCATAGGTATAGATGGTCAGCGTCTTGTCGGCGGCCTCTGCGGCCTGGGCGGCAAGAAGCGTTGTGCCGGCGGCAAAGGCCAGGCCGGCAATCATGGATATCAGCGATCGGTTGGGCATGGCAGCGCCTCCTCTAGATTTCGTCTTGAACGGGAAAAGGGCGCTATGATTTTTTTCACGCGTCTAATCCCTCCGCCGGTGTTAGCCGGATCAGGTTCCGCGGGTTGGCCGGTGAAGGCCTCTCAGCCAGATGTCTTTGAAAGACATAAGGCACCCCGTTAGAGCGTTGGCAGATTTAGCCCCGTGACGACGGGATGACAAGGGGGTACCCCCTTGTTGGTTGCAGCGATGCGCGGCTTACTCGGCGGCGTGGGCAGCGGCCTGGCTGTCGAGCTTCTTGGTGGCGCTCGGAAGCTGGACGTTCTTCAGCGTGAGTGCGGTCAGCAGGCCGACGAAGCAGATGGCAGCGGCGGTCATGAACAGCGGGCTAAAAGCGCTGGCATAGGCGCTGGCAACCGCTTCGCGTGTCGCATCCGGCAGCGCGGCCATCATCTTTGGTGTCAGTTCCTTGATGTTGGGAACACCGGGGATCGAGACACCGACATTGCCGAGCTTGGCGGCGATGATGGCGCCGTAGATGGAGATGGCGATCGAGGCGCCGCCCATGCGCGACAGCGTCACGGCGCCGGTGGCAGCTCCGACGTCGCGGCTTGCGGCGGTGTTCTGGATGCCGATGACCGGCACCTGCTGGGCAAGACCGATGCCGATGCCATGCAGCAGCATCAGTGCGCCGATGAAGGCGATGGGCGTGCCGGCGTGCACCTGCGCCAGCGTTGCGAAGGCGATGGTGCTGCAGGCGGCGCTGGCGATAGCAAAGGGCTTGTAGCGGCCCCGCGCCGAAATCAGCCGGCCGGCCGAGAGCGAGCCGCAGACGATACCGCCGGTCAACAGGATGAAGAGCAGGCCGGCCACCGACGGCGACAGGCCCGTCGTCGTCTGCAGGAACAGTGCGAAATAGTTGACCATGCCGATCGCGACCGCGCCGCTGGTGATCGAGGTGATCAGGAGCAGGCCGAAGGTCGGGTTGCGGAACAGTGTCAGTGGTACGATCGGCTCCGGTGCGCGGCGCTCGACGAAGACCCAGGCGAGTGCCGAGAGCGCGCCGAAGGCAATGATGCCGAGGCATTGCGGCGACAGCAGCGAGCCGAAGAGTTCCGTGCCGTCGGCGGCGAGCACGATGCTGGTGGTGGTGAGTGCAAGCAGAATGGCGCCGGCATAGTCGATCTTCGGCTTACGGGCCGGCTTGCGGTAAGGCAGCATGAAGGCGAGGCCGGCAAGGACGATGAAGCCGATCGGCACGTTGACGAGGAAGATCGAGCGCCAGCCGAAGAGATCGCTCATCGTGCCGCCAAGAACCGGGCCGATGGCGCCCGACGCCATCAGGACCAGGCTGGAATAGCTCTGGTAGCGGGCGCGCTCGCGCGGCTCGAACAGATCGGCGTTGACGGCGAAGATCGATACCAGGATGCCGCCGCCGCCAAGGCCCTGCAGGACGCGGGCGGCGATCAGCGTATCCATCGACACGGCAAGGCCGCAGACGGCCGAGCCGACGGTGAAGATCGCAATCGCGGTCATCATCACATATTTGCGGCCGAAAAGGTCGCCGAGCTTGCCATAGACCGGCATGACGGCGGACAGCGACAGCAGATAGGCCGAGCCGATCCAGCCGAAGCGTTCCAGATGTCCGAATTCGCCAACGATGGTCGGCAGCGCCGTCGAGACGATCTGGTTGTCGAGCGTTGCCATGAACATGGCGGTCATCAGGAAGAGAAAGAGGATGAGCCGGCGGCGGTGATCCGCAACGAGCGGCGCGGGCGTAATCTGCATGTCCATGGAGCGAGAAATCCGAGCTTGCCTGGAGTGCCGCGCGTTCGACCGAACGGGCATGGGTCGCTCCAGTTCCTGAATCCGCAGCATCTTGCTTTCGGGTAGGCTATTCGAGGGCAACATGTTGCGAGACAATATATGTGCTATTGGCATATAATTGTCAACGGCAGATGAATGCCGTTTGCATATTTTAATATCTGTCCGTCTTTGATATGATGGCGGGATGACATCAGCAACGACCACACGAGAAATTGAAGCAACGCCGCTGCCTGAGGACGAAAATCTGCTGCGCATCGGCCAGGTGATGACGCGCATGCGCCTGATGACAGGCCGCCGCATGATCGGGCGGCTGGCGATCCAGAATGTTGCGCCGGGGCTGGAGCTTTCGCATCTCGACGTCATCGATGCAGTCAGGCGGGCGGAAGGCTCCGGTGAGGTCACCGTCGGCACGATCGCCGAGATCCTGCGCATCGATCCTTCGCGGGCAAGCCGCATCGTCGCCGAGATGGTGACGCGCGGCGTATTGCGCCGCAAGGCATCGCAGGCGGATGCGCGGCGTATCGTCGTCGTGCTGACGACGCTCGGTCAAAGGCTGCTTGCCGAAATCCAGGCGCAGAAGTTCGCTCTCATCGAAAGCATTCTTGCGGATTGGTCGCCCGAGGATATCGAGGCCTTTTCGCACCTATTCGACCGTTTCATCGGCGGCTATGAGCATGCTTTTCAGACGCGCCTCAAGGAAACCACCGACTGAATGCCGGCTTGGCGCTGAAGAGCGCTCTTCCTAGGGACATGTCTTTGCGCTATGGGCTTGGCACATGAGCCAATCCACGACCTTCACCATCCTCCTCGGCGGCGAGTTGCGCCTGACGGATCGGCTGCGCGCTGCGACAGCCGGCAGCCGTTTCATCGCGGCGGATGGCGGCATGCGCCATGCCGTGGCACTGAATGCGACGCCCGAGCTCTGGGTCGGCGATTTCGACTCGACGCCGCCAGATCTGAGCGGCGCCTTTCCCGATGTGCCGAAGCAGCCCTATCCGGCGGCGAAGGCGGCTACGGACGGCGAGATCGCCATTACGGAGGCGATCGATCGCGGCGCCAAGCGGCTGATCCTTGCTGGCGCCATGGGCGGAGAACGGTCTGATCATGCGATCCAGCACCTGCTCTACGGCATCCAGCTTGCCGAAAAGGGCTTTGACGTGCTGCTGACATCGGGCGACGAGGAGGCCGTGCCGCTGCTGCCGGGCGACATGGAACTGGCGCTGCCTGCGGGCTCGCTGTTTTCCGTTCTCGGCTTCAGCGATCTGACGGGGCTGTTCATTCATAACGTCCGCTATCCCCTGCGTGATTTCCATCTGCCCTTCGGGGCATCGCGCACCATTTCCAATGTTGCGGAAGGCGCTGTGCGCTTTTCGCTCGGCAGCGGCAGGGCAATCGTCCTTGCCCGCCCTTATGATCTTACCGGAGTCTGATCTTGGCCCCTCCCATTTTGAAACTCGATGATATCTTCCTGAGCTTTGGCGGCGCGCCACTTCTGGCCGGCGCCGGGTTGCAGGTGGAGCCGGGCGACAAGATCTGCCTGGTCGGCCGCAACGGCTCGGGCAAGTCGACACTCCTGAAGATCGCCGCCGGCATGGTCGAGGCGCAGTCCGGTGAAGTCTTTCGTCATCCGTCGTCGACGGTGCGCTATCTCGAACAGGCACCGGATTTCGCCGATTACAAGACGGTCGCTGCCTATGCCGAGGCGGGGCTCGGGCCGGGCGACGACCCCTATCGCGTCACCTATCTGCTCTCACATCTCGGCCTGACGGGCGAAGAAGATCCGAAGACGCTGTCGGGCGGTGAAGCGCGTCGCGCGGCACTTGCCCGCGTTCTGGCGCCGGAGCCGGATATCCTACTGCTCGACGAGCCAACCAACCATCTGGACCTGCCGACCATCGAATGGCTGGAAGGCGAGTTGCAGAAGACCCGCAGCGCCCTGGTCTTGATTTCGCACGACCGTCGTTTTCTTGAGAAGGTCTCGACGGCGACCGTCTGGCTCGATCGCGGCACCTCGCGGCGGCTGGACAGGGGCTTTGCCCATTTCGAAGCCTGGCGCGATCAGGTGCTGGAAGCCGAAGAGCTGGAGCAGCACAAGCTCGGCAAGGCAATCGAGCGCGAGGAACATTGGCTGCGCTACGGCGTGACCGCGCGGCGCAAGCGCAACATGCGCCGTCTTGGCGAATTGCAGGATATGCGCTCGCGCCATCGTGGCCACAGAGGGGCGCTTGGTTCTGTGCAGGCATCTGCCGCCGATGCGCAGGAGAGCGGCAAGCTGGTGATCGAGGCCGACAAGATTACCAAGGCCTATGACGAGCGTGTCATCGTCGCGCCGTTCTCGATCCGCGTGCATCGCGGCGATTGCATCGGTCTCGTCGGCCCGAACGGCGCCGGCAAGACGACGCTGCTGAAGATGCTGACGGGCCAATTGAAGCCGGATAGCGGCAAGGTGAAGCTCGGCACCAATCTGGAGATCGCCACGCTCGACCAGAAGCGTGAGGAGCTCAATCCGGAGGATACACTCGCCAATTACCTAACCGATGGGCGAGGCGAAAACCTGTTGGTCAATGGCGAGCAGCGGCACGTCACCGGCTACATGAAGGAATTCCTGTTCCAGCCGGAACAGGCGCGCACGCCGATCAAGAATCTCTCTGGTGGCGAGCGCGCCCGGTTGATGCTGGCGCGCATTTTGTCGCGGCCGACCAATCTTCTGATCCTCGACGAACCCACAAACGATCTCGATATCGAAACGCTGGATCTGCTGCAGGAGATTGTCGCCGGCTTTAACGGCACCGTCATTCTCGTCAGCCACGACCGCGATTTCCTCGACCGCACCGTGACCTCGACCATCGCGCCGGCCAATCCCGATGACCCTGATGGACGCTGGATCGAATATGCCGGCGGCTATTCCGACATGCTCACCCAGCGCAAGGGTGCTCTGGAGGAGCGCAAGAGGGCTGAAAGGGCCGCTGAGAAGCCGAAGGCCGCTGGGACGTCAGTGTCTGCTGCTGAGGCTTCGAAGGGCAAGGCAAAGCTCTCTTTCAAACAGAAATTCGCGCTCGAAAACCTGCCGAAGGAAATGGCCAAGGCGGAGGCGGAGATCGCTGCCCGCGAAAAGAAGATGGCCGACCCCAACCTTTTCGCCAAGGATCCGGCGAGCTTCAACCGCCTGGCTGCCGAAATGGAAAAGCTGCGCGACAGCTTGCTGAATATGGAAGAGGAATGGCTGGAGCTGGAAATGCTGCGCGAAGAGCTGGAAGGCTGAGGAGCCACCGACGCAGCACCCATCCCGCTGTTTCAGCCCTCGGGTGTCCACCTACATTAGAAAAAACAAATGGTTGCGCCTGGCCGCAACGCACTAATCTCTGTTGTCGAATTCAATAAACCGTTTATACATTATGCTGAAATACCAGCCTTCGGGTTGGGCGATACGCGGGTCAACACGACCCGCGATGCAGTGGGGAGTCCGAAGGACCTGATTGGATTTCGCCGTCGGTGGCGACAGGTCCTTCGCGGAAGATTGCAGGCAGACATGACGAACGCTTGACGCGGCTTCCGGCCGTGGGTGGCTTGTTGTTCTAGGGGAGCCTTCATGCCAAAGACGCTGGCGCGTATCGCTATATTCAGCTTCACAATTGTTATTCTTGCGGGGTCCCATCTTACTGGGTCTCAGGCGCTGGCGCAGAGTGCCCCGCCCGCCGCACCGGTCACGGTCGCCAAGCCCGTGGTCCGCGACGTCATCGATAGCGATGAATTCATCGGACGCTTCCAGGCGGTCGACGAGGTCTCCGTCCGCTCGCGTGTCGGCGGCTATCTCCAGGAGGTGCATTTCGAGGACGGCACGATGGTCAAGCAGGGAGACCTGCTCTTCATCATCGACCAGCGGCCGTTTGTCACCACGCTCAACGAGGCGACGGCTTCGCTGGAAGTGGCGAATTCGTCGCTGACACTCGCCGATGCGCAGTTCAAGCGCGCGCAATCGCTGTCGACGACGGGCAGCCAATCTGCCTCGACGCTGGATGATCGCCGCCGCGATCTTATCTCCGCCCAAGCGAATGTCCGTGGCGCGCAGGCATCCGTCGACCGCGCCAATCTCGACATGGATTTCACCAAGATCACCGCACCGCTCAGCGGCCGCATCGATCGCCGCCTGATTTCGGTCGGCAATCTCGTTCAGGCCGACCAGACGGTGCTGACGACCATCGTGTCGCTCGACCCGATCGATTTCTATTTCGATGTCGATGAACGCCGGCTGCTGTCCTATGCCGACGAGGCGCGCAAGCATGGCAGCGCCCTGCAGCAGGGCGGCGGCGGCCTCAATGTCACCGTGACGATTTCCGATGCCGGCCAGAAGGCATTCAAGGGCAAGCTCGATTTCGCGGAAAACCGGGTGGACAATCAAACCGGCACGATCCGCGTGCGCGCTCGCTTCCCCAATCCGGCTCTCGTGCTGCAGCCGGGCCTTTTCGGCCGCATTCAGGTCGAGGGCTCCAACAGCTACAAGGCGATCCTCGTTCCCGACGAAGCCATCGGTTCCGACCAGAACCAGCGTGTCGTCTATACCGTCGGCACGGATGGCAGCGTGACGCCGAAGGCCGTCCGGCTCGGGCCGAAACTTTATGGCTACCGCGTCATCCGCGAGGGCATGACCGGCGACGAGACCATCGTCGTCAACGGGCTGATGCGTATCCGGCCTGGCGTCAAGGTCGCACCGCAATTGATCGAGCTGCCTCAGGAGGCATCGAATCCTGATGCGCCTGCCCAGGCGGACCAGGGGACGGACCAATGAGGTTTTCCCATTTCTTCGTCGACCGGCCGATTTTCGCGTCGGTCCTGTCTATCGTTTTGCTGATCGTCGGCGGCATCGCCTATTTCCAGCTTCCGGTCGCGCAATATCCCGAGGTTGCGCCGCCGACCATCGTCATTCGAACATCCTATCCGGGCGCCGATTCCCAGACGATCGCCGATACGGTGGCGACGCCGATCGAGCAGGAGGTGAACGGTGTCGAGGACATGCTCTACATGTCCTCCTATTCCAGCGCCGACGGCTCGATGTCGCTGACGATCACCTTCAAGCTCGGCACCGATCTCGACAAGGCGCAGGTTCTGGTCCAGAACCGCGTCGCCATCGCCGAACCGCGTCTGCCTGAAGAAGTCCGCCGCATCGGCATCACCACGGTCAAGAGCTCGCCCGACCTGATGATGGTCGTGCATCTGCTGTCGCCGAGCAATCGCTACGACCAGCTCTATATTTCCAACTATGCTCGCTCGCGCATCCGCGACCTTCTTGTGCGTCTCGACGGCGTCGGCGACGTGCAGCTCTTCGGCGAGCGGCAATATTCGCTGCGTATCTGGCTCGACCCGGAAAAGCTCGCTTCCTACGGCATGACCGCCGGCGACATCGTCCAGGCTTTGCGAGACCAGAACGTGCAGGTGTCTGGCGGCTCCATCGGCGGGCCGCCGGTTTCAGGCACCAACGCTTTTCAATATACGGTGACGACCCAGGGGCGCTTTTCCGATGCGCGGCAATTCCGCTACGTCATCGTCAAGGCGACGGATAGCGGCCGGCTTGTGCAGCTGCAGGACGTGGCGCGCATCGAACTAGGTGCGCAGGATTACGTCACCAACAGCTATCTGAACGGCAGTCCGGCCGTTGCGCTCGGCGTCTTCGCTCGGCCCGGCACCAATGCACTCGATGCCGCCGCCGACATCGAAAAGACGATGAAGAACCTGGCGCAGGATTTCCCTCAAGGGCTCGAATATCGCATCATCTACAATCCGACCGAATTCATCGCGGAATCGATCAACGAGGTCTACAAGACGATCTTCGAAGCCGCCGTACTCGTCGCCATCGTCGTGCTGGTCTTCCTGCAATCCTGGCGGACGGCGATCATTCCGATCGTGGCCATTCCGGTGTCGCTCATCGGTACCTTCGCCTTCCTGCTCGCTTTTGGCTTCTCGCTCAACATGCTGACGCTGTTCGGCCTGGTGCTCGCCATCGGTATCGTCGTCGACGACGCGATCGTGGTGGTCGAGAATGTCGAGCGCAATCTAGCGCTCGGGATGACGCCGAAGGAGGCGTCGCATGTGACGATGAACGAGGTCGGCACCGCGGTTCTGGCGATTTCGCTGGTGCTGATCGCCGTCTTCCTGCCGACGGCCTTCATTCCAGGTATAACGGGACAGTTCTACCGGCAGTTCGCGGTGACCATCTCGATTGCGACGGCGATTTCCTGCCTGAATTCGCTGACGCTGTCACCGGCGATCGCCGCGATCGTGCTGCGTCCGCACGACCACAAGAAATCCAACAACATCTTCTCGCGCTTCGGCCGCGCTTTGGGCGACGGTTTCAACCGGGGTTTCGAGGCGATGAGTCGGGGTTATTCCTGGATTATCCGCCATCTCGTCACCACCTGGGTTGCGCTTGGCTGCGCCCTTCTCGTCTTTGCCGGGCTGCTCGGCGCGACATTGTATATGGGCAGGATCGTGCCGCAGGGCTTCGTGCCCACCATGGACCAGGGCTATGCCATCGTCGTCGTGCAGCTGCCCGACGGCGCATCGCTGGCGCGCACCAATGCGGTCATCGAGAAGGCAACCGCGATCATCAACAAGACGCCTGGCATCGAGAATGCCGTCGCCTTTGCCGGTTTCAACGGCGCGACCTTTACCAATGCCTCCAACTCGGGCGTTATCTTCACGCCGTTCAAACCTTTTGAGGAGCGCTTGAAGAGCGGAGAGACGGCCAGCAAGATCATCGGTCAGCTTTTCGGCAATCTGCAGGGCATTCAGGAGGCCTTCATCATCGCCATTCCGCCGCCCTCCATCCGTGGCGTCGGCAATTCCGGCGGCTTCAAGATGCAGATCATGGACCGGGAAAATCCCGACATGCGCCGCATCCTGCCACTTGCCTACCAGATGATGGGCGCTGCCGCGCAGAATAAGGGCGTCAGCGGTGTCTTCACCACCTTCTCGGCCAATAGCCCGCAATATTTCCTGGCGGTCGACCGCGACAAGGCGCGGGCGCTGAACGTGCCGATCCCGAATATCTTCGAAACGCTGTCGATCAACCTCGGCACATCCTATGTCAACGACTTCAATGCTTTCGGCCGCGTCTACCAGGTGCGGGCGCAGGCCGATCAGCAATATCGCATGGACCGCGAGGATATTCTGGCGCTGAAGGTTCGCTCCGCTACCGGCGCGCTGGTGCCGCTCGGCACTCTCGTCGATATCCGCGATACGACCGGGCCGACGCTGGTGCAGCGCTACAACATGTATGTCTCGGTTCCCCTCCAGGGCAATCCCGGGCCGGGCGTATCGACCGGCAGCGCGCTCGATACGATGGAAGGACTGGCAAAGAACATCTTGCCGACGGGCACGACCTTCGAATGGACGGAGCTTGCCTATCAGGAAAGGAATACCGGCAATACGGCGGTCTATATCTTCGCCCTGTCGGTCATCTTCGTGTTCCTGGCGCTTGCCGCCCAGTATGAAAGCTGGACCCTGCCGCTCGCCATCATCCTGATTGTGCCGCTGGCGGTGTTGGCCGCATTGATCGGGGTGCATTTGAGGGGCATGGACAACAATATCCTGACGCAGATCGGTCTGATCGTGCTGATCGGTCTCGCCGCCAAGAACGCCATCCTGATCGTGGAATTTGCCCGTCAGGCGCAATTGGAAGGCAAGAGCGCCGTCGAGGCGGCGATCGAGGCCAGTCATCTGCGCCTGCGGCCGATCCTGATGACCGCATTCGCCTTCATCTTCGGCGTCGTGCCGCTGATGATCGCCACCGGCCCCGGCGCTGAAATGCGCCAGTCGCTCGGCACGGCGGTCTTCTCCGGCATGCTTGGTGTGACGCTGTTCGGCCTGTTCCTGACCCCGGTTTTCTATGTCGTGCTGCGCAGGCGGCGCAAGCAGCCGGAGGCTCCGGCGGCGGAGACCGTGGTGCCGGATGCCGCCGCGCACTGATGCCGATCAGAGATGCGGATTGCGCGGCCGGTATTTCTTCACCAGCCGCTGGTTGGTTTCCTTGGCGCCCGGCATGTTGGCGCTGAGATAGACGGGCGGGTCGCCGTCCTTGGAAAGTTCGGCGGCAACTTCGGCGAAAATGGCGTTGAGCAGGGAGGCGCCGATCGCGGTCGATGCCGGCCCGACCTTCAGCTCGCTCCCCGGTAGATCGATGATGGCGTCGCCCGGCGGCAGGCCGTTGTCGAGCACGATGTCGGCGATATCGGCAAGCCGGCGCCGGCCATTGGCGATGGCGGCGGAATAGGCAAGCGAGGTGATGGCGATGACGCTCGCGCCGATCTCGCGACCATAATCGGCGGCCTCGACCGGGGCGGCATTGACGCCGGAATTGGAGGCGATGATCAGCACGTCGCCGGGCTGCATGCCGTAGCGCTCGAAGATCGGCCGGATCAGGCCCTCCGTGCGCTCATAGACCGAGCTGATGACGGCGCCCTCGTGCAGCATTGCGGAGCCGACCAGCACCGGGATGGTGAAGGCGAGGCCGCCCGCGCGATAATGCACTTCTTCCGCCAGCATATGTGAATGGCCGGTGCCGAAGACATAGACGCGGCGGTCGGCGCGCGCTGCCGCGCTGATGACGCCTGCCGCCTTCGCCATCGGCTCGGCAAGCGCCTCGCGCAGGGTTTCCAGCCGGCCGATCAAGGCGGAGAAATAGCTGTCCGTGACTGCGGTCATGCCGGAGTTCCTCATTTGTCGCCTCAGGCCGATGGCTGGCCCGAGATCCAGGTCTTGGTGACTTCGATGCCGTCGGTGATGTGGACCAGATCGGCGCGGGCGCCGGGCGTCAGATAGCCGCGATCGGCAAGCCGCAGGAAGCGGGCAGGATAGGAGGTCGCCATGCGCAGAGCCTCCGCCAGCGGCAGTTCGAGGATGTTGACGCCGTAGCGGATGGTCGAGGCCATATCGACGTCGGAGCCGGCGAGCGTGCCGTCGTCGAGCGTCAGCTTCGAGCAGTAGCCGCCCCTGACGCGATAGACGGTGCGGCCGTTCAGTGTGAAGCTATCGAGGGCCGTGCCGACCAGCGACATGGCGTCGGTGACGAAGAACAGCCGGCCTTCGCCGCGTTTTGCCCGCAAGGCAATTCGCAGCGCGCGCGGATCGACATGATGGCCGTCGGCGATGATGCCGCACCAGGGAGTGGGGTGGTCGATCGCAGCGCCCACGAGGCCGGGCGCGCGGTGGCCCATCTGGCTCATGGCGTTGAAGAGATGGGTGACGCCGCGCGCGCCGGCGTCGAAACGGGCATCGGCCGCATCAGCGGTGCAATCGCTATGGCCGATGCTGACGATGACGCCGCCTTCGTTCAGCGCCTGCACCTGGCGTTCGGTCACCTGTTCCGCAGCCATGGTGATCAGCAGCGTGCCGATCGCCTCGCGGGCGCGGATGAAGGTCTTGACGTCACTGTCTTCGACCGGGCGCATCAGTTCGGCGAGATGCGCGCCCTTGCGAGCCGGCGCCAGATGCGGGCCTTCGAGATGCAGCCCGGCGACGCCGCGATTGGCCTTGACAGCCTCGATCGCGGCTTCGATCGCCGCCGTGGTGGCGGCCGCGACGTCGGTGATCAGCGTCGGCAACAGCGCCGTGGTGCCATAGGGGCGATGCCCCTCAGCGATCATGTACATGGATTCGGGCGACGGGTCGTCGTTCAGCATGCGGCCGCCGCCGCCGTTTACCTGTGCGTCGATGAAGCCGGGGGACAGCACGCCGCCGGCAAGGCGGATCAACTCGGCATTGTCGGGGACATCATTGGCGGCCGTGATTGCCTGCACCCGGCCATTGCCGATCACCAGCGCGCTGTCCTCGTGAAACCGGTCGCCGTCGAAGATGCGCGCACCGGTAAAGACCTGATAGTCCATCACATGGTCTCCGTCACCTTGAGAAGATTAGCCGGCTTGTCCGGATCGAAACCCTTGCGCCGCGTCACCGCTTCAATGAGACGATAGTAGCAGAGCAGCGACACCAGCGGGTCGAGCAGGCCGTTGCCGGTGGTGGGCATGCGCAGGTTGATGCCGGGGAGGGCCGCGGTGGAGAAGGAGACGGCGGTGGCGCCGAGCTTCTGCAGGCGCTCCAATGCCTGGGCATTGTTGGCGAAGGCCGCGTCGTCGGGCGAGAAGGCGAGGATCGGGAAGCCCGGCTGCACCAGCCGCATCGGCCCATGCATCAGTTCGGCGAGCGAGAAGGCTTCGGCATGCAGGCCGGCGGTTTCCTTGGCCTTGAGTGCCGCTTCCAGCGCGATGGCGAAGGCCGGGCCGCGGCCGCCGGTGTAGAGCGAGGTGGCGTTGAAAAGAACGTCCTCGGCGGGTTTGCCGTCGATCCCCTGTGTCGCGGCCAGCGCTTCCGGCAGCCGGGCGAGACCGGCTGCGAGCGCCTGGTCGCCCGAAATCGCCGCCGTGACGCCGGTCAGCGCCGCAACGGCGGCGATGAAGGATTTGGTGGCGGCGACGCTCTTTTCCGGGCCGGCATTGAGGCCGAGCACGATGTCGGCTTCCTTGGCGAGTGGGCTGTCGGTGACGTTGACGACGGCGATGGTCGTGGCGCCGCCGAGCTTCGCGGCGGCCTGCAATGCTATGATATCGGGGCTGCCACCGGATTGCGATACGGTGAAGTGGATGCCGCCCTTCAGGTGCAGGGGCGTGCCATAGACCGAGGCGATCGACGGGCCGATCGAGGCGACGGGCACGCCGCAGGAGATTTCGAAGAGATATTTGAAGAAGGTGGCGGCATGGTCGGAAGAGCCGCGCGCAGCCGTGGTGATCAGGGATGGGCGGGTCGAGGAGACGAGCTTTGCGATTTCGGCAAAGACGGACTTTTCCTTCTCAAGCAGGGTGGCGACCACGTCCGGCGACTGGCCGGCCTCGGTCAGCATCAAGGATTGGGTCTCGCTCATAGGTCATCTCCGATTCTCAATTCAGCAACGAAATCATAGGCATCGCCACGATAGTGCGAGCGGGTGTATTCAACGACGCGCTGGTCTTCCAGCCGCGAAATACGTTCGATCAGAAGCGCGGGCGCGCCGGATTTGACATTCAGGATCGACGCGGAGGACGGATCGAGCGTCACCGCCGTCAACCGCTGCAGCGCGCGGACCGGCTTGAAGCCGTTCCCCGCCAGCGCATCATAGAGCGAACCTTCAGAAACCGCATCCTCGCCCAGAAATTTGATCGGAACGACGGCACGCTCGATAGCGAGCGGTTGTCCGTCCGCGAGGCGCAATCGGTCGAGCCGCAGCACGGGCTCATCGAGGCGAAGGCCGAGCAGGAAGGATTCTTCCGGAGCGGGCGCGCTGACGCTGCGCGACAGGATCCTTGCCGCCGGCTCTCGGCCGCGTGAGCGCATATCGGCGGAGAAGGAGGAGAGGCGCCAGAGCGATTGCTCGATACGCTCGACATGCTGCGACACGAAGGTGCCGCTGCCATGGCGGGATTCGATCGCGCCAGATGCCAGTAGGTCGCGATAGGCAGTGCGGACGGTGACGCGGCCGACCTGCAGGGCCTCTGCCAGGTCGCGCTCGCCCGGCAACGCCGTTCCAGCTTTCAGCAGGCCTTCCTGAATGAGGCCGGCGAGCGCCTGCGCCAAGCGCTTGTACAGCGGCCCGGTCCCGGTCTCGTCGCGCAGGCCACGGCTGTTCAGCTCAGCGATTAAACTGGTTCTATCCATGGAGATTACATAGAACCTATTTAGAACCAGTTCGCAAGATGATTCTGACGCCTCGGCTAAAAATGAATCGGCCGG
This sequence comes from Rhizobium sp. ICMP 5592, assembly GCF_009498525.1. Classification (GTDB taxonomy): domain Bacteria; phylum Pseudomonadota; class Alphaproteobacteria; order Rhizobiales; family Rhizobiaceae; genus Rhizobium. The sequence continues at coordinate 147,234 of NZ_QSNT01000007.1, read as the reverse complement.
ACGCGAGGTGCGCCCGGCCGATGCCGAGGGAATAGAGTGTTGTCAGCTCAGCTCTTCGTAAAGATATAGTCGGTTTCCTGCCGCAGCACTTCGCCGGGGCGAAGGACGGCATTCGGGAAGCCCTCATGGTTGATGGCGTCGGGCCAGACCTGGGTTTCGAGGCAGAAGCCGGCAAAGGGGCCGATCTTCTGGCCGTCATGGCCGGGGACGGGAACGTCGAGCTTGAAGCCGGCATAGAACTGCACGCCGGGCTCGGTGGTCCGCACTTCCAGCGAGACGCCGGAATTGACGCTGCGCGCCAGCACCACGGAGCGCTTGGCGGTGCGCTCCGGCGACAGGCAGAAATTATGATCGTAGAGCGCCTGTTCGGCACCGTCGAAGCGCTTCATCGACGCCATTTCGCGGAAGTCGAAGACGCTGCCTTCGACCGAGCGCACTTCGCCGGTCGGCACCTGCTTCTCATCCGTCGGCGTATAATGATCGGCGGCGATCATGATGTCGTGACCGAGCGCGTCGTCGCGGCCGTCGAGATTGAAATAGGCGTGCTGGCAGACATTGGCGAGCGTCGGCTGGTCGCTGGTCGATTCATAGGTAACGGACAATTCGCCATTGCCATGCACCCAATAGGTCGCCTGGATCGTGCAATTGCCGGGATAGCCGGCGCGGCCGTCGGGATCGACGATCTTCAGCACGACGCGGTCGACCGCGTGCTCGACGATCGTCCAGTTGCGCTTGGCGATATTGTCCTTGCCGCCGTGCAGATGCGTGACGCCCTTCTCGTTGAGCTCCAGCTGGTAATCCTTACCATCAAGTGTGAAGCGGCCGGCGCCGATGCGGTTGGCGCAGCGGCCGGGCGTGGCGCCGAAATAGGAGGAATGGGCCGGATAATCGGCGAAATTGTCGAAGCCGAGTAGCAGGGCCGGGCCGTGGCCATCGAGCCGCAGGTCCTGGATAACGGCGCCCCAGCTGATGATATGCGCTGTAAGCCCACCGCCGACGATCTTGGCGCGATAGACCGTTTCGCCGCTCGGCGTCGTTCCGAAAACTTCCCGTTGCAAACTATTTTCCGTCATATCAGCTCATCCATTCCTGTCAGAAATTCGAGGCCAGACCCTGCCCCCATTTACGCCGATCCGCAACCAGTTCGATTGCGAAAATTAGGGGCGATCGGACACCTATCAAGCCTTGCTTCGGCTTTCTCTCATTGGCCTCGGAGTTGCCAGACTGCGCTGGAAATGTGCAAGGCGTACGACAGGCGAGCGCATTGGTTCCTGTTTGGGCTTATGCAGTCGTCCGTTGAATGCGTTGACCTGCCAGCTCCTTAGCGAGCCGGTGCCAGCAGCCTGGTGAACTGGGGGGTGACGATTGTGGTGAACAGTCCGGGATCGCTGAACGCCCTGGCGGAGAGCATTGCCCCATGAACCGACGCCATCAGCATTTGGGCTTCCTCTTCCGGCTGCTTGTCCAACCGGAACAGGCCTTGCTCTGCTCCAGCCGCAAGCACCGACGTAAACCATCTCGCGAGACTATGAAAATGGGCACGGACGCGGGACGCGACCTCTTCCGGCAGCATCTGCATCTCGCCAGCGAGCATGGCACAGATGCAGAAGGGCAGCGAGGCATCGCGAATGCACATCTGCCAGAAATTCAGGTAGGCCCGCAGTTGTTCGGCCGGGCTTGAGAACTGCTCCTGAAGAGAATTTAGACCCGCTTCCGCCTGCTGCCGGTAGCGATCCACCAGCACGGCAACCAGTTCGGCCTTCGTCGGAAAGTGATGGTGGATACTCGCCTTCCTGATGCCGATTGCAGCCGAGATGTCGGCATAGCTGAAGCCGTTGTAGCCTCCCGCGACAATGAGAGATTGTGCGGTGTCGAGAATTTTTCCTGAAGTGGAAGTCATTGATTTCATACCGCTGCCTACCTTCTGGTAGGTAATTTGTCAAGATTGTCGCAATACTTCCGCTTCTCACAGGCATGTGTTCGAAGGCCGGGTTGACACTGAAATTTTGCCTGCCTACTAGTAGGTAGATTGCAACACGGAGTCCCCCAATGCAAAGCCAATCTTCGACCCAATCCAACTGGCTGCGATCCTATTATTTCGGACGCGCCATATTCTCTATCGCCTGGATTGCCGCCGCCATTCTCTTAAGCGGCCAATCTCATCTCACCGTCTTACTGCTTGTGATCTACCCGGCATGGGACGCCCTCGCCAATCTGGTCGATGCCCGGGTCAATGGCGGCCTGAAAGCCAACTCGTCCCAGGCATTGAATGTTGTGGTCAGCACGATAACCGCGCTCGCCGTGATCGTGGCGGTCAGCAACAGCACCTATGCCGTTCTGGCCGTGTTTGGGGTTTGGGCAATCCTCTCAGGCCTCCTGCAACTCTCAGCGGCGGTCAGGCGTTGGCGTCACTATGGCGCACAATGGGTGATGATCCTGAGTGGTGCCCAGTCGGCGCTTGCCGGTGGTTTCATGATCAGCCGATCCCTCGGTGCGGTAGCGCCGACGATTCTGGATATCACCCCTTATGTCGGATTCGGCGCATTCTACTTCCTGCTTTCGGCAATCTGGCTTGTCGTCGCAGCCTATCGTAACGCGGCCGCATAGGCGCTGCCCGTTCGCACCGATCAAGCGCCGTGTGCGGCCCCTCGCCCCCGCTTGCGGGGAGAGGGTTAGGGTGATGGTGATGGTGATGGGCTAGGCACAAGGATGCGACATCGGCACACTTGTCTGACCATCGCCAAACTAGGAGCTAATCGAGATCACCGCGATAATTCCCTTGTTGCCCTCTCCAGCCCGCCGAGTGTCAGCGGATACATCCGGCCGGCAAACAGGCGGCGGATGATGGAGATCGAGGTGGTATGGCTCCAATAGTCCTCGGGCACGGGATTGAGCCAGACGCATTTGCGGAAATGACCGGTCATGCGGTTGAGCCAGACCTCGCCGGCTTCTTTGTTCCAATGTTCGACCGAGCCGCCGGTGTGGGTGACCTCGTAGGGGCTCATCGATGCGTCGCCGACGAAGACGATGCGGTAGTCGGAGCCGAAGGTGCGGATCAGGTCTGCTGTCGCGGTGATGTCGACGCGCCGGCGACGATTGTCCTTCCACACGCCTTCATAAAGGCAATTGTGGAAGTAGAAATATTCCATGTGCCGGAATTCGGCGCGGGCGGCGGAGAAGAGTTCCTCGACCACGCGGATATGATCGTCCATCGAGCCGCCGATATCGAAGAACATCAAAAGCTTGACTGCATTGCGCCGTTCCGGCCGCGTCTGGACGTCGAGATAGCCGTGTTCGGCGGTGGAGCGGATCGTGCCGGAGAGGTCGAGCTCGTCGGCCGCACCTTCGCGAACCCAGCGACGCAGCCGCTTCAGTGCCAGCTTGATGTTGCGGGTGCCGAGTTCGACGCCGTCGTCGAGGTTTTGAAATTCGCGCCGGTCCCAGACCTTCACCGCCTTGCGGTGATTGGAGGTCTGCTGACCGATGCGGACGCCCTCGGGGTTGTAGCCATGCGCGCCGAAGGGTGAGGTGCCTGCCGTACCGATCCATTTCGAGCCGCCCTGATGCCGGCCTTTCTGCTCGTCGAGGCGCTGGCGAAGCGTCTCCATGAGCTTCTCGAAGCCGCCGAGCGCCTCGACCAGCTTCTTTTCTTCTTCCGTCAGATATTTCTCGGTGAGCTTGCGCAGCCATTCCTCGGGAACGGTGGCCGCCTCACTCGTCTCTGTGCCGCCGCCGATCGCCTCGACGCCACGGAAATAATTGGCGAAGACCTGGTCGAAACGGTCGATGAAGCGCTCGTCCTTGATCAGCGTCGTTCGGGCCAGATAGTAGAAGGCCTCGACGTCGTAGTCGGCGATCCCTTCCTCCATTCCCTCCAGAAGCGACAGGAACTCCCGGAGGGTCACCGGAACCTTCGCTTCCTTCAGTTTCAGGAAGAAGGGAATGAACAAGGTCAGAACCTCTCTTCGCCGATCTCCTCCAGATCATAGGGTGTTGTCTGGTAGAGTTCGTTGATCCAGTTGCCGAAGAACAGATGGGCATGGCTGCGCCAGCGGTTCTGCGGCGGAATATCCGGGTCGTTATGCGGGAAATAATTATGCGGCATCTTGATCGGCACGCCGGCATTCACGTCCCGGAAATATTCGTCCGCCAGCGAGGTGGAATCATACTCTACGTGATTGAACATGTAGAGCCGGTTGCAGGCCTTTTCGTGCACCAGGCAGACGCCCATCTCGCTCGATTCCATTAGGATCTCGAGGTTTGGCACCTTCTCGATGTCGGCGCGGCGCACTTCCGTCCAGCGTGACACCGGCACAGCGAAATCGTCGGAAAAGCCGTTGAGATAGACCGAGGACGGCTTCAGGTTCTGGTGACGATAGACGCCGAAGGCTTTCTCCTTCAGCGTATATTTCGGCACCTTATGGAAGTGGTAGGCCGCTGCCATGGCGCCCCAGCAGACGTTCAGCGTCGAATGGACATTCGTCGCCGTCCAGTCGAAGATCTGCTTCATCTCGTCCCAATAGGTGACCTCTTCATACTCCAGCAGCTCGATCGGCGCGCCGGTGATGATGAAGCCGTCGAACTTGCGGTGCTTCACCTCTTCCCAGGTCTGGTAGAAGGAGAGCAGATGCTCCTCGGAGGTGTTCTTGGCCTTGTGGCCGCCGACGCGCACCAGCGAGAATTCGACCTGCAGCGGCGAGGCACCGACCAGGCGCGCCATCTGCACCTCGGTCTTGATCTTGTTCGGCATGAGGTTGAGAAGCCCGATCTGAAGGGGACGGATATCCTGACGGATTGCCATCGTCTCAGTCATCACCCGCACACCCTCGTTCTGGAGGGCTTCGAACGCGGGAAGCGTATCGGGAATCTTGATGGGCATCGTTATCACTCGACCAAAAAACAAAAAACCGGCCGCGATCATGAATCGCTACCGGTCCGCACGCGGCCCTTTAGCGACTTATTTAACGTGGCTGCAAGCCGGCCGGCCAAATCACCACAAGGGAAATTCAATAAACCTGCGGCCTCTATCGGTCAATGGGGAAGCTATCGGGGGAAAGGCCGGTGTCCGGCCATATGCCGGTTGCAGCTTACAGGTGCTCAAGGAAGTGCTGCATGCCATAGCCGAGACGCTGCCTCGCCGTTGCAATCGGCAGCCAGAAGAAGCGGAAGCGAATGGGGTTGCTGCCGTCGAACGGCGTCATTTCGAGATGGATCCAGGTATCCGCTGTCGCTTCAGGCAGGGTGCAGCGGAAATAATGTCTCTGATGATGATATTCGCGCCCGTCCTTTTCGAAGCGGTAGTCATGAATGCCGAGCGGCCGCAGTTCCGCCGCCGCGAGCCCGGTCTCTTCCTCGAATTCGCGTGCCGCCGCTGCCGCCATATCCTCGCCCGGCTCGACGGTACCACCGGGAACCTGCAATTTGACGGCGGGGAAGTCCGGCTCGTCGAAGACCAGCAGATGCCGGCCGCGTAGTGCGTGGATGAGGACTTTGACGGCATCCGGCTGCATCACTTCCCCTGACCGCGCGCCATGAAGGCGAGCCGTTCGAAGAGGTGCACATCCTGCTCGTTCTTCAAGAGCGCGCCATGCAGCTTCGGCAGGACGGCCTTGGCGTCACTGCGCAGGGTCGCCGGGTCGACATCATCGGCGACGAGGAGGCGGATCCAGTCGAGTGCCTCGGAGGTGGACGGCTTTTTCTTCAGGCCCGGCACATCGCGGATCTCGAAGAATTGGGTGAGCGCCGCCCGCACCAGCGCCTGCTTGATGCCGGGATAATGCACCTCGACGATGCGCGTCAGCGTCTCGACGTCGGGAAAGCGGATATAGTGGAAGAAGCAACGGCGCAGGAAGGCGTCCGGCAGCTCCTTTTCATTGTTGGAGGTGATGATGACGATCGGCCGGATGGCGGCGCGGATGGTTTCGCCGGTCTCGTAGACATGGAACTCCATGCGGTCGAGTTCCTGCAGCAGGTCATTCGGGAATTCGATATCAGCCTTGTCGATCTCGTCGATCAGCAGCACGCATTTCTGCGACACCGTGAAGGCCTGCCACAGCTTGCCCTGTCGAATGTAGTTTTTGACGTCATGGACGCGCTCGTCGCCCAACTGGCTGTCGCGCAGGCGCGAGACAGCATCATATTCGTAGAGGCCCTGCTGCGCTTTCGTCGTCGATTTGATGTTCCACTCGATCAGGTCGAGATCGAGCGCGGTTGCCACCTGACGGGCCAGTTCCGTCTTGCCGGTGCCAGGCTCGCCCTTGACCAGAAGCGGCCGTTCCAGCCGGATGGCGGCATTGACGGCGACCATCAAATCCTTGTCGGCGATATAGTCCGCAGTTCCCTGAAATTGCATCGGAAGGCTTTCATCAATATTTGAGGTGCAAGCTAGCTGCTGGCCTTACTCGGTTCAAGGCATGAGACGGTGTATATATTGAACGTGATCGCCCTGATGAGCTGCATGGATGGACATGTGGGCAGGTGATGGTTAACTGACGATACGTGCGTCGCAGGGAAGTGTTGATGGCAGTTGAAACGCAAGCCGCGCCGAATATTCAAGGGAACGACCGGGTCGGATACGATTTCAGCGTTCTCTATCGGCTGAGGATGATGTTCTCCGCCTTTTGGGGTTCGGCGGTCCGCATCAGGATCATTTCGCTGACGGTAGCGCTGTTCGTGATCATTCTGGGCACGGCCTATGTTCAGGTCCTGCTCAACAGCTGGAATGCGCCTTTCTACGATTCGCTGGCGCGGCGCGATACCGGTGCCTTTTTCCACCAGCTCGGCGTTTTCGGCATCATTGCCGGCTCGCTTCTCATCCTCAATGTCATCCAGGCCTGGCTCAACCAGATGACCGCGCTCTACATGCGCGAAGGTCTGGCGCGTGATCTCGTCGATCAATGGCTGAAGGCCAAGCGCGCGCTTCGTCTCGCCTCCTCCGGCCTGATCGGCGTCAATCCTGATCAGCGGCTGCACGAGGATGCGCGCAATCTCGCCGAGAGTACCACGGGCCTCGCGATCGGCCTGGTGCAGGCAACCATCCTGCTCCTGAGCTTCATCGGCGTGCTCTGGGAACTGTCCAGCGGCATGGTCTTCCATTACAACGACGTGAGCTTCTCAATCCCCGGCTACATGGTCTGGGCCGCGATTATCTATGCTGGTTCGGCGTCATTCCTCAGCCAGTTCGTCGGTCGCCGGCTGGTGCGGCTGAATGCCGACCGCTATTCCAAGGAAGCCGAGCTGCGCTTTGCGCTGATGCATGCCAACGAACATATGCCGGCGATCACCATTGCCGGCGGTCAGGAGAATGAGCGCCGGCGGATCAATCTCGATATTTCCGCCGTGCTTGCCGTCATCCGTCAGCTTGCCATTGCCAATACCAATCTCACCTGGGTTTCGGCCGGTTACGGCTGGCTGGTGCTGATCATCCCGATCCTGGTGGCCGCGCCCGCCTATTTCTCCGGCGGGCTGACCTTCGGCCAGCTGATGGTGGCGGTCGGCGCCTTCAATCAGGTCAATACGGCCTTGCGCTGGTATGTCGCCAATTTCGGCCCGATCGCCGAATGGCGCGCGACGCTGATGCGCGTCACCGATTTCCGCCAGGCGCTGATGGAAATGGACGACACGACGCCGATGCCACACACCATCACCTTCGATGAAGCGCCTCCCGGCACGATGATGTGGACCGATATGGAGATTTCCACCAAGACCAGCGAGGATGCCATGGAAAACGGCTTCCGCATTCGCGAGGGCTCGGTGGCCATCGCTGCCGGCGAGCACATCATGGTCAATGGCGATCATGGCGTGAACCGCAGGCTGCTGTTCCAGTCGCTGGCGCATCAATGGAATTGCGGCTCCGGCACGATCAGCATGCCGCCGATGGAAGACATGCTGTTCATGCCGCACACGCCCTATGTGCCGGGCGGCACGCTTCGGGAGGCGATCTGTTTCCCCGAGGATCGGGATGCCTATGATGATGCCGCCGTCGAAGCCGCCATGGACAAGGTCGGCCTTGGTCGCCTCAAAGCCCGGCTCGATACGCAGGCGCGCTGGGACCGGCTGCTGGACAATGACGAACAGAAAGCCATCGCCTTCGCGCATCTGCTCTTGGCAAAGCCGAAATGGATCATTCTCGACGAAGTCATGGAAGGGTTGGAGCAGGATGTCCAGGCCAAGTTCTCGGCGCTGCTGACGGAATTTACCGATGCAACCGTGATCTATATCGGCCGCTCCGACGCCTATCTCCAGGCGATGTCGCCGCGCGTCCTGCATCTGCAGGCGCTGGTGCCGCACGAAGAAGAGGTCGCCGTCGCAACCACGCCGGCGGAACCGGCCGAGGAACCGGAAGTAAATAACAAGAAGGCGAATGCGCCGTCGCGATGAACGATCTTCTGCTTGGATATTGGCTTAAAAACAAAAACGCCCCGTCGCAAGACAGGGCGTTTTTCATAAAATCAGTAAGGCCGATCGCTCAGTCCTTGGCGCGCTCGACGTAGGAAACGTCTTCCGTGGCGATGACGACGCGGGTGCCTGCATTGATGTGCGGCGGCACCAGGGTGCGGACGCCGTTCGACAGGATTGCAGGCTTGTAAGAGGAGGAGGCCGTCTGGCCCTTGACGACCGGTTCCGTCTCGGCGATTTCCAGCGTGACGTGGCGCGGCAGCTGGATGGCCAGCGGAATGCCTTCATGGATCGACAGAACGCAGGTCATGCCTTCCTGCAGGAAGGCCTTCTGGTCGCCCATGGTTTCGACATCGACGACAACCTGATCGTAGGTGGCCGGGTTCATGAAGTGGAAGCCTTCGCCGTCTTCATAGAGATACTGGAAGTTCACGTCTTCGACGAAAGCGCGCTCGACCTGTTCGGTGGTGCGCCAGCGTTCGGACACCTTTACGCCGTCGACGATGCGGCGCATGTCGACCTGCGTGACCGGCGTACCCTTGCCCGGATGAAAGTTCGCGGCGGTGAGAACGACGTAGAGCTTGCCGTCGACGTCGAGAACGTTGCCCTTGCGGACCGAAGAGGCGATGACCTTGACCATAAGACTTCCTTGTAACTCTGCTTGCCGCGTCGTAGAGGACTGTCGAAATATACCTCAAGACGCAGCTATTGTTTGCTTGGGGGCGCAACTACCCTAAATCAGCGGAAATAGCCACCCCCCAACCCCGGTGGTCTAAAGAAGAAAGCATCGATGGAGCCAACGAGCAGCAAAGCGTCCCCCTGGTGGACCCGCAGCGTCCATGCGGACCGGCGGCCGTTCCTCCTTGGCCGCAACGCCATCCAGGCGGCGCTGCGTGGTTTCTTCGCGCGCAATGACTTCATCGAGGTCGACACCGCCACGCTGCAGGTCTCGCCGGGCAACGAGGCGCATCTGCATGCCTTCGCCACAGAAGCGCTGACGACGGACGGCCAGAAGGCGCCCTTCTATCTCCACACCTCGCCGGAATTTGCCTGCAAGAAGCTGCTTGCCGCCGGCGAGGAGCGCATCGCCTGTTTTGCCCATGTCTATCGCAATCGCGAGCGCGGGCCGCTGCACCATCCGGAATTCACCATGCTGGAATGGTATCGGGCCGGTGAGACCTATGAGACGCTGATGAATGATTGTGCCCAACTGCTGGCGCTGGCGGCGGAGACGGTGGGCGCGCGGAAGCTGACCTATCGCGGCGCGGAGACTGATCCATTCCTCGCGCCGGAGCGTATCAGCGTCGCCGCCGCCTTCGAGCGCCATGCCGGGATCGACCTGCTTAGCTCCGTCGGTCTCGATGGCTCCACGGATCGTGAGCATCTGGCGGCCGAGATGCGGCGCGTCGGCATGCGGGTTGCCGCCGATGATCATTGGGCCGATCTCTTCAGCCGCGTGCTGGTCGAGAAGGTCGAGCCCTATCTGGGCTTCGACCGGGCGACGATCCTCGATGAATATCCGGTCTCGGAGGCGGCGCTTGCCCGGCCTTCGGCTGGGGATCATCGCGTGGCGGAGCGTTTCGAGCTCTATGCCTGCGGCGTCGAGCTTGCCAATGCTTTCGGCGAACTCACCAATGCCGTGGAGCAGCGGCGCCGGTTCGAGATCGAGATGGCCGAGAAGGCGCGGATCTACGGCGAGACCTATCCGCTGGACGAGGATTTTCTGGAGGCGCTGGCCGTCATGCCGGAGGCAAGCGGCATTGCGCTGGGCTTCGACCGGTTGGTAATGTTGGCGACCGGGGCTTCCAGGATCGAGCAGGTGCTCTGGGCGCCGGTATCGGAGTTTGGTTCATGAATGTGATGCGCCCAATCAGAACTGTCGATGATCTCGAGCAGGCCGGATTGATCGATAGCGCCGAGACGCTTTCGCTGGAGGCGGTGGCGGAGCGCTATGCCATCGCCCTGACGCCGACGATCGCCCGGTTGATCGACAAAGCCGACCCCGCCGACCCGATTGCCCGGCAATTCGTGCCGGATATGGCCGAACTCGTCGTCACGCCGGAAGAACGGGCCGATCCGATCAGCGATCATGCCTATAGCCCGGTCGAGGGCATCGTCCATCGCTATCCCGACCGCGTTCTGCTGAAGGCCGTGCATGTCTGCCCGGTCTATTGTCGCTTCTGTTTCCGCCGTGAGATGGTCGGGCCGCAAGGGCTTGGCACGCTGGATGGCGCGGCGCTCGATGCTGCCTTCGCCTATATCCGCGATCACCAGGAGATCTGGGAGGTGATCCTGACCGGCGGCGATCCGCTGGTGCTGTCGCCGCGCCGGCTGGAGGATATGCTGCGGCAGCTCGCCGATATCGAACATGTGAAGATCGTTCGCTTCCATACCCGCGTGCCGGTGGTCGATCCGCTGAAGATCGACGGAGCGCTGATCGCGGCGCTGAAGGCGAGTGGCAAGACCGTCTATCTGGCGCTGCATGCCAATCATCCGCGCGAGCTGACGGCGGAGGCGCGCTCTGCCTGCGCCCGGCTGGTGGATGCCGGCATCGTACTCGTCAGCCAGTCGGTATTGCTGAAGGGCGTCAATGACGATCCGGATGTGCTGGCTTCCTTGATGAAGGCGTTCGTCGAAACGCGGATCAAGCCCTATTATCTGCATCACCCCGATCTTGCGCCTGGCACCAGCCATTTCCGCCTGACGATCGCTGAGGGACAGGCAGTCGTCGCGGCGCTGCGGGGCCGCATCTCCGGCCTCTGCCAGCCCACCTATATTCTCGACATCCCCGGTGGCCACGGCAAGGCGGATATCGGCAAGAGTGCTGTTCGTGACGTCGGCGAGGGCTGCTATTCCATCTCGGACTATCGCGGCGGCGAGCATATCTATCCGCCGGAGGGATAGTGAAGCGGCTTTTCGCTCCTGCGTTGTCTTGCGCCGTCTGCAACTCCAAATTTCATAGGAACTCGCGTGGAAATTTGGCACATTAACCTTGCTGCGACGTGCCGTTTTTTCTTGCATCCTTGTGGATAAATTTTAGCAATTTGGAATATTGTGCTGTAAACGACAGGTTGCATGGCTTAAATATCGTAAATTTTATTTAGGTAAATCTTATATTCTGGATATTCTTGCTAAGTATAGCCTCGTTATATTTACCACGTCGCTTAGTGGAATGTTCTATTTTACCTGTTACTTCTCGAGCGAAGATAAGGCCGCGTTACTGTGGTCGTGTTTGTGATTGCCTGGAGGGACGACAGGATGAATGAGACGATTCGCGATTTGCTGGCCAAGTTCGGTGCACTTCCCGTTACGATAGACCAGATTGCCGACGATGCCGATCTCTATGCGGCGGGGCTTTCTTCCTTCGCATCGGTGCAATTGATGCTCGGCATCGAGGATGCCTTCGACATCGAATTTCCCGACAATCTGCTCAACCGCAAATCCTTTGCCAGCATCGTTGCCATCGAAAAGACCGTTGGCATGATCCTGGATAGCCGAAAGGTCGCCTGATGAACGTGGCGGTCGCTTTGGTCGGAGCCGACGACGCGATGGCGGTACGAGCTGCGCGTGTCGCGGCGATCGCGGGCAAGCATGCTGATGCGGTCGACGTCGAAGGCCGCTTTCCGCGCGAGGCGGTGGAGGCGATGCGGGCCGAAAAGCTGCTGTCGATCCAGATCCCCGCCGATCTCGGCGGCGAAGGGGCGTCGATCACCGAAATCGCCGAGCTCTGCTCTATCCTCGGGCAGGCCTGTGCCGCCAGCGCCATGGTTTTCGCCATGCATCAGATCAAGCTGTCGAGCCTGGTCGAACACGGCGCCGGCAGCGACTGGCACCGCGACTTCATGCGCCGCATCGCTAGGGAGCAGCTTCTGCTGGCGTCGGCGACCACGGAGGGTGGTATTGGCGGCAATTTGCGCAACAGCATCTGCGCCATCAAGGTCGAGGGTGACAGCTGCTTCCTGGAGAAAGACGCGACCGTCATCTCCTATGGCGCCCATGCGGATGCGATCCTGATCACCTCGCGCAGCCATGCCGAGGCGGCTTCGTCCGACCAGGTGCTGACGGTTTTTCTCAGAGATCAATATAGGCTTGAACGCACGGTCGAGTGGAACACGCTCGGCATGCGCGGCACCTGCTCCGACGGGTTCCTCTTCAAGGGAGAGGCGCCGGCCGAACAGATCCTGCCGAAACCCTTTGCCGAAATTGCCGCGCAGTCGATGCTGGCAAGCTCGCATCTGCTGTGGAGCGGTGTCTGGTACGGCATTGCCGCCGATGCCGTTGCCCGCGCCCAGGCCTTCGTGCGCGCTGCCGCCCGCAAATCGCCCGGCACGCCGCCACCCGGCGCACTACGGCTGGCGGAAGTCTCCGGCCTGTTGCAAATGGTGAAATCGAACGTCGTCGCCGGGCTGAAGACCTATGAAGAGGCGAAGGCCGATGCCGATCGTCTCTCCTCGATGGCCTTTGCCGTCGCCATGAACAACGTCAAGATCGCGTCGTCGGAGATGATCCTGCCGATCATCAACCACACCATGCTGATCTGCGGCATCATGGGCTACAAGAATGGCACGCCCTACAGCCTCGGCCGCCATCTGCGCGACGCCCATTCCGCTCAATTGATGATCTCGAATGACCGCATTCTCGGCAATACGTCGACCATGCTGCTCGTCCACAAACAAGATACCAGCCTGTTGGGGTAATCGTCATGGATATGCAAACATCGTTTCTCGACCGCCTTTTCGAATCCGGTCTTCTCATCGACACCGGCGTTGACGGTCTTTATGGCCGCAGCGGCCAGTTCGAAGATGTCATCGCCGCCTTCGAGCGCCTGATCGACAGGTTCGGCGGTGCCGATGGCGCCGAAGCCATCCGCTTTCCTCCGGGTATGAACCGCGCTTTCTTCGAGACGAGCGGTTACATGAAGAGCTTCCCGCAGCTTGCCGGCACCGTGCACAGCTTCTGCGGCAACGAGCTCGACCATATGAGCCTCTTGAAGTGCATGGAAGTCGGCGAAGACTGGACGAAAGACCAGGAGGCGACCGATATCGTGCTGACGCCGGCGGCCTGCTATCCGCTCTATCCGACGGTCGCCAAGCGCGGCGCATTGCCGGAAGCCGGCGCGCTCTTCGACCTGCAATCCTATTGCTTCCGCCATGAGCCTTCCAAGGATCCAGCCCGCCAGCAGTTGTTCCGCATGCGCGAATATGTCTGCATGGGCACCGACAAGCATGTGACGGATTTCCGCCAGAGCTGGATGGATCGCGGTATCGAAATGATGAAGGCCGTCGGCCTCGACGTCGTCATCGATGTTGCCAACGATCCGTTCTTCGGCCGCGCCGGCAAGATGCTCGCCAACAATCAGCGCGACCAGAACTTGAAGTTCGAGCTCTTGATCCCGATCACCTCCTCCGCCAACCCGACCGCTTGCATGAGCTTCAACTATCACCAGGACGCCTTCGGCGCGAAATGGGGCCTGAATTTTGCCGACGGCAGTGTCGCGCATACGGCCTGCGTCGGTTTCGGCCTGGAGCGCATCGCGCTGGCGCTGTTCCATCATCATGGTCTCGATACCACGGAATGGCCCGAGAGCGTGCGCAAGGCGCTGTGGGGCTGATCGTGGCTTCCATCTTTGCGGGTCTGGACCCTGCCGCCTACAAACCACATGCGCTGCATGACAGCGAGCGCATGTGGCCGGAAACCAATTGCTATATCGATCTCTGGATCGAGGTGCTGGCGAGCCTGAAACTGCCGCCGGAGGCCATGCTCGGCTTTACGATGGGCCAGGATTTCGAGGGCGATCAGTTCACCTTCTTCAAGGTGCCGCTCGAGGATCTCGAGGCGCTCTACGGCATCCGCTGCACGGAGCTGGCGATCTACGACAAGGTCGAGCGCCATGTCGCCGAGCAGATCGGCCGCGGCCGGCTCTGCCTGGTCGAGATGGATTCCTTCTATATGCCCGATACCCAGGGTGTCGGTTATCGCCGCGAGCACGGCAAGACGACCGTTGCCATCAACCGGCTGGATCTGGCGGCCCGCGAGCTTGACTATTTCCACAATGGCGGCTTCTTTCACCTCTCGGGTGAGGATTTCGACGGGCTCTTTCAGTTGCATCTGACGGACGAAGACCTGCCCTTCCTGCCCTATACGGAATTCGCCAAGTTCCCGGAGATCAAGCCTGGCGAGGCCGCTATCCGGCAGACGTCGCGGCAGCTTCTGGCCTTCCATTTCCGCCGCCGTCCCGTTGCCAATCCCATCCGCGCCTTCGCGGCGGTTTTCCCGGCGCAGGTGGAAGCCTTGGCCGAGCGGCCTTTCGGCTTCTTCCATAAATATGCCTTCAATACGCTGCGTCAGCTTGGCGCCAATTTCGAGCTGGCGGGAAGCCATCTCGATTGGCTGTCGATGGATTTCGCAGGGGTCGCCAGTGAAGCGCGGCGGATTTCGGAAGTGGCGAAATCGGTGCAGTTTCAGCTTGCCCGTGCCATCACGCGCAAGAAATTCGAGCCGTTGCAGACGGCGCTTGATCCGGCGGCGGATGCATGGGATTCCATGATGGGGCTGCTGGAACAAAAGCTTTAGGGATCCAATGCACGGGCGTTTGGCTGATATCAGCGGCAAGACGCCGCTGAGCGAAGGATGGAATCTGGTTCTGACGGATGCAGGCGCCTGCGCTTCGCCGTCGGAGCTGCCGGCTTCCGCCCGTCTCATCCCGGCGCCGGTGCCGGGTACCGTGGCCGAGGCGCTGGAAAAGGCCGGGCTTTTCGACCGGGAACATCCGCTTCCGCTCAACGACCGGGACGCCTGGTATCTTTGCCGGCTGGTCGATGCCGAGGCCGGCAATGCCGTGCTGCGGCTCGAAGGATTGGCGACGCTTTGCGACGTCTTCCTGAACGGCCGGAAAATCCTCGTCTCCGAAAGCATGTTCGAAGCGCATGATCTCGCCGTTCATCTGCAGGGCGGCGACGAACTGGCGCTCTGTTTCCGGGCGCTGGAGCCGCGCCTTGCCGAACCCGGCCCGCGAGCGCGCTGGCGGCCGCAGATGATCACGCCGCAGGGATTGCGGTTGGTCCGCACAACGCTGCTCGGCCACATGCCAGGCTGGTGTCCGGAAATCCATGCTGTCGGACCCTGGCGGCCAGTGTCGTTGCTGCGTCCGCAGAAGCCGACTATTCGCGACCTTTCGCTGCGTCCGGATCTGCTGGAGGATGGCGAGGGTCGGCTCTATGCCTCGTTGTCGATTGAAGGGCACGTCAGCGAGGTCATCCTCCGTTGTGGCGAGGTCGAACAGGCTTTCGAGCGGGATAGCCATGGCCGCTGCACGGCGATCCTGAAAATCCCCGGCGTGACGCCATGGTGGCCGCGCACGCACGGCACGCCGTATCTCCATGACGTGACGTTGGTCGTCGATGGTGTCGAGCATCCGCTCGGGCGCACCGGCTTTCGCCGGCTCGCGGTTGATCATGGCGCGGATGGCCGGGATTTCGGCCTGATCGTCAATAGCGAGCGCATCTTCTGCCGTGGCGCGGTCTGGACCACGGCGGATATCGTGCAGTTGCCCGGTGATCGGAAGGATTACGAGCCGTGGCTGCGGATGGCGGCGGAAGCTGGCATGAACATGATCCGCATCGGCGGCACCATGGCCTATGAAATGCCGGATTTCTTCCGGCTCTGCGACGAACTCGGCCTGCTGGTCTGGCAGGATTTCATGTTCGCCAATTTCGACTATCCGAAGGGCGACAAGGCTTTCAACGCTCACGTCGAGGCGGAAGTCTCGCAGTTTCTCTCCGGCACGAGGCTGTCGCCATCGCTCGCTGTGCTTTGCGGCGGCAGCGAGATGCATCAGCAGGCGGCCATGCTCGGCCTGCCGGAGCGCTTCTGGGCAAGTCCCATCGTCGAGGAGATCATTCCGGCGGTCGTGCAATCGCTTCGGCCCGATGTGCCATATGTCGTCAACTCTCCCTCCGGTGGCGCCATGCCGTTTTCCGCGAATGAAGGGGTGACGCATTATTACGGCGTCGGAGCCTATATGCGGCCGCTTGCCGATGCCCGTCGCGCCGATGTCCGCTTCGCGGCGGAAAGCCTGGCTTTCGCGCATGTGCCGCAGGCCCGGACGCTGTCGCGGCATTTGCCGGTTCCGGCGGTCCATAGTCCGCTATGGAAGGAGCGCGTGCCGCGCGATCGCGGTGCGTCCTGGGATTTCGAAGATGTGCGCGATTATTATCTTAGAGAGCTCTACGGTTTCGAGCCGGATCGGTTGCGGCGAGAGGACCCTGACCTCTATCTCGCTCTGTCGCGCGCCGTCACGGGCGAAGTTGCGGAAGAGACCTATGCGGAATGGCGCCGGCATGGCTCGGGCTGCAACGGAGCGCTGGTCTGGACGCTGCAGGATCTGCTTCCCGGTCCCGGCTGGGGCGTGATCGATTCGACCGGGGAGCCGAAGCCCATCTGGTATGCGCTGCGCCGCGCTTTCCGGCTAGTGCAAGTACTGCTGACGGACGAAGGCACGAACGGGCTGGATGTGCATGTCATCAACGAGAGCGATCTGGCGCTTGAGCTCGATCTTGAAGTTTCCTGCCTGCGCGACGGACGGCAGAGGGTCGTGGGCGGAAAGCGGGAGCTGTCGATCGAGGCTCGTTCCAAGAACAAGATCGCCTGCACGGATCTGTTTGGCGCCTTTTTCGATACGACCTATGCCTTCCGCTTCGGCCCACCGTCGCATGATGTCACGGTGGCGCAGCTTACGGCACGCGATACGGGCACGCTGATTGCTGAGGCTTTCCATTTTCCTTTAGGCAGAACGAAAGCCTTCCACGAGGCGGAAATCGCGGCATCTGTTTCACAGCGGGATGACCATTGGTTCCTCGATCTGCGCTGCGACCGGCTGGCGCAGTCGGTCCAGATCGATTTCGAGGCCTATCGGGCGGAGGATGACTGGTTTCATCTGTCGCCCGGCCTGACGAGGCGGGTAAGGCTGCATCCGAGAGTGGGAACTGCGGTTGACACGGTTCCGACAGGTCAAGTCAGAGCTGTCGGTAGTCGGCGAATAATTGAGGTTTGATGGTCGCGGCAATTCCAAGCCACTGAAATTGCAAGAGCGGAGGTCCGTTTCTTGCGATGGCAGGCCCGAAACTGAATGCGTGCCTGCCTACCCCGCTCTTGTAAAAACCAGAAATTAGACGAGGGACGAACCCTCGCCTAATCCCCAGCTTCTGCGTTCTCGCCCACCAGGGACGAGACAGGCCCCACCTGCGTCAGCAGCCCTTTTACAACGTTGTCCCATCCGGTCCGAACAAATGACAGCGCTCGGGATCGATGCGGATATTCACCGTCTCGCCGGCGCGGATCGCCTGCTGGTCTTCCAGCGCGATGGTCAGTGACTGGCCTCCGTGCAGGGTGGCATAGAGGATCGTCTGGCCGCCGAGATGTTCGACAAGGTCGACATGGGCACTGCCGAGCGCCAGGCCGCGATCGCCGACATTCAGGTGTTCCGGGCGCGCGCCGAGCGTGACGGTGTCTCCGGGCTGGATGCCGCCCAGCCGGCGCGGCAAGCGGATGGTCTGGCCGTTGAGGTCGATGACGGCGGAGCCATCGTCCGAGGCGACGATCTTCGCTCCGAGGAAGTTCATTTTCGGCGAACCGATGAAGCCAGCGACGAACTTGTTCTTCGGCTTGTTGTAGAGATCGAGCGGTGCGCCGACCTGCTCGATTTTGCCGCCGTTCAGCACCACGATCTTGTCGGCCATGGTCATGGCCTCAGTCTGGTCGTGCGTGACGTAGATCATGGTGTTGCCGAGCCGCTGGTGCAGCCGGGCGATCTCGACGCGCATCTGCACGCGCAACTCGGCGTCAAGGTTGGAGAGCGGCTCGTCGAAGAGGAAGATATTGGGCTCGCGCACGATGGCGCGGCCGATGGCGACGCGCTGGCGCTGGCCGCCGGAAAGCTGTTTCGGCTTGCGTTGTAGAAGTTGGGTGATCTGCAGGACCTCTGCCGCCTTTTCGACGCGCGGGTGGATCTCCTGCTTCTTCATGCCGGCCGTCTCTAGACCGAAGGCAAGGTTTTTGTAGACCGACATATGCGGATAAAGCGCATAGGACTGGAACACCATGGCGATGCCGCGCTTGGAGGCGGGGACATCGTTCATGCGGGTGCCGTCGAGATAGAGCGCGCCGCCGGAAATCGGCTCCAGGCCGGCGATCATGCGCAGCAGCGTGGACTTGCCGCAGCCGGACGGGCCGACGAAGACGGTAAATTCCCCCGGTTCGATCTCAAGGTCGATGCCATGGACGACCTGAAGCTCGCCATAGCGTTTGATGATCTTCTGCAGCGAGACGCTGGTCGCCATGGGCGCATCCTCCTTGTTCCTGATCGCTCGCGGGGCAACGTTCATGCCGGCCTCCAGCTCTTGTATTTCGTGCTTTCCGGGCCGACCGGAAAGCGGACCTCGGTGCGCGTTTCCGATGATTCATAGAAGGCGGTTACCAGTTCCAGCGCCTGGCGGGCATCGACTGTGGTCACCGGCAGCGGGCCGCCGGACACCAGGGCTTCATGGAACAGCTTCATCTGCGTGTTGAAACGGATCGGCACTGGTTGCCAGCCGGCTAACAGCGCATCGATCTTCTCCGCGATCTCGTCATTGGCGGGCACGATTTTCCAGGGATCCTGGCCAGGACTATAGGGTTCGTGGTTGCTCTCGATCATCACGTTCTCGAAGCAGAGGCGTAGGCGACTGATCTGCTCCTGCGAGCCGAGCGTGGCGCTGATCGTCGCAAGCGCGCCGTTCTCCATCAGCAGGCTGGCGCTGGCGCAATCTTCCACTTCGATATCGTTGACACGGGTGGCGACGCGGCCGAAGAGGCCGGCGATCGGTCCCATCAGATAGGTCAGTATGTCGTGCAGGTGGATCGAATGCGTCATCAGCACGCCGCCGAGTTCCGTCGCCCATTTGCCGCGCCAGGGGACGGCATAGTAGTCGGCGCCGCGTACCCAATGGGTCTCTGAAGTCGCGACATAGGGCTTGCCGGCGATGCCGGCGTCGATGATGCGCTTGGCCTTCTGGATGCCGTCGCCATAACGATACTGGAAGATCGGCATCAGCCGGCCCTTGGCTGTCTTCTCTGCCGCGATCACCGCGTCAATATCCGCGAGCGAGCCGACCAGCGGCTTTTCGCAGACGACGCTCTTGCCAGCGGCGAGCGCCTGCAGGATCATTTCGAAATGCGAGCCGGGCGGCGTGCAGATATCGATGATGTCGATATCCGGCATGTTCAGCACCTCGACGAAGTCCTTGAGGCGTCTGGCGATGCCGAATTCGTCGCCGACAGCGTTCAGGCGCTCCTCATTGAGATCGCAAAGGGCAGCCACCTCGAAGCGGTCGGAATGCGGCAAATAGCCCTCGACAATATGGGAGCGGCCGATACCGAGACCGATGACCGCGACTTTCTTTACGTCGGACATATGTGGATTACCTCTGAATGCTGTTGAGCGATGTCGCTTCGGCCAGAGCTTGCGCCTTCAGCGCCAACTCCATGGCCTTGAAGCAATGTTCCTGCCCCATCGCGGTTTCGGTGCGGTCGCGGATATCGGCGGCCAGCTGCCGGCCGAAGGGCAGCTCGACCCCGCTGCAATCGATATGCTGCATGCCCTTGCGGTCGGTGAGGAAGAGATGGTCCGTGCCGGGACGACCGGCGACGTCGATATATTTTCTGAGCTCGATCGTGCCTTCGGTGCCGACGATGAACAGGCGTCCGTCGCCCCAGGTGGTGAGGCCGTCGGGGGTGAACCAATCGACGCGGACATAGCCGGTGACGTCAGGCGTCCTCACATGGAAATCGCCATAGTCCTGCAGGCCAGGTGTCTCGGGATTGGCACGGTTCGAAACCGTGGCCGACAGGATTTCGGCTTCGAGCGAGTCTGCGAAGAACAGAAATTGCTCGCATTGGTGCGAGGCGATGTCGGCGATGATGCCACCATAGCGCTTGCGGTCGAAGAACCATTCCGGCCGGGTCGGCTTGCGCAGCCGATGGGGGCCAAGGCCCGTCGTGTGGATGACCTTGCCGATGGCGCCGGCCTTGACCAGCTCGCCGGCCCTGACGGTGGAGGCCGTCTCGAAATGCTCGGAATAGAGGATGGAGACGATGCGCTTGGTCTCGGCCTGTACCCGGCGGACCTCAGCGAGCTGATCCAGCGTCACCATGCCCGGCTTGTCGAGCATCACGTCCTTGCCGTGCCGCATGGCTTCGATCGCAAGGCCGGCCCGCTCGCTGGAAATTGCTGCGCTGACGACCAGCGCGATGGAGCGATCCTCCAGGATCTCTCTTTTGTCGGCAACGCGTTTTGCCTGCGGAAAGCGTTCCGCGAAGACGGCGGCAAGGTCGTCCTCGATGGCGTGGAAGGCGACCAGTTCCGCGCCTGCCCGGAGCATGACGTTGACCTGGCCGTAGATGTGATCGTGGTTGATACCGATGGCGGCAAAGCGCAAGGCGCTCATGCGATATTCCTTTCAGTGAATTTTGCGATGCGATTCCAATTGCTCTCAGGCTCTTGGGATCGCGTTTTCGGTTTCAGCGTTTGAGACCGGCCGTGGCGATGCCGTCGATCAGCAGCCTCTGGAAGAACAGGAAGATCAGGAAAACAGGGATCAGCGACAGGCTCGACATGGCGAACAGGCTGCTCCAGTCGGAACTTCCTGTGGAGTCCACGAAGGAGCGCAGGCCGAGCTGCACGGTGTAGGTGTTGATATCGGAAAGATAGATCAGCGGACCGAAGAAATCGTCCCAGGTCCAGATGAAGGAGAAGATAGCGGCAGTGGCGAGTACCGGCAGCGACAAGGGCAGCATGATGCGCCAGTAGATGCGCCAGGGGCTGCAGCCGTCCATCATGGCGGCTTCATCCAGCTCGCGCGGGATACCGCGGAAGAATTGCACCATCAGGAAGATGAAGAAGGCGTCGACCGCAAGAAACTTCGGCACGACCAGCGGCAGCATGGTCTTCACCCAGCCGAGCTTGAGGAAGAGGATATATTGCGGGATCAGCGTCACATGATAGGGCAGCATCAGCGTGCCGAGCATCAGCGCGAACCAGAAATTCTTGCCCCAGAAGTTCAGCCGCGCGAAGGCATAGGCCGCCAGCGAGCAGGAGATGACATTGCCGATGACCGAGAGCACGGCGATGACCACGGAGTTCCAGACGAAGGAGCCGAAGTTCACCTGTCCGCCGAACCAGCCGCGCGGAAACGAGCTGAAGTCGAAACGAGACGGGATCAGCGATGCCGTGCCGAAGATCTCGTTCTGGTCCTTGATCGAACCGGAAAGCATCCACAGCAGCGGATAAAGCATCACGATCGATGCACCGATCAGCGCGATATGGATGAGGATGGAGAAGAACCAGGGGCGCTCGCGCGGCGGGCTCAGGTCTTCGGGAAAGTGGGTGAGCTTCGCGTCAGTCATCGTAGTGGACCCAATAACGAGCGGAGAGGAAGGAGAAGGCGGTGAAGATCGCGATGATGATCACCAGGATCCAGGCGAGCGCCGAGGCATAGCCCATGCGGAAATAGCCGAAGGCTTCCTGGTAGAGGTAGAGCGTGTAGAACAGCGTCGAGTCGATCGGACCGCCGGTGCCGGAGGAAATCACATAGGCCGGTGTGAAGGCTTTGAAGGCGTCGATGGTCTGCACGACGGCGTTGAAGAAGATCACCGGCGTCAAAAGCGGCAGGGTGATCTTGAAGAAGATCCGCACCTTGGACGCGCCGTCGAGGCTGGCGGCTTCATAGAGATCGGTCGGGATCTGCCTAAGACCGGCCAGAAAGATGATCATCGGTGAGCCGAACTGCCAGACGGCGAGGATCACGAGCGTGTAGAGCGAATAGTCCGGATTGGAGATCCAGCTCGGGCCGTTGATGCCGAAGAGATACCAGAGCAGCGTATTGACGACGCCGTCGGCATCGAAGATCTGCCGCCAGAGCACGGCGATGGCAACGCTGGAGCCGAGCAGCGACGGCAGGTAGAAGATGGCGCGATAGACCGGCAGGCCGCGAATGCCGCGGTTGAGCAACAGCGCCACCAATAGCGCGAAGGTAAGCTTCAGCGGCACGGAACAGACCACGTAGAACAGCGTCACCTTCATCGATGAGATAAATTTGTCGTCGGCGGTGGCAATACGCACGTAGTTGTCCAGCCCGACCCAATCCGGCGCCTGCAGCAGGTTATAGTTGGTCAAGGACAGATAGAGAGAGGCGATCGCCGGCCCCAGCGTCAGGCCGAAGAAGCCGATCAGCCAGGGCAGGAGAAAGAGATAACCCGGCGCATTGCGCGAGAACGCGCTCGGCGCCTTGTAAATGGTCTCTGTGCGCGCTCGCGCGTTCGCGCCGATGGCCAGGCCACCGGCAACGCTGTTGCTGTTTGTACCCACGGTATCAGCCTCGTGTTACGTTTGCTGCTGCCTGTTCGACGAATTTTGTTGCGCCGTCCTGCGTGCTGCTTTTGCCGAAGGCGACTTCCTCGGCGATCTTCTTCAAGAGGAATGCGTTTTCACCGGCGCCGTTCGGTGGAGATGGTGGCAGTGCCCCGACATGCGGTGTCAGGCGGCCGATATAGTCGACGACCTGCTTGCTCGTCGCATCGAGGTCCTGTGTCAGGAGATCGCGAATCTTCGGCGAGGCCGGAACGCCGCGCTCGACGCCGAGCGTCTTGGCGCCCTCTGGACTTTCGACCAGATAGTTGATGAAGGCGACGGCGGCGTCCTTGTTGGCGGAATTTGCCGAAACCGACATCAGCATTGACGGCTTCAAATATTGGCCGGGCTTGCTGTCCGGGTTGCTGGGATAAGCGATCAGATCCAGCTTTTCCTTGACGAGGCCCTGGATGGCGACGAACTGGTTGGAATGGGCGTAGCTGACAGCCGACTTCTTGGTCACGAGCGTGTCGGTTTCAATGGTCTGCTGATCGAGCGCCTGCACGTCGGCCGGCACGCATGCGCCGCTTTTGCGCAATTCGGCCCAGAAAGCGAACCAATCTGCAGCATCCTTGGCCTCAAAGCCGAGCTTGCCGTCATTGGTGTAGAGCGCCTTGCCGTGTTGGCGCAGCCAGCATTCGAGGGCGGGTTCTCCGCCGCTTTCATCGCCGGTGCCGTAGACGCCACGGCGCTTCTTGGCGGCCGTGAATTTGGCGCAGGCGTCACCAAGCTGCTCCCAAGTGATGCCGTCATGCGGTTGCTCGACGCCGGTTTCCTGCCAGGCGGCAGAGTTGACGACGACCATCGAGGAATTGACCCCGAGATTGACGCCATAGATCTTGCCGTCGACCTTGCCGGAATCGATGTTCGGGGCGCCAAAATCCTCGATCGTGAGGCTCTTGCCGAGATAGGGCGTCATGTCGAGCAGCGTGCCGCGGCGCGCATATTCGAAAATGTAGCGATAGTCCATCTGGATGAGGTCGGGCGCATTGCCGCCAGCGGTCTGTGTGGCGAGACGCGTCCAGTAGCTGTCCCAGCCGAAGGTTTCGCCGGCGATGGAAACATCTGGATTCTTGGCCTGATAGGCTTTCACGGCTGCGAATGTGCGGTCGGCGCGTTCCTTGGACCCCCACCAAAGAAGCCGCATCGCGGTTGCCGCATTGGCGCGGCCAAGTCCGATACTGCCGAAAGCAAGCGTTGCTGCCATGCCGGCAAGCAATTGCCGGCGGTCGATCGTTAAAGTCATCCTGGTCTCCTCCCCAGTTAACCGATGATCTACGAACTGCTTTGCAAGATATAACTATTTGGTTACAAGTTGGATAGAAACACGACCGCTGTCAAGCGCCAATCGTATCACAATCAAAACGGTGCGCGCTGAAGCTTGAAGTGTCCGCCGTAAGAGAGATGGCTCGGGGAGCAGAAATGCCAATGGCGACAAAGGCGGGGCAAGGATCTGAAAAATCCTCAAAGACTGGTGCGGATGGTAATGCGATCGCCAAGCCGAAGAAGGTGCCGCGCAATCCGCAGCGCACCCATGCCATGATCCTGGGCGCGGCGACGGCGGAGTTTTCCGCCCATGGTTTTGGCGGCGCCAGGGTGGATGCGATCGCGGCGCGGGCGCAGACCAACAAGCGCATGCTCTATCACTATTTCGGCGACAAGGAGGGGCTTTATGTCGCCGTGCTGGAGGCGACCTATGCGGAAATCCGCAGCGCCGAGAAACATCTGGATCTCGCCAACCGCAATCCCGAGGAGGGAATGCGGGAGTTGGCGCTGTTCACCTGGCATCACTTTCTCGAGCATCCTGAGTTTCTGAGCCTGCTCGTCACCGAAAACCTGCACGAGGCGCGTTATCTCAAACGCTCCGACAAGATCCTGGCGATGCATTCGCATTTCATCGCCGAGCTGGCCGATGTGCTGCGACGTGGTGAAGCAGCCGGCATCTTCCGGCCGGCGGTCGATCCGGTATCCGTCTACCTGACTGTCGCCGCGCTCGGTTTCTTCTATCTGTCTAACCGCCATACGCTATCGACGATTTTTGCCCGCAAGCTCACGGCGCCTGATGCACTGAAGGCCTGGGGCGAGCATATCGTCTCGGTGACGCTCGCCTCGATCAAGGCATAGAGAAATTTTCGAAAGGCGATTGACAAGCCCGGACGGATCGCGCCATCGTGTAACTATATAGTTACATTGGCTGCACGGCCAAACCTTTGCTTTTCCTGACTCGGGAGGGAGTCGGATCAAACGATCGGGAGGGATCATGAAGCGCATCGGGATCATCATGCACGGCGTCACGGGACGCATGGGGCTGAACCAGCATCTCATCCGCTCGATCGTGGCGCTGCGTGCCGAGGGCGGTGTGCTGTTGTCGAACGGCGAGCGCGTCATGCCGGATCCGGTGCTGGTCGGCCGCAACGCGGCGCGGCTGGAGGAGCTGGCCCGAACATACGGCATCGAGCGCTGGACCACCGATCTCGACGGTGCGCTCGCCGATCCCGACGATGCGATCTTCTTCGATGCGGCGACGACGCAGATGCGCGCCGATCTGGTCTCCAAGGCGCTGGACGCCGGCAAGCATATCTATTGTGAAAAGCCGATCTCGGACGATCTCGGCACGGCCGTGGCGCTTGCCCGCAAGGCCAAAGCATCCGGTCTGAAAAACGGCGTGGTGCAGGACAAGTTGTTCCTGCCCGGCCTTCGCAAGATCGCCATGCTGCGCGACAGCGGTTTCTTCGGCAAGATCCTCTCCGTGCGCGGCGAGTTCGGCTACTGGGTGTTCGAGGGCGACTGGCAGACGGCGCAGCGGCCGTCGTGGAACTACCGCAAGGCCGATGGCGGCGGTATTATCCTCGATATGCTCTGCCACTGGCGCTATGTGCTCGACAATCTCTTCGGACCGGTGAAGGCGATCAGCTGCCTCGGCGCCACCCATATCCCCGAGCGCGTCGACGAAGCCGGCCGGCGTTATGTCGCCGATGCCGACGATGCGGCCTATGCCACCTTTGAGCTTGAAGGCGGCATCGTCGCCCACATCAACTCCTCCTGGGCGGTGCGCGTGCGTCGCGACGATCTCGTCACCTTCCAGGTGGACGGTACGCATGGCTCGGCGGTGGCCGGGTTGACCCGCTGCTTTACGCAGCACCGTGTCAATACGCCGAAGCCGGTCTGGAACCCCGACCAGCCGCAGACGATCGATTTCTTCGACACCTGGGACGAGGTGCCGGACAATCAGGTCTATGACAACGGCTTCAAGATCCAGTGGGAAATGTTCCTGCGCCATGTGCTCGAGGACGCGCCTTGGCGATACACGCTGACGGAAGGCGCCAAGGGCGTGCAGCTCGCCTCTCTCGGCCTGAAAAGCTGGGCTGAGCGCCGCTGGCTGGATGTCGAGCCGCTGGAGATTTGATCGGCAGGATAGAACTCCCTCGCCCCGCTTGCGGGGAGAGGGCTGGGGTGAGGGGTGAGGGGCCAGGCACGCGGACGCGGCATAGGCAGCCTTGTCTGACAATCACAGGAGCCGTCTAAACAATGACCGAGCCATTGAAAATCAGACTTGTCGAGGCGGAGGCTTTCGAGCGTCCCGTCAAGCTGCGGCTCCCCTTCCGCTTCGGGGCCGCGACGCTCCGGGAGGCGCGGCAGATTTTTCTGCGGGTCCGCATCGAGGATGCTCATGGCCGCTCGGCAAGCGGAATGGCGGCCGAGCTGATGGTGCCGAAATGGTTCGACAAGTCGCCGGAGCTCACCAATGCCGACAATGAAAACCAGCTTCGCCGCTCGCTGGCCTTGGCGCTCGACGCCTTGCAAGGTGCGGGGCTGGGGACGGCTTTCACGCTGCATGCGGCTGTCGAGGCGGCCCATCATGCGCGGGCTGCAGCGGAGACGCTGAACGGCCTGGTCGCCTCCTTTGGTCTGGCGCTCGCCAACAGGGCGGTGCTTGATGCCCTCTGCCGGCTGGAAGGATTGACGGTCGCGCGGGCGATCAAGATCAATCGTCCCGGCATCGATGCCTCGACCACGCCGGATCTCGAAGGTTTCGATCTCCCAGGTTTCCTTTCGACATTGGCGCCGGCCAGGAGCCTCGCCGCCCGCCACACTGTGGGCCTCGTCGATGCCATAGAGACGCGCGATATTGCAGCCGGTGAGCGCCTCAACGACGGGCTACCGGAAAGCTTCGAAGAGGCGATCGACGCCTATGGCCTGACTTTCTTCAAGGTGAAGGTATCGGGCGTTCCTGATGCCGATATCGATCGGCTCTGCCGCATTGCCGCGGTGATCGATGCCAACGTTCCGGCCTATTCGGTGACGCTCGACGGCAACGAACAATTTTCGTCCGCCGAGGCGGTGGCCGATCTCTTGGCGCGCATCCGAGCCGAGCCGAGGCTGGCGCGGTTCGCGGCGTCGATCCTGTTCGTGGAGCAGCCGATCGCCCGCGCCTATGCCTTCGAAAAACCGGTGAGGGCGCTCGCGGCCTTCAAGCCGGTCGAAATCGATGAATCCGATGCCGATATCGATGCCTTCGTCACGGCGAGGCGGTTGGGCTACACCGGCATCTCCTCGAAATCCTGCAAGGGTTTCTATCGCTCTCTATTGAACCGGGCGCGGGTCGCCAAGTGGAGCGCCGATGATGGCATCTCCTATTTCATGTCGGCGGAAGACCTGACGACGCAGGGCGGGCTTGCCGTGCAGCAGGATCTGGCGCTCGCCTCGCTGATCGGCATGACGCATATCGAGCGCAACGGTCACCATTATGTCGACGGCATGGCCGGTGCGCCGGAGGCCGAGCAGGCGGCTTTCGCGCGGGCGCATGACGATCTCTACGCCGTTCGCGACGGGCGGACGCGGCTGAGGATCGAAGGCGGCAGGATCGCCATCGGCTCGGTCATTGGCGCCATCGGTCTCGGTTCGTCCATCGCGCCTGACTGGAGTGCGATGGAGAGGTCAACGACATTAGAGTTGGGGTGAGGGGCCAGGCAGGAAGGTGAGGCAAAGCCGGACTAACCTGACCATCGTTATTGCGGACTCTGGAGGAAGAACATGCCGTCGTCATCGAAGAAGCGCTATGCCTTGGTCGGAACCGGCAATCGCGGCGTTACCATGTGGGGCAAGGATCTGGTTGAGCGCTGGGGTAACGAGGTCGAGCTCGTCGCCGTTTGCGATCTCAATGCGATGCGGGCGAAACGGGCGCTGGAGTATATTGGCGCCCAGGTGCCGGTCTATACCGATTTCGACCAGCTATTGCGGGTCGAAAAACCGGATCTCGTCATCGTCTGCACGCGCGATTCCAGCCATGACGACCTGATCGTCAAGGCGATGGAGGCCGGCGCCAATGTCATCAGCGAAAAGCCGATGACGACGACGGTCGACAAGATCAAGCGTATTCTCGACGCCGAGGCACGGACCGGCAAGCGGCTCGACGTCTCCTTCAACTATCGCTTCGCGCCGACGGCGGCGAAGATCAAGGAGCTGATCAATTCCGGCGTCATCGGCGATGTCACCTCCGTCGATTTCCACTGGTATCTTGATACCAGCCATGGCGCCGATTATTTTCGCCGCTGGCATGCCTTCGTCGAGAATTCCGGCAGCCTCTTCGTCCACAAGGCGACGCATCATTTCGATCTTCTGAACTGGTATCTGGATTCCGATCCCGAAACGGTCTCCGCCTTTGCCGATCTCAAACACTATGGCCGCAAGGGTCCTTTCCGCGGTGAGCGCTGTCGTGGCTGTCGGTACAAGGACGAGTGCGATTATTATCTCGATATCAGCGCGACGCCACTGCTCGAAAGCCTCTATGAAGACCCGTCGACGGTCGATGGTTATGTCCGTGACGCCTGTGTCTTCCGCGAAGATATCGACATCCCCGACACGATGGTCTCCTCGATCCGCTACCGCAATGGTGTCAACGTCTCCTACTCACTGAACACCTACATGCCGATCGAAGGCCATCACATCGCCTTCAACGGGCATAAGGGCCGTATCGAGATGCGGCAATATGAAAAGCAGAAATGGACGACGCCGCCGGCGGACGAAATTGTCGTCATGAAGAATTTCGGCGATGTCGAGCGCATCTGGGTGCCGCATTCCTCCGGCGGCCATTATGGCGGCGACGATCGGCTGCGCAACATGCTGCTGCGCTCCGGTCCGAACGACGAGCTCAGGCAGCGTGCCGGCTCGCGCGCCGGTGCGCTCTCGGTCCTTTGCGGCATCGCGGCGCTGGAAAGCAGCCGCACGGGCCAGCAGGTCTCGATCGCCGATATCTGGGGCGAGGATGGTGGTTTGAACCTGCTGGAGGCGCGACCGTAAAGGCCGCGCGCGCTCTTAGCTGCAGCCCGGCAATTGTTGCGCGTAGAGCGCCGTCATTCCGTTGAAGCGTTTTGCGCCCGCGAGCGCCGTCGCATTGCCGCGCCAAGCTCCCTGCAGATAGCCCTTCGTGCCGGAATAATAGGCGAGATAGAGATCGTAGGAATCGTTGAGCGCGATGCCGGTCTCGAGGTGGGTCCGGTAGTGATACCAGCCGACGAAATCGATGGCATCGGAGAAGCTGGTGCGGCTTGCGCCCCAGTTGCCTGTCTCGCGCTTATACTTGTCCCATGTGCCGTCGAGCGCCTGTGAGAAGCCGTAGGCGGTGGAGGGGCGCTTCCAGGGAATGAAGCCAAGCAAATATCGTCTGGGTGGACGGGCGCGCGGTCGGAAGCCGGATTCGGTATAGATCGTCGCCATCAGGATCGGCACGGGAACGCCGTATTTGCGCTCGGTGCGCTCGGCCGCTCGCTGCCAATTGTTGAACCAGCCATCGCGCTGATCGAATATCGCGCAGACATTGCGGGTACGGGTAGGTGCGGTGGCGCAGCTCGCCAGCACGCCGAGCAGCAAGACAGCCAGAATGGAAAGAACGCGAGTACGCATGACTAGAACCTCTTCGCTAAAGAGATTGCTAGCCGGGAATGATTAAAAACGGGTTTTTCGGGTGTGCCGAAATGGGGCGTTTTCAGGGTGTTTTCGTGAAATTGCTGCGTTGCATCATGCCATGCGCGCCAGATCCTCACGGCGGATTTCATAGAGCAGCGGTTTGCCCTCGATGAAGCGGACCGCTTCTTCTACCGCCATCTCGCCGAGACGGGTGCGTTCCAGGCCGACGGCGCCGGCGATATGCGGCGTCAGGAAGACATTGGGCAGGTCGTAGAAGGCCGAACTTGCCTCCGGGATTTCGGGATCGGTGACGTCGATGATCGCGTCGATGCGGCCGGTTTTCAGGGTGGCGAGTAGGGCCGCTTCGTCGACCAGCGCGCCGCGTGCTGTGTTGATGAAGGTGGTGCCGGGTTTCATCAGCGACAAACGGTGTGCGTCGATCATATGCCGCGTCGCCGGCAGCGAAGGCGCGTGCAGTGAGACGATATCGGCGCTTGCCATCAGCGCGTCGAGTTCGGTCTTCTCGACGCCGAGACGGGCTGCTTCCGCCTCGTCGACCATCGGATCGTAGAGCAGGATCCGGTAGTCGAAGGGCGCGAGCAGTTCGATCACCCGCCGGCCGATGCGCGATGCGCCGATGATGCCGACCGCGCGGCCGTAATTGCCGATGGCTTTGGCCTGGATCGGCTGGGTGCGGTGGCGATTGCGGTCGGCGACATAGAGGTCACGAAAGCGGAAGACCTGCTTGCCGGCAAAGATGATCGCCGCAAGGGTGAATTCGGCGACCGGCAGAGCATTGGCCTGTGCCGCATGACTTACCACGATATTCCTGTCGAACAGACCGTCCTCGATCAGGCCTTTCACCGTGCCCGCCGCATGCGCCACCAGCTTTAAGTTTGGCGCTTGCGCCAGCGCGGCCTCGTTGATGTGCGGCGAGCCCCAGCCGGTGATGAGGATCTCTGTCTCGCCAAGCAGCTTGCGCGCCCTGTCGTCGTCGAAGCGCACCATCGGCGCGGCGTCGAGGACGCGGGCGACCTCGTCAAGACGCTGGATCAGTGCTAACGGCAGCACATGCTGGGTGCGCGAAGGCTGCATGGCGAAAGCAACGGTCGGGCGGGAGGTAGATGGTGTCATGGCAGGCGTCCTGGCGCTTCGATGGCGCTGACAGTGATGCCTTTCTCGGCGACCAGGGCGCGCAGGGCGTCGATGTCGGGTTTGGCGGGCGGCTTCGTCCAGGTGCCGGAGACGGCCGACGGATCGCGCTCGGCGAGGATGGCGGAGACGAGGATGGTTTCGCCGGCCGGGATTGTGCCGCGCAATTGCGGTACCAGCGTCTTTGAGGCGATCAGATTGGTGTTCGGCGGCGCTTTCTGCGCTACCCCGTCGCGAGTGATGGTCGAGCCGAGATCGAGAATGCCGCTGAAATCCTCCTCGCCGATGGCATAGGCGGCACCCTTGCCGGATGAGAGCGTGTCGGCCTCGAAATCGCGCCTGGCGATGGCAAAGCCGCCCTCGGCCGTTTGCAGCGGTCGCGGCGTGACGATCCTGTGCAGGCGGACATGCCAGGGGGCGGTGGGGATCAGCCAGGTCTCGACGGTTACCTCCGGCAGGGGCGACCATTTGGCATAGAGCGTATCCCCGGCGAGCTTCGCCTCCTGATTGGTCTCGCGGACGCGGTAGTGCAGGCCGTCGTCGCTGAAGGCGAGCATTGAGTCAAAGGCGCCGCCGGTAAAGACGCGCTCGTCGCTTTCGATGCTGAAGCCATAGCGGGCAGAATAGGCGAATTTCGCGTATTTCTCCGCCCCGAAGCGCATCTGCTGGTTTTCCTGACCGGAGGACAGCGCCACGACGTCAGCGTTGCTGCGCATCATCACCATGCCGGGATGCTTGAGCGGTATGGTAGCCGGCTCATCGCTTTGCGGCCTTTCCTCCGATGTCCAGAAGGGATGCGTCTCGGGAAGCGCCAGCGGCAGGAAGGCCTTGAAGGCCCAATAGGGCGAGCCGGCGGAATTATAGTTCTCCGACATCAGCAGGTTGGGATAGGCGTAGCCGATCGGCAGCGTGCCGTCGCGATTGGCGATCGGCTTGTCGGCCCACCAGCGCAGATGCCGGAGGCAAAGCCCCTTGACCTCGCCCCAGGGCAGCGCCTCGACATCG
Source organism: Rhizobium sp. ICMP 5592 (assembly GCF_009498525.1). Taxonomy (GTDB): domain Bacteria; phylum Pseudomonadota; class Alphaproteobacteria; order Rhizobiales; family Rhizobiaceae; genus Rhizobium. The sequence goes on along the minus strand of NZ_QSNT01000007.1, from coordinate 115,331 downwards.
GCAAAGGCGAGCGCCGACCAGAAGCCGGCACAGGCGAAACGGTAGGTCAGGCTGCGGCCGAAGGGAATGGTGGCGCCATCGGGTGCGAACCAGTGGCGGAAATCCTTGGCAAACAGCACGGCGCGCTCGCGATAGCGTTCGGCGCGCTCGTCGTCGACGAGCTTGGAATAGATCAGCCCGTAAAAATGCATCGCGAAGGGAACGTAGTGGTCGATGCGCCGGATATTGCCGTCGCGATACCAGCCGTCGGCAATGTAGAAGCCGTCCAACTCCTTCAGATAATCCTCCGTCAGGCTGCGGTCGAAGCTGGCACCAAGCCGATCCAGAGCGATATCCACCAGTACGCGGAAGAAGCGCCAGTTGTTGTCGGCATAGTCGAAGGCGCGGGCATGCTTGAGATAGGCGATGAGATTGTCGCGGGCGCGGGCATCCAGCGGCTCCCAGATTTTCTCCGGCACCAGAGCCAGCGCAAAGCCCAGGGCGGCAAGCTCGACCATGCGCTGGTCGCGGCCGTTGACATCGCCCCAATATTCCGGATGGCTCGGGTCGACGCCGTTGGCGATCCCCTCGGCAAAGCGATGCCAATGGGCGAAATCGCCGCCGCCGGCGCCGAGTGGGGCAAGGCCCCAGAGCGGGCGGGCAAAACCTTCGAGATCGGCGGCGGCACGGTCGAAATGCGCGCCGGCGGCATCGATACGGACGCGAGCATTGCCCTTCGAAAAGTAAGGCAGTAGCGGATCGAACAGGTCGGTCAGTGCGCAACGCATGTCGGCGCGGTTTCTAAGCGGATTGCCGGCGAGCGGATTGGTGCTGACGGGATCGTAGATCATCGGTTTGGCTCTTGCTTGGTCGCCTCGGCAGGAGACGCGGTTCAGGTTTCGGGCGGAAGGGTGCCGCCTGGCACAGGTGTGACGGCATGGCAGACTTGGCGGGCGGGCGCGTCGCGGTCGCGGAAGCGGGCGATCATCAGATTGACGGCCTCGCGTCCAAGGGCGGCGCGGTCGACGCGCATCGTGGCGAGGCGCGGATTGGTCATCAGGGCGCAGGGCAGGTCATCGAAGCCGACAATGGCGAAGTCGTCGGGCACTCGCAGACCGGCTTCGGTGACGGCATCGAGCACACCGACGGCGATGAAATCGTTCATGCAGAAAGCGGCGGTGCAGCTGCGGTCTCCGGCGAGGATCGCGGCGGTGGCATCATGCGCCTCCTGGCTGGAGCTGCCGCGGAAGGTCATCGGCACGAGCCGGCCTTCGGCACCCTCCACCGAGGCGATCGCGGCCTCGAAGCCGCGGACGCGTTCGCGGATGGTCTGGCGATGGGAGCCGGTGAAATGCAGGATACGGCGGTGGCCGGCATCGAGCAGCCGGCGGGTCGCGGCGTAAGCGCCGAAGAAGTTGGAGGGCGAAACGCCATCGAAGCGCAGCTTCGGGTCGGTGCCGTTGACGAGCACGGTCGGCGTGCCGCTTTCCTCCAGCCAGGGGCGCAGGTCATCGGGAGGATCGATGCCGACGAGAAACAGTCCCTCGGCGCCGGCTGCTTGCAGCTGCTCCTGGATGTGCTCCGGTGAGGTCCTCGCCTCGCGGACGAGGCGGATGTCGAAGGGCATGCCGCGCTCAGCTGCACCGGCGCGCAATCCCTCGAGGATGCCTTCGTAAAAGACGCTGAGGCCGCCCGTGGCGCTGTCGCTGGCGATCAGCGCCAGCCCTCCCGGCATGCTGTCGGCAGCCGCCTTCAGGGGATAGCCGAGATCGCTCGCCACCTTGAAGATCTGTTGGCGGATCGTGTCGCTGATGCCGGGCTCGTTGGTCAGCACCCGCGACACGGTGGAAACGGAGACGCCGGCTCTGCTGGCAATATCGGCTTGGGTGATACGTTTGGATCGAAGTTCGTTCATATCGCAACAATCGTGCAAATTATGCAAATTTGCAAGAAAAAGATTGTTTATTGCGTTTCGCAATGAAGTTGCATATCCTCCCGCAGAATTATCCGCAGTAGGCGTCGGGGAGATCGTCGCGGATAGCAACGCAAGAGAAGGAGGAATCTCATGCGCCTGAATCGTCGTTCATTCATGATCGGAACTGCCGGTGCCGCGGCCGGTCTCGCTTTCGGCGGAGGGGCCATGCCCGCCTTTGCCGACGCGACGCAATTGCGGGCGATGTGGTGGGGTTCACCCGATCGCGGCAAGCGCACGATCGGTGTCGCCGAGTTGTTCCATGCCAAGAACCCGGATATTTCCGTCGTCGGCGAAAGCATTAGCGGCGATGGCTACTGGGCCAAGCTCGCGACCGGCATGGCCAGCCAGAACATAGCGGACGTCTTCCAGCTCGAGCCGAGCACGATTTCGGACTATTCCAAGCGCGGCGCCTGCATGCCGCTCGACCAATTCGTACCCTCGACGCTGAATGTGGACAGTTTCGGCAAGGATGTGCTGAAGCTGACCACCGTCGATAACAAGCTTTATGGCGTCGGCCTCGGACTCAATTCCTTTGCGATGTTCTATGACGAGGAGATGTTCAAGAAGACCGGCCTGACGCCACCCGGTCCGACCACGACATGGGCAGACTATGCCGATCTCGCCGTGGAAATGACCAAGGCGGCCGGCAAGCGTGGTTATTGGGGCGGCCCTTATGGCGCGCGCTACAACTATGTGCTGGATGTCTGGCTGCGCCAGCGTGGCAAGAGCCTTTTTACGGAGGAAGGCGGGCTCGGCTTCGGCGTCGACGATGCCAAGGAGTGGTACAGCTACTGGGAAGATCTGCGCAAGCGCGGCGGCACCGTCTCTGCCGATGTCCAGACGCTCGACCAGAACGTCATCGAGAGCAATTGCCTGGCGCTCGGCAAATCGGCGATCGGCATGGCCTATTCCAACCAGCTCGTCGGCTATCAGCTCGTAGTCAAGAGCAAGCTCGCCGTCACGATGCTGCCGCGTGAAAAGAAGGACGGCCCCTCCGGCCATTATTATCGCCCGGCTCTGATCTGGAGCGTCGGCGCCACCAGCAAGAATGGCGAGGCGGCCGCGAAATTCATCAATTTCTTCGTCAACGATCCCGATGCCGGCAAGATCCTCGGCGTCGAGCGCGGCGTGCCGATGTCGCCCGCCGTACGCGCTACCATCTTGCCGACGCTGAACCCGGTGGAGCAGCAGACGGTGCAATATATCGAGCTGCTGAAGGATCAGGTCGGCACCTATCCTGTGCCGGCGCCGCTCGGCTCCGGAGAATTCGACCAGAACGTCGCGCGCCCGGTCGCCGATCAGCTCGCCTTCGGCAAGATCACGGTGGCGGAAGCGGCCCAGAAGCTGGTGGAAGAAGGGGCGACGAAGTTGAAAAGGAAGAGTTGAGCGGCGGCTTTTCAATATGCCGAACGTCCGCCCCCTGTCATGACAGTGACAGGGGGCGCCCTCCTCCAATTCTGCCGTTGATGTTTACTTCCCATCCCAGGGCTTCAGCGCATCCTGCTTCAACTGGCGCTGTTTTTCTGGCGGAAGCTTGTAGTCGCCCTTGTAGGGCGCGCTTTCGAACGAGCCGTAAGTCGGATTGGCGATGGCGATCCAGTCGTGGCCGAAATGGGCGGCATTGGCTTCGAAGACTTTCTGGCGTTCCTCGAGCGTGCCCTTGTAGTCGTCGGTGAAGTCGCCGAAATTGTCGCCGAACATCAGGAGAATACGGTAGTTCTTGGCGATGAAGGCACGGCGCGTGCCCTTGGCCGAGCCCCAATCGGGCTGTTCCTTGGCGCTGAGGAACGTGTCGACATTATCGCCCATCGGGAAACCGAAGCGCTTCATCTCCTCGACGGTTGGGCCTTCCTCGTCGGCGGTGCGGTTGGTGACGTAGAAGACCTTCACGCCCTTGGAGGCCGCATATTGCGTGAATTCGACGGAGCCCGGAATGGGGCTGTCCTGCTGGGCGTTGACATATTTGGTCCAGCTGTCCGGCGTGAAGCCGGTGCCGGCGATGATGTTATGGGCCTGATAGGGCGATGTATTGAGCACGGTGTCGTCAACATCGAGGATGATTGCCGGGGGAAAATCCTGGAAGTTGCCGGTCTGCTCGACCGGGGCTGCGGTCCAGTTCTTGTCCGCCAGGGCTTCGTCGAGCCGGATGCGGCCGAGCGCGTAGGCGCCGAGCGCATTCCCCTTGGCCTCGACCGAGGTCTGGTCCCAGAGAACCGCGTTGAGATTGTCGTCGGGCTGGGCCGCGGGTAGGTCGGCTGCCAAAGCCGGCAGGGCGGCGGCAAGACCGATGGCGGTGACGAGCGCCCGGCGCCCCAAATATCCATTTCTCACGCTGTTCTCCTTATGATTTTTGGCTACTGAAAATCCGCGAGGCATATCAACGGTTTCTGATGTATTCGGATGCCATGATCCGGATAAGGATAGTTCGTGCTTGCAGGAAATGTGTCAAGTCTGTGACAGTCGCGATGCTGCTGGTTTTTGCTGTTCTCCGTCCTTGCACCATCACGAAAAATGCCGGGGCCCTTTCAGGCTCCGGCATCCGTATTGCGTTCACAGGCTCGGCTTACTTCTGCGCGTCGGCCCAGCTCTTGACCAGTTCGTCGTAGTTGACGGTGACCGGCTTTTCCTTCTCGTTTGCGATCTTCAGCTGCGGAGCTAGATGGCCGTTCTTGACGGCATCGGCGTTCCAGTAGGCGAGATCGTGTTCCTCGGCGAGCTTCGGACCGATGTCGCCCTGAACACCGGCGCGCTCGATACGCTGCATCACCTTTTCCTGGTCGGCGCAGAGTGCATCCATGGCGCCCTGTGCGTTCTTGGCACCCGATGCGGCATCGCCGATCGCCTGCCACCAGAGCTGCGCCAGCTTCGGATAGTCCGGAACGTTGGTGCCGGTCGGCGACCACTGCACGCGGGCTGGCGAGCGATAGAACTCGATCAGACCGCCAAGTTCAGGCGCACGCTTGGTGAAGCTCTTATCGCGGATGGTGGATTCGCGGATGAAGGTGAGGCCGACATGGCTCTTCTTCACGTCCACCGTCTTCGACGTGACGAACTGCGCGTAGAGCCATGCGGCTTTGGCGCGGTCGACCGGGGTCGACTTCATCAGCGTCCAGGAACCGACGTCCTGATAGCCGAGCTTCATGCCGTCCTTCCAGTAAACGCCATGCGGGGAAGGCGCCATGCGCCATTTCGGCGTGCCGTCGGCATTCATGACCGGCAGGCCGGGCTTGACCATGTCGGCGGTGAAGGCCGTGTACCAGAAGATCTGCTGGGCGACATTGCCCTGCGAGGGAACCGGACCGGATTCCGAGAAGGTCATGCCTTGAGCTTCCGGCGGTGCATAGGCCTTCAACCAATCCAGATATTTCTGGATGGAGTAGACGGCGGCCGGGCCGTTGGTGTCGCCGCCGCGGGCGACGCAGGAGCCGACCGGACGCGAGTTGGCGTCGACCTTGATGCCCCATTCGTCGACCGGCAGGCCGTTCGGCAGGCCCTTGTCGCCGTTGCCGGCCATGGAGAGCCAGGCATCGGTGAAGCGCCAGCCGAGCGACGGGTCCTTCTTGCCATAATCCATATGGCCGAAGACCTTCTTGCCGTTGACGTCACGACCGGTGAAGAATTCGGCGATATCCTCATAGGCCGACCAGTTGACCGGCACGCCGAGATCGTAGCCGTACTTCGCCTTGAAGTCGGCCTTGTTCTTCGCGTCGTTGAACCAGTCGTAGCGGAACCAGTAAAGGTTGGCGAACTGCTGGTCGGGAAGCTGGTAGAGCTTCTTGTCCGGAGCAGTGGTGAAGCTGGTGCCGATGAAATCGGGGATGTCGATGCCGGGATTGGTGACGTCCTTGCCTTCGCCGGCCATCCAGTCGGTGAGGTTGCGGACCTGCTTGTAGCGCCAATGCGTGCCGATCAGGTCGGAATCGTTGACCCAGCCGTCATAGAGGTTCTGGCCGGTCTGCATCTGTGTCTGGATCTTCTCGACGACGTCGCCTTCCTGGATGACGTCGTGGGTGACCTTGATGCCGGTGATGGCGGTGAAGGCCGGTGCCAGAACCTGCGATTCATACTGGTGGGTGGTCAGGGTTTCCGAGACGACCTTGATCTCCATGCCCTGGAAGGGCTTGGCCGCGTCGACAAACCACTGCATTTCCTTTTCCTGGTCGGCGCGCGAGAGCGTCGAGACATCGCCGATCTCCTTGTCCAGGAATGTTTTGGCTTCGTTCATGCCGGCCTGAGCCGAGCCGGCCAGAGCCAGCAGCACGACTGCCGTCGTTGTTAAGAGATGCCGTCGCATATATTCCTCCCTACAGGTTGCGAGTGCATTGTCAGGCGGCCGGATCTCCGGCCATCTGTATCGACTTATCTTACCGCGCCGCATGTCCGAACACGGGCAAGGGGCGCGGTAACTCTTGAAACCGGGCTAGACCAGGCGGAAGACGCCGATCGCATAGACCACGGAAAGGGCGACTGCCCACCAGAGGCTAGGTCCGATCAGACCCAGCCATGCGAGATGGATGAAGGCGGCGCCGAGCAGCGAGACGAACAGTCGGTCGCCGCGCGTCGTTTCAAAGCGCAGGATGCCGATGCGCGGATTGCCGCCGGGCGAAACATATTCCCAGACGGCCATGCCGATCAGCAGCGCCAGGATCGTCGCGAAGAACAGCGCGGTCGGCAGCGTCCAGGCCATCCAGGAAAAATCGGTATTCATGATGGTCTCCCTTCAGACGCGGCCGAGCGCGAAGCCCTTGGCGATGTAGTTGCGGACGAAATAGATGACGAGTGCGCCGGGGACCAAGGTCAGCACGCCGGCGGCGGCCAGCAGGCCCCAGTCCATGCCCGAGGCTGAGACCGTGCGCGTCATGATGGCGGCGATCGGCTTGGCGTCGGTCACCGTCAGTGTGCGGGCGATCAAAAGCTCGACCCAGGAGAACATGAAGCAGAAGAAGGCGGCGACGCCGATGCCGCTGGCGATCAGCGGAATGAAGATCTTGATGAAGAAGCGCGGGAACGAATAGCCGTCGATATAGGCTGTCTCGTCGATTTCCTTCGGCACGCCGGACATGAAGCCTTCAAGGATCCAGACTGCGAGCGGTACGTTGAACAGGCAATGTGCCAGCGCGACCGCGATATGGGTGTCGATCAGGCCGAAAGCGGAATAGAGCTGGAAGAAGGGCAGTGCGAAGACGGCCGGCGGCGCCATACGGTTGGTGAGCAGCCAGAAGAAGACGTGCTTGTCGCCGAGGAAGCGGTAGCGCGAGAAGGCATAAGCCGCAGGAAGGGCGCAGCCAACCGAGATCACCATGTTCATAACGACATAGGTAATCGAGTTGATATAGCCCTTGTACCAGGACGGATCGGTGAAGATGATCGTGTAATTGCGCAGCGTCGGCGCATGCGGATAGAGCGTCAATCCGCCGACAATCTCCTCATTGGTCTTGAAGCTCATGTTGACGAGCCAGTAGATCGGCAGGAGCAGGAAGATGATGTAGAGGGTCGGTACCACCCAGGACCAGCGCCCCTCTTCGCGATGGCGGCTTACCGACTGCGTGCCCGTGATGGCCGGTGCGTTCGCCGTGGAGCTTGAAGCGGCCAATTGGTGCATCGTTGCGTCGTCGGCCGTGGTGGAAAGAGGTTTGGCGCTCATCGCGTCGCTCCCGCATCATAATTGGTCATGACGGTGTAAAAGACCCAGGACAAGAGCAGCACGATCAGGAAGTAGACGAGCGACATTGCCGCCGCCGGACCGAGGTCGAACTGGCCGAGCGCAATCTTCACAAGGTCGATCGACAGGAAGGTCGTGGAATTGCCGGGGCCACCGCCGGTGACGACGAAGGGTTCGGTATAGATCATGAAACTGTCCATGAAGCGCAGCAGCACGGCGATCAAAAGCACCCGGTTCATCTTGGGCAGCTGGATGTAACGGAAGACAGACCAGCGCGAGGCGCCGTCGATCTTGGCGGCCTGGTAGAAGGCGTCGGGGATGGAGGCAAGGCCGGCATAGCAGAGCAGCACCACGAGGCTGGTCCAGTGCCAGACATCCATGATGATGATCGTCGCCCAGGCGTCGGCCGGATCGGAGACGTAATTATAGTCGATGCCGAGGTTGACGAGGACATAGCCCATCAGGCCGATATCGCTGCGTCCAAAGACCTGCCAGATCGTGCCGACGACATTCCACGGGATGAGCAGCGGCAAGGCCATCAGCACCAGGCAGACCGGCACGCCGACGCCCTTCTTCGGCATGTTGAGGGCGATGAGGATACCGAGCGGCACCTCGATCGCCAGAATGACGAAGGAGAAGATCAGGTTGCGGAACATGGCGTCCCAGAAGCGGCCGGAGTGCAGGATCTCCTCGAACCATTGCGTACCCGCCCAGAAGAAGACGTTGTTGCCGAAGGTATCCTGCAGCGAATAGTTCACCACTGTCATCAGCGGAATGACGGCCGAAAAGCCGACCAGCAACAGGACGGGGATGAGCATGAACCAGGCTTTGTTGTTCCAGGGCTTGTCCATGATCAGGCTCCCATCTCGACGCGCCAGGAATTGGCGTAAATATTGATGCCGGCGGGATCAAACGCGATATGCGGCTCGGCCGGCACAGTCTGGTCCTCGCCGATGACGGCGACGATATCCTGTCCGTCCAGCTTGGCGCGCACGACCTTGCGGCGGCCGAGATCCTCGACCTGGGTGACCGTCGCCGGCATGCCTTCGCGGCCGAGACGGACGAATTCCGGGCGGATGCCGAGTTCGGAACGGCCTTCGCGCCGCTCGATGGGAGCGCCGGGGAGGGCGATGGTGCGGTTGCCGAGGCGCGCATTGCGGCCGTCAATCTCGATCGGCATGACATTCATGCCGGGCGAGCCAATGAAATAGCCGACGAAGGTGTGGCGCGGGCGCTCGAACAGGTCGTTCGGCGTGCCGATTTGCACCACTTCGCCATTGTACATCACCACCACCTTGTCGGCGAAGGTCAACGCTTCCGTCTGGTCGTGGGTGACATAGACCATGGTGAAGCCGAAGCGGCGGTGGAGCTGTTTCAGCTGCGAGCGCAGCACCCATTTCATATGCGGGTCGATGACCGTCAGCGGCTCGTCGAACAGGATAGCGTTGACATCGGAGCGCACCAGGCCGCGGCCGAGCGAAATCTTCTGCTTGGCGTCGGCCGTCAGGCCACGCGCCTTGCGGTGGGCGCTGTCGGAGAGGCCGATCATCTCGATGATCTCGTCGACCTTGCGCTTCACGTCGGCTTCCGGAACGTGCCGGTTACGCAAGGGAAAGGCGAGGTTTTCATAGACCGTCATCGTGTCGTAGACGACCGGGAACTGGAAGACCTGGGCAATGTTGCGCTCCTGGGTCGATAGCCGGGTCACGTCCTTGCCGTCGAAGAGGATGCGGCCTTCCGAGGCGCGCACCAGGCCGGAGACGATGTTGAGCAGCGTGGTCTTGCCGCAGCCGGACGGTCCGAGCAGCGCATAGGCGCTGCCGTCCTCCCAGCTGTGATGCACTTCCTTCAGCGCATAGTCCGCATCGGACTTCGGATGGTCGTTATAGGCGTGTCGGATATGATCCAGGTCGATACGTGCCATTGGCCGTGTCTCTCCTCAGGCTGCCCGTTGCAGGGCGGGGGTAACGGCGGCGCCATCGGTGTCGAACACCATGATGTGGCGCGGGTCGATGTAGACGTCGATCGCATCGTCGACATCGATATCCTGGACGCCCTGGGTCAGCATCACCCAGCGCCGGTCGGCGAAATCGATGTGGATGTAGCTTTCCGAACCGGTGATCTCGGTCACCATCACCCGCGCCGGCGCGGCGACGGCTTCCGGCGTCTGCGGCTTCAGCGCCAGATGGTGCGGCTGGAAGGCGATCGTATAGGGGCCGTCCGTCCGGTCCTCGAGACCCTGGGGTACGGGCAGGCGAATGCTGTCGTTCAGCACGAAGAGGTTGCCGCGCTTGTCGAGCGTGATGGTGTTCAGCGGCGGATCGGCGAAGGTGGTGGCGGTCATCAGGTCCTTCGGGCTGCGGAAGACGTCGATCGTCGGCCCGAATTGCGTGATGCGGCCCTGCGACAGGGTTGCCGTGTTGCCGCCCAGAAGCAGCGCCTCGGAAGGCTCGGTTGTGGCATAGACGAAGATGGCGCCGGATTCGGCAAAGATTTTCGGCAGCTCGGCGCGCAGTTCCTCGCGCAGCTTGTAGTCGAGATTGGCTAGCGGCTCGTCGAGCAACACCAGGCCGGCATTCTTGACGATGGCGCGGGCAAGCGCCGTGCGCTGCTGCTGGCCGCCGGAGAGGCTGAGGGGCAGTCGGTCAAGGAAGGGCCCGAGCCGCAGGAGATCGGCCGCCTTCTTCACCTCGCGGTCGATGGTGGCCGCGTCGCTGCCGCCAAGGCGCATGGGCGAGGCGATGTTGTCGTAGACGGTCATCGCCGGATAATTGATGAATTGCTGGTAGACCATGGCGACGTTGCGGCGCTGAACGGGAACGCCGGTAACATCGGCGTCGTCGACATGGATCGTACCCGTCGTCGGTTTGTCGAGACCGGCCATCAGCCGCATCAGCGACGTCTTGCCCGACAATGTCGGTCCGAGGAGGACATTCAGCGTGCCGCGCTGCAGCGTCAGGTTCGTTTCGGCGATATGCGTTTCGCCGCTGACCGACTTCGACACGTTTCTGAGTTCAAGCACGATAGATTCCTTCCATGCGCGGCATGTCATGCCGCTGCGAGGAGATTGATAGTTCTGGGTCAGTTAGTCTTATTGGGTGATGTTTTTTGCCCAAGTCGGCTCGACACTTGTCATGCGCGCCGTGCTCCGGTGCCTGATTCCGAACGGTGAAATGCTCTTAGGAAAATGCGGCGCCTGAAGCTCGATACAAAAGATCCGCCTTCGCGCAGGCCATGACGCGCAGGCTGAATGGCGATGCAGCTTGCGCTGCAGGCAATGCCATTTTTGCTATCGATTTGATCTGTGGACAATGGATCCTCCCCCTGTTTCACTTCGCGCCCCTCAAGCGAAAACCGAAACCATAATGACGATAAATGAAGATAAAGGAATGTCAAACGAAAACTGTCCGCGTTTCAGTTTCGCTTCATAAATCTCATCCTCATGCTTTTTTAGGGGTTTGAAATGAATCCGATAACTGATTGATCAGGATGGCAAATGGCTCGAAATCCCTGTCGGCACGCGAAAAGGCGAGGCGGTGGCTTCCGGCTGCTCTCGCATTTTTCCCTTGTGCATGGGGCTTGAACATCAGGCGGATAAGCCGTTCGCAAGATTGCCGATCGCATGTCTGAAAGCATCGATCTTCGCGTCTGGCGTGGCTGAAATTCAGGTCGGGCGCTAAAGCCAGTTGATGCGCTTTAGCACCCAGAGGGTGGCGATTGAAGTGATCGTCACGAAGAGAACGATGACGACGAAGGCCCAGGTGTCGTTGACGCCGGGAATGCCGCCGACATTCATGCCGAACAGGCCGGCCACCACGCTCGGCGGCAGAAGGAGTGCTGCGAGGGCGGCGAGGCGATTGGAGTTGCGGGCGATGCGCTCACTGATGACGGTCGACAGGTCGTCATGCAGGATGCCAGTACGGTCGCGGATGGCGTCGAGATATTCGATATAGCGCATCAGCTTGTCGATGACCTCGCGCAGGCGCAGCTTGTCGCGTTCGGCAAGCCAGGGCGCGTCGTCATGTTCGATGCGGTTCAGCGCATCGCGTTGCGGCGCCAGATAGCGGCGCAGCTGCACGGCACGCCGGCGCAAAAGTTTCAGGCGCTCGCGTACCTGGCCGGCCTCGCCGTGAAAGATCAGTTCGTCAAGCTCATCCACCTCTTCGTCCATGGCGTCGAGCACGGGTTCGAGATCGCGCACCAGCTTGTCGCCGATCAAAGCGAGCAGTTCGCCGGAGCGCTGCGGCCCCTTCTTCTTCTCCAGCGACAGGCGGATATCGCGCAGCGCCGTGATGTAGTGGCCGCTGTCGCGCAGGGAGACGACGCGATCGCCATCGACCCAGAGATGGAGTGGCACGAGGTCAATATCGGCGGGCTTCTGTGTCGTGCCATCCGGCGATGTGGCGCAGACGCCGCGCAGGATGATCAGCAGCCCGTCGCCCACGGGTTCGACGCGCGGACGGGATTCTTCCTCCAGCAGGGCTTCGATGACGAAAGGGTCAAGGCCGCTCTTATGGGTGATCCAGTCGGTGGTAGCGGGATGGTCGCGCTCGAAATGTAGCCAGGTGACGCCCTCTCCGGGCCTGCAGGAACCGACCTGCTCCAGGCTGAGCTGCCTGCAGCCTCCATGTCCGTCGAGCAGGGAGGCGAAACGCAATCCCGGTTCGGTGCCGTAGCTGACCGTCGAACTGTTCGTTGCTTCCATGGCGCCTTGATCCATCCATCCTCCATGGCAGCAAAAAGCGCGAGCATCACCGGAGTTTGTGGTGTGCTGGTGGGTAGCTTACCAGTTCGGATCAAAGTGGCAAGGTGGCCGCCTTCCACCATCAATCGGGAGAATTAAAGACGGCTTCGATATGATGGCCATCCGGATCGATCACGAATGCCGCAAAATAATGTGGGCCATAGTGAGGTCGAAGGCCGGGGGAACCGTTGCCTGTTCCTCCATGTTCGATGGCTGCTTCATAAAAGTCGACAACGCCTTGCCTGCTTGGTGCGGCCAAGGCCAGATGAAAACCCGGACCGGGCGGCCGCTGATCTTCCGCACAGAACTTCAACGCCAGCTTATCGCCGCCGCCGGCAATGCCGTAGCCAACGGCCTGACCCATTTCACCCGGTCTCAGGTCCTCCCAAACGCGAACGTATCCGAGCGGGGCAAGAGCAGCGTCATAGAATGTCGCTGCGCGTTCAATGTTGGAGACGCCGAAGGAAATATGATGAAGCATATGTCTGGAAACTCCGATTTCGGACCCGTTCTCGCACATCGCACAACATGCAAGGTGACAACATAACCTCCGTATCGCCTTCGTAGTTCATTTTTCAAATACAAGACCGCCCGCAGCAGATTGCTTCGGGCGGTTTCAGGTCTTTATCGGATGTCGCAGCCACTTATGGGCCTGGCCCCGACCGGCTCGCCCTTACCGCGCCGCCCAGTTGGCGCCGCGGCGGAAGATGGTTTTCATCTGCGGCACGCTGAATTCCTTGGCCTGGTGGCCGAGCGAGGAATAGAAGACGCGGCCCTTGCCGTATTTGCGCTTCCAGGCGACCGGCATGACGACGCCGTCGATCCAGTAGGCGTGATCGCCGGTGAAGGTGGTGGTGGCCAGCACTTCGTTCGACGGGTCGACATGCATGTAATATTGCTCCGACGTGTAGGGGAAATCGGTGATCCCCTCCATGATCGGGTCGTCGGGCCGGGTGATGTTGACGGTGTAGTCGATGATGTTGCCGGGATGGGCGACCCATTGGCCGCCGATGATGAACTGGTATTCGACGCTTTCGCGGAAACTGTCGCCGGCGCCGCCATGATAGCCGGCGATCCCGACGCCGCTTTCGATGGCCTCGGCGAGGTTCTTCACCTCTTCCTTCTCGATTTTCGACATGGTGACGATCGGCACGATCAGGCTGAGATCGTGGATCGACGGGTCGGCGAAGGCCTCGGTGCTGTTTTCGAGATAGACCTTGAAGCCGTCCTCCTCCAGCATGTCGCGGATGATATGGGCGCATTCCTGCGGTTCGTGGCCGCTCCAGCCGCCCCAGACGATAAGTGCTTCACGCATGATGTTCCTCCTGAAATTGCGCGGTTAGCGGCCGATTTTTCCGTCCACAAGGGACTCTGACAGAGGGGCCGGACGTTCCGTTTGCGTCGTGATGGTGACCGTGCGCCCGGTTTCGGACGCGGTCTGAAAGGCTTCCATGACTTCAAGGACATGCAGCGCCAGGCTGCCATTGGCGCGATGCGGCCGGTTGAAGCGGACGGCGTGCGCCAGATCGGCGACGCCGAGCGAGCGATAATTGCCGTCGGCATAGGGTGCCGTGACCTCGCGGCCCTCGAACTGGCCGCCCTTCTTCAGATACTCGACTTCGCCACCGAAATGGTTCGGATCGGGCACGATCAGCGTACCCTCGGTGCCGTAGACTTCGAGGGGCACATGCTTGTGGCCGGCGACATCGAAGCTCATGCCGATCTGCACGACGGCACCACTGGCAAAGGCCATGACGCCGGCGACGTGGGTCGGAACATGCACGGGGATGTGTTCACCGTTGCGCGGCTCGCTGGTGATGATGCGCTCCTTGCGCGGCGTCACCGCAAAGCCGGCGACCTGGGAGACCGGGCCAAGCAGGTTGACGAGGTCGGTGATGTAATAGGGACCCATATCGAGCATCGGTCCGCCGCCGATTTCGTAATAGAAAGCCGGATTCGGATGCCAGCGTTCATGGCCGGGGCACATGAAGGTGGCGGTGCCGCCGACCGGAATGCCGATCGCACCCTCATCGATGATGGCGCGCGCCGTCTGGTGCCCGCCGCCGAGAAAAGTGTCGGGAGCCGCGCCGATGCGCAGGCCCCTGGCGGCGGCGGCATCGGCGAGCTTCTTGCCCTCGGCGAAGTTGATGCCGAGCGGCTTTTCCGAATAAGTGTGCTTGCCGGCATCGAGCGCCTGCAGGCCGACGGCGACATGCGCCTTCGGAATGGTCAGGTTGACGATGATCTCGATCGAGGGATCGGCGAAAAGGGCCGCGACATCGACGGCCTTCAGGCCGAATTCGGCGGCCTTGGCTTCGGCCAATTCGCGATTGAGGTCGGCAACGCCTTTGATGTCGAGAATGGGAAACGATTTCATCGCTTTGAGATAGGCGCCGGAAATGTTCCCGCAGCCGATAATGCCAATGCCGACCTTTTCCATAAAACTTCCTCCAAATGAAATGCTTGTCCGTCCTTGTGGGTCAGAGCGCCGGTGCCGGCCCCGTCGTTCCCCAAGGCGATTCGTAGAGCTCGCGCAGTGCCACGACCGCCGCCCCTTGCGCCCAGGTTTCGTCCGTCGATTGATCGAAGACGAGTTCCGTCACCCCCTTGATCGAGGGTGGGATCGCCAGGGAATAGGCTTCCCGGAGGCTGTCGAGGAAGGGCTGGCCGAGCGCCAGGCTCGATCCGACGAGAATGACGCGCGGCGGCGCGAAAAGCGTGACGATATTGGCAAGCGCCATGCCGCAGGCCTCGCCGGCTCGGATGGCTGCATTGATCAGTGCGTTGTCCTCGGCGGCGATCAAGGTCTTCGCATGCGCCATGCCGCGTCCAAGGCGGATGGCTTCGGCAAAGCGGCCATTGGGCTGGTCGCCGAGAATGGCGCTTTCGCCGGCAAGACTTGCAAGCCTCACCGTGCCCTGCGGTCCTATGCCGAGGACAAGGTCGCCGAGATTGTGGCTCAGGCCGCCGGCGCCACGAAACAGTTGGCCGCCATGCAGTACGCCGAGGCCGAGCGTCTGTTCCAGCGACACCAGCACCATGTCGTCGAGGTCCCGCGCCTGGCCGAACCAGTGATGCGCCAGCGTGATGGCATGGGCATCGCTCTCGACAATGGTGGGGACGCCCAATCGTTCGGACATTTCCCTGGCGAAATCGACGCCGCTTTCGCGAAAGATCGGGCTCGAGCGAACATGGCCGGTGCGATGTTCGATGACACCGGGAAGGCCGAGGCAGACCGAATCGATCTCGTCCAGCGCCAGGTCGGCGTCGACGACACAGCGGCGCACGCCGTCCTCGATCAGGTCGGCGATGACGCTGATCGGCTGCCGGTCGACACGAAGGGCAAGCGTCAGCGTCGACAAGACCTCGCCGCGGAAATCGGCGACGACGAAGACCATGCGGTTGGCGGCGATCTTCGCGCCGACAACGCGGGCGGCGTCCGGATTGAGCTCCAGCATGACGCGCGGCCGGCCACGAGCGGCGGCCTCGCGCAGGTCGCCTTCGGTGCGGGCCAGGATCAAGCCGTCATCGAGAAGCGAAGCGGTGATGGCCGAAACCGTGGTGGTGGAAAGCTGGGTGCTTTCGCTGATTTCGATACGTGCGATGGAGCCCGCTCGCCGGATCGTATCCAGCACATTGAAGCGGTTTATCGCCCGCATAAGCTCGGGATCTGCTGTTTTCATGAGAATGGTGCCGAATGACGTTTCCGCTCGGTTGCGGCCTGGTATTTTTGACGGGATGCGAATTAAATAGCCTATGCTTACAGTCCGATGTCAAGCCATCTTCCGCCGCTTCTGCCGAAAATTTGGGAATGGTGGTTGACATTTCAGCAAAGCTCCGTTGAATTAATCCGCATAAGGGAAAAATTATAGAGGCTGTTGTTCCCTTGGGAGGAGACAATCATGTTTTATGAACGTGGGGCCAAGGCCCTTCGCGGCGCGCGCATTGCCGCCATTGCTGCTGCCACGGGACTTGCGATGCTAGCGGGCGCGACGAACGCGGCCGCTGATACGGTCGTCAAGTGGCTCCATCTGGAGACCGATCCGAACTACGTCGCCGTCTGGCGCAAGATCGCCGATCAGTATGAGGCCCAGCATCCGGGCGTGAAGATCCAGATGCAGTTTCTGGCGAACGAGGCGTTCAAGGCAAAGCTGCCGACGTTGCTGCAATCGAGCGACGCGCCGGATTTCTTCTTCAGCTGGGGCGGGGGCGTGCTGAAGCAGCAGCAGGAAACCGGCACGTTGAAGGACCTGACCGCGGCGATGAACGCCAAGGACGGCGCCTGGCTGAAGGCCTATAATCCGGCAGCGGTCAAAGGCCTGACCTTCGACGACAAGATCAGCGCCGTACCCTACAAGCTCGGCACAGTTTCCTTCTTCTACAACAAGGCGCTCTTCGCCAAGGCCGGCGTCGACGCGACGGCTATCAAGACCTGGGACGATTATCTGGCCGCGGTCAAGAAGATCAAGGCGGCTGGGATTGCGCCGATTGCCGGTGGCGGCGGCGAGAAGTGGCCAATCCACTTCTACTGGAGCTATCTGGTGATGCGCGACGGTGGCCAGCCGGTCTTCACCGCGGCCAAGACCGGTCAGGGCAACGGCTTCAACGATCCGGCGATCATCAAGGCGGGCGAGCAGCTCGCAGAGCTCGGCAAGCTCGATCCGTTCCAGCCGGGCTATCTCGGCGCCACCTGGCCGCAGGCGCTCGGCATCTTCGGCGACGGCAAGGCCGCGATGATCCTCGGCTTTGAAAACACCGTCGCCAACCAGCGCACCAATTCAGGCGATGGCAAGGGCCTGGCTGACGACAATGTCGGCCGCTTTGCCTTCCCGGCGGTCACCGGCGGCGCCGGTCTCGCGACCGATACGCTCGGCGGCCTGAACGGCTGGGCCGTGACCAAGAAGGCTCCGCCGGAAGCGCTCGATTTCCTCGCTTTTCTCACCAATGCGGAGAATGAGCGCACGATGGCGCAGGCCGGCATGCTCATTCCGGCGGCGATCGGCGCGGAAGACGGCGTCAAGGGACCGCTGATGGGCGACGCCGCCGAACAGCTGGCGCATTCGACCTGGCACCAGAATTTCTTCGACCAGGATCTCGGCCCTTCCGTCGGCCGTGTCGTCAACGACGTCGCTGTCGGTATTGTCTCGGGCCAGATCACGCCGAAGGATGGCGCGCAGCAGGTTCAGGACGCTTTCGAGCAAGATCAGCTCTAACCGTCGACAAGCGCCGGCAAGCCACCTTTGTCGGCGCCATTCTTCTTCCGAATTGCAAATGTCGAGACTGTCCATGACCGATGTCAGCGCAACGACCGCCATGCCATCCATCGCAAGAGCGAGACCTGCGGTGCGACGAAAATCGCCGGCCGCGCGCGGCCGCATGCCCGTCATCCTGCTGTTCCTGCCGCCGGCGCTTCTGCTGTTCTCCATCTTCGTCATCCTGCCGATGGGAGAGGCCGCCTGGTACAGCCTCTACAGATGGAACGGCTACGGACTGCCGACGGAGTTCGTGGGCCTGCGCAATTTCCAGGTGCTGTTCAAGAATGCCGCGTTCCTGACCTCGCTCAAGAACAATGCGCTGATCATCGTGGTGTCGATCGCCGTGCAGGTGCCGCTTGCCATTTGGCTGGCGACCATGCTGGCGCACCGTATTCGCGGTGTCGTGCTCTTTCGGCTGATCTTCTTCCTGCCCTACGTGCTTGCGGAAGTGGCGGCAGGCCTGATCTGGCGCTTCGTCTATGACGGCGACTATGGTCTCTTCGCCGCGATCGCGCATTTCCTCGGAACCGCCACGCCCTATGTGCTCGCCGACAAGGATCTGGCGATGTACGCGGTGCTCGGCGTGATCGTGTGGAAATATTTCGGCTTCCACATGATGCTGTTCATCGCCGGTCTTCAGTCCCTCGACAAGAGCGTACTGGAAGCGGCGGAGATCGACGGTGCCACCGGCTGGCAGAAATTCCGCTACGTCACCCTGCCGCTGCTCGGCTCGACGCTGCGACTGTCGGTGTTCTTCGCGGTCGTCGGTTCGCTGCAGCTCTTCGACATGATCATGCCGCTCACCGGCGGCGGACCGTTCAACTCGACGCAGACGATGGTGACCTTCCTCTACAATTTCGGCGTCACCCGCATGCAGGTCGGCCTCGGCAGCGCCGTTGGCGTCGTGCTGTTCGTCATCTGCGTCACCCTCGCCTTCGGCTACAAACGGATATTTATGCGCAATGACTGATATCGCCTCATCCGTTCGACTGAAGATCGGCACGAAGATCTATCTCTATGCGTCGCTGACCATCATCGCCGCCATCGTGCTGATCCCACTGCTCACGACCATGCTCGGCGGCTTCAAGTCGCTGGGGGATCTCCGGGTCAATCCCTTCGGCTTACCGGCCGAGTGGCACTTCGAGAATTATACCGGCATCCT
The DNA here is from genome assembly GCF_009498525.1 of Rhizobium sp. ICMP 5592. Lineage (GTDB taxonomy): Bacteria > Pseudomonadota > Alphaproteobacteria > Rhizobiales > Rhizobiaceae > Rhizobium. Next base: position 96,554 of record NZ_QSNT01000007.1, on the reverse strand, counting down.
GTTCGGCGACCGCTACTGGCGGCAGATGATGAACTCGCTGATCATTGCCGTGCTGACCGTGTTCCTCACGGTCTCGGTCTCGGCGATGGCCGCCTTCGCCTTCGCGCATGTGAAGTTTTTCGGCTCGAACTTCCTGCTCAACTATTTCCTGATCGGCCTGATGTTCCCGGCGGCGACCGCGATCCTGCCGCTGTTCATTCGCATCCGCGATCTCGGCCTGCTCAATACCTATTGGGGCGTGGTTCTGCCGCAGGTGGCCTTCGGCCTGGGCATGAGTATTCTTCTCTTCCGAAACTATTTTCGAAACCTTCCGGAAGAATTGTTCCAGGCGGCCTTTGTCGATGGTTGCGGCTATATCCGCTTCTTCTGGCATATCTCACTGCCACTCTCCCGGCCGATCATCGCGACCGTCAGCATCATCTCTTTCGTCGGCAGCTGGAACAGCTACATCCTGCCGCTGATCATGCTGAACTCGGATTCGATCTATCCCTGGCCGCTCGGCATGATGGTCTATAGCGGCGAATTCGGCACGGAATGGGAACTGGTGCTCGCCTTCATCACGCTCACCATCCTGCCCACCATCATCGTCTTCTTCCTGGCACAGAAACACATCATCGCGGGTCTTACCGCCGGCGCCGTGAAGTCCTGAGCCCCATCGGAGCAAAAAGCATGGCATCCGTCGAATTGCACAACATCCACAAAGCCTATGGCGCGCTGGCGGTCATCCACGATATCTCGCTGGCCATCGACGACGGCGAGTTCATCGCCCTGGTCGGTCCCTCCGGCTGCGGGAAATCGACCCTTTTGCGCATGATCGCCGGCCTGGAAGAAATCACCGACGGCGATGTCTCGATCGGCGGCCAGGTGGTCAACGCCATGACGCCGCGCGAGCGCAACATCGCCATGGTTTTCCAGTCCTATGCGCTTTATCCGCACATGACTGTTGCCGAGAATATGGGCTTCAACCTGAAGCTCTCGGGCGAGACCAAGCCGGTGATCGAGCAGCGGGTCAACGAAGCCGCACGCATGCTTGACCTCACCAAGCTGCTCGACCGCAAGCCGGCGCAACTTTCCGGCGGCCAGCGCCAGCGCGTCGCCATGGGCCGCGCTATCGTGCGCAACCCCGCCGTCTTCCTGTTCGACGAACCCTTGTCGAACCTTGATGCGAAACTGCGCGTGCAGATGCGCTCCGAGATCAAGGCGCTGCATCAGAAGGTGCAGACGACGTCGATCTACGTCACCCACGACCAGATCGAAGCGATGACGCTCGCCGACCGGATCGTCGTCCTGAACCAGGGGCGGATCGAGCAGCAGGGCACGCCGATCGAGCTTTACAGACAGCCGGCCAATCTCTTCGTTGCCGGTTTCATCGGTTCGCCGGCGATGAATTTCCTCGATGGCGTGGTGGAGGGCGTCAACGGCTCGGCTTCGGTGCGGCTGACGGACGGCACGCCGCTACGCATCGCCAGCGAACGCAGGGTACAGCCCGGCCAGAGCGTGAAGATCGGTCTGCGGCCCGAGCATCTCAGTCTGTCCGGCAACGGTTCGCCGCTGACCGGTCAGACGCTGTTAGTCGAGCCGACCGGCGCGCAGACGCATGTGCTGTTCGATCTCGCCGGCGAGCAGGTAACCGCCGTCGTCGACGGCGAAGCACCGGTTCGCTATGGCGAGCAATTGAAGGTCACGGTCAATCCCGATCAGGTCTACGTTTTCGACGCGACCAGCGGACTGACGCTTTAAGCCTCCACCGTGATCGCATCGACGCGGTCGGGGTAAAAGGCCATGTAATCCTTGATCCGGCTGACGGAAGGATAGGGGTTCTCATAGGTCCAGACCGCATTCACCGAGCGCTCGCCGCCGGCTGAAATGCTGTAATAGGAGCAATCGCCCTTGTAGGGGCAGTAGGTCGCGTGGTCGGTTCTCTTGAGGGCCGACATGTCGATATCCTTACGCGGGATGTAAAGGACCGCCGGATAAGAGGCCTCCTTTAGCGATAGTGCTTCCCGCGTATCGGCGACGATCTTGCCGCCGACGGAAACGGTGACATGCGCGTGCTTATCCTCGATCGTGATGGGGTGATCGGGACCGGGTATTTTGACCGGTTTTTCGGACATGATGGGCTCCTTGGTTAGGTGAGAGACCACGCACAGAGCTTCGGCGATCTGGGAGGTGCGTGACTATCCGCGTTCCAAAAGGATATAGGAATACTTCCGTGGATTATCAGGCCTTCGGGGCACCCCAGCGCAGGCCGTCCATCAACAACGCGACGAGGCGGCGGGAGCGGTCGTGCCATTCGGGGGAATTGGGCATGGAATAGGTGCCCGATAGCGCATGCAGCACATCCGTGCTGTCGACATCGGCGCGGATCGAGCCGTCGGCCACTGCCCGTGCGATCAGGCCAGCAAGTACGATCGGGACCTTGCCGTAGCTGTCGGCGAAGAGTTCGGAATTGCTGTTGAGCAGGATGCGCAGGCTGTCGCCCATGCCGCGCTTGGTGGCGATGTAGCCGACGAAGCGGTGCATCCATTCCTCCAATGTCCGATCGGGTGTAAGCTCGCGCGAAAGCTCCTCGGCCGCGTCGCAGAGTGCCTCGACCTCATGGCGGTAGACCGCCTCGACCAGATGTTCGCGTGTCGGGAAATGGCGATAGAGCGTGCCGACGCCGACACTTGCACGCCGGGCGATGTCTTCGAGTGAGGCGGCGGTGCCGTGATCGGCGAAGGCTTGCGCCGCGGTTTCGATGAGCTTGTCACGATTGCGCCGCGCATCCGCGCGCAGGCTCTTGCCGGCTGGCGGCACTTGATCCTTGGGCTCTGTCGATGGCTTGGACGCCAATTCTCGCTCCATGCGGATTGCGACTTGACGATACTGGACAAGTCTCTAGGATAATAAACGGAGGCGCCTCCGTTTAATCTGGAGTAGCAGAGGATTGTTATCGCATAAAGGGCCAAGACGCCATTGCCGTCCGATGAAAGGATCTGGGACGGTGAGAGCGCGGCTTCACCCGGGCGTTTTGCCGCAAGCCGCGCGCGCCGGCCAAAGCGCGTAGTCTGATGATCTGGAGCCGGCCCGGCTGACGTCAAGAGCGGATGCCATGACCGGTCAATGCCGACAATTGCCAATTGCAAGATGAAGACCCGAACAGGGAGTGACCTGATGACCACCGTCCATCTCGATATCAATGGGCGCGAGCACGAGCTTTCGCTCGATCCGCGCGTGACGCTTCTCGATGCCCTTCGCGAGCATCTCTGTCTGACCGGCACGAAGAAAGGCTGCGACCAGGGCCAGTGCGGCGCCTGCACGGTCCATGTCGATGGCGAGCGCGTGCTTTCCTGCCTGACGCTGGCCGCCCAGGCCGAGGGCCGTAAGGTGACGACGATCGAAGGATTGGCGGCCGAAAACGGCGACCTGCATCCGGTCCAGGCCGCCTTTCTCGAACATGATGCCTTCCAGTGCGGCTATTGCACGCCGGGGCAGATCATGTCGGCGGTTGCCTGCATCCGCGAGGGCCATGCCGGCTCCGATAATGAAATCCGCGAATATATGGCCGGCAATCTCTGTCGGTGCGGCGCCTATCCGCATATCGTCGCCGCCGTGCGCGAAGCCGCGGAGGCTGCCCGATGAAAGAGTTTTCCTATCTCCGCGCCGGCTCCATCGATGAGGCCCGGCAGGCTACCGCTTCTTCCGCCGCTGCATTGCTTGCCGGCGGCACCACGCTGCTCGACCTTGCTAAGTGCGGCGTAACCGCGCCGGGGACGGTGGTGGATATCACCCATCTCTCCGGTCTCGATGCCATTGCCTTTGACGATCAGGGCGTTACCATCGGCGCGCTGGCGAAGATGAGCCGCGTTGCCGACGATGCCAATATCAGGGCGCAGTTCCCGGCCGTATCAGAGGCACTGTCGCTCGCGGCTTCGGCTCAGATCCGCAACATGGCGACGATCGGCGGCAATCTGATGCAGCGCACGCGCTGTCCCTATTTCCGCGATCCCGCGACCTTTGCCGCCTGCAACAAGCGCGCGCCGGGCTCCGGCTGTTCGGCGATAGGCGGCGTCACCCGCAATCATGCGGTTCTTGGCACGAGCGAGGCTTGCATCGCCACCAATCCCGGCGATCTCGCTGTCGCCTTGGTCGCCTTCGATGCCGTCGTGCATCTGGGCAGCCGTCAGGTGGCGATCGATGATTTTTTCCTTTTGCCAGGCACGACGCCCGAGCGGGAGCACGCGATTTCGCCCGGCGAGATGATCACCGCGGTGACGATTCCAGCATCCGCCGCCGCGCGTCGCTCGACCTATCTCAAGGTCCGCGACCGCCAGTCCTATGAGTTCGCGGCGGCGAGCGCCGCTGTTGGCCTCGAGCTGGAGGCGGATGGCAGAACCATCCGCGATATCAGGGTGGCGCTTGGCGGCGTGGCGACCAAGCCGTGGCGCGCCCGCGCCGTCGAAGCGGCTTTGAGGGGCAAGGCGCTGGACGCCGATGCGGTCAGGCGCGCGAGCCTGCTTGCCGTCGAAGGCGCCGTCGCTCACGGCGCCAATCACTACAAGATCGAGCTCGCGCCGCGTGTCGTCGAGCGCGCCATCCTGACGATGGGAGAATTGGTATGACCATCATGGAAACCAGAAAACACGGTGCTGCCGACGGCGCCCTCGGCGGACGCCTGTCGCGTCTTGACGGCACCGCGAAGATCAAGGGAGAGGCCGACTATGCCGTCGAGCGCGATCTAGAGGGGCTCGCCCATGCGGTGATGGTGCAGAGCACGATCGCCGCCGGCCGTATCGTCGACATCGATATTTCGGCGGCGGAAAAGGCGTTGGGCGTGCTGCTCATTCTGACGCCCGACACCATGCCGGACCTGAATTCGCCGACCACCTGGCTCGATACGCCCGGCCCGGAAGGCCCGTACCGGGCGCTGGTGAAGGACATCACCTATAACGGCCAGCATGTCGGCATCGTCGTCGCCGAAACCTTCGAACAGGCGACGGCGGCTGCGGCACTGGTGAAGGTGACCTATGAGGAAACTCCGGCCGTCTATAGCCTTGAGGATCCGAAGGGTGGTGAAGGTTTTCCGATCGACCCGATGACCAAGCAATGGGGTGATGCCGCCGCCGCCCTTGCCGCCGCGCCCGTCAGGATAGAGGCGGAATACAGGACGCCGCGCGAGTATAATGTGCCGATCGAGCCGCACGGGCTGATCGCGAAGTGGGATGGCGACCGGCTGACCCTCTGGGAGGCCAGCCAATGGATCGATGGCATGGCGCGCACCTATGCCGAATGGTTCGGCGTGCCCTTCGAGAATGTGCGGATGATCTCTCCCTATATCGGTGGTGGCTTCGGCTCCAAGGCGCTCGCCCTGCCGCATGGCGCGGTCGGCGTCATGGCGGCGAAGCTGCTTGGCCGTCCGGTGAAGCTCGTCATCACCCGGCCGCAGACTTTCACGTCTTTCGGTGGACGCCCTGGCACGCGCCAGACCATTGCGCTTGGTGCCACGAAGGACGGCAAACTTACCTCCATCGCCCAGACCGGCGCTAACGAGACGTCGATGGGTGATGTGGCGGTCGAGCCCTTGGGTGTGGTCACCGCGATCATGTATGCGACGCCCAATCTCTCGTCGCGGCAGAACATCGTGCGGGTGAATACGGTCAAGCCCGGCGCCCTGCGTGCTCCCGGCGAAAACCCGAGCGCCTTCGGCATCGAGAGCGCCATGGACGAGCTTGCCCATGAACTCGGCATGGACCCGCTGGAAATCCGGCTGCTGAACTATGCCGAGCGGGATCAAGAGGTGGACAAGCCCTGGTCGACGCGGCAATTGCGCGAGGCTTTCGAGGCCGGCGCAAAGGCGTTCGGCTGGGCGAAGCGCTCGCATGCGCCGCGCTCGATGCGCGACGGCAAGCAGCTGATCGGCTGGGGTGTCGGCGCCGGCACCTATCCGGTGCGCCGCACGCCGGGCGAGGCGCTGGTGCGGATCCTCGCCGACGGATCGGCGGAGGTGGCGAGCAGCGGCATCGACATGGGGCAGGGGACCTACACGATCCTGGCGCAGACGGCAGCGGAAACGCTCGGCATTCCGATCGAGCAGATCCGCGTCAAACTCGGCGATTCCGCGCTGCCGCGCGCGCCTGTCGCCGGCGGCTCGCAGCTCGCCAATCTGATGACCGGGGCCGTCTACAAGGCGGCGATTGCCGCCCGTGACGAGCTGGTGGGCTTGGCGATCAACGATCCCAACTCGCCGTTGCGCGACCTGCAGGCCAATACGTTGACCGTTTCGGAAGGCCGCATCCTGCCGCCGCGCGATGGCGGCGACGGCATCGCCATTGCCGACCTGTTGCGGCAGATCGGCCGCGACAAGATCGAAGTGCTGCGCAACACGCTGCCGGATGACAAGCAGAGCAAGGCGGATATCTACCGCAACTTCTCGACCATCGCGACCATGCGGTCACCGACGGAAGGTGAGTATTCGCTGCATAGCTGGTGCGCGCATTTCATCGAAGTGCTGGTCGACGAGGATTTCGGCACTGTCCGCGTCTCGCGCGTCGTCTCGGCGCTCGATTCCGGAAGGCTCTACAATCCGAAGCTCGCCGAAAGCCAGTGGAAAGGCGGCATCATTATGGGCATCGGCCAGGCGCTGCTCGAGGAGGGCATTGTCGACGAGCGCTACGCGCGCGTCATCAACAACAATCTCGGCGATTACCTCGTGCCGACCAATGCCGATATCCCTGATATCGAGGTGATCAATGTCGGCATTCCAGATCCCCATGCCTCCGTTCTCGGCGGCAAGGCGGTCGGGGAGCTCGCGATCGTCGGCGTCGCGCCTGCCATCGCCAACGCCGTCTTCCACGCGACCGGCAAGCGCATCCGCGAATTGCCGATCACCCTGGAGAAGCTTCTGTAGTTTGGAGGGGCCAAGGGGGTGGTCGGGCGCGCGAAGATTTTCTGCGCCTGATCATCCTTTTCGGGGTTCTCCACGCATGACGGTGGGATGGCCAGCGACTTTTTACAGCCGCTTGCCCTTGGCTATGGGGAAGCTGGACGGATCGTCGCTCCACGGATTGAAAAGTGCCGCGCCTGTATGGTTCACGTCGGCAATGTTGCGCGTGGTGAAAAAGAGGTCGAATTCCATGGCGGTGGCGGCCAGCATCGTGTCGATCACAGACGGAAAATGCTTTGTCTGGCGTTTGATAGTCCCGGAAATCATGCCCCACCGCCGAATAACGGGATCGCTGACCGGCAGAATTCGGTCGTCAAAACGTTCCAGCAAGGCATCGCGGGATGCCAGATGACGAGAGCGATCCGGATGGTCATCCGGCAGGTTGTAAATGCCTTTATCGTATTCGGCGATCGTCAGGATGCTGATGAACAGGCTCTCCTCCGGCTGGGAGCGAGCCCAATCTTTGACGGAGGGGGCGCCATTTCGGTTGAGTAGAGACGAAACGACGTTGGTATCGAGCAGCCAGCCGATCAAAGTTCGACGTCCCTGCCGGTGTCGCTCTCGCGTTCCACATCGAGCTCGGAAAGGCTGAGGCTTTCCATGAATTCAATAAGAGGCAGTTTGGGCTCGGCTGGCATCAAGCGGTCGTAGTCCTCGACGCTCATGATGACGACAGCTTCACGCCCTCGTACGCTTACCCGCTGCGGACCATCGTCGCGGGCATGCCGGACAACCTCGCTAAACCTTGCCTTGGCGGTCTCAAGGCTCCATCGGCCGTCCTGGTGGATGCTGGCCTTGTCACTCTTCGGCAATTGTCTGTTTTGCTTACTCATTGCCTCTACCTAGTCAGATAGTCAGTAGATAGCCTATTTGCCAACAATGTGCCAGTGAATGATCGCCGTTAAGGGCTGCCGAAGTTGCCGCCGGGACCTGGTCCGGGGCCACGGCCGAAGCCGAAGAAGGGTGGGGGTGGCGGCGGATCGCGTTCGGCGGGGACGTCGAGATAGCTCATGATGTTGTCGACGTGGCTGACCTGTGAACGCAGATTGTCGAGCGACTTGCCGGTGAGATTGGTGCCGGCCGGGAGCTGGGTGGTCAGCGGGTTTTCGTAGCGGCCGTTGACGCGCAGTTCGTAGTAGAGATGCGGGCCAGTGGAATAGCCGGTGGAGCCGACATAGGCGATGACCTGACCCTGGGTGACGCGTTCACCAACGCGCAGGTCCGATGGCGTTGCGGAAATATGGGCATAGGTGGTCTCGTAGCCGCCGTCGTGGCGGATGCGGACATATTTGCCGTAGCCCGTTTCCCAGGAAATCTTTTCGACGACACCGTCGCCGCCGGCCATGATCGGGCTGCCCATCGGCGCGCGGAAGTCGACGCCGTTGTGGAACTTCTTGACGCCCAGGATAGGATGGATGCGCCAAGCGAAACCGTCGCCGAGCTTGCCGTTGGGTACGGGACGGTGGTTCAGCACCTTGGCGACGGAATGGCCGCCCTCATCGTAGAATTCCGAGGGGCCTTCGCCGCTTCCCTTGTGCAGATAGTAGCGGTGCGTATCGCCATCGGTGTGGAATTCGATGAACATCAGCTCGCTTTTGCCGTTGTCAGCCTTGCGGGACAAAAGGTCGACGCTGTCGGGCGCGTTGTCGCCGCCGGTCAGCGAAATGCCGTTGGCCTTGGCGAGCTTCATCAACTGGGCGGCGCTTGCCTCGGAAAGGCCGGCCTTCTCCAGCTTGGCGTCGATTGTCGACTCGTTGTCATCGTCGACACCCTTGAGATCGACGGCGGCAACTTCCGAAGAGGAAGGCGCGTCGGCCTGGCTTTCGCTATAGAGCGTGGAAAACAGCCGGTCGTCGGTCATCGGCACGAAGCCGTCGGCATCGTCGCGGGCGACGATGCGCTCCGGCGTCTTGCCGCCGCTAAGGCGGGCCATGATCAGTTTCGGCCGCGCGTCGGCGGTCTTTTTCTCTAGAAGCAGTTCCACTCGGTCGCCGGGCGAAACCGCATCGGTCTCCAGGGCGCGCTGCAGCTCGTCGCCGGCATCCGCGTCGAGACCGGCGGAGGCGAGGATATCCTGCAGGTCCTGCCGGTCCTTGGGCATGGAAACTAGCCTCTTGAACTCGCGGCCGGATTCGCCGGCGGTTGCTCTCGAGACGCTGACATTCAGTGGGACGCCCCGGACCGGGAAGCGCGAGCGCCGGACCGAGTCATAGTGGTTGGTCTGCGGATAGATGCCGTGGCGGATCTCGGTGAGCGCCGGCGGCGAGAACAAGGCGGTCTCGGCGCGCATATCGCCGCCATAGGTCACATTGATCGCCCTAGCACCGCCGACAGAAGGCTCGGTATTCTCGGCTTTGAAGACCAGCGTGGTGCGATGATAGGTGAAGATGCGGGTTTCGCCGCTCGAAAGCTTTTCGGCCACCTGCGCGAAGCGGGCGCCGTCGAAACGCTGTTTCGTGGCGAGCCGGTTGCTCTTGGGCGTTGCCGGCTGCGACTGAACGAGTTGGGCTGTCCGCATCGGCACGGCCTGCTCGATCGTATGGCGGGCTAGCAGCGGATAGAGAACGGTGGCGAGAAGGCCGAAGGACGCCGTGCCGGCAATGCCGATGGCGATCAGATGGCGGAGATGAGCAGAGCGCGGCAGAAAGGGAACGTGAAATTCATGATGAGGCTGCGCCTGAATCGCAGCCTCTGCAGGAAATTGGACGCGCAATGGACTTTCGGCCATGAAGTGAGGAACCCTGCAGACTGCGGTGGGCCCAAACTAGGGCAAATCATGGCGAAATCTAGGCAAATATTACGAGTCTGTTAATTGCCGTGATCGTCCACAGGGTCAGATTCGCGCTTTAACTGCGATTCGTCAACCGAAGATGGTATCGTAAAGCAGCTTGAAGTTCAGCGCCAGGATGATGGCGGCGACCAGCCAGGAGAGTATGGCAACGCTCCTGGGTACGACGAATTTGCCCATTTTCTTGGGATCCGTGACGAATTGGACCAATGGAATGACCGCGAAGGGCAGCTGCATGGAGAGCACGACCTGGCTCAGCACCAGCAAATCCGCAGTGCCTTTTTCACCATAAAACGCGGTAACAAAAATAACTGGAATAATTGCGAGGCCGCGGGTCAAAAGCCGCCTTGCCCAGTGCGGAATACGCAGGCGGAGGAACCCCTCCATGACGATCTGGCCGGCAAGCGTCGCCGTCACGGTGGAATTGAGGCCGGAGGCAAGCAGCGCCACGGCAAACAGGGTCGAGGCAATGCCAAGGCCGAGGAGCGGCGACAGCAGCTCATAGGCCTGGCCGATTTCGGCGACATCGGCATGTCCGCTGTCGTGGAAGGCGGCGGCGGCAACGATCAGGATCGCGGCATTGACGAAGAGCGCCAGCATCAGGGCGATGGTGCTGTCGGTGGTTGCCCATTTGATGGCGTCGCGGCGGCCTTCGTCATCGCGCTTGTAGGCGCGGGTCTGCACGATCGAGGAGTGCAGATAGAGATTATGCGGCATGACGGTGGCGCCGATGATGCCCATGGCGATGTAGAGCATCTCGTGATTGGTGACGATCTCAGTCGATGGGATGAAGCCGTGCAGGATGGCGGCGACCGGCGGTGCTGCCGCGGCGATCTGCACCGCAAAGCAAACCGAGATGACGATCAGCAGCGCGATGACGAAGGCTTCGAGGAAGCGGAAGCCCTTGTTCATCAGGAGCAGCAGCAGGAAGGCGTCGAGCGCGGTAATCAGCGCGCCGCCGATCAGCGGAATGCCGAAGAGGAGTTGCAGCGCGATGGCCGTGCCGATGACCTCGGCGAGGTCGCAGGCAATGATGGCGAGTTCGCAGGCAAACCAAAGGGCCAGATTGACCGGCCTCGGGTAATGATCGCGACAGGCCTGTGCCAGATCGCGGCCGGTGGCGATGCCGAGCCGGGCGGAGAGCGCCTGTAGCAGGATCGCCATCAGGTTCGAGAGCATGATGACGGAGAGCAGCGTGTAGCCGAATTGCGCGCCGCCGGCGAGATCGGTCGCCCAGTTGCCCGGATCCATATAGCCGACGGAGACCATGTAGCCCGGCCCCATGAAGGCCAGCAGCCGGCGAATCCAGGTGCCTGTATGCGGGACATGAACAGTAGCGTTGACTTCGGGAAGGCTTGGACGTGCGTCTTCGTCCGGGCTGGCGAATTTCCATGCGCGCGGCGCGGCAGTGTCTTGAATCTGCGTCATACAGGAACGCTCCGGGGGATTGAGCTATGATCTGTCTAAAGAAATATGCTGGATATCAACATTATGCAATAGGCTATATTTCATAGATTCGGCATTATATGGCGGTGTTGCCTTGTGGTTTGAGCGGATGCTGTCTGTATCTGCGCTGCGGCACCGTCTGTCCTTGGCATGAGGGAGAGGGAGTTCTCCATCACAGGATTTAGCAAAATCGGCTCGGCGGTTGCAGCGAGGGTGGCGAGCGGGTAATTGGGCGCACGAAATTCTGGCGAAGCGGATCAATGTCTGGAGCCGCGAAGGCGGGCCGCGGCGACCGTTTATGCCAGCGCTTTCAAGATTGAAGCCGATGCTATAAAGATGAAAGCGAGTTTACCGGGACTCGCGAGGAGCAGACCTATTGCCGACGAAAAGACCGCCGATCCAACGAGACGAGCCATTGCTGGATGCGGAGACGCATTCGGAGGGGTTCCGGCATACGAGGGAGGCCACGCGCGGCGCGCTCGTGGAGGATTATGTCGAGCTGATCGCCGATCTCATCGATGACGGCAACGAGGCGCGGCAGGTGGATATCGCGGCAAGGCTCGGCGTGTCGCAGCCGACGGTAGCCAAGATGCTGGCGCGGCTCTGCGAGGACGGGCTGGTGTCGCGGCGGCCCTATCGCGGCGTGTTCTTAACGGATGCGGGCAACCGGATCGCCCAGGACATCCGCGCGCGCCATCAGACTGTTGAAGCCTTCCTGCGCTGGCTTGGCGTCAGCGCGGAGATGGCGCGGATCGACGCCGAGGGCATTGAACATCACGTCAGCGCCGAGACGCTGGAGGCCTTCCGCCGCGCGATGCAGCAGGACGACTGATCTCGGGCAGCTGACCCTTATTCGGCGGCGTCGTGCTTGGAAATGGAATCCCGCACCACGCCATACTGGCTGCCCCAACGATCGGTCATGTCGGCGCGGATATCCCATAGATCGGGGAAGAAGCGGTGGCGGGCGCCGGCCTGCAGCAGGTCGACGGGCCGGCCCTTCAGGGATTTCGAGCCGAGCCCGATCGAGCGCTGGATCAGATAGATGTGATTGGCGCGGAATTTCTGGAACAGTTCGTCGAATTCGACCAAGGCTTCCGCGACGAGATAGCTGTCGCCGTGATCGTATTTCCCGTCATAGATATCCTCGATGGTCAGGCCGGGCGCGTCGAGGTAATGGGCCTTGAAGGCCCGCCAAATATCCGGCGGCATATGCAGCAGGAACTTGAAGCCCGGTGATTCCTGGCCGCTGCCATTGCCGAGTTGCAGGCGGATCTGCTGATATTCCTTCGGCGACATGGTTTCGAGCAGGTCGAGCTGTGCCGTCATCATCCGCATCAGGCGATGCACGCGGCCCATCAGCGTCACGACGCGATGGGTGTTGTGCTCCTCGATGAAGGCGATCACGTCGACCAGCGTGTAGGCGATGAGCTTCATCCAGAGCTCTTCCACCTGATGGACGATCTGGAACTGCAATTCGTCGCCGTTGACCATGCCGCGCAACGGCTTTTGACAGGCGAGCAGCTTGTCGCATTGCAGGTAGACGCCGTAGTCGCGCATGTCAGGTGTTTCGATGCGCGCGTAATAGTCTTCTTTCTGCATCTTCGTTCCCTTTATCCCGGCCTTCTGCCGCCAAGCATGTTTGCCTTCCTGAAGGATACGAAGTTTTTGCTTGAACATTGTTCCTGTTTGTCATTCGAAATCGGTAATTGAGAGTACGAATATGCTTTCTGATGGGTATGGAGAGAATGATGGATCTGGACGCACTCGACCACAAGATCGTCTCGGCTCTGGAAGCCGATGCTCGTATATCTTTTGCAGCCCTTGCCGATCTGGTCGGCCTCAGCAAGACGCCGTGCTGGAAGCGGGTAAAGGCGCTGGAGGAGGCTGGGGTCATCAGGGGCTACCGGACGCTGCTCGATCCCGCGCAACTCGGCTTTGGCCTCGAAGCCTTCGTTCAGGTGTCGATTGATGTCGAGCGTTTCGATGCTTTCGAAGCGGCCGTGCGCAGCCATCCGCTGATCACGCGCTGTCACGCGACGACAGGCGAAGCCGATTATCTCTTGCATATTCTGGCAACCGACATGGCGGCCCTCGACCGACTGCTGCGCCAGGAACTAAACCGGCTACCCGGCGTGCGCCATACCGTGACGTCGATGTCGACGAGGGAGATCAAGTCGGACATTTCGCTTGCGGAGGCGGCGCGGCATGTGGGCGAGTGAGGGCCTTTCTTCAGCCCTCTCCCAACTGTTCGATAAGATCTGGCCGGCGGACCTCGTTCACCCTCATGCGGGCGGGAGGCCGGGATCGATGCCCGTCATGGCGATAGACGCATCCCAGAGCCGCCGCGCGATCTGCGGATTCCGCGCATCGGCGGATCGGGAGGCTTCGCCGGAAACGCCTCTTATCTCGCGAAATCCCGTTGGCCCATAATAGTTGCCGGGCATAACCGGTGCGGTGGACGCCTGCAGCGTAGGCCAGGCTCCCATCGCGGCGGTGTTGAGGAGCAACCTTGTCAGCGGTAGCAGGAGTTGGAGTGGCCCCAAATAGCGTCCCAGCTCGGTCGCGGCTGCACCTGGATGGCAACCGACCGCCGTAACGGGTGAGCCGGCGGCGCGAAGGCGGCGGTCTAGCTCGAAAAAGAACAGGGCATTGGCGAGCTTGCTCGCCGAATAACGTCGCAGTCTGGAGTAGTTTTTTTCCGCGTTCAGATCGTCCCAGTCGATCTTCCCGCCCCTGTGCGCGAGGCTGGAGGTCACAACAACTCTGGCCCCCTGTGTTTGCGCCAGTTTGGGCAAGAGCAAAGAGGTCAGCGCGAAGGTGCCGAGGTGATTGACGCCGAACTGAAGCTCGAAGCCTTGCTTGGTTCGGGTGAGCGGCGGGGTCATCACACCGGCATTGTTGATGAGCGCGTCGATGCGCGGCTCCCTGGCCGTCAGTTCGGCGGCGGCCCCGACGCTTGCAAGATCAGCCTGATCGAGCGGCAGGAAGGACAGGTCGGCGCCGGGTGCCTTTTGCCGGATCGCGGCCATCGCGGCTTCGGCTTTTGCCTGGTCACGGCAGGCGAGCAATACCCGCGCACCGCGCGCGGCCAGCACGCGTGAAACCTCGAAGCCGATGCCGGTATTGGCGCCTGTGACGATGAAGCATTTGCCCGACTGGTCGGGAACGTCGATTTCGGTAAATCCGCTCGATCTTGACATGGTGATACCTTTCTATTGAGTGAGTACACGCTCATTTTTTGATGAAAAATTTAGGCTGTGGTGCCTTTCCAGAACAAATCGAAGCCGGTCTGGCTGAAGTGTTCGTGGTTTTCGGGGCTTGCTTCGATGGCCTCGATCGCGATCTCGGCCAGCCCAAACAGAACCGTGTCGATATAGAAAGCGATGCGCTCGGGATCGGCATGTCCGGAAAGGCTTTGCTCGACCATTGCGCGCGCATCATGGAACATGGCATTGCAGCGACGCTGGCTTTCGATGGCAACGCGATCCGACACTTTGAGCTGGCGTATTGCCTTGCGCCATACCGGGTTTGCCAATCCCCAGCCGATCAGCCGGTTCCAGACATGCCGGATACGTTCGCGCGGCCCGGCATCCTCGGGATAGGGAGCCGTCATGACCCCGGCGAGATCGGTCTCGATCTCGACGTACAGCTGGTTCAGAAGCTCGTCTTTTGTTGGGAAATAGGTGAACAGCGTTCCTTCCGCGACATTTGCCGCCTGCGCGATCTTCGCGGTGGACGCGCCAGTGCCCAGCGTTGCGATCAAGTCGGCGGCTGATGCCAAAAGGGCTTGTCGTTTCTCTTCGCTGAGCGGGCGTGCCATGTTTTGCCATTATAAATGAGCGTGTAGTTACTCATTTATATGGATTGCAAACCATTGCGCGTCAAGAGGTGTCTGCCGATCGCCGTGATTTTACGCTGCCTTTCGCCGTATCGACCCGATCACGCTGCGCACCAGCCTCTCGCCGACGTCGATCACCGGAAATGATTTTCCCGAGCGAAGCCATTCGGCAAAGAGGCCGTTCATGCAGCATTGGAAGGCGCGGGCAGCGGTGTCGACGGTCCAGCCGGGCGCGAGATTGCCCTGCCGGTCGGCCATATCGATCAATTTCTGCAGTTTCTCGTACATTTCGGCATTGGCGGTGATGATGCGCTGGGCGGTCTCGGAAGGGTCCTCGGTGAATTCGCAGCCGAGAATCATGATCGCGAAGATACGCTGCTGCTGTTCGTCGTTCGCCAGAATATGCACGACCTCGATGGAGGCCTGCTCGATGAGGCTCAATGGGTCGTCGTGACCATGCTCCAGGGCGTGGTCGACGAGTTCCTCCTGCGGCAGGCGGATTTCGCTGTGCAGCGCAGTCAGCACTTCGGCCTTGTCCTTGAAATGCCAGTAGATCGCGCCGCGCGTCACACCGGCGCGCCTGGCGATCTTGTCGAGGCTGGAGCCGCTGACGCCGTTTTCGAAGAAAACCTCGGCGGCGGCCGCCAAAACCTCCTCCCTGGTCTTGGCTGCATCTTCCTTGGTCCTGCGCATTCGATCTTTCCACTTTTGCATGAGGCGAGAATTTATTTCATCTCGCCTCATGCGGTTGATTTCACATGATATTGTTCGGGAACTTGAGCGCCGTCCCGAACCTCATGCCATTGGTCACGTCGATTTGATATTTACAATCATTCATGTATGTTTGTATGCTGCGACGCAATAAAAATGTCAAAACTCGTGGTGATTTTTTATGACGGCGCATTTCCGCTCCTTTTTGCGCGGCAGCTTTCTCGCAGCCGGTGTCCTCTTCCTCGGCGCGTACTCCTCCCTTGCCCAGCAGGCAGGCCAGATGCCGCCACCGCAGGTGAGCGTGGTTGACGTCAAGCCCGAGACCGTGCAGCTCACCTATGAATATGCTGCGCGTATCTCCGCCTATAGGCAAGTCGATGTACGCGCTCGCGTCGGCGGTATCCTGTTGAAAAGGAATTTTGTCGAAGGTGCCGAGGTCAAGGCCGGCGATGTGCTGTTCCTGATCGATCCCGCGTCCTATGAGGCGACGCTTGCGCAGGCTCAGGCGCAGCTGCAGCAAGCCGACGCGCAGCTGACGCAGGCGCAGCGCGAGGAAAAGCGCAACATCAACCTCTTCGACCAGAACGCCGTCACGCAGAAGGCACGGGACGACGCGATTTCCACGCGCCAGTTGGCGGATGCCGCGGTCGCCTCGGCCCGGGCGCAGGTGCAGACCGCACAGCTCAATCTGGACTATACCAAGGTCACGGCGCCGGTCGGCGGCATCACCACGCTGGAACAGGTCTCTGAAGGCAGCCTGATCGGCACGACCGGCGACACGGGTCTGCTTACCAGCATCACCCAGCTCGACCCGGTCTATGTCAATTTCTCCTTCTCGGACACGCAGGCCGCCGAAGTGCGCCGGCTGATCGACATGAAGAAGGCCAAGGGCGAAGCGCCGAACCTCGGCGTGAAGATCTCCTTCGGCGACGGCACGAGCTATGACCATGACGGCGTAGTCGACTTCACCTCCTCCACCATCGACGCTTCGACGGGCACGCTGCAGGCCCGCGCCGTGGTGGATAATCCCGCTCGCCGGCTGTTGCCCGGCCAGTTCGTGCGCGCCACCGTCACCGGCGTCTCGCTCGACAACGCCATCACCATTCCGGAAGTGGCGCTGATGCAGAGCCCGCAGGGCCAGTTCGTCTACACAATCGACAAGGACGGCAAGGCGCATGTCAATCCGGTGACGCTCGGCCAGAAGATCGGCGGCAACTGGCTCGTCCTGTCAGGCCTTCATGCCGGCGACAGGCTTATCGTCGAAGGCATCATCAAGGTGCGCCCCGGCGCGCCCGTGCAGGCGGCGGCAGCTGCCGCGCCCAGCGACGCGAACAAGGTAGTGCAGAACTGATGTTGGGAAACAGATTCTTCATCGATCGCCCCGTTTTCGCGGCGGTGATCTCGATCGTCATCCTGCTTGCGGGCGCCGTCTGCATCCGCATCTTGCCGATCGCGCAATATCCGGAGCTGACGCCGCCGCAGGTGGTCGTCACGGCCACCTATCCCGGCGCCAGCGCCGAGACCGTCGCCCAGACCGTTGCCGCTCCGTTGGAGCAGCAGATCAACGGCGTCGAAAACATGCTCTACATGCAGTCGTCGAACTCTAATAGCGGCGCGATGCAGATCACGGTAACCTTCGCGCTCGGCACCGATCCGGACCAGGCGGCGATCAACGTCAACAACCGCGTGCAGCGCGCCGTCACCACCCTGCCGCAGGACGTGACCCGCCTCGGCGTCGTCGTCACCAAGCGTTCGACCTCGATCCTTGGCTTCGTGGCGATGTATTCGACCGACAGCCGCTACGACCGCGCCTTCGTCGGCAACTACGCGCTGCTCAACGTCATCGACGATCTCAAGCGCATTCCCGGCATCGGCGATGTCAACCTTCTCGGCGACATCGATTATTCCATGCGTATATGGCTGCGGCCGGACAAGCTAGCGCAGTATAATCTGACGCCGAGCGATGTCTCGGCCGCTATCCAGGAGCAGAATTCGCAGTTTGCCGCCGGCCGGTTCGGTGACCAGCCGAGCAACACCGCCCAGCCCTTCACCTACACGGTGACGACTCAGGGACGTCTGGCCGATATCGATGCATTCGGCGATATCATCCTGCGTTCGGATGCCAATGCCGCGACGCTGAGGCTGAAGGACGTGGCGCGCATCGAGCTCGGCACCAAGAGCTATTCCGTCCAGAGCAGCCTGAACGGTACGCCAGCCATCCCGATCGCCGTCTATCTCCAGCCGGGCGCCAACGCGCTGAACACGATGGCGGCGCTCAAGGGGCGCCTGGACGAGCTGCAGAAATCCTTCCCGCAGGGCGTCGCATACCAGATCCCCTACGACACGACCAAGTTCATCCAGGTGTCGATCGAGGAGGTGGTCAAGACCTTCATCGAGGCGATCCTTCTCGTTATCATCGTCGTCTTCCTCTTCCTGCAGAACTGGCGCGCGACGCTGATCCCGGTCATCGCCGTGCCGATCTCGATCATCGGCACCTTCGCCGGCATGTATGTGCTCGGTTTCTCGATCAATCTTCTGACGCTGTTCGGCCTGGTGTTGGCGATCGGCATCGTGGTGGACGACGCCATCGTCGTGCTCGAAAACGTCGAGCGCCTGATGACGACGGAGAAACTGTCGCCGAAACAGGCGGCGATCAAGGCAATGGGCGAGGTGACCGGTCCGGTCATCGCGATCGTGCTGGTGCTCTGCGCCGTGTTCATCCCGGTCTCGTTCATGGGCGGCCTGGCGGGCCAGATGTACAAACAGTTCGCCGTCACTATCGCGATCTCGGTCACCATCTCGGGCATCGTGGCGCTGACGTTGACGCCGGCGCTCTGCGCGCTGATCCTGAAGCCCGGCCATCACGAACCGGTGCTGCCCTTCCGCATTTTCAATCGCGCCTTCGACCGGTTGACGCGGAGCTATACGGCTGGCGTCGCCTTCTTCCTGAAGCGCATGGTGCTTGGCTGCGTGCTGGTTGCCGGCATGCTCGGAGCGACCGGTTATCTCTTCTATACGCTGCCGGGATCGCTGGTGCCGGACGAGGACCAGGGCTCGCTGTTCCAGATCGCCATCTTGCCGCCGGCGGCCTCGCTGACACGCACGCAGGCGGTCATGGATCAGGCGCTGGTCAATACCGAGAAGCTCCCCGGCGTCGAGAACGTCTTCGCCGTTGCCGGCTTCGACCTGCTTTCGGGTGGTCTGAAGAGCAGCGCCGGCGTTGCCTTCGTGACGCTGAAGGACTGGAGTGAGCGCAAGACACCCGAACTTGACGCCCGCAACATGGCCGGTCCCTTGATCGGCGCCAACATGGGCATCAAGGACGCCATGGTGCTCGCCTTCAACCCACCGCCGATCCAGGGCCTTTCGACGACGGGCGGTTTCGAGGTCTATGTGCAGGACCGTTCCGGCAGGGGTGTTGCCGGACTTTCGGAGGAAGCACAGAAGCTCGTGGCGGCTGCTTCCAAGCGGCCGGAGCTGGCGGGCGTGCGTACCACGCTCGACACCAACGTGCCGCAGTTCCGCGCCGATCTTGATCGCGAGAAGGCCAAGGCCCTCGGCGTGCCGATCAACTCCGTCTTCGATGCCATGCAGGCGACCTTCGGCAGCCTCTATGTCAACGACTTCACGCTCTATGGCCGTAACTATCAGGTCAACCTGCAGTCGGAAGCGCCGTTCCGCGAATCGCCCGACGATCTGCGCCAGGTCTTCGTGCGCTCCGACAGTGGCAAGATGATCCCGCTCGATACGCTGATCAAGGTGACGCGCACCATTGGGCCGGATCAGCTCGAACGCTACAACGCCTTCAACGCCGCCAAGGTCACTGGCAATCCGGCGCCCGGCTATACCTCCGGCGACGCGATCAAGGCGATGCAGCAGGTGGCGACTGAGACCCTGCCGGAAGGCTTCCAGATCGCCTGGACGGGCTCGGCCTATCAGGAGCTGGAAACCGGCGGCGCTGGCACGCAGGCGATGATCTTCGGCATCATCATGGTGTTCCTCATCCTCGCCGCGCAATACGAGAAGTGGAGCCTGCCGCTCGCCGTCCTCACCGCGATCCCCTTCGCGCTGTTCGGCGCGCTGCTCGCCACCTATCTGCGCGGGCTCACCAACGACGTCTATTTCCAGATCGGCATGGTGACGCTGATCGGCCTGGCGGCGAAGAACGCGATCCTGATCGTCGAGTTCGCGGTGATGAAACGCAAGGACGGCATGAGTGCGGCGGAAGCTGCGCTCGAGGCGGCGCGCCTGCGTTTCCGTCCGATCGTCATGACCTCGCTTGCCTTCATCCTCGGCGTCGTGCCGCTGGCGATCAGCACCGGCGCCGGCTCCGCCAGTCGCCATGCCATCGGCACCGGCGTCATCGGCGGCATGCTGGCTGCGACCTTCCTCGCCACCTTCTTCATTCCGATGTTCTATCGCCTGATCGCCTGGAAACAGCCGAAGCCGGACGAGGACGACGAGGATGGAGAGATCGGCCACCGGCCGCACGCGCAGGCGGCGGAGTAACGGTTCACGCCACGGTCATTCCGCTGTCGGACTGATCAGCGTCACGGATTTGAAGTAAGTCCGGAAGCGGCTCGTGTCGCGTGTCAGCAGGGTAAGACCGCTGGCCGCCGCATGGGCGCCGATGAAGAAGTCGGGCAGGACGGCGCTGCGCGTCCCGCCCGATTTGCGATATTGGTCAAAAACTTTGCCGGCGAGGAATAGCGCCGCGCGGGGGATCGGCATCAGGCTGACACCTGTTTCGGCAAGCATGTCGTCGAGATCCTCGATCCGGTCGTAGCGAACCGAGATTTCGGCATAGATCACATCGTTGACGTAGAGAGGGCCGAGAAGCGTTGCGCTGTCGAGCTGGTCCAAGGACCAACCGTACCAAAGAGGATCATCGGTGATGATATCCAGCAGGATATTGGAATCGACGAGAATCACCTCAATCGTCGCCGCGCGTCAGTGCCATGATCTCGTCCGTGCTCATACCCTTTCCGGCATGTCCCCGAAATTTGGCGAAACGGCTCTGTTGCTTATTCGTGTCAAGTGGAACGACCACGACGCTGCCATCGGCTGCACGACGAAAATCGACCCGGCTTCCGGGGCCGATCCCGAGCAGATCGCGAACGGCCTTCGGGATCGTGACCTGACCTTTTGCTGTTACGGTCGTGCTCATAGGCGCCTCGGTAATAATCTCTGAAATAGAGGTATTACTTTCGAGGCACGCTTTCAAGGCGATCATCCACGTCGGCGCCCTGGGCGCCATTTTTTACATCGGTGGAACGGTGCCGTTGAGGCCGACGGCGATGCGATCGGCGGTGACCTTGCCGTCATCGGACGCTTCGGCGGTGATGAAGACGGCGGCGCCGGCTTTCAGATCGCCCTTGGTGGCTGACGTCAGCGTTACGACCGGAGTGCCGTCCGGAATGTTGATCTTCTTTTCGCCACCCTTGTAGGTGAGGGTCAGCGTCGGGCCGTTGACCGATGTGACGGCATTGGCAACCGTGGCGTTGGTCATGGAACTGTTCGGCTTCGAATCCCATGGGCGGTCGCCCTCGCCAGTGCCCTTCATCGCCGCCGGAAATATGACGACTTCGATGGCGCCGTTGACGCCGCTGGCGGTCGGCTCATTGGCGATGCCGACGAAATCGCCGGGCTTGATGTCGGCGGCCGAAGCCTTGACGACGCCGGCAACGTTCCAGCCGGATTTCAGCGTGACAGCGATATCCTTGCCCTCGCGGGACTTGACCTTGAGCGTATCGCCATCGAGGCTCTCGATCGTCCCGCGCACGCGGACGCGTTCAGCGGCATTGGCGTACTGCAGTGCTACGAGCGTTGCGACGACACCGGCGGCGAGCGTCAATGCGCCCTTCGTCAGAAGCTTGCGGTCCATGGATAGTCTCCTTGAGACATTCGCTAATCGGTGGGTTTTCGATATGCCGGCAGAAATCGACCGGCGACGTTGCTGGCATGTGGCCATGCCCAATTGCAACAGGGCGATCCTATCGACCGCCCGTTAGCCTCGCCAATCAAACAAGTGTGAGAGAAGCGTGTTCTGCCGCCAGCTTCTCCGCAAGGCCTTATGCGGATGGCGGATCGAGCTCGCTGATAAGCTGCCTGATCACCTCGATATCGCGGTTCAGCGGCCGATCATCGTGATAGTGGGCGACGCGGGAGCGCACCAGTCTGTGGATCGCCTCGGTGCCGGGCGCGCGGCTGGCGGTCGCTTCGAGGAAATCATGGGCTTGCGTTGCCGCCATCAGTTCGATGGCGAGGATATGATCGGCATTGTCGAGAATGGCGAGCAGCTTGTTGGCGGCTGCGGTCGGATGCGCGAGGAAATCCTCCTGCAGGCCCGAAGTCATGCCGCCGTCGAGGCTGGCGGGGGCGGCAAGCCGGCGGTTGTCGTTGGCGAGTGCCGCTGCGGTATATTGCGCGATCATGAAGCCAGAATGGCTGCCCGCGTCGCTCGCGAGAAATGGCGGTAGGCCGCTCACGAGCGGATTGACCAGCCTGTCCATGCGGCGCTCGCTGATCGTGGCGATCTGTGCCAGGGCGATCGCCAGGCTGTCTGCGGCCTGACCGAGCGCCGGCGCGACGGCGTGTGCTTCCGAGGAGACGACCGGCTCTTCCGGCGTGCCCGAGACGGCGGGATTGTCGGTGACGGAAGCAAGCTCTCGGTCGGCGACCCCGGCCACGAAATCAAAGACGTCGCGCGTGGCTCCATGGGCATGCGGGATGGAGCGCAGACTGAGCGCATCCTGCGTGCGCCGGCCGACGGTGGCGGCAATCAGCCCGCTGCCCTGAAGCCGCGCCCGAAGGGATGCGCCGACAGTTGCGATGCCCGGCGACTGGCGCAGATCCAGCACGGTCCCATCAAAGGCCGCCATCTGTCCGCCGGCGGCTTCCAGTGTCAGCGCCGCGATGGCGTCGGCCCAGGCGAGCAGCCGCTCAGCGCGGGCCAGCGCCACGCTGAAGAGGCCGGTGGCGCAGGCCGTGCCGTTGACGAGGCTCAGGCCCTCCTTGGCGCCGAGCACCAGCGGCTCCAGGCCGATTGCCGCCAGCGCTTCGCGTCCGGGCATGGATTTGCCGCCGACCCGGGCCGAGCCCTCGCCGATCAGCACCAGCGCCGTATGGGCATTGTGCGTCAGATAGCCGGCGGAGCCTTTCGAGGGAACATCCGGCACGCAATCCCGTTCCAGAAAGGCGAGCAGATGCTCGACGATCTTCCGCCTTACGCCGGAATAGCCATGGGCGAAATTGGCGATCTGGGCGGCGATGATGGCGCGCACCTCGCGCGGCTCCAACAGGCTGCCGACGCCGCAGGCGTGGCTGAGGATGATGTTGCGCGACAGCCGGCTTTGCGAGGTTCGGTCGACCACCGTGTCCGAGAGGGCGCCGACGCCGGTATTGACGCCATAGGCGCGCACGCCGCGTTCGACGATGGCTTCGACGATGCGGCTGGCATGCTCGATGCGAGCCCAGGCGATATCGCCAATAACTAGCGTTTCGCCGGCTGCGACATCGGCGATATCTCGCCAGGTGAGGGTGGTTTGAATTGTCACGGTCATTGCCGCATTGCCCTTGAGAAATCCCCGGAAATCCGGGGCTATGGTTTGAACTTTAAGGTTTCGTAGAGAGTTTAGGTCGCAAAACAGGCCAAATGCCTCAAAATGCCCTTCCTGCCGTGGTACTATTTCGGGCGTGGGAAATTGGAGGACCAAAATGACAGCGATTCGCCCATTTTTGATCGGCCTTACCCTCATTCTGGCGCTGGTGCTGATCGCGCTCAGCATCCTGCTGGTCAATCCTGCGCAACCACCCCGTCAATCCGGAAGCCTCATTCCGATGCAGACCGAGCCCGGCGGCGCCAATGGCAATGGCGGCAACGTTCAGCTCGATGGCGCAAAACGCGCTACCAGCGAGTGACGGTCGCCGGGATAGGTGAGGCGAACATGGGTGATCGGGCCGAGACCGCTCCAGGTGCGCCGCTCGACGACAAGGCAGGCAGTGCCCTTGGCGATATCAAGGCTTGCGGCCGCCTCGCTATCCGCCGCGATGGCGCGGATCTGATGTTCGGCCGTGCTCCATGGCACCTGGTTGAGCAGCCATGGCCCCGGCGGCAACGCGTCGAAATCGACCTGTCCGGCTTCGGGAACCGCATCGAGATTGATGACGCGATCCTCCAGGCAGAAGGGCCGGCGGCCGGCATAGTGGACGCAGATAACCTCAAGCGCCGATACTGAGCCGGCAAACTCCAGCCGCCGCGCATCCT
This sequence comes from Rhizobium sp. ICMP 5592, assembly GCF_009498525.1. GTDB lineage: Bacteria > Pseudomonadota > Alphaproteobacteria > Rhizobiales > Rhizobiaceae > Rhizobium. The sequence goes on along the minus strand of NZ_QSNT01000007.1, from coordinate 72,580 downwards.
CGATACGACCCTTGCGCCTCGCGTGCCTGACAATCTTATGGGAATAGGGCAGGTTCAGCGACTGGACTTCCGACTTGATGTCGTGGATTTCCAGCACCGCCGACTGCGCCTGCGGTTGGGTGACGAAACTTCCCGAACGCTTGCGCCGCTCGATCAATCCCGCCCGGGCAAGCTGCGTCAGCGCCTTGTTCACCGTCATGCGCGAACAGTCATATTGTTCCGCCAGCGCCAGCTCAAAGGGAATGCGATGGCCGGGCGGCCAGTCGCCGGAGACGATTCGGCCCTCGATATCGCTGAGGATACGCTGATGCAGGGTCGCCTCTTTGCCTGTGGTCATGCCGCCGATCATTCCCTCGTGAGACCTGGGTATTCGCCGCCTGATCTATTTAGGCGTCAATCGCCGTCAGGAAAAGTTCTTTTCAACCGATTAGTTCGGACATGGCAGCGCGGAACCGGTCCGAGATAGCCTTCCGCTTGCCGTGACGGCCGCCTTCGACTTGCTTGCGGCCCTGCGTCCAGACGCAATCGACGGTGACGCCGCCGGCAAACATCCACTGGTCGAGGATCTGGTCGCCGGAGAGATAGGGCACGGCGCTGACGTCGAGCGATACCAGATCGGCATAATGGCCCACCGCGAGCCCGGCCGGTGCCTTCAATGCCACGCCGCCGCCGGCAAGCGCATGGTCGAACAGCGTGCGCGCTGTCGAGCCGCCCGATGTGGCGACGACATTGCGGGCGCGAAGCGCCAGGCGTTGCGAATACTCGAGTTGGCGCAACTCTTCCGGAACGGAGATCAGGATATTGGAATCCGAACCGACGCCATAGCAGCCGCCCTCTTCCAGGAAGAGGGGAGCAGCAAAAGCACCGTCGCCGAGATTGGCTTCCGTGATCGGGCAAAGACCGGCGATCGCACCGCTTTTCGCCATGCGTCGGGTCTCGTCGTCAGTCATATGGGTCGCATGGATCAGGCACCAGCGTTCGTCGACCGGGGCGTGATCCAGCAACCATTGCACCGGCCGCGCGCCGGACCAGGCGAGGCAATCCTCGACCTCCTTCACCTGCTCGGCGACATGGATATGGATCGGCCCGTCACCCGCCAGCGGTACGAGCTTTTCCAGCTCCTCTGGTGTGACTGCCCGCAGGCTGTGCGGCGCGATCCCAAGTTCTGCGCCGGGCAATTGGCCGACGATCGTCCGGCAGCCGGCCATCAGCGCCTCGAAGCTCTCGAGCGAATTGATGAAACGGCGCTGGCCGTCGATCGGGGCGGCGCCGCCGAAGCCCGAATGGGCGTAGAAGACGGGCAGCAATGTCAGCCCGATACCGGTCTCGGCGCTGGCAGCACCGACGCGTTCCGCCATCTCGGCGATATTGGCATAGGGGCTGCCATCCTTATCATGGTGCAGATAGTGGAATTCGCCGACGCGGGAAAAGCCGGCTTCCAGCATTTCCATGTAAAGCTGCGCGGCCACCGCCTCGACATGGTCGGGGGTCATCGACAGCGCGAATTTGTACATGACGGTGCGCCAGCTCCAGAAGCTGTCGTTTGCCGGGCCGCGGACCTCGGCAAGGCCGGCCATGGCGCGCTGGAAGGCATGGCTGTGGAGGTTCGGCATGGCGGGCACCAGAACCTCATGCCGCTCGTCGCCGGCCTCGGCTGCAACGCCCACTTCGATGCTGGCAACGCGGCCGGCCTCCAGGGTTATCCGGACATTTTCTTGCCAGCCATCGCGAAGCAGTGCCGAGCGTGCGTGAAGTTTCGTCATGGTCCAACCCTTTCCTTTTGGATGCCGAGTCCAAAATCCCTCTTGTCAGGCTTTTTATTATGTATATACATTATGAACCCATGAGGAAAGGCGTAAAGCTGATGCGTGGGAACAATTTTTCCGAAGATGACGTAAAGTCCGGTGGCAAGAGCCGCCTTTGGCGCAATGCCCGTCTGGCGACCCTGAAAGAGGGCGAGGCTGGACTCGGCATTGTCGAGAAGGGTGCGATCCTGACCAAAGATGGCCGTATCGTTTTCGTGGGTCACGAAAGCGATCTGCCTGACAGTGGCAATGCCGAAAGCGTCGATCTTGAGGGGCGTTGGGTCACACCCGGTCTCGTCGATTGCCACACGCATATCATCCACGGCGGCAACCGCGCCCGCGAATTCGAAATGCGGCTGCAAGGTGCGAGCTACGAAGAAATCGCGCGAGCCGGCGGCGGCATCGTTTCCTCCGTCAACGCGACCCGGGCTCTTTCCGTCGATGGGCTCATTGAAACCGCCCTGCCGCGCCTCGATACGCTGCTGGCCGAAGGCGTCACCACGATCGAGGTGAAGTCCGGCTATGGCCTCAGCATCGAATCCGAACTGAAGATGCTGGAGGCTGCCCGCGGGTTGGAAAAGGTCCGCCCGGTGCGTGTCGTCACCTCCTATCTTGCCGCGCATGCGACGCCCGCCGACTATAAGGGGCGCAATGGCGACTACATCACCGATGTCGTTCTGCCGGGCCTGAAGCAAGCGCATGCCGAAGGTCTGGCCGATGCCGTCGACGGTTTCTGCGAGGGCATCGCCTTTTCGACGGCGGAAATCGCCCGCGTCTTCGATCTGGCGAGGTCACTCGGTATTCCGGTGAAGCTGCATGCGGAGCAGCTTTCCAATCTCGGCGGCGCCAAGCTTGCCGCCTCCTATGGCGCACTGTCTGCCGATCATGTCGAATATCTCGATCAGGACGGCGTGGAAGCCATGGCGGCGGCCGGCACGGTGGCTGTCCTTCTGCCCGGCGCTTTCTACGCCATCCATGAAAAGCAGAAGCCGCCGGTCAAGGCGTTGCGCGAGGCCGGCGTTCCGATCGCCATCGCCACCGACTGCAATCCCGGCACCTCGCCTTTGACATCGATGCTCTTGACGATGAACATGGGCGCGACCCTTTTCAGCCTGACGGTCGAGGAGTGCATCGCGGGCGCTACCCGCGAAGGTGCCCGTGCGCTTGGCCTGCTCGCCGAAACCGGCACGCTGGAGGCCGGCAAATCGGCCGATTTCGCCATCTGGAATATCGAAAGCCCGGCCGAGCTTGTCTATCGCATCGGCTTCAATCCGCTTCATGCCCATGTTTTCAAGGGCAACGTCTTCAAGGGCGAAAGGTTCGATCGATGACCGTTACTCTCCATCCCGGCTCCGTTTCGCTGAAACAGCTGGCCGCCATCTACTGGACCGGCGAGCCGGCCAAGCTCGATGCCTCCTTCGATGCGGGTATCCTCAAGGCCGCCGCCCGTATAGCCGAAATCGCCGCCGGCAATGCGCCGGTCTACGGCATCAACACCGGCTTCGGCAAACTGGCGTCTATCAAGATCGACAGCGCCGATGTCGCCACGCTTCAGCGCAATCTCATCCTGTCGCATTGCTGTGGCGTCGGTCAGCCGCTGCCGGAAAATGTCGTTCGTCTGATCATGTCGCTGAAGCTGGTCTCGCTCGGCCGTGGCGCCTCCGGCGTGCGCCTGGAGCTGGTGCGGCTGATCGAAGCCATGCTGGAAAACGGCGTTGCGCCCGTTATTCCTGAGAAGGGCTCGGTCGGTGCTTCCGGCGATCTCGCGCCTCTCGCCCATATGACCGCCGTGATGATGGGTCATGGCGAAGCCTTCTATGCCGGCGAACGGCTGGATGGTGCCGCGGCGCTCGAAAAGGCCGGGCTGACGCCGGTCGTGCTCGCCGCCAAAGAAGGCCTGGCCCTGATCAACGGCACGCAGGTCTCGACCGCGCTCGCGCTGGCCGGCCTCTTCCGCGCCCATCGCGCCGCGCAGGCGGCCTTGATCACCGGCGCCATGTCGACGGATGCCGCCATGGGCTCTTCCGCGCCGTTCCATCCCGATATTCATACGCTGCGTGGCCATCAGGGCCAGATCGACACCGCCGCCGCCCTTCGCGGCCTGCTGGCCGGCTCGGTCATTCGCGAAAGCCATATCGAGGGCGACGAACGGGTGCAGGATCCCTATTGCATCCGTTGCCAGCCGCAGGTCGACGGCGCCTGCCTCGATCTGCTGCGGTCCGTTGGCCGCACGCTTGAAATCGAGGCAAACGCGGTCACAGACAATCCGCTCGTGCTTTCCGACAATTCCGTCGTCTCCGGCGGCAATTTTCACGCCGAGCCGGTCGCTTTTGCGGCCGACCAGATCGCCATTGCCGTCTGCGAGATTGGTGCGATCTCGCAGCGCCGCATCGCTCTTCTGGTCGATCCGGCACTGAGCTATGGCCTACCGGCCTTCCTTGCCAAGAAACCCGGTCTGAATTCCGGCCTGATGATCGCCGAGGTCACCTCGGCGGCCCTGATGTCGGAAAACAAGCAGATGTCGCATCCGGCCTCCGTCGATTCGACGCCGACGTCGGCCAATCAGGAAGACCATGTGTCCATGGCCTGCCATGGCGCACGCCGCCTGTTGCAGATGACCGACAATCTTTTTGGCATCGTCGGCATCGAGGCGCTGACGGCGGCGCAGGGTGTCGAATTTCGCGCGCCGCTGACCACCAGCCCCGAGCTGACCCTTGCCATCGCCACCATTCGCAGCGTCGTGCCGACGCTCGATGTAGACCGCTACATGGCAAACGACCTCAAGGCCGCCAGCGACCTCGTCGCCTCCGGCGCGCTCAACACATCCGTATCCGCCGATATTCTGCCTTCCCTGGAGATATGACATGACCAATCCACGCCATAACATCCGCGAAATCCGCGCTCCTCAAGGTCCGGAGCTCAACGCCAAGAGCTGGATGACCGAAGCACCGCTGCGGATGCTGATGAACAATCTCGATCCCGATGTTGCGGAAAATCCGAACGAACTGGTCGTTTACGGCGGCATCGGCCGCGCCGCCCGCACCTGGGAGGATTTCGACCGCATCGCCGCGACGTTGAAAACGCTGAACGAAGACGAGACATTGCTGGTGCAGTCCGGCAAGCCGGTCGGCGTGTTCCGCACCCACAAGGATGCGCCGCGCGTGCTGATCGCCAACTCCAACCTTGTACCCCATTGGGCGACCTGGGATCACTTCAACGAGCTGGATAAGAAGGGTCTCGCCATGTACGGGCAGATGACCGCCGGCTCGTGGATCTATATCGGCACGCAGGGCATCGTGCAGGGCACTTATGAAACTTTCGTGGAAGCTGGCCGTCAGCATTATAACGGCAGCCTCAAGGGCAAGTGGATCCTAACCGGCGGCCTCGGTGGCATGGGCGGCGCACAGCCGCTGGCGGCCGTCATGGCCGGCGCCTGCTGCCTTGCTGTCGAGAGCGACGAGACCCGCATCGATTTCCGCCTACGCACCCGCTATGTCGACGAGAAGGCAACGAGCCTCGACGAAGCGCTCGAGATGATCGACCGCTGGACCAAGGCCGGCGAAGCCAAATCGGTGGGCCTGCTCGGCAACGCCGCCGAAATCTTCCCGGAACTGGTCAAGCGCATGAAGGCCGGCGGCCCGCGCCCCGATATCGTCACCGACCAGACCTCGGCGCATGATCCGCTGAACGGCTACCTGCCACTCGGCTGGACAGTGGCCGAACACAAGGCCAAGCGCGAGAGCGATCCAAAGGCTGTCGAAGCCGCCGCCCGCGCCTCGATGAAGGTGCATGTCGAGGCCATGGTCGCCTTCTGGGACGCCGGCGTGCCGACGCTCGACTATGGCAATAATATCCGCCAGGTCGCCAAGGAAGAAGGTTTTGAAAACGCCTTCGCCTTCCCCGGCTTCGTGCCGGCCTATATCCGCCCGCTGTTCTGCCGCGGCATCGGCCCCTTCCGTTGGGCGGCGCTCTCCGGCGATCCGGAAGATATCTACAAAACCGACGCCAAGGTGAAGGAGCTCACCCCCGGCAATACCCATCTGCACAACTGGCTGGACATGGCGCGCGAGCGCATCGCCTTCCAGGGCCTGCCGGCGCGCATTTGCTGGGTCGGCCTCGGCGACCGTGAACGTCTCGGCCTTGCCTTCAACGAAATGGTCAAGAACGGCGAGCTGAAGGCTCCTGTCGTCATCGGCCGCGACCATCTCGATTCCGGCTCCGTCGCCTCGCCGAACCGCGAGACGGAAGCGATGAAGGACGGCTCGGATGCCGTCTCCGACTGGCCGCTCTTGAACGCTCTGCTCAACACCGCATCCGGCGCCACCTGGGTGTCGCTGCATCACGGCGGCGGCGTCGGCATGGGCTTCTCCCAGCACTCCGGCATGGTCATCTGCGCCGATGGCACCGACGACGCGGCGCGTCGCATCGAACGCGTGCTATGGAACGACCCGGCCACTGGCGTCATGCGCCACGCCGATGCCGGCTATGACATCGCGATCGATTGCGCCAAGGACAAGGGTCTGCGGCTGCCGGGCATCCTAGGGAACTGATCTCCATGCGGATATTGCGCGCCAGCGACTACAAGCGCATGCCCTGGAAAAACGGCGGCGGTGAAACGGTGGAAATCGCCGTTTCGCCCGACGGCGCGGGGCTTGCCGATTTCGACTGGCGCGTCAGCATGGCAACCGTTGCCACGGATGGGCCGTTCTCGGTCTTTCCCGGCATTGATCGTACGCTATCGATCCTCGAAGGCGAGGGCATGACGCTCTTCATCGAGGGACGCGAGCCTGTGCTCCTGACGCAGGAGAGCGATCCGCTACCCTTTGCCGCGGACGCGCCGACATCGGCAACCTTGGTTGATGGTACGATCACCGACCTCAATGTGATGACGCGGCGGGGGCGGTATGTTCATTCCGTCAAGCGACGTGCCGTCGATGGGCGCATGGAGCTGCAATTGCGTACCGGCATCGCGCTCCTTCTCTGCGATCAGGGCAGCCTTCGGATCGACAATGCTGATGAGAGTTTTTCGCTATCCGCCCGCGATTGCGCTGTTATAGGCGAGACAAGCGGAAGGCGCATCGTGCTTTCGGGCTCGGCAGGCGTCTTCCTGATTGAGATCAAGGCGACCTAAGCCGGCGCATGCTGCTCCCGAGCGATTTCGGCGTTCTGCGCTCTCGCTTTGTAGACACGATAGTAGAGATCGATCGCGGCGGTAATTTCTTTGAATCGTGTATCGAATTGACCGCGCCGTATCAAAACCAGGCGGGGGCGTGAACGTTTCGAGCCCTTCCAGACTTTCGCGACGAGATCGGTACTCAGTATATTCTTGCTCTCCGGGCTCAGAAATATGGTCGCGGCCTTCGCCATTCTTGGGTTTAAGCCAGCGAAAATCACGCCATCCATGCACCCCCATGGGATAAAGCCGGCGGCAACCCGGATATCCTGAATGCCTTGAGGGCCAATCGTTATCACCGGCGTCAAGAAGTCGCGGCGAAAATATTCATATATGATGAAGGCGATGAATAGGGCCAGCGGCAACAGGCCGATGACCGTGTAGAAGCGCCCTACGCCAGCGCGCATCAATATGGCCGCAAGTCCGATGGCCAGCAGACAATAGATGGCGATCACAATCTTGAAGCTGGATCTGGAATATCTGATCTCGCGAACGGATGTCGTATCGGTGTTCAAGTTAGCCCCTCGCCGTGTTTTCCGGGCCATAGCACTCTGTTCGCGATGACGCCACCGGCGTTGCTCGATGTCTTGACACCTGCCGGCCTCCGATATCCTATTGCCTCACAGCAAAAGGGATGCCTCGATGAGCGACGATCAGATCCCCACCGACAGCAAGCTCACCACCTCCAAGCGCCGCTGGGCGGCCGAGGGCAAGTTTTTGACCGGGCGTATCAGCCGGCCGGAAACGGAGCGTTTGCCGCCGGGGCAGCATCTGGTCAAGAACTGGCCGGTGCTCGATCTCGGCGAGCAGCCGCAAGTGTCACTGTCGAGCTGGCGGCTCGATGTGTTCGGCTTCGTGGAAAAGCGGCTCAGTCTCGATTGGGTCGCTTTCCAGGCGATAGAGCAAAGCAGCAAGGTCAGCGACATCCATTGTGTCACGACATGGTCGCGTTACGACAACCGCTGGGAAGGGGTTTCGACGCGCGATCTGCTTGATCTCGCCATGCCGACGGACGAGGCGCATCATGTGCTGCTGACCAGCTATGACGGCTACACCACCAACCTGCCGCTTGCCGATTTTGCCGCCGAAGACGCGATCCTCGCCACCGCCTGGGAAAGTCAGCCGTTGACTCGCGAACATGGCGGGCCAATGCGTCTCGTCGTGCCACATCTCTATTTCTGGAAAAGTGCCAAGTGGCTGAGCCGCATCGAGCTCATCGGTGCCGACAGGGCCGGCTTCTGGGAGAAGAACGGCTATCACATATATGGCGATCCCTGGCGCGAGCAGCGATATTCCGACGATTGAGGTCGCCGTCCCCGACCGTCTTTCTTATGGGATCGGGCATCTTTTTAATGGCTCCGGGGTTCGATTGCGGCTTTGCAACCGGCGGCGATGGGCGTATGCATTGATCATATGATTGCTGTCGGGCATGCCCGGCTATCCATAACACCATCCCCGAAATCCCATGTCATGACCGTCGTTCAGACTACAGAGCAGCCTTCCGAGGAAAGTTTCGGCCGGCAATCCCGCATCATCGCTTTCGTCGTTGCCGTCGCCTTCTTCATGCAGATATTGGACGGCACGATCGTCACGACGTCGCTGCCGCAGATGGCCAGGACATTCGGCATCGAGCCGGTGTCGATGAGCATCGGCATCACGGTCTATCTGCTTACCATGGCGGCCTTCGTGCCGCTGGCCGGCTGGGCGGGGGATCGCTATGGCGCCCGGCGGGTGTTCCTGGCATCCATCACCCTCTTCACGGTCGCCTCGCTGTTTTGCGGTCTCTCCGGCAATCTTACGGAATTTGTCATCGCCCGCGCGGTGCAGGGCATCGGCAGCGCGCTGATGACGCCAGTCGGCCGCATCATCGTGCTGAAAAACGCCCGCAAGTCCGATCTGGTGCATGCCATGTCGATGATCACCTGGCCGGCGCTGACGGCGCCCGTCATCGGTCCTATCCTTGGCAGCTTCATCACCACCTATCTGAGCTGGCACTGGAACTTTCTGATCAATATCCCGATCGGCATTATCGGACTCGTCCTTGTCCTGCGCTTCGTGCCGGACCAGCGCGAGGAGAAGGTGGCGCGGCTCGACCTCATTGGCTTCTTCCAATCAGCTGCGGGGCTGACCTTCATGCTCGCCGGCCTCGAATTCGTCGTGCAGGGGACAACGGGCCTGGCGGTCAGCGTTGGGCTGATTGCCGCCGGTGCGGTGTTTTCCGTCATCGCCACCCGGCATTTCATGCGGGTCGACGCGCCGCTGCTCGATCTCTCCGCCTTCAAGGTCCAGACCTTCGCCATGTCGACGCTTTCGGCCGGCACGGCGAGCCGTCTGGCGATCAACGCCACGCCCTTTCTCTTGCCGCTGCTCTTCCAGGTGGGTTTTGGGCTGACGGCGATCGACGCCGGCACCTATCTGCTCTTCTATTTCGCCGGCAATCTCGGCATGAAGGCGATCACGACGCAGACGCTTAAAACCTTCGGCTTCCGCAACGTGCTCGTGGTCAATGGCCTGATCTCGTCGGTCAGCATCGGCTGCTTCGCGCTGCTGTCGCCGTCAACCTCCAACTGGCTGATCTACTGTCTGCTGCTTGCCGCCGGCCTGTCGCGCTCGATGAATTTTACCGCGCTGAATACGCTCGGCTTTGCCGATATCCACGCGTCGCAACGTAGCTCAGCCTCGACCCTGTCGAGTATGCTGCAACAGGTCTCGTTGCTGCTCGGCGTTGCCGTTGCTGCCGCCGTGCTCAATCTCTCGCGCACCTTTCATGGTGGCGAGACGCTCTCCCTCATCGATTTTCGCTGGGCTTTCCTGATGATCGCCCTGATCGGCGCCGTCTCGTCGCTGCGCTTTCTCAGCCTGCGGCACGATGCCGGCGCGGAGGTGTCGCGGCATAAAATCAAGGCGTGATCTGGTCGCTCAAACTCCTGCGATATTTGGTCTACCCACCGCTGTAAATCGGCGCGCCTAGCCCCATATAGATAGGGCTTCAACTCCCATAGGAGGCAGTCTCATGCTGCTCAAAACTCTCGCTATTTCGGCTCTCGTCATCGGCATGTCCAGCACGGCTTGGGCGGAACCGGTGCACAAGCATCACCCCAAGCGGCTCAAGGTCGACGCCGTTCAGGCCGATGTCGGCAATATTGACCACTCGAAGGACGCGATCCTGCCCGATGGCACGATCAACACCGACCCTTCGGTGACCGGTCCGATCCGCGCCGGCGATTCCATCTCCCGGCTGCAATGCGCCGCGGCACCGAACTCAGTGGGCGCACGCTCGAACTCGTATACCGCAGGCTCAGCCTCGCTTTGCCCCTGATCGGCACTATTGCATCGGGTGGCCTAGGCCACCTCGATATCGGTCCGGCTGAATTGGTCGCCTTTCGACAATAGTGGCTGGCGATAATAGCGCGCGCAGGCATAGGTCGTGCAATCACCAAGGCTGAGCGCCGCCGGATGGCGGCCCTCGCCGAAACGGTCATATGCTTCGACCGCGAGAAAGGCGGCGCGCGGCGGAATGGCCAGAAGCTGGATGTTCATCAGTTGCAGAAAAGTCCGCACCGCGTCGCCGGCCTCGGTTGCCGACAGGCCGAGGCGCGCGGCGATATCGATCGCCGCCTGAGCCGCCGCCATGGGCGTGGTCATGCGCGCGGTCGCCGCCTGCATACGGACGGCGAAGCGGCGGGCTTCCTCCTCATCGGTCATCATTGTCGTCAATACCGAGGTGTCGATGAGCATCAGGCGTCCTCCGTCGTACTGCCACCGGCGGCTTTGTCGGCGGCCTTTTGCCTGAGATTACGGCAGAAGGCGACGGCGACGTCGGCAAGCGCCGGCTTGGTCAGTTCCTCGTCCAGCGCCTTCTGCAATGCCAGCCGCACGGCTTCGGTTTTGGTGGAGCTTTTCGTCAGCGCCTGATAGCGCCGCGCCAGCCGGTCAATGGCGTCGTCCTTAATGTAGAGGGGCATGAGATATCCATTTTTGAGATCGGGATATCCATAGGGCATGTCGATGAAGAGAACAATCGGTTTGCTGTAGCGATGCAACCGTCTTTCCGAAAGGATGTTTCCGAGATATTTATATGACGAGCATCATCTAACGTGCTAGCAATAGCGTCGATTCTGAAACTACAGGCTGGGAGGAGCCATCATGTCCGCAATCGATCCCGTCGTCATTGTTTCCGCCACGCGCACGCCGCTCGGTCGCTTCCAGGGGGAGCTGTCATCCTTGCAGGCGCCGGAATTGGGCGCCCATGTCATCCGCGCCGCGCTGGAACGGGCCGGATTGTCGGCAGAGAAGGTGGACGAGGTGCTGTTTGGCTGCGTGCTGCCGGCGGGGCAAGGGCAGGCGCCGGCCCGGCAGGCGGCGAAGGGCGCGGGATTGCCGGATGCGGTGGGCGCGACGACCATCAACAAGGTCTGCGGTTCCGGCATGAAGGCGACCATGCTGGCACATGACCTGATCCTGGCCGGCTCCGCTTCCATCGCGGTCTCCGGCGGCATGGAATCGATGTCGAATGCCCCCTATCTGCTCGCAAAGGCACGCGGCGGCTACCGCATGGGCCATGACCGTATCTTCGACCATATGATGCTTGACGGGCTGGAGGATGCCTATGAGAAGGGCCGCTCGATGGGCGATTTCGGCGAGCTGGCGGTCGAAGCCTATCAGTTCAGCCGCGATGATCAGGATGCCTATGCGGTGGAGACGCTGACGCGTGCCCGCCGGGCGATCGAGACCGGCGCTTTTGAGGCCGAAATCACCCCGATTTCCGTTGCCGCCAAAGGCGGAGCGGTGACGATCGGCAAGGACGAGCATCCGCAGAAGGTCTCGCCGGAAAAGATTCCGACGCTGAAGCCGGCCTTCCGCAAGGACGGCACGATCACCGCCGCCAGCGCCTCGGCCAATGCCGATGGCGCGGCTGCCCTGATCCTCACCCGGCGCTCGACTGCCGAGCGCGAGGGACTGCCGATCCTTGCCGAGATCAAGGCGCACGCCACCCATTCCCAGGAACCCGCCTGGTACACGACCGCTCCGATCCCGGCGATCCGCAAGGTGTTGGAAAAGACCGGCTGGAAGGTCGGCGATGTCGATCTCTTCGAGATCAACGAGGCCTTTGCCGTCGTCGCCATGGCCGCCGCCAAGGATCTCGGCATCGCCCGCGACCGCCTCAACGTCAACGGCGGCGCCTGCGCGCTCGGTCATCCGATCGGGGCTACGGGCGCGCGGCTGATCGTGACGCTGCTGCATGCATTGGAGCGCCAGGGCGCGAGGCGCGGCGTCGCGGCACTCTGCATCGGCGGCGGCGAGGCGACGGCGATTGCGGTGGAGCGGGTGAACTGAAGGGTATGGGGCCACCTCGTCCTTCCAGGCTCAATCGTTTCCGCTATCGCTTCACCGTCTGAGCACCTCAGGATGAGGTGGAGAGAATGCGTCACTTGCCAAAGGATCAGTCTTCACTCTGAGGCGGAGCAGGCCCGGCATTCGTCGAAAAGATCAGCCCTCACCCTGAGGTGCGTAGGCCGTAGGCCGGAGCCTCGAAGGGCGAGGGCGAGTGGTTCAGCGTATTATGTGTGCTCCGACAACTCCTCCAAGATCGGGCAATCCGGCCGTTCATTCCCATGGCAGGCATGCACCAGATGCTCGAGCGTGTGGCGCAGTTCGGTAAGCTCGCGGATCTTGCGGTCGATTTCGGTGAGCTTTGACGAGGCGATATCCTTGACGTCGGCGCTGGCGCGGCTTTTGTCTTCGTAGAGGGCCAGCAGTTGCCGGCACTCGTCGACGGAGAAGCCGAGGCCGCGGGAGCGGTGTAGGAAGCGCAGCTTGTGCACGTCGTCGTCGCTATAGTCGCGGTAGCCGTTGCCGCTGCGGTCGGGGCGGATGAGGCCGATATCCTCGTAATAGCGGATGGTCTTGGCCGGCAGGCCGGAGCGGCCGGATGCTTCGCCGATATTCATCTGAACTCTCCTATTTCGCCAGCCGCAATCTCAGCGCATTGGCGATGACGGAGACCGAGGACAGGCTCATGGCGGCCGCGGCGATCATCGGCGACAGCAACAGGCCGAAGACCGGGTAGAGCACGCCGGCGGCCAGCGGCACGCCGAGCGCATTATAGCCGAAAGCGAAGGCGAGGTTCTGCTTGATGTTGCGGATCGTCGCCTCGGAGAGATGCCGCGCCCGGACGATACCGTTGAGATCGCCCTTCACCAGCGTGATCCCGGCGCTTTCCATGGCGACATCGGCGCCGGTGCCCATGGCGATACCGACATCGGCGGCGGCAAGCGCCGGCGCGTCGTTGATGCCGTCGCCGGCCATGGCGACGATACGGCCCTTGGCGCGGAGCTTGTCGATCAGCGCTTTCTTGCCTTCGGGCAACAGGTCGGCGCGCACGTCGTCGATGCCGAGACTTGCGGCAACGGCCTTGGCGGTCCCGGCATTGTCGCCGGTTGCCATGATGATCTTCAACCCGCTGTCGTGCAGCGCCTTGATGGCTGCCGATGTCGTCGGCTTGATCCGATCGGCGACGGCGACGAGGCCTGCTAATTGACCATCGACGGCGACGAACATCACCGTCTTGCCTTCGCCACGCAGACGTACCGTTTCAGCCTGTAGCATATCGATCGCAACGCCGAGATCCGCCATCATCGCGGCGTTGCCGAGCGCGATCGCGGTATCGCCGGCGCGGCCTTCAACGCCCTTGCCGGTTTTCGCGGCAAAGCCCGTTATGTCGACAAAGGTCGTGCCACGCTCTTCTGCCCCGGCGACGATGGCCTCGGCCAGCGGATGCTCGGAGCCTCGCTCCAGGCTCGCGGCGAGCGACAGCAGCCGGGCTTCGTCCGTGCCGGGGGTGGAGATGATGTCGGTGAGGTTGGGCCTGCCTTCCGTCAGCGTGCCCGTCTTGTCGACGATCAGCGTATCGACCTTGGCGAAGCGTTCCAGCGCTACGGCGTCGCGCACCAGCACGCCTTCCTGTGCGCCACGGCCGGTGGCGATCATGATCGACATCGGGGTTGCGAGCCCAAGCGCGCAGGGGCAGGCGATGATCAGCACGGCAACGGCGGCAAGCAGTGCATGTGCCAGTTGCGGCTCCGGTCCCATCATCGCCCACAGGATGAAGGTGACGACGGCGGTGGCGACGACGGCGGGCACGAAGATGGCCGAGACGCCGTCGACCATCGTCTGGATCGGCGCGCGCGAGCGCTGTGCCTTGGCGACGAGTTCGACAATGCGCGACAGCGTCGTATCCGCGCCGACCTTCTCGGCCAGCATGATCAGCGTGCCGTTCTTGTTGATCGTACCGCCCGTCAACGCGTCGCCCTTGGCCTTTTCGACCGGCAGCGGTTCGCCCGTGATCATCGATTCGTCGATGGTCGATTGGCCGTCAACGACGGAGCCGTCCACCGGAACGCGCTCGCCGGGGCGCACGCGCAGCCGGTCGCCAGCCTGGATCTGATCGACGGGTACATCGGTCTCGCTACCGTCGGCCCCGATGCGCCGGGCAGTCTTGGGGGCGAGGTCGAGCAGCGCGCGGATCGCGGAGCCGGTGCGCTCGCGTGCTTTCAGCTCCAGCACCTGGCCGACAAAGACCAGCGCGACGATGACCGAGGCGGCCTCGAAATAGACGGGTATGGCCTGGCCGTGGCCGTGAAAGCCCATCGGGAAAAGGCCGGGTGCCAATGTGGCGACCAGGCTGTAGAGATAGGCCGTGCCGACGCCGAGGCCGATCAGCGTCCACATGTTGGGGCTGCGGTTGAGGAGAGAGTTCCAGGCGCGGCGGAAGAAGGGCAGGGCAGCCCAGAGCACGACCGGTGTCGCCAGAACAAGCTCGATCCAGGTGGCGGTGGGTTCGCCGATCCGGTCGCGCAGCGGCAGGCCGAGCATCGGACCCATGCTGAGGATCAAAAGGGGCAGCGATAGCGCGGCGCTGATCCAGAGCCGGCGGGTGAAATCGACCAGCTCCGGGTTCGGGCCTTCATCTGCCGCGGGGACGCCCATCGGCTCCAGCGCCATGCCGCATTTCGGGCAATCGCCGGGATGGTCGCTGATGACCTCGGGATGCATTGGGCAGGTATAGAGCGTGCCCTTCGGCGCCGGTATCTGTGCCGGCCTGTTGCCGTCGAGATAGGCGGTGGGCGCAGCTTCGAACTTCGCCTTGCAGCCGGCGGAGCAGAAATAGAATTTCTCGCCCTCATGCTTCAGGAAATGCCGCGCGCTGGCGCGATCCACGTCCATGCCGCAGACGGGATCCTTGGCGGTCAGATAGTTTTCCGGTGCCGCCTCGAACTTCTTGCGGCAGCCGTCGCAGCAGAAATGGAACGTACGGCCTTTATACTCGAGCGACGGCTTGCCCGGCTTCGGGTCGACGGTCATGCCGCAGACGGGATCGCGGATCACCAAATCCTGCTGTTCGCCGTGATGGTGATCGTGGCCGTGATGGCTGTGATCATGTTCGTCATGCAATGCCATGGAAAACTCCAGTGCCCGGAAGTGAGCGTCGGATAGGTTTATGAACCTTCCCGTTACTGGAAGGTCAAGCGGAAAAATAGGAAATCCTGTCCACAGTTGAAAGAGGGTGTTTTCTGGCCCGATGCCTCGCGCAGTGATAAGTTCCGCAAGATCGAAGCAATCATGTGATTCCAATGCGATATGATCTTTCCTCCTTGCCGTTGACTACGCTCTTGCCCGCGATGACCAAAGCGGAGGATATGCTGGCGCGGCTGGATGAGCGGGTCTTGCGGCATGTGGTCGCCGACGGTTTCCGCGAGCGCGGGCATTTTTTCGATGCAGTCGGCGCGCTCTGGGTCGGCGGCGAGTTGGTGCATGTCGAGGATCTGGTGCTGCATGACGCGCGCATGGATGCCCGCACGCCGACGCATGAGCTGACCATTGCCCATGCCGTACTGCGCACCCGCCGCCGGCTATGGAATGCCGAGCCATCCTGGGGGCTGGAGGCCGCAGGCCTTGCGACGCTGCGCGGCGATGTCGGTGAGGTCGAGGAAACCGCGACGCCGCGTCCCGCGCCCGTCCCGGGCATGGAAGCGGACTTGGAAGAAAATGACGAGGACGAAGACGATTTCGGCGTGGATTTTGCTGAGATCGATGCGGTGATCGCCCGTTCCGACCAAGTGCTGAACGGAGAAGTTCCGGATGCCCGGCCCGAGAGCGTGGACGATCCACTGGGCCTGGTTCATGACGAGGACTGGGACGAAGGCGAGCGGCTGGAGAGCTGGCGCGCCGTCATCCGCCAGGCCGATCTTCTGCCGCCGGCTCTCGGTGCCGCCGTGCTCTTCGACGCCTGGGAGCGGATCGAGCCGCTCAGGCGGCAGCATTGGCTGGGCAGCCTGCTCGTCAGCGCCTATCTGCGCAGCCGCGGCAAGATCGCCTCGCATCTTTTCTGCCTGAATGTCGGCCTGAAATCCGTCCGCCACGAACGCCGTCGCGCGCCGGATCGCACCACGCGCCTGATGGCGTTTCTCGACGCAATGGCGCTTTCTGCCGATGCGGGGCTGAAGGAGCTCGATCGCCTGTCGCTTGCCAAGCTGCAGATGGAAAGGCGGTTGAAGGATCGCCGGTCGAACAGCAGCCTGCCAGGCGTCATCGAGATCGTTCTGTCGCGGCCGATTGTTTCCGCCAAGATGATCGCCCGCCATGCCGGCGTCACCTCTCGCGGCGCGCTCAACCTCGTGGCCGAACTCGGCGTGCGCGAAATGACCGGGCGCGGGCGCTATCGCGGCTGGGGTGTGCTTTAGGCCGGCAAAGACCGGATTTTCGAGAAGACAGCGGGGACGTGCGCTGTCGGTTATCCTTTTGCAACCACAACCCTAGTTTTTGTCCAATATGACAGTTTGTTAAGCTAAGCCACGCGAAAATGGACAAAATTTAATGGCCTAACCAAATTCCTAAGCGGGGCGATGCAAGCTAAAGTCGCGCTCATATTGCGTCGGCGGAATGTTTGAAAGCCGGGCGTCCTGAAGGAAGGTGTATTGATGGCTCGGACATTTCGGGTCCTGATATCGGTAGCAGTGATTGGCGCCGTGGCTTATGGCGCCTATGCGACGCGAGATCGCTGGCTTGGCGGTGCGGAGCGCCTGCTTGGCATTCAGGGTGCTGCGGCACCCGGCGAGCAGGCCCAGGGCGAACGCCGGAGTGGTCAAGGGCAGGGTTCCGGTCAGCGTCAAGGCGGCGGGCGGCGCGGCGGTCTCTCGCAGTTCAGCGGGCCTGTTCCGGTGCTGGCGGCGGATGCGACAAGTACCGACGTACCGGTCTATATCGACGGTGTCGGCTCTGTGAAGGCACTGAATACGGTCACGGTGCGCGCGCAGGTCAATGGCAAGATCGTCGAAATCGATTTCGATGAAGGCCAGGACATCAAGAAGGGTGATGTCATCGCCCGCATCGACGACGCGGTCTACAAGGCCCAGCTTGACCAGGCAATCGCCAAGAAGGCACAGGACGAAGCTCTGCTCGCCGGCGCCCAGCGCGACCTTGCCCGCTATCAGCTCATGGTCAAGAGTGCCTCGGGGACGCAGCAGCAAGTGGATACACAGCTGTCGCTGGTCGCCCAATATACGGCACAGGTTCAGGTCGATCAGGCCACTATCGAAAGCGCGCAGGCGACGCTCGACTATACGACGATCAAGGCGCCGATCGACGGGCGCACCGGCATCCGTAATGTCGATATCGGCAATCTGGTCAGTTCCTCCGACACGACCGGCATCGTGACGCTGTCGCAGATCCGGCCGATCTCCGTGCTCTTTTCCGTCCCGCAGCAGCAACTTGCCCGCGTCAACGCCGCAAGTGCCACCGGCGCGCTTTCCGTCCAGGCGATGGCGAGCGACGGTCTGACGGTGGTCGACAACGGCACGCTGGCGGTGGTCGACAATCAGGTGGATCCGACGACCGGCACGGTCAAGCTGAAGGCCAATTTCCCCAATGACAAGCTGGCGCTCTGGCCGGGCGCTTTCGTCAATGCCCGCCTGCTGGTCGAGACGCTGAAGGGTGTCATAGTTATTCCGACCGCCGCCGTGCAGCGCGGACCGAACGGCACCTTCGTCTATATCATCCGCGAGGATCAGTCGGTCGCCATGAAGCCGGTGACGGTGCGCCAGCAGGATGATGTGCAGGCGGTCATCATCAATGGCGTGGCCGCAGGCGACAAGGTCGTGACGACGGGTTTTGCCCGCCTGCAGGATGGGTCGAAGGTGCAGATTTCCGCCGGGACGGGAATCACCGCGCCTGCTGCGACGACACCTGATGCCAATAGGCAGCCTGTTGCCGGCGCTGCCGCCCAAGCCGACGGAAATGCGGCGAATGACAGCCAGCGGCCGCATCGCCAGCACAATGGCCAGGGCGGCGGCAATGGCGGTCATCGCAAACAGAACGCCGATGGCGGAAATGCTGCCGATCCCGCTCCCAATGCCGACGGCGGCGCTGCCGCCTCGACCAATTCAACCGCCACGCCAGCGCCGCAGCAATGAACGTCTCGTCGCTCTTCATCTCCCGGCCGGTCGCCACCTCGCTTCTCGGGGTGGCCGTCCTGCTGGGCGGTATTCTCGGCTTTCTCTTCCTGCCGGTCGCGCCGCTGCCGCAGGTGGATTTTCCAACGATCCAGGTGACGACGCAGCTTCCCGGAGCTGATCCCGATACGATGGCGGCCCTGGTGACCGCGCCTCTGGAGCGGCCGCTCGGCCAGATCCCGTCACTGGCGTCGATGACTTCCTCAAGCGCTTTCGGTATCAGCCAGATCACCCTGCAATTCGATCTCGGCCGCGATATAGACGGTGCGGCGCAGGACGTGCAGGCGGCGATCAATGCCGCCGGCTCGACCTTGCCGCGCACATTGCCCTACCCACCGACCTATTCGAAAGTAAACCCGGCCGATACGCCGATCCTGACGCTCGCGCTGCGCTCCGACAGCTATTCGATCCGCGAGCTCAGCGATTTCGCCGATACGATGATGGCGCAGCGGTTGAGCGAAGTCACTGGCGTCGGCGACGTCAACATTCAGGGCGGCGTCAAGCCTGCAATCCGCATCCAGGCCGACCTGCCGCGCCTTGCCTCCTATGGGCTGGCGCTGGAGGATCTGCGTACCGCGATCACCAATGCCAGCGTTGCCGGCGCCAAAGGCGCTCTCGACGGTACGAACCAGAGCTTCACGCTGGCCGCCAACGACCAGATCGTCGATCCCGCCGTCTATCGGTCCGTCATCGTCGCCTATCGCAACAATGCACCGGTGCAGCTGAAGGATGTCGCCACCGTCGTCGAGGGGTTGGAGAATACCCGCGTCGGCGCCTGGTATCAGGGCAGGCCCGCCGTCATCCTAGACATCATGCGCCAGCCGGGCGCCAACGTCATCCAGACGGTCGAGGGCGTGCTGAAGCAGATTCCACGGCTGAAGCAGGCGCTGCCGGCCGGCATCTCGATCGACATCGTCAACGATCGCACCGAGACCATCCGCGCCTCGATCCATGATGTGCAATGGACGCTCGTCGTCAGCATTGGTCTCGTCATCCTCGTCGTGCTCCTGTTCCTGCGCACGATAACGGCGACCTTCATCGCCGGCGTCGCCCTGCCGCTGTCGCTGATCGCGACCTTCGGCGTCATGTGGTTTGCCGGGTTCAGCCTCGACAATCTCTCGCTGATGGCGCTCACCATTGGCACCGGCTTCGTCGTCGACGATGCCATCGTGATGATCGAGAATATCGCCCGCCACATCGAGGAAGGCGAAAATCCGATGCAGGCGGCGCTGAAGGGTGCCGGCGAAATCGGCTTCACCATCATCTCGCTGACCGTCTCGCTGGTTGCCGTCTTCATCCCGCTGCTGTTCATGACCGGCATCGTCGGGCGCATGTTCCGCGAATTCGCCTTGACGCTGACCATAGCCGTCGTGGTCTCGGCGGTGATTTCGCTGACATTGACGCCGATGATGTGCGCCCGCATCCTGCGTAAGCCTAAAGAGCATCGCAGCGGTTTTCTGGCGGGCGCCGACCGCTTCATGGAGTGGCTGATTGAAGGTTATCGCCGCAGCCTCGTCTGGGCGGTCGACCGCAGTGCGCTGATGCTGATCATCACGGCGGTAACGCTTGCCGCCACCGTCGCGCTTTATGTCGTCATCCCCAAGGGCTTCCTGCCGCCGCAGGATACCGGCCTGATCACCGCCGTCATCGAGACCGAGCCGACCACCTCCTTCGAAGCCATGAAGCAGACACAGGCGACTGTGGCCGATCGGCTGCGCAAGGACCCTGATGTCTCGGGCGTCGTCTCGGTCATCGGCACCAGCGCCAGCAACCTGACGCTCAACACCGGCAATCTCAGCCTCGTGCTGAAGCCGAGGAGTGAGCGTAGCGATTCAGCTGCCGAGATCATCGACCGGATGCGCGGTGAAGTGGCCGACCTGCCCGGCATCCACGTCACCTTCCAGAGCGTGCGTGACATCTCGATCAGCACGCGCGCCAGCCGCGCGCCCTATCAATACACGCTGACCGCCACGGATACCGCGACCGTGGTCGACTGGGCCGGAAAACTGGCGCAGCGGCTGCAGCAAAGCCCGAAGCTGATCGACGTTTCCTCGGAAGTCGAGATGGGCGGCGGCCGTATCTTCGTCGATGTCGATCGCGAGACCGCTTCGCGCCTCGGCGTCTCGATGCAGGCCGTCAGCGATACGCTGAACGACGCTTTCGGTCAGCGGCAGATCGCCACGATCTACGGTCAGGCCAACCAGTATCGCGTCATCCTGGAGGCGGCGCCGCAATATCAGGCGGACCCGAAATCGCTCGACAAGCTCTATGTTGCTGGCGCCAGCGACACTCAGGTGCCGCTCAATGCCTTCACCACCGCGACGTTTGCGACGGCGCCACTGGTCATCAGTCACGACGAACAGTTTCCGGCCGTGACCATCAGCTTCGATCTCGCCAAGGGCGCTTCGCTCAGCGACGCCGTGGCCGAGGTTCAGACGGCTGAACGGGACATCAGCATGCCCGATACCATCCAGCGCAGCTATTCCGGCGATGCCGAGGAGTTCGCCTCGTCGCTGGCCGGAGAGCCCTGGCTGATCCTTGCGGCTGTCGTCACCATCTACATCGTTCTCGGCCTGCTCTATGAAAGCGCCGTACATCCGATAACGATCCTCTCGACCCTGCCGTCGGCGGGCGTCGGTGCGCTGCTGGCACTGATGCTCTTCGGCCAGGACCTGTCGATCATCGCGCTGATCGGCATCGTGCTCCTGATGGGCATCGTCAAGAAGAATGCGATCATGATGATCGACTTCGCGCTGGAGGCCGAGCGCAAGGAAGGGCTGCCGCCGCGCGAGGCGATCCTGAAAGCCTCGATCCTGCGCTTCCGGCCGATCATGATGACGACGCTCGCGGCACTCTTCGGTGCACTGCCCCTGGCGCTGGCGCAAGGCACGGGAGCGGAGCTGCGCATTCCCCTCGGCATCACCATCATCGGTGGCCTGGTCCTCTCCCAGCTCCTGACGCTCTATACGACGCCGGTGATCTATCTCGCCTTCGAAAACCTGCGTGCCCGCATCGTCGGTCGGCCGACCGGCACGCCGGCTCCGGAGCTGGACGATGTTGTGGGTGGCGAGACATGAACCTCTCCGAGCCGTTCATCAAACGTCCTGTCGGCACGACGCTTCTGGCGATCGGGCTGGTGATCCTCGGCATCGTCGCCTATCGCTTCCTGCCGGTGGCAAGCCTGCCGACCGTGGATCTGCCGACGATCGTCGTTTCGGCCAGCCGTCCCGGCGCCGACCCCGCCAGCATGGCGGCGAGTGTCGCGGCACCGCTTGAACGGCATCTCGGCACCATTGCAGGCATCACGCAGCTAACCTCAGTCAGCTCGCTCGGCTCCAGCAGCATCGTTGCTCAGTTCGATCTGTCGCGCAGCGTCGACGGCGCGGCGCAGGACGTGCAGGCAGCGCTGAATGCGGCGGCCACGGATTTGCCCGGCGACCTGCCGACCTTGCCCTCCTTCCGCAAGATCAATCCGGCGGCGGCTCCCGTCCTGATCCTGGCGCTGACCTCGGACACCGTGCCGGCAAGCGCGATCTACGACGCGGCGGATACCATCGCCGTGCAGCGCATATCGCAAGTCGATGGCGTGGGGCAGGTGTCAGTCAGCGGCGCCGATCAGCCGGCCGTCCGCGTCCGGCTCGATCCGGACCGTCTCTCAGCCATGGGCCTGGCCCTGGACGATGTGCGAACGGCGATCGTCAATGCCAGTACGCTCGGCCCGGCCGGCTCGATCGACGGCAGCAACTCCGCCTTCTCGATTTCCCTGAACAGCCAGCTGCGGACGCCCGAGGCCTATGGCCGTCTCGTCGTGCGCAGCGGCGACGGTACGGCCGTGCGCCTTTCCGATATCGCCACCGTCGAACCCGGTGTGCGCAACAGCCGCTCCGATGCCTGGTTCGATGGCAAGCCTGCCGTGCTGCTCAACATCACCAAGGAAGCGGATGCCAACGTCATCGCCACAGTTGACGGCGTCAAGACGCTGATCCCGGAGCTGCAACGGCTGATCCCGGCCGGTATCCACATTGCCGTTCTCTCCGACCGCACGACGACGATCCATGCCAGCGTCACCGACATGCAGTGGACGCTGGTGGCCACCATCTGCCTGGTCATGGCCGTGGTCTTCACATTTCTTCGGCGTGCCACGCCGACGTTTGCAGCCGGTGTTACCGTGCCGTTGTCGCTGTGCGGCACCTTTGCCGCCATGTGGCTCTTCGGGCTGTCGATCGACAATCTGTCGCTGATGGCGCTCGCGGTCTCCGTCGGCTTTGTCGTCGACGATGCGATCGTGATGATCGAGAACATCTACGCCAATCTCGAAAGCGGCATGAAGCCGATGAGGGCGGCGCTCGAGGGTGCGAAGCAGATCGGCTTCACCGTCGTTTCGATCAGCCTGTCGCTGCTCGCCGCCTTCATTCCGCTGTTCTTCATGGGCGGCATTGTCGGCCGGTTCTTCCAGACCTTTTCGTTGACGCTCGGTTTCACCATCGTCGTCTCGACCCTGGTGTCGCTGACGCTGACGCCGATGATCTGCGGCCATCGCCTGCGCTCTCATGACATGGAGGCCAAGCCGGGCCTGTTTGCCCGGATCGTCGAGGGCACGCTCGGCGCGGTCACCAATTTCTATGGCCGGACGCTGAAGGCGGTGCTGCATCATCGCGTGCTGTCCGTCCTGGTCATTTTCGCCTGCGTCGTCATGTCCGCCTATCTCTACGTCAAGGTACCGAAGGGCTTCATCCCGCAGGACGATACCGGCTTTATTCAGGGCGGCACGCAGGCTGCGACGGATATTTCCTATCCGGCTATGGTCAAATTGCAGCTGCAGGCGGCCGATCTCGTTGGCAAGGACCCTGCCGTCTCCGGTGTCGGTTCGTCCGTGGGAGGGGGCGGTTTTTCCAGCTCGGTCAATCGTGGGCAGCTGTTCATTTCGCTGAAGCCGGAATCGGAGCGCGCACCGACCGCCGAGGTGATCGACCGGCTGCGCAAGCAGCTGATGGCCATTCCGGGCCTTAGTACATTCCTGTTTTCGCCGGGCGATATCCGTGCCGGCGCGCGCCAGTCGCAGTCTCAATACCAATTTACGATTTGGGGCGCGAATTACGACGAACTGGTGGAGTGGGCGCCGAAAGTGCTCGAACGCCTGCAGGCGCTGCCGGAATTGACCGATGTCGCCACCGACCGGCAGCCGAATGGTCTGCAGGCGACGGTCAACATCGATCGCAGCGAAGCCTCGCGGCTGGGCGTCAGCATCCAGTCGATCGACGCGGCGCTCAACAATGCCTTCGCGCAGCGGCAGGTGTCGACGATCTACACCCAGCGCAACCAGTATCGCGTCGTGCTGGAGGCCAATCCAGACTACGCCCGCGATCCTCACGATATCTCCAAGCTCTATGTCCCGGCGTCCGGCGGCATCCAGGTCCCGCTCAGCGCTGTCGCGTCGATCCAGCGGACGCTGGCGCCGCTGGTGGTCAATCACCAGGGGCAATATCCCTCCGTGACGATCTCCTACAATCTGGCGCTCAACGGTGTGCTGCAAGTGGCGAATGATGCCATTCAGAAGGCGGTGCTCGAGATGCATCTGCCCGATGAACTGCATGCGGATTTCGCTGGCGATGCCGCCAGCGTCACGCAATCCTCGGGCAGCCAGCCGCTGCTGCTGCTGGCGGCGCTGTTGACGGTCTATATCGTCCTTGGCATTCTCTACGAGAGCCTGGCGCATCCGCTGACGATCATTTCGACGCTGCCGTCTGCCGGTCTCGGCGCGCTGCTGGCGCTGGTCATCAGCGGCACGGAGCTGACGATCATCGCCTTCATCGGCATCATCCTGCTGATCGGCCTCGTCAAGAAGAACGGTATCATGATGGTGGATTTCGCGTTGCAGGGCGAACGCAGGCTCAGCCTTCCTTCCGAGGAGGCGATCTATCAGGCCTGCCTGAAACGCTTCCGCCCGATCCTGATGACGACGCTTGCAGCACTTATGGGCGCCATTCCGCTGATCATCGCCACCGGCCCCGGCGCGGAACTGCGCCGTCCCTTGGGGATCACCATCGTTGGTGGCCTCGTCGTCTCGCAGATCCTGACGCTCTATACGACGCCGATCATCTATCTGATGCTGGCCAAGCTCCACAGCCGGTGGTCGGCGAAGCAGGAGCCGTCGCCGCCGGTGTCTTCGCAGGCAACTTGAGCAGGGCCGTAGCCGGTGGCGCTCTCATAGTAATGTGGGATCGGAAACACCCGCTCTCATGCGTAGAGAGCGGGCTGATAGTCCATCAATGCGCCGCGTCGGGGCTGGCGGTTTCCGGCTGCGTCGCGCCTGTCGCTCCCACCTTGCCCTTGAAGATGCGTCGGACCGAGACGAAGAGCAGCGGGATGAAGAAGACGCCGAGCACGGTCGCCGAGATCATGCCGCCCATGACGCCGATGCCGATCGAGTTCTGGCTGCCGGAGCCGGCGCCATTGGCGATCGCCAGCGGCATGACGCCGAGAATGAAGGCAAGCGACGTCATCAGGATCGGCCGCAGGCGCTGGCGGGATGCCTCCAGCGTCGCCTCGATCAGGTTCTTGCCGCTGTTCTGCTGCTCGATGGCGAACTCGACGATCAGGATGGCGTTCTTGGCCGCCAGTCCTATCGTCGTCAGCAGGCCGACCTTGAAGTAGACGTCGTTCGACTGGCCGAAGATGGTGGCCGCCAGCAGCGCACCGAAGATGCCGATCGGCACCGACAGCATGACGGCAAGCGGGATCGACCAGCTCTCATAGAGGGCGGCCAGCGCCAGGAAGACGACGAGGATGGAGATGGCATAGAGCTGGCTCGCCTGGTTGCCGGAGAGTTTCTCCTGGGCCGACAGGCTGGTCCATTCATGGCTGAAGCCGGGCGGCAGGGATGCCATGATCTGGTCGATCTCGTTCATGGCATCGCCGGAGGAGACGCCGGGTGCGGCCGCTCCCTGGATTTCGACGGCCGACGAGCCGTTATAGCGTTCCAGACGCGGCGAACCATAGGTCCATTCGCCACTGGAGAAAGCCGAGAACGGCACCATGTCGCCGCCGGAATTGCGGATATACCAGCGACCGAAATCCTCCGGCTGCATGCGGAAATCCTGGTAGGCCTGGACGTAGACAGGCTTGACGCGGCCGCGATCGATGAAGTCGTTGACATAGGTGCCACCCCAGGCAGTCGACAGCGTGGAGTCGATATCCGCCAGGCTGATATTCAGCGCGCTCGCCTTTTCCTGATCGATATTGACCGAATATTGCGGCGTATCCTCCTGGCCGTTCGGGCGGGTGCCGAACAGTTTCGGGCTCTTTGCGGCAGCACCTAGCAACTGGTTGCGGGCGGCGATCAGGCTGGCATGGCCGGCGCCATTGATGTCCTTGATGAAGAAGTCGAAACCGCTCGAACTGCCGAAACCGGGAATGGCCGGCGGCGCGAGCGCAAAGACGCTGCCGTCCTTGATCTTCGAGAAGGCGCCCATGGCGCGGCCGGCGATCGCCTGCGCCTTCGATTGCGGGGTCGAACGCTCCGCGAAGTCCTTCAGCCGGACGAAAACGATACCGACATTCTGACCCTGGCCGCTGAAGCCGAAGCCGGCGACGGCGAAGGCGCCTTCGACATAGTCCTTCTCGTTGTTGAGGTAATAGTCCTTTACCTGATTGAGCACGGACCATGTGCGGGACTCCGCAGCGCCTGGAGGGAGCTGGATCGCAGTCAACAGGATGCCCTGATCCTCGTCCGGGAGGAACGAGCTCGGCAGGCGATTGAACAGGTAGGCGACGGCGCCGCCGATCAGCACGAAGATCAGCAGGAAGACGGCACTCCGGCGTATCATGCCGTGAATGCTGCGCTGATAACGAAGCGTCGCGCGCTCGAAATTGCGGTTGAACCAGCCGAAGGCGCCGCGTTGCTTCGATCCATGCTCCGGCGCCTTGAGGATCGTTGCGCAGAGTGCCGGCGTCAGGATCAATGCAACGATGACCGAGAGGATCATCGCCGAGACGATGGTCACCGAGAACTGCCGGTAGATGACGCCGACGGAGCCGGAGAAGAAGGCCATCGGGATGAACACGGCTGACAGCACCGTCGCGATGCCGATCAGTGCGCCGGTGATTTCCTGCATCGACTTGATCGTCGCCTCGCGTGGCGACAGCCCCTCTTCCTCCATCACGCGTTCGACGTTTTCAACGACGACGATGGCATCGTCCACCAACAGGCCGATCGCCAGCACCATGCCGAACATGGTGAGGGTATTGATCGAATAGCCGAACAGCGACAGCACGCCGAAGGTGCCGAGCAGCACGACCGGAACGGCAAGCGTCGGGATCAGGGTGGCGCGGATGTTTTGCAGGAAGACGAACATGACGATGAAGACGAGCACGATGGCTTCGAACAGCGTCTTGACCACGTCCTCGATCGACAATTTCACGAAAGGCGTCGTGTCGTAGGGGTAGACGATTTCGACGTTCGGCGGCAGCGTCTGCTTCACGCTGTCGATAGTCGACCTCACGGCCTCTGCCGTATTGATGGCGTTGGCGCCAGAGGCAAGCATGACGGCGAGACCGGCCGAGGGGTGGCCGTTATAGGTGCTCGACGTGGTATAGGAGGAAGCGCCAAGCTCGACGGTCGCGACATCGTTGAGGCGCACCAGCGAGCCATCGGGCAGGCTCTTCAGAATGATATTGTTGAACTGCTCTGGCGTCTGCAGGCGGCTCTTGGCCGTCACCGTTGCGTTGAGTTGCTGGCCCTTGCGCTGTGGCAACGCGCCGAGCTGGCCAGCGGAAACCTGCGAATTCTGCGCCTGGATCGCGGTGGTGACGTCGCTCACCATCAGCTGGTATTTCGCCAGCTTGTCCGGATCGACCCAGACGCGCATGGCATAGCCTGCGCCGAAAATCTGGGTGTTGCCGACGCCTTCGATACGCTTCAGCGTGTCGTTCAGCGTACTGGACACATAGTCGGCAAGGTCGTTGGAGTTCAGCTTGCCGTCGGTGGAGACGAAGCCGACGACCATCAGGAAGTTCGAGGTCGACTTGGAAACGACGATACCCGTCGACTGCACCGTTTGCGGCAATTGCGCGGTGACGAGCTGCAGCTTGTTCTGCACCTGCATCTGGGCAACGTCGGGATCGGCCTTGTTGGTGAAGGTCAGCGAGATGGATGCAGATCCCGTCGAGGTCGAGGTCGACGTCATATAGTCGAGATTGTCGATGCCGGTCATGCCCTGCTCGATGACCTTGGTCACCGAGTTCTCGACGGTTGCGGCGTCAGCCCCGGAATAGGTGGCGTTGATGCTCACCGTGGTCGGGGCAATCTGCGGATATTGCGAGATCGACAACGTCAGGATCGACAGCGCACCCGCAAGCATAATGACGATGGCGATGACCCAGGCAAAGATCGGCCGGTCGATGAAAAAACGCGACATCGCTTACCTCACTTCTGAGCGCCGGATCCGGCTTTGGTATCGGTCTTTTCCAGCCCGGCCTGTTCGGCGGGCTTGCTGTCGGCGGCGGCCTGCTTCACCTCGCCGGTGGCGTCATCGATGGTCACGGCGGTGGCGTTGACGTCCTGGCCGTCGCGCACGCGCTGGCTGCCTTCGACGATGACACGATCGCCGTCGGTCATGCCCTCGTTCACCAGCCAGCTATTGCCGATGCTCCGCTGCACCTTCAGCACCCGTTGCTGCACCTTGTTCTCGGCGGTCACGAACATCGCTATCGGCTCGCCCTTGGTGTTGCGGGTGACAGCACGCTGCGGCACGAGGAAGCTGTTTTCGGCGACGCCCTCCTGGATGGTGGCGCGAACATACATGCCGGGCAGCAATATGCGGTCCGGATTGGGGAAGACGGCGCGCACGGTGATGGTGCCGACGGTTTCGGCGACCGCGGCTTCCGCAAATTCGAGCCTGCCGGTTTGCTTGTATTGGGAACCGTCTTCCAGTGTCAGATGGACGGAAACGTTGTCGCCGCTGGTCTTCAACCGGCCGTCGGCAATGGCGCGGCGGAATTCGAGCAGGTTGGTGCTCGACTGCGTGACGTCGACGTTGATCGGATCGAGCTGGCGGATGGTGGTGAGCGCCGTCGTTTGGTCGGCGGTGACCAGCGCGCCGACGGTCACTGCCGAGGCGTCGACACGGCCGCCGATCGGGGCACGCATCTTGGTGTAATCGAGATTGATGCGTGCTGTCTCCAGGGCGGCCTTCGCCGATGCGACATCGGCGTTCGCCTGCGCCAGGGTGGACAGCGCATCGTCGAGATTCTGCTTGCTGACCGCGTCCTGTGCCGTCAGGCTCTTGTAGCGGTCGACTTTCGATTGCGCGCTCGGCACTGCACCCTGCGCCTTCTGCAAGGCGGCAACGGCGCTGTCGTAGGATGCCTGATAGGAGGCCGGGTCGATTTCGTAGAGCACGTTGCCGGCGGTAACCTCGCTGCCTTCCTTGAAGTTGCGGTTGCGAATGATGCCGCCGACCTGCGGCCTGACTTCGGCGATCAGATAGGCGCTAGTGCGGCCGGGCAGTTCGGCGGTGATCGCCACGGATTGAGGGTGCAGCGTCATGGCGCTGACTTCGGTCTTTACGGCGGGCGCGCTACCCTGCGCGGCCTTCTGCTCATTGCAGCCGGCCAGCAGCATCGTGGTGGCGACCCCTGCGACGAGGAGCGAGATCCGGGCAGCCGGAAAAAGTCTGATTCGCGCCGGACGTGCGGATACAGGGGTAGAAGAGACGAGCTTTCCCACGTTGCTATTTCCCATTGCCTTATTTACAGTACCAAGTAGTACGGAAAATATTTGTACCACCGTAAATGTCAATCTCATTTAGCTTTTTTAGGTTAAGATGGAAGGGCGGATGAAAGCAAGAGCGAGCGATGCGGAGCAGGTCGCTGTTCCCCGCAAGCGCGGCCGTCCGAAAACGGTGAGCGACGACGCAAGGCGGGCGGAGATCATCGCGGAGGCCCGTGCGACGTTTCATGAGCTCGGTTACGGCGGCACGACCACGGATCTCGTGGCCGCTCGATGCAAGATTTCGAAACAGACCCTCTACCGATTGTTTTCGAGCAAGATAGAGCTTTTCATGGCGCTCATGGCCGAGCACCGCGCCTCGATGCTGGCCCTGCCGCGCGACGCTAAGGAAAATCTGCCGCTCACCGAGGCGCTCGAACAGATCTTCATGATCGATATCGATGAAGCGGCAGAGCGTGATCGTGAGGCCTTCATTCATTTCGTCATGAGTGAGGCGCAGCGATTTCCGGAGATCGCGGCGTTACTGCGCACGCAGGGAGCCGAGCAGACACGACAAATGCTGGCCGACTGGCTCGATTTACAGCAGCAGCGCGGCCTGATCGAAATTGCCGATGCCGGAAGTGGTGCGCGCATGCTGATGAACATGATCTTCGGCGCGATGATCACGCTTCCCGGCAAGACGAACGACTGGCCGGACCGCGAAACCCGGCTGCGGCATCTGCGGCAATGCATTGCGATCTTCGTGGCGGGCGTCCAGCCGCGCCGGTGCAACTGACAGATAAAACAGCAATGCCGGCAAGGTTCAGGACCATGCCGGCATTGTCTCCGTCTCCGCCCCCAAAGACAGAATATTCGAGCGATAGCGCTTAATGCGCAAAGGCCATGTTCGCCTTGTCCACGCCCTCTTCAAAAAGCGGCATTTGCAGGCCGTTTGCATACATTTCCTGCAACACGGCGCCGAGCGCAAGGTCCAGGCACCAGACCGGAAACTCGGCCTCCAGGCTCTTGGCGCTTTGGCGCGCATAGGTGATCAGCCGTGCGATGGATGCCAGCTCTTTCAGCGAGTCGGAATCATGCGCTGCCATTTCGATAGGAAGTATTGCTGTCATTTTACGCCCCTTTTGCCCCCTGTTTCCGGCGGACGCGATACCCGTCGCCAGAAACATGAGGAAACCCTAGCGTATGTCCGGGGGCTTGGCGCGTGACATACAGCGTGACACGAGGCGAGATTGCGCGGGGAATTTACAATGCAATTTCAAGGTGGTGAAAGGCGGAACGCCACAAACTGTTGGCCTGAAAGGTCCAGTCGCGCTGTGGTTGCCGGCGCTCGTCGGGGCAGTCGGCGAGGACGTGCAGCAATTGTAGAGCGTCGATGCGTTTCTGGTTGACCGCATTGGCGCGCAGGAGATCGGTAATTGCCGGCCGTCGCGCCGGGTTCGGCAGGTCGGCCGTCTCCGTCATCGATCGGTAGGTGAGCGACTTGAAGAACATGGTCTCGGCGCAAGCCTGGAGTGCTGCCCGCTCCGGCTCGCTGATCGCGCCGGTCTCGGCAAGCACTTGCAGTGTCGCCTGCACATTGACCAGCGGCTCGCTCAGCGGGCGGTATCCGAGCTCGGCGGGTGCGTGGATCTGCGCGACCGCGGAATCGTCTGCAAGCTCCCCGCAGGCGTAGGCCTTGAAAATGCGGCCGATGCCGACCATGCCGAAGGCGGCGCATTCGGCGGCGCGCAGCGCTCCCATGCTGGCGGCGCCATAGACGTGTACACCCTTCGACAGGGCAAAGAGGATCTCCTTGTGCCAGACGGGCGCGACATTCTCGAAAAATCCGTCGATGAGACCGATGGCGTTGGCGCCCTCTTCGACAGCTTTGACGATATCGCCCTTTTGCGCCGGTGGGCGCAGCGCAATGCCGGGATCGACGATCTCGGCGGCATCGGGAAGCGTTGGGCCGACAAACAGGATTTTCATAGCAGTTGCAACGTCTTGGAGATGGCGCGATAGCCGAAGCGGCGCTTGCGGTCTCCGGCCGGATTTTCCAGTTGCGGCACCAGGAGCTTGGCGACGGCAAAGGGAAGCGAGGGGTCGGTGAGGGAAACCGCGATGGCGGAGTTTATGCCGGCTTGTCTCAGGCGATCGATGACCAGATACAGCAGGGCGTTCGCGCCGCACGGCAGGGACGCTTCGCGTCTGGCGGAGGGTTTGGGCGTCGCATCGAAATAGCGGCGGAGACTGTCCGGCAGTCGGCGCCCGAAAGCCTCTGTATCGATATCGTCACGAGCACCGCTGATGAAGGTCAGGCGCGATTGCGCCGTCTCCGTCACGGCGCGAATTACGGCGCGAACCGCGGAAGGATGAGCACCGCTGCCGGCGGTGACATCAAGATAGCGAACATGCTGCATCCTGGATATTTCAGCGGGGCCGAGGAGCGCATAGTAGACTGGAATGCCGATATCGCTGGTGTCGTCGAACAGCCGCAACGTCAGCCCCGCCGCCGTGATCCTGGCCATCAGGCCTTCAAGAACCGGATCACCGAAGCTTAAGGGATCGACACAGGTGCTTAGACGCGATTCAGGCTCGGAAACCTCCCAGAGCGCTTCCGCATCGCGCTCGATGCGTTCGAGCAGCCCGTGCAGAATAGCCTCGGTGAGCACATTGCCGGAGGCCAGTCCGTCGGAGGATTGCCAGAAGCGTGATTGTCGGGCGGTGCGGTCGAGCGTAATGGCTTCGAACGGTACCCAGACGTTCCGTTCTGCAATCAGATCGTAACCCTCGACCCAGGCGACCTCCTCGTCATCACCGATATCGGCCTGTCCAATACCTATCAGGGACGGCAAGGAATCGGCATCATGGCCCGCCGCGAGCAAGCGGTTGCGGCTTGAAGCGACGGTACTGATGTGTGGCGCACCGGCGATGGTCCGCTCCAGTGCTTCCATTGCGGCCGAAACCTTGGCGTCGATATCGGCGATGCCTTTGCCCTGGTTGATGACGATCGAGCGGGCGTTGGGGCTTACTGACTGCCAGACGGGGATACCGATCTTGTCGAGGCCGGTCAGGCGGCCAAGGCGCGTGATACCGTGAGCGGTCAGATGGGGCTCGATGCGCCTCAAAGTTTCCTCGGCGGAGCAGACGCGGTCGGAATAGGTGGATGTGGCAGCCAAATCCAGCTCATTGACGGAATTCCCGTTCAGGAACTCCGTCAATGAGGCTGGTCTTTTCACCGTCGGATCTGGCTCGTTCGGGATCAGGGGTCAGACCTGGTGGTGGCCGCGCCGGGGTCAGACCTGCCGGATCCGGCATCCTGGGCGCTGCCAACCGTGATCGCGAGGTTAACACCCTTCACCACGGTTGCGCCGGCATTGCGCAACTGATCGGCAATGCCGAGATCGCTGCCTGCGGGTACTTTGAGCGACGTCACGGTGCCCGCGCCGAGATCGGCGAGATAAAGTTGCGGGTCGCCGGGAATACCAATCACTACGAAATTTGCCATGACCAATCATTTCTCCAATTTGCACTCGACCCCGAAAACCGACGTGATTTTCGAGAAATCTGTGTGCCGTTAAAATTCTACCGCCTAAAATCCTGCTCGCTTCAGTCCCTCTCGATAGAGATCTTGCTGCCACTGCTCGCGAAAAGGCACGATGGAGAGCCAGGTATCGATCTCAAAATCAGGATATGTCTCTTTTACCTTGCGCACCAGTGCCTTGGCCTTGCGCGTGTCACCGGCCATTGCCGCGTTGGCCGCCGCCAGCCGTGCCGCCGGAGTTGGATCAGCCATGCGAGCGATATAGTCGCTCGCGTCCTCATAGCGTTCGAGATAGTAGCTGGCGCCAGCAGCGGTCCAGAAATAGAGATCCGGGCTTATTGGATTAAGCTCAATGGCGCTATTGATCTTGGCTAGGCCATCCTTCGGCCTCGACGCATGAATCAACGTATCCGCATAGTCTGCGATAGCGTCGGCATGATGCGGGCTGATGGTTTCGGCAAGCTCGAAGACCTCGATGCTTTCGTCGAAGGCGCCGCGATAAAGCTTGGTGACGCCGAATTCGTGGTAGCCGGCCGCGATGTTCTGCCCGGCCGCGATTGCTTTGCCGGCTTCCTCTTCCGCAAGCCTCAGGAGCTCGGCGTCGCCCCGCGCCGTCACCAGCCATTCGAGATGATAGGTGCGGGCCATGCCGCTCAGCGCCGGAGAGAAATAGGGATTTTCCTTCAGAGCCGTCTGGAATGCTTTCCGAGCACGACGAATGTCCGGCAGCCCGAGATGCTTCAGGTGACGCTTTCCGAGTAGATAGTGATGATAGGCCTGCGGATTGTGTTCGAAGTAATCGCGGGAAAACTCATTGCGCTCGATATAGCTGGCAATGGATGCGACGATGCGCTGTGCGATTTCGCGATGCTGGCGCGGCAGATCCTGCGCTTCCATGCTGAAGCGTTCCGCCCAGATGACTTCATCATTGCCGGCATAGATCAGTTGCGTGAAAAGCCAGTAGGCGGCGCCGTCGAAGCTGAGCCTGGTATCCAGCACGTAATTGATGCCGTGCCTTTCTAGCGTTGCGCTCCGGTCCAGATCGAGCGCGATCTTTTCCGCGGTGTGATGTGCCACCATCGTTACGGTCTTCAGTACGCAAAGGCCGACGGTGATGTCTTCCAGCAGTGCCGAGGAGAGAAAGATGGCCGTCTGATGGTTCCTTGCAAGGTTTACCGGTGGCAGCAAGGTGAGCCTTGGCGGTCCGCGGGGTGCCGGAGGGGCGGCTTCCACCCGAGGTCTTGCCTCCTGCCGGGCTTGCGGCGCGATACCGCGCTGGCGTTCGAACAGTCGCCGCGCGACGCCCAGCGTCTGCGGGTCGGGATCGACCGGCAGTTCGCCCCAGCGATATTTGCGACGGTTCTCGAAAACGTTGCGGGCATTTTCGAGCTGGGGCTCCCCGGCATAGGTTTTCCCGAGGATCTGGTAGACG
The DNA here is from genome assembly GCF_009498525.1 of Rhizobium sp. ICMP 5592. Lineage (GTDB taxonomy): Bacteria > Pseudomonadota > Alphaproteobacteria > Rhizobiales > Rhizobiaceae > Rhizobium. The sequence goes on along the minus strand of NZ_QSNT01000007.1, from coordinate 38,408 downwards.
GCTTCATCGTCGGGATAGGTTTCGAACAGCCGCAACGCCGCTTCCTTGACGATGGTGGTTTCGGCATCCTCGCTCATGCCTGCAATTGCGTCGCGAAGCGTCGTCAGGATCTGCATCCTGACCCGATCGCGTTGCGTGTGTAGCCACATGCGTGCCTGACCGCCGATGACCTCGGTGCGGGCGAGAAAATCCCAGCGGCCCAGTTGCAGCAATTCGCCCAACGCCGCGTGAGGAGTGGTTTGCGAGGTGGCATCGAGCAGCGCCAGATCGCTGGTGAACGCGCCGATATTCACGCTCACGATCGCCTGCTCGATCAGCAGCAGCTCGATCCCGAGCTCGTCTTGACGGTTTTTGACGCGCGATAGCGTCTGCCGCAGATTGGCAAGCGCCTTGTCCAGGGGAATGTCGCCCCAGAGGAATTCAGCAAGTTCCGTGCGGGATTTGTGCGGCGAGGAGCTCGTCAGCAGGAAGCAGGCCGACAGCAGGCCTTTTTCCGGAAAAGGTACTGTTGAACCTGTTCCGTCGACCAGACGCAGGTCTCCGAATGTCAGTAGCCTGAAGTTCATGCGTCCCCAACTGCGTCCGGCAAATTTCCGGCATCGCAAGCGCCATGCCGGCATCGCCTGCAATCATCTTCATGGTCGGCGATCATGAGGTGTCGCTCACGATCGAGAATCCTACATTACGATGAGTGCAACTCTATCGCAATCATCTGCGTATCCTGCTTTCAGGTGGAAAACCCGCAAGCAGACAAGATGATCTGGATAGAAACTGGAGCTATCCTTCAGCGTTGAAGCGCATATGGGTGCTCCAGTGTTATTTCGATTGCGTGTTTCGCAATCGCGATCCGTGCCTCACCGTTGGGGCAGGTGAGGCGCAGCGCTCAGTTGCGCAGGCCGAATTGAACCTCAGCTGCCGGCGGCGCACGCACAATTGCCGGCTCGGCGGTGTTGGCCAGCGACTTGATGAGCATCAGCACGGATTGGCGGACGCTCGGATCGTTGATTTTCATGAAAGCCTTGTTGAGGCTCAGGCCCTCCTTGGACGTCAGGAACTCGGAGAGATCCTCGAGGCCGCTAATGGCGCCGAGGCCGTCCGTCGCCAGTGGCTGCGTATTGTCTTGCTGGAAGAAGAAGGCGACCGGCACGGCCAGAACGCCCGCAATCGCCTGCAGCCGGCTGGCGCCGATGCGATTGGTGCCTTTCTCGTATTTTTGTACCTGCTGAAACGTGACGCCGATCTGGTCGGCGAGGCGTTCCTGGCTCATGCCGAGCATAAGCCGACGCATTCGCACGCGTGAACCGACATAGGCGTCAATCGGATTTGGTACTTTTGCACTCACTGTGTAATCTCCTCATTTGAGCGGGGACCCAGCGGACGCCACCTTGCAGATGCCCGGGGTAGGCAAGGAGCATGACCCCAATCTGCCCGCTCAGTGTGTATTAAATGGTGGCGAAATTCAACTAAAAGTCCTTGGCGGCGAAGGTTTGTCTGTTACTGGCCGTTTGAGTAAACGGTAGGAAAGAAGCGTGGCATCAATGTGGGTTGAAGACGGAAGACGATCTGCAATTGTAAACGGGGCACATCGGGTTGTCCCTGGTCGGCACGCTTGTACGTGCCGCATAGCTGCCCGTGCCGCACTGGCCGTCGTCCGCCACGTAGCGGTCGTAAAGGATGACATTGCCGCTTTTCGAGGGATAGCGCAGTAATACCGCCCGCTCTCTCGAAACGATCTGCTGCACGGATGCACAGCTCTGGCCAAGTGAATCATAGCGGGAAATAGCCTGAGCTGAGCCGACGGAGGCGACCGTCGACAGAATGAGTGCTGCGGCTATTGCTTTCATAGTTCGTCCTTTTCGTGGCGATGGCTAATCTACATAGGCGTCAAGAGCGTTTCGCCAAGGGTATGACGTATGATGAGGCTTCGTTGCAATTCGGGCAGGGCGGCGGCGAGATAAAATCACGATGTCGCCTTGCGCGATTTCTCACTGAAAGCTGACTGAAAGGTTACCCGCGCTAGGCTTACCCGGCTTCGTGGAGGAAGCGCATGCCGTGCGATTACACTATGACGCAGGCATCTAACAGGAGGAGATATCCATGCGTTCATCGCGCACGCTTTTTCATACCGTAGCCCTTTCCCTCGTCATGGCCGCCGCCTCGCTCGGCGCGACAGCGGCGCATGCCGCCGACAAGATTTCCATCATGGTGGGCGGCTACGAAAAGCAGATCTATCTGCCGGCCAAGCTTGCCGAATCCCTCGGTTACTTCAAGGATGAAGGCCTCGAGGTCGAGCTTCTGAACGAATCCGCCGGCGTCGATGCCGAAAACCAGCTGCTCGCCGGTGCTGTCCAGGGTGTCGTCGGCTTCTACGACCATTGCGTCGACCTGCAGGCCAAGGGCAAGTTCATCAAGTCCGTCGTGCAGTTCAGCCAGGCGCCCGGCGAAGTCGAGCTGGTCTCGACCAAGCATCCGGACCTCAAGTCCTTCGCAGATCTCAAGGGCAAGAACCTCGGCGTGACCGGCCTCGGCTCGTCCACCAACTTCCTGACGCTCTACATGGCGTCCAAGGCAGGCCTTTCGGCCTCCGACGTCTCCACGGTTCCGGTCGGTGCCGGCCAGACCTTCATCGCTGCCATGCAGCAGGACGCCATCCAGGCCGGGATGACCACCGAGCCGACGATTTCGCGCATGCTGAAGACCGGCGAAGCCAAGATCCTCGTCGACCTGCGTACGCTGAAGGGTACGGAAGAGGCGCTTGGCGGCACCTATCCGGCCGCCTCGCTCTACATGGACGCGTCCTGGGTCGATGCCCATAAGGAAGATGTGCAGAAGCTCGCCAACGCCTTCGTCAAGACGCTGCGCTTCATCAACACCCATTCCGCCGCCGAGATTGCCGACAAGATGCCGAAGGATTTCTACGTCGGCGACAAGGACGGCTATATCAAGGCTCTCGATGCAGGCAAGGAAATGTTCACGTCGGATGGCGTGATGCCGGAAGATGGTCCGAAGACGGTTCTCGCCGTGCTCTCGCAGTTCTCCAAGAACGTCAAGGGCAAGACGATCGACCTGTCGAAGACCTACACGACCGAGTTCGTCAAGAACGTCAAGTAAGCAGTCATCGCGCCGCCTCCGGCTGAAACCGGAGGCGGTATCTCACGGGCTTTGCGTGCATGCCCGAAGGCACGCGTCAGGATCAGCACCATGCAACAGGATGGACGCCGGACACCGGCGATCGAGCTCATCAATGTCAGCCGCCGTTTCGTCTCGCCGACCGGCAAGTCGCTGACGGCGCTGCGCGATTTCAACATGACGGTCGAGCGCGGCGAATTCGTCGCCGTCGTCGGGCCGACCGGCTGCGGCAAGTCGACGACGCTCAACCTCGTCACCGGCCTTGCCAAGCCGAGCGCCGGCGAAGTTCGCCTGATGGGCGGTCCGGTCGAGGGCATCGATCCGCGCGTCGGCTTCGTCTTCCAGACGGATGCGCTCTTTCCCTGGAAGAACGTCATCGACAACGTCATGTCCGGCCCGCTGTTTCGCGGCAAGTCGAAGGCGGAAGCCGAAAAGACCGCCAAGGACTGGCTCGCCCGCGTCGGCCTGACGAAGTTCCTGCATCACTATCCGCATCAGCTCTCCGGCGGCATGCGCAAGCGCGTCTCGCTGGCGCAGACCTTCATCAACGAGCCTGAAATCCTTCTGATGGACGAGCCTTTCTCGGCGCTCGACGTGCAGACCCGCACGGTCATGCATGAAGAGCTGTTGAAGCTCTGGGCCGAGCGTCAGGCTTCGGTGGTGTTCGTGACGCACGACCTCGAAGAAGCCGTGGCGCTGGCCGACAAGGTCTACGTGCTGACGGCGGGACCTGCGACGGTGAAGTCGGTCTACAAGATCGACCTGCCGCGTCCGCGCGTCGTCTCGGAGATCCGTTACGAGCAGACCTTCATCGATTATTGCAAGACGATCTGGGACGACCTTCGCGAAGAGGTCGAGACCAGCTATCGCCGCGCGGCTCAAGCGGCATAAGGGGAGGATTGATCATGGCAAATACAGCCCTTGAGACAGGCAATGCGCCGATCTTCCGCGCCGGTACCTCGGACGTGGAAATCGAAGCTGCGGCACTGAAGGCGATCACGCGGCGCAAATACGTCGTTCTCTTCTGGCAGGTGGCGATCCTGGTTGCGATCCTCGGCCTCTGGCAGCTTGCCTCGGACCTGCACTGGATTGATCCCTTCTTCTATTCCAGCCCGACCGCTATTGGTTATCGGCTCTACGAATGGGTCACCGAAGGCACCGAGAACGGTTCGCTCTGGTATCATCTCGGCGTCACCATGGAAGAAGCGCTGATCGGCTTCGTCATCGGCTCCGTGACCGGCGTTCTGGTCGGGGTGGCACTCGGCCGCAACAAGCTGGCTTCCGATATCCTGTCGATCTACATCAAGGCGATCAACTCGATCCCGCGCGTCGTGTTGGCGCCGATCTTCGTGATGATCATGGGTCTCGGCCTGCCGTCCAAGGTGGCTCTGGCCTTCATCATGGTGTTCTTCGTCGTGTTCGCCAACGCCTTCCAGGGCGTGCGCGAGGCCGACCGCAACATGATCGCCAATGCCCGTATTCTCGGTGCGTCGAACTGGCAGGTCACCCGCAACGTCATCCTGCCGTCGGCGATGAGCTGGATCTTCGCGAGCCTGCACGTCTCCTTCTCCTTTGCCATCATCGGCGCGATCGTCGGCGAGTTCGTCGGTTCGCTGGCCGGTATCGGCTACCTGATCTCGATCGCGAAGGGCACCTACGATGCCGCCGGCCTTTATGCCGCGATCATTCTGGTGATGGTGGTGACGCTCGGGGCCGAATATGTGATGACGCTGGTTGAAAACCGCATCACCCGCTGGCGGCCGCAGCAGAGCATGGACATGCATTAAGCTAGCCGGATAGACCGGTACCTCCCAAGGCAAAGGCCGGGCGTTTCGCCCGGCCTTTTGTGTTTTGAGGCTTGGTAAGAGCGATTTTCTTTGGGAGAGAATCAGCCTATCTTCCGTTTCAGGCAAGGCCCATGCCTCCCCCCTCCGATCGGGAAAGTAGTCTTCATGCGGGGCTGACCAACCATCGAACCGACTGTTCGAGCGCCAAGCATAAGGAGGGATTGCGATTGCAGCTCGCAATAGGAGGTTTTTTGAGATGAGGCTTTCCGCCCCACTGTATCGACTGAAACGCAAGGCGCGGCTGTTGTCACGCCAGGAGAATGTCCCGTTACACGAGGCCCTTGACCGGGTCGCCGCCGAAGAGGGGTTTCGCAGCTGGAGCCTGCTCGCAACCCGTGCGGACGAGACCACATCCGCCGGCCAGATATTTTCCCGGCTGAAGTTCGGCGACCTGGTGCTTCTTGGCGCCCGTCCGCGCCACGGCAAGACCTTGATGAGCCTCAGGCTCGCCGTCGAAGCCATGAAATCCGGGAATCGCGGCATCTTCTTCACGCTGGAATATACCGAACGGGATATTCAGGATCGCTTTGAGGCGATCGGCGAGACGTTCGAGCATTTCAGGGATCTGTTCGAATTCGACACTTCCGACGCGATCAGCGCCGACTATATCATGGAGAGGCTGGTGTCAGTGCCGAGGGGAACGCTGGTGGTCGTCGACTATCTGCAGATACTCGACCAGAACCGGCAGAAACCGGAATTGATGGTTCAGGTCCGGGCGTTGAAAGCCTTTGCGCGTGAGAAAGGGCTGGTTATCGTCTTCATCTCGCAGATCGACCGGTCCTATGAAGCTTCAGTGAAAGCCTATCCCGATCTGGATGATGTCCGCTTGCCCAATCCGCTTGATCTCGGCTTGTTCGACAAGACGTTCTTCCTGAACAAGGGCGAAGTCCAGCTTCAAGCAGCTGGATAGCGATCTCTTCGGTTGCCGGTGGTTTGCAGCCAATCAGACCGCCGGCAGTCTTACCGTCACCAGCAGGCCACCCTCGGTTGCGTCGCCAAGTGTGACGGTGCCACCGGCGCCGTCGACCACCTCGCGGACGATGGCAAGCCCGAGGCCGCTGCCTTCCGGTTCCGTACCGATGATGCGATAGAAGCGCTCGAAGACCTGGGCGCGTTCGGCCTCCGGAATGCCGGGGCCATTGTCTTCCACCGTCAACACGGCGTCGTCGCCATCGCGGGCGATGCCGACCGTGACCCGGCCGTTTTCCGGGGTGTAGCGCAGCGCATTGTCGACGAGATTGACCAGCATTTCGCGCAGCATCATGCCATCGCCCTCGACATGGATCGGCTCGCTGCCTGCCTCCAGACCGAGATCGATATTGTGCCGCAGCGCTTCCTCGGCGAGGTTTTCCAGTACGCGCCGAGCGGTGGCGGCCAGTTCGATCGTGTCGCTGCGCGGCCTGCGGCTGCCCGGTTCGGCTCGCGATAGTGTGAGAAGCTGGCTTGCCAGCCGCGTCACCTGCTTGGTGCTGGAGCGCAGCGCCTGCAATGCCTCGTCGCGCCTGGCATTGTCGCTCTCGCGCGCCGCAACGCTTGCCTGCGTCGAGATCAAGGCGAGCGGTGTGCGCAGCTGATGGGCGGCGTTGGAGACGAAGCGGCGTTGCGCCGCCATCTGGTTCTGCACCCGCTCCATATGATCGTTGAGGGCGTGGACCAGCGGCCGCAGCTCGCTCTGCACCATGTCGGGTTCCAGCGGATCCAATCGCTCGCGGCCGCGTTCGCGCACTGCGTCGCGCAGCCGCAGCACCGGCGCCAAACCCCGTTGCAGGCCGATGATCGTCACCAGGCCGGCGATCAGCACCAGCACGAGCTGCTTGGTGAAATCCGACAGCCACAGCTTGCGGCGCATGGCGTACTGACTGTGATGGGTGACGGCGACGGTGACGGAGATCGTGCCGTCCTCCCCGAGCCCGACGACCGGGTGGTTTAGCAGCATCAGCCGCACGTCGTCGGCGCGAAACACCGTGTCCTCGCCGACTTGCTGTCTTTTCGGCTGCGGCAGGTCGGGATAGCCGGCGATGAGGTTCCCCCAGGCGGTAATCACCTGATAGAAGACGCGATCGCCGTTGCCTGTATCGAACATTTCGAGCGCTGCGGGCGGAATGTCGAGCTGGACGGTGCCGCTGGGGTCGACATGCACGGCCTCGGCGATGACGCGGGCCGAGGCGAGCAGGGTGTGGTCGATAACGAGATCGGCGGTGGCGTTGGCCGACCGGTAACTGAGGTAAAGATTGACGCAGATCGCCCCGATCAGCGTCAGCACCACCCAGGCGAACAATTGTGCCCGCAGGCTGGCGGTCAGCCCCACTATGGCGCGGCCGAGACGTCCTTCCTGCGTGAGGCTTTCGTCATTGCGCATGGCGAAGGAGATAACCGAGCCCGCGCAGCGTGGCGATCTGCACGGTGCTGCCTTCGAGCTTCTTGCGAACGCGGTGCACGTAGATTTCGATGGCGCTGGTATCGGCGAGATCGTCGAAGCCGAAGACGCTTTCCGACAGCGCGGTCTTGGTCACCGTCGTGCCGACCTTCATGACCAGATGTTCGAGCACGGCATGTTCGCGCGGCGTCAGCGCCAGCGTCTCACCGGCAAGAGAGAATTGCCGCGTGCCGCCGTCGAACACCAGGTCGCCGACGGCGATTTCGGGTGCGGCGCGATCATGGCCGCGGCGGACGGCGGCGCGGATGCGGGCTTCCAGCTCGGCGATCTCGAAGGGTTTGGCGAGATAATCGTCGGCGCCGCTGTCGAGCCCGGTGATGCGGCCGTCCAGGCTGGCATTGGCGGTGAGGATGATGACCGGCACCTTGTTGCCGGCCTGGCGCAGCCGTTTCAAGAGTGTCAGTCCGTCGATTTTCGGCAGGGACAGATCGAGAATGACGACTGCGTAGCCCGCCACTTTCAGCATGTGCTCGGCGTCTTCGCCGTCATAGGCGATGTCGACGGCATATTGCGCCTGACGCAGCGCCTTGCCGAGCCAGGACGCCAGTTCGCGGTTGTCTTCGACGATCAGGAGCCTCATGCGGCGAGTATACAGCAAGTATCGGATGTTGCGAGTGTTTCGGGGGAATGCATGTGCCCTATTTCATCGCTTCCCCAGCCTCAATCCCATCTCCCGCACCTCCCGCAGATACACCTTGCGCGCATAGGGCGGTGTCAGATTGTGGTCGGCGCCGGGGATGATGGTGAGGCGGATGTCGGGGAAGTTTCGGAGTGCCGAGGCGTCCTCGCCGAAGTGCTCGTGGAAATGATCGAGGCCGATATCGTGGGCGCTGTAGATTAGCGATATGTCGACCCGGCGCCTGGCGAGCGTACGGAAGCCGCCCATAACGATTTCGTGCTCGCCGGCGAAGAAGGGAAGGACGCCGAGCAGGGGGCGGCCGAGTCGGACGGCGCGCCGTGCCAGCGCCGTGACGATGTTGCGCGCGGCACTTTTGGCGTCGATCTGGCCGCCATAGAGCCGCTTCAGCGTTTCCAGTTGCAGGAATTTCTGGCCATAGGTTTCGAGCGAGCGCGGCACGAAGCGCAGGGCTTCGTCGACCGATTGGGTTTCATCCCAGAAGAAGGCGTAGGGGTTGACGGTGATCAGGCCGTGGCATCTCTCATCGCTGATTGCGGTCTGAAAGGCGAGATAGCCGCCGCTGCAACGGCCGACAGCAAAGGTCGGCAGCAGCCTTCTGGCTTCCAACAGGTCGAGCGCGGCACGGACATCCAGATGCTGCTCGCGGGAGTACAGCACCTGTTCCGGAGCATCGGGCAACGGCGGGCTGTCGGCGACATTGGCGGTGTCGAAGCGCAGCGAGGCGATGCCCTCGCAGGCGAGTGCCCGCGCCATGGCAACCGATGTCCGGCCCCAGCCGGCGTGCCGGTCATAGGCCGTGGTCAGGAGCATTGCGGTTGCGCCCGTCCGCTCGCCCATGGGTTCGCAGAGAATGCCGAAGAGGCGATCCCCCTCGCCGAAGCGGAGCGGCGTCTCGCGGAAACCGTCGCCTTCAAGCGCTTCGGCGCGCGGTGCGTGGAGAATCTTGCGTGATGTCGCGACCGGCTTCATTGCGATCGACTGCACCCAGTCCAGAATCTTTCGGCCGGCGTCGAGTGGCATGGCGGCGATGGTCGGATTCGACACCAGCTCGTCATAGCCGTCATAGGCGGCTTGTTCGACGCGTGTTCCGAGAGTCCCGAGATGGGTGGCGAAGTCGGTATCCCCGGGCCGGCCGGGTCGGGTCAGGACAAGGCAGTCAGGAGCGCTGACATGGTCGCGCGTCATCAGATTGAGGGTCTTCACCGTGGCAGCAATGGCGTCCGGCATGCGTAGGCTGGCGACGGTGACGCCCTCGGTCTGGCGCTGCGTCTCGTCGAGCCCCATGCTTTCGTCGATCATCTTCGACCAGATGGTCAATTCACGCAAATAGGCGCGGCCGGAAATCGTCGGCGCGAGCAGGGCGATGCCGTCGACGGCGGTAAGCCGCTCGGCAATATCGAGGGCGACGACGCTTCCAAGCCCCTGGCTCATCAGGATAAGCCGCTCGCAGCCGGAGAGTGATCGAAGCATGCTGGCGGCGGCCAGCGCTGTGTCCTCCCAGAGCGGCAATCCTTGCTCCTGATCGGCAACGTCGAGCGCGTCACCCGTGCCGGCATAGTCGAAGCGCAGGCTGGCGATGCCGGCCTTGGCAAAGTCCTCGGCGAGAATGCGCCAGAACTTGCGGGCGCACATTTCCTCGAAGCCCCAGGGGCTGAGGAACAGGACGGCCGTCCGGCTCGGCGGCGCGGCGGCGGCCATGAACAGGCCGACGGTGCCGGCGAAGGTCACCGGCACGGCGGCGGGCGTGATCTCTTTGACTGTGTCCACGTATTCGGCGGCTCCCCAACCAGCCATGATAATCTCCTTACATTCGGCGCGGCGCCAATAGCGCCAGTGCGTGAACGGCAATCGGATGGGCGCGCCGCGGCAGGCGCGCGGCAATCTGCTGCATAACGGCGATATCTTCCGGCGGTACGGCGCCCAGAAGTCGCAATGCCAACCCATAGACCAGCGCGCCGGCGATGATGGCGCCGGCAAGGCCCGGAATACCTGGCAGGACATGAAGGAAACCATAGGCGGCGGCGGCGCAGAGCATGGCGGCGGCCGTGACCTTGGCGAGGCTGACGAACATGCCGCGCATCGAGCCTTCGAATTCCATCAGACGCACCATCAGCAGGCACATGGCGATGAAGGCCAGAAGCCGGACCAGGGCGGCCCCTTCGCCGCCATAGAGGGGCACCGCGATCAGGCAGCCGACGACCATGATGACGCTGGCGATGACGCCGATGATCGTGCGTTCGCGCGTGCGGTCGATGGAATAAAGATATTGCGTGCAGATCTGCATGAAGACGTAGGGCGCTGCCGTCAGCGACAGCAGCGCTACCATGCCGCCGCTCGGGCCGAAAGGCTTGCCGAAGATGGTCACCACCAGCTCAGGCGCGATCGCCGCGAGACCGAAGCTCATCGGCAGGGTGATATAGGCAATGCTGCGCGCCACGCCTTCGAAGACACGGATCGGCAGCTTGCCGGACGGCTGCGCGTGCATCTGTTCGGAATAATAGGGCAGCAGGCTGCCGCTCAGCTGCACCGGAAGCTGCAGCGCGAGATTGGCGAGCGACAGGCCGACGGCATAGAAACCGACTGCTTCGATGCCCCAAAAATGCTGCAGGAAAAGCAGCTCGATACGGTTGAGGAAGATCGAGCTGTTGATGAGTTCGATCGAGAGAATAAGCGAGGAGCTGACGAGCGCGCCGAGGCCGACGCCGCAACTGTTGCGGCGCGCGATGGCGATCTTCAGGGTCGCGAAGAACATCGGCAGCTGGCCAATGGCATAGCCGGCGAGCGCGCCGCTGACGCCGAGGAAGATGGCGCCGAGGAGCACGGTGACAAGCTGCAGCGCCGAGCTTGTCATGGTGATGCGCAGGAACGTGCCGAGTTGCTGCTCGCCGATCAGGTAGTTCTTGCTATAGGCGCCGAGCGATTGCAGGACGAAAAAAGCGCCGGTGATGGCGATGACAGCGGATGCGTCGCCAGCCCAGTGCAGCCGCTCCGTATCCCAGTAATAAGCGGTGTAACCGACGAGCAGAATTACGGTTGCGAGGATCGTCGGCTGGAGGAGATAGGCGGCAAAGCCCAGTCGTTCCTCTGTCGAGTAACCCCGTCCCTTCAATTGCGGCAGGACACGCAACAGCGTAACGCCGGCGCCGAGTTCGGCTATGAGCGCGCCCGTCGTCGTCAGCCACAGCGAAAAGGCGATGATGCCGTTGGCCTCGGGGCCGAGCAGGCGGGCGGCAATGATCGAACAGGCAAAGCCGGTTGCGAGCAGGGTCAGCCCCGCTGCCGCGTTCAACGCCGAATTCGCCATGATGCTCTTCGTCATGAAGATTACCGTTCCCATAGTCGCAGAAAGTGGCCGAGAATATCCGGCTCTTCATGGAAATAGCGTCTGCTCTATTTCATATGCCTTAATATTTACCGTCTATTCCTAATGTAAATTTTGTTTTTACTTCAGCTAATATTCATATCCCCTGATATTGGCTGTTGCGCCGCTTGCGTAGAGGAACTTCGTTGTTCAGCCTCATCGTCTGTACGATCGATCGCTTCGACCAGTTGGAACGGTTGTTCCTGTCGCTGAGCAGTCAGCGATATCGGGATTTCGAGGTCGTGGTCGTCGACCAGAATCCAGATGACAGGCTATCGGCGCTGGTGGGGCGGTTTTTGCCCCTCTTCACCATCCGGCATATCCGCTCAGCCAAAGGGCTTTCGCGAGCGCGCAACAATGGCATGGCGGCAGCGAGCGGCGATTATGTCTGCTTTCCCGACGATGATTGCTGGTACGAGCCCGATACGCTCGAGACGGCTGAGCGGCTGTTCGCCACGCATCCGGAGCTCGCCATCGTCACCGGCCGCACGCTTGATGCTAGCGGCCTGGCCTCCGTCAGCCCGACGGGCGAGGTTGCGCTTGCGGTGACACGCTGGAACTATCTGAAGTGCGGCAATTCCAACGGCATTTTCGTTCGCCGCGCGGCGCTCGCCGAGATCGGCGGCTTCGACGAAAACCTCGGTGTCGGCTCGGACACGCCGTTCCAGAGCGGCGAGGAGGCGGATTTTCTGCTACGGGCACTGGCGGTTGGCAAGCGGCTGATGTTCTTTCCGGAATTGATCGTCCACCACGATCAGGTCACCGACGAATATGGTCCGCGCCAGGTCGAGCGGGCGCGCAAATATGGGCGCGGTTTCGGGGCGCTGATGCGCAAGCAGCGTTTTCCGCTCGCCTATGTTGGTTATCGCCTCCTGCGGCCCGTCGGCGGCTGGCTGGCGGCGGTCGTCCGGTTCAACGCGGATGCGGCGCGTTACAAGCGCGCCTGGCTCATGGGTATTCTCGAAGGTTACGCCACCTGGCCGCGTTGGGGCAACGGCTGATGCCGTTTGCCTCTTGGGGTCATCGCCTCGGCATAGGCATCCATATAGCGTTGCGCGACTTCGTCCCATGCATAGGCGCGGGCATCGCGGATCAGTTCCTCGCGCAAATCGAGTCCATCCGCCTCCAGGAGCGCGAAAGCGGCGACTAGAGTATCGGCAGCCGCCTGCGGATCCGAGAAGTCGGAGAGCATCAGCGCCGGGTGGGTTTCGGCCAGCGCGACATAGGCGTCGTTCGTGTGCAGCACCGGCAGCAGGCCGGCGCTCATAGCCTCGATCGCCACAAGGCCGAAGCCTTCATATTCCGAAGCGGAGGCGAAGAGCGAGGCGCGGGCGATGATGTTACGCATGGCGCTGTTGTCGATCGACACATGCAGCGACACATGGCGGCCGAGATCGCGGTCGGCAATTTCCTTTTCCAGCATCGGCTGGTCGAGGTCGGAGGCGGCGCCGATGATGTCGAGATGCCAGTCCGGATCGCGGTCGGCCAACACCCTCATGACGTCGAGCATGCGGTCGAGCCGCTTATTGACCGAGAAGCGGCCGATGGTGACGATGCGGCGGCGGGCTTCAAGTGCCGCGCAATTGGCGAACTTGGCGACATCGGCGCCGTTCTCGATCAGGCGGGTACGGCGTCCCGCAATGCGCGAAAACAGCCGTTCGTCCGACTGGCTGCAACAGATCAGTTCGGCATAGGCAAGCGCCGAGAGCCGGGTTGCGGTGTTGAACCAGAGCTTCTTGATGGCCGCGAATTTCGGCGTGTGGAAAAAGCCGCCATGGGTGGTGGCGACCATCGGGCGGCCGTGCAACAGCTTGCCCCAGGCGAGCGCGTCGAAGAAGAAATCGACGGCATGGACATGGATAAGGTCGGCATCGGCTATATGCTTGAACACCCGTGGCGCCAGCGGGTATCGGCTGGAGCCGGACCAGGGGATGCGGACGATCTCGATGCCGTCGATGGTTTCGCTCGGTACCAGCTCGCGGGCCGGATCGGAAAACAGGCTGTTGCAGGTGACGACACGGACGCGGTAGCCGCGGCCGATCAGCTGCCGGCAGAGATTGGCAACCACATCTTCCAGCCCGCCTTTGTTGGGCAGGAACTGGCGCACGACATGGACGATCAGCGGCCCGCCCGGCTTCTGTGCCTGAATATCCGATGTCATCGATCCGCCCTCGATCCTTAGGTCGCGCACCATCGCGGCGATCAGGCGCACCAAAGCGCCATCCGTTGATCAGCACGCAACGCTGCTCAGCGGACGGTTAAAAAGAGCTTAATTGCGGGCGAAAAGCCAAGCGGTTTCGGGAAAGAGGGTTAATATCGGGGCGGTTTCGACGGGAATGTCAGGAGAGTCCGCCGCCGTCGGGCCATTGTGCCCGGCGCCTCAAAACGCCCTGAATGTCAGCGTCGTCAGCGAGCGGACGATGCCGGGGATATTGGCGATGTTGTCGTTGATGAATTTGCCGATGTCCTGCTCGTCCTTGATGTAGACCTTCAGCAGCAGGTCGTAGTCGCCGCTGGTGGAATAGAGCTCCGAAACCAGCTCCGTCTGGTAGATGGCGTCGGCGACCTCGTAGGTCTTGCCGGGGGCGCATTGGAGCTGAACGAAAATGGGCTTCATGAGACGATCCTGCTTCTGTTCGCGGCTGCGATTGTAGCCGACGCTTTGCTCTATAATGGTCGAAAGCGCCATGGCCATGCAAGTTTTTCTCTGTCCACCGGATGTCGCTCTTGTCGTTTCCGCAGACGGGAGGGCGCACCAGCCGGTAGGTTCTTCGTCGCGTGTGGCCAAGCCAATCATTGTTGCATTGCGATACGAAAGATCAGGGCGTAGGAATATCTTGCTCTCCTCATTCATTCCAAGGTTTCTCATCATGCATCTGTCGCTCGCCGAAGCCGAAACGCTGGTTGTGGAGGCGTTGCTGCGAAATCGGGTCAGCCCGGAGAATGCCCGTTCGGTTGCCATTGCGCTGGTCGCGGCGGAGGCCGCCGGGCAGGGTGGCCATGGCCTGCGCCGCGTGCCGGCCTATGCTTCGCAGGCGAAGGCCGGCAAGACCGATGGCTTTGCCAAGCCGCAACTGACGCGCCCCTATCCCGCCGTGCTGCGCATCGATGCCGGCTACGGCTATGCGTATCCGGCGCTCGATCTTGCGGTCGCCGAGCTTTCCGGCCTTGCACGCGAACAAGGGATTGCGCTTGCCGCCATCAGCCGCTCGCATCATGCCGGGGTCATGGGGCTGACGGTGGAGCGCTTTGCCGATCAGGGGCTGGTGGCGCTGATGGTCGCGAATGCACCAGCCTCGATGGCGCCCTGGGGCGGCAAGACGCCGGTCTTCGGTACCAACCCGATCGCCTTTGCCGCACCCTTGCCGGATGCCGATCCCATCGTCATCGACCTGGCGCTGTCGAGGGTGGCGCGCGGTAAGGTCATGGCCGCTCGGCAGAAGGGCGCGGCGATCCCGGGCGACTGGGCCTTCGACCGCGACGGCAAGCCGACCACCGACGCCGAGGAGGCGCTGGCCGGTACGATGATCCCCGCCGGCGAGGCGAAGGGTGCTGCGCTGGCGATGATGGTGGAGATCCTGTCGGCCGGCCTGACCGGCGCCAACTACGCCTTCGAAGCCTCGTCGCTTTTCGACGACCAGGGTCCTCCGCCCGGACTCGGCCACACGATCATCGCCATCAATCCTGCCGCAATGAGCGCTGCCGACACGGCAAGAAGGCTGGCACTGCTGGCAGGCGAGATTACCAGCGACCCCAATGTTCGCCTGCCCGGCCGTCGCGGTCAGACGGTACGGCGCGAAGCGCTGGCGAGCGGGATTTCCGTCGAGGATGATGTGATCGCGATGATTAAGGGGCTTTGAAGCGCTCGACGGCGGTTGTCAGGACAAGACAATACCGGAGCGCCTGCGACGGCCCCGGTATTGGGAAGAATTGGATATTCACCTGGCATTTACTTGGCAGTCGCGGCCTGCTCGATAAGGGCGGCAACGGCTTCCGGCTTGGAGACATAGACGGCGTGGCTGCCGGCCGTTTCCACGACAGTTGATCCGGCGCGCTTGGCCATCAGGCGCTGGGCCGGCGGCGGGATCATGTGGTCGTCGGTTGCGACCAGATAGTAGCTCGGCTTGTTCTTCCAGGCCGGATTGGTCACCGCGCCAGCCAGGGCTTCCACACCCCACGGAACCTGCGAATCGGCCATGAAGGAGGCGGTTGCCGCATCGACGTCCGCTGCAAAAGCGGCTGCGAATTTGGCCTTGTCGAGGAACAGATAGCCATCAACCGGCGGCAGGATCGGCGGTACGGGTGCGCCGGCGGGCGGGTTGGCGATCAGCGACGATACCGACTCGCCTTTGTCTGGTGCGAATGCGGCGATGTAGACGATGGCCTTCACTTTCTCATCGGTGCCGGCTTCGCTGATGACAACGCCTCCATAGGAATGACCGACCAGAACTACGGGGCCATCCTGCTGGGCAATGGCTCGCTTGGTGACGGCCACATCATCGGCCAGAGAGTTGGTCGGGTTCTGGACGATGCTGACGTTGTAGCCGTCCTTCTTCAAGATATCGTAGACGCCTTTCCAGCCGGAGCCATCGGCAAAGGCGCCATGGACAAGGACGACGTTCTTGGCAGCGACGGGTGCAGCGTGGACAGGATTGAGGGCGGTTGCGGCCATGGCGAGCGCAGCGGCAGCGATCAGGGTGTTGGTCATGTGCATATCTCCTTTATTGATATCGCAATAATCATTATTGCGATAATTATTTTAGTATGCCGCGTTTCACTCGCTGTAAAGCGATTTGTTTATCGCGATATTATTTTTTGTGGTAATGATCGCGAACCAAGCCGAATCCAGGAGACGACGATGACCGATGCCCCGACGCTGCCGCTCGACAGCCAACTCTGTTTCTCGATCTACGCAACGTCGATCGCCATTCATCGCGTCTACAAGCCGATGCTCGATGAACTCGGGGTTACCTATACGCAATATCTGGTGCTGAGCACGCTTTGGGAGGCTGATGGCCAGACCATCTCAGCCATTGCCGACAGATTGGCACTAGAGCCAAGCACGATCACGCCGGCGGTCAAGCGGCTGGAAAGCGCCGGATTTGTAACACGCCAGCGCAGTGCTTCGGATGAAAGGCAGGTTCAGGTGTACCTGAACCCAAAAGGGGCCGAGCTTCACGCAAAGACGGGTTGTCTTACGGAGACACTGCTCCGCCGCTCCGGCTTCACGGTGCCGGAGATGATTGATCTCAACCACAAGGTCCAGCTGCTACGGGACGGTATAACCAAGGCGGAGGTTTGACTGGGCCATCAAGCAATCGCAGGCTTTGCCTGTTTCCCGTCGAGCCAGCCGCCGGTGAAGCCGGCGCGGTCGAGGCCGCGGCGCAGGATCGGCGATTGGCGCATCAGGTCCCAGATCATGCCCGTCCGTTCGTTCTCGATCATCATCACGAGCAGGCCCTGGTCGATGGCGACGGAGCGGTCATCGACCCAGCCTTCCGGGCCGGAGCCTTTGACGCTCGGATTGAAGCCGCCGGGGAAACGGCCGTCGAGGAGCAGGTTCGGATAGGTCGATAGGAGCGCCTTGGTGCCGTCGAGGGCCGCCTGGCGGTCGAATGGCAGGCAGGAGAGCGGCCCCCAGGGTGCGATCGTGCCATCATCGGGGCCAAGCGGGGCGCCGCGCGCCGCATAGCCCAGAACTTTCGGGCTGTAGCGCCGGCTATGCTTGGTGCCGGTCGGGTTCGGGCCGTCGCAGGCCGACAGGCCCCAGATGTCTTTGTTGTAGCCGACGAAGTGGCCAGGATTGCGGTCGGTGTAGTCGCGCTGGACGGCTATGGCCGTCTGCGTGTTGCGGAAATAATCGATTTCCTTTTCGGCGACATACCGGTCGCTGATCCCACGGAAATCGATCCAGGCATGCGAGAACAGGTGGATGAACAGCGGCCCGGCATAGAGAAATGGCGTGTCCTTGAACATCATCCATGTATAGGTCGAGGCGAAGGCGTCGTAGCTGGACGAAGGGATGGGATGCGTGGGTGACGCCAGCGCCAGCACGTAAAGGAAGACCGCCTCGTCATAGCCCTGATAGCGCCAGCGCAGGAAACCGCTGCTCGGCTTCCAGCCCATGCTGATCGTCTGGCCCTTGTTCAGCGCCCAGTGCCAGTCGCAACGCTCATAGAGGAATGTTGCTTGCGCCCGAATGTCCTTCTCGGCCTGACTGGAACCGTTGAAATAGGCCGCCGCCGTCAGGACGCCGAGCAGCAGCAGGCCGGTGTCGATGGTCGATAGCTCGCTGTTCCAGGCGCGATTGCCGGTCTCCATGTAGAGAAAGTGATAGTAGAAGCCGCGATGGCCGGTGGCCCCGCGCTCGTCGCCCTGCTGGCTCTCGGCAAAGAAATTGAGTGCGGCGAGCACCCGCTTTGCCGCATCGGCGCGGCTGATCCAGCCGCGCTCGACGGCAACCGGATAGCTCGACAGCGCAAAGCCGACCGCGGCAATGCTACAGTGGCTGGTCTTGATCGAAGTATCGGCCACCAACCCGTTTTCCGGATTGGTGTGCAGCATGAAATAATCAAAGGCCGACCGTTGCAGGCGGTCGATCAGCGCATCGTCAGTGTCGTTGGTTTGTTGCAGCATCTCTATCCATCTCCTCGGCGCTCCCCTTTTCTGCTGAGCATAGGAGCTTGGACAGTTGCAAATCAAAGATGATTAATGCTGCCACGCTTTTGTGGAGGATTGTTTAAGATCGCGCGCGCCCGCCGGATTTACGAGCGGGCGCGATTGTATCAGGCTTGGTGCATTGGACTTGGTTTATCAGACTTGGTTTATCAGACTTGGGCCTGACCACCATCAACGAAGAGTTCGGTGCCGGTGATGAAGCTTGAATCGTCGGAGGCGAGGAATACGGCGGCCTTGGCGATTTCCACCGGGTCGGCGACGCGGCCGAGTGGCACCTGTGAGGCGAGATAATCGAGCAGGCCTTGCTGGTTAGCGGCATCCGGGCCGGCGAGGTCGACGAGGCCGGGTGTCTTGGTCGGGCCGGGGCTCAGCGTGTTGATGCGGATCTTGCGGTCCTTCAGATCGAGAATCCAGTTGCGTACGAGGTTGCGGCTTGCGGCCTTCGAGGCGGCATAGACGCTGAAGGACGGTGTTGCTGTACTGCCGGCGGTCGAACCCGTCACAATGACGGAAGCACCGTCGGCAAGCAGCGGCAACGCCTTCTGCACGGTGAAAAGCACGCCCTTGACGTTGCGATTGAATGTGTCCTCGTACTGTTCTTCTGTGATCTCGCCGAGTGGCAGCATAGAGCCGCCGCCGGCGTTGGCGACGAGCACATCGATTCTACCCTTCTCGGCCTTCACGCGAGCGTAGAGGTTGTCGAGATCGGCCAGCTTGGCGCTGTCCGCCTGAATGCCGGAAGCTTGCGATCCGATGGCTGCGATGGCTGCGTCGAGCTCTGGCTTGCGGCGACCGGTGATGATGACGGTAGCGCCTTCCACGGCAAATTGTTTGGCGATGGCCAGGCCGATGCCAGTGGTGGCGCCGGTCACAACGGCGATTTTTCCTTCAAGCTTGCGGGTCATGTCTTGTTCCAGTTCTCTATTCATTCGATTGAGCGGAATGCCCGATGAACAGGTATGGACGCCGGCATTGTTTCGAAATAGAAAGAAATGCAAATTATCATTGCAGAATTGTCGATGTCGAAGCTGCCGGATTTAGAAGGATTGGCGCTGTTCGCCAAAGTGGCCGAGGAGCGCTCCTTCGCGGGCGCGGCGCGGGTGATGGATGTTTCCGTCGCCACGGTGTCACGCGGTGTCAGCCGGCTGGAGGATAGCCTCGGCGTTCGGCTATTGAACCGCACCTCTCGCCAGCTTTCCTTGACGGATGCCGGCCGTACGCTTGCCGAGCGCGCCAGCCAAATCTATTGCGAGGCGGAGAAGGCGGAGAATGAGGCGCGAGACATGGCAGGCATGCCGCGCGGCCTGATTCGTCTAGCCGTGCCGATGTCTTTTGGACTGCGCTGGCTGACGCCAATCCTGCCGGATTTTTTCCGCGCCTACCCCGATATCTCGATCGACCTGCATCTGAGCGATGCGCTTGTCGATATTGTTGCCGATGGTTTCGATGCTGCGTTGAGGATTGCCGTCTTGACGGATTCGTCACTGGTGGCACGTCGGATTGCCCCCGTCGCTCGTTTCATTTGTGCATCGCCAGACCACATCGCCCGCCACGGCAGGCCGATGCACCCGCGCGATCTCGATGAGCGTCATTGTCTCGGTTATGCCTATCGCGCCCGCAGGGACTCCTGGCGGCTCGTCAGTCACACCGGCGAAGAGGAAATGGTGACGCCGCGTGGGCAGCTTCGGGTCACCAATGTCGATGCGCTGATCCCAATGGTGCTTTCCGGGCTCGGGATTGCCGAATTGCCGGAATTCGTCGCCGCTGAATATCTTGCGGACGGCCGCTTGGAGGTGCTGTTGCCCGGCTGGCCGATTGAAACCGGCGGCCTCTATCTGGTGACGCCATCAACCCGGGCCCGTCCCGCCAAGATTGAGGCATTGGCGGAGTTTTTGACAAAACGCTTGTCGCAGCCGTCCTGGAAATGGCCGCGATGAGTTGCGGGTATGAGACGGCGCGTCAAAGACCGGCCGAGCTGTTTGCCGTGATCTAGTTTCCGCAGCATGTCTGGCGGCGAGGGTAACAAGCGGACATCGGTTCACTGCAGTTTTGTCTCCGCCCGCTTCTTCAACCGCTCCAACGTCCGTTCGAAAATTGCATCATTTCCCAGGGCTCTTGCCAGCATCAGCGCGCCCTGGATGCCGACAACTGCCTCCTCGGCAAGTTCCCGCGCTTCCGCCGCCCCTACACCGGCCCTCATCAGAGCGCCGGTGAGCGCTTCGATCCAGCGTTTGAAATAGTCCTGGATCGCGCCCGCGAAACGGTCACGCGTTTCGTCGAGCGCGAAAGCGCCGATGAGGCAGATGCGGCGGCCGGAGCGGAAATAGGTGTTGGTGGTTTCCCACATCAGGGCAATGGCGGCGCGGGGTTCGTTCTCCTCGAGCGGCCTGAACATTTGCGTGACGAACCAGGCATCGATATTGGCCATGATCTCCGCCGCCATCTCCTCCTTGCCGCCGGGGAAGAAGTGATAGAGGCTGCCTTTCGACAGTCCGGTGCGGGCCGTGATGCTGCTCATCGACGCGCCCTCATAGCCGAGTTCGCGAAAGACCTCGGCAACCAGGGCTATGGCGTCCGGTTTTTCAAAGACAGTGCGTGTCATGATCCGTCTCAGAGGCCGAGATCGGACAGGCCGGGATGATCGTCGGGACGGCGGCCGAGCGGCCAGTGGAATTTCCGGTCCTCTTCCTTGATCGGCATATCGTTGATCGAGGCGAAGCGGCGCTGCATCAGGCCGTCGGCGTCGAATTCCCAATTCTCGTTGCCATAGGAGCGAAACCAGTGGCCGCTGTCGTCGCGCCATTCATAAGCAAAGCGCACGGCGATCCGGTTGCCGTCGAAGGCCCATAATTCCTTGATCAGCCGGTAGTCGATTTCTCTCGCCCATTTGCGGGTGAGGAATTCGACGATCTCCTTGCGTCCGCGCGGAAACTCGGCGCGGTTCCGCCATTGGCTGTCTTCGGTATAGACCTTCGAGACGCGCTCCGGATCACGGCTGTTCCAGCCATCCTCGGCCATGCGGACTTTGGCGATGGCGGTTTCGAGGGTGAACGGCGGTATGAGTGGAGTGGTCATGGTCTGCTCCTTTTTGACTGATCGGTTTATAATAAACCGATCAGTCTAGTTCGAGCAAGGCCAGTTTTTGCGCTTTCGGCATGCGCTATCGCGCGAACTTCTTTGCGCCGACCACGCAGGCGACGACGCCGAGGGTTACCGCAAACATGGTCCAGCTGACGCTTTCCTTCAGCAGCGTGGCGGCGAGCGCCAGGCCGAAGAACGGCTGGAGGAGCTGCAATTGTCCGACGGCGGCGATGCCGCCCTGTGCCAGCCCGTGATACCAGAAGATGAAACCGATCAGCATGCTGAAGAGCGAGACATAGATCAGGCCGATCCAGGCCGGTCCGCCGATGCCGGCGATGGTTTGCGGCATGGTGGCGAAGCTCAGCGCAATCATGACCGGCAGCGACAGCACCAGCGCCCAGCAAATCACCTGCCAGCCGCCCAGCCGGCGCGACAGCACCGCCCCTTCGGCATAGCCGAGGCCGCAGACCAGGATTGCCGCAAGCATCAGCAGGTCGCCGGTCGGTGAGGCGGAGATGCCCTGCGCAAGCGCATAGCCGCAGACGATGGCGCTGCCAATCACCGAAAATATCCAGAAGGCCAGCCGTGGCCGCTCGCCGCCGCGCAGGACGCCGAATATCGCCGTCGCCAGCGGCAGCAATCCGATGAAGACGATCGAATGGGCCGAGGTGACGTGCTTGAGCGCCAAGGCTGTCAGCAATGGAAAGCCGACGACGCAGCCGATTGCGACGATGATGAGGGGAACGATGTCGCTCCGAACGGGCCGCTTTTCCCGAAAGGCGAACAGCAGGCAGAGCGCCAGTATGCCGGCGATCGCGGCGCGGGCGACCGTCAGGAAGACGGGATCGAAATCCATCACTGCCACTCGCGTTGCCGGCAGCGAGGCGCTGAAGATCAGCACACCCGTCAGTCCGTAGATCCAGCCACTCGTCGTCTTGTCCATGTTCATGCTCCTGGTTTGTCGTCCGCGATATCGGCGAAGTCGGCTGGCTATTCCAGAGACGGTGCAGTACAATTCATATGAACTGTTATGGTATGAGGTGTGGTACGGATGAACGGCATAATTGCGGCAAACGGGAGCGGCGTCACGCGCATCGAGGGCGTGATGGCGGCGATTTCGGAGCGGATCGCCGCGCGCAGCCTCCCGCCCGGTGCCCGGCTGCCTTCTGTGCGCAGCTTCGCCAAGACCATGCAGGTGTCGGTTTCCACTGTAGTCGAGGCCTATGAGCGGCTCGCGGCCGAGGGCGTGATCCGCTCGCGGCCCGGTTCCGGCTTCTATGTGTGCGGGCCGCTCGCGCCGCTTTCCCTGTCCGAGATCGGCCCCCGGCTTGACCGCGATGTCGATCCGCTCTGGATTTCGCGGCAATCGCTGGAGGTGGGCGAGGATGTGCTGAAGCCCGGCTGCGGCTGGCTTCCACCCTCCTGGATGCCGCAGGCGGCGCTACGCCGCGCGATGCGCAGCCTGGCACGCACCGAAGGTGGGGTTCTCACCGACTATGGAACGCAGCTCGGCTTGCCGCCCTTGCGGCAGCTTCTGGCACGGCGCATGGCCGAACACGGCATTTCCGCGTCGCCTGACCAGATCATGCTGACGGAGTCCGGCACGCAGGCGATCGATCTGATCTGTCGGTTCCTGCTCGAGCCCGGCGACACCGTCTTGGTCGACGATCCCTGCTATTTCAATTTCCATGCCCTGCTGCGCGCCCACCGGGCCAATGTTGTCAGTGTGCCCTTCACGCCGTCGGGGCCGGATATCGCGCTTTTCGGCGAGGTGCTCGAAAAACACAGGCCGCGCCTCTACATCACCAATTCCGCCGTTCACAATCCGACGGGCGCGATCTTGTCGCCGGTGACCGCGCACCGCCTGCTGAAGCTGGCGGATGCTTCAGACCTGATCATCGTCGAGGACGATATCTTCGCCGATTTCGAGCAGATGCCGGCACCGCGGCTTGCGGCCTATGACGGGCTTGACCGGGTGATCCATATCGGCAGCTTCTCCAAGACCTTGTCGGCTTCGGTGCGCTGCGGCTTCATCGCGGCGCGGCCCGACTGGATCGACGGCCTTGTCGACCTGAAGGTGGCCACCAGCTTCAGCAGCGGCCAGCTTTCGGCGGAACTCCTGTTCTCGGCGTTGAAGGACGGCAGTTACCGCAAGCATATGGAGGCGCTCCGGACCCGGCTTGCCAAGACGATGGGCGAGACTGCCGCGC
Organism: Rhizobium sp. ICMP 5592; assembly: GCF_009498525.1. Taxonomy (GTDB): domain Bacteria; phylum Pseudomonadota; class Alphaproteobacteria; order Rhizobiales; family Rhizobiaceae; genus Rhizobium. The sequence goes on along the minus strand of NZ_QSNT01000007.1, from coordinate 15,025 downwards.
GCCTGGAGGCGATCGGCATTATCCCCTGGCTGAAGCCGCAGGCGGGCATGTTCCTCTGGTGCCGGCTGCCGGAGGGGATCGAGGCGGCCGATATCGCCCGCGCCTGCCTTGCCGAAGGTGTCATCCTTGCTCCCGGCAATGCCTTCAGTCTGATGGACACGGCCGGCCGCTTCCTGCGTTTCAACGTCGCGCAATCGACCGACCCAAGGATTTTCGATGTGCTGGCGGCGGCGATGCGGACGTTGCGCCGGCGCGCTTAGCCTATTTGGCAAAGAGGCTGTTGATGTCGGCAAAGGCCTTCAATTCGACGGCATTGCCGCTCGGATCCTTGAAGAACATGGTCGCCTGTTCGCCGGGTTCGCCCCGGAAACGGATATAGGGTTTGATGACGAATTCGATGTTCGCCTTGCTCAACTTCTCCGCCATGGTTTCCCACTCTTCCATCGACAGAACGACACCGAAATGGCGCACCGGAACGCCGTGACCGTCGACCGCGTTGGCAGCGACTTCCCCGGTTTCCTGAGGGGCCAGGTGGGCGACGACCTGATGACCATAAAAGTTGAAATCGATCCAGTCGGGAGAGCTCCGACCCTCCGGGCAGCCGAGGAGGTCTCCATAGAAGGCGCGGGCGGTTGCGAGGTCGTTGACGGGAAAGGCAAGATGGAAAGGGTGAAGGGGTGCCGCGGTCATTGTTCATCTCCATTCGGGTGAAATTCCATGCGGCGACCTATAAGAAACATTCTTTATGATGAAAAACGATATATAATGAGGCTGAGAAACAGGAAAAATTATCAATCGTGATTCCGGAACTGAAAACGCTGGTGGCCGTCGCGCGCTTCGGAACCTTTGCCGCCGCTGGCGATCGGATCGGACTGACACAAGCGGCGGTCAGCGGTCAGATGAAGCGACTGGAAGAAAAGCTCGGCGTTCAGCTGTTCGAGCGGACCGGCCGCTCCGCCAGGCTGAACGCCGCCGGGCTCAGAACACTCGAGCGTGCCAAGGACATCATCGCGAAATTCGAGGCGATCGCCGATCCCGCGGATGAGGATAGCGGCGGGCGCCTCAGCATTGGCGCTATTGCCTCCGTCCAGTCCACGATTCTTGCCCGTGGGCTTGTGCCGTTTCGGGAGCGATTTCCCAGGCGTCACATCCATATCGTGCCGGGTATTTCTCTCCATCTGCTCGATCTGCTCGATGCGGGCGAACTGGACCTGGCCGTCATCATCAAACCCTCCTTCGGCATACCGAAGGATCTTGCCTGGCAGCCGTTGATGCGCGAGCCCTATGTGCTGGCGGCCCCAAGCCATATGGAGGGCGACGACTGGCTGACCCTGCTGCAGGAGCAACCGTTCATCCGCTATGAGCGCAGCTCGTTCGGTGGCCGGCAAGTCGACCGGTTTCTGAGGTCCTTGTCCCTAACAGCCAGGGAATCGGTGGAGATCGATGACATATCCGCAATGCTGGCCCTGGTTGGACAGGGGCTTGGCGTCGCGCTGTTGCCGATGACCGAGGGGAACTTGCCTCTTCCGTCATCGGTCCGTGTCGTGTCGCTCGCCGAGAGGACCTTTCACCGCGAGATCGGCATATTGAAGCCGCAGGCGGATCAGCCGGTGAGCGCGCATCTTGCCGACTGTCTGACCGCAGCCGTGTCCTGACGCTTTTCAGATAGAACATTTTTCAAGCCGCTCCCTGCGTTTCAGCATCGGGAGTCGGCCGAGCACGCGTATCGTTCGATGCGTCATACCCGGCGTTCAGCTGCCGAATTGACAATATATCATTTAGTCATCTATATGACTGTATGACCTCTTTAGATGACAGACTTCCCCGCTATCAACGCCTGCGCGACGACCTCGCCGCGAGGATCAATCGTCAGGAATGGCGACCTGGCGAATCGATTCCGTCCGAGGCGGAGCTTTCGGCGACCTATGGTGTCGCCGTCGGCACCGTCCGCAAGGCGATCGACCAACTCGTCGCCGATGGCGTCGTCGAGCGCCACCAGGGGCGTGGCACCTATGTGCGGCGTGCCCGCTTCAATTCCTCGCTCTTCCGCTTTTTCCGTTTCCAGTCGGAGAGCGGCGAGCGTCGCGTGCCCGAGAGCCGTATTCTTCGGCGTGAAAATATCGCGGCACCTTCGGCCGTCGCCTCGGCGCTGCGCCTGCGCGAGGGAGATCCTGTCATTTCCCTCTCGCGCCTTCGCCTCATCGGCGGCGTTCCGCTGCTAGCCGAGGAAATCTGGCTGGAGAGGTCGCGCTTCGAAGCGCTGCTGACGATCGATACCTCCGAATTCGGCGATCTTCTCTATCCGCTTTATGAGGAGCGTTGCGAGCAGGTGGTGGTATCGGCGGAGGAAACGCTGACCGTCGAGATCGCACCGCCGCTTCAGGCGCGTCTGCTGGGGCTGGAACCGGGATCGCCTCTGGTCGTCATCGAACGCGTTGCCTTCGATCTGGAGCGGCGACCCATTGAGTGGCGGCGTTCACGCGGTCCCGCCGACCGCTTCCGCTATCACGTCGACATACGCTGATCTGCAACCTTTAGGAAAATGAACTGGCGTGCTGGAAGAAGGCGCGGGGAGGAGAATAATGTCCAATTGGTATAAGGAGTGCTCGCCGGTGGAACGCAAGACGTTCTGGGCGAGTTTCGGGGGCTGGGGTCTCGACGCCCTCGATGTTCAGATGTTTAGCCTGGCGATCCCGGCGCTGATCGTCGCTTTCGACATCACGAAAGCCGATGCTGGCCTTCTCAGTTCGATTACGCTGTTTTTCGGCGCCATCGGCGGCTGGTTTGGTGGTGCGCTCGGTGACCGTTTCGGTCGGGTCAAGGCGCTGCAGATCACGGTCGCCACCTTCGCGCTCGCCACTTTCGCCTGCGCCTTTGTCACAAGCTATAACCAGCTTCTGGTGCTGAAGGCGATCCAGGGTCTCGGCTTCGGTGCGGAGTGGGCCTGCGGTGCGGTGCTGATGGCCGAAATCATCCGGCCGGAAAATCGCGGCAGGGCGCTTGCCGCAGTCCAGAGCGCTTGGGCGGTTGGTTGGGGCGTGGCAGTTCTGCTGTCCGCCATCGTCTTCACCTTTGTCGAGCATGAGATCGCATGGCGCCTGCTCTTCGCGCTGGGGCTGCTGCCGGCGCTTTTGATCATCTTCATTCGTCGCGGCATCCCGGAGCCGCGGCGGGCAACGGCGAAAGCCGACCAGCCGCCATTCTGGCAGACGGTTGCGGGTATCTTCCGTCCGGAAGTGCTGCGTTTCACCCTAATTGGCGCCCTTTTCGGTACAGGGGCACATGGCGGCTACGCGGCGCTGACGACGTTTCTGCCAACCTATCTTCGCGAGGTTCGCCAGCTTTCGGTGCTCGGCTCCAGCGCCTATCTTGCCGTGATTATCGTCGCCTTCTTCTGCGGCTGCATTGTCAGTGGAATGCTCAGCGATCGGCTTGGCCGGCGCGTCAATGTGACCCTTTTTGCGGGTGCCTGCGTGGCGACGGTTCTGATTTACATCTTCGCACCGCTATCGAACTGGGAGATGCTGTTTCTGGGCTTTCCGCTCGGTTTCTTCTCGGCCGGTATTCCGGCGAGCATGGCCGCACTTTTCAGCGAGCTTTACCCCGCCGGCGTTCGCGGCACCGGGGTGGGCTTCTGCTATAATTTCGGCCGGATTGTCTCCGCCGGGTTCCCGTTGCTTGTCGGGTACCTGAGCGACAGGATCGGGCTCGGCCCGGCCATTGGCATCGATGCGGCCTTCGCCTATTCCCTGGTGCTGGTTGCCGTGTTCATGCTGCCGGAAACGCGCGGCAAGGTATTCGAACAGCCCTCTTCCTCGACGCGATCATAGGCTTGCAACCGAATGTCGCGAGATACCACCATGATTGAAAGCTCAGTCACAGCCGCAGTGGCTTGCTTCTCGATGGCCCCTGATCCATGGTCTCCATGGGTCCGGGCTGCATGGCGATCAACATCATGACCGTATCCTCTTTTCGTATCGATACTCACGCGCATGTCTTTGACCGCAGGCTGAAGCTGGCGCCGGGCAGGCGCTACGCGCCGGAGTACGACGCCCCCCTGGATGCCTATCTGCGTCAGCTTGACGAGAACGGGCTGACCCATGGCGTGCTCGTGCAGCCGAGCTTCCTCGGAACCGACAATTCCTATCTTCTCGATTGCCTGAAAGCGGCGGATGGTCGACTGCGCGGTATCGTGGTGATCGACCCCGGCATCTCGCTGGAACAACTCGCTGCCTATGACGAAGCCGGGGTGGTCGGCATCCGTCTCAACCTCGTTGGGCAGCCGTTGCCGGATTTCTCCACACAGGAATGGCGGGATCTGCTCGCGACATTGAAGTCACTCGACTGGCAGATCGAGATCCAGCGCAACGCCGCCGACCTCGTGCCGCTCGCGCAAATGCTGGCGGACAATGGGGTGAACGTGGTCGTCGACCATTTCGGCCTGCCCGATCCCAAGCTCGGCATCGCCGATCCGGGCTTCCGCGGCTTGTTGGAACTGGGGTCTTCGGGGCGGGTCTACGTCAAGCTCTCCGCTCCCTATCGCAATGGGCCGGAAGGCAGAAATTTCGCCCGGCAGGCCTATCCTCTGCTGCGCCATGCCTTTGGTCTGGACCATCTCATGTGGGGCAGCGACTGGCCGCATACCCAGCATGAGGCGGCACAGGCCTATGCCGGCAACTTGGCTTTTTTGGATGAGCTGGCGATGGACGAGAGCGAAAAAAGCCAGATTCTTGCTATGCCGCGAAATCTGTTCAAGTATTGAGCCGGTGAGCAAGCTCGATGGCTTTGCCACAAGGCCGCTCCAATTGCGGTTCACATCGGGTGCATAATTCCCATCGGCGAAGCGAGATCGACCGTGCGTGTTCTGCTAGTTGAAGACGATAATATCCTCGGATCATCCCTGAAGAAGGCCCTGGAGAAGCACGCCTACGGCGTCGATTGGATGCGCGACGGCGAGTCCGGTCTCGAAGCGGCCCAGCATTCGGATTTCGCGGCAATCGTGCTTGATATCAACCTGCCGCGGCTCAGTGGCATGGAGGTCTTGAGAGGCATTCGACAGCGGGGCAATTCGGTGCCGGTCCTGCTGCTGACGGCGCTCGATGCCGTGCGCCAGAAGGTCGAAGGGCTTGACGAGGGTGCTGACGATTATCTGGTCAAGCCGTTCGATCTCGATGAGCTGCTTGCCCGTATGCGCGCGCTGATCCGCCGTCGCGACGGACGAACGGAAAGTGTCATTCGCTGTGGTGATATCGAGGTCGATCCTTCGGCGATGGTTGCCCGCAAGGGCGATGTCCAGGTTCACACCACGGCCAAGGAATTCCATCTGCTGAAGCTTCTGATGGAGCGTAGTGGTCGATACGTGACCAAGAACGATATCGAATATGCACTTTACGATGCCGAAAGCACGGTCGAGAGCAATACGATCGAGGTGACGATCTACAATCTGCGCAAGAAGCTTGGCAGCGATTTCATCAAGTCGATCCGCGGCGTTGGTTACATGATCGAGCGATGAGCAATTCCACGCTTACCCGCAAGCTTTTCCTCAGGACCGCGCCGGTCGTGGTGGTCACGATCGTTGTAGTCGGCGCTTTCGCGTTCAACAGTGCGACGCGCGAAATCGACAATATCTATGATGCCCAACTCATAAACGACGCGAATATTATCTGGGGCCTGCTGCGCCGGCCGCTGGAGCGGGAGCCTGACCGCGCCCCGAGGCAGATCGACGATATCGATTTCAACATGGACAATCAGCTCGCCTTCAACGAGGACGCCGACGACTATGCCGATGCCCATATGTTCCGCGCCTGGGACGACGGCCATATCCGCTTCTACAGCAGCACGGCGTTTCTGTCGGATGTGCCACAGCAGAAGGTCGGCTTCACCACCATCACCTATCGCGGCGAGGAGTGGCGCGTCTATTCGCTGCCGATCCCCAATTCGACGATTGTGATGGAGGTCGGTGAAAAGATCGCCCTTCGTGAAACGCTGGTTTCCAACATCCTGCTCAATCTCTTCTTTCCGCTGCTGGTGCTGGTGCCGGTCATCGGCTTTCTCATCTGGCTCGGCATCAATAGCGGCCTTCGAACGATCCATGGATTGGTGCGCCAGATCCGTACCCGGTCGCCCGACGATCTCTCGGCGATCCCCGTCGAAGGCCTGCCGCGGGACCTGTTGCCGCTCGGCCGCTCGATCAATCAGCTTCTCGAAAAGCTTGGCCATTCCCTGACGCTCGAACGGCGCTTCTCCGATCTTGCGGCACATCAATTGCGCACCCCGCAGGCCAGCGTAAAGCTGTTGCTGCAGATGCTGGGCAATAGCGACAGCGAGCAGGAGCGGCAGGCGATCGTCGCCGATCTCGTGGCCAGCAACAATCGCGCCATACATCTGATCGAGCAATTGCTGCGACTGGCAAGGGTTAGCCATCATCCGCTCAATCCGACGCCGGTGCTGCTCTATCATATGCTGGCGTCGGTGCTGGCGGAGTTCGGCAACATCATCAACAGCCGGCAGCTCGATGTCGTGCTGGCGGGCGATGAAGCGGCGCAGGTGAAGACGGATGAATCGCTGTTGCGCATGATGGTCAGCAACCTCCTGGACAACGCCATCAAGTACACACCGGTCGCCGGCAGGATCGAGGTCATGATCACCGCTGGAAGCGAGCTCTGGCTGATATCGATCAGCGATAGCGGGCCGGGTATTCCGCCCGACGAAAGGGAAGCCGTCTTCCAGCGCTTCTATCGGATCGACACGCTGCATACCGAGGGCGCCGGCCTTGGCCTGGCAATCGTCGCTGATACGGCGGACCGGCTTGCCGCCGCGATAGAGCTGTCGACGCCGCGCTGGGGTTCGGGCCTGCAGGTCGACCTGCGATTGCCCAGGACGGAATAGAGTCAACTTTACCACGATTTCATTTTCGCATCATTCTGCCCTCATGCCTGGCTCATCCACGGTTGTTAAACGCAACCCAAGGACAAGGCGAAAGGGCGTTTCATGCAGGTGTTTTGCGATTTTGATGGAACCATCTCCATCGAAGACGCGACGGATATGGTGTTATCCCGTTTCGCCGATCCTGAGTGGGAAGACATAGAGCGGCAGTGGAAGCAAGGGCTGATGGGGTCGGGCGAGTGCATGCGCCGCCAGATTGCCCTGGTCCAGGCGAGCCGCCAGGACATTGACGCCCTGCTGGACACGGCGTCCATCGACCCCGGCTTTGAAGAATTCCTGTCGTACTGCCGCAGCAGCAATATGCCCATCACCATCGTCAGCGATGGTGTCGACTACTTCATTCGTCGTATCCTGACGCGTCATGGCATTGACGACATGGCGATCGTTGCCAACGTGCTTAGCTACTGCCTTGCCGATGGCCGGGAATCCTATTCCCTCTTCCCGTCGCCGACGGCAAGCGGCTGCCTGTCCGGCTCCGGCGTCTGCAAATGTCGGGTCGTTAAGAGCCCTGATTTGCAGATCTATATCGGCGATGGCCGTAGCGATTTCTGCGTTTCCGACAAGGTCGATCTCGTTTTCGCGAAAGCCAAGCTGATCGATTACTGCGAAGACCGCGGCATTCCCTATGTCGCCTTCGAAACCTTCACCGACCTGCTTCCAAAGATGAAAGCCGTTCTTCCCAGCGTCACGCGCGAACAGCGCGCGTTGCTGCATTCCAAGACCGCATGAACAAGACCAAGAGGCATCTAATGAAAACCAATGTAGCCGAAGCCTTCAGCGACGAGACGCAATTGCCCGTCAAATCCGAAGAGGAGTTGCGTATCCTTGAGGAGACCTATTGCTCCCATGGCGATACCGTTCACTACACGGCAAAACCGAAATTCTTCGAAGAATGCGAAGGGTCCTTTGTCTACGACCAGGCAGGTACGCCGTTCCTCGATTTGCAGATGTGGTATTCCGCCGTCAATTTCGGCTATCGCAACGAGCGCCTGAACGCGGCCGCCCATCGCCAGCTCGATCGGCTGCCGCAGGTCGCTTCGCAATATCTGCACCGTGAAAAGGTGGAGCTTGCGGCGATGATCGCTCAGGACGCCGAGCGCAAGTTCGGGCACAAGGGCCGGGTTCATTTCAACGTCGGCGGTTCGCAGGCGGTTGAGGATTCGCTGAAGCTGGTGCGCAATTATACCGGTGGCAAGAGCCTGATGTTCGCCTTCGAAGGCGGCTATCACGGCCGCACCCTCGGCGCGTCCGCGATCACCTCGAGCTACCGCTATCGCCGCCGCTACGGCCATTTCGGTGACCGGGCGCAGTTCGTCGAGTTCCCCTATCACTTCCGCGGTCCGAAGGGCATGTCGAAGGAAGAGTATGGGCATTACTGCGTCCAGAAGTTCGCCCGTCTGTTCGAGAGCGAATATAACGGCGTCTGGGATCCGAAGGCCGGCAAGTCGGAATATGCCGCCTTCTACATCGAGCCGATCCAGGGCACGGGCGGCTACGTCATTCCGCCGATGAACTTCTTCGTCGAGCTGAAGAAGGTGCTGGACGAACACGGCATCCTGCTTGTCGTCGACGAGATCCAGATGGGCGTCTACCGCACCGGCAAGCTCTGGTCGATCGAGCATTTCGGCGTCTCGCCCGACATTCTCGTCTTCGGCAAGGCGATCACCAACGGGCTTAACCCGCTTTCAGGCGTCTGGGCACGGGAAGAAATGATCAACCCGACGATCTTCCCGCCCGGCTCCACGCATTCGACTTTCGCCAGCAATCCGATGGGGACCGCCGTGGCTCTCGAAACGATGAAAATGTTGGAAGAGGAGGATTTCGGCACGGCCATCATGGCCAAGGGCGCCTATTTCCTCGACGGGCTGAAGCAGTTGCAGAAGCGTCACGCCATCGTCGGCGAAGTCGACGGCCTCGGCCTCGCGCTCAGGATGGAAATCTGCAAGGACGACAGCTACACGCCGGACAAGGCGACGATGGACTGGCTTTGCGATGAAGGCATGAAGGGCGACCTGCAGGTCGGTGCCAAGATGTACGGCCTCGTGCTTGACGTCGGCGGCTACCATAAGAACGTCATCACCTTCGCGCCGAACCTGCTCATCACGCGTGAGGAAATCGATCTGGCGCTCGCTCTGCTCGATCAGCTTCTGACGCGCGCAGCCCGGAGATAAGACGGTGCAGCTCCTTCTTCTTCATCTCGATGATGCATTGGAGCTGCAGCCGGATTTCGTGCGCGCCTGCAAGCTTGCCGGCGCGCATCAATATTTCGACAAGGGAGCCGGAAAAGCCGTCCGGCTCTGGGGCAAGCAGAAGGCACTTGCCGAACTCGGCCGTGAGATTGCCAAGAGCACCCCCACGCTCGGCAAGGATCCGCAGCTCTCTTTCATGGGCTCGGGCGACTTTCATCACGTGACGGCACTGCTTCTCGATGGGGCTCTGGAGCGACAGCCTGTTGCGACGACCCTCATACACTTCGACAATCATCCGGACTGGGTTACCTTCGAAGGCGGCATGCATTGCGGTTCCTGGGTCAACAGCGCCCTTGCCCATCGTCATATCCAGAAGGTCATCACCATCGGCGTTTGCAGCCGGGATCTCCGCAGCCCCGAGCGCAAGGGCGCCAATCTGCACTGGCTCGGCGAAGGCAAGCTGGAACTTTACCCCTATGAGCATCCGCCGAGCCGGGTGCTGGCCGATTACGGCAGCGGCGCCAGCTATCGGCAGGACAAGGGCGCTCTGCACTGGAAATCCATCGCCGAGATCGGCGAGGACAATTTCATCGACCGGATGCTGAGCCGGATTCGCACCGAGGCGGTTTACCTGACGATCGACAAGGACGTGCTTGCCGCCGACGATGCGGTCACCAATTGGGATCAGGGCCGAATGCGGCTGCCCTATCTGCTGGCGCTGATCAGCGAGATCGGTAGCCGGCATCGCATCATCGGCGCGGATGTCATCGGCGATTATTCCACGCCGAACTATGCCGGCGATCTTCGCACCAAGCTGATGAAGCGGGCCGAGATCTTCATCGATCAGCCGCGCATCCGGCCGAAGCCCGAGACGACCCGAAACATCAATAGCGCTGCAAATCACGCGCTGCTCGAAGTGCTGGCGGAGTACATGGCATGAGCGGCAGCCTGACCCTTCCGATGATCGGCCTCATCCTTTTCTGCGTGCTGGCGGAAACGGCGCGCGAGGTCTGTTTCAAACAATCGGCGAGCGAAAGCGCCTTGCTTGTCGCGCTGGCCAAGCCGGTCACATGGCTCGGCATCCTGTTCTGGGCGGTCGAGCTATTTGCCTGGACCGCCGTGCTCGAACGCGTTCCCCTCACCATGGCCTTTCCGCTGATGGCGCTGAGCTATGTGGTCATCGTGCTCGCCGGGGGCGTGATCTTCAAGGAAAACATCAATCTCCGCCACGCGATCGGCGTGTTCCTGGTGACCGCCGGCGTGGCCTGCGTGGGAGTAACCGGACTATGAAAATCTTTGCTCATACCAGATGGGATGCTGCGCCGGTTCTGGCCGCCGTGGCGCATCTCGCCTTCGACGTCTACCTGATCGTCGGTTTCGAAAGCCGGCCCCTGTGGTTCTCGGCGGTTCTCGGCTGCCTCTATGCCGTGTCGATCTCGTGGAACATCAACAGCATATCGCATAATTTCATTCACACGCCCTATTTCAAGCCGCGCTGGATGAACTATGGCTTCAGCCTGCTGGAATCGGTCGCGATCGGTTTTTCGCAGACCTATTATCATTGGGTGCATATGCGCCATCACTCCGGCAACAGCGATCGGCCGGATGAAAAGGGCGAGACGATCGACATGCTGTCGATCTACCGCCACGGTCGTAACGGCGAGCCGGAGAATGTGTGGTCCTACACCTTCCTGAGTTTCTTCCGCGACAGCCTCGGCGACATCCACGAGGCGATCGCGCGCCGGCGCCCCTTCGATGCCAAATGGGGCCGGTTCGAGCTGTTCTTCTTCCTCGGTCTCGCCGCGATTGCGCTGATCTATGACTGGAAGGCCGTGCTGTTCTTCGTGCCCTTCTATTATCTCGGTAACTGCCTGTCGTCGCTGAACGGCTATTACGAGCATCTGCACGGTGACCCCGATGAGCCGATCGCCTGGGGCGTCAGCAGCCACAAGCCGTTCTACAACTGGCTGTGGTTCGGCAATGGCTACCATGCCGAACATCACTACCGTCCGAAGACTCACTGGACGAAACTGCCGACCCTGCACGAGCAGATCAAGGACGAGCAGGAAAAGGCCGGCACGCATGTGATCAGCACCTGCCACGCCCTTGGTTTCATGGCTAAGGAGAACCGGCAGGCGGAGCTTTCTCATGAAAGCCGATGAACTGAGCTTTTATCTCGAGGGCACCAATGGAAAAGGTGTCCTCCTGATCCATGGGCTGACCGGGGCGCCGGCTGAAATGAAGCTGGTCGCGCGCCACCTCAATCGCAAGGGCTACAGCGTCTATGCGCCGCTCCTGGCCGGCCACGGGGTGGATGCAGGCACGCTGCGGCGCTCGTGCTGGGAAGATTGGCTGGACAGTGTCGTGCAGGCCTCGGCGGTGCTTGCCGGGAGAACGCAGCAGGTCTTTGCCGCCGGTATCTGCGTTGGCGGCAAGCTTTCGATGCTGGCCGCCGAACGCCAGCCGGAGACGATCCGTGCCGTGGCGATCTATTCCCCCTGCTTTCACTATGACGGCTGGGATGTGCCTTTCTACTATCCGCTTTTGTCCTCGCAAATCAGCTGGCTGTCGCGCATCCCCTTTCTGGATCGCCTCAATTTCCGCGAGACCGCATCCCTCGGGATCAAGGACGAGCGCATGCGCCGGTTGATCGGGACCATGGCTGGGGAGGGCGTTCTCGAAACATTTCCCGGCAAGGGGTTGGTCGAAATGCATCGGCTGGGCAAGACCCTGAGGGGTCGGCTGCCGCAGATGAAGACGCCGACGCTGATCCTGCACGCCGAGGACGATGATCTGAGCAGCCCCAAACATGCGCGCTACATTTCCGACCACATCGGCGGCCCGCACGAGCTCAGATGGATCAAGGACAGTTACCACATGATCCATGTCGACCGTCAGCATCGCCAGGTGGCGGATTTCACCGCCGACTTTTTCGAGGCAAGCCATGCTCAAGCCCTTGCCTAAATCTTTCCCGACGACAGACCGGGATCCGGTTGCCGAGGTGCATTTCAGCATCCGCGCCATCGGCCACGATGCCTGGAATGCCTGCTTTCGCGGGCAGGTCGAGGATTATGATTGCCTGCTGGCCATCGAGGAAGCCGATATCTCTGGCTTCGAATGGCGCTACATCACCATCGTCGAGGATGGGCGCGTCAGTGCCGCCATGCCGGTCTTCCTTTGCCCTTATGCCCTGGACACCACGCTGGAGGACGGCCGGCTCCGCAAGGCGGTGCGCCGCATACGGCAACGCTTTCCGGGCTTCCTGACGCTGCGTCTTGCCTGCCTCGGCTCTCCCTGCACCGAAACGGGCGCAGTCGGTTTTCACCCCGACGTGCCGCCGGAACGCCGCGCGGTGCTGTTTGCCGAGCTGCTGTCGTTTTTCGAGGAGCTTGCGGCCACGGAAGAGTGCTCACTGATGGGCATCAAGGATATTCCCGCGCCGGTGACCGCCGAGTTCGGCGACCTGCTCTCGGACCGCGGTTATGCCTCGATCGGCGGCCTGCCGACCGCCTGGCTCGACGTGGATTTCAAGACGGTCGACGACTATCTCGCCAGGCTTTCTTCCGGCACCCGCAAGGATATGCGTCGCAAGCTGAAATCCTTCGAGCAGGTCCGGGTCGAAATGCGGACGGATTTTGGCGATTTCCTGCCGGAGGTCATGGCGCTCTATCATGACACGCGCAATCGCAGCGAATGGCAGTTCGAGGAGCTGACCCCGGACTATTTCGAGGGGATACTCGCGCATATGCGCGGCCGTTCCTTCTGCGTATTCTATTTCGTCGAAGACCGGCTCTTGGCCGCCAACCTGATCGTGCATGACGAACATGTCGCCATCGACAAGTTCTTCTGCATGGATGGCGAGGAGGGGCGGCCCTACAATCTCTATTTTCTCAGCTGGTTCACCAATCTGCGCTATTGCCTCGAGCATGGGATCGGCCGCTATCAGAGCGGTCAGGCCTATTATGAAAACAAGGTGCGGCTCGGCAGCCAATTGACCGCCAATACGATGTTCTTCCGGCATCGCAATCCCGTTCTCCAGAAGATATTGCGGCTGGTTTCGCCACTGCTTTCCACAGATGAGGCGGGCCAGTGATGTCGTCCATGCGTCTATCCTGGCTTGCCGTGCCGGTGTTGAACACGCTGTTCCAGTTTTTCGTCAAGCACGGAGCCGAGCAATTGGGCGATGCGACGGGGATCGGTTGGCTGTGGCAGGCGCTTGGTTCGCATTGGATCCTGGCGGCGATCGCCGTCGAGATCGCCTGCTTCTTCATCTGGATGAACGTGCTTTCCGAGCTTGACCTCAGCCGGGCCTTCCCGCTTTCCGGCATCAGCTACGTGCTGATCATCGCTACCGGCTGGCTCGTCTTCGGCGAGCCGGTCGTCGGCCTGCAGGTGATCGGCAGCGGCCTGATCCTGACGGGCGTCTGGCTGATTGCCGGTGCCTCCAGCGAGGCGACGAGCGGCGACGACTGGCACGCGAAACGCGGCTCGCTACGCCCCCATAGCGGTGAGGATCGATAATGTCCGGATTGCCAGCGGAAGACCATCGTCAAAATACAATGGCATTCAGCCTCGCGGACTGGAGCCTGAAGCGAGCGCTGTCGAGCATCGTGTCGCGGGGATCGCTGATCGTGATGACGGCGGGCGGCCGGGCGCTGACATTCGGCGACGGCACCGGCGAACCCGTCTGCGTCCGCTTTACCGACAACCGTGCGCAGTGGGCTTTCCTGATCGACGCCGATGCAAGGCTCGGCGAGCTTTACATGGACGGCCGTTTCCTTGTCGAACATGGCTCGCTCTATGAATTCGTGGCGATGCTGCTGCGGGAGGCGCAGAACAGCACGCATCCGCTCATCGCCCGTATCATCGACCATATCCGCACGAAGCTGCGGATCTTCCGTCATCGCAACCTGCCGAGACGCTCGAAGACCAATGTCGCGCATCATTACGATCTCGATGGCCGGCTCTATGAGCTGTTCCTCGACCCGGACCGGCAATATTCCTGCGCCTATTTCGAACATCCCGACCAATCGCTTGAAGACGCGCAGCTGGCCAAGAAACGGCACCTCGCCGCCAAGCTCTTGATTGAGCCGGACAACAGCATTCTCGATATCGGTTGCGGTTGGGGTGGTCTCGCGCTGCATCTGGCCGAGCAGGCGCCGGGCGGCTATGTCCTCGGCGTGACGCTCTCCGAGGAGCAGCATGATTATGCCTCGAAACGGGTGCCGGCCAGCCTCAATGGAGCGCCGGCGGAAGTGCAATTCGCACTCAGGGACTATCGCAGCCTGACGGGCCGCTTTGACAGGATCGTCTCCGTCGGCATGTTCGAGCATGTCGGCCTGTCGTCCTACCGGACCTTCTTCCGCAAATGCGCGGAGCTGCTGGAGGATGACGGCGTCATGGTCCTTCACACCATCGGCTGCTCGGCGACACCAGGCTTCACCACGCCCTGGCTCGACAAATACATCTTCCCCGGCGGCTATATTCCGGCACTTTCGGAGATCGTGCCCGAGATCGAGGCAGCGGGACTGACGATCACCGATGTCGAGGTGCTGCGCCTCCATTATGCCTACACGCTCGAAAGCTGGCGGGAGCGTTTCATGGCGCGCTGGGACGAGGTGGCGAAGCTCTATGACGAGCGCTTCTGCCGTATGTGGGAATATTATCTTTCGACTGCGGAAGCTGCTTTCCGCTACGAGGATCTCGTCGTCTTCCAGATCCAGATCACCAAGCGCAACGATGTCCTGCCGCTGACGCGGAACTACATCGCCGATCATGAGGCGCTGCGCGCGTCAAAAGTTGATGTTGAAGGTTCTGTTGAGGGTAAAGCCGATAATATTCTGGTTGGGTGAGCCGAACTGCGAGGTAATCGGGCTGTCGGCGGCGTCGCC
>NZ_QSNT01000006.1 GCF_009498525.1 Rhizobium sp. ICMP 5592 | reverse complement strand
CCGAACCAAGTCAACAGAGGAACTGTAAAAATTCTGACATTTTTATAAGTTATTGAATTTAAATAGGGATTTGTCGAGGCGATTGAACGACAGTGAAAATCGTCCTCTTAACGGGCCTTTTCCGGATTCATTTTACGAGTCATCGCGGAATCCTTCTTCTTATAAGGGATTATAAGGGACGAAGACCACTGAATCAGGTTTCCCTATCGAGTTCGCCGCCAGCCGGCACCAGCAATTGCCAGTTTCTCAGCTAAGACCTAATAGAAGTCTCAAGCAATAGAGGAGCGGACAATGCTGGTCCTTAATGAAGAGCAGACACGTACGGCGCTTGCCTGGCCGGCGCTGATCGAGGCGATCGCCTCCATGTTTACCGGCGACTGCGTCATGCCGGTCAGGCATCACCATGACATGGAGGTGCCGGGCGAAAGCGATGCGACCCTGCTTTTGATGCCGGCCTGGCTGCCAGGACATTATATGGGCGTGAAGATGGTCTCGGTCTTTCCCGACAATGCCACTCGGGCCCTGCCGGCGATCTTCGGCACCTATCTGCTGTCCTCCGGCAAGACCGGCGAGATGCTGGCGGTGATCGACGGTGGCGAGCTGACGGCAAGACGCACGGCGGCTACTTCGGCGTTGGCGGCGCGCCATCTTGCGCGTGCGGATGCCGAGGAGCTCCTGGTCTGCGGGTCTGGGCGGCTGTCGCTCAATCTGATCCAGGCGCATGCCGAGGGGCGGACCCTGAAGCGGATCGGCATATGGGGCCGCGATTACAACAAGGCGGCAGACATAGCCGGCCAAGCGCAAGCTCTAGGTCTGGATGTCGTCGCCGTTATCGATCTTGAGGCGGCCGTCCGCAGCGCCGACATCATCTCCTGCGGAACGCTGTCGAGCACACCGCTGATCAAGGGCGAATGGCTGAAGCCCGGCGCGCATCTTGATCTCGTCGGCGGCTTCAAGCCGGACATGCGCGAGACCGACGACGCCGCGATCCGACGCGCGGAGGTTTTCGTCGATACGCGCGCCGGCGCGATGAAGGAAGCCGGCGATATCGTTCAGCCGCTGAAGAGCGGCGTGCTGACGGAAGACGCCATCCGCGCCGAACTCGGCGAGCTCATTCGCGGGACAAAGCCGGGACGCGGCAACGACGCTGACATCACCCTGTTCAAGTCGGTGGGCGCGGCGCTCGAGGATCTCGCCGGCGCGATCCTCGCCTATGAATATGCGCGGGACAGGCAGGCGTGACATTCATGACGCCTTCGCTGCCCGAGCTGCCGGTCTCGCATGTGCTTGCCGATATCGGTACGGCGCTTGGCAACGAGCGGCGAGCGGTTCTGTCCGCGCCGCCCGGCGCCGGCAAGACGACGCTGGTGCCGCTTTACCTGCTGGGCCAGAGCTGGCGTGGCGACGGCAAGATCATCCTTCTGGAGCCGCGACGGCTGGCGGCAAGGGCGGCGGCGGCGCGCATGGCCTCACTGCTCGGCGAGGAGGTCGGCGGCACCGTCGGCTACCGCATGCGGCTCGACAACCGCATTTCGGCAAAGACACGCATCGAAGTGGTGACCGAGGGCGTGTTTGCGCGGATGATCCTCGACGACCCCGAACTCTCTGGTATCTCCACCGTCATCTTCGACGAGTTCCACGAGCGTTCGCTGGATGCGGATTTCGGCCTGGCGCTGGCGCTCGACGTGCAATCGGCCCTGCGCGAGGATCTGCGCATCCTGGTGATGTCGGCGACGCTCGATGTCGAACGGGTGGCGGCACTGCTTAGCGATCCGCCTGTGATCGAAAGCATGGGCCGCAGCTTTCCGATCGACATCCGCCATCAGGACCGGCCGGCCGGAGAGCGGATCGAGGATACGGTAACGCGGGCGATCCTCGACGCGCATGCGACGGAACAGGGCTCGATCCTCGCTTTTCTGCCGGGACAGGCGGAAATCACCCGCACCGTCGAACGGCTTGAAAGACGGTTGCCGCCGGAGACGGTCATCGCGCCGCTTTACGGCAATCTTGGTCAGAAGGAACAGGACGCGGCAATCCGCCCGGCGCCGAAGGACACGCGCAAGGTGGTGCTGGCGACCTCGATCGCCGAGACCTCCATCACCATCGATGGCGTCAGGATCATCGTCGACAGCGGGCAACAGCGATTGCCCGTCTTCGAGGCGTCGACCGGCATTACCCGTCTGGAGACGGTGCGCGTGTCGCGGGCCTCCGCCGACCAGCGGGCTGGCCGCGCCGGACGAACCGAGCCCGGCATTGCCATCCGGCTATGGCATCCCGGCCAGACGGCGGCGCTGCCCGCCTTCACGCCGCCGCAGATCCTCTCTAGCGATCTCTCAGGCCTGGCGCTCGATCTCGCCCATTGGGGCGTGCAGGACCCCGCCACGCTCGCCTTCGTCGATCAGCCACCGGCAACCACGCTTCATGAGGCGCGCGCGCTGTTGCGGCAGCTGGGGGCACTGGACGCCGACAACGGGCTGACGGAGCGCGGGAGGCTGATGCGCGATCTGGCCTTGCCGCCACGGCTATCGGCCATGGTGATCTCGGCAGCGGAGTTCGGCCAGGCGCGGGAAGCGGCGCTGCTGGCCGTGTTGCTGACCGAGCAAGGGCTGGGTGGACCGAGCGTCGATCTGGAGGAGCGGCTCAGGCGGTTCAAGACGGAAAAGGGCGAACGGGCCGAGGCGGCGCGCCGGCTGGCCGGAAGGCTGGCGACGGCGGCGGGCGGCGGCAAGACCGCGACTGCAGGTGCACCGATGCTGGCCGGCTCCCTGCTGCTGCATGCCTTTCCGGATCGTATCGCCCTGCAGCGTGGCGGCCGTGGGCGCTTCGTCATGGCGAACGGGCGCGGCGCCGAACTGCCGGAGACGGAGCGGCTTGCCGGCGCGCAGATGCTGGTGATCGCCGATCTGACCGGGCGGGCGGCGCAAGCCCGTATCCTGGCCGCATCCGAGATTTCGCGGGGGGATGTCGAGGAGCATCTGCCGGGCGAAATCTGCACGGAGGACCAAAGCGTTTTCGACAAGGCAAGCCGGCAGGTGCGCGCCCGCCGCGTCACCCGGCTCGGCGCCATCATATTTGACGAGACACCCTTGCCGCGCCCATCGGGGGAAAAGGCGGCGAAAGCATTGGCCGAGGGCATTCGCGAGCTTGGGATCGGCGTGCTGCCGTTTTCCAAGGACGCAAATCAATTGCGAGACCGAATCGGTTTCCTGCACCGGACGATCGGCGAGCCCTGGCCCGATGTCAGCGATGACGCACTGCTCTTGCGGCTCGAAGACTGGTTCACACCGTTCCAGACCGAGGCGCGCGGCCTTTCCGATATCGCCGCTGGTGGTCTCTCCAATGGGCTGATGTCGCTGGTGCCGCATGAGCTGCAGCGCGACCTTGGCCGGATGGCGCCGACGCATTTCGAAGCGCCGACCGGCCAGCGCCATCCCATCCAATATGAAGGCGAGGAGCCGTTGCTGACGATCCGCGTGCAGGAACTTTTCGGGCTGAAGCAACATCCGGCCATCGGAGGCGGTCGCTTGCCGCTGGTGCTGGAGCTGACCTCGCCGGCGCACCGGCCGATCCAGACGACGCGCGACTTGCCGGGCTTTTGGGCCGGATCGTGGAAGGACGTACGCGCCGACATGCGCGGGCGCTATCCGCGGCACCCCTGGCCGGAAGACCCGGCGGAAGCTTCGCCGACGACACGAACCAAGCCGAGGGGAACCTGAACGTGGCCAGCTTCTTCAGAGGATTGGACAAGATCGCGATCGCGGACGCCAAGCTGCAGGACGACTATCACACCAGCCGGCGGCTGAGATTGCAGACGCTGGTGCGCCTACGCTGGCTTGCGGTCGGCGGCCAGACGGCAACGGTGATGATCGTTGCCTTCTGGCTGAAATTTCCGATGCCGTTATTGGCCTGCTGCGTGCTGATCGCCTGTCTTGCCTGGATCAACTTCTTCCTGACGCTGCGCTATCCGCCGACGCACCGGCTGGAGCCGCCGGCCGCCTTCGCGCTGCTCGGCCTCGACCTCTTGCAGCTCTGCGGGCTGCTGCTGATCACCGGAGGGCTTGCCAACCCCTTTTCGGCGCTGGTCTGCGTGCCGGTCATTATCTCGTTCGCCTCGCAGCCGATCCGCTACAGCATGGTACTGATCGTACTGGCGATGATCTGCATCACCGGCCTTGCTTTCTCACCCTTCCCCTTGCCCTGGTATGGCGGCGTCGAGGTGAACGTCCATAGCGTCATGCAACTCGGCGTCTGGTGTTCGATCGCCTCGACCATGGCCTTTGCCGCCTTCTATGCCTATCGCGTCTCCATGGAAGCGTCGCAGCTTGCCGATGCGCTGGCGGCTACGGAACTGGTGCTGCAGCGGGAAAAGCATCTGTCGCAGCTCGACGGTCTGGCGGCCGCCGCTGCCCACGAGCTCGGCACGCCGCTGGCGACCATCAGCGTCGTCGCCAAGGAGATGGAGCGCGAGCTCCTCCATGATGATCGCTTCCGCGAGGACGTGGCGCTGCTGCGCAGCCAGAGCGAGCGCTGCCGCGATATCCTGCGGCGGCTGACGACGCTGTCGGCCGAGGACGAGGCGCATATGCGGCGGCTGACGCTGTCGTCGATGATGGAGGAGGTCATCGCGCCGCATCGGGAATTCGGCATAAAACTGGAGCTGATCGAAAAGAGCCCGAGGGCCGGCGAACCGGTGCTCAACCGCAATGCCGGCATCATGTACGGGCTCGGCAATCTCATCGAAAACGCCGTCGACTATGCACGCAAGACCGTGACCGTCACGGTGGAGTACGACCCGGCTCTGCTCATCATCATCATAGAGGACGACGGCAACGGTTATGCGCCCGATATCCTGACGCGGATCGGCGAGCCCTATGTCACGACACGTCAGCGCGACGACACGGCCGGCGGCCTCGGGCTTGGCCTGTTCATCGCCAAGACCCTGCTCGAACGCTCGGGCGCTGCCATTTCGTTCGGCAATCGCGATCCGGAGACGCCGGGTGCCCGTATCCGCGTCGAATGGCCGCGCGTTTTGATCGACAGTAATTCGACAAAATGAGTTTCACGGCTTAAAACACCGGTCGTTAAAATCAGTAGGACTGTGCAGGCGGGATGCCGCCGGGATTGAAGATGATGACGGATAAAGAGCTTGCCGATCCCCATGCTGGGGCCAAGGATATTGCGGACCATATTGGCCCGGATGCAACATTACTGATCGTCGATGATGACGGGCCCTTTCTGCGCCGGCTGGCGCGCGCCATGGAGACGCGTGGCTTCACGGTCGAGACAGCGGAATCGGTGGCTGAAGGCGTCGCCAAATCCAAGGCCACTCCGCCGAAATATGCCGTGGTCGACCTTCGCCTCGGCGACGGCACCGGCCTCGAGGTCATCGAGGCGATCCGGCAGCGGCGCGACGACACGCATATCGTCGTCCTAACCGGCTACGGCAATATCGCAACGGCGGTGACCGCCGTGAAGCTCGGAGCTCTCGACTATCTCGCCAAGCCGGCCGATGCGGACGATGTCTACGCGGCGCTGACGCAGCGGCCGGGCGAAAAGGCCGAAGTGCCGGAAAATCCGATGTCGGCGGATCGGGTGCGCTGGGAGCATATCCAGCGCGTCTATGAGATGTGCGAGCGCAACGTTTCCGAAACAGCCCGCCGCCTCAACATGCACCGCCGCACGCTGCAACGCATCCTCGCCAAGCGCGCGCCGAAATAACCATCATTCAGGTGAAAAATCCTTGCCTGTCGCCCATTCGGCCAATAACAGCCGCTGGGCGGCGGCGCGGGAGAAATTGAGCGTCACCGACTTGCGTGTCGCCGGCGCCAAGCGATGCTCGGGCGCCTCGCGGATCATATGCGCGCCATAGCCGTCCGACAGGAACAGTCCGCAGTCCTCCGGAAAGATATCGAGCGGCACATCCTTGTGTGTTGCGAAGAACAGGCGGTCACAATGCTGGCGATAATCCGGCCATTTGCGATCGACGCGGAAGTCCTCGATCGAGGTCTTGATCTCAATGATCCAGATCTCGCCCTTCTCGGAAAGGGTGATGAGGTCGGCGCGGCGGCCGCTTGCGAGCGGCAACTCCGGCAAGATGGCGTGACGCATCTCATGCAGTAATAGTTGCACGCCGCGACGTACAAGCATCGCCCGTTCCGATTGGCGGCCATCTATTAACGGATTATTATTGTAAACATTCAAAATCGTCATGAATTGCCTCGGGAACCGGCAAGAAACGTTGCAAAAAAGCCATGTCCCTTTAATTTGCGCAGCGGCGCCATTGAACTAGGAGCGCTGCCGCTTGCAAAGCTAAGTTTAATGGAAAATAAACCATATTCAAAGATGGTGAATACCATCCCATTCCCTGCCACAACGCACCAAGAGACTTCCATGCTCACCCGCAATGCTATCACCGCACTGGGCCTTGTCGCGACGCTTGCTATGGCTGGCTATGCCACCACGGCTGCAGCCACGCCGACCGCCACAGCCAATTCCGCAACCGAGACCGTAAAGTCCTTCGATGGTGATTACGGTGTGATCAGTGATAACGGCTACCAGCTGCCGGCGATCCCGATCCAGAAGGTGAAGCCGCAGTTCCGCCGCCAGATCGTCGAATACAAGTCCGATGAGGCCGAAGGCACGATCATCGTCAATACGCGCGAACGCCATCTCTACTACATCCTCGGCAATGGCGAAGCGATGCGCTACGGCATCGGCGTCGGCAAGCAGGGCTTCTCCTGGTCCGGCACCGCCTATGTCGCCTGGAAGCAGGAATGGCCGACCTGGCATCCGCCGAAGGAAATGGCAGTGCGCCGTCCGGAAATCGCAAAATATGTCGATGGCGGTATGAACCCGGGCCTCTCGAACCCGCTCGGTGCCCGCGCCATGTATCTCTACAATGAAAAGGGCCAGGACACGCTGTTCCGCCTGCACGGCACGCCGGAATGGGCATCGATCGGCACCGCGGCTTCCTCGGGCTGCATCCGCCTGATCAACCAGGACGTCATCGACCTTTACAGCCGCGTTCTGCCGGGTCATACCACCAAGGTCGTCGTGATCCAGTAATCACTGGCAATCGGAATTTGAAAAGCCGCCGGATCGATATCCGGCGGCTTTTTTGTTTGTATCTGCTGGTGGAAGCAGGCCTATGCGGCCTGCTTCGCCTTCAACTCGATGCGGCGGCGATGCAGGACCGGCTCGGTATAGCCGTTCGGCTGTTCGCGGCCCTTGAGCACAAGATCGAGCGCGGCCTGGAAGGCGACCGAGCCCTCGAAATTGCCGGCCATGGCGATATAAAGCGGGTCACCGGCATTCTGCTGGTCGACAATGGCGGCCATGCGCTTCATCGTCTCGATGATCTGCGCCTCGGTGATGACCTTATGGTGCAGCCAGTTGGCCATGTGCTGAGCCGAGATGCGCAGCGTGGCGCGGTCCTCCATCAGGCCGATATTGTTGATATCCGGCACCTTGGAGCAACCGACGCCCTGATCCACCCAGCGGACGACATAGCCGAGAATGCCCTGGCAATTGTTGTCGATTTCACGCTGGATCTCTTCCGACGTCCAGTTCGGGCGCGAAGCAACCGGCACGGAAAGGATATCGGAGAGCTTGGCGCGGGCGCGGCTCTTCAGGCTCTGCTGGACATTGGCGACATTGACCTTGTGATAATGCGTCGCGTGCAGCGTGGCCGCCGTCGGCGACGGCACCCAGGCAGTGTTGGCGCCGGCCTTCGGATGGGCGATCTTCTGTTCCAGCATCGCCGCCATCAGATCCGGCATGGCCCACATGCCCTTGCCGATCTGCGCATGGCCGGAAAGGCCGCATTCGAGGCCCATATCGACGTTCCAGTTCTCGTAGGCGGCGATCCAGGCGGCCTGCTTCATGTCGCCCTTGCGGATCATCGGGCCGGCTTCCATCGAGGTGTGGATCTCGTCGCCGGTGCGGTCGAGGAAGCCGGTGTTGATGAAGACAACGCGCTCGCTGGCGGCGCGGATGGCTTCCTTGAGGTTGACCGTGGTGCGGCGTTCCTCGTCCATGATGCCCATCTTGATGGTGTTGCGCGGCATGCCGAGCACATCCTCGACCCGCGAGAAGATCTCGACGGCAAAGGCGACTTCTTCCGGCCCGTGCATCTTCGGCTTGACGACATACATCGAGCCGGCGCGGGAGTTCTTGCGGCGGCCGTTCGGACCAACGTCGTAGAGCGCGATCAGGCCGGTGATCATGGCATCCATGATGCCTTCCGGCACCTCGTTGCCCTCACGGTCGAGGATCGCCGGGTTGGTCATCAGGTGGCCGACATTGCGCACCAGCATCAGCGAGCGGCAATGCAGCTCGAGCTTCGAGCCATCAGGCGCGGTGTAGGTCACATCCGGATTGAGACGGCGCGTGAAGGTCTTGCCGCCCTTGGCGACCTCTTCCGTCAGGTCGCCCTTCATCAGGCCGAGCCAGTTGCGATAGACCTCGGCCTTGTCCTCGGCATCGACGGCGGCGATGGAATCTTCGCAGTCCATGATCGTGGTGATGGCCGATTCCAGGCGGACGTCGGAAATATCAGCCGGATCGGCCTTGCCGATGTCGGTGCTTGAATCGATGACGATCTCGACGTGGATGCCGTTGTTCTTCAGCAGGATGTGCGACGGAGCGGCGACATCGCCGAGATAGCCGGCGAAATGCTTGCCGTCGGCAAGAGTAACAGTGCCGCGCTTCGTCGCAATCGCCAGAGCGCCGCCCTTAACGGCGAAACCCGTGACGTCCTTCCAGCTGGCATTCGTAAGCGGTGCGGCAGCGTCGAGGAAATCGCGCACCCAGGCGATGACCTTTTCGCCGCGCTTCGGATTGTAGCCTTTGCCCTTCTCGGCGCCATCCGTCTCGGGGATGGCATCGGTGCCGTAGAGCGCGTCATAGAGCGAACCCCAGCGCGCATTGGCGGCATTTAGCGCGTATCGGGCATTCATCACGGGGACAACCAACTGCGGGCCGGCAATGGAGGCGATCTCGGGATCGACATTGGCGGTCGAGACCGTGAAGGCTGGGCCTTCGGGGATGATGTAGCCGATGTCGCGCAGGAAGGCTTCGTAGGCGGCGAGATCCACCGGCGCGCCGTTCTTGCGATACCAATCGTCTATGGCCGCCTGCATCCGGTCGCGCTTGGCGAGCAGTTCGCGGTTCTTCGGAGCGAGATCGTGGACGATCGCCGAGAAGCCGGCAAAGAAGGCATCCGCGTCGACGCCGGAGCCCGGCAGGGCTTCCTTGATGAGGAAATCATACAGGACCGGTTCGATCTGAAGCTCGTTTTTATCGATGCGGCTCATACACTCAACTCCTTAAGGCCGTTCAACGGCTCAATTCTGACATGGTGCCACTTTGCTGACGGTTTCGCCTTCCGTCAATTTGGCAATAGTTCGAAAGATTTATGCAATTTTGGAAACAATCAATCCGCAGCGATTCGCGGGCGACCGCTGGCCGTCGCAATAAAGCGGGCCTCGACCAGCTTGCGATTGCCCTCGACCTCCGGCGCATCGACCTGCTCATCCATGGCGATGACCGGATCGACGGCACCATTCAGCCGCGCCTGTGCCATCGCCACCTCGATTGCCCGGTCTCGCGCCATGGAAAAACTCTTCTCTTCGTCAGTGAACCGCAAGGTCTCCCCCGCTCCGTTCAGCACATAGATGCCGTCCTCGGGCATGGTGACGAAGACGGTGGCGCTGGTGCGGACCTGGCCGACGACGGCGCCGATGGCGTTCGCCACATCCGAATCGGCGGGAATGGCGCTCTCGCTCGCCAGCATCGCGGCGATGGCGGGGTAATAGACCGGGGCGGAGGCGCCGAGGCCGACCAGGGGACGATCGAGCGAGATAGTGAAACGGGCGATGCCCGGGGCACGACGAAGAGCCCGGTCGATCGAGATCGACTTGGCCGGATCGAGATCGGCAACGCCGTCTTCGGCAAGGCAGGCGGAGAGAATGACATCGGCGGACTGCCGGGTCAGGCGATCGACGATCTTTTGCGCCAGTTCCTCGACGGATGTTGCTATCGGGCGGCCGGAACCATCCTTCATCCGCATGGCCAGCGCGAGGCCGAGCCGTGCAGCTTCCCCGTTCCACTGGCTCTGCCGGCCGAGCACATGCATGGCGTCCGATGGCGTCAAGCCACAGAGGTGCACGAGGCCCCGCGCCACCAGCCGATCCAGCGTCGCCTTCTGAGAAGTCGAGATCAGAAGCTGATCGAGAGCCAGGGGCACGGCACCGATCTTGTCGAATAGCGCCTGCTCCAGCGGTGTGAGCCCGCTTGCCAGATGATCCGGCACGCCGGTGCGCAGGGCAAAGCGGCCGGCGTTGCGGCCGAGATGCGGCGCGCGCAACTGCTGCTCCAGTACCGCGATAATGGTCGCACCATGCGTATGGGCGACAAGGCTGAGTGGTAGCAGGCGGCGCGGTCCAAGCTCGAAGGCGACGGCAAGGCCGCGATCATTGATCTTCACCTCGGAATCGCCGCCGAGCCCATAAGTCCGCATCGCGACCGCCTCGACCATGGTGCGGTAGCCGCCGACGACGGCGCCATCCGCATCGAGCCGTGGCCGACCGGCTTCCATGACGGCGACATCGGTGGTGGTGCCGCCGATATCGGATACCACGGCATCGTCGAGGCCGGTCAAGTAGCGCGCGCCGACAAGGCTCGCCGCCGGGCCGGAGAGGATGGTCTCGATCGGCCGAAGTTTTGCCTCGGCGGCCGAGATCAGCGCACCGTCGCCGCGCACCACCATCATCGGCGCGGCGATGCCGCGTGCCGCCAAAAACCCTTCGCAGGCGCCGACCAACCGATCGATCATCGAGACGAGACGCGCATTCAGCAACGTCGTCAACGCCCGGCGCGGACCGCCGAGCTTGGAGGAGAGTTCGTGGCTGCAGGTGACCGGCAGATGCGACAGCTCGCGGATAGCGTCGCGCACGCGGATCTCATGGGCTGGATTCCTGACGGCGAAATAGCCGGCAACCGCAAAGGACGACACGCTCTTCGAAAGCTCCGGCAACGCCTCTTCCAGAGCCGTCAGATCAAGCGGGCTCTCATTGCCGTGAACATTGTGGCCGCCGGGCAAAAACAACACGGGATCGGATCCCAGCGCCTCGGCCAAACCATCGCGCTTCAGATCATCGGGGCCAAAGCCGATCATCACTAGCCCGGCGCGGCCGCCCTGCCCTTCGACCAGCGCATTGGTGGCAAGCGTCGTCGAAAGCGAGACCAGACCGATGGCGGAAACCGGAACGCCGGCCTTGGCGATGACCGTATCGACGACGCCGGCGATGCCGACGGCCAGATCATGCCGCGTGGTCAGCGACTTCGCCTTGGCGACGATGCCATCGGTTTCATGAAAGAGAACGGCATCGGTATAGGTTCCACCCGTGTCGATGCCGAGCAGGAAGTGAGATGTCACGCTGATATCTAACCTTTTGAACGGAAAGTGACCTGTTATTGCACCCTTCCCGTCTGACCCGCTAGCTGCGAAGCGGCAAAAATAATCCTACCGCCTCGACACCCGCATCGGCAGCCCGCCTTGCGGCTGCGTCGTCAGCTTCTGCACCGGCCAGGGATTAGTTTCGTCGGTCGGATCGAAGCGGAAGCGGTGCATCATCACGGCAAGGGCGATGACGGCCTCCTGCAGGGCGAAGGTGGCGCCGATGCAGACGCGCGGACCGGCGCCGAAGGGCAGGTATTGGAAGCGATTGATCTTGCCACGATTCTCCGGAAGGAAGCGCTCGGGCATGAAGGCGCGCGGCTTGTCCCAATAGAGCGCATGGCGGTGCAGCGTCCAGGGCATGATCAGCACGGTGACCCCCGCCGGGATCTCGACACGTTCGCCGCTGGGGCTCGTCCATTCATCGTCGGCGATCGCGGCGCGGTTGATGGAAGGTGCCGGCGGATAGAGGCGCATCGCCTCCTCGAAGGCGGCGCGGACATTCGGCATCAGGTCGAGCCAGGCGACGGGCTCGGCACCGGTGGCAAGCACCCGGTCGATCTCCGCTTCCATGGCCTCGCGGATATGCGGGCTATTGGCGACACAATAGAGTGTCCAGGCGAGCGCACGGGCCGTCGTCTCATGACCGGCGCCGATGAAGGTGAGGATATTGTCCTCGATCTCCTCCATGGTCAGTCCATCGGGGCCGGTTTTTTCCAGAAGCAACGTCAGGAAATCATCGGGTGCGGAGCCGCGATCCCGGCGCATCTTGTCGAGGCGCAGGTTCATGGTATTGCGGACGATGCCGCGAAACTTGTCGAGCACCTTCTGCCCGCCGATGCGGGTGACGCGCGGCACCCAGGATGGCGCGCGCAGGAGGTCCATCGGATCGACGCGACCCATGCGATGCAGCAGCTGGTTGACGTCATCGGCGAAACTGGCGCCTTCCGTGACGATCTCACCGGAGAACAGTGTCTCGGCGAGAATGGCAAAGGTGAGCTCGGTCATGTCGACCGCAATATCGAAGACCTCACCCTCGCTGCCGATATCCTCGTATTTGCGGACGTAATCCTCGCTCTGGCTCAGCATCTGACCGGCAAAGCCCTGGGCATGGCGCGGCGTGAAGACCGGCGCGACGGCCTTGCGCGAACGCTTCCACACAGGACCTTCCGCGGTCAACAGGCCATCGCGCAGGATCGGCCGGAGTATGAGCTGGCGGATATCGGACATGCGGTAGTTGGAAGCATTGTCGACCAGCACATGCTTGATCAGGCCAGGATCGTTGACGATCAGCGTGCGCTCGCGAATGAAGCGCGTCATGATCCAGGGCAGCGTGTAGGAGGGCTCGCCCCACAGTTCGAGCGGATTGCGCAGGATGGTGCGGATGATCGTCAGCCGCGACGGCGGCGCGGTGCGCGGGATCGGGGCCGGCGGAGAAAAGGCTTCCGGGATCATATCCATGAGATCATGTCTCCTCGAAAACCTTATTTTCTCGACAGTTTCGAAGTCTAGAGCAGCGACTTCAGGTCGTCCAGCTTATCATTAATAAGCCATCCATAGTAATTTTCTTCCGGCCAGACCGGCTGGCTCGCGCCCCGGTTCCTGGCGGCGAGTGCGGCGGCGCGCTGGCGGGAATTGCCGACATTGTAGAGCGTCGCCGTGAGACCGGGATTGCCGGAAATATCCATGCCGGCGATCGAGCGATAATCGTCGATCGACTTGCGGATCGAGCCGGCGACGAAAGCGAGCGATAGGTCCGGATCCATGATCGCCTTGTAGACGCCGCTGGCATCCTTCTCGTCCAACTTCGCAATGCCCGAGGTAGAACTGACGAGATCGGAAAGCTCCAGAGCGGTCAGCGGATTGATCTGGCCGAGGCCGAAGGTCTGGCCGGCATAGAAGGGCTGGAAGAAGACGGCACTGAAACGATTGTCGGGGAAGGATTTGCCGTCGACCTTCTTTCCCCGGAAAGCGCTGTCCCAGACATCTTCGCGGCAGGTCCAGAGGCTGTAGGAATCCCTTTTGACCTTGCAGGCGTCGAATTGCGGCCGGGCGACGAAATCATCGATATTTTCGCCGCTATAGGCGAAACGGAAACTCTGGCCGGCATAGGAGGCAGCCTTGACGTAGTAGGACTGCAGACCGTCATAGGCATCAACATTATAGGTATGCTCGCCGACCAGCGCGCCGATGATATGGATCGGATCGATGCCATAGGCGCGCGCCGTCGACTTGATCTTCGACATCAGCCGCGTGTCGGTCGCCAGCAGCTCGCGAACCTTCTGATATTTGCGGTCGAAGGTCGAATTCGTGCCCCTTGTGCGGCGTACCGAGGCCCCGGGGATCGCCGGCTGCTCGGCATTGCGGTTGCCCGGCGGCACCATGGTCGCCGCATCGGCATAGGCCGGCATCCAGGAAAGGCTGACGAGCGCCAGAAGAAGGGGGATCAGTATGCGTCGCACGATGGCTGCCCTATCGAAGTTTCATCCGATGCTTCCATGCGGCTGCCTGACGGACAATCTTGGCTGAATAAAGCCAAGTCACGCAAAGAAACGGGCCCCTAACTAAAAAGTTAACGGCCCGCTGTCGAGTGATTAATATTTCAAAATGCCGATGCCGGCATTCGTCGTGCTACAGGATGAAGCGGGACAGGTCGGTATTGGCGGCGAGATCGCCGACATGCTCGCGAACGTAGTCGGCATCGATGGTCACCGAGACGCCGGCGCGATCCGACGCATTGTAGGAAATCTCGTCCAATACCCGCTCCATCACCGTCTGCAGGCGACGAGCGCCGATGTTCTCGACGGTGGAGTTCAGATGCACGGCGACATCGGCGAGCGCGTCGATGGCGTCGTCGGTGAAATCGAGCTTCAGGTCTTCCGTCTCCATCAGCGCCTTGTACTGGCGGATGAGGCTGGCTTCCGGCTCGGTCAGGAT
Organism: Rhizobium sp. ICMP 5592; assembly: GCF_009498525.1. GTDB lineage: Bacteria > Pseudomonadota > Alphaproteobacteria > Rhizobiales > Rhizobiaceae > Rhizobium. The sequence goes on along the minus strand of NZ_QSNT01000006.1, from coordinate 228,456 downwards.
GCGGCGGAAGTCCTCCTTGGTCAACGGCCGGAGCTCGACACGGATCGGCAGGCGGCCCTGCAATTCCGGCAGAAGATCCGAAGGCTTCGAGACATGGAAGGCACCGGAGGCGATGAAGAGGATATGGTCGGTCTTGACCGGACCATACTTGGTCGAGACCGTCGTGCCTTCGACCAGCGGCAGCAGGTCGCGCTGCACGCCTTCGCGCGAGACGCCGGCACCCATGCCACCGTCGCGGGCGGCGATCTTGTCGATCTCGTCGAGGAAGACGATGCCGTCATTCTCGGCGGATTGCACGGCCTCGCGCTGGATCGCCTCATTGTCGATCAGCTTGTCGGATTCGTCGCGCACCAGCTCCTTGTAGGAATCCTTGACCGTGGTACGGACCTTCTTGGTGCGGCCGCCCATGGCCTTGCCGAACATTTCCGACAGGTTGAGCACGCCGATATTGGCGCCGGGCATGCCGGGGATCTCGAAACCGCCGGGCATGCCGGAGCCGGTATCGGCCACTTCGATATCGATTTCCTTGTCGTCCAGCTGGCCGTCGCGCAGCTTCTTGCGGAAGCTGTCGCGCGTTGCCGGCGAAGCGGTCGCGCCGACCAGGGCATCGAGCACACGCTCTTCGGCGCTCATATGCGCCTTGGCCTGCACCTCGGCGCGCTTCTTTTCGCGCACCAGACCGATGCCGACTTCGACGAGATCGCGGACGATCTGTTCGACGTCGCGGCCGACATAGCCAACCTCGGTGAACTTGGTGGCTTCGACCTTGATGAAGGGGGCGCCGGCGAGCTTGGCGAGGCGACGGGAGATTTCCGTCTTGCCGACGCCGGTCGGGCCGATCATCAGGATGTTCTTGGGCATGACTTCGTCGCGCAGATCGGGCTCGAGCTGCTGGCGGCGCCAGCGATTGCGCAGCGCAATCGCCACGGCGCGCTTGGCCTCATGCTGGCCGACAATATAACGGTCGAGTTCGGAAACGATCTCGCGGGGGGAAAAAGTGGTCATTTCGTGTGTTTCCCGTCAGGGCTGGATACGATCAAGATAGGAATTCAGGCGTCGGCATCGAGCGTTTCGATCACCACATTATGGTTGGTGTAAACGCAGATGTCGGCGGCGATATCGAGGGCGCGGCGAGCGACGTCCTCGGCGGATTTGTCGGTATCCATCAGCGCTCGGGCGGCGGCGAGCGCATAGTTGCCGCCGGAACCGATCGCCAGCGCTCCATGTTCCGGCTCGAGCACATCGCCGTTGCCGGTGATGGCGAGCGTCACGCTTTTGTCGGCAACCAGCATCATGGCTTCGAGGTTGCGCAGATATTTGTCCGTGCGCCAGTCCTTGGCGAGCTCGACGGCCGCGCGCATCAACTGGCCGGGATATTGTTCGAGCTTCTTTTCAAGCCGCTCCAGCAGCGTGAAGGCGTCGGCGGTCGCGCCGGCGAAACCGGCGATCACGTCGCCCTTGCCGATGCGGCGAACCTTGCGGGCATTGTCCTTCATTACCGTCTGGCCAAGACTGACCTGGCCGTCACCGGCCATCACAACCTTGCCACCTTTGCGAATAGTCACAATTGTCGTCATGTAACACCTGTTTGCCCCCATTCTGGCGGGCTTTCTGCCGGGCCGCGTTTCGGCCCCGTCGAGATCTATGTAAGAGGGCTTTTTGCGATTGCAAATGCCTTCCATTTTGGAATGATGCTTGGAAGCCGGCTAGATAAGTCATTGGAGACTTAACTTCTGGATATTTGCCGATGTGCCTGATAAGGAACGGCCGTCATCCCGATGGAGCAGCCCATGGCAGAGACCGCAGCGAGCCGCACGGCAAGCGTTTCCCGCAAGACCAACGAGACCTCGGTCTCCGTATCCGTCAATATCGACGGCAGCGGCAAGTCGACCATTTCGACGGGCGTTGGTTTCTTCGACCATATGCTGGAGCAGCTGTCGCGACATTCGCTGATCGACATGGAGATCGACACCAAGGGTGACCTGCATGTCGACGATCACCATGCTGTCGAGGATACCGGCATCGCCATCGGCCAGGCCATTGCCAAGGCGCTGGGCGACCGGCGCGGCATCACGCGCTATGCCTCGATTGACCTTGCCATGGACGAGACGATGACCAAGGCGGCCGTCGACCTCTCCGGCCGGCCCTTCCTCGTCTGGAACGTCGCCTTCAGCGCGCCGAAGATCGGCACTTTCGATACCGAGCTGGTGCGCGAATTCTTCCAGGCACTCGCGCAGAATGCCGGCATCACGCTGCATATCCTCAACCATTATGGCGCTAACAATCACCATATAGCCGAGACATGCTTCAAGGCCGTTGCCCGCGCGCTGCGCACGGCAACCGAGATCGACCCGCGGCAGGCAGGCCGTGTGCCCTCGACGAAGGGCACCCTCGCCTGAGCCCCATCATGGGGGAAGTGAAGAGATGGCAAGCTATCTGATTTTGACGCCACCCGGCGGGCCGGACGGCAACCAGGACAAGACGCGCTTCATCCGCGACAGCTTTTCCTGGCGGGCCTTTCTGTTTCCGACGCTATGGATGATTTACCACCGGCTGTGGCTGCATGCCGCCGCCGCTTTTCTGCTGCAGGGCATCGCGTTGGAGCTGATCCGCCGGCCGGGATTTTTCACCGCCGGCATCGCAATCCTCATCGGCGTCCGCATCCTTGCAGCGCTCGAAGGCCCGAATGCCGTCTATCGTCGTCTTGTTGACGCCGGATGGAAGACGGAAGGGCTGGTTTCAGCACAGAATCTGGCGACGGCGGAAGAGATCCATTTCTTGGGCATCGAACCAAAAAGAGAAGAGAATATCCAAGCGAATAACTGGGATATCCCTTCCTATCCAAACAGTAATTCCGGCCGCGGCGGATCGACATTCGGTCTTCCCGGCTATGACGGAGGACGCTGAATATGCGCGTCGCGATTATCGACTACGGCTCGGGCAATCTGCGCTCGGCCACCAAAGCCTTCGAACGCGCTGCCCGCGAAGCCGGCATCGACGCCGAGATTGATCTGACCGACGATGCCGAGCGCGTCGCCACCGCCGACCGCATCGTGCTTCCGGGCGTCGGCGCCTATGCCGATTGCCGCCGCGGGCTCGACGCCGTTTCCGGCATGGCGGAAGCGGTGATCGATGTCGTGGAACACAAGGGCCGCCCCTTCCTCGGCATCTGCGTCGGCATGCAGCTGATGTCGTCGCGTGGGCTGGAAAAGACGATCACGCAGGGATTCGGCTGGATCAAGGGCGACGTCAAGGAGATGACGCCGAGCGATCCCACTTTGAAAATCCCGCAGATCGGCTGGAATACGCTGGATCTGAGGCATCCGCACGCGCTCTTCGACGGTATCCCGACCGGCCCGAACGGACTGCACGCCTATTTCGTGCATTCCTACCATCTGGCCGCCGATCACGCCGACGACGTCATCGCCACGACCGGTTATGGCGGCGCGATGACCGCCTTCGTCGGCCGCGACAACATGGCCGGCTCGCAGTTCCACCCGGAAAAGAGCCAGAAGCTCGGCCTCGCCCTGATTGCCAATTTCCTGCGCTGGAAGCCGTAAGGCTCGCGCTTCAAGGACAGAAACCATGATTCTTTTCCCCGCCATCGATCTGAAAGACGGCCAGTGCGTGCGCCTGAAGCTCGGCGATATGAACCAGGCGACGGTCTATAATCCCGACCCCGGCGCCCAGGCCAAGGCCTTCGAAGACCAGGGCTTCGAATGGCTGCATGTGGTCGATCTCAACGGCGCCTTTGCCGGCGAAACCGTCAACGGCGCGGCCGTCGATGCCATCCTCAAGGCAACGAAGAACCCGGTGCAGCTCGGCGGCGGCATCCGCACGCTCGACCATATCGAAAATTGGCTGGCGCGCGGGCTGACCCGCGTCATCCTCGGCACTGTCGCCGTGCGCGATCCGGCGCTGGTGATCGAGGCTTGCCGCAAGTTTCCGGGCTATGTCGCCGTCGGCATCGATGCCAAGGGCGGCAAGGTGGCGGTCGAGGGCTGGGCGGAAGCCTCCGAACTCGGCATCATCGAGCTGGCGCAGAAATTCGAGGGTGCCGGCGTCGCCGCGATCATCTACACCGACATCGACCGCGACGGGATTCTGACCGGCATCAACTGGGCTTCGACGCTGGAACTGGCCGATGCCGTTTCCATCCCCGTCATCGCCTCCGGCGGACTGGCCTCGATGGACGATATCCGCCGCATGGTCGAACCGGACGCCCGCAAACTTGAGGGTGCGATTTCCGGCCGGGCGCTTTATGATGGCCGTATCGATCCGAAGGAGGCCCTGGCGCTGATCAAGGCGGCCAAGGAGAAGGAGATCGCGCAATGACCCTGAAAGCCCGCGTCATCCCCTGCCTCGACGTCAAGGACGGCCGCGTCGTCAAGGGCGTCAACTTCCTCAACCTCGTCGATGCCGGCGATCCGGTGGAAGCCGCCAAGGCCTATGATGCTGCTGGCGCCGACGAGCTTTGCTTTCTCGACATCACCGCTTCTTCCGACAACAGGGAGACGATCTTCGATGTCGTCGCCCGCACCGCTGAACAATGCTTCATGCCGGTGACGGTCGGCGGTGGCGTTCGCGCCATCGCCGATATCCGCAAGCTCTTGCTGTGCGGTGCCGACAAGGTGTCGATCAACTCGGCGGCGGTGAACAATCCGGATTTCGTCGCTGAAGCCGCCGACAAGTTCGGCAACCAGTGCATCGTCGTCTCGATCGACGCCAAGCGGCGGCGGACCGAGGCTCTGGGCGGCGACAATCAGAGCTCCTGGGAGATCTATACCCATGGCGGCCGCAACGCGACCGGCATCGACGCCGTCGATTTTGCCCGCAGGATGGTCGAGCGCGGTGCCGGCGAATTGCTCGTCACCTCGATGGACCGCGACGGCACCAAGGTCGGCTATGATCTCGAGCTGACGCGGGCGATCGCGGATGCCGTGCGCGTGCCGGTCATCGCATCTGGCGGCGTCGGCGATCTCGACGATCTCGTCGACGGCATCAAGGAAGGCCATGCGACCGCCGTGCTCGCAGCCTCGATTTTCCACTTCGGCACCTATTCGGTCGGCGAAGCAAAACGGTATATGTCAGAGCATGGCATCGCCATGCGGCTCGACTAGGGAGGACCAGGACGGATGAGCGGATTTACCCTTTCCGACCTCGAAAGGATCGTCGACGAGCGCTCCAAGGCGCCGCCGGAGGAATCCTGGACGGCAAAGCTTTGCGCCGCCGGCCAGCCGAAGGCGGCAAAGAAGCTCGGTGAGGAAGCGATCGAGGCCGTGATGGCCGCCGTGACCGGCGATCGAGACAACCTTATCTATGAGGCCGCCGATTTGCTTTATCATCTTATGGTCGTATTGAAGATAGCGGGCATTCCGTTGCAGAATGTCATGGGTGAGCTCGAAAGGCGCACCGCTCAATCCGGCCTTCAGGAGAAGGCAAGCCGGTAGAACGCGATGACAATAGCGACCAAAACCCCGACCACACCCGAGACGCTCGATATTTTTCAGGCGAAAGCCTATTCGCCCTATTATTTCTTCTCCACGGAGGAATGGGCGAAATTCCGGGCCGATACGCCGCTGACCCTGACCGCCGACGAAGTGACGCGGCTGCGCTCCATGGGCGACCCGATCGATCTCAATGAGGTCCGGCGCATCTATCTTTCGCTGTCGCGGCTTTTGTCGTCGCATGTCGAATCCTCGCAGATCCTGTTCGAGCAGCGCAACCGCTTCCTCAGCCTCAACGGTGTGGCCAAGACGCCTTTTGTCATCGGTATCGCCGGCTCGGTCGCCGTCGGCAAGTCGACCACGGCCCGTATCCTGAAGGAACTGCTGCGCCGCTGGCCGTCGAGCCCGAAGGTGGACCTGATCACCACCGACGGCTTTCTCTATGCGAATGCCGAATTGCAGCGCCGCAACCTGATGCAGCGCAAGGGTTTTCCGGAGAGCTACGATACCGCCGCTTTGCTGCGCTTCCTTTCAGCGATCAAGGCCGGGCAGCCGGATGTCAAGGCGCCCTGCTACTCGCATCTCGTCTATGACGTGCTGCCCAACGAATACAAGACCGTCGACCGCCCGGATATCCTGATCTTCGAAGGCATCAACGTGCTGCAATCGCGGCATCTGCCGGCCGACGGCAAGATCGTGCCAATGGTTTCGGACTTCTTCGATTTCTCGATCTATATCGATGCGGACGAAGATCTCATCCACAATTGGTATGTCACCCGCTTCATGCGGCTGCGCGAGACCGCCTTCCGCGATCCGCATTCCTTCTTCCACCGCTATGCCTCGATCACCGAGGATGAGGCGCTCGGCATCGCCGAGGGGCTCTGGAAGAACATCAACCTGAAGAACCTCCGCCAGAACATCCTGCCGACCCGTCCGCGCGCCGACCTGATCTTGCGCAAGGGCAAGAACCATCTGATCGAACAGGTGGCGCTCAGGAAGCTCTGACGTCTAGGTCAGGGATTGACGCGCCGTAGCGTCAAATTGATCCGCCCGCCATTCTTCAAAAGTGTGGATGTGGCCGGATGGATGCGGTCGACGCCGTGGAAGCAGAGCCTGCCCTCGCCGCCAAGAACGACAATGTCGCCGCTGGAGAGCTTGAAAGATAGTGTACGATCATTGCGGTTGAGACCGCCGACACGGAAGAGGCAGGTGTTGCCGAGTGAGATCGACAACACGGGCGCCGCCAGATCCTGTTCATCGCGATCCTGATGCAGGCCCATACGGGCATCGTCATTGTAGAAATTGACGAGACAGGCTTCCGGCTGCTTTTCATAGCCAGCTATATTAGCCCAAAGTTCCAACAGTACCGGTGGCATCGCCGGCCAAGGTCTGCCCGTCACCGGATGGGTCGGCTGATAGCGATAGCCATGCTGCTTGTCCGTCACCCAGCCAAGCACCCCGCAATTGGTCATCCGTACCGACATCTCCTTGCCGGTGCCGGGCATGGCCGGCGTGTAGAGCGGCGCTTCTGCGACGACGGCGCGGATGGCCTCGACCAGGGCTTCCTGTTGGCGCCGATCAAGATAGCCGGGGAGATGGCGAATTCCATTGGGAAGAAGCATCAATGTGTTCCTGTGGGTGGTGCCGGTCGGTGGAATATGCCGTCGCCGCGCCTTTGTGCATGGCCCCTCTCCCCGCCAGCGGGGAGTGGGAGCCTATTTTGCCCAACACTATGCCCATCAAGGTGGAGAGATCGGATAGCTCGCACGGCCGTCCCTTCTCCCCTCATTGCGGGGAGAAGGCTAGGATGAGGGGCCAGGCAAAGAGCTACGAGTGATACCGGACTCGCCTAACAAGCTCTATACTAACCCAACCAAGCCAAAACCACAGCCCGAAAGCCTAATCGCCGCCCGGCTTGCCGCGCATCTTCTTGACTTCCGAGCGGCCGGATTTCTCCTTCAGGCGCCGTTCGATCGAGCCTTTCGTCGGCTTGGTCTTCTTGCGCGGCGGCGGCGGTGGGGCGGCGGCTTCGAGGATCAGTTCCTTCAGGCGTTCGCGCGCATCCTCGCGATTGCGGTCCTGGCTGCGGAAGCGGCTGGCCTCGATCATCAGCATGCCGTCCTTGGAGACGCGGCGGCCGGCGAGCCTGACGGCATTGGCCTTGACGCGATCGTTGAGCGACGGCGAATTCACGATACCGAAGAAGAGCTGGACAGCAGTTGCGACCTTGTTAACGTTCTGGCCGCCGGGACCGCCCGCCAGAACGAATTGTTCCGTCAGTTCCCAGCCGGCAATGGTAATCCGGTCATTGATGTAAAGCGCGTCGCTGGCCATGATTTTCTCCGCGCCTGTCTATCCCATATTGAAGCGCGGTTGAAAACAGCACGGCGGCAAAATGAAACCCCGGCAGACCAGCTACCGGGGTTTCACGTGAGTCATCTATGCGATGAGGCGGATTATTCCGCCGCGGCGCGCAATCCCGGGGCCGCATCGCGGACGTTGCCGTCGACATGGTCCTCGAACTTGGCGAAGTTGGACACGAACATCTGCACCAGCTTGGCCGCCTGCGCATCATAGGCCTGACCATCGGCCCAGGTGGAGCGCGGGTCGAGGATGGCGCTGTCGACGCCCTCGACGGCGACCGGTACGGCAAAACCGAAATTCGGGTCGATGCGGAACTCGGCCTTGTCGAGGTCACCCTTCAGGGCGGCGGCCAGCAAAGCGCGCGTCGCCTTGATCGGCATGCGGCGGCCGGTTCCATAAGCACCGCCGGTCCAGCCGGTGTTGACGAGCCAGCAGCCGGCGCCGTGGCGGGCGATCAGCTCCTTGAGCAGATTGCCGTATTCGGTCGGATGGCGCGGCATGAAGGGAGCGCCGAAGCAGGTCGAGAAGGTGGCTTCCGGCTCAACGACACCCTTTTCCGTGCCGGCGACCTTGGCGGTGTAGCCGGAAAGGAAGTGGTACATGGCCTGTTCCGGCGTCAGCCTGGCGATCGGCGGCATGACGCCGAAAGCGTCAGCCGTCAGCATGATGATCGTCTCGGGATGGCCGGTCATGCCGGATTCCGACGCGTTCGGGATGAAATGCAACGGATAGGCGCTGCGGGTATTCTCCGTCAGCGAGCCGTCGTCGAGATCCGGCACGCCATGCTCGTCGAGCACGACATTTTCGAGCACCGTGCCGAAGCGGCGGGTCGTCTCGTAGATTTCCGGTTCGGCCTCCGCCGACAGGCGGATGGTCTTGGCGTAGCAGCCGCCTTCGAAGTTGAAGATACCGTTTTCACCCCAGCCGTGCTCATCGTCACCGATCAGCGTGCGCGTCGGATCGGCCGACAGCGTCGTCTTGCCGGTGCCCGACAGGCCGAAGAAGATCGCAGCGTCCCCTTCCGGCCCGACATTGGCCGAGCAGTGCATCGGCATGACGCCGCGCTCCGGCAGGAGGTAGTTCAGCACGGTGAAGACCGACTTCTTCATCTCGCCGGCGTAAGACGTGCCGCCGATCAGGACAATGCCGTTGACGAGATCGCAGGCGATCACCGTTTCTGTGCGGCAGCCATGACGCTCTGGATCGGCGCGGAAGCTCGGCAGGTCGATGATGGTCAGCTTTGGTGCGAAGCTTTCCAGCGCCGAACGGTCCGGGCGGATCAGAAGGTTGCGGATGAACAGCGAGTGCCAGGCGAATTCTGTGATGACCCGCGTCGGCAGGGCGTAATCATGATCGGCGCCGCCGATCAGATCCTGAACGAACAGATCCTTGCCGTGCACATGCGCCAGCATGTCCTTATGCAGCAGGGCGAAATGCTCCGGTGACATCGGCTTGTTGTTGTCCCACCAGATCTGGTCTTCGGTCACGGCATTGCGAACGACGAACTTATCCTTCGGCGAACGGCCGGTATGTTGCCCGGTCAATGCCCTGAGCGCGCCATGAGCAGTCAGATCGGCTTCGCGCCGACGAATCGCTTCCTCATAAAGATGGGACTCCAGGAGGTTATAACGCACGCTGGCAGCGGCTCCCAGACCGATCGAGTCGAGTTCGATTGCGGGATTACGGACGCCGAATTGCTCCATCGCTTCATTCCTCTACAGGGCCGTGGCCGTTAAACTAAATGAAACCTAGTGGCGTCTTTTTAAAAGCACAAGAGCAAATAACGAGAAATATCGAATGATATCAGGTATTTAATCGATTTAGATAAATATCAATAATTTTAAATCGTTTGAATGAGCACCATCGAGACGTTTGGTCGCACAACTCCAGGTCAGGGTTTTTCGGGCTCGGCAATCCACCCCTTTATCTTTGCCACAATTTGTTCCACCTTTATCCCCATAAGCGCGCCAGGTTATCGCCAACCGAGCTGGCAACCCACCTGGGCTGGATTCCAAATCCGGGAGATGCGCAATAATGACGGAGACGAACACCATGTTGACAATCGCGCTCGTAGATGACGACCGCAACATCCTCACTTCCGTGTCGATTGCCCTGGAAGCCGAAGGATATAAGGTGGAAACTTACACCGATGGTGCTTCCGCGCTCGATGGCCTGCTTGCCCGGCCGCCGCAACTTGCGATCTTCGACATCAAGATGCCGCGCATGGACGGCATGGAGCTTTTGCGTCGCCTGCGGCAGAAGTCCGATATACCGGTGATCTTCCTGACCTCGAAGGATGAAGAGATCGACGAGCTTTTCGGCCTGAAGATGGGTGCCGACGATTTCATCACCAAGCCCTTCTCGCAGCGCCTGCTGGTCGAGCGCGTCAAGGCCGTGCTTCGCCGCGCCTCCGCTCGCGAAGCTGCAAACAATGCCGGCGGCAGCGCAGCACCGAAGCCGGGTGCCGCCCAGCAGGCCCGCTCTCTGGAGCGCGGCCAGCTCGTCATGGACCAGGAACGTCATACCTGCACCTGGAAGGGCGAGCCGGTGACGCTGACCGTCACGGAATTCCTGATCCTGCACTCGCTGGCGCAGCGTCCTGGCGTCGTGAAGAGCCGCGATGCCCTGATGGATGCCGCCTATGACGAACAGGTCTATGTCGACGACCGCACCATCGACAGCCACATCAAGCGGCTGCGCAAGAAATTCAAGATGGTCGATCTCGATTTTGATATGATCGAAACGCTGTATGGCGTCGGCTATCGCTTCCGCGAAGCTGCCTAGAGCCGGATGATTTCAGGTCGAATCGGCCTAAAATCTCAATCCCCTCTAGAGGCAAAAGTGGAGCATGATGTCGTCCGAAAACCGCTTACACTTTTCGGCATCATGCTCGAATAGTTAACTGGACCATGCGGCGGACAATGGAATAAGAGCATGCGGACGGGATCGACGATCCCGTTCTTCGAAAGGGCCGTTGGCTTGGCGCAGCTGGTGCAGCACAGAGATAGAGATATCGACGACGCGGAAACCCCGAGCGGTGCCAGGATCGCTCGCCGGCGCTGGACTCACCCTTTTACGCTGATCCGCCGTATCTTCGGCAATGCCGTCTTTTCAAGCCTCACGCGGCGCATCCTGTTCTTCAACCTCGCCGCCCTCGTCGTTCTCGTCGGTGGCATCCTCTACCTCAATCAGTTCCGCGAGGGTCTGATCGACGCCCGCGTCGAGAGCCTGCTGACCCAGGGCGAAATCATCGCCGGCGCCGTCTCGGCCTCCGCCTCGGTCGACACCAACTCCATCACCATCGATCCGCAGAAGCTGCTGGAGCTGCAGGCCGGCCAAAGCATCACGCCTGTCCCAAACGACGAGGACCTGGAATTCCCGATCGATCCGGAAAAGGTAGCGCCCGTGCTGACGCGGCTGATCTCGCCGACGCGCACCCGCGCCCGCATCTTCGACGCCGACGCCAACCTGCTGCTCGACAGCCGCCATCTGTATTCGCGCGGCCAGGTACTGCGCTACGACCTGCCGCCGGTCGACGACGAGAAGCAAAGCTGGTCGGACTGGTTCAGCGGGTTGCTCAACAAGATGCTGCAGCCGGGCAACCTGCCGGTCTATAAGGAAGCGCCCGGCGGCGACGGTTCGATCTATCCGGAAGTGATGAATGCGTTGACCGGCGTGCGCGGCGCGGTCGTTCGCACCACCGAAAAGGGCGAACTGATCGTCTCGGTGGCCGTCCCCATCCAGCGTTTCCGCGCCGTCCTCGGCGTCTTGCTGTTGTCGACCCAGGCCGGTGACATCGACAAGATCGTCCATGCCGAGCGCCTGGCGATCATGCGCGTCTTCGGCGTCGCGACGCTGGTCAACGTCGTGCTGTCGCTGCTTCTGTCCTCGACCATCGCCAATCCGCTGCGCCGGCTTTCCGCCGCCGCGATCCGCGTACGTCGCGGCGGCGCCAAGGAGCGCGAGGAAATCCCTGATTTCTCCGCCCGCCAGGACGAGATCGGCAATCTATCGATTGCGCTGCGCGACATGACATCGGCACTCTATGACCGCATCGATGCGATCGAGAGTTTCGCCGCCGATGTCAGCCATGAATTGAAGAACCCGCTGACATCGCTGCGCAGCGCCGTCGAGACGCTGCCGCTTGCCAAGAGCGACGATTCCAAGAAGCGGCTGATGGACGTGATCCAGCATGACGTGCGCCGCCTCGACCGCTTGATCAGCGATATCTCCGACGCATCGCGCCTCGATGCCGAACTCGCCCGCTCGGACGAGAAATCTCTCGACCTCGAAGTGCTGCTGCGCGACATGATCGACATTTCCCGACAGGTCGGACACAGCAAGAAGGCGGTCGAGATCGAGTATATCATCGACCGCAAGCCCGGTGTGAAAACCAAATTCACCGCCAACGGCCATGACCTGCGCATCGGCCAGATCATCACCAATCTCATCGAGAACGCCCGCTCCTTCGTTGCCAAGGACACCGGAAAGATCACGGTCCGGCTGACGCGCACGAGAACGCGCTGCGTTATCTATATCGAGGATAACGGCCCGGGTATTCAGGCGGAAAATATCGACCGCATCTTCGAGCGCTTCTATACTGATCGACCGGATTCGGAAGAGTTCGGCCAGAATTCGGGTCTCGGCCTGTCGATCAGCCGGCAGATCGCCGAGGCGCATGGCGGATCGCTGCGCGCCGAAAACATCGTCGACGGCGACGGCACGACGCTGCTCGGCGCCCGCTTCATCCTCTCGCTGCCCGCCGAAACGCCGGCATGAGCACCCAGGCGACCAACATCCACGCGACGGCGATCGTCGTCGGCAAGACCGGCCTTCTGTTTCTTGGGGCCTCGGGCAGCGGCAAATCCTCGCTTGCCTTCTCGTGTCTTGCCGCCGCCAAGCCGCTTGGCCTTGCCGCGGCCCTGGTCGCCGACGATCAAGTTTTCATTGCGCGGCGGGACGGCGCCGTCATCGCCGAATGCCCGCCTTCGATCGCCGGCCTGATGGAGATCCGCTACACCGGTATCGTGCGGCTGCCGCATGTTTCGCAGGCCGAAATACATTTCGCCATACGCCCGGTCGATCCGGCAACGGCCGAGCGGCTTCCGCCCGAGAACGAGCAGGTCGATGTCACCGGATCCATCCGACTGCCGCTGATCCGGCTCTCGGCAATATCGATTAATCCGCTCGCCGCAATTATGGCAAAAATCGCTGTGGATTTAGATTAATCGGCCGTTCTGGCCTCTACAGCCACGCAATTATCGTATTTTAAGCTTGCACTTCGTCTTTTCATCGCCAAGATGTCCCCCCACTGGTGGACGACATTGCTGCATTGCGATATGGCCCACCTGTTTGCGTGTGCGATGGGAGCAGTAATATCATGATCGGACTTGTGCTTGTCACTCATGGCAAGCTGGCTGAAGAGTTTCGGCATGCGGTCGAGCATGTCGTTGGTCCGCAGAAGTTCATAGAGACGGTATCGATTGGTCCCGAAGACGACATGGACAAGCGGCGGCAGGATATTCTGCAGGCCGTGACCGGCGCCGACGACGGACACGGGGTCATCATCCTGACCGACATGTTCGGCGGTACTCCCTCCAATCTCGCCATCTCCGTCATGAATAGCGGCCACACCGAGGTCATTGCCGGCGTCAATCTGCCGATGCTGATCAAGCTCGCAGGCGTGCGCGGCGACAACAACATGGAGCGTGCCCTGGTCGAAGCTTCCGAGGCCGGACGCAAATACATCAACGTGGCCAGCCGCGTGCTCAGCGGCAAATGACGAGACAAGCATCCCACCTATGACGGCGCTCTCCCGGGAACTTCTGATCATCAACAAGCGCGGCCTCCATGCCCGCGCCTCCGCCAAATTCGTCCAGACCGTCGAAGCCTACGACGCCACCATCACCGTCTCGAAGGACGGCACCACGGTGGGCGGCAACTCGATCATGGGCCTGATGATGCTGGCGGCCAGCCCCGGCTGCAGCGTGCTGGTGACCGCCAGCGGCAAGCAGGCCACCGAAGCGCTCGAGGCGCTGGACAAGCTTGTCGCCGACAAGTTCGGCGAAGAGATGTGAGCGGCGGCCACCAAGCCTCTCACATCGGGATATAAAGACATAAAGACTTCTTTATATCATTATTGATTTCCGACCTGAAGCCTGCTACACGGCATCATCCTACCACGCTGTCAGCGTGCAATTTTTGTTGCATTCGGCCGAGGCGTTTGCCTAGGCGCGATTGCATCGTTCAGGCTGGAGACCCTTTGATGAGCACTGAAAACGACTACATCGTCGCGGATATCGGCCTTGCCGACTTCGGCCGCAAGGAAATCACGATCGCCGAAACCGAAATGCCGGGCCTGATGGCTTGCCGCGCCGAATTCGGCGAAGCGCAGCCGCTCAAGGGCGCGCGCATCACCGGCTCGCTGCACATGACGATCCAGACCGCCGTTCTCATCGAGACGCTGGTCGCTCTCGGCGCTCAGGTTCGCTGGGCCTCGTGCAACATCTTCTCCACCCAGGACCATGCCGCCGCTGCGATCGCCGCATCCGGCGTTCCGGTCTACGCCGTCAAAGGTGAAAGCCTGGAACACTACTGGATCTACACCGACAAGATCTTCCAGTGGGCCGACGGCGGCCTCTCCAACATGATCCTCGACGATGGCGGCGACGCGACCATGTACATCCTGCTCGGCGCTCGCGCTGAAGCCGGCGAGGATGTCCTTTCCGATCCGCATTCGGAAGAAGAAGAAATCCTCTTCGCACAGATCAAGAAGCGTCTGAAGGCATCGCCGGGCTGGTTCACCAAGCAGCGCGACGCCATCAAGGGCGTCACCGAAGAAACCACCACAGGCGTCAATCGCCTGTACCAGCTCAGCCAGAAGGGCCTGCTGCCCTTCCCGGCAATCAACGTCAACGACTCGGTCACCAAGTCGAAGTTCGACAACAAATACGGCTGCAAGGAATCGCTGGTCGATGGCATCCGCCGCGCCACCGACGTGATGATGGCCGGCAAGGTCGCTGTCGTCTGCGGTTACGGCGATGTCGGCAAAGGATCGGCTGCTTCGCTCTCGGGCGCCGGCGCCCGCGTCAAGGTTACGGAAGTCGATCCGATCTGCGCGCTCCAGGCTGCCATGGACGGCTATGAAGTGGTCCTGCTCGAAGACGTCGTCTCCAGCGCCGACATCTTCATCACCACCACCGGCAACAAGGACGTCATCCGCATCGACCATATGCGCGCGATGAAGGACATGGCGATCGTCGGCAACATCGGCCACTTCGACAACGAGATCCAGGTTGCAGCACTGCGTAACCTCAAGTGGACGAACATCAAGCCGCAGGTCGACCTGATCGAGTTCGCCAAGGGCAACCGCATCATCCTTCTGTCGGAAGGCCGCCTCCTAAACCTCGGCAATGCCACCGGCCATCCGTCCTTCGTTATGTCGGCTTCCTTCACCAACCAGACGCTGGCCCAGATCGAGCTCTTCACCAAGCCCGGCCAGTACCAGAACCAGGTCTACGTGCTGCCGAAGCATCTCGACGAAAAGGTTGCGCGTCTGCATCTTGGCAAGCTCGGCGTGAAATTGACTGAGCTTTCTGGCGAGCAGGCTGCGTATATCGGCGTCACGCCGCAGGGTCCGTTCAAGTCCGACCACTACAGATACTGATCTAACGATCTATATCCACAACATCTTGTGGCCCCGGCATTGACAAATGCCGGGGCTTATTTTTTGGCCGGCTCCCTTCCCGGCGATTCCCTTAGGCAGTATTGTTTTTAGACTTGATTCGTGACGAACCGGGGCTTTCTCGGAGCCATGAAAATGGGATGTCTTGTCGAGATGCGGCACATTATAGGACGGAGACAGACCGCTTATGTCTGAAGCGAAAGACAACCTGCTTGAGTCGGCGATGCCCGAAAAGGCATCCGCACGGCGACGGCAGGGCGGCGCATATATGCTTTTACCCTGGATGAAGCGGCGCGAGGATATGCGCCCATTGGCCTCGTTGGCGCGCCTGCTGCGCCTCAGCATTTTCGGTGGCATTGCGACCAGCCTCGCGGGTCCTGTTCTGGCACAGACCAGCACAGCTGCGCCGGCGGTGGTCCGTCTCTTCACCTCCTCCGAAATGGCAGTCTTCTCCGTCATCATCGGCGTGATTTCGGCGGCGCTGCTGTCGACCGTCTGGATGGTCCGTCAGCGCGGCAATCTGGAAAGCGAGAGCCGCGAAATCCGCACGGCCCTTTCCGATGCCAACCAGCGGATCTCGCAATATCAGGCTCTGATCGCCGACAAAAACCGCCGCATCATCATCTGGGACGGCCAGAACGCACGGCCGGAGCTGCTGGGCCAACTTCCCGTTGAGACCGGCGCACCGCAGGACAACGAGTTTCTCGCTTTCGGCCGCTGGCTGAAATCCTGGTCGGCCGGCGAGCTCGAAAAGGCAATCGACAAGCTGCGCGGCAGCGGCCAGAGCTTCGACATGGTGGTCGAAACCAACCGCGACGAAATCCTGGAAGCGCAGGGCCGCATCTCCGGCGGCCGCGCTTTCGTCCGCTTCATCGCGCTCAACAATCTGCGCGCCGAACTGGCCGAGCTGAAGATCGAGCGCGAGCGGCTGATGACCTCGATCTCCGCCTTCCAGAACCTGCTCGACGCCATCGACCTGCCCGTCTGGCAACGCGATGCTGACGGCCAGCTCACCTGGGTCAACCATGCCTATGGCGAAGCGGTCGAGGCCGTGTCGCCGGACGAGGCCCTTCGCGAAGGCCGCGAATTCCTGACCACCGTCGCCCGCGAACGCATTCGCGCCTCCGCGACGCCGGAATCCCCCTTCCACGACAAGATTTCCACCGTCGTTCACGGCAATCGCACCTTCTTCGACGTCATCGACGTCAAGCTGCCGAACGGTTCGGCCGGCATGGCCATCGACATTTCCGAGACGGAGACGGTGCGCGCCGAGCTGGAGCGCACGCTGAAGAGCCACGCCGAAACGCTCGATCACTTGGCGACACCGGTTGCGATCTTCGATGGCGACCGGCGGCTGCAATTCTACAATCAGGCCTTCGTCCAGCTCTGGGAACTGGATATCGCCTTCCTCGAGAAGAAGCCGGATAATAGCGAACTGCTCGACCGTCTGCGCAGCGCCAAGAAGCTGCCGGAGCAGCTGAACTGGAAAACCTGGAAAGACGGCGTTCTCTCCGTCTACCGCGCCCTCGACACGCAATCCGACCTCTGGCACCTGCCAAATGGCCAGATTCTGCGCGTCTTCGCGACGGCGCATCCGCAGGGCGGCGCCACCTGGGTGTTCGAGAACCTGACCGAACAGGTCGATCTCGAAACGCGCTACAACACGCTGGTCAAGGTGCAAGGCGAGACCATCGACCACCTTTCAGAAGGTGTTGCCGTCTTCGGTCCCGATGGCCGCATTCGCCTCTCCAACCCGGCGTTCCGCATTCTCTGGAACATCACCGAAATCCAGGCAAAGCCCGGCACGCATATTCAGGCGCTGGCCGAAGCCTGCACGCCGTCCTATGACCGGCCCGATGGCTGGAAGCGCTTTGCCGAGCAGATCACCAGTTTCGACGACGAACGGCCGTCGTCGCAGGGCACACTGGAGCTCTATTCCAACCTTGTCCTCGACTATGCCGTCATTCCGCTGCCGAACGCGCAGACCATGCTGACCTTCGTCAACAAGACCGACAGCGTACGGGCCGAACGGGCTCTGACCGAAAAGAACGAAGCGCTGCTGAAGGCCGACGAACTGAAGAACGACTTCGTCCAGCATGTCTCCTATGAGCTGCGCTCGCCGCTGACCAACATCATCGGCTTTACCGATCTCCTGAAGACGCCCGGCATCGGTTCGCTGAACGACCGGCAGGCGGAATATATCGACCATATCTCCACCTCGTCCTCGGTCCTCCTGACGCTGGTCAACGATATTCTCGATCTGGCGACCGTCGATGCCGGCATCATGCGGCTGAACTATTCCGAGATCGCGCTCGATGACCTTCTCGATGAAGTGTCTATGCAGATCGCCGACCGGCTGCAGGAAAGCGGCGTGACGCTGGAAATCACCGTGCCCGCCCATCTCGGCTCCGTCGTCGCCGATCAGCAGCGCCTGAAGCAGATCCTGCTCAAGCTCCTGACCAATGCCGCCAATTTCGCACCCGAGGGCTCCACCATCGCGCTCACCTGCGGGCGCGACGGCACGGATTTCGTCTTCTCGGTCGCCGACAAGGGTCCGGGGATTCCAGAAGAGATCATGCGTACGGTGTTCAACCGCTTTGCCTCGAGCGGCAAGGGCGGCAAGCGCAGCGGCGCGGGCCTCGGCCTCTCCATCGTCGAAAGCTTCGTCAGCCTGCACGACGGCCAGGTCTCGATCGAAAGCCAGCCGGGCAAGGGAACCACGGTCAACTGCCGGATCCCTTCCGCCGAATCGCCGCACTCCGTCGCAGCAGAATGACAGCAGCAAACACCAGCATCTCCCTTTTCCTGGCAGACGACGCGGCGACCACCCGGCTCGGCGAGGATCTGGCGCTGGCGTTGAGGGTCGGTGACTGCGTGGCGCTGTCGGGCGATCTCGGCGCCGGAAAATCGTCGCTTGCCCGCGCACTCCTGCGCGCCATGGCCGACGACACCGAACTCGACGTGCCGAGCCCGACCTTCACGCTGGTGCAATCCTACGAGCTGCGCATCCCGGTCTCGCATTTCGATCTCTATCGTTTGGGCGATCCGAGCGAACTCGCCGAACTCGGCTTCGACGAAGCGCTTCAAACCGGCATCTGCCTAGTGGAATGGCCTGAGATGGCCGAAAGCGAGCTGCCGAAAGAGCGCATCGACCTCAAGCTGGAGCACGAGGGCGAGGGACGCCGGGCGACGATTACGGCGCCTGCCAAGCAATTCGCCCGCATCCAGCGCGTCCTGGCGATCCGCGCCTTTCTCGATGCCAACGGCTATGCGAAAGCCGAGCGCCGGTTCCTGACGGGTGATGCGTCGCTGCGCGCCTATGAATCGATCTATCCGCAGGGCGGCGGCAAACGCGTGATCCTGATGGATTGGCCGCGCCTGCCGGAGGGGCCGGCGGTGCTCGACGGCAAGCCCTATCCCAAGGTCGCGCATCTTGCCGAAGACGCCTACCCCTTCGTTGCCATCGCCAATGAGCTGCGTAAAAACGGCTTTGCCGCGCCGGAGATCTTTGCGGTCGATTACAACAAGGGCATCCTGCTGATCGAAGATCTCGGCACCGACGGCGTGCTCGACGATGAGGGCAGGCCGATTGCCGAGCGCTATCGGGCGAGCGTTGCCTGCCTCGCCCATCTGCACGGCCTGGCCATCCCCAGGGATATTCCCGTCCCGCCGGACCATATCCATCACGTCCCCGATTTCGACCGGACGGCGATGAAGATGGAAGCGCGGTTGCTCCTCGACTGGCATCTGCCCTGGAAACGCGGCACGCCCGCCACCGATGAAGAACGCGCCGACTATCTGGCAATCTGGGACAGCCTGATCGATCAGCTGGACGGCGCTGAAAAGAGCCTGCTGCTGCGCGATTATCACTCGCCCAATCTCATCTGGCAGGCGAAGGAAAAAGGCATCCGGCGCGTCGGCCTCATCGATTTCCAGGACGCGATAATCGGACCGACGGCCTACGACCTCGCCTCGATCGTCCAGGATGCGCGCGTCACCATCGAACGGCCTTTGCACGACCGGCTGATGGACGATTATCTGTCGCTCCGGTGTGCGCAGGGCAATTTCGATGAGGCCAGGTTCCTGAAGAGCTGGGCGATTATGTCGGCGCAGCGCAATTGCAAGCTCGCCGGCCTCTGGGTACGGCTATTGCAGCGCGACGGCAAACCCGGCTATCTGAAGCACATGCCGCGCACGCTCGCCTATCTCGCGATCGCTTTCGAGCACGAAGCGCTCGCCCCCTTGCGCGACTGGTGCGCGAAGGCCGGAATAGGCAAGGCATAACGCCCCGAGACCGGGCGACGGTTTTCCGGCGTTATGCTAAGGGAAGACAGCAGACGAATCACGAGTTCGAGACGAAATGACCATCAGACAAGCCATGGTCGTGGCCGCGGGGCTCGGAACCCGCATGCGCCCGATCACCGATACCATCCCGAAACCGCTGGTGAAAATCGCCGGCAAGCCGATGATCGATTACGTACTGGACATGCTGGCAGAGGCCGGCGTCGAGCAGGTGGCCGTCAACGTCCATCACCATGCCGACCAGATGGAGGCGCATCTGCGCAACTACCGCAAGCTCGAAATCCTGATTTCGGACGAGCGTGACGCGCTGATGAACAATGGCGGCGGATTGGCCAAGGGTCTGAAGCTTCTCGACCGCGATCCGGTTTTCGTCATGAATGCCGATCTCTTCTGGATCGGAGAGACCGAGGGTGCGCCTACAAACCTGCAGCGTTTAGCTGGATTCTTTGATCCGCAGCGCATGGATATCGCGATGCTTTGCGTAACGCTGGAAAAGACGACGGGCCATAACGGCAAGAACGATTTCAGCATGGCCGCAGACGGCCGTCTCTCGCGCTACAGCGATGCCGCCGGCAACGGCGTCGTCTATGCGGGTACGCTGGTCATGACCCCATCCTTCCTCGACGACGCGCCATCCGATGCCTTCAACATCAATACCTATTACGACAAGGCGATCGCCCGTGGCCGGCTTTACGGCACCATGCTCGACGGGCATTGGCTGACGGTCGGCACGCCGGAAGCGGTCGGCGAGGCGGAGGAGACGATCCGGACGTTCCGGGCGTTTGCGTGAGACGATGACGGGCGGGCACCGGCAACGCATCCTGACGATCCCGGCGGGCCTGCCTTTCCTGAAGACCCTTGCGAGCGCGCTTTGCGACGGCCGGCTGACCGAGCATTTCCGTCATGATCCCAGCGATCCGCTGTCGCTCGCCAAGGTCACGATCTTCCTGCCGACCCGGCGCGCGGCGCGCGTGCTGCGCTCGGAATTCGTCGACCTGCTCGGCGGCCGTTCCGCCATCCTGCCGGTGATCCGTCCGCTCGGCGAAACCGATGACGACAGCGGCTATTTCGAGGAGACACTGCCAGCAACCGTCGATCTGGCGCAGCCACTTGCCAATACGGCACGACTGCTGGAGCTGGCGCGTCTTATCCTTGCCTGGCGCAACAAGCTGCCGCAGATCGTTCGCGACATCCATTCGGATTCGCCGCTGGTCGCGCCCGCAAGCCCGGCTGATGCCATCTGGCTCGCCCGCAACCTTGCCGAACTGATCGATTCCATCGAAACCGAGGATCGCGACTGGGCAGCGCTTGCCGATCTCAGCGCCGAGGATCATGCGCTCTGGTGGCAGCTGACCGCCGAATTCCTGCAGATCGCCAGTGCCTTCTGGCCGGCGCGGCTGGAGGAACTCGGCAAGTCCTCGCCCGCCCGGCACCGCAACGCCATTCTCCGCGCCGAGGCACAGCGGATCGCCACCATGCAGCATGCCGGCCCAATCATCATCGCCGGCTCGACCGGTTCCGTGCCGGCAACGGCCGAGCTAATCGCCGCCGTCGCCTCGCTGCCGCAAGGGGTCATCGTCCTGCCGGGGCTCGATCTGTCGATGCCGGAAGAGGACTGGCAGATGGTGGCGCCGGAAACCGGCATCGGCGAAAGGGTCGATCCGACCACCCGCAGCCATCCGCAATATGGCCTGTCGCTGCTCTTGAAGCGGCTGCACACGCCCCGGAATGATGTCGAAACTGTTGCCAAGACGACCGGGGACATGCAGATGCGCGCCGAGGTCCTCTCGCGCGCCCTGGCACCCGCGAAAGCGACGAGCGGCTGGGGAGCGTGGCAGCAAACACTTGCTCCCAATGCGATCGGCAACGCCTTTGCCAATGTGGCTCTGATCGAGGCGGCGAACGAGCGCGAGGAGGCAACCGCGATCGCCATCGCCTTGCGGCTGGCACTGGAAAAGCCGGGACGGGATGGCGGCGAAAGCCAGGCGGCGCTGATCACGCCGGACCGCAATCTGGCGCGGCGGGTGACGGCGGAACTGGCGCGCTTCGGCATCACCGCCGACGATTCCGCCGGCACGCCGCTGACCGCCACCCCACAGGGTGCACTCCTGCAATTGCTGCTGGAAGCGACGCTTCGCCCTGGCGATCCCGTCGCCATCGTTTCGCTGCTCAAGCATCCCCTCGCCCGTTTCGGCCTTCCGCAGGATGCATTGCAGCTCGGCGTCGACGCACTGGAAATTCTGGCGCTCAGGGGCGGCATTGCCGATGTCGATATCGGCGCGCTGGAACCGCTGCTCGACCGGCAGCTTGCCGAGCAGGCGAAAAGCCGCCATGCGCCGCAATGGCGCAAGTCCCTGCCTCCGGAAGCGGTGGATCGAGCACGCGCGCTGGCGCGGCAGGTTACCAAAGCATGCGAGCCGCTGGCATCCGCGCTTTCGCAGCATTCGCCTGACGGCCTCCCTACCCTCTCCGAATGGGCCGAGCGCACAGGCCGGGCGCTGGAAGCCGTCGCCACCGACGAGCGCGACAATCTGGCTGCACTCTGGTCCGGCGAGGCAGGCGATACGCTCGCCAGCCTGCTGAAGGAAATTATCGATACCGACGGGCAGCTCGAAGCGGACGGGCCGCAATGGATCGATATCATGGCAGCGCTTTGCGCCGGCCAAGCGGTCAAGCCGCGCGCCTTGAGCCATCCGCGCCTGTTCATCTTCGGCACACTCGAAGCACGCCTGCAAAGCGTCGATACGCTGATCCTCGGCGGGCTAAACGAAGGCTCCTGGCCGGGCCAGACCGCCAATAACCCCTTCATTTCCCGCACGATGAAGACCGAGATCGGCCTGGAGCCGCCGGAACGGCGTATCGGCCAGCTCGCCCACGATTTCGAAATGGCGAACGGCACGCGAGACCTGATCTATTCGCGCGCCCTGCGCCAAGGCTCGACCCCGACCGTGGCCTCGCGCTGGCTGCAAAGGCTGATCGCGCTGGGCGGCAAGGCATTTGCCAGCGACTTGAAGGCGCGCGGCGATCAATATCGCCATTGGGCCGGGATGATCGACCAGGGCGAGAACCAGGCCCCGGCGCAAAGACCGGCGCCAAGACCGCCCGCCGAGCTGCAGCCGAAAAGCTATTCCTTCAGCGAGGTTGGCCGTCTTCGCCGCGACCCTTACGCGATCTATGCCCGGCGCGTGCTGCGGCTCGACCCGATCGACCCCTTCAACCGCGACCCCGGCCCGGCCGAGCGCGGCACGCTCTATCACAAGATCATCGACCGCTTTATCCGCGAGGGTCATATTGCCGGCACGCCGGATGCATCGCTGGCTATGGACCGTATCCTCACCGAGCTGTTCGACGTCGAGCAATTGCCCGTGCATATCGACAGCGTCTGGCGGCCGCGCTTCCGCGAAGTCGCGCGAGCATTTCTTGTCTGGGAAGCAGAGCGGCGGCCGGAGATCCGCAAAACGGCAACGGAAGTGTCGGCCGGCGTTGAGATCGAGCCGATCGGCGTCCGGCTGACCGGCGTCGCCGACCGCATCGACTTCAAGGGTGGCAAAGCCGCCGATATCATCGACTACAAGACCGGCTACAATCCCTCGCCGGCGCAGGCCCGTACGCTGCTCGATCCGCAATTGGCGCTGGAAGCCTATGCGCTGAAAGCCGGCGCCTTCCGCGATATCGACGCGCTCGTCCCGGAAAACCTGCTTTATGTGCGGCTGAGGCCCGGCGACCGCTTCAAGGTCGATCAGGTCAATAACGAGCTTTCCAGCCGTGGTGGCAAGACGGAAACAAAGTCGGCTATGGATCTGGCTCAGGAGTCGATGGACCAGCTCGTCAAGTTCGTCTCCCTGCTGCAATCCGGCGAAAAGGGCTTCTCCTCGCGGCTGATCCCGGCGCAGCAATTCGAATATGGCGGCGATTACGATCACCTCGCCCGCGTCTCGGAATGGTCGACGGCGGAGACCGAGCAGGAAGGTGGCGGCGATGAGTGACCTTCCCGTAAGCGAACTGGCGGCCCTGCCTGAGAGCGACGATGCCGACGCGTGGATCGGCTGGACGACGGTGCAGCAATCCATCGCCTCCGATCCCGAGCGCTCCGCATGGGTCTCGGCCAATGCCGGCTCCGGCAAGACGCATGTGCTGACGCAGCGCGTCATCCGCCTGCTGCTTGCCGGCGCGCGTCCCTCGGCCATTCTTTGCCTGACCTATACCAAGGCCGCCGCCTCCGAAATGTCGAACCGCGTCTTCGACCGGCTAGCCGCCTGGGCAACCTTGTCGGATGAGGAACTGAAGGCACGGATTGCCGAGATCGAAGGTGTGGCGCCGGATCTGTTTAAGCTCGCCGAGGCGCGTCGTCTCTTTGCCAAGGCGCTGGAAACGCCGGGCGGGCTGAAGATCCAGACAATCCACGCCTTCTGCGAGGCGCTGCTGCACCAATTTCCACTGGAGGCCAATGTCGCCGGCCATTTTTCCGTTCTCGACGACCGCGCCGCCGCGACCCTGCTGGAAGACGCCCGCCGGTCGCTGCTGACGGCAACGACGCCGCAGCGGGATGCCGAACTTGCGGAAGCCTTCTCCTATGTGCTGGATCTCGGCGACGAATCCGGCCTTGAGACACTGCTGAGCGATATCGTCGCCAACCGCAACGCCATCCGCCGCTTTACCACGGATGCAGAGCGGAAAGGCGGCATTGACGCCGCGCTGCTCGCTCGGCTCGGTCTTTCCGCCGATGACACGGAAGCCGGCATCGCGGAACAATATTGGCCGCTGCCCGGCCTTTCCGGCACGACGCTGGAGCTTTATCTCACGCTTGCCGACCAGAAGGGCGGCGCGAAGGCGCAGGAGGTTGCCTATGCGCTGCGTCTCGCCAAGCGCGAGACAAATCCGGTCGCCCGCGCGGAAATCCTCGAAAAGGTGATGCTGACGGGCAAGGGCGAGCCGAAATCGGACAGCCAGTTCTTCGTCAAGGCGATGCTGGCCGATGCGCCTGACCTTGCGGAGGCGGTAGCCGCCGCCCGCGCCCATGTCGTCGCCTGCCGGGACCGGCTGAAGCTGATGCGGATGTACCGCGCCACCCGCGCGGCGCTCGTGCTGGCCGACCGGCTGAATCGCGACTATGAGGAACTGAAAAAGCGCCGCAGCCAGCTCGATTTCGAAGACCTGATCACCCGCACTGCCGATCTTTTGACCAAGAAGGATGTCGGCCCCTGGATCCACTACAAGCTGGATCAGGGCATCGACCACATCCTCGTCGACGAGGCGCAGGATACCAGCCCGATCCAATGGAGCGTCATCCAGTCGCTGGCGGAGGATTTCTTCTCCGGCGAAAGCGCGCGGCAGACGCTCCGAACCATCTTTGCGGTCGGCGACGAGAAGCAGTCGATCTATTCCTTCCAGGGCGCGCGGCCGGAGCGTTTCTCCGAGGAGAGCGACCGGACGCGGCGGCGGGTGGCGACCAGCGGCCAGCAGTTTTCCTCGATCCGCCTGCCGCTCTCCTTCCGCTCGACCGCCGATGTGCTCGCCGCCGTCGACCATGTCTTCACAGCGCCCGAAAATGCGCGGGGGCTGAGCGCCGTCGACGAACCGGTCGTGCATCGTTCCAGTCGCATCGGCCATCCCGGCGCGGTCGACCTCTGGGAGATGATCGCGCCGGAGCCGGCAGCAAAGGAAGAGGATTGGACCGCACCCTTCGATTCGACGCCGGAAAGCGCGCCGACGGCGATCCTGGCGCGGCGCATGGCGCAGACGATTGGCAATCTCATCGGCCGCGAGACAATCATCGACAAGGGCAAGGCCCGCTTCATCGAGGCCGGCGATATCCTCGTCCTGGTGCGCAAGCGCGACAGCTTCGTCAATGCGCTGACCCGCGCGCTGAAGCGGCGCAACAATATTCCCGTTGCCGGCGCCGACCGGTTGGTGCTGACCAGCCATATCGCCATTCAGGACCTTCTGGCGCTCGGCCGGTTCTTGCTGCTTCCGGAAGACGACCTGTCACTGTCAGCTCTTTTGAAGAGCCCGCTGTTCGATCTCGGCGAGGACGACGTTTTTGCGATCGCGGCCCTTCGCGACAGCAATGAAAGCGTGTGGAGCCATCTGCAGAAATTTGCCGATGACGGCAATGAGCGGTTCCGTCATGTGGTCGACCGGCTGAAAACCTTCCTCGCTCTGTCGAAAAGCCTGTCCGTTCATGATTTCTACGCGCGCGTGCTCGGCAGTTTCGGTGGCCGGCGGCAGTTTCTTGCACGGCTCGGCACCGAGGTCAGCGATATCCTCGACGAATTCCTGACCTTCACGCTCGATCATGAGACTTCCGGCCTGCCGGGACTGCAATCCTTCGTCTCGACGCTGGAACTGGAAGCGCCGACGGTCAAGCGCGAGCAGGACAAGGGCCGCAACGAGGTGCGGATCATGACCGTGCACGCTTCCAAGGGCCTGGAGGCGCCGATCGTCTTCCTCGTCGATGGCGGCGGCAAGGCCTTTACCCATACGCACCTGCCGAAGATGCGGCTGATCGAGACCGGCAAGCAAGACATTCCGCTGCCGGTCTGGGTACCGGTGTCAGCGCTCGCCAATTCATTGACGCAGGCCGACACCGCCAGGCTGCAATCGCTGACGGAAGAGGAATATCGCCGCCTGCTCTATGTCGGCATGACCCGCGCCGCCGACCGGCTGATCATCTGCGGCTATCGCGGCATCCGCGAGAACGCCGATACATGGCACGCCATGATTTCCACGGCACTGCGCCAGGACGGCGAGCGCTGCACGCCCGTCAGCTTCTCAGGGTCGGATGGCGAATGGCAGGGATTGAGCTGGCGCGTTTCCCAGGTCGAGCGCAGTTTCGAGCGCCTGGAACAGGCGGAAACGACGATCGAACGTGGCGCGCTGCCCGCAGGCCTCAGCCGACCGCTACCGCCGCAGCGAAACCTGCCCCGGCCGCTCAGCCCCTCCGGCGCCGGCACTGTCATCGACGACGAGGCCGACAATCTGCTGGTCGCTTCGCCGCTGTTCACCGAGAAGGCCAAATCGGACCGCTCGCTGGAAAAGGGCCGCTTCATCCACCGCATGCTGCAAACGCTACCCGAGATCGCACCAGCGGATCGCGCCGAGGCGGCGCGGCGTTATGCCGAACGGGCCGCGCGCTTCTGGCCACAGGCCGAGCGTGACGCGCTGATCGGCTCCGTCCTGGCGCTATTGGCGCATCCCGAACTGCAGGGCGTTTTCAGCGCCCATGCCCAGGCCGAAGTCTCGATCATGGGCACGCTGACGCTTGATGACCAGGCCTACGCCGTCTCCGGCCGCATCGACCGGCTGACCGTGCTCGACGACCGCGTCGTCATTCTCGACTACAAGACCAACCGCGTGCCGCCACGCTCGGCAGATGAGATACCCTTCGCCCACCGGGCGCAGCTTGCGATCTATCGCGAGATCCTTTCGCCGCTCTATCCGGGCAAGCGCATCGATTGCGTGCTTGTCTACACCGAGAATGCCTCGATCCACACGCTGTCCGGCGAGGTGCTTGCATTGACGCTTGCGGAGCTCAAGACAAAGTGAAATACCGATCATTGAAAATGAGGCACCGCACCCTCACATACATTGCAACCGCAAATCCTGATAAAGGAGCAGCCTATGGCTACCGTTAAAGTCGATACCGCCAACTTCACGTCCGAAGTTCTTCAATCCGTAGAGCCTGTCGTCGTTGACTTCTGGGCCGAGTGGTGTGGCCCGTGCAAGATGATCGCTCCGTCTCTCGAAGAGCTCTCCGTGCAGTTCGAAGGCAAGGTGAAAGTCGCAAAGCTCAACATCGATGAGAACCCGGAACTGGCCGCCCAGTTCGGCGTTCGCTCGATCCCGACGCTTGCCGTGTTCAAGGCCGGTGAAGTCGCCGACATCAAGGTTGGCGCCGCACCGAAGGGAGCTCTTGAAAGCTGGATCAAGGGCGTCGCCTGATTGGTATCGACTGAATGAATCAAAAAGCCCGGCTCGTCCGGGTTTTTTTGTTGGGAATATTCGTTACTTCGGCGGCGTGCTGTTGTCGGCGAGGACATCGCCGACAAGATAGAGCGAGCCACCGATCAGGATACGCGGGGCCGGCATGTTGGGCACGGCCAGTTCCCGGATTTCGTCCAGCGCCTGGCGGACCGTCGACATCGGCTCGGCCACGAGACCGGCGTCATAGGCGGAATTTGCCAGGATGACCGGATCGATCATCGCCTCGCTGCCGCGGATCGGCACGCAATAGACTTTTTCCGCCAGACCCGTGAAGGCCTTGAAGTAGCCGACGGGATCCTTGGTGTTGATCATGCCGATGATCAGGAACAGCGGGCGTGGCTGCCGCTCCTCGAAACTGGCCATGGCTTCGGCAATAACCTCGCCGGCACCGGGATTGTGACCGCCATCGACCCAGATCTCCGCACCTTCCGGAGCGTGCGGCAACAATTCGCCCTCCGTCAGGCGCTGCAGGCGGCCCGGCCATTCGACCGAGATCATCGCCTTTTCCATCATCGCCTCGGTGACGGTAAAGCCGGCGGCCTTGACGGCGCGGATGGCAGCGGCGGCATTGGCATACTGATGCCGGCCCGGCAGCCGCGGCAACGGCAGATCGCCAAGGCCGAATTCATCCTGATAGACGAGCCGGCCATATTCCTCATGGGCGGAAAAATCCTGGCCGAAGACGGCGGTCGGGCAGCGCAGGCGCTCGGCTGTCGATATCAGCACGTCGAGCGCTGCGTCATAATCCTGATGGCCGATGACGACGGGCCGGCCGGCCTTCATGATCCCGGCCTTCTCGGCGGCAATCAGCTCAACCCGGTCGCCGAGATAGGGCTGGTGATCGAGCGAGATCGGCATGATCACCGAAGCGGCCGGATCGGAAATGACATTGGTGGCGTCGAAACGGCCACCGAGGCCGACTTCAATGACGGCGGCATCGGCCGGATGCTCGGCAAACAGGATGAAGGTGGCGGCCGTCAGGATCTCGAACACCGTGATCTTCTCGCCGCCATTGGCATCGGCGATGCGCCTCAGCACTTCGGCGAAGACCGTGTCGTCAACCAGTTCGCCACGGCCGCCTTTGACGCCGATACGGTAGCGCTCATGCCAGTTGACGAGATGCGGCGAGGTGTGGACATGCACGCTATAGCCGCCCGCTTCCAGAAGCGCGCGGCAAAAGGCCGTCACGGAGCCTTTGCCATTGGTGCCGGCGATATGGATCACCGGCGGCAGCTTCGCTTGCGGATTGCCGAGGATGTCGAGAAGGCGGGTGATCCTGTCCAGCGAGAGATCGTAGCCCTTGGGGTGCAGCCCCATCAGCTTGTCGATCTCCTGCGCTGCCTCGCTCACTGCGGATTGATCCATCGCCATCACCCGCACCTCCGCCTTTCGGCCATCCGTTTCAGGTCAGCCGTTTGCCACCAGCGGCGCGGCTGCACCGTTCAGGCTCTTTGCCGACACATCGTTTGCCGGAGCCTTGGTCAGGATCTTCAGAAGCGTCGCCAGCGTATCGGGGATATCGTGACGCTTGACGACCATGTCGACCATGCCGTGCTCAAGCAGATATTCCGAGGTCTGGAAGCCTTCCGGCAGCTTTTCGCGAATCGTCTGTTCGATGACGCGCTTGCCGGCAAAGCAAATTTCCGCACCCGGCTCCGCCAGGTGGACATCACCAAGCATGGCATAGGAGGCGGTAACGCCACCGGTCGTCGGGTTGGTCAGGACGACGATATAGGGTTGGCCGGCTTCCTTCAGCATGTCGACGGCAACCGTCGTGCGCGGCAGCTGCATCAGAGAAAGAATGCCTTCCTGCATACGGGCGCCGCCCGAGGCCGGGAACATCACCAGAGGGCACTTCTCGGCAATCGCGCGTTCGAACGCCTTGACGATCGCCTCACCGGCAGCAATGCCGAGCGAGCCACCCATGAAATTGAACTCATGGACAACGGCCACGAGCTTCAAGCCGCGAACCTTGCCGACGCCGGCGACAATTGTGTCTTCCTGATCGGTCTTGACGCGGCTGTCCTTCAGGCGGTCGGTGTATTTCTTCGAGTCGCGGAACTTCAGCGGGTCCTGCGCGACCTTCGGCTGGGCCAAGGCTTCGTATTCGCCCTTGTCGAAAAGATCGGCGAGGCGGGCCTTGGCCGGCATCTTCATATGGAAGCCGGAAGCGGGGATGACCCACTTATTGTCTTCCAGATCCTTGTGGAAGACCATCTCGCCGGTCTCCGGGCACTTGATCCAGAGATTTTCCGGCACTTCGCGGCGGCCCAGCATGGAATTGATCCGCGGGCGGACGTAATTGGTGATCCAGTTCAATTCGAAAACTCCTGATCGACTGAATTAATCGATATCGTAGTCGACACCTACTGCGCATAAGCCATTTCTTCAATCTCTTCCGATCGAAGGCCTGTGCTTATGTGGGAAACTATTCGGCGGCAACAAGGCGCGAGGAGCGCGTTCCCGTCGACAGGCCGCGCACCAGCGTTGCAACGGCCTGGATGGTATCGGCGCTGGCCTTGCCGTCCTTGGTCAGGCTGGTGGCGATCTGGTTGACGATCGCGGTGCCGACGACGACGCCATCCGCGGAGGCGCCGATGACCTTCGCGTGCTCGGCCGTCTTCACGCCAAAACCGACACAGACCGGCAGTTCGGTATGCTGCTTGATACGCTTGACGGCGCCGGAAACCAGCGAGGGATCCGGCAGAGCGGAACCGGTGATGCCGTTCATCGAGACATAATAGACGAAGCCGGATGTGTTTTTCAGCACGGTCGGCAGGCGCTTATCGTCGGTAGTCGGCGTCGCCAGGCGGATGAAATTGATGTCCTTGCGGATCGCCGGGATGCAAAGCTCGTCATCCATTTCCGGCGGCAGGTCGACGACAATCAGACCATCGATGCCGGCGGCGATCGCGTCATCGAGGAAGGTCTCGACGCCGTAGATGTAGATGGGATTGTAGTAACCCATCAGCACGATCGGCGTCTCGACGTCCGTCTTGCGGAAGTCGGCGGCGAGCTGCAGCGTCTTCTTCAGCGTCTGGCCGGCCTTCAGCGCGCGCTGGCCGGCGAGCTGGATCGCCGGGCCATCGGCCATGGGATCGGAAAAGGGCATGCCGAGTTCGATGACGTCGGCGCCGGCTTCCGGCAGCGCCTTCATGATGCCGAGCGAGGTGTCGTAGTCGGGATCGCCGCCCATGAAATAGGTGACGAGCGCCGGGCGGCCTTCAGCCTTCAGAGCGGCGAAGCGTTTGTCCATACGTGCGGTCATGATGTCTAACTCACATTCCCAAAATCTTGCCGACGGTGAAGATGTCCTTGTCGCCGCGACCGGAGAGATTCATCAGGATGATCTCGTCCTTGCCCATCTTCGGCGCGCGCTTGATGACTTCGGCGAGCGCGTGGCTCGGCTCCAGCGCCGGAATGATGCCCTCAAGCCGCGTCAGCGTCTGGAACGCTTCCAGTGCCTCATGGTCCATGATCGGCACATATTCGGCGCGGCCGATATCGTTCAACCAGGAATGTTCCGGGCCGATGCCGGGATAATCGAGGCCGGCCGAAATCGAGTGGCCCTCCTTG
This sequence comes from Rhizobium sp. ICMP 5592, assembly GCF_009498525.1. GTDB lineage: Bacteria > Pseudomonadota > Alphaproteobacteria > Rhizobiales > Rhizobiaceae > Rhizobium. Next base: position 197,100 of record NZ_QSNT01000006.1, on the reverse strand, counting down.
ATCTGGCCGTCGCTGTCCTGCAGGAGGTAGGTGCGGTTACCGTGGAGCACGCCGGGCGAACCGGCGGTGATTGAGGCGCAATGCTCGTCGCCCTGCAGGCCTTTGCCGCCGGCTTCGACGCCGACGATCTTGACGCTCTCGTCATCGAGGAAGGGATGAAAGATGCCGATTGCGTTCGAACCGCCGCCGACAGCAGCTATGACGAGATCCGGCAGACGGCCTTCGGCTTCCAGCATCTGCTGCTTGGCTTCCGTGCCGATCACGGCCTGGAAATCGCGGACCATTTCCGGATAAGGATGCGGGCCGGCAGCCGTGCCGATGAGGTAATAGGTGTCGTCGACATTGGTGACCCAATCGCGCAACGCCTCATTCATGGCGTCCTTCAGCGTGCCGCTGCCGGCAGTCACCGGGATGACCTCGGCACCGAGGAGCTTCATGCGGAAGACGTTCGGTGCCTGGCGTTCGACATCGGTCGCGCCCATGTAGACGACGCATGGCAGGCCGAAGCGGGCGGCAACGGTCGCTGAGGCAACACCATGCTGGCCGGCGCCGGTCTCGGCGATGATGCGGGTCTTGCCCATGCGCTTGGCGAGCAGAATCTGGCCGATGCAATTGTTGATCTTGTGCGAGCCGGTATGGTTCAGCTCTTCGCGCTTGAAATAGATCTTGGCGCCGCCAAGCTCGGCCGTCAGGCGCTCGGCGAAATAAAGCGGGCTCGGGCGGCCGATATAATGGGTGCCAAGCGACTTCAGTTCCGCCTGGAAGGCTGGATCGTTCTTCGCCTTTTCCCATTCTTCCTGCAGGTCCAGGATCAGCGGCATCAACGTCTCTGCGACGAAGCGGCCACCATAAATACCGAAACGGCCGTCCTCATCGGGACCGGCGCGGAAGGAATTCAGCTTTGGCGTCTGGTTCACTCTTAACTCCCTGCTGCCGCTTCCGGCAGGCATGCTTCTGCAAAAGCGTCGAAAAATTGGTCGATCTTGTTCAGATCCTTCACGCCGGGCGCGCTTTCGACGGCGGATGAAAGATCGATGCCGGTGGCCTTGGTGGAGGCAAGCGCCAGCGCGACATTGTCCTTGTTCACACCGCCGGACAGCATGTAGTCGACCCGATCGTCGAGCCAGCTCAAAAGGCTCCAGTCGAAGGACACGCCGTTTCCGCCCGGCAATTCAGAACCCGCAGGCGGTTTGGCGTCGAGCAGAAAGCGGTCGGCAATGCCAATATAGGCTTCGACCCGCTTCAGATCGTCGGCGTCACGCACGGCTAGCGCCTTCATGACCGGCACATTATAGACCGCTTTGATCGTCAACACACGCTCCGGGCTTTCATTGCCGTGGAGCTGCAACATATCCGGACGCACCAGCGAGATGATCTCATCAAGGTCGTCATTGGTCGGATTGACGGTCACCGCAACGATCTTCGCCTTGCCACGAGCGCGCTCGGCGAGCTTGCCGGCAAGATCCGGCTCGATATAGCGGGGGCTCTTTTCAAAGAAGATAAAACCGACATGCGTGGCGCCGCGCTCAAGCGCACGATCCATAGCTTCCGGCGTTTTCAGACCGCAAATTTTGATATCGGGGTTCATGGCAGCGGAGTGACACGAAAATTCAAAAGAGTCGAGCCTAAAGGCGACAGGCGGGGATTTTTAAGCGTCTCTCAGGGAGCCGAATATGACTCAATCGAAGTCGATCGCATGCAGCTGGCTGCCATGGCGCTTCAACCAGGTCTTGGCCTCGTCCATATGCGGGCAGAGCTTGCGGCAGAGCGCCCAGAAGCGTGGGCCGTGGTTCATTTCACGCAAATGCGCGACCTCATGGGCGGCAAGGTAGTCGATGACCAGCGGCGGCGCCATGACGATGCGCCAGGAGAAGCTCAGGTTTCCCTCGGATGAGCAGGATCCCCAACGGCTGCGGGTATCCTTCATGCTGATCGAGGAGACCGGCGCGCGGATCGCTCCGGCATGCACCTTTACCAGTCTTTCCAGATCGGCGCGGGCCTCCTTCTTGAGGAAGGTGGCGATGCGCCGGCCAGCATGTTCCGGCATGCCGCTGACACGCAGCATCGGCACTCCGTCGACAACGGTCGCCTCGGTCAGGCCGCGCAGGGTGCCGGTATGCTCGATGCGATGGCGGATGCCGCGCAGGAGGATTTCGCCGCCGCTCCTGAGGCTGCTTTCGGTAGAGAATTTCGCGAGCTTGGTCAGCAGCCAGCCCTGATGACGGTCGAGGAAGGCGTTGACCTCGCGCGCCGCAAGACCGCGCGGAATGGTCATCTTCAGCGCCCGGCCGCCGGGCTCGATCCGCAGCGTGATCCGCGTCGCCCGCTCATTCTGGCGGATCGTCAGCGGCATCAAGCGGCCGGCCACCTCCAGCGTGCGCGTTTCCGGCGCGGGCGGCTGGGGAGCGGATCGGCGAGATCTGGACAGAAGCGGAAACATGGACAGCAGTTTTATACGATTCGCTCGGGTTTCTGGCAAAGAAAAACCGGCATCCGATGATGCCGGTTTCATGGAAAGACTGGCTGTCGATTACGGAGCCTGGAATTCCGGAGCCGGGCCGTTATCGTCATTGCGCTTGACGTTGTTGCGGTCGCGCATGAAGCGGTCGAATTCGTCCTGATCCTTGGCGCGGCGAAGCTCGCGGACATAGGTGTCGAACTCGGCACGCATTTCATCGAGCTTGCGGCGCTCTTCTTCAAGGCGCTCCAGCTCCGCACGGCGCCAATCGTCGAAGGCGACGTTGCCGGTGGTGAAATGGGCGCGATGACGGCCACGGTGGCGGCCGCAGCCGGAGAAGCCGTTAAATACGCCGTCGGCCTTCTCGTTCACATCCCGTTTGAAATCCCTCAGGCGTTCGCCGAAGAGAATATAGGCTAGCATGGCGAGACCAAGCGGCCAGAAGACCACGAAGCCAAGCACCATCAGAGCAATGGTAGCCGGCGTCCAATCCGGGCGAAGCAATGCTGACTGGTTCATCGTGAGGTATCCTCGCAGTAAGTCGGTCCGACCACACGCCGAACCGCTGGAATCGAGATGGTTACCTCTCCGCGAGCCTTCAATGGTATTTGCCGGGGAAATCGGGCAAGTGCTTGAATCTGGCCCGATAATTCAACAAAAGCTAATTCTTTGCAATCTCAGGCGGATTTGCCGCCCTTGATCACGCGCTTGACGACCGGCTTGCCGCTGCGCGCATGCTCGCGGCTGAAGGCGATGATGCGCGGCGCGATTTCGCGGCGGAAGCGCGAACCGTTGAAGACGCCGTAATGGCCGACATCGGGCTGCAGGTAATGCATCCGCATGTCGGCGGGAATGTTCGTGCAGATGGTCTGCGCTGCGCCGGTCTGGCCGACGCCGGAAATGTCGTCGTTTTCGCCCTCGACCGTCAGCAGAGCAACGTTGCGGATCGCGGAGGGATCAACGCGCTGGCCGCGATGCATCAGTTCGCCCTTCGGAAGCGCATGCTTGATGAAGACCTCATCGACGGTCTGCAGATAGAATTCTGCCGTCAGGTCCATGACCGCCAGATATTCGTCATAGAAGTCGCGGTGCTTCTCCGCCGGCTCGCCGTCGTTCTTGACGAGATGCATGAAGAAGTCCTTATGGGCGATCATGTGCCGGTCGAGGTTCATCGACATGAAGCCGGAGAGCTGCAGGAAGCCGGGATAGACCGGTCGCAGGAAGCCCGGCTGCGGCCAGGGCACGTTCATGACAACATTATCGGCAAACCATTCCAGCGGCTTGTCCTTGGCAAGCTGATTGACCGCCGTCGGATTGATGCGCGTGTCGATCGGCCCGCCCATCAGCGTCATGGAGGAGGGCGACAGCGGATCGCCGGCCGCTTCCATCACAGCGGCTGCGGCGAGAACCGGCACGGAGGGCTGGCAGACGGCGACGACATGGGTGTCGGGGCCGAGATGGTGCAGCATCTCGATCACGTAATCGATGTAATCCTCGAGATCAAAAGTGCCCTCGGTCATCGGCACCATGCGGGCGTCGATCCAGTCGGTGATGTAGACATCGGCGCTCGGTAGCAGCGCTTCGACGGTGCCGCGCAGCAGCGTCGCGTAATGGCCGGACATCGGCGCGACGATCAGGATGCGCGGATCGCTGCCATGGCCGGCGGGCAGGCTGCGCTCGAAATGGATCAGATTGCAGAAGGGCTTCTTCCAGACGATCTTTTCATGAACCGAGACCGGCTTGCCATCGATCAAAGTTTCAGGGAGCCCGAATTCCGGCTTGCCATAGCGCCGCGTGGTGCGCTCGAACATCTCCAGGCTTGCCGTCATCGTGCGGCCAAGCACCGTATGGGAGAGTGGATTGAGCGGATTGGCATAGGCCAAACGCATCATGTCGGCGGCGGCGCGGAACGGCGCCAGGGCGGCATGATTGAGTTCATAAAGCTGATAGAACATCGGAAAGCGTCTCCTCTCGAGAAGCTGGTGCCAAGCCTCGAAAATCAACGATTTCCAGAGAGCTTAAATGCGCCTTTAAGCGTTACTGCGTCCTCCGCAACGTGCTCCCCAACACGCTGCACCATCAGATAACGACCGCTCCCCACGCGTGGTCCTCATCCTTCAAGCCAGAATAGCATCTTTTGCTGCAAGGCAACATCAATTTTGCATCGCACCAACCAGCAAAAATGCCGGGGAACAGGTCCCCGGCATCCAGAATGGTCTCAAAACCTTAACGCACCGACTATCAGGCGTCGGCGAGGAACGTCTGACGCTGCGAACCGAGGCCTTCCATACCAAGCTCCACGACATCGCCGGCCTTCAGGAACTGCGGCGGCTTCATGCCCATACCAACGCCGGGAGGCGTACCAGTGGAGATGACGTCGCCCGGATGCAGCGACATGAACTGGCTGAGATAAGAAACCAGATAAGCGACGCCATAGACCATGGTCTTGGTCGAGCCGTCCTGCATCGTCTTGCCGTTGACCTTCAGCCACATGCCGAGGTTCTGCGGATCGGCGACCTCGTCCTTGGTGACGAGCCAGGGGCCGATCGGGCCGAAGGTATCGCAGGACTTGCCCTTGGTCCACTGTCCGGAACGCTCGGTCTGGAAGGCGCGTTCGGAAACGTCATGCGAGACGCAATAGCCGGCGACATAATCCAGCGCATCGGCTTCGCTGACATATTTGGCGGTCTTGCCGATGACGACGCCGAGTTCGACTTCCCAGTCGGTCTTTTGCGAGCCGCGCGGGATCAGCACGTTATCGTTCGGGCCGACGATGGCCGAGGTCGCCTTCATGAAGATGATCGGCTCCGGCGGTACCGTGGCGCCGGTTTCGGCGGCGTGGTCGGAGAAATTCAGGCCGATGCAGATGAACTTGCCGGTGCCGGCAACGCAAGCGCCGATGCGGCCCTCGGCCAATTCCGGCAGGCTCTTCGGATCGAGCGCGGCGATTTTCGCCAGGCCCGCGGGCGAAATCGCCTCGCCGCCGATATCGGCGACATGCGCGGAGAGATCGCGGATCTTGCCATCGCTATCCAGAAGCGCCGGCTTTTCCTTGCCGGCCGCGCCAACACGCAACAATTTCATAGGTCTTCCTTCCCTGCATTTTAAAAGACGAGATTGATTTCACCATATATGAACGAAACATTCACCAGTGTCATCAATCGATTTCGGAACATAGCACGTCCTATCTGTCCGCGCCGGAACAACAGCCTTTCCTATGTGGATGGCAAAGATCGCGCAATCTCGACAATTGCCGCAAAGGCCACATCGATATCCTCCGCCGTGGTCTCGAACTGACCTGCCTGAAAACGGATGACCAGCCGGCCGCCGACCCGCGTCTGCGTCAGATAGATCCGGCCGTCATTGTTGATAGCGGCGACCAGGCGCTGGGTATGGCTCTCCTGATCGACGCCGTCAGGCGCCTTGTGATCAAAGGAGAACAGCGACAGGAACGGCTCCGTGACGATCTCGAAATCCGGCTCCGCCGCCAGACGCTCAGCCAGCGTCCTCGACCAGGCGACATGGTTGCGGATCATTGCCCGCAAACCATCAAGCCCATGATAACGCAGCAGGAACCAGAGTTTCAGTGCCCGGAACCGGCGACCGAGCGGCACCGACCATTCGGAGTAATTGGTGATGCCGTCATGACCGTGGGTACGGAGAAACTCCGGATGGATCGCCAGCGTCCGCACCAGCGATTCCGGATCGCGGATGAATTGCACCGAGCAATCGAACTGGGCGCCGAGCCACTTATGCGGATTGAAGACGATGGAATCGGCCTGTTCGACGCCCTGCCACAGCGTCCGGAATTCCGGGCAGATCATCGCCGAACCGGCCCAGGCGGCGTCGACATGCACATAGAGACCATGAGCGTGCGCGACCTCGACAACCGCTGCGATATCGTCGCAGGCACCGATGCTGGTGCCGCCGACACAGGCGATCACGCCGGCCGGCAGCTGGCCCTCGGCGCGATCCTGCACGATCGCCGCCGCCAGTGCCCGCGGATCCATGGCGCTATTTGGGCCGCTAGAGGGGATGCGAACGAGGTTGTCCGCACCGATGCCGGATATCCAGATGGCGCGATCGATCGAGGTGTGGACCTGATCGGTGGAATAGATTCGCACGGTCCTGTTGGCCGTGAGACCCTTGCCGTTGCCCTGCCAGTCGAGCGCCTTTTCTCGCATGACCAATACGGCGGCGAGCGTCGCCGTCGAGGCGGAATCCTGGATGACGCCGGTGAAGCCGTCAGGCAGGCCGAGTGCCCGCCGCAGCCAGTCGACCACCTTGGTTTCCAGTTCGGTGGCCGACGGCGAGGTTTGCCAGAGCATGCATTGAGCGGCGATGGCGCTGACCAGATATTCGGCGACAACCGAGACCGGGGCCGCATTGGCGGGGAAATAGGCGAAGAAGCGCGGATGCTGCCAATGGGTCATACCAGGCACGAGGATATCCTCGAAATCCTTGAAGATATCCTCCATTGATTCGCCGAATTCAGGTGGAGAATCAGCAATATGCGCCGCGATCTCGCCGGGAGATGTCTGCGCCCTGACCGGCCGGTCACGGAGCGATGCGCGATAATCCGCGCCCCAATTCGCCGCCTTTTCGGACCAGCGCCGAAACTCCTCCCAGTCCATGACGGCCTCCCCCTCGCCTCGAAGCGAGGCGGACCTTAGACCGGTTTTGGGAGATGGTCGAGTATCAGAAAAGCTCGATAGCAGGCCGCCTCTGAGATCGGCTCTCCTTAAAATAACGGAATGTTGAAGCAGACTGTCTACCTGGCAGAGCCGGATGCGATTATGTAAGAAAACCTGTCCTTCAAATTCCAGTTATTGGAGCGCCGCATGCCAACCTCCGTTTCATTTGTGAAAACCGACCATGCCAGCCGCTATCTGCAACAGCTCTGCAAGCATTGGAGCCACAAATTCACCATCGAATTCAACGAGACCGCCGGCAAGGTGCCCTTCAGCCCAGAAACTTCGCTTGACTTGGCGGCGGACGCCTCCGCGTTGCTCATGACCCTGCATGTCGAGAATCCGCAGGACCTCGACCGCATGCAGAACGTCGTTGCCGATCATCTGAAGCGCTTCGCCTTCCGCGAGGAGCTCGACGTGGTCTGGACTGCGGATACGAGCAAGGTATAGATTTCACCCGTATCCCCCAGGGCTTGTCGTCGACCCTCCCCACAGCTCCGCGACAGCCTCCTTCAGATGAAAGACCCTTTATGACGTCAAGCAACAACCGCGAATCGCAATATCCGATCGACAAGCTCTTCCTCGACCGTTGGTCGCCGCGCGCCTATTCCAACGAAACCATGCCGGAAGCCGACCTGCTGACCATTCTGGAGGCCGCCCATTGGGCGCCGTCCGCTTCCAATGTGCAGCCCTGGCGCTTCGTCTATGCGCTGCGCGGCTCGGAAAACTGGGACAAGTTTCAGAGCCTGCTGATCGAATTCAACCAGGGTTGGGCCAAGTCCGCCGCAGCCCTGCTTTTTGTCGTTTCGCGCACGCATAGCGGCGAGCTTGGTTCCGCCGAGCAGAAGCCCAGCTACAGCCACTCCTTCGATGCCGGCACGGCCTGGGGTTTCCTGGCGATCCAGGCGCACCTGGCTGGCTATGAGGCCCATGGCATGGGCGGTTTCCATGTCGAAAAATCCTACGAGGTTCTCGGCATCCCCGAAGGCTTCCGCGTCGAGACGGCCGTTGCGATCGGCAAGATCGGCGACAGGAACCAGCTTCCGGAAAAGCTTCGGGAACGCGAAACCCCGAACGACCGCAAGCCGCTTTCCGAAGTGGCCTTCAACGGCACCTTCATCGCCAAGTAATTGATCTCAAAGCAAAAAGGCCCGCCTGAATATCAGGCGGGCCTTTTTCATTCTCGATACATCCTACAATCAGATGTCGAGGTTTGCGACGTTCAGCGCATTGTCCTGGATGAATTCGCGCCGCGGCTCGACTTCGTCGCCCATGAGCCTGGCAAACAAGCCGTCGGCGTCGGTCGCGTCGGGAACTCTCACCTGCAGCAGCGAGCGCGCGTTCGGATCGAGCGTCGTTTCCCAGAGCTGTTCGGCATTCATCTCGCCGAGGCCCTTGTAGCGCTGCATGGTGAGACCCTTGCGGCCGGCGGCAAAGACGGTTTCCAGCAACATGCCCGGGCCGGAAATCTCGGTCTCGCCATCCCGGCGCGCGAGCTTCGGCGGTTGGTCGTAGACGTCCTTGAGGCGCGAGCCGACCTGATCGATCAGACGCGCATCCTGCGAGCCGATCAGCGCCATGTCGAGAACGACGACTTCCTTGACGCCGCGCACCATGCGCTCGAAACGCAGGCCGCCCTCCGTGGTCACGGCACCGGTCCAGCCACGTTCGGTTTCCTCGGCAATGATATCGAGCCGTCTGGCAACATCGTTCACCAGACCTTCGGCACGCGCCGGGTCGCTGACGAGTTCGGCGTTGAGAGCGCCGGCAATCGCCGCCTGTTCGACGACAGCACGATTGTAGCGCGAATGCAGATTGCCGAGCAACGTGCGCAGGCGCAGGGCATCGAAGATCAGTTCGCGCAGATCCTCGCCGGCGCGGACTTCGCCAGTGCCGAGCCGCAGGCTGGCGTCGTCGAGGCCCTGGCCGATCAGATATTCCTCGAACGCCTTCTCATCCTTCACATACTGAACCGATTTGCCGCGCGTCACCTTATAGAGCGGCGGCTGGGCGATGTAGAGATGGCCGCGCTCGATGAGATCGGGCATCTGGCGGAAGAAGAAGGTGAGCAGCAGCGTGCGAATATGGGCGCCGTCGACGTCGGCGTCCGTCATGATGATGATCTTGTGATAGCGCAGCTTGTCGGCGTTGAACTCGTCCTTACCGATGCCGGTGCCGAGTGCGGTGATCAGCGTGCCGATTTCCTGGCTCGACAGCATCTTGTCGAAACGGGCTCGCTCGACGTTGAGGATCTTGCCGCGCAGCGGCAGGATCGCCTGGTTTTCGCGCGAACGGCCCTGCTTGGCCGAACCGCCTGCCGAGTCACCCTCGACGAGGAAGACTTCGGACTTGGCCGGATCGCGTTCGGAACAATCGGCGAGCTTGCCGGGCAGCGAGGCGATATCGAGAGCGCCCTTGCGCCGGGTCAGTTCACGCGCCTTGCGGGCGGCTTCGCGGGCGGCGGCGGCTTCGACAACCTTGCCAACCAGCACCTTGGCATCGGCCGGATGTTCTTCGAGCCAGGTGCCCAGCGCTTCGTTGACGAGGCTTTCGACCACCGGACGAACTTCGGAGGAAACCAGCTTGTCCTTGGTCTGCGAGGAGAATTTCGGGTCCGGCACCTTCACCGATAGCACCGCCGTCAGACCTTCGCGGCAATCATCGCCGGTCAGCGTCACCTTTTCCCTTTTGGTGATGCCCGACGATTCACCGTAGGAGGTGATCTGACGGGTCAGAGCGCCACGGAAACCGGCCATATGCGTGCCGCCGTCGCGCTGCGGGATGTTGTTAGTGAAGCAAAGCACGTTTTCGTGGTAGCTCTCGTTCCACCACATGGCCACTTCGACGGTGATGCCGTCCTTTTCGCTACGGATGGACACAGGCTTGTCAACCAGCGGCTTCTTGGCGCGGTCGAGATATTTGACGAAAGCCTCAAGACCGCCGTCGTAGAGCATCTCTTCCTGCCTGATGTCGGAATGACGCTTGTCGGTAAGCAGGATGCGGACGCCGGAATTCAGGAACGCGAGCTCGCGCAGGCGATGCTCCAGCGTGCTATAGTCGAACTCCGTCATGGTGAAGGTTTCCGAGCTCGGCATGAAGCTGACTTCGGTACCGGTCTCGGTGCCGGCATCGCCCGTCACCTTCAGCGGCGCATCGGCGACGCCGTGCGTAAAGCTCATCTCATTGATCTTGCCCTGACGGCGGATCTTCAGCTTCAGCCAGACGGACAGGGCGTTGACGACGGAGACGCCGACGCCGTGCAGACCGCCGGAGACCTTGTAGGAATTCTGGTCGAACTTACCGCCGGCGTGGAGCTGCGTCATGATGACTTCGGCCGCCGAGATGCCTTCGCCGGTGTGGATATCCGTCGGGATGCCGCGACCGTTGTCGGTGACCGTCACCGAGCCATCGGGATTGAGCGTGACGGTGACGAGATCAGCATAGCCGCCGAGCGCCTCGTCGATGGCATTGTCGACGACTTCGTAAACCATGTGATGCAGGCCGGAACCGTCATCCGTATCGCCGATGTACATGCCGGGACGCTTGCGCACAGCGTCAAGACCCTTCAGGACCTTGATGCTGTCTGCGCCATACTCGGCATTGCCGTCGTTTTCGGTTACGGATATGTCGGTCATTTATTGAAGTCTTTCCAGTGTTTTAGAGAACACCGCCGATCGCTACCGAATCAGCAGTTTTTCTTTCCCTGAATATAGGATGTTTCGTCCCCAACTTCCAAACGGAAGGCCCCTCTATGGGGTATAAAACAGGGGATTAAGGCGGTTTTCAGCCCCTTTTTCCGGCATTTTCCAGGACCGTTGACAGTTCCCCGATCGTGACCGCGTCGAGATTGCGAATCCGGGCCGCCAGGCGGTTGACAAAGGCGGTATATTCCGGCGCCAGACCCGAGGTATCGACCACGATGCGCGGGTCGGAGAAGCGCGCCAGAAGGAACAATTCCTCGGCCTCATCCCAGATAATATTGAAATATCCGGCGATGCGCTGCAGGAGATCGAAGGTTGGCGTGCCGCGCTTTCCATGCTCCAGGGCTGATAAATAGGCCGGCGTCACATTCAGCGCCGCCGCCATGTCCTTCTGGGAGACACCCTTGCGTGCCCTCAGTTTCCTGACCGCTTCGCCGAAAGGGGTCATGGCCTGTCCCCCTTCGGCCGCGACAGGCGGATATAGAGGGCGCCGTCGCCACCATGGTGCTGCGCCGCCGTCTCATAGGAGGAAATCAGGAAGCGGAATTCCGGCTTGGAGAACCACAGCGGCACCGCCCGCTTCAAGGCGCCATCGCTGCCCATGGAGCTGCCCTTGCCGGTGATGACGAGCACATGGCGAAGGCCGCGCTCATGCGCCCGGAACAGGAAATCCAGAAGCATCACATGCGCCTCGCTCTGGATCAGCCCGTGCAGATCGATCCGCGCCTCCAGCGCCAGTCGCCCCTTGGCGATCTTGCGCTTGACTGGGCGTTCCAGCGGATGATGCGTGCCGGAGGGCTGTTTTGCCACCGAAGCAGGCGTTTGCGGATCCGTGGGTGTGGGAGCTACCTTCGCCTTTTCGACGCGCGCGGTCTCTTCCGCTCTTGCCTCCGCCGCCAGGATGTCATCGAAAGCTTCCATGTCGGCATGACGCCCTGGCATTGGCCGGGTGCTTTTCGCCACCTTGCCCCAGAGGACACGTTCATCCGTGCTGAGCTTGCGTTCCTTGCTTTTGCCTTCTGGGCTTCTGCGTTCTGGGGCCATCAGCCAAACCTCTGAGCTGCCGCCTTTGGAACCAGTATATAAAAATCCGCGTCGTTGCGCACGGTACCGGCAAGCTCCCCGGCATCGTAGCCCGAACCGGTGAAGATATCGCCGCGCGCCGGACCAACGATCGCCGAACCGGTGTCGAGCGCCAGCATCAACCGTCCGAAGGGCTGGCCGGCATCGAGATGGGTCAGGCTTTCCGACTGGATGAAAAAGGGAAAACCGAAAGTGTGGATCAGCCGGTCGACCGCCAGCGAACGGCCGGCGACCAGCGGCACCTTCGCCGCCGCGATCGGCCCGAGCGCGGGATCGCTGACATCGGCCTCGCGGAAAAAGATATAGGACCGGTTATGCCAGAGCACCTCGTCGACTTCCTGCGGATGGGCATAGAGCCAATCGCGGATCGTCTGCATCGAGATCGTGGCACGGTCGAGCAGGTCGCGCTCGATCAGCAGGCGACCGACGGCGGAGAAGGGGTGGCCGGCCTTGGCGGCATAGGTGATGCGGTCCATGCGCCCATCGGGATAGCGCAGCCTTGCAGCACCCTGCACATGCACGAAGAAGACATCGACCTTGGACTTCGCCCAGGCGATCTCCAGGCCCCTGCCCTCCAGATAGCCGCGATCGATTTCGCCCCGATCGGGATAGCCGGAGATAACCCCATCCTGCAGCCTGCCGAACATATAGGATGGATCCAGTTCAGCGGGCCTGTTGGCGTCGTCAAGATCGATCAGATCATCCGGCCGGCGATAGAAGGGATACCGATAGGTCTCGTCCGGCGTGGCGGAAACGGTAATTTCCGGCTCAAAAAAGGCGGTGACGAAACCGCTGCCGCCATCACCGCGACGAATGAAGAAGGGCTGACAGCGCTCCTCGAAGAAAGCCCGGGCTTCGGCCGCATCGCGCGGCTCGTAGCCTTCAGCATCGTCGAGCAGGGTCAGGAGATCATCGGCACTCAGGCCGGCGGCACCGGTGCGGTAGGGTTTTACATCGCGGACACGGGTCCGACAGTCCCGCATGGCACGAAAAAGGCTGGAGGGATCATCATCCCCCCAGCCCTTCAGATCGGCGAAGGTTGCCGGCTCCAGCCTGAAATCCTTCGATGCGGTCGTCATTGTTCGGATTCGGTCGCCACGAGTTTCCAGTTGGGATCGCGCGAACGGCTGTCGCGGGCAAAGGTCCAGACATCGCTGATTTCGGCCACGGTTTCGGCATCGCCATCGATTAGCGTACCGGCCTTGTCGTAGGTCGCCGAAATCATCTGGCTGACGATACGCATCGTCACGAGCGCTTCCGTGTCCTTCATCTCGGCGCTGACGATATCGGCCTTGTCGATGCCGACGAAGGTGGATTTCACCTTTTCGCCTTTGGCCTCGCGATCGGTGATGGCGGCATCGAAGCCTTCATAGACCTCGCGCGACAGCAGGCCCTTCAGCGCGTTACGATCACCGTCGGCAAAAGCCATGACGATCATCTCGTAAGCCATGCGGGCGCCGTTGACGAATTCCTTCGGATTAAAGCTCGGATCGGCCTTGTTCAATTCGCGCAGCGAATCATTGAGCGGCGTGCCGGCTGCCGTGAAGGCGTCGATGGCGGCGAAGCGGTCCTCATCCTCGATCGCATCGCGGCGCGGCAAAGTCACCACCTTGCCGGCGTCCGGCGAAGTCGGGCCAGCGGCCTGATCGGGCGAACCATAGAGATCGCGCGGCGGCTTCTCATTCCCCGTGCGGCGGCCAAGGACGCTGCGCAGCTGAAAGAAAATCAGCACCGCCGCCACCAGGAAAAAGATCGTCACAAAGTCGTTTGCACCCATCTCGTGTCGGAACCACCATTAAAATTAAGAGTTTCATTCCCCATATAGTCTGCATCCATCTATCATTCAAATAGCGGACTGGTATCTTTATTACATGCGATGGACTAACGCTTTCGCATGATCCCCTAAAGTGCGACGCGGTTTTCGAGCCAAATCATGCTAAGTCAGAGATACGCCCGCTTCCAGGACACCGTAACATGCGCCTATCCCTTGTACCTATCTTCGTCTTCCTGATGCCGCTTGCCGAAATCGCCGGATTCATCGTCGTCGGCAAAATGCTCGGGGTGTGGGCGACATTGGCGCTGGTCATCCTGAGTGCCGTTCTCGGCGCAGCCCTTCTCAGAATCCAGGGTATCGGCATTCTGCAACGGATTTCAGCCGAAAGCCGCAATGGCGGCGATCCGGGCCGCGAAATGGTGCACGGCGCCATGATCGTCGTTGCCGCCTTTCTGTTGATGCTCCCCGGCTTCCTTTCCGACATTATCGGCCTGTTGCTCTTCATTCCAGCCGTGCGCGAGCTCGCCTGGAAGGTCCTGCGCAAGCGCATCGTCGTTCTGGGCAGCACGCGCCCGTTCAGGCGCGGCCCCGGACAGGGCCCCGGCGCAAGTGCGGGTCCCGGCCCTGAACCCCGTCCGTCCGGGCCTGGACGGGTCGTCGATCTTGACGAGACCGATTTTCATCGCGAGCCCAATCGGAACTCGCCCTGGTCGGACCGCAAACGCCTTGAAGAGTAGGCCGAAGAGGTCAGGATCGCCCGGGACTCGAGGGTTGTAAGCCCTTATTCGAAATGCTAGATGGCGACACCTATTGACGTCAGAGGAAACCCCATGGCCAACGAAAACAGCAACGGCGCAGCCAGCCCGAGCCTTACCATCCTTGCTCAATACACCAAGGATCTTTCCTTCGAAAATCCAGGTGCACCGCGCTCGCTGCAGGCCCGGGAAAACGCTCCCGATATCAACATCAATGTCAACGTCAACGCCAATCCGCTGTCGGATTCCGATTTCGACGTCGTGCTGACGCTGAATGCCGACGCCAAGGACGGCGACCGGGTTCTCTTCCATACCGAGCTGGTTTATGGCGGCGTCTTCCGCGTCACCGGCTTCCCGCAGGAGCATATGCTACCGCTGCTCTTCATCGAGTGCCCGCGCCTGCTGTTCCCCTTCGCCCGTCAGATCATCGCCGACGTCACCCGCAACGGCGGTTTCCCGCCGCTGATGATCGACCCGATCGATTTCGCCCAGATGTTCACGCAGCGCATGGCCGAAGAACAGGCCCGCGCCCAGGTGTCGTCGGTTCCGAACTAAGCTTTCGGTCAATTCCGTCGATGGAAATGAAAATGCCCGGATCAGCGTCCGGGCATTTTTCGTTTGGAAGGCATGACTTGCCATTCCAGCGAAATTTGCTAGACCGGAATTCCGGCTCCATCCAAAGGGAAAAACTATGCCGGATCTCTCCACACTCGCACTTTTTGCCGCCGCCGCCGTGGTTCTCACAGCCACACCCGGCCCCGATATGCTGCTCATCGCGTCACGCAGCGTCAGCCAGGGGCGAGCCGCGGGGTTCCTCACCTATGCAGGTATCGCGTTTGGCACATACTGTCATGCCCTAGCCGCAGCGCTCGGCCTCTCGCAGCTCTTCATGACCGTACCCATCGCCTATGAGGTCGTGCGTTGGGCCGGCTGCGCCTACCTTCTTTATTTGACATACAAGACGATCCGCTCGGAAGGGGCGAGCTTTTCTCCGACATCGGCGCTGAAGCGCCTTTCAAACAAGCGGATTTTCGCTGAAGGCCTTGCTACCAATCTTCTGAACCCCAAAATGGTGCTCTTCGTCCTTGCCCTGTTTCCGCAATTCGTCAGCCCCGAAGGCGAGTCGATGATCGGGCAGATGCTTCTGCTCGCCACCATATTGAACGGGATCGGCTTCGTTGTGAACGGCTCGGTGATCGTGGTCGGCAGCCATATCCGTGCCCGCCTCGTCGGATTTTCCCGGTTCCCGAAACTGCCGCAATATCTTCTGGCGACCGTGTTTGCGGGGCTGGCCTGCCGGCTTGCCCTTGGAACCAGGGCCTAACCCTCTTTTGGGTGCTGGAGATATTTCCTCAGTTCGAGGCGCGGTATTTCGACCAGATGCCCTTTTCGCCGAGCTTGGCGACCAGGGCGGCGTGGGCGGCCTCTTCGGTCTCGCTCACCCTGCCCGGCAAGGGCTGAGGCCGCGCCAGAATATCTGCGACGACCTCCTCCACATCGTCATTCCGGCGGGAGCGTGTGGATTGGCCGTTGCTGCTGCCAAGCCCAAGCGCCGTCTGCCGGCCACCGATCATCTCGATATAGACTTCGGCCAGCAGTTCGGAGTCGAGAAGCGCGCCGTGGCGGGTGCGGTGCGAATTGTCGATGCCGTAGCGACGGCAGAGTGCATCCAGAGAGTTTGGGCCCATCGGATGCTTGCGCCGCGCCATGGCCAGCGTATCGATCACCATGTCGGGCAGGATCGGCGGACGGCCGAGCCGGTTAAATTCGGCGTTGACGAAGCCCATGTCGAAGGTGGCATTGTGGGCGATCCACTTGGCACCTTCGAAAAAGGCAAGGATCTCATCGGCGACGTCGGCAAAGGGCGGCTTGTCCTTCAGGGACTCGTCGGTGATGCCGTGCACGGCCAACGCATCCGGATGAACCTTGCGGTCGCCGGGATTGATATAGAGATGAAGGGTCTTGCCGGTCGGAAAGTGATTGAAGAGCTCGATGCCGCCGATTTCGATGATGCGGTCCGCCCTGTTGTCGAGCCCGGTGGTTTCCGTATCGAAGATGATTTCGCGCATATCAGGGCTCTCCGCCTTTGGGTCCGTCGTTCACCGGTTGTTGCCGGAGGTCCGCTATGATGTCTCTTATTTGCTCCCGCGTCGTGTCGATGCTGTGGCTGGTATCGATGATATAGTCAGCCCGAGCCCGCTTCTCCGCATCCGGCGTCTGGCGGGAGAGAATCATGTTAAATTTTTCCTCAGTCATGCCCGGCCGAGCAAGTACTCTTTCTCTCTGAACCTGTGGATCGCAGCTGACAACGACGACCCTGTCGACCCTTTTGTCGGCGCCGGTCTCGAACAGCAGTGGAATATCCAGCACGACGATATCGGCACCAGCGGTGCGCTGCCGATTTAGAAATATCCGCTCGCGCTGTCGCACCAGTGGATGAACGATGGCTTCCAGGCGCTTAAAGCCGGAGGGATCGAGCCCCAGCTGACGGCCAAGCTCCTGCCGGTCGACGGTTCCATTCTTCGTCGTTCCCGGAAAAGCGGCCTCAATCAGGGGAACGGCTTCACCGCCATAAAGATCATGCACCACCGCATCGGCATCGTTGACGGGAATGCCGGCCTCGGAGAACAGCTTGCCCGAGGTCGATTTTCCCATGCCGATCGAACCGGTGAGGCCAACACGTATCATCGGTGCTTATCCATATCGGCGATAATCAGCGCCCGCAGCGCCTCGTCGACCACGGGGCGCTTACCGAACCATGTTTCAAAACCCGGTGCTGCCTGATGCAGCAACATGCCAAGGCCGTCGACAATGGCAAAGCCCTGTTCCTCGGCCTGAGCCAGCAACGGGGTTTTCAATGGCACATAGACAATGTCGGTGACGACGGCGTTTTCGGTGAGCGGCGAAAAATCGATCGTCGGCGCAACTTCGTTTTCCATCCCGAGCGAGGTGGTGTTGATGAAGAGGCCGGCGCCTTGCATCACCTCGCCCAGCGCCGCCATGGGATGGGCATGAACACGCTCGCCAAAACGATCGGACAATTCTTGTGCCCGCTCGACGGTGCGGTTGACGACATGGATCTCGTTGACGCCACGGTCGCGCACCGCCTGGATGACGGCACGGCTGGCACCGCCTGCACCCAGGATCACCGCCCGATCGGTGCGGTCCCAGCCCGGATGACGCTCGTCAAGATTGGCGGTGAAACCGCGGCCGTCGGTGTTGGTCGCATACAGCAGACCGTCCTGAAGCCAGAGCGTGTTCGACGCACCGAGTTCCTCGGACAATTCATCCGGCCGATCCGCCAGCTTGAAGGCAATCTCCTTATGCGGGATCGTCACGTTGCCGCCGACGAAGCCGCTGGAACGATCTTTCAAGGCTGCGATAAAGGCAGGAAAGTCATCCGGCCTTACTTCGACAGCACGATAGCTGCCCGCAAGATCGAGCGTCCGCAGCCAGTGACCATGGATCAATGGGGAGCGCGAATGCTTGACGGGATAGCCGGTAACGAAGGCATTCGGCCCATGTGTTTCACGTGAATCACCCATCGATGGCCCCCAATTCGCGAAGTTTTTGTAGGAGCGGCAGCATCGGCAAGCCGAGAATGGTGAAATAATCGCCGTCGATTTTAGAGAAGAGCTGGATCCCCTCTCCCTCGAGCTGATAGGCGCCGACGCTCGACAGGGCCTTGTCGCCAACGCGAGTCAGGTGACGATGAATGAAATTAGCCGAGAGATCGCGCATCGTCAGTTCGGCATGGGACACATGCTCCCAGATGATATCGCCATTCAGCGCCAGTGCGATGCCGCTGTTTAGGTGGTGGGTCTTGCCGGACAGGCTCCGCAGATGACCTTCCGCCTCCGCCATAGTCTTCGGCTTGTGGAAGACCTGGCTACCGAGGGACATGGTCTGATCCGAACCGATGACGAGCGATCCCGCAAAACGATCGCTCACCTCTTTCGCTTTGGCCTTGGCCAGCACCAGCGCCACGGCGTCCGGTCCAGCGCCATCCCGTTCCAGTGGCGCCTCGATCGCGCGCTCGTCGATATCCGCCGCAAGCGCCTGGAAATGCAGGCCGGCATTTTCCATCAGCATCCGCCGGAACGGGCTGGAAGAGGCAAGGATGAGCGGCATTGTCATGATCGGACGAACCTTGGAAACAGAATGCTATGCAGCGCTTAGCGCAGCTTCGGGCGCAGGGCAACAATGGCGGCTGCCGTCTCCTCGATCGAACGGCGGGTAACATCGATGATCGGCCAATTATGCCGGGCGCAAAGCGACCGGGCATATTTCAGCTCCTCGGAGATCGTGGCGCGATCGGTGTAGCCACCGCGATCAAAACCGGTGGTCGCCCCGAGGATGCGGTTTTCGCGCACTTGTGATATCCGGTCGGTGGTCGCCACCAGACCGACGATCAGCGGTTTAGTGGCCTGGATCAGGCTCTCGGGCAAAGGCACGCCGGCGATGATCGGGATATTGGCGGTCTTGATGCCCCTGTTCGCCAGATAGATGCTGGTCGGCGTCTTCGACGTCCGGCTGATGCCGATGATGACGACATCGGCATCATTATAATCATCCGGCATCTGCCCATCATCGTGATCCATCGTGAAATTCAAGGCTTCGATGCGGGCGAAGTAATCGGCGTTCATGACATGCTGAGCGCCAACGCGTCGGCGCGACGCCGTGCCGAGATAGGTCTGGAAGACGTTCATCACCGGTTCAAGCACATTGACGCAGGGTACGCCCATCTCCCGGCAACGCTCGTCGATGAAATCGGCAAGCTCGCGATCGACGATCGTATAGAGAACAATACCGGGGCTATGGTCGATGGCTTCCAGAACCGGCAGCAGCTGCTTGCGATTCCGAATCAGTGGATAGACATGCTCAATCGGCTGGCTGGCATGGAATTGAACGGATGCAGCACGGCCGGCGGAAATCAGAGTCTCGCCGGTTGAGTCAGAAATCAGATGAAGATGAAAGAAGCTTGTCCGGTTTTCCACGCTACTTTCCATCACCTGTTGATATCTTGGGAGAGAAGAGAGGTACGGGAACCGCCTGGTCAGGGGCAAGTGGAAAACCTCCGACTTTTCCACATTTCGGTTTTTCGGGAAGGCTTTCATCGGGGCTTGTGGGTAATGTGGATAATCTATTTTGCGCGGCGCGTCTCCCCAGTTTATCCCCAGACCGGGCTGAGACGGAATCTGCGCCAACCGCTTAGAAAGATTGATCTAACGCTTTTCTTTTCCACATATCCCGAAGAGACATCGATCTTTTTGCAAAGTCGCGGACCGAGGCGCGACAAATTGGATCAGCCGTGGATGAGTTTTAATCCTTGATAGTCACAGACTCTAAGAAATAGAAACTTAAGATATATCTTTGTTTTTATATGGGATGATGACTGTGAATAGTGCGCGCCGGAAGATTTTAAGGGTACTCAGCGGGGAAACGCTGACCCCTCCCCCCATCTGGCTTATGCGCCAGGCGGGACGCTATCTTCCGGAATATCGGGAGACGCGAGCGAAGGCCGGGAGCTTTCTCGATCTCTGTTATAGCCCGGAGCATGCTGTCGAAGTGACACTGCAGCCGATCCGGCGTTATGGCTTTGATGCAGCCATCATGTTTTCCGATATCCTGGTGATCCCCGACGCGCTGCACCGCAACGTCCGTTATACCGAGGGGCATGGCCCTGAAATGGATCCGATCGACGAGGCGGGCATTTTCGCGTTGAAAGCGGAGGGTGTGCTTGAGCATCTCGCTCCAGTGATGGAAACGGTGCGGCGGTTGCGCGCAGAGCTGCCGGTTGAGACGACGCTTCTCGGTTTCTGCGGAGCGCCCTGGACGGTCGCGACCTACATGATTGCCGGTCACGGTACGCCGGACCAGGCCCCTGCCCGGCTTTTCGCCTACCGACATCCGAAGGCGTTCGAACATTTGCTGATGCTACTTGCCGATATCTCTGCCGCCTATCTCGTGGCGCAGATCGATGCCGGCGCTGACGCGGTGCAGATTTTCGATTCTTGGGCGGGTGTGCTTGGCGAAAAGGAATTCGAGGCCTTCGCGGTCAAGCCGGTGGCAAGGATCATCGCTTCGGTCAAGGCGCAGCGGCCTAAGGCGCGGATCATCGCTTTTGCCAAGGGTGCTGGTTATCAGCTGAAGACCTATCGGCAGAAGACAGGTGCGGATGCGATCGGGCTCGATTGGTCGGTGCCGCTCGCCTTTGCCAGGGAGTTGCAGCGGGAAGGACCCGTGCAGGGCAATCTCGACCCTATGCGCGTCGTTGCCGGCGGCAAGGCATTGGAAGACGGTATCGACGAAATCCTGCAGCAACTGGGCCAAGGCCCATTGATCTTCAATCTCGGCCACGGCATCACGCCGCAGGCCGATCCCACCAATGTCACGGCGCTGGTGGAGCGCGTGCGTGGATGGAAGGGCTGAGGCCATGAGCGAGCAACTGACGGAGAAGCAAACGGATGTGGCCGCCGGCGCCCGCGCCAGCCGGCGGTCCTATTTCATGATCCTGCTGTTCGTGGCGCTGGCGATTGGCCTGTTCGCCTGGCATCCCGCCGATCTCTACCTCTGGGTCAAGGCGCTACATATCATCTCGGTGATCTCATGGATGGCGGGGCTGCTGTATCTGCCGAGGCTGTTTGTCTACCACACCGATGCCGAGCCCGGTTCGCAGCAATCCGAGACCTTCAAGGTGATGGAGCGGCGGCTTTTGAAGGGGATCATGACGCCAGCGATGATGCTGACGTGGATCTTCGGTCTCTATCTCGCCTGGTCGGTCTATGGTTTTCAGGGCGGCTGGTTGCATGCCAAGATCGGGCTTGTGGTGGTGCTGACGGGCGTTCACATCTATCTCAGCCGTTCGGTGCGAGCCTTTGCCCGCGATGACAACCGTTATTCGGCCCGCCATTGGCGACTTGTCAATGAAGGCCCGACCCTGTTGATGATCATGATCGTCATTCTGGCGGTGGTGAAGCCCTTCACCTGAAAGCGGCGGAATCGCGCGTCGAAGTTAAATTTCCATCATTTCGTCGGCCCCCCTTGCGGGGCGCCAACTGAATCGCTATTTTCCCGCCATCTCTTCTTCGTGGCATGTATCAGTTCTATCGCCCGCGAGCTCCCCCATCGCGGCTCTGAATACGACCAACATTGCCTTTCCCCTTCTAAAATAGAGTAATTCCCTTCATGGCTGAAATGAAGCTTCAAGAACTTAAGAACAAATCCCCGACCGAACTCCTGGCTTTTGCTGAATCGCTCGAGGTCGAAAACGCCAGCACGATGCGCAAACAGGAACTGATGTTTGCCATTTTGAAGGAGCTCGCCAGCCAGGATGTTGAAATTATCGGGGAAGGCGTTGTCGAGGTTCTGCAGGACGGTTTCGGTTTTCTGCGTTCCGCCAATGCCAATTATCTGCCGGGTCCGGACGATATCTATATCTCGCCGTCGCAGATCCGACGCTTCTCGCTGAAGACCGGCGATACCGTCGAGGGACCGATCCGCGGACCGAAGGAAGGCGAGCGCTATTTCGCGCTGCTCAAGGTCAACACCATCAATTTCGACGATCCGGAAAAGATCCGTCACAAGGTTCACTTCGACAATCTGACGCCGCTCTATCCGAACGAGCGTTTCCGTATGGAACTTGATGTCCCCACCAATAAGGATCTGTCGTCCCGCGTCATCGACCTGGTGGCGCCGCTCGGCAAGGGCCAGCGCGGATTGATCGTGGCGCCGCCGCGGACCGGTAAGACCGTCCTGTTGCAGAACATCGCCCATTCGATCACTGCCAACCATCCGGATTGCTATCTGATCGTTCTGCTGATCGACGAGCGCCCGGAAGAAGTGACCGACATGCAGCGCTCCGTACGCGGCGAAGTCGTTTCCTCGACCTTCGACGAACCGGCTGTGCGCCACGTTCAGGTCGCCGAGATGGTCATCGAGAAGGCCAAGCGCCTTGTCGAACACGGACGTGACGTTGTCATCCTACTCGATTCGATCACGCGCCTAGGCCGTGCCTACAACACCGTCGTTCCCTCCTCCGGCAAGGTCCTGACGGGCGGCGTCGATGCCAACGCCCTGCAGCGCCCGAAGCGCTTCTTTGGTGCTGCGCGTAACATCGAAGAAGGCGGTTCGCTGACGATCATCGCCACCGCGCTGATCGATACCGGCAGCCGTATGGACGAAGTGATCTTCGAAGAATTCAAGGGCACCGGTAACTCGGAAATCGTCCTCGATCGTAAGGTTGCCGACAAGCGCATCTTCCCGGCGATGGATATCCTCAAGTCCGGTACGCGTAAGGAAGACCTGTTGGTACCGCGCCAGGATCTGCAGAAGATCTTCGTCCTGCGCCGTATCCTCGCGCCGATGGGCACGACCGATGCGATCGAATTCCTGATCGACAAGCTGAAGCAGACGAAGAACAATCCGGATTTCTTCGACTCGATGAACACCTGATCCTTGACCGGATTGACCGTCGCTCATGGGCCGCGGATGCTGAAACAATACGGATCGGGTCGCGTTTTGCGGCCCGATTGCGTTTATAGTCTTCGGACATGTATTGAGGTCGAGCTGGTGTTAGCAGTTTTGCCGACGCAACGGAAGCTTCGATTACGGGATATTCTCTGCCGTCGTCATCCACATATCGTGGAACATCAAACGGCTTTGAAGTAGTCGGACGGAAGCTTCGGTAAATTGGAAGATGGTTGGTGATCGTCTCGTTTCTGATGGAGGCGGGAATCGATTCGGATGCGGATCAATTGAATGAATGCAATCGGCGATACGATCTTCGCGCTTTCCAGCGGTGCTCTTCCGGCCGGTGTCGCAGTGGTGCGGGTTAGCGGCTCGGAGGCACTTACCGCAGTAGCCGCGCTGGCCGGCACTTTGCCAAAGCCGCGGCAGGCCGCTTTGAAAACGATTCGGACTCGTAACGGTTTAACGATCGACCGGGGACTGGTTCTGATCTTTCCCGCACCGGCCTCGTTTACAGGAGAGGATTGTGCGGAAATCCAAGTTCATGGTGGCAAGGCCGTTGTTGCCGCACTTTTGAACGAACTTGCCGGCTTCAGAGGATGCCGACTGGCGGAACACGGTGAATTCTCGCGCCGAGCCCTGGAAAACGGCAAGATGGATCTTGTCGAAGTCGAGGGTCTTGCCGATCTCATTGCCGCCGAGACGGAAATGCAGCGCCGTCTGGCGGTAGAGCATGTCGCCGGCGGTCTCTCCAAGCTCTACGAAGGATGGGCCAATCGCCTGACGCGGGCTCGCGCCCTGATTGAGGCGGAGCTGGATTTTGCCGATGAGGACGATGTCCCCGGTTCTGTATCCGATATGGTCTGGAACGATATGGCGAAGCTGCGGACGGAACTGTCAGCGCATCTTGCCGGTGCCGGCTTCGGGGAGATCGTGCGGGACGGCTTGAAAGTTGTCATTGCTGGTGCGCCCAATGCCGGAAAATCCAGCCTGATGAACGTGCTGGCGCGCCGCGAGGTGGCAATTGTCACCGATATCGCCGGCACGACGCGTGATGTCCTGCATGTCGATCTTAATATAGAGGGTTATGCGGTCCGGCTCTATGATACCGCCGGATTGCGCGAAACCGAAGAAGTCATCGAACGCGAGGGAATCAAGCGTGCCCTAAGGACCGCGGCGGAAGCCGATGTCATCCTCTCGCTCGCCGAGATTGGCACTGAGACGCAGACCGACTTCCCCGGTTTTGGCGGCCGGATCGTTCGTATCGGCACCAAAGTGGATATTCATCAGACAGGCGGAGATGAGTACGATCTCTGCATTTCCTCAAGTACCGGCTCAGGCCTGGCGGAGCTGCATCAGCTATTGGTCGAAGATCTCCAAGAGCGCTCTGCGTCTCTATCATTGGCGCTACCAAGCCGCTTGCGGCATCGAACATTGTTGGCCGAAAGTCTGGAGGCTTTGACTCAGGCGGTCAGCGCCACTTCAGCAGGATTGGACATACGCGGGGAGTATCTTCGCCAGGCTGGCCATAGTCTCGGCCGAATCACTGGAAGGGTCGATGTTGAGGATCTTCTCGACGTAATCTTCTCCGAATTCTGCATCGGCAAATGATTCACGTGAAACACGACCTAGGAGATAGGTCGTTCAAAACGTTTCACGTGAAACCTTCTTGACTCCTGAAATTGATGTGCCAAACAGACGGCAACATAGAGGGCTTGGCAATGCTCGAGACTATATATGATGTGATCGTCGTTGGCGGCGGACATGCGGGCAGCGAAGCTGCGGCCGCAGCTGCACGGCTGGGCGCGAAAACGGCCCTGGTCACCCACAAGCGGGACACGATCGGCGTGATGTCGTGCAATCCCGCAATCGGTGGCCTCGGCAAAGGCCATCTGGTGCGTGAGATCGACGCGCTTGATGGCTTGATGGGCCGCGTGGCCGATGCTGGCGGTATTCAATTCCGCATGTTGAATCGGAAAAAAGGCCCGGCGGTTCGTGGTCCCCGTACGCAGGCCGACCGCAAGCTCTATCGCCTCGCTATGCAGGCCGAGATCGGCGCGATCGAAAATCTCGATATTATTGAAGGTGACGCTTTTGATCTGAGCATAAGCGACGGCCGCGTCTCCGCGGTGGTTCTGAAAGATGGTCGGTCATTCCGCTGCGGTGCCGTTGTCCTGACGACCGGTACTTTTCTGCGGGGCCTGATCCATATTGGCGATAGGAAAATTCCTGCCGGCCGCGTCGGCGAAGATCCTTCGGTGGGTCTGTCGGGGACGCTGGAGCGCTATGGGCTCGCACTTGCACGCCTGAAGACAGGGACGCCCGCGCGTCTTGATGGATCGACGATCGACTGGAATTCGGTTGGACGTCAGGGTGCGGATGATGAGCCTGTGCCCTTCTCCTTCATGACGGACCGCATCGTGAATCCGCAGATTGAATGCGGCGTGACGCGGACGACGCCGGCGACGCATAAGATCATTGCCGATAATCTCATGCGTTCGGCGATGTATTCAGGACAGATTGAGGGTGTCGGACCGCGCTATTGTCCGTCGATCGAGGACAAGATTGTCAAGTTCGGCGAGCGTGACGGTCACCAGATCTTTCTGGAACCGGAAGGGCTCGACGATACGACGGTCTATCCCAATGGCATATCGACCTCCCTCCCCGAAGAGGTTCAGGATGCTTTCATTCGGACCATTCCGGGTCTGGAACGAGTCCGTATCCTGCAATGCGGGTATGCCATCGAATATGATCACGTCGATCCGCGCGAATTGAAGCCGTCGCTGGAGGTGATGAAGATCCCGGGTCTTTTCCTGGCTGGGCAGATCAATGGCACCACTGGCTATGAGGAAGCGGGCGCGCAAGGGCTGATCGCCGGTCTCAACGCGGCGCGATTGGCTGCCGGCGGCGACGCGATCCAGCTCAGCCGAACCGAATCCTATATCGGTGTGATGATCGACGACCTCACCTCGCGCGGCGTTGCGGAGCCCTATCGCATGTTCACCTCACGCGCTGAATACCGGCTGTCGCTGCGCGCTGATAACGCCGATGTCCGTCTGACGCCGCTTGGCTTGACCATCGGCTGCGTCAGCAGCGCCCGCGCTGCCCGGTTCGGCGATTATATGGAAAAGCTCGAATGGGCGCGCACTCAGCTGAAGGCGCTGAGCGTCACGCCGAGCGAGGCGGAGAAGGCTGGGTTGCACCTCAACAAGGATGGCCAGCGTCGGACGGCCTATGATCTTCTGTCCTATCCGGAGCATTCGATCGACTCGTTGTCTGGCTTATGGCCGGAATTGCGGTCGATCGATCGCCGGGTGGTCGAAGCGGTCGAAATTGAGGCCGCTTATGCGGTTTATATGGATCGCCAGACCTCGGATATCGTTCAGGTTCGGCGCGAGGAAGAGCGGCTTATCCCTCAGAATTTCGATTTCTCGGCTCTGTCAGGTCTGTCGAACGAGCTGAAGCAGAAGCTCGCCAAGGCGCAGCCGAAGAATATCGCCCAGGCGTCGCGGATCGATGGGATGACCCCAGCGGCGATATCGCTGCTGCTGGCGCATCTGCGGAAGCTGACGGTGGTGGAAGAGCGCAAGCTTGTTTCGTGATATCAAGGCATTGCAAGGTGTGAGAGTCCTGCCATGGAATTAAACGGTGTGCGTGTTTCACGTGAAACACAGGGGCGGCTGCAGCACTTTGCCGAGCTCTTTCAAAAGTGGGCGAAGACTATCAATCTGGTCGCGCCGTCGACGATTGATGATCTTTGGCGGCGGCATATCGCCGATAGCGCGCAGATCTTCCAGCTTCATCCGAAGCCAGCACGGTGGGTCGATCTCGGAAGTGGCGGCGGTTTTCCGGGCATCATCACAGCGATTCTCCTGGCCGAACAGAAGGACGGGCATGTCGATCTGGTGGAAAGCAACCAGAAAAAAGCAGCATTTCTGCGGGTTTGCCTTCGGGAATGCGAGGCTCGCGGCGCCGTTCATGCGGTGCGTATTGAGGAAGCACCGAAGATCATAGCCGATTGCGATGTAATCTCGGCGCGGGCGCTTGCCGAGCTGGATATGCTACTGGATTACGCGGCGCCATGGGTTGAACGCAATGAAAATCTGCGCTTGCTGCTGCATAAAGGCCGGGATTACGAACGCGAGGTCCAGAAAGCCCGTGGTCGTTGGGAATTCGATCTGGTAAAACACAATAGTGTTGTCGAGAGCGATTCCGTGATCCTGGAGTTAACGCGCCCTCGTCGTCGAATTTAACCATGATGGATATGCGGCAAATGATCGGCGAGCGAAACCGGATTATTACTATCGCAAACCAAAAGGGTGGTGTTGGAAAAACAACCACCGCGATCAACCTGGCCACGGCCCTGGCCGCTATCGGCGAGCGCGTCCTGATCGTCGATCTCGATCCGCAGGGAAATGCCAGCACCGGCCTCGGAATAGACCGTCGCGACCGAAAAGTGTCTTCCTACGATCTCTTGGTGGGTACGCATACCATCCTGGATACGGTTCAGGAGACGGCTGTGCCGAATCTTTTCATCGTCCCCTCGACGATGGACCTGCTTGGCATCGAAATGGAGATCGCGCAGCAGCCTGATCGTGTTTTCCGGCTGCGCCGCGCTCTTAATGGCGCTGGTGCGACAGCTTTCTCCTATATCTTGGTGGATTGCCCGCCCTCGTTCAATCTGCTGACGATGAACGCTATGGCGGCGGCGCATTCGGTGTTGGTACCGCTGCAGTGCGAATTTTTCGCGCTGGAAGGGCTCAGCCAGCTGCTGGAAACGGTCGATCAGGTGCGCCGTACCGTCAATCCGTCCCTGGATATTCAGGGGATCGTGTTGACGATGTTCGATTCCCGTAACAATCTCGCGCAGCAGGTCGTCAATGACGTGCGGACGCATCTCGGCGAAAAAGTCTACCATACGTTGATTCCGCGCAACGTGCGCGTGTCTGAGGCGCCTTCCTATGGCAAGCCGGCGATCCTTTACGATCTGAAATGCGCCGGCAGCCAGGCCTATCTGCAACTGGCGTCGGAAGTTATCCAGCGGGAACGGCAGCGCAAGGCCGCCGCCTGATAGTGTATTTGTTCTGGAGTGAGTATTGCGATGAATGATGATCTTTCGAAACGGCGCCTCGGGCGTGGTCTGGCGGCTCTTATTGGAGAGATGGATCAGCCGACGCCCGTGGAAGCCGGCAGGCCGGGCGTAAACCCGGATCGCATGGTGCCGATCGAATTCATCAGCCGCAATCCGAAGAACCCGCGCCGATATTTCGATGAAACCGAGCTGCACGACCTCGCCAGTTCGATCCGCCAGCACGGTATCGTGCAGCCGGTCGTCGTGCGTACGGTCTCTGCCGATCGCTATGAGATTATCGCGGGTGAAAGACGCTGGCGTGCGGCGCAACTGGCTGGTTTGATTGAGATTCCGGTCATTGTCCGTGACGTTGACGATAAGACGGCGCTGGAAATCGCCATCGTCGAAAACGTTCAGCGCGCCGATCTTAATCCGCTCGAAGAAGCGCTGGGTTACGAGCAGCTGATTGCCGAACACGGCTATACGCAGAACGACCTTGGCGAAATCATCGGCAAAAGCCGCAGCCATGTCGCCAATTCGCTGCGCCTGCTGAAACTGCCGGAGCCGGTTCGCGACATGCTCGCCGGCGGCAGCCTTTCGGCCGGTCATGCCCGCGCGCTGGTCTCGACCTCCGATCCAGCGACGCTCGCCCGCACGATCGTCTCCAAGGGGATGTCGGTGCGCGACGCCGAGCGGCTGGCGCAGAACGATATCAAGGCGCAGAACGATCCTCGGCCCGCTAGCGCCCGCAAGGATGATAAGGATTCCGATACGCTGGCGCTGGAGCGCACGCTCTCCGATACGCTCGGGCTTGATGTCGCCATTAATCATCGCGGCAATGGCGGCCAGGTGAAGATTTCCTATAAGACCTTGGAACAGCTGGAAGAAATTTGCCGGTTGCTTGAGCGGCGCTGAGCTGTTTCCCGTGAAACACGGTATGGCTGCTTTTGGATGGCATCATCCGGAAGTAAGTAGTAATATCTTTTAAAATCAATATGTTAAAAAGATCGTCTCGCCTTCAATGAAGACGGCGTTTCAACTCTTGCGGGCTGATTGCAGCGTCGTCGCCAGCAATGTCTGCGTGGCGATTGTATCTTCGAGGCTGGCGCGCTGTCTGGTCTGAAGGATGGCTGACTGCAAGCGGTTCATTTCTCGGGCGATTGCCGGCGCCGTCCAGCTCCGGAGCGCCTGCTCAATGATAGGCTTGCGGCGGAAATGCAGATGCCGCCCGAGTGTCTGCATGACTTGCGCCGGCGGCACACGTTTCTCGTCCATCTCCGTACGCATGACGTCCAAAAGCTGAAATTGCCTCAGGCAGCCTTGTAGCACAAGAAACATCGACGTCTTGGAGGCAGCGATCTTCTGCATTGCATGCAGAAAAGCATCAGAATCGCCCTTTAGGATGGCGTCGACGGCGTCATCCGCGGAAATGGCACTGGCGTCGCCGATAATGTCGGCGACATGCCCCTCCTCGATCGTCCCCTCCCCGCGACAATAGAGTGCCAGCTTGCGCACCTCGTTGCGCGACGCGATCCGGTCGCCGCCTAGCAGCTCGAGCAGCATCTGCCGCGCAGCGGCCGAGATACGCAGATTTTCGCTCCCAAGCTCGGTGTCGATCAGGCTGTTCAGCGCGCGCCCGTCATCGGCATAACAGGGGATGGTGGCGATCTTGCGGGATGCTTCCGCTACCTTGCGCAGGCCTGAGCCCTTCTTGAGATCGCCAGCTTCGATGATGACGAAACTGGCGTCAGGGGGATTGTCGGCGATGATCTGCAGCGAATCGATCAGTGCCTTCTCGTTGGCCGCGCCGCGAATCCAGACCAGCTTTTCACCGCCGAACAGGCCGATGGCATTGACCTCGTCGAGCAATCGGCCGGCATCGTTCTGGAGATCGCCGACATCAAGCTTGATCAGCGAAAAGGGGTCCTTCAGATCGACACCGGTCTTGCCGGCCACCTGCCCCGCCCGCTCGGAGACAAGGCCGCGATCCGGGCCATAGATGACGAAAAGGCGGTAGTTGCGCGCGGCGGTTTGAAGAAATCCGTCAAACTCGTGGGATTTGATCTCCGACATACCGCGCGCTCAGATCAGCGGCTAAGCGCGGCGGCGATGTCGGCGGCGACCATCTCGGCCACTTCACGGGCGGCGCGGTCTTCCGAATCACGAATGGCGCGCTGCTTGGCGAATTCCTGGGTCGGGTAGTCCAATAGCGAGATAACCGCGCGGCTGCCGGATTTCAGCACCTTACCATCGCTGGCGTTCTTCAGCGTGAAGGATGCCGTGACGGTGGTGCGGCCGGCGCCCGATGTCGCTGACGACGGCAGATAGAGAACGCCACCGGTGCCGGAGCTGACGCTCAGATCGACGGTATACTTCGGCGTTTTTGTCTCGCCTGCGCCGCGACCGGCGATGAAGATCAACTGATTGCGCACTTCCTGGCCGACGCGCGAATTGGCGTCGGAGAAGGAGACATCGGCAAGCTTCTGCGTGACACCCGTGCTCAGGGCATAGAGCGGCCGCACCTGGCAGGACGACAAGAGACCTGCAACGGCAATCAGAGACGCAACGCCCGTAAGGCGAGCGAGTTTGAAGAGCTTATCAGACGACAATGTTTACGATCCTCTGTGGAACGACGATGATCTTCTTTGGCGCCTGACCATTCAATGCGCTTGTGACTGCATCCAAGGCGAGTACGGCCTGCTGCACGGCATTCTGATCCGCATCGCGCGCAATTGTCAATTCGGCGCGCTTCTTGCCATTGATCTGCACTGGATAGACGATCTCGTTCTCGACGACGAGTTCTTCATCATACTCAGGCCAGGCGCTCATGGCGACGAGATGTGTGTTGCCAAGTGCCGTCGAGCATTCCTCCGCCAGATGCGGGGTGATCGGCGCGACCAGCGAGATCAGGATTTCGACCGCCTCGCGAGCGGCGGAACGATAGCTGGTATCGGTTCCGCCAGCGGCGATCTTGGCGAGCGGCGCTGCCAGCGCGTTGACGAATTCGTAGATGCGCGCGACCGCCTTGTTGAAGGCGAGCTTGTCGTAGTCGGCCTGAACGGCCTTCAGTGTGCGGTGGGCGATCTGGGAAATCGCCAGTGCGTCGCCTTCTCTTGCTGGAGCCGAAACAACGGCTTTCAGCTCGTCAGCGGCTTCTGACACCAAGCGCCACATGCGCTGCGTGAAGCGATGCGCGCCTTCGACGCCGGCTTCAGACCAGATGACGTCACGGTCCGGCGGCGAATCGGAGAGCACGAAGAAGCGGGCGGTGTCGGCGCCGTAGGAGGCGATGATATCGTCCGGATCAACGACGTTCTTCTTCGACTTCGACATCTTCTCGATGGCGCCGATGGCGATATCCTCGCCGGTCGACAGCAAGGTCGCGCGGCGCTGGCCGTCGGTTTCCTCGATGCGGATATCGGCCGGCGACACCCATTCGCGCGTCAGGCCATTGCCGCGGCTATAGGTCTCGTGAACCACCATACCTTGCGTAAACAGACCCTTGAAGGGCTCCCTGGCATCGACATGGCCGGTCTCGCGCATGGCGCGGGTGAAGAAGCGCGAATAGAGCAGATGCAGGATCGCGTGCTCGATACCGCCAATATACTGATCGACCGGCAGCCAATGATCGGCGGCGGCCTTGTCGGTCGGCTCATCGGCCCAAGGTGCCGTGAAGCGGGTGTAGTACCAGCTCGAATCGACGAAGGTGTCCATGGTGTCGGTTTCGCGACGGGCATCCTTGCCGCATTGCGGGCAGGCGACATGCCGCCAGGTCGGATGGCGGTCGAGCGGATTGCCCGGCAGGTCGAAGGTGACGTCATCCGGCAGCTTGACAGGCAGGTCCTGCTTCGGCACCGGCAGGACGCCGCAATCGTCGCAATGGATGACCGGGATGGGGCAGCCCCAATAGCGCTGACGGGAAATGCCCCAATCGCGCAGGCGGAAATTCACCTTGCGTTCGGCCTGCGGCGCATTGCCGAGGCTTGCGGCCGACAGCTTCGCCGCCACCGTCTCAAACGCTTCTTCCGGGCTCATGCCGTCGAGGAAACGCGAATTGATCATCACGCCGTCGCCGTCATAGGCGACATCGCCGATGGCAAAGCTTGCGGCGTCGCCGTCTCTCGGCATGACCACGGGAATGACCGGTAGGTCATATTTGCGGGCGAAATCCAGGTCGCGCTGGTCGCCGGAAGGGCAGCCGAAGATGGCGCCCGTGCCGTAGTCCATCAGCACGAAGTTGGCGACATAGACCGGCAGCTCCCAGGACGGGTCGAGCGGATGGCGGACGCGGATACCCGTGTCTATGCCCTTCTTCTCGGCCGTTTCCAATGCCGCCAGCGAAGTGCCGGCGCGGCGGCATTCCTCGCAGAAGGCGTCGATATCGGGATTGAGGGCCGAGGCTTCCCTTGCCAGCGGATGGTCCGCCGAAATTGCCAGGAACGAGGCGCCGAACAGTGTGTCCGGACGCGTCGTGTAGACGGCGATCTCGCGATCGGCGTTTGGCGAGGTCTCGGGCACGATTTCCCAACGGATCGTCAGCCCTTCGGATCGGCCGATCCAGTTCTTCTGCATCAGCCGCACTTTTTCCGGCCAATGGTCGAGCGTATCCAGCGCGTCCAGCAGTTCCTGGCTGAAATCGGTGATCTTGAAGAACCACTGCGTCAGCTCGCGCTGCTCGACCAGCGCGCCGGAGCGCCAGCCGCGGCCGTCGATGACTTGCTCATTGGCGAGCACGGTGTTGTCGACCGGATCCCAGTTGACCTTGGATTTCTTGCGGTAGATCAGGCCCTTCTGCATCATGTCGATGAAGAGCATCTGCTGGCGATGATAATATTCGACGTCGCAGGTGGCGAATTCGCGGCTCCAGTCCAGCGACAGGCCCATGGCCTTCAGCTGCGCCTTCATCGAGGCGATGTTCTGGTAGGTCCATTCCTTCGGGTGCACCTTATTGTCGCGCGCGGCGTTTTCCGCCGGCATGCCGAAGGCGTCCCAGCCCATGGGGTGCAGGACGTTATAGCCGCGGGCGCGCTTGTAGCGGGCGACGACATCGCCCATGGCGTAGTTGCGCACATGGCCCATATGGATGCGGCCCGACGGATAGGGGAACATCTCTAGGACGTAATATTTCTCGCGCGGATCGGCATTGTCGGTGAGAAAGACGTTCTCATCGTTCCATTTCTGCTGCCAGCGGGGCTCGGCATCGCGCGGGTTATAACGTTCGGTAGCCATCTGTTCTTGTATTCCGGAAAATCATGGGGAGTTGGCCGTGACCTTCATCACGAAACCAACCAAGCGTCAAGTTTAGCGGGCGCGGCAAGTGCTTTATCTTGCAAAGCAAAGCCGGATTCTGCGGCATTCGCCCTTGGCAAAGGTCGCCTGCCTCATTACTGCAAAGTCTTGGGAATAAGCAGATATATCGAGGCGAAAAGATGGAACTTCAAGAGCGGTTGAACGAGGTTCGTTCCCATATCGCGGCGGCGGAACGTCAGGCCGGCCGGCCCGATGGCGCCGTGCAGCTCGTTGCCGTCTCCAAGACCTTCGATGCCGATGCGATCCGCCCGGCGATCTCGGCTGGCCAGCGGGTGTTCGGCGAAAACCGTGTACAGGAAAGCCAGGGCAAATGGCCAGCGCTGAAAGCCGAGACATCAGGCATCGAGCTGCACCTGATCGGGCCGTTGCAATCGAACAAGGCGGCCGACGCCGTGGCGCTGTTCGACGTCATCGAGACGGTCGACCGGGAAAAGATCGCTCGCGCCTTGGCCGATGAAATCAAGCGGCAGGGCAAGGCGATCAGGCTTTATGTGCAGGTCAATACCGGGCTGGAGCCGCAGAAGGCCGGGATTGCGCCCGACGACACCGTCGCCTTCGTCGATCTCTGCCACAACGAGCTTGGGCTCTCGATCGAGGGCTTGATGTGCATTCCGCCGGCGGACGAGAATCCGGGGCCGCATTTCGCGCTTCTGGCCAAGCTCGCGGCCAAGGCCGGCGTAGACAAGCTCTCGATGGGCATGTCGAGCGATTACGAGATCGCGGTGGCCTTCGGTGCCACCAGTGTTCGTGTCGGTTCGGCGATTTTCGGGGCACGATAGGTTGCGGACACCCTCAAAAAATAAAGCCCCGGTTGGGAAACCAGGGCTTTGAAAACGTGCGACCGATCGCGTCTCAGTAGCGATCGTCGTCTTCGTCGTCCGGCGTCGTGGACTTCAGCGACTTGAGCTTGGCGAAGACGGCGTCGGCGTCGATTTCCTTTTCCTTGGGCTCGTCGCGCTCGTAGCTGAAGCCGAGCTTCTCGGTCTCCTGCGCCGGCTGCAACGTCGCACCGAGTTCGGCGGCGGTCGGCAGCGGACGGCCCTTGGCGGCCTTTTCGACTTCCATGTCGAGGTCGATCTGGCTGCAGAGGCCGAGCGTCACCGGGTCCATCGGGGCCAGGTTCGTCGAGTTCCAGTGCGTGCGGTCGCGGATCTGCTCGATGGTCGATTTGGTGGTGCCGACGAGGCGGGAAATCTGCGCGTCCTTCAGTTCCGGATGGTTGCGCACCAGCCAGAGAATGGCGTTCGGGCGATCCTGACGCTTGGAAACCGGCGTGTAGCGCGGGCCACGGCGCTTGGATTCCGGCACGCGAACCTTCGGCTCGGAAATCTTCAGCTTGTGGTTCGGATTGCCTTCGGCGCGGGCGATTTCGTCGCGCGAGAGCTGGCCGGTGGCGATCGGGTCGAGGCCCTTGATGCCCTGGGCGGCTTCGCCATCGGCAATGGCCTTCACTTCGAGCGGATGCAGCTTGCAGAATTGCGCGATCTGGTCGAATGACAAGGCTGTATTGTCGACAAGCCAGATGGCCGTTGCCTTCGGCATGAGCAATTGTTGAGCCATAGATATAGTCCTTCTGTCAGTCCGCGCCGGTGTCGCGGTCCGGGGTGTAACACCACATTGTCCGGGAAATATGGCCCTATATAACCGCAGCGTCGTGGAATTGCAATTCTTTGCGGATGAAATGCGCTTTGTCCAATTGCTGTCGTAACTTGAGCTGCTATTGATTGCTTGGAAAGGGTGCCCATAATTGCGAAAAGGGTGCCAGGATTCGAGGAGGACACCATGTCGGAAAAGATTCATCCGGTGACGAAACCGGTCAAGGCGCGCGCTCTGATCGACGAGGCGAAATATCAGAAATGGTACAGGCAGAGCGTCGAGGATCCCGACAAGTTCTGGGGCAAGCACGGCAAGCGTATCGACTGGTTCAAGCCCTACACCAAGGTCAAGAATACGTCGTTTACCGGCAAGGTCTCAATCAAATGGTTCGAGGACGGGCTGACCAACGTCTCCTACAACTGCATCGACCGTCACCTGAAGAAGCATGGCGATCGCGTTGCCTTCATCTGGGAAGGCGACAATCCCTATATCGACAAGAAGGTCACCTATAACGAGCTCTACGAGCATGTCTGCCGGCTGGCGAACGTCTTGAAGAAGCACGGCGTCAAGAAGGGCGACCGCGTCACCATCTATATGCCGATGGTCCCGGAAGCCGCCTATGCGATGCTCGCTTGCGCCCGCATCGGCGCGGTGCATTCCGTCGTCTTCGGCGGTTTCTCGCCTGAGGCGCTGGGTGGCCGCATCGTCGATTGCCAGTCGACCTTCGTCATCACCTGCGACGAAGGCATTCGCGGCGGCAAATCGATCCCGCTCAAGGAAAACACCGACAAGGCGGTCGAGATCGCTGCCAAGCAGAAGGTCGCCGTCAAGACGGTTCTGGTCGTGCGCCGCACCGGCAGCAAGACCGCTTGGACGCCTGGCCGCGACCTCTGGTATCACGAGGAAACCGCCAAGGTGAAGGCGGATTGTCCGCCGGCGAAGATGAAGGCGGAAGATCCCCTCTTTATCCTCTATACCTCAGGCTCCACCGGTAAGCCGAAGGGTGTGCTGCATACGACAGGCGGCTATCTCGTCTATGCGGCGATGACGCATGAATATACGTTCGACTATCATCCCGGCGACATCTACTGGTGCACCGCCGATGTCGGCTGGGTGACCGGCCATTCCTATATCGTCTATGGTCCGCTGGCGAATGCCGCGACCTCGCTAATGTTCGAGGGTGTGCCGAACTATCCCGATCAGGGCCGCTTCTGGGACATCATCGACAAGCATAAGGTCAATATCTTCTACACGGCGCCGACGGCGATCCGCTCGCTGATGGGCGCCGGCGATCATTTTGTCAAGCGTTCGTCCCGCTCCAGCTTGCGCCTGCTCGGCACGGTCGGCGAGCCGATCAATCCGGAAGCCTGGGAATGGTATTACAAGGTGGTCGGCGACAGCCGCAGCCCGATCGTCGATACCTGGTGGCAGACGGAAACCGGCGGTCACATGATCACGCCGCTTCCGGGCGCGACGGACCTGAAGCCCGGTTCCGCCACCCTGCCCTTCTTCGGTGTCCAGCCGGAGCTGGTCGACAGCGAAGGCAGAGTGCTGGAAGGGGCGGCCGACGGCAACCTCGTCATCGCAGACAGCTGGCCGGGCCAGATGCGTACGGTCTATGGCGATCACGAGCGCTTCATCCAGACCTATTTCTCCACCTACAAGGGCAAGTACTTCACCGGCGACGGCTGCCGCCGCGACGAGGACGGCTATTACTGGATCACCGGCCGCGTCGATGACGTCCTCAACGTCTCCGGCCACCGTCTCGGCACGGCCGAGGTCGAGTCGGCGCTGGTGTCTCACAAGCATGTGTCTGAAGCGGCCGTCGTCGGCTACCCTCATTCGATCAAGGGTCAGGGCATCTATTGCTATGTGACGCTGATGGTCGGTCAAGAAGGCTCGGACGCACTGCGGCAGGAGCTGGTGAAACACGTCCGCGCCGAAATCGGCCCGATCGCCTCGCCGGACAAGATTCAGTTCACCCCCGGCCTGCCGAAAACCCGCTCCGGCAAGATCATGCGCCGCATCCTGCGCAAGATCGCCGAGGACGATTTTGGCGCGCTCGGCGATACCTCGACACTAGCGGACCCGGCCGTGGTCGACGATCTGATCGCCAACCGGCAGAACAAGGCGGACGCGGCTTAGGTTGACGATGAAAGTGGCAATCGACGCCTGAGCGCCGATTGCCGATAGGATGACAGGAGTGGCAATCCGGATGGGGTCGTCTCGTTCTTGATTGCCACGCCGTTTCTTTTCTATCCGGCCAGGATCATGGCGTGATTTCGCGGACCAACTTGGAATCCCAGGGGCACCAATGGCCTCCGGGCAGGAAGGCGCCGCCGGCTTCGTCGAGATGCTCCTCGACATAGGTCATCGTCGCATCGCAGACCTCGATGGCCATCGAAAAGAATCGTATGGTTTGTGGATCCAGGTAGAAGCTGAACCTCGGATTGTATGGCGCGGTTCTCTTGACGATCCTGCCGTGAACGTGAACTTCGTTCTGTTCCTCGCCGGAAATGATCCGCCGGGCATGATCGATCGTTTTCTCATCCGACAGTTCGATGATGAATTCCTGACCCGGTGACGAGGGTTGTACAAAGGCAAAATAGCGGGGCATATATTTGCTCCATATCGAGTTGACATCATATGCTTCGTTTCACGGAAGCCCTCTCGAATTAGAGCTATCTAATGTTAAATCAAGTCATATAACCAAGATATTTTCGCGATTAGCGTGCTTTTTTTAATATGACAACCATATGAAATTTCTGTGCTCATGCGCTGAAGCCAGGCGCTCCGGCATGGCTGTCAGCGATCAAACGCGATTCACGCCGCAACGCCGGTGTCTGGCGATTTTATTCGTCAAACTATATAGGCTCGCCTTGAAATCGATCTCAAAAATCGATCGTCCGCCCATTAATTTCCCAATCGCCAAAGCGCGATGGGTCGGCGCCGCCGCGGCCGCCGATTTCGGGGGGGAGGTCGGCTTGCGCCTGTGCCTTGCGGCGTTCCTCTGCCTCGGCGAGTGCGCGCTTGGCGGCTGGCGAGAGCGGTTTGCGGGGTCCTTCGCCGGCCTCGATGTCGGTTTTATTGTCGTTATCTGCTGTCTGCATGGCTTGGTGCGGCCTGGAACTGTTGAAATAGCCGGGTGAATAGCCAAATCATAGAGCGTCCGGCCGCAAAGAGAAAGGTTCGGACTGCCGATCGTGTTGGAGACTTTAGATGAATCTCATGCGTACCGCCATGCTGCTCGCCTTCATGACCGCCCTGTTCATGGGCGTCGGCTATCTAATCGGCGGGCAATCCGGCATGATGATCGCGTTTGTCGCCGCCGCCGGCATGAACTTCTTTTCCTATTGGAATTCCGACCGCATGGTGCTGTCCACCTATGGTGCACAGGAGGTGGATGAGCGCAGCGCGCCGGAATTCTATGGCATCG
This sequence comes from Rhizobium sp. ICMP 5592, assembly GCF_009498525.1. GTDB lineage: Bacteria > Pseudomonadota > Alphaproteobacteria > Rhizobiales > Rhizobiaceae > Rhizobium. The sequence goes on along the minus strand of NZ_QSNT01000006.1, from coordinate 158,756 downwards.
TTCGCGATCTGGCGCGGAATGCCGGCCTGCCGATGCCAAAGGTCTATCTCTACGACAATCCGCAGCCGAACGCCTTTGCCACCGGCCGCAATCCGCAAAACGCCGCCGTCGCCGCCTCGACCGGCCTTCTGCACGCGCTGACACCGCAGGAGGTGGCGGGCGTCATGGCGCATGAGCTGGCACATGTGCAAAACCGCGACACGCTGACCATGACGATCACGGCAACGCTTGCCGGCGCGATTTCCATGCTCGGCAATTTCGCTTTCTTCTTTGGCGGCCGCCGCGACAACAACAATCCGCTTGGTGCCGTCGGCGTGCTGGTGGCGATGATCGTTGCGCCCCTGGCCGCCATGCTGGTGCAGATGGCGATCAGCCGCACGCGCGAATATTCGGCCGACCGCCGTGGCGCGGAGATCTGCGGCAATCCGCTCTGGCTCGCCTCGGCGCTCGGCAAGATCGCCCGTGGTGCCGCGCATATCCCGAACGAGGAAGCCGAGGGACATCCGGCGACGGCGCATATGTTCATCATCAATCCGCTCTCCGGCGCGCGCATGGACAATCTGTTTTCCACACATCCGGACACGGAAAACCGTATCGCCGCGCTGCATGAGATGGCGCAGTATGGCAGCGGTACAGGCCCTTCCGCTGGCACGCCGACCCGCTCCGGCTCGACGGAACCGGCCATGACTGCTAATCCGGTGCGCAAATCGCGCTCCGTGCCGGATACGGGTCGCGGTGGTACGCAACCGCCGAAGGGACCCTGGTCTTGAGTTCTGATAATAAAAACAAACGTTTCAACAAAGACGGAAAGCAAGCAGGCAATCGCTCCGGACAGGGCCGGCTGCGTGATTCGGTTTCTTCCAAGCCCGGATTTGCGGCGCGCGCCGCTGCGGCGAAGATCCTTTCGGCCGTGATCGACCGCAAGACGCCGCTCGACGGCATGCTGGATGCCGAAGGCGGAAACCCCGCCTACAAGGCGCTTGGCGACAGCGATCGAGCGCTAGTGCGCGCCATCCTCAACTCGGCCTTGCGGCATCTGCCGCGCATCGAGGCGGCGATCGCTTCGCTGCTGGATTCGCCGCTGCCGGAAGGCGCGCGTGCTCTGCATCATGTGCTGGTGGTCGGTGCGGCGCAGATGCTCTATCTCGACGTGCCGGATCACTCCGCCGTCGATATCGCCGTCGAACAGGCCAACCAGGATCCACGCAATCGCCGTTTTGCCAAGCTGGTCAACGCCATCCTCCGGCGCATCGGCCGGGAGAAGCCGGAGATTCTCAGTGGGGGCGCCGATGTGCCGGCCATGCCCAAATGGTTCCTGTCTCGCCTCGAGGCTGCCTATGGCAGGGAAGCGGCGCTGAAGATTTCGGATACGCAGCTGGAGCCTGCCGCCATCGACGTCACAGTGAAATCGGATGCCGAGGGCTGGGCGAAGCGCCTGAACGGCGTCGTCCTGCCGACCGGTGGTGTGCGGCTTGCCGCTTTTGAAGGCTCCATCCCGTCGCTGGATGGCTTTGCGGACGGCGAATGGTGGGTGCAGGACGCCGCCGCCAGCATTCCGGCAAAATTGTTCGGCTCGCTTGCCGAAAAGCGGGTTGTCGATCTTTGCGCCGCGCCCGGTGGCAAGACGGCGCAGCTCATTCTTGCCGGTGGCAAGGTGACCGCGCTCGACCAATCCGCCAACCGCCTGAAGCGGCTGTCCGGCAATCTGGCGCGGCTTGGGCTGGAGGCGGAAACCGTCGTCGCCGACATGGCGAAGTTCCAGCCTGACGACCTGTTCGACGCCGCCCTTCTCGATGCCCCCTGTTCGTCGACCGGCACGACCCGCCGTCATCCCGATGTGCTCTGGACCAAGGGTCCGGAGGATATCGCCAAGCTCGCCGCCCTGCAGGAGCGCTTGCTTCGTCACGCCTTGACCCTGGTCAAGCCCGGCGGGCTGGTGGTCTTTTCCAATTGCTCGCTCGACCCCGAAGAGGGCGAGGATCTGATCGCGCGCGTTGTCTCCGACACCGATGCGGTGGAGCGCGTGCCGATCAGCCCTGAGGACTGGCCCGGTCTCGAAGCGGCGATCTCGCCGCTCGGCGCCTTCCGCACAACGCCCGACATGCTGCCGCTCTCCGATGGTTTTGCCTCCGGCCTCGATGGTTTCTTCGCCGTGGTGCTCCGTCGCACGCATTAGTGGCGGAGCTTGATCGATTGCTCTCACATTGATGAAAAATCGGGCACAACGTCCCGATTTGGCATATTCCTAACCTCTTCTTAACCTTCGGGCGTTGAGAGTAAGCACAAGCAAATATGCAGTTTTGCGGCAGGATTTAGTGAAATTACACATGCGGGAAGCATGGCGGCGGATGTCTCGCCGCGCGGCGTTGGCGCGATTGCGTCTCACCCGCCACACGATGCGTGTGCCGGAACGGCTGATCGTTGCTCCGACAGATCTGCGCAGCATCGATCCTTTTTTCGTCGAAGAACTTTTGAATGGCCGCATCCTGCTGGCGGGCCGCGTGCTGGAAACCGTGGGCGGGTCGCCTTTCGCCCTGGAGCTTCCGTCGCAGGTTTTTGCCGTGCGGCTGCACAATTTCCGCTGGCTGCGGCACTTGCGGGCGGAAAAGAGCGATCAGGCGTCTGCCCTGGCGCGCTCCATTCTCAATGACTGGATGGCCGTGCATGGCCGCCGGCTGCAGGGCATCGCCTGGGTGCCCGATACCGCCGCCGAGCGGCTGATTGCATGGCTGTCGCATTCGCCGGTTCTCCTGCAGGGCACGGATAGCGGCTTCTATCGCCGTTTCATGCGTATGCTCGTCCTGCATGTGCGCTATCTGCGCCGGGTGGCCGCAACGACACGGGACGGAACGACGCGGTTCCGGGTGCGGATCGCACTTGCCATGTCCTCGGTCGCCATGCCGAACGGCGCCTCGGTGCTGAAGCGTGCCGGCCAGGCGCTCAACCGGGAAATCGACCGGCAGATCCTGCCCGATGGCGGGCATATCTCACGCAATCCGCGCGTGGCGCTGGAGCTTTTGCTCGATCTGCTGCCGCTGCGCCAGACCTATGTCAATCTCGGCCACGATGTCCCGTCGCGGCTGATCCCTGGCATAGACCGCATGTATCCGGCCCTGCGCTTTTTCCGGCATCAGGATGGCGATCTGGCATTGTTCAACGGCGCGACTTCGACGCTTGCCAATGAACTGATGTCGGTGCTGCGTTATGATGAAACTGCCGGCCAGACCTTCAAGGCGCTGCCGCATGCGAAATACCACCGGCTGGCCGCGGGTCAGGCGGTCGTCATCGTCGATACCGGCTGTCCCGCTTCCGCCGATCTTAGCCGCACCGCTCATGCCGGTTGCCTGTCCTTCGAGATGTCCTCGGGTAAATCCCGTTTCATTGTCAATTCCGGTGCGCCGGAATTTGCCGGTGACCGCTATGTGCAGGCGGCCCGGGCGACGGCGGCGCATTCGACAGTGACGCTCAACGACACCTCCTCCTGTCAGTTTTCCAAGTCGAAAACTCTTGGTCCCGTCATGGTCGGTGGGGTGAAGAAGGTCATCGTCGAGCGCGCCGAGACCGAGGATGGCCGGGATTATGTCCGGGCCGCGCATGACGGCTATCTCTCCGCTTTCGGCTATGTGCATGAGCGTGAGATCAGCCTCAATGCTACCGGCACCATCCTTACCGGCCGCGACCGTTTCTTCGTGCCTGAAGGCAAGAAGCACGCGCCGAGGGGCGAAAGCCTGGCGTCGGCCCGCTTCCATATTCATCCCTCCATCAGCCTGTTGCAGACCGAGACGGACAGCGCCCTGCTGATCGCGCCGGACGGCGAGACCTGGGTCTTCTCCTCGCCGGGCAACGAGGTGCTGGTGGCCGAGGATATCTTTTTCGCCGATGCCTCCGGCATGCGCTCCTCCGACCAGCTCGAGATTGTTTTCCCGATTGGCGAAAAGCCGGAAATCCGCTGGTTTTTGTCCTATCGGCCATAGGCTAACAGCGTCAGCTATGCTAACGGGGCGGGCATATCGTCCCGCGCCGTTTTCGCCGGACATCTCCTCTCCTCGCGCTATATCGGAGAAAGCCTATGGCCGTCGTATCCAAGAAAATCCCCGCTCCTGACAAAGTCCAGGTGAAAACCGCGCTTCTGTCCGTCTTCGACAAGACCGGCATCGTCGAGCTTGCTCGTGCGCTCAGCGAAAAGGGCGTGCGGCTGCTGTCGACCGGCGGCACGCACAAGGCGATCGCGGCGGCCGGCCTTGCGGTGACCGATGTCTCTGAAGTCACCGAGTTTCCGGAGATCATGGACGGCCGCGTCAAGACGCTGCATCCGAAGGTGCATGGCGGCCTGCTTGCCATCCGTGACGATGCCGAGCATCAGGCGGCGATGAAGGAACACGGCATCGAGGGCATCGACCTCGCTGTCATCAACCTCTATCCCTTCGAAGATGTGCGCAAGGCCGGCGGTGACTATCCGACGACGGTGGAGAATATCGACATCGGCGGCCCGGCAATGATCCGCGCTTCGGCCAAGAACCATGCCTATGTGACCACCCTGACGGATCCGGCCGATTATTCCGAGCTGCTCGAGCAGCTCTCTACCGATGCCGGCCAGACGAGCTACGACTTCCGCAAGCGCATGGCCGCCAAGGCTTTTGCCCGCACCGCTGCCTATGACGCGATGATCTCCAACTGGTTTGCCGAAGCGCTCGATATCGCCACCCCACGCCACCGCGTCATCGGCGGCGTTTTGCGCGAAGAGATGCGCTATGGCGAAAACCCGCACCAGAAGGCGGCATTCTACGTCACCGGCGAGAACCGCCCCGGCGTTTCGACCGCGACGCTGATCCAGGGCAAGCAGCTCTCCTACAACAACATAAACGACACCGATGCAGCCTATGAGCTGGTTGCCGAGTTTCTGCCTGAGAATGGTCCGGCCTGCGCGATCATCAAGCATGCCAATCCCTGTGGCGTCGCCACCGGCCCGAGCCTGGTTGAAGCCTACAAGCGGGCGCTCGCCTGCGATTCCGTCTCGGCCTTCGGGGGCATCATCGCGCTGAACAGCCTGCTCGATGCGGCAACCGCCGAAGAGATCGTCAAGCTCTTCACGGAAGTGATCATCGCGCCGGAAGTGACCGAGGAAGCCAAGGTGATTATCGCCCGCAAGCCGAACCTCCGTCTTCTCTCGGTCGGTGCCCTGCCCGATCCGCGCGTGGCCGGCCTGACCGCCAAGACCGTCTCCGGCGGCCTGCTGGTCCAGAACCGCGATAATGCGCTCGTTGAGGACATGGAACTGAAAGTCGTCACCAAGCGTGCGCCGACGGCTCAGGAGCTGGAAGACATGAAGTTCGCCTTCCGCGTCGCCAAGCATGTGAAGTCGAATGCTGTCGTTTATGCCAAGGATGGCCAGACGGCCGGCATCGGCGCCGGTCAGATGAGCCGCGTCGATTCGGCGCGTATCGCCGCGATCAAGGCGGAAGAAGCCGCCAAGGCCATGGGGCTTGCCGAGCCGCTGACGCGGGGTTCCGCCGTTGCCTCCGAAGCGTTCCTGCCCTTCGCGGACGGCCTGCTGTCGGCGATTGCCGCCGGCGCCACAGCCGTCATCCAGCCGGGTGGCTCGATGCGCGACCAGGAAGTCATCGACGCCGCCAACGAGCACAATGTTGCGATGGTGTTCACCGGCATCCGTCACTTCCGCCATTGAGTTGCGGATATCTCAAATTCTGGATTTAGATATCCCGGTTGGTCAGCCCAGCCGGGATTTTCTTTTGCCTATCTCGCCTTGTCGGCCGGATAGGGTGTCCGCAGCAGAAGCAGGAGACCGCCGGCGAGGAAGACGACCAGTGTCGCCATGCCGAGCCGGGCCGAGCCGCTCCAATAGGTCACCAGCGAGAAGAACAGCGTCGCCATGAAGCTGGTGGCACGGCCGGAGAGCGCGTAGATGCCGAAATAGCGGCCTGCCTCCGCGATATCGACGCTGCGAGCGAGATAGGAGCGCGAGGAAGCCTGCACCGGGCCAAACGCGATACCGATCAAGAGGCCGTAACCGATATAGGCTTTCTCCGCCGCCGTTCCGAACAGGCCGCCGGAATCAACGGTGGAAAGCGGCACGAGGCCGAAGAGCGTGAAGCCCGGCCCAGTCGAGACGATGCCGAAGGTGGCGACGAGCAGCAGGGTGAGGCTGATGACGACCGTTATCTTCGAGCCGAGCCAGCGGTCGACATAGCCGGCGATGAAGCAGCCGAAAATGGCGATGACGTTGAGGGTGATGCCGTAGATGCCGATTTCGATGGTCGCCCAACCGAACATGCCCGCGGCGAAGGTTCCGCCAAGGATCAGCAGGCCGTTGACGCCGTCCTGATAGATCATGCGGGCAATCAGGAAGAGGCTGATGCCCCGCCGGCGCTTCAGTTCGCCGAGCGTTGTTTTCAATTCACGCAGGCCCGAGCGAACAGCAGTGGCCAGCGGCAGGCCGCGCTGGGCATCGGGCGTGAAGAAGAACATCGGCAGGATGAAGAGAAAATACCAGATGGCGGCGATCGGCCCGGTGATGCGCGCATCCTCGCCAAGCGCGGCATCGAGGCCGAAGAGCGGTGTCAGGCCGAGAATGGTCTTGCCGGTCTGGGGGCTTCCGGCCAAAAGCGCCACGACGGCGATCAGCACGATCATGCCGCCGAGATAGCCAAGGCCCCAGGCGGTATTCGACAGCCGGCCGACATCGTCCTTGCCGACGAGCCTCGGCATCATCGAATCATTGAAGACGATCGAAAATTCCGCCGAGATCGAGGCGAGGATCATGAAGATGACGGGATAGATCACCGGCGAGCCGGGGGCGGCCCCCCAGAGGCAGAAGAGGCTGGCGATCTTGATGACGGCGAAGAAGGCGATCCAGGGTTTGCGCCTGCCGGATTGATCCGCGATCGAACCGAGCACCGGTGACAGCACGGCGATGATCACCGAGGAGATCGTCGCCATGTTGCTCCATGTCGTCTGCGCGGCCACCGGATCGGCCGTCAGCCGTGCGACGAAATAGGGACCGAAGATGAAGGTGGTGACGACGGTGAAGAACGGTTGCGCCGCCCAGTCGAAGAACATCCATCCCCAGATGCCCCGCGCCGGCACTTTTGCCGGCGCATTGTCGCTTATCTCGGTGGCCACCAAATTCCAGTCCTTGATTCCGCCGATCGGCTATTGAGTCGGGCGGACTGTCTCACCTCGCCCGATCATGCGCAAGGTCGGTCAGGAGGCCGGCGGCAACCGTGATCCGGGCAAGGTTTGGATCACCGCTTTCGCTGAGGCTCGCAAGCTCCTCGGCAATGCGGTTGATGCGGATGCGGTCCTCCGCATGCCATGCCTGGATCGGCTGCTTGTCCTTCGGATGGTTCGACAGCGCCGAAATGACGATATCGCGGCGCGCGCCGGCGATCTGGTCGAGGCTGCGCGCCAGGGCCAGGCTCTCATAGTGATCGCCGGTGAGGATGCGGCTGCCGGCCAGCAGCAGACGACCGACACGGAAGGTCTGCGACACGGTGAAGTAGCTCTCGGCGGCGCGGTTGAGCGTATCGCCGGTGCGCTCGGCGATCTGCATGATCTCCGGCACGAGAACCAGCGCGTAGATCATGGCGATCTCGCCGGCGAGTTTTTCGGGTAAGCCGGCCGTCTGGTATTCCGTCTGGCGGGCCGCGATCTCGGCGGCGAAATCCGCCGGGATATGGCTGAGGAAGAGCGGCCGCAGCTTTTTCAGGGCAGCTTGAAGCCGGGCGATGGTTTCCTCGATATTGCCCTTGGCCGCACCGGTTTTCAGCAGCAGGCGGGTGAGCGCCGTATAGACCTCGGTGATCTCACCATAGACGCGGTTCTGCATCTGTCCGGCGACCTTGCCATCCAGCGCATCGGTTTCGTTCCAGAGCCGGTCGAGATCGAAGCCGTCGCGGGCAAGGACGGAAGCCTTGACCACTTCGGCGGCCGACGCCGCCGTCGCATCCATCATGCTGACGGCAAAACCCGGGCCACCACGATTGATTGCCTCGTTCGCCAGCACCGTTGCTACGATTTCGCGCTTCAGCCGGTGGTCGGTGATGTCGGTGGCGTGTGAACGCTGCATCTTGGCCGGGAAATACTGGCTGAGCGTTGCGGCGAAATAGGGATCGTCCGGCAGGTCGCTTGCCGCCAGCGCGTCGAAGAGGACGATCTTGGCGTAGGAGAGCAGGACGCCGATTTCGGCGCGGGTGAGCGGCCGGCCATTGGCATAGCGCTCGGCGAATGTTTGGTCGTCCGGCAGCGTCTCGACCTTGCGGTTGAGCTGCTTGGCCGCTTCCAGAACGTTCATGAAGCGGCTGAGCTCGAGGGCGTTGCCGGTGCCTTTGCGTTCGGTCAGCGAGATCGCGAGGGATTGCAGATAGTTGTTACGCAGTACGAGGATGGCGACTTCGTCGGTCATCGATGCCAGCAGCGTATCGCGCTTGGCGCGCGTCAGGCGGCCGTCATGCATGGCGGATGCGAGCGCGATCTTGATGTTGACCTCGACGTCGGAGGTGTTGACGCCGGCCGAGTTGTCGATGGCGTCGGAGTTGCAGCGTCCACCTTTCAGACCATAGGCGATGCGGCCCTTCTGGGTGACGCCGAGGTTGGCGCCCTCGCCGATCACCTTGGCGCGCACTTCTTCCGCCGTGATGCGGATCGGGTCGTTGGCGCGGTCGCCGACTTCCGAATCCGTTTCGGCTGGAGCTTTCACATAGGTGCCGATACCGCCGAACCAGAGCAGGTCGACGGGAGCCTTGAGGATCGCCGTGATGATTTCGAAGGGGGTGGCGACGGACTTGTCGATACCGATCGCGGCTTTGGCCTCCGGCGTCAGTGTCACCGATTTCGCCGAGCGCGAGATGATCATCGCGCCCTTCGACAGGACGGATTTGTTGAAATCCTGCCAGCTCGAGCGCGGCAGGTCGAAGAGGCGCTGCCGTTCGGCCAGCGTCTTTGCCATGTCCGGATCGGGATCGATGATGATGTCACGATGGTCGAAGGCGGCGATGAGGCGGATTTTCGGCGACAACAGCATGCCATTGCCGAAGACGTCGCCGGACATGTCGCCGACACCGACGACCGTGAAGGGCGTTGTCTGGATGTCGATATCCATTTCGCGGAAGTGCCGCTTGACGGTCTCCCAGGCGCCGCGGGCGGTGATGCCCATCTTCTTGTGGTCGTAGCCGGCCGAGCCGCCGGAGGCGAAGGCGTCATCCAGCCAGAAACCGGCTTCCTGCGCCAGCGCATTGGCGGTGTCGGAGAAAGTCGCGGTTCCCTTGTCGGCGGCAACGACGAAATAGGGGTCGTCGCCATCCAGCCGCACCGTATCCGGCGGTGCAATGATATCGGCGCTGGAGATATTGTCGGTGATCGACAGCAGCGTGCGGATATAGGTCTTGTAGGCCTCGCGGCCTGCATTGAAGACCTCGTCGCGGCTGCCGCCAACCGGCAGCTTCTTCGGATAGAAGCCGCCCTTGGCGCCAACAGGTACGATAACGGCGTTCTTCACCTGCTGCGCTTTGACGAGGCCGAGCACTTCGGTGCGGTAATCCTCGGCGCGGTCCGACCAACGCAGACCGCCGCGCGCCACCTTGCCGAAGCGCAGGTGCACGCCTTCCACTTCGACGCCATAGACGAAGATTTCGCGGAAAGGCCGCGGCTCCGGCAGCCCGTCCAACAGTTTCGGGTCGAGCTTGAAGGCGAGCATGGCCTTCGGGGTGCCGTCGGCGTTTTTCTGGAAATAGTTGGTGCGCAGCGTTGCGTCGATGGCGTTGACGTAGCGGCGCAGAATGCGGTCGTCGTCGAGGCTTGGAACGTCGGCAAGCTCTGTCTCGATGGTCGCATGCAGCTCGGAAAGCTTCTTCGTGCGGTTCTTGTCGCTGAGCTTCGGGTCGAGCGTGTCGTAGAACAGCCGGAAGATCGCGGCGGCGATGCGCGGATATTTGTCCAGCGTCGCGGCGATATAGTCCTGTGAATAGGCGATGCCGGCCTGGCGGAGATAGCGGGCATAGGCGCGAAGCACATTCGTTTCGCGGGCGGAAAGATCGGCCGAGACGATCAGCCGGTTAAAGCCGTCATTGTCGATCGTACCGCCGAAGGCGGCGAGGAAGGCTTCTTCGAGCGCCGCACCATGGCGGGCAAGATCGATTACCGTGCCGCTACGGGCTTCCAGTTCCATGTCATGGAGCACTACATGGCCGGTTTCGCCGTCCTTGTCCGTGACATAGATGTCGAAAGTCCGCTCGCTGATGACATTGAAGCCGAGATTTTCGAGAAGCGGCACGCGGCGCGACAGTGCCAGATTGCCCTGCCCGTGGAAGATCTTCAGCGAGAGGATATCGCCGCTTTCATCCTTGCGGGTGTAGAAGGCAATGCGGATCGGCTCGGCAGCGGCGGTGGCCGTGATATCCGGCAGGTCGGCGACGGCATCCTCCGGCGTGAAGGCTTCCTGGAATGCCTGGCTGACGGAGATGCGCGGGGCTTTGGGTCCGGCCAGCATGACGAAGCGTTCGTCCCAGCGGGCGGTGATGGCGCGGATCGCCTCTTCCAGCTTGGCTTGAGGAATATGCGGCGTCTTGCCGCCGCTGCGGCCGATGATGAAATGCACGCGCGCCACGCCGCCTTCCGGGAACGCCGGGTAATAGGCGGAAACACGGCCGTCATAGACGGTCTTCAAGTAATTGCCGATCTTCTCGCGCACGACGGAATCATATTCCTCGCGCGGCACATAGACGATGACCGAGACGAAGCGGTCGAAATGGTCGATACGCGGCAGGGCGCGGACATGCGGCCGGTCGGTCAGGTCGTTGATCTGTTCGGCGAAGCTTGCGAGCAATGTGGTGTCGATCTGGAAGAGATCGTCGCGAGGATAGGATTCCAGCGTGTTTTCCAGCATGCGGCCGGAGTGGCTAGCGGGGTCGAAGCCGAAGTAATCCTTGACCTTCTGCACCTTCGAGCGCAGCAATGGCACGTCGGTGGCGGCGCTGGTATAGGCGGTCGAGGTGAAGAGGCCGACGATGCGCAGCTCGCCGGTGACATTGCCGTCGGCGTCGAAGCGCTTGACGCCGACATAGTCCATATAGGCGCGGCGGTGGACGATCGACTTGACGTTGGCCTTGGTGACGATCAGGAAATCCGGCCCGTCGAGAAAGGCGAGGATCTCAGGCGTGGTGGTGACGGCGTCCTTGCCCTGGCGGAGAACCAGGACATCCGGATTGGAGAGGATGCCGAGGCCGGTGCCGCGGTCGCGCTCCACCTTGGCGTCGGCGCCCTTGCCGGAATAGACATATTCGCGCATGCCGAGGAAGGTGAAATTGCCGTCGCGCAGCCAGGAGAGGAAGGCCAGCGCTTCGTCGCGGTCGGCCTTGCGGCGGCCAGCCGCCTCATAGATGGAAAGCTCTGATATCACTGTATCGAGCCGTGCCAGCATCGGCGTCCAGTCGGAAACGGTCAGGTGCGTCTGGTCGAGCACGGTCTGGACGCGCTTGATGAGGTCGGTTGCCAGCGCTGTGGTCAGCGGCGTCAAATGCAGCTGAATATGGCTGACGCGCTGGGCTGGATCGCTCGGCTGATCGGCGGAATAAAGGCTCGGCTGCTTGCCTTTTTCGATAACCAGGATCGGGTGCACGGCCATAAGGAGGTCACGGTAGCTGCTCGTCACCTCGCCCATGACCGATTCGTAGAGGAAGGGCATGTTGTGGTCGGTGATCGACAGGATCGAGACGGGAACGCCATCGGGATCGATATCGGCCACCTGCTCGATCGAAACACGGGGAGACGTACCGCTCCAGGCCGCCAGTTCCTTGGCCGCGTGCACCGCGGCAAGGGCAAGCATTTCCGGGCTGTAGCGCTCCATGTCGTCATTGCTCGCCCGGCCGAACAGGATCTCCGGATCGAGATGCGTCTCGCCGGTTGCGGCAGCGATCTTTCGTGCCGCTTCGATCTGTTTTTCCCGTTTCGGATTGGTCCTGGACGCCATGAATTTCCTCCAAATTTCAAGATTTTGACCACAGTATCAGAAGATTTATCGAAAAAACTGGCAAAATGAATGTGGATTCGATCGCTTTTCGACGGATTCTGTCTCAAATCGTGAAGAATCTTGCCGAACGTCGTGATCCCGTCGCAAAGCGCATGATAGGGGCGCGGAATTGCCGATATCCGCTCCTCAACAGAGGTTTTCATGACTCTGTGAAGCGCGGTTGACAGAGTGACGATAAAGGGATCATCACAACGCCATCGAAGTCGGAAGATTGTAACCGGAAGCAAGCATCATGTCGGACAATTCGGCGGGCGCCGTCATCGTCATCTCCAGCCACGTCGTCAGAGGTTCCGTCGGCAATCGAGCCGCCGTCTTCGCACTGGAAACCCTCGGACACCCCGTCTGGGCGTTGCCGACTATCGTTCTTCCCTGGCATCCCGGCCATGGCCGCGCGACGCGGCTGACCTTCAATGAAGCTGATTTCGATCACGTGATCGACGATCTCATCGCGGCACCCTGGTTGTCGGAGGTGAAGGCGGTGCTGTCGGGCTATTTCGGCAATGCCGCGCAGGTGCATTCCGTCGCCCGGCTGGTACGGGCGCTGAGGGAAAAGAACCCCGATCTCTTTTACGCTTGTGACCCGGTCATCGGCGATGCCGGCGGGCTCTACGTGCCCGAAGCGACGGCGGAGGCGATCCGCGACCAATTGATCCCGCTGGCGTCATTGGCGACGCCGAACCGCTACGAGCTTGCCTGGCTCGCCGGTGCGCCGCTGGAGGACAACAATGCCGTGATGGAGGCCGCCCTGGCGCTGGGGCCGTCGCGCATGCTGGTGACCTCGGCGGTCCCGATGATGGCCGGTGGCATCGGTAATCTCTATCTCAGTGGCCGCAACGCGCTGCTGGCCGAACATCGCAGCATCGACAATGCCCCGAACGGGCTTGGCGATCTGCTCTCGGCCCTGTTCCTGTCACGGCTTCTGTCCGGCATGGATGAGGAGCGGGCGCTGCAATTGACGACGGCGAGCGTCTACGAGGTGCTGGCAAGGGCGGTCAAACGCGGCAGCGACGAGTTGACGCTGGCGGCGGATGCCTCCAGCCTGTCGACGCCGATGGCGATGGTGCAGATGCGCCGGCTGATGCATCCGGCGCAGCGGAAGAAGTAGCGGTCGAAGCTATCAGGAGCTTTTTGCAGTGCAATAGTTGCCATCGGCAGCGGCGCGCTGTAATTCAATCTGCATGGACAGCTTTCCTACCTCCCTTCTGAGCGGTTATCGCAACTTCATGAGCGGGCGTTACGTCGATGAGCGCGAGCGCTATCGCAGTCTTGCCGAGAGCGGCCAGAGCCCGTCGACCCTGGTCATTGCCTGTAGTGACTCCCGTGCGGCGCCGGAGATCATTTTCGATGCCGGCCCAGGAGAGCTTTTCGTCATCCGCAACGTCGCGAATATGGTGCCGCCTTATGAGCCGGATGGACATTTCCATGCGACGTCGGCAGCACTGGAATTCGCGGTGCAGTCGCTGAAGGTCTCCGACATCGTCGTCATGGGTCATGGCCGCTGCGGAGGCATCCGCGCAGCGCTCGATCCCAATGCCGAACCGCTGTCGCCGGGCGATTTCATCGGCCGCTGGATGGGCCTCCTGAAGCCTGCCGCCGAGCAGATCCAGAGCAACGACATCATGACGCAGGCCGAGCGGCAGACGGCGCTGGAGCGCATCTCGATCCGCAATTCGCTCGATAATCTGCGCAGCTTTCCGGATATCAAGGCGCTGGAAGAAGAAGGAAAGTTGAATCTGCACGGCGCCTGGTTCGATATCTCGACCGGCGAGCTGTGGGTGATGGACGCAAAGACCCGCGACTTTATCCGTCCCGACGCCTGAGAACACTCTATCTCTTTGTTTTACGCAATTCCGGACGGAAAACCGCCGCACACTTTTCCCGGAATTACTCTAGATCAAAAAAAGGCGCTCCAGACCATCAGGTCGGAGCGCCTTTTGTTTGTTTGGTTTTGATTACTTGCCGTCGATCTGTTTGCCGATATAGGCGATCGCTTCCTGATAGACCCTTGCGTCGTTCCAGCCGCCGATCGCCGAGAAATTCGGTTCGCCGGGCTGATAGGGAGCGCCCGGCTGCCAGCCGTGGCCCTTCAGGAAGTTTGCGGTCGACGACAGTGCGTCGGCGCGCGAGCCGACGAGATCGACCTTGCCATCACCGTCGCCGTCGACACCATACAGCACGACGTTTTTCGGCATGAATTGCGTCTGGCCAATTTCGCCATGGGCGGCGCCGCGAGCGGACGGGCTCAGATAGCCTTCGCCGACGAGCTTGAGGGCGGCATAGAGCTGATCAGTGAAGTAGGCGGAGCGGCGGCAGTCAAAGGCAAGCGTTGACACGGCCGAAAGCGTATGCTGATCGCCCATGAAGCTGCCGAAACCGGTTTCCATGCCCCAGATGGCGATGATCGGACCCGGGGGAACGCCGTAACGCTTCTCGATCCGCGAGAACAGAGCGGCGTTGGCCTGCTTCATGCTCTTGCCGCGGCTGATGATCGTCTGGCCACCGCGCTTTTTCATGAACTCATCGAAGGAGAGCTTGAAGCTCTTCTGGCCACGGTCGGCACGGATGGTCGGCTGGTTGTAATGAACATTGGCGAAGGCGCGATCGAGTGTGGATTGGCTGATGCCTTGACCCTGTGCTTCCTGCTTGAACTCGCGCACCCAGTTGTCAAAACCGGCGGACGTGTTGCTACAGGATGCCGCGTTTGCCGCAAACGGTGTGCCCAACAGCAACCCGACCGCCACGAGAGCTGCCATTCCAGACTTAGTGATGTGCATTCAGAGTCCCCGAATTCTTACCGCGCAAAGACGCGGTAACGTTTTTGAATGGCGCGCGAGCCTCTCCGTTCTCCGGGCTCATGCGTTGTCTTGTCGCCACAGGACCATGCCAGTATCCGATGGTTCTGTCATTACTACATTTTAGCGATCAATGTTTTTCGCTTCGCGCAAAAGATGATCACTCAAGTATATTTCGTAAAAGCCTCGCCTTTCGGTATGAAACGGCGAGGCTTTTCCTCAAATCCTGCTTAGATGGACAAGGTTTATAAACCGTAAATTGGTTTACAGACGCTTATGCAGCCTGCTTGCGCGGCTTGATCAGGCCGCGGTTGATCAGCAATTCTGCGATTTGGATGGCGTTCAGGGCCGCACCCTTGCGCAGATTGTCCGAAACGACCCAGATGTTGAGGCCGTTTTCGACCGTGGCATCCTCGCGGATGCGCGAAATGTAGGTCGCGTCTTCGCCGGCGCACTCATAAGGCGTGATGTAGCCGCCGTTTTCATGCTTATCGATGACGAGGCAACCCGGTGCTTCTCGCAGGATGTCGCGAGCCTGGTCGGCGGAAATCTCGTTTTCGAACTCGATATTGACCGATTCCGAATGGCCGATGAAGACCGGCACGCGCACGGCGGTGCAAGTGACCTTGATCTTCGGGTCGAGCATCTTCTTGGTCTCGGCCAGCACCTTCCACTCTTCCTTGGTGTAGCCGTCTTCCATGAAGCTGTCGATGTGCGGGATGACGTTGAAGGCGATGCGCTTGGTGAACTTCTTGTTTTCGATCGGATCGGCGACGAAGACGGCGCGGGTCTGATTGAACAGCTCGTCCATGCCATCCTTGCCGGCGCCGGAGACGGACTGGTAGGTGGAGACGACGACGCGCTTGATCTTGGCGAAGTCATGCAGCGGCTTCAGGGCCACGACGAGCTGCGCGGTCGAGCAATTCGGGTTGGCGATGATGTTGCGCTTGGTGAACTGGGTGATGGCGTCCGGATTTACTTCCGGCACGATCAGCGGCACGTCGGCGTCGTAGCGCCAAGCCGAAGAGTTGTCGATGACGACGCAGCCCTGGGCGCCGATCTTCGGCGAGACCCGCTTAGAGACATCGCCACCGGCCGACATCAGGCAGATGTCGGTGTCGGAGAAATCGTAGTTCTCCAGATTCGAAACCTTCAGCGTCCGGTCGCCGAAGGAAACCTCGGTGCCCTGCGAGCGGGCCGATGCCAGCGCCACGACTTCGTCGGCGGGGAAACCGCGTTCAGCCAGGATATTGAGCATTTCGCGACCTACATTTCCGGTCGCGCCCGCTACTGCAACTTTGAAACCCATTTCTCAAGCTCTCTTTCTCTTCTCTCCTCTTGGGCGAGGGGGGGAACCACGGTCATAACGACCGGTTCCTGTCCCCAGCCGAGCCGGGGAGAGAGCGGCAGGCCAGAGACGTCAGACGGTTTTCGTCGTCGTTTTGGCCTTGGTTTTGGAAGAAACCGGAAAATAGACATCCCGCCCGGCACATTGCGCCAGGTGAGCGAAGCTATCGATCTGTTCGAAGCGAACCATGGAGGTCTTCCTTTTCCGCTGCCGGTTCTAAGAGGTTTTCCACAGGAGTCAAGGATTTTGCGCTCCCACCTCAGTGGGAACGCGGAAATCGGCGCGGTGTTTCAACGATTGGTGTTGCGTGTGGATTCGAACAGGAACCAGGTGCGGCGCTCCGTCTCGTCCAGCCAGTTTTCCAGCAGGCTGGCGGTGGCGATGTCGCCATACTCGTCGCAAACGTCGTGGGTGGCGCGGATTTCGGCTGAAAGCTTGAGATTGTCGTCGGCCAGTTCGGCGAGCATGTCCTGGGCGTCGACATATTCGGCGTCATTGTCGGGAATGCGCTGCAGCTTGGCGATCTGGCCGATGGAACGCAGCGTCGTGCCGCCGATCTTGCGGGCGCGCTCGGCAAGCGGATCGGTCATGGCAAAGAGCTGCTCGCCCTGTTCGTCCAGCAGCAGGTGGTAGTCGCGGAAATGCGGGCCGCTCATATGCCAATGGAAATTCTTGGTCTTGAGATAAAGGGCAAAAACATCGGCCAGCAATGCCCTTAACGCCGCGGAAATATCGCGTGTCGCTTCTTCGCTGAGATTGGTGCGGGTGCCCAGTTTCGATTTGGTATTGGCGCTGCTCATGATGACGTGCTCCGTTTCGTTGTTAGCAATGGCGGTCGCCGAGAGATGTTAGCGGAGTTGGATGACATTCGCTGTTGCGTGGGATCGTATGGCAAGAAGGGTCTGTCGCGGGTGTTTTGCGGCGGAACCAGCGCGGTGATCTGCGGAAAACCCGAACGGAATGATAGTATGAAGAGGGAGAGGGTTTAGCAATCGCTCTCTAATGTAGCAGGCGCCGATCGGCGCTGCGATATGCGAAACATCGCCGCTCCCCTCGCGAGGAGGAGAGCGGCTTGGTGAATGGGCGATTACTTCAGACCGCCACCGGCGTAGATGGTTTCGCCCGTCAGCCAAGCGGCATCCTTCGAGGCCAGGAAAACGGCGATCGGAGCGATGTCCGTCGGCTGGCCGAGGCGGCCGAGCGGTGTTTGCGAGACCAGATGCTTTTCGAAATCACTGCCGATGACGCCAGCCGCATGCACGCCTTCGGTCTCGACGCCGCCGGGCGAGATGGTGTTGACGCGGATGTTGCGAGGCCCAAGTTCTTTGGCGAGGATCTGGGTGATCGAGGTGACGGCCGCCTTGGTCGCCGTATAGACTGCGGCGGTCGGCAGGTTCAGGGTGACGGCATTCGAGGCGATGTTGATGACATTGCCGCCTTCCGGGCCGAAATACTTCACCGCTTCCTGCGTCGTCAGCAGCGTGCCGAGGACGTTGATGTTGAATTCACGATGGAATTCCTCCTCGGTGATCTCTTCCAGCGACGCGAATTTATAGACGCCGGCATTGTTGACGAGAATATCGACGCCGCCGAAGGCCTCCTTGGCCTCGGCGAAAAGCCGCTTCACATCGGCGGATTTTGAAACGTCGCCATGGGCTGCGATCGCCTTGCCGCCATTGGATTTGATCTCGGCCACGACCCTGTCGGCGCCTTCACGGCTCGATGCATAATTGACCACGACGGCTGCGCCCGCCTCGCCAAATGCCTTGGCGATGCCGGCGCCGATGCCCTTGGATGCTCCGGTCACGATTGCGACCTTGCCTTCTAGCTTGCTCATGTCATCTCCTGTCGAGATATTGTTAGATGATTTTACAATTATCGAACTATTGGCGCGAACGAGGCCCTGAAGTGGCAGCCGTCATTCCGTCACTTTGATATTTAGATAATCATCTAAGTGATACAAGAGCAGGTGTTCGTGGCATGCAAAGAATTGTCAGATATTGGCAAGCTCGGCCATGTAGGCGTTGAGTACGTCGCGCCGCAGGAGCAGGTTTGCGAACTTGCCGTCCCGCAGGATTTCGATGAGACCGGCGTTCTCGAGTTCCTTGAGGTGGTGAGACATCGTGGCGGCGCTGACGGTGTGGCATTGGTTCAGCACGCTGCAAGGCATGGGATCGTCGGTGCCGCCGATCTCCTTCAATATCTGCACGCGACGCGGCTCGGCAAGCGCCCGGGCAATCAACCCCATCTGCCTCTCGCTCAATCGTGTCTGCCCGGCATCGGTCATCGTCTTTACCACATCGCAAGCGGGATGGATTTCCCGCAGCTTCACCGCTCCAGATATATGAATGCGAGGAATGCTTGGCAACCATTCGGGGTGGGGTGGTGGGGTCGATGCTAAATTCGCGAATGATTTTTTGAGAGTTGGGGGCCGCCCTCGTGGTTCGAGGCTCTGCCGCCTTCGCTGATGCCTCGGCATCAAAGCACCTCACCATGAGGAGCGGAACCCGAAGGGTGAAGCCTCGAAGGGCGAGGGTGGATGGAGAAAAGATCCCCTACTTCCCCTTCAATAACGGCAATCGCGGCACCGGCCAGCCGGTTTCACCGATGCGGAAAAGCAGGCCGTAGCGGGAATAGACGATCGCCATCATGAAGGAGAACCAGCCGCCGAGCGCCAGGCCGGCGATGACGTCGCTCGGATAATGCGCGCCGATCATCACACGCGTCGCGGCGAGCCAGAGGGCGCAGGCGATGAAGATGTAGCGATAGCGCGGGAAGAGGAAGGCCAGGGCCACAAAGAAGGCGCCGATGGTGGTCGCATGGCCGGACGGGAAGCTTTCGAAGCCGGCATGGCCATTGAAGGGCGAGAAGCCGAAAGGACCCCAATCCTCGAAATGTGTGGGGCGGGCACGGCCGATGGCGCGTTTCAACAGGTTGGCGAGAATGCCCGAAAGCGCGATCGTCGTCAGCAGATAGCCGCCGATCTGGCAGATGCGCAGCGCCTGACAACGGCAGCGCGGCGATTGCAACAGCCGGCTACCGGCCCAGCCTTCGAAGAACAGGAAGGCGCTGATCAGGATGAGCCAGCCGGATTCGCCAAAGCTCGTGAGCATCTTGCCGAAGAAATGAATGGGCGGCGCCATATTCCTGATGTTGGCGCCCACCGGCCAGTCGAACAGCAGGGCTGAAAGCAGGACGATATTGGCGGTCAGGAACAGGCAGATCTTCCAATGCGACGGCGCAAAGCCATGTCTGCTTCGCCGCCACCGCCTGTCGAGAGACGTCAAGATCGCCTGCATGTCCACCGCCTGTCGCCGACATTTCCACCCCAGTCCACGATTACGCCTAGCAGGCTCCTGCTACAGTTTTTTTACAGATTTGAGACGGTCGGCGAGCCCGTGGCTTGTATGCGGTGGCGTCGGGTTCAACAAAAAGCCCCCGCTCCGCGGATCGGGAGCGAGGGCTTTCATGTTTCACGTGAAATATAGCCGGCGATTTATGCCGAAAGCGCCTTGAATTCGGCGAGGATGGCGTCGCCCATCTCGGTGGTGCCGACCTGGCGGCTCCCAGCCGACATGATGTCACCGGTGCGGACGCCGCTGTCGAGGACATTGGCGATCGCCTTTTCCAGCGCGTCGGCCTCGGTCACGAGACCGAAGGAGTAGCGCAGGCACATGGCGAAGGAGGCGATCATGGCGATCGGGTTGGCGATGCCCTTACCGGCGATATCAGGCGCCGAGCCGTGAACCGGCTCGTAAAGCGCCTTGCGCTTGCCGGTCTTGGCGTCGGGCGCGCCGAGCGAAGCCGACGGCAGCATGCCGAGCGAGCCAGTCAGCATGGCGGCGACGTCGGACAGCATGTCGCCGAAGAGGTTATCGGTGACGATGACGTCGAACTGCTTCGGCTGGCGCACGAGCTGCATGCCGCCGGCGTCGGCCAGCATATGCTCGAGCTGGACGTCGGCATATTTTTCCTTGTGCGTCGCGGTGACGACCTGGTTCCAGAGCACGCCCGACTTCATGACGTTGCGCTTTTCCATCGAGCAGACGCGGTTGTTGCGGGTGCGCGCGAGCTCGAAGGCGACGCCGGCGATGCGCTCGATTTCGTAGGTGTCATAGACCTGCGTGTCGATGCCGCGTTTCTGGCCGTTGCCGAGGTCGATGATTTCCTTAGGCTCGCCGAAATAGACGCCGCCGGTGAGTTCGCGGACGATCAGGATATCGAGGCCTTCGACCAGTTCCGGCTTCAGCGAGGAGGCCGATGCCAGCGCCGGGTAGCAGATGGCCGGGCGCAGGTTGGCGAAAAGCTGGAGATCCTTGCGCAGGCGCAGCAAGCCGGCTTCGGGGCGCACTTCGTAAGGCACGTCATCCCACTTCGGACCACCGACGGCGCCGAAAAGAACGGCATCGGCAGCCATCGCCTTGGCCATATCGGCATCGGAGATCGCCGCGCCGTGCGCGTCATAGGCGCTACCACCGACCAGCCCCTCGTCGGTGACGAAACCGGCGCCCTTCGCCTCGTTCATATAGGCGATGATCTTGCGGACTTCGCCCATGGCTTCAGGGCCGATGCCGTCACCCGGCAGAAGGAAGAGATTGCGCACTGTCATGGGAAGAGCCTCCGCAAAAGAAACAAGTTGCGGGGTTCTTAGACCTGCAAATGCGGCTTTTCAAGCGAGGAAGGGCGGGAAACGGTACGGTTTTGCGGCTTTTGAGAGTAACCATGAGGGCGGGCGGCTTGCCGCCCCCGCCCTTTCAACGGTTTACTCAGCCAGACCTAGCGAGGCCAGGTAGGCAGCCGATGCCGGGATCTTCGACTTGTCTTTGATCTCGATGATCAGGCGCGGATTGCTGTTAAGCTTGGCAAGGGCGGCGAAGACGGCGCGCCAGTGGATATTGCCCTCGCCGAGGCTCCAGTGGCGGTCGGCATAGCCGTCGGCGTCCTGCAGGTGGACGTGCTGCAGACGGTTGCCGGCGGCGTGGACGTAGTAGTCGACCGGCGGTGCGCCCGTATAGCCATGAGCATAATGGGCATGGCCGGTATCGATCGACACGGCGACGGCCGGTGAATTGAAGCTGTCGGCGAGGCCGACGCGGATATGCGGATCCTTGTCCTCGATGTTTTCGATGACCATGGTCAGCCCGATGTCCTCGGCGCGCTTGACGGCGTCCTTCAGTGTCAGATGCGTGTATTCGATGATCTTTTCGCGTTCGCCCTTGTTGTTGTCGAGGTTGTTGTAGGACCAGGATGTATAGGGGCTGTGGATGACCATCTGCGTCGCGCCGATATTGGCGCAGACATCAAGCGCCTGCAGGAGGCGCCTGGAAACAACGGCGCGGATATCCGGATCCTGCGAGGCGATGATGAAGCCCCAGAACGGACCATGGATGCCGAGACGGCCCTGATGTCCGTCGAGCAGTTTTCTGGCACGCTCGGCAAGCGGCGCCCAGTCGCCATTCAGGATTTCGGCCTCGACGAAGCTCTGCAGTTCCAGGTCGCGGGGCTTTTCGAGCAGCCAGCCGCGATGGGTTTCGACGTCGGAGAGCGTCATGGCGGCGCCGACAATGGGAAGGGAGGTCATGGGGAATGCTCCAGTGGGGAGGAGGAAAATCGGGGGGCGGGAGAGGCCTGAAAGGGCTCCGCGGAGACTGTATGATCCCCGTTCTTGTCGGGCATATTACAGCTGGCTGGATCTCATGACCTTTATGGGCCGGGGCATAAGAAAAAAGCCGGGCTTTTCAGCCCGGCTTCGACACGCAGATGTGATGATGAAATCGATCAGGCGGCCCAGGGATGAGCGGCTGCGTTCGACTTTTCGAACTTGTCGATCGCGGATGCCTTTTCCAGCGTCAGGCCGATATCGTCGAGACCGTTCAGTAGGCAATGGCGCTTGAATTCGTCGAGTTCGAACTTCAGCGAGCCGCCGTCCGGGCCGGTGATCTCGAGGTTTTCCAGATCGATCGTCAGGATGGCGTTGGAGCCGCGCGAAGCGTCGTCCATCAGCTTGTCGAGATCTTCCTGGCTGACCTTGATCGGCAGGATGCCGTTCTTAAAGCAGTTGTTATAGAAGATGTCGGCGAAGCTGGTCGAGATGACGCAGCGGATGCCGAAGTCGAGCAGCGCCCAAGGAGCATGTTCGCGCGAGGAGCCGCAGCCGAAATTGTCCCCGGCGACGAGGATCTTGGCGTTCTGATAGGCCGGCTTGTTCAGCACGAAATCCTCGTTCGGCGAGCCGTCTTCATTATAGCGGGCTTCAGCGAACAATCCTGTGCCGAGACCAGTGCGCTTGATGGTCTTCAGATAATCCTTCGGGATGATCATGTCGGTGTCGACATTGACGACCGGGAGGGGTGCCGCGACACCGGTCAACTTCACGAACTTGTCCATAGGTCCTGCCTTCAATTTTCGTCTATGCACGCATTATCCTGCCAATAGAGCAAATCCGGCCCAAAATGAAGGGGAATCTTGGAAATGCTCCGCAGGTGGGCGCATCCGTCGCGGTATTGCAATTTGGAAATTGCGCATACGCAAGCGTATCAGGCGCGGCAAGGCGCCGCCTTGCCCGATATCAGAGGTCGATGATCGTGCCGCGACCGTCGTTCCAGATACGCATCTCACGCTGGCCGTTGTTCGCCTTGGCGCGCACCGGAACCGGCTTCATCCGCAGCGAAATCGCGCGGCCCACCATAATCGCGGTGAGGATGCCGCCAACGGCGAGCGTCAGCGAAACGGTAAACAGCGCCATTGCCGCAAACACGGTGATACCGGTAAGCGCGATGAACAAGGAACGGATATTTTTCATGGTCGAGACCTCTCTACTCATGGAAATGTGGTCCTCTCTCCTCCCATCTGCAAGAGGAGCGTGGCTTTTTGTTGTCGCGCCATTGTCATCTTGCCTAGAGATTGAAAGCGCGGCAAAACTGGAGGATGAGTAGAGTTGCCCCTCCCCGTTCCGTCTGTCTGCGCCGTTCGGTGCTGAGCGTTCCCGCGATCAATCATCGTGCGCTTGAAAAGATTGCCAGCCTCGATTGCGATGCGGTGATCTTCGATCTCGAGGATTCCGTGGCGCCGGAGAAGAAGGCGGAGGCGCGGGAGAATTTGCGGGCCTTTTTTGCCGGGCCGAAGCTTGTCAGCAAGGAGCGGATCATTCGCATCAATACGCTGTCATCCGGTTTCGGTGCCGACGACCTGGAACTGGTGCTGGCGCTCGAACCCGATGCGGTGCTTCTGCCCAAGGTCGATGGGCCGCAGGACGTGCTGGTTGTCAGCGACAGGCTTGCCGAGGCGGATGCGTCGGAGAGCCTGCGCATCTGGGCGATGATCGAGACGCCGCGCGGCATCCTGAATGCGGCTGCTATCGCCGAGGCCGGACGCACGCCTGGAAGCCGGCTCGATTGCTTCATCGTCGGCCTCAACGACCTGCGCAAGGAGACGGGGGTGCTGCCGCAGCCGGGCCGCGCCTATCTCGTGCCCTGGCTGATGCAGGTGATTTTGGCCGTCAGCGCTTACGGGCTCGACGCCATCGACAGCGTCTTCAACGATTTCAAGGATATAGAGGCGCTGGACGCCGAATGCGGCGAGGGTCGCGCCATGGGCTTTGCCGGCAAGATGCTGATCCATCCGAACCAGATCGAGGCCGCTAATCGGCATTTCGGGCCGGACGAGACGGCGATTGCCGAGGCGGAGGCGATCATCGCCGCCTTTTCCGATCCCGCCGCCGCAAGCCTCAATGTCGTCAATCTTGACGGGCGCATGGTCGAGCGGCTGCATCTTGTCCAGGCGGAGAGACTGGTTCATAAAGCTCGCCTGATTGCAGAGCGCCATCGCCCTTCGGCACGCTGAGGGTAAGGCCGATATGTTACGAAAGACGCTTCGATGAAACTCTATCGCTTCCTCACTGGACCGGACGACGCCTCCTTCTGCCACAAGGTCACCGCCGCGCTGAACAAGGGTTGGGACCTCTCGGGCTCGCCGACCTACAGCTTCAACGCCGCGACCGGCGTGATGCAATGCGGTCAGGCCGTCGTCAAAGAGGTCGTTGGTAAGGATTACGATCCGGAGATCAAGCTTTCCGAGCAGTAAGCGTGCGGTAAGTAGGGCCGCTTTTCTAACGGTCCGTCGCTTCTTCCGCGCTTTCCTCGATGCGCTCCATGTCCTCGTCGCTCAGGCCGAAATGGTGGCCGATTTCGTGGATCAGGACATGGGTGATGATATCGCCGAGGGTTTCCTCGTTTTCCGCCCAGTAATCGATGATCGGCCGGCGATAAAGCCGGATCTTGTTCGGCATTTCGCCGGTCTGGGCGGTGAAACGCTCGGATATGCCGCGGCCTTCGAACAGGCCGAGCAGGTCGAAGGGCGTTTCCAGCGCCATGTCCTCGAACACGTCGTCGTCTGGAAAATCCTCGATCACGATGATGAGATTGCCGGTGAGCGAACGGAATTCGTCCGGCAGATGGCTATAAGCCTCCGTGGCCAGTGATTCAAACGTGCTGATTGAGGGTGCATGGCGGTCCCGCCAATCCTCGCTCTGGTCAATGCGGGCCATGAATGCTTCCTTCCGTAGCTGGTCATATAGAGCCTTTGCTCGGCTTTTTCGAGAGCCGATTGTGGCAGAGGAATATTTTCTCATAGAATCATGTTGACTCTTTCCTCGACCTCTGGAATCCATAAGAACATAACAGGAACATAATTGATCTGGAGCTAACGTCATGGCCGAGACCGCCGTGGCGCGGGAAACGCTTTTTACCCTGCGTGAAACCATTGCCCGACTGGAAGGCAGACCGATACCGGCGCTGACGGCGGCTGCGCATGAGACGCGGGCGACGGAGCCTGATGCCGGTCCGGCGGATGCTGCCCAGTCGCTGCTTGCGACCGGGGTCGCGGATCTCGACGAGGCGATGCAGGGCGGCGTGCCGCTCGACGCGCTGACGGAGATCCGCTCGCTGGCCTTGCGTCATGCCGGCGCGGCCAGCGGTTTTGTGCTCGCTCTTGCCTCGCGGCTTGGAGCTTTTGTTGGGCGGCTTGGGGCGCAAGCCGCCGGCAAAACCGCCATCGTGTCGCCGGTTCTCTGGATCGGCGACACGGTGGCGGCGATGGAGGCGGGCCTGCCCTACCCTATCGGCATCAGGGATTTCGGATTGGAGCCGGCCGGCTTTCTGCACGCCTCGCCGCGCAAGCTGGAAGAGGCGCTGTGGTTGGCGGAGACGGCGCTTGCGAGCGCTGCCTTTGCGGTCGTCATCCTGGAAGTGCGCGGCAATCCGGCCCGTTTCGGGCTGACTGAAAGCCGGCGGCTGGCGCTTCGGGCGAAGGCTGCGGGACGACCCTTGTTCTTATTGCGGCAGGGAGGCGAAGAGGAGGCAAGCAGCGCCCTCTTCCGCCTCTCCGTCGAACCCGCGCCGGCTTTGGCGCGGCCTCTACCGGACGGATCGATGCTTGGCGGTAGCATCGGTCATCCGGCCTTTCGTCTCACCCTGGAAAAGAGCCGCAACCCGGCGCCTTTTTCCATAACCCTGGAATGGAACGCACATGACCGCCAGTTTTCCCCTGTCCCCGACGCTCAGCGTCCTGCCTTTCCCGGTGAACACGCAGCGCATTCTGGCGCTGACCTTCCCGCATCTGCCGACCGACCGGATCGCCCGCAAGCGCTGGGGCCTGTCCTGGCGTACAGCCGGCCGGCTTGAAGCGCCACCGCTCGCCTGCGCCGGCAAGCTCAACAACGCCATGCGGCTCACCGCGCTCAACGAAAAGGCGGAGATCATCGGGCTGAAGCTCGGCCTGGGCGTTGCCGAGGCGAAGGCAATCTGTCCCGCTCTCGATGTTGTCGAGGAAGACCTAGGGGCGGACCGGAAGCTTTTGGAGGCGATCGCCGACTGGTGCGATCGCTATACGCCGCTGGTGGCGATCGACGGCAAGGACGGGCTTTTTCTCGACATTACCGGCTGCGCCCATCTCTTCGGCGGCGAAGAGGCGCTGCTCGAGGATATATTGATCCGCATTTCCGGGTTGGGGCTCGATGTTCGCGGCGCCATTTCCTCGGCGCCGGGCCTGTCCTGGGCGGTTGCCCGTTTTGACGACAGCCGCGTCGTCCCGCCGGACGCCATGGAAGAGGCGTTGGCGCCGCTGCCGGTCGCTTCGCTGAGGCTCGGCGAGGAAACTGTCGCCGCCCTGCAGAAGCTGGGGTTGAAGCAGGCGGGCGATCTCCTCGCCGCACCGCGCGCGCCGCTCACCCGCCGTTTTGGTGCACAACTGCTTTTGCGGCTCGATCAGGCCATTGGTCTGGCCGAGGAGCCGATCTCGCCACGCCGGCCGGTCGCGCAATTGTCGGCCGAGCGGCGGCTTGCCGAGCCGGTGCAGGCGGAGGCCGATATCCTGCAACTCGCCCATCAGCTTGCCGAAACCCTGAAGCCGGGGCTGGAAGCGCGTGGCGTCGGCGGCCGCTTGTTCGAGCTCCTGCTGTTTCGGGTCGATGGCGCGGTGTTCCGCATTGCCGCCGGCGCGTCGCAGCCGCTGCGTGAGCCAAGGCGGATCGCTAGCTTGTTTACCGAGCGCTTTACCGCCATTCATGACGATCTCGACGTCGGATACGGTTTCGAGATCGTCCGCCTCAACGTCCTGCAGCATGCACCCTTCGACGCGATGCAGGGCGATTTTGTCGAGGAGGATCGGCAGGGCACGTCGCTCGCCGCCTTCGCCGATCGGGTTGCGGCGCGGCTGGGACCGGATTGCCTGCAGGGTTTCGAGTTGCGGCAAAGCCATATTCCCGAACGGGCCACCCGGCCGGTGCCGGCCATGGACATCCTCGCCGCTCGCAGGCGGACGAGCAGCGAGCATGCCGGTAACGGCTTTTTCCGAGGCGAACGGCCGCTCCGGCTGTTTCGTATGCCGGAACCGATCGAGGCCTTTGCCGCCGAGGTGCCTGATGGCCCACCCCGACAGTTCCGCTGGCGGCGGATGATGCACCGGGTCCTGCGAGCCGAAGGGCCGGAGCGGCTGGCGGCGGAATGGTGGATCGAGGAAGCGGAAGGTGTCCCGGAGCGTGATTATTTCCGCATCGAGGATGAAGGCGGTCATCGCTACTGGCTGTTCCGCAAGG
The DNA here is from genome assembly GCF_009498525.1 of Rhizobium sp. ICMP 5592. Taxonomy (GTDB): domain Bacteria; phylum Pseudomonadota; class Alphaproteobacteria; order Rhizobiales; family Rhizobiaceae; genus Rhizobium. Next base: position 131,481 of record NZ_QSNT01000006.1, on the reverse strand, counting down.
GGCTCTATGGTCGAGGCGACAAGGCGCCGGACTGGTATATGCATGGGGTTTTCGCGTGAGCGGCCATCCGTCCTTTTCCGGGGCAGTTCCTTTTTTCGAGATTGGAGCGCGGTCGAATTTCTCCTTTCTCGAAGGCGCTTCGCATCCGGAAGAGATGGTGCTGGGCGCGAAGATCGCCGGGCTTGCCGGCCTGGGCCTTGCCGATCGCAACAGCGTCGCCGGCGTGGTCAAGGCACATGTTATTGCCAAGCAGCATGGCTATCGCTTTCAGCCCGGCGCCCGCCTGGTCTTTTCGGACGGCACGCCCGACATCCTTGCCTATCCGCAGAACCGTCAGGGCTGGGCGCATCTCTGCCGGCTGTTGAGCGCCGGCAATCTCGAGGCCGAAAAAGGTGCCTGCAAGCTCGAAGAACACGACCTGATGAAATGGGGTGACGAGATGATGCTGGCGCTCGTTCCGGATGCGAGGAGCGTGGAGACACCGGAAGGACAGGCAAGGCTGGAGGAATGTCTTGCGCGGCTTTGGATGCGCTTCGGCAGGAAGCTCCATATGGTCTTGTCGCCTGTCTATGACGGGCGGGATCGGCTGGTCTTTGCGACCCTTTCCATCCTGGCGCTTCGAAACGGCGTGCGGCTGATCGCCAGCAACGAGCCGCTCTATCACGCAACCGAGCGCAAGCCGCTGGCCGATATCGTCATTTCGATCCGCGAGCATGTACCGATCGCGGAAGCCGGCTTCAAACTCGCGGCCAATGCCGAACGCTATCTGAAGGGTGGGGCCGAGATGACCCGTCTTTTCAGGGACTATCCGAAGGCCATCGCCAATACGCAGAAATTCTTCAGTCGGCTGTCTTTTTCGCTGGATGAGCTGAAGCATAACTATCCCGATGAGAGCGTTCCGGGCGAGACCGTATCGGAAACCCTGGAGCGGCTGACGCGTGCGGGTGCGCAACGGCGCTATCCCGACAAGATTCCTGAAAAAGTCGCCAAGCAAATCGATTATGAACTCGAACTCATCCGTGAGCGGCAATACGAGCCTTATTTCCTAACGGTGCATCGCATCATGGAATTTGCCCGCAGTCATAATATTCTCTGTCAGGGTCGCGGATCCGCCGCCAATTCCACGGTCTGCTATTGCCTGGGGATTACCGAGGTCAATCCGGAGATCACGACGCTCTTGTTCGAGCGCTTTATCTCGACGGAACGCGAGGAGCCGCCGGATATCGATGTCGATTTCGAGCATGAGAAGCGCGAGCAGGTCATCCAGTTTATCTATGACCATTATTCCAAGGAGCATGCCGGGCTGACCGCGGCGGTCACGAGCTATCGGGCGCGTTCGGCCGGTCGCGAGGTGGCGAAGGCCTTTGGCTTGTCGGAGGATGTGCAGTCCGCTCTTGCCAGCGGCGTCTGGGGCTGGTCGACGGAGGAACTGTCCGAACGCGAGGCCAAGCTTGCCGGCCTCGACCTCAAGGACAAGACGACGCAGCGCGTGCTCTCCTATGCCTCGACGTTGATGGGGTTTCCGCGGCACCTGACGCAGCATGTTGGCGGTTTCGTCATCACCCGGGACCGGCTGGATGAGGTCGTGCCGATCATGCATACGGCGATGAAAGATCGCTACATGATCGAATGGAACAAGGACGATCTCGACAGTCTCAACATCCTGAAGATCGACGTTCTTGCGCTCGGCATGCTCACCTGCCTTGCCAAGGCTTTCGATCTCTTGCTGCTGCATTATGATGTGAAGAAGCAGCTTGCCGATCTTGGGAGTGGCGAATATCCCGACCGCATACCCGTCTATAACATGATCTGTCGCGCCGACACGATCGGTGTCTTCCAGATCGAGAGCCGGGCGCAGATGAGCATGTTGCCGCGTCTCCAGCCCCGCAAATTCTACGATCTCGTCATCGAGGTGGCGATCGTCCGGCCCGGGCCGATCCAGGGTAATATGGTGCATCCCTATCTCAAGCGGCGCGAGGCCGATCGGGCGGGAAAGGAGCTCGATTATCCAAGCCTCGAGCTGAAGGAAGTTCTGAAGCGAACGCTGGGTGTCCCTCTGTTTCAGGAACAGGCCATGCAGATCGCGATCACCGCGGCAGGCTTTACCCCCGCGGAGGCTGACAAGTTGCGGCGAGCCATGGCGACCTTCAAGCGAACCGGCACAATCAAAAATTTCGAGGAGAAGATGGTCGAAGGTATGGTCGCAAACAAATACGACCGCGAGTTTGCCAAGAATTGCTTTGAGCAGATCAAGGGTTTTGGCGAATATGGCTTCCCCGAAAGCCACGCGGCGTCCTTCGCGCTACTCGTCTATGCCTCCGCGTGGATCAAGACCTATTATCCCGATGTCTTCTGCGCGGCGATGCTGAATTCGCAGCCGATGGGCTTCTATGCGCCGGCGCAGCTCGTGCGCGATGCGCGCGAGCATGGCGTCGAGGTGCGGCCGGTGGATATCAACCGGTCGGAATGGGATTCGCTGCTGGAGGAGGCGCGTTTCGACAGGAATGCGATCGAGCCGCGACATGATTCCATGCGGGAGGTGATCCGGACGAACCGGGCGGTCCGTCTCGGCTTCCGGCAGGTCAAAGGTCTGTCGAAGGATGATATGGATAGGCTCGTTGCCTGTCGCGGCTCCGGCTATGCTTCCGTGCGCGATCTCTGGCTGCGTTCCGGCCTTGCCAAGTCTGCCATCGAGCGGCTGGCCGATGCGGATGCCTTCCGGTCGATCGGGCTTGAGCGCCGTGAGGCGCTATGGGCCGTCAGGGCGCTGGATGCGCAAAGTGCCGCCGAAAAGCTTCCCCTATTCGATCTGGCCGACCGCGCTGACCTGCAGGTCGAGCCGGGCGTTTCCCTGCCGGAGATGCTGCCCGGCGAGCAGGTGATCGAGGATTATCGTTATCTCTCGCTCTCCCTGAAGGCGCATCCGGTTTCTTTCCTGCGCGCGGATTTCGCGCGGCAGGGCATCGTGCGGAGCCGGGATCTGCCCACGATCACCAATGGACGGATGGTGACGGTGGCGGGACTGGTGTTGGTGCGCCAGCGGCCGGGCTCGGCGAATGGGGTGATCTTCATGACGCTGGAGGATGAGACCGGCGTTGCCAATGCGATCGTCTGGCCAAAGATGTTCGAGAAATACCGCGCCATCGTCATGGGCGCCCGGCTGGTCAAGATCCGCGGCCGTCTGCAGAGCGAGAGCGGCGTCATCCATGTGGTGGTCGATTATATCGAGGACATGACGCCGGCACTCGGCATCCTGCAACGTGAGGCCCGGCGTTTCGGCGTCAGTGACCGGGCGGACGAGGCCCTGCGTCCGACCATGGATCATCGGCAAGCCAGGCAGCGTGCAAGGAAAGACCAGGCGGATCAGGGACAGGCTGGTATCGCGGCGGATGGCCGCAGCGCTATCGCCGAGACTGCCAGAGTCATGCCGCGCGGCCGTAATTTTCATTGAAAACTGGGGAAAAGCGGGGTGCCGCGCCCTTGCGCGGCGATACCCTGAGCTTTGCCTAATGAAAAATGAATCGATTCTTTTCTTGACAAAGACCGTCTTCTTTCGCAGATAACAGGACAGCGGATGTCATGTTTGACGGGCTGAACGAAGAATGCTGGTTTGTAGCTGTAATTACATCACCGACAAGGAAATCCGGGACGTCATCAACGAGTTCCTGGATGAGGACTGTTGGCAGCTCATCGTTCCCGCCAAGGTGTATCACGCCATGGAAAAGCGCGGTCGCTGCTGTGGCTGTTTCCCGAATGTCGTTGATATCATTATACAGACAACCGAAGACTATCATGCCCGTCGCCACTCGACGGAAGCTGAAATATTTGATTTCATGTCCCGCCTGAAAAAATTCCATGAAGAAAACAGGAGAGCGGACATTGAAAGGCGACAAAAAAGTCATCGAGCGGCTTAACGAGGCTCTGTTCCTCGAGCTCGGCGCAGTCAACCAATATTGGGTTCATTACCGGCTTCTCGAAGATTGGGGTTACACCAAGCTTGCCAAGAAGGAGCGTGCGGAATCCATCGAGGAGATGCAGCACGCCGACCGTCTCGTCGCCCGTATCATCTTCCTAGAGGGACATCCGAACCTGCAGACGCTGGCGCCGCTGCGCATCGGCCAGAATGTCAAGGAAGTGCTGGAAGCGGATCTCGCCGGCGAATACGACGCCCGCACCGCCTACAAGAAGTCGCGCGACATCTGTCATGACGCCGGCGATTACGTGTCGATGAAGCTGTTCGAACAGCTGCTGATCGACGAGGAAGGCCATATCGACTTCCTGGAAACCCAGCTCGAACTGCTCGGCAAGATCGGCGAAGCCAAATACGGCCAGCTCAACGCCGATTCGGCTGATACCGCCGAATAATCGCATTCGGATCCGGCCGCTTTCCCGGCGGCCGGACCTCAATTTGCGTCAGTCTTCGGCTTTCAGGCCCGCCAGATGCTGGAATTCAGCCACCACCTGCTCATAAACCGGACGCTTGAAGGCGACGATCAGGCCAGGTAGCTCAGCCATCGGCTTCCATTCCCAGGCGTCGAATTCCGGCTCGTGGCCGCCGGGCGGCGGATTGATGGCGATTTCGCTCTCGTTGCCATCGAAGCGGAAGGCGAACCAGCGCTGGGTCTGACCCCGGAATTTCCCCTTAAGGCCGATGCCGATCAATTGCGGCGGCAGATCGTAGTTGATCCAGTCTTTTGCTTGCGCCAGGAGCGTCACCGTCTTCATCCCGGTCTCTTCGTAAAGCTCGCGATAGGCGGCTTCCAGTGGATCTTCGCCGGCGTCAATGCCGCCTTGCGGCATCTGCCAGAGTTGCGGCGAGCCGTCATATTCGGAGTTGCCGATCGGAATGCGCTTGCCGGCCCAGACCAGTCCCTCGCGGTTCAGCACCATGATGCCGACGCAGGGGCGATAGGGCAGGTCTTCGGCTTTGACGGGTGAGTGGGTCTTGCTCATCTTGTCCTCTAGCGGTCAGGGGTGTCTAGAGCGCTTAAACGCTCTAACTTATTGTTTCTGCGCAATTCTGAACGGAAAGCCGCTAACGCACTTTTCCTGGAATTGCTTTAGGATCGTCGGCAAGCGCCGAGACGGCGACGATCTCGATGCCGCGCATCGCCGCCTCCTGGCTCCATTTGCTGATGGCGTCGATGCTCTCGTCGAAGGCAGAGGCGACGCCGATCGCCGTGCCATTGCGACGCGCGACACGCTCCAGCTCGTCAAGCTTCTTCAAGATGGCATCCTGCTGCAATTCGCCGTCGAGCTGCATGTCGGCGAAAGCATGCGGCGCCTCCAGCGCCTTGGCGACGGTGCCGGATTTGGATTGTGCGGACGAGCCGTCGTCGAGGAACAGCAGGCCGCGCTTGCCGATATCGCGCATGACGGGCTGCATTGCGTCGGTGTTCGACAGGAAGCGCCCACCGAGATAGTTCATCACGCCGGTATAGTTGGTGATCTTGCCCATGGCCCTGTGCAGGTTGTCGATGTTCTTCGCAGCCGATAGCGAGGTCAGAAGCGTCTCAGGCCCGGGATTGTTGCTGGGATAGTCGAAAGGCTCGAAGGGTACCTGGATCAGGATCTCATGGCCACCGCGCCGCGCCTCCTGCATCCAGCGTTGCAGGCTGTTGCCGCTGGCGGCAAAGGCAAGGGTGATCTCTTCCGGCAGCTTCTCGATGGCGCGCTGCGTGCCGGTCTGGCTGAGGCCGAGGCCGCTCACGACGATGGCGATACGGGTGCCGCGGGCGCCGGACCAGGGCCGCGCATATTGGTCCATGGGTCTAAGCCCGCTTGGCGCGGTGACCGGCAGCCTGCCGAAGGGCGAATCCTCCAGCAGGCTTTCGTTCGGCGTTGCCGCCATACGCGGATCCTGGCCGATCTGGTTGGCATTGATCAGCACCGGACCACTGCCGTCGCGCGCGGTCGGGCTGAACATGGTCACGACAGAACCATCGCTGGTGACGATACGCGAGGTGTTGGCGCCGGATTGCGGATCGACTTGCGTCAGGCTCGGCTGATCGGTTGCGGTGGGCTTGTCGTTGGCCTGTGGCGCAGGCGCCGTCTTTTCGGCCGTTTCGACCGGCTGGGTTTTCTGGAGAGGATCGCGCAGCAGCGCCGAATAGAGGGAAAAGCTGGCGATCGCGATCAGACAGAAACTGGCGAGGATACGCCCGAAGGGCGGCCGCCGCCGCTTGCGGTCCGGGCCGCGGTTCTGGCCGAGCGGTGCATGCAAATCCGTTCCCAAAGTCCGTATCCACCCCAAGCGGGAAACTGTCTGCCCCAGACTCAAAACACGAAAGCATGATCCGTACAGATGTCGAATGAGATCGCGCTCATTCAGGCGGCGGAAGCGAGATGAGATCAGTCACCTCGCTCCGGATATGAAAAGCGCCGGGTCTGTTTCCAGCCCGGCGCTGTTTCCTTATTTGGAGGAAACCGCCTTTTCCGGATTCGGCGGGAAGGCCGGGTCGGTCTTGACGCCGCGCAGCAGGTCAAGCGCGTAGTTGAGCTGGAGATCGTCCTTCGGATCCGGCGGCACATAGGCCGCCGAGCCGGAGCCCTGGTCGGTTTCGCTCTGGCCCTTGATGTGACCCGGTAGGCTGGATTCCCCTTCGGTCACCAGCTTGCCCTTCAGCTCGTCCGGCAATGGCTGGTCGACCTTGATGTCAGGCGTGATGCCGGTGCCCTGGATGGAGCGACCCGACGGCGTGTAGTAGAGCGCTGTCGTCAGGCGCAGCGCGCCGTTGCCGTCGCCAAGCGGGATGATCGTCTGGACCGAGCCCTTGCCGAAGGACTGCGTGCCGACGACGGTGGCGCGGCGCAGATCCTGCAGGGCGCCGGCGACGATTTCCGAAGCCGAGGCCGAGCCGCCGTTGATCAGCACGACGATCGGCTTGCCGTCGGTGATGTCGCCCGGGCCGGCATTGAAGCGGCGGGTTTCATCCGGATTGCGGCCGCGGGTGGAGACGATCTCGCCGCGCTCTAGCACATCGTCGGCAACGTTGATCGCCTGGTCGAGCAGACCGCCCGGGTTGAGGCGCAGGTCGAGGACATAGCCCTTCAGCTTGTCGGCCGGGATATCCTTCTTGATCTTGGCGATCGCGGCTTCAAGATCCGGCGTGGTCTTTTCGGTGAAGGAGATGATGCGGAGATAGCCGACATCGCCCTCTTCGCGCGACTTGACGGCGGCAACGGCGATCACATCACGGATGATGGTGAGCTCGATCGGCTTGTCGGCGCCCTTGCGCAGCAGCGTCAGCTTGATCGGCGTCTTGACGGCGCCGCGCATCTTCTCGACGGCGTCTTCCAGCTTCAGGCCGCGCACGGACTGACCGTCGATGGCGGTGATATAGTCGCCGGCGAGAACGCCGGCCTTGGCGGCGGGCGTGTCGTCGATGGGGGTGATGACCTTGACTAGGTCGTTGTCCATCGTCACTTCGATGCCGAGACCGCCGAATTCACCCTTGGTCTGGGTACGCATGTCGTCGGCATCCTTGGCATTCATGTAGCTCGAATGCGGGTCCAGCGAGGTGAGCATGCCGTTGATGGCGGCTTCGATCAGCTTGTCTTCCTGGGGCGGCGTCACATACTGCGCGCGCACACGTTCAAAGACATCGCCGAAAATCGACAATTCCTTGTACGTGGAAGAACCAGCGGCTTCCGCCGGCACTACCGCCGTGTAGATAACGCTCATCGCGGTCGCACCCATCAATGCGCCAACGAGAACAAGAGAAGCCCTACGTATCATTGCGTGCCTTTCCAGTATCCTTTGAGGTCCACCAGGGTCGAGAATCGACCGGCTTCCCATCTTTTCGAAATTCAATGTAAAGCGTTGGCCGATCTGTTTCCAGCGCCAATGCAGTCGCACTCGCGACTCTTTTTTGGCCCATCACCGCGAGCGGCTCGCCGGCGAAAACAAATTTGCCCAGACGCGTCTTGATCGCGTCCATACCCGACAGCACCATATGGTAGCCGTCGCCCGTGTCTAGAATGACCATCTGGCCGTAGCTGCGAAACGCGCCGGCGTAAACGACTGTCCCATCGGCAGGAGCGGTGACGAGTGCGTCGGGGCCGGTTGCGAGCGTGATGCCCATCGCCGTATGACCCGTACCGTCGTCGTCGCCGAACTGGCGGAGAATATCGCCCGCCACAGGCAGCTCCAATTTCCGTTTAAGATCGGAAAACGGATATGCGGGCGCAATGCGGTTTTTATCGGGCACACCACTTTCGGCCAGGGCCTTGGCCTGCTCGCGCTGCTGATCGGTCAATTGCTCCCGGCGGGCCTGTTCCGCCCGCGCCGCCGCGGCGGCGTCGCGCACCGAGCCGATCTGGCTTTCCAGCGAGGCGACAAGGCCCTCGAGGCTGGTCGCCTGGCCCGCCAGTTCCTCGGAGCGCTTGCGCTCGGTATCGAGTTTTTCGGCATTCTCGTGGCTCAGCTTGTCGTTCTCGCTGAGCAGCAGGTCCATGCGCCGCTCTTCCTCCAGACTGTTGGTCATGGTGGTGGTGAGGTCTGCCTTCTCGGCGGCGGTGGCGGCATGCAGCTTGGTGAGGTCGGTGAGGTCGGCAATGAGCTTGTCCGTCTCCTTGCGCATGCCGGGAACGACGGCACCAAGCAGGATGGCGCTGCGCACCGAGGCAAGCGCATCGTCGGGCGTCACCAGCAGCGCCGGCGGCGGGTTGCGGCCCATGCGCTCCAGCGCGCCGAGAACCTCGGCCAGCAGCGCGCGGCGGTCGTGCAGCGACTTGCGGATCTTGTCTTCCTTCACCGCCAGATCGGTCAAGGTCTTTTCGCTCTGCTGGATCTTGCGGTCCAGATCCCTGCGGCGGGTGGCGCTGTCGATCAGTGCCTGGCGCAGGCTGGCGGTGCTCTTGTCGAGTGCGGCGATGCTGTCCGTCAGGGCCTTCGTCTTGTCGGAGGAAAGGCTGATCGTCTTCGACAGATCCTCCAGTGCCGCGCGTGTCTCGTCGCGCTTGCGGGCAAGCTCGGCTGCTGGATCCGGAGCCTGTTCTGCCGGTCCCATCAATGGAGGAGCGGCGGCAGGCTGGTCGCCCGGCGCCTGCGCTGCGGCGCCGTTATCTTCCTGCGCGAGCGCCATGTCCCGGAATTGAAATGGCCCGGCCACATAGGCACCAACGCCAAGGCACACCGCCAGGGACGGCAGCAGCAGGCGGGAAAACGTGGGCGGGGTTTTTCTCATCCAGTCGGTTCGGGCTTGGTCCCTTTAGATCGCGTGAAATTAAGCTGATTTGCCGCGATTACCTAGGAAGCATCATTATTTTTCCGGCGGGAATCAAAACACGCCTGTGTGAGCGTTCCGTTAACGCAAAACGGTGCAAAGCCAAACTGTTTTCGAAGGGCAGGATTCTCGCCGGCGGACCGTCAAACCCGGTGATAGGGATGCCCCGACAGAATGGTGACGGCCCGGTAGAGCTGTTCGGCGATGAGAATGCGTACGAGCTGGTGCGGCCAGGTCATCTTGCCGAGGCAGATGGTGGCGTCGGCTCTGTCGTAAAGGAAGGGGTCAAGGCCGTCGGCGCCACCGATGGCGATGGTCAGGTCGCGCTTGCCCTGATCGCGGAAGGTGCCGAGCAAAGCGGCGAAGGCTTCGCTGTCGAGCGCCTTGCCCCGCTCGTCGAGGAGAATGAGGATGCCGCCGTCCGGGTGCGCTTTCTGCAGCAGAACCGCTTCCTCACGCTTACGCGTCTCGCCGTTCGAGGCGCGGCTTTCGGCCACTTCGGTCATCCGCGCCAATTCCAGCCCGATCGCCGGGCCAGCTTTGGCAAAACGGTCGAGATAACGGGCCGCAAGATCCTTTTCAGGGCCGGTTTTTAACCGTCCCACGGCAAAAAGACCTATTCGCATTTCCACTCCCAAGCATATCCGCCGTCATAGCGGCACGCATATAGACTGTTGCCGGACAATCATGTCCGGCGCTTCAAAATAGCCTGCCGGGGCCGGGAAGTGCTTCCGGGAACCGGTTAGTGCAACGTGCCCTCGTCGAGGTCAGGCGCGGCCCACATCTTCTCGATGTTGTAGAACTCGCGGATCTCAGGACGGAACACATGGATGATGATGTCACCAGTGTCGATCAGCACCCAGTCGCCGCCTTCCAGGCCCTCGACGCGGGGAGAACCCAGGCCTTCGTCCTTGAGATCGGTGGTCAGGTGGTCGGCAATCGCCAGGACATGGCGGTTCGAACGTCCGGAGACGACGACCATGTGGTCTCCAAGCGCAGATTTGCCAGCAATGTCGATAGTGACGATATTTTCGGCCTTGGAGTCCTCGAGGCTAACGAGGACGGCTTGCAGGGCGCGGGCAGCGGCATCAACGCCACGTTCCGGGCTCTTCGGGACAACGACGGGCGTTCTTCCCTTGGCGTGTACTGTTGTCAGTGCTTTTCCTTCCTTGAGTAACAGAACATGCACATAGGTGATCTGAGTCGATCACACTACAAAGATAGGCATCAAAGCATAAAGGTTTCAAGACGCCGGTCGTTATCTATTGGCCGTGAAGACACGCTTTTGTATCAAAGGCCGGCTCTTTAGCACTATATATGGGCAATTGTTCGCTGAAGGGTCCGATCAAAGCTTCCTGCGCGGCAATATCCGCCGAACTTGCGTGCCATGTACAGGCGGGCGAAGGCCGCGTATACACGAGAGCAGACCGAAACGCCCCGATGCCATGACCAAAGCTCTGCAACAATCCCTGAAGCCTGTTCTCCGTGTCCATTTTTCCGGGCAGGAGCGGCTTGGGCGCGGCAAGATGGAGCTTCTCGAGCATATTCGCGAAACCGGCTCGATTTCGGCGGCCGGCCGCGCCATGGACATGTCTTATCGCCGCGCCTGGCTGCTCATCAGCGAATTGAACCACATGTTCCGGGAGCCGGTGGTCGAATCGCAGCGCGGCGGCCAGAAGGGCGGCGGCGCGGTGCTGACGCCGTTCGGCGAGGAGTTGTTGCAGCGCTTCCGCTCCATGGAAGGCGCGGTGCGCGCGGCAATCGCCGGCGACCTCGAATGGCTGGAGGCTAATCGCAGCGATGGCGAGGCCATTGCGGCGCAGTCCACGAAGCCCTGATCGATTTTACGATTCGAGCGCCACGGTCTTTATGACCGCATGGATGGGCAGGCCAACACGCAGATCCATGCGCTCGGCGGAAAATTGCGTGATGCGGGCAAGCACGATGTCGCCACCGCAATCGACCTTCACCTCGACCGTGCCGTCGGCGGCAGCCCCCATCCCCAATATGCAGCCGTCGAGAATGTTGAGGGCGCTGAGCCCTTCCGGCCTGCCTGTTGCCAGCATGACGTCGCGGGCGGGAATATGGACGCGAACGGTCTTGCCGATGCCGGTGGCTTCGCCGGGCACGAAGAGCTTTGCTGCCTTCAGCGCGACGATGGTCAGGCGGTGTTGGCGGTCGATATGCTCGACGCGGCCCTCAAGCAGGACGCCGGCTTCACGACGGTCGCTGGCCTGCGGGCCGGAAAGCTCGCGGAAGATCTCGACCGCTGGTCCCATCGCCTCTACCTTGCCGTCGCGCATGACGACGACGCGGTTCGCCAGCCGCGCCACCTCTGCAATCGAGTGACTGACATAGATGATCGGCACCCTGGTCTCATCGCGGAGCCGTTCGAGATAGGGCAGGATCTCGGCCTTGCGGGCCTCATCGAGCGCTGCCAGCGGCTCGTCCATCAAGAGCAGCCGCGGCGAGGACAGGAGTGCACGGCCGATGGCGACGCGCTGCTTTTCGCCGCCGGAGAGTTTTCCCGGTCGCCGGTCGAGAAGTGCTTCGATGCCCAGCAGATCGACGACACTGTCGAAACTCTCGCCGCGTTCCTTCTTCGGTGCGAACCAGCGGCCGTAATTCAGGTTCTGGCGCACGGAAAGATGCGGAAACAGTCGCGCCTCCTGGAAGACATAGCCGAAGCGGCGGCGGTGGCGCGGCACGAAGAGATGCTTGTCGCTATCGGCAAGTATGTTGCCGTCGAGGCTGACGCGGCCATGGTCGGGGCGGATGAGGCCGGCGATGATACGGATCATCGAGGTCTTGCCGGAGCCGGAGCGGCCGAAGAGCGCAGTGACGCCGCCGTCGGTGGTGAAGGCGGCGTCGAGCGAGAAGGCGCCCAATCGGTGGCGGATGTCGACGGAGAGCGTCATTCGAAATCCACCCTCTTGCCGGCGAGATAGGCGAGGAATTCCGAGGCGAGCAGGGCCGCCATGGAGATGATGATGGCGATGATCGTCAGCCGCATCGCGCCGGCATCGCCGCCCGGCACCTGGGTGAAGGTGTAGATCGCCGAGGATAGGGTCTGCGTTTCGCCGGGAATATTGGAGACGAAGGTGATGGTGGCGCCGAACTCGCCCATGGCCTTGGCGAAGGAGAGGATCATGCCAGCGATGATGCCGGGCAGGATCAGCGGCAGGGTGACGGTGAGGAAGATCCAGAGCGGGCTGGCGCCGAGCGTTCCGGCTGCCTCCTCCAGCTTGCGATCCACTGCCTCGATCGACAGGCGGATGCTGCGGACCATAAGCGGAAAGCCCATGACGCCGCAGGCAAGGGCCGCACCCGTCCAGCGGAAGGACAGTACGATGCCGAGATACTGGTCGAGCAAGGAGCCGATCGGGCCTTTGCGGCCGAAGAGGATGAGCAGGATGAAACCGGTGACGACGGGCGGCAGGATCAGCGGCAGATGGATGAGGCCGTTGAGGATGGACTTGCCCCAGAACTTGCCGCGGGCGAGCAACAGCGCGATGCCGATGCCGAAGGGCAGGCTTGCCAGCATGGCGACGGTCGAGACGCGCAGGCTCAGCTCGATCGCCGTCCATTCGTCGCTGCTCAAACCCAATGCGTCCAAGTCCCGCCTCGCAAAAATATGTCAGGCTCGCCAATACAGCTGGCGAGCCTGGAGGGATAAGCTCTTGCCTATGGTCGAATGACGAAGCTCAACGCTTCAGGACCGTGAAGCCTTCATGCTCGAAGAACGGAACAGCCTTAGCCGATTTCAGATAGTCGACATAGGCCTGCGTGTCCGGATTGGTGCTGCTGGCTGTGATTGCGATCGGATAGACGATCGGCGGATGGCTGTCTTCCGGGAAAGTGCCGACGACGACGACGCCCGGATCGGCGGCAACGTCGGTCTGGTAGACGATGCCATAGGGTGCTTCGCCGCGCGAAACCAGGGCAAGGGCGGCGCGCACGCTTTCAGCACCGGCGACCTTCTTTTCGACGGAAGACCAGATGCCGAGCTTTTCGAGCGCGGCTTTGCCATACTTGCCCGCCGGGACCGATTCCGGCTGACCGATTGCCAGGCGTCCGTCACTGAGAAGGCCGGCAAGGTCCGTGCCCTGCTTGATCTCGACCGGCGTGGCCTTGTCCTTGGCGGCGACGAGGACGAGCTTGTTGCCGAGCAGATCGACACGGCTGTCATCCTTGATCAGCTTCTTCTCGGCGACATAGTCCATCCAGTTCTTGTCGGCGGAGATGAACACGTCGGCGGGTGCGCCGTTTTCAAGTTGCTTGGCTAGTGGTCCGCTTGCCGCATAGGAGACGGTGACCTGCTTGCCGGTTTCCTTGGTGAAGGCGGCGTCGAGGTTGTCGAGCGCGTTTTTCATGCTGGCGGCAGCAAAGACGGTGATCTTGTCGGCAGCGAGCGCTGGTGCCGGAATGGCCGACAGGCCGAGCCAAGCGGCGGAGAGGGCGGCAGTTGCAAGTTTAAACCATTGGCGGCGACCGGTGGCCATCATATTTCTCCCAGAGATTGTCGAGATATATCGAGAGATATAACGGTCGAGGAAGCTTGGCTAGGGGATATATCTGAAAAAGCATAGCGCCACCGCCAGCTGTAACCACACGAATTTAATGGGGTTTTCCATTCCCTGTGCATATTGAGGGGCATTGATGTCGCGAAAATGCATGACTAGAATCGCCCAAGATGATGGCGAACGCTCACGAGCTAAGACATAACGTTACGAATCGTGCGTTTTTGCCAATAATTCGCAAAAGTATGATTCTTGGAATCGGCTGCCCACAGTCCGGGATGATGTAAAAGAAGCGTTTTTTGGGCAGGAATTTTTCAGAGCTATGATCTATATGCATTGCTGCATTGCGCTATCAGCGATTTATCTTTCGGTCAAATCTGGTAGAACTTAAGCATCGGAACGGCGATCTCCTCCTCCCAATGCCTTCCGATAACGATCGGCAACTCTCCTCCTCCCTGTTGCTGATCAGGTTTGAAAGCCCGACGGATCTCCTCCCCCGTCGGGCTTTTCATTTCTGGAGGTTTTTTCCCGAAAATCCGGCTTGATATCGTGAAGATGCCGCTATTGTGCGGCGCGCAAGGCCGTCGAGCTTAGTGTCGAGCGCCGGCCATGGATGAAGGTCCAGGCGGGGGCCTGCTTCTTCCAGAGCACGCGGGCATCGTCTTCGTCGACGCGGGCATATTGAAACGTCTTGGCCATCTTCGCGGAGAGATAGGAGAGCGTCGACCCCGGCCGGTCGATGACGGCGATCGGGAAGGTCCGGGCGATCTCCTGCCATTTCTGCCAGCGATGAAACGTATTGAGGCTGTCGGCGCCCATGATCCAGATGAAATGGACATGGGTGTTGCGCGCCTTGATATAGGCGAGCGTGTTGGCCGTGTAACTCATGCCAAGCGTCTGCTCGAAAGCCGTCACCTTGATGCGCGGATCGTGGGTGATCGTCTCGCTGAGCGCGATGCGCTCGGCGAGCGGTGCCAGATGATTGCGGCTCTTCAGCGGATTGCCTGGCGTTACCATCCACCAGAGCTGGTCGAGGCCAAGCCGGCGGATGGCGATTTCCGCCACTAGCGCATGGCCTTGGTGCGGCGGATTGAAGGAGCCGCCGAAAAGACCGACCACCATGCCGCGTTCGGCATGCGGCATGCGCAGATGGCGGTAATCGATCTCTTGGCTGTGGTGCACGTCAGGGCCGTATCTGTCCGGTGCCGCGCACGCGGTATTTGAAGGAAGTCAGCTGCTCGACGCCGACAGGCCCGCGCGCATGCATCTTGCCGGTGGCGATGCCTATTTCCGCGCCCATGCCGAACTCGCCGCCATCGGCAAACTGTGTCGAGGCATTGTGCAGCAGGATCGCCGAATCGATCTCGGTGAAGAAGCGCTCGACGACTTCAGGGTCATCGGCAATCACCGCTTCGGTGTGATTTGAGGAATATTTGCCGATATGGGCAATCGCGCCGTCAATGCCGTCGACAATGGCGACCGAGATGATGGCGGCAAGATATTCCGTCGACCAGTCTTCCTCCGTGGCTGCCTTCAGGCCCGGAACCAACCGGAGCACGTCGGCGGAACCGCGGATTTCGCAACCGGCCTCGGCCAGCCCATCGAGCAGCGGTTTCAGATGCGTTGCCGCGACCTTGGAATCCACCAGCAGCGTTTCTGCCGCGCCGCAAATGCCGGTGCGGCGCATCTTGGCGTTGACGACGATCGCTTTCGCCATGTCGAGATCGGCGGAGGCGTCGATATAGATGTGGCAAAGGCCTTCGAGATGGGCAAAGACCGGCACGCGCGCCTCGCTCTGTACCCGCGCCACCAGGCTCTTGCCGCCGCGCGGCACGATGACGTCGATCGTGCCTTCCAGTCCGCGCAGCATGGCGCCGACGGCAGCGCGATCGGTGACAGGCACGAGCTGGATTGCGTGTTCCGGCAGGCCGGCGACCTTCAGGCCCTCGACCAGGCATTCAAGGATCGCCTGCGACGAGCGGCGCGAATCGCTGCCGCAGCGGAGAATCACGGCATTGCCAGCCTTGAGGCACAGCGCGCCGGCATCGGCAGTAACATTCGGTCGGCTTTCGAAGATGACGCCGATGACGCCGAGCGGCGTGCGGACGCGCTCGATCTTCAGCCCATTCGGCCGGTCCCAGGCGGCAATGACTTCACCGACCGGATCCGCCAGCGCGGCAATGGCGCGGATGCCCTCGGCCATCTCAGTGACGCGCTTGTCGTTGAGCGTCAGGCGGTCGACGAAGGAGGCGAGGATATCAGTCCCCTCGATGTCCTTCAGGTCCTTGGCATTCTCGGCGAGGATATGATCCTTGCGGGCGAGGATGGCGTCAGCCATGGCGGCGAGCGCCTTGTTCTTGCTCTCGGTCGAAGCGAAGGCCAGCGGTCGCGACGCAGCCCGGGCCTTGCGGCCGATATCGTTCATCAGCGCATCGATGTCGGGGCTTTGTGCGACGGTATCAAGCATGAGCTTCATCCTTCTTCAATTTCTCGGCCTTCGTCTTGACGGACGCGGTCATGACAAGGTCGTCTCGGTGCACCATGGCGGCGCGGCCGGCATAGCCGAGAATTGCCTCGATCTCAGCCGACTTGCGGCCGGTGATCTGGCGGGCTTCCTCGGCATCGTAGCCGGCAAGGCCACGGGCGATTTCCCGGCCCGAGGGGGCGATGATCGCAACGGTGTCGCCGCGGCCGAAATGGCCGGTAACCTTGCGCACGCCGGCGGGCAGCAGGCTTTTGCCGGCACCAAGCGCTGTGACGGCGCCCTCGTCGACATGCAGCTCGCCGGCCGGCTGCAGCTGCCCGGCAATCCAGGTCTTGCGGGCGGTAACGGGCGTGCCCGATGGGGCGAACCAGGAGGAGCGCGCGCCGTTTGCAATTGATTTCAACGGGCGATCGGTCTTGCCCGACGCGATGATCATGGCGCAGCCGGCACCCGTGGCGATCTTGCCGGCATCGATTTTGGTACGCATGCCGCCGCGTGACAGTTCCGAGGCGGCACCGCCGGCCATCGCCTCGATCTCGGGAGTGATGTCTGCGATCGTTTCCAGGAACTTGGCTTCTGGATCGAGATGCGGCGGGGCGGTATAGAGCCCGTCGATATCAGACAGCAGGATCAGCAGGTCAGCGCCGGTCATTGTGGCGACGCGGGCGGCGAGGCGATCATTGTCGCCATAGCGGATTTCGCTGGTGGCGACCGTGTCGTTCTCGTTGATGATCGGCACGGCGCCGATCTTCAGCAATTGGTTGATGGTGGCGCGCGCATTGAGATAGCGGCGGCGCTCCTCGGTATCGCCGAGCGTCAGCAGGATCTGGCCGGCGACGATATCGTCATGCGACAGGCTTTCCGACCAGGCACGGGCCAGCGAAATCTGACCGACGGCGGCTGCCGCCTGGCTTTCCTCCAGCTTCAAGGCACCGGAGGGGAGGTCAAGCACAGAACGCCCGAGCGCGATGGCGCCGGAAGAGACCACGAGGACATCAGCACCTTTCGCCTTCAGCGCGGCGATATCGGCGCACATGCCGTCAAGCCAGGCTTTCTTCAAGCCGGTCTTGCGGTCGACGAGAAGCGCCGAGCCGATCTTGATGACGATGCGGCGGTAGCGATCGAGCGACTTGCGGGCAGTCATCCCTGCTGCTCCCCGCCGTCATTGTCCTCACTTTCGCCTTCATTGCCGGAGGACTGCATGTCGCGATGGCGCACCTTCAGCGCCTTCATCGGTGCTTCCTGCCCGGTATCGCCATTGGCTTCGACGATGATGTCGCGCAGAGCGCGCAGCACCTCGGTCATGCCGCTGCCGGTGATGGCGGAAATGCAGAAGGGCGTCTTGCCGCAGGCCCGCGCTAGTTCGCGCGTCTTCTTCTTCAGTGTTTCCTCGTCCACCACGTCGATCTGTGACAGCGCCACGATCTCCGGCTTGTCGGTAAGCTCGTTGCCGTAAGCTTCGAGTTCGTGCTTCACGGTCTTATAGGCCTTGCCGACCTTCTCTTCCTGGGCGGAGACCAGATGCAGCAGCACGCGGGTGCGCTCGACATGGCCGAGGAAGCGGTCGCCGATACCTACGCCCTCATGGGCGCCCTCGATCAGGCCGGGAATGTCGGCCAGCACGAATTCCTGGCCGTCAATGGTGGCGACGCCGAGATTGGGGTGCAGCGTGGTGAAGGGATAGTTGGCGATCTTCGGCCGGGCGCGGGTGACGGCGGCCAGAAACGTCGACTTTCCGGCATTCGGCAGACCGACGAGACCGGCATCGGCGATCAGCTTCAGCCGCAGCCAGATGGTCTTTTCTTCGCCCGGCAGGCCGGGATTGGCCCAGTCCGGGGCCTGGTTGACCGAGGACTTGAAATAAGCGTTGCCGAAGCCGCCATTGCCGCCGGCGGCGACGCGATAGCGCTGGCCTTCCCGCGTCAGGTCGCAGATCAGGGTTTCCTCGTCTTCCTCGAAGACCTGCGTGCCGACCGGAACCTTCAGCGTCACGTCGGCACCCTTGGCGCCGGCGCGGTTGCGGCCCATGCCGTGCGTGCCGATGGTGGCCTTGAAATGCTGCTGAAAGCGGAAATCGATCAGTGTGTTCAGCCCGTTGACGGCCTCGACCCAGACGTCGCCGCCGCGGCCACCATCGCCGCCGTCGGGGCCGCCGAACTCGATGAATTTCTCGCGCCGGAAGGAGACGCTGCCCGCGCCGCCGTCACCGGACTTGATATAGACTTTTGCTTGGTCGAGAAATTTCATGTTGCGTCCGTCACTCGGTATCGGCGCATGACTTTCCCGGATCGAACGGGATTGGGGAAAGCCCATGCGCTCTTTTCAATTGTTACCGCGCTCATTGCATATTCGTCAGGATATGCGGCGCGGTCATTTGCCCGTCATGTCGCCTTCGATATAGGCGGTTCAGCCGGAGGTCAAAGACTATCGTGCGGTCGATGACCCATAACAGCAAGGATCATGCGATCAATTCTGCCGATGCTTTCGATCTTACATCCGGCGGATCGAGATCGACGGGCGGCAATGTCACCGCCGGTGAAGCCGGCGATGACTGATTTTGAAGACTTCACGCCGCCCGCGGGAGCCGCAGCGCGCCCGGCTTCAGCACGGTTTCGATATGCGGAACCATGGTGTTGCGGGCAAAGCTGTAGACCTCCGAGCAGCCGATGATCTCGAAGCCGAGCTTCTGTTGCATCTTCAACGAGGCCTGGTTGTCGGCGAAGATGCCGGAAAACACGGCGACGTCGGGCATGCGCCGGGCAAAGCGCTCGAGCGCTGCCCCGACCGCCTCGCCCATGATGCCGCGCCGCCAGTAGTAGCGGTTCAGCCAGTAGCCGAGATGCCAGCGGCCGTGTCTGAGATCGATGCCGACCATGCCGATATGGACATCATCCTTCTCGGTGACGGCCAGTTCCCAGCCAGTGTCGAGGCCGGCGGTGTGCTGGACCAGCCAGTCCAGCGCATCCTGCCGGTCATAGGGTGTCGGCACGCGGGCGAGCATCCGCGTCACGGCGAAATCGGAGAGCGTTTCCGTCATGGCGTCGGCATCGCTTAGCCGATGCGGGCGCAGCGTCAGCCGCTCGGTCTGCATGACCGGGGTCGGTCCGGGCGTCAGAATCCTGGTGTCGCGGCGGTTGAGAGCAAGGGCGTTCATCTCAGACCTCCCCAGCTTCGCAGCGACATCCAGGTCTTGCGGTCGAGCCGGTACCATTCGACCGATACCGTGCTGCCAAGCGCCAGCGACGCGGCAAGGCCGGATCCCTGGAACTGGAAGCCGCACTTCTGCACGACCCGTCTCGAAGCGACGTTCATGACCCGGCAACGGGCATCGATCTGGGCGACGTTTTCGCGCGTGCGGAAGACCATGTCGATCAGGGCATGGGCGGCTTCCGTCGTATAACCCTGGTTCCAATGGGGCTCACCCAGCCAATAACCGATCTCGACGGTCTCCGGGTCGGCCGTCGGCTCGACGCCGCAGCAACCGAGAAAGGCGCCGTTGTCGGCTTTGGTAATCGCATAGACGCACTTGCCAATCTCGCCAAGCTTCGTGCGTCGCACGAAATCGGCGGCATCATTGGTCGTATACGGATGCGGCATACGCGATACCATAGTGGCGACGTTGGCGTTGTTGGCGAGATGGGCAAGGGCGTCAATGTCTTCTTCGTGGGGCGCGCGCAGAACGAGCCTTTCCGATAGCAAGACAGGGCAATCGGTCCTTAACCGCTCCGGCCTCAGCCGTTCTTCGGGAGACCTTGATTGGTCTTCCCTTAACAATTCGCCTTGCATGGTTCAGTCCTCCTTGAGGGTAAAGAAAAAGGGGAGATGGCGCCCCATCTCCCCTTTTTTCTTGACTGAACCTTGTAGCGTCAGCCGGGTCGATGAGACGCCGGCTGTTTTAGAGCGCTACCGGCTTATTCCGCTGCTTCCGCTTTCGGCATTACAGACACGTACACGCGGCCATTGGCCTTCGTACGGTAGTTCACATTGCCGGCCGTAAGCGCAAAAATGGTGTGATCCTTGCCGAGGCCGACATTGGTGCCCGGATGCCACTCGGTACCGCGCTGACGCACGATAATGTTGCCTGCGATGACGGCTTCGCCGCCGAACTTCTTCACGCCAAGGCGCTTGGATTGCGAATCGCGACCGTTACGCGACGAACCGCCAGCTTTTTTGTGTGCCATTGGAGTTCTCCTTTAAACCTTGTCCCGTGATCTTACTTGGCAGCCACGATGTCCGTGATGCGGACGACCGTGTGATGCTGGCGATGGCCGCGCGAACGCTTCGAGTTCTGACGACGGCGCTTCTTGAAGGCGATGACCTTCTTACCGCGGTTGTGCTCGACCACTTCGGCCTTGACGGAAGCGCCCTGAACGAAGGGAGCACCAATCGCAGCGTCGGCGCCTTCGCCGATAACGAGGACTTCGGTGAATTCTACGGTGTCGCCGGCGACAACTTCCAGCTTTTCGATGGTCAGCACGTCGTTGGCTGCCACGCGGTACTGTTTACCGCCGGTCTTGATGACTGCGAACATTTTTTATCCTTTCATGTTCGTTCCAGCTCTCTTGCCAATCAAGGCAAGCGGCCGTCTTTTTATCAGTCGAAACTTGGCAGGGATTTCAAAGGCTTGAGGCCTCAGGAAAAATCTGCCGGTGAAGCCCCGCACAAAGCGAGGCGGCCAAGGCGCGGACTTATCCACACCTATTGCGTTGCGGGGATACATAAGGGCCTCGGATCTGTCAAGGCAAAAGGATGAAAAGCTTGAATATTCACCCTTGCCATCCCATCCTTCTCTCGCTATGAGAACGCCGCGCCAACAAGCGCCGACCAGCATAACCGGAGAGGTGGCAGAGTGGTCGAATGCACCGCACTCGAAATGCGGCATGCCTGCAAGGGCATCGTGGGTTCAAATCCCACCCTCTCCGCCATTTTGGGCTGCTGTAGATCCAAACGCGTTAGTCAAAGTAGCTCACTTAATCGCTCCTTAGAGCTCTCTGAAATCCTGCAACAACGGATGCGACCTACACCATCCGGCACATCCCGCGCTCATCAATCCTCGCCAAAGCGATAGACCACGTCTTCGAAGGAGCCGGTGGGAAATACGTAGAAGAGTTTTACATTTTCGTTGGAATCGTTGCGGATGCCGTGCTCCGCGTTGCCGGGGATGAAGACGGCTGTGCCGGGGGTGACGACGGTTTCACGTCCGTCGACCGTCAGGATGCCGGTTCCCTCCAGTACGAAGTAGATCTCGGGCTGCTCGTGCCTATGGGGCTGGAGTGCGCCGCTGCCCGGCGCGATCTCGGCGACGCCCGCCGTCATGCTGTCGGTCGGGGTTCTGTCGCTGCTGAAAAGCGTGTGCCAGGATATTCTGCCGCGGGATGGATCATTCCACTCTTCAAGCGGTCGCTCTTCGGCGGTGGTGACAAAGGCCCGTGAATGCTCGCTCATTTTGCCTCGACATGTTGTTCGGGATGTTGCCCTGAACGGTGTCACAACGATCGCGGATGTCAATAAGCCAGCTACTTGCGATGTTGCTGGCCGTGCGCTTCTTTGGTTCCGTTGGAAGCTCTTGGCCTTTGCCGTCGTCGACTTGCTGCCGATTGTCGTGCAGCCGGCGGACAATCATTGCGGAAAAAGGATAGCTTCCCAGGCCGAAACCTCATCGCCGCTGCTCATGTTCGTCTGCACCAACCCGTCGATCATGAATGTCGGCGAAACGTGAATGCCGTTCTGGCGGGCATATTTGCAGTGCCATTTGATGTCCCGATCGAGGCCAGGGATTGCAAAGGCTTCCCTGAGTTTGACGCCGCTATAGGTCTCCAGCCGTTCGATGATCTGGTTTGGCGTGACATCCATGTTGGGGCCGCCGGCATGATGCGTGAATTCGAACTCTTCGCGATGGGCGGCGACGGCGGCCATGACCTTCTTCGCAGTCTCCTTGCCGCCCTCGAGCGTCGAGGCGGCGATGATGCTGCGGACGATCACGCCGGAATAGAGATGCCAGGGCTGCGACTGCAGGCGGATCTTGATCGTGATCCTGTCCGCCCCGTCCCTGGCGAGAAGTTCGTCAAGCTTATTGAAGGCTCTCACCGAGAAAGGGCAAGTCGGTTCCAGGAAAACCTCGAAGATGCGCGGTCCGGTTCCCCATGTCAGCGGGTCGGCGCGCCAGGAAATGTTCGTCATCGTGATGTCCTTCTTTCCATTTTCTGGAGTGTCTCGATGTCACAGGGCTCCAGGCTTTGTAAGCCGTGCCTCGGGTCTGGGGCTGATAGTTCGACCGTGACCGAACTATCGGCTCGGTTCAATCGGGTAAGCTGCGGTCCCCATCGGAGACTAGCCCATGTCCATGACCACAGCGAAACCAGACCAATCTCGGGCCGATAACGAACATATCGAAATCAAACCCGCCGTGCTCTATGTCGGAACGCCCGTCGTGCTGATCACGAGCCTCAATCCCGACGGCACCACCAATATCTCCCCCATGTCTTCGGCCTGGGCGCTCTTCGACCGTATCGTGTTGGGTTTGACAGCGACGAGCAAAGGGCGGGAGAATGCGCTGCGCGAGCGGCAGCTGGTGCTGAACTTTCCGTCCCCGGCTGAGTGGCCAAAGGTTGAGGCCATCGCTCCGACGACAGGCCGCTATCCCGTCCCGCGCCACAAGGCGGATATAGGCTATCGATTCGAATCCGATAAATTCGATGTCTCCGGCTTTACGCCGCAAGCAGCCGACCTCGTTCGGCCGCTGCGGATTGCGGAATGTCCGATTCAATTCGAAACCGAAGTCGTGGCCTCGCACGATCCTGGCGGCGAATGGCCCCCGGAGCGGTGCGAGACTTTCCAGATTATCGAGGTGAAGGTGGTTCGGGTGCATGCCCACAGGGGTATCGTCATCCCGGGCACGAACCACATCGACACAACCAAGTGGAGCCCCCTACTCTATGTGTTTCGGCATTATTTCGGTACCGGACTGGACCTCGGTCGCACCTTCAAGGCGGAGGCATAAGGGACATCGGGAGCTGGGCGCTATCACGCCAAGTCTCCCGCTTCTTCTTAGTTCACCGAATCATCCGACTCCTTGGCCTTGCCGCCGAACAGGCTCTTCAGCGCGCTCGTCTTCGCTTTCGATGCCTTGCTGACCTTCATCGCGCGGGTAGCGGCCTTGGCCTGTTCCAGCATCATTTCGATCTGGATCTGCTGGATTTCGGTCAGACGCTCCCATTGGCGATTGAGGAGATGGTCGACTTTTTCGTGCAGGTGGCGAATTTCCAGTTCGGCTTTCAGATTGACCTTGTAGTCGTTGAGCGCGCGCAGCCGGTCTTTGGCTTCCTGCCGGCGTTGGCTCATCATGATGATCGGCGCCTGTAGGGCGGCGATGGTCGAGAGAATGAGGTTCAGCAGAATGAACGGATAGGCGTCGAAGGCCTTGTTTTCGCCCATGAGGGCATTGATGCCCATCCAAACGGCCAGAAACAGACAGAAGGAGATGATGAAGGTCCAGCTGCCGCCGAAGGCCGCGACGATGTCGGCCATGCGGTCGCCGATCGATCGGTGATCCTCGTAATCCTCTTCGATGTTCTCGGCGAGCGTGTCGTGCGTCTTCAGGCTTTCGACGACCTCGTCCTCAAGATTCGAAAGCTCGCCGCGCTCGTCCGTCAAAAGCTCGGCAATGTATTGGGCGCGATAATCGTCCATCGCCTTGCGGCTGATATAGTCGTCGGCGCGAAGGTCTGGATGTTTCAACCGCATGAAATCCGCCAGCGAGGGGCGGAGGTCATCGACGTGAACGGCGTCCTTCTTCTTCAGAGTCTGGCCGGTAATGGCATCGACGAGCTTGACCGACTTGGCCTTCGCCTGGGCGAGGCTCTTGGTATAGTCGTCCATCTCCACCACGGTCGCGGCTTCGCCTTCGCCGGCGTCGAAGTCGACGATGCCTTCGGTCGGATCAACGGTCTTTGTCTCTGTCATATGCGGCCCTCGTTTGCAGTTTTTCGTTCATCTAGACAATGATCGGAACAGGATTGTGACTGTGGGGAGACAGCCGAGGCAGGCGTCGACAAAAAACACCCCTTTTGCCTCAGTCTCCACCGGTTATCCGCTCGCCGCAAATGATCGTAGCGATGTTGTTCTAAGCAATGGCAAACAAATCATGCCGCGGTTGCGTTCACGGCACGATATGTCCGCCGCAGTCTGCGCCTCGAATGGGGCTGCTAAGCCTCGTTTAACAACTGATCCGTGAGCCATTGAAAAGATTTGTAAAATCGGAGCGTGTCAGCGTTATCGATTCTTCGGAATGAATCGCGATTGTGCATTTTCAGCCCCTTGACCGCGGCTTGCGGGCTTCTATTTGCCGCAATGCAACATGCGTCTTGCTGCACTGAATGAATGAGTATGTTTGAACGGACTATTCAACAGGGGTGTTGGGCCTGTTGTCATGGGTTCGCACATGTGCGGAAAGGATACCTATGCACAATCCTCCGGCAAATGACCTGGAGTCCATCGCCAGGCAAGGTGGCCGTTTCAAGCGGATGGCTGTCCGGATACCGACCTACCTGACGGATCTGAGGGAAAATCCGGCCTGGTTGCCCATGTTCCTGCTGGCCCGGACATTGCCGTTCCGGCGTATGCACTGGGCGGCGACCAGGCGGCCGGTGGCGCGCCCCGCTTCCGGTACGTCCATGTTCACCGGGATCGGGTGCGATACGGTCGTCAATGCTTTGCGCACGGACGGGATTTTCTCCGGCCTCACCCTGCCGGACAATATTCATCAGGAAATCGCCGAGTTCGCGCGCACCACGGGCTGCTTCGGCAATTTCAACCGGAAGCTCGAATTCGTCGCGCCTGAGCATACGCAAGCGGAAGCGAAATTCGGTCGGTCCCTTCTCAGCGGGCATTTCTTCGAGCGCTCGCTCGATTGCGACGCCGTCCTGGCGGTGCAGCGAGATCCGTTGCTCACCGATGTCGCCAAGCATTATCTCGGCGGGCAGGCCAAAGTGATTACCACCCGCGTCTGGTGGAGCTTTCCGACGCAGGCCTCAGAAGCCGATCGAAGCATGGCCTCGCTCGACAAGTTTCATTTCGACCTCGACGACTGGCGGATGCTGAAGTTCTTCTTCAATCTGGTCGATGTGGATGAAGGCACCGGGCCGCACGTCTTCGTCAAAGGCAGCCACAGGCGGCGTGCCGTCAAGCATCAGTTGACGCTTATGGTCGGCCACCCCGCGGATGAGGTTCTCGGCTATTATGGCAAGGACAGCACCGTCACGCTGACCGGCAAAGCCGGTTTCGGTTTCGGTGAGGATCCCTTCGGGTTCCACATGGGCACCGTGCCGACGACCAAGCCACGATTGATGATGGAAGTCGGCTTCGGCGTCTCGAAGCCGTCGCAGCGCCGGTTCCATGGAGAGCCGGTTCTCAAGTAGACGATCACCGACCGTTGGCATTGCCTGAACACCGTTGTTCAGGCAATGCCAGTGGTATCTCATATTCGTCGCTACACGCCACGGCCGATATGCCGGGCGATAAGGTGGTCGATGGCGATGCGGCCCGGCCCGGCGGCGATGATCACCAGGAAGCAGGTGGCCCAGGTGCCGTGCGTCGGCCAGGCATCAGGATAGACGAAGATCTCGATCACCAGCGTCATGCTAAGCAGCGCCAGCGCCGACAGCCGGCTGGCAAAGCCGATCACCAGCAGAACCGGAAAGAAATGCTCGCTGAAGGCGGCGATATGGGCAGCGATCCAGGGATCGACGAGCGGCAGCCTGTATTCCGTCTGGAAGAGATAGACGGCATTGTCGGTGACATGCCAACCGTCGACCTTGGTCTGCCCCGATTGCCAGAAGACGGCGGCGATCGACAGGCGCGCGATCAGTGCGATCAGGTCGTGCGGAATGCGGTCGAGCAGTCTCAGAACGCCGTAAAGCTTTTGCGGCACGGTTTCGCGTTCGGCCGTGACGGCCGTTATTGTCTGGTCTGGCATGGCGGTTCTCCTGAACGGCGTCTAGCGAATGGTGGTGAATGCGCCGGCGGCAAGCGCCCCGGCGAGATTGGCTGAGAGATCGAAGTCGGGCGCTGCCGCAACAGCCGCCTCCATGGCCACTGCAAGATCGGCGCCGGCGGCAAGTACCTCCAGAAAAACGGCGCCGCCGGCCGGCAGCCGATGTATCTGGACCGTCATCTCCGGCCGGACGACGAGGGCATCCTCGCCGCTCCAGTCATCAATCGGGCGAAGCTCCATTTCGCCGGCGTTCATCGCCCAGATGGTGACCGCGGGAAAGGACGAGCGCAGGATCGAGGCGGAGGGATGCAGCGCGAAAGTCAGGCTTGCGAGCCGTTCCGGTTCGATCGCCGCCAGTAGCGCAGGGTCGAGGGGTATGGCGTCGACCGCGTGGTAGGCCGTGCCGCGCGCCGCCTCCAGACGAATGACATCTGGCAGGTAGTCGATGTCGCGCGCAGGCTCGAAGATCTCGACGAAATCGGCGAAATCGTCGCCATAGGCGAGCAGTAGCGGCGATCGCGGCGGATGCAGCCGGATGAATTCATGCGCCATGGCGGCGAAGAAATCCTTGCCGACGATCTTTTCTGCCGCCGGAAAACGCGAGGCGAGCGCGCCGACAAGCCCAACCGCGACATTGTTGCGGTAGACGCCGAAGCGCCGTTCCGGCCGGGGGGCGTCCCAGGCCTTCAACCCTCCGGGAACGGCACGATCCGTATCGAGGAGTGCGGCGGCGAATTCAGCCTGGGTGGTGACGGACATGATCGTTCCTCATGCCGCCCGGCGGTCGGCGGCGCGGCGCTGGATGGCGCCGGCTGCTTCCGCCTCGGCTCTGAGAACCGGCCATTCGGGTACGTCATTGTCCCACTCGACCAGGCTCGCAATCGGCCCGGTGCGGGCGATCAGCTCTTCATAGAGCGCCCAGACGGGGTCCTTTATCGGCGTGTCGTGGCTGTCGATCAATAGCGGCGCGCCGGCGTCGTCGACGGCTTCGGAATGGCCGCTCAGATGGATTTCGCGCACCCATTGCACGGGAAAACGGGCGAGATAATCGCGCGGGTCCATGTGGTGATTGGTCGAGGCAACGAAAACGTTGTTGACGTCGAGCAGCAGGCCACACCCGGTGCGCCGGACGATCTCAGCGAGAAAATCGGTCTCCTCGATGGTGCTTTCCTCAAACAGCAGATAGGTCGCCGGGTTTTCGAGCAGCATCTGCCGGCCAAGCAGCGTCTGTACCTGGTCGATATGGGCGCAGACTTGGGCAAGCGTCGTGTCCGTATAGGGCAGGGGCAGCAGGTCGTTCAGAAACGTCGTGTCGTGGGTCGACCAGGCGAGATGTTCGGAAAAGCTCTCCGGATCGTAGCGGTCGCAGACGATCTTCAGGCGAGCGAGGTGATCCATGTCGAGCGGTTGCATCGAGCCGATCGACAGGCCGACGCCGTGGATCGATAATGCATAATCCTGGCGCAGCCTGCCGAGCTGGGCATGCGGCGGTCCGCCGGCACCCATATAATTTTCGGCATGCACCTCGAAAAAACCGATCGGCTGCGGAGCAGCGTTGATGGCGGAAAAGTGCTCCGGCTTGAAGCCGACGCCGGCACGGCGGGGAAGCTCTGAGGATTTCATGGCGGACCTCGTTGATTTCAAAAGACGGCGGCGCGACCGAGATTGCGCCGCCCGTCATTGCTTGCTTCGATCAAACCGGTGCCGGCCCCTGGGCCAGTGTGCCATGGCCGTTCGGCGTCTTCATCGTTTCGCAGGTGCCGGCCGGAACCAGCTTCCAGGAATTTTTCTGGTAGTCGGTTTTCGATGTCCCGGCACAGGTGGTGCCCGGGCCGGCGGCGCAATCGTTCTGGCCCTTGAGAGCGATGCCATAGCATTTCTCCTTGGCATCGGCGGCAGAGGCGGCGGGAACGCTGGCCATCAGCGTCAGTGCCGTGGCGACTGAGGCTGCGAAGGCGATTGCGGGAACTTTGGTCATGACAAACTCCGGATATCGTGTGGTTCTGATAATAAGCCGACGAATTAATCAGGCCGGGGTCAGCGAGCCATGACCCTTAGGGGTCTTCATGCTGGTGCAGGTGCCTGTCGGGACGAGCTTGAAGGACATCTTGTCATAGCTGATGGTCGACTTGCCTGCGCAGTCATGCTTTCCGGCGGCACAATCGTTCTGGCCCTTCATCGCAACGCCGTAGCACTTTTCCTTGGACGTGCTGTCGGCGGCAGAAGCGGGGGCAGCGACAACGGATGCGAGCACTGAGGCCAGCGAACCGGCAATGGCGAGGGTGAGGATGCTGTTTTTCATAAGTCTGTCTCCGTGATGGGTGCCAGCCGTGATTGGCTTGCACTGACGTCTACGGAGCCACCGCGGCGAATATTACAGATGCTGCGAAATTTTCTTGAATGCCGCCCAAGCCCCAACGCGGATAGTCTAATATTCAATTCAATCCATGTATATCGGGCACGAGAAGAGCGGCTCGAATCGGCAAGAACTGCATGGACGCTTAAGGAGGATAAGCTGTGCTTGATCGGGTAGGCACGTTCTTTTCACGCAGGGCACTGGCAAATTCTCGAATAATGTCCAATCGTCAGTACAGGTGCTTCGATTGAAAACCGATCTGGGGAGGATCGTGAAAAAAACATGATCACTGCCGGTAACAAAATCGTGCGGCCGCGCGTAGAGGGGAATGTCGGGTGAAGCATTCGGCGCGCGAAGAGGAGTGGGCAGTCTGGATGCGAGCCGCCGTCGGCGGCGATGCGCAGGCCTACCATCGCTTTCTGTCCGCTGTTACGCCCTATCTGCGCGCCATGGCGCGGCGGCGTTGCGACCAGTTCGGTACGCCGGCGAGCGAGGCCGAGGACGTGGTCCAGGAAGTGTTGCTGGCCATTCACCTGAAGCGCGGAACATGGGATACGTCGCGTCCCATCGGCCCGTGGATATCGACGATCGTG
The DNA here is from genome assembly GCF_009498525.1 of Rhizobium sp. ICMP 5592. Taxonomy (GTDB): domain Bacteria; phylum Pseudomonadota; class Alphaproteobacteria; order Rhizobiales; family Rhizobiaceae; genus Rhizobium. The sequence goes on along the minus strand of NZ_QSNT01000006.1, from coordinate 102,309 downwards.
CGCAACAAGCTGATCGACAGTCTGAGACGGCGCGGGCGGCATGTGAACGTGCCGATCGACGATGTCATCGATATCCTGGAGGCCGAGGAGCAGACGGATACCTTGGATCGGCTCGATGTCGACCGTATGCTATCGCAATTGAGAGATCCGCAGCGGACCATCGTGCGTTCGATCTCCGTCGAAGGAACCAGCGTGCGCGAAACCGCCGACCGGCTGAAGATGACCGAAGGTGCAGTGCGCGTGGCACTGCATCGCGCATTGAAGGTGCTTGCCGCCTTGTATCGGAGTGAAAACAGTGAAAACCGATGACCTCATAAATCTTCTGGCGCAGGACGCGCCGGTCCGCACGCGGATCGGGCCGGCGCTGACGCTTGCGGCCATCGGAGGTATCCTGATCAGCGGTGCGATGTTCTTCGCTGCGATCGGCTTTCGCGCTGACATCGGCAGCGCGATGGAAACGGTTCGTTTCCTGTTTAAATTCGTGGTGACCATTGCGCTTGCCGTCACCGCGAGCACTGTCGTCTTCCGCATTGGCCGCCCTGGCGTGCCGCTGCGCCTTTGGGGCTGGACGCTTCTCGCCGCGCCGCTACTGCTAGCTGTCGCCGCGATCATTGAAATGATGGTCATGCCGGCCGATAGCTGGGGTACGCGCATGATGGGGCACAATGCACGCTTCTGCTTGACGATCATTCCGCTGCTGTCGATTGGCCCGCTTGCCTGCTTCCTCTTTGCGCTGCGCCAGGGCGCGCCGGAAAAGCCTGGCGTCGCCGGCGCGGTCGCCGGGCTCGCGGCCAGCGGCATCGCCGCCACCTTTTATGCCTCCAACTGCACGGATGACAGCCCGCTCTTCGTCCTGCTCTGGTATCCGTTGGCCATCGCTATCGTGACGGTGGTCGGCTATGTCGCGGGCAGACGCCTGCTGCGCTGGTAAATGATCACCGTCGAGCCACAGCAGGAGGTCATGATTCAGGGCTTTTGTCGAGCCTTGCCAAAAAAAAGCATTTGCCTGCGTTAAACTATTTGCATCTCCGACGAATTCTATTATAGAGGCGCAGCCTTCACCGCGAAGGGTTTCATCGCGTCGCGGTCGTTGGGGAATAGTTCAATGGTAGAACGACGGACTCTGACTCCGTTAATCTTGGTTCGAGTCCAGGTTCCCCAGCCAAATATTTCTTTTTAAAATTGATTGGGTAATTGGGTGGTCACTCGCTGTCGGCGATGTTGCTTACCGCGTTAAATTGCGCTGCAATCCTTGGTTTCCGAGCATTTCCAGCGGACCGCGGCGAATCCGTGTCACATAAAAAAGCTTCCGGCGATGGTTGAATTTTCATCTCCGAACACGCCCCACTGTGTCCCGTGGCGATACCTTTCAGCGATCGTTCCGCCGCCAAAAAAACTCGCCCCGTTCGTAACGTGACTCTACCCTCGCTTGTTATTTGCTGCTATTTCCCACACAGGGAGTGGGGTTGTTTCTAACCGGGGAATTTTGATGTCGACCGATGACTTTTTTACCGATCAACAGATCCACGACTTCTTTATCAGGGGCCTGTCCTGGGGTGTTCGCGTCCTGCGCGGCATTGCCTATTTCGGGGTGGCTCTAATGCTCTTAAGAAGCAACTCCTACGGCTTGCTCAATCAGACCTCCGTGGCAATAGCTATAGGCATCCTTGGAGCCGGATCTGCCAGCGCGCGCCTGGCGCAGACGGCTATCGCTATTTTGCTGTTTATGGCAATCCTACCTATCGGCATTTTTGGAAGTCTGAGAGCCTTATTTGGCTGAAGAGCGAAACTGGCCGATCGGCCCCCCCCCCCGCATCAATAACCTGAAAATCTTAAGCACGGGCTGGACGTCGCTTGTGCAGCGTTCCGGCCCGCAGCTGAGATGATTTATAATAGTGGGTAGGGATCTGGACGTTGCCGTCGACATCCTGCGATCACGCGCGACGTTCGGCCGGCGCGTCGGTATTCTTTTGTCAGAAAACAACAAGCGCCAGTTTTGAATCCTGGAAAGCTTTGCCCCGCAGATTCCTGATATCGAGCGTTCGCGTCGAAAGGGCAAAGCTTAGAGTAAGGAGATAAGCGGCCGGCGCCCGTCAGTGTTTCGAAATCTCGGGTCTGATGTCAGGCCCGATTGTAGTCGTCGCTCAGCCTGATGATATCGCTCTCGTCGAGCAACTCACCGTATTGAATTTCGATGAAAACCAACGGCTTATCTCCGGTGCACGAAACCCGGTGTGTCGCCTGGAGCGGAATATCGACTGTATGCCCGAGCTGCAGAGCGTGTTCCGTTCCGTCAATCTCGGCAATACCATGCCCCGAAACGGCGGTCCAACGCTCCGAACGGTGATTGTGATATTGCAGTGATAGCCGTTCTCCCGGATTCACTACAATGCGTTTAACGACGTGGTGATCACCGATATCAAGCACATGCCACGTGCCCCAAGGGCGCTGATCGTTGTCACCAACCTTGTACAAGCTTCCCGACTTCAATGAGATTTCCTTTATGACAAGCCGATCGGCGACCGCGCGACCGAAAATAATGCGCGGGATTAATTCACTGGTGCCAGCAGAGCAAGGGTTTTCTGCTAATGGTGACAAAAAGGGTCTTGTTGCATCTTGCCATCCGACTTGCTTAAGCACGCTAGTTCAGAATTAGTCGGCCGGCTGTGCGGTCGACGTCGATGCAGCCGGAATATGCCGACCATTGGTCTGGAGATTTTGAGGCTTCTGATGCTTTCTCCGAGTCAACGATACTCGAGGTGACGTAGCGATCGCTTTTCGATACAGGAGTGGAATGCGCGTTTTACATTTTTTCAAAACATACTGGCCCGACACATTCGGTGGGGTTGAGCGGACCATTCACGCGATCGCCAAGGGTACCGCCAAATATGGCGTAGAATCAGATGTTCTCTCACTTAGCAAAATACCGTTGGAAAACAGCGTCGAATTTGATGGTCATATGGCGTACAAGGCTAGGCTCGATTTCGAATTCGCATCCACCGGTTTTTCGCGCGAGGTGTTTGGACGATTTCGGGAATTGAGCCAGAAGGCCGACATCGTCCACTATCACTTTCCGTGGCCGGTGATGGATATCGTCCATCTGACCGCTCCTCCCGGCAAGTCGACCATTGTGACCTATCATTCCGACATCGTGAAGCAGAAGCTTCTGTTGCAATTCTACAAGCCGTTGATGTTTCGCTTTCTGAATAGTGTCGACCGCATTGTTGCGACATCTCCCAATTACCTCATGTCGAGCGATGTCCTGGAAAGGTTTAAATCCAAAACGACGGTGATTCCGTTGGGGCTGGATGAAGCAGACTATCCGACGGCGGACGAAGCGACGCTAGCCCACTGGCGCGGCAGGCTTTCCGATCGCTTCCTTTTATTCGTCGGTGTCCTGCGATATTACAAGGGAGTTCATATTCTGCTGGAGGCTGCGAAACGCAACGGCCTCGATATCGTGATCGTCGGCAGTGGGCCGATGGAGGCGGAACTGAAGCAGGCTGCCGGGCAAAATCTGCACAATATCCATTTTCTCGGATCCTTGCCGGACAACGACAAGATTGCTCTGCTCGAGCTGTGTGCGGGGTTCGTGTTTCCCTCGCATCTTCGCTCCGAGGCCTTCGGGCTTTCTCTCGTCGAAGCAGCAATGTTCGGCAAGCCGATGATTTCGTGTGAAATCGGCACCGGGACAAGTTATGTCAACCTGGACAGAGTGACCGGGTTCGTAGTGCCGCCAAACGATGTCGACGCTCTGTCGAACGCAATGAAGTCCATCTGGGACAACGAGAAAGGGGCTGCTGTGCTGGGTGCAGCGGCGCGTGACCGCTATCTTGCATGCTTTACTGCAGAGAAGATGTGTTCACAATATTATCGTCTTTATCGCGAGTTGGTGGGCTGAGTTCGGTAGTACACGCCCGATGTCGATTGGCGCCAGACGTACGGTCGCGCCAAAATTGATCGACTTTACGCCAGAGTGATCGGAGCGACCTAAATTGCTCTTCGAACCGGCGCAGAGGATGTTTCTTGTGGTGATGCCAATCGCCACAAGACAGAAGAGATCGTCCTATGGAGAAGATTACCGCAATCGGATTGGATTTGGTAAAGTCGGTATTTCAGGTTCACGTCCTTGCTGACAGCGGAGATGTTGTTGTCCGACGTGCCTTGCGGCGGCCGCAGGTGCCGGAGTTTTTTCGTAACATCGAGTCCTGTCTTGTCGGCATCAAGGCTTGCGGAAGTGCCTATTACTGGGCGAATCTGGCCAAGCTATTCGGGTAATGCAGCTTGGCTATATGAAAGCATACGTCGAGCGGAATAAGACAGATATAGCCGATGCCGAAGTAATGTGCGAGGCCGTGACGTGTCCGACGATGTACTTCTTCCCGGTCAAATCACCTGAAAAGCAAGCTGCTCAGATGGTTCTAAAGATTCGAGAGTTATTCGTGCACCAGCGAAGCCAGACCGCGAATGCGATGCGTGCCCATATGGCTGCTCGAGATCATCGCCGACACCGGGATGACCTGTATTGCCACGCTCATTTGCATTCTGCGCGATGGCGGCGATACGCGTCTTCCAACCCGGGCCCTAATTGCGCAGCCCGAGATGGCCGAACAGATCGAATTGCTGAAAGTAAAGATCGAGACACTCGACACGAAGATTGTCGCGGCAGTGAAATCCCATGATGTCGCCCGTCGTCGGGCGACCAGTCGGTCCAATTATCACTGCGACCGCCCGCGCCACCGTCCAGGATCCGGCAACCTTCCGAACAGGGCGGGATTTGACCGCTTGGTTCGGCATTACTTCAAGAGCGAAATCCGGCAGCGGCAAGGAGCGGCTCGGTAAGATATCAAAGCGGCGCAACAAGCAGTTACGAACCTTATGGATTATTGGTGCGATATCGATCCTAAAATAGGCACGCCGAGGCGCCAAGCTGTCCTCCTGGCTCGTATCTCTTATAGCGCGTCGTCCCTGTAAGGATGCCGCAGTAGCGCTTGCGAAGAAAATGGCGTGTACGGCTTGGGCTCTTCTCGTCACGGGCGGCATCTATCAGCCACCGCCGACAACGGCGACATTTTGGAAACAAAACTCCCATCGCTTCGGTGTCGGGTTAAAGCGGTAAGGTACCAAAGCGTGATGAACCCGAGGCCGACACCTGGATGTCGATCAGACTGTCTGATGCTGCATACCATTGATCGCACAAAAATGATTAGGCGATCGATATCGCGGATCTCACCGTGGCCAGCGGTCCAAGACTGTGGCAACAGGCCGGATATATGATTGCACCATCCAACGGCAATTTACGTTGAAAACATCTTATAAGCCGGACCGTCCCGCATATGAGTCTGAGCCAACTCTCTGCGGAAATCCCGATCGGGTTTCGGTGGAATGAGCAGCGCTGACTCTTAAAAGCTTGAAAGCCTGACCTTCTCCGTTTAAAGGCGGCGCATTAGCAGCGACGGCTATTCTCACCCGGATTGACCGTGGACATGAATTTCATTGCAGAGGTAACGCGATATGGAATATCAACGTCAGCAATGAGATGGCAACCATGGCTGGATTCAATTCAATATGACTGAGGCATGATGGCTGATATGTTAGGACTAGCGAATGGGATTTGGAGCTACCGGTATTTTATTGCGAATTCGATATGGAACGACTTCTACACCCGTTTCGTGCGCAGTAAACTCGGCGGGGCATGGATCGTGCTCCAACCGCTGTCCCAGGTTATGATTTATGCGTTGATCCTTTCCAATCTTTTATCATCCAAAATCCCCGACATTAACAATACCTACGGTTACGCAATTTATCTGATGTCCGGTACGCTTGCCTGGAATTTGTTCTCCGAGATCATCGATCGTTGTCTGAAAGTTTTCGTCAACAACGCTAATATCATTAAAAAGATGAATTTCCCGAAGGTCACCTTGCCAGCGATTGCTGTTGGGTCGGCTATCGTTAATAACCTCATTCTTCTCGTAGTAATGGTGGTTATCTTTCTGTTTCTTGGGCATGTACCCAGCTGGAATCTGATGTTTATCTTTCTATTGATACCAGTTATCGTGGTTTTTGCGGTTGGGATCGGACTTTTTCTCGGAATTGTTAACGTCTTCATTCGAGATGTTGAACAAGTAGTGCCAATTGTCTTGCAGATTCTTTTCTGGTTCACGCCAATCGTCTATCCGATTACTGTGATTCCGGAGAAATATGTTCGTATCCTTAAGCTTAACCCTATGTTCGATATCGTTGACGCCTACCACAAAGCGATTGCATACGACGTCGTACCTCGATTGACGGCGGTGCCTGTCACTCTCGTTCTCGGCCTCATCCTGTGCGGAATCTCGCTTGTCGTCTTTCGTCGTGCTAATACAGAGATGGCTGACGTTCTATGACTGTTCTCAAAGCTGAAGGTATTGGCAAGGCTTTCCGAACTTATCGATCGGAGTGGCAGCGCGTATTGAGTTGGCTTGGCCTTTCGGTAGTGCCGCGAGAGGAGAAGTGGATCCTGCGAGACATAACGTTCAGCTTAGAGGCCGGCGAAGCAGTCGGTATTGTCGGGCAGAACGGGGCAGGTAAGAGCACGCTTCTTAAAATGCTGTGCAATACGCTAGCTCCAAGTGTCGGCACGATCGAAGTTAATGGTCGTATTGCAGCGCTTCTCGAGCTCGGAATGGGTTTTAATCCTGATTTGACGGGGCGAGCAAATGTCATGAATACGGCAGGGTTAATGGGATTTACCCATGACCAGATTCTCGGCGTTATGTCAGAAATCGAGGCTTTCGCTGAAATAGGCTCCTATTTCGATGAGCCGCTACGAACATATTCCAGTGGAATGCAAGTGCGTCTCGCCTTTTCCGTCGCGACCGCCTTCAGACCTGAGATTTTGATTGTGGACGAGGCGCTCTCGGTCGGAGACGCTTATTTTCAGCACAAAAGTTTCAATCGCATTAAACAATTCCAGAAGGAAGGCACAACGCTTCTACTGGTCTCTCATGATAGATCCGCGGTAATCTCTCTTTGCGATCGTGCCATCCTAATTGAAAAGGGCGAAATTCGAAAAGACGGCCCTCCTGAGGATGTCCTTGATCTTTACAACGCTTTGATCGCCGAGAAAGAGGGGGGCATCGTTAGCCAAACGAAAAATAAGGATGGGAGAATTCAGACGGTTTCAGGAACTGGCGAAGCAGTTATCGCCGATGTGGTACTGCTGGATTCAGCTGGTTGTGCAACTGACGCGGTGAGTGTGGGCGAAGCCGTCATTCTTGAAGTAAAAGCCACAATCGTCAGAGATATCCCGGAACTAGTTGCTGGCTACATGATCAAGGATCGGCTCGGACAGCCGATCTTCGGGACCAACACCTTTCACCTGGATCGGGTTCTTTACAATCTAAAAGCCGGAGAAGAGTTGATGTTCCGCTTCAAGTTCAACGCGAACTTCGGCAACGGCAACTATTCCGTGGCAGTATCATTGCACCAAAGCGAGGCACATGTGGCCTACAACTATGAATGGCAAGATCTCGCTTACACCTTTGCTGTGGTTAATACCGACAAGCAGAAGTTTGTGGGTGTAGCATGGGTGCCACCGGGACTGGAGCTTGTACGATGAGTTCGGGCTCGTTCTATCGCGCTTTCGAAGAAAAATTCCGCGGCGATCGAGCAGAAATTGCCAAGCGACTGGAGGTCTATCTTCCGTTCGTGAAACCGCTACTCGATGATGGCGGCACGCGAAGGATCATCGATCTGGGTTGCGGCAGAGGAGAGTGGTTGGAATTGATGCAGTCTATAGGTATGATTCCACACGGAGTCGACCTTGACGACGGTATGCTCGAAGATTGCTTCGCTCGCAATCTTTCCGCAGAAAAGCTCGATGCCATCGCGTGTCTGAAAAGTCTGCCAGATGAAAGTCAAGCTATAGTCTCCGGCTTTCATATTGCTGAACATCTTCACTTTGAAGTGCTCCAGATGCTAATCTCGGAGGCACTTCGTGTCCTTCGTCCTGGCGGATTGTTGATCCTTGAGACGCCGAATGCGGAAAATGTAAGCGTTGGCACGCTGACTTTTCACATGGATCCGACCCATAACCGGCCGCTTCCACCCGGATTGCTTTCTTTCTTGCCGCGGTTTTATGGCTACACGCGCGCGGTGGTGATACGACTTCAGGAAAATGGGGCTCTGCGGCAATCTGGTGATGTCCATCTCATCGATGTGTTCCAAGGGGTTAGTCCTGACTATGCAGTCGTGGCGCAGAAGGCGGCGCCGAACAAGTTTCTGCAAAAATTCGATGGGCCTTTCAATGCCGATTACGGCCTCACGTTAGATACGCTGTCACAACGTTTCGAGGCGCGTCTGATCTCCGCAGCCGAATTTGAAGTTAGATCGCAGGCAACCAACGAAGCGATAGCGGAAGCATCGGTTTTTATTAGCGGATTGAAGTCCGAATTCGATCGAGTTCGGCAGGATCTTGCTCGAATTCAACAGGAATTCGATTTGCTCCGTCAGGAAAAAGACGTGCTGCGCGAGGAGATTGACAACTATCATCAGCGTCTGATGGCTATTTATAAGAGTTCGTCTTGGAGAGTTATGGCGCCGTTTCGCAAGACGATGGGGGCCATACGTCGACTTCGGCACGGACACAACACCGTCATTTTGGATATCAAAATCCTTATTGCCAATGTCCTACGTCAGTTCATCCGCTTTGCCGTCGCTCGCCCCACTTTACGGCGTGTGGCGGTGCGGTTTCTCTCTCGGTCTCCAAGAACGACAGACTGGCTGAAGCGGCTTATTGTGCCTGGTCCCGTAGAACAGTCTGGCCATTTCGATCATCGCATCGATCATGCCGACCTCTCTCCTCACGCTAAGCGCATTTTTGAAAAATTCAAAAGCGCCACAGAACGGTAATCTTAAATGGCTCGTATTCTAATCGATCTGCAGGGAGCGCAAACCGAAAGCAGGCTGCGCGGCATTGGTCGCTACACTATCGCATTAACCTTGGCGATGATCCGTGAAAGCAGAGACCACGATATTCACATCTTGCTGAGCAAAGCCTTTCCTGAGACCATTATCGAGCTTCGGCGCACGCTAGAAGAATATCTACCGGACGAAAAGATTCATTTTTTTGACACTGTAACACCGACAACTGGTCTAAACCGACAAAATGCTTGGCGCTCTGCTGCTTCTGCGCTTCTCCGTGAGGCGTTTATCGAGGGGCTGCATCCTGATGTGGTTTTTTGCCCTAGCCTTTTCGAGGGGTTCATCGACGATGCGGTCCTAAGTGTCCATCGATTCTCCTCCATTCCCGTTGTCGTTACACTGCACGACCTCATTCCTCTGATCTACAAAGAAAACTACCTTTCCAGTGGGAATGGCTATGAGGCTTTCTACTACAACAAGGTTGAGGAGATAAAGAAGGCGGATGGTTTGTTGACCATCTCAGAATCCTCCTCGTCTGAGGCTGTCAGTCTCCTCGGATTTTCTCGAGATAAAGTGCTCAATGCGTCAGAAGCTGCTGATGGGAAATTTTGCAAAAAGGAGATTAGCGACACCCGGGCGAAACTCCTCCTGAAGAATTTCGGTATAGACAAGCCATTCCTCTTTTATACAGGCGGTGCCGATCACAGAAAAAATCTGGATAGGTTGTTGAGTGCTTTTGCCGCTCTGCCTGCTGCTCTGCGCGATGGATATCAGTTGGTCATGGCTGGGCGCATGCCTGATGGCGAAATTTGGGCATTGAAGGAACAGGCAAAACGCTTAGACTTCGATGAACGGCAGTTGCTCTTTACAGGTTACGTATCAGATGACGATCTGATCGAACTTTACAATCTTGCCCGTGCCTTCGTTTTTCCTTCCCTGCATGAGGGCTTTGGCCTTCCGGTCCTCGAAGCAATGCAATGCGGCACGCCGGTTATCGGCGCCAATATTTCCAGCGTTCCTGAAGTGTTGGGCAATTCCGAAGCTTTGTTCGATCCGACCTCTGTCAAGGATATGGCATATAAAATCGAGCATGTGTTGAACGACGATGCTTTCCGGGAGCGGCTGATCAAGCACGGGCGCGAACAAGCTAACCGGTTCTCTTGGCAAACCAGCGCTAAGCATGCCTTGGAAGGCATTGCACGATTCGCGAGCGAGCCACAGACGAAAGAACTTTCGTGGGCCGATATCCGAGGTCGTCTTGAGGGTTGCGAGTCGCGACTAATTGCTGCGATATTGGCCATCGATCCTTCGATCGGCCGGCCAGAGGAACGAGATCTGCTGCGATTGTCACAAGCTATTGCAGATAATCGCCGAGCAGTCGAAGAGTGCCTACGTTTGCGAGCCCTTTCAAAATCGGTCCGTTGGCGGTTGGAAGGTCCATTCGACTCCAGTTATAGCCTTGCATTGGTTAATCGTGAGATGGCTCGATCGCTTTCCGCCCAAGGGGAATCCGTCGATCTTTGGTCATCCGAGGGTCCGGGCGATTTTCCTCCAAGCAAACAGTTTCTTATTGAAAATGCTGATCTTCGTTCGATGTATGATCGCGCAAGCACGGTAGCTTCGCACCAAGTCGACATTGTCAGCCGCAATATGTATCCACCGCGTGTCTCGGATATGATTGGCAAATTCAATGCTCTTCATAATTATGCGTGGGAGGAGACCGGCTTTCCTGAAGAGTTTGTAAGGAGCTTCAACGAAAGTTTGCAATTCGCCACCGTCACATCTCAGCATGTGCGAAAGCTGCTCATCGACAATGGTGTTTCTATACCGCTAGCGGTGGTGGGTAACGGCGTTGATCACTGGATAGCTGTCAATCCTGATCAGAATTACAATGTCGCCAAACGTGGTTTCACGTTCCTACATGTTTCTTCTTGTTTTCCCCGCAAGGGAGCAGACGTCCTTCTTGAGAGTTATGGTCGTGCCTTTACATCCAAAGACGATGTAATCCTGATCGTCAAAACTTTCCGCAATCCGCACAACGAGATCGAGCAATGGTTGGAAGAGGCTCGTGCACGTCATCCGGATTATCCCGACATAATAATTATTTTCGATGATCTAACCGATGCACAGATGAAGGCTGTTTACAGTCAATCCGATGTTCTGGTCGCACCGAGCCGAGCAGAGGGATATGGTCTTCCGCTCGCAGAGGCTGCCCTGAGCGGTACGGCGGTGATTACAACCGGTTGGAGTGGCCAGCTGGATTTCTGCGATTCTACTGAAGTCGATTTGATCGACTTCCATTTTGTTCCGGCCGCCACTCATTCCGGCGTTCAGAACAGCGTCTGGGCGGAGCCGGATCCCGACCATCTAGCGCGGATGATGCGTAAGGTATTCGCTGAGCCAGCGGAGCAACGGCAGGCAAGGACGTCGGCTTTTCGAAAGCGATTGTTGGAGTCGCATAAATGGAGCAACGTAGCAGCGCGGCAGATCGAAGCGGCGCGGCGGTTTATATCGAATCCATGTTTTTCGGAACCGAAGATCGGCTGGGTTACTACCTATAATCAGCGCTGTGGCATTGCGACCTACTCAAACCACCTCTTGCAGGTTCTGGGCATGCCCGTTTTGGTACTCGCGCCGAAAATCCATACGGCGCTGGGGGTGGATTCGGAAAATGTTATTCGTTGCTGGAAAGAAGGCAATGACGACGATCTGACAGAACTGGCGCAGCAGATCGAGTTGCATAAGTTCGATATTGTCGTCCTTCAGTTCAACTATGGCTTCTATAATATTCCTCATCTCTGCAGCTTTTTGAATCGGATCATGGATTTCGGCACCCAAGTCGTGATAACCTTGCACGCGACGGTGGACCCCGAACATGATAAGGAGAAGCGGTTGGCTGATCTCAAGCCGGCTTTGCTTCGCTGCCAGCGAATTCTCGTGCATTCAATTAATGACCTCAATCGGCTCAAGAATATAGACATTCTCGACAACGTTGCCTTGCTACCACACGGAGTTCTTTCGAGTGCTGATCCCGTAAGCAAGCCTGTGCCTTATTCGGCAACATCAGGTTCGCAATCGAGTTTCGTGATAGCAGCTTACGGTTTCTTCCTGCCGAACAAGGGAATTCCCGAATTGATTGAGGCACTGCGCATCCTGCGTCACAACGGGATTGATTATCGACTCCGGCTGGTCAACGCAGAGTATCCAGCGCCAATTTCGGCGGAGCTCATTGCGGAAGCGAAGGCACTGGCACGCCGGCTCGGGTTGCTTTCGGCAATTGAATTTTACACCGACTTTTTGCCGGATGACGAGAGCCTCCGCCTCCTTTCCTCGGCGGATCTCATTGCTTATACCTATCAGAACACAGCGGAATCAGCGAGTGGTGCTGTTCGATACGGCATTGCTACGGGCAAACCAGTTGCCGTCACGCCACTTTCAATTTTCGACGACGTATCGAATGCAGTCTTCCAGCTTCCTGGCGTTTCTCCTTTAGAAATCGCTGCGGGGCTTAGCGCGATACGTGCGAGCATTGACGCCGGCGACGAAAGATTCCGCCATACCATGAATGAGGCACGTCGCTGGCGACACGCTCATTCCTATCCGGCGATCGGTCGCCGGTTGGCGGGGATACTGAAGGCGCTGCATCAAGAGAAATTTCACGGCACTCACCAGTAAGTGTTCTTTGGGGAGCCGACAATTGAAGATCGGAGTTGACGCTCGTCTGCTTTCAATCCCGTTGACGGGAATTGGGCGATATACCCACGAAATGTGCAATGCGTTGTTGCGCGCAGGCGCAAATCTTCGTCTTTATAGCCCATCTCCGATATTGTTCGCGTTGGAAGGTGAGCGGGGACGTTATGAAGCAAAAACGCTGAGCTTAGGTGCTAGCCGAGTAGGTAGGATGCTCTGGGCAGAAACGGCTTTACCATATTGGGCAGCGACAGATAATATTGATGTTTTTTGGGGACCTACACATCGGTTGCCCTATGGCTTGCCGCCGCGGGTATTCAAGGTGGTAACAGTGCATGATCTCGTTTGGTATTTTGCTGGCCATACAATGCGTCGTCTCAGTCATTTAACTGAATCGACGCTTATGCCGCTCGCGCTGAAACGGGCCGATGCCGTTGTCTGCGTCTCTGACAGCACGCAGCGTGATGTTCTCTCTGTCTTTCCCACCACGAATGCTCCTATATCGACGATCTATCCCGGTATTTCTAAATTGCCCCCTAGCCTATCGGTCTCTTTTCTAAAAAAATGGCAAATTAACAAACCTTATATTTTATTCGTTGGTACTTTGGAGCCGCGCAAAAATCTTCCCCGGCTTCTGCAGGCCTTCTCGCTACTTTCAGAAGATCTCAAAGAACAACATCAATTGGTGTTGGTCGGTGGTAAAGGATGGGGCGACGTAGATCTCGCAGACCTAATAGATAGCCTGCGTCTTAAAGACAGTGTGAGAGCGACGGGTTATGTAACGGAACAAGAGTTATCAACATTATACTCCTTTGCGACATGCCTTGCGATGCCGTCTCTCTACGAAGGTTTCGGCCTTCCGCTAGTGGAGGCAATGAGCCGATCCGTGCCGGTATTGACCTCCAATGTTTCATCTATGCCCGAGATCGCGGGCTGCGCCGGAGAATTTGTGGACCCTCACAGTGTTAGCTCAATAGCCACCGGGCTTACAAACCTCCTGAAAGACTCGGGAAAACTCGAACGATTGGGAGAGCTTGGCCGAAAGCAGTCAGAGAAATACGACTGGGACAGGGCAGCAAGTGCAATGCTGGATTTAATGTCCTGTGGCGCCAAGCGTTAAGAGTTGTCGATTTTAATGACGGCTCATGATACCCAATGTCCTCGGAAGGGCGAGCCATCCCATAGTCAACAACGAAGGGTTTTATCTCTATTAAAAGGTCCTAGAGAAGGGTCGCTTTCCCTGGCCATCCGCATGGCATGCCCCGGCAGGAAGCTGGAGGAGATATCCACGGGGCAAGCTTAGACGTTGCGCTTTCCCGGCCGCCCCTTTCCTGTTGGTGACACCGGCTTCAAGCTGCCCAAGTTGCAATTCCATCCGTTCGAGAAAGCGTCCCTGACACGCTCCATTGACTCGCATTATTTGAATGCTTTAATGCCAGCATTAAACATATATTTCATTTGAGACTGACCAGAAAACTCAGGTCGCGCACAAGCGCATAGACGCCAATAATTTTCAAGGCAAAAGTTTTGCCAGCAGGGTGTTTCGTGGAGCAGAAAAATATTACGTCGCAGATTAATCTTGCGGTTAGAGTGCCGAAGTTTCTGGTGATCTCAAGCTACAAAAGAGCCTGTGGAATAGCGCAATATGTGGAGTTTCTCGAACTACCTTTGCGGGATCAGATTGACTTCGATATCGAAATCGCAGCGTTGCCAGTTGATCTCTTGAGATCCCAATCTCCGTATGCGAGAAAAGCTGCTATCATTGAGTTTAAAGAGATACTCCTAAAAGTTGATCAGGCCGATATTGTGAATATTCAGCTTGAACCAGGACTTTTCGGTTTTACGCCTAGTCAGATTTGGCGCAATCTTAAGGCGATCATCAGACGAAGCAAGAAAGTGATATTAACATATCATACTGCTCCGCCGTTAGACGCCGCGCGGTTTCAGCTTAGTCGGAATGGCTTACTGCACTACCTTCGCGATTGGCGTGGAAATTACGTCTTCAATAGATTGTTCGCGAAAGTTCGAAAGAACCCAAGAAAATTTCAACATATTGTGCAAACAGCAAGAGAAGCGAAGAACTTTGCATTGCTGGGCATACCGAGTGACACCATAACTCACCAGCCTCTCGCATTTGTAAGCAAGCAAGTGCGTCAGCGAATGGATCATGACGTTGCCAAGACCGAAGTTTCGGAGCGATTAAACATAAAGTCGGGGGTGGTGCTGGGTTGTTTCGGCTTTTTATCCCAGTATAAAGGGATTGAAGTGGCTATTAGAGCGTTGGGTAATCTGCCTGCTGATCATCATCTACTTGTTGTCGGCGGTTTGCATCCTGAAGGTGTCGAGAAGGGAAACGTCGAGCAGCCCTACATCACGAAATTGATCAAAGAAATCAAAAAGCAACGCAAAATAAAAGGTCGCGTTCATTTTTGTGGCTCACTCGATAACGATGAATTTAACGAAGTTATGTTAGCGTGCGACGCTGTAATTCTGCCGTATGCCGAGGTCGGCCAGACCTCATCAGGCCCCGCGGCTTTAGCGCTCGATATGGGGCGCCCGTTGTATTGTTCGCATACAAAGTGCTTCAGTGAATTGGATCGCTACCAACCTGGTGCAGTTACATTTTTTGAAGTTGGAAATCACATAGAGCTAGCTCAGAAACTAATCAAGCGCGAAGCCGACATCCCCGGCCGCGTCGAGGCCCGAACCTTCTACTTGGAAAAATATAGTGTAGAGCATAGAGCTGCCGCCTATTTCGCTGCGGCGAAACGCCTTTTGCAGGAGAAATTGCGTCAATGAAAGGCAATGAATGGCGGTGGGTTGAGCGGGATTTCTTTACCGATCTGCGTATTTTGGTATCACAACGCCATTTAGCATGGCAGCTCCATTTGGCGGATATTGCCGAGAACAAACGAAACTCGGGATTAGGATTAATTGCGCCTTTCATATCGGTGCTTATTCATGTGTTGCTGTTGGGTTCAGTCATGGGTCTCGTATTTCACGAGCCTTTGGTATCTTTCATTCCATTTTTTTCAGTTTCTTTTTCTATTTGGCAGGGTGTGTCTATATTTATATCAGATATATCTTATTCGAATGAGAAAGCTACTAGGTATCTTTCCTTTCCCAATGTTTCAGGTTGCATTAGCAATCTGATATCTACGTATGATTTTGTTATTGCCTTACTTCTAAAGCTATCTGCGTCATTCATAATAATAGTTTTTATTAACCCAGAAATTATAATTGGTGCTAACTATTTGGCTTTCTGCTTCGGGTTGGTGTTGTTGACATTCGTTTTAATTAGCTGGTCTCTTCCGCTCTCTTATTTATTCGATCGAATTCGTCTATTTCGTGGATTTTTGCCGCAGATATTGTTTGCAGTGTACCTTATTACGCCAATACTTTGGGCGCCCGATCGAATCCAATCCCACAAATGGGTCATCGACTTCAATCCTGTTTATCATGTCATTGAAGTCGCGCGTGCGCCAATAACGCAAGGCGTTTTTCCAATGACTTCTAGTCTCGTTTGCGTGGGATTGATCGCGGTGGGTATCTGTTTGTCCTATTTCCTTTTCCCAGCGAATAGAAATTTAGTTGTTTATCGATGGATGGCATAAAATGATCGACGATCATGATGTCGTTGTTCGCGTTGTAAATGCGACCGTGGAAATTCCCCTGAGGGGCGTAAAAGCAAGCGCCGCGATGGAAGACAGCCGTATTGTGCGTAAGAGTAATGGTTCTTTGGCCTTAAGGGCGCTTGATAAAATCTCACTGGAGGTACGCCGCGGCGAACGAGTTGGAATTGTCGGGGGGAATGGGAACGGGAAAACCACTCTTCTAAAGCTCATTGGCGGGATGCTTCCTGCGGTCGAAGGCTCGGTGGAGGTTCACGGTTCGATTCGCTCGCTACTGACGATCGGAGCAGGAACCGTTCCTGCCCTCACCGGACGCCAGAATGTGGTAATGCGCTATGCTTTGCTTGGAATTAAGAGTATTTCCAAGGAAGAATATATTTCCGACGTTGCGGAGTTCGCGGAACTCGGTGCATTCTTCGACATGCCCCTTGGCACATACTCCCCGGGCATGCAAAGCCGCCTGCAATTTGCAATGAGCACCGTGGAGCCTGCAGATATTTTGCTGCTGGATGAATGGATTGGCGTAGCCGATCAATCCTTTCAGGAAAAAGCGAATAGCCGCCTTGAACAATATATCAAAAAAAACGAAGGGTTTCTTTTCGCCTCTCACAATGCAGAGCTTCTGGAAAAGATGACAAGTCGGACGATAAAGTTAATCAACGGGAAAATTGTTTCAGATCAAAGTACCCTCAGTAACTTGGGCAATAAACTTAAAAACGTAGTAATTCTTTGATTTTGGAAAAAGTATTTGAGAGTGAGCGTTGTAATGATTAGAGGATTTACTGCGACAACAACGAAAATAAAAAATCTTCTTTCCAAGAACAAAGATGTCGCTAAATTTGCAGGACGTGAGCGTAAGTATTTCCAAACGGAAAACGCTCTTATCGACAAAATCGATGCCAAGCTGGATGAGCTTCGTTCTAACCTAGATAATACTCACACGACCTATTTAGGACGAGATCTGTGTCTGGTAAAGACGAAATGGGGCGGCCATGTAGTTGTGCCAGGCTACAACGTAGACGTAGCAGTAGGAATAATACGCGATGGGATTCACGAGCCTTGGACAACGCGACTAGTTCAAGAGTCTCTTAAATATGGGCAGACCTATGTGAACGTAGGTGCTAATTTTGGCTATTACACAAGCCTTGGGGGGATAATAGTTGGTAACGAAGGAAAGGTTTTCTCTTTCGAAGCAAACCCTGTAGTTTTTGCTGTCCTGTTGAAAACGATAATGTACGCAGGTATTCCCAACAGGACGACAGCTTTCAATCGCGCTGTCTACGGCAATACCGGTTCTGATCTAGCGTTTTTTTTCGATTATCAGTTCGCCGGTGGAGGACATCTAGAATTTGATAACGACGAGAAAGCGTCTCTCGGAGACGGCTTTTGGTCGGCGGAATCCATAGCGCCTATTCTTGATTCTGATGGTAGATGGGTGCCAGCTAAAGGGATCATGAATACGTTTAGAACGAAAACGTTGGCACTAGACGACGTTCTAAAAGCCAATAAGGTGGATTTGCTTCATTGCGATGTCGAAGCTGCCGAGCCTTATGTTATCGCGGGCGCGCGGAGCACGATAAGGAATTCACCTAATCTGCGTATTATCTTTGAGTGGTCTGGGTATAGTTTCGCTCATGGGTCAGACGAGTATAAAGAGACAGTAAAGAACATGTGGGGCTTCCTAAAGACTGAAGGCTTCTGCATCCGCCATCTTTTACCTTATGTTCACGCTGATGGTGGAATCGAATTTTCCGGACCGCTTTCATATGAAGAATTTATCGTCGGCGAGCATGGCGATTATTTCGCTGCGAGGTGAATGTCCGCTTGAGGTGCAAACCGAATTTAGGTCGGCGGGAGCTGGAATTTTCTGGGGTTGAGGCTCACTTCGGCGGGGATGCCGATGAGCCGTTCATGAGCGAAATCGGCACCTTGTTGCCGATGGCGCTGTGCGGCCGGAACTCATGATAGATTGTTGGTTTCCACGCGGAACTGAGCCGGTTAGGCGCACCGGCTCAGTTCCGCGTGGAAACCAACACAAAGGCGATCTGGCGGCAGCCTTTCGGTATGGTTTAAGCCGATGGCCTTCCTTGTGCCTGTTCCTCGAAGACGGCGTGTCGCGATTAAGCCCCCCGGTGAGGGCCGTCCAATCGTGAGCGTCCGGCGAATGCATTTTTTGCGTCTACGAGGCGCGGTTTAGGACTTGCGGCTTAGCTCATCTGCCATGACGCGCTCGATCACCTCGGGATCGCATTGTTCATCGACGAGGAACTGGCGGATTCCACCATCCCACGTTCGTATGTCGGCCAGGAGATCTCGAAGGTCGCCAATTCCATTTTCGGTCAGGCCTTTTGTGCCATCTTCACTGCCATCGCGGACATATACCAATTCGCCCTCGGCGATATTGTCCGAGTTGGCGGTGACTTCCTCGAGCAGTTCAAGGTTCTCGCCGATCATGACGGCGACTTCTTTGAGCGTGTAGATGAACCTCGAGCGTGCCATCATGCAGCCTCGTATCGGTCTTTCGCCGGCACCCACTGCCACGGCAGCAGTTCCTGGAGCCGATCCTTGGGATGGCTCGGGATCCGGCTCAGGACGTCTGTGAGATAGACCTCCGGATTGTGGCCATGGAGTTTGGCAGTCTCGATGATAGTCAGAATGTTAGCGATGCGCTCACCGCCCTTGTCTGACCCGGCGAAGAGCCAGATGCTATGACCATTCCTCCTTGCGATGTCGTTCGTTGAGCGCAGCATAGCCTGGTGCCATTTCGGCCGATAAGAGGATGGATTCGTCATGACTGACTACGATGCATATATTGGGTTGGACGTCCACAAAGACTCGGTCTCCGTTGCCATTGCAGACGCTGGCCGTTCTGGCGAGGTCCGCCTATTCGGAGCGATTCCGAATGAGCCAGACGCGATCTCCAAACTTGTAAAGAAACTTTCGAGCAGGCACGGACGGGTAGAGTTTGTTTACGAGGCAGGGCCGTGTGGATACAACGTCTTTCGGCAAATTGAGGCGTTGGGGTTTGTTTGCCGGGTAGTCGCGCCAAGCCATACCCCTGTCCGACCGGGCAATCGGCAGAAGAACGACACTCGCGATGCCGTGATGCTTGCAAGGCTGTTGCGCGCCGGAGAACTTACCTTCGTTTGGGTTCCTGATGTCGTGCACGAGGCGATGCGTGACCTAGTGCGAGCCCGGTCTGTCGCGTCTCACGATGCGCGGAAAGCACGAACATTGATCCAACTGTTTTTGTTAAAGCATGACCTCCGGTATTCAGCCAAGTCATGGACCTCGAGGCATAGAACCTGGCTACGCAACCGACATTTCCAACATCATGCGCAGCAGATCGCGTTTCAAAGCTATCTGAACAGACTGGAACAGGCCGAGGCCCGCAAAAAGGAGTTGGAGGATCAGATCGCTGTCATTTCTCAAACATGGTCCCTGGCACGTACAGTGATGAACCTGCAGGCCTTCAAAGGCATAGGCTTGGTCATTGCCGCAACGCTAGTCGCCGAGGTCGGAATATTTTCTCGCTTCGACAGTCCCCGGAAGCTCATGGCATACCTTGGACTGGTCCCTGGAGAGCACTCAAGCGGCGGTTCCGTTCGACCACGCGGGATAACGAAGACAGGCAACTCGGCCCTTCGCGCCTTGCTCTTCGAAGCTGCCTGGTCCTACCGCGTTCAGGCCAAGGTTGGGAACTGGATGCATAAGCGACGCCCGGACGTCCCGCAGGCCATTAATGACATCGCCTGGAAAGCCCAGGTGCGGCTGAGCGCTCGATACCGCAAATTAGTCGGATCAGGTAAAAAGAGCAACGTGGCCATAACCGCGGTCGCTCGCGAGCTTGTCGGCTTCCTATGGGATGTTGCTCGCAAAACTGAAGTCGAAACAATGTCACCAGCTTCTTGAGAGCTACCCCATAATCAGCGATCGGGAATGGTCAGAGCGTCGGGAGCGGAGAAGGAATCCTCGGGCAAAAATTTGGACGGGTTTATCCTATGTCCGCAGCCAGATCGAGGCAGCCTTCCGACGCATCGTCACCATTGGGTAGCCAATCCCAGGACAAGAGTTTGAGCAACCGTCGAGTATTCCGGGCGCTCTGACCCATCCCGACCGTGACGCAATGCTATACGCTGCCTGCGTGGTGGGTGGCGCTTTAAAGTGCGTCCCAAAACTTGATAATGGTCATAAGAATTTTTTCTTCCGATTCCAAGCGGACGCATGGCTCGCTCAGCTATGTTGTTATCGATTTCGACACGGCCATCGTCGATGTAAACGCTCAACGCTGCCCATCGCGAGAGGGCATATCGCATCGCTTCAGCCAGCTTCTGCTTCTGTGGTACCGCCTGCAGCTTTTCCTCGATCCAGCTCTTGAGGTCTGCCAGAAGGGGCCTGGCGTGTTGCTGGCGCAGTGTGCGCCGCTCGTCAGCCGGCATGCCGCGGATACGATCCTCGATATCGTAGAGCGCACCGATGCGCGACAGCGCTTCGTCAGCGATTGGAGATGGCTTCAGCTTGATCACATCGTGGAACTTGCGGCGCACATGGGCCATGCAGGCGGCCTCAACGATCTGGTTGCCGTAAAGCTTCTTATAGCCACCATAGCCATCCGCGTGCATCACGCCGCTGAAGTTTGCGAGATGGTCGGCTGGATGCGCGCCCTTGCGGTCGGGGCTATAGTAGTAGGCAATGGCTCTTGGAGTGGGATCTTGATAGCCGCTGCCATCGAAGACATAGACCCAGACCCGCCCGGTTTTTGTCTTTCCTCGCCCAGGGTCGAGAACATCGACCGGGGTATCGTCCGTATGTATTCGGTCGACCGCCGCGATATGGACTCTGATCAGCAAGATGAGAGGAGCCAGCAGAACTGACACGCGGCCGACCCAGTCGGCCATCACGGATCGGGAGATATCTATCCCCAGCCGGTCGTACATCTCGGATAGACGGTAGAGCGGGATGTGATCGTCGAATTTGGCGACCATGATATGGGCCAGCAACCCCGGTCCGGGCTTGCCGCGCTCGATCGGCAAGGTCGGCATTTCGCCTGCCACCGTCGTATCGCAGTCCCTGCAGATCATGCGCTTTTCGACGTGGCGGACAATCTTGACGGACGCCGGCACGTGCTCCATCACCTGGACCACCCTGTCGGCGGCCTTCAGGAACGATGTGCCACCACAGGTCGGACAACTGCAGGGTGCTGCATAGACCAGTTCTTCGGTTGGAAGACCATCGGGCAATGGTTTGCGCTTCGGCTTGTCCGGCGCGTCGTCCAACCCCGGCAAAGGAGCTTTCCCGGAGCGCATCTCAGCCTCGGCGCGGGCGGCTTCGATCTCCTCCAGCATCAGTTCAAATTGCTCGATCTTCCGGTCGATCTTTTCCGAAGAAGCGCCATGCTGCCGATGGCGGAGCAAATCCAACTGCGCGCGCAGGAGCCCGATAATGGAGTCTCGCTTGCTGACTTCGGCTTCTTGGCGCTCAAGTTTCGCCGCCTGTTCAGCGACGAGCGCGCGCAAAACAGATAGCTCATCCTGACTGTCCAGCGGCGTTGTTTCCATACCCGCATACGTAGCCGATTTGCGCCGGAAGCGCTAGCAGTATGCTCCGGATGTCCTTGCAAAATATAGCTTTTAACCCGTTCGACCGGGAGCGGAAGTCCACGCAGGTCGGCGCCAGTCGATCCCCTCAACAAGCATCGACAACTG
The DNA here is from genome assembly GCF_009498525.1 of Rhizobium sp. ICMP 5592. Classification (GTDB taxonomy): domain Bacteria; phylum Pseudomonadota; class Alphaproteobacteria; order Rhizobiales; family Rhizobiaceae; genus Rhizobium. The sequence goes on along the minus strand of NZ_QSNT01000006.1, from coordinate 80,378 downwards.
AGCTTGCGTCAGATGCGCAACCCCATCTTTCGCCGTCGGCCAGGGAAAGTATCCGCGTTCCAAAATTTTGTAAAACAGGCAGAACCCTTGGCCATCCCACCATAAAAGTTTGATCCGATCAGCGCGTTTTCCGCGGAAGCCGAAGATTGCGCCGGAGCCCGGCACCTCCTTGATAGCCGTCTCGACAAGCGCCGACAGTCCATCAATGCCACGCCGCATGTCGGTCACCCCGCAGGCCAGATAAACCCGCACATTCCCCGAAGGCCCGATCATGCCGCCTCCACACAAGCGACCAGTGACGATAGCACTTCGAGATCCATGTCCGCTGCAATTCTCAGTAAGCGGCCATTCCTCAGGACGATTTCAATGTCTTTGCATCTCGACCGCGCACTGCTCCTTTTGGAGCTGTCACTCACGCTCTCCGACGCTCCGATAAGCGATACCGGGATGAACGATGCGGTCTGGGGAGATTCGGGTGGCAAGAGCTTCTTTCGCCAGGCGTAAATCTGCTGCGGAAGAACGTCGTGCCGGCGCGCTACATCCGAAACGGTGCCATCCGCGCTGAACGCTTCTTGCAATATCGAAAGCTTCAGTTCCGTCGACCATCGACGTTGTCGCTCGGCACCCGTCAGGATCTCAACCTTCGCCATTCATACCCTGTTACGTCACAAATGAATCATCTGTGTCGTAACTTGCGCCAATCCCGCACCTAACCAAAATCCGCTCACCGGACGCTCACAGCTCAATCACGCCCAGCTTCTGGCTCTTGTCGACGGAATGGACTGGAAGCGGGTTCGATCCACGCCGGTGAAGCCACCCGAGATTGTTGGGTAAAACCGCTGCGGCGAAGTGAATCAGCAGCCTGAAACCACGGGCGGATCGCGGCAAAATATGCTCTGATCGTGCCTATGACGCTGCCCGATATCGAGCTCCCCGATGATGTAGAGGCTCTGAAAGCCATGGTCCTTGCCATGGCCGAAAAGGCAGCCCGCGTCGAAGCTTTGGAAAAGCAGGTTGACGATCTCGAGGCCCGCAACGCGGACGCCGACGAGCGCATTGAGCGGCTGACGCAAATCCTGAAGGCCTTCGATCGGGCCCGCTTTGGCCGACGCTCGGAAAAGCTTGCATCATCCACCGTCGATGACGAGCAGCATGCCTTTGTCTTTGAGGAGATCGAGACCGGCATTGCAGCAATCAAGGCTCAGGTTACGAAAGGCCGCGGCAGCGCGGACAGCAAGCGCGCTCCACGACCACGTAAGGGGTTTGCGCCGCATCTCGAGCGCGTCGAGGTCGTGATCGAACCGGAAGACCTGCCAGAGCATGCGGGTAAGACGAAAATCCTGATTGGAGAAGATGTCTCCGAGCGGCTGGACGTCGTCGCTGCGAAGTTCCGGGTGATCGTCACTCGTCGTCCCAAGTATGCCTTTCGGAACGATGACGGCGTCATCCAGGCGGCGGCTCCGGCACACATCATCGAAGGCGGCATTCCGACGGAAGCACTCCTGGCCCAGATCGCCGTCTCCAAATATGCCGATGGCCTGCCGCTCTATCGCCAGGAAGCCATCTACGCACGCGATAAGGTCGAACTCGACCGCAAGCTCATGGCACAATGGATGGGTAAGGTAGGGTTCGAGCTCAACATCCTCGCCGACTATATCCTGAGCGAAATCAAGAAGGCCGAACGGATCTTTGCAGACGAAACGACCTTGCCAACACTTGCGCCTGGTTCCGGATCAGCGAAGACAGCGTGGCTTTGGGCCTATGCCAGGGATGACCGAACCTTCGGGGGTAGCGGCCCACCGATGGTAGCCTATCGCTTCGAGGACAGTCGAGCGACCGAGTGCGTCGCACGGCACTTGAGCGGCTATCGTGGCATTCTGCAAGTCGACGGGTATGGTGCTTATAGCAAACTCGTCCGCAAAGACGGGGGCAACGACGGTGTCGTTTTGGCTGGCTGCTGGTCGCACAGCCGCCGGAAGTTCTACGAGTTGCATGCCGCAAACAGCTCGAAGGTCGCTACAGACACTGTCGAGCGGATGGCAAAGCTGTGGGAGATCGAGGAGCGTGTGCGCGGCCAAACTCCTGAGGCTCGCATCGTTGCGCGTCAGGAGATCTCCGCAGCGATCGTCCGTGACCTCTTCACTCTCTGGCAGGCGACCCTGCCGCGAGTTTCCGGAAAATCGAAACTTGCGGAGGCGCTTCGATATGCCATCTCGCGTCGCGACATCTTCGAGCGTTTCCTGAAAGACGGCCGCGTCGAACTGGACTCCAACATTGTTGAGCGGGCGATCAGGCCCCAGGCGATTACGAGAAAAAATAGCCTATTCGCTGGAAGCGACGGCGGCGGCAGGACTTGGGCGACGATCGCGACGCTGCTTCAAACTGCAAAGATGAACAACGTCGATCCGCAGGCCTGGCTCAGACAGACGCTTGAGCGCCTTGCGAAGGCATGGCCCAACACCAAAATCGAAGCCCTCATGCCGTGGAACTATACCGCCTGAATGGCCCCAGCTTGTCGCTTACACCTGAATGGGGGAAATCACTGTAGCGCATGACATAAGCCATGGACTTAAAGCCAATCACCACATCAGGGCAGACGGCCTTCGGCGGATGGATACATTCTGTGTTTCAATGGATGTGCTCCAGATTGGCATTGAGAATTCCAACGCCCAATATGCGGCTGTCGGGTGAACCAGACAGCGCTTGTGGGGACGTTGCGTTAGGAACTTTGATCACTATTTCCTGGTAAGGTTTCTTCCCGTCCAAGGGCACCGCGATTTTATTATTATCCTGGCTTGTTGAGATAATTCTCTTATTCCAGCTACCATCACCAGCTTGACTTTCGAATTCGGCCGCTACTGGCCGTTGCTCACTGGCGCCAAAGACACTGAAGTGGAGAATCGCAAAACATTGTCCGACATTGCAGTCGCTCGGAACTGGGAGGACCAGCTTGGAAGATGACTGTGACCAAACGTGGTGTTCTTCCAAAGCGTACCACCCCTGTTCTAAGACAAATGAACTGTCCTGTAGCGCTGAACCAAACTCAATTGGATAGCGGATATCTCCAAAGGCAGCATTTATTACAGTTTGCCGGCTCGCTTCAGCTGAGAATTGCGGCCGCAATCTGACCGTTGCGAACAGATCATCGTCCGTCACCTCAACATATGGTAGGCGCTCAAGCTCTCGAAGAAATGGCTGAAGTGCAATTTTCCGTTGATCGGGACATTCGAATCCAGGAATGGTATTCCAATCCTCTTTGGAAATTTCTGCAAGTTTGGCCGTGGTCTGATCGACACAGGGCCATAGATGAGGAGACCAAAGCATGTGGAAGTAAGGTATCACTAACACATCAGCATCTTTGTCCCAAAGTATCTTAAAAATAAATGCAATTTTGCTTCTATCAAGATCTCTACTGAGAGCCAACATAGATGAAGGCCAGTTTTCTTGCGCTGCTGTGAGGTTTTTATCGCCACCTATATTGAATGTGCGGAAGCCTACGGTTGGAGCTAAGTAGTTTGCTATAAAATCGTTTCCCCACGGTGCGAAAACAACTACTTCATTCCGTTTAACGCTAACGCGTAGCTTGTCCACTAAGTCTTCATCAATCTGGAGAAATTGCGCTCTGTTGTCCGTAAGTGAGCGAAATCTTTGAGGAAGATTTGGAATATTTAAGAAGGTAATCAATATCAAGGTAGCAACAGGAACCACGCTACCTCTTCGAGACGATCCCGCCCAGACGATAACAGACGCCCATAGCGCGAATATCCCAAGGGCAGACCAGCGATAAGACGCTCGCATGGATTTAAAGCCTGGCAGGGTTTCTGAGATCCATATGCTGCCCGTCGGCCCAAAACCGTATTCGGCAGACATCATTGCGCTTCCCTGTCGGGGCTGAGTTGTTTGAATGTGCTCGGACTTAATTGCGTTTATCTTTAGTGTAGGCCCAAGTGCCATGAAGAAGCCAACGATCGCCACAGCTAAAAAGCCAGTTGCGACGCTGCGCCTCTGCCTAGCTTGCCACCAAGCAAACAGTCCAGCCAAAATTACCGGAAGCGAGAATGTTGTTCTCCAAACAGAGGCGTCACCGAAATACAATGCATCGGTACGAGGTACGCTTACCCCCAGAAAATCCAGGAACCAATGGAAACCTTTTGTCGGTATAGCGATGAAAGATAGATCGAGCCCCCATCCACGAAAGAAATCTATAGGGCTCGTTTCGAATTGACCTTTACCAACGTATATCGTGTACGCAAGATATGCTAAGGTAAAGCTAGTAATTTGAACGGGTAGCGCAATCGTCAGCAGGTATCGACGATTTGATATGTCAGTCAATAAAAAGTAACACAGGAGAATGCTTGATCCTGTGGCAAACATGACAAAAGTATATCCGTCCATGAATACGGAGACAAAGGCCGCTGCAAAATGCAGAAAAACCTTAGATTTTGGGCCGGATACAGATGGGTGCAGAAACAAATTCAAAGCTACCAGGAAGTAAAAGGGCAGCAAGGCAATTCCCAACGAAAGCATGGAATAGCCAGCGTGCGCCCAGATGGTGGGCATGCTCATCCACGTCACAGCACTGAGGATAGAAACCGAACGGCTTGCTCCAAACGTTCGGGAAATGAGGTAGGCAGAACAGAACGCCAGTATCAACCAGAGAGCAGCCATTCCGGCATAAGCATCGGAAGCATGTAATCCCAATCGCATCAACCAGCTTGTGGGCAGAGCGCCGGCAAGACCAAACGCAATCGCGGCCGGCGTCGGAAGTCCGAAGTCGTGCGCGTATATGCTATACAAAGGTCCGTTGGCGAATGATTTTGCAAAACCAGTTGTCCAGACTGCCTGCCCCAGCGTCGGTGTCATCAAGAACGGGACGGCGCCATGGAACAACAGCGTTAGGCCAACCGCTAAGATTGCGAGGGCCTTTTCGCGAGCGGTCCAGTTATCGACTTCCGACATGTTTGCTCCGACAATTCCAAAGCATGCGTTGGTTTATTTTTTGAACTCAAGAAGCATGATGACCGTGGCAACAAGGGCGTCTCCAACGGTCGTTACGAAACGATATCCGAGCGCGACTGCGGTCGCCTCGGCTGCAGGCAAGCCCGCTGCGGAGAGGCCGGCAATAAGGATAGTCTCGCGGACGCCAAGCCCTCCAGGTGCACCGGGAACAACGAAGCCGACGAGCCATGCTGCAGCTCCAATGCCAATCAGTTCGGGCACTCCACTAGCAGTGGAAAGGCTTTTGCAGAGCGCGGCTAGCAGCAATCCGCTTCCAATGAAAAACAGTGCGTAAAAGGTGAAGGCTACGGCAGCTGCGACAAACCCTTTTTGCCCGGTTCCAACCATCCTCTGGCGAACAATCATAGTCGCGCCGATGGTCAGGACGGCAATACCGCCTGCAACCAATACGCTTACCAAGGTTGGATCATCGATGCCACGTTCCTCGAGTGCATGGACTAAAACCGTTCTTGCCAACAGTGCCGAGATGCCTGCCGCTGCTAGGAGGATGGTGAGCAATTCCACTATTTGAGCAAAAGCGAGCGCCTTGTTCGATGCTCCTGCGCTTCTGGCGAGACGATAGCGCCCGACCATGTGAAGTACGTTGCTAGGCAGGTATTTGTAGATTTGCGTTTTTCCATAAATTGCAAGCGCACGTCCGATACCGAGCGAGGGATAATCGATGGCAGTCAGTAGCTGGTGCCATGCCAGTCCGCAAAATTGGAGGATCATCGCATACGCGAAAACGGAGCCAGCAACGGCAAACAGAAATAATGGGGAAGCAAGCTGCTGTTGCAGGCTGTCCAGCGAACGATAGATAGCCTGACCAACGAAGGCAAATGCGGCTAAGCTAACAACGACACCGACGATGCGGACGACAAGCTTCATTCGGTTTGCCTGCGCTGCCAGGCTTTCCGGTGTTGTCTCAATCACAGCGGCAAAGAACCATCGTCCAGGGAAGGGGCGTCCGGACCTCAACGACTTTCATCGTTTTTCCCAGCATATCAATAAATTTGGCGGAGGACCAATGCTGGATATGACCGGGCGTATTGCCCAGATCCGTGATGTATTTACCCCGGGCCAGATTGAGTATGCGCCAGATGGGCTCTCTCGGTACACTGAGGAGGAGATATGGATTTGCCAGCGATTTCAAAACGGCCAACGCACGCTCGGTTTGGGGAACATGCTCTAGCACTTCACAACAGATCACCAGTTCAGCGGATGCTTCCTCCCGCGTCAGATCGAAGAGTGATCGGGCTTCAAATCTCGGCGCGATACCGCGCGTTGCGCACTGCTGATTGGATTCTGCGACACTCGATATCTCGAGATCGCTTCCGCGGACATCCCAACCGCGGTCGTGAAGACGCATCGACAAATTACCTTCGCCGCATCCAACCTCGTACACTTTGCGGGCGCCGGTCTTTCCCGTAAGCTCATCGAAGCTGTCTAGGAAGCCATTCATCAAATAGCGGGCGATAGGATTCCGCGTATTGTACTTATCGTAATAGTTGCCAGGGACATTGTCGTATATTGGCGGCGTTTCCGTCATTTTATTTCTTCCTGCTCACGATACGGCGAGAGGCCCGAGGCCTATCCACCATCGATTTCCACCACAAAGAGCCGGATTGTGCCAGAGAGAATCGCTTATATTTTATCGACTTGAGCCAGAAGCCCTGGCCTCGTGCCCTTTGTGGAATGTGTCATGGGCGGGCGTCAATCCGGATATTTGATCACCCACGAGCCTTTGCTTTCTTTTTCGGTTCGCCGGACGCCTCAGCTGGCTGACCATCGATACCAGCCTGCGAGAGGCTGCGCAGTTCTTGCTGCAACTGTCGAATCCTGACCTCTTCGAGCAATTGCCGGTTGACAGCGATGAGTTCGGCGAGAATTCCGCTCATGGCGAGAATACCCGCGAGCGCAAGCAGCGCACTCGAGAGGACGAGCGACTGGATGTTGCCGCTACCATGGCCGGCCATATAGTTATAAAGGAAGCGTAAGACCATCAACGCTCCCGGTATTGCGACAACCGCCGCGCAGGTGGTGAAGAAACGCAATGGGCTGTAGACGATGAATATTCTAACAATTGTGATCAACGAGCGACGGACATAGCTTGCTACACTCTTGACGAGCCTTGACGGTCGCAGATCACCATTTACCCGGATCGGCACCGACGTGATCGGAATATTCTTGCGCCCCGCCTGGATGATCGTTTCCAGCGTGTAGGTGTATCGGTTGAAGACGTTCAATTGCACTGCCGCGTCGCGATGGATGGCGCGAAAGCCGCTGGGAGCATCGGTGACCATCGTACCGCTTGCCAGTTTCACGGTCCAGCTACCAAACCTTTGGAGTATTTTCTTGATGGGCGAGAAGTGCTCTATCTCGCTGATCGGTCTGGCGCCAACTACGATCTGTGCACGCTTTTCCAATATGGGGCGGACCAAGTCGGGAATGCAAGACGCATCGTATTGATTGTCAGCGTCGGTGTTGACGATGACGTCGGCCCCGAGTTTCAGCGCCGTTTCGATACCGGTCATGAACGCTTTAGCTAGGCCCTGATTGTGTGACAACGAGATAATGTGATCGACGCCGCTTTCGGCTGCAACCCGGACTGTTCCGTCAGTCGAGCCATCATCAATGACGAGCCACTCCACCGTGTCGAAACCGTCGATGTGACGCGGGAGATCGGCGAGCGTAAGCGGCAAAGTCTCTTCTTCGTTCAAGCACGGTATCTGGATAATGAGTTTTCGCAATGTAACTCTCTTTGGCAACTCCCACGGGGTGCGCGTTTAGTCCGGCTAAAGTTCTAGAGCAATTCACTTATTGCTATGAGATTGTCTCATCAACATCAGGCTTACTTTATACAGTTTATGATTTAAGTTAAAAGCGCATGCCGTCATAAGCCGTCGGCAAATTTCATCATGTTTTGGGACCAACAGTTGCTGCCAGATTGATCCGCCAATCTCAAATACCGGCTGTCGAATTTTCCCTCCTTGCCAGAATTCATCATAGGCTTCAGCTTTGTCGCAAAAGCCTAGAACTTCGCAAAACGATTGGCCTTTGCCGCCTCATCCATCTCCTTGCGACGGAAATAGATCGCGCGTCCGCAGCGAATGGGACTGTGGCCCTGGACAATGATAATCTGCTCGTCCTTGCGCATAGCCTGGGTGATTTCGTGCGGCATGATCAGCGGCCGGCGCTGGAAACTGACGCTTTCGGATTTGCGGGCACCGCTATTGGAATTGCTCCAGCCGACGTTGCGCGAACGTCCCTGGACTTCGACCGTCATGTCTCCGCATTGGGCGGAGACATTGCGTGCTGTATCGAGCGCCTTGATTGCGGCGTAGGATGCGAAGGCGCAGCCGTCGATCCAGGAGGTCGCCCCATCCTTGCCAAAGTGACGCTCGAGTTGGCCGACAGATTGATACATCAGCATCAGTGTGATGCCGTATTTGCGCCCACGGTCCCGTGCTTCTTCAAGAATACGGATGTAGCCCAGCAAATCGACCTCATCGAGCATGAAGAGCGCTCGGTGGTAGAAGTCGCCGTCGGCCTGGACCATGGCATTGATCAGCGAGCCGATGATCACCCGGCCAATGCCCGGATAGGAGCGCAGGATCGAAGCGGGGATATTGAGGAAGACGTCCTTCCGTCCAGAAGCGATGTCGCTCGATTTGAACGCATTACCGCAGACGAGCGCAGCATAATTGTCGAGCGACAACCATTGCGTATCCTTAGATGCGGTCGAATACACCCCGGAGAAGGTCTGCTCTGTCATGTTGGTGAAGACACCGAGCGTCTCGCGGATAAAGGCAGACGCGGAATTTTCTTGGATGTCGCGCAGCATGGCAAGCACCGACGGTTCCGGCTCGGAAACGATTAGACGCAGGCTGCGCAAGTTGCGGTGGCCGGCATAATCTGGCGACAGCATCACATGCGCCAGAAGACCAGTCAGTAGATTGTGCGCCTGGTTCTGGAAATAGGAGCCAGTCGAGGATTCGAAGCGCAGGCTTTCCGACAAAAGCATATGGGCGATACCAACGATGTCCTCTTCCTTGCGCGTCGATCTCTCGATCCCATCAAGAACGTTGAAGCCCATGACCGGATTGGTGGGGTCGAGTACTATGACTTCGCGGCCTAGCGCATGGGCGCGATGTTCGAGAACCATCGGTGCGACCTCAGTCGATGGATCGAGACAGATCAGCGGCCCCCTGTAGCGCAGCGCCGTCGGGATGACGTTGCTGGTCGTCTTAAAGCCGCCAGAGCCCGCGAAGAACAACATATGGGTAGAATCGAAATTCTGCTTGAAGGTCATGAGCGGCGCCCTGCCACCTTGTCCCCAAGTCCCACAATCGTTCGGATCAAAAGGCAGCGCATGCACACGGTCGCGGTCGACGCGGTAGCGCTCGCCGATGACGATCTGCCCGTCTGATGGGAAGATCTTGGCCACCTCCGGCATGAGCAGCCAATCGGCGTCGCCGAAGATGCCGCGCTTGGCGCGCTTGATCGGATTGGAAACGACGATCGAGATGCGCGCGGAGATTGCGATGATACCAAATCCGAGAATGGTCCCGGCAACCGCGAAGGAGTCGAGATAGGTGAGAGCCTCGTTCCAGGTAATGACACCATTGTCCACCCACGGAGTGAGACGGGCATACTCCCGCAGGGCGTAAAAGCCTGCCACGCATAAAAAGCAAAGAAGGCTCGTAAAAGCGATCAGCCGACGGCGATGCAGTGGCAATGCCCAAACCGTCAGAAGTGAGGCGATAGGTCCGAGAACGAGATTGGGAAGAGGAACCGCTCGAAGGAACCAATAGGCGATCCGTGCTGGCATGCCGATTGCCAAATCTTGCCACCACCATCCGGTGATGCACAGGCTCAAAGTGCCAACCGCGATCGGTACCAGGATGAGAAGCAAGCTCGGATGTACTCTGTCTCCCGGTGCCATTGAGACGTCTCCTCCAGGAATAGTGTCTTCGCGTCATGAGGAACGCCTTCAGCGCTGTCTCGCCAATCTCTCTCAGTCGCCGGTATTCGTCCGAGCTCAGTGATACCTTCACCAATTCCAGCAGGGCGCTGAGCAGAAAGGCGCGGTCCGTTTCCGCAAGGCCGGCCCGAACGACCAGCCGGCCAAGCAGAAGCTTCTGACGGGCGTCACGCTTACGCTCACCGGACATCAGAAACCTACGCTGAAGCTCCAGTCCCATCAGTCGCTGGTCGAGGCGTTTCACGTCCAGCAGGCAACCACTCGATTGCGTTGTTGGAGATGGCCGCGAGTTTAAAGAGGCTACCCTCCAGAAGCGTTCGAATTCCGTAGAAAATGACGAGGTCCCGGGCAGAAATGCGAACAAATAAACCATCGTTGGTTGGCCGTATGACGGCGCAGCCGTCGCCAAAGTTCAGAAACCTGTCGGCTCCTTCGGTGACTGCAGATCGGCTACCATACCGAAGCGGCGTGCAGGCCCCATCAGCTACAATATCCGTAGCGCTGATTGTTGCGTGTCCGTCGTCGCATTTGAACCTTTTTTCCCGCCCGTTGGAGATTATTGAAGGGCATAGCTCGGCGGCTTGTTGGCAAATATGCTCAAGCCATACATCGGAATCGGGTAAAATGACGTAGGCTTCGGCGATATATTTCAGCATATCGATCCCGTCGGTCTTTAAGTTGGCGTTGCGGCGAAATTCCGGGGCTTCATTCAGAATGACGCTGATTGGGTCGATCATGGATCTGTTCTTCGTTCGGCGAGCGCCTCGTTGATCGCACGTCCCAACCCTTCAATTTCCCGCATGCTGTGCCTGGCGGTAGGGCAGACCCGCAAGCCGGCCTTACCCTTTGCGACGGTGGGAAAGAAGATCGCCGAGGTGTAGAAGCCCTTGTCGAGAATGTGGGCCGCGGCACGAATGGACGGTCTTTCGTCGCCGAACTCTATGGTGCGGATTGGTAGCTTTGAGCCGGCCTGCTCGCTGGCAACCATCCTGTCGAAAACAGCTATCCGATCTGCAAGGGCATCCTGGCGTAACTTGAGCTCATCGGTGCGGTGCAGCGTCTGAGACGCCATGGCAGCGCCGATTGCTGCTAGGTTAAGCGACGCGGAAAAGGCATAGGCGATCGAAAAGCGCCGGAACAATTCTTCCTGTCGGGGAGTGCCGAGCATCAGCAAGCCGCCCGACGCTCCAAAGCCTTTGCCGAGCGATGCGGCAATGATTGTGCGCTCGCCAAGGGCTGCGCCGACCTGGGATCGTACAAAGCCCTCCCCAGACTTCCCGAACAAGGAAATGCCATGGGCATCGTCGATATAGAGAAACAGGCCGTACCGATCCTGGAGTGCGAGGAGGTCCGCAATCGGCGCGCTGCCGCCCATGGAATAGACGCCATCGCACACATAGGCTACGCGATCGTTGCGCCGGCAAATATCCTCGAGTGCGTTCAGATCGTTATGAGCAATCGTTTCTATCGGTGTTTCATTGGCGACGACCGGTTTGTGAAACGCAAGCGTCGCATGCGCCAGTCGGTCGAAAACGACGGTCGGCCTTTTGTTCTCAGTGAGGTGTCCGGAGGCCAAGAGTGGTAGGGCTCCCATATTGGCGGCGAGGACAGTCGTGTAGGTTATGACCCGCGCCGCAAACAAGTCGGAGAGCGCGTCTTCCAGTTCGCCTAGCAGGCTGAAATTAAGCCTCGTTCTTGCGCAGGACCAATGGAGCGCCTTGTACCGCTGCATTGCCTCTATGGCGCCTTCGAGGATGAGGGGATGATTGTCGAGGCCGAGATAAGAGCAGCGAACGAAGTCAGTCACTTGTCTCTTCTGAGGCACCGTGGGCAACAGGACGGAGCGATCCTTATCCGGGTCCGCGTAAAGCGCCATGACTCCCTCCTGCTCGGCCGCAGCAAGATTTTGATCGGCGGAATCGATCACGCTGAGTGTATTGCGGTAGGATCGCGACACAGCCGTAGCGGTGGGCGAATGATGATCATCGCTCATGGGAATATCCAAATTGTTCGTAGCGGAGCAGCGACACAACAGAAAACAGAGATCTGCTGCAGCACATCGCATCTCATTGGCGACGCGATGCTATTTTATTGCCGTGGAACGGGTCTGCGGACAACGATCGTTTCGGTAATATTGTTTGAAGGTTCTGTGACGCCAATATTTCGAAAGTGAAAGGCTTGATAAACACAGCAGGCGGAATGTCACATTGATGCTCAACGGATTTTCTCTGTGGTCTCAGTGCTTACGAAGCTCGATCTGCCCTCTGACGCTCATCCAGCGCATAACCGGTAGCCCGCACCGTGCGGATAATATCGCGACCCAGCGCGCCTCTCATGGCCCGCCGAAGGCGCCCGACATGAACGTCGACGGTGCGGGGCTCCACAAACGTACCTTGCGGCCATGCAGCCTCGATGAGAGCGTCGCGGCTGAAGACGTAGCCTGGTTTTTGTAGAAAATGCTGAAGAAGGCGAAATTCGATCGGACTGAGTTGGACGTCCATGCCGTTGCACTCGACGCGCATGCTATCCAGTTGCATCGTGATTTCCGCATAAATAAGCGTATTGCCGGAGGTTCTTTCTATGCAAGATTTCGCGTTGTCGTCTGGCGATAAGTCTGACAGATAAGCTAGAAAACGTTCTGGGTTGAACGGGCGCATGAAAATCTCGTTCACGCCGGTTTTGAGGACTTCGAGATAAAGTTGCTGATTGCCGGCTCCCACGAAGACGGCGATCGGTAGCGTTTTGTCGGCCAGTGTTTCCCTGATCTGGCTGACAAGATCGCCGATACGGAAGGCGTCGCTATGATAGTCTATTATCACGGCCACCAAATCATCGGATTTCACGCTAGCTAGGGCTTCCTCCGCACCTTCCACCAACGAAGATTCGAGACCTCCCATATTGAGGATCTGTGCGAGCAGAAGGTAGAATTCGTAATCCGGGGAGCAAATGAGAATGAGTGGCTTCATTGATGATAACCTTTCGATCAGTAGGCGGTGGCACGCGGAGGATGAGAGGGTTCGAGATTTCGCACCATTTGGGATTATTTTGGTGCAACAAAAATATCTGCGATCGGTAGCGATTCTGTCGTTAACCGCCAAAAAACGCTGTTATTTATCTGTCATAAATTTACATTGTACGTAAATAGGGAAAGTGATACGTATTTAATCAAAATTTTGTTGCATCAAAAATGGAGAGCAAAAGAGCTTCTTTGCGAGCGAGTTTAGACGGCTCGCCCAGGATACAAGGCTGGTGGATTTTGAGATGAAATAGGAAGTGGCCAGGGATCACACGACATATGCGGCATCCGCGGTCGTGACTCACTTGTGAGAATAAAGTCCGGCCAAACTTTCGTCCCGTGCCGGACATTCACGGGAGAGCTTCCTATGACTTTTGCGGATACATCAAAATATCGCCAGGCGCCGTCCTCGGATGATGACATCTCTATTTGGTCTGGCAGGGATCCGGCAGTCGCGGCCTTGGCCGCAAAGGTGGCCTATGGTCCCGATGCCACGCTCGCTGTGGCTTGGTGCGCCTTAGGCGCGAAGGTGGATGGACGTGCTACCGACGCCCATTTCTGGTTCGAGGTTTTTTGCCTGCTGAGTGCCGGCGAAACGCCGGCGACGGGCTTTTCGAGTGGCGCGGACTCGGTAAATGCAGATGGAAAACCGCATTAGGTTTACTGTGGCCACGAATGGTCGGGCAGAACCGATATATCTTCGTACCTCTCGGTAACGCGCCACCGCTCGGGTATAGGCCGGACGCTAAGCGACGAGATTGCGGATAGAGGAGTTTCCGAGTATGGCGGAGCGGCATGGGATGGTGATCCGATAAGTGCCGACTGCCTGGAGAAAGACGGCGACATGGCGACCGGCGGTAAAGAAGGTCGACCAGCGATTGCCCGCAGTGCTCAGAGCTTTTTCCGCAGCTTTTCGATATGCTCCTCGCAAATCGCTTTTACCAGTTGCTGCAGCGCGTCCGTACGTTCGCCAAGCCAGACGAGCGCTTCTTCGGTGATCTTGAAATGCTCGGAATAGCGGGCTTTCACATAGGCTTGGTTGATGATGTTGAACCAGGCAGTATAGCGTTGCCGATCTTGTGGCCAGATCTCCGCAAGCCGCTGATCGCGGCCTTCGGCAAGCGTCTTCAGGTGGTTGAGGTTGTGCGAGGCTGGGCTGTAGTTCGTCAATGTCAACAGCATAGCTGAGTAGCTATGTTCAATCGCTTGATGAAGAAGAAAGGCAGCGTGTTTAAAGCGCCCTTTCTCTACAAAAAGATGGATGCCATCCATCAATGCCGTTGCAAAAGAATATCGTTCATCAAAATGTCCTTGTGCGGTACGGAGAGCATCGGCGGGTGTGAGTGGCTTTGGCTCGGCGAGTTCCTCATCATCGAGTTCGTAAAGAACGATCCCGTCGCGCCGGATTTCGCCGAAGAAATCATTGCCCAGCTTCAGTGCCATGTTGACCTCGCGGAGCGAATGCACGTTGAGGCTGACTGGCGGCTTGACGATACGGGGAAAGCGGTCGGCCGCTTTGCGCCAGTATGAACCGAAGTCGGTAAGCTTGCGATTGTTGACGATTACCAGCAGATCGTAGTCGGACTTGTAGCCCTTGCCGGTATGTTCTTCATCTACCCAGTCACCACGAGCATAGGAGCCGAAGAGAATAATCTTGAGGATCCGGCCTTTCTTCTTGAAATCGGCCGTCCCTTCCTTCAGCGCATCCTCGAATTCCTCATGCACAATCTCGACAATTCGCGACAGTTCGAGTCGTTTGTGTTCCGGCAGATGATCGAGGCTGAACTTCATGGAGAGCGGGACCCTTTCTGATGATTTCAGTTCTAGGTACGATCCGGTTACAATGCCAGTGCGATATTGAAACTATGCCAGCCGGATGGTCGAGCGGAAGAGATGCTTCCGCCCTTCGCCCGAATTCAGATTCGGACTGTCGGTGTCAGGCACTTCCGTCCGCCTCACTGTCTTCGTCCAGCATTCGCACAGGCAGATAGGTATTCGTTTCCAACCACTCCTGCACGATATAGCGGATCATTTGATTGCGCGTCATATTCAGCTGGCCGGCGACGCTGCAAAGGGCCTCCTCGACATCCTCATTGAGTGCAATCGATCCCGAGTTGCGCACCATAATGGCAGCGCGTCGAAGCAGAATCTGCAAATCGGGCCGTGAAACGTCGGCAATGCGCGCAGCGGTCTCTTCAAGCAGAACGGCAAAATCGCGTGTTGTCATCGCAGGGCCAGTAAAAGCTGAACCGGCCTCGGCAATGGTGGCAGCGGCTGGCTTTCTTCCACACGACGCTGCCACATCGCCCACCGCTCTGGATTGCGCTCGCGCGCAGCACGAGAGGCGGAAATTGTGGCGGGCGCCTGCTCAATAATTTGCTCCGCATGGTTCATGGTAAGCTCCATATGTTCCTATTATGTTCTTATATTGGAAATGAGAAGTCAAGTTCGACTTCAGAGTATTCAGGTGGTGGTTCGTCTCTTTATGTGCCGCCGATAAAGACCAATCAGCCTGCAGACATTTTCCCGTCAGAAACTGCAGGCGCCAATGTCTTTGCGAAATGTCCGGTCGCCGTGGTCTTTCGGCATCCACTGATGGATTGTCTCGACGCACTACGGGCAGAGGCATTTAGTCGTGGGATTTCAACAGCATCGCAGGCGCCGCCACTACGATCGAGGCAATCATCAGCGAAATTCCAATCTTCAATATCTTTTTTCGTCGTGTTCCGACGCCGTCCCGATTGGAAGCCGTGCCCCTTGGATAAACGCAAATCCTAAACAAGAAGATGGTGGCGCGCGGAAAAAGGGGCAATTTCTGCATCCTTGCGAGGTCTCATTGGGCAAGAGAGGCCCGCCCAGCTTCAAGCATTTCTGCTTGCAGGCGGACCTCCTGCGGATGTTCATTGGGGTGCGTCGGCGTCAAGCGCCAAGCGTTCATTCAATGAACGATCGCTGAACACTCATCTTCCAAACGTCGTGGCACCGCATGATCATGCACAATGTTTTCACGTCGTCATCCTGCTTTAGCGAACCCAGTTGTTCCACCGCTCCAGCAACTCCGAGGCATGATCGTTTATCCATTTGGCATCTGGAATGACGATACTGTCGCGCACGTCTTCGGCGCTCGGCATCTGGTCGCGAACTGCTTGCGGCATCATCATAATCGCCGCGCTACTAGGTGGCGTGCACAATAATGCCTCGCACACCTTGGCCTGGATGTCCGGGGAATCCAACCAGAAGGCGATGAGCTTCAGAGCATTGTCTCGATTGGGCGCTCCCCTGATAACCGTGAGGCGATCGCCCACCAGAAATGCCGCCTTGTTCGACCAGGCGATTGAACGTCCTTCTGCTTTGAGCGCGCTTGCCCTCGTTAGCCAGATCTGCCCGATGCTGTAATCGTTCTCACGGAACCCCTGTACGCTCTGATCCCCGGTTTTCCACCAGAGCGTGATGGACGGCCGCAATGCGTCAAGCTTCTTGAGGGCACGATCGACGTCGAGCGGAAAGAGGTCGTCGCGCTTGACCCCATCTGCCAAAAGAGCAGCTGCCATGACGCGCCACGGATCGTCGAAATTCGGAAACGAGCGTCCGCCCGGAAACTTTGAAGTATCCCACATATCCGCCCAGGTCACGGGCTGGTTGCCTTTGAAGGCTTGCGGATCGTAGGCCATCAATGTGGCTGTCGAAAACAGCCGCACGCCAGCCGGGATGCAGGCATCGGGAACGAGATCCTGACGATCCTTGAACTGTGTGCAAAAACTGTCAAGCGGTTCGGAAATCGCGAGATGATCCTTTGAGCTCACCTGGATTTCTCCGTCGGGGTAGAGATCCCAGCTGACGTTGCCGGTTTTCACCATCGCGGTCGCCTTGGCGCGCATCTCCGCGTTGGTTGCCGCAACGGAAACGACCTGGATACCGGTCTTAGCGGTGAACGGCTCGAACCACCATTTGCGTAGCGCCGCATCATAGGCGCCGCCAGTCGTGGCGATCACGACCTGCTCGCTGGCAAGTGCTGGATTGGGCGTTTCTCCCAGAAGAATGGCTGCGCAAAACATAGCAATGCCGCTCAGCCGGATGGCTGCTCTTATTGTCATCGATGTTTCCCTCTTATGGATGTCCCGCCTGCAGCGGGGGTTTCTGCCGCTAGTGCTGCTCCCGGCGGCCGTTCAGGAGATGTATGGAACCCATCAAAAGCAGCGAAACGGCAACAATGATGACCGAGATGGCGGCAATGACGGGTGTCAGGTTGAAATCGATGTCCTCGAACATTTTCCGGCTGATCGTCTTGCCGCCGGTGTCAGAGATGAAGAAAGCCACGGTCGCTTCGTCGAAGGAGGTCAGGAAAGCAAAGACAGCGGCCGTCGCGACGGCCGGCGCGAGATTGGGAAGTGTCACCGCAAAGAAGGCTCTGAGCCGCCCCGCTCCGCAGCTCAAGGCCGCCAATTCCAGCAACGGGTCTATTCTCTCCAACGCTGCGGAAACGATGATGACGACAAAAGGCACCGCCAGCACCGAATGGGCAAGGACGAATCCGGTCAGGTTCCCCGTCAGTTGTAAAGGCGAGAAGACCAGATAGAGCGCGACGCCGAAGACGATCGCCGGCACGATCATCGGTCCAAGGCAGAGGGCTTGCAGCAGTGCCTTGCCCGGTAGTTTGCCACGTACGAGAGCAACCGCCGCCATCGTCCCGATGGTCGTCGCTACGACAGCGGTTACTGCGGCGATCTGTAGGCTGAAGATGGTCGAGCGCAGCCAGTCGGGATCGGACAGATACGCCTCGAACCAGCGTAGGGTCAGTCCCTGCGGCGGGAACGTGATATAGGAGGCGTCGCTGAGTGCCAGTGGTATCACCAGCAGTGTCGGAAGGACGAGAAAGAACAGCACCGCCGCAATCATTAGATTGGATGCATGTTGTGCCATCCGTGGCCAAACTGGACGGTGCCGGCGGGCGTCGGACGGCGTTGCCAATCGCTGCGTCAAGGGTTGAGATTCAATGGACACTGTTCAAACCTTTGCTGAAAGAGAGTGCGCGGCGAAAGATCAGCACCAGCAGCAACGTCGCGGTGAGCAGGATGACTGACAGGGCGGCGGCAAATGGCCAGTCCAGAAGGACGATTGTCTGCTGGCCGATCAGGGTCGCCATCATCAGCGCGCCAGGTCCGCCGACCAGGGCGGGGGTGATGTAAAACCCGATGGCAAGAATGAAGCAGATCACACAGCCGGCGAAGACGCCTGATAGGCTGAGTGGAAAGGTCACGCGCCAAAAGGCGACCATCCGGCTGGCGCCGAGATTTCGTGCCGCCTGCTCGTACGCGCTCGGCACCGAGCGCAAGGCCGAATGGATCGGCAGGATCATGAAGGGCATCAGCACATGCGTCATCGCGAGAATGACAGCGCCCTCAGTATAAAGCATCTTCAGAGGTGTCGAGATAACACCGAGCTGGATCAGCCCGTCGTTGATGATGCCGTTGCGACCTAGCAGCACGATCCAGGCATAGGAGCGGACAAGCACCGATGTCCAAAGCGGAATAAATAAGCATGCCATTCCGAGCTTTGCCAACCTGCCCCGCATGTGCGCGATCGCATAGGCGGTCGGATATCCAATTGCAAAACAAGCAATGGTCACGATCGCCGCGATGCGGAAGGTTCTGAGCAGGACCTGGATATAAAGTGGACTCTCGAAGACACGCTGGTAAGGGGCGAGGGGAGCTGCTCCGGAAAGGCTGATGCCGATAAGCCTGACCACCGGATAGACGAAGCCTCCCGCCAAAAGGAGGAGCAGCGGCAGAATCAGCAAGATGGCCAACAATGGCGAATAATGGCGGCTCGACCCTGTGAGGATCCAGCGGAGGAAAGAGCCGGGCGATTGTCTCGCGAGGGATGATGCCATGGATTAGGCCCCCACTTTTGCAAACAGCCGCAAGGCGTTCGCCTCTGGGATGACGTCAACCAGGTCGCCTTGACGAAGGCCTGCCGCCACATGCCCGACGGGCATCTGGATCTGGAGCAGGCGGTCATCGTCGTTCTGGGTTCGCACGAAGAAGAGGAAAAACGAACCGGCGAATACGGTTGCGTCTATGGTGCCTGTCAGAATGGCGCCGCGGTCGCGACCGTGAGGCGCTAGCGACAACCGTTCGGGGCGAACTGCGATGCTGACAGCTTGTCGAGAGGCAAAGGGGCTTGCCCCGTCTTCGGCCGCCGCCGTAGCAATGACGTTGCCGCCTTTTGGCCGCACCATGTAGTTCCCGCTATCTTGACCGAGATATTCGCCGTCGAGAAAGTTCATGCGACCAATGAAGTCTCCGACAAAGGCTGAGACAGGCGAGCGGTAAAGCTCGAGCGGCGATCCCACCTGGGCCAGACGGCCTTTTGCCACCACTGCTACGCGGTCGGACATGGTGAGCGCTTCCTCCTGGTCATGCGTCACATAGACGACGGTCGCTCCGAGTCGTTGCTGCAAGCTCTTGATTTCCAGTTGCAGCGCCTCGCGCAGTTTCTTGTCGAGGGCCCCAAGTGGTTCGTCCATCAAGAGAACGGGCGGCTCGAAGACGATTGCCCGAGCGACGGCCACGCGTTGCTGCTGGCCTCCGGAGAGTTGATGGGGATATCGATCGCCATAGCCGTCGAGATGTACCTGCGCCAGCACCGCCTCCACCTTGCGGCTGGTAAGATCTTTGTCGATTCGGCGCATGCGCAACGGGAAAGCGATGTTGGCCGCCACCGTCAGATGCGGGAAAAGGGCATAGCGCTGGAACACCATACCGATGTTGCGCCTGTTTGGCGGCATATAGGTAACGTCGCGACGGCCGATCATGATCTGACCATTGCTCGGGCTCTCGAAGCCGGCGATCATCGTTAGTAGCGTCGTCTTGCCAGAGCCCGAAGGCCCGAGGATCGACAGGAACTCACCTGCCCGGATGGCCAGTGAAATGCCATCCACAGCAAGCGATGTGTCATATCGCTTTTCAAGCCCTTGCAGCGTAAGCGCTTCACCAATCAAAGTTCCTCTCCTTCTTTTTGTCGTTTTGAAACGTGTTCGTTTGCGTCAGCGTGGCAAGCCGTTCACCGACCGCCTGGCTTCTGGTCCGGTTCCCGTGTTGAACTTTGGGAAGACGGGGATTTGCGAAAGTGCTATGACTTTTAATGTCACATAATGTTTGCAAGCGCGTCACTTTTCATTTTTGTTGCAACAAAATTGACGCTTGTCAAAGGGAATTGGAGAAATTTTCGTTGGAAATGGCACCGGAAGACGAAGGAAACCATCAGCATCAGCCCAATCGATTGGGCGAAATGGCCTATCGCAACATGAAAGAGCGACTGATCCGAGGCGCTTTTTCGCCTGGCGACAAGCTCACAATCCGTGCGGTCTCGGAAATGCTGGATGTCAGCTCGACACCCGCTCGCGATGCCATTAACCGCCTGGTGATCGATGGAGCGCTCATCTACTCTGGCCCGAAAACCGTCATCGTTCCTCATTTAAGATTGTCGGATCTCGAGGAGATTACGCAGATGCGCCTAGCGCTAGAGGGGCTTGCGGCGGCGCTGTCCATCAAGGCCGCAAGCGAGGCGGCGATCGAAGAGCTTGAGCTATTTCAGGCGAAAATTGACGCCGCATTGGATGAAAAGCGTTATTTTGACGCCCTCTGGCATAATAAGGAGTTCCATTTTGCGATCTACCGTCTGAGCGGTATGCCCTATCTTTTGCAGATGATCGAGACTCTGTGGCTACGGGTTGGTGCGTCATTTAACGGACTCTATCCAGAATTTTCCGAGACACGCTACGGTGCTCGCAATCATCGTTCCGCGATAGAGGCGCTTGTTGAAAAGGATGCCGCCGCTGCCCGCGCCGCCATCGAGAACGACATTCGCGATGGATTTCGCCAGATGAAAAAAATCAGCGCAGACCGCGATCAAAGGAATCTCTCCCGCCGCTGAATAATTATGTTGCACTTTCCTGCTCTTCATGTTTTTTTGATGCAACAAAAATGTGAACGGGATGCGAACATGCATCTCTGAACGGAGAGGGCAAGGCATGCTTCATCAGGATTTTCCATCATTTCAGCGTGCTTCGCTCAGATCACGCTCGCAATATTTCTTCGAGCGCGGGCAGATCGTGTTTCCCGATGGAACCACGCGCGTCACCGTCGAGCGCGATCCTCTGCCGACCTACATTTCCCGTGGTGAGGGCGCCTATCTGATCGACGTTGACGGCAATCGGCTCCTCGACCTCAACAACAATTTCACCACGCTGATTCATGGTCACGGTTACCTGCCTGTCGCCGACGCAATTGCGGATCTCCTGCAGAAAGGAACCTGCTTTTCCAATCCAACGGAACACGAGCTTGGATTGGCGGAATTGCTCGTGCAGCGCATTCCCGCGATCGAGCACATTCGCTTCGTCAATAGCGGCACCGAGGCTGTCATGTTCGCCATCAAGGCAGCACGCGCCTTTACCGGGCGGTCGCGCATTGCCCGCGTCGAAGGAGCCTATCACGGTGCCTATGATTGGGCCGAGGTAAGCCAAGGCGCGTCGCCAGCGTCATGGGGACCAGCGGACGCCCCGGCATCCACGACCTCTTATGCCGGCGCGCCGGAAAGTGTTGCCGAAGAGGTCGATGTGATCCGTTTCAATGATGTTGAAGGCCTGGAACGGCGGTTGGCCGTGTCGGGCGGTGACCTTGCCTGCATCCTGATCGATCCAATGCCGAGCAGGGCAGGTTTGATCGCCCCTGAGCCAGCCTTCATCGAAGCCGTCTCCGATCTTGCCCGACAACATGGCGTTCTCGTCGTAGCCGATGAAGTGCTGAATCTGCGGCAAGGATATCGCGGTGCATCGGCGCGTTTCGGGCTCGTGCCGGATCTTATTGCTGCCGGAAAGATCATCGGAGGCGGCTTTCCGGTCGGCGCGGTTGGTGGTCGCAAGGAGGTGATGGGGGTGTTCGCAAGCTCGGGCGCGAGGCCGGCACTGCCGCAAGGCGGCACCTTTTCGGCCAATCCGGTGTCAATGGTCGCAGGAAGGGTGGCTATGGAGGCACTGACGTCGGCAAGCTTCGAGCGTCTTGATGAAATGGGTGCGCGTGTGCGCGACGGCCTTTCTGCCGCGATCGCGCATCATGACGCACCATTTATCGTCACCGGTTCGGCTTCGCTTTTTCGCATCCACCCCAAGCGGCAGGTGCCCCGTGACTATCGGCAGGCCTTCCCGACACCGGAACAGAGCAATTGGATGACCAATCTGACAAGCCATTTCCGTCAACTCGATATCCTTTTGCCCTTTGGGGCCGCCGCCTGCCTCTCCACGGCAATGACGAATACCGATCTTGATTTGATCGTCGAAGTCTTCGGCGATTTCCTCGAAACCTACGAAGCCGATTTTGCTGGAGTCACCGCATGACCACGAAGTCCTTGGAAACTGTCGCCGAATGCCTGGCCCGTTCGCTGGTGCGCCATGACGTCACCCATATATTCGCCCAGAGCCTACCATCAGCGCTCATCCTCGCTGCTGAAGCGGCAGGCATTCGCCAGGTCGCTTACCGGCAGGAGAATATGGGCGGCGCCATGGCCGATGGCTATGCTCGACGATCCGGAAAGATCGGCGTGGTGGCTGCCCAGAACGGTCCGGCTGCCACGCTGCTGGTGCCCCCCATGGCCGAAGCGCTAAAGGCGAGCGTTCCGATTGTAGCACTTGTGCAGGAAGTCGAGCGCGATCAGATGGATCGGAACGCGTTTCAGGAGCTCGACCATATCGCGCTCTTCCAATCCTGCACGAAATGGGTGCGCAGGGTCATGGTCCCGGAACGAATCGAGGACTATATTGATGCCGCCTTCACTGCTGCTGCTTCCGGTCGGCCCGGACCGGTTGCGTTGCTGTTGCCTGCCGATCTGCTGCGCTCGGAGCTTGGTGTTAAAACGCCATCACGATCTCTGAATCTCGGCCATTGGCCGCTTGATCGGTCGTGTCCTGATCGCGCGACATTGCAAAGGGCAGCGGAGTTGATTGCGAATGCCCACAATCCCGTGGTAGTTGCGGGTGGCGGTGTCCTCGGCAGCGATGCCTGCCATGAACTGGCCATGTTGCAGGATCTGGCTGTACTCCCAATTTTGACCACCAACATGGGCAAGGGCGCGGTTAATGAACATCATCCGCTTTCGGCCGGCGTCTTAGGATCACTCGTGGGTCCGCGGTCACTCGGACGCCATACGGCTGCTCTGGTCGCTGACGCAGACCTTGTCATTCTGGTTGGAACGCGAACCAATCAGAACGGCACGGATAGTTGGCGGCAAATTCCTGCTAGTGCCCAGGTGATCCACATCGATGTCGACCCTCAGGAAATCGGCCGCAATTATCAGGCGCTGCGCCTAGTCGGGGATGCGCGTGAGACACTCAGAGAGCTTGTTCATGCACTGAACGCGCGAGATCTATCCCAACGTCGGGACCAACGGACTGCTGTTATCGACCGCATAGCCGAGTGCTGGCGGCAGTTCGATGAAGATCGGCATCAGTTCGTGCATGCCACCGCGTCGCCGATTCGCCCGGAACGCATCATGGCGGAACTGCAGGCGTCATTGACGCCGCAAACGACCGTTGTTGCGGATGCAAGCTATTCATCGATGTGGGTCGTCGGCCAATTGCGATCACTTGCTTCAGGAATGCGGTTCCTGACGCCGCGCGGTCTTGCGGGGTTGGGATGGGGCCTGCCTCTGGCTCTTGGCGCAAAGGCAGCCAGACCCGAGCATCCGGTGGTCGCCATGGTTGGCGACGGCGGGTTCGCCCATAGCTGGGCGGAGATGGAAACCATGGTTCGCTCCGATCTTCCCATCACCATCATCCTTCTCAACAACGGTATCCTCGGTTTCCAGCGGGATGCCGAGACTGTGAAGTTCGGGCGCTTCACATCGGCGTGCCATTTTGCGCCTGTCGACCATATGCGGATTGCTCAAGCCTGCGGATGCCCGGCAGTGCGCGTCGAGGATCCAGCTGAGCTCAAGGTTCATCTACAGGGTGGACTGGCAGGCAAGGGGCCGCTGTTTATCGAAGTCATGACAGATCCTGAGGCTCACCCGGCTTTGTCCTTGTTTGCCGGCCTGGATGAGGCGGCATGATGCCAGAGCCGTCTCGCATCGCCGTCGTGACAGGAGGGACGAGCGGTATCGGATTGGCGACAGCGCAAAAGCTATTGGCGGCGGGGCATCGCGTCGCCGTCTTCAGTCACAGTGCTAAAACTGTAACTGACGCGACCGCCATGCTTTCCGCGGAGTTCGGATCTGGATGGGTCTTGGGTCGAGTTGTCGATCTGTCGGATCCTGTGGCTGTTGCCAAATTCTTCGAAGAGCTCTCATCCACCTGGGGAGACGCCGAAATTCTCGTCTGCAACGCCGGGATATCGCCCAAAGGCCTAGTTGGTCCTCGGCGGTTCGAGGATATCGGGCTGGAGGAATGGAACGAAGTGCTGGCCGTGAATCTGACCGGCACCATGCTATGTTGTCAGGCAGTTGTCAGTGGAATGCGTCAGGCGGGATTCGGACGCATCATTTTGATCGGATCGCTCGCTGGGCGCACACGGCCTCGCATCGCCGGTGGTGCTTACGCCGCCAGCAAGGCAGCACTGGCCGGTCTTATGCGCGCGCTTGTCGGATCGTGCGGTCCTTTCGGCATAACCGTTAATCTCGTGGCGCCTGGCAGGATCCTGACGCCCTTGACTGGCGATCCCGATACGCCAGCCAATCGGGAAGCTGTCGGACGCATTCCTTCTGCCAGATTGGGAACGCCGGAGGACATCGCCGCCTCCGTTGCCTTTTTGGCATCGGAGGACGCGGGATTCGTTAATGGTGCAATCCTCGATGTCAACGGGGGCGAATATGCGCCAGCCTAGAGCCGTCACACGGTCCGGCGCGTCCAATTTCAAGCGCTCCGGAATGGCAATGAAGCTCGACGTGGCGGCCTGCAACGAAGTCATCATCTGGACCTCCGATGCAGAGCTGTTCCTGCCGTTTAGCTATATTCTGAAGACGGAAGGCTTTATCCCGTCTCTGGCTTGCAGCGCCAACGATGTTCTGGCTTTCTGCACGAAGCGCTCGCCGTGCGCAATCCTTTTCGATTGCACCCACGAAACCCAAGATGCTGTTTCCATATGTGGCGAAATCAGGCGATCCACACATGACAACGAGGTCCGCCTGATTGCGCTTTTACGAAGCGGAGCGCAGCTGCTTCATCTGGCTTTGCTGCAAGCCGGTGTTGATGACTGCATGTTCAGGCCGCTTTCACCGGAGAAATTGCTGACATCTCTCAGGCAGGTGGCGGGACAGTCCATGGAAATGGCCAACTCGAAAATGGTTGCGCCGCCGGCTTTTGCCGACCTGGAAGTCGACGTCGACAGTCGTCGAATATATTGCAACGGTCGCGACCTTGTGCTGCCACCCATCGAGTTCAATATTCTACGTCATCTGATGAAGAGGGAGGGGCAGCTCTGCAGCCGTTCCGAACTGATTGCTTCGGCTTGGCCGGCTTCCGCCGAAGTCACGCCGCGAACGGTGGATGTTCACATTGGCCGCTTGCGCAAGACGCTGGGGGAGTGGCCCGGATATGATGCTGCCATTCGCACCGTTCATGCAGCTGGCTATGTGTTCAAGCCACGGGGCTTGCGAAAGGCATAGCCAAGCACATAAATACAGTCGCTTTGTTTGGACGTTTCTGGGTTTTTATTGATTCTTTTAATTCAGTTTGATTCGGCCGTTGAGATTATCAATCACCTCGCCTGAAAGCTCCGCAGCTTCTCGAAAATCTCCGGCGCGATCTCAAATTGACGGGCCTTGCCGCGCCCCATGGAATTCTTCACGAACGTCTCCGTCAGGATCCCACGTTTCACCAGCGGCTCGATTGTCTCCGTCACGCCCATGCGTGTGAGTTTCGTAATTTCGACTATATTTGAAATGTTTAGCGCCTGATGAGCTTGATGCATGATGTAAAGAACACTCATCATGCCGACCTGTTTCAGCCGGGATTGTGGTGTCTCATCCTCCTGCGGATGATCCATGATCTCATGCAGGATGAAGGCTGCGAACGAAAGACTGTGCCACTGCGTGGTTAGGGTACTTGTCATCTTTTTAACTACATTATATAAGTCAGTATAAATTACGAACGGCGCCAGATCGTCGCCGGACGGATCGTTTGATATCGCCACATCGAAGGATCATGCTGATGAAACGCCTTCTGGTTGGAACAGTCTTCGCCATTGCCGGCTGCATCCCTTTATACCTCATTTCCGAGCGGCATGCGCGCGCCGATGATTGGGGATGTCAGGTTATCCTGTGCCTTTCCAATCCGGGTGGGCCTACACAATATGCTGCCTGCCGTCCCCCGATCAACAAGCTCTGGCATGAGCTTGCCAAGGGGCATTCCTTTCCTACCTGCAGCGGTGTCGGCTTCCGGGCATCGCGTCCTGGTTACGAGCCCTATTTCTGCAGTGACAGCTATCGCCTGACGACACGCTATGGCGAGCGCGGCCAACAGGAGACCTGCGTTTCGCTAACCCTTTCCAAGGTTGACGGCGGCTATTGCGCTTCCGGCCGTGATGGCAGCGCTAGAGACGATGGGCTGGTGGTATCGGCGCGCTGGCAGCGGGATGGCCGGCACGTACAGTGCGTGGGCTATCCGACGGCGCGGCCGAATGTGCGATCCGAGCCACATTTTGTCGATGTGACCATCGACGGCGTTGGAAGCCAGCGGGTGTGGTACTGACCATGGCTGTCTCCTTTACCGATCTTGCCCAGGCCTGTGCGCCGGCGATTGCGATCGAAACGCTTGCGGCGGTTGTCAGTCTCGAAAGCCAGTTCCAGCCTTTTGATATTCGTGTGGGTGGGAGTTCATCTCTACATGAACAACCGAAGAGCAAGGCCGAGGCGATCGAAACCGCAACGGCGCTGATGGCGGAGCATCAGGACGTCCAGCTAGGACTTGGCGGCATCGGCATCGCCGAACTGCGCAAGTTTGATCTCAGCATCGCGGATGCCTTCGATCCGTGCCTCAACCTCAAGGCAACAGCGACACTGCTCGATGGCTATTATCGTCTGGCCGTACGCGCCGGCGCGACACTGCAACAGGCGGAGCGCGTGATGCTGCAATCCTACTACGGGCGTTCCGATCCCTCGGTCGGAAAGATGGCCCAGTATGACGATCAGGTCCAAAGCGAGGCCAAACGGCTTTCGAAGATACTGTCCACCATAGCGATAGGGCAGAGTGCCGGGTGGCCGACAGTTCCCGAACCCCAGACCAGTGATACGCCCTTGAGCGGTGAGGAAAGGCCTTTGCCCGAACGGTCGGCGAAACCACCGTCTTGGGATGTCTTCCATGCAGCGCGGCAATCATCTGCGCTGGTCTTCCAAAATGATCAACCGGAGCAGTCTGAATGATGTCGAGGATCAATATTCGTGCATTTGGTGTCACCGTTGCGATGGCAACTGTCCTTTCGATCGCCATGATCGAGCCAGCCTTTGCCCAGAGCGCCGGCGGTATCGAGACGGTCCTGCAGAATATCGTTACCTTGCTCACGGGCAACGTCGCCAAGCTCTTGGCGACCATCGCCGTCATCATCGTCGGCATCGCCTGGATGTTCGGCTACCTCGATCTTCGCAAGGCCGCCTATGTCGTGCTCGGTATCGGCATTCTCTTCGGCGCCTCGCAGAT
Source organism: Rhizobium sp. ICMP 5592 (assembly GCF_009498525.1). GTDB lineage: Bacteria > Pseudomonadota > Alphaproteobacteria > Rhizobiales > Rhizobiaceae > Rhizobium. Next base: position 52,697 of record NZ_QSNT01000006.1, on the reverse strand, counting down.
CGTCAGCACGATTTCCGGGGGGTGAAGATCATGGTGGAGAAGGTTTCGCTCGAGGAAGACACTCTGTTTTTGGCCTGCACCCGGCCGGCGATGATTGCCGGGGTGACGATGGAGGCCATGGGCGTCAACATCATGCTTACGACGATCCTCTACATTATTGCCGGCTCGATTGCCTATAGCCTTGTCGGTGTGGTCTTTCATTTCATCTTTCGCTCGCTCGTCAAGCATGACCACAACATGTTCCGTATTCTGCTGGCCTGGATCGAAACCTGTGGTCGTTCGCGCAACGGCGCCTATTGGAGTGGCGCTTCGCTAACGCCATTGAGGTTGGTGCGACGCTACGACGAAAGGGACCTTGGCCATGCCTAATATGTCCCGTCTCAAATTCCGTGAACTCGAGCCGGAAACGTTTATCCCCTATGTCCGGCACGTGGACGAGACCGTGATCGCACTTGATTCCAGAGCATTGCTGGCGATGATCTCTTTGGAGGGCGTCTCTTTCGAGACGGCCGATGCTATCGACCTGAACAGCCTGCAGCGCGACCTCAATACGCTCTATCGCAACATCGGCGACGAGCGTCTGGCAATCTGGACCCATCTCATCCGGCGGCGCGACAACACTTATCCCGACGGCGAGTTCACCAATTCCTTCTCGGCAACGTTGAATGGCAAGTATCGGGAGCGGATGGTGAGCGAAGACCTGTTTCGCAACGATCTCTATCTCACCCTGCTCTGGCATCCGGGACGCGATCCGGCGGAACGGCTCGCAAATTTGCTGTCACGGCTTCGCAAGGTCCAACGAACCGAAGTCGAGCTCGATGAGGACAGCCTGAAGCATCTGCGGGACAAGGTAACCGATGTTACCGCGGGACTGCGGCGCTTCGCGCCGCGCGTGCTGTCGCTCTACGACCAAAACGGTATCCTGTTTTCCGAACCGAGCGAGGTGCTGCATCAATTGATCGGCGGCCGTCGTGAACCCATACCATTGACGGAAGGCAGGATCTCCTCGGCGATCTATTCCGATCGTGTAATCGTCGGACGCGAGACGGTCGAGATCCGTCATGAAGGGACAAGCCGTTACGCAGGCATGTTCGGTTTCAAGGAATATCCGGCGAGAACCCGCGGCGGCATGCTGGACGGTATTCTAACGGCACCTTTTGAACTGATCCTCACTCAGTCCTTCGCGTTCAGGTCTAAAACCGATGCCCGCACCATCATGGGCCGCAAACAGAACCAGATGGTGAGTGCGGTCGACAGGGCAGCCTCACAGATCGAAGAGCTCGATGCGGCGATGGACGAGCTGGAATCAAACCGTTTCGTGCTCGGGGAGCACCATCTGACGCTTGGGGTGTTCGCTTCCTCTGTCAAAGACCTTACTGATAATCTCGCCAAGGCGCGCTCGCATCTGACCAATGGCGGCGCGGTCGTAGCGCGCGAGGATCTAGGGCTCGAAGCTGCATGGTGGGCACAATTGCCCGGTAATTTTCGGTATCGGGCCCGTTCCGGTGCGATTACCTCTCGGAATTTTGCAGCACTTTCTCCGTTTCATTCCTATCCGACGGGTAGGAAGGACGGCAACGAATGGGGACCGGCCGTCGCCATGCTGAAGACGGCGTCGGGCTCGCCGTTTTATTTCAATTTCCACCATGGCGATCTCGGCAATACTTTCGTCTGCGGTCCGTCGGGCACTGGTAAGACCGTGCTTCTCAATTTCATGCTGTCGCAACTCGAAAAGCATGACCCGCACATGGTCTTCTTCGACAAGGATCGTGGCGCCGACCTCTTCGTCCGGGCTGCCGGTGGCACCTATTTGCAGCTTAAGAACGGGCTGCCGACCGGATGTGCACCGCTGAAAGCCTTAGAGCTGACACCGGAAAACAAGATATTCCTGGCACGATTTATCGCCAAGCTCGCTGGCGCGGCGGTGCGTGATTTTTCGGTCAGCGATGTCAGCGATATCGCGCTGGCGATCGATGGTCTTGCCGATCTGCCGAAAGAGCAGCGCACGATCGGCGCTTTGCGCACCTTTCTCAACAATACCGATCCGGAAGGGGTCGCCACGCGCCTGCGTCGGTGGGAAAGAGGCGGGCCGCTTGGTTGGGTTTTCGACAACGAAGCCGATGAGATCGGTATTGGCGCCAAATTTCTCGGCTACGACATGACCGATTTTCTCGACAATGAGGAAATCCGTAATCCCTTGATGACTTATCTTTTCTATCGTGTCGAACAGTTGATCGATGGCCGACGGATCATCATCGTCATCGACGAGTTCTGGAAGGCGTTGCAAGACGAGAGCTTTCTTGATCTTGCCCAGAATAAGCTCAAGACCATTCGCAAGCAGAACGGCTTGATGCTATTTGCCACGCAAAGCCCGCGGGACGCCATCAGCTCACCGATCGCGCATACAATCATTGAGCAGTGCCCAACACAGGTTTTCCTGCCGAATTCCCGCGGTGATCGAGACGACTATGTCGGTGGCTTCAAGCTCACCGAACGCGAATTCGAGCTGGTTGCCCGCGAGCTCTCCGCCGAAAGCCGGCGCTTCATCGTTAAACAGGGTCACAACAGCGTTGTCGCCGAACTCGATCTCAACGGCTTCGACGATGAGCTCGCAATCCTCTCCGGGCGAACGGCAAACGTGGAACTTGCCGAGGCGATCCGCTCGGAGCTTAGCGATGACCGGGACGAATGGCTGCGGATATTCCAACAGAGAAGGAGTGCAAGCTGATGGCGCAGAGCAGAATGATTCCCATGACAGCGATAGTACTGTTCCTTTCCTCCTACACCGCCGACGCGCAGGGTATCCCCGTCATCGACCAGACGGCGATTGCCAAGCAGATCGAAAGCATAACCCAACTGAAATCGCAGCTCGATGCGCTGAACCAGCAACTACAGCAGGCTCAGCAGCTCTACGGTTCGCTAAACAAGCTGACCAATATGGCCGACGTCGCCAGCCTGCTGAACGATCCGTCGATCCGCAAGGCATTGCCAGGGGACTTTTCTGCCATCGAAGGCCTGCTCAAGGGCTCAGGTTCAGGCACGCTTGGCGATGCCGCCTCAAAGTTCTTAACCGACAATTCGACCTACAAAACGAGCGCCAATGACTTTTATGCCCAGGAACTGTCGCGTCTTCAGAACAAGAATGCAGGGCAGATGAGCCTCGGCCAGCAAATCTACGACGCCGCGACCAAGCGGATCGACGGGATTGATCAATTGCGCCAGCAGATTTCTTCGGCGAGCGACGCCAAGGACATTGCCGATCTGCAGGCGCGGCTGCAGGCCGAAACGGCCTTTCTCCAGACCGATATGCTCAGGATGCAGGGGTTACAGATGGTGCAGCAGGCCGAGGTTCAGGTCGATGAACAGCGCAAGGCCGAGGATTGGCGCAAGCGTATGGATACAATGGGAGCGGCACTGCAATGAAGCGTCTTATTTTTCTGACATTCCTCATCGGCTTTGCTGGCTGCTCGAAGCAGCCCGAGCATATCTATTCGGTGGATGAACTGATGGCCGACCAGACGCTGCTGTCGGATATCATCGCCAAATGCAGAAGCAATCCCGGGGAGTTGCGAGCCACGCCGAACTGTATGAATGCCGAGGCGGCCGATTGGAAATCCCGCCTGGAGCGCATGGGCAAAGCACTCGGAGGCTGAGGCATGTATCAGATCTTTGCCTTCGTCGATGGGCAGTTCAAGGCGCCGCTGGAGAATTTCATATCGTCAGGTACGTCGAATATTGCCAGCTGGGTCACCGGCCCATTGACGGCGGCATTGACACTTTATGTCATCCTTTATGGCTTCCTGATCCTGCGAGGATCAGTCCACGAACCGATCATGGATTTCGCCTTCCGCGCAATGAAGCTTGCCATCATCCTGATGCTGGTCACGAACGCTGGCGAGTACCAGACTTATATCGGCAGTATCTTCTTTGACACATTGCCCAAGGAGATTTCGCAGGCGTTGAACTCCGGCACGATACCAAGCGCCTCGACCTTCGACAGCCTGTTGGACAAGGGTCAGAAATGCGCGCGTGAGATCTGGTCGCGCGCCTCATGGGGTGTCGATATCGTTACCGGTCTCGGTGGCATGCTGGTCATCTTGGCAAGCTTTGTGGTTGCCGCGATCGGTTATATCGTCTCTCTCTATGCCCGTCTCGCACTGGCGATCGTGCTCGCTATCGGACCGATTTTCGTAGCGCTCGCCATGTTCCGCTCGACGCGCCGCTTTACCGAAGCCTGGATCGGGCAACTCGCCAACTTCGTGATCCTGCAGGTATTGGTCGTGGCGGTTGGCTCGTTACTCATTACTTGTATCGATTCCACCTTCACAATGATCGAGAGCTACAGCGACGTACTCATGCGACCCGTTGCGCTCGGCGCCATTTGCCTTGCCTCCCTCTACGTCTTTTACCAGCTTCCAGGCATCGCCTCGGCACTTGCCGCTGGCGGGGCGTCGATCACCTACGGCTATGGCGCGGCACGCGACGCGCATGAAGGCACGCTTGCCCGGGGTGCTACCTACATGGCGCGAGCGACTGGTCGGGGTGCACGTGCCGTTGGCCGCAGCTTTCGTTCCGAAAGAACCGACTGATGTGGAACTTCAAGCAAACAAAAAAATGGCTGGTTCAGGATGATCCGAATATTCGTGCTTTTTTGCGTGGCGTCGACGATCAGTGGCTGCGCGTCACTTTCCTATCCCCTGCCCAAATGCGACGGCTATTCGCGCCGACCGCTCAATCGCGCCATGTGGCAATGGGACGGCGATAGTCGGTCCACGCCGAAACCTCCTAACTCTTCACCAGCACAGTCCGGCGGCAAGCCACCTGCCTATGTCGAGGAAAAGCCGGACATCGTTCCTGCCGCCTTCGCGCATTTCGATGTCGGCAATTCCCATCGTCCATGCGGAGGGCCGCGGTGATGGTGACGACGGACAGTCTCAAGGCTTATTTCGACAAGGCCCGGCGCTTCGATCAGGACCGCATGATCCAGATGGAGCGCTCGGTTCGGATTGCCTGGTTCGTAGCCACCGGGGCCGGCATTCTTGCGGCGATTTCGATAGCCGCCATCGCAGGCTTGACACCGCTAAAGACGGTCGAGCCTTTTGTCGTGAGAGTCGACAATTCCACTGGCATTGTCGATGTCGTTTCGGCACTCACGTCGACTGCTGGCACCTACGACGAAGCGGTGACCAAATATTTTGCCGCCCGCTATGTTCGTGCCCGCGAGAGTTATGTCTGGAGCGAGGCAGAGGAGAATTTTCGCACGGTTTCGCTGCTCTCAACTGCGCCGGAACAGACCCGCTTTGCCGTGATTTATCGCGGCGGCAATCCGGATTCCCCGCAAAATATCTACGGTCGCGGCGCCACATCGCGGATCAACATTGTTTCCATCTCGCTGATCAACGCCAATGTACTCTCTGTTCGCTATATGCGTACCATCACCCGCGGTGACGAGACCCATACGACCCATTGGGTGGCAACGCTTACCTTCTCCTATGTGAATGCTCCAATGTCCTCGACCGATCGGCTGATAAATCCGCTCGGCTTCGCCGTCAGCGACTATCGATCTGATCCGGAGGCCATCAATTGAAACATCTGAAACATCATTGTTTGATTGCACTGCTCCTGACTGCTAGCTGGCCATCGGCAGCCCTTGCGCTGGAAACGCCACGCGGCGCATCACAGGACAGTCGGGTCCGCTTCGTCGACTATCAGCCTTACAATATCACCAGGATCGTGGGCTCGTTGCGTTCCTCCGTCCAGGTGGAGTTTGCCGCCGACGAGGAAATCGCCCATGTGGCGCTTGGTAACACAGTCGCCTGGGAAGTGGCACCAGCCGGCAATATCCTCTTCCTGAAGGCGCGAGAGAACCAGCCTGTAACAAACGTTTCCGTGGTCACGACACGTCGTGATGGTTCGACGCGCAGTTACCAGATGGAGTTGACGGTCCGTGACGGTCCGGTTGCCGCCGGCCAGGACACTTACTTCTATGTCAAATATCGCTATCCGGCCGATGATGCGGAACGCCGTCGTCAGGAGGCGCTCGCGCGAACTCAGGCTGCACAAGCTGGACAAGCCGACACGGTGCTGGCTTTGCATGAGCAATATGGACCGCGCAACTGGCGCTATACGGCGCAAGGGTCGGCGGCGCTTGAGCCGCAGGCCGTTTATGACAACGGCAAGATCACCACCTTCGCCTTCACCGGCAATCAGGAAATGCCGGCAATCTATATGGAAAATTCCGACGGCACGGAGAGCCTGGTGCCGAAGTCGGTGGATGGCGATCTCGTGCTCGCTCATGCGATCAGCCGCAAGTTCATCCTGCGGCGGGGAGGGGACGTGCTCTGCATCTTCAACGAAGCCTACAATCCAGTGGGCATCAATCCCGACACCAATACGACATCGCCTTCGGTGGAGCGTGTCATGAAAGCGCAGGCGGCAAGTGCCGCAATAGGAGGCGGTCATGGCGGATGAGACGGAAGACCGTATCCCAGGTGAACGCGCCGAGACGGATGTCAACCCGCGAACTGACGCCAGTCCGTTACTGAAGCGCGGCGCCGTGGTTCTGGCGATGATCGCCTTTGTTGGATTTTCGCTGTGGTCGATGCGTGACCGGCAAAAGACTGAGACGACAGAGCCCGACCGTGTCGTCATTCGCCAGACGGCCGACTTCGAGCCGGCGAAGGAAGAGGTAAAGACGGCTGCACCGCTTCCCGAGGTGCTGTTACCAACGCCTGCGCTAAAGGAGGAGGCCACACCCGCCGAGGACACTTTGCTGGACTCTGCCCGCCGCGCGCCGGTGATGGCCTATAATGGACAGCAGTCCTCATTGCAGCGCCGTGACACTGCAGTTGCCGTGTCGCAAGACCCCGGCTCCAATTACCTTCCTGTTCCAGGCAGCCTTGGGGGCGCCCAACCTGAAACCGAGGATCAGCGTTTCAACAGGATGTTGACACCGACCCATCTGGAAGGATCACGCGCCGGCACGCTCGGCAATCGCGACTTCATCGTGGCAATGGGAACTTCCATTCCCTGTGTGCTGGAGACGGCGCTTGCCTCCGACCAGCCGGGCTTTGCCAGCTGCGTCATCAACCGCGATGTGCTCTCCGACAACGGACGCGTGGTTCTGATGGAGAAAGGAACCCAAATCGTCGGAGAATATCGAGGCGGCTTAAACCGCGGCCAGAAGCGTCTGTTCGTGCTTTGGAACCGGGCAAAGACGCCAAAAGGTGTGATTATTACACTCGCCTCGCCCGCAACCGACGCACTCGGGCGGGCGGGCATGGATGGCTATGTCGACACGCATTGGTGGGAGCGCTTCGGCAGCGCCATCCTGCTCTCCATCGTTGGCGACGCGACGACCTATGCCGGCAGCCGGCTGCAGGATAGTGACGTTCAAGCGCAGAATACGACGACGGCAGGCCAGCAGGCGGCAGCGACCGCCGTCGAGCAATCTATCAATATTGTGCCGACATTGACAAAGCATCAGGGCGAACTCGTCTCGATCTTTGTTGCCCGCGATCTCGATTTTTCCGGCGTCTATAGCCTGCGTGTCACCGAACCCCGCAACAGGATCCTCGATCGGGCGGTATTGGGGGATTTCGGGCGCCGATCGACGCTTGTGACGAAGTAGGGCAGAAGATGGCGGAAGCTTCAGATGCTGGTGTCGTGCGTGAATTGCTTTTGCCACTGTCTCGCTTCCTGAAGGATACGTCGCTCTATGAGATCGTCATCAACCGCCCGGGTGAAGTCCTGACCGAGGGGATGGAGGGATGGCAGCACCACGCAGTGCCCGATCTTAGCTTCGAGAAGCTGATGCGTCTGGCCCGGGCTATTGCAAGCTATTCGAACCAGGCAATCGACGAGGCCCGGCCGGTCTTGTCGGCCACCTTGCCAGATGAAGAGCGGATCCAGATCGTTGTTCCGCCGGCAACGACCAAAGGCACGGTCAGCGTCACGATCAGAAAGCCGTCGTCAGTGACGCTGACGTTGGATGATCTCGAAGCGGGTGGATTATTTTCCAATGTCTCCTCGCTGAACCGTCATGTCGAATCCTCCGATGCGAAGTTGGACAAGACCCTTAAGGCAGGCAATTACGCGACGTTTCTGCGTGCGGCGGTTCTTGCGCGCAAGAACATCATCATCTCGGGCGCGACTGGATCGGGCAAGACCACCCTGTCGAAGGCATTGATCCGGCATATCCCGGAGCATGAGCGGATTATCTCGATCGAGGATACGCCGGAGCTGGTCATCCCGCAGCCCAATCACGTCAGGCTTTTCTATTCGAAAGGAGGGCAGGGGCTGGCGAAAATCAGCGCGAAAGATCTGCTCGAATCGTGCCTCAGGATGCGACCCGATCGCATTCTTTTACAGGAGTTGCGCGACGGCTCGGCCTTCTACTACATCCGCAATGTCAATTCAGGACACCCTGGATCGATCACAACGGTGCATGCCGATTCTGCGGCGCTAGCATTTGAACAACTAACGTTGCTCGTGAAAGAGTCGGAAGGAGGTCATGACCTTGAGCGCAACGATGTTCGTAGTTTGCTCAGGGCCGCGATCGATATCATTGTCCAGTGCAAGCGGATCGACGGGCGGTTTCGGGTGAACGAGATTTATTTTGAGCCATGACCGAGCGGATGGAACGAGATGTTTAATCCCGACATTTTACTTTGTTCATTTCAGCCGAGGTTCGTTGTAAACGGAAAATGGGTGAAAAGGACATGAAACCTAACAGTCGCACTCACCCTTCGAAACAACGAACATCCCAATCAATGCCTCCAGAAGGGCGAACCATCCTACATTCGATCGTGGGGTGCTCTGTGTTGCTATCGAGGCTCTCGTGCAGCTGTCATGATCAAGTTCCCACCGCCACATCTTTCCTTTCCACCTTCGACATCGCCAAATACTCGCCCTTCAGCCGCATGTGACACCAGCAGGCGAAGGCGGAGCTGGCGAAGGCCAGGCTTTCGCCGATGGCCAGGCGGTTGTTGGAGTTGCTGAGCAGCGTCAGCGAGAAGAAGAACAGGCAGACGGCATAGGCGTGCCAGGCGGCGCGGGGGATGATGCTGGCCTTGTAGGCGCGCCAGACCGCCCGGATGAAGATCGCGAGCATGAAGGCCATTATGGTGGCGCCGAACAGGCCGTAGCGCACCAGGATTTCCAGATAGCCGTTGTGCAGCAGCGTATACTGGATATGCGAATAACGCGTCTGATACCAGCGCTCCAGCCAGCGGTTGCCCCAGCCGAAGATCGGTGCGGAGGAGAAGACTTCCCAACTGTTCGACCAGAGCTGCAGCCGCTCGTCCATCGATACCGGCGTGTTGGTGGAACCGATGGTGTTTGTCACCGCGCCACCCAGGTCATGACCGCCGGTGACGCTTTCCAGCATGGCGATGGTCGCCGACACGGTCGGGCCGGCCGTCTTGTCGAGATTATGGCGCACGGTGTAGATGCCGGCGACGAGCAGGACCGCGGCAACGGCGATGACGATGGCACCGAGCTTCAGGCGCAGATAGCTCAGAGCCACCAGCGCCAGCAGCGGTAGGGTGATGCCGAGTGCGAGCCAGACGCCTTTCGACTTGGCGCCATAGATCGCGATGAAACAGAGACCGACGATGAAGGGTGAGACGATATAAGCAAAGCGCGCGATCCTGCGGTCGCTCTGCTTGTCCGTCAGATAGTGCAGCAGCCAGAACAGCGTGAAGATCACGATCATGCCGCAGGCGACGGCGCCGTGGATCTGGTTATTCATGATCAACGGGCGGACGGTCTCACCCGCGAAAACCTCGCGGAAATGCTGCGTGGCGATCAGCATGATCAGGGTTGCGGCGAAATAGGCGGCGATGATCTTTTCGAATAACGGCTCGTAGAGCAGGACCGCGACGCCGAGGATCGGGAAGAAGAAGGGAAAGGCATAAAGCCAGTCGGAGGCGCCGATATCGTGTTCTGGCGTCAGCCAATAGGTGATAGCGAAGCGGGTCATGACATAGGCACCCCAGCCCATGCACAGCCAACCGATCCAATCGGTGCGGGGCCGCACCGGCGCTTTCAGATAGTAATAGAGCGCGATCAACGAGAGCAGGGCGACCGCATAGCGGTAGGCATCGCTTTCGACGAGGGTAGCGGATGCGACGAGAATCCAGAGCACGCTTCCGAAGACCGCCATCGGCGGTGTCATGACGCCTGTGGTCATCCTGCCGGTCAAAGCCCCGGTTGCGGGATCAGCATGCGGTTTTTTCGCGCGCAAGTCGTCCAATGATATCTCCGCGTTCGTCCACGTTTGATTCGTTTGGTATGCCGGAGCATTCACGACAGCCAGTAGGGCTGTAAAGGGGCATGAATACGGCATTTCGGCGGTCGTGTATCCACCGAGCTTATTTCTGCCCGACGTTGGTGTTAATGGGTCACACCATCGCTGCGAACGACCTTCAGGGCCGTCAGGATGATGATCTTCAGATCGAAGAAAAACGAGCGCCGGCGCAGATAGTCCTCGTCCAGAGCCACCTTCTGCGGGATCGGCAATTCGTCGCGGCCGTTGACTTGTGCCCAGCCGGTGAGACCCGGCAGCAGGGCGTCGACGCCGCGCTCAGTGCGTAGTGCAATCAGATCATGCTGGTTGAAGAGCGCCGGGCGAGGGCCGACAACGCTCATCTCGCCCTTCAAGATGCACCAGAGCTGCGGCAGTTCGTCCAGGCTGGATTTGCGTAGGAAGGAGCCGATCGGCGTCAGATAGGTGCCGGCATCCTTCAGCAGATGCGTTGCGACCGCGGGCGTGTCGGTCCGCATGCTGCGAAACTTCGGCATGTGGAAGATCTGGTTTCGGCGGCCGACCCGTTTCGACCAGTAAAGAATAGGGCCGGGAGAGGTCAGCCGCACGGAGATCGCGACGATCAGGATCGGGATTGAAAAAATGATGACAGCCGCAAAGGCGGCGAGGAAGTCGAACAGGCGCTTGGCGATCGTGTAGGGCATCGTCTCTGATGGTTTTACCGACGCTGGTTTCACAGCGTCGGTGATGGTTTCTGCGCAGTCCATCTCATATCAGGCATTTCTGCACAATCGTTTCGGGCACGAATTTTGCCGTGGCTGTCCCTCCGGGATGCCTTGTTCGTCACGGAGGTAATATGCGAAGCATGGTCTGAGCGGACGCATGGGCGTCATTGAGGGACGATGGGCGCATGATCCTGGTCACGGGTGCAACGGGTTTTGTCGGGCAGGCGCTTTGCGCTGAGCTTTCCCGACGGCAGATGGTTTATCGCCCGGTCAGCCGTGCACTAAAACCGGGCTTCATTGCCATGGGCACGTTCGATGGTGCAACCGACTGGGCGAGCGCGCTTGCGGGCGTCGAAACAGTCGTGCATCTGGCGGCGCGCGTCCATGTCATGAACGACACTTCGTCAGATCCGCTCACCGCCTTTCGCGCCGCCAATGTCGATGCCACGGTCAATTTGGCCCGTCAGGCCGCCCGGGCCGGCGTCAAGCGCTTCATCTTCCTGAGCTCGATCAAGGTCAATGGCGAGGCGACGGTGCCAGGTCGTCCGTACAGGGCGTCCGATATCCCGCATCCGGAGGATCCCTACGGCCAGTCGAAGCGCGAGGCGGAGGAGGCGCTCCTTGCCATAGGTGTTGAGACAGGCATGGAAATCGTCGTTATCCGCCCGCCGCTGGTCTACGGGCCGGGCGTGAAGGCGAATTTTGCGAGCCTGATGAAATGGGCTGGGCGGCTGTTTCCCTGGCCTTTCGGGCTTGTCACCAATCGCAGATCGCTGGTCTTCGTCGGCAATCTCGTCGATTTCATCCTGCTCTCGACGCATCATCCCGCTGCCGGAAATCGGGTGTTCCTGATCAGCGACGGGGCGGATCTTTCCATCGGCGAACTGATCGGCAAGCTTTCTGCGGTAATGGGGCGGAAAGCCCTGTTGCTACCGATCCCGCCGCGCCTGTTGGAAGGGTTGGCGGCGCTGCTCGGGCGTCGTGCGGCGGCACAGCGCCTTCTCGGTTCGTTGCAGGTCGATATCGGCGAGACGGTGGCGATCACCGGCTGGTCGCCACCCTATTCGGTCGATGAGGGGCTGCGGCTGACGGTCGCTGCCTCCTCCAGGGGCGGCTAAGTGCTGCTTACAGGCTCCAGACGGCGTGCCCGTCGAGCCGGGGATTGTCGCGTTCCAGCGCCGCTTTCACGTCGACCACCACGCCGTTTTCGCCCAGAAGGTTGAGAATTTCCGCCGCACCATCGGCAAGATAGGATTTGTGCGGCACGGCCAGCACGATCGCGTCGAGTTCGCCGAAGTCTTCGAGCGCCGCCAGCCGCACGCCATATTCCTCTTCTGCCTCCTCATGGCTGGCCATGGGATCGTGCACCAGCGGCTTGATGCCAAACTGGTGCAGCTCGCGGATGATGTCGGGGACGCGGCTATTGCGGAGATCCGGCACGTTTTCCTTGAAGGTCAGGCCAAAAATGCCGATCCGGGCGCCGTTGATCGGTTTCTGTGCCGTGACCAGCATCTTGATCAGCTTCTGGGCGATGAAGGCGCCCATGCCGTCATTGATGCGGCGGCCGGAGAGGATGACTTCGGGGTGGTAGCCGAGTTCCTCGGCCTTGGCGGTGAGATAATAGGGGTCGACGCCGATGCAATGGCCGCCGACGAGGCCGGGCGTAAACGGCAGGAAATTCCATTTCGTCCGCGCCGCCTTCAAGACGTCGGCGGTGCGGATATCCATCTTTTCGAAGATGATCGATAGTTCGTTCATCAGGGCGATGTTGAGGTCGCGCTGGGTGTTTTCGATCACCTTGGCCGCTTCCGCCACCTTGATGCTGGGCGCCTTATGAATGCCGGCCTCGACCACTGTGCCATAGACGGCGGCGATCCTCTCCAGCGTCTCCTCGCTATCACCGGCGACCACCTTCACGATGCGCTCGAACGTATGTTCCTTGTCGCCGGGGTTGATCCGCTCCGGTGAATAGCCAAGGTGAAAATCCTCCCCCTGGCGCAGGCCGGAGACTTCGGCGAGCACGGGGCCACAGACATCCTCGGTTACGCCGGGATAGACGGTCGATTCATAGACGACGATGCCGCCCTTCTTCAGGGCCTTGCCGACGGTGCGCGATGCGGAAATCATCGGGCGCAGATCCGGCTGCCGGTTGCGGTCGATCGGTGTGGGAACAGCGACGATGAAGATGTCGCGGTCGCGCAGGTCCTCCATGTCGCTGCTGATACGCAGCCCACTTTCCCTCAGACGTTCCGGCGAAACCTCGCGCGTGTCGTCTTCTCCCGCTTTCAGGGCCGCCACGCGGGACGCCTTGATATCGAAACCGACGACATCGGGAAATTTCCCGGCCAGGGCAATCGCGACGGGCAGTCCGACATAACCGAGGCCAATCACGGCAATTTTTTCGCTCAACACATTCTACCTCGAACAATTGACCTGAATTAGCGCATATCCGAGCCGTGTGTCAGCGCAAATCTTTGCCGTGCCGTGCCAATTCAGGTGCATGTCAGATCAATGTGAATATCAGGCGGAGGCTTTGCAATAGTAGGGTCGGCGAGACGGTGCCGTATGTCGCCCGTCGCCTTGAGACCGTTGAATAGAAGGGAAGCTCCAGGTGTTTGCCGTTCGTTCCTCCCAAGGAGATCTTGAATCATGAGCAATTTCAATCGGACTGCCGCCGATGAGCGCGCAACCCGCTATGACCCTTTCACCATTGCGCTGCACTGGCTGACCGCACTCCTCGTGCTGACGCTGTTTGCGATGGCGCAGGTCTGGGATTTTGCCGATCGCGGCACGCCCCTACGCCTGGGGCTGATTTCACTGCATGTCTCGCTCGGCATCCTGCTTACCGTCGTCCTGGTCCTGCGCATCGTTTGGCGCCTCGTGACGCATCGGCGCATGGCAGCCGCTGTTTCCGGGCTTCAGCATGTGGCCTCGACCCTCGTGCACCTCGTTCTCTATGCGCTGATGATCTCGCAGGTGTCCTATGGGTTTCTGATGCGCTGGGCGTCCGCGAGCGATCCGGAATTCTTCGGTCTCTTTTCCATCCCGCCCTTTGTCATCGTCGATCCGGCAATGCGCCGCCTGTTCAGCGAACTGCACAGTGCCACCGCTTGGGCGATCATCGCTATCGCCGGCATTCATGCCGTCGCTGCCCTCGTGCACCACTATGTGCTGCGCGACCGTGTACTTGCGCGGATGATGCCGGCGCGCGGATAGGTGCTTTTGGTCGCATCTATCGAAACTTTTTGCTCGCATGCTTATTTAGTATCCTGAGACATGTTTTCTCGGAATGCGTGGTTCGTTATGCGTAACAAATATCTCAAGCAATTATATGCCCGACGGACGGAGCTGGAAGCCAAGCTTGAATTGTATATAGCGCGCTATTGTTTCGGCGACGGAGAGATTGAGGATGGCACTGAAGCGGATCTGAAGGAGAGGATCCGCGAGATATCCGACGAGATCGCGACGCTGGAACAGGGGCATAATAACTAGACATCGCTTTCGTTTTCGCGTGATAAGGATTCATACTCTTCGATGGATCGCAGCGGAGACGAGGTTGTCGATGAAGCCGAGCCTGCCCACTCTCCTGAGCATCAATGGCGGTTATGTCGACACCGCCGGCTTTCTGGCCCTGCATGGCCTGTTTACCGCCCATGTCACCGGCAACTTCGTCACCTTCGCTGCCGCGATGGTGCTGGGAACTTCGGGCGCTGCGGCCAAACTGCTGGCGCTGCCAGTCTTCTGCATGGTCGTGATCCTCGCCCGTCTGCTCGGCGGCGAGCTGTCTCGACGCAATTTGCCGGTGCTGCCGGTGATCCTGATGCTGAATTTCCTGCTATTGGCGCTTGCCGCCGTCTTTACCCTTGGCTTCGGCCCGTTTGTCAGTGGCGATGGCTGGCAGGCGATCCTGACGGGCATGACGCTGGTGTCGGCGATGGCCGTTCAGAATGCCTTGCACCGCGTTCATCTCGGCACGGCGCCGCCAACGACAATGATGACCGGGACGACGACGCAGATCATGATCGATATCGCCGATCTCCTGCGCGGGGTAGAGCCCGAAGCGAAAGCCGCCGCAAAGGCGAGGCTTGGCCGGATGGGGGCGACGCTTGGTGGTTTTGTCTTCGGCTGTGCCGCGGCGGCCCTGCTTTTCATGTTGATCGGCGTCGCCTGTTTCCTCGTGCCGCCGGTTCTGGCATTCGCTGGAATTCTGCTGCATGCAGGCAGAGCGGCGGCAAGGCCGGTTTAGGCTGCTCTGTCTATCTACCATTGCCTGACTATTACTCGGCCGAGCACGAAATGTTCAACGCGCGAATGTGCATTCGTGTTCTATGTGTGCGGGCGTTGTCTTTAAGGCATAGCGTCACGGATATGAGCCTATTTCTGGGATGCCAGATACAAATTCAATCAACTGCTACGGCCAACATGGCCGGCGTAGCAGGCATGAACCAATCGACTTGCCGAGGCGAAAACATCGTTGCCGTCGCCGGCCATCTATATGCCGTGAAAAATAGTGTCATAGTGATCACCACCGCTGACGCAATGTCCTCAGAAGCATTAGGCACGATCGTCACTTCATCGTCACGCTAGACCCTTGCTTTCTGAATTGGTCATGCGCGTCGGCCCGGAATGCTTCCATTCCGATCTCATGTAGGTGGCGATATTGCGCCGTACCTAGCGGAATCCGGCTTGCCTCGATCAGGGCGCCGAGCAGAAAGGCGCGATCGGCCTTTCTCAGGCCAGCCTTGATGATCAATCCGCCGAAGATGACCTTGTCGCGCGTTTCGCGCTTGCGATCGTTCGTCATGTCGCGCTGCCGCCTTCGTTCGAGAAATAAAATTCGTTGATGAAGCCTCTTAAGCGGATGCGCCGGTCGCCCTTTTTTCGCCATCGCGAAATCGCGCCGCGATCTCGGCAAAGGCGGTGTTGAGCTCGGCGTCGGGAATGTCCAGTTCGGCGAGGCCGGCTTTCAGTGCCGCGCGAGCGAAGCGTTCGTTGGC
The DNA here is from genome assembly GCF_009498525.1 of Rhizobium sp. ICMP 5592. Lineage (GTDB taxonomy): Bacteria > Pseudomonadota > Alphaproteobacteria > Rhizobiales > Rhizobiaceae > Rhizobium. Next base: position 36,708 of record NZ_QSNT01000006.1, on the reverse strand, counting down.
CTTAGCGACCATGCTCTCGCGTTTCTCCTTGAGCAGTTCGATCTGTGTGTCGATCTCGGAGACCGTGGTTTTTGCACGCATGGCTGTCCTTTCTTTCATCAGGGTCGAGTTTGATGGCATCTTTTATACTGATTTAAATACGGTAGTCAAATCAGGTCGAATAATGTAGGAAAATGGAATGCATCTTTGAAAATAGGCCTATTCATAGGTCTTCTCGCCAAATACCTCGATATCTGCCGCAGTATCGACGTGCTTGAAATTAGGGAGTCAAATTTGGCTATCATGTTTTTGAGAGCGAAATTGATTAGCCGCGGAGCGGGACACAACATCGTCTCGGCTGCTGCCTATCGTCATCGCACCAAGATGATGGATGAACAGGTGGGTACTAAGTTCCGCTACACCGCAGGGGCGGACGAACTCGTCCATGAGGAACTCGCTCTGCCTGACGACACGCCGGCATGGTTGCGAATTGCGATCGACGGACGATCGGTTGCCGGCGCCAGCGAAGTGCTTTGGAATGCGGTCGATTGTTTCGAGACCCGGCGCAATGCACAGTTGGCCCGCGAGATCATCCTTGCGCTTCCAAACGAGCTCAGCAGGAAGGAGAATATCGCCCTGGTGCGCGACTTCGTTCGCGAGAACCTGATGTCGCGCGGAATGGTGGCCGACTGGGTTTATCACGACAAGAAGGGTAATCCGCACGTCCACGTCATGACCACGCTACGTCCACTAACAGCGGACGGATTCGGGCCGAAGGGAGTCGCTGTCGTCGACGACAGCGGTGAACCGCTGCGCCTCAAAACCCCCGACAAGCCGAAAGGAAAAATCATTTACCGTCCGTGGGCGGGCAACAAGGCAACGATGGAGGAGTGGAAGCTTGCCTGGGCTGAAACGGTAACGCACCATCTGGCACTTGCCGGTCACGATATCCGCATAGACGGCCGCTCCTACGAGGAGCAGGGGTTGCGGGGAATGGGGCAGCGCCATCTCGATCCCGTCGGTACGGCGCGTCTACGCAAAGGTGCCGATGTCTATTTCGCCCCAGCAGCATTGGCGCAGCGTTACGAGAGGGCGGATCGTCTCGCCACCGACCCCGGTCTACTGCTTAGGCAACTCAGCAACGAGCGCTCGACTTTCGACGAAACCGAGATCGCCCGCGCCCTGCACCGCTATGTTGATGATCCAATCGTCTTTGCCAATATCCGCGCGAAACTGATGGCGTCGGATGATTTGGTGATGCTGCGGCCACAGCAGATGAGTGCGGAAACTGCTGGGGTCGAGCGGCCGGCAGTCTACACTACGCGCGCGATGATCAGGACCGAATTCCACATGGCGCGATCGGCATTCAACCTCTCGAACATCGGTGGCTTTGCGGTATCGTCATCCCAAGTTAATGCTGCGATGGTTGAATTTGAAGCAACACTAGGCAAGGTCATCAGCCTGGACGCCGAACAGGTCGATGCGGTCCGGTATATCACGGCTGACAGCGGCATTGCCGCGGTCGTCGGTATTGCGGGTGCTGGCAAATCGACATTGCTGAGTGTGGCACGCATCGCCTGGGAAGGAGAAGGCAGACGTGTCCTTGGAGCAGCGCTCGCCGGCAAGGCGGCGGAGGCATTGAATGGTAGCTCCGGGATCCGCTCGCGTACGATTGCCGCTTGGGAGCTTGCCTGGGAAAACGAATATGACCTGCTGCAGAAGGGCGACGTGTTGGTTCTAGACGAAGCTGGCATGGTATCGTCGCAACAGATGGCGCGTCTTCTCAAACGCGTCGAGGATGCCGGCGCGAAAGCGGTTCTTGTCGGCGATGCGATGCAACTCCAGCCGATCCAGGCGGGTGCTTCCTTCCGTGCCATCGTCGAGCGCATCGGCTTTGTCGAATTGGTCGGCGTTCGTCGCCAGAAACACGAATGGGCGCGAGATGCATCTCGTCTGTTTGCCCGTGGAAAGGTTGAGGAAGCCTTGAGTGTCTATAGCGCCCATGGCCATCTCCTCCAAAGCGACACGCGGAACGATGCCGTTCAACGGATCGTTTCCGACTGGGCCAACGCTCGCATTGATGCCATCGCCAAGGCAGAGATTGAAGGTCGTAAGTTGCGTGGCGACGAGTTGGTGGTTCTCGCCCACACCAATAGCGATGTGAGACGCCTCAACGACGCGATCCGTGCGGTTATGTTGCATCAGGATGCACTCGGGGAGGGTCGGTCGTTTCGCACCGAGCGCGGCAGACGTGAATTCTCCGTGGGCGACCGGATCATCTTTCTGGAAAATGCGCGGTTCGTCGAACCCAAGGCCCCTCATCTAACTGTTCAGCATGTCAAGAACGGCATGTTTGGAACAGTGATTTCGACAGCGGATCGGGGTGGAGAACCATTCCTTTTCGTTCGGTTGGATAGTGGCCGGGATGTCATGTTTGCGGAAAACACTTATCGCAATGTTGACCATGGCTACGCCGTAACGATTCACAAGACCCAAGGATCGACCTTCGACCGCGCTTTCGTGCTGGCAACCGGGATGATGGACCGACACCTGACCTATGTTGCCATGACGCGTCATCGCGAGCGTGTCGATCTCTATGCGGCAATGGAAGATTTTCAGCCAAAGTTGGAATGGGGCAAGACGGCACGCGTCGAACATGTCGCCGGCATCACCGGCGAGCTTGTTGAAACCGGGCTGGCGAAGTTCCGCAAGCAGGACGACGTCGGTCCTTCTCCTTATGTTGACGTCAAAACGGACGATGGAACCACGCATCGCCTTTGGGGCGTCAGTCTGCCCAAGGCGCTTGAGGATGCCGGCGTGGGGGTCGGCGATATCGCGACCCTGCGCAAGGATGGAACTGAAAAAGTTACCGTCAAAGTGCCCGTTATTGATGAGGAAACGGGCGCGAAGCACTTTGAGGATCGTGTTGTCGAACGCAATATCTGGACAGCGTATTCAATTGAAAAGGCCGAGGATCGGATGGAGCAGCTTGCTGCCGAACATCACCGACCGGCGCTCTACGGGCAACTGGTCGAACGGTTGTCGCGCTCCGGCGAAAAGACGGCGACGCTCGATTTCGAAAATGAGGCGTCTTATCGATCCGTGGCTTTCGACTTTGCACGGCGGCGCGGCATCGACACCATCGCGGATTATAGTCACGCCGTCGATGCACAGACTGAGCGTCTATCTAATTGGCTTGCCGAACAACGTGATCACGTGATGCGGCTCTGGCAGCGGGCAAGCGTCGCCTTCGGTATCGCGATCGAAACTTCGGGTCGAAATACTGCTATTCGCGCAACACAGGACAAAAACGCGTTGCCCGCTCCGGTCGCGGATGCTTTCGATCTGCTGCCCGCAGTGAAATCCTTTACCCGATCGACTGCGGAAGATGCGCGTCGTGCCCAACTCGCATCTCCCCAATGGAAGGAACGAGAAGCAATCCTGCGTCCGCTGCTTGAGCGAATCTATCGTGAGCCAGATAGAGCACTTTCTCGTCTGAACGAACAATCATGGAACCTCGCGCTGGACCCAGGCATCATGGCGGAGCGGTTATCACGCTCTCCGCAAAGCCTGGGTGCGTTGCATGGCAACAACCGGCTGATCGACGGCCGTGGTGATCGAGCGATGAGGGCCGCCGCCTTGGCCGCGGTGCCCGAATTGGCGGTTCTTGCACGGGCGCACGCAACTGAGTTTCGCAAGCAGGCGGATCGGTTCGACGATCGCGAACGAAGGCGTCGGTTGTCCATGGAGGTCACCGTGCCGGGCCTTTCCGACAGAGCGAGAGGGCGGCTCACTGAGGTCGAAGCGATCCGACAGAAGGGTGGGCAGGAAGCATACCGCACAGCATTTCGCATTGCCGCGGAGGATCGTTTCGTTGTTCAGGAGATCAAGGCGGTGAGTGAAGCCTTGAGCCGCCGATTCGGCTGGGACGCCTTTACGGAAAAGACTGATCAGTTCGCAGAGCGCGATATCGCAATAGGCATGCCGGAAGCGATTGGCAAGGAAAAGCGGACCGAGTTGACTGCGATATTTGCTGCTGTCAAACGCTTCGCCGCCGAGCAGCAGCTCGCTGAGCAACAGGATCCTTCCGGGATCGTTGCGGCGGCCACCTCCGATGACCTCAACACCATACCTGCGATGTTGCCGGCGGTCACGAAATTCAAGGCGAGTCTCGATGAAGAGGCACGGATGCGCGTCACCGAGACTGAGCATTACAAACAGGTAAGAGCAGCACTCGCTGCCACCGCGACCGTGATCTGGCGCGACCCCGCAGCTGCCGTGGCGACGATCGAAGATCTGGTGCGCAAGCAGATCGATCCTGAACGTATTGCGCGTGCCGTTGCTACGGAACCAACCGCCTATGGCCCTCTGCGTGGTAGCGGCAGGACGATGGATAGGCTGCTTTCCGGTGGTCGCGAGCGCAGGGAAGCGCTGCAGGCGGTTGACGCAGTTAGTGCTGATATTCACTCTCTCGGTCGATATTACGTGGGCGCTTTTGAGAACGAAAAATCGGCGGTCATGATCGAGCGGGGGCGGATGGCAATACCTATTCCAGCGTTGACGAGAATTGCCCAGGCCGAGCTGCGACACATCACGTCCGAGACGGAGAAGAACCCGCGCGAGTTGGCACGGCTGGTCCGGTCGTTGTCACCAGATGTCCGGCAGGAGTTTTTTCTTGTCAGCAAGGCACTTGATGCTCGCTTCGGACCGGGTGCAATTTCACGCAACGAGGCTGGTGTTGCCAACATGGTTTCAATGTCTCAACAATCGGCCTTCAAAGCCATCCTTGCGCAATTGCGCACAGTCCAGCGTGCCGTCGCCATAGATAGGGCAGAAGAGATTATCGCCGAGCGGCACCGTCGAACGATCAGCCGTGCGCGCGGTGTTGAGCACTAGAATGTCCGGAGATGTTAAAGGGAAACGGCAGGCCCATATCCGGGCCCGTTGCCGAGGAGCCGTCTTTTGGTAGTCCAACGGAAACGAAGATGCAGGTTGTCCGGCTGGTGATGAGTAGTGGCGAGATAGCGACGGGCCTGAATGCAAGTTTTGGATCGGTCTGTTTCTCCCCAAATTTTTCTAGCCTTGCAACTCGTCCAGAGGTCTCTAATTCTAGGCGGCGGATCAAGCACGGTCCGGCGTGCTTTGGGCAGTACATCGTTGAGAAGGGATGGCTATGGCAGGAGAAACGGTTCTTGTGGTCGGGGGCGCCGGCTATATCGGCTCGCACACATGTCTGGATCTAGCGAACAAGGGTTTTCAGCCCGTCGTCTATGACAATTTTTCCAACGGTCATCGCGAATTCGTTAAATGGGGTCCGGCCGAAGAAGGCGATATCCGCGACCGGGCGCGCCTCGATGAAGTCCTGGCGAAATACAAGCCGGCGGCCATCCTGCATTTTGCGGCGCTGATCGAGGTGGGTGAATCCGTCAAGGACCCTGTCTCCTTCTACGAAAACAACGTCATCGGCACGCTGACACTGCTGGCGGCGGCGCAGGCGGCCGGTGTCGGAGCGTTTGTCTTTTCCTCCACCTGTGCCACCTATGGATTGCCGCAGAGCGTGCCGCTGGACGAGAGCCATCGGCAGGTGCCGATCAATCCCTATGGCCGCACCAAATATATCGTCGAGCAGGCGCTTGCCGATTACGACCAGTACAAGGGCCTGCGTTCCGTGGTGCTGCGCTATTTCAACGCTGCCGGCGCCGATTTCGAAGGGCGCATCGGTGAATGGCATACGCCGGAAACCCACGCTATTCCGCTGGCGATCGACGCGGCGCTCGGCCGCCGCCAAGGCTTCAAGGTCTTCGGCAGCGACTACGACACGCGTGACGGCACCTGCGTGCGCGACTATATCCATGTGCTCGATCTCGCGGACGCGCATGTCCGGGCGGTGGAATATCTGCTCAGGGGCGGCGAGTCCGTCGCGCTGAACCTCGGCACCGGCACCGGCACGACGGTCAAGGAGCTGCTGGGAGCGATCGAAACCGTGTCAGCCCGGCCGTTCCCGGTCGAATATGTCGGCCGTCGCGAGGGCGATTCGACCACGCTGGTCGCCAACAATGACAAGGCCCGCGACGTTCTTGGCTGGTCCCCGCAATACGATCTGTCGCGTATCATCGAGTCCGCCTGGAACTGGCATGCCAAATCCAACCAGCACTGAGCGGCGTGCCTCGGGCAAACGCACGAATGTGTTGCTGATCTCGGCCGATCAGTGGCGGGGTGATTGCCTCTCCGCTGTCGGCCATGCCAGCGTCAAGACACCGAATGTCGACGCTTTGGCGCGCGACGGTGTGCTGTTTGCCCGTCATTTCGCCGGGACGGCGCCCTGTTCGCCGGCGCGCGCGACGCTTTATACCGGGCTCTATCAGATGAACCATCGCGTCTGCCGCAATGGGTCGCCGCTGGATGCCCGGTTCGACAATCTGGCGCTTGCCGCCCGGCGTGGCGGTTACGATCCGACGCTGTTTGGCTATACCGATACGGCTCCCGATCCGCGCTGCATGGATCCGAACGATCCGCATCTGACAACCTATGAAGGTGTGCTCCCTGGCTTCAGCGCTCGCCAACTCCTGCCCGAGCACGAAAAGCAATGGCTCTCCTGGCTGCGCTCGCGCGGTTATGCGGAAGCGACGAGCCGCGATATTCATATTCCCGTTGGGGCGAAGGCCGGTGAAATTTCCGACACGGCACCCGCCTATTCCAGGGATGAAACGCAGACGGCCTTTCTGACCGGCGAATTCATCCGCTGGCTTGGCGAACAGGATGCGCCATGGTTCGCGCATGTCTCGTTCCTGCGGCCGCATCCACCGTTTTCGGTACCGGAACCCTATAATCGCATGTTTACGCCAAGCGGTGGACCGGCGTTTGCGCGGGCTACGGATCGCGAGACGGAGCAGGCGGTGCACCCGTTTCTCGCCTTTGCCCTACCACTGATCGGCAAGGGCAGTTTCATCCATGGCGGTGAAGGATCCGCGAGTGACTGGACAGCGCAGGATCTCTCGGCGATCCGCGCCATTTATTACGGCATGATCGCCGAGGTGGATGCCCAGCTCGGGCGGATCTGGCAGGCGCTCAAGGATGCCGGCGCCTGGGACGATACGCTGATCATCTTCACCTCCGATCACGCCGAGATGATGGGAGACCACTGGATGCTCGGCAAAGGTGGCTTTTTCGATGGCAGCTACCATGTGCCGCTGGTCATTCGCGATCCCGGCCATCCGACGGGCGCGGGCCAGCAGGTCGAGCGCTTCACCAGTGCCGTCGATATCTTTCCGACGCTGTGCGACCGGCTCGGCCTTGCGCCCGACAATCACCTCGACGGCGAGACGCTCATGCTCTTCCTGGAAGGCAGGGAGCCGGAGAGCTGGCGCGATGCGGTGTTCTGGGAATTCGATTTCCGCGATATTGCTGGCGGTGAATCGGAGCGGCATTTCGGACTGAAGTCGAATGCCTGTAATCTCGCCGTGGTCCGGGACGAGCACTTCAAATACGTGCATTTTGCCGGCCTGCCGCCTCTGCTCTACGATCTGGTAAAGGATCCGGCGGAGCTGACCAATGTCGCCGATGATGGCGACTATGCGGCGATGCGGCTGGAATATGCCGAAAAGCTATTGTCCCTGCGGGCACAGCATCTCGACCAGACGCTCGCCTATACTGAACTGACCGAAAAAGGGCCGGTTTCGCGCCGGCCCTGATCCAAATTCAATAGCGGGCTATCAAGAAAGCGCGCCAAGATAGGTCATCTTGCCGACCGGCAGGCCGCGGCTGCGCAGGATGTCGTGCGCGGTCGTGACGTGGAAGAAGAAATTCGGCAGGGAGAAGCTTGCGAGCAGGTCCTCGCCGGTGAAGACCATCGTCTTGCCGCCGGGCGAAATCGTCACTTCGCGGCTTTCGCTGCCCGCCATCGTCTCCGGCGTGATCGTCGCCAGGAAATCCTGTGTCTTCTTCAGGCGCTCGCGCAGTTCGGCAACGGTCGTCTCATTGTCCTCGAAGCGCGGCGCTTCGACGCCGGTCAACCGGACGATGGCGAGCTTGGCGCTGTCGGAGGCGCGTTGGAACTGGCCGGAAAGCGGCAGCATGTCGTCGATGAGGCGCGCACTGACAAGCTCTTTGGGGTCGATGCCTTTTTCCGCGGCATAGGTCTCGATCGCATCGAGATAGGTCGCAAGGACCGTAAGGCCGCGTTGAAAGACGGGAACTGAAAAGCGGTACATCGAGGGCATGCTGGTTCTCCATTGTCGGCCGGTGGGGGTATTCGGCCCGATATCGACGGCGTTTTACGTCACTCGATCCGATGGAATGTCCGTTCCATCGGATCGAGTGGCTGAGATGTGGGGTCGAACCCCGGCTTTTACAGCCTTTCCCCATTGAAAACTCTGTTATTGCCCTGAGAATTTCGTCTCCGCCAGGACGGTTACAAAATAGTGTTGACGTTTTCCCTGGGAAATGGAATAAATATTCCGCATAGGGAATTTTACGGTTTGTTTGTTCCGTTTTTGGGCTGCTGTTATGGGAGTGATGGCAGCTTGGATTGTTGGCCCTGCGGTCGAAGCCGAGGGTTCCGGTATTAATGAGGGGTGTGGCCGGACACCGCAATTGGGAGGAAAATCATGAGAAAACTTATCCTTGGCTCAGCTATGGCGCTTATGCTCTCGACGGCGGCGCATGCCGAAACCATCGGCGTGTCGATGGCGCTGTTCGACGACAACTTCCTGACTGTTCTGCGCAACGGTATGCAGGACTACGCCAAAACCGTGAAGGGCGTGAACCTGCAGGTCGAAGACGCGCAGAACGACATTGCCAAGCAGCAGAGCCAGATCCAGAACTTCATCGCCAGTAAAGTCGATGCCATCATCGTGAACCCGGTCGATACGGATGCGACGGCGGCCATCTCGAAGCTGGCGGCAGAGGCGAAGATCCCGCTGATTTACGTCAACCGCGAGCCGGCGAATGTCGATAGCCTGCCGGAAGGGCAGGCATTCGTCGCCTCCAACGAGCAGGAATCCGGCACGCTGGAAACCAAGGAAGTGTGCCGGCTTCTCGGCGGCAAAGGCAAGGCCGTCGTCATGATGGGCGAGCTCTCCAACCAGGCAGCCCGCATGCGTACCAAGGACGTGCATGACGTTCTCGCCACCGACGAATGCAAGGGCATCACCATCGTCCAGGAACAGACCGCCAATTGGCAGCGTACCCAGGGCGCCGACCTTGTGACCAACTGGCTCTCCAGCGGTCTCGAATTCGATGCTGTCATCGCCAATAACGATGAAATGGCGATCGGCGCGATCCAGGCGCTGAAGGCTTCCGGCAAGTCGCTCGACAAAATCGTCGTCGCCGGCGTCGATGCCACGCAGGATGCTTTGGCTTCGATGCAGGCCGGCGATCTGAAGGTCACGGTGTTCCAGGACGCCGCCGGCCAGGGCAAGGGTGCTGTGGACGCCGCGCTGAAGCTTGCCAAGGGCGAAAAGGTCGAGAAGAAGGTCTACATTCCCTTCCAGCTCGTGACGCCGGCAAACGTCAAGGACTTCGTCAAGAAGAACTGACGCTGCCGCTATCGACGGATGCGGGCGCGTGAGCCCGCATCCTCACGAATTTTGCCACTTTCCGGGAGAGAAAAGATGGTTGTCAGCCCATCCACCATGGCTGCGGTACGCGCCAGTGGCGCTGTTCCGAACGCCCCCTATCTGCTGAGTGCCGAAGGCATCCGCAAGGAGTTTCCGGGCGTGGTGGCCCTCGATGACGTTTCCTTCCGTCTGAAGCGCGGCACGGTGCATGCGCTGATGGGTGAAAACGGCGCCGGCAAGTCGACGCTGATGAAGATCCTGGCCGGCATCTATGTGCCGGATCAGGGCGAGGTACTCCTGAAGGGCGTCGCGATCCGCCTGAAATCGCCGCTCGATGCGCTGGAGAACGGCATTGCCATGATCCATCAGGAACTCAACCTGATGCCGTTCATGACCGTTGCGGAGAATATCTGGATCCGCCGCGAGCCGAAGAACCGCTTCGGTTTCGTCGATCATGCCGAGATGAGCCGGAAGACGGAAGAGCTGTTCCGTCGTTTGAATATCAACATCGATCCGGAAATCCAGGTTGGCGAGCTCTCGGTCGCCAGCCGGCAGATGGTCGAGATCGCCAAGGCGGTCTCCTATGATTCCGATGTCCTGATCATGGACGAGCCGACCTCGGCGCTGACCGAGCGTGAGGTGACGCATCTCTTCGAGATTATCCGCGGCCTGCGCGAGCATGGCATCGGCATCGTCTACATTACCCATAAGATGAACGAACTGTTCGAGATCGCCGATGAATTCTCGGTGTTCCGCGACGGCAAATATATAGGCACGCACGCCTCCACCGATGTTACGCGCGACGACATCATCCGCATGATGGTCGGCCGCGAGATCACCCAGATGTTCCCGAAGGAAGAGGTGCCGATCGGCGAGACGCTTCTCTCCGTCAAGGATCTTAGCCTGGATGGCGTCTTTTCCAACGTTTCCTTCGAGGTCAGGGCCGGCGAAATTCTCGGTGTCGCCGGGCTGGTCGGTTCCGGCCGCTCGAATGTCGCCGAGACGCTGTTTGGTGTGACGCCGGCTTCCTCCGGCACGATCGAGCTCTTCGGCAAGACGGTCGACGTCTCCTCGCCGGCGGTGGCGATCAGCCATCGCATGGCTTTCCTCACGGAAGACCGGAAGGACACCGGCTGTCTGCTGATCCTCAGCGTGCTTGAAAACATGCAGATCGCCGTTTTGCAGGACAAATTCGTCCGTGGCGGTTTCGTGCAGGAAGGTGCGATCGGCGAGGTCTGCGAGGAAATGGCGCGCAAGCTGCGCGTCAAGACGCCGAACCTCGACGAGCGCGTCGAAAATCTCTCCGGCGGCAATCAGCAGAAGGTGTTGATCGGCCGCTGGATGCTCACCAATCCGCGCATCCTGATCCTGGACGAGCCGACCCGCGGCATCGATGTCGGCGCCAAGGCGGAGATTCATCGCCTGGTGACGGAAATGGCGCGCAACGGCGTCGCCGTTATCATGATCTCCTCGGAGATGCCGGAAGTGCTCGGCATGAGCGACCGTATCATGGTGATGCATGAGGGCCGAGTGACCGGTTTCCTCGATCGTGCGGATGCAACTCAAGTGAAGGTGATGGAGCTGGCGGCGCAATGATCCGGGCCGGCCATCGCAAGGGAGGATTGAACCATGGTTAGCAAAGTCGCAGAGACGATCGCAGCGCCGCTGACGCGCTCGAGGCGCCGCCGCGTACCGCCGGAACTCGGCATCTTTCTGGTGCTGATCGGCATTGCACTCGTCTGTGAGGTTCTCGGCTGGATCTTTGTCGGCCAGAGCTTCCTGCTCAACATCCAGCGCCTGAAGATCATGATCCTGCAGGTCTCGGTCATCGGGATCATCTCGGTCGGGGTGACGCAAGTTATCATCACCGGGGGCATCGACCTCTCATCCGGCTCCGTCGTCGGTTTGACAGCGATGATCGCTGCCAGCTTTGCCCAGTCCTCCACCTGGGCACGGGCGCTCTATCCGGCGCTCACCGATCTGCCGTTCTTCGTTCCGATCGGCATCGGCCTGCTGATCGGCCTTGCCGCCGGCTACGTCAACGGCCTGCTGATCACCAGAACGAAGATACCCCCTTTCATCGCCACGCTCGGCATGATGGTGTCAGCGCGCGGCCTGTCGAAGCTTTATACCAAGGGGCAGCCGATCTCGGGCCTCACCGACCAGTTCAACTTCATCGGCACTGGCATCTGGCCCGTCATCGTCTTCCTGGTGGTTGCCTTCGCTTTCCATATCGTGCTGCGCTACACGCGCTACGGCAAGTTCACCTATGCGATCGGCGCCAACATTCAGGCGGCGCGCGTCTCTGGCATCAATGTCGAGGCGCATCTGGTCAAGGTCTACGCGATCGCCGGTCTGCTGGCGGGTCTTGCGGGCATCATCACGGCGGCTCGCGTCCAGACGGCGCAGGCCGGCATGGGTGTCACATATGAATTGGATGCGATCGCAGCGGCTGTCATTGGCGGCACCTCGCTCACCGGCGGCGTCGGACGCATTGCCGGCACGGTGATCGGCACGGTCATCCTCGGCGTGATGATCTCAGGCTTCACCTTTCTGAACGTCGACGCATACTATCAGGAAATCGCCAAGGGCGTCATCATCATCGCTGCCGTGGCCATCGACGTCTATCGTCAGAAGAAGCGGGCGAAACGTTAGAACAGCCGAGGCATTTTCGGACGTCTCAAGGCGGGGCATGCCACTGATCGGCGTCGATCTTGGCCCCAACCTTTCCGTTACCGGCTCGCTGGCCACGATTTTGTGGCTTGCCGTCTTACGCCGGGAGGGCCTGCACTGGAGCATGGGCTTTCTTCAAGCTCGGCATCATCGTGACGTTTCCGGCACTGATCCTATTGTTGGTCTGACGGAGAGCTTGGCATGTCAATTCGTTCTGGAGATTGTAGCTAATACTAGTTAACTGCACTTCTCGCTGAAGTGTTGGTTCGTTTTGGATCTGCACTGCAGTGGCGGGCAGATGTTAAGATGCGACTACAGCCTGCCCGGGGTCATAGCGGCGGGGGAAGCGGCCGTGGCTGGTCATGGTTCTGCATCATGCCGAGCGCCGACAATTCTCCGGAGCGGAGTTGAGCTCGGCGTCACAAACACGGTTTCGGCCTGCGGCTTTAGCTAAATACAAGGCGCGGTCGGCTTCCCGGCAAAGATCCGAGAGTTCCGAATGTTCTTGCACGACTCTTGCTATACCAATGCTCGTGGTCACGGTCATCTCGGTCCCAAGTGTAGGATAGCGAAGCTCAGCGACGGCTTGGCGGATCCGCTCGGCATGGAGTAATGCGTCGCCGGCTCTTGCAGGTAGGAAAACTATGAATTCCTCTCCCCCGTGACGTGCAAGCAATGCCGACTGCGGTAAAATCGATTGTACCGCCCGAGCCATTGTCGCGAGAACTTCGTCGCCTGCGGCATGCCCCCAACGATCGTTCAGCTGCTTGAAATGATCTATATCGAGATAGAGAATAGCGTCGCCCCGCAGGGGCTGTCTGGGCGCATTCGCATTGAAAAAGCGACGATTGTGAAGGCCTGTAAGAGCGTCATGATCGGCCAGATGCCTAATCTTCATATGCTGGCGTTCGCTGACGAAAATCACGATCGCAATCGCGAGCACGAACTTGGAAAGGATCATTAGGAAAAAGCCGCTCGCCACATCGAGCAGAGGAAAGGTGCCGAACCAGAATTCCAGACTCATGATCAAGGAGAGGAGGCTGGCGGCGGCAAGAATCGCCGCAACAAGTTTCCGGATAGGAAGTGGCTCACGGTGTGCGTCAAGGTACACGACGACCGCCGTGGCAGCCATCGTCAAGCAGCCGAGAAAAGTAAAGGTCGTCGCTCGATACGTGTTGTTCAGATGGAATGCTGTGATCAATCCCGTTGCCAGCGTTAACGCGGCCGGTATGAGTACAAGCGCCGTGTTTATTTTTCGATCGGGGTTACTGATCACGATAAAGGCCAACCCGAGCAGGCAATATCCCAGTACTGCAAGAACGATATTGATGAGGCTGAGAGGACCGTAGAGCGCGGGATGGATTTCGGCATGTCCGGCAAGGGTTGAACCTCCGGCCAGGACAACGAAACTGGCCGCGAGCAGTCCGACCCCGCGGCTTTCAGTCGAGGTAACTCGCAGATACCCTAAGGTCATTGCACCGGCGATATAAGATGTCTTCTGCAGGAAGAGCACCGTTGGCATATCAAGTTCGTTGATCATCAAGTAATGCACCAATGGTCATTCATTGGCGCCGCATTATCTGGAAGAATTGAATATTTTGCGAACGTTGACGAAAATATTATATTCTGCACAAAATTTACCCAGATTGCCATCTTGCCGTTAAAGCTGCCATTTCTCCCGGCGAGGCACGACAATTCCGATCAAGCTTTGCCTGAGGACATGAGACCGACCAGCGTCGCAACGACGATGATAATGCCGGCTTGTATCAGCAGCCATTTGTCTGGTCCGTAGACCACGCACCAGAACGCCGCCATGCAGAAGACGAGCACGCTAAAGATTAGGCACTTGATCTTGAAGGAGAGAGATTTTCCCCCACGAAGACAGCATCATGTAAAGAGCCAGGGCAATTGCAAGCAGACCGCCAGCGTAAAAGTCAGTTCCATAAACATCGATTCCTGACAATATTTCAATGCGATAAGGATAAGCACTTTCTGCCGGAAAGACAAATCATCATGGCGTTTCCTCGGGGTCGCACAGCTGGTCGAACGGGGATGCGGACGAAAACTTAGACTACCAAGTAGGTAGTTCATGTATTCATACGAAGACAGGATCCGAGCGGTCGAGCTCTACATCAAGCTGGGCAAACGTGTCCGGGCGACCATTCGTCAGCTGGGTTACCCGATCAAGAATGCCCTGCAGGGCTGGCACCGGGAATACGAGCAATGCCTCGATTTGCCTATGGGCTGTGCGGTCCGAGCCCCTCCCATGTCCTTTCTCAAGTGAAAAGATGCGTAAAATCCACCGCCAGGCTGCCCAAACCTATGACCGAGGGGGCAGCACGTCGCCGTGAATATTCGGAGCCAGTTTTAGTCCATTGCCATCGAAGGCTGCGATGAGGGAATTCGTTGTACCGAGATCAATCCCGTAGATCATGGATGGTTCATTTCAAGGAAAGCCCTTTGCTCATCCGCGGTCGAGCGGAGGATTTCAATGAACGCCTGCTTCATGGTCTTCCGTTGCTTCTTGGCGTGAAACGAATGGAGAGCGGGTTATGCTCTCCACGGCGGAGTACACCCAGGCGGGGATGGCATGAATATTTTCGCGCAGATCCTCGATGATCGCGTTCCGGTGCGGGTTTCGCGCCAAGTGGTGCACGATACCATCGACCACGGTATCCAGGTTGGATCGCTCGTCCCGGAACCAGTTGAGCGCCTGGATCACGCGCATTGCCGGGCGCCCCGCCCAGAAGGCGGTCTTCGCCGAGATTCGCTTGAAATCCAGCGTGTAGATAACCGGTTTGGTCGCCTTCGGGTCGCCGGCATTGGCTTCGATCTCGATCGTCCTCGGGTAGGTATCGGCATAGATGGTCGAACGCGCCGGGACAGCTGTGGTGAGACCCAGGTCGTTGGCGGCTGTCATGCCGTCGACGAGGACTCGCAGCTTGTCGCGCCGGGCAATGGCTTCGATGAATGAGGCGCGCGGCGGAAAAACCATCTTTCCCGTCAATTGGCTCGTGGTGGGCTTATCGTATAGCCCACGGTGAGGGCGGCGAATGTCACCGCGATTGGCAAGGCGCTGGAGGGCCTTCTCGATAGCATTGGGTGTTCCGATATCGAGAAAATCGGCCCGTGACCAGACGCCGGCGGGAGCGGCCTTGGCGATGCGTGCGTGAATGCGCTCCAGGGTATCGGATGTGGGATCAGGCATGTCGACGCAATCTCTGACCAAAAATTATATCAAAATGTTGGTCAGTAATGCCATTTCTAAAAGCCAAACAATTTAGATTATTCATCGAGCAGGCCGTCGAAGACCTCGAGCATGGCATCGCTGATGGCCTTGCCAAGTGCGGCCGCAGTCTCGGCCAGCGCGTCCTCATTCATATCACGGGCAGCTATCGCAAAGGCGGCGCCTTCGGCCGTCACGATTGCCTGCGCGCGCTGGATTGCCCACAGGGCGAAGTCGCTGCGGCTGCTGATTTCCACGGTGTCCATGATTCCCCCTGATTTGTTCGAGCAGATGCCTTATAGCGGATTTGGCGGACGATGCAGTCCGGAGAGTTGTTTCAAGAATGGACCAGAGATAGCGAATGACACGGCAGTTCGATCTGTTTGTTTCGCCTGAGGCCGCACCTGTGAAGGCGGCCAGTTCCCCAGCGACGAAACGCCATTCTCCGGCTGCGTTGAGCGAAGAGGATATGGTGCGGCACCTCCAGGAGACTGGCCGATACCGCATTCTGAATAAGCTCGAACCCCGTTCTGTCACAGCGTCCGCGCGACCGGGATTTCCGCTGAAAGGCATGATCCTCGACACCGAGACCACCGGCCTCAATCATCGCAAGGACGAGATCATCGAAATCGGCGCCGTCGCATTCACATTCGACGTAGCTGGCAATATCGGCGATGTCATTGGCGTCTATGGCGGATTGCAGCAGCCGAGCGTTTCGATCCCACCGGAAGTCATCCGTCTTACCGGCATCACGGACGAGATGGTGGCCGGCCAGATGATCGATCTCCGCCAATTGCGCGCCGTGGTCGAGCCGGCCGATCTCGTCATTGCGCACAACGCCGGCTTCGACCGGCCGTTCTGCGAGGCATTCTCGCCCATCTTCAACGGAAAGGCGTGGGCCTGCTCGGTCTCCGAAATCGATTGGTCGGCACGCGGCTTCGAGGGTACCAAGCTCGGCTACCTGATTGGGCAGGCGGGCTACTTTCACGAGGGCCATCGGGCCGTCGACGATTGCTTTGCCCTGCTCGAAGTCCTCGTGCAGGGTGGGGCGGGAACGGAGCCAACGCCGTTTGCCGAGCTCTATGAAGCGAGCCAGCGATCGCGCGTTCGTATTTTCGCGGAAAACAGCCCGTTCGACATGAAGGATCACCTGAAAGCGCGAGGCTATCGTTGGTCGGACGGGAGTGATGGACGTCCGAAATCCTGGTGGATCGAAATTGCGGAAGAGGGCCTCGACGACGAACTTCACTATCTTCGCTCGGAAATCTACCGCTGGGATGAAGCAGATCCACCGATCAAGAGGCTCACTGCATTCGACCGGTTCAAGGCCTGACAGACCCGGCTACTTGGACTTATCGTCCGATAAGAAGGCCCGCAGGCGGCCAATATCATAGGGGGCTTTTTGCAGTCGTCGGAGCGATCGACGCGATCGCCGCGCATTTTGGCATTGACGGCCCGCCGGCAATCAGCCGGCCGACCGAGACAATTGAGGGAAGCTAAGGTCTGATCGTCTTGGAGGAAAATGATTATCGCCCGCTCAAATCGGTGCCCTGGGGCTTTCCGCGCCACAGCAGGGAGATGCGCCTACACGGGGAACCGCCCGATCGCATCGGGCTTGTCGCCGACCTCACAAACCCGATGTCCGCTACTGAGGAGTTTCAGACAGGTAGCTTTCGTAACAACAGGGTTGTCGGTTCTGATCCTTTCAAGGCGAACTATGTGCACAGAGGCCGCGCCTCTCAGGTGCGTGCGAATTCTAGCAGCAGCGCGATATCATGGTTGTCTGCTGCGCGCAGGGCTGCGACGTAGCGAGTGCGCAGTTCACCGACATCCACCAGAGTTCCGCCGCCCCAACTGAAACGCTCGCCGCCAAGGCGTTCGATCAGAAGATCGGCCGCCAAGCGAGCGTGGCGGCCGTTTCCGTTTGGAAACGGGTGGATCGCAACCAGGCGGTGATGGAATCTGATCGCTATTTCATCCAACGGAAATGTCTCATGCTCAACCCAATAGCGGACGTCGCTTAACAGGCTCGCGAGCTCCACTCCGATGCGGTAGGCTTGGACGCCGATGTTGCGCTCCGTCGTTCGGAAGGTGCCGGCCCATTCCCAGACGTCTCCAAACATCCGCTTGTGCAGTGTTCGCATGAACTCCTCGCTGAGCATTCGCTCAAGCGATACGCGTCGGCGACCGCGCGCCCAGGCCGCACCCTCGACGATGTTTTCCTGCTCCGCCTCGTTGAGATCACGGCGGTGCGTGATCCATGTCTGAAGTAGACCCTCTCGCTCTTGCGGTTCAAGGGGTATCGCGTCCTCAGGCTCCTGAAACAGATCCGTCATGTCTCATTCCAGAGGTCGCGCTCGGAGAGCCTGTCGCGAATGTATGCCTGGACGCGGGATTCGAAGTCCGCTTCATCTGTGCCCTGTGCTTCGAGCCGCATCGTATGCGCGACGCGGTGAAGCTCGCGGGTTGCGATTTTCCTTGCGCGCGCTTCGATAGCATCTTCGAGTGAGCTGTTGGGGACAAGTGCGTAGACGAGTGTGCAGTCCAGCGCCTCAGCTGCGCGACGCAAGGTGTTAAGTTGGATGGTACCTGCGGCTTCCGATTTCTCGATGGCTTCGACGGTTTGCGGCCGCACGCCAAGGCGTGTGCCGAGCTGGGCGCCCGTCATCCCGAGTGCATCGCGCAATGCGCGCACCCATCCTTTCGGCGGCGCCTTGAACCGGTCAATCGGGTGAAGCACCCGAAGTCGTTCATCCAGACGCAGGCGCCCCCTTTTTCGACTATCGCTCTTCATCTGTTTTTCTCAGGCTACAGACTGATCTTCGAACAGTTTTTATCAGTATACAGACTGATTATCAAGATTAATAATTCAGACTATAGTATGATAATTTGATTCCAGATCTCATCCTACAATCTGTGATTCATGCGTGATAAATCAGGCTATAGTCTGTTAGATTGTCTCGTTTCGCAGAGACTGAGGGGGCAAAAGGCGCGAAGACCCGCACCTGGTTCAGCATGAAAGGTGAACCCATCTTTGCCTGGGCAAGTCTGTGGCGAGTGAGCGACGAATGGGGGCCGGTCTATTCGGGCGCAATGACGGATGCCAACGACGCGGTAGCGCCAGTGTGCGATCGCATGCCTGTTCTGCCTCTCCGCGTCGAATTAAAAATCTTATCAGAGGATCTCGCCGAAGGTCGAACTCTTCGCACGCCAGATGAGCGACGCCTTATGGAATTCAAACAATTTCCAGCGGGCGCTCAAGCCGATGGACGCTCGAAGACGACTGCACGGAGGTCTAAAGCCTTCGACAGTGTTCGAACGTAAGCCTCCGATGCACAACTCGGGACAAAAAGTGGCTTCAACCGAAGGGCCTTGCGCCTACCAGGCCGTCCGAGCGGTGCTGAGAGCATATGAAAGGCACGACGAAACGTGCGCGGCGAGAGGATTGACCATGATGACGCAGTTGCCAGGATAGAACAGCTTATGCGCGTTCAGATGCTTCAGCAGCTCATCAACGGTACGTTTGTCTGTAAGCGGAAATGAGACTGTCATTGCGCGTTTCCCACAACGGACAAGATAACATGAGGGAGTTAGGAGCGATTTTCTTCGCGCCGCAACAAGAATTTTTGAATGAACAAATTAAAATCGATTAGCTTCAAAATTTGATTTTTTAAAATCGATTTAAACGTGTGCGGTCGAATTTGGGCCTAACGCGAATCTCGCATTCTTGGGCCCGGTTCCGTGTGGTCGGACGTGCCCGTTACGCGCGAGGCTTGACGCCAAGGAGCTTCGCCAATCGTGCAGTCTGTTGAATTCGACCATGACTTGACCCCTCAGCCAAATTGTTCTGATGTCAGCAGAAGTTCCTAGAGCCCCGGTTCCAATCCCTTCAAGAACAGAGACAGTTTTATTCGATTACCGAACGTTTGTGTTGCAGATTCTACACGCATATCGAAAAACGAGCGTGTGAAGAGCCGGTATTCACGCTACTTTTCGCTGTATTTTTTTTGAAATCTGCTATTGAGCGAATTAGGCCCATGATCGGCTACACCGCTTTCAGGTGCATCTTCATGAATTTTGACCGACATCCTGATTGAGCAAGGCGCGCCTTGCGCAAGCGAATGGCTTTGATTTTGGGTAGTTTTATATGTCCCCCGCGAATAAGTCCCTCTCCTTCAAGACCCTGACATCTGTTGCGTTCCTTTCCTCGACGCTGTTTGCATTTTCCGCAACCGCGCAAGAACAACCTGCGCCCGCGGCTGCCAATACGCCTTCAAGTACTGGTTCCCGTCAAGGCTCCCCTGCCGCTGCAAACGAGCAGCAGCCTGCACCGCAAGCCCGTGTGCAAAAATTCGACGACTGGTACTATCGCTGCATCGACGGTAAGGCTGCTGACGGTGCGGCGACCACACATTGCGAAGTGGCGCAGATCGCGACGGTGAAGCAGGGTGAGCAGGACGTCAATGTGCTGACGCTCGCCATCGCCAAGGCCGATGCACCGGCCGTATCGGACAAGAAGGCGGGCAAGCAGCCGGCAAGCGATCTGGTGCTGACCGCGCTGGTGCCGCTCAATATGTACCTGCCTGCAGGCTTGAGCATCGACGCGGCTGATAAGCCGGCTGTGCAGCTGGCCTATCGCAATTGCAACCAGGCCGGCTGCTGGTCACAGCAGAAGCTGGACACCAAGACGATCTCAGCGCTTGCCAAGGCGGCGGATGGGGTTGGTCATGTGCAGATGATGAATGGCCAGAAGGTCAACATCAAGTTCTCCCTGAAGGGCCTGTCGGCGGCACTGGATGCGCTGCAGAAGTCTGCCTCCAACTGATGCGAAGGCAGACAGGCTTATGACGTCAGTCCGGCGTTCGGCTGCTTCTCACCACAACCTTGGTTTGACCGCCAGCGCCTTACTGGCCGCGGTTGTCGTCATATCGCCTGCAGCCGCCCAGACGCCGAATGACGACTTCGCACGCCGGCAGGCGCAGGAAGCCGAGCAGCAGCGTCTGGAGACCTTGGGGCGGATGACGCCAAAGCCGGCTCAGGCCGAGGCTCAGCAACCGGCAACACCCGGCGGCCAGAAAGCCGGTCCCTGCTTCGCCATCACCCATGTCGAGGTCGAGGGGGTGAAGCAGTTTTCGGCCACCGCTATCGACACGGTCACCGCATCTTATGCGAACCGCTGCGTCGGCGTTGGCGAGATCAACTCGCTATTGCGCGACCTGACACACCTCTACCTCAACAAGGGCTTTGTCACCTCGCGTGTCTACGTGCCGGCCCAGGATATCGCCGGAACGAAGGTGCTGCGCCTGGTGGCGGTCGAGGGCACGTTGTCCGATATCTACATCAACGGCAAGCCGGCCCCCGGCTCCGGCGTGCTGGCGACTGCCTTTCCCGGCATGAAGGGTCAGATCACCAATCTGCGCGATATCGAGCAGGGTCTCGACCAGATCAACCGTCTCTCGTCCAACAATGCCAAGACGGCGATGCTGCCGGGGAAGACGGACGGAACCTCGATCCTCAATATCGAGAACAAGCCGGATCATCCCTGGCATCTCTCCTTCGGTAACAGCAATCTCGGCCAGGAGCAGACGGGATATTCCAAGTCCTCGGCCTCGGTCGGCTATGACAATCTGTTTGGCATCAACGATCAATGGAACTTTTCCTACGAGCATAGCGGCCCGGACTACCCCTGGCGGAACGACGGCGTCGGCAAGAGCAACAGCTATTCCGGCAATGTCAGCGTGCCCTATGGCTATTGGACATTGTCGCTGAACGGCTCCTGGTATGGCTATGACAGCTCTGTTCCGGGTAATTTCGGGACACTGCAAACCTCCGGCAACAGCAAGCAGCTTGGTATCGGCGCCGACCGCGTGATTTTCCGCGACAAGGATTCGATTACGACGCTCAACACTGGTCTGACCTACAAGGAAACCAACAATTTCCTGCTCGGCAGCAGAATAGAGGTCGGTAGTCGCAAATATACGGCCGGGGATCTCGGCATTTCCCATTCCCGCCGCATGCTGGGAGGCCTTTGGGTCTTCGACCTCTCCTACAGCCAGGGACTTAATCTCTTCGACGCCGTCGCACCTGGCGATGCCGGGGCAGGCGACGCCGATCCTCGCTTCTCCAAGTTCAGCGGCACGATCACCGTGACGCGGCCGTTCGAGCTTGCCGAACAGCGCTTCGAGGTTAATTCGATCGTCACTGGACAATATTCCCCCGACAATCTGTTCGGGGCCGAGCAGATCTCGCTTGGCGGCTATTCGTCGGTTCGTGGCACGCGCGAGACCATGCTTTACGGCAATAACGGCTTCTTCGTCCGCAACGACCTCGTCTGGCGCACGCAGGCGTTCGCCGACAATGCCGAGCTTGCGAGGATCCTTGGCGAATTCCGGCCCTATGTCGGCCTCGACTACGGCCGGATCGCACGCCAAGCGCGCTATCGCATCGATGGCGGCGACATGTTTGGCTGGACGGCTGGCGCCAAGTTCGCCGGCGGCAATGTCAATTTCGATATCGGCTATTCGGACATATTCGGCGGCACGGTCGATAGAAAGGATGCGGGGCTGTTGTTCGTCAGCACCTCCGTGCGGTGGTAAATCAGAAGGTAATCAAGATGAAGGACAGTAATAAAAAGTTGCATCGCGGCGCGATCAGAGCTCTGCTTGCTGCTACTCTTATGGGTTGCGCTGTCGGGGCCGGATGCACGACGCAAGATCCACGCCTCACCGCAGCGCTTGCTACAGCCAGTATAGCCGATGTCCGCATAGAAGCGGCGCCCGATCTGAGGATGGGATCACCTCTCTTGAACGGTGACACGCGGGAATCGCAGGTCGCACTTGTGTCGCGCGTCCTGCAGCAAAGACTTGCACAGGATCTCAAGGGCTATCCGGGGGGTAAAATTCCCTCGAGGTTGATTGTTACCCTTCATGATCTGGACGTGGCGTCGGCTCCCGGCAGGATTATCGCAGGTAACAATAGTTTTATCGATGGAACAGTCCGCCTGGAGGACATGCGTACCGGAAAATTGATCGCGCAGGCTCAGGAGATACGCGCCAACGATATGACAGTCCGCGGTGATGGACTAGCTCTCATTCCGGCGATGGTCATCAATGCGGCTGTCACACCCAATCAAACCGCAGTGGCAACCCAGCTGGCCGAAACGTTCGTGAAGCAGGTGAAGACGTGGCTGACGCCGCGAAAGTAGTCGGCCGAAAATCCGAAGCGGGCAGGAAACGTTCAACCGAACAGGGCGATGACCAGGACGTCAGCGTGTATTTCAAGTGGCGAAAATGACAAGGTAAGTGTCAATCGCCCCGGCCAAATTCGCCCGTGAAGCGGTTGCGATCCTGTTGAACGGCCTGCCCATCTTGCAGCCGATTTGGCTGGATCATCGACGCCAGGCTCGCCGGCGGCCATGTGAATTTCGACATGGGGCATTCGGACATATTCGACGCAATGGTCGACCGGCACGATGTACTATCGTGGCCTCAAATGCGCCAGTGGTGAGTGCAATTGCAGTTGCCACGCTTGTGGTTATTTTCGGCGGTTTTCTCACGCCATGGCGGCGCAGGGCGCCGTGTTCCGGCTCGAGCACCGCATCAAGGTTCGTCCACCGTCGTCACGCCGCAAGGCTTGAAGCGCCCACGATGAAGTATCCGTGATGCGTGTCTCTCTGAATTGCATATAGCCATTGGTGTAAAATTCACACGGTCTTTACCAAACCAACGCGAACATCGCCAAGTTTGCTCTCCGTATCCGTGTAACAATTGACGTCCGCCACCAAGTCGATCATGAGAAATCTTCAATATGAGCCGCATGACGCGGCCTGGGCGAGGTGAAATGTAGGCTACATAGTCGGGCGACAGCCGCGGACGTAGCCCGACCTCAGAAGGGCGAACGTATCATGGGCAAACATCCGCGGCATGGGTCTGGCAAGTCGTCCAGAGAATCGACCACCTTGCAGCCGCCGGCAGGCGACGTCGTTTATCGGCTTGCGCGCCTTGCGCACAAGGCACTTGCCCTGACACTGAGCAGCCTCCTGGTATTGCAGCCGGTGATTGCCAACGCCCAGTCGGTTTCGGCGAGCACCACCGCACCAGCTGCCAATCAGCCGGGCGTTGGAGCAGCTCCGAACGGCGTGCCGTTGATCGACATCGTCACGCCGAACGGGGCTGGCCTGTCTCACAACAAATTTTCGGACTTCAATGTCGGCACGCCGGGCCTGATCCTCAACAACTTCAAAGGCGAGGTTGGTACCTCTAACCTTGGCGGGGCCACGCCCGGCAACCCGAACCTCAACAGCTCCAGCCCCGCCTCGGTTATCCTCAACGAAGTCACCAGCGGCAATCGCTCGGCGCTGAATGGCCCCACCGAAGTGTTTGGTGGCCGCGCCGATGTCATAGTAGCAAATCCTAACGGAATAACCTGTAACGGCTGCGGCTTCATCAATACGCCGCATGCGACGCTGACAACCGGCGTTCCCAATATCGGCGGCGATGGTAGCCTGACTGGCTTTACCGTCAACGGCGGCGATGTCACCTTCGAAGGGGCAGGGGGGAACTTCGCAGCGGCTCCCGGTGCTGTCGACCTGTTCGATGTTGTTGCCCGCAATATCCATGTCAATGCCCCGGTCTATGGCAAGACCCTGCGGCTGACCGGCGGCGCCAGCCAATACAACTATGCCACCGGTGAAGCGACAGCACTGACCGCCACCTCCGGCACGCCGGAATATGCGATCGACGGCTCGGCGCTGGGCGCGATGCAGGCCGACCGCATCAAGATCGTCGTTACCGAGAAGGGCGCCGGCGTCAAGATGAGCGGCGACATGGCCGCCAATGCCGGCGAGTTGTCGCTATCGGTAGACGGCAAGATCTCGATCGGCAATGCCTCGGGTAGGGATGGTGTTGCCATTACCTCGAAGCAAAAGGTGACCGCCGCCAAGGTGACTTCCAAACAGAAAGTTGCTGTCCAAGCTGACCAGGGCATTACCCTGCAGTCGGTGGCAGCTGACAGCGATATCGTGCTTGCAAGCGGCACCGGCCTCTTGAGTGTCTCGGGTGACGTCAACAGTGGCACGACGGTGCAGATGAGTTCGGGCGGCGGCATTGCCGCCGGCAGTGTCACCGCAGGCAACGGCGCGGCGACGCTTTCGGTGACCTCCGGCGATATCGCGATTGCGGGTGCCGCCAATAGCATTGGCGATCTCAATCTGACCGCGACGGCCGGCTCGATCTCGGCAGGGTCGCTGCTGAGCAACCAGAATATCGGGCTGACCGCCGGATTGGATGTCGCGATTGCCGGCAACGTGCTGGCGCAGGGCAATGTCAGCGCCACCGGCCGGTCGATCGCCACCGGCATGGCCGTCTCAGGCATCAATATCGCCGCCACCAGCGCTGATCCCAATGGCAATGTCGTCCTGGGCACGGCCGGCGATCTCAGCCTGACGGCCACCGGCGGCAATATTACCACCGGCAATCTGCTGTCGGCTGGAAGCCTCAACACGAGTGCGACCGGCAGTATGACTGCCGGGAACATCCAGACTACCGGTAACTTCACGGCGACCGCAGCCTCGCTGACCGCCAGCAACATCACGTCGCACGGGGCGATCACCGTCAATGCAGCGACCAATGTTTCCGGCCAGGTGCTCGGCGCCGGCAATATCCTGATCTCCGGGGCTGCCATTCAGGCAAGTACCATCGCCTCTGGCGTCGACTTCGCTGCCACCAATGCGGCTGGCGGCACCCTCGCTGTCGGTCCGGTCGGCGCGCTCGATTTGACCGCCACGACCGGCAATATCGTCGTCGGTACGTTGCTATCGGCCGGTGATCTGAATGCTCGGGCAGCTTTGCTACAGGCAAACACTCTGACAGCTCACGGCAATGTCAGCATCGATGGTGGCGTCCGTGTCGCCAACCAATTGCTCGGTGCCGGCAACGTCACCATCAACGGCAATGCTAATGGCGTCAGTGCCGGTCTTCTTGCGTCCGGCGTCGACTTTGCAGCGACCAAGGCGGCTGGTGGCAATATCGTGGTGGCGAGCAGCGGAGATCTCACTGTCAACGATAGTCTTGGCGCCATCCAGGCAGGAACCATCTTGGCAGCCGGCGCGATCGATGCCACCGGTCAGACGATCACCGCCGATACCATCACCGGTCATAAGAGCATCGTGCTTTCCGGCGCCACGACCGTTACGGGCCAGATCCTCGGTGCGGGTAATGTCAGCGTCTCCGGCCCGGCTATCGCGGCCGACGCCATCGTCTCTGGTGTCGATATCGCCGCTACCGATGCGGCGGGCGGCCGCATTACCCTTGGCCCGACGACAACAGGAAACGGCAATCTGACACTTGCGGCATCGGGCTTGCTTAGCGCCGGCACGCTATTGTCTGCGGGCAATCTTGATGCCAGGGGTGCGACCGTCACCGCCGACACTGTCACGTCCCATGGCGATGTCACACTTGATGGTGCGACCACCGTTGCGGGTCAAATCCTTGGTGCCGGCAACGTACTGATCAGCGGCCAGAGCCTGTCGGCCCAGACCGTCGTCGCGGGGCTTGATTTCGACGCCACCAATGCGGCCAGTGGCAATATCGTCCTTGGCCAGGCCGGGGATCTGAGCGTCTCGGTGAACGGCGCCGTTGCGGCACCGACCATACAGGCAGCCGGCGTCATTGATATCAGTGGCGCGACCATCGCCGCCGACGCGATCACCGGCCACAAGGGCATTACCCTTTCCGGCGCAACCGGTGGCGTGGACATCAATAGTCAAGTCCTTGGTGGCGGCGATGTCAGTGTTTCCGGCTCCAGCATCAAGGCCGGCACCATCGTCTCTGGTGTCGATTTCGCCGCAACTGCTGCCGCCAACGGCAACATCGTACTCGCCAGCAGCGGCGATCTGAACCTCGCTTCAACAGGCAATATTAACACCGCTACAATGTTGTCGGCTGGCGATCTCAAGGCTGCCGGCTCGACCATCACCGCCGATACCGTCACGTCCCATGGCGCAGTCACGCTCGATGGTGCGACCACCGTCAGTGGCCAGATTCTCGGCGCTGGCAATGTGCTGATCACCGGTCAAAGCCTATCCGCCCAGACGGTCGTCTCCGGCATCGACTTCGACGCCACGAATGCGGCTAGTGGCAATATCATTCTCGGCCAGGCTGGCGATTTGACGGTCTCGGTCAGCGGGGCTGCCGCGGCTTCAAGCTTGCAGGCGGCTGGCGCCATCGATGTCAGCGGCACGTCCATCACCGCCGATGCCATCACCGGCCATAAGAATATCACGCTTTCCAGCACGGACGCCGGCGGCGTAGATGTGAGCGGCCAGATTCTCGGCGGTAACGATATTGCGATTTCGGGCCAGAGCATCACGGCCGGCACCATCGTCTCCGGTGTCGACTTTGCCAGAACAGCGGCCGCCAATGGCAACATCGTACAGGCGACAAGCGGCGATGTTTCGTTGACGTCTTCGGGTAATGTCACCGTCGGCACTCTGCTCTCGGCCGGCGATTTCAGTGCCGCCGGTTCGACCATCAGCGCTGATGGCGTCACGGCCCATGGCGATGTCACCCTTGATGGCGCGACCACCGTGAGCGGCCAGATTCTCGGCGCTGGCAATGTGCTGATCACCGGTCAGAGCCTGTCTGCCCAGACGGTCGTCTCCGGCATCGACTTCGACGCCACGAATGCGGCTAGTGGCAATATCATTCTCGGCCAGGCTGGCGATTTGACGGTCTCGGTCAGCGGGACTGCCGCGGCTTCTAGCTTGCAGGCGGCTGGCGCCATCGATGTCAGCGGGACATCGATCGCCGCCGATGCGATCACAGGCCATAAGGACATCACTCTTTCCAGCACGGCTGCCGGCGGCGTAGATGTGAGCGGCCAGATTCTCGGCGGTAACGATATTGCTATTTCGGGCCAGAGCATCACTGCCGGCACCATCGTCTCCGGTGTCGACTTTGCCAGAACAGCGGCCGCCAATGGCAACATCGTCCAGACGGCGAGCGGTGACGTTTCGCTGATCTCCACGGGCGATATCACCGTCGGAACGCTGTTGTCAGCCGGTGGTCTTACCGCGCAGGCGATGGATCTAGCGGCCAGCAGCATCACCAGCCATGGAAAGACCAATCTGAAGGCCAGCGGTGCGGCCACAAGCGGCCGCGTTGATATCAGCGGCCAGGTGCTGTCGGCCGGCGATCTCGCGATCAACGCAAACAGCCTCAATGCCGGCCTTCTCGTTTCCGGCGTCGATTTTGCGGCAACCGACGCCAGCGGTGGCAATATCAAGCTTGCCAGCTCCGGCGACACGGACCTCACCATATCCGGCAACGCCACTGCCGGCACGATCCTGTCGGCGGGCGATGTCACGGCGAACGCTGCCAATCTGCAGGCAAACAGCATCACCAGCCATGGCAAAGTCGGCGTTGTCGGCAACGTCGATGTCACCAGCCAGATACTTGCTGCCGGCGACGTTACCATCAGTGGCAGCAGCATCAGCGCGCCCACCTTGATCTCTGGTATCGACTTTGCCGCCACCAATGCCGCCGGCGGCAATATCGTGCTGGCGCAATCCGGCGCAATGAACCTCACGGCGACGGGCAATATTGCCTCCCAAACGATCCTTTCCGCCGGAGACATCGCTGCGAATGCGGCTGACCTCAGTGCCGACAGCATCACCAGCCACGGCAGGGTGGGCATCGTCGGCAACGTGAATGTGAGCAATCAGCTCATTGCCGCTGGCAATCTCACGCTCAGTGGTGGTCATATCAACGCGCCCACGCTGATTTCCGGCATCGACTTTGCCGCCACCAATGCCGCCGGTGGCAGCATTGTGCTCGGATCCTCCGGTGATATGAACCTTACCGCGTCCGCGGGTATCGCTACGCAGACCATGCTGTCCGCCGGTGTAATCGACGCTAGCGGCAGCACGATCACAGCCAACGCTGTCACAGCGCATGGCGACATCACCCTTGCCGGCAGCAGCAGCGTCAATGTCGCGGGCCAGCTCCTCGGCGCCAACGACGTCTCGCTCTCCGGCCAGACCGTCCAGCTTGGCCAGGCCATCAGTGGTGTCGACTTCGCCGCCACCGCGCAATCGTCAAACGGCGCCATCGCTCTCGGATCTAGTGGCGATCTCGACATCAATGCAGGAAGCGCCACTGCCGGAACGCTGATCGTCGCTGGCACTCTCGATGTGGTGGCGAGCGCCTTTACGGGCGGCAACATCACAAGCCACGGCGCCGTCTCGATCGGCTCATCCGCAAATCCCGGTGCGGTTGCGATCAACGGCCAGCTCCTTGGTGGAAGCAATGTCTCGATCACCGGATCGGGCATCAGTGGCAATGTCATTGTCGCCGGCGTCGATTTTGACGCGACCAGCCAATCGGCAACCGGCAATATCGTCCTCGGTCAGTCAGGCGATCTCAATCTCACGGCCACCTCCGGCAACGTGACCGTCAACAGCTTGATGGCGGCCGGCAGCATCACGGCCAATGCGTCGAACAATGTCAGCGCGAATGCGGTCGCCCATCGCGACCTGACAATCACCGCCGGCAATGCGATCACGCTTGCCGGCCAGTCGCTCGCCAGCCGCAATGCCAATCTGTCCGCCCGGTCGATGACGATCGATACCCTGGTTTCCGGCGTCGATTTTGCTGCCACGAGTGCCGCGGCCGGTGGGAGCCTGATGCTGCAGCGCTCGGGCACGATGACGCTCGCCGCCTCCAACGGCAGTATCAACGCTAATTCTCTGCTCTCAGGCGGCAATCTTGCTGCCAGCGCAACGCAGAACATCGGCTATTCCAGTCTGCAGAGCCTTGGTAATGCCACGCTCACCGCGCCCGGCGCGATCGCCTATACCAGCACCACCCGCGTCGGCGGCAATCTGACGCTCAACACCGGTGCGCTGGATCTGTCCGGCACCAGGGGTAGCCAGATCGCCGGCGGCGGCTCGTTGATCGTCAACGCATCATCGGCCAACCTGTCGGGCAGCAATCTCGTCTTCGGCGGCCTGGCACTCAATCTTTCCGGCAGCGCCGATCTCTCCAACGCGCAGGTCAGCACGGTCACCAATGCCGGCGGCTCCGGCGATATCGCCATCTCGGCTGCCGGTGGTCTCACCACCAACGCCAATACCGAGCTGCTCGCCGCACATGACTTGACATTGACCCTGCCGTCGCTCGGCAATAGCGGGCAATTGGCAGCCGCCAACAACGTTACCTTCAATATCGCCGGCGATTTCAACAACAGCCCGTCTGGCCTGGTCTTTGCCGGCAACAACGCCAATCTCTTTGTCGGGGGCACCCTCAACAACGATCAGGGTGCAATCCTGTCCGGCAACGGGCTCACCATTGCAGGGCCTGGTGGCGGTCAGCGCAACGGCGCCGTCGTCAATACCGCGGGCCTCATTCAGTCCGGCGGCACCATGTCGATCCTGACCGACACGCTGGTCAACACCACGACGTCGACACCGGCGATCCAGCGTAATGTGCAGATCTCCAATGAGATCCTGTCGCCCTATGATGTGATCACCGAGACAACCCGATGCGTTACGCGATGCAATGGCTCGGGCGATCATGACCCGCCAACTTACGAGACGGTCCAGACCATCGATCATCTGGTCAGCCAGCTTGTTGCCGAGGATCAATTGTCGGCGGGTGCTGGCGCTGACGCCAAGATCCGTGCCGGCAGCAACCTGACGATCAACGCGACCAATCTGACCAACTCCTACAGCTCGATCAAGTCCGACGGCGACATGACGCTCACGGTCGCGGGAACGCTGACCAACGATGGCGCAACGCTGAACCGCACGGTCACGACGACCTGTGACAGCTCGACCCCCTGCCAATATTACCCTGATGTCGGCAATTCGGATAACCCCAACGGCACACGCGACCCATCGAAGGATCTGGCGGCCGGCACGGCGGTGAGCGTCCAGGCCATTGGGGTCCTGTCGGGCGTCATCCAGGCGCGGGGCGCACTTAATATCTCCGCTGGCGCGGTCAACAACGTCGCTTCCAACGGTTCGATCGCAGGGCAAGTGGCGATTGACGCCGCAGCGACTACGAACAATCCGCTTGGTGCCTTGAACAGCATGACGGCCGGCGGTGCCCTGTTCAATGTCAATGCTGCTCTTACAGGTGTGGCAGTCAATGGCGGTGCCACAGCTGGCAGCGGCCCGTCGCTGATAAGTGGTGGCCCGACGATCGGTTCCGGCCCGGCTATCACTGGCAACAGCCTGGCGGTTGCCGGCGGCGCCTCGGTGAACGGCAACGGTGTAACGGCGGCTACTGGTCCCTCGGTCGGCGCGAGTGCACTGACCGTCGGCGGCGCTTCGATCAATCCGAACAGCCTCATGGGCAAGCTCACTGCTGCCATCGGTAACAGCGGCAATCTCACCCAGATCCTGCAGACCAATGGCGCTCAGCTTGCCGCGCTTGCCAAGCCGCAATCCGGAGGTGTCGGCGGCACGGTTCCGGGCCAGGTCTTCCTGTTCGAGACGCGCGCGGCCTTCCTCGATGTCTCGAAGTTCTATGGTTCCGGCTATTTTATCGACCGGATTGGTTATACGCCCGAGACCAAGGTTCCCTTCCTCGGCGACGCCTATTTCGACAACCAGCTCGTCGACGAGCAGATGCGGCAGCTGGTCGGAGACGGCCTTGGTGCTGGCTCCTTCATCCCCGGCAACAACGCCACCGATCAGATGAAGACGCTGCTCGATAACGGCGTTGCCTATGCCGAGGCGAACGGACTTGGCCTTGGGCAGGCGCTCAGCCCCGAGCAGGCGGCCAATCTTACCGAGTCGATGGTGATCTACCAGACCGAGGTCGTCGATGGCGCATCGGTGCTGGTGCCCGTCGTTTATCTCTCGGCCGCCGATCGGGCAAAGACCACGTCCGCTGCCACCATCGCCGGCAATACCGTCAGCATCGACGCTGGCTCCGTCGACAATTCCGGCGCGATCGCCGCGGCCGACGGCATGACCATCAACGCCACCGACATCAAGGCGAATGGCGGTGCGTTCCTTGCCGGCGGCAACATGAACCTCAATGCCGCCAATGGCATCACGCTCGCCGCGCAGACCATGAACATCGGCGGCCAGACGATCGTCGCCGCCAATGGCGGCATAACAGCCGGTGGCAGCCTGAAGGTCGATGCCGGCGCCGGCAGCCTGACGCTTGCCGGCACCAAGGTGACGAGCGGCGGCTCCGCACAGCTCTCCGGCCAGACCGTGACAGTCGGGGCTGTGAAACAGGACAATGGCGGCGTCCAGACGCTCGTGGGCACGACCGTGACGACCGGCGGCAATCTCAGCATCGCCGGCGCGAGCGGCGTCAACATTATCGCAAGCTCAGCCAAGGCCGGTGGCGATCTCTCCGTTCTCTCCACGAACGGTGCGGTCAACATTATCTCCGCCGGTGTGGAAAACACCGTGCTCAACAAGGATCGGCTGAGCCTTGCCGACGGCGGCACCACCACCAAGACCACCAGCCAGACACAGCAGGGATCGTCGCTGATTTCTGGCGGCACCATGCTCGTATCTGGCGACCAAGGTGTTCTGATCGGCGGCTCGTCGCTCGATGCCGGCGGCAATCTCGGCATCGTCTCGCAGAACGGCAACATCGCGATCACGGCTTCCCAGGACGAAA
The DNA here is from genome assembly GCF_009498525.1 of Rhizobium sp. ICMP 5592. Classification (GTDB taxonomy): domain Bacteria; phylum Pseudomonadota; class Alphaproteobacteria; order Rhizobiales; family Rhizobiaceae; genus Rhizobium. Next base: position 4,630 of record NZ_QSNT01000006.1, on the reverse strand, counting down.
CGAGCTCGAGCTCGAAGACCAAGTCCGGTTCGGCCAACGACTACAAGAGCGGAAGTTCGTCCTCGACCTCGGTCACCAGCAACGGTTCGTCGATTACCTCCGGAAATGGCAGCGTCGTCGTTCAGGCATATAACGGTGACATCAGCGTCATCGGCTCGGATATCGATGCCAAGAGCGGAAGCGCCAACCTATTCGCCAAGGGCGATGTCACCATCGGCGAGGCAATCGACAGCACATCTTCGTCCAGCAGCAGCGGCAAGGCGAAGCGTAGCGAAACGACGATCACGGCGAACGGTTCCTCGATTTCCGGCCAAGGGGGGATCAATATTGGCTCTAAGTCCGGCGACGTTACCATATCGGCTTCGCAAGTCGCCGCTGGTGATGCATCGCACAAGACTGATACCAACATCAGTGCGGCTGGCAACATCGTCATCGCCGCCGGCAAGGACACGGACGAAACCACGTCCGACAGCAAGAAGAGCGGCTTCCTGTCGTCCTCGAAGACCCATACCCATACCTACGACGAGGACAATGTTGGATCGTCGATCTCGGCAACTGGCAATGTCAACGTCACCGCCGGCGGCGAGACCGTCGTCTCCGGCTCGGATATCGCCGCAGGCAGCAATCTCAGCCTCTCCGGCTCGACCGTCACCGTCATGGGGGCCGAGGAAGAACACGAGAGCGACAAGCAGACCAAGAAGTCCGGCATCGGTGTTGGCTCTGGCGGCGGCTTCATCTCGATCTATGGATCGAAGGATTCGAAGAGCAGCAACAGCCAGACCGACAATATCGGCTCGACGCTCTCGTCAGCCGGCACGACGACGATCACGTCCACGCAGGGTGACGTCAATATCTTCGGCTCGTCGTCACATTCGGGCGACGGCACGGTCATCTCGTCAGCGCGCGACGTCAACATCGCACCGGGGGCGGAAGAACAGTCGTCTTCCAGCCAGATCAAGCGCTCCGGCTTCGGTATCAACTTCTCCGCAGGAGACGGCAGCCTGTCGATCGGCATTGGAGTGGCCAAATCCGAAGAGCAGCGTTCGAAGGACGCCAACATCAATGCGGTCAGCACGTTGGATTCCGATGGCAGCATCACGATTGCTGCCAACCGCGATATCAACGATCAATCCGGAAAGATCCTGGCCGCCGGCCCGATCGGCTTGATCGCCGGCGATAGCGTCAATCTGCTCTCGAGCAACGACGTCACCAACGCCTCCGAGATGCAGAAGCAGAGCTTTGCCGGTGTCAGCCTGACTGTACAGTCGTCTCTAATAGGCGCTGGGCAACAAGCGATGCAGGCGAGCAGCCTGCTTTCCGGGGATAACGGCATTTATGGAATCGCTCCTGCGGTTCTGGCCGGCGTCAAGGGTTATCAGGCGATATCGTCCACGATGGCCGCCATCGACGCTAAGCCGAACCCAGACACCGGCCTGAAACCCGCTATCGCCGGAATCTCTCTAACGGCCGGCTATAGCTTCAGCGAGAGCTCGCAGCAGTCTACGACTTCGATCCCGGTTCCGCCCGAGATCAGCGGTAGCTCGGTGACCATCATCGCCCAATCCGGTGATGTAGTCGGCCGTGGCGTGCAGATCAGCGCCGGCATGGGCAAGGATGGTAAGGCCCCCACTCCTTCCAGTGATCCGGACAATGGCAGCGTGCTGATTTCGGCGGCTGGCAATGTTGACCTGGAAAGCGTGCAGGCGACATCCGACAGCAATAGCAGCAGCAAGTCGGGCAGCGTCAGCATCGGCATTGCCGCAAGCATTGACGCCAGCGGCAACGTCTTCAACGCCGGCCCGACCGCGAACGCGGCCTATGGCTCCGGTAAGCAAGCGGCAAACTCGGTCACTCAGGTCAATTCAAATGTCAGTGGCACGAATACGGTCACAGTCGTCGCCGGGGACACGCTGACGCTGGCAGGTGGCGTCCTTGCGGGCAAGACGGTCAATGCCACCGCCGGGAACGGTATCGTCATTGAAAGCCGTCAAGACACCGCATCCTATGACGAGAAGTCGAAGAGCGCCCAGCTCGGCATCAGTTCCGGCGGCATCAGCGGTGGCTACAATCAAGGCACGATCACGGGCGACTATGCCAACGTCTCCCAGCAAAGCGGCATCTTTGCCGGTTTGGGCGGCTATCATGTCAAAACAGATGGCACCATCGATCTCATCGGCGGCTTCATCGGCTCGACTGCTGCTTCGGCCAGCAATGATCTGAACGCCAACCAGATCCTCTATTCCAACATTGAAAACTCGATGTCGGCGTCCTCAACGAGCTATGGCTTCAGCCTGATTGGCGCGGGCATTCCGGTCCCCGTCGTCGGCCAACCTGCCAAACAAAGCGATAGCGGCGCGACGCTGGCAACGATCACACCCGGCAACTGGAACCTCACAGGCCAGAGCCAGGACCTCTCCGGCCTCAATGCCGATGCCTCCAAGGCCAACAAGACCGTCGATCCCTTCGACATCGACAAGCTGAAAGCCCAGCAGCAGAGCGCTGCCGCATTGTCGGCGCTTTTGAACATGGGCGTCGGCGAGCTTTCAGATCGGCTCGGCTTTGACGAAGGGTCTCCCGAAAAGGTTGCGCTGCATGCTGCCGTTGGCGCAATCGTCTCACAGGTGGCCGGCACCAACGTTGGAGCCGGTGCTCTCGGTGGTGCGCTGAGTGAAATCGCCAATGGCGTGCTTCAGCAGGTCTTGCAGACCAATCCTAACCTTACGGACACCCAGAAGAGCGCCATTACCCAATGGGTGGCAGCCGCCGTCGGCGCTGCCGCCGGCGGAGGTACGGGTGCCGCCGCTGCGCTTGATAACGTCAATTATAACTATCTAACGCATCAGGAGCGCAAGGAGCTTGCCCGCGCACTGGCGGACTGCAGCCCCAAAGACTCTGAATCCCCAGCCTGTGGCCGAGTTAAGGAACTGCAAGCGCTAACGATCAGCCGCGACGAGAGACTTGACAGTTGCGTTGGTAATTCCTCGGACTTGTGTGTCAAGGCCCGTACTGATCTTCGAATTGCGGCTGCAGAGTATCTTGATGCCGCCCTGACGGGAGAGGGCGAGGGCGATGAGATGTCGCTCCTTGAGCGGCATATGGTGTTCCTGAAGGCATGGCAATATGCCGATAGTAGCGATGCCCAGAACGGTCAGGACTTCAAGGACGAGGCATCAAAGCTAAAAAGTGATGCCGCCAAGGCGCTTTTGAACGGTTCAAAGGACCAAATCGCAAGTATCATCCGCGATCCGATCATTGCAGGCGCGATTGCGTTCGGTGGCTGGGGCAATGCCAGAGGTATCATCGGTGAAGGGACGGGACTCACACGTGGTTCAACTGGAGGATCGTTTGAGGAAGCCATAGGCGGCCCCCCTGGCACGACCCAGAAGGTCGACGTATCCCGTGCGATCCGGGGCACCCCAGAATATGATCTCCTGAATGACCCGCCCGCAAATACAACTATCGAACTGAGCAATGGTACGACGTTCAGAACCAACTCGGGGGGCTATGTTGAGGGAGTTACCTACCAGCCACTTGATAGCTCCGGTGTGCGCGATAGCCGGCAGACAGCGGTTGGGAAAGAAGGTATCGCCGGGGATGTCGGGGGTCATATTCAGGCTTGCCGCTTTGGAGGCACATGCGATAGATTTAACCTGTTCCCGCAAAACTCGAATTTTAACAACGGCGCTTATAAGAGCTGGGAAAATGAGATCAGTGGTGCGCTCAAAAATGGCGATGATGTGGGAACCGTTACTGTTACGTTCAGTCGGACAAATCCAAACAGTGCTCGTCCAGATAGCCTTGAAGTCGAATACACAATCAATGGCATGACGAAAGTTAAGCAATTTGAGAATAAGATCGGAGGTGGTCAGTGAACCCTATCGAAGAGCAACGACTAATACTCGATCAGCTATACCGTATTGTAAGAGGGAGTTGTCCGCAGAATTTCGAAACCGCAAAATGTCGTTTTGGCTATGAACGGTTTGAAGATGGTAGTTCGAGCGTAGATCAACAATTTGATTACGTCATGGGTGGAAATATTGTTTCTGCGGCGCTGGATCGAAATTTACGCGCGCCTGTAATGTCGCTCGTTAAGCAACTTCACGCCAAAATGAAGGCGCATACGGGCGGGGACTGGCACGCCTTTACGCTGATGATTAACAAGGACGGCAGCGTAACTACAAAGTTCGAATATCCGGAAGCCAAGGTCTGACGCTACCACAACATGTGGGCCGACAATGAATAATCCAATTGAGGAGCAGAGGCAGCTTATTGATAAGCTATATCGCTTAGTGCGCCAAAGCGCCGCCAAAGGCTCATCCCAAGCTGCATGCCGGTTTCGCTATTTTGGAGAGCATGAGGACTTGTGTGGCTCTGTTGCAAAAATCCCGTTGATGTCCGAAAGAGCGCCGAATTTTCAACGAGAATATTGATGAGCGATTTCAAGTGGCGTCATTTTCAGGGTGAGATTATCCTTTGGGCAGTCCGCTGGTACTGCCGCTATGGGGTCAGCTACCGCGACCTTGAGCAAATGATGGGCGAACGGGGTGTGCCCATCGATCATTCCACGATTTATCGTTGGGTTCAGAAATATGCGCCAGAGATGGAAAAACGGCTACGCTGGCACTGGCGC
>NZ_QSNT01000005.1:2717-264186 GCF_009498525.1 Rhizobium sp. ICMP 5592 | reverse complement strand
GGTCCGGCCGACAGGACCAGTTTGTCGCCAACCGGCTGAAACCAATCGAGCGCCAGATCGGCGACCAGGCCGTCGCCACCCCAAAGGGACTGGCGCACTTCCGTGCGCAGCCGAAGCTGATTGTCCATCAGCCAATATTGAGCGAAACCGCCGGCATCGAAATTCCAGCGCACCCTGCGCTCGCTCTGCAGATGCAGATTGTTGAGATCCAGGCGGTCATCCCTCAAGCCGACGACGGGACCGATTTCAAGGCTACCGAGGTCGAGGAGCGTATAGTCGAAATTGTCGTCCGGGGCGCTATATTCAGGGGTCTCACCGAAGCGATAAAAGTCGAAGGATGGCAAGGCGCTGAAGGAATAATGCTTCGAGCCTTCATAATTGGGACCGTATTCCACCGTGGCGCCCAGCGTCACGACCCAGATGTCGGAGGTGGACTTTGTGGCGTCCTGCGCCATGGATGATGCGGGAAACGCGACGATTGTGCATATGGTCACCAGACCAATCCCGGTTAGCGCCAGCAACCGGGCAGAGAAAGATGTCTCAACTACTAACACTCTGACAACACCCGATCCCTGGACGCCCCTGCGACATTGTTAGCGCAGTTTACGGTTCCCAAAACAGCAAAAAATTCAAAAGCAACCGGTCATGGATGAATTAATCCTTTCCGGCGTCGCGTTTGCGAAGGTACGGGCGAGAATAGCGGCGCAACATTTCATGAACCTGAAAAAATCGGCACCAAACGCGGCGCTATCGTTTTTTCGTCGTGACGGCATTCCCCGGTCCTTCGCCTGGGGTCAGCACTGGACTTCAAGCCGTGTCGCCACGAGCAGCGAATAGTCCGTACCCTTGGGATCGCTGAAGAACATGCTGGTCAGCGCCGCCTGGTTCTCCGCCATGACTTCCTTGGGGTTGGGCCTCACGACCTTGCGCTTGCAGCGGCCGGAGGCTGCGCCGGAGATAGTCATATCGTCGTCGGTGGCGAAATCGACCGCCGTGTAGAGCGTTTTGTCATAGATCCCGAAGACTGTGGTTCCCTTGAGGAAGGTCTTCTGCTCGGGCTTCAGCGCAAAGGTCAGGGTCAGCGAACCGTCCTTGTAATCGGCCTGGATCGCATCGGGCTTGGCCATCGGCACTGCTTTACCGTTGCTGGTGACATTCGTGTAGTAATTATACTGCGCAAGCGAATCCCTGACCGTCTTGCCGACCGCTTTCAGTTCGCTCGCACTCAGCGTCTGGTTATCACCCTTGTCGAAATCCATAAGGACCGAGGAGGAAAAGACTTCGTCAAAGTGCCAGATGTTGCGCAGCTCGCTGATCGAGCCGTCCGATGCGGCGACAAGCTCAAACTTGGCGTCGATGAAGATATGCGGATGGGCGAGAGCCGGGACGGGCAGGAGCGACAGCATCGTGAGCAGCAGGATTGTTTGTCGTTTCATGCAGGCTCTACCGTGATCTGTCCGCAGCTTGGTCGCAAAGACCTGAACGTCAATTGAGACTGATTTGAGACCCTGAAATGCGACTTCGGAAGAATGATGAGCCGCGCAGTTGCGACATCACGGAATCTTCTGCTGGCGACGAGTGATATGCGGCAGCGCTCTCGGAATGGGTACGCTATTCTGCTATTCGGTCTGGAGAATCTGAGACGGTCAAGCGATGGAGACAGGCATGGAACACGCCCACAAATTCTATATCGACGGCAAGTGGGTCGATCCCGAGGCGCTGCGCACGCTCGAAGTCATCGATCCGGCGACAGAGCAGTCGATCGGAACCGTCGCTTTGGGCTCGGCCGCCGATGCCGAGAAGGCGATCAAGGCCGCCCGTGCTGCCTTCGACAGCTTCTCGCGGACGACGCGGGATGAGCGGCTGTCGCTGCTGAAGCGCATTCTCGAGATCCTGAGGCGCCGCAACGACGAGATCGGCGACATCATTTCCCGGGAGATGGGAGCGCCGCTCGCCATGGCGCGGTCCGACCAGGCCGGTATCGGCGTCACGCATTTCGAGAAGACGATCGAAGCCTTCGAGGCTTTCCAGTTCGATTATATGCAGGGCTCGACCCGGATCGTGCACGAGCCGGTCGGCGTCGTCGGCATGATCACGCCCTGGAACTGGCCGATGAACCAGATCGCCTGCAAGGTCGCGCCCGCGCTGGCGGCGGGCTGCACCATGGTGCTGAAGCCCTCCGAGATCGCGCCATTCAACGCCATCATCTTCGCCGAGATCCTCGATGAGGCAGGTGTTCCGAAGGGCGTCTTCAACCTCGTGCAGGGCGACGGCCCGACCGTCGGTGCCGTGCTGTCGAGCCATCCGGATATCGACATGGTGTCCTTCACCGGCTCGACCCGCGCCGGCATCGCCGTTGCGCAGGCCGCCGCCCCGACCGTCAAGCGCGTCCATCAGGAACTCGGTGGAAAATCTCCCAATATCGTGCTGCGCAGCGCCGATCTCCAGGCGGCCGTCAGCGGTGGCGTGCGCCGCTGCTTCAACAATTCCGGCCAGTCCTGCAATGCGCCGACGCGCATGCTGGTGCCAGCGGAGCATATCGACGAGGCGGGCGCGATCGCGGCGCGGGAAGCGGCGACGCTGGTCGTCGGCGCTCCCGCGGATCCGCGCACGGCGCTCGGGCCGGTCGTCAGCGCTCTCCAGTTCGAAAAGATCCAGGCACTGATCGCCAAGGGGATCGAGGAAGGCGCAGAGCTGGTGACGGGCGGCCTCGGACGGCCGTCGCATCTCAATGCCGGCTACTATGTGCGTCCGACAGTGTTCACGCGGGTGACCAATTCCATGACCATCGCCCGCGAGGAGATCTTTGGGCCGGTACTGTCGATCATTGGCTACGAGACCGAGGACGAGGCCGTGGCGATCGCCAACGACACGCCCTATGGTCTTGCCGCCTATATTCAGGGCGATCCGCAGGAGGCGCGGGTGCTTGCCGGACGGCTGCGCGCGGGCACGGTCCGTCTCAACAGCTCGGCCTGGGACGGGATGGCTCCCTTCGGCGGCTACAAGCAGTCCGGCAACGGCCGCGAATACGGCAAGTTCGGCCTGCATGAATTCACGGAGATCAAGGGTGTCGTCGGTTACGACGATGCCTGAGCGGGCTGGCAGATCCGCATATCCCGGCTCCGCACGGCTCACGCCCCGCTAAGCCGCCCTGGCTCGCCGCTGCCGCCAAACAACAAGCAGCAGCACGATCGCCAAGCTGACAATGACGGCCGCAGCGATGCCAATGCGTGCGAGCAGCAGGAGCGAAGACGCAGGGCCGCCGGCCCGCACCTGGGCGACATCTGCCGGTGTGACCGGGGCGCCGGCACGGCCGTAGTTCTCGATCACATAATTCGCAAGCGTCGCGACTTGGGCGTCGTTCAGAGCATTGATGTCGTTCGCCTTGCCGCCGAAGCCAGGCATGAAGGCCTGGCCCTTGGGCGTCGTCCGACTGACGCCGTTCAGAATAGTGGCGATGAGATTGCTGTGATTGGGCGCACCCGTCACCGAATTGTGGAACAGGCTCGGATAATAGGTATCCTTGCTGCCTTGCCCGGAAGCCTGGTGGCAGGAGGCGCAATTGCCATAAAACAGCACCGCGCCGCTGGCTTGCTCGTCCGTATCCGAGCGGATCGGGTTCGCTCCGCGCAGGCTTGCAAGCTGTGAGAATGGCTTGCCATAGCCAAATCGCGACTGCTCATCCGACGCATCGCGCAGCGGCGCCACGGTCTTGATATAGGTTGATATCGCCGAGATATCGTCCGGCGTCAGCTGGGAAAAGCTGTGCTCGACGGCCTCTCCCATGCTGCCCGCGGCCTGCGCCTTGCCGGGCAGTGAACCGGTTGCCAGATAGCGAGCCAGCTCGTCCTTGCTCCAGCTCCCGATGCCGCTGGTATTATCCGAGGTGATGTTCGGCGCATACCATTGGCCGACCTGCGCACCACCCAGATAATGCCCAGACAATTCCTGCATCAGGAAGCCGCGCGGCGTATGGCAGGTGCTGCAATGCGCCGCCCCATCGACAAGATATTTGCCGCGCTTCCACTCAGGCGATTGCGTGGCATCGGTCTCGCTATGGCCGCTGCCGAGGAACAGGAGGTTCCAGGCCATCATCGACAGGCGAATATTCATCGGAAACGGCAGTGCGGTACGCGTTGGCGCCGTGTCGACGGGGGCGACGCCATGCTGAAAGTAAGCGTAGAGGTCGTGGATATCCGCGTCCGTCAGCACCTTATATGATGTGTACGGCATTGCCGGATAGAGATTGGCGCCATCGGCCCGAACGCCCGCCCGCACGGCGCGGGCAAATTGCTCCTCCGTATATTGCCCAATGCCTGCGGTCGCAGAAGGCGTGATGTTGGTGGAGAAAATCGTGCCCACCGGGGAGACGATGCCAAGTCCGCCCGCGAATGGCTTGCCACCCGGCGCCGTATGGCAGGCGGAACAGTCCGAAGCGGTGGCGAGATAGGCGCCGCGCTTGACGGAGGCCGCTTGCGCATCATCGTCGGCGGCAAAAGCCGTCGAGCTTACGGACATCAGACAGATTACAGCGCTGAAGAGACGGAAGAAAGTGTCCACGCTCAGCCCCGCTTCAACTGGTCAACGATGGCATCGGAGGCCTTGATGGCCAAAGCCGCCATGGTGATGGTGCTGTTGCCGCAGCCGCCCGTCGTCATCGCCGCGCCGCCCGGCAGAAAAAGATTTGGATGATCATGCGCGCGACAGTCGACATCGACGACAGAGTCGGTGGGATCGGTGCCCATGATGCAGCTCCCCATCATGTGGTCGCTATTGGTGAAGGTCGTGGCAATGCTGCTTTCGACGGCGCCAAGCTCCGCGATCAGTTTTTTCAGTAGTGGCAGGGTGTATTCCTGGTGGCTGCGCCGGACATAGTCGCCGACATCGTAGTAGATATTCGGCTTGCTGAGCCCCAGCCAATCTTTCTTGTCCGATAATGTCAGCCGGTTATTGGGATCCGCCAGGATCTCGTGCTCGATCGTCAGTCGCGCGGTGCAGGCCGAGAGCCTGCGGATCTCAGCGTCCAGCGCCTTGCCGACCAGCCCCTTCGAGAGCGCTGCCAGGCCGCCCACGGCGCTGAGAGCGGCATTTTCGCAGCGAAGCATGGCACCGGCATATTCGCTGCGAAAGGCACCTTGCCCCGTCATCATGATGCTGCTGCCCTGCACAGGCCCAACACCCGTCCACATCGGCTCCGAGAGTACCATCTGTGCGCTGATCTTGGGCTGATCCATCAGATTGCGTCCGACCTGATCCGAACGATTGGCAACGCCATTCGGGTTGCGCTCGTCCTTGGACATCAGGAGCAGTTTCGGCGTCTCTATGGCATTGCAGGCAATGGCGAAGAGCCTGCCGACGACCCTTTGCGATTCCTTGTTGGGATTGAAGAAATGGACCGCCTGGATGTTCTGCTTTGCATCCGTCTCCACCCGGTAGACGACCGCATTGGCAAGAATCCTGCCGCCCTTCGATTCGATCCTCGGCAAAGCCGACGCCGCATCGTATTTCGCCGAGATCGGACAGACCGGGAAACAGTTGTTGTTGCCGCAACAGGGTGGCCGTCCGTCGTAGGAAACGCCGCTGTTGCGCGCCTGAGGGGCAGGAAGATTGGTGACGCCAACGCGTGCGGCGGCGTCCGTAAAGCGTTGCTCGCCTGGGCCTAAGGGAATACGGCCCATTGGATAGGGCCTGGAGCGCGGCAATGGCGGCCATTGCAGCTCGACCTCGGACGGGCCGCACACACCCAGCGCATATTCGGCGCGGGTGTAATATGGCTCAAGCGTGTTGTAATCGAAGGCCCAGTCCCGGCCGACGCCGTAAAGGCTTTTCATCCGCATATCGTCTGGATGCAGCCGCCAACAGATGCCCGCCCAATGCCACGTAGCCCCGCCGGCATAGCGCACATAACCCTGCCGGTATGCACGTCCGTTCGGCCCCTCCAGCTGCAGGTAGTCGGTCGTGGCGTCTACCAGCTCTGACTCGATATGCGGTGCCCAGGGCTTTGCCGGATAGGGCGCGTTCCAATTTTGCTTGAAGCGCGGCGGTACGTTTCGATAATTTTCAACAATCTGCCAGCGTTCCACGCGGGGGCCGGCTTCCAGCATCAGAACGGACAGGCCTGCATCCAGCGCCTGCTCGGCAACGAGGCAACCGATAACGCCCGTTCCAACGACAATGACGTCCGCACTATAATCGTTTGCCATCTTATCGATTCCAACTAACCAAAGGCTCGAATAGGCACGTCAAACCCCGCCGCAAGCCGATCCCATGACAAAGTCCTCCACAGGGGCGTCTCGCTCGATTGCTTGAAGCCGCCCGCAACGCGCCTTGGCGCACCGGGCGGCTGTTGTCAGAATGTCGGCATATTGCTGAGAGGCGGGGCCTCGGCATTCCATCCGTTCGGACCGGATATCGCGTAGGTCGGGATTGTCATGACGTCATGGGTCGGCTGGTACATGAGCGCCGTCTCGAAGGCGAAGACCTCCGCGGTGGCGGAATTTTCCACAACGCCCGTATACCAGGCTGAAATGATGGCCAGCGCGGTGTCCTTCAGGCGCCCTTCCGGAATGTCGGCAAAGAAATCCTCGACGATCCTGGCGTTCTTTTTCTTCGCAATGTCGATAATTGCGCCAATGTCCTGCGCGATTTCCGGATTTATCCGCAGCATGGCGGCTGCCATGCGTGTCCCGACGTCAGGATCCAAATGATGGTCGATGAGGAGAGACGACACGTCCATAAAGCTTGACGAAACCTCCGGCGCGACCGCACCGAGAGTTTGAGCCGAAATCTCCGGAGACAGCAGCATGCCTCCAGCGAATAAGGCGCCGCCCAGCATCAATTTCCGACGTGTGAGATTGAATTCCTCGGGACAGTCATCGCGAGACGGGTCGGTTATGTCCATCAAGATGCCTCGTCAGCCAGTTTCCGTCATATTTAACGCAGGCGCACGGCAAGAATATTACAAAAATCTATGCATTGCATACGATAGAGTCAATCCAACATTCGGGGACGCTGATTTATCGGAATTGCAAAAATCAACCGGAGTACTCAGGTCGGGCTGTTGAGTCTCGCGACTGCGCCGCATCGGGTGGTGGGGGAGGGGGATACCAAATCCGCATCGCCCGATGCCTCAAGCGATTGCACTCAGCTTAATGCTACCGGTGGTATCTTGGTGGAAGGCATAAAGCATGCCTCGCTCATCGAGCGAGCTTGGCGATTGCTTTTGTTAGGAAAAATGGAGCGGGCGAAGGGATTCGAACCCTCGACCCCAACCTTGGCAAGGTTGTGCTCTACCCCTGAGCTACACCCGCTCATATCCACAACAGTCCGGGGTAGTGTGTTGGACCGTTCGGCGTCGTCTTGCGGCGACGGGCGCTATATGGCCCAATCGTTTTTCAAATGCAACAGGGAAATGACGAGGTCGCGAAGAAAAATTCGCGGTTTTTTTCAATGCCTACCGGAAAGCCCGGAAACGCCGGGCTTTGTCGTCTCAAAGATTGCAAAGGAATTGTGGGCGACGTATCAGGGGCGCGTCAAATTTTCTTTGCGAGACGCCATGACCGAGAACAGCCCGAAAACCCGCGACGATCTTTTCCGCTTTCTGGATGGGCTCGGCATTTCCCATAGCACCAAGGATCATGCGCCGGTGTTTACCGTCGCCGAATCGGTGTCGCTGCGCGACGAGATTCCCGGCGGGCATACGAAGAACCTCTTCGTGAAGGACAAGAAGGATAATTTCTTCCTGCTGACGGTCGAGGAAAACGCCAGCGTCGATCTGAAGACGGTGCATACGCTGATTGGTGCGGCCAGCAAGGTCTCTTTCGGCAAGCCGGAAAAGCTCATGGAATATCTGGGCGTCATTCCAGGTTCGGTGACGGCATTCGGCGCGATCAACGATAAGGGCGGCAATGTCACCTTCGTGCTCGATGCCGAATTGATGGCGCATGACATCGTCAATTGCCATCCCTTGTCGAACGACGCGACGACGTCGATTGCCAGCAGCGACCTGCTGCGTTTCATGGAAGCGACGGGTCATACGCCGCTAGTCTTGAAAGTGACGGGCTAACGCACGATTTTAGCGCTACAATGCGACAGATATGACATATCTTCGAAGTGTGCTGTCGCTATGGCTATTTCATCGAGCATGATCTTATGCAAAGCGATGCCCCGTTTTTGGGGCTCATGTTTTAAAAGTCCGGAATGCCGGCAGGCGGGAGACATCTATGAGCGGTTCGAACAATCCCTATAACGCTTCCTTCGGTGGCCAGATGTCGGCCTCTGCCTCCTTTGGCGCCGCGCCGGCGGCCTCGGGCGGCGCTTCGCCGATCAAGGACACCACGACGGCGAATTTCGCCAAGGACGTTATCGAGGAATCGCGCAACCAGCCGGTGCTGGTGGATTTCTGGGCGCCCTGGTGCGGTCCGTGCAAGCAGCTGACGCCGGTCCTGGAAAAGGTCGTCACTGAAGCCGCTGGCCGCGTCAAGCTGGTGAAGATGAATATCGACGATCATCCCTCCGTTGCCGGCCAGCTCGGCATCCAGTCGATCCCGGCGGTCATCGCCTTCGTCGACGGCCGTCCGGCCGACGGCTTCATGGGTGCTGTTCCCGAGAGCCAGGTTCGTGAGTTCATCGACCGCCTCGGCGGTCCGGCGGGTGGCGCGGGCGATCCGGCGGCGGAGATCGCGGCGGTTCTGGAGGAGGCGAGCGGCCTTCTCGCCGGGGGTGAGATCAATGGCGCCGCCGAACTGTTCGGCGCGGTGCTGCAGGCCGATCCGGAAAATGCCAAGGCGTTGGCCGGCATGGCCGAATGCATGATCGCCGCCGGCCAGAGCCAGCGCGCCCGCCAGGCGCTGACGGATCTGCCGGAAACGCTTGCCAACGATGCCGGCATTCAGGCCGTGGTAAAGAAGCTCGATCAGATCGAGGAGGCCCGCAAGCTTGGCGATCCGGTGGCGCTCGAGCAGGAGCTGGTGGCCAATCCCGACAATCACGAGCAGCGCGTCAAGCTCGCCAAGATCCGCAATGTCGAGGGCAAGCGCGACGAGGCGGCCGAGCATCTCCTGACGGTCATGCGCCGCGACCGCGCCTTCGACGACGACGGCGCGCGCCGGCAGCTACTGGAGTTCTTCGAAGTCTGGGGTCCGAAGGACCCGGCGACGATCGCCGCGCGGCGGAAGCTGTCGTCGATCCTGTTTTCCTGAAACGCGGCTTGCGCGAAGGCTTCCTGTCAGGGGCCTTTGCTCGCCTTGGTGGAACGGGAAAGCGAAACGCCTCGGCCTTTCATCCGCAAAGGCTCTTGTGTTTTCGCCAGAGGGGGCCACATTGTTCTGTGGCGCGGCGTGGGATGGAGCAATCGCCGCCGGATGTCGTTCCTGCGTATCTCGAGGGGTACGCGGTACAGGGATGTAGCGGGACGGAAATCATGCAAGTCGGTAATGCCAGATATCTGAAGCCGAGCGACCTGCCGGAATCGGTGGTCATCTTTCCTCTTTCGGGCGCCCTGCTTCTGCCCACAGGGCAATTGCCGCTCAATATTTTCGAACCGCGCTATCTCGCAATGTTCGATGCCGCCATCGCCGGCAACCGGCTGGTCGGCATCGTGCAGCCGGCGCTCGGCGAACCGTCGGAAACACCCAATCTTTCGCATGTCGGCTGCCTCGGGCGTATTACGTCCTTCGCCGAGACAGGTGACGGCCGCTACATCACCTCGCTGACCGGCATCTGCCGTTTCCGGCTGATGAACGAGGTCACCGGCCACCAGCCCTATCGCAGCTTCCGCATCGCCCCCTTCATGGCCGATTTGAAGTCGGCCGACGAGGAGCATACCGTCGATCGGGCAGCACTGCTGTCGGCCTTCCACGCCTATCTCGACGCCAACAAACTGGAGGCGGATTGGCAGAGCGTTGAGCGTGCCAGCAATATGACGCTGGTGAATTCGCTGGCGATGATGGCGCCCTTCGAGCCCGCCGAGAAGCAGGCGCTCCTGGAAGCACCCGACCTGAAGACCAGGGCGGAAACCTTCATCGCCATCATCGAGATCGTGCTCGCCCGTTTCGGCGACACCGATTCCGTGCTGCAATAGGATCCACCATGGACATCACCGTCAGCAAGGTCGACCCGAAACTGCTCGACCTGCTTGTCTGCCCGCTCACCAAGGGGTCGCTGAGCTATGACCGCGAGAAGAACGAGCTGGTCTCGGAAAAGGCGAGGCTTGCTTATCCTATCCGCGACGGCATTCCGATCATGCTGATCTCGGAAGCGCGGCGTATCGAGGATTGAGGGGGTGGCATGTGACCGGAACGGCTGAGGAGGCGTGGTCATATGCTACGCCTCTTTATTCGCTGAGGGTTACCGAGCGCTGTCGATGATTGCGCCGCCATCGGGCGTAAGGCTGTATCCCGTGATAAACTGTGAGTCCTTGCTGGCGAGAAACAGGACGACCGGTGCGATGTCGTTTTCCGGGGAGCCGAAACGGGCGAGCGGACTGGCTGGCGGAGGAACATCCTTTGCTGCGGCTCCCCAGGTGTCCGCTATCGGCAGAATATTGTTTACCGTGATGTTGTCCGCGCCCCATTCGCGCGCCGCAGTGCGGGTAAGGGCACGTATGGCCTCCTTTGCCATGTTGTACGGGCCGTAGCCGACCAATCCGAGGGTCCCAGCCATGGAGCCGAAGTTGATGATCCGGCCTTCTCCACTTTCCTTGAGGTAAGGGTAGCTAGCCTGCATGAAGCGCAGATACGCGATTGGGCCGGTATCGAAGTTTCGTTGCAACTGCTCGACCGAGAGGTCGATGATCGAGGACAAAACTGCGGAGCCATCGAATGCATTGTTCACGAGGATGTCGATGCGACCGTAGGCAGCCACGACCTTATCGACCGCAATCATGATCTGATCCGCCTCGCCAACGTCGCAGACAACACCGAGCGCCGTGCCGCCTGTTTCAACGATATCCGCAACGACGCGTTCGACGCTTTCGGCTGTGCGCGAAAGAACTGCGACCTTGGCACCTTCGGCCGCAAAAAGCCTCGCGGTGGCGCGGCCTATGCCACGGCTTGCGCCCGTGACGATTGCGACTTTTCCATCGAGTCGACCCATATTCATCTCCATTTGGTTGGGATTTGCGATTATCGCCGTGTCAACGCATGGCGGCGTGGACATAAGGGGACGGCACATCTCGGGCATCGTTCTGCGTAACGAAGGAGATCGCCAGGAGCGCGAGGCCGATTGCCGCGGGCACAGCGCCGGCGGGCTTGCGAACACCGAGATGTGCCAGGCCGGACAGCAGCAGATGATAGAAAATGCCGGCATAAGCGAGATCGCTGAGCGGCACGCTGACGCGTGAAAGGATTGCGAGGGAGCCAAGGACCTTTACAACGATCATGAATGGCACAAGGTAAGCGGCGTTGTACCCAAGCTCCGCCAGAACCCGGCGAACCCAGTCTGCTTTGGTGGCGTACATAAAGGCTGACGTCAGATAAAGCAGGGATAAAAGTGCCGTGCTGATCCAGTATGCGTAGTATCCAGTCATGATCTCATCCTTGTCGCTGGCCGTACAGCAACATTCTCATTTGTTGAGCATATCGTTTGGTGTTGGAGACGCTTTTACTGCGCTCCGGGGTGCGTGAATGGAAAATGTCGTCTAAGATCGATCTTTGCAAGTAGGATGAATTACTTGCTGTTAGTATGGAAAAGCAGACTATGGCTGATGAAGAAGTGAATATGCACGAGGAAATGCGGCGCGCGTTCGCACTGCTTTCCGGCAAATGGAAGCTCGAAATCATGTGGCTTCTCAATCAGCGAATGTACCGGTTTGGAGAGCTGCGAAAGGCCATTCCCGGCATCACCCAACACATGCTGACGGCACAACTTCGCGAACTCGAAGCGGACGGACTTGTGTCACGCACGGTCTTTGCGGAGGTTCCTCCGCGCGTCGAATATGAGATTACGCAAAAGGCGCGGGGACTCGGCCCCACGATGGAAGCGCTGACTGCCTGGTGGAGCGAATATGGAAAGAGCGTTCCGGTGAAACCGAGCGCGCGTGGCCGGAAAGCCAGAAATGCTTGAACGACCGTCGAGACGATCGACAAAAACAACTCTTGCATCACCCGATAGGTGAGGCAGAGGTCTGCCTTGATGGTCCTTATGGGCCAAAAGCCGATATCTTGATTATCGGTTCAGGGCACGTTGCTATCGCATCGCGCACTCTTTCGGCTTCAACCGCTCAAATCGCCTCGCCCGCCAGCAGTCGCGGATTGTCCTTGGCGTCCGTGCCGGCGGCCTGGCCGATGAAGAAGGATTTCAGCTTTGGCAGGCGGTCGACGAGGCCGAGGCCGAAATCGCGGGCGACGCGGACCGGCGTGATGTCGTTGGAAAACAGCCGGTTCAGCACGTCGGTGGTCACGCCCATGCGGAAGGTGTCGAAGCGGCGCCAGGTCTGGTAGCGTTCGAGAGTGTTGATCGAGCCGATATCGAGGCCGAGCCGGTCGGCTTCGACCACGGTTTCGGCCAGCGCCGCCACATCCTTGAAGCCGAGATTGAGGCCCTGGCCGGAGATCGGGTGAATGCCGTGGGCGGCGTCGCCGGCAAGCGCGAAGCGCGGCGCGACGAAGGCGCGGGCAAGGGTGAGGCCGAGCGGGAAGGCGCGGCGCTCGCCGACCGTGCGCAGCGCGCCGAGCTTGTGGCCGAAGCGGCGCTCCAGTTCTTCCTCGAACAGCAGATCGTCGGAGGCGACCAGCCGGTCGGCATCGGCGGTGCGTTCGGTCCAGACCAGCGAGGAGCGGTTGTTCTTCAAAGGCAGGATGGCGAAGGGGCCGGAGGGCAGGAAATGCTCCTCGGCGCAGCCATTGTGCGGCCGCTCATGCTCGACGGTGACGACGATGCCGGATTGGTCGTAGTTCCAGTTCACCGTCTTGATGCCGGCCATGTCGCGCAGTTTCGAGCGCACGCCGTCGCAGGCGACCAGCAGCCGCGTTTCCAGCGTGCTGCCGTCCGAGAGCGTTAGCGTGACGCCGGCGTCCTCCGTCTTGAAGTCCGTCGCGCTGACGCCGTGGCGGATCGCGATGCCGAGGCGCTCGCAGGCGCCGCGCAGGGCGCCGACCATGGCGACGTTCGGGATCATATGGGCAAAGGGCTGGCCTTCCGTCACTTCGCCGTCGAAGGTGAGGAAGACGGGACGCACGGGATCGGCGGTGCGCGAATCAGTGACGATCATGCGGGTGATCGGCTGCGCCTCCGTTGCGATCTCATCCCAGACACCGAAGACCTCGAGCATCTTCGAGGCGGCGGCGATGATTGCCGAGGCGCGCATGTCCTTCTTCCAGGCGGCTTCAGGGGCTGCCTCGACGACCATGACGTCGAGATGCGGGGCTGCCTGTTTGACGGCGACCGCGGCGGCAAGACCCACATAACCGCCACCCACTACCAGCATGTCCAACATCGCGCTTCCCTGTGTCCTACTTTCACGTCCTGTTCTATATAGAACATCCCGTTCGTGGTTCCTACCGTTGGAGTTCATTCAAAATGTCGCGCGAGAACGAGAAACCGACCGCCATGCAAGTCACGCTCGCGACGCTGGATCTGGAAACGATCGAGATGAACCTGTTTCGCGGCAACAGCCCGCAGGTCGGTTGGCAGCGCGTCTTCGGCGGCCAGGTCATCGGCCAGGCGCTGATGGCGGCGCAGAGGACGGTGGCGGCCGACCGCTTTGCGCATTCCCTGCACGCTTATTTCATGCTTCCCGGTGATCCGAGCGTCCCGATTCTCTATCAGGTCGATCGGCTACGCGATGGTTCGAGCTTCAACACGCGCCGGGTACTGGCGATCCAGCACGGCAAGGCGATCTTCGCGCTGACGGCCTCCTTCCAGATCGACGAGCCCGGCTTCGAGCATCAGAGCGAGATGCCGAAAGTGCCGGCTCCCGAGGAGTTGATGGACGAGCAGCAGATCAAGGAGCGCTTTATCGCCAATGCGCCGGAGGCCGTGCGCCGTTATTGGGAACGCAAGCGCGCGATCGAGATCCGGCCCGTCTCCATCGAGGATTATTTTTCCCGTTCGCGGCCCAGCCAGCGGCAGGATATCTGGGTGCGCCTGACCGGGCCGGTGCCGGATGACCGGCTCTACCAGAATGCGGTGCTCGCCTATCTCTCGGACATGACGCTGCTCGATGCGGCGTTGCATGTGCATGGAACCTCGGTCTTCGATCCGCGCCTGCAGGTCGCGAGCCTCGATCATGCCATGTGGTTTCACCACCCGTGCAAGCTCGACGACTGGTTGCTTTACAGCCAGGACAGTCCCAGCGCTTCAGGCGCGCGCGGCTTTACTCGCGGTAGTCTTTTTACGCGGGATGGTGTCCTGATTGCGTCGGTGGCGCAGGAGGGGCTGATTCGTAAAAAGGCAAATGATTAAATAATGTGCATTTTTTTAAATTTGCACCTTATTTGTGCGACAACTGTGCCGCGAATTGCCGCTTTATTGGGTTCTTAAAGTAATTCCCTTATATTTCAATTGGTTATAATTGTGTCACGAATCTGGCACGTCCTTTGAATGTGTATCCCCGGTCGCTGCTGAAACGCTCGTCAGCGGCAAGGAGAGTCGGCTTCGTGCCGAGGGTAAACAAAGGATGGGAAACCAGATGAAAATTGTGATGGCCATTATCAAGCCGTTCAAGCTCGATGAGGTCCGTGAGGCCCTCACGGCTGTCGGCATCCAGGGCCTGACTGTGACCGAAGTAAAGGGTTACGGGCGCCAGAAGGGGCATACCGAAATCTATCGCGGCACGGAATATGCCGTCAGCTTCCTGCCGAAGCTGAAGATCGAAGTCGCGGTCGCAACCGAAATCGTCGACAAGGCGGTCGAGGCCATCGCATCCTCCGCCAAGACCGGCCAGATCGGCGACGGCAAGATTTTTGTCTTTTCGATTGACCATGCCGTTCGCATCCGTACGGGCGAAACCGATTCAGAAGCGCTGTAAGACACGGCCGATCAGGGAGTTATTTGCAATGACGTTTTCCAAGCTTTCCTCCACTCTGGCACGGGTGGGTACGCTTTCTGCGGCCATGCTCGCGCCGGCGATCGCCTTCGCGCAGGATGCTACAGCCACTGCCGCCGCTGCTGCCGCACCGGTTCCGGACAAGGGCGACACCGCCTTTATGTTCATCTCCACCATTCTCGTCCTCTTCATGCTGGTACCGGGCCTGGCCCTCTTCTATGGCGGCCTGGTGCGTGCGAAGAACATGCTGTCCGTGCTGATGCAGTGCACGATGATCGGTGCGGTCGTCATGCTCCTCTGGGTCTTCTACGGCTATTCCTTCGCCTTCGGCGGCGGCACCAGCCCGTATTGGGGCGGCACCGCGAAGATGTTCCTGTCCGGCGTTTCGACGTCGACGACGGCGGCTACCTTCTCGAAGGGCGTCGTCATTCCGGAATTCATCTTCATGCTGTTCCAGATGACCTTCGCAGCCATCACGCCTGCCCTGATCATCGGTGCCTTTGCTGAGCGCATCAAATTCGGCGCAGCCGTCCTCTTCTGCGCGCTCTGGGCAACCTTCGTCTACTTCCCGATCGCCCACATGGTCTGGGACTCCAACGGCATGCTCTTCAAGATGGGCGCTCTCGACTTCGCCGGCGGCACGGTCGTTCACATCAATGCCGGTATCGCCGGTATCGTCGGTGCTCTCATGGTCGGCAAGCGCGTCGGCTTCGGCAAGGACATGATGGCTCCGCATTCCATGACGCTGACCATGGTCGGTGCTTCCATGCTCTGGGTTGGTTGGTTCGGCTTCAACGCCGGTTCGAACCTCGAAGCTTCCGGCGGCGCGATGCTCGCTACCGTCAATACCTTCGTTGCAACGGCAGCCGCCATTATCTCCTGGTCGATTGTGGAAACCTTCACGCGCGGCAAGGCCTCCATGCTCGGCGGCGCTTCCGGCATGGTCGCCGGTCTCGTTGCCGTTACGCCGGCAGCCGGCATCGTCGGCCCGATGGGCGCGATCGCCCTCGGTCTCATCGTCTCCCCGCTGTGCTACTTCTTCGTTTCCGTCGTGAAGAACAAGTTCGGCTATGACGATACGGCTGACGTCTTCGGCGTACACTGCGTCGGTGGTATCTTCGGCGCTCTCGCGACCGGCGTATTTGCCAGCGCATCGCTCGGCGGCGTCGGCTATGCCGAAGGCGTCACCATGGGCAGCCAGCTCACGGTTCAGGCCACTGCCGTCATCACCACGATCCTGTGGTGCGGCATCGGCTCGGCCATCCTCTACAAGGTCGTCGACGTCATCATCGGCCTGCGCGTAGCGCCGGAAGCCGAACGCGAAGGTCTCGACCTCGCGTCCCACGGCGAAGCTGCCTACCACAACTCCTAATCACAGGCTTGCGGCGCCGGGGCAACGTTTCCCCGGCGCTGCTGAACATCCCGTCGCGGCCTATTTCATCAAAAGTAAGCCGCTCTTGGCCCGGACCTTGGTTCGGGCCTTTTTTTGTCGGACAGCCTGTTCGCCAAACAGCCATAAATTCGTTGATAGGCGAGCGACCGCCTGCATGGTTAACATGCCATTAACCCTCCTCTGATTAGGTAGAGGTGACGTACTGGGTGAGTGGGCATGACGCCGATTCGCGCGTGCCTTCGACAACGAACGGGCTGGATATCATGGGCAGAAGCAATTCGGCAGCGCTGGGCGGTCCCCCCGACCGTTTCTCGCTTTCGGGCGTGGTTTGGCGGCAGGTGAGGGGCCTCATCGGCTTCGCGTTGCTGTTTCTGCTGGCGCTCGCGGTCGCCGCCCTGGCGACCTGGAACGTCATGGATCCCAGCTATTCCTACGCCACGAGCAATGCGCCGACGAACATATTGGGCTTTCCGGGTGCTGCCTTCGCCGACATCCTGATGCAGGCGCTCGGGCTTGCCTGCGTCGTCGTGCTGCTGCCCATCGTCGCCTGGGCTTTCGCGCTGATTTCCAACCGCAAGATCCATCGCCTGCCGGCCCGTCTCGGCGCCTGGGTCGGTGGCTCCATCGTTGCCGCCGGTTCCATCGCCTGTTTCCCCGCCCCGCCGACCTGGCCTATCCCCAATGGTATCGGCGGCGTCATCGGTGATATTCTCCTGCGCTTTCCCGCCCTCTTCATCGGCACCTATCCGAGCGGCGTCTTTGCCGCGGTGTTCGGTACGGTCCTCGCCGTCCCTGCCGCCTGGCTCATGTTGTTTGCCGCCGGCCTGGTCGGCCGCAGCCTGCCGGAAGATGAGGAGAATGAAGAGGACTACGAGGAAACACAGAGCCGCGCCCGCAGCGTCGGCGATGACGATGAGGATGACGACCGCGGCGGCTTCATGGCCTTCGGTGCGCTCATGCATTCCTGGTACAATGCGCAGGCCCGCCTTCGGCGCCTGTTCGGCATGGGGCCGCGCAAGCGTCGCGACCATGCTTTCGATGCGCCATACGACTTCAACGATGACGAATTCGGCACGCTGAACGAGCCGGCGCGCGCCAAAGCGCCGGTTGTCCGGGGCGAGCGCGTCGAGCCGTCGCTGGATGGTCCGGCCCAGCGCCGCGTGGTGTCTCCTCCGTCGATCAGCATGGGCGACGACGAGGACGAGGATGATGATGATGCGTCCTACGAACGCGAGCCGCGGCGTCCGGCCGGAATCCTGCCGGATGACGAGGAAGACGAATGGGCATTGCGCCCCGCTTCGTCGAAGGCTTCCGGCGCTCCGGCCAGCCCGCGCGTCATTCCCGCTGCTCCACGGCCAAAGCCCGGCGCCCGCGCCGAGCGCGAGGCGCAAACCTCCTTCATCCGCTCTTACGGTTTCCAGCTTCCGGCCGTGCATCTGCTCGCCGAGCCGAAGACCATTGTGCGGGATGCGACGCTGTCCTCCGATGCGCTGGAACAGAATGCCCGCATGCTGGAAGGCGTGCTCGAGGACTTTGGCGTCAAGGGCGAGATCATCCATGTCCGCCCAGGCCCGGTCGTCACGCTTTACGAACTGGAACCCGCTCCGGGCATCAAATCCTCGCGTGTCATTGGCCTTGCCGACGATATCGCCCGCTCGATGAGCGCGATTGCCGCCCGTGTCGCTGTCGTCCCCGGCCGCAATGCCATCGGCATCGAACTGCCGAATTCCACGCGCGAAACAGTCTATCTGCGCGAGCTTGTCGCCAGCCGCGATTTCGAGACGTCGAAGGCCAAGCTCGCCATGGCACTCGGCAAGACGATCGGCGGCGAGCCCGTCATCGCCGATCTCGCCAAGATGCCGCATCTGCTCGTTGCCGGCACCACCGGCTCAGGCAAGTCCGTTGCCATCAACACGATGATCCTGTCGCTGCTCTATCGCATGACGCCGGAACAGTGCCGCCTGATCATGATCGACCCGAAGATGCTGGAACTCTCCGTCTATGACGGCATTCCGCATCTGCTCTCGCCTGTCGTCACCGATCCGAAGAAGGCTGTTGTCGCGCTGAAATGGACCGTCCGCGAGATGGAAGAGCGCTACAAGAAGATGTCGAAGATCGGCGTGCGCAACATCGATGGCTTCAATACCCGTGTCGAGCAGGCCGTCGCCAAGGGCGAAGCGATCAGCCGCACCGTGCAGACCGGCTTCGATCGCCAGACCGGCGAGGCGATCTACGAGACCGAGGAATTCGATCTGAAGCCCATGCCCTATATCGTCGTCATCATCGACGAAATGGCCGATCTGATGATGGTGGCGGGCAAGGATATCGAAGGCGCGGTGCAGCGCCTGGCGCAGATGGCGCGTGCCGCCGGCATCCATGTCATCATGGCGACCCAGCGTCCGTCGGTCGATGTCATCACCGGCACGATCAAGGCGAATTTCCCGACGCGCATCTCCTTCCAGGTGACGTCGAAGATCGACAGCCGCACCATTCTGGGCGAGCAGGGCGCCGAACAGCTCCTTGGCATGGGTGACATGCTCTACATGGCAGGCGGCGGCCGCATCCAGCGCGTCCACGGCCCGTTCGTTGCCGATGGCGAGGTGGAGGACATCGTTTCCTATCTGAAGACGCAAGGCGCGCCGCAATATCTCGAGGCGATCACCGCCGACGATGACGACGATGACGAGGATGGTCACGGCCCGGCGGGCACAGCCAATCTTGCCGATTCGGAGGATCCTTACGATCAGGCGGTCGCGGTCGTTCTGAGCGACGGCAAGGCCTCGACCTCCTACATCCAGCGCCGGCTCGGCATCGGCTATAACCGTGCCGCCTCGTTGATCGAGCGCATGGAGGAAGAAGGCGTGATCGGCCCGGCCAACCATGCTGGCAAGCGTGAAATTCTCGTTCCTACCAAGGCAGATATTCTGGATCGCTGAGGCCACAGGCCCTTTCGCGTCGTATATCCCGGCTATGCTCAGGGAAATTTGATCGCGGCCCACAACCGAGTATGGGCCGCTGCGCCATGAAGACGCCGATTTTGCGCGCCATGGACAAAGCATGAAGGAGAATTCGATGACAAAGTTTGATGCGCAGCCGTCCAGCCGACTTTCCCTGACCCGCCGGCATTTCCTCGGCGCCGTGGTCGTGGTCGGTGCGGCAGGCGCTCTGCCCGTTTCGGCCTTGGCGCAGGCGCAGGCCGCATCCCTCAATCCCGGCGTGGCGCAGCAGATCGCCGATCATTTTTCGTCGATCAAGACCATGAAGGGTGGCTTCCTGCAGATCGGGCCGCGCGGCGACCAGGTGAGCGGCAGCTTCTTCATCCAGCGTCCCGGCAAGATGCGTTTCAACTACGATCCGCCATCGCGCATGCGCGTCATCTGTGATGGCAACAACGTCCAGGTCATCAACGACCAGACACGGACGAAGAACATGTATCAGCTGTCGAAGACGCCGCTGAGCCTGCTGCTTGCCAACAAGATCGATCTTTCCGCCGATATGGTGCGCGGCGTCGATGCGCAGCCGGACCTCACCAAGATCACGCTCGGCAACCGCACCGTCTTCGGTGATTCGACCATCGCCATGATCTTTGATTCCAAGACCTACGACCTGCGTCAGTGGACGGTGATCGACCCGCAGGGCAAGACCACCGACGTCATCATCAACAATGTGAAGACCAATGTCTCGTTCGACGACAGTGTCTTTCGCATCGACTATACGCGCTGATCGCCGTCTCCATCCCCGGCAATAGAGGAAGCGACGAATGGCGCTTTCCTTTCGCTCAAAGCCGGTCTAAAGCCTTATCCTGACTAGAGCGTTTCACGGAATCGCTGAGCCGTTCTAGCTGTCTGTTTTGACGCAATCCCGGACGGAAAACCGCTGCGCACTTTTCCTGGAATTGCTCTAAGGAAAGGGTTTTGGGCATGGGATTTTCGATAGCGACCTGGAACATCAACTCGGTGCGGTTGCGCATGCCGATCGTCGAGCAATTCCTGATGCAGTCCCGGCCCGATATTCTCTGCCTGCAGGAAACCAAGGTTCCGAATGAGCTCTTCCCCTATGCGCCGCTGAGGGCGCTCGGTTACGAGCACATCATCATTCACGGCCAGAAGGGCTATCATGGCGTCGCCATCGCCTCGCGTTTTCCGCTGATCGAGGATCATCGGCAGGACTATTGCAACGTCGGCGACAGCCGGCATATCTCGGCGATCTTCGAGCGTGGTGGCCGTCGTATCCG
Source organism: Rhizobium sp. ICMP 5592 (assembly GCF_009498525.1). Taxonomy (GTDB): domain Bacteria; phylum Pseudomonadota; class Alphaproteobacteria; order Rhizobiales; family Rhizobiaceae; genus Rhizobium. Next base: position 243,573 of record NZ_QSNT01000005.1, on the reverse strand, counting down.
GGTGCATAATTTCTACGTCCCGGCCGGCGGCGACGAGCCAGACCGGACGATCAATCCGAAATTCGGCCACAAGCTCGACTTTATCGAAGAGATGAAGCACCTGCATGCCAACGCCGAGCAGAACACTTCCGCCATCCTCGTCGGCGACCTCAACATCGCGCCGCTCGAACATGACGTCTGGTCACACAAGCAGCTGCTGAAGATCGTCAGCCACACGCCGGTCGAGACCGATGGCCTGCTTGAAGTGATGAAGCGGGGCGCATGGCTCGATCTGATGCGCCAGCATGTGCCCGCGAACGAAAAGCTCTATACCTGGTGGAGCTATCGCGCCAAGGATTGGGAGGCGGCCGACCGTGGCCGGCGTCTCGACCACATCTGGTCGTCATCCGATCTTGGCCCGCTCTTGCAGCGCATCGATATCCTGAAGGCCGCACGCGGCTGGGATCGCCCGTCCGACCATGTGCCGGTGACCGCGCATTTCAATCTTTGAGAATAAATCCGCAAAGCCGGACCCGTTTGGGTCCGGTTAGGAAAACCTGCCAAGCAGTGCCGCCGTTTGCCTGGCGAGTGCTGCAAAGTTTTCGCGGATGCGATTCTGGATCAGCAACCCGGCGTCGGGATATTCCTCGATCAGCCGGTGAAACAGCGCCCGCGTGATCCGCATGACATCGGATTCCTCCAGCGCCACGGCGGTGTATTTGCGCTCCACCAGCGTCACCAGCGCCAGCTCGGAGAGCATGGTGCCGGCCTGCACCGTGGCTTCGACGTTCGACTGTCCAGAGGTATCGACGGTGGTGAGCTCGAAGCTGCCGTTGGCGACGACGTAGGCGCATTCGGCCGGCGATTTTTCCCGAAACAGGGTCTGGCCCGGCGAGACATGGCGGCGGTCGGCGCCGAAGGCGATCAGCCGCAACGGCTCTTCGCCCATGCCGTGAAACAGCGGCAGTTGCGACAGCAGGCGGATATCGTCGGTCAGCGCCATGTTGAATGCCTATGGAATGATCTTGTAGCCGCCGTTTTCCGTTACCAGAATTTCGGCGTTGGAAGGATCGCGCTCGATCTTCTGGCGCAGGCGATAGACGTGGGTTTCGAGCGTGTGGGTGGTGACGCCGGAATTGTAGCCCCAGACCTCTTCAAGCAGGATATCGCGGGTGACGACCTTCTGGTCGGCGCGGTAGAGATAGCGGATGATCGCCGCTTCCTTCTCCGTCAGGCGGATCTTCTGGCCGTCTTCCGTGGTCAGGAGCTTCTGGCTCGGCTTGAAGAGATAGCGGCCGACGGTGAAGGTCGCGTCTTCGCTCTGCTCGTGCTGGCGAAGCTGCGCGCGGATGCGGGCGAGCAGTACGGCGAAGCGGAACGGCTTGGTGACGTAATCGTTGGCGCCAGCTTCGAGGCCGAGGATGGTGTCGGAATCGGTGTCATGACCGGTCAGCATGATGATCGGCGACTTGAAGCCGTTCTTGCGCAGGAGCTTCACGGCTTCGCGGCCATCCATGTCGGGCAGGCCGACATCCATGATCAGGAGATCGACGGGTGCGGCGCGCGCGGTCTGCACGCCCTTGCCGGCGTTCACTTCCTGCAGAACCGTGAATTCCTCGTAAAGCGACAATTGCTCGACCAACATTTCGCGCAGGTCGTTATCATCATCCACCAGTAGAATGGTGCGTGCGGTCATGCCGTTCCGGTCCTCGTTCTTTTGTCCCCTAAGTCCTACGCCAAATTGCGTTTTTAGCAAGTCGGGAGGCGGCTCAGGCTTGGTCGTCCAGTTGAAACTGCTATGATTTCAAATCAAATCACGTGCAAAGCAAAAACATGTGAGAAAAATGGAAAAAACAAGGGTAGGCGGTAATCGTGCCGCTTCCACAATCGTCGTGCGCCCCGCGCCAGGAAAGCCGACGCGTGCATTGGTGCAGCTTGGGCCACTGACGGTGCCGGCGGCGATCGGCCGATCGGGACGCAGCGTGCTGAAGCGCGAAGGGGACGGGGCGACGCCGATTGCCGCCATGAAAATCCTTGATGGCTTCACGCGTGGCGACCATGTCCGCTTCCTACGCACACCCCTGCCGATGCGGCGGATCCGCAAGGACATGCTCTGGTGCGACCAACCGGAAAACGCCAATTACAACCGGCTCGTCAGGGCGCCGTTCAAGCCGAGCCATGAGGAGATGCGTCGATCCGACGGCCTTTACGACCTCTGTCTGGTGCTCGACTGGAACATCAGCTCGCGCCGGCGCCACCGTGGCTCGGCCATCTTCTTTCATCTAATCAAGCCCGGCTACGAGCCGACCGCCGGCTGCATCGCCGTCAGCCTCAAGGACATGCGGCGCATCATCGGCTTTTTGCGCAAGGGCACGACGGTTCGCGTCCTTTGACGGTCATGCCGGGGTGATAATCGGGCGGCCCTGCCTTATATAGGTTTCCGGAGGGCGCATCGGTTGCGATGCGCGGGGAAATCCCAGGCTTGTCGTTCGGGTTCGTTCGCGCCTTCACTCCATCCACGCCCAAGTCATTTGGAGAGATATTGTGACCAATCAATCGACAATCACTTTCAACGACGGCAATTCCATTCCGCAGGTCGGCCTCGGTGTCTGGCAGACGCCGGAAAATGTCGCGCCCTCGGCGGTCAGCACCGCATTGAAGGCCGGCTATCGTCATGTCGACACCGCCGCCATCTATGAGAACGAAGACGGTGTCGGTGAGGGCATGCGCCAGTCCGGCGTCGCCCGCAAGGACATCTTTCTCACCACCAAGCTCTGGAACGATGAGCAGGGCTTCGACTCGACCCTGAAGGCCTTCGATGCGAGCCTGAAGCGGCTCGGTACCGACTATGTCGATCTCTACCTCATCCACTGGCCGGCGCCGCGCCGCGACCGTTATGCCGACACCTGGAAGGCGTTTCTGCGCCTCAAGGAAGAGGGCCGCGCCCGCTCGATCGGCGTTTCCAACTTCGCCAAGGAGCATCTCGACCGCATCATCGGCGAAACCGGCGTGACGCCGGTATTGAACCAGATCGAGCTGCACCCGACTTTCCAGCAGAAGGCGCTGCGCGAGGTGCACGACAAGCTCGGCATCAAGACCGAGTCCTGGAGCCCGCTCGGCCAGGGCAAGCTTCTGACCAATGCCGTGATCGGCAAGGTCGCCGCCAAGCACGGCCGCACGCCGGCCCAGGTGATCATCCGCTGGCACATCGACAACGGCCTGATCGTCATCCCGAAATCGGTAACCCCGAGCCGCATCGAGGAAAACCTCAAGGTGTTCGACTTCAAGCTCGATGCCGAGGATCTGGCGGAGATTGCGAAGCTGGATTCGGCTGGTGGACGCATTGGTCCGGACCCGGTGACGGCGACGTTCTGAGCGAATGGATTGGTGGAGGGCGGTTTGCCCTCCATTCTATTTTCAGGCTTCTTCGGTGGTCATCTGCGAACTACTCATTGGAAGCTCCGACCGCAGTCTTTTCTCCCGGCGCAGATGGTTCGAAGCCGGCTAAATACTTTCTGAGCAAGGCATCGAGCGCTCCCTTCTCCTCTTCCGAGAGGCTCGACACCAGCCGGGCTTGCGTCTCGACATGGGTAGTCACCGCGCTGTCGATCAACGCAAAACCTTTGTCCGTCAACGACACCAGAAAGCTCCGGCCGTCATCGGGATTGGGGCTGCGGGTGACGAGGCCCGCTTTTTCCAGTTGATCGATACGATTGGTCATCGTGCCGGAGGTCACCATCATGGTGGCCATCAGGTCGTTGGGGGAGAGGGTATAGGGTGCGCCCGAGCGGCGCAGGGTCGCCAGGACATCGAAGGCTGGGCCGTTCAGATCGAACTGCGCAAAGGTCTTGCCCATCTCGCGGCTAAGGTGATGAGCGAGGTTTCCGATGCGGCCGATCAGCCCCATCGGGGCGACGTCGAGGTCGGGCCGTTCCCGGTTCCATTGAACGAGAATTTTGTCGATGCGATCCATGGGGAGACATCGCCATGGAATTATCTTGACGTCAAGGTATTTTGATTTATCTTGATATCAAGATAAATTTGGAAACTTGTGAGATGACCCGCAATTCCGATCTGCTGCTGACCGCGATCGCGCCAGCGATCTGGGGCAGCACCTATCTGGTGACAACCGAGTTCCTGCCGGCCGGCTATCCGCTGACGGTTGCCATGCTGCGCGCCTTGCCGGCGGGGTTGTTGCTGCTGGCCGTCGTGCGGCGATTACCGCATGGCATCTGGTGGGCGAGGTCGCTCGTTCTGGGCGCTCTGAATTTCTCGGTCTTCTGGTGGATGCTGTTCATCTCGGCCTACCGACTGCCGGGCGGGGTGGCGGCCACCGTCGGCGCGGTCCAGCCGTTGATCGTCATCGTGCTGGCGCGGCTATTGCTCGGTTCGCCGATCCGCGGCCTTTCGGTTATAGCGGCGATTGCCGGTATCGCTGGTGTCGCGCTCCTCATCTTGACGCCGCAGGCAACACTCGATCCGATCGGCATCCTGGCGGGCATTGGTGGCGCTTTCTCCATGGCGGCCGGCACGGTGCTCAGCCGCCGCTGGCGGCCGCCTGTCTCGCCGCTCACCTTCACCGCATGGCAGCTGACGGCCGGCGGCCTGCTGTTGCTGCCGTTCGCCCTGATGCTCGAGCCGCCGCTTCCGCATCTGACGAGCGCCAATATTCTGGGTTTTGCCTATCTCGGGCTGATCGGCGCCGCGCTCACCTATATCCTCTGGTTTCGCGGCCTGTCGCGGCTGGAGCCGTCCGCCATCTCGCCGCTTGGCTTCCTCAGCCCGACGACCGCCGTGATCCTTGGCTGGTGGGCGCTCGGCCAGCAGCTCAATGCGATGCAGATATTCGGCATTGCCATCGTGCTTGGCAGCGTCTGGCTCAGCCAACGGGCGCAGCTGGCTCCGCCTGTTGAAAGATCGGTGATCACCGAACCTTCCACACTTGCGTCGAAGCGATAGAGCCCGCTCAACTCCGACAAAAAAGGCGGCCCGAAGGCCGCCTTTTGCGTTCGATCAGTTGAAACCGATCAATTCCATTCGCGAATATCGACGAAGTGGCCGGCGATTGCCGCCGCCGCCGCCATGGCCGGCGACACCAGATGGGTGCGGCCCTTGAAGCCCTGGCGGCCTTCGAAGTTGCGGTTCGACGTGGAGGCGCAACGTTCGCCCGGCTTCAGGCGGTCGTCGTTCATGGCCAGGCACATCGAACAGCCCGGCTCGCGCCAGTCGAAGCCGGCGGCCTTGAAGATCTTGTCGAGGCCTTCGGCTTCCGCCTGTTCCTTGACCAGACCTGAGCCCGGAACGATCATCGCGTCGACGGTGGAGGCCACCGTCTTGCCTTCGACGACCTTGGCAACGGCGCGCAGGTCTTCGATGCGGCCGTTGGTGCAGGAGCCGATGAAGACGCGGTCGATGTTGATCTCGGTCATCGGCGTGCCCGGCTTCAGGCCCATATAGTCGAGCGCGCGCCACTTGGAGGTGCGCTTGGTCTCGTCCTGGATCTCGTCCGGGTTCGGGACGGTGCCCTGAACGGAGACGACGTCTTCCGGCGAGGAGCCCCAGGAAACGATCGGCGGCAGGGCCGCGGCGTCGAGGACGACGACACGGTCATAATGTGCGCCTTCGTCCGAGGTCAGCGTCTTCCAATAGGAGATCGCCTGCTCCAGGGCTTCGCCCGTCGGCGAGCGCGGCTTGCCCTTGATGTATTCGAAGGTCGTCTCATCGGGGGCGATGAGACCGGCGCGGGCGCCGCCTTCGATCGACATGTTGCAGATCGTCATGCGGCCTTCCATCGATAGCGCGCGGATGGCTTCGCCCGCATATTCGATGACATAGCCGGTGCCGCCGGCGGTGCCGATTTCGCCGATGATGGCAAGGATGATGTCCTTGGCGGTGACGCCCGGCGGCAACTGGCCGTCGACACGCACCAGCATGTTCTTCGCCTTCTTCTGGATCAGCGTCTGGGTCGCCAGAACATGTTCCACTTCGGACGTGCCGATGCCATGCGCCAGCGAGCCGAAGGCGCCGTGCGTGGACGTGTGGCTGTCGCCGCAGACGATGGTCATGCCGGGCAGGGTGAAGCCCTGTTCCGGGCCGATGATGTGGACGATGCCCTGGCGCTTGTCGCTTGCCGAATAATATTCGACGCCGAATTCGGCTGCGTTGGTGGCGAGCGCCTCGACCTGGATGCGGCTTTCCTCGTTCTTGATGCCGAGATGGCGATCGGGCGAGGTCGGAACGTTATGGTCGACGACGGCAAGCGTCTTTTCCGGGGCGCGGACCTTGCGGCCGGTCATGCGCAGGCCTTCGAATGCCTGCGGCGATGTCACCTCATGGACGAGGTGACGGTCGATGTAGAGAAGACAGGTGCCGTCGTCTTGGGCGTCGACGAGATGGTCATCCCAGATTTTGTCGTAAAGGGTACGTGGAGCGCTCATGGCTACAGATCCATATTGGCATTGTCGAAATAGGGGGTTGACGGATCAGGACCGCCGGCCTTGGGCTTGATCAGCGAAGTCGGCTGTTGAGCGCGCCCGAAATCATCGCAAAGAATCGTGCCGGCAGGCGCTTGTGGTCCTGCAGCACAAAAATCGTGACGAATTGTCCGTCTTTGCTCATGATCCTAGTCATGGCGTTGCTCATATCAATTTTCCGAAGTCTCGGCAATGCTGACGTTTGGCCGCATGGAGGCATGATGGCATTCCGATATCAGCGCATATGCCGTTCCCGCATCCGCTTCTCGAACTTCCGAAGCGCCAGCGACAGGCCGATCGTCAGGATCAAGTAGATATAGGCAAGGATCGAGTAGCTTTCAAAGTAGCGGAAGGAGCCGGACGAATAGATCTTGGCAAACTGGGTGATGTCGGCGACGCCGAGCACCGAGACCAGTGAGCTGTCCTTCACCATCGCGATGAAATCGTTGGAGAGCGGCGGGAAGATGACGCGGAACGCCTGCGGCGCGATGACATGGCGGAAACGCCGGTAACGCGACAGGCCGAGCGCCTTTGCCGCTTCGATCTGGCCGGGATCGACAGACTGGATGCCGGCGCGGAAAACTTCGGCGATGAAGGCGGCATAGGCGATCATCAACGCCACGATCGCCCGCCACATCAATGGTACGTCACGCACCACCAGGGGATCGGTCCAGCCGGCTGAGACGAGCGGTGAGGTGATGGTGTTATAAAGCGCGACGAAGGCGGGCGCGCCGACGAAGGCGATGTAGGACAGCAGGACCAGGATCGGGATGCCACGAATGACTTCGACATAGAAGCGGGCGATCTGGCGCAGGATCAGGCTGTCGGAGAGGCCCAGCAGCGCAACGCCGAGGCCGAGCGCCATCGCCAGCGAGAAGGCGACGAGCGTGACGAAGATGGTGGTGCCGATACCCTGGACAATCGTCGTAAAGACCTGGGCGTAAAGATCGCTGGTGACGATGGCGACTGCGGTGGCAATGCCGATGAAAACAAGGACGACCAGCCACCAGGGAAAGTCGTCCTTGCTATGGTGCCCGCTCGGGCCTGCTTGCAGCGCCATCAGAGCGGGTGTCCGTTTTCAGACTGCATTCGGCTTACTGGCCCATCTTATAGTCGAGGAACCATTTCTTGTTCAGTGCCTCGAAGGTGCCGTCGGTCTTCAGGCTGGCGATGGCGGCATTGATCGGGGCGACGAGATCGGAGCCCTTCGGGAAGATGAAGCCGAAATCCTCGGTGCCGAGCGGGCCGCCGATCAGCTTCAGGCCGCCATTCGAGGTGTCGACATAGCCCTTGCCGGCGGTGCCGTCCGTCAGAACCACGTCGACGTCGCCAGTCTTCAGCGCCTGCACCGTGGCGCCGAAGGTTTCGAACAGCTTGATGCGCGGGTTCTGCTCGTTGCCGTCAAGCACTTCGTAGACGGCGGTGTAGAAAGGGGTCGTGCCCGGCTGCGCGCCGACCAGGCCGTCCTTGAAGGCGGAGAAGCTCTTGGCGTCGGTGAAGCGCTTCTCGTCGCCGCGTACCAGCATGAACTGCTGCGAGCGCATGTAGGGGTCGGAGAAGTCGACCTTCTGCTTGCGGTCTTCCTTGATGGTGATGCCGGTCATGCCGATGTTGTACTGGCCCTGGGAGACGGCCTGGATCATCGCGTCCCAGCTGGTGTTCTGGTACTCGACCTTGAAGTTGAGCCGCTTGGCGATTTCGTTCATCGCATCATATTCCCAGCCGATCGCCTTGCTGGTCTTGGGATCGACGAATTGCAGCGGCGGATAGGCATTCTCGGTGACGACGACGACGGTCTTGCCGTTGAGGTTCGGCAGGTCGGCGGCGAAGGAGGCGAAAGGTGCAAGCATGAGGGCGGTAAGGCCCAGAAGAAACGAACGACGGAATGCCATGGAAATTCCCCTTATAGCGTGTTGGAAAATTGTCATATTTTTAAAGCCGATGGCAAGGCTATTGCCATGGTCGTCACGATAAAAACAGAAAAGCCGCTCCAAAGCCGATGGCTTATGGAGATTTTTTCTTCGCGCCCAGCTGCCCCCTTGGTCGCCCCAACAAAAAAAGGCGACCCGAAGGCCGCCTTGATTTCCACAATCCGAAAGGATCGAGATTTATTCTGCTGCCGGTTCAGCGGCCGCGGCTGCTTCCGCAGCAGCTGCTGCTTCGGCTGCGGCCTTTGCTTCGGCGGCTTCAGCTGCTGCCTTTTCGGCTGCGAGAGCCTGGGCTGCGGCAACCTTTTCGGCTTCGATGCGAGCCTTCTCGTCGGCAGCGGCCTGGCGCTCTGCGTCGTTGAGCTTGCGAGCGCGGGTGCCGGTGTTTTCAACGATACGGGCAGCCTTGCCGCGCAGATCGCGGAGGTAATAGAGCTTGGCGCGACGGACCTTACCGCGGCGAACGATTTCGACGCTTTCGATCATCGGCGAGTAAACCGGGAATACACGCTCGACGCCTTCGCCGTAGGAGATCTTGCGAACGGTGAAGTTTTCCTGCAGACCGCCGCCGGAGCGGGCGATGCAAACGCCTTCATAGGCCTGAACGCGGGTACGGTTGCCTTCCGTGACCTTCACGTTGACGCGAAGGGTGTCACCGGCGGAAAAGTCGGGGAGCGTGCGCTTGGCTTCGATCTTGGCAGCCTGTTCGGCTTCCAACTGCTGAATGATGTTCATGTTATCAACCTCGTTGTTGCTTCAACAGCCAGAGCGCCCTGAGTGCTCTATCCTTGGTCGGACCCTTAAGATCTCGCCTTGGATATATGCCTATAAAGGCAGGGGCGAATGCGTCTGCTTTTCTTTGGTGGTTGATGGGAAATTTCCCATGCCGGGCGCGCACATACCCTATTCCCGTGGGCTTGTCACCCCTTGACGAGGAATTTCATGCGCGAGAGGCCGCTTTTCAGGGTTTCCTCTGCGTCAGAGGTGCCTGGGTAATTCGAATACCAGAAGACGAATGTTCGCCACAAGCTTGGTATTGGTGTCAAAGGGCCTCAAGCAACGATCCATTCCAGCAGCGCGTTCTGCGCATGCAGGAGAAAGGCCTTGGCCGCTTTGCTCTGGCAGGCCGGGTGGGTCATCGCGTCCGTCGTGACTTCCTGTCCCCTGGCGACGGGCGGGCAGGGGAGGAAGATCGTGTCGGGGCGGCATTGATCAAGGATGGTGGCGGATATCTGGTAGTCCCGTAGCTCGGCTTGCGCCGTATCGTCCGCCCAGCAGTCCGTGACGATGACGTCGGCGTCCAGCAACTCCTTCATATTGGTGCTGGTGCTGAAATTGGCGTTGGAAAGGTCGGGGTCGCGGACATGCCATTTTTCCGGATAGACCTGCGTGACCTTGATCGGCAAAGCGAGCGAAGCCTCGACCCATGATCGCAAGATATTGGCGTCCGGCGCGACGCCGACGACCTTGAGGCCACCGACGTGGCCTCTCCGGCCTTTCACATAGGCGAGGTCGCCCAGCGTTTCGCAAGGGTGGTTCGATTTGGTCCGGGCATTGACGACAGGTGTCTCTGCGGTCGCCGCCAGTTCGCGCAGGGCGGTCAGCAGCTTCGTGCGGACGATCAGGACATCGAACCAGTTGTCGAGATAGCCGGCGAGGTCAGCGGTCTCCTCGCGCGCATTGAAGCTGATCGGCGCCGGCACGCAGAAGCCGCCCATTGCCTGTACGCCGAGGCTGAAGGCCGTGGTGTTCCGCCAGCCGCCGTCATCGGCAATCAGCGCAACATGCTTGCCTTCCAGGCTTTGCGGCATGCGGCGGTCGGCCCAGGCGCCGGCCAGGATGTTGGCGCGGTCGAGAAGCGAAAGAATGATGTCCGATGGCAGATCGTGGAATTCGAGAAAGCTTTTTCCGGTTCTGCCAGGCATCTTCGCTCCGATACATGAGACATGTCCATGCTGTCATTAGCATCTGAAAAATGACCGGCTCGCAAGGGCCTCCGCGTTCATTGGTGGTTCACGCGCGTCTGATAGGCAGGCAACTCCCAACCATAGCGTAGAGATTGCCATGACACTCGCTGACCAGTTCGAATTCATCCGCTCGGGCAGGATGTACAATGACCTGACGCCGGAATTGATCAAGGCGCGCGAGGAAGCTGTTTTTCTGACCAATGATTACAATGCCAGTTTCGGAAAAACGTCGGCTGAAAGAGAAAGCATCCTGCGTAAGCTGCTGGGGGCGATCGGCAAGAGCGTGCATTTCGAGCCGACGTTCCGTTGCGAGTTTGGCCGGAATATCCTCATCGGCAATAATTTCTATGCCAACTTCGACTGCGTGATGCTGGACGGCGGCGGTATCGAGATTGGTGACGACGTCCTGTTCGGGCCTCGGGTGGGCATTTATACCTCCAACCATGCCATCGACGCTTCCGAACGCGCTGCCGGAGGCTGCTACGCAAAGCCGGTGAAGATCGGCAATCGGGTATGGGTTGGCGCCGGCGTTCACATCAATCAGGGCGTGACCATAGGCGACGGCGCGGTCATCGGTTCTGGTAGCGTCGTGACGAAGGACATTCCTGCAGGTGTGATTGCCGCCGGTGTTCCTTGTAGGGTCATCAGGGAGATCACCGACATGGACAAGACGGGTTTCGAATAATGCTCTGGCAGGTTCGACGAATCAGCGTGAGGCGGCTCGAGCTGCTTCCTCTGGCAGCCACCGGGCAATTTGCTCCGGCGTAAGATTCGCTCCGCACAGCATCGTTGCAACCCTCGCCCCCTGCATGGTCGCGGCCGTCGCCAAAACACCGGCCAGCCCCGCAGCGCCTGCCGGTTCAACGAGCCGATTCCACCTGGAATGCGCGAACCGCATCGCATCGATTATACAGGCATCGTCGACAAGCACGATGTCGTCGATCGTCGTAGCCAGCCAATCGACGGCAACTGGAACCGGGTCGCGTACGGCGATGCCATCCGCGATCGTCGTCGCCTTGTCTGTCGGAACGGGGCGGCCTGCCTGCCATGAAAGCTGCATGCAGGGAGCGCCTTTCGCGGCGACGGCGATGACTTTGGTGGCGGGCGATGCGGATTTGAACCAGCAGCCGATCCCCGCGGCCAGCGCACCGTTTCCGAGGGGGACAAAAACCGCATCGATATTGCCGAATGCCTCGCTGAGTTCGGCCGCGATCGTTCCTGCCCCTTCCGCGATGCTGGCGCTGGCGCCATCCTCCACGAATGTTGCCCCTCTTTCCAAGGCGTATTCCCGAGCTCTTGCTTTCGCCGCGTCGAAGTCCTCCCCGAACAGAATGACCTCCGCCCCGAGCCTGCGCATAGCCTCGATCTTCAGCGGGTTTGCGGAAAGGCTGGCGAATACGGTGAGTTCGCGGCCCGATTTTGCCGCACCGTAGGCGAGCCCCTGGCCAAAATTGCCTGCCGACGCTGTGACGAGCGGTCCTTTCTCCGCGCTTGTGCACGCCAGATAATAACCGGTGCCCCGGCCTTTGAAGCAACGGATTGGATTATCCGTTTCATCCTTGGCGGCGAGCGTCAGGCCGAGTGTTGCGTCGGTGAGCAGTGCCGAGTTCAGGAAGATCGGATCGATCCGACGTCTGGCATCTACGATATTCAGGAAGGACGGTTGAGATTGTTTTGTCATGGGGGCAATGATAGCCATCATTGGCGCGGAAAATTATCGATGTTTACAGTCAATGCGCTGTTTTTCCGCATAGGAAACCATATTTTCGGGGGAGATACGCGTGGATGAGAAAGACCGCGAAATCCTGTCGATCCTGCAGGACAATGCCGATCTGCCGGCGAAAGCCATCGCGCAAGCCGTCAATCTTTCGCCTTCAGCAGTTGAGCGGCGTATCAGCAAGCTTAAACGTGAGGGCGTGATCGACCGGATCGTCGCTGCCGTCAGCCCTGCCGCCGTCCGCCGGAACCTTAGAATTCTGGTCGAGATCGAAATACAAAATGAGTATCGCCACAATCTTGAAGCTTTCCAGCGCTGGCTTGTCCAGGCGCCGGAAGTCCAATCATGCTGGTACGTCACAGGCGACGCTGACTTTGTCCTGTCGGTAGTGGTGAGAGATATTGACGAGTACAATGCCTTCATCGAGCGGATGATGACAGATCAGCGAGAGCTCGTGCGCAAGTACAAAAGCCTGATCGCGCTCAAGACGATCAAGCATGGGATTGCCCTTTCGTTGGATGAATAGGGCGTCGCCAGTTGTTGTCAGCGGTGAATAGTCCACTGGTGCCGGTTGACTTGAAAGCCTGAGTTTCTTGATGTTCCGAAGGATCGCAATTGGTGAAAGCCGAGCGAAAGCTGTCGTCGTCTTTCTGCCCTAAGCTGCCACTGACTGGAGTTAACTTTTGCTCGCTTCAAGCGGTTTGAAGGCAGCCGGGAGTGTTGCACATTTCCTGATTTATTCACCATTATCTGGCGATTGCACTGGAAGGTAGCTCATGGGAACGAGCCAAGTGTGCAGATGGGGGCCATCTGATTGACCAGGATCATAGAACATTCCGTTATCGGCATCGTAGAGGATGAAGTGGTCTCCTTCGACATGGACTACCGCTACTCCCAGAACATCGGCCCAGTTCTTTGCCTCTCGTAACCCGCCAGTATGCCAGCCCAACTCGGTCAGGACGCCGCGCAGTTCGTTCCATGTTGTGTAGTGATTGGTCTGAACGCCCCAATCGATCATGCTGGCAATTTGGTCGTAGGGTTTGCCCGTCAGCATCTGCAAGACGAAGATGCCGCAGCCATCGTCCCTTGGACATTGCGTGACAAATTTAAAGCGGACCTTATCGGTTGCGGGTTGTGCCAATGCTCAGCTCCTTAACTCAATTCCATAATGGAGACTATTGGGTCGGCACTCAGAGGATTGAATCACGCGTCTCAAGCACCAGCAATGCCGAGTTTTTCAACATTATCGGCGCAAAGCGGGCGAACGCTGCCGTCGCCTTTTGGCCCTTGGGGAATTTTCGCACAAGACCCCTGATGTTGCCACGCTTCCTTCATGGTAGGCATGCCTCGTTTCAGAACGGCGAACCGATAGGAACCAGCTGCAATGAGGTGTCTGCGCATCTATGCCACCCCGGATGGCGAGTCGCATTTCGACGAAGTCGAATTGCCAACGACGAAGACGTCGGTGCATCCCGATGCTGTGCCGTTCGATGTTACGGCCAGTTATCCGGCGTCCCGCGTCCGCCTCACCCACATCCCGGCAGGCATGCGCGAGGTTGCCTGGCATAAGGTCCCGGAGCCGGTGCTGACGGTCAGGCTGGATGGTTCGGTTGAATACGAGACGAGCGACGGAGAGGTGCGCCACGTTCAGGCGGGTAGCTTCGTGTTGGTGGAGGACACACACGGCAAGGGCCATCTGTCGCGCCATTCCCCAGAGGCGCAGACTGTCATCTGGATCTCACTACCGAACGGCCTCGAATTGCCGCCCGCATAATCCGTCCGGGCACGCCGTCAGCTCCGCGATTGAAAGCGACCGCAATTGGCGCGAAGCGGGCGAACGCTGTCGTCGCCTTTCGGCCCATTGCAGACAAATTGAATGCGTAACGCGTCAACACCCGAAAGGTCCCTCGACAGAAGCTTCTCGACCAACCGTTTTTCATTCTCGGTAAGCGTGATGCCACGCTTCGCGAGCTATTCTTCTCCTCTGTCCCGATTTTCTCTATCGGCTTTGACCTGACACCATCTGCATGATGAGGGTGATCCGGTGAGCCCGAAAAGCGGGTCTTATTCTGCCGTGGCGTTCAAGCTGCGCCAATCCGTGAAGTGCCGCCCAAAAAGTCTCGGTAGCGGTATCCACATCCTTGGAGAACGGCGCGATCACCGTCGCCATGGCTCCGAAACCCTCTCGGAGCTGGGCTGGCGTGTCAGATCTGGCGAAGCGCAGACCAGTCGGCAGGACAAACATCGCCTCGTACATCGCAGGCCGGGCGAAAGCGAAATCGAGATAGGCGGTCGCGACGTCTTCCACCAACTGCTTTGGCGTAGACGATGGCTGGATCGCGACGCGGAGCACCGCGGCCAGCTCGCCGAAGCCTTCGAGTGCGACCGCTCCGACAATCTCATCGCGATTTTGGAAGTGAGAATAGAGAACCGGTTGACTGAATTCTATCTCGTCGGCGAGACGCCGGATCGTGACGGAAGCCCAGCCCTCACGTTCCGCGATTGTCCTCGCAGCAAGGACTATCCGTCGTTCACGCTCCTCCCGTTCCCTGGTCTTGCGTTCGCTGATTCCCACCTTGTGCCTCTGTCTTCATTCGGGCGATTTCTCTGGAGCTGAAACTATCAAATAAAGCGGCGATTGACAATCTAGCATCGCTAGAATATATGTCATCGCTATTATCTCATCAATTGACGTGGTTCATCACCGAAGAGAACATCAATGAATCTTCCAATCCAAATTTTCACGGGCACAACAGAGCTCAATACCATCCTCGTCTGGCTAGCGTCCGGGACGTTTCTTGTGGGCGCTATTGTTAACGCGAGTGGACACCCGAAAATCCGCGAAGGTTTTGTGCGACTTGGTTTCCCATTCTGGTGGTGCTGGGTAACATCCGCCCTTGAGCTCGCAACAGCGGTGCTGTTGGTCACAGCTGGCACCCGATACATTGGGGTCGCGTTGGGCACCTGCATCATGCTGGCCGCGATCGCGACCATTATGCGTATCCGGAATTATCGCGAACTTCCGCCGCCTCTCGTGTTCCTGTTGCTGCTGATACTGGCCAGTCTTAACGGCCATGCCTGAGCATCTCGCGGCAAACAGAGCCATCGGTCCGAGAATCCGCACGTAGCCGGGCGGATAAAGGTCTCCATCGCCCAGGCGTCGGGTGTCATCCAAAATGCAGTCATCAAACCCATCCGGAAGTCGCCGGACGGAGCGAACTCGTCTCCGGACAGCGCAAAGCAACGGCCCAAAGGAGGCCAAAACCACTATGTCAAACACAGTCGTCGTCTATCATTCCGGCTACGGCCATACGCAGCGGATGGCGGAAGCCATCGCGGAAGGTGCGGGCGGAGCGCTTTACCCCATCGATTCCGACGGCAACCTTTCAGATGACGGATGGGCTGCGTTGGACGCCGCTGACGCCATCATCTTCGGATCGCCGACCTATATGGGCGGCCCGAGCTGGCAGTTTAAGAAGTTCGCGGATACCTCCTCGAAGGCCTGGTTTACCAACAAATGGCAGGACAAAGTCTTCGGGGGCTTCACCAACAGCGCCAGTTTGAATGGCGACAAACTTAACACTCTCGAATACTTCGTTCTTCTGGCTGGACAGCATGGAGGCTTGTGGGTCAGTCTGGGGATAAAGCCAGCGAACGTGAAGGCGTCGAAGCGGGACGATGCAAACAGGATGGGATCGTACATCGCGCCAATGGCTCAGAGCGATGCCGACGCAGTCCCGAGCGAGATGTCTGCCGGCGACCTCGAAACCGCCCGCCTTTACGGAACACGCGTGGCAGGGATTGCGCAGCGGTTCTCGTTGGCTCAGATCGCCTGATGCAATGCCCTAACTCCCAATACTTGAAAGACCGATGAACCTGGCGAGCAGAGCATTCGTCTTCAGCATGATCGACCGACCCACGATGTAGCGGCGTGATCGTGTCAGCAAACGCGACAACCAAAACGAAGGTCATTCGCTCTGCTCGCCCGGCTACGCCAGTGTTATGGTTTACCTAATCGGCAAAAACGCCGCGTGTGTATCATCATCTTTGCAATGGCCGCAATTGGCGCAAAGCCGCCATATGTTGCCGCCTGGCGCGGCGGCATCGAATGGCCTCGCATCAAAACCCAACTTATCGCTGCTACTTCCCCGGCTGCTTCTCCAGCAGATCCGGCCGGCGCTCTTTCGTCAGCTTCTCGGCTTCCTGCTTTTGCCATTTGGCGATGGCGCCGTGGTTGCCTGATGTCAGGACGGCAGGAATTTCGCGGTCTTCCCAGAGCTGGGGGCGGGTATAGTGCGGGTGCTCCAGCAGGCCGCCTTCGAAGCTCTCGTGCAGGCCGGAGAGATCGTTGCCCATGACGCCGGGCAGGATGCGGACGATGGCGTCGAGCAGGATCAGCGCCGCCGGCTCGCCGCCGGAGAGGATGTAGTCGCCGATCGAGACTTCTTCGAGATCGCGTCCGTCGATCACCCGCTGGTCGACGCCTTCGAAGCGGCCGCAGACGATGATGACGCCGTCGCCGGCGGCGAGCTCGCGGACGCGCTTCTGCGTCAGCGGCCTGCCGCGCGGGCTCATCAGCAGGCGCGGGCGATTGTCGTTTTCGGAGGCATGGTCGATGGCGCGGGCGAGCACATCCGGCTTCAGCACCATGCCTGCGCCGCCGCCGGCGGGCGTATCATCGACGGTGCGGTGCTTGTCGGTGGCGAAATCGCGGATCTGCACGGTGTCCAGTGCCCATTGCCCGCGCTCCATCGCCTTGCCGGCGAGCGATGTGCCGAGATGGCCGGGAAACATCTCGGGATAGAGCGTCAGGATGGTCGCCCGAAAACTCATGAGCAGATCACTTCTTCGTCTTGCCGGGTGGCTTCGGCGGCTTGACGGTGAGATCGTCGGGAGTGTCGATCAGACCGGCGGCCATGGGGTCGATCAGGATCTTGCCGCCTTCGAGGTCGATTTCCAGCACGGCTGCCTCCGAGAAGGGGATCAGCACCGGGCGCTTGCCCGGCCCCTTCAGCTCCAGCAGGTCGCCTGCGCCAAAGTCGTAGACGCCGCTGACCGTGCCATAGCCGGTGCCGTTGTCGTCGACGGCTTCCAGGCCCTCGAGATCGGTATAGAAGAACTCGTCGTCCTCCAGCTCGTCGTCGGGCAGGTTGTCGCGTTCGATATAGAGTTCCAGTCCGTTCAGCGCTTCGGCGGCATCGCGGTCGTTGACGCCGCGAAAGCGCACGATCACCACATTCTTGGCTTCACGGACTTCCAGCACTTCGAATATGCGGCCGTCCATGCTGTGCAGATGGCCGTAATCGCCGAGCGCGGTCGGGTCGGAGGTAAAGGCGCGGGCGCGTACCTCGCCCCGCAGGCCCTGCGCGGCGCCGATGGTTGCCATCAATACCGGGTTTTCAAGTTTCGTCATGGTCTCGTTGCCGATTGCCGGAGGATCGATTGCGTTCTCTCATAAGATGAAGCGCAGGAATAGGAAACAAAAAACGGGTGGCATGTCGCCATGCCACCCGTTTCAGATCGTCGTTACGGCTGATTATTCAGCAGTAGCAGCGGCGGCGTCAGCAGCCTTCTGTGCCTTTTCAGCGGCGCGTTCCTGGGCGCGCTTGCCCGGCTTTGCCTTTTCCGGGTTGCTCTTGACTTCGCGCTTGGCAACGCCGGCTTCGTCGAGGAAGCGCAGAACGCGGTCGGTCGGCTGAGCGCCGTTGTCGAGCCAATGCTTGATGCGGTCGGCGTCGAGTTCAACGCGCTTGGCGTCGTCCTTGGCGAGCATCGGGTTCCAGGAACCGACCTTCTCGAGGAAGCGACCATCGCGCGGCGAACGGGCGTCGGCGATAACAACGTGGTAGTACGGGCGCTTCTTGGAACCACCGCGGGCGAGACGAATTTTCAGTGCCATGTTTCTTACTCCTTAGGCTTTTTGTGACCGCTTTCTGGGGCGGTATGTTTACTTGACGTTGCTGAGATCAGCAGCGATCTGTTCGTGATGCCGGATGACTTCCTTGATGACGAAGTTCAGGAACTTCTCGGCGAAATCCGGGTCCAGATTGGCGTCCCTTGCCAGGCGGCGCAGGCGTTCGATCTGGAATTCCTCGCGCGCCGGGTCGGCCGGCGGCAGATTGTATTTGGCTTTGAGCACGCCGACCTCTTTGGTGCAGCGGAAGCGTTCGGCCAGCATGTGCACCAGTGCAGCATCGATATTGTCGATCGACTGGCGGTAGTTGCCCAATTGGGCCTTGATGTCTGGATCAATCATGGGGGTCAACGATCCTTCTCACTTCTTCTTCGGCAAACCGGGCAATCCCGGGAAACCACCACCGAGGCCGGGCAGCTTGGCGCCGCCGAGACCTGGCAATCCGCCGCTGCCCAAGCCCGGCAGGCCGCCGGGACGGCCGAGGCCGGCGGCTTCGGCCTGCTTCTGGAGGGCTTCGAGCTGCTTGGGGTCGATGTTCGACAGGTCGGGCATGCCGCCCATACCACCGCCAAGACCTATCTTGCCAGCAAGGCCGCCCATCATCTGCTTCATCATGCCGCCTTTGCCCTTGCCGCCCATCATCTTCATCATGTCCGCCATTTGGCGGTGCATCTTCAGAAGCTTGTTGATGTCGGAGGCGTCGGTGCCGGAGCCGCTAGCGATGCGCTTCTTGCGGGAATGCTTAAGGAGATCGGGATTGGCGCGCTCTGCCTTGGTCATCGAGGAGATGATGGCGATCTGGCGCTTGAACAGGCGGTCGTCGAGGCCGGCGGCGGCCATCTTGTCCTTCATGCCGGACATGCCGGGCATCATCCCCATGATGCCGCCCATGCCGCCCATCTTCTGCATCTGGCCGAGCTGGTCGGCCAGATCGTTCAGGTCGAACTTTCCCTTGGCCATCTTGGCAGCCATGGCGGCCGCCTTTTCGGCGTCGATATTTTCCGCGGCCTTCTCGACCAGCGAGACGATGTCGCCCATGCCGAGGATGCGGTCGGCGATACGGCGGGGATGGAATTCTTCCAGCTCGCCCATCTTTTCGCCGACGCCGATCAGCTTGATCGGCTTGCCGGTGACGGCGCGCATAGAAAGGGCGGCACCGCCGCGGCCGTCGCCATCCATGCGGGTCAGCACGAGGCCGGTAATGCCGACGCGGTCGTCGAAATTGCGGGCGAGGTTGACGGCGTCCTGACCGGTCAAGCTATCCGCGACCAGCAGGATTTCGTGCGGATTGGACTTCTTCTTGATATCCGCCATCTCGACCATGAGCGGCTCGTCGATATGCGTGCGGCCGGCGGTGTCGAGGATGACGACGTCATGGCCGCCGAGCTTGGCGGCCTGCACTGCGCGGGCAGCGATATCGGTCGGCGACTGGCCGGCGATAACCGGCAGCGTGTCGATGCCTGCCTGGACGCCGAGCTGGCGCAACTGCTCCTGCGCTGCCGGACGGCGCGTGTCGAGCGAGGCCATAAGGACCTTCTTGCGGTCGCGGCTGGTCAGGCGGTGGGCGATCTTGGCCGAAGTGGTGGTCTTGCCCGAGCCCTGCAGACCGACCATCATGACGACGACCGGGGCCGGCGCGTTGAGGTCGATGCCCACGCCTTCGCCGCCGAGCATCTCGATCAGCTCGTCATGGACGATCTTGACGACCATTTGGCCGGGCTTGATTGACTTCAGGATCTCGGCGCCAACGGCTTTCTCGCGGACGCGATCGGTAAAGGAGCGTACGACATCCAGCGCCACGTCGGCTTCCAACAGCGCGCGGCGAACCTCGCGCAGCGCTGCGGAAACATCGGCTTCCGAAAGTGCGCCACGGCCTGTCAGTCCATTCAGAATGGAACCAAGACGGTCCTGGAGGTTTTCAAACATCGTTTCTTCCTTATCGATCGCTCGGGGCTTTTGATTTGCGCCTATGCCTTATCTTTCTCGGCTCCGCCTCGAAAGGGATATGCGCGGGTCATCGCCCGAAAACGTCGTGCTTTTCCATGACGAAAACAAGACGCAAAGCCAAAAAGCACCCGAGGGCGCAACGCGCTGTCGGGTGTTGACCTCCGGGATCTCTTTATACCTTGCAGGGTCCCGGTCGGTGGCTCGGAGGCTTGTGCTCGTCGCAGATGAGCGCGGATAAACAGGAAACGGCCGGCAAAGTCAAGCCAAAGGGCAAAAATGCCACAGCCGGGTCAGTGTGATCGGCTGGGGCCGCGAATGGGATTTCGTTGATGGCACAGTCCGCTATTGTTGTATCCACCCGCCGCGACGATGTGATTCCCCGAGACAGTCCCGAATGAACGATGCAGCCCTGACCAATCTCCTGACCGCTTGCCGTGTGTATGGTGGCGGTCGCGTCGATGCGCGCTTTAACGAGGCGGCGCAGGCCTTCTATGCCAGCGCCAAGGCGCAGCCGAAGATCGTGTCGCGGGCGGCGCGCGAGCTGCGCAGCCTGCCGCCTCCGGGTGCCGCGATCCTTGCCAATATGCTCGGCACCATCGCTGAGACGGTCGGTTCGCCGGAGCGCAGCGGTCCGGCGGTGTGGGAGCTTTACCTTGCCTGGTTGCCGCAGATCCATCGCGGTTTTTCGAGCCGCAAGCCGCTCAGCCCCCGGCAGCAGCAATTGCTGGAGGCCTTTCAGCTTATCGGTCAGTCGGTCGTTTCGCATCTCGCGATGATGCCCAGGGAGCGGAGGCTGGCGGGGGAAAATGCTGGTCTCATGCGGCAGCTTCAGGACCTGCAGGATCATACGCCGGGCGCTGCCTGGGTGCGCCAGATGTTCCTTTGCCGCAGCGATGAGCTGATCGTCCTGCACCAGCAGAGCCAACGGGGTTTCCGGCTGCGCTATGAGAACATCGCCAATTGCTGCCACCTCTTCACGCTGATCCAGGCCGCTCTCGGCGAAACCCTGCCAGGCGGGCGCGAGCCGAACAAGTTCATCATCGACATGGCGCGGTGCGTGACGCTGGTGGAGGACGGGACGGACGAGGCCTGGTGGCATTATGGTGCTCCGGCAAGTCAGGCTGCCATTGCGGGCGAGGCCTCCGTCGACAGCATCCCGCGTATTGACGGCACACAGATCCTCCTTCTTTCGCCTGCTGCGGCCCACGTCCTGCTCTGGGATACGAGCTTCTTTACGCCGCAGCTCTTTGCGATGCCGGCGAATGTCGTGATCGAACGGGAATTGACGACGGCGGAGAGCGGTGAATGGTTGGCAAAGGCCGGCGTGCCGGCGGGGCAAGGGGCTGGCGCGCAATGACTGAGACATCCGGCTCCGGCAAAGGGCAGAATCCCTATTATCAGGGTCCCGTTACCGATCACTTCGACGGCCTACGGTTTTTCAATCCCGAAGGCGTCGAGCCGGGGAACCTTCTCGACGTCCTGAAATGGAAGCTTGGCGGCGGACGGGCGCGTTGGCCCAATCCGGTGGTCAGCGTCTTTCCGCCGGCAAAGCCTGACAGGCATGTTTTCGGCGAGGCATTGCGGGTGACCATGGTCGGCCATGCCTCGATGCTGATCCAGGTGGCGGGGCTGAATATCCTGACCGATCCGGTCTGGTCGGAGCGGGCGAGCCCCTTTACCTTCATCGGGCCGAAGCGCGTGGTGCCGCCCGGCATCGGTTTCGAGGACCTGCCGCCGATCGATCTCGTGCTGGTCTCGCACAATCACTATGATCATCTCGATCTCGCAACGTTGAAGCGGCTGCACGAGGCGCATGCGCCTGATATCGTCACGCCGCTCGGCAACGACGTCATTATCAAGCGCGGCGTTCCCGGCGCGAAAATCACCACGATGGACTGGGGCGATCATCTCGCCATCAGCGATAGGGTGACGATTGATGCCGAACCTTGCCATCATTGGTCGGCGCGCGGGGCAAACGATCGCCGCATGGCGCTCTGGGCCGCCTTCGTCATCACCACGCCGGCGGGCAAGATCTACCATGTCGGCGATACCGGCTTTCATGGCGGCGTCAATTATGAGGCGGTTCGGGAAAAGCATGGCGGCTTCCGCCTCGCCATCCTGCCCTTCGGCGCCTATGAGCCGCGCTGGTTCATGCGCGGCCAGCACCAGAACCCGGCAGAGGCGGTTCGCGGCATGACGCTCTGCAACGCGACTCATGTCGCCGGCCATCATTTCGCGACCTTCCAGCTGACGGACGAGGCCATGGATGCGCCGGTGCGGGCGCTGGATGCGGCACTTAAAGAACAAGGCGTGGAGCCGGATCGGTTTCGGCCGTTGAGAGCTGGGGAAGTGTTCGATGTGCCGGTTGTCTGAGAGACAGCGCACGGAAAAATCGGATCGCATCAACGATCGTCGACGCGATCCGATTGCAAGAGCCCTTGCTTGCTCCTCATGCATCATTCGTTGATATCAGGCTCCACGAGCTTTGCGAGGTTGCGCAGCGATTCCTGCCAGCCGAGATAGCAGGCTTCCGGCGGGATGACGTCCGGCACGCCCGCCTGCGTAATGTTCACCTCGGTCCCGACCAGGACCTTTTTCAACGTCACGGTCACTTCCATTTCGCCCGGCAGGTTGGGGTCGTCGAATTTGTCGGTGTAGCGCACCCGCTCGCCGGGAATGAGTTCGCGAAATTCACCGCCGAAGGCATGGCTTTTGCCCGTCGTGAAATTGCGGAAGGACATTTTGAACGTGCCGCCGACTGTCGGTTCCAGGTGATGCACGGTGCAGGCAAAGCCGTTCGGCGGAAGCCACTTGGCGAGCGCGTCCGCCTCGATGAATGCGCGATAGACCTTCTCCGGGCTGGTCGCCAGGACGCGGTGCAGACGTATGGTATTCGGCATGGTCTTGATCCCTATGGTTTGACGGAGTGGACGAGCCTAGGACGAACGATATTTCAACAATCCGACATTGAGTCGAATTTTTATTGAAATAAATTGCGGTGGTCATCACGCAGTAAGATTGCGATCAAGATCGGGTAAAGACCGGCTTCAACCGCCACCAAAGCGAAGTGAAGCCAAAGGACGCCTCCAAGGCCAGAGACTATCATGCCACTGGTAATTCCCCCTCATTTCCGCCATATACAGCTCGAAAATACTGACGGACATACCAGCATGAGCAATACGGTCGAATTCGCGCGGATGAACGGGCTTGGAAACAAGATCCTGGTTGTCGACATGCGCGGCCGCAAGGACGTGGTGACGGCGGCAGCCGCGATTGCGCTCAATGCCGATCCGGCGACCCAGTTCGACCAGATCATGGCGATCCACGATCCGAAGGCGGAGGGCACCGACGCCTGGATCGATATCCTCAATTCCGACGGCACCAAGGCGCAGGCCTGCGGTAACGGTACGCGCTGCGTCGTGCAGGCGCTTGCCGCCGAGACCGGCAGGAAGGTGTTCACCTTCCAGACCGTCGCCGGCATTCTGAACGCTGTCGAGCATGAGGATGGCACGATCTCGGTCGACATGGGCAAGCCCGTCTTCGCCTGGGACAAGATCCCGCTTGCCGAAGAATTCGCCGATACCCGCCGTATCGAGCTGCAGATCGGGCCGATCGACAATCCCGTCCTGCATTCGCCCTCGGTCATGTCGATGGGCAATCCGCATGCGATCTTCTGGGTCGACAAGGACCCGATGTCCTACGATCTCGCCCGCTTCGGACCGCTGCTCGAAAACCACCCGATGTTTCCCGAGCGCGCCAATATCACGCTGGCGCAGGTGCTTTCGCCGACCTCGCTGCGCACCCGCACCTGGGAGCGCGGCGCCGGCCTGACGCTTGCCTGCGGTTCGGCCGCCTGTTCGGCCGCCGTCAGCGCTGCCCGCACCGACCGCACCGGCCGCAAGGTGACGATCAATGTCGCCTCAGCACCTGCCTCGGGCCAGCTCACCATCGAATGGCGGGAGAGCGACGATCATGTCGTCATGACCGGCCCGGCGGAATGGGAATGGTCTGGCTCGGTCGATCCGTTGACGGGCAGCTTCACGCGCGCTCAGGAGCAGGGGGCTCAGGCGCGGTGAGCGGGGTCGAGGTCATTACCTTCGGCTGTCGTCTCAACACCTATGAATCCGAAGTGATGAGGGCCGAGGCAGAGAAAGCCGGGCTCAACAACGCCATCCTGGTCAATACCTGCGCCGTCACCGGCGAGGCCGTGCGTCAGGCGCGTCAGGCGATCCGCCGCGTACGGCGCGACAATCCGCATGCCCGCATCATCGTCACCGGCTGCGCGGCGCAGACGGAGAAGCAGACTTTCGCCGAGATGGCCGAAGTCGATGCCGTGCTCGGCAACGAAGAGAAGCTGACCAGCGCGTCTTATCGCTCGCTGCCGGATTTCGGCGTTTCGGCGGAAGAGAAGCTGCGGGTCAACGACATTATGAGCGTGCGCCACACCGCGCCGCAGATGGTCAAGCACATCGACGGGCATGTGCGCGCTTTCATTCAGGTGCAGAACGGCTGCGACCATCGCTGCACCTTCTGTATCATCCCCTATGGCCGCGGCAATTCCCGCTCCGTGCCGATGGGCGCGGTGGTGAACCAGGCGCGCAATCTGGTCGAAGGCGGTTACCGCGAGATCGTGTTGACCGGCGTCGACGCCACCAGCTATGGCGGCGACCTGCCGGGTGAGCCGACGCTCGGCCTTCTGGCGAAGACGCTGCTGAAACAGATCCCCGAAATCCGCCGGCTGCGACTGTCCTCGATCGACAGCATCGAGGCGGACGCGCATCTGATGGATCTGATCGCCGAGGAGCCACGCTTCATGCCGCATCTGCATCTGTCGCTGCAGCACGGCGACGACATGATCCTGAAGCGGATGAAGCGGCGACACTCGCGCGCCGAAGCCATCCGGTTCATCGAGGATGTGCGCCGTCTCAGGCCCGAGATGAGCTTTGGCGCCGACATGATCGCCGGTTTCCCGACCGAAACCGACGAGATGTTCGACAATGCCGTCAGCCTGGCGGAAGAGGCTGGCATCGCGCATCTGCACGTCTTTCCCTACAGCCCGCGCCCCGGTACGCCGGCGGCACGCATGCCGCAGCTCGACCGCGCGCTGATCAAGGAGCGCGCCGCACGGCTGCGTTCGGCTGGACAAAGGCTGCACCGGTCCCATCTCGACAGTATGGTCGGTACGCGGCAATGGCTGCTTGTCGAAAACAACGGCCTGGCGCATACGGAAAACTTCACCCTTGTCGCGGCACCGGGCCTTCGGCCGCGCGACCTTGTGCAGGTGGCGATCACCAGCCACAATGGCAAGCACCTCGACATGCAACTTGCGGCCGCCGACGCGGTCTGACCCCACGGAATTTTCATGGCGCTCAGTTTCATCAAAAAAGTCTTCACCTTCGGCCGCGAAAAGCCGGTGGAAGAGAAAGCGCCGGAAGAAGTTTCTTCGGTTGAGGTTGCTGTTCCCGCGCCGGAAGAGCCTGTGGTGGATCTGCCAGCGGCGTCCGAGGTTGCCGAACTTGTCGAGCCCCCCTCTGTCCCTTCGCGACCGTTGGGTCGAGCCACGGGTCTCGACCCGTCCTCCGGACCCCACCACGAGGGGGGAGATCGTTTGGAGGATGCCGCGCCGATTGAGCAAGAACAATTGGCTGAAGAGCCGGTAGAAACAGCTATTTTGCCCGAGCCGGAAGTCCGAGAGCAATCCGACGAGAGTGAAGCGATTGAAGCGGAACAACCTGCCAACACGATAACCGACATTGTGGCAGAGGAGGTCGCCTCCGAACCGATCTCCCCCCTTGTGAGGGAGATGTCCGACAGGACAGAGGGGGGTGACGAAGGCTCGGCAAACACGGACCTAACGTCGAAAGATGATGGTACTGCGGTTTCTAACGAGCCGCCCATCCTCCCGAAAGGCTTCGCCACCGCCTCCAGCATCCCCGAGCCCGCTCCCGAAGCGCCCAAGCAGAAGCTCTCCTGGTTCCAGCGCCTGCGCGCCGGCCTCGCGCGCACGTCGTCGCAGCTCACCGGCCAGATCGCGGCGCTGTTCACCAAGCGCAAGCTCGACGACCAGACATTGCAGGATCTGGAAGACCTGTTGATCCAGGCCGATCTCGGCGTCGAGACGGCGATGCGGGTCACCGATACGCTGGCTTCGGAGCGTTACGGCAAAGATGTGACCGGCGAGGATGTCAGCCGCATCATGGCGCAGGAAATCGCCAAGGTGCTGAAGCCGGTCGCCAAGCCGTTGCAGCTCGATCTCAGCCACAAGCCGCATGTGATCCTCATCGTCGGCGTCAACGGTACCGGCAAGACGACGACCATCGGCAAGCTGGCGTCGAAACTGTCGGGCGCGGGGCTAAAGGTCATGGTTGCCGCCGGTGATACGTTCCGCGCCGCCGCCATCGAGCAGCTGAAGATCTGGGCTGACCGCACCAAGTCGGAATTCATCGGCACCAAGCTCGGGGCGGACGCCGCCGGCCTTGCCTTCGATGCCTTCCAGCAGGCTAAGGCCAACAAGAGCGACGTGCTGATCATCGACACCGCCGGCCGCCTGCAGAACAAGACGGAGCTGATGGCGGAGCTGGAAAAGATCGTCCGTGTGCTCGGCAAGCTCGATCCGGATGCGCCGCATACCGTCTTGCAGACACTGGATGCGACCACCGGCCAGAATGCGCTGAACCAGGTGGAAATCTTCCGCAACGTCGCCGGCGTCAACGGCCTGATCATGACTAAGCTTGACGGCACGGCGCGCGGCGGCATTCTGGTGGCCATCTCTGCCAAGCATAAGCTGCCGGTCTATTTCATCGGCGTCGGCGAAGGTGTAGACGATCTCGAGCCTTTCGAGGCCGAGGAATTCGCCCAGGCTATAGCCGGGATCAACCCCGGAAACGGCCAATGAACGACAAGATCAAACTCGACGATAGTGAAAGTGCCGCGATGACGACCAGTGACCGTGACCTCGCCCCAAGTGCTGCCGACAAGCATCATCCACTGTTGAAGCTGGTGCTGGAACTCGGGCCTTTGCTGGTGTTCTTCTTCGCCAATCTGCGCGGCGAATGGCTGGTGCAGCAGTTTCCGGCATTGTCCGCTCTCGGTGGGCCGCTCTTCGTTGCCACGGGGCTGTTCATGGTGGCGACGGCGCTGTCTCTCATCGTCTCGAAGATCATGCTCGGCCATCTGCCGCTGATGCCCTTCGTCTCCGGCATCGTCGTCCTCGTCTTCGGGGGGCTCGGCATCTATCTGCAGAGCGAAATCTTCATCAAGATGAAGCCGACCATCGTCAACGCCCTGTTCGGCGTTGTCTTGCTCGGCGGGCTCGCCTTTGGCAAATCGCTGCTCGGCTATGTCTTCAACGCCGCCTTTCAGCTTGACGCTGAAGGCTGGCGCAAGCTCACCTTCCGCTGGGGCCTTTTCTTCCTGGTTCTTGCCGTGCTCAACGAAGTCGTCTGGCGCGGGTCGAACTGGCTTTACTTGCCCGACGTCAAGGCTGCGGATAATCTCTGGGTGAATTTCAAGGTCTGGGGCACGATGCCGATCACCATTCTCTTCACGCTGTCGCAGATGCCGCTGATCATGAAGCACACGATCGAGCCGCCGGCGGAAGCCGAATGATGGCCACGCTCTCGGACGCTGAAAACCGTTACCAGCGGCAGAGTTTCTGGCTCATTGCCTGTGCCCTGGTCCTGCTCGTGCAGATCGTCGCGGAATATATGATGGGCCGGGTGCCGATCTGCACCTGCGGCTATGTCAAGCTCTTCGAACCCGTGGTCAATTCCAGCGGCAATTCGCAGCATATCGCCGACTGGTACACACCGTCGCATATCATCCACGGCTTCCTGTTCTTCGGACTGACGCATCTGATCATGCGCCGCAAGCCGCTCTCCATGCGCCTGTTCGTCGCCATGCTGATCGAATCCGGCTGGGAGCTGCTGGAGAATTCGCCGATCATCATCAATCGCTACCGCGCCGCGACCATCTCGCTCGATTATGTCGGCGACAGCATTCTGAACTCGGCGATGGACGCGGTGTTCATGGTCGTCGGCTTCATGTTCGCCTGGCGGGCGCCGGTGGCGCTGACCATCGTGCTCGCCATCTTCTTCGAATTTCTGACCGGTTGGCTCATCCGTGACAATCTTACGCTGAATGTCATCATGCTGGTCTGGCCGATCGAGGCGATCAAGACCTGGCAGGGCGGGCTTTAGCAATTTTCGGATTTGGCGGCGTGTTCAACATGGGCTGGCCTCGAGGCCACCTCGTGGTTCGAGGTCTTGCTCCCTGCGCTATCGCTTCGGCAACAAGGCACCTCACCATGAGGTGGAGTAGCCCTAGCGTATGAGCACCGAAGGTTAGCCCTCATGGTGAGGTGCGGAAGCCCGCAGGGCTGTAGCCTCGAACCACAAGGGCGGTCACCTCTGCTCGTAGGGTGAGTGTTTACGCCGCCGGCTTGCCCAGCGCCTTTTCCATGGCCGGATACAGCCCTTCCTTCAAGCTGGTGGCGGTGAAGGGGCCGACCTGCTTGTAGAGGATCGTGCCGTTGGGGGCGACGAGGTAGGATTCGGGGATGCCGTAGACGCCCCAGTCGATTGCGGCGGAGCCGTTCGGATCGATGCCGATGGCGGTATAGGGATTGCCGAGCTCGCCGAGGAAACGCAGGGCGTTTTCGCTGGTGTCCTTGTAGTTGATGGCGACGATGTTGAGGCGGCCATCCTGGGCGAGCTGCTTCAGGACGGGATGTTCATCGCGGCAGGGGATGCACCAGGAGGCGAAGACATTGACGAGCGTCAGCTTGCCCTTGATAGCGCTGTCGGTGAGTGGCGGCAGGTTGGAGCCGTCAAGTGGCGCCATCGCCAGTGCCGGCGCTTTCGTGCCGATCAGGGCGGAGGGGATGGCTGAGATATCGGTGCCGTGGACTTCCTGATCATACATCACCTTGCCGACGGCAAGCGCAATGCAGCCAAAGACGATCAGCGGGATGAGCGCCATCAGATAGCGCGCGGTGCCGCCCGATTTCGGCTCGCCGCTTTTCTCGGTTTCGATGCTCATTGCGCCTTGTCCTTTGGCGCGCGCTGTGACCGGCGGCGGATGCCGGAGGCCTCGAGTGCTGCCATTTCCTTGCGGCGCAGACGGCCGTCGATCCAAGTCCAGGCGATGACGGTGATGATCATGGCGGCGGCGAAGCCATAGGAGCCGTAGACGTAGAAGGGATGGGTCATGCTAATCCTCGCGAGCCGCCATGCGCGCGGCGAGACGGCGCTGCGCGGCGATGCGGCGTCGCCAGATCTCGTTGCGGATCGCCATCAGGTGCAGCGTGAAGAACAGCAGCGTGAAGGCGATCGCCATGGTGAAGAGCGGCCAGAGGAATTCCGCATCGATGGCCGGGCCGTCCATACGCATGAGGCTTTCAGACTGGTGCAGCGTGTTCCACCAGTCGACCGAGAATTTGATGATCGGGATATTGATGAAGCCGACGAGGATCAGCACGGCGGTGACGCGCGCCGCCTTCGACGGATCGTCCATGGCGCGGCCGAGCGCGATCAGGCCGAGATACATCAGGAAGAGAATGAAGACCGAGGTCAGCCGGGCGTCCCACACCCAATAGGTGCCCCACATCGGTTTGCCCCAGAGCGAGCCGGTGACCAGCGCAATGAGCGTGAAAGCGGCGCCGAGAGGCGCTGCGGCCTTGGCGGAGACATCGGCGAGCGGATGGCGCCAGACCAGCGTGCCAATCGCCGACAGGCTCATGATTGTATAGCACATCATCGACAGCCAGGCGGCCGGCACATGGATATACATGATGCGGACGGTATCGCCCTGCTGGTAATCGCCTTCGGTCGAGAAGGAGAGGTAGAGGCCGATCACGAAGAGTATGGCCGTGATCGCCGCCAGCCACGGGATCAGACGCGCTGACAACGCCAGGAACCGGGTGGGGTTGGCGAGGTCGGAAAATCGGCTGATCGCAGGGCTGATATCGCTCATGCGGTTTGTTTAACCCGATATGCTTTTGACGGCAATCGACCGTATCGCCTGAGATCGATCAATCCGTCGTGTTGCGCAAGGCAAGGGCCGCCGCCGCCGGGCCGAGCACGGCGAAGAACAGAGTGAGCGCCATCAGGATGAGGAAGGGCGGCAGGAAGGGCTGAGGACCTTCGACGGCGGCATAAGTGGCGCTGACGCCGAAGATCAGCACGGGAATGGCGAGCGGCAGCACCAGGATCGACACCAGCAAGCCGCCGCGCGGCAAGGCGACGGCGACGGCGGCGCCAACCGCGCCGATGAAGGTGATCGCCGGCGTGCCGATGAGCAAGGTCAGGGCCGTCGCGCCGATCGCCATCTCGTTCATGTTCATGAAGAGACCGAGCAGCGGCGAGGCGATCACCAGCGGCAGGCCGGTCGCCACCCAATGCGCGGCGCATTTGGTCAGAACCGTCAGCACCAGCGGCGTTTCCTGCATCACCAGCAGATCGAGCGACCCGTCGTCGCGTTCGGCCTGGAACAGCCGATCGAGGCCGAGCAGGGCGGAGAGCAGCGCGCCGATCCAGACGATGGCCGGACCGATGCGCGACAGCAGCTTGAGGTCAGGGCCGATGCCGAAGGGAATGACGGCGACCACCGTGAGGAAGAAGAGAATGCCGATGAGCGCGCCGCCGCCGGCGCGGACCGAGAGTTTGAGGTCGCGGAGGAAGAGGGCGGTCATGTAGTAAGTTCCCTCATTTCATTATCGACGGAGATCGCGGTTACGCCTTGCGAAACCGTGAAAGGACGGATGAGAGGCCATGTGGGACGTAGGATCATCCCCAAACCCCTTCATTCACCCCAGCAAACCCCATCATCCGCATCTCCCGCGCATTCTCAAGCCCCAGCGGCTGATGCGTTGCCGCAAGCACGATTCCTCCCGCCGTCTGATGCGAGGATATCAGATCCGCAAGCAGTTGGTCCGCCGCCGTATCCAGTGCAGCCGTGGGTTCGTCGAGGATCCAGATCGGACGATAGGCGACGAGGAGCTTGGCGAAGGCTATCCGGCGTTGCTGGCCGGCGGAGAGGTAGCCGAAGGGGAGGTGGGTGATGTCGGCAAGGCCGACAGATTCCGCCGCGTCCTCGATCGCAAGGCCGGCTCCGCCCTCAATGTCGCCGAGAAAGTCTTTCCAGAATGTCAGGTTCTCCGCAACCGTAAGTTCGGATTTCATCGCATTGCGGTGTCCGAGATAGTGGCTGGTTTCTCCTGGCAGACGGTCCGATTCTCCTTGGGAATCCGTGAGAATCACCCGGCCTTTTTCCGGCCGCAGCAGGCCGGCGACGACACGCAAAAGTGTTGATTTTCCCGAGCCGTTTCGGCCCGTCAGGATCAGAGCCTCGCCATCTCCCAAGTCAAAGGAAACATTCGCGAAAATCAGGTCTTCGCCTCGCCTTGCGGCCAGGTTTTCAGCGCTTAGATGCATCAGCTCAGGCTTTCCCCGTTTTCGTTGTCGCAGTGCGAAAAAAATCTCAAATTTTGCGCTTGGCCACTCTGGCAAGTCTTTACGAAATTATCTATAAGACCGGCAACCACGCCAGCGGTCGGCGTGAATTTCATCCTTGCGCCGAACATAAGGTGTTTTGCCTTACGTGCGGACAGCGGAAATGGCCGTACCCGCATCCTGATGTGCATAAAGTGCATAGGCGTTCGCACGACTGTGTTGGCTATCAGAAACGGGGTATCTCGTGTCTAAATCTCTTGACAGTTTCAATTGTCGGTCCACGCTCAACGTGGGCGGAAAAGACTATGTCTATTTCAGCCTGCCCAAGGCCGAGGCCAATGGTCTGCCCGGCGTTGCCAAGCTTCCCTATTCGATGAAGGTGCTGCTGGAAAACCTGTTGCGCTTTGAAGACGGTCAGACGGTCACCAAGGAACACATCCTTGCCGTTGCCGAATGGCTGGTCAACAAGGGCACCGTCGAGAACGAAATCGCCTATCGCCCGGCGCGCGTGCTGATGCAGGACTTCACCGGCGTTCCCGCCGTGGTCGATCTCGCGGCCATGCGTGACGCGATGGTGTCGCTCGGTGGCGATCCTGAAAAGATCAACCCGCTCGTTCCCGTCGATCTCGTCATCGACCACTCCGTCATTGTCGACGAATTCGGCACGCCACAGGCTTTTGCCCGCAACGTCGAGCTGGAGTATGAGCGTAACGGCGAGCGTTACCGTTTCCTGAAGTGGGGCCAGCAGGCGTTCAAGAACTTCCGCGTCGTCCCCCCCGGCACCGGCATCTGTCACCAGGTCAACCTCGAATATCTCGGCCAGACCGTCTGGACGAAGGAAGAGGACGGCGAGACGATCGCCTATCCCGACACGTGCGTCGGCACCGATTCGCACACGACCATGATCAACGGTCTCGGCGTTCTCGGCTGGGGCGTCGGCGGTATCGAAGCTGAAGCCGCCATGCTCGGCCAGCCGGTTTCCATGCTGCTGCCGGAAGTCATCGGCTTCAAGCTCACCGGCAAGCTGAAGGAAGGCGTCACGGCGACCGACCTGGTGCTGACCGTCGTACAGATGCTGCGCAAGAAGGGCGTCGTTTCCAAGTTCGTCGAATTCTTCGGCCCCGGCCTCGACGCGCTGCCGCTTGCCGACCGCGCTACCATCGGCAACATGGGTCCGGAATACGGCGCGACTTGCGGCTTCTTCCCGGTCGACAAGGAAACCCTGAACTATCTCAACATGTCCGGTCGTACGAAGGATCGTATCGCACTGGTCGAAGCCTATTCCAAGGCGCAGGGCATGTGGCGTGACAATGACGGCGCCGATCTCGTCTTCACCGATACGCTCGAACTCGACCTGAGCGATGTCGTGCCGGCCATGGCTGGCCCGAAGCGCCCGGAAGGCCGCATTCCTCTGGAAAACATCGCCTCCGGTTTCGCCGGTTCGCTGGAAACCGAATATAAGAAGCCCGGCCAGCTTTCGAACCGCTATGCGGTCGAAGGCACGGATTTCGATCTCGGCCATGGTGACGTGGCGATCGCCGCCATCACGTCCTGCACCAACACCTCGAATCCGTCGGTGCTGATCGCTGCCGGCCTTCTCGCCCGCAACGCCGTTGCCAAGGGCCTGAAGAGCAAGCCGTGGGTCAAGACCTCGCTGGCGCCCGGATCTCAGGTCGTCGGCGAATATCTCGCCAAGTCCGGCCTGCAGGCCGATCTCGACAAGCTCGGCTTCAACCTGGTCGGCTTCGGTTGCACCACCTGCATCGGCAATTCCGGCCCGCTGCCGGCGCCGATCTCGAAGACGATCAACGACAAGGGCCTGATCGTTTCCGGCGTTCTCTCCGGCAACCGCAACTTCGAAGGCCGCATCTCGCCTGACGTCCAGGCCAACTACCTGGCGTCCCCGCCGCTCGTCGTCGCCTATGCGCTCGCCGGCACGGTGCAGCTCGACCTGACCAAGGAGCCGATCGGCGAAGACCAGAACGGCAAGCCGGTCTTCCTCAAGGATATCTGGCCGAGCTCGCATGAGATCCAGGAATTCATTCTGAAATACGTTACCCGCGAACTCTACGAATCCAAGTATGCCGACGTCTTCAAGGGCGATGCCAACTGGCAAGCTGTGCAGGTCCCTCCGGGCCAGACCTATGCCTGGGACGACAACTCGACCTACGTGCAGAACCCGCCTTACTTCGTGGGCATGGGCAAGACCGGCGCCGGCATTTCCGACATCAAGGGTGCCCGCGTTCTCGGCCTCTTCGGCGACAAGATCACCACCGACCACATTTCGCCGGCCGGTTCGATCAAGGCTGCCTCGCCGGCCGGTTCCTACCTGCTCGGTCATGGCGTCGGCGTTGCCGACTTCAACCAGTACGGCACGCGCCGCGGCAATCATGAAGTGATGATGCGCGGCACCTTCGCTAATATCCGCATCCGCAACCACATGCTCGGCCCGAACGGCAAGGAAGGTGGCTACACCATCCACTATCCGTCCAAGGAAGAGATGTCGATTTACGATGCGGCCATGCAGTACAAGGCCGAGGGCGTTCCGCTCGTGATCTTCGCCGGTGTCGAATACGGCAACGGCTCGTCGCGCGACTGGGCGGCCAAGGGCACTAACCTGCTCGGCGTGCGCGCCGTCGTCGCCCAGTCCTTCGAGCGCATCCACCGCTCGAACCTGGTCGGCATGGGCGTCATCCCCTTCGTCTTCGAGGACGGCACCACCTGGGCCACGCTCGACCTCAAGGGAGAT
The DNA here is from genome assembly GCF_009498525.1 of Rhizobium sp. ICMP 5592. Taxonomy (GTDB): domain Bacteria; phylum Pseudomonadota; class Alphaproteobacteria; order Rhizobiales; family Rhizobiaceae; genus Rhizobium. The sequence continues at coordinate 209,449 of NZ_QSNT01000005.1, read as the reverse complement.
GAAGTCGTCTCGATCGAGGGCCTGGAAGACATCAAGCCACGCGAGCGCAAGATCGCCAAGGTCACCTATGGCGACGGCACGGTCCGCGACATCCCGATCATCTGCCGTATCGATACGCTGGATGAGGTCGTCTACGTCAATAATGGCGGCATCCTGCAGACGGTTCTGCGCGATCTCGCCGCCTGATAGGCGTTAAAGCCATCTTTGGACGTCGCCGGGGAAAACCTTTCCGGCGGCGTCTTGTTTTTCACGCTGATGTGTTCGCTACGGCCGCTGTTGCGGCTCCTCTCACCCCTTCGTGACTTTTAGTCATCGCGCTTAGCTATTATCTCTTGTTTCAGATTTATCAGGCTTGATGAGAGCTTTACGGATACCCTGGAAAGCGGCGAGCGATTTCAGGGTGCTGTCTTGGCTTTGGCCTTCAGTGTCTGGGAAAGAGGTATAACGGCATGCGCCTTCGATTTTCGGTTTCACTTCTGGCAGGCATCGCGCTCGCGAGTTCGCTGCATGCGCAGGAGCTTGCCAAGATCAAGGGGGTTGTCGAGCTCTTCACGTCGCAGGGCTGTTCCTCCTGCCCGCCGGCGGATGCCGCGTTTCGCAAGCTGATCCGGCAGGGCGACGTCGTGGCGCTCGCCTATCATGTCGACTACTGGAACTATCTCGGCTGGAACGACACGATGGCGTCCAAGGACAATACGGCGCGCCAATACGCCTATGCGCGGACGATGGGCCGCAGCGGGGTCTATACGCCGCAGGCGATCATCAACGGTCGCGACCATATGAGCGGTGCGGACTTTGACGGCATCAATGTCAAGCTCGATAACTTTCAGCATCAGGGCAAAGGCCTGACGGTTGCGGTGAATGCCGCGATGAAGGGCGATGAGCTGGAGATCAAGATCGGCGCCGGCCAGGGCAAGGCGAATGTAGTCGTTGCCTATTTCGACAAGGAACAGCTCGTTTCCCCGAAGGGTGGTGAAAACAACGGTCAGCAGATCGCCTATCTGCATGCGGTTTCGGATGTCGAGACCGTCGGCATGTGGGATGGCAAGGAAATGAACGTGGTGCTGCCCGCCAATGTCCTGGACAAGGACGGACGGCGCGGTATGGCGGTTCTGCTGCAATCCTCCACATCGTCGGGAGACCCGGCGGCGATCATTGGCGCGACCGTGCTGACGATCGGCTCCGACGGCTGATCGGTTTCAACCAGGACCAAGGAATTCCTGGTCCGGCAGATTGAAACAAGGTGAGGTGCCCGGCGAGGACGCATTCGGGGCTGGGGTTCGGTCGACGCGCCCCCGGCCGGGCCGTTTGGCGCGGCGGCGCCAAACGGCTACCAATAGTTCCGGAAAATGGGGCGTCGTTTTGACTGAAATGCGGCGGTGCGGAGATGCTTTCCCCTGGCGTAAAAATTTGTGAGCGGCTGCCGGTCTTGCAATTTGGTGCGGCTGAGGCAAACTGTCATCCTCTTGTCATGACCAGCCCTTGGGGGATTGATGACTGATCAGCCGGATTTGCGACACGGCGAAAGCCGTTCCGTCGACACCAATTCTTCCGTCGTCGTCGATCTCAGGGAATACAAACAGAGCCGGGACCCGCTGCCGGTAACCTTCCATCGCAGGGAGCTGGATGCGATCCTGTGGATCTACGGCCGCATGGTCGGCGAGGGCGAGTGGCGCGATTATGCCATCGACCATCTCGGCGACAAGGCAGTCTTTTCTGTCTTCAAGCGCTCCGGCGAACTGCCGCTTTTCCGCATCGAGAAAAACCCGAAGCTCGCCGCCAAGCAGGGCGCCTTCAGCGTGATCAACACCAACGGCATGATCCTGAAGCGCGGCCATGAGCTGAGCCAGGTGCTGAAGGTTTTCGACAAGCAGCTGAAGCTGGTGGAGAAGTGATCTCGATTATCTCCGGAAATCGGCTCCAGCTGTAATCAGCGGCTCGGGGACAAACGAAAAGCCCCGCCGGTGAGCGGGGCTTCGTTTGGCACCAGATGGCGCCAGAATTAGAACTTCAGGCCGACGCCCAGGTTTATCGACTGCTCAGTGAGGTCGCTCTTCACGCCCTGCAATTCCTTGCTGCCGAAATCGCTGTAGCGGTATTCCGCACGGGCGAAGATGTTGTTGGTGAAGGCATAGTCGACGCCGGTGCCGGCCGTCCAGCCGCTGAAGATAACCTTGCCGTCGCCCGAACCGGGAACGTCGGCGAAGCCGCGAGCGGCGGTCCATCCCGCCGCGCCGTAGATCAGCAGGTTGTCGAAAGCATAACCGACCCGTCCGCGAACCGCGCCCGACCAATCGGTGCCAACGCTGGATGCGTTGGCGACGGCCTTGTTGTTCCAGTTGTAGTCGATATTGCCGTCGATGCCGACGACGACCTTGTCGAACTGATAGTTGTATCCGAAGAAATTGCCGAAAGAGCCGCCCTTGAAGTCTTCGGACTGGTCGCCGCTGCCGAACTTGAAGCTGCCCTTGGTGATCGCGCCGCCGCCGTGGACACCGAGATAGGGGCCGGACCAGGTGAAGACTGAAGCCGGAGCGGAAGCGGCAACAGGCTCTTCGGTCAGATCAGCGGCAACTGCGGAGGTTGAGGCCAAGGCGAGCAGGGCGGGAATGAGCAGATATTTCATATATATTTCCTTCTATAAATCATATGTGCCAATGCGATGCCCACAGGTTGCGGCGTGCGATCCTGCCTCAACGCGAGGGAAAACGAATCTCTGAACAAGTCGGGAAATCGGCGGTTGCGAAGCGTTATCGCCGTCAAAATAGCGAATCGAATGTTGCCGTGGCTGCTTTAATGTTGAGAAATGTTGCGGGATCGCATCCGTCTGTTCTCCAGACATTGGGATCGTCTGGAGCTTTCGCGCCAGCCCATGGTATCCGGCTGCCTTACTCGCTGAAGAGGGTTCCCGGATAGGTCGAGGGATCAGGGTCGGTTTCCGTGCCTTCGCCGAGCGTCTTCTGCATCAGCATCGTGTCCAGCCAGCGGCCGTGCTTGTAGCCCGTGCCTTTGAGCAGGCCCGTCTCCGTGAAACCGGCAGCACGGTGAAGGGCAATGGAGGCGGGTGCGGCACCGCCGATGACGGCGATCATCTGCCGGAAGCCGAGGGCTTCGCACTCCTCCACCAATTTCGCCAGCAGCAGCTTTCCTAGGCCGCGACCGCGTGCTTCCGGAGCTAGATAGATCGAATCCTCCACCATCCAGCGATAGGCCGGTCGTGTGCGGAAGGCGGACGCATAGGCGTAGCCGAGAACTTTTCCGCCCTTGTCCTCGGCGACGATATAGGGATAGCCCTTGTTCCGGATCGCCTGGAAGCGGCTTGCCATTTCCGCCTCATCCGGCGGGACGAGCTCATAGCTTGCCGTGCCGTTGAGAACGGCGTCGCGATAGATGGTGGTAATCTGGGGGAGGTCGTTCGGGGCGGCCTGGCGAAGGCGGGAGGACATCTGGTTTTATTGCCTGATCTGCGGTTTGAAGATCCGATATAAAATCGTGCGCAGAGGTTAGGCAAACAGAAAAGGCGGCCGAGGCCGCCTTTTCGAACTTTCATTCAGCTCGCTGCAATTATTTGCGGTTGCCCATGAACTGCAGCAGGAACATGAAGAGGTTGATGAAGTCGAGGTAGAGCGACAGGGCGCCCATGATCGCCTTGCGGCCGGCCACGGCAACGTCATCGGCCTGGTAATACATTTCCTTGATCCGCTGCGTGTCGTAGGCGGTGAGGCCTGCGAAGATCAGCACGCCGATCACCGAGATGGCGAACTGCAAAGCGGAAGACGCCAGGAAGATGTTGACGAGCGTCGCGATGATCAGACCGAAGAGGCCCATCATCAGGAACGAACCCATCGCCGACAGGTCACGCTTGGTCGTGTAGCCGTAGAGCGACAGCGCGCCGAAGGAGGCGGCGGTCACGAAGAAAGTCTGCACGACGCTCTGGCCGGTGTAGATGATGAAGATCGACGACAGCGACAGGCCCACCAGCGCGGCGTAGACCCAGAAGGTCGTCGTCGCGGCGGCCACGCTCATGCTGTTGATCCTGAAGCTCAGGAAGAACACCATCGCTAGCGGGGCGAAGATCACGACCCACTTCAGCGGGCTTACGTAGATCGCCTGGCCGAAGGCGGTCAGCTGTCCGTCGGAGAAGGAGAGCGAGAATGCGAAATAGGCGGCCAGACCCGTGATCGCCAGACCCAGCGCCATCAGGTTGTAGACCTTGAGCATGTAAGCTCGAAGGCCCTCATCTATCATCGCACCGGTCTGCGCGCCTGCTTGCGGCGTCCGGTTTTGGTAATTGCGAAAGTCAGCCATGTTTTCCTCTTTTAAGCTCCGATATGATTACGGTGTCGGGCGATTTCGTCCCAGGCGCCGCTGCGGAGCTCCAGCATGCCTACGCAGAATATGAGGCTTTCAAGGCCTTTACACAAGGCCCATGCGGCTGGGGCGGGGTTAAATCGATGTAATATCGGGCCGTTTCGCGGTGAAGAGGGATGGGCTGATCGGGGTTCATAACTCGCGCAGAACGGGCGCCGCCTTCTGGCCGAGCACGCGCCAGGTGCCGATAAGGCCGATGCCGACTGTCAGCAGCAGCGCGATGACAAGCGTCGAAAAGGCTACGTCGGGAAGGAAGGTCGACGGTAGTTTCATGATGCGGCTGACGACGTACCAGGCGGCCGTCGAGCCGGCGAGGAGCGCGAAGATGGCGGTGGCGGCTCCGAGGATCAGATATTCGTAGCTGAAGGCACGGATCAGCATCGCCCGCGTCGCGCCGAGCGTCTTCAGCACCACCGCATCATGCGTACGGGCGCGGTTGCCTGCCGCCAGCGCGCCGGCAAGCACCAGCACGGAGGCGATGAGCGCGACGGAGGCTGCGGCGCGGATGGCGGTGGCAAGCTGCCCGACCAGCGTGTTGACGATGTCGAGCGCATCCTTGACGCGGATGCTGGTGATCGTCGGGTAGGTGTTGGTGACGTTCTTCAGGATCGCGGCTTCCTGCGCCGAGGTGGCGGAAGGATCGGTCAGGGTCGCGAGCCAGGCATGCGGCGCGCCCTTGAAGGTGTTGGGCGAGAAGATCATCACGAAGTTGATCGATAGCGACTGCCATTGAACCTTGCGGAAGCTGGCGACCTTGGCCGTCACGTTGCGGCCGAGCACGTTGACGGTGAGCTTGTCGCCGAGCTTCAGGCCGAGCGCCTTGCCTTCCTCGTCCGAGAAAGAGACCAGCGGTTCGCCACTATAGTCCTTGCCCCACCATTCCCCTTCCGTGAGGGCGGCGTTCTCCGGCAGGGTTTCGGCGTAGGTGATGCCGCGATCGCCGCGCAGCACCCATTGGCCGGCCGGCGGCACCTTTATCTTGGTGACGTCTTCGCCGTTGAAGGCGACGATGCGGCCGCGCAGCATCGGGGCTTCGACGAGCTTGCCCTCGGGCGCCTGGGCCTGCACGACCTTGCGGAAGCCGTCGAGTTCCGAGCTTTGGATGTCGACGAAGAAGAAATTCGGCGCCTGTTCGCTCATCCGTCCGGTCAGCTGCTGGCGCATATTGCCGTCGATCAGCGTCAGCGTCACCAGAAGCGCCAGGCCGAGGCCGAGTGACAGCACGACGGAGGCGGTCAGCGCACCCGGTCGATGGATGTTGCCGATCGCCAGCCGCAGGGCCGGCGAGTGCACGCGCGGGCTGCGGCGGGCAAGCCAGGAAAGTAGCACGGCGACGGCACGAAGCACGACGAAGGCACCCGCGATCGAGACGATGAAGACGACGGCAATGCGGCGGTCATAGGCGGTATAGATCGCAAGGGCTGCCAGCGCCGCCATCAGCAGGCCGGCGGCCAGCAGATAGGGCCAGCCCGGCAGGCGGCGCGCTTCGAAGCCCTGTTCCCGAAAGAGCGCGGTTGCCGGCACTTCGCGGGCATGGCCGAGCGGTGGAATGGCGAAGGCAAGCGTCGTTAGCAGGCCAAAGAGAGCAGCCAGGGCCAGCGGGCCGGGATAAAGTTGCGGCGCGGTGGAGATCGGCAGGAATTCGGCCATGAATTGCGAGGCCAGCATCGGTGCGATGGCGCCGAACACGAGGCCGATGGCGACGCCGGCAAGCGCGATCAGGGCGATCTGGATCAGGTAGATCATCACCACGACGGAGGCCGGAGCACCGAGGCATTTGAAGGTGGCGATGGTGGTGCGCTTGGCATCGAGGAAGGCGCGCACGGCATTGGCGACACCGACGCCGCCGACGATCAGGGCGGTAAGACCAACCAGGGTCAGGAATTGCGAGAAGCGGGTGATGTTGTCGGCAAGTGCCGGGGCTGCGCGATTGCTGGTCTGGACCGACCAGCCAGCCTGCGGAAAGGCGGCATTGGCGCGGGCGGCGATCGTGCGTAGGCCGCTGGCGGGATCGTCCATGCGGATCTTGTAGACCTGTTCGACCAGGCTGCCGGTGGTGATCAACCCGGAAGCCTGCAAGGCATCGCGGCTGGTAAGCAGTCGCGGGGCGAACCCAAAACCTTCGGAGACCGAATCCGGCTCTGTCTTCACCGTGCCGGTGACCCGAAGCTTTGTATTGCCGAGCAGCAGCTCGCTGCCGATCTTGAGGTTCAGCCGTTCGAGAAGCAGAGGAGCGAGGACGGCGCCATAGATCCCGTCCTTTGCGGCGAGCAGCGTTGACAGCGGCTGGTCCGGATCGGCTTCGAAGGTGCCGTAGAGCGGATAGGCGCCGTCGACCGCCTTGACCTGAACCAGCGCCTGGTCGGAGCCATCGGGCAGGCGGGCCATGGAGCGCAGGCCGGTGGATCGGGAGATCTGGCCGAGGCTTTCGAGATAGGCCAGTTCGTCCGGCCTTGCCTCGCGATTGTTGAGCTCGAAGCGAACGTCGGCGGCAAGCAGCGATTGGCCTTGGGTCGAGATCGCATCGGTAATCGACTGCGAGACCGAGTTGACGGCGGCGATTGCGCCGGTGCCGAGAGCGATGCAGGCCAGGAAGATGTAGAAGCCGCCGAGGCCGCCGCGCAATTCGCGCAGCGCCAGGCGAAAGGCAAGCGTGAAGCGTGCGCCTGCCGCCGTCATGCTATCGCCGCCTGGCTGGCCCGTGCGCGGGCGCTGTCGCCTTCGATCTCGCCGGAGCGGACGCGGATCTGGCGGGAGCAGCGGGCGGCGAGGGAGGGATCGTGGGTGACGAGCAGCATCGTCGTGCCGCGCTCGGCCTGCTGCGCAAACAAGAGGTCGGCAATCTGCCGGCCGGTGTCGGTATCGAGGTTGCCGGTCGGCTCGTCGGCGATCAGCAAGGCTGGCGAAGGTGCGAGCGCGCGGGCAATCGCCACGCGCTGCTGTTCGCCGCCGGAAAGCTGGCCGGGATAATGGCTCAGCCGTTCGCCAAGGCCGACGGCCTGCAATTCGCGCCGGGCGATGTCGAAGGCGTCGCGGACATTGGCGAGTTCCAGCGGCACGGCAACGTTTTCCAGCGCCGTCATGTTGGCGATGAGATGGAAGGATTGGAAGACGATGCCGATATTGCGGCCGCGGAAATCGGCGACGTGGTCCTCGCTCAGGCTGTGCAAAGGCGTGTCGCGGATCAATAATTCACCGCTGTCGAGCTTTTCAAGGCCGGCCAGCACCATCAGCAGCGTCGACTTGCCGGAGCCGGAGGGGCCGACGATGCCGACGGCTTCGCCTTCCGCAACGGTAAGGTCGATGCCTTTCAGCACATGGACGGCGGCGGCGGCATTGCCGAGCGTCAAATCCGCCTTCTTCAGCTCGATGATGGTTTTTGCCAATGCGGGACGCCCTATATATCTAAGATCATGGCGGGTACGATTTGGCCCGCGCAGCGAATTTAGGGAATGGATCATGAGTTTTAAAGCCGCCGCGTTTCACTTCGCTGTCATCGCTTTCGGCCTTTTGTTTGGCGCAGCGAGTGCGGCCGAGGCGCGGACCATCCAATTGGTCGGTTTCGGCGACAGCTTGATGGCCGGCTACCAGCTGCCGCCGGGCGACGGATTTCCGGCCAAGCTCGAGGCGGCGCTGAAGGCAAAGGGGTTGGACGTGGCGATCGCTGATGCCGGCGTGTCGGGCGACACGACATCGGGCGGGCTGGCGCGCATCGACTGGTCGGTGCCGGATGGAACCGACGGGGTGATCCTCGAACTTGGCGCCAACGACGCCTTGCGTGGCATTCCGCCGGAAGAGACGGAAAAGAACCTGGATACGATCATTGCCAAGCTGAAAGAGCGCAACATTCTCGTGCTGCTTGCGGGCATGCTGGCGCCGCCGAACATGGGGCCGGACTATGCGGCCAAATTCAATCCGATCTATCAGCGGCTCGCCGACAAATATAAGCTTCCGCTCTATCCGTTTTTTCTCGATGGCGTCGCGACGCATGCGGATCTGCAACTGAGTGACGGCATGCATCCGAACCCGCAGGGGGTCGATGTGATGGTGCAACGCTTCGAGCTGGTGGTTAGTAGTTTCATAGGGACGATTGCCGCAGCTGCGAAATAGGTGCTTGCACCGGCTGCAATTGCGTGATTCCCTGTTTAAACCTGCAAGAGATTCGGGGAGTGCTCGTAATGCCGAGACTTTTTACCGCCCTCGAAATTCCGCGCAACGCGGCCATGAGCCTTTCGTTGTTGCGCGGTGGTCTTCCCGGCGCCAGGTGGATCGACGTTGAAAATTATCATATCACCCTTCGTTTCATCGGCGATGTCGATGGGCGCACGGCGGATGAGATCGTCGACCGTCTGGACCGGATCGACCGGCCGGAATTCCAGCTTCGGCTGGAAGGTATCGGCTCCTTCGGTTCCAAGAAACCGCATTCGGTCTGGGCTGGTGTCACGCAGACGCCCGACATGTACGCCCTGCAAGGCGAGATCGAGCGCATCTGCCAGCGCATCGGCCTGCCGCCGGATCCCCGCAAGTTCACGCCGCATGTGACGCTCGCTCGGCTGAAGTCCTCGCGTGTCGACGATGTGGTGCACTATCTCTCCGGCCGAGGCAATTTCTACACCTCGCCGTTTACAGTCGGGCGCTTCGTGTTGCTGTCGTCACGCGAATCGGTCGGCGGCGGTCCTTACCTCACCGAAGAGGTCTTCCCGCTTCACGAGGCCCGCAGCGCCTTCCCCAGCCTTGGCAGCAGCGCATTGCAGCCCGCCAAAAGCATGGTGTAGACCGCCTCGAAACCCTCGTGGCCGCCATAATAAGGGTCGGGAATGTCCTTGTTGTTGCCCAGCGCGAGGGCGTTGAAGAGATGTAGCCTGCCGAGCGCATCGGCAGGCTCGATTTTCCGCAGATTCTTCAAATTGTCTTGATCCATCGCCAGGATCAGGTCGAACCGATCGAAGTCGGCGGCTTCGATGCGGCGCGCGCGCTGGCCGGAAATGTTGACGCCGTGACCGGCGGCCACAGCCACCGAGCGGCGGTCCGGTTTTTCTCCCTGATGCCAGCCGCCGGTGCCGGCCGAATCGACCTCGAACTCGGAGCCGCGGCCGGCCTCAGTCGCAAGATGCCGGAAAATGCCTTCGGCGAGCGGTGAGCGGCAGATGTTGCCGGCGCAAACAAACAGAATCCTGAAGCGGTCCATGATATCCTTCAGCCGATCGAGAGGAGTGACCTTGCCATGAAATACGAAAAGCTGGAACCGGCCGCAATCGATGAAACAGTCGCTGGCCTTGTTGGCTGGACATTGGCGGCGGACCGTCTGTCGATTTCGAAGAGCTATAAATTCCGCAATTTCGTCGAGGCCTTTGGTTTCATGACCGAGGCGGCGCTGACGGCGGAGAAACTCAACCATCATCCGGAATGGTTCAATGTCTATTCGCGTGTCGACGTGAAACTCACGACCCATGACGCCAACGGCCTGACCGATCACGACGTCAAGCTCGCAAAAGCGATGGAAAAGGCGGCGGCGCGGCGGGCTGATTGAATCGTGGGGAGCGATCACCATATGTTTATGCGCCCTGGAGCAAGGGCTTCGATGGAGTGCGTGGAATGGATGACATCAAGTATGGGGAGATCCTGATGCCTGGTGACGAAGAGACCCAAAAACGTCAGGAGAAGTCGGTGCGCAGCAAGTTCTGGCCGACCTTGCGCAAGGCGGCGCGGTACATTCCGTTTTCCCGCGATGTTGTTGCCGCCTTCTACTGCGCCCTCGATTCGCAGACGCCGACACGCGTTCGCGGCATATTGCTCGCCGCGCTCGGCTATTTCGTCATGCCGATCGATATCATCCCGGATTTCTTCGCGGTCATCGGCTTTTCGGACGATGCTGCGGTTCTGGCGCTGGCCTTCAGCATGATCAAGGGCCATATCCGCCAGGAACATTATGACGCCGCCGACCGGGCCTTGGCCAACGAGCCCGAGGCTGCGGAGACGGCGTGAGTGCGGCTGCGCGGCAATCGACGGAAATCCTGCCGGGTTTCCAGACCTTTATCAGGTGCTCCTGATTTTAGAGAGGTCAAATTCTTGCCTGAATCTTTCTGTCATAACTCGATCCCGTAGGGTGGTGTTCCGCCATCCGGGTTTTCCAACTCTTCCTGATGCGTTTCAGGCCTGGCGCGGCGCTTGAATTGAAATGGCACAGACGGGGGCACTTAATGCTCCGTTGACGGTTTGGTAACCTGAATAAAGTCAAAATAGGGCAGCTCATGAGCATAGGCAGGCGTGCGTACTCAAATCGCCTCGAGCTCTGGACCGCAAGAAATCGGCAGGAAACCATGTTTGTAAAAAGCTTCGCAATCGCCCTTTCGCTCGTTCTGGCCGGCACCGGTATCGCCGCCGCGCAGACCAAGAAGCAGGCGCCCGCACAGGCGCCGGCAGCAGCACCGGCGGCTCCGACGCGCATCCAGCAATTCGATGCCTGGGGCGCCTATTCCTACCAGTCCGGTGCCGGTAAGGTTTGCTATGTTCTCTCCGTGCCGACGACCAAGATGCCGGCCACGGGCATCGATCACGGCGACAACTTCTTTATCGTCTCCCAGCGTCCGGGCCAGAACATCTCCTATGAGCCGCAGGCGATGATGGGGTATCCGCTCAAGGACAATTCCAAGGTCGACGTTATCATCGACAACAAGACCTTCGTGATGTTCACCAAGGACAAGGCTGCCTGGGTCGAGAATGCCGCGCAGGAACCAGCTCTGGTCGCGGCACTCAAGTCCGGCCATTCGCTGAAGATCACCGCGACCTCGAAGCGAGGCACCGGCACCACCTATACCTATTCGCTGAAGGGCGTTACCGCGGCGCTGAAGCAGATCGAAAACTGCAAATAGGATCAATGATGCCGCGATCACGCCAAAGTGATTGCGGGTTCCATCGAAACCGAAATGACAAGGCCGGCCCAGGTGGCTGGCCTTTGCTTTTTCTCAAGAGGGATGACGCGGACTGAAATTAATGTTAAAGGCCGCCTCAACAAGCGGTGTGTCTCGCAAGTTTCTTGCCCGCACCGAGATGAACCTTCTGATTTCAGTGCCTTGCCCGCGCCCGCAGCTTTCCAGCTTTTGGGGGCATTGCCGATATGAACCATTGGAATATCCTATGTCCGCCATCGATGTCATGACCCTATCCAAGCTGAAGCCGATGCCAGTGTCGCAGCCGGTCGAGCTTTCGCCGAAACCGTCGCTGATCGGCCTGACGCGCGAGGAGATGGGGGTGGCTCTCAAGGAAAAGGGCGTCGCCGACAAGCAGGTCAAGATGCGCGTCAGCCAGCTCTGGAACTGGATCTACGTGCGCGGCGTCTCCGATTTTGATGCCATGGCGAACGTCTCCAAGGACATGCGTGAAATGCTGAAGACGCATTTCACCATCGCCCGTCCCGAAATCGTTGAGGAGCAAGTCTCCAACGACGGTACCCGCAAATGGCTGCTGCGTTTCCCGCCGCGTGGCGCCGGCCGCCCGGTCGAGGTCGAAACCGTCTATATTCCGGAAGAGGGCCGCGGCACGCTCTGCGTTTCCAGCCAGGTCGGCTGTTCGCTCACCTGCTCCTTCTGTCACACCGGCACGCAGCGCTTGGTGCGCAACCTGACGGCGGAAGAAATCCTGTCGCAGCTGCTGCTCGCGCGCGATCGGCTCGGCGATTTCCCGGACCGCGAAGCGCCGCAGGGTACGATCATGCCGGCGGAAGGCCGCAAGGTCAGCAACATGGTCATGATGGGCATGGGCGAGCCGCTCTATAATTTCGAAAGCGTCAAGACGGCGCTGCTGATCGCCTCAGACGGCGACGGCCTGTCCCTGTCGAAGCGGCGCATCACGCTGTCTACCTCCGGCGTCGTGCCGGAAATCTACCGCACCGGCGATGAGATCGGCGTCATGCTGGCGATCTCGCTGCATGCGGTGCGCGACGATCTGCGCGACATGTTGGTGCCGATCAACAAGAAATATCCGCTGAAGGAGCTGATGGACGCTTGTCGCGCCTATCCCGGCCTCTCGAACGCCCGGCGCATCACCTTCGAGTATGTGATGCTGAAGGGCGTCAACGATAGCCTTGAGGATGCCAAGGGCCTGATCCAGCTGCTGAAGGGCATTCCGTCCAAGATCAACCTTATCCCCTTCAATCCCTGGCCGGGCACGAACTACCAGTGTTCGGACTGGGAGCAGATCGAGAAATTCGCCGATTTCATCAATGCGGCCGGCTATGCCTCGCCGATCCGCACGCCGCGTGGCCGCGACATTCTCGCCGCCTGCGGTCAGCTGAAGTCGGATTCGGAGCGCATGCGCAAGACCGAACGATTGGCTTTCGAAGCCATGATGATCGCCAATCACGGCGAGGACTGAGATCGATGCTTCTGGGTCTGCGCAGGCCGTTGCGGCTCCTCTGGGGCTATCTCGGCGCCTGCGTCATGATGGGCTTCGTGCTCGCTTGCGTCGCCGCCTGGACGATGCCAGGGACGGGCGCCCCGGAGTTGTTCGCGCTTACCGTTGCCTTGACCAAGCTTGCGATGACAGTCAGCATCCTGCCGTCGTTTGTCGTCATTTCGGTTTTTGAATGGCGCGGCATGCGTCGCTGGTACAGCTATGCGGTCTATGGCGCCTTGCTGTCGGCGGTGGCATCCGTCCTGATTTCAGGTAGCCTGGGCAAGCCGCAGGCCCTGAACCTGATCACCGTGGTTGTCTGCTTTGCCTTGCTCGGAGCTGCCAGCGCCACCGTCTATTGGTGGATCGCCGGCCGTTTTGCCGTTCGGGCGCTCAACGCGCCTGCGTGAGGAAAATCTTCGCCGCGAAAATCGAAAAGACGCCGGCGAAGGTATAGTCGAGGCCGCGCAGGACGCCGCGGTTGTTCTGCAGCCAGGACGACAGCTTGTCGGCGGCGAGAACGACGATGATATTCACCGGCACGCCGACGATGATGAAGAAGAATCCCAGGAACAGCAGCTTGTGCGTGACGGCCGGATCGCCCGCCGTGACGAATTGCGGCAGGAAGGTCATGAAGAAGATGATAACCTTCGGGTTGAGCAGATTGACCCAGAAGCCGTTGGCGATGTTGGAGAGCGGTGTTCTCCTGGCTGCATCGACCTGCATGACCGACAGGCTGGAACCGAAGCGGATCGCCTGGATGGCCAGCCACAGCAGATAGGCGGCACCGCCGGTTTTGAGCATGGTGAAGGCAACCGGCGAGGCTGTAATCAGCGCCGAGATGCCGAAGGCCACCAGACATGTGTGGACGACGACGCCGAGGGTGGTGCCGAGGACGACGAAGAGTGCGGCTCTTTTTCCCTGCGCCAGGGCGCGGCTGATCGAGAGCGTCATGTCCGGGCCGGGGGTCATCGCGAGAAGCAGGGTCGCGGCGGTAAAGGCGAGCAGGGTCGACAGGCTGGGCAGGAAATCCATTGGGGTAGCTCCGAAAGCCGGATAGGGGATCAGCGTTTTCTATCCGGCTTTCGGCGATTTGCAAATCAATCCTTCTTTTCCAGGAATGCTTTGAACTTGTCGGCATAATCCGGATGCCAGCGCGACAGCGGCGGGCGGTTTTCGATGATATCGCCGGCAGCCCAGAGCATGCGGCGCTCGTCGGTCGGTCGGGCCACGTCATTGTCCGGGCAGAGGATATAGAAGTCGCCGCGCGTCAGGCTCTCCACCATAAAGTCGACCGTCTGTTCCGCCGTCCAGGCGCCGGCGGGCTTTTCCCGGCGGTCGCCCTGGGTGAGCCCGGTAAAGACGAAGCCGGGGATCAGCAGATGCGCGGAGATTTTCGCGCCCTCGGTGTTGCGCAGCTCATGCTGCAAGGCTTCGGTGAAGACCTTCACGCCGGCCTTGGAGACATTGTAAGCCGGGTTGCCGGGCGGCGTGGTGATGCCCTGCTTCGATCCGGTATTGATGATCAGGCCGGGCTCTCCATGGGCCAGCATGGCCGGTCCGAAGGTGCGCGTGCCGTTGATGACGGCGAGGAGATTGACGCCGAGAATAGCGTCCCAGCTGGTCTGCGGGCTGAAGATCGATGTTTCCGGCCCGATGCCGGCATTGTTCATCAGCACATGCACCCGGCCGAACCTCTGTAGAACCGCGCGTTCGAGGGCTTCAAGCGCTTCCTTTTGCGCAACGTCGGTTTCGACCGTCATGACACGCTCTTCGCCGGCGATTGCTTCAAGCTCGGCGCGCGCATTGGCCAGCCGCTCGCCGCCGAGATCGGCAATGGCAACGCTCATGCCGAGCCCGGCGAAATATTTCGCCGCGGCAAGGCCGATGCCGGAAGCGCCGCCGGTGATGACGGCAACATTGGATTTTTTGAAAATGTCTTGAATATCGGTCACGAGCAGGATCCTCCCCGGGCATTGTTTGGATAGTGGCAGATATGACGCGTCGTTCTGACTAGTCAAATCGAAATCGTCGAGTCCTCGAATCGGATCGATATTGAGACTTCCTCTTGTCGCGAGCGCGACATGAACCGGGCGCACTTCCCCTTGCGCCTCGCGATAATCTCGCTAAAAGTGCCGCGACACAGGGTTTGCGGGCCTCTCCGCGGGCTCGCATTGAAACGGATCTCATTACCATGGCATCACATAAAGACGTGAAGAAAGTCGTTCTCGCCTATTCGGGCGGTCTCGACACCTCGATTATCCTGAAGTGGCTGCAGACGGAGCTTGGCGCCGAAGTCGTCACCTTCACCGCCGATCTCGGCCAGGGCGAAGAGCTGGAGCCGGCGCGCAAGAAGGCAGAGCTGCTCGGCATCAAGGAAATCTATATCGAGGATGTGCGCGAAGAATTCGTGCGTGATTTCGTCTTCCCGATGTTCCGTGCCAATGCCGTTTATGAAGGCGTCTACCTGCTCGGCACCTCCATCGCCCGCCCGCTGATCTCCAAGCATCTGATCGAGATCGCCCGGAAGACCGGCGCCGACGCGATTGCTCACGGCGCCACCGGCAAGGGCAACGACCAGGTCCGTTTCGAACTGTCGGCCTATGCGCTGAACCCGGACATAAAGATCATCGCGCCGTGGCGCGACTGGGCGTTCAAGAGCCGCACCGACCTGCTCGAGTTCGCCGAAAAGCACCAGATCCCGGTTGCCAAGGACAAGAAGGGCGAAGCGCCGTTCTCCGTCGACGCCAATCTTCTGCACTCCTCGTCTGAGGGCAAGGTTCTGGAAGATCCGTCGCAGGAAGCGCCGGAATATGTGCATATGCGGACGATTTCGCCGGAAGCCGCTCCCGATAAGGCGACCGTCATCAAGATCGGCTTCGAGAAGGGTGATGCCGTCTCGATCAACGGCGAGCGCCTGAGCCCGGCGACGCTGCTGGCAAAGCTCAATGATTATGGCCGCGACAACGGCATCGGCCGTCTCGATCTCGTCGAAAACCGTTTCGTCGGCATGAAGTCGCGCGGCGTCTACGAGACCCCCGGCGGTACGATCCTGCTCGCCGCCCACCGCGCTATCGAGTCCATCACGCTCGATCGCGGCGCTGCTCACCTCAAGGACGAGCTGATGCCGCGTTACGCCGAGCTGATCTACTACGGCTTCTGGTTCTCGCCGGAGCGCGAAATGCTGCAGGCGCTGATCGACAAGAGCCAAGAGCATGTCGAAGGCGAAGTGACGCTGAAGCTCTATAAGGGCAATGTCATGACCATCGGCCGCGAAAGCCCGAAGTCGCTCTATTCCGACAAGTTGGTCACCTTCGAAGACGACCAGGGCGCTTACGACCAGAAGGATGCGGCCGGCTTCATCAAGCTCAATGCGCTGCGCCTGCGCACGCTCGCCAAGCGCAACCTGACCAAGTAAGCAGAATTGAAAACAAATACAGCCCGCTTCCGATCATCGGAGGCGGGCTTGTCTTTTCCGGCTTTGCGCCGGGCCGGATTTACTCCGCCGGCCTCAATTCGCGTTCCATCTCGACCGGCACATCCGCATTCTGCAGATTGCTGCGGAAGGCGCGAAGCGCGTGATGCAGCTCGTCCTGCAAGCCGTTATTGAAACCTTGCACCGCATCGCGCTCCACTGCACAGATCTCCTTGCCGATCTGCTTCAGCTTGGCGTCGGCGGCTTCCGACAACACGATGCGCTTGGCGCGGCGGTCGAGGGGATCGGGCTGCCGCTCGATCAGGCCGCGTGCCTGCAACTTGTCGAGGAAGGCGCTGACCGTCATCGGTTCGAGCCCCATGCGACAGGCGATGTCAAGCTGTCGGCTGCCATTGACGGCGGCAACCTGCATGAGTGTGCGTGCCTCGCCCGCGGTCAGACCCAATCCCGCGACCAGAATGCGCCGCTCGAAGGCCGCTCGCATCAATCGGGCGCAATCCGCTACCAGAAAGGCAAGCGAATCCGTATCTATCCTGCTGCTCATAAGCGCTTCCCTACCTACGCTTGTTTTTAGGCCCCGGTAAATTCTTAGTGATATCGCCCCCTAAATTCAATGGATTCTTTATTTTAAACACGACTCGGTTGGCTTGACCCGATTCGCCGTGTCGTTAGTCTGTCACAGTTGCCATCGGGAACTTTCAATATGACGCAATCACTTATCGTCGGCGCCTTTCTGGCGGCGTTGTTCTATGTGCTGATCCCCGGGCCGGCCTTTCTGGCACTGCTCGGCATCGGTGCCGGACAGGGGCGCAGGGCCGGTGCCTTCTTCATGAGCGGCCACCTCGTCGGAGATATCATATGGTCTTCGCTCGCCTTGGTTGCAATCGTTGGCGCAAAGACTCTCGGCACCTTCGTCTTCGATCTGCTTGGATTGCTTTGTGGTTTTTATCTCGCCTGGATCGGCTGGAGTGCCGTGACCGCCAAGCCGAGGGCGGACGGTAAGACGCTGCTCAATGTCGATCGCCCATTCCGTCGCGGCCTGATCTTCGGCGTCACCAATCCGAAGGGATATCCGGTGGCGCTCGCGACCTTTACCGCGCTGGTGGCGGGCTCTGCCGGGGCATTGACGTTCGATGCGCTCCCCTTGCTGGTTACCGTCTCTCTCGCCGGCTTCATCACCGCCGACATCATCCTGATCGGTATCATCGGCGCGGGCGTCGTCCGGCGTTTCTATCGCGCTCATGAGCGGCTGATCGTGCGTTGCTCCGGCGTGCTCTTCATGGGGTTTGCGGCGCAGGCGCTGTGGCATGCGACGCCCGGCCTGCTTGGATGGCGCAAGGCCTGACTATTTCTCATCTTTGTTCCGCCCCGCCATACCAATCCGGCGGGGCGGGTCCTATATCGTGCTTCGATCAGATGTCTGCCGAAAGGATGCCTCGCATGTCTTCTCACGCCGTCAACCCCGCGCTGGTCGAATGGACCGGGCATCAGGGCCTGCCACGTTTCGACGCGGTGAAGGACACCGATTTCGCGCCTGCCTTCGATGCTGCCCTTGCCGCCCATGAGACCGAGATCGATGCGATCGCCAACAATGGCGACGCGCCGACCTTCGCCAACACCGTCACCGCGCTCGAGATTGCCGGTGACGCGCTGTCGCGGGTGTCCGCGCTGTTCTGGAACAAGGCTGGCGCCCATACGAATGAGGTGATCCAAACCCTGGAGCGCCAGATTGCGCCGAAAATATCGCGGCACTATTCGAAGATCGGCATGAATGCCGCGCTTTTCGCCCGCATCGATGCGCTTTGGGAAGGGCGCGACGATCTCGGCCTGACGCTGGAAGAGACCCGCGTGCTGGAGCGGCATTGGAAGGGGTTCGTCAAGTCGGGCGCCAAGCTGCCGAAGGCAGAGCAGGAACGGCTTGCGACGATCAACGAGACATTGGCGGGCCTCGGCGCGCAGTTCGGGCAAAACGTGCTCGGCGACGAAAAGAGCTGGGCGCTGATCCTTTCCGACGAAGCCGATCTTGCCGGCCTGCCCGATTATCTCAAGGACGCCATGGCGGCCGCGGCGCGGGAACGCGGCGAAGAGGGCAAATATGCCGTCACCCTGTCGCGCTCGATCATCGAGCCGTTCCTGGCGGCCTCCGAGCGCCGCGATCTGCGCGAACAGGCCTTCAAGGCCTGGGTGGCGCGCGGCGAAAATGGTGGCGAGACCGACAATCGCAAGATCATCCGCGAGACGCTGGCGCTCCGGGCCGAGAAGGCCAAGCTGCTCGGCTACGCCAATTTTGCCGAACTGAAGCTCGACAACACCATGGCGAAGACGCCGGAGGCGGTGAACGATCTCCTGAAGGCGGTTTGGGCGAAGGCCGCCGCGCGTGCTGGCGAGGAAGAAGCCGATATTGCCGCGCTGATCTCGCAGGAGGGCCGCAATCACGAGGTCATGCCCTGGGACTGGCGGCATTATGCCGAGAAAATCCGGACGCAGAAGTTCGATTTTTCCGAGGCCGAGCTGAAGCCTTATCTGCAGCTCGAAAAGATCATCGCCGCCTGCTTCGATGTCGCCGGGCGCCTGTTCGACATCCGCGCCGTCGAGCAGAAGGGCGTTCCCGCCTATCATCCCGACGTGCGGGTCTTCGAGATCCGCGATCGTTCCGACAAGCTCGTCGCCCTGTTCCTCGGTGATTATTTCGCCCGCAGTTCGAAGCGCTCCGGCGCCTGGATGAGCTCGTTCCAATCGCAGCACAAGTTGTTGCTTGAGAACGGCAAGGTCGGCGAGCTGCCGATCATCTATAACGTCTGCAATTTCGCCAAGCCCGCCGAAGGCAAGCCGGCGCTCTTGTCGCTGGACGACGCCCGCACGCTATTCCACGAATTCGGCCATGCGCTGCACGGCATGCTCTCCAACGTCACCTATCCTTCGGTGTCCGGCACCGGTGTGTCGCGCGATTTCGTCGAACTGCCGTCGCAGCTCTACGAACATTGGCTGACCGTGCCGGCGATCCTCAAGGAATATGCCGTGCACTATGAAACGGGCGAGCCGATCCCGCAGGCGCTGCTCGACAAGGTTCTCGCCGCCCGCACCTTCAATGCCGGCTTCAACACGGTGGAATTCACCTCGTCGGCGCTGGTCGACATGGCCTTCCACACGCGTGGCGCCGTCGAGGACCCGATGGCGGTGCAGGCCGAGGTGCTCTTGGAAATCGGCATGCCGAAATCGATCGTCATGCGCCACGCCACGCCGCACTTCCAGCATGTGTTTTCCGGCGACGGCTATTCGGCCGGCTATTATTCCTACATGTGGTCGGAAGTGCTCGACGCCGACGCTTTCTCCGCCTTCGAGGAAACCGGTGACGCCTTCAACGCGGAGATGGCCGAGAAACTCAAGGCCAATATCTATTCCGTCGGCGGCTCGATCGACCCGGAAGACGCCTACAAGGCATTTCGTGGCAAGCTGCCGAGCCCGGATGCGATGTTGAAGAAGAAGGGGCTGGCGGCTTGATCTTTGCTGTCAGGCATAGCCGTCCGGATGGCGAAATTGCGTTTAATATATAGCAATTGCCACCTGTGGCGGCCGGTGACCTGTCGCGGACTTCTAACTATCGTAAAAGTCGGTGGCGAGACGCTAATTTCTGCGGCGATTCTATCTCTCAGACCATGACTTCAACAGGCGCAGGTCTTGCAGTTCGGCTGCGTGCCAAAGCTGCACGAGGTAGTGATCGTCTCCGTCAAGCCCGTCTTCGCTGAGGGTATCGAGGCCGGACATGTTCACCCGCATGCCGAGCGCCCCTGCTTTCACCGCAAGACGGGGAGCGGTTGGGCCGTAGTCTGTCAAACCGGCCAGCATAAGCTGGCCCGAAGGGCAATGGAAACCGGCTTCAGCCACATGCTGGTATGCGTCGAGGTCGAGTGCAGGGCATTGATCGTGCCATTCGACGCATACCAGCACGGTCATATTGCGCGCCGTATGGAGAATGATCGCATAGGGTCCGGCGGCGAGGCGGCGAGCGATCACCTCATCCGTATAATCGTCGGGTAGGTCCGGATGGGTTTCGTCGCGTAGGTATATTTGGAAGTAGTCGGCAAAGAGATTGCCCCGATACAGAATTTTAGACATATGCGCCTCGGTGGGTTGGCAGTTGCTGTCGATCACCGTGAAATTAACGTCTTGGGGCGACGCGAAAACAGGTTCGCCGCTGCTTTCTTGCCTCCCCCCTTTCGCAAACGCGAAAAAAAGGGTAAGAGCGCGCCAAACGTAATTGGCGTGTTTACTTTAAATCGCGCCTCAGCCCCAGAGATATAAGATTATGGCACTTCGCAACATCGCGATCATCGCGCACGTTGACCATGGGAAAACCACCCTCGTTGACGAGCTTCTGAAGCAGTCCGGTTCCTTCCGCGAGAACCAGCGCACCGTTGAGCGCATGATGGATTCCAACGATCTGGAAAAAGAGCGTGGCATCACCATTCTCGCCAAGGCGACCTCCGTCGTCTGGAAGGGCGTTCGCATCAACATCGTCGACACCCCCGGCCACGCCGACTTTGGCGGTGAAGTCGAACGCATCCTGTCGATGGTCGATGGTGCCATCGTGCTGGTCGATTCCTCGGAAGGCCCGATGCCGCAGACCAAGTTCGTGGTCGGCAAGGCGCTGAAGGTTGGCCTTCGCCCGATCGTCGCGATCAACAAGATTGACCGTCCGGACGCTCGCCATGAAGAAGTCATCAACGAAGTCTTCGATCTCTTCGCAGCACTGGACGCCACCGACGAGCAGCTCGATTTCCCGATCCTTTACGGCTCGGGCCGCGCCGGCTGGATGAACTATTCGCCGGAAGGCCCGGTTGAAGAAGGCCTTGGCCCGCTTCTCGATCTCGTGCTGAAGCATGTGCCGGAGCCGAGTGTCGGCGAAGAAGACGGCGCGTTCCGCATGATCGGCACGCTGCTCGAATCCAACCCCTTCCTCGGTCGCCTTATCACTGGCCGCATTCATTCCGGTTCGATCAAGCCGAACCAGGCCGTCAAGGTTCTGGGCCAGGACGGCAAGCCGATCGAAACCGGCCGCATTTCCAAGATCCTCGCTTTCCGTGGCATCGAGCGCACGCCGATCGACGAAGCCCATGCGGGCGATATCGTCGCCATCGCCGGTCTGTCCAAGGGCACCGTCGCCGACACATTCTGCGATCCGTCCGTCAGCGAGGCGCTGCACGCCCAGCCGATCGATCCGCCGACAGTCACCATGTCCTTCATCGTCAACGACAGCCCGCTGGCCGGCACCGAAGGCGACAAGGTTACCTCGCGCGTCATTCGCGACCGCCTGTTCAAGGAAGCCGAAGGCAACGTTGCGCTGAAGATCGAAGAAGCTGAAGGCAAGGATTCGTTCTACGTCTCCGGCCGCGGCGAATTGCAGCTCGCCGTTCTGATTGAAACCATGCGCCGCGAAGGCTTCGAGCTTGCCGTGTCGCGTCCGCGCGTCGTCATGCACAAGGACGAAGCCACCGGTGTGATGCTGGAGCCGATCGAAGAAGTCGTCATCGACGTCGATGAAGAGCATTCCGGTGTCGTCGTGCAGAAGATGTCGGAGCGCAAGGCCGAAATGGTCGAGCTTCGTCCTTCCGGCGGCAATCGTCTGCGCCTGAAGTTCTTCGCGCCGACCCGCGGTCTTATCGGCTATCAGTCGGAACTGCTGACGGATACGCGCGGCACTGCCATCATGAACCGTCTGTTTCATGATTATCAGCCCTTCAAGGGCGCGATCGGCGGCCGCTCCAACGGCGTCCTGCTCTCCAACGCTTCCGGCGAAGCTGTCGCCTATGCGATGTTCAACCTCGAAGACCGCGGTCCGATGATCATCGATCCGGGTGAAAAGGTTTATGCCGGCATGATTATCGGCATCCACACGCGCGACAACGACCTTGAAGTCAACGTCCTCAAGGGCAAGCAATTGACCAACATCCGCTCGGTCAACAAGGACGAGGCGGTCAAGCTGACGCCGCCGATCCGCATGACGCTCGATCGCGCCCTCTCCTGGATCCAGGACGACGAACTGATGGAAGTCACGCCGAAGTCGATCCGCTTGCGCAAGATGTATCTCGACCCGAACGAGCGCAAGCGCATGGAAAAGGCGCGTTCAGCCTAACGGACGGCCTGTATCGCTTCGAACCACTCAACCCCGGCCATTGTGCCGGGGTTTTATTTTGTGTGTTCGATTTTTGGACCCTTGTGGCAAAGGTTAAAAAGGCGTTAATTTTCAGCAGTCGTCCACGGATAAAGGCTGTGGGCAAGTCGGCCGTCTTCGTAAATGAGGATGGTTAATTTGGGCTGGCGAGACCAGAGTAAACGTTATGAAGACGTTGTCGATTGATGTTCGGCGGGCAGAACCGCATGATGCCCGAGCCATTTCGGAGGTGCACCGCCAGTCGTGGCAGTACACCTATTCCGGCATCATTCCGCATCGCGCGCTGAGCCAGATGATCGAGCGTCGCGGCGAAAGCTGGTGGCGCAAGGCGACCAGCGGTCCGGCCACGCTTCTGGTTCTCGATGTTGCCGGTGAGATTGCCGGCTATGCCACGCTCGGCCTCAACCGCGCCCGCGCGCTGCCGCAGGAAGGCGAGATCTACGAGCTCTATCTTCGTCCGGAATATCAGGGCATCGGTCTCGGCCGGCTGTTGTTCGGCGAGGCGCGTCGGCTGTTGAAGTCGCTCGGCTGCAAGGGTCTCGTCGTCTGGTGCCTTGAAGAAAACGAGAATGCCGATCGTTTCTATCGCGGCCAGGGTGGCGCCGATTTCTGCGAGGGCGTCGAGACCTTCGACAGCAAGCAGATCAAGAAGATCGGCTTCGTCTGGCCTTGAGAGTGCCGCATCGTGCCGGCTGCGATCCCCGATAAAATCCCGTACTCTACCAATGCATTGTTGCGTTGCGGAATGATTCCGATTATCTGGCTTGCGGCAACCATCCTGAATATTTAGGGGACACGCATGCGTATCGACGCGATTTCCATTGGTAAGAACCCGCCCGAAGACGTCAACGTCATCGTTGAAGTTCCGGTCGGCGGTCACCCGATCAAGTATGAAATGGACAAGGAGGCTGGCACGCTGGTCGTCGACCGTTTCCTCTACACGCCGATGACCTATCCGGGCAATTACGGCTTCGTTCCCCATACGCTTTCCGAAGACGGCGACCCGATCGACGTGCTGATCGCCAGCACCCGTCCGCTGGTGCCGGGCTGCGTCATCAATGTCCGCCCGATCGGCGTGCTGAAGATGGAAGACAATTCCGGCAAGGACGAAAAGATCATTGCCGTTCCTTCGCCGAAGCTGACGCTGCGCTACGAGAAGGTCAAGGAACACACCGACCTGCCGGAGATCACGCTGAAGCAGATCGAGCATTTCTTCGCGCACTACAAGGATCTGGAACCCGGCAAGTGGGTGAAGATCTACGGCTGGGGCGGCTCCAAGGAAGCTGGTGAGCTTATTCTTGAAGCCATCGAGCGCGCCAAGAAGGCGAAGGCCTGATCAGTTCTTCATTATAGCTTTCAGCCTGCCTATCAAATCCTCTGGGTCGCCATCGATCCGGAGGATTTTTTTACGTGCGGTGTCGCCGGAGATCAGGCTGAGCGAGGATTTCGGGATGCCGAGGCTCTTGGCCAGCAGCGCGATCAGCGCTTTGTTGGCCTTGCCCTTTTCCGGTACGGCGGAAACGCGGGCCTTCAGATAGGCTTCGCCATCGGCGCCGGTCTCGATGCCGTCGACGGCATCACGCCCGCCATTGGGCGTGAGCCGGACCGATAATCTCACATGATCGGCAAAAGCCTGCCAGGCGCAGCTCACCGAGCGAAGATCGGATACAGCGAGTTCCACATCAGCGAGCGGACGAAGAAGATGAGCAGAAGCAGGATGATCGGCGAAATGTCGATGCCGCCGAGATTGGGCAGCACGCGACGGATCGGGCGCAGCGCTGGCTCGGTGACCGCATAGAGAAAGCTTCCGACCGAATTGACGAACTGATTGCTCGAGTTGATGACGTTGAAAGCATAGAGCCAAGAGAAGATGGCGCTGGCGATCAGCACCCAGGTATAAAGATTCAAAGCCAGATCAATGGTTTGAAATAAGGCGAGCATGTCCGTCTCCATTTCGTGGTTGACAGACATGTAGACATTGGCGACTTAACGAGCAAGCCCCATGCTTTGACACAGGCTGAATCATGCCTAACAGGCCGAGCCGGCGCGTTGCGCACCGTTGCTCCGGTCGGAAAGCCTCACATATGTCGTTGGTTGCCAGCGGAGACAGATTTGCCGCGTTCCGGCATATCGCCTACACCTATTTCTTCTTTGCCCGTTTTCTAACCGGCTTTGCCACGCAGGTCGTCAGCGTTTCCGTCGGCTGGCAGATGTACGAGCATACCGGCAAGCCGATCTATCTCGGCCTGATCGGCCTGGTGCAGTTCCTGCCGTCACTGCTGCTGATCCTGGTGACCGGCACGGTGGCCGACCGTTACAACAGGCGCATGATCGCCGCCATCTGCATTCTCGTCGGGACGATCTGCACGAGTGCGCTGCTGTTTCTGACCGTTACCGACGCTTTTAAGCCATGGCTGGTCTTCCTGATTCTCACGGTCTTCGGCATCGAACGCGCGTTCATGACGCCGGCGACGCAGTCACTCGCTCCCAATCTCATTCCGCCTGCGGATCTGTCGAATGCGATAACCTGGAACTCCATGTCCTGGGACGCCGCCGCCATCCTTGGCCCGGTCGCCGGTGGCCTGCTTTATGGTATCGGCCCGAGCGTTTCCTATGGTGTCGCCGTCCTGTTCTTCGCGGCCGGTTCCGTGCTCACCTTTCTCATTCCGAAGCCGCAGCAGCGCGTTGCCCATCAATCGAAGAGCCTGAGTGAGATCCTTGCCGGCTTCCGGTTCATCTGGTCGGAGAAGATCGTGCTCGGCGCGGTCTCGCTTGATCTTTTCGCCGTGCTGCTTGGTGGCGCCGTGGCGCTGATGCCGATCTTTGCCCGCGATATTCTGACGCTTGGCCCCTGGGGGCTCGGCCTCCTGCGCGCAGCACCGAGCTTCGGCGCCATCGCCATGGGCCTGTTCCTGGCGACCTATCCCATCCGGCATCGGGCCGGGCTCTGCATGTTCGTTGGCGTCGGCATGTTCGGTCTGGGAACGCTGATCTTCGGCATCTCGCATACGCCGTGGCTATCGATCACAGCCCTTGCGATCATGGGCGCGTCAGATCTGATCTCGGTCTATGTCCGCGAAACCCTGATCACGCTCTGGACGCCGGATCATGTGCGCGGCCGCGTCAATGCCGTCAATATGGTGTTCGTTGGTGCCTCGAACGAGCTCGGCGAATTCCGCGCCGGCACCATGGCCAGTTATTTCGGCGCCATCCCCGCTGTCGTTATCGGCGGCATCGGCACGCTGGCGGTTGCGATCATCTGGGCGACGGGCTTCCCGCAATTGCGCAAGATCGACAGTTTGAACGCACCGGACCGCGAGGGCGAACCGCAGGTGGCGTGAGGGGTAGGATGGCAAGACAGCCGGATCGATACGCCTCGTTCCCGATGCTTCAAGAGCATGAAGTCGAGGGCGTCGACTATCGCATCCGTATCGAAGACCGATTGTCGCCGGTCGCAATCATCGCTCCCCACGCAGGCTTCATCGAACCCACGACGTCGGATGTTGCGCTGGAAATAGCTTCCGATATCTTTTCCGCCTACTGCTTTGAGGGGCTTGGAGCGGATAGGGCGCATCATGAGTTGCACATCACCTCGGAAAATTTCGATGAGCCAAAGGCGCGTTCGCTGTTAGCCACATCCTCGATTGTCGTCGTCATTCACGGCCGCATGGATGGAGATGATCCGGAAACGTCCTGGGTCGGTGGTCTTGATGTGGCTCTTCGCGACCTGATCGTGCAGGCACTGCGCGAGGGCGGGTTCAGGGCGGTGACGAGGGTGAAGGGGGAGCCTCTCGCCGGCAGGGCGGCCGGCAACATCTGCAATCGCGGCAAGCGGAATGCGGGCGTTCAGCTGGAGATCCCGAGAGCCGTGCGGGATGATCTGGCCGCTGATCGCGAACGGTTAAGCCTCTATGCTGCGTCCGTGCGTCAAGCGATCAGCAGATATTTGTTGATGTTGGAGGCGGGCTGAACTATCGGGCGGCTCAAGCCGCCATTGCCTGCTTGCCCTCGAACACCATGTCGAGGAATTCGGAGAGCCAGGCTCTCAGCGGTGGATCGAAGATCATGCGGCCTTCCAGATGCTCGCGGCCCTGCTGGGCGTTCGGCATGCAGAAGCGGTGCTCGCCGTGCACGACCCAGCGCTGCATCATGGCGCGGGTGAGTTCGGCGTGGAACTGCAGGCCCCAGGCGTTGGCGCCGTAACGGTAAGCCTGGTTGGGATAGGTCTCGCCGGTTGCCAGCAGCTCGGCGCCGTGGGGCAGGTCGAAGCCTTCGCGGTGGAAGTGATAGACCATTTGCGGCCAGCGGCGCATCAGAAGCCGGCCCCGTTCGGTCGGCTGCAACGGATACCAGCCGATTTCGGTCTTGCCGTCATCGCGTGCCTTCACCTTGGCGCCGAGATGGCGGGCAAGCATCTGCGCGCCGAGACAGATGCCGAGATAGGGGCGGTTTTCCTTCAGCGGCACGTCGAGCCAGTCGATCTCCGCCTTGACGAAATCGTCGGGATCGTTGGCGCTCATTGGCCCGCCGAAGACCACCGCGCCGGCATGGCCTTCCAGCGTCGCCGGCAATCCGTCGCCGAGCACGGGGCGGCGGACATCGAGATCATAACCTTTTTCAAGAAGCATCTGACCGACGCGGCCGGGGCTGGAGCGCTCCTGGTGCAATACGATCAGCACGGGGCGGCGATGCTTGCCGCGCCGAGGCGCCTCAATCATCATCGCCAGCCTCCATCGCGTGGCCCGGCGCGCGAGCGGCGGCCTCCTGGCGCTTGATGACGCGCTCTCGATCGGAGATGCCCATGAGGTCGGCGATCCGCCAGATCGCATGATCCTCCATCTCGCTGCGCTCGCCATCGGCGTAGACGATGTCCCAGAGGATGCCGAGGAGTTCGAGGCGCTGCTCGCTATTGAGATGACGCTTCAGGTCGGAGGTGAAGCGATAATAATCGACCGCCTCGCTCTCGGCTTCCTGGGCGGCGGCGATCAGCGCGTCGAGTTGGCGGCCGTCGAGGCCGTACTGGCTCTTCAAAAGCTTGCGCAGCCGCTTCTTTTCGCTGTCCTCGATCTTGCCGTCCGCTTCCATCACCTGGAAGCACAGAGCCGCCACCGCGATGCGCGGGTCGTCGGGGGCAAAACCGGATCTGGAGTGGTCTTTCGTCAGGCTATGGAAAAATTCCTGAAAGCGTTCAAACATTCGATTCCATTCTTAGAGCGACTTGAGCACGATCCTCTCCGGAAAGCGCCAGGCGCTTCCCAGGATCATGCCCTAGAACAACTTGAGCCGTGTCTTGGGGTCCGGTTCAAGTTCTCGATTTTTCACACCCGGATCATCCGGCGCACCGCCGAAAAAGGGCCTTGGTTCCGGCTCCTTCGCCGGTTCGATTGCGGCGGTGGCGGTTGCCGGCTTCGCCGCGATTGGTTCCAGTTCTATAACAGAGGTGCGGACAGCCGGCGATGCAACTATTGGTGAAGGCGTTTTTGCCGCAGCGGTTGCGGGAGCCGCCTCGCGCATCGGCGGCAACGACTTCAGCGCGGCGTCGACCGAAACGGTGGTGCCTTCTTCCAGTGGTCCCTCGATCTGGCCGAAGGGCGCTTTCCACTCGAAGGCATCGAGCCGGCCGGTGATGGGCGATAGCGGCAACCATTTGTCGGAGACGAAGCCGTCGGCTACCCAGGCCGGATCGCGAGGCGCGCGCAGCGCCTGCGCCATCCAGTGGCGGACACGGCCCTGATCGCCGGTCTCGGCCTCCTCGATATCGGCCAACAGCAGGAAGGCGCCCTCGCGGGCGTCGATGCGGGCGGCAGCCTCGGCCTTGGCGCGGGCCTTGGCGAAGTCGTGGGCATCGAGCGCCGCCTTCGCGGTAACGAGCAGCGCCTCGACATTGTTCGGGCGGATCGCTTCCAGCCGCTCGGCGCGCTTCAGGCGGTCGGTGACGCTGTCGCCGCTGCGGGCGCGGACATAGGCCTTGCCGATCTCCGGATGCGGCTTCGCCTTCCAGACCTGTTCGAGAACGGATGCGGCCTTGCGCACCTTGTCCTCGCGGAACAATGCTTTGGCGGCGGTCAGTGCGGCGGGGACGAAATCGGCGGCCAGCTTCAGCGCCGCGAGCGCATCGTCGCGGGCGCCGGCCGGATCGCTTTCGAGCTTGTCGTTGGCGCGGGCGGTCAACAGCACGGCGCGCTGGCGGTTGGCGGTGTCCTTGTCGACGACATGGGCGACCTTCTGTTGGTCGAGAAGCTTGATCGCGTCGTCCCAGTTCCCGGCCTGGCTGCGATATTCCAGCGTCGCCTGCGCTGCCCAGGGCAGATAGGGGGCGTGATCGGCGGCCTTTTCGGCATATTGCCGCGCCGCCTCATTGGCGCCAAGGCGCTTGGCTTCGAGGTAGAGACCACGCAAGCCGAGTTCCCGGGTTTCCGGGTCGTTGGCCATCAGTTCGAATTTCTGGCGCGCCTCGTCATGCTTGCCTTCGATCAGCGCGGCCTGCGCCTCGAGCAGGTTGATCAGCGGCTCTTGGTCGGCGCGGATCAGGCCGCGCGTGCGCGCCGCCATCTTGCGGGCGAGCAGCGCATTGCCAGCGCCGGCGGCGATCAGCCCCGTCGACAGTGCCTGATAGCCACGGTCCCGCTTGCGGGCGCGGAAATAGCGGGTGACGGAATGCGGCGAATTCCAGATCAGCCGGATGAACCACCAAACGATCATGGCGGCGGCCACCAGCGCGATCAGGATGCCGGCGGCAACGATCAGCTTGGTCTGGTAGAGCTGGCCTTCCCAGACGAGCGAGAGATCGCCGGGGCGATCCGCGAGCCACGAAAAGCCATAGCCGAGCACCAGGACGAGGAGGGCGAAGATAAGCAGTCTGATCATACTCGCGCTCCGTCCTCAGCTCTGTTTTCCGGTGTTGGCGATCGCCTTCGATAGCGCGTCGCCGACCAGATCCTCGACGCGGATGCGGGCTTCCAGCGACTGCTTGAAGGCGGCGGAGGCCGATTTGGCAGCATCCGGCAGACTGTTCCACTCTGTAATGGCGCCTGGCAGGTCGCCATTCTTCACCTTGTCCTCGAAGCGGGCGGCAACGGCATCGACACTATCGCCGGAGACGTTGCCGACCGGGCGCACCTGCACCAGCGATTTGGCGCCCGACAGCATCCGGTCGCTCCAGCTCTGGTTCGGATCGTCCTGTTGTGTCGAGCCGACGATCGCGGTCGTGACGTTGGAAACCTGGCGAATGAGATCGGCGCGGGACGGGATGCCGGTCTGGGCGAAATTCTTGAGATCGGCGACGGCGGGGTCGTCCGGCGCGACATTGGCGAAGGTGTCGAGCTCGGGCTGGAAAGGCCCGCCGCGATCGATCGCCGCTTTCAATGCAGCAGCGGCAATCGCACGGGCGACGGCGCTTTCCTGGCTCGGCTCGCTCAGCTTCTTCTCGGCGTCGTCGAGACGCTTGCTGACATCGGCATCGGCCGTGGCCCGGCTTTGCGTCGCCTGGTCGAGGCTTGCCTTCAACTGACCGACCTCGGTGCTGAGCACCGCGATCTTCTGATCGGCGTCGCCGCTGGTGGTTCCGGATGATCCGCCGAGCGTCGAATTGTTGGTAGCTGCTGTCTCAAGGGCCGCGATCCGGGCGGTGAGCGTCGTGTCAGGCGCTGCCGCGGGTGCGGCGGCCAGATTGGAAACGGTTTGCTTCAGCCCATCGATTTCGGCGGTGAGCGCGGCGATGTCGGCAGATGTGTCTTTCGCCGCCCTGCCGCCGGGCAGGAGGCCGGCATATTGGATGGCGCCGACGCAGATGAGGGAGATCAGGCCACCGACTATGCCGGCGGCGATCAGGCCAGAGGTCGATCCTTGTTGCCGCTGCTGGGGTGCGGCGGGGTGCTCGCCACGGAAGGAGTAGGTTTCAGCTTCCTGGTCGAGTTCGGCCTTGAGCTTCTCTTCGGCTGTTTCCGTGACTGGCTCGCCGGCCTCCTCGTCGCGCAACGTTTCCTTCTCCGCTTCCAGCGGCATTTCCACCTCATTGGCGGATGAGCTACCGGGTTCGCTGGGGTTGCGCTCGGTGATGTCCTCGGAAACTGCGGCCTGCACAGTTTCCTCGGCTTTGAGGTCGATCGTGACCGGCTCGTCGTTGGGCTTCGAATGGTTTGGCGTTTTTCGCGATACCATGAGGTCCTCTTTTCATGCGCTGCAGCGAGGTTAGACAGACAAGTCGAATATGGAAAGAGCTTAGATCAAAATTGAGGCCTTACTCCGTCGTCAGAAGCGCCAGAAGACTGTCTTCATCCGGCATGGCTGCAATATCCGCATGGGCGCGCAGCAATGCCGGAACAGCATCCGCAATCGCTTCACTGAGGCAGAGGAACCTTGTCGGGGCAAGGGCATACGGGTGTTTCAGCAGGAAGGGCAGGCTGAAAAAGCGCAGCGCCGTCTGGCGAGAATAGAGCAGTACGGCGTCGGCGCGGATATCGACAAAAAACTTGCGAAGGGCCGCATCGTCGGGGACGATATCCAGCATGTGATAGCATTCCACCGTCCGCAGCGGCATCTTCAATTCCATCGATCTGGTTTCAAAGCCGGCAGCGCGCGGCGAACCAGCGAGATAGAGCAGGGGCTGCCGCATGCCGGCTTGGCTGCGGGCAATCAGCTCCGCGAGTTCGATGCCGCTGCCTTCGGAGGCAAGAACATTCGTGAAGCCAAGATCTCTCGCCTCTTTCGCCGTCGCCTTGCCGACCGCGAAAAGCGGGCGGCCTAGATGAGGCGCGATATTTTGGCCCAGTGCGGCCAGGGCGCGGATCGCTTCGGCGCTGGTGACGGCAATCGCATCTTGCGTTTCCGATAGCGCCTGTCGGGCTGCTTCGACATCGTGCACCGGCTCCGACAGCGGCAGCGACAGTGCCTCATGTCCCATCTCCGTCAGCCGCCGGACAGTGCGTTCACCCGAATGCTGGGGGCGGGTGACGACGACGCGCATGGGCGATCAGGTCCAGTCTTCGAAGAAGGTGCTGCCAGCCTCGGCGCGGATCGCCTGGCCGGCATTGGTGCCGAGCGCCTCGGCATCCCTGCGGTGGCCCTCGATGGTGGTGGTGTGCACCTGTTGGCCGTCGGGCGTCAGGATCATGCCAAAGAAGCGGATATGATCGCCCTCGCAGACGGCATAGCCGGCGATCGGCGTGCGGCAGGAGCCGTCGAGCGCGGCGAGGAAGCCGCGTTCGCAGGAGACGGTATCGAAGGTCGGGCTATCGTTGATGGCGGCGAGGAGGTCGTTCATCCTCTTGTCGCCGATGCGGCTTTCGATGCCAATCGCGCCCTGTGCCGGTGCCGGCGGGAATGCGTCGGGGTCGAGGATATCGGTGATCACGTCCACCTTGCCGAGCCGTTTCAGGCCGGCGACAGCCAGGAGCGTCGCGTCCGCCTGTCCCTCTTCCAGCTTGCGCAGCCGGGTCTGGACCGAGCCGCGAAAGGTGATGACGTTGATATCGGGGCGCAGGCGGCGGATCAGCGCCTGACGGCGCAGCGAGGCCGAGCCGACGGTCGCGCCATGCGGCAGCTCGATCAGCTTCGGCGCGGTGCGGCCGATGACGGAATCGCGAATATCCTCGCGCGGCAGGTAGGCGGTCAGCGCCAGCCCGTCCGGCAGTTTCGTCGCCATGTCCTTGGCGGAGTGCACGGCGAAGTCCAGCTCGCCCGAGGTCAGTTTCTCTTCCAGCTCTTCCGTGAACAGGCCCTTGCCGCCGATTTCCGCCAGCGCACGATCGGCGATGCGGTCGCCTTTGGTGGTCAGAGCGACGATCTCGAACATTTCTTCCGGCAGCCCGTGCGCCGCCATCAGGCGGTCGCGGGCTTCGTGTGCCTGCGCCAATGCTAGCGGGCTGCCGCGCGTGCCGATCCGGAAAGGTTTTGTTTGCATCCGCTTTGATCCGTTGTTACCGACAGTCCCCGTAACCATATTTCCGCTTTATCGCAATCGACCAACAGGCATCGAACGACTTCCATGGCGTCCTTTCTTCGTATTCTCGGCATCGAAACAAGCTGCGACGAAACCGCCGCGGCCATTGTCGAGCGCCAGGATGATGGCACCGCCATCGTACGCTCAGACGTTGTTTTGAGCCAGTTGGACGAGCATAGCGCCTATGGCGGCGTCGTGCCCGAGATTGCTGCGCGCGCCCATGTCGAGGCACTGGATACGCTGATCGACGAGGCCCTGAAGCGCGCCAATGTGTCGCTGGCCGATGTCGATGCCATCGCCGCTACCTCCGGCCCCGGCCTGATCGGCGGTCTGCTCGTCGGGCTGATGACCGGCAAGGCGATATCCAGGGCAACCGGCAAGCCGCTCTATGCGATCAACCATCTGGAAGGCCATGCGCTGACGGCACGGCTGACGGATGGCCTCGCCTTCCCCTATCTGATGCTGCTGGTCTCCGGCGGCCATACGCAATTGATCCTGGTGCGTGGCGTCGGCCAGTACGAGCGCTGGGGCACGACGATCGACGATGCGCTGGGCGAGGCTTTCGACAAGACGGCAAAGCTGCTCGGGCTGCCCTATCCCGGCGGCCCGGCGGTCGAGGCGGCGGCGAAGAACGGCAATCCGGATCGGTTCGATCTTCCACGGCCGCTGGTCGGCGAGGCCCGGCTCGATTTTTCCTTCTCCGGCTTGAAGACCGCGGTGCGGCTGGCGGCAACGACGATCGCGCCGGTAAGCGAGCAGGACATTGCTGATATCTGCGCCTCCTTCCAGAAGGCGGTCTCGCGTACGTTGAAGGACCGGATCGGGCGCGGGCTGCAGCGTTTCAAGAACGAATTTCCGAAGACGGCAGAGAAGCCGGCGCTGGTGGTTGCCGGCGGCGTCGCCGCCAATCTTGAGCTGCGTCGTACGCTGCAGGAACTTTGCGATCTCAACGGTTTCCGCTTCATCGCGCCGCCGCTGAGCCTCTGCACTGACAATGCCGTGATGATCGCCTGGGCGGGGCTGGAGCGCATGGCGACGGGTGCTGCACCTGACAATCTCGATGTGCAGCCTCGCTCGCGCTGGCCGCTCGATCAGAAGGCGGAAAAGCTTCTGGGGCATGGCAAACGAGGAGCGAAGGCATGAGCAGCAAGGAACGGATCGCGGTCATCGGCGCCGGCGCTTTCGGCACGGCGCTCGCCACCGTCATCGCTTTGACGGGCAAGAGCCAGGTGACGCTGGTCGGGCGCAAGGCGGCCCTGATAGCCGATCTCAATACCGACCGGATGAATGACACGGCATTGCCCGGCATCGAACTGCCGGATTCACTGCTTTTTTCCGCCGAGCCGGATTCGATTTTGGATGCAAGCATCGTCCTCTTCGCCATGCCGTCGCAGGCGCAGGCCGACGCGGCGCGTCATTATGGCCCCTATCTCGCGCCTGACGCCGTTGTCGTTACATGCGCCAAGGGCATCGACAAGGTCTCTGGCGATCTTCTGACCGAGATGCTGGAACGCGAATTGCCGCACCACGCCATCGCCGTTCTCTCCGGGCCAGGCTTTGCCACCGATATTGCCAAGGGCCTGCCGACGGCCATGGCGATCGCGGCGGCCGACATGGCAGTGGCGGAACGGCTGGCACAGGCGATTTCAGGCCCCACCTTCCGCCTTTACGCCTCCTCCGACCGTGTTGGCGTGCAACTAGGCGGCGCTCTGAAGAATGTGCTGGCGATCGCCTGCGGCATTGTCGAAGGACGAGGGATCGGCGATTCGGCGCGTGCGGCGTTGATCAGCCGCGGCCTTGCCGAGATGTCGCGCTTCGTCTTTGCCAAGGGTGGCAAGGCCGAGACCGTGCGCGGGCTTTCCGGCCTTGGCGATCTTGTCTTGACCGCCACCAGCCACCAATCCCGCAATCTGCGCTTCGGTATCGCGCTCGGCCAGGGCCAGACGGTCGATCCCTCGCATGGAGAGCTGGTCGAAGGCGCCTATGCCGCCTCGATCGCGGCAAAACTGGCGCAGGGGCTCGGTGTCGACATGCCGATCACCGAAGCCGTTTCGGCCATAATCGACGGCAAGCTGGATATCCCGACCGCCATCGAGCAATTGATGACGCGGCCGATCACGACGGAATGATGAAGCTACTGTGCTCCGTTGAGCATCGTCCTTGTTAGATGTATTTCACTGACAAAGCTGGAGGGTTTCATGGACGAGCCAGAAAAGCACGATGACGAAAATCGGACGGCACCCGAAGAGTTGCCCAAAAAGGGTGGCTTGTGGGCAGCTTTACGCAATTCGCCGTTGGTCGGAGTTGATCTTGATCTCCGGCGGCCTCGTACCAAGGTGCGCGAGATTTCATTTGGCGATGATCCCGCGGAAGCGGATCAGTCGCCGCATTTTCAAATGGAGAATAAAACAATGCTGTTTGCCTTTGTCTGCAAGGACAAGCCCGGTCACCTGAATGTCCGCATGGATACGCGTCCCGCCCATGTCGAGCATCTGAACAAGCTCAATGCCGAGGGCACGCTGAAAATGGCGGGGCCGTTCCTTGATGCCGACGGCAAGCCGAATGGCAGCCTGGTCATCGTCAATGCTGAGACGATCGAGGCGGCGCAGGCGATTGCCGATTCCGATCCCTATGCCAAGGCCGGCCTGTTCGAGAGCGTCGAGGTCAAGCCGTTCAACTGGGTCTTCAACAATCCGGAGGCATGAGGCATGGCGCATTGGCTGTATAAATCCGAGCCGTCCTCCTGGTCCTGGCAGCAGCAGAAGGATGCCGGGAGCGAGGGCACGGCCTGGACCGGCGTTCGCAACTATCTCGCCCGTAACAACATGCGGGCGATGCAGATCGGCGACAAGGGCTTCTTCTATCATTCCAATGATGGGCTGGAGATCGTCGGTATTGTCGAGGTCTGCGCGCTGTCGCATCCCGACGCGACGGCCAAGGACGATCCGCGCTGGGATTGCGTCGATATCCGCGCCGTGCGCGATATGCCGAAGCCGGTGTCGCTGAAGGATATCAAGGCCAATCCGAAGCTGTCGCAGATGTCGCTGGTGACCTCGATGCGGCTTTCCGTGCAGCCGGTGACGGATGATGAGTATCTCGAAGTCTGCCGCATGGGCGAGCTCGACAATCCGCCTGTTTGACACTTCCGACCCGAGGGCGCCTTGAAGACCGATCCGGAGACATTCATCCGTGCGAACACCAGCGTCATGGCGCCGCCGCATACGCCGGAGATCCGGTTGCATCTGGCCAGCGAAGCCCATGATCTCTGGCTGAAGACGGAGGAAGAGCTTGAGGAGATCGGCCTGCCGCCGCCCTTCTGGGCTTTTGCCTGGGCCGGCGGGCAGGGGCTTGCACGCTATATCCTTGACCATCCCGACGAGGTCGTCGGCAAGCGGGTTGTCGATTTCGCCACCGGCTCGGGGTTGGTGGCGATTGCGGCGAAGCTTGCGGGCGCGAGCCGGGTGCTCGCCGCCGATATCGATCCCTGGGCGGAAACGGCGGTGCGATTGAACGCCGTGGAAAACGAAGTCGCGCTCGATTTCACCGGCGATAATCTCGTGGATCAGGCAATCGATGCCGATGTCGTTCTCGCCGGGGATGTCTTTTACGATCGCGATTTTGCCGATCGCCTCATTCCCTGGTTCCGGCGGCTGGCGAGGGAGGGGCTTCTGGTTCTGGTCGGCGATCCAGGCCGCGCCTACTTGCCCAGGGATCGGCTGGAGGCGCAGGCCAGCTATCAGGTGCCGGTGACGCGGGCGCTGGAGGATAGCGAAGTCAAGAAGACGACGGTCTGGCGGTTTCTCGCCGACTAACGATCCTTACGGCCGAATCACGCAAACGCCGGCTTCGTAGGAGCAGGCATTGCGGGCAAGCTTGATATCGATCACCTGGGCTCTTGGTCTCAGCCGCGTCGCGGGTTTGCCGGGGTATTGGCCATAGCCGCCATAACCGAGGACGTAGGTTCCATCATTGGCCTGGTAGACATCCGCGGTTCCGGCATAGGTGCCGATATCCGCCGCATATTGCCGGTCCATCAGGACGATTTTGTCCGGCTGCGGTTGTGCCGAGCGCTGCGGCCAGGAGATTTCCTGCAACCGATGGGGGCCGGAATGATGAAACGGCCGATGTTCCCGGCGATAATCGCCCGCCAAGGCCGATACGGATGAAAGACCGGCGGCTGCCGCCAAAACAAGCGTCGTTGCCTTGAAAAGATGCTGCCGCATGCGTATTCCTCGCCCGCTAAATCCTTAATAAAATATGAAGAACAGAATGCCGCAAGAGCAGGGTTAAGTCCACTCGGCGGGCGGGAAAATTATATCGGGGCGCCAATCAGGGGATCTCGATTGCGCGCACGCGCCAAAGATGTTGAACGATCCGAATCGATTAAATTCGAGGCAGACAGCAATTGTGCTTGTCGCCGTGCCTTTCCGTGATTAATGGTCGCAATTGATGCAACGCACACAGGATTTTCCCGCGCATGTGCGTTGCCCCGGAGACATCCGGGATAGAAGCGTATCGTAACGCCGCGAGGTTCTGATGGCGAACGTCACACAAAACCGGCCCTTGTCGCCGCATCTGCAAATCTACAAGCCTATTCCCACCATGATCATGTCGATCGTTCACCGCATCACCGGTGGCGCGCTCTATTTCGGCACGGTGCTGGTTGCCTGGTGGCTGATCGCCGCGGCCACGGGCCAGGGCTATTTCGACCTGGTCAACTGGATCATGGGAACGATCATCGGTCGGCTCGTGCTGTTCGGTTACACATGGGCGCTGCTCCATCACATGCTCGGCGGTCTGCGCCATTTCATGTGGGACCTCGGCTACGGCTTCGGTAAGGAATTCTCGACCAAGCTGGCCAAGGCGACGCTCATTGGTTCGCTCTGTCTGACCGCGCTGGTCTGGATCATCGGCATCGCCATCCGGCTGGTTTGATCGGCGTGATCCTGTCCGAAGCCGCTTTGCGGTCCTTCGGTTCGGGATCATGGCTTTAAAGGATATTTCTCATGGATATGCGTACCCCTTTGGGCAAAGTCCGCGGCCTCGGCTCCGCCAAGGAAGGCACCGACCATTTCTGGCGCCAGCGCCTGACTGCCGTCGCCAACGTCCCGCTCTTCATCTTCTTCGTCATTTTTCTGATCATCTATGCCGGCGCTCCCTATGCGGAAGTCGTGCACGCGCTGTCGAATCCCTTCGTCGCCGTCATCATGGGCCTGATGGTGATCTCTGGCATTATTCACATGAAGCTCGGCATGCAGGTTATCATCGAGGACTATGTCCACGGCGAATTCGGCAAGATCGTCCTTCTCATGCTCAACACATTCTTCGCGATTGTCATGGCGGGGCTCTGTCTCTTCGCCATTCTGAAGATCGCGTTCGTAGGATAATTGCATCATGGCACCGAACTCATCCGCTCAGAATGGCAAAGCCTACAAGTATGTCGATCACTCCTATGATGTGATCGTCGTCGGCGCCGGCGGCGCCGGCCTGCGCGCCACGCTCGGCATGGCCGAACAGGGCTTCCGTACCGCCTGCATCACTAAGGTATTTCCGACCCGTTCGCACACCGTCGCAGCCCAGGGCGGCATCGCCGCCTCGCTGCAGAACATGACGCCGGACAGCTGGCAATGGCATCTCTACGATACCGTCAAGGGGTCCGACTGGCTCGGCGACGTCGACGCCATGCAATACATGGTCATGGAAGCGCCGAAAGCCGTCTACGAGCTTGAGCATTACGGCGTGCCCTTCTCGCGCAACGAGGAAGGCAAAATCTATCAGCGCCCATTCGGCGGCCACATGCAGAATTTCGGCGAGGGACCGCCGGTGCAGCGCACTTGCGCTGCTGCCGACCGTACCGGCCATGCCATCCTGCACACGCTCTACGGCCAGTCGCTGCGCAACAATGCCGAATTCTTCATCGAGTATTTCGCGCTCGACCTCATCATGTCGGATGACGGCAGCCGCTGCACCGGCGTTGTCGCCTGGTGCCTGGATGACGGCACGATCCATCGCTTCGCCGCCAAGATGGTGGTGCTGGCGACCGGTGGCTATGGCCGTGCCTATTTCTCTGCAACCTCGGCCCATACCT
Source organism: Rhizobium sp. ICMP 5592 (assembly GCF_009498525.1). Lineage (GTDB taxonomy): Bacteria > Pseudomonadota > Alphaproteobacteria > Rhizobiales > Rhizobiaceae > Rhizobium. The sequence continues at coordinate 171,051 of NZ_QSNT01000005.1, read as the reverse complement.
GCACCGGCGACGGCGGCGGCATGGTGGCCCGCGCCGGACTGCCGCTGGAGGACATGGAATTCGTGCAGTTCCATCCGACCGGCATTTACGGTTCGGGATGTCTCATCACCGAAGGTGCGCGCGGCGAAGGTGGGTATCTCGTCAATTCCGAAGGCGAGCGCTTCATGGAGCGCTATGCTCCCTCGGCGAAGGACCTTGCCTCGCGTGACGTCGTTTCTCGCTGCATGACGCTGGAGATCCGCGAGGGTCGTGGGGTCGGCAAGAACAAGGACCATATCTTCCTGCATCTCGACCATCTCGATCCGGCCGTGCTGCACGAGCGCCTGCCGGGCATTTCCGAGAGTGCGCGCATCTTCGCCGGCGTCGACGTAACCCGTGAGCCGATCCCGGTTCTGCCGACCGTTCACTACAATATGGGCGGCATTCCGACCAATTATTGGGGCGAAGTGCTGAATGCCGACAGCGACAATCCCGAGCGCGTGTTGCCGGGCCTGATGGCTGTCGGCGAAGCCGGGTGCGCCTCGGTGCATGGCGCCAATCGTCTGGGCTCCAATTCGTTGATCGACCTCGTGGTCTTCGGCCGTGCCGCTGCCATTCGTGCCGGTGAAGTCATCGACCGCAATAGCCCGGTCCCGCCGGTCAATGTTGCTGCCTGCGACAAGATCATGGATCGCTTCGACCGCCTGCGTCATGCCAGCGGCAGTACGCCGACGGCGGTACTGCGCGAGAAAATGCAGCGCGCCATGCAGGAAGACGCCGCCGTGTTCCGCACGCAGGAATCGCTGGAATCCGGCTGCCGTCGCATTTCGGAGATCTGGAAGGAACTGTCCGATATCAAGGTCACCGACCGTTCGCTGATCTGGAATTCCGATCTCATCGAGACGCTGGAACTGCACAATCTGATGACCAACGCCATCGCGACGATCTACGGCGCCGAGGCCCGCAAGGAGAGCCGCGGCTCGCATGCCCGCGAGGACTTCACCGAAGGCAAATTCGGCGGCCGCGACGACGAGAACTGGCGCAAGCATACGCTTGCGTGGGTTAACGAAGCAGGCGACGTCAAGCTCGACTATCGTCCCGTCCATACCGAACTGATCGCCGAAGGCATCGATCCGCACAAGATCGAGCCCAAGGCACGCGTCTATTGATCTGAGAGGAACTGACCATGGTTGAACTCGCTCTCCCCAAGAACTCTCAGATGCGTGAAGGCAAGGTCTGGCCGAAGCCGGCGGGTGCCAAGAACACACGCGAATTCCGCGTCTATCGCTGGAGCCCGGATGACGGCCTGAACCCGAGCATTGACACCTATTACATCGACGTCGATGATTGCGGCCCGATGGTGCTCGATGGCTTGCTCTACATCAAGAACAACATCGACCCGACGTTGACGCTGCGCCGTTCCTGTCGCGAAGGCATCTGCGGCTCCTGCGCGATGAACATCGACGGCACCAACACGCTCGCCTGCACCAAGGGCCTGGATGAGATCAAGGGCACGGTGAAGATCTATCCGCTGCCGCATCTGCCGGTCGTCAAGGACTTGGTGCCGGATCTGACGAACTTCTACGCCCAACATCGCTCGATCGAGCCCTGGCTCAAGACCGTGTCGCCGCTGCCGGCGAAGGAATGGAAGCAGAGCCATGAGGACCGCCTCAAGCTCGACGGCCTCTACGAATGCATCCTCTGCGCCTGCTGCTCGACTTCCTGTCCGAGCTACTGGTGGAACGGCGACCGTTATCTCGGTCCGGCCGTTCTGCTGCAGGCCTATCGCTGGCTGATCGACAGCCGCGACGAGGCAAAGGGCGAACGTCTCGACAATCTCGAGGATCCCTTCCGCCTCTATCGTTGCCACACGATCATGAACTGCGCCCAGACCTGCCCCAAGGGCCTGAACCCGGCCAAGGCGATCGCGGAAATCAAGAAGATGATGGTCGAACGGCGGGTCTGACCGCCGGCGATCGTTTGTTTGGGCCATCGGATGACGAGGATCTGAACGCGAAATTGCGGGAGCCGCTGCCGAAACCGGTTGCGGCTCACAGCATTTCTTGCCGGCTCTTCTTGCTCCGCCTCGCTGCTTCTCAAGGCATGTTCAGCCATCACGAAAGTGCGATGGAAGGATGCGAGAATTGACCAATGACTTCCGTCAGGATGAGGTTCGGCGCGTTAGGCCTTGAAATCACCGGATTCCTGAACAGCTATGGCGTCCGGCGATTTATGCCTGTATCGACTTGATTAACCAAAATGAAATACGTTAGTTCCAATTTTATGGGTGCTCGGTTTCCCAATGTCAGCGGTGGACGATTAGGAGTATGATGATGCAATTGAGATATGCAGTGACGGCTGCGGCGATAGGTCTGTCGCTTGCCGGTTGCCAGCGCACAGCATACAACAACGATGACACGTCCTATTCGCGCCCACCACCCTTGCAGGCTCAGCCTGTTCCGTCCGTCCAGTCCAGCCAGCTACCGCCGACGAATAGCGGTGATGGCTCGCAGTTTCCTGCGGCGCCGTCGAACGCCCCGAACGCGGCCAATCCGCAGCAACAGCAGGCGATGGCCGCTTCCGCGCAGGACGTGACCAAGGAATCCATGGTCGGCAGCTGGAAGGTCAGCAATGGCGGGGCGAGTTGCGACATGTTCCTGACGCTCACCAATCTCGGCAGCGGGTCGCGCGGCGGCACGCGTGGTTGCGCCGGCGAGCTGACGTCGATGGGCTCCTGGGAAGTGTCCGGCAAGCAGGTCATTCTCAAGAACCGCGATGGCACCCAGATCGGCTCGCTCTACAAGACGGCCGATTCGCGTTACGATGGTTCGACCGCGTCCGGCCAGCCGCTCAGCCTCAGCCGATAAAGCTCTTTTGAAGGGAGTGGACCGTCCGGCCGCTTCCCTATTTGCACAGGCGGATATTTCCCCATGCAGCCCATGCCCGATTATTCCATCAGCGTCGGCGAACAGCTGAAGGCGCTGACGGCCTCCGGATCGCTTCAGGTGGATTCGGCGCAGATGGATGTGGCGAAATCCCTCGATCGCGTACTTGCCAACCTCAAGCAGAAGCGTCCGGCGACTAAGTCCAGCGCTCTCGGCTGGATGTTCGCTCGCAAGAAGCCGGCCGAGATCGTCCGAGGACTCTATATCCACGGCAGCGTCGGGCGCGGCAAGACCATGTTGATGGACATGTTCTTCGCCATGGCGCCCTGCAAGAAGAAGCGCCGGGCGCATTTCCACGAATTCATGGCCGATGTGCACAATCGCATCACCGCCCACCGGCTGAAATTCAAGAATGGCGAGACCAAGCAGGCCGATCCGGTGCTGCCGGTCGCGGCCGACCTCTATAGCGAGGCCGAACTGCTGTGCTTCGACGAATTCACCGTGACCGACATCGCCGACGCGATGATCCTGTCGCGGCTGTTTTCCGAGCTGTTCTCGCTCGGCTGCGTGCTGGTCGCCACCTCGAATGTCGAGCCCGACAATCTCTATCGCGACGGCCTTAATCGCGGTCTGTTCCTGCCCTTCATCGATCTGCTGAAACGCCATGTCGAGGTCGTCACGCTGGATTCGCCGACCGACTACCGGATGGAGAAGCTGAACAGCCAGCCGGTCTATCTGATCCCGATCGATGAGCGCACCGACATGGCGATGGAGGCGTCCTGGGTGCAGGCACTGCATGGCCGCAAGGCGCAGCCGCTGGAGATTCCGATGAAGGGGCGGTCCATCCATGTGCCGCTTGCTGCCGATCGCATGGCGCGCTTTTCCTTTGCCGATCTCTGCGATGCGCCGCTGGGTGCAGCCGATTTCCTGGCCATCGCCAAGCGGTTCGACACGATCTTTCTCGACCGCGTGCCGACGCTTGGGCCGGAAAAGCGCAACCAGACCAAGCGTTTCATCATCCTCATCGACACGCTTTACGATCACGCCATCCGGCTTTATGTTTCAGCGGCGGCGATGCCGGAGGATCTGCTGGTCGAAAGGCGCGGCACGGAAGGCTTCGAATTCGACCGCACGGCATCGCGGCTTTTCGAGATGCGCAGTGCCGAATATCTGGCTCAGACTCCCGCGAAACGGGCTGCCGAGTAACAGTTCGGTGACATAATGTCTTACGTTTACGTAAGACATTATCGATCTAACCGATTGAAATCCCTGATCTCAAAATAATCAATTGCCAATTTCGGCCGTTGGGTCTATGCGATTGGCGGCAATGGTGGATGCCTTGTGGGCGTCCCGCCACGGATTTTGATCGCAAAGGATACCCCGAAATGGCGCGCAACAAGATCGCACTTATTGGTTCTGGCATGATTGGTGGCACGCTGGCGCATCTCGCCGGCCTGAAAGAACTGGGCGACATCGTCCTGTTCGACATCGCGGACGGCATTCCCCAGGGCAAGGGTCTCGACATCGCCCAGTCTTCGCCGGTCGAAGGCTTCGACGCCAACCTGACCGGCGCCAGCGACTACTCCGCGATCGAAGGTGCCGACGTCTGCATCGTCACCGCCGGCGTCGCCCGCAAGCCGGGCATGAGCCGCGACGATCTTCTCGGCATCAACCTCAAGGTCATGGAGCAGGTCGGCGCCGGCATCAAGAAGTATGCCCCGAACGCTTTCGTGATCTGCATCACCAACCCTCTCGACGCCATGGTCTGGGCGCTGCAGAAGTTCTCGGGCCTCCCGGCCAACAAGGTCGTCGGCATGGCCGGTGTGCTCGACTCGTCGCGCTTCCGCCTGTTCCTGGCCAAGGAATTCAACGTTTCCGTCGAAGACGTCACCGCTTTCGTTCTCGGCGGCCATGGCGACTCGATGGTCCCGCTTGCTCGTTACTCCACCGTTGCCGGCATTCCGCTGACCGACCTCGTCACCATGGGCTGGCTCACCGCCGAGCGCCTGGAAGAGATCATCCAGCGCACCCGTGATGGCGGTGCCGAAATCGTCGGCCTGCTGAAGACCGGCTCGGCCTACTACGCTCCGGCCGCCTCCGCCATCGCAATGGCTGAATCCTACCTCAAGGACAAGAAGCGCGTTCTGCCCAGCGCTGCCCATCTCGATGGTCAGTATGGCGTCAAGGACATGTATGTCGGCGTTCCCACGGTCATCGGCGCCGGCGGCGTCGAGCGCATCATCGAGATCGATCTGAACAAGGCCGAGAAGGAGGCCTTCGACAAGTCGGTCGCATCCGTCGCCGGCCTTTGCGAAGCCTGCATCGCCATCGCGCCGTCGCTGAAGTAATTTTCGCCTTCCAATAGGGATAAACCCATGAACATTCATGAATATCAGGCCAAGGCTCTGCTGAAGTCCTATGGCGCACCCGTCGCGGACGGCGTTGCCATCTTCTCCGCAGACGAAGCCGCTGCTGCCGCCAAGCAGCTTCCAGGCCCGCTTTACGTCGTCAAGAGCCAGATCCATGCCGGCGGTCGCGGCAAGGGCAAGTTCAAGGAACTTAGCCCCGACGCCAAGGGCGGCGTTCGCCTCGCCAAGTCGATCGAGGACGTCGTTGCCAATTCCAAGGACATGCTCGGCAACACGCTGGTGACCAAGCAGACCGGCCCGGCCGGCAAGCAGGTCAACCGCCTCTATATCGAAGACGGCGCCGACATCGACCGCGAACTCTACCTCTCGATCCTGGTCGACCGCTCGGTCGGTCAGGTCGCCTTCGTCGTATCGACCGAAGGCGGCATGGACATCGAAACCGTTGCGCACGACACGCCGGAAAAGATCATCACCGTCGCCATCGATCCGTCAGCGGGCGTCACGGCTGCCAATTCGGCTGCTCTTTCCGACGCACTGAAGCTGGAAGGTGCTGCCCGCGAAGACGCCGCCAAGCTCTTCTCGATCCTCTACAAGGCCTTCGTCGAGAAGGACATGGCCCTGCTTGAGATCAACCCGCTGATCGTCATGACCAACGGCCGTCTGCGCGTTCTTGACGCCAAGGTTTCCTTCGACGGCAACGCACTGTTCCGCCACGAAGATATCGTCGCGCTGCGCGATACGACCGAGGAAGACGCCAAGGAAATCGAAGCACACAAGTATGACCTCGCCTATGTCGCCCTCGACGGCAACATCGGCTGCATGGTCAACGGCGCCGGCCTTGCGATGGCAACCATGGATATCATCAAGCTCTACGGCGCTGAGCCTGCGAACTTCCTCGATGTCGGCGGCGGCGCCACCAAAGAGAAGGTCACCGCGGCCTTCAAGATCATCACTGCGGACCCGGCTGTCGAAGGCATCCTGGTCAACATCTTCGGCGGCATCATGAAGTGTGATGTCATTGCCGAAGGCGTGCTCGCAGCCGTCAAGGAAGTCGGTCTGAAGGTTCCGCTCGTCGTGCGCCTCGAAGGCACCAACGTCGATCTTGGCAAGAAGATCATCAATGAATCCGGTCTCAACGTCATCTCTGCCGATGACCTGGACGATGCCGCCCAGAAGATCGTCAAGGCAGTCAAGGGAGCCTGAGGCAAGATGTCCATTCTGATTAACAAAGACACCAAGGTCCTGGTTCAGGGCCTGACCGGCAAGACCGGCACCTTCCACACCGAGCAGGCGCTTGCCTATCACGGCACGAAGATGGTCGGCGGTATCCACCCCTCCAAGGGCGGCGAAACCTGGACCGGCAAGGACGGCGAAAAGCTGCCGATCTTCAAGTCGGTCGCTGAAGGCAAGGATGCCACCGGCGCCAACGCCTCGGTCATCTACGTTCCGCCGGCAGGTGCCGCGGCTGCGATCCTCGAAGCGATCGACGCTGAGATCCCGCTGATCGTCTGCATCACGGAAGGCATTCCGGTTGCCGACATGGTCAAGGTCAAGGCTCGTCTCGACAAGTCGAAGTCGCGCCTGATCGGACCGAACTGCCCCGGCGTCCTGACGCCGAACGAATGCAAGATCGGCATCATGCCGGGCTCCATCTTCAAGAAGGGCTCGGTCGGCGTTCTCTCGCGTTCGGGCACGCTCACCTATGAAGCCGTGTTCCAGACCACCAATGAAGGCCTCGGCCAGACGACGGCTGTCGGCATCGGCGGCGATCCGGTCAAGGGCACGGAATTCATCGACATCCTGGAAATGTTCCTCGCCGACGACGAAACCAAGTCGATCATCATGATCGGCGAAATCGGCGGTTCGGCGGAAGAAGAAGCTGCGCAGTTCCTCAAGGACGAAGCCAAGAAGGGCCGCAAGAAGCCGATGGTCGGCTTCATCGCCGGCCGCACGGCACCTCCCGGCCGTACCATGGGCCATGCAGGTGCTGTGATCTCCGGCGGCAAGGGCGGCGCGGAAGACAAGATTGCGGCGATGGAAGCGGCAGGCATTCGCGTGTCGCCGTCGCCGGCGCGTCTCGGCAAGACGCTGGTGGAAGTCCTGAAGGGCTGATCCTACCTATAGCAAGACCCGGACGGGGAGCGGCAGCCGCTTATCCCGTCCGGCCTTCCAATTCGTAAGTGCAGATGTGCGGTCCCAATGGGCCGCGAACGAAATACGGTCGCCGGATGTCCATAAGCCGGCAATGCAAACAAGTCGGGAGGCGGACGAAGGCGTCCGCATATCACCATGGCAAGGCAAGAAGCCAACGAGCAATTTCAGATCACTTCGTTCCTGGACGGTGCGAACGCTGCTTATATCGAGCAGCTCTACGCGCGTTACGAAGAAGACGCATCGTCGGTGTCCGACGAGTGGCGGTCCTTCTTCAAGGCGCTGGAAGACAGTCCCGACGACGTGAAGCGGGCGGCCAAGGGTGCCTCCTGGCAGCGCAAGAACTGGCCGATTCCAGCCAATGGTGAGCTCGTCTCCGCGCTCGACGGCAACTGGGGCATCGTCGAAAAGGTCATCGAGACCAAGGTGAAGGCCAAGGCCGAAGCCCAGGGCAAGCCGGCCGACACGGCTGACGTCCTGCAGGCGACGCGCGATTCCGTCCGCGCCATCATGATGATCCGCGCCTATCGCATGCGCGGCCACCTGCACGCCAAGCTCGACCCGCTCGGTATCGCCGCCGCGGTCGAGGACTACAAGGAATTGTCGCCGGAAGCTTACGGTTTCACAGAGGCTGATCTCGACCGCAAGATCTTCATCGATAACGTGCTCGGCCTCGAATATGCCAGCGTGCGCGAGATGATCGAGATCCTCGAGCGCACCTACTGTTCGACGCTCGGCGTCGAATTCATGCATATTTCCAATCCGGAAGAGAAGGCCTGGATCCAGGAGCGCATCGAAGGCGTCGATAAGGGTATTGCCTTCAACCCGGAGCGCAAGAAGGCGATCCTGCAGAAGGTCATCGAAGCCGAAGGCTACGAGCAGTTTCTCGACGTCAAGTTCAAGGGCACCAAGCGTTTCGGCCTCGACGGCGGTGAATCGCTGATCCCGGCGCTGGAGCAGATCCTGAAGAGCGGCAGCCAACTCGGCCTCAGGGAAGCCCTGTTCGGCATGGCCCATCGCGGCCGCCTCAACGTGTTGTCCCAGGTCATGGGCAAGCCGCACCGCGCGATCTTCCACGAGTTCAAGGGCGGCTCCTACGCGCCGGACGAAGTCGAAGGCTCTGGCGACGTCAAGTACCATCTCGGCGCGTCTTCCGACCGTGATTTCGACGGCAACAAGGTGCACGTTTCGCTGACGGCGAACCCGTCGCATCTGGAAATCGTCAATCCTGTCGTCATGGGCAAGGCTCGCGCCAAGCAGGATATGGGCGCTACCCAGTGGGATGGCGACATCATTCCACTGTCCGAACGTGCCAAGGTCGTGCCGCTCTTGATCCACGGCGATGCTGCTTTCGCCGGCCAGGGCGTGGTTGCCGAAATCCTCGGCCTGTCGGGCCTGCGCGGCCATCGCGTCGCCGGCACGATGCACGTCATCATCAACAACCAGATCGGTTTCACCACCAATCCGGCCTTCTCGCGCTCGTCGCCCTATCCGTCCGACGTCGCCAAGATGATCGAAGCACCGATTTTCCACGTCAACGGCGACGATCCGGAAGCCGTGGTCTATGCGGCCAAGATCGCCACCGAATTCCGCATGAAGTTCCACAAGCCTGTGGTCCTCGACCTGTTCTGCTACCGCCGCTACGGCCACAATGAAGGCGATGAACCGTCCTTCACGCAGCCGAACATGTATAAGGTCATCCGCGCCCACAAGACGGTCCTGCAGCTCTATTCCGAGCGGCTGGTCGCCGAGGGTGTGCTGACCGAGGGCGAAGTCGAAAAGATGAAGGCCGACTGGCGCGCGCATCTCGAGCAGGAGTTCGAGGCCGGCCAGCATTACAAGCCGAACAAGGCCGACTGGCTTGATGGCGAGTGGTCGGGTCTGCATGCGGCCGACAACGCCGACGAGCAGCGCCGCGGCAAGACCGCCGTGCCGATGAAGACGCTGAAGGAGATCGGTCGCAAGCTGTCGGAAATCCCGGCCGGCTTCCACGCGCACCGCACCATCCAGCGTTTTATGGAAAACCGCGCCAACATGGTGCAGAGTGGCGAAGGCATCGACTGGGCGATGGCGGAAGCGCTGGCTTTTGGCGCGCTTGTCATCGAAGGCCACAAGATCCGCCTGTCCGGCCAGGATTGCGAGCGCGGAACGTTCTCGCAGCGTCATTCGGTTCTCTACGATCAGGAAACCGAAGAACGCTACATTCCGCTCGCCAACCTGTCGCCGACCCAGGCCCGCTACGAAGTCATCAACTCGATGCTGTCGGAAGAAGCGGTTCTTGGTTTCGAATACGGCTATTCGCTGGCTCGTCCGAACGCACTGACGCTCTGGGAAGCTCAGTTCGGCGACTTCGCCAACGGTGCGCAGGTTGTCTTCGACCAGTTCATCTCGTCGGGCGAACGCAAGTGGCTACGCATGTCGGGTCTCGTCTGCCTGCTGCCGCACGGCTATGAAGGGCAGGGTCCGGAACACTCCTCGGCCCGCCTCGAGCGCTTTCTGCAGCTCTGCGCAGAAGACAACATGCAGGTCGCCAACGTTACGACGCCGGCTAACTACTTCCACATCCTGCGCCGTCAGCTGAAGCGTGACTTCCGCAAGCCGCTGATCCTGATGACGCCGAAGTCGCTGCTGCGCCACAAGCGCGCTGTGTCGAGCCTGGCGGAGATGGCGGGGGAATCCTCCTTCCATCGCTTGCTCTGGGACGATGCGGAAGTGATCAAGGACGGCCCGATCAAGCTGCAGAAGGACAACAAGATCCGTCGCGTCGTCATCTGCTCGGGCAAGGTCTATTATGACCTGCTGGAAGAGCGCGAAAAGCGCGGCATCGACGATATCTACCTGCTGCGCATCGAACAGCTCTATCCGTTCCCGGCCAAGGCGCTGATCAACGAGCTCAGCCGCTTCCGCAATGCGGAGATGGTCTGGTGCCAGGAAGAGCCGAAGAACATGGGCGCTTGGTCCTTCATCGATCCTTATCTGGAATGGGTGCTTGCCCATATCGATGCCAAGTACCAGCGGGTTCGCTACACCGGCCGTCCGGCCGCCGCCTCTCCGGCGACGGGCCTGATGTCCAAGCACCTGTCGCAGTTGGCGGCATTCCTCGAGGATGCACTCGGCGGTTAAGCAAGGGGTTGCGCGATGGCCTATTTTCATCTGAAACTTGTGTCATCGCGCTCCGGCTTTCCGCATGACGCCACAGGGGAGGAGATGGCCGCCATGCAGCAACACGCCGCCTACGGGTATCGACATGCGAATGCCAGCCGGGCCTTCGAGGCCGATGGCGTCATCGACATCGCAAATGCCGATACTCTCGATCATTCCCCGGCCATCTGTCGCCGGAAATTCTATCTAACTCATAAGACGAAAAATCAGGATCTGAACAATGGCCACTGAAATCCGCGTTCCTACCCTCGGCGAGTCCGTCAGCGAAGCGACCGTCGGCACCTGGTTCAAGAAGGTCGGCGATGTCATCAAGGTCGACGAACCGATTGTCGAGCTGGAAACCGACAAGGTGACGATCGAAGTTCCCTCGCCGATTGCCGGCACGCTGTCGGAAATCGTTGCCCAGGCCGGTGAGACCGTCGGTCTTGGCGCACTGCTCGGCCAGATCTCGGCTGGCAACGGCGCTGCCGCTGCCGCGCCTGCCGCAGCTCCGGCTGCTGCTGCCCCGGTTGCCGCACCCGCTGTTTCCGCTCCGGCTTCCGCCATGCCGCCGGCACCCGCTGCCGCCAAGCTGCTTGCCGAAAGCAATGTCTCCGCCGATCAGGTCGATGGCAGCGGCAAGCGCGGCCAGGTCCTGAAGGGCGATGTTATCGCTGCTGTCGCCAAGGCCGCTTCGGCGCCTGCCGCAGTCCCGGCCGCTCCGGTTGCCGCGCGCGCGCCGACGACGGTCGAAGACGCCGGTCGCGAAGAGCGCGTCAAGATGACCCGCCTGCGCCAGACGATCGCACGCCGCCTCAAGGATGCGCAGAACACCGCCGCCATGCTCACCACCTATAACGAGGTGGACATGAAGGCCGTCATGGACCTGCGCAACAAGTACAAGGACGTCTTCGAGAAGAAGCATGGCGTGAAGCTCGGCTTCATGGGCTTCTTCACCAAGGCCGTGACCCATGCGCTGAAGGAACTCCCGGCCGTCAACGCCGAGATCGACGGCACCGACATTGTCTACAAGAACTACTGCCACATCGGCATGGCCGTCGGCACTGACAAGGGCCTCGTCGTTCCGGTCATTCGCGATGCCGACCAGATGTCGATCGCCGAAGTCGAGAAGGAGCTTGGCCGTCTGGCGAAGGCTGCCCGCGACGGTACGCTGTCGATGGCCGACATGCAGGGCGGCACCTTCACCATCACCAATGGTGGTGTCTACGGTTCGCTGATGTCCTCGCCGATCCTGAATGCGCCGCAGTCGGGCATTCTCGGCATGCACAAGATCCAGGAGCGTCCGGTCGCCATCGGCGGTCAGGTCGTCATCCGTCCGATGATGTATCTGGCGCTCTCCTATGACCACCGCATGGTCGACGGCAAGGAAGCCGTGACCTTCCTCGTGCGCGTCAAGGAAAGCCTGGAAGATCCGGAACGTCTCGTTCTCGATCTCTAAGGGAGCGCTGGCTCATGTGGACATGGCCCATGCGGACGATGCGCGGACTTTTGTGTGCCGTCGCCGCATGGTTGCCATCGCCGGTCGTCGCGGATGATCTCGACGCGGCAAGGCTCAGCAGCAATCTCGATCTGGCGTCGCTTAGCGACGCCGATCTTGCCTCAAGGTCGATCACCATCTTTCACATGGGCGATGTCGAACTGACCTCGGGCCGCATCGTCGCCAGCGATCCGCTGGTCGGGCCGGATCGGCCGGCCTTGGTCAGAACTGTCCCACCCGGCAACTATCCCGTGACACTTTATCAAGCCTTCGGCCGCATTGCCGCCGCCAGCCTGCGCTTTGCCGAGGGCAAGCCGGTGCGCTGGGAGCTGGCGGTGCTCCCAGGCCAGGATATCAAGTCGCTGAAGGGCGACGAATTCTTCGGCTATCCGGTCGATGCCGGTCTTGGCTGTTATATGGACGCCGATACCTATGCCCTGATCCAGGAGCGGGAGCAGCAGGTCCGCACGCAAAAGTCCTCTTCCGACGTCAATTACTACGACGATGTCCTGGCGTCCGAGATCGAGGCGAATGACGACAAATATGTCATGCACCGGCCGGTCGCCGGCAAGCGCGGTAATGTCGCGGTTTTCTGGAGCGGCTGGGGCGACGGTTTCTATCCCGTCTTCTGGGGTCTCGACGCCAATGGCCGTCCGCTTGTGCTGTTCACGGATTTCGGGGTGACCGAAAATGCCGACGGCCGGCGCGAACCGGGGGGCGAGTGATGGCGAGGTTGGCCCCTCTGCACTGGGCAACGATGGCGCTCGTGGCGATCCCCGCACTGGCGCACGCCGATGAATGCGTGCAGGAAAAGGCCGTTTATGGCGACATGGACGATGCCTATGAGCTGCGCTTTGAGCCGGCGGGACCTGCGGCTGCCGTCAGCAACAAGTTCAAGCTTGCGGTGCGCAACACGTCGATCGTGGCGGAAGGCGTGATCATGCGCTCGGACGATGGGCCGCACGCCAATGGCACGATCATGTTCAATTGCCCTGATGGCGACGTGACGGGCGTCGATCTGCGCGCCTGCACGGTCTGGCAGGGCATGGTCTATGCCTCGGATATGAAGGGCGACATCAGTGTGCTGCCGACAGAGGGTGCCGACGCGGCGGCGCGGCTGTTCCTGCCGGCGCTCGGACCTTCGATCCGGCAATCCATCATCTGGGGTAAGGGCAAGGCGACCGTCGCGCCCTGGGATGTCCTGACCTTGAAAGGGTGCGGCCAATGACCGGCAAATCTCCCATTCTTCTGGTGACCGGGGGCAGTCGCGGCATCGGCGCGGCGGTCTCGCTCGCTGCCGCCCGACGGGGCTGGGCCGTAGCCGTCAACTATGCCGCCAACAAGGCGGCCGCCGAAGCCGTGGTTGCGGCGATCCGCGATGCCGGTGGCGAAGCGATTGCGGTTGCCGGCGACGTCGGCGTGGCGGCTGATATCGAGTCGATCTTTTCCGCCGTCGACCAGCATTTCGGCCGGCTGGACGGCCTCGTCAACAATGCCGGCGTCGTCGATGTGCCGCAGCGTATCGACGAAATGACGCCGGAACGGCTTGAGCGGATGTTCCGCATCAACGTGACGGGTTCGATCCTCTGCGCTGGGCAGGCCGTGTGCCGCATGTCGACCCGTCATGGCGGCAAGGGCGGAGCGATCGTCAATATCTCGTCGATGGCGGCGATCCTCGGCTCGGCCGGCCAATATGTCGATTACGCCGCTTCCAAGGGGGCGATCGACACCTTTACCATCGGTCTGGCGCGCGAAGTCGTAACCGAAGGCATCCGCGTCAATGCGGTGCGTCCGGGGATCATCGACACCGATATCCACGCCTCCGGTGGGTTGCCGGATCGCGTGCGTGACTTGAGCCCGACCATTCCGATGCAGCGGGCCGGCACGGCGGATGAAGTTGCCGACGCGGTCCTCTACCTATTGAGCTCCCAGGCATCCTATATAACGGGCTCAATCCTCAATGTGAGCGGCGGCCGGTAAGCGGAGAAGGCGGACACTATGCAGTATGTTTGGGAATTCCTCGGCCTGATGGCCGTATTTTCGATCTTCATTGTCGTGCCGGGCGCCGACTTCGCGGTGATCCTGCGCCAGAGCATCGTGCATGGACGCCGCGCGGCGATGATGACCGGCCTCGGCATGGGCTTCTCGCTGCTCTTCCACATCAGCTACACTATTCTCGGCCTTGGCCTGATCGTCTCGCAATCGCTGATGCTGTTCAGCGCAATCAAATGGGCCGGTGTCCTCTATCTCGTCTATCTCGGCATCAAGTCCTTCCGCGAGCCAGGTTTCAAGGTCAAGGAAATCGAGATCACCGAGGAGGACCGCAAGCCCGTTTCCGTCTGGCGCTGCCTGGCGACTGGCTTCATCACCAATGCGCTCAATCCGAAGCCGGTGCTGTTTTTCCTGTCGCTGTTTTCGACGCTCGTGCATCACGACACGCCGGCGCTGATCCAGTTCAGCTATGGCATCGGCATGGCGACGGCGCTGGTCGCCTGGTTCGCCGGCGTCTCCATCTTCTTCACCGTCAAGCCGATCCGCGATCGTTTCATCGCCAGCGGCAAATGGTTCAACCGCATCACCGGGGCCGCACTTGTCGGCTTCGGCATCCGCCTCGCCATGGCGCGGGCGGCCGACTAACTGGAGCGTGATGCCGAAAAGTGCGCAGCGGTTTTCGGATAAGATCATGCTTAATCAAATAATTAGAGCGTCATGACGCTCTAGAGATACAAAACAAGGAAATTAAACCATGTCCTACGATGTGATCATTATCGGAACCGGCCCCGGCGGCTATGTCTGCGCCGTCAAGGCCGCACAGCTCGGCCTCAAGGTCGCCGTGATCGAAAAGCGCGCCACCTATGGCGGCACCTGCCTCAATGTCGGCTGCATCCCGTCCAAGGCGCTGCTGCATGCGTCCGAAGTGTTCCATCATGCCGGCCACGGCATGGATGCGCTCGGCGTCGAAGTCGCCGCGCCGACGTTGAACCTTCCGAAGATGATGGCGCACAAGGATGCGACCGTGAAGTCAAACGTCGACGGTGTCGCTTTCCTCTTCAAGAAGAACAAGATCGATACCTTCCAGGGCACCGGCAAGATCGTTTCCGCCGGCAAGGTCTCCGTCACGGCCGAAGACGGCAAGGTGACCGAGGTCGAAGGCAAGAACATCGTCATCGCCACCGGTTCCGACGTTGCCGGCATTCCGGGCGTGCCGCTCGAAATCGATGAGAAGGTCATCATCTCGTCCACCGGCGGCATCGCGCTCGACAAAGTGCCGGAAAATCTCGTTGTCGTCGGCGGCGGTGTCATCGGCCTCGAACTCGGCTCGGTCTGGTCGCGCCTCGGCTCCAAGGTCACCGTCGTCGAATATCTCGACAACATCCTCGGCGGCATGGACGGCGAAGTCTCCAAGCAGTTCCAGCGCCTGCTCGCCAAGCAAGGTATCACCTTCCACCTCGGCGCCAAGGTTGTCGCCGTCGAGAAGTCCGGCAAGGGCGCCAAGGTCACCTTCGAGCCCGTCAAGGGCGGTGACAAGGTCGTGCTTGATGCCGACGTCGTGCTGGTCTCCACCGGCCGTAAGCCCTATACGGCCGGCCTTGGCCTCGAAGAAGCCGGCGTTGTGCTCGACAATCGTGGCCGCGTCGAAATCGATGGTCACTTCAAGACCAATGTTGCCGGCATCTATGCTATCGGTGACGTGGTGAAAGGCCCGATGCTGGCGCACAAGGCGGAAGATGAGGGCGTGGCGCTCGCCGAAATCCTCGCCGGCCAGGCGGGCCATGTGAATTACGACGTCATTCCGAGCGTCGTCTACACGCAGCCGGAAGTCGCCTCCGTCGGCAAGACCGAGGAAGAGCTGAAGGCTGCGGGTATCGCCTATAAGGTCGGCAAGTTCCCGTTCTCCGCCAACGGTCGCGCCCGCGCCATGCTGGCGACGGACGGCTTCGTCAAGATCCTGGCGGACAAGGAAACCGATCGCGTTCTCGGCGGCCATATCGTTGGTTTCGGTGCTGGCGAGATGATCCACGAGATTACCGTGCTGATGGAATTCGGTGGCTCGTCGGAAGATCTCGGCCGCACCTGCCACGCGCATCCGACCATGTCGGAAGCCGTGAAGGAAGCCGCACTCGCGACCTTCTTCAAGCCGATCCATATGTAAAAATCGGCACTCCGGCCGGGGTTGAGGGCTGGGATTGCAATGCACCTGCGATGATGCGATGAACGGGGAACTCTCGTTTGTCGCATCATCGACGCCCTCCTTACAGCCGAAGCAAGCATGTCACGCCAAGCCCCGATCGTTGCCGCATTTCTGAAATTTTTGATGGCTGTGGCGCTCACGGTCCTCGTGGCCGCTGTGCTGCCGGCTCGCGCCGAAGTGCCGGCTCTCGGCTGGCCGCAAGCCACCAGCGACCTGCCGGCCGAATCCGGTGTTCGCTTTGGCACGCTGCCCAATGGCATGCGCTTCGCCGTCATGCACAATGCAACGCCCTCGGGGCAGGTGGCGATCCGGTTTCGCATTGCCACCGGCTCGCTCCAGGAGAACGACGACCAGCAGGGACTGGCGCACTTTCTCGAGCATATGGCCTTCAAGGGCTCGACCCATGTGCCCGAAGGCGAGATGATTCGGACTCTCCAGCGCCTGGGACTGGCCTTCGGTCCGGATACCAATGCCTCCACCGGCTATAATGAGACCGTCTACGCGCTCGATCTCCCGGAGGCCAAGCCCGATACGGTTTCCACCGGCCTGATGCTGATGCGCGAAACGGCAAGTGAACTCACACTCGATGCCGGTGCCTTCGACCGCGAGCGCGGTGTCATCCTCTCGGAGGAGAAGCTGCGCGACACGCCGCAATATCGCGGCGGCATCGGCTTCATGAATCTGCTGCTGCCGGGCCAGCGCGTGCCCCTGCGGCCGCCGATCGGCAAGACCGATATCATCCGCAATGCACCGGTGGATCTGGTCCGGGATTACTACCGCGCCAATTACCGCCCTGATCGCGCCACCCTGATCGTGGTCGGTGATATCGATGCGGCGGCGATCGAAGCCGATATTCGCAATCGTTTCGGTAATTGGACGGCGGCTATGCCGGCGCCAGCCGAGCCCGATCTCGGTGTCCTTGAAAAGCAAGAAGAGCGGGTTGGAACTGTCATCGTGCCGGGTGGGGCGACCCGCGTGCAGATCGCCTGGACCCATCCCTACGATACTTCTCCGGATACTATTGCCAAGCGTCGGGCGGATTTGGTCGAGAACATCGGTCTTGCCGTGCTCAACCGGCGTTTGTCGTTTTTGGCGCAGCAGCCGAATCCGCCCTTTGTCAGTGCACAGGCGGGATCTCAGGATCTCTACAAATCCGCTCACGTCGCGATGATTGCCGCCGATTCCGATCCAGACAAATGGCAGGCGGCACTTGTGGCCATCGATCAGGAGCAACGCCGTATTGCCCAGTTCGGCGCCGAGCAGAGCGAAATCGATCGCGAAATCACCGAATATCGTTCGATGCTGCAGGCAGCGGCGGGCGGTGCGGCGACCCGCGCAAGCCCCGACATCGCCACGACACTGGCCTGGAGCGCAGGCGAGAATCTGGTTTTCACCTCGCCGGCGGACGACCTCTTGCTATTCGACGCCGCAATGAAGGGCCTGACCGCGGATGAGGTCAACCGAACGCTCCAACGCGTCTTTGCGGGTAATGGTCCGCTGCTGGTGCTGCAAGTCCCGCAAATGCCCGATGGCGGTATCGCGACCGTCGAAAAGGCCTATGCCGACTCACGCGCAGTGCCTGTTGCGGCGCCGGAACAGACGGTATCGGCCGTCTGGCCCTACACAGATTTCGGAGCTCCGGGAGCTGTCGTCGAGCAACATGCAGTCGATGATCTCGGCATCACGATGGTGCGCTTTGCCAATGGTGTCAGGCTGACCGTCAAACCGACCACGTTTCGCACGAATGAAGTGCTGGTCCGTGCCAATATCGGCCACGGTCGGCTTGATCTGCCACATGATCGTCCGCTGCCGATCTGGGCGGCACCGGCCATGTCGCTTTCAGGTTTGAAGGCGATCAACTACGACGACATGCAGAAAGCCCTGGCTGGCAATGTCGTCGGCAATGATTTCTCCATTCAGGACGGTGCCTTTCGATTCGAAGGGGTTTCCCGGCCGGACGATCTGGCGATGCAATTGCAGCTCCTAACGGCTTATGCCTCAGACCCCGCCTATCGCCCCGACGTTTTCAAGCGGGTCCAACAGGCCTATCTGAACAGTCTCCCCCAACTTCAGGCGACACCCGGCGGGATTGTCAGTCGTGATCTCCCCGGCCTTTTGCATTCGGGCGATCCACGCTGGGCTTTCCCCGATCGGGCGCAATTGCTTGATGCCAAGCCGGAGGATTTCGAGGGGCTGTTGCGGCCGCTCCTGTCCAATGGGCAGATCGAAATCATCGTCGTCGGCGATATCAAGGTGGAGGACGCGATCCGCATGACCGCGCAGACCTTTGGCGCCCTGCCAAGCCGTCCTGATGCGCAGGAACAGGCCAGCGGTCTCGATGTGCGTTTTCCGGCACCGACGCCTCAGCCGGTCGAGCGCTTCCAGGATGGGCGAAGCGACAACGCCGCTGCGGTGGTTGCCGCGCCGATCGGTGATTTCCTGTCGGATTTGCCGCGTGCCACCGCCGCCAATGTTGCGGGCGCGATCTTCCAGAATCGTCTGGTCGACCAGTTCCGCGTCGCGGAGGGCGCAACCTATAGCCCGCAGGGCGATGTCGATCTGTCCCGATCGATCCCGGGCTACGGTTTTACCTATGTCTATGTCGAGACAACGCCGGCCAAAGTGGACCATTTCTTCGATCTCGTAGACAAGATCGCCGCCGATCTGCGGGACAGTGACGTCTCGCCGGACGAACTGACGCGGGCAAAGGCTCCGATGATCGAGGAGATAAAGCGTTCGCAGCAGACCAACGGCTATTGGCTGGAGGGCCTGCACGGCGCCCAGACAGACCCTCGGCGCCTTGAGCGGATTCGCAGCAGTGTCAATGGCTATCAGTCGATAACAGCGCAGGATATCCGCGCCATCGCGACCACATATTTGAAGCCGGAGACGTTCTGGCGGATGAAAATATTGCCGAGCAACGGATCGGCTGTGCGGTAGTCCCTTTCCGGTTGGCCTGGCGAATTGCCGCAGTCCCTGTTTGTATGCTTCGTCTTCTGTCGATTGTGCTAGGTTGTGGCAATCGAAATAGCGGGTGAAAAAATGCCGGCAAAGCCCATAATGGTTAAACCACATATGCCACACCCGGCATTGCCGGGGGCTGATTGGGCTGATTGCTTCGAGCTGCAAGTTCCGACATCGGATTTTACGGCGATCGTCGCTGCGGGCATGATACTCGATCATTTTCCGCTCTGGGTGCGGTCGTTGCTAAGGCTGCGCGACGCAGTGACCGGCGTTTTCGGCCTGAAATCCAGCGCATATCGTGCACCGGACGGGCCGGAGATGGTCGGCTTCTTCCCGGTTGTCAGCAAATCGGACAGCCAGGTCGTTCTCGGATTCGATGACAAGCACCTCGATTTCCGCGTCGTGATCGATGTACGAGATGATGGTGAGGGACGCCGGCTCGTCGATACGACGACGCTGGTGAAGCGGAATATCCTGCTTGGCAAGATCTATCTCGCCGTGATCACGCCGTTCCACCGGCTGATTGTCGAGACAATGATGGCCGACTTCGGGAAACGAATGGGCGTGGTCAGTCGACCGCAGTCACCGTAAAGCCCTGCTTGCGCAGCAGCGCCACCAATCCCTCGTCGCCGGACAGATGCAGCGCGCCGACAGCCATGAAGACGTTGCCCTTGGCGAGGATCGGGGCTGCGCGTTCACCCATCACCTTGTTGCGGTCTAGCACGATGCGCTGCTCGAAGGTGCCGGCGTCATCGTCGGACAGGTTCTGGTCCGGGTCGATGTTCTTGAGCATCGGCATGATCGCGCCGATATTGCCGGCGAGGTAGAGGTCGGTCATCGTTTCGTTGATGTCGTTGATCCTGTCGCCGAGTTCCAGCGTCTGGAGCAGCGATTTCAGGTGCAGCTCGATCGGCAGGTCGCTCATCGCCTTGGCCTGTTCGGCGAGCGTCTCCAGGCCCTTGACCTGCTTGCCGGCCGCAGTGGCATCGGCGGCGAGCTTCTGATCGAGGAATTTGACACCGGACGCCTTGCGGCGAATTTCGCAGCCGGTCATCTGGAAGGAGCTTGAAATCAGCCAGGGCTGCATGTGAGAAACGGCGGCAAGCGGCACGCCGCGTTGTTTCAGGGCCGCTTCCAGCCGGGCATTGTCTTTGGGCGAAAGATGCTGGCCGATGGTCCCGCCGTTCGGCAGCATGGTCAGCGATGGATTGATGAAGAGGGCCGCCGCCGCCTTCTTGTCGTCGAGGATCTCATCGGATTCAACGATAATCGTATCGGCCTCAGCGCTGGCCTCCGCCGCACCCTTCGGCATGGTCGTGACGCGCGTGTCGCTCACATGCATGGTGCCGAGCAGCCAGGAGGGCTTCAGGCCGGGCTTTTCGATCTTCCAGAAGATGCCTTTGCCGTTCGCGACCTTGTCGCCATCGGCAAGGATCGAGGCATATTTCGCGGGGTCGGTCTTCTGTAGGTCCGTCATGAGGTTCTTGCCGCCGCAGCTGTCGGACGCGGTCTCGTCGGCATGCGCCGGCACCGACGACAACACCGCGACGATCAGCGCGATCACCAGCATCACCGGAAAGGCCGTCGCCAGCCAGAGGAGAATATCACCGGGCCTCGCTGCCGTCAGCCGCGCCGTCTTGATCCCGAGAGCAGATATCATCCCAACCTTCCGAAAGCAGAATATGCGATCCTCGAAAGCTGCGACGCAGCCTCCCGACAGGATCATTCCGAAACTGGTCTCTGCTCTATCCGCCCGAAGCGCATTTTCCCTTAACGTGAGGGGTTAACGCTTTCTTACGCGCGCGGATGAGCCCGATCGTAGACTTCCAGCAGACGCGACTGATCGACGCCGGTGTAGACCTGCGTGGTCGAGAGGCTGGCATGGCCGAGCAATTCCTGGATCGTGCGCAGGTCACCGCCGCCTGCGAGCAGATGCGTGGCGAAAGAATGACGCAGGGCATGCGGCGTCGCCGTGTCCGGCAGGCCGAAGGCGCTGCGCAGCTTTTGCATGCCGCGCTGGATGATGCCGGCATGCAGCTTGCCGCCGCGCGCGCCACGGAAGAGGGGAGAGCCGGCGTCGAGATGATAGGGGCAGATCGCGCGGTATCTTTCGACGGCTTCGACGACGATGGGCAAGAGCGGCACCAGCCGCGTCTTGTTGCCCTTGCCGGTGATGCGCAGTGCTGTCGCGCCGGGGCGGATGTTGTCCGGCGTCAGGTCCAGCGCCTCGGAGATGCGCAGGCCGCAGCCATAGAGCAGCGTCAGCACAGCGGCGTCACGCGCGGCGATCCAGGGTTCGTCATGCATCTGCGCCTCGTCGCTAACGACGGTGATGGCCTGTGTGTCCGACAGTGGCTTCGGCAGGGACTTCGGCTGCTTCGGCGAGCGCACCGCGCCGGCGCCGGCGGCATTCACCAGGCCCTTCTTTTCGAGATAGCGCAGCAGCGAGCGAAGGCCGGCAAGATTGCGCCCGAGCGAACGCGCGCCGGCGCCATCCTTGCGGCGCGCGGCGAGAAAGCCGCGGAAATCGGCGGGCCGCAGCGCCTGGATATCTTTGATGCTTGCCGGGCCGCCGAGATGGCCGGTCAGAAAGGTCAGGAATTGCCGGGTGTCGCGTTCATAGGCATCCAGCGTATGGGCGGAAAGTCGGCGTTCCTGGCCCAGCACCTCCAACCAGCGGCTGCGCTCGTCCATCAACTTAGGGTCGGCAATGATCAACAACTCGTTCAGTGGAAAACCCCTTGAATTCCAAAATCATTCTGCCACTTTGAAGTGGGGAAGGTTATGGAATCGCTAACAATCCTACTGCGCCGCGCTTCCTTTGCGTGCGGAAAGAACACAGTAGCCCTTTTCAACTGCGTATAAGCTGTTCCTTAAATCAAATCGGATTTAAGTGTTTATACGCGAGGCGCTTGTCATGCTTCGATCATATTCGATTGCGATAGAGTACAACCCAACCATCCAGGGCATTTCATGGCACGTCGCGGTTCGATAACTGCATTGGGACAACTTGCAGAAGCGATCGCTTTGGTGTCCCAGGGCCAGCCCGGACATATCGTCGACACGCTGATCGCCGAGCGCGGCCAGAAGATCGTTCGCAACCCGCTCTGGCCGGTGATGCGGCCCTTTCTCTATACGCTGCTGCGCTACAACAAGGCGATCGAATTCGCCGATGACGTCGCCAAGCTGCCGGGTTTCCAGTGTTTCGAATATATGAGCGATCTGCTGAAGCTGGATATCGGTGTGACCCATGCCGAGCGCATACCGGCCTCAGGCGGTTTCATTCTGGTCAGCAACCATCCGACCGGTATTGCCGATGGTGTCGCGGTCTTCGATCTGCTGAAGTCGCGCCGGCCCGACATGATGGTGTTTGCCAATCGCGATGCGGTGCGGGTCAATCCGCGCTTTTCCGAGATGATCATCCCGGTCGAATGGCGCGACGAATACAAGAGCAAGCTGAAGACGCGCGAGACGCTGCAAATCACCAATCGCGCCGTTGCCGAGGGCAAGGTCACAGTGCTCTTCCCGTCCGGCCGCATCGCCTATTGGGCAAACGGCAGACTGAACGAACGGCCCTGGAAGACCTCGGCCGTCGGGCTCGCGCGCAAATACAATCTGCCGATCCTGCCGGTGCATCTGACGGCGCGCAATTCCGGGCTGTTCTACTGGTTTGCCAAATGGTCGACGGAGCTGCGCGACATGACGGTATTCCACGAACTCCTCAACAAGCGCGGCGACCGCTTCGATTTCCTGATTGGCAATCTGATCCCGGCCGAGCATCTCGACGGCGACGTCAACGACGTGACCAAGGCGCTGGAGAAACATACGGTGTTCGATCTGGCTCGTGATGGCGATGCGACGTTTGCTCCGATGGGTGCGCCGACTGAGCCTGCGGATATGGTCGCTGAGGTCAAGGAACATTCCGCATGAGCGCTGTTGTCAGCGATGAGAGGTCCTCATTGAGGGCAACCTTGTTGAATGACTTCGCCGCCATGATCGTAAATATGGAAGCGGCAAGGCCCGTTCGTGTTGCGATCGACGGGAGAACGGCATCCGGCAAGACAACGCTGGCGAACGAACTGGCGGTTTGCCTCAGGGCCAAAGGCAGGGACGTCATTCGAACATCGATCGATGGCTTCC
This sequence comes from Rhizobium sp. ICMP 5592, assembly GCF_009498525.1. GTDB lineage: Bacteria > Pseudomonadota > Alphaproteobacteria > Rhizobiales > Rhizobiaceae > Rhizobium. The sequence goes on along the minus strand of NZ_QSNT01000005.1, from coordinate 147,732 downwards.
ACAGGCCAAGGGTGGAACGTTATGCACGCGGGCGGCATTCCGCCGAGGGCTATTACTACGATGCGCGCGACCTTCCGGCCATCAATGCGCTGCTTCTCTCTCCTTTAGGGCCGGGTGGTGATCGCTGGTACCGCACGGCGTCATTTGATCTCGCCAATGATTTGCCCGTCGAACAGGATCCGCAATTCGCGCCGGCTGACGCCATCCTCATCGTCGATGGCACCTTTCTCCAGCGCTATGAGCTGCGCGACGGATGGGACCTGACGGTCTTCGTCGAGACCTTGGAGCATGTGTCAGAACAACGGGGCATAGATCGTGACACCGTGCAGTTGGGAGGAGGAGAGGCTACCCGCCAGCTTTATGCCAACCGGTACCGGCCGGCCTTTGATCTCTATGAGCGTTTGTGTGCGCCTGCTTCTGTTGCCGATGCAATTTTTAACAACGACAATTTTGAACAGCCTGCTCTCCGGATTAGGGCAGATGGTAGGCTTTCTGCAGTATCGCGAAGTCTCTGATATTTACGCAATTCGGTAGCAGATGCCACCAACTGGGACGGGGCATTTGAGGCAACTTAGCGCCAGAAGCGGTCACCAGCTTGTTAGGTTAAACAACCTGTCCGGAAACATGGGGCAAACCCATTCATGCCGTGTAATGGGAATGTTATGATCTCGTCTGCGTCAACATGGCTGATGTTGTATGCAGCAGTTTTGAGGTAGTGCTCCCTCACGATAGATAGTGTCAAATAATAGCCTGGAAATATCCGAAATGTGGGATTGGTTCCCTATAGTCTTCTTTCCGCTCAAGCTTCTCGTGTTAGGCACGGGCATGTTCTTCGCCATTAAGTGGCATCACGATCAAGAGAAGAAGAAATAACGAAACCAGCGGACCGTAAGTGCCCGCCGATTAGAGAAGCGTCGCCCATTTAGTCCGCAACGGGCCAATGGCGGTCATTGGTGGCATTGCTACATAAGACCCGGATATGTACGGCAGCTTGCAGACGGTCCGCATTTTGCAAGCGGCCTGGCGCTACTCCCGGGTTCCCTTTTGCCGCCGCTCGGGGCATGGTCTGGCGCAATGAGTAAAGATTCTTCCGATCTGTTCGGTGCGCTGTTTGAGGCCGCGCCCGCTAAAGCTGTGATGACCCGCACGGTTCCGGTTCTGGTGCCCATGCCCGCGCCAAAGCCTTATTCCTATGCGGTGCCGGAAGGCATGGCGGTCGAGCCCGGCTCTGTCGTGCAGGTGCCACTGGGGCCGAGGCAGGTGATCGGCGTCGTTTGGGATGGCGGCGACGAAGGTGGGGTCGATCCGAAGAAGCTCCGGCCGATCAGCCGTGTCTTCGATTGCCCGCCGCTTGCCAAGGAGATGCGCGATTTCATCGATTGGGTTGCGGCTTACACGCTGTCGCCGCCCGGTCTTGTTGCTCGCATGGCGCTGAGGGTGCCGGCTGCCTTCGATCCCGAGCCGATGGTCGAGGGGCTGCGCTTTGCCGGCGGTACGCCGGAGCGGCTGACGCCGGCGCGTGTGCGGGTGATGGAGATGGCGAAGGACGGCCTCTCGTGGACGCGTAGCGGGCTGGCGCATGCGGCGGGCGTTTCGACCAGCGTTATCGATGGGCTGATCACGCAGGGCGTCTTCGAAACCGTGTTTCTGCCGCCACCGCCTCTCGTTGCCAAACCGGATCCGGATTACGCCGCCTCGCGGCTCGAAGGCCCGCAGCGCGAAGCGGCCGATGAGATCCTGACCGAGGTGCGCAAGCAGGAGTTCTCCGTCTCGCTGATCGACGGCGTTACCGGCTCGGGCAAGACAGAGGTTTATTTCGAGGCGATTGCCGAGACGCTGAAGCGTGGCAAGCAGGTGCTGATCCTTCTGCCGGAAATCGCGCTGACGGCGAGCTTCCTTGAGCGGTTCCAGGATCGTTTCGGGGCGAAGCCCGCCGAATGGCATTCGGATCTGGCGCCCCGCACGCGCGAAAAGGTCTGGCGGCAGGCGGTGACCGGCGAGGTCCGGGTCGTTGCCGGCGCGCGCTCGGCGCTGTTCCTGCCCTTCGAGGATCTTGGCCTCATCATTGTCGATGAAGAGCACGATCCCGCCTACAAGCAGGAAGACCGCGTCTATTATAATGCCCGCGATATGGCGGTCGTGCGCGGCCGCGTCGCTGATTTCCCAGTCGTGCTGGTGTCGGCGACGCCTTCTGTCGAGAGCCAGGTCAATGGCCAGAGCGGGCGCTACAGCACCATCCATCTGCCGACCCGCTTCGGCGATGCGGCAATGCCGGACCTGCATCTGGTCGACATGCGCCGGCATGCGCCGGAGCGCGGCGGCTTTCTGTCGCCGCTGCTGATCCGGGCCATCGGCAAGACGGTGGAGAAGGGGCAGCAGTCGCTGCTGTTCCTCAATCGGCGCGGCTATGCGCCGCTGACGCTCTGCCGGGTCTGCGGCCATCGCTTCCAGTGCCCGCAATGTTCGAGCTGGCTGGTGGAGCACCGGTTTCGCGGCCAGCTCCAGTGCCATCAATGCGGCTATGCCGAGCGGACGCCTGAGGCATGCCCGGAATGTGGTACGTTCGACCATCTCGTCGCCTGTGGTCCGGGTGTCGAGCGCATTGCCGAGGAAGTGGAGCGGCATTTTCCCGATGCGCGAACCATCGTGCTCTCCTCCGACATCATGGGCGGCGTCAAGCGGCTTCGCCTGGAGCTCGAGGCCATTGCCAAGGGCGAGGCGGATATCGTCATTGGCACTCAGCTCGTCGCCAAGGGGCATAATTTCCCGCTGATGACGCTGGTCGGCATCATCGACGCCGATCTTGGTCTTGCCAATGGCGATCCGCGTGCCGCCGAGCGGACCTTCCAGCTCCTGTCGCAGGTGACGGGACGCGCCGGGCGAACTGGCCTCAAGAGCCACGGCCTGCTGCAAACCTACCAGCCGCAGCATCCGGTCATGCAGGCAATCGTCTCCGGCGATGCCAGCGCCTTTTATGAGCGTGAGATTACCGAGCGGGAGAGGGCGGTGCTGCCACCCTTCGGACGGCTTGCCTCGATCATCGTTTCCGCCGAAACGCGCCAGGATGCTGAGACCCATGCCCGCGGCATGCGCAGTGCCGCGCCGCAGGTGCAAGGCATCTCTGTCCTCGGGCCGGCGGAAGCGCCGCTTGCCCTGGTGCGCGGCCGTCACCGCTTCCGGCTGCTGGTACACGGCAAGCGCAATTCCGACATGCAAGGGTTTCTGAGAGCCATGCTGGCGCAGGCGCCGAAGGAGCGTGGGTCGGTGCATGTGCAGCTGGATATCGATCCGCAGAGCTTTTTGTGATTCCTGTCCACAGTGTTGTCGCCACGTCTTCCCCTGTTCCGCCGGATCATGCCATATGTCGATCTGTTCATATGGTTGATTTGATTTGGGCTGATTTGGGGACGATCGATGGAGTTCTATTTTCCGACTGACTTGGGCGAGCGGCTTGCCTATTGCTCGGCGGCGTTTACGGCCTTCATCGGTCTTATCGTGATGTTTGCGCCGGGCTACACCTATCGCTTTCTGCGGCTGCAGGTGCGCGAAGGGCGGACGGAAGCCTATGCCGAGGCGCGCTCGGCTGGCGGTTTCTATCTTGGCTTCGGGGCGGTCGCCATATTGCTCGCCCAGCCGATGATCTATCTGGCTCTGGGTGCGTCCTTTGCGGTCGCCGCCTTCGGCCGGATTCTTTCGATCATGTCCGACCGGGGAAGCGTCTGGCTTAACCTGCTGCTTCTGGTTGTTCAGGCAGCGTTGGCCGCTCTACCCCTTCTTTACGGGTTTGGTTATATTTGAGCCAAAATCGGGCATGCTTCGGCAGTTAATACCCACACAATCCCCATGGTTCTGAACTTTTGCCATCATAAATTCACTCGAATGGCGTATTCGGCGAATACGCGTGTTGCGAGTCTCAATATCCTATGTTAGACGAACCCCGAATTTCGGATGCGGCAGGAGGAAGCTCCTGTTGATTTCTGGGGGAAATCAAAACGAATTCAAGAGCATGTGGCTTCCGTGCCCCGGAAGCTGAACTCTTGGGTTGAAATCAGGGAATTTTGTGCCCGTGGCAGACACATCCCAGCATATTTCTGGTGTTGCAGAGCGATATGCCTCGTCATTGTTCGAGCTGGCCCTTGAAGAGGGTGCCGTTCCGACCGTGACCGCCGATCTCGATCGGTTTCAAGCCATGCTGGATGACAGCGATGATCTGAAGCGCTTCGTCTCCAGCCCGGTCTTTTCTTCGGAAGAGCAGGTTGGTGCCGTTCAGGCGCTGGCGACCAAGGCAGGCTTCGGCGCTTATTTTACCAATTTCCTGAAAGTCGTGGCCAGCAATCGGCGCCTTTTTGCGCTGCCGGGCATGATCAAGGCTTTCCGCATCATTGCCGCGCAGCATCGCGGCGAAGTTTCCGCCGAGGTCACCTCGGCCCATGCGCTGACGAAGGCGCAGGAAAATGAACTGAAGGCGGCGCTGAAGGGCGTCACCGGCAAGGACGTGGCGATTGCCGTTACCGTTGATCCGTCGATCCTTGGTGGCCTGATCGTCAAGGTTGGTTCGCGCCAGATCGATACGTCCCTTCGCACCAAACTCTCTACCCTTAAGCTTGCATTGAAAGAGGTCGGCTGATGGATATCCGCGCCGCGGAAATTTCCGCAATTCTGAAAGATCAGATTAAAAATTTCGGCCAAGAAGCCGAAGTCTCCGAAGTCGGCCAGGTTCTTTCCGTCGGTGACGGTATCGCCCGTGTCTACGGTCTGGACAATGTCCAGGCCGGCGAAATGGTCGAGTTCCCCGGCGGCATCCGTGGGATGGCCCTGAACCTCGAATCCGACAATGTCGGCGTGGTTATCTTCGGCTCCGACCGCGACATCAAGGAAGGCGACACCGTCAAGCGTACCGGCGCGATCGTCGACGTTCCGGTCGGTCCGGAACTGCTCGGTCGCGTCGTTGACGCGCTCGGCAATCCGATCGACGGCAAGGGCCCGATCAACGCGACCCGCCGTTCGCGCGTCGACGTCAAGGCTCCGGGCATCATTCCGCGCAAGTCGGTGCATGAGCCGATGTCGACCGGCCTCAAGGCCATCGACGCGCTGATCCCGGTCGGCCGTGGCCAGCGCGAGCTGGTCATCGGTGACCGCCAGACCGGCAAGACCGCTATCATTCTCGACACGATCCTGAACCAGAAGGCCATCCACGAGGCTGGCCCGGACAGTGAAAAGCTGTACTGCGTCTACGTCGCCGTCGGCCAGAAACGTTCGACTGTTGCTCAGTTCGTTAAGGTGCTCGAAGAGCGCGGCGCACTGAAGTATTCGATCATCATCGCCGCAACGGCGTCTGATCCGGCTCCGATGCAGTTCCTGGCACCGTTCGCCGGTTGCGCCATGGGCGAATATTTCCGCGACAACGGCATGCACGCCCTGATCGGCTATGACGATCTGTCGAAGCAGGCTGTTTCCTACCGCCAGATGTCGCTGCTGCTGCGCCGCCCGCCGGGCCGCGAAGCCTATCCGGGCGACGTTTTCTACCTGCATTCGCGTCTCCTCGAGCGCGCAGCCAAGATGAACGACGAATTGGGTGCTGGTTCGCTGACCGCTCTGCCGGTCATCGAAACGCAGGGCAACGACGTTTCGGCCTTCATTCCGACCAACGTGATCTCGATCACCGACGGTCAGATCTTCCTCGAAACGGACCTTTTCTATCAGGGCATTCGTCCGGCCGTTAACGTCGGTCTGTCGGTTTCGCGCGTCGGTTCGTCCGCGCAGATCAAGGCGATGAAGCAGGTTGCCGGCTCGATCAAGGGCGAACTCGCCCAGTATCGTGAAATGGCAGCCTTCGCTCAGTTCGGTTCGGACCTCGATGCCGCAACGCAGCGCCTGCTGAACCGTGGTGCTCGCCTGACCGAACTTCTGAAGCAGCCGCAGTTCTCGCCGCTGAAGGTGGAAGAGCAGGTTGCGGTGATCTTCGCTGGCGTCAACGGCTACCTCGACAAGATCGCGGTTCCGCAGATCGGCAAGTTCGAGCAGGGCCTGCTTTCGTACCTCCGCTCGGAAGGCAAGGAACTCCTCGATACGATCCGCACCGAAAAGGCTATCAGCGACGCGACGAAGGGCAAGCTCACCGCTGCTCTCGACAGCTACGCCAAGTCTTTCGCCTGATCGGACCTCACTTCTAGGACGGATACCGGATGCCTTCACTTAAGGATCTGAAAAACCGGATCGCCTCCGTCAAGGCGACGCAGAAGATCACCAAGGCGATGAAAATGGTCGCCGCGGCGAAGCTTCGGCGTGCCCAGGAGGCGGCTGAGGCCGCACGGCCCTATTCGCAGCGCATGGGCGCCGTTCTTGCCAACATCACGGCTGCCGTCAGCGATGCTGACGGTGCGCCGCTTCTGATGACCGGCACCGGCAAGAGCGATGTGCATCTGCTCGTGGTCTGCACGGCTGAACGCGGCCTTTGCGGCGGCTTCAATTCGCAGATTGCCCGTTTTGCCCGCGATCACGTCCGCAAGCTGCTCGCCGAAGGCAAGACCGTGAAGATCTTCACCGTCGGCAAGAAGGGCTACGATATTCTGCGTCGCGAGTTCGCTTCGCTGATCATCGAGCGCAAGGAACTGCGCGACGTCAAGCGCGTGGGCTTCGAAAATGCCGATGCTCTCGGCAAGCGCATCATCGAGATGTTCGAGGCCGGCGAATTCGACGTCTGCACGCTGTTCTATTCCGAGTTCAAGTCGGTGATCAGCCAGGTTCCGACGGGACTGCAGCTTATCCCGGCGTCGGCTCCGGCCGTTGTCGAGGAAGATGCCGCCCATAAGGGCGCTGTTTACGAATACGAGCCGGATGCGGCTTCGATCCTCGCGGACCTGATTCCGCGCAACATTTCGGTTCAGATTTTCCGCGCGCTCCTTGAGAACGTTGCCGGCGAAATGGGCTCCAAGATGAGCGCGATGGACAATGCGACGCGCAATGCCGGTGAAATGATCAACAAACTGACGCTGAGCTACAACCGCCAGCGCCAGGCGCAGATCACCAAGGAATTGATTGAAATCATTTCGGGCGCGGAAGCGCTCTGAGGTTAGGAAAAGAGGGTAAGATTATGGCTGACGCAGCTAAGGCCGCAGTTTCGGTCGGCAAGGTTACGCAGGTTATCGGCGCCGTCGTTGACGTTCATTTCGATGGCGATTTGCCGAAGATCCTGAATGCTCTCGAAACCAGCAACAACGGCAACCGCCTTGTTCTGGAAGTCGCGCAGCACCTCGGCGAAAACTCGGTCCGCACGATCGCCATGGACTCCACCGAAGGTCTGGTTCGCGGCCAGCCCGTTTCCGATACCGGCGCACCGATCTCGGTTCCGGTTGGTTACGAAACGCTCGGCCGCATCATGAACGTCATCGGTGAGCCCGTTGACGAAGCCGGTCCGCTGGTTACCGCCACCAAGCGCTCGATCCACCAGGAAGCTCCGTCTTACGTCGAGCAGTCCACCGAAGGCCAGATCCTGGTCACCGGCATCAAGGTCGTTGACCTGCTCGCGCCTTACGCAAAGGGCGGCAAGATCGGCCTGTTCGGCGGCGCCGGCGTCGGCAAGACCGTTCTCATCATGGAACTGATCAACAACGTCGCCAAGGCGCACGGTGGTTACTCGGTCTTCGCAGGCGTGGGTGAACGTACCCGCGAAGGCAACGACCTTTACCACGAAATGATCGAATCCGGCGTCAACAAGCACGGCGGCGGCGAAGGCTCCAAGGCTGCGCTGGTTTATGGCCAGATGAACGAACCGCCGGGCGCTCGCGCTCGCGTCGCTCTGACCGGTCTGACGGTTGCTGAAAACTTCCGTGATGAAGGCCAGGACGTTCTGTTCTTCGTCGACAACATCTTCCGCTTCACCCAGGCAGGTTCGGAAGTGTCGGCTCTGCTCGGCCGTATTCCTTCGGCCGTGGGCTATCAGCCGACGCTCGCCACCGACATGGGCCAGATGCAGGAACGCATCACCACGACGACCAAGGGCTCGATCACCTCGGTTCAGGCCATTTACGTTCCGGCCGACGACTTGACCGACCCGGCGCCGGCGACCTCGTTCGCCCACTTGGACGCAACGACGGTTCTGTCGCGTTCGATCGCTGAAAAGGGTATCTACCCGGCCGTCGACCCGCTCGACTCCACCTCGCGCATGCTCGACCCGCTGGTCGTCGGCGAAGAGCACTATGAAATTGCTCGTAAGGTCCAGTCGACCCTGCAGCGCTACAAGGCTCTTCAGGACATCATCGCGATCCTGGGCATGGACGAACTGTCGGAAGAAGACAAGCTGGCCGTTGCTCGCGCCCGCAAGATCGAACGCTTCCTGTCGCAGCCGTTCTTCGTCGCCGAAATCTTCACCGGTTCGCCGGGCAAGCTCGTCGCCCTCGAAGACACGATCAAGGGCTTCAAGGGCCTGGTTAACGGCGATTACGATCACCTGCCGGAAGCTGCTTTCTACATGGTCGGCTCGATCGAAGAAGCGATCGAAAAGGCCAAGAAGCTGGCTGCCTGATAAGGCCAATCCAACGGCGCGCGGCTTTGCGTGCGCCGTTGCCTTGAAATGAAGACAATCGAGAAGTGACCGGTCATGGCTGACAATTTCAATTTCGAACTGGTGTCTCCGGAGCGTCTGCTTCTGTCGGAGCAGGTTATCGATGTCGTCATTCCCGCCTCAGAAGGCGAGATGACCGTCATGGCCCACCATGCGCCGACCATGACCACGATCAAGCCGGGCGTCGTCAAGGTGCATTCGGCTTCGGGCAAGAAGCAGGATTACGTCGTGTTCGGCGGTTTCGCCGACATTCTGCCGACCGGCTGCACGCTGCTGGCCGAGTCCGCCATCGCGGTCGAGGACCTCAGCAACGACGAGCTGACGCGTCGCATCAACGCCGCCAAGGCTGAACTTGAGGATGCCGAGCATCACGAGCACAAGTCGCGGCTTGAGCATTTCATCATGGAGCTCTCGCATCTGCGCGGCTCGATCCAGAAGGATTGATCCTTAGAGTTCAGTCGGTGGTTCCGAACGAAAGCGGCCTTTCCCGGCCGCTTTTTTTGTTATGCCGTCGAAGCTGGAGCGTTTCAACGCTTCACTGAAGCGCGGAAACACTCTACCCCTTTGTTTTTACGCAATTCCGGGCGGAAAACCGCGGCACACTTTTCCTGCAATTACTCTATTGGCTTGCCAACAGGTGGCGGTGCAATTGTCCGGCCTCGGGGGAGAGGGTGCGGAAGCGTGGTGCGCCGAGATAGTAGCCGAAGCCGCTTTCGACCTGGTCCTTGCCGATCGTGACCAGCGCGCCGGAGCGCAGATAGTCTTCTATGAGCCCGAGGCTGCCGAGCGCGATGCCCTCGCCACGCAAGGCGGCTTCGACCGCCATGATATAGGTGGAGAAGGATAGCCGTGGTCGCGGCAGCTTGCCCTTCAACGGATCGCCGATGCGGCCGAACCACTGGCGAAAGCTGATCCAGTGAGCATTGGCGCGCTCGTAGTCGATCAGATCCAGCCCGGCGATATCGGACGATGTCAGGATCTGCGGATCGAGGCCCCGGCTTGCGAGGTAGTCCGGAGAAGCGATCGGCACCAGCACTTCCTTCATCAACGGCGTCAGGTTCCAGCGCGGATGTTCGCCGGTGGAGTAGATGATGATGAGATCGTTGGTCTCCGACGCCAGCTCGGAGTGCACGTCCGTGGTCAGCAGGCGCACGGAAATGCCGGGGCTCTCCTTGCCGAAATCCCGGAGCCTCTGCCCGAGCCAGAGATGCGAGATCGAACCGCTGGCGGCGATGGAAATGATTTCGCCGGTGCCGGCGCGGAAAGGCTCCAAGCTTTCTTCCAGATATTCCAGCGTTGCCCGCACGCGCTGAAACAGCCGCTCGCCCTCCGGCGTTAGCGCCAGGTTCCGGCCGCGTCGGGTGAAGAGGGTTGCGGCCAAGTGATCCTCAAGCCCCTTGATGCGTCGGCTGACTGCCGCCTGGGTGATGTTCAGCTCGCGGCCGGCGCGGGAAAAGTTCATTGCCCGGGCCGCGGCATCAAATACGCGGAAGGCTTCCAGCGGTATTTTCTCGAGCATCATCTCTCCATAACTTCAGATCATCAATATCCCTGATAAATGCCCGGATTTGAAGAGCTGAAATTGTGATGCAGGATGAGGACAGCGTAATCGACCGCATTTTCCTGGGTGATCTGCCGTGTCTTTCTCCATTTCCGCCATTCCTGACATCCGCTTCGGCAACGGCGCGCTCGCCGGTCTTGCCACCGCGGTCAAATCCTTCGATGGGGTCACCGCTACTCTTCTGGTGATCGATGCGTTTCTGGCGCAATCGGGTCTCGCGGAGAGGATCAAGGCCGATCTGGCCGAGGCAGGGATCTCGACACAGGTCTTCTCGGATTTTGCTGGCGAGCCGAAGCTCGCGCATCTTCGTGCAGTGCTGGAGACAGCCAAGGGCGCGGATATGGTGATCGGCGTCGGCGGCGGTTCGGCCCTGGATATCGCCAAGATCGTCGCCTGCTGTGCCGCCTCGGGCGCAGACCCGATGTTCTATGCACTGGCCGTCAATCCGTTGCCGAAGACGCCGTTGAAGAAGATCATGGTGCCGACCACCGCCGGCACCGGCTCGGAGACCTCGGCCACGAACATCTTCGCTGGTCCGGAGGGCAAGAAGCTCTGGATCTGGGGGCCGGAAACCAAGGCCGATCTCGTCATTCTCGATCCCGTTTTGACCACGACGCTGCCCGCCAGCCTCACCGCCTGGTGTGGCCTCGACGCCTTCATCCATGCCTTCGAGGCGGCGACCAACCGCAATACGCATCGCGGCGCGCAGTTCTACGCGCATCAGGCGCTGCGGCTGATCACCGGCGCGCTGGAGATGGCGGTAAAGGAGCCCGGCAATCTCGGGGCGCGGGGCGATGTGCTGCTCGGCTCCTGCTTCGCCGGCATTGCCATCGACAATTGCGGTACGGCAATCGCGCACAATATCAGCCATGCGCTCGCCGGCCTCGCGCCGGTCCATCACGGGCTGGCGACGGCACTCGGTTTCGAGGCGACGCTGCCATGGCTGGTTGAGTCGGATACGGATGTGCTCAATGCCGCCGCGAAAGCCTGCGGTCTTGAAAGTGCCGCCGCACTTCCCGCCTTCGTCTCCGGCTGGATGGATTGCTGCGGCATCGCCCGCGCATTGCCGGCTGCCTTCAAGCCCTTCAAGGCGACCGATCTGGCGCGGGAAATGCGCGCGCCGGAAAACCAGCCGATGCGACGTTCGACCGTCCGCGATGTGACGGATGCCGATATCGACCGCTTCGCCGCCGCTATAATGGCGCTGCCGAAAGGAATTTGAGATGACCAGGGATTATACGCGCGACTATTGGGAGACTGTTCTTTCCGGGCTGGAGCTCGAGGGGCGGCATTTCATCGACGGCGCCTATCGTGCTTCCTCTTCCGGCGAGACCTTCACCCGAATCCGGCCGATGGACGGCAAGCCCGGCGCTCAGCTGGCGCGGGGCAATGCCGCCGATATCGATGCGGCGGTCGCAGCCGCCCGCGCCGCCTTCGAAAGCGGTGTCTGGCGCAAGAAGGAGCCGTTGGAAAAGAAGAGGATCATGCTGAAATGGGCCGAGCTCATCCGCACCCATGGCGAGGAGCTCGCCATGCTGGAGACGCTGGATGTCGGCAAGCCGGTCATGGCGTCGCTCACTGTCGATGTCCGGCTCTGCGCCGACGGCATTCAGTTCTACGGTGAGATGATCGACAAGATCTATGACGAGATCGCTCCGACCGGGCCGAATGCGCGCGCTCTCGTACGCAAGGTGCCGCTCGGCGTTATCGGCGCGATCACACCCTGGAACTATCCGATGATCATCGATGCCTGGAAGCTCGGCCCGGCAATCGCCGCCGGCAATTCCGTGGTGCTGAAGCCGGCGGAGCAGTCCTCGCTCTCGGCAATCCGCCTGGCCGAACTCGGCTTCGAAGCGGGCCTGCCTGCCGGTGTCCTCAACGTCGTCACCGGTTATGGCGAGGAGACCGGCAAGCCGCTGGCGCTGCACATGGATGTCGACATGATCGCCTTCACGGGCTCGACTGAGGTCGGCAAGCTTATCATGGGCTATGCGGCTCAATCGAATGTCAAGCGCGTTGCGCTGGAGCTTGGCGGCAAGTCGCCATTGGTCGTCTTCGAAGACGCGGATCTCGATGCGGCCGCGAGTGCCGTCGCCTGGGGCTGCTTCTACAATTCCGGCGAGACCTGCCATGCCTCGACGCGGCTGATCGTGCAGCGCTCCGTGCAGGAGACACTCATCGCCAAGATCGAGGCGGTGACGCGATCCGACATTGCGCTGAAGCATCCGCTCGACCCGGCCGCCCAGATCGGTGCGCTGATCGAGGAGGAGCACATGAACAAGGTGCTTTCGATGATTGCCGCGGGCGAAAAGGAGGGCGCGCGGCGTGTCTTCGGCGCCGAACGGGTTCTCAGCGAAACCGGCGGCTATTATGTTTCGCCCGGCGTCTTCGTCGACATGACCAATGATATGAGCCTGGCGCGGCAGGAGATTTTCGGGCCGGTGCTCGCCGCCATCCCCTTCGACGCGGAGGAGGAGGCCCTGAGGATCGCCAACGACACGATCTACGGCCTCGCCGGCGCGGTCTTCACCAGGGATATGGACCGCGCCCATCGCTTTTCCGAGGCGCTCCATGCGGGTACGGTGTGGATCAACACCTATGACATGTCGAATTTCGCCACACCCTTTGGCGGCTTCAAGCAATCTGGTTTCGGCCGTGACCGCTCGGTGCACGCGATCGACAAATATTGTGACTACAAGACCATCTGGCAGCAGTTCGGCTAAGGTTTGCGGGGAGGCACTATCATGAGCAAGATCGTTTCCATCGAGATCAGCCATCACCGGCTGCCGCTCGATCCGCCGTTCAAGGCGAGCTGGGACGGCCGGCCGCGCCGGAATTTTGACGCGACGATTGTCCGCGTTCGCGACGATGAGGGCCGCGAAGGCATCGGCTCCGGCGATCTGATGAAGGGCCTCGAGGGGCATGAGGACCTGTTCATAGGCGAGGATCCGCGCCATCTCGAGCGCCACTACGAAGTCCTGTCGCATATCAATTTTCACTATGGCCGCTGCTGGCCGATGGATCTGGCGCTGTGGGATCTCTCCGGCAAGATCACCGGAGAACCGGTCTGGCGCATGCTTGGCGGTCGGGCCAGCCGCGTTCGGCTCTACGCCTCCTCCGGCGTCTTGCGTGAGCCAGCCGCAATGGCGGAGCAGGCCGAGCGCTATATCGCCGAAGGCTTTCCGGCGATGAAGGTGCGCTTCTCTTCCTCGGCCGGCGGCCGCAGCGGCTGGCGGGACGATGTGAAGGCGCTGGAGGCGGTCCGCGCGCGAGTCGGGGACCGGCTGGAGCTGATGGTCGACTGTAATCAGGGTTGGCGCATGCCCTGGGACACGACGCTCTCCTGGACCTTCAAGGATGCGCTGACGGTGGCAAGAGAGTTGGAACGGCTCGGCGTCTACTGGATGGAAGAGCCACTGCACCGCTCCGACCGCAAGGGCATGAAAGAGCTGAAGCAAGCGACATCGCTGCGCATTGCTGGCGGCGAGATGACGCGCGAACTCTATGAATTCCGCGATATCATCGAGGAACGCGCCTTCGATGTCGTCCAGCCCGACGTGGCACTGGTCGGCGGCATCACCGGCTGCCGGCGGCTGGCCTATCAGGCGCGCGAGGCGGGCGTGCAGTTCACCCCGCACTCCTGGACGAACGGCATCGGTGTGCTGGCGAACGCGCATCTCTCCGCAGGCGTCGGCGATGTCGCCTGGCTCGAATATCCCTATGACAATCCGGAATGGAGCGAGGCCCGCAGGGACTACCCGATGGTTTCGCCTCTCAAGCATCAGGATGGCTGGCTGGATCTTGGCGATGCCCCTGGTCTCGGCGTCGTTCTCGATGAGGAACGGCTGAAGGCCACACGGATCTGAACCGATGCTCGGCAACCCTAGCCGAGCTTCCTTGCCGTCCAGCGGTTTTTCCGTTGGGCGGCCTTTTTGTCAGGTATGGGCTGGCTCGGCGCCTCAGCGTCTGAGAGCTACGCAGGCCTCGTGAAAATCCAATAGTATATTGGCCGCATGCATTCCTTGTTCTAGCTTGTCTGCATGGAACGGGTATCGGTCAGAGGTCAGCTTCTGGAACATGTGGCGCGCGCTAGTCTCGGCTTCGCGCAGGATCGTGTGATCGTCGCCGTCGATGGCGTTGACGGTTCGGGGAAGACGACTTTCACCGATGAGCTTGCCGCTGTTATGAAGACGGCGGGGCACTCTGTCATTCGCGCAAGCGTGGATGGCTTTCACCATCCGAGAGAGGTTCGCTATCTCCGTGGCAAAGACAGCCCGGAGGGCTATTTCCTCGATTCCTATGATTACGATACTCTCAAGCGGGATCTGCTGCTGCCGTTCAGGTCCGGCGCCAGTGCTATCCAAACGGCCCGGTTCGATCATCGGAACAATTGCGAGGTCACGTCGGCCTTTGCGGCGCCCGACGCCCGTTCGATACTGCTGATCGACGGGATTTTCCTGCATCGCGATGAGCTGGCAGATTGCTGGGATCTCAGTGTTTTTCTCGACGTTCCCTTCGCGGTTTCCTACGGACGAATGGCAGCGAGGGATGGGTCGAATCCCGACCCCGACGCTCCCGGCAATCATCGATATTTGGAAGGGCAGCGGCTTTATCTCAGCCGATGCAATCCCGGCGACCGGGCCACGATTCTGATCGACAATGCCGATCTCAACGCGCCTCGGATTTCGCGGGAAAAACCGGTCGGTTGACGATTTTTATCGGTCAGCCTTTTTGTCAGGCTCGGACGGTCTCGCTTGCCGCCTTTTCCCGAGCGCGAGCCCAGCGCATGACGGGGCGTTCCAGGAAGACATAGCTGAGGGTGCCAATTGCGAAGATGATGACGGTGGCGATGAGGCTTGAAGTGAACCATCCGCCGAACACATCATCGGAGCCCGTGCCGAAACTCCAGGGGACTAGTTTCTTCATCAACAGCAAGATGATGTCCTGCCAGATATAGACGCCGAAGGAGACGGTGGCGATGTAGCGGCTGAGGCGATTGTCGAGAACATGGCGGAGGGCGGCCGTTTGCGGCAGAACGCAAAGCGCGACGGCAACGGCGAGCGGAAAGACCGGGAAACGATAGGGAATGCCAAGCCAGCCGTAACCTTCCCAGCTGCCGCTGACCGACATCCAGATTTCAGCGGCGCCGACGATCATTGCAAGTATGGCGACGACATCATAGAGCGACGAGCGCTTCTTTGAGGTCATGGTCTGGATGCCGGCGGCGAGGGCGCCGATGGCAAAGATCGTGAAGAAACCAATCGGGTTATAGCGCGGCATCCACTCCTTGGCGCCGCCCTGGAAGCCATGCTCCCAGCCCCGTCCGACGCTGTCGATCGGGATCTGGGTGACGACCAGCCAATGGCCAAGAAGCGCGAGAGCGATGACGCCGAGCCAGAGGATGCGGGCGGGCAAGGCAGAGCGCGGTCTAAGGGCCGGGCTGAACAGAAGCAGGAAAGCGATCGGCAGCAGCACATAGCAGGTCGTCTCGAAAGGGATGGACCAAAGCGGCCCGTTATCCTCTACCGGGAAGAAGGTGCGCCAATGCCACTGGCTCATCAGGAAGAAGCCGGAGACGTAGCGCCCGGCCAACTCGCGATCGAGCGGAAAACCGTAGACCGTGAAACTCAGGACAAAGCCGACCGTCAGGGCAAACCAGAAGCCCGGCAGGATGCGGGCGGCGCGGCGCATGGCGTAGATTGTCAGCGAAGGCAATGGCAGGCCCTTGTCCAGCGCCAGCCAGAAGGGCCGCGACAGCAGAAAGCCGCTGAGAACGAAGAAGACCGAGACGCCGTAATTGCCGAAGCGCGCCAGAATGAGCGGCAGGGCCAGGGCATCGGGGAGGTAACTGAAATCCATCCGCAGTACGAGATGATGGGCAAGCACCATCAGGCACGCCACGGCGCGCATGAAATCCGCTCCCCCCAGCCGCGTCTCTTGCTCCATCCTCATCCCTCTGGAACCGCCTCGATAATGGGTTAGGCCATCTAGGCGGCGTCGGCAAGGGTGCGGCTTGATCGACTGAGGAGGAGAAAGACGCCCGGGCACATGCGGCGCAGGCCCGGGCGCCGAGCCGTTCTTCCGTACCTGCCAGAAACGGAAGAACGGTGTTGGCCATTGTGGATGAACGCTTAAGCCGCGACGGAGCGATAGGGACGTGTCTCCCGGGCGGGCTTCAATGCCGCGCTCCACCAATGCAGCCGCGCGATCATCCGTACCAGCGATTGCCGTGCCTCGATCGGGTTTTCGAGAGAGCCGTCTTCGGCGAAGCGGCCCCAGGGATTGGCGAAGCTGACGGTGTCGCGCACGGTGACCGCATGCAGTTCCGCAAAGACCAGCCGCAATTGCTCGACCGCGCGCAGCCCGCCGGAAATGCCGCCATAGGAAACGAAGGCGACCGGCTTGCCCTGCCATGGCTCGTAGACGAGATCGAGCACGAATTTCAGCGAGGCCGTGAAGCTGTGATTGTACTCCGGCGTGACGACGATGAAGGCATCGGCGTCCGAGAGCCGTGCGGCAAGCGCCGCCACCGCCGGATGCTCGCCGTCATGGTGAACCGGCAGGCCGAAATCGAGCGGATCGATGACGTCGATGTCGATGAGTGGATAATGCGCCAGTTCCCGGACGACCCAATTGACCACGCGGTCGCATAGGCGACCCTTGCGGGTGCTGCCGTAGAGGATTGCCAGGCGGGTGGGTTCAGTCATGCGTTGCTCCTGCTTTACGCGCTTCGGAGCAAGAGCTATAAAACCTCAAGTAAAGTTGAGGTCAATAGCGTGTCATGGGAAAAATGGACTCTGATGCATTTTCCAGATTGCTGACGGTGGGAGAGGTGGCGGCGCGCAGTGGCGTTGCGGTCTCGGCGTTGCATTTCTACGAGGCGAAGGGGCTGATCGAGAGCCATCGCAGTCGTGGCAACCAGCGGCGTTACGCCCGCGAGGTGCTGCGCCGCGTGGCGGTGATCAAGGTAGCGCAGCGTGTGGGGATCCCGCTTGCCGAGATCCAGGCAGCACTCGACACGCTGCCGCAAAGCCGGACGCCGACGGCGGCCGATTGGCGAGATCTATCGGCGCAATGGAAGAATGATCTGGATGCGCGGATCAGGCGGCTGCAGGGCCTGCGCGACCAGCTCGACGGCTGCATCGGTTGCGGCTGTCTATCATTGCAGAGCTGTCCGCTGCGCAATCCCTGGGACGCGCTGGCCGAGGAAGGGCCGGGGCCGAGACTGCTCGATCCCGAAGGCTGAGGTGGAAGGGTCGTGGCTTATGCGTGGACCCGCGCGCCGGCCATGTAGTCATCCAGCGCCGCAGCCTGGTCCTTCGAGAGGTAGAGGCCCTTCTTCGAACGGCGCCAGAGGACATCGGCGGCGGAATAGGCCCATTCATGCGCCATCAGATAGCGCACTTCCGCCTCGTAGAGATCGCTGCCGAAATTGCGGCCGAGATCGGTTAGGGCCTTGGCATTGCCGAGGATCATGATGGCGCGGGTGCCGTAGCGGCGCACCAGTCGCCGCGCATGCGTGTCGGCAAGGAAAGGATAGCGCGCCTTCAGCTTGACGACTTCGGCCTCATAACCCTTGGCCGGAAAATCGCCACCAGGGAGTGAGCTTTTGGCCGTCCATGGGGTGCCTTTGAGGCCGATGGCTTCGCCGATCTTTTCCAGCGCATGTTCGCTCAGGCGGCGATAGGTGGTGAGCTTGCCGCCGAAGACGTTGAGCAGCGGCGCCTGACCTTCCGCACCCTCAACCTTCAGCACGTAGTCGCGCGTTGCCTCCTGCGCCTTGGTGGCGCCGTCGTCATAGAGCGGGCGCACGGCGGAATAGGTCCAGACGATATCCTCGGGGCGAACCGGCTCCTTGAAATATTCGCTGGCGGCGTTGCAGAGATAGGTGGTTTCCTCTTCGGAAATCCTCACATCCTTCGGATCGTCCTTATAGTCACGATCCGTGGTGCCGATCAGGGTGAAATCCTGTTCGTAGGGGATGGCGAAAATGATGCGGTTGTCCGGATTTTGGAAGAAATAGGCGCGCGGATCGTCGAATTTTTTTCGGACGACGATGTGGCTGCCCTGCACCAGGCGGACATTGTGCGCCTGGTTGGTGCCGAAGGCGTCGGAGAGGACATGATCGACCCAGGGGCCGGCGGCATTGATCAGCATGCGCGACTTGAAGAGGCGTTTCTCGCCGGTAACGGTGTCCTCAGTTTCGATCGCCCAAAGGGCGCCGTCGCGACGGGCTGATATGACCTTGGTGCGCGGCATGATCGTGGCGCCGCGATCGGCGGCATCGCGGGCATTGAGCACGACCATGCGGGCGTCATCCACCCAGCCGTCGGAATATTCGAAAGCCTTGGTGAACAGCGACTTCAGCGGCTTTCCGGCCGGGTCGATCTTCATGTCGAGCGTCGCCGTCGGCGGCAGGAGTTTGCGGCCGCCGAGATGGTCGTAAAGGAAAAGACCGAGGCGGATGAGCCAGGCCGGACGGATGCCGCCCTTGTGATAGGGCAGGACGAAGCGCATCGGCCAGATGATGTGCGGCGCCATCGCCCAGAGCACTTCGCGTTCCATCAGCGATTCGCGTACAAGCCGGAACTCGTAATGCTCGAGATAGCGCAGGCCGCCATGGATCAGCTTGGTGGCGCCGGACGAGGTGCCGGAGGCGAAATCGTTCATTTCGGCAAGTGCGACCTTGTAGCCGCGTCCGACGGCGTCACGGGCAATGCCGCAGCCGTTGATGCCGCCGCCAATGACGAAAATGTCGTGGATCTGCTCGCTCACGCGCCCCTCCGCAAAGCCCCCGCCATCATGAAAGATGGATAATTCGAAAATCAATCCATCTAAAGCGAAATCAATACGAATGTCAAACGAACGTTTCTTGATGGACGGCGCGTGCGGTCAACTCTGCCGGCGTGCGGTTTCGACCAGGCGAACGCCGTGTTCGGCGGCGGCGACACGCACGGATTCGACACGACATTCGTCGGTGACGAAGGTGTGGACCTGCGACAGATGGCCGATGCGTACCGGGGCGGTGCGTTCGAACTTGGTGCTGTCGGCCACCAGGATGACATGGCGGGCATTGGCGATGATCGCCTGCGCCACTTTCACTTCGCGAAAATCGAAATCGAGAAGCGCGCCGTCGGCGTCGATGGCGGAGGTGCCGATGACGGCGTAGTCCACCTTGAATTGCCGGATGAAATCGACCGCCGCTTCGCCGACGATGCCGCCATCCGAGCCGCGCACGACGCCGCCGGCGATGACGACCTCGATCGACGGGAAAATCCGCAACTTGTTGGCAACATTGATATTATTGGTGATAACCATCAGTTCGTGATGGCCGAGAAGGGCTTCGCCGACCGCCTCCGTCGTGGTGCCGATATTGATGAAAAGCGAGCTGTTATTGGGGATGAGCCCGGCGGCGGCCCGGCCGATCGCCTGCTTTTCCGGGGCGGCGATGGAGCGGCGCGCTTCATATTTGACGTTTTCCGTGCCACCCGGGAAGATCGCACCGCCATGGACCCGCGATAGAACGCGGCCGTCGCAGAGATCGTTCAGGTCCTTGCGGATGGTCTGTGGCGTCACGGAAAAGCGCGACGCCAGTTCCTCGACCAGCACGCGCCCCTCAGCCTTGGCGATTTCCAGAATCTCTGTTTGCCGTCCCGATAGGAACATAATCTGCGCTCCCTTTCTTTCGTTTTTTCATCATCATATGATAAAGTGAAAATTCCGCAATTGTCGGTGCGCGGATTCTGCGATTTGAGAGGGTCATCATGTTTCATCCGAAGCTATTCGAAAATCGCAACGTCGTGATCACCGGCGCGGGGCGCGGCATCGGGCTGGAGGTGGCGCGGCAGTTTCTCGATTGCAGCGCGCGCGTGCTCGTCCATGTCGGGCGCGAGGGCAGCCGGGAGCTGCCGGATTTTCTGCTGGAGGCCGAACTGGACCGCCGCGCTTTTCTCATTCCGGGCGACTTTAGCAGCGAGAGCGGCACGAAGGATTTCGCCGCTGCCGCTGCTGGCGTGTTCGACCGTATCGACGTGCTGGTCAACAATGCCGGCACCATGCTCGGCCGCTTTCCCGCCGGTGAATTGACCGACGAGCAATATGGCCGGATCGTCCAGCTCAACCAGACCTCGGTCGTGGAGGTGACAAGGGCCTTGCTGCCGCAGCTCAGGAAGGCGGGGCAGGCGGCGATCGTCAATACAGTATCAATCTCGGCGCTCACTGGCGGCAGTCCGGGATCGGCGATCTACTCCGCTTCCAAGGCTTTCGTCGCCACCTATTCGAAGGCGCTAGCGCGGGAGCTGGCGCCGGACGGTATCCGGGTGAACTGCGTGTCGCCGGGAACCATCGCCACCGATTTCCATGAGCGCTACTCCTCGAAGGAAAAGCTGGAGCAGACACGCCGGTCTATTCCGCTGCAACGCCTGGGCACGGCGGAGGATTGCGCCCCCACCTATCTTTTCCTGGCGGCGCCGAATTTATCCGGCTACATCACCGGACAGGTGGTTGAGATTAATGGCGGGCAGCTTATCTGCTGATAAAATGGACCTTTTTTGGTGCTCCGCCATTTTTTGAACGAGCACCCTATTCATAATATTATACGCATATCTGTATGCGAATTTGTCGCCAGAGGCTGTCCTATGTCGTTGTCTCCACCGCCTGGCGGTATTACGGAGCATAGTGTTGAAGAACTGAACGCGAAGGCCAGACGGGCGAGCGTTTTGTTGAAGGCTCTGTCGCACGAGACGCGCCTGATCATTCTCTTCCTCTTGGCCAAGCAGGAAAAGACCGTGATGGAGATCGAGGCTATACTCGGTCTGCAGCAGGCGGTGGTGTCGCAGCATCTGGCGCGGCTGCGGCTGGAGAAGCTCGTCGAAACACGCCGCGAGGGCCGGCTCGTCTATTACGCCGTCGCCGGTTCGGAAATCAGCGACGTGGTTGAATCGTTGCGCGAGGTTTTCTGCGGCTTCGATTCCTGATCGTGGCAGCCGGAGATGCTTGCCGATGGCTGGGCAACGTTTATAAAGCGGCCGTTGTCATGAGCGATGGTTTCCGAATCGTGCGGATTGGCTTGGATTTTCCATCGTTTGTGCATGGTGTTCGAGAGCGATGGAGCCGGCGATGACCCGCGATAAACTCTTTTTACTGCGCCCCGATTTTGAGGACCCCGCTTATCCCGGCCGGCGCTTCTATTGCTGGCACTGCGCCTTGATGGAAGGGGTTCTGGCGTCACTCCCTGCGTTGGCACAACGGCTTGATGTCGAGCGGATTGCATGGCCACGGCCACGGCTTCCCGTCATTGCCGTGGTCGGGGAGGAAAATCAGTCTCTACCGCTGCTGGTGCTGGCGGACGGTGAAACCTCGCAACATCAAACCGGCCTGTTTCAAGGGAAAGCATTCATATCCGACAAGGACAAGATCCTTGCCGCACTTTCCGAACGCCATGGATTTCCCGATCCTCACCCATGATCGAAATTCCCGGTCTAGTCCGGGGATAGCGCAATGAATTCGGGCAGTGCTTCGGCTCTTTGCGAAAGAGCGGACAGGGCAGGATAGCTGGTTGCCGATATGAATTGTGGCAGAGCATCTTGCGTGAAACGCCACGCAACAGCGGTGGTAATGTCAGCCTGAAGGGGCCGAGACCCGAGGCGCCAGCTCTCGACATCGGTGAACTCGGCTTCGAGCAGATCATATGCCGCCGACAATTGCCCCTTCACACGATCGACCCAGGCCTGATGCTGCTTTTCGACAGGTCGCAGATTGAATTCGTAGACGATCTGAACGGTTTTCTCGCAGGCCGCCAGGGCGAGGCCAATGGCTCGTTGCGAGCGGATATGATCGGCGAGATCCAGCGGTGTGAGCCGCCGTTCGGGCGCCGCCAGGCGTTCCAGATATTCAAGGATCAGTGTCGAATCCAGCAGGACGCTTCCATCGTCGGTAACAAGCGTCGGCGCTTTGACGATGGGGTTAATCTTGGCGAAGGCGTCGAAGTCTCGGAAGACCGACAGGGATTGATGCTCGAACGGCAGCGCCATAACCTTGAGCGAGATGGCGACACGACGAACATAGGGAGAATCCAGCATTCCGATCAGACGCAAGGTGGTTCCTTTCACGTGGTCTTGAGCGCTATTCCGGATATCCGGGACCTATAGCATAGGATGCCCGCAAAGGGATGCTGCTTGCCAGTGGCATGATCGGCCATTATCGTTCTGATCATGCCAAACTCGATACCGCATCTTGTTGCAATTCTTGCCTATGACGGGCTTTGCACGTTTGAATTCGGCTGCGCTGTGGAGGTGTTCTGCCAGTCGCGCCCGGAGATGGGAGAGGACTGGTATCGTAGCGTCATCGCCGCCAGCCCGTCCGAGCCGGTGCGCGGTCTGGGTGGCGTTCGCGTTCAGGCCGATGGCGGATTGGAGCTGTTGGAGGCAGCCTCGACAATCGTCGTTCCGGGCTGGCGAGGGCCGTTTGAGCCGGTGCCGCAGGATATTGCCGATGCTCTGCGCAAGGCGCATGCGCGCGGATGCCGGCTGGTCGGCGTATGCGGCGGAGCATTCGTCCTTGCTGCGACCGGCCTTCTGGATGGTAAGCGCGCGACGACGCATTGGCATCACGTCGAGAAGCTGGCCGACGCCTATCCTCGCATCACGGTCGAGCCCGATGTTCTCTATGTCGATGAGGATTTGCTTCTCACATCGGCGGGAAGTGCCGCCGGCCTCGATCTTTGTCTGCATGTGGTTCGCAAGGATTTCGGCGCAAAAGCCGCCAATCGTGTTGCACGCCGTCTCGTGATCCCGACTCATCGCGAGGGAGGGCAGGCGCAATTCATCGAACGCCCGATAGCGGCCCGCGCAGGAACCCGGATCGGTGTTTTACTGGATACTATCCGCTCAAGATTGGCCGAGCCATGGCCGATCGAGAGAATGGCGGCTGAGGCGGGTATGAGTGTCAGAGGCATTCATCGTCATATGCGTGATGCGACCGGCCTTGCTCCGGGGATATGGGTCATCACCGAACGTATCGCGAGAGCAAGAGAGTTGCTGGAAGAAACCAATCTGTCCGTGGAGATGATTGCACAGCAGGTCGGTTTCGGGGCGGCCACGACCTTGCGAAATCATTTTCGCGGAATGGTGGGGTTGTCGCCTTCCAGCTATCGTCTCCAGTTTGAGGCGGTGGAGTAAGAGAAATTCATCGCCATTGATGCAATCTTGCGCTCATGCTTCACCCCGTCTAACTCTCTTGGTTGGGGAGAGTTGAATGATCGACAAGCTGGAATTCTTTATCGCGCTTGCCAACCAGAAGCATTTCGGCCGTGCCGCGGAGGAATGCGGGGTGACGCAGCCGACCTTGTCGGCGGCGATCAGGCAGCTGGAGGATCAGCTCGGGGTCATGCTCGTCAGCCGCGGCTCGCGCTTCCAGGGGCTGACGCCGGAAGGGCAGCGGGTGTTGGAGTGGGCGCGGCGGATCGTCGGCGATGCCAGGACGATGCGCGAGGAGATGCGAGCGGCGCATAAGGGCCTTGCCGGCCATATCCGCATCGCGGCCATCCCGACGGCGCTCGCCATGGTGCCGAAGATCACCGCGCCCTTTCAGGAGCGGCATCCCGACGTCACCTTTTCCATCATCTCGCGCAATTCGCTGCAGGTGCTGAGCCTGCTCGAAAATCTCGAGATCGATGCTGGCATCACTTATCTGGAAAACGAGCCGCTCGGCCGCGTCACCAGCGTGCCGCTTTATGCCGAGCGCTACCATCTGATCACGGCGGCGGGCAGTCCGCTCTCCGAGCGCGCCACCGTGACCTGGAAGGAAGTGGGCGATCTTCGGCTTTGTCTATTGACCGCAGACATGCAGAACCGCCGCATCATCAACCGGCATCTTGCCGAAGCCGGCGCGACGGCCCGTCCGACGCTGGAGTCCAATTCGATGATCGTGCTGTTCTCCCATGTCCAGACCGGGCGCTGGGCGAGCATCATGCCGAAGAATATCGCCGATTCCTTCGGTTTCCCTGCCGATATTCACAAGATACCGATCACGGATCCGGATGCCGAACATCTCGTCGGTCTGGTCGCCACCCATCGCGAGCCGTTTACTCCGCTCGTCTCGGCCTTGTTGCATGAGGCGAGATTACTCGCGGAAGGCGGTAAGGATCGATAGAAGTTTTCTATCGTTTGACGGGACTGCCTTATTGATCCCTCGCTGCTTCCCTGCGACTCTTGCTGCGTGAACATGCGTCGACGCATGTTCAGGAGGAAGCCTGGGAGGGCTGCTTATGAGTTTGCATCTTGGCTCGGGCGCAATCGCGGCCCGTGCCGGCGTCATTATCGAAGCCATGAAATCGATGGAAGGTCCGCTCCTGCCGATCCTGCACGGGATCCAGGAAGAGTTCGGCTATGTGCCGCAGGATACGCTGCCGCTGATCGCCAAGGCCCTGAATTTGTCGCGCGCCGAAGTGCACGGCGTCATGACCTTCTATCACGACTATCGCGATCATCCCGCCGGCCGCCATGTGTTGAAGCTCTGTCGTGCCGAAGCCTGTCAGTCGATGGGTGGCGATCAGTTGGCGGAGCGCGTCAAGCGGTTGCTCGGCATCGATTTTCATCAGACGACTCTCGATGGTAGCGTGACGCTGGAGCCGGTCTACTGTCTCGGGCTCTGTGCCTGCGCCCCCGCGGCGATGCTGGATGGCGAGCTGCATGGTCGGCTCGACGACGAAGGTGCGGAAGACCTCGTGAAGGAGGCACGCCGATGATGGTGAAGATTTACATTCCCCGCGATGCTGCGGCTCTTTCAGTCGGCGCCGAGAAGGTGGCGAAGGCTGTTGCGCAGGAAATCGCCGACCGTGGGTTGGACGCGCAGATCGTGCGCAACGGCTCGCGCGGCCTATTCTGGCTGGAGCCTTTGGTCGAAGTCGAAATCGACGGCAAACGCATCGGCTATGGGCCGGTGAAGGCCAAGGATGTGCCGGCGCTGTTCGATGCTGGATTGCTCCAAGGCAACAAGCATCCGCTCTGTCTTGGGGAGGTTGAAAGCCTCCCATTCCTCAAGGAACAGACACGCCTCACCTTTGCCCGCTGCGGCATCACCGATCCTCTTTCGCTCACAGATTATGAAGCCCATGGCGGCCTCAAGGGGCTGTGCCGTGCCGTCAGCATGGCGGCCGCCGATATCGTCAAGGATGTCATCGACTCCGGCCTGCGCGGCCGTGGCGGCGCGGGCTTTCCGACCGGTATCAAATGGAAGACCGTTCTCGATGCGCCGGGGACGCGCAAATACATCGTCTGTAATGCCGACGAGGGCGATAGCGGCACCTTCGCCGACCGGATGATTATGGAGGGCGATCCCTTCGTGCTGATCGAGGGCATGACGATTGCCGGGCTTGCCACGGGCGCGACCAAGGGTTTCGTCTATGCGCGTTCGGAATATCCGCATGCCATCGCCGCGATGACGCAAGCCGTCGAGATCGCCAGAGGAGCTGGCATTCTTGGCGCTTCCGTTCTCGGCTCGGGCAAGGCCTTCGATATCGAGATCCGCACCGGTGCCGGCGCTTATGTCTGCGGCGAGGAGACGGCGCTGCTCAACAGCCTCGAGGGCAAGCGCGGCATCGTGCGTGCCAAGCCGCCGCTGCCGGCGCATAAGGGCTTGTTCGACTGTCCGACCGTTATCAACAATGTCATCTCGCTCGCTTCCGTACCTGTGATCATGGACAAGGGGGCGGCCTTTTACCGCGATTTCGGCATGGGTCGCTCGCGCGGCACCATTCCCCTCCAGATCGCCGGTAATGTGAAATATGGCGGGCTTTACGAGACGGCCTTCGGCTTGTCGCTTGGCGATATCATCGACAGGATCGGGGGCGGCACAGCGACGGGCCGGCCGGTGAAGGCGGTGCAGGTGGGTGGGCCGCTCGGGGCCTATTTCCCGCGAGCGCTGTTCGACACGCCATTCGACTATGAATCCTTTGCGGCCAAGGACGGTCTCATCGGCCATGCCGGCATCGTCGTCTTCGACGACACCGCCGACATGCTGAAACAGGCGCGTTTCGCCATGGAGTTCTGCGCGGTCGAAAGCTGCGGCAAGTGCACGCCCTGCCGCATCGGTTCGACGCGCGGTGTCGAGACGGCCGACAAGATCGCGCGGGGGATTGAGCCCGAGAAGAACCGGGTTCTGCTCGCCGATCTCTGCAACACGATGAAGTTCGGCTCGCTCTGTGCGCTTGGGGGCTTCACGCCCTATCCGGTGATGAGCGCGATGACGCATTTTCCGGAGGATTTTTCCCCGGTCCCTTTGATTGAAGCGGCGGAGTAAGATCCATGTCTCTCGTTCCAGAAATCGACTACGGCACGCCCGCCTCCCGCTCCGAAACCCTGGTGACACTGACCGTCGATGGTCGTTCGATCACCGTGCCCGAGGGCACGTCGATCATGCGTGCCTCGATGGAAGCCGGCATTCAGGTGCCGAAGCTCTGCGCCACCGACATGGTCGATGCTTTCGGCTCCTGTCGCCTCTGTCTTGTCGAGATCGAAGGCCGCAATGGTACGCCTTCGTCCTGTACGACGCCGGTTTCGCCGGGCATGGTGGTGCACACGCAGACCAACCGGCTGAAGGATATCCGCCGCGGCGTGATGGAGCTTTATATCTCCGACCATCCGCTTGACTGTCTGACCTGCGCCGCCAATGGCGATTGCGAGCTGCAGGACATGGCCGGTGCGGTTGGCCTGCGGGATGTTCGCTACGGCTATGAGGGCGACAATCACGTCAAGGCGCGCAACAGCGGCGACATCAACCTGAAATGGATGCCGAAGGACGAGTCCAATCCTTACTTTACCTATGATCCTTCGAAGTGCATCGTCTGCTCACGCTGCGTGCGCGCCTGCGAAGAGGTGCAGGGCACCTTTGCGCTCACCATCGAGGGCCGTGGTTTCGGTTCGCGCGTATCGCCCGGCATGCATGAGCATTTTATCGATTCGGAATGCGTTTCTTGCGGCGCCTGCGTGCAGGCCTGTCCGACGGCAACGCTGACGGAGAAATCGGTGATCGCGATCGGCCAGCCGGAGCATTCCGTCGTCACCACCTGCGCCTATTGCGGCGTCGGCTGTTCCTTCAAGGCGGAGATGCGCGGCGAGGAGCTGGTTCGCATGGTGCCGTGGAAGGATGGCCAGGCCAATCGCGGCCATTCCTGCGTCAAGGGCCGCTTTGCCTATGGCTATTCGACCCATAAGGACCGCATTCTCAATCCGATGGTTCGCGAGAAGATCACCGACCCATGGCGCGAAGTCACCTGGGACGAGGCCTTTGCGCATGTCGCCACGGAAATCCGGCGGATCCAGTATCAGTATGGCCGCGAATCCGTCGGCGGCATCACCTCGTCGCGCTGCACCAACGAAGAGACCTTCCTGGTGCAGAAGCTGATCCGGGCCGGCTTCGGCAACAACAATGTCGATACATGCGCCCGCGTCTGCCACTCACCGACCGGCTACGGTCTCGGCCAGGCTTTCGGCACTTCGGCCGGCACGCAGAATTTTGACAGCGTCGAGCATTCCGATGTTGTCATCGTCATCGGCGCCAACCCGACCGACGGCCATCCGGTCTTCGGGTCGCGGTTGAAGAAGCGGCTGCGCCAGGGCGCCAAGCTGATCGTCATCGATCCGCGCCGCATCGACCTGGTGCGTACGCCGCATGTCGAGGCGAGCTATCACCTGCCGCTGAAGCCCGGCACCAATGTCGCCCTGCTGACGGCGCTTGCCCATGTCATTGTCACCGAGGGCCTGTTCGACGAAAAGTTCATCCGTGAACGCTGCGACTGGTCGGAATTCGAGGACTGGGCCGCTTTCGTCGCCGAGCCGCAGCACAGCCCGGAGGAAACGGAGAAATATACCAACGTTCCGGCCGACCTTGCGCGCGGTGCGGCTCGTCTCTTCGCCAAGGGCGGCAATGGCGCGATCTACTACGGCCTTGGGGTCACCGAGCACAGCCAGGGTTCGACCACGGTGATGGCGATTGCCAACCTCGCCATGGCGACCGGCAATATTGGCCGCCCCGGCGTCGGCGTAAACCCGCTACGCGGCCAGAACAATGTCCAGGGTTCCTGCGACATGGGATCCTTCCCGCACGAACTACCGGGCTATCGCCATATCTCCGATGATGCGACCCGCGATATTTTCGAGAAGCTCTGGGGCGTGACGCTCAACAACGAGCCGGGCCTGCGCATCCCGAACATGCTGGATGCCGCCGTCGATGGCACGTTCAAGGGTCTCTACATCCAGGGCGAAGACATCCTGCAGTCCGATCCGGACACCAAGCATGTTGCCGCCGGCCTTGCCGCCATGGAATGCGTCATCGTCCACGATCTCTTCCTGAACGAGACGGCCAACTACGCCCATGTCTTCCTGCCCGGCTCAACCTTCCTGGAAAAGGACGGCACCTTCACCAATGCCGAGCGCCGCATCAACCGCGTGCGCAAGGTGATAAGCCCGCGCAACGGCTATGCCGACTGGGAAGTGACGCAGAAGATGGCGCAGGCCATGGGGCTTGGCTGGAACTACCAGCATCCCTCCGAAATCATGGACGAGATCGCCGCGACGACGCCGAGCTTCGCTCTGGTCTCCTACGACTATCTGGAGAAGATGGGTTCGGTGCAGTGGCCCTGCAACGAGAAGACGCCACTGGGCTCGCCGATCATGCATGTTGACGGTTTCGTGCGCGGTAAGGGCAAGTTCATCCGCACGGAATATGTCGCGACCGACGAACGCACCGGCCCTCGCTTCCCGCTGCTGCTGACGACCGGGCGCATCCTCAGCC
Organism: Rhizobium sp. ICMP 5592; assembly: GCF_009498525.1. Taxonomy (GTDB): domain Bacteria; phylum Pseudomonadota; class Alphaproteobacteria; order Rhizobiales; family Rhizobiaceae; genus Rhizobium. The sequence goes on along the minus strand of NZ_QSNT01000005.1, from coordinate 118,816 downwards.
AGTACAATGTCGGCGCGCAGACCCGGCGTACCGAGAACGTCATGTGGCATTCCGAGGACCGGCTGGAGATGCATCCGCACGATGCCGAGCAGCGCGGCATTCGCGACGGCGACTGGATCAAGCTTGCCAGCCGTTCCGGCGATACGACGTTGCGGGCGCTGATCACCGACCGCGTCGCGCCGGGCGTCGTCTATACGACCTTTCATCATCCCGATACGCAGGCGAACGTCATCACGACCGACTATTCCGACTGGGCAACGAACTGCCCGGAATATAAGGTCACTGCCGTCCAGGTCTCGCCATCCAACGGCCCGTCGCAATGGCAGATCGACTATGACGAACAGGCCCGGCAGTCTCGCCGGATTGTTGGGAAAATGGAGGCTGCGGAGTGAGGATGGATGCGTTTACCCCTTCTCCCCTTGGGGAGAAGGTGCCCAAAGGGCGGATGAGGGGGCCTTTCCACGCGGCAGAAACTGCCATTAGCCTGCGTTCAGGGCGCTCGGAGCTTTCGCTCCTCACCCCCCTCATCCGACGCTTCGCGCCACCTTCTCCCCAATGGGGAGAAGGAGAGGCCAGCTAATGACCAAATTCACCCCCACGACCACCGTCCCCGAAACCGCGCGCCGCGATGGCGTCGTCTGCTCCGGCTCCCGTATCGTGCCGGAAGAAGTTCCGATCGCCTTCTCCTATGGCGGCTCGTCGCATGCGGTGATGATGGGAACGCCTGCTGATCTCGAGGATTTCGCCATCGGGTTCAGCCTGACCGAAGGCATTATTATCGATATCGATCAGATCGCCGCGGTCGAACCGGTGGAGGACGAGCAGGGGATCGATGTGCAGATCACCCTGGTCGATGACGTCGCCGATGCCCTGCGTGTCCGGCGGCGGCATATGGCCGGGCCGGTCGGCTGCGGCCTCTGCGGCATCGAGTCGATCGAGCAGGCAGTACGTAAGGTGCCGGATGTATCGAGTGTCGCGTTGACGCTTTCCCATGAGGATATTGTCCGCGCCATCGCACTGCTCAATGACGCGCAGCCTTTGCATCGCGAGACCCGCGCCGTGCACGGAGCCGGCTTTTATATCCAGGGGAAGGGGCTGATCGCCGTGCGCGAGGATGTCGGGCGGCACAATGCGCTGGACAAGCTTTGCGGCGCTGTCATTAGCTCCGGCCACAGGGGCGCCGACGGCGTCGTTGCGGTCACCAGCCGCTTGTCGGTCGAGATGGTGCAGAAGGCGGCGATTCTGGGCAGTTCGGTTTTGGTCGCCATTTCCGCGCCGACCGCACTCGCCATCCGCACGGCTGACGAGGCCGGCATGACATTGGTGGCGCTGGTGCGCGGCGACGATTTCGAGATTTTCACCCATCCGCAGCGTATTACTCCGGGGAGCATCGCCGATGTCGCCTGACGAAACACCTCACGGCAAGACTGAGACGAAACTCGTCTATATGGCGAACCAGATCGCCACCTTCTTCAAGACGCAACCGGCGCATGAATCGGCGCAGGGTGTTGCCACGCATATCAACAAATTCTGGGAACCGCGCATGCGGCGTCAGCTTTTCGAGATCATCGATCATGGAGGCAGCGACTTGAGCCCTCTGGTCATCGAGGCCTCGGCGCTGATCCACAGACCGGAGCCGGCCAAGCAAGACTGATCCGGCCTTTGTCTTTGATTTTTAAAATCTATTGGATGGAGAGGGAAATCCGTCCGTAGCAGCTGTACAAGGCGGAATTATTGGGGAATTCAGGTCTCTGAAACAAGGAGGGTTGTTCATGGCGACTGCGGAAACGGATATTTCAAGGGGCGCGGCGGCGCCGGGACTGCTCGATCGCGAGCGCATCATCGCCAAGCCTGGCTTCAACCGGTGGCTGGTGCCGCCGGCTGCCTTGGCGATCCATCTTTGCATCGGCATGGCCTATGGCTTCAGCGTCTTCTGGCTGCCGCTGTCGAAGGCGCTCGGCACAACGACGCCGCCAACGGCTGAATGCGCCAGCCTCAATCTCCTTTCCGCTTTGGTCACCACCAGCTGCGATTGGCGCGTCAGCGATCTCGGCTGGATCTATACGCTGTTCTTCGTGCTGCTCGGCTCCTCTGCCGCGATCTGGGGCGGCTGGCTGGAGCGGGCCGGCCCGCGCAAGGCCGGTGTCGTCTCCGCCTGCTGCTGGTGTGGCGGCATCCTGATCGCCGCGATCGGCGTCATTTATCATCAACTCTGGCTGATGTGGATCGGCGCGGGCGTCATTGGCGGCATCGGGCTTGGCCTCGGCTATATCTCGCCGGTCTCGACGCTGATCAAATGGTTTCCCGACCGGCGCGGCATGGCGACGGGCATGGCGATCATGGGCTTCGGCGGTGGCGCGATGATCGGCGCGCCGCTCGCCAACCTGCTGATGACCAGCTTCCGCGTCGACGGTTCGGTCGGCGTCTGGCAGACCTTCATCGTCATGGCGGCGATCTATTTCGTCTTCATGATGGGCGGTGCCTTCGGCTATCGTCTGCCGCCGGCCGGCTGGCGCCCGGAAGGCTGGACGCCGCCTGCCGCGAAGAGCACGATGATCACCACCAAGCATGTGCATCTGCGCGACGCGCACAAGACTAAGCAGTTCTGGCTGATCTGGGCGGTACTGTGCCTCAACGTCTCCGCCGGCATCGGCGTCATCGGCATGGCCTCGCCGATGCTGCAGGAAATCTTCGGTGGCGCGCTGATCGGCCTGCCGGACGTGAAATTCGGCGATCTCAGCAAGGAGCAAGTGGCGGCCATCGCCGCGATTGCCGCCGGTTTTGCCGGTCTGCTATCGCTCTTCAATATCGGCGGTCGCTTCTTCTGGGCATCGCTCTCCGACAAGATCGGCCGCAAGAATACTTACTACTGCTTCTTCCTGATCGGCATCGCGCTTTACCTGCTTGCCCCCTGGGCGGCCGGCATCCACAGCAAGCTCCTGTTCGTCGGCGCCCTCTGCATCATTCTGTCGATGTATGGCGGCGGCTTTGCCACCATCCCGGCCTATCTCGCCGACATCTTCGGCACGCAGTTCGTCGGTGCCATCCATGGCCGGCTGCTGACGGCCTGGGCAACGGCCGGGATCGTCGGCCCGGTGGTGGTCAATTACATTCGCGAGGCGCAGAAGGCTGCCGGCGTCGAGGGCGCGCAGCTCTATACCTTCACCATGTATATCCTCGCGGGCATGCTGGCGCTCGGCCTGATCGCCAACTCGCTGGTAAGGCCGCTTGCGGACAAGTGGTTCATGTCGGATGACGAAGTGGCCGCGTTGCAGGCAAAGACCGCCGCCGCCAATGCCGGCCCGACGGGCTCCTTCGGCATCGGTAAGGGCGGGTTCGACGGCAAGGCGCTGATCGCCTGGGCGATCGTCGGTATCCCGTTGCTTTGGGGCGTCTGGGTGACGATCAGGAGCACCTTTGCGCTGTTCGGCTGAAACCGGCATGCGACTTGCATGAAAAAAGCCGCCCCGGACGATCGGGGCGGCTTTTTCGTGGGGACTGAAATGAAAAGCAGGCGCTCAGGCGGCGAGTTCTTCGGCTTCGCTTTCCTTGAACATCTTGGCAAGGTTCAGGAAGCAGATCATGCCGTTTTCGGTGGCGATGATGCCTTCGCAATAGGCGCGGTCGAAGGAAGCGGTAACTTCGGGGACGGGCTGAACCTGGTCGGCGGCGATCGTCAGGATGTCGGAGACGCGATCGACCAGCATGCCGATGACCATGTTATGGACTTCCGCCACGACGATGGCGCTGCGTTCATTGGCGACCGTGCTCTCCATGCCCAGCTTGTAGGCGAGATCGATGATTGGGATGACTGAACCGCGCAGGTTCATGACGCCGATGACATCGGCCGGCGCATGCGGGATCGGCGTCGACGGCGCCCAGCCGCGGATTTCGCGGATCGTGGTGGTCTTGACGCAAAACTCCTGATCGTGAAGCCGGAAGGCAATGATCTCCAGCGTGTCGCCGCTGAAACTGGTGGAATTGATCGTGGCCATGAACATTCTTCCCGTTGACGCATGGCGCCAAATCCGGCGCTCTATCCGGGACGATAGCGTAAGAATGTTGCTCAAACCTAAACCTATGGAAGAGATTTCGGTTCTTTCGTAGTTTAGATTCTTCTAAAGGTTGAGCTCAGCGCGCCAGGACCTTGTCGATCTGCTCCAGCGCCCAGTCGACCTGATTACGGGTGATGACCAGCGGCGGAGCAAGGCGGATCGTATGGTTGTGGGTGTCCTTGGCGAGCAGGCCGAGATCCTTCAACTGATAGCAATATTGCCGCGCGCCTCCGGCCTCCGGCACCAGTTCCACTGCCATCATCAGGCCGCGCCCGCGCACGTCCTTGACGATGTTGGAGCGGATCGAGCGCAGACCTTCGAGGAAATAATCCCCCATGACGGCGGCGTTCTCGATCATGCCTTCCTCGGTGAGCACGCGCAGAGCCGCCCTGGCGACGGCGCAGGCGAGCGGATTGCCGCCAAAGGTGGAGCCGTGTTGTCCGGGTTTCAGCACGCCGAGTACCTCGGAGTTGGAGAGGACGGCGGAGACCGGGTAGAAGCCGCCTGACAGGGCCTTGCCGATCAACGTCACGTCGGCCTCGATACCTTCATGTTCCTCGGCCAGCAGCTTGCCGGTGCGGCCAAGGCCAGTCTGGATTTCGTCGAGGATGAGGGTGATCCTGTTGTTTGTGCAGAGTTCGCGCAAACGGGTGAAATAACCGGCAGGCGGGATGATGACGCCGGCCTCGCCCTGGATAGGCTCGATCAGCGCGGCAACAGTGTTGCTATTGATCGCGGCGACGAAAGCATCGGCGTCGCCGAAGGGCACGACGCGGAAGCCTGGCGTATAGGGACCGAAGCCGGTGCGGGCATCCGGATCGGTCGAGAAGCTGATGATGCTCAGCGTCCGGCCATGGAAATTGTCGGCGAAGACGATGATCTCCGCCTGGTTTTCCGGCACGCCCTTGACCTCATAGCCCCATTTGCGCACCGCCTTGATCGCGGTCTCGACGGCCTCGGCGCCGGAGTTCATCGGCAGGATCTTGTGGGAGCCGGTGAGCGCGGCCAGTTCCTCATAGAGATAGGCGAGCTGGTCGTTGCGGAAGGCGCGCGAGGTGAGCGTCAGCTTGCCGGCCTGCTCGATCATCGCCTCGCGGATCTTCGGGTGACAATGGCCCTGGTTGACCGCCGAATAGGCCGAGAGGCAGTCGAGATAGCGCTTGCCGTCCGTATCCCAGACATAGACGCCTTCGCCGCGGGTGAGCACGACGTCGAGCGGCTTGTAGTTATGGGCGCCGAGACGCTGCTCGGTGGCAATCAGATCGGCTGGTGCGCTCATGGTAATTCCCCCAGAACTATGCCGCCCTCGTGGGGCGGTCGAAGATGCGCCGGCCGAACAGGCTTGCCGCCATCTCGACCAGGACGCGGGCGCTCTTACCGCGATCGTCGAGGAAAGGATTGAGCTCGACCAGATCGAGCGACGAGACGAGGCCGCTGTCAGACAGCATTTCCATGATCAGGTGGGCTTCGCGATAGGTCGCGCCGCCCGGCACCGTCGTTCCGACACCCGGCGCAATGTCCGGATCGATGAAGTCAACGTCGAAGCTGACATGCAGCAGGCCGTTGGCGGCGCTGACCGTATCGAGTACCTGGCGCATGATTGCGGCCACGCCCTGTTCGTCAAGCGAGCGCATGTCGAAGACATTGACGCCGTGCTCGCGGATCTGCTCGCGCTCATGCGGATCGACGGAGCGGATGCCGACCTGGAAGACCTTCTTCGGATCGACCAGCGGCCGGCCGGCTGGCAGGACATTGGCGATCTCCGCCTGGCCGCAGAAGTAGGCGACAGGCATACCGTGAATATTGCCTGACGGCGATGTCGTCGGCGAATTAAAGTCCGAATGCGCGTCCAGCCAGAGCACGAAGAGCGGCCGGCCGACCTCTGCCGCATAGCGCGCCATGCCAGAGACGCTGCCCATGGAGAGGCTGTGGTCACCGCCGAGGATCAGCGGGAAGCCGCCGGATGAGGCGACGTCGTAGACCTTGGCTTCGAGGGTGCGGGTGAAAGCGCCGACGATCTTCAGATGATGCGCCTTTGGATCGTCCGGCAGGTCGGCGGCAGGGGCGGGATGCAGGTCGCCGCTGTCGGTGACGCGATGGTCGAGCTCGGTCAGCATGGTCGCGATGCCGGCAATGCGCAGGGCGGTCGGCCCCATGCTGGCGCCGCGGCGACCGGAGCCTTCCTCAAGCGGGACGCCGATCAGGGTGACGGATGTGGGTTCTACGCTCATCGGCGGCGCTCCAAAGGGTTAGGGGCTGTTGATTCGCATTATTGGCCAGGGAGGCGACAGCAAAAAGATGGAAAAGTGTCGAAAATAGAGTAGTTTTTGACAGATTGATAAGTTCGTTTTAGCAGAATGATAAGCCCATGGATGATCTTGACCGTGACCTCCTGAGCGCGTTGCGTCACAACGCCCGCGCTTCCGTCTCCTCGCTCGCGGTAGCGACCGGCGCCTCGCGCGCGACAGTGGCCGCCCGCATCGAGCGGCTGGTCGACACCGGCACCATCACCGCCTTCACCATCCGAACCGGCCACGAAACCCGCGCTGCCGGCGTCCGGGCCATCGTGCTGATCGAGGTGCTCGGCAAGCTGGCGGACAAGGTCGCAGATCAGCTTCGTGGCCTGCCGCAGGTAAGGGCGCTGCACAGCACCAACGGCAAATGGGATTTCATCGCCGAACTCGAAGACCGCGATCTCGCCTCCTTCGACGAAACGCTGCGCCGCATCCGGCTCATCAATGGCATCAACACGACGGAGTCTAATATCTTGCTGAAAACGAGCAAGATGGGATTTTGAATACGAGGCCGCTGCGGTGGTCCGGTCGTCTGTTCTGGGGCATACTTAACGCAGACGATGTCCGCGCGCATAATCGGTCAGATGGAGCGTCTCGCCCCGAGGTCAACATGTCAATCAATCTTGAAATCCGGCAATATGCCGGTCCCGATCGTCATCGTCACGACTATAGCCAGATTCTGTTTCCGATGCGTGGCTCGATGCTGGTCGATATCGAAGGGCGGGCCGATGTCGTCTCAAGTAACAGCATGGCGATCATCCCGCAGGACCGCATGCACAATTTCGCGCCGAGCGCCGATTGCAGCCTCATGGTCATGGACGTGGAGCTCGGGTCTCTTCCCGATGGGCTTGTTCCGTCCGTCTTATGCGGCTCGTCGGCTTTGACGGTCCGGATCGAGCCGTGGCTCTGGCGGCTCTTCAACCAGCTCGGCCGTGAGGTCGAGGCGGACAGGCGTCGCGCGCAGGATGCCGCTCATCTGGCGTTGAGCGGATTGCAGCTTGTCCGGCAGGAACAGGTGACGGCAGCTCCACCCCGAAGCCTGGCCGAACAGCGTGTTCTTGACGCGGCCGGCGCATTGGGAAACGACCTTGGGCAGACCAGCGTGACGAACATGGCACGCAAGGCCGGTCTTGGGCAAAGCCAGTTCCATGCGCTGTTTCGGGAAACGGTCGGTCAATCGCCGAGGCAATACCAGCTGCGGAAGCTCTTTGATCGCGCCGTCGATCTGCTCGTCAACACATCGCTGCCGATTTCGGAAATTGCCTATGATCTCGGCTATCGAAATGCTTCGTCCTTTAACCGACAGTTCAAGCGGAGATTCGGTCTGACCCCATCGGTCTTCCGCAATGCCGATGCGGATGGCAGGGGTATTTCGGACTGAGGATCGGAGGTTCGGTCAAGTCATTCGGAGTTTCGCCTCATCACAAGGGTCCCGATTCCTGCGAAAGTCCGCCAGACAACCATCTGGCTTCAGGAGGCCCGTTTGACCAAACTGACTGATTTCAAGGCTCTCACCTTCGATTGCTACGGCACGCTCATCAATTGGGAGGCCGGCCTCTGGAACGCTCTTCAACCGCTCTTGAGCGAAGGCGGGCTGACCATGGACCGTGAGGAGACGCTCAAGCTCTTTGGCCGGCTGGAGATGGAGCAGGAGGTTGAAACGCCGTCGCTGCGGTATTCTTCTCTGCTCGGGGTCGTGCATGCGCGGATGGCCAAATTCTGGGGTGCGCGCGTCTCCGCGGAGATGCATGACCGCTTTGGCATGTCGGTTCCGGACTGGCCGCCTTTTCCGGATTCCACCGAGGCGCTCACCTATCTGAAGAAGCACTACAAGATCATCATCCTGTCGAATGTCGACCGCATCAGCTTTGCGACCAGCAATCGGAAGCTGGGGGTGAATTTCGATGCGGTCTATACGGCGGAGGACATCGGGTCCTATAAGCCCGATCCGCGCAATTTCACCTATCTGCTCGATCATTTGCGCGATGATTTCGGTATTGCGCCTTCGCAGGTGCTTCACGTCGCACAGAGCCTGCATCACGATCATGTGCCGGCGACAAAAGCGGGCCTGGCTCGCGCGTGGATCGACCGGCGTTCCGGACAGCCCGGTGGCGGCGCCACGCCGGTGCCGTCGAGCATCCCGACAGTGGACTTCGTGTTCAAGAGCCTTGCCGAATTTGTCGACGCGCACCGCAGCGCTCTTGCCGGCTGACTAGCATATCCGATGGCCGGGGATGCCTGCGAACAGGCCTTTCCGGCTATGCCGTCTAATACTCATGCTCGTAGACAACGCCCGCTTCGCCCGCGCCGTTCGAGCCGGCGGCACCTCGCAATTTCACGCCGCGTCCGACATCGAGATTGATGATCGCCTTGGTGTTGTTGGAGGAGCCCTGCTGCAGTTCGATATAGGTGCGCTTGTTCAGGTACTTGCCGGCGCCGACCTGTGCCTGGCCGTTCGCATCGGTGGAGATGTCGAGATCGTCGACGCCGAGATGGCTGCGCAGGCCGTCGAACAGCGAGGTGGAGCGGCCGCCGGCAAGCTGGCTGGCGGCATCGGCGAGCTGGGCGATCTGCATCGCCGAAAGCTTCGACATCGATTGGCCGAAAATCAGCTGCGCCATCACCTCGTCCTGCGGCAGGGCAGGCGAGGACGAAAAGGCGATCTGCGGGTCGGTGGCCAGGCCCGTGACATCGACGGTGATGGTGGTGGAGCTGACCGACGAGGTGGCTTCCATGTTGAGCGCGGGTGTCAGGTCGCCGCCGAAGGTGATCTTGCTGGTATCGGTGAAATCCAGGCGGCGGCTGAGGATGGTCAGACGGCCGCGCCGCATGGTGAAGCCGCCGGAGACGACCGGATTTGCCGCCGTGCCGCGAACCGTGATGCTGCCGCCGAGCTCCGCATCGATGCCGCGGCCGCGCACGAAGATCTGCGACGGCGCGTCGATCTGCATCTCTATGCCGAGGCTGGTGGATTTGCTGCTCGGACCTTGCGGTTTCTGGTCCTTGAACTGAGCGGCGACCGCCGCCGGTGCATTCTTGTGCTTGATGTTGATCTCGGAGAGCGAGGCCGGCAGCTTTTCCGGTACGGTGATCGACGCCTTGTTGAGCTTCAGGTTGCCCGTCAGCACCGGCGCGGTCAGGAGCGGCCCCTTGATGCCGAGCGTGCCGTTGACGGTTGCCGTCACCAGTGTGCCGTCGACATAGGTGGCATTGTTGAATTTCAGCTGGATATCGGCGGGAAAGCCGCTATCCGCGACGATGCCGACCGTGCCGCTTGCCGAGACGCTGCCGCCACTGGCGAGATTGCCGTTGAGGCGCGAGATTACCGCCTGCTTGCCGTCGAGCGTGACGGTGACGGCAAGGCCATTGAGGGTGAGGTTGCGGCGGACATCGACGAGCCTGCTGCCGTCGGTGGTGATGGTGCCGGTGACGGCGGGGGCTGTTGTAGAGCCACCGATCTGCAGATCGATCTTCGCTGTGCCGGTCATCACCAGACCCTGTGCCGCGAGCTGGCCAGCCAGCGCGTCGAAGGGCAGGTTGCCGGAAAATTTCATTGCCAGAGCCTTGCTGCCGGCAACGGCAACCGTGCCGCCGCCATTCAGCCCCAGGCCGCCCTGGCCGGTCAGATTGGTGTCGATGGTGACGACGTTATCGGCGAATTTGCCGTTTGCCTTGATGCCGAGCGGGCCGAGCCCGGCCGATTTCGTCTGGCTGGTCGCGGCTCCCGACCAGTCAGTCTGGAAACCGACAACAGGCGACGCCGGCTTGCCGGTGACGGTCACCGTGCCGGAGATCGTGCCTTCGGCGGCAAGCGTCGGCGCGAAGACATTAGCGAGGCTGGCGGGCAGGTTGGCGATCCTGGCATTGATATTCAGCGCCTGGCCCGCAGTGCCGTCGACGACCACGGAACCGCCGCCGGTCTGGATGGTCAGGCCGTTTAGCGCGACCGTGCCGTCCTTGACGGTGATCTTGGTCGGCGAGGCGAGCTTCACCGGAATGGTGCGTGGCGCACCAGCGAAATTGTCGAGGCTGACGACCGTCTGACCGCCGCCGGTCTCGACATTGCCGCTGGCGGTGAGCGGTGCGTTATCATAGGTCGACTTGAGATCGAAAACCGTTCGGCTGCCCTGCTGTGTGAAAGTCAGTCCGAGATCGGCGATGCGATTGGCGCCCGACGCGATGGCGCCGGCGCGGATGCTGCCATTGGCGGAGAAGGATTTCAGGTCATCGACCGTCAGCGCAATGGCGGGCTTGTCGATGACGAGATCGTCGCGGCGAATGCCGCCACCGGTGGCATTGATCTTCAGGCCGACCTTGCCATTGGCGTTGGAAAGATCGACCGTGCCTTTCAGGTCGCCGGCGGCCTTCTGTCCAGCAAGGGCGGCGATGAGGCTGAGGTCGGGAAGATCGAAAGTGAGCGCACCGGTCGGTTCGAAACTCGGCGAGAAATCCAGTTTGCCCTGCAGCTTATTTGGGCCGATCTCGACGGCAAGTGCCGGAATGCTGGTGCGGCCGCCTTGCGAGGTGGCGTTGGCGGTGATGCTGATCGGCTTGCCGTCGATGGCGCCGTTTGCCTGCACATTCGCCTGCGGGGCATTCGGATCGGCTGTCCCGGTCAGGGCGACATCGAGCGTGTCCAGCAATCGGCCGGCGAGCTTGACGTTGACGGCCTTCACCGTCGCGTCGATGCCGAGTGCTGTCAGCGGTCCCTTGGTCTTGAGGCCGATATCCGCCTGGCCCTCGGCGTTCGGGATCAGCTTGGAGAGGTCGAGCAGCTTGCCCGTCAGGTTCGATGCCAGCGTTTGGCCATCGAGCGTGGCATTGCCGTTGATCTCGCCGACATTCGATTTCACCGCGAGATTGGAGAGATTGATCTTCGTCGGCACGGTGCCGGCGACCTGACCTTCCAGCGAAATCGTTCCCTCGAACTTGTTCGACACGCCGTCCGGCAGCACGGCTGGCAAGGCGAAGAGTTTGAAGTTGCCGGTCAGTGCCTTCGACGACAGCGTATACTTGCCGTTGACGGTGCCGCCGATGCTGGCGCTTTCCAGCGTCGTGTTGTTGAAGCCGATCGTGTCGGGTGAGATCTGCAGTGGCGCGGTCAGCGAAATCGGCGCGCGGATCAGGCGATTGAGATCGGGACTGACGAATGCGGTCTGGCCGACGACGAGGCGAAGCTGCAACGGGCCGGATGCGGTGGTCAGGTTGAAGGCGTCGCTTTGGGCGCTGAGGTTCACCTGACCGATCTGTCCCTGTGGCGCACTGGCGCTTTCGAGTGTGGCCTTTGCGTCGATCTTCGCCGACTGCGAAGCGCCTGTCAGCGCAACATCGGCGCGCGAGATCATCGCCCGCAGCTCGCCGTTTTCCATCGGCCAGCGGAAATCGACCGGACCGGAGGTGCCGAGCAGATTGGCGTTGAGGCTGTTGTTGCCCGAGGGATCGAGCGTGCCGGAGGCGGCGATGATGACGCTGCCGGTGGCGAGATTGCCGGTCTGGATATCGATCTTGCCCCTGCCGTCGAAGGTGGCGGACAGGTCGATTGTTGTCTGGCCGGCGAAGAGCGGCCGCAAGGTCGGCGGCAGCAGCGAATCGACGTCGCCGCCGCCCTTGACGTCGATATGGTGCAGCCCGTCCGCCGACAGGGTGTGATGGCCGTTGATCGATACCGTCGGCTTGTCGTCGAGTGCTGCCTGAAGTTTACCGGCCCAGTTGGACAGCGGACCCTCGCCGGAGAGATTGATGTCGATCGCCGGTCCGCCCGGCAGGTGCAGCAATCCGGCGAGCAAGCCATCGCGGGGTTCAGCGACATCGGCCTTCAGGTTCAGCCGGTTTTCCGCCGGCGCGAAGGAGATGTTGGTCGAAAGCTTGGCGTCGGGAACGTCCTGGCGATTGGCATTAAGGACGAGATCGACGCTGTTCTTGTTCGCTTTGACACTGCCATTGGCCGCAAGGGCGAAATCCTGGCCCGCGACGGCCTGCCCGATGCGCAGGTTCGGCAGGGCAATGGCGGCGATATCGACGGCGATGGGCAGAGAGAAGCCGCTGCTTTCGCTGGTGGTAGTCTGAGGTTCCGTTTTCACCGTCGGCACCGGCAGGCGCTGGAAATCCACGAGATCGGCGGCGACGCGGTCGGCATGGAAGGTGCCCGTCAGCAGCGAGAGCGGCGACCAGTCGATGGCGAGATTCTGTACCTTCGCAACGGTGCCTTTGGTATCGGCAACGGTGATTGCGCCGACCCGGAGACTGCCGGTCAGAAGTCCCGACGGCTCGGCAATCGTGATGGTGCGGTCCGGCGTCGAGACGAGCTTTGCCACCCGGTTCACGGCATAGCCGGTGGCGCCGGGCACGAAGCCGACGACAAGCACGGCGACAATGGCAAGCACGAGAATTGCCACGACCACATAGGTGGCCAAGCGCAACAATCTCCCGAGAATTCGAATCAACATGCTCATGAGAGCGACAGTAACCTCAATTTTGTAACCGCGTGCTGAACCGTCTCCGATCGTACGGCCGGTCAGAAGGATTGGCCGATGCCGGCATATATGCCGTATGCCGTGCCATCCGGATATTTCTTCAGGGGGACGGCGACATCGAGCCGGATGGGGCCGAAGGGCGTAGCGTAGCGCACACCGACGCCGGCGCCAATGCGAAGATCGGAAAAGTCGGGAAAAGCGCTGTCGGTGACGCTGCCCATGTCGACGAAGGGTACGATGCCGATCGTGTCGGTGATCTTGATGCGGGCTTCGAAAGAGGCTGTTCCATAGGAACGGCCGCCGAGCGCATCGCCATTGGAGTTATAGGGTGTGATTTCCTGATAGGCATAGCCGCGCACCGAGCCGCCGCCGCCGGCATAGAAGCGCCGTGTCGCCGGAATGTCCTCGATGCTGTTGGCTCCGATGAGCGAGCCGAGGGCAAGCTTGCCGGCGAAGACGACATTGTTGTTGGCGCCGACGCCCTGATAGCCGGAGATCGAACCCTCGAAGGAGCTGAACACCGAGCCACCCATGGCTTCATAGCTCGGCTTGGCGCTGATTGAGGCGCGGTAGCCCTCGGTCGGGTCCAGCTTGTTGTCGCGTGTGTCCCGGATATATTCGAGCGGGATCGCCACCGTCAGATAGTTTTGATCGCCATAGGCGTCAGTGCTGTCCTGCTCATAGGACACTTCGCCGCCGGCGGAGACGGTGTCCTGATCGGACAGCTCATAGGCAAGACCGGCGCTTGCGGTGGCGGTATCGGCATCATAGGCGTCCGGATGCAGGCTCTGCATCTTCAGGCCGGCGGTGAAGGTTGCCGAGGGATAGAGGGTTGCGGGCCTCACGTAGGTAATGCCGGCGCTATAGTCGAGCTGGCCGACATCGGTGGTTTCGCCGAGTCGGGAGACCGATCCCTCGATGCGCAGCGAATCCGCGCGGCCGGTCAGGTTGCGGTGACCCCAATAGCCCTGCAGGCCGAAGCCGTCGATGGTGGAATATTGCGCGCCGACGCCGAAATAGCGCTGCTTGCCTTCCGATACCTCGATGGTCATGGGAATGCTGCCGTCCGGCGCGAGCTTCTCGGCCTCGCGGATGGTGACGCTGGAAAAGACGCCGAGCTTGCGCAGCCGGTCGGAGGCCTTCTTCAATTCGTCCGGCGAATAGGGCCTGCCCTCGTTGATGCGGGCGTAGCGCTTGATGAAATCCGGATCGACCGACTTCTGACCGGTGACGCCGACATTGCCGAAGGGCGCGATCGGGCCGCTGTCGACCTTCAGGGTCACCTCGACCGTGCGGGTCGCGTGATCGGCGACGACGTCACGTCTCTCCAGTTTGGCGAGCGGGTGGCCCTCATTCTTGAGGTCGGCGACGATCTTGTCGCCCGCCTTGATAATAGTCAGCGAGCCGGCATCACCGCCGGGCACGAGTCCGTATTGCGCGACGTTGCGGTCGGCCGCGTCGCTCAGCAGATTGACCTTGCCGAGTTTGAAGAGCGGGCCGGGATCGACGCTGATGGTGACGTCAACGGGCTTTGCGCGGCTGAAGGTCGGGTTCGGCGGCAGGGCATCCAGATTGGTGCCGTTCACGGTGATGGTGACCACGGCGCCGTAACGGGCTTTTTCATAGAGGCTGGCGATCAGCCGGTCGCGATCGTCGCGCGCCTTGATGACGACGCCGAGGTCGCCGGAAACCGGCTTCTTCTTGTCGGCAACCAGCATCGACGTGTCGGTCAGGGATTTCTTGAGGTCCTTGTCGAGATTGTCGGTCTTCAGATCGACCGTGTAGCGGACGGGATCGGAAACCTGATCCGTCGTGTCGTCCTCGCCCCAGAGGGTCATGCCGAACAGTTTGAAAGCAAAGGCATTCTTGGCACAGAGCGGGGCGAGCGCAAGTGTTGCCGCAACCGCCATTACGGTGCTTGCTCGCCGATACGCAATACTCTTTCTCGGGCCAGTTCTTTTACGCATACGCCGCTTTACGGTTATATGAGAACTTACTCAGTTTGGTATTTCCCCCGGGTTAACGCGGGGGCACCATAGAGACAAAACTCCCTCAGGTGTACCTTTTTTAGACTCTAAAACCTGCAAAAGACGGCTGGGAAAATGAAGAATCCCGGATTTTCGTCCGGGACTTAGGGTAATCGCGGCGGTTTGCGCAGGGCGAGTGGCGGCTGTTACTTTTGCGTTCCGTGCTTTCGACCCAGCATTGAAATCGAGATCGCATTTTGCCGGCGATTGACAAGAAAAAGCCCCGGACGCAAGGTCCGGGGCTCCGATATCTCGATCTGCAATCGATCAGTAGCCGCTGTTGTAGCCGCCGTAACCGCCACGATAGCCACCATCGTCACGGTAGCCGCCGCGTGGGCAATTATCGATGTAACGACGGCCGTAGCGGTCGCGGTAGTAGCACTGGCCGGGCTGTTCGGCGACGCTGCCGATAACAGCGCCGGAAACGCCACCAATCGCGGCGCCGACGGCTGCGCCGCGGACGTTGCCGGTCACCGCGCCGCCAATGATGGCGCCGGATGCCGCGCCGATGCCGGCGCCCTGTTCAGTCGGGGTGCAGCTTGCGATCGACAAGCCGACCAATGCGAGCATAAGAACTTTCTTCATTCACTCTCTCCAACGTTAGTTAAGCCGGACCCCCGGCCAACGTCGTCCCATTCTTCAGCTCCACCACGATGGGCTGTCCTTACGGTCCTGCAGCTACGAAGAAATATCGCGTAAAATATGATTGTCCATCGGGTATCTTTATTTTGTTTTATTCTAAAATAGATGAAACTACAGTAGATAAGCAAAATAAATTTGCATGAGGGAAAATCCGCGCTCGTTCTAAAGTAGAGGTTGATCGTACCTCAAAAAAGTCAAATGATGGCAATTGCCTCTGGAGGAGAGGCATGGAGGAAAATATGGCAAAGGTGACTTTGACGGTGAACGGCCGGACGGTCGGCGGCGAGTGCGAGGAGCGCACACTGCTTGTCCATTTCATCCGGGAAAAGCTTGGCCTGACGGGAACCCATGTCGGCTGCGACACCAGCCAGTGCGGTGCCTGCGTGGTTCATATGGACGGAAAATCGGTCAAAAGCTGTTCGATCCTCGCCGTGCAGGCGTCCGGCTCGGCGATCACAACCATCGAGGGCTTGGCCGCCAATGGCGAGCTGCATCCCGTTCAGGCCGCCTTCAAGGAACATCACGGCCTGCAATGCGGCTTCTGTACGCCCGGCATGGTGATGACGGCGGTCGACATGATCAATCGTCACGGCGGCGCGCTCGACGAAAAGACGGTGCGGACCGAGCTGGAAGGCAATATCTGTCGTTGCACCGGCTATCACAATATCGTCCAGGCGGTCCTTGCCGCCAATGCCGAAATGCACGCCGCCCAGCAGGCGGCCGAGTAAGATTTCACCGAGACTGTCTGGCGAACGCCAACGGCTGTTATCTTGGCGGATTGCCAGGCCCGGAACCCCAATGGGAGGATATCATGGGCGTTGAAGGCATTGGTGCGCGCGTCACGCGCAAGGAAGACAAACGATTTCTGACGGGCAAGGGGCGCTACACCGACGATATGGTGACGCCGGGCATGAAATACGCCTATTTCGTTCGCAGCCCGCACGCACATGCGAAGATTACCGGCCTCGACACGTCAGCGGCACTGGCCATGCCGGGCGTAATCGGGGTGCTGGACGGTAAGCAATTGCTTGCCGATGGCATCGGCAACCTGATCTGCGGTTGGATGATCCATTCCAAGGATGGCTCGCCGATGAAGATGGGCGCATGGCGGCCGCTGGCGGTCGATACCGTGCGCTATGTCGGCGACGCCGTGGCGATCGTGGTTGCCGATAGTCTCGGCGAGGCCCGCGACGCGGCAGAGGCTGTGGTGGTGGATTATGACGAGCTTCCCGCCGTCGTTGAGGCGGTCGAGGCGCTGAAGCTCGATGCACCGCAGATTCACCCCGAGGCGGCAGGCAATCTGATCTTCGACTGGGAACTCGGCGATGGCGCCGCGACTGACAGTGCGATTGCCACTGCGGTGCATGTCACCGAGATCGAAATCCACAACAACCGGCTTTCGCCGAACGCGATGGAGCCGCGCGCAACGCTTGGCATCTACGATTCCGCCGAGGATCACTATACCTGCTACACCACCAGCCAGAACCCGCATGTGGCGCGGTTGGTGATGAGTGCCTTCTACAATGTTGCGCCGGAAAACAAGCTGCGGGTGATTGCGCCCGATGTCGGTGGCGGCTTCGGCTCGAAGATCTATATCTATCCGGAGGAGATCGTCTGTCTCTGGGCCTCGAAGAAAACCGGCGTTCCGGTCAAATGGACGGCTGACCGCACCGAGGCTTTCCTCACTGATGCTCATGGCCGCGACCATGTCTCCACGGTGAAGATGGCCTTCGATGCCGAGCACCGGATCATCGGGTTGAAGGTCGACACCATCGCCAATCTCGGCGCCTATATGTCGCTCTTCTCCTCCTGCGTGCCGACCTATCTCTACGCGACGCTGTTGTCGGGCCAATATGCGATCCCGGCGATCCATGCCAATGTCCGCACCGTCTATACCAATACGGTGCCGGTCGATGCCTATCGCGGCGCGGGGCGTCCGGAAGCGACCTATCTTCTCGAACGTACCATGGAAACGGCGGCGCGCGAGCTCGGCATTTCGCCGGCGGAACTGCGGCGTGTCAATTTCATCCGCTCCTTCCCGCACCAGACGCCGGTCATCATGAACTATGACGCCGGCGACTACGAGGCCTCATTGAATGCCGCCATGCAACAGGCGGACTGGAACGGCTTCCCGGCCCGCAAGGCGGAGGCGGCGGCGCGCGGTATGAAGCGCGGCATCGGCATGAGCTGTTATATCGAGGCCTGTGGTCTCGCGCCGTCTCAAGCCGTCGGCGCGCTCGGCGCCGGCGTCGGTCTCTGGGAATCGGCAGAGGTGCGCGTCAACGCGGTCGGCACCATCGAGGTGCTCACCGGCTCGCACAGCCATGGCCAGGGTCACGAAACCACCTTCGCGCAGCTCGTCGCCGACCGGCTCGGCGTGCCGATCGAGAGCGTCTCGATCGTGCATGGTGACACCGACAAGGTTCAGATGGGCATGGGCACCTACGGCTCGCGCTCCGGTGCCGTCGGCATGTCGGCCGTGGTCAAGGCGCTCGACAAGGTGGAGGCCAAGGCAAAGAAGATCGCCGCCCATCTGATGGAAGCCGACGAAAGCGATATCGTCATTGGGGACGGCAATGTCAAAGTCGCCGGCACCGACAAGTCGCTGCCGTGGTTTCAGGTGGCGCTGTCGGCCTATACGGCGCACAACCTGCCTGCCGGCATGGAGCCGGGCCTGAAGGAAACCGCTTTCTACGATCCGGCCAATTTTACCTTCCCCGCCGGCTGCTACATCTGCGAAGTCGAGGTCGATCCGGAAACCGGCAGGACCGAGATCATCCAGTTCGTTGCGGCTGACGATTTCGGCAATATCATCAATCCGATGATCGTCGAGGGACAGGTGCATGGCGGCATCGCGCAGGGGATCGGCCAGGCGCTGCTCGAGGGCGTGCATTACGACGAGAACGGCCAGCTGCTGACGGCGAGCTTCATGGACTACACCATGCCGCGCGCCGATGATCTACCGTCCTTTAATATTTCGCATCAATGCACGCCAAGCCCGAGCAATCCTCTGGGCCTGAAGGGCTGCGGTGAGGCGGGTGCCATCGGTTCGCCGCCGGCGGTGATCAATGCCATCACGGATGCGATCGGTAACAACGCGCTTACCATGCCGGCCACGCCGCTGAAGGTATGGGAAGCCGCCCGGGCCGTGGCCTGAGAAGAGGAGGAGAAAGCCATGTATGCAACCAACTATCACCGCGCCTCCTCGGTCGACGAAGCCGTCAAGCTTCTGTCGGGCGCCGACGAGGGCAAATATGTCTCCGGCGGCATGACGCTGATCGCCACCATGAAGCAACGTCTGGCCTCGCCGAGCGATCTCGTCGATCTCCGGCACATTCCGTCGCTGAAGGGCATCCGCGTCGACGGCCGTAGGGTGACGATCGGGGCGGCGGCGACGCATGCGGAGGTTGCCGCCTCGGCGGCAATCCGTGCCGTCTGTCCAGCGCTCTCAGATCTCGCTGGCATGATCGGCGATCCGCATGTTCGCCATATGGGCACGATCGGCGGTTCGGTCGCCAACAATGATCCGGCGGCGGACTATCCCTCGGCCATGCTGGCGCTTAATGCCACCATCGTCACCGATAAGCGGCAGATTGCGGCCGATGATTTCTTCACCGGCCTGTTCGAGACGGCGCTGGAAGATGGCGAGCTGATCACCGCCATCACCTTCGAGGCGCCGGAGAAGGCGGGTTATGCCAAATTCCCCAATCCGGCCTCGCGCTACGCCATGACCGGCGTCTTCGTCGCCAAGGGAGCGGGTGGAGCTCGGGTCGCGGTTACCGGCGCGGGGGCGGACGGCGTGTTCCGCCATGTCGGCATGGAACAGGCATTGGCGGCGAACTGGGCGCCGGATGCGGTTGCCAATGCAACCGTCGATTCCTCGGCGCTGATGTCCGACCTGCATGCCACCGCCGAATACCGCGCCAATCTGGTCAAGGTCATGGCGAAGCGCGCCGTGGCGGCGGCATAGATCGCCACGCAAAATGTCGGAGCGGCGGGTTGATCGTCGCTCCGGTTTACGCCCCTGCGGGGCCTGGGTTTAATTGTCAATTCGTCGTGATTATCTATTCCTTGTCTAGAATTGTTCAAAATTATGGGCGATTTGCCGCAGTGGGGCGTGAAAGCGGCGCGGAGGGGTTGACGTGCGAACCGGCATTCAGGAAAAACGGTTGCATGGTTCTGGAGCAGATGATGGATTTCGAAGCATTCTTTAAGGGTGAGCTGGACGGGCTGCACAAAGAAGGCCGCTACCGCGTGTTCGCCGATCTGGAGCGTCATCGCGGCAGCTTTCCGCGCGCGACGCGGCATACGCCCAACGGCCCGCAGGAAGTGACGGTCTGGTGCTCCAACGACTATCTCGGCATGGGCCAGCATCCGAAAGTGATCGAGGCGATGAAAGAGGCCATCGATCACTGTGGCGCGGGTGCGGGAGGCACCCGGAATATTTCTGGCACCAACCACTATCATGTCATGCTCGAGCAGGAGCTTGCCGATCTGCACGGCAAGGAAGCCGCTCTGATCTTCACATCAGGCTATATCTCCAACTGGGCGACGCTCGGCACGCTCGGCGCGCGCATTCCGGGCCTGATCATCTTCTCCGACGCGCTGAACCATGCGTCGATGATCGAGGGTATCCGCCACGCGAAATGCGGCAAGGTCATCTGGAAGCATAACGACCTTCATGATCTCGAAGCCAAGCTCAAGGCCGCCGATCCAAAGGCGCCGAAGCTGATCGCTTTCGAGAGCGTCTATTCGATGGATGGCGACATCGCTCCGATCAAGGAAATCTGCGATCTCGCCGACAAATACGGCGCCATGACCTATCTCGACGAAGTGCACGCCGTCGGTATGTATGGCCCGCGCGGCGGCGGCATTGCCGAGCGCGAGGGACTGATGGGCCGGTTGACGGTGATCGAAGGCACGCTTGGCAAGGCATTTGGCGTCATGGGCGGCTATATCGCTGCGTCGACTGCATTGTGCGATTACATCCGCTCCTTCTCGTCCGGCTTCATCTTCACGACATCGCTGCCGCCGTCGCTTGCGGCCGGCGCCGTCGCCTCGATCCAGCATCTGAAGGTCAGCCAGTTCGAGCGCGCCCGCCATCAGGACCGTGTCCGCCGGCTGCGCACCCAGCTCGATGCCGCCGGTATTCCGCATATGCCGAATCCGAGCCATGTCGTGCCCGTGTTGGTCGGTGATGCCGCCAAGTGCAAGTGGATCTCCGATCTTCTGCTCGACAACGGCGTCTACGTCCAGCCGATCAACTATCCGACCGTGCCGAAGAAGACCGAGCGCCTGCGCATCACGCCGACGCCGCTGCATTCCGACGCCGATATCGAGCATCTGGTTGGAGCATTGCACGCACTCTGGTCGCGCTGTGCGCTGGCAAGGGCTGTGGCCTAAAGCCCCGTCTTTGCCGTGGAGGCTTGCTAGTCAAGAGGCTTTCGGCATATTCGATGGGCGACCGCTAACATCGCTCTTCGGACACGACATGCCATGGCCCTTCATATCGAAACTCCGCTCCTCGAATCCCGCCCCTTGAGCTTGGCATCGGGGCGATCGGTCTGGTTAAAGATGGATGTGCTCCAGCCGCCGGGCTCGTTCAAGATCCGCGGTGTGGGCGCGGCCTGCGAACACCATGCCAAGAATGGGAAACGGCGTTTCGTGTCGTCTTCCGGTGGCAATGCCGGTATTGCGGTCGCCTATGCAGGACGCCGCCTCTCGATCCCGGTGTCGGTCTTCGTTCCGGAGACAGCGTCGGACCGGGCAAAGTCGCTGATCCGCCAGGAGGGTGCCGAGG
The DNA here is from genome assembly GCF_009498525.1 of Rhizobium sp. ICMP 5592. GTDB lineage: Bacteria > Pseudomonadota > Alphaproteobacteria > Rhizobiales > Rhizobiaceae > Rhizobium. The sequence goes on along the minus strand of NZ_QSNT01000005.1, from coordinate 97,525 downwards.
TTTTCGTCCACGGCGCGTCCTGGCAGGAGGCAAACGAGCGCGCCCTTGAGGCGATCGATGCGGAAAGCGCATTCATCCATCCTTTCGACGATCCGCTTCTCTGGAATGGGCATGCTTCGATCGTCGACGAGGTCGTCAAGGCAGGTATTTCCTTCGATGCGGTTGTTCTTTCGGTGGGTGGCGGCGGGCTTCTGGCCGGTGTTGCGGAAGGGCTGACACGCAACGGACTTGAGAAAACGCCGATCATTGCCGTCGAAACCGAGGGCGCGGCGTCCCTGGCGGCGTCGGTAAAGGCCGGCAAGCTGACCGAACTCCCTGCCATTACCAGCATAGCGACATCGCTTGGCGCTCGAAAAGTCTGCGAACGCGCCTTCGAGATCGCCCAGGCGGGACCTGTCGATTGCGTCACCGTCACCGATCGCGACGCCGTTGATGCATGTGTGCGCTTCCTCGACGATCATCGCGTGGTCGTGGAGCCGGCCTGCGGCGCTGCATTGGCGGTCGCCTATGCCCATGCCGACAGGCTGACACGCTACGAGCGCATCCTCATGGTGGTCTGCGGCGGCGCAACCGCTCCGGTCGCCCAGCTGCAAGCCTGGCAAGCATCCTGATCGGACCGTTTTGGCTGTTGCCGGTTGGGAGACCGAACCACATCGGCGACCCTCCGATCTCGATAGAGATACAAAATGCGCAGATGACATCCGCCATGCGCTGTTTTCCGGATGCGACGTTCATTAAACGAACACAGCCTGCTCCAATTTCCAAAAATCGGCCTAAGTACGTCGAACCCATGACCTATGCCATGGGGATAGCCGAGGCTGTCGGCGGGTGAGCTATTTTGCGGCTTGCGAAAACTGGCGGCCACGCGGAATTTCTCAACGCGGATCCAGGTGAACTATGTACGTGCATGACCATGGCAGCAAGCGAATAAAAGCTGGTTTGGTCGTCGCGGTGGCTCTTTGTCTCGGCCTGACGGGCTGCAAGAATTCGAATCCGGTCGATATTCTCGTCCATGTCATCGTCTCCGCATTGAACAAAAATCTGACAGACAACAGCGTCGCCGATACTCAAACGACGGCGCCGTCAGCGAGCGCAAGCGATCCTTCGTCAGTGGCGACATCGGAAACAGGAGCCGCGACGGACATTGCGATCCCGACGGCCGCCGACACTACGCCGCAAGAGGCGGCTTCGGCAGGAAACACCAGTTCGACCTCCGACAATGCTTCCACCAACGGCGGCACCACCGGCCAGACCGATACGACCACGACCAGCAGCAGCGCCAGGACGTTTGTCCATCCCGGCCTGCTGCAAAGCCAGGCCGATTTCGATCGGATCATCAAGCAGATCGCCGCCGGTTCCGAGCCCAGCGCCAGCGGCTGGCAAATGCTGATCAAGAACAGGCATGCGTCGCTGGGATATACGCCGAGGCCGGTATCCGTCATTTTTCGTGGCAATGACGGTGTTCATTCCCAGAACTATGCGTTGCTCTTCAACGATGCCGCCGCCGCCTATGCCCTGGCCCTGCGCTGGAAGATCAGTGGAGATCCGGCCTACGCGATCAAGGCCATCAAGGTGCTGAACGACTGGTCCTCGACGCTGACGGAAGTGGACGGCACCTCGGACAAGTTTCTCGCGGCGGGGATCTACGGCTACGAAATGGCCAATGCGGCGGAGATCATGCGCGGTTATAGCGGCTGGTCCGGAGACGACTTCACACGATTCCAAAATATGATGCTGACGATATTCTATCCCATGAATCACGATTTCCTGGTCCGGCACAACGGCGCCAAGGTCGATCATTATTGGGCCAATTGGGATCTTTCCAACCTTGCCTCGATCATGGCGATCGGAGTGCTGACCGACAGGGCCGATATCTACAAGGAAGCGATCGACTACCTCTACAATGGCGCCGGAAATGGAGCGCTGAACAAGACGTTCTGGAAGGTCTATGACGGTGGACTGGCGCAAGTCCAGGAATCCGGGCGCGACCAGGGACACACGACGCTGGACATCGCTCTCGTCGGCGCGATTTGCCAGATGGCCTGGTCCCAGGGCGACGATCTTTATGGTTACGACAACAACCTCGTGCTCGCCGGCGCCGAATATGCCGCCAAATATAATCTGGGCTACGACGTGCCGTACACGACTTACAAAAACAGCGACGTTACACAGACGGTGATTTCAGAGGGGGGCAGGGGAACGGAGCGGCCGATCTGGGAGATGCTCTATAACCACTATGTCGTCCTGAAGGGGCTGGATGCCCCGAATGTTTCCGCCTTTGCCGCCAAACTTCGTCCCGAAGGCGGCGGCGGCGACTACGGCCCGAACAGTGGCGGCTACGACCAGCTCGGCTATGGCACGCTTCTCTATACGCTTAACTGACGGTTTGGCGGCGATAGCCCCTGCAATCGGACCCGTCGTTGCACGCAGCTTTCGATTTTTGGATTTGCGCCAGGGTTTTGGCTACGCAGCCTTTTCTCTTTGCGCCACAAGGACGCCCGCCCGCCGGCGCGCCTCCTCGTCGGCAGCAAAGACCGCATCCATCGTTTCGGCGGCACCGGTGGCGATCATCTGGTCCATCACGGCTTCGGCGATATCGGCCATTTCCAGGAAGCCGATGCGGCCGTCCACGAAGGCATGGAAGGCGATCTCCTCGGCCGCATTCATGATGGCGCCCTGCAATCCGCCGCGTTCCATGGCCGTGCGCGCCAGACGCAGCGCCGGGAAGCGAACTTCATCCGGCGCCTCGAAATCGAGCCGCGCCAGCTTGGTGAAGTCCAGCCGCTCGACATCGAGTTTCGTGCGGGACGGATAGGTCAGCGCATAGCCGATGGCGGTACGCATGTCCGGGCAGCCGAGCTGCGCCAGCACCGAGCCATCGGTATAGCCGACCATGGAATGGATGACGGATTGCGGATGGACGACGACCTCGATCTGGTCCGGGCGGACATTAAACAGATGCTTGGCCTCGATCATCTCCAGCGCTTTGTTGAACATCGAGGCGCTGCCGATCGAGATCTTGAAGCCCATGGACCAGTTCGGGTGAGCGCGTGCGGTCGCCGGCGTGACATTGGCCATCTGCTCGCGCGACCATGTGCGGAAGGGGCCGCCCGAGGCCGTGAGGATGATGCGCTCGACCGCATGCTGCTGGTCGTCTTCCAGTGCCTGGAAAATCGCGCTGTGTTCGCTGTCGACGGGGATCAGCCGTCCGCCACCTTCCGCGACGGCGCGCACAAAGAGATCACCGGCGGAGACCAGGCATTCCTTGTTGGCAAGCGCGATATCGGCGCCCCGGCGCGCGGCTTCCAGCGTCGGCGCCAGACCGGCGGTGCCAACGATCGCCGCCATCACCCAGTCGGAGGGAATGGAAGCAGCCTCGATCAGCGCGTTCCGGCCGGCGGCTGCGACAATGCCTGTGCCGGCAAGGGCATCCTTCAGCGCCTGATAACGGTCTTCATTGGCGGTGACGGCAAGGGCGGCGCCGCAGGCTTTCGCCTGGCTTGCTAGGAGATCGATATTGTCGTGCCCGGTGATCGCGGCGATCTCGAAAGCGTCGCGTCCGCCCAGCTGGGCAATGACGTCGACCGTGTTCTGGCCGATCGAGCCGGTCGAACCCAATATCGTCAGGCGGCGTTTAGCCTTGCTCCCGGTTGTCATTCAGGTATCCGCATCTTGCTGTCGTCGTCCATGGCTCTACAGGGGATCGTGCAGAGCGGCAAGTCCGCAGCCGTGGTGGCGAACGCCCATCCCTGACCCATCGCGCCGGAGATTACTGATTTTAATGATAATTTACAGGCATCCGGTGAACTAATTGCCGAGTGCCACGTTTCATGTCGGCGAAACGGCAGGAGACAGGCAGGGAATGGTTTTCAAGGCGGCTACATTTCACGGCATTGCACCGATGATCGAAAGCGAAAACGCGATGCGTTCCGCTCTGGAATGCGAAGTCGCCAATGCGCTCGCCGTCGCCGGCGGCCTTGATGCCTCCGACGTCACGGTCACTGCTGTCGGCCAGGAAATCCGCCTTGCCGGAACGGTAGCGACGCCTGACGAGGTGAAGCGCGCAAGCGCGGTGGCGGAGGCGATGCCGGGGGTGAGGCTGGTGAGGAACAGGATCTTGGTCGGGTGAAGCGCGGGGAAGCGGTGACCAGCGAGGATAGATTTACAAGCCGCTCCCGGTGGCCAGCCAAAAAAACAGCTTGATCGTATCCGGGCCGTCCGACGGATCGGGGCCGGCGTGGTGGAGCAGGCCGCCTGCTTTCTCGATGACCCGCCTCGAGGCAAGGTTATCTTCGTTGCAGATGACGCTTATTCTTTCAAAGCCGGCCTGCGCTGCAATTGGCAGCAGGAGCCGAAGCGCCTGCGTGGCGTAGCCTCTGCCCTGTTTCCACGGGACGATCGAGTAGCCTACATGGCCCGGCAGATGAAGCGGCAAAAGGCCCGTTCTGGGCATATGGCGAAATGTGATGTAGCCGCAGAATTCTCCATCCCAGATCCAGAATGGCCGGAGGACCAGGCGCTGAGGCTCGCGGTCGGACACCGATGTAGCGATGACATCGCCGGATGTGAGGCGGGTCAGGAAACCCGCCCTGTCATGTCTGAGTGTGACCAGCTCGGCTTCGACATAGGCCCTGTCCGTCTGGCGCCGAGGGTCGGGTGACCATCCTTTTGCCAGCGCGTCCTCGAAGCCGGACAAGTTCGGCAGGCTTGGTTCAATCAGGATGATGGAGCGCGGGGTCGTTTTCTGCTTCGCCATGTCTATCCCTAGCCCGACATATTCATGCCGATCGCGTTCGGATGCCAGAAATAGCAATCGGAACTGGCGCGTCGAATTGCAAGAGCAATATGCAAACGTCGATCGGCAAGCGGCGGGCAGCCTACGGGACAAGCGAATGCGCCCATGTGCCGGTTTGGGCAGGCATCCTTCGGCTGTTCGAGCGTAATCTTCTGAGATGGTTCACGTTTTATGAAGAACTGGCGGCGATGGTACCGGCATTGCTATGTGATTCGAACCGCAATGACGGAGATGGTATGACGCTTCTACAGTTCCCGGCCGATAGGCGCACCGCTGATGTAAGACGGTGTGCAGAAGCCCTGCAGCAATTGCATGGAGAGGCGGCAAATCGCTTTTGGCGGTCGGAAATGGCTGTATTTGCAGCCGATCTTAGGGAGCAGGGCGTCGCCGAGGACGAGATTGGTCATCAGGCCGGTCTGTTCATGCGCGCGGTTCAGATGGAGTTGGAGCTGGTGTTCGCTGCGGAAGAGGCTCTGGCCTAGCTCTTTCGGAGCTCGTTTGCTGCTTATCTTGGATCGGTGACGAACGCGGCAAGCTGTTTTGGCGATCGAATGTGGATGATCCGGGCGTGCCCGCGATGGGCTTCGATGGCCGCGAGCAGCTTTGGTCGCATGTCCCGATGCAGCCACCACATCATTTTAAAGAGGCGAATGGTCACCGGAAACATCGGGCATCCCTCCGGCCCGTCCGGGCGACCAAGGAAAAGTGACTTTATCTGGCGCTTGCTGGCCCACCAATAGTGAACCCAGATCGGGTGATCGACGAAAACGATCATATCGGCCATATCCATGCGGCGCTGAACGGAATCCCACGACCCATAGCCATCGATCAGCCAGCGCTCTTGCGAAAGCCAGGCCTCGTGGGAGGCGGCAAATTCAGACGGAGACGCCTGAACCCAATTCGGCTTCCACTGGATCTTGTCGATTGCATAATAGGGGAGTGTGTGTGCCGCGCTCAACGCCCCGCACATCGTCGACTTCCCGCCGCCCGCATTGCCGATCACCATTACTCGGGTCATTGGTGAAGGATAACCTGACGGGGCATCGGCGGAAAGGCGGATGTGGTCGTTTCAGGAAGAAGAAAATGGTGATCTCGACGCGATTCGAACGCGTGACCCTCAGATTAGGAATCTGATGCTCTATCCTGCTGAGCTACGAGACCACTGGAAGTGATCCATACAAAAGCAAGAGCCTGAAGCCAAGCCCTTTTGCGTCCTGAGGACAATCTGCTTTGGTAACGCCGTGCGCCCCGGTTGGGCGCACAGGAAGTGTCGGTGGAATCTCAGACGCTGAGGCGCTGTTCGGCGAGGCGGACCCAATAGGAGACGCCGTGGGCGATGGCGTCGTCGTTGAAGTCGTAGGCGGCGTTGTGCAGGCCCGCCGTATCGCCGTTGCCGACAAAGATGAAGGCGCCGGGGCGGGCGTTCAGCATGTAGGAGAAATCCTCGCCGCCCATCATCGGATCGATATCGGGGACGACGTTGCCCGCACCGGCTATGTCGCGGGCGGCGGCGAGTGCGTAGTCGGTCTCGTCGGCGTGGTTGAATGTCACCGGATAGTTGCGCTGGAACTCGATATCGACCTCGGCATCGTGGCTGGCGGCAATGCCGGCGACGATCTGCTTGAAGCGCCGCTCGGCAAGATCGCGGATGGCCGGATCGAGCGTGCGGACCGTGCCGGCGAAACCGGCATTGTCGGGAATGACGTTATAGGCGTTGCCGGCATTGAACTTGGTGACGGTGACAACCACGGACTTCAGCGGGTCGGCGCTGCGCGAGGCGATGAGCTGCAGGTTGGTGACGATCTGGGCGCCGATGGCGATCGGGTCGATGGTCTTGTGCGGCAGGGCGGCATGGCCACCACGGCCCTTGATGGTGACGGTGAATTCGTCCGTCGCCGCCATGATCGGCCCCTTGCGGATGGCGAACTGGCCGACCGGCAAGCCCGGCAGGTTGTGCATGCCATAGACTTCGGCGATCTCGAAGCGCTCCATCATGCCGTCCTTGACCATGGCGTCGCCGCCGGCGCCGCCCTCTTCGGCGGGCTGGAAGATCACGGCGACATTGCCGCTGAAATTGCGGGTCTCGGCGAGATATTTCGCGGCCCCCAGCAGCATGGCCGTGTGGCCGTCATGGCCGCAGGCATGCATCTTGCCGGGCGTGGTGGAGGCCCAGGGCTTGCCGGAGATTTCGGTGAGCGGCAGTGCGTCCATGTCGGCGCGCAGGCCGACGGTGCGGCCCGGACCCCTGCCACGGATCAGGCCGACGACGCCCGTGCGGCCGATGCCGGTGACGACCTCATCAATGCCGAACGCCTTGAGCTTCTCGGCAACAAAGGCGGCGGTCTTTTCCACCGCGTAGAGGAGCTCCGGGTTCGTATGGATATGGCGGCGCCATTCGGTCACTTCGTCCTGAAGTTCGGCGGCTCTGTTCAAGATCGGCATATTGACTTTCCTGCTGCTTAATATCGGATTCGGGTTCGGCACTCGGTCTGGCAAATAGGTATCACCATCGCATCGCATGTTTCAAAGCGCTGCGCATGATCAAAAGGCCGTGATCCTAAACCATCCACTTTTCTGTCGAAAAAGAGTAAGATGGTCTGAATTCATGGAACTGGAGCACCCGTTTCGCCCGCGGCGAATGTATGGTCCTCCGGGTAAATAAACTCGTCGATCGCCTTTGCCTTCTCCTAGCCATATAGGTTAAATAGGCGGAGCTTTCGAGAGAATTTCGGACTTCTGAAGGATAGATCGTGCCGACGAAGCAGAATCGTTTGTATGCCGCCCTGCGGCTTGTTCCCATGGCCGCCGCCGCATCCATGCTTTTCGTGTCGACTGCTGAGGTGGCTGATGCCAATCCGCACGTTCTCGTCGATGCCAATACCGGCCGCGTGCTCGATCATCAGGAAGCCTTCAGCAAGTGGTATCCGGCCTCGCTGACCAAGCTGATGACGGCTTACGTCACTTTCCGCGCTATCCAGTCGGGACAGGTCTCGCTCGATACGCCGGTCGTCATGTCGAAGCTGGCTTCCGCGCAGCCGCCGGCGAAGATGTACTTCAAGCCGGGCCAGAAGATGACGCTCGACAATGCCTTGAAGATGATGCTGGTAAAGTCCGCCAACGACCTCGCCATGGCCGTTTCCGAGACGATCGGCGGTTCGCAGCAGGGCTTCGTGGCGCGCATGAACGCGGAAGCGGCCCGTCTCGGCATGCTCGATACGCACTTCATCAATCCCAACGGCCTGCCCGGCCAGGGCCAGTATACGACCGCGCGTGACCTTGCTGTTCTGAGCGTCGCTTTGCGTCGCGAGTTCCCGCAATATGCCGGCTATTTCTCGCTGGAAGGCTTTACCAATGGCGTCAAGCAGGTGCCGAACATCAATATGCTGATCGGCCGCTACGATGGTGCCGACGGTATGAAGACCGGCTTTATTTGCGCTGCCGGCTTCAACCAGATCGCCTCTGCCACCCGCAACGGCCGCACGCTGGTTTCCGTGGTGCTCGGTACCGACAGCCTGGCGGCGCGCGCCGACGATTCCGCCAACTTCCTGGAAAAAGGTTTCCAGAACCAGTTTTCCGGCAAGGACACGCTGGCGAGCCTGAGGCCCTATGGGCCAGGCCAGGACCAGGTCGCTGATCTCACCGCCGAAATCTGCAGCGCCAAGGGCGCGAAGATCCGCAGCGAAACGCGCGACGAAGCCGGCCGCATGAAGGTGACGTCGCCCTACATCCACGAAATGGATCACGAGCCGAATTTCGTCTATGCTGGCCTGATCGGCGGGCAGGATGCAGCGACCGCCAGCAAGGGCGACAAGACCGACCTGACGGCCAGGGGCGACAAGGCCACGAAGGGCGACAAGCTCGCCACCGCGGGTTCCGCCATCGGCATCCCGATCCCCATGCCGCGTCCCACCTTCTGATCGGATCCGAACCATGAGCATTCTGCAGCAGAGGGTGCCGGTATCGATCCTCACCGGCTTTCTCGGAGCCGGTAAATCGACGCTTCTGAACCGCATCCTTAAGGACCCGGAGATGCGCGACGCGGCTGTCATCATCAACGAGTTCGGCGATGTCGGCATCGACCATCTCCTGGTCGAAAGCTCCGGCGATGCCATCATCGAGCTTTCCGATGGCTGCCTCTGCTGCACGGTGCGCGGCGAGCTGGTGGATACGCTAGCGAACCTGATGGACGCCATGCAGACCGGCCGCATCCGGCCGCTGAAGCGCGTCGTCATCGAGACGACCGGTCTTGCCGATCCGGCGCCGGTGATGCAGTCGATCATGGGTAATCCGATCATTGCCAACAATTTCGATCTGGATGGTGTGATCACCGTCGTCGACGCCGTCAACGGCTTGCAGACGCTCGACAATCATGAGGAAGCGCGCAAACAGGTGGCGGTTGCCGACCGGCTGATCGTTTCCAAGACCGGTATCGAGGGTTCTGCTCCCGCCGGCGCCTTGGAAAGCCGGCTAAGGATGCTCAATCCACGGGCGCAAATGCTGAAGGCCGACAGCGAGGAGGCCGGCCGCGCCGCCATTCTCGTCAATGGTCTCTACGACCCCGCCTCAAAGATCGCCGATGTCGGCCGCTGGCTGCACGACGAGCTGGAGGCGGATGACCACGACCATGATCATCACCACCACGACCATGGGCACGATGACGATCATGACCATCACCATCACCATCACCATCACCATGGCGATCATGTGCACCATCACCACCATGGACATCATCATGGCCACCGGCATCAGCACGCCCATGATGTGACCCGTCATGACGGGTCGATCCGATCCTTCTCGATCGTCGAGACGCAGCCGATCGATCCGGTCGCGCTGGAAATGTTCATCGATCTGCTGCGCTCGGCGCATGGCGAGAAGCTCCTGCGCATGAAGGCGATCGTGTCCGTGTCCGACAGGCCGGAGCGTCCGGTGGTGCTGCATGGCGTGCAGAATATCTTCCATCCGCCGGTGCGTTTGCCCGCCTGGCCCGATCCAAACGATCGGCGCACGCGCATGGTGATCATCACCAAGGATCTGCCGGAGGATTTCGTGAAAGGCCTGTTCGACGCGTTTCTCAGCAAGCCTGGCATCGACACGCCGGATCGCGCAGCACTTCAGGATAATCCGCTGGCGGTACCGGGCATGCGGTTTTAGGCTTTCTACCTTCTCCCGCGGGGGGAAGGTGGCGCGAAGCGATAGCTTCGAGCACCCTGAGCGTAGGCGAAGGGCGGTTCTTGCCGTTGGGAGAGCCCCTCATCCGCCCTATCGGGCACCTTCTCCCCGCTGGGGAGAAGGAGGAGTGTCATCAGCCCCTGCGAATAATGAACCGATGGCCGCGTTCCGTCTTCTCGCTCGCGACGAGGATATGCCCTTGCTCGTTGCAAAGATGCGGGATGTCGATGATTGCCAGAGGATCGGTTGTCTCAACGGTTAAAACCGCGCCGCTTGGCATGCCACGCAGGCGTTTTTCCGTTTTGATCGCTGGATGCGGGCATTTCAGCCCACGCAGGTCGTAGACCCCGTCGTCCAGGCTATTCACCCTTGGCCCAGAACTTCCAGAAGGGCGGCTTCTTGGTCGTGTCGGTCTGCGCGGTTTCCACCGGCGGCGGCGCGTAGGCGAGCGGGGCGCTGACCATGGGGTTCATCGGGTTGGCCATCGGGATCGGCACATTCGCGGGAATATTGGCCGCGACAGTGATATCGCCGGTCTGAAGCGGTTGCTCTGCGACCGGACCCACTGGAGCAGGGGCAGCCGTTGCCATGCGGATGCTCGCCGTCGTCGGATTGGCGGCGGTGGCGCCGCGGGCGATCTGCTGTGCCGATTGGTTCGACATCATCGATTCCAGATCGGCGACCTTCATCATCTTGCCGGCGGCGAGCGCCGTGCCGGTCGGGGCATAGGCGAGATCGTGGCCCTTGCGCTGCTTGGCGACGACGGCCTTGCGCTCGGCTTCCGTCGGGTCGTACCAGGCCATGCCGTCGAATTTCTTCAGGGAAGCGCCGTAGTCGGCTTGATATTGCTTGTCATAGGTTGCGAGCGCAGTCTGCAGCGCCGCCGGTGTCGTCATCACGGGGCATTTGCCGCCGGCGGTGAACGGGCCGCTGGACTGCTGGTTGAAGACGTATTTCTTCTCGCAGACCTCGACTTCCGGCGGGCGCTTCGTCACTTCGAAATTGTCGTAGCCGACCTTCAGCATCTTCCAGAATTCGATGTTGGAGCTGAGGCGGTGCTTGACCATGTTTTCCGCCGTCATGCGGAAGGGGAAGGCTTCCAGCTGGATTGTCTTCTGGCCACCCTTGAAGGCGTCGCGCGCGAAGGCGTAGATTTCCAGCACCTGCTGGTCGGTCATCGAATAGCAGCCCGATGACGAGCAGGCGCCGTGGATCATCAGGTTGTTGCCACTGCGGCCATTGGCTGAGTCATAACGGTTCGGAAAACCGGTATTGATGGCGAGATAATATTTGGAATTCGGATTGAGGTTGGCCGGGGTCAGATTGTAGAAGCCTTCCGGCGCTTGCCGGTCGCCTTCCTTGACCTTCGGGCCGAGACGGCCGGACCAGGCGCAGATGCTGTAGCTTGCGATCACCTCGAAGCGATTGTTCTGGTTCGCCTTGAGGATCTCCATCGTACCTTCTTCCTTGAAGATACGGATCATGATCGGCGAATTGCGGTCCATGCCCTTTTTCGTCATGTCGGCAAGGATGCGGTCGGGGAGCGGTTGCTCGACCTTGTTCTTTACCTTCGACAGGTCGATCGACGCGGTATCGAGCGCGTCGTTGCAGCCGGCGAGAGCCAGCGCCATCAGGGACATATAGGCAAGGTGACGGATACGCATTCTGACTTAGTCCATAGATGCGAAGAGCGGCCGTACGATCTGTTTCGCCGCCCCCTTCGAAACATGAAACCGAAGCATAGACGGCTTATACTTGATAATTCCTTACCAGCCTATGACGCGCCAGTCGCGCGCCCGCAAGCTTTTCTTTGCCAATAATGCTTCGATAACAAGAATGTGGCCAAGATTTGGCCTCATTCCCGTTCGGAGCGATCAGGAATCCCGAGCCAAAGTTAGAGATTGCGACCCATATTGAGGAATTTCTGCCGGCGGTCGCCGCGCAATTGTTCGCCCGAACGGCTGGAGAGTTCGCCGAGTGCGTTGAAAATCACGTCGCCGGCTGCCGCGATCACCGCCTGCGGGTCGCGATGCGCGCCGCCGAGCGGCTCAGGGATGATGCCGTCGATGATGCCGAGACCCTTGAGGTCTTCGGCGGTGATCTTCATGTTGGTGGCGGCTTCCTTGGCGCGTGTGGAATCGCGCCAGAGGATCGAGGCCGCACCTTCGGGCGAAATCACGCTGTAGATCGAATGTTCGAGCATGTAGACGCGGTTGCCGACGGCAATCGCGATGGCGCCGCCCGAGCCGCCTTCGCCGATGACGACGGAGACGATCGGCACTTTGACGCCCAGACACATTTCCGTGGAGCGGGCAATCGCTTCCGCCTGACCGCGCTCTTCGGCACCGACGCCCGGATAAGCGCCTGCCGTATCGACGAGCGTGATCACCGGGAGCTGGAAGCGGTCGGCCATTTCCAGGATGCGGATGGCTTTGCGGTAGCCTTCGGGGCGGGCGCTGCCGAAATTGTGCTTCAGGCGCGACTTGGTGTCGTTGCCCTTTTCCTGGCCGAGGACTGCGACGGGCTGGCCGCGGAAGCGGGCAAAGCCCGCCTGAATGGCAGCATCCTCGGAAAATTTACGGTCGCCGGCCAGCGGCGTGAATTCCGTGAACAGCGCTTTGGCATAGTCGACGAAATGCGGGCGCTGCGGATGGCGGGCAACCTGCGTCTTTTGCCAGGCGTTGAGCTTGGAGTAGATATCGGCCATCGACTCGCGAACGCGAATCTCGAGCCGGCCCACTTCGTCCGAAGTGTCGATGCTCTCATCTTCGCTCGCGAGCTTCTTGAGCTCGTGAATCTTGCCTTCGAGGTCCGAGATGGGTTTTTCGAAGTCGAGATAATTGTGCATGAGGTGCGTTTCCGATCCTTTTGCCTATGACGAGAGACGGCCCGTATAATCTATGTGCCGGTCCTATTCCTGTTTTTTGCCCTGTTTGGCAAGGGGGTGATGCGTTTGCACCAGCTGGTGAAGGCGTTCTTCCAGCACATGTGTATAGATTTGTGTCGTCGAAATGTCAGAATGGCCGAGAAGTTCCTGCACCACGCGCAAATCTGCGCCGTTGGCAAGCAGGTGGCTGGCGAAGGCATGGCGCATGACATGCGGCGAAATCAGCGACGGCGTCAGGCCGGCGCGGATGGCCAGATCCTTCAGATCGCGCGCGAAAACCTGGCGCGGCAAATAGCCTTGCTTGGAGGCTGCGGGAAAGAGCCAGATGCTTTCCGGGGCTGGCTGCTTGGCGCTTGCCGCCACCTGCGACTGAAGCTTGCCATAGGTTTTCAGCGCCGCGATGGCCGATTGCGATAGCGGCACCAGCCGCTCCTTGTTGCCCTTGCCGCGGATCATCAGGAAGCGTCCTTCCTGATCCAGCACCTTGGCCGGCAGGGTAACGAGTTCGCTGACGCGCATGCCGGTGGCATAGAGAAGCTCGAGGAGAACAAGCATGCGCAGGCGCTGCAATTGCTCGGGGCCTTCTTCGGCCGCTTCCTTTTCCGCTTGGGTTAGAAGGCGCGTCACTTCCTCGACCCCCATGGTCTTCGGCAAGGCGCGACCTTTCTTCGGCGCGTCGAGGATGCCGGTCGGATCGTCCGTGCGCAGCCCCTCGGCGTAAAGGAACTTGTAGAACTGGCGCATGGCCGAAAGCCGTCGCGCCTGCGACGACGGCTTGAAGCCCTGGCGCGACAATCCGGAGAGATAGGCGCCGAGATCGTTCGATCCCGCCTCGGTCAGGCGAACGCTGCGTTCGGACAGAAAGGAGTGGAGGTCATCAAGGTCGCGCTCGTAGGATTGCAGGGTGTTGACCGCCGCCCCGCGCTCCGCGCTCATCATTTCCAGAAAGGCTTCCATATGGACGCGGCTCAAATCCCTCGCCATGACTTCAGCCCTCATGGCTTCACCGAGCCGGTCGCCGGTGGGTTGACGCGTTCCGACGGCAAGCGGATCGTCACGTCACGCGGCTGCGGATCGACGAAGAGAACCAGCGCCCACATTGCCCCATACACCGATCCGGCGATGACCGCGCAGATGACGAGGAAACGAAACAGGGTCGGCATCTAAAAACTCTCCTCGTCCCAATCATTGGTCCGGTAATCGGTTATAATCATATGCATCAAGCGTTAGCCGAAGGATAATGCAGGCATGTTTACGTTGCAGCGTCTTGACGCTAAAGGCGCATTTGACGATACCGTTTCCAAACAAATTGTGAATGGGCCAATGAGTGAACAAGTCCTGACCCTTGCTGAAAGCCTCAGAGACAGGGCGCGCGCCGCGCTGGGCACGCGTAATCTTGTCTTCGTCGGGCTGATGGGGGCCGGTAAATCTTCGATCGGTCGGGTGGTGGCAAACCAGCTGGGCATTCCTTTCGTCGATACGGATATCGAGATCGAGCGTGTGTCGCGCATGACGATCCCGGAACTGTTTGCCGCTTACGGTGAAGAGGAGTTCCGGGCGCTGGAAATGCGGGTGATCAAGCGGCTGCTCAAGGGCGGGCCGCGCGTCGTCTCCACCGGCGGCGGCGCCTTCATCAACGAACGCACGCGCCGGCATGTCAAACGCAGCGGTTTGTCGGTCTGGCTGAAGGCCGATCTCGACGTACTGTGGGAGCGCGTCAGCAAGCGCGATACGCGACCGCTGCTCAAAACCGAGAACCCGAAACAGACCCTCGAAAAATTGATGACCGCGCGCTATCCGATCTATGCGGAAGCCGATCTCGTGGTTTTATCCCGCGATGTGAACAAGGATATCATGGTCAATGAAGTCCTTGTGGCCATCGCCGAGGGGAGACAGGAAAGCAAGACGTCATGAATGCGATCACATCCGCGCCTGCGGAACGCCTTGTCCGCGTGCCGCTTGGCAAGCGCGCCTATGATATTTTGATCGGGCCAGGCCTGATCGCCCGCGCCGGCGCGGAGATCGCGGCGAGGCTGAAGGGCCGCAAGGCCGCCGTCATCACCGATGAGAACGTCGCGCCGATCTATCTCGATGCGCTGACAGCGAGCCTGCAGGCGGCGGGTATCCAGTCGTCCAGCCTCGTGCTGCCGGCCGGCGAGAAGACCAAGAGCTTCGAGCATCTAATGACTGTCTGCGATGCCGTGCTCACCGCACGCATCGAGCGCAACGATGCCGTCATCGCGCTTGGCGGCGGTGTCATCGGCGACCTCTCCGGCTTTGCCGCCGGTATCGTGCGCCGGGGCGTTCGCTTCGTGCAGGTGCCGACTTCGCTGCTGTCGCAGGTCGATTCCTCCGTGGGCGGCAAGACGGGCATCAATACCCATCACGGCAAGAATCTGGTCGGCGTCTTCCATCAGCCGGATCTGGTGCTTGCCGATACCGACGTGCTGAACACGCTCAGCCAACGCGAATTCCGCGCCGGCTACGCCGAAGTCGCCAAATACGGCCTGATCGACAAGCCGGATTTCTTCGCCTGGCTGGAAGCGAACTGGCAGGATGTGTTTTCCGGAGGTGCCGCGCGCATCGAGGCGATCGCCGCGAGCTGCCAGGCGAAATCCGATGTCGTCGTCGCCGACGAGCGTGAAAACGGCCCGCGAGCGCTGCTTAATCTCGGTCATACCTTCGGTCATGCCCTGGAGGCTGCCACCGCCTATGACAGCCGGCGGCTGGTGCATGGCGAGGGTGTTGCGATCGGCATGGTGCTGGCGCATGAGTTTTCCTCGCGTCTCAATCTGGCAAGCCCGGATGATGCCAAGCGCGTCGAGACGCATCTGAAGACGGTCGGCCTGCCGACGCGCATGGGCGATATTCCGGGTGCGCTGCCGCCGGCCGAAGTGCTGATGGATGCGATCGCGCAGGACAAGAAGGTCAAGAGCGGACAGCTCACCTTCATCCTCACCCGCGGCATCGGCCAGTCCTTCGTGGCCGACGATGTGCCGTCCTCCGAGGTCCTGAGTTTCCTGAGGGAAAAACATCCGCAATGACGGTTGAAGGCACGCTGACGGTTTTGTTGGAATATTGGCCCGAAATCATCTCGATTGTCGTGCTCGTGCTGCTGTCGGCGTTTTTCTCCGGTTCGGAAACCGCGCTGACGGCGGCCTCGCGCAGCCGCATTCACACGCTTGAGGCTAATGGTGACGAGCGGGCGGGGATCGTGCGCAAGCTGATTGAACGCCGCGACCGGCTGATCGGCGCGCTACTGATCGGCAACAACCTCGCCAATATTCTGGCGTCATCGCTCGCCACCAGCGTGTTTCTCGGCCTCTTCGGCAATTCCGGCGTGGCTCTGGCAACGCTGGCCATGACCGTCATCCTCGTCATCTTCGCGGAAGTGCTGCCGAAGAGCTGGGCGATCTCGGCGCCGGATCGGTTTGCGCTCAATGTCGCCGGTACGGTGCGCCTCTTCGTCGCCGTCGTCGGGCCGATATCGAGTTTCGTCAATGCCATCGTCCGGCAGATTCTTGGCATTTTCGGCATCAACCTTTCCAGGGAAGTGTCGATGCTGTCGGCGCATGAGGAGCTGCGCGGTGCCGTCGACCTGCTGCATCGCGAGGGATCGGTGGTCAAGGCCGACCGCGACCGTCTGGGCGGCGTGCTCGATCTCGGCGAGCTGGAGCTCTCCGACATCATGGTCCATCGCACCGCGATGCGCGCCATCAATGCCGACGATCCGCCCGATGTCGTGGTGCGCGCCATTCTCGATAGCCCCTATACGCGCATGCCGCTCTGGCGCGGTACGATCGACAACATCATCGGCGTCGTGCACGCCAAGGATCTCCTGAGGGCGCTGGCCGAGCGCAATGCCGAGCCGGAGAACCTGGATATCGTCAAGATCGCCCAGAAGCCCTGGTTCGTGCCCGACAGCACCAATCTCGAAGACCAGCTGAATGCCTTCCTGCGCCGCAAGCAGCATTTCGCCGTCGTCGTCGACGAATATGGCGAGGTGCAGGGCATCGTCACGCTGGAGGATATTCTGGAAGAGATCGTTGGCGATATCGCCGATGAGCACGATCTCGATATCCAGGGCGTGCGCCAGGAGGCGGACGGCTCGATCGTCGTTGATGGCGTCGTACCCATCCGCGACCTGAACCGCGCGCTTGACTGGCACCTGCCGGACGAGGAAGCAACGACGATCGCCGGCCTGGTCATCCACGAATCGATGACCATCCCCGAGGAACGCCAGGCCTTCACCTTCTACGGCAAGCGCTTCATCGTCATGAAGCGGGAAAAGAACCGCATCACCAAGCTCCGCATTCGCCCCGCCGAGACGGAAGAGAACAAGCCGGAATAAGGTTCTCTACCAGCGCACCGCTTCTCCAGGCGCCGCCGGTTCCACGGCGAGCGCGTGCAGCCCTGCATCGAGTTCCGGCTTCAAGAGCTCGTTGATCGCCCTGTGGCGGGCAAGGCGCGGCATGCCGGCGAACTTGGCGGAGACGATGCGAACTCTTATATGAGTCTCGCCGGTTCCGGTCATGTCGGGCTGGTGGCCGGCGTGCATGTGGCTTTCGTTGATGACCGCGAGACGCTCGGGCGCGAAGGCGTCGGTGAGCTTTTTTTCAATGCGGGATTGAAGCGTCGTTTCCATATTCCCGCCATGTCCTCGTTCGCGAAAAAGGTTCCCACAAAGCCTATAACATTCCCATTTGTCAATTCTTGTTGTGGGGTGACCGAGGCCTCATAATTAGGGCGTCATGAAACTTGATTCAAAATATTTCGATCGCATTCGAACCCGCCGCAGACGTGAGCCGGAGCCCGAACAGGCGCCGCCGACATGCCAGTGGGATGGCTGCGACAAAAAGGGTACGCATCGCGCTCCGGTCGGGCGCAATGCGGAAGGGCAGTTCTTTTTGTTCTGCTTCGAGCACGTCAAGGACTACAACAAGGGCTATAATTATTTCTCCGGCCTTTCGGACGGCGAGATCGCGCGTTACCAGAAGGAGGCGATCACCGGCCATCGTCCGACCTGGACCGTCGGCGTCAACAAGGCGGCCAAGAATAGCCCCCTGCAATCGGAAGTCCGCTCCGGTGCGTATACCCGGGTTCGCGATCCTTTCGGCTTCGTCAAGGATGGCGACGGTCGCGGCAGTGGGCCGCGCTTTCCGGAGCAGCGCAAGCTGAAGACGTTGGAGGCAAAGGCCTTCGATACGATGGGTCTCGGCGCCAACGCGACCTCAGCGGAAATCAAGAGCCGCTACAAGGAACTGGTGAAAAAACATCATCCGGATGCCAATGGCGGCGACCGCGGCTCGGAGGAGCGCTTCCGCGCGGTCATCCAGGCCTATCAATTATTGAAACAGAACGGTTTTTGTTAATTCCTGTCCTTGCTCTCCGTCTTCAATCAGGTATGGTCCAAATCGGCTGAGGCCGTGGGCAACCGCGGCAGGGTGCGCAATTGGCTGGCTGCACCTCGGCCGACTTTCCGGACGCGGCGTTTCTTGTCCGGGACTCTGTTCAAGAATGCTCGCAAGCGGTCATTTCATCGCGTCGAGGTTTCGCTTCAGTCCCGGAGAAGTATCGCCGATGTTCCGACCAGACGGATGCGGGCAATAAACTGCGGCGTCATGATACAAATGGCTGAGATTGATATGGCTGGGTGACAGTCACCCGCCTTGGAGACATGATGAGCAAGATTGACCTTGATATTTCCGAGACTCCCGACACCACCGTTTCGGTCCGTGACGTCTTTGGCATCGATTCCGATATTCGCGTTCCGGCCTATAGCAAGGGCGGCGCTTACGTTCCTGATCTCGACACCGACTATCTGTTCGACCGCGAGACGACGCTCGCCATTCTCGCCGGTTTTGCCCATAACCGCCGCGTGATGATTTCGGGCTATCACGGCACCGGCAAGTCCTCGCATATCGAGCAGGTCGCCGCCCGCCTCAACTGGCCCTGCGTGCGTATCAACCTCGACAGCCATGTCAGCCGTATCGACCTCGTCGGCAAGGACGCGATCGTCGTCAAGGACGGGTTGCAGATCACCGAATTCAAGGACGGCATCCTGCCCTGGGCCTACCAGCACAATGTCGCGCTCGTCTTCGACGAATACGACGCCGGTCGCCCGGATGTGATGTTCGTCATCCAGCGCGTGCTGGAATCCTCCGGCCGCCTGACGCTGCTCGACCAGAGCCGCGTCATCCGCCCGCACCCGGCCTTCCGTCTGTTCGCGACCGCCAACACCATCGGGCTTGGCGACACGACCGGTCTTTATCACGGCACGCAGCAGATCAACCAGGCGCAGATGGACCGCTGGTCGATCGTCACGACGCTGAACTACCTGCCGCACGAAAACGAAGTCAACATCGTGCTCGCCAAGGTGAAGTCCTTCCGCACCGAGAAGGGCCGCGACACCGTATCGAAGATGGTTCGCGTCGCCGATCTCACGCGCGCAGCCTTCATGAACGGCGATCTGTCGACCGTCATGAGCCCGCGTACGGTCATCACCTGGGCGGAAAATGCGGAAATCTTCGGCGATGTCGCCTTCGCCTTCCGTGTCACCTTCCTCAACAAGTGCGATGAGCTGGAGCGGCCGCTGGTCGCTGAGCATTATCAGCGCGCCTTCGGTGTCGAGCTGAAGGAAAGTGCTGCCAATATCGTGCTCGAAGCCTAAGGAAGAACCGACAAGTCATGTCAGGTCGCGGAGACAATTCCAAAGCGAAGCCGGGCGCCCCGGTGGACATGGAGCCGTTGCGTCGGGCGATTACCGGCTGCGTGCGCTCGATCGCCGGCGATGCCGAGGTCGAGGTCGCCTTCGCCAACGAGCGTCCGGGAATGACGGGCGAGCGCATTCGCCTGCCGGAGCTTTCGAAGCGGCCGACGGCGCATGAGCTGGCGGTGACGCGCGGTCTTGGCGATTCGATGGCGCTCAGGCTTGCCTGTCATGATGCCCGCGTGCACGCCACTATGGCGCCGCAGGGCGCCGATGCCCGCTCGATCTTCGATGCCGTCGAGCAGGCGCGTGTCGAATCGATCGGCGCGCTGCGCATGAGCGGCGTGGCCTCCAACCTCAACTCCATGAATTCGGAAAAATACGCCAAGGCGAATTTCTCCGGCATCGAGCGGCAGGAGGATGCGCCGATCGGCGAAGCGATGGCGATGATCGTGCGCGAGAAGCTGACCGGCCAGAAGCCGCCGGAAAGTGCGGGCAAGGTTCTCGATCTGTGGCGGTCCTTCATCGAGGAAAAGACCGGCGGCGAACTCGACAATCTCACCTCCAGCCTCAACGACCAGCAGAATTTTGCCCGCGTCGTCCGCAACATGTTGACGGCGATGGAGATGGCCGAAGAATACGGCGACCAGGAGATGGAGCCGGATTCCGAAGAGGAGTCTGCCGAAGAGGACAAGCCGAGCGGCGAGGATCAGGACGACCAGGACGTCGAGAGTGACGATGGTTCTGATTCCGCACCCGCCGAGGACAGCGAAGCCTCCGACGAGCAGATGGATGACGGCGAGATGGACGGCGCCGAAATCTCCGACGACGACATGAGTGAAGAGGGCGAAGAGGATTCGGAGACGCCGGGTGAAACCCGCCGTCCGAACACGCCCTTTGCCGACTTCAACGAAAAGGTCGACTACCACGTCTTCACCGAGGAATACGACGAGACCACGACGGCGCAGGAACTCTGCGATGTGGCGGAGCTCGAGCGCCTGCGTGCCTTCCTCGACAAGCAGCTTGCGCACCTGCAGGGTGCGGTCGGGCGGCTTGCCAACCGGCTGCAGCGCCGGCTGATGGCGCAGCAGAACCGTTCCTGGGACTTCGATCTCGAAGAAGGTTATCTCGATCCGGCGCGTCTGACGCGTCTGATCATCGACCCGATGCAGGCGCTGTCCTTCAAGATGGAGCGAGACACGCAGTTCCGCGATACGGTCGTGACGCTGCTGATCGACAATTCGGGTTCGATGCGCGGCCGGCCGATCACGGTTGCCGCCTCCTGTGCCGATATCCTCGCACGCACGCTGGAGCGCTGCGGCGTCAAGGTCGAGATTCTCGGCTTCACCACCAAGGCCTGGAAGGGCGGACAGGCGCGTGAAAAGTGGCTCGCCGGCGGCAAGCCGCAGACGCCGGGCCGCCTCAACGACCTGCGCCATATCATCTACAAGTCTGCCGACGAGCCTTACCGCCGGTCGCGCAGCAATCTTGGCCTGATGATGCGCGAGGGGTTGCTCAAGGAAAATATCGACGGCGAGGCGCTGATCTGGGCGCATAACCGCCTGCTTGGCCGCCGTGAGCAGCGCCGTATCCTGATGATGATCTCGGACGGCGCGCCGGTCGACGATTCGACGCTGTCGGTCAATCCAGGCAACTATCTGGAGCGGCACCTGCGCGCCGTGATCGAGCAGATCGAGACGCGCTCGCCGGTGGAACTGCTGGCGATCGGTATCGGGCATGACGTCACGCGCTATTATCGCCGCGCCGTGACGATCGTCGATGCCGACGAGTTGGCTGGCGCCATGACCGAGCAGCTTGCCTCGCTGTTCGAGGATCAGGCAAGCCAGCCTCGCTCGCGTATGCGCCGCGCAAGCTGAATATTCTAGGCTTGTCTCCAGCATCGGCCGTTCGGCCGGTGCGCTTGCCCTCCCTTGATCCCGCAGGCCCCGTGAGAGCCCATGAAACGCTTCTGCTCTGCGACCATGCTCGTGATGCTGCTCGCCGGCTGCGCCGCCATGGATGTGCCGGAAGGCGGGCCGGCGGAGATCCACGCGACGGCAATTTCCGCATTCAAGCCCGGTTCCGGGCTGACGCGATTCGGCGCGCTCGAATTCCTGGGCGGTCTTGAGCTTAGCTCGAGCAATCCGCTTCTCGGCGCCGTCTCAGCCATCCGTTTCCGTCCTGATCAACGCCGTTTCATCTCGGTGCTGGATACCGGTCACTGGCTGACAGGAACTATTGAGCGCGATGGGGATGGCAGGCTGAAGGGCATTGCCGATGCGCGCATCATGCCGATGATCGATCGCCGCGGCGTGACGGATGCCGGCAAGGGGGCGATGGATGCGGAGGGGCTGGCGCTCATGGGCGACCATGTGCTCGTCAGCTATGAGCAATATCACCGGGTCGACGCCTATCCCGATCCCGGCTTCGAGACATCGCCGCCCGATGGCAGCATTCCGATCCTGATCCCGCGACGGGAATTGCGTGCCAACCGTAGCCTCGAAGTCTTGACGGTCGCGCCACAATCGAGCTCGCTTGCGGGCGCTGCGGTGATCGTCGCGGAGGACAGCCTGGATGATCAGGGCAACATGCTGGCGGCGATCCTGGACGGGCCGCTGAAGGGCCGCTTCACAGTGCGCCATTCCGGCGATTTTGATGCCAGCGACGGCGTGTTTCTGCCGGATGGTGATCTGCTGCTGTTGGAGCGGCGTTTCGATCTGGCGCATGGCATCGGCGTGCGGATCCGCCGTATTGCCGGTGGTGATATCAGGCCGGGCGCGGTCGTGGACGGCACCGTCATCTTCGAAGCCAATTCCAGTTACCAGATCGACAATATGGAAGGGTTGGATGCCTTTCGCGCGGCTGACGGCACGATCCATCTGATTATGGTCTCCGACGACAATCATTCGATCCTGCAGCGAAGCCTGATGCTGGAGTTTCGGCTGCGCGACGAGAGGCTGGTCAGCCGGAATTGAAAAAGCCCGCGACTTGCACGGGCTTCTTCGAATTTATGGTGGCTGACGGTTTAAGCTGTCGGCGCCTGCGGGACCGGTTTCAGCAGGTTCATCAGTGCGCCGTAGGGCAGCAGCATGACGAGGCCGACCGTCACTTTTACCGAGAAATCGCCGATCGCCCAGGAGATCCAACGCGGCGCCGATGTGGAAAACACGCCGAGGATCGGCGCCCAGTCGATGGCGAAGGGTTCGTTCGGGCCGAAGAAGACGAAGAACGGCGCGAAGGCGAAGGAGAAGAAGATCAGTGTGTCGAGCAGCGAGCCGATCAGCGAACCGAACAGCGGCGCGCGCCACCAGGCCATGCGGCGCAGGCGGTTGAACACGGAGATGTCGAGCAGCTGGCCGGCAAGATAGGCCGAGCCGGAAGCGATCGCGATGCGCGGCTGGGCGGTGACGAAGGAGAGCGCGACACCGACAACGAAGCCGGCGAACACCACCTTGCGCGCAGCCCTCGGGCCGAACTGGCGGTTGGTCAGGTCGGTGATCAGAAAGGCGACTGGATAGGTGAACGCGCCCCAGGTCAGGATGTCGGCAAGATTGATGCTGGCAAGCGTCGCCTGCAGCGGATACTGCACGAGGATGTTCGAGGCGACGACGACAAGCGTCATCAGCAGAACGTAGATCAGGGTATAGCGCGATTTCATGAGCATTTTTTTATCCTGGGAGATGCCACCAGTTGGAGTGAAAACCCGACAAGGGAAAAGGCTTGCCCGGAGATCATCCGTGCAAGCCTCTCAGCCCGTATGCTATTCAGACGTGCGGAAGCTTAGGCGGCTACGGTAGCAGCGGCTTCGGCGGTCTTCTTGATGATCTGGCGACGCAGCAGGCGCGCACGCTGGCTGAGCTCGTTTTCGCTGGCCTTCAGAAGGAAAGCGTCGAGGCCGCCACGATGCTCAACCGAACGGAGGCCTGCAGCGGAAACGCGCAGACGATAACGCTGGCCAAGAACGTCAGAGATCAACGTGACCTGGCAGAGGTTCGGAAGGAACCGACGCTTGGTCTTGTTGTTGGCGTGGCTGACATTGTTGCCCACGAGGACGGCCTTGCCGGTCAATTCGCACATGCGGGACATGGAACACCTACTTTTGTTTTTCTCGGCCATTGAAAAGTCGTTCCAGGCAAAACCCAGCGCGCAATCCAACAGGCCATAATTGGAAAGTTGCGGTTCTATAGTCAGAGCAGCCGTCCGCGTCAAGCCAAACCTTGAGCTTTCCCGCAATTCCGTCAAAAAGCTGCTATTTTCTGATGGTCGCAGCAAGCGCATAAAGCGCCTATATATGTTGCCTGCTCTTTGTTGAAGGCTTCGGTGATGGTTCATTTTCGCAAGTGGTTCTTTGTTTCGGCCCTGGTGGCGTCGATGCCGCTGGCGGCGTCGGCCGATCCGGTGCGGCATGAAACACAATACCGCGTGTCGCTTGCCGGTCTTCCGATCGCAAGGGCTGACTTCAAGACCGAGGTCAAGGACAAGCAGTTCACCATCCGGGGCGATATCACCTCGTCCGGCCTTGCCGATCTTGTCACTTCGATCGACGCGAGAACCGACGTGACCGGCGTGGTCGGCGACAGCAGGCTGCAGGCGACGCATTACACGCTCTACTACAAGAGCGGCAAACGGGAGCGCACCTATGACGTCGCCTATACCGACGGCAATGTGACCTCGAACAGCATCACGCCGGAACCGAATCGGCCGGCGAGCTGGATTCCACTCGGCGGCGGCGACCTGAAATCGGTTCTCGACCCGATTTCAGGCATGATTTTCCCGGCGACCCCTAATCTCAACCTCTGCAATCAGACGCTGTCCGTCTTCGACGGCGAAATGCGGATGGATTTGAAACTGTCGCCAAAGGGGTCGCATCCGTTCTCGACGGATGGTTTCAAGGGCAAGACGATTGCCTGCGGCGTCCGTTTCACGCCGAAGAGCGGTTATAAGTCGACGCGCAAGGACTATCTCTATCTCGCCAAGAGCGACGGCATGGAGATCTGGTTTGCCAAGGCCGATGTCATGAATGTATATGCTCCGGTTTACGTCCGTATCCCGACGCAATATGGGACTGTGACGATCACCGCCGTGAAATACGGCAGTTAAGAGGGGGTTCGCGGCGGAGCTGCCCGCGGCGACGGACCGGGGGCAGAGTTGAAGTTTCGCGCGACATTGACGGGGTTCACGGCCATTGTGATGTGGTCGTTTCTGGCGCTGCTGACGGTCGCGTCCGGCAAGGTGCCGCCGTTTCAGCTGCTTGCCATCTGTTTTGCCATCGGCAGCATCCCCGGCATCGTCGTTCTCGCGCTGAAGCCCGAGCGCCTGCGGTTGCTGCGCCAACCGGCCAAGCTGTGGATAACCGGCATCGCCGGGCTGTTCGGCTTTCATTTCCTTTATTTTACGGCGCTGCGCCACGCTCCGGCGGTCGAAGCGGGGCTGATCGCCTATCTGTGGCCGCTTCTGATCGTGGTCGGCTCGGCGCTGCTGCCGGGCGAGCGGCTGCGCTGGTATCATATGGTCGGCGCGCTGATGGGGCTTGCCGGTACGGTGCTGATCGTCGGCCGCAACGGATTTCACTTCGAAGGCGCCTATGCCATCGGCTATGGCGCGGCCCTTCTCTGTGCCTTCACCTGGTCCGGCTATTCGTTGCTCACACGCCGCTTCGAGGCGGTGTCGACCGATGTCGTGACGATCTTTTGCATGGCGACCTCGGCCCTTTCCCTGGTTTGCCATCTCGGCCTGGAGGACACGATCTGGCCGGAAACGGCATCGCAATGGGCAGCGGTGCTGGGGCTTGGGCTCTTTCCGGTCGGGGCTGCCTTCTATGCCTGGGATTATGGCGTCAAGAATGGCGATATCCAGATTCTCGGTGCGGCGAGTTATGCCGCGCCGCTGCTATCGACGCTAATCCTGACGCTTTTCGGCTTTGCCGAGCCGAGCTGGGGCATTGCGCTTGCCTGCCTGCTGGTGACCGGCGGCGCGGTTCTGGCCGCGCACCGGATGATCCTGCGCCGCGATAGTGGTGTGGCGGCGCAGGCGGAAATGGAAGCGGCGGAACGGGCGTAATTTCCGCGCCCGAAGCGGGCTATGTTATTTCTTGAAGACCTTCTCCAGAAACGCCACCAGCGACGGCCGCCAGACATCCATCTCATGCTGGAGGTCCGGATATTCGTGATAGTCGTGGGCGATCTTCTTTTCGTCCAGGATTGCCTTGAGCCCGGCAATGTCCTTGCCGGTGACCTGGTCCTTCGATCCGACCGTCACCGTGAAGCCGCGCAGCGCCTTGTTGATCTTGTCGGGATCGTTCAGCGCGGCGTCAACGGCCTTGTTGGGCACGGTGGTCGTCGAGACGCCGCTGAAGGTCGCAACCCAGCCGAAGGTGCCGAGATGCGAGAGGCCGGAGACAAGCGCCTGATATCCGCCCTGCGACAGGCCGACGACCGCGCGCCCGTCGGCATTGTCGCGCACCCGATAGTGCTTCTTCATATAGGGGATGAGGTCCTGGGTCAGTTCCCGGTCGGCCGCATCCGCATTGATCGGATAGAAATTCTTGCGGCGGTCGGCGCCGGGGAAATTCTCGGCGATTGCGTCCGGAATATCGGTTTCCGTATCCGGGATGACGACGATCATCGGCTCGATCTTCTTTTCCGCCAGAAGATTGTCAAGGATCTGCGGTGCCCGCCCCTGGGTTACCCAGGAGGCGACCGTGTCACCGAAGCCGTGGTAGAGATAGACGACCGGCAGCGGCTTCGAGGCGTCGGTGTAGCCGGGCGGCGTATAGACATGCATCTGCCGCTCGGAATTCAGCGCCTTGGAATGCAGTGTCACCAGCCTGAGGTCGCCATGCGGGACGTTGCGGGTGTCGAGAATGCTGCCAGGCACCAGAATGAGGCTGGTGTTCACCTGCCGCTGCGGCTTGGGCGCGTTTGTGCCGGTGTCGAGGCTGCGGAAGCCGTCGATGTTGAAATAATACTCATAGAGATTGGGTTTCAGCGGCTCGCTCTTGGCGCTCCATACGCCGTCGTCGCTACGTTGCAGGGTCAGCGGGTCGCGCGAGCCAAGAACGACGGACACGGCCTTGGCTGAGGGGGCATAGAGGCGGAAGGTGATCGACCCGTCTTTTTCGACGGAGGTGACGAATTCCTTCAATGGCCGATCCGCCGGCGGCGAGGCGGGCAGGTCAAGGGCGGCTGCGGGAAGGCTCATGGCACAACCCGCCGCAATGAGTAAGGGAAAAAGCAAACGCACGGCAAAATCTCCTCCAAATAAATCAATATTGATCCTCCGGGCGAGGCTGATGGCCGCCCGGAGCGTTTCAGGATACCGCTCCTCGCGACGCTCCTGTCTGCCTACGACGCCCCGGGCTTCCAGTCCGGGGGCGCCATCTCGAAACTGGAAAATTCAAAACCCGGCGCGACCGTGCAGCCGACCAGGGTGAAGTCGCCGAGGCTTTCCGCGGACTGCCACCAGTCGGCGGGAATGATCGCCTGCGGGCGCTCGCCTTTCAGAAGATCGACACCGAGGACGATCGTTTCGCTCGCCTTGCCGTCGGCGGAGCGATGCAGGGCGAGCGGTGCGCCGGCATAGTAGTGCCAGACCTCGGCGGCATCATGCACCCGATGCCAATGCGAGCGCTCGCCGGCTTGCAGCAGGTAGTAGATTGCGGTGGAATGGCCGCGCTCGCCGCCGTGATCGTCCCGGAATGTTTGGACATACCAGCCACCTTCCGGATGTGGCTGCATGGAGAGCGCCTCGATGATCTCTTGCGGCCGCATCAGAAATTATCCTTGCGCTTGCGGATTTCGGCAAAAACTTCCTCGTTGCTGCGGCTTTCCATCAGGAGATGCCGGCGGATCGAAGGGTCGGCGGCGCGCAGGAAGGGGTTGGTTTCCTTCTCCAGCGCCAGCGTCGTCGGAATGGTGAATTTCCCCGCAGCCCGCAGCGCCTCGATATCGGCGGCGCGGCTTTTCAGCCGTTCGTTGTCCGGGTCGATCGTCAGCGCGAAACGGGCGTTGGAGAGCGTATATTCGTGGCCGAAATAGATTGCCGTCTCATCCGGCAATACGGCAAGCTTCTGCAGCGATGCCCACATGTCGGTTGCCGGGCGCTCGAACAGCCGGCCGCAGCCGAGCGCGAACAGCGTGTCGGCGGCAAACAGCAGCTTGTCATCGACGAAGTGGTAGCAGATATGGCCGGCGGTGTGGCCGGGCGTCTCAATGACATCGACGGTATGATTGCCGAACTCGAAGCTGTCGCCGTCGCCATAGGCGCGATCGAGACCGGGTATGGCGACAGCCTCACCGGTCGGGCCGATGATCTCGCAGCCGAATTGCTCTTTCAGCGCCAGATTGGCATCGACATGGTCGGTGTGGTGATGGGTGGTGAGAATGTGGGTGATCGTCCAGCCTCGCCGCTTGGCCGCCGCCAGAATGGGGCCGGCCTCGGGGGCGTCGATCGAGGCCGTATAGCCGGTTTCGGGGTCATGAACCAGGACGCCGAAATTGTCGGAGCGGCAGATAAATACCTCTAATTCCAAAGGTTTCATGGTCGAAATCGTCCTCATTTCACGGGGTTGATTCGAAATGTAGGTGGTTCGGCCTTGAAGTCCAACGCTTGGCTGATAACATTTGAGGCAATGCACGCCGATATCGTCGACCTCCGCCAATTCTATCATTCCGAGCTCGGTCGCTTGGCGGAGCAGTCTATTACCATGGCGCTGTCCTCGATCTGGGCGCGTCTGCCCGAGGAGCGTCTCGTCGGTCTCGGCTATGCCGTTCCCTATCTCGACCGCTTCCGGGCCGACACCGAGCGGACCTTCGCCTTCATGCCGGCGGGGCAGGGGGCGGTGAACTGGCCGATGGGTTCGGCGTCCTCGACGGCGCTGATCTTCGACGAGGAATTGCCGCTGCCGGACAGCTCGATCGATCGGGTGCTGATGGTGCATTCGCTGGAGTTCGCCGAGAGCCCGCGCGAGACGCTGAAGGAGCTGTGGCGGGTGCTGGCGCCCGGCGGCCGCCTTGTCATCGTCGTGCCGAACCGCAGGGGCGTCTGGGCGCGCATGGAGCATACGCCCTTCGGCTCCGGCCGGCCCTATTCGCGCGGCCAGCTCACCTCGCTGCTGCGCGAGACCAATTTCACGCCGGGGGCAACAGCCGAGGCGCTGCTCTTTCCGCCCTCGAAGCTGCGCACGGTTCTGAGCCTCAGGCGCGCTTTCGAGCGAGTCGGGCGTACGCTCTGGCCGGCCTTTTCCGGTGTCATCATCGTCGAGGCGCAGAAGCGGCTCTATCAGGGCCTGCCGGTTGCGGTCCGCGCCTCGCGCCGTGTCTTCGTGCCGGTGCTGGCGCCGCGTGGCATACCGACAACACGCGACGGCGTGTGACGCCATCTCTCGCCGTGCAAACACTCGACAAATTCGTCAATCCGCATTAATGCGACGGGGTGTTTAAAGCCGGTCTTTTCCGGCCCTTCCCAAGGTCGATCCCATGAGCATGGAAATGAGCAAGCCCGTCCCGCGTCCCGGCATTCTCGATATCGCTGCCTATGTGCCGGGCAAGGAGCATGCGCCGGGCGTGGCGCGGGTGTTCAAGCTCTCCTCGAACGAGACGCCGCTCGGCGCGAGCCCCAAGGCTATCGAAGCTTTCCGGGAAACGGCGGCGAATCTGGAGCGCTATCCGGACGGGCAGGCCAAGGAATTGCGCCAGGCGATCGCCGACGTGCATGGGTTGAACCCGGCCAATATCCTCTGCGGCAATGGCTCGGACGAGCTGCTCGGCTTGCTCTGCCATGTCTATCTCGGCGCGGGCGATGAAGCCGTTATCACTGAGCATGGCTTCCTGGTCTACAAGATCCAGATCATGGCCGCGGGCGCCACGCCGGTCATGGTGAAGGAAAAGGACTGCACGGTCGATGTTGATGCTATCCTCGCCGCCGTCACCGCAAAGACCAAGATGGTCTTCATCGCCAATCCGGGCAATCCGACCGGCACCTATGTCCCGGTCAGCGAAATCCGTCGTCTGCAGGCAAGCCTGCCGAAGCATGTCGTGCTTGTGCTCGATGCGGCCTATGCCGAATATGTCCGCCGCAACGACTACGAGGCAGGCCTGGAACTTGTTTCCGCCAATCCCAACGTCGTCATGACCCGCACCTTCTCCAAGGTCTATGGCCTGGCAGCGTTGCGCGTCGGCTGGGTCTATGCGCCTGCCGATATCATCGATGCGCTGAACCGCGTGCGCGGTCCGTTCAACATGAATGCCGGTGCCATTGCAGCGGGGGCCGCCGCTGTTCGCGATAAGGCTTTCACGGAGAAGGCCGTGGCGTTCAATACGCTGTGGATCGGTAAGGTGACGCAGGCGCTCGAGGCGATCGGCCTCAAGGTGACGCCGTCGGTCGCCAATTTCGTTCTCGTCCACTTCCCCGATGTCGATGGCAAGCGCGCGACTGAGGCCGATGATTTCCTGACCAGCCGTGGTTACATCGTGCGCGCGGTGCGGTCTTATGGTTTCCCGAATTCGCTGCGCATCAGCATCGGCACGGAAGAGGCCAATCTCGGTTTCATCGATGCATTGACGGAATTTATGGGGCGCAAGGCATGAGCAGCATTCAGTTCGACCGGATCGCCCTGATCGGCATCGGCCTGATCGGTTCTTCCATCGCCCATGATATCAAGCGCCTCGGCCTTGCCAAGGAAGTGGTGATTTCGACGCGCAGCGCCGAGACGCTGAAGCGCGCGGAGGAGCTGAAGCTCGGCGACCGCTATACGCCGTCGTCTGCCGAAGCGGTCAAGGATGCCGATCTCGTCATCGTCTCCGTGCCGGTCGGTGCGTCCGAAAGTGTGGCCAAGGAGATTGCCGCACATCTGAAGCCCGGCGCCATCGTCACCGATGTCGGCTCGACCAAGGCCTCGGTCATCGCGCAGATGCAGCCGCATATGCCGGAAAACGTGCATTTCATCCCCGGCCACCCGCTGGCGGGCACGGAAAAGTCGGGACCAGACGCGGGCTTTGCCGGCCTGTTCGAGGGTCGCTGGTGCATCTTCACGCCGATTCCCGGCACCGACGAAACGGCCCTCAAGACACTTCGGCATTTCTGGGAGGCGCTCGGCTCGCGCGTCGATGAGATGGATCCGGAGCATCACGACAAGGTGCTGGCGATCGTCTCGCACCTGCCGCATCTGATTGCCTACAACATTGTCGGCACGGCCGACGATCTGGAGACGGTGACGGAATCGGAAGTGATCAAATATTCCGCCTCCGGCTTCCGCGACTTCACGCGACTGGCCGCGTCCGATCCGACGATGTGGCGCGACGTCTGCCTGCACAATCGCGATGCGATTCTGGAAATGCTGTCGCGTTTCTCGGAAGATCTGGCCTCCCTGCAGCGGGCGATCCGCTGGGGCGAGGGCGACAAGATTTTCGAACTCTTCAGCCGCACCCGCGCTATCCGCCGCTCGATCGTCGAGGCCGGCCAGGATGTTGACACCCCGGATTTCGGACGTCATGCGCTGGACGCGAAGAAGTAGTGACTCTTTTTCCTTCTCCCCAACGGGAGAGCGACTGTCTCTCCTCGTTGGGGAGAAGATGTTGAGCCTCAAATCGGCGGGATCTTCCCGAGCGGGATGAAGCCGCTGAGGGAGAGGCGGCCGCGATCGGCGGTGAGGTCGACGGAAACCTTGTCGCCGCCGCTGGCGAGCGCCTTCAGCAGCTTGGTGGCGGTATTGACGATATTCTTGGCGGCGGGGATCGTTGCCTTCAGGCTGTCGCCCCAGGGGCCGATCTGATTGATCTCCAGCTTGAACTGGCCGGACAGCAGGCCCTGATCATCGAAATTGAAAGGGCCGGAGAGCGTCATGACGCGGCCATCGCCGATATCGATGACGGCCTGATGCAGTACACCGGCGGCGCCATGAAGACCATTTCTGTCGCTGCCGTCGAGCATGCCGGCCTTGCCGGTGAGCGTGATATTGGCGCTGGTCGAGGCTGTCGGCAGCACCTGCGGGAAATCCTTGATGGTGGCGTTGGCGTTTTCGATGCCGATCGCCAGTTCCAGATCGTCGCCGTTCTGGCGCGCATGCATCTCGGTATGATCGGCGGTCACATCGGCGCTCTGGCCGGTGGAGGAGGAGGCGATGCCGGCTTTCAGCCCGTCGATGACGGTCTGGCTTTGTTCGATACCGCGGCCCTTGGCGACGAGATTGGATTGCAGGTCGGCCCATTGGGCCGAGACGGTCAGGCCTTGTGTGGTGCGCAATTGCGTCGGTGATTTCAGCGTCCAGGCGATATGGTTCGGCTGATAGACCGGCGCCGAGGCTTGGAGGCTGCCGAAGGCGGTGGAAACGCCCCTGGTCTGGTTGTCGACGCTTACTTTGGAGCAGGAGAGGCCGATCGAAAAGGGAAAGCCGCTAAAGGCCATGTCGGCGCATTCGCCTGAAATGCCGGTGTCGTTCTGCTGACCAAGCGCCTTCAGCACGTTTGCCCTCACCATCGTCGTCGCGTAGTACCAGCCGCCGGTGTAAAGCCCGGCAAGGATCACGATCAGCCCCAGCCCGATAAACCAAATGCGTTTGCCTGTGCCGGATGTGACGCTCTGGCTTGACGCTGCCATGTTGTTCTCCAATGGTTGAACTGATGTGGTCACAATGATTTGGCGTTGGATATGGACGAATTTTGGGTATTTGGCTACGGATCGCTCATGTGGAATCCGGGGTTTAGCCATGTTGAAAAATCAGAGGCGCTGATTTTCGGCTATCGCCGCTCCCTTTGCGTCCATTCCTGGGTCCATCGCGGCACGGAGGCGAGCCCCGGCCTGGTGCTGGGTCTCGATCGAGGCGGGTCCTGCCGCGGCATGGCGTTTCGCGTCGCGGCCGCCGAATGGGACGAGGTGCTGACCTATCTGCGCGAGCGAGAGCTGGTCACCCATGTCTATCTGGAAAGGACGCTGCCGATTCGTCTTGCCGATGGTCGGCGGGTGACCGCCGTCGCCTACATTGTCGACCGTGACCACAAGCAATATGCAGGCGGTCTGGACGCCATCGATGCGGCCCATATCGTCGAATCGGCGATCGGTCAGTCCGGTCCGAACGATGCCTATGTCTTCAATACGCTGTCGCATCTGCGGGAGATGGGCATTCGAGACCAATGGCTGGAGCAGGTTGCCGGCGAGATCGAGCGGATGCGGGACGCGTCTTAAACCGCTGTCGCCACCTTGGCCTTGCCGATGTCCGCCAGACGTTGCGCGGCGGTTGGCGGCACGGGCAGATCCGGGTTGCTGGCGATGGTTTCCACCAGCAGCTCGTCGCTTGCCTTTTCCGTTTCCTGAACCAGCCGCTCGAAGAAGGCGTCGGGGTCCATGCCCGGCTGGATCGGCGGCAGGATGCGGACCTTGAAGTGACCCGGATATTTGCGGAAGGTGCGGCGTGGCCAGAACAGGCCGGGATGCATGGCAACCGCGACCACCGGAATGTCGAGATCGCGATACATGCGGGCGATGCCGTATTTGTAGACCGGTTCGGCACCCGGCGGCCGGCGGGTTCCCTCGGGGTAGATGATCAACTGGCGGCCGGTCGAGAGTTCTTCGCGCGTGCGTTTCAGCACGTCGAACATCACCTTGCCGCGGGCGCTGCGGTCGACCGGGATCATGCGCTGCTTCTTCGCATACCAGCCGAACAGCGGAATCCACATCAGCTCGCGCTTCAGGATATAGACCGGATCGTCGAGATAGGGCAGCAGCGCGAAGGTATCCCAGAAGGACTGATGCTTCGGCGCGAAGATGAAGCTGCCCTTGGGGATGTTCTCCAGGCCTTCGATCTCGAAGGTGGTGCCGACGATCTTTTCCATCAGCCAGACGCTGGATTTTGCCCAGGCCTTGGGGATCGCATAGGCGGCCTTGCGCGGCATCAGGAAATAGATCGGCGTGAGCACGATCATGCGAATAATCAGATTGGCATAGAAGGCAATATTGAACAGGATCGAACGCAGCGTGATCATCAAGGCTTTCCCAATACGCCGGCTTGCGACGGCATCCGAAGCCTTGCCTACACGATTACGCTGCCAATAAAAAGTCGGCCCGCGCGCCACCCCGGCATCTCAGTCCGGATCGTCGCTCTGTTCTTGCGAGCGCAGGCCGAGCGGCCGCCCGAGACCGGTGATATTGCGCGCGCCGGCGAGAAGAACCTTCGCGTATTCATAGATCATGGTGCGCAGCGCGTTGGGGTCCGTGAACCAGTTCTTGGTCTTGAGGTCGGAATTGACCACCGGATAGGGAATGAAGTCCGTGCCTGGATCGACATACTTCAGCTCGGCCAGGCTGCGCGGCATGTGATAGTTGTTGGTCACCACTAGTATGCTTTTATAACCCTTGGCATGGATCCATTTTGCCGCCTCTCGGGCATTGCCGATGGTGTCGATGGCGTCATAGCCGATATCGACGCAGCAATTGAAGAGGTTGGCGGGGCTCTGCGTCAGCTTGCGGATTTGCGAGGGCGTGGTCGTCGGATGTGCGCCGGAGATCAGGAGCCGGTTGCCGGCGCCGGTGCGCAGCAGTTCCACGGCCTGGTCTATCCGCTGGTAGCCGCCGGTCAGCACGATGATGGCATCCGCCTTCGGCTCCAGCGGTGGCTTCAATGTGGTGATCGAATCGGCAAAATGCAGGAAGCCGCCGAAAACGATGGCGACAAGAAAGACGAAGGCGAAGCCGCCCCAGCGCAGAAAACGGCGGAAAAAGCTGCGCCGCACTGGCCTGTCGCTGTGGAAGCGCTCCCACAACGATTGAGAACTCACAGCCTTGCGAGTCGTCAGGTCCATGCTCATGATTCGTTATTATACGCGAAATGCGGCAAGGAACGGGCCATCGACCCGTAAAAAATAATTATCAGAGCGTCAATTCTGTACATTTTCGGTCCTTCCTGGGTCGGAACGAACCAAATCGATCTCGTCGATCGTACGCATGACGGTGAAGCGCGCCGTGACTGTGGTGAGCAAGGCGATGATAAGCATGGTCGCAAGGATGCCAAGATAGCCAAGGGTGCCGACCGAGAACGTGCCGAAGAGGGCGGTCGCCTGGTCGGTCTGCGGCGTGGCGATCGTGCTTCGTTGCAGAAGGCCGGCGGTGGCGAAGAACAGGGCGGCAAGCGCACTGCCGGCGGCGGAGCCCTTCAGGCTGATCTTCAAAAAATGTTTCTGAAACTCGGTGGCGACGAACGTGCTCTCGGCGCCGACGAAATGCAGAACCTCGACGATGTGGCGATTGCCCGAGAGCGCGCCGCGGGTGGCGAAGACCACAGTCAGCACCATGGCGGTGAAGACCAATAGCAGGACGCCGGTGCCGATGAGGACGGTGGTGTGCGCCATGGAGACCAGCCGGTCGACCCAGGTGCGATGGTCGTCCAGCGTTGCTTGCGGTATCTCGCTCTTCAGAAGGCCGCGCATCGCCTCGAAGTCCGGCGGATGCGTCTCGTCGATGGTGATGATCACCAGGCGCGGAACGGGCAGTTCCTTGAGGTCGAGGCCGGAGCCGAGCCAGGGTTCGAGCAGGCGGGCGGTTGCTGCTTCATCGACGATCTGGCCGCTTTTCGTGCCGACGAAGCCAAGCGCGATATCGCGGGCGCTGGTGAGCGCCTTGTCCATGTCGAGATTGTCGTCCGGCTTGATCTGGATGGTGATCTCGCGGGCGATCTGGCTCTCCCAGCTTGCCGCCGTCGAGCGCACCATGCTGACGGCGCCGAGCGTCAGGCAGGCGAGGAACGCCATGATGGCGATGACGACGATCAGGGCATTCCCCTGGATGTTGGAAGAGGGCACGATCGGCCCTGTCGGGCGCACGCGCATCTCCGGCCGTCTCTTCTCCGGCGGCGTAGTGGGTCTTTCGGTGTTGCCGGCAGCCCTTGCGTTGGCCGGGCTCCTTCGGGGTGTGGGCTCAGTCATAGATATCGAGATGCCCTCCCGACAGGATCATGCGCCGAGCTTCGACCTGATCCATCAGCGTCAGGTCGTGCGTGGCGATGACGACGGCCGTGCCGAGGCGATTGAGCTCGAGAAACAGGTTGAGCAGGCGGCGCGCCATTGGCGGATCGACGTTGCCGGTCGGCTCGTCGGCAAGCAGGATTTCGGGCCGGTCGATCAGCGCGCGGGCAATGGCGGCGCGCTGCTTCTCGCCGCCCGACAGCACCGGCGGCAGCACATTGATGCGCTCGCCGAGACCGACCCATTTCAGCAATTCCAGCACATCGTTGCGATAGGAGCTCTCATCCTTGCCGCGCACGCGCAGGGGCAGGGCGACATTCTCGTAGGTCGTCAGGTGATCGAGCAGGCGGAAATCCTGAAAGACGATGCCGACGCGGCGGCGCAGCAGCGGCAGCTCGTTTCGCGGGATCGAGGAAATCTCGCGGTCGAACATGCGGATCAGCCCTCGGGTCGGCTGCAGCGACATGAACAGCAGGCGCAGCAAGGTCGTCTTGCCGGCGCCGGAGGGGCCTGTCAGGAACTGGAACGATTTCCTCGGAATGTCGAAGGTCAGGTCGCGGAGGATTTCCGGACCCATGCCATAGCGCAAACCGACGTTCTCAAAATGGATCAACGGGCAGTCCAGTCTTCCGCGGTGTTCAATCAGGCGACTTGTTAACCAATTGCGTTAACGGACGGTAAATTTTGCTGGGAAGGCGCCCCATTCATGGCGGTCTTTGCGAAGCATTAACCATTAAAATTTACGACTGGGCAGGATTCGTTTCAATGCCCAGAATTCAGATGGGCGTGGAAACCATGTGGATCACCGGAAAGGGAGGTCGTCATGGGTGCTTTTCGCCACCGCCGGCAGCAGGCGGGGCTGGTCTATGACCTGCTTCCGCCCGAACGCATAGCGGCTTCGCAACTATCCCATCGTTTCGGGCAGAAGCCGGATATTGTCGACGCCGAGTTCGTGACCGTCATTCCCGGCCGCGCCAACGGCAATCACGAGAAGGGTGCCCGACCAAGACCGCAGCTCCGGCCGGCTCCGGGCGGCGTTCACGTTCGCGCGATGACAGGCTTGCGGTTTGCCGAGGGATGGCTGCAGCAGGCATCGCGGCGCAGCTTCGTGGCCTTGATCGCGGCGCTCGCGATTCTGGTTTTCGGTCTTGCCGGCGGCTTTTCCGGATTGTCCGGCACGCCGGCGCAGGCAACATCCGAACCGCTGCAATTTACCCACGTGACGCTGACGCCACGCGACGAGAACGGCATGCGGGTGCTCACCGTCAACGGCATCATCGAGAACCAGACAGGCGCAACGCTGACAGTGTCGCCCGTGCGCGCCGATATCTTCTCCGGCGATCAGTTGCTGACCAGCGTCGTGGTGAACCCGCCCGTGGACCGTATCGGGCCGCATGAAAGCCGTGGTTTTTCCACCAGATTGCAGCATCCCGGTGGAAAAACGCCGGATGTTCGGCTTTCCTTCATGCCATAGGGGGTGTGTCGGCTCTCGTGATTGTGCTACGGGCTAGGGCTTGATCAGCGGACAAGTACCGCATCACAGCCATGGAGCATGCCAATCAATGCCTGTCGTACGCGGGAAGAATATCGAGCCGCTTTTCACTGCCGAGCAGATCGCCGAGCGTAACAAGGTCCTAGCGCAGCAGATCGCCAGCGGTCCGACGAAGGATCTCCTCGTCATCGCTATCCTCAAGGGCTCGTTCATCTTTGCCGCCGACCTGCTGCGTGCGCTGCATGACACTGGGCTGGCACCGGAAGTCGAATTCATCACGCTGTCGAGCTATGGCGCTGGCACCACGTCCCAGGGCGTTCGTATCGTCAAGGACATCGACAGCGACGTGAAAGATCGCGACGTGCTGCTGATCGACGATATCCTGGAATCTGGGCGGACCCTGCGTTTCGCCAAGGAGCTACTCTATGAGCGTGGCGCCCGCCACGTCTCGCTCGCCGTACTGCTCGACAAGAGCGTCAAGCGCCAGGAAGAGCTGGAGGCCGATTATGTAGGCTTCGAATGCCCCGATTATTTCGTCGTTGGCTATGGCATGGACGTCGCCTATGCCTTCCGTGAATTGCCTTTCGTGGGTGTTGTGACCGGCGACGCGGACGAATAGCCTTGGCTCGTAGGGCGCCGATTCCAGATTAACCCGGCGCTCCGTCAAGCTGTCCCAATATGCTCCAGCGATGACGAACCGTTAACCACGGGACGGGATTGCGCCTCTCTTGTTTACCGATCGCAAACGGAATTCTGGTGATTTCGGTCTCGGAACATGACGGACCACGGAGCATAGACCATGGCAAGAATTCTGATCACGGAAGACGAGGACTCTCTTCGCACCTTTGTCGCCCGGGCGCTGCGCCTGGATGGCCACGAGACCGAAGAGGCGGCCGACGGCGCCGAAGGTCTGGAAAAACTGAAGCAGGGCGTCTACGACCTGCTGCTCTCCGATATTCGCATGCCGGTGATGGATGGCATCGAACTGGCGCACCAGGCGGCCTCGACCTGCCCGGGCATGAAGATCCTGCTGATGACCGGCTATGCCGAACAGCGCGAACGCGCCGACGACCTCATGGAAAAGATCGTCGATGTCGTCTCCAAACCCTTCGCCCTGCCGGATATCCGCAAGGCCGTTGCCCGCGCCCTGGCGGCTTGATCGGCGCCATCGAAGGAGGCCTTCGCCCATAATGGCGAAGGCGAGGCAAGCCTACTGCCTCATATCGAGCAGGCGTTCCAGATAGTTCCGTTCGTCGGACAGTGACGGATTGTTGCTCAGACGCTCGCGAATGGCGTCGAGAATTTCGCGGGCGCGCTGCGCCTTGATGATATCAGGCACTTTGTTCTCGTTGGTTTCGTCGAATATGCCGGGTTTGCCGTCGCGCAGACGACCGAGCGGATCGCGGCCGTTCTGGTTGCCCTGGCCGGCCTGCCCCTGCTGTTGGCCCTGTCCTTGACCCTGCTGTTGCATCTGCGCCATGAGCTGGTTCATCATGTCGCGCGTGCCCTTGCGCAGCGCGTCGAGCGCACGGCCCTGGCCTTGCACGGCGGTCTCGCCGTTGCCCTGGCCGAGCTCGCCAGCCGCACCCTTCATCTCCTGCTGTGCCTTGCCGTAATTCTGGTTCGGCTTCATGCCCATGGAGCCGAGTTCCTTCTGCAGCTCGCCGAGTTGTTTTCCGAGATCATCCTGCTGCTGGCGCAATTGCTTCAGCGCATCGCGCAACTGGTCGGCGGTCATGCCGTCCGTCTCGTTGTCGCCTTGCTTCTGACCCTGTTGCTGCTGGCCCTGCTGGTTCTGGCCCGGCCGCCGGTTCTGGTTCTGCTCGCCCATGTCCGGTTGTTGCGGATCGCCGAGGCCCGGCATGGGCTGGTTCAGCGCGTCGTCGCCGTCCTCGTTGGGATCGCCGCGCTGCATGCGGTCGCGCATGGTCTGGTCGAGCTTGAAGGTCTGTTCCATCAGCTTCTGCTGGTCGCGCAGGATGCGGCCAAGCTTGTCCATCTGCTGGCGCATCTTGTCGTTTGCTTCGCCCTGCTGCTGATTCTGGTCGCGCTGCGGGCGGCCTGCCTGCAGGTTATTCATCATCTGCTGCAGCTCGGACAGCATCTGCTGCGCTGCCTGGCGGTTGCCGGAGCGGGCGAGATTCTCGATCTGGTCCATCATCCGCTGCAAATCCTGCTGGCGCAGGATATTGGCGGACTTCTGGTTGGGCTGCGCCGGCATGTTCTTCATGCGCTCGGCGAGCTCCTTCATATAGTTGTCCATCGCCTTGCGCAGCTCGTCCATCAATTTCTTGATTTCCGCGTCGGACGCATTGCGCTGCAGGGCATCGGAGAGCTTCTGCTGCGCGTCGCGGAGCGCCTTCTCCGCGTCGGTCAGCTGCGCGTCTTCCATGCCAAGCGCGATCTGCCAGAGATAATCGGCGGTATCCTTCAGCGCGGCATCGCCGCTGGCGAGCTTCATGCGTGTCAGCGCCGATTTGATCAGCAGGTAGTTGCCGAGATCGGGGATTGTCTCGTCTGGACGGATCGTCAGCGACTTGTTGAGCTCGATCGCCTCCGGCATCTTGCGGGTATCGAGTGCGAAGACCTGGCGCTCCTCGGCGACGGCGGCGGCAAGTGGCTGGCCGAAGTTGCGCGAGGGCAGGGTCATTTCATAGGGTGCGCTGCGGCCGGTCTGGCCGGCGCCGTCGCGTGCGACGAGGGTGACTCGCACCTTCTTGCCGGCAAGCGGATCCTGCGTCAGATCGCGGCTCGTCATTCCCTTGCCGTCACGGCGGTCGCGACGCGGGATTTCCAGCTTATATTCCGGCAGGCCATAGAGCGGCTTGGCTCGCGGATCGGCATCGACGGACACGATCTCGGCACGAGCTTCCTCGACGCCATAATCGTCCTTCACCTTGAAGCCGATTTCGAGCGAGCCGTTGGTAGTGGCGTGCGGAATACCGTCGAATGTGATTTCCGGCGGCTTGTCGACGACCACGTTGAAGGACCAGGACTTGCCGTTGACCGTCAGTTTACCGCCCTTTTCGAGCTTCAGCACATGGGTGCGGGCAACCATCGCAGCCGCGCCGGGCGCGGGCGGCGAAGCGGTGTCGGTGACGGGCTGGGCGGTGGGCACGGTCGTGTTGCCATTTGCCGGTGCCTGTTTGCCAGCGTCGGCGACCTGTTCGGGGATTTCGGCACTGGTTTCGCTGTCGGCGGACTTGAACAGCGCTTTCTCATTCGCAGAGGCGCCGGTGACGCGCACGGTGAGCTCGGAGAATTGCGGGACGTTGACGCTGTCGCCTGTATTGGCGGCGTTGCCGGTCAGGTAGATCGGCGCTTCGCCGGTGTAATAAGGCGGCGTCACCCAGGCATCGACGCGGATATCCGGATTGTTCGACGTGATGGCGGGCGCGATGAAGGCGTCGCTCAGCGAGCCGCCACTATTGGACATGGAAAAGCTGAAGGCCGTCACCAGCAGCAGCGCCGGAATGGTGCGCAGCGCAAAGCGGTCGTAGCGGGCAATGTCCGGGCGGGGGAAGCCGGCGTCCAGGGCGGCGATGCGCGCCGCCATGCGGGTCTGGTGTTCCCGCCACAGCGCACGGGCAAAGGGCGTGTCGAAAGCCGGCTCGTCTTCCTGCACGGTGACCGGCTGGTGGGGAAGGCCGTTGCGCTCTTCCAGCATCCGGTCGGCTTCACCGACGGTTGGCCAGCGCAGGCGGCGGAAGGGGATGCAGGCGGCGACGAAGGCGATCGCGAAAGCAGCCAGCAGGGCGAGCCGCAGCATGTCCGGCGCGATGCGGAAGATGCCGAACCAGCCAGCCGAAAGGAAAAGCGCAAGGATCGACAGAGGCAGCAGCAATAGCGGTAGGATCTGCTCGGAGACCAGCACCAGCCGCGCGAAGAGACGTTTGACCGCAACCAGCCGCGCCAGCGCCGGACGGCTGGCGAAAGCGCCCTTCTTGGGGTTGCTTGGGCTGGTCATCGGTCCGGTTTTCTCCCCGATCTGGCGTTGATGGCTATCTGCCCATTGGAGATGGTGGGGCGTCCCACACGCCCAAGCCTGGGGGCGCCCGGCGAGACACCCGTTATGGAAAGATAACATTCTTTGTGGCGAAGACGAGAGCAAGCAGCGGCAAAGGCCACTTTTTCATCGGATTTCGCTTAAACGTGATTAAGCTGCGCGGTTAAGCCGGCGGATAATCCTATCCGAAAATCGATTCCGACTTTCGGGGTTATGCGCTGAGCCAGGCCGGAATCGAATCGAGGCCGATCAGCTCTTCATAGGTCCGGCGCGGGCGAATGACGTGGAAATCGCCGCCCTTGACCAGCACTTCGGGCACCAGAAGCCGGCTGTTATAAGTGCCGGCCTGCACCGCGCCATAGGCGCCGCCGGAGCTGACGGCCAGGAGATCGCCGGGCTTCGGCATCGCCATTTCGCGATCGAGCGCCAGATAGTCGCCGGTTTCGCAGACCGGGCCGACGATATCGGCCTTGATGCGCGGCGCATTGGCGGCGGTGATCTCGACCGGGCGGATCTCGTGATAGGCCTCGTAGAGCGTCGGACGAATGAGGTCGTTCATGGCGGCGTCGACGATGACGAAGCTCTTGTCGCCGCCGTCCTTCACATAGATGACTTCCGTCACCAGGATGCCGGCATTGCCGACGATCAGGCGGCCGGGCTCGGTGACGATCTTGCAGTTCAGGCCGCGCAGCTGATCCTTGACGATATGGGCATAGGCGTCCGGCAGCGGCGGCGGGGTATTGTCGTCGCGATAGGGGATGCCGAGACCGCCGCCGATATCGACGTGATGGATGTTGTGGCCATCACTGCGCAGCGTCTCTACGAGTTCGCGCAGCAGCTTGAAGGCATCCTCGAAGGGCTGCAGCTCGGTGATCTGGCTGCCGATATGCATGTCGATGCCGGTGGCGTCGATACCCGGCAGACTGGCGGCGCGGGCGTAGACGGCGCGGGCGCGTTCCCAGGAGATGCCGAACTTGTTTTCCTTCTTGCCGGTCGAAATCTTCGCATGGGTGCGGGCGTCGACGTCGGGATTGATGCGGAAGGACACGGGAGCGGTCTTGCCGGCGCGGAAGGCGCGCTGGTTCAGCACTTCCAGTTCCGGCTCGGATTCGACGTTGAAGCAGTAGATACCGGCTTCGAGCGCGACATCCATCTCCTCAGCGGTCTTGCCGACGCCGGAGAACATGATGCGGTTCGCCGGGATGCCGGCGGCCAGAGCGCGCTGCAGCTCGCCAACGGAGACGACATCGACACCGGCGCCGAGACGGCCGAGTGTCTTCAGCACCGCCTGGTTGGAATTGGCCTTCATTGCATAGCAGACCATGGCGTCAACATCGCTGAAGGCTTCGGAAAAGACGCGGTAGTGCCGCTCGAGCGTCGCCGTCGAATAGACGTAGAAAGGCGTTCCGACCGCCTTGGCGATCTCGGGAACGGGAACGTCTTCCGCGTAGAGAATGCCGTCGCGGTACTGGAAATGGTTCACGGTCGCGGCCTGCTCAGAGAAGCGGATCGAGGAGGAACTTCTTGTCCTCGGTGCCCGGCTGTTTCGTCGGCTTGGAGACGTCGCCGCCCTTGGTCGCCGCGGCGCTTGGCGGATCGAGATCGCCCTTGCGGCCACATCCGACGACGGCAAGGCCGATGACCGAAAGGACAACGGTCAGGCGGATGATATGCGGCATGTTGATCTGCATCGAAATCCTCTTGGGCGGCTAACGCGGAAGCAATCCTTCATAGCGAAGTTTCCGCGCCTTGTGCACCCTGATTGTTGGAGTGTGGTTTCCGGCGATTATCTCAGTTGCGGGCACGCCAGAAGGCGATCTGCTTGCGCACTTCCGATGGCGCTGTGCCGCCGAAGCTCTTGCGGCTGGCGACCGAGGCTTCGACGGTCAGCACGTCGAAGAGCTTGGCGGTGATCGACGGATGGATCGCCTGCAGCTCTTCCAACGACAATTCCGCGAGATCGCAGGACTTGCTCTCGGCGAGCGCCACGGCGCGGCCGGTGACGTGATGGGCGTCGCGGAAGGGCAGGCCCGCCTCGCGCACCAGCCAGTCGGCAAGGTCGGTCGCG
Source organism: Rhizobium sp. ICMP 5592 (assembly GCF_009498525.1). Lineage (GTDB taxonomy): Bacteria > Pseudomonadota > Alphaproteobacteria > Rhizobiales > Rhizobiaceae > Rhizobium. The sequence continues at coordinate 54,449 of NZ_QSNT01000005.1, read as the reverse complement.
GTCGAATAGCCGGAACCGGCGGCGGCCTTCATGCGGGCGGCGTTGATCGTCATGTCACGCACCATGCCGGTCATGGCGGCAATCGCCAGTTCCAGGCTCTCGGCGGCGTCGAAGACCTGTTCCTTGTCTTCCTGCATATCCTTGGAATAGGCGAGCGGCAGGCCCTTCATGATGGTTAGGAGCGCAACGAGCGAGCCGTTGATGCGGCCGGTCTTGGCGCGCACCAGCTCGGCCGCGTCCGGGTTCTTCTTCTGCGGCATGATCGAGGAGCCGGTGGAGAAGGCGTCGGACAGGCGCACGAAGCCGAATTGCGGCGTCGACCAGATGACGATTTCTTCGGCCAGCCGGGACAGGTGCATGCCGGCGATGGCGGCGATCGACAGGAACTCGATGGCGAAATCACGGTCGGAGACGGTGTCGATCGAGTTGCGGGTCGGCTCGCGGAAGCCCAGCGCCTTGGCCGTCATGTGGCGGTCGATCGGGAAGCCTGTGCCGGCAAGGGCAGCAGCGCCGATCGGCGATTCGTCCATATGCTCGATGGCATGGCGGACGCGCGAACGGTCACGGCCGAACATCTCGACATAGGCCATGCAATGATGGCCGAAGGTGACCGGCTGTGCCGTTTGCAGATGGGTGAAGCCGGGCATGACGGTGTCGGCATGTTCCTCGGCGCGGTCGAGGAAGGCGGCGATCAGGCTGGTCAGTGCCTGTTCGCATTTCTGCAGCTCTTCCTTGACCCAGAGGCGGAAATCGAGCGCCACCTGGTCGTTGCGCGAACGGGCCGTGTGCAGCCGCCCGGCGGCGGGGCCGATCAGGGCGGCAAGCCGCGACTCGACGTTCATGTGGATGTCTTCGAGGCTGCGGGAGAATTCGAAATTTCCGGCTTCGATCTCTGACAGGATCGTGTTCAGCCCGTGAACGATCTTGTCTTTATCCTCGGTTGAAATGATGCCTTGATGGGCGAGCATGGTGGCATGGGCGATGGAGCCGCGGATATCCTGCGCAAACAGCTTCTTGTCGAAACCGATCGATGCATTTATCTCCTCCATGATAGCCGCGGGGCCGGAGGCGAAACGTCCGCCCCACATCTGGTTGGAGGATTTGGTGTCCGTGCCGTCAGCCATGAGATGCCTACCTGGAGAATGTAATGACAGCGAAGAAGCCGTTTAGTCTGCCGTCCGTGAAACTTGTCCTGCTTGCCGCCGTCGCCGGGGTCGTCGCCGGTGCGGCAGCGGTATACGTGAAGGAGGCGGGGTATGGCAATGGTATTGGTGAAACGGCCTCCTCCGGACAATGCGAAACGGCCAAGGAACGCGCCGCGGCCCTGACGCCCTTCACCAGGGGACAGGTGGCTGCCATGGCCGCGCCGCAGACGCCGATCTCGCTGCACGACGTTTCCTTCAAGGGAGCGGATGGCCAGCCGCTGTCGATCGGCAATTTCTCCGGCAAGACGCTGCTGCTCAACGTCTGGGCAACCTGGTGCGTGCCCTGCCGCGAGGAAATGCCGGCCCTGAACGCACTGGAGAAGAGCATGGGCGGCGACAAGTTCGAGGTCGTCGCCGTCAATATCGACACCGGCGACGATGAGAAGCCGAAAGCGTTCCGCACCGATTACGGTATCGACAAGCTCGGCTACTATCGCGACAGCACTATGGGCGTCTTCAATGCGCTGAAGAAGCAGGGATTGGCCTTTGGCCTGCCGGTGACGCTGCTGATCGACGGCAAGGGTTGTCTGGTCTCAGCCATGAATGGTCCGGCGGCATGGGACAGCGAGGACGCAAAGAACCTGATCAAGGCTGCGGTGGGGATTTGACGTTCCTCCTTCTCCCCTCGGGGAGAAGGTGCCCGATAGGGCAGATGAGGGGTAGTGCGTCATATTCAGGCATATCGATTAGGAAAAGAAGCGCCGTCTTCCCGGTAACTCCCCCTCACCCCGCGCTCCTGAGCTTGTCGAAGGGCGCGCGACCTGTGTCCGGGGTTGAGCCGCAGGTCTCAACCCGTCCTTCGGACCCCCGCTGGGGCGAGGGTGTTTTTTACCGCGTCGGAACCGGCACTTCGCCGCGATAATCATAGAAGCCGCGGCCGGACTTGCGGCCGAGCCAGCCGGCTTCGACATATTTCACCAGCAGCGGGCAGGGGCGGTATTTCGAGTCCGCCAGGCCGTCATGCAGCACCTGCATGATCGACAGGCAGGTGTCGAGGCCGATGAAGTCTGCAAGCTGCAACGGACCCATCGGGTGATTGGCGCCGAGCTTCATGGCGGTGTCGATGGCGTCTACGGTGCCGACGCCTTCGTAAAGCGTGTAGATTGCCTCGTTGATCATCGGCAGCAGGATACGGTTGACGATGAAGGCCGGGAAGTCTTCGGCCACTGTGATCGTCTTGTCCAGCGAGCTGACATATTCCTTGGCGGCGGAGAAGGTCGATTCCTCGGTGGCGATGCCGCGCACCAGTTCGACCAGCTTCATCACCGGCACCGGGTTCATGAAGTGGATCCCCATGAAGCGCTCCGGCCGGTCGGTCGCGGAGGCTAGCCGCGTGATCGACAGCGACGAGGTGTTGGTGGCGAGCATCGCCTCAGGCTTCAGGATCGGACAAATCTGCGCATAGATCTTGCGTTTGACGCTTTCGTCCTCGGTCGCGGCCTCGATGGCGAGGTCGACCTGGGCGAGATCGTTGAGGTCGGAAGAGCCCGATATCAGCGCCAGCGCCGCTTTGCGCTCCTCGTCGGTCATCTTGCCGGAAGAGACCTGGCGGGCAAGGTTGCCGTTGATAGTGGCAAGGCCGCTCTCGATGCGTTCCTGCGACAGATCGTAGATGTGCACCTTATAACCGGCCATGGCGGATACGTGGGCAATGCCGCAGCCCATCTGGCCCGCTCCGATAATACCAATCGTCCTCAGCGAACTCATTGCCAACTCCCCCGGGTGGCGCGTTCTTGGCGGCGCGCCATGCTATTCGTCATAAATTTGCCGGACTATTTCTAGCCCGGCAAGATTGATAGCGCCATAAAGGACAATTTTCCAGTCTTTCGCAACTGCGAAAGAGACCAGGAGGCGCGATCAGAGCGCCTTTTCGAGTTCCGGCAGCGCCTCGAAGAGATCGGCGACGAGGCCATAGTCGGCGATCTGGAAGATCGGGGCCTCTTCGTCCTTGTTGATGGCGACGATGACCTTCGAGTCCTTCATGCCGGCGAGATGCTGGATGGCGCCGGAGATGCCGCAGGCGATATAGAGCTGCGGAGCGACCACCTTGCCGGTCTGGCCGACTTGCCAGTCGTTCGGCGCGTAGCCGGCGTCGACGGCCGCACGCGATGCGCCGACGGCAGCACCGAGCTTGTCGGCGACGGGAAGGATGACTTCCTTGAACTTCTCGGCAGAACCAAGCGCACGGCCACCGGAGATGATGATCTTCGCAGACGTCAGTTCCGGACGGTCGGATGAGGACAGCGCATCACTGACAAAACTGGAAAGGCCGGGGTTGGCCACGGCGGCGATCGCCTCGACGGCAGCCGAGCCGCCCTCCGGAGCAGAGGCGAAGGACGCCGTGCGAACGGTGATCACCTTCTTGGCATCGCTCGACTGCACCGTCTGGATGGCGTTGCCGGCATAGATCGGGCGCTTGAAGGTGTCGGCGGAAACGACGTCGGTGATCTCCGAGATCTGGGCGACATCGAGCAGAGCTGCGACACGCGGCAGCACGTTCTTGCCGACCGAGGTGGCGGCCGTGATGATGGTGTCGTAGCCGGCGGCCAGCGATACGATCAGATCGGCCAACGGTTCGGCGAGGTTGTTGGCCAGCTCGTCGCTTTCGGCCAGCAGCACCTTGGAGACGCCGGCAAGCTTTGCGGCGGCATCGGCAGCAGCCTTGGCGCCCTTGCCGGCGACGAGGATATGAACGTCGCCACCAATCTTGGCGGCAGCCGTCAGCGTCTTGGCGGTCTGGTCGGAAAGGCTGGTATTGTCGTGGTCAGCCAGAAGAAGAATGGCCATGGGTATTATCCTTTCCTGTCCTTAGAGCACGCCGGCTTCGGTCTTCAGCTTCTCGACGAGCTCGGCGACCGAGGCCACCTTGATGCCCGCCTTGCGACCACCCGGCTCTTCCGTCTTCAGCACCTTCAGGCGCGGCGCCGTGGAGACACCGAAGTCGGCCGGCGACTTCTTGTCGAGCGGCTTCTTCTTCGCCTTCATGATGTTCGGCAGCGAGGCGTAGCGCGGCTCGTTGAGGCGAAGATCCGTGGTGACAACGGCCGGAAGCTTGATCTCGATGGTCTGCAGGCCGCCGTCGACTTCGCGGGTGACCTGAGCCTTGCCGTCGCCGATCTCGATCTTCGAGGCAAAGGTTGCCTGTGCCGAACCCAGGAGGGCTGCCAGCATCTGGCCGGTCTGGTTCGAGTCGTCATCGATTGCCTGCTTGCCGACGATGATCAGGCCGGGCTGTTCGGCGTCTGCGACACCCTTCAGGATCTTGGCGACGGCGAGCGGCTCGACTTGATCGTCGGTCTCGACCAGGATCGCCCGGTCGGCGCCCATGGCGAGTGCGGTGCGCAGCGTCTCTTCAGCCTTGGCAGGCCCGATCGAGACGACCACGACTTCCTCGGCCTTGCCGGCTTCCTTCAGCCGCAGCGCTTCCTCAACCGAGATCTCGTCGAACGGGTTCATCGACATCTTCACATTCGCAAGCTCAACGCCGGTGCCATCCGGCTTCACGCGGATCTTGACGTTGTAGTCGACGACACGCTTAACAGGCACGAGAATCTTCATGGAATCCTTCCTTCAACACTGCGCTCCAGACCATGGCCTGTTCCGCGCCGTTCCGTTTGTCGAATGGCGACATGGATACGCGTTTTTTTCCCAATTACAACGCTTCCATGCCGCAGACAGGCAAATTGCTTTAGGGGTGTAAATAACGTTTACGTTAACGTCAATACGATCACCCGGTACGAGACATAATTTGCCTCGTTACCGATTCTTGCCCGGAACCCAAAGCACATCGGCGCGACCGCGATCATTGGCATGGCGCGCGGCGACAAACAGGAAGTCGGAGAGGCGGTTGACGTATTTCAGTGCCGCCGGGCTGACACGCTCGCCCTTGGTGCGTGACAGAGCCACCATCAGCCGCTCGGCGCGTCGCGCGATGGTGCGGGCGAGGTGGAGATGGGCGGAGGACGGGCTGCCGGCTGGCAGGACGAAGGAGTTCAGCGGTTCGAGACCAGCATTGAGAGCATCGATATCATGTTCGATACGCGACACCTGATTGTCGATGATGCACAGCGGCTCGTAGGGGAGCGGATCGTCGGTTTCCGGCGCCGAGAGATCGGCGCCGAGATCGAAGAGATCGTTCTGGATACGCATCAGCATGGCGTCGAGCTCAGGCATATCGGCCGTATGCAGCCGGGCAACGCCGATCGCGGAATTGGTTTCGTCGATCGTGCCATAGGATTCGACGCGCAGATCGTGCTTCGGCCGGCGCGGGCCGGAGACGAGGCCGGTGGTGCCGTCGTCGCCGGTCTTTGTGTAGATCTTGTTGAGCTTGACCATCTGGATCCCGCAATCAGGCTGGCCGGCCGCCGCCGGTGAGCCACAGCGTCAGCATGATCAGGATGACGGCGACCGCCTGCAACAGCACGCGAAGCTGCATCAGCCGGTTGGAGAGATTGGGGTTGTCACCCTTCATCATGTTGAACAGGCCGCGAATGAGGACGAGCACCACGAGGCCCATGACAATGATGGCGGCAATATAGGTAAATGTGGACATGGCTCTCCTCCGTCCCCGTCTTTCAATCCAGCCGGCGCATCAGACGATAGAAAAGGTTAGCCGGCAACAGCCTTTTCAGAAGAACGCCCTGCTTGGCAGGGGTGGTCACGAGATAGTGCGGACGCGGATTTTTCGCATTCAAAGCGGATTTTAACACGTCATAGACCGCTTCGGGTCCCAATTTATGCTTGTTGACCGGACCTGTGCCATTCAGTCGCGCCAGCTGCTGCCGATATTCGACGGCATGGGCCGAATGTTTGAGATCGACATGTTCCTCGATCTTGGCCAGCGCATTGGCGGTGAAGCGCGTGGCGATCGGGCCGGGCTCGATCAGGCTGACGTGGATACCGCTATCCTGCAGCTCCATCCTGAGTGTGATCGTCAGCCCCTCCAGCGCGAATTTCGAGGCGGTGTAGGCGCCGCGGAAACGATAGGGAACGAGGCCGAGGATGGAGGAGCAATTGACGATGCGGCCCTGGCCCCGGGCGCGCATCAGCGGGATTACCTGCCGCGTCAGCTCATGCCACCCGAAGAAATTTGTCTCGAACTGTTCGCGCAGCACATCCGTGGAGAGGTCTTCGACGGCGCCCGGCTGGCCGTAGGCGCCATTGTTGAACAGGGCGTCGATGTGGCCGCCGGTGCGTTCGCTGACCGTCGTGACCAGTGCCGAGATCGTGTCCTGCCGGGTGTAGTCCATCACCAGGGTCTCGATGCCGTCGGCCTCGAGCAGGCCGAGGTCCGTCTCCTTGCGGACGGTGGCGAAAACCCGCCAGCCATCGGCCTTCAGCGCCCGGGCGCAATAGGCGCCGATGCCGGAGGAGCAGCCCGTCACGATGATGGTGCGCTGATCGGCCATGGAATGATTCCTGTACAAAGTGGGAGTCGTTTCCCATATTCATGGCCCCGATACAATCGACAACCGGTGGATGAGGACCGGGAGCAAGCGGAGATGGAATGCCGACATTCGTGCGTGCGCTTTACAAGGTCGTCTACGACGCGGTGTATCATTTCGTCGAGGACGATGGGTTCGCCATGGCGAGCCATGTTGCGCTCTCGACGCTGCTAGCGGTTTTCCCGTTCCTGATCTTCGGCACAGCGCTTGCGAGCTTCCTCGGCGCCAGCCAGTTTTCCTCGACCGCGGTGCACCTGATCTTTGACACCTGGCCGGAGGCGATCGCCAAGCCCGTGGCCGATCAGGTGGTGCAGGTGCTGACCATTCCGCGCGGTGGGCTGCTGACGATCTCGGTGCTGGCTGCCGCCTATTTCGCCTCCAACGGTGTCGAGGCGCTGCGTATCTCGCTCAACCGCGCCTATCGCGTGCCGGAAACGCGGCCGTGGTATTTCAATCGCCTGGCCAGCCTCGGCTATGTGCTGATCGCGGTTCTGATCTTTGCGCTTCTGAGCATCCTGCTGGTCGCCGTGCCGCTGGCGCTGAATTATACGCGGCAATGGCTGCCGGGGCTCGCCGATATCCTCGACGTCGTTTTCAGCTGGCGGATCTACGGTACCATCTTCCTGCTGGTGGCGGGGCTGTTGATCCTGCATTTGTGGCTGGCGGCCGGGCGGCGGCGGTTGTTCGACGTTATCCCCGGCGTCTTCCTGACCCTGGTCTTCTGGTCGATCGGGGCGCTGCTCTTTGCCTATTATCTCTCGACCTTCGCCAATTACACCGCCACCTATGCCGGCCTCGCCTCGGTGATGATCGTGCTCATCTTCCTCTATATGCTCGCGGTGATCTTCATCATGGGCGCGGAGATCAATGCGGCGCTGATGAAGTTCAAGGTGCGGCGCCTGCTGTTCGGCAAGAGTGCGGCCAGTCCGCAGGCTGAGAAGCCAGACGTCGACAAGCCGCAATCAGAGGCCGACGCGGCGGCGAAGCTGCGCCGGTGACAGACCCTTTTCGCGCCATTCGGCTATGCCGGTGTCGCCCTGGCTCTTCGACAGCTTCCGGCTGTCGTCGCCGAGGATCAGCCGGTGATGGTGGTAGAGCGGCTCCGGCAGACCGAGCAGGGTCTGCAACAGGCGGTGGATCGAGGTGGCGTGGAAGAGATCGAGGCCGCGCACGACATGGGTGATGCCTTGCGCCGCGTCATCGACGACCACGGAGAGATGATAGCTCGATGGCGCATCGGAGCGCGACAGCACCACATCGCCCCATGCAGCGGGATCGGCAAGGATATCGCCCGTTTCGCCATCGCCGCTTTCGCGCCAATGGAGCGGCTGGCCGACCTCGGCGATGGCCTTTTCCATATCGAGTCGCCAGGCGTGCCTGAGGCCGGCATCCAGCAATCGTTGTCGCTCCTCCTGGCTGCGCTTGCGGTCGTCGGGCGGATAGAGCGGCGTGCCGTCCGGATCGCGGGGCCAAGATCTTCCGTCGGCCTCACCCGCCGCAACTCGTGCCTTCACCTCGCCGCGTGTCAGGAAAGCAGGGTAGACGAGGCCACGGTCGATCAGCGACAGCAAGGCGCTCTGGTAGGCCGGAAAATGCTCGGACTGCCGGCGCACCGGTTCTTCCCAGGCAAGTCCAAGCCAGCGGAGGTCGGTCAAAATCCCCACTTCGAAATCGGGTGTACAGCGCGCCTGATCTATGTCCTCGATGCGCAGGAGAAAATCGCCAACGGCCTTGATCGCCATGTCGTGATTGAGGATCGCCGATAGCGCATGACCGAGATGCAGCGGGCCGTTCGGGCTCGGCGCAAAACGGAATCTCGGCTTTTGACGGGGAATCGCGATCATGCTTTCTTCTGCCACGAATTTTACCGAGGGACCATCAGACGCCATGCATATCATCCGCGATGAAGACGATATCAGGCAAGGGCTGGCGGCGCTGGTCGAGCTCGATCCGCGTTTGCGGCAGATTGTCCTGGAGGCTGGTCCAGTACCGTTGCGCCTGCGCGAGCCGGGCTTCGAGGGGCTGGCTCATATCATCGTGTCGCAAGTGGTGTCGCGGGCAAGCGCCGATGCAATCTGGGGGCGGATGATGGCGAGGCTCGGCAGAGTGACGGCCGAGGCCTATGCCGGGCAGGAGCCGGATGCCTGGCGGGTTTTCGGCCTGTCGCGAATCAAGGCGGATACGCTGGCGCGTGTTGCCGATGCCGTTGTTGAAGGCCGAATCGATCTGCATTCGTTGAGTACCGAGCACCCGGAAAAGGCGCTGTCCGAACTGACGTCGATCAAGGGGATAGGGCCGTGGACGGCCGAGGTCTATCTGATGTTCTGCGGCGGTCACGCAGATGTGTTCCCGGTCGGCGATGTCGCCCTGCAGGCGGCCGTCGGCATGGCGTTCGGCCATGAGGTCAGGCCTCTACCGAAGCTCTTGGCCCGGGAAGCGGCGGTTTGGGCGCCCTGGCGCTCGGTCGCGGCCCGGCTTTTCTGGGCTTATTATGCCGTCAAGACCCGGCGCGACGCGCTGCCTATCGATTAATCAGTGGGTCACATAGATTCGCCGCTTTGCACTGAATTTATTGGACTTCACAATCCTGTAACAACCGGCCTAATATACAGGTGCAGATGCCGAATCGATCAGGAGGGTTCCTTGACGATTGCAGTCTCCCCGCAGTCTTTGCCGGCGCTCGTTCTGAACGCTGACTATAGACCGCTAAGTTATTACCCCTTGTCGCTCTGGTCCTGGCAGGACGCGATCAAGGCGGTTTTCCTTGACCGTGTGAATATCATCGCCGAATACGATCAGTGCGTATCGTCACCAAGTTTCTCGATGCGGCTGCCGAGCGTTGTCTGCCTGAAGACTTACGTTCAGCCGTCCCGCAATCCGGCCTTTACCCGGTTCAACGTCTTCCTGCGTGACCGGTTCGAGTGCCAGTATTGCGGTGCCCATGACGACCTGACCTTCGACCATGTCATCCCGCGCGCCCATGGCGGCGAGACGACCTGGGAGAACGTCGTGGCGGCCTGCTCGCCGTGCAACCTGCGCAAGGGCAGCAAGCTGCCGAAGCTGGCCGGCATGTTCCCGGCGCAAAAGCCGTATCAGCCGACCGTGCAGGACCTGCACAATAACGGCCGGCTATTCCCGCCGAACTATCTGCACGACAGCTGGCTCGACTATCTCTACTGGGATACGGAACTGCAGCCTTAAAATTCCTTCTCCCCTCGGGGGGGGCCGAAGGACGGGTCGAGACCGGTGGCTCGACCCCGGTTGGTGGCCGGCCCTTCGATAAGCTCAGGGGCCGGATGAGGGGGTGACACGGCACAGGAAGGTTGCCTTTCGCTTGCCGCTCAAGGCCCTCGTCGCTTCGCTTCTCGCCCCCTCATCCGGCCCCTCGCAGTTTCGCTTGGCTCAACTGCTCGCGACTACCTTCTCTCCGCCGGAGAGAAGGGGCTATGCTGCCTTCTTCACACCCACAAAGGCAATCGCCGCAAGGATCACGCTGGCGACCACGTTCCAGCCTGCCATCGAAATGCCGAGGACGCGCAGCGCCGCTTCCGTGCAGGACGGGCCCTTGATGGTGCTGAGTTCGTTCAGGAGGTCGCCGGCGTTCTGCGTCATGCTGCTGGCCGAAGTGGAGCAGGTCGTGGGACCCGCCCAGAAGTGCCATTCGACGCCGGCATGGTAGACGGCGATGCCGCCGCCGACCACCATCATCAGGCCGGCGATGGCCAGCAGCGTGCGGGTGATCCAGGAGGGCAGGCGGAGGACGGCCGTCAGGGCTGCGACGATCGCGACGGGAATGCCGTAATAATAGGGCTGGCGCTGCTCCAGGCAGAGCGCACATGGGATATAGCCGCCAATATGCTGGAAGCCAAGCGCCGAGCCGACGACGATGATCATGCCGATTGCCAGCAGCGCGGAATAGCCGAGGCCGGCGCGGGAGGAGGTTAAGGTCTGGGACATCAGGGGGCTCCGTGGTCAGTTTGCCAGAGCAAAATGGAAGATGCCGTAGAGGACGATGAGAATGCCGGCGGCGGCCATGGTGATCTGGCCAAGGCGCTTCTCGATGAAGTGGCGGATCGATTCGCCGTAGCGGCGCAGCAGGAAGGCCAGGAAGAAGAAGCGCGCACCGCGCGCGACGATGGCCGAGATGATGAAGAGGCCGAGATCGATATGAGCAACGCCGGACAGGATCGTCACCACCTTGATCGGCGGCAGATGCGCAAGGCCTGAAGTGACCAGCAGTAGCAGGATCCATTCATAGGTGATGCCGGCGCTCATCTGGTTGAAGGCGTCGAGCTTGCCGTAGAATTCCAGGATCGGCTTGGCGATGGTCTCGAAAGCGTAGTAGCCGAGCGCCCAGCCGGCGATGCCGCCGAGCACGGAGGCGACAGTCGCCGTCAGCGCATAGCGCCAGGCCCGCTCGGGCTTGGCGAGCGACATAGGCAGAAACAGGACGTCTGCGGGGACAAGAAAGACCGAGCTTTCGACGAAGGCGATAACGGCCAACCAGACTTCCGCCGATTTGCGGCCGGCCAGCGACATGGTCCAATCGTAGAGTCTACGTAGCATGGTACCCCCTTTTGCTGCGTTGCACACCTTTAGGGACGAGGATTGTGGCTGTAAATGGCCGCAGGCTCGGGCGGGCAGCACAAAGGCAAAATTTTTCGTGAAGCTAGGGTGATCGGCGGCGGCGCGTTTTTATTTAGTGTTTTCTTATGTTTCTGGTTTTGAGTGCTGCGCTGATGGAGGTTTTCATGGCCTCCGTGTTTAGTCGATATCAATCTCTGTGGCGAATTTTCCAAAGAAATTAGATATTTCTGGGTAATCTATGTTATGTTGAGGTAATAATTAAAATAATCAGGCAAGGAGAATTTAGATGAGACGGTTTAATTTATTTTTCACCGGGCGGCAGTACGCGATTTTTTTCATAGAAACATCGGTTCTATCCGCTGGTATTGCTCTCATGCTTATCGCTAATCTTCCTGTGATTCACTGAATTCTGTAGGCCGCCGCCCGGATGGCTGGCACCTCTTGTATGGCTGACGCCCTTCTCACATGTACCCTGCCGTGCTTTGGAACTTTTTCTGCATCCAAGGGTTTATCATTCGTGATGTGGAGGAGTATCGCTATGAGCAACGATTTCAATAGACCAAATCCAGACCTCGGAACGCCGCCGCTGTCACGCCGCCCGCCCTGGGCATCGTGGCTGGTTATCCTGGCGGCGGCTGTTGTCGCCGCATTGGCGTGGAACTTCTGGCCTCACACGCGCTCTATGGAAGCAACAGCTCCGTCGTCTCAGACTACAACGACCCAGCCGCCAGCGACGACCCAGCCACCGGCAACGTCAACGCCGCCTGCGACGGCACCTGCTCAGCAGTAGCGAAAGCCCGCCAGCAATGGCGGGTTTTCCATTCGCAGGATCCCGGCCCCACCTTGAGGGAGTGTTTCGTTCCTTCAAGGCGTGACCGGGTTCTTGCGTGCATGATCAATGAGTTACGATGCTATAAAAGTTAATATGAAATTAAATTAAAATATTCCTGAGAAACCGTGCTATGACAGCTCTCATAGGAAACGGTTTCTGCATTTATGCGGAAATGAAATCGTCTTCTTCCCTCTTGGCATGCAACGATACGTGAGAGCCGTCAGCGATGACGGCAGGCGCCATCATGATGCTAGCGGTGAAAGCCCTTGCCCAACCGGCCAGCAACTCAAACGGAGGATGCAGATAATGCCAGTCCATATCGCTCCAACCTTGAAAACCCGCAAGGGATTCAAGTGCAAGATCAGTGAGAAGACCGACACGGTGTTTCGCGAGATCACCACAGGCAAGGTTCCTCAACGGCTGGAGAAGGCGGCGCTTCTTAAAGCCCTGCGTATCGAGCGGGAGCGGCCAATACGCCCGCAGCGCCCGGCTTGATGACACCTTGGGCGGCGGCCTGAAGAATCCGCCCAGCCAATGAACGTTCGAATCGGAAAGCCCGCTCTGTGCGGGTTTTTTTTGGATGAAATTTGGCTGTTCGGCCGGATGGTGGTGCCCCATGCCGGAGTCGAACCAGCACTTCTTTCGAAACTCGATTTTGAGTCGAGCGCGTCTACCAATTCCGCCAATGGGGCAACGGATCCTGACGAGGCGGGTGTCTAGCATGTGATCGCCCGAGCGCGCAAGACGGCTGGCGATGGAATGCGGGTGTTTTCCGGTACTTGAGATATGGCCCCTGGCGATCAGCTATCGCCATGGGCCTTTTCCTGTTTGCTTCAGTGCGCCATCGCCGGAGCCCTATCCGTCGTGCCGGGCTTGCTGATGGTCAGCGCCAGGATCGCGGCGAGTACGCAGAAGGCGCCGGCGACGAAGAAGGCGGGGAGGTAAGTGTTGAGTTCGGTGCGGGTCAGGCCGGCGCCATAGGCGGCGGTGGCGGCGCCGAGCTGGTGGGCGGCAAAGACCCAGCCGAAGACCAGGCCGGCCTTTTCGCGGCCGAAGCGGTCGGCGGCGATCTTGACGGTCGGCGGCACGGTGGCGATCCAGTCGAGGCCGTAGAAGACGGCGAAGATCGACAGGCCGTAGAAGGTGAAATCGCTGAAGGGCAGGTAGACCAGCGACAGGCCGCGCAGGCCGTAATACCAGAAGAGCAGCCAGCGATTGTCGAAGCGGTCGGAGAGCCAGCCGGAGCCGATCGTGCCGAAGAAATCGAAGATGCCCATGACGGCCAGCACGCTGGCGGCGGCCACCGGCACGATGCCGAAATCGCCGCAGAGCGTCACGAAATGCGTCTGGATCAGGCCGTTGGTGGAGAGCCCGCAGATGAAGAAGGTGGCGGCGAGGATCCAGAAGGTCGAGCTTTTCGACGCTTCCCTCAGGATGATGATCGGTGAGGCGAGCGCCGCCTTCAGGTTCTTGGCGGCGGCTGGCGGCGGCGTGACGTGGATCTCGCCGACGAGCGGCAGGTTGATGTCCGATGGTCGGTCGCGCATCAACAACAGCACGATCAGGGCAGCGACGACGATCATGCCGCAGACGAAGATAACGGTGGTGCGCCAGCCGTAGCGCGTCGTCAGCTCAGCCATCAGCGGCAGGAAGACGAGCTGGCCGGTGGCGGAGCTTGCCGAGAGCATGCCGATGACAAGGCCGCGATGCTTGGTGAACCAGCGGGTCGAGACCGTGGCGGCGAGCACCATGGCGGTGAGCCCGGTGCCGAAGCCGACGATGATGCCCCAGCAGAGCAGCAACTGCCATACTTGCGTCATGAACAGCGAGCCGATGAAGCCGACGCTGATTGTGGCGAGTGCAAAGACGATGACCTTGCGGACGCCGAAATAGTTCATGAAGGCGGCCGCGAAAGGCCCCATCAGGCCGAACAACACAAGACGGACGGCGAGCGCCGAGGAAATCGAGGATGTACTCCAGCCGAACTCGTCTTCCAGCGGCTTGATGAGCACGCCTGGCGCGCCCATGGCGCCGGCGGTGACGAGCATGGTGAGGAAGGTGGCGCCGACGACGACCCATCCGTAATGGATGTTGCGGCGGGCCAGCGTCGAGGCGAGAACTGTGGAGACCATGGGATGCGTTCCAGTGGGGTTTCTTGTTTCGGCGTTCAGGATCGGGAAAGGTCGGTGGCTGTCTGGCTGAAAAGGGTCGGCGATGTCATATTTGCTCGTATCGCAATGCCCTTCTCCCGGCTTGAACGATTGTGCAAAGGCATTTAGATGATCACGATCATATTTGTTGCATATTCATGATGGTCATCATATAAATTGTCAATTCATATTTATTGAAGCTCTGATGGAGTTTTTTGATGAGAGTGAGCCGGGAAAAATTCGCCGAGAACCGTGAGAAGATCCTCGCTGTCGCGGGTGAGCTTTTTCGCGAGAAGGGTTTTGACGGCATTGGCGTCGCCGACATCATGAAGGCGGCGGGGCTAACGCATGGCGGCTTCTACGGTCATTTCGAATCCAAGGACGAACTGGCCTGCGAGGCCAGCAAGGCGCTGGTGTCGCGTTCGCTGGAGCGCTGGAAGCATGTGGTCGACGGTGCGCCGGGTGAGCCGCTGGAAGCGCTGCTCGCGCATTATCTGTCGCATCGCAATGTCGTGGAGCATGCGACAGGCTGTGTCTTCGCGGCGCTGACGCAGGAGGTCAGCCGTCACGGCCCAAAAATGCAGTCGACCTTTACCGGCGGCCTGATGGGCATGGCTGCGATCCTCGAGGAGATCACGCCCGGCGAGACGCCGGAAGAGCGCCGCCGCAAGGCGCTCGTCAGCCTTTCGGCCATGGTCGGCGCCGTCATCCTGGCGCGCGCGATGGACAATCCCGAGCTATCCCAGGAATTTCTCGCCGCCACCCGGCAGGAGCTGACACCCGTGCCGGAGAGCGGCAAGGAATGATACCGTTCTAGCGCTTTGCTTTTACGCAATTCCGGACGGAAAACCGCTGTGCACTTTATCCTGGAATTGCTTTAATCGCGGAAAGCCAGCAGCCCGTTGGCCTCGACGATCTCCGTGATTTTGCCGTCGGGCGCGACTTCCAGCAGTTCGGTCCGCAGCGCAGCCTCGAAATCCGCCAGCTTGTCGCCGAGCGCCTGCGGCGAGGTGGAGGACATCGAGAAGACACGACCGACGATATCCTCGATATCCCGCTGATATTCCCTGACGATGCCGATGCGCTCGAGATTGCGGAAGGGTGAGGCGAGCAGCATTGTCTCATGCGGCGCCCATGCCTTGCCCTTGCGCAGCAGGCGCTCCTCGTGCCGCTCCGGCGAAAAAGTTTCCGCCAGCTTTTCGACGATGCCGCGCCAGTCGGGCGTCGCCAGTATCGTCTTGTCATGGAACAGCACCACCGCGCCACCGGGCTCGATCAATTGGTCGAGGGCTGCGAGCGTGGCCGGGCGATCCATCCAGTGGAACGAGCGGCCCATGATGCAGAGATGCAGCTTGCCGATTTCCGGGCCGAGATCATAGGAAGACCCCTGGTGGACAGCGATCCCGACGCCGGCTGCCTTCGCGCCGGCCTCAGCAGCGGCGAGCATTTCCGGCTCCGGATCCATGGCGGTGACGGTTGCGCCCTGAAGTCGCGCGAAGGCAATGCCGAGCTGGCCGGGGCCGGAGCCGAGGTCGAGCACATGGTCGCCGGCCTTCAGGCCGCCGCGCTCGGCAACACGGGCGATCAGGGTATCTGGATAGGGGATGCGATAGCGCAGGTAATAGGCCGCGGTGGATTGGAAACGCCGCGCTTCGAAAGGCATGGTGGTCATGGGTGGATCCTCGGGGGTAGGGAGGCTTAACCTGTTATGACTCAACTGTGACCGGGGCGTGAAATAACGTTTGCGCGATTTGCCGCGGGCCAATCGGCTTCGGAGGTTGAGGTGAGGAGCCAGGCACATCGTTGCGGCAGCGGCAGACATGCCTGGCCAACTCGAAAATCCTCACTTAAATCCGGCAACCCCATGCGGAACATAAGGGTTCTCCAGCGCCTCGATTTCTTCCGGCGTCAGTTTGACGGCCAGCGAGGCGATGGCGTCGGCGATGTGGCCGGGCTTGGAGGCGCCGACGATCGGGGCGGTGACGGCGCTTTTCTGCAGGATCCAGGCGGTGGCGACCTGGGCGCGGGCGATGCCGCGGGCCTTGGCGATCACGCCGACGGCCTCGACGACCTTGCGGTCGGATTCGAGCGCCTGAGTGTAGAGCGTCTTGCCGAATTCGTCCGATTCCGTGCGCGCCGTTGCCTCGTCCCAATCGCGGGTGAGGCGGCCGCGGGCGAGCGGGCTCCAGGGGATAACGGCGATCTTCTGGTCTTCGCAGAAGGGCAGCATTTCGCGTTCTTCCTCGCGATAGAGCAGGTTCAGGTGATCCTGCATGCTGACAAATTCGGTCCAGCCGTTGAGGCGGGAGGTGTAGATCGCCTTGGCGAACTGCCAGGCATACATCGAGGAGGCGCCGATATAGCGAGCCTTGCCAGCCTTGACGACATCGTGCAGCGCTTCCAGCGTTTCTTCGATCGGCGTCGTATAGTCCCAGCGGTGGATCTGATAGAGATCGACATAATCGGTGCCGAGGCGGCGCAGGCTATTGTCGATCTCGTCGAAGATCGCCTTGCGCGACAGGCCGGCGCCGTTGGGGCCGGGGCGCATGCGGTTGAACACCTTTGTTGCCAGTACGATGTCTTCGCGGCGGGAGAAATCCTTGATGGCGCGGCCGACGATCTCTTCCGACGAGCCGTTGGAATAGGTGTTCGCCGTATCGAGGAAGTTGATGCCGGCCTCGATCGCCTGCCGGAGCAGCGGACGGCTTTCCTCCTCCTTCAGCGACCAGGCATGCGTGCCCTTGTTGGGGTCGCCATAGGTCATGCATCCCAGGCAGATGCGGGACACTTCAAGACCGGTCTTGCCAAACTTCACGTATTCCATCGATCGTCTCCATCCTGTTCTGGATATCCGATAGGCAGGCGCTTCGCCGCAATGGGGCGGAGTGGATGTACCATCATAATCAGACTAGCGTAGCAAAGCTCCACCGGTTAGCTCAATAATTCGCGATAGGCTCTGAAGCAGCACTCAACAAACATGGCGCAGTTTGTGGGGATTACCATGCCGGGGCATTCAAACGCAGGCATTGGTTGTGTAACGATGGCGGTTCGAGCAGCCGGAGAGCTTCCATGCGTTTCATTCGATTCTTCCGAGATCGCCGCCTGCTTGCCGCTGGGATCATCGGCCTGGTCCTTGGGCCGGCTGTGGTCATGGCCTATCTCGGCAAGGGGCGTCTGGCTGTTGCCTATCTCCTGCTCTCTAATCTAGCGGTGTTTTTCGCAGTCTTTGCGTTGCCGCAATTGACCTTGATGGCGGCGGCGGCGGTAGCGGCGGCGTGCTTCCATCTGCTTGGCTGCATCCACGGCTATTTGCTGGCGCGAAGAGGAACGGTCGATTGGCAATATCGCTGGTTCTCCCGCTGGTACAATATTTTCCTGTTTTTCTGGCTGCTGCCGATCGTTGTCGCGCTCCTCATCCGCTCGTTCATCGCCCAGCCTTTTACGATCCCTTCCGGTTCGATGATGCCGACGCTGACGCCGGGCGACTATGCCTTCGTGACGAAATTCAACTACGGCTATGGGCGCTATTCCTTTCCGTATCGGGCTGACTGGATTCCGCTGAAAATGTTCGGCGCGAAGCCCGAGCGGGGGGACGTCGTCATTTTTGCCTATCCTCCGGCGCCGGAGGTCGACTACGTGAAGCGCGTCATCGGATTGCCCGGCGATCACATCCAGATGAAGGGTGGGGTCCTCTTCATCAACGGGCAGGCCGTGCCGCGCGATGCCGAGGGTACGATCACATCGACTTACAGTATGGAACCGGGTGTGCTTCCCGTCTTCGGCGAGGTGCTGGACAACGGTGTCCGCTATCGGACGCTCGATATCTCGCCGAATTCCCGAGCAGACAATACCGGCGAATACGTGGTGCCCGAGGGGCATTATTTCGTCATGGGCGACAATCGCGATAATTCCAACGATAGCCGCTTCGATGTCGGCTTTGTGCCGGAGGCGAATATCTACGGCAAATTCTGGCTGTTGTTTCACCGCGATGGAACGAAGACCGGCTGGTCCCTCGTGCGCTAGGCTTGGCGTCGCGTTCGCTGGGATTGGGCCACCCCAATTGTTTTCTCGAATAGCCCGCTCGGGGACGTGTTGGCTGCGCTGCATCGTTTTTCCGGCCGGCTACTGGTCGATGCGGGTGCAATCAGGCGTTTCCATTTTGTCGATCGATATTGTTGGAGCATCAAGTTTCTCGCCATGTCGGCGATCACCCGTTGACCAAATTTGGCAGTCCATATATGAGTGAGACAGGTCTGTATCATTTAGGGCTTTACCATGTCGCTACGTGCCGACGCCATAGAGAAGCGCCAACATATTATTGAGACCGCCTATCGCCTGTTCAAGCGCGACGGTTTTCACGCCACGGGGATAGACAAGATCATTGCCGAGGCTGCGGTCGCCAAGATGACCATGTATCGGCATTTCCCAAGCAAGGACGGGCTGATTGTCGAGGTTCTGGATTGGCGAGCGGAGCGCTTCAATCGTCAGCTCGACCAGCTGACCGGAACGTCGATGACGCCGCGCGAGAAGATCGTGGCGATTCTGGACTGGCACGAGCGCTGGTTTGAGAGACCGGATTTCCACGGCTGTCTGTTCCAGCACGCAATTGCCGAGTTCGCAGAGCCTGCTCATGCCGCGTTTGAGGCGGTTGAACGGCAAAAACGCGGCCTGCAACAGCGGATGCGGGATATTCTGGCGGAGGATTTGCTGATTGATCGGGCTGAACACATCGCCACAACCCTGTTCATGTTGATCGAGGGCGCAACTCTGCTCGCCCATATGGGGCAAGGCAAAACAGCAATTGCCAGCGCCCGGAGGGCAGCGGCCGATATTCTGATATCGGCGGGACCGCCTCGATGAGCGCGGCTGTCATCGGTCTCGCGCTGTCCGCCGCGATCCTGCACGCAGCATGGAATGCCTTCCTACGAAGCGGTGGTGACCGGCTGTGGACCGTGACCGTCATGAGCTTTGCCAGCACGGTCGTCGCGCTCCCGTTTGTGCTCATCTATCCCTTACCGGCGTCGGGGGCTTGGCCCTATATCGTCCTCTCGGCCGCCCTTCAGGTGGGATACAGCATCTTTCTCGTCGCGGCCTATCGCTACGGGGAGTTGGGGCAGGTCTATCCGATTGTGCGGGGAACGGTCCCGCTGCTGGTGACGTTCGGCGGTTTCATCATCACTGGCGACGAACTCAATTCCCACCAGATTGCCGGCGTCGTCCTTGTTGCTTTGGGGATTATGAGTCTGGCGCTCGGGAAGGGGCGAGCCTCCACCTCCTCTATGCTGTTCGCGTTGGTAACGGGGACAATCATCGCCGCCTATGCGACCGTCGATTCCATGGGAGTGCGTCAAACCGGGCAAAGCGGGGCCTATACGGCTTGGGTGCTTGTGCTCTACGGGCTATTCCTGCTGGTTGCATTCCTCGTTTTGCGTCGGCGGCTCGTGGTCGATTTTCGAGCACGGGATACATGGAGGGCGCTCGGGGGAGGTCTAGTCGCGATGGTTGCCTATGGCGTCATTGTTGCGGCATTCGCCCTCGGGCCGGCCGGCCCGATCACGGCACTACGAGAAACAAGCGTCGTATTCGCTGTTCTAATCGGCTGGCTGTTTCTCGGTGAAGCCCTCGCTGTTCGACGTATCATCGCCTGCGCGATCGTTGCGTCAGGTGCAATCCTGCTCGGGCATTAAACAGGACCTTGGCGTGAAACTCTCGATTGGAGCATCAGTTCGTGAAGAGCCTCGAAGTATTGTTCAATAATAAGGCGATTCGTCCGCCGGGGAGGATGGCAATCTGAAATGTTTCCTTGAACCCCAAGGGTGACAGGTGTTAGCTGCGCTGCAACATTTTTCCGGAATTCCGCATGAAACTGCCCCTGCTCGATACTTATGAGGCCCTTTACCGTGATTTTCGCTGGGAGATTCCGGCGAAATTCAATATCGGGCGTGCGGTTTGTGACGATTGGGCCGAGCGGCAGCCGGACCGGATCTGCCTCGAACATTTCAGCCCCGATGGCCGCCATCTCAGCTTGACCTATGGCGAGCTGCGCGATCGGTCCGCCGCCTTCGCCAACGCCCTGACGGCGTTTGGCGTTCAGCGGGGCGACCGGGTGGCGCTGCTCCTGCCGCAAAGCTTTGAAACGGTTGTCGCGCATGTGGCGATTTACAAGATGGGGGCCATCGCCCTGCCGCTGGCGCTGCTGTTCGGCGCGGAAGCGCTGGAATATCGGTTGAAGGTCGCGGGCGCCTCGGCGATCGTCACCAATCGCTTTGGCCTCGAACGGCTGCGGCCGATTCGCGACCGCCTGCCGGAACTGGCGCATGTGATCAGCATCGATGGCGGTGAGGAGGGCGTGGCCGGCTTTGCCGATCTCGTCGCGGGGCATCCGTCTCTCTTTGATGTCGCCGATACCGGGCCGGACGATCCGGCCTTGATGATTTTCACCTCCGGCACGACCGGCCCGCCGAAAGGTGCGCTGCATGGCCACCGTGTCCTGCCGGGGCATATTCCCGGCATGCAGTTTGCGCATGAGGGTTTTCCGCGGCCAAGTGACAAGCTCTGGACGCCGTCGGACTGGGCCTGGGCAGGCGGCTTGCTAAACGCGTTGTTGCCGAGCCTGATGCTCGGCGTGCCGGTCGTCTCCTCGCCGGCGCAGAAATTCGACGCGCATACGGCGTTCCGCATCATGGCCGAGATGGGGGTGCGCAATGCCTTCATCCCGCCGACGGCGCTGCGGCTGTTGAAATCGGTCGACAATCCCCGCGCCACCTATGATCTCAAGCTGCGCACCATCGGCTCTGCCGGCGAGGCGCTCGGGCGCGAGACCTATGAATGGGCGCGGTCCGCGCTCGGCGTGACCGTCAATGAATTCTTCGGACAGACCGAGTGCAATTTCGTGCTGTCCTCCAGCGCTGCTTTCGGCGTCAGCCGTGGCGGGGCGACCGGCAAGCCGGTGCCCGGCCATCGCGTGGCGATCGTCGATGCCGAGGGCAGGGAGATGCCGGTGGGCGAGACCGGGCAGATCGCCATCCAGCGGCCCGATCCGGTAATGTTCCTCGGCTATTGGCGGGATGAGAAGGCGACGGCGGCGAAATTCGCCGGCGACTGGATGCTGACCGGCGATCTCGGCCGGCAGGATGCGGATGGCTATATCTCCTTCATCGGCCGTGATGACGATGTCATCACCTCCTCGGGCTATCGTATCGGCCCCAGCGAGATCGAGGACTGCCTTGGCGGTCATCCGGCCGTGCAACTGGCGGCGGCCGTCGGCAAGCCGGATGCCGTGCGTACCGAGATCGTCAAGGCCTATGTGGTGCTGGTGCCGGGCTACGCGCCGAGCAAGGCACTGGCCTCTGACATCCGCGACTGGGTGAAGACGCGGCTTTCCATGCATGAATATCCGCGCGAGATCGAGTTCGTCGACGAACTGCCGCTGACGACCTCCGGCAAGGTGATCCGCCGGTTACTGCGCGACCGTGCCGCCGCCGAGAGCATTGATACGAAGGACTAACGCTTTGTCAGCGACAAGATCTTCTGGCGCAGCAGCTTCGCCATGTTGCGGGTGCTGCGATACATATGCAGCTGCGCCGCCACCTGCCGCACGTCGCGGTCGCCGTTCTGGGTCAGGCCGATGATCAGCGTGCCCATGTCCTCGCGCTCCTGCCAGAAGCGGCTCATGACCGGATGGTCTGGTGCTGCGCAGGAATCGGAGCGGACGATGTTGGCGTCGTCGAGATGCCATTCCGTCAGCTCGCCCAGCAACAGCTTGCCCGGCGAATAGCGAGCGTAGTCCTCGTTATAGGCGGTCTTCCACGTATAGGCTTCACCGCCCATCATCAGCACGATCATCGAGGCGATGGCCCGACCGTTGAGGTCGATGGTGTGAATGCGAACGGCGTCGACGGCAGCCAGGTTGGAAACGGCTTCACGGGCAAAAGCTGCATGATGACGGTCGGTCACCAGCGCGCTGCGCTTCTTGCCCTTCCAGCCGCTCGCCTCCAGCGCCAGAAATTCCTCCATACGCTGATGGATCTCGCGCGGCTGGCGGGCGACGGAATAGACAACCTCACCATGGCTTTCCAGCAGGCGCCATTGCCGGCGCATCTCGCGCAGATGCGCGTTCGAGATCGTCCGCTTGAGATAGGCGAGCGCATCGTCGCTGCTGTGGAGCATCGGCCGCCGATAGGGATTGGCGATGGTGAGCGGCAGGTTGCGGCCGATGGCGACGGCCTTTGCCATCTGCGCGAAACGGCCGTTCAGCCGGATATCCGGCAGCACCAGCATCGTCGGCAGTTGCAGCTCGCGCTGGATCAGTGCCTCGAAGAGATTGTCGAGCGTCTCGCCGGCCTCCTCGGCATCAACCAGCGGTGTGCCGAGTGGACCGAAGGAGTTGGACCAGACGCGGATGATCGAGGGGCCGATAGCGAAACCGGGCTTGTCGACGGTAAAGGGCATCAGCAGGCGCATGCGGCTGCGAGCGCCGTTCTGGTCGCGCATCAGCGCGAGGCGGATGTGCCGGTCCTCGAGGCGCGGCATGGCCGGTGCCAGAAAACGGCCGGAGAAGAAGACATTCGGCTCCATCGCGCGGTTGGAAAGGAAATCCAGCTC
Organism: Rhizobium sp. ICMP 5592; assembly: GCF_009498525.1. Classification (GTDB taxonomy): domain Bacteria; phylum Pseudomonadota; class Alphaproteobacteria; order Rhizobiales; family Rhizobiaceae; genus Rhizobium. Next base: position 31,627 of record NZ_QSNT01000005.1, on the reverse strand, counting down.
GTCCTGCAGCTCATAGCCGAGCTTGCCGGGATAGAGGCAGAGTTCGCGGCCGGTCCGGCCGACTTCGACGCGGGCCTCGGCCTTGGGCGGCTCGAAATGCAGCGCCGCGAGCGTATGCGTGAGCGCATTCACTTGGCTGTCGGTGCTTTCGGTGAAGGGAGCGCGCGCCATGGTCAGAGTGCCCCGCTGGTTGCTGGTGTCATCGGTCTGCGGATGAGGGCGAAAAGCACGATACCGAGCGCACGGCGCACGGCAATATGCAGCAGCACGGCCTCGACCGCCATGGCGCTCGCCGTGGCGATGGCCGCACCTTCGATCCCGAAATGTGGAATGAGCAGGAGATTGAGGCCAATATTGGCGACGAGCGCTGTGGCATAGAGATATACGCAAAGCATCTGCCGGTCCGCCATCATCAACAGTATCTCCGCCGGGCCGACCAATGCCCTGACGAGAACCCCGGCAAGCAGAATGGCGATGACCACCTGGCCCTCGGTAAAGGCGGCGCCGAAGAGCGAGAGCAGGAATTGCCCCGCGGTCAGCACGGCAAGACCGACAGCCAGTGCCGGAAAGAAGGTCCAGCGCGTGGCCTCGGTCGCGTAGGCTGCAAGCTTGCTCCGGTCGTTCTCGGCGATGATGGCGGCAAAGCGGGGGCCGATGGCGGCCTTGACGGCGAAATAGACGAAATGCACCAGTGCCATGATTTTAGCCGCGGCGAAATAGACCGCGACCTCACTCGGATCGAGGAAGATGCCGACCACGACGACATCGGAATTGGTCAGCAGATAGCCGACGCCCTCGACCAGGAAGACCGGGAAGGCGACGGCGAGCCAGGCGTTGAATTCGATGGCCTTCGAGCCGTTCGGATAATGACGGCGCAGGCGGAAGGTGACCGCGAGATATTGGCACAGCACGGTTACGAACGCGGCCGTGAGCGCTGCTGTCATGGCGGTGACCGCGTCATGCGCGGCGCCGAAAAGGATCGCAGCGAGCATGAAGAGCAGGATCAGCGTCGGGCGGATGAGGAAGGTCGGGCTCAGCGCCATGACCGGCCAATGATTGGCACGCGCCGTGCCGTCCAGCACGTCGCCAAGCGCGATCATCGGCACGGCGATGAGGCCGAGGAAGATCGGCATCACATAATAGCTCTCCACCATGCCTCTGAAGGCATGGAGCATAGCCATGCCGACCAGCGCCAGTCCGCCGGCAACGGAGAGCACGAAGAGGCGCGCGGTGCGGTTCAGGCCGCGAATGGCGTCGTGATTGCCGCTGGCGTCATATTGCGGCAGGAAACGGATGATGGCGGTCGGAAAGCCGAGGCAGGCGAGATTGCCGAACAGGATCATCAACACCCAGACAAAAACGAAGATGCCGTATTCGAAGCGGCCCATCATGCGGGCAAGCGCGATCTGCGAGACGAAGGCGAGGGCGGCGCCGGCGATGCGGATGACGAAGGCGATCAGCGCCATGCGTTGGGAGACGGATTTTTCGTCAGTGCCGGTGAGAAGCGGGGCGAGTTTACGCAAGTATGGCGACAGCACGGCCCGCAGCCCGGACGGCAGCATTCTCTCTGCTGTTTGAAAGACCGTCATGATCGTTACGCAATACTTTAAATATGAGCCCAACCTCGCGATAGCTTTGGCAGAGGAGGGTTAAGAATAGGTTCTCCCGGCACGTAAAAATGACATGGCGGGTACAGCGGGGCAATGTGTTCACCGAATGCACCATCCGGAGGTAGCCGTGCTCGGCGCACCGGCATGCTCGCTGTCCTTTCCATAGCCCCTGCGCAAGAATCGGGTGGTCTGTGGTGGGCCAGTGTGCAGAGTTGACGGAGTACGATTGGAGGATCGGATGCTTACGCTTTACGATTACATGCCATCGCAGAACGGCTGGAAGGCCAGGGTCCTATTTGGGCTGCTGAACATTCCGTACCAGAGCCGCCTGGTGTCGATTTTCGAGGGTGAAGGTCGCACGGATGCCTTTCTCGATCTTAACCCGGCAGGCGGCATTCCCGTTCTTGAACTGGAGGATGGGCGGACGATCGCTGAATCAAACGCAATCCTTGCCTATCTCGCTGAAGGCACACCATTTTTCCCGGCTGAGCGCTATCAGCGCGCCAAGGTCATGCAATGGCTGTTCTTCGAGCAATATCATGTCGAACCGGTCATCGGGACGCTGCGGTTTTGGACATTGACGGGACGGCTTGAGCTAAATCAGGCCATGGTCGCCGCCAAACGCGCAGCCGGGGCTGGCGCTCTCGCCGCGCTGGAGCGTGGTCTCGCCAACACACCGTTTCTTGCCGGCAAGGAATTTTCGATCGCGGATATTGCCGTCTATGCCTATGGCCACCGCGCGGAAGATTGCGGCTTCGTGCTCGCCGATTATCCGGTGGTTAATGCCTGGTTTGATCGCGTGCGGCAGGTCATCGGTTCTGGCTATCCGATCTATCCATATAGCGACGATCGGCATTCTGCTGTCTGATTGGGATGGTCCTGCTTGTGAGCCGCTGCTACGTCGAACTCATAAGGCAGGACCATCTTTGATCGTTGCACAGACAAAAATGCCGCCCGGGGGCGGCATTTTATGGATCAATGGATGGCGATGCCGCTGCACCTGCGGGCTATCATCGCGTCATCGCGCGATTTTCTGGGGCACATCTTTATCCGATATGAGCTGGCCGCCCTTGGCCCAGTGTTCGCGAGAAATCTCGCTGATCAACACATCCACACTGTCCGTCGGGCAAGCAAGCGTTTCAGCGGTAATCTGAGTGACCTTGCGGACGAAATCACGCTTTTGCTCGAGCGTTCGGCCTGGATGCATTTCGAGGTGAATTGTCGGCATTGGAAGAGCTCCTGTTTCACTGCCTTCTCGAACTGAGACGGCTGAGGCAAGGGAACTATGACCGCTAGCCTGCCTCCGATAAACGTGCTCTATGTTCATTCATTTAGAACCGCTGGGTTTATAATATGGATAAATTATCCGGTATGACCATGTTCGTGCGGGTAGTCGAACACGGCAGCTTTAGTGCCGCGGCCGACGCCGCCGGAGTGTCGCCGACCATGGCGGGCAAGCAAATACGGGCAATAGAGGCAAGCTTGGGAGCTCGTCTGCTGCACCGGACTACCCGGCGGCAGCAGCTAACCGAAATCGGCCGCCTGTATTACGAACGCTGCAAGCAAGTGCTGGCCGACGTGCAACTGGCTGATACGAGCGCAAGCGAATTGCAAGCGGAGCCTCGCGGTCTCCTGCGCATCGTCTCCCCCGTCACTTTCGGAAGTCATCGCCTGATGCCGGCACTGTCCGATTATCTGGCCATGTATCCAGCCGTAAGCGTGGACGTCATGCTGGACAACGGGGTGCCGGACCTGTCGCGAGAAGGGTGTGAACTTGGGATCAGGATAGGCGAGGTTGCCGAGGCCGATCTGGTGGCGCGTCCTCTTCAGCCATATCGAAGGATAATGGCCGCCTCCGCGACCTATCTGGAGCGGCGGGGCACGCCGGTACACCCCAGGGATCTCTCCACGCATGACTGTCTCGGCCTTTCCTATTGGCGCCACCGGGACCAGTGGCACCTGTTCGGCCCGGATGGCGAATGGCGGTCTGATGTGAGCGGGCGATTATCCGCCGACAATGGCGATGCGCTGCGCGTAGCGGCCTTGAATGGCGCGGGTATCGTTCTTCAGCCGGAGGTCATGCTTGCTGACGATCTTGCCAGAGGCCGGCTTGTGCAGGTTCTGCCCGAATGGACGCCCGTCGCCTCGCCGATGTACCTGCTATATGCCCTGGACCGCCGGCCTACCGCAAAACTGCGCAGCATGATCGATTTCCTGCTGAAACGCTTTGGCGTATCCGCTGAATAGCTGCTCCCGCGGCTCATTGTTCGGGAGTTTCGGGTGAGGAATGCTCGTCTGCACTGGGCATAAAAAATGCCGCCCTGAAGGCGGCATTTTGATTATTGCTGAGAGATAGCGAAGTCTCAAACCACTTCGTTGTTCTCGAATGCCCCGTGGCAATGCTTGTACTTCTTGCCGGAGCCGCAGGGGCAGGCCTCGTTGCGGCCGATGCGGCCCCAGGTTGTTGGGTTCTGCGGGTCGCGGTTTTCCGGAGAGACGACAGTCTCGTTGATCATGCCGAGCGGCGCGAATTCATCTTGGCCGGTGGTGGCGTCGATATGGCTTCCGTGCATCGCGGGGGGCTGCGGCTCGGCCGGCTGCTGCACCAGTTCGACACGCGAAAGCTGGGCGGTGACGGCCTGGCGCAGGTTGTTCAGCAGGGACTGGAAAAGCTCGAAGGCTTCGGCCTTGTATTCCTGCAGCGGGTCGCGCTGGGCGTAGCCGCGGAAGCCGATGACCGAGCGCAGGTGATCGAGGTTGACGATGTGCTCGCGCCAGAGATTGTCCAGCGTCTGCAACACGATGGAGCGCTCGACATAGGTCATGATCTCGGGGCCGAAGCGCTCGGCCTTCTCTGTCGCGGCCTTTTCCGCAACTTCCGTCAGGCGGGCGCGGATGTCGTCCTCGGCAATGCCTTCTTCCTTCACCCAATCGTGGATCGGCAGGTCCAGGTCGAAGAAGTTGGCGACGGCGATCTTCAGACCGTCGGCATCCCACTGCTCGGCATAGGCGCGTTCCGGAATGTGCTTGGAAACCAGATCCTCGATGACGTCGTGGCGCATGTCGCCGACGGTCTCGGTGAGATCGGTCGCATCCATCAGCTCGACGCGCTGCTCGAAGATGACCTTGCGCTGATCGTTCAGCACGTCGTCATACTTCAGAACGTTCTTGCGGATGTCGAAGTTGCGGGCTTCGACCTTCTTCTGGGCGCGTTCGAGCGCCTTGTTGATCCAGGGATGGACGATGGCTTCGCCTTCCTTGAGGCCAAGCTTCTGCAGCATGCCGTCCATGCGGTCGGAGCCGAAGATACGCATCAGGTCGTCCTGGAGCGACAGGTAGAATTTCGAGCGGCCGGGGTCGCCCTGACGGCCGGAACGGCCGCGCAGCTGGTTGTCGATACGGCGGCTTTCATGGCGTTCGCTGGCGATGACGTAGAGACCGCCGGCGGCGATCGAGCGCTGCTTGAGCTGCTGGATCTCCTCTGCGATTTTGGCGATCGCCGCGTCGCGCTCCGGACCGGGCTCCACCTCATGCAGGTCTCGTTCGACGCGCATTTCGAGGTTGCCGCCGAGCTGGATGTCGGTGCCTCGGCCGGCCATGTTGGTCGCGATGGTCACCGCACCGGGAACACCGGCCTGGGCGACAATATAGGCTTCCTGCTCATGGTAGCGGGCGTTCAGGACCTGGAAATTGGTGAAGCCCTGCTTGCGCATCAGCTCGGCAAGAAGTTCCGACTTTTCGATCGAGGTGGTACCGACCAGCACCGGCTGGTCGCGCTTATGCGCCTCCAGGATCTCGGCGATGATTGCCTTGTACTTCTCTTCGTGCGTGCGATAGACCTCGTCGTCCTCATCGATACGCTTGATGGGCAGGTTGGTGGGCACTTCGATGACGTCGAGGCCGTAGATGTTGCCGAATTCTTCTGCTTCCGTGGATGCCGTGCCGGTCATGCCGGCAAGCTTGTCGTACATGCGAAAGTAGTTCTGGAAGGTGATCTGCGCCAGCGTCTGGTTTTCCGGCTGGATCTGCACACGTTCCTTGGCTTCCAGAGCCTGATGCTGGCCGTCCGAATAACGCCGACCCGGCATCATGCGGCCGGTGAATTCGTCGATGATGACGACTTCGTCGTTGCGGACGATGTAATCCTTGTCGCGCTGGAACAGCTTGTGGGCCTTGAGCGCATTGTTGATGTGGTGAACGATCGCGACGTTTTCGACGTCATAGAGCGATTCACCTTTCAGGAGGCCGGCCTCGCGCAGCATGTTTTCCAGCTTCTCGGTGCCGTCTTCGGAGAAGTTGGCCGAACGCTGCTTTTCGTCGATCTCGTAGTCTTCCTTCGACAGGCGCGGAATGAAGGCGTCGATCGTGATGTAGAGATCGGAGCGGTCGTCGAGCGGGCCGGAGATGATCAGCGGCGTGCGCGCTTCGTCGACGAGGATCGAGTCCACTTCGTCGACGATCGCGAAATTGTGACCGCGTTGCACCATCTGGCCGCGGTCGTACTTCATGTTGTCGCGCAGGTAGTCGAAGCCGAGCTCGTTGTTCGTGGCGTAGGTGATGTCGCAGGCATAGGCGTCACGGCGCTCGTCATCCGACAGGCCGTGGACGATGACGCCGGTACGCATGCCAAGGAAGCTGTAGAGGCGGCCCATGGTGGCGCTGTCGCGCTGTGCCAGGTAATCGTTTACGGTGACGACATGCACGCCCTTGCCGGCAAGGGCGTTCAGATAGACCGGCAGGGTTCCGACCAGCGTCTTGCCTTCGCCGGTCTTCATCTCGGCGATGGCGTTGGAATGCAGGATCATGCCGCCGATGAGCTGTACGTCAAAAGGTCGCATGCCGAGGACGCGCCGCGAAGCTTCGCGCGCCACGGCGAAGGCCGGAACGAGGATGTCGTCGAGCGTCTTGCCGTCGGCGAGCTGCTGGCGGAACTCAACCGTCTTGGCGGCCAGGGCTTCGTCAGACAAGGCACGCATCTGCTCTTCGAGCGCGTTGATCGCAACGACATTCGGTTGGAACGACTTGACCCGGCGGTCGTTGGACGAGCCAAACAACTTGCGGGCAATTCCACCTAGGCTGACCATGTGACTGGTCCTTTCTGAGATTTCATCCTGTCGTTTTCTGCTTCATCCATCTCCGAAAAAAACGGGAGTTCAGCACAAAACGCCCGGAAACTGTTCTGGACGCGAGGTTGCGTGACAGATAAGAGGGGGGTCGATTGATGTCAACGGGAATTGGCCGATACAGAAAGGCCACATTCTCCTGCTGAAGGCTTTTTTCCTGCCGGATTCACAGCTTCGAGCCGGTCGAGACCACCGAAAGGTTATTTTATGTTGAACTACAATAAACTTGCCGCGGTTGCTTTCGCAACATTTGTTACCTTGCATGCGCCGGTTTTTGCCGATGACGCGAAGGATCCGGTTGTCGCCAAGGTCGGCGATGTCGAAATCCATCAGTCCGAACTCGATCTCGCGATCGCCAATCTCGACCCGCAGCTCGGCCAGCTTCCGGACGACCAGAAGAAGGTCGCTGCCCTTTCGGCTTCGATTGACGTGAAGCTGCTCGCCAAGAGCGCCGCTGCCGAAAAGCTCGACCAGACGCCGGACTTCCAGTCGCATATGGCCTATCTGCGCGACCGCGAGCTGCACAATGCCTATTTCAAAGCCCATGTCGCCGACGGCATCACCGACGCCGAAGTCAAGGCTCGTTACGACAAGGAAGTCGCAGCCCTGCCGAAGCAGGAAGAAGTCCATGCCCGCCACATCCTGGTGAAGACCGAGGATGAAGCCAAGGCGATCATCAAGGAACTCGACGCCGGCAAGGATTTCGCCACGCTCGCCAAGGAAAAATCCACCGACCCGAACAAGGCTGACGGTGGCGATCTCGGCTATTTCGCCCATGGCCGCATGGTCAAGGAATTCGAAGACGCAGCCTTCGCACTGCCGGTCGGTACCTACACCAAGACCCCGGTCAAGAGCGATTTCGGCTGGCACGTCATCAAGGTCGAAGACAAGCGCGTTGCTCCGCCACCGCCGTTCGACCAGGTGAAGGATCAGGTTCGTCAGCTCGTCATGCGCGACAAGTATCTTGAGCTCCTGAACAAGGCCAAGCAGGACACCAAGGTTGCGATCAGCGATCCGGCGCTCAGCAAGGCCTATGAAGACGCGCAGAAGCAGCAGGATGCGGCACCGGCGGACGACGCCATTGCGCCTGACGCCCAGCCGCAGCAGTAAGTTATAGCAGTCACAACCATCTGGGCCCGGTTTTTCCGGGCCCTTCACTATCAGGTGGCCTCATGTCCGGTTCCGTCTCTCCGCTTGCTCCCAAATCCTTCGTCGCCATCCCGGCTTTGCGCGGCGTCCGCATGATCACGGCATCCGCCGGTATCAAGTACAAGAACCGGACCGACGTTCTGCTCATGGTCTTCGACAAGCCGGCCGCCGTTGCGGGTGTCTTCACCCGCTCGAAGTGCCCGTCGGCTCCCGTCGATTTCTGCCGGTCGAATCTTTCGCACGGCATCGCCCGCGCCGTCGTCGTCAATTCCGGCAACGCCAATGCCTTTACCGGCCTGAAGGGCCGCCAGGCGACCGAATTGACCGCCAAGTCGGCCGCTGCCGCCGTCGGCTGCGGTGAGAACGAAGTTTACCTCGCCTCGACCGGCGTTATCGGCGAGCCGCTCGACGCGACCAAGTTTGCTGGCGTACTCGACACCATGGCGAAGGACGCCACCGCCGACTTCTGGTTCGAGGCCGCCAAAGCGATCATGACCACGGACACCTATCCGAAGGTTGCCACCCGCAGCGCCGAGATCGGCGGCGTCAAGGTTACCATCAACGGCATCGCCAAGGGCGCCGGTATGATCGCGCCCGACATGGCGACGATGCTGTCCTTCGTCGTCACCGACGCCGACATTTCTGCTTCCGCTTTGCAGGCGCTGCTCTCCGACGGCGTCGGCCCGAGCTTCAATTCGATGACCATCGACAGCGATACATCGACCTCTGACACGCTGATGCTGTTTGCCACCGGCGCTGCCGCTGCCGATGGCCAGGTGCATATCGAGCGCGCCGACGATCCCAAGCTTGCTGGCTTCCGCGCGGCTTTGAACGAGCTCCTCAAGGACCTTGCCATCCAGGTCGTGCGCGACGGCGAGGGTGCCACCAAGATGCTGGAGATAACGGTCACGGGTGCCGAGAGTGATGCTAGCGCCAAGCGCATTGCGCTCTCGATCGCCAATTCGCCGCTGGTCAAGACCGCCGCCGCCGGCGAGGACGCCAATTGGGGCCGTGTCGTCATGGCCGTCGGCAAGGCCGGCGAAGTGGCCGACCGCGACAAGCTCGCCATCTGGTTCGGCGATGTCCGCGTTGCCGTCAACGGCGAGCGCGACGCCGGCTATTCCGAGGAAGCCGCTTCCAACGTGATGAAGCGGCAGGATATTCCTGTGAAAGTCGACCTTGGTATAGGCAATGGTCGGGCAACGGTCTGGACCTGCGATCTCACCAAGGAATATGTTGCCATCAATGGCGACTATCGGAGCTGATATTGAACTGATGCATGCGCTGTCCACGATGAACAAACTGCCTTTGGTGCGTAGGCTCGAAGCCGTTGGGTTCCGGGCCTGGCCTGCCTCGTCCGTGCAGTATGACGGTAGCTGGCAGGTGCGGCTGACGGCGGGCCATCCGTCGAAGCGGCTGAATTGCGTCGTGCCGCTCGATCCTTCCGATCATCGCGATCTGGAAATCCGGCTGACGAAGGCGCAGCGCAAGTTCGAAGCTTATGGGCGGCTGATGGTGGTGCGCGAAACGCCGCTGGCGTCGCCGATGCTGATCGAGCTGTTGCAGAACAAGGGCTGGATCCGGTTCGACGAGACCATCGTCATGATCGCCGATCTTGTCGATCTGGAGCTGCCGGATGCGCTCGACCATCTGCCGAGCCATGATGTCGGCCGCTATGTCGACGCCAGCCTGCTGGTCGATCGCGCCGATCCCGCGCTCAAGCCCGCTCTGGCGGAAGTGGTGAGCGGTATCAAGCCACCTTCGGGTCTTTTCGTCATCGAGAATGACGATGCCGGGCCGGTGGCGACGACGCTCTGCGTGCAGGACAATGATCTTGCCGGTATCCTGTCGGTTTCGGTTTCGGCCGAGCATCGGCGCAAGGGATTGGGTGTCGAGATCCTGACATCGGCGCTGCGCTGGGCGCGCATGCGCAGTGCCCGCACCGCCTGGCTTCAGGTCGGCGCTACCAACGACCCGGCACTGGCGCTTTATGCCCGCTTCGGTTTTCGCGAGGCCTATCGTTATTGTTATTGGCATTCCCCGGGGGAAGCATGAGCGAAGCCGGCCGCAAGATCATCCTCGTCGCCGCCTGCGCGCTGATCGACACCGATGGCCGCATTCTTCTGGCGCAACGGCCGGAAGGCAAATCGCTGGCTGGCCTCTGGGAGTTTCCCGGCGGCAAGGTTGAGCCCGGCGAAACGCCGGAGGAAACGCTGATCCGCGAGCTTGAGGAAGAGCTCGGCATCCAGACGAAGGTCGCTTGCCTCGCGCCGCTGACTTTCGCCAGCCACACCTACGAGACCTTCCACCTGCTGATGCCGCTTTATATATGCCGGCGTTACGAGGGCATTCCGCATGGCCGCGAAGGTCAGGCGATCAAATGGGTACGGCCGCAGGCCCTGCGCGACTACCCGATGCCGCCGGCGGACGAGCCGCTGATCCCGTTTCTACAGGATCTGCTGTAGTCTTAGAGACGCCCAAATTATCGCCGCCGATATCAATGGCGAAAGCCGCACAGGCGCGCCCGAGGCGCGATTGTGTCGTCGGCGACGCGATACGTCTCCTCCGAATGAATCTTTATCGCAATCAGTGTGCCGGAAGACGACGCCCGCTAAACATGGTTAATTGCTATTAAGCAACCGATATCAACCAGTTAACGTTCGTCAAGCACTGTCCCGCGACTCAACACATCTCTATTTCGCCTGTGGATATTAAGGGATCGTTTATGACCTTCTGGCATTCAATGATCGCAATCAAGCAGTTGGTGTTTGCGTTAAAGAAGGCTTGACAACATGGACGACGATTTCTGGAAAGCTGTTCAGGAAAAAGAACAGTCCTATTCCACGTCGCGTAGGACGGGGGCGTTGAATATCGCTTTGCTGTTTGGCACAGCGGCGGTCGCGCTGTCTCTTATCCTGACGCCAATGCTGTCCGACAAGTCCAAGTCCAACGTGCTTGCCAGCGCGCCTGATCTCGACACCATGACAACCGGCTCCATTCAGCGAACGGAAGACGGCAAGCGTTATACCATCCGCCGCAGCGTGCTGCAGCAGGAACCCGGTTCAGTCTGCATCGTCCAAGGCTATGGTGCCGACGGCGGTTGCTGATTGCTATAGAGGTTAAGCCTATCGGGTGCATGAACGCGCCGGATTCGCTCGTTTTCAAAAGCTAGGAGCTTGAAGCGTATGCGTTCCGTTCGGCGTTTCTTCAATGACAGGACCGGTGCCACGGTCATCGAATATGGCCTGATCGCGGCCCTTATGTCCGTGGCGATCATCAGCGGCTACGGCGCGTTCGCCGGCAGCCTGACAAATATATTCAACACCGTCTCCACCACGCTTGAGAACCAGACAACGCCGACAAACTGACGTTGCGTATCCGGGCGGCCAAGTGTAGCTCCGTCGATCCATTTATTGCTTCAGCTTGTGTTCCTCGACCTTCAGGGCGTCGGCAAGCCTTGCCTTGGCCGAGCCCGGCCTCAATGGTTTCTGCTGGCTTTCATGCGGCGTCCAGCCGGATGCATAGATGATGGTGAAGGTCGCCCTTATTCTCCCATCGGGATCGGAATAGCGCTCGGCATAAAGCTCGGCGGCGCGCAGAAAGAAGGCGCGTGTCAGCGGCTTGCGGCTGCGGTCGACAAGTGGGTTGGTCATGCCCATGGCGCGCAGGTCGCGCATCAGCGCGAAGAGATTGTCGTAGCGCACCGTATAGGTCTCGGCATCAATCACCGGCAGGGTGAAGCCGGCGCGCTGCAGCAGGCCGCCGACATCGCGGACCTCCGCAAAGGGAATAACGCGCGGGCTGGCGCCGCCGGTAAGCTCAATCTCGGTAGCGAGCAGTACGTCGCGCAGCTCCTGCAGCGTGCCGAGGCCCGGGATTGCGGCCAGAAACAGGCCGTCGGCCTTCAGTGCGCGGCGCACCTGGATGAAGACGCCGGGCGTGTCGTTGGTGACATGCAGGCTGAGCGGCGACAGCACGAGATTGACGGATTCAGGCGCCAACGGCAGTTCCTCCAGCGGCGCCTTGATCAGTTCTTCGCCGGGGGCGGCAAAGCCGGCCTCGCCTTCGATGCGCCTGATATGGCCGATCTTGCCGGTCGCAAGCGCCTCGCGCGCCGCAATGCCGGTCGCGCCATGCAGCTCGATCGCCTCGTCGAAATGCCGCTCGATGACGGAGAGCCGCTCGGCCAGTTCGCGGGCGGCGATCTCCAGCAGGAAGGTGGCTTTCGTGTCTCCCTGTTTCAGCGCCCGGTGCCTGCGGGCGGCGAGCAGCGATTGGTCGAACACGATGTCCATGGCGGTTTCCTGCAATCTGATCTCATCGGCGCAGCCTCGCGGCGACGCATGTTTTCCCTTCGCAAAGCCTGCGGGAAAAAGCTAGTGTCAATCATATAGGTGTCATGGGGCATATGGGCATCATCAGGGATGAAATCACGCTGTCGAGATTGCGGGCCGGCCTGGTAAAACCCTGGCTGGCGCTCGCTGATCTCGTCTATCCGCCCGCCTGTCCCGGCTGCGGCGCCTCGACGGGCGCGCATCGCAGCCTTTGCCTAACCTGCTGGTCAGGCGTCCGTTTCATCGAGCGGCCCTATTGCGAAGTGCTGGGCAGCCCGTTTACCCACGATCTTGGCTCGGGAATCCTGAGCGCCGAGGCGATCGCCGATCCGCCTGTTTTCGACCGGCTGCGCTCCACAGCCATTCATGACGGCGTCGTCCGCGATCTCGTGCTCGGACTGAAGTATCGCGACCGCACCGATCTGGCGCCGATGATGGCCGGATGGATGCTGCGCGCCAGCGATGGCACCGTCGCCGCCTGCGATGTCATCATTCCCGTACCATTGCATCGGGCGCGGCTGTTCTCGCGCAAATACAATCAGGCAGCGGAACTGGCCCGGCATCTCGCCCGGCTCTCCGGCAAACCGATGCTCGCCGCGACGCTGCTGCGCACCAAGCGAACGAGCCAGCAGGTCGGTCTCGGCGCGAAGGCGCGGCAGGACAATGTGCGCGGCGCTTTCGCCATCCCCGAAAGCCGCGCCGCCGATATTTTCGGCCGTCGCATCGTGCTGATTGACGATGTCTATACGACTGGCGCGACGGTGGCGGCGGCAACGCGAGCGTTGAAAAAAGCCGGTGCCTCGGATGTAACGGTTTTGACCTTTGCAAGGGCTGTCGGCGAGCTTATATGACAGGTAACCTGTAATTTTCCGGAGTGGATCATGGCATCCGTTGTCATCTATACGCGCGAATTCTGCGGCTATTGCGCCCGGGCGAAATCCCTGCTCGACGCCAAGGGCGTCGACTATGTCGAACACAACGCCACCTATTCGCCCGAGCTGCGCCAGGAGATGATCGAGAAGGCCAAGGGCCACTCGACTTTCCCGCAGATATTCATCAATGGCGAGCATGTCGGCGGGTGCGACGATATTCACGCGCTCGATCGGTCCGGCAAGCTCGATCCGCTGCTGGCCGCCTGAACCGGATCACACTCGGAGACAATGATGACCTTCAAAGCCGCTGCCATTCAGATGTGTTCCGGTGTCGATCCGGTGAAGAACGCCGCCGACATGGCGCGGCTCGTCCGCGAGGCTGCGGCGCAAGGCGCCGTCTATGTGCAGACGCCGGAAATGACCGGCGCCGTGCAGAAGGATCGGCCGGGTCTGCGCGCCATCCTGCGCGACGAGGCCAATGACATCATCGTCAACACGGCGTCGGATCTCGCCAAGGAACTGGGCATCCATGTGCATGTCGGTTCGACGGCGATCCCGCTCGATGACGGCAAGATCGCCAATCGCGGCTTTCTCTTCGGTCCGGATGGCAAGCTCATCAGCCGCTACGACAAGATCCACATGTTCGACGTCGATCTCGACAATGGCGAGAGCTGGCGCGAGAGCGCGGTCTATCGGCCCGGTTCCGAGGCGCGCATCGTGTCGCTGCCCTTCGCCGAGCTTGGCTTTTCCATTTGCTACGATGTACGCTTTCCGCAGCTCTTCCGCGCCCAGGCCGTTGCCGGCGCGGAGGTGATGACGGTGCCGGCGGCCTTTACCCGGCAGACTGGCGAGGCGCATTGGGAAATTCTGCTCAGGGCGCGCGCCATCGAGAACGGCATGTTCGTTATCGCCGCCGCCCAGGCAGGCGTTCACGAGGACGGCCGCGAAACCTTCGGTCATTCGATGATCATCGATCCCTGGGGCAAGGTGCTGGCATCGGCCGGCGGCACCGGCGAGGCGGTCCTCGTCGCCGAGGTCGACGTTACGGCGGTCAAATCCGCCCATGACAAGATCCCCAATCTTAAGAATGCGCGTGAGTTCTCGCTTGAGAAGATCGCGACGCCGGCGGCTGGAGGCGTCGCGGCTTGATCCGTTATTCGCTGAGTTGTGACAAGGCCCATGAGTTCGAGGGCTGGTTTTCAGAAAGCGCCGATTTCGACCGTCAGGTCGCAAGCGGCTTCCTGACATGCCCCGTCTGCAATTCGGATGCGATCTCCAAACTCCTGATGGCGCCGTCGGTTTCGACCGCCCGCAAGAAGGACGAGTTGCAGACGCTTGCGATGAACGCTGCCCGCAAGGAGGCGATGATCAAGCTCAAGGAAGCGGTCGATAGCATCAAGGCAAATGCCGAGGATGTCGGCGCCAAATTCCCGGAAGAGGCCCGCAAGATCCATTACGGCGAGGCCGACGCCCGCGGAATCATCGGCAAGGCGACGCCGGATGAGGCGCAGGCGCTGGTCGAGGAAGGCATCGAGATCGCCGCGATCCCCGTTCTGCCGGACGATATCAACTGATGCCGCATGGCGGCAAACATCTCGCAATGTATAATTTCGGGCTGCATGTCGCGCCCTATGAAAGCCTCGCGGTCGAAGGATTTCGCCTGCGGGAGGACGCCAATTTCGAGGCCGCCGCCCGCGCCCATGGCTTTGTCGGTCGCTCCGGCTATGACGGTATGCCGGGACCGGCATGCTGGGGCAGGCAGGTTTTCCCACGTTTCATCGAAGGTAGCGGTTTTGCCTCTGCGCCATCCTCGCTCTCGCTCTGGGCCAATATCGAATCCCTGATGGCTTTTTCCTATAGCGGCGTCCACGCCGATGCGCTGAAGCATGCGCGGCATTGGAACGTGAAGCAAAGCTGGCCGGCGCTGGTTCTTTGGTGGACGGATGCCGATGTCATCCCCGAATGGAGGGATGGGGCCGAGCGGCTGGAGCGGCTTCATGATGAAGGGCCGAGTGCCGCGGCCTTCGCCTTCAAGCGGCCCTATGATGCCAATGGGAATCTCGCGACGATCGACCGTGGGAAGGTCAAAGAAATCGCCGCGTTGAATGCGATAGGCCAGCGCGATCTATTGGCGCATGTCCTGACGCTGAAAGCCTGACCCCGCAGCAGGGCAGTCTTCAGCTCGCCCGCTTCGCCACCAGCATGTAGTTCACATCCATGTCCTTCGACAGGTTCCAGCGGTCCTGCAATGGCGAATAGAAGACGCCGGTGCGGGCGACGATATCGAGGCCGTCGGCGGCGAGCGGCTTTTCGATCTCTTCCGGGCGAACGAGCTTTTCATACTGATGCGTACCGCGCGGCAGCCAGCGCAGGATATTTTCGGCGGCGAAGATGGCAAGTGCCGCCGCCTTCATCGTGCGGTTGATGGTGGCGACATACATAAGGCCGCCGGGGCGCACCATCCTGGCGCAGGTCGCGAGGAAGAACTCGACGTCGGCGACGTGCTCGACCACTTCCATGTTGAGCACGATATCGAAGGTTTCGCCGGCTTCGGCCAGCTGCTCGGCGGTCACGGCGCGATAATCGACGGGAACGCCGGAGGCTTTCGCATGCGTCGAGGCGATGCCGATGTTCTTTTCTGAAGGGTCGGCGCCGACGACCGAGGCGCCCATGCGCGCGACCGGCTCCGACAGCAATCCGCCGCCGCAGCCGATATCTAGCACGCGCAGGCCCTCCAGCGGCCGCGCACTCCTGGGATCGCGGCCGAAATTCTCGCAGGCATGGTCGCGGATATAGGCGAGGCGCACCGGATTGAACTTGTGCAGCGGCTTGAACTTGCCGGTCGGGCTCCACCATTCCGCCGCCATGGCAGAAAAGCGATCCACTTCGCTCTGGTCGATCGTGCTTTTCGCCGCTTCGCTCATGGTTCCGCTCCTTAGGTCTGGGTGGCACTTCGGTAGATGTGAAGTCGGACGATCACAAGCCGATGTCAAGGGCCGGACGACTTTGAGCTCGCCACGACCGGCGGTGTTCTTGTCGCAACCTTCGCCAACAGGGAACTCCCCCAAGGAAGGCCTGATCCTCGACAGGCTCTGGTCGAGTATCAAAGTGGAGTATTAAAGAAAACTATTACGCCGCGCCATGCTATTGCACCCGCCTGCCAAACTCGCTAAGAGACGCCCCCATTGAGATTAGGCTTTTCCGGCCCTTGCACCGGAAGGGTTGTTTTGCATGCCGGGCTCATCGCGTTTCGGCCGCCCGGCGCTGATACTGGTAGAGGCACATGGCACGCATCGTGATGAAATTCGGCGGAACATCCGTCGCGGATCTGGACCGTATCAGGAATGTCGCACGCCATGTGAAACGTGAAGTCGACGCGGGCCATGAGGTTGCGGTCGTCGTTTCCGCCATGTCCGGCAAGACCAACGAGCTGGTCGGCTGGGTGCAGAACATGCCGAAGGTCGCCGGCGCCAATCATTCCATCTATGACGCGCGCGAATATGACGCCATCGTTGCTTCCGGCGAGCAGGTGACCTCCGGTCTTCTGGCGATTGCGCTGCAGGCGATGGGTATCAATGCGCGCTCCTGGCAGGGCTGGCAGATCCCGATCCGGACCGACAACGCTCATGGCGCGGCCCGCATTCTCGAGATTGAAGGCACGGAAATCATCCGCCGCATGGGAGAAGGCCAGGTGGCTGTCGTCGCCGGTTTCCAGGGTCTTGGCCCGGACAATCGTCTCTCGACGCTCGGTCGCGGCGGCTCCGATACTTCTGCCGTGGCGATCGCCGCTGCGGTGAAGGCCGATCGCTGCGATATCTACACCGATGTCGATGGCGTCTACACGACGGATCCGCGCATCGAGCCGAAGGCGCGTCGTCTGAAGAAGATCGCCTTTGAAGAAATGCTTGAAATGGCCTCGCTCGGCGCCAAGGTGCTGCAGGTGCGCTCGGTCGAGCTGGCCATGGTCTTTAAGGTCCGCACCTTCGTGCGTTCCTCATTTGAAGATCCCGATGCTCCGGGCATGGGCGATCTGTTGAACCCGCCCGGAACGCTGATTTGTGACGAGGAAGAAATCGTGGAACAGGAAGTAGTCACCGGCATTGCCTATGCCAAGGATGAAGCCCAGATCTCGCTGCGCCGTCTTGCCGACCGGCCGGGCGTCTCCGCCGCGATCTTCGGGCCTTTGGCTGAAAGCCATATCAACGTCGACATGATCGTCCAGAACATTTCCGAAGACGGTTCCAAGACCGACATGACCTTTACGGTTCCTTCGGGCGATGTCGAAAAGGCGTTGCGCGTTCTCGGCGAGAACAAGGACAAGATCGGCTACGACGTCGTCCAAAACGAATCAGGTCTCGTCAAGGTTTCGGTCATCGGCATCGGCATGCGCTCGCATGCCGGCGTCGCTGCGACCGCTTTCCAGGCACTTGCCGAAAAAGGCATCAACATCAAGGCTATTACGACGTCGGAAATCAAGATTTCCATCCTGATCGACGGTCCTTATGCAGAACTCGCAGTCAGGACTTTGCATTCCTGCTACGGTCTGGATAAGAGTTGATAAAGGACTGCTGACAACGGACCGTGACGGAGGTGAGTTTCGGCCGGCCCTGACGTGGGCAAGACTGGCGGCAATATCTTGATTTCGGGAGCTAGAGACGCAATGAGAGACCTATCCGGCGGTCCACGCGTTCTGCTCAAGCGGCTGCGCGAACTGATGGCGGAGCCGCTGGAGCCGCAGGAGCGTCTTGACCGGATCGTCCGCCAGATCGCCAGCAACATGGTCGCCGAGGTCTGCTCGGTCTATGTGCTGCGCGCCGACGGCGTGCTTGAACTTTACGCCACCGAAGGTCTGAACAAGGAAGCCGTCCACCTTTCCCAACTGAAGATGGGCCAGGGCCTGGTCGGCACGATCGCCGCTTCCGCCCAGCCGCTCAATCTCTCGGACGCGCAATCTCATCCTGCCTTCCGCTACCTGCCGGAAACCGGTGAAGAGGTCTACCACTCCTTCCTCGGCGTGCCGATCCTGCGCACCGGCCGCTCGCTCGGCGTTCTCGTCGTGCAGAACAAGGCGAGCCGCAACTATCGCGAAGAAGAGCTGGAAGCGCTCGAAACGACGGCGATGGTGCTGGCCGAGATGATCGCCACCGGCGAGCTGAAGAAGATTACCAAGCCGGGCCTCGAACTCGATCTTACCCGCTCGGTCACCATCGACGGCGACAGCTACAACGAAGGCGTCGGTCTCGGCTATGTCGTGCTGCATGAGCCGCGCATCGTCGTCACCAATCTCCTGAACGAGGATACCGACAAGGAAATCGGCCGGCTGGCCGAGGCGCTCGGTTCGCTGCGCATTTCCATCGACGATATGCTGTCGCGCCGTGACGTTTCCATGGAAGGCGAACACCGCGAGGTTCTGGAAACCTACCGCATGTTCGCCCATGACCAGGGCTGGGTGCGCAAGCTCGAAGAGGCAATCCGCAACGGCCTGACCGCGGAGGCCGCGGTCGAGAAGGTGCAGAGCGATACGAAGGCGCGGATGATGCGCCTGACCGATCCCTATCTGCGCGAGCGCATGCATGATTTCGAGGATCTGGCCAACCGGTTGCTCCGACAGCTCACCGGCTATTCCGGCCGAACGGCGGCTGACGGCTTCCCGAACGATGCGGTGATCTTTGCGCGCGCCATGGGTGCTGCCGAGCTGCTCGATTATCCCCGCGCCAATATTCGCGGCCTGGTGCTGGAAGAGGGTGCGGTCACCAGCCACGTCGTCATCGTTGCCCGCGCCATGGGCATCCCGGTCGTCGGCCAGGCGGCGGGCGTCGTGGCGCTCGCCGAAAACGGCGATTCTGTCATCATCGATGGTGATGGCGGCCATGTGCATCTGCGGCCGATGGCCGATCACCAGCGGTCTTACGAAGAAAAGGTGCGTTTCCGCGCCCGCCGGCAGGAGCAGTTCCGGGCGCTGCGTTCGGTCGAGCCGGTCACCAGGGACGGGCAACGCATTTCATTGTTGATGAATGCCGGTCTGCTGGTCGATCTGCCGCAGCTTGCCGAATCCGGCGCCGAAGGCATCGGTCTGTTCCGTACCGAGCTGCAATTCATGATCGCCTCGACCATGCCGAAGGCGGAAGAGCAGGAGGCCTTCTATCGCAGCGTACTGAAGCAGGCGGGGGGGCGTGTCGTCACCTTCAGGACGCTCGATATCGGCGGCGACAAGGTCGTGCCCTATTTCCGCGCCCATGAGGAAGAGAATCCAGCGCTCGGCTGGCGCGCCATTCGCCTGTCGCTCGACCGGCCCGGCCTGCTGCGCACGCAGTTGCGCGCCATGCTGAAGGCGGCCGCCGACGGCGAATTGAAGATGATGGTGCCGATGGTCACCGAGGTCTCCGAGATCGAGGCGGTGCGTGAGCTCGTGCAGAAGGAAGTGCAGCATCTGTCGCGCTTCGGCCATGCCCTGCCGCGCAAGCTGCAATTCGGAGCCATGCTGGAAGTGCCGGCACTGCTCTGGCAGCTCGACGAACTGATGGCGGCGGTCGATTTCGTCTCGGTCGGTTCCAACGATCTCTTCCAGTTCTCGATGGCGGTCGATCGCGGCAATGCGCGGGTGTCGGACCGTTTCGATCCGCTCGGGCGTCCGTTCCTGCGCATCCTGCGCGACATCGTGCGTGCCGGCGAGCGCAACAAGACACCGGTGACGCTGTGCGGCGAGCTTGCCGGCAAGACGATTTCGGCGATGGCGTTGCTTGGCCTCGGCTTCCGCTCGGTATCGATGTCTCCGGCCTCCATCGGTCCGGTCAAGGCGATGCTGCTCGGCCTCGATCTTCAGGCCTTGTCGACGGTCATGGAAGAGGCGCTGGATGACAAGCATCCGACGGCCTCGATGCGTGACATCCTTGCCGGCTTTGCCGAGAGCCACAATATTCCGTTGTAGACAGAACAAATAAGAAGAATTGGAGTGTGGGGTGGCAAACCTTCCCATTGAAAAAATGCGCGAATTGGAACGCCGTTTCGGCGAGATCGAAGCGCGTATGTCTGCCGGGCCGGCGGCGGATGTCTATGTGAAGCTTGCTTCCGAATATTCTGAACTGCAGCCGGTCGTCGCTAAAATCCGCGACTATGAGAAGGCGATCGCCGAGGCTTCAGATCTGGAAGCCATGCTTGCCGACAAGTCCGTCGATCGCGAGATGCGCGATCTCGCCGACATGGAACTGCCGGAGGTCAAGGAGCGGATCGAGGTGCTGGAACAGGACATCCAGATCCTGCTGTTGCCGAAGGATGCCGCCGACGAGAAGAGCGCGATCCTCGAAATCCGCGCCGGAACCGGCGGCTCTGAAGCTGCCCTTTTCGGCGGCGATCTTTTCCGCATGTATGAGCGCTTCGCCGCGAACAACGGTTGGAAGGTGGAAATCCTCTCGGCCAGCGACGGCGAAGCCGGCGGTTACAAGGAAATCATCGCGACGATCACCGGCAAGGGCGTGTTCTCGCGGCTGAAATTCGAATCCGGTGTGCATCGTGTGCAGCGCGTGCCGGAAACCGAGGCGGGCGGCCGCATTCATACGTCGGCGGCAACCGTCGCCGTTTTGCCGGAAGCCGAGGAAATCGATATCGAAATTCGCGCCGAGGATATCCGCATCGACACGATGCGCTCTTCCGGCGCTGGCGGCCAGCACGTCAACACCACGGACTCGGCGGTGCGTATCACCCATCTTCCCTCGGGGATCGTGGTGACGAGCTCGGAAAAGTCGCAGCATCAGAACCGCGCCAAGGCAATGCAGGTGCTGCGGTCGCGTCTCTTCGACATGGAGCGCCAGCGCGCCGACAGCGAACGCTCCGCTGACCGCAAGAGCCAGGTCGGTTCTGGCGACCGTTCCGAGCGCATCCGCACCTACAATTTCCCGCAGGGGCGCGTCACCGATCATCGCATCAACCTGACGCTCTACAAGCTCGACCGGATGATGGAGGGCGAGATCGACGAAGTGGTCGATGCGCTTCGCGCGGATTATCAGGCGAGCCAGCTCGCCCAGCTCGGCGAACAGGCATGAGCGGCGGGCCGGGGGCAACCGTCGCTGGACTGTTCCAGGAGGTGCGCGCCCGCTTCATCGAGGCCGATCTCGATGACCCCGCCACCGAGGCCCGCATCCTCGTCGGTGGTCTTCTTCAGCTTTCATCGACGGAGTTGGTCACGCGCGGCACCGAGGCCGTGGCGCCGGATCGCGTGGAGGCGGCGCGGGCGGCGATTGCACGCCGGCTTAATCACGAGCCGGTGCATCGCATTCTCGGCGAGCGGGAGTTCTACGGCTTGCCCATGACGCTGTCGCCCGCGACGCTGGAGCCGCGTCCCGACACGGAAATCCTGGTCGATACCGTTCTGCCGCATGTGCGGCGCCTTGCATCGGAACACGAAACTATCCATATCTTGGACATGGGAACGGGAACCGGGGCCATCTGTCTCGCGCTTCTTCATGAATGCCCGCAGGCAATGGGCATCGGTTCCGATATTTCCGGTGAAGCGTTGGAAACGGCGCGGGCGAATGCCGCACGCAATGGCTTGGCGGCACGCTTCGACACGGTGCAGGGAAGCTGGTTTGAGGCCATCCACGGTCGATTTCACGTTATTGTCTCAAATCCGCCCTATATTGAGTCCAGTGTCATTTCCACTCTCGCTCCAGAAGTAAAGAATTTCGATCCTCCGGCAGCTCTCGATGGCGGCCTTGATGGGCTGGATGCCTACAGAGCAATCGCAAAGGATGCGGCGCGGTTTCTACACCGGGATGGTATTGTCGGCGTGGAGATCGGTTATGATCAGCGCAAGACGGTGACTTCGGTTTTTGAAGGAGCAGGATTTTTCCTTATCGAAGCAGCCCGGGACTATGGACACAATGACCGGGTGCTCGTGTTTCAATATCACCATTAACGCGACAATTTGCAGCAGGTTCATGGGACCTTGTTGTTATCGCAAAGAAAAGGCTTGGATTTCCCGAGGAAGCGATATAGGTTGCGCTCACGCGTTGGGCGGCTGGGAATAGGCGAGACGATTCGCCTGTCTTGGACAGCCTCGGGGATCCGCTCTCTGATAAGAGTGTCAAAGGTTGAAGATAACCCAATGCGTGATCAGTTAATCTGACGTAGTCGAGCGGCAGACGGGCGCTAAAGGCGCAGTTTGCTTGCGGCACGCAGGCCCTGGCTTGGAGGTTTCCAGCCACGGCGGCAGGTGCCGTTTATAATTTCATCCCAACTAAGAAAATTCAGGTGAAGGATCTATGAGGCCAGGACAGCAGAATAAGCGCGGTCGGGGGCGTGGTAACAACAACGGCGGCGGCGGAAACAATAACAACAATAACAATTTCAACCGCAAGGGTTCAAACCCGCTGACCAGGACTTACGACAGCTCCGGTCCCGATGTGAAAATCCGCGGAACCGCGCAGCATATCGCCGAGAAGTACGCGACGCTTGCTCGCGATGCGCAGAGCTCCGGCGACCGCGTCATGGCGGAAAATTATCTTCAGCACGCTGAACACTACAATCGGATCATTGCCAGCGCGCAGGCGCAGATGCAGGAACGTTTTCAGCGCGACGAACAGCATAATCCCAACGATCGTGACAATGCCGACCGCGACATGGATGACATGGATGCGAATGACAACGACATCGATGATCAGCCGCAGATGGCGCCGCCTCCGGTGCGCGTCCGTGCTCCTGCTCCAGTCGTGGTTGCCGCGCCCGAGCCAGAGGTTATCGACGGCACCGGCCCGCAGCCGGTGATCGAAGGCATTCCGGCCGAAGTTGCGATCGAGGAAGAAACGCCCGTCGCCGCCGGCGAACGCCAACCCCGCCGTCGCAATGCCGGCAATCGTCCCCGTCGTCAGCCGCGCCGCAATGCCGATGCTGAAGGTCAGGGCGAAGGCGAAGGTGCTCCGAGCGAAGCCCCCGCACTGGTGGAAGCTGTTACGGAATAAAGACTGTTCAGATGCACGGGTCGCAGCCGCAGAGGCGAATCCGATTATATGTCTGCAAAAAACCCCGGTATGAGCCGGGGTTTTTTCGTTTCCGGCACCCTTTAAACTCTTCAAATCCCCTCCCATATTCTCCCCTGTTGCCTTGCCGCAAATCTCAATCGGCGGCGGGCGGGGTCTGCCTTTTCAGGGGACTCAATCTCAAACATCGGTCTGTGCCAGTCTGGGCAGGGCGATTCATGGAGGTCTACAAATGAATATTGAAAAATACTCCGAGCGTGTGCGTGGCTTTTTGCAGTCTGCGCAAACCAATGCCTTGTCGCAAGGAAACCAGCAATTCACGCCTGAACATGTGCTGAAGGTGCTTCTGGACGACGACCAGGGCATGGCTTCTTCGTTGATCGAGCGTGCCGGCGGCGACGCCAAGGCTGCACGTCTCGCCAATGACGCCGCGCTCGCCAAGCTGCCGAAAGTGTCCGGCGGCGACGGTCAGGTCTATCTCTCGCAGCCGCTTGCCAAGGTCTTCACCACGGCTGAAGAGGCCGCCAAGAAGGCCGGCGACAGCTTCGTCACGGTCGAGCGCCTGTTGCAGGCATTGGCCATCGAGTCTTCCGCATCGACCTCGGCCACGCTGAAGAAGGCTGGCGTGACGCCGGCCGGGCTCAACCAGGTCATCAACGATATCCGCAAGGGCCGCACCGCTGATTCCGCCAATGCGGAGCAGGGCTTCGATTCCCTGAAGAAATATGCTCGCGATCTCACCGCCGAGGCCCGCGAGGGCAAGCTTGACCCAGTGATCGGACGCGACGACGAAATCCGCCGTACGATCCAGGTCCTCTCGCGCCGCACGAAGAACAACCCCGTGCTGATCGGCGAACCCGGCGTCGGCAAGACGGCGATCGTCGAGGGTCTGGCATTGCGTATCGTCAATGGCGACGTGCCTGAATCGCTAAAGGACAAGAAGCTGATGGCGCTCGATATGGGTGCCTTGATTGCCGGGGCGAAGTTCCGCGGTGAGTTCGAAGAGCGGCTGAAGGCCGTGCTCAATGAGGTGCAGTCGGAAAACGGCGAGATCATCCTGTTCATCGACGAGATGCACACGCTGGTCGGTGCCGGCAAGGCAGATGGCGCCATGGATGCCTCGAACCTTTTGAAGCCCGCGCTTGCCCGTGGCGAGCTGCATTGCGTCGGCGCGACCACGCTTGATGAATACCGCAAGCATGTCGAGAAGGACCCGGCGCTTGCCCGGCGCTTCCAGCCCGTCATGGTCGATGAGCCGACAGTCGAGGACACGATCTCGATCCTGCGCGGCCTGAAGGAAAAATACGAGCAGCACCACAAGGTTCGCATCGCCGATGCCGCCCTGGTGGCCGCCGCTACGCTTTCGAACCGCTACATCACCGACCGCTTCCTGCCGGACAAGGCTATCGACCTGATGGACGAGGCTGCCGCACGCCTGCGCATGCAGGTGGATTCGAAGCCGGAAGAGCTCGATGAACTCGATCGTCGTATCATCCAGCTGAAGATCGAGCGTGAGGCGCTGAAAAAGGAAACCGACCAGGCCTCGGCCGACCGGCTGAAGCGGCTGGAGACCGAGCTTACCTCGCTGGAAGAGGAAGCTGACGCGCTGACCGCGCGCTGGCAGGCTGAAAAGCAGAAGCTGGGTCTTGCCGCCGACCTGAAGAAACAGCTCGATGAAGCCCGCAACGAATTGGCCATTGCCCAGCGCAAGGGTGAATTCCAGCGCGCCGGCGAGCTTGCCTATGGCGTGATCCCGAATCTGGAAAAGGATCTCCAGACTGCCGAAGAGCAGGATGGCGGTCGCGATTCCATGGTGCAGGAAGTGGTCACCGCCGATAACATCGCCCATATCGTCTCCCGCTGGACCGGGATTCCCGTGGACAAGATGCTGGAAGGCGAGCGCGACAAGCTGCTGCGGATGGAAGACGAGCTGGCGAAGTGGGTCGTCGGTCAGGGCGATGCCGTCCAGGCGGTGTCACGTGCCGTTCGTCGTTCACGCGCCGGCCTGCAGGATCCGAACCGGCCGATCGGCTCGTTCATCTTCCTCGGCCCGACCGGCGTCGGCAAGACGGAGCTGACCAAGGCGCTAGCCCGTTTTCTCTTCGACGACGATACGGCGTTGGTTCGCATGGACATGTCGGAATATATGGAGAAGCACTCCGTCGCCCGGCTGATCGGCGCCCCTCCCGGCTATGTCGGCTATGAAGAAGGCGGCGCGCTTACCGAAGCCGTCCGCCGCCGGCCCTATCAGGTCGTGCTGTTCGACGAAATCGAAAAGGCGCATCCCGATGTCTTCAACATCCTGCTCCAGGTTCTGGATGACGGGCGGTTGACGGACGGACAGGGTCGCACGGTCGATTTCCGCAACACCATGATCATCATGACCTCAAACCTCGGCGCCGAATACCTGACCCAGCTGAAGGACGGCGATGACAGCGAAGAGGTGCGCGAGCAGGTGATGGATGTGGTGCGGGCGCATTTCCGGCCGGAATTCCTGAACCGCGTCGACGAGATCATCCTGTTTCACCGCCTGAAGCGCGACGAGATGGGAGCGATCGTCGATATCCAGCTCGAGCGGCTGCTGCAGCTGCTGTCCGAACGCAAGATCGTGCTCGAACTCGACGAGGATGCCCGCACCTGGCTTGCCAATAAGGGTTACGACCCGGTCTATGGCGCAAGGCCGCTGAAGCGGGTGATCCAGAAATATGTCCAGGATCCGCTTGCCGAGCAGATCCTCTCTGGTCAGGTGCCGGATGGATCGCGCGTGCTGGTCACCAGCGGCTCCGACAGATTGCTGTTCCGCCCCCGTGGGGCGGTCAGCGAAGCGGCTTAAGTGGTTTGGCTCTCATGTGACTCTGTGAATGGCGGCTCCCGGGCCGCCATTTTTCGTCCGGGGCAGGTGCCGAAATTGCCTTGCCACCGCAGGGCTCTTCGATGAAGCTGGCATGGGCATTGGAGAATCGCGCGGGAAGGGGGCATCATGCTTGTTATCTTCGGCGGCTTGCCGGGCAGCGGTAAGACCACGACTGCGCAGGCCTTGGCGAAACGGTTGAAGGCTGTGTATGTCCGGGTCGATACGATCGAGCATGCGCTGCGAAATTCCGATGTTCTGAAAGCGGATGAAGGACCCGCCGGCTATATGATTGCCTATGGTGTCGCCGAGGACAATCTCAAGCTGGGGCAGACGGTCGTCGCGGATTCGGTCAATTCCATCCGTATCACGCGCGATGCCTGGCTGTCGGTCGCAAAGCGGGCCGGCACGCAAGCGGTCGAAGTGGAAGTCGTCTGTTCGGACAAGGTCGAGCACCGCCGGCGTGCCGAAACGCGTATGACGGATGTCGAAGGGTTGGTAAAACCGACATGGAACGCGATCGTCAACCGGAGTTATGACGACTGGGGAACCCGTCCGATAGTCGTCGATACCGCTCACAAGGCCGTGGATGACCTCATTGCCGAGCTGATGGCTCGGCTGGGGCATAGCCAGGACTGAAATCTCTGGTTGCTATTGCGGCGCCTAAACGCCCGAAGGTTAGTCCTTGCTTGCAACCTGCTTCGACTTTTCGTCGCTCAGGAGCGTATCGATGCGCTTGCGCTCATCCTGGAATTTGGCAAGCGCGACGCCGTCTAAGGTCTTGCCGCCGGGAAGGCGGATGCGCAGGGGATCGACCTTGGTGCCGTTGACGATTAGCTCGTAATGCAGGTGCGGCCCGGTGGCGAGACCCGTCGATCCGATGAAGCCGATGACCTGCCCCTGCACCACCTTGGCGCCGGGGACAACGCCCTTGGCGATCGCGCTCTGATGGTTGTAGGAGGAGACGTAGCCATTGGCATGGCGGATCAACGTCTGATTGCCGAAGCCGCCTGAATCCCAGCCCGCCTTTTCGACGATGCCGTTGCCGGCAGAGATGATTGGCGTGCCGCGGGGGGCTGCCCAGTCGACACCCGTATGCATGCGCGCAAAGCCGAGGATCGGATGGCGTCGCATGCCGAAGCCGGATTTGAATATGCCGGTGGGCACAGGATTGCGCAGCAGGAACTGCCGGATGCTCTTGCCGCTATCGTCGAAGTAGTCGATCGAATGATCGTCCGGGTCCTCGAAGCGATAGAAGCGGGTGACCGTGTCGCCGAATTTGGCGTTGACGTAGAGCAGCTCGGAATCGGCCGTCGCCTGGCCGTTTGCGTCGGTGACCGAGAAGAAGGCTTCCAGCGAATCCGTCGGCTTCAACTGCGCCTGGAAATCGACGTTGCTGGCGAGCAGTTTGACGATCTGCGCCACCATTTCCCTGGACATGCCGTAGGAGAGGGCGGCGCGATAGATGCCGTCATAGACGCTCGGCAGGTCGCGGCCGGCGGCAACCACGGGCGCGTCATTGTCGAAGGCCGTTGCGATGGCGTCGAGCATCGGCGGCTCGCTGCCGGCGACGAAATCGCCATGGTCGTTCTGGGCGACGGTCAGGACATGCTTGGTGCCGCGATAGATGCTGGCGCGAATGATCTTTGCTTGCTCGCCCTTCTGCAGGATGCCGATGCGCAGGACATCACCGCCGGAAAGGTTGGAGGCGCCGAACAACGGTACGATCTTCGCCGTGATGTCATCCGCATCCGCTTTGAGATAACCAGCGTTGGTGAGCGCCGTTGCAATCGGCGTGTTTTCCCGAACCGGGATGATGTCATCGGCAAATTCCTGCGTCTGCGGCGTGACGGCTTCCGGCGCGGAGACGGACATGTTCTCCTCGACGATGCGGGCGGCAAGCCCGGCGGTCAGGTCGACATCGCTGTCATCCGTCGCAAAACGGCGCGGGTCGATATAATAGAGCGCGGAAAGCTGGGTATTGCCGTCGGTGAGCACCGAGCCGTTGGAGCGGACATTCTCCTCTACCTCGTCCAGCGACATCGAGCCGGCAAGCGGGAAGGGCACATCCTTGGCCGGGAAAGGCACGGTCTTCAGGCTGACCTCGGATTCGACGTCGGAACCGTAGATCGCGCCGGTACGATTGGCCGGCGGCGGAATATTCTCGTCGGCGGAAAAGATCGCCAGGGGATCGAAGGCCGGATAGGTCTCTGTGGCGACACGGTTGGTGGCCAGCGCGATCTTCACATGCGCGAAGGGCTGGCGACGCACCACTTCCTTGTCGCCGTCGCGCACCACCGTGGAGACTTCCATGATGCTCCGGTCGGACGGCTTGGACGCGATGGCGGTCGACACGAGACGGCCGCCGCGCACGACCTGATCCTCGGTGCTGTCATGGCTTCCATTATCCGATGTCGCGTAGGCTTCGGCGGGAATGGCGAGCTGCTGGCGCCCGTCGAGTGCGGCAAACAGCGCAACGCCCATCAATATGCTGGAGGTAATGCCTGTAAGGAAGGTGCCCGAAAGCCAGCGCAGGGAAACCTCGCGCCGGTCCGGCGCCCGCCTGCCATCGGCCAGGATTGGCGGCTCGTTTCCGAGCGATCGGAGCATCATCTTGTCCGTCATCATGCCAATCGAGATCCGGTTCCTTTATATGAGCCGCGTGGCTGGGGGCGAAGATGTGCATATTTATGACGGGCGAGTCAAATGAGGCGCATCTGGTCTGTGGACTGTTTCGATGCTCCGGAAGCCCCGGTTTCAACGATAAGGTTGGCCTTATCTGGTATTGATGGGGCGGGGATCAAGGGTCGCCCTTTTGTCATATCGTGCGATGCCTAGCGTGTAATATCATCGTTCCAGCGTGATCTGGTGGTGTTATCGGGGATTTTGGCGCCTATTCTGAGCCGGTTTCGGCGGACTTCATAAAACTATCATAAGAATCAATCACTTGTTCTTTTTCTGACTTTTTTCAAAATCCTCTGTTGACTTGGCTCTGGGGGT
>NZ_QSNT01000005.1:571-900 GCF_009498525.1 Rhizobium sp. ICMP 5592 | reverse complement strand
GTCGTAACAAGGTAGCCGTAGGGGAACCTGCGGCTGGATCACCTCCTTTCTAAGGAAGCTGTGGAATTGGTAAGACGATCGGCACATGTCTTCGGATGTGGCCCGATATGAACCTTCCCGTGCTTTTTAGAACAAGATCGGACCAGTCAGGTCACGATCGCAACGTAATACGCCGCGTAGACCTAGGTCACGACGGTATGGCGAGCTGCGCCGTCCACGTTTCTCTTTCTTCACAAGGATATCGAACCATTGGTTTGATGCGTATTGGCTTTATAGCCGATGCGTTGGACGACCGGCGACGGACTATCGTCCTGTATGTCGCAGGAGAT
>NZ_QSNT01000005.1:0-561 GCF_009498525.1 Rhizobium sp. ICMP 5592 | reverse complement strand
ACCTAGGTCACGACGGTATGGCGAGCTGCGCCGTCCACGTTTCTCTTTCTTCACAAGGATATCGAACCATTGGTTTGCGCTCACGCGCTGTTCGCACCTTCGGTGCTGCGCTCCGCGAGGGCACCGGACGACCGGTGACGGCCTCTGGCCTTTATGGGCGACCGCTCGCAAGCTTTAGAGTTCAGCGAGTTAGGGCCCGTAGCTCAGTTGGTTAGAGCACACGCTTGATAAGCGTGGGGTCGGTAGTTCAAGTCTACCCGGGCCCACCATTTGCTTGAACGATGCGTCGGTTTGATGGTTTTATGCTGATCCCAGCAGGTTTTGCCTGATGGGTGTTTGAAATGGTTGGGGCTGTAGCTCAGCTGGGAGAGCACCTGCTTTGCAAGCAGGGGGTCAGCGGTTCGATCCCGCTCAGCTCCACCAATTCGCTTGGTGTTTGAGCCGAGACGGTGATGAAGAGATATCCTTTGAAGAAATAAACGTTTTGCATCGGCTTTTGGGCTGGATGCGTGTTCTGCATACATTGTGAAGAGAAGATTGATCTGGAGGCTTCCAGGTGTT
>NZ_QSNT01000004.1:512309-533297 GCF_009498525.1 Rhizobium sp. ICMP 5592 | reverse complement strand
TGGCCTCCAGAGAGTTTTCTAGCGACCTCACTCTGCCACCGTCCAGGCCGCTACTCACCCCTGATGGGATCTCAAGAGCACAAACCATCATGTGCGGCTCGCCGGAAAGCTCGCCCATGTGACTTGAACTTTGACGAACCAAAACGGTTCACATATAATCATCGTGAACCAAGGAGGGTTGCGTGTCATGACTGCATTCACCGTGCGTGTTTCAGATGAAACGGCTAGCAAACTCGACCAGATCGCGGAAAAGCTTGATCGGTCCCGCTCTTATATGGCCGCTCAGGCCATTGAGGATTACGTAGCTCGCGAAGAGTGGCAAATCGCTGAAATCGAGGCCGGATTGGCTGAGGCCAACCGGGGCGAATTCGCGAGCGATGGCGAGATCGCGAACGTTATTGGAAAATACATCAAGTCTGTTCGTCAATCATGAGCGAAAAGCATATCCGCTGGACGAAGAGAGCGGTGCGACGGCTTGATGAGATCGGTGCACATATCCAGAAGGATAATCCAGACGCCGCCGCGCGGGTGGTCGCGCGAATCGTGTCGGCTGTCGACATGCTTGCCGACTTTCCTGCAACGGGTCGCGCTGGTCGCTTAAATGGAACACGCGAACTGGTGCTGGCGGATATCCCTTATATTATTGCCTACCGCGTCGAGCATGAAGTAGAGATCCTCACCATCCTGCATGCTCATCAGCGGTGGCCTTCGGCGCTTTAAGTTTCTACCTTAAGCTCCAAGTTAATGCAGGCAACGACGGTTCAAATCCCATCAATGTTGATTTTCACCCCAATGGGTCAAATCGTTGCGCAACTCTACAGCAATGGCTCGCCCGTAGGGGGATTCTAAGATACATTCGGCATTTGTCGCTTCATGCGTGCACATTGTTGCGTTGGCGCTATCGCCAGAATCGGAGCGAGGTTCGAAGGAGTGCCTTTGTTTCGGCTTGAGAAACTGGCAAAGGCAACTACGGATCAACACAGGCAGGGTCCGCAAGGTATGAGATTTCGGAGCTGAAAGCCGAAGGCAAGCCTCTCGAAGAAGCGCAATACCGGCAAGAGAAGCTATGCAAGCATATTAGCGACAACCGAGGTTAGTGGGCAATTGTGAAGTCACCTGGTAACTCACTGAGAATTGTTGGTTGCGGCTCCACGCCAGACACCGAAGAGCCGGCGGGACCGCTCCAGAACCGTTCCAGCATCGATGTGATTGCAGTCGAAGAGCCGACAATCAGGGCAGTGACCGATCCGTCGAGCTCGTTCCTGACCCATCCCGTCAAGCCAAGCTGCAGCGCTTGGCTTCATGTCCAGGCGCGGTAGCCGACACCTTGAACCTTGCCGGTGATCTCTACGAGGAAAGCACATTGTGTTGCGTTCATGGGAACTCCTGTGTGGCACTCAGATAATGATGTAGCCTATGGCGCCCAATGCAAGGACTCTTATGGAGGAACTGCCCATGGCGATCGAGGAGACCATCATCATAGGGGCAGGCCCGGCGGGGTTGGCATGTGCCTCGGTACTCCGTGCCAAAGGCTGCCCTTCCGTCGTCCTCGAAGCTGCGGACAAGCTAGCAGCTTCATGGCGAAGGCATTACGATCGGCTCCATCTCCATACGGACAAAGGGCACTCGGCACTTCCAGGACGGCCGATGCCGACGGGTTTTCCAAAATATCCGTCGCGACTGCAGGTCATCGACTACCTCGAGGATTACGCGCGCGCGAATGACCTTCAAGTGATTGCTGGCAAGACTGTCGCCTCTGTTCGCAAGAAAGCAAATTGGGTCGTCGAGACCGCCGACGGCGACGTATTCGAACCAAGAACCGTGATCATCGCTACCGGACTGTCAAACTCACCAGTCCGGCCGCGCTGGACTGGTCAGGACACGTTTGAGGGAAATATCATCCACTCCTGTGAATACCGGAACACCCTTGACCTCAAGGCGCGCCGAGTACTGGTGGTCGGCTTTGGAAACTCAGCGGGAGAGATCGCGCTCGAATGCGCCGAAGCGGGTCTTGAGGTCGCCATGTCGGTTCGTGGCCCGGTGAATATCGTTCCGAGGGAGATATTCGGCGTGCCGACCGCGACCATCGCCATTGCTCAACGACACCTGCCGTATGGGCTCGTTGATGCATTCAATGCACCTCTTCTGTATTTGCGCTACTACGATATCGAGAAAATGGGGCTCACGCGCTCGAAGCGCGGACCTCTGACCACGATGATTGAGCGAGGCCGGACACCTTTGATCGATATCGGCACGATTGCAAAGATTAGAGACGGTCGGATCAAGGTGTTCCCCGGCATCGAGATGTTGGACGGTTCGAACGTGCTTTTCGCGAACGGCCAATCTGCAGAATTCGATGCGATCGTGCAGGCGACTGGTTACAAGCCGTCTCTCGGCACGCTATTGCCCGACCTGGCTGAGCGACTTCCAGATGCCGGCAAACCGGCAAGGAATAAGCTTCACCCGGCAAAGGACGGCCTGTATTTCTGTGGTTTCAATGCCGTCACAACGGGCCTCCTGCGCCAGATCGGCATCGAGGCGCGGCTAATCGCGAGCTCGATCGCTAAGACAAGGTCCGCAAGTATTTGATTGTGACAGAGGGCGTTTTCTCGACCGACTCAGCCCTTTTTAAGTCAACAGGCGTTCCAGCTTTCGAAGGAGCTGAGTAAGAGTGCAGTGTGAGCTTACGACGGTTCGTCAAAGAATATGAATCGGCAGCGAACACTGATCTTTCGCTAGAAGAGGTGGGGCACTGATTTTCAGTGTAATCTAGAAAGCCGATGAATGCGCGCCGGCGCCGAGGATGTCATCCAACTGCATTCCTAATCGACCTACGTTATCAGGTGCTTAGTGCCAAATCCACTGAGGACAGTATTCGTGGCTGCTTCACATGCAGAGTAGCGGCTGCGCGTCTTTGTCGCTTAGTCCCCGCGCCTGCATAGTTTGCGAGAGCATCCGAAAGGAAGACTGAATAGCCACCTTGGCTGCTTCATGAGCAGATGTGCGGGACGTCCCTTGTCGAAACGAAGAACGTCCCGCGGTGCGTAATGAACTTGGTTCCTTTGAAACCGTGGCACGCATACCGGAAATCGGCCTATCCGCAGGAATGAACTGCTTTGGCGCTTATTTGGTGACGCGAGCGAAATGGCCAAACCTGGACCCAGCATTATAATGCCCGTAAGAATATTCACGACCTATTCCACTCATTTTTCACCACTCCGGAACCATCGTTCATATACCGCACCTAACTGGCATTCAGGTCTTGTTATCTTATCGAAGGTTCTGCCAAAGGCTCATCGCGTTGCATGTAGATGCCGCCCTTCTTCAACAAGGCCCAAATTATTCTCGCAGTCTTATTGGCAAAGGCGACTGCAACGACCCTATACGGTCGCCTTGAGATCAGTCGCTTTAACCAAGGCTGTGCTTTTTCACGCTTGCGAGCCGAAGCAATGGCCGATCTTGCCCCCAATCTTCGCAAGAGCATCCAGTTCATCAGCGAAGCGGTAGCAAACGAACTCGCATGACACGAGCAGCCTTGAGAGACGGCTGCGAAATAAGGGCGTTTGACGCCCGACACTGAAAGAGGCGCTTTGGCTAACTGCCCGAGGCGCCCAACACTGGGGAGGAGGATATCCCATGGCAAACCAAACCCTGTCGGTAGGGCAGCAGATCACAGGAGGGAAAGTACAGCCTTCCACTCGCGGCTCAGCGTTCGGCAACCTTTTGCGCCGCCCGGAAGCGGGAGCTCTTCTCGGGCTGATCGCTGTTCTGGTATTCTTTGTCGTCTTCGGAAGCACGAAGTTTCTGGCACCGTCCGGAGCTGCAAGCTGGCTGAATGTCGCCTGCAACCTCGGCATCATTGCAATCCCCGTCGGCTTGCTGATGATCGCAGGGGAGCTCGACATCTCGATCGGCGCAATGGTTCCGGCTGGATCGATGACGGTCGCAATCCTTTCCGGACACTACGATCTGCCTATCTGGGTCGGCATCCTCGGCTCGCTGGGCATCGGGCTCGTGGTTGGACTTATCAATGGCTACATCGCGACCCGCACTGCGGTGCCGTCTCTTATCATTACGCTCGGAACCCTGTTTGCAATGCAGGGCATCGTCCTCGGCCGGTCCGTTCTCATCACCGGAACCACCAGTGTTCCCGTGAATGCCGGTCCGATCGCCAAGTTCCTGTTCGGTCAATTCATCGGCGGAACCTTCCAGAACATCATCCTCTGGTGGCTCAGCCTGACCCTGGTCGACATCTTTTTCGTCCACTTCTCCCGCTATGGGAACTGGATCTTCGCGATGGGTGGCGACCGTGTCAGCGCGCGCAACGCAGGCATTACTAAAGAAGGCAGCGGTTCTTTTCCTTTCAAGACCAAGGATTCTGGCCACGCTTATTTAAGGGTGCTTACCTTAGCTCCTTCTCTCTTTAAGCGAAGCGCTGCTTGCTTAAATAGCTTTTTCGGCGGCGTTATAATGTCTCAGCGGAAACATTATAACTGACGATCCATTGACTAAAAAAGGAGGAGTTATAATGTTTCTGTCGGAACATTATAGTGGATCAACGCCCGCGATGAGCTTGGACAATTTCTTCCCAGAAAGGCGGGGGATTCGAGAAGGTAATGGCCGATCTGAAGGGTAAGAAATAGGCTGCGGCAAACGCGAAGGAAGAGCAAGGCATGAGGCGGATCGACATCACATATCGAACGATGTTCGCGGAGTTGGCGCAGCGTTCGCTTGATGGGCAATTTCAAGCCGATTTCCCACTTGAGGGCCGGTTCGTCACGGTCCCGGTCAAGGGCCGCGACTACTGGTATTTCGATCTCCCTACCCCCGAGGGCGACAAGCGGCGCTATGTGGGGCCGCACAGCGACGAAGAGATCACAGCTCGAGTGAACGCTCACAAGGAAATCAAGGATGATCTCCGCGAGCGTAGACGTTTGGTCGCAACGCTCCTGCGAAACGGCGGGATGCAGGGACCGGACGATTTCGCAGGCGACATCACGAAGGCCCTTGCGGACGCTGGCCTCTTCCGGCTGCGGGCCGTCCTGATCGGATCTGTGGCATTCGGCTGCTACGCGGGCCTGCTCGGTGTTCGGCTGCCGTCGACGGCGATGCAAACGGGGGACGCCGATTTCGCGCAGGATTTTGCGATCAGCTCGGAGGTAGGGGATAGTCTGCCGCCGGTTCTGGAAATCCTACAGTCCATCGACAACACATTCCGGGCAGTCCCGCACCAGGCCGACAAGGCAAAGGTCGTCGCGTTCGTGAATAGCAAGGGTTACCGTGTGGAATTCCTGACGGGCAATCGGGGATCGGACGAGCATACGAGCAAACCGTCGCCCATGCCCGCCCTCGGCGGTGCGTCGGCGGAAAACCTGCGATTCCTCGATTACCTGATCTACGAGCCTGTGCGGACCGTCCTGCTGCACCGTCAAGGAGTGAGCGTGATCGTCCCGGCTCCCGAACGATATGCTGTCCACAAGCTTATCGTGGCCTCTAGGCGGTTTACTGACGCGCTCGGGAGGGCAAAGCGCGAGAAGGATCTCCTGCAGGCCTCGTTGCTCTTCGAGGCTCTACTAGAGACGCGACAAGGTGATGTGCTGGCCGACGCCTACCGTGAGGCATGGGATCGGGGTAAGGCATGGCAGGAGGGCATCATTTCCGGATTGGCGATGATGCCTGGCAATGGCAAGGCGGCACTAGCGACTGCCATGGGCGTATCTATGGATGAACTTGGGAAGGGATAATCTCGTAGCCGATCGCTCGGGAAACCTCCGATTATGACGCCGATCGCTTTTTAGTCACGGCGTGGATTTAGCAGAAAATCGCGACCTCGGCTGCTCCAATCCGGCGACGACCATCGGCGATGGGATTTGTCACGTTATCGAGATCGAGCGATGATTGACTTATCGTGCAGCAGTTTGAGATCAGGCAACGGTGCCAGTTAGGGCTTTCCAAAGCGCAGTTGCGCGGATGCGACGAATGTGGATGGCGGGAGCGGAGCGTCTGTGATGTGGGGCGATGAAGAGATTGAGGAACGCGGAGAAGATTGAGTTAAACGCGGCAGACCACCGGCAAATCGGAAGTCCTGCATCATCCGCTCCCGTTTCCGAAGCGGAAAAAGGTTCATATTTTCCAATGTAGTAGGAAATGGAAGTGCTGCCGCGTCGGTTCTGATCCCTCAATACCGCCATTTGGCTTCGACGTTGGAAAGCTTGTCGGTTCAACGAAATGACGGCGGTTTTTCAAATCATTAGCAGCGGCTGATCCATGAGAGCGGGCATATTACACTGCTCTATCCCACACACAGTTTTGGTGCCTTAAGCCGAGCGCCGCGCTTTGACTGGAACGCCTTTACCGGAACTTGTGATGGTATCTCGTGTGCAAATCGTTACCTCAGTGCAGGTCTAGAGCATGGCCGCGAGCCATGACGGAATCGTCTTCGCCCGGCTTTTGATCAATTGAGCGATGGATATCCGTCCAGCCCCCGATGTTGCGAGCACCAGCATGCCGCCGGCAATTGCGAGATCCTTCTCGAAATGCAGCAGTTCGTTCTGACTGGTGAAGTTGGTGTGGAAGAGGAGGGCGGTCGCCATGCAGAAGAAGGCGAGCGCTACTGCACTGAGCCGGCTGAGCAGGCCTATCGCCAGACAGAGGCCAGCGCCGGTCTGAAGAGCAATCGTGGCAATTGCCACCGGCGCCGGGAGGCTGAGTTTGGCGAAGGTGGCAATTGTCGCCGTCATATTCGCCGCAAGCGATGTGCCTTCATGCAGGAAGATGAAGGCCAACAGCAATCTGCCCAGGAAGAGAACGAGATCGGCCAGAATCGGTCGGTTTGAGACGGTATCCATCATTTTCTCCTATCTGCGGAGAGCGGGCGGTTCGCCCGCCCGCTTCCACGCTCATATCGTCGTCATTTGCCATTCTTGGCGGCAATCGCCTTTTGCAGGTCTTCGAGCTCTTCGCAGCCGCTCGGGCAAAGCTGCTTCAGTGTCGACACCTGTTCCTCCGCCTTGGCCATCTCGCCCGTCTCGACATAGAGTTCGCCGAGATATTCACGCGCCGCCTTGTGGTTGGGTTGAAGCTCCAGCGCCTTGGTGTAGTAGGTGAGCGACGTCTTGTAATCGCCGGTCTTGCGCAGCGTGTATCCCATCAGATTATAGACGTCAGCTTGCTGGTTATCTTCGGCAAGCCCGCGAAGCTCTGCCAGCGCGCCAGCATAATCCTTGGTAGCGATCTTGGCGCGCACCGAGGTCAAATCGGGAGCGTCGGTCGATTCCATATTGTCAACGGCAAAGGCCGGAATTGCCGTCACCGCAGAAAATCCGGCGACTATGGCACAAAGGCCGATGAAGCCGAGAAGCCCATACTTCGTCAGGATAGTTTTCATCTTCGTGATCTCCTGCCGGCCGCTCAGGCCTGGATTGTCGGGGTGAAGGCATAGGCGCTTCCGTCCTTGACGAAGGTGCCTGAGCCGGGGAAAGGGAAGTGTGAGCCGCAGATGGCGATCTTGTCGGCGATGATGCGGTCGATGAGACGGCGGCGAGTGCCGACGGCCATCGGCCCATCCTGGTCATAGCTGCCTTCCCAGTCAGGATGAGGGGCCAGCAGCGCCGGCACGTACATGATATCGGCCGAGACGAGTAGCTGCTTGTTGCCGGAAGCAACAAGGTAGGTCGAGTGACCCGGGGTGTGGCCGGGGGCTACGAGAAGCCGTATGCCGGGGGCGACCTCTGTTCCGTCATCAACGAGCTTCCAGTTCTTCCATTTCGGGAAGACATCGGCAATGCGCTTTCCTGCCTGCTTGCGGCCTTCCGCAAGCTTCTCGACGCGGCCATCCTCCGTCCACCAAGTATATTCCTTGGCGTTGACGATGAGTTCGGCATTCGGGAAGATCGGATCGTTCGTTCCCTTTTCCATCAATCCCCAGACATGATCGGGGTGGAAATGCGAGATCATGATCGTGTCGATCTTCTTGTAGTCGATGCCGGCGGCCGCCATATTGGCCGGCAGATGGGTGGCATTCGCTTGCCATTGGCCGACGCCGGAGCCGGCATCCATCATGATCAGGCGATCGCCGAGTCTCAGGACGACCACCGTCAGCGGGATCGGCATGAATTCGGTGGTGAGGCCCGCCTTCGAAAGTGCCTGCTTGGTATCCTCGATCGAAGCGTTTTTGATGAAGGTCGGATCATGCGGCTTCTTCCAGATGCCGTCATAAATCGCCGTGACTTCGACATCGCCGACCTGGTATTTGTAGAAGCCGACCATCGGCTCCAGCGATGTTGCGGCGAGCGCGGGGATGACGAATTCGAGCTTCGACGAAAGGCCGAAGGCCGCGGCTGCAGCCGCCGACCCCAGCATCGCGCGACGTGACATAGTAAACATGAATATGTCTCCTCTTGTGGATAGCGTTCCGGTGGCGAAGACTGTTTTGTTCAGATGTCCCCGCTGATGGACTAGATCGACGGCGGACGGCGTTTATTCCCGATCCAAGGCGTAAATTTCTTCAAGCCTTTGAAGGAATTTGGGAATTTCTATCGTTCATGACCGGCATCCTCGATCATGCAAATAAATTGGCGCGGGTCGGAATAAAACGGTGCGATCGGCGGTCTAGATAGCAAGGGCCGCATTGCGTGCACGCGGATCTCACGCCTAAATTCGGCTGCTGATGAGGTAGGGAAGATAATGATAAGCGCTCGGATCGGTTATTCCCTCGGATCAAACGATACGTTGCTGCTGCCCTCGTATCGGGCGCATGCGCGACCATCGCCGCTCTTCGTGGTCCTGAGCGGCGCGGCACGGCGGCTTTTTCACCTGATGGCTCCAGCGAAAGCGCATGGCGAGCAGGCGGCATCGGCGAGCGATATCAAGGTGCGGCGCGAGCTCATGCAGCCCTTTCAGGAGACGATCGTTCCGCATCTCGATGCGGCTTATAATTTTGCCCGTTTCCTCAGCCGCGATGCCGATGCTGCGCAGGATATCGTCCAGGAGGCGTTCCTGCGCGCCTACCGCAATTTCGACAGCTATCGCGGCGGTGATTCGCGCGCCTGGCTCTTTGCCATCGTGCGGAACTGCTGTCACGTCTGGCGCCAGCAAGACCGCCGCAAAACCAGGTTCGAACGACATCTGGGCGACGAAGGCACCGACCTCGACGAAACTGGGGAGCGCGAGATCGCTTCCGAGGAGGATACGCCAGAGATGGCGACGATCCGTCAAAGCGAGCGACAGCGCGTGCGAATTGTCATCAGCGAACTCCCTGAGGCGATGCGGGAGATCCTCGTCCTGCGCGATATCGAGGATCTCTCCTATCGGCAGATCGCCGAGATCATAGATGCGCCGATCGGCACGGTGATGTCGCGGCTCGCCAGGGCACGGCGCGA
Source organism: Rhizobium sp. ICMP 5592 (assembly GCF_009498525.1). GTDB lineage: Bacteria > Pseudomonadota > Alphaproteobacteria > Rhizobiales > Rhizobiaceae > Rhizobium. The sequence continues at coordinate 523,917 of NZ_QSNT01000004.1, read as the reverse complement.
GTTTGGCAACGCATGGGACGCTTGCAGCAAGAGCGGAGCCTCAGAATGAACGAAGCACCTCAGAGAGGCTGCCCGGAATGGAGCGTCATGCTGCATGGCTTTATCGACGCCGAGCTTGATTCCGCCCATGCTGCACAATTGGCGGATCATCTCGCCACCTGCGCTGATTGCCGAGCGGAGATGGAAGGTATCCAAGCCGTGAGAAGGATCATCGACCAGGAAGACGTCAAATGGCGGCCACCGCAGGCGCTACGCTCGCATGTCCTGTCGATGCTGTCTTTCGAACAAGGGATGGCTTCCTCCAGCCCACCATCACGGCATATACCAGCTTGGCGTCGTGTCCTTGATTTCGCGCGGCACTGGAGTTTTGTGCCTTCGCTCGCGGCGCTGGCGGTTAGCGCCATGTTGTTTGCGAATGTGCCGTCACAGACCGTGCTTTTACAGGACCAGCTTCTGGCAAGCCATGTCCGCTCGATGATGGCCGATCATCTGACGGACGTACTGACATCCGATCAACATACGGTGAAACCTTGGTTCAACGGAAAGATCGACTTCTCGCCACCGGTCAGCGATCTCTCCAAGGATGGCTTCCCGTTGATCGGTGGCCGCGTCGATTATGTCGGCGAGCGCTCCGTTGCGGCGCTGATCTACCGGCGCCATGGCCACATCATTAATCTTTTTATCTGGCCCGCGGCATCGTCCGCGCAGACGACGACGGTGCGTGAGGGTTACAACATGATACGATGGTCGGATGGCGGGCTTGTCTTCTGGGCGGTCTCTGATGTCGCGCCAGGTGATCTCACGGTATTCGAGAACCTCTTCAGGGCTTCGACAAAGGGCTAGCTATTGAATTCCGCCGTGTTTTGACCCGTCTTTCCGCTCGGCGCTGGCCCTGCTAGGCGGAGACAGGTCCATGAAGTGCTTCACTATTTTGAACCAATTGTGGGCGATCGTAAAATGGCAAGTGGGATAATTTCGTATTGAATTCAAAAGTTTATGGGCTTAGATCGGTGCGACGATAGCCAAAATCGTATCGATGTTGAAAGCGAGCCGCTCGTCCAAAGCTGCACGGTTCATCAATCGGCGCCCGTAGACGATAGAGCTCGTGGCATGGTTGGTGAAGTAGTAGTAGCAGACTGACGTAATCGTGAGGCCCAACTGAATCGGGTCAATCCGGGTACGAAACGTGCCATCCGCCTCTCCGCGCCCCAGAATGTCATCGACAAGCGGCCGCGAGTTGGCGGCGCCTTCCCTCAGAATGCGGGACTTTCGAAAGTGCACGGCCTTCAACTGGTTTTCGGAATTCAGAATGGTGATGAATTCCGGGGGTGGCGTCGCCTTAACCGATTGGCGCTGATCGGAATGGTATGCGAGTTCCATGACAAAGTTTGCCACCGACATTACCGCGCACCGCTACAAGCGCCATCGTTTTCCTGCCGAGGTGATCGCTCACGCAGTGTGGCTCTATCATCGGTTCCCACTGAGCCTGAGGGACGTCGAGGATCTGCTCGCCGAGCGCGAGATCCACGTCTCGTTTCAAACCGTGTCGGAGTGGGCGGTGAAGTTCGGTCGTAAATTTGCCCATCATCTTCGGCGGCAATCAAGAGGCAACTTTGCCGACAAATGGCATCTTGACGAGATTGTCGTGTTCATCAAAGCAAAGAAATACTGGCTGTGGCGCGCCGTCGATGCCAACGGCTATGTTCTCGACGCCCTCCTGCAAAGCCGGCGGAACAAGAAAGCCGCTGTTCGACTGATGCGAAAGCTGCTGAAAAGCCAAGGCCTCACGCCGCGTGTCATGGTGACCGACAAGCTGCGCTCATACTCCGCCGCAAAGGCCGAGTTAGTCCTAGGCATCGAACATCGTTCACATAAGGGCCTCAACAATCCAGCGGAGAATTCTCACCTGGTTGTGCGACGACGAGAGCGGCGCATGATGCGGTTCAAATCGGCTCGACAATGCCAGTGTTTCGTTTCGGCCCACGGCCAGATCGCCAACCTCTTCCTTCTCCATCGAAAGCATCTGACTGCCGCCGATCACCGCGAACTGCGTGGCGATGCCATCACGACATGGCGCGAAATCTCCTTGTCGATCACTGCATGACAGCAGAACCGGCTCATCTTCTCAAACCGCAGTCAACTAAGGCGACGCCACCCTGCATGCTGTTATTCCACCTGCTGCTTGTTCTCATGAGTGCCTTCGGTATTTGCCGGCATAGGCACTTTTGTTTTCAGATACTTGGAGATTGCCCGCCCTAGCGCGATCTGCCATGTTCCTAGACTGATCTCGGTCCGTTCATGTTGTCGGCTGTCCTGACCAGAACGGACATCCGCTACCACGTGCACCGGTATTCAGTGCGAGTTTGAGAATCAGATGCGAACAGAAAAGTAGTTTCGTTGCCAGACGGAATATTGGAAGAACAGTGAGAGGCTTTGGCAACTTCTGCGTAACGGATATTCCGTGGTGTCCTGGTGGTGTCTCGAGTGTAAGTCATCCGCTCGGCCTATTTGAGTATCGCTGTAACATATTGAATATTATAAGAAAAAAGACTACGCTTAAGAAGGTTGCAGTCTCGATCTTATCCTTCAATAGGGCAGGCGTTTGGGAGAAAGTGAAAAATTGAAAAATAACAAGGATATGCCCGTGGAGGAGCAATCAGGACCCTTGATGGCCGACGTTGCGCGGTTGGCGGGGGTCGCCATCTCGACGGTCAGCCGCGCGCTCGCCAATCCGGGACGGGTGAACGAGAAGACGCGGCTTAAGATCGATGCCGCCGCCAAGCAATTGGGCTATACGCCAAACGCCATGGCCCGCAACCTGAGGGTCGGCAAGTCCAATATCATTATGATCATCCTGCCCGGGTCGCTCTATTACGGCGTGTCCCAGATCATTCCGCAGGTTCTGCAAAGCATCAACAACGCCCTGATCCAGAATGGCTACCATCTCATGATCGCCAACCTCGATCGTGATGAAATGTCGGAACGTCATATCCTGGATCTGGCATTTAGCGGCACCGTTCGCGGCGCCATCATCCTGTCGTCGAAGCTGCCGGAGGTGGATGGGCGGTCTCTTGCCAATGCCGGCCTGTCGATCGTCTCCATGCTGCTCGATATGAGCGAGGCCGGTCTGCCGAGCGTCGTCACGAACGATCGCGAAGCGGTGCGTGAAGTGACGGCGGAATTGATCCGCCTGGGCCACCGCCGCTTTCTCTACATAGCCGGTCCGGAGGGCAACTATCATGACGTGGAACGTTATGCCGGCACGCTCGAGGCCCTTCGTGCGGCGGGACTGACCGAAGAGGCGGTGACGCGATCGGGCGGTTATCTCGGTTACCAGGAGGGGTTCGAGATCGGCGTTGAGGCGGCGTCCGACTTCGCGCGATTGCCGGACAAGCCGACGGCGGTGATCGCAACCAGCGACGACATGGCCGTTTCATTCATCAGCCGTGTGCAGCGGATGGGCTTCAACATTCCTGGTGATCTCTCCGTCGTCTCGTTTGACGGTTCGCCGGTCTGCGAATTTTCCTCGCCGCCGCTATCGACGATCGAGCAGCCAGCCGAAGAAATGGGGCAGGCGGCTGTCGGCCTGCTGATGGAACGCATCGATATGACGGACAAGGGCATGGCGACGCGCCACGTCATCCCGAGCAGACTCATTCGACGCGAGAGCTTCGCTCTGGTTCCATCGAATTCTGCTTGAGACCCTGCCATATCAGGAAGACGTTGGAGTGGCTTTTGAAGCCAGTTCCAACGTCCTTTGCGCCAGCGATTTAGCCGAAGGGTCGGATATGCCGAAACAGGAAATTAGGCTGTGCAAACTTATCCTCCTTTTCCGGCAAACCGATATCCCGCAGCTGGTAGTTTGAAAGCTCCGAGATATACGTGTGTGTTTGATGCCTTTTCCAGGCCACGAGCAACAGCGCACGCGCTGTCCTCCAGGCGCCGAATTTTTGGCACAGTTCGTCAACTGCCGAACTCAAGGAGTCAGCAACCAGTAATTGTGAATCTGTCATCGTCATTATCCCGGCGTCTTCCAGACGACCGGATCCTCTCGCGGGGCGACAAGGCTATGGATGCAGACGCAAGAATGCGTACGCCCGCTCGATCAGCCGGTCACGTCAGTTTCTATGGAAAACGCCAAAAAGGCAGGGAATCTAGGCTACTAGCGCCGAAGATAGCGATGATGCAGTGGTCGGACCAAGGTCATCGCGAACATTCCGCCAGAGGCGCATGTAAATACGGGTGCAGTTTGCATTTAACGCCTCCTGTGTTTGATTTGCGGATGGTAACAATGATACGCAATAATGCAGCATAGACAAGCCCGCAATTTCGAATTGCACGCATAACATGCGCTCTGTTGCCGAGCGGCAACAGTGTTGTAGCTGCGAGCCATAGTCTCCAATCGGTACGCCAGAGACCGATCGAGATCCCGGCGGACCGAGGCGCGCGCCATGACGTCAAATCACTCGAGGTGACATAAAGGTGTCAAAGTCGGTGATGTATGGGTCGCGCCGCCGCGCTTCGCGGATGATCCGTTTGGAGACCGTAATGATCAAGTCCGTCGCGATAATGCTCACTGTCGCAATCGTCGCATTGGCTGCGGCGCAGCCGACGCTGGCCGCCGAACGGTTCTATGCGTGCGGTGACGATCAGATCCGTGAGTACCGGATCGAGGGCGGGGCTGCCACGGAGACCTGGCGTTGGCGCGCTGGCGACGCCAACGACCTTCCCGAGACCTATCGCCTCAAGCTTCTCCGGCATATCGACGATTGCAAGCCGGTCGATGATGGCCGTTCGATCCTGGCGACGGCGTCGACCGGCGGGGTCGTGCTGATCGACCGCGAGACCGGTCATGTCTCGTTCCATGCCAGGACGCCGATGGCGCATTCGGCCGATCTTCTGCCTGGTGGCTGGGTTGCTGTTGCGCTGTCCATCCATGCGGAAGGCGACCGGCTCGAGATTTACGGTCGCGACCGCAGCGAGACGCCGCTGCTCAACCTGCCGCTCCCCTCCGGCCATGGTGCAGTCTGGGATGCGACCCGCGCGCGGCTGTTCGTTCTGTCGCATGACCTGATCCAGGCCTATAAGGTCGAGGGGACGGAGGCTATGCCGAGGCTCACCGAGACGGGGCGATGGACGCTTCCCGGCCGTCATGACGGACACGACCTGTCGAGCAAGCCGGGCGGCGGCTATTTCGTGACCACGGATGACGGCGTCTGGACCTTCGATCCGGATGCTGGCAGCTTCCTGCCCTTCTCGGCGCTTAATCCCAAACAGCGGGTCAAGGCGGTGAGTGCCCTGGGCGCCCGGCTTGCCTGGGTTCAGGCGGAGGAGAGTTGGTGGGCGACCGGCTTCACCGTCGCCGGGGCGGATGGTAGTGATCAGAAACGCGTCCCGATCGAGGGCATGCATCTCTACAAGGTTCGCTGGATCCGGTGACGCCGCGCCGGATCCGGGCGTTATTATCTGTAGCGCGCGACCGAAAGGTCGGCGGTATCGATCTCGGCCTTGCGTCCGCTGACCAGATCGCTGATCACGCGCGCCGAGCCGCAGCTCATGGTCCAACCGAGCGTGCCATGGCCGGTGTTGAGGAAGAGGCCACGAATTTTCGTCGCGCCGATGACCGGGGTTCCGTCTGGCGTCATCGGGCGCAGGCCGGACCAGAAGGCCGCTTTGCTGACATCGCCGCCAGGGAACAGATCCATGACGGAATGTTCGAGAGTGTTGCGGCGCGCAAGCCCGAGGTCGTTGGTGTAGCCGGAGATTTCCGCCATGCCGCCAACGCGGATGCGGTCCCCAAGACGGGTGATCGCGATCTTGTAGGTTTCGTCCATCACGGTCGATTCCGGGGCGCGCTCTGGGTCGACGATCGGGATCGTCAGGGAATAGCCCTTCACAGGATAGACGGGCAGGCGAATGCCGACCTGCTTGAGGAGCAGCGGTGAGTAGCTGCCCAGTGCGACGACGACAGCATCGGATAGTATCGGCCCCTGATCGGTCAGGACGCCGCGTATCTGGCCGCCCTCGACCTGAAGCGCCTTGATCGTGCGTCCGTAGAGGAACTGGGCGCCGAGCTCAACAGCCTTTGCCGCCAAGGCGTTGGTGAACTTGAAGCAGTCGCCTGTCTCATCCTTCGGGGTGAGGAGACCGCCGACGATCTTGTCTCGGGCGTGGCTGAGCGCAGGCTCGACGCGGATGCATCCGTCGCGATCGAGAACCTCGTACGGTATGCCGTCGGCGGCCAGCGCCTTCACGTCCTTGGCCGATGCGTCGAGCTGTTGCTGGGTTCTGAAAAGCTGCAGCGTGCCCTGCATCCGCTCGTCATAGGCAATACCGGTTTCCGCCCTGAGATCGGCCAGTGCTATACGGCTATAGTCGGCAAGCCGCAGCATCCGGCTCTTGTTGACCGCGTAACGCTCCGAGGTACAGTTCGACAGCATCCTGACGAGCCAAGACAGCATTGCCGCGTCGATCTTCGGGCGAAGGATCAGCGGAGCATGCTTCATGAAGAGCCACTTCAGCGCCTTTTGCGGGATCCCAGGAGCTGCCCATGGCGAGCAATAGCCGAAGGAGACTTCACCGGCATTTGCGAAGCTGGTTTCAAGCGCAGGTCCCGCCTGCCGGTCGACGACCGTGACCTGGTGTCCGGCCTTGGCAAGCTGATAGGCGGTCGTGACGCCGATGACCCCGGCGCCGAGAATGGTGACTTTCATGGTGTCCTCGATAGTGGCGGTGGGAACGTCAGAGATAGTCGCGGTGGTAGCGGTGGCCGAGGCCGGTCAGGATCTCATACGAGATGGTTCCCGCCGATTTGGCAAGGTTTTCCAGCGTCTGGTGTGGACCAATCACCTCCACCAGGCTGCCGAAGGTAAGCGTGCCCGGCGGCAGGGCGGTGATATCGATCGTAGCGCTGTCCATGGAAACACGGCCGACGATGGGCAGCCGCACGCCGTCGTAGTAGACCGCGCCCCGGTCACCGAGGCAGCGCGGTAGCCCGTCCGCATAGCCGGCGGCAAGCGTGGCAAGGCGCATCTCCGACCTTGCCGCATGGGTGCCGCCATATCCGATGAGAGTTCCCGGTGGCACGGTTCTCGTCTGCACGACGGCAACCTCAAGCCGAACGACGGGCCTCAGGAAGTTGGACTTTCCCGCCGTCTGTGCGCCGCCATAGACCGCGATGCCGGCTCGGGTGAGGACGCCGTGATAATCCAATCCGAGGAAGACGCCGCCGGAGTTGGCGAAGCTGACACCGAACTGGGGAAATTCGGCGGCGATCTTTCGCATCTCGGCAAGCTGCTGGGTATTCTGCCCGTTGTCCGGTTCGTCAGCGGAGGCCAGATGGCTCATGATGAACAGGATCTCGACGGCACTGGTGTGTGCAAGCTCCGTGGCGAATGCCGCCCGGTCTTCCGGCGGGATCCCCAGCCTCGACATTCCCGTGTCGAATTGCAGGACTGCCGGCAGGACGCAACCCTGTGCCAACGCGGTGGATTTCCAACGCTCGTATTGCTCCATCGAATTCAGCACGGGAATGATCCCGGCCTCCGCGCAGGCAATCTCGGCGCCCGGCTGCAAGCCGTTCAGCACGTAAACATGGCTGTCGGCTTCAAGCTGCGGCCGTAGGTTCTCGGCCTCCCCGAACTGGGCAACGAAGAAATCACGGCATCCGGAGCGATACAATGCCGGCGCCACGCGATCCGCACCCAGCCCATAGGCATCGGCCTTGACCACGGCGGCGGCTTTTATCGGCGCCACGGCGGCTGCGATCGCTTCGTAATTCCTGCTTATCGCAACAAGGTCGATCGTCAGATAGCCCGTTGCCCCGGCTTGTCTTTGCCGTGCCTGAGCAGGGCTCATTCTCGCGACGCCATCCATGGCAAACCCTCATTATTATGAGGAGCAGGATATTGAAATGATCGATGAATTTCTCTCGGATTGCTGCTTGATCATTCGATGAATACATGATTTTCAGAATAATCGTCGATAGATTGAAAGAATCTGCATGTCGGGAATCGATGCGATCGACCGGAACATCATTCGGCTGCTCCGGCTGAATGCGCGCATGAGCAATGCGAAGCTGGCGGCCGAGGTGGGGCTCTCGCCTTCCGCCTGCCTGCGGCGCATCAATCTTCTTGAAAAGGCCGGCGTGATCCGCGGCTACACGGCGCTTATCGACAGCGTTTCAGGCGAGAGCGCCATTGCCGTGATCATCAACATCACGCTGGAGCGGCAGACCGAGGATCATCTCAATCGCTTCGAGGCGGCCGTTCGAAAGCACCCGGAAATTCAGGAGTGCTTCCTGATGACGGGTGGGTCGGATTATCTTTTGAAGGTGGAGGTTGCCGGCGCGGGCGAGTTCGAGCGGATCCACAAGGAGATCCTCTCGACTTTGCCGGGCGTGCTACGGATCCATTCGAGCTTTTCGATCAGAAACGTGCTTGCAACCCGGGCAAAGGGGCGTCGCTGAAGGGGCTGAGCGCCTTTTGCGAAAGACGAAAAAGCCCGGCATCGGAGACGCCGGGCGAGGTACAGGCCAGCTGTCCGGCCTGGGGGAATCTGTATCGAAGATTGCCGGGCGCAGATTATGCCGGCAATCTTCAGGGCCGATCGAACGGCCTATGCCGCGCGCTTCAGCGCGTCGCCGAGGATCGAGACGAGCTTGCCGATCTCATCCTTTTCGATGATCAGCGGTGGCGACAGGGCGATGACGTCGCCGGTGACCCGGATCAGCAGGCCCTTCTGGAAGCAATCCACGAAGATGTCATAGGCGCGCGCACCGGGCGCGCCGTCGCGCGAGGCAAGCTCGATGGCGCCGACGATGCCCAGGTTACGGATGTCGATGACATTGGGCAGGCCCTTCAGCGAATGAAGCGCGTCCTGCCAGGTCTCGGCCAGCTCGGCACCGCGGGTCAGCAGGCCTTCTTCCTGATAAATTTCCAGGGTGGCGATGCCGGCGGCGCAGGCGACGGGATGGCCGGAATAGGTATAGCCGTGGAAAAGCTCGATCTGGTTTTCCGGACCGGTCATCAGGCCATCATGCACCTTGCGGCTTGCGAAAACGGCACCCATCGGGATCGCGCCGTTGGTGATGCCCTTGGCCGTGGTAACGAGATCGGGCACGACGCCGAAATAGTCGGTCGCAAACGGAGTGCCCAAGCGGCCGAAGCCGGTGATGACTTCGTCGAAGATCAGGAGGATGCCGTATTTGTCGGCAATGGCGCGCAGGCGCTCCAGATAGCCTTTCGGCGGCATGATGACGCCGGCAGAACCAGACATCGGTTCGACGATGGCGGCGGCGATCGTTTCTGCGCCGTGCAGCGCCACCAGACGCTCGAGATCCTCGGCGAGCTCGATGCCGTGCTGCGGCAGGCCCTTGGAGAAGGCATTGCGCTCGACGTCGAGCGTGTGGCGCATATGGTCGGCGGGGATCTGCGGGAAGACGCGGCGATTGTTGACGAGGCCGCCGACGGAAATGCCGCCGAAGCCGACGCCATGATAGCCCTTTTCACGGCCGATGATGCGCGTCCGGGTGCCCTGGCCAATGGCCCGCTGATAGGCGATGGCGATCTTGAGGGCGGTGTCCACGGATTCAGAGCCGGATCCGGTGAAGAACACGCGGTCGAGCTCGGCAGCCGGGCCGCCCGGCGCGATCGCTGCCAGCTTTTCCGCAAACTCGAATGCAATCGGATGGCCCATCTGAAAGGTCGGAGCGAAGTCGAGAGTGCGCAGCTGTCGTTCGACGGCCTGGGTGATGCGCTGGCGGCCATGGCCGACGTTGACGCACCAGAGACCGGCGGTGCCGTCAAGAACCTTGTTACCGTCGACATCGGTGTAATACATGCCCTCCGCCGAGGCCAGCAGGCGAGGAGCCGTCTTGAACTGGCGGTTTGCGGTAAACGGCATCCAGAAGTTTTCGAGGCTGGGGCTGTTCGGCTTGCTGATCTGATCCATGACGCTCTCCATTGAGGTGGTAATTCAAATCGGGCATTTTCCGTTTCCGAACAAGTCCTTTTCTCACTCTTGCTAACCCATTGAAAAATAGAATACGAGTTGCATGATATTTCCATATATCGAACAACCGAAAACATGAGGAATCCATGTCCGTCGATATTGGCAACCGGCTGCGGCATCTGCGCCTGGCGCACAATCTGTCCCAGCGCGAACTCGCAAAGCGCGCGGGGGTGACGAACTCGACGATTTCGCTGATCGAGTCGAACTCCGCCAATCCATCGGTAGGCGCTTTGAAGCGCATTCTCGACGGTATCCCGATCGGGCTCGCCGAATTCTTTGCATTCGAGCCCGAGAAATCGCGCAGGGCTTTCTATGCGGCCGAGGAGCTTGTCGAAATCGGCAAGGGACCGATCTCCTATCGCCAGATCGGCGACAATCTGTTTGGCCGCAGCCTTCAAATTCTGAAGGAATGCTATCAGCCGGGATCAGATACGGGAAAGGTGCCGCTCGTCCACGAAGGCGAGGAGGGAGGCATCGTCCTCTCCGGGCGGCTGGAGGTCACGGTGGATGAAGAGCGGCGGATTCTGGGGCCAGGAGACGCCTATTATTTCGAGAGCCGGCGACCGCATCGCTTCAGATGTGTTGGGCCTGTCCCATGCGAGGTCATCAGCGCCTGCACGCCGCCAAGCTTCTGAGTCGTATAAAGAAACACATCCGGCCATAAATGGAAAAAGACCCGGCAGGGAACCGGGTCTTCCTCTTCTCTGATCGGAGGTCAATCAAATCAGATTAGAAGCTGCGCTCGAAACGGAGGATACCAGCCCACTGATCTTCGTTGATCGAATCCCAGTTGGTGTAGGTTACTTCCGGCTCGACGAGAAGGTTCTTGACCGGGTTGAACTTGAGGTTCGTGGTCGCGGAGAAGATCTTCGAGTCGGTGTAGGCGACCTGGAAGTTCCACTTCAGCTTTTCGTTGATCGGAACGCTTGCGCCGCCCCAGACTGCCCAGTCACCCCAGCCGATACCGGAAGCGTCGCCGCCACCGTTCGCACCAGCGTACTTGTTCAGCTTGTCGCCGTCCGTGTTCCAGCCGCCCATGACGAAGGCCGAGAAAACGCCAAAGTCAGCGTCGACGCGAGCCTTGATAGCACCTTCTTCGACGATGGAGTCATAACCACCAACGACCTTGAAGCCCCATGCGCCAGCCTTGTAGCCGAGACCGCCGACAACGTCAGGAGCGTAATGGTCGGAGCTGTCCTCGCCGTTAGCGCCCGTGGCGCCAGTGCCGGAGTTGGTGTCTTCGAGCGAGATCACAGCGGTGAAGCCGTTGCCTGCATCGTAGTTGTAGGTGATCTGGTTGAGTTCGTACGGGCCGTCATAGACAACGTCGTCGTTGATGACGTCGCCGGCGTAGCCGGTGAAGACGTTGAATGCCGAGTCTTCCTTACCGATGGTGAAGCCGCCGAGGCTGATGCTGCCATGCAGGAAATTGGTAGACGTCGAAGCACCTTCCTGCCAATCCCAACGCAGCTCGGTGTTGGTCTTCAGCGGACCGTACTCGGTGTCGGTCGCCGTCTGCAGCTGCAGCTCAGCACGGGTGTGCCAGAGCGTGCCACGAACGTTGTTCGGGTTGTAGGCATCGTACCACTGACCTTCA
>NZ_QSNT01000004.1:490875-512286 GCF_009498525.1 Rhizobium sp. ICMP 5592 | reverse complement strand
TAGCGTCAGCTGCATGAGCACCGGAAACTGCTACCAAAGCAGCAGCGGAGCCGAGAAGAAGGCTCTTGATGTTCATTTTAATTCCAATCCACTAAGTCGAACTGAGAAATGGCGCACGAACGAAGTCCGCCGTGCCTCACTCCCCCATTTCGAACGTTTCCCCTTTTAGAAGCCATGCGACTTCTCGGAAAAGAGCTAACAGGAACGGAAAAGAGTGAGAACGACTTCAGTAGATATAAATGGAAATCCCGATAATGAGGCGGAGTTGCTGTTGTACAAAAACAACAAAAAAGGCGGCCTCGGCAATATTCAGAAACATACAGAAATAAAATACACTAGATGATTTATAAAGAAGATACTTATTCAATTAGTAAATCCAGAATCATTTGATTGTAAGTGGAATTTACTATTAAAGCAAGCGATTATTACTATTAATGCGCTAATTGTCTCCTGCGGTGCCTATTTAGCCTCGGATTTGTGCCGGGCGACACGAAACGAGTTAGAGCGCGACGTTCCCAACGATGCGGAGCGAGCGTCGTGGGCATTGATCGTCGGTCATCCAGAAGAAGCCGCGGTCCGCGGATTAAGGCATGTGCTTCCAATCCCGCTAGTCCGCTCGATCGCAAGTATTGTTCCAGATGATCCGGACATTGGCCGCCTATCCTTTGGCGCCTATACTAGAGATGCCGGAAAAGACGATAGTTCGACAGCCCTGCATGGATCTCATAGTCATCAGCCGAAGAGGGAATAGGGCAACCCTGGCTTATCAAGAGAAAGGGTGCTTCGCCCCGCGCTGATAGATCGTCTTTCTTCAGGCTGACGCGATAGTAGCGTTCGAGATAGGCATGCAGTTGCCAATCTTCACCAGCGCTGCCACAGGCCGCGACAATCAGCTGGCAGTGGCCAGCGGCCGGGCAGATATGGTCCGCGATCTTTTGAGCATCCTCGATCTTGATCCTGTCCGAGCCCGGCTTTCCGATGGCGAGAGCTACGGAGAGTATGGCGGCGACCAGGCCAGCAAGCAGTACGAGATTCAGATGCCGAAGCCGGACTTCGCTGAACGAGTGGATCTGGGACAGCAGTAAGGGGGCAGAGATCATTGCCGCGGCGGCGGCGAAATAGGGGATCGAAGGGTTGAAATAGAAACTGTTGAGGCGTGGGCTGACGAGAAGCGGCAAGGAGGCTGAGAGGCCGATGGCAAAGAGGAAAGCCGCGTTGCGGTATCGTTTTTCGCGCAGTTCCGGCGAGACGCATTCCGCTGCCGGTCTGCTGTGCCTGCCGTATAGGCGGGTAGACAGGATGAGCGCCGCAAGAAGTAGCGGAAAGAAATTAACCCGGAAAAGCGACCAGAGCCCATGCCATCCGCCGCTTGTCCGGCCACGCTCGCCGGCGAGGCTGGCAAAGAGCTGATAGTGCAGATAGCGATCGGCATATCCGCGTGCCTCGGGATGGAGCAAGAGCAAGGCCAACATGCCGGCGGCAACTGCCATTACAATCGCCGTATCGACGGTTGCGGTCCTGACGGATGGGCGACCGAAGCAGATACTGAAAAGGATGGGAGCTGCGAGCGGGAACAGGCCGACCGGCCCTTTTGTCATGATTGCGAGGAACGTCAAGGCGCCTGCCTCGATCATATAAGGTAATCTCGATGTAAACTTCGAAGCGCTGGGCGAGCCGTAGGCCTCGACGACGAGCCAGATTGCGGACGAGGTGAACACGATCAAGGTGTTTTCGAGCATATTGTTGGCGTATGCCCAGCCCAGGCGTCCCGCAATCAGGCTGAAGATCAGGGCGAGGACTCCGGCGCTGCGCAACGGAAGGTCCTTCTCGGTCAACCGGCGCCATATGCCGAACATGATCAGGCCACTCAGGAGCGCGGTGAGCAGAGAATAACCCTTCTCGACCCAGGCGGTGTCGCCGAATGCCCGGAACGCGACAGCCTGAAGCCACATGGCAAGGGGAGGATGTTCGGCGAAAAGCGGAAACAGGGTCTGCGAAAAGGTCGGTCGCCATGGCGATCCGATGCCGTTTGCCATGTTGCGCGCCACGCTCGCGTAGATAAGCCCGTCGAAGAACATGGTCTGGGTGACGAGCGGGCGTAAAATCTTCAGGCATAGAATGATGGCCAGGAGTTTCCACAGCAAGCCGACCCCGGACGTTTGTCTGGAGGGCGGCACGGCTCCCGGTGTCGATGAGCCCGTACTCATTTCCATACGAGGTGCTTGACGACGACAAATTTCCAGATCGTGTCGATGGCGATGCCGGCCAGCGTAGCCAGCAGGACGATATGCACGATACGCTCATAGGTTATGGCGGCCGCCGACACATTGGCGAGAATGCCGACCGAGGAGATGAGCAGAAATTTGAGATACCCTTGAAATTGCGCTCGGCCCCGCAGGCGCTTGTCGCGAAATGTCAGAAAATTGTTGAGTAGGAAATTGCTGCTGGCCGCCACGAGGGCGGCGGCGACCTGTGCCGCGGTGAACGGCAGGCCAAGCGTCAAGGCGCAGAATAGGATGCTCAGATGCACGAGAACGCCCGAGGCGCCGACACAGAGGAAGGAAATGAGGCTTGCCGGGAGAATGCCGCCCGTCATCTTGCTCATCAGGAAGGTTGAAAACCGCCATAGCACACAGGCATCGAGCTTGGATTCGCCGTTCATCCTGACGCCGAAGTCGAAGGGTACCTCCGCATGCCGAAGTGATTTCTTCGAATGTAGGATATCGAGCAGGAGCTTGAAGCCGGGATCGCCAAGATGAGGTGCGATTTCCAGGAAGGCGTCGCGACGGATGACGAAGAAGCCTGTCAGGGGATCAGTCATGCGCCGGCCGATGACGAGGCTGCTCAACGCATTGCCGCACTCCGAAATCTTGCGCCTCAGGGCCGACAGGGCGGCCGGGTTCACGCCTTCATCCAGCCGCCGCGCCGCACTGACAACGTCCAGCGGTCCGTTTTGCAGGCGCTGCACCAGCTGTGGAACGACTTCCGGGTCATGTTGCCCGTCGCCGTCCATGATGCAGAGCAGGTGCCCCTTGGCCGAAAGCATTCCCTGTATGCTTGACCGGGCCAATCCACGATCGGCCAGCCGAAGGATCACGCGGATGCGGGGATCTTGCAGGGAAAGCTTATAGGCCGCGGAAGCGGTTCCGTCGGAGGAATTGTCGTCGACGAAGATCAGCTCCCAATCGAAGCTGGAAAGCGCGCTCTTAACCCGCTCCAGAAAGGGAATGATGTTGTCGATCTCGTTGTATGTCGGAACAACGATGGAGAGAGTTTGATGCAAATCTGCACTTCCGGAAATATAATTCGAGGTTCATCGATCGACATTTCTGGAATGAAGACCATGATCTCGTTTTAGACTGTGCAGTGGGTCTGAATATTTCTGACGATGTCCGAAGTAAGAAGAATTCTGGGATTTTTGTTTCCAAAGAAATGGCGTTCCAGTCTATTTCCATTGGACAGGGACGTCACCATTTCCTGAGTTGAACAGTAGATCTGGCCGTGAGGCGGGCAAATGAAGCCAACATTTCACCAGGGGACGGTGCGGCCGAGGTAGTCGAGATATTCCAAGCCTGGTTTTCCCTGCTTGGCGAGAAGAACGCTTACCAGGCTCGGAATGCTCTCCTCGATGGTAAGCCGTGCGTCAGGGCCGCCCATCTCGGTGCGGACCCAGCCGGGGGCCATTGTCACCATGGCGCGCGGTGTCCCGGAGTGGCGGGCTGCGAAGCTCCGCATGAACATGTTGAGAGCGGCTTTGCTGCCGCGATATACCTCACGTTGGCCGGTCTCATTGTTGGAGATGCTGCCTTGCCCGGATGACATCACGCCAATCAGACCCGTTGCGGGAACATATTGCTCCAGGCTCTCGATAACACGCATCGGGCTCAGCGAGTTTGTGACCATGACCCTTATGAATTCGTCGGTCGTCACCTCCGCGATCGTTTCAGCGGGGTTGTTTGTCACTCCGGCGTTGACGAACAGCATGTCGAACATTCTGCCCGACAGGCGGTCATGCAGCGCCGCGACCTGATCCGGCTTGCAGATATCGACAGTCTCGATCTCGACCCGGCCTTCGTATTCGTCCGCCAGATCGTGCAGCAGCGTCCTGGTTCCGCTGTCGCGTACCGTGCCGACGACGTTCCATCCGTTTTTCAGGAACTCGGCCGCCATCGCATGGCCGAGGCCGCGTGATGCGCCGATGAGGAGGATTGTAGGAACTGGGTCGCTTGAAACGGTTGCGGACATGGGAGGTGCCTTTTCGATGGTGAGGTTGAGCGCTTGATATAAGCAACGACACATCGGGCGCCAGACGCATCAAAATCAAAGTATAGTTGCATCAAGCGCTATGTCAGCTGCGGTGAGTAGGTTAGGCTGAATTCATGAACGACGTCGATGTGGATCTGAACCTTCTCGTTGCGCTGGATGTCTTGCTCGCGGAGGGCAGTGTGACGGGTGCAGCCCGTCGTCTGGGCTTAAGTTCATCGGCCATGAGCCGAACGCTTGCGCGACTTCGGGCAGCAACGGGTGACCCGCTGCTCGTCCGCGCCGGGCGAGGACTTGTGCCGACGCCCCGCGCTGCCGAACTGCGCGATCGCGTGCATGAACTGACGCGGGACGCGCAAGCGGTACTCCGACCACAGATCACTCAGGTCGATGTCGCCTCGCTTGAACGGACATTCACCATACGGGTTAGCGAAGCATTCCTGGAATTTCTGTCTGGCCCGGTCGTGGCTGCTGTCATGCAAGCAGCGCCGCGCATCTGCCTTCGTTTTGCTCCTAAGCCCGACAAGGATGCGCGACCACTGAGGGAAGGGCTTATCGATCTGGAGATCGGCGTGCTTGGAACATCCGCGCCGGAGATACGCACCCAATTGCTGTTTCATGACAGGCTTGTCGGCGTCGCTCGGCTCGGGCATCCCCTTCTTGGAAGCACAGTGGTAACGCCTCAGAGATATGCGGCCTGCGACCATATCGTCGCATCGAAGGAAGGGGATGTGATCGAGCCGATCGATATCGCCCTGGAGAAACTCGGGCTTCAGCGGACAATAAGGGTTGTCGTGCCCGGATATCCGGATGCGATGCGGATCGCGCGCCAATCGGATCTGATCGCGCTCGTGCCACGTTCGTGCTTTGTCAATGGTTTGACAGCCGATCATGCCGCCACGGCGGGTCTTGCGACCTTCGAACCTCCGGTCTCCACGCCGGAATTCAAGGTGTCGGCAATATGGCATCCTCGAATGGATGCAGACCCGGCACATCGCTGGCTGCGGGACATGGTGATGTCTGTGTGCCGGGCAGCGTATCCTCGCCGATAATATTGCGTCGAGGTCGGGAACGTCCCCCTTTTGTGGGGCGTGCGTCTCTGGTCGCATACACTGTCGACAACTCTGTGGGGTCTATCGCGCTTATTTCGCCGGAAAGTTTGCGAACGCATACGATTAATTATTGCAATTAAGTCGCAATTGCATAACTATTAGCCTGTGGGGTGTGGCGAACAATCCTGCAAATGAGTTGCATTTGCAGGATTGCGATTGGGTGTTGCGAATAATTCGCAATGGGGCGGGACTGTTCCAGCGACCGATTTCAGTTTCAGCGGCTGCGGATGCCTGTAGCCGAACGGTACTGCTTGCCCTTGGAGGCTCGACAGGCAGGCCTGGCTGTCGGGATGAGGCGAATTCAGGTCCGAGCGAAGAAAGAAGGAGAGACAATTTCATGTTTGATCGAGTTCGACGCGGGGTCCTCGCGGGATTGGCAGGTTTCGCGGCACTTGGCCTGATGGCCGGCGGCGTGGCTGCCGAGGAGGCAGCCAGTCAGAAATTCAAGGCGGTGACGACCTTCACTGTTATCGCCGATATGGCGAAGAATGTGGCGGGCGATGCGGCAATTATCGAATCGATCACCAAGCCTGGCGCCGAGATTCATGAGTACCAGCCGACTCCCGGTGACATCCAGCGGGCGCAGGGCGCCCAGCTTCTCTTCTCCAACGGTCTCAATCTCGAACTCTGGTTCCAGAAGTTCTATCAGCACCTGAAGGACGTTCCCGACGTCGTGGTCTCGAGCGGCGTCGAGCCGATGGGCATCACGGAAGGCCCCTATAACGGCAAGCCCAATCCGCATGCCTGGATGTCGCCGAAGAATGCTATCATCTATGTCGACAATATTCGCGATGCCTTCGTCAAATACGATCCTAAGAATGCGGAAATCTACACGGCCAATGCGGAGGCCTATAAGGCGAAGATCTCGGCGACCATCGCGCCGATCCGCGAAAAGCTCGATACCATTCCCGAAGA
The DNA here is from genome assembly GCF_009498525.1 of Rhizobium sp. ICMP 5592. Taxonomy (GTDB): domain Bacteria; phylum Pseudomonadota; class Alphaproteobacteria; order Rhizobiales; family Rhizobiaceae; genus Rhizobium. The sequence continues at coordinate 505,996 of NZ_QSNT01000004.1, read as the reverse complement.
CAAGCGCTGGCTGGTTTCGAGTGAAGGCGCCTTTTCCTACCTGGCCCGCGATTTCGGCCTGAAAGAACTCTATCTCTGGCCAATCAACGCCGATCAGCAGGGCACTCCGCAACAGGTGCGCAAGGTGGTCGACGCTGTCCGCGCCAACCGGATCAGCGCGGTCTTCAGCGAGAGCACCATCTCCGACAAGCCGGCCCGGCAGGTCGCACGCGAGACCGGCACCCATTATGGCGGCGTGCTCTATGTCGACTCGTTGAGCAAGGCCGATGGTCCCGTGCCGACCTATGTCGATCTTCTGCGCGTCACCTCCGATACGGTGGCGAAGGGTCTCGCCGAAGGTCTGTCGCAATGAACGCTGTTATCACCCGTATTTCCCCCGCACCTGGGGATGTGGGGGACGGCATTGTCGTGAGGGATGCCACCGTCACCTATCGCAACGGCCACACGGCGCTGCGCGATGCCAGCTTCAAGGTGCCAGTGGGCACCATTACTGCGCTGGTCGGCGTCAATGGGTCCGGTAAGTCGACGCTTTTTAAGGCGATCATGGGTTTCGTGCGCCTGGCAAAAGGCGAGATTTCGATCCTGGGACTGCCGGTCAAACAGGCACTGCGGCAAAATCTCGTCGCCTATGTGCCGCAGGCGGAAGAGGTCGACTGGAATTTCCCGGTGCTGGTCGAGGATGTCGTGATGATGGGCCGCTACGGTCATATGGGCATGATGCGGATTGCGAAGGCGGCCGATCATGAAGCCGTATCCAGGGCGCTTGCCCGCGTCGACATGAGCGATTTCCGCAACCGCCAGATCGGCGAATTGTCCGGCGGGCAGAAGAAGCGCGTTTTCCTGGGCCGCGCTCTGGCGCAGGACAGCCGCGTCATCCTGCTCGACGAGCCCTTCACCGGCGTCGATGTGAAGACCGAGGAGGCTATCGTCAAATTGCTGCGTTCGCTGCGCGATGACGGCCGGGTGATGCTGGTCTCGACGCATAATCTTGGTTCGGTGCCGGAGTTCTGCGATCGCACTGTGCTCATCAAGGGCACTGTACTCGCCTATGGACCGACCGACGAGACCTTCACGCAGGAGAACCTCGAAAAGACCTTCGGCGGTGTGCTTCGCCATTTCGTGCTCAACGGCCCGGCCGGCAAGCCATCGGGGCATGCCTCGGTGAACGAACCCGAGGAACATGTCTGATGGCCTCCCTTCTTGAACCCTTCGGCTACAACTACATGCTCAACGCCATGTGGGTTTCGGCGCTGGTGGGCGCTGTCTGTGCGTTTCTCTCCTGCTTCCTGATGCTGAAGGGTTGGTCGCTGATCGGCGATGCGCTGTCTCATTCCATCGTGCCCGGCGTTGCCGGCGCCTATATGCTCGGACTTCCCTTTTCGATCGGCGCCTTCTTTTCCGGCGGGCTGGCGGCAGCGGCGATGCTGTTCCTGAACCAGCGTACGAAACTGAAGGAAGACGCCATCATCGGGCTGATCTTCTCCTCCTTTTTCGGTCTCGGCCTGTTCATCGTTTCGCTCAGGCCCGCGGCAGTGAACATCCAGACTATCGTGCTCGGCAATATCCTCGCCATCACGCCGGAAGACACGCTTCAGCTCGCCATTATCGGCTTCGTCTCGCTCGCCATCCTGCTGCTGAAGTGGAAGGACCTGATGGTGACCTTCTTCGACGAGACCCATGCCCGTTCGATCGGCCTCAATCCGACAGCTCTCAAGATCCTGTTCTTCACGCTGCTCTCGGCCTCGACGGTTGCAGCCCTCCAGACCGTCGGCGCCTTTCTCGTGATCTGCATGGTGGTGACACCCGGAGCAACGGCCTATCTGCTGACGGACCGCTTCCCGCGTCTGCTCGTCATTGCGGTTGCGATCGGCGCCGTGACCAGTTTCGTCGGCGCCTATGCGAGCTATTTCCTCGATGGCGCCACGGGCGGCATCATCATCGTGCTTCAGACGCTGGTCTTTCTCGTGGCCTTCTTTTTCGCGCCCAAGCACGGCATGCTTGCCGCCCGACGCAGGGCGGCGGAAGGGCGGGAGGTGACACCATGAATGCCCTATCGATCTTGCTGGCGCCGTTCCAGTTCGACTTCATGGTCAACGCCCTGATCATCTCGGTGCTGGTCGCGGTGCCGACGGCGCTGCTCTCCTGTTTTCTCGTGCTCAAGGGCTGGGCTCTCATGGGAGACGCCATGAGCCATGCGGTGTTTCCGGGTGTGGTCATTGCCTATATCGTCGGCTTTCCCCTGGCGGTCGGCGCCTTTTCCGCCGGCATGGTCTGCGCGCTTGCCACCGGCTTCCTGAAAGACAATAGCCGCATCAAGCAGGATACGGTGATGGGCATCGTCTTCTCGGGCATGTTCGGCTTCGGTCTCGTTCTCTATGTGAAAATCCAGTCCGAGGTGCACCTTGACCATATCCTGTTCGGCGACATGCTCGGCATCGGATGGCAGGACATCGTGGAGACCGCAGCCATTGCGGCGCTGGCGGCGGTCGTTGTCGCGGTCAAGTGGCGCGACCTGCTGCTGCATGCCTTTGATCCGGCGCAGGCAAGGGCGGTCGGCTTGAAGGTAAACCTGCTGCATTATGGTCTGCTCTGCCTGCTGTCGCTGACGATCGTGGCGACGCTGCAGTCGGTCGGCATCATTCTCGCTATTTCCCTGCTGATCGCGCCGGGTGCCATCGCCTATCTGCTGGCGCGCAGGTTCAGCCTCATGCTCATCTTGTCGGTCGCAATTGCGGTGACGGCGGCATTTTCCGGCGTTTATCTGTCGTTCTTCATCGACAGCGCGCCGGCGCCAACCATAGTGCTGCTGCTCGCCATCACCTTCGTCGTCGCCTTCCTCTACGCTGCTCGCAAGGCGGTGCGGACGGAAGTGCAGGAAACGGCATAAGGAGATTTTTGCAGACGTGCCTCGGAGGCGGTTTGCTAGGCCGTTTCCTTGCCCTTCCTGGGCGGGCGCCTCTTGTCGATCGGCTTGACGTAGATTTCCAGCCTGTGGCTGACGATCGTAAAGCCGTGCTGGCGGGCGATCTCTTCCTGCAGCCGTTCGATCTCGTCGGAGCGGAATTCGATCAGATCGCCGGTTTCGACATTGATCAGATGGTCATGGTGTTCCTGATCGGCGCTCTCGAAGCGAGCCCGGCCATCGCCGAAGGTATGCTTTTCCAGTACGCCCTTTTCCTGCAGCAAATTGACGGTGCGATAGACGGTGGCGATCGCAATGCCCGGATCGATCGCGCTGACGCGCCGATGCAGCTCCACAGCGTCGGGATGGTCCGACGCGTCGGACAGAACCTGCATGATGATCTTCCGCGGCCCGGTCAGCCGCAGGCCGTTTTCCTTGCAGAGTGCCGCTATGTCTTTCTTGAAGTGCATGAGTCTGTCGGCCGGATCAGGTTCGGTTGGGGGTAAACCGCTCTAGCCCAGTTGCGCAGCATTTGCAAAAAAGCAATGAAGCCCGATGCCAAGACATCGGGCTCTCAAGGGGGGCAGGGGCCTTGATAGGGGAGAGTTGCGGGCGGCGGATTAAAGCTCAGGCAAGGCGCCGAGCGAAACCGCCAGGGCTTCAAGCTCCTCGTAGAGCGCTTCAGCAAAGCTGCGCAGTACCGTCAACTCGAAGCTGTCAGCACCGGTGCGCGTCAGCTGCAGCGAAATATGGCCGAACAGCGTGACGGCTGAGCGTCCCTCCGGAAACGCCGAGGGATGAAGATCGACGGCGGTGCCTTTGGCGAGCAGTTCAGTCGCCTGCGGGCCGGAGAGGCCTATGCGGACGCGGCCATGGCTCTGGTCGGAGACGAAGGCGGTTCCCTGCAAGGCCGAAGAGAAGGCGGCGATGCGCGACGATGGCAGCGCCTCATCGCCGGCGATGAACCACTGCTGATATCCGGCGGAGCGGATCGTGCTCGCTTCAAGCCCTGCGGTAGAAAGCGGGCGGGCGAGGCCATCGGCGTCTATTACCCCCATGACATGCAGCAGATGACCTTCCAGCAAGGGCTCCAAGCGGATACCCGGAGCTTGCAGGGCGGTCTTGCCGGCAAGCACCGGTCTGTGTTCGGGACGGTCAAGCATGGAGCTTCTCGTTTTCGGGATCGATGAAGACCGGGCTGCAGAGCTGCCCCTCGGTGAATTCGTTTCTAAGGCCGTTCCAGATCATGACCTTTTCGCCGATGCGTTCCGGTCCGTTCTTGACCAGCGCAAGGCCGATCGTATGGCCGAGGCTTGGCGAAAAGGCGCTGGAGGTCACGTAGCCCTGGTCGTTTTCGAGTGTGGCGGCAGCACCGTCCGCGAGGATATGGGCGCCGGTGCGGAAGCTTGTTGCCGGATCGATCGGCTTGACGCCGACGAGGCGGGGGCGGTCTGGCGATTGCAGGCCTTCGCGGGCGAGCATGGCTTTGCCGATGAAATCCGCCCTGGTCGCCGAGACCATGCGGCCGAAGCCAAGATCGCCTGGCGTCACCGTGCCGTTGATCTCGGCATGGGTCACATGGCCCTTCTCGATACGCATGACGCCGAGCGCCTCTGCGCCATAGGGGCAGATGCCGTGCTTCTCGCCCACCTGCATGACCGCGTCGGCCACCCCTTCGCCATAGGCGGCGGGCACCGCAAGCTCATAGGCGAGTTCGCCGGAAAAGGAGATGCGGAAAAGCCGGCCTTCGAGCTTGCCGTCGAAAAGCGTGACCGGACGGGCACTCATGAAGGGGAAAGCGGCGTCCGACAGGTCTTCATCGACGATTTCGGTAAGGATCGCCCGCGATTTCGGGCCGGCGACCGCCATCTGCGCCCATTGATCGGTCGAGGAGGCGAAATAGACGTCGAGTTCCGGCCAGAGGGTCTGGGCGCAGAATTCCAGATGGGTGAGCACGCCGGCGGCAAGCGCCGTCGTCGTCGTCATGAAGAAATGCTCTTCGCCAAGCCGGCTGGTGGTGCCGTCGTCATAGATCATGCCGTCTTCGCGCAGCATGATGCCATAGCGCGCCTTGCCGACGGCAAGTTTGGCAAAGCCATTGCAATAGATGCGGTCGAGGAAGGTGGCGGCATCCTTGCCAAAGATCTCGATCTTGCCGAGCGTCGAGACATCACAGATGCCGGCATTCTTGCGGATGTTCAGCACTTCGCGATCGACACTTTCGCGCCATGTCGTCTCGCCTTGGCGCGGGAACCAGGAGGAGCGATACCAGAGGCCTGTCTCGACGAAAGTGGCGCCGTTTTTCTTCGCCCAGTTGTGCAGCGGCGACTTGCGGGCCGGCTGGAAGTGCTTGCCGCGCGAGGCGCCGGTGAGCGCGCCGAAGGAGACCGGCGTATAGAAGGGGCGGAACGTGGTGGTGCCGACTTCGCCCGGCGAGACGCCGCGCGCTTCGGCGAGAATGCCGATGGCGTTGATGTTGGAGAGCTTGCCCTGATCGGTCGCCATGCCGTTGGTCGTATAGCGTTTGGCGAGCTCGACATGTCCATAGCCCTCGCGCACGGCAAGGCCGAGATCTTTCAAGTTCACGTCATTCTGATAATCGACGAAAGCCTTGCCCTTGCCGCCCTTGACATACCAGAGCGCGATGCTGGTGGCAGAGGCTTCTTCTGCCAGGACGAAGGCCGGCGCGCTCTTGCCGAAACCGATCGCTTCCAGCGCTTCGGCGGCTTTGCGCGCACCATCGCCAAGGCAGGCTTCCGTTGTGGCGAGACCAGTTGCGGAACCGGCGATCAGCAAGCCGTCCTGCCGTTCCGGCGCCAGGAAGGCGGCTTTCTCATCGGACCAGACGGGCCTTGCGCCGCGATGGCAGGCAAGGTGGATGATCGGGCTCCATCCGCCTGACATCGCCAGCGCATCGGCCTCGATCTCCTGCATGCCGGACGCCGTCGCGATGGTCACACGGCGTAATTGCTTGCCGCCATGCGCGTCGATGATGCATCCTCCGCCGAAGACCGGTGCTTTGCCGCTCCAGCTTTCGCTGCCGGCTGTGCGGTTGTCGACGATGGCGGCAACCTCGATGCCCGCCGCTTCAAGATCGGCGGCGGTGCGGTAACCGGATTGGTTGGTGGTGAAGATGACGGTGCGCTTGCCGGGCGCGACGGCCTGGCGGTTGAGATAGCTGCGCATGGCGCCGGCCATCATGACACCGGGAATATCATTGCCGCCGAAGACGAGGGGGCGTTCTTCCGCGCCGGTCGCAAGGATCGCTTGCTTGGCAATGATGCGCCAGAGGCGTTCGACCGGGCGCCGCGGATCGGGCAATGCCACATGTTTCTGCACGCGCTCGACCGCGCCGAAGACATTGTCGTCGTACCAGCCGATGACGGTGGTGCGCGGCAGGAGCTGCACATTCGGCAGCGTTGCAAGTTCGTCGAGAATGCCTTGCAGGGCGGAATTGGCCTCGCACAACAAGCTGCCGCCGAGCGCGAAATTCTCGTCAGCAAGAAGGACGCGTGCACCGGCGCGTGCCGCCGTCAGTGCGGCAGCAAGGCCCGTCGGTCCGGCGCCGATTACCAGCAGATCACAATGCGCCCAGCATTTCTCATAGGAATCGGGATCGGCCTCATAGGATGCCCTGCCAAGGCCGGCGGCCTTGCGGATCACCGGTTCGTAAACCTTTTCCCAGAAGGCGGCCGGCCACATGAAGGTCTTGTAGTAGAAGCCGGCCCCGAGGAAGGGCGAGAGCAGGCCGTTGACGGCGCCCACATCGAAGTTGAGCGAAGGCCAGCGGTTCTGGCTGCGCGCAATCAAGCCGTCATAGAGATCGATCATCGTGGCGCGGCTGTTAGCTTCGGTCCGGCCACCGGTTCCGGTGGTCACCAGCGCGTTGGGTTCGGCAGCACCAGCCGTCAGGATGCCGCGCGGCCGATGATATTTGAAGCTGCGGCCGACGAGCTGGATGCCGTTGGCAAGCAAGGCGGAGGCAAGCGTGTCGCCGGGATGGCCACTCAGCGCCTTGCCATCGAAGGTGAAGCTGATGGTTTTGGAGCGGTCGATCCGGCCGCCGGCGGAAAGGCGATAGCTCGTCATGCCTGGCCTCCGAGCTTGGCAAGCGCGGCGTCGCTGACCTCATGAACGGCATGGATGATGGTATCGCGCTCGACGACCAGCCAGCGGCGGCATCCGGACGAGTGATGCCAATATTCCTTGTGGGCACCCTTCGGATTGTCGCGCAGGTAGACATAGTCGTACCACGCATCCGCGCCGGCATCGGGAGCAGGGCGGATGAGGCTTGCATCGCCCTTGATGGTGAACTCCTCCTTGGGACGCTGGCCGCAGTGAGGGCAGGTAATCAGGCTTGCCATGTCGTCAGGTCCTCAATGCAGATTCGGCTGGGCGCCGACGCCCTTTTCATCGAGCTGGTAGCCGCGCCGGAAACGGTCCAGACGCAGTTCCCGCGCCGTTTCATGCGGCTCGTTGCGGGCGATCAGATGGGCGTAGCAGTAGCCGGAGGCCGGCGTCGCCTTGAAGCCGCCGTAACACCAGCCGGCGTTCAGATAGAGATTGTCGATATGGGTGCGGTCGATGATCGGCGAGCCGTCCATGCTCATATCCATCACCCCGCCCCATGTGCGCAGGTAGCGCACGCGGGTCAATGACGGGATCAGGGCGACGCCGGCCTCGGCGACATGCTCGACAGTGGCGAGATTGCCGCGCTGGGCATAGGAATTGTAGCCGTCGATATCGCCGCCGAAGACGAGGCCGCCCTTGTCCGACTGCGAGACATAGAAATGGCCGGCGCCGAAGGTGACGACCGTATCGATGAAGGGTTTCAGCCCCTCGGAGACGAAGGCTTGCAGCACATGGCTTTCGATTGGCAGGCGCAGGCCCGCCATATCGGCGACGACGGTGGAATTGCCGGCCGCCGCCAGCGCGAGCTTGCCGCAGCCGATGAAGCCCTTTGTGGTCTCGACGCCGGTGACGCGGCCATTCTCGTTGCGAATGCCGGTCACTTCGCAGCCGGTGATGATGTCGACGCCCCGGCTGTCGGCGCCACGCGCATAACCCCAGGCGACGGCATCGTGGCGCACCGTGCCGCCGCGCGGCTGGAACAGGCCGCCCATGATCGGAAAGCGGGCATTGTCGAAATCGAGGAAGGGGAGTTTCTGGTGCACCGCCGCCTTGTCGAGGAATTCGGCATCGACGCCATGCAGGCGCATGGCGTTGCCGCGCCGGGTATAGGCGTCGCGCTGCGCATCCGAATGAAAGAGATTGAGCACGCCGCGCTGAGAGACCATGGCATTGAAGTTGAAATCCTGCTCCAGCCCTTCCCAGAGCTTCATCGACAGCTCGTAGAAGGGATTGTTGCCGGGCAGCAGGTAGTTCGAGCGGATGATCGTCGTGTTGCGGCCGATATTGCCGGAGCCGAGATAGCCCTTTTCCAGGACGGCGACATTGGTGATGCCGAAGGTCTTGGCGAGATAATAGGCCGTCGCAAGCCCATGGCCGCCACCGCCGACGATGATCACGTCATAATGCGGCTTTGGCTCGGGCTGCCGCCAGGTGGGAGCCCAGCCGGTATTGCCGCGAAGGCCGTTGAGGAAAATGGATAAAGCGGAATAGCGCATGAATGGCTCCGAAAGAACCGCCTTATGATGACAGAAGGGCAGCTATCCACTTGCCTGTTTAGGACTTTTATGAATAGAAAAAGGACATGTCATCGTTTGATGCGAAAAACGTCCAGCACATCGGCTTCATCCTGATCCCCGGATTCGCCTTGATGTCCTATGCCTCGGCGACCGAGCCGCTGCGCGCCGCCAATCTGCTGGCGGGGCGGGAGATCTATCGTCTCTCAAGCTTCTCGCCGGACGGCGCACCGGCTCTGTCCTCCGGCGGTGTGCCGGTGCCGGCCGATCCGCTTCCCGGCCGCGGCTCTGGGCTTGGCACCGTCTTCGTCTGTGCCGGCGGCTCGCCGCGCGACTGGCATTATCCGGCGGTGTTCGCCTGTCTCAGGCAATTGGCGCGCGAGGGCGTGCGTATCGGCGGCATCTCGGGCGGCCCCTATCTGCTGGCCGAAGCCGGGCTGCTGGCCGAGCGCGACTTCACCATCCACTGGGAGCACGCGCCGGGGCTGCTCGAGGCCTTTCCTGCGCTTTCGCCGCGTCAGGCCCGCTTCGTCGTCGACGGCAACCGCATCACCTGTGGCGGCGGCATTGCGCCGCTCGACATGATGCATGTGCTGATTTCCGAGCGCATGGGGGCGGATTTCGCCCGCCGCGTCAGCGACTGGTACCTCCACACCGAAGTCGGTGAGCCGACAGCGCCGCAGCGCGGTTCGCTTGCAGAGCGCTACGGGGTTCATCATCCCGGCCTCCTCAACGTGCTGGAGAAGATGGAGGAGACGATCGAGATGCCGCTTGGACGCGCCGCCATGGCCCGGATCGCCGGCGTCACGCCCCGCCATCTCGACCGGCTGTTTGCGGCGCATCTCGGATCCACTTTTCTCGATCAATATCGCCGAATCAGGCTCCAGCATGCCCGGCGGCTGTTGGAGCAGAGCCCGCTTTCGATCTCCGAAATCGCCATCGCCACCGGCTTTTCCAGCGGCGCGCATTTCTCCCGCGTCTATCGCAGCGCCTATGGCGCGGCGCCCAGCAATATTCGTAAGCCCTGACTTTCTTCATGGTTGAGGAAATTTCACTGCGACGATAGGGTGGCTGTGATGACGCGTTGCAGCAAAGGATCGTGAATGAAGACGAAGCCGGAGAAGACATCGACTGACGAGCATCCCCACGGCGCGCGGCCGGCCTTGTTGCAGGACCCGCATGCGGTTCGCGAGCCGAAGGAAAACAATCTCGAGATGGCGATCGGCCATGAGGTGCGCGCCTATCGCAAGAAGCTCGGCATCACCGTGACCGATCTTGCGGCGTCGACCGGGATTTCACTCGGCATGCTGTCGAAGATCGAAAACGGCAATATCTCGCCGTCGCTGACGACGCTGCAATCGCTCTCCCGCGCCCTCGGCGTGCCGCTGACGGCTTTCTTTCGGCGCTACGAGGAACCGCGCAACGCCGTCTTCGTCAAGGCCGGACAAGGCATAGAGCTGGAGCGACGCGGTACGCGCGCCGGCCACCAGTATAATCTGCTCGGCCACATCGACAATAATTCGAGCGGCGTCATCGTCGAGCCCTATCTCATCACGCTGACGACCGATTCCGACGTCTTCCCGACATTCCAGCACGAGGGCATGGAGTTCCTCTATATGCTCGAAGGCGAGGTGGTCTATCGCCACGGCGACCAGCTTTTTCATATGCAGCCGGGTGATAGCCTGTTTTTCGACGCTGATGCGCCGCATGGGCCGGAAGTGCTGGTGAAACTGCCCAGCCGCTATCTCTCGATCATCAGCTATCCACAGCGCGGCGAGAGCAACTGACTTGCTTTAAAAGAAAATATTATTCTTACCAGTTGAAATCCGAAAATGGACCTGCTAGTCATTTTGCAGACGCGAAATGGAGGGTCTGATCATGTGCGGAATTGTGGGTCTCTTCCTGAAGGATAAAAGCCTGGAGCCGGAACTCGGCTCGCTTCTCTCGTCCATGCTGGTGACGATGACGGACCGTGGCCCCGACAGCGCCGGCATCGCGATTTACGGCGGCGCGAACGGGAACAAGGCGAAAATCACCATCCAGTCCGCCAATCCGGCGAAAGATTTTGAAGGTCTCGAACAGGATCTTCGGCGAGCGCTCGATGCGCCGGTATCGATCGAGGTGAAGAGCACCCATGCCGTTATTGCGCTTGCGAAGGACAAGCTCGACGAGGGCCGCGCCGCGATCGCGTCGTTGCGGCCGGATGTCCGGGTGATGAGCAGCGGCGACGCCATCGAGATCTACAAGGAAACCGGCCTGCCGAAAGACGTCGTCTCCCGTTTCGGCGTTGCCTCCATGTCCGGAACGCACGGCATCGGTCATACCCGCATGGCAACCGAATCCGCCGTCACGACGCTCGGCGCCCATCCTTTCTCGACCGGCTCGGATCAGTGCCTGGTCCATAACGGCTCGCTGTCGAACCACAACAATCTGCGCCGCGAGCTGGTGCGCGAAGGTATGACCTTCGAGACCCAGAACGACACCGAGGTGGCTGCCGCCTATCTGACGGCCGAGATGGCCAAGGGCAAGGATCTGGGCGAGGCGCTGACCGGCGCATTGGACGATCTGGACGGCTTCTTCACCTTCGTCGTCGGCACCAAGTCCGGCTTCGGCGTCGTTCGCGACCCCATCGCCTGCAAGCCGGCCGTCATGGCCGAAACCGATCGCTATGTCGCGTTCGGCTCCGAATATCGTGCGCTCGTCAACCTGCCGGGCATCGAGGATGCCCGCATCTGGGAGCCGGAGCCGGCGACCGTCTATTTCTGGGATCACGAAAAGGCTGCCTAGTCCAAGGTCGGCGCAATCGAGAGAGTTCTTTTATGCCAGTTTTCGATCTTTCCGTCACGCCGCTGCGTGACCTCAACAGCGCTCTCCATGGCCTTGCGGCAGGCGCCAATGATACTGCCTTTGAAGTCGTCAACCCGCGTGGCCATCACGCGGTTGCCGTCGGTATCGACGCTCCCGTGACCGTCGATGTCAAAGGATCTGTCGGCTATTATTGCGCCGGCATGAACGATGGCGGCAACGTCACCGTTCACGGCTCGGCTGGTCCCGGTGTTGCCGAGAACATGATGTCGGGCACCGTTGTCATCGAAGGCGATGCGAGCCAATATGCGGGCGCGACCGGTCAGGGCGGCCTGCTGGTCATCAAGGGCAATGCGGCTTCGCGTTGCGGCATCTCGATGAAGGGCATCGATATCGTCGTGCATGGTAATATCGGCCATATGTCCGCCTTCATGGGGCAGTCCGGCCATCTGGTCGTCCTTGGCGATGCCGGCGATGCGCTCGGCGACAGCCTTTACGAAGCCAAGCTTTTCGTACGCGGCGAGGTCAAGAGCCTCGGCTCGGACTGCATCGAGAAAGAGATGCGCCCGGAGCATCTCGAAAAGCTTTCCGAGCTTCTCGAAAAGGCCGGCGTCAGCGGCGTCAAGCCGGAAGAGTTCAAGCGCTACGGATCGGCGCGCAAGCTCTATAATTTCAACATCGACAATGCCGACGCGTACTGAGGCGAAAGGAATATTATGAGCTATCACAATCCTCTGACGCCGCCGCGCAAGTCCGCCACCTTCGACGACCATACGCTGGCCGAGATCCGCCGCGCGGCGGCAACCGGCATCTACGACATTCGCGGCGCGGGCACGAAGCGCAAGGTGCCGCATTTCGATGACCTTCTGTTTCTCGGTGCGTCGATCTCGCGCTATCCGCTCGAAGGCTATCGCGAAAAGTGCGACACGACGGTGGTTCTCGGCAGCCGTTTTGCCAAAAAGCCCATTACGCTCAAAACCCCGATCACCATCGCCGGCATGAGCTTCGGCGCGCTGTCAGGCAATGCCAAGGAAGCGCTCGGCCGTGGCGCCACGCTTGCGGGCACGTCGACCACGACCGGCGACGGCGGCATGACCAACGAGGAACGAGGCCATTCGCAGACCCTCGTCTATCAGTATCTGCCCTCACGCTACGGCATGAACCCGAAAGATCTGCGTCGTGCCGATGCGATCGAAGTGGTGGTCGGCCAGGGCGCAAAGCCCGGCGGCGGCGGCATGCTGCTCGGCCAGAAGATCTCCGATCGTGTTGCCCATATGCGCAATCTGCCGAAGGGTATCGACCAGCGCTCGGCCTGCCGTCACCCGGACTGGACCGGTCCCGACGATCTTGAGATTAAGATCATGGAATTGCGCGAAATCACCGATTGGGAAAAGCCCATCTACGTCAAGGTTGGTGGCGCGCGTCCCTATTACGACACGGCTCTGGCCGTGAAGGCTGGCGCCGATGTCGTCGTTCTCGACGGCATGCAGGGCGGCACGGCGGCAACCCAGGACGTTTTCATTGAAAATGTCGGCATGCCGACGCTCGCCTGCATTCGTCCAGCCGTCCAGGCGCTGCAGGATCTCGGCATGCATCGCAAGGTGCAGCTGATCATCTCCGGCGGCATTCGCTCCGGCGCGGATGTGGCAAAGGCGCTCGCGCTTGGTGCCGATGCCGTCGCCATCGGCACGGCGGCGCTGGTCGCGATCGGCGACAATGATCCGCGCTGGGAAGAAGAGTACCAGAAGCTCGGCACTACTGCCGGCGCCTATGACGACTGGCACGAAGGCAAGGACCCGGCCGGCATTACTACCCAGGATCCGGAACTCGCCGCGCGGCTCGACCCGGTTGCGGCCGGTCGTCGTCTTGCCAATTATCTGAAGGTCATGACGCTTGAGGCCCAGACGATCGCGCGTGCCTGCGGCAAGAACCATCTGCATAATCTGGAGCCGGAAGACCTCTGCGCCTTGACGATGGAAGCTGCTGCCATGGCGCAAATCCCGCTTGCCGGCACGAGCTGGTATCCGGGCAAGGGAGGCTACTGAATTTTCACCGCCGGGCCAAAGAGCCCGGCGGCATCCCATCCAAATCGAAGTGTCTCTAAGAAATCCAAAGGGGAACGAGAATGACACTGGACCTTGCTGCTTTTGCCAAAGACAAAGGCATCAAATATTTCATGATCAGCTATACCGATCTGTTTTCCGGCCAGCGCGCCAAGCTGGTGCCGGCGCAGGCGATTGCCGCGATGCAGGAAGAGGGCGCCGGCTTTGCCGGTTTCGCCACCTGGCTCGACATGACGCCCGCCCATCCGGACCTCTTCGCCGTGCCGGATGCATCCTCCGTGATCCAGCTTCCCTGGAAGAAGGAAGTCGCCTGGGTTGCCGCCGATTTGTGGATGGATGGCAAGCTTGTCGCCCAGGCGCCGCGCAACGTGCTGAAGAAGCTTGTGAAGTCGGCTGAGGCCGAAGGCATGCGGGTCAAGACCGGTGTCGAAGCCGAATTTTTCCTGATCACCGCTGACGGTTCGAAGATCTCCGACGAATACGACACTGCCGAAAAGCCCTGCTACGACCAGCAGGCCGTCATGCGCCGCTACGATGTCATCGCTGAAATTTGTGACTACATGCTGGAACTCGGCTGGGGCGCCTATCAGAACGACCACGAGGATGCCAACGGCCAGTTCGAGATGAACTGGGAGTTCGACGACGCGCTGAAGACGGCAGACAAGCACTCCTTCTTCAAGTTCATGGTCAAGTCGATCGCCGAAAAGCATGGCCTGCGGGCCACCTTCATGCCGAAGCCGTTTAAGGGCCTGACCGGCAATGGCTGCCATTGCCATATCTCTGTGTGGAGCAATGACGGCAAGACCAACGTCTTTGCCGACAGGGAAGCGGAATTCGGCCTCTCGGCGCAAGGCAAGCAGTTCCTTGGCGGCATTATGAAGCACGCCTCGTCGCTGGCGGCGATCACCAATCCCACAGTCAATTCCTACAAGCGCATCAACGCGCCGCGCACCACTTCGGGCGCCACCTGGTCGCCGAATACGGTGACCTGGACCGGTAACAATCGCACCCATATGGTGCGCGTGCCCGGTCCCGGCCGCTTCGAACTGCGCCTGCCGGACGGTGCCGTCAATCCTTATCTGCTGCAGTCGATCATCATCGCCGCCGGCCTCGACGGCATCCGCAACAAGGCCGATCCCGGCCCGCATCACGATATCGACATGTATGCCGAGGGGCATCTGGTGAAGGACGCGCCGCGCCTGCCGCTCAACCTGCTGGATGCGCTCAGAGCCTATGACGAGGACGAAGGCCTGAAGGAAGCGATCGGCTCGGAATTCTCCGCCGCTTACCTGAAGCTCAAGCATCAGGAATGGAATTCCTACTGCTCGCACTTCACGCAATGGGAACGCGACAGCACGCTCGATATCTGAGCGTAGCACGGCATTCCATAAGATGAGCGCATCAGGCCGGAGCCTGAAACTCCGGCCTGATGCGGGTATGTGATCCCGGACTGCGAGGGAAGAGGGATGAAGAACTACGTTCTACGGGTATCGTGCCGATCGACACGCGGGATTGTTGCTGCGATTGCGAATTATCTGGCTGACCAGGGCTGCAACATCGTCGACTCCAGCCAGTTCGACGATCTGGATACCGGCAAGTTCTTCATGCGGGTGAGCTTCATCTCCGAGCAAGGGGTGGGCCAGGAGGCGCTGGTCGAGGGTTTCAAGCCGATCGCGGGCAAGTTCGAGATGGAAGCCGAGATCCAC
>NZ_QSNT01000004.1:490052-490454 GCF_009498525.1 Rhizobium sp. ICMP 5592 | reverse complement strand
GCTAGGGAATGCGGCTTCAAGTCGATCCAGCACACGCTGCCGGCCGAGACGACGCAAGAGGAACTGGCAGGTCTCGTCCAGTCGCTGAACGAAGACAATTCCATCCACGGCATCCTGGTACAGCTGCCGCTGCCGAAGCACCTGAACTCGGAGCCGATCATCCAGTCGATCCGGCCGGAGAAGGATGTCGACGGTCTGCATGTGGTCAATGCCGGCAAGCTTGCCACCGGCGATCTCAAAACCGGCTTGATCTCCTGCACGCCGGCCGGCGCCATGCTTTTGGTCCGCCGTATCCATGGCGAGGACCTGTCGGGACTGAATGCCGTGGTCATCGGCCGTTCCAACCTGTTCGGCAAGCCGATGGCGCAATTGCTGCTGAATGCCAATGCGACGGTGACGACA
>NZ_QSNT01000004.1:190931-490018 GCF_009498525.1 Rhizobium sp. ICMP 5592 | reverse complement strand
CGCGGCGAGGGCAGGACGCGTCTTGTCGGCGATGTCGCCTTTGCCGAAGCCTCCGATGTCGCGGCTGTGATCACGCCGGTACCGGGCGGTGTCGGGCCGATGACCATCGCCATGCTGATGGCCAATACCGTCATCGCCGCTCATCGCGCCGCCGGCAAGACGGTGCCGAAATTCTGAATGCGAATGTCGCCGTCTATGCCGACAAAAAACTTGGGGAGCGGCTTGCCACGGCGCGAAAGACGAATATAGTCAGGAAATAAATATTCCATAGAAGAAAATGAGGGAACGAAATGGCACTATCATGGCGTTTCTCCGCCTTGGCGGACCGGCATCGCGCTTTGGGATCGAAACTCGAGGACTGGAGCGGCATGGGAACCGCCTGGACCTATGAGAAGGATATGTCGGATGAGCACGTCGCCATCCGCACCAAGGCCGGGATCATGGATGTTTCGGGCCTGAAGAAGGTGCATCTGGTCGGCCCGCATGCGATCGCCGTCCTCGACTATATCACCACCCGCGACATGTCGAAGATCTATCCCGGCCGTTCGGTCTATGCGGCCATGCTGAACGATCGCGGCTATTTCACCGATGACTGCATCGTCTACCGCACCGGGCCGAATTCCTGGATGCTGGTACATGGTTCCGGCTCCGGCCACGAGGAACTCGTCAAGCAGGCGGCCGGCCGCAACTGTGCCGTCCTTTTCGATGACGACCTGCACGATCTGTCGCTGCAGGGGCCGGTCGCGGTCGACTATCTTGCCAAATATGTGCCCGGCATCCGCGACCTCAAATATTTCCATCACATGCAGACGACGCTGTTCGGCGCGCCGGTGATGATCTCGCGCACCGGCTATACCGGCGAGCGTGGCTACGAGATTTTCGTGCGTGGCCAGGATGCCCCGATGGTCTGGGACCGGATCGTCGCGGAAGGCAAGGAGATGGGCATCATCCCCTGCTGCTTCAGCGTTCTCGACATGCTGCGCGTCGAAAGCTACCTGCTCTTCTACCCCTACGATAACTCGCAGATGTATCCCTTCGCCGACCAGCCGCCCGGCGACAGTCTCTGGGAGCTCGGCCTCGACTTTACCGTCAGCCCCGGCAAGACCGGCTTCAGGGGTGCCGAGGAACATGCCCGTCTGAAGGGCAAGGAACGCTTCAAGATCTTCGGCATGCTGATCGATGCCGATGGTCCGGCCGATCTCGGCGACGAGGTCTTTGCCGACGGCAAAAAGGTCGGCGTCATTACCTGCCCGTGCTATTCGGCACTGACGAAGCAATCCATGGCGATCGCGCGTCTCGATGTCGACAAGGCCGTTCAGGGCACGAAGCTCGAGGTGCGCGGCAAGACGCTCAAGGCGAGCGCGATTGCCCATACGCTGCCCTTCGACGATCCGGAAAAGAAGAAGAGGACGGCCGTGGGTTAAGGAGGCGCGCCTATGCTCGTCGAAGGCATCAAGAGCCGACCGGTCTACAAGGGCCTTTCCATCCAGCCGCACGCCCGGCGACACATCTTTGCGCTCGAAGGCGAGGGCGCTAATGCCCTCCTTGATCAGAAGTCCGCACTTGACGACACGGCCCTGTCGCGCAGCGAGATCCTCTATGTCGCCCATGGCTCGCAGGGCAAGGGTCATGACGAGACCTTGCGCCGACTCGGCGCCGACATGTTTTTTACGGCGCCGACGATCGCAACGCTGCTCTTCCGCCTGAAGGGGTCGCTTGCGACCGCCCATATGGGCACGCGGCTTTATATTTCCGGCACGGAAGGCTTCATCGGCCAGGCGATGATGGTGGCGCTCGACTACGGCATGGACCATGCCTCGATCGTCACCGAACATCGCGGTTCACTGGCACGCCGCGTGCAGTGCGTCCATTGCAAGGGCATCACCGAGGATGTCACCCATAGCCCCTTTGCCTGCAGCCATTGCGGGCTTCCACTCCTGGTGCGCGATCATTATTCGCGCCGGCTCGGTGCTTTCCAGGGTGTCAATATCGATGCGGAAGAACCGGGCAGCGCCCCTGATCCGGAGGAGTTGTTCCTGTGAGTGGTGGTACTGAAATTCCCGTCCGCGTGGCGAAGGTGACGCCGATCGCCCACCGCATCAAGCGCTTCCGCTTCGAACGCCTCGACGGCAAGCCGATGCCTTAT
Organism: Rhizobium sp. ICMP 5592; assembly: GCF_009498525.1. Classification (GTDB taxonomy): domain Bacteria; phylum Pseudomonadota; class Alphaproteobacteria; order Rhizobiales; family Rhizobiaceae; genus Rhizobium. The sequence continues at coordinate 487,872 of NZ_QSNT01000004.1, read as the reverse complement.
TTCTCCGGTGGCGCCCATGTCATCGTCTCGATGAACGACGAAGGACACATGAGACGTAATGCCTATTCGCTGATGTCGCCGCCGCATGATTGCTCAGGCTACGAGGTCAGCGTGCTGCATGTCGAGGATTCGCGCGGCGGCTCCACCTTCATGCATGAGAAAGTGAGAGAAGGCGACGAGCTGAAGGTCAGCTATCCGGTCAATCTCTTCCAGCCGGACTGGCGCGGCCGCAAGCATCTGCTGATCGCCGGCGGCATCGGCATCACCCCCTTCATCGCCATGATGGAGCAGTTTTCCCGCGAGGGCGCCAATTTCGAGCTGCATTATGCGGTACGCTCGCTCGATCGCGGCGCCTATTGTCAGGATCTCGTCGAACGCTACGGCCCGCATCGGGTGAAGATCTATTGCGACGCGGAAAAGAACTATATTCCGCTCGCCCGTCTTCTCGAAAGCCAGCCGCTCGGCACGCATCTCTATGTCTGCGGCCCCTCGGGGATGATCGACGGGGTGCTGAAGGCGGGGTTTGAGGCCGGCTGGCCGGAGCAGAACCTGCATTCCGAGCGCTTCCTATCCTCGCAGCCCGGCAAGCCTTTCTCGATCGAGCTGATGCGCTCCCACAAGACCGTGCATGTCGGCCATCATGAGAGCATGCTGGAGGCGATCGAGGCGGCGGGTGTCGATGCGCCCTTCCTCTGTCGCGGCGGCGCCTGCGGCCAGTGCGAGACGGCGGTTGCCGCCTGCGAGGGCAAGCTTCTGCACCACGACGTCTATCTGACCGACGAAGAAAAAGCTTCCGGCCGCAAGGTGATGATCTGTGTTTCCCGCTTCGAGGGAAACACGCTGCATCTCGACCTCTAGGCACCGAACCAATACCCAGGAGAACGGACATGGCAATCGCCTTCAAGCAGGAAACGTTCCGGGACGATTTCAGCTATCGCAACAGTCCGGAAAACATCCGGCGCTTTCCGTTCCCCTTCGATCGTGATGAGTACATGTATTCTGTCAACATGGAACCGCATGTGAAGGGGCAGGCGGGCACGGTCTATGAAAGCCTGATCGACGTCGACGAGCATTATGTCGCCGAGATGCATGACCGGGCGCTGGTGCTGAAGGAGGATCCGCTGCGCTACCAGGCGCTGCCGCATATGATGTCGGCGCAGTGGGATACGCTCGAACTGCTGATGGAGGAGCAAGCCGCCGGCTACCCTGAGCATTTCACGCTGATCAAGAACGGCGACCAGTGGCGCTGGATCAACCGGCCGCTCGGCATCGACGACACATTCACTTTCGGCGACGCATCGACGCTGCCCTATGAGCCCTTCGAATACATCGCCCGCCAGGCCCAGGGCGATTTCTGCATCGTTGACCAGCGCGACAACAATCTCTGGATGGACGCCGGCATGGTCACGACCCAGGCCGACTGGTCGCTCGATTTCGATATCGGCATGAATTTCATGGAATGGCACGGGCCGGTGCCGCTCGCTCATCAGATCGGCGTCTTCGACCGCGCTTTGAAATTCCTGTTGAACCTGCAGCAGGGCAAGCCGACGCGCCGCTTCAACTGGACGATGACGATCAATCCGCGTCTTGACACCAGCCCGGAGAACTATCCGAAGTGGGGTCCGGACCGTCTGACGGTGACGCCACAGAATGTCGGTGAGAAGGTGCATCTGCGTGTCGAGCTACAGAGCCTCTGGCGCCTGCCGCGTTCGAACGCCATCCTCTTCGTCATCCGCTGCTATCTGATGAACATGGACGAGCTCGTGACCGTGCCGAAATGGGCACGCCGCTTCCCGCGCGTGCTGCGCACCCTGCCGCCGGAGCTCATCGACTACAAGGGCCTGACGCGGTTTCGCGAGACGACGATCGACTGGCTTTCGAAATATGATGACGGCGCGCCGACGAGCACCGGCACCTTCCCGGATTGACGCCGACGACGCGCCAAGACGACCGCATGCGATAAAAAGTCGATACAATCGAAAGGGGAATGCTTCATGACAAGAGTTGCCGTCATCGGCGCCGGTCCTTCCGGCTTGGCCCAGTTGCGGGCCTTCCAGTCGGCGGCCCAGAAGGGTGCCGAAATCCCGGAGGTCGTCTGCTACGAAAAGCAGTCCGACTGGGGCGGGCTTTGGAACTACACCTGGCGCACCGGCCTCGACGAATATGGCGAACCGGTCCACGGCAGCATGTATCGCTACCTCTGGTCGAACGGCCCCAAGGAATGCCTGGAATTTGCCGACTATACGTTCGAGGAGCATTTCGGCAAGCCGATCGCCTCCTATCCGCCGCGCGCCGTGCTCTGGGACTATATCAAGGGCCGCGTCGAGAAGGCCGATGTGCGCAAATGGGTGCGCTTCAGCACGCCGGTTCGCATGGTGCGCTTCGACGAGGAGACGAAGAAATTCACGGTGACGGCGCATGACCGAGTCGAAGACCGGATGTATGACGAGGAATTCGACTATGTCGTCGTTGCCAACGGTCACTTCTCGACGCCGAACGTGCCCTATTTCGAGGGTGTGAAGACCTTCAACGGCCGCGTGCTGCACGCACATGACTTCCGCGATGCGCTGGAATTCAAGGACAAGAACGTGCTGATCGTCGGCCGCAGCTATTCGGCTGAGGATATCGGCTCGCAATGCTGGAAATACGGCGCGAAATCGGTGACGACAAGCTATCGCTCGAAGCCGATGGGCTTCAAATGGCCCGCCAATTTCGAGGAGCGGCCGCTGCTGACCAAGCTCGAAAACAAGACGGCGCACTTCCTCGACGGCTCGAAAAAGGAAGTGGACGCTCTGATCCTGTGCACCGGATACCAGCACCACTTCCCCTTCCTGCCAGACGAGTTACGCCTGAAGACCGCCAACCGCCTCTGGGCCGATCACCTCTACAAGGGCGTTGTCTTCGACAAGAACCCGCAGCTTTTCTACATCGGCATGCAGGACCAGTTCTATACCTTCAACATGTTCGACGTGCAGGCCTGGTGGGCGCGTGACGTTATGCTGGGACGCATCAAGCTGCCTCCGGAAGAGGAGCTGAAGGCGAATTTCGACATGTGGCGCGCCCGCGAGGAGACGCTGGAAGATGCCGAGCAGATGATCTGGTATCAGGGCGACTATGTGAAAGAGCTGCTCGCCGAGACCGATTATCCGAGCTTCGATATCGAGGGCACGAACAAGACCTTTATGGAATGGGAGCATCACAAGGCGGAAAACGTCATGGGCTTTCGCGATCATGCCTATCGCTCGCTGATGACCGGCAACATGTCGCCGACGCATCATACGCCATGGGTGGAGGCGCTTGACGATTCCATGGAGGAATATCTGCGCAATTGATGCCTTCCCAAGCGTTGCGTAGCCGGCAAGGGTCGCTCATCGCGGCCCTTGCCGGCGTGTTTGAGATGAGACGAAGCAATTTGATCCGCAACTCCTTTTTCTTCGGGCATGGTCATCATGGATTTCCAAACAAGCATTCTCGGCCGTATGAACGGTTTTCTCTATCGCTGCCGCGCCGATGAAAATTATACGATGCTGGAGATGACCGACGGCATCGAACGTGTCTTCGGTTATCCCGCCGACGAGATCATCGGTAACCGGACACGAACTTTCACTTCCATCATGTGCGAAGACGACGTGCCGCTCATGGACGAGGTCGTCGGCAGGGCGCTGGAAAGCTGCACCGACTGGACGATGGAATATCGCATTCGCCACAATGAAGGTCATTTCATCTGGGTGACGGAGACCGGCGGAGGCGTCTGGGACGAAGCCGGAGAGCTGCTCTATCTCGAAGGCAGCATCATCAATATAGAGTCGCTCTATCAGCGCATCGACGAACAGACTGCCGACATGCGGGTGACGGCATCGAAGACCGGCGAGATCCTGCAATCATTGCGCTACCTGAAACTGCTCGCTGTCAATGCCGGCATCGAGGCCGCGAGAGCCGGAACGGCAGGGTCCGGTTTTGCGGTGTTGGCTGCGGAAATGCGAACGCTCGCCAATTCCTCGGAAGAGGCGGCGCGGGCGATCTCGAACGCGCAGCGCAAGGCAGAGTAAGTAATATATTACGAACGCGGCCGTGTCTTTTGCGGGTCGTAATGCGACAGCGGCACGATCACAGCCGGCAGACGCTTCTGATGGCCGTCAAGCTTGCCGATCTCGACCTTGGTGCCGACACCCGCATGCTGAACGTCGATGCGGGCGAGCGCGATGGTTTTGCCGAGGATCGGCGAGCGCGTGGCGCTGGTGATGACGCCGACCTGGGCGCGGCCGATATGGACGCAGTCGCCGTGTCCGACCGCTTCATTGGCCTGGACGTCGAGCCCGACCATCAGATGGCGCGGGTTTTCCTTGCGGCGGATCAGCGCCTCGCGGCCGATGAAATCATCTTGCTTGGATTTCAGCGGCACGGTGAAGCCGATGCCGGCCTCGAAGGGGTCGGTCTGGTCGGTGAATTCGTGATGGGCGAAGATCAAGCCCGCTTCGATGCGGACCATGTCCAGCGCTTCGAGCCCTATCGGCTTCAGCCCATAAGGTTCTCCGGCCTTCCAGACGGCGTCGAAGACGGTGAGCGCATCCTTCGGATGACAAAAGATTTCATAGCCGAGTTCGCCGGTATAGCCGGTGCGCGAGACGACGACCGGCGCACCTTCGAAACCATCGATGCGGCCGACTGCGAAGCGGAACCATTCGAGTTCGCCGATCGTCGGCTGGCGCGGCGCGGTCCATATGATCTCTTTCAGGATATCGCGGCTCTTCGGTCCTTGCAGGGCGATATTGTGCATCTGGTCGGTGGACGAGCGGACCCAGGCCTTGAAGCCCTTCTTCTCAGCCTGCTCGCGCAACCAGATGCCGCTATAGTCATCGCCGCCGATCCAGCGGAAATTCTTGTCACCGAGGCGGAAAAGCGTGCCGTCGTCGATCATGCCGCCATTTTCGTAACACATGGCGGAATAGACCACTTGGCCGGTCGACAGCTTGCGGACGTCACGCGTCAGGCAATATTGCAGCAGTTCCTCCGCATCGGGTCCGGTCACCTCGAATTTACGGAGTGGCGAAAGGTCGATGACGACGGCTCTTTCGCGGCAGGCCCAATATTCCTCGACCGGCCCCTCCGAAGAGAAGCGGTTCGGCAGCCAAAAGCCGCGATATTCAGTGTAGTCCCGTGTCAGGGCAGACAGGCGGGGGTGGAACGCGGTTTCGCGCGTCAGTTCGGCGTCGGCGTCAGGGGTCATGCGATAGGCTACCGCTCGTGTGAATTTCTCTTTTCCGGAAAAGGTGCGGACGTGGATATCCGTCGGGTCCCAGCCGTTTGCCGCATCGATGTCGTCGGGGCAAGAGGAGGAGACACAGACGAGATCGGTCAGCGCCCGCATCAGCACATAGTCGCCCGGTCGCGACCAGGGCTCGTCGAGATAGAGCTGATTATTGTGGTCGATATTGGTGTTGTAAAAATAGTTGAGCGCTTCCCAGCCCTTGCGGCCGGCAATGCCATAGGGCGCCAGCGCCGCGTTGAAATTGTCGGTGCAATTCACATGGCCGGGATAGCCCATGTCGTCGTAGTAGCGCGAATTGCAGGCGGTCGCGAAGGCGTCGTGGCGGCCGACTGTATCCTGCACGACTTCCACCAGCGGCTCGAAATCGCGGTCGAAGGCTTTCGAAGGCAGGCCGGGGGCGGGATAGCTGCGGCCGAGCAGGGTGCGAGTGACGGTGGAATCAAGCGCAAGATCGAGCCCCTTGTCCACCTTGCGGGCGGCGAATGCCTGGAAATCGGTGCATTGCCGGCCATAGACGTCGATGATCTGAATGAACTCGCCGGCGCGAACGAAATAAGCGGAGGCCGTCGCCGCCCTGATGCGGATGTCCTCGATCGAGTCGGCCAGCGGCTCCGGCAGGGCGGAGGCATAGTCGCGAATAAGTTGGCTGCGCCGGATCCTGACCTCGATCGGTGTGACGGTCTCCTGTGCCTCCGGCGACATGGCATGACCAGGAGCGGCGACGATCAGCAGGCCCTTCAGCGCGATGGTGAATTCGGCCGCGCTGCCGGGCGTCGATGCTGCTCCGAAGAGGCTGACAGCCCCGGCCTTGGCGAGATCGGCGCCGCGCCGCTGCAAGGCTGCGCGCGTGCGCTGGGCGCTTGCCTCCTCGGAGGACAAAATGGACTTGAGGCCATCGGCATGACCGGTGAAGGCCGTACCGAGGCCGGCCGCTTGAAATCGGCCCTTCTCGTCAAGGAAGGACAGCTCGCAGAGCTGCCCGCCCTCGCTGTCCGTCACCGCGACATGGTCGCCGGGCTCGACGCGCAGAACCAGCGATCCGCCGCCCTTGCAACGGTAGCGCTCGGTATTCGGCGGCAGCACCGGAATGCCGGGATAGTGAATGATGCTGGCCGAAACGGGCCGCACTCCGGCAGTCGTCGGATGAAGATCTCGCATGCAGCCCTCTCGGGAAATGATGTGCCTCCCGGCACTCGAATCATGCTGACAAAATGCCTTCCGAAAGTAAAGGGATATTGACTAAAAAGAAAATATCTTCACTATCTATAAAGGGCCTAGACTCGGAAATCTGTGCAGGAAACACGGATCTTCAAAACCACCGGCGGGCCTGAAATGCCATGGGAGGCACGTTCAGGGAGACGTACGACAGATACGTCCGGAACAATAAATGGGGAACTGCACCGATGACGGATATTGTGGACGCCAGCGCTCCTGCTGGCACCGAAGGTAAGCTTATACGCGCGCTCGACTGGAAGGGCGCTTTCTGGGTGGCTGCGGGCGTGCCGCCGCTTGTTCTTTTCTCCATCGGCGGTATTGCCGGCACGACGGGCAAGCTTGCTTTCGCCGTCTGGATCATTTCGATGGTCATGGGGTTCCTGCAATCCTTCACCTACGCGGAAATCGCCGGCATGTTCGGCAACAAGTCCGGCGGCGCCTCGGTCTATGGCGCGACCGCATGGCTGCGTTATTCGAAGTTCATCGCGCCGCTTTCCGTCTGGTGCAACTGGTTTGCCTGGTCGCCGGTGCTATCGCTCGGCTGCGCTATCGCGGCCGGCTACATTCTCAACGCCTTTTACCCGATCCCGGCGGCGGATTCGCAGGCTGTCGTCGCCTGGATCAGCGCGCATGCCACATCCATCGCGGCCGATAGCCCCCGCGTTGCCGAATATATTGCCGCCCATGCCGGCACCGCGCCAGCGGATGCCGTCACCGCGCTGCTCAGCGCCGACGGCGTTGCCGCGCTGACGCCGGCGATCCGTAGCTGGTCGCTCGTCAGCTTCAACATTCCCTTTCTTGCAACCGCCAACGTCAATGCCACCTTCTTCATCGGCGGCATCCTGATGCTGATCATCTTCGCGATCCAGCATCGCGGTATCTCGGAAACGGCAAGCGTCCAGAAATGGCTGGCGATCATCGTTCTCGTGCCGCTTTTGATCATCGGCCTCTATCCGATCGTCAGCGGACAGATCGTCGCTTCCAATGTCACCGGCCTTGTGCCGCCGACAGCCGCCTATGCCGGCACCGACGGCACCTGGAGCAATGGCGGCTGGACGCTCTTCCTCGGCGGCCTCTATATCGCGGCATGGTCGACTTACGGTTTTGAGACCGCCGTCTGCTACACGCGCGAGCTCAAGAATCCGAAGACCGACACATTCAAGGCAATCTTCTATTCCGGCCTCGTCTGCTGCCTGTTCTTCTTCCTCGTGCCCTTCGCCTTCCAGGGCGTGCTCGGCCATGCCGGCATGCTGGCGCCAGGCATCGTCGACGGCACCGGTGTGGCGGAAGCGCTCGGCGGCCTGATCGGCGCTGGCCGCATCGTCACCCAGCTTCTCGTCATCCTGATGATCCTGGCGCTCTTCCTCGCCATCATGACGGCGATGGCGGGCTCCTCGCGCACGCTCTATCAGGGCTCGAAGGACGGCTGGCTGCCGAAATATCTCGACCATGTGAACGAGAACGGCGCCCCAACTAGGGCGATGTGGACGGACTTCGCCTTCAATCTCTGCCTTCTGGCGATCGCCTCGGATGCAAGCGGCTACTTCTTCGTACTCGCCGTTTCCAATGTCGGCTACATCATCTTCAACTTCCTGAACCTCAATTCCGGCTGGATCCACCGCATGGACTCCGGCCATATCGAGCGTCCGTGGAAGGCGCCGACCTGGCTGATCGGCGTCAACACTATCCTCGCCTTCGTCAACGCCCTCTTCCTCGGCGCTGGCGCCAAGGTTTGGGGTTACGCCAACGCGCTCTGGGTCGGCTTCGCCTTTGCTGCGCTGATCCTGCCGGTCTTCGCCTATAGGCACTATGTCCGCGACGGCGGCAAGTTCCCGGTCGGCGCCATGGACGATCTCGGCCTGGTCGGCCAGGATCTCGGCGTCAAGAAGGCGGGCATCCTGCCCTATCTCGCAATCGCCGGCGGCCTTGCCATCGTGCTGTTCGCCAACTGGTTCTTCCAGCTGCCGGCCTAGGGAAGGGCTTGACGAAATAGTGACAATCCCCGCTGTGCTGAGCCGTGGCGGGGATTTCTTTATTGTTTCCGTCAGGGGACGGTTTCAATGTCGGTTCGTCGGAATTCATCCCCTGTCGCGAGGATCGGTACGCCATAATATTTGGCGCAAGCATAATGCAGGCAATCGCCGAGATTGAGTCCGTGACGTCCGGAGCGATAGCGGTGTGCGGCCGAAAGGGCGAGACGGGTCGTTTCCCGCGCGGGTGGCAGATCGCGGATTTCAATACCGCGCTCGTCGATGAATTCCAGAAGCAGAGCCTCAACCGCTTCCACTGAAAGATCGAATTTATCCGGACGGGCAAGACCGAGCGCTGCTTCCAGCACGGCAATTGGCGAGGTCATCGGGCTTTTCGCCGATGCGATCGCCTTCGAAATCCTCTCCGCTTCCGGCTCGTCGGAAAGGAGAGCGATGATGGCGCAGGCGTCGACAAACACTAGCTTTCGTCCCACATGGCGTCGAATACTTCACGCGGAAGCGGCTTCTGGGTCTGATTGTTCAAGGCAATCCCGTGCTTTTCGCGAAGTCGCACCGCTGTCTGGTGCGGCGTCTCCGCATTGCTGCGCTTTGCGATGGCTTCCTTCATGGCGATGACGATAGCGTCGGAGATGCTGACACCGGCCATATGGGCGAATTTGCGCGTCAGCGCATCCGCTTCAGGATTATTGACGTTGATGGCCATGATCACCTCCATGTAGATGGATTTCGATTTTAATGTAGATCATGTGTGCGACCTTTCCAAGAGTGTGTGCCAACGACTGCATCTTATGTGATATTGTTAGTTCTTGTTAGGACTGCTATAAGTGGTCCATGAAAACCGAGCCTATGAAGACCCTCACCATCTCTCTCTCGCCTCAGCAGGTGGCGCGGCTGCATGGCGCTGTTGAATCCGGAGCCTATGCCTCCAATAGCGAGGTGGTTCGGGATGCCCTGCGTTTATGGGAGCAGCGCGAAGAAATTCGTCTTTTGGAAATCAACCGCCTCAAGAGGGCCTATGACGAGGGCATGGCGAGCGGTGAGGGCCGCGAGGTCGATGCCAAAACTCTTTTGGCGGAGTTGAAGGCGGAAATCCGTCGCGGTGGCTAAGTACATTCTAAGCCCCAAGGCAGAGGAAGATCTGCGCCAAATATGGCGCACAATCGCTCCGGACAATGAACGGGCAGCGGATGCCCTTCTCACTCGGATTTTGGACAAGGCCGAGCTTGCGGCAGGACAACCTCTCATGGGGTCTCCTCGGCCGGAATTGAGCCCCACTGCGCGGATTCTCATTGAGGGTCGTTATGTCGCTATCTACGAGCCGATGCCTTACGGCATCTTTATCGTTGCGGTCGTCTATGGGCAGCGTGATGTTGAGAACTGGTTGAGCTGAGACGGGCTCGAGGCGTGATTGTCCTGACTAAGAGCAAGTTCGCGCAGCCCGGAAAACTTCATCTCACCGATGTGCAGAAAGCACCGCCTCACGCGAAAGATACCCGACGCTCTCGCCATTCTCCGCCTTGACGTCGAGACCAGGTAAATCATCGGCAAGGATCAGCGCCAGAGCGTCATGGAGATTGGCGCTGGGGCTGATGGAGATAGCGGAAACCTCAGTCGCAGGTGGCGCCATGACGGTTGCTACCTCGATCAGGCTCAGCCGCTTGATTGCCCGGTCCGGCCCGAGGAAGCTTTCGACGAAGTTGTTGGCCGGATGGGAGAGGATTGCTTCCGGTGTATCATATTGCAGCAGGCGACCGTCGCGCATGATGGCGATGCGGTCGCCCATCTTGATCGCCTCGTCGATGTCGTGGGTGACGATGACCACGGTCTTGCTGACCTTCTTCAGGATTTGCCGGAATTCGTCCTGCAACCGCACGCGGGTGATGGGATCGATCGCGCCGAAGGGCTCGTCCATCAGCATGATCGCGGGATCGGCGGCGAGTGCTCGGGCAAAGCCGACGCGCTGGCGCTGTCCGCCAGAAAGCTCGTGCGGCAGGCGGCGGCGCATGATGGCGGGATCGAGGCCGACCAGGTCGAGAAGCTCGTCGATCCGGCGGTCCGTCCTTGCCTTGTCCCAGCCGAGCAGGCGCGGCACCGTCGCGACGTTGCGCTCGATCGTCATATGCGGGAAAAGCCCGACCTGCTGGATGACATAGCCGATGCTGCGGCGAAGCTGCTTCTGATCGGTCTCCGCCACATCCCGTCCATTGACCAGCACGCGGCCGCGCGTCGGCGTTTCCAGCCGGTTGATCATCCGCATGGTCGTCGTCTTGCCGCAGCCGGAGGGGCCGATCAGCGCGACGGTCGTGCCCGTTTCGATCTCAAGCTCAAGGGTGTCGACGGCGTGGCGCTCGCTTCCCTCATAGTTCTTGGTGACGTGGTCGAGTCGTATCATGGCAATGGCCTTCCGCGGTCATCGTCTTTGAGTGAAAAATCGCTCCAGCCAGCCGAAGGTGAGTTCGGCGAGGATGGCGAGAAGGGCGATGGGAAGCGCGCCAACCAGTAGGCGCGGCATATTCATGATGGCGATGCCGGCATTGATGAAATCGCCAAGCCCGCCGCCGCCGATGAAGGAGGCAAGGGCGGCGCCGCCGATCACCTGGATAGCGCTGGTGCGAACGCCGGCGAGGATCGAGGGTACGGAAAGTGGGGCTTCGATCTGCCAGAGGATATCGCGGCGTCCCATGCCCATGCCGCTGGCGGCGTCGAGAAGGGCAGGGTCGATTTCGCGGATGCCAACGATGGTGTTGAGCAGGAGCGGCGGCACCGCCAGTACGATCAGCGCGATAACCGAAGGCAGGAGGCCGATGCCGAGGAAGGGCATGGCCGCCGACAGGATCGCCAGGCTCGGAATAGAGCGCAGCGAACCGGCCATGTTGACGGCGACGAAGGCGGCTCGCGGCATTCTAGCGACGAGAAAGCCGAGCGGTATCGCGATGACCAGCGCGATACCGAGCGAGATCGCGCACATCAGCATGTGACGGTTGAAGGCGCTGAAGAATGTGCTGGGATTGCTGGCGATCCAGTGAAAGGCGTCGATCAGGATCATTCTGTCTACCTCCCGCTGCGACGTCGCAGCATCTTTTCGATCGCCGCGAAGAGATAGTCGGTGAAAAGCGCCAGCGCCGAGGTAAGCAGGCCGCCGGCGAGGATCTTTTCCGGGAAACGCTGGTCGATGCCCTCGAAGATGATCACGCCGAGACCGCCGGCATTGATGTAGGCCGCAACGGTAGCGATGCCGATCACGGTGACCATGGCGATGCGGATGCCGCCGACGATAAAGGGTATGGCGAGCGGCAGCTCGATTTCCCAGATGCGCCTGATGGTCCCGTATCCCATGCCGTGCGCGGCATCCAAGACGTCACGGGGGATGGATTGAAAGCCGAGCCCGATATTGCGGATGAGGATCATCAGCGAATAGGCCGCAAGGCCGGTGATGGCGGGCGCGGCACCGATGCCGAGGGTCGGAATGAGCAGGGCGAAAAGCGCAAGGCTCGGCACGGCGAAGAGGACGCCGGTCACGATGACGATGGCGCTGAAGGTGCGAGGCTTGCGCGCCGCCCATATGCCGACGATCAGCGAGATGACCAGCGCGATCCCGACGGATGAGAAGACGAGGTAGAGATGTTCCAGCAGGGCTTCGGCCAGCCGATCGATGTTCTTCGGAACCCACTTCATCGGCGGACCCCTTTGCTGGAGCGGTGGCGGAGCTGTCGAGGTCTCACCATGACACTCCCAAGGCTTCGTCCGCATCTCGCGCTCTCGCGGGCATCCGATCGTACGCCGCCATATCTGGCTCCGTGAAAGCGGCGAGACCCAACGAGGCGAGGATGGCTCGCTCCTCGTCGCTCCGATGCGCGTGAAGAAGCGTATGCTTGAGCGTCAGAACCGCGTCCGATGGCAATTGCCGGGAGGCTACGAGCAGCGGGAAGGGCGCGGGCTCGGTTGTCGCGACGATGCGCAACGGCGCGATCATATCCGGTTCATGCATCTCCAGCAGTTGGTAGGCATAGGCGTCGATCGCCCCGACATCGATCGTGCCGCTGCGGATCGCCTCCACGACGCCACGCGGATTGAGAAGCGGACCGACCGTGTCGCGCACTTCTTTTGCATAGGGTTGTGTGGCGAGGAATTCTCTCGACGCATTATAGCCGGATTGCGAATCCCGCACTGTCCAGCCCCAGCGCGCCTTTGCAAGGTCGGTACTTTCGAAAGCCGTATCCCTCCCGGCAACGATATGGCTCGCATAGACCGGCTGCCCGCCGGCCCAGTTCGCGAGCGAGATAGGTGCCACGAGCGGTATCGGCCGCTGGTCGGTGGCAAGCTTCGAGAACGGGAAGCCGCACATGAAGACGACGCCCATATCCGGCCGCTCCCAGAGTGTGGAAAGAGGTGCGGGAGCCGCGTGCGGGATCACCTCAAGCCTGATGCCGGATTGTCCACCGAGCCACGTAAAAAAGTTGTCCCAGAGCCCGGTTATTTTGGGGCTGAGATTGTACATTCTCGAACAGGCAATCGGCGGGGCGGCGGTCCTGGTCATGGCCGGTCACGCAAACCGCAGGCGCTGGCCGATATTCATTCGCTTGGCCTTGTCGACCATGGCCGCTCCAAGCGCGACATCAGTCGTGCTGAGGCCGCGATGCCAGAAGAGGATGGTTTCGTCGTCGCTCTCGCGGCCAGGCTTGGCGCCGCAAACGATCTGGCCGATTTCGGCGTACAGCGTCTCCGCCGTCACCTTGCCCTCGTCCACATGCCGGCGCAGAGCGCCATAGGGCCGGCCGGGGCCGCACTGGCCCCAATCGTCGACGACGACCTTGTCCATGATATCGGTCAGGTCGAATTCCAGCGCGCTCATCGTGCCGTAGGGAACGACGAAGGCGCCTTTCTTGACCCAGGATGTCTTGAAGAGCGGCGTCGGCTCCGGCAGGCGGCTCGCCTCCACCATGATATCGGCGTCCTTCAGGCAGTCTTCCCAATTGTCCGTGACGATGATCTTCTTGCCGAGATCCTTTTCCAGCCGGGCGGCAAAGGCATCGCGGCTTTCCGGGCGACGGGAATGGATGCGGATTTCCTCGAAATCGAAGAGATGGTCGAGTAGGCGGACATTCCAGTATGCGGTGCCGCGCGCGCCGATATGGCCGAGCACCTTGCTATCCTTGCGGGCGAGATGGCGCGCGCCGATGGCGGTGACCGCGCCGGTACGCATATCGGTGATCGCAGTGGCGTCAACGATCGCCTTCGGCACGCCGGTATGCGGATCGAAAAGGTTGAGCACGGCCAGTTCGGATGGCAGGCCCTGCTTGTAATTGTCGACGAAATCGCCGACCACCTTGACGCCGGCATAGCCGAGCGATTTCACATAGCCACGCAGCACGTTGAAATGCCCCTTGTCGGAGCTTTCGGGCACCAGATGCACGCGCGGCTCGATCACTGTCTCGCCGCGTCCCTGTGCATCCAGCGCCTTGCTGACGGCATCGAGGATTTCGTCATTGGTCAGAGCCAGTGCCTTGGCATCGATGGCGTTCAGATAGTCGATCCAGATTTCCTGCATTCCCGTTCTCCAGGATACCGCCGCTGGCGGTCACGTCGATTGCTGCAAAATTGCCGGCGATGGTGCCAGGAGTAAGCGCGGCGGGCTCAAGGCCCGTCGCGCTCCAAGACGATCAGGGAAGCAGGCCCTTTTCCTTCAGGAAGGCTTCGGCCACGTCCTTGGGTTCCTCGTGGTCGTTCTCGACCTTGGCATTGAGGACGCGCATCGTCGCATTGTCGAGATGGGAGCCGAGCGCTTCCAGCACGTCCTTCATCTTGGGATTGGCATCCAGTGCCTGCTGGCGGACGACCGGGGCGAGGTAATAGGGCGGGAAGAGCCCCTTGTCGTCGTCAAGCGCGACCAGTCCCTTTGCGCCGATCTGCCAGTCGGTCGCGGCGCCGTTGACGACGTCGATGTCCTTTTGAGCCAGCGCATCATAGCGCAGGCCGAGCTTGGCGAACTGCTTGAATTCCTTGAATTCTGCACTGTAGACGCGCTTCAGGCCCGGCAAACCGTCCGCGCGGTCGGGAAATTCTGCGCCACCGCCGAAGACCAGCTTGCCCGATACCTTGGCGAGGTCGGACAGCGTCTTCAGCTTGTCGGCGTCGGCCGTTTCCTGGCGCACGACGATGACATAGCCGTTGTTGATGCCGGTAGGCTTTAGCCAAGTGAGGTTGAACTGCTTGGTGTAGAAGTCCTTGACGTCATTGTAGACCTTATCCGGGTCCGTGGACATCGTCCCCTTGACGACGGCGGAAAGCGCCGTGCCGGTATATTCCGGATAGAGATCGATTGCACCGGTTGTGAGCGCCTGCTGGGCAATCATCGTGCCGCCGAGATTGATCTTGCGCTCGACCTGGAAACCGGCCTTTTCGAGAAGTGCCGCATACATTTCGGCGAGGATATATTGCTCGGTGAAATTCTTGCTGCCGACCTTGATGGGCTCGGCTGCCGCTGCAGGCTGGAAGGCGGAGGCGGCCATCACGGTGGCGGCGATGGCGGACAGGATCGATAATTTCATCTTCATTCCCCTCTGGTTAAATGCGGTGGATCAATATTGATGCTGCTGCAAAATCAGTTTTGGCTTTTCAATTTCGGCTCCGTCAGGCGGAGTTTCTGATGAGTTCGGATATGCTATCGAAGTCCGGACCCTGGGCGCGATCCTCGGTGAGCGGCGGCACCTGTTCGCGGACACGTCGATAGACCTCCTGCGTACCGGCGCCGAGTTCGTTTTCCACGCCGCGCAGTTCCACTGCCTGGGCGGAGGCGATTAGCTCGATGGCCACGAGATAGCGTAGCCGCTCGATGATCGCTTCGGTCTTTGCAAGGACGCTCGGCGCCATCGATGCCTGGTCCTCGACACCATCGGCCACCGGTATGGGGGTGAGGGAGATCGGTGCGGCAAGATGGCGGATTTCCGTTTCCAGTGCCGAGACGGTCTTCTGGACTGTGGCGAAACCCGTCCGGCTTTGGCCGAGCGGCGTCAGGAAGCGCGGCAGGTCCGACATGCCGGCCGACATGATCTTCATCGTGCGGTAGGCGGTCCCAGCCGCGCAATGCGCCAGTGCCTGACCCAGCCGTTCCCACGACAACACGAAGGCGGTCAGATCGAAATTGCCCTGCGCGACCATAAGGCCTTCTTCCACCAGGACGACCGGATTGTCGCCGGAGCTGGCGAGTTCAATCTCCGTCGCCTGATGGGCCTCGTCGATGGCGTGCAGAAGCGCGCCCCAGACCTGTGGCGCGCAGCGATAGCTCAAGGGATCCTGCAGCCGCCGTGCTGCGCCATCGGCAAGCAGGGAACTACCGGCCAGCAGATCGCGAAGACGAGCGGCTGCTTCGCGTTGACCGAAGGCCGGCCTTGCTGCCAGCGCCCGGTCGTCGAAGATGCTGACATTGGCGCGAAATGCCTCGAAATTGAGGGCGACGGCAGCTAGCGACCAGGTGAAGAGCTGTTCGATATCCGTTAGGCAAAGGCAGGCCTTGGCGACCGACATGCTGTTGGCGACGACGACGGCATGGCCATCCTTCGGCGCAAGCCGCAACGGCTCGAGGCCGGCGGCCACCAGCGCTTCGCTTGCCGCCATGACGGAGCCGCCGACTTCGGCCTGGCCATGTCCGAGCAGCGCTCGTCCCATATGGGCAAGCGGCGCGAGATCGGCCGCACCGATCGATCCGAGAGAGGGGACAACCGGGTGGAAGCCGGCATTCAACGCCGCGACAAGGCCGGAAAACACCGGAAGCGACACGCCGGAGCCGCCAGCCGCCATTCCGGCGATCCGGACGGCCATCATCGCGCGCACGACGTCACGCGGAAGGGGAGCCCCGACACCAACGGCCCGGGCCTGAGGCACGCGCAGCTGGAAGGCGACGAGATCTTCGGTTGCCAGACGCGTATCGACGCCCGCGCCGAGGCCGGTGGTCAATCCGTATACGGGTACGTCAGATGCGGTGTAGCGATCGACGACGGCCCGCGCGGCGAGGATCTTCTGTTCGACATCGGGGGAAATCGTCACTCGGGCATTTCGCCGCGCGATGGCGGCGATGTCGCTCACTGTCGGAGCGGTTCCCGTAAAGGAGACGATGTTGCCGGCGGTACTCATCCCTGCCTGCCCTCCAGAAGAGCGAGCGGCTTTGCCCGCCCCTTGCCTGAACGCGCCTCCAGCCGGTATTTGTCGCCGGGATAGGAGAGCAGCGCGCAGGTGACGACGGCATCGCCGGACCAAGTACGGCGGAAGACCCTGAGGCAAGGCTGATCCGGCTTCATGCCGAGCAGCTTCCTGACCGTGGCATCCGGCTTCATCGCCTCGACGAAATGCTCGAACTCGGTGATCGGTGCCACCCGCGTCAGATATTCGTTCGGGGTGATCTCGTTGAAATCATTGGTGAGATAGTCGGGCGCGACAACTGGATTGACATAGCGTTCCTCGACCTGGATCGGCTGATTGTCTTCCAGATGCACGATCAGCGTATGCATGACCTCGATGCCCGGCTCCAGATCGAGCGACTGGGCGACACTTGCATCCGCCTTGATGCGGTCGGCAATCAGCACCTTGGCGGTATGGCGACGACCCCGGCTGGAAATCTCCTCGGCGATATTCTTGATCTGCAGCAGATCGATATCGTGGCGCTGCGAGGAAACGAAAGTGCCAAGGCCGGCGGAGCGCGTCAGCACGCCCTCGAACATCAGTTCGCGCAGTGCCCGGTTGGCGGTCATGCGGCTGACGCCGAAGGAAGAGACGAGCTCGCTCTCGGAATAGACGCGATCGCCCGGCTTGAGCTTGCCCTCGGCGATCAAACCCATGATCTTTTCCTTGATGCGCAGATAGTGCGGCGCATCGCCCGCTGGTTTGGGTTTCGGTCCAGTCATGCCAACCTCGCAGTTCCATAATCGAGTGCCGTGACAGCACGCGCGGGCACTCGAGCCCGGAAGCGTATGTCGTGGCTTTCTCGCCAAATATCGAATTCCAGCCGATCGCCCGGAAGTACGGCCGCGGTAAAGCGAGCGGCGATGAAGCCGACATCCGCAATTTCGTTCGTACCCAACGTCCGCCCGATTGCGTAGCCCGCATAGCCGAATGTGCACAGGCCATGCAGGATCGGGCGCGGGAAACCGGAGCGGGCTGCATAGGCGGGATCGGAATGAAGCGGATTGAGATCGCCGTTCAGCCGGTAGAGCAGGGCTGCGTTTTCCGGCACCGCGATCGCGAAAACCGCATCTGGCGCGCGGTCGGGAACGGGCGGCAGCGGTTCAAGCGGCGTTCCCGCCGATCCGCATCCGCCGTCGCCGCGACAGGCATTCGTCTGAACGATGGTCGCGACAGGTGTTTCATTCGCTTCCGCAAGGATCGTTCGCTCGAAGGTCGCGAACATGCCCTTTTCCGGCCCACGGTCCACGACGGAGAGCATGCGGGAGCGCGACTTGAGCGGCGTGTCGAGGGGAAGGGGCCGATGGATCGTCAGGCGATGCTCGGAGTGAACGAGGCGCTGCCAATCGACGCCGGCATCCTTCATCCAAGGACCGGCATGAGCAACCACATTCGCCATAGTCGGCACAGGGCGGAGATCCTCTTCCTGAACCCGCCGCAGATGGGCTGGATCAAGCGGTTTCGTTCCGTATCCGACAGTGAGCGCATAGAAGATGGCATCGCGCGCGGTCACCGTCTGGCGGGCCTCGGGGATGGGGAAATCCATGATGGATCGGAGCGACACTGCCATGGTCAGGCTTCGCTCCGTGGTGCGGGTTTGCGGGTGCCGCCAGCCAGGCGAATGCCGCCATCGACGGAGAGCAATTCGCCGGTCACGAACTCAGCGCCCTCGACCAGCCAGACGACCGCGCCGGCGACATCGTCGGGCGTTGCGACACGTCCGAGCGGTGCTGTGCCGGAAAAGCGAGCGGCGAGTGCGTCATAGGCATCGATTCCGAGCGTCTGGCGCATCCAGCGGGTATCGATGACGCCGGGGCAGACGGCGTTGACGCGGATCTCCGGGCCGCAGGTGCGGGCGAGCGCCATGGTCAGCGCATTGAGCGCCCCCTTGGAGGCGGTATAGGCGAGCGAGGTGCCGCCGCCGGTAAAGGCGACATTCGAGGAGACGTTGACGATCGCGCCGGCGCCGGTTTTGCGCATGGCCGGGATGGCGGCGCGGCACATCTGATAGGCGCCGACCACATTGACGCCGAACACCTTCTGGAAATCCTCAGCCGAAAGCGTTTCGAGATCAAAGGGATCGGATTTGACGGTGACGGCGGCATTGTTGACCAACGCATCGAGCCGGCCCCAGCGCTCCACCGTCCTGGCCACCATCGCGCGGCAGGCGGCATCGTCCGATACGTCTGCCTGAACGAGTTCGACCTCGGCGCCTAGCGCCTCGCAGGCGGCGACGGTTTCTTCCGCCTCGTCGCGGCTGCGGCTATAGTTGACGACGACTCTCGCACCTTTTTCGGCAAACATGCGGACGCAGGCCGCGCCGACGCCGGTCGCTGATCCCGTGACGATGACGACGGAACCATCAATCTTCATGGGCGAGATCCTTCATTGCGGATGGACGGAAAAGGCGGACGTCCATCTGCCCGAGCTGGTCAGCAATCCCGACGCCGGGTGGCAGGCGATCGATGACATGCACTTTCACATCGATGCCCGGCGCGACCTCCGTCAGTGTCAGCCGACCGTCAATGACATGGAAGACCGCGCGTTCGGTGATAACGATCTGCTTTTGGCCTTCGCGTGCGGCACCGGGATCGGAGCTTACCTGCGCGACTTTGTCGACGATCTTGCAGGAACGACCGTCCGTGACGATCAAAAGCTTTCCGTCCTCGACCCGAATATCGGCGCCGCCATGCGAGAACGAGCCCATATAGACGACGGTGCCGGCGGTTTGGGAAATATTGGTGAAGCCGCCGACGCCGACGATGGACTTGCCGAAGCGGCTGACATTCACTGCCCCGCGCACATCCACCTCCGCCATGCCAAGGAAAGCGACATCGAGGCCGCCGCCGTCGTAGAAATCGAACTGCGAGGCTTGCGGAATGACGGCGCTCGGATTGATCGCCGCGCCGAAGGAAAGCTCCTCGGCCGGAATGCCGCCGATGACGCCGGATTCGATGGTGACGGTATAGTCGTCATAGGCTTCTTCGCTGGCGATGCGGCCGATACCAGCCGCGATGCCGATGCCGAGGTTGATCGTGGCGTGGCTGTGGCCGAGAAGTTCCTGGAAAGCGCGGCGCTGGATGATCTTGTCGACGGAAAGAGGCAGCGGTGGCAACTGGCCGGCTGCGGACCGGAAGCGGCCGGTATAGGCGATATTGTCGGCTTCGCCGAAGCTGACGCCATGCTGGGCGGGATCGTCGCAGACAACGACGTAATCCACCAGCATGCCCGGAATGCGTACATCGGCCGCCGGAAGCGAACCACGTTCGGCGATGCGTTTGACCTGGACGATGACGATGCCACCGGAATTCCGGCCGGCCTGCGCCATGGCAAGAACGTCAACCGGAAAGGCTTCGTCCTCCATCGTGACGTTGCCGTCCTCATCGGCCGTGGTGCCGCGGAGAAGGACGCAATCCAGCGGCATCGAGGGATAGAGCAGCCAGTCGCGGCCGCGTAAGGTGACCCGTTCGACCAGTTCCGTCGTCGTACTCTCGTTCATGCGGCCGCCGCCATGCAGCGGATCCATGAAGGAACCGAGGCCGATATGGGTGATGACGCCGGGCTGGCCGCTGGCGATGGCGCGATAGAGCTGGGCGATCACGCCCTGCGGCCAGCAATAGGCATCGATCTTTTCCGCCAAAGCCAGTTCGCCGAGCCGGGGAGTGCCGCGCCAGCCGCCGGCGATAACGCGCTTGACCAGGCCATCATATCCGAAATGGCCCATGCCGCGCGTCTTGCGGTCGCCGGCGCTGGCGGCAAACAGAAGCGTGAGATCACGAGGGGCACCTTCCGCCAGGTAACGCTCCTCGACGGCGGCGGAAATGGCCTCGGGATGGCAGCATCCTCCAAAAGCAGAAGCGGCGACGGTCATGCCGTCTTTCAAAAGAGCCGCCGCTTCATTCGAAGTGATGATCTGCATAAACGCATCCATTTAAGGGTTGGCTGTATATACAGGCATAGCGAATGAGCATTTGCAAGGCAATAATCGGCGCTGATTAAAAATCTGGCAGTCGGTCATAAAAACCGGTGTGGCGCGCTGTTTGCTGGAACTCGCGGGCCGGGGCTGCGCCCTCGCGTATATCGCCAATAATCAAATCGATGGTTTTTATCAAGTTGTAAGGCTGAGGATTTTCAGATCCGGCAATGCGGTGCGGTGTTCGCTGCGCGTTTGCAATACGAGACATTTAAATGCAGGTTTTTGCATATTAAATGGGCACGTCACTCGCCCGGCTAAAATTTTTGCCATCCCAGTTGCGCGGCCATTGGTTTCGTGTAACCTGTATATACAGGTGGAACAAGAATGGGTGAGCCAGGTTGATCACTTTCGAAAATGTGACGAAGCGCTATCACGGCGATGTTGTGGCGGTGAACGAACTGTCGTTCACGGCGCCGACCGGTAAATTGACGGTGCTTGTCGGGCCGTCGGGGTGTGGCAAGACCACATCGCTGCGCATGATCAATCGTCTCGTGGCTCCGAGCTCGGGAACGATCCGGCTGGGCGACGAGCCGACATCGCGCATGGACGAAGCGGTGCTTCGGCGGCGGATTGGCTATGTCATTCAGCATGCCGGTCTCTTCCCGCACCGCACGATCATCGACAATGTCGCGACGACTGCCCGCCTGAATGGCACGCCGAAGAAACAGGCCCGCGCTATCGCCCTTGAGCTGCTCGAGCGTGTCGGTCTCTCGGAAAGCTTTGCGGATCGTTATCCCTGGCAGCTTTCCGGCGGCCAGCAGCAGCGCGTCGGCGTGGCGCGCGCGCTTGCTTCCAATCCCAAATTCATGCTGATGGACGAGCCCTTCAGCGCGGTCGATCCCATCGTCCGCACGCAGCTTCAGGACGAGTTCCTGCGTCTTCAGCGAGAGATGGGCAAGACCATCATCATGGTCACCCATGATATCGACGAGGCGCTGAAGCTTGGCGATCAGGTCGCCGTCCTGCGCGTCGGCGGCGAGCTCGCGCAGATCGCGTCGCCGCAGGAGTTGCTGACGAAGCCGGCCGATGCTTTCGTTGCCAATTTCGTCGGTCGCGACCGGGGCTATCGTTTCCTGGGTTTCGTCGGCGCCAATGGACGGCTGGCTGTCAAGGCCGAGCCGACCGTGCGCCTCGGCGATACGCCGGAAGCAGCGCGGGGCGCCACCAAGGATCGCTGGCTGCTGGTGACCAACGAGCGCGGCGAACCTCTTGGCTGGACGGAACCGGCAAGCCTGCAGGGACCAATCCGGATGGGCGACCTCAATCTCAGCGGCACGCTCGCCTCGGCTGACGGCTCGCTGCGACAGCTTCTCGACGCGGCTTTGAGCTCGCCCAGCCGGCGCGGTGTCGTCGTCGACGACAAGGGCCAGCTGATGGGCTCCATCGGGGTCGCGGATCTGGTTGCGCTGCTGGATGGATCGGAAGACCCGGCCGCTCCGGTGAAGGGAGCGGACCATGCGGTTTGACTGGTTGCTGCGTGAGTCCGGGAACATTGCCAACCTGTTCTGGTGGCATGTCGGTCTTTCCGTCATTCCCGTGATCGCTGCCCTCATCCTTTCGCTGCCGCTCGGATGGCTGGCGCATAAGAGCGGGCTGTTCAAATCGGCGATCCTCGGGGTTGCGGGCCTGCTCTACACCATCCCGTCGCTGGCGCTTTTCGTTCTCCTTCCCCTGGTGCTGCACACGAAAATCCTCGATCCGCTGAATGTGGTCGTGGCGCTGACGGTCTATTCACTGGCCCTGCTTGTACGCACTGTCAGCGATGGCCTCGGCGCCGTGCCTCCGGATACGCTGCAGGCGGCGACCGCCATGGGATACCGGCCTTTACAGCGGTTTTTCATGGTCGAGCTGCCGATTGCCGTGCCTGTCATCGCCGCGGGTCTGCGCGTGGCTCTCGTCTCCAATGTCAGCATCGTTTCCGTCGCGGCATTGATCGGGACACCGCAACTCGGGCTGCTGTTCACGCAAGGTCTCCAGCTTCGGTTTGTCACGCCGCTGATCGCCGGCATCGTGCTCTGCCTGTTGCTTGCCGTCGTCCTCGACGGTCTCGTCATCCTGCTCAATCGCTGGCTGACGCCCTGGCGGCCGAGAAAGGTGTGAGCTCATGATCGAATGGTTTCTCAATCCAGCGCAGTGGCACGGTTCGGAGGGCATCCCGACCCTTCTCGCCCAGCACCTGCAATATAGTTTTATCTCGCTTTTCATCGCGGCACTCATCGGCCTGCCTGCCGGCCTCTATGTCGGGCATACCGGCAAGGGGACATTCCTGATCGCCGGCCTTGCGAACGCCACGCGCGCCTTGCCGAGCCTCGGTCTGATCGTCCTGCTCGTCATTCTCGTCGGGCCTTATTTCAAATCGGACCTGGCCTATCTGGTGCCGAGCATCGCCGTTCTGGTGCTGATTGCGGTGCCACCGATCATGATGGGCGCCTATTCCGGCATCACCTCGGTGGATCCGGCCGCCGTCGATGCAGCCAGGGGCATGGGATACCGGCCGCTCGCCTTGCTGCTCACCGTCGAGCTTCCCTGTGCATTGCCGCTGATCTTTTCGGGCTTCCGCAGTGCGGCCTTGCAGGTGATTTCGACAGCGACAATCGCCGCCTATGTCTCGCTTGGCGGCCTTGGCCGGCTCATCATCGATGGCCGCGCCCAAAACGACTACATGCAGATGGCCGCCGGCGCCGTTCTTGTGGGTGTTCTCGCCCTGATCGTCGACCTGTTCTTCGGCCTCGCATCCAGGATCGCAGTCTCGCCCGGCTTGACGCGCCGGACTGTGAAGGGCGCCGCCATCCGGCGCCAGCTTGCAAACGGAAAATAATGGAACAGCTAGGAAGAACGATGATGATAAAGCGAAACATGCTTGCAATCGGCGCTATCGCCATTTCTGCCCTTCTTGCGGTCGCTCCGCTGGCGCGCGCCGAAGACCCCTTGTCCTCGAGCACGCCACGCTCGGATGCGGATACGATCATCGTCGGATCCGCGGACTTCCCGGAAAGCCAGCTTCTTGCCAAGATCTACGCCCTGGCGCTGGCCGCCAAGGGTATGAAGGTGGACACGAAGCTCAATATCGGCAGCCGCGAAGTCTATATGCCGGCGCTGCTCGACGGCTCGATCGACCTTCTTCCCGAATATGCCGGCGCGACGCTGAGCTATCTCGACAAGAACGCGACCGCCCATGCTCCGAAGGATGTCGTCGAGGCGCTCGGCAAGGTGCTGCCGAAGGGCGTGTCTATGCTGACCGCATCCGATGCCCAGGATTCGGACGTACTTGCCGTTACCGAGGAAACCGCCAAGAAATACTCCCTGACGTCGATCGAGGATCTGAAGCCGGTCGCCGGCGAACTCGTTCTCGGTGGTCCGCCGGAGTGGAAGACCCGCAAGGAAGGCGTCGTTGGCCTGAAGGACGTCTACGGCCTGGAATTCAAGGATTTCAAAACTCTTGACGTCGCTGGTCCGCTTACCCTTTCGGCTCTGACCAACGGTCAGGTCCATGCCGCTGACATGACCTCGACCGATCCGGCGATGAAGGCAAGCAAGCTCGTCGCGCTGAAGGACACGAAGAACCTCTTCCCGGCGCAGAATATCCTGCCGATCATCGCGACCAGCAAGGTCAGCGACAAGGTCACCGCAACGCTCAACGCCGTTTCCGCCGCGCTGACGACCGAGGATCTGATCGAGATGAATGGCCGCCTCGCCAATCAGGAAAGCTTCGACACCGTCGCCGGTGATTGGCTGGCGAAGAACAAGCTGAACTAATCGATATCTCGGCGGCCGAGCCATGTTCGGCCGCCGACACCTGAATAAAGGGAAGTAGAGAGGCCGCTTGTCTCCTGACGGAGAAGGCTGGCGTCCGTCCAAGGGAGGGCGGAAATGGAACATAGCGATCAATCGTCACACGCCTCCACCACCGTCACGCTCGGCACCGCGCCGACCACAATCGAGGAGATCGCGGCGATCGCCATGGGAGCAAAGGTCGCGCTTTGCCCCGATGCTATCGCCGGCATGAGCAGGGTCCAGCAACATCTCCTCAAGGCGATCAAGAATAACGTGCCCATCTATGGTCTGACGACCGGGGTCGGCGATCTCTACACGGTCAAGCTCAAGCCCGAAGACATGTCGCAGATGCAGCTCAACACGCTGCTCAGCCATGCAAGCGGCATGGGCACGCCGCTTGATCCGCCGGCCGTGCGCGCGATCATGGCGACGATGATCAAGGCGCTCTTGCAGGGCTGCAGCGGCGTCAGTGCCGGGCTTGTTGAGACCATGAGCGAGATGCTCAATCGCGGCGTCATCCCCTGGTCGCCGGCAAAAGGCTCGGTCGGCTATCTGATCGCCACCTCGCATATCGGTCTCGTCATTTTCGGCGAGGGCCGTGCCTGGTACGAAGGCGAGCTGCTTTCCGGCCGCGAAGCGATGACCCGCGCCTGCATTGCCATCAAGGCTCCCGGTCCGCGCGAAGGTCATGCGCTGATCAGCGGCACCTATGAGATTACCGGCATCGGCGCACTCGCCGTTCATCAGGCCGAGCAACTGGTGGCGATTGCCGATGTCGCCAGCGCGATGAGCCTTGAGGCGCTGAAGGGCAACAGCCGGGGCTATGACGAACGTCTCCAGCGGATGCGGCCGCATCCCGGCCAGGCCGAGACGGCAAGCCGGCTCCGAAGTCTGT
The DNA here is from genome assembly GCF_009498525.1 of Rhizobium sp. ICMP 5592. Lineage (GTDB taxonomy): Bacteria > Pseudomonadota > Alphaproteobacteria > Rhizobiales > Rhizobiaceae > Rhizobium. The sequence goes on along the minus strand of NZ_QSNT01000004.1, from coordinate 462,577 downwards.
TGTCGGATAGCGAGGTACTGGCGAAGCATCGCGATCATCGCCTTCAGGATGCGCTCAGCCTGCGCTGCATTCCGCAGGTCCATGGCGGTGTGCGCGATGCGCTCGCCTATTGCCGCGATGTCCTGACCATCGAGATCAATTCCGTGACTGACAACCCAGTTTTCATCATCGAGGATGACGAACTCGTGCCTCTGCCCGGCGGCAACGGCCATGGAGCGCCGACGGCGCTGGCGCTGGATGTGCTGGCGATCGCCATCGCCCATGTGAGTACCATGTCGCAGGCGCGTTCGGACCGGTTGACCAATGGTCATATCAGCGAGCTGCCGCCTTTTCTCATGGGCGCAAGCGGCGCCAATTCCGGCTTCATGATCCCGCCTTATGCGGCCGCCGCCATCGCCGGCGACAATCGCAGCCTTGCGGCGCCAGCTTCGGTCCATACGGTGACCACCTGCGCCAGCCAGGAAGACCATGTGAGCATGGGCGTCTCCGCCGCTATACAGGCGCGCACGGCCGCCGATAATCTCGCCAATATCCTGACGATCGAGCTGATCTGCGCCGCCCAGGGGCTGGAATTCCACCGGCCTTTGCGGCCGGGCAAAGGCACGGGTGCGGCCTATGACGCGATCCGGCAGGTCGTTCCGCCGCGCGACAGCGACCGCGCCATGTATCCCGAATTGCAGGCCGTCCGCGACCTCATCGACAACGGCACCATCGCGAGGGCCGTCGATCGAGCCCTTGCAGTCAACGTTTAAGAGCTTGGAGACTTCCGTGACCGAAGCAACGCAGGCCGTACGGCCGCTGGATGGAATAAAGGTGCTGGATCTGGCGCGCGTGCTTGCGGGGCCACTGTGCTCCGCCATGCTCGGCGATCTCGGCGCGGCTGTGACCAAGATCGAAATCCCCGATCATGGCGACGATTCCCGCGCCTTCTCCCCGCATGTCGGCGGCGAGAGCAGCTATTTCATGCTGGTCAATCGCGGCAAGAAAAGCGTCACGCTCGATCTGAAATCGGATGAGGGCCGCGAACTTCTGCTCGGATTGATCAAGCAGGCCGATATTCTCGTCGAGAATTTCCGGCCGGGCGTCACGGCGCGTTTGGGCATCGACTACGAGGCCGTAAAAGCGCTCAATCCGCGCCTGATCTATGTCAGCATTTCAGGTTTTGGCCAGGATGGGCCGCTTGCGCATCGCGCCGCCTATGATCACGTCGTCCAGGCGATGGGCGGCATCATGACCGTCACCGGCTGGCCGGATGGCCCGCCGACCCGCGTGGGCGATGCGATCGGCGATGTCGTCGCCGGGATCTACGGCTCCTGGGGCGCGCTTGCGGCGCTGCTTCAGCGCGATCGTACCGGCGAGGGTCAGCATGTCGATGTCGCCATGCTCGATTCCATCATGTCCCTACAGATGGTCTCGCTGTCGCAGATTACAGGCGGCAAGGGCGCACCCGGCCGCGTCGGCAACGCGCATCCGATCAGCGCGCCGATGGATTCCTATCGGGCAACCGACGGCTATGTCGTCATCGCCGTTGCCAATGACGCGCTCTTTGCCCGACTGGCGCGCGCGCTCGGCAATCCGGGCTTGACCGAGGATCTCCGCTTCAAGACGGATCCAGATCGGCAGGGCCACCAGGAGGAGCTGCGAGCGATCATCGAGAGCTGGACGCGCACCCGCTCGACGGAGGAGGTGACGCAGCTGCTCGACGAGGCCGGCGTTCCGGCCGCACCAATCTACGACCTTGCCCAGGCGCTTGCCACGCCGCATGCGCAGCACCGCCAGCTGTTGCATACCGTGCAGCATCGTAACGCCGGCGAATTCCAGGTCATGCCGCAACCGGTCCGTTTCAGCGGCATTGCGTCGGGCGGGGATTATGTCGCGCCGGTGCTCGGGCAGCATACGGATGCGGTGTTGAGCGATGAGCTGGGGCTGAATGGCCCCGACATCGAAAGCCTCCGGTTGCGGGGAGTTATCTGACCATGGCGCAGGACACCAACGACAAGACCCACATGCGGCCGAAGGTCGCCGTCCTCGGCGCGGGCACGATGGGTGCCGGTATCGCCGGCGTGTTTGCAGCACAAGGCTATCCCGTCGCCGTCTATTCTCGCAGCGCGGAGACGCTCGACAAGGCGAAGAGCCGTATCGTCGCCATCGCCGGCGAAGCGACGGTCGAGTACACGACCTCGATCGAGGACTGCGTTACCGGTGCCGGTATCGTCAGTGAGAATCTCGCGGAAGATGTCACGCTGAAGCAGCGTATCTTTGGCGAGATCGAGGCCGCGGCGCCGGACGACTGCCTTTTGACGACGAATACCTCCAGCGTTCCGATCACCCTGATCGCGGCGGGGCTTGCCCGGCCGGAGCGGGTCGTCGGCATTCACTGGTTCAATCCGCCGGCCGTCATGCCGCTTGTCGAGATCGTGCGCGGCGAGAAAACCTCGGATGAGATCGTCCAACGCGCCCGCGCGCTCTGCGCCGATATCGGCAAGGAAGTGATCGAGGTGAAGACCGACATAGCGGGCTTCGTCGTCAACCGGCTGCAATATGCGATCCTGCGCGAAGCTCTGCACCTCGTCGAAGTGGGTGCTGCCTCCATCGAGGATGTCGACCGGGCTGTCGAAACCACGCTCGCGCCGCGCTGGTCGGCGGCGGGACCGCTACGGTTGATGGATCTGGCCGGTCTCGATACGGTCGAGAAAGTGTCGCGCATTCTGATGCCGGCGCTCGACCGCAGCGAAGGCATACCCCCTTTGGTTCGCCGGTTGTGCGAGGAGGGTGCTTTCGGAACGAAGAGCGGTCGCGGCTTTTACGACTGGACGGCGGAAGAGATTGCGGCCGCAATCGCCCGCCGCGACGATACCGTTCGCCTGCTGACGGAAAGGCGCAAGCCATGACGTCCTCCCTTGTCAAAACCGAGAAGCATGACGGCTTCGCTTGCGTCATCCTCGACCGGCCGGCCAAGCGGAATGCGCTCAACATCGAGATGCTGACCGGGCTTGTCGACGCGTTGCGCGATTGCCAGGCGGATCCGGCCGTGCGCGCGATCGTCATCAGCGGCAGCGAGCGCGGTTTTGCCGCCGGTGCCGATATCGGATCGCTTGCGGCGGCCAGCCCCATCGAACTTTACACCAGCGGCTTCAGCGAGAAATGGGACGAGGTGGCGGCCATTACCAAGCCGCTCATCGCCGCGATCTCGAGCTACGCCCTTGGCGGTGGCCTTGAGCTGGCGCTGATCTGCGACATCGTCGTCGCTGATCGCACAGCATTGTTCGGTCTGCCGGAAACCGCGATCGGCACCATACCCGGCGCCGGCGGAACCCAGCGCCTGGTGCGCGCCGTCGGCAAATCCATGGCGATGGAGATGGTTCTGGCCGGGCGAAAGCTCGATGCGGAAGAGGCGAGGGCTTGCGGCCTGATCAGCAGCATCGCCGGCGACGGCGAGACGGTGGAAGCGCATGCCTGCACGATTGCCGAACGCATCGCCAAGGCGGCACCGCTTGCCGTGGCGATGGCCAAGGCTGCGGTGCTCGAAAGCTTCGAAACGCCGCTCTCCGCCGGCATCCGCTACGAACGCTCGCTCTCGGCCTTGATCGCGGCAAGCGATGACAGGGCGGAAGGAATGCGTGCCTTCGCTGCGAAGGAACCGCCGCAGTTCAAGGGACGGTGAGGGGCGCGGTTTCCACACACTCCTAAAGCTGGCGCCGAATGCGGTGGCATCTTTTCCGGATCGAGTGGGTCAGGCGGTCGAGGATCTTCGTTGGATCGCCGCCTCGTTCCAAGATATTTGTTCTGACGCTATCGCAGGCACTGTCAACGAGTGCCGAAAGGTTCTCGATGCGCTTGATCGTCGACGCTGGGCTGAGGCCTATCTGTTCGGCAAATGCTTTCCAATCCTTGCCGTGCAGATCCGAAGCGCTGAATTTTCCCCCGATGCCTTGCGGCAGGCTCTGATCGACTTGTTCATAGGCTGCCGCGCACATCAAATCGTATAGTGGTGCCAATTTGGCCGATCCGCCCGCGCCTATCAGGATAGAGTAATTTTTCGCATGCGAATCCGAGTTGCAGATCAGCAGGTTGAAGATGACGGCCTCCAGGAGTTTCAGTCGTTCACCCGGCGATATCAGATCATTCACCGCACCGAACATCTGTTTCATCGTGACGCCTGTGCCGGATGATGAGCGTTCGTACTTTTGCGCCGGAAAATGGCCGGTGAGCTGGCAAAGATCTTCCTGATGGAGCCTGCGCATGTCGCCTTGCCCGTCGGCGAAGCGATCATAGCGCTTCACCAGCAGATAGCGACGCTTGCCCGCTTGCCCGATCACCGCCTCGGCGGCGTCTAGGCCGCATGCCCGCGCCAGCGCGAGGCAGAAAGCTTCGTTGTCGACGCTTCCTTTCAAGCGATCCGTGTCCGGCTTGACAATATGGGTCGAGGGGGTGCCGTCGATCGGGACTGAGATCCGGCCATTCTGATCGACAAAGACCGGCAGCTTTTCCTGGACGCCGGCCAGCGACATCGAGACGCCACGCTCGCCGACGAGGAATGGCTTGGCTGGAAGTTCATTCAGAATGCGCTCCAGTGCCGTTTCGTCCGGAACCGACCTCAGGTGGACGCCGGATTTTTTTGGCTCACCGATGGACAGTGCGCCGGCTGTATCACGGCCAATATGACCAAGGAGACCGACGATATCCTGAGGGGATACCTTGAGGCGTTGACCGATTTCCGCAAGATGAAGTTCGGGCAGCAGGTTTGCGAGCCAGGGAAGGAGTTTGTCTGCGGCCACCGATCCTGATCGCAGCGGCATTGTAAGCGAAACCGGAAAAGCGGAGCGGCGTGCTTCCCATGTGGGATCATAGTCGAGGCGCCACTGATCCGTGAACGTCAAGTGCGCAACAGGAAATCTCTCGTAATAGATGGCTGTCATGTCCCATCACCAAAGGTTGGCAGGAAACCGAGTTCATCGTCTTCCTGTCTCGGCGGCTGTGGCGATGCGGATTTGAGATCGGCGATTTCGCAGCCTGCGGTACGAGCAACGATGAGCGCCTTTTCAAGCTGGCAGTTTGGTTTGCCGGCTTCCAGCTCGACAATGAAACGCTCACCTGTCCCAGACCGGGTTGCGAGTTCGGCCTGCGTCCAGCCGAGGGCTTTCCGTTTGTCTTTGATTAGGGTTCCAAAGTCGCGTGCCGAGCGGATCATACTTCTCTCCGACTATCATCTTACCGTACAGGAAGATTCCCATGCCGACAACGGTATTCTTACCGAACGGGAAGTATGTCACATGAAGGTCGGAATACTTCCCGTTCGGTATGTTTTTTCGCGGAGAGAAACATGTTCCGGCGACGACTTCAATGGCCTTGAGATCGCAACCAACAAGCTGCGTTAAAGGTACTCTCGACATGTACCGATGGTCGGTGAGATCACATCGTCGCGCCGAGCTGCCAGGGCACGAACTCGTTGCGGCCATAGCCGAGCAGTTCGGATTTTGAGCGTTTGCCGGATGCGGTTTCCAGGATGGACTGGAAGATCTCGCGGCCCTTTTCCTCGATCGACACGCCGTCGATGATATCGCCGCAATTGATGTCCATGTCCTCTTCCATCCGTGTGAACAGGTCGGAATTGGTGGCGAGCTTGAGCGATGGGGTCGGCTTGCAGCCATAGGCCGATCCCCGGCCGGTGGTGAAGCAGAGCACGTTGGCGCCGCCTGCCACCTGGCCGGTGGCGGCGACCGGATCGTAGCCCGGCGTATCCATGTAGACGAAGCCCTTGCGGTCGATGCGTTCGGCATAGCGATAGACGCCGCGCAGGGTGGAGCTGCCGCCCTTGGCGACGGCGCCGAGGGATTTCTCCAGGATGGTGGTCAGGCCGCCGGCCTTGTTGCCAGGCGAGGGGTTGTTGTTCAGCTCGCCGCCCGTTTTAGCGGCGTAATCCCGCCACCAGTCGATCAGGTCGACGATCTTCTGGCCGACCTCGGGGCTTTCCGCCCGCCGTGTCAAAAGATGCTCCGCGCCATAGATCTCCGGGGTTTCCGAAAGGATCGCGGTGCCGCCATGGCGTACGAGAATATCGACCGCCGCTCCCAAAGCCGGATTGGCGGTCAGCCCGGAATAGCCGTCCGAGCCGCCGCATTGCAGCGCCAGCATCAGTTCCGAGGCCGGAACCGTCTCGCGTACCGACCTGTTGGCAAATGGCAGCATCTCGCGGATTTTTTCGACGCCCATCATTACCGATTTGCGGGTGCCGCCGACCTCCTGGATCGTCAGGCTTTGGAAATGCTCACCCTCGGCAATCCCGTAGGTCTTCTTCAGGCGCGGTATTTGAAACACCTCGCAGCCAAGCCCGATCAGCAGGATGGCCGAGAAATTCGGGTGGCTGGCATAGCCCCATTGGGTCCTTGCCAGCAGGTCGTATTCCTCGCCCTTACTGCCCATGCCGCAGCCGGTTCCATGGGTGAAGGGAACCACGCCGTCGACATTGGGATAATCGGCAAGGATACCGGAGCGCATGATCTCGTCGGCGATGAAATCGACGACGGTGGCGGAACAGTTCACGGAGCTGAGGATGCCGATATAATTGCGCGTGCCGACGCGGCCGTCCGCGCGCCGAAAACCCTCGAATGTCGCGGGGCTTTCGCCGGGCAGAAGCCCGCCATCGGCCTTCGCCTCCGAGGCAAAGGCATAGTCGCGCTCGAAATCATGAATAGCGACATTGTGCTCATGCACCCAGTCGCCCGGCTGGATATCGCTGCTTGCAAAACCGATGATCTGCCCGAATTTACGGATCGGCTCCCCGGTCCGGATCGGTTGAACGGCGACCTTGTGGCCGCGCGGAACGGCCGCCGCGACCGTGACGCCGCCGTCGATCACCTTGCCTCGCGACAGGCTTTCGATGGTGATGACGATATTGTCGGCCTCATGAAGACGGAGCGTGCGCGGCGCGGCCATGCAATCACACCTCCAGAATGGCTTTGATGACGCCGGCTTCGGGGCGCAGCCATTCGGTGAAGAGCCCCGGAGCGTCTGAAAGCGCGCCGCGATGGGTGTTGAGAGCAGCCGTCGGCACTCGGCCAGCCTCCATCTGCTTCACTACTTCGGCGAAATCATCTGGCTGGGCATTGCGGCTGGCAAACAGCGTGGTCTCGCGCTTGTGGAACTCGGGATCGGAGAAGGTGATGTCCTGGCGCACGACGCTGACGAGGACGTAGCGTCCACCATGGGCGACGAAACCGAAGCCGCGTTGCATCGCGCCGGCATTGCCGGTGGCGTCGATGACGACATCGAAGAAATCCCCATCCGTCAGCCGCTTGGCTTGCGCCTCTGCATCGTCGTTGGCGAGAAGGGTCCTGTCGGCGCCGAGTGCGCTGGTCGTAAAGGCAAGACGATCCTCGCGCATATCCATGACGGTCACATCAGCACCGCGCGCCTTGGCAAAGATGATCGCCGACATGCCGATCGGTCCCGAGCCGACGACGAGAACGCGATCGCTGGCCTGGATGTTGCCGCGCTTGACGCCATGGGCGCCGATCGCCAGGAATTCGATCATCGCCGCCTCGTCGAGCGAGGCTTTGCCGGCCGAGATGACATTCTCCTCGGGAACGCAGAGATATTCGGACATGCCGCCGTCTTTGTGCACGCCGAGCACGGCGATGTTCTGGCAGGCATTGGTCACACCGCGACGGCAGGCAACGCATTTTCCGCAGGAAAGATAGGGGACGATATAGACATTGTCGCCCTTCTTCAGCCGCGCCGATCCCTGTGCATCCTCGACGGTGCCTGAGAGTTCATGCCCCATGACGCGCGGATATTCGAGGAAGGGGTGCTTGCCCTGGAAGATATGGAAATCGGTTCCGCATATGCCGACGCGCTTGATGCGGACCAGCACCTCGCCATCCGCGGGAACGGGAATATCCCGCTCGATCAGAGACAGCCGGCCCGGCTCGTTGCAGATCAATGCTTTCATCGTTCACTCCTTGTCCGCAGGGGCCAGCCCGCTCGAATCGCTTCTTGGGATTGCAGGGAGCGCCGAATGATCGGCGCCCCGGTCTTATTGGTGAATTACGTCTTCGGCATTTCCGTCGGAAGTGCCACGCCATTATACTTCTGATAGATCTCGCTGAGCTTGCCGTTGGCAAGGTTCTTGGCGATCCATTCGTTCAATGTTGCTTTCAGTGCGTCGTCGCCCTTGCGCAGGCCGATGGCATAAGGATTGGTCTTCAGCACCAGCTTGACCTCGAGTGGGTCGTTCGCGCGGCGCTGGTTGACGGCCGCCATGATCTGCGGAGAAGACGCCATGATGTTGACCTGGCCGGAAACCAGGGCTGTGATCAGCGTCGCGTCATCGTCGTAACGCACCATTTCGGCGCCTTGCGCCTCCGTCGTCGCGACCTTGTCGTTGGTCGAGCCGCGGGTCGTGCCGAGGCGCTGGCCAACAACATCCTGCAGGGTCTTGATGTCAACGCTCTTCGGCGCTGCGACAACGATCTGGATGACGCCATAGGCGTCGGTGAAATCGATGACCTTCTTGCGCTCCTCGTTGACGCTGAAGGAGGCCATGACGATGTCGGCCTTGCTGGTCAGCAGGAAGGGTACGCGGTTCGGGCTGGTGACGGGCACGATTTCCAGCGGAAAACCGAGATCGGCAGCCAGCAGCTTGGCGGTCTCGACGTCGGAGCCGGTCGGCTGCATCGCCGCATCGCTCATGCCGAACGGCGGCGAGCCGAGATCGACCGCAATCAGCAGCTTCTTCCGCGTCTTGATGGTCTCCAGCGTATCGGCCAGAGCCTGGCGGGCGTTGACGCCCAGAAATGTTGCGCCGGCCAATGCGCCGGTTATGCCTGCCAGAAAATGTCTACGTTTCATGTTCTCCATCCCTTTGTCCTTCCAACAAAATCTCTTCCCGTTGCGGCCTTAGAGACCGCTACCCACGAATTCGCGCAATTCCGTCGTCTGCGGATTGTCCAGCATCGCGCCCGGCCCGGTTTCCCAGACCTGGCCCTGATGCATGTAGACGACCTTCGACGCCACCTTGCGGGCAAAGGCCATCTCATGCGTGACGAGGATCATTGTCATCCCACCGCGGGCAAGATCCTCCATGACCTTCAGCACTTCGCCGGTAAGCTGCGGGTCGAGCGCCGATGTCACCTCGTCGAAAAGCATCAGCTTCGGCTTCATCGCCAGCGAGCGGGCAATCGCCACGCGCTGCTGCTGGCCACCGGAAAGCTGCTCCGGAAAGTGTTCTGCCTTGGCCTCGAGGCCGACGCGGCTCAGCACCTCGCGCGCCAGATCGCGGGCGGCGGCCTTGCCGAGCTTCTTCACGCAGGTCGGAGCGAGCATGATATTCTGCTCGGCCGTCAGGTGCGGGAAGAGGTTGTAGCTCTGGAAGACGATGCCGACATCGCGGCGCAGCGCGCTTTTGTCGAGCTTGGGATCATGAACGGCATGGTCGCAGACCTCGATCGTGCCGCTCTCGATGGTCTCGAGCGCGTTGATGCAGCGCAGCGCCGTCGACTTGCCCGACCCGGATTGTCCGATCACGGCGGCAACCTCGCCGCGCCCGACCTCGAACGACACGCCATTCAGAACCTTGACGGCGCCGAAGGCCTTGTGAACGTTCGCGAGTTTAACGATGGATGACATTGAGCTTCCTCTCGAGGTTGCGGCTCCACAGAGAGAGCGGAAAGCACATGGCGAAGTAAAATACTGCCACCACGATGAAGACGGTGAAGGGTTCGAAAATCGAATTGTTGATGAGCTTGCCGGCCTGCGACAGTTCGACGAAGCCGACGACCGAGGCAAGCGAGGTGTTCTTGACGATCTGCACCAGGAAGCCGACGGTCGGCGGCGTGGCGATGCGCAGCGCCTGCGGCAGGATGACCTTGATCATGCGCTGCCAGCGCGACAGAGCCAGACACTCCGCCGCTTCCCACTGGGTCTTCGGCACGGATTCGATGCAACCGCGCCAGATCTCGCCGAGAAAGCCGGAGGAATAGATGATGAGGCCGGCCGCCGCGGCGATGATCGCCGGAACCTGATCGAAGCCGAGAATGGCGATACCGAAATAGATCAGGAACAGCAGCACCAGCAGCGGTGTGCCCTGAACGACCTGAATATAGGCCGCCGCCGCCGTTCGCAACGCGCCTGAGCTGCTGACGCGCGCTAACGCGACCAGAAAGCCGAGAAGGCCGCCTCCAACAAAGGCGATTACCGAAAGGCCCGCCGTCCACATCGCGGCCCAGGCCAGAAACTCCAGATGAACGAAGCTAAAACTTGGCATTGCCGCGTCCTTTACAGAGCCGTGCCGAGCTTGCGCCGGCGAACAAAGAGACCGAGGCCCAGCAGCCAGAGGGCGATGCGGACGACGAAGGACAGGAGGAGATAGAGGACGCCGACGACGATGTAGGTCTCGAAGCTGCGGAACGTATCCGACTGGATGCGGTTGGCGACAGCGGTCAGCTCCTCGGCCGAGATCTGCGAGGTGATCGAGGAGGCCAGCATCAACAGCACATATTGGCTGGTCAGCGCCGGATAAACGCGCTCGATGGCGGGGCGGATGATCACATGCCAGTAGGTCTGTTTGCGGGACAGCCCAAGACATTCCGCCGCTTCGAGCTGTGCCTTGTGGATGGATTGCAGGCCGGCGCGGACGATCTCACAGGTATAGGCGCCGACATTGACGACCAGCGCCGCGACGGCAGCCATGTTCGCCGAGACATGGACGCCGAGGGTGGCGATACCGAAATAAACGAGGAACACCTGCACCAGCAGCGGCGTGTTGCGGATGACTTCGACATAGGTGGCAATGATGCCGCGAAGCCAGGGGCCACCGTCGGCCCGGCCGATGGCGCAGAGCGTGCCGAGGACGAAACCGATCACGGTCGAGATGACGGAGAGCTGAAGCGTCAACCATACACCGAGCGCGAACTCCTTCCAGTAGGGGAGGAGGGAAGCAAAATCGAACTGGTAGTTCATGCGGCACCTCCGGATGCCGGATAGCGCGAGGTTATCGCTCGCAAGATCGGAGCCTCGTACCGCTCGGGCGTCTCTCCGACCCAGTCAAGAAAGGCGCCGATGCGGCGTTCGACCTTCTGGGCGTGGTGTTGCGCGATATCGGCGATGCGGTGATTGAGAAACGGATTGAGGAAACGATCGAGCGTGGTCGCGACATAGAACCGGGCCTCGTCACCCATGCCTTTCAAGGCGAAGCCGGGGATGACTTCGCTCTCGTAAAGGGCTTCCAGCCACGCCTTTATGCTCGGATCAGCGAGGATTTCGCCGACAGTCTGATCACTCGCCTGGCCTTCGGTCTGCCAAATTTCGGCGAGATAGGTGTGCCCGAGGTTGAGGATATGCAGCTTCAGGCGCTCATAGGGCTCGAGATCGTCGGTCAGCACGATCTGCTCGTGGGTGCAGGGCAGACGGACGCCCGGCGCCCGTTTGATCGCCCAGAGGGCGTAGGGTTCCGCAACGGCGCCGATCGGTTCGATGGGTTCGGATACGATCCTGTCGACCAGCGTATCGGCAAAAGCGACATCGCGGTCGAGCCATTCGAAGAAGTCTGCCGGCAGACCGTTTCGCTGAGCGCTTTCGACGACGACCCGTTTCAGAGCCTGACCGTTGCTCGTCACCAGTTCGCACGGCAGCACCACCAGAGGACGCCCCGATGCCTGCCAGCGACGACAGAGAAGCTCTGCCAGTTTTGCAGGGAATGATTGCGGAGGGTAGTCGCCGGACGAGAAATTGTCTCCATCTGGATCGGTCCGGTAACCGGTGTCGCCGGTGTTGGAGACGACAAAATCCGCCTCTTCGACGAAGAGCCTGGTGATCTCCGTCCAGTCGTTTGCCGCCGACAGGCCGCGGTCGACACTCTTCACCCGCACCGTGCGATCGATCGTCTTGCCGTCCGACATGCCACGAATGACAACGGGATAGCCTTCCGGCCGGCCGAATGCCGCGACGCGGCCGCTTCGGCTGCCTGATCCGGAGACCTGAACGACGGAGATGGGGCCAACCTTCTGGCCGGCTTCCGCCGCTTCGTGGAGGAAGAATGCCACATGTGCCTGCAGGAAGCGGCTCGTTCCGAACTGAATGATACGGCCGCTCACGCGTCTATCGTCCCGAGAGAGGCGCGGTCTAGAAATGTGTTTGCAAGATGAATCCCAGACAAGCTTCGATCCTCCCTTCGACTGTCTTTTGCATATATAAAACAGTCTGGAATTTTCGAGTCAACTGTTTTTTATATAAATAATCCGACCTATATGGTACGGAGCGGTCGCAGCAGGGGATGGTTTGGAATGAAGGGGAATGCAGTCTACAAGGGCGCGTACAACCGCTGCCTGTCCTATCTCGGCGATCTCGAGGTCGATCAGAAGCTGCCGTCGAATTCGGAACTGGCCTCGAAACTGGCGGTCAGCCGCACGACGGTGCGCTCGGTGCTGTCATCCCTGACGGATGCCGGAATTCTTCGCCTCGACGATGCCATCCATTCTTTGCAGCGACGGCCGGAGCCTGGCGATTATTTCCCCGAAACGCAAACCATGTCCGCTGCCGCTGCTGTCGAGCGGCGTTTCATGGAGTGGATATTGCAAGGGGATTTTCGCGCCGGACAGCTGCTCAACAGCGCCGAACTTGCGCGGCAGTTCGGCACCTCAACCACCACTATCCGCGAATATCTTACGCATTTTCAGCACTTTGGGCTGATTGAGCGGCGCCCCAACAGTGCCTGGATGTTTTTGGGCGTCACGCCGAATTTCGCCGAGGAGATCTATGAAGTCCGCGAGATGTTCGAGCTGCGCTCGGCCGGGCACCTGCTCAAATTGCCGGATAGCGACCCTTGCTGGAGAGAGCTGCAGGCGGTCGAGGCGGAGCATCTCGAGCTGCTGGCGGACATTGATCGTCGCTATCGCGAATTCCCGGCGCTGGACGAACGACTGCATCGTTGCGTGCACGATGCCTCGAAAAACAGGTACATCATCGAATTCTACAATGTCGTTTCAGCCTTCTTCCACTACACCTACCAGTGGAATATCGATGACGAGAAACAGCGCAACATTAGGGCGCTCACGCAGCATCTCGACTACATCGTAGCCCTTCGCAGCCGGGATCCGGCGGCGGTGGAAGCAAACTTGCTGGCTCATCTGGGCAGTGCCCGCGCAACGCTGCTACGCTCCATCCAGATGGGGCCGTTCAAGGTTCAGTCCTAGGGAGCCTGCACGCCTGTAGTTGCGGTGTAGATGCTATACAGCGACTTGGTGGCGGTGATGAACAGCTGGTTGCGGCGCGGCCCGCCGAAGGTGAGGTTGGAGACCGTCTGCGGCACCTTGATCTTGCCAAGCAATGTTCCGTCGGGCGCGAAGCAATGCACGCCGTCGCCGGCGCTCGTCCAGACATTGCCGGCGACATCGACGCGGAAGCCGTCCGGAAGACCGGTGTCGATGTCGCAGAATACCCGACTGTTGGCGAGTGTCCGGCCGTCGATCACATCGAAGACCCGGATGTGCCGTGGCGCGTTGATGTCATGGCTCGACGCTGAATCGGCGATATAGAGCTTGGTTTCGTCCGGCGAGAACGCCAGGCCGTTCGGTTGACCGAAATCGTCGACCACGATCTCCATGTCGCCGGTTTCGGGATCGAGCCGGTAGACGTTGCGCGTCGCCTGCTCGGGCTCGGCTTTGTAGCCTTCGTAGTCGGAGAGGATGCCGTAGGTCGGATCCGTGAACCAGACTGACCCGTCGGAGCGGACGATGACGTCGTTGGGCGAATTCAGACGTTTACCCTGAAAGCTGTCGGCGAGAACGGTGATCGATCCGTCGATCTCGGTCCGGGTGACGCGCCGTGCGCCGTGCTCGCAGGAAACGAGCCGTCCCTGGCGGTCGCGGGTGTTGCCGTTGGCGAAGTTCGAGGGCGTGCGAAAGGTCGAGACGCCGCCGTCCGGCGCCCAGCGCAGCATGCGCTGGTTCGGAATGTCGCTCCAGATCAGGCAGCCGGAATCGGCGAACCACACCGGGCCTTCCGCCCATCGGCAGCCGGAATAGAGCTCATCCAGAGCCGCGCTCCCGACGACGAGATAGCGAAATCGGGGATCGTGTATTTCGTAGAGGGGATGCTCGTTCTTGGCCATTACAATGTTTCCTGTGATGCCTGCATGGAGTCGAAACGTGTATCAGCGGCCGCCAAGCGGTCGGCCGCCCGCCACGAGGATGACGGCGATGATGATGAAGCCGGTGAGGATGAGCCGCGAGCCCGCGCCGAAACCATAGGTGTTCAGCATCGACACGACGAGGAACATGAAGAGCGATGCGCCCCAGATGCCCGGCACGTTCGAATCCCCACCTGCGACCGCCGTCCCGCCGATGATGACAACGGCAATCGACATTAGCAGATATTCCGAGCCCATGTTGAGGGCGGCGCCACCGGAGAAGCTGGCGAGGAGATAGCCGCAGATCGAGGCGAGGATGGCGCAGAGCATATAGGTCGCGAGCCGCGTGCCATCGACGGGAATGCCGGCCATGCGGGCCGCGAACACGCTCTGGCCGATGGCCGAGATCCAGCGGCCATAGATGGTCTTTTCCAGCAGCACCCAGGCAAGAACGGAGAACAGAAAAGCGACGATGGCGATGTTCGGGATGCCGACGAGGCTCGACACGGTGAAGTCCGCCAGCTGCTCCGGCGGCTTGATGCGCAGGCCGCGATTGCTCCAGATCGCCGTGGATTGCACGATGAAGCTCATCGACAGCGTCGCGATAATCGGTGGGATGCGCAGGAGCTTGATCAGGGTATAGTTGCCGATGCCGATGGCGAGGCCGATCAGGATGGAGATCAGAAGGCCGGGCACGATCATGCCGTCCTCGACATTCATCAGCTTCAGCGCCACGGTTCCAGCCAGCGTCATCGTTGCGGGAACAGAGAGGTCGATATTGCCCGGCCCAAGCGTGATGACGAACATCTGGCCGATGCCAACAATGACGGAAAAGGCCGCGAAGGTGAGTGCCGCCTGCGACAGGCCGAGAGAGCTGGCGCCGCCCGTGAACAGAACAGTCAGGACCCACACGACGAACGTTGCGGCAAAGGACCAGATCCAGGGTTTGCGATGGAGTGCGCGAAGGGCGTTCATGCGCGGTTCCCCCGCTTTTCAAGACGGTTGAGCAAGAGGCGCAGGGCAAGAACAACGATGAGGATCGCACCCTGCGCGCCGATCTGCCAGTCCGGCGAAATCCGGAGGAAAGAGAGGAATGATCCGGCCAACGTCAGTGTCAGCGCACCGATGACGGCGCCGATCGGCGAGATGCGGCCACCGGTAAATTCGCCGCCGCCGAGGATGACGCCGGCAATCGACAGAAGCGTGTAACGCAGCGCGATGTTCGCATCCGCCGAGGTGGTGAGGCCGACCAGCGCGATACCCGACAGCACGGCAAACAGACCCGCCAGCCCATAGGCGGCTGCACGAAGGACGAGGATCGACCATCCGGCGCGCTGCACCGAGCGCTGGTTGCCGCCGACGCCGCGGATCAGGACACCGAAGGCGGAGCGCATGACGACGAAATGCGCGACAAGGGCGATGACGACGCTGGCGACGATCGCCATCGGAACCAGCGGCGGCTTCGAGGTCATCAGCCAGCGTGCCCAGGCGGGCGCTTCGCCGCCAGGCGCCGGCAGGAGCAGGACGGCGAGACCACCCCAGACGAAGCTCATGCCGAGCGTCACCACGATCGACGGCAGATCCCTGACATAGATCACGACGCCGATGACGGCATAGGCGGCGATGGCTGCCACGAGGATCAGAATGCCGAGCAAGGGAGAGGATTGCAGATAGGTCGCCGCCACGCAGGCGGCGAAACTGACGAAGGTCCCCATCGACAGATCGAGGTCGTTGACGGACATGATCATCATCTGGGCTATGGTTGCGAGCGCAATCGGCACGGCGAGATTGAACAGGAGATTGAGCCCGATATAGCTCATGGCGCGCGGCTGAAGATAGAAGACCGCGACCAGCAGGACGACGAGCGAGAGCGCCGGAACGAGCAGCCGCACCATACTGGGCGAAATGCGGATCATGCGTCCTCTCCAGAGAATGAGGCTGCCAGCACATTTTCCTCCGTAATGGCATCGCCGACCAGTTCCGAAACGATCGCGCCGCTGCGAAACACGTAGACGCGGTCGCAAAGTCGGATTTCATCCATTTCGGTCGAATACCAGATGAACGTCCGGCCGCCGGCCGCTTCGTGATCCAGGATGCTGTAGACCTCCTGCTTGGTGCCGATATCCACGCCGCGCATCGGATCGTCCATCAGCACCAAGGACGATGTCGTCGCCAGCGCGCGGGCAAAAAGGACCTTCTGCTGATTGCCGCCCGACAGCGACAGGATGCCGTTCGTCATGTCAGGCGTGCGGATTTCGATCCGGCTCTTCCAGTCCCCGCCGAGCTCGTCTTCACGGCGTCTGTTGACCAGGAATTTCTCCGACAGGTCGGTGAGCGAAGCGATGCTGAGGTTTTTCAGAATGCTCCAGAGCGGAAAGGTCCCGTTCAGGCTGCGGTCGCCGGCGACGAAGGCGATGCGGCCTTGCCTTCCCGGCAACCAGTCACTGCTCAGCGCGCGGTAGAGTTCGAGCAACATGTCCGTCTGGCCGTGTCCGCCGAGACCGGCAAGACCGATCACTTCGCCCTTGTAAGCGGTGAAGGGAAGACCTTTACCGCCCCTGGCCGGCAAGGAAAGGATGGGCGATGTATCGGCGGCTCTATTCTTGTTGCGGTCGAAATCCCGGTCCTTGACCACGCTGCCCATCGCCTGGACGAGGCTATGGGTCGAAAATTCCTTCGCCGGGCGATCGGCAACGACCTTTCCGTCCTTCATGACGACGATGCGGTCGGAAGTTGTCAGGATCTCGCCGAGAATATGCGAGATCAGTAGCACGGAGCCGCCCGTATCGACATATTTGCGCACATAGGCCATGAGCTGTGCCGCGAGCCCCGCATCGAGCGACGATGTCGGCTCATCGAGGATGACCAGCCTGGGCTTGTGTCCGACCGCGCAGAAGACGATGGCGATTTCGACCATCTGCCGTTCGGCGATCGAGAGTTCGCCGACGGTGTGCATCACATCGATGCCGTGGCCGGCGAAAATCTCGTCAAGCTTGGCGCTGACGATGCCGGCCGCTTGGCTGCGCCAGTTCCATCCGCTGAGGTCGCGATGTACGACCCGCATGTTTTCGACAACGGTCAGGTTCGGAGAAAGGGACAATTCCTGAAAGACGCAGCGGATGCCGTGGCCGCGTGCCGCGTTGATGCCGTGTGCGGTCTCGTCGCCATTGTAAGCAATGGTGCCCTCGTGAGGGCTGAGGCTTCCGTTGAGGACGTTGACGATCGTCGACTTCCCCGCGCCGTTATGGCCGACAAGCCCGATGCATTCGCCGGCATCGATGACCAGATCGGCGCCATCCAGCGCCTTGACGGCGCCGAATTGCACCTTGACGCCGCGCGCGGAGACGACCGGCTTTGTCTGTGCGTCCTCGTTCATGGGCCTGTTGTCTCTGGCTGCATTCATGGATCGATCCGGCAAGAATTTTTCATCGACCGGCGCCATCAAAGAATGGCACCGGTCTTGAATGACGGCACGCCTCGGCTCACTTGGCCGTGGCGATGACCTTCTGGGCGTCTTCCAGCGAATATTCGACGTTGGCGACGCCGCCCTGCTGGGTATTGGCGAGGTTGGTTTCGAGATTGTCCTGATCGATACGCAGGAACGGGACGACCAGATCCTTCTTCACCTGCTTGCCATCGAGGATCTGCTGGGCGACCCAGAAGGCGAGCGTCGAGACGCCGGGGGCGATGGAGACCGACATGGTCTCATAGCCGCTTGCATCCTTTTCCTTCTTCCACCAGGCCAGTTCGTCCTGACGATTGCCCATGACGATCGTCGGCATCGGGCGCTTTGCCGCGGCAAATGCCTGTGCCGCGCCATAGCCGTCGCCGCCCTGTGTCGCGACTGCCGCGATCTCGGGCAGGCTGGGCAGGACGCCAGCAACGGCACGCTGGGCAACGTCCTGCGCCCAGTCGCCATGCACGGAACCGACGATCTTGAACTGCGGGTACTTCGCAACGGCATCGTGAATGCCGGCTGAAATCTCGTCATCGACGGAGACGCCGGCAAGGCCGCGGATTTCCAGGATATTGCCGCCCTTGGGAAGCTTCTTCGCCAGATACTCGACCTCGCTTGCGCCCATGCCCTTGAAGTCGACGGCGATGCGCCAGGCGCAGGGCTCGGTGACGATGCCGTCGAAGGACACGACGGTGATGCCGGCATCGCAGGCTTCCTTGACAGCGCCGTTGAGAGCGGTCGGAGACGCGGCGTCGATGACGATGGCGTCATAGCCCTGCAGGATCATGTTCTGGATTTGCGCCGCCTGCTCGGTCGCCTGGTTCTCCGCCGTCGTGAATGGATCGGCTGCGGCAACCACGCCGGCTTTCACGGCTTCGCCCGTCACCTTCTGCCAGCTTGTCAGCATGGCCTGACGCCACGAGTTGCCGGCATAATTGTTGGACAGGGCAATTTTTTTGGATGATGTGTCTGCAAGTGCGGCAAACGGCGTCGCAACGGCTGCGATCACGACGGATGCCAGAAGTGTCTTGGCGATATTCATGTTCTTCCTCCCAAAAAAGACCTAAATCTCACTCCCAGGCCATGATTTTCGAACGCGCTCCTCAACGATGCTCGAAAATAGTATTTGCGCTGAAGGTTCCCCTGTCAGTAAAGATAGGATGTCCGAGATTCTTTCGGTTGTACAGGCGCTTAACGGGACGGATGTTGCGGGATTCCGCATAAAAATTGCGCCTTTCCGCAAGACGAATGATCCTGATCAGCGCTTAATGACGTTCGGATTTCGCGTTCCGCAACTGGCCTGGGGAGAGGTCGGCGCGTTGCCTGGGAGGGCCGCCTTGCACACGTTAGAGCCTCGGTCGGTGTTCGACCATTATCTCAGCATTTCCAGGCTTTTGGCCGGGCAGCTCGATTTTCATTCGGTCATCCGGTCCGTCGCTGCCGAGATCAGCCATGTCATCCCTTACGACCATTTTGATGTCTGCATCATCATGGTGGATGAGAAATATCACATCGCCTATGAGAGCGGCCTTGAGACCGATTGGGGCAAGCGCCACCCCGCGCCGGTGAGCGACAGTCCCATCCGCACGTTGCTCTGGGGCGAGGTTGACCATCTGTTGACCGATGACGCCTGCAACGATCCGAGGTTTCACTTCGAAGGCGCCTTCTCGCATCCGATCATCAGCCAGTCGCTGAGGGCGCGCCTGCATGTGCCGCTGAAGGTCCAGGGTGCTGTGATCGGGGCTCTGAGCTGCTCCAGTCACCAGGCCGGATTCTACGGGACGCAGGATGTGGTAAATGCGCGTGCCATTGCCGATCTGCTGGCGCCGCATTTTTTCGCGATCCGGGCCGCCGAACAGGCGAAGCGATCGGCGATCGTCGAGGCGGAGGCGCGGGCCAGGGAAGAGGGCCTGCGGTTGGGGGCACTGAAGCTGACCGAGGCTCTGGAGGCCGAACGCCAGCGCATCGGCATGGACCTGCACGACCAGACCCTCGCCGATCTCACGCGTCTGTCGCGACGGATGGAGCGGCTGGCGCACACGCCCGATGTCACCGGCGAAGCGCTCGAACCGCTGTTTCGTGGGTTGCAGCAATGCATGCACGACCTGCGCCAGATCATCGAGGAGGCCAAGCCCTCGGTGCTTCAGCTCTTCGGCTTTGCCCAGGCGGTTGAAAATCATCTGGAACGGTCGATCCAGGAAAGCGGTGCGGCTGTGGAGTGGAAATTGACGGACGAAACCAATGGCGCCATCGACTGTCTGGAGCAATCCGTCAGCATCGCTTTGTTCCGCATTGCGCAGGAGGCGATCAACAATGCCGTGCGCCATGCGCAGGCGAACCGCATTCTGGTTCGCCTCGGGGCTACTGGCGGTGCTCTGACCATAGAGATCAATGATGACGGCGTCGGCTTGGCCCACTCCCGCAAACCGTCGGGAGGCGGCATCGAGAATATGAAAACCCGGGCACGGCTTATTTCGGCGCGTTTCGCCGCGAGACCCGCAGGCCCCAAGGGTGGAACCTGCGTGAGCGTCACCCTGGCTGGCCATCCTCTCGCGGCGGGAGGTGCGGCATGAAGGTGCTGATCATCGAGGACGATCCGCTTCACCGTTCCTATCTCAACGAAGCGGTCCGGGCGGCCCTTCCCGAATGCGATACTGTGCTGGAAGCGGAAAACGGCAATGCCGGCGAGCGGCTGGCGCGCGATTTCAGATCGGCCCATGTCGTGATGGATTTGCAAATGAGCCCGCGCAACGGCATCGAGGCGGCACGGACCATCTGGAAGGAACGGCCCGAGACACGCATCCTGTTCTGGTCGAACTATTCCGACGAGGCTTATGTTCGCGGCGTGTCGCGCATCGTGCCGCAGGGTGCGGTCTATGGCTATGTGCTGAAGTCGGCCTCGGACGATCGTCTGCGGCTGGCGCTGCGCAGCATCTTCATCGAGAGCCAATGCGTCATCGATCGCGAAGTGCGCGGCATGCAGCAGAAGAGCCTTGGAAACGCCAATGGCTTCACCGACGCCGAATATGAGATCCTGATCGATATCGCGCTTGGCATGACCGACCGTGCCATCGCCCAGCGGCGCAATCTGTCGGTGCGCAGCGTGCAGAACCGGCTGCAACAGCTCTATGAGAAACTCGATGTCTACCAGTCCATCGGCGATGAGGCCGATGGTGGCCGGTTCAATCTTCGTGCGCGGGCTGTGGCTGTGGCATTCCTGCGCAAATTGCTGAACCATAGCGCCCTTGAGCGCGCTGAAGCCGATCTGGCCTATTGGCTTGGCCGGCAGAGAGCCCCGGCGCATCTGGATGCCGATCGCTCTCCCCGGAATGGATGAGGATATCTGGTCACGGAAACGCCATGGCAGATGCCATGGCGATTGCTTATCCGACGAAGCTCAGAGTTCGCCCTGACGGCTGCGGGCCATGACGACCGGGAGCAGCAGATCGCCCCAGTTGCCGTCGCCGCCATGATGGCGGGCCGAGCGGACGAGCTCGACCGAGACGCCTGCCTCGACGGCCTTCATGACCGAGTGGTTCAGGCGGTGCAGATCGTTAGCAAGCATGCGGATCGTGTTTTGCTGATCCGGCGACAGGCTTGACGATTGTTCTTCCGCGCGTTCGCGGACGCGTGCGATGGAAGCCATGGTTTTCCTCCTTAAGTTCTGGGGTTATTCGGCGGCCGGCCGGAACTGTTCGTGCTCGGTCGATGCCTTCATGGCGGTGGTCGATGAAAGGCCACCGCTGATGGCGAGCGACACGGCGTCGAAATAGCCGGTGCCGACTTCGCGCTGATGCTTGGTGGCGGTATAGCCGTTCTTTTCGGCGGCGAATTCCGCCTCTTGCAGCTCGGAATAGGCCGCCATCTGCCGCTCCTTGTAGCCACGCGCCAGTTCGAACATGCCGAAGTTGAGCTGATGGAAGCCGGCAAGCGTGATGAACTGGAACTTGTAGCCCATGGCGCCAAGCTCGCGCTGGAACTTGGCGATCGTCGCCTCATCCAGGTTTTTCCGCCAGTTGAAGGACGGCGAGCAATTATAGGCAAGAAGCTTGCCGGGATGATGCCTGTGGACGCCCTCGGCAAAGCGCCGTGCCTGCTCCAGATCGGGCTTCGATGTCTCGCACCAGATGAGGTCGCAATGGGGCGCATAGGCGACCGCGCGGGCGATGCAGGGCTCGATGCCGTTGCGCACCTGATAGAAGCCTTCGATCGTGCGCCCGGCATCATAGTCGACGAAGGGCCGGTCGCGCTCGTCGATATCCGAGGTCAGCAGCTTTGCTGCTTCAGCATCGGTGCGGGCAATGACCAGCGTCGGCACGCCCATGACGTCGGCCGCCAGCCGGGCCGCATCGAGGTTGCGGATATGCGCCGCGGTCGGGATCAGCACCTTGCCGCCGAGATGACCGCATTTCTTTTCCGAGGCGAGCTGATCCTCGAAATGGACGCCCGCGACGCCGGCTTCGATATAGGCCTTCATGATCTCGAAGGCGTTGAGCGGCCCGCCGAAACCGGCCTCGGCATCGGCGACAATCGGGGCGAACCAGCTATC
Source organism: Rhizobium sp. ICMP 5592 (assembly GCF_009498525.1). Classification (GTDB taxonomy): domain Bacteria; phylum Pseudomonadota; class Alphaproteobacteria; order Rhizobiales; family Rhizobiaceae; genus Rhizobium. Next base: position 440,446 of record NZ_QSNT01000004.1, on the reverse strand, counting down.
GACGGAAAGCCCCTTGTCTTCCGAGGTCTCGATCTGGTCGGCGCGCTGCAGTGTGCGGTTGATGCGCTTGGCAAGCTCCGGCCCGGCATTGGCGGGATAGAGCGATTGATCCGGATACATGGCGGAAGCCGTGTTGGCGTCGGCCGCGACCTGCCAGCCGGAGAGATAGATCGCCCTCAGGCCGGCGCGGACCATCTGCATGGCCTGGTTGCCGGAGAGCGCACCGAGCGCATTGACGAAGTCCTCGCTATGCAGAAGCTGCCAGAGCCGGTTCGCGCCCATCTCGGCCAGCGAATAACGAAGTTCCACCGAGCCGCGCAGCCGCTTCACATCCTCGGCGGAATAGGGGCGCTCGATGCCGTCGAAACGACCGGTCGGGATATTGCGGACCAACTTGTCAAATTCTGTCACGATTTCCTCCATACAGAATGCTCGTCGCTGAGGTGACGCATTGACAAGATCGGCAAAGTGACGGCGAAATGCCAGTCAAACCTTTCAAATAGCGCCTAGAAAAGGGTCATGTTGCAAATCCTTGACGAAGACGCGCAGTCACTTTGTCAATTTTTGTAAATATGACTGAGATGGAGGAGGCCCGATGGTGGAAAGAAAGATTTTCGCAGGCCCGAAGGTCCGGCGCGTGCGCAACGGGCTTGGCATGACGCAGATCGCCATGGCGGATGCGCTGGAGATTTCTCCGTCCTATCTCAACCTGATCGAGCGCAATCAGCGCCCGCTGACCGTGCAGCTGCTGCTCAAGCTGAGCTCCGCCTTCAAGATCGATCTCGACGATCTCAGGAGCGAGGCGGGCAATGGTCTCAGCCAGTTGAAGGAGGTTTTCGCCGATCCTCTTCTTGCCGGCGAACTGCCGGGCGATCAGGAACTGGTCGAGCTGGCCGATATTGCGCCCAATGCGGCAAGCGGCATGGTCAAGCTCTATCGTGCCTACCGCGAGCAGGCGGTGCGCCTGTCCGACTTGATGACCTTGACCACGGAGGGCGGAGCGGTGCTGCCGATCGGCGGCGCGCGGTTGCCGGCGGACGAGGTTCGCGACGTGTTCGAAAGCCGCTCGGCTTATTTTCCGCGTCTGGAAACGGCGGCGGAGAGTTTTGCCGCCAGCCTTTCGTCCGAGCGTGATTTGGTCTTCGCTTTGAAGGAGTGGCTGCGCATCGAGCGCGGGATCACCGTCCGTATTCTGCCGGTCCATGTCATGCCGGATCTGCGCCGGCGCTTCGACAGGCATTCGATGCGCCTCTTCATATCCGAACGGCTGTCGCCCGCCGAACAGGCACATGAAATCGCCATCGAGGTCGCAACGCTCGCCCTGCAGGATGCGATCGGCGAGGAGTTGCAGGTTCTCTCCCTGTCGACGCCGGAGGCAAAGCGCATCGCCCGCTTCGAGTTTGGCCGCCTGGCTGCCCTGGCGCTTGCCATGCCATATGCGCCTTTTCTCAAAGTGGCCCAAACTGCGAAATATGACATCGACATTCTCTGCGCGCGCTTCTTGGTTTCTTTCACGCAGGCGGCGACCCGCCTGACGATGTTGCAGCGGCCGGGCGCATCCGGTGTGCCCTTCTTTCTGATGGAGATCGATTCAGCGGGTCATCGTCTGCGAAAAATCGGCGCGCATGGCTTTCCAAGGTCCGGATTTGGCGGCGGCTGTCCGAAGCTGAACATCCATGCCGCATTCCTGCAGCCGGGCCAGATCCTGTCCGAGACCGCCGAGATGCCGGACGGCTCGACATATCTGACCGTCGCGCGCACGCAGGAAGGACCACGGGCACCGTTTGGCGAGCGGGTGAGACGAACCGCGTTGCTGCTTGGTTGCGATGCCATGGTTGGCGGTAGCCTCGTCTACGGCCAGATGAGCGCACCGGGTCAGCAGCCGATCCCGGTCGGGCCGGCCTGTCGGCTATGCGAGCGCAAAGGCTGTCTTTCCCGCGCCGAGCCGCCGGTCACCAGACCTCTCGGATTGGACGAGATGACGACGGGTCTGAGCATCTTCGATTTTTAGCCGGATCGCGCCCATTGCATAAGGAACAATCGTCGGTGAGATCCGTTTCAGCTGATCGACGCGGTCATCGGAACACGGGGTATGGTGATATGGCCGCGTTCCGGGACCAGACCGGCGAGGGCAACAGGCCATAAACGAGACTTTACTTCCGTCAGTCGCATGCAATTTCAAACCTGTCATCGGCTTTTCTTACAGATGGACAATCAAATGCGCTCCATGACCGCCTATTTGCTGCAGCTCCTTGTGTGGCTGGTCTTCATGGCAATCGTGATCCTGTGGCCCGCCGGTACTCTGGCCTTTCCCGGCGGCTGGGCGTTCATCGTTCTGTTCGCGTTTGGCAGTCTGGCGATGATCTTTTGGCTGGCAAGACACAGTCCAAGCCTGTTGCGTGAGCGTATGGGCTCGCCGCTGCAACCCGATCAGAAGCCATGGGACCGCGTCTGGTTGATGCTCTTCATCCTGGCCTTCTGTGTGTGGATGGGGTTCATGGGCTGGGATGCGGCCCGCACCGGCTTCATGGCTGTCCCGCCCTGGCTTCAGACACTCGGCGGTGCGAGTATGGTGATCTACATGCTGGGTGCCTGGCGGACGTTTCGCGAAAATGCCTTTGCTGCGCCATCGGTGAAAATCCAGCACGGCCAGAAGGTGATCGATACGGGTCCCTATGCGATGGTGCGCCATCCGATGTACACAAGCGCGCTGCTTCTCTTCCTTGGCACTCCCTTGTTGTTGGGCTCGTGGTGGGGTCTTCTGCTGTCGCCGCTGTTCATTCTCGGAATTGCCTGGCGTGCCGTTCATGAGGAGCGTACTCTTGGTCGGGAGCTGAGCGGCTATGAGGAGTATGCCGGGCGCGTGCGCTATCGGCTCGTTCCATTCATCTGGTAGATGATGCATTCCTGATGATCTCGTCGAAGACTAATTTGCTTCCGACATGGGAATGAAATCCGTCGCAAAGGCTGCACGCGGTTCGAACGCGTGCCTTGAGATCATCTCCCAGAAAACACCGCTCAAAGGGCTTTGGAGAGGGATTTACATCCATTGCACGAAAAATAGTGACGACACCCGTTTCGCTATTTTCAATGGACAGCATGCCATCGATCGCAGGGTGCATACGTATGATCAATGCAATTTATGTTGCAGGCATAATGATTTAAAGTATATTCTTAAAATCTAATTCACAGATGTCCTGAGTTTAATCATTGGGGGTAGCTATGAGTCAGCCTTCGAAATGGTGGTGGGGACTAATCCCCCTGGCGATTCTTTGGATCCTCGCCACGATCTTTACCGGGCAATCCATAAACAGCGATCTTGGCAGTCGGTTGACCTCGGCTTTGGGAGCCTCCGTCCAGAATCCCGCCTTCAGCGTGTCGGGACGCGATGTCGCCGTTTCCGGCACCGTGTTCTCCCCGACCGAAGCCTCGCAAATCGCCGGTACTGTGGATCAGGTCTGGGGCGTCCGCAAGGTTCTGATCGATGCGAAGGAACCTGATGTCGCCAAGCCCTTCAACTGGGGCATAACCCATGAAGGCTCAGGCGTTGTCCTGACCGGCAACGTGCCGAACCCAACGGCGCGCGACAAGATCGTTTCCGCTGCGAAGACCGCTTTTTCAGGCGCCGAGATCAAGGACGAGATGCAATATGCCAGCGGCGCGCCCGCCGCTTATGATGGCGGTGTGCAGTTCGGGCTCGCTCAACTGGCCCGCCTTGCGAAAGGCAGCGTCTCCCTGTCCGATACGAGTCTGGCAATTTCAGGCACGGCCGCCACGAGCGACGCATACGACGCGATCACCACGGCATTGAAGACATTGCCGCAGGGCTTGACACTCGCGAAATCCGAGATAACGGCACCGGCTCCCGTGGCTGCGGCGGCACCCGCGGCAGCGCCAACGCCGGCGGCAACCCCGACCACAACGGCTGCGGCAACGGCCGTGACGACGGCTGCAAACACCGTCGCACCTGCGCTTGCGCCGTCCTCGTTTAGCTTCGATGCTTTGAGGGAGGCGGGAAAACTGACGCTTTCGGGCAATTATCCCGACGATGACGCGCACGGCAAGATCATCGACGCGGCCAAGAGCCTGTTCTCCAGCGATGAGATCAGCGACGAGCTGAAAGCCGCGCCCGGCGCGCCGGATGGATTTGCGGCCGCGGCACTCGGCGGGCTCAATGCCCTGTCGCGTCTTGCCAAAGGATCGTTCTCGCTCTCCGGCACCGATGCGAAGCTCTCAGGCGAGGCGCTCTATAACGGTGCGGTTAAGAGCATTCAGGATAGCTTTGCCGCCGCCATACCCGGGGGCTTCAAGGCGACGCCTGCCGAGATCGCCGTCAGCGCGCCGGCTGCGGCCGTCGATGCTCCGAATTGCCAATCGCTGCTCAACACGATCCTGAGTAAATCGAAGATCAACTTCGACACCGGCAAGGCGCGGATCTCGCCGGCATCGTCCGGTGTGCTCGACACGATCGTCGCGACGATCGGCCGGTGCCCCGGCAATGCCGTGGAGGTTTCAGGTCACACGGATTCGAGCGGAGACGAGGCGGCAAACGTCGCCCTGTCCGAACAGCGCGCCAAGGCGGTCGTGACCTATCTGACCGATGCGGGTGTGCCGGCAGGCCGGTTGACCGCAGTCGGCCTCGGCTCGTCGCGTCCGGTCGCATCGAACGATACCGATGAGGGCAAGGCGCTCAATCGCCGTATCGAATTCTCTGTCAAATAGGGGAGGCAGCAATGACCTATCTATTTTCGACTTACTGGCCTTGGATGCTGCTTGCGCTGGTGCTTGGGTGCATTGTCGGTTTCGCGACTTTCCTGCGGTCCGGCAAGGGCTGGTGGCCGGACGCCTGGCCGGGCTGGTTCAAGCTGCTGAGCCTGCTGTTCCTCGTGGGACTTGTGGTAGCAATCTTCAAATGGCTTCCCGGGCTGCTGGGGCATTACCTGGAAACCGCGCTGCTTTTCGTCGGCAGCTATATTGTCGGCTGCTTCCTTGGCAGTTGGCTGGCAAGCTTCCGCTCGCGGGAGGTAATTGAGACGAACGAGCCTGTTGCGGTTGCCGAGCCTGCGCCGGTGCGGGTCACGCCTCCAGCTCCCACGCCGGTGCCAACGCCGCCTGCGGCCCGCGTGGTGACACCGCCTCCCGCAGTTACTCCCATTCCGACGCCCGCTCCGGTGACGGCAACGTCTTCGGCACCGGTATCCGCTGCGCCCGCCGGAGATCACATCCATCCCGGCCAACGCCCGCCAGCCGTTGCGAAAGGGGTTGCCGCTCTGGACGATCTGAAGCTCATTGATGGTGTCGGTCCCGTCAACGAGGGAAAGCTACACGAACTGGGCGTCTGGACCTTCAAGCAGGTCGCGGCCTGGACGCCGGCAAATGCCGAATGGGTCGGCAGCTATATGGCTTTCCCGGGGCGCATCGAGCGCGAGGATTGGATCGGGCAGGCGGCACAACTGGCGAAAGGGCTCGGAACCGACGTCTCGCGCCGGGCCGATCTGGGAGATGCGTCCGCGTCATCGGGCTTTGTGTCATCGGCGCCCGCTGCTGCCCCCACCGCCGACGGCGATCATCCCGGGCAGCGCCCGCCATCCGCCGCGAAAGGGACTGCAGCTCCAGACAATCTCAAGCGCATTTCCGGCATCGGTCATGTCAATGAGGAAAAGCTGAACGAGCTGGGCATTTGGACCTTCGCGCAGATCGCGGCCTGGACAGAGGCAAATGCCGAATGGGTCGGCAGCTATATGGCCTTTCCAGGGCGCATCGAGCGCGAGGACTGGATCGGTCAGGCGGCCAAGCTGGCAAAGGGGATCGAAACCGAATTCTCGCGCCGGGTCGACCACGGCGACGTGCCGACCTCGTCGTAACGGACTTTCGACGAGCATGCAGATGGCCGCTCATACCATGAAGAGCGGCATGATCCTCCCCTCCGAATGGGTAATGCTCCGCCGCTGATCGGGCGGCGGAGCAAATATGTTTCGGCCTGGACCTCAGTTCTTGACGGTATCTTCCAGGAAGAAACGGCCGAGCGGGTTCTGGTAGAAGTTCTCAATGTTCTTGCGCGAGACATTGATATAGGGGCTGTAATAGAGGTCGATCCAGTTGACGTCGTCCTTCGCCATCTTCTGCAGATCGATATACATCTGCTCGCGCTTCTTCGGATCGAGCTCCAGGCGAGCCTTGGCGACCAGATCCTTAACCGCTTCATTCTTGTAATTGGTCGAGTAATTGTTGTTGGAATCGTGGCCGAGTACGAAGGTCGTCTTCTGGTCCGGGTCGAGAATGTCGTTGGTCCAGTAGTTGACCGAGATGTCGTAATCGCCGGCGACCGTCATATCCCATTCCTGGCTCGGATCGACCTTCTGCAGGTTGGCGGTAATGCCGGCCTTCTGCAATTGCTGCTGCACCAGCACGGCTGTCTGTTCGTCGACTTCGTCGCCAGCGCGCAGAAGGTAGGTCAGCGTCAGGTTGGAAACGCCGGCGTCCGCCAGCATCTTCTTGGCTTTTTCCGGATCGTAGGGACGCTGCAGGTTGTCGGCGTAATGATAAAGCGCGCCCTTCGGAATGTAGGAGTTGGCGACCGTGCCCTGGCCGAAGGTGACAGCATCGACGATCGCTTTCTTGTCGATGGCGAGGTCAAGAGCCTGGCGGACCTCCTTCTTGCCGAGCTCGCCATGCGCGTGGTTTATCAGGAGATGGTCTTCGCGTGTCGAAGCGTCGATGTCGACATTGAGGTTCGGGTCCTTCTTCAGCTCCGCCACGCGGGAGAAGGGAACGAAGATCGCGGTATCGAGCTGGCCGGCCTGGACGTTCAGCATGCGGGTATTGTCATCCGGCACGGAGATCCATTCGACGCCGTCGAGTTTCACCCGATCGGCCTGCCAGAAATAAGGGTTCTTCTTGAGGATGATGCGGTCACCGCGCCGCCATTCCTCGACGGAGAATGCGCCGGATCCGATCGGCTTTTCGGCGTAAGCGTCAGGGCCGAGCGTCTCCATGCCCTTCTTCGAGATGACGGAGGCGTTCGGCAGTGCCAGCGTCGACAGGAAGGGCGCTGAGGGATGCTTGAGCTTGATCGTCAGCGTGTGGGCGTCGGTCGCGACGGCCGTGTCGATCACCTTGTAAGAGTCGCTCCAGAGCGAAGCCGCGTCATCGCGGATGCGCAGCAGGCTGAAGGCGGCGTCCTCGGCCGTCAGCGGTGAGCCGTCGGAGAATTTCGCGTCGCGGATCTTGAAGACATAGGTCAGGCCGTCGTCGGACGTGGTCCAGCTTTCGGCAAGGCCGGGCTCCAGCTTTGTGCCGGTCTTGTCGACGCGAATGAGCACGTCATAGACGTTCGAGAACACCCAGTTGTCGATGTTCTGCGCCGTCTTGATCGGATCGAACGTGGTCGAGTCCTCGCGGCGACCGATGGTCAGCACGCCGGCTGCCTCGGCATAGGTTGCGGTGAGGGTGAGGCCGGCGACGATGGCCGCGAGCCCGATTGATTTCCATCTGCTGGTCATAAGATCGTTCCCTTGGTTGTTATGGCATGCGTTTGAAGGGCAGGATTTCGGCGAGGTTGCTTTCGCCGCGAAGATCGGTGTCGGCAAAGAGCTGTTTGTCCGGGTCGATGTCCGGGATGGCGGCGATGAGCGAGGCCGTATAGGGGTGCTTCGGACGTGCGAAGACCTCCTCGGACAGGCCTTCCTCGACGATCTCGCCGCGATACATCACGACGGTGCGTTCGCAGAGATTGCGGACGATGGCGAGATCGTGGGCGATGAAGAGCAGGGTCAGGTTCATCTTCCGCGTCAGCTCGCGAAAAAGCTCGATGATCTGCGTCTGGATGGTGACGTCGAGCGCGGCGACGCATTCGTCGGCGATGATGAGCTGCGGGTCGACGGCGAGCGCGCGGGCGATGCCGGCGCGCTGGCATTGCCCGCCGCTCATGCTGCGCGGCTTGCGCCTGGCGAATTCGCGCTCCAGCCCGACGAGATCCAGCAGTTCACCGACGCGGGCGGGAATGTCGGTGGACGCGACCTTGCCCTGCACCTTGAGCACTTCGGTGAGCATATCGCCGATCGTCAGCCGTGGATTGAGCGCGTTGTAGGGATCCTGAAACACCATCGCCGCCTCGCGCCGGAGCTTGGCAAGGCCCGTCGTCCTCTGCTGGGCGAGGTCGATGCCGCCGAAGGTGATATGGCCGGAGGAAAGCGGCGTCAGGCCAAGGATGGCGCGAGCAAGCGTGCTCTTGCCGCTGCCGGATTCGCCGACGATCCCGACCGTCTCGCCGGGCATGATCCGCAGGCTGACGCCCGAGACGGCATTGACCGTTCTGGCGCTGCTGCCCTTGAGGAAGCCGCCACCGACATTGAAGCGGACGTGCAGGTCGTCGATTTCGAGGAGGGGCTTCAGGGGCGTATCCGTTTTCGCCGCGTCCGCAACGGATGCCGCCTCATCCGGCATCGACGGATGGCTCTTGATCAGGTCGATCGTGTAGGGATGCCGTGGCTGCGACAGGAGCGTGCGCTTCGGGCCTTGCTCCAGCAGCTTGCCACCGCGCATCACGGCGATGCGGTCACAGGTCTGGGCGACGATGCCGAGATCGTGGGTGATGAGGATGATGGAGAGGCCGCGCTTGTCACGAATGTCCATCAGGAGCTTGAGGATCTGCGCCTGGATGGTGACGTCGAGCGCGGTCGTCGGCTCGTCGGCGATCAGGATTTTCGGATCACAGGACAGGGCGACGCCGATCATCGCACGCTGGCGCATGCCGCCGGAGAATTCGTGCGGATAGCTTTCATATTGTCTGACAGGATCGGGAAAGCCGACCTGGCCGAGGATTTCGATGGCAGCCGTACGCGCCTCGCGGGCGTTCAGGCCCTGATGATAACGGATACCCTCGGCGATCTGGTTGCCGATCCGCATGACCGGATCGAGATGGCTCGTCGGGTTCTGGAAGATCATGCCGATCTCGCCGCCGCGCACTTTCAGCATGTCGGCGTCGCTGATTGCCGTGAGATCGCGGCCCTCGAGCAGGGCACTACCGCTCTCGATCTTCAGCAGCGAGGAGGGGAGGAGGCGGATCAGCGAGCGGCAGAGCAGGCTCTTGCCGGAGCCGCTTTCGCCGACGAGTCCGAGGATTTCTCCCTTGGCGAGATCCAGCGACACGGCATCGAGCAGCGTGCGCTCGCCGCTGTCGAGATGCGCCTTGACGGTGAGATCGCGGACGGAAAGGATGGAGGCGCTCATTCGTGCACCCCCAGCCATTCGCCGAGAGCATCGCCCAGCATGCTGAAACCGAAGGCGAGGCAGACGATGGAGAGGCCGGGAAACAGCGTGATCCACCAGGCCGTGGTGATGAAACTCTGGCCTTCGGCGACCATGACGCCCCATTCGGCCAGCGGCGGCTGCACGCCAAGACCGAGATAGCTGACGGCTGCACCGCTCAAGAGGACCAGCACTGCATCCGACATCGAAAAGACGATCGAGCCGGCGATGGCGTTTGGCAACAGGTGGCGGAACATGATGCGGAAGCGGCTGAACCCGAGGCTGACGGCGGCAAGCGCATAGTCGCTGTTCTTCAGCACCAGCATCTGCGCGCGGATAAGGCGGGCATAGGAGACCCAGCCGACCAGCGCCATGGCGATATAGAAGCTGCCGAGGCCCGGCCCGAGTATGGCGATGATCGACAGCATCAGCACAAGGAAAGGGAAGGCGAGGATGATATCGACGATCCGCATGAAGACCGCGTCGATCACGCCGCCGAAGAAGCCGGCGATGGTGCCGATGGTCGTGCCGATCAGGAAGGGAAAGACGACGCCGATCACGGCGATCTGCAGGTCGATGCGCGTGCCCCAGAGGACGCGCGACAGGATATCGCGGCCGAAATTGTCGGTGCCGAAGGGATGAAGCAGGGATGGTGCCTGCAGGCGGACATCGGCATTCTGTAGGATCGGATCGTAAGGTGCGATCAGCGGAGCGCCGAGCGCCACCAGTAGAAAGAATAGGAGAATGCCGCTGCCGATGACGAGAGGCAGCCGCTTGCCGAGAAGATGGCGCCAAGCGATGGAAATGGGGGCGGTTGCCTGAATGCTCATATTGTCACCCTCGGATCTGCTGCGACGGTGACGATGTCGGCCAGGAAATTGATGAGCACGGTGGCGCAGGCAAAGACCATGGCCACACCCTGGACCACCATGTAATCGCGCGAGAAGATGGCGCGCACCAGAAGTTGACCCATGCCGGGGAGCGCAAAGACGCTTTCGACAACGACGGTGCCGCCGATCAGCCAGCCGATATTGACCGCCAGCAGATTGATAGTCGGTACCAGCGAATTTGGCACCACATGCCGCCAGAAAACGATGCTCTCCGGCATGCCACGCGCCCGCGCCGCCGTCGCCACATCCGATTTCAGGGATTCAATCATCGCGGCGCGCAGGCTGCGGGTTAGCACCGTCGACAGCGATAGGGCGATGGTGAGGCTCGGCAGGATGAGGTGCAGCAGCTTGTCGCCGAGCGTCTCGCCATAGCCGGAGACCGGAAGCACGCCGAGATCGACGCTGAAGAGGATGATCAGCATCAGGCCGAGCCAGAAGGGCGGAAAGCCGATGCCGAAGGTGGAGACGATGCGGACAATGTGGTCCGCCGCGCGGCCATTGTTGCGGGCGGCAATCGCCGCCATAGGCACGGCGATGAGGATCGACAGGATGACACTGGCGACGACAAGCGCCACCGTCGGCTCGATACGGGTGGAAATCAGCTTCAGCACATCGATCTTGTAGAGGATGGACTTGCCCATCTCGCCATTGGCGAGATTTTTCAGAAAGTAGAAGTATTGCAGCCAGATCGGCTGATCGAGGCCGTATTGGGCGCGGATATTGGCCAGCGCCGTCGGCGTCGCGCGCGTGCCGAGGATGTTGCGGGCGGGATCGCCGGGAATGAGACGCACGAGGATAAAGGTGATGACGCTGATACCGAAAATGACGGGCAGGAATTGCAGCGGGCGGCTGAGAACGAACCTATAGCGATGCATGATGACGCTCGCTCCCTTGCCTTCTTTGGTCGTTGAACGCTTCCTGTCGCATCATGCCTGCCTGTGCCTCGCCAGAAAATCGAGAAGCGCTGGATAATAGTCGCCGGGGTTTTCATAGAAGGGCATGTGGCTTGCGTTCGCAAACACCTTCAACTCCACGTTAGGAATGGCGAGCTTCATGCGCAGCGTGCAGGCGGGCGTCAGCTCGTCGTGCTCGCCGACGGTGATCAGCGTCGGCACGGTCATGCGGGGCAGGTCCGGGATGCGGTTCCAGTCCTTGAGATTGCCGATATAGAGAAACTCATTCGGTCCCTGCATCGTCGCGTAGGGACCCATGTTCCAGTCGTCGAGCGACCGACGCACAGGCGCCGGCCATTCCGGCAGGCGGCAGACATGGCGGTAATTGAGGATGGTGACTGCTGCCATGTATTCCGGATGGTCATAGGTGCCCTGCGCCTCATGCTTCTGCATCATCGCTACTGTTTCCGGACCGAGTGCCGCCCGCAGCCGCTCCAGCTCCAAGATCAGGTGCGGCATGTCGGCAACGGTGTCCTCGAGGATCAGGGTCCGAAGGTTTTCCGGATAGGTCAGCGCATAGTCGATCGCGAGCCAGCCGCCCCAGGAGTGGCCGAGCATGTGGACCCTGCCGAGACCAAGTGCCTTGCGAACGGTCTCTGTCTCCTCGACATACCGGCCGATGGTCCAGAGCGCCGGGTCAGTCGGGCGGTCCGAAGCGCCGGTTCCGAGCTGGTCGAAGGCAACGACGCGGTAACCCTTGTCGATGAGGCAGGAATGCGCCTCGCGCAGATAGTCGCAGGGAAGACCGGGGCCGCCGTTCAGGCAGAAAACCGTCTCCGCGCCGGAACCAAAGCTATAGGCAATCACCTGATGCCCATCGACTTCGACTTCCATGCGCTCGTCCGGCTGTATTTCGCGCCACATCAGCTTACTCCGGCAAATATTCTTCTTGCTCAACATTTGGGCATGATTAAATTTTTACCGTAAACCGCGATCCACACCAGCTATAAGAAGTGATAGGGTTAGGGTTTGGATGTAGCCGGAGTTCTCCATGCTTGACGAAATCGGAACGATCAGACGCAAGTTTACCGCGCATGATACGCTGGACGGACGGATCGACCAGGCTTTCGAGGCGATGCAACAGCTCGGTTTCGAAGCCCTGGTCTACGACTATACGCCGGTGCCCTTCGACCTCGACGGCGAGATCATGGTTCCTTCGTTTCTGAAGCTGCGCAACATTTCCGATGATATGCTCGAATACTGGCTCGATCGCGGCTATTTCCGTATCGATCCGGTGCAGCAGGTGGCGCTGCGGACCTCGGCGCCGTTCTTCTGGAACTACAATGTCGAGGCGGATACGGCGATCAACCGCTATCTCGGAGAGAATACCGAACCGGTGGCGCGCTACCTCAACGAACGCGACATGTCGACGGGCGTCACCGTGCCGGTGCACATGCCGCGCGGCGATTATGCGACGGTCACCGGCATCCGCTTCGGCGCGAACAAGGATTTCGAGCGTAATGCACTGCGCTACATCGCCGATTTCGGCCTGCTTGCACACGTCTTCCATGAGACGGCCTATGCGCTGTTCGATTCCAGCGCGCGCAGTGTCGGCAAGATGCGACTGACAGAGCGGGAGCGGGAGTGCCTGCGTCATTCGGCCGAAGGGCTTTCAGCCAAGGAAATCTCCCGCATCATCGACCGCTCGGTGCCGACCGTCGTCATGCACCTCAATGCCGCCGCCAAGAAGCTCGGCGCCAAGAACCGCACGCAGGCGGTGGTGCGCGCCACGCATTACCGGCTTCTGGAAAACGAGCCATCCTATAACTTCTGATAGCTGCCGCAGGCCTTGAGGCCGCGTTATGCTTTTTTCCGTCCTTGTCAAAAAGATGGAGAAACCCGTGGCCGCCGTCGCATCGAAAGAAGCCTTCCTGCCCTTTCGCGAATACCAGACCTGGTATCGCATCACCGGATCGCTCGATAGCGGCAAGCTGCCCCTCGTCGTCGCCCATGGCGGCCCCGGCTGCACGCATGATTATGTCGATTCCTTCAAGGGTATCACCGAGATCGATGGCCGCGCCGTCATCCATTACGACCAGCTCGGCAATGGCAACTCCACGCGCCTGCCGGAAAAAGGCCCCGATTTCTGGACGCCGGCGCTATTCCTCGAAGAGCTGGACGCTTTGCTGAAGCATCTCGGCATCCAGGATCGCTATGCTTTCCTCGGCCAGTCCTGGGGCGGCATGCTGGGCGCCGAACATGCGGTGCGCCAGCCGAAGGGGCTGAAGGCGCTCGTCATCGCCAACTCGCCGGCGAACATGCACACCTGGGTTTCCGAAGCCAACCGGCTGCGCCGCGAGCTGCCGGAGGATGTGCAAGACACACTGCTGAGGCATGAAGAGGCCGGCACGATCACCGATCCGGAATACATTGCCGCTTCCCGCGTCTTCTACGACCGGCATGTCTGCCGTGTCGTCCCTTGGCCGCCGGAGGTGGCGCGCACCTTCGCGATCATGGACGAGGACAATACGGTCTATCGCAACATGAACGGCCCGACCGAATTCCATGTCATCGGTACGATGAAGGACTGGACCATCGAGGACCGTCTGCCCCTGATCGAAGCTCCGACGCTGCTGATCTCCGGCAAATACGACGAGGCGACACCGGATGTGGTCAAGCCCTATGTCGAGCGCGTCGCCGGCTGCAAATGGGTACTTTTCGACCATTCCAGCCATATGCCGCATGTCGAGGAAAAGGAGCTCTGCCTGGCAACCGTCTCCGCCTTCCTGTCCGAGTACGATTGATGCCGTTGTAACATTTGCCGGCCAAGGGGTTGGCTGCGTTGTATGTGGAGGATAAATCTCTTTCGAAGAAAATCGTATGTAAAACAAACGAATCAGTGAAAATCTTTCGTTGATAGCTTCTGGATCAAAGAGATTTCATGGCGTGCGCAATTCCGGAATCGACCAAACAGCTGTTTCCCAGGGAACGCTGGCGAACGCGGGCTTGGTCTTTTGCCGATCCGGTTTGGTATCTTAGCCATTTGCGCGGAAATCCCTGTTGACCTCAACTTAGGTTGGGGTGTGAGAATGCGTTCATTTGCTGGCGAGGGAGGAGCTGATGGCGATCATTCTGGGCGATAGTGATCTGGACCAGCTTCCGGTCATGCGGCTCGCCATCGAGGCGATCGAGGAAGCGATCCTTGCCCGATCCGCGGGAGAGCTGGTTTCGCCGCCGAGGCACAATGTTTCCTTTGCCGAAAAAGGAGACCTGATTTTCACGATCGGCGGAACGCTTGACGATGCCTCGATTGCCGGCTTTCGGGTCTATGACACGTTCAGAGGGCCTCGTCATGAGCAGATCGTTGCGGTCTGGTCGACCGAAACGGCGGAGCTTCAGGGCCTCATCATCGGCACGCGGCTAGGGGAGGTTCGTACCGGTGCGATCGGTGGCATCGCCATTCGCTATATGTCGCCCCCCAATGCCAGGACGGTCGGCATCGTCGGTAGCGGCCAGCAAGCCCGTACGCAGTTGGAGGCGGCAGCCCTTGTCCGCGAACTGACGCATGTCCGGGTCTATAGCCGTAGCGAACGACGGCGCCATGTCTTCGCATTGGAGATGGAACAGCGTCTGGGTATCCCGGTCGAGCCGGTGGACACGCCGCGTCGCGCCGTCAGCGACGCCGATATCGTGATCTGTGCCACGACCAGCCTCACGCCGGTGATCGAAGCCGAGTGGCTGAAGCCCGGAGTTCACATCAATACCGTCGGCCCCAAGACGGTGGACGAGCACGAACTGGGCCTCGATGTCGCAGCGGCCGCCGATCTGGTCGCGACCGACTCTCCCGAGCAGGTCAGGGCCTATAAGGCGCCGTTCTTTCTGCATGGCTCGCCGAGCGCCGAACGTCTGGTCGACTTGGCGGCGATCGTCAGTGGCAAGGTCATTGTGCGCCAGGCGCCCGACCAAACGACATTGTTCTGCTCGGCAGGCCTCAGCGGCACCGAGGTGCTGGTCGCTGCGCATATTCTGGCAGCGTTCAAGGCGAAGGCTGGTGCCGGTTTCTAATTTCTTGTCGAACCGCCGGGATGCGATTTGTCCTGCAGCAATTGTCGTGCCGTTGCCCGAAACATCTCCGCCAGCTGCTTCAGAAGCGGACCGGTCGGCGAGCTTCTGCGCCAGCATAGGCCGATGCGGCGTTTCGGGTTGCCATCGCTGAATTTCAGGAGACGGATCTGGTCCGACGACATGATCGGGCCGATGGTCGCCAGCGTCGGCAGGAGGGTGATGCCGACATTTGCGCCGACCATCAGGCGCAGCGTTTCGAGGCTTGTTGCCTGGAAAGAGGACTTTTGTCCGGCGCCGGAGAGCCGGCAGACGTCGAGCGCGTGTTCGCGCAGGCAATGCCCTTCCTCCAGAAGCATCAGGTCGTAACCGGAGAGATCTTCCATGCTGATGCTCGCCCGGTGGACCAGCGGGTGCTTCGTCGGCACGGCAAGCAGAAACGGCTCCTCGAACAGGAATTCCACCTGCAGCTGGTCGCTCTCGACCGGCATGGCCAAGAGTGCTGCATCAAGCTCGCCGCTCTGCAGCCGCGAGAGCAGCACGCCGCTTTTCTCCTCGCTCAGAAGAATTTCCAGTTGCGGGAAGCGTTCATGTACCTGCGGCACCACATGCGGCAGGAAATAGGGACCAAGCGTCGGGAAGGCGCCGAGACGGAGCGTTCCGAGCTCCTGGTTCTGGTTTAGCAGCGCGGCATTCTTCAATTGCTGGACATCGACGAGGATCCGTTTTGCCCGCTCGGCGGCATCCTTGCCGAAGGAGGTCAGCATGAAGGAGCGCGAGTCGCGCTCCACCAGCGGCGTTCCGAGTTCCGCCTCGAGCTTCCTGATCTGTGCCGACAAAGTCGGCTGGCTGACCAGGCAGGCCTCGGCCGCGCGGCCGAAATGGCGATATTTGGCCAGCGCGACGAGATATTCCAGTTCTCTGAGTGTCATGATGCTTCGTCGCTTAGGCGGCTTTGGCTTCCTCTTCCGTGGGAGCGGAGGTGCGGATGAGATGGTCGAAAGCGGCGAGCGACGCCTTGGCGCCTTCACCTACGGCGATGACGATCTGCTTGTAGGGAACGGTGGTGCAATCGCCGGCAGCGAAAACGCCGGGCAGCGACGTCTGGCCGTGATGATCGACGACGATCTCGCCGCGGGGGGAAAGCGTGACGGTACCCTTCAGCCATTCCGTATTGGGCAGAAGGCCGATCTGTACGAAGATGCCGTCGAGCACGAGCGTGTGCTTCTCGTCCTTGTTGCGGTCCTCATAGACGAGACCGGTGACCTTGCCGCCGTCGCCGAGCACTTCCGTGCTCTTGGCCGACAGGATGATCCGGACGTTGGAAAGGCTGCGCAGCTTGCGCTGCAACACGTCGTCGGCACGCAGCTTGCTGTCGAATTCGATCAGCGTGACATGCTTGACGATGCCGGCGAGATCGATGGCCGCCTCGACGCCGGAATTGCCGCCGCCGATCACAGCCACATCCTTGCCCTTGAAGAGAGGACCATCGCAATGCGGGCAATAGGCGACACCCTTGTTGCGATACTGATCCTCGCCAGGCACGCCCATCTGCCGCCAGCGCGCGCCGGTGGACAGGATCAGCGTGCGGGATTTCAGCGTCGCGCCGCTGGCAAGCTCGACCTCGAACAGATCGCCCCTGGGTGTCAGCTTTTCAGCGCGCTGCAGGTTCATGATCTCAACGGGATAGTCCTTGACATGCGCCTCGAGAGCGCTGGCGAAGGCGGGGCCTTCGGTATGTGGAACCGAAATGAAGTTCTCGATCGCCATGGTATCGAGCACCTGACCGCCGAAGCGCTCGGCGACGACGCCTGTGCGGATGCCCTTGCGAGCGGCATAGATCGCCGACGCGGCGCCAGCCGGGCCACCGCCGACCACCAGCACGTCGAAGGGTTCGAGATCGGCGAGCTTTTCGGCGGCGCGCTTGGCAGCGCCCGCGTCGAGCTTGGCGATGATCTGTTCGACTTCCATGCGGCCCTGGCCGAACACCTCGCCGTTCAGATAGACCGTGGGAACCGACATGACCTGCCGATCGGCGACTTCCTGCGGGAATACGGCACCGTCGACGGCGACATGGCTGATCTTCGGATTGAGGATCGACATCAGGTTAAGCGCCTGCACGACGTCAGGGCAATTCTGGCACGACAGCGAGAAATAGGTTTCGAAACGGAACTCGCCGTCGAGATCGCGGATCTGGTCGAGGATGGCCTGTTCGACGCGAGGCGGGTGTCCGCCGGTCTGCAGGAGGGCAAGGATGAGCGAGGTGAATTCGTGGCCGAGCGGGATGCCGGCGAAGCGCAGGGTGATATCATGGCTCGGGCTGGTCAGGGCGAAGGAGGGGGCTCGTTCGCTGGCGTCACGCGCCTGGGTGAGAGCGATCTTGTCGGAAAGAGCGGTAATGTCTTCGAGAAGCGCCACCATTTCCTTCGATTTCGCGCTGTCATCGACATTCGCGCGGATCTCTATCGGCCGTACGACTTTTTCCAGATAGGCCTTGAGCTGGCTTTTCAGTGCGTCGTCAAGCATCGATATGTCTCCGGTTCGGAAGGAAATTGCGACGCGTTGTCCCGGCGGGACAAGGTCGCCATCAGTCTAGATTGTGAGTGAGAGGCCTTCCCCGTCGCCAGGGAAGGCTTTGGCCGAAGCCGAAATCAGATCTTGCCGACCAGGTGCAGCGAAGGAGCCAGCGTCTTTTCGCCTTCTTCCCACTTTGCCGGGCAAACTTCGCCGGGATGGGAGCGGACGTACTGGGCGGCCTTGATGCGGCGCAGCAGGTCGGCGGCGTTACGGCCGATGCCTTCGGCGGTGATTTCGACGGCCTGGACGACGCCGTCGGGATCGACGACGAAGGTGCCGCGATCGGCGAGGCCTTCGGCTTCGCGCATGACGTCGAAGTTACGGGTGATCGTGCCCGTCGGGTCGCCGATCATGGCATACTGGATCTTGCCGATGGTTTCGGAGCTGTCGTGCCAAGCCTTGTGGGTGAAATGGGTGTCGGTCGAAACCGAGAAGACCTCGACGCCGAGGCGCTGCAGCTCGGCATAATTGTCCGCGACGTCGCCGAGTTCGGTCGGGCAAACGAAGGTGAAATCGGCCGGATAGAAAAAGAAGACCGCCCATTTGCCGGCGATGTCAGCTTCGGTGACCTCGATGAACTTGCCCTGCTTGAAGGCCTGGGCTTTGAACGGCTTGATGGCGGTATTGAGAACGGACATGGTACCCTTGCAATGTTTGGACAGGAGGAGTTTCGCGCTGCAACATAGTGCGTGCGCCGCAATAAGCAAAATAGATAAATCCGAAAAATTCGATAGATTTTGTCTATGGTGGGGTCATGTGCGGCTGAAAACTGTATCTTATCAAGGCTCAGACTCGTTCTGGCATAAACCCGGCGAGGGTGCGAAGATGCCTCTTATCTGTTGAAAGGCGTCCAATGAAGAACAACGTGACAATTGCTACGTCCGAAGCGTTGAAGAGGGCAGAGGATGTCCTCTTCAGGCGTTTTGCCGGTTACGCATTCGCCTTCGCTGCCGGATCGATCATGCGCGGCGAAGGGAAAAGCACATCCGATATCGATCTGGTTGTGGTCTTCGACAAGCTTGATACGGCATGGCGCGAGTCTTTCGTGGAGGACCATCTTCCTTTTGAGGCATTCGTTCACGACCCGGAAACGCTGAGCTGGTTCTTTGAAAATGACATGGCGCTCGGCTACCCAATCATCATCCATATGGTGGCCTCTGGCCATATAGTGGGTCGGGATGTGGAGCAGGCCAAAGCGTGTCAGGCGCATGCCCAGACGTTGCTTGATCAGGGGGCTCCGCCGCTCTCTGTTATGAAGCTGGACGCGCTGCGATATCAGATTACAGATACGCTCGGCGATCTCATGGACGAGCGAGGTGTCGAGGACATGCGGGCGATCACGGCGCAGCTATACCAGCCGCTCGCCGATCTGATGCTGCTGACCCGTGGCCGATGGTCGGGCAAGGGAAAATGGATTCCGCGGCTTCTAAGAGCATTCGACGAAGAGCTGTTCGATGGCTTCGATCGAAGCTTTGCGCTTGCCCTGGCGGGAGACGTGAAACAACTGATCGAGTTTGCCGATGCGGAACTGGCGCGAACGGGCGGAGCCTATTTTCACGGCGATCGTCGCGAGGCGTCGCAGACCTCTCGCCGAAGCCGCCGATGGTAAAGGGCTTTCTTCAGTCTGCCCCTTGCAATCGGCGTGATGCTGTATTATCTGCGCACCATCACCTGTATCGATAGCCTGCCGGGCCGACCTTTCGAGGCCGAGCCGGTGTCTGCTGTCCAGGGTAACAGCGAGGGCGCTCCCCAGTCATGGGTCGAGCGCCCTTTGCTTTTCATCCGCGTTATTCCCTTTAAGCGAACAATGTCAGTCATCCGATCGCGAGATGGGTCTCGCGATATTCAAGGCCGGTCGAATGACCAGCGATTGACCATATAGGTGCGTGGCGAGGTTCCGAGCATGCGACGGAACATGGTGGTGAAGGCGGCGGCGCTTTCATAACCGGCTTCCAGCGCAACGTTGGTGACCGGTTGTCCCTCGGCAAGTTGCGGCAAGCAGGCGAAAACGCTTGCCTGCTGCCGCCAGGTTGTGAAGCTGATGCCGGTTTCCTTGCGGAATTGCCGGGTGAAAGTCCGGCGGCTCATTGCCAGCTTCTCGGCCCAGTCATCCAGACGGGCATTCGGCGTCGGGTTTGCCAGATAGGCACGGCAGAGTGCCGCCAGCCGCCGGTCGGATGGGAAGGGCAGGCCGAGCGGGCGGTCCTCGAGCGTCGAAATTTCTTCGAGGAGGAGGGAAAGGACCAGTTCGGCCTTGCGATTTCCGATCGGCGCCTCCCGCAGCCGAATGGCTTCGAGCAGCAAGCTGCGCGCGAGATCCGTCACCTCGACGACCCGGGGTGCTTCGTCCGGCGGTGTAGGATCGTGCGGCATCACATAGACCGATTTCATACTGACATCGCTCAGCATCTCGACGGAATGTTCCAGGCCGGCGGGAATGAACAAGGCGTGGCCGGGTGGCACCATCCACCGGCCGCGGGTCGTGAGGATCAAGATGACACCGGCGAAAACGCAGAGCAACTGCGAGCGACGATGATGATGCCACGGCACGGTATAGCCCTGCCGCGGCTCTGAGCTGTGGACGAGCACATCCGCATTCGATGCCTCCGTCCAGTGCATGTTTTGCTCATGGCTGTTATCGACGGTTGCCAGCAATTGTTGAGAGAGCTTTTCCATTTTGGCCCGATCGCGAAAGAAGTGGACCAAAACACGAAAGAAGGTCACCCGCAAGCCGTGTACAAGGCTAATTAAACAGCACGGCTGAAAAGAATCGGCCGGCTCAGGAAGGAAACCTCAATGGTTGCGGCATTTTCCGGCACGCCGGCCCGTTTTCAGAAGACGACAATATCGATCGTAGTGGCGGTCAGTGGATGCCACCTTCTGAACGACATCATGCAATCGCTGCTGACGTCGCTCTATCCGATGTTCCGGGAAAACTATGCGCTCGATTTCGTCCAGATCGGGCTGCTGACCATGATGTTCCAGATCACGGCGTCGCTGCTGCAACCTGTCGTGGGTATCGTCACCGACAAATGGCCGATGCCTTATTCTCTGCCGGTCGGCATGATCAGCACCTTCCTGGGGCTGATCATGTTGGGTCATGCCGGCAGTTTCGGCATGCTGCTGGTTGCCGCCAGCCTCATTGGTTTCGGCTCGGCGGTGTTTCATCCGGAAGCCTCGCGCGTGGCGCGGCTGGCCTCCGGCGGACGTCATGGCCTGGCGCAATCGCTCTTCCAGCTCGGCGGCAATGCCGGGTCGGCCATCGGGCCGCTGATCGCCGCCTTCTTCGTGCTCCAGCACGGCCAGTCGAGCGTGGCCTGGCTGTCGGTCCTGGCGGTCGTCGGCTTTGTCGTCCTGAGCTGGGTCGGCACCTGGTATGTCAATCATCGGCGTGAGCATGCAGCACGTCCGGCGGCCAGCCGCGCTTTGCCAATCGCGCGCAACAAGGCCATATGGGCGTTGGCGATCCTGATCCTGCTGACGGCGACGAAGAACGTCTACATGGCGAGCATATCCAGCTATTTCACCTTCTACGTCATCGACAAGTTCCATCTCGACGTGCGCGACGCACAGCTGATGCTGTTCCTTTTCTTGGGGTCCGTTGCGGCGGGAACGATCATGGGTGGCCCGGTTGGAGACCGTTTCGGAGCACGCTTCGTGATCTGGTTCTCGATCCTCGGCGTCATTCCGTTCGCGCTGATGATGCCCTATGCGAACCTGTTCTGGACCTGCGTGCTGACAGTGGTGATCGGATTGGTGCTGGCCTCGGCGTTCCCGGCGATCGTGGTTTTTGCCCAGGAACTGATCCCGGGTCGGGTCGGGCTGATCGGCGGCATCTTCTTCGGCTTCGCGTTTGGGGCTGGCGGGCTGGGTGCGGCGTTGCTCGGCGATTTCGCCGACACGCACGGCATCCCCTTCGTCTACACCCTCTGCTCGTATCTGCCGCTGCTCGGCCTGTTCACGATCTTCCTGCCGCGCATACCGAGGCATTGAACAATGGTGGCGGGGCTTGCTGCCCCGCCGATCATTTCCGTGCGCGGCTAGCCTCTCGACAGATCGAGGTCGACGCAGCTATAGCCTCTGACCGTTCTGCGCAGATCGCCAAGTCTAAAATTTTACCTCCATTTTGAGACTGGTCATCGGGCAGGTCTTCGCCATAGTCTATGCCTGCTTCATGCAGGAGGAGGAGACCGTCGAATGAGCATTACCATCAAGGCCGTGGACGAGGAGTGCAATCCCATCGGCTCTCTCCATTCGCCTTTGCCGCTTACGCTCGCCTGATCCCGACCGGGACGGCCATTCCCACCCTTCTTGCCTTGCAATGTCTCATTCTCGACGCCACGGCCGCCGTGCGGTCTCGGCTTGATACAACCATGTAGGACATGCCATGCCGCTCACTACTGCCCAGCGCCTAGACCGTCTCAAGGTCCGTACCGCCGAACTCAGCCATTGGCGCGTGCGTATGGCACTCGCTATCGACAACTGGACCTTTGAAGGCACGGAAATCGCCATCGGCCAGGCCTGGCCGCATCGCAACGGCGTGGTGCATTTTGCCTCGAAGGCGACGGTGCCTGCCGACTGGCCGCTGGAGGAGACGCGGCTGCAGCTCGATCTTGGCGGCGAGAGCCTGATCACGTTGGCCTTTGCGGATGGAGAGAGCGAGAGTTTCGGTCTTGATCCCTATCACCAGGAGTTTCCGCTGAAAGGCCGCAGTTTCTCGATTGTGACCGACAGCGTTGCCCGCTTCCCGTTCGGCGAACAGAACCGGCAGCCAAAGCTGAACCGGGCGCAGCTTGGCTGGATCGACCTTCCGGTGCACAGGCTGCATCTGCTGCTGCGGCAGATTGTTGAGGCTATCGAAGCACTTGGGGATCATGAAGTCGTGCCGCATATGCTCGATGCTGCCGAGACGGCCTTGCGCAACCTCGATTGGCCATCCGCGACGACTTCCTACATCGCACGTACGGCGAATGCCGAGCTGCAACAGAAGATCTGGCAATTGCCGGAACTTGCCGAAAGTCCGGCAGGACTGTCCGAGGGAGAGCGTGCCACCGTAGTCGCCGCCCACGATGCGCTGGTTGCTGGCCTCAAGGCGTTGCAGGAGCGTTATCCGCAGAATGGCGAGTTGCTGCTGACCGGCCATGCCCATATCGATCTTGCCTGGCTATGGCCCTATGACGAGACGCGCCGCAAGATGCGGCGCACCTTCCACACCGCTTTGTCGCTGATGGAGCGCTCGCCCGATTTCCGCTTCAACCAGTCGACGGCGCATTATTATGCGCAGATGGAAGCCGACGATCCGGCTCTGCTGACGCGCATCAAGGAGAAGGTTGCTGCGGGCACATGGGAGGTGATCGGCGGCATGTGGGTCGAGCCGGACACGAACATGCCGACAGGTGAAAGCCTGGTGCGGCAGATCCTTTATGGCCAGCGTTATTTCGAGAAGACCTTCGGCGCACGGCACAAGGTCTGCTGGTTGCCGGATTGCTTCGGCTTCTCCGGCGCCCTGCCACAATTGCTGCGCCAGGGCGGTATCGAGAGCTTCTTCACCATCAAGGTCAATTGGAGCGAGACCAACAAGTTTCCCTATGACCTCTTCTGGTGGGAGGGGCTCGACGGCAGCCGCGTGCTGGCGCATGTCTTCGACAATCCCATGGAAGGGTATAACGGCTTCGTGCGGCCGGATTGCTACCTGCCCACCTGGAAGAACTTCCGCGCCAAGACGCTGCACGACACATCGCTTCTGGCGGTGGGCTACGGCGATGGCGGCGGCGGCGTGACACCGGAGATGGTGGAGCGCGAGGCGCAATTGCGCAACTTCCCGGCCATCCCGAAGGCGCGCTGGGGCAAGGTCGGCGATTTCTTCACCAGCGCCCACCTCACGGCCAGGGAAAAGCAGCTTCCAGCCTGGTCGGGCGAGATCTATCTCGAACTGCATCGCGCGACGCTGACCAGCCAGAGCGGCGTCAAGCGGCTGCACCGCAGGGCGGAGCGTGCCTTGATCACCGCCGAAACACTGGGCTCGATCGCCCATATGGCGGGAGCTGCCGCTCCGCTGAGCCTCGAGGCGGACTGGCGCGTGACGCTGAAGAACGAGTTCCACGATATCCTGCCGGGATCGAGCATCCGCGAGGTCTATCAGGATGCCGAGCGCGAGCTTTCAGACGTTATCGATCATGCCAAGGCGGCTCAGACGGACGCCATGGACGCTGTCGTTGCGGTCCTGCCGAAGGGTGGGATCGCGGATGCGCTGGTCGTCGCCAATCCGTCGCTGGATGCCCGGCCTCTGCGCGCCACGCTCTCGGATGGCACGGTTCTGTCCACCGGCGATATCGTCGCGCCGTTCTCTGTTCGGGTGCTGGACCGTGCCGCATTGAAGCCGGCTGGCGGATTGCGCGCCGACGCAAGCCGGCTGGAAAACGAGCATCTGGTCGCTGTCATCGGAGCCGATGGTGCGGTCCTGAGCCTCGTGCACAAGGCCACCGGCCGTGAGGCGCTGGCCGAGCCCGCCAACCAGCTCTGGATCTATCCCGTCGACAAGCCACGCAATTGGGATGCCTGGGATATCGACGCCGATTATGCGGAGAAGGGCATACGGCTCGATCGGCCCGAAAGCATCGAGCTTGCCGAAAGCGGTCCGCATCGGGCCGCAATCAAGGTCGTCCACCGCTACCGTGATTCCAGCGTCGTGCAGCATTATGTGCTGACCGCCAACGCCAGGCGACTGGATATCGAGACGCATATCGACTGGCACGACCGCCGCACCTTCTTGCGGGCGCTTAACCCGGTCGCGGTGCGAGCTCGCACGGCGACGTTCGAATGCGCCTATGGTGTCGTCAGCCGGCCGACACACACCAATACGAGCTGGGACGCGGCGATGTTCGAAGCCGTCGCCCATCGCTTCATCGATTTGAGCGAGCCGGATTTCGGCGTTGCCCTGCTGAATGATGCCAAATACGGCCATAGTGTCCGTGGCAACGTGCTTGGTATCAGCCTGGTGCGTGGGCCGATCTATCCCGATCCGCTGGCGGACGAGGGCGAGCAGCAATTTACCTATGCGCTGCTGCCGCATGCCGGCGCGTGGCATTCCGGCGGCGTCCGCGAGGAGGCCGATGATCTGAACCAGCCGCTGGTCGTGACTACGGCCGCCAATCTTGCGGCAATGACGCTTGCTCCGGTCACCGTCACAGGCACGCCGGTCGCGCTGTCTGCCGTCAAGCCGGCGGAAGAGGGGGATGGGCTTGTGTTGCGCGTCTACGAGCCGGCTGGTCGGCGTGGCGGATTGAGCATCGAGCCCGCAAGCGGCTGGCATGTTGCCGAGGCCGTCAATCTGATGGAAGAGCCCGCCAAGCGTGATGCCGGTCCGGATATCCTGCCCTTCGAGGTCAGGAGCTGGAGGATAAAGAAGAGATAGCGGCTAGGTTCGCTTTTCATGCTTGGGATCACAGCCGCCATAGCACCTTGCGGCGGCTGTGATCCTGCTCCGCGTCAATACTCGCGATCGTGGACGACACCCATGATTTCGCCTCTCCGGGACACGCTCACCAGGAGATTGTCGCCGTCGCGCGTAGCCTTGACCAGAAAACGCTCGCCCACATCGTTCACGTCTCTCACTCTATAGCCGCGTCTCTCCAGGAGCTGGATGACATCATTCGGGCCGTAGTTGCCGCGGGGCTCTCCCCAACGGTTGGACGAGTCGTGATGGCGGTTCCACGCATGAAGAAAGTTGGCCTCGGTCTGGCCATCGCTCTGGTCGGAATCGCCATCCGGCGATTGATCGTTATAGATAACGACTTGAGCAACGGCGGGCGTGATGAGGCCCATCGTCATGACTGCTGTCATACCCAGCGCGATGAAGGCGATCTTCATTGGCATATCCTTTATCCGTTCCTGACATGTGCAATCTCTTGGGGAGATGCTTGAAGTTGGCCAGGTCGCAACCGCTAACCTTGGTTCTCGTGCGGCACATAGCCCGACGATGATACCCAAGTGTCTTTTGCGGTGTGTTCTCATTTGTTGCGAAAGTTACGGCGGCGGCCTTTAGCCGAGCTCTCCGCATGTCGATAGAATATCGTCGACAACGGAGGCGAGCGGCGCAGCGGCGTCAATGGTCGTTGCGTTCTTTGGAATGTCTTCTTTCGTTGCATGCAGTCGCACAACCACGTCTCGTTCGGCTGGTTTTCCGCCAAACTCGTCTTCAGGTCTGCTGGCAAGCCGCCTCTTCAACGTGTCCAAATCGACGTCGAGAACGAAAACCCCATCAAACAAACCGATAAAGTGATGGGAATTCCTTGAGCCGCCGCAGAAAAAGGAAATCGCGTGGCTTCGATCGGCCACCAGGGATTTGACTTTGTCGACATCCCAAAGGTGGTGCTTGTGCACAAAGGCCACATCCAGATTGTTCTGCCTATGCGCAGAGCCATCCAGCAGTTCGCCCGTCTCAGGATCGCCTTGATAAGCCAATTCACGGTCCCCGTGGATGACGTGGTAACCGCGCTGCTGTAGTTCGGTGGCGACTGAGGTCTTGCCAGTTCCAGAAACGCCTTCGATCAAATAGTTCCGGATGCCCATTTCGCTCTCGTTCGATGAACCGTACGCTCTTTGGCGATGATCAGGTAACCCTGTCGCCTTATGACGCAGGGCGGATACGGTGTGCAAAGCAAGAAATACAAACAGATTTCCGACGCCGCAATTCTCCGTTCGCAACCTCCCTTCGAACTTAATCCTCGGCTCATCTACGGCTGCTAATGCTTCGCGCGATAGTACCGAACATAGGCCCCGTTTGATTTGGGGCTCCGTAACTGCGTTGAAATGCAGCCTTCGCAATGCCGATCAGGGTCTTCTAGGTCATGGGACGGTGTAATTCATGGCGCATATCGTAATCATCAATCCACGCTTCGAAACCTCCTATTGGGGGCTTGAGCACGCGCTTCCGCTGTTCGACGTGAAGGCAAATCTTCCCGTTGCCTGCCTCCCGCTTCTGGCGGCGCTGACGCCCGCCGAGCATACCGTCACGCTGGTGGACGAGAATGTCGAGCCGATCGACTACGATCTTTGCGCTCAAGCTGATATCGTCGCGCTGACGGGTATGATCGTTCAGCGGTTCCGGATGACGGAAATCCTCACCGAACTCAGGGAGCGTCATTGCTTCATCGTCGTCGGTGGACCGTGGGTGACGGTGAAGGAGGATTATTTCGACGGGCTTGTCGACGTCAAATTCATCGGTGAGGCAGAGGAAACCTGGCCGCAATTCCTTCTCGAATGGAAGGAAGGCTGTCACGCCGAACGTTACGAGCAGTCCGGCAAGACGGATATGAGCACCGTGCCGGTTCCGCGCTTCGATCTTCTGAAGATGGATGACTATGCGGTCGGCAGCATCCAGTTCTCGCGAGGCTGTCCGTTCACCTGCGACTTTTGCGACATCATCGTCGTGTTCGGGCGCAAGCCGCGGATCAAGACCAGCGCGCAGATCATCGCCGAGATGGAGGCATTGCTGGCGGTCGGGATGGATACGGCCTTCATCGTCGACGACAATCTCATCGGCAACAAGAAGGCGATCAAGGAGGTCCTGCGCGAGGTCGTCGCCTGGCAGGAGCGCCACCATTATCCGATGACGTTCCTCACGGAAGCCTCCATCGATCTTGCCGACGATGCCGAGCTGATGCAGCTCATGGTCGACGCCAATATCCGCGTCGTCTTCGTCGGCATCGAGACGCCGAACGAAGAGGCGTTGCGTGAGACCAAGAAGCTGCAGAACCTCAGAAAAGGCGGGACGATGCTGGATAAGATCCACGCGATCCAGCAAACCGGCATGGAAGTCTGGTGCGGCATGATCCTTGGCTTCGACAGCGACGACGCGACGATCTTCGAGGCTCAGCGCGTCTTCATCAAGGATGCGCGGATCGTCAACGCCATGATCGGCATGCTGGCCGCGATCCCGAAAACACCGCTTTATACGCGCTTGGAAAAGGAGGGGCGGCTCGATCACGCCGATCCCCCTGCCTACGGCACCAATGTCATCCCGCTTAATCTCAGTCGTGAGACCCTGCGCGACGGCTATCTCTCCGTGCTCAGCGACCTTCACCAGCCCGCCGCCTATTTCGACCGGCTGGATGCGCTCTACCTCGATGCCCGTATCCAGCCGGAGCGGACGCGCCTGCGGCACTTACGTCGTCATCCTGTCCGCCTGGTGGCCCTCAATGTGATGTGGGCCTTGGAAGCCGTCGGCATCTTCACGAGATTGATGCGGCGGGTGCCGGAAGCGGACTTGCGCAATATCTATCGGCAGCGCCTCTGGAAGCTCCTGCTGCACCGCCGCTCCCCTGTCGTCCTGCAAATCTACGCCATCAAATGCGCCATGCACTACCACGCGCACCTGATGGTCCAGCAAATGCGGACGGGTGGCGATATCGTCAATTCGTTCTGAAGGTAGCCCTTACACCAAGGCTCCGAACTGGGCGTTGTGCAGCCGTGCATAGGCGCCGTTGCGGGCGAGCAGTTCGGCATGTGTGCCTTGTTCGAGGATGCCGTTGGGTCCCATGACGATGATGCGGTCGGCGTTGCGGATAGTGGCGAGCCGGTGCGCCACCACCAGGGTCGTGCGTCCCGTCGACAGATCGGCCAGTGCATGCTGGATGGCGTATTCGGTGGCCGTGTCCAGCGCCGAGGTCGCCTCGTCGAGGATCAGGATCGGCGGGTTCTTGAGGAAGATGCGGGCGATGGCCAGGCGCTGCTTTTGGCCGCCCGACAGCTTCACTCCGCGTTCGCCGGTCGGCGTGTCGAGACCAGCGGGCAGGGACGACACAAATTCATCGAGCGACGCGCGGCGCAACGCCTCCATGATCTCCTGATCGGTCGCGCCGAGCCGCCCATAGGCGATGTTCTCGCGAATGGTCGATCCGAACAGGAACACGTCCTGCTGCACGATGCCGATCTGGCTGCGCAGGGAGGCCTGTGTCATGTCGCGGATATCGATGCCGTCGATGGTGATGCCGCCGCCCGTCACGTCATAGAAGCGCGGCAGCAGCGAGCAGATCGTCGTCTTGCCTGTTCCCGAAGCGCCGACGAAGGCCACGGTCTCGCCGGCCGTGATCGTCAGGTTCAGGCTCTCGAAGATCGTGCCGTGCTCCGAATAGCCGAAGCTGACATCCTTGTAGGCGATATTGCCCTTGAGCTGTTTGACCTCCGTCGCGTTCGGACGGTCGGCCAGATCAGGCTGCGTGTCGATCAGCGACAGGAAACGCCTAAAGCCGGCAATACCCTTTGGGTAGGTCTCGATCACAGACGTGATCTTGTCGATCGGGCGGAAGAAGACGTTGATGAGAAGCAGGAAGCTGATGAAGCCGCCATAGCTCAGCTCTCCCGATATGACGAACCAGGTTCCGGCCATCATGACGACGAGCTGCACCACGCGCGTACTGAAATAGCTCAGCGCTATGCCGGCGGTCATATAGGCATAGCCATCCAGCTTGGTGGCCTTGTAATCCTCGTTATGGCCGGCAAAGAGCTGGCTCTCGTATGTCTCGTTGGCAAAAGCCTTGACCACGCGGATGCCGCCGACGGTTTCCTGCATGCGCGTGTTGAAGTCGCCGACCTTGCCAAACAGGCTGCGCGAATTCTTGGTCATCTTGGCGCCATAGCGGCTGACCAGCCAAGTCATGAACGGTACGATGGTCGTTGTCAGCAGCGCCAGCTTCCAATGCACCGAAAACATCAGCAGGAAGGCGCCGATGAAGGTCATGATCGCGATGAACATGTCCTCGGGACCATGATGGGCGATTTCGCCCACTTCCTCGAGATCCTTGGTGACGTGGGTGATCAGATGACCGGTCTTGTTGTTGTCGAAGTAGCGGAAGGAGAGCTTCTGGATATGATCGAAGGCCTGGCGGCGCATGTCGGATTCGATCGAGATGCCGAGCGCATGGCCCCAATAGTTGACGATCGCCGAGAGGCCGGTCGACAACGCATAGACCATCAGCAGCACGGCGGTGGTTGCTGCAATCAGACCCCAGTCACGGCCGGGCAACAATTGATCGACAAACAGCTTGACCGCCAGCGGAAAGCCTAGCTCAAGCAGGCCGGCGACGACGGCGCAGCCGAAATCAAGGAAAAACAGCGTCTTGTAACGCGCATAATAGGAAAAGAAGCGACGAAGCATGAATGCCCTCCATGGGCATGGGAGAAGACAGGATCAGACAAGAATGGACAGAACAGCAGTCCACATCCGGCAGCGCTGTTCAGCGTTTATGGGTGCCGAAATTTCTCATCGAACGAGCCTCCTTCATGAGTCGCACCGGTTTTATATCCGACGCGCCCGCCGCTGTCATCCCCTTCGTCGCTAGTCGGTTGGCTTGGCCGACGGCTAGTATGCGCCGCTCACGCGCGTCCGTAGGAGAGCTTTGGATACCAGTCCCTTGCCCGTCCTTCAGGGGTCATGTCGAGGATCGTCCACAGTGGCATGAGGTCCGGGGCGCCGCGCGGATCCTGACCGGGATCGGCTGTCACCGGACCCATTTCTTCACCCCAGAAATGCCGGATCATTCCGTCCCGTCGCGTGAACACATTGACGGCGGCATCGTCGCTGCCGCCCGGGCCGAGTGCGCGATAGTCGCGGCTATACTCGCCGGTCGGATCGGAATAGAGCGGCAGGTTGCGCCAGCCGCGCTCCCGCTTGAAATCCATCAACCTGTCGATCGGCGACCGCGCCACGACGGCGATGGCCATCCGCTGCTCGATGTCGAGCACCTCGCCCTCCAGCGCTGAAAGCAGGCATGTGCACATCGGGCAGGGCCGCGTCTGCTCCGGCCCGAACATGAAGCTGTAGACCAGCAGGCTTTCCTTGTCGTCGAACAGATCGGCAAAGTCGAGGGGGCCGTCGGGACTGATGAACTGATAATGCTTCTTCACGATGCCACCGGGCGGCAGCGCCCGCCGTTGCGCCGCGACGCGCTCTATATGGCGGCGTAGCTCGATCTCCTCGGCGAGCAGCGCGTCACGCGCCTGCCGGTATTCGATACTTTCGTTCGGAAAACGCACACCGTTTCTTTGCGCCAGCTCGGCGGCCGGCACATAACCGTCTTCGTTGATCATGATATCCTCCTGTGTAATCCGTGGAGCCGATGCTGGTCGCATGGCGCCGTCGGATTTCGACAACAACACGGAAGGAAAACCCGGTTGCCGGTCGAAAGTTCCGGCAGCGGTGGAGGCATATCACCTGGGGAGATTACTGGGCCGCGGAACGGGCCTCGACAGCCTCATCCCATTCGATCTCCGGGTCTTCTGCCTCGTCCTCGAGCATCGGCGTATCCATCACATAGAGGTAGCCGTCGAGCATGTCGCAGGCGCGTTCGGTCGCGCCGATCTTGGCATCCGTCTCGCCGATCGCCGTGGCAATGGCCTTGATACGGGCGCGCAGCATATGGCCGACGACATCCTTGCCGGGACGCTTTCCCAGGCGGTCCAGATGAAGGCGGATGCGATCGGAATGGCGTTCCAACTCGCTCTTGCTGAAATTCGCCTTGCGGATTTCTTCCAGGAGACTGGCGCGCATATGGGCAACCGGATCGAAGGTTCCCGGCTCGCGTTCGTCCAGAACCATCTCGGTGATCAGCTTCTCGATGGCGACCAGCGCCTGCAGATCGACGGCATCGGTCAGCTCGACATCGTAACCGGTATCGTCGAAGACCTTGCGACGCACAGGATCCAGAAGCAGCTCATAGGCCTTCTGCAGCCGCCCGAAGGCCTCAGTATCGCCGCCGGAATCCGGATGCGCCCCTTTTGCCCGTTTGCGATAGGCCGCCTTGATCTGCTCGTCGCTCGCATCGCGCCCGACGCCGAGAATGTCGTATGGATCGGTCACTCCAACTCCTGCTGCCACTCAGCCCCGACCAAAGTCCTGAAGCCCTATACCGTCGATGTTATTAGCGGGGCGCAAGCCCGCTGGAGGGCAGTTGATATCCGCCGCTCTCTTTCTTCTTTATCATCACCAAGGCGGAGTTTGGACAAAAAGATCAGGGTGGGAGGCGGAAACATATGTTCTGTGGAAATGATCGCCCATCGCCATCGCCGCTTCTAAAAAAAGCCCCGCTTCCGTTGCCAGAAGCGGGGCGATCGATGATTTGTGTGGGCCTCAAGCAGCGGAGAACGGTACGGCCACGAAAGTCCTGTCTCCGCCGCGTTCAATCAGCAGCAGGACGGACTTGCGGCCAGCCTTGCCGGCCTCTGCGACTGCGCTCTGAACATCATGGGCACTATGCACCGGCTGGTCGTTGACCGAGACGATGACGTCGCCGGCCTGGATGCCGGCGGCAGCGGCCGACTTGTCCGGGTTGACGCTGGCGACGACGGCGCCCTGAACGCTATGGGGAAGGTTCAGCTGCTCCCTGAGATCAGGGGTCAGGTTGGCAAGGCCGACGCCGATGCTCGGCTGGTTGGACGGCTGGACTTTTCCGTCACCGCTTTCATTGGCGGCCTGCTTGCTGTCGTCATTGCCGCCGATGGTGACATTGACGTCCATGCTCTTGCCATCGCGCCAGACGGTGAGCGAACGCTTGTCGCCCGGGGAGAGATCGGCGACGAGGCGGGACAGATCCTTGGGCGTCTTCACTGCCTCGCTATTGACCGCCGTGACAATGTCACCGCTCTTGATGCCGGCGCGGGCCGCCGGCGTGCCGTCGTTAACGCTGGCGACCAGGGCGCCTTGTGCCTGGGACAGGCCGACGGCATTGGCGATATCAGACGTGACCGGCTGAATGGCGACGCCAAGATAGCCGTGGTCGATCGAGCCGTTCTTTTCCAGCTTGGCAACGATCGCCTTGGCCTCATCCGAGGGGATAGCAAAGCCGACGCCGACGCTGCCGCCGTTCGGCGAGTAGATGGCGGTGTTGATGCCAACGACATTGCCCTCGCGGTCGACCAGCGGGCCGCCGGAATTGCCGTGGTTGATCGGTGCGTCGATCTGGATGAAGTCGTCATAGGGGCCGCTGTGGAGGTCACGGCCACGGGCCGAGACGATGCCGGCGGTGACCGTCGTGCCGATGCCGAAGGGGTTGCCGATCGCCAGGATCTGGTCGCCGAGTTTCAGCTTGTCGGAATCACCCCAGGCGACGGTGGCGAGTGGCTTCGGTGCCTGGATCTTCAGAACGGCAAGGTCGGACTTGGCGTCGGCACCGAGGAGCTTGGCGGGCAGTTCGGTGCCGTCATCCAGCGTCACCTTGATGTTGGTGGCATTTTCAATGACATGATTGTTGGTGACGATGACGCCATCAGGACTGATGATGAAGCCCGAACCGAGCGCCATGGCGCTCTGGCTTTGATGGCGCTGAGGTGCCTGTTGCTGCGGGAAGGGAATGCCCTGATTCTCGAAGAACTGGCGGAACTGCTCGTCCATCGGCGAATTGCTGGTATCCGCGCGGGTGTCGGTCGCCTTCATCGTCGTGGTGACGGTGACGACGGCCGGCTTGTCGGCGTCGACGATCGGCGCGAAGGAGCCGCCAGGTGCGATGATGCCGCTAGGCTCGGCGGCCGAGGCGACGGCAGCGGGGGTGTTAAAGGCAAAGGGCAGGGTGCCGGCGCCGACGATGATGGCGGCTCCGACGATGGCTGCGGTGCGGTGTTTGCGAAGAAGAGATGACATGGCGAAAGTCCCTTACGAGATCGTTGGCGATATGGCGTCTTGGGTCCATGTCAGGGACCAGGCGTCGAATGGGTGGACGCCAATTCTTTCCGGGAGCCTCTGCTTCCAGATTTTATTGAGGAATGCAAAGTATAAAAAAGAATTGGCGTTGATGATTAATATGATCCGCCAATTGTGTTTTACAAATTAAATATTGATCATGTTTTTATTGCAAAAATTTAAGAATATTACCGAAATTTAATGCGGTTTCGCCGGAATTTTTCCATCTTTCTGCTTAAGGCGTTTCTGTCTGTGGCCAGCGGTCGAGTGCTTCCACACCAAGCGCCGTCAAACTGTAAATCCCGCGGTCGACGCGTTCGAACCAGCCATAGACATTATCCTGCAGGATTTGAGCGGCCTTTGGAGCGCTGGCGCGAATGTCCTTGGGTCGTTGCAGGCCATTCTGGATGGCGGCCGCGCAGGTAAGTGCCTGCTGGCGATAGGCGGTCATGATCGGCGAGCGCGTGCTGCCGCCAAGCGCGGGATCGCCCTTGCGCCGCCGATGTTCCTCGACAAGACGCGAACGCTTGCGGAGATTCTTGCGCGGCATCAACGCAACCGGGCTGACGATGATGTCGACCAGACCGCTATCGGAGACCGCCAGCATGCCGAAGCCGAGCCGGCGGCAGAGATCGCGAAAGCGTCGGTCGCTCTCTCGTCCCTTGCCCTTTGCCGAGACGCGGGCGGCAATCCAGACCTCGTCACTGGCCGCAGCCCTGTCGACAGCCTGCAGCACGAGTTCGAGATTGAAACTCAGCTTCAACTCGCAAATGACGACGACCGGCGGCTCACCGTCACTGAGCCCGACAAGATCGCAATTCCCGATCTCGCCCTTCACCATATAGCCGGCCGCCTCAAGGAAATTCTTGATCGGGAGGTAAAGCGCCGTTTCCAAATCTTGCTCTCTGGCTTGAGGAGTTCAGGTCGTTTTACGCGATTCGCGAGGCCAGGAAGTCGATAAAGGCGCGGATGCGGGCGGCAAGATGGTCGTGGCCGGCATAGACGGCGTGGATCATCTCGATATCCTCGGGATTGAAGTCTTCGAGCACCGGCACCAGACGCCCGGCGTCGAGGTCCGGTTGGACATGGAATTGGCCGACGCGGGCAAGCCCCACGCCCTCCAGGCAGAGGCTGCGCACGGTCGGCCCGTTATTGGCCTGGAGATTGCCGAATACAGGCTTCACGAAGACTGAGCCGGTGCGCGGATCGCGAAACGACCAGCCCTCGGCGGTCGGTCGAAAGTTGAATGTCAGGCAATTGTGATGATCGAGATCATCCGGCGTCGCCGGCACGCCCTCCCTTGCGATATAGGCGGGTGATGCGACGATGACGCGGCGGCTTTCGAGAAGCTTGCGGGCTTTGAGCGAACTGTCGCGCAGCGAGCCCACGCGAA
Organism: Rhizobium sp. ICMP 5592; assembly: GCF_009498525.1. Lineage (GTDB taxonomy): Bacteria > Pseudomonadota > Alphaproteobacteria > Rhizobiales > Rhizobiaceae > Rhizobium. The sequence goes on along the minus strand of NZ_QSNT01000004.1, from coordinate 405,709 downwards.
TGGCCACGTCGGCGCGCTCGCCGATGATGTCGATGACGCTGTCGGTCAGCGAGATATCGAGTTCGATCTCGGGATAGCGCCTCAGGAAATCGGGAATGAGCGGCACGAGACAACAAACACCAAAGGCAACCGAGGCGCTGACACGCAGCCGGCCGCGCGGCACCGCCGCTCCGCCGGCTGCGACCATGCGCTCGGTCTCCTGAATATCGGCGAGGATCGCCTGCGCCCGCTCGAGATAGATCTCGCCTTCCGGCGTTAATTGCAAAGAGCGGGTGGTGCGTACCAGAAGGCGCGTGCCGAGCCGGTCCTCCAGACGTGTGACGAGCTTGCTGACGGCAGAGGGCGACAGGCGCAATTTCCGCCCGGCGGCCGAGAAGCTACGAAGCTCGGCCACCTGGACGAAGACATCCATTTCCCCGGCGCGATTATCCACTCTTCGCCTCGCTGCTTTGAATTCAATTCACAAGTGTTCAGTTTATATAGGTGATTATCGAACGAATGTCTTGAGCCCATATTCTGTCCGAACAAGAACCAGCGCAGCCGGAGGATTCCGGATGTCTTTTCGATCGGGTCATCTCATGCCACTCGCTCTCTTTGCCCTGACGATCGCAGCCTATGCGATCGGCACCACCGAATTCGTCATCGTCGGCCTGCTGCCGACCGTCGCGAATGATCTTCACATCACCCTGCCGCTTGCCGGCCTCATCGTCAGCGTCTACGCGCTCGGCGTCACCTTCGGCGCGCCGATCCTGACGGCACTCACCGGCCGTATCGAGCGCAAGCCGCTATTGCTCGGCCTGATGGCGCTCTTCATCGTCGGCAACGGTATGGCGGCGTTGAGCCCCGGCTATGAGTTCCTGCTCGTCGCCCGGGTGCTTTCGGCTTTCGCCCATGGTGTCTTCTTCTCCGTCGGCTCGACCATTGCGGCCGATCTCGTCCCCGAAAACCGCCGCGCCTCGGCGATCGCCATGATGTTCATGGGCCTGACGGTCGCCATCGTCACCGGCGTTCCGCTCGGCACGCTCATCGGCCAGACCTTCGGATGGCGTGCTACCTTTGCCGCCGTCGCTGTCCTTGGCGTCGTCGCTTTTGCCGGCATCGCGCTGTTGCTGCCGTCGAACCTGAAGAAGGCACCGGCGGCCGGTATCGGCGAACAGCTTCGCGTGCTCGGAAGCGCCCGTCTGCTGATCGTCTTCGCCATGACGGCGCTGGGCTACGGCGGCACTTTCGTTGCCTTCACCTTCCTGGCGTCGATCCTGCAGGACGTGACCGGTTTTGCCGCATCGGCCGTCAGCCTGATCCTGGTGCTCTACGGCATTGCTATCGCCATCGGCAATGTCGTCGGCGGTCGCCTTGCCAACGGCAATCCGGTCAAGGCGCTGACATGGCTCTTCCTCGCCCAGGCGATCGTACTTGTGCTCTTCAGCTTCACGGCGGTTTCGCCATGGTTGGCCATTCCGACGCTGGCCGCCCTCGGCTTCCTGTCCTTCGCCAACGTGCCGGGCCTGCAGCTCTATGTCGTCCAGCTTGCCCGTGAGGTGCGCCCCGCAGCCGTCGATGTCGCCTCGGCGCTCAACATCGCTGCCTTCAACCTCGGCATTGCCGCCGGTGCCTGGATCGGCGGTCTGGTGGTGGAATCCTCGCTCGGCCTTGGCGCCACGCCCTGGGTCGGCGCGATCTTGGTCGCCGCCGCCCTCGTCCTCACCCTCTGGAGCGGCGCGCTCGACCGCCGTTCGGCTCCGGCAGTCCAGAGCGCTTCCTGCGCCGCCTGATCATTCTGCAATCGAAAGGAAATCCCATGCATCTCGTCAACGCCAATGGCGCATCGATCCCGGCTCTCGGCTTCGGCACCTTCCGCGTGCCAGGCCCCGATACCGAACGCATGGTGTCGCATGTACTGAAGAACGGCTACCAGCATGTCGATACCGCCCAGATCTACGGCAACGAGGCCGAGGTCGGCGATGGCATCCGGCACTCGGGTCTTGCCCGCGCCGATCTGTTTCTCACCACCAAGGTCTGGGTCGAAAACTATAAGCATGCCGCCTTCGTCGCATCGGTCGAGGACAGCCTGAAGAAGCTGAAGACCGACTATGTCGATCTGCTCCTGCTCCATTGGCCGAACGACGCCGTGCCGCTTGCCGAACAGATCGGTGCCCTGAACGAAGTTGCCAAGGCCGGCAAGGTCCGCCACATCGGCGTCTCGAACTTCAACCGCGCACTGATGATAGAGGCGGCAAAGCTCAGCGAGCGGCCGCTCGTCACCAATCAGGTCGAGTACCATCCCTATCTCGACCAGTCGCAGGTGATCGAAACGGCCAGAAGCCTCGGCATGTCCGCTACTGCCTACTATGCCATGGCGGATGGCAAGGTGCTGAACGATCCGGTGTTGAAGGCGATCGCCGGCCGGCACGGCAAATCCGTCGCACAGGTCGTGCTGCGCTGGATCGTGCAGCAGGGTCTGGTCGTCCTGTCGAAGACGGTCTCCGAAACCCGCGCCCAGGAAAATGCTGCGATCTTCGATTTCGAACTAACGACGGAAGAAATGGCCGCGATCCATGCGCTCGCCGAGCCCAAGGGGCGGATCGTCAGCCCCGACGGCCTCGCGCCGGTCTGGGACGAGGCCGCTTAATTACAAAATCCGGAGAGGGGCCGCTACAGGCGGCCCTTTTCATGACTACGCCTTGAAGTCCAGCTCGACCTTGGAAACGACAACAGACGCCGGCAATAGCGGCTGGCGGACGCGCTGGCCGAAGTGCCGCTTGAAGCCGAGGGCGTTGCTGATCAGGCTCTTGGTGTAGAGGCCCGGGCCGCTCGAATAGATGCGCCAACCGCCATCGACGGCGATATCGCCGGCCTTGACGCGATCCCAATCGGATGATGCGTGATAGCGGTCATCGAAGGCGGCATCGCTGCTGCTGAAATAGGTGTTGCGCTGGCGCAGCGACGCATGGTCGAGCCGGCCGCTGACCGAGATCGGGTTGGCGAGAGCCAGTGCGCTCCAGACGCCTTCGGCATCGCCATCCAGAGCCAGTGCCTCGCAGTAACGCAGATGGGCATGCACATACATCAGCCCGATCTCGCGCCCGAAGAAAGACGAGGATTCGGCGCGGCGGAATAGCGTCTCCGGCCCACCAGCATAGGTGGCCGGCTTTTCCATCAATCTCACGCCGTCCGGGAAGAGCAGGTTCGCGCCGATCAGCTTCATATGGTCGTGCCGCTGCTCGGGCGTGAACAGGCCGCCCAGCATCGGTTGCGTCATCGCGATCAGCGAAAAATGCAGGCCGGTGCGGGTGTCGGCCGGGTGCAGCAGCAGCTCGACGCCGTCATGGCTCGGATCGAAGACGCCGTAGCCGGCGACAATGCCGTCGCGCATCAGCAGGCGGTTGAAATCGGCGCGCATGGCGGCGGCTGTTTCCTTCAGCGACTGTGCCTCTTCGTCCCGGCTCGCGAGCGTCAGGATCGCGGCATAGCGCACGAGCTGTTCGTAGAGCAGCGAAACGGTCCAGCTGCTGACCATCCAGTCGCGCAGATGTGGATCGGCCGGCTGCAGGCTGTCGTTCCAATCGCCTTCGCCGTAGCGGATGAGGCTGGTGCCCGGGACAAAGCGGCTGCGGACGGTGTCTAGCAGCTTTTCGACATGGTCGGAGATCGTCGCCTTCTCCTCGGTCCGCTGCACGGTGTCGTCGGCCCGCCACGGGACGGTCTCAGCCAGGAAGGCGATATCGCCTGTCGCCTCGATATAGTCGCAGAGCGCCTTCAGCGGCCAGACGACGATATCGCCATGGCTCTCGCCGGCGCGGATATTGGCATAGGGCTCAAGCATGAACCATTGTGGCCAGTCGCCCCGGTCGCGATATTGCTCGGAAAAGACGGTGCTCAGGACTTGCTTCACCTCGGCATCGTGCTCATAGGCAAGCAGGAACTCCACCGGCCCCTGGCAAACGTCGCGGGTTCCCCAGGCCGCCCCGGTATATTGTTCGAGGCCGTGCGGCACGCTGAGATGGATGATGGCGTCATGCGCCAGCCAGGGCAACATGACCGCCTGCTCGCTGATATCGGGCCCGCTGCCCTTGATACTCAAACCGCGCGTCACATGGCTCCAGAAGCGCTGCGCCGGCGCGAGCATGTCTTCAGCGCTGACGCCCGCCTTGTAGCGTGCGGCAAGGGTTTCGCCCGCCGCCGTGTCGGTCATCGATCCGGTGACGGCAAAGCTGAAGCCTTGGGTCGAGTGCGACTTCAGCGCGATGAAGGGACCGTTGCGCGAGATGCCGTCGCCATAGAGAAGCTCATCGCCACCGATTGCCTCGAATGCATCCGGCGTTGCGGTGACGAGATGATAGGCGGCTTGCGGATAGCGATCCCAAAGCCAGGAGGATTGCGGACGGAAGGATATCTGCCTGGCTGCTGCATTGATCTCAATGTTGGCGACGGCTTCATAGTCGCGCTCGCCGAGCACGATATGGCCGAACACCAGGAAGCGGCAGGCCTTGCCCTCGACCGTGACGTTCCATTGCATGGCGGGGTCGTCACCGGAGGCTGCCGCCGTCACGGTGATGGTGTGGTCGGCGAGCTTGTAGATCCACCTGATATCGCTGAGACCCATGTCGAAGGCGGCGGGCACGCCGAGCAGGCGCCAGCCTTCGCCGAGATCGACGAGGATGCGCAACCCGCTTGCCCGCGTCAGATTGTACGGGTCGCGGGAGATCGAGAACAGCTTGTGAAAGGAGGTGTTGCCGATGGTGAGTTGCGCCGCGAAGATGCCCTGCATCCAGCAAGTTGCGCCCAAAGTCTGATCGTCGAGCAACATGTTCTGGCCGCTGCGGACGATGGCGCCGTGACGGCGCGCCACGAGGCGTTCCTTCTCGCGCAGCACGATATGACGGTTCAGCGAACCCTCCGGCACGAAGAAGGAATAGAGCTGGCCGTCGATACGCTCTTCCAGTATTCGCTCGGGATAGAGCCGGTCGATGGTCGCGTCATCCAGTTGCTCGGTCACGAACAGCGGTGCGTCCTGTACCAAGCTACGAACCGGCGCCTCCGAAGCAATATCCTTTGCTGTCAGCTGGTCGAGCGCCTGTGGCAAGGTATCGAGACGCGTAAGGTCGGCATCGCTGGAGGCCAAGGGGTGATCGGCGACGAACAGGCCGAAGAAGGTTGTGGCAGCAGTCGCCTTTGGTGCCAGTGTCAGCGGCTTCGACTGGATCGCCGGACAGGCGACCTCGTGTTGCCGGCGCGTGCTCGCCAGGTTTTCGCCGAAACCCGGCACCATGGGCGCATCGCCGCTTGGGGCCGGCACCATCAGCTGGATTGCATCCGTGGCATAGGCGGCTGCGCCATCGATGCAACCTTGCGCCAGCCACGGATTGCGCCCGCCGCCTTGCTTCAGATTTTGCCGGTTCATCACAACAGGCCCGAAGGCGGGGTGAGCGGCAATGTGATGATCGATATATTGCGAGGCATAGGCCTCGCTGTTCATCAGGAAACCACGATCGCCGATGCCGACATCCTGGAGCAGCACGAGATCGGCCGGAACTGCCTTGCTCGTCGTATTCTCGAGCGAGACACGCCAGAACCAGGCGGTATCGCCTGGGTGGAGCTGTAGCCGCACCGTATGCCGGATACCCTGGGTCTCGCCACTCCAGCAAAAACTCGTCTCGTCATGGCCGAAGCTGACCACGGCTTTCGGACCAACGATTTCGGCAACTTCAGGCTGGGAGCCGCCGATACGCAGATAGAGCCGCCCGATGCCGCCATAGACAGGCGATCCCAACACCTGGTTGATCATCACGCCGCCCTGCTGGTCGGCAAAATCGATGGCAAACAGCGTGCCGTTCGGCAGGGCCGATGCGGACAGGCCGGCGCTATTGGTAAGCGTGGAAAGACCGAGTTCTTCGCGCCGGGGCGTCTGAAAGCTGCGATTGGATTCCGAAGGCATAGTCGGTGTCTCGCTGATTCATGGGTCGGGTAAGTGCACTAGATCACAAGGCGCGGTGCGATCATAGGCGGCAATTTGCCGTCTCACCGATGGTGAATCGTGCTTGCGACCTGATTGGCCGTTCGCACGACAGAGGAAAGATCGGCATCATCCCAGGCCTCTTTCGACAGGCCCTTGATACGGAACGTCCTGCTCTCGCCCGGCATCAGATTGACCAACATGTCGTCAACTTCGGCATTCGGGCTGATCCGGTCGGCAAACAGGCAGAGATCGCGTAGGAAGGTCTGTGCCGTGACCGTGACGGCGACGCCGTCTGCGATTTGCGCACTCTCGATGTCGAAGCGCGGCTGCGGATATTGCAGCTTCATATCCTTTTCGAAGAACCACCAGGCCTCTGAATCGCCGAGACGGGCGCGCAAAAATTCGCGTTGCGGATCGCCGGGCGTCGCCACGTCCCTGGGGATCGATATCTCGGCATTTTCGAAGCGATCGCAGAGGATGCGCCAGACGGAATGGCGGGCGAGAAGCGTGCCGTTGAAATCGAAGCGTTCGACGGTGAAGGGCACGCGCCAGAACAGGGTGGCATCGTTGACGGCGATGGCGGCAAGGCCGTCGCCGCGCGGCTGGATGGTGAGGAGATGCGGGGCGTAGCTGTTGCGCAGCGCATACCAGAGCGGCTTCCTCCGCCCGCCGCCATCGATCGCCGCCCAGGAGGTCACCGGCCAGCAATCGTTGAGCTGCCAGACAATCGCGCCCATGCAGATGGGGCGATGCGAGCGCATGTGGTCGACACCGAAACTGATGGCGCGCGCCTGGTTGAGCTGCGTGACGAAGAGCCAGTCATCGAAGTTTTCCGGCGCGGGGAACCAGCCTTCCAATCCCTTCAGGAGCTTGTCGTTGCCGGTGGTCGCCTTCTGGTGATGCAGAACACCGGGCGAGGCGGGCGCCCGATTTTTCTCCCGAACGGACGAGGCAAGCGTTCCGTAGGTCGGCGGCGCCTGCCAGCCGAATTCGGAGCAGAAACGCGGGATATAGTTACGGTAGGTCTCGTAACCGACCTCGTTCCAGACATCCCAGATGTGCTTGCAGCCATGCTCGTCGGCGTTCGGCGCGATCTCCATCGAGCCGGAATAGGGGCTGCCCGGCCAATAGGGCCGCGTCGGATCGATCTCGGCGACGAGTTTCGGCAAAAGGTCGAGATAGTAGCCAGCGCCCCAGGGACGATTGGCGAGCACATCCTGCCAGCCCCAGTCGAAATAGCCCCAGATATTCTCGTTGTTGCCGTTCCAGAGCACCAGAGAGGCATAGGGCATCAGCCGGGTAATCGCTTCGCGCGCTTCCGCCTCGATCTCGCTATAGACCGGCTCCTCCTCGGGATAGGCGGCGCAGGCGAAGAGGAAATCCTGCCAGACCATGATGCCAGCGGCGTCGCATTCCTCATAGAAGGCGTCGGTCTCGTAGATGCCGCCGCCCCAGACGCGCAGGATATTCATGTTGGCGTCGCGCGCCTGGGCGATCCGCTCGCGATAGCGCTCCCGCGTCACGCGCGGCAGGAAGCAATCGTCCGGTATCCAGTTGGCGCCACGGGCAAAGACCGGCACGTCATTGACGACGAGGGTGAAGGCGGAGCCGATCTCGTCAGCCGTCGTGTCGAGCCGCACAGAGCGGAAGCCGACGCGCCACTGCCAGCGATCCAGCACCGCGCCGTCGGACCCCAGAAGCTGGAGGTCTAGATCGTGGAGCGGCTGGTCGCCGAGCCCGTGCGGCCACCAGACTTGCGGATTATCGACCCGGCATTCCACCAGCGTATGCGTTTCGCCCTGCGCAATGCGAACCTCGGATCGCTTGCCGCCGACCGACATCACGAGTGCGGCGCTATCCATGCCCTCGGCGGCCCATTCGATCTCGACATGCACGCGGGCGACACCGTCACCGCCTTGCAGGGTGATTTCCGGGCGAACGGTGCCGAGACGCGCCTTCGACCAGCTCTCGATGGCGATAGGCTTCCATATGCCTGCGGTAACGACGGTCGGACCCCAGTCCCAGCCGAAATTGCAGGCCATCTTGCGGATGAGGTGGCTTGGGCCGGGATAATTGGCCGGGATGTCGGCGGCGGTGCCAAGCGCGGAACGCACGGCCTCGCCATGGACGTAGGCGGACTCGAAGTCGATGATCAGCTCGTTGCGGCCGTCCTTGAGCTCGTCGCGAATGTCGAAACGGTAGCTGCGGTGCATATTGCGCGTTTCGCCGAGCAGGGTGCCGTTCAGCTCCAGGCGGGCGGCCGTATCGAGGCCAAGGCAGGAGAGATCGATCCGATCCGCGTCGTCGCTATCCCAGTCGAAGGTCAGGCGATAGCGCCAGGCCGAGCGGCCGATCCAGTCCTGGGAGATCTCGTTGACATCGAGATAGGGGTTGGTGATCAGTCGGGCGGACAGAAGATCGACATGTACATTGCCCGGTACCGTGGCCGGGATCGTTGCGGGCAGGGAAGGGGCGGTGGAGGGTGCGCGAAGGCGGGAGAGGGTCCAGCCGGTGTCGAGTGGCAATGTCTTCATGCTTGTCTGTCCGTCATGAAATGGAGCGTGTCAAATCTGCCGCGGCTCTTTGGGTGGCTGGATGAACTGCAATCCGGCGTGAAGATGACGGTTCATGTGATAGGCATAGGCAATGCGGTCGCGCTGCTTTAGTGCGGCGATGATGTCGCGATGGTCGTCATAGGCGCTGTCGATGGCGGCGCGGGAGCGTTTTCCCGCCTCCATCAGTCGCTGCAACAATGGCTGCAAAATACCATAGACTTGTGACACCGTCTGATTGCCGGCAAGGCCCACCAGCGCGGCGTGAAACTTGAAATCGAATTCTGCGGCATCCGAAAGGTCCGGCGCCAGCTTCATCGCGTCGTTGATCGCCTCCAGCCGGGCAATGCCGGCATCGTCGATATGTTCGAACAGAAGGTCGGAGAGATTGACCTCGATCAGCCGGCGAAACCCCTGGATGTCGAGAAAGCTCTCAGTGGAAATATCGAGTGCGAAGGAAAACTGCTCCATCAGCGCCTGCTGACGTCGGTCCGTGATGACGGCCCCGACCTTCTGCCGGCTTTCGACGATGCCATAAGCTTTCAATATACGGATCGCTTCGCGCACCGTGTTGCGGCTGGTGTTGAACATCGCCGCCAGCTCGATTTCCGAGGGCAGGGCATCGCCGAGGCCGAGATTGCGCTCGTGCATCAGCCGCCGGATCGCATCGACCACCTGGTCTACCGCCGATCCTTTGTCCCCGATCTCTGCGGTTTCCGTCGTCATGTATCCTCCATCTCCAGAAAGATATTGTTGGTCAATAACAGATGTCAAGCGGAGCGGATGTCACATTGAAATAGACAATCGCGGATTTGGCATTATGTTGCCCAACAAATAAGGGAGGCATCGCATGGAGAGTTGCTGGCGTTGGTTCGGGCCGAGGGATCTCGTTCCACTCATTCACGCCCGTCAGGGCGGGGCGACGGGCGTCGTGACCGCACTTCACGAAATCTCCTATTCGCGCACCTGGACTCTGGAGGAGATCGATGCGCGCAAGGCGCAGGTGAAGGCTGCCGGCATGCGCTGGAGCGTCTGTGAATCGATCCCGATCCCGAGCGCCATCAAGCTCGCCGGCGCCGGTGCTACCAAAGCGATCGGCGTCTGGAAGGATACGCTGGTCAATCTCGCCCGCTCCGATATCAGGACGATCTGCTATAATTTCATGCCGGTGGTCGACTGGACGCGCACGGACCTGCGTTTCGAGATGCCGACGACGGCGCTGGCACTTCGGTTCGACATGGTGGAATTCGTCGCTTACGACGTCTTCGTTCTGCGCCGGAAAGGTGCCGAGGCGAGCTATGCGCCGGGGCTTGTGCAGCGCGCCGAGACGCGGTTCAAGGAGCTTTCCGAGGAAGCGATCCGGCGGCTCGAAAGCAATATCATCGCCGGCCTTCCCGGCGGCGAGGACAGCTACGGCCGAGAGGCCATTCGAGCTGAGATTGCCGCTTTCGACGGAGTGACGGCCGACGATCTGCGGGCAAACCTCGACAGTTTCCTGCGCGAGGTCGTGCCGGTTGCAGCCGAGGTTGGCGCAAGGCTTGCCATCCATCCCGACGACCCGCCGATTTCGCTGTTCGGCCTGCCGCGCGTGGTTTCGACCGCCGAGGATCTGCGCCGCATCGTCGGCACCGTCGATGACCCCGCCAACGGCCTAACGCTCTGCGTCGGCTCCCTCGGTTCGCGCGCCGACAACGACGTGCTTGCGATTGCCCGAGAATTCGCGCTGCGCATCAATTTCGCCCATCTTCGCGACGTGGCGATCGAGCCGGACGGTTCCTTCGTCGAAGCGTCCCATCTCGAGGGCCGCAGCGACATGTATGCCATTCTGCGTACGCTGCTGGCGGAAGAGGCCCGGCGTCGAACCGAGGGCCGGGCGGATCATCTGATCCCGATGCGTCCCGACCATGGCCATCTGATCGGCGACGATGCCGATAGGCCGACCAATCCCGGCTATTCCCTGATCGGGCGTCTGAAGGGATTGGCGGAACTGCACGGCGTCATCCATGCTATCGGCAAGACGGATGAGTTCTCACGACATTGGCGGCGGTTTTAGAAATCGGGCGAAGCTTATAGTTCCAATTCGCCGTCCGCCGAGAATTCGAAGTCACCGATACCGTTGAACAGAAAGTCCTTGGTCAATCGGGTGCCAACGAAACTGCAATTTTCGAACCGCACCCGGATCATGACGGCTTCCGAAAAATCGACATCGACAAAGTCGCAGGAAGAGAAAATCGTTCGGGACAGGTCGGCCCTGAAAAGCCGCATCGTGTGCATTGCGCACTCTCTGAATTCGCAATCCAGCATCTCGGACTTTGAGGTCGATACCGACTCGAATCTACAGTTCTCGATCCTGTTGCCAATCCAGGTGCAGCCATGCAGCGCTTCTGTTGCGGAAAAATGCGCGTTGCGCAGAGCCGACATGGCGATGTTTTTCCCGCTGAGGTCGAGGCCATGCCACGCAATGTCCGACAGATCAGCATTGCTCAGGTCGATACCGTCCGCCCGCACCTGAGCTGCAAGATTTGCTTCGAGATCCTGTTGGGAAATTTTCTTCATGATCAGCGGAAAATGATGTTGATATCAGGATTTGGCAAGGCTCGGTATATTTGAGCCTATTGATCGGTGGCGAAAATCAATATCGCCCCGGGGCATTCAAGGCGATATTCCGTCTCGTCGCTAAGTCGCTGACAAACAAAGCGCATGGTTGCGTATTTGCTGAGCTTTTGCTTAAAGTTTAAGCGAGTGTAGCGTTTTGATTTTGTTTAACTTTTTCTATTATGACTATCGCGTTCCGTATCATTTCAACGCAAATTGGCTAGGTCGACCCACACATGAATTCCGTTTGGCCCGACACTCCGAACGATGACTTTCGGTCGCTATTCGAGACGCATCCCTCGCCGATGTGGGTCTATGATCCCGAGACGCTGAAATTCCTGATCGTCAACGATGCCGCACGTCAGCTCTATGGCTATAGTCACGAGGACTATGTCGGCATGACGGTTCTCGACATCCGCCCGCAGAAAGAGCGTAAGCGGATGTTTGATGCCATTCGGCGCCGGACGGATGTGGAGAGGGCAGAACGCTGGACGCATCTGAAAGCTGACGGCCAGACATTCGAGGTACTGACCTACGGCCGCGAAATCCGTTTCGACGGCAAGGCGGCGATCCTGGCGATCGTTCAGGATCGCACCGAGGTCAATGCCGCACACCGACAAGTCACCGATACCCGCTCACTGCTCGACAGTATCGTCGACAATCTGCCTGTCGGCGTTTTCGTCAAGGATATGGGGGAGGATGGCCGCTATATCCTGTTCAACGAGGCTTGCGCCGCTGCCACCGGGCGCCCGGCGAAAGATGTTATCGGCAAAAACGACCAGGCGGTTTTTCACGAGGAGCAGACGGAGGCTTTTCGTCAGCAGGATGAACGCGCCTTCGAAACGGCTTCGACCATCCATTTCGAAGAAACGATCCGGGGCATGGATGGCGTCACGCGTATCCTGAGAACCGCGAAGCGAGCGCTGCCCGCGCCCAAGGGCGAAGCGCCGCGCTATCTTCTCGGCATTTCCCAGGATGTCACCGAGGAGCGCGGCGTCGAGGCGAAGCTTGCGCATCTTGCCATGCACGATTCTCTGACCGGCCTTCCGAACCGTGCTTTCTTCTCCGAGAGCATCGTCCGGCAGGTGGCCACCGCCACTCCGGAAACGCCGATCGCGCTGCTTTACATCGATATCGATCATTTCAAGCACATCAACGACAGCAAAGGGCATGCCGCCGGCGACACGCTTCTGTGCCAGGTTGCGCAGCGGCTTTTGCGGCTTGCCGAGAAAAGCGATCTTGTCGCCCGGCTTGGCGGCGATGAATTCGCGCTGGTGCTGAAAATGACCGATGCCGGCCGGGCACAACGCTTTGCCGATCTGCTGCTGTTGTCGCTCGCGGCCCCTTTCGATCTCGACGGCGTGCGCGAACATGTCACCTGCAGCATCGGTATAGCGATGGCGCCGGAGCATGCGGACGATGCTGACGTCCTGATGCGCGACGCGGACCTGGCGCTCTACGCGGCCAAGGGCAGCGGCCGGTCGACCTATCGATTTTACCAGACCGAGATGCGGCTCGAGGCGGAGCGACGCCATCAACTCACCGTCGAGCTTCGCGAGGCGTTGCAGAACGGCGAATTCGAACTCTATTACCAGCCGATCATCCGGCTGGACAATGACGGCCTGTCGGGCTTCGAGGCGCTGATCCGTTGGCGGCACCCGGAGCGCGGGCTGATCGCGCCGATGGAATTCATCCCCGTTGCCGAAGAGACAGGCATGATCGTGCCGATCGGCGAATGGGTGCTGCGGGAGGCCTGCCGCACGGCTGCACGATGGCCGAGCCATCTGAAGATCGCCGTCAATTTGTCCGTCTATCAATTCCGGCATACAAGCCTGCTCGCCACCGTCGTCTCGGTGCTGGACGAGACAGGGCTGCGCCCTGAACGGCTGGAAATCGAAATCACCGAATCCGTTCTGCTCTCCGAGGTCGAACAGAGCCTGTCCTTGCTGCGCGCCCTGAAGGAGCTCGGCATCCGCATCGCCATCGACGATTTCGGCACCGGCTATTCATCGCTGAGCTATCTGCGTTCCTTCGCCTTCGACAAGATCAAGCTCGATCGCAGCTTCGTTGCCGGCATCGAGACCGATCCCGGCAATCTCGCCATCGTCCGCGCCGTCGTCGGCATCGCCTCCGGTTTCAATGCCATGACGCTGGCCGAGGGCATCGAGACGGAAGAGCAGCTGGGGAAATTGCGGGCCGAGGGCTACAGCGAAGTGCAGGGTTTTCTGCTAGGCCGGCCTATGCCGCAACAGGATACCGAAGCGCTGATTTTTGGCGAAAAGCGCCCCGTGAAGCGGGTTTCATCGCTTTGAGGTGACAGGAACGAAGACATTCCAGTGCTTCTCCCAACTGCCGCCGACCGTCCCGCCGCAGGACACCGCGACATTCGGTGCGGATAGGCCATAGGTCTTGGGAACCCACTTGACCGCTAGTGGAACGGCGCATCGCGGCACCTGAATCTTCAGGTTTGGATCAAGCACTTCCCAATGCGTGCCACGAGACAGATTTTCCCTGGTGATGAATTGTCTCGCCTCTTCCCGGATCTCGAACAATCCGTGTTTCACGCCGTTCGTCCTGTCGTCCTCTATGCCCCGGTAGACGGCTTCGGAGGCCGAACAATTTGGGGCCGTCGTGGCCAGCAGGCATAGGCAGAGCAACACTGTTCGCCATCGGTCCATATGCCTCTCGCCTTTCATTCGGATGCAACGTGTTCTGCCACGAAATCAGCAAATGGAAAATATTTGGCTTCGCCTGTCGGGAAACGTGATCGGCCATCGTCCTTGGGGCAGCCCGTCGACGGGCACAACGTTCAAACCTGCTCCGAGGAGGCGATTATGACCGATACAGAACAATCATCCCAGCCCAATATCCCGGCCAAGGGTGGCCTGGTGACCTATGTGATGGTGGATGGCGCCGTAAAGGCGGCCGAATTCTATGAACGCGCCTTCGGCGCCGAGCGTGCCTTCATGTATCCGGCCGACGAGCAGGGCCGGACGATGCACATCCATCTCTATGTCAACGGCAGCTCGCTGATGCTGGGCGATTTCTATCCCGAACATGGCTTCGGAGTGGAAGAGCCGCAGGCTTTCTCGCTGCAACTGCTTGTCGACGACCTCGATCCCTGGTGGAAACGCGCTGTCGATGCCGGAGCGGAGGTGATCATGGCTCCGCAGGTGATGTTCTGGGGCGATCGCTGGGGTCAACTTCGCGATCCCTTCGGCGTCACCTGGGCGATCAATGCACCTGTGAAGGCATAACCTTCCTTCGGATCAGTCGGAGAGCAGCGTCCGCGTCAGCGGATGGGTTGGATCGGCAAGGCCATCCAATATGGTGAAATGGTTCCGGTCCGGCTCGACGACGGTTGCCGTCGCCGCGCCGAGGCCGGTCCAGATATTGGCGAGCAGGGCGTTCTGGCGGACGAATTCGGAGCGCTCCGCGCCGCCGACCCAACAGGTGAGGCGGAGATTGTCGATTGGTTCCAGTAGCGCCGGGCTTTCGGCCATAGCTTCTGCCGCATCGATGCTTAGCTGCTGGTTCATGGTCCGCTTCATGATCGGGCGCAGATCGTGCAGGCCTGATATGGAAACTACATGGCGGATGCGGGTCTTGACCGGTGCGGGAAGGGGCGAGGTGATAGTGACCATGCGGGCGGCGAGCTGGCCGCCGGCCGAATGCCCGGTGAGTATCAACGGACCATCGATCATCTCGGCCGCAGCACCTATTGCGGCAGCTATCTCCTCGGCGATGCCAGTGATGCGTATTTCCGGGCAAAGCGTGTAGGAGGGCATGGCGACGGCATAGCCGCTAGCAACGGCGCCCGTCGCGAGATGCGACGAATAGCTCTTGTCGAGTGCCAGCCAGTAGCCGCCATGGACGAAGATCACCAATCCCTTCGGCTTCTCCGAAGGCAGGAAGAGGTCGAAGCGATTGCGCGGGCGCGGTCCGTAGGCAAGGTCGAGCTTTGCATGTCCGGTCGCCGCTAGGCTATCGCGGAAGGCCTGCGCCGGTTCCACCCAGGCCGCCGGCCAGCGGTCTCCGTCAACGACATAGGAGCCGTTGGTATAGGCAACGTCCCAATCGGTGATCCTGAAATAGCTCATTGTCCGATCTCCCGGTTCTCGCCAGTGCTTGTCCGATATCAGGTTACGGCGGAGCGCACGGCAAAGCGGGCTTCCTGCCATGATCCGCTGCTCAGAATATCTTCCAGCACGCCGGCCGCCTGCCAGACATCGCGGTAGCTGACGTAAAGCGGCGTGAAGCCGAAGCGCAGCGTCGACGGCGCACGAAAATCGCCGATGACGCCGCGCTCGATCAGCGCCTGCATCACTTCATAGCCGTTGTCATGGGTGAAGGAGACCTGGCTGCCGCGCTGTTCGCTGTCGCGCGTGGTATCGAGCACGACGCCATATTGGCCGCATTTTTCTTCTACCTGGCGGATGAAGAGATCGCTAAGCGCGATGCTCTTCCGGCGCAGCATATCCAGATCGACTTCGTCCCAGATGCCGAGCGCGCCCTTCAGCGCCCTCAGCGACAGGACCGGCGGGGTGCCGCAAAGGAAGCGCTTGATGCCGTCGCCCTCGGCAAAGCCCTGCTCGAAGGCGAAGGGCCGGGCATGGCTCCACCAGCCGCTGAGCGGCTGGACGATCGAGGCATGATGGCGATGGGCGGCATAGATGAAGGCCGGCGCGCCGGGACCGCCGTTCAGATATTTATAGGTGCAGCCGACGGCGAAATCTGCATCGGCACCATCGAGATCGACCGGCAGGGCGCCGGCGCTGTGGCAGAGATCCCAGATGACCAGCGCGCCGGCCTCGTGGATTTTGCTCGTCAGCGCCGCCATGTCGCGCAGCGCGCCGGTCTTGTAGTTGACGTGGTTGACGAGGACGACGGCGGTCTGGTCGTCGATCAGGGTCTCGATATCGTCGGCATCTCGGCCTTCGAGGCGAAGCGTGGTGTCCGGCCTCGTGGAAGCGACACCTTCGGCCATGTAGAGGTCGGTCGGAAAACTGTCGCCCTCGGCGACGATGACGCTGCGGCCGGGGCGCATGGCGAGCGCAGCGTGCAAGGCTTTGTAGATATTGATCGAGGTGGAGTCGGCGACCACGGTCTGGCCGGATGCCGCGCCGATCAGCCGGCCGATGCGGTCGCCGAGTTCGAGCGGCAGCTGGAACCAGCCGGCACTGTTCCAGCTGCGAATGAGGCCGTTGCCCCATTCCTCCATCATCGCCTGCTTGAGTTCCGTGAAGACATCATGCGAGGCGGCGCCGAGGGAGTTGCCGTCGAGATAGATGACGCCGTGGGGCAGGGCGAAACGGCTGCGAAAGAAGCGCAGCGGATCGGCCTCGTCCATGGCCTCGATGGCGGCGAGATCGGGAAGGCTGTCCATGGTATCGGCCTCTTTATTCGCGAATGGTTTCCCGGGAGGGCGCACCGCCACGACTGCGGCGAATGCTCGGTAGCGCCAGCATGATCAGCACGAACAGGCCGGTAGCGAGCTTCAGGTTCGATGGCGGCAGGCCGGCGGCAAGGCAGAGCGACACCAGCTGGTAATAGATGATCGAGCCGATGAAGGGGGCGAGCAGCTGCCGCAACACGGATTGCTTGCCGGTGAAAGCCTCGCCGATCATCAGCGCGGCCAGGCCGTTGATGAGGATGCCGATGCCCATGTTGACGTCGGCAAAGCCCTGCGACTGCACCATCAGCGCGCCGCTGGCAGCGGAGAAGGCGCTGGCGATACCGACGCCGCCGATGGTCGCGGCCCAGACATTGATGCCCTGCGCCTCGGCCATATCAGGATTGGCGCCGACGGCGCGCATGGCCGTGCCCTTCTCCGTCTTAAAATAGAGGTTGAGGGCGATCAGGACGGTGAGGGCGATCAGGCCGGCAATGACGATCTTGCTCGCCGGAAATCCCGGCTGCGTCAGCGGTACCCAGTCGAACACGGTCGGCGAGCCGAAGACGGAGAGGTTCGACTTGCCCATGATGCCGAGGTTGATGCTGTAGAGCATGGTTGACATCAGGATGCCGGCGAGCAGCGTATGGATGCGAAAGCGCAGGTGGATGAAAGCCGTGCAGCAGCCAGCCGCAAGCCCGACGGCGAAGGCGGCGACGATCGCGAGCGGCGGTGTGACGCCGGCGGCGAGCAGGATGCCACAGATGCAGCCGCCAAGCGGAAAGGCGCCCTCGCTGGTCAGATCCGGAAAGCTCAGCATGCGGAAGGGGATCATGATCCCGAGCACGACGAAGCTCAGGATGAAGCTCTGCGCCAGCGTGACCGGAATCAGCGAGATGAAACTCGAAACGGTTGTCTGAATGAAATCCATGATATCAGCTCACCAGCAGCATGCGATCGGTCTTGACGGCGAAATGACCGATCAGCTCGGGCACGGTGATCCGGCGTTTTCCCTCGCCGGTGATCTCGAGATGCACACGGCCGGCGTCGAGCATGATGATGCTGTCGCCGAAATCGACGGCGTGCTGCATGTTGTGCGTCACCATCAGGGTCGTCAGTTTCAGCGCCTCGACGGTACGCACCGTCGCCTGCATGACGATATCGGCGGTGCGCGGATCGAGCGCTGCGGTATGTTCGTCGAGCAGCAGCACATCCGGCGAACCGCCGACCGCCATGATCAGCGACAGCGATTGCCGCTGACCGCCGGAAAGCAGCTCGACTTTCGTATCCAGCCGGTTTTCCAGGCCGAGAGCGAGAACCGACAACCTCTCGCGGTAGGTGGCAAGCCTGGATGCGTTGAGCCCAGGGCGCAGGCCGCGCTTCTTGCCGCGCAGTTCGGCGAGCAGCATGTTTTCGGCGACCGTCATGCTGGCGGCGGTGCCCTTCATCGGATCCTGGAAGACGCGGGCAAGCCGCGCGGCGCGCTTGTGCACCGGTGTGCCGGTGACATCGGCGCCATTGATGATGATCTGGCCGGAATCGAGGCTGAGCGCGCCGGAAATGGCATTGAGCATGCTGCTTTTGCCGGCACCGTTCGAGCCGATAACCACACCGAATTCGCCTGACTTGAGCGACAGGGTGAGGCCGTCGAGCGCGACCTTCTGGTCCGGCAGTCCCTTGTAGAAAATCTTGCGCGCGGATTTGATGTCCAGCATCCGTGCCTCCTTGAAAAAATGGCGGCGTTGGCCACGCCGCCATATCTGCTGAATTGTCTGTCGAAGATGCCGCTTGTCAGTTGACGAAGCAATTGCAATCGGCAAGCCCCGCCGGCACCTCGGCACCGAAGGCCTTCAGAACCGTCTTGTTGATCAGCGGCGCATGGTCCGCATAGGCCGGGCGCACTGGAGCAATCGTCTTCGGATCCGCGCCCTTCAGGATTTGCGCCGCGATCTTGCCGGCATTTTCGCCGACCTGCTCGTAATTGACGGCGAAGCTCGCCGGTACGACACCGCTGCGAACGGCGGCATCATCCGAGTTGACGATCGGGATCTGAGCCTGGCGGGCGGCTGCGGAAACGGCAGTGATCGCCGGCTGCAGCAGGTTGGAAGCGGGCGTGTAGATCACGTCGGCCTTGCCGGCCAGCGATGCAATGCGCTGCTGGATGTCGTTGACGCTGTCGACGCCAACGGGAACGACTTCGAAGCCAGCCGCCGGAGCAGCCTCCTTGACCTTTTCAAGCAAAGCGACGTCGTTGGCCTCGCCCGGATTGTAGGGCAGGCCGAAGCGCTTGGCGTTCGGCAGCAGCTTCTTGGTGAAGGTCATGATGGCGGCGATATCCTGCAGGTCGGATGCGCCGGTGATGCCGTCGTCACCTGCATTCCAGGAAGGCGTGAGCTTGGCGGCGACCGGATCGGTCACGGCCGAGAAGACGATCGGAATGCCGGAACCGGCAAGCGCCTTCTTGGCGATCTGCGAGACCGGCGTGGTGACGGTGTACATCAGCTTCGGATGATCGGATTGCAGCTTGGCGATCATCTGCGGCACCAGCGAAGCGTCGAAGCTGGTATTGCTTTCGGTGTAGACGACGTCCTTGCCTTCCACGAAGCCGTTGTCGGCCAACGCCTTCTTGAAGCCGGCGATAGAGGCGTTGAGCTGCGGATGCTCGCCGAAATTGGCGATGGCAACCTTGATCGGCTCGGCGGCCGCAGTCGCGACGCTCGCCATGAAGGTGCCCGCAAGAACGAGCCCGGACAGCCATTTGGACGTGGATTTGCGCATGATTTCCCTCCCGGATGTTGTCGGCAGCCGTGTTTGATCGGCCTTGTTGCGCTGGATCATAGCGCCTGCCGTGCCTCTGTCAATTTCTGATATATGATATGCACCATCAGAACCTTTGATATATATTTTTACGTCAGAGCCGTTTTATATATAATTTCAGCGCTACGACGACCGGGACGAACGTCATGCAGGACAAGGACTCGTTGACCAAGACGGAAGCGGCCTATTGGCTGCTGCGGCGGGATATTCTCAACACGAAGCTCAGGCCCGGCGCGTCGTTGAAGCTCAGCGCCCTACGGGATGCTTATGGGCTTGGCTGGACGCCCTTGCGCGAGGCGCTGTCGCGGCTGGAGGCCGAGAAGCTTGTCACCGCCGTCAGCAATCGTGGCTTTGCCGTTGCCCCGGTGTCGCGCGCGGAGCTGGAAGACCTGATGCGGGCACGCATGGTCGTCGAACTGCCGCTGCTGCTGGAATCGATCGAGAAGGGTGGCCCGGACTGGGAATCCGCCGTCGTCACCGCCCACTATCGCCTGTCGCGCTGCAAGATCGTCCCCGATGCCGCTTCCGAGGAGATGGCCGACGAATGGGACGAGAAGCACACGGCCTTTCATGCCGCGCTGATCAGCGCGGCATCATCGAACTGGCTTCAACGCTTCCAAAGCACGATTTCCGACCAGCTCCGCCGCCATCACCGCTTTCTCGGTCTGGCGCCAACGCAGCGCGCCGCCGCCGGCCTGACGATCGGCTATGAAAAGGCGGTCGCCGCTTTGCGCGACGCGATGGCGATGGAGCACCATACGGCGCTGATGGAAGCGGCGCTCGACCGAGATATCGAGCGCGCGGGCGTGCTGATGACCGAGCATATCGGCTATACATTGCAGGTCTATATTCGCTCCGAAGATGAGATTGGGTAAAGCTGCGGTATTCCAATACTGCGATATCAATTAGTTATGTTGATGCGCCCGCCGATTTGACGCTATCATTATCCTTGAGTTTCCGATTGCGGTGGCCTATCCGCTGTGCCAGCGCCGGGACCATGTTGCGGCAGCGGAGCAAATGCTTTCGGCGCGATGCGCCGCCAAGAATGTCTTTGCCCGGACGGTCGACTTGGCCGAGCCGATACAGATTCAAAGGTTCTTCCATGCGCTCGAGCGTACATGAGCACCGCCTGATATCCTCATCAGCAACGAGTGGCACTCAGTTTTCGCGGTCAACCTGACCGGTGCAATGCGGTGTTGCCAGGCCGTCCTGCCACATATTCGATCCCATGCCATGGCGGCGCCAGTTTTTAAATGCCTGACCCATCGAGCTGCTGGGCGTCGTCGCCTTCCCAAGGTGGGGGCATCGAGGCGCGATTGAGCTTGGCCGAGGGCATCGGCATCCAGCACTTCAATTCTGGCTCGGCATATTCGATGATGCAGCCGGGCGAGGAATCAGAGGCGCGCCAGCCTGATCCACCGAACTGATCACCATTCGACCAATACGCGAGGTCAACATCTGCCGGCCCCTGTTCGGACGGGCGGATGGTGACGAGGATCCGACTGCCGTCTTTCGGCGCGGTTGTCATCTGGCGCCATCGGTCTGGCTCGTCCATTGTTTTCCTCCTGCCTTGCTGCAGGTTGTAAGTGTCGCCTCGCCATTGAAAACGGTCAACTCAAACTTTGCACAACCCATCCTGTGTATTCCGCTTGAAACGGTCGCTTGACAATCAATGCCTACTGGTCGGTGGAGGAATGGTGTGCCGTAGCGCGGCAGGCGGAAAATCTGCCGCCGGTGCTGCAGGCGATCATCGCATTGGAGGCCTGGAACGAATTGATCGTGCTCATCGCTTGCTTTCCGTTGCCGAGGGTTATGGGGAGTGGCGTCTTGGCCGCGGCGACTGCGGGCATGCCTGTTGCGATACCGGTGGCAAGGCCGCCGAGCAGCGCATCGCGGCGTGAGACGTTGATGGCCGAGGGTCTTGAAGTATCGCGCATTTTCTATCCTTCGCGGTGGGATTGACTGTGCAAAGGAGGATGGCGAGCGGCGTCCCGGAAAACTATTGGGCGGAAGCATCTGCGGACTGTGCGAAAGTTTAGATGGACCGCAGCGAACGAGTAGGACGGTTAACTTTGCCGCGGCTATCCGGCTGGGTTGGCCGGAGCGCATTCGGTCACCTTTGTCTTTCAGGAAGCGATGCAGCTTCCGGCTGGGAGCCGAGGCCGTTCGCGCGTACAGGTCTTGCCCGGCGATAATGGACCGAAGCCTTAGCGTGAAACGATATTCGCATCGAAGAATTTGGTGGGTAATACCGGATTTGAACCGATGGCCCAGACCTCTGAACTCAGTGATCTAAAGGGGAGCGGAGAAAGGACATTCAGACCTGTCCTCCGTTTAAAGATTTCATGGTGGATCGAGCAGAACGACGCTTGGAACTCCGGCCTCTATTTGAGGCGGAGCTGATCGACCTGCCGATGTGGAGGTGCTTTGGGTGGCGCTGTATACCGGGAAAACTGAATAAGAAGCTCTCCAACTTTCCGCAGGAAAATAACGATAAAGCATCGCTAAGTCCAATTGGGTGTGAAGTAACTACAAAAAAATAGATAAAACACAGGAACTTTAACAAGTGGAATTTCTCAAATTCCTCCCGGGATGTAGGTTATTATCATGCGTCTTCTTTATAGATGACGCCCTTTTGGCATAGATAGACTTTTGTCAGTGAAATTAAAACCCAAAGAATTGGAAAGGTTCGACAGTTTTTCTGCGGGCATCATCGAATTCTATTTGAATTAAATTTCACACATGGAGGGCCTGTTTCGTATCAATTTACGACGACAAACCGTTCATCCGACTAAAGCCCTGGGCGTTCAAGGTGCGCAATCACGCCTAAAGGCTGGCGAGGGCCGCGTCGATCCCGGCCATTACCTCCCGCGGCAGTGGACCTTTCTGCAATGCTCCTGCATTTTCTTCCACCTGAGCGACGGTCCGGAAGCCCGGTATCGGCAATGTGCGGCTGGAGCGCGCCCAGAGCCAGGCAAGAGCGCCTTGCGTCAGCGTCCGTCCATCCGCCGTTAGCAGGTCACGCACAGCATCCAGCCGCGCTGCAAATTCCGGCGCAATCTTGCCATCCTTGAAATAGACCATCCAATCAAGGCTTGCGCCGCGTACATCCTTTGCGCCGACGATCTTTTCAGGCGTGAACTTACCGCTGAGAAGACCCATGGCCAGAGGGCCGCGATTGATGGAGATCAGGGCGTGCTTTTCTACCACATCGATCATGCCAGGAACCGGCTCGAAGACGTTCATGGTGTGCTGGACGGAGACAAAACCCTTCCGCGCGACATGTCGGGACGCGCGATCAGGGTAATCAGTGCTCCATCCGAACGCATCGATCTTGCCTTCGGCTTTCAGGGTCTCAAGCGTTTCGAAGACCTCATCGGACGCCTCCAGCGGAAAATCATTCAGGTGAAACTGCAGCAGATCCAGCCGCTCACGCTTCAGCCGCTTCAGTGACGTCTCGGCGGACTTGCGAATGAAGGCAGGATCGGCAAAGGCACCCGTTGCCTGCTTGTTTTCCTCGTCAGTTGCGAAACCGAACTTCGTAGCGATGACAATATCATCGCGATTACCAATCGCGTCACCGACGACTTTCTCGGAATGCCCTGCACCATAGTTCGAAGCCGTATCAAAGAAGCGGATGCCGAGATCGACGGCGCGGTGAATGGCACGGATCGATTCATGATCGTCGACCTCTCCCCAACCAAGCGGCACATCGCCTGCGTAGAACGGGCCGCCGATCGCCCAGCAGCCCATGCCAAGCCGCGAAATTTCGCGACCGTTCCAGAGAGTGATCGTCGTCGCCTTATCGGGTTTCGTTAGCATCGCAATGTCCTTGCCAATCTGTTGTTGACGGCAGGATATGGATGACCAAACGCGCTGTATACCACCAAATCCGCAGCATATCTTTCACCTGTGAAAAACAACAATCGAGCTGGCTCAGCACTTCGTATCCACGATCTCTTTCAGCAAAATCCGTTTCTGACGGCTAATCAACTCGTCCAGAAGACAGGGCTATCGGCACCTACCGTCAATGCGGCACTCGTCGATCCAGAGCGTTTCGGCATAGTCGACAAGGTGACAGGTCGTAAGCGAGGTGGCGTGTTCCGCTATGGGGGATATCTCGCGATTCTTGGCGAAGGCACAGATCCATTGCCCGTAAATGGTTGAAGGAACCAAGCCGTTGACGGGTCAGCGGTTCGGATCTCATCAAACGCCCGGCTTACGGTTTTCGCGGGGAAATCCAGTTGATGCCACGAGGCAAGGGGACCACCGGTTCAAATCGTTCAAGGAGACAATTTTAATAAACGTAAGTGTTGCATATTCAACCTTTCATTGAATAATGCATCGTAAGGTGCATCCGAAAGATACATCGCCGTATCATCCCGGCGGCTTCGGGCTTGCGGAGAGTGTGATGAAGAGCTTTGGCGCGATGCTGGCGGACTGTGATGGCTTTGGGCCGGGCTTCAATTTTCTGCGCATTGCGCTGGCTTTCTCCATTGTTTTCTATCACGTTCTCACCAATTCCGGCCATTGGGCGCTGGCGCACGGTCCTGTGTTGTGGTTCCTTGAATACAGCCTGGTGCCGATGTTTTTCACTCTGAGCGGCTTTCTGATCACCGGCAGTGCCCAGCGTCTCAGCCTGGAAAATTTCCTGCTCAATCGTGTCCTGCGTATCGTTCCGGCGCTCGCGGTCGATATTCTGGTATGCGCCTTCATCATCGGTCCGGCCGTCACCACGCTGCCGCTCGGCGATTATTTCACCGATGCAGGCTTTTTCGCCTATATGCGAAACATTATCGGCTGGGTACATTTGGAACTGCCAGGCGTTTTCACAGGCCACCCGGTGCCGCAGGTCAACGGGGCGCTATGGACAATTCCCTGGGAGATCAACTGCTACATCATCATGTCGGTCATGATCGTCACAGGTGTGGTGCGGCGGGCGGTAGCGACCGTCCTGCTACTAGCGATCCTTGTCGTTGCAGGCCTTGCGGTCGAACATTTCATATCTGCCGAGGCAGGAGACTTCTGGGGCTTACATACGCTCTTCGTCGGTCGCGGTTCCCAGCTCATCACGGCCTTCCTGTGCGGCGTCCTTGCCTATCAGTTGCGGGACTGGATCCCGATGAGCAGAATGCTGTTTGCTGCCTGCGTTGCCGTTTCACTCGCGGCCATGCTCCTGCTCGACATGAGCGCAACTGAAAGTGTCGCAAACCGCTTGATGCTGATGCCTGTTCTTACTTACATTACCATCTATGCCGGCCTGTCGCGCCTGCCGTTACCGAAGATTTTGGAGGGCGGCGATTATTCCTATGGTGTCTATCTCTACCATGTGCCCTTCATTCAGCTCGCCATTCTGCTTGGGCCGCCGATCCTCGTCGGCACGGCAGTCGGCATTGTCATGCTGACTGTGATCGCAGGCACCATCGTCCTCTGCGTCGCCGCAGCTTCCTGGCACTTGGTTGAGAAGCCCATTCTGTCGCTCAGGAAGCGCTATTCGTTAGCGGGCAGGATGATCGTGCTAGGTGAGGGCATGGCAATATCCGGAGCAAAAGCAGCGCCCGCGCTAAGACCGAACAGTACCGAAATTCGCATCGCATCCGCGCATCAGTCTTTGCCGAGCGGCGAATTGCCCGATGATGGTCGAAATTCTCAAGCCCAATGGAGTTGCTCGGGCGGTTATCCCCCCGGCAAATGAACGGGTTCGAAAGTGGAGTTTTCTCGGCACTATGATCGCGAAGATTTTGATGAAGACGAGTAGATTTAGCGAGCAGCAATCCTTGCGACCCTGCGCCACGCCGAGGGTGGCCTTCCGATGCCCGAGCTATATCAGTAACACGGGATGAGCCCAGCCCCAGGCACACAACCGCGCGGGATCTGTGAAGGCCGCCGAAAAACCCGACAAATACATGGCGATAGCATAGAAGTATTTGCTGTTAGTATTTCAATGACTTAGGCTTACGCCAAAAAGGCTTCCATGAGCGACATTGCACACAGTATCGATGAGGTTATCAAACTGGGTTTTGCGGACCTACTGAAAGCATATCGTTTCAAGAAGTCGGGCCGGACTTGGCACAAGGTCGATGGCGAGAACTGGCTGATTGTTAATGTTCAAGCAAGCCGCTCAAATTTCGGTGAGAGAGGGCAGTTTGTTGTAAATCTTGGGGTCTACGCAGCGCCTGTTGCAGCTCTCGCCGGACAGAAAGCTATTGATGGCAAACCCAAAGAATATGACTCTACGATTCGCGAGCGGCTAGGAAGTCTTGCCTATGGCCGAGACCATTGGTGGGCCATTGAGCCAGGCTCAAACCTGAGTTCCATATCTGCGGATCTAGTGGAAAAAATGCAGTCCGTCGGTTTCCCGTGGTTCGACTCTCATCGCGATCTTTCGCACCTCGCTGCTGCTCTCCGGGATAGCCCGTCTTTGCAGTCGGTCAGTGCAGCTTGGCTCGCAGGCGATAAAGAGGAAGCGATCCAAAGGTTGCAAGCGGCGATCGCACGCAGGCCCGCCGCTAAAGAACATTTCAGTGCCTGGGCGATCAAAAATGGCGTCACGCTCTGAGCCACCTGGATGCGAATTCAGCATCGTGAGATATGTCGAGCTGCGATGAAAACAAAAAAGGGCGGGATATGGCGTGCCTCGGATATGACGCCGCTAAAGCCATCAACTCGATCGATGCCATATGATGTGAACCTTGTTCAGCCTGACCAATACTGGCCGAGGCTAGGCAAATACCGCGATGAGAACGGACAGCCAGATCAAGGCTACTCCTACCGCCAATGCTCGCCTGGCGGCTATGACCTTCTCTTCGCCCTCTTCTGCAACAGGAGTCGTCACAATCCAGGGTACCGCGCCAAGCGCCGCAAATCCGACGAGCGCCAAAATCACGACGACAAAATCGGAGCCGCGCCAGTGGCCGGGCTCATAAACGCCCCAGTATCCCAGGAACGCCATCCCCACTGCGAACATGGTTGCAGAGGCAGAGCAAAGCCCTGTAACGGAACCTGCCGGCGCGCGCATCTTGCATTCCTCCATGCTGGTCAATCCATGAAGCGATTTCCACGATGGCGTGAACCGCCTTCGCACATATGTGTCAGGAATTGGCGCCTCCGTGAAGCAAAGATCAATTGTGGATGCTTTACGTTGACCCGAACATATAGCCGCGACGACTCGATGATCCAGAAGACGGATAGCCTTCGTCAGCAGGTGGCGCGCTGTGCATACCCGAAAACTGATCCGCGGCAGAAGGTATATGTGATCGCATCGTACGAAGGAGGCATGCTGTCGAATACGACGGTCACGGGCCAGGACGAAGAGACAGAAACTGCCACGATCGATATAGCTGATGGAAGCAATCCGCTGTATTTGGCGGTCTCCTCCTACAGGCCGATGATCTGGCGTGGACGGAGGCGTCATCCTGGCTGTCAGGCATGTAGGCAAGGCAAATACGAGGCGCCTCTACGACGGACTGCAAGTGGCTCGGTACTCCCGGTGGATGGCACACAGACAAGACTTTGCGCCGGATCACACGACGACAGGACTGGCGATCGACTTATTTGCTTGATCAAATGCGCTCGCGGAGCGTTAGACCGATACGGCCTCGCCGAGGCAAATCTTGTCCTGTCGATCCAGACGTAATTTTTGGCGTAATGCATTCTGGCAATGCCAAGCGGCGATCGCTGTCGTGTCCTGGACAGTGCCAACATGCACAGGCGGCGCCACCGTTGCCTGTGCATGTTGGCGGCTAAGTTGCTATTTTGACGGTACGACCAGGGTCTGGCCTTTCTGGACGATATAGGTGGCAAGCTCCGAGGCTTTGCCAGTGCCTACATTTTGCGCCGAATGAGCAACACCGGTCGGAATGAAGAGTGATTGACCCGCCGAAAGGGTGACCGGCTCGCGTCCGTCCAATTTATACTCAAGCGTTCCTTCGATCACATAGGCTATCTCTTCACCGGGGTGAGAATGCCGGGCGGCCAGCACACCCGGGAGAAAATCGACGCGGACCTGCACAACTTCGTGGGCGGGCACGTCGATATCGCTCTTGATGAGATCCGTACGGAGCAGGGGTTCATTGGCGAACGCTTGCAACGGCGCCATTCCGCCGCTGAGAAACAGGAAGGCTGCGACAAATGCGTTGATCGGTTTCATGGCTGTGTCCTTTCGGGATACTCGAAGAAGGAATAAATGATGTGGAGGAAATCGTTGTGCGGCACTTGGAGATGCGCTTACTTGCTCTTTGCACCAATTTGCCGCGCCGCTGCTTCGATGACGTCGGCAACCTTCTCAGCTTGCGACGCGAATACGGCGTGGCTTGCCTTGATCTCGGTCACCACGCTGCCCGCGCGCTTAGCCATTTCGCGTTCCAGCTCAGGGTTGATGGAGTGGTCTTCGGAAGCAACGATTGACCAGCTCTGCTTTGTTTTCCAAGCGGGATCCCCGACCTTGGCGGAAAAAGCTTCTTTCGAGGCGAAGACCTGTGATCTTGCCAGAAACGCTGCGTCGTCCTTCGGCAGGTCGGCGGCGAAGTCGTTCGCGAATGCGGCTGGGTCGAGATAGAGATATTTGCCATCCTTCGTTTCGCGGATATTCATGCCGCCAGCCGGCTTTGAGCTTGCGAGGCTGAGCAGGCTTTCGCCACGGTCCGGCTGGAAGGCGGCGACATACACGAGACCAGCGACAATGGGGCTGTGGCCGGCTTCGGTGATCACCATGCCGCCATAGCTGTGACCAACGAGAAGCGTCGGGCCGTCCTGCAGGTCGAGCACCCGATTGGTTGCGGCGATATCGTCGGCAAGCGACGTGATCGGCTCCTGTACAATCGAGACATTGAAGCCTCGCTGGACGAGGATATCAGTTGCCTTGCGCCAGCCCGAACCATCGGCGAGCGCACCATGCACGATAACGATGTTTTTCACGTCGGCAGCCTGGGCTGCGAAGGCAATCACGCTTGTGGCGAAGGCGAGAGCGAGGGTCGAGATGTAGTGACGGTTCATGAGTTTGACTCCTGTCTGTTGTGAGTGGTTTTGGTAAGGGAGACGAGGTTTCAGCCGAATGTGAAGGCGTAGGCTTCGACGCCTGGATCGAGGAAACGGATTTCAAACCTCCGTTCCTCCACGTCGCCGGATTGGCG
Organism: Rhizobium sp. ICMP 5592; assembly: GCF_009498525.1. GTDB lineage: Bacteria > Pseudomonadota > Alphaproteobacteria > Rhizobiales > Rhizobiaceae > Rhizobium. The sequence goes on along the minus strand of NZ_QSNT01000004.1, from coordinate 377,266 downwards.
GACGAGTTGGTAGAGTTTTGTCGACGTCACTGTGCCGTAGCCGTCAGCATCGGTATCTGCGCCATGGTTGGCTCCAGGAGCCTTGCCGTCGATCGTCACCTGGAAGCGGACCGGCTTGTTGGCAGCGCCGGGTCCGGCGACCAGATGCAGGTCGCGGGCGCTGAAACGATAGACGATGCTACCATCCGGCTGGTTCAGCACGGCTTGCTCGGCACCAACCGTCCAGGTTCCGGAGAGGCCCCATTCATTCAGGCCCGGTTCGTCGATGGAGTATGCGCTGGCGGCATCAGCACGCAGGCCTTCCGGAGAGACGAAGCCGGCGGCGCGTTTGTAGCCGAGATAGCTTTCGCCGGAACGGATGTTCTTGAGATCTGGACTTGCCTCGGCGCCTTTTGCGTCCGGCGTCACTGGCGCGGTCGCGGCCATGTCACTACCGGCGTCGCGCAAAAGGTCCTCGATCGCCTGCTCGGTCTGGCGATAATTGCCTTCGCCGAAGTGGTGGTAGCGGATCTGGCCCTTTGCATCGATCAGGTAATGCGCAGGCCAGTAGCTGTTCTCGAAAGCGCGCCAAATCTTGTAGTCGTTGTCGATCGCAACCGGATAGTCGATCTTGAAATCGTCGACCGCCTTTTTGACATTGTCGACTTTCCTTTCAAAGGCGAATTCGGGGGCGTGCACACCGATCACAACCAAGCCCTGATCTTTATATTTTTCAGCCCAGGCACGGATGTAAGGTACGGTGCGAATGCAGTTGATGCAGGAATACGTCCAGAAATCCACGAGGACGACCTTGCCGCGCACCTGCTCAGTCGTCAGCGGCGGCGAGTTCAGCCATTCGACGGCGCCATCCAGTGAGGGTGCGAGACCTTCAACAGGCAGATTGCTGCGAAACGGCTGCTTTGCATCGAAGGCGGCAGTCACCGCGCCATTGCTGGTAACTTCGGGAGAAAGCTCGGCGGCAGGCCTCTCATGCAGTTGGTCAAGCATGGACTGTTCGAAGCTGGCCGTGCTGGCATAAGAAAGCCGCGCCAGGAGGCCGGTGTCCAGACCAAGGGCAATGACGGCAACGCCGGCTAGAACCGTGGCACCCAGCACCTGGCGAATGCGCTCGCTGACTCCGAGCGACTGCTTCATGCCGACAAGGATCTTGCCCCCGACCAGGAGAGCAACGGCAAGCGATGTTGCGGCACCAGCGGCATAAGCGACCAGCAGAAAAGTCGTCTGGAGATTGGCGCCTTGCAATGCCGCACCCGTCAGAACGAGGCCGAGGATCGGCCCGGCGCAGGGTGCCCAGAGCAGCCCAGTCGCAACGCCGAGGATGAAGGAGCTGGCGGCAGTCGGTACCGAGCCGGGTTTGCCTGACGCATTCAGCAGCCTGTTGCCGAAGACGACGACCGGCTGCGTAATGACGCTTGCAATCCATGGCGACATAAGGCTGACCCCAAAGACCGCAAGAAGCAGGATCGCGGCGAGACGACCATATTCATTGGCATGGATCGCCCAACTTCCGCCGACCGTTGCAAACGTCGCGACCAGTGCGAAAGTCACACTCATGCCGATCAGCATGGGCAGTGTGCTTCGGATAAAGGGCTGTCCCGCCCGGGCAAAAACGAAGGGGAGAATGGGAAGGATGCATGGGCTGAGGATCGTCAGCGCTCCTCCAAGATAGGCAATGATGAGAAGTGTCATCGTCGTTTCCTTGAAACCGGTTGGTCGGGTTCTGGACGGCGATGGGGCACGACCAGCAATGCGGCCAATTTGGTCGGAGCGACGTATCCCGGATGTGTCCGGCTTCCAGAAGAAATGTACCGCAGTGTAGGAACCGCCGGGTGTACGACAGAATGACACAAGTTACCGGCGGCCCATTGGATGGGGCGGAGCGGATTGTATCAGAACGTATCGAGGGCGCCCGATGTTACATCCGTATTCAATTCCGAGCCAGACGGAACACATGGAGGATACATGCGGCTGGTTTTCTTCCAATGACGATCAATCAAGATGGAGAGAACGATGTCCCCTGAATTCAACCACCAGCGCCGCCGCTTCTTTGGTGTTGCCGCCATGACCATTGCTGCCGCCGAGTTCGGCATGACAGCGATCGCGAATGCCCAGTCACCCGCTGTTCCCCTAGCAGCGGTCCAGGCAAGAGGGCACACATCGTTCGCAGCGCTGAAGCAGATCAGGGCAGGCGTGCTCGATATCGGATACGCTGAAGCCGGTCCGGCAGATGGCCCAGTCGTCCTGCTCGTTCACGGCTGGCCTTACGACATCTACAGCTATGTCGACGTCGCACCGATCCTGGCCGATGCAGGCTACCGCGTCATCATTCCCTATCTGCGCGGCTATGGCACGACCCGCTTCCTTTCGGACGAGACGCCGCGCAACGGCCAGCAGGCGGCGCTGGCCGTCGACATGATCGCCTTGATGGATGCACTCGGCGTCGAAAAGGCAATCCTCGGTGGATATGACTGGGGTGCGCGCACCGTCAACATCATGGCTGCTCTCTGGCCTGAACGCTGCGAAGCGATGGTTTCCGTCAGCGGCTATCTCATCGGCAGCCAGGAAATCAACAAGAAGCCTTTGCCGCCGAAGGCGGAGCAGGCCTGGTGGTACCAGTTCTACTTCGCCACCGAACGCGGTCGGCTCGGCTATGCCACCAACACGCACGAGTTTGCAAAGCTGATCTGGCAGACGGCATCGCCAACCTGGGCGTTCGACGACGCAACCTTCAATCGTTCGGCAGTAGCGTTCGACAATCCGGACCATGTGGAGATTACCATCCATAACTATCGCTGGCGGCTTGGTCTTGTCGAAGGTGAGGCAAAATACGATGCCTATGAAACGCAGCTTGCGATGGGACCGATGATCACTATCCCGACGATCACCATGGAAGGCGATACCAATGGCGCGCCGCATCCAGAACCATCCGCCTATGCGAAGAGGTTTTCCGGAAAATACGAGCATCGAAATGTAACGGGCGGCATCGGGCACAATTTGCCGCAGGAAGCGCCGCTGGCGTTCGCCCAGGCCATCCTTGATGTTGTGAAGTTCTAACTGGTAGCGCTGCCGCGAGAAACCCCTTTACTCGCGGCAGCTGACACGGACTAATAACGGCAGCAAAGCGGCCAATGATATTGATTGAAAGACCGAAGATGGAGCATATCGACCATATTTTGATTGTCGATGACGACCGCGAAATTCGCGAGCTGGTCTCGAGCTATCTGAAGAAGAATGGTCTTCGGACGACGGTTGCTGCCGATGGTCGGCAGATGCGCAATTTTCTCGAGACCAGCGCGGTCGATCTGATCGTGCTTGACGTGATGATGCCGGGCGATGATGGACTGGTCCTTTGTAGAGAGCTCCGCGCCGGCAAGCACAAAGCCACGCCGGTGGTCATGTTGACCGCACGCGATGACGAGATGGACCGGATCATCGGGCTCGAAATGGGCGCTGACGACTATCTGCCGAAGCCTTTCGCGGCGCGAGAGCTTCTTGCCCGCATCAAGGCTGTGCTGCGGCGAACCCGAATGTTGCCGCCCAATTTGCAGATCAGCGAGGCTGGCCAGCTCCTGACGTTCGGCGACTGGCGGCTCGACACGATTGGCCGGCATCTTCTTGACAAGGACGGGACGGAAATTGCGCTGAGTGGCGCGGAATATCGTCTGTTGCGGGTTTTCATTGATCATCCGCAACGCGTGCTCAACCGAGATCAAATCCTGAACCTCACGCAGGGCCGCGATGCCGAATTGTTCGACCGCTCGATCGACCTTCTGGTGAGCCGTCTGCGTCAGCGCCTCGGCGACGATGCACGCGAGCCGACCTACATCAAGACCGTGCGGGCTGAAGGTTATGTGTTCTCCGTACCGGTCGAAATTTCGGTGCCCAGAACATGAGTGAAGGCGGCAAGCTCCGTTTCGGCTGGTGGCCGAGCACGCTACGCTCTCGCCTCTTCCTGATCCTATTTGCCGGACTGGCGATCGCCTATAGCCTCTCGTTCAGCATCCTGTTTGCCGAACGCTACATGTCGGCCAAGGCCGTCATGCTTGGTACGCTGGAAAGCGATCTAGCCACGTCGATCGCCGTGATCGACCGACTGCCCGCCAACGAGCGGGCCGAATGGCTGGACCGCCTGAGCCGTGGCAACTATCGCCTTCTTCTTGGGCCGGGTCTTCCCGGTGTGCCGGACATGTCGGGCCGCGGAGCGGAGATTGCAAAACGGATAGAGGAGGCGGCAGGCAACAGATTTCCGCTCCGCATCGAAGCCATTCCAGGTGACGGCAAGCGGCTGCAGGGACATGTGACGCTTTCAGACGGTTCAATGCTCACTATCGACGTGACGCCGCGCGGCGTCATGCCGCTGGCCGAATGGCTGCCCTATGTCTTTGCCGCACAGATGGTACTTCTGATCCTGTGCACCTGGTTTGCCGTGCGCCAGGCTGTGCGCCCGCTGGGCGCGCTCGCTGCCGCAGCCGATGCGCTCGACCCGAACAAGAAAGATTCTCCCATGAGCGAGGAGGGTCCGAGCGAAGTCGTCAATGCGGCGCGCGCCTTCAACGCCATGCGCGACCGTATCGCCCACTATCTGGAGGAGCGCGTGCAGATTCTCGCGGCGATCTCGCATGACCTGCAGACGCCGATCACGCGCATGCGGTTACGCGCCGACATGGCGGAAGATACCCCCGAAAAGGACAAGCTGGTCAGCGATTTGCACGAGATCGAGCGGCTCGTGCAGGACGGTATCATCTTTGCGCGCAGTGCCCACGGCAATGGCGAAAAGACCTCCCGCATCGATCTCGCATCCTTCATCGACAGCATTGCCTACGATTATCAGGACACTGGCAAAGCGGTCACGGTTACAGGCATCGTCCAGGGCACCGCCGTGACGAAACCGCATGCGTTGCGGCGTATCCTGACCAATTTCATCGACAACGGCCTCAAGTTCGCGGGTGCGGCCGAGATTAGCGTCGAACGGAAGGGTGAGGGAAATACCATCATTACGGTCAGCGACCGCGGGCCAGGTATTCCGGATGACAAGCTGGAGGCCGCCATGCAACCGTTCTACCGGCTTGAGACTTCGCGCAGTCGCGACACCGGGGGTACAGGGCTTGGACTGGCCATCGCTCAGCAGCTTGCCGTTTCGGTTGGCGGCGCAGTGAGGCTCTACAACCGCCCCGGTGGAGGCCTCGCCGCAGAGATATCGCTGCCCTGAAGAATGCCCAGCTTTGTTGTGCATTTTGTATGAAAAGGTAGACCGGCGCGCAGCCGTTACGCTCTGATACATTTTCGCCCTTTCCGGAAACATGCCGGATACGTCGAGGCGTCAAAACGCTCCTGTCAACAACGTCGCCCCATGCGACAGAAGGAAGGAATGTCCGATGACCACGATTGAAAAGGTACTCTATAGCGGCAAGACCCACACCACCGGAGGTCGCGACGGCGCAGCGCGCAGCGACGATGCGCAACTTGACATCAAGCTTTCGCCCCCGGGCAGCGGCAAGCCCGGCACCAATCCCGAGCAGCTCTTTGCGGCCGGCTGGTCCGCCTGCTTCATTGGCGCTCTGGGCATTGCTGCTGGCAAGCGCAAGCTGTCACTTCCGGCGGATACGGCAGTCGATGCCGAAGTTGACCTTGGCGTGACGGATGGTGCCTATCTGCTGCAAGCCCGGCTGAATGTCAGCCTTCCGGGCCTTGATCCAGCCCTTGCAAGCGCGCTGATCGACGAAGCTCACCAGACCTGCCCCTATTCCAAGGCGACTCGGGGGAATATCGCGGTTGAGCTGAAGCTTGGCTGAGCAGTTTCGCAGATCCAGGGAGTGTTTGATGAAAGGCCTGATCGCTGGCATGCTGGCGCTTGCGGTTTTTGCAGCGCCTTGCGTCTATGACGTGTTCTCGCCGGAACCATCGCCCATGGCCGCGCTGGCCACAGCCGTTGGTCTTCAAGGGTAGATAGAGCGGGGAGGGAGCGCCTGCTGAAACAGTCGCTCCCTTTTGTCATCAGGAATTACTGGTTCGATTCCCATCAAGACCGGATATTCAGGCCGAACCCGGCTGCTGAGATCGTCGTCACTGAACAGCCTCACCTGAAGGAGGCAGACCAGTTTCAATCTCGTGATCCTGGCGATTGTCTACTGGAACTCCACCTACGTGATCGACGCGTTTGCTCAGGCGGAGGAGACGTTCGCAGATTGGCCCGAGCGTCCGATTTCCGAGGTGATGGATTGGTTCGTCGAGAATGTGCCAAAGCAGATGCTCGATCCGCTTTATCGAAGCCTGTCTCGGAGCATTTTGGCTCTCGGAGATACTTCCGATCTGAAGGCAATCTATTCGGACGCGGTCCTGCGCCCGCGCAGGGAAGCCTTCTCAAATATGGTTCGGCGATCCCGCAGCGCTGGCACGCTCCCTGACGGACTGGACCCAGATCTCATTCAGGACATGCTGAGCGGGGCGTTGCTACATCAGATCCTTCTCGAACCGGCGGGGCAGACGGAAGACCAGCTAAGAGACTATATCGTCCGTCTTCTTCGCGGCCTTGGGCTCCTGACGAGATGACCGAGCCCTCGTTGGATCGGCGTCGACGGGCATTAAAAGCGACAGCGCTCGGTATTAGATTCGTGCTCGAACTTTGCATCGCTTGCGACGTTGGCAACGCGTGTGCCGGCACCGATCTTGGTGCAAGTGCTGTTAGGCCTTCTGTTCTGCGGAAGCGCCGCCGCTGTATGGCTGTATGGGGCGCGTTCCTCTCACCAAAACGCAAATACGAGATCGGCGCATCAGGCCGGCTGATTCTTGAAGCTGGCTTCTTCGCTGGTTCTGCCTTGATCCTGATTTGCCTCGGCTGGCCAGCATTGGCGATCGTTCTGGTCATCACTGCTACCACCGACAGGCTCGCCCTGGCGCTCATACCGTGAGACCGAACCCGGCGGATCTGATCCAAGCCACAGATCCATCCTTATATTGATGCAATTGATCAAGATTGACGTCAATATCATCCCAAGGTGAAATCTATCCATTTCGAGGCAGCGGGCGGGCCAGTCAGGTCGGATGCGCGCAATCCCGATGCTCACAGTGAAGGATCGCCTGGCATGATAGGGCTTGCGGCTAGTTTGACGAAGGAATGCTGGGCTGCTTTGGGCGGGGCCCCTCAAGCGGTTGCTCAAGTTGCCTTTGAAAGCTCGGGAGGACTCCCCTCGGTCTTCGCTGTAACCGATCTGGCCAGCGCCACGATTGCGACGGCTGGTTTGTCGCTCGCTGAACTCTCGAATGTCTTGACCGGCAAACAAGCACGAATTCGCGTTGATTGGCGACTGAGCTCAATCTGGTTCTGGGCCTCGATCAGACCGATCGGTTGGCAGCCGCTACCTGCTTGGGATCCAATCGCTGGCGATTATCCGGCGAGCGATGGATGGATACGACTTCACACCAATGCCCCGCACCATAAGGCTGCCGTCCAACGAGTATTGGGACTCGAAGGAAACAAGGAGGCGATAGCTCAAGCGGTCCGGAACTGGTCGAAGATTGCACTTGAGACCGCGGTCATCGAAGCAGGCGGCTGCGCCGCCGAAATGCGATCGATTACTGAATGGTCTGAGCATCCACAGGGACAAGCTGTATCTCGGGAGCCGCTTGTACATCTCGTCACAGCAGAACGTGGTCCGCTGCCGAAATGGTGTCTCGATCCGATGCGTCCACTCGCAGGGCTGCGAGTTCTTGATCTCACACGCGTGTTAGCTGGGCCGGTTGCGACGCGCTTTCTGGCGGGTTTTGGTGCACATGTACTGCGGATCGACTCTCAAGACTGGGACGAACCGGCCGTTGTTCCCGAAGTAACGCTGGGTAAGAGGTGCGCTCGATTGGATCTTCATTCCATGGAAGATCGCGAAGTCTTTGAGCAATTGCTTTCAACTGCCGACGTCGTCATCCACGGCTATCGTCCTGGAGCATTGGACAGGTTGGGCTATTCCTCCAAGGTCCGGCGAGAGCTGTCCCCAGGCTTGGTCGATGTCAGCTTGGATGCCTACGGATGGTCCGGCCCATGGGCTGATCGCCGCGGCTTTGACAGTCTCGTCCAAATGAGCACTGGCATTGCCGACTTCGGAATGAAAAGGGCTCAAGCGGATAAGCCTGTACCACTTCCCGTTCAGGCGCTTGACCACGCGACGGGCTACCTCCTGGCAGCGGCCGCCATTCGAGGAGTGACGTGCAGGCTGCGGGAAGGCTGCGGTTGCAACGCTCGGCTCTCGCTCGCGCGCACCGCCCAAACCCTTATCGCACACCCTCTTGACGAGGCTGAGAGCGCGCTCGCTCCCGAGGGAATCTCCGATCGGACAGATGAAATCGAAACGACCTTCTGGGGTAAGGCTCAGCGCGTCCTCCCTCCAGTTCGTATCGATGACATTTCGATGCGTTGGGAGACGCCAGCGCGACCCCTTGGATCGGATCCGGCAGAATGGTTCTGATCACTTCGAGCCCGGCACCCTGGAAGGCAGGCTCTATCGGCGTCTCACGCGGTCACCCGAAGAACCGGTTGTGGCAAATGGTGTAGTTGTCGAAGGCCGATGGATATACTCACATAAGGATTGCCGACGAGACCAGCCAAAAACTCGGCAGTGTGTCATAGTCGACGGCAATGTGGAGGAGCAGGGGATGCTATCTTTTTTTGCATTCATTGGGATGTCGACCATCGTTATCGTCACGCCGGGGCCTGACACGGCCACAACGATCCGCAGCACCCTTCTGGCCGGGCGGACTGGCGGGATTTGCACAGCGGCGGGCATAGCAGTTGGGCAGACAGTCTGGGCCCTGGCGACCAGCGTCGGCCTTGCTGCCCTTCTGGTGGCCTCGGCACCACTATTTCTTACGATCAAGTATCTGGGAGCCGCTTATCTTATCTATTTGGGCATTTTAGCGTTACGCGAAGCTCTTTGGCCGGCCGAACAAGGTTCGGGGATCGCCGTGGAAAGCCACCCGCATGGCCGCGTAAGCCCGTGGATGGCCTTCAGGCAGGGGCTCATCAGCGATCTTGGCAATCCTAAAATGGCTGTTTTCTTCACCAGCCTGCTTCCCCAGTTTGCACCGATGGGCGGTTCGACCTTTGCGACACTGCTTGCTCTTGGAATTGTCTTTGCAGGTATGACCTTCCTCTGGCTCACATTTTATGCCGCAGCTATCCATAAGGTGCGGAATGCGCTTCAGCGCCCCACCGTGCATCGCCTCGTCGAAGGCGTGACCGGAATGGTCCTGATCGCTCTGGGTTTGCGCATCGCCACGGAGCATCGGTAGAGGGTACTCGCTTTGCAGGATTCTGTCGAAAGGGGCGCGGCTCGCGCAGCTTTTTCGTCCGCACCCCCAAGGGGTCAATGTTCAGTGCTGATTGACAGGTGAACGGAAGAGTGAGCGAAATCCGGCGCTAACCTTGAAAATTCTTCTCTGCAAGGAACGGATGATGGCGAGACGCTGCGGGCCTCTGGTTAAACGCTGTCTGTCCCTACGGCGGATTGCTGGCAGCTGGTCGGCAATCGGGTCGTTGTAGAATTTCGTCCGGTCAGCGCAAGTTTGCTTGGAAAAAGCGGATCAGTTCGGCGTTCAATCGTCTGTGAAAGTCGGCGCGATCGAAACCGGGCGCATCGGCACAAATTTTCGGCGCTGATTTGAGCAGACGAGCGCTGCAAGGGGGAAGAAAGGCAAAATGACCCGCTCGCGCTTCGACGTGATATTCAGGCTCCCGCGGCAGGGCGTCGCGGATATGATCCTCATACCACGGGCTTGGCTGATGTCGGTCATCAGCCGCACCCCACAGCATTACCGGAACGCGAACGGACGCCAACCCGATGCGGTCGAAGGTGAAGCCGAATGCGGGGGCTGCCGCCGCGATCGCCTTGATCCGGCGATCCGGCTTCCAGACGTCAGAGGGTGGGTGGAGCACCGAGACCGAGCGCACGCCAGCTTGAGCCAGAGCAGTGCAAAGGTCGTGCGTCGGGTTCGACGCGCAATAGGGATCGATCCTCATCAAATCCGGGACGCCGCCCGCCGCGACCAGCACCGTAAAGCCGCCGTTTGAGAAACCGTACGCCCCGATCCGGCGCGTGTCGATGGCGGTATGCCCGCGCCAATTCGAAACCATATAGTCGATCAAGCGACTCAGTTGCGCAGGACGCCGCCACAACATCATGACCTTACTCTGGTCGTCGTAAGTGTCTCCCGCGTGACTGATCGCAGCGACGATAAAACCGGCCCGCGCAAGCGCCAATGCGGTGTCAAAATGACCGCCATAAGACTCGCCGCCGCCGTGAGACAAAACGACAAGCGGCAGCCCGCCGTTCTTCACCGAACCATCGAGCGCGACACGCTGGGAGAAGCTGTCGAGAGCAACATCGTGCGGCTCGTCTGTGGTCGGATACCAGACCCCACCTATCAACGGTGGCTCACTTCCGTTTGGAACGCGTATCTCGTCGAAACCGACCCATGTTTCCGGCACGGCGGGCGCCGCTGCCCGATCAACGGGAGTTGCGGCATCCGACGCAGGGGGTGTCGCCATCGCACTTGCCGCGACCAAACCCCAAGCGAGCAAAGAGCCTGCGATCGCGACGATGGTCGAAGCAATAGGGCGGGTTTCCTTCCCGGAATGAGCCCTGCGGCGTGTCATGACCCTCTCCGCGACACTGCTTCGAGGTCACCGCTAACGTTGCCGTCGAGCATCGAGCCGCAACAAGGTAGCCCCCTGATTATCCTGACAGCTATCGGTGCTACCGGTCTAGAGTGAAATTGCAGATTGCGGCGCAATGCCGCTGGGAAGTTCGGTTACCAGAATCAACACTCAGTGGCGGGTTATTGGAGCAAGGCCCCTATCTCAGTATATTCCGATGCGGCTTGATCGGATCGGGAAGATCTTGATATCCGAGCAGCGAAAGCAGTTCCCGCTCGACGGTTCGCTGCATCGCATCCAACGGCAGAGCGTTTGGTTCCCGGCCAAATGGATCCTCGAGTTGATGGCCCAGTGCATCGAGCCCGAAGAATGTGTAGGCAACGATGAGAACGGGCAGAAGTGTCCACCAATCGAGTGAGCCGGCCAGCGCAAATGGCAGGGTCACACAAAAGACAAGCGCGGTGCGGTGGAGGAGCAGGGAATAGGCGAATGGCACGGGTGTAAGCGCTATGCGCTCGCATCCGCCCTGCACATCGGAGAGCGCGGTGATTTGACCCTCCAGGACCGAGTAGTGGATGGCTCCGATCTGGTGCCGGCGCATGAGCATCAGGCAATGCTGCCCAATATGATCGAGCACCGCATTTGTCGGGTTTGGATCGTTTGGGCTGAGGCTCGTATCGAACCACTGCTTGATCGCGGCGCGCTCGTCCTGGCCCCGTAAACGCGCCGCCAGCCCGGCAGAGAAACCGCACAGGCCGCGAAGAAGGAAAGTCCGGTCGCGTTCCTCCAAGGCAGAAGTCTGGCGTGCGAAAGACCGACAGGCGATGATCAATTCGCCCCACAGCTTTCGCCCCTCCCACCAGCGGGCGTAACAGGCATTGTTGCGAAAGCTCATGAAGACCGAGAGCGCGATGCCGATTAGCGTGAAGGGAATGGCGCTGATCCGCGCGAAGATGCCCGGATGCTCCTGTGCCGCAAAGATTGCCGCTATACTGATGAGTGAAATTCCAATGAGATGCGGAGCGATCCGCGGCAATATCGAGCCGTTGATTGCAAACAATATATCCTTGAAACTGGGTTTCGAGCGTAAGATCATTTCGATATCCGTGGTGTCGCAAGCATTTCCCATGCAGCTGGTATCGCGCATCTGCGAAAACCGCGCCGAAGTCTCCACATCGTTACAGGCGCGGTCATGGAAGCAACCGTTCCATGCTTGGCCCCTGTGCCGCTTCTGGCAGGCTCTGTCGTATTCATAATTCGTGCCAGATCCCGGGGTGAAGGAAAGTCAATGGCTTAGCGCTTGATCGTACAGTTCTCTCGGACAAATTGTCCAGATTGTTTGGACAATTTGTCTATAGATTTCAATGGGATAACGTGTTCTACTAACGCCACGATCATTTCCGTGGGGTGCTGAAGACATGGCCGACAACAAGCCTCAATACAAAACCTATCACCATCCCGCCGGTGGATGGGGCGCTGCGGCCGCAACAGCAAAGGTGTTGCTTGAGCAGAGCGTCGTCACCAAAGGATCCCGTGCCCTGCTCGCCATGAACCAGCCGGGCGGTTTCAAGTGTCCGAGCTGCGCCTTTCCGGATGCCGATTGCAAGAAGACGCTCGAATTCTGCGAGAATGGCGCAAAGGCTCTCGCGCACGAGGCAACGAAGTTCAGGGTCACTCGAGAGTTCTTCGCAAAGCACACGGTGACCGAGCTCATGGAGCAATCGGATTATTGGCTTGAGATGCAGGGCCGCCTGACGGAGCCGATGCGTTACGATGCGGCATCTGATCGATACGTGCCATGCAACTGGGATACGGCGTTTGCGATGATCGGTGATCATCTGCGGGCACTCGAAAGCCCGCATCAGGCGGAATTCTATACTTCGGGCCGCACACCGAACGAGGCTGCGTTCCTCTACGCGATATTCATTCGCGAGTTCGGCACCAACAATTTTCCGGACTGTTCCAACATGTGCCACGAGCCGACCAGCCGTGGCCTGCCGCCCGCAATCGGCGTCGGCAAGGGGACGGTTATTCTCGAAGATTTCGAGCATGCCGAAGCCATCTTCGTCATCGGACAGAATACGGGCACGAACTCACCCCGCATGATGACCAATCTGGTCGAAGCGCGCAAACGTGGCGTTCCGATCGTCGCCGTCAATCCCATGCCGGAGCGTGCGCTCATCCGCTTCACCGAGCCGCAGGATGTCGTGCAGATGGCAACCTTCGGATCAACGCCGATCGCGAGCGAATTCGTTCACATCAGCATCGGTGGTGATCTCGCCTTGTTCAAGGGAATGATGAAGGTGATCTTCGAGCGCGAAGCTCTGGGCGAGAAGATCATCGACACCGATTTCATTGAAAAACACACCGTTGGGCTGGATGCGATCCGCGACGATGCCCTGGCTCAGGAATGGGCGGACATTGTCAGAATTTCCGGACTGGAAGAGGCTCAAATTCGCCGTTGCGCCGAGATCTATATTCGCTCGCGGGCGACGATGATCTGTTATGGAATGGGCCTTACCCAGCACCAGCAAGGCTCGCGGCTCTTGCAGCAGGTGGTGAACCTGCTTCTGCTGCGCGGCAATTTCGGAAAGCCTGGCGCCGGAATTTCCCCCATTCGCGGCCATTCGAACGTTCAGGGCGATCGTACGGTCGGGATCGACGAAAAGCCGACCCAAGCCTATCTCGATCGCGTCCGCGATGTCTTCGGTTTCGAACCGCCGCGCGAACACGGGCATCACACGGTCGAGACCGTGGAGGCGATGGAAAATGGTACCGCCAAGGTCTTCATCGGCATGGGCGGCAATTTCGTCCGGGCGATTCCAGATACTGATCGATCCTATGCCGCCATGCGTAAGTTGTCGCTGACGGTGGGCATTGCGACGAAGCTGAACAGGGGGCATCTCGTTCACGGGCGCGACGCGCTCATCCTGCCGGTCGTCTCCCGTTCCGAACAGATTCAGACATCGGCTGGCGAGCAGTTCGTCACGATCGAAGATTCGATGTCCAACGTCACGGCATCTCGCGGCGTTTTGACGCCGGCAAGCCCGGACGCGCTTCCAGAGGTGGAAATCGTCTGTCGTATGGCGCTTGCGACTTTGCCGAACAGCAAGGTTCCGTGGGAAAGCTATATCCACGATTACAGCCTCATTCGCGACAAGATCGCCGAGGTATATCCGGAGATCTACAGCGACTTCTCGGAAAAGATCAAAAACCCGAAAGGGTTTCATCTTGACGTGCCGCCGCGCCGTCTCGTGTGGCCGACGCCGAATGGCAAGGCGAATTTTCTGCTTCTGCCCGGTCTCGAGGTCAATGTTCCGATCGCCGATCCGTGGATGTTGCGATTGGCCACCGTCCGGTCCCATGATCAGTTCAACACGACCATCTACAGCTACAATGACCGATATCGCGGTGTGTACAACGATCGCATGGTTCTCTTCATGAATGCGGAGGATCGTGCCGACAGAGGCCTGGAAGAGGGCTCGCGCATCGCGCTTGAAACGATCAGCGATGACGGTCTGCAGCGTCGCGTCGAGGGCTTGACGGTCCTGGATTATCCGATGCCGCGTGGAGCGATTGCGGGATATTATCCTGAACTCAATCCCCTCCTGCCGCTCGATTATTATGATAGAATCAGCGGCACACCTGCCGCCAAATCAATACCAGTGCGTGTCGTTGCAGCTTGAACGGACCTGACCGTCGATCAGCCGCCTGATCCTCGATGACCTTGTCTTGTCGAGGAAGTGTATCCTGGATTTTCCATTGGGGGAGGAAGAGACGTTGCTTGAGCAGCTAGATCCGGTGATTTTGGCGCGTGCGCAATTTGCGTTTACCGTCTCCTTCCACTTTATCTTCCCGGCATTTTCGATCGGGCTTGCGAGTTATCTGATGGTGCTCGAGGGCCTGTGGTTGAAGACGGGAAAGGGCGTTTACGCCAATCTCTATCGTTACTGGTTGAAGATCTTTGCCGTTGTATTCGGCATGGGCGTCGTTTCAGGCGTGGTCATGTCCTATCAGTTCGGCACCAATTGGTCGGTCTTCTCGACCAAGGCAGGCCCGATCGTCGGTCCGCTCATGGCCTATGAAGTGCTGACCGCGTTCTTCCTGGAAGCGGGTTTTCTCGGCGTGATGCTGTTCGGCATGAGCAAGGTCGGCAAGAGGCTGCATTTCTTCGCGACATGCATGGTGGCGCTCGGCACGCTGATCTCGGCGACATGGATCATTGCCGTCAACAGCTGGATGCAGACGCCGGCGGGCTTTGCAATCAACGCAAAGGGGCAGTTCGTGCCGGCGGGCTCATGGTTGCCGATCATCTTCACCGCCAGCTTTCCCTTCCGTCTTGTTCACACAGTAATCGCCGCCTACCTCACTACGGCGTTTGTCGTTGGCGGTGTCGGTGCCTGGCATCTTCTTAAAGACCGCGCCAATCCCGGCGCTCGCAAGATGTTCTCGATGGCGATGTGGATGGCTGCCATCGTCGCGCCGATCCAGATCCTCGCCGGTGACGCGCATGGTCTCAACACGCTGGAACACCAGCCGGTCAAGGTTCTGGCCATGGAGGGCGACTATGAGCCGAGCCCGAATGGCGCGCCGCTCGTTCTGTTCGGGCTCCCAAGCAACGATGAGGCCCGCGTCCGGTATGAGGTTTCCATTCCCCATATCGGCTCCCTGATCCTCAAGCATGATCCATTCGCACCGTTGCCAGGTCTGACAGACTTTCCGCGTGACCAATGGCCGCCGGCGCATATCATATTCTGGTCGTTCCGGATCATGGTCGCACTCGGCTTTGCCATGCTGGGGATCGGTCTCTGGAGCCTTCTGGCTCGTTTCCGCAAGAAGCTTTACGATTGGCCGTGGCTGCATCGCGCTTGCGTTGTCATGGGGCCGGCCGGCTTCGTCGCGGTGATTGCCGGCTGGGTGACGACCGAAGTGGGGCGTCAGCCTTTCACAGTGTATGGATTGCTGCGCACCGCGGAATCGCATTCGCCGCTCGCAGCACCTGCCGTGGCCGTGTCGCTTCTCGCCTTCGTCGTGGTCTATTTCAGTGCTTTCGGTGCGGGCACTTATTATCTGCTGCGCCTGATGTCGAAGCCGCCTGAACGCGGTGAGACGGAGCCGCCGAACGTGCCGCAGCGTGCGGCGGGTATCACACCGGCGCCAGGCTTTATCGCGCCTTTGCCGGGGAAGGAATAACCATCATGGCAAGCATTGATCTGACTATCGTCTGGGCAGCGGTCATCGGCTTCGCGGTGATGGCCTATGTCGTGATGGACGGCTTCGACCTTGGCATCGGCATCCTGTTCCCAACGTTTGAGGTCGGCGACGAGCGCGATCAGGCGATGAACTCGATCGCACCGGTGTGGGACGGCAACGAAACCTGGTTGGTCATGGGGGGAGGCGGACTGTTCGCGGCTTTCCCGCTCGCCTATGCGATCATTCTTCCAGCGACCTATCCGCTGATGATCGCGATGCTGCTTGGCCTGGTCTTTCGGGGTGTCGCCTTCGAGTTTCGCTGGCGCGATCCACGTCATCGTCCGTTCTGGGATGTGGCCTTTTCTGTCGGCTCGTTCGTTGCGGCATTGGCGCAAGGGATCACGCTTGGCGCGATCCTGCAGGGAATTCACGTCGAGAACGATGCTTATGCGGGTGGCTGGCTCGACTGGCTAAGCCCATTTAGCCTGTTGACGGGCGTGGCCGTGGTCATTGGCTATGCCTTGCTGGGTGCAACCTGGCTCATCTGGAAAACGGAAGGGACGAGCCAGAACCATGCGCGCCGCGTAGCCTTCTGGGTTGGTGCCGCAACGCTCATTGCCCTTGCGGCGGTGAGTGCGGCGACACCGTTCCTGGCCTATGATTACTGGCGGCGCTGGTTCGCAATGCCCGGCGTGCTGCTGACCGCTCAGGTGCCATTGCTGGTGCTCATCTGCTCGGCAACGTTTTTCTGGAGCTTGCGGCGTGAATTCGAACGCGCGCCGTTCCTCATGGCGCTTGCTTTGTTTCTGCTGGGATTCATCGGTCTGGGGATCAGCATCTACCCCTATATCGTGCCGCGCGCGGTAACGATCTGGGATGCTGCCGCGCCGCGAGAGAGCCAGATTTTCATGCTTTTCGGAGCGCTTGTCATTATTCCCGTGATCCTCGTCTACACCAGTTGGGCCTATTGGGTGTTTCGAGGCAAGGCGGGTGTCCACGGCTATCACTGATGAGCTCCGTCGCCCCGCTTTGGAAGCGACTCGCGTGGATGGCCGCCATCTGGGCGGCGAGCGTTGCCGCGCTCGGGCTGGTCGCAGGTGTGATCCGTTTATGTTTGCACGGTTAAGGCTATTCGATCTGGGTCGATGCAAAGGAGGCTCTCGGTGATATCCGACCCGAATTCGCATCCCTCCTCATCCGGCCGGCTTGTCGTTTATGCCGCCTTGGCCGGCAACATTGCCGTCGCGGTGACCAAGCTTGCCGCCGCTATCATCACGGGCAGCGCGGCCATGTTCAGCGAAGCGGTGCATTCGATTGTTGATTCCGGCAATGAAGGATTACTTCTCTACGGCTATCGCCGGGCCGCACGGCGACCCGACATTGTTCATCCGCTGGGGTTTGGCCGCGAGCTCTATTTCTGGAGCTTCATTGTCGCCCTCTTGCTGTTCGGGCTCGGCGCCGGCGTATCCTTGTATCAAGGATGTCTCCACGTCATCACTCCCCAGCCCGTCGAGCATGTCATCGTGAGCTATGTCGTGTTGGGTCTTTCCTTCCTCTTCGAAAGCACGTCCTGGATCATCGCATGGCGTAATTTCGCGCGAGTGAGGGGAAAGCTCGGTTTTTGGACGGCGTTCCGGCGAAGCAAGGATCCACCCTCCTTCATGGTGTTGTTCGAGGATAGTGCGGCTCTCATAGGGATTACGATTGCCGCAGCGGGGATAGCGGCCGCCGAGGTGTTCGAGATGCCGGTTTTCGACGGCATCGCGTCCATTCTGATCGGGCTTGTCCTTGCGGTTACAGCCCTTCTGTTGGCAATTGAAAGCAAGAGCTTGCTGATTGGTGAGCGCGCATCGCCCGCACTTGTCGATGCGATCTGCCGGATTGCTGAGGAGCAGCCGGGCGTTGTCCATGCCAACAGCGCCCTCACCGCGCAACTTGCGCCTGATCAGGCCGTGGTGGCTCTCAGCATAGAATTCGACACCTCGTTTGGTGCCGAGCAGATCGAGGCCTGCGTGGCGGCAATCGAAAAGCGGGTCCAAACGGCCCACCCCGATGTTGTCGCGCTCTTTGTGAAGCCGCAAACCCTGGGACAGTTCGAGAGCGCCAGGAACAAGCGGTTCGGCGACTACTTATTTCCAGCTGCAAGATCGTAACTTTGAACATACGACTATGTGGCGGCGTGAAGCCGTCTTCATGGGGACATGGTGCTGTTGCCATCGACATTCTGTCCAACTCCGATCAGACAGAATGTCCGAGTTCAATAATGGGCGATCTTCAAGTCATTGATATAGCTATAATTTATGCGTTGGCACGCCTGTTGCGTATAGCTTTGTTGCATTGTGGGTGGCGGCGCCAGCAGGGCGGTGATGCCGTCGAAGCGTAAACAAATGAGGGGGCTACAGGCCGTCCTGCAGGGTGCACTCTAAAGACACTTCAGTGATCAAAGGAAAGTTCCATGACGACTATCAATCGAACTTCCGCGCTTTCAGAAGCATTCGCCGAAGCGCGTGCGAAATGGGGGTGGTTTGTTGCCCTTGGGATCGTGTTCATTGGCGCGGGCGTGATTGCGGTCGGCAATCTGCTTCTGGCGACGCTTGCGACGGTCTATTATGTTGGCGCGCTGATGGTCGTCGCCGGCATTATGCAGATCGTCCAATCTTTTCGGGTCAAGAGCTGGGGTGGCTTTGTTTTGTGGCTTCTCAGCGGTGTTCTCTATGCCGCCGCGGGCGTTAGCACCTTCATGAATCCGCTTTTGGCGTCGTTCATTTTCACGCTGTTGTTGGTGCTTCTGACAGCGGCAGCGGGCGTCGCACGCATATGCCTTGGATTCCAGGCAAGCTCAGAATCCGGCTGGGGATGGATCGTTGCGTCCGGCGTGGTGACGACAATCGCAGGGTTGATGTTCCTGCTTGGCTGGCCAGTTAACAGCCTATGGCTGCTCGGATTGATTTTGTCTGTCGATCTGATCTTCCAGGGCTGTGCATTCATTGCATTCGGTTTGCGTTTGAGAGCGGCACACGAGGAGACCGTCTCCGCCTGAATGGTCAGCGGCTACAGGTGATATCCCGGAGCGACCCAATCCATGGGAGAGATGAAATGACTGGAAAGACCAAATCCGAAGATGGCAATCACGAGGCAGCCAAGTCGGCTGCAACTGCGGAGCAGGCCGCACGTAACCCATCTGGTGGAACGAACGCCGGCCATAGCGAGACGAACGATGGTCGCGCAGAGGCGTTCGCCAAGCTTGAGGCCGAGAATACCGACTTGAAGGATCGCCTGCTGCGCGCCTTGGCGGAAGTCGAGAATGTGCGCCGCCGCGCCGACCGCGACCTGAACGATACGCGACAATATGCTGTCGCGAAATTTGCCGGCGACATGCTGCGCGTGGCTGACAATATGGGACGCGCCATCGCCAGCATTCCCGCCGAGGCCCTTAAAGATGAGGGGGCGTTCAAGACGCTGATTGACGGTATCGAGCTCACAGAGAAGGAAATGCTGCGTTCCCTGGAGAAGCATGGCGTCAAGAAGCTCAATCCCATCGGAGAACGTTTCGATCCCAATTTCCACGAAGCTCTATTCGAGCTGCCCGATCCCTCCGTGCCGAATGGTACCGTAACCCAGGTTGTCGAGCCGGGATATGTCATAGGGTCGCGCCCGCTGCGCCCGGCCAAGGTCGGTATTGCGCGCGGCGGCATCCAGAGCCAGCCTGCCCCGAGGGGAGAAGGCGAACCGAAGGGCTGAACCTCATATGGTGTGTCATCGAACGCCGCTCGGTGTCGTGTCAGTCCCGCTGGCTGTCGGCGGACGGCGAGGAAGGACTCGCCGGGACCACCGGCGATAGCTTGATCATGGTCTGTTGGGCCATTGCGCTATTCGCGATGACAATATGGCGCTGATCGTCGGTTTTCAGAACCGTATAGCCCAACGAGATGTTTTCGACCTCTCCGACTTCAAGCCCGGTCGGCGCCTGGATCTGAAGGCGATCGCCCTGTCGGAACGGCTTATAGAGGACAAGACTTATACCGGACACCAGATTGCCGAGCGTCGTCTGTGCGGCCAGTCCCAGGATAACCGACATCAGGCTGACGCCAGTCAGCAGAGCGGTGCCCAATCGATTGAGAGCCGGAACCAGGTGCGCGTAGAATGTGATCAATAACACCCAGATCATCAGGATCGAGAGGCGGCTGAGAAAGGAGATGGTGATCTGGTCGATGCGCTCCGATTTGTCATGCCGGAGCACCTCGATCATCAGCCGTCGAACCAGCCAGGAGAGGCATATCCCGGCAAGGAAAAATAGGCCTGCGAGCAGCATTGCGCCCATCAGCTGGTTCGGGTCGATAAATCTGAGCATCGATTGGTTTTTCCAAGCAGGTGCCGGGTCAGCGTCATTCTGAAACTTTGCTAAAAGTCCAGAACGGGAACCAGGGAGTTGGCAGACAGCGCAGCACCGCCAGCCGGCCGTCTGACCAGCATGTCGGCACTTGCCAGAGGAAGTTGGGCGGACGCCGATTGCCGCGGGATAATATCGGCGTGATTGCCGGCACGGCGCGCATAGAGGAACATTTCCCGAGCATCCGCGTCCGCCACAGGGGCAGCAAGCGGCAGTTCCCGCCAGGCAAGCGCGGTGTCGAATCCCCGACCCGACAGGGCACAAAGGAGTGGCGCGAGAAACAGTCGGGCAACGGTCATCGCCGCAGACGGATTGCCCGGCAATCCGAGTACATGCTTTCCGTAGAGACGGCCATACCAGACCGGCTTCCCCGGCTTCATCGCCACGCCGGCGAATTTCAGCTCGAGTCCGAGCATCTTCAAGGCAGGCCGGCTCAGGTCCCGGTCTCCATGGGAGGCGCCGCCAGCGATAACAAGGATGTCGGCGTCGAGGCACGCCAAAGCGACGGCTGTACGGATAGCCTCTACGTCGTCCAAGACAAGGGCCGCGCCAACTGGGTCCGCACCCCATTGTTCTGCCAGCAGCTGAAGCGGCAATGTCAGGCTATCGGGTATGCGTCGATCGGTTGAAGCCGCCGTTCCCGCTCGGGCAAGTTCATCACCACTGGTAATCACGCGCAGTCTCGGCCGCTTGTGGACATGGATGGTCGGCTGGTCGGCGGCGGCGGCGGCCAGCAATCTCGGGGGATCGAGCAGCGTGCCCGGATCAAGAAGAATTTGCCCCGCATGGAAACCGGATCCCTTCAGCCGCACATGAAGTCCTGTGGGCACGGGGCCAACGATGCGGATAATTCCATCCCGTTCACCGGTCAGTTCGAAGGGGATAACGCGATCCTTCGATTGCGGCATGGGCGCACCCGTCATGATCCGCACCGTCGTCTCGGGGGGAAGCGCAGGAGGCGCGGCATCGCCGGGATAGCCTGCGCCAACGAGGCGGAAATCTCGCCTGCTCGCCTGGATTGCTTGGTCCTCTACAGCGAAGCCATCCATCGCAGCGACATCCTCGCGCGGCGAGTCAATGCGTGCTCTTACAGCTTCCGCCAGTACCCGGAAGCCCGCATCCCCGATCGGGATTTTCTCCGATGCCAATGGCTCTGCCTGCGAACGCAAGATGGCATGTGCCTCGTCCAGCGTATTGGGGGCGGCGCACGGTATTTCCATTACTGGCGTTCCCGCATGGAGGCGAGCGTCGCCTCGTCGCAATTCGATTTTGACATCTGATCCAACATCCTGCTGCCTCGCATGATCGTTGGGATGCTCGAAGCAACAAGTGTGCCATTTCCTTAGTCGCGTAATATCAATGGCTTATGATGGAGATCCCCTCGCTCTCAGACACTTTGTCCAATTGTCAGGAGAAGTTGTCGGTGGAATTCCCGAAAGAGCAACCGCTGCCCCACACATCTGACAACGAACCTGCCTTGGCCAATAGGTGCTGCCGTCTTCGTATCACCCAAATTTGGCATGGACAATTTGTCTGCCACCCTCAGGACATCTTGTCCTATGTCGTCGGTGCTTCCATTCTAATCCATTGAAATTGTTGTATTCGCAAACTGGCACGCCTGTTGCTGTCTTTTATGGGTGGGGAATATCGAAGTGTTATGGGCGCGGGAAAGAACAGGCTGGCACGCGAATGCGCCGTGCAAGACGAAATGGTTCGATTGCAGAATCCAAGGCGGGGGAACCTTGTCGTGATCGATTTGTTTTTAAGAGTGTTCCCCCGAAGAGTAGGCCGGTTCCGACATAGCGAACAGCCCAACAAGGAGAACATCGGGCGGCGGAGGAAAGCCGGTGGAGGTGCGGCAAGAGGCAGGAGCGCTCTTCGTAGATCTTAGAGTTCCGGCTGTCGCCGCGCCAATGAGCCGAACAGACATGGAATAGGACCATAAATCTAAATTCGAAGAGGAGAAATGTGGTGGCCAAAGTCATCGGAATCGATTTGGGAACGACCAATTCCTGCGTAGCCGTCATGGAGGGCAAGAATACGCGGATTATCGAAAATTCCGAAGGTGCGCGTACGACGCCTTCGATCGTTGCGTTTACAAGCGACGGTGAGCGCCTGGTTGGGCAGCCGGCCCGACGGCAGGCGGTGACCAATCCCACCAATACAATCTTTGCCGTAAAGCGTTTGATCGGTCGCCGCTACGACGATCCGACCGTCGAAAAGGACAAGGGACTGGTTCCCTACAAGATCGTCAAGGCCGGGAACGGTGACGCCTGGGTCGAGGCCGAGGGCAAGACCTACTCGCCGTCGCAAATATCAGCCTTCATCCTGCAGAAGATGAAGGAAACGGCGGAAGCCAATCTTGGTGAGAAGGTAAGTCAGGCGGTCATCACCGTGCCGGCCTATTTCAATGATGCGCAGCGTCAGGCAACGAAGGACGCCGGCAAGATTGCTGGTCTGGAAGTCCTGCGCATCATCAACGAGCCGACGGCGGCAGCGCTTGCCTACGGGCTCGAAAAGAAGAAGCAGGCCAAGATCGCGGTGTACGATCTTGGCGGCGGCACCTTCGACGTTTCCATTCTTGATATCGGCGACGGCGTCTTCGAGGTGAAGGCGACCAACGGCGACACGTTCCTGGGCGGCGAAGATTTCGACATGCGCCTCGTCAATTATCTCGCGGATGAATTCCAGCGCGAGCAAGGGATAGATCTGAGAAAGGATAAGCTCGCTCTGCAGCGTTTGAAAGAAGCGGCGGAGAAAGCGAAGATCGAGCTTTCCACATCCACACAGACCGAAGTCAACCTGCCTTTCATCACGGCGGATGCCACCGGCCCGAAACATCTCCAGGTCAAGATCACGCGGGCGAAGTTTGAGTCGCTGGTTGAGGATCTCGTGCAGCGAACCATCGAACCGTGCCTCAACGCGCTCAAGGATGCGGGCCTGACAGCCAACGAGATCAGCGAAGTCGTGCTGGTCGGCGGTATGACCAGAATGCCGAAGATCCAGGAAATCGTGCAGAAGATTTTCGGTAAGGAGCCGCATAAGGGTGTCAACCCGGACGAAGTGGTTGCGGTTGGTGCGGCGATCCAGGCGGGCGTGTTGCAAGGCGATGTCAAGGATGTCCTGCTTCTCGATGTCACCCCATTGTCGCTCGGCCTTGAAACATTGGGCGGCGTCTTCACCCGCCTCATTGAGCGCAACACTACCGTGCCGGCTAAGAAGAGCCAGGTGTTCTCGACGGCCGAGGATAACCAGAACGCCGTCACGATCCGCGTTTTTCAGGGCGAGCGCGAAATGGCTGCCGACAACAAGATGCTCGGGCAGTTTGACCTGATGGGCATTCCGGCGGCACCGCGCGGCGTGCCGCAGATCGAAGTGACCTTCGATATCGACGCCAACGGCATCGTCAATGTCTCCGCAAAAGACAAGGGCACGGGCAAGGAACAGCGCATCCAGATTCAAGCCTCGGGCGGCCTGTCGGAGGCCGATATTGAGAGAATGATCAAGGACGCGGAAGCGCATGCCGCCGAAGACAAGAAGCGCAAGGAAGCTGTCGAAGCCAAGAATTCCGCCGAAGCACTCCTGCACGCGACGGAAAAGGACGTAGCGGAACATGGCGGCAAGCTGTCGGAGGCCGATCGCCGCGCGATCGAAAATGCGATGGCGGACCTGCGCGAAGCGGTGAAAGGCGATGACGCTTCCGCGATCAGTGCAAAAGCCAGCGCCTTGCAGCAGCAATCGATGAAACTGGCGGAGGCGGCCCAAGCAGAGGCGCAGAGACCGTCTGATACAGGCGCATCTCAGGCCGCCAATGACGATGTCGTCGATGCAGAATTCACCGAGGTGGGAGACGACGACAAGAAGACCTCGCCGTAGCGTGTCTCCCGGGTGGCCGGGGTATTCCCCGGCCACCCCCGTCCAACCGGTGTGCATGTTTCGTGATCAATAAGATTCTTCCGGAGTAAGTTGTGAAAAATCCTTACGAGGTTCTCGGTGTTGCTCAAACGGCGTCTGCCGCCGAGATACAAAGCGCATACCGCAAGCTTGCGAAGAAGCTGCATCCGGATCTTAATCCCGGCGACAAGACGGCTGAGGAAAAGTTCAAGGAGGTCGCGGGCGCCTATGACTTGCTCAGCGATGCCGAAAAACGGAAGCGCTTCGACAGTGGTGAGATTGACGCCTCGGGTGCGGAGCGGCCGCAGCATTCATATTATCGGGATTTCGCCGGCGCGGATCAGGGCCATCCCTACGCGGATACCGCCGGCTTTGCCGACTTCATGGATGCGGATGATGCCTTTGCCGAGCTTCTGCGGCGCGGCCAAAGAGGGCATGCGAACCGGCGCGGGCAGGACATGCACTTCCGCCTGCCGATCGATTTCGTGGAATCGATCGTCGGCGCCAGCAAGCGCCTGACATTGCCGGACGGCGGCACGCTCGACGTGAAGATCCCGCCGGGTTTGGTGGATGGACAGGTCCTTCGTCTCAAGGGAAAGGGAGCGCCTGGTGCCGGTAAGGGCACGTCAGGGGATGCGCTGATCGAAGTCGAGGTTCTGCCTGACCGGCGCTTCACCCGCGAGGGTGACGATATCGCCCTGGAGTTGCCGATTTCGCTGTCCGAAGCGGTTCTCGGTGGGCGCATCCGCGTTCCCACCCCGACCGGAGATGTCACGATGTCGGTGCCGAAGGGATCGAACACGGGGACGACCTTGCGCCTGAAAGGCAAGGGCGCGCCGCATCGTGTCGGCGGTCAGGGCGATCAGTTCGTCAGATTGAAGGTGGTTTTGCCGAAATCCCCGGATCCCGAACTCGAGGCCTTCGTGACGAACTGGAGCGCCGGGAAAGATTTCAATCCGCGCGAAGATAGGACATCATGATGAACAAGCAGGAGTTTCTAACCTCTTCGGGCCTTCAGGTTCAGACGCTGGAATTCTGGCTCGAGCAGCGCTGGATCATCCCGAAGAAGCAGGCAACCGGTGGAATCGGGTTTTCCGACATCGATATTGCGCGCGCCCGTTTCATCCTGGAACTGAAGGAGGATCTCGGAGCGAATGACGAGGGCATCGACGTCATCCTGCATCTGATGGATCAGCTGCATGGAATGCGCCGCGCGCTCGCGCAGTTGCACCAGGATATGCAGGAACGCTTGGTTTAGCGATACCGTCGGTTGGTCAGTCGTCAACGTGCAATTTTGCCTCGGCTTATTGTCGCTCTGCGGAAAGCTGCGGCATTGATGTAATCTACCGTTGCGTAAATCGTCATGCTAACCCGTCAGTTGGCCGACGTCGGAGGGAAGTTGAATGTCACAGGATCGAACCAATGATACAGCCGAGCCTGTCACAGACCCGGAGTTTGGGCCATGGCTGGCCCAGGCATCGATCCTGATTGTTGATGACGAGCCCGGCATACGTAATTTTCTGGTCAAGATTCTTCTGCCGCGCTGCAAGTTGATTGAAGTGGCGGCAGATACGAAAGAAGCGTCGCGCAAGCTAGACGAGCAGAATTTCGATGTCGTCATTCTCGACAACATCATGCCGGGACAGAATGGCCTCGATTGGCTTGCCGAACAACGCACTATCGGCTTCTTCGCCGATGTCATCCTGATGACCGCATATGCCGATCTGGATACCGCGATTGGAGCGCTGCGCGCCGGTGTCGTCGATTTTATTCTAAAGCCTTTCCGTTCGAACCAGTTGCTGAACGCCGTGGCGCGCTGTCTCGATAGGATGCGGTTGCAGCGCGAGAACGAAGTTCTGCGCCAAGAGCTGAAATCGCCATCGCATCAGATCTATCTGCGCAACAAGCTGCTTGGCGAATCCAAGGCGATCCAGCATGTCCGAGAGACCATCGCACGCGTTGCACCCTTACCGACCTCGGTCCTCCTGACCGGCAAGTCCGGAACGGGAAAGGAGGTTGCCGCCCGTTCGCTTCACTCTCTTTCCAACCGGTCCGACAAGCTTTTCGTGCCGATTAATTGCGGTGCCATTCCTGCCGATATGATCGAAAGCGAATTGTTCGGCCATTTGAAGGGGGCGTTCACCGGCGCGGGAAGAGCCCGCGAAGGGCTGTTCATGCACGCGCATGGCGGCACCGTGTTTCTCGACGAAATCGGCGAGCTTCCCTATGCGCTGCAGACGAAGCTGCTCCGTGTGTTGGAGGATCGCCGCGTGCGGCCGGTCGGCTCGGAACGGGAGGTTCCCTTTGATGCGCGTTTCGTCTTTGCCACCAATGCCGATCTTCCAAAGCGCGTCGAGGCCGGCGCCTTCCGCGCCGATCTTTATTTTCGCATCAATGTGATGCAGATTCATCTGCCGCCGTTGAAGGATCGCGGCGACGACGTGGTGGAGCTCGCGACGCTTTTCATGCGTGAATTTGCCCAGCAGCTTGGCATGCCTCCGATCGCGATCGATGACAGGGTTCGCGCGTCGCTCGCGCGGTATGATTGGCCTGGAAATATCCGGGAATTGCGCAACCTGATCGAGAGAACGGT
The DNA here is from genome assembly GCF_009498525.1 of Rhizobium sp. ICMP 5592. Lineage (GTDB taxonomy): Bacteria > Pseudomonadota > Alphaproteobacteria > Rhizobiales > Rhizobiaceae > Rhizobium. The sequence continues at coordinate 350,554 of NZ_QSNT01000004.1, read as the reverse complement.
GATCCTCGGCGGCTTTCCGGAAGACATCGAGAGGATCCCCGAAGACGATGATGGTGATAATGGGGGGCAGAGCCTCGCGGAGATCGAGCGGCGGCATATTCTGTCCGTTCTGCGCGAGGTCGGCGGCGACCGCGAAGAAGCGGCCCGTCGACTTGGCATCTCGCGCAAGACCGTCGATCGCAAATGCGTAAGTTGGCATGTCTAAACGCGTGCCCGGCATGATGATCGGGAAAAAATCGGTGCGTCATCGCCTGCTGGCGATCGCGCTTGTGCCGATGCTCGTCATCCTGCCGCTGCTGCTTGGCGTCAGCATTTACCGCTGGAATAGCCGGTTTGATGCCATGACCGTCTCCAAGGTCTATGACGACCTGACGATCGCGCATCAATATTTGGGCCGGATCCTCGAAAATACCGAGGGCCAACTTTTTGCCGTGAGTGAATCGGCCCGATTTCAGGAGCTGCTTCAGAAAGGCAATGAGGCAAACGGCAATTTTTCAGCCTTTCTCAGGGGAACTGCGCAGGGCCGCAGGTTCGATTTCCTCTATGTTGTTAGCGACGACGGACATGTCATTGTCAGCGGATACCCGTTGAGTTCCTCGCCCATCCGCTGGAACTGGCCAGCCATCGGTTCGGCCCTTGAAGGCCGCTCAAAGACAAGCATTGATGTCTTTGGGCACGCGGAGCTTGCCGCGATATCGCCGGAGCTCGCGCAACGGGCACGCATTGAGATCGTTCCGACCGTCGGGAGTGCGGCCACCACTCTAACAGAGGAAACACGCGGTCTGGTCCTCCAGTCTGCGATCGCCTTGATATTGCCCAACGGCCGGCGCGCAGCCCTGGTCGGCGGTATCCTGCTCAATCAAAACCTCGCCTTCGTCGATTCGATCAACGACCTCATTTATCACGGCTCGGGTCTGCCTGAAGGCAGTCATGGAACGGTCACCTTGTTCCTTGATGATGTCCGCATCAGTACCAATGTGCACATGTTCGAGGGGCGTCGGGCCATCGGCACGCGCGTCTCGGCCGAGGTTCGCAGCGCCGTGCTTGACCAGGGAAGACCATGGCTTGATAGCGCCTTCGTCGTCAATGACTGGTATATCTCGGCCTATGAACCGATCCTTGACAGCTACGACCGCCGGGTCGGCATGCTCTATGCGGGATTTCTCCAAAAGCCGATTACCCAGGCAAAATACGAGACATTGCTGACGATCGTAGCGGCATTCCTGATCGCTGTCGCAGCGACTGTTCCGCTGTTCCTGATATGGGCCCGCAGCATCTTCAAGCCTCTCGAGCGCATGACCGGCACCATCGCCCGCGTAGAGGGCGGTGATCTCTCCGCGCGAACCGGTCCTGTCGAGAACAGGGACGAGATCGGCCAGGTGGCTTTGCATCTCGACCATCTGCTCGATCTGACCCAGCAGCGCGACGCCGAACTGCGTCAATTGAACGAGGAACTCAATCAGCGGGTCGAGCAGCGGGCGCTTGAACTGCACGATGCGACACGGCGATTGGAGACGACAACCAAACAACTGGTCATGTCCGAGAAGCTGGCGGTGATCGGCGAGATCACGGCGGGGGTCGCTCACGAGATCAACAATCCGATTGCGGTCATGCAAGGCAATCTCGAAGTGATCCGCGATATGATGGGATCCGATGCCGACAATGCCGGTACGGAGTTTCGCCTTATCGATCAGCAGATGCATCGTATCTCGGAGATCGTCACCAAGCTTCTCCAATTCGCCAAGCCACAGGAATATTCCGACTATTCCGAACACTATGCCGCGGCCGGCATCGTCTCCGACACATTGCCGCTCGTCCAGCATCTGCTGAAGAAGACGACGATCGCGCTTGAAAGGGAAGATCGTGCGTTGCGGCCGATCATGATGAACCGAACCGAATTGCAGCAGGTTCTCGTCAATTTGATTGTCAACGCCATACATGCCATGCCGAATGGCGGGCGGCTGATCTTGCGAACGATCGACTCCGACATGGACGGGCAGGCGGGGGTTGCCATTCAGATCGAGGATACGGGCATGGGCATGGCACCGGAGGTGATGCAGAAGATCTTCGATCCGTTTTTTACCACCAAGGCTCTGGAAGGCACGGGGCTTGGCCTCTCGGTCAGCCAGATGCTGATGGCGCGACAGGGCGGAAGGATCTCGGTCAGGAGTGAGCCCGGCAAAGGCACGACGTTCACCGTCTGGTTGCCGGAAGCACATTGAAGCTTTGAGGTTCGCATGGACATTTTGTCTTGCCTCCTCCTGACAGATTGTCCCTCTCCGATCGTGGCCAGATCATATCTCGTTGATTTCATTGCACGCTCGAACTGGCACGCCCGTTGCTCGAAGACTCTCTGAAACAGGAGCGGTGGCATGCGTCCGGAGGAGGTGGCTCAATGAATGCTGAAAAATATACAGATCGTGCAAGAGGCTTCATCCAGTCCGCGCAGTCGCTTGCCACGCGGGAGGGAAACCAGCAATTTACACCTCTCCATATTCTCAAAGTCCTGCTTGATGACAGCGAGGGTCTTGCCGGTGGCCTGATCGACCGCGCGGGCGGCAATTCGCGCGCGATCCTCAGCGCGACCGAAGACGCTTTGGCAAAGTTGCCGAAGGTGACGGGTGCCGGGGCAGGACAAGTCTATCTCGCGCCTGAGACCGCGCGTCTCTTTACCGCGGCGGAACAGGCAGCGGAGAAGGCCGGCGACAGCTTCGTGACGGTGGAGCGGCTGCTGCAGGCACTCGCTGCCGACAAGCACGGCGAAGCGGGAAAACTTCTCGCGCAGGGAGGCGTCAACCCGCAACAGTTCAACACGGCTATCGATGCCCTGCGCAAGGGCCGCACCGCTGATAGTGCGTCGGCCGAGAACGCCTATGACGCGCTGAAGAAATATGCCCGTGACCTGACGCAGGCGGCGCGGGACGGCAAGCTCGATCCCGTCATCGGGCGCGACGAGGAAATTCGCCGCACGATCCAGGTTCTTTCACGGCGAACCAAGAATAATCCCGTGCTGATCGGCGAACCGGGCGTCGGCAAGACGGCTATTGTCGAAGGGCTGGCGCTGCGGATCATCAACGGCGACGTACCGGAGAGCCTGAAGGACAAGAAGCTGCTCGCACTCGATCTCGGCGCGCTGATTGCCGGCGCGAAATATCGCGGAGAATTCGAGGAGCGGCTGAAGGCCGTGCTACAGGAAGTTACCGCCGCCACGGGGGGAATTATCCTGTTCATTGATGAGATGCATACGCTGATCGGCGCCGGCAAAACCGACGGCGCAATGGATGCATCCAACCTGCTGAAGCCGGCCTTGGCGCGTGGTGAACTGCACTGTGTCGGCGCCACCACGCTTGATGAATACCGCAAGCATGTCGAGAAGGACCCGGCTCTTGCGCGGCGGTTCCAGCCGGTGTTCGTGCCCGAGCCCACGGTTGAGGATACGATTTCGATCCTGCGGGGGCTGAAGGAGAAATACGAACTGCATCATGGGGTCCGGATCGCGGATTCCGCCTTGGTGGCGGCCGCAACGCTGTCGAACCGCTACATCACGGACCGCTTCCTCCCAGACAAGGCCATCGACCTGATGGACGAGGCCGCGGCCCGGTTGAAGATGCAGGTCGATTCCAAGCCGGAGGAGCTGGACTCTCTCGACCGTGAGATCATACGGCGCAAGATCGAGCAGGAGGCGCTCAAGAAGGAAGCGGATGCCGGCTCCAAGAGCCGGCTGAAGTCGCTTGGTGAGGAACTGGCCAGGTTGGAAAAGGCGTCGGCCGATTTGACCTCGAAATGGCAGTCGGAGAAGGGCAAGCTTTCCGACGCTCAGAAGATGAGGAGCGAACTGGAACAATTTCGCACCGAGCTCGCCAATGCCCAGCGCACCGGTGAATATCAGCGGGCCGGCGAGCTCGCCTACAGCACGATCCCAGAGCTCGAGAAGAAGCTCGCCGCCGTCGAGACCAGCGAGAATTCCTCGATCACCGAAACGGTGACCGCCGACAATATCGCGCAGGTGGTGTCGCGCTGGACAGGCGTACCGGTCGACAAGATGCTTGAGGGCGAGAAGGATAAGCTTCTTCATATGGAGGAGATGCTTGGCAAGCGCGTCATCGGCCAGGCGCAGGCCGTGCGCGCGGTATCGACCGCCGTCCGCCGTGCCCGTGCCGGGCTGCAGGATCCCAGCCGCCCGATCGGCTCGTTCATGTTTCTGGGTCCCACCGGCGTCGGTAAGACCGAGCTTGCAAAGGCGCTGGCGGAGTTCATGTTCGACGATGAAACGGCGATGGTGCGTATCGACATGTCGGAGTTCATGGAGAAGCATTCCGTCGCGCGATTGATCGGTGCGCCTCCGGGATATGTCGGTTACGACGAGGGTGGTGTGCTGACCGAAGCCGTGCGCCGGCGGCCCTATCAGGTCGTGCTCTTCGATGAGATCGAAAAGGCGCATCCGGATGTGTTCAATGTCCTGCTCCAGGTTCTCGACGACGGTCGCCTGACTGACGGTCAGGGGCGTACGGTCGACTTCCGCAACACGCTGATCATCATGACCTCGAACATCGGCGCGGAATATCTCGTAAACCAGCCGGAAGGCGAAAAGACGAGTGTGGTCCGCGGTGAGGTCATGACGATGGTGCGCGCGCACTTCCGTCCCGAGTTCCTCAACCGCATCGACGCGATCATCCTGTTTCACCGCTTGCAGAAGAGTGAAATGGGGCAGATCGTCGAAATTCAGTTCGCTCGGTTGCGGAAAATCCTAGATGATCGCAAGATCGAGCTTACGCTCGATGCCAAGGGGAGGACCTGGCTTGCCGATAAAGGGTGGGACCCCGCCTATGGCGCCCGGCCATTGAAGCGCGTGATCCAGCGCTACGTGCAGGACCCGCTGGCGGAAATGATCCTTGCGGGCGATGTGCACGACGGTTCGACGGTGAAGCTTTCCGCGGGCAAGGATGGCCTCACTTTCAATGGAAAGAAGCCGGTGATGGTGGAAGAAGACGATTTTGACCTCGTCTGACCCGACTGTCCAACAAAGCGTTTCAATCGTGGCGTCGAGGATGAGTTTGAGCCGATCGCCGCACAGTCATTTGGCAAGGTTTTACCGAGGCAACAGCTCAACGAAGGAGAAAGCTGCGATGACGAGCAAGATCAAGGAAAATATGGAAGTCATAGGCGCCGATGGCGTGCACGTCGGAACGGTGGACCGCCTCGAAGGCGATCGTATCAAGCTCAAGAAGAGCGACAGTTTCGGGCGCCATGAGGGGCATTATCACTACATCGAGATCGGTTTCGTCGCGGGTGTCGAGGGCGACAAGGTTCGTCTCTCTGCGAATGCCGACATTGCCGTAACCCTGGAAGAAGAACAATCCGGGCGTCCCGTCAAGTTGTAATGAACGCCTTGAGGCAGTCGGTCAGGCTGCCTCAATCGCATTGGTCATTATGAGGCTGGACGTCCCGGCGTCAACTTTGTCTCCAACCTGGGAAAGTTGCAGCGATGCCAGAATATGATCTCTACATCAACGTCAAGAAACCGGGCATTGGCCTTTATGTGCATACTGGCGCGGCTCTCCCCGACTTTGCCGATCCGAAAGACTGGGTCTTCGATGGCACGGCGGCACAGGATCTGTTGCCGCCGAGCGTCGTGGAAGGTGTCGAAGCGGACGGGCATGCGTTTCGCGACATGGATTGACCGCGGCGAAACCTAACGGACGAGCAGGCCACTTTCTCAACAAAGGATAAAAAACGGATCGCTAATGGACGCAAATTCTCCCGCCGCCGTTTCACAGCCGGTTGTCGCAAAGCTCACCCGGGCAGCAATATTTCTCGTCGTGACGGTCAATTCCGGCTCGCAGCATGATGCGACCGTTCGCGCCCTGTGTGGCGATCTGTCCGGACTGCTGCGCGCGGTCGGATTCCGTGATCTTGAAAGCCGGCTATCCTGTGTCATGGGGTTCGGCTCCGACGCATGGGACCGGTTTTTTGGAGCGCCAAGGCCGAAGGACTTGCATCCGTTCCGCGAGATTCGCGGCGAGCATCATGCCGTCTCGACGCCCGGCGATATCCTCTTTCACATCCGATCCACCCGCATGGATCTCTGTTTTGAGTTGGCGGCTCAGATCATGTCGCGGCTCACCGGCGCGGTCTCCGTGATGGATGAGGTGCATGGCTTCAATTATTTTGACGATCGCGACCTGATCGGCTTTGTCGATGGCACCGAAAACCCGGTGGATCGGGACGCGATTAAGGCCACGATCATCGGCGAGGAGGACCTTCCCTTTGCTGGTGGCAGCTATGTGATCGTGCAGAAGTATCTGCACGATCTGACGCGCTGGAACCAGGTGCCCGTCGCCGAGCAGGAAAAAATCGTCGGACGCATGAAACTCTCCGACATCGAACTGGATGATGCGGTCAAGCCAAGCTACGCGCACAACGCCCTGACGACCATCATCGAGGACGGAGAGCAGCTGGAAATCGTGCGTGACAACATGCCGTTTGGCGAAGTGGGGAAAGGGGAGTTCGGCACCTATTTCATCGGTTATGCCCGCTCGCCACGCAGGATCGAGCAGATGCTCGAGAATATGTTCATCGGTCGTCCGCCCGGAAATTACGATCGGTTGCTCGACTTCAGCCGCGCGGTGACCGGAACGCTGTTTTTCGTGCCCACCGCGACATTCCTGGATGATGTTGTTGCAGGCGCTGCGCCCACATTGGTTATTGCCCCGAGCTCGAAAGAGCCCGAAGCGGCGGACAGGATTCAGTCGCGATCGTCCCCAGGCGACGGCTCGCTCGGTATTGGTTCTTTGAAAAATGAGGCAGGTTATGAATAATCTTCATCGGCAATTGGCGCCCATCTCCGACAGCGCTTGGGCACAAATCGAAGAGGAGGCGTCGCGCACGCTCAAGCGTCATTTGGCGGCGCGCCGCGTGGTGGATGTGCAGGACCCTGGCGGTATCGAACTGTCGGCCGTCGGCACCGGTCATATCAAGCCTATTCCAGGACCCGGTGATGGGGTCCAGACGGCACAACGCGAGGTAAAGGCACTCGTCGAGCTGCGCGTTCCGTTCAAGCTGACGCGCCAGGCGATTGATGATGTGGAACGCGGCGCGGAAGATTCAGACTGGTCTCCGGTCAAGGATGCTGCGCGCAAGATCGCCTTCACCGAGGATCGTTCCGTCTTCGATGGATATGCCGCGGCAGGGATTCAGGGCATTCGCGAAGGCAGCAGCAATCCGGTATTGTCCCTGCCTGTCAATGTGAGGGGATATCCGGATGCGGTCGCCAAGGCGGTGAGCCAGTTGCGATTGGCGGGCGTCAACGGCCCTTACACGCTTGTTCTGGGCGCGGAGGCATATACCGCAGCCAGCGGCGGCAGCGACGATGGCTATCCGGTCTTCCATCACATCGAGCGTGTCGTGGACGGAGGAATCATCTGGGCGCCGGCCATCGAGGGGGGCTTCGTGCTCACAACCCGCGGCGGTGACTTCGAGCTGGATATCGGTCAGGATATTTCCATCGGTTATCTGAGTCATTCCAGCACGGTCGTGGAACTCTATTTGCAGGAGACCTTCACCTTCCGGATGCTGACATCGGAAGCGGCTGTTGTGCTCGCGCCTCCGGAAAAGTGATCGTGATGGCGATGGAGCGCGGATTTAAGTGATCAACACTTAGACGAGCATGAGGTAAGTTCGATTCCCCTCAAGAGCAGGGATGAAATTAGTTTAGCCTGCCTGCACGCGGAGACAGGCTAAAGCCGCAGCCAATTCTCTAGCCGATGCGGTCAGAGTGCGCTGACGTTTTCAGCTTTCGACTTTCCGGTCTTGCGATCCCGATCCAGCTCGTAGCTGACTTCCTCACCTTCATTGAGCGAACCGCCTCGATGCAAGGCAGACACATGGACGAACACATCCGTTCCGTCATTCTCGGGGGTAATGAAGCCAAAACTTTTGTCTTCGTGGAAGTCTCGCCTATTAGGGTGCGCGCATCAAGCGGCCCTTGTTGGCACGGGGCAAACCGCTATGCGGTCTCTTCCACCTGTCTTGGCCTCATAGAGTGCAAGGTCCGCTGCTTGCACAAGTTCGGACGGCGTTGAGAGGAAGGATGTCGGGCCGATGCTCGCCACGCCGATGCTTGTGGTGACGACGGATTTCGCGCTGGCCCGGTGTGGGATCGCGCTCAGATGAAGTTGGAGGCGAAGGGATTCACCGACATGCATGGCACCGTCAACGTCCATCCCGGGAAGAAGAATGGCAAATTCTTCACCGCCATAGCGGGCAGCGAGATCCGATGGTCGCTTGCATACCGCTGTCAGGCACGCGCTGATCTGTCGGAGACAGCGATCGCCTTCGATATGGCCGTAGGTATCGTTGAAGGCTTTGAAATGATCGATATCGATCAGCAGCAAGCTCAGCGGTGATCCATTTCGGGCAACGCTGGAGAATTCCCGGGCGACGGCATTGTCAAAGGCGCGCCGATTGGCGATGCCGGTGAGAGCATCGGTCTCGGCAAGTCCCCGCATGTCTTCCGCGAGTTTCTTCAGATGTTCCTCGGATTGCTTCATTGCCGTAATATCGGACACGACGACGAGGGCGGAGCCGTCCGCCGCAAGGCGGGTGCGCAGGCTAAGCCAGCGACCGTCGAACATCGGAATTTCAGTGTCGCGCTCAAGGAAAAGCTGCTGCGCTGAGGCCTGAATCCATTCTTCGTCAACGTCGGTGTTTACATCGGTACGCTCTGCATTGCGAATGACGGCCCGTACGATGTCGGCGATATGTGCACCAGGTTGGCGCGCATAGGCAGAACGAGGAAATGCGGCGCGGTACTGCTCATTGCAGAAAAGGAGCCGCCCTTCAGGGTTGAACATGGCAAGGCCATCCGACATTTCCGCCATGGCTTGCGAGAGCAGATTTCTGCTGTCCAGGAGTTCTTGTTCCAGGCGCTTCCTCTCGGTTATGTCACGGGTAACACCCGCCAGCCCGATCAGGTCGCCGTAGCGGTTGCGAAGGGGGACCTTTGATATGAGAGACCAACGCCCTGGACCATTTTCTTCCGGAAGGTAGTCTTCGAAATCGACCATCGGCTCGCCGGTGTTCATGATCGCCTGCTCGCGATCGAAATACTTCTGGGCGATATCACGAGGATAAAGTTCGAAATCCGTCAGTCCGACCATGTCGGACGAGCGCATGCGACCGTGTTGACGAGCAACGTTCAGATTTGCCACGACAAACGCGCTGCCGAGATTTTTGACATAGTGGAAATCGGGTGCCTGTGTCAGTGCCGCCCGGAGCATATCGCGTTCAACGGTAAAGCCTCGGAAATAGGTTATCACCGAGGCAGCCAGCAATGTGGCAATGAACTTCAGGCCGGTCATCAACAGGCTGATCGTTCCGAAACCGGTGCCGCGCGCATCGAAGACGACACTCATCGTCAAGGAAACCGCAGTCACGGTCAGAGCGGCGATCCAGATCCCCTTTGGACGGGCCGCTGAGCGACCGAGCAGGAAGTGCACCGCCAACGAGACGAGCGACAGGATGGTTATGGAGATGAGCCCCGGCACCATGCCGACGCCGCCCATATAGGCGCGGCCGGCCAGGGTCATCGGACCCGTAACCGCGATGGCGAGAGGGCCGCCATATATCGCTGAAATGGTCAGCAACGTTGAGCGCAGATCGAGATAATATCCCGCATCGATCCTGACGGACAGCAACATCGACACGAGGGCCGCCAGGCCCATCATCAGACCGAAAGCCATATTGGATTGGGCGGCGCTCAGCCGATAGAACTTATAGTGCAGATGCATCCACACCGAAATCAAAAGCGCAACAGCCGTAACGTTGCCGATCAAAACCTGCCAGAACATAATGCTCTTCCCGAGAACTCCAGGCACATTAGCTTGAATTCTTTGAGAAAGATTGAAAGACAGGCGCCGCTCTTGGCTGTCTGTCAATGTTTTTCACAAGGCGACATGAACACTGCCCAGATTGAAATTGCCCGCGGATTCTTACGCTCGCGCATGTTCCGATCGCGAATCCGCCTGGAATAATTTTCGCGAAATTTCATCCGCCGATACCGGTCTGCCGACCATGTATCCTTGAAGTTGATCGCACCCGGCATTGCGCAATACCTCTGCTTGTTCGGCAGTTTCAATACCTTCGGCGGTTACGGGAATCCCCAAGGCCGTGGCGAGGGAAATGGTCGCACGTAAGACATCGACTCCATTTCCTGCTTCCTTGACGCCGGATACGAGTGAACGGTCGATCTTCATACGATCGAACCCGAATTGCCGCAGCGCGCCGATGCTCGCATAGCCGCATCCAAAGTCATCGAGCGCGAACCTTATGCCGATGCTCTTGAGCTGGTCGATCGAGCGGCGAGCCTGATCCGGATTGGTGATGAGGACGCCTTCGGTGATCTCCAAGGTAAGGCGAGCGGGATCGAAAGCAAAATCTTTCAGGACAGCGATCACCTGCGCGCCAAAGTCCGGATTGCATAGTTGAATTGGCGACACGTTGACCGACAGTGTCAGGCCGTTCCAGTTCTTCGCGTGAACAATCGATCGCCGCAGCATGTGGATGCCGAGAGCGTCGATCAGGCCGGACTTTTCGGCAAGCGGTATGAAAACCTCGGGACTGATATTGCCTGTTGCGCTAGGCCAGCGCGCCAGGGCTTCAAGGCCGATGATCTCGCCTGTCGACGCAGAAACCAGGGGCTGAAACGCAGGTTCGATCGTGCCGCCGTTGATGGCGCTTCTCAGCTCGCTCTCCAGTTCGGCAATCCGCTGGCGATCCCGGTCGAGCTCAGCATCATATTCGACGGCATGGCCCTTTCCGTTTTCCTTGGCGCGATACAAGGCCATGTCGGCCCTCCGCAGAAGTTCCAACGGCGCGACGCTTGAGGCACTGACTGCTGATCCAATACTGGCTGCGGCTTCGATTGTCCGCCCGTCGATTTTGAAGGGCTCCATAAATAGCCCGAGAATTGTTTTTTCAACGTCTTCGCGTGCGGCGGAGCCAATATGCACCAGCGCAAACTCGTCACCGCCGAGCCTTGCCGCAGCGATGATTTCATGATGGCAACTTGGCAACGCTTTGGCGATGATGCGGATCAGATCATCGCCGACAGCATGTCCCCATGCGTCGTTGACAGCTTTGAAGCCGTCGAGATCGATCAGGTAGAGCGACATCGGCGTGCTGCCTGATTTGCCCAGGTGATCGAGTGCGTTCAGAAGCCCATGCCGGTTGAGCAAGCCGCTCAGACTATCGTGGCTGGCTTCGAAACGAGCAGCTTCCGCAAGCGCGCGCAGACGCCGTGCCTCGGACGCACCGGCAAAAAGGACACCCCCCAGGAAAAGAAGAAGGATGAAGACGGCTGCCGCGATATAGGGAGCGACCTTGTGCAACACGGCGGTTCCGGGTGCGACGCTAGGCCAGATGAGATAAGCAATTGTAGCGCCATTCATATCTTTGACGGGAGTACTGAGGAGACCTTGCGTAGGTGCAGATGCAAGATGCAATCCCTCAAGCTCATGTTCATCTGATAACGTGTCGAGAACGTCGGACGTCAACTCCTTATAGTAGCTCAATATACTGAGCTTTGGGAGGACTGCTCCCGCCGCGAAAGGCTGGATCGCCTGGGACGCCACAAGGGCAATGCCGCTTTCCGTCTTCATAAAATTTATGATGGGTTCTTGCCTTGGATCGGCGGCGGCTTCGATTTGACGATCGAACGCTTCTCCGAAAACATCACGAGGCTGGAAGGGCTTGCCCTTCGCATAGGCGGAGATTGTGGCTCCGTCCGGACCGATCACCATCACGCCATCATAAAGAGGATAGTTCGCGCTGGTCTTGCCCCAGTTCGTATAGGCCCAGTCCGCAGCGGCTGCGGAACCGATCGCATTGTAGGCGTCGTCCCATACGGCGTTGTCCGTTGTCGTTCCGCTGAGACGTGAGATCAATGCAGCGACCCCGGCTTGTGCAGCACGGCCGGCCCGGGCATCGTCCATTTCATTTGCCGAGCGCGTCATCGTCGTAACGACGTGTGCCACAAGGCCGGTCAGCACGAGCGCGATCAAAAGGAAACAGGTGGTTACGACGAACACGGAAAACGTCTGGGCACGCGCCTGCCCAGTTGCGCGGTTGAGCGACATGAAAAGTCCGAGCGGTATATGAATTGGGGGATCATGTCGGCGTGACTGCAGGAGACATCATGTCCGCAATGCGCTGCATCCTCAATCTACCTAACGATCGTGTAGGCGCAATTAAGGTGTGTGGTTAACAAGGTCGCGTTGAAAATCCGGTCTTACGCGAGATGCCGAACTCGCGGCACACATCACCCATGCCTTCATCCGCCGGAAGCCGGGCGACAAAACGAAGACGTTCCTCCGTCACCAAAGTCTCTCTCCACGGCATCAACACCTCCCGGAAAAGCGAAAAATGTCACCCATGTCTCCAGTACAATGCGTCACCTATCTCTCAGGTCGGGCATGCAACGAACCCTGATAAGCATTGTCTCAGCATCGTAGGAGTGTCCCCCGTACTCATCACGCCTGTGCCCAAGGCGGCCGACACCTCCTCGAGAACCTCTAGCGGCTGAACTTCAGGTCGGGCTTGTCGCCGTCCCAGCCCTGCAGTCCTCCGGGAGCCTCGCGGAATCTAAGGCACCTTGTTCCCATTTTGCCGAGGATGCACATCGTATCCCCTTTGATCGACCAGGTGAGGGACAGCGTAAACGGCAGAGGGCCGCGGATGCTGCCGGTGCCATCCTTATTCAGGGTGACCTTGAGGGTTTTGCCATCCGGCGCATTGGCCAGCCAGGGAAGCCCGTCGGCGAGAACGGCAGCGGCCTTTTCCGGAGGCAGATAGGCCTGCTTTTCCGCGGCAAAGGTGGGGCTTGAGGCAAGCATTGCAACGGCTGCTGCTGCGAGCCTTAGATGCATTTTCATATCGGTTCCTTTCTTCATTTAATTTGCATGAGGTGCCGCTGGCGCAGCGTTGCTGGCGGCTGCCAGATCTGGAGCGCGCATGATGCGACGCGGTTGCTATTGGGAGGCCGCGGCGCCCTTGTCACTCCAGCCCGGCGGCAGACCCAGCTGGCCCGCAACAGCTCCGGTGATGCCGGGGGAAGAGCCAAATGCCTTGCAGGCGTCATATTTCGGACCGCCGCCGAGCGACGCCTTTATCTTCTGCATCGACGGTATCGTCGGCGTTCCCTTGAACGGGTCGCGGCCCTTGACCAGCATGCGGCTGAAGTCGGCGCCGAAGGCGGAAGAGAGGGAATAGGCATCCCCAACCGTGGAAATGCGGGCCTTTGTCGTGAGCATGTTCGCCCCGCGCGACCAGAGCATGGCGGCCTTCTGGGATCCGTCCTGACCGACCGCCTCGGCTTCGACCGACAGGCCGCCGAGTCCGATCGGAATCCTTGGGATTGGCACGGCAAGCGCCACTGACGTGCCGAGCGATGCCACGGCGGAAGTCGCCGCAGCCGTCCGGTTCGTTGGGACGATGTCAGTGACGGTTGCGTGGACGACGAGATCGGCCGGCTGGTCCCGTGCCACGACCTGGAAGCGGTCGCTGAGGCCGGTACAGAGCGCCCGGTCGATGGCATTGGTGACAAGCGCCAGGTTCTTGGGATCGAAGGTGCCGCTGTTACCGATCTGTGCCGACGTCGGCGCGATATGCACGGTTCGTGCGGTAAGCACCGATGCCGGGTCCACCCGCAATTTCGCTTTCGTCAGCGAGCCGCCCGATGCGGTCATATCAGCATAGGAGCCGAGAGACGTACCCTGATGCAGAGGCACGCTTGTACAGGAGGAGAGCGATGAGAGCAGCACGACGCAGAGCGCGCCCTGCGAAGGCATGTCAGGCAGCCGGAGGCTAAAGGTCATGTGGCAAATCTTCCGAACCGGGATCGTGGGTTCAGGTTCTAGCGATGCCGGCGTTAATGGCCGTAAAGGCAGTGTAAAGTTGGGTAAAACTTTGGGATCAGGCCGTGACGACTACCGGAATGTCGACCCTGCTCAGATCAGGTGTGATCGCTCATTGGAGCAAAGGCCGTCGGCTTTCGGGGGATTTCGAGAGTGATGGCCAGGCCACCAGCCGCCGGCAGCGATGCATAGGCCCGCCCGCCATGTCGTTCTATCGCTTGCCTGGTGATCGCAAGACCCAGGCCGTATCCGCCACTCGGCACCGCGTCGTTGCCGCGGGAGAATGGTTGGAAGATGCGTTCGAGTTCATCTCGCCCAACCCCTGGTCCTTGATCCGTCACACGGATCCTCAGGAGATCGGCTGTCGTCTCGCAAAACACCGATATGCTCGAGTGTTCGGCCGTGTATTTGACGGCGTTGCGGACGACGTTTTCGAGTGCGCGGTAGATCAGCTCACCCTCGACCTCGGCCAGGAACATGCCGTCGATGTTCGCCGTGATCGAGACATCCCGTGCCTGAGCTTCAAATGCCGCATCGCCAAGGATCTCGTTCAACAGTTCGATGACATCGAGCGACTGCGTTTTCAAGGGCAGGCTGGATCCGGCGGTCAGTCTGGCGAGCGTCAGGATTTCACCCACCAGAACATCGAGCCGTTCGACCTCGCGGTCCATGCGGTCCAGCATGACATCGACTTTGGCCGGGCTCTGCCGCAGGACACCCACGGCGGCCTGCAGACGGGACAGGGGCGAGCGCAGTTCATGGGATACATCATGGAACAGGCGCTGCTGCGCATCCTGAAGCTCCTGAAGCCGCGCGGCGCTGGAATCGAAATCATGTGCGAGTGCGGTGACCTCATCCTTTCGGCCGGCCATCTTGTCGCCGATGCGGAAATCGAAGCGGCCATGGGCAAGCGCGCTCAAGCCATCACGCAGATGCACGACGGGACGAATGAGATAGCGGGCAAGCGCTCCCGCCGCTAGCGTGCTCGAGATCAGGATAGCGAGCCACGGCATCAATGGAGCGAAACTCTCGAAGGTGAAACCGATTGGGGTCGACAGGGAAATTCGATAGCAGGTCCCGCCTTTTACGACCGATCTTGTATCGTCCGTGTTTCCCTTCGTGCACGCGCCGACGATCTTCGAAATGGAGAGGCCAAGCGGCAATGTCTCCTCGCTTGCGCGCACGAAACGGGTCGCGGCGTCTTCACCATTCTGAACCAGGACGTTTGCAGTCAGGTCCAGAATAAGCCCCCGCCGCTGCTCGGCCAATTCTTTCGCGAAGGGAACCGCCTGGAAGAGCTTGACGATAATAATGATGACCGCGACGGTCACGGCCAGCGTCAGCCAGATGATCGTGAAGAATTTCCAGAAAAGCCGGGGCATGGTCAATCCACCAGAAGTTGGTAGCCCTGGCCGCGCACGGACTGAATCCAGGATTGTCCGTCCTCCCGGAGCCCGAGCTTCTGGCGTACGCTGCTGATATGCACATCGATGCGGCGATCGAACGGCGTGAGCGGCTTTCCGAAGGCCCGCTTCGAGATGTCCTGCTTCGACACGAGCTGGCCGGCGCTGCGGGCAAGGACTTCGAGCAGGCTGAATTCCGTGCCGGTCAGATCCAGGGCTTCGCCGTGCCATTCGGCGGCTCTGCTGCCGGGATGAATGACGAGCTGACCTGCTCTCAGCGTGTCGGTCGCCGCGCCGGAGGCAGGCTGGCCCGCTCGGCGAAGGATTGCGCGCAGCCTCGCCGCAAGTTCGCCCGGCGAGCAGGGCTTCGGCACATAATCGTCGGCGCCGAGGTTAAGGCCCGATATGCGGTCGATATCGTCGCCTCTGGCGGTCAACATCAGGACGGGAACCTGGCTGAGTTTCCTGATCCTTTGCAGAACCTCGATCCCGTTCATGCGCGGCATCATGATGTCCAGCACGATGATATCCACGGTATTGCCGGCCGCCGCGGCAATGGCCGCACGACCGTCCGTATCCGTTGCGACGTCATAGCCTTCTTCAGCCAGATATTCCTGCAGAAGCGTCGTCAGCTCGACATCGTCGTCGATGAGGAGAACCTTGCTCATTCATTCCGTCCGTCATTCATGTGGCCCATCCATACAACACAAACGCGAATGCACGATCAGGTTTTACCCAGCTTAACACTAACTTGACCGCACTTAACGTTCGTCCGGCTACTGATCTGCATGGCGGTATCGGTCGCGAGGCAGGAATAGCCGCGCCGATGCCGGGAACTTTAAGGAATGCATCGTTGAGAAAGCCGTCCATAACATTCGCCGCCGCCCTCGTAGCGGCAGCGCTTCTGCTTCCCGCCCGCTATGCCGCGGCGGAACAGGCCGCAGCACCCGCCCTTACCGTCTCCCTGACTGCGCCCATGCAGCGGCACTGGCCGGAGACCGTTCCCGCGAGCGGCTGGCTGAAAGCATGGCAGGAAGCGATCATCGCTTCAGAAACGAGCGGCTTGCGCATCACCGATATTCTGGCCGATGTGGGCTCCGTAGTCACGAAGGGGCAGACGCTCGTCCGGCTTTCGCAAGAGAGCATTCTTGCCGATCTTCGCAAGCAGGAGGCTGCCGTCGTCACCGCCCAGGCAAGCCTGGCCAAAGCCAAGGCGAATGCAGATCGGGCGCGGCAGCTTCGTTCATCTGGGGCTCTATCCGACGAGAAGATTACCGAATATTTCGCCGACGAGCAGACGGCGACGGCAAGCCTGGCATCCGAGGAAGCCGCACTCGATAGTGAAAAGATCAAGCTCGCGCAGACGACTATCACCGCCGCCGACGACGGCTTGATAACCTCGCGCTCCGCCGATCTTGGTGCTGTGGTCTCCACCGGCACCGAGCTGTTCCGCATGGTCCGCCAGCAGCGTGTCGAATGGCAGGCCGAAGTCTCGGCGCGGTATCTTCCGCGCATTTCGGAAGGCCTGAACGTCGAGATCAACGGTGGGGATGGCCGCTCTATTCAAGGCAGGGTGAGGCTTGTCGGACCCTCGGTCAGCACTGATACCAGCCGGGCGATCGTGTATGTCGCGCTTCCGGCTGACGTTCGCCCCCGCGTCGGCCTCTACGTCACCGGCAATATCGAGTTGCAGACCACGCCGGCGCTGACTGTTCCCGAGACGGCGATCGTGTTCCGGGATGGGATTAGCTACGTCTTCACGGCCAGTGAGGACAAGCGGGTGCGCAGGGTCCGCGTGGAAACGGGGCGCCGCAACAATGGTGAGGTCGAGATCGTCTCCGGCATCGACGCATCAACGAAAGTCGTGACCTCGGGCGGAGCCTTTCTGTCGGACAATGACCTCGTGAAGATTGCGGAGAAAGACTGATGAACTTCTCCGCTTTCTCGATCCGCAACCCCGTTCCGGCGATTCTGCTGTTTTTGATGCTTGGCTTCGGCGGGTTGTGGGCTTTCAAACAACTGGCGATCCAGAATTTCCCCGATATGGATCTGCCAACCATAAATATTTCCGCTACGCTCGATGGTGCTGCGCCGACGCAACTCGAAACCGAGGTCGCTCGCACCATCGAGGACAGTCTCGCCTCGCTCAGCTATCTCGACCATATCACCACGACGATCACCGACGGCACCGTCTCGATCAAGGTCTCCTTCAAGCTTGAGAAGAACAGCGAGGCGGCTCTCAATGAAGTGCGCAACGCCGTCGACAGCGTCAAGGCCGATTTGCCCGCGCAGATGGAGACGCCGAGCGTTACCAAGGACACTGTGCAAAGCTCGGCGCTGGTCACCTATGCGATACGCTCGACCAATCTCAACGAGACGGAGCTGTCCTGGTTCATCGACAACGATCTGACCAAGGCATTGCTGTCGGTGCCGGGTGTCGGTCAGGTCAACCGCAAAGGCGGTGTCGATCGCGAGGTTCATGTAGATCTCGACCCCGCGACCATGGCATCGCTCGGGGTCACCGCGGCCACTGTATCCTCGCAGCTCAAGGCCGTGCAGGCGGACACGTCCGGCGGCCTCGGAGAAGTCGGGGGGACGCGGCAGACATTGCGCACGCTCGGCAACCTCCCGTCGGTTGAGGCTCTGAAGGGGCTTAGAATTCCCTTGACGAATGGCCAACAGGTGCGTCTCGACGATGTCGCATCGGTCAAGGACAGTTTCGCAAGTCGCACGTCAATGGCTTATCTCGACGGCAAGTCCGTCGTTGCGGTCGAGATCAAGCGCTCGAAAGGCTTCTCGGATAGCGGTGTCGCTGCCGGTATCGATACGGCAATGAAGAAGTTCGCCGCCGCTCACTCCAACGTTCAGATCGACGAGGCCTACAGCACGATTGGACCGATCATGGATAACTACCATGGTTCGATGCATATGCTGTATGAGGGCGCTATCCTGGCGATCATCGTCGTCTGGCTTTTTCTTCGTGACTGGCGCGCCACGATCCTGTCTGCAGTGGCACTGCCCTTGTCGGTCATACCGACATTTCTCGCCATGTATTTTGCTGGTTTCAGCCTGAACATCGTCACCTTGCTGGCACTGTCGCTGGTGGTCGGCATCCTCGTCGACGACGCCATCGTCGAGATCGAGAACATTGCGCGCCACTTGCAGATGGGCAAGCGGCCGATCGATGCCGCGATGGAAGCGGCCAATGAGATCGGGCTTGCCGTCATCGCGACGACCTTCACGCTGGTCGCCGTCTTTCTGCCGACGGCCTTCATGAGCGGCATACCGGGGCTTCTGTTCCGCCAGTTCGGCGTCACAGCCGCCGTCGCCGTCCTCGCCTCGCTGGTAGTGGCGCGTCTGCTGACGCCGATGATGGCAGCCTATTTCATGAAAGCCCATCCGTCCGAGGAGAAGGATGGCCGCATCATGCGCGCCTATATGACGGTCGCCAAGGCGGCCCTGAGCCACAGGAAGACGACGATTGCCGCAACCGCCGTCGTTGTGGCGCTTTCGCTTGCCACCATCCCCTTCCTGAAATCAGGCTTCCTGCCCGCCTCGGACGATGCGCGTACCCAGGTCACGTTGACCATGCAACCCGGCGCCACCATCGAGCAAACGGACGCGATGACCCGTAAGGCCGCAGATATCGTGGGCAAGCTCCGCGACGTCACGCATGTCTTCTCCTCGGTCGGTTCCGCATCCTCCGGCGGCGGCATCGACAGTAGTTCCACCAGCGATGTCGGTTCTGCCACGATCGTGGTGGTCCTGACATCCATCGGCGAGCGCGACCGCAAGCAGTCGGAAATCGAAAACGAGATCCGGCAGGCGCTCTCCGTGCTTCCTGGACTGCGCGTAGAGGTCGGCAGCGGTGGCAACGGGACAAAGCTCGATATCACCCTTGCCAGCGACGATGCCGGTGCGCTCGACAGCGCAAGCACGGCACTGGAAGAGCAGCTTCGTACGCTGCGGGGGATCGGTGCGGTCACATCGACGGCAGCCAGACAGGCACCTGAGATCCAGATCGCGCCCGATTTCGCGCGCGCGGCCGCGCTCGGCATAACGTCGAATGCGATCGCCAGCGCCGTGCGAGTGGCAACAAACGGGGAATATTCCTCTGATCTGCCGAAGCTTACCCTGTCGCAACGGCAGATTCCGATCGTCGTCCGCTTCTCGCCCGAGACACGCACCAGTCTCGACGACATCAAGACCATGCGGGTGGCCGGCACCAATGGCAGCATCGATCTCGGATCGATAGCCGATATCCGGATCGGCGGCAGTCCTTCGGAGATCGACCGCATCGACCGTATGCGCAATGTCACGGTCTCCGTCGAGCTGAACGGCCGCATCCTGGGCGATGTCAACCGCGAGGCGCAGGCACTGTCGGCGCTCCGGCATTTACCGCCGGGCGTGACTCTTGTGGAGCAGGGGGAATTGCAGCGCAGCTCGGAGCTGTTCCAGAGCTTTGGTCTCGCAATGGCGATCGGCGTGTTCTGTATCTATGCCGTCCTTGTCCTGCTCTTCCACGATTTCCTGCAGCCGCTCACCCTGCTGATGGCCCTGCCGCTTTCGCTCGGCGGTGCACTGGTTCCGCTTGTGGTGACCGGAACCAGCTTCTCGATGGCGGCGGTCATCGGGCTGCTCATGCTTATGGGCGTGGTGACAAAGAACTCCATCCTCCTCATCGAATATGCGATCATGTCGCGACAGCAAGGCATGCCCAGGTTCGACGCGCTCATCGATGCCTGTCACAAGCGCGCCCGCCCGATCGTCATGACCACCATCGCCATGGCGTCCGGCATGCTTCCGGTCGCTCTTAGCCTGACCGGCGGCGATTCAAGCTTCCGTCAGCCGATGGCCATCGTGGTGATTGGCGGCGTGATGATGTCGACATTGCTCAGCCTCATCGTCATTCCGGTCATCTTCACCTTCGTCGATGATCTGGAAATAGTCCTCAAGCGTCTCCTGCGCCGGATCGGTTTTGCTCACGAAGCCCCCGACCAGGAACCGCATGATGCGTCCAATGATCGCGAAGCCATCGCCTTCAAGCTTGGTCATGCAAAGCAAGGGCACGGTCATAGATGATCTCTTTCGGCGAGCGACGGGTCGGATGGCCCTGTGTCACGCGGAGACTATGCCTGGTGGCGTTCGTGGCAACTTCTTCGGTCGAGTTCCTCCCCCCGGAACGAGACTGCGGGACGTGTACCCTCGCAGGCGGCGCCGCCCCGCCGCCTGCGCGTCCTGCCATTCAAAAGGGAAGAGCCTGATGTCCGGCCTCCGATCAATCTGGCTCTTTAAGAGGAGCTGGACGCGAGCGCTCGTTGTCTTGCTCCCTTTCTTGCTCATCCTGTCCGGATGCATGCAGACGCTGGATAGGGCCTTGGACGCCAGCGAGGCGGACAAGGCTTCGATCGCGGGCTATGGCGAAATCCGGACCTATCTCGACGCCCGGCTCGATGAGGCGCCACGCGATGCCTCGAACTGGGCACCTGCGACCAGACGAGGTAGACTCGATGCCCTGATGATCTCCGGCGGTGGGGCCGGCGGTGCCTTCAGTGTTGGCGTGCTTTCGGCGTGGAGCACGGCCAAGACCCGGCCACAATTCGATGTCGTGACCGGCGTCAGTACGGGCGCGTTGATCGCACCCTATGCGTTTCTCGGATCAGCCTATGACGACACCCTCGTGCGTCTCTATACCAGTGGCGTCGCCCAGGAACTGGTTCGAACGAAGGGTTTCGTCGGATTGTTTGGATCGAGCTTGCTGAGGGCCGGGCCATTGAGGCAGATGATCGAGCGTTTCATCACTCCCGCGATTTTGCAGCAAGTTGCTGCCGAACACCGTAAAGGCCGCCGCCTCTTTATCCTGACGACCAATCTCGACACCCAGCGCGCCGTTGTGTGGAACATGGGCGCCATCGCCAACAGCGGTCGACCGGACGCTCTCAAGCTATTCCAGGATGTTCTCACGGCATCGGCGAGCATCCCGGGCGTTTATCCGGCAGTGATGATCAAGGCGGAGTCGGGAGGGCGTCAATTCGAGGAAATGCATTCGGATGGCGGCTCCTCATCACAGGTCCTCATGATTCCGCAGGCGCTCCTGACGAGTTCTCAGGGGCTCCTGCCCACCAAGGGGCAGGCGGTCAATTTCTACGTGATCGTCAATAACGCCCTTATGCCGGAATTTGCCACCACGCCGGATAAGACGCTGCCGGTGATCGTTCGGGCATATTCCATCTTCGTCAAGTCACAGACGCAGAGCGCGCTGACGGCCCTCTACACCTATTCCAAACTGACCAGGGCACGGTTCCACCTTGCGTCGATCGACGCCCAAGTCCCTTATTCGATGTTCGATCCGTTCAACACCAACTATATGCGGGCGGTCTACAATCTCGGTTATGCCGAATTCGTCGCCGGAACCCTCTGGAAAGACAAACCGGTTTTTCGCTGATGAAGTGGTGAGGATCCATTACATACCAGAATTGACCAACAGAATGGCAAAGAGCACGGCATGGAGTGCGGTCACGTTGATTTCGGATTAACGATTGGCCTGTCGATCGGGCGGGATTAAACGGCGCGCAAAACGATCGCCGTGGCTGGCGGTCTACCGGTTTGCCTTGGAACGGCTGATGTCTGGCGTCCATTCGCTGGAACTGTGCGTCGCCAACACGGCTGCAAATCGCTATTACACGAACACTCTCTTTCTTGGCGACAGTCTCGACAAGAGCGGATTGACTGCCGCACCGAAGCTTATACCGTTGCTGAACCGACCGGAAACCATAGAGCCATGCCACAACATTCGACGATTCCCCTGATGCGTGCCTGGAACAGCTGGTCCAACAGACCGGCGGAAATGGTTTTCCTGCCGCTCGGCGTTCGGATCACGCCGATCCTGTATTCCACCCGCAGCAAGACGACATCCGCGATCGAGCCACGCCGCGATACCGTTCGGCTGGGGCGTCACACGATCGACGGCTCGTTGATCGAGCTGGAGACAGATCACAGCGGCACGACCGTGGCTTTTTCGACGACGAAGACCGATCCATTTGCCGTTCGCGGCAGTTGGGACGGCAAGGTGTCGGCCGAATGGGGGCTACGCTTCTGGCTGACACTGGCGATCTCTTCCGATGGCGGTGAGATCGCTATCCACGATGCAGGAAAAAACATTACTCTCGTGAAGATCGGTACCCGGTTCGTGGTGGTCGCGACCGCTGAAGCGCCAGTGCATGTAACCGGGCATGACACGATCGACGCCTTGCGCGCGGATTTCGAGGAGAACGGCTACTTCTACACCGCCACCCGCAAGAACGAGGCGCCGGTCATCGCCTTGCGCTTCAACCTCGAAATGATGCGCAGGGGCGCCTATGCCGCAGGTGTCGCCGACAGTGCGGAGCTTGCGATTGCAAAGGCACAGGCCTGCCTTGCCGCCGGAGCACCCGCCGATATCTCTAATGCGCAGGCCGGCTTGTTCGAGGGCGCACTTGACGCCATGCGTGACGTCGTGGCCTGGAACACCATCTGGGACGAAACCAACGCGCGTCCATACACGGCGGTGACGCGGATCTGGAATCTCGGGAAATTTGCCGTCTGGTTCAACGACCAGATCTTCGCGGCCCTTCTTGCCGGCGTATTCGATGCGGATCTGGCGCGCGAAAACATGGCAACAGCAATGGCGGGCGCGACGCCGCAGGGCAATATTGCCTGCATCGTCACCTCCAATGACGCATGGGTCGATCGCAGCCAGTTGCCGTTCGGCGCGCTTGTTGTCTGGCAGCTCTACCAGCGAACCGGCGAACGTTCGATGATCCAGGCGAGCTATGATGCGCTGGTGCGCAATCGGCGTTGGTGGCAGGAAAATCGCGATCCAGACGGCTTTGGACTGCTCTCCTGTGGCACGTCGGATGTCGGCGAGGGCCTTTACAAGGGGACTGCGTTTGCCGCTCGTAACGAAACCGGCATGGACAACTCCGCGACCCACGACGAGGCGGTTTACGATCCCGTCACCCGTACACTGTCGACCTTCGATCTGGGCCTCAACTGTGCGGCGGCTCTCGATGCCGAAATGCTGTCGAAAATGGCCATCGTGATCGGCAAGCACGACGATGCGCGCGAATTCGCAGCACTGGCCGAGCGCAGCCGTACACTCATCTCGGAAACGTTGTGGGACGAAAGCCGTGGCATCTTCGCCAACCGCCAGCGCCGCGGTGGTTTCGTGCGGTCCCTGTCTCCGACGAGTTTCTATCCGCTGCTCTGTGGTGCGGCGACATCAGCGCAGGCAGCTCGCCTGCTTGAGCATCTGAGCGATGCGAGCACCTTCGGCGGCGACTACGTGCTTCCGAATGCAACACGCGACGATCCTGCCTTCGCCGACAACGTCTACTGGCGCGGACGCATCTGGCCGAATGTCAATTACATGGTTTGGCTCGGCCTGCGCCGTTACGGCTTTATTGCGGAAGCGAGCAAACTTGCCCGCCAGAGCTACGACCTCTTCATGCAGTCCTGGCGAAAGGATCGCGTCGCCGCTGAAAATTATAACGCGGCGACCGGCGAGGCGATGGATCAGGGCGATACCGACCCGTTCTATATCTGGGCCGCCATGTTGCCGCTGATGGCGACGGGCGAGATTGTGGAGTTTGATCCGTGGACGGGCTGGACCGTGCGCAACACCGGGCAAGATGTCGCTCTCGGACCGATGCTGTCGCCCTCGGGAGTGTTGCACCTGACCGTCGAAGCCGGAAACCTTGTCATGACGCTAAACGAGCGCGCGACGTTGAACACCGATCTGCGGACCACGCTCTCTCACATTGCGATCTCGGAAGGGCGGTTTGCCTGCACTGTCGCGCCAACCTCCGGAAGTGGCTATATCGAGCTGCCGGGCGTCAGCGTTCAGAGCATTTTTGCCGCCCGTCTGGATGGGGAGAATGCCGGCTTCGTTGCATCGCAGGAAGGTATACGTATCACGGTTGCCGAGAGCGCCCGGGATCGCCAGCTCGAAGTCTCTTTCTCCTCGTGCGACCCTCTTCCGATGCAAGGTATCGCTTGACAGGTATCGCTTCCTCAATAATAGTTTGTGTACAAATAAAAAAACTACAAGACTGATTCCAAAATCAGAGGGTTGAACTGAAGGCTTGCCTACGACAAAATGACGTAGGTTGGAGGTTATTAAAGTTACATGCCACTTTTTGTTAGATGACGCTACGCCATTATGCGGGGCAGGCTTCCACTTGTCCGAAAAGGCTTATTTCAACTCCTGGACCACCTCTGATTATAGTTTGCATACAAACAATTTGATGTGCTTACGACACGTCATATGTTTTCGGCCTGGCCGATCCGTTGAGGTCGCTGACTGCGGTCACGATCATCCATAACTGTGTATGTTCAAGAGGGGTACTACAATGACTGAACTCACCAGACGCAATACGATGAAGTTGATGTCCGCGGCGTTTGTTGCCGGCGTCGGCTTCTCCAGCCTGCCGCGCAAGGCATTTTCTGCTGGCTCCATCACGGTGCTGAACTGGCAGGGCTACGGCACGGACGAAGCGTGGTCCATCAAGGCTTTCACCGAGAAAACCGGTATTGCAGTCGTTCACGACTACTATAGCTCCGAATCGGAAATGCTGACCAAGCTGCGCACCAATCCAGGCGCCTACGACCTCGTTGTTCTCAACGCCGCACGTTGTGCCCAGGCCGCTGCCGAGGACCTGCTTCAGCCGATCGATTTCAGCAAGGTTCCGAACGCTGCAACCGTCGATGAAGCCCTGCGTTCCAATCCGAACTTCAGCAAGGACGGCAAGGGCTTCGCAGTGCCGTGGGTTTGGGGCATGACCTCGCTCGCCATCCGCGAAGGCATGCCGGTTCCAGAGAGCTACGCCGTTCTGGCTGATCCCGCCTACAAGGGCCGCGTTGCCATGGACGACGATCCCATCATCAACATCGGCGTCGGCGCCCTGATGAGTGGCCAGGACATCAATGATCCGAAGGATCTTGCCGCGGTAACGGCTGCGCTGAAGTCGATCAAGCCGAACGTCAAGCTGTTGTGGTCCACGGAAGATCAGTGGAACAAGTCGTTCGCTGCCAAGGAATTCGATCTGTCGCTGTTCTGGTCTGGCGGTTCGGTGCGCTCCAAGCGCAATTCGAAGCTTCCGGTTCAGTTCGTCGTTCCCAAGGAGGGCGGCATCGGTTGGGTCGATGGCCTCGGTATTCCGGCATCGGCTCCGAATGCAGAAGGCGCCCTTGTGTTCGCCAACTGGATGATCGACCCGACATTCTACGTCGAATGGGCAACGAAGGTGGGCGCACCGGCTTCGTCGAACTCGGCCGCTCTCGCAGCGCTGCCGGCCGACGATCTCAGCCGCCAGGTGCACAAGCCTGAATACTTGAAGACAATGGGCATCATGTCGGCTTTGCCGGACGATCGCCGCGAAGCCTTCAACAATACATGGCAGGAAGTGAAAGCTTTCTATGCAGAATGATCAACTGACATCGGCGTCAGAGCGCGGACCTTCGGGTCCGCGCAGCCGGCGGACGCTTCCATCGTGGATTTCAACGACCGCCCTGCTGCTTCCGACCTATGGGTGGTTGACGCTTGCTGTTTTCCTACCGCTGCTGACCATGCTGGTGTTCAGCTTCATGTCGGCGACACCGATGGGCAAGGCCCCTATCGTCTTTACGCTGAAACAGTACCGTGCCTTCATCGATCAGCCTTATCTGGTCGGTATTGGTATCACATCGCTGTTGATTGGCTTCTGGACAACACTGTTTTGCGCCATACTCGGCTTTCTCGCCGCCGTTGCGCTGGTCCGCTCGACCTTCGGCAAGACGCGCGAAATGCTGCTGATCCTGGTCCTTTTGCCCTTCTGGACCAACGGCCTGGTGCGCGTCTTTTCCTGGACGATGGTGCTCAGGGAAAACGGTTTCCTGGATAACCTGCTGCATATGATCGCGCCCGACGCCGGATCGATCGGCTTTCTCTACACGCGCTATGCCATCGTGGTCGGTCTCGTTCACGGCTATCTGCCCTACATGATCCTGACCTGTTATATCGCCCTTGTGGCTATTGACGACGCGATCATAGAGGCTGCATCGAGCCTCGGCGCGCGCTGGTGGATCATTCTGTTCAAGATCTTGGTGCCGCTTGCGGCTCCCGGCCTGATTTCCGGGTCCGTCCTGATCTTCATTCCTGTCATCGGCTCGTTCATGGAGCCGCGCATCCTGGGTGGTCGCGTCGGCGTCACCATGGGGACGGTGATCGAGGACCAGTTCACGCAGGCCTTCAACTGGCCGTTGGGTGCATCGCTGTCCTTTACACTGCTGGCCGTCGTGCTCGCTATTTTCGCAACCTTCTCCGGCATACTGCGCCGTGGCACGGCGACTTGAGGAGAGGATCATGAAACCGCTTGGACGTATCTATCTCGTCGCTATCCTGATCTTCCTCTACACGCCCATTCTCGTGATGATGGCGATGGGGTTCAACGCATCGCCGCTCTACGAGCTGCCGTTCAGCTTTTCGCTGCGGTGGTATCAGGCATTGTGGAGCAACACCGTACTTCTGACTGCCGGCCTCAACAGCATCATCATTGCCACGATCACGGCCGTGCTGGCGACGGCACTCGGGACCATGGCCTCGGTGGCGCTGTCGCGTCGGACATTCCGCGGCAAGAGCCTGCTGCAACTGTTGCTGCTGCCGCCAATCGCCATCCCCTGGCTGATCACCGGCACGGCGATGCTGATCTTCTTCTACTGGAGCGGCATCGGACGCGGCATGCATGCCCTGCTGATCGGACACGTCGCACTCGCCATCCCCTATGTGGTTCTGGTGGTCGGCACCGGTTTCCGGACTATTCGTGCCGATCTTGAGGAAGCTGCGATGAGCCTTGGCTCTACGCCGGTGCATGCCTTCTTCTCGGTTACGTTGCCGCTGCTCTATCCTAGTATCCTGGGCGCCGCCCTGTTCGCCTTCGCGGTATCGCTCGACCAGTTCGTGATTTCCTATTTTCTCGCAACGCCCGGCTACACCACTCTGCCGGTCCAGATCTACTCCTCGATCCGCAAGGGCTTCACCCCCGAAATCAATGCAATCTCGACCGTGCTTCTGCTCGGCTCGATGACGGTCATCCTGATTTTCGCGCGCTTCGCCAAGCCCGGAGACACCCGTGACAAACGTTAAAGTCGATTCCGTCGCCAAGACCTATGGTGCCACGCCCGTCCTCGCCGACATCACCGCCGAGTTTCCGGAAGGCTCCTTTACCAGCCTTCTCGGACCGTCTGGTTCCGGCAAGACCACGCTTCTTCGTATCATCGCCGGCTTCATCAAGCCGGATCAGGGCGTGGTGACGATCGGCAACAACGATGTGACGAACGTTCCGGTCTGGGGGCGCAACATTGGCATGATGTTCCAGTCCTATGCGTTGTTTCCACATATGACGATCGCCCAGAACGTCGCGTTCGGCCTGGAACGGCGCGGCATCAAGGGTGCGGCAGCCCGCAAGGAAGTCGACCGCGCGCTGGAGATGGTGCGTCTTCCGGGCTTTGGCGAGCGCACGCCGAAGCAGCTTTCCGGCGGCCAGCAGCAGCGCGTGGCGCTGGCGCGCGCCATCGTCATCAAACCGAGCGTGTTACTCCTTGACGAGCCGCTTTCCGCGCTTGATCGCCGGCTCCGTCAGGAGATGCAGATCGAACTATTGCGCATCCAGCGCGAAAGCGGGCTGACCACGATTTTCGTGACCCATGACCAGGAAGAGGCGCTGACGTTGTCCGACAAGGTGGCCATCCTCGACAAGGGCCGTATCGTCCAGATAGGCGAACCGGAAACGGTGTATGAGCGACCGCTGACGCGTTTTGCGGCGGAATTCCTCGGCGATTCGAACTTCCTCAGCGGTACGGTCGATAACGGCGCCGTCCGCCTGAGCGATGGCGCGATCGTCAGGACCACGGGTACACTGCCCGCCAATGGCTCGAAGGTCACGCTGGCCATCCGCCCGGAAAAGATGTCGATTGCGTCAGGACCGACGGATGGCAACCGCCTGACGGCCCGCATCACCACTGTCATCTATGCCGGGCCGGTGTTGTCCTACCTCCTGGAGACCCCGGATGGCCTTCCGCTCAAGCTGTTCGCGCAGAACCGCGACGGTAAGGTTTTGAGCGATGGCGACATCGTTACCTTGAGTTGGTCTCCGGAACATTCGGTTCCGGTGGCGAATTGATCATGGCAGCGGCGCCCTTCTCGAACAACACGCTGCATGTCGTGATCGACATGCAGCGCCTCTTTGCCGAGAAAACGGCGTGGCGCACGCCGGCACTTGCGGAGATACTTCCGAACGTACTGGCGCTCTGCAAAGCGAGACCATCCGGTACGATCTTTGCCCGCTTTATCGTTCCGCAAAATGCAGAGAGCGCCAAGGGCCGGTGGAAGAATTACTATCGCCGCTGGGCGGCTGTGACCGTTGACGAGCTGGACGTTGCGATGCTCGACCTCGTCGCGGAGCTTGCGGCGATCGCCGGCCCAGGCTCGATCATCGACAAGGCGACCTATTCGGTTTTCGGAGCGCCAGGTTTTGCGGAGCGATTGCAAGCGGCAGGGATCGACACGCTGATCTTTTCGGGCGTCGAGACTGACGTCTGCGTCTACGCAAGCGTTCTCGATGCCGTCGATGCCGGCTATCGCGTCATTCTCGCAGAAGACGCATTGGCAAGCGGCGACAAGACCGCGCATTCGGTCATTCTGGAAATTTTGGCGCCAAGGCTTTCCGAGCAGATTGAAATCTTGTCGACCGAAGCCATCCTCAACCTATGGCGATCATAAATTTGCGGCCGTGCTGCTCGGAGAGCCGAACAGCGAAATTTGAGAGATCCGATGGACGTTCCGTTCAAAGACAAAGCCGGTTTGCCGACAGCTGCATCTTCATCGACGGCCCATGAGAAAGGCCAGCAACTCGAATACGCTCTTGACGAGCAGATCGGGTTTTACCTGCGCCAGGCCAACCAGCGCCATGTGGCCATCTTCGCAAACCTGATGGCGGAGAAACTGACCACCACTCAATGGGCAGCGCTGGTCAAGCTCAAGGATCTTCAGCCCTGTTCGCAGGGCAATCTTGGCCGCGAGACGGCGATGGATATGGCGACCATCAAGGGTGTCGTCGATCGCCTCGTCAAGCGCGGGCTTGTTCACACGGCGCCGGATGCGGCCGATGCGCGTCGCCTGGTCTTGCGGCTGACGGCCGAAGGCGAGGCGACGGTGGTGCGTAATTTGTCGATCGCGCTTGAGATTTCGCAGGAAACGATGAGCACCCTGACGCTTGCAGAGCGGATGATGCTGATGGAATTGCTTCAGAAGATCTGCTGAGCGGCCTTCGGCTGCAGCTTAGAACCCGAAAGACTATTCATGTTTCAGCCCAGCGAAGACAAAATCAAGTCGCTCATCGGCCGAATGACGGTTGACGAAAAGGTCAATCTTCTCAGCGGACGCGGCCTTTGGAAAACTGCGGCGATTGAAAGACTCGGGATTCCGTCGATCGTCATGACCGATGGCGCCTATGGCGTTCGCTACTCGACCACACAGATCGACGCCGGCGATAGCGACGAGGACAGCCTGCAGGCATTCCTGCAGCTCGTCGAGCAACAGGCTGACGCATCGGGCGGCATGTTCGGCACAACCCGAGCTGCGACGTGCTTTCCAAACGGCAACCTGCTCGGCTGCTCCTGGGACGTCGATCTTGCCTATCGCATGGGGGCGGCGTTGGCCGCGGAATGCAGGAATTTCGGCGTTCATCTGCTGCTAGGCCCCGGCATCAACATCAGGCGTACCCCGCTGGCCGGCCGCGCTTACGAATATTTTTCCGAGGACCCCGTGATCAGCGGCGATCTGGCGGCCGCTGTTATCTCGGGTCTACAGGACAATGGCGTTGGTGCCTCACTGAAGCATTTTGCCTGCAACAATTCCGAGATGGAGCGGACCACGACCAGCTCCGATGTCGATGAAAGGGCGCTCCGCGAAATCTATCTGGCTGGCTTCGAGCGCGCGATAGAAAAGAGCGCGCCCTGGACCGTCATGAGTTCCTACAACCTGCTGAACGGTGTCCAGGCTGCTGAAAACCGGTGGCTCCTCACCACTGTTTTGCACGAAGAATGGGATTATGGCGGACTGGTCGTGTCGGACTGGCACGCGATCAAAGACCGTGGCGCGGCACTTCTTGCCGGAACGGATCTCGATATGCCGGAGAGCCAACCGCGCAAGAGGCGGCTCCACGCCGCGATCGAGGCCGGCGATGTCGCCCCGGAGGCGGTTGACGCAGCCTGCGCGAAGGTGCTGGAGCTCGTGTGCAAATGCAACGCGCATGAGCGGCTTCACACCGCCATCGATCTGGAGGAGCACCATGCCCTGTCACGACTAATTGCAGGGGAATCGATGGTGCTGTTGCGCAACGAAGGCAAAACGCTGCCGATCGACCCAAAAAGCCTGGGGCGGCTTCTTGTCGTGGGCGATGGTGCCGTTCTGCCGGTTATCCAGGGCTCCGGTTCTGCCACGACCAACCCCTATCGCGTCGACAGTCCTTTCGTCCAGATTGCCGCACGAACAGGGGTGGGCCTCGACGTACAGCACCTGCCATTTGCATCTACCGCCAACGCCGAGATCGCGGCGTCGATCAGCGTGATTGTCGAGGCGGCATCGAAAGCGGATGCGACGGTGGTGTTTGCGGAAAACGAGAAGAGCCGACATGGCGAGGGCAACGATCGCGACACGCTAAGACTGGCCGCCAGCCACGACGCCCTCATCCATGCGCTGGCTGCGGCCGGTCGTAAGGTTGTCGTTGTACTCTCCATGCCGGATGCCGTCGAAATGCCCTGGCTCGGCGAGGTCGATGCGGTGCTGGCCGGCTTTTATGCCGGGCAGGGCGGTGGCGAAGCGATTGCCCGCATTCTGTTTGGCGAGCAGAACCCATGCGGCAAGCTGTCTGCCAGCATGCCCGCGCGGATGCGGGATATTCCTGGCTGGCACAGCTATCCCGGCGAGCAGGGGCGCCATCTCTACAGCGAAAGCATTTTCGTCGGATACCGGTTCTACGATCTCAAGGCCATTGCCCCGGCATTCCCGTTCGGGCATGGCCTCAGCTACACGACATTCAGCTATGAGGATCTCGCGATCAATGTACAGGAGATCGTGCCAGGCATGGCTTGTACCGCGAGCGTCACCATCCGCAACACCGGATCGGTCGCGGGCAAGGAAATCGTTCAACTCTACGTCCGTCCGGTCAAGCCCGGCTTGAAACGGCCGATCCGTGAACTCAAAGCCTTCGTCAAACTGCATCTGGAGCCCGGTGAGGCGAAGACGGCGACGCTTGCGCTTGTTGAGCGCGACTTCCAATATTTCGACGCCGTCCGTTCCGCCTGGGTGCTGGATGCGGAGGCTTTCGTCATAGAAGCGGGAGCATCGTCACGGGACATCCGTCTGGAGGTCACTTTACCGTGCCGGATGGAGCGTCCGGCGTTGCCTGTGCTTTTGCCCAATTCACCGACGGCGTTGGTGTTTGCCCATCCAAAGGCCGAGGCTGCTCTCGTCACCTTCTTTGTCGCCAAGCTGTCGATCACTGGCGCGGAAGCCATGGCACTTCTCGCGAAGACCAAGGGCTCCTTCCTTGGCTTTTACGACACGTTGAGCTGGTACGTTGGTGATAGTGTTCGCGAGGCGGATATCGCTGAGATCTTTGAAGGGTTGAACGACGTTTAGGTACGGTATCCGCTGGAATGACGGCCATGTCACTCTCAACTGATCCGCTTTTCGCCGCAGAGGCGTGGGGCGCGCCGAATGCTGCGCCCCACCTGGCTGCAATTAGTCCAGCTTGTGTTTCGCAAGCCAATCGCCGGCCACGACATCGAAGCTGTCATGGTTGGCCAGACGGCCATTCATGATAACGAGATCCGTGGTCGTCAGAGCGGCAGAGACAGCATCGAGCGTTTTGGTTACGACGTCGCTGACTTTGGACGTGGCGATCACCGGAACGATGTTCTGAGCAGAGAAGAGATTTTTGACGTCTTCCAGCACGACGAGGTCATTCTCGGCGATAGCCGGGTCAGTCGAAAATAGATTTGCAACCTGTACCTGATCGTTGACGAGTGCCGAAAGTGTCAAAGGGCCACCCACATCGAGTGCTCTCAACGACTTGAACTCTATGCCGTAGAGATCTTTCAGACCGATCTGGCCTTCCTTGCGCGTCTTCCATTCCGGCGGACCGCCAAGCACGAGCTGCGAGGCGACTGTCGTGAGGTCAGCGATCGTCTTCAGCTTGTATTTCTCGGCTGTTTTACGCGTCACGGCAATGCTGTCGGAATCCTGCGCTGCGGAAGGCGTCAGCAGTGATATTCCCTTCGGCAGGGCCGCCTTGAGTGCCGTGGCGACATCACTCGGCGAGTGGGCGGTGGCGTTCTTATCGAGATAATTCAATGTCGCGCCTGCATATTCTGGCAGAAGATCGATCGATCCGTCGAGCAGCGCCGGAATATATACCTCGCGACTGCCGATATTCAGCTTCGTCTCCACTGGAATACCCTTGGCAGCCAGCGCCTTGGCGTAGATCGTCGCTAATAGCTGGCTTTCAGGAAAATCCGCGGAACCGACGACGATTGTCTTGGTGTCGCTTCGGACAGTGGGGGCGGCTGACAGTGGATCGCTTGCTGCGAATACCGCCGCGGCTGAAAGGGTCAAAAGCGCGAATGCGCCAACGGCGGTGATGATCTTCAATGCCACGTGAACTACTCCGTTTTGTTAATAGTCATTGGGGTGAAAAAAGTCGTTCTTCGATGAGCGCTGCCGTTCCAGGCATCGCGTCAATCCGGGGGACCTCGATATGACGCCGTTTAGGACGAATACGCTTGGAGAAACCAAGCTGCAGCATTTTAGATGGTTCTGTTCTCCGCAGGTGGCTGGTCAAATCGCGATCGTATGAAACTACCTGAAAGAGAGTGCGTGGTTCCGCTTCCGGAAGATGAGTAAAACTATGATATTATTGGGAGGTTACATCATGGATTCATGGGCGAAGTGGTCGAAAGCCATCGAATTTTCCGGGGCGATAGAAAAAACTTGCCTTCAAGTTGTGCGATAGAGCCATGGCATTCCAAGGCGGCGATGGGTTTGGTCGCTGGCCGTGGCGTTGCTCGATCGCCTTGTCGGCGATCCATCTATGATGCACGTCTTTATCGATGCATCAGGTCATGTGACAAGTGCGGGCGATTCAACGCACCGCACGCACTCTGCCGCAAACCAGGTTTTGAACGACCTCACCAAGGGGCGGTTTGCGCTGCGTTGAGGTAGGTTGATGCAATATGGATTTGCGAGCAGGAGTCTCTGTTTCGTAGCGACAACCAGACGGCCCGACTCGATCAGATCGGCGCAGAATAGTCCTTGACCAAGCGCGATACCCAGACCGCCACAAGCGAAATCGATCGCCGCCATGGATGAGTTCGCTGTGATACCGCGTTGGATCTGGCGGTCCGGCGTCAAGCCGGCTTTTTCAAACCATGTTCGCCACGACGGGAACGATGCGCCGGATGGCCCCCAATCCGTGTGGATCAAAGCGGCACCCAGCATGCTCTCGGCGGAGAGCGACCTGCCATATTTTTCCAGGAATGCGGGCGAACAGACCGGATAAACGGCGTCGATGGCAAGGTCTTCAACGTGATGCTGCGGGTAATGCGAGCGCCCATAGGAGAGACGGAAATCGATCCGCTCACGTTCAAATGGCACAGGGTCATCTTCCCCTCGCAGGGAAATATCGACCGCGCCGTGTAAGCGAAGGAAGTCCGGCAGGCGCGCAGAGAGCCACCCCATCGCCACCGACGGCGCTACCGATATCACCAGCGACGACCGGCGCTCGCCCCCGTCAAGTTCACGCGCAACGCTGCGCAGGTCCGCGAAGGCGTTGAGAAGTTGCGGGAACACGTCCATTCCTGCTTCCGTCAACACGACACGCCTGTTGGCGCGGTGAAACAGTTTGCGTCCGGCCTGCTCTTCGAGGGCGCGAATGAGCTGACTGACGGCGGCCGCCGAAATCCCGAGTTCTTCAGAGGCGGCGACAAAACTTCCGGACCGCGCCGCAGCCTCGAACGCCTGCAGACCTCGAAGGGATGGAACACCAGTCATGCAGGCACCATAGTTAAGCTGAACTTTTCATTCCGGAAGAAATAATCGTTTTTACCGGAATGTAAACTTGCCTAAATTGTTCGCACGAAGCGCATGCTGGGAAGCAGACGCTACATTGTCTTACGATCCTGAACCCCGAAATGGAGTGCGGAATGTCGCGCCAAAGCATGATCCTGGCTGGTTTCTTCTTCAATCCGCAGGGAGACCACCGCCTGTCATGGCGGCACCCGCGCGCGCCTCGTCACGAATTTCTCGATCTCGACTACTACCGCCGGCTCGCCAGCATTGCCGAAAGCGCCAAGCTGGACGCAATCTTTATCGCAGACCATCTCGGCGTCTGGGACACCTACGGAAGCGGGTTGACCCATTATGCCAATCCCCGGCTGGAGCCTCTCTCGCTCGTTTCCGCCCTGTCCGCTGTCGTCAAGGATATTGGGTTCCTGGTCACCGCGTCGACCTCCTACACAGAGCCTTTCAACACAGCCAGAATGTTTGCCTCGATCGACCACATCAGCAAGGGACGCGTGGGCTGGAATGTGGTGACGTCGGCACTCGAGGAAGAGGCCGTCAATTTCGGGCGCGATTCAAACATCGATCACGCGACACGTTATGAGCGCGCCAACGAATTTCTCGACATTGTAAAGGCTCTATGGGACAGCTGGGAAGATGGAGCGCTGCTGATCGACAAGAGCGCGGGCGTCTTCGCCAATCGCGACCAGGTGCACGCCCTTAACCATCATGGAAAGCACTTCAAGGTCAAAGGTCCCCTTAACGTGCCGCGGCCGCCGCAGGGGCATCCGGTGATTGTCCAAGCCGGCTCATCGGATGCCGGCAAGGAACTCGCCGCCGCGCAGGCAGATTTGCATTTCGCCGTCGTTCGCAACGAGCAGGAAGGGCTTGCCTATCGCGCCGACATCAATGATCGGCTGGCAAAATACGGACGCAAAGCCGAAAGCCTCAAGCTTCTGCCGGGCATCCTGCCGATCGTGGCTTCATCGACCTCCGAGGCGCAGGAAAAGCAGGCATATTTGGAGTCACTGATGCTTGACGAGGTCGCTGTCGATCTCTTGTCGAGCTGGGCCGGTACGGATCTGTCCGTCTATCCTCTCGACGGTCCTGTGCCGGACCTGCCGGAAGAGGCCAGCTACAATGGCTGGAGAACCTGGCTTGCGATTGTCCGGAACGAGGCCAATAAGGGGCTTTCGATCAGGCAACTGGCGCGCAAGATCGCCAACACAGGTTCCGTGCCGCTCGTCGCGGGGACACCGCGCCAAGTGGCGGACGAATTGGAACACTGGTTCGTTTCGGGTGCGGCCGACGGCTTCAATCTCATGTTTCCGCTCTTGCCTGAAGACTGGGAGAATTTCATGACTCAGGTGGTTCCCGAACTGCAAAAACGTGGCCTTTTCCGCACTCAGTATGAACCCGGTACGTTGCGTGAACGCCTGGGCTTGGCTCGTCCGGCCAACAGATTTTCCGTAGGCTAGGGGCCGTAACCAGATACATGTCTGCCGTTCGAGGGGCTGCCGAGCAAACCCACCCGACCAGGGCGTATCGTTTGCCGATGTTAAGGCCCTGCGCTGAAAGCTTTTTTCCACGTAAGTCGACAAAATAAGTAGATTTTATTTTCTAAAACGAATCCATCTCAAATAACCTGTCGGAATTGATAGGGGAAAATACATCATGTTCGATAGATCAAAGGCCGTGGGCGGAGCACACCCCGCCGCGCGATTGCCGGAGTGGCCGACCGTTGTGCTTTCGGTCGCTATTTATGGTGGCTTCCTGGCGGTCACTTGGTGGTGGCAATCCTTTCCGCTGGCTCTGGTCGTGGTCGTCGGGGGATGGTTGATTGCTTGGCATGGTTCACTTCAACATGAGGTCATTCACGGCCATCCGACCAGGCTTAGCTGGGTGAACGATGCCATCGGTTGGCTGCCGCTCTCGCTCTGGCTTCCCTATGCGATCTACAAGGAAAGCCATCTCGAGCATCACCGCGACGAGCATCTTACCGATCCGATCGAAGATCCTGAGTCTTCGTATTTCACCCGAGCCGCCTGGGAACAGCTCGGTGCGGCCGGAAGAATCCTGGCGCTTTGGAATACGACGTTGTTCGGCAGGTTGACCATCGGTCCGGCGGTGATGATCCTAAGCTTCCTGGCGCAGGAATGGCGCCTTGTCCTTGCAAACGAGCCAGGCCGGCGAGGCATGTGGGCAGCTCACGGCCTCGGCGTCGCCGTGATCATTTTTTGGGTAACCGCCATTTGCGGCATGCCACTTTGGCTTTATCTTTTCGGCTTCGTCTACGTCGGTGCCGCGATGACACGGCTCAGATCCTATGCTGAGCACAGATACGCGGAAAGCCACGACGAACGCACCGCGATTGTCGAAAATAGCCGTCTCTTCGGGTTGCTTTTCCTGTACAACAATCTGCACGTTCTTCACCATCGCAAGCCCGGCATACCGTGGTATCGCCTGCCGCGGATCTATCGCGACAACCGCGAAATACTCATTCGCTCAAATGGCGGTCTCGTCTATAACGGTTACTGGGATATCGTGCGCCGGTTCTTCTTGAGGCCGCACGATGATCCGACGCATCCTCGTCATTCATGAGCGCATAGCCTTGCCACCCGGATGCTCGCCTGTCGGGGCCGGAGATAGTAAAAAGGCGCCGTTAGGCTCGTTTCAAATATTCTGTCAGATATGCTCTTTCGAACTATGAAAGTGTGAGAATGCGCCTTGCAAGCCTTGCGATGTATGTCAGTCCGCCACCCGTGGCCGAAGCCACGACAGCGCTTTGGAGCTTCCTTCGAGATGAGCTGCGCGGGGCAGGCGTCGACGGCGTGCCGGAATCGCTGGACCATCGGGTCCGATACAACGAAGCATGGCTTCATCCGGACCTGTTGCTGGCGCAGACCTGCGGCTATCCCTACGTCAAGCACTTGCGTGGCAAGGTCCGGCTGGTGGCAACTCCGATCTTTGGGCACCCTGGTTGCGACGGTCCCGAAACGTGCAGCTTCGTCATAGTCCGAGAGGAGAGCGAAGCGCATTCACTGGAAGATCTGCGCGGCGCCAGGGCGGCAATCAACGAACCCGACAGCAATTCCGGCGTCAACCTGCTTCGTGCCTCCGTCGCACCGCTTGCCTGGAATGGTCACTTCTTCTCATCGGTCATCGAAACCGGCGGACATTTGAACAGCATCGCCGCCGTCTCCGCTGGTATCGCCGATGTGGCCGCGATCGACTGTATCACCTATGGCAATACACTGCGCTTCGATCCGGAGCGCCTTTCAGGAGTGCGGGTCCTTGCGGAGACCGTCAAAGGGCCGGGGCTTCCGTTCATCACCCGCGGAGACGCCACCGAAGAGGAGCTTATCAAGCTTCGTAGCGCGCTCGAAAAAGCTGCGGTCGAACCGGCGCTTGCCGAGGCGCGCGATGTCCTGTCTCTCAAAGGGTTTTCCGTCCTTTCCGATGCGGATTACCAGCCTCTGGCTGATCTTGAGCGTGACGCGCAACGTCTGAATTATCCTGTTATTGCCTAGCACCGCTCAGCGAAAAATGAATCATTTCGCCTCGCGATTACATACCGGCAGGACGCCGTCGCTGGGCTTAAGCGCTGGGAACCTGCGCCTGCATGCATACGCAATGCTTGAACGGATTTTTCACCGTGGGGGGAAGGGAAGGGTGCTTATTTCTTTTGTCTACTATTTTTATAGACAATATTGAGGCGTCGTGGAAATGAACGTCGATGGCTCGTTTCAAGTCGCGCCGCGTTGGCGATCTTTCCTTTCTGACAACGCCGCATTGTCGGCCGCCGAAAGAATGGAGATGTGCGATGCGTCAATATCCAGAAGAAGGAATGAGGAACGCGGACTCACCGAAGATGGAAGAGGCTCCCTGGAGTGTCTTCGACTTTGCTCGCCGCTATCGTCTGGAAAAGAATGAGGAAAATCGTCTTCTGACGCTGTTTGGCACGGAGGCACCGCTTCGCGAACTTCTTTTCAATGCAAGGCGCCTGTCGTGAACCGGCGATGCGAGGTGAATTCGACGTGCGCGATATTATGGAAGAGATTCTGCAATTAGACAAAAGTTCGGCGGCCGATACACGGCGTTATCGCCGGCAGATCGTCGAGACATTGGTGTGGGCGCTTGTCGACATCACCGAGCGGCAGGGCAGTCTCTCCGAGCCGAACCATCGCGTCCTGATCATGCGACTGACGGTCATAATCGGTGATATCACCGCAAAGATAGCCCAGGCCGACAATGCGACCTTCTCGGCGATCATAAGGGAAGCAGCGATGCTCGTGAGCGCGCTGCAGCGTCGTCAACTCGAAACGACCGCATTGACCGTGCACTGAATAGCCGCGCGGCGTTCCTCAGAACGGATAAGGGAGCCGATACCGCTCCCGAACGGTTCGTTCTTCATAGCGTGTCCGGTAGACGCCGCGATCCTGCAGAATAGGGATCACCTTATCGATGAACTCCTGGATGTCGTCCGGTGCGCGCGGCGGCTGCAACGTATAACCAT
Organism: Rhizobium sp. ICMP 5592; assembly: GCF_009498525.1. Taxonomy (GTDB): domain Bacteria; phylum Pseudomonadota; class Alphaproteobacteria; order Rhizobiales; family Rhizobiaceae; genus Rhizobium. The sequence continues at coordinate 311,590 of NZ_QSNT01000004.1, read as the reverse complement.
CCACCGTTCCGTCGGCCCAGAGATCGATGATCGCGTCGGCGACCTCTTCGGCGGTCCCGAGAACGAGCCGATGATTGCCTTCCGCGCGCCGCACCGCCTGACGCGCGGTGAGCCTTTCATGGGTGAGAAGGTCGGATAGGCCAAGACCCATGCCGACCGCCTGTATGCGGTTGGGATTGGGGATGAAACGCTCGGCATCCAGAACGGCGTCTGGATCGAAGCCCTCCGGATCGATATTGTGCTCCTTTATGAAGCGCGCCAGCAACCCGTCTTCGGAACCGGCACCGCTAAAGAGCTCATGCTTGCGCAGCGCCTCCTCGCGGCTATCACCCAATATCACCACCAGGCCCGGCACGATGCGGATACCGGAAGGGTCGCGGCCAAAAGCGACGGCACGATCCCTGACCTTCTTGCCGAAGGCCTGGCCCGCGGGCCGGGAGAGAATATTGCAGTAGATGATCTCGCCATGGCGGGCGGCAAGATCGATCCCGCCTTCGGATGCGCCTGCCTGCGCGAGAACCGGATGCCCCTGTGGACCAAGCGGGACGTTCAGCGGTCCCTTGACGCTGAAATACTCGCCTGCATGATCGATCGCGTGTGCGCTGGAAGCATCCCAGAACTGGTCCTCGGGAATTTGGCCGTCACGCGCCGGGTCCCAGCTCGACCACAGCTTTTTCGTAACGTCGAGGAACTCCCATGCTCTGGCATAACGTTCGCTGCGCGGGGGAAGTGGCGCGCTGCCGAAGTTCGCGGCCACACTCGGATTGAACGAAGAGACGATGTTGATGATCAATCGCCCGCCGGACATGATATCCGTCGACTGAGTGCGCCGGGCCAGATTGTAAGGAGAATTGTAGGTCGAGGACATCGTGGCGACAAAGCCGATGTCCGGCACCTGCGCGGCCAGCGCCGTGCACAGAATGAGCGGGTCTATCGTGTGGAAGGGACGTCCCTTGGGGTCGGTCATCAGGGCAGGGTGATCGGAAAAGAACACGGCATCGAACAGTCCCCTATGGGCCAGTTCCGTCAGACCGCGATAGTAGCCGGGATCGTTGATGTCATGGCGACTTCCTGTCCGATACTTCCAGGCGTTGGGAAGATAGCCGGTCGTGTTGATGCCGACATTGAGATTGAGCTTTCGCGTTGAGCTGGTCATGTGAACGGATTTTCCTATCTGGGGGAGGGCGGCGCTGGTCGCTTGATAGGCTGCGATAAACCGCCGGCGGATGAATTGTGTCGTCTTGGCTTCGTCGCGGATTGCCGCCGCCCGATCGGCGCGAGCCCGCCCGGACATGCGCCGATGATGGGAAGGGACCGCTCATGACGCTGTTACCCGGCGAGCGCCGCCTCAGTGGCCAGGTATTCGCCGATGAAGGCTTCAACGCTGCGCGGCGGATTGCCGAGAAGTGTGGCGACGATGTCGGTTGTTCCAGCGGCACGACCAGCGGCGATAAGCGTCATGAATTGCGCGACTGCCCGGTGTTCGAAATCATCATCCGAGGAGGTCGCGAGACGAGGCCTGTCCGTCACCTCAACGGGGCGCTTCAGCGCCGGGCTGAGAAGAGCAGCGATCTGTCTGGCCGTCACCACGCGCGGACCGCTTAGAACCAGCTTTTCTCCGGCGATCGTGTCGGCGAGCAATTGATGGACGGCGATATCGGCGATATCGCGGGCATCGATATAGCCAATTCCAGCATCAGGATTGACCGTGCTTACCGGGTTGCCGGCAAGCACCTGCTTGATGATGTTGGCGAGCGAGACCTGCATCCAGGCATTGGGACGAAGCGAAACATGTTCGGCGGGCAAGCCTTTGAGGTGTCGTTCCACGGCGGCATGAGCATCGCCTGAAATAGAGCTTCCGGATGGCTCGATCGTCCAATCCGACCCGGAGATTTTGACGATGCGGTGGACGCCAGCCGAGATGGCGGCATTGACGACCGCGATCTGCTCATCTGCGAGACGCTCGCCGATGGGAGACAACAGGAAGAGACGGTCGACGCCTGCAAGAGCGGTACCGAGTGAGGTTCGGTCGCCGAAATCCCCATTGGCGATCTGGACAGAAGAGCTGAAGAGATTTCGCGCTATCTCGGGCCGGCGTGTGAAAACACGCACCAACTGACCGAGCGCACTCAATCGCTGCACGACGAGCTGGCCGAGCTTGCCGGTTGCTCCCGTGACGAGGATGGGGGCGGCGCTCATGCGGCAGCACGCCTGGAAGCGTCTTCCAATGGCCCACGTTCGATCCAGGTCGAGACATCGAAATCGGCCGGGATGAAACCCCATTCAAGCAGGAATTGCTTGAAATGAGTGAAAGCTTCGATCTGATCGTTATCCAGCGCGAGGGTCAGATGCTTGTGAACATTCGGTCCATTCGCGGCCCATATGGCGTCCTCGCCGACGCCGATTTCACTGGCGATCAAACGCACGGCATCGCTCGGATGGGCTTCGGCCCAGGCGGCAACTTGGCCGACTGTTGCGACGAGGCTGGTGACGAGATCGAAATGCTCGTCGAGGAAACAGGCGTCGACCGTGAGCGGCCGCGGCGTGCCGTTGTTGATGCGGATCTTCGGGTCGGGATGAAAGCCGAATTCGGAAACCACAACAGCGCCGATCTGATTGGCAAGGACGATGCCTTCTGCGCCCTTGACGAAGAAGGCGTCAATCTTGCCGCGGGCAAGCGCGAGAAGCTCGTCGCCATAGGGATAGCGGCGCTTCAGGCCGAGGAAAGCGGCGTTTCCTCTTTCGATCAGGGTGGCCTCGGTGCTGTCGAGGTAGACCAGCTCCACGTCAGTATGCACCAGGCCGTCGAGCGAAAGCGCCGAGACGATGCCTTTCAGTGCCGTGGCGCGCTGGAAATCGACGACTTTTTCTGCGGATTTGCGGGGGATGCCGACACGGCGACCCTTGAGATCGGCACCTGTGACAATGCCGGAGCCCGGAAGCGCAATGATCGCCTGGAATTCGTCTGTGGTGGTGATGCCGACAACGCGGGTTTGCCGTCCTCCGGAGCGCGCCCAGATGGGTGGAATGTTCCCGCCCTGGCGGAAGGAATAGTCGAGGGCATGGGTGAAATGGCTCTGGCGAATAGCCAGATCCTTGCTGTCGCGGATGGAGCGAACCGAGACGCCGGCGCTCTGGAATTGCCGATCAATCCAGCCGAGCTGATGGGCAATCGAAAGCGGCGTCGGCGCCGGGCAGCGCGTATACCAGACGGAATCGAGGGACATATCGAAGCTCCTAGCTGTGGCCGACGACGAGATGAGATTGGTTGTGCAGGTGCGCCGGGATAGGCTTCAGCGGGCGAGTGCCGCCGATGCCCGGTTCGCCTCCAAATTCAAACGCCATCGAGTCCTCTCCTGTCGCCCGTCTTGCCCGGAAGGCTTTTTCGCCTATTGCTCAAGCAACGCATGCCGTTGCTCGTCCAGGTAAGAAAATGGGAAAAATTTTCTTTAGTCTGCGCTGTGTTGGTTTCGGATAAGAACATGGTTCCTGAAAGCCGCATTCATTGGGTTGTATTTACCAAAATAACTGACAAATACCATAGAATTAGTCAATTAATAAATTTCGGCCCATCGCCACGAAATCGAAGTCCGTCCCGCCATCGTCCGTTCAGCAACGCGCCGGTGAATAACTTCTTCGCTGCTCATCACGGCTTACTTCCGAGAAAAAGACTTCTATCGAGGCAAAAGCCGCATGGCTTTTTCAGAAAGCTTCCCTAGATTTAAAATCTAGTTCCTCGATAAAATTTATAGACTTTATATCGTCCAAGTGGTGGTCCTTCGCTGGATGTTGGACGAAATCTGGGTTCTTGCTCCGCGTGCCGGAGGGACCAATTGGGGATATCAAATGACACTTATTCATGCCCGGGGCCTGACGCCGACGCGCCGCTCCTTCCTGCTCTCTACCGTCGCGCTGATGGCTGGGGCCGTCGTTCCCTATGTGGCGCACGCGCAGGACGACGTTCCGCGTGGCGGCAGTGTCACCATCAATATCGGGACGGAGCCGCCGGTCCTGGTCCTTATCGCACACAGCGCCGGTGCGGCTTATTATATCAGCGGCAAGACGACGGAGAGCCTCCTTACCTACGACGCGAGCTTCAACCCTCAACCATTGCTCGCCACGGAATGGAAGGTAAGCGACGACGGCCTGCGCTATTGGTTCAAGCTGCGAGAGGGCGTGCGATGGCATGATGGCAAGGACTTTACCGCCGAGGATGTCGCTTTCTCCATCTTCGCCCTCAAGGACAACCATCCACGGGGCCGGTCCACCTTCGCGACCGTTCAGAAAGCGAATGTTCTGAACCCCCATGAAGTGGAGCTGGTGCTCTCGAAACCTGCACCGTATCTGCTGAGCGCATTCGCGAGTTTCGAGGCGCCGATCGTGCCGAAACATCTCTACGAAGGCACCAAGATCGCGGAGAACCCACATAATGTGGCGCCGATCGGCACCGGCCCCTACAAGTTCGTCGAATGGGTTCGTGGCAGCCATGCGCTGTTTGCGCGCAATGAGGATTATTGGGGGGCACCAAAGCCGCATCTGGACCAGATCATCTTCCGGTTCATCATCGACCCCGCTGCGGCCGTGGCGGCCATCGAAACGGGCGAAGTCCAGGTCTCGACGGCCAATCTTCCGCTGGCGGATATCGAGCGCCTCAAGGCAAACCCAAATCTTGTCGTCGATACCAATCCGGCTCCGTATTCGCCGAGCATCGCGCGGGCGGAATTCAATCTCGAGAACCGCTATCTTGCCGATATCCGGGTGCGCCATGCGATCGCTTATGCGATCGACAAGGACTTTATCGTCAACACCATCTATCTCGGCTACGCCACGCGTCTCGACGGGCCGGTGAGCCCGGATCTGGCAAAATTCTACACGCCCGATCTTCCCAAATATGAATTCGACCCCGCCAGGGCGGAAAAGCTCCTGGATGAGGCAGGTTACAAGCGTGGCGCGGACGGCTTCCGTTTCAAGCTGTTCATCGATCCGACCCAGCCTTCCGGTCCTCCCAAGCAGACCGCCGAATATTTCGCCCAGGCGCTCGGCAAGGTCGGCATCAAGGTCGAACTCAGGAACCAGGATTTCGCAGCCTTCGTGAAGCGCATTTTCACCGATCGCGATTTTGACATCGCCATTGAGGGCATGAGCAATCTGTACGATCCGACGGTGGGGATCCAGCGTCTCTATTGGTCGAAGAGTTTCAAGCCGGGTGTCCCTTTCACCAACGGTTCCAAGTATTCAAACCCGGAAGTGGACCGCCTGCTCGAAACCGCAGCCGTCGAGGTTGATCCGAAGAAGCGGCTGGAGCTGTTCAACGAATTCCAGAAGCTGGTCGTGCAGGACCTGCCCACGCTCGACATCGTTACGCCATCGGTCATCACCGTGTACGACAAACGCGTGAAGAACCTGAAGATCGGCGTCGAGCATCTCTGGAGCAACGGGGCCGATATTTACATCGAAGCATAATTGCTGAGGGAGGAGGGTGGCTGGTCATTGAAGCCACCCTCCTCCTTGGCGTCAACTTTTCTGTGGTTTCATGACGGATGAGTCGCTTCAGCACCCAGAAGCCTGGGACCTCATCCCTCAGGTGAATGAACTCCGAGCTTGGGCGATCGTGGCGCCGGTTCTGGAATGGGCAGGTCATTGAAATATGAGCTGCCTGAAGTCAGTGTGGCAAAGTGGATACACCTGTCACAGGCTAAGCAAAAAGCCGTAATTTCCTAAAAATAGTCCGTAATTTTCTAAAATACCGCCGCCATGAATGGAGCGATGCTCACCAACGTAACCATTCGGTGCGCTATGGACACTCAATTCTCAGGTTTTGAAATCTTTGCTCCGAAAGTAGAGGTAGCCCGAACTGCCTTGCAACGGCGAAGCGCCGACCGCCTCACCGGCGCTGAAGTCGATCATTTATCTGCCTGCCTTGTCTATGGTGTGACCTCCCCGGCCTATGCCGAACGGGAGCCGGCTCTTCAATTCGATATTTGCCGCGCGCTGGTCGCGGTACGGAGTGGTTTGTCCGGTTTCCAGCATGCTGGCAAAGCCAGGACCAAACAGCATCAGATCTGACAGGACTTGTATCGCGTGATGGATTTTGCCGCCGCATCGAATGCGCTCGGGGCGTCGATCATTCGTGACCTGCGTGTAGTGCCATACAGCTAACCCTTACGAATTCGGCAATGCCGATGCTTCAATCGATCGGGAGAGTCCGCATGAACACCGAAAAGATCATTATCTTTGACACCACATTGCGTGACGGCGAGCAAAGCCCTGGCATCAACCTCGACGCCAGTGAGAAGGTCGAGATCGCGCTTATGCTTGAGGGGCTGAAGGTCGACGTGATCGAAGCCGGCTTTGCCGTCTCCAGTCCCGGCGAATTCGAGGCGATCAAGGCCGTGGCGCGCGTCGTCAAGGGTAGTACGATTTGCAGCCTGAGCCGCGCGGTCGAGCGCGACATCGACCTGACGGCGGAAGCCGTTTCCGGTGCGGCGTCGTCCCGTATTCATATCGTGCTGGCGACCTCGCCTATTCACATGAAATACAAGTTGCAAATGACACCGGAAAACGTGCTCGAACATGCCGTTCGCGCGGTGCACCACGCGCGGCGCTATTCCGAGGATATCGAGTTTTCCTGCGAGGACGCGAGCCGGTCGGAGCCGGAGTTTCTTGCCCGCTTCGTGGAACAGGTGATCAAGGCCGGTGCGACCACGGTCAGCCTGCCGGACACGGTCGGCTACGCGACGCCATACGAATACGGGAAGATATTCACCTATCTGCGCAATACCGTACCAAATGCCGACAAGGCCGTGTTCTCCGCGCATTGTCACAATGATCTGGGCATGGCTGTTTCCAACTCGCTCGAAGCAACCCGGCAGGGCGCGCGCCAGATCGAATGTACGATCAACGGCATTGGCGAGCGCGCAGGCAATGCGTCGCTCGAGGAGATCGTCATGGCGCTGCATACGCGCGCGGATTTCTTCCGATGCCAGACGTCGATCGAAACCCGCCGGTTGACCGCCGCATCCCGGCTCGTCTCGGAGATCACGGGCTTCGTTGTGCAGCCGAACAAGGCGATCGTCGGTAAGAATGCCTTTTCGCACCAGTCCGGCATTCACCAGGATGGTATGTTGAAGAACCCGTTGACCTACCAGATCATGACGGCCGCGGAAGTCGGCGCCGACGAGTATCGGCTGGTACTTGGAAAGAATTCGGGCCGTAACGGTTTTCGCATGTATATGCGCTCTCTGGGCGTCGAGTTCGGCTCCGATGCCGATCTTGATCTCGCTTTCTCCCGCTTCAAGGATATCGCTGATCACAAGGCATCGCTTTGCGATGCAGATCTTCTGGCGACGGTTGCGGGTATGGAAGCGCTCTCCAGGGAAAAGAGCATCGCATAAATTCTGCTTCCGGAACATGCAATCGGGATCGGCTGTGTGCCGGAACCGTGTTTGCTCCGGCCCGGCGCCGGTCAGGGGAAGCGGATGTCAATGTTTCACAGAATTGAGGAACAGAGGTCATAGCGGAGAGGCGAGCGAATGACGGTGAATCTTCCAGTCGAAACGACAAGCGATGTTCAGGTAATCAAGCCGAAAACGGGATATGAATTCCTGATCGACACACTCAGGACCTGGCATGTGCATCACTATGCCGGCGTCACCGGGGGAGGAGTCATCCATTTGCTCAAACATCTCGAGCCGATGGTCGTCCCCGACGACGGCGCCGAAACCCCGGTATTTTTCAATATCGGAGAATATGTCGCCGGCTTCATTCCTCTGGGTTACTATCTGGCGAGCGGGAGGATTAGCGCGGCTATTGCAACGACGGGAGCCGCAACGCGGTTGCTGACTTGCGGCCTGAGTGATGCGAAGCTGCACAATATTCCCGCAATCTACCTTATTCCGCTCAGTCCGGCAGATACGCGACACCGCGCACCGCTGCAGGACACGAGCCCCGAGGGTGCCGGTGTCGTGGCTCAGTTGAAGGCCGAGCTGCCGTCCGGCACGTTCGTCTTGGACGATCCGGACCATATCGGAGAACAACTTGAGCAGGCCCGCAAGCGTCTCGATCAGGGCTCTCCCATCGCACTTCTGATGCCGCCGGAGGCGCTCGGACAGATGGTGCCTGAGCCGGTCTATAAGCCTTGGCATGACAATTATGCCAATAAACCCGATGACGTCGACCAAAGGTCGCTCGCCCATTTTCTAGCCGAGTTCCCGCGGCAATCGGCCGGGCGCCGGGTGATCGTGCTCGCTGGGGAAGAGGCGGCCATGTATCCGCACATGCCTGTCCTCACCACACGTTTGTGCAAAGCGCTGCAGGCTCCCATCGTCTGGAGTATAAACGGGGCGAATGCGGTGGCGCGCAATAATACCTTCGGTTTCGGCTATCTGGGCTTCGGCGGGAATGACCGTGCGATGCAGCTCTGGAGAAGCCTCGGCCCCGACGATATCGTCATCACCCTCGGGTTTTGCCCTGACGAGTACACCCTGAATTTTTCTGACATACCTGCCCATACGACATGGAACTTCACCAATCTGACCGCCCCATACGGCAGCGTTGGGGGCGAATTTCGGCATCGTGTGCGCGGCGAATATTTTGATGTGCGCGGGCCGATCGATCAGGTTCTGAGCGCAGCGATCGACCGGCTCGAGGATATCCGGCCGCCGCGCCCTCCGGCACCGGCTTTTGTGGCCGATCTCAATGATCGCGAAATCATGCCGCCGCGCCCAGGGACAATTGATATTGCCCGATTTTACCAGGAGATCGATCGTCAATGGCTGCCGGGAAGCATTGCATTCGACGATGTGTGTCTTGCCTATAAAGACCGTCAGTATGTCACGCAGCGCCCGCATCCGAATGTCCGCTTTCATTCGCTTTATCGCGGTTCGGCCATGGGTGGGGCGTTCGGGACGGCAATCGGCGCGAAGCTTGCGAAACCGGAAGCGGCGGTCTTCGCTTTTACGGGCGACGGATGCTTCCGGTTGATTGCCGGTTGCCTGGCCGAAGCGCGATCATTGGGAATCGTCCTGTTCGTACTGGACAACGGCGCGCTCGGCATCATGGTGCAGGGCCTGCCCGTGGTTATTCCCGACTATTCATCCTCCCGCTATCACAGCGATCTGCACCGCATCGACTTTGGAGCGATGGCACGCGCTTGCGGCTGGGAAAGCCGCAAGCTGATGCCGGATCTGAGCAATCTGGCCGAGATCATGCGCGAAAGCTACAGCCCGGGTCACCCATCCATATTGGTTGAGGTCCCCGTCGATGCAGAGCAGGTGGTGGGACAAAATCCGCGAGCGAATAATCTGTAGCGAGCGTTTCGGCATAGCCGACGAGATGATAGGCCGCTGGTCAATCGCGGCGGTAGCGGCTTGTGATCCGTGCACCTTTCAGAACCAGCCATTCGCAGGCGATGCATTGATCTTCCCGGTTGCGCGGGTGATCGATGCGACGATCGCCTCTCTTTTATTTCCCTGAATGCGCCTCCGCAGTGAGATCCTGCCGACGAGCTTAGGCAATCTGGCCCCGATGAGCGGCAGGTTGGGTCTCCGGTGTGAAATATATTTCAATTAATGAATTATATTGACATGTCGACTTCCCCGAGGCTAACTGCTGTCACCGGGGTTCGAGGAGGAAGTCCGGTTTCACGAACAAGGCGCGCTGTGCGCCATCGGCTTTTTGGGAGGGGCGTCAGCCTCGAGGAGGAACTTTGCGCAATTTTCTGGGCACGACAGCGACGGCTGTTTTGGCTGTCGCGGCATTGAGCACGGCTGCGTCAGCGGCTGAGACGGACAATCCGTTTCGCTGCAAGCCGGGTGAGAAATACGTCATGAACGTCATGGTTTCGGGCGTCGAATACTGGTTCCCGGTCTATGAAATGTTCAAGCAGGCCGGTCGACAGCTCGGCTGCGAGACGGCCTATACCGGTACGCCGGAATATGATGTCAACAAGCAGATCGCCACCTTCGATCAGGCGCTCGCGCAAAATCCGGCAGGCATCCTTGTCCATCCGATGAATTCCGATCCCTTCATCGAGCCGATTAACCGCGCCATCGATCAGGGCACGGCGGTGGTCACTTTTGCGGCGGACTCGCCGCTTTCCAAACGCATCTCCTTCATCACCTCGGACAACACGCGTGAAGGCACTTATGCCGCCGATGCGATTGCCGCAAAGCTTGGCGGCAAGGGCGAATATGCCGTTCTGGAAAATCCGGGCCAGGACAATCACGACAAGCGCATCGCGGCTTTCATCGCGCGCATGGAAACAAAATATCCCGACATGAAGCTCGTGGGGCGGGCCGCATCGAACCAGGACCCCAACAAGGCCTATCAGGGTCTGATGAGCCTGGTGCAGGCGCATCCGAACCTCAACGCGGTGTTCATGCCCGAGGCCAACTCGGCAATCGGGGCGGCCCAGGCCAACAAGGAAAGCGGCGGTAAGATCCTCGTGATGTGCGCCGACGTCAACGCCAACATTCTCGACATGATCAAGGCCGGCGAAGTGTTCGGCTCGATCAATCCGAACCAGGGCATGCAGGGTTACATGGGCTTCATGATGCTCTGGTTTGCCAAGCATCCCGAGCTGATCGACCCGATGAACGATGCCAAGCGTTCCGGCTTCAATCCCATGAGCATTCCCTTCGTCGATAATGGTCTGTCGATCGTGACGGTGGCCAATGCCGATGATTTCTATTGGGACAAGTACTTGAAGCGCCGTGGCACGAAGGGCATCGAGGAGTAAGCCTTGCAAAGCGCCGGCCGGGATGGGGAGATTCCGGCCGGCCGATGCGAGGCGCGCAAGGGAGAGGATGTCATGGTGCAGCCACCGGTCTTGGAGATACGCAACGTCAGCAAACGCTTCGGCGCCATCAAGGCGCTGACGGATGTGACATTCGCCCTGGAAAGGGGGGAGGTCCATGCGCTCTGTGGTGAGAATGGCGCGGGCAAGTCGACGCTCATGAACATTATCGCCGGCGTGTTGCAGCCGAACGAGGGCGACATCCTTATCGATGGTGCACCCGTAAAGATCGCGTCTCCAGCCGCGGCCCAGTCTCTAGGAATAGGTCTCGTCCACCAGGAAATCGCGCTTTGCCCGGACGCCACCGTTGCCGAGAACATGTTCATGGCGACAACGAACCGCCGCCGCTCGCCTTTCATGAATTTCGCCAGGCTCGAGCGCGAAGCACAGGCGGTTATGAACCGCCTTGCTCCGATCGATGTCCGTCAGAAGGTCGGCGATCTCCCAATCTCCAGCCAGCAGCTTGTCGAGATCGCCAAGGCGTTGACGCTCGACTGCCGCATTCTCATCTTCGACGAGCCGACGGCGGCGCTGACCGAAGCGGAAGCCCAGGTGCTCTTCGGCATTATCAACGACCTGAAAGCCCATGGTATCTCGATCGTCTATATCAGCCACCGCATGGCGGAGATCTTCAGCCTTTGCGACCGCGTCACCGTGTTTCGCGACGGCCAATATGTTTCGACGGAGCATGTGTCCGATATCACGGCGGAAGATGTGGTGCGCCGCATGGTCGGCCGCGAAATCACCCAGCTCTATCCGGAAAAGCGGAGCGAGGCCGAGCGTAGCGACGAAACTATTCTTTCCGTCCAAAATCTTGGTGACGGCAAGCACTTCCACGATGTCAGCTTCGAACTGCGCAAGGGTGAAATTCTCGGGATCGGTGGCCTGATCGGCTCCGGCCGGACCGAGATTGCCGAAGGCATCTGCGGGCTGCGACAGACAACGGCAGGCGAGGCCCGATTGCAGGGTAAGGCGCTCCGCCTAACGTCCTATGCGGATTCGGTGCGGGCGGGTGTCGTCTACCTGTCCGAGGATCGTAAAGGTTCCGGCGTGTTTCTCGACCTGTCGATCGCGCAAAATATCGCCGCTCTCGATTTGAAGTCGCTGACCGGACGGTTCGGGCTCTTGGATGCGAAGGCAGAGGCGGATCGGGCAGGGGAGCTTGCGCGCCGTCTCGGCGTCCACATGGGGGGCATAGACATGCCGGTCTCGTCGCTTTCCGGGGGCAATCAGCAGAAGGTCGCCATTGCCAAGCAACTGGCTGTTGATCCGAAGGTGATCCTCATGGACGAGCCGACCCGCGGCATCGACGTTGGCGCGAAATCCGAAATTCATCGTCTGCTGCGTGACCTCTCGCGTTCCGGGATCGGCATCGTCGTCATCACCTCGGAACTGCCCGAGCTGCTTGGTCTCTGCGACCGGGCGATCGTCATCCGCGAAGGCACCATCGCCGGCGAACTCGAAGGAGCGGCGATGACGGAAGAGGCCATCATGCGGCTCGCATCGGGCGTCAGCACCGAGCAACACACCACATCAAAGGCATCAGAGCATGCCGTCTGAGAAAAAGGCAGAAACGGGGGACAAGGCAATGACAGATCACGCATTGGCGGTGACGAGGGAGCGCGCTTCTTCCTGGAGGAAGCTTGGAACGATGCGGGAAGCGGGGTTGATCGCCATCATTCTCGCCCTCTGCGTCCTCATGAGCTTTGCCTCTCCGCATTTCCTGACGTTTGGCAATTTCAGGGCGATGCTGATGTCATTCTCGGTGGAGGGCATCGTCGTCGTCGGCATGACGATCCTCCTGATCGTCGGTGGCATCGATCTCTCGGTCGGCTCGGTCGTCTGCTTTTCGATGGTCCTGTCGGGATCGTTGTTCCTGATGGGCCTGGATCCTTGGAGCGCGTCGCTGATCGGCATCTTCGCCAGCGCGTTGATCGGCTGCGCCATGGGCTTCTTCGTCACAGTCATCGGCCTCAATCACTTCATCACGTCGCTGGCCGCCATGGTGATCGTGCGGGGTATCTGCCTCATCATTACCAAGGGAACGCCGCTCTCGCTATTCACGCTGCCACCTTCGTTCAAGGCCGTCGGACAGGGCACGTTTTACGGGGTGCCCTATGTGATCCTGATCTTCGTTGCCGTGGTCGCGATCTTCGACTTTCTGCTGCGCCGAGCAACGGCCTTCCGCAAGGTCTTTTATACCGGCAGCAACGAGAAGGCGGCGCTCTATTCTGGCATCAAGACAAACCGGGTGAAGTTCTGGGTCACCGTCCTCTGCGCCACGCTGTCCGGCGTTGCCGGCGTCATCTACATGTCGCGGTTTGGCGCTGCGACCCCCACCTTCGGCGTCGGAATGGAGCTCAACATCATCGCCGCGGCCGTTATCGGCGGTGCGTCCTTGAGCGGCGGTTCCGGCACGATCCTCGGCGCCATCCTCGGCATTGCGCTTTTGTCCGTGGTCACGAGCTCGCTGATCCTGCTCAATGTATCGGTCTATTGGCAGGACATGATCAAAGGCTGCATTCTGCTGGCCGCCGTTTCCATCGACCATTTCCTGCACAAGCGGAAGGCTGCCTGACATGCCGATTGCAAAGCCGAAATCCCCATCTGCGCCTCGCGAGGAAATCGTGATCGCGCGCCAGATGCACCAGGCCCTCGTCTTGCACTTTCTCGAAGGCCTGACGCAGGCGCAGATCGCCGACCAGCTCGGCCTCTCGCATGCGACCGTCAACCGATTGATCAAGCGCGGCCGTCAGCTCGGTCTCGTTGAGATCAAGATCAAATCGCCTGTCGAGCCCCTGGTCGATATGGAGGAGCAGCTTCTTGCCCTTGGTGGCATCAGCCGCGCCATCGTCGTACCAACGGTATCGGATAATCTGCAGACCACGCTGCAGACGGTCGGCGAAGCCGCGGCTCGCCTGCTTCTCGAGCACATCGCAGACGGCGATACGATCTGCATCACCGGCGGCAAGGGCGTCAGCGCTGTCGTTGCCGGCCTTCAGGCCCCGCGCCGCTTCGATGTCGCCGTCATCCCGGCAACGGGCTGCGTTCAGGGCAAACACTATACGGATGTGAACCACGTCTCGACGATGATGGCCGACCGTCTCGGTGGCCACTCGTTCCAGATCCATGCACCCCTCTTCGCCGATAGCGCCGCGGAGCGCGACATGCTGATCAACATGCGTTCCGTTGCCGATGTCTTCAGGCAGGCGCGCGAGGCCAAGGTGGCGGTCGTCGGCATCGGCTCCATTCTCTCCGACGATTCCAGCTACTACGATCTGCACCCCTCTTCGAGCACGGACCGCGCAGCAATCGAGCGCTCCGGCGCCTCGTGCGAACTGCTGGCACATCTGCTCGATGAACGGGGCGCCATTTGCGACTACAGCCTCAACCGCTCATTGGTCTCGCTGACCCTTCCTGAGTTTGCCTCCATCCCGACGAAGATCGGCGTGGCAAGCGGTCCGAACAAGGCAGGTCCGATCCTCAGTGTTATGCGGGGTCGTCACCTCGATACGCTGGTTACCGACGAAGCAACGGGCGCGCGCGTTCTTGCACTGGCAAACGGGGAGGGACAACGCGCATGAGCGAGCAGCAATTGATACGCGATATAGGCAGGTCGGGCGTCACCGCTTCGGCAGTCGGCCTCGGAACATGGGCGATCGGCGGCTGGATGTGGGGAGGCACGGATGAGGCGGAATCGATCGCCGCGATCCAGGCATCCTTGGATGCTGGCGTCACGCTGATTGATACCGCGCCGGCCTACGGCCTCGGCCGGTCAGAGGAGATCGTCGGCAAGGCGCTCGCCGGCCGCCGCGACAGGGCGGTTATCGCCACCAAATGCGGCCTCGTATGGCACACCGACAAGGGCCGGCATTTCTTCGATCAGGATGGCAGGCCGGTTCATCGCTACCTTGGTCGCGATGCGATTTTCTACGAGGTCGAGGAAAGCCTGCAGCGCCTCGGCACCGATTACATCGATCTCTACATCACCCATTGGCAGGATCCGACGACGCCGATCGAGGAGACGATGCGGGCGCTGGAAGATCTGAAGACATCCGGCAAGATCCGGGCGATCGGCGCCAGCAATGTCGGCACCCCAGAACTGCAAGCCTATATAGCGACCGGCGGTCTCGATGCCATCCAGGAGCGCTTCAGCATGCTTGACCGGGAGATCGAGGCCGATCTGCTGCCGTTGACCCGGGCGAACAGTGTTTCGACGCTGAGCTATTCTTCGCTGGCGCTCGGTTTGTTGTCCGGGGCCATCGGACCTGACAGGGTGTTTTCCGGCGATGATCAACGGCTGGGCAATCCCCGCTTTTCCGTTTCCAATCGTGAAAAGGTGCTGGCCTTTGCGGCTGCCATCCGGCCGGTTGCCGATAAGCACAAGGCGAGCATTGCCCAGATCGTCATCGCCTGGACGCTTGCGCAGCCCGGCGTCACCTTTGCTCTTTGCGGTGCGCGCAATCCCGCCCAGGCGCTCGACAACGCTCGGGCCGGAACCATCCGGCTGGACGCAGATGATCGATCAGCCATCGATGCAGCCATTTCAGCGAAACTGACCGATATGGACAGGTAACGGATCACCATCATGAATCGTGAAGAGACGTTGGACGGGCTTCGCCGGAGCCCGAAGGTGGACGTGTGTGTCATCGGCGGCGGCATCAACGGCATCAGTGTCTTCCGGGAGCTGGCGCTGCAGGGGCTGAACGTGCTTCTGGTCGAGAAGCACGATTATTGCTCCGGGGCCAGCGCTGCATTGTCGCGCATGGTGCATGGCGGCCTTCGCTATCTCGAAAATGGCGAGTTCAAGCTGGTGCAGGAATCGCTCGTCGAGCGGGATCGGCTGCTGCGCAATGCTCCGCACTATGTCGCCCCGCTGCCGACGACCGTGCCGGTCTTCGATATCTTTTCCGGGCTTGGCAACGGACTGGTCCGCTTCTTAGGGCTGACCCGCCGGCCCAGCCGCCGCGGCGCCATTGCCATCAAGGCAGGCCTCAGCATCTACGATTTCCTGACGCGCAAGCGGGCCATGATGCCGCGCCATCAGTTTCGGGGCCGGCGCAGCACGCTCGCTAAATGGCCGGCGCTCAATTCCGACATCAAGAGTTCCGCCACCTACTACGACGCCTGGGTCAGCCACCCGGAACGCCTTGGCATCGAATTGCTGGATGACGGCCTGTCCACGGGATCGAAGGCGCTGAACTACGCGGACATCCGGGCGGTGGGGGAGGGCCGATATCTCGTGCATGACACCATCACCGGCTCTTCAGTGACGATCGAGCCCGCACTCATCATCAACGCAACGGGCGGATGGATCGACATTACCAACGGCACGCTCTTTAAACCCGAAACACGGACGGTCCCTCTGATGGGCGGAACAAAGGGATCTCATCTCATCATCGGCAATGCGGCGCTTTATGACGCGCTCGCCGGCCACATGATCTACTACGAGAACGAGGATGGCCGGATCTGCATCCTGTTTCCCTATCTCGGCAAGGTTCTGGTCGGCTCGACCGATATCCGCATCAACGATCCCGATAGCGTGCGTTGTGAGGCGGACGAGCGGGACTATATCTTGCAATCCCTGTCCTTCGTTCTGCCCGATATCAAAATCCGGCCGGAGGAGATCAGCTTCCAGTTCTCGGGCGTGCGTCCGCTGCCGGCAAGCACCGACAGCTTTACCGGCCGCATTCCACGCGATCATTTCTGCACGGTCGTCGATGCCGCCGATGGTGGTCCATCGGTCGTGTGCATGATCGGCGGCAAATGGACGACTTTTCGTTCGTTCGGCGAACTCGCCGCCGATCTCGCTCTGGAGCGGCTGGGGAAAGAGCGGCGCATTTCAACAGCCGACCGGGCGATCGGCGGCGGCCGGCGATTTCCGCTCGATCGTGCTGCCTGGATCGCTCAGGTAGCCGCGGAAAAAGGCGTTCCGGGTTCTCGCATGGCGGCGCTTTTCGGCCGTTACGGCACACAAGCGGAAGCCTTCGCCGGTTTCATTGCGAGAGCACCAGACAGACCCATGCCGCATCCGGATTACTCGGAGCGCGAACTGCTTTTTCTCATCCGCAACGAAGCGGCGGAGCATCTCGACGATCTGCTGCTGAGGCGCACCACGCTCGCGATATCAGGCAATCTCTCCCAGCAGATGATGGACGCAGTGCTCGATCTTCTGGCGGCGGAGAAGGCCTGGACGCCGGCAGAGCGGAGTGCCGAACGTCATCGTTTTCTCACCCTTTTGCGTGAACGCCATGGCGTCACCGAAAGCACCCTTACAGACCGGAACGAACAAAGGAGCATGGAATGCGAAGCAACAGTAAAGTCCGGATGAACCGGCTGTTCAACGGCGGTCGTTGCCTGGACGTGGCGATCGACCACGGTGTCTGCAACGAACCGTCCTTCCTCAACGGTCTCGAAGACATGCCGGCGGTCGTGAGGACCCTGGCGACGGCGGCACCGGATGCGATCCAGATGAATTATGGTCAGGCCGACCTGTTGCAAACCATTGCCGCCAAGGACAAGCCGGCGCTGGTGATGCGTATTGACATGGGAAACCCGTATAACCGCACGCGTCACCGCGACATGTGGGCAGTGCTCCAGAACGAAGCCGAGCCGCTGATCGGCGCGATCGAGATGGACGCGGCCTGCGTCGTCGTCAATCTCTTCATGCTTCCCGATGAGCCGGACCTCTTTCGCCAATGCGTACAGAACATTGCCCGCGTGCGCGCAGACTGCGATAAATACGGCCTGCCGCTGATGATCGAACCGCTTGTCATGCAGCCGGTGGATAAGGCTGGTGGCTATATGGTCGATGGCGACGCCGACAAGATCGTCACCTTGACTCGATTGGCGCGGGAGATGGGGGCCGATATCGTCAAGGCGGACCCGACCACCAATGCGGAGGATTTTCACAAGGTCGTCGAGGCCGCCCGTTGCCCGGTTCTGGTTCGCGGCGGCGGTAAGGAAGACCTTCGCGCCGTCTTCGACAAATCGGCCGCCTTGATGCGGCAGGGCGCCATGGGCATGGTCTATGGGCGCAATATCTATCAGCACGCCAATCCGGGCGCCGTCGTGCGCGGGCTGATGGCGATCATACATGACGATGCCGGTGGTGACGACGCTTTCGCGCTTTATCAGCGCGGTTGACAATGAAGACGGGAGCCTTGGGAGGGGTTCGGCATGGCAGAATATCTATTGGGGCTCGATGCCGGCAACACCGTCATCAAGGCGGTCATCTTCGATCGGGAGGGCAACGAAATCGCGGCAGCGGCGGCAGAGGGCCACAGCCGGATGCCGTGCCCCGGGCATGTGGAACGCGGGCTCGACGAGCTCTGGGCGAATGCCCGTAAGGTCATCCGCAGCTGCATCGAGCAGGCGGGAATCCGGCCCGGGGACATTGTTGCCGTTGGCTGTGCCGGCCACGGAAACGGGTTTTATGCGCTGGACCGCGACGGTCAGCCGCTGCTCGGCATTCAGTCGCTGGATACCCGAGCAGCCGGTCTCGTCGAGGAATGGCAGGCACAAGGCGTTGGCGACCGCACCTATCCAATCGGCCAGCAGCGGCCATGGCCGTCGCAGACACCGACATTGCTTGCCTGGTTGAAACGGCATCGGCCGGAAACCTTCGCCAGCATCGGTACGGTCTTCCTGTGCAAGGATTTCATCGTCAACCGCCTGACGGGCATGCGCGTCAGCGACGTCTCCGATATGAGCGGCTGCGGTCTGCTTGACGTCGCCGCCCGCCGTTACGATCCAATGCTGATGGAAGCCTATGGCCTTAGCGACTGCATGGAGCTTCTGCCGTCGTTGATCGAAAGCGCCGATATCGCGGGCCGGATCACAGATGAGGCTGCCGGTCGGACCGGGCTTGCCGCCGGGACGCCTGTTGTCGGCGGGCTGTTCGATGTCATCGCCTCCGCCATCGGCTCCGGTGTCACGCGGACGGGGGACGCCTCGATCATCGCCGGAACGTGGAGTATCAACCAGGTCGTCATCGACAGGCCGCAGCTGGCAGGTCCGGTCTTCATGACCTCGACCTTCGACCGGGAGCGCTATATGGCGATCGAGTCGAGCGCCACCTCGGCGGCAAATCTCGAATGGCTGGTGCGGGAGTTCTTTTCCGATGCTCCGACGGACGGCCGCTCGCCCTTCGATCTCTGCGGCGAACTCGCCGCCGCTATTGAGCCGGCTGCGGATGACCCGCTTTACCATCCATTCCTCTATGGCGCGCAACAGAACGGCAACGCCCGCGCCGGCTTTTACGGCGTTGCCGGCTGGCATACGAAAGGGCATCTCGTGCGTGCTGTTCTCGAAGGTGTGGCCTTCGGGCATCGTGAGCATATAGAGACGATGCGGCGGGCCGGAGCCGTCTTCAACGAGGCGGTGCTTTCCGGCGGCGGTTCCCGAAGCCTGATCTGGCCGCAGATATTTGCCGACGTTCTGGGCTTGCCTGTGTCGATTGCGCACTCACGCGAAACCGGTGCGCTTGGGGCGGCGATTGCGGCGGGAACTGGCGCCGGTATCTTCGCGGACTTCGCCGCGGGCGCGGCTTCGATGGTGCGGATGGAGCGCAACTATGTCCCGAACAGGCGCCTGGAAGGCCATTACGAGCGGCGTTACGGCCTCTATCGCGATATCGCCGAGGCGATGGCTCCGATCTGGCGACGCCTTGCCTCAGGGGGTGAGCAGGTAGCAGGAGCGACGAAATGAGCGGACGTTCGAATGAGGCGGTCATTGACGCCGGTTCCTATGACTTCATCATCGTCGGAGCGGGGTCGGCGGGGTGCGTGCTGGCCAACCGTCTCTCTGCAAATCCGGCAAACCGTGTATTGTTGTTCGAGGCAGGCGGCAGCGACCGATATCATTGGGTGCATATCCCGATCGGTTACCTCTTTTGCATGGGCAATCCGCGGGTTGATTGGATGATGAAGACCGCAGCCGAGCCCGGGCTCAATGGCCGATCGCTTCCCTATCCGCGCGGAAAGCTGCTTGGCGGCTGTTCCTCGATCAACGGAATGATCTACATGCGCGGGCAGGCCGCCGATTATGACGGATGGCGGCAGGCGGGCAATGCCGGATGGGGCTGGGACGATGTGTTGCCGTATTTTCTCAAGTCCGAAGACAATTATCGTGGCAAATCGGCCATGCATGGCGAGGGCGGCGAATGGCGCGTCGAGCGTCAGCGCCTCTCCTGGCCGATCCTCGATGCGTTCCGGGAGGCCGCGGAGGAGCTTGGCATCCCGAAGACGGATGATTTCAACGGCGGCGACAATGAGGGCTCTGGCTATTTTGAAGTCAATCAGCGCGGCGGCGTGCGCTGGAACACCACCAAGGCCTTTCTGCGTCCGGCAATGAAAAGGTCCAATCTCCGGGTCCTGACCGGTGCGGAAACGGAAAAACTTCAACTCGATGGCCTCCAGGCCACCGGCGTTCGCTTCCGAATGAACGGCAGGCTGCATGCGGCGCATGCCGGGCGGGAGATCATTCTCTCGGCTGGAGCGATCAACTCGCCAAAGATACTGGAAATGTCGGGGATCGGTGGCCCCGGCATATTACAGGCTGCGGGCATCGACGTGGCTCATTCGCTGCCCGGCGTCGGCGAGAATTTGCAGGATCACCTGCAGATCCGCACCGTCTTCCGCATCGAGGGCGCAAGGACGCTCAACCAGCTCTACCACAGCCTCTTTGCCCGCGCTGGCATGGGGCTTGAATATGCCCTTCGCCGCTCCGGGCCGCTTTCCATGGCGCCCAGCCAACTCGGCATCTTTGCAAAGAGCGATCCATCCCTGGCGACGGCGGACCTTGAATATCACGTCCAGCCTCTCAGCACCGACA
Source organism: Rhizobium sp. ICMP 5592 (assembly GCF_009498525.1). GTDB lineage: Bacteria > Pseudomonadota > Alphaproteobacteria > Rhizobiales > Rhizobiaceae > Rhizobium. Next base: position 290,961 of record NZ_QSNT01000004.1, on the reverse strand, counting down.
GGTTGGGCGAGCCGCTGCATCGCTATCCGGCCGTGACCGTATCTGTTTGCAATCTTCGTCCGCAGAGTAGGGGAACGGTTCATGTGACTGGCCCGAACGCCTTGGCTACACCGGACATAAGGCCGAATTACCTGTCGGCGAGCCGCGATCGCGTCGTCGCGGCCAAATCGATCCGCCATGCCCGTAGCCTGATGCGGACAAACTCGATCTCGGCCTTCTCGCCAAAGGAAATGCTGCCGGGTACGGAGTTCCAGAGCGACGAGGAACTGATCCGAAGGGCTGGCGACATTGCCACGACGATTTTCCACCCTGTCGGCACCTGCAAGATGGGAAGTGACGAAAGCGCGGTTGTCGACGCGCGGCTGCGCGTTCATGGTATTGCCGGACTGAGGGTGGTTGACGCTTCGATCATGCCGAATATCGTTTCAGGCAACACGAATTCGCCGGTCATCATGATCGCCGAGAAAGCGGCAGAGATGATTGTCGAACGAGTGTGAGCTGCAAGGCAAGAAATCCCATCATATGCTGACGCCACAGAGAGCATCCACATGGAGTCATCGCGATAGCTCGGATCGTCATGGCAGCATCTCGTCGTCCCGACGAGATGCTGTTCGTCGTGGATTGAGACGCGCTGTTTTAAGTACCTGGCATCATGCGGCTACTGATTTGAATTTCATTCAAGAGTGCCGTTTGCGGCTTTCGTGTGAAAGCTCATCGGCTTAACGGAATGGCGGGCCGGAAGTTCGGCTCCCCCTCAAGGCGCCCATAAGTGCGATTTGCCATGTGCGCCGGCGTTTGTCGAAGCGCTACTGGATGGGGTCGCAATGATCGCTCATGAAGAAGAGATCGATCTCCAAGGCCAAAGACCAGTTTGCCAAATGCAATTCTCTGAAGCTGCCTGCGGGTGGGATCGGCTATCAATCGCCGCCTGAATGGGTCGGCAGCGGCAGGTTTTGGCGCTGCCCCAAGTCGTATTCAATTTTGAGTTCATTGCTTGGGTTAGGGCGGTTCTGGCGCTACGCTTCAAGTGGATTCACAGATGGAATCCGATTGGGATGCGGATAGCGCCGCTGCCGTTGCGATTGCCGGATGGGAACTTTCCGGGTCTTCAGTTCAGGTTCGCGGCGGAACCAACGGTCAGGCTGTTGACTTTTGTAAAATATCACAACATTCTATGAAATGAGGATGAAGTCTGGGCGACTTGGGCGGGAGGCGCTGAGGTCGGCAAACAGACGAGGGAGGGAAAATCTTATGCAAATTTTGTCCGGTGGCATGCGTATATCGGTCGGCCTCGTGGTGTCGGCTTTGGCGCTCGCCGCAATGGCGGGTTCGGCCTTCGCTCAGGCAAAGGAAACCATCACCTTTGCGGCAGCGATGTTCTCCGAGGCGGGGAGAGGTGACCGCGCCAAGGCCTGGGTCGACAAATTCAACAAGAGTCAGGCCAAGGTCGAAGTCCAGCCGATCGCCATTCCCTTCTCGAGCTTTGCAAATACCGTGTTCACCCAGATGGGCGGTGGCGGCGGTCCGGATATCATACGCTTCGACCAGATCGACTATTTTGCCGCGGTCCCATCAGGCAGGATCTTGCCGCTCAACGACGTCATCAAGGATGGCGATTACAAATTCACCGCGCCGGATAAATATCTGAAGGTCGACGGCAAGCGATATGGCGTCATCTTCGACACGACCGGCTACGCGATGCTCTACAACAAGGGCCTCCTGAAAGATGGGGTGCCGACCACCTTCGATGCGTTTCTGGAAACCGCCAAGAAAATGACCGGCAACGGTCAGTTCGGCTATGCCTACCGTGCCACGATGGCGGAGCGCGCGGGCTTCTGGCAGGATCTTTGCAACTACGTCTTTGGCTTCGGCGGGCGCTGGAGCAAGGACGGCAAGCTGACCGTCAATAGCCCGGAAGTCGTGGCCGGCGTTGCCGCCTACAAGAAAGCCTATGATCTGGACATAACCCCGAAGGGCGCCGACGCCGCCACTTACCGGCGCATGTTCTGGGAAGGCAAGGTGGCGATGGAGATCGACAATGGCGGTGTTGCGGCCATCTTCCATCAAAACTCGCCCAATCTGGCTTTTGCGGCCGCGCCCTCGCCGTTCCCGACGTCGGCGCAGGGCCTGATCATGACGATGCTGTCGATCAACGCCAACACCAAGCATAAGGACGCGGCCGTCGCCTTCCTGAAATGGGCCCTTGAGCCCGAAAATCAGAAGGAGTTGAGTACGGCGATGGGCACCCTGATCGGAACCGTCGTCGACCGGACGCCGGAAGAGAATGCCGCTCAGCCATGGCTTGCGGTCTACGACAAGCAGGTGGAAAACGCAGTGCCGCAGCTCGTCATGGGCATGGAAACCAAGACGCCGGAAATCCAGCAGATCGTGCTCGAAAATGTCCTCAAGGTTCTTCAGGGCGGAACGGATCCGCAGGAAGCCATGGACACCGCACAGAAGCTGATCGAACGCCGAGTGCTGCGCCGCTGATCGCAGCGCAGCCTCCCACATCTGGTTCCAATACGGCGGATCAAGATCATGCAAAAGACAACTCCGAGAGGCGGCTCGCTGAATGGCAGCTGCTGGGCGCCCTACATCTTCGTTGCGCCGATCGTCGTCTATCTCCTGGTGTTTCAGGTCTATCCATTGATCCAGGAGTTTCTGCTTAGCTTCACATCGACATCGTTGCTGGCGCCGGACGACCAGACCTTTGTCGGTCTCGACAATTACAGCTTCCTGTTCGAGACCGGCGATTTCGTGGGGGTGCTGTGGGTCACGGCGATTTATACGGTTGCCTGTGTTTTTCTGTCTCTCGTCCTGGGTCTTGGCACCGCATTGCTGCTGAACAGCCCGTTTATGGGGCGAGGGGTTGCCCGCGCGCTCGTAACCGTGCCTTGGGCAGCACCACCGGTGGCCGTTGCCTTGATCTTCACCTGGATGCTCAACTCGCAGTACGGGATCTTCAATCACGCCCTGAGAGCATTGAGCCTGCCTTTTGGGAATGAGAACTGGCTGGACAATCCAAGCTTGGCGCTGCCGGCCATCCTGATGACGACGATCTGGCAGATATTTCCCTTCTCCTCGGTGGTCATTCTTTCTGCGCTGCAGGGCGTTTCCCCGGAGATCCGCGAAGCGGCCATGATCGACGGTGCAGATCGTTTCAATATCTTCAAGACGGCCGTCTGGCCGACGATCCAACCGACCGTGATGCTGCTTGCACTCTTCATCACTATCTGGTCGCTGCGCAGGTTCGATCTGATCTGGCTGATGACGCAAGGCGGCCCGCTCGGGGCCACGAATACGCTGGTGATCGAGCTCTACCGCAACGGCTTCGTCTACCGCGATCTCGGTACGGCCGCCGCCATCGGCATGATCGGCCTGCTGGTCGCCCTTATGGTGACCGTGGTCTATTTCAAGGTGACGCAGCGCACTGAAAAGCTGCAGGGAAAACGTTGATGAAAACCAATCCCTGGCAACACGCATTGCGCATGATCGCCGTTCTGGCGCTTCTGGGCGTCGCCATCTTTCCGATCTACTGGATGCTGGTCACGTCCTTGACGCCATCGGGAGATCTCTTCGCCGACCGGCCGCATTTCATGCCGTCCTTCTTCGAGGCTGGCATCTATCTCGATGTCTTCAAGACGATACCGGTCGCGACCTGGCTGCTGAACAGCGCGATCGTCGCGGCGGGCACGACAGTTTTGAGCATCGTCCTGTCCATTCTGCCGGCCTATGCGCTGTCGCGCTTCAAGTTCGCGGGCATGGGATTGGTCGGTTTCATCCTGTTCGCGACCCAGATGCTGCCCGAAGCGATGCTGGTGGTGCCGCTCTATGCCATCTTCGGCAAGCTCGGTTTGCTCAACAGCCTTGGCGGGCTCATTCTCGCCAACACCGCTTTCACCGTTCCGGTCATCACCTGGATCCTCAAAGGGGCGATCGACAGCCTGCCGATTGAGGTGGAGGAAGCCGCCCGCATGGATGGATGCTCGAAGATCGACATCGTCCTGGCGGTGGTTATTCCATTGATCGGCCCGACGCTTGCGGCCGCCGCCGTGATCGCATTTTTCCACGGTTGGAACGAGTATGTGTTCGCGCAAACGCTGGTCAGCAGCGAGAGCCTGCACACGGCCTCGGTTGGTCTTGCCGGTTTCGTGGGGGAACTTTCCACCCCTGTTCATGCGGTGATGGCGGTCGGCGTCATCTACACGCTCCCCGCCGTATTATTTTACCTGCTCGTTCAGCGCTATGTCGTCGCCGGCATGACCGCTGGAAGCGTCAAGGGCTGAGACAAGGTCTGAAATCAATGTCATCCATCAAATTCGACAGCATCACCAAGAGCTTTGGCGCCAAGGAAGTCATCAAGAATATAGATTTCGAAGTGGCCGATGGCGAATTCCTCGTGCTGCTTGGGCCATCGGGCTGCGGAAAATCGACGCTGCTGCGCATGCTTGCCGGGCTTGAAACCATATCGAGCGGCCAGATAATGCTGGATGAGCGGCGAGTGGACAATCTGCCGCCGAGCGAGCGCGACATGGCGTTCGTCTTCCAATCCTACGCGCTTTATCCGCATCTGAACGTCCGCCGGAACATTACATTTCCCCTGCTCATGAAGCAGTTTCGCTGGTGGTATCATCTGCCGATCATCGGTTCCTGGGCCAAGCGCAAAATCGAAGCCTCCGCCGAGGTCAAAGGCCTTGTCGACCGAACGGCAAAGATCCTTGCCTTGACGCCGATGCTGGAGCAATTCCCGAGGACGCTTTCCGGTGGGCAGCGTCAGCGCGTCGCGCTCGGCCGGGCGATGGTCAGGCAGCCGGAAGTGTTCCTGATGGATGAACCCCTGTCCAATCTCGACGCAAAACTGCGAACGTCGATGCGTGCGGAAATCTCCAAGCTTCATCAGGAAATCGGCGGCACCTTCGTCTATGTGACCCACGACCAGGTGGAGGCGATGACGATGGGCACGAAGATCGCATTGATGCGGGACGGTGTCGTCCAGCAATTCGGTTCGTCACGCGAGATCTATACTGACCCGGCAAATGTCTACGTCGCGCGCTTCATCGGCACGCCGCCGATGAACCTGATCGAGATGGACCGAAACGGGCAGATCGGTCAAACGAATGTCGGGTTGCCGGCCACACTGGTCTCTGCTGCCGCAAAAGAGCAAGGCCAGGTGCTGCTGGGTATTCGCCCCAACGCCATTTCGATCGGTGAACCTGCCAATGCACATGGTATCGCCGGATCGGTCGTCATGGTCGAGCATATCGGCGCCGAGTCCGTTATTGCCGTCAAGCTCAATGGGGCAAGGACCGCACACCAGGAAGACGGCGAACTCGATGCCGTCATGATAACCCAGCCGGGCTACACCTCTCTCAAGGCGGGCGACGCCGTCACCCTGACTTTCAACATGGCGGAAGCTGTCGTGTTTTCGGCGAGTTCCGGCCAGCGCCTTCGATAAGGGCGCTGACATCCTTGTCGTCGCTAGGAGGCAACCAGGGACTCCAGGCTGCTGTCCAATACCGATGGATCGATCTTGCGCTCGATGGCATCGAACATGCCGTCCACAAAGCCGATCAGTGCGTCGGACGCCTCGACCGCCTGCGTCACATTGCGTTTGGCGATCGCTTCCAGAACGGCGATATGCGTGTCGATCGTCCCGGCAAGGCTCTCTGCGCCGCCGATGTTGGTGTGATGAATGAGGCCAATGCGGCGAAACAGCGTGTGGAGGGGACGCAGCGTATGTTCGAGAAAGGGTTCGGCGGCGGCAAGCAGGATCAACTTGTCGATCCGCCGGTCGAAGACGTTGAAGTCGCTTATCGTCATCGTCTCGCGCTGTTCCTGAAGGACGCGCGTTATGTGCATCATCTGCGAGCGATGCGTCGCCGTCGAATGTTCCGACGCAAGCGTGACCACGAAACGCTCGAGATCGCGGCGCAGCCGCAGAAGCATTCGCTCCCGCGCAAGATCGATCGGTGCGATCTGCAGGCCCTGCCGCGGATGGATGATGACCAGCGTGTCGGCCGCAAGCTTGCTGACCGCCTGATGTACCGGCGTGCGGCTGAAACCGGTAATATCGACCAGATCCTGGATCGCCAGGAAACTGCCGGGTTTCAATTCGCAGCTGATGATCCGGTTTTCAAGCTGCTCATAGGCCAATTCAACGAGGTTGACGGAGTTGCGTCGCTTCGATGGGCTGGTCGGCTCCACCTTCTCGACCACTTTGAGCTGTTTGCGTTTTCCGGCCATTCCATCATCCCGAACTCTTTGCCGCAGCATAACGTCTAACAACCGGAACGCAAAAAATTATTTCAAAAAATGTTGTGATATTTTACAAAGCGAAATATGCTGCATGTGCTTGATCGAGGAGGGCATTGGTGAGGTCCCTGGCGGGTCAATGCAAGAAGCTGGTGGAGAAGAGCGGCAAGGCTCCGTCGCTCAAGCCGAGGAGGAGTATCCTTTGATTATTACGCGCATCGAAACCTTGCGGACTTTGGAATTCGCCAATGTCCTGTGGGTTCGCATCCACACGGACGCCGGCATTATCGGACTTGGCGAAACCTTCTATGGCGCCGGTGCCGTCGAGGCCCATATTCACGACACGCTGTCTGTCCGCCTTCTAGGAAAGAATCCGCTTCATATCGAAGCGTTGCACAAGGAAATGCTCAACCTGCCGATGGCGCAATCGTCGACAGGCGTCGAGTATCGGGCGGCCTCGGCAATCGATATCGCGCTTTGGGACCTGTTCGGAAAGGTCTGCGATCTCCCGGTACATCAGATGCTGGGCGGACTTTGCCGTGACAAGTTGCGGATCTACAATACCTGTGCCGGCTACGGCTATGTGCGCTCCAACAATATCAAGCCGGTTTCGAACTGGAATTTCAGCAAGAGCGAAGCGGCCGGTCCCTATGAGGATCTGGAAGCTTTCATGACGGATGCGGGCGCATTGGCCGAAAATCTTCTGGAAAGCGGCATCAGCGCGATGAAGATCTGGCCGTTCGATCCTGCGGCCATCGAGAACCATGGTCTCTATATCTCGGCCGAGCAGATGAAGCAGGCCATTCGGCCTTTCGAACAGATCCGCAAGGCTGTCGGCGACAAGATGGATATCATGGTCGAGTTCCATTCGCTCTGGAACCTGCCGACGGCAATGAAGATTGCCCGTGCGCTCGAGCCCTATGCGCCGATGTGGTATGAGGACCCGATCCGGATGAACTCGCCGCAGGCGCTGGCCGAATATGCCCGCTCGACGGATGTCTGGGTCTGCGCCAGCGAGACGCTCGGGTCACGTTTCCCCTACAAGGACATGCTCGATCGCGATGCCGCCCATGTCGTCATGGTCGACCTGTGCTGGACGGGCGGGCTGACGGAAGGCCGCAAGATCGCCTCGATGGCGGAAACCTACCATCGGCCGTTCGCGCCGCACGATTGTATCGGACCAGTCGGTTTTACCGCCGCCATCCATATGTCGTTCAGCCAGCCGAATACGTTGATCCAGGAATCGGTGCGTGCCTTTTACACCGGCTGGTACAAGGAACTGGTGACCGCTGTGCCGCGCATCGAAAACGGCTATGTCTATCCGATGGAAGGTCCCGGGCTTGGTGTCGATCTGCTGCCGGCGGTATTCGAGCGGTCCGACCTCATCGTTCGCAACTCGCAAGCCTGAGGAACAGTCATGTCAGCCAAACTTTTCGATCTGAGCGGCAAGACCGCATTGGTGACGGGTTCGTCGCGTGGCCTTGGACGCGCGATTGCAAGCGGCCTTGGCGCCGCCGGCGCTCGCCTTATCCTCAACGGCTCCGACGCCGGCAGGCTTTCAAAGGCTGCCGCTGAACTGCGAGCCGAGGGGCTTGCCGTCGAGGAGGCACCATTCGACATCACCGACGAAGCGGCCATCGTTGCGGCTTTCGAACGGTTCGACGAAGAGGGGCTTGCGGTTGACATCCTCGTCAACAATGCCGGTATTCAGTTGCGCAAGCCGATGGTGGAGCTGACGACGCCAGAATGGCAGAAGGTCATCGACACCAATCTGACCAGCGCCTTCGTGGTCGGCCGCGAGGCCGCCAAGCGGATGATCGGCCGTGGCCATGGCAAGATCATCAATATCGGCTCGCTGACGAGCGAATTGGCGCGTGCAACCGTTGCCCCCTATACCGTTGCAAAGGGTGGCATCAAGATGCTGACCCGGGCAATGGCGGCTGAGTGGGCGGAACATGGCGTGCAGGCCAATGCGATCGGCCCCGGCTATATGCTTACCGATATGAACGAGGCCTTGGTCAACAATCCGCAATTCGATGCTTGGGTGAAGGGGCGTACCCCGGCCAACCGTTGGGGCCGCCCGGAAGAACTCATCGGCACGGCCGTTTTCCTGGCATCCGAGGCATCCGGCTACGTCAACGGCCAGATCATCTATGTCGATGGCGGGATGCTGTCGGTCCTTTGAAATCCACAGCGAGATTAATGGACGCGCTTCGGTCGAGGCGTGTTCTCATCAACGGGAGGTCGCCATGCTTGGCGTCATATTGCATGCGCCCAAGGATCTGAGGATCGAACCGATCGAGGTGGTCAAGCCCGGCCCCGATCAAGTTCGCATCCGCATCAACGCCGGCGGGATTTGCGGATCCGATCTTCACTACTATCACCATGGTGGCACCGGCCAGATCCGCCTCAGGCAGCCAATGGCGCTCGGCCATGAGATCGCGGGAACCATCGAAGAGGTGGGCGGCGGCGTCTCGCATCTCGTTCCCGGCATGCGCGTCGTGGTCAATCCGAGTGGTCCGTGCCACCGCTGCGAATATTGCCTGCAGGGCGCCCATAACCAGTGCCTCGACATGCAGTTCATGGGAAGTGCCATGCGAATGCCGCATGCGCAGGGTGGCTTCAGGCAGAACATCACGGTCAGCGCCGCGCAGGCAATCCCGATTGCCGACAGCATGACCATGGCCGAAGCGGCCGTGGCAGAGCCGCTCGCCGTCTGCCTGCATGCTGTGAAACAAGCTGGATCCCTGATGGGGAAACGTGTTCTTGTGACCGGCGCCGGCCCTATCGGGTCTTTGGCTGTGCTGGTCGCGCGCTATAGCGGCGCCAAAGAAATCGTCGCGACCGACATTGGCGATTTTGCGCTGCAAACGGCAGCAGCGCTCGGGGCCAGCAAGACCATCAACACGGCCAGGGACCCCGATGCTCTCGAGCCCTACAAGAAGGGCAAAGGAACATTCGATGTTCTTTTCGAAGCATCAGGCAATCAGGCCGCCCTTAACAGCGCTCTGCCAGCAATCCGGGCAGGTGGCATCATCGTCCAGCTTGGTCTCGGTGGCGACATCAGCATTCCCATCAATATGATCGTCACCAAGGAATTGCAGTTGCGCGGCACATTCCGCTTTGATGAGGAGTTCCAGCTTGCCGTCGATCTGATGGGCCGCAAGCTTATCGACGTCAAGCCGCTGATTACGAACACACTCCCCTTCGAAGAGGCCGATGCAGCTTTCCAACTGGCGTCCGACAAAACCAGGGCAATGAAAGTGCAACTTTCCTTCTGAGTGTCAGGAGGGAAAAGCAAAGTGGTCGCTCCTTCCTCGGCGGTTTCTTCCGTTGCGCGGATAGAGAATTTGCCGCGAAGAAGCAGATGTGAAGAAAGATGACATCTTCTTCCGTTCGGGGATGACAAGGCGGAACATGCTCCTATTCTCTAGGAGCATCATTTTCTTCATTCCGGATTCCGGCATCATCCGTTTTTGAAAATATCCTTGGGAGGACATCATGACACGCGCAGTGGTCATTGGAGCGACGGGCCATGTCGGCACTTATCTTGTGCCGCGACTGGTGGAAGCTGGGTATGAGGTGGTGGCGATCAGCCGAGGCCAGGCAAAACCCTATTCGCCGAACCGGGCATGGGATGATGTCGAGCAAGTGTCGATGGATCGCAGCGCCATGGAGAAAGACGGGAGTTTTGGGCCGGCGATCCGCGCGCTGAAGGCCGATATCGTCATCGACATGATCTGTTTCACCTTGGAGAGCGCCAAGCATCTGGCGGAAGCGCTCGCCGGCCATGTCGGCCATTTCCTGCATACGGGCACCATCTGGACGCACGGTTACCCCACCGTCGTGCCGACGCTTGAGGAAGCGCCGAAGCGGCCGTTCGGTGAATATGGAATCCAGAAAGCTGCCATCGAGACCTATCTGCTGGCGGAGGCGCGCAAAAAGGGCTTTCCGGCGACGCTGATCCATCCCGGCCATATCGTCGGCCCCGGCTGGGCTCCACTTAACCCGGCCGGTCATTTCAATCTCTCAGCCTTTTCGACGCTGGCGCGCGGCGAAACGCTCGTATTGCCGAATTTCGGTCTGGAAACGGTCCACCATGTCCATGCCGATGACGTCGCCCAGATATTCATGGGCGCGATCGCCAATTGGCGGGCCTCGACCGGTGAGAGCTTTCATGCTGTCTCGAGCGGCGCGCTGACGCTTCGAGGCTATGCCGAAGCGATGTCGCGCTGGTTCGGCCATGAACCGAAACTGGAATTTCTTGCCTACGACAAGTGGGCGGAAGGCCAGACGCCGGAGGATGCGACCGCGACCTGGGAGCATATCGCCCGTAGTCCGAACTGCTCGACAGCCAAGGCCGAACGTCTTCTCGGCTATGCGCCGCGCTATACTTCGTTGCAGGCGGTGCAGGAGTCGGTGGCGTGGCTGATGGCGAATGGGCGGCTCGGATAGCGGTGTTCGTGTATCGAGGAGGCTATCGCCGCAGCCACGCCTCTATTCCTCGCGCCGCTGCACGTCCGGTGGCGAAGCAGGCAGTGAGAAGATAGCCGCCGGTTGGCGCTTCCCAGTCGAGCATCTCTCCGGCAGCAAACACGCCGGGGAGGGCTTTCAACATATATCCATCGTCGACACCGTCCCAACGAATGCCACCGGCCGAAGAGATGGCTTCCATGATGGGGCGAGGCCGCAGCAACGGGATCGGTAGGGCCTTGATCAGTCGCGATAGCTGTTCCGGATCTGCGAGAGCAGTCGGAGGAACAAGTTCCCGCAACAACGCGGTCTTGACGCCCTCAATCCCCCCGCCCTTGCGGAGGCGATTGGAAAGGCTGGCCTTCGCATCCTGTCGCGCCAGGTCGCGCGACAGGCGCTCCATCGTCCTGCCAGGTGCAAGGTCGACCAGCAGCGCAGCTTTGCCGTTGCTTGCAAGTCGGTCGCGCAGGCAGGCGGCATGGGCATAGACGAGACTGCCTTCGATGCCGTGTTGGGAAACGACGAATTCGCCGGGGAAGATCCCGGCGTCCGAGGTTGCCGTTACCGCCTTCAGCGGCACGCCGGCGAAACGCTCCTTGAAGATTGTGCTCCAGGCGACATCGAAACCGCAATTGGCGGGCTGGAAGTCACCGATATCGATACCCTTATCCCGCAGCCAGCCGGTCCAGCCGGCGTCCGAACCGAGCCGCGGATAGCTGGCGCCACCAAGCGCCAATAGCGCCGCGTCGCATCGGATGATTTTTTGCCCTTCCGGCGTGTCGAAGACGAAGCCGTCTTGTACAAAGCCCGACCAGCGATGCCGCGTCAGAATCCTGATGCCCTGCGCCTCCAGCCTGCCAAGCCAGGCGCGTAGCAGCGGCGACGCTTTCATGGCCTTCGGAAAGACGCGGCCCGAGGTGCCGGTGAATGTCTCCGTGCCGAGCCCTGCCGCCCAGTCCCTAATATCGTCGGGCGTGAAGGCCTCAAGGGCAGGGCGTAGCCGTTCGGAAGCAGAGCCGAACCGATTGGCAAAGCGGGCAAAGTCTTCGGAATGGGTAATGTTGAGGCCGGATTTCCCCGCCAGCAGGAATTTGCGCGCAACCGTCGGCATGCTGTCATAGACGGTGACCTGATGACCGGAGAGGGACAGCACTTCGGCTGCCATCAGGCCGGCCGGCCCGCCACCGATGATCGCGATCTGTTTTTCTGTCATGGAGCCGCCCGGCATTGCTTCGCTTGCGTTGTCTTGGGCCGAGCGGGCGTCGAAAGCAAGGTGGTTTCTGCTACTCGGCATTACTTGTCCGGGGAGCTCATGAGAAGGCCCGGATAGAGGATGACTTATGAGCTATGTTGCTTTCGCGAAAGCATAAATTTATATAACTATGTAGTTACTCAAGCCTCCGATTTCCGATAGACTGTCAACTTGCGCGATGATCGGGTACTTGTCGATGACGAGAAGGCCGCATCGGCCTTGCCTACTATTGCCGGGAACCTTGATGTCTGAAGCCAAAACCGCAAAGAGCAGATCGAAGAGCGTTGATGCCGAAGCGGCCGATCCGGCGGTGTCGAGTGCGCCGGTCGAGCGGCCGCGGCTTCGGGATGCCGAGCGCACCAGCAAGGCGATCCTGGCGGCGGCGACCAAGGAGTTTGCCGAGCGCGGCTATGGCGGCGCCCGCGTCGATGCCATTGCCGAGCGCGCCAAGATCAACAAGCGCATGCTCTATCACTATTTTGGCGGCAAGGACGCGCTCTATGTCGCGGTCCTCGAAGGCAGTTATGTCGCCATCCGGTCGGCGGAAGCACGGCTCGATCTCTCGCATCGCAGCCCCAGCGAGGGCATGCGAGAGCTGGTTGTTTTCACATGGAAATATTTTCTGGATCATCCGGAATTCCTGGGCATTCTCAGCACAGAGAATATGCAGAAGGCTCGCTTCCTGAAGCGCTCGGCCCGGATTTTCGAGCTGCATTCGCCGCTGGTTGCGGAGATTTCCGGCCTGCTCGACCGTGGCGTTGTCGCCGGCGATTTCCGCTCCGGCTGCGATCCCGTCAAGATTTATATGAGCATCGCGGCGCTCGGCTCGTTCTTCCTGACCAACCGCTGGACGCTATCGACGATCTTTCAGCGCAACCTCTCCGAAAAGTCGGAAATCGATGCCTGGGGCGAGCATATCATCGAGGTCATCTTCGCCTATCTGCGCCCCTAAGAGCCCGGATCGGCTAATTCAAGGCAATCTGCATAATTGCCGTGGCGATCGCTGACGACGATCGTTGACAGAGCCGCTTTGTCGTGTCAGTCATGTAACTATATAGTTATTTACGGGAGGAATGACTTATGGCGACGAAGCCGATCGGCATCATCATGCACGGCATAACCGGGCGCATGGGGTACAATCAGCATCTGGTGCGCTCGATCCTGGCGATCCGCGATCAGGGCGGCGTGCTGCTCGCAAACGGTGACAGATTGGTACCGGAGCCGATCCTTGTCGGCCGCAACGCTGAGAAGATCGCCGAGATTGCCCGCAAGCATGGCGTTGCCAAGACGACCACCGATCTCGATGCTGCGCTCGCCGATCCGAACAACACGATTTTCTTCGACGCCGGCTCGACGCAGATGCGCGTCTCGCTGCTGGAGCGGGCGATTGCCGCTGGCAAGCATGTCTATTGCGAAAAGCCGATTTCCGAAACGCTCGACGAGGCGCTGTCGGTCGCCGCTTCGGCGGAGCGGCGCGGCGTCAAAAACGGCGTGGTGCAGGACAAGCTTTTCCTGCCGGGCCTGCGCAAGATCGCCATGCTGCGCGACAGCGGCTTTTTCGGCAAGATTTTGTCGGTGCGCGGCGAGTTCGGCTATTGGGTCTTTGAAGGCGATTGGGGCGTTAAGGCGCAGCGGCCCTCCTGGAATTATCGCAAGGCCGAGGGCGGCGGCATGATCCTCGATATGCTGCCGCATTGGCGCTATGTGCTCGACAATCTCTTCGGCGAAGTCAAAGCCGTGAGCTGCTACGGCGCGACCCATATTCCAAGCCGTGTCGATGAAAACGGCAAGACCTATGTCGCCGATGCCGACGATTCCGCCTATGCCACCTTCGAGCTTGAGGGCGGTATCGTCGCCCATATCAATTCCTCCTGGGCCGTGCGTGTGCGTCGGGACGATCTCGTCACCTTCCAGGTCGACGGCACGCATGGCTCAGCGGTCTGCGGCTTGATGCGCTGCTGGACACAGCATCGCGTCAACACGCCAAAGCCGGTATGGAATCCGGATCAGCCACAGACGATCAATTTCTTCGACACCTGGGACGAAGTGCCGGATACGCAGGTCTTCGACAATGGGTTCAAGGCGCAGTGGGAGGGCTTCCTGCGCCATGTTGCCGAGGATGCGCCGTGGAAATTCACGCTTCGCGAAGGCGCCAAGGGAGTTCAGCTTGCCGAGCTTGCTCAGAAGAGCTGGTCGGAGCGCCGCTGGATTGACGTTCCCACACTTGCCGCCCGCTAGGAGGCCGAGATCATGACGAAGACCCTGCGTTTGCCGATCGTCGACGGTAAGCTTGTTGATTTCACCGTCGCCAACACGCCGCTTTCGCCACCGGAGCGCCCGGCTGGCGGCCATCGCTTCAATCGCGTTGCCTATGCGGCGGCTCATGTGGTCGTCGATCCGCTCGCCGATAACGATCCCTGGCTCGACCGCAACATCGACTGGGAACGGACGATCGCGTTTCGCGAGTATCTCTGGGATCTCGGTCTTGGCGTGGCGGAAGCCATGGACACGGCGCAGCGCGGCATGGGCCTCGACTGGACCGGCGCCAAGGAGCTGATCACCCACGCACAGTCGGCCGCCCGCAATCGTCCGGACGCGCTGATCGCCTATGGTGCCGGCACCGATCATCTCGCTCCCGGTCCTGACGTCACCATTGATGACGTCATCCGCGCCTATGAGGAGCAGATCGTCTTCGTCGAAGGCCAGGGCGGGCGCATCATCCTGATGGCGAGCCGTGCGCTTGCTGCTGCGGCCAAGGGGCCGGACGATTATATCCGCGTCTATAACCGCATTCTCGGACAGGTGAAGGAGCCGGTGATGATCCACTGGCTCGGTTCGATGTTCGATCCGGCGCTGGCGGGCTATTGGGGGTCATCGGATGATCTGCGCGCCATGGAGACGGCGGTCGCCATCATCAACGACAACGCCGCCAAGGTGGATGGCGTCAAGATCTCGCTGCTCTCGGCCGAAAAAGAGATCGTCATGCGCCGCCGTCTCGATCCCTCAGTCAAGATGTATACCGGCGACGATTTCAACTATGCCGAACTGATCGCCGGTGACAGCCAGGGCTATTCGCACGCGCTGCTGGGTATCTTCGACGCCATTGCGCCGGCGGCAAGCGCTGCTCTTTCCAAGCTGGCTCAGAACGATCTCGATGCCTTTCACCGGATACTGGCGCCCACCGTTCCGCTGTCGCGCCATATTTTCAAGGCGCCGACCCGCTTCTACAAGACCGGCGTCGTCTTCCTCGCCTATCTCAACGGCTTCCAGGATCATTTTCAGATGCTGGGTGGCCAGCAAAGCACGCGCTCCGTCGTGCATCTTTCGGAGCTCTTTCGACTGGCGGATATGGCGCGTGTTCTAAGGGATCCCGATCTTGCCGTGCAACGGATGAAGACGATTCTTGCAACGGTCGGTGTCGCCTAATCGAGGATAGATCTGGGAGGATCAGCAGAATGGCTATATCGGGCCTGTCCATCAATCTTGCGACCGTGCGCCAGCAATATGACATGCGTCAGGCGGTCGAGGCCTGCCTGAAGCAGGATATCGTCGCGATCGCACCCTGGCGCGATCAGGTGCACAAGATCGGTCTTTCGGAGGCCGCCCGTATTGTTGCCGATAACCGGCTGCAGGTGACCGGCCTTTGCCGTGGTGGTATGTTTCCGGCGGCCGATGCCGAGGGTTTGAAGGCAGCAATCGACGACAACAGGCGGGCGATCGACGAGGCGGCGGCGCTGAACGCCGATTGCCTCGTGCTTGTCGTCGGTGGCCTGCCCAAGGGATCGAAAGACATCGGCCGAGCCCGTGAAATGGTGGCGGACGGTATCGCGACAATCCTGCCGCATGCCCGCAACGCTGGCATTCCGCTGGCGATCGAACCGCTGCATCCGATGTATGCCGCCGACCGCGCCTGCGTAAACACGCTGGAACAGGCGCTCGACATTTGCGACCTCTTGGGCGACGGTGTCGGCGTTGCCATCGACGTCTATCATGTCTGGTGGGACCCGAAACTTTACGAACAGATCGCCCGCGCCGGGGCCAATAGCCAGATCCTGGCGCACCACATCTGCGACTGGCTGGTGCCGACCACGGATCTGCTGCTCGATCGCGGCATGATGGGCGACGGTGTCATCGACCTGAAGCGTATCCGCGCTGCCATCGAGAAGGCCGGCTATGTCGGCGCGCAGGAAGTGGAAATCTTCTCGGAAGCGAATTGGTGGAAAAGGCCGGGCGAAGAAGTCCTCTCCACCTGCGTCGATCGCTTTCGTACCGTCTGCTGACGCGGGCCGACAATATCGAAAGACATAAAAATGCCGGGCCACTTATGGCCCGGCAAATATTAAAGACTTGATTGCTACGGCTTATTCGGCCGAAACGATCTTGCCGGCTTCCCACTTGTAGAGCGAGAAGCTCTGCGAGGTCAGGTCGCCGGTTTCGCCGTAAGTGACCTTGCCGATGGCGGTGTCGATTGGCTCGCCGGTCTTCAGGGCGGTGCCGACAGCTTCCGCGTCATCGGCCTTACCGGCCTTTTCGATGCCGGCCTTCAGCACCTGCACGGCGGCATAGGCATTCAGCGTGAAGGCTTCGGTCGGAATGTTGCGGGCCTTCAGGGCCGCGACGGCGCTCTGCGAATCCGGGTTCTTCAGGGCGTCGGATGCGTTGGTGAAGATCGTACCGGCAGCGGCCTCATTGGCGATCGCCCAGTATTCGCTGTTGGACAGGCCGTCGCCGCCGATGATCGTCGCCTTGACGGAAATATCCTTTAGCTGGCGGGCAAGCAGACCGGCTTCCGGGTGATAGCCGCCGAAGTAGATCAGGTCGACGCCGGCCTGCTTCAGCTTTGCCGTCAGGGCACTGTAGTCCTTTTCGCCCGGGGTCAGGGAATCGTTGATGACCTCTGTCACGCCGCCCTTGTTGAGGGTAGCCTTGAAGGCGTCTGCCAGGCCCTTGCCGTAGGCGCCCTTGTCGTTGAGGATGGCGATCTTCTTGTCCTTGAAGTTCTTCACCACGTAGTCGGCCGCGACGGTGGCCTGCTGGTCGTCGCGACCGCAGGTGCGCAGGATGTTGGTCAAGCCGCGATTGGTGAGGTTAGGCGCGGTCGCGGTCGGGGTCACCATCAGGATGCCGTTTTCAGCAAGGGCATCCGAAACCGGAATGGCGACGCCCGAGGTTACCGGCCCAACGACAAAGCGAATGCTGTCGCCGACGAAGCCATTGGCAACCGAGACGCCCTGCTTCGGATCGCCGGCGTCGTCGCCGAGCTTCAGGACGAGCTTCTGGCCGAGAACGCCGCCGTTCTTGTTGATTTCGTCAATGGCGGTCTCCGCGCCATTCTTGACCTGATCGCCATAGGCGGCGACCGGGCCGGTCAGCGGTGCGATCAGGCCGATGGTGATATCGGCATGCGCGAGCGGCGCAAAGGCCAGCGAGGCGACGAAGGTCGCAGCCGTCAATGTCTTCAGACTCATTTTCTCTCTCCTCGGATGAGCGCGGCAGCGCCCTTTGAACCCGCCGCAATAGCCTGTCGTGACGCGCGAACTGCCGCAAGGCGCCCTGAAATGGGGACAGGAAATTACATCGAGGCCGATGAGCGCTTTCGGACATTTTTGACCTCAAAAGTGCTCATACGGGTAGTTTCTGTAGGAATATTAGTACGATTCCGCAAGAAAATAACCGTCACGAAGACAACTTTTGCGATTTTCAGGGCGTTTTCGTCGAAGGGCCGCCCCTGGAATTTAATGGGTTGCGGACGTTTCTTAACCGCCTTCGGCACCGCCGGTGGCATTCCAGCTCCCGGTTATCAGCGAACTGGGCGACCAGCCGTCCTCGCGGAATTTCCAGCGCTGCGGCAAGGCGTCTGGGCGACGGGCGATCTTGCGCGGCGTGAAGCGCCACAATCGTTCCGCACCCTGAAAGACTGATATCTCCGGCGAATCCAGAATGATCTCCGCTTCGCCGGTGAGTTGCAGCAGCTCGCCGCTCTCAAAATCCGCGAAGACCAGTCCCGCCTTTGGATTGAGGACGATATTGCCGAGCGTGTTGAAGAACAGGTTGCCGGCAAAATCCGGAATGGTCAGCACGCTGTCGCTGCCGATACGCACGAAGCCCGCTTTGCCGCCGCGATGTGAGACGTCCACCTGCCTTCGCCCGTTCTCGCGGTCCACATAGGAGGCAACGAAAAAAGTGTCGGCGTTGGCAATCATTTCCTTTGCCCTGGCGTCGAGCGCGGTCAGGTGTTGCGCTGGCAGATCTGTCTGTTTGGACGGATCGCGGACAAGGGTGAAGTCCCGAAGCTGAATGTACTTTGGACAGTTGCCGTAGGCCTGAGCGACCGAGACATCAAAGCCATCATTTCCATGCCGGCGGATCGTGCCGTTCAGCCGGTTGCGGCGGCGGGTATGAAGCTCGATTCCAAGCATGCCGATGGCGTCGCCATTCTCCATGCCCGCATCGGTGGGATCGGACGGATCACGAGCAAGGTCAACGCTGAGCGTATGGATGTTGGGGCTATGCAGGAAGCCGGGGCGGGCGGCTCGCAGTGTCGCCCAGACGTCGCCCGCGGCATCGACGCTGCCGAGTACGATGAAGGGCAGTTGCGGATAGAAGGCGCGGTGCTGGTCGATGAGATGATCGCGCAGCACGCGCTGACCAACCTCGCCCATCCGCTCCGCTACCCCGACCGTTTTCTGCAGGGCGATTTCCCCGGCATGCCAGGGAGAGACATCTTCAGCTTTGTCGGCGGTGAACATGATTGGGTCTTTCAATGAGCCTCAGGCCGCGTCGGCAATACCGATCGGAGTCTTCTGGAAAGGGAAGAAACCCGGAAGCGCTTCGATGCGGGCAAGCCAGGCGGTGACGTTGTGATACCGGAAGCGGTCGACATTGCCCTCCGGCGCGCGGGCGATGTAGCTGTAGAGCGCGACGTCGGCGATGGTCGGATGGTTCGCCGCGATCCATTGGCGGCTGGCAAGCTCGGCGTCGATCAGCGTCAGGATGGCATGGGCGCGTGCGATCACCTCATCCGCATCAAACTTGGCGCCGAAGACGGTGACAAGGCGGGCGGCACAGGGGCCGTAGGCGATCTGGCCCGAGGCCACCGAAAGCCAGCGCTGCACGGCGGCGGCGCCGGCCGCGTCCTCTGGCAACCAACTCTTCTCAGCGTATTTCTTCGCAAGATAGACGAGGATGGCAGTGGAGTCGGCGATGATGACGCCGTGGCCATCATCCAGCACCGGAACCTGCCCAAAAGGATTGATCGCCAGGAATGCCGGCGTCTTATGTTCGCCCTTGGCAAGGTCAACCTCGACGATATCGGCATCAACGCCGATCAAGGAGATAAACAATCGGGCGCGATGGGCATGGCCGGATAGCGGATGGAAATAGAGCTTCATGTTTTGGTCTCCAAGTGGTGGGGTGGACCCGGAGCAAACATGATTGTTTCCGCCTGAGAACAGAAGTACGATAGTAAGCAAGAGACTATTCCAAAATACGAAATAATTGCGATCAACCTGGGAGAGACGGTTGGACAGGCTGCAATGCATGAAAGTGCTGGTGAAAGTGGCTGATGCCGGCAGTTTCGCCGCCGCGGCTCGGCAGTTGCATATGAGCCCGCCGGTCGTGACCCGCGCGATCGCCTTTCTGGAGGAGGTGACCGGCGCGCGGCTGTTTCTGCGTTCTACGCGATCGGTGAAACTGACAGCGCAAGGGCGTCATTATGTCGAGGATTGTCGTCGGATTCTTAGCGATATCGATGAGGCCGAGGCGTCGGCCGGCGGTGCCTATGCGACGCCCTCCGGCATGTTGACGGTCACCGCGCCGGTATTGTTCGGGCAATATTACATCATGCCGATCGTCACCGACTTTCTGGCCTTGCATCCGGCGGTCACCGGCCGCGTGCTGTTGTTCGACCGTATCGTCAATCTGGTGGAAGAGGGGATCGATGTCGCCATTCGCATCGGCCGCTTGCCGGATTCCAGCTACAATGCCGTCAAGATCGGCACCGTGCGCCGCGTCGTCTGTGGCGCACCTTCCTATTTCGAGCGCCATGGTGTGCCGCAGACCCCTGCCGATCTCGTCGGCCATACGATCATTGCTAACACCGGATCATCCGCGCCGCTCGACTGGCATTTTGGCCCTGAAGGCAGGCTCTCTCCGACACTCCATCCGCGTTTGTTCTGTAACTCGGTCGAAGCCTCGATTTCGGCGGCATCGAGCGGTTGGGGTCTGGCCCGCACGCTGTCCTATCAGGTCGCGAAGCCGGTTGCCGAAGGCCGGCTGCACATCATTCTGGAGGATTTCGAGGAGGAGCCACTGCCGATCCATGTCGTGCATCCAGAAGGCCGGCACGTCTCCGCGAAGACGCGCGCCTTTGTCGATTTTGCCGTGGAGCAGTTGCGGACCGGATCGGCGTTTCCTTAGCCGCCGGCAAGCGCCGCGTGCCAGGTTTGGCGATAGTCTTGCAGGCCTCGCAACTCGGCCCGGACAGGCTGGCTCGCCGTCACGGCCGCCGGCCGGATGCCGGTCAATAGCGCGGCACCCTGGCTGGTGCCGGTCGAGCCGGGCAGGGCGACGACCTCGGATCCCGTCAATGCGGAAAGTGCTGAAAGATAGACCCGATTAAGCGCGAAGGGACCTTCGACGAAAATCAGACCCTTGGCGCCGATCAGGCTGAGGCAGGCCTCGGTCATCAGCGCGAGATAGAGGCTGGCGGCGGCGAGTCGTTCTACAGGACTTGCCGATGCTTCGCCGATCCAGCACATTTTCTTGCCGGGAAAAGGGCCGGAGCCCTCGACCACGTTCGGCAGCAGCATGAGGCCCCTGCTAATCACGGTTTCGAGCGCCTCGCCGACGGCATTGGGCGCTGCCTGACCGATTTCCGCCGCCAGAATTTCGAACTCCCGCCCGCCCATGAAACGGGATGAGGGGACGGCGCGGCCATAGGCGTCGACATTGGCGAGCGCATCGCGTCTGGGATCGAGATGCTCGAGATCGCCGCCGACCGCGAAGCTGATCACCCAGGTGCCGGTCGACACGACAGCGAAGGGTGCTTCATTGTCCACCAGATGCGGCAGCAACGAGGCGTTGGAATCATGAATACCGCAATAGACCGGAACCGGCGTATTTATACCAATCTCCGTGGCAATCCTGGGCAAGACAGGTCCGAGAGCGTCGAAGGCGGATCGGATCGGCGCCATCAACGCGCGAA
Source organism: Rhizobium sp. ICMP 5592 (assembly GCF_009498525.1). Taxonomy (GTDB): domain Bacteria; phylum Pseudomonadota; class Alphaproteobacteria; order Rhizobiales; family Rhizobiaceae; genus Rhizobium. The sequence continues at coordinate 269,779 of NZ_QSNT01000004.1, read as the reverse complement.
TGCCGAGCGTATCGACAAGCGAGGAGTAGGCACCCGTCGTCGGATTCCACAGATCCGTATGGCAGCCGAGCGAGGTCACCTCGTTGGCGGCGACGCCGGTCAGCCGGAACGCCCAATATTGCGGATAGGTGAGGATGGCGCGGACGCTGGCGAAATCGTTCGGAAACTGGCTTTTCTGATAATGGATCTGCGCACCGACATTGAGCCCGCCCGAAAGCCCAGGCGAAAATGTCTCGCTGAAGGGTGGGCGCAGCCGGTCATAGGCTTCCTGGATGTCGATCGGATAGACATGCTCGTAGTCGAGCACCGGCAAGGCAAGGTTGCCATCGGCGGTGAGAAGCACGGCGGAGGCGCCATGGGTGGTGATCGAGATCGCGTCGAAGCCCGGCGTCGCGGCAAAGCTCTTCAGCGCCCCGATGACGAAAGCCCATAGCCGCTCGATATCGTAGTGCGGATAGGGACCGATCTTCAGCACTGTGTTGGTCGTTCGTATAGCGGCAATCTCTGCGCCGCTTTGCGCGTCGAGCACGACGACCTTGGCGTTGGTCTTGCCGATGTCGAGAACGGCGATGCGGCGATAATTTGGTATGGTGGTCATGGCAGATGGAAGACCGTGACGAGATCGCTTTGAACGGGCGAATTGTCGGGGTTGGTTGCCATGATGTCGGCCATGTGCGCCCACCATTTTTTCATGACGGGATGATCGGGCAGGCTCGTCAGCTTGTGATCTGTCGGCCGCGTCAGGACGCCGAACAGTGTGTTGGTCTCGCGGTCGAGATGGATGGAATAGTCGCTGGCGCCGGCCTGGTGCAGCAGCTCGACCAGTTCCGGCCAGATCTCGTCATGGCGCTTCCTGTATTCGAGCTCCATACCGGGATTGAGTTTCATCTTGAAGGCGTGGCGTTCGAGGGCTGCGGTCATTTGGAGCTCATGGTCTTGATGCGTTTTGCGACGATCGGCAGGGCAATCGTGATGATCAGAAGCAGGCCGATGAAGATCGACATGACGATGCCGGGCACGTTGAGAAGACCGAGGCCGAAGGTCACGAGGCCCATGACGAAGGCGGCAATGACGACGCCGCCGATGGTGCCGGAACCGCCGAGGATCGACACGCCGCCGAGCACGACCATGGTCACGACTTCCAGTTCCCAGCCGAGGGCGATCGACGGCCGCGTCGAGCCGAGGCGCGAGGTCAGGCACACGGCGGCGATACCGCTCATCAGGCCGGTCAGCAGAAAGAGGATGAATTTGACCCGTTCGACCGGGATGCCGGAAAAGCGCGCGGCAAAATCATTGTTGCCGATCGTGTAGACCTGCCGGCCGAAATTCGTGGCATGCAGCAGGATCGCGAAGATGATCGCTAGCACGATGAAGAGGACGAATTCGAAGGAGAAGACCCAGACGACGTAGCCCTGGCCAAAATAGGCGAAGCTGTCGGGATAGTTCCCGTAAGCCTGGTCGCCAAGGACAATATAGGAGATGCCGCGGAAGAGGCTCATCGTGCCGATGGTGACGACGATCGAGGGCAGTTTCAGTCCGGAGACCAGGAAGCCGTTGAAGAGACCGCAAAGCAGCCCGACCCCAAGCCCGATGGCAACGAGACCGACCGTGTCGACGCCAGCCTGCGCTGCCGCCCCCATGGCGGTCGAGGCAAGCGCGATGATGGCTGCAACCGAAAGGTCGATTTCGCCGGCAATGACCAGCAGCGCCATGGCAAAGGCGATCATTGCCTTCTCGGTGAAGTTGAAGGTCGCATCCGAGAGGTTAAAGGGATCGAGGAAGTAGGGCGACGCCAGCGAATTGAAGATGAAGATCGCAATAGCGACACCGAAGAGCAGCACTTCCCAGCTTGCCAGGATCCGCTTGAACGGCGTGCCGAGACGGTCGGGAATGCTGCGCTTTTCCGTGGTTGCTTCTGAAGTGATGCTCATGCGGCTACCTCCTTGATCGAGGCTTCCTTCGCCGCCTGATCCCTGAGGATGATGCGGCCGCGATTGCGTTCACGCCGGGCGTTGAAGACGACGGCGAGGATGATGACGGTGCCGGAGATTGCCATCTGCGTGAACGGCGAAATGCCGATGACGGGAAGGGCGTTCTTGATGACGCCGAGGAAGAGTGCGCCGAGCACGGTACCGGCGACCGAGCCGACGCCACCGGCAATCGAGATACCGCCGATGACGCAGGCGGCGACGCTGTCGAGCTCGAAACCATTGGCGATGTCGACATAGGCGACGGCGTAGCGCGACACCCAGAGGTAGCCGCAAAGACCCGCCAGCGCACCCGATAGGACGAAGGCCAGGAAGCGCGTCCAGCCGACATCGATACCGGCATAGACAGCCGCCACCGGATTGCCGCCACTGGCATAGGTCGAGCGACCGAAGCGCGTATAGCGCAGCACGAAATACATCATCAGCACGATGGCGATGCCGATCCAGGCGAGAACTGGCAGGCCGAGCAGCGGCGTGCGGGGTACGCTGAGGAATTCCGGCGTGAACTGATGGGCGTTGACCCAGGCGCCGCCGGACAGCACGAAGGCCATGCCGCGATAGATGGTCAGCGTGCCGAGCGTCACGACGATTGGCGGGATTTCCAGCGCCCAGACGAGATAGCCGTTGATGGCGCCGAGTGCCGCGCCCATGACGATGGCGGTGATCACGAGAACGATCAGCGGCAGGTCGGGATAGGTGGCGTTCAGCATGGCAATGGCCATGCCGGTGAAGGCGAGATTGGCGGCGACGGAAAGATCGATCGATTTCGTCAGGATCACGGTCATCTGCGCCAGCGCCAGGATGATCAGGATCGACGTGTCGTTGAAGATGTTGGCGAGATTGCCGGGCTCGGCAAAGCCGGCCGCGCGCGTCGAAAAGCCTGCAATCATCGCGACGATGATGGCGAAGAGCAGTGTTTCGCGTCTTTTGAGGATGCGTGGCATCCAACCCTCCCTATGCATTTCCCGTGGCGGCGCGCACCAGCGTTTCCGGTGTCAGCCCGTCGCGGTCGAACAGTCCAGCCGATAGCCCCTCCTTCATCACCAGCACCCGGTCCGACATGCCGAGAATTTCTGGGAGTTCGGAGGAGATCATGATGATGCTGAGACCCTCGGCCGCCAGCTCGCTGATGAAGCCGTGAACGGCGGCCTTCGAGCCGATGTCGATACCCTTGGTCGGCTCGTCGAGGATGATGATCTTCGGCTGTGTCGCCAGCCATTTGCCGATGACAACTTTCTGCTGGTTGCCGCCCGACAGCGTGCCGACCGGCACGGACAGGGCTGCGGCGCGCAGATCCAGCCGCTCGGCATATTTACGGGCCAGCGCGAATTCGTCCGCGGCCTTCAGGAAGCCCTTGCGCGAGGTGCGCCCCAGCGAGGGCAGCGACATGTTCTGGTAGATCGGCATCGGCAGCGCCAGGCCGTGGCGGCCACGCTCCTCCGGCACATAGACGATACCGGCGCGGATAGCGTCCTGCGGCGAATGGATGCGGATGTCCTCGCCATTCAGCGTCAGCTTGCCGGAAAGCGGTCTGGTGATGCCGAAAAGGGACTGACAGAGCTCGGAGCGCCCAGCGCCGATCAGGCCGTAGACGCCAAGTATCTCGCCGCGACGGAGCTTGAAGGAAATGTCGCGGAATTCGGTTCGGTGGCAATAATTCGCGACTTCGAGCACGGTGTCGCCGATCGTGACCGGCACCTTCGGGAAGGCATCCTTGACGTCACGGCCGACCATCATGCGGACGATCTCGTCCTGCGGCGTTTCCTTCAGCCGGCCATGGCCGACAGCACGACCGTCACGGAAGACGACGAAGTTGTCTGCTATCTCATAGACCTCATCGAACTTGTGGCTGATGAAGAGGATGGCTTTGCCCTGGGCCTTCAGGTTACCGACGATGCGAAAGAGATCGTCGATCTCCTTGCGGGAGAGAGCCGCGGTCGGCTCGTCCATGATGACGATGCGGGCCTCGATCGACAGGGCGCGGGCGATCGCCACGAGATGGCGCTGCGCGATGGAGAGGTCCTTCAGGCGGATCGACGGATCGATGGTGCTCTCGAGCGATTCCAGCAGCTGCCTTGCGCGGCTGTTCATCTTCTTCCAGTCGATGGTGCGGAATTTCGTGCGCGGCGCGTGGCCGAGAAAGATGTTTTCGGCAACCGTCAGCTCGTCGAAGAGCACGGTTTCCTGGTGAATGGCGGTCACGCCGGCGTCGATGGCGGCCTGGGCATTGTGGAAGGTGATGGGCTTGCCATCGACGAGGACTTCGCCTTCGTTCGGACGGTAGATGCCGGTGAGGATCTTAACGAGCGTCGACTTGCCGGCGCCATTTTCGCCGATGAGCGCGGTGACCTTGCCGGGATAGAGTGAGATGCTGACGCCGTCGAGCGCCTTCACGCCGGGGAAGATCTGCGAAATGCCACGCATTTCCAGAATGGCTGTGCTGTCCACCATTGGCGTACCTGTGGCGGGTCGTTGAAGGACTGTGGTCATCAGCAATGTACCGGATAGGGTGAAACCAGGTCCGGCGGCCGAGGCCGCCGGAGGGCTGCGAACAAGGTTTCGATTAGAAAACCTTGGAGAACTGATCGATATTCGAAGCGTTGTAGACGAAGGGATCGGCCATGGCGGCTTCGCTGTTTTCGCCGACTTTGATCTTGCCCATGCGGCCGGCATTGATCTCGCTGCCCGGCTTGCCGGTGGTCTCACCCTTGACGAGGCGATAGGCGATCTGCGTCGCCGAATAGCCGAGGTCGATCGGGTTCCAGATCGCGAATTCCTTTGTCGCGCCCGACTTGATGGCGCCGGCCATTTCGGATGGCAGGCCAAGACCGGTCACGTAGACCTTGCCGATCTTGCCGGCATCCTTGACGGCCTGCGAAGCGGCGAGCACGCCGACGGTCGTCGGAGCGACGATGACCTTGACTTCCGGATGCGAGGTCAGGAGGCCCTGGGCTTCGCGGTAGCTCTTGTCCGAGAGGTCGTCGCCATAGACGGTGGTGACGAGGTTGAGGCCCGGGAAGTCCTTCAGCTGCTTCTTCATCTCGCCGATCCAGATGTTCTGGTTGGTCGAGGTGGTGGTTGCCGACAGGATGGCGAAATCGCCCTTGCCGCCGTCAAGATGATCCTTGGCGAGCGTCAGGCACATCTTGCCGATCAGCGCGTTCGAGGATGGGTTCAGCTGCAGGATGCGGCCGGCCGGGGCCACACCGGAGTCCCAGGAGATAACCTTGATGCCGCGCTGCGTTGCCTTCTTGAGGGCAGGGACGACAGCGTCCGGATCGTTGGCGGAGATGGCGATGGCATCTACGCCCTGTGCGATCAGCGAGTTGATGACTTCGATCTGGCCTTCGGCCGTCGTCGAGGTCGGTCCGGTGTAGATCACCTGGACGCCGCCGAGTTCCTTGGCGGCTTCCTGCGCACCCTTGTTGGCCGCTTCGAAAAAGCCGTTGCCGAGCGACTTCACCACGAGGCCGATCTTGATGTCCTTGGCACTTGCCGTGCCGGCCATCAATGCCGCGGCCAGCGCGACGCCGATCGCCAGTTTCTTTGCAATATTCATGTCTCTTCCTCCCAAGTTGATAGTCTATGCTCACTCCGCCATAGACGCGCACCTCACGCGACCGATGGGGAATCCTCCTCTTCGGCCTGCGCCGAAACGCTTGTTATGATCAGGGATACGCCCGCATCCTCGATCATTCTTACGGTCTCCGCCGAAATGCCATCGTCGGTGATGATGGTCGTCACCTGTTCGAGCGGGCACAGGATCAGGCTGGAGCGCTGCTTGAATTTGCTGGAATCGACCATGACGACCATCTCGTCGGCCTGGCGCATCAGCTTCTGCTCGCTCTGGATCAGCAGCGCGTCCGCCTCCATGATGCCGAGCGGGCCGACGCCCTGTGCGCCGATGAACATGCGCCGGGCGTAGAAATTCCGGGTCGTGTCGTTGTCGAAGGGCGACAAGATCAGGCTTTGCTCGCGATAAATCGCGCCGCCCGGAACCGTCACCGTGTTTTTCGAGTGCTTGACCAGATGTTCGGCGATCGCGAAGGAATTGGTCATCACCTGCAGCCGGAAAGCCGAGATATAATGCACGAGCTGGAATGTCGTCGTGCCGCCATTGATGATGATGGCATCGCCCGGATTGCACAATTCGGCGGCCTTGCGCGCAATTGCGCGTTTCTTATCGATATTGACGCCTTCCGAAACGCGGAAGGGCCGGCCGGCCAGATTGCCGAGTTGCGGGGGGTGGATGGATTCGGCGCCGCCGCGCACGCGCCTGATCTTTCCCTGCACATGCAGGGCCGCGATATCACGGCGGATCGTCGCTTCAGAGGCCTCGGTCAATTCAGAAATATCCTGAATCGTCACCACAGGTTTTTCCTGTACGGCGCTCAAAATGATGCGATGGCGTTCGCGTTCGTGCATCGGTTCCTCCTTGTTGGCGGTTATTCCGTAAATATGGCAAAGTGTCAATCATAAACGATCATAAACTTTCATATTGCATCGCAACATTATCAAATATGATCGTTTTCGATTGACAAAACGACTCTCTGTGAGCGATATCCTGATCGCAACGGGGCGGCGCCGTAGTTTTGGTGCGCTCGCAGATGATGATTCCATGGGAGGATGACATGACGGCTGAGGTTCGACTTCTGGATAATCGTTGGGATGACGCCTACGCGGCCAAGCTCGACGAGCCGGGCAAGTTGCTCTACCGCTCCAATCTGCTTGGCGCCGACAAGCGTATCACCAATTACGGTGGCGGCAACACGTCGGCCAAGGTCATGGAAACCGATCCGCTGACCGGAGAGAGGGTCAAGATCCTGTGGGTCAAGGGCTCTGGCGGCGATGTCGGCACCATCAAGCTCGACGGCTTCGCGACGCTTTATCAGGACAAGCTCGACAGCCTCAAGGGCATCTACAAGGGTGTTGCCGACGAGGATCGCATGGTCGGCTTCCTGCCGCATTGCACCTATAACCTTAATGCCCGCGCCGCCTCCATCGATACCCCTCTGCATGGTTTTGTGCCCTTCACCCATGTCGATCATATGCATCCGGACGCGATCATCGCGATTGCCGCCGCCAAGAATTCCCGCGAGCTGACCCGCGAAATCTTCGGTGACGATATCGGCTGGCTGCCCTGGCGCCGCCCCGGTTTCCAGCTTGGCCTTGATCTCGAAGCCTTCGTCAAGGCACATCCAAATGCCAAGGGCGTCGTGCTCGAAAGTCATGGTCTCTTCACCTGGGCCAACGATGCCAAGGATTGCTACGAGCTGACGCTCGCGATCATCAACAAGGCTATTCAATGGTTTGCGGCCAAGACCGAGGGTAAGACCATTTTCGGTGGTGCTGCGGTCCAGAGCCTGCCGCAAGCGGAACGCCGCGCGATTGCCGCCCGGCTGATGCCGGAAATCCGCGGCCGCATCGGCAAAGCCGAACGCAAGCTCGGTCATTTTGACGATCAGGATGCCGTGCTCGAATTCGTCAATTCGAAGAATCTTCGCCCGCTGGGTGCGCTCGGCACCAGCTGCCCGGATCATTTCCTGCGCACCAAGATCCGCCCGTTGATCGTTGATTTCGATCCGGCCAAGCCGGATGTCGATGCCATCATCGCCGGTCTCGACAAGGCGCTGGAAGATTATCGCGCCGACTACGCGCGTTACTATAACGACTGCAAGCACGACAATTCGCCCGCCATGCGCGATCCCAATCCGGTGATCTTCCTGGTACCCGGCGTCGGCCTGCTGTCCTTTGCCCGCGACAAGGCCACCGCCCGCATCGCCGGCGAGTTCTACGTCAACGCCATCAACGTCATGCGCGGTGCTTCCACCGTATCCGAATATCAAGGCCTGCCTGAGCAGGAGGCCTTCGATATCGAATACTGGCTGCTGGAAGAGGCGAAACTGCAACGCATGCCGAAGCCGAAGAGCCTTGCCGGCCGCGTCGCTTTCGTCACCGGCGGTGCCGGCGGCATCGGCCGCGCCACGGCGGCACGTCTGGTGGATGAGGGCGCCTGCGTCGTGCTGGCGGATATAGATCAGGCGGCGCTTGAGAACACGCAGGCGGATTTTACCAAGAAATATGGTGCTGATGCCGTGCGCAGCGTCAGGCTCGACGTGACCAAGGAAGAGGGCGTCATCTCCTCCTTCGCGGAAGCCTGCGTTGAGTTCGGCGGCATCGATATCCTCGTCTCCAACGCCGGCATTGCCTCCTCCGCGCCGATTGAAAGCACCGAGCTTTCGATGTGGAACCGCAATATCGACATTCTCGCCACCGGTTATTTCCTCGTCTCGCGCGAGGCCTTCCGGCTCTTCCGCCGCCAGAATATCGGCGGCAATGTCGTCTTCGTCGCCTCGAAGAACGGTCTGGCGTCGTCGCCGAACGCCGCCGCCTATTGCACGGCCAAGGCCGCCGAGATTCATCTGGCACGCTGCCTGGCGCTCGAAGGCGCGGATGCGGGCATTCGTGTCAACACGGTCAATCCCGACGCGGTCCTGCGCGGCTCGAAGATCTGGAACGGCGAATGGCGCGAACAGCGCGCCGCCTCCTCGAAGATCGAGGTGGACGATCTCGAGGAACATTACCGCAAGCGCTCCATGCTGAAGCTCAACGTCTTCCCGGAGGATATTGCCGAGGCGATCTATTTCCTGGCTTCGGACCTTTCCGCCAAGTCGACCGGCAATATCATCAACGTCGACGCCGGCAATGCGCAGAGCTTTACGCGGTAGTGGGATGCGCTCTTCCTTCTCCCTTCGGGGAGAAGGTGGCCCGAAGGGTCGGATGAGGGGGTAGCGCGGCAAACGCAATTCTATCTTTCGCTTGCGCTCAAGATAGTCGTCGCTGCGCTCCTCATCCCCCTCACTCTGCCCTCTCCCCGAGGGGGAGAGGGGGAAGGAGTTTGCCGCGCCGCGCGAGGCACATAGATTTTCGAATGACATATCTGGGAGGAAAGAATGGCTGAGTTTAGAATTGCGCCGGATCTGGTCGCCGCTGAAAATGACAAGCGCGCCGCCGCGCTGACATCCGATTATGAGGCGCTGGGCGCATCGCTCGCCCGCCGCGGTGTCGATATCGAGAACATAACGAAGAAGGTCGCCGAATTCTTCGTCGCCGTGCCCTCCTGGGGGGTGGGCACCGGTGGCACGCGCTTTGCCCGCTTTCCGGGCACCGGCGAACCGCGCGGCATTTTCGACAAGCTCGACGATTGCGCTGTCATCAATCAGCTGACGCGGGCGACGCCGAACGTTTCGCTGCATATTCCCTGGGACAAGGCTGACGTCAGGGAGATCAAGGCAAAGGGTGATGCGCTCGGCCTCGGCTTCGACGCCATGAACTCCAACACCTTCTCCGATGCTCCCGGCCAGGCACATTCCTACAAGTACGGCTCGCTCAGCCATGTCGACGCGGCAACCCGCGCCCAAGCGGTCGAGCACAATCTCGAATGCATCGAGATCGGTAAGGCCATCGGCTCCAAGGCACTGACCGTCTGGGTCGGCGACGGTTCGAATTTCCCCGGTCAGAGCAATTTCACCAGGGCATTCGAGCGCTATCTCGCGGCCATGGCGGACATCTACAAGGCTCTGCCGGACGACTGGCGACTGTTTTCCGAACACAAGATGTATGAGCCGGCCTTCTATTCGACCGTCGTGCAGGATTGGGGCACCAACTATCTGATCGCGCAGACGCTTGGGCCGAAAGCCCAGTGCCTCGTCGATCTCGGCCATCACGCGCCAAACACCAATATCGAGATGATCGTCGCTCGCCTGATCCAGTTCGGCAAGCTGGGCGGTTTTCACTTCAACGATTCCAAATATGGCGACGACGATCTCGACGCCGGCGCGATCGAACCCTACCGCTTGTTCCTTGTCTTCAACGAGCTGATCGATGCGGAGCAGCGCGGCGTCAACGACTTCAATCCGGCGCATATGATCGACCAGTCGCACAATGTCACCGACCCGATCGAAAGCCTGATCTCCAGCGCCAACGAGATCCGCCGTGCTTACGCGCAGGCGCTGATCGTCGACCGCAACGCGCTAGCCGGCTACCAGGATACCAATGACGCGCTGATGGCGTCGGAAACGCTGAAGCGCGCCTATCGCGCCGATGTCGAGCCGATCCTGGCCGAAGCCCGCCGCCGCACCGGCGGCGCCATCGATCCGGTCGCGACCTATCGGGCTAGCGGCTATCGGAAAAAGGTCGCGAGCGAGCGTCCGGCTTCCGTTGGCGGTAGCGGCGGGATTATCTGAGGCGCCTATAGCTCTCGAGGATGGAAGTCCGCGCTCAATACCCCAGCGCAACCCCATCCTTGCGGTGATCCGAAGCGCCGAGCAGGACGCCGCGTTCGTGATCGATCATGATCGCCTGCGCGCCGCCGATCGGTTCGTCCGCCCATTCGGTAACATGACCGCGCCGCTCGAGATCCTGCCTGGTCTCCTCTGAGATCGTCGGTTCCAGCGACAGCTTGCCGCCGAAGCAGAAGCTGCGTGGCTGGTCGCTAGCCTGCTGAGGGTCGAGATCGCGGTCGAGGATCTGCGTCAGCATATGGGCATGGCCGGCGGCCTGATATTGCCCACCCATGACGCCGAAGCTCATGCGTACCTTGCCGCCTTCCATCAGCATTGCCGGGATGATGGTGTGAAAGGGCAGCTTGCCGGGGCCGATGGCGTTCGGGTGTCCCTGTTTGACCACGAAACCCGCGCCGCGGTTCTGTAGCAGCACGCCGGAGCGTGGCGCATAGATGCCGCTGCCGAAGGCCATGAAGACCGAGTTGATCAGCGAGATTGCATTTCCGTCGCGATCGACGACGGAAACATAGACCGTGTCCCTATGGGTCGGTCCATCCCAGATGGAGGCATCGGCTGCGCGTTCAAGGCTGATCTTCGCGCGCATGGCGGCAATCGAGCGGTCCGACAACAGTTCGTCGATATCGAATGTCAGATAGTCCGGATCGCTGATCAGTTGGTCGCGCATGGCGTAACCGGCCTTGGTGGCTTCGGCGTGCAGATGAATACGATCGGCCTCCGAGAGCTTGGGATCGCGTAGATCGAAGCCGTCGAGGATGCGGGTGATCAACAAGGCCGCCAGACCCTGGCCGTTCGGGGGGCATTCGACGAGGTCGCGGCCGCGGAACTTGCCCGAAATCGGCGTGGTCTCGAACGCCTTGTAGTCGGCGAAATCGCTTTCCTCATGCAGGCCGCCGAGCGATTGTAGAACCTGAGTGATCTCCTCGGCCACCTCACCACGATAGAAGGCGTCGCGGCCGCCCCTGGCGACGGCTTTCAAAGTGGCGGCGAGCGCCGGATTGGTCATGCGTTCGCCGGTCCTTGGAGCCCGGCCATACGGCAGGAAATAGGCTGCGGAAGCGGCGTGTTTCGCAACACGGGCGCTATAACGGTGCCAGTCGAGTTCGACGCGCGGGGTGATGCAATAGCCTTCCTCGGCTGCTGCGATCGCCGGCGCGAGCACGCGGCCCATGTCGAACCGGCCGTAAGCGCCGATCAGCCGGCACCAGGCATCGATGGCGCCCGGAATGGTGACCGCATGCGGGCTGTCGTCGGGAATGGCGGTAAAGCCTTTTTCGAGGAAATAGTCGAGCTTTGCCTTCTGCGGCGCACGGCCGGATCCGTTGAGCGCCATCGGCGTGCCGCCGGCTGCGCTATAGAGGGCGAAGCAGTCGCCGCCGATACCGGTCATGTGCGGGTCGATGACGGATTGCAGCGCGACTGCGGCGACTGCCGCATCCACAGCGCTACCGCCGGCACGCAGGATGTCGACGGCGGCAAGGGTTGCCAGCGGATGCGAGGTCGCAGCCATGCCCCTGTCGGAAACGGCGACCGAACGGCCCGGCTTGAAAAAATCCCGCTGCTGCATGTCTCTCAACGTCCTCTGCCTGTCTTGCGTGCCTCCGCGAACGCTCGCGGTCTCGCTATCGTTTTAAGGTGTTTTTTCCGTCATGGAACCCTTGCCGTGCTCGCCGCGCCCAGGAATTTCGAACAGTGTTGCGCGAAACCGGTCAAGTGCCGCGGCTATGGTGCCGATAAGGCCGGCTTTGCTGCCAAGCGGGCTGATGGTGCAGGAGAGCGGCACCGGCACACAGCGCGACAGATAGAAGGTGATCCGCTCGACCAACTCGGGCCGGGCGCCGACGCTGCCACCGAAAATCACCCTTTCCGGGTCGACGACGGCAGCGATGGCGACAACAGATGTGGCGACGAGACGCGCCACTTCGTCGATCACGATCTCGGCGACCGGGTCATCCTCGTGCTCAAACATGTCGCGCACGCTGAGACCCGGCGTACCGCCGAGCGCTTCATAGCGGCCACGGATGGCGACGCTGCCGATCGACGATTCCAGCGCGCCAGCCGCAAAACTGCGGGAATCGAATGGATCGGCGCCGATCGGCAGCGTGGAGATTTCGCCGGCCGCGCCGCGCGCGCCGCGGATGAGGCGGCCTTCGTTGATAATCCCCATGCCGATACCGGTGCCGAGTGCCACGAAGACGAAATTATCAATGTTGCGGCCATCGCCACGCCATTGCTCGCCAAGAGCGCCCAGGTTGACGTCGTTGTCGATGAGAATGTCGTGACCCAGCCTGTTGCGCAGACTATCCTCAAGGGCCAGTTCCGTCAGGCCGGGAATGTTCGGCACCATCGCCAGCCGCCGGGTTTTCGGATGGATGGCGCCGGGAATGCCGATCGCGCCCATTGCCACGGATTTCGTGGCAACACCGGACTTTTGCAGCAACGCCTCATGCATGCGCGCGATCTGCTCGATGACATGCTCGCCGCCGCGCGCATCTGTGCTCTCGATGGCCTCTTCGATAATGTCGCCCGTAAGGCCGGCCAGCGCCGCATGGATCTTGGTGCCGCCGACATCGGCACCGAAGACGAAGGCCTTACGCGGCTCCAGCTCGTAAGTGACGGCGCTCCGGCCAACCGTGCCTTGCGTGCGGCCAGTGACACGCAGCCAACCCTCCGCCTCCAGATCGCGAACGATCTCGGACATGCTCTGCTTTGAGAGCCCGGTCAGCCGTGCCAGCTCGGCACGGGACACGGGAGCGGTTTCGAAGATGGCGCGCAATACCGCGCGCGATGTGGTCTGTCGGGTGTGGGGAATAGAGGTTGATATATCCATCGTCGCCAATTCGTCAATTTTTAGAACAAATTACGGCGATCGAATAAGCCGTCAAGGTCTTTCTTCGCAATTTTCAGCGAATTTCGTCGCCTGTCGTTTCCGAATAATATCTTTTGGTGAGTTTTCTTTACGAATTTGATGGCTGGGTGCTGTCTACGGTTTTGAAACGTCGTGCGGCATGTGGCGGTGGTTGTATTTTCGGGGTAGCCGAGGCGCTGGAATTGAGTATTGTCGGTGGGGATGGGGACCTTGTTTGTGTTGTCGAAGAAGGTCCGGAGGGAAGTATCTCGCTCGTTGCGGATCTGGTAATTATTGAGGAAAATCACCATGACGATTGATATTGACGGTTTCGCCGGGCGTTTGAAGCGCCGGGAAAATGGCGGTATGATTTCTGCCTGGATCGGCACGCCCGATCCATTGCTCGTCAATCACCTGTCGCAGGAGGATTTCGACGCCGTGGTGCTCGATATGCAGCATGGCATGTGGGATATGGCATCCGCCGCCAATGGTATCGCGCAGGTGCGGCTGGCCGGCAAACCGGCGATCGGCCGGATCCCCGTCGGTGATTTCGCCTCCGCTTCGCGGCTTCTGGATGCCGGTGCTTCCGGTATCATCGCGCCGATGATCAATTCCGCCGATGATGCCCGCGCCCTGGTCAAGGCGACGAAATATCCGCCGCTCGGCGAGCGGAGCTGGGGACCATCGCTTGCCCTCAACCATTTTGGCATAGCGCCTGACGATTATCTGCAGCGTGGCAACAGTCTGACCGTCACGATCGCCATGGTCGAGACCCGCATGGCACTCGACGCCATCGACGAGATTCTTACCGTCGATGGTATCGACGGCATTTTTGTCGGCCCCGCCGATCTTTCCATCGCGCTATCGAACGGCGCGCGGCTTGGCCCCGATAGCGCCGCGATCGACCAGGCGATGGCGCATGCGCTTGCGCGCTGCCGTGCCCATGGCAAGCTTATCTGCGCCTTCGGCAGCGATGGCGAACGCGCCGGGCAATATTTGAAGCTCGGTCTCGACCTGGTGATCGCCGGCGCCGAGACGGCGCAGCTTCGCACCGGCGCCCGCACCGCTATCGCCGCCGCGCGCAAACTCGCCGCGTCCTGATAGACTGCCGAAACGGCGGTCATAGTTGGGCCGCCGTTTCGCAATTCTGTCTGATCGCCGGTTTGGGTAAGCCCTTTGTCGTCGATGCCGCGCGTTTCAGGCCCAAGCAGAGGTGGCTGTCCTCAAATGCCGATGCCGGATGCGCGCTAGTTTACAAGTTTAACCCAGCAAGGATTGTAATTCTCTCTACCGCAGCCGCCGCCGACGGCCTTTGCCGGGGTAATGGCATTCTGGGCGGCGATAGCGACCAGCGCCACCGCGATGACGGTCAGAATGGTTTTCGTGTATTTGTCCATAATATTCCCCTGTAGATAGATGTGATAAATACACTTTAAAGTTGATTTTGTTTAAGTCAATACCCGGAAGCGCACTGAGCCGTCGCAGCGTTGCCGAAGACCATTGGTCGCGTTCAACAGCCGGTATCGTCGCTCAAGCAAAATGGCTTGAGCCGCCGGTCTATTCCAACCGGCGCTCGCGTCCCTGTTCGGCAAAGGCGGGTCAACATCCGTGAAGGCTAGCCTGCGTCTCGCGCGTTCAGACCCTGACTTCGAAGACCATATTGAACGGCGTTTCAGTCGCCTTGCGGAAATGCGAATATCCTGCATCCATCGCGACCTTGCGCAGTTTCAGCTCGCCAGCCTGCGCGCCCAAACCAAGCCCGATTTCCTGCGACAGCGAGGCCGGCGTACAGATCATCGTCGATGCGCCGTAAAAGACGCGGCCGACCGGATTGAGATTGTCCTTCAGGCAATCATGCGCAAAGGGTTCGACGATCATCCAGGTGCCGTCATCGGCAAGGCTTTCCTTGACGTGTTTGCCGGCGCCGACGGGATCACCCATATCGTGCAGGCAATCGAACATCGCCACGAAATCATAGCCGGCCGCCGGGAAGTCCTTTGCTGTCGCTTGCTCGAAGGTGATCCGGCCGTCGACGCCCGCCTCTTTCGCCGCCATTTTCGCTCGCTCGATAGAGGGAAGGTGATAGTCGAAGCCGAAGAATGTCGAGTTGGGATAGGCCTGTGCCATCAGGATGGTCGAGGCGCCATGGCCGCAGCCGACATCGGCAACGACAGCGCCAGCCTGGAGCTTTTCATGCATACCGCTCAGTGCCGGTATCCATTCCGAGACGAGATGGCTGTTATAACCCGGCCGGAAGAAACGCTCCGTGCCGCGAAACAGGCAGGCACTGTGCTCGTGCCAGCCGAGACCGCTACCGGTTTTGAAAGCATTGGCGATCTTCGGTTCGTCGAGCCACATGGATTGAACGACATCGAAGGCACCGGTGAAGAAGGCGGGACTGTTTTCCTCCGCAAACACCATCGCCTGTTCGGGCGTCAGGTAGAAGCGTTCGGTCTTGTCGTCATAGCTGACGTAATCGGCGGCTGCCTGTGCCGACAGCCATTCACGGACATAGCGCTCCTTCACGTCGGTCTTGTCGGCCAATTCCGCCGAGGTCATCGGCGTTCCATCCGCCATGGCCTTGAACAGGCCCAGATGGTCTCCAAGGGTCACCAGCACGCCGGAGACCGCCGCGCCAAGATCGCCGACCAAGCGCCCGACCAGGGCATCGAGTTTTTGTACATCAGGTTCACGCATGACATCCTCCTCCCAGAATTGATGCAGCGTTCCGTCCATATATCGGACGCTTGAGCATACTCCTGGGCAAGAGGTGAAGCAATGACGCGACGGAGCCGAGCTCGCCCCGTGCCGTTACTCTAGGGTAGAGTAACACATTGAAATAAGATCATATTTATCGAGTTCCGCGCGATGCGTCAGCCGATACGGGCCAACTCTTTTTCGAGAGCGGAGAGCAGGCGGGGATCGTCGGCTGTCACGTCAGGCGCAAAGCGAGCGGCAACCTTGCCGTCGCGGCCGATCAGGAATTTTTCGAAGTTCCAGATGACACCGCCATCCTGGCCGGTTTCCAGGCCGTGTTTTGCGAGGCGCTCGCGCATCGGGCCGTCGCCGGTGATCTCGACGCCGGAGCCGATCAGGCTGTTGTAGAGCGGATGCCGCTCTGCACCGGTCACAGCGATCTTGGAAAACATCGGGAACTGTACGTCATAGGTCAGGGTGCAGAAGCTCAGGATCTCATCATCCGTACCTGGCTCCTGGCCCTTGAAATCATTGGCCGGGAAGCCGGCGACGACGAGGCCGTCATCGCGCTTGTCCTCATAGAGTTTTTCCAGCGCTTCATATTGCACCGTCAGCCCGCATTTGGAGGCGACGTTGACGACCATGATGACCTTGCCGCTGTAGTCGGCAAGCGTCGTTTCGCTGCCGTCGATCCTCTTTACCGGAATATCGAGTACGCTGTCGGTCATCGCAATCACTCCAAATCATCTTGAAACAGGGGCGGATATCATCCCCTGTTTTCGATGAAGTCAAGGTCACGATCCGGCTTAAGCGGCCTCATCCATCCGGACGAGGTGACCATGCGTGACCTCGCGATACCGACGCATCGGCGTGACATAGCCGACCGGCCGGACCGGGCTCTTCAGCTCCTCGACGGCGAGATTGCGCTTGATGCCGCGCCGGGCCGGATCGGGCACGGGGACGGCCGCCATCAGCTTCTTCGTATAGGGATGCTGCGGGTTCTCGAACACTGAGGCGCGAGGACCGATCTCGACGATTTCGCCGAGATACATCACCGCGACGCGGTGGCTGACGCGTTCGACAACGGCCATATCGTGCGAGATGAAGAGATAGGCGAGGTTCAAGCTTTGCTGCAGGTCCATCAAGAGATTGCAGACCTGTGCCTTGATCGAGACGTCGAGGGCCGAAACGCTTTCGTCGGCGACGATAACCTTCGGGTCGAGGGCAAGTGCGCGGGCGATGCAGATGCGCTGGCGCTGGCCGCCGGAGAATTCATGCGGATAACGCGACATCATGTCCGCCTTCAGCCCGACGCGCTCCAGAAGGTCGGCCGCCTTTTCGCGCCCTTGGGCGCGGGTGCCGAGACGATGTTCGATGAAGGGTTCGGCAACGGCAGCGCCGATCGTCATGCGCGGATTGAGGCTGGCGAAGGGATCCTGGAAAATCATCTGGATGCTGCGGCGCATGCGGCGCAGATCGAGTGCGTCGAGCTTCATCACATCGTAGCCGTCGAGGCGGACTTCGCCGGCATTGGGATTGATGAGGCGCATGATCGAGCGGCCGGTCGTCGATTTGCCGCAGCCGGATTCGCCGACCAGCGATAGCGTCTCGCCCTGGGCGAGATCGAAGGAGACGTTCTCGACCGCATGGATCGCGCCGGTGGTCCGGCCCAGCAGCCCGCCATGCAGGTTGAAGCGGGTGACGAGGTTCTTCACCTCGAGGATCGGCGTCTTGTGGCGATCGACCGTGTCGGCAAGGGCGACGGGTTCGCTGCGCTCGCCGGTTCTGATATCCACGATCGGGAAGCGCAGGGGCCAAGCCTGATCCTTCATCGAGCCGAGGCGCGGCACTGCCGAAAGCAGGGCGCGGGTATAGGGATGCTGGCCGCGATGGAAGATATCGTCGGTCTTGCCCGTCTCCACCGCCTCGCCGCGATACATGACGATGGTGCGGTCGGAAATCTCGGCGACGACGCCCATGTCGTGGGTGATGAAGAGTACGGACATGCCTTCCTCCTCCTGCAGCACCTTGATGAGATCGAGGATCTGGCCCTGGATCGTCACATCGAGCGCCGTGGTCGGCTCGTCGGCGATCAGGAGCTTCGGACGCGAGGCCAGCGCCATGGCGATCATCACGCGTTGGCGCATGCCGCCGGAAAACTGATGCGGATATTCGTCGAAGCGCGAGGCGGCGTTCGGGATACGCACCTTTTCCAGGAGGCGGATCGTCTCGGCCTTGGCTTCCGCCTTGGAGATGTCGCCATGGCAAGTGAGGGCCTCGGAGATCTGCCGGCCGATGGTGAAGATCGGATTGAGGCTGGTCATCGGCTCCTGGAAGATCATGGCGATATCCTTGCCACGCACTTTGCGCATCTCATTGTCCGGGAGCGACAGGATCTCGCGGCCATTGAGCTTGACCGAGCCTTCGATACGGCTGCTACCCTTGGCGAGCAGGCGCATGATCGACAGGGAGGTAACGCTCTTGCCGGAGCCGGATTCACCGACGATCGCCACCGTCTCTCCCGGCATGACATCGAAGGAGATGTTCTTCACCACCGGCCGCCATTCACCATCGGCCAGGAAGGATGTCGTCAGGTTGGAGACGGAGAGGACGGGTTTTACGTCGGGATTCGGCTGCTGCGCGGCTGCGGTCGTCATGAGTTCCCCTTTATGATTTAGCCCATCGTATCAGGCATCTGTTTCCGCTCAAGACAGTTTTGGTAATGTGGCGAAAGATGCGGACGGGCGTCCCTCGGCAATCCTTGCGGCTTCCAGTGCCGCGATCTTTTCGTCGATCTCGCGGCGATCGATCATGCCATCGGGGTTTTGCCGTGTTGCCATCGTTTCGGCGAAATAGAGGTAGCGCTCCTGCGCGACTGCGTAGAGCCGTGCGAGCTCGGTCAGCGGATCGGCGCTGTCGTCGACGCGGATGTTCAGCCAGGCGTAGTCCTGGTCGCGATGGATCACCAGTGCTGCCGATTGCTTGCCGCGCTTGTCGCCGCCGGCGTCCTCGCCGGCGCGCATGGCTTCGAGCAGCCGCTCGGCGAGCGGCTTGCCCTTGGTCTTCTTGAAGGTGGAAAGCGTCTCGGCGATCACCTGCGGCCCGGCCAGCATATTGCCGGCAACCGAGACATTGTCGTCGATCAGATGGCCGGCCCAGTCGATGCATTTGGCGCCGGTGAAGGCGGCATTGTTGCCCTTGGCATCGATCAGGTGGAACTGTCGCTGTTCGCGGCCTTCGTCGCGGGCGGCCAGTGTCGCGACGATCTCCTCCGGCGCATGACCTGCGGCCAGCATCGCAACTCCGTCAATGCCATAGAGCGGGCTGACGAAGGCCTGTGTCGCGACCGCCCCGATGCCGCCGCGAATATGCGGCACCAGACTGCCGACCGCGAAGAAACGGGTGGCGACGGCGATAGCGAGATGGCCGGTTTCAGGCTCGCGGGCAACGATGGACCAGGTCATTGGCTTATCTCCCGATTGCGTAGGCTTGCATCAAACGCGGCGTGGCGGCCGCGCGCAGGAGGCCGCTGGCGTCGCGTCGCGCCGCGGTCAACCGTCCAACAGTCCACTCAGGAGCAACCGTCAGCTTGTGGCCCTTCCGGCGGAGTGTATCGAGTACCTCGGGGCTGAAATTGGCCTCGGCCGTGAGGCCGCCCGGTTCGCGCGTGCGGGGGTAGAAGGAGCTTGGGAAATGTGTGCTGTGAAACAGCGGCCGGTCGATTGCTTCTTGTAGGTTCAGACCGTGGTGGACATAGCGCAAGAAGAAGGCGAGCTGCCATTGCTCCTGCTGGTCGCCGCCGGGCGTGCCGAAGGCAAGTGTCGGGCGACCTTCGTGGAGCGCGAGCGACGGCGTCAGCGTCGTGCGTGGGCGCTTGCCCGGAGCAAGCGACGAGGGCAGGCCAGGCTTCAGCCAGAACATCTGCGCGCGCGAATTCAAGCAGAAGCCGAGGCCCGGAATGATCGGCGAGGATTGCAGCCAACCACCGGAGGGCGTCACAGACACCATATTGCCTTCGCGGTCGATGACGTCGATATGCACGGTATCGCCGCGCTTTTCGGTCAGATGCGACATGGTCGGCTCATAGACCGCACCGGTCTTGGCTTCCGGCGCTTCCAGCATGGTCATGGTGAGATCGTACTGGCTTTCAAAACCGGCGATCTTGCCGGGGCGCAGGTCGAGAGAGGCTTCAGACGTGATCAGCTTGCGGCGCTCGGCGGCATAGATATCCGAAAGCAGGATATCGAGCGGCACACCTGAGAAATTCGGATCGCCGTAATAGACCTCGCGGTCGGCGAAGGCGAGTTTCATGGCTTCGGTAACGGCATGAACGAAATCCGCGCCGGCCGGGTCCATGGCGGCGATATCGAAGCCCTTCAACAGCGACAGCGTTTGCAGGAAGGCCGGTCCCTGGCCCCAGGGGCCAATCTTGGCGACGGTCCAGCCGTGATAATCATAGGTCAGCGGCTCTTCGATCGTCGCCGACCAGTTAGCCATGTCGTCGGCGGTCAGCACGCCCTTGTGCTTGCTGCCGCTGGCATCCATGACTTCGGTCTTGCGGACGTAGCTGTCGATCGCCTCGGCGACGAAGCCGCGATAATAGGCGTCGCGCGCCGCTTCGACCTGCGCCTCGCGGCCGCTCTTCGCCTCCGCTTCCGAGACCACCCGCTTCCAGGTTTCAGCAAGGACCGGGTTCTTGAAATTCGACCAGGGCTCCGGGGCGGAGCCGCCGGGCAGCCAGGTCTCGTAGGAGGTCGGCCATTCCTTGCGATAGAAGTCGGCAAGCCCGGCGATGGTCGCGGCGACGCGCGGCAGGACGGGATGGCCGTGCTCGGCATAGTGGATGGCTGGTTCGAGAACGTCGCGGACGGTGAGCTTGCCATAGTCGCGCAGCATCAGCATCCAGCCGTCGAAAGCGCCGGGGATGACGGTGGCGAGCAGACCGTCGCCGGGGATCAGCGACAGGCCCTCCTTCGTATAGTGCTCGATCGTCGCGCCGGCGGGGGCGGGGGCTTGGGCGCAGATGACCTCGACCTTGTCTTTCTTCTTCGAATAGATGATCGACGGCATGTCGCCGCCGGGGCCGCAAAGATGCGGCTCGACGATCTGAAGCACGAAGCCGGTCGCAACCGCGGCGTCGAAGGCGTTGCCGCCCTTTTCGAGAATGCTCATGCCGACGGCCGACGCGATCCAGTGGGTGGAGGTGACGACGCCGAAGGTGCCGAGGATTTCCGGGCGTGTCGTGAATGCGGTCATTGCGGATGTCCTTTCAGATGATTCATGCTTCGCGCGGATCGAGCGCATCGCGCAGGCCGTCGCCGAGGAGATTGAAACCGATGACGACGAGAAAGATCGTTGCGCCCGGCCACATGGCCATCCAGGGCGCCTGTTCGAGATAATTCTTGGCGACGTTGAGCATCGAGCCCCAGCTCGGTGCGGGTGGCTGCTGGCCGAGCCCGAGGAAGGAGAGGCTGGCCTCTGCAATGATTGCCGTCGCGATGGTGAGTGTTGCCTGCACCAGGATCGGCGCGAAGACGTTCGGGAGGATGTAGCGGATGATGATGCTGAGATGGCGAAGGCCGATCGAGCGGGCGCCTTCGACATAGTCTTCCGTCTTCACCGCTAGCACCTGTCCACGCGTCAGGCGCACGAAGACGGGTGTTGCGGAAAGCCCGATGGCGATCATCGCGTTGGTGAGGCTCGGCCCAAGAAAGGCGGCAAGCGCAATCGCGGTAATGAGGAAGGGCATTGCCAGGAAGGCTTCGGTGACGCGCGAGATGATCTGGTCGATCCAGCCGCCGTAATAGCCGGAGATGAGGCCGAGAGGGACGCCGATCGCGACTGCGATGGCGACGGAAAAGATGCCGGCCATCAATGACGCCCGCGCGCCCCAGATCATGCGCGAGAGAACGTCGCGGCCGATGTCGTCGGTACCGAACCAGTGGGCCGTCGAGGGAGCCTTGCGGATCGCCGACCAGCTGGTGGCGACCGGATCGGGTATCGGCAGGATAGGGGCGAGGATGGCAGCCAAAGTAAAGAACAGGATGATGAAGATGCCGGCGAGCGCACCTCTGTTGGCCTTGAACTTGCGCCAGGCGCGGTTCGGCGCACGCTTGGCCGGGGTGGGGGCAACAGCCGTCTGCACGATCGCGTTCATAGGGTGGCCCTCAGACGTGGGTTGAGGACGACATAGAGAATATCGGCGATCAGGTTCATGGCGATGAAGCCGAAGGCGGTGCAGAGCACGACGCCCTGGACGACGGCATAGTCGCGGTTGAAGACCGCATCGACGATAAGCTTGCCGAAGCCGGGAATGGTGAAGATCTGTTCGGTGAGCACGGCACCGGCCAGTAGTTCACCGAAGAGCAGGGCGCTGACGGTGACGATGGGCAGGATGGCGTTGCGGAAGGTGTGCTGCAAAACCACCACGGCTTCCGACAGGCCCTTGGCGCGGGCCGTACGGATGTAATCGGCGCTGAGTACGCTCAGCATGGAAGAGCGGGTGTGGCGCATCAATGTGGCGGCGAGCGCGTTGCCAAGCACGAAGGAGGGCATCAGCATGGTCTGGATCGAGCGCCAGGGGTCTTCGAAGAAGGGCTGGTAGCCGGAGGCCGGCAGCCAGTGCAGCTTCACGGAGACCAGCAGGATCAGCATTATGCCGAGCCAGAAATTTGGCACGGACAATCCGCACAGGGCAACGATATTGGCGAGATAGTCGATCATGGTGTTCTTCTTCACCGCCGCCAATATGCCCATGGGAATGCCGATAGCGAACGCGAAGATCATCGACATCACGGCAAGCTGGATCGTCACCGGCAGTTTCTCGGCGACCAACGTCAGAACCGGCTGGTTGGTGCGCAGCGACATGCCGAGATCGCCTTTCAGCACGCCCTGTAGCCAATAGCCATATTGATAGATGACGGGATCGTTCAGCCGGTATTTCTCGCGCAGGAACTCGATGACCTGCGGATCGCGCTCTTCGCCGGCCATCGCGAGGATCGGGTCGCCCGGCAGCAGCTTCTGCAGGGAAAAGACGAAGACGGAAATGATCAGCAGCGTCGGTATGGCGACCAGCAGCCTTTTTCCGATGTACGTGTACATGAGCGCATCCTGATCTCGGGAAGGGCCTGCGGGAGATGTCTCTCCCGCAGGCCGCTGTCGAACTAGCTGCCCTTCTTCACGCCGGCGAGGCGGATCATGCCGTCCGGCGAGGCTACGAAGCCGGTGACCTTCTTGTTGTATCCCCAGATCCAGGCCTGATGGCCGAGATAGATGATCGGCAGGTCTTCGTTCAGGATCGCCTCGGCGGCATCATACTTCTGCTTGCGCACCGCATCGTCCTGCGACTGGCGGGCTTCCAGCAAGAGCTTGTCGACCTCCGGATTGCTGTATTTGGAATCGTTGAGGCCGGCGCCGGTCGTCACGAATTGCTGGATATTGCCGTCCGGATCGGCGCGGCCCGACCAGTCGGAACGGCTGAGCTGATAGTTGCCGGCCGTCTGTGCGTCTAGCAGCGTGGCAAATTCCGTCGACTTCAGCGTCACGTCGAAACCGGCCTCGGCCACCATCGACTGGATGATCTGCATCATCTGCATCGAGACGGGATTGTTGGCGACCGCCAGTTCGACCGGCACGCGATCGTAGCCGGCTTCCTTGATCAGCGCCTTGGCCTTGTCAACGTCGCGGGTCGGAACCGGGGTGTCCTTGTCGTACCACGGGCTGTTCGGTGCGAAGGGCTGGTTGCCGGCAAGCCCGGTGCCGTCATAAACGATCTGCATGGCGGCATCGCGGTCGATCGCCAGCGAGAAGGCCTGGCGCAGGCGCTTGTCCTTGCCGAGCGGGTTGTCGGCGCGCGCGCCGTTGCCGACATTGGCGTAGACGCCCAGCCAGCCGGTGCCGATCGCATCGGCATAGACGAGATTGCTATCGCTCTTGACGGTGCCGGCATCGGAGGCGGCGACGCGCTCGATCATGTCGAGATCGCCGGAGCGCAGGTTCGCCAGGCGGACCGTCGTGTCGGGGATCGGCAGGTAGGTCACCTTGTCGATGAAGATATTGCCCTTGTTCCAGTAGTCCTGGAATTTCTCCAGCACGATACGGTCCTGCTGCACGCGCTCGACGAACTTGAACGGGCCGGAGCAGACGGGATGATCGCCAAACTTGGCGCCCGCCGCCTTGGCCGCCGTCGGTGAGACCATCATGCCGGAGCGGTCGGAAAGCTGGGCGAGCAGTGTGACGTCGGGCGCTTTCAGCGAGAAGGTGACTTCGTATTCGCTCGATGCCTCGACCTTGGCGACGGAGGAGAGCTCGCTCTTGCGGCGCGATTCCGGCAGGGTCTGGTAGCGCTGGATATTGTCGACCACGGCCTGCGCATTGAAAGGCGTTTCATCCTGGAACTTGACGCCCTGGCGCAGTTCCATCGTCAGCTGCTTGCCGTCGGCGGACCATTTCCAGGAGGTGGCGAGCTGCGGCACGAATTTGAGATCCGGTGTCACGTCGACCAGCTTGTCGCAGAGTGCGGTATAGACGATGCGGCCGACGAAGGTGCGCGACTGCGCCGGGTCCAGCACGTCGGCGTCGTCCTGCAGGCCGATCTTGAGTTCCACGGCGAAGGCGGGCAGCGCGATCAGCATGCCGGCGGCCAGCGATGTCAGAAATTTGGCGATCTTCATCCTGTTCTCCTGTTTATATTTTTGTTTTCAATGCGGTTCCGTCCGGTTTCCCCTCCGGTCGGTTAGTCTTGGTGCGTCAGCCGAGTTCCTCGGCCATTGCCTTCCGTGGCGGCTGGGCGTCGAGCGAGGTGACGCGGATCAGGCTCTCCTGCAGCATCAGCAGATGCTGGCGCATGGCTTCGGCGGCCTTCATCGGATCGCGCGCTGCAATCGCGTCGATGATCGTCATGTGCTGGGCGTAAGAGGCCGGGCGCGTGTTGTTGGTGCTGCGGGCCAATTCGCGAATGGTTTGCCATGCCTCGTCCTGGCGGACGTGGTTGATGACGTCGAAGATCGTCAGGAAAAACTGGTTGCCAGCGCTCTGTGCGATCAGGCGATGCAGCGCGCCGTCCCAAAGCTCGCGGCTATCGGCGTCGTCGCTGGCAACGATCTTCTTCGTCAGTTCGTACATGCGCTCGATATCGTCGGGCCTTGCGCGCATGGCGGCAAGCTGGGCGAGCTGCGGCTCGACGCGCAGCCGCACCTCCATGATCTCCATGAGATTGGTGCCGGCGATCATCGATCCGACATGCTGGCTCCAGTCGTCCGGACGCTGGCCGGCATAGGTGCCTGATCCCTGGCGCCGCCAGATGCGGCCTTCGGTTTCCAGCACTTCGAGTGCGCGGCGGATGGCGCGGCGGCTGACGCCGAACATTTCCGACAGCGCCCGCTCGGTCGGCAGTTTCCCGTCCGGTAGCAGGCTATCCGAGCCCAAAAGGCCCCGGAGCTTCTCCAGGGCATGGGTCGAATTTTCGGGAAGGCCGCTGGCTACCATGAGGTAAAATGGTCCGAACCAATTTTTGATTGGTTCGATACAAGGTCAACTTGGTCGCAGCGTCAAGCTCTTTTTTGTGCAGGTGCTATCAATGCATAATGTTTGCGCAGTAGCTAGCTGAGCGGAGTGTTAGCGGCCGGACGAGCGGGCCGAGAGCGCGACCTCGGGTGTAAAGGTAAAATCCTTGTCGAAGGGATAGGTCGGCTTTTGCTTGCGCAGCCGTGGCAGCCGTTCGACGAACTGGTCGACCACGCCGGGCGAGAGCGCCATCAGGTTCGGATTGGCGATCGGGGCCAGCTCTGGCGATAGATAGCCGGATTTGACGACGATGATCTTGGCCTGATGCGGATCGAGGCCAAGCCGGGTGAAGTCGGCGATATTGTGATAGGGGCGACGCTTGGCCGACAGCACGAGATCGATGCCGCCGATGGAGACGACGGCTTGCCGGTCGGCGTCGTCGTCGGTTTGCAGCAGGAACTTGACGGTGAATTCGGCCGTCACCGGTTGGCTGCCCTTGGTGTCCAGCGAAGCGCCGACGGTGAGATCGAGCTTGGCGCCGACACCGGCGGCGTAGCAGGCCTCCGTCGCGGCCTTGTCGGCGATCCCGGCGAACACGACGCCGCTGGCACCCTTGGCAATCAGCTCCGCCAGCACATCGGCGCGGTCGCCGACACCGCCGCCGGTCGGATTGTCGCCGGATTCGGCCAGCACCACCGGAGCGGTCGGGCTGGCGATCGCCTTGGCGATGCATTCCTCGATCGAGCCGGTCTCGCAGCCGAAGACGAAATCCTTCCGAACATCCCAATAGGCGTGCGCCAGCCGTTTTGCTTCGCGCTCCAGCACGGAGCGATCCGTGCCGGTCATGATGGCGGCGGCGGTGGCGCGCGGCTCATCTGCCCAGACATAGCCGACCATCAGCGAGGCATCCCAGACGCCGTCGATGGCGTCGATGCCGGGCAGCAGGTCGTAAAGGCTCTTGGCCGGTTCATCGACCGTGCTGGTGCGCTCGCCGGGAAGGACGACAGGGATCGGCGCCCAGAGCAGGATCGGTTTCACGCCGGTCTTCAGGCTCTCCGTCAGCATCTTGACTGCGCGGCGCATGGTTTCCTCGACATCGATATGCGGCGCGGTGCGATAGGTGGAATACATGTCGAGCGCGTCGATGATACGCTGGGTGACGTTGCCGTGCAGGTCGTAGCTGGCGGACAGAAGGCAATCGTCGCCGACAACGGCGCGCGCGGCCGCGATCCAGTCGCCCTCGGCATCCTCCATGCCCTCGACATACATCGCTCCATGCATGGCGAGGTAAAGCCCGTCGAGTGGCAACAGCGGCTTCAGCCGCTCGAGGAACTCCGTCTTGAAAGCCTCATAGGTGTGGCGGGCGACCGGGCCGCCGGCGATGGCGCGGGCGTGGATCGTCGGCAGGAACTCGGCGTCATAATCTCTCAGGAAGGCGAAATAGGGGGCCGTGGTCAGCGCCTCGCCACGCACGATCCGGAAATCTTTTTCTTCAGCCAGGACGGGGTTGTATGTGCTGCATTCGGTATGAATGCCACCGACGGCGATACGCATGGGAAACCTCTATTCGGGTTGGGACCAATCAGGAAATTATGGGCGGCGATGCTGGCGAGAACCGTTCGGCTGAGCGGGCCGCATTCACTGATGGCGCGCAGTAGCTGCCGCTGCGAGGAGGTGAGCAATTCGATATTCCGCCGGGTATTTGCCCTGACAGTAAGTTCAGGAAATGAATAAATCAATCGTAATAGCTTGCACCAAAGATCTAAATCCATTCAGCGTCTGATGAGCGAGGGACCTGCGGCGCGGGATTGATTTTCAACAAGAAATCCTCGGCAAACTCACCACCACCACTCTCGGCTCTTACGGTGATATAAAATATTCACCCATATGGTTGACTATTGGGTGTGATTTTATATATTCAACCATATGGGTGAATAAATGGACGAAGATGCTCTGTCACGAATTCTGAAGGCCGCCGGCGATACCACCCGGCGACACATCTTGACGCTGCTCGTTCAGGAGGGGGCGTTGAGGGTGACGGCGCTCGCCGCGCATTTCGAGATGTCCCTGAACTCTGTCTCCAAGCATATCAAGGTGCTGGAGGAAGCAGGTCTCGTCACCCGCAGGACCTTGGGCCGCGAGCACTTCATTGCCGCGGAGCTCGAACCGCTAAAGCTGACGGAGGGCTGGTTCGCGCAACTGAAGTCGATTTGGGAACTGCGCCTTGCGGCGCTGGAGAATCTACTCGTTTCGAAGGATGAAAGAGATGACTGAGCTTGAATTGACAGTAACCCGCACAATTTCTGCCCCGCGTGCGAAAGTGTTCAATGCCTGGGTTTCGCCTGAAATGCTGGCGAAATTCATGCGACCGCCGACCGGCGGCGAGGCGTCCAGGGTCAAGACCGATCCGGTCAAGGGCGGACGGTTTTCGATCGTGATGATAACCGCCGAGCGGGAGATTCCGCATGCGGGCACCTATCTCGAGATCGATCCCCATTCACATCTCTCCTTTACCTGGGAATCGCCATACTCGCTCGACGACAGCGTGGTGACCATCGATCTTGCCGAACTGGGTCCCGATACGACGGAAATCACCTTGAAGCAGGTGAAATTTCGTAGCGAGGAGGCTAGGCAGGGCCATACGAAGGGCTGGAATGCGATCCTGGACAATCTCGAAGGGAGCATCTCCTGAGAGCAATCCCCGGCCGGGCAGTCAATCTGCCCGGCCGGAGGTTTTCGGGCGTTGCCCTGAAATAGCGGCTTGTCAGCCGGATGAGCATCGCGCAAGTTGCCGGGATCGCGTTTCATTGCAGGGCAGAGACCATGACCGCACCTCTCAACGACGAAGTCTTTTTGCGCCGTTCCTTCGAGGTGGCGGCGCGGGCGCGGTT
Organism: Rhizobium sp. ICMP 5592; assembly: GCF_009498525.1. Taxonomy (GTDB): domain Bacteria; phylum Pseudomonadota; class Alphaproteobacteria; order Rhizobiales; family Rhizobiaceae; genus Rhizobium. The sequence continues at coordinate 241,548 of NZ_QSNT01000004.1, read as the reverse complement.
GAACGGCAATCACCCTTTCGGCGCTATCCTGGTCGGACCTGACGGTACGGTACTGATGGAGCAGGAAAATGCCTATAATCCGACGCAGGACATGACCGGCCATGCCGAGCGGGTGCTGATGACTAGGGCGTCGCAGCAATACTCTCCGGGCTTTCTCGTGCAATGCGCGATGTACACCTCCGCCGAACCCTGCGCCATGTGCGCCGGTGCCGCCTATTGGGCCGGTGTTGGCCGCGTCGTTTATGGTCTGAGCGAAAGCCAGCTCAAGGCGATCACCGGCAACCATCCGGAAAACCCCACGCTCGACCTGCCCTGCCGGGTGATTTTCGAGGCGGGCCAGCGCAAGGTCGAGGTGGTGGGGCCGATGCTGTGCGAAGAAGCGACGGCGCTGCATGACGGCGTGTGGTGATCCCGGATTTCCATTGGCGCCAATATTTTCCGGAAGCGTGATGCGGACGGACAACGCCTTGTCTTGTTAAACGGTTGACATCCGCAGGCGTAAGTATGCAATGCTTACCATAATGATTCAGCGGGCAACGCCCCTGGAGCTTCTAGCCCTCCGACGTTGATCTCAGCAATTTATCGTTCCCCCATGGCCGTGTTGACGGCCTATATGCGTTCGCTGTCGGGCGGAACCGTCAGAAAGGAATGTCATGTCCAGCACGGCCGATCGCTCGAGACGTCCGTTGGTCATTGTCTCGATCATGCTGGCGACCTTCATGGTCGCGATCGAAGCAACGATTGTCGCCACCGCCATGCCGCACATCGTTGGCCAGCTCGGCGGCTTTACCTATTATAGCTGGGTCTTCTCTGCCTTTCTTCTGGCGCAGTCCACGACGACGGTGATCTACGGCAAGCTGTCGGATATTTTCGGCCGTAAGCCGATGCTGATCGGCGGCATCCTGATCTTTCTCGTCGGCTCCGCGTTGGCGGGCTTTGCCTGGTCGATGGCCTCGCTGATTGCCTTCCGGCTGCTGCAGGGCCTCGGCGCCGGCGCGATCCAGCCGGTGACGATGACGGTGGTCGGCGACCTCTACAAGCTGGAGGAGCGAGCCAAGGTTCAGGGCGCGCTTGCCAGCGTCTGGGCGGTGTCGGCCGTCGTTGGGCCGCTTGTCGGCGGCATCATCGTCGACAATGTCTCCTGGGCCTGGATCTTCTGGATCAACCTGCCGATCGGCGTGCTGACCATCATCGGCTTCACGTTCTTCCTGCATGAGCAGATCACGCCGCGTGAGGCGAAGATCGACTATCTCGGAACGATCCTGTTTTCGATCGCGATCATCTCGCTGCTAGTGATCCTCACCGAGACCGATTCCGGCCTCGGCGTTCTTGGGCCGCTGGCAATCGTCTTCGTCGTCACCGGGGCGTTGTTCATCTGGCAGGAACGACGCGCGCCGGAGCCGATCATCTCGATCGAGCTGTGGGGCCGACGATTGATAGCGACCAGCAATGCGGTCACGCTTCTGGCCGGCATGGCGTTGATCGGATTGACGACCATCCTGCCGATCTATGTGCAGGGCGTGCTCGGCCGATCGCCACTGGTGGCAGGCTTCACGCTGACCATGCTGATTGTCGGCTGGCCGCTGGCCGTGATGCTGTCGAGCCGTTTCTTCCGCGCTTTCGGTATCCGCAGGACGCTGCGCGCCGGCAGCTTCATGTTCCCTTTCGGCGCGATCTTTCTTGTGTTTCTGACGCCGGAGAGCAGCCCGATCCTGGCTGGCATCGGCTCATTCCTGATGGGATTCGGTATGGGTCTCATCAGTCTGACCAGCATCGTCTTGGTGCAGGAAAGCGTCGAATGGTCGATGCGCGGCAGCGCTACGGCATCGATCATCTTTTCGCGCAGCCTCGGCAACACGCTCGGTGCGACCGCTCTGGGCGCCGTGCTCAATATCGGTATCATTCATTTCGGCAGCGGCGATCTGGCCGCGAGATTGCACGAGGTGCTGAACCAGCCGACCGGTCTTTCCGATCTCGCCGCCGATCCGGCGATCCGCGGCGTCTTTGACGCGGCGCTGCACTGGAGCTTCTGGGGTGTCGTGGTGCTCGCCATCCTGGCGTTTGCGACCACCTGGCTCATTCCGGTGGCGCATGATGCCGGCCGCCGGCAGATACCGAAGACGGACGCGCAGGAGGCGATGACGCATTGACGAAGTAAGCATGAGCGTTACGGCTCTTGCGGCGGTCGCGCCTCAGAAATCGTAGTCGTTGCCGCCCCAGGAATCGAGCAGGTGGTGCGAGGCCTTGAGTGCGGCGTCGGGATCGCGGGCGGCGATCGCGTCGAGAATGGCCTTGTGGTAGGGCAAAGCGCGTTTTTGGCCCTCGGCCACTTCGTCGTGGCTTGAAAGCGTGCGGTTGGCGTAGATCGCGATGGCGATCAGGTCGATGAGCTGCGCGTAGACCATGTTGTGCGTGGCGGCGAAGATCGCGGTATGAAAGCGCAGATCCGCATCGGCATTGATGTTGATATCGCCGAGAGTGGAAACCATGTCCTCATAGGCGGCGGCGATAGCGGCGATATCCTCGTCTGTGCCGCGCGTGGCAGCGCGCGCCGTTGCTTCCGGCTCCAGTACGCGCCGGAGATCTCTGATCGAGCGCATGATCTCGACCGACGGCCCGGTCTCGTAGTACCAGACCATGACGTCGGTATCGAGATGATGCCAGTTGGCGCGTTCCTTGACGCGGGTGCCGACGCGGGTCTTGATTTCCACCAGCCCCTTGCCGGCCAGGCATTTCATCGCCTCGCGAATAACCGTGCGGCTGATGCCGAACTGTTCCACGAGGTCGGGTTCGTTCGGGAGCGTTGCTCCGACCGGGTAACTGCCGCCGACGATACGGCGGCCGAGTTCATGGACGAAATAACCGAAGACGCCGCGGCGGGGGATGGTGCCGTATTTGCGGACATAGGCATCGAATGGCGATTGCGTGACGATCAATTTCGAAATCGGGGTCGCCGGAGCAATCATTGCATCAATGCCATGTTTCATTCGTTGGACTCTTATGTCTGATTGGAAGGCGACGCGAGTGAAATCGTCAGCTTATAGCGGCTTTAGCTGGCTTCACGCTGGTGTGTTCAGACTCGCTCGTGGTGGTTCCATAGTTGGTCGGCGTTGTCTTGGCCGTTCTCGTTGCGCCATATCTTGGCGAAGACTCTATCATGTCTTATATGGCTGTGCCTACTGGCGCCAGATTGACCGGATTGTTCGATAAACGAAGGCGTTAGGGCGGGGCGTCGTGATCAAATTCCGATCCGGCGATTAAGCGAAATGTGATCGCTTCATCGAATGGTGTGACGATTTCAGCCTATCGGAAGCGTCGAGAAACCGTTTAGATGACTGGGGACGCGAGGCGGATTCGGAGCAGTTTTGGAATGAATGATATGTCCACGCGCAGGCGGGAGGATGCAGTGCAGACATCCGGCTCCCGGCCGTTGCAGATTGCGCTGCTCGTGGCTGGCGCCTTCTTCATGGAAAACCTCGATGGCACCGTCATCGCCACCGCCCTGCCGCAGATGGCCGCGTCCTTTGGTGCCCGGCCCGTCGACCTCAATATCGGCATGAGCGCCTATCTCCTGACGCTCGGCATCTTCATCCCGATCAGCGGCTGGATTAGTGACCGGTTCGGCGCGCGCCTGGTCTTCACCACCGCTGTCGTCATCTTCACGCTCGCCTCCGTCCTTTGCGGCCTTGCCAATGGTGTTGGTTCCTTCGTCGCCATGCGGATCCTGCAAGGTATTGGCGGCGCGATGATGGTGCCGGTGGGCCGGCTCGTGGTCCTCAACAACACGCCGAAAGACCAGTTGATCTCGGCGATTGCCACCATCACCTGGCCGGCTCTGGTGGCGCCTATTCTGGGGCCGCCGCTCGGTGGCTTCATCACCGACCATGCAAGCTGGCGCTGGATTTTCTACCTCAACCTGCCGCTCGGCATCGTGGCGTTCATCTTCGCACTCATATTGATACCGGAAACGAAAAATGCCGCTCGTCCTCCTTTCGACTGGATCGGCTTCGTCATCAGCGGTTTCGGCCTGGCGAGCCTGATGTACGGGCTGGAGCTGATTGGCCGTCCGGATCCGGTCTGGCTGGAAGCTTGGGCCTATGTCATTGCCGGCTTTGTGCTGCTTGCCGTCGCGGTAGTTCATTTCCGCAGAAGCGAGCATCCGCTGATCGATCTCTCGGGATTGAAGTTGCCGACCTTTGCCGTGACGATCTGGGGCGGCTCGCTGTTTCGCACTGCCATCGGCGCGGTGCCCTTCCTGCTGCCGCTGATGTTCCAGGTCGGCTTCGGGCTGAGCGCCTTTCATGCCGGCATGCTGACGCTGGCGGTCTTTGCGGGCAATCTGGCGATGAAGCCGGGCACGACACCGATCCTGCGGCGCTTCGGTTTCAAGCCGGTGCTGATCGTCAACGGTATCCTCAATGCGATCTTCATCGCCGCCTGTGCGTTGTTTTCTCCGGATACGCCGATCTGGTTCATCATCCCCGTGCTGTTCATCGGCGGCATGCTCCGCTCGATGCATTTCACGGCGCTGAACACCATCGCCTTCGCCGACATCCCGCCGCGGCAGATGACGGGCGCCAACACGCTGTTCAGCACGGCCTTTCAATTGACCATGGGGATGGGGATCGCGGTCGGTGCCATTGGCATCCGCATCGGTCAGGCCATCAGTGCGCCCCTCGGCATGCGCGGGATCACCGCCATCGAATTTCGCCTGGCTTTCCTTATGCTCGGCGTCATCGCCCTCTTGGCCGTGCTCGATTGCCTGCCGCTCGATCCGAAAGCTGGGGATAACGTCTCGCGAAAGCCGAAGGCGAGCACGAAAAGGGCTGCGTGATCAACAGCGGCCAGGCCAAGGCAATCGTCGTCCGGCGACTCAATAGGGGTACTGGATGAAGTTGTAATGCAGCAGTAAAACAGGGACTGTGATCAAAAAGAGAAGAAATAGTCCGATGCTTGTCGCGCGCAACACCTTCGTCCGGCGGGTGCGCTGGCCGGTCCAGTCATATACCATTTGAGCGTCCTCCTGTTCCGTATCTGCTAAAAGGGCAAGAAATGGAGCGCTAGTCAATATTGCCAATATGTTTAGTGCTGGCGCGCCTCTTTAAAATTATATTCTAATATTAATATGCTGATGGGCGGTTCGCGCCATTTTGCCTTGCATTGCGTCAAATTGGTCTGGTTTTCGCGGAAAGGTCATTTTGTGATGTCAGTCGTGGCTATATAACAGACGAGGATGCCCTTGCGGCCATGCGGGGGCGGGGAAGTTGACTTCTGAAAGAGGAAAGACGTGATGAGCAAGGTGCGTGCCCTGGTACTGGAGCGTCAGCATGAGTTGGCGCTGCGCGATATCGACCTGCCGCAGGAGGTCGGGCCGGGCGAGGTGAAGATCAAGATCCATACGGTCGGCGTCTGCGGATCGGATGTGCATTATTACACCCATGGCCGCATCGGCCCGTTCATCGTCAATGCGCCAATGGTGCTCGGTCATGAGGCGGCCGGCACGGTGGTCGAAATCGGCGCCGGTGTTTCGCATCTGAAGGTCGGCGATCGCGTCTGCATGGAGCCGGGCATTCCCGATGCCAATTCCAAGGCCAGCCGCCTCGGCATGTATAATGTCGATCCCGCCGTCACCTTCTGGGCGACGCCGCCGATCCATGGCGTGCTGACGCCCTTCGTCGTGCACCCGGCCAATTATACCTTCAAGCTGCCCGATAATGTCAGCTTCGCCGAGGGTGCGATGGTCGAGCCGTTCGCAGTCGGCATGCAGGCGGCGGCCAAGGCGAAGATCACGCCCGGCGATACCGCCGTCGTGCTCGGTGCCGGGCCGATCGGCACCATGGTGGCGATCGCAGCGCTTGCCGGTGGCTGCGCCCGCGCCATCGTCGCCGACCTTGCCCAGCCGAAGCTCGATATCGCCGCGCAATATCAGGGCGTGATCCCTGTCAATATTCGCGAGAAGAACCTGATCGAGGAGGTCAAGCGCCTGACCGACGGTTGGGGCGCCGATGTCGTCTTCGAATGCTCCGGTTCGCCGAAGGCATGGGAAACCGTCATGGAACTGCCGCGCCCAGGCGGCGTCATCGTTGCCGTCGGCCTGCCGGTCGCCCCGGTCGGCTTCGATGTCTCTACGGCCTCGACGAAGGAAGTCCGCATCGAGACGGTCTTCCGCTATGCTCATCAATATGAACGCTCTATCGCGCTCATCGCCTCCGGCCGTGTCGACTTGAAGCCGTTGATCTCGGAGACCTTTCCATTCGAGCAATCGATCGAAGCCTTCGATCGCGCCGTGGAAGCACGCCCGAGCGACGTCAAGCTGCAGATCGTTCTCGATCAGTAGGAACCTGCTTTCACCGCCGCCTCGTTTCGGCGAGGCGGCGGTTTGCCTTTTGTTTCGCATCATCCCGTAGACGTCCCCGTAAATGCGATGCTAGCGTAGCGCGAAACAGTAGAGATAAGGCGGCAACGCCGGAAAACGGGAAGGGCCACGGTGCCGCACGACGTCGCATTGATAGCATTGATTGCCGCCGGTTTTGGCTTTGCCGCCATTTTCGGCTATCTCGCCGACCGGCTGCATTTGCCGCCTTTGGTCGGATACCTTGTTGCCGGTGTGATGATCGGCTCGGCGACGCCGGGCTTTGTCGCCGACATGGCGCTTGCCTCGCAATTGGCCGAGATCGGCGTCATCCTCCTGATGTTCGGGGTTGGCTTGCATTTTTCGGCGGCCGATCTGCTCGCCGTGCGTGGGGTTGCCATTCCGGGTGCGATCGGTCAGATCGCCATCGCCACACTATTGGGTATCGGCCTGGCCTCGCTGTGGGGCTGGGGGATCGGTGCCGGCCTGGTTCTCGGCCTGAGCCTTGCCGTCGCCAGTACCGTTGTGCTTCTGAAAGCGCTGGAAGAGCGCAACCTGGTCAGTTCGACCAATGGCCGCGTCGCCGTCGGCTGGCTGATCGTCGAGGATCTGGCGATGGTTCTGGCGCTTGTGCTGCTGCCGGCCTTTGCCGGAGCGCTCGGGGGACATGCCGATGCGGGCGATCATGCCGCCACGGGGTCGATCTGGTTGACTATCGGCATTACGCTGCTCAAGGTGGCCGCATTTGCCGCCGTGGCGATCTTCATCGGCCCGAAGGTCGTTCCCTGGCTGCTGACCTCCGTCGCGCGCACCGGTTCGCGTGAGCTCTTTACCCTGTCCGTTCTGGCGATCGCGCTCGGTATCGCCTTCGGCGCGGCGGAGATATTCGGCGTTTCCTTTGCGCTTGGTGCATTCTTCGCCGGCCTGATCATGAGCGAGTCCCATCTCAGTCACAGGGCGGCGGCCGATTCCCTGCCGTTGCAGAATGCGTTTTCGGTGCTGTTCTTCGTCTCCGTCGGCATGCTCTTCGATCCCTCGGTGCTGGTGCGCGAACCGCTGATGATCATCGGTGTGCTTGCCCTCATCATTCTCGGGAAAGCGCTGATCGCGTTCTGTGTCGTGGTGCTGCTGCGCTATCCCGCCAGTATGGGGTTTGCCGTTGCCGCCGGGCTTGCCCAGATCGGCGAGTTTTCCTTCATCCTGGCTGGCCTTGGCGTTTCGCTGGGGCTGCTGCCGCGCGAGGGGCAGGATCTGATCCTAGCAGGCGCCATTCTGTCGATCACGCTCAATCAGCTGGTTTTCGCCGGCACCGGGAGGCTGGAGGCATGGGTCTCTTCCCGATGGCCGGCCTTCGCGTCCAATTACGGCATGGCGAAGCATGATAGCTTGTATCGCGAACTGGCCGTCATTAGCGAGCAGCGCGAGGAGCGCGACCGGCAGCACCATCTCGAAATCGAGCAGCTGATCGAGACCTTCCCGATGTTCGCCGAACTCGACGAGGGCGCGCAGGAGGAGTTGCTGCTACTCTTCCGGCCACGATCGGCATTGCCGGGCGATCGGGTCATCCGCTCGGGTGATCGGGGCGACAGCATGTTCTTCGTTGCCTCTGGCGCGGTCGAAGTGCAGCTTGAGGACGAGGAGATCCCGCTCGATGCTGGCTCCTTCTTCGGCGAAATGGCTGTGTTGACCGGTGCTCGTCGAACCGCCGATGTGGTTGCCGTCGATTTCTGCCAGTTCCTTGTTCTGGAACGTCGTGATTTCAACCTGTTTATGTCCCGCCACCCGCGGCTGCGCGCCGCCGTCAGCAGCCTGGCGCAGGAACGGCAGGAGATGAATGTGTCCCGCAATCAGCGGCGAGACCAGTCGCTGGACGCTGGCTAATCGATTTCACGGGGCCTGTTGCCGCGTCAGCCATCTCTTGGAAACGCGGCAGGCCATCGTATAGGCGGGATCGAAGACATTGCCGACATCGTAGCGCACGACCTGGCCGAGCAGGTGGCTTGCGGCGGTCTTGTCGAGGCCGTAATCGGCGCCAAGCCAGCGCAGCATTTCGCTGGTCGCGTGCTGTAGCGCCTGGTCGAGCGGCCGGGCATTGCCGATGGTGAAAATATCGTCCGCAGTCTCGCCGCGCGGCCAGACGATCGTTTTCTTCTTTTCGACGCTGAGCCGCACCGTCACTTCGAAAGTGGTCTCGATGCCGGTGCCGACGATCTCGCCGTCTCCTTGCACAGCATGGCAGTCGCCGAGGAAGAAGAGGGCGCCGGGTGCAGAGACCGGAAACCAGATCGTCGTGCCGGGTCCGAGCAGGCGGTAGTCCATGTTGCCGCCATACTCGCCGCTGGTGGCGGTCGATATGGCCTGGCCGCGGGATGGAGCAACGCCAAAGCAGCCGATCATCGGCGACAGCGGCAGCACAAAGCTCTCCAGACCGGCGACCGGCTCGGAAAGCCGTGCTGTCAAAGCCTCTCGATCGATCTGCCAGATCGCCTTGTCACCTGCCGGCAATGTTCTGATATCCCAGGGGTCGACGACATTGCCGGCGACGACGCTGCGGGTAAACCCTGTGTTGCGCGTCGGGACCATGCCGAGGATTTCGACCTTGAGGGCGTCGTCCGGTTCCGCGCCTTCGACGAAGATCGGCCCGTTCATCGGGTTTCCTCCCTGGGCCTGTCGAACATCGTCTTTGTCATAACCGGCGGCATCGAGCGTCTCAGTGACGACGGTGTCGCCATCGGCAATGTGCAAAGCCGGGGAAAGAGAGCCGATGACATTGTGATAGGCGGTCGGAACGAAGCGGTGCGTTGCCATGGGGCGTCAGCCTTGTCTGGAGTTCGGTCTCCCTAACCTAGGCTGGGTTTAGTCCCTGTGAAAAGAGCGGAGTGGGCGCAATTCGTCACGGCCCGACGAAATACCGCCGTCGCTTGGCCTTATAGCTCCGTTCGTCGAACTGGCCGCGCAGCCATTCGTCCGGGTTCGCCTTCAAATATCCGGCATCCGGATCCTGCCTGTTGGCATCGGTGAGCTTCTTAACGACATAGCGGGCGTAATGATGGTCGAAAATACGCATGAATTCGCCGAAATAAATATCGGCGACACGCGTATCACCGCGGATCACGATCATGTTTTCGTCATTGATGCGCTGCGAGGGCTGGCTGAAATTTGCCGAGCCGCTGACGACGAGTGGATCGTCGCTTAACGGGTCGACCAGCATGAATTTGTCATGGATGTAATCGTTGGTGTTGAGCGGATTGTCGCGCTCGGCCAGAAAATTTGCCAGCGCGCCGGCCTCCAGCCGTCCCCCGGCGGCGAACAGAACATCTCGATCGCGTCCGATGATCTCGCCGTCGCCAAGATCGTCATCCTTGACGATATAGCGCAGCACGTCATTGTCCCGGGCGATCACCTTACTGAAGACCTTGTCGAGGTTGAAGGCGAGCGTGATGCAGGAAATCTCCTGCGCCTCGCCCATCCGGTCGGCATACCATTGCAGGGATTTGCTGCTGTCCTTTTCGTCGCGGGCGCTGAACACCGGCGTGACGCTGTTTGGCTGGGTGCGGCCAGGAGGCAGCGGCGTCAGCGCGCGATTTTTTGGTCGCAGCTTGGTCGGCGTCAGGTTCTGCGACAGCAGTGTCCAGTATTCGAGATAGGTCTCGGCGATTGTCGGGCTCCAGACGATGTGGCCGACATTCGAGTGGCCGAAGATGCCGCCGTCGGAAATATTCGTCGATCCCGTCCAGACCGCGATCGGCTTTTCGTCCTTGAGCAGGATGATGAATTTGTTATGGCGGATGCCCTCGGTCACGGTGCGCGGGATGACCACCTTCATTTCGTCGAGCCGGGCATTGTGGATGACCGCTTCGTTCGCAGCCTTGTAGGTCTTTTCGTCATCGAAAACGATCTTCACGTCGGCGCCGGCTTCCACCGCCTTGGCGAATGCATTGGCGACCGGCTGATAATGGAACTCATAGAGCGCCGCGCGAAGCGCGAAGCGGTGATCCTCAGCAAGACCGATGAACTTGATGAGCGCCTCGAAGAGCCCGCGCGACAGCCAGACCATTTCCTCGGCCATAGGATTGTCGGCATTGGGCATACGGTTGCCGAAACGGCGGGCATACGCCTGCGAGCCGATCACGCCGCGATTGAAATAGACGTCGTGGTGGGCCTCATCGTTTCTCTTGTCGGGATTGAGCAGATATTCCAGCTCGGTCGCGATTTCGAGGGTGACGGCCGAGGCGGTGTCGAGTTGCAGCATCTTCACCGTGCCGTAGACCGGGACGATCTGGTAGCGATAGGTGTGATCGGTTTCCGCCGTATAGTCGGCCCATTGGAAGCTTTGCACCGGATGCTCCGCCGTGCTGACGGGCGTCCCAGGCGGCAAGCCCTTATCCTTGTCCTTGAAGCGCTTGATGCCGGTCATCCAATAGCGCTCGACGACGGCACCGTCCTTCAGCTCCTCGCGCTGAATGGCGAAACCCATCAGGCCGGTTTTCTTGGCGTCCTGGCCGGCGACGAAGTCCCAGGCCAGAATGACCACATAGGTTCCCGCAATCGCCCGGGCGCGCAGAACCGCACTTGCCGCTGTAACCCGCATGCCTCATCCCCCCAAATGATCCGTTCGCCGGAGGGTCGATGCGCCTCTGAGGATCGGCTATCCCTTAAGGACGCCGAGGCTGCGGGGCGAAAGCCGGCTGCAAACCGGTTCGGACTGCACATCAACTCTCATGCGAAGCACGACGAAAGAGAAGTACATCTTTTTAGCGAAGATAGTCTTGTACCATAACAACCGGATGAATGCTCGCATTGAAATGGCGGGATATGTTTTGCCCTTGTCTCGCCTTCGCCATGCCGCTTCGGAGGCGTTGTTCAAACCATGGGCGGCAAACTTTTCACCGATATGCCGCAGCGCGGAATAAATTTGCCCGGTGCAATCGGATTCTGGCACGGCACGTTTTGTGCATAAAAACTATCGTCTTTATGATCATCCTCATCGAGGGAGCATTGGCTTACCCATTTCGATTGAGGGGACATAGATGAAACTTACCATCGCAAAGCTGTTTGCGGCCGCGGCTCTGCTGCTTTCCACCCAGGCCTTCGCCGAGACGTTGAAGGTTGGTGTCGTGCCCGGTGTTTACGCCGATTCCATTGAGGCGCTGGTTCCGGAGGCCAAGGCCAAGGGGCTGGATATTGAGATCGTCGAGTTCAGCGACTGGACGACGCCGAATGTCGCGCTCCAGTCGGGCGATATCGACGTCAATTATTTCCAGCACAAGCCCTTCCTCGACAACGCGATCAAGGAGCGCGGCTATGATTTTACCAGCGTCGGCCAGGGCGTGCTTGCCAATATCGGCCTCTATTCGCTGAAGCATAAGGATTTCGCCAGCATTCCCGAAGGCGGCACGGTCGCTATTGCCAACGACCCGGTCAATCAGGGCCGAGGCCTGCTGCTGTTGCAGAAGGCCGGCCTCATCAAGCTTCGCGACGGCGTCGGCTTCAAGGGCACGCTGGACGATATCACTGACAATCCAAAAAAGCTGACCTTCAAGGAAATCGAAGGCCCGCAGCTTGCGCGCGTGACCGGCGACGTCGATCTGGCGCAGGGCTATCCGCATTTTATCGTTGCCGCCAAGACCTTCGATCCGTCTTCTGGCCTGCTCTATTCTGGCGTTGACGACAAGCAGTTCGCGATCGTCTTCGCCGTCCGCAAAGACAAGGCGGACAATCCGACGCTGAAGGAACTGGTTGCCCTCTACCAAAACTCTCCGGCGGTTCGCCAGGCCATCGACAAGGCTTTTGCTTCCGATAACAAGCTCTACACGCTGCCATGGCTGCCGTAATCGACAGCGATATCGCTCCGGCCACCGTCTGGCCTGTTCCGCGCGCGGGACGCAGCCAGACGCTGGTCGAGGAGCAGGGCGCCGAGCCCGGGCAACGCCCGGGTTCCGTCGTTTTCGAGGCGATCGGCAAGACCTATACGTCTTCTGCCGGCTCGGTGCAGGCACTGTGGGACATCAGCCTGGATATACCGGCGGGCGCGATCTACGGCATTATTGGGCGCAGCGGCGCCGGCAAGTCGAGCCTGCTCAGGACGATCAATCGGCTCGAAAAGCCGACGGCCGGCCGCGTTCTTGTCGATGGAGAGGATATCGGCGGGTATGACGAGGATGCGCTGGTGGCGCTCCGCCGTCGGGTCGGGATGATCTTCCAGCATTTCAATCTGCTGTCGGCCAAGACCGTCTGGGGCAATGTCGCCTTGCCGCTCATCGTCGCCGGCGTGCCGCGCCGTCAGATCGAGGAGCGCGTCGCCGAGGTTCTGGCTCTCGTCGGTCTCGAGGACAAGCGCGACACCTATCCCTCGCGCCTGTCCGGCGGCCAGAAGCAACGTGTCGGCATCGCCCGCGCCCTGGTCCATCATCCTGAGATTCTGCTTTGCGACGAGGCGACGTCGGCGCTCGATCCCGAGACGACGCTGTCGATCCTGCAATTGCTGAAGGACATCAATCGCCGTCTCAACCTCACCATCGTTCTGATCACTCATGAGATGAGCGTCATCCGCGAAATCTGCGATCATGTTGTCGTTCTGGAGCAAGGGCAGATGGTCGAATCTGGCCCGGTCTGGCGCGTCTTCGGCAATCCGCAGCATGCGGCCACGCGCGCGCTGCTGCAGCCGCTGCATCGCGATATTCCCGAGGACGTGGCGCGTCGTCTGCGGCTGGAGGCTGATCCTGCCCGGCTTGAGGATGCAATCATCGCGCTCTCCTATACGGGTGAAGGCGGGCTGGAGCCGGATATCGCCGCCATTGCCGCCGCCATCGGCGCACCGGTGCGGCTGCTGCAAAGCTCGCTCGACCGGATCGACGGCCATGTCCATGGCCGGCTGCTGATCGCGACGCGCCGACCGGAGAGCCGGGGGCTGTCGGGGCTTGACGGTCTTGTGCATGAAACAAGGATATTAGGCTATGTCGACGTTGATGTATGAACGCCTGTGGCAGGCATTGCTCGACACTATCGTCATGGTCGGCGTCTCCGCCGTCTTCGCCCTGGCGATCGGTATCCCGCTGGCGGTGTTCCTGGTACTGTCGGCCCCCGATGGCCTTATCCATGCACCACGCCTCAACCGGGTACTGGCAGCACTCATCAATGGTTTTCGCGCCACGCCTTTTATCGTGCTTCTGGTCGCGCTGCTGCCGTTGACGAAGTTGTTGACCGGCACCACGATCGGCGTCTGGGCCGCGATCGTGCCACTCTCCATCAGCGCCACTCCGTTCTTCGCCCGCATTGCCGAGGTCAGCCTGCGTGAGGTCGATGCCGGGTTGATCGAGGCGGCGCAGGCGATCGGTTGCCGCCGTTGGCATATTGTCCGCCATGTGCTCTTGCCGGAAGCGCTGCCCGGCATCGTCGGCGGTTTCACCATCACTATCGTCAGCATGATCGGCGCGTCTGCCATGGCGGGTGCCATCGGTGCCGGCGGTCTCGGCGATATGGCGATCCGCTACGGCTATCAACGCTACGACACGACCGTGATGGCCATGGTCATCGTCGTCCTTATCGCGCTGGTCTGCCTTGTGCAGTTCGCCGGCGATTATGCCGTTAGCCGCCTGCGGGCGCGTTGACGATTTTTCAGGAGTTTTGCATGACCGATGCCTTTCCCACGGGCTCGACCACCATTCCCACCGAAAAGACAGAGCCGCGCCGGCCGGCGCCGCCATGGCCGCCGCGGCTCATCGAAACCGACGATCAGGCGATCAGGGCCGCCGAGGCGCTAGCCGAGAAGTTCCGGACCGGAGCATCCGAGCGGGACCGCGAACGGCGGCTCCCCTGGGAGGAGATCGATCTTTATACCGAAAGCGGCCTCGGCGGCATCACCGTCCCGAACGCCTATGGCGGCGCCGAAGTGTCCCACGTCACGCTTGCCAAAGTCTTCGAGATCCTCTGTGTTGCCGATCCGGCGCTCGGGCAGATCCCGCAGAACCAGTTCGGCGTGTTGTCGCTGCTGCGCGAGATCGGCACAGAAGAACAGAAGCGCCGCTTCTACGGCGATATCCTCCGGGGCTACCGCATCGGCAATGCCGGCCCGGAGCGGGGCCGCAACGCTGTTAATGTCAGTACGACGTGGCTGCGTCAGACGCCTGACGGGCTGCGACTGACGGGGAGACGCTTCTATTCGACAGGAGCGCTCTTCGCCCACTGGATCCCGACACGTGCCGTCGACGATCAGGACCGCGCGGTTCAGGTCTGGGCACCCTATGATGCCGTCGGTGTCAATGTCATCGACGACTGGTCCTCCTTCGGCCAGCGGACGACGGCGAGCGGCACGGTGGAATTCACCGATGTCGCGATCGGTAGCGAACAGGTCTTTCCCGTCTGGCAGCTTGCCGACCGTCCGGCCATAACCGGACCGATCTCGCAGCTCATCCAGGTGGCGATCGACGCCGGCATTGCCAGGGCCGCGATCGAGGATACGGTCGCTTTCGTCCGGGACTATGCCCGTCCCTGGATGGACTCCGGCCTGCAATCTGCAAGCGACGATCCGACCATCATCCACGAGATCGGTCATCTCTACACCGAACTCCACGCAGCCCAGGCATTGCTCTATGCCGCCGGCGAGGTGCTGGACGAAGTAGCGCGTGCGCCAATCACCGAGGCATCGAGTGCGCGGGCTTCGGCAGCGGTTGCGGAAGCAAAAATCCTGACGACGGAGATCGCGCTCGAAGCGACCGAGAAGCTCTTCGATCTGGCTGGTTCGGCTGCAACCCGCGCGGGGCATAATCTCGACAGGCATTGGCGCAATGCGCGGGTGCATACGCTGCATGATCCGGTGCGCTGGAAATATCACCTGCTCGGCAACTACCAGCTCAACGGCATCTTTCCCGCCCGTCATCAATGGAACTAGGAGCGCGAAAGCGACATGACCGAAATCAACTCACCAAAGCCGGTTTCGCCCGCGCCGCCGCCAAGTCGTCCCGCCGATATCATTCGTGACGATGTGCAGGCGCTTGAGGTCGCGGAACGGCTCGCCACCGACTTTGCAACGACCGCCTCGTCGCGTGACAGCGAGCGGCTTCTGCCCTGGGCGGAACTCGATCAGTACAGCACCAGCGGTCTCTGGGGGATCACCGTTCCTCGCGAGTATGGCGGGGCCGGCGTCTCGGCAAAGACCGTCGCGCAGACGATCGTCACCATCGGTGCCGCGGATGGGTCGCTGTCGCAGATTCCGCAGAACCATTATTACGCGCTGGAGGTGCTTCGCGTCGGCGGGAGTGCGGAACAGAAGGCTTTCTTCTACAAGCGCGTGCTGGCCGGCGAGCGGCTGGGAAATGCGCTCGCCGAAATCGGCCAGCGCGACTTCAAGCGTCGCACGCGGCTCGTGCGTGACCCCGGCGGCTGGTATGTCGACGGAAAGAAGTTTTATTGCACCGGAGCGATCTATGCTCACTGGATCCCGACCCTCGTTGTTGCCGAGGAGGAGGGGACACCCGTCACCTATCTCGCCTTCGTTCCCCGCGATGCGCCGGGTGTCACCATTCATGACGACTGGGATGGTTTCGGGCAGCGTGTGACGGGCAGCGGCACGGTGTTGTTCGAGCGGGTCAGGGTAGAGCCGGAATGGGTCGTGCCGTTCCAGACCTCTTTCGAACGGCCGACGACCATCGGGCCGTTTGCGCAGATCATGCATGCGGCCATCGATCTCGGCATCGGCTTCGGGGCCTATCAGGAGATGCTGCGCTTCATCCGAGAGCGTGCTCGTCCCTGGCTCGACGCCAAGGTCGATCGCGCGTCCGACGATCCGCTGACGCTGCATCAGGTCGGCAATGTCTGGCTGCGGTTGCGGGCGGCGCAGGCTCTACTCGATCGCGCGGCGGCTGAGGTCGATGCTGCGCGGGCCGATATGACGGAAGAGAGCGTTGCGCGTGCGTCGATCGCCGTGGCGGAAGCGAAAATACTGGCGACGAAGGCCGGGCTGCTCGCCGCCAACAAGCTGTTCGAGCTTTCCGGCACGTCCTCGACGCTGGCGGAGGATAATCTCGATCGTTACTGGCGTAATGTGCGGACACACACGCTGCATGATCCGGTGCGCTGGAAATATCAGGCGGTCGGCAACTACTATCTGAACGGCAAGTTGCCGCCGCGCCATGGCGCGATCTAGGTCATCGAAGCCATGAAGAAGCAGATCCTCCTCAACGCCTTCAACATGAACTCCGTCGGCCATATCAATCATGGCCTCTGGACGCACCCGCGCGACCGATCGGATCAATACAAGACGCTGGACTACTGGACGTCGCTCGCCAAGACGCTGGAGCGTGGCCTGTTCGATGGCATATTCCTTGCCGATATCGTCGGCGTCTATGACGTCTATCAGAACTCCGTCGACCTGACGCTGCGCGAATCCATCCAGCTTCCGGTCAACGATCCGCTGCTTCTGGTGTCCGGCATGGCGGCGGTGACGCGTCATCTCGGTTTTGGCATCACCGTCAATCTCAATTCCGAAGTGCCCTATCTCTTTGCCCGCCGGATGTCGACGCTCGACCATCTGACGGGTGGCCGCGTCGGCTGGAATATCGTTACCGGCTATCTCGATAGCGCCGCACGCGCCCTCGGTCAGGACGGGCAGGCGGATCACGACAGCCGCTATGACCGCGCCGACGACTATCTGGAGGTGCTCTACAAACTCTGGGAGGGAAGCTGGGATGACGACGCGGTGCGCGCCGACCGACAGGCACGTATTTTCGCCGATCCTGGCAAAGTGCGGGCGATCCATCATCGCGGTCCGTTCTATCAGGTCGATGGCTATCATCTCTCCGAGCCGTCCATCCAGCGGACGCCGGTGCTTTATCAGGCGGGCACGTCGGGGCGCGGCCGCCAGTTTGCGGCCAAGCACGCCGAATGCGTCTTCATCACCGCAACCGACAAGACCGCGGCACGAAATACGTCGCGCATTTTGAGGCAGGCGGTTGTCGAGGCGGGGCGGCGGCCGGAGGACGTGAAGATATTTGTCGGCATTACCGTGATTCCGGACCGCTCGCGGCAGGCGGCGCGTGAGAAATATGAGGACTATCTGCACCATGCGAGCCCGGAAGCGGGACTGGCGCATTTCGCGGCCAGCACCGGCATCGATTTCTCCCGCTACGAGCTGGACGATCCGATTTCCTACGGCACGTCGAACGCCATCCAGTCGGCAACGCAGCTTGCCCAGCAGCGCGGCTGGACGAAGCGGCAATTGCTGAAGGAACTCGCCGTGGGTGGCCGTTATCCTGTCATCGTCGGCGATGCCGGCGATATCGCCGACGAGCTCGAAAGCTGGATCACCGAAGGCGAGATCGACGGGTTCAATCTGACGCGAACAGTGACGCCGGAGAGCTACGAGGACTTCATCGACATCATCGTGCCTGCCCTACAGGATCGCGGGCTTTACAAGACCGCCTATGCCGAGGGGTCGTTACGCAGCAGGATTTTCGGCGAGGGCGACCGCTTGCCGGCTCGCCATGCTGGCGCGGCATTTCGCGGCGGCTCGCATTGAAACGCGAGGCTGCTCCTAGCGAAAGGGCCGCTCGATGCGATAGAGCACATGCGGGCGCAGGACATGCCCGACTGGAACGGTCGTATCCTCAAAATCGGCGTCTTCCACATGCACCATGCCGATCTTCTCCATGGCACGGCGCGAGGGAGTGTTGATGGTCGAGGTGTAGCCGATCACCTCGTTTGCCTGCAATTCCTTCCATGCGAAGTCGAGGCAGCGGAGACTTACTTCCGTCGCATAGCCCTGTCGCCAGTGGGGACGCCCGAGAATCCAGCCGATCTCAAGCGGAAAGTTGCCGGGAACTTCAGGGCCGGGGCGCGAGAGACCAGCCCCGCCGATCAAGGCGCCGTCCGCCTTGCGCTCGACGGCAAGAAAGCCGAACCCTTCGCTCGCCAATTGCTCATTGGCCTCATCGATCATCGCGGCCGTTTCCGCAGGCGTGAGCAGGCTTGGATAGTAATATTGCCGGGTCTCGGGATCGGCGTTGATGGCGGCGAATGGTGCGCGATCCCGGTCTTGCCAGGGCCGGAAAATGAGCCGTGAAGTTTCCAAGGTAAGCATGGCATCCTTCGATCGGGAAGTCTTTGTCAGGCTAGGACAAATGCCTCGATGCAAATTCATGTCGCGTAACTAAACTACCAGAAATGATCACGAAAGGCTTGCGGCGTTGTGCCGAAGCTTCTCAGAAAGCTTCGCCGCAAGGTTTCCTCCGAACCGAAGCCGCAGCGCATCCGTGCCTGGCGGACGGAAACGCCCTGTTCCAGAAGTCGGCGCACCGCCTCCACGCGAATATCCTCGACAGCCCTGGCCGGCGTGCGTCCTGTCGCCTGGCGGTAATGCCGCGAGAAGCTGCGCGCGCTCATGTTGGCCTGATCGGCAAGTGCCGGCAGCGAAAGGTCCGCGCGCAGATTGTCCATGATCCATCCGTGCAGACGATCGAAGCGTTCGCCGCCTTCCTGCAGCGTCAGCATGGTGCTGAACTGCGCCTGGCCGCCTGGCCGTTTCAGGAAGACGACGAGTTCTCGGGCGACGGCCAGCGCCAGTTTCCGGCCGAGATCCACCTCGACCAGCGCCAAGGTCAGGTCGATACCGGCGGTTACGCCCGCCGAGGTCCATATCGCTCCGTCCTGAATGAAGATCGGATCGGGTTCCAACTTGACATTCGGAAAGCGCTTGGAGAACTCGGTGCAGCGATTCCAATGGGTCACCGCGCGTTTGCCCTCCAGCAGTCCCGCCTCCGCGAGAAGAATGGCACCGCTGCAGACCGATGCCGTCCGCCGTGCCCTTGCCGAACGCTGGCGGATCCAGTCGATAAGAGTTGCGTCCTCGCAAGCCGTGTTGACGCCCCAGCCGCCCGCAACGATCAATGTATCGATCGGAGAGTTACTGTCGGGCAGTGGCGCGGTTGCTAGCACCAGGCCCGAGCTTGTCCCCGTTTGTCCACTCTTTGCGACGGTAATTGCGTCATAGGGCCTTGGCAGACCAGCCGCGAGGGCTTCTTCATTGGCGCTGGTAAAGACCTGCAACGGCCCGGTTATGTCGAGCAGCTGGGCGTTTTCGAAGGCGACTATTTCGATGCGGCGCATGGTTTGGCTCAAAATGAGGGTAGTTTGGCAAATGCGCCAGATAGTGATCGGGTAAGCTTGCCGAAGTCAACCTTTGGAGATGAATATGACCATCCGCTTCGGCCTGCTCACCTTTCCCGGCGTTCAGCAACTCGATCTGACCGGCCCCTATGAGATATTCGCCTCGACGGAAGGGGCCGAGGTCCATCTGATCTGGAAGGATGTCGCGCCGATCATTTCGGCAACGAAACTGGTGCTGCAGCCGACGACGACCTTCGAGGATTGCCCTCAGCTCGACGTCATCTGCATACCAGGCGGCGGTGGCGTTAATGCGCTGCTCGAAGATGAGGTTGTCTTGTCCTTCATTCGCGCGCAGGCGGCGCAGGCTTGTTTCGTAACCTCGGTCTGCACCGGCTCGCTCGTTCTTGGCGCCGCCGGCCTGCTCAGGGGCAAGAAGGCGACGACGCATTGGAATGCCCATGATTTTCTCGCCCATTTCGGAGCTGTTCCGACCAAGGGCCGTATCGTTCGGGACGGCAATCTCATCACGGCGGGCGGGGTAACGGCCGGTATCGACTTCGGGCTGGCGGTTGTTGCAGCCCTGCGCGGACAGGAGGAAGCTGAGACGATCCAGCTCTCGCTGGAATATGCGCCGGCGCCACCCTTCCATTCGGGTACGCCGGAAGAGGCGACAGCCGAGATATTTGCCAAGGCGAAGCAGCGTCTGGCCGGGTCGCGGACTGCGCGGGAGGCCATTCTCACCCGTCTGGCCTCGATCTAACGTCAGCTGGCTAAGCTTTGTGCGAGCAAGGTCGGGCTCCCGGTGCTTGATTCCGGGACCCGTACTTTCATATCCGACCCATCCCCGCCGACTAAATTCATTATCTTGTGGACGTCGCCCAGCATATGCCGCAATGCTCACGCGTTCCTCATCAGGATCGTTATGCTTTCGCGAATCGCTTTATGCCAGTTCCCGCGAATGGCAGGTGATCGCGATTGAAATTGATTCAAGGGGACCTTCATGGCCGACATCCGCACATCATTATCCGAAGTGATACCGAAGATTTCCATCGTCGGTGTCGGCGGCGGCGGCGGCAACGCGATCAACAATATGATTGCGGAAGAGCTTCAAGGCGTTGAATTCATTGCGGCAAACACGGACGCGCAGGCGCTCGCAATGTCGAGCGCAGCGCGGCGCATTCAGCTCGGTACCCAGGTGACCGAAGGTCTTGGCGCCGGCTCCCTGCCGGAAATTGGACGCGCCGCCGCCGAGGAATCTATCGACGAAATCATGGACCATCTCCGGGGCACGCATATGTGCTTCATCACGGCCGGAATGGGTGGCGGCACCGGCACGGGCGCAGCCCCGATCATCGCTCAAGCGGCACGCGAGGCGGGAATCCTCACAGTGGGGGTCGTCACCAAGCCCTTTACCTTCGAAGGTAACCGACGCATGCGGACCGCTGACGCGGGTATCGAGCGTCTCCGCGAAAGCGCGGACACTGTCATCGTCATTCCAAACCAGAACCTGTTTCGCATTGCCGATGCCACGACCACTTTCGCGAATGCCTTTGTGACCGCGGACCGGGTCCTGTTTGCCGGCGTCAGCTGCATCACGGATCTGATCGTCAAGGAAGGCCTCATCAACCTCGACTTCGCTGACGTCAAATCCGTCATGCGTGGAATGGGCCGCGCCATGATGGGAACGGGTGAAGCGAGCGGAGAGGGCCGTGCGCTGAGGGCGGCCGAGGCTGCCGTTGCCAACCCGCTTCTTGACGATATGAGCATGAAGGGTGCGCGGGGCGTGCTGATCTCCATTTCCGGCGGCACGGACATGACGCTGTTTGAGGTGGATGAGGCCGCAAGCCGGATACGCGATGAAGTCCTCGATGATGCCGATATCGTTGTCGGCGCGATCTTCGACAGAACCCTTGATGGCGTGTTCCGGGTGTCGGTCGTTGCAACGGGTCTCGACGGGTTCGCAGCCGGCAATCTCTCCGAGGCTATGAGAAGCCAAAGCGCTTAGTAAAGCTCACGCTGGACAACAATGGCCAGTTCATTCATGGCCGATTGTTCGAGGTGAGGGATGGGAAGAGGAGAAGCCTCGGGTGGCATGCCCCGGGGATGGAGAATTCCGTCCTGCGCCTTCAGCCGTTTTGCGATCATCAAGCTATTCTTTCTAACCGAGACGGCGTGCTTCGGCCTGTCATGCTGCTTTGAAAAATAGGCGATATCCAGGGTTGAAGACAGACGAAGCTGTTGGCAGTTGCAACCGAACAGAGCAATATTGCCTCCGGGTTTGGCAGCGGAAAGGTCAATCGTGTGAATGGGCGTCGGTCATTTCTCTTCATGCCCCCTTTCTTGATGAGGTTGATAGCGGCGCTGGCGGTGGCTGTCTCCTTGCTGCTGCTGAGTTCACCCGCTCAGGCGCTCGATCCCGCGCCGCCAACGAATGCCTCGTCCGACCAGATCAACAAGTTGATCGCAACGTTGCATCAGACCTACGACGGCATACAGGATTTCCGCCAGCGGCGCGGCGCTTTCGAGACGTTGATGGCGTCGACGCCGGATCCGACGCGTGTCCAGATTCGTCATGTCGATGTCAACGGGGTTGAGGCCGATCTGATCTGGCCGGCGCGGCTGCACCACCCGATCGGTCGGCGGGCGATACTCTATCTCCATGGCGGCGGCTTTTACAGCGGCTCATTGAGGACGCATCGCAATATCGCTGGCTCGCTTGCGAAGGCCGCATCCGCCGATGTCTTGCTGATAGACTATCGTCTCACACCTGAACATGGTTTCCCCGCCCAGCTCGATGATGCGCTGGCAGCCTATCGCTGGCTTCTCGCCTCTGGATATCGAGCGGAGAATATCGTGGTCGCCGGCGAATCCGTCGGCGGAACCCTGGCGATCGAGGTCACTCTCAGGCAGCTTCGGCTTAAAGGGCCTTTGCCGGCGGCGGTAGTGGCGATGAGTCCCGTGACCGATTTTGCCCTGACGGGTACCTCGATGACCGCAAATGCCGAGAGCGACCCTTTCATGGACAAGGGCGAACTGGAGCTGATACGTAAGGCCTATATCGGCGATCGATCCCCGGTTAATTGGGAGAGATCACCGCTTTATGCCAATATGACCGGCTTTCCGCCGCTGCTGCTGCAGGTCGGTTCGCGTGAGACGCTGCTGGACGATACGTTGCGCCTCAAGGACAAGGCGCGTCAGGCAGGAGTCGATGTCACCGTCGAGATTTGGCCGGGCATGATCCATCAATGGCAGATCTTCCCGTTCTGGCTCGACGATGCGAAGACGTCGAACGCAAAGGTAGCCGAATTCGCCATCGCGCATTTTGCGGACAAGCCCGCACAGTAGTCATCGTCATCTGACGCAATCAGCTGGAAACATCCTCCAGACCAAGCGCATCGCTCGGGGTTGGACCCGATGTTTCAATGCGCCCAGCCGCTCAGGCGTCATGCCGGAGTGCCGGTTGCTGCTTAATTTATTATTGCGCGATATGATATTGCGATAAATTTCTTATGGACAGCAGTTCGAATTGGCTCTACACAGGTAAATATCGCAATAACAAATCGTGCGATATATAAATGATTGGAGATTGAAATGAGCAACTCGATCAATCAAGCTACCCGCCGGGGCGTTATGACGGCCGGATTAGGTCTGGCCGCCACGGCGGCTGTCATGCCCTTCGCTCAACCCGCACAAGCCTCTGCAACGAAGCAGTCTTCGAAAGGGAAGGATACCACCATGAGCAGCAACACCATTACGACCAAGGACGGAACCCAGATCTTCTACAAGGATTGGGGAACGGGTCAGCCGATCGTCTTCCATCACGGCTGGCCGCTGAGCGCCGACGACTGGGACGCGCAGATGCTGTTTTTCCTCGATAAGGGCTTCCGCGTCATCGCTCATGATCGCCGTGGCCACGGCCGCTCGAGCCAGACGGCGACCGGAAATGAAATGGATACCTATGCCGCCGATGTCGCGGCGCTCGCCGAGCATCTCGACCTGAAGGGGGCCATTCATGTGGGGCATTCGACCGGCGGCGGCGAAGTTGCCCGTTACGTCGCCCAATATGGCGGCCATGGCCGGGTCTCCAAGGCGGTGCTGATCGGTGCCGTACCGCCGATCATGGTCAAATCGGAGAAGAATCCGGGTGGTCTGCCGCTCGAAGTCTTTGACGGCTTCCGTTCAGCGCTGGTCGCCAACCGCGCCCAGTTCTTCCGCGATATCCCGGCAGGTCCGTTCTACGGCTTCAATCGCCCGGGTGCTAACGTCTCGCAAGGCGTCGTCGACAATTGGTGGCGTCAGGGTATGATGGGCGGCGCCAAGGCCCATTATGATTGCATCAAGGCCTTCTCGGAAACGGATTTCACCGAGGACCTGAAGAAGATCGATGTGCCGGTCCTGGTGATGCATGGCGACGACGACCAGATCGTGCCGATCGCGGATTCCGCTCTTCTATCCGCCAAGCTGCTGAAGAAGGGTACGCTGAAGGTCTATAAGGGCTTCCCGCACGGCATGGCCACCACCCATGCGGATGTCATCAACGCCGATTTGCTGGAATTCTTCAAGGCATAACGATCTTTGATGGAATAGAGCGCCCGCCTTCCGGCGGGCTCTCGTCCGTTGAGAGCCTCAACCGGGCGGTTTATCGCTGCTTCTGATCTTTTGCGCATCCAGATAGCCGTGGTCGAATGCCTTTGCTCGGCTGCTTTCTTCGGGATAGGGATTCTTGTCGGTATCATTTTCCCTTTTTCCGGCTTCGGCTCCGCGATTATAGGCAGCCTCTTCATCATCCGCATTTATCTGCGATGGATCCACCGCAGGCAGCCGAATGGGATTTGCAAGGCCAGTCTCAGGAGCCGGGGTCGGCGACAATGTCGGATCGTACTTTGCCATGACTTTCTCCTCTTCTGAGAAAACGTCATGGCGAGATCGTGGTTCCCTTGGGAGCAGCGATCTCTAGCCGTTAGGTCCTGTCGGCGGCCCAGATTGCGCGCAGCATCATCGATCTAGCTTCAGCGAAAGCTGTACCGCGCGTGGCAAGGGTGGCAGCGGCCGGCTGATGTCGACGCGGCGTTTCCAGGCAGCGAGCCGTTCCTGTTCGCGTTGCCGCAAAGCTTTCGAAACGGCGACGAATGTCATGGCACGCTCTATGACTTGCTGTGTGTCAGTCATGGATATCTCCATATGTTCACTATATGTTCTCATATTGAGCGTAGATAGTCAAGCCGGTCGGTGCCGGCCTATCCCATGAACACTTCGTCGCGCCTCGGGTGAGGCGCTTGCAGAGCGAAGGAGGCGGCTTTTATTCGGCCGCAGCTGCGAGGCATCCGTCGATGATCCCGCGGATTTCCGCGCGGCAGGAGCCGCAATTGGTCCCGGCATTCAGCGCTTTGCCGACCGCCTCGACGCTGTGGCAGCCGTTGCGGACGGCACCGACGATCTGATTGACGCCGACGCCGAAGCACGAGCAGACGGTTGCTCCGGGATCGGGCGTATCGGCACCCGGTCGTCCAGCAACGAGCGCGAAGCGCTTGCGCAGGTCGCTATGGGAAGCGGTGAGCTGCGCGATCGCCCAATTGCGGGCCACGGCCACCGGCTGGCGAGCGAGAAACAGCGCCGCCAGCAATCTGTCACCGTCGAAGAAGGCGAGACGAAAGTCGCCAGTCGTTCGATCGGCATAGCCGAGCGGCTCGATATGCGCGGGGATATCGAAGGTGGCGCGGCACCAGCTTGTCCAGTCTTCCTCCGCCTCGTCAAAGCCAAGCTCCGTCCGCCAGCCGCCATCGGCTTTGGCGAGCGCCCAATAGGCACTATCCAGTTGCTGCGGCCTTGCCATGGAAACGGCAAAGCCATAGCGCGCCGCCTTGAAGGGGCGGGCAGCAACGGCGACATTCTTTGATGCCGGCTGACCTGAGATGGGGTCGGTCAAGGGTGTGACGACAGCATCGACGCGCGCCTTTGCGGCGAACCGGTCGTTCCAATGCATCGGCACGAACAGGCTGCCGCGCGCCTGACGTTCGGTTACCAGGGCGCGCACGATCACCTTGCCATGCGGGCTTTCGATCTCGACCAGACCGGCGTCGCCAACGCCGATCTCGATCGCATCGCGCGGATGGATTTCGGCAAAAGGCTCGGCGATATGCGCCGACAGGCGGGCGCTCTTGCCGGTGCGGGTCATCGTATGCCACTGGTCGCGAATGCGGCCGGTGTTGAGCGTGAACGGAAAGTCCGCATTGGTGCGGTCTGATACCGGCGGCTTGACCGGCACGAAGCGAGCCTTGCTGTCGGGATGAAAGAAACCGCCTGCCGCGAAGAAGCGGGTCGTCTGCGATGGCGATCCCGCGGGCTGCGGCCATTGGAACGGCGAAAGCGTATCATAGGCATCCGTCGGCATTTGTGCGTAAGCACCGATATCGAAGTCCCGGCTGCCGTCATTCTCAAAGCTGGAAAGGGCGGCATGTTCGGCAAAAATGTCGGCGGCCGACTCAAAGGTGAAAGCTCCGGAAAATCCCATCCGGCGGCCGACTTCGGCCATCTGCCACCAGTCGGGCTTTGTCGCGCCGGGAGCGGGGAGATGTTCACGCTGCCGCGAGATCCGGCGTTCGGAATTGGTGACCGTGCCGTCCTTTTCGCCCCAGCCGAGGGACGGCAGCAGCACATGCGCGTGCCGTGTCGTGTCCGTCTCTTTCAGGACGTCGGAAACGACGACGAAGGGACAGGCCTTGATGGCCGCCTCGACGGCATCGGCATCCGGCATCGAAACCACCGGGTTGGTCGCCATGATCCACAATGCCTTGATGCGGCCATCGGCAACGGCGCGGAACATATCGACCGCCTTCAGCCCCTGCCGCTCGGCAATCGTCGGCGCGTTCCAGAAACGTTGCACCCGATCACGGTCCTCGGCATTTTCGATTGCCATATGGGCGGCGAGCATGTTGGCGAGGCCGCCGACCTCGCGTCCTCCCATGGCGTTCGGTTGGCCAGTGAGTGAAAACGGCCCCATGCCGGGCCGGCCGATGCGCCCGGTTGCCAGATGGCAATTGATGATGGCGTTGACCTTGTCGGTGCCGGAGGAGGATTGGTTGACGCCCTGGCTATAGCAGGTCACCACCTTTTCCGTCGTCTCGAACAGGCGGAAGAACTCGCGCAGCTGCATTGCCGGCAGGCCGGTCTTGTCGAGCAGGTCGCTGAAGCTCAGCGCGGCGGCCTCGGCAAAGGCGTCCGCGAAGCCCTCGGTGTGGAGCGCGATGAAATTCTGGTTGATGGCGGCGCTCTGGGCAAGCTGGGCCAGCAGTCCCATGAACAAGGCGACATCGCCATCCGGGCGGATCGCCAGATGCAGGTCGGCAATGTCGGAGGTCATCGTCCGGCGGGGATCGATGACGACGACCTTCATTCCCGGCCTCGCGGCCTTAGCGGCGGCAAGGCGCTGGTAGATGACCGGATGGCACCAGGCGAGATTGGAGCCGGTCAGGATCACCAGATCGGCGAGTTCTATATCCTCGTAAGTGCCCGGCACAGTATCCGAACCGAAGGCGCGGCGATGGCCGGCGACGGAGGACGACATGCAGAGCCGCGAATTGGTGTCGATATTGGCCGAGCCGATGAAGCCTTTCATCAGCTTGTTGGCGACGTAATAATCTTCGGTCAGAAGCTGGCCGGAGACGTAGAACGCGACCGAATCCGGACCATGCTCGGCGATGGCCTCGGAAAAGCGCGTTGCGACGAGATCGAGCGCTTCGTCCCAGCTTGTCTCTTGTCCGTGGATTTCCGGATAGAGAACGCGGCCGTCGAGATCGATAGTTTCGGCCAGCGCCGACCCTTTGGAACAGAGCCGGCCGAAATTGGCCGGATGCTCCGGGTCGCCTTTGACGGAAACCTTGCCTTGGTCGTCGACGCTGGCAATGACGCCGCAGCCGACGCCGCAGTAGGGGCAGGTGGTTTTGGTCTCAACGGCCATGACTGCTCCGGTCACTCCGCCGCCATCATCAAACTATCGAGAGCAATCGATAGGGCCCCGTTCTTGTTGCGCACCGGAATGGTCCTGACCGAACCCTTGTCTGCGCCGAGCGCCTCGCCGGTTTCGAGCGAAATCACCCAGTTGTGCAGCGGGCAGGTGACCGCTGCACCGTGGACAATGCCTTGAGAAAGCGGGCCGCCTTTGTGCGGGCAGTGGTCCTCGATGGCGAAGACCTGGTTTTCGGCGGTGCGGAATATGGCGATCTTGCCCTGCGGGGTCTTCACGCAGCGTGCGCCGCGCAGCGGGATATCTGAGATGTCGCCGATTTCTACCCAGTTCATGTCCATCGTCTCACTCCGCTGCCTGATGGAAGCCGACCGTCGCCATCGGCCGGAATTCATGCTTGTCCTTGCCGGAGACACGCTCCGACCAGGGATCGACCTGTGCGAATTTCTGGCTGAAGACGAAGCGGTCGTAGTAGGCCTTGCGCTTCTCGGCATCCCCCATGATCTGGCGGCGGATCTCGTCAAGACCGATGCGCTTGGCCCATTTGTAGATGCGTTCGAGATAACGGCCCTGCTCGCGGTACATCTGCGTCAGCGCCACGATATGCTCCAGCGCCTCATCCTCGGTCTTGACGAGACCGAGCACTTCCGTGCCCTTGATGTCGAGGCCGGCGGCTCCGGCGAAATGGATCTCGAAGCCTGAATCCACGCAGATGACGCCGATGTCCTTGCAGGTCGCCTCGGCGCAGTTTCTCGGACAGCCGGACACCGCCATCTTCAGCTTTGCCGGTGTCCACGAGCCCCACATGAACTTCTCGATGCGGATGCCAAGGCCGGTCGAATCCTGCGTGCCGAAGCGGCACCAGTCGGAACCGACGCAGGTCTTCACGGTGCGCAGGCCCTTGGCATAGGCCTGGCCGGAGATGAAACCGGCCTTGCCGAGATCGGCCCAGACGGCGGGCAGGTCCTCCTTGTGAATGCCGAGAAGGTCGATACGCTGGCCGCCGGTGACCTTCACCATCGGGATCTCGAACTTGTCGACGACATCGGCGATGGCGCGCAGCTCTCCGGAATTGGTGACGCCGCCCCACATGCGCGGCACGACTGAATAGGTGCCGTCCTTCTGGATATTGGCGTGGACACGTTCATTGATGAAGCGCGACTGGTAATCATCGGCATATTCGTCCGGCCAGTCGCAGACGAGATAGTAGTTCAGTGCCGGCCGGCATTTGGCGCAGCCGCAAGATGTCTTCCACTCCAGTTCCTGCATAACCGCAGGAATGGTCTTCAACCCCTTGGCTTTTATGAGTCTTCTGACGTCGTCATGTCCAAGCTCGGTGCAGGTGCACATCGGCTGTACGGCTGCCGGGTTGTAGCTGTCGCCGAGCGTGATCGACATCAACTGTTCGACAAGGCCGGTACAGGAGCCACAGGAGGCCGACGCCTTGGTATGGGCGCGAACATCGTCGAGCGATGTCAGCCCCTTGGCGGTAATTGTTGACGTGATCTTGCCCTTGCAGACGCCGTTGCAGCCGCAGATTTCCGCATCATCCGGCAAGGCTGCAACGGCCGCCATAGGGTCCAGCGGTGACCCTCCCTGGTAGGCCTGTCCGAAGATCAGCGTCTCGCGCATCTCCGAGATATCGGTGGCCTTCTTCTTCAGGTCGTTGAACCAGGCGCCATCGGCGGTTTCGCCGTAGAGCACGGTGCCGATGATGCGGTTGCCCTTCAGCACCAGCCGCTTGTAGACGCCGGCCGAGGCATCGCGCAGCACGATCTCCTCGCGATCGTCGCCATCGGCGAAGTCTCCAAGCGAAAACAGATCGATGCCGGTGACCTTGAGCTTGGTCGGTGTATCCGAATGCACGAAGCCGGCCGATGTTTCACCGGCCAACTGCGCGGCGGCGACACGCGCCATTTCGTAGAGCGGCGCCACCAGGCCGTAGACCTGTCCGCCGACTTCGGCGCATTCGCCTAGTGCATAAATATCGCCGTCCGACGTGCTCATACCGGCATCGACGACAATGCCTCTATTGACGGCAAGTCCGGCATCCTTGGCGAGCCCGGCACTCGGGCGAATGCCAACCGCCATCACCACCAGCGTTGCCGGTACGATGGTGCCGTCGGCCAGTTCCACGCCCTCGACCTTGCCATTGCCGACGATCGCTTTGGTATTGGCCTTGGTGATGACCTTGATGCCGCGTTCTTCGACGGCCTTTTGTAGAAGATAACCGGCGGCCGGATCGAGCTGCCGTTCCATCAGCGTCGGCTGGACATGCAACAGCGTGACGTCCATGCCGCGCAGGTTGAGGCCGGCTGCAGCTTCAAGACCCAGCAGGCCACCGCCGATGACGACGGCCTTGGCGCGGGACTGCGCGGCAAGCAGCATGGCGTTGACGTCGTCCAGGTCGCGATAGGTCAGGACGCCCGGCAAGTCTGCCCCGGGTACGGGGATGATGAAGGGCACGGAGCCGGTGGCGATCACCAGCTTGTCGTAGCTCTCGGTGACGCCGTGATCCGAGGTCACGGTCTTGGCGGCACGATCGATGGCGACGATCTTGTGGCCCTTGTAGAGGGTGATGTTGTTCTTGATGTACCAGCCATCGCCATGGATGATGATCTGCTCGTAGTCCTTTTCTCCCGAAAGGACCGGTGAGAGCATGATGCGGTCGTAATTGACGCGCGGCTCGGCGTTGAAGATCGTAACCTGATAGAGATCCGGCGCCTTTTCGAGGAGATGTTCCAGCATGCGCCCGGGCGCCATGCCATTGCCAACGATGACAAGTTTCTGGGTCATGGATTTACTCCGCGGCTTCGACGAAGCGGTGGCGTTCGTAAAGGAACTTCAGCACGGCTTCGCGACATTTGAGGTAGGTTCGGTCCGAGGCGAGCTCGAGGCGATTGCGCGGCCGAGCGATCGGCACATCGAGCACTTCGCCGATATAGGCGGCTGGTCCGTTGGTCATCATTACGATGCGGTCGGACAAAAGCACGGCTTCGTCGACATCGTGAGTGATCATCACCATGGTGCTGCCGAGGCGGGCATGGATATCCATCACCGCATCCTGCAGATGCGCGCGCGTCAAAGCGTCGAGTGCGCCGAAAGGCTCGTCCAGCAACAGGATCTTCGGCTCCATGGCGAGCGCCCGGGCAATGCCGACGCGCTGCTTCATGCCGCCGGAGATTTCCGAAGGACGCTTGTCCTTGGCATGGGCCATCTGCACCAGGTCGAGATTGCGCATCACCCAGTCATGGCGCTCGGCCTTGGTTTTCGTGCCGCGAAACAGTTTCGAAACGGCGAGATTGACATTTTCATAGACCGTCAGCCAGGGCAGCAGGCTATGGTTCTGGAAGACGACGGCACGCTCGGGGCCGGGTGCGTTGACCTCCCGGTTTTCCAGGAGCACCGCGCCAGCTGAGACCGGGGTCAGACCGGCGATCAGGTTAAGCAGGGTCGACTTGCCGCAACCGGAATGGCCGATGATCGAAACGAATTCGCCCTTGCCGATGACGAGATTGACGCCCTTCAGCACCTCGGCCCGTTGGCCGCCGCGTTCGAAATATTTGTCGATGTGATCAAGCTTGAGATAGGAGCTGGTCATCATGCTTTCCTTAGTTGGCCGTGGCGCCGCGCGTGACAAACGCGCCGATGGCGGCGACCAGCTTGTCGAGGATGAAACCGGTGATACCGATATAGGTGAGGGCGACGATGATGTCGGGCAGGCGTGAGGAATTCCATGCGTCCCAGATAAAGAAGCCAATGCCGACGCCGCCCGTCAGCATTTCGGCGGCGACGATGGCAAGCCACGACAGGCCGATGCCGATGCGCAAGCCCGTGAAAATATAGGGAGCGGCGGCGGGCACCATGATGCGGAAGAAGAATTCGATCTGGTTCAGCCGCAGTACCCTGGCGACGTTGCGGTAATCCTGCGGGATGTTGCGCACGCCCACGGCGGTATTGATGATGACCGGCCAGATCGAGGTGATGAAGATCACGAAGATTGCCGAGGGACTGGAGTTCTGAAAGGCAGCGAGCGACAATGGCAACCAGGCGAGCGGCGGCACCGTGCGCAGGATCTGGAAGATCGGGTCGAGGCCCCGCATCGCCCAGACCGACTGCCCGATCAATGCGCCGATCAAGACGCCGGCGATGGCGGCAAGACCGAAGCCGTAGGCGACGCGCTGCAGGGAAATGAGCACGCGCCAGGCCAGGCCGATATCCTGGGGGCCGTTATAGAAGAAGGGATAGGCGATGAGGTCGTAGCTTTCCTGCCAGACCTGCGACGGCGGCGGCAGGCTGGCGCCCGGCTGCTCACAGAGGAGCTGCCAGACACCGAGCAGGATGATGAGCACCACCAGCGGCGGCACGACGGCACGCAGGACTGCCATCGCAATGTGCCTGATGTCGATGCGGCGAACGGGACGAGTGGAGAGTTTCACGACGCGGCTTTCGTCTTGAGGTACGGCCGCCGCGATGACTTCCTGTTTGCGGGCTGTTGCAGACATGAATTCAGATCCTTGAGTCTTGCGCGACGCGGAGAGTGCGGAGCTCGTGAGGCATGACACCAGTCATCACGACGCCACCTTGATGGTGAGGCTTTCGAGATAGGCGGAAGGGTTCTCCGGATCGAAGACCTTGCCGTCGAAGAAGGTTTCCTTGCCGCGTGATGTCGAAGCCGGGATGTCGGCGGTGGCCACGCCAAGATCCTTGGCAGCGTCGCGCCAGATGTCCTGGCGGTTCACCTGGCCGACCAGTTTCTTGACGTCGGTGTTCGGCGCGAACTTGCCCCAGCGCATGTTTTCGGTGATGAACCAGGCGTCATGGCTCGGATAAGGGTAGGAAACGCCGCCCTTCCAGAACTTCATGTAAAGATCGGTTCCGTTGGCAACGCGCCCATTGCCGTAGTTGATGTCGCCCTTGAGGCGGCCAAGAATATCCTTGGGCGGTACGTTGAACCACTGCCGCTTGCCGAGGATGGTGGCCATCTCGTCCTTGTTGTCCATGCTGTCGCACCATTGCTGGGCTTCCATGACGGCCATCAGCAGTGCCTTGGCGGCATTGGGGTTTTTCTCGATCCATTCGGCGCGCATGCCGAGCGCCTTTTCCGGATGACCCTTCCAGATTTCGCCGGTGGTACAGGCCGTGAAGCCGATGCCCTGATTGACGAGCTGCTCGTTCCAGGGTTCGCCGACACAGAAGACATCCATGTTGCCCACCTTCATGTTCGCCACCATCTGCGGCGGCGGCACGACGATGGTGGAGACGTCCTTGTCGGGGTCGATACCGCCGGCGGCGAGCCAATAGCGGATCCAGAGGTCATGCGTGCCGCCAGGGAAGGTCATGGCGGCCTTGATTTCCTTGCCGGCCGCGCGCTTGGCGTCAAAGGCGGCCTTCAGCTTGGAAGCATCGAGCTGAACGCCGGTATCGGCATATTCCTTGGCGACGGAGATGGCCTGGCTGTCGTAATTGAGGCGCGCCAGGAGCGCCATCGGCACCGGCTGGTTGTTCTGGGTGACCTTGCCGGTGTGCATGAGATAGGGAAGTGGCGAGAGGATATGCGCGCCGTCGATCCCGTTGGCAGCACCTCCGAGCACGAGATTGTCGCGGGTCGCGCCCCAGGATGCCTGCTTTTCAACGTCGACATCCGGCAGGCCATGTTTTGCAAACAGACCTTTTTCCTTGGCGATGACCAACGGCGCTGAATCGGTGAGTGCGATGAAGCCGAGCTTGGCGCCGGAGACTTCCGGTCCGCTCGTGGCTGCAAAGGCGCCGGAGGGGAAGGCAGTCTTGACCGCACAGATAAGAGCTGCGGTGCCGGAGGTCTTCAATAGATTGCGGCGCGTAACGCTGCCGGACAGGATCTTCTTCATATGCGGGCCCCTCTGCTGGTGTCTGACGGATTTTTGGGAATAAAAAAACGCCGCTCGGTTGATGCAGCCCGGGACTTGGGAGAGTCCCTCGGGGCAAAAACCTTGCGACGTCAATGTCACTGCGAGCGCGTTTTTCGCACTCGGCTTACCTCGATCGCCGTTGACCGAAGTAATGTTTATCAAGCAAGCAGCGTGCCAGTTTGCCGGCGACTTCCTATCTTTATGAAACTATTTGGGTATTTTGCACTCGGCCGCCTTTGCTTGTTTTTAGGGCGAGGTTGAGTTCTGCAAATATTTTGAGCGTCTGCAGTTGAGGAGGCACGACAAGCTGCGTCGATTTTGTGCAACGCAGCGTCTGCCGGTTGTCAGATCTCTTCGCCCGAAGATGCTGTCTGTGTCTTCGCCTTGACCGCAAATCCCGCGACATAGGAGGCTATGTCCGAGGGATCGAAGACGAATCCGTCCATGAAGCGATCGCCTTCGCCGTCCCCTTCCACGCGGATATCCGCATCGGCGGGAGCGGCGTCATCGCCGAGCGCCAGCCGGTAGAGGTCGGGCCGATAGGCGGAGGCGGCCATGCGTATATTGTGTTCGGAAAGGGCACTCTGGCCCCAGCGTACCATCTGGCTGAGAATCCACAGGGCCTGGCTGGGGCGTGGATAGTTGGCGAAGCCGGCATGGAAACTGAAGTATCTGTCGATCACCCGGCGATTGCCCTTGGCGTCGAGGCCGAATTCGCCGGCTAGCACATTGCGGATAATGCCGACGGGAGCGGCGATATAGCGCGGATCGGCAAGTGCTTCGGCAAGTGCATCGTGATTTTCCGCCCGGTCGCACCAGCGCGCTGCCGCATCGAGTGCCACGAGCAGGCGGGAGACGGTTTCGGGGTGGCTTTCGGCCCAGTCCGGCCGCATGCCGATGACCTTTTCCGGGGCGGATGGCCAGATATCCTGCTTGGCGGCGACGATGCGGCCGACGCCTCGCTCCGAGGCAACCATGTTCCACGGCGCTCCGACGCAGAAGCCGTCAATGGCGCCGGCCGCGAGCGCGTCGGATGTCAGTGGCGGCGGCACGACAACCAGCTTCACATCCTGATCGGGATCGATGCCGCCGGCGGCAAGCCAGTAGCGGAATTCGTAGTTATGCGAGGAGAAGGGGTAGGTCATGCCAAGCGTCGGCGGTTGCTCGCCGCGCGCCTTCATCTGCTCGGTCACGGCCGCCAGCGCCTGGGCATTTTCCAAGGCGCTCGCCAGGTCCGAAAGTCCCGTTTCCTCGCGCATGCGATCGAAGAGCCGTGTCGACAGGGTAATGGCATTGCCGCCGCTGCCGAGCGAGAAGGGCGTGATAGTCGGGGATGGGTTGGAGCCGAGCCCCAGCATGGATGCGACCGGCATTGGCGACAGCATGTGGGCTACGTCGAACTGGCGGAAGGCGAGGCGATCGCGGACATTGGCCCAGGAGACATCTTTGACGAGGTCGAGCGTGATGCCTTCCCTCTGCGCAAAACCGAACTCCGCTGCCGCGATCAGCACGGAGGCATCGACAAGCGGGATGAACCCCGCGCGCAGAACCTTCGGTCCCTCGCCTGTCAGGCGGGCCGGCGATGCGAGATTGCTGCCTGAACTGCTGCTGTTCATCATATCCACTCCGGTTTCCTCCGGAAATTTCCCCTATCGCGCATTGCCGTCACATCAGCAGGCCTGCGGCCGTGACGACGCTTTGCGCGATATCGGAAATCTTCTTCTTTTCGTTCATTGCCGTCTGCCGGAGGAGCGCGAAGGCTTCCTCTTCCGACAGGCCGCGCATCTTCATGAGGATGCCCTTGGCGCGCTCGACGATCTTGCGCTCTTCCAGCGCCGATTTCGCATCGGCAAGCTCGCGCTGCAGCCGGCTGAAGGCATTGAAGCGGCTGACGGCCATGTCGAGGATCGGTTTTACCCGCTCCTTCTTCAGCCCGTCGACGATATAGGCCGAAACGCCGGCATCGACGGCCGCCTCGATCGAAGCCGTATCCGAGCGGTCGACAAACATGGCGATCGGGCGTCCGACTGTCCGCGTCAGCTGGAACAGATGCTCCATCATGTCGCGGTTCGGGTTCTCGATATCGATGATGATCACATCGGGCTTGAGGGTTTCGATCGTGCGCGCCACGCCATGAACCTCGTGGATGACGGTCACGCGCGCGTGGCCAGCCTCCCGCAATCCCTCTTCGATGATCGAAGCGCGGATCGTGTTTTCGTCGATCACAAGAATGGTCAGATCCAGGCGGCTCATGCCGCCTTTATGACGCAACGCAACAAAACGGGCAAGCCATGCGCCAAAATATTAGGCGACGCCATGTATGCCTAAAAAATATTCAATCTCGTTCCTTCGAGGCATAGCCGCGGCTGTGGTCCTCAACGTCAAAGCCGTCCAGGCATTTTCCGAGGCAATAAAAGCGCATCGCTTATGCGTAATTAAGCGACATCAACTTGAAATTTCTTCCTGCTTCCGCCACCTCTTCGGCGCGACTTTTAATATTCCCAGGAGACTAGACGCACATGACGACGACCACCGCAGAAAATCCCGCCGAAAGCCACGTTTTTGAGGCCGACGTTGCCCGTCTTCTGCACATGATGGTTCACTCGGTTTATTCCGATAAGGATGTTTTTCTACGCGAGCTGATTTCGAACGCGGCCGATGCCTGCGAGAAGCTGCGATACGAGGCGATCGCCACGTCTTCGCTGCTGGCGAGCGATCCGGACAGCCGTATCCTGCTCACTCTGGATGAGGAGGGCAGCCGGCTTGTCGTCGAGGACAACGGTATCGGCATGAGCCGCGACGAAATGATCGAAGCGCTCGGAACGATCGCCCGCTCCGGCACGCGCGCCTTCATGGAACGCATCGAAGCCAACAAGCAGGGTGAGGGCGCGCAGCTTATCGGGCAGTTCGGCGTTGGCTTCTATTCCTGTTTCATGGTTGCCGATCGGGTGGACGTCGTCTCCCGCCGCGCTGGCATGGATGAAGCCTGGCTCTGGTCCTCCGATGGCAAGGGCGGCTACAGCGTCAGCCCGATCGATGTCGGCGAGGCGCCGGCCCGCGGCACGCGCATCACTCTGCATCTGATGGAGGATGCCAAGAGCTACGCATCGCGCTGGACCGTCGAGCGCATCGTCAAGGCGCAATCGGGCCATGTGCCCGTGCCGATCACGATCGCCGAAAAGCCTGGTGCCGAAGCGACCCAGCTGACCGACGGTACCGCGCTCTGGACGAGGTCGAAGAACGACATCACCAGCGAGGAATATACCGACTTCTATCGCGGCATTTCGGGCCAATATGACGAGCCGGCGCTGACCGTGCATTTTCGCGCCGAGGGTCGCCACGAATATTCCGCGCTCGCCTTCGTCCCCGGCTCCCAGCCCTTCGACCTCTTCGATCCCGATCGCAAGGGCCGGATGAAGCTCTACGTGAAGCGTGTCTTCATCACCGACGAGGCCGAATTGCTGCCGCGTTATCTCCGCTTCGTGCGCGGTCTCGTCGACACCAACGATCTGCCGCTGAACGTTTCGCGCGAGATGATCCAGGAAAGCGCAATCCTCTCGGCGATCCGCAAGGGCGTCACCAACAGGATCATCACCGCCATCGAGAAGCTCGCTGAAAGCGACAACGATGCTTTCCTCAAGTTGTGGGAATCGTTCGGCAGCCTGATCAAGGAAGGCATCTATGAGGATTACGAGCGGCGCAGCCAACTGGTGGCGCTGTCGCGCTTTCGCACGACGGCGTCCGGTGAGGGCTATCGTTCTCTTGCCGACTACGTGAAGGATATCAAGGAAGGCCAGCAGGCGATCTACTATCTCGCCGGCAACAGCCTCGAACAACTGAAGGCGTCGCCGCAGCTCGAAGGTTTTCGCGCACGTGGTATCGAGGTCCTGCTGCTCTCGGATTCCGTCGACAGCTTCTGGGTCACGAACGCGCCGGAATTCGAGGGCAAGGCGTTTAAATCGATCACGCAGGGGTCTGCCGATCTCGCGCAATTCAGCAAGGTCGAGCAGGACGCGATTGCCAGTGAAACAGCACCAGTGGAGGTTCAGGCCTTCATCGATTTCGCCAAGGAGAAGCTTTCGGATCAGGTTTCCGATGTGCGGGCATCGGACCGTCTGATCGAAAGCGCCGTCTGCCTGGTGGCGTCCGAACAGGGCTATGACCGCCAGCTCGAAAAAATCCTGCAAGGCGCCGGCCAACTGCAATCCGCTGCAAAGCCGATCCTGGAAATCAATGGTGATCACCCGCTCGTCAAGGCTATCGCCGCCAGGAGCGATCATTCATCCCTGCGCGACGATGCGGCATTTCTGCTGCTCGACCAGGCGCGTGTCCTTGATGGCGACAAGCCGGCCGACCCACGCGCCTTTGCCGAGCGGCTGGTGCGTGTGATGGAAAAGGCATTGCAGTAGAGCTTCTACTGCAATGCCATTGCTGTCTAAATGTTCGCCGAGGCGGACATGCAGATCGATACGACGGCGAAGCTTCGCCGTCGTCAAGCCTGGCTTCCGATCTTGAAGACCGTGCGGCGATTGCTGTTGTCGAGCGGCCAGGCTGTC
The DNA here is from genome assembly GCF_009498525.1 of Rhizobium sp. ICMP 5592. GTDB lineage: Bacteria > Pseudomonadota > Alphaproteobacteria > Rhizobiales > Rhizobiaceae > Rhizobium. Next base: position 203,685 of record NZ_QSNT01000004.1, on the reverse strand, counting down.
TCCACGTCAGAAAGCGGGGCGATTGTCGTCGCGATTTCGAAACCTCCGGGCACGGCTGCTCGAAGAAGCTCGGCGGTTGCGTTGAAAAGGCGGTCAAGAGGAATGCTTCCGATGCCGCTGCCCATCAGGGTGATGGCGGATGAACGCAGCACCGCGCCTGGAAGCTTGATGTCGCCGCCGCTGATCGCGCCGATCTGGACAAAGCGGATCGACTTGGCATCCTTGGCCACCTTTGCAGCCGAGATAAGGAGGCTTTCCGCGCTTTCGCCCCATAGATAGTCGAGAACGACGTCTACACCACTGGCGAACTGGTCCTTGAATGCCTCTTCCAGGTTCGGTTTATCCTGGGTGAGGGAGATGGTTACGTCCGCGCCAAGCCTTTCGAGGGCCTTGAGACTGTCGGTGTTCCGGCCCGTCGCGATAATTTTGCCCGCACCGAGATACTTAGCGATCTGGACGGCAAGCCGACCGGAGGTTCCGGTTGCGCCGTTGATCAGAACGGCCTCACCCGGCTTGAGTTTGGCGCGCTCCTTATAGGCTGCCCAGGACGACATTCCCGGGTTGGCTATGGCGGCTGCCGTTACGTCGTCCAGTTCATCCGGCAGCGGGATGCAGCGTTCAGATCGCACGGGCGCAATCTCCGCCATGCTGCCATAGGGTGCCCGCGGCAACACGAAGTAAACGCGCCGGCCGTCGTCTAGCCGACCCACGCCGTCAATCCCGACCACAAAGGGGAATTGATTGTCGGAACTGTAATGTGTTCCCGACGTACGGCTTTTCACGACCTGGCTGATGGCGGCCGCGCTTACATGGACGAGGCTCTCGTTCGTGGATTGAACAGGTGTCTCGAAGTCTTCATACACGGGTACCTGACCCGCCTTTTGCACAATAGCTGCTTTCATGGTGTATTTCCTTTCGAATGGTGCAATTTACGTGTATAATGCACATATATAGGAGGCTGCCGATGCCGTCAAGAAATAACGTGCAAAATACACATATACAGGCCCAATTTCGAAAACTGCACGTCGCGGTGCTCGATATCGTCGCTGTCATAAACCGACCTCAGGGTGATGAGGCGCTGATCAAGGAGGCGGGAATTCCGCTCGATCGCGCGCTTTTTCCATTGCTGGTCGGGATAGAGCGCTTCGGCCCGATCGGCGTTGTCGAGCTCGCGGATCGCGTCGGCCGCGATTACACGACTGTTAGCCGGCAAGTGGCAAAGCTCGAGAGCCTCGATCTTATTGCGCGCCAGGCCTCTGTCGCGGATCGCCGCGTGCGCGAGGCGGTCATCGCGCCGAAGGGGAAGATCATGACGGATGCGGTAGATGCTGCGCGTGAAAGGATCGGCAGTGCAATCTTTGAAGCCTGGGATGTCCATGACATCGATGAGCTTGTGAGGCTGATGCGGAAATTTGCGGATGCATTGAAGGGCGATTTGCCGCCAGTCTTGGAATAGGAAAAGCGCGTGTATCTGGCGCGCTATCGCCTCTACTTTTGATTGCTTTTACTGAAGTGATTCAAGAAAAAATAGCGCGGCACATATTTTCGATATATCTAATAATTAGGCGCCTTTGTGGCGGCTTGTTCGGGATGAAGCCCCCCACTTCCCAACACGCCAATTACGCTGGGAAAGTAGAAGAACGCGATGATCCGAAGATATCTCAGCAAGCACGACCATCCCCTGGATTCGTTGGATCTGGACCTTTGCCAGCGCGCTTTTGATGCTCTTCTAGTCGAATTGAAGCTTGCGAAAGACAGTGAGGAGGCGGAGCGGGTGGCCGCGATGATCATCGAATTGTACCGCCAAGGGATCCACGACGAGCGCCAGCTTGCCATTCTGGTGGGCGGGGCTGGTGGGAAATCCTGAGGCGGCGATGCGCGGATCATGGGTGATCGGCCTCCTCGAGCTCTCGGCCGGTCGTTTTGGTGAGCAATTTATTGTGATCGTGACAGCCGGAACGTCGTGGCATTGAGGGCATTAAAAGACGATCATCCGAAATTGCCCCAGCGGGCAATTGAGTCTAATCTAACATTGCAAATCCTATGAAAGGAACGACCAATGAAATGGCATGCTCCGAAATTCGTAGAGGTAAGCTGCGGCATGGAAATCAACCGGTATGCTCCGGCCGATGGTTCCGAGCCGATCCTGTTCTGATCGCTGATCATCTGAAAGCAACCGATTGACCGTTCGATTTCTTGTGCTCGGTGCCGCCGCTGGGGGTGGCTTGCCGCAGTGGAACTGTGGCTGCCAGAACTGCACGGCGGTGCGACAGGGTACCCTTGTCCCGCAGACCCAATCGTCGCTGGCGGTCAGCGTTGATGGCTGCGATTGGTTGATTGTGAACGCTTCTCCGGATATCCGCCAGCAATTGCATGACCGTTCCGCCCTGTGGCCTAGAGAATTGCGCGACAGTCCGATCAAGAGTGTCGTCCTGACGAATGGCGATGTCGATCATGTCGCGGGTCTTCTGACGTTGCGCGAAAAACAGCCCTTTCAGCTCTTCGCCACCCAAGCCCTGCTGGAAACGTTGGAGGAAAATCCGATTTTCAGGGTTCTCGATCCCGCCCACGTCAAGCAAAAGCAGATCGAACTCGAAACGCCATTCTTTCCGTTGAATGGCCTTGAGACGAGGCTTTTTGCCGTTGCCGGCAAGGTTCCGCTCTATCTTGAGAAGGGAGAGCCGGAGCTTGGGTCCGAAAGCGAGCAGACCGTCGGCATGGAATTTCGTGTTGGCGCACGGCGTATCTACTACATTCCCGGCTGCGGCGCGGTGAGTGCAGCCCTGGCGGATCGAATTGCCGGTGCGGATCTGCTGTTCTTCGACGGTACGGTCTTTACCGATGACGAGATGATCAGGACCGGCACCGGCCAGAAGACCGGCCGGCGGATGGGGCACATGCCGATCAGCGGCCCCGATGGCAGTCTTGAGGCCTTGTCTCGCCTATCGATCGGACGGAGCATCTATATTCATATCAACAATACCAACCCGATCTGGCGAGCCGGACCGGAGCGCGCCGAGCTTGAGCGACAAGGCTTCGCGGTCGGCTATGACGGAATGGAGATCACGCTTGCAACAGGCAGCCAATAGAGAAGCGTTCGCGGCGCGCCTGCGCGCGGTTGGCGAAGTGCGCTATCACGATAAGCATCCGTTTCATCAGCAACTGCATGGCGGTCAGTGCAACATGATCCAGGTGCAGGCCTGGGTCATCAACCGCTATTACTATCAGAGCCGCATCCCGATGAAGGACGCTGCTTTCCTGTCGCGTTGCGAGGACCCGCAGTTGCGGCGGGCCTGGCGCAATCGCATCGAGGATCATGACGGCGGTGTTGACGATGGCGGTGGGATACGCCGCTGGCTGAAGCTCGCCGAGGCGGTGGGGCTCGATCCGGACTATGTCGCCTCGACGCGCGGCGTGCTTGCCGGCACGCGGTTCGCGGTTGAAGCTTATGTTCATTTCGTGCGCGAGAAGCCGATGCTGGAAGCGGTCGCCTCTTCGTTGACGGAGATGTTTGCTCCCGCCATCCACGCCAACCGCATCGCCGGCCTGATCGAGCACTACGCCTTTGCCAATGACAGCGCGCTTGCCTATTTCCGCCAGCGCCTCAACGAAGCGCCGAAAGAGGTTGAGTTTGGTCTGAACTACGTTCTCGATCACGCCGATACGCTGGAAAAGCAGGATGCTTCCGTCGCGGCCCTGACCTTCAAGACCGATGTCCTGTGGTCGCAGCTTGATGCACTCTCCCATGCTTATGTCAGTCCCGGGCTTATTCCGCCTGGCGGCTGGGATGGGCGTGAAGGCGTAATATCATGAGCGAGAATAGCGCCCTCAAAATCGACGGCCAGACCATTGCCAAGCTTGCGCGCGGCGTCCGGCTGCGTGAGGATGCGGCTCGTGGGCAGACGATCCTGCTTGCGCCCGAGCGCGCGCTTGCATTGGATGAGATCGCGGTGGCGATCGTCCAGGCTCTTGACGGAGTGAAAACGCTGGACGATATCGCCGCCGGATTTGCGCTGCAATTCGAGGCTCCGAAGGAGGAGATCCTCAACGACGTGATCGCCTTCATTCGCGACTTTGCCAGTCGGCGAATGCTGGAGCTGAGCCGGTGAGCGAGCATCTTGAAACCAGCAATAGCCGGGAGCGCAGCATCGCCGCGCCGCCGCCGATTGCCATGCTGGCGGAATTGACGCATCGCTGCCCGCTGGCCTGCCCCTATTGCTCCAATCCGCTGGAGTTGACCCAAAGCCGCGACGAGTTGACGACCGAGGAATGGCTGTCCGCCTTCCGGCAGGCAGCGGAGCTGGGTGTCCTGCATCTGCATCTGTCCGGCGGCGAACCGGTCGCGTGCCGTGATCTGGCCGCGCTGACCAAGGGTGCCGCCTCCTACGGCCTCTATACCAACCTCATCACCTCCGGCATCGGGCTGACGCAACCTCGTCTCACGGAACTGGCTGATGCCGGGTTGGATCACATCCAGCTTTCGATCCAGGGCGCGACACCCGAAATGGCGGATCACGTCGGCAATTACAAAGGCGGCTATGCCCGCAAACTGGCGGTTGCCGGCTGGATCCGCGAGACCGGCATTCCGCTGACCGTCAACGCCGTCTGTCATAAGCAGAACATGCATCAGCTCAGCGACATGATCGCAACGGCGGTCGAACTCGGTGCGCGCCGGATCGAGATCGCAACCGTGCAGTTCCACGGTTGGGCCGAGAGGAACCGTGCCGCGCTGATGCCGACGCGGGCGCAAGTTGAGCGGACGACGGCGCTGGTCGAGGAGGCGCGCAAGACGCTAGACGGCATTCTCGTCATCGATTATGTGCCCGCGGATCACCATTCCCGCTATCCGAAAGCCTGCATGGGAGGCTGGGGCCGCACCGGGCTCAATATCACGCCATCGGGGCGCGTGCTGCCATGCCATGCCGCCGAAACCATTCCGTCGCTCAGCTTCGACAATGTGCGTGACAGGCCGCTCTCTGACATCTGGTATCACGGCAGCGCCTTCAACGCCTATCGCGGTGACGACTGGATGCAGGAACCCTGCCGCAGCTGCGCGCGAAAACATATCGACCATGGCGGCTGTCGTTGCCAGGCCATGGCGCTTGCGGGCAGCGCGGATGCGACCGATCCCGTCTGCATCCATTCGCCGTTTCATCAGGATATCGCGACCCGAGCCGAAGAAGACGGCCTTAGCGAACCGCCCGCTTTTGTCTATCGGAGCCGAGCCTGATCGGTCCGGGAGGCGGGTCTTTGACCGTCATCTAGCGAGTGCGGCAAATGTGCACCGCAGCAAAAAACTTGGACCTGAAGGGTTTACAAGCCGTCCCCCGGATGGGATCGTTTTGAAGAAAATTGCCTGATGCGCGTGGAATTTCATCCTCGCGTGGCGCGGTGCAGGTGCCTGATAGCATTGAAATGCATCGCTGGATCAGCGCTTAACAACCAAATCAAGCCGAGGCCGAATGCGGTTTTTCGCATCGCTTTCGGCTGTCGGTGCAGCACTTCGGCGCGCTGGCGTTGATACAAACGCTAATTGGGCTTTTGTGATGAGACTTGTTTTAACACGCGTTTTTCTCGGCGCGCTTGTCAGCGCGGCGTCGGTGTCGCGGATGGCCTATGCCAGCGACCTGTTGATCTGGACGCCGGTCAAGGTTGCTCCTCGGACCTACCAGACAACGATCGGTTTTCGGTTGCCCATGGCATGGGAAATGAGCGCGGGCGCCGATATCGGCCTTGGAAGCGCGCCCGGCGGAAAAATCCTGAGCGGTTCCGAACTTGCCACGTTCTGGGGAAGGGCGGTGGATGATAGCCGCAACTTTGCCAGCAAATCGCGCCGTGAGGTGGCGATCCGGCTGGACACGCTGCGAGGCAGCGGAACGCTCTACCTCGGCCGTTCGCAAAACTGGATCGTTTCGAAAGATCTCGATATGCAGACGACGCGCGCGTTGAATGTGAACTATGTGGCCGCGCAGGGCCAGCCGACATCCGTCACAGCCTCGCAGGCGGTAACGATGATCTTTCCCTGGACCGGTACGTCGATATCCGCGAGCGGTGTTGTCACGGATATCAAAGGTGCCGTCTCAAGCACGCTGGCCTTCAATCAGCCGATCGCGCCCAATCTTAATTTCACGGCTTCTGTCGTCGATCCGCTGGCTTTAACGCCAGCGGGCAACGTGAACGTGAACTATCGCATCAAATGGTAGGATTTTGTCAGCGCGCCGGCGGTGCCTTCCGCTTGGGGCCAGGGATCAGCCCTTCGCGCTGCATTTGCTTGCGCATCGCTTTGCGATGCCGGCTGATAGCCTGCGCCTTTTCCCGGACGCGGCGTTCGGACGGCTTCTCATAAGACTGCCGTGCCTTCATTTCCCGGAACAAACCCTCGCGCTGCATTTTCTTTTTCAGAACCCTCAGCGCCTGCTCGATATTGTTGTCTCTTACCAGAATGTGCATTTGTTCTCCTTGTTGTTGATGTTGATAAAAATCGTTGCCCCCGTCAGCCGAGTTGTTCGGCGACCAACTTCTCAAGCTCTTTGCGCGTGAGAAGACAGGGGTAAGGCTTCCAGTTCTTGTCGGGCCGACTGACGACCTCGTTGCGTTCATGCGGCTTCACCACCGCAGGTGCGGTAGCGATATTCGTGTTGTTCAATAAATTTCCTCTGCTGGTCATTCGACCAACGTCAATGACAATTGATAGTGGGAGTGCCGTCACGCGAAAGTGCGGAGGTCACGGGAGCTACGGTTCAAAAAAATGCAGCGGCTAGTTTCAAGCTACGGCTTCGAGGCGCTACGGATAGTAACGCGGGATCGCAGTCCTCGTTGCGGTATATAGGGATCGCACAAGGGTGTTGCAAGCTGGAACATCAAAGCGTGGCGACGAATGGACAAGTCATGGGCCGCCGGGGACCTATCTCCCTAGCGATCTTCGCGCGTATGCCAAAGTCTCAACACATAGAGGGTCGACTGCTGGATTTCATAGCGTAGCTCGTACGGACCAATCAGGATCCGACGAACTTTGCGGGGACTGAATTCATCAAGTCGTTCACCGATGCGCGGCTGCTCGAGCAGGCGTGTTGGTGCGGTTGTCAGCATCTGTACGGTTCGAGCTGCCGCCTGCCGATTGACTGGAGCGAGAAACTCGTAGAGGCGGCCGAGGTCAGAAACCGCCTTGCTGGCCCACTTCAGCTCCATCACCGGGGCAGGGACAGTGGCTTTTCGCTGTTGAGACTATCGGCCCAGGCCTGGACCGATTGATGATCAGTGACGTCGCCGCTGTCCACGTCGGCCAAAGCCTCGAGCGTCAGCCGGCGGCGTTCCTCCTCCTGGTCGATCCAGGCGATCAGCGCTTGCTTGACGATCCAGCCGCGGGAGCGTTCGAGCCGTGTTGCCAGCTGATCGACCTTCTCCGCGAGCGGAAGCGGCACATGCGCGGTCAACACCTTTGTTTTTTCCATCGTGTGCTCCTTTCCTAATCGATGCTAATCATAGTGATTAATTTTGATTAGATCGAGTGATTTCTGCCAGGGCAAATTGCGGGTCGCTGACCCGCGAGCTTCGGCGTTCCAGACCCGCGTGATGTCTTATGCGGGCTCAAACCCATTCTGCGCCAAGATCCGCTGTCCATCACTGGACAACAGAAAGTCGCGGAGTTGCTCAGCTTCAGTGCGGCCGTCTTTGCGAATCGTCACGCCATATTCGATGCTCGGCGAGAACTCTTCCGGAAGCGCGACGACACTGATTGCCGGATCACTCTTCAAAAGGCGGCCATTCGAATAATAACTCAGGAAAAGATCGACTTCACCGTCGACAATCAGCCAGCCAGCGCCCTTGCCGGGTGGCGTCGGCGGCGAGTTGCGTCCGCCGACCAGTTGCCGGGCGCGGGACTTGAGAGGCTCGCCAAGGCCTGGACGCTTGGCCTCGAGCAGCTCGAAGACCTCGAAGGCATAATCGCCGGAGGGGTCATCCCCTGGCGTGGATATGCCGATCTTGATCCTCGGATCTGTGATGACGTCGAGAAGGTTCGCGGTCGTCAGGCCGAGGTCGCTGCGTGCGAGCACGCAAAGCCTGTTGCGGGTGAAACAGATCGCCTCGTCACTGATCCCCTGTGCCGCCAGATGGCGGGGATGCGCCATGTTGGCGGAGGCGAAGAGATCGAAATGCTCGCCGGCCTCGATGCGCTCCCGCAGCAGACCGGCGGGGCCGAGGGTCAGGGAGATGGGGATATCGTTCAACTCGCCGAATGCCGCGATGATCGCCGGAAAAGCATACCGCATGCTGCCTGCCGACAGGATGCTTAGGAGCTGAACAGGCTTGGTCATGGATGTCTTCCTTTCCGATCCCTTTGCCGGAATAGCGGCACGAAGGAGGCTACCTCCTGGCTGCCGCCCAGGCGTGCGGAGCGCACCGGGATGCTATAGAGATCCTCGAGATTGGCCTCATTGATGACCTCATCCGTTGCGCCGAGGATGATGCGCGCCCGATCGAGCATCAGCAGTGAGCGGTCAGCCACCGCCAGCGCGTGGTTCGGCTGATGCGTGGTGAAGGCGATGGTGAGATTGTCGCGATCCGCCAGTTCGCCGAGCAGCGACAGCACGACATCCTGGTTCCTGAGATCGAGCGCCGAGGCCGGTTCGTCGAGAAGCAAGACGACGTTCTCGCCGGCGAGTGCGCGGGCGATCAGGACGAGCTGCCGTTCGCCGCCGGAAAGCGTGTTGATGTTGCGGGACGCATAATCTGCCATTCCGGTTGTACGCAGTGCCTCCATCGCCTTTTCGATATCGATCTTGCGCGGCGTCTGGAACAGCGCGATGTGCCGGGCACGGCCCATCAGCACCACGTCCAGCACCGAATAGGCAAAGGAGCCGGAGAACTCCTGCGGCACGAAACCGGTGTATGCGTTCAACCCCAGCTTACCGGAGGTCGGCTTCAGAAGGCCGGCAAGGACCCGCAGCAGCGTCGACTTGCCCCGGCCGTTGGGACCGAGAATGGCAACAATCTCGCCAGACTTTAGATCGAGACTAAGGTCGCGGAATTGCCAGCGCTTGCCGTCATAGGATTGGCTTGCGGCTTCGATCCGAAGCATTGCTCGATCAGATGCCACGGATGCCTCTTTGGGTTTGCCACAGCACAAGCGCGAAGATCGGCGTGCCGATCAGCGCGGTGAGAATCCCAAGCGGGATTTCCGTGCCGGTCGCCGTGCGCGCGATATCGTCGATGACAAGCAGATAGAGCGCGCCGATGATCAGCGAGGTGGGCATCATTGCCCTATGGTCGGACCCGACAAGCATCCGTGCCATATGCGGCACGATGAGGCCGACCCAGCCGATAATGCCGCTGACGGCCACCTGCGCGGCGACGATTGCGGAGACGAGGATGAGGATCAGCCAGCGAAGTGGCTCGACGCGAACGCCGAGAGCACGCGCCTCCTCGTCCCCGATCGACAGAAGGTTGATACGCCAGCGCAAGCCCAAAAGTAGGATGCTGCCGACGAGGACCGGGCCGGTTATAAGGCTGAGCTTTTCCCAGTTGGCCGTTGCGAAACTGCCGAGCAGCCAGAAGACTATGGCCGGCAGCTTGTCTTCGGTGTCGGCCACATATTGGACGAGACTGACGAGCGCACCGAAGAAGCCGCCGATCACCACGCCGGCCAAGACCAGCGCCAGAATGTTGCGCCGCGCCACAATGCCGTTCAGCGCATAGACAAGGATAAGCGCCGAAAGCCCGAAGGCGAAGGATGTAGCGAGCAGGCCCGCTCGCGAAAAACTCAGGAGAATGGCGAGCGTGCCGCCAAAGGCTGCGCCGGAGGAGACACCCATGACCTGCGGGCCGACGAGCGGATTGCGGAAGACGCCCTGTAGCGTGGCGCCGGAGAGCGCCAGACCCGCGCCCGACAGCAGCGCAAGCAGGATGCGCGGCAGCCGCACGGTGAAGACGACATTTGCCTCCGTCGGGGTTGCCGGTGTCTCCGGCGGAAAGATCGGCGCCAGCAAAATTTGGAGCACCCGGGCGAAAGGGATGTCATAGCGGCCGACGCCGAGGGAGCCGATTGCCACGACGACGAGCATGGCGATCAGGCTAGCGATGACCACCCGAGGCGAGCGGGGCGAAAACACATTTCGGCTCATTGGCCCGGGCGATAATCTGTGCGGTAGAATTCCTTGTAATAGGCGTCTGCTTGTGCCTGCATATCGATATCCGCGAAGCGGTCGGGATAGAGCGTCTTCGCCATCCAGAGCTCGCCGAGCGCCATGGCTTCCGGCATTGGATACCCCCAGGCCTTGGCGTATTCCGGCATCAGATAGATCCTGCCGTTCTTCACGGCATCGATCGTCTGCCAGGATGCCGATTGCTTGATCTCGTCGACCACGGCCGGATAGCGCTCCTGCACGAAGATCGCGGCGGGGTTCCAGGTGAGCACATCCTCCATCGACACCTGCTTGAAGCCGGCGATCCCGTTGGCGACGTTCCTGGCGCCGGCGCGCTCCATCATCAGGCCGGTATATTTGCCGCGGCCGTAGGTGGTGAGATCAGGATTGGCCATATAGACCGGCACGCGCTTGTCATCGGGGAGATTGACGAGGCGGTCGGCGATCAGCTTGCGGGTCTTCTTGGTGGCCGCGATCATCTCCTCTCCCTTGTCCTTGCGGTCGAGAATGTCGGCGATGAGGCGCACGCCGGTCGCAAACCCGGCGTCGATGGCTGCGGGTTCGTCCTTGACGCTGGGGTTGAGCTTCACCGCTTCCTGTGGCGGCACGTCGAGAAGCGAAATGGCGACGACGGGCAGGCCGGCATCCTCGATCTGCTTCACCATGTCGGTCGGCGCGTAATTGGTGACGAAGACCACGTCGGGCTTGAGCTTCAGTAGCTCCTCGATGTTCACCTTGGTGAGGCCGCCCGGCATGGCAAGCTTCGGTAGTTGCGGCGCGAGCCGCACATAATTGGCGCCGAGCTGTTTTTTCCATTCGTCGAGCACGCCGACGACCTTGTCCATCGCATCGAGCTGGACGGCGATATTGAGTGTCTGGTGTTGCAGGATGACGACCCGGCTGACGGTGTCCGGGACATGCACTTCACGCCCGATCTGGTCGGTCACGGCACGATCCGCAAAGGCTGGAGTTGCAAGCAATAAGCTGCTGATCACAAAGGCGATTTTGGTAATAAAGGCGATAGGGCTGCGGCTCAAGACGAGGTCCTCCTGGAAGAGGTCGACCGCTATCATGATATCCGGACGGATACAACGACGTTATATCCAAATGAATATCTCGCTGGTCATGAGATGGAGATGGCAGATGATGTATTCCATCATTTATGAGATAGATATTTGATGTTTTTTGATAGATTCCATCACGCCTGCATTGAGGCCGATGCAAACCCGGCCTATCCTTCGAGCCAAGAGGTAGGGCACGCATTTTGCGCATCGCGGGAGGCTGGAATGATCGAGATGCGGAAGGGCTGCCGCTGTCTGTTTACGGGCACCGTGTCGGTACTCTTTTGCATAGATCGCGGAACGCGCAATCGCCGCTTGCCGTGTGAATGATTCCATCTCTTTCTGAGGAAAATTCCATGAAAAAACATAGTCGCGCGACCGTCGCCGATCTCCTGGCGATGAAAGGTAGCAGGCAGCTCACCATGCTGCGCGTCACGTCGCTGGAGGAGGCTGAGGCGGCCGAGAAGGCCGGTATCGATCTCGTCTCCGTGCCGCCGGCGTTGCTCGGCCCGGCTTTCCGCGAGGTTGCCCCCACACCCTTTGCCATTCCTGGTCTCGAATATGGCGATTACGTCTCTGCGGAAGAATACATGCGCGAGGCATTCAAGGCGCTGAAGGCTGGCGGGGATGCGGTCTATTGTGCCGCCGGGTTGTCGACGATCCGGCGGATGCGTGAGGAAGGCATTCCGGTTTGCGGTCATGTCGGCCTCATCCCGTCCAAGGCGACCTGGACGGGCGGTTTCCGCGCCGTCGGCAAGACGGTGGCAAGCGCGCTTGCGGTTTGGCGACAGACCAAGGCGCTGGAGGAGGCCGGTGCCTTCGCCGTCGAGATCGAGGTGGTGCCGGCTGGCGTTGCTGAAGCCATCAGCCGGAATACCTCGATGCTGATGATCTCTATGGGGGCGGGAAGCGGCTGCGATGCGCAGTATCTTTTTGCGGACGACGTGCTCGGCAGCCATGAGGGCCACTATCCGCGCCACGCAAAAAAATATCGCAACTTTGCCGTCGAGTATGAGCGGTTGCAGCGCGAGCGCATCGCCGCATTCACCGAGTTTGCCGCGGATGTCCGCTCAGGCGTCTATCCGGAAAGGCAACACCTCGTTTCGATCGAGGATGAGGAACTGCAGGCCTTTCTGCGGCTTCTGGCCGATGGCGACCGATAGGGAAGCAGCCAGCGACCCTTCACAACATGTCCATGAATTTCAAACGGATGAGAATAGTATGACGCATTATGTACTGAGGGTCACCTGTACATCCAGACGCGGGATTGTTGCTGCGATTGCCAACTATCTGGCCGACCAGGGCTGCAACATCGTCGATTCCAGCCAGTTCGACGATCTGGATACCGGCAAGTTCTTCATGCGGGTGAGCTTCATCTCCGAGCAAGGGGTGGGCCAGGAGGCGCTGGTCGAGGGCTTCAAGCCGATCGCGAGCAAGTTCGAAATGGAGGCCGAGATCCACGACACCCAGAAGCGCATGAAGGTGCTGCTGATGGTGTCGCGCTTCGGCCATTGTTTGAACGACCTGCTCTACCGCTGGAAGATCGGGGCG
>NZ_QSNT01000004.1:190389-190716 GCF_009498525.1 Rhizobium sp. ICMP 5592 | reverse complement strand
GCGCGCGCCATCCATGCCCATATCCACTACCGCACCTTCCTCAACGGCAACCGCACCATCGTCTTCCCGGCAAGCCCGGGAAGCTATGCTTCCGAACGGATGGGCTGAGGGAGGGCGGCGATGACTGCGATGAGGGCGGCAACTGTGATTGACGGCAAGCAGGTGGCGGCTTCGGTGATCGAGGCGGTGAAGGGTGCAACGTCAGCGCTGGAGAGGGACGCGGGCGTCAAGGCCGGTCTTGCGGTGGTGATCGTCGGCGACGATCCGGCCAGCCACAGCTATGTGACCTCGAAGAGCCGGATGGCCAGGGAATGCGGCTTCAAGTCT
>NZ_QSNT01000004.1:190104-190320 GCF_009498525.1 Rhizobium sp. ICMP 5592 | reverse complement strand
GTCGACGGTCTGCATGTGGTCAATGCCGGCAAGCTTGCCACCGGCGATCTCAAAACCGGCTTGATCTCCTGCACGCCTGCCGGCGCCATGCTTTTGGTACGCCGCATCCATGGCGAGGACCTGTCGGGTCTGAATGCCGTGGTCATCGGTCGCTCGAACCTGTTCGGCAAGCCGATGGCGCAATTGCTGCTGAATGCCAATGCGACGGTGACGACG
>NZ_QSNT01000004.1:0-190042 GCF_009498525.1 Rhizobium sp. ICMP 5592 | reverse complement strand
GCCACCGTCCTTGATGTCGGCGTCAACCGGATTGCCGCTCCTGAGCGCGGCGAGGGCAGGACGCGTCTTGTCGGCGATGTCGCCTTTGCCGAAGCCTCCGACGTTGCCGCCGTGATCACGCCTGTACCGGGCGGTGTCGGACCGATGACCATCGCCATGCTGATGGCCAATACCGTCATCGCCGCTCATCGGGCTGTGGGAAAACCAGTACCGAAATTCTGACCATCGCTCGCCAAGTGGCAAGCGAGAACGGAATAGTTCCGGGCGGCTTTCCTAAATCCGGAGATCCGACATCCTGACGGATGCATCGGATACTGGCGGGAAGGCGCTCATCGTCGCTGGCTGATTCGAACCTGGTGCGGCATTGGAACAATTTCCGGTCAAATTGCGCGCCGTAGCGGCCATCTTTTCCGATTCCCTGGGCGCCATGCCAGCCGGAGTACCACCGTGCTCGGTTCGGACAGGCCCTATTTCCGTTGATTATTGGTAGTGCCTGCGCCGATGGTGATGCGGATAGTTGCATTTTGGCAACGGCGACACAGCCAGATGGTAAAGCGCGCTTCATATAATTGACAAACATACCGTCCGTTTGTAAGTCATGGTTAGGACATAATTTGTCTTGCGGTCGAATATTCGGCCGGATCGGTAGGGGCATTTCAATGCCGTTGCCATGAGGGGATGGAGGAGGCCCGATGGGCCTCGATCCAGCAGTGGGGAACGTAATCGCGGGCTTATTCAATCGCATTTACCGGGTGTCGCCTTTTGAAGGCGGCAAACCTAGCTCCGCGCTCGTGGAAGCGCTTGAAGTGCATAATACAACCAGGAGTTCACCATGAATTTGAAAAGTCTTCTGATCAGCTCTGCTGCTTCGCTTGCCGCAGTTTCAGGGGCGCATGCAGCCGATGCTATCGTCGCTGCTGAACCGGAACCGCTTGAATACGTTCGTATCTGCGACGCATACGGCGCCGGCTACTTCTTCATTCCGGGCACGGAAACCTGCCTTAAGATCGGCGGCATGGTTCGTACCGAAGGCAAGTGGTACGATGCTTACAGCCCGACCAACCGCACCGGCACGCTCTGGCATACCCGCGCGGAATTGAGCCTCGATACGGCGACTGACACTGAATACGGCCCGCTGAAGACCAACTCCGTCTTCCGTTGGGACTGGGAAGAAGGCAATTCGACCAGCACGAAGCTGCTGTTCGCCAATATCAGCCTCGGCGGCTTCACCGTTGGTAAGCTCGACTCGCAGTACAACCTCTTTGTGGGTTATGCCGGCGACGTCATCAACGACGACGTCATCTATGATGGCCCGTACGAACTCAATCAGTTGACCTACAACTACGACGCCGGCAACGGTTTCACGGCTGTGATCTCCGTCGAAGACAGCAACTCCAGCGGCTCGGACGCCTCCTATGGATCGAGCTGGTGGGCCGACGACAAGGCGAACCATTACGCGCCTGACGCTGTTGCCGGTATTGGATACAAGACCGGCGCATGGGCCTTCAAGGTTGTCGGTGGTTATGACTCCATCGTCGAAGAAGGTGCCATCAAGGCTCGCGTCGATGCCGACTTCGGTGCTTTCTCGGCCTTCTTGATGGGCGGCTACAACACTGACGGCAACAAGCTCAACAAGTATGCCGGCACGAACCTCGATCGTACGGCTTGCCCCGTTAATGACGAGTCGAAGTGCGGTTGGGGCGACTGGGCAGTTTGGGGCGGCGTTGCCGTTCCGATCAACGAAAAGCTGAAGTGGAACCTGCAGCTCGCCTACACCGACTCCAAGATCTTCGCCGCGACCACGAACGTCAAGTTCAACCCGGTCAAGAACCTGCTGATCGAACCGGAAGTTTCCTACACGAACTTCGATTCCGTGAATGCAGATCAGTGGGCTGGTATCCTGCGCTTCCAGCGTAGCTTCTAATCCAAAGTTATCCGGCCTCGTACCGGATAAGAGAAGCCTGTCGTTTCCAATCCGCCAGGCTTCTCACATTGATCGGTTGACCTCCGATCAAAGACGGAAGGATCCGGTTTTCCCTACCGGATCCTTCTCATTTAAGCACTTGCAGCCGGGCTAGCTTGGATTTCGATCAGTTCGACTCGATCTCAAGTCGCTGCTGCCATGTTCTGCAGCTCATGTTTCGGAAACCAGGCGGTCAGAATCATGTCGATGAGGGCTTGTCCACACGGGGCCAGGTCAAAGTCGCCTTTGTCGAGAGCCCATTCGAAGACCAGTCCGCCAATCGCCGCAGTCAATGTGGAAGCAGCGGTCTCCGGCGTCCATGGACAGGGCAAGGCGCCAGCCGTGCTCATGGAACAGAAAATCTTCGCAAAGTTTTCCTGCATTTCATGTCGGAAAGACGTGCCGCTGTCCGTTTCGCAGTCAGCGAAGGACATATCGAGATACATGATGACCTTCAGCATCCCACGTCTACGCGGATCATTTTGAAGATCGGCGAAGATTGCCGAAATCGTGTCCAGGACCAGTTCAAGCGGATTGGGCGGATGCTCGTGGGATATCCGTTCCGCTAGTTCGCGGAAAGGCTGCCGTGCCTCGTCGCGGATCGCAAGCAAAAGGCCCTGCTTATTTCTGAAATGCCAGTGAACTGCTCCGCGTGTGACGCCAGCGGCGACGGCTATTTCTTCCAGCGTGACATTTTCATATCCATTGTCGAGAAACAACGTTTCCGCCGAATGCAATATTACACGTCGCGTTTCCGCCGCCTCCTCCTTGGTGCGTCTCATCTATTTCTCCACTAAAACTAACGTCCAAGCGCCCCCCTGACCGAAGCCCCACATTATAGTCATAGCGTCGATTATTTTATTGACAATATTGCTTATGTCGTACCATCGACCGAGCGTCGCATGCCGCGCACTTTTTTGGGGATCGCAAGGCGGCTGCGTCTCGTATCCCTGCCCAGCGGCAGGCATTTTGAGGCTTCTGCAAGTCCAATACCATCATCTTGGCCTGTTCCGCCGGCGCATGTGATAGCCGCGGCGCGGCCAACGTTGCGATTCGCGTCTATGCGGTGTCGACATCTGTCAGCCTTGTTCACGACGGGTAGACATCATGCGGGAAGCCGCTCGAACAGACACGAGCGGGACGCTAGAGCTACCAGTAGAGCCGCATCGGATTGTCGACGAGCAGCTTGCGCTGCAGCGTCTCGGTCGGTGCGATGCGGGGGATGAAGTCAACCAGTGCCCCGTCATCGGGCATGTGATTCTTCATGTTGGGGTGTGGCCAGTCGGTGCCCCACAGCACGCGGTCGGGGAAGTGCTCGACCAGAGTGCGGGCGAAGGGGAGGACGTCGTCATAGTCCGGCGGACCGCTTTTGGAGAGACGCTCCGGGCAGCTGACCTTGGACCAGATGTTGTCGCGCTCCATCAGAGCCATGAAGCGACCGAATTCCGGGCCATCGACTGGTTTCGTAACATCGGGCCGGCCCATGTGATCGACGACGACCGTGGTGGGCAGGCTGGTGAAGAAATCCCAGCGCTCCTCAAGATCTGCCGCTTCGAAATAGATGACGATGTGCCAGCCGAGCGGTGCGATCCTCTCGATGATGCCACGATAATAGGCGTCCGGCTTGGGATCCACGAGCCGTTTCACGAAGTTGAAACGTACGCCGCGTACACCGGCCGCATCCATCTCGGCAAGCGCTTGCTCGGTAACGTCGGGGCGAACCGTTGCGACGCCGCGGGCGCGTCCGTTGGCGGCGCGAAGCGCGTCGACCAGTGCACGGTTGTCGGCGCCATGGCAGGTCGCCTGCACGATCACATTGCGCTCGAAGCCGAGGAAATCTCTGAGCGCGAACAGCTTTTCCTTGCCGGCATCGCAGGGTGTGTATTTGCGCTCGGGAGCATAGGGGAAGATATCGCCAGGCCCGAAGACGTGGCAATGCGCGTCCACCGCGCCCGCCGGTAGTTGGAAGGCCGGCTTCGAAGGTGCGGGATCGAAGCTTAGCCAGTCGGCGTCCATTGCGAAGGCACTCATAGGCTGCTCGCCCCAGCCTGGGTGACGACCTCGTTTTCCGCGCTGCTCGCGTCGAAAGGAGAGATGGCTGTATGATGGTCGTGGCAATCGATGATCATGCGCGGGATGTTCCTGTCGCGTGGAGACTTCGGAAAGAGATGCGATATCAAGCGTGCGGACGATGGTCGGTGGGGAATTTTCCCAACCTTCCACAATGGTTTCGCGGCTTCGCCAAATCCGATCAGAGCCATCGACATCGTCTTTCCCGTGCCGTTCTACCCATAATGCCGGCATATGAGCGTATCGAAAGCGGTCAGGGGCTATTCAAATTCCTGAAGATCGCTTCGCACCGGCGGCGGTCAGTTCGCTCAGCAGATCCGCCTGTGCGGCCGTCGGCAGCCAGTCGGCGCGGATGGTTACGCCGATCTGGCGGCGGGAGCCTTGAACGGGGCCTCCGATCGGCGCGAGCAGTCCCGATGCCTGCTCGATCCGGAACTGGTCGGTGGACATCAGGGCAAGCCAGTCGCCATCCAGCAGGAGCCAGCGCGCCATCAGGATGGAACTGCATTCGATCCGCCTCGTCGGCAGTTCCGATTCGATGAACAGCGCCTCCCACCGTGCGCGCATGGGCGAGCCCTGCGCGCCGATCACCCAGGGATAACTCGCCAGATCTGCCGGATTCGGGTCGTTGGACCCGGCAAGCGGATGGCGAGATCGCGCGACGATGAACAGGTCGTCCTCAAACAGCGGTCGCTGGAGGATATCGCGCGTCGGCGCGGGATCGCGAAGTGCGCCGACCACCATGTCGATTTCTCCGTTGCGCAGCGCCGCCAACAGATCGGAATAGGGGCCTTCGATGATCGTGATGGCGATCGAGGGACGATTGCGCGTGAATCCGGCGAGCGCCTCCGGCAGTAATCCGGCCCGTGGGAGGGGTAAGGCGCCGATCCTGATGGTGCCGGCACCCGCCTGTTCCAGCGCGGCCAACTCGTCGAAGCCAGCCTGGAGCTCGGCTGCCATCAGCCTGATCGCCGAAACCAGCCGCATGCCCGCCGGGGTCGGCCGCATGGATCGGCCCGCCCGGGAAAGCAGAGTCAAGCCGAGGATCGCCTCCAGTTCCTTGACCGCCCGATGCACGGATGGCTGGGAGAGGCCGATTTCACGGGCGGCCAGGGAATAACTGCCGGCCTTTTCGACCGCAGCCAGCGCATGAAGCTGTCCCATGGAGACCAGACGCTCCAGATAGGCGATCGGCTTCAGTCGCGCCGAACGGCGCAGCCTGCGCCCGCTGTCGATGATGCGTTCCAGCCCCCGTTCGACGCGGGCTAGGAAGAGATGGCCCGCCTGCGTGGGAGATGCGCCGCTCGGCTGGCGATCGAAGAGGCGATGACCGAGCAGCGCTTCCAGTTTGGCCAGCGCCTGCGTCAATGCCGGTTGGGACAGGTTCACGGCAGCGGAAGCGCTGCTGATGCTCCCCTGGCGCAGCACGGCCAATGCCGCATCGAGGTGACGCAAACTCAAATCGAAGGTGGAGACCATGTGAGCATCTATAGCAGCAGCTTATATCCAGAGCAAGATTCCGTGTGGCATCTCGGGGTAATGGCGGGCAGCAATAGGAAGATTGCTTGTCGGAATGGTTCTCCGGCGGCGATGAGTATCTTGCGAATATCCGCTCGGGGCGAGGCGACGGGAGTGGAGGATGGTGCGAACGGCGGGCTGTTCGATCACCGGTGCCTTCGCTCGAGGAAACATGAAATGGGGGAGGAGAGATGATGGACGGTCTCGTAAACGAGAAGCAGAGTGACGTGAAGACGGCACCTTTGACGCCCAAGTCGACGCGTTTCGGTATTGCGGGCCAGCTTTGGTTCCAGGTGCTGATCGGTACGGCAGCTGGCGTGATTGTCGGTCACTTTTGGCCGGAGCTCGGAGCTTCGATGAAGCCGTTCGGCGATGCTTTCATCTCGCTCATCCGCATCATGATCGGGCCGGTGATCTTCTGCACGGTGGTGCATGGCATTGCCAGCATGACGGACATGAAGCGCGTCGGCCGGCTCGCGCTGAAGTCGATCATCTATTTCGAGGCGATCACCATTTTTGCGCTCGTCTTCGCGCTCGTGGCGGCCGATTTGTGGCAGCCGGGCGCGGATATGAACATCGATCCGGCGATGCTCGATACCAAGGCGATCGCCAGCTACATCGCGACCGCCCATGAGCAAAGCATCTCCGGCTACCTGCTGCATATCATCCCCAAGACCTATGCTTCTGCCTTCACCGAGGGTGAAGTCCTCCAGGTTCTGTTCGTCTCGGTGCTGTTTGGGATCGCGCTGGCTGCGATCGGTGAGCGGGGAAAGCCGGCTTTTGCACTGATCGAAAGCCTGTCGAGCGCCTTCTTCAAGATTGTTGGCTACGTCATGTATTTCGCGCCGATCGGCGCCTTCGGTGCGATCGCTTTCACGGTCGGCCGGTTCGGTTCGGGGTCGTTGCTGGCGCTCGGCGAATTGATTGTGGAATTCTTTATCGTCTGTGCGCTTTTCACCGCGATCGTGCTCGGGCTGGTCGCGCGCTGGGTGGGCGTCAGCCTCTGGAAACTGCTGGTCTATATGCGCGAGGAGATCGTCATCGTCGCCGCGACGACCTCCACCGAGACGGTGTTGCCGCGTGTCATACAGAAGATGCGGGACGTGGGTTGCGAGGAGAGCGTCGTTGGCTTCGTTGTGCCCGCTGGCTATTCGTTCAATCTCGATGGCACCTGTCTTTACCTGACGACGGTGGTGGTGTTTCTGGCCCAGGCGACGAACACGCATCTGACCTTTTGGCACGAGCTTGGCCTGATCGCGGTGCTGTTGCTGACGTCTAAGGGTGCAGCTGGCGTGGCGGGCGCCGCATTCGTTGTGCTGGCGGCAACGCTGAACACCACGGGCATCATCCCCGTTGCAAGTATCGCGCTTATCCTGGGCATCCACCGCATTCTGGCCGAGGGGCTGACCTTCGTGAACCTCATCGGCAATTGCCTGGCGACGATCGTCATTGCCAGATGGGAAGGGGCGATCGACGAAACCCGCCTCGCAGAGACGATCGGCACGGCATCCCAGCGGCGCCGACACCTGGCTGCCGCGTGATCAAGGACATATCGGCTGGCTTATCCGCTCGCTCCGGCGACCTTCCAAACCCGAACAGGTGTTCGAAAGATGCTGTCAGATAAGGCGGTCGTCGTCCGTCACTCGCCCTGCGCGCGACCGCAAGCCGTCCGAGCCGGATTTTTTGGGCTCTGCGGTCGCTGTCTCGCGGATTTTCTCGGAGCGCTTGTCCTCGGTGTCTTTCGGCAAGGGTTGTGGGTCTGCCTTTTTTTCGAAACGGATCATCATCATTCTCCTGATCTGACAGATTGAAAGAAAATCGCCCCGTGCAATATGGGGCGCTTTTCTAGAAGAGTTCGCAGGCCGAGAGCGTCGGCACAGCCCTTGACGCTGCGGCCATCCGGCGCATCCTTACCCGGCATGGTTGTTCAGCCGCCAGCCGCGCGGTTCAGGCGTATCTTCAGTATCCCATGCCACCCATATTGCCATTTCCAGCCGCCGCGGTGGGTTCTCTTGCCGGAATGTCGACGATCATCGCTTCAGCGGTGATCAGAAGTGCTGCGATCGAGCCGGCGTCCTGCAGAGCGGTTCGCACGACCTTGGCGGGATCGACGATGCCGGCCTTGACCATGTCGACATAGGTTTCCGTCTGCGCATCGAAACCTTGATTTTGATCCGTGCTGTCGATGAGCTTTCCCACAACGATAGAGCCCTCGACGCCGGCATTGTCGGCAATCTGCCGGATCGGAGCTTCAAGCGCCCGCAATACGATCGAGATGCCGGCTGTCATGTCGGCGTTTTCGCCCTTCAGCCCGATCAAAGCTGATTTTGCGCGCAGCAGTGCCACGCCGCCGCCGGGCACGATGCCTTCCTCGACCGCCGCGCGGGTGGCGTTCAGAGCGTCATCGATGCGATCCTTCTTTTCCTTGACTTCGATCTCGGTCACGCCGCCGACACGGATCACCGCGACGCCGCCGGCAAGTTTCGCCAGGCGCTCCTGCAGCCTTTCCTTGTCGTAGTCGCTGGTCGTATCCTCGATCTGCGCTTTGATCTGCTGGACGCGCGCCTGGATGGCGGTTTTGTCGCCCGAACCGTCGATGATGGTGGTCGTGTCTTTCTCGATCAGCACGCGCTTGGCACGTCCCAACATGTCGATCGTGACATTCTCAAGCTTGATGCCGAGATCTTCGGAGATCACCTGACCGGCGGTGAGGACGGCAATATCCTCCAGCATCGCCTTGCGGCGGTCGCCGAAGCCCGGAGCCTTGACGGCCGCGACCTTCAGGCCGCCACGCAGCTTGTTGACGACCAATGTCGCCAGCGCTTCGCCTTCCACATCTTCCGAAATGATCAACAGTGGCTGGCCGCTCTGCACCACCGCTTCCAGGATCGGCAGCATCGCCTGCAGATTGCCGAGCTTCTTCTCGTGGAGGAGAATGTAGGGGTCTTCAAGCTCTACCCGCATCTTCTCGGCATTGGTAACGAAGTATGGCGACAGGTAGCCGCGATCGAACTGCATGCCCTCGACGACGTCGAGCTCGGTGTCGGCGGTTCTTGCCTCTTCGACAGTGATGACGCCTTCTTTGCCGACCTTGTCCATTGCCTTGGCAATCATCTCGCCGACACTTGTGTCGCCATTGGCGGCGATGGTGCCGACCTGGGCGATCTCCTCGGAGGACTGGACCTTCTTGGCGCGCGCCTGGATTTCCTTGACCACGGCGGAGACGGCAAGGTCGATGCCGCGCTTGAGGTCCATCGGGTTCATGCCGACGGCGATGAGCTTCACGCCCTCGCGCAGGATGGATGCAGCGAGCACCGTCGCAGTCGTGGTGCCGTCGCCGGCGAGGTCATTGGTTTTCGAGGCCACTTCGCGCACCATTTGCGCGCCCATGTTCTCGAACTTGTCTTCCAGCTCGATTTCCTTGGCGACGGTGACGCCGTCCTTGGTGATGCGCGGCGCGCCATAGGTGCTGGCGATCACGACATTGCGGCCCTGGGGGCCAAGCGTCACCTTGACGGCATTGTTGAGTAACTCGACACCGCGGAGCATGCGATCGCGCGCATCGGCGGAGAATCTGATTTGTTTGGCGGTCATGACGTTTATCCAGCTCAGTCTTGAAATTGTGGGGTCGGAGATCGGCCGTCAGGCGACTTTTTGGGCGGGTTCCTCGGTCTTTCCGACTATGCCCATGATGTCGGCCTCCTTCATGATGAGGAGTTCCTCGCCATCGATCTTGATCTCGGTTCCGGACCATTTACCGAACAGGATCGTGTCGCCGGTCTTGACGTCGAGCGGGATCAACGCACCGTCTTCATTGCGTATGCCCGGACCAACGGCGATCACTTCGCCTTCCAGCGGCTTTTCCTTAGCGGTGTCTGGAATAATGATCCCGCCCTTGGATTTGAGATCGCCTTCCGCGCGCCGGATGACGACGCGATCGTGGAGTGGACGGAATTTCATAGGGGTTCTTTCTGCAGCCGGTGCTTATGGCGGCTGATGGTCTTAAATAACACCTGTGGCACTCGATAGATAGGAGTGCCAAGAAATATTACGCGTATATGGAAATTATTATAAAATATAAATCGGCTATTCCGCTTTCGATTCTAACCGGAATTAGATAATTTTCTCGAATTATATCGATATTAATTCGGTATTTCATTTTGAGGTTTTTGAATTTTATTGATGAATATTCACGATGAAATCTGAATTATCCTTGATTGAACCCCAATGAAGTCGTATGTCTACGGTTCAATTATTAGGGTTTTTCCGGCTTTCGCGGTATTTCAACCTACGACCCGCCTGCGTCACCGAGTTCTCGATAGCGAACGCATAGCGCCATTCTGGCGCGCGTCGCACTGTCCGAACCTTTGATGATTCCTCGCGCAACCTTGGATGTACCGGCAGAGTCCGGATGGTTCCGGTTCCGATAGGAATAGTGCAGGAAGGCGCATTAGTGTGTTCCTGCGGAGCACCACGCCATGACCAACCGCACCACGCAAACCGTCGTCCACTTTCCGTTCCCATTCCTGTTGCCAGGGTTCGACGCGCCGCAACTGGCTGGCGAATACCGTGTCGATCGCCAAGAGGAAGTCATCGAGGGGATCTCGTGGCTCGCTTGGCGAGGCGTCGGCGCTTTCATTCATCTGCCGGCGATCGCCACGGAGGGAGCAAGGCGCCAAATGGCGCCGATCAATCCAGCCGATCTCGAAATCGCACTCGAAAAGGACCACAAACAATCATGACCGATACAAAAAACGGCACCCCTCCGATCCGACGCGATCCCGCCATGCATCTTTTTACCGTGGGGCAGGCCGTCTGGATAAGAAGGGCCACCGGCATGGCCGCTCCCAAATTCAGAAGCACCTACCGTATCACCGGCACGCTGCCGCCGAGAGGCAATGTGCTGCAATACCGCATTCGCAACGAGGACGAGCCGCATGAGCGGGTGATGACGGAGGACCAGCTGGAATCGGCGCGCGCCTCATCCGGTGGCGGGGAGACCCTCATGGAGAGGACCTTCGGTCACGCTCAGGGAGCGAAACCATCGCTCTCGTGAAACGAGAAAGCCAAATACGAAAAGTACGCCGACATCTGAACATCCATATGGTTGTTAGCCTTGCTGCACAGGAGCCCTCTTTATGCTGATCCGCTACGGTTACGAAATGACCTTGACCTGCCAGCAGCCGACTGCCCTGGTTTGCCTACTATCGGTCCACGACGATCGCGCAGCGGATATCAGGGCGCCGGAAACCGTATTTACCACGCCCAACGTCCCGACATCGACGTACCATGATCTCTTTGGCAACCGATGCCTCCGGCTTGTCGCGCCGGTGGGCGACCTGACGATCTGGGGCGACGCCACGATCGAGGACGACGGCAAGACAGACAGGATACTGCCCGACGCCCGGGAGGCCCCGGTTTCGGATTTGCCGGATGATTGCCTCGTCTATCTCATGGGCAGTCGCTATTGCGAAACCGACCGGCTCAGCCAATTTGCCTGGGACACGTTCGGCGCGATCACGCCTGGCTGGGCACGCGTGCAGGCCATTTGCGATTTCGTCCATGGCCACATCCGCTTCGATTACATGCAGGCGCGATCGACGCGTACGGCATTCGAGGCGTTCCACGAGCGCGTCGGCGTCTGCCGTGACTATGCACATCTGGCCGTCACGCTCTGCCGCTGCCTCAATATTCCCACCCGATATGTCAACGGCCATCTCGGTGATATCGGCGTTCCCGTCGTCGATCCGATGGATTTCAGCGCCTGGATGGAAGTCTTCCTCGATGAAACATGGCATACGTTCGATCCGCGCAACAACAAGCCGCGGATCGGCCGCATAGTCGTGGCGCGCGGCCGCGATGCCGCCGATATCCCGCTCATCAATTCCTTCGGGCCGCATGTGCTGAAGGCATTTCGGGTCTGGACCTACGAAGTTCAGCAGACGTAAGCGTGCTTTAGGTGAGAACATCCAGGCGGCATTGTCCGCTATCAGCTTGTGCGAGTAAAGCGAATGGCTCTGTAACTCCACGGCGAGGCCGAGCTGGAGGGGGCGTGGTCAGGCAGCAAGCGGCTCGTCATATCGCATCAGCCGGCCGGCGTTCGCCAGCACTAGCAGGGTGCTGAAATTGTGGAGGAGGGCGGCGACGACGGCGCCCGCCGCTCCCAGAAAACCGAAACCCGCCAAGGCGACGATTGCAACTGTCCAGCCGAGACCGATGATGACGTTGGTTTTCAACGTCCGACGGCAAAGCCTGCTGAGGCGGATGCATGTGCCGAGCCGTCGCAGATCGCTGCCGATGAGGATGATGTCCGAGGAGGCAAGCGCGATATCGGCGCCGCCCGCGCCCATGGCAATCCCGACGGCCCCTGCTTTGAGGGCGAGCGAATCGTTGATCCCGTCGCCGACGACCAGAGGCTTGAAGCCGCTTTTCGTCTCGCTCAGCACGCGCTTCAGTTTATCGGCGGGCAGGGCTTCAGCCGCGACATCGGTTATGCCGATCTCGCGCGCCAGGGCTTGCGCGACCGATTGACGGTCGCCGGTGAGCAGAAGCTGGCGGTTGAGCCCGAGCGCCCGCAGCTCCGTCATCGCAACCGCTGCCTCCGGCTTGACCGTGTCCGACAGGAGAAGCCAGGCGACGAACTCCCCGCCGATGGAAAGCCCCGCCAGCGGACCGTCATGCGAGGGAACCGGGGGAATGACGACCGACAGACGTTCGAACAATTCAGGACGTCCAAGGGCGACTTCGCCCGTTGCTGTACCGGCAACGACGCCCAGTCCTTGCAGTTCCCTGACGTTCGCCAGCGGATGATAGGCGTCATGGGCGACGAGCGAGGCCAATGCCCGGCTGACCGGGTGGCTGCTGGCGGCGCCCAGGGATGCTGCCAAGGCCAGAACGGTTTCCCGGTCCGCATTGCCCGTCAGCCTGATGTTCTGCAGCCGAAGTCGGCCGAAGGTGAGGGTGCCGGTCTTGTCGATGACCAGGGAGGTCAGGTCTGCCAATTCTTCGAGAAATGCCGAGCTGCGGATGAGGATGCCGTGGCGTGCGGCGACCGCGATACCGGCAATCGCCGTTGCCGGTGCTGACAGAACCAGGGCGCAAGGGCAGGCCGCGACCAGGATCGCA
The DNA here is from genome assembly GCF_009498525.1 of Rhizobium sp. ICMP 5592. GTDB lineage: Bacteria > Pseudomonadota > Alphaproteobacteria > Rhizobiales > Rhizobiaceae > Rhizobium. The sequence continues at coordinate 177,366 of NZ_QSNT01000004.1, read as the reverse complement.
AGCATGATCTGGTCATTGTAGGTGAGGAACCAGGCAATGGCCGCGATCGTCAGCACGAAGGCCAGATATTGCTGGGCGTAGCGCTCCAGCAGCCGGGTGATCGGCGGCTTTGAATTTTCCGCACGTTGCATCAGCGCGATGACTTTTCCAAGCGTCGAATCCTCGCCGGTTCGGGTCACCTCGATCTCGAGACGACCGTCCAGATTGATCGCGCCGCCGAAGACCTCCATGCCGGCGGAGACTTCGAGGGGTACGGATTCGCCGGTGATCGGCGCGGTGTCGAGGCTCGCCTGTCCCTCTCTGACGCGACCGTCGGCGGGAACGCGGTCTCCTGCTCTCACCTCCACCAGATCGCCTGGCTTCAGTGTGGCATTGTCGACGTCACGCGTCGAGCCGTCCGGCGTGATCAGCCGTGCGTGGCTACGAGTCAGATGCGCCAGTGCCTCCATCGCTTCTTTCGATCCGATGACGCTGCGCTCTTCCAGCACATGGCCGAATATCATGATGATCGGGAGGAGGGCCGCGGTCAGCAGATCGCCCGTCGCCCAGGCGGCCAGCATTGCAAGGGCGATCAATTGGTCGGTGATGCCATGCAGGCTTGGATGGCGCAGGCTATGCCAACCGGAGCGGATGACCGGAACTGCGACGATCAGCGAAGCCGCTGCCAGCAGAAGCTGACTGACACCCTCTTCATCGGGCGCAAACCACCGCCAGGCAATGCCGAGCGCAAGCAGGCTCAAGGCAATCATGGCGAGGGTGAGCTGAACGGCCGCCGCTTGTTTTTCGTTGGCGGTCAGCAGGCCAGCGCTGAGCACATGGCCGTGATGATGCGCGTGGCCATGAGAGCCGTGGGAATGATCGGTCGCGACACTCATTTGTCGGCTCCCTGCAGGATGAGGCGTGCATCGTCCCTCGGGTCGACCGTGACGACCGAGCCCGCCTGCGACAGGATTTTGGCAACGCGATCGCGATAGAGGCGCCAGAGAAGACCGGGATCGCTATCGGAGCCTTGGGCGCTTGCAAAGCCGGTGACGGTGGCCGTATCGGCGCGTGCCTTTGCTAGACGTTCGCTGGACTGGGCTTCCGCTACCTGCACGATCCGGTCGGCTTCCTGATCGGCGGCTTGCCTGTCCTTCTCCGCATCGTTTTGTGCCGACGCAATCGCCTGCTCTGCCTGTTGGCTCGCGGTTAGCACCCCGTCGAATGCGCTCACAGCCGTCGTCGGAAGCGCGGATTGAACGTCGGCGCGGTCGATCTCGATCCCGAGCCCCATGCCCTTCGATTTCAAGGAGGTCAGGCTGGTATTGATGCTGTTCACCAGGTCGGCCCGCAACTGCTCGCGGCGCTCGGCGACATCGCTATCGGCGGAAACCAGTTCCGGGCGGGCGACCAGAATGCTGTCCAGATCGCGTGAAGCGCAGATCACAACGGCGCTGCGGGTCACAAGACGGTCTAGCGCCGGCAGGATGTGGTCTTGCTGCAGGGCATAGGCGAACGGGTCGGTTACCCGATAAAAGACGCGGATGTCGAGCTGAACGACACTGGCGTCAGCGGTCAGCAGATATCCCGATCCCGCCAGCGTATCGCTCTCCGTTGCCGCGTCGGCCTCACCGGCCTGTGCGGTTGGCGAACGAAGCAATCCATCGATCCGGCGTTCCAGGACCGTTGCAGCGTCGGGCAGCAGCAAGACCTTTTCGAAAGGCGCGGGCAAGGCCCATAACAGGCCGGATTCCTGCACCCGGTCCAAGGCTCCCAAGCGAAAGACAACGGCCCGGTTTTGCGGTGCGATCTCCCTGATATTGGATGTCGCCCAGCCGACGGCCGCAAGCACCATGATCGCGGACAGCAGCATGGACACCAGACGAACAGCCTGATGCTGCGCCGTTGAATTCCTATCCCCGACGGTGCCCATCTCTAATGTGCTCCGCCAGCCGACGCGGCGCTGGGCGGCCCATCGACCAGAGCCCGGAACGGTGCGGCATCGGTGCGCAGGACAAGGCGCGTGTTGGCATTGACGATGGTGCCGAGCGTGTCGAGGGAGCGGAGCAGTTCATAAAGTTCCGGCGCGCTCTTATAGGCCGTGCCATAGATTTGCGCTGCTTCGACACGGGATTTCGCCTCGATATCGGCGGCCTTCACGGTCGCGTCCGCCTGCAGCACTCTGGCGTCGCGCTCGGCCGCGGAGCGGATTTCCGCAGCCTGACGTTTGCCGACCGCCGCACGCTCGGTGGCGATGGTCTCACGTTCCGCTCGCATGCGGTCAACGGTGGCGTTCAACGTCACCGACGGCAGGGTCAGGCGCTCGATACCGACATCGACAACCTGCAAGCCGTAGGTATCGAACAATTGCTGTGCGATTTGGGCCTTGAGCTGTGCTTCCAGCGCATCGATCCGCAGCTTGTCCGGATCGGGATTGATCAGCGACGACAGGTCGAAATTGCTGGCTGTGGTCTCCAGCGACGATCCGAGGAACGTGCGGATTTGTGCCGCTGCCTGGTCCGGCTGGTTCTGAACCGATCGCACGAAGCGTTTGATGGCATCCGGATCGGGCGGGACCTGCCAGATCGCATAGGCCTGCGCGATGATCCGCAGCCCGTCCTTGGTTCCGACATCCTGCAGGCCGCTGGACGTGGATTTGGCGCGCAGATCGACATCAATGGTCTTCTCCAGGGGAATGGGCAGTCGGAATGCGAGACCGGGATCGATCAGAACGCGAGCCGGATTGCCAAACCTGGTGATGATGGTCGCGGCCCCCGATCTTACCTGGACGAGGCAGGCGGCGACCAGAATGATGGCGACGACGATCATTGCGACGATCAGACGGGACCACCGAAAGGGCATTGTTTCCTTGTGGTCATCGCCGTGATCATGATGATGATCGTGCTCGTGATGGTCCGAGCCCGGATGGGCGTGCGTGTCAGTCATGGGCCGGTTTCTTCGCTTTGGTATGGAGTGCTAGGTTCGGCGCTTGTGTCTGGATCGACCGGTGACATCATGCTCCGGAGATCGAGGGTCGGAGCGATGCTTCCGCCGATGCGGTGATCGAGGACGAGAGCCTTCGAATGGGATAGTCCCATCGTCAGTTGATTGAAGTATTCCTCTGTCAGAAATGCCTGTCCCGCCTCGTGGAAGGCAGATTGCTCGGCCTGGAAGCGGAGTTTTGCGACCTCCGAAGCCGCTATGCCTTCCCTTGCCGTCGCCGTCGCATTGTCCTGCTGGAGGCTGGCATTCAATTGCGCCTCGTTCGTCTGTTCGGCGGCCGTACCCCGCTCGCGTGCAACCAGCGCCTCCGCGCTGATCTGCGCCGCCTGGACGCCATGAAAGGCATTGGCCGCGCCGGCGGGCGGGTGGATGGCTTCGACGACGACCGCCAGGATTTCGACGCCACTGTTCAGCTCATCCATGTTCTTCTGGACTGCCGAGGCGATATCGTTTGCCAGTGACAACCGGCCTTCGCTCAGGACGTCCTCGAGCGTTCTTCTGGCAAAATCATGGACCAATACGCGGTTTGCGGTGCTTTCGATCAAGGCTGGCAGATCGGTGACCCGATAGGCCGCCTTCATCGCCGACTGATCCGATAGTCCGATGCGGTAGACGAAGCGCACGTCCATGTTGACGATCTGAAAGCTTTGCTCGCCGCCGGTTCCGCTGGCAATGAGCTGCGACTTCTCGCTGACATGTGAGGCGTCCCACAGCCGGTTCGCACTTTCCGGTGCCGGCCCCTCGGCATCGGCGAGCGCTTCACCATCGCCGTTCGTGCTGACGGAGGTTGCCAGCTCGTGCACGCTGCCATTCTCGATGGGAATGATGCGGCCAAACGGCCATGGAAGGCCGATATGCAGGCCGGAATGCAGGATGGCCTCGGCCTTGCCGAACCGCTCGTACACGCCCCGGCCGGTCATCGGAATTTCGCGCACGCCGCTCAACAGCCAGCCGAGAAGGAGCGTCCCGAGAATGATGGCTGGAGCGGCCTTTCGAATGAACGAGAAAGCCCAGATCTGCCGAAGATCGATGCCATGTTTGGTCTGCAGTTCCCATTGGATGCTGACCAAAGGCTGGGGCGGCCACTGAAGAGCGCCGGCGACAAGGCTGGTGGCGATCAGCGCCGGCTCGCGACTGTCGTTTTGCGGGCGGAACATGGAGGCGACTGCTCGTAGCAGAAACTCAAGCCCGACAAGCGCGACGAAGCCTCCGAGCGCCGCCAGGAGTTTGATCGGCAATCCGGACCCGCGTGTGCTCAGGAACAGGCAGAAGCAAGACAGGACGAGCACGAAAATAGGCAAGCGCGCCAAGTGCGAAATCGCTCGCGCCTCAGGCCATTCCTCAGCATCGATCGCGGCAAGCCGCCTTTCCGTCACCAGCAGAAGAAAGGCGAAAGCCAGACAGGCCGCAATGATGAGAAAGGTCATCGTCCCGATCGTTACATCGTCCGCCTTCAGGCTCCAGCCGGCATAGACGATCAAACATGCGAAAAGCGAAAGGCCGAAGACCAAGAGGGGGCGGGCACCGATGCGTGACAGAAGCGACTGCCCCGCGAAGAATACGCTTCCGGTCCAGCGACCGGCCGACTCCTGCGCTTCCGTGTCCCGCGACGACCACGGCGAGGCGACGACCGCGATGAGCCATTGCGTCGACCTTCCGAGCGGGATGCTCGCAAGGCCGGCCTGCCTTCGACGCCATCGCGCGCTCTCGTAGGCAGATCGAAGCCCGGTCCCAAACAGGATAAGAGCGGCCGCGTTGTTGCAGAAAAACGCGATCCAGATCGCGTTGAGGCTGAACATGTTTGCAATCAGAGCGCAGAGCAAAAGCAAGGCCGCGAAAATCGCAACACTAAAGCCCTGGCTTGCAAGGTCATGGGCTTGAACCGCCGCGAGCTGGAAATTTGCTCGGTCGTTGATATCCGGGGGCTGCTGCGTATGCTTGGAAATCGTATCCTGCATTGTCGTATTCGATTGCGCTCTTTCGCGCTCGGTTGAAGGAGGCTTCATGCCCTCCTCGTTTGCGCCGCGATGAGGTTAGATGACCGATCCCGATAAGAAGCTTCGATGGCGATGCTTGGAACATCGGGACTCGAACCCAAGAGGATACGTTATTACGTATCGCTCGCATCTCCGCAAGCCTTGGCAAGCAACCCGGCGATTGGGGACATTGTGGATGACTTGGGGTCGCTAGAACGACAGGTCGAGAGCCCGGCCTTCGAAAAGGCGGTCCCTTGAGCCCTCAAGGTGGGCCTGCATCAGATTGCGGGCATCTTCCGCCCGCCCCTCGGCAATGGCCTTGTAGATCGCGTTATGCTCCTGGAATACTTGTTCGAGACCCTGTCTCGGACCAAGCAGGGACAGTCCGTGCAGATGCATGCCAACGGCGATATGGGCTTTCAGGGCATCCATGGATGCGGTGTAATAATGGTTGTTGGCGGCTTCCGTCACCGAGCGGTGGAAGTTGAAATCGGCATCCGTGCGATGAAGCTGATGGCTGGTTGCCTCGCGAAGGTCGGCGAGTGCGGCCGCTATTTTCTGGATGGCGGCATCGTCGCGTCTCTTCGCCGCGAAATAGGCGGCGGCCGGTTCGATCGTCAGGCGGAATTCGTAGCACCGCTGGATATCAGCGATCGTCTTGACTGGCGCATAGGCGAGCTGGGCGATCGGCGAGCCATGGGCGCTGACGAAGGTGCCGGCGCCCTGGCGCGCATAGACCATGCCCTGGTCGCGCAACCGCGCCAAAGCATCGCGGATGACGGGGCGGGAAACACCCAGCATCGCGGCAAGTTCGTGCTCGCCCGGCAGGCGCGAATCCGGCGGGTAGTTTCCGGAGCGGATGCGCTCCAGCAGTTGGTCGAAAACGCGATCGACAAGCTTCACGGCCTTGCCGCGCTCGGGCTTGGCTACTGGGGCCGCCTGCGCATTTGCCGATGCACTATTTGCTTCGTCCACGTTCATTCTCCTGCCGGCATTGTCTCATGCCGCCTGATTCTGCGGAATCAGTCTTAGCAAACTATCAGAATTCCCGAAGCCTCCGGATTTCACCGCGCAGCGGAGCCGGGTGCCGTCCTTTACCGTTACGTCAAACCACGGAATGCCCGGCTCGATTTCGCCCTTCGGCGTCAGAAGGCGAACTCCGAGTGCGCGGAAAACAGCGACGGCCGTATCGCCGCCGCCCATCATCAGCATATCCGGATGGGTATCCTCCATCACCGATGTCACGCCTTTCGCAAAACGATCGGCAACAGCCGTAGCCTCCTGGGTGATGTCGCCGCTGCAACGGAGCAGAAGCGGAAGAGCCTGCCCCTTGCCGGATTCCACCAGGCCCATCGGTGCGTCGATTGCTGCGCGCAAGTTGCCCGCAGCCTCGAGCGTCGCCATCTGGATTGCCGTGATCGGATCGCGGGAGCCGAAGGCGAAGAGCGTCCTGCCGGTCGGCACGAAAGTCTGGCTGGCCGTGCTCACTCTGCCGATATGGCGGGCAACCGCACTGCCGATGCCGCGCGCGCCAACGGCAAGCGTCGTCTTCCAGTCATGTTGCGCTACGAGCCGGTCCAGATCGCTGTCATTCTCGGCATCGATGATGAGGACCGTCTCCGGGTATCCCTCGAAGAGTTCGGCAATCGGCAGCGGATAATCCACGCCCCGACCGATGACCTTACCGTTGCGGGTAAAGCGTTCCTGATCGGGAATGGCCGGCGCAACGACGATTTCGCGATGACCGAAAGCGGCCGCAAGAGCGGCACTTTCCGCCGCCACATGGCCCTTCAGGCGAGAGTCGATCTTTTTCAGAAGGATCTCAGGCGAGGCGGCAAGAAGCGCGCTGGCTGCAAGCCCCACTCTGCCCACGGCCTCCTCCTCCGGTAGTGCCCTCGAATCCGTGTTGATCACGACAACTTCGGAGCCACTTGCGAGCGCCTCCGATATGGCATCGATATCGATCGCAACGGAAACGGAGAGGCCGGCCTCGACAAAGGGTGTGCCCGTGTCGAGCGCGCCTGTCAGGTCGTCGGCTATGATCGCAACCTTCAGCCTCATGCATCCGCTCCCGTGTTGACCGCATGACAGGCGACGAGATGACCGGGTTTGGCTTGCCTCCACTCGGGAGCGGTCGTGCCGCAAAGGTCCATCGCAATCGGGCAGCGCGTATGGAAGCGGCAGCCGCTTGGCGGGTTGAGCGGGCTCGGCACGTCACCCTGCAGGATCTGGCGGGTGCGGCTGCGCTCCAGCACCGGATCGGTTTCCGGAACCGCCGAGAGCAGTGCCTTGGTATAGGGATGCAGCGGGTTGCCGAAAAGCTCTTCGCGGCTCGCAAGCTCCGCCAGACGGCCCAGATACATGACGCCGACACGGGTGCTGATGTGGCGAACGACGGCCAGATCATGTGCGATGAAAAGATAGGTCAGGCCGTATTTCTCCTGCAGGTCGAGCAGAAGATTGATGATCTGCGCCTGGATCGACACATCGAGCGCCGAGATCGCTTCGTCGCAGACGATGAATTTCGGTTGGCAGGCAAGCGCGCGGGCGATGACGACGCGCTGGCGTTGGCCGCCGGAGAGCTCGTGCGGATAGCGCTGCGCGAAGCGCGTCGGCAGGCCGACGTCGGTCAGAAGCGTTGCGACCTTGTCCTTCAGCTCGGCCTTGGTGCAGAGCTTGTGGAAGAGCATTGGCTCGCCGATCGCTTCGCCGACCGTCATGCGTGGATTGAGCGTCGAATAGGGATCCTGGAAGACGATCTGCAGATCGCGGCGGAAGGGCCGCATCTGCTTCTCGCCCAGTATCACAAGATCCTGTCCCTTGTAGATGACCCGGCCGCTGGTTGCCTTGTAGAGGTTGAGAATAGTGAAGCCGGTGGTCGACTTGCCGCAGCCGGATTCGCCGACTAGGCTCAGCGTCTCGCCCTCCATTATCTCCAGATTGACATTGTCGAGGGCATAAACAGTCGCCGCCCGTTCGCCGAAGGCGCCGAGCCGGACATGGAAATGCTTGACCAGGTTTTCTATCTTGAGCAGCGGTTGGACGCTCATCATGCAGCCTCCCGCATTTTCTGGACCACAAAACAGGCGGTACGATGGTTTCCACTTCCGTTCAATGGCTCAAGCTTCGGCACGCGCTCATGACAGATGGCTTCCGCCATTGGACAGCGCGGCGCAAACGGGCACCCCTTGGGGCGACGGCCGGGTTCCGGCGGCGTCCCGCCGATCGAACTCAGCCGGCTTGACGGCACATCTGAGAGCTTTGGGATCGAGGCCAGCAGTCCGCGCGTATAGGGATGGCTCGGACGAGCATAGAGTTCATCGACCGGCGCATCCTCGACCACGGTGCCGGCATAGAGCACCGCGACGCGATCGACGAGGCCGGCGATCAATGCCAGGTCGTGGGTGATCCAGACGACGGACATGCCGAGCTTGCGGCGCAGCTCCTTCACGAGATCGACGATCTGAGCCTGGATCGTGACGTCGAGCGCCGTCGTCGGCTCGTCGGCGATGAGCAATTTCGGATTGCAGGCAAGGCCGATCGCGATCATCACGCGCTGGCGCATGCCGCCGGAGAGCTCGTGCGGATAGGCCTGCAGCCGCTCCTCAGGGCCTGGAATGCCGACGAGGCGCAGCAGTTCGACGGCACGCTCGCGAGCGTCGACCTTGCGCAGTCCGCGATGATAGATCAGCGGCTCGCAGATCTGGTCGCCGACGCGCATCACCGGGTTCAGCGAAGTCATCGGGTCCTGGAAGACGAAGCCGATGTCGCCGCCCCGCACCTTGCGCAGCTCGCGGTTCGACATGGTCTGCAGGTCGCGGCCATCGAAGTGGGCGGCCCCCTTCGTCACCTTGATTTTGTTCGGCAGGAGCCGCATCAGGCTCAGCATCGTCAGGCTCTTGCCGCAACCGGATTCGCCGACGACGCCGAGCGTCTCGCCCTTGTCGACATGGAGATCGATGCCGTCGACGACGACGGCCGGGCCGTTGCGGCCGGCGATTTCGACGGTCAGGCCGCGGACATCGAGCAGGCGTTCGGTGGATGTGTGTGTGTCCGTCATTTGCTGCCCCGCGGATTGAGCGCGTCGTTGAGGCCGTCGCCGAGGAAGCTGAAGGCGACCGAGGCAAGGCCGAGGACGGCCGCCGGAGCGGCGAGGAGGTGGGGATAATGCTGCCAGACGCGCAGGCCGTCCGAGATCATGTTGCCCCAGCTCGGCGTCGGCGGATTGACGCCGATGCCGAGGAAGCTGAAGGCGCTTTCGAGCACCATGGCGGTTCCGAGCCCGGCGCTGACGGAGACGATCAGCGGTCCGAGCGCGTTGGGAACGACGTAGCGCTTCATGATGATCCAGTTGGAAAGGCCGAGCGCCTGCGCCGCCGTGATATAGGGCCGGCTGCGGACCGATAGCACCTGGGCGCGAACAAGGCGGGCATAGGGCGGCCAGGAGATCAGCGCCATCGAGCCGAAGACCAGCATGAAATCGACCCAAATGGTCTCGCGATAGAAGGGATTGAGCGTTGCCATGTAGCGCGCCTCCATCCATTTCGAAATCGGCGACTTCAGCGATGCGTTGATGACGACGACGAGCAGGAGGTTCGGGACCGACATGGTCATGTCCGTCAGCCACATGATGGCGCAGTCGAACGGATTGCCGAAGAAGCCGGCGATGGCGCCAAGCACCAGGCCGATCAGCACGGCGATGAAGGTGACGACGATCGCAACCAGAAAGGCGGTGCGCGTGCCGAAAACGACGCGGCTGAAGACATCGCGGCCGAGATCGTCGGTGCCGAACAGATGATGCAGCGAAGGGGCCGCATTTCGCGCCTGGAGATCCTGGCTCAGATAGTCATAGGGTGTGAGATATGGCCCGAAAATGGCGGCAAAGGCGAGGATGGTGACGGCGATCAGGCCGAAGATGGCGAGCTTGTTGCGCTTCAGGCGGTACCATGCGTCGCGCCACAGGCTGACCGGCGGCTCTTCTTCACTGACGATCGGGGAGAGGGGGACGGCGGACATGGTCAGCGGCTCCTTCTTGCATCGTTGGCGCGCGGATCGAGCAACGGATAGAGCACGTCGACCAGAAGGTTCGACAGCATCACCAGGAAAGATCCGATGAGCGTTATCGCCAGGATGACGGGATAGTCTGAATTGATCAGTGCCTGCACTGTCAGCCGGCCGAGGCCGGGCAGGCCGAAGACCAGTTCGACGAAGATCGCGCCGTTGACGATGGTGATCATGATCAGCCCGAGCTGGGTAACGACGGGCGTCAGCACCGGCCGCAGGATATGGCGAAGCGCGACGATGATCTCGGGCACGCCCTTGGCGCGGGCGGTGCGGACGAAATCCTCCGACAGAATTTCGATGACGGCGGCGCGTGTCTGGCGCACGATCAGGGCAATCGGCTGGAAGGAGAGGACGATGAGCGGCAACAGAATACGCAGGTCGAGAATGCCACCCCAGCCATAGGGCACCTTCACGCCCGGCAGAAGGACGATCAACCCGACCATCAGGAGCGGGCCGGCAACATAGGCCGGGATCGCCCAGAGGAAGAGGGCGGAGCCGAGGATCGCATAGTCGATACGCGTGTTCTGGTTCAGCGCGGCGATCATGCCGAGCGGAATCGCCACGATCGTCGTCAGGATGATGGAACAGAGCGCCAGCTGGAAGGATACCGGTGCCGCCGCCGAGACCATCGCCCAGACGGATCGGCCGGAGCTCAGCGAATTGCCGAACTGGCCGTGCAGCAGGTTCCAGATGTAAAGGCCGAACTGGACGATGAACGGCTTGTTGAGGCCGGCGCTCTCGCGGATGGCCTCGATGCGCTGCGGATTATAGGCGACATCGCCGGGTGCGCGCAGAAAGATGAGCTTGATCGGATCGCCAGCGCCGTAGAATGCCAGCGCATAGACGGCCAGCATCACGATCAGCACTGACGGAATCCAGATAGCAAACCGGGTCAGCACATAGCGTAGCAAGGTCACCTCCCAGTTGTTGGTCGAAGAGGTCCGCGATCAGCGCGGACTAGCCGATCGAAATGTCCCAGGGCGCCACAACCTGCCAGTCGAGGTTCTTGTCCATGCCCTTGACCTCCTTGGTGGCCCAGCGCGACATCGCCTGAGAGTACCATGGAATGAAGGCCCAATCGTCGCGGAAAGCCTTCTGGGCATCCTGCGCGAGCTTGACACGCTGCGGATCGTCCGCCGCCTTGGTGGCCGCTTCGGCAAGGGCCGCATCGACCTTGTCGTTCTTGTATCCGCCGAGCTTGTTCTGCGCATTTGACGAGGTCGAGGCGATGCAGCCGGCGAGATAGGAGACGGCGTCCGGAACGCGGGTGCCGACATCGTCGCGGAAGATTTGCACCGAGTTCTGGTCCGGGCCGGCATAGGAATCCTGCTGCGGCTTCATGTCGACGGCGGTGATGCCGAGGTTCTGGCGCCATTGCTCGGCGATGAACTGCGCGGCCGCCTGAATGGCAGGCGCGGAAATGCCGACGAACAGAATCTTCGGCAGCCGCTCCGGGCCACCATAGCTCGACTCGGCGAGCAGCTTCTTGGCCGCTGAGGGATCATAGGGGTAGGGTTCGAAACCGGAATTCTCCGTGCCGGGCACGGCGTTGAGGATCTGGTCGGCTTTCTTGTGCGGGCCATCCGGATAAGACGCCTTGAACAGGCCGTCGCGGTCGACCGCCATGATCAGCGCCTGACGAACCTTCGGATCGTCCATCGGTGCGCGGGACGTGTTGAACCAGAAGTGCTGGCTGGTCGGGATGAGTGGGCCGGCGGAGAATTCGGGGCCGAGATCCTGGATGATCGTCGAGGTTATCAATTCGGTATGGGCATTGAATTCACCTGATTTGATCAGCGACGTCGCGGTGACGTTATCCTCGATAGAGGTGATTTCGATGCGTGCCAGTTTCGGCTTCGGGCCAAAGAAATTCTCGTTCGGCTCGAAGGCGAGCTTGCCGGCGTCGATGTCGATGCTTATGAGCTTGAACGGACCGGAGAAGACGGGCTTGTTTTCCGGCTTGTACCAATCGACGATCTCTTCACCGTCGCTGCCGCGGGACTGCGCTGCCTTGGTGATCGGCGCGATATGGTTGGCAAGGCGCATGAAGAAGATCGGGTCGACCTCGCTCAGCGTGACGACGACGGTGCTCTCGTCGGGTGTCGCAACGCCCGTCAGTTCCGTGCCCGCGCCGTTGCTGATGTCCTTGTAGCCCTGAACCTTGTTCAGCACCTGATCGGCGCGCTGGCTCTTCGTGTTCGGCATAGAGGCCACTTCCCACGAGCCCTTGATATCGGTCGAGGTGATCTTGCTGCCATCGGAGAAGACGGCCTTGGGATCGATCTTGAAGGTCCAGACCTTGTTGTCGGACGTCTCCCAACTGGCAAAGACATATGGCTGGATCTTGCCGTCGCTGTCGAAATACATCGGAGAGGCCCACCAGATCGAGTTCCAGCGGAAGGTTCTGCCGCCGCCGCGCAACGGCGACCAGTCCTGATCGAAAGCGGGATTGGCGACCTTCAGCACCTGGCCCTCATCGGCAAGCACGATGCGCGCATTCATCCCGAAAATCGTCAGCCCGACGCCGGCTGCAAGGCTCAGCTTCAATGCGTCGCGGCGCGACACCTGCGTCTTTGGCGCAGTCTTCCGCTCAGTCATCCGTTCCTCCCAAAAACAGAATCCGTGACGCCTCAACTTCTCTCTCCCGAAGAGCGTCATGACGGGCGCAAACACTCGACTGATAATGTAAATATGTCAATAAAAATTAATTTGAAATAAGCAGATTCGATTGAAGAAAATAATTTATGTACTATTTTCAGTCGCTTGAAAAATGAAAATGGATCTTGCGTGCATTGTCATATTGACAACATTGTGAGCTGGGCTGATGAAAACATCATTCTGCGGGCTGCTTTGCCGCCCGCCGTGCTCATCCGGGGAGGACGATATGAGCGATCACAAGATTACAGGCGTATTCAGCGCGGCCGCAACGCCGTTGAATGCCGACGGCAGTCCGGATTTGGGATTGTTCACCGAACATTGCCAGCGTCTCCTGGATGAGGGCTGTCATGGCGTCGCGCTTCTCGGCACAACCGGCGAGGCGAATTCCTTCTCATCGAGCGAACGCCGAACAATCCTCGAGGCGACGCTGAAGGCGGGAATTCCGGCCGATCGACTGCTTCCGGGAACGGGCGTAACAGCCATCCCTGAGACGGTGGAGCTCACCAGGCATGCGCTTTCACTCGGCGTCACCAAAGTGGTGATGCTGCCGCCATTCTACTACAAGGGTGTTTCCGACGACGGGCTCTTTGCTGCCTATTCGCAGGTGCTTGAGACGGTTGCGGATCCTCGCTTGCAGGTCATCCTCTATCATATTCCCCAGGTTTCCGGCGTGCCGCTCTCCGTGCCGCTGATCGGCCGGTTGATCGAGGCGTTTGGCGACACCGTCGTCGGCATCAAGGAATCTGCGGGCGATTTCAATAATATGCAGGCGATTATCGCTGCCTATCCCGGCTTCTCCGTCCTCGCCGGCGCCGACCCACTGTTGCTGCCGCTGCTGAAAGCCGGCGGCGCCGGCTGCATCACGGCGACGTCCAATCTCGTCGCGGATTCATTGCGCACTGTATATGACCTTGTCCATGACGAGACGCATGCCGCCGATGTCGACGCGGCCCAGGCGCGCATCAATGCCTATCGCACGCTGTCCAACGCCTATGTGCAGATCCCGACGATCAAGGCGATGATCGGGCTGAAGACTGGCGATGCGGCATGGAGGCGAACGCGCGCGCCGCTGATGCCGCTTAGCGATGCGGATCGTGCATCCCTTTCCGATGCCTACGCCAAGCTGCCATAAGGAGAGCGATCATGACCTTCTCTGGCTTGCAGCCGGACGCCGTGCCGGCACTTATGACGGGCGAGATCCTTGCCAACCCCACGGGAGAGGGACGAGCGGATGCCTATCTCCCGTCTCCCTGCATTCAAAATCACGCCGCTAATCTCGCCTTTCTTCCCGATGGAACGCTGACCTGCGTGTGGTTTGGCGGCACGATGGAGGGCATGGGCGATATCTCTATTTACATGTCGCGCCTCTCCCCTGGTGCTGCGCGCTGGTCGGCGCCGGAGAAAATGTCCGATGATCCGACTAAATCAGAGCAGAACCCGTTGATTTTCAATGCTCCTGACGGACATGTCTGGCTTCTCTATACCTCGCAGACATCCGGGAATCAGGATGGATCGGTTGTCAAATACCGGGTTTCGGCGGATGGCGGCAAGACCTTCGGCGAGGTTCGCATACTTTGCGATCTTCCTGGCACGTTTGTCCGCCAGCCGATTATCGTGAACAGTCGCGGCGCTTGGCTGCTCCCGGTCTTTCGCTGCGTCGGATTGCCCGGCGAGCGCTGGACGGGTGATGCCGATACGGCCGGGGTGTTGATCTCGCATGACCAAGGCCAGAACTGGGTGATGACGGCGGTGCCGGACAGTCTCGGCGCGGTTCATATGAACATCGTTCCGCTAGAAGGTGACGATCTCGTCGCCTTCTATCGCAACCGCTTTGCCCAGTCCGTGCTTGCCAGTCGCTCGACGGATGGCGGCGAGAGCTGGAGTGCACCGCAGCCGATAGATCTACCGAATAACAATTCTTCCATCCAGGCTGCAAAGCTGAAAAGCGGCGCTATCGCAATGGTTTACAACGATTCCAACGCATTGATGTCGGATGCCAGGCGGCAGTCGCTCTATGACGAGATCGAGGGCGGGGAGGCGATCGGCGTTGCTCCATCGCAGATGCCTGAGCGGCGGAAAGCAGTCTGGGGCGTGCCGCGAGCGCCGCTCAGCCTTGCCTTCTCCAATGATGGCGGCGCAAGCTTCCCGCGCCGGATCGATCTCGATACCGGCGACGGTTATTGCCTCAGTAACAATTCGAAGGATTCGCTCAATCGCGAATTTTCCTATCCGTCGATCGTGCAGGGAGCGGATGGCGTGGTGCACGTCGCCTACACCTATTATCGCCGCGCCATCAAATATGTACGACTGTCGCCGGAGGTGATTGGATGAATGCCGATCGACTGACCGGGAGCGGGTGCTTGCCAAACAAAGTCGTATTGTATAACAAATTTACATCTTCGTGACAGCTGGATGCCGCGGCATCCACAGGGAGGAGCAGTCCGGTGGTCAGCTTGGATTCGCCTATTACAATCGTCCGGCCGCATCTGATCGAGTTTGGTGTCGGCACGGCGGAGCGCCTCGGTAAATGGGCGAGCGAGAAAGGCTATGGCCGCATTCTGGTTATCTCCGATGCGTTCAATGCGAAGCGCGTCGATGGACTCGCCCTGAAAGGCGATGTGACGGTCTTTGCCGATGTGACGCCGGAACCGGATACCGCCAATCTTGACAGGGTTCTTGCGGTGGCAAATGCGGCCGAGGCTGATCTCGTGGTGGGTTTCGGCGGCGGCAGCGCCATGGATCTCGCCAAGCTCGCCGCGGTTCTGGTCGGCTCGTCGCAGAGCCTGCAGGAGGTTGTCGGCCCGAACAAGGTCAAGGGCCCCCGCCGCGTCGCGCTGGCGCAGGTGCCGACGACTTCCGGCACCGGCAGCGAGGCCGGTATTCGGGCGCTGGTCACCGACCCGGACACCAAGGCCAAGCTCGCTGTCGAGAGCTTGCATATGCTGGCCGACATCGCCGTCATCGATCCGGCGCTGACCTTTACTGTTCCGGCGCGTATAACGGCGGCAACCGGTGTCGACGCCATGGCCCATTGCGTTGAGGCCTTTACCAACCGCAAGGCGCATCCGATGGTCGATCTCTATGCGATCGAGGGAACCCGGCTCGTCGGCAAATATCTGGCACGGGCGGTCAGGGACGGTTCCGATGCCGAGGCACGCGCCGGCCTGTCGCTTGCGTCTCTCTATGGCGGCTTCTGCCTCGGCCCGGTCAATACTGCCGGCGGTCATGCGTTGGCCTATCCGCTCGGCACGCGCTGGCATGTCGCCCATGGGGCGGCGAATGCGCTGATCTTTCCGCATGTGCTTGCCTTCAACACGCCGGCTGTTCCGGAAAAGACGAGGGCCGTCATGGATGCGCTCGGTTGCAGGGTGTCGGATAGTATCCAATCGGTCTTCGATGCCGCCTACGCATTCTGCGCTGAGCTTGGCATCGAAATGACGCTTTCCGGCCTCGGCGTCCCGAAAGATGATCTCGACGCGATGGCGGACGATGCCTTTGCCATCCGTCGGCTGCTCGATAATAATCCGCGTGATCTGTCGCGTGCTGATATTCGCGCGATCTACGAAGCCGCCTTCTGAGTGCCGATGAAAGGGAATGGGACTGATGGACAGGAATGCGAAAGTCGCGGTGACCCTGGGCGATCCCGCGGGCGTCGGCCCGGAAGTGATCGTCAAGGCGCTGGCGGCGATGCCGGAGGAGGAACGCCGCGATTTCGTGATCGTCGGCAATATCCAAGCGCTTGAGCGCGCCGATCGCGTTGCTGCGACCGGGCTAGTGTTCGCGCCCACGGATATCGCCGGCCCTGGCCGGATTGCGGTCGATGAAGTGGAGCTCGGCGCGCCTTTGCCCGAGATCGGCAAGGTCAGTCCGGTCGCCGGCGATGCCTCGGTGCGCTATATCAGCCGCGCCGTCGATCTTGCCATGTCGGGCGCGGCCGACGTCATTGTCACCGCGCCGATCAACAAGGAGGCGATGAACCTCGCCGGCCATCATTTCGACGGCCATACCGGCCTGTTGGCGCATCTGACGGGTTCTAAAAGCTCATTCATGCTGCTGGCCTCCGAGCGGTTGAACACCATTCACGTCTCGACCCATGTCTCGCTCAAGGGTGCGATCGAACGGGCGAGGACGGAGCGCGTGCTGGCGACCATCGAGGCCGGACACAATCACTTCCTGCGGCTCGGCAAGACGGCGCGCATCGCCGTTGCCGGCCTCAATCCGCATTGCGGCGAAAATGGCCTGTTCGGCACCGAGGACATGGAGTTTTTGGCACCGGCCGTCGAGCAGGCACGGGCGAAGGGCATCGACGTCGTCGGTCCGATTTCGGCCGATACCGTGTTTGCGCGCGCCTATAATGGAGCTTTCGACCTCATCATTGCGCAGTATCATGATCAGGGCCATATCCCGATCAAGCTCGTCGCCTTCGAGACCGCCGTCAACGTGTCGCTGGGACTGCCGATCGATCGGGTATCCGTCGATCACGGCACCGCTTTCGACATTGCCGGAACCGGCAAGGCCAATCATGTGAACATGCTTTCGGCGATCGCCTATGCCCGGCTGATGGCCCGTTCGCCGCGCCGCAAGGCTGTCTGATCGCTAGCGTGCCTAACCGCCGATCACCTTTGTAGCGGTGCTGGCCTGGCTGATCAGCCAGGCCTTGAAGGCATTCGCCGCCCCGTTGCTCTGGCGACCTTCGGGCAGCACGACATAATAGCTGAACTCGGTGGCCATCGGCAGATCGAAGACCGGCACCAGCGCGTCTGCACGAACCTCCTCCTCAATCAGGTGTGAGGGTAACAACGCCACCCCCATGTCGGCGAGGGCCGCGCCGATGATCATCGAAAACTGATCGAAACGATTGCCGCGAAAACCGTTGTCCGATGTCACCTCGTTGGCTTCGAACCATTGCGACCAGAGACGCGGGCGTGTGGTAAGGTGGAGCAGCGGCGCGTCGGCGAGATCCGCCGGGGTTCGCGCCCGCAATCTTTCGACCACTTTCCGGCTCGCGACCGGCAGCACGAGTTCGCTGTAAAGGAAGGTCGATGTCGCCTTCGCCCAGCTCGGCTGGCCATAATGGATGGCGAGGTCGAAATCCTCCTGATCGAAATCGAAGGGCTCTGAGCGTGAACCCACCGTCAGCGCCAGCGAGGGATGGCTGGCCAGGAAATCGGGCAGGCGCGGCATCAGCCAGCGCGCGCCGAAGGTCGGAAGCGTTGCGATGTTGAGCGACTCGTCCTTGTCGGCCGAAGCGACCGCCCGCATCATCAGCTGTTCCGACTGGGCGAGCAGGCGCTGCACCTCGGATAGCAGGCGTTTTCCAGGCTCGGACAGGATGACGCGCCGGCGTACGCGCTCGAAGAGCAGTAACCCGGTTTGCTCTTCCAGCGCATGGATTTGCCGGCTGACGGCGCTCTGCGTGAGGTTCAGCTCTTCGGCCGCGCGGGTGAAATTGCCATGCCTGGCGGCACATTCGAAAGCCTGAAGATTGGCGATGTCCGGAACCAGGCTGCGGCGCATATTCATTCTCAAAATGCATCAACTTAGCCAAGAATGTCATGAGACAACCATTCCAACAAGCAATATTGTGCGGAAAAGGAATGAACTCGCTCGCAAGAAAGAATGTCCGTGACCGCGCCATATGTTTCCCCCGATGAAATTCGCCACGCATTCTCCGCCGCCATGTCGGATATGTATCGCAAGGAAGTGCCGGCCTATGGCACGCTGATGGAGCTAGTGTCGGAGGTCAATGCGGAAACGCTGGCTGCGAACCCTGAGTTTCAGGAGCGCCTTGACGTGACAGACTCGCTTGCGCGGATCTCCGAAGAGCGGCATGGCGCCATCCGCCTCGGCACTGCCACCGAGCTTGCCATGATGCGGCGGATCTTTGCGGTGATGGGCATGTATCCGGTCGGCTACTACGATCTTTCGACGGCCGGCGTGCCGGTACATTCGACCGCGTTTCGCCCCGTCGGCGAGGCCGCGCTCAAGCGCAATCCCTTCCGTGTCTTCACATCGCTTCTCCGGCTCGATCTGATCGCGGACGAGAGTTTGCGCACCGAGGCTGAGGCCGTGCTTGCCCGCCGGCGCATCTTCACCGAAGGCGCGGTGGTGCTCGCCGAAAAAGCCGAGAAGGACGGGGGGCTTGTTGCGAGCGATGCCGACCGGTTCGTGTCCGAAGTTCTTGAAACCTTCCGCTGGCATGATCGCGCCAATGTCAGCGCCGAGCTCTATCATCGCCTGCACGATGCCCACCGTCTGATCGCCGACGTCGTCTCCTTCAAGGGGCCGCACATCAATCACCTGACACCGCGCACGCTCGACATCGATCTCGTCCAGGCCCGTATGCCGGCGCACGGCATTGTGCCGAAGGCGGTGGTCGAGGGGCCACCGACCCGCCAATGCCCGATCCTGTTGCGCCAGACCTCGTTCAAGGCTCTCGAAGAGCCGGTGTCCTTTCGTGCGGAGGATGGTTCCTGGCAGGCCGGTTCGCACACCGCCCGCTTCGGCGAGATCGAGCAGCGCGGCATTGCGCTGACCCCCAAGGGCCGCTCACTCTATGATGCGCTCCTCACCGATTCCCGTGGGATCGTTCGTCCGGCTGCCGACGGTTCGAATGCCAGGGAATACGAGGCAGCGCTGGCCAAGGCCTTCGAAACCTTCCCGGACACTTGGGAGGGGATCCGCGCTCAAGAACTAGGTTATTTCAGCTACTCGCTGACGGAAAAAGGCCACCAGACGAGGAGCCGGACAGGTGGTGATTTTGAACAATGGATCGCCGATGGGTTGGTGCAGTTCGACCCAATCGTCTATGAGGACTTCCTGCCGGTGAGTGCTGCGGGTATCTTCCAGTCGAATCTCGGCGACGACGCGCAGCATGAATTTGCTGCAAGCCCCAATCAGCTGCATTTCGAGGTGGATCTCGGGACGAGCGTGCTCAACGAATTCGATCATTATGCCGGCATCGAACAGGCCTCGATCGAAGCGTGCCGCCGGGCGCTGAATTGGACGGAGGCCGCGGAATAGGGGAAAGCGAATGCTCGAGAACAAACACGTCGATGAGCTGAGACAGCTTCTTGGCGACAAGGGCATTCTGACCGAGGCCGGGGATATCGCAGCCTACGAGACTGGTGCGCGCTATGACAAGGGCCGGGCGGCGGCGGTTCTGCGCCCATGTTCGACTGAAGAGGTCTCCGCCGCCGTCGCCTATTGTGTCCGCCACGCCATTCCCATCATCCCTCAATCCGGGAATACCGGCCTTGTTTCCGGCTCCACGCCAGACAGTTCGGGCCGTGAGATCGTGCTGAGCCTCGATCGCATGACGGGCGCCTTTACGCTCGATGTCGACAACCGCTCGCTGCGTGCCGGCGCGGGCTGGCGGCTTTCCGATGTCAACCGCAAGCTGGAGGAGCATGGTCTGTTCTTCCCGATCGATCTCGGCGCCGATCCCCAGCTGGGTGGGATGCTTGCGACCAATACTGGCGGATCTCGCTTTCTGAAATACGGGGACGTGCGCCGCAACACGCTCGGTCTGACGGTTGTTCTGGCCGATGAGAGCGGAACCGTACTCGATCTGGCGAGCGATCTGCGCAAAAACAATACCGGCGTCGACTGGAAGCAGATCTTCGTCGGCACATCGGGCGCATTCGGCATCATCACCGAATGCGTGCTCAATCTGGAGCCGCTGCCGCGCCAGACGGCGACCGCCTATCTGGTGCCGAAGAGCGATGCCGATGTCATGCCGCTCCTGCGCGCCATGGAAGAGCGGCTCGGCAGCTATCTCTCCGCTTTCGAGGGCATGTCGGACAATGCGGTATCCGCCGCTCTCGACCACGTCCCGTCGCTGCGCAATCCCTTCGAGCGTGGCGAGGTGCCGTCCTATGTCATTCTGGCGGAAGTGAGCCGCAGCTGGTCGCCGCGCGAGGGCGAACAGTCGCTCGACGAGGTGCTCGAAACCGTACTCGCCGAGATATGGGAGAGCGAGGCAGCGCCGCTTGCCGACGCCTTCGTCGGCCCGGCCCACGAGATGTGGGCGCTTCGGCACGCGCTTTCGGAAGGCGTCAAGCATTCCGGCAAGCTCATTGCCTTCGACCTTTCCTTCCGTCGCGGCGACATCATGACCTTCTGCGCTCATATGCGGGCCGAGATGCCGACGCTCTTCCCGGACGTCAGGATCTGCGATTTCGGCCATATCGGCGATGGCGGCGTTCACTTCAATCTCGTCGTGCCAAAGGGCAGCGAAATTGCGAGTGATCCGGATTTCGAGCGTCGCCTGCGCGACTTCGTCTTCAAGGTCGCCGTCGAGGATTTTGGCGGCAGCTTCAGTGCCGAACACGCGATTGGCCGCAAGAACCAGCCCTATTATGATCTCTATACGGCCGAGAAATCGCGGGATCTGGCGAGCGGCCTGAAGACCCTCCTTTCGCCTGGCGCCTTGGGTGCTGCCCGTTTCGGATAGGCAGGGTACGTGATTTGGCGGGCGAGGCTGTTTGAGCCCGCGAAGCCATTGATTTAACGGAATGCCCATAGGATCGTGCCGGAATTCTCAGTGTCTGACTCGGGAGAGGGCCGCGACGATGTTGACGCTCCGCCAGATCGAAGTGATCCGTGCGATCATGATTACCGGCACCATTGCCGGTGCGGCCAACCTGCTTGGTGTTTCTGCCCCCGGTATCAGCCGGTCGATGAAATACACGGAGGATTCGCTGAATGTGCGCCTCTTCAATCGCAGCCATGGACGCTATGTGCCAACGCCCGAGGCGCGGCATATTTTCGGCCTTCTCGACACTGTCTATCGGCAAGTCGAGGATCTCCAGTTCGCGGTCGATCGACTTGGCAAGGGAGACAGCCGGCTTCTCAGCGTCGGGTCGGTTCCGAGCATCGCCAATGTCATGGTGCCGAAATCGATCGCCGGGATCAGGGATCGCTACCCGGAGCTCGATGTCGATATCAACATCCTGAAGATCGAGGAGGCTATCGACTACCTCCTTGTCGGGCGCGGTGAGGTGGTGGCGATAAGTTCGTTCATCGAGCATGCAATCGTTCACTTTGCGCCGCTGGCGACCGGACGGCTGCTTTGCGTCGTGCCGGAACATAGCGAACTGGCCGAGAAGAAGAGCATTTCTCCCGAGGAGATCGTCAAGCACACGCTGATCGGCATCGATCCGAACGATCCGTACGGGCGTGTCATGAGCGAAATCTTTCGGCGCCATGACCTGCACTACAGGATGAAGATCAGGGCCAGGTTCGGGACGACCGTCTGCGCGCTCGTGGCGGCGGAGCTGGGCATTGCCATTATCGATCAGTTCACTGTGGCCGGCGGCGGTATACGCGGTGTCAAATGTCTTGAGATCGAAGCCGATACCACCTTTCGCACCTATGCCGCATACCGCAACGATGTCGTCCTTTCGGTCTTCGCAGAGGAGTTCATCGAACTGCTCCGCATCGAGATGGAAGCGGCAGCACGTAATTAACATCATGTTATGCATGCCATATACTTTGGTATTTGCAGTTATTATTTGCATCGGCCAAAATTATTAACGACTAGCGCGCGGCATCCGCATACAGCCCGGCGCGCAAATGACGCTCGCTCAGCTCGAAGCACAGATATCATTCTGGGGACTCAACCCCGACAAGGAGGTTTGACCACAATGAAGACATCGATTGCGACTGTATCGATCAGCGGGGAATTGCCGGAGAAGCTTGAGGCGATCGCGCGGGCGGGTTTCGACGGGGTGGAGATCTTCGAGAACGATTTCCTGGCCTTCGACGGCAGTCCGGCCGATGTCGGGCGCATGGTGCGCGACCACGGGCTGGAGATCACGCTCTTTCAGCCCTTCCGCGATTTCGAGGGCATGCCGGAACCACTTCGGTCGCGGACCTTCGACCGGGCGGAGCGCAAGTTCGATGTCATGCAGGAACTTGGCACAGATCTCGTGCTGGTCTGCTCCAACGTCTCGCCGGTCTCGCTCGGCGGCATCGACCGGGCGGCCGCCGACTTGCATGAGCTTGGCGAGCGCGCCGCCAAACGCGGCCTGAAGGTCGGTTACGAGGCGCTGGCCTGGGGCCGGCACATCAACGATCACCGCGACGCCTGGGAGATCGTGCGTCGGGCCGACCATGCCAATATCGGCCTGATCCTCGACAGCTTTCACACGCTGTCGCGCAAGATCGACATCAATTCGATCCGCTCCATTCCGAAGGACAAGATCTTCATCGTCCAGCTGGCGGACGCGCCGCTCATCGACATGGACCTGCTCTACTGGAGCCGGCATTTCCGCAACATGCCGGGCGAGGGCGATCTGCCGGTAACGGCTTTTGCAACGGCTGTCGCCGAGACCGGCTATGACAGTTATTTCTCGCTCGAAATCTTCAACGACCAGTTCCGTGGCGGCTCGACACGGGCGATCGCCGCTGATGGATATCGTTCGCTGATTTATCTTGGTGACCAGGTGCGCCGCAATCCCAATGCCAGCGGTCTGAGCGTCCCGGCTATGCCTGAGCGCGTGCCGGTAAAAGGTGTGGGCTTCGTGGAATTTTCCGCCGACGAGGAGGATGCGGGCGATCTCATCGGTCTCTTGCGCACGCTCGGCTTTCGCAAAGTGGCGGTGCACAGGACGAAGACTGTCAGTCTTTTTCAGCAGGGCGATATCCGCATTCTCGTCAATACCGATAGCGCCGGATTTGCCAATTCCTCCTTCGCTGTGCACGGCACCTCGGCCTATGCTATGGCGCTCATCGTCGATGACGCCCAGGCTGCGCTTGCCCGGGCGGTTGCTCTCGGCGCCGAGCCCTTCGGTCAGCCGGTTGCCCCGGGCGAAGTGGAGATGCCGGCGATCCGCGGCGTCGGCGGCGGATTGATCTATCTCATCGACGACAAGGGCGATCTCGGCCATTTCGCCGAAATCGATTTTCTAGCCGTCGAGGACGATGTGGAGGTCGTGTCGGCCCACCTGCGGCATGTCGACCATATCGCCCAGACGGTCGCCTATGACGAGATGCTGACCTGGCTTCTCTTCTACAGTTCGATCTTTGAGACCCACAAGACGCCGATGGTCGACATCATCGATCCGGCCGGCGTGGTGCGTAGCCAGGTGGTGGAAAATGACGCGGGCACGCTGCGGATCACGCTAAACGGGGCGGAGAACCGCCGGACGCTCGCTGGTCATTTCATCGCGGAAAAATTCGGCTCCGGCGTGCAGCACCTCGCATTCCAGACCGACGACATCTTCAGGACCGCCGAAGCGCTGCGGAAGAACGGCTTTCAGCCCTTGCCCATCTCACCGAACTATTACGATGACGTCGAAGCGCGCTTCGGTCTCGATCCGGAACTCACCGAGCGGCTGAAAGCGGAGAACATTCTCTATGATCGCGACGAGCACGGCGAATTCTTCCAGCTCTATAGCGGCACCTTCGGAGAGGGTTTCTTCTTCGAGATCGTTCAGCGCAATGACTATCGGGGATATGGCGCTCCGAACGCCATCTTCCGCATCGCCGCGCTCAAGAAACATCTCCGGCCGGAAGGCCTTCCAAGGGAGTGAACTTGGTATTGCCGCACCACACTCTGATTTCGTATGAAATCGAGCCCGAGATATCCGTAGCCGGATCATCATGTCTGCGCCGAACCTGCAGGCAGCCGTCACCTATCGCGCTGTTTGGTCATGCCGGTCTGGGCAACTATTCCACAGCGTTTGATAAAATGGATCGCGCAAACTGGACAACTGTCAGAAAGTTTGGTAGCGAGTGTAATGTTATTACATAACTGAAAGAATTTATCATGATATCCAGATCGACGATGGCCGGAGGCTTGGCCGCGAGGGGTATTTTCAAGTGGACGTCTTCGCGGCTTGACGCAACCGTTGTGCTTGGCATAACTGGACGTGACGGTTCCCCGACGATGACTCCGAGGGGATTAATAGGGAACACGGTGAGGACGACCCAAAAGGGACCGAGACCGTGGCTGCCCCCGCAACTGTAAGCGGATTGCCGTCCATCCTCGTGGTGCCGAAAGGTGCCGTGCCACTGCGCCGATCCGGCGCGGGAAGGCAGATGGACGACTGATATCCGTGAGCCAGGAGACCTACCGTCGAAGATCTATCCAATGTCACGGGCGGGGATGCCCGAAACAGGAGCAGGACATGACTATCCTTCACGCTTCGCAGCGCCTTGGTGCGCTGCCTTCCCCGAATTTTGACGATCATTCGACCGCTCAGAACGCCTGTTGGGCATTCTGACCTTCACCACCGTCCTTTTGGGGCGGCGTTCACATCATTTCGGGGAATTATGATGAAGACCATTTTCAAGCGGCCATTGCGCGCCGGTCTATTCGCTATGTCGTTGATCGTCGCCGGCTTGCCGGGGCAGGCGGGGGCAGCGGAAACCACTTACCCTCTCACGCTTCAGAACTGCGGCCGGCAGATCACCATCCAGAAGCTGCCGTCGCGCACGGTTTCTATCGGCCAAAGCACGACGGAAATCCTCTATCGTCTCGGTGTTGCCGACAAGGTGGTCGGCACAGCACTTTGGGTTGGGCCGGTGCTTAAGGGCTATGAGGATGTCAACGCCAAGATCGAGCGCCTTGCCGATAACGATCCAAGTTTCGAAAGTGTCGTTGGAAAGAAGCCGGATATCGTCACTGTCCAGTTCCAGTGGCAGGTCGGCCCGGAAGGCGTTGTCGCAAAGCCGGAACAGTTCGAGGAACTGGGCATTCCGGTCTACACCTCGCCGTCGGATTGCATCGGCAAGGAAAATTCTGCCGCGAATGACGGCGTCCGCCATCAGGTCTTCACCATGGACCTCGTCTATCAGGAGATCCGCGATCTCGCGAAGATCTACAATGTGCAGGACAAAGGCGAGGAAGTGGTCGCCGATCTAAAGCAGCGTGAAGCGGCGGCACGCGCCAAGGTCGCCTCCGCACAGGGCAAGCTTTCCGCTGTCTTCTGGTTTTCCAGCGCCAAGGACGCCGATCCCTATGTGGCTGGTCGTAATGGGGCGCCGGGCTATATCATGTCGGCACTCGGCATCAAGAATATCATCGAAACCGATGACGAATGGCCGACCGTCGGCTGGGAGACGATTGCCAAGGCCAATCCGAGCATGATCGTGGCGGCTGCGATGGAGCGCCGCCGCTATCCGCTGGACAGCGCCGAAGCCAAGCGCAAATTCCTGGAAAAGGACCCCGTCGCAAGCCTGATGCCCGCGGTCAGAAATGGTCATGTCTTCGAGATGGATGCGCAGGCGATGAACCCGACCATTCGTACCATCGAAGGCATAGAGGCGCTTGCCAATGCCATCGCTGCGGCCGGCCTGACACAGTGAGCCGCGCTCTTTCATCGATCGGGCGAACGGGTACAATCGCCTTGGCGCTCGCCATTCTTGTTGCCGCGCTCTGGCTGGGCGCGGCGATCGGCGAGACTTCGATCCCGTTCGAAACTGTCGCCAAGACCGTGGCCAATCGGCTTTGGGGCGCCGGTTACCCGCTCGAGCCGATCGATGAGGGGATCGTCTGGAGCTATCGGTTGAGCCGCGCGGTCGTTGGAGCCTCTTGCGGGGCGGCACTTGCCCTGTCCGGCGTCGTGCTGCAATCGCTGTTGCGTAATCCGCTGGCCGATCCATACATCCTCGGCATCTCCGCCGGCGCCTCCACCGGCGCGGTCGGTGTCGCGATCCTCGGTCTGGGCGCAGGCGTCCTGACGATGCCGATGGGGGCTTTCCTCGGTGCGCTCGTCGCCTTCGCTCTCGTTGCCTTGTTGGCCGTCAGAGCGGGGCGCGGAACGGCCGCGATCATTCTGGCGGGGGTCGTGGGCTCGCAGCTTTTCAACGCGCTCACCTCCTTCATCGTCACCAAGGCTGCGACTGCCGAACAGGCGCGCGGCATCATGTTCTGGCTGCTTGGCAATCTCTCCGGAGTGCGCTGGTCTGATGCCTGGCTGGCAATTCCGGCCGCGCTATTGGGGCTCGTCATCTGCCTCTGGCATGCCCGATCGCTCGATGCGTTTACCTTCGGTGTGGAATCGGCCGCCTCGCTCGGCATTTCGGTGCGCCGCACCTATCTCGTCCTCGTCGGCACATCCGCGATGATGACCGCCGTCATGGTGTCGATCGTCGGCTCCATCGGCTTTGTCGGGCTGGTCATCCCGCATGCGGCGCGAATGCTGGTGGGTGTCCGTCATGGCGTGCTTCTGCCGGCAGCGGCCCTGATCGGCGCCATCTTCATGATCGCGGCCGACGTCCTGTCGCGCACCCTGATCCACGGTCAGGTCCTGCCGATCGGGGTGATCACCGCTCTTGTCGGCGCGCCCGCTTTCGCCTTGATTTTGAGCCAGAAAAGGGCACATGCATGACCCTGTCGGCAAGGAATGTTTCGTGGAATGCCGGCGGGCAAGCTATCGTTCGGGACATATCGCTGGACGTCCGCACCGGCGAGTTTCTCGGCATCATCGGGCCGAACGGTTCGGGCAAGACCAGCCTGATGATGATGCTGTCCGGCATCCGCAGCCCGAAGACCGGCGAGATCCTTGTGGACGGCACGCCGATCCGCTCTCTCGGACGGCGCGAACTCTCCCGGCGTCTGGCCCTGGTGGAGCAACAGGCGGAGACCGGTGAGCGGATTACGGCCAGACAGGCCGTTGAACTCGGCCGCACGCCCTATCTGGGCGCGTTATCGCCCTGGTCGGCGAAGGATGATGCCATTGTCGAGGCTGCCCTTGCCAATGTCGACATGCTCCATCTTTCCGGCCGGCTGTGGCACACGCTTTCAGGTGGAGAACGCCAACGGCTGCACATTGGCCGCGCGCTTGCGCAGCAGCCAAAGATCCTGCTCCTTGACGAGCCGACGAACCATCTCGATATCGGCCATCAGATCGGCTTGCTGGATCTCGTGCGCCGGCAGGATCTGACCGTGGTCGCGGCCCTGCACGATCTCAACCATGCCGCCATGTTCTGCGATCGGCTCGCCGTCATGAACGGCGGGCGGTTGGTGGCGCTCGGTACGCCGCGTGAGGTGCTGACGGCTGAATGCATCCGCGATGTGTTCGGCGTGGATGTCGAGGTGGAACATGACAGCGACGGCGGTTGCTTGATCCGCTACCGAGCGACGGCCCTTGCGCGCCGCCCTTTGCGGGTGATCGATGATACTCAGCCCGAAGGTGCCAAGGTCAGGGCATCGTAAGCATGCAGGGCCGCAATCACCATCTGAAGGAAGATATCCGCGAATACTGGTCGGAACGATCCAGGACTTTCGACCTCGCCTTCGGCCATCGCATTCCCCCTGGGCCGGAGCTGAATGCCTGGGCTGCTGCGGTTCAGCGCGGTCTTGGTAGCGACCCGTTGAAAGTGCTGGAGCTTGCCTGCGGCACTGGCGAGGTGACCAACGTGCTGCTCTCCCTTGGGCATCAGGTGACGGCGCTCGATTTCTCCGAGGCGATGCTTGCAGTTGCGCGCCGCAAACATGCCAGGCGGCAGGGCGTGCGTTTCATCCTCGCCGATGCGGAACGGACGATGGAGCCGGATGAGCGTTACGACGCCGTCGTCTGCCGTCATCTTGTCTGGACGCTGACGGAACCAGATCAGGCGTTTGCGGACTGGTATCGGGTTCTGAAGCCAGGCGGAAAACTGCTGATCTTCGACGGTGATTGGGCAAAGCCCACGCTTGTCGGACGGTTCGCTTCTTTCGCCATCGGCCTGATCGACCGCGTGGCCGGGATCGATCCACACTATGACGGCGCCATGAGCGACCGGCATCAGAGCATCATGGGACGATTGCCGTTCGGCGCCGGCCTCACCGTGGAAAGGCTTGTGCCGCTGATCGAAGCCGCAGGCTTCGATGGCATAGAGATCGGTTCCCACCTACCGATCGCCGCTGCCCAGCGACAGACCGCCAATCTGAGAAATCGGCTGCGGACGCTGCTTTATCGGCGTTTCGTCCTTTGTTGCACGCGGCCTCAGTCATAGATGGCGGATAGCGCAATCGAGTTTGCAACCTCCTCGCAACGGTTGGAGAGGGTGGCAGTTGCAACACGCAGGTGATTGCTCGGCAGGTTGGAGAACTTCGCGCCGGGATGAACGGCAATGCCCCGCGCGGCCAAGGTCACCATTGCGAAGGGCTCGGATGTGACGGGAATCCAGGCGCAAAGGCCGTGTCCCTGTGCGGCGTCGACGCCCCTGTCTCGCAGGGCGCCGACAAGGATGTCGCGTCGGTTTTGATAGATGGCGCGTGCGCGTTGTACCGTGTCCTGGGTTGCCTCGTCACGCAGCAGCCAGGCGGTTGCAGCTTGCAGGATGCGGCTCGTCCAGCCGGCGCTGAAGCTCCGGTAAGACTGGATCTGTTCGACGATTGCCCGCGAGCTTGAGAGCACGGCGAGACGCAGGTCCGGCCCGTGCGTCTTCGAAAAAGAGAAGATGTGGATCACCCGATCGGGAAAACGGTGCCCCAGCGAATGGCGCGGCGCGGCGGAGATATCGCCCATGCCGTCATCCTCGACGATCAGCGTATCGGTGTCTCTAAGGATGCGCTCCAGAGCGTCCATGCGCTGGCGGCTGACGGTTTGGCCGGTGACCGAATGCAGGCGCGGCTGGAAGATGAAGGCTACAGGCCGATGTTCCATCGCCGCTTGTAATGATGAAGGCAGGGGGCCTTCGGAATCGCATTGTACGGGGATGACACGCGCGCCGCGATCTTCGAAAATATCCAGAAGGCGCATGCCCGTCGGGTCTTCGATGGCGACCGTTTCGCCTGGCGCGATCAGGGCATGCGCCAGCGTATAGACGGCGTTGTAGCCGCCATTCGTCGCGAGAAACGCTTCCGGCTCGTAAGGCCAGGTCTTGCGCATCGCCGCCTCCAGCTCCGGCAGGATGCGGTTGCGTTCATAGCTGTTGAGGTTTTCCGCCGAGGCACCGTAGGCCATTGCTTCCGCGAGCTTCGGGAGCAGGCTGACGTCCGGTACAGCAGCGGTGAGGTCGAGGACGTCCTCGCCGTAATGTCCGTTGCTTGCCAGTCGCGCCGGTTTGGCGACGAAGCGATCGCCGCTGACCCAGGTGCCATTGCGGCCTCGCCCGCTGATGATCTTCTGGCGCCTGAGTTCGCTCCAGGCTTCCGAGATGGTGGCGGGGCTGATGCCGAGCGCGAAGGCGAGATCACGGATGGGCGGCAGCTTCGTGCCGACCGGTAGGGCGCCGGCGCGGATCAGCGCACTGGTCCCGATGGCGATTCCCCGAATGGTCCTGTCGCTTAATTTTTCAGCAAACCACCCCGCATTTTTGTCTTCGCTCATTTCCGCGCCATTTTTAATGTTCAATAACGTAATAACATTTGATCGGCTCCATTTGAACATTTATTCACTTTGAAAACAAGATTTCAGCGAGTGAATGTCCATGCCTTTGACTCTCCGCCTTGCCCTTCGTGACTGGGACTACATGACGCCGCTTGTCCTCGGCGACGTCTCTTCGCCAAAGCTCGACATCAAGGTGGACAGGATCGGTACCCTGGTTTCGCATGTCGGAAAGAGCGACGCCTATGATGCGGCGGAAATGTCGTTCAGCCGCTACACGCAGCTTCGCATCGATGGCGACGAAAGTGTCGTGGGTATTCCGAATTTCATCATGCGCGGTTTTCGTCACCGCTGCGTCATCACAACGAAAGGCAGCCCCATTGCGGAGTTTGGTCATCTGGCGGGCAAGCGCATCGGTGTCACCGGCTGGCGCGATTCCGGCAATACCTGGACGCGGGCAGCACTTCGCCGCGAGGGCGTCGGCGTCGAGGATGCCATGTGGTATGCGGGGCGCCTAACCGAGGCGCATCCGATCGTCGATCGTCTCGACGGCTTCGGCCGTCCCGGCCGTATCGAGGCCGCGCCCGGCGAGCGGCCCATGGTCGACCTTTTGAGGGATGGCGAACTGGACGCGATCTTCACGCCGTTCATGCCGGACGGCTATTTTGCGGAGGCTTCGCCCTTCCGGCAGGTGCTTTCCGATTTTCGCGGTGCCGAGCGTCGATATTTCGACGAGGTCGGCTATGTCCCCGGTATGCATCTCATCGGCCTGAAGGCCGATTTCGTTGCCGAACATCCCTGGGTGATTGCCGAACTCAGCGCACTGATCGACGAATCCCAGCGTATGTGGCTGAGCAAACGGCGTAAATATGCCGAGACCACGCCCTGGATGTTCGATGAACTTCTGAAGTCTTCGGTCGAGCTGCCGCAGGGCTGGGATGCGAGCGGCTTTGCGGTCAATCGCGGCATGATCCATGATTTCGCTAACGAGCTGCATGTGCAGGGTATCCTGCCCCGGCTGTTGACGCCGGAAGAGCTCTTTCAGTTCGACACCGATGGCAGCCGCATCGACACCAAGGCTGCCGGCTGAAAGGCAGGAATACAATCAAAAAAAGGGGAACGTGCATGTCGTTTAAGAAAATAACTTACCTTGCCCTGGCAAGCCTGATGATCTCCAGTGCCGCGCTCGCGCAGGATGCCGGCCTTCCGAAGCTGTCGGTGAACGAAGAGTTGCGGGCCAAACTACCCGAGAGCATCCGCACGGCCGGCAAGATGATTTCCGTCAACAACGGTTCGTTTCCTCCTTATGAGATCGTCACCGGCACCGAACTGACCGGCGCCAGCGCCGATCTGACCGATGCCATCGGCGAAGTGCTCGGCGTGAAGATCGCGCATGAGACTGTCGGCGGTTTGCCCGCCTTGCTCGCCGGCATCAATTCCGGTCGCTATCAATTCGCCTTCGGCCCGGTGGGCGATTTCAAGAGCCGCGAAGAGGCGAATGATTTCGTCGACTGGGTTCAGGAATTCGTTGTCTTCTCCGTCCAGAAGGGCAATCCGAAAGGCATCACATCGCTTGATACCGCCTGCGGCAAGCGCATTGCCGTCATGGCGGGCGGTTCTGCCGAGAGGGTCATCCAGGTCCAGGCGGAGAAGTGCAAGACCGACGGCAAGGGGGCAATCGAGGTTCAGTCCTTTACCGATCAGCCGAGCTCTATCCTCGCCGTCCGGTCCAAGCGGTCGGATGCGTTCTTCTCGTCGCAGGCGCCGCTTACCTATTTCGTTTCGCAGGCAAACGGCCAGCTTGAACTGACGGGCGTCGGCCAGAAGAATGGCTTCGAGGATCTATACCAGGGTGCCGTGGTGCCGAAGGGATCGCCGCTTGGTCCGGTGCTGCGGGATGCCGTCAGACTTCTGATGGACAATGGCACCTATGCCGCGATCATGAAGAAGTGGGGCCTTGAGAACAACATGATCAAGGAGCCGGGCATCAACCTTGGCGGGACGTTGCCGAAATGAGTACGGCGGCCGACAAGATCGCATCGCCGGATGGCGATGCGAATGCCAGGGATGTGGCCAACGCCCATAACCCTTTTCCGTTGGACCGTCTGGCGGCCTGGGTCATGACGTTGGCGATTGCGGCCTATTTCGCCTGGTCGGTCGCCGGCAACGAGAATTTCGGCTGGTCGGTCGTGGCGCATTATTTCTTCGATCCGACCGTCATCAGCGGCCTCTACGTGTCGCTGGGCCTGACAGTCGTTGCCATGGCGTTCGGTATCGTGCTCGGCCTGCTGCTGGCAATCGCCAGATTGTCGAAGGACCGTCTGGCGAATTCGCTGGCCTCCCTTTTCATCTGGTTCTTCCGCGGCACGCCGCTGCTGGTCCAGCTGATCTTCTGGTACAATCTTTCGACCCTGTTTCCCACCTTATCGATCGGTATTCCTTTCGGCCCGACCTTCGTGAGCTGGGATACGAATTCGGTCATCAGCCCGATGACAGCGGCAATCGCCGGCCTAGCGCTGAATGAGGCTGCCTATATGGCGGAGATCATCCGCGGCGGCCTGCTCTCCGTCGACAAGGGCCAGTTCGAGACGGCCGAAGCCTTCGGCATGACACGCGCGCGCGCGCTCAGCCGCATCATCATCCCACAGGCCATGCGCTCGATCGTGCCGCCCACCGGCAATCAGTTGATCAGCATGATCAAGGCGACTTCGCTCGTCAGCGTCATCGCCATGGCGGATCTGCTCTATTCGGTCCAGTCGATCTATAATCGCACCTTCGAAGTCGTGCCGATGCTGCTGGTCGCCGTCATTTGGTACCTGCTGATCACCTCGGTGCTGAATGTCGGCCAGAGCTATATCGAGCGTTATTATGGTCGTGGTGAGCGCCGTTCCGGCGGTGCCAAGCCTGTGAAGGAAATCGCGCTGGCTGCACCGACCCCGTCCCAGCTGGTAGCACAGGAGGCAGGCCAATGAACGCGATTGCGACCGTGGCGCCGCTTGTGCGGGCTCGTAACGTCCACAAGTCTTTCGATCATCTTGAAGTCCTGAAAGGCATCGATCTCGATGTCGCACCGGGGGAAGTGGTGGTCATTCTTGGACCGTCCGGATCCGGAAAATCGACCTTCCTGCGTTGCATCAACCACCTGGAAGCCATCGATCGCGGATCGATCGAGGTGGATGGGGAGCAGATAGGCTATCGCTTTCGCAAGGGCCGGCTGGAGCGCCTGTCCAACCATGCGATTACCCTGCAGCGGCGCAAGATCGGCATGGTGTTCCAGCAGTTCAATCTCTATCCGCATATGACGGTGCTGCAGAACATCATTGAGGCTCCGGTCGGCATCCATGGCGAAAGTCGCGCCAAGGCGATCGAGAATGCGCGCGTCCTCTTGGATCGGGTTGGGCTTTCGGCCAAGGCCGATAATTACCCGCGCCAGCTCTCCGGGGGGCAGCAGCAGCGCGTGGCGATTGCCCGGGCGCTGGCGATCAAGCCGACGTTGATGCTTTTCGACGAGCCGACATCCGCGCTCGATCCGGAGCTTGTCGGCGAGGTGCTTGCCACCATGCGGGATCTGGCCAAGCAGGGTCTGACGATGATCGTCGTCACCCATGAGATCGGCTTTGCTCGCGAGGCGGCCGACCGTGTTGTGTTCATGGATGGCGGCAAGGTCGTCGAGCAGGGCCGGCCGGACGATGTGCTCGGCAATCCCCAGCATCCGCGAACCAGAAGCTTCCTGTCGCGCTTCATCTAGCGCGACAGTCTCCGATCAGATGCGAGACCGCCGGCCTCATGCGGGCCTGACGTGCCGCTCATGCAAACCACTGGAACAGCCATGACCCTCGACAACGACTTTGCCCGCCTTTCGGATTTCGAACCGATGAAAGCCGAACTCACCGGTATCCGGCAGCACCTTCACGCCAACCCCGAGCTTTCCTTCGAAGAGGCCGAGACCGCCCGTTTCGTGGCTGAGAAGCTGGAGGCCTGGGGCTACGAAGTTCACCGCAATGTCGGTGGCCATGGTGTTGTCGCCCGCCTGAAGGCTGGCGCGGGCACGAAGAGCATCGCCATCCGCGCCGACATGGATGCACTGCCGATCAACGAGCAGACCGGCAAGCCCTATGCCAGCAATGTGCCGGGAAAGATGCATGCCTGCGGTCATGATGGCCATACGACGATGTTGCTCGGCGCGGCCGAATATCTGGCGCGCACCCGTCGCTTCAACGGTACCGTGAACCTCATCTTCCAGCCAGCCGAAGAGGCCGGTGCGAAGAGCGGCGCGCAGGCGATGATCGATGACGGTCTTTTCGAGCGCTTTCCCTGTGACGCGATCTTCGGCCTGCACAATCATCCCGGCGCGCCCGAGGGCACCTGGCTGATGCGCTCCGGCCCGCTGATGGCCGCGGCCGACACTGCCGAGATCACCATCACCGGCAAGGGCGGCCATGCC
Organism: Rhizobium sp. ICMP 5592; assembly: GCF_009498525.1. Classification (GTDB taxonomy): domain Bacteria; phylum Pseudomonadota; class Alphaproteobacteria; order Rhizobiales; family Rhizobiaceae; genus Rhizobium. The sequence goes on along the minus strand of NZ_QSNT01000004.1, from coordinate 142,978 downwards.
TCGCGTCCGCACCTGACCATCGATCCCGTCGTGGTCGCCTGCAATCTCGTCGTTGCCTTGCAGTCGGTCGTTTCCCGCAGCATCGATCCGACGCAGACAGCCGTGATCACCGTAGGTTCGATCCATGCGGGCGAAGCGGCAAACGTCATTCCGGAAAGCGCAAAGATGCTGCTCAGCATCCGCTCTTTCGATCCCAAGGTGCGCGAACTCCTCGAAGCGCGGATCCGGAAATTGTCGGAAGCGGTGGCGGAAGGATATGGAGCGCAGGTTCTCATCGATTACGCGCATGGCCATCCCGTGGTCGTGAACTCCGAAAAGGAGACGGAATTTGCCCGTGTTATTGCCGAAGAGCTCGTCGGCGCCGACAAGGTCGGCACCTGCACGCTCATTCCCGGCAGCGAGGATTTCTCCCACTATCTCGAACACAAGCCAGGCAGCTTTCTTCGCCTAGGCAATGGCGTCAATTCGGCAATCCTGCACAGCGCCAAATATGATTTCGCCGATGAAAGCCTGACGGTCGGGGCCGCCATGTGGGCTCGCCTGACGGAGCGCTATCTCGACCAATGAGAAGCGCCGGCAGGGGTGCGTCAATCCGTGGCTGGCGTTAACGCCAGCCGAGGGCCGGGGCGACGTGGGTGAGGATTGCCTCGATCACATGCGCGTTGTACTCCACGCCGAGCTGGTTCGGCACGGTGAGGAGCAGGGTGTCGGCCTCCGCGATGGCTTCGTCTTCCGCCAGTTCCTTGATCAGAGCGTCGGGCTCAGCCGCATAGCTGCGGCCGAAGATCGCCCGGGTCTTGTCATCGATGAAGCCGATCTTGTCCTCACCCTGATTGCCGTTTCCGAAGTAGGCGCGGTCTCGATCAGTCATAAGCGCGAAGATGCTGCGGCTGACCGATACGCGCGGCTCGCGTTTGTGGCCGGCCGCCTTCCATGCCTCGCGATACACCCTGATCTGATCGGCCTGCTGAACGTGAAAGGGAAGCCCGCTCTCGTCGTCCTTGAGCGTGGAGCTTTGCAGGTTCATCCCGAGCTTGGCCGCCCAAAGCGCTGTGGCATTCGAGCTTGCGCCCCACCAGATCCGCTCGCGCAGGCCTTCGGAGTGCGGCTCGAGCCGCAGCAGGCCCGGAGGGTTGGGGAACATCGGCCGTGGGTTCGGCTGCGCAAAGCCTTCGCCTTGCAGCACGTCGAGCAGAACTTCAGCATGGCGCCGGGCCATGTCGGCCTCGCTCTCTCCTTCGGGCGGTGCATAACCGAAGTGACGCCATCCATCGATGACCTGTTCGGGGGAACCACGGCTGATGCCGAGCTGTAGGCGCCCGCCGGCGATGAGGTCGGCCGAACCGGCATCCTCAGCCATATAGAGCGGGTTTTCGTAGCGCATATCAATGACGGCCGTGCCGATATCGATACGGCTGGTCTTGGCGCCGACAGCTGCCAGCAGCGGGAAGGGCGAGGCGAGCTGCCGGGCGAAGTGATGGACGCGAAAATAGGCTCCGTCCGCACCCAGCTCCTCGGCCGCGACCGCGAGATCGATGGATTGCAGAAGCGCGTCGGCAGCCGAGCGGGTTTGCGATTGCGGTGAGGGCGTCCAGTGCCCGAACGACAGGAAACCGATTTTCTTCATGATCGCACCGCTCAAAGATGTTGTGTTTAGAGTTCATGCTTCATGGCACAGTTCCCGCTTTGGATACAGCCGGCACCGTGTCGCTGCCAAAGAATTGATGGCTCGGCCTTGGCAGACTACCTGCGCGACAAGGTCGACACGAGGTCGCTGAAGCGCTCGCCCTGGATGCTGACATGCTGGCGCAGAAGCGTGCGTGCGCGTTCCGCGTCGCCGGCAAAAAGCGCCTCCACAACCGCATCATGCTCGGAAAACGATGTCGCGACACGATTGCGGACGCGCAGTTGAAGACGCCGATAGGGCTGCAGGCGGCGGTGCAGCGCCACGCATTGCTCCGAGAGGAAATCATTGTGGCTGGCGGCGTAGATCGCCCTGTGAAAGCGCTCGTTGTCGTAATAGTAGGCGTCGCTGTCGCCGGCGGAGGACGAGCGCTTGCAGTCGGCATGGGCTGCGAGAATCGCAGCGCGATCGGCGTCCGTCAGTCGTCGCGCTGCCAGCGAACCCGCCATGCCCTCGATCTCGGCCATCACCTCGAACATCTCGAAAATGCGATGCGGCCCCGGATCGATGACGATCGCGCCGCGCCGCGGGCGGATTTCCACCAGCCCGATCGCATTCAGCTGCATCAGCGCTTCGCGCACCGGCGTTCTCGACACACCGAAGCGCGTGGCCAGTTGCACCTCGTCCAACCGTTCGCCTGGGGCGAAGTCGTTTGAAATGATACCGTTTTCGATCTCGTCGCGCAGGCGTTGAACGACATTCTCGGACATGTTTTCCACGCTCTCCAATGCAAAAATCAAATTCTTGTATGCAAGATTGTTTACTTTGCGCACAAGATAACTTAAGAACGATACCACAATAGATATGTCGCACACAAATGAGCGCGCTCGTCAGAGCTGCTTTATGTACCGGAAACGCTTGGGAGGGCTGTTTCCACCCCAATCCCGCTTCGCCAGGAGGATACTGACATGGCAGGCATCTCCTTCTTCAGCGACATGATGCAGAGCATCACGGATCGCGGTCGCAGATTGCTCGCGGTGGGCACGCGCGCCGAGCCGGTTCAGGCGGAGACGACGCTCGAAACGCTGTGCAACATGCTGCTGTCGAGCCGGGGCGAAGCCTCGGGCATGGCTCTGGCCGCAGAAATTCTGCAGCGATGGGCTGAACTCGATTCGACTGGCCAGCGCGATTTCATGCTGATGCTGCACGACCAGTTCGGTCCTGATGTCGCCAAACTGGACAAGGCGATCGATCGCTACCGCAGCGACAGGAATTCGAACACGCTTATCGATCTGCATCAGGCAGCGGAACCACGCCGGCAGGAGCTGGTGCGCAGGCTCAATCTTGCGCCCAAGGGCACCGCGAAACTGGTGGAGATGCGCGAGCGCCTGCTGGGCATGAAGGATGCAACGGAGCAATTCCGCGCCGTGGACGCCGATTTCGCCCATCTCTTCGGATCCTGGTTCAATCGCGGCTTCCTGACGCTGCGCCCGATCGACTGGTCGACGCCGGCCGATCTTCTGGAGAAGATCATCAGATACGAGGCTGTGCACGAGATTGCCGGCTGGGATGAACTGCGGCGACGGCTGGTTCCGCCAGATCGCCGCTGCTTCGCATTCTTCCACCCGCGTCTTGCCGACGATCCGCTGATCTTCGTCGAAGTGGCGCTGACCACCGCGATCCCTTCCGCCATCACGGACGTGCTCGACGAAAGCCGGTCTCCGATCGCCGCCCAGAACGCGACGACGGCGGTCTTCTATTCCATTTCCAACTGCCAGGAGGGGCTGCGCGGCATCTCCTTCGGCAATTTCCTGATCAAGCAGGTCGTCGAGGATTTGCGCCGGGATCTTCCGGGCCTGAAGACCTTCGTCACCCTGTCGCCCGTTCCGGGCTTTGCCGGTTGGCTGGCGAGATTGCGCAAGGCAGCCGATGCCGGCCTTAGCGAGCAGACGCTGAAAACCCTTGCCCTCCTCGATGAACCGGACTGGGCGGATGATCCTGAGCGATCGCAGGCCGTCAAGGCCGTGTTGCTGCCGCTCGCGGCGCGCTATTTCGTCAGGGAACAAGGCAACGGTAGACGGCCGATCGATCCGGTCGCCCGTTTTCATCTCGGCAATGGCGCCCGCCTGGAGCGGCTGAATTTTCTCGCCGATCGTTCCCTGAAGGCGATGCGCCAGTCCTATGGCCTGATGGTCAACTATCTTTACAAGCTGGATGATATCGAGAAAAACCACGAAGCCCTTGCGCAACACGGCGAGGTCGCGGCCTCTCCGGAGGTGAAAAAACTGGCCGAGACAGGTGCCTCTGAGGCTGGTCTTGGCAGTCCGATCCGCCGGCGCCATGGCGAAATGCAAAAAACCTGAGCAGCAGATTTAGGAGGGGAGTTATGGGCAATCACCTGTTCGACGCCATCAGGGCGTCCGCTACGTCCGACGATGCCGTTTTCATCGAAACCGCTAGCGGCGAGCGCTGGACCTATCGGGATGCGCTGCGCATTTCCGGGCAGCTTGCCAGCGCCATCGATGCGCTCGGTGTTCGGCCCGGTGACCGTGTCGCGGTTCAGGTGGAGAAGAGCCCGACGGCCCTGATGCTCTATCTCGCCTGCGTGCGCTGCGGGGCGGTCTATCTGCCGCTGAACACGGCCTATACGCTTGCCGAACTTGATTACTTTATCGGCGATGCCGAGCCGAGGCTTGTTGTCGTCTCCCCCAAAGCTCGGGCCGAGGTCGAGAAGCTGGCGCAGCGCTACGGCGCGATCGTCGAGACGCTGGATGCGGATGGCGTGGGATCGCTAACCGATCTCGCCCGGGAGGAGCCCGCCGATTTTATCGACGCCGCCCGTGCTCCCGACGATCTCGCCGCGATCCTCTACACGTCCGGCACCACCGGTCGCTCCAAGGGTGCCATGCTCACGCATGATAATCTGCTGTCGAATGCGCTTGCGCTGCGCGAATATTGGCGCGTGACGGCGGCGGACCGGCTGATCCACGCATTGCCGATCTTCCACACGCATGGCCTTTTCGTCGCGACCAACGTCACGCTGGTCGCTGGCGCATCGATGTTCCTGCTGCCGAAGTTCGAGCCGGGCGAAATCCTGTCGCTGATGCCGAAGGCAACGCTGATGATGGGCGTGCCGACATTCTATGTCAGATTGCTTCAACACGAGGGATTGAACCGGGATGCCGTCGCCAATATGCGGCTATTCATCTCGGGCTCGGCGCCGCTTCTGACGGAAACGCATGTTTCATTCCAGCAGCGCACCGGTCACGCCATTCTCGAACGTTACGGCATGACCGAGACCAATATGAACACCTCCAACCCCTATGATGGCGAGCGCCGGGCCGGGACGGTCGGTTTCCCGCTGCCGGGCGTCACGGTGAGGATTACCGATCCGGCCACAGGCGCGACGCTGTCACCGGAGGAGACCGGCATGATCGAGATCAAAGGCCCGAATGTCTTCAAGGGCTATTGGCGCATGCCGGAAAAGACGGCGGCTGAATTCACCCAGGACGGCTATTTCATCAGCGGCGACCTCGGCAAGATCGACGCGGACGGCTATGTCCATATCGTCGGCCGTGGCAAGGATCTCGTGATTTCCGGCGGCTACAACATCTATCCGAAGGAAGTCGAAAACGAGATCGACCAGCTTGACGGCGTCGTCGAAAGCGCGGTGATCGGCGTCGCTCATCCGGATTTCGGCGAGGGCGTGACGGCGGTCGTGGTGCTTCAGCGCGGCGTGATACTGGACGAGAAGGCCGTGCTCGCCGCATTGCAGGATCGCCTTGCGCGCTACAAGCAGCCGAAGCGGGTCATCTTCACCGAGGAGCTACCGCGCAACACGATGGGCAAGGTTCAGAAGAACCTGCTGCGCGACCAATTCAAGGATCTTTACGAGAAGGCCACCTGAGAGGCGTTTGCCCCCGCCTTGGTGCTTGGGAGTAGCACCGGCGCGGAATTGATCATGCATTCATTAAAATGGGGACCGGCACCTGAGGAGGTTGCCGGAGGGAGGAAGCTATGAATATCCAGATCCTGTCGATCGTGCTGCTTGCCGGCATGTTCGTCATTGCAACGATCCAGCCGATCAATATGGGTGCACTCGCCTTTGCCTGCGCCTTCCTGATCGGCTCGCTCGTCATGAGCATGAAGGCGAGCGAGATTTTCGCGGGCTTTCCGAGCGATTTGTTCCTGACGCTGGTCGGGGTCACCTATCTCTTCGCAATCGCGCAGATCAACGGCACCATCGATTGGTTGGTCGAGGGCGCGGTCAAGCTGGTGCGCGGACATGTTGTCTGGATTCCCTGGGTCATGTTCCTTGTCGCCGCGATCATCACCGGTTTTGGCGCGCTCGGTCCGGCAGCCGTCGCGATCCTTGCGCCGGTGGCGCTCGGTTTCGCGTTCCAGTATCGCATCAGTCCTGTGATGATGGGGCTGATGGTGATCCATGGGGCTCAAGCGGGCGGCTTCTCGCCCATCAGCGTCTATGGCGGCATCACCAACCAGATCGTTCAGAAGGCCGGGCTGCCCTTCGCGCCGACCTCGCTGTTCCTGTCGAGCTTCTTCTTCAACCTCGCCATCGCCGTCCTGGTCTTCTTTATCTTCGGTGGCTCGAAGATTTTGCGCAAGCAGCCGGCGGCATCCGGTCCGTTACCGGACTTGCATCCCAAAGGCGTGACGCGCGCCATTGTCGGCCATGGCGGCACGCGCGCAGCGCCCATCAGCCATCATGTCTTTGAGGTGGAAACGAAAGAAGAGACGGCGCTTGCCGGTCTGACGGCGGAGCGGCTGACGACGCTGGTCGGCTTGACCGCATTGGCAGTCGGTGCTCTGGTCTTCAAATTCAATGTCGGCTTGGTGGCAATCACCGTCGCCGTGGTTCTGGCGTTGCTGTCGCCGAAGACCCAGAAGGCGGCGATCGACAAGGTCAGCTGGTCGACGGTGCTCCTCATTGCTGGTATCATCACTTATGTCGGCGTCATGGAGAAGATCGGCACGATCGATTATGTCGCGCATGGCATTTCAAGCCTGGGAATGCCGTTGCTGGTGGCGCTGCTTCTGTGCTTCACGGGCGCCATCGTTTCCGCTTTCGCTTCATCCACCGCTCTCCTTGGCGCGATCATCCCGCTTGCCGTGCCTTTCCTTCTGCAGGGGCATATCAGCGCCGTCGGCGTGGTTGCGGCCATAGCGATCTCCACTACCATCGTCGACACCAGTCCGTTTTCGACGAACGGCGCGCTGGTCGTCGCGAACGCGCAGGAAACCGAGCGGGAGAGCGTGCTGAAATCCTTGCTGATCTATAGCGCCCTGATCGCCATCATCGGCCCGATCGTCGCCTGGCTTGTCCTGATCGTGCCGGGACTCGTGTGAGGCGAGGGCCGTTCTGAGGTATCTGCTGGTCGCGTGCGATGCGCGGCCAGCTAGAATTCCAGCAAAGCGTTGTCGACGACTTCCTTCATGACGAAGAAGGTGCGGGTCTGGCGAACGCCCGGCAGGGCGATCAGCTGCGTGCCGTGAATACCGTTGAAATCCGCCATGTCGCCGACGCGGATCTTCAGAAAATAATCGAAATCGCCGGCGACGAGATTGCAGTCGAGAACGAAGCTCAGTTTGGCAACGGCTTTTTCGAACGCGCCGAAGCTCTCGGGCGTCGAACGGTCGAGCACCACGCCGACCATCACCAAAGCACCTCGCCCGACCTTCTGCGGCTCTATCATCGCCCGCACGGTCTTGATGTAGCCCTCCTCGAACAGGCGCTGGGTGCGGCGATGGCAGGTTGCCGGGCTGACATCGACCAATTGCGAGAGTTCGGCATTGCTGAGCCGCCCGTTCTTCTGCAGCAAGCGCAGCATTTTCAGGTCGATGCGATCCAGTTCTGAGCTCATGAAAGAATCTTCCGGAAAAATACGATATTTTGGATGAAAGGAATTCCTATATCAATATTTGCATTCAAAAGTAGAAGTATAAAGCTCATCTTTGAGAGCACCTTTCATTGAAGTGATGCTAGCGTCTTCCCTGTATCACGACAAGCTGAAGGGGAACTCATGCTGGAGAAATTCGAGCGCTATCCGCTCACATTCGGTCCGACCCATATCGAGAAGCTGGAGCGGCTTTCCGAACATCTCGGCGGCAAGGTGCAGCTCTATGCCAAGCGGGAAGACTGCAATTCCGGGCTGGCGTTCGGCGGCAACAAGCTGCGCAAGCTGGAATATATCATTCCCGATGCGATTGCCTCGAACGCGGATACGCTGGTGTCGATTGGTGGCGTCCAGTCCAACCATACGCGCATGATCGCCGCAGTTGCCGCCAAGATCGGCTTCAAGTGCCGGCTCGTGCAGGAAAGCTGGGTTCCGCATGAAGATGCCGTCTATGACCGCGTCGGCAACATTCTCTTGAGCCGCATCATGGGCGCAGATGTGCAGATGGTCGATGAAGGCTTCGACATCGGCATCCGCCAGAGCTGGGAAGACGCAATCGAGGACGTCAAGGCCAAGGGCGGCAAGCCTTATCCGATCCCGGCCGGCGCATCCGTGCACAAATATGGCGGGCTTGGCTATGTCGGCTTTGCCGAGGAGGTTCGAGCCCAGGAAGAGGAGCTCGGTTTCAAGTTCGACTACATCGTCGTCTGCACAGTGACGGGCTCCACCCATGCCGGCATGACCGTCGGCTTTGCCAAGGACGGCCGCGAGCGCAAGGTCATCGGTATCGACGCCTCCTTCACGCCTGCGCAGACCAAGGCGCAGGTGCTGGAGATTGCGCGGCGCACCGCCGAACTGGTCGAGCTCGGCCGGGAACTTTCCTCGGACGATATCGTCCTGATCGAGGACTATGCCTATCCGGTCTACGGCGTGCCGTCGGACGAGACCAAGGAGGCGATCCGGCTCTGCGCACGTCTGGAAGGGATGATCACCGACCCCGTCTACGAGGGCAAATCCATGCAGGGCATGATCGACCTCGTGAAGAAGGGGTATTTCCCGGAGGGCTCGAAGGTTCTCTACGCCCATCTCGGTGGAGCCCCGGCGATCAACGGCTACGCCTATACGTTCCGCAACGGCTGAATGTTGAAATACGCGGTCCGGTCGGGAAGATACCGGCCGGATCGCGCAAGCGAACGGTCAGGTTCAGGAGGCATATGGGCAGCACGGGATCCGCAGGATACATAGTGTCAAAATGGTCTCCGGCCTCGCAAGAGGACGGCGAAGTCTATGCTGCTGCCTTGTCGGTGTGGTGTTCTGCCTATCTAGGAGGCGGAATGTTCAGGAGTGCCGGTCATCGAGAGCCGGTATTCCTCATAGGTGCTGCTTTGCACCCGAATATGATCGCGCATCACCGTTTCGGCGCGCGCGACATCGCCGGCCTCGAGCGCCATCAGGATTTCACGGTGCTCGCTCATCGACTGGGAAAGCCGGTCGCCAAAGGACAATTGCGCCCTGCGAAACGGCTTCAGTCGCCGTTGCAGATTGCGTGCCTCCTCGGCGAGAAAACCATTTCCAGAGGCCTCGTAGATCATGTTGTGAAACGTCGCGTTTTCGGCGTAGTAGCGATGGTAGTCCTGCACTTGCAAGGCTGCCTCGCAGGCAGATGCCGTCTGGCGCAGAAGCAGCACTTGCGCCTTGGTGATGCGACCGGCGGCAAGCCGCGCGCACCAGGCCTCGACTTCCGCCATGACCTCAAACATCTCGACGAGACGCGTGAAGCTCGGTTGCCGCACGAAGGCGCCGCGATTCGGAATGAGTTCGATCAATCCGGTCGCGGAGAGCAGGCGCAGGGCCTCGCGAAGCGGCGTGCGCGACACGCCGAAATCGCCGGCGAGGCGCACCTCGTCCAGGCGTTCCCCATCCTTGAAAACCCCTTCGGCAATCAGGGTCTCGATGCGCTCGTAGAGCGCGTCCGATGCTGGCGGTCTGTTTTGAGCCACGATGATCTCTCCTGCCGAAGTTGTGTTGCCCAATGCCTACGATAACAAGCCATTGTGCGCAAAATAGAAATTATGCGTTCAATCTTTAATTTTTGTATACAGTAAATCAGAACTGGATATAGTATAGGCATCAAATAAAAGTGCTCAAATAATGAGCAATTAAAGGGGACTTCAATGAGACTAGCTGTTATTGCCGCCGCCCTGCTTTTACCGCTCCTGCTGGCGCCGGCCGCCAATGCCGGGAAAGCGGACGACACCATCTCGATCGCCTTCTCGAAAGAACTCGAGCATATCGATCCCTATTTCAATACGGCGCGCGAGGGCGTGCTGCTCGGAAATGCGGTCTGGGACGGCCTGCTTTATCGCGATCCGAAGTCAGGCCAATATGTCGGCAATCTCGCAACCAGCTGGTCGTGGGTGGATTCGACAACGCTGGAATTGACGCTGCGTCAAGGGGTCAAATTCCACAATGGCGAGCCGTTCGACGCCGATGACGTGGTCTATACGCTGAACTACATGATTGATCCGAAGAATGGCGCCAAGAACACGGTGGCGACCAGCTGGATCAAAAAGGCCGAGAAGATCGATCAGTTCAAGGTCCGTATTCACACCAACGGACCTTTTCCGGCGGCGCTCGAATATCTCGCGGGGCCTGTCATCATTCAGCCGAACGAATATTACGCGGCCGTCGGACCGGCAGGAGTGGCAACCAAGCCTATCGGAACCGGCCCCTACAAGGTCGTCAGCGTCGAGCCCGGCAAGCATTATGTGCTCAAACGCAACGACGATTATTTCGCCGCCGCCAAGCCGAAGGCCAAGGTCGAGACGATCGATATCCGCACCATCCCCGACATCAACACGCAGATGGCCGAGCTTTTCAACGGCACGATCGATCTCGTCTGGCAGGTGCCGTCCGACCAGGCCGACAAGATGGCCGGTCGCGGCAATTTCCAGGTCCTCAATGCGCCGACGATGCGCGTCGGTTATCTATCGCTCGACGCGGCCGGCCGTAGCGGCGCGAAAAATCCGATGACGGACGTGCGGGTCCGCGAAGCGGTCTACCACGCGATCAACCGTGAAGGCATCGTCAAGGCTCTGATGAAGGGCACGACGGAGGTGATCAACAGCGCCTGCTCGCCCAGCCAGTTCGGCTGTGCTGCCGACGTCGCTTCCTATTCCTATGATCCGGACAAGGCCAAGGCGCTGCTGGCGGAGGCCGGCTATCCCAATGGCTTCGAGATCGATTTCTACGCCTATCGCGATCGCCCGCTGGCGGAAGCCATGATCGGCATGCTGGCCGAGGTCGGGATCAAGGCCAATCTCAAATATCTGCAATATGCGGCGCTGCGCGAAAAACGCATCAAGGAAGGCGTGCCCATGTCCTTTCTGACATGGGGCTCCAACTCGATTGCCGATGCCTCGGCCATCACCAGCGAGTTCTTCACCATGGGCGGCGAAGACGACGCGCGCGACAAGAGCCTGTCGGACCTTCTGGAGAAAGCCGATTCCTCCGTCGATCCGGCCGAGCGCAAGACCCTCTATAAGCAGGCGCTGTCGACGATTGCCGACAAGGCCTACTGGGTACCGCTGTGGAACTATTCGACCAACTACATCATGAGCAAGGACGTCTCTTTCACGCCGACGCCCGATGAACTGGTCCGTTTCAACGAGATCGGCTGGAAATGACATATGCATCCGTCGTTCGGCGCGTCCAAGGGTGCGCCGAACGACGTGTTTCAGAGTGACAGGAGCGACCAGCCGGTCGCGCCTCCCGTTTAAGGGTACACGATGCTGAAATTTGTCCTGACCAAACTCGGCATGGCGGCGCTGGTGGCGCTGACCGTGTCCTTCATCAGCTTCATTCTTCTGTTCATGGCTGGCGATCCGGCCATCGCCATTGCCGGCGAAGGAGCCCCGGCGGAAGTGATCGCCGCAATCCGCAGTCAGTACGGCTTCGATCAGCCATTGATGCTTCAATATGTCGAGTGGCTGATGCGCGCACTCTCCGGCGATTTCGGCGTGAGCTACTATTTCAAGCAGCCGGTTTCCAGAATGATTGCCGATCGGTTGCCGGTGACCATGATGATCGGCTTTCTCGGCATGAGCTTCGCGCTGCTATTGGCGATCCCGATGGGTGTCCTCGCCGCCGCCTTTCCGAACACTATCATAGACCGGCTGGCACTCGGCATTGCCGTGGTTGGACAGGCGATCCCGAGTTTCTGGTTCGGCCTGATCCTGATCGTGATCTTCTCGGTCAATCTCGGTCTGGTGCCGGCGTCCGGAACCGGGAGCTGGACGGGCTATATATTGCCCACGATCGTTCTTGGCTACTACGCGACGCCCGCCATCATGCGGCTCACCCGCGCCGGCATGCTGGAAGTCCTGTCGTCCGATTATATTCGCACCGCCCGGGCCAAGGGCCTGACGCCACGGAAAGTGCTGTTCAAGCACGCGCTGCGCAACGCCATCATCCCGGTCGTCAGCCTCAGCGCCGTGCAGCTGGGCTTCATGTTCAGTGGCTCCGTCGTGGTGGAAACGATCTTCGCGCTGCATGGCGCCGGCTTCCTCGCCTGGGAATCGATCTCGCGCAACGACCTGCCGACCATGCAGGCGCTGATCCTGATCTTCGCGATGTTCTACATCGCCTTCACCTTTCTGGCCGACGTCTTGAACGCGTGGCTCGATCCCCGTCTGAGGGCTGCCTGAAATGAACGACATGTCCCAAACCGCAACCGTCATCCAGGCCATAGCTACGCCGGCGCCATCCCGGGCCGTCATGCGCAGGGCGCTGAAACATCGCGGCTTCATGGCGGGATTTGTCGTCCTGCTGGCGATCACTTTGATCGCGCTTTTCGCGCCGCTGATCGCGCCGCACGATCCCTACAAGCAGGATCTGCTGGCACGGCTCGTGCCGCCGGTCTTCCTCGGCGGCGACTGGAAGCATGTACTTGGAACCGACGCGCTTGGCCGGGATTACCTCTCGCGACTGATCTACGGTGCTCGCGTCTCCCTGATGATCGGCTTTACCGCCGCGATGATCTCTGCCGTGATCGGTACAACGCTCGGCATTCTCGGCGGTTATTTCGGCGGCAAGGTGGATGCTGTCGTGATGTTCATCCTGTCGGTTCGGCTCGCCTTGCCGGCGACACTGGTGTCTCTGGCGGTCGTAGCGCTTTTCGGCGGCTCGCTGACGGTCGTGGTGTCGATACTGGGCCTGCTGCTCTGGGATCGGTTCGCAGTGGTGCTGCGAAGCGCAACCATGCAGGTGCGTCAGACGGATTATATCGCGGCGGCCGAAGTACTGGGGGCAAGCCTGCCGCGCATCCTCTTCAAGGATGTGTTGCCGAACGTCATGAATGCACTGATCGTCATCGTCACGCTGGAAATGGCACATGCCATCATTCTGGAGGCGGCTTTGTCCTTCCTCGGTCTTGGCGTGCAGCCGCCGACCCCGTCCTGGGGCCTGATGATTTCCGAGGGCAAGGAAATGCTGTTGTTCGAAAGCTGGCTGATCACCATTCCGGGCATCGCGCTATTCGTCCTGGTCTTTGCGATCAACATGCTGGGTGACGGCATTCGCGACATTACCGCGCCGGAGGGCAGAAACTGATGACGAACGTTGCCGAACCCGTCCTTTCGATCCGCAACCTGACTATCGATCTCCCGAGGGGAGGCGATCGTCCACACGCCGTCAGCAATTTGTCGCTGGATATCCGCGAGAAGGAAATCCTCTGCATCGTCGGGGAATCCGGCTCCGGCAAATCGATCACCTCCTTTGCCGCCATGGGACTGCTGCCGAAGGTGCTGAAGCCATCCGCTGGCGAGATCCTGTTCGAGGGGCGGGATGTGCTCAAGCTCTCCGAGGCCGAGCATTCCGGCCTGCGCGGCAACCGCATGGGCATGATCTTCCAGGAGCCGATGAGCGCGCTCAACCCATGCTATACGGTCGGCGATCAGATCGAAGAGGTTTTCAAGGCCCATACAACTCTCCCGAAGACCGAGCGTCGCGAGCGCACGATGGCGCTCCTCAAGGAGGTCCGGCTTCCGGAACCCGAGCGGCTCTACCATGCCTATCCGCACCAGCTGTCCGGCGGCCAGCGCCAGCGGATCGTCATCGCCATAGCACTTGCCATGGAGCCGCGCCTGCTGATCGCCGACGAGCCGACCACGGCGCTCGACGTCACCACGCAGGCGCAGATCCTCGACATGTTCAAGGCGCTGAAGGAAAGCCGCAAGGCCGGAATCCTGTTCGTCACCCATGACTTTGATGTGGTGGCTGAGATCGCCGACCGCGTCGTGGTCATGCAGAAGGGCGTGGTGGTCGAGCAGGGGCCTGTCGAACAGGTGCTCAACAGCCCTCGCCATCCCTATACGCGGATGCTAATCGACGCCATTCCGAAGCGCCATGGCGGCAAGGGAGATCCGGAGATGACAGCGCCGATCGCGCTGCGTGTCGCCGGCATCGAGAAGACCTTCTCAACCGCCCGCACTTTCCTCCGACCAGCCCGCAAGGTTCAAGCCGTCAAGCCGACGGACTTCACCGTGCTTGAGGGACAGACGCTCGGCATCGTCGGAGAATCGGGGTCCGGCAAGACAACGCTCGTGCGCTGTCTCATGGGCCTGGTCGAGCCGGATGACGGCTCCATCTGGATCGGCAACGACCGGCTGGACACGAGAACAGCGGCCGGACGGCGGAATTTCCGCAAGCATATCCAGATCGTCTTCCAGGATCCCTACGGCTCGCTCAATCCGCGCCGGACCATCGGTGATCTCCTGGTCGAGGGACCCGTCAATTTCGGCGTGCCGCGCAAGCAGGCGATGGAAAAGGCGCGGGAACTGATGCGGATCGTCCGTCTTGAGGAGGATGCGCTCGACCGCTATCCGGTGCAGTTTTCCGGAGGGCAGCGCCAGCGCATCTCGATTGCCCGCGCGCTCATGGTCGAGCCGAAGATCCTGATTGCCGATGAAGCGGTCTCGGCGCTTGACGTTTCAGTGCAGAAGGATGTGCTGAAACTCCTCGACGACATCAGGAAAAGCGTTGGCCTGACAGTGATTTTCATCACCCATGATCTAAGGGTTGCCGCCGAGATTTCGGACCATATTCTTGTGATGTCGAAAGGGGAGGTGGTCGAGTACGGCGCCGTCGACGACATCTTCGGTAATCCCCAACATTCCTATACGCGCCAACTGCTCGCCGCCATGCCCGGCCGCGGCTGGGAAGCGTCCAATATGGCAGCATTGTCGGCTGCCGATGCAACGAGGTAGGCAGTTCCATGGACAGAGTGCAAGTGATCGAGGCCGCCCGCGATTATGTCGACGGCGGCGGGCTCGAGGTGGATCTGGCGAGGCTTGTGGCGAGACGCTCCGTCAGCCAATCCGAGGGCCGGTGGGAGGAGCTTCAGGCCTATCTGGAGAAGGAGATGCAGCCGCTGCTGCTGTCCATGGGTTTTTCCGTCGAAATCTTCGATAATCCACGCGAGGGAGGAGCGCCGCTCCTGATCGCCGACCGCATCGAGGGTGACGACTTACCGACTGTGCTGGTCTATGGCCATGGCGATGTCTGCAATGGCGAGGCGCACCGCTGGCGCGAGGGTCTTGAGCCGTTCAGGCTCATCCGCGAAGATGACAAGCTCTATGGCCGCGGCACGGCCGATAACAAGATCCAGCACCTCATCAATATCAAGGCGCTTGAACTGCTGATCCGCAAGAACGGCAGGCTCGGCTTCAATGCGAAGATCATTCTGGAGATGGCCGAGGAGACCGGTTCTTTCGGCTTGCGGGAATTCTTCGCCGCCAACCGCGGCCGGCTTTCGGCGGATGTGTTGATCGCTTCCGATGGCCCGCGTCTGGCCATCGACACACCGACCATGTTCATGGGATCGCGTGGTGGCATGTCCTTCAATCTCGTCGTCAATCTGCGCGACGGAGACCATCATTCCGGCAATTTCGGCGGCCTGCTCGCCGATCCCGCCATTATCCTGGCCCAGGCGATCGCGACGATCACTGATGCGTGCGGCCAGATCAAGATCGCCGAATGGCGCCCGACAAGCCTCACGCCGGATATTCGTGCCGTGCTCCGCGACCTGCCGCCGCGCCGGCACGATGCAGATTGGGGCGAGAGCGATCTGACGCCGAGCGAACGGGTCTTCGGCTGGAATTCCTTTACCGTTCTCGCGCTCTCCTCCGGCAACATCGATGCACCGCAGAACGCTATATCGGGGTCGGCGCGGGCCGCCTGTCAGCTACGCTTCGTGGTCGGCACGGAGATTGAAAATATCATTCCGGCCCTGCGCCGCCATCTCGACGCCAATGGATTTCCGATGGTCGAGGTGCGCGCCGCGCGCAGCGAGGCATTCCAGGCGACGCGCTTTTCACCGGACCATCCATGGGTGAGGTTCGTCGAGCAGTCACTGACGCGCAGCGCCGGTCGCCGTCCGCATGTCCTGCCCAATCTCGCGGGATCGCTGCCAAATGATGCCTTCACCGATATTCTCGGGCTGCCGACGATCTGGATTCCGCATTCCTATGCCGAATGCGGTCAACACGGACCGAACGAGCATGTTCTGATCCCGATCGCGCGCGAAGGCATGCAGGTGATGACGGCGCTGTTCCTCGATATCGCCGAGAACGCCGCCAACCTGAAGGCAGATGCCTAACGGCTTGCTGATATCCATCCTATCCTTCAGAAAGGTGTCGCCATGAGCAAGTCCAACCCCGCAGATCTCGGTGCACTCGAGGCGCGCCGGTCGATCGGGCGCAAGAGCCTGTCGCCGGTTGAACTGGCGGAGGCCTGTATCGAGCGGGTCGAGAGGCTCAACCCGGCGGTGAACGCTCTGGTGGCCTATAATTTCGACAGGGTTCTGGATGAGGCGAGACTCGCCGAAGAGAAGGTGTCGCGCAACGAGGCGCTCGGCCCGCTGCACGGCCTGCCTTTCGGCATCAAGGACATGATCGACGTTGCCGGCCTGCCGACCACCTTCGGTTCGGAAATCTACCGCGACAATATCGCTGTCAAGGATGATGCGATCGTGGCTGCCATGCGCGGAGCAGGGGCGATCCCGCTCGGCAAGACCAATAATCCGGAATGGAGCGCCGGCGGCAATACCCGCAATGCCGTCTATGGTGCCACCGCCAATCCGCATGACACGACGAAGAGCGCTGCCGGCTCGTCCGGCGGCTCGGCTGTGCTCCTCGCGTCGCGAATGGCGCCGCTGGCGACCGGGTCGGATACGGGTGGCAGCCTGCGCAATCCCGCAGCCTTTTGCGGTGTCGTCGGCTTCCGGCCCTCGCCGGGCGTCGTACCCGGCGACACGCGCGCCATGGCGCTGATGCCGCTGCCGACCAGCGGGCCGATGGGCCGCGATGTCGCCGATGTGGCGCTGATGCTGTCCGTATTGGCGCGGCCGGACAGGCTCGATCCCTATACGGTCGTCGTCGATGGCAGGACCCCTTGGGGGACGGACGGGTTTGGAGTCGCCCGTCGCCCAAACCTCGCCTCCTTGCGTATAGCCGTCACAGAAGATTTCGGCTTTGCGCCGACCGAACGGGTCATCCGCGATAGTTTCCGGCGGGTGACCAAGCGGCTGTCGAGCCATCTCGGCATCGTCGAGGAGACGCACCCCGATTGCGCCGATGCCGACCGCATCTTTTCGGTCCTGCGCGGCGTGATGTTCTTGGGCATGCATCACAAGCTGATGCTGTCCCATCCGGATAAGGTCGGTGCGCTTGTCCGCACCAATGTCGAAGAGGGCCTGAGCTATGGTCCGCTTGATATCGCCGATGCGCTGGTCAAGCAGGGCCGCTACTATCGCGACTGGCAGACATTCTTCGAGACTTACGACTACGTGCTTTGCCCGGCGGTAACGATCAGCCCGCGCGATTGGCACGAGCTTTATCCGGAAGAGATCGACGGCAAGCCGACCAAAAGCTACTATCACTGGCTGGCCATGGCCTATGCCTCGACCCTTGCCGGCCATCCTTCGATCACCATTCCGGTTGGCCGCGACACGCTGGGCATGCCCTTCGGCCTGCAAATCGTCGGCCGGCGCCATGATGACGCCGGCGTGTTGCAGGTGGCGGCCGAGATCGAAGAAATTCTCGGCGATGACACTGAATTCGGCGTTCCCGGGGTTGAGCTCGCGGCGTTGGAAAAGGCCCCGGCGCTTGCCAAGCAACCGGGCTTCATGGGCTTCTAGACCAGCAGCTTCAGTCGAGACGCGTCCATTTTCCCGGTAGCGTCAGGAATGAATGGTCTGGAAGCGTGATGGCGGCGTGAAGGGTGCTGTTTTCGAAGTCCTCGACATGGGTGACAGTCGTGCCGTCCGCTTCCCGCCAGGTGACCATGAAGACGCCGGGCGGATCGGGATCGCCTGATAGGTTTCGGTCTTGGCGGCCGCGCCGAAATCCGTCGCCTTGTCTTCGGCCCAGCGCAACGTCTTGCCGTCATCGGCAAAGGCGACACGGTAGGCAAGTTCGCCGTAGTCGGCGCGATAGGTGTGGCCGATTGCGGGGAATTTGACATCGCTCATGGCTCTTATCCTCTGTTGCCGTGCCGCTTTCGTGGACTGACGATGGTCAACCCCACTTCATTTCGCCCTTGGCGACCTTGGCGCCGAGCTGGAGTGAGCCGACGTCCTTGAGGTCGGGATAACGCTTGGTCATCGCGGCGATCAATTCGGCGCTGTCCTTGGTTCGTCCCATTTCCTCCTCGAAGGCGAGGAGATAGTCGCGCGTGAAAGTGATTGCAGCGATCCCCTGTTCGGCACCCTCTGCCTGATGGCCGGGAATGACGATCTGCGGCTGGCGCGCGGCGATGGCATCAAGCGCCTTGACCCAGGCGGCACGCAGCTCCGGCGTTGCTGTATCCGCGACCCAGACGTGAATGCCGGAATCGATCAGAACGCCGCCGAAAACGGCCTTCAACGCCGGCACCCAGATGTAGCGCCGGTCGTGCATTCCGGGCACTTCAACAATCTCGATGCGAGCCCCTTCGAGATCGAGAGAGGTCACGTCGGACGGTTCGGGAATGACGACATCGGCCAGTTTCTGCGGGCCGTTTTCCTTGAGTTGAGGTCCCCAGGCCTCCAGCTTGGCTTGAACATTGGCCTTGATCGCCTCGACGGTGACCGGCTTGGCGATAACCTTCGCCTTCGGGAAGGCCTCTACAATGGGTCGGAGGCCGAAGTAGTAGTCGGGATCGTTGCAGCTCACGAAAATGGTTGTTAGCCGCTTGCCCTTAGCCTTGATGGCATCCGCAACGGCGCGTCCGTCGGAGAGCGTAAAGCCGCCGTCGAGCAGGATGGCGTTCTTTTTGCCCGTCAGGAGGACCGGCGTGCGGCGAAAACCCGTTTCACCCGCCTGAAAATACGTCCATTCGAGCTTGCCGTTCGCGGCGCGCGCCAGGGTGAGCGGAGCGGCGGCTAGACCGGCTGCCATTGCAAGCTTGAAGGTGTCGCGTCGTGTGATCATGTCAGTTCTCCCGATCTGGTGGAGTGCGAGGCAGCCAAAGATTGAGCAAATTCTATCACAGGTATTGATTAGGAGATAAATATCGCTCAATCATACAGACTGTATGATCTGCTTTGACAAAGTACCATGAGCGACCTTCTCAATCTGAACCGGCTGATCTTCTACACAACGGTCGTCGACACCGGTTCCTTTACGCTGGCGGCCGAGCGGCTTGGTGTGGCAAAGGCCGTCGTCAGCCATCAGGTTGCCCGGCTGGAGCATGAATTGGGTGTCACGCTGCTGAGCCGCACCACGCGGCGACTTCACACGACGGATGAAGGCCATCTTTTCTATGATCGCTGTGTCATCATTCTGCGCGAGGCGGAGGCGGCTTACGCCGAGATGTCGCAAAAGGCGAGCGAGCCTTCGGGCATGCTGACGCTGACCGCATCGCTCGACTATGGCGCGGCCGTCGTGGCGCCGACAATCGCGGCCTATCGCCAGCGTTTTCCCCAGATGCAGGTCAACGTCATCTTCGATGATGATGTCATGGACTTGGTTGCCGGTCAGGTAGACCTCGCCATTCGCGTTGGCTGGCTTGCGGATTCCAGCAATCAGGCGCGGCGTCTTGGCACCTTTGATCAATATCTCGTTGCCGCGCCCTCCCTGATCGGCGCCATGCCTTCCATGTCATCGCCGGCCGATGCGACCAATCTGCCATGGGTCGCCAATGCGGCACTGCGAAACCCGCTTCGCTGGATTTTTTCGCATGCCGAGCGGGAGACGGTCACAATCGACGTCAATTGCCCGGTGACCGCCGACAAGACACCGGCGGCCTATGCCTGTGTTCTCGCCGGGGTAGGGGTCTCGGTATTCCCGGATTACATGGCGGCGAAGGATATCGAGGCGGGGAGGCTGGTTCGCATCCTGCCGGACTGGAGCCTGCCTGCCGGCGGCATATACGCCGTCTTTCCGCCGGCGCGGTTTCGTCCCGCCAGGGTTCGTGCCTTCGTGGATATGCTAAAGGCCGCCGAACGCCGGAGAGTGGCCCAAACGATAGCCGGTCCCGATCTGGCCGCAGACGCTGTTTGAATATCCCAAGTGAGTGAACAGAAATCGCTGGCAGGATACAAGCTCCGTGCTGTCAGGTACTCCAACGTTCCCGGCTTGCGGCAACCAACCAGTCTCGAAATATCGCGGCCTCATGGGAAAGGCTCTTTGCCTCGATCAGCCAATAGGCCTTGTCCGTATCCGAGGCTGTGTCGAAGAGCGTCACCAGGGATCCTTGTGCCAGCTCATCTGCGATCAGCGCCGTAGGGCAAAGGCCGACACCCTGGCCGCCGATGACCGATCCGATCATCAGGTTGAAATCGGCGAAGATTGGGCCGGCCTTGGGTGTCTTGTGGAGGCCTGCGATGGCGAACCAGCGTGCCCAGGCATCGATAGTCTCGTCATGGAGGAGTTCGGCGCTGGCCAGATCGCGAGGTGTTTCAAGTTTGCCGTGACGGGCGCGAAATTCCGCCGAGCAGGTCGGGCGTGTTTCGGCGCTCAGAAGCTCGACTGCGCTTGGACTTGGACGAGGACCGTGACGTATCAACAGATCGACGCCAGCCGCTTCCGGTGTCTTTGCTTCCAGCGCATAGACGATGTTGATGCGAATGTCCGGATAAGTCGCCCGGAACCTCGGCAGCTGCGGAATGAGCCATCGCGTTGCCATCGATGCGATGCAGGCAATGCTGATCGGGCGGCTGTGGATTTCGCGCCGCAATTGCTGGGCCGCGATTTCGATATGTCCGAGCCCATGTGTCACCGCCGCGCCGAACTCGCGGCCGGCAGCGGTGAGCGCGACACCACGCGTCTGTCGCACAAAGAGCGGGACGTTCAACCAGTTTTCCACC
Source organism: Rhizobium sp. ICMP 5592 (assembly GCF_009498525.1). Classification (GTDB taxonomy): domain Bacteria; phylum Pseudomonadota; class Alphaproteobacteria; order Rhizobiales; family Rhizobiaceae; genus Rhizobium. The sequence continues at coordinate 122,094 of NZ_QSNT01000004.1, read as the reverse complement.
GTTCGCACATGCTGGCTGACACCGGCGGCCGTCAGATTGAGCTCGGCGGCGGCCTTGACGAAACTCTCGTGACGTGCGGCTGCCTCGAAGGCGCGCAGGGAGGCGAGGGGAAGGTTTCTCATGGGCAATGACTAAGTCAGGCTTGGCCAAAGGACAAGAACAAACTGTGTTGTCCGGCGCTACCATTTCGCTAGAGTGCCGCCGAATTTGGTGCTTCTGATATGCGTTCGGCAAGCGCTCGGGCCATCATCACGCAAGCATATAAGGGATAGTGATTTTAATGCAGAATTCATCCATGCCGCTGATCCCTTCCGACGCACGCGACCGTCGCAGCAAACCGCCGGTGGTGGTCTATCCGGTCGAGACGCTTCCGGCTGCGGATCTCGGTCTTTTGAATAGAGCGCGCGAGAGCCTGACGAAGGTGAGCGAGACCATCGTTCCGCCGAGAGATGCGCGCAGCTTTCACGTTCCCAGAGGACATTTTTTCCGCATCGTCAGCGTAGAAGGCTCGCAGGTCGGCGACCTCAATCTCTGGAATGCGAATGACTTGTCGGAACGCTTCTTCAGCGGCAAGACGCGCGCCCTGCATGCCACGCATGTCGGCGTCGGCGATCGATTGTGGAGCAGCCTGCCGTCTCTACGACCGATGGCGACGATCACCCATGATACGCTCGGCTGGTACGGCTGGGACGATGACGGCGCCGGCGTCCATGACGTCATCGGCACCCGCTGCGATCCCTATACAAACCGGCTGCTGAAGGGGAACGACTATCATCACTGCTGTCATTCGAACCTGACGCGGGCACTGGCCGAGGAACGGAATATATCGGTTCAGGAGGCCGAAGTGCATGTGCATGACGTGCTGAACGTCTTCATGTGCACCGGCTTCACGCGCGATACCCACCAGTATTTCATGAAGGCCAGCCCTGTGCGGCCAGGCGATTTCATCGAGTTCTTCGCCGAGATCGATCTTCTGGGCGCTCTCTCCGCATGCCCCGGGGGTGATTGCGGCAGCGGCCATTCGAGCGACGAGGCTGCCTGCTATCCGCTGAAGGTAGAAGTGTGGCAGGCTGATCCCGAGATCATCGCCGGCTGGAGCTTCCCCGAGCGCAATCCTTATCCGCGAACGCACCGGTAGGTTTCCGCAAATCTGGGCTCAAAGAGCAACTCTCGCGTGTCTGCGCTTGATGCCCGCGGAGATTCAGCTTAGCTGTTTGACAGATCTGAAGTGTCTATCAAACGGGAGTATGAGCGAATTGGCTGACTGGTTATCCGAGACAAGGCCGATCAGTCGGAAGAACGCCGCCGAAGCGATCTTTGACGATCTGCGCTCCGCCATCGGCTCGGGACAGCTGACCATCGGCATTCGGCTGCCATCGGAGGCTCAACTGGCGGAGAGGTATGGTGTAAGCCGGCCCATCATCCGCGAGGCGCTGCGCTCCCTTCAAACGCTCGGGCTGACGCAGACCCGCACCGGCAGCGGCACCTATGTCGTGACCGCGACGCCCAGCCCGGAACTTAATTATGGCGCCTACTCGGCGCGCGATCTTATCGAGGCGCGTCCCTTCATCGAGGTTCCCGCCGCCGGCTGGGCGGCGCTGCGCCGCACGGAACATCAGTTGGCAGCGTTGCTGGAGCTATGCGACAAGATGGAGAGGGAAGAAGAGCCGCATCCATGGGTGCTGCTCGACTCGCAGTTTCATGGCCTGATCGCCGAAGCGTCGGGCAACGCGCTGTTTGCGAAGATCGTGGCCGATGCCCGCGAGGCACTGTCCCTGCAATCGGAGATGGTGAACATGATGGCCGGCCGGCGCTCGGCGTCGAACCTTGAGCACCGCCGGATCGTCGACGCGATCAAGGCGGGCTCAGGGCAGGAGGCGCGAGAAGCAATGGAGCTTCACCTCGGGCAGGTGAAGCAGGTGGTGACCACCATCATTGGAGAAGATCAGGTTCAACGATAGCGGGCAGGTTGGCGAGGTGCTCGGGGCTGAGCGCCTTTTGCAGCTGTTCGACGGTCAGATGCCCGCGTTCAAGGACGACCTCTGGCACCGTGCGGCCGCTGGCGAGTGCTTCCTGCGCGACCTCGGTGGCAGCGTAATAGCCGATCAGCGGATTGAGCGCGGTGGCAAGCCCGATCGACTCCTCCACCCGTGCGGTCATGATGGCAGGATTGGCCTGGATGCCATCGACGCAGCGCTCCGCCAGGATGCGGCAGGCGGCGCTCAACTGGCTGATGCTCTGGGAGAGCGCGCGTACCATGATGGGCTCGAAGGCGTTGAGCTGGAGCTGGCCGGCTTCGGCGGCCATGGTGATGGTGATGTCGTTGCCGATCACTGCATAGGCGACCTGGTTGACCATCTCCGGGATGACCGGGTTGATCTTGCCGGGCATGATGCTCGATCCCGCCTGCACGGCGGGCAGGGTGATCTCGCCGATGCCGGCGCGCGGGCCGGAGGAGAGCAGGCGAAGGTCGTTGCAGGTCTTCGACAGTTTGACAGCGACGCGCTTGAGCACCCCTGACAGATGCACGAATGCGCCGGGATCCTGCGTCGCCTCGATCAGGTCCTCCGCCGTGACGAGCGGGCGTCCTGTCAGCCGAGACAGATGCTCGCATGCGAGTGCTGCATATCCACGTGGGGCATTCAGCCCCGTGCCGATGGCGGTAGCGCCGAGATTAATCTCGTGCAGCAGTGCGGCGGACTCGAGAAGGCGAGCCTTGTCCTCGCCGAGCATCACGACGAAGGTCCGGAATTCCTGTCCGAGCGTCATCGGAACGGCATCCTGCAGCTGCGTCCGCCCCATTTTGATAAGCCGGGCGAATTCCTGCGCCTTGCGGTCGAAGGCGGTCTTCAGGGTGGTCATGGAAGCCGCGAGGTCGTCGATCGCCTCGATCAGCGCGATGTTGACGGCTGTGGGGTAGGCGTCGTTGGTCGACTGGCTGAGATTGACATGGTCGTTCGGATGCAGGTGGGCATAGTCGCCCTTGCTATGACCGAGCAGTTCGAGGGCGCGATTGGCAATGACCTCGTTCGCGTTCATGTTCGTCGAAGTGCCGGCTCCGCCTTGAATTTCATCTACGATGAACTGGTCGTGAAGTGCACCGGCGCGAATCTCGCGGCAAGCCCGGACGATTGCGTCCATCCGTACCCGATCGAGCAGCCCGAGTTCGTGGTTCGCGATTGCCGCCGCCTCTTTCACGAAGGTCAGGCCCCGGACGAGATAGGGATTGCGCCCGATCGTCATGCCGGTGACCTGGAAGTTCTCCACCGCCCGCGCGGTATGCACACCCCAATAGACATCTGCCGGAATCTCTTTGGTTCCCAGCAAGTCGTGCTCCCTGCGAGTCGTGACCACATTATCCTCCAATGGCTCGAGACGACACTAATATCTGTCAAGCTGTCTGACAGATATTTGGACCGTAACCAATCGAGGAACCGCGGTCAATAAGGGCAGATACCACTTGACGCGCGACTTTCTATAAGATTATGAGGAAATAAAATCTGTCATGCAGCTTTACAGGGTTGCTTTGAAATTGCTGGTCTGTGATCGCAGCCATCGGGCGGCGAACGGGTTAAGCCGGATGCGCTCGAGTTCCCGGCGCGGCGCGAGGCAGCCAACTGAAAACGAATTCATTGGGAGGAGAGATATCAATGAAAAATACATCGGCAGACCGCGAGGTATTCGTGGAGGAAGAGCTCGGATACCACAAGGCCCTCAAGCCAAGGCAGATCCAGATGATCGCCATCGGCGGTGCGATCGGCACCGGACTGTTCCTGGGGGCAGGCGGGCGGCTCGCCCAAGCCGGTCCCGCGCTGGTCTTTGTCTATGCGCTCTGCGGCTTCTTCGCATTCCTGGTGCTGCGTGCGCTCGGCGAGTTGATCATGCATCGTCCGAGTTCTGGCTCCTTCGTCTCTTACGCCCGCGAGTTCTACGGCGAGAAGATGGCATTCGCCGCCGGTTGGATGTACTGGCTGAACTGGGCGATGACCTCGGTCGCGGACGTCACAGCCGTTGCCCTCTACATGAATTTCTTCAAGCATTACGTTCCCTGGCTGGCCGGGATCGACCAGTGGGTATTCGCACTGTCGGCGCTTCTGGTCGTCCTGGTGATGAACATGCTGTCGGTGAAGGTGTTCGGCGAGCTTGAGTTCTGGTTCAGCCTGATCAAGGTTTTGGCCCTTGCGACCTTCCTGGTTGTTGGCATCTACTTCGTCATGTTTGGCACGCCCTTGGAGGGACACACCGTCGGTCTGAGCATCATCACCGACAATGGCGGCTTCTTCCCCAACGGTATCCTACCTGCTTTCGTCATCATTCAGGGCGTCGTGTTTGCATACGCCTCGGTCGAGCTGATCGGCACCACGGCGGGCGAAACCGCCGATCCCCGTAAGGTCATCCCCGGCGCCATCCGCACCGTTGTCGCGCGTCTCCTGATCTTCTACGTCGGCTCGGTGCTGCTGCTGTCGCTCCTCCTACCCTACACGGCCTATAAGGCCGGTGAGAGCCCTTTCGTCACCTTCTTCGGCTCCATTGGCGTCGAAGGTGCCGACATCATCATGAACCTGGTGGTCCTGACCGCCGTGCTCTCCTCGCTGAATGCAGGTCTCTATTCGACCGGCCGTATTCTCCATTCGATGGCTGTGTCGGGCTCAGCCCCTGCGGCACTTGCGAAGATGAACAAGGCTGGCGTGCCCTATGGCGGCATTGCGGTGACTGCTGCCGTGACGGTTCTCGGCGTGGCGCTGAATGCGGTGGTGCCGGCCGCGGCCTTCGAGATTGCGCTCAGCCTGTCCGCTCTCGGAATCATCTGCGCATGGGGCGTCATCGTGCTTTGCCAGCTCAAGCTGTGGCACCTGTCGCGTCGCGGCGAGCTGGTCCGGCCTGACTTCCGCATGTTCGGCGCGCCCTATACCGGCATCCTCACGCTTGTCTTCCTCTTCGGCGTGCTGGTGCTCATGGCCTTCGACTATCCGGTCGGCACCTGGACCATCGCCTCGCTCGTGATCATTATTCCGGCGCTGATCGTCGGATGGTATTTGCTGCGCGAGCGTATCCATCGCCTGGCCGACGAACGTGTCGTCAGCGCGGAAGTACCGCGTTGAACGCGCAAAAGATCCTTCCGCTGGTGGCAGTCATAGCCACCGGCGGCACCATTGCGAGCAAGCGTGGCGCCGAAGGCGCCAGCACGCCAAGCCTGAGGGGCGAGGATCTTCTTGCGCTTGTTCCGCAGGTCAACGCCCGGCTGCAACCCATTGATCTGATGTCGAAAGATTCCGCCAGCCTGTCGCTGACCGACATGCAGCGGATCAGCGATACCGTAAGGCAGCAGCTCGACGATCCGGCCATTGCCGGTGTCGTCATCCTGCATGGCACCGATGCGATGGAGGAGACCGCGCTGCTCGTTCATTTGCAGCACGCAACCGACAAGCCCGTTGTCTTTACCGGCGCGCAATTCACTGCTGATCATCCGTATGCCGATGGGCCGGCCAATCTTGCATTGGCGATCGAAGCTGCCACGGACGAGGACAATGCCAGGCGAGGCGTTCTCGTATCTTTCGGCGGCAGGCTTCTGCCCGCATGGGGCGTCTACAAGCGCAGTACGGATCAGCCCGACGCATTTCGCTCGGCGCGGCCGATCGGGCATGTCGAAAGCCCGCATCTGTCCACACCGGTCGCAGGCGTCCGCATCGATATAGTCGCGATTTATCCCGGCTGCGACGCCACTCATATCCAGGCGAGCCTCGATGCCGGTGCGGACGGAATCGTGCTTGCCGCCCTCGGCTCCGGCAATGCCAACACGGGCATCATCGAGGCCGTAAGGCGCTGCGCGGATAGTGGTGTCCCCGTAATCGTTTCCAGCAGGGTCCCCGAGGGCCGTCTCGTCGCGAGCTACGGCGGTGGTGGCGGTGGGCATGATCTTGCGGTTGCTGGCGCAATCCACTCGCACACGCTTCGGCCCAGCCAGGCGCGCATCCTGCTTGCGGCGCTGATCGCCGCGCGAAGCCCGGCTGAACGAATCTCCCAAGCATTCAGCGACTGCCGCTAACTCCGACGCGTTCCGCTCGGGGTTATTTGTCGTCGCTATACCAGCGCAGCGACATGCAGGAGAGGCCTGCGTCGATCATTTCGATCTGCGTTGTTGCCACCGGTATGATCCTGTAGCCGTGCCTGTCGAGAAGCTCGAGGCTGCGTGGGTATGCGGAAGGCACCATGAGGATGTCGTTGATGCGCAGGGCGTTTGCCGCCGGCTCTTCGCCTTCCGGGATGATAATCTGCTTGTAATCCTTGAAGACGCCGGAACGGACGAGGCGGGCAGTCGAGAGCACGGTCTCGTCGTCCAGCAGCGAGCAGGCAGTCTTGAAATGAAGCACACCTTCTGGCGTGGCGACAATCTCCGCGTTGTGCCCAAGCCTGACGAGGCAGCTGATAAGTGCTTCGGCGCCGGCCCTATCGGTTCGTGCCGAGAGCCCAATCATAACGCCCCTCGGCGTTGCCAGAATATCGCCGCCATCCGCAAAGCCTGCCGGAAGATCGAGCACGGTTCCGAACATGTCGCGCAAGGTGGGGGCGATTTCGGCCGCTTCGCCGGAGCGGCTTGCCGCGCCGGGACGCAGCAGGATCGCGCCTTCGGTAAAGACGAGCGCGGGGTCTTCGACGAAGATCGAGTCGGGGAAGGATTCGAGTGCCGGCAGGACAGTCACCTCGACGCCGGCACCGCGCAGTACCGCAATATAGGCATCATGCTCGGCCTTCACGGCTTCATAGGTCGGGCTGCCGCGCTCCTCGGCGCGCAGGCCGTCGACCACCGAGTGCGACGGCTCGCGGACGATGGCGGAGTTGAACCGATAAACTGATCTGGCTGGTGACATTTTCCCGTCCCTTTCCCTGCATTCCGGCTGTTTCTCCCGACTCAGCCAAATCCAAGCATCTAAGCGAAATTTTCCTATTGTGACAGGTGGAAGTCCGCGTACTTACTTGATGACGATTCCCTTATCCGCAAGCGCGATTCTCATCCGCTCGACCAGATCGTGGCGGGTCTCCGCCCAGTCGCTGGTCTTCACCCAATATTCGATCTTCAAGGTCGTCTTTTCGGCGGTCAGTTCGTCGGAGTAAACACGGGCTGCAGGGCTGCTTCGAACGCGACGATCATCGGTGACGACGTCGAGAAGGGTTTTCGAGGCGAGCTTCAGATCGGCATCATCACCGACAGCGACCGCCAGCTCCTGGCGGCGATTGGGTTCGCGGCTGTGATTGATGATCGGCGTATTCCACAGCGTCGAGTTCGGCGCTAGCAGATAAAGGCCGTCGGCGGTGCGCAGTTGGGTAGCGAACAGTCCGACTTCGACGATTCTGCCGGCAACGGTGGAGGCTTCTATATACTCGCCGACACGAAAGGGGCGCAGTGCCAGCAGCATGATTCCGGCCGCTATGTTCTGCAGCGTGCCTTGAAGGGCGAGCCCGATGGCGAGGCCAGCAGCACCCAATGTCGCAACGATCGAGGTCGTCTGGACGCCGAATTGCCCGAGGACAGTGACGAACACGAGAATCAGCAGCCCGTAGTGGAGCGCTTTCTCGAAGAATCGGGCCAGCGTTTCATCGATTCCGTGAATTTTCGAGATGCCCTTATAGGCCCATCGACTGATGACGCTGGCAAGAACCCAGCCGCCGGCAAGCAGGACAATCGCTCCTATGGTCGAAAAGCCGTAGTGAACGATCAGGGCACTTGCCTGACTGAGCGCCGTCTGCGTGGCGACGATTGCGTTGGTGGCTTGATTTTCCATTCTGTATATACCCTTTCAGGCCATTGATGGTCACGGCCAAGGAACCCTTCCAAGCCGAACTGGTTCCGCCTTGGTGCCTTTCCACAATGGTAAATGCAATGGCGGCGGTTACCAGATCACCCGAAAATAGACTGTAGGCGAGGCGCCATTTTGGGGTTTTGAGGCGGCCGCGATTTACGGTTTATGGGGTGAAATTAACCATTTGTTAACCATGGCGTTGGTACATAATATCAACGATTTATTTACATAGATGACCAAAGTGATAACAGACCCTCGCTCCATTCGCATCAAGGGCCGCTCCTTTCTGGCGGTCATGCTTTCACCGGATCTTCCGTTCGATAACTGGTTGATAAGGCTGGATGATCTTGCTGCGCGCTCAGCCGGATTCTTCCTTGGCCGACCGGTGGTGCTCGACGTGACGGATCTGCCGATCGACCGTTCGCAGCTGAAAGAGCTTATCGCGGAGCTTGGCCAGCGCAACGTCAGCATCATGGGAATCGAGGGCGCTCGCCCGTCGATCCTCGGGCCGGGCATGCCTGCCGCTCTCAAGGGTGGCCGCGCGGTTTCCGACTTCGAGGTTCCCGAGAAGGAGCCGACCATCGAGCTGCAAAGCAAGCCAGCCACAGTGCCCGAAGCCCGTCCGTCGGTTCAGTCCATCACCATCAGGGAGCCGGTGCGCTCAGGTCAGTCGGTGATCTTTCCTGAAGGTGACGTGACTGTCGTCGGGTCTGTTGCCTCGGGAGCGGAGATCGTCGCCGGCGGTTCGATCCACATCTACGGAACCTTGCGCGGCCGGGCCATGGCTGGGTCGTTGGGCAAGGCGTCGGCGCATATCTTCTGCCGCAAGCTTGAGGCAGAACTGGTTGCCATCGACGGTATCTACAAGATGGCGGAAGACATGCCCGCCAACCTTCGCGGGCAGGCCGTCCAGCTCTGGCTGGAAGGCGATGCCATCAAAGCAGAGAAACTTATCTGAGCCGGAAACTGGCCAGGAAACAGGAGAGCAAGATGGGGAAAGTCATCGTAGTGACGTCAGGCAAGGGCGGGGTTGGCAAGACGACCTCGACTGCCGCGCTCGGAGCGGCCCTGGCGCAAAGGAACGAGAAGGTGGTTGTCGTCGATTTCGACGTCGGGCTGCGCAATCTCGATCTGGTGATGGGCGCTGAGCGCAGGGTCGTCTACGATCTCGTCAATGTCATCCAGGGCGATGCCAAGCTGCCGCAGGCGCTGATCCGCGACAAGCGGTTGGAGACGTTGTTTCTGCTGCCGGCATCGCAGACCCGCGACAAGGACAATCTGACGCCGGAAGGCGTCGAGCGCGTCATCAATGAGCTGAAGCAGCATTTCGACTGGATCATCTGCGACAGCCCGGCCGGGATCGAACGCGGTGCTACGCTTGCGATGCGTCATGCGGATACGGCGGTGGTTGTCACCAATCCGGAAGTCTCCTCGGTGCGCGATTCGGATCGCATCATCGGCCTGCTCGACTCGAAGACCCTCAAGGCTGAGCGCGGCGAGCGCATGGAAAAGCATCTGCTGCTCACCCGCTACGACGCCAATCGCGCCGAACGCGGCGATATGCTCAAGGTCGATGACGTTCTGGAGATCCTGTCCATTCCGCTTCTCGGCATCATTCCGGAAAGCAGCGATGTTTTGCGCGCCTCCAATATCGGTGCCCCCGTCACGCTGGCTGACAGCCGCAGCGCGCCTGCGATGGCCTATTTCGATGCTGCTCGCCGGCTGGCTGGCGAGGTTCTGCCGATCACGATCCCCGGTGAAAAGCGGAACATTTTCGGCAAGATCTTCGGACGGAGGGCCGCATGAACATTTTTCGTCTTTTTGGAAAGCAGAGGACCGCGCCGGCCGCGCGCGAACGCTTGCAACTGCTTCTCGCCCACGAACGCTCGTCCGTGGGATCGGATCTGGTGTTTGTGCTGCGCGAGGAAATCCTTGCCGTGATCGAAAAGCACGTACAGCTCGACAGGGACAAGGTTCAGGTCAAGATGGATTGCAACGAGCATGTCTCGACGCTCGAAATCGACGTCGAAATTCCGTTGAACGCAACCGTGCGCGCCGCTTGAGGCCGCTCGATTAAAGATCGCATATTCAATTGCGCAATCCTCCGGCCACCGGCCGGGGGATTTTTTGCGTGGCGATTCCGCAGCGCGGCGTTGTCCTGAAATTGAGTGGAGGCAACCCGACCATCATGATTTCCACCATGACATGTTTGTTCGATTGCGTGTCGCAACCGGACAATGTGCCACCATGGAACATGGCCCGAAATCCTAAGGTCGGGTTCACTGAAATTGGAGGTTGGGTAAATTTCGACTTCATAAAATGCAAATAATATTCGATACTTGTGCGTGAAGCAGCCGGCTTTCAGGTTGCGGATCGGGTAAGGGGTCACAAGCAATTTTCATCGCCGCCATCGGAATGTCATTCGCACTTTGGGTCATTCCGGTCTCCTCGCTTGAGAGGGATGGTGCGGGGCAATGCTGTGGACACCCTGCTGCGATCCAAGGGCTAATTTAAGGATTTAGGCACGTGCTTGCTGTTTCGAAAGAACCACCGCAAACATTCGTCTTCCTGATGCTGTCGTCGCTTCGAAAAGCGTTTCTCAGCATCGCGCTTGCTAGTGCGGCGATCAACGTGCTGGCGCTCACCGGCTCGTTCTTCATGCTGCAGGTCTACGACCGGGTTATTCCGGGCCGCAGTCTTCCGACGCTGGCGGGCCTCGCCATCATCGCTGCAACCCTGTTCATATTCCAGGGCGCATTGGAGCTGCTGCGCTCGATGCTGCTTGCACGCGTTGGCGCATCCCTTGATGAGCGAATGAACAGGAAGGTTTTCGGTTCGCTTGTTCTCTTGCCGACCAAGATGCAAACGTCCGACGATGGGCTGCAGTCCGTGCGCGATCTGGAGCAGGTCCGCTCGTTTCTGTCCGGGGCCGGATGCGCGGCGCTGTTCGATCTGCCGTGGATGCCGTTTTACCTGGTCCTGTGCTTTCTGTTCCATTTCTGGATCGGCGTCACCGCGCTTTGCGGCGCCATTCTGCTTGTCATTCTGACCGTGCTCGCGGAGGTGCTGTCGCATCGGCCGGCGCTTGAAGCGGCCAAGTCCTCAGCGGCTCGCCTCAGCTTCGCGCAGGCGGCGCGGCGGAACTGGGAAGCGGTGGTCGCCATGGGTTTCAGCGGTCGCCTTACCGAAAAATGGGCGGCGATGAATGAGGACTATCTCGCAAATCAGCTCGCCGCGAGCAACATTGCTGGCACGCTGACCACGATCGCCAAGATATCGCGGATGATGCTTCAATCCGGTGTTTTGGCCGTCGGCGCGATCCTCGTCATCGACCAGCAGGCAACGGGCGGCATCATCATCGCAAGCTCGATCATGGTCACCCGTGCTTTGGCCCCGGTCGAACTTGCCATCGGGCAATGGAAGGGCTTTGTCGCCGCCCGACAAAGCTGGGCACGTCTCAACAAACTTTTGAATCTGATTCCGAATGAGCAGTGGGCGGTTAGGCTACCGGCGCCGCAAAAGGATCTTAGCGTCGAGAGTATCGGCCTGACGTCTCCGGGAAGCCGCGATTTCATCCTGCGCAATATCGCGTTCAAGGTAACGGCGGGAACGGTACTGGGCGTCGTTGGTCCAAGCGCCTCGGGGAAATCGTCGCTCGCCAGGGCGATCACCGGACTATGGCCGGTCACCATCGGCGCGATCAGGCTCGATCAGGCGGCGCTGTCGCAATGGGAACCGAGCGAACTTGGGCGGCATGTCGGTTATCTTCCGCAGGATGTCGGCCTGTTTGATGGCTCCATCGCCGAAAATATTTCCCGCTTCGCCAAGGAAATGCAGCCCGAGCCGATCATCGCGGCCGCGAAGGCGGCCGGCGTCTACGACATGATCGTCAAGCTGCCGGATGGATTCGACACGGTCATCGGCGAGGGCGGTTCACGGCTGTCCGCCGGTCAAAGGCAGCGCATCGCCTTGGCACGCGCGCTTTACGGTGACCCCTTCCTGGTGGTTCTGGACGAGCCGAACTCGAATCTCGATGCCGAAGGGGAGGCGTCCTTGACCAAAGCCTTAATCGATGTTCGCGCGCGGGGCGGCATTGCCATCGTCGTGGCGCACAGGCCGAGTGCGCTCGCGGCGGCCGACAAGGTCCTGATTATCGCCAACGGCCAATTGCAGGCATTCGGACCCAAGGACGAGATATTGGGGACGTCTCCGAAGCCTTCGGGGACCGGACCAGTCCGATTGATGATCGCCGGCGAGGATGTGAGTGGATGAAGAATACGAGCCTGTCTTCCACCGACCGCGCCATCCGCCGCCTGTCCATATTCGTGCTGGCGACGATCCTTGTCCTGTTCGGCATCATGGGCGGCCTTGCGGCGGCGACGAAGATCTCCGGAGCGGTCATCTCGTCCGGTTCGCTCGTCGTCGACAGCCATGTAAAGCCTGTCCAGCATCTCAAGGGCGGCATTGTCAGCGCGATCAACGTGAAGAACGGCGACCGGGTCGATGCTGGCGAGGTCTTGATCCGTCTTGATGATACGCAAACCAGAGCCAGTCTCGCCATTTTCAGGAAGCGCCTGAACGAACTGGCCGCCAGAACGGCACGGCTGGCTGCGGAACGTGACGGCAAGGATGCGATCACCTTCCCGGTGGATCTGCTGGCCAATGCCGGGAATGATGACGTGAAGAATATCCTCGCCGGGGAGCAGCGCCTTTTCGACGACCGCATGGCGTCGCGACAGGGTCAGAAGTCGCAGCTGCGTGAGAGAGTCCAGCAGCTGAAACAGGAAGTCGAGGGCCTGGTCGCGCAGGAGAAGGGCAAGCGGGTCGAGATCCAACTCGTCGGCAAGGAGCTCGGCAGCCTCCAGGAGTTGCTGGCTCAGGGTATCATTTCGGCAACGAAGGTCTATTCGCTACAGAGGGACAGTGCTCGACTGACGGGTGAGCTTGGCAATCTGGTATCGTCGATTGCGCAGGCCAACGGCAAGATCACCGAGACCGAGCTTCAGATCATTCAGATCGACAACGATCGCAGTTCGGAGGTTTCCGATCAGCTGCGGCAAGCCGAGAGCGATACCGGGCAGTTTTCGGAGCGATTGATCGCCGTCGAGGACGATCTGAAGCGGATAGACATCAGGGCACCGCAAGCCGGGATCGTCGATCAGTTGAATGTCCATGCGTCGGGTGCGGTAATCGGGCCGGCGGAGACGATCATGCAGATCGTGCCGGACAAGGACGCGCTTGTCGCCGAGCTGAAGCTTGCGCCACAGGACATCGCCCAGGTCGCCGTCGGGCAGGTCGTCGCCTTGCGATTTTCTGCTTTCAACCAGCGCATCACGCCCGAGTTGAACGGTCGCGTCGATACCATCTCGGCGGATCTGACGACAGATCAGCATTCCGGCCAGAGCTACTATGTGGTTCGCGCCAAAGCGTCAAAGGAAGAGTGGGACCGGCTGGGTGAGCTTACACCGCTTGCCGGCATGCCGGTGGAAGCATTCATGCAGACCGGCTCGAGGAGTGTTCTTGCTTATTTGACGAAGCCAATGACCGATCAGATCAAACGGGCATTCAAAGGGAACTAAAGCGCGGTCGTGGTTTTAAACGGCCGCGCCAGGCGCCCAAGATATCATGCGCGTCCGATCATATGTGCCAGTCGGTGGTATGGGTGGATTGGACCGCCGAGGCCGTCTGCGTTGTGTGATCATCCAGCGAATAGGCCTTGATATAGTCGATCTTCATTTCCGACCCGTCGTTCTTCAAGGTGTCTCCCGGCGTACCCGCAATGCCGCCGACGGCGAGATTGACCAGCATGTACATGGGACCGTGCATATCGGCGGGCGTGTCGGCATGCGCGACGGCAACATCGTCGAAATACCAGACGATTTGGTCCTGGTCCCATAGAACGCCGTAGGTGTGAAAACCATCGGTGCTGGGGACCGACACGGGGATGGATTCCATCGTGTGTTCGCCCGTCGCGTTCGAATGCGCCGTCACATGGACCGTATTCGGATCCTGTCCGCGCATTTCCACCACGTCGAGCTCCGGCGGCCAGGAGCCGTCTTCCGGCAGCAGCCAGAAGGCCGGCCATGCGCCCTGATCATGCGGCATCTCTGCCCGCATTTCGAAATAGCCGTAGGTCTGGGAGAATGAAGAGTAACTGGTCAGGATGCCGGAAGTATAATCATGGTCTTCCACGATGGATTTCAGCGCATCGGGCGTCGCTTTGGCGCTGATCGTCAAAACGCCATCGGAAACAGAAAACGGATTGACCGACGAGGTCGGTGCATAGGTCGGGTTGATATACCATTGCAACTCGTTGTTCAGGCTGCTGCCCTTGTCCGGCGCCCAATGAAACTTCGCTTCCCAGGTGCCCTGCGTCCCGTCGCTGAGGGAAAGCGAGTTGAAGTCGTCCGAAAAGGTTTGCGTGAGTGAGGAACGGTCAAGGCCAAGCTGAAACTGATCTTCATGAAGATCGGCGACGGTCTTGTTGGCGAATACCAGGCTCTCGCCATTTCCCAGATCCAGCCGCAGATTGGCGCCTTCCTGGGTGCTGTGGCTGACGACCTGATCGAAGGAAGTCAGCCCGTACTGGTTCAGGCGCACCTTGTCATCGTCGCTGAAATCGGTGATCAGGTCGCTGCCGTTGCCCTTGGAGATGATGAAGGTATCAGCACCGCCGCCGCCGGTCAGAACGTCGTTGCCGGCGCCGCCATCGATAGTCTGGCTTCCCGAACCGCCGGTAATGATATTGTCGGCACTGTTGCCATAGGCATGACGGTTATTGCCGGTCACCGTCAGATTCTCGAAATTGTCCGGCAGGGTGTAGTCCATCCAGGTGATGATGGTATCGACCCCGGCGCTGGGCGCTTCGTAGGCGTGGTTGATGCTCGAATAAAGATAATAGATATCGTCGCCCGTGCCGCCATGCATCGTCACGTTGACGGAGGCGTCACCCCACATGGAATCGTTTCCAGCGGTGCCGTTGAGTATCGGGCCGGAACCCGTGGCGGAGAAAAAACCTGTCGACGTTCCGCTGTAGTAAAGCGGTTGGCCCAGGGCATTGAGAACACTCGTGGTCATCGGCAACCTCTTCCGTTGCGTTAGGTTGTCTCCTCCACAAAGCCAACATTCTTTCGCGCCTTGTTTAGCGAGATAGGGTCGTGGGCATTGTTGCCCAGCCCCTCGGCAAAATATTTTGCATTTAAAAGTAGAGACATTGGCCGCGTGCGCGGGCTGCGGGCGCTGCCTACCGAGATAGACCTCCCGCAGACGGAACAGATTTCCCGTTTTCCGGGCAAGGAGAGACGGTCGTTCCTTTTAATCTATCATTTTCATAGACAATATTCGCTCATAGGAAAGCTCGCTCGAAGCTGGGAAAGGAATGAGAATGGTTGCCCGCAAACTCGTCGGCATTGCCGGTAGTTTCAACCGCCCGTCGAAGACATATGCGCTTGTGCAGAACGTGGCCGATCTGGCGGCCAACCAATATGGTTTTGCGAGCAGCATCTATGATCTGCAGGATGTCGGCCCGTCGCTGGGCGCTGCTCAATGGCGCAAGGATCTGGACGACCAGGCGAAGCGGGTGATCGACGATATCGTCGCCTCGGATGTGCTCGTCATCGGCTCGCCAACCTACAAGGGATCCTATCCCGGCCTTTTCAAGCACCTCATCGATCTCATCGACCCACATGAGCTGCGCGCCAAGCCGATCATCATCACGGCAACGGGTGGTGGCGATCGGCATGCGCTGATGGTCGAACATCAGCTGCGGCCGCTCTTCGGCTTCTTCATGGCGCATACGCTGCCGACGGCGGTCTACGCCTCGGATCGTGATTTCACGGATTACAAAATCTCGTCCGAACCGCTTTCCAAGCGCATCGACGAGGTGATCGGCGAACTCGCGGCCTTCTTTCCCGGCGCGACCGCGCTGCTTGCAGCCGCCGAGTGATCGATCATCCCACGGCAACATCTTTTACTTGAGCAAACTGGATCAACGAGATGGAGGATAGCATGAAGTTCGATGTCGTCACCCGCTTGAAGACGGCCTTTGGCCAGCTCTGGATTCACTGGAAGGACGAGCCTCTTCATCTGATCGATAGAACGGCTGCCGGCGACGACGATCGGGAGCCGTCGGCGCGCGATTACGAGCTCTACTTCTGGTGCTCTACGCCGATTGCCTGGTATTGAGAGGAACGCGCAATGGCTTTGGCTTTCGATCTCCGGCGACCGGTTGCAAGACGCGCGCCCAATGACATTCGATCCCGTATCGTTCGCGGTGTCGAAGTCTGCTCCGTGGTCTTCTCCTTCGTATTTCTGTTTGCGTTCGTGGTGGGGGTATTCTGATGACCGCTTCTGCGCGTCACCACCTGCTTGAGCAAGGCGCTTCCGGCACCCACCGTCACCTGTCTCTGGGCGAAAGAGCGGAGGCGCGATGAGCAGGGTGCTGATATTGCCGGGCCTGTTCGGATCCGGGGAAGGGCATTGGCAGCGCTATTGGCTGCAGGATCAGCCGGACGGCCAAGTGGTGGATCAGGACGACTGGGATCATCCAAACCTCCGAGACTGGATGGAGAAGCTTGAAGCAGCGCTCGAGGAAGCGGGCGATGCCTATATCGTTGCCCATAGTCTCGGTTGCCTGCTGGCTGCCCAACTGGCGAGCCGGCCGGCTGCGCGGCGGGTCAAGGGCGCGCTGCTCGTTGCGCCCTGCGACCTCCCAGCGACCGAAACCTTGCATGCGGGGCAGGTTTCTTTCGGCACCATGCCCACTGAAACCCTGCCATTTCCCAGCATGACGATCGGCAGCCTGAACGACATCTACATGACGCTCGACCGTCTTACGATGTTCGGGCGGCTCTGGAATTCCGAGATCAGGAATATCGGCCTTGCGGGCCATATCAATGTCGCAAGCGGTTTCGGGCGTTGGCCGAGTGGCTATGTCCTGCTGGATACGCTGAAAGCGCGCTGTAGGCACCGGAGGCCATATGTCTCTGCGTCGGCAACGGCGGCGACCGCTTGAGGAGGCTTTTCTTTGAAAGCATTCGTCGTCATTCTGCGGCGGATTTCTGTTGCCCAACATATGTTGCCGGTCATTTGACGGCGACAGCCCTATATTTGGAGGACCGATCATGAGCCTGCGTATCAACGATATCGCACCCGATTTTACCGCCGACACGTCGCAGGGACCGATCCAGTTCCATGACTGGATCGGCAATGGCTGGGCGGTGCTGTTCTCGCACCCCAAGAATTTCACACCGGTCTGCACGACTGAACTCGGGGCAATGGCGGGTCTTGAGCAGGAATTCGCAAGGCGTGGCGCCAAGGTCATCGGCATTTCCGTCGATCCGGTCGAAAGCCATGCCAAATGGAAGGGCGACATCAAGATCGCCACCGGTTTCGATGTCGAATATCCGCTGATCGGCGACAGGGATCTCAAGGTCGCCAAGCTCTATGACATGCTGCCGGCCGGGGCTGGTGAAAGCTCCGAAGGACGCACGCCCGCTGATAACGCCACGGTGCGCTCGGTCTTCATCATCGGACCGGACAAGAAGATCAAGCTGATCCTCACCTATCCGATGACGACGGGCCGCAACTTCAACGAAATTCTCCGTGCTATCGACTCCATCCAGCTGACGGCAAAGCATCAGGTCGCCACGCCGGCGAACTGGCAACAGGGCGAGGATGTCATCATCACCGCCGCCGTGTCCAACGAGGACGCAATCACCCGCTTCGGCTCCTTCGATACCGTGCTACCCTATCTGCGCAAGACCAAGCAGCCGGCGGCGTAAGCTAAGCAGGCTTTTACAGCCTGACATTGTCGTGGAGGAAATCCAGCAGTGCCCGCACGCGCGCCGGAAGCGGGCCGCCTTGGCCGATATGGACGGCATAGAACTCCTCGCCGTCGCCCGGATTGATGTCTTCGAGCACGGGTACCAGGCGGCCGGCCTCGATATCCGCCTTGACCGTGAAAGCGGGAAGCCGCGCCAGGCCGGCGCCCGCGAGCGCCAGATGGCGCATGGCTTCGCCATCGCCGACCTGCAGGCCCGGCGTAACGGGAGCCGTTATCGTCTTGCCGGCGCTTAGCATGGGCCAACCTTCCACGGCGCGTGCGTAGGCAAAGCCGATGCGGCAGTGCTTCTGGAGTTCGTCGGTTGATCTCGGTGTGCCGCGACGTCGGAGATAGTCGGGTGAGGCGACGATGAACTTGCGGGTCACGCCGAGTTTGCGGGCGGTCAGGCTGGAATTCTTGAGCGGCCCGGTGCGGATCGCAACGTCAGCCCGTTCCTCCATCAGATCCACGACCTTGTCGGTGTGAACGATCTCGAGCGAGACGGCAGGGTATAGCGCCATGAAGGACGGAATGAGCGGCGCCAGCACATGGTTGCCGAAGGAGCCGCTGGTGTTGATGCGGATGGGTCCGGCGGCCTGCTCGCCGACCGAGGCATAGCGCTCGGCCTCGGCGATGTCGGCAAGGATCGCTATGCTACGCTCATAAAAGGCGCATCCTTCCGGTGTCAGTTGCAGCCGCCGGGTCGAGCGGTTGATAAGCCGCGCGCCCAGCCGTGCTTCGAGACGAGAAATCAGCTTGCTGACGGCCGATGGCGTCATCCGGCAGGCCGCGGCCGCGGCGGTGAAGCCACCAAGCTCGACCGCGCGCACGAAAACTTCCATCTCGCCGGAGCGATTGATGTCCTGACGGCTCATGATGAATTCAAATCACAAATGAGTTTCTTTTAGGCAATCTATATCACCTTGGGTGGAGCGTCTATCTCAGTTGAAACGACAGGAGACAGATCCATGGAATACAGAAATCTCGGCGCATCGGGCCTGAGGGTGCCGGTCTTGAGCTTTGGGGCCGGTACTTTCGGCGGCAGCGGCCCGCTGTTCGGCGCCTGGGGGACGACCGACGCGGTGGAAGCACGTCGTCTTGTCGACATTTGCCTGGAGGCAGGCGTCAATCTTTTCGATACGGCGGATGTCTACTCCGCCGGTGCATCGGAAGACGTGCTGGGGCAGGCGATCCGGGGCAGGCGCGATGCCGTCTTGATCTCGACCAAGACGGCGCTTCCGACCGGCGATGGCCCTGCCGATTGGGGCACCTCGCGCTCCCGGCTGATCAGATCCGTCGACGATGCGCTGCGCCGTCTCGGAACCGACTATATCGACCTGCTGCAATTGCATGCCTTCGACGCTTCGACCCCGATCGAGGAGGTGCTCTCCACGCTCGATGGTCTCGTGAAGGCGGGAAAGCTGCGCTATGTCGGCGCTTCCAATTTCGCCGGCTGGGAATTGATGAAGTCGCTGGCCATCTCGGACAAGCATGCTTATCCCCGTTATGTCGCTCACCAGGTCTATTACTCGCTTGCGGGTCGTGATTATGAATGGGAGCTGATGCCGCTTGCCGCTGATCAGAATGTCGGCGCGCTCGTCTGGAGCCCGCTCGCCTGGGGGCGGCTAACCGGCAAGATCCGCCGTGGCCAGCCTCTTCCCGAGAAAAGCCGGTTGCACGAGACAGCTTCCTTTGGTCCGCCGGTGGATGACGAAAAGCTCTTCGATATCGTCGAGGTGCTTGACGAGATCGCCGCCGAGACGGGCAAAACCGTGCCGCAGATCGCCATCAACTGGCTCATAGGCCGCCCGACCGTCTCAAGCGTCATCATCGGCGCGCGGAACGAGGAACAGCTTCGCCAGAACCTCGGCGCGGTTGGTTGGTCATTGTCTAAGGAGCAGATTGGCAAGCTCGATAGAGTGAGCGCGGTGATGTCGCCCTACCCATATTTCCCCTACAGGAACCAGGAAGGATTTGCCAAATTAAATCCGCCGCTTACGTGACTTGTATGATCTGATTTCGTAGTGCTGCTTAGCGGCTACTCTTGTGCCGTCTTACCGCGTCCCCAAACGCCTGAAACAGGGCGCGGTTCACCGGGTTGGTTTGTGGATCATGCTCGGCGTGCCATTGCACGCCGAGTGCAAACTCTTGAGCGTCCTTGAAGCGGATTGCCTCGATCGTGCCATCCTCGGCAATGCCTTCCGCGACCACCTGTTCGCCAAGCTCAAGCACGCCCTGACCGTGCAGGGAGTTCACCCGGATCACATCCCGGCCAAAAATGCGGGCGAATGTTCCGCCCGGCACAAGCCTGACATCGTGGCGATCGGCAAAAACCACCTCCAGATCAGGATGGATTTCACCATTCTCCAAACGTGGCATCCGGTGGTTCATGCGTCCGGGCAATTCACGGATTTCCGGATGCAGCGAGCCGCCGGCCGCTACATTCATCTCCTGAAAGCCGCGGCATATGCCTAGGATGGGCAAGCCGCGCGCGACGCAGGCCCGGATCATCGGCAGCGCGACAGCGTCGCGGTCCTCATCATACGGCTCATGCTTGGGATGAGGCTCGGTGTTGAAGTGGCTGGGATGAACATTGGCCCTGGCGCCCGTCAGCAGCACGCCGTCGACGGTGTCCAGCAGATCCGCAATGTCGGTGAGGCTTGGGCTGCCGGCGAACATCAAAGGCAGAGCGCCGGCGACTTCGGTTACGGCCCGTAGATTATTGTCTCCGACGATCTGCGCGGCGAAGCGGTTCTCCACAAGGCGGGCGTTCCCGATGACGCCGATCACGGGTCTCGTCATTCTCTGCTCTCACCTTCAAGCCGCAATGCTGGCGGTCCATGTCAATAGGCCTCTTCGTCATAATGGATAGCGCCCGCGCGGATGGAGGCGCAAGAACTATCGTTGCATTTTCGGATGCAACCGGAGAACGGTCGCCCGGAAAGCGACCGTTCCTTGGACAAAGACCTCAACGCGGCGTCACGTCGAAGCCGAACCATTTCTGCGAGAGTTTTGCGATCGTTCCGTCAGCCTTGGCTGCGGCGATGGCGTCGTTGAACATCGCCTTCAGTTCCGGATCGGTTTTGCGCAGGCCGACGGAGCTGCCGCGCCCGAGCAGGCCGCCCTGGAAGCGCGGGCCGGTCAGTGCGAAATCCTCATTGCCGGGCTTGGAAGCCGCCGTCGAGAGATAGGCGGTGGAAGCCATGATCAGGTCGACGCGGCCGGCCTTGAGGTCAAGATCGTGCTGCTCGGTAGTCTTGTATTCCTGGATGGTGACGACGTCCTTCAGGTATTTCTGCAGGAAGTTTTCGGCGATCGAGGCTGTCTGGACGCCGATGGTCTTGCCCTTCAGCAAGGGTTCGAGCTGCTTGAGCGCGTCGATGGCACCCTGCTCGTTCGAACCGAGCGAGAAGACCTGGTCCTTCAGCGGCATTTGCGCCAGCGGATCGGATTTCAGCGTGGCGAAGGTCTGACCGGTCGTGCCGTAGGAATCGCTGAAGGCAATGACTTCCTCGCGCTTCGGCGTCGCCGACATGCCGGAGATGATGGCGTCGAACTTGCCAGCCTGCAAGGCCGGGATCATGCCGTCGAAGGACTGGACGACGGTCGTGCATTCCACCTTCATGTGATCGCAGAGATATTTGATCAGGTCGATCTCATAGCCGTCCAAAGTGCCGTCCGACTTGGTGAAGTTCCAGGGACGGAATTCACCTTCGGTGGCGATCGTCACATGCGTCCACTTCTTTTCGTCGGCATGCGCGACGGTGGACGCGAAGATAAGTGCCAGAAGGCTGAAGGCCTTCATGAGATAAATCAGATATTTCATTGTAGTCGTTCCCTTTTTTCGATCTTATGATTGACTTATTTGGAGATGAACTGGCGGAATCGGTCCGATTTCGAACGGGCGAAAACCTCGTGCGGCTTCCCATCTTCCTCGATCAGTCCCTGATGGACGAAGATCACGCGGCTGGAGACGTCACGGGCAAACCCCATCTCGTGGGTGACGACCAGCATGGTGCGGCCCTCTTCGGCAAGCCCGCGCATGACCCGCAGAACTTCGCCGACCAGCTCCGGATCGAGCGCCGATGTCGGCTCATCGAACAGCATCACCTTCGGCTGCATCGCAAGCGCGCGAGCAATAGCGGCGCGTTGCTGCTGTCCGCCGGAAAGATGCGAGGGATAATGGTTGCGCTTGTCGGCAATGCCGACCTTGGCAAGCAGCGCCTCGGCCTCCTCGATGCATTCCGCCTTGGGACGGCGCTGCACATGAATGGGGGCTTCGATGATGTTTTCCAGAACCGTCTTGTGGCTCCAGAGGTTGAAGCTCTGGAAGACCATGCCGAGCCTGGAGCGGATACGATCCACCTGCCGGCGATCGGTCGGGCGGCTGCCCTTGTGGCCGGACTGCATGTGGATGGTTTCGCCGGCCACGGTGATGTCTCCGGAATCCGGTGTTTCCAGCATGTTGATGCAGCGAAGGAACGTCGATTTCCCCGAGCCAGAGGAACCGAGGATGGAGATAACATCGCCCTGCTGGGCGTCGAGCGATATGCCCTTGAGGACCTCGACCGTGCCGAAGCTCTTGTGCAGGTTGCGGACACTGAGCGCGGGAGCCGTATCGGTCATGGCGCTTCTCCTTGGGTGGTCGGTATGAGTAAGGGCCGCGGCTGGCGCAGATGCGGGCTCAGCCAATATTCGAGCAGCTGGACGAGGCGGGTCAGCAGGAAGTTGATGGCGAGGTAGATTGCGCCGGCGACGATGAAGACCTCGATGGCACGGTAGGTCTCCGAGATGAGCTTGGCGGCAACGCCGGTCACTTCCATCAGGGTGATAATGGAGGCAAGCGAGGTCGCCTTGACCATCGAGATCATTTCGTTGCCGTAGCCCGGTAGCGCCTGGCGGATGGCAAGCGGCCAGATGATGCGGCGAAACTGCATGAAGCGTCCCATGCCGCAGGCACGCGCTGCCTCGATCTGACCATGCGGCACCGACAGCAGGCCGCCGCGAATGATCTCGCTGGCATAGGCAGCCGTATTCAGCGTGAGCGCGAGGACGGCACACCAATAGGGCTGGCGCAGGATCGGCCATAAGATGCTGTGCCGAACCGCTGGGAATTGACCGAGGCCATAATAGATCAGGAAGATCTGCACGAGCAGCGGCGTGCCACGGAAGAGAAAGACATAGAAGCGCGCGAACCCGTCGAGCGCGGGAATGCCGGACAGGCGCGCCATGGCAAGGCCTAGCGCCAGCACCGCGCCGAAGAGGATCGACAGGCCGGCGAGCGAGAGCGTCAGCGGAATGGCTGCGATCAGGCTGACGAAGGTTTCGCTGAGGAAATTCCAGTCCATCAGACCCTCCTGACGCCGCGGTTGAAGTGGCGTTCTGCCTGACGCATCAACACGCCCGACACGGTCGAGATGGCCAGATAGAGGAGACCGGCAATCAGATAGAAGTCGAAGGGCAGGCCGGTGGAGCCGGCGCCTACCTGTGCCTGGCGGATCAACTCGGCAACGCCGGTGATCGAGACGAGAGCGGATTCCTTCAGTACCACCTGCCAGACATTGCCGAGACCGGGTAGGGCATGACGCAGAGTAAGTGGCGCAACGATGCGCCGGAAGCGCAGCCAGCGCGACATGCCGCAGGCGATCGCCGCCTCGATCTCGCCGTTATGCACGGCCTTGAAGGCGCCGCGAAAAACTTCGGTTTGCTGCGCGCCTGACGTAATACCGACAGCGAGCGAGCCAGCCAGAAAGCCCGGAAAGCCGACAAACCCCTCCGCACCGAACAGGCGTCCGACAGTCGTTACCGCGGCACTGCCGCCGAAATAGAGAAGGTAGATGACCAGCAGGTCAGGAATGCCGCGCAGCACCGTCGTGTAGGTATCGGCGACAATGCGGGTGGTGCGGCCGCCCGAGACCTTGGCCCAGGAACCAAAGCCGCCGATGACAATGCCGATGGCATAACCGGAGATGGCGATGAGAACAGTCATCCACGCGCCGGCCAGCAATGCCTTCGCCCAACCATCGGGTCCAAAGCTCAAAATGTCGAAGAAGCCCGGCTGGTTCATTGTCGGGTCAGCCGATCGCCATAGGCCGGCTTGGAAATGAGAGATGACATGCTCAGGATCTCGTTTGTCGATGGAGCCACGGCATCAACCATGGCTGTTCTCCGGCAAAGGCGGGTTAACCTCGTCGGGGATCGGGTTGACGAAGGGGGTGTCCTCAAGGCGCGCCTTGTGATCCGCCTTGGCCGCCTCGATGCGGGCGGGATCAAGAATGAGATCGAGAGCCGTGCTCGCCATGATCTTGGCGGCATGTTCCATACCCTTATGGGCGGCGGGAAGCTTTCCTTGTGCGACCAATTGCCAGGAATGACCGGGCGTGCCGATGGCGTAGGTGGCGCCGCGCATCTGCACGGTGGGCACGACCCAGCTCACTGTGCCGACATCCGTGGAGCCGACCAGCGTCCCGTCGCCGGCGCCAAGCGGGAAGACGGTATCGCAAAGCCCCTGGTCCTTCTTCGGCTTCAGACCAAAGCGGCCGTAGGAGGCTGCGATATCCTCGGTGCTGAAGGTTTCCTGAAATTTACGCGCGGTTTCCTCGTCCTCGTCGTCGTAGGCCGGCGGTCCGAGCCTTTCGAGATTGGCAAACATCAGCTCTTCCAGCGGCGCATTGCCGACCAGATTGGCGTCGCCGCTGATGATCTCGCTGCGCACGGTGGTTTCCGTCATCAGGGCCGCGCCCTCGGCGACCTTCTTGACCCGTGCGACAAGGGTCAGCAATTCCGGAAGCGTCCGTGCCCGCACCAGATAGCGAACGGTCGCGCGTGCCTGCACAACGTTCGGCGCGTTGCCACCGGTGTCGGTGACGGCGTAATGGATGCGCGCCGTCGAGGGCATGTGTTCGCGCATGTAGTTGACGCCGACATTCATCAGCTCCACCGCGTCGAGCGCGCTGCGGCCAAGATGTGGCGTTGCGGAGGCATGCGACGCACGGCCGGAGAAGTGAAAATTGATCTCGTTGCAGGCAAGCGAGATCGGATTGTTAACGCCGGCAAAGGCGGCCGGATGCCAGGAAATGGCGATGTCGACATCATCGAAGACGCCGGCGCGTACCATGAAGCCCTTGGACGAACCGCCTTCCTCCGCCGGGCAGCCATAGTAGCGGACCCGTCCTTTCAGTCCGTTGGCCGCCAGGTAATCCTTGACGGCGGCGGCGGCCAGCATCGAACCCGAGCCGAGCAGATTGTGGCCGCAGCCATGGCCGTTGCCGCCGGCGACGATCGGGCGCTCCTCGGCAATTCCCGCTTCCTGGCTGAGGCCGGGCAGGGCATCGAACTCTCCGAGAATGGCAATCACCGGCCCGCCTTCACCTGCCTCGCCCATGACGGCTGTCGGCAGGCCGGCGACGTTGCGGTGAACGCGAAAGCCCTCCTGTTCGAGAAGCCGCTCATGCTCGGCCGCGGAGCGGAATTCCTCATAATTGGTCTCGGGCATGCCCCAGATGCGATCGCTAAGATCGAAGAACGTCTGGCGTTTTGCTTCGACCACATCCCAGATTTCCGATGAGTTTTTCATGGTGTTTCGACCGAGTCCGAATTATAGAGTTACCAAAATTGGCGCCAATTTAGGATACAAAAAAATTCTGCGCAATATATCGGCATGGATAAATTTTCATCAAAAAGCCGCCAATGCACTAGACGCAGCCGGCTACAGAAATCCGTGGCGACGTGATATCGATTACGCAGTGGCAGGGGAGTTGCGATGAATGATGTCGATTTGAAGAGTGAGGAAGCGGCTATCGAAGGCGAGGCGTCCCGCGATGTCACCGATCAGATTCTCCAGGATATTCTCGGTGGATTGCTTCCTCCCGGCACATGGCTCAAGCAGATCGATCTCGAACGGCGCTATGGCTGCACCAGGCCGGACGTGCGCCGCGCACTGGATAGGCTGGCACAGAAGCGGCTTGTCGAGCATGTGCCGAACCGGGGCTATCACGTTTATGAACAAGATGGCCGGCGTGCGGTCGAAGTCAGCGATATCCGCGTGATCCTGGAGACGGCGATCGCCGGCCAGATCGTTGCGAATGCATCACCTGAGAGCATTTTGAAATTGCGCACACTTGCCAAGCGCTTCGACGAGATGGTCCTCCTCGGCACCATGCTCGAGCTCTATGAAGCCAATCTCGCATTCCATCGCGAATTGCTGACGCTTGGCAGCAACAAGGAACTGGTCGATCTCGTCGCCGAGATTCGGCAACGCACCTCTTCTGCTCCTGTTTCGCAATGGCGCACCCGCGCCCGCGTCGACCAATCCGGCCGGGAGCACCATCTGATGATCGATGCCATCGAGAAGGGTGATGTTGAAGAGCTGAAAAGGCTGACGGAGTTTCATATCCGCCAGTCCTGGGGCTCGAGCTCTTCGAACTGAAAAGTATCACCGCGAAGTGAGGTTGCTTCGTCGTGCTGAGGGATAGCCGGCGGCGGCAAGGCTACCTGCCTGCCGCCGCCAGATTCTGTCTTAGCGGCCGCCTTCGATCTTGCGGTGACGTTGGTTGGTGCCGCCCGTGCCATAGGGATATTCCGCCGGATGTGGCGCGCTGATCTCGTTCAGCCGGTCCATTTCGGCTTCCGATAGCACCAGTTTCGCCGCGCCGAGATTGTCGGCGAGCTGTTCCGGCGTGCGGGCGCCGAGGATCACGGAGGTCACGACCGGCCGCGCCGCCGTCCAGGCCAGTGCCACCTGTGCCATGCTCACGCCTCGTGCCTTGGCGATCTCCTCGACTGCGCTGATGATCGCCCAGGTGCGATCCTGTGCATTGCGCGCCGCATAGGATTCGCTGCCGCGATTGGGGTTTTCGCCGAGACGGGTGGCACCGGTCGGTGTGTTGTCGCGCTTGTATTTGCCGGTCAGCCAGCCGCCGCCGAGTGGCGACCATGGCAGAAGGCCCATGCCCGCATCCTGGCAGGCGCCGACGATCTCAAGCTCGATATCGCGAACGAGCAGATTATACTGCGGTTGCAGCGTGACCGGCCGCGTATAACCGCGCGACTTGGCGATTTCGACGGCCTTGGCGATGTGCCAGCCGACATAGTTGGAGAAGCCGTAATAGCCGATCTTGCCGGCGGAAACGGCGTCGTCGAGAAAGCGCAGCGTCTCCTCGATCGGGGTCAGCGCATCCCAGGCATGCATCTGGTAGAGGTCGATATATTCGACGCCAAGTCGACGCAGCGAGTCGTTCAGCGCCTGGTTGAGATGCCGGCGCGACAGGCCGATATCGTTCGGGCCGCTGCCCATCGGAAAACGCCCCTTGGTGGCGATCACCGCCTGCCGTGCCTCGCTCGGTCGTGCCTTCAGCCAGCGCCCGATGATCTCCTCCGACTTGCCGGCGCTGTAGACATCGGCGGTGTCGATGAAATTGCCGCCCCAGGCGAAATAATCGTCCAGCAATCTGTGGGATGCCGCTTCGTCCGCCTCCGCGCCGAAGGTCATGGTGCCAAGGCAATAGGCCGTGACGACAGCCCCGCTGGGGCCGAGCTTGCGATAATCCATTCCTGCCTCCTCTGATGAAGCGCCCGCCTCCGACCCGCAAAGCGGTCGGCAGAGCCGGAGCTCCATGATCTATAGCGATGTCGTGCTTGAGACGGCCTCCGCCGTCGAATGATGTACGGCGCTCCTCGCCTCCGCGTGAGGGCCGTGCGGCAACCATAGCCAATCATGCCGCTGCGACCAAGCGGATTTCGCGCTTGAGCGGTGTCGTTTTGTCGCGCTGTCGATCAATCGAAGAAGATTTCGGGCCTCTGCGCCAACAGCTTATCGATGGTGCGGAAGACTTGCTGGAGATGCTTGGTCATATGCTTCTTTGCTGCCGCCGAGTTGCCGGATTCAATCGAAGTGACGATCGCCAGGTGCTGCTCGTAAAGCTCGGCTAGATGGCCGGGCTCCGGCAGGCTCAGAACGCGGACGCGGTCGAGCTGGCCTTTGACATTCTGGATGACCTTCCAGGCCCGCGTCAGATTGACGGAGGCCGACAGGATGAAATGGAAGTTCTCGTCTTCCGCCAGGAATCCATCCAGATCGCCATTGTCGACCGCGCGCTTCTGCCGCGCCAGGCTCTCCTGCAGGCGGGCGATGATGGTTGGATCGGATATCTCGGCAACGCGCGCGACGACGGAGACCTCCAGCGCCTCGCGAATGAACTGCGCCTCCAGGACCTCCGCAACGCGGATCGGCGCGACGAAGGTGCCACGCTGCGGGAAGATATCGACCAACCCATCCTCGGCGAGCTTGATCAGCGCTTCGCGAACCGGCGTGCGGCTGACGCCGAGCATGAGGGCCAGCTCCTTCTCGCTCAAGGCCTGCTTCGGGGTGAGGCGCAGATCGAGGATCGACTGGCGAATGCTGCCATAGATCTGCGGCGCCATCTGCAGCTTCGGATCGATCGCGAGCAGGGTTGTCGATTGTTTTTCGGTCTGGGCCAAGACTGTTCTCCGGTATGGGCAGGGCGCTTCTATCATATATGCGCGGATATGCTCAGGCCCTGCTGAATTGACATGTTACCATGGTAGTGTATTTGAATCGAGAGCGAATATCGCCGGATTAAGTGGCGTTGGTTTTCGAAGGGAAGTCGGGATGAGATATACGTGGAGATGGTTTGGGCCGATCGACAAGGTCAGCGTCAAAGACGCGGTTCAGGCCGGCGCTGACGGTATCGTTAGCTCGCTCCACCATATTCCGACCGGTGTCGCCTGGCCGCTGGAGGAAATCCGCAAGCGGCAGGAGGAGGTTCGCCAAGGCGGATTGGAGTGGGAGTTGGTCGAAAGCATTCCCATTTCCGAAAGCATTAAGACCATGTCCGGCGATTGGAAGGCACATGTGAAGGCGTGGGCAGAGACGCTGCACCGTCTGGCCGAGGCCGGGATCTCGACTGTCTGTTACAACTTCATGCCTGTGCTCGACTGGACGCGCACGGATCTGCACTGGACGACGCCGAGCGGCGCCAAGGCCATGCGCTTCGATCTCATCGATTTCATCGCCTTCGATCTGCATCTCCTTCAGCGGCCGGATGCAGCTGGCGATTATTCTGCGGAATTGGTCGAGGCGGCTGCGCGCCGCTTTGCCGAGATGCCGGAGGAACGGCGTCTTGTGCTCTCACGCAGCATCGGTGCGGGCCTCCCCGGGCAGGCGGAAGCCTACACACTGGCGGAGCTGCGCACGGAGCTTGCACGCTATGGTGCAATCGATGCCGGACGTTTGCGGGACCATCTGGTCGACTTCCTATCCGAGGTCGTGCCGGTTGCCGAGAAGCTGGGCATGCGGCTTTGCGCCCATGGAGACGATCCGCCGTGGCCGCTTCTCGGTCTGCCGCGCATTCTTTCGACCGAGGCCGACTACGCCCACATGCTGAAGGCGGTCGACAGCCCCGCCAATGGCGTCACCTTCTGCACCGGGTCGCTCGGTGCGCGAGGGGACAATGATCTGCCGGCAATGATCTCGCGACTGGCCTCCCGTATTCATTTTGTCCATCTGCGCAACGTCCGCCGCGAGACGGCATCGCAGCCCGGTTCCTTCTTCGAGGACGAACATCTTGAAGGAAACGCCGATATGGTCGCGGTGATCGCCGCGATCCTTTCGGAGGAGCGGCGGCGCAAGGCCGAGGGGCGTGCGGATCATACGATCTTCATGCGGCCCGACCATGGGCAGGAAATTCTGGATGATGTGGCGCGTGGTGCGCAGCCGGGTTACCCTGCCATCGGACGATTGAAGGGTCTCGCGGAGTTGCGCGGCATCGAGCGCGCCCTGTCTCACCCCCAATACGGATTGGCCCGCTGATGGAACGCTTGAGCGCCTGGACGCAACTGCATGATATCATTGAGTCTCCGGCCTACGATAGGCAGGCGCTGAAGCCGGGGATCGTTCACATTGGCCTTGGTGCTTTTCACCGCGCGCACCAGGCTATCTATACCGATGCGGCGCTGGCGCATGCGTTTGGGAACTGGGGCATCGTCGGCGTCAGCTTGCGCTCGACGGAGATCGCCCAGGATATGCGGGTACAGGACTGCCTCTATAGTGTCGTCGCGCGTAATCGCTCCGGCGACAGCGTCAGGGTGGTCGGCTCGATCGTCGAGGCACTTGCGGCAAACGACGATGGCGAGGCGGTTCTCGCAAGGCTTGCCGATCCGGCGATCCAGATCGTCACGCTGACCGTCAGCGAGAAGGCTTATGGTATCGATCCCGTCAACAGCGGGCTCGATCATGCTCATCCTGCTATCGCCAATGATCTGAAATCTCCGACCCGCCCGACTGGTGTCATCGGTTATCTGACGGAAGGGCTTGCTCGCCGGAGAGCTGCCGGCCTGCCGCCCTTCACCGTGCTTTGCTGCGATAACCTGCCGAGCAATGGGCGTATCGTCCGGCGTCTCGTGATCGAGTTGGCGGCGGCGAGGGATGCTGGCCTGGCGGAATGGATATCGGAGACTGTCTCCTTTCCCTGCAGCATGGTGGACCGGATCGTTCCGGCTGCAACGGCGGAAACGCGCGCTAGAGCCAAAAGACTGCTGGGCGTGGAAGACAGGCTGTCGATCGAGGCCGAAACCTTTTCGCAGTGGGTGATCGAGGATGATTTCGTAGGCGATCGTCCGGCGTGGGAAACGGGCGGCGCGCTCTTCGTTGAGAACGTAGAACCCTATGAGAAGATGAAGCTGCGGCTGCTGAACGGTTCGCACTCGCTGATCGCCTATCTCGGGCAGTTGCAGAAGCTTGAATTCGTCCGCGACGTCATGGCCGTGCCGGAGAATGTCGCGCTTGTCCGGCGGCACATGCAGGCGGCGGTTCGAACCCTCGATCCTGTGCCGGGCATCGATCTCGCTTATTATATGGATCAGCTGGTGGAGCGTTTCGCCAATCCGGCTATCGCGCACCGCACGCAGCAGATCGCCATGGATGGTTCCCAGAAATTGCCGCAGCGCCTCTTCCAGCCTGCTGTCGATGCTCTTTCTTCAGGCGACGATGCCGCAGAATTCGCTTTCGCGACAGCGGTTTGGATCGCTTATCTCAAGCAGGCCGAGACCGTCGACGATCCGCGCGCCAGGGAGCTGCAGAAAGCTACGGCAGACGCAGCGTCCGCGGACGAAACGGCCTCCTTCTTCGCCATAGCGGGACTTTTTCCCGGTGAGCTTCAAGCAAACAGGGCCTGGAGAAATCAGGTCAATTCATTGCTGGGGTCCCTTCGATGACGACGAACCTGCGGCTCGATCGTTCCGCGTAAAATTGATCTTGCGCCTTCCTGTGTTCTTGGATACAAGTATGCAAGCTTCACTTTGGTCGCCTCTTTTGGAGGCGGCGCCGTTGGTTGGGGCAGGGAGGATACATGGTTGCGATAGCAGTGCGGGCGCCTTATCGGCTGGCGCTGGAGGATGAGAAATCGTCTGCCGAACTGGCGCCGGGCGACGTGTCGATCCGGGTTGTCCGGGCCGGCATCTGCGGGTCCGACATGCATATCCTGCACGGTTCGAACCCTTTCGTCGTCTATCCCCGCATCATCGGTCATGAGTTTGCCGGCACGGTGGAGGCGATCGGCGCTGGCGTTTCGTGCCTGGCGATCGGCGACCGCGTCGTCGCCGATCCGGTCATCTCCTGCGGAGCGTGCCATCCCTGCCGTATCGGCCGCTCGAATGTCTGCGCCAATCTGCAGGTGATCGGCGTGCATCGCGATGGCGGTTTCCAGTCGGTCGCTGTGGTGCCGGAGGAAAATGCGGTAAAGGTTTCGCCGTCTCTCGGATTGGACATCGCCGCCCTTGCCGAGCCGCTGGCGGTTGCCGCCAATGTGCTGTCGCGCACCGGATGCGGCCCGGAGGACGTGGTCTTGATCTATGGCGCGGGTACGGTCGGTTTGACTGTGTTGCAGGTTGCCAGGATGAAGGGCGCGCGCTGCATCGTCGCCGATATCGATGATCAGCGACTCGAACGTGCCCGCGAATTCGGTGCTGACGTCGCATTCAACTCGCTGAAGACACCCGTTGCGGAGATGGTCGCCGGCGAGCTTGATGGGCTCGGCCCTTCGGTCGTTATCGACGGCGCCGGCATTCCCGCGTTGCTGGAGGAGGCCTGCCGTGTGGCGGCGCCAGCCGGCAGGATCGGGCTGCTCGGATTTTCGGCTGCTCCCTGCAATGTCAGCCAGCAGGAAATCGTCCGCAAGGAGCTGAGCCTTGTCGGCTCTCGCCTCAACCGCCGCTTCATTCCGGAGGTGGTTGGTTGGCTGGAGAGCGGCGCACTCAAGCCGGCTGCCATAATTACGCAGACTTTTGCCGCCGCCGATGCTGCGGCTGCTTTTGACCTTATCGAACGGCACCCAGAGAAGACGCTTAAAGTCCAGCTCGCCTTCGACGCATGACCGCCACCGCATTCGTGCGGCGGAAGCATTCATTCCTGTTACCTTGGGAGGGTATATTCATGTTCTTGAAACGCGCATTCTTCGGTCTTCTCGGTGGTCTTGCCATCGCTGCGACCATTTCCATGCCGGCTTCCGCCGAATCCGGCAGCGTTCTTCAGTCGGTTCTGTCCAACGGCAAGCTTCGCATTGCAGTGCTCGGCAGCCTGCCGCCCTATTCGACAGTCGGTGCCGACGGCGTGCCTGTCGGCTACGACATCGATATTGCGAAAAAGCTGGCGGCAGCCCTGAAGGTCGAGCCGGAATTTGTCGTCACCGATATTCCGAGCCGCGTGACCTCTCTGCAGACAGGCAAGGTCGACGTGACGATCGCCGATTTCACCCGCAACGTCGAGCGCTCGACATCGGTTGCTTTCTCGAACCCCTATGTTGTGACCAACATGCGGCTGCTGGTGCCGGAAAGCGCGACTTATAAGACGATAGAGGAGGCCAATGCCGCCAAGATCCGCGTCGCCATCTCGCGCGGCGGTACGGCGGAGCGGGCCGTGCCGGCCCATCTGCCCAATGCCCAGATCGTCCGCTTCAACACGCAGGCCGACGAACTCAGCGCTCTTTTGTCTGGGCAGGTCGATGCCATGGCGGAAGATGATTTCTACAATCGCAAGGCGATCAGCGACAATGCTGGCAAGCTTCGCCAGGTCGACGGCTCGTTGGCGCGTGCCGAGATCGCCATCGGCGTCCCGGCGGGCGATGCCGATTGGCTGCGGGTCGTCAACCTGTTCGTCGACCAGTTCAACGCTTCCGGCGACAACAAGGCGCTGTTCAACAAGTGGTTCGGCTTCGATCAGCCGGCGCTGCAAGCGCAATATTGATCCGGCTGGAGCGGTTTCGGCCGCTCCATAACCCCGCGGACAGAACCGGCGGAGAGGTCCATGCATTATACGCTCCAGTTTCGCAGCATTCGCGAATATCTGCCGCTGCTCTGGGATGCCGCTTACACGACACTGTACCTGTCGATTCTGGCGATCATCCTCAGCGTCATCATCGGTTGCGGACTGGCGATCATGCGCCGCAGTCAGAGCCGGCTCGCGCGTTTTGTCGCAGTCGCCTATATCGAGGTTATGCGGAATACGCCGCTTCTCGTCATTCTCTACATCGTCTATTTCGCGCTTCCCGCCTTGGGGCTGCGCTTCTCGTCCTTCGCGGCCGCCTTGATCGGACTGACGCTGAACAGCGCCGGCTATATGGCCGAGATCATCCGCGCCGGGCTTGTCGCCATCGCGCATGGCCAATTCGAAGCGGCACGGGCGCAAGGGTTCAATCCCATCCAGACGTATCGCCATATCATCCTGCCGCAGGTGTTCCGCGTCATCTATGCGCCGCTCGGCAATCAGGTCATCGCGGTCATCCTCGCGTCGTCGCTCGCTTCGGCGGTTGCCGTCGAGGATGTGGCCTCGTGGATGCAGACGGTCGGTTCCACCTCCTTCCGTTTCTTCGAGACCTTCCTAGTGGCCGCAGCCGTCTACCTGGTTCTCTGCCAGACGGTTAACCTCATTCGCCTCGCGATTGGCTGGATGCTCTTCAGGGATAATGGTGCACGCCGATGAACCACGACCTGTTTTCCTATCTGCCATTGTTCCTGAAGGCGGCCGCGCTGACGATCTGGCTGTCATGGCTGGCTCTGATGATCGGCGCTGTTGCGGGAGGCTTCGTTGCGCTGGCGCGAACGTCCCGCTGGCTGCCGTTGAGAATACTCGCGCTGATCTTCGTCGAATTCTTCCGGTCCATCCCGATCCTGATCGTGCTGTTCTTCGCCTATTTCGGCCTGCCGGTGATGTTCGGCGTCGACATATCGACCTTCACCGCCGCGACCCTTGCATTGGCGCTTCATGCGACCGCCACGATGTCGGAGGTCATGCGCGCCGGCATCGAAAGCGTCGGGCGCGGTCAATGGGAGGCGGCGCAGTCGTCCGGCATGACCTTTGGCCAGACCATGCGGCATGTCGTCGGCCCACAGGCGCTCCGGGTCGTTCTGCCGCCTTCGGTCGGCGTCTATGTGACGACGCTGAAGGAGTCCTCGCTTGCCTCTATCATCGGCTATGTCGAATTGACCAAGACCGGTCTTCTGGTGCGCGAAAGCACCGGCGGCGGCTTTGCGCCGCTGCTGATGCTCGGCGTCCTCTATTTCCTCATCAACTATGGAATCTCGCTGGCGGGAGGCGCGCTTGAGCGGCGCTACAACGTCGGAACGAAGCCCTTGCTCGCGGGAGGCGGACAATGACGCAGGCAGTTCTTGAATTTGATGGCGTGGTGAAGCGCTTCGGAAAGCGCACCATTCTCGACGGTATTTCCATGCAGGTGCAGACGGGCGAAATCGTCTGCTTCATCGGCCCCTCCGGTACGGGCAAATCGACACTGCTGCGCTGTGTCAATGGCCTCGAGGATATCCAGGGCGGGGAGCTCCGCTTCGAGGGCAAGCCGGTACTTGCGCATGAGCGCGGGGCGATAACGGCCGTTCGTCGGCGGATCGGCATGATCTTCCAGCACTTCAATCTCTATCCGCACCTGACGGCTCTGGAGAATGTCGTCCTCGCCTCGGTCGTCGTGCACAAGCAGGACCGGAAGACGGTCGAAGCCCGCGCTAAAGCCCTGTTCGAGCGGGTGCGTCTGTCTCATCGGATGAACGCCTATCCTGCGCAAATGTCGGGCGGCGAGCAGCAGCGGGTGGCGATCGCGCGGGCGCTCTGCGCCGAGCCGCACATCCTGCTGTTCGACGAGCCAACCTCGGCGCTTGACCCGGAAACCGTGGGTGAAGTGCTCGGCGTCATGCGCGATCTTGCTCGCGAGGGCCGCACAATGCTAGTCGTCACGCACGAAATCCGCTTTGCTGCGGATGTCGGCACGCGAATGATCTTCATGGACGAAGGCAAGATCGTGGAAGACCGGGAGCCTCGCGCGCTGATCGCCAATCCGGGCAGCGAACGGGCGCGGCGCTTCCTCAGCACCATCACAGCAGAGGCGCATTGAACCGATGACCGTATCCCCAATCCGCCCCCGCATGAGCATCAAGGACCTCTACGACGTCCTCTACATGCGGATTCTGACCGGTGAGCTCAGACCGGGAGCGGCGATTTCGGAAACGAAGATTGCCGACGAGGTAGGGTTGAGCCGGACGCCGGTTCGGCAAGTGTTTCAAAGGCTTGCCGATGCGGGTTTTCTGGTGGTGGTGCCGCAGGTCGGCACCTATGTCGCGCCGATCGAAATCAGTGCGGTTCGTGATGCGCAATTCGTGCGCGAAATGCTGGAATGTAGCGCGGTGGCCGAGGCTGCCACATCGTCCGTTACAGACAAGGAAGCCCGGCTGCATCGGTTTCTCGAGGATCAGCGTCGGTTGATCGGCAAGGGTGACCATATCGGCTTTTTCCTGTCCGACGAGGCGATGCACCGCGCACTGATGGAAATCGCCGGACATCCCCATGTCTGGGGTATGATCGCCTCGGCAAAGGTTTCGCTCGACCGTCTTCGCTATCTTTCACTTGAGCGGATCGATTGGCTGGAGATGATCTTTCGCCAGCATGAGGATCTGGTCAATCGCGTGGTCGCGGGCGATCCCGACGGGGCGACCAAGGTGATGCAAGCCCATTTGCGTACCGCTTTCGCCGCCATCGAGCGTATCGCCGCCGAGAATGCGGATTTCTTCGCGGAATAGCGGTGCATTGCGCAAGTGGAGAGCGTGACGTAACAATCGCGGACTCCGAATCTTCGCCTCATCGATCCGCGAATATCTCTCAGCCATGGACGAAACTCCGATACCGACACCCCGAATGCTGTCCTGGGCACGCAACTCGACGATCTATCGTCTTGAACGCAAGATGATGACCGAAAAGCAGTTGTTCGACGCGATCACGAAAAAGGCGAAGCAGAAGTTCGAAGACATCAGCGACGAGCAGATCAAAGCCGTCGCCGATTACGCGGTCAAGTTTGCCTACGACCAAAATGCGCTCAACGATGTCACCTATGCCGAGATCAGCACGCGCTCGGCCGTGCGCTCCGGCAAATCGAAGAAGGCCATTGCCTACAAGCTTTCCTCGAAGGGGATAGCTGGTGAAACGGTCGTTGCCGCATTGGACGGGGCCGACGATCTGTATGCGGCTGTCATCTTTGCCCGAAAGCGCGGCTTCGGGCCGTTTCGTCGCGGCGATCTCGATGAGAAGCGGAAGGCGAAGGAGTTATCGGCTTTTGCCCGCAACGGCTTCAGCTTCGGGATCGGCAAAGCCGTTTTCGATATGAGCCGCGAGGAGGCGGAAGATGTGCTGAGCTCCTCGTCTGTTTCCTGAGCACGGTCGCTCATTGAACGTAAAGCCCATGCCAGTTAGGTTCGCCGCCTTGAAGCATCGGTTCAGTGGGGATTTGCGTGAGGACAAGCGTTCGACTTTGTGTGCTGGCGATCGGCTTTGCCTTGTTGCCAATGGTCGCGCAGGCGGAATGGCAAGCGGTCGAAAAGGTGCAGACCTATGCTATCACGGGTAAATCCGGCGCGGAACTCTATGATTCGATTGGCGAGCGCGGTCCGTTCCTCGGCGGTAAAACGAGGGCAATTGCCCATACCGATTTCAAGCTGACCTGGACGCGGAAATACGAGCCGCAGCCGGACGGCGCCTGCATGATCACTGTCAACATACCGAAGCTGATCATCACCTACACATTGCCGAAACCCTCCGCGCAACTGACTGGCGCGACCCGCACGAGCTGGCAGCATTTCATTGCCGGCGTCGAAGCGCATGAGCGCGTGCATGGCGGGTTCATCAAGGACATGGTCAGGGAAATCGAAGCGATGAGCGTCGGCTTTTCCGTACCTAATGATCCGAAATGCAGCACGATCCGAGTCGAATTGACGAAGCGGCTCGGTGAGATTTCCAAAGGGGAGCGGCAGCGAAACAGCGACTTCGACAAGGTCGAATTCAGCGACGGCGGCAATCTCCAGCAGCTCGTGCTGAAACTGGTGCAAGAGCAATAGAAGCCGCCGCCGCTATGTGTACGGGAGTGACTGCGCTGGACGCCCAGCGCAGTCTCGGGTGAGGAGGCGTGTTTTAAACCGCATCGGCTCCGATCGCGGCAAGCGCGGCGCGAGCGACCTCGAAATCCTGATCGCCGGTGCCGGATCCGACACCAATGGCGCCGGCAAGCCGGTTACCGAAGCGGATGGGCAAGCCGCCCGGAAGATGCGTAACGCCACCCTGCGAAGCGATGCCGGCGGCAGTGCCGAATTCGAAGGACATGGTGCCTGTCGGCGCATTGCTCGACGCAGCCGTCCGGGCCTTGGCGCGGGCCGTATGCATGCTCAGATACTTCGCGCCGTCCATCCGGATGCTGGTGATGGTCTCGCCGCTGGCGTCGACGATGAAGATACATTGTGGAACGCCGATTTTCTCGGCATGTGCAATCGCGGCCACAAGCGCCTGCACGGCACCAGAATGAGATAGGGTCAAAGTTTCGCGCATAACGGACATGGATTGGTCGCTCCTGTAATAACAAATGCTTATCGCACTGCATCGATCCGTCCTAGCTAGACCGGGGTTCTCCTGATTGGCAATGCGAAGAAGCGTCGTCGTGTGGGGGAAATCCGGTGAAACTGATGTTCCAGAACGGCATAAGCGTCTCAGGCGAGTGCGCGTGCAGCTTGATATCGGAGCAGGCGACTTGCCCTGGCGGTGGTGTTTCGCCATTGTCGCCGCGCAGCGGATGAGCCCTTTTGGGGGAAGATGTGAAGACACCGGCGAGAATAGGAATCATGGAAGTGGCGCGGCTGGCCGGGGTTTCGGCGGCGACGGTGTCGCGTGTCCTGAACGACCGCACGGATGCCCGCATCAGCCTGGAGACACAGGAGCGGGTCAGGGCGACGGCGCGCGAGGTCGGCTATGTCGTCAACCGGCTGGCAACTTCGCTCAGAACCCACCGCACAGGCGTCTTCGGCGCCATCGTCGGCAGCCTCTCGGGTCACTACCAGCCGCATCTGACGGGCTGCCTGCAGGCGGCAGCGCAGAGGCGAGGGATGGAGCTGTTGGTCGCGCAGGCTAAAGCCGACGCCGGTGAGGTCGCCGGACAATTGCATCTGTTCCAGGACGATTTTTTCGACGGCGTGGTCATGGTCACCGACCTGCCCGGCCATGAGGCGCTATGCGACCATCTCGACCGCATGGGCAAGGCGCATGTGACGCTTTGCGGCGGTCTTACCGGCTCGAAACCGGCGGTGCTGACCGATGAATGGCTTGGCATGCGTTTGCTGTTCGATCATCTGGTAGAGCTCGGACATCGCCGCATCTCGTTTGTTTATCGTGAAAGCCGGAGCGCTCTTCGCGATCGGCGCTCAATTTTCGGGGAGATGATCAGCGAAAGCGCGGGCGCGATCAAGGGCGGTGTCATTTCCTTCGAAAGAGATGAGGCAGCTCGGCAGACGTTTCGTCAGCTATTGGCGTCGCCTTTGACAGGGCCAACCGCTTTGATCTGCGGAAGCGACGGGCTTGCGATCGAGGTCGTGGCGGCATTGCGGGATATGGAGCTGACAATTCCGCGCGACGTATCCGTCGTCGGCTATGACAATGTCCCGGACACGGCCTATTGGTCGCCGCCCCTGACGACGGTGGCGCAGCCGACCGATCGCCTGTGTGAAGCTTCGCTCGATCTGCTTGTCGAGCTGGTGGGTCTTTCTCCGGAGGCGCGCGCTGTGACGCGGCCGATGCGGCTCGTTCCGCCGGAACTTGTCATACGTGCGTCATCGGACATCCCTAGTTTGCGGCAAATTCCTCCTGCCTAGTTTGAAAGAGTAGTTTTTCACGGCAGGTGGTCCTTTTTCTTTTGCGCAAACGTTTGTGCAAGCCTGAACCGGAGAGCCCGTCGATGTCCGAGAACACCTTCAATGGCCTGAATACGGTCATTACCCGCCGTACGACCTTGCTGATGGGGGCGGCTGCCAGCCTTTCGACCCTAATGCCGGCGCTGCCCGCCTTTGCGGACGATGCTGGCGACAGCAGGCCCGAGCTTCGCATCGCCGTTCAGCTGAACCCGGTCTCGCAGGAGACTGTCGATGCTGCCAGCAACGTCGCTTTCCGCAACAACTACTCGATCCACGAAACGGTTCTTGCTCTCGATATGCGGGGGGACTTCTCGGTAAAGCCCAATCTCGGCACGTCCTGGACCTGGATCTCGCCGACCGTTCTGGAAATGAAGCTGCGTCCCGGCGTGATCTTCCACGACGGCCGCGAAATGACCGCCGAAGACGTGGCCTTCTCCTTCGGTCCCGAGCGACTGCTCAACAAGGACGCGCCGGGTTATCCCACCTATCGCACCAGCTTCACCAGTCTTGATCATGTCGAAGTGGTCGATCCGTTGACGGTGCGCTTCATCACCAAGTTTCAGGACCCGATCTTCCTGCAGCGTCTGGCATGCTATGCCGCATCCGTTATCAGCAAGGATGCCTGGCAGAAGAATGGCGGAAACTGGACGACCTGGCGCCAGAAGCCGGTCGGCGCAGGTCCCTACAAGGTCGAAAGCTATACTGCCAACGAAAGCGTGGTCCTTGTGTCCCACGACCTGGCGCTCCGCGGCAAGCCCGCTGCCAAGCGCGTGACCTTGCGCATCGTGCCGGAAGTCTCTTCGCGTATCGCCGGTCTTCTCGCCGGTGACTACGACATCGTCACCGACCTGCCGCCCGATCAGCTTTCCTCCGTCTCCGATAGCCCCGGCCATGCGATCGTCGGCGGCCCGGTTCCGAACCATCGCATTCTCTTTTTTGACAAGACCAATCCGGCATTGAAGGACCCGCGCGTCCGCCAGGCCCTGATCCTCGCCATCGATCGCCAGGCTATTGTCGACACGATCTGGAACGGCCGCACGCGGGTTCCGAACGGCCTGCAATTCGAGCTCTATGGCCCCGTCTATCTCAAGGATTATCCGGCCTATAAGTACGACCCGGATCAGGCCATGCAGCTCCTGAAGGATGCTGGTTACAACGGCGAGGAAATTGAAGTTCGCTCGCAGAACAATTATTACGCGGCGGAAAATCCGGTCACGCAGGCCGTGGTCGCCATGTGGCAGGCCGTCGGCGTCAATGCCAAGATGAAATTCGTCGAAGGCGGCAAGCTGTTCGAAGGCACGTCCAACCGCGCAACCGGCAACTGGTCGAGCACGGCGCAGATCCCGGATCCCTTCATTTCCTTCTATACCCAGTTCGGAGCAGCCGGTAACCTGAACTCGTTCAAGATCTGGCAGAATGCAGATTTCGATGCCCTCGGCGCCAAGATGGAAACGGCGGTCGACCCAGCCGACCGCGCCAAGATATTCCGCGACATGCTGCATCTGGCCGAATGGGAAGATCCGGCCGAAACGGTTCTACATCAGAACGCTGTCTTCTTCGGCATCCGTAATGGCGTAAAGTGGCAGCCATTGCCGGCCTTCCAGATGGACCTTGGTCCCGGCAGCCTCTCCCTCGAAACGCAGAAGAGCTGAGCCGTTCGGAATGGCCACCCCTGTTCTTTCGGTCGACAATCTGAGCGTTACGTTTCGGACCAAGACCGGCCGGTCCCATCCGGTCAACAATGTCTCTTTCGACCTTGCCGAGGGTGAAATCCTCGGCATCGTCGGGGAAAGCGGTTCCGGCAAGAGCGTGACCTGTCTTGCTCTCGCCGGCCTGCTGGGACCGACTGCGAGCGCGACCGGGTTCATCTCCTTCGAGGACGCCATGTATGATGCGGCCGAACTCGGGGCGATGGCGCGGTCGAAACTGCCGTCCATCGGCCTGATCTTTCAGGAGCCGGTCTCCTGTCTCGATCCGGTGCGAACGATCGGCTCGCAGATCGCCGAGGCGGCGATGAGCGCCGGCATGTCGGCGAGCGAAGCGAAGGCCGAGGCGCTGCGGCTTCTGGCGGAAGTGGCCATTCCACAGCCCGAGACGCGCTACAACGCCTATCCGGCGCAGTTTTCCGGCGGCATGTGCCAGCGCGTCATGATAGCAACCGCGCTTGCCATGCAGCCAAGGCTGATCATCGCCGATGAACCGACCACGGCGCTCGACGTCACCGTTCAGGCGCAGGTGGTGGCGCTGTTGGTGAAGGCCGTGCGCGAGCGCGGCATCCCGATGATCTTCATCAGCCACGATCTCGATCTCGTCTCCGAGGTCTGCGACCGCATCGCGGTGATGTATGCGGGATCGTTGGTCGAGCTCAACAGCACCGACAATATCTACGACAATCCTCGCCATCCCTATACGCGACTGCTGCTGGAAGCGATGCCCGGACGCGGCACGCCTCTGGAAAAGCTGGCGGATATTCCAGGCGAACTGAAACTGCATGACGCCATGCCGTCCGCTTGCGCCTTCGCCCCGCGCTGCCCGCGCGTCGAGGCGCATTGCGCGATCGCGGTTCCGCCACTGATCGCGGGCGCGGCATCGCTTGCCTGCTTCAATCCATGGAGTGCCCACGATGTCTGAGACAAGACAGCAGTCGGATGGGAACGGGGCGGCTCTCGCGCTCGTCGCCCGTAACCTGCAATTCTCCTATTCGTCCGGTTTCTCCCTGTTCCCGCGCCGAACCCAGGGTTTCCATGCGATCAAGGACGTGAGCCTGGAATTGAAGCCCGGCGAGACGCTGGGTCTGGTCGGGGAATCCGGCTGCGGCAAGTCAACGCTCGCCTCGCTTCTTTGCGGCGACAGGTTGCCGACCTCGGGAAATATCGAGCTGTTCGGCCAATCCTTCGCCAACCTGATGAAGCCGAACAGGCGAGGGCTGGCAAAGCACCTGCAGGTGATCTCTCAAGACACATTGGGCGCGCTCGATCCGCGCCGTACAGTGGGACACCAGATGCTGGAAACGCTGGCGATTCATAGAATTGGCGAGCCCGCCAGCCGGCATGATCGGGCTG
Organism: Rhizobium sp. ICMP 5592; assembly: GCF_009498525.1. Taxonomy (GTDB): domain Bacteria; phylum Pseudomonadota; class Alphaproteobacteria; order Rhizobiales; family Rhizobiaceae; genus Rhizobium. The sequence continues at coordinate 80,170 of NZ_QSNT01000004.1, read as the reverse complement.
CCGAGACGTTCAAGGCCGTCAGCCTTCCAGCCTTGGCATTGCAGAAATACCCGCATCAGCTTTCCGGCGGTCAACGTCAGCGCGTCGCCATCGCCCGTGCTTTGATCGTCGAGCCGCAAATTCTTCTCTGCGACGAGCCGGTGTCGGCCCTCGACGTGTCGGTGCAGGCCCAGGTTCTCAACCTTTTACTCGAACTTCAGCGTGCCCGCGGTCTCTCGTTGCTGTTCATCAGCCATGACGTGCGGGTCGTGCGCCACGTATCCCATCGGGTGGCGATCATGGAAGCAGGTGAGATCGTCGAGACCGGCCGCACGGAAGAGGTTTTCTCGAACCCAGCGCATCCCTACACCGCGAAGCTTCTGGCCGCCGTCCCGCGCGGGCGCCGGCAGAGGATGCGCCAGGCAAATACCGTTCTCGAAACGCTCTAGGGAGACCCGCGATGTTCCAGGCCGTCATCCGCGCCCTTCTGAGGGCCACCGTCACGCTTTTCCTCGCGGTGACCTTCACTTTCATCATCCTGCGCGTCAGCGGCGATCCCCTGCATTCGCTGTTGCCGATCGAGACACCGCCGGAAGTCGTGGCACTGATGCGTCAGCAATGGGGTCTCGATCAGCCGCTTTATATCCAGTATTTCTCCTATCTCGGCCATCTTCTGCGCGGCGATTTCGGCACCTCGCTGGTGAACGGGCAGAATGCGCTGACGCTGGTCTTCTCCAAGGTTCCCGCCACTTTGGAGCTGATGGGAGCTGCCCTTGCGGTAGCATTCGGCGCGGGTGTGCCCCTTGGTATTCTCGCAACGCAGAACCGCGGCAGCCTGATCGACCGCTTCGTCATGGCGCTGGCGGTGCTGATGCATTCCCTCCCGAATTTTCTCATCGCCATTCTGCTGATCCAGCTGTTTGCCGTGTCGCTGCGGCTGCTGCCGAGCGGCGGTGGATCGACGGCGGCGCATCTGGTCATGCCGGTTCTGGTCATCGGCCTCTACAATGCCGGCATCATCGCCCGCTTCGTCCGTTCCAGCACTCTGGAGGTGCTTGGGCAGCGCTATATCCTGGCGGCCCGCGCCAAGCGGATCGGCGAGCGCGCCGTGCTGTGGCAGCATGTCATGCCCAATGCGGCTTTGCCGCTCCTGACCATGCTCGGCTTCCTGATCGGCGGCATGATCGGCGGGGCGGCGGTGGTCGAGACCGTCTACGCCTGGCCTGGCGTTGGCCGCTTTCTTGTCTCCTCGGTGGCGCAGCGCGATCTCAATGTCGTGCAGACCATCGTCATTCTCGTCACCGCCACCATGGTGAGCGCCAACTTGCTCATCGACTTTCTCTACATCCTCGCCGATCCGCGCCTGCGGCATCGCGCGGCGGCCTGAGCCGTATTTTCGAAAGGTATCACCATGGCGAATGCCGCAACCGGCGTGGACGATCTGACCAAGGCCAAGGGCGGGAGATCGCCGCGCAGCGCCAGGCTGGATCTGATGACCGCGATCTGTGTGATCGTCCTCGTCACCTTCATTGTGTTTGCCGTCTTTGCCAATGTGCTTGCGCCCTATGGCTTTGCGCAGATCGATCTTCATGCCCGCAAGGCGCCACCGCTCCTGTTCGGCGGCACGTTTCGGCATGTTCTCGGCACGGATGAACTCGGCCGCGATATTCTGAGCCGCGTTTTCTATGGACTTCGTACGAGTCTGCTGATCGCGCTTGGTGCATCGGCGATCAGCGTCACTCTAGGCACGATGCTCGGCCTGCTCGCCGCCTTTCGCCGCGGATTTGCCGACATGCTGATCCGGGTTGCCGTGGATTTCCAGGCATCGATGCCCTTCCTGATCATCGCGCTCGCCGTGCTTGCCTTCTTCGGCGACAACCTCTGGCTCTTCATGGGGCTGCTTGGCCTCTACGGTTGGGAGCGCTATGCCCGGCTCGTCCGCACCATGGCCGGTTTGGAGCTTGAGCGCGGCTATGTCGCGGCGCTGAAGCGTAATGGCGCGAGCACCGCGCGCATCGCATTCATGCATGTGCTGCCGAACATACTTTCGGTGGTGCTGGTCAACCTGACGGTCGTGCTACCGGAAATCCTGCTGCAGGAATCGGTGTTGAGCTTCCTTGGGCTGGGCATCCAGCCGCCGCTAGTCAGCCTCGGCAGCATGGTGGGATCGGGACGCGATTACATGATGACCGAATGGTGGATCTCGATGCTGCCGGGGCTCGTGATCTTCCTGCTGTCGCTGTCGATCAGCCTGATCGGTGACTATCTGCGCGATGCTCTCGATCCGACGCTGCACTGAGCTTCCAGCAATAACTGTCTAATATTCAAGGAGAATTCCTGTGCCTTTGTCTCTTCATGCCGCCCGCCACGGATCGCTTCGCATTGCCGCCCATCGCGGTTTCAGCCGGCATTTTCCGGAAAACACCATTCTCGCGTTTCAGAAGGGCGTGGATGCCGGTGCTAATGAGAGCGAGATTGATCTGATGCTGACCCGCGACGACAAGATCGTCGTCATGCACGATCGGACGCTGGATCGCACCACGAACGGTTGGGGCTTTGTCGGCGATCGTAATCTCGACGATATTCTGGCGCTGGATGCTGGTGCGAAATTCGATCCCCGCTTTGCCGGCATTCGTGCGCCGACGCTTGCCGAAGCGGTCGCCTGGGCCAAGCAGACCGACACACGCCTTGCCATCGAGATGAAGGAGCGTGAGCGCGCCGATCGGCTCGCCGATGTCATGATCGGCACGTTGCGCGATATGGACGCGTTTAATCATGTCGCCATCTCCTCATTCGATCATCTCGATCTGCGCCGCGTGAAGGAAATTGAGCCGCGCTTGCAGACCGAGGCGATCCTGCATCATCGTCCGGTGGATCTGATCAACTCCATGCGTTCAGGCGGTATCGACGGCGTTTCGCTGGAACTGAACTACTTTCACCGCGCCGATGCGGAGGCCTTGCAGGAAGCTGGGATTGCGGTGCGCCTGAGCCTGCCGCTGCCGGAACGGATTGCGAAGTTCTGGCAGAGCGGCCGGGACCCGCTTCCCATGATCCGGCGTTGCGTCAAAGACAGGCTGATTGACGGCCTGATCGGTGACGATGTGGACTTCCTTTGCATGCTGAGCAGAAGCGCCGCCGAGCTTGAAGGCTGAGCCGGCTTTTTTCCGGCTATGACCGCGCCATCTTTCGATCGAAGGATGGCGCGGTCAATTTCATTGCCGATTTTTTCCCGAACAGACCCCTGGCTCAGCAAAATAGTCCGCAATATCGCTCGTTCGCGCAAAACTGACACTTCAATCTCTAAAACTGAGATGTTAGTTTGCTTCCATGTTCGATACTCAAAGCCCCTTTCTGCCGACCGGCATGCCGGATGCTGTCTCGATTGCCGAGGACAGGCTGAGGCACGCCATCATTTCCGGCGCGCTTGCGCCCGGCGAGCGGTTGTCTGAGATCGAGATTTGCAAGGACTATGGCGTGGGACGCGGGATTGTGCGTGCGGCTCTTGCCCGGCTGGCGCATGCCGGCTTCGTTTCGTCCCAGCCACGCAGTGGCTGGAAGGTAACGCCGATCACCGCCATCGGTCTGCGGGAGGTGATCCTCGGCCGTCGCCAATTGGAACCGCTGCTGGCGGATGTTGAACTTCCGCCGGAAGAATTCAGGCGCCTGGAGACGTTGTGCGACATGCATGCGGCTTTGGCTGCCGCACACGCCGCCGGCCTGGATGAGCAGATCGTTCTGGCGCGACGTTATGAGCGCCAATTAAAGCATTTGCTGGCGACGCACATGAGGGCGCCGCTAATTGCCGGCTGGCTCGAGAATCTCTGGGATAAATCAGAATGTTATGTCGGTTTCCTCGAGGCAAAGGGCAGTCAGAAATTGCCGCTGGCCGATTGGGGTGCCTTTGTCGATGCCAAGCGCTCAGGCCGTGGGCAGGCGGCGCGCGAATGTCTGGCGGAGATCTGCGAGACCTTCGCGCGGTTTGCCCAGGCGCGGTTTCTGGAAGCCGACGTTGTCGCTGTCGAGGTGCCTTCGAAGAGGGTGAGGGCGCCGGCGGCGGATTTGCCCGCAACCGCTTTATTCAAGGGCGAAGTCAACCCGAAGCGGGCCAGCTAGCGCCTCCTTCAGTTTTTCTGCGATCTCCAATAACAGGAGCAAGACGTGCCTGCATTCATTGCCAAGCGTCTATTGCAGGCCCTCGTCGCTTTGTTCGGCGTGGTGACGCTCGTCTTCTTTCTGCAACGGCTGACCGGCGATCCCGTGTTGCTGCTCGTGCCGCCGGATGCAAGCAAGACCGATATCGACATCATGCGGGCAGCCCTCGGCTTTGATCAACCGCTCTATCTTCAATATCTCCGTTTCCTGACAGGCTTGCTACGCTTCGATCTCGGTCAATCCTATGTTCAGCATCTACCGGTGCTGGATATCATTGGCAGCCGTATTCCCTACACCTTGTCGCTGGCGTCGGGCGCCTTGGTTGTGGCGCTCGGTCTTGGTGTGCCGATCGGCGTTCTCATCGCCGTCCGCCGTCATTCCTGGGAATCGCGCTGGCTGATGAGCTTCGTGCTGATCGGTCAATCGATGCCGACCTTCTGGACGTCCATTCTGCTCATCATGCTATTCGGTGTAGTGCTACGATGGCTGCCGACGTCAGGAGCAAGCGGCATGACAAGCCTGCTGATGCCAGCTTTCGCTTTGGGCTTCCTGTCGATGGCGACCTTCGCCCGTGTCGCCCGCACTGCCGTTTTGGATGAGCTGGAGAAGGACTATGTCCGCACCGGCCATGCCAAGGGCCTGTCGACGGCGCGGATCGTCATACGTCATTTGCTGCGCAACGCGGCCGTGCCGCTGGTGACGATATCGGCGCTCGAAATCGCTAATCTGTTGACCGGCGCGATCATCATCGAGACCGTGTTTGCCTGGCCGGGCCTTGGCCAGTTGACGATACAGGCAATCAGTGCGCGGGATTTCCCGATCGTGCAGGGCGTCGTGCTGCTCGGCGCCGCTGCCGCCATTCTTCTCAATCTTCTCGCCGATGTTCTCTACAGCGTCATCGATCCGCGCATTCGTCTCTCCGGGAGGCAGGCATGAGTGTTTCGGCCGCCGGATCGGCAAGACTTATTCGCCGCACACCCACAGGCGTCGTGATCTCGGTCGTCGTCCTGGCTTTGATCGTGTTGATGGCGATCTTTGCGCCGCTGATCGCGCCGCACGATCCGAATACGCAAAATCTCCTCGGCCGGTTGAAGCCGCCGGGTACGGTGGCGCGCAACACGCTCTATCTGATCGGCTCCGATGAACTGGGACGCGATACGCTCAGCCGCCTGATCTACGGTGCTCGGGTCTCGCTGTTCGTCGCCGTTGCCTCCGTGCTGCTATCGGGAGTTTTCGGCTCCGTCATCGGTATGCTCGCCGCGTTCTACCGCGGCTGGACCGAGACACTGATTATGCGTCTGGTCGATATCGTCCTTTCCGTGCCCGCTATCCTTCTGGCGATCATCACAGTTGCCGTGCTTGGCCCCGGTCTTTTGAACGTCGTGCTGATCCTGGCGCTGACCCGCTGGCCGCGCTATGCGCGCGTTGCCTACGGCCAGACGCTGACGGTTGCCAATATGCCCTATCTGCGCCTGTCGCGGTTCATGGGAGCGGGTTGGTTTCGCGTCCTTTGGCGGCATGTCCTGCCGAATATCGCCGGCGGGCTGATCGTCGTCGCTACGCTTGAATTCGGGCTGATGGTGCTGTTCGAAGCAGGCCTTTCCTTCCTTGGCCTCGGCGTGCAGCCGCCGACGGCAAGCTGGGGCGCGATGCTTTCGACCGGGCGTAATTATGTAGCAACAGCCTGGTGGCTTTCGGTCATGCCCGGTGCAGCACTCTTTCTTCTCGTTCTTTCCGTCAATTTCATCGGCGATCACCTGCGTGATCGCCTCGACCCACGGAGCAGTTGAGTCACATGGTTGATTTTTCAGAGGATTTCAAAGGGAAACGCGTCGTCATCACGGGCGCAGCGGGTATCTTCGGCGGCTGGATTGCGCAGGCCTTTGCAAATGCCGGTGCGCGCGTCCTTCTGACGGACAAAGACCCGGACCGCCTCAACGCCGCTGCCAAAAGCCTTGCTGGTACTGGGCACTTGGAGTTCGCGGCGGACCTAACATCGGACGGTGATATCAAGGCATTGCTCGCCTACATCGCCAAAAATTGGGGCGCGGCCGACGTTCTGGTCAACAATGCCGGGATTTATCCATCCGGTTTTCTCCTTGATATCAATGCCGACGATTGGGATAAGATTTTCGGCATCAATCTGCGCGCGCCCTTCCTGCTGTCGCAGGGTGTCGCGCGTCAGATGATCGATCAGGGCGTCAAGGGCTCGATCATCAACATCTCCTCCGGTGCGGCACGCAAGATGCGGCGCAGCGTCGTGCCTTATTGTGTTTCCAAGACGGCGCTTGACCGGCTGAACAAGGGCCTTGCCATCGAGCTTGCTGAGTTCGGCATTCGGGTCAACATCGTCGAGCCCGGCTTTGCGCCCGGCAGCGAAGTCAGCCATCTGACACAGGAGCATATCGAAAGCGTGCTGGGCAACATCCCGCTCGGCCGCCCCTCGCAGCCGACCGATGCGGCCAATGCTGTCCTCTTTCTCGCCTCGGATGCCGCCGCCTATATCACCGGCTCGACGCTGGCGGCCGACGGCGGCAATTCCATTGGGTCGCTTGCCGTCTACCAGGCAAAGAAGAAGCCGCTGTAAGTCGGAAGGAGAAAAGGACATGGCCCAGGATACGGTCGAGCCTCGTGATAGCTTTTCGCCCTCACACTCTGGAACGCGCGCATGAGTGAAACCTGGCAGATCGGCAAGCATGAAACGCGCAGCAGACATGGCCTGGTGGCCTGCCAGAATTGGCGTGCGGCGGAGGCTGGAGCAGCTGTGCTTTCGGCGGGCGGCAATGCCATCGATGCGGCAGTGACGACGGCACTTACCCTCAGTGTCGTAGAGCCGTGGCTGTCGGGTATTGGCGGCGGTGGTTTCATGGTTCGTGCCGATGCCGGTGGCGCGGTGGATGTCCTCGACTTCAATGTGATCTCGCCCGCCGCAATCAATCCCGCCGATTATCCGCTGGTTCCCGGCCGCGATGGTGACTGGTTCGATTGGCCATCGGTCGAAGGCGACCGCAATCTGATCGGCTACAGCTCAATCTGCGTGCCGGGCGCCATTGCCGGTTTTGCCGAGGCGCTTGACCGTTTTGGCACCATCTCCTGGGCCGATGCCTTGGCACCGGCCATCGAGGAGGCGCATCGCGGCCTGCAGCTCGATTGGTATACAGCGCTGGCGCTGGCGATCGATGGGGCCAACCTTGCACAATTTCCGGCAGCTTCGGAACTGTTCCTGCACAATGGCCGTGTCCCGCGGGTGCCGGAGGCTGGACGCAAAGCCTTTTTGCCGATGAAGGCAAAGGCGAAGACATTGGAACGGTTGGCTGCTGCCGGCCCGCGCGATTTCTATGAAGGCGAGCTTGCCGATCAACTAATCAAGGGGCTTGCCGGGGGCGGCTCGGTGCTTTCGGAGCAGGATTTCGCCGACTATGCGCCGCGCTGGCTGCCGCCGTTGACGCAGGAATTCAAGGGCCTTGTCGTCCATGCCGTGCCGGAGCTTTCGGGTGGTCCGACACTCTGCGCGGCATTGTCCGAACTGGAGACCAGCTTGCCGAAGAATAAGCCCCTCGGCGGGACCGCGGCTCTGGCCTTTGCCTGCGCAATCAGACGCGCCAGCGAATATCGGCTCAAGCATCTCGGTCATGCCGCCGGGGAAAGCTGTACCAGCCATCTCAGTGTTGTCGATGCCGATGGCACCATGGTTTCGCTCACGAACACGCTGCTGTCGCGCTTCGGCTCGAAGGTCGTGGTGCCGGAGACGGGATTTGCACTCAACAACGGCATGATGTGGTTCGACCCGCGTCCGGGCCAGCCCAACTCCATCGCGCCCGCCAGCAAGCCGCTTGCCAATATGTCTCCGATCATCGCGACGCGCGACGGCGTGCCGGAGCTGGCACTGGGCGCTGCCGGCGGCCGGCAGATCGTTCCGGCCGTGACGCAGATTCTTACCTATGTTGCGGCTTACGGCCTGTCGCTGGAAGATGCCTTTCTCAGTCCGCGTGTTGACGCCAGCGGTACGACTATCCGCGTCAATCGGACAGCCGCATCTGATGTGGCGCCGACCGTCGCCTCCGAATTCAACGTCGAACTCATCGATGACACGCTCTACCCGGTCAACTTCGCTGTTCCCTCGGCGGTTCTCCATCGTAACGGTGTCAAGTCCGGCATGGTTCATCCAAAGAACCCATGGGCTGCCGTTCGTGAGGCTGATCCCCAATGACCGCTCCGGTCCTGACCGTTGAAGATCTGCATATCTCGATCGGCGGCAAACCCGTCGTCGATGGCGTCGGCTTTTCGGTTTCCGCCGGTGAGATCGTGACGCTGGTCGGCGAATCCGGTTGCGGCAAGTCGATGACGGCCTTTTCGGTCATGGGTCTTTTGCCGCGTGTAGCCGTCCGGAACAAAGGGTCGATCCAGTTGAACGGCAAGGAGTTGGCCGGTCTCGACAGCACCGCCATGAAGCGCCTGCGCGGCGACGAGATGGCGATGATCTTTCAGGAGCCGGTTGCCTCGCTCAATCCGCTGATGCCGATTGGCAAGCAGATTGCCGAGAGCCTGATCGTCCATCGCGGGGTCAAGGGCAGGGAGGCGCAGCGGCAGGCGATCGCCATGCTCGAGGAGGTCGGCATTCCCGAGCCGGCCATGCGCTTCCACCAGTTTCCCTTCGAATTGTCGGGCGGCATGTGCCAGAGAGCGATGATTGCCATGGCGCTGATCACCCGGCCACGCCTGCTGATCGCCGATGAGCCGACGACGGCGCTCGATGTGACGATCCAGGCGCAGATCCTGGAGCTGATGAAGCGGCTGCGTGCCGAGACCGGCACGGCGATCCTGCTGATCACCCACGATATGGGCGTCGTCGCCGATATCGCCGACCGCGTGGCGGTGATGTATGCCGGCCGAATCGTCGAAGAGGCCTCGGTCGATGCGATCTTCGAAGAGCAGAAACATCCCTATACACGGATGCTGCTATCGACCATTCCAAGGTTGGATGGCAAGGCGAAGGCGCTGTTGCCAACCATTAGCGGCACGGTTCCGGATATCGGCGCCTGGCCGGAAGGCTGTCGGTTTTCGACGCGCTGTCCTTTGGCTGATGAGGACTGTCGGCAAACGCCGCCGCTTGTGGTCGCGGGTGCGGACCGCCGTGCCGCCTGCTGGCATCAGGACCTGACGGGAGGGCTCGCATGACCGGGCCACTTCTTTCCGTGCGCGACCTTCGTGTGCATTTCCCGATCCGTGGCGGCTTTCTCGGCCGTCCGGTCGGCTGGCTGAAGGCAGTCGATGGCGTCGATCTCGAGATCGCGCCGGGAGAGAGCTTGGCGCTGGTGGGGGAATCGGGTTGCGGCAAGTCCACCCTCGGCGCGACGATCCTCGGAATGCAGCGTGCGACATCGGGCAGGATCGTCTTTGAGGGCGAGGATGTGACGAGCGATGCTTCGGTCCGCCGTGCCGATCTTTCGCGAGACATCCAGATCGTGTTCCAGGATCCGGTGTCTGCACTCAATCCGAAGCTGACCATAGGGGAAAGCATTGCCGAACCGCTGATCATTCACGGCATCGGCACGCGCGAGGAACGCCGGCAACGGGTCGGGGAGTTGCTGGAGCTTGTCGGGCTCAATCCTGGTCATGCCGACCGCAAGCCCAATGCGTTTTCCGGCGGCCAGCGCCAGCGCATCGTCATTGCGCGCGCCATTGCGCTACAGCCCAAGCTCCTCATTCTCGACGAGCCGGTCTCGGCGCTCGACGTATCGATCCGTTCGCAGATTCTGAACCTGTTACTCGAGTTGCAGCGGCGCCTAGGCCTGTCCTATCTGTTCATCTCGCATGATCTTTCCGTGGTGCGCCACTTCGCCGATCGCGTCGCGGTGATGTATCTTGGCCGGATCGCGGAGACCGGAACGACGGCTGAGGTTTTTACAAAATCGGTTCACCCCTATACGGAAGCGCTGCTCAGCGCCGTGCCGCTGCCCGATCCCAAGGCACAGCGCCGCCGACAGCGCATCATTCTGCAAGGGGATCTGCCGAGCCCGGCCAAGCCGCCAGCGGGTTGCCGCTTTTCGACCCGATGCCCCATCGCCGTGCCCATCTGCCGGACGGTCTCACCTGAGCTCGAAGTGCTTCAGCCGGGTGGCCATTCCGCAGCATGCCATGTGAGAGCGCCTGATTTCCTAAAGGAGTAGATGATGATGTTTCGCAAGCTTCTTGTTTTAACGGCGGTCTTCGGGCTCGCTCTTCTTCCGTCCACCATGATGGCCCAGGCTGCCGAAAAGCAGCAGATCGTCGTGGATCTCGTCAACGAGCCATCGACGCTCGATCCGCAGCTGCAATGGAATCCCGACAGCTATTTCGTTTATCGCAATATTTTCGACAATCTCGTCACGCGCGATAATAGCGGCAAGATCGTCCCGGAAATTGCCACCGCCTGGAAGGCCCTGTCGGATACGAAAATCGTCTTCACGCTGCGTAGCGACGCGATCTTTCATGACGGCACGCCGCTGACGGCCGAGGATGTCGCCTTTAGCGTCAATCGCATCATCGACCCGAAATTGGCGAGCCCGCAGCGCAGCCAGTTCGCCAAGATCGCAAAGGCTGAGGTCTCAGGCGATCATGAGGTGACGCTGACGCTGCAGAGCCCCTATCCACCGCTGCTTGCGCAGCTCACCAAACTATCTATCGTCCCCGAGCATGTGGTGCAGAAAGTCGGCGACCAGGCGTTCAATCTGGCTCCCGTCGGCAGCGGTCCCTACAAGTTCGCCAAGTGGGATCGCGGCGTTGCCGTGACGCTTGTTCGCAACGACAGCTATTGGGGCAACAAAGGCCCGTTCGAGCAGGCAGTCTTCCGCGCCGTGCCCGACGCTTCGACCAGAGTTGCGGACTTGCAGGCGGGCGTGGCCGATTTTGCCCGCGCCCTGACGTCCGATCAGGCGGCACAATTGTCAGGTTCGGAGACGGTCAAGGCCCTGCCGATGCTGACGGAAAGAATGTCTTTCATCCGCATCAATCCGAACAAGCCGCCCTTCGACAATCCAAAGCTTCGTCAGGCGGTCGCCTATGCCATAGACAAGGCCGGCATCACGCTGGGCATTCTCGGTGGTTTCGACAAGCCGGTCGCCCAGATGATGACGCCGGCGCATTTCGGTTGGACCGACAAGATCACCGGACTTCCCTATGATCCGGACAAGGCAAAGGCCTTGATTGCCAGCGTCGGCAAGCCGCCGAAGTTCCAGCTGACCGTCGGCACCTTCTTCGACCAGCGGGTGGCCGAAGCCATATTGCAGGAATTGCAGGAAGTCGGCTTCGACGCCGAGATTTCACAGGTCGACACGCCGACCTTCCTGCAACTGGTTCAGAAAGGCCCAGTCGATGCTCCGACCCTGGCGCTCAGCACCAATTCCTGTGCCTGCCAGGATGCCGATGGCGTTGTGAACTATCTCTTCCACACGGGCAGCACTTGGGCCGTCATCGCAAAGCCGGAGATCGATGCTCTGCTGGATGACGCAGGCTCGTCGCTCGATCAGCAGAAGCGATTGGCGGATTACGAAAAGATCAGCCAGTTGATCGTGGATAATGTTTACGCCGTGCCGCTGTACCAAATGATTGCGATCTACGGTGCAGCAAAGCCGCTAAACTTCCAGCCGACGCCAAATGAAAGCTTCTTCCTAAACCGGATGAGCTGGGCCGGATAAATCACTGTTCTTTTACGTAAAACCCCGCCGTCATGATCGCCGGCGGGGTTTCGATTTGCGGCGTGATCAGCGGCCCTTCCGCTTCCGCCATTCGGCGAATTTGGCCTTGGGGGCGTCGCTGGTTGCCGGATAGAGACCGATGATCGTCGCGCCGTTCAGCACTTCCTCGGTGACGAAATCTTCATAGGCCGTCATTTCGACTGTCTCATCGGCGATCTCGTCGGCCAGATGGGCGGGGATGACGATGACACCTTCATTGTCGCCAACAAGCACGTCGCCGGGGAAGACCGCGACATCGCCGCAGCCGATCGGACCGTTGATTTCAATCGCCTGATGCAGCGTCAGGTTCGTCGGCGCGGAGGGGCGGTGGTGATAGGCAGGGATATCGAGAGCGGCGATTTCCGGGCTGTCGCGGAAGCCGCCATCGGTGACGACACCGGCGACGCCACGCACCTGCAGCCGCGAGATCAGGATCGAGCCGGCCGAGGCCGCGCGGGCATCCTTGCGGCTATCCATGACGAGGATCGCACCCGGCGGGCACCTCTCGACGGCGGCGCGCTGCGGATGCTCGGGGTTGCGGAAGACTTCAAGCGTGTTCAGGTCTTCTCGGGCGGGAATGTAGCGCAGCGTGAAGGCCTGGCCGACCATGTTCGCCTTCTTCGTCGACAGCGGGTGCACATCCTGGATGAACTGGTTGCGCAGGCCCCGCTTGAAGAGCGCGGTGGCGATGGTCGGTGTGGCGACGCCCAACAGCTTGTTGCGTGTCTCGCTGCTCAGCACGTAATTGCTCATGAGATATATCCTTTGCGATCAATAAATGTCGGGTTCGCCCGGCGTCGGGCCGAAACCGGGTTCAAGGAAATCGAAGTCACAGCCGGTATCGGCCTGGGCGACATGGCGGTTGAACATCCAGCCGTAGCCGCGCCCGAATTTTTCAACCGGCTTCACCCAGGCATCGCGCCGCCGCTGCAATTCGTCCTCGTCCACCAGCATGTCGATGCGCCGCGCTTCGAGGTCGAGGCGAATGATGTCGCCATTCTTCAAGAGCGCCAGTGGGCCGCCGACATGGGATTCCGGCGAGACATGCAGGATGCAGGCGCCGTAGCTCGTGCCGCTCATGCGGGCGTCGGAAAGGCGCAGCATGTCGCGGTGGCCTTGTTTCAGCAGTGCCTTCGGGATTGGTAGCATGCCCCATTCCGGCATGCCCGGTCCGCCTTGCGGCCCGGCGCCGCGCAGCACCATGACGTGGTCAGGCGTGATATCGAGATTCTCGTCGTCCACCGCCGCCTTCATCTCCGGATAGCTGTCGAACACCAGCGCCGGCCCCTGATGCTTGTGGAAGCGCGGATCGCAGGCAGCCGGTTTGATGACCGCGCCCGTCGGCGCGAGATTGCCCTTCACGACGGCCAGCGATCCCTCGTGATAGACCGGATTGTCGAGCGAGCGGATGACGTCGTCATTGTAGCATTTGGCGCCTTCGAGCGTTTCGCCGAGGGTGACGCCCGACACGGTGAGGGCTGAGAGGTCAAGTTTCGAGGAAAGCTTCATCATCAAGGCCCTGAGGCCACCGGCATAGTAGAAATCCTCCATGAGATAGGCCTTGCCGGTCGGTCGGATATTGGCGAGCACCGGCGTCGTGCGGCCCGCCTTGTCGAGATCGTCGAGCGTCAGGTCGACGCCGGCGCGGCGGGCCATTGCGATCAGGTGCACGACGGCATTGGTGGAACAGCCTGTGGCCATGGCGACCGCGACGGCATTGTCGAAGGCGGCGGCTGTAACGATCTTCGATGGAACCAGATCCTCCCAGACCATGTCGACGATGCGGCGGCCGACAGCGGATGACATGCGGATATGGTTGGCATCCGGCGCCGGGATTGAGCTGGCGCCGGGCAGGGTAAGGCCCAGCGCCTCGGCGATCGCCGTCATCGTGCTCGCCGTGCCCATGGTCATGCAATGGCCATAGGAGCGGGCGATGCCGGCTTCGACATCGACCCATTCCTTCTCGGTAATCGTGCCGGCGCGACGTTCGTCCCAGAATTTCCAGCCATCCGAGCCGGAGCCCAGGTATTCGCCGCGATAATTGCCGCGCAGCATCGGGCCGGCGGGCAGGTAGATCATCGGCAGGCCCATGGAGAGCGCACCCATGACGAGGCCGGGCGTGGTCTTGTCGCATCCGCCCATCAGGACGGCCCCGTCGATCGGATGCGAGCGCAGCAACTCCTCGGTCTCCATCGCCAGCATGTTGCGATAAAGCATGGTGGTCGGCTTCACATAGCTTTCCGACAGCGACAGTGCCGGCAGTTCAAGCGGGAAACCGCCGGCCTGAAAGACGCCGCGCTTCACGTCCTCGACACGGTGCTTGAAATGGGCATGACATGGGTTGGCGTCGGACCAGGTGTTGAGGATGGCGATGACGGGCTTTCCAGCCCATTCTTCCGGCGCATAGCCCATCTGCATGGTGCGCGAGCGATGCCCGGAGCTTCTCAGATCATCTGGGGCAAACCATCTGGCGCTACGCAGTTCTGCTGGTTTCTTCAATTTACTCATAGTGTTCACGCCTTGTATTCAAAGATTGGTCGAGGAAATGGAATCATACGCCGCGTCATTCCTTCATGCCCCACTTCAGCAGGGTCCGGCGCTCGATCGTCTGGAACACCAGGTTCTCGACAATAAGCCCAATAACGATGACCGTCAGTAGGCCGGCGAAGACCGCAGGTATGTCGAGAAGGTTGCGGTTTTCGAAGATGAACCATCCAAGTCCGCCTTGGCCGGAGGAGACGCCGAAGACGAGTTCGGCGGCGATCAAGGTGCGCCAGGAGAAGGCCCAACCGATCTTCAGGCCGGTCAGGATCGACGGGAAGGCGGCGGGGATCAGAATGCGGAACACATAGGAAAGTCCGGTCAGCCCGTAATTGGCACCGACCATGCGCAGGGTGCGCGAGACACCGAGAAAGCCGGCATGGGTGTTGAGCGCAACCGCCCAGAGCACGGAATGCACCAGCACGAAGACGAGGCTGGCCGGCCCGAGGCCGAACCAGATGAGGGCAAGTGGGAGTAACGAGATCGCCGGCAGCGGATTGAACATCGCCGTCATGGTCTCGAGAAAATCGGTGCCGATGCGGGTGTTGATGGCAACGACAGTCAGGATAGCCGCAAGCACGGTCCCGGTCACATAGCCGGTTACCAGTACTTTCAGCGTCGTCCAGATGCGCTCGGGCAGGACACCGTCGGCGAAACGATCATAGAGCGCGCTCAGCGTATCGCTGAGCGTCGGGAACAGCAGCGGATTGTCGAGATGCCGCGCATAGGCTTCCCAGATGATGGCCAGAGCGACGATCAGCAGGGATTTCCGGACGAAGCTCGACTGCCAAAGAAGTTCGAGGGCGCCGAGTTTCTGTTCGACAGCGGCGATATGGCCTGCGGCATCTGCCGGCTCGGCCGCAAGGATGATTTGTGGTGCGCTCATGGCCTATTCCTTATGTCCGGCTTCGGCAAACAGCATGTGATGAATTTCCTGCTCCAGCTTGGCGGCGGCCGCCGTGTCGTTGCGGACGGATTCGACATTGCGGACCTCGGCCTTGACGCGGCCGGGATGCGGCGACAGCAGCAGGATACGATTGGAGATCTTGATCGCCTCGGCGATTGAATGGGTGACGAAGATGACGGTGAAACGCGTGTCTTCCCAGAGCTGGAGAAGCTCGTCCTGCATCTGCCGGCGGGTCAGCGCGTCGAGCGCGGCGAAAGGTTCGTCCATCAGCAGGATATCGGGCTGCATGGCCATGCCGCGCGCGATGGCCACGCGCTGTTTCATGCCGCCTGAGAGCATATGCGGATAGGTATCGACGGCGCGGGTGAGCTTCACCTTGTCGATATAGTCTCGGGCGATGGCTTCGGCCTCGGCGCGGGGCAGGCGGCGGGCGGTCGTCAGTGGGAACATGACGTTTTCGAGGACGGTCTTCCAGGGCAGGAGCTGGTCGAACTCCTGAAACACCATCATCCGGTCGGCGCCCGGTTTTTTGACCAACTGTCCCTTGATCTCGATACGGCCGCTCGTCGGCGTCAGATAGCCGCCGATCGCCTTCAGCAGGGTCGACTTTCCGCAGCCGGACGGCCCGAGCAGCACGAAGCGATCGGAGGTCTCGACAGAAAAGCTGACATCCTCTGTGGCGGTGATCAGAAGGTTCGGCGTCTTGTAGCGAAGCGTCACCTTGTCGACGTTCAAGAGCGGTGTGGCGGCGGTAGCCGCCTCGATCGTTGTCGGATCGGCTGCGATTTTTGCCTGAAGCATGAAGGCTCCTCCAAGAATTGGATCAGGAGGCGGCATTCGCGCCGCCTTCCCGGATCAATTACCGTTGAGATCGGCGGCTTCGGGCAGATAATAATCCGTCCAGGCCTTCGGCATCGTCTTCAAGGTTCCGACCTTGTGGAGATGGGCGGCGAACTTCATGGTTCCCTGCGGATCCATGCGGAACTCCATCATGTGCGGCTGGTTCAGGATCGCCAGGAGGTCTTCGACGCTGGTCTTGTCGCCGCTCACCGTCTTATAGGCTTCGACCGCGGTCTTCGGATCCTTCTTGATCACTTCGATCGCATCGGCCGTCGCCTGGCGAACCGCTTTGATGATCGTCGGATTAGTCTCGGCGAATTGCGTGGTCGTGAAGAAGGTGCCCTGGGTCAGCTCGCCACCGATGATGTCGCGCGAGTTGACGACTTCGTGAACGCCCGGCTGCTTCAGTTCCAGATATTGGAAGGGCGGCGCCGAGAAATGGCTCTTCACCTCATGGGTCTGGTTTGCGAGCGCCGCCATCGCGTCGGGATGGCCGAGTTGCACCGTGTTGGCGTCGAACTTGTGCACTTGATCGTCGCCATACATCTGGGCGGCGGCCATTTGCAGCAGAATCGCCTGTGTTGAAACGCCGACCGTCGGCACGGCGATCCTGTCGCCCGGCTGAATGTCCTTCAGCGATTTGATGCGCGGGTCGCGCGACACCATGATGACCGGCTGGGCGGAATTGGTGACGATGCCCTTGACCCTGCCTCTGGTGCGGTCCCAAAGCAGCAGCAGATTGCCGGTGCCGGTATTGACGATATCGACATTGCCGGCAAGCAGCGCATCGGTCTGTGCGCCGCCGCCGCTGAAGGTGCGCCAATCGACCTTGACGCCGGCCAGGCCATCGGCCTCCGCCCGCTTCTCGATCAGCTTCTGCGTCTCCATGACGTGGCTGACGAGATAAAGGATACCCGGCTGGCGCGTGATCGAAATATCCGTCTTTTCGGCGGCGCCGGCAGACAGAGTGCCGGCAAGCACGAGACAGGTCGCGGCCAGACCGCGAAGAAAAGCTCTCATCATTTCCTCCCAAAAATGATCCAAACGCATGAGATTACGTTGGCATGAGCGGACTAAAGCACTAATGTATCAGTGCATCAAGTCCCAAATTGTGTTTAATGGACTGAGAGCTTCGATTTGGAAGGTGGCCGCGTGAGAGTAAATCCGAAAGAATTCGCCTTGGACCGTTCGCGCCAGGTTGCGCCACAGATCCTCGAAATCCTGAGGTCGCGCATTCTTTCGATGGGCCTGCCGCCGACGACGGTGTTGTCGCGGATCTCGCTGCAGAGCGAGTTCAATGTCAGCCAGACGCCGGTTCGCGACGCCTTGATCCGGCTGGAAGAGGAGGGACTTGTCGAGGTCTATCCGCAATATGCCACCGTCGTTTCCAGGATCGATATCGGCAACGCCCGGGAGGCTCATTTCCTGAGGCTGTCGATCGAGCTGGAGGCCATCCGGCGCCTGACGGCCGAGGAGCCGGCGGAGACGGCTGCCGCGCTGGCGCAGGTTCTGGCCCGGCAAGAGCATGTCATGTCGCCCGAGACCTACGACTTCTTCGATTCGCTCGACAAGGATTTTCACCGCGTTCTCTTCGAGAGGGTCGGCATATTGGGGCTTTGGGCAACCGTTCGCCGCCAGAGCGTCCATCTCGACCGGTTGCGCCGGCTGAACCTGCCGATGCCCGGCAAGCTGCAACAGGTCATGGCTGACCATCGCGCCGTTGTCGAGGCCGTCCGGTCGGGTGATGCGGAATTGGCGGTTGCGGCCTTGCGCAAACATCTTTCCGGGACGCTATCGATCATCGATCTGATTTGCGAACAATATCCGAACTATGTCCGCCGATAGGGTCTCTCATGTTGATATCGTCCGGTGATGGGTGCTGAGCGTTTGGCTTCGGCTGCTCTTCGTGCGACAAAATATGCGTAAGACAAGATAAGGAGATTCCTTGACCATCGGGCTTGCGCACGCTGAATTGATTGCGGTTTTGACGGCTGTCACCGGCCACGAGCCGCGGGTTATGACAGTGCGCTCCGGTGAGGTGTTGCCGTCCGGACCATTCGAGCTCGGGCACCGGACGCTGCAAAGCGGGCTGCGCGAATGGGTGCAGGAACAAACCGCGCATCCGGTCGGCTATCTTGAGCAGCTCTATACCTTTGCCGACCGCGACCGGAACAATGAGATCCTGGGCGGACGAACAATCTCGATCAGCTATCTCGGCCTTGTGCGCGAGCAGGCTGCTTCGGGTACCGGTCTGTCGGGTTGGCATGGCTGGTACGAATATTTCCCATGGGAAGATCACCGCAACGGTCGTCCGGCCATCATCGATGACATTGCCGCCCGACTGGGTGACTGGATCGACAGTGATGGCGGCAAATGCGATCCGCGCCGCCGCCGCGTCGATTATGCCTTCGGGCTCAATGGCGCAGCCTGGAATGAAGACCTCGTCCTGCAGCGCTACGAACTTCTTTACGAAGCTGGCTTCGTTCAGGAGGCCGGATCTGCTGAGCCGGTCCGGTTTGGCCGCCCGATGTTTGCCGATCATCGGCGCATCCTCGCAACCGGCATGGCCAGGCTCAGGGCAAAGATCAAATATCGCCCCGTCGTCTTCGAGCTCATGCCCGAGAGTTTTACCCTCCTACAACTGCAGCGCACCGTCGAGGCACTGGCGGGGCTGACACTGCACAAGCAGAATTTCCGTCGCCTCATCGAGCAGCAGGATCTGGTGGAGGAAACGGGCGGCACCGAAAGCGAAACGGGCGGCCGCCCGGCCAAGCTCTTCCGCTTCCGCCATGCCATCCGCGAAGAACGTGAACTCGCCGGAACGAAATTGCCGCTCTCCCGCAATTGACATATGCTCATATCGAGAATATCTATTTGCGCATAATATGCTCAATGTGAGTATAATAAGGAGCCGGTCATGAATTCCCCCGTATCCGCATCCTCCCTCTATGATCGCGTCAGCCGCGTCATTCCCAAAGCCGAATGGATGACGTTTCAGGACGATGTCGAGGCTATCCTCGAGCTGAAACACCGTCGCAACGCCGTCATCCTCGCGCATAACTATCAGACCCCGGAGATCTTCCACGGCGTCGCCGATATTGTTGGCGACAGCCTGGCGCTTGCCCGTAAGGCGATCGATGTCGATGCCGATATCATCGTGCTCGCCGGGGTGCATTTCATGGCCGAGACCGCCAAGCTGCTCAATCCGGAAAAGACCGTGCTGATCCCCGACATGGCTGCCGGCTGTTCGCTGGCGGACTCGATCACGCCGGCGGATATCGCACTGCTGCGCCAGGCCCATCCCGGCGTTCCCATCATCACCTACGTCAACACCTCCGCCGCAGTGAAGGCGGCCTCCGATATCTGCTGCACGTCGGGCAATGCCAAGCAGGTCGTGGAATCGCTGGGCGTTCCCAAGGTGCTGATGATCCCCGACGAATATCTGGCACAGAACGTGGCGCGCGAGACCAATGTCGAGATCATCGCCTGGCATGGGCATTGCGAGGTGCACGAGCTTTTCACCGCCGACGATATCCGCCAGCTTCGCGAAAACTATCCCGGCGTAACGGTGCTGGCCCATCCGGAATGCCCGCCTGATGTCGTGAAAGAAGCGGATTTCGCCGGCTCCACGGCCGTCATGTCGGACTATGTCGGAAGCAAGCAGCCGGCGCGCGTGGTGCTCCTCACCGAATGTTCGATGAGCGACAATGTCGCCGTGCATCACCCGAGTGTCGAGTTCATCCGGCCCTGCAATCTCTGCCCGCATATGAAGCGCATCACGCTCGGCAATATCCGCAAGGCGCTCGAGGAAAACCGGCACGAAGTCACGGTCGACCCGGCAATTGCCGTCGCCGCGCGCCGTGCCGTCGAGAGGATGCTGGCGATATGACCGAGATTTTCCACGATCTTTCAGGCCGCGTCGTTATCGTCGGTAGCGGTCTTGCCGGGCTGATGGCGGCGCTGACCCTGGCGCCGCAGCCCACTGCTATTGTCACCCGCGCGGCGCTCGGCGGGGAGACATCGAGTGCCTGGGCGCAGGGTGGCATCGCCGCCGCCATGGGAGAAGACGATAGCGCGGAGCTGCATCTTGCCGACACGCTTGCCGCCGGCGACGGACTTTGCGATCCCACCGTCGCCGCAAGCATTATCAGCGAAGCGCCGGAGGCGATTGCTTCGCTGGAGCGGGCGGGCGTCCGTTTCGACCGGAATAGCACGGGCAGCCTGTCGCTTGGCCTTGAGGCTGCGCATTCGCGCCGCCGCATCGTGCATGCCGAGGGCGATGGCTCGGGTGCTGCGATTGTCCGCGCGCTGGTGGAGGCTGTCGCCCGCACGCCCTCGATCACCGTGCTGGAGGGATACGAGGCTCGCCGGTTGCTTCTGGATGGAGGTCAGATCAGCGGCTTGCTCTGCGCAACGCAGAAGGGATTGGTGATTCTGCCGACGTCCAGGGTGCTTCTGGCGACGGGCGGCATGGGCGGTCTCTTCGATGCAACCACCAATCCGATGGGCAACTTCGGCCAGGGGATCGCGCTTGCCGCAAGAGCGGGCGCGCTTCTGGCCGATATGGAATTCGTGCAGTTCCACCCGACCGCGCTCGATTCCTGCCGCAGGCCGCTGGCGCTGGTCAGTGAAGCCGTGCGGGGTGAGGGCGCCTTGCTGGTCAATGAGACAGGCGAGCGCTTCATGGCGCAGGTTCCGGGTGCAGAGCTGGCGCCGCGCGACGTCGTCGCTCGCGCCATCAGCGCGGAAATCGCCCGGGGCGGTCGTGTCTTCCTTGATGCCCGTGAAGCGCTTGGCCACCGTTTCGCGGTCCGCTTTCCGGTGATCGATGCGCTCTGTCGCGAAGCGGGCATCGATCCGTCCTGCGAGCTCATTCCCGTGCGTCCGGCCGTTCACTATCACATGGGCGGTGTCGCGACGGATGGAAACGGCCGAAGTTCTGTCCCCGGTCTCTGGGTGGCAGGAGAGGCCGCGTCCACAGGTCTGCATGGCGCCAACCGCCTTGCCAGCAACTCATTGCTGGAAGCCGCCGTCATGGGGATGCGCGCAGCGCAGGACATTGGCGGCGTCTTTGCGCGCCCGACGGCCCCATTGTCGGAGGATTCACGCTCGACGGCTCCGGACGCTTCCCTCGTCCGTCCGATCGTGTCGCGGCATCTCGGCGTGCTTCGCAATGCCGGCGCCATCCATGGGGCGATTGCCGCGCTGCTGCCACTTGCCGAAAGCGACAATGCGGCCGTCGATCCGGCTATCGTAGCGCTATTGATCGCCGTCTTCGCTAGTCTGCGCACGGAGTCGCGCGGCGCTCATGTCCGCACGGATTTCCCTTTGAAGCAGCAACATGCGCAGCGCCGGATGATGCGCCTCACCGATGCTGTGGACATCGCCCGATCCGTCATTCCCTATTCCTTCGCCAGGAGCGCCTGACATGACTCTCGTCCCTCTTCCGCGCCTTATTGTCGAGCCGCTGGTCCGCAACGCTCTGTTGGAAGATCTGGGCCTCGCCGGAGATATCACTTCCGCGGCCGTCATTCCCGAGGATCATCGATCCAAGGTCGCCATGGTGGCCCGCCAGCCGGGTGTGGTCGCCGGTCTCGATGCCTCCGAGCTCGCCTTCCGGCTTGTCGATCCAAGCATCGTCATGACCCGCCATCTTCACGACGGCGCCAAGGTCGCGGCCGGCGACGTGATCGCGACGATCGAAGGTTCGTCTCGCGGCCTGCTCACGGCAGAACGGACGGCGCTGAATTTCCTTGGTCATCTCTCCGGCATTGCCTCGGTCACGGCCGGTATCGTCGAGGCGATCGGCGACACCAAGGCGTCGATCGTCTGCACCCGCAAGACGACGCCGGGGCTGCGGGCGCTGGAAAAATACGCCGTGCGGGCCGGCGGCGGCATGAACCATCGTTTTGCGCTCCACGATGCCGTGCTGATCAAGGACAATCATGTGGCGATTGCCGGCGGCGTCATCGAGGCGATCCGCCGGGCCAAGGCCGGTGTCGGCCATATGGTCAAGATCGAGGTTGAGGTGGACACGCTTGACCAGCTCCGCGAGGCCATGGCGGAGGGTATTGACGCCGTGCTGCTCGACAATATGACACTCGACCAGCTTCGCGATGCTGTGGGCATCGTCGCCGGTCAGGCGATTACCGAAGCGTCGGGCCGCATCACGCCATCAACTGCCGGCGCCATCGCCGCATCCGGCGTCGATCTAATTTCCGTCGGCTGGCTGACGCATAGCGCGCCGACACTCGATATCGGGCTCGATTGGCAATCGGTCGCGTAGAAGCGCTCGGCTTCCCGGTCAGATCACGGTCGGGACCTGCGCTCCATCCATGCTGATGACGACCCCGGTGACGTAGCTCGCCTTGGATGAACTCAGGAAAGCGACGACATTGGCGATATCGTCCGGGCTTGCCATGCGGCCGATGGGAATACGCTTAAGCGCTTCCGCCAGCGCCTCTTCCTCGGTGGAGCCGGCAAGCTTCGCGGATGCCTTCAGACCTTCGGCTACCCGGTCCGTCTCGGTCAGGCCCGGATTGAGGCCAACAACGCGCACGCCCTGGCTGGCATAGGCATTGGCAAGCCCGACACTTGCGAGCATCAGCGCAGCGTTGGCGGCTCCGCCGGCGAGATGAACAGGCGAGGCGATCTTGCCGCCATTGCCGATGATGTTGACGATGGTGCCCGAACGGCGCGCGGCCATGCGCTTGATGACCGGATCGAGCACGTTGATATAGGAAAAATACTTTGCATCCATCGCGGCGCGCCAGGCAGCTGGCGTGAGCTCCGAAGCAGGTGTTCGCGTGGCGGCGCCGGCGCTGTTGACGAGAATATCGATGGGGCCGATTTCGTTCTCGATCCTGTCGACGACATCAAGGGCTTGTGTGTCCGAGGTGAGATCGGCGGCGTAGCCATGGGCACCGGGCAGACCGGACAGTGCCTTGTCGATATTGGCTTGCGCTCGTGAGCAGATGCCGACCCGCGCGCCCTCGGACAGGAAGAGGCGAGCGCAAGCATAACCGATGCCCTTCGAGCCGCCGGTGATCAGCGCGACCTTATTGGTGAGACCAAGGTCCATTTGATGTTCTCCGCATGGATTGCAATAGGAGCTGGAAGCTATGTCCTGCGAATGATGGAGTACAGGTCGTATCGCTCTCGTCACGACCTGTTTACCAGATTCCAGTCGTGGCTAGGACAGGCGCTTGGCCTTCAGCGCCGAGACGGCCGCTTCGCTGTTGTGGACATAGTCATGGGCGTCGGGCTGCCTTTGCACCAGCAGGATGAATAGCAGATCGGTCAGCATCAATTGCGCGTCGCGCGCCGTGATCGCCGAGGAGCGGACGCGGTCTTCGTCGCCGACGGTGTAAAGGCGGATATCGGCGACGCGGGTCAGGGGATTGTCCTGAAGGCCAGTGACGGCGATGACGGTTGCGTCCCGCTGGCTGGCAAGTTCGGCGATCCGCAGGGTTTCGATGCTGGCGCCGGAATAGGAGAGGGCGAAGAGCAGGTCGTCGGGGCCGAGTGTCGAGGCATTGGCCATCTGCACATGGCTGTCGCTGTCATGCAGGACGATGCGTCCGAGCTTCATCAGCTTGTAGGAAAAGTCGCGCGCCACCAGCGACGATGCGCCGACGCCGGCGAGATGAATGCGCCGTGCTTCGTGCAACGCCTTCAGCGCCCGGCCGATATCCACCTCGTTGTTGACGGCGATGGTCTGCTGCATGGCCTGCAGCTTGCTGCCCAGCAATTTCTGCAGGATGGTCAGATAGCCGTCATCCACTTCGATCGTGCCGTGGATCATGCCGGCCGGAGCCTGCCATTCCTGCGCCTTGGCCTCGCTCACGGCAAGCTTCAGTTCCTGATAGCCGGCATAGCCGAGCTTCTGGCTGAATTTGACGACGCTCGATTGGCTGCGGCCGGTCTCGGCGGCAAGGGCGGCGGATGAGAGGCGCAGCATCTGGTCGGGGTTTTCGACGATGAACTGCCCGATCTGCCGGTCGGCCGGTGCCATGACCTCGAGCTTTGCGCTGATTTTCTTTAAGATAGACATCCGCCCCTTCAGGCCATGGAGGCCGGTTTATGCGTCGATACGGTCGAGCCACAAAGATAGCATTCGGTTGGAAACGAACAACCATGCTCTCGGCCAGTCGCCCGCTGAGGTTAGCATAAACAGTTGGAATAAAAAATTCCAAACAACATTGACATGGTGGAATGACCGAATAGTTTTGAATGAGAGTCGGATGCGATGTCGCCGGCTCCTTCGCCCCTTTCTTCGGCGGGTTTCATATCATGGACAGATTGCGGATATCGGGTGGACGACGGCTGCAGGGTGCGGTGACCATTGCCGGCGCCAAGAACGCCGCCTTGCCGCAGATCGCGGCGGCGCTGCTGAGCCCGCATCCGCTGGAATTGACGAACCTGCCGGCCGTGACCGACGTCGAGAACATGCTTGGCGTCATCTCGCTGCACGGGGCCGTTGTCACCCGCATGGCGCACGGCACCACGATCGATGCGAGCGCCATCGTCTCGAAGGAAACCTCCTACGACACCGTGCGGCGGATGCGGGCGACGGTGCTGGTGCTCGCGCCGCTGCTGGCACGCTTCGGCCATGCCCGCGTGTCGTTGCCCGGTGGCTGTGCCATCGGTGCGCGACCGGTCGATATGCATATCAAGGCGCTGGCGACCTTGGGAGCCGATATCGCCATCGAGAATGGGCTGATCGTCGCATCGGCCCCGAAGGGGCTGAAGGGTGCGCGTATCGTTCTCATTTCGCCTTCCGTCGGTGCGACCGAGACGGCGATGATGGCCGCCTGTGCCGCCAAAGGTGAGACGGAGATATTGAACGCGGCGCGCGAGCCGGAGGTGGCCGATCTTGCCGCGTGCCTCGGCGCTATGGGAGCCAGGATCGAGGGCGCCGGCACGCACCGCATTCTGATCGACGGCACCACGAGCTGGCGTCCCGCAAAGCATCACGGCATACCTGATCGGATCGAAGCCGGCACCTATGCCGTGGCGGCTGCGATCACTGGCGGGCAGCTCGAACTGATCCACGCCCGGCTCGAGAACCTGGCCTCTGTCGTGCAGATGCTGGAAGCCATGGGTGTTAGCATCTGGCCGAGCGACCGCGGCCTTGTGGTTTCGAGGGATGGCCCGCTGAAGGGGGCCGATATTACCACCGAGCCTTATCCGGGCTTTCCGACGGATCTGCAGGCGCAGTTCATGGCGCTTGCCTGCTGCGCCGAGGGTGCCTCTCTGTTCCGCGAGACAGTTTTCGAAAACCGCTTCATGCATGTCCCCGAGCTGATCCGCCTCGGCGCGAACATCAAATTGCAAGGCACGACGGCGCTGGTGCGCGGAGGAACGTCTTTGCGAGGTGCGCAAGTGATGGCGACCGATCTGCGTGCCTCCGTTTCCCTCGTGCTGGCGGCGCTGGTGTCGGAAGGCGAAACCATCGTCAACCGCGTCTATCATCTCGACCGCGGCTATGAGCAACTGGATCGCAAGCTCCGTCTCTGTGGCGCAGACATCGAGCGGTTGACGTCATGAGCGCCGACACGGACAGCACGCACTATTTTCTCGGCATCGACGGCGGCGGCACCGGCTGCCGTGCCCGTATTGAGGGTGCGGACGGAAGCGTGTTGGGGCAGGGTCTGTCCGGCCCCGCAACGACGCGGCTCGGCATCGAGGAGGCCTGGGCTTCGATCGCCAGGGCCTTCGGTGCCGCGATCGAGGAAGCTGGACTGGGGCCAGATGAAATCGCGCGAGTTCATGCCGGGGTTGGGCTCGCCGGGATCGGACGAAAGGGAGCGCTCGAGGCGCTGCGGGCCATAAAGCACCCCTTTGCCAGCATCGATTTCATCAGCGACGGCGAGGGCGCTTGCCTCGGCGCTCATTCAGGGCGCGACGGCGCGATCGTCATTGCCGGAACGGGATCGATCGGTCTCGGTTTCACCGAGGGTCGGCGTTTGCGGGTCGGCGGTTATGGTTTTCCGATCTCCGATGAGGGCAGTGGTGCCTATCTCGGGCTGAAGGCCGTGCAGCTTGCGCTGCGCGCCCATGATGGCCGTTACGAAAAGACGGCATTGCTGGCCGAGATCATGCAGCGGTTTCAACAGGATCCGATGGAAGCGGTTGCCTGGATGGACCGCGCTTCCGCTACCGATTACGCCGCCTTGGCGCCCATGGTCATGCGCCACGCCGATCAGGGAGATGCCGCCGGGCGGCGTATCGTCCAGAGTGCTGCCGAACACATCGACACACTGATCCGTACGCTCTTCGACAAGGGCGCACCGCGCGTGTCCTTGCTCGGCGGTCTCTCCAGCCCGCTTGAACCATGGCTGGCGCCGGATGTTCGCCGTCGCCTCAAGCCCATCGATGGCGATGCCGTCTCGGGCGCTATTATTCTCGCCAGAAAGGCGGTCTCCAGCTACTGAAAGAACGATGCATTGGCGCCGGATTTCTTACGTTGAATATGGAATATTTTATTCCTTAAATAGTTGACGATCGGAATAAACAGACATAATCTTAACGAAGGTAAACAGGGAATGGGCGGAGAACGAAGCCGAAGAGGCCGGCCGCCAGAGCTGATGTCGAGTGTTTTGTTGCGTTGAAAAATTTCACGGCTGCTGCGGCTGGTCCGATCGCTATCGATCGAGCTCGCCATCCCGATCCATTGATATCGGCGCATAATTTCGAGAACAGGCCCATGACAGAACAGAGGTTGATATCCGAACTGGAGCAATTGGTTTCCGAGGGGCGCAATCCGAACACGATGCATATCGATCTGCTGCCGACCTTCGATATCCTGCGCGAGATCAATTATGAGGATCAGACCGTTCCGACGGCGGTCGAAAAAGTCATTCCGGCGATTGCCGCTGCTGTGAACCAGATCGTGGCTGCTTTCCAGAAGGGTGGGCGGCTGATCTATATGGGTGCCGGCACCAGCGGCCGGCTCGGCGTTCTCGACGCATCCGAATGCCCGCCGACCTTTAGCGTGCCGCCAGACATGGTGATCGGCCTGATCGCCGGCGGCCCCGAGGCGTTGCAGAACTCGATCGAGGGCGCCGAAGATGATCCGGATCAGGGCCGACAAGCTTTGCAGGATATCAAACTGACGTCCGCTGATGTCGTCGTCGGTATCGCCGTCAGCGGTCGCACGCCCTACGTCATCGGCGGGCTGAACTACGCGAAGAGTATCGGCGCTGTCACCGTCGCGCTCTCCTGCAATCCCAACTCCGTCATCGCCGGCATTGCCGATCTGGCGATTTCTCCCGTCGTCGGGCCGGAAATCCTGACGGGATCGACCCGGCTGAAGTCCGGCACGGCACAAAAACTCATTCTCAACATGCTGACGACGGCAAGCATGATCCGCATCGGCAAGAGCTATCAGAACCTGATGGTCGACGTCCATGCGAGCAACAAGAAGCTGGTTGCCCGCGCCACCAGGATCGTCATGCAGGCGACGGGCTGCACGCAGGCGGATGCGCGCCGCGTGCTCGACCAGACGGGCAATGACGTCAAACTCGCCATTCTGATGGAAATTACCGGAATGGGCATTGAAGAAGCTCGCGCGGCGTTGCAAAACGCTGGTGGCTTCCTGCGCAAGGCGATCAGTGCGAAGACTGCATGAAGTGATATCGCAAGCATAAAGAAATGGCCAAAATCGGCTGGGGTAGCAAGCTCAGGGGGCAAAAAGAATGAAAAGGTATTTTCCAGTCAGATTGATATCGTGTGTCGCATTGGCGGCCGGTCTCGGCATCGCGGCGATCTCGGCGCAGGCGCATGCGGCAACGTTGCGCATGGCATGGTCGCAGGATGCGACAGGGCTCGATCCGCACAAGCAGACGGCCTTTTCCTCGATCCGCCTGCTGGAGCTGATTTATGAGCCGCTCGTCCGGCTCGATGGCAATTTGCAGATCGTACCGGCCATTGCCGATAGCTGGCAGTTTTCGCCCGACGGCAAGGAGCTGACCTTCAAGCTCAACGCGAACGCGAAGTTTCAGAACGGTGCTGCGGTCACCTCGGCCGACGTGAAAGCGTCGTTCCAGCGCATTCTCGATCAGGCAACCGCCGCTGTCGCCCGCGCAAATTTCCTGTCGATCGCCAGCATCGATACGCCTGATGCAACGACCGTTGTCTTTCACCTATCGCAGCCGGACGTTCCGATCCTGACCGCGATGACCAGCCTCAACGCCTCTATCGTTCCGGCCAGCGAAATCACCGCCGGTTCGATCGGTACGAAGGCGATCGGTTCCGGTCCGTTCAAGCTCGACAGCTGGGTTCCGAATTCCAAGGAAGTCCTGAGCGCCAACAAGGGCTGGGCCGGCGGCACGGTCGGTGTGGATGGCATCAATATCAGCGTCCTGCCGGATGAGACGGCGATCCTGGCGTCGCTGCGCACCGGCCAGATCGATTTCGCGCTGCTGAACGACCCGCTGGTGGCAACGCTCGTTCCCAAGGAGCCGAAGCTGCAACTGACCCGAACGCCCGGTCTTTCCTACAACGTCCTGCAGCTCAACCCCTCGCATAAGCCGATGGATCAACTCGCCGTGCGTCAGGCGATCTCCTGCGCCATTGGCCGGCAGGATGTGATGGATACGGCGGCGCTCGGTGAGGGCAAGGTCACGGGTCCGCTGACCATGCCGCTCTACGCGACCGATCCGAGCCAGCTCTTCTGCTACAAGCGCGATGTCGAAAAAGCCAGGAAGCTGATGGCCGACGCCGGCTTTGCCAACGGCTTTTCTGCAACCGTGATCGCTGCGACCGGCGAGCCGCCGACCGCGACGGCCGAAGCGCAGGTCATCCAGTCCCAGCTTGCCGAAATCGGCATCAAGCTCGACATCAAAGTGATGGAGCTCAACGTTTATGTCGATGCCTGGCTGAAGGGCAATTTCGACATGGCGGTCGCGCTCAATGGCGGCAGCGCCGATCCCTATACGATGTATAACCGTTACTGGACGAAGACTGGCAACCTGCAGAAGGTGGCGAACTATATCGACGATACGCTTGATAGTCTGATGCAGAAGGGTCGTGTCGAGACCGATCCGGCCAAGCGCAAGGCGATCTTTGCCGATTTCGAAAAGCACATCGCCGAGGTGTCGCCCTGGATTTGGCTCTACACCGCCTATGGCTACACAGCCGAGCAGAAGAACGTTCAGGGCTTCGTGCCGACGCCGACGGGCTCGCTCTTCGGTCTCAGCAAAGTCTCCATCCAGTGATGGAAAGCCTGTTCTAGAGGACGTTTCATGGGGTATCTGGCACGCCGGCTGATGACATTCCCGCTGATCATGTTGGGGGTGTCCGTCCTCGTGTTCATCGCCATCCGGCTGGTGCCGGGCGACGCGATCACTGCGATGCTGGGAACCAATGCGGGCCTGCTGACGCCGGAGCAGCGGCAGGCACTCGCCGCCTATTTCGGCATCGACCAGTCGTGGTTCGTGCAGTACTGGCGCTGGCTATTCGGCTTGCTGCAGGGCAATCTCGGCCTCTCCGTCACTTACGGAAAGCCGGTGCTCGATATCATTCTCGAGCGGTTTCCGCTGACCCTTGAGCTGGCGCTGCTCTCCATGGTCATTGCGCTCCTGATCGGCCTGCCGGCGGGCGTCTTTGCCGCGACGCGAAACGAGAAATTGTCCGATCTCCTGGTGCGTATCGCCGCCATGGTCGGGCAGTCCACCCCGAATTTCGTGCTCGGCCTTCTCATCATCTATGCGCTCTCGGCGGGCTTTGGCGTTCTGCCGACCATGGGCGCCTTCACGCCGATCTGGCAGGACCCGCTCGGCAATCTCGGACAGATGATCCTGCCGGCGCTGACGCTCGGTTTTGCCTTTGCGGCTTCCGTCACGCGCGTCGTGCGCTCCGCCATGCTCGATGTCTTGAGCGATGACTATGTCCGTACCGCCCGCAGCCGCGGCGTGCCTGCGCGCGGCGTCATCTGGCGGCATGCGTTGCCGAATGCGCTGATTCCGGTGGTGACGCTGAGCGGTGTCGAGTTCGGCTATCTTCTCGGTGGTGCCGTTCTGGTCGAGCAGATCTATGCTCTGCCGGGCCTTGGACGCATGGTGCTCGATGCCATCCTGCAGCGTGACTACGCGCTGGTGCAGGGCAGCGTCTTGTTCATCGCCTTCAACTTCATGATCGTCAATCTTCTCGTTGACCTCGCCTATGTCGCGCTCGATCCGCGCGTTCGTCTGGGAGAGGGTTGATGCGTATCGTCAGGGCCATTTTCGGGCACACGAGCGGCCGGATCGGCGGCGTGATCGTTCTGATCTTTTTTGTACTTGCCGTTCTCGGCATGCTGGGGCTGACGCCGCACAATCCGCTGACCCAGAACCGGATCGACCGCTTGCATTCGCCGAACGCGGTCTACTGGATGGGCACCGATCTCTTCGGTCGGGATGTTGCAAGCCGGCTAATGAATGGCATCGGCGAGTCCTTCACCGTCGCCTTCCTTTCGGTTGCGCTGGCGAGCCTGATCGGCACCGTGCTGGGTTTGACTGCTGCCTGGTTCGGAAAGCGCTGGGACGGGGTGATCATGCGTATGATGGACGTGCTCCTGGCTTTCCCCGCGATCCTGCTTGCCCTCCTAATCATCGCCATCGTCGGACCTGGCACATGGACCAGCGTCGCTGCCATCGCCATCGTCTATACGCCGATCTTTACCCGCGTTGTACGTGGCCCGGCGCTCTCGCTGAAAGCGCGCGATTTCGTCGATGCTGCCCGCACTTTTGGCAGCAGCAAGCGCTATATCCTGACGCGGCACCTGCTGTTGAATCTCGTTGCACCACTGACAGTGCAGATCACGCTGGCGCTGGCGTGGTCGCTTCTGACCGAAGCCGGCTTGAGCTTCCTCGGCCTCGGCACGCAGCCGCCGGCGTCTTCGCTCGGATTGATGCTCAGCGACAGCCGCAATCTGATGGAAACCGCCCCCTGGCTGCTGATCTTCCCCGCCATCACCATCATGATCAGCATTCTCGGCTTCAATCTGCTCGGAGACGCGCTGCGCGATATTCTCGATCCGAAAATGCGGAGGGCAGGCCCGTGAGTCCTCTGCTTTCCGTCTCCAATCTGGACGTCGGTTTCGGGCGTAATCCGCAAGCCAACAAGATCGTCCGTGGCGTCAGCTTCGATCTTGCCGCCGGCGAGACGCTGACCATTGTCGGCGAGAGCGGCTCGGGCAAATCTGTCACCGCACTGTCGATCAACCGCCTCGTCGATTTCGGCGGTGGCCACATTGTCGGCGGTTCGATCAGGCTGAAGCGCGCCGACAACAGTATTCTCGACCTGACAACGGCGACGGAAGCGGAACTGACGAAAATCCGTGGCGCCGAGATCGGTATGATCTTCCAAGAGCCGATGACGTCGCTCAATCCGGTGCTGACCATCGGCACGCAGATCGAGGAATCCTTCCGCTTGCATCGTGGGTTGACGGGGCGACAAGCAAGAGCGGCCGCGAGGGATGCGCTCGACCGCGTCCGTATTCCCGATGCCGCGCGACGGCTGAAATATTGCCCGAACCAGCTCTCCGGCGGCATGCTGCAGCGGGTGATGATCGCGACCGCGCTCGCCTGCAATCCGCGCTTGCTGATCGCCGACGAACCGACGACGGCGCTTGATGTGACGGTGCAGGCGCAGATCATGGCGCTGCTCGCCGAACTCAAGCGCGAAACCGGCATGTCGATGATCTTCATCACCCACGATATCGGCCTCGTTGCCGGCATTGCCGACAAGATCATGGTGATGCAGGCAGGCCAAGCGGTCGAACAGGGCGAGCTGAACCAGATCCTCGACAGACCCACGCATCCCTATACGCAGCATCTGCTTCATTCCGTCCCACACTTTTCGGCTGGCCGCGCGGCGCGCTCGGATTTTTGCCGCGATAAAGTGGCCGAACCGGCTCCGGCGCTCAAGGTCGAGGGACTGACCGTTCGTTTTCCCGTATCGGGCAGTTTCTTTCATCGTGCGACCGGCGCAGTGCATGCGGTCGAGGGTGTCGATTTCGATCTGATGCCGGGCGAGACGTTGGCGATCGTCGGTGAAAGTGGCTCGGGAAAATCCACCACCGCGCGAGCAATCCTTGGGCTGGTGAAGTCGACGCGCGGCACATTCACGGCAAGTTCCGATGGATATGCTAGTCGGACGAGCGCCGTGCAGATGGTGTTCCAGAATCCCTACGCCTCGCTCAATCCCCGGCTTCGTGTCGACGGTATTCTGGCTGAACCTGTCATCGCTGCTGGTGGCCGGGCTTCCGGCGAGACGCGCGACAGGATGGTCATGCTGCTGAAGCGTGTCGGCCTGCCCGAAAACAGTCTTGAGCGCTATCCGCATGAGTTTTCCGGCGGGCAGCGCCAGAGGCTGTGCATCGCGCGGGCGCTGATGCTGAATCCGTCCGTTCTGGTGCTGGACGAAGCCGTTTCGGCGCTGGATGTCTCGGTGCAGGCGCAGGTTCTGGACCTGTTGATCGAATTGCAGCGCGAATATCGTCTCGCCTATCTGTTCATCTCGCATGACATGGCGGTAGTGGAGCGGATTGCGCACAGGATCGCCGTGATCTATGCCGGGCAGATCGTCGAGATCGGCGATGCCGCTTCGGTGCTGTCTGAGCCGAAGCATTCCTATACCAGGCGGCTGATCTCGGCCGTTCCGACGGTCGAGCGCCGGCGGGAGAATTTTGCGCTGGATACGCGCCAGGTTCCGTCTCTGGTACGCCCGCTGGGCTTCGAGCCGGACGCACCCGAATGGCGCCGGTTTTCTGCGGATCATATGGCCCAGGCGGAAGCTTGAGAGAGGCGGCGGGGAGGGACATGACGGCGGTGGGGAAAACGGAATTCGCACAGCGTTTCGACCGGGCATTCGCATCTGTCGAAGCCGCCGTTGCGGCGGGGCGTATTCCGGGCGGCGTGCTCGGCATTGTCGATCTCGATGGCGGCCGCATGATCCGGGCGGTCGGCTCGGCGCAGACGATTCCGGTCACACGGCCGATGCTGACCGACACATGGTTCGATCTGGCCTCGCTCACCAAGGTCATTTTCACGACACCGCGTATCCTGGCTTTGGCGGAGGCAGGCACGATTGATCTCGACGCGCCGCTGACTACGCTGCTGCCGGACCTGCGCCAATATGATGCCTCGGCCTGGGAGCGGAAGGTGACTTTCCGCGAGTGCCTCGGCCACCAGACGCCGTTCCCCGCTGTAGAGCCGCTTTACACCTATGGACAGTCCCCCGATCTGCTGCGCGCTTTCATACTGCAGCGCGAATGGCGGGCCGGTCCGCCCGTCTATTCCGACATCAACTTTATCCTGCTCGGCTTCGCGCTGGAGCGCCTGACCGGGCAGACAATCCGCGATATGGACGCCGGTCCCGGTTTTGCCTTTTCCGCAGCGCCTGATCAGGCGGCTGCCACGGAAGACTGCACCTGGCGTCATCGCGTGCTCTCGGGTGAGGTCCATGACGACAATTGCTCGGCGCTGGAGGGTGCCGGTCATGCCGGCCTGTTCGGAACGGCTGCCTCGGTCCTCGATTTCGCCGAGGGATTGCTGACCGGAGCTGGTGCCGCCGAACGCGCGATTGCCCTGATGCGGACGCCCCTGTCGGCGACGCGCACCCATGGCTGGGAGCGCCCCTATGATGACTGGTCCGGCGGTCGGCTATGTTCGTCGGGCACGATCGGACATACCGGCTTTACCGGCACCGGCCTCTGGATCGATTTCGACAAGGGTAGGGCCTGGACCCTGCTCACCAACCGCATTCATCCGACCCGCCATTTCGACAGCGGGATCCTGGCGCTTCGCCAGGGCGTCGGCGATCTTATCAATAAAGCCTAGGAGCTTGATCATGGAACCAATCTGGGCAGTCGGTCTGATGACCGGAACCGTTCTCGACGGCAATATCGATGTCGCCTTGATCAAGACCGATGGTGAGCGGATCGCGGAATTCGGCCCCTATGCGCTGGCGCCCTATCCGGACTGGATCAGGCGGCTGCTGGAAGAGACCTTGGCGCAGGCAAGGGTCTGGAATTTCAACGGGCCGGAACCGGAGATTTTCAAGGAGGCTGAGGAGGCATTGACGCGTGCCCAATCGGCTGCGGTCAAGGAGCTTGTCGAAGGCTTTGGCCTGACCATGGCCGATATCGGCGTGGTCGGCTTCCACGGCCAGACCGTACTGCATCGCGCGCCGCAGAAAGGTCGCCTCGGCGACACGCGCCAGCTCGGCGATGGCGAGCTGATGCATTCCATCCTCGGCACGAAGGTCGCCTATGATTTCCGTTCTGCCGATGTGCGTGCAGGCGGTCAGGGTGCGCCGCTCGCCGCCGCCTATCATACAGCCTTGCTGCGCAGCGCGGGCACTGGCGATGACACGGCCATCCTCAATCTCGGTGGCGTCGCCAACATCACCTGGTCGGATGGAGAGGGCAATTTCGTTGCCTTCGACACCGGGCCGGCCAATGCCCCGCTCAATGACTTCATCAAATCCCATGGCCTCGGCGAGATGGACAGGGATGGTGCGCTCGGTCAGGCGGGTACGGTGGATGAGGTAAGGCTCGGCAAGCTTTTGGAGCATCCCTATCTCAGTGCTCCCTATCCGAAATCGCTGGATCGCTTCGATTTCGGCGCCTCCATGGCCGATGGGCTTGGTGTCGAGGATGGAGCGGCAACGCTTTCCGCCTTCACGGCTTCGGCTGTCGGCAAGGCACTCGACCTGCTGCCGCGTCGTCCGAAGAAACTGGTGGTGAGTGGTGGCGGCCGCCACAATCCGACGATCATGTCGATGCTCGAGACGCGCGCCGGGGTAACGCCGATCGGGGCCGAAATGTTTGGCTGGCGCGGCGATGCCGTCGAAGCCGAATGTTTCGCGTTCCTGGCCGTGCGCGTGCTTCGGGGCCTGCCGATCAGCTTCCCCGGCACGACAGGCGTGCCCGCGCCGATGCGCGGCGGCCGTCTTGCCGAGTAGATTGCATCGCAGCCGTCATTGCAGCCTTTACGGTTTTCGTCGTCGCGGATCGATGCTATCTAGAGCTCACCTAGCGATTTGACGGTTTCCAATGGGTTTCGCACGAATGGCAGGCAGACAGCTTTGGCCCGGCTTTGTCGGAAAGACCATAGGTTTCGTTGTTGCATTCGGCGTCTTGATGTCCGTCGTTGTTCCCGCAAGGGCGCAACCCGAATGGAGCGTAGCGCCGCCGTCCTGCATTTCCGGACCGTTCATCACCGATACCGGGGAAACGCTCTGCATCCGCAAGGAAAGCTACAATCGCGATCTCTGCAAGGCGATCGACTATTTCGCCCATGCCAATGAGCTTCCGCCGGACTATCTCGCCCGGCTGATCTGGCGCGAAAGCATGTTTCGGCCCGACGCCATCAGCCCGAAGGGCGCGCAGGGCATTGCTCAGTTCATGCCGGGAACGGCGAGATTGCGCGGCGTTCGCGACAGCTACGATCTCTTGGAAGCGCTGGGGAAGGCAGCCGTCTATCTCGATGAATTGCGTGGCCGTTTCGGCAATCTGGGGTTTGCGGCCGCGGCCTATAATGCCGGCGAAAACGGTCTGGCGAATTTTCTCAATTCCGGCAGCCTTCCCTACGAGACGCGCAGCTACGTGGCGGCGATCACCGCCTATACGGTTGAGCAATGGAAGGATGATCCGCCCGAGATCGCAGCACCGGAACTCGACAAAAGCAAATCCTTTCTGGAGGCCTGCATGGCGCTCGCCGGCACCCGCCGGCTGAAACAGGTCGCATTGCAGCAGGAGCGTGCCTGGGCGCCCTGGGGCGTGCAGCTTGCCGAGCATTTTCAGCCCGCCGCCGCCCGCCGCCTGTTTTTCGAGGATATCGGCAAGCTTTCCGCGCCGCTCAATAGGGAGAAACCTCTCATCGTGCGCCAGCGTAACGGCAGCTTCGGCTTCCGCGTCCGTTACGCCGCCCGCATCGGCCGGGAAACACGCGCGGAAGCGGAAGAGGTTTGCGCCCAGATCCGCCAGCAGGGCGGCACCTGTCTGGTTTTCAAGAACTGAATTCCAACGGCTCGTGCCTCCCTTTTTGTTGTGCCGGCGAGAGATCGATCTATTGTACTTTACTCGCTAACGTCCGAAGAATATTGGTCAATCGTCCAGGCTCGGGGAGGGAGTCTTGGAAGACAGTTGAAGGAGCGAGCTATGGTGCAGAAACGTGAAGTCCCGGGTATCCGTCCTTACAGCGGCCCCGCCGGCGGCTGGGGTGCGCTTAAAGCCACCGCAAAAGCTGTCCGCGAGCAGATGGATGTGACCGAGGCGCCGCTGCTGTTGTTTCGCACCAACAAGCCGGATGGTTTCGATTGCCCCGGCTGCGCCTGGCCCGACAAGGAACATA
Source organism: Rhizobium sp. ICMP 5592 (assembly GCF_009498525.1). Taxonomy (GTDB): domain Bacteria; phylum Pseudomonadota; class Alphaproteobacteria; order Rhizobiales; family Rhizobiaceae; genus Rhizobium. The sequence goes on along the minus strand of NZ_QSNT01000004.1, from coordinate 43,694 downwards.
CCTCGACCTTCCAGTTCTGCGAAAACGGCGCCAAGGCCGTGACGTGGGAAGCGACGAACAAACGTGTGACGCCCGAATTCTTCGCCGAGCATACCGTGACCGAGCTGCTCCAGTGGAGCGACTACGACCTGGAGAATACCGGCCGGCTGACGCATCCGCTGGTCTATGACAGTGCGATGGATACCTACAAGCCGATTGAATGGGAGGCAGCCTTTGCCCGGATTGGCGAAATCATGCGCAGCATGCCCGATCCGGATATGGTGGAATTCTACACTTCCGGCCGCGCCTCCAACGAGGCCGCCTTCCTGTTCCAGCTCTATGCGCGCGAATACGGTACCAACAACTTCCCCGATTGCTCCAACATGTGCCACGAGGCGACGAGCACCGGCCTGCCGAATTCGATCGGCATCGGCAAGGGCACGGTATCGCTCGACGATTTCGATCATTGCGACCTGATCATCTCGATGGGCCACAATCCCGGCACCAATCATCCGCGCATGATGGGGACGCTGCATGAATGTTCGAAGCGCGGCGTGCCGATCATCGTCTTCAATCCGCTGAAGGAGCGGGCGCTCGAGCGCTTCGCCGATCCGCAGAGCCCGGTCGAGATGGGTACCTTCAGTTCTACCCGCATCGCTTCCTCCTATTATCAGGTCAAGATCGGCGGCGATGCGGCAGCGCTCAAGGGCATCATGAAAGCGGTGCTGGCGCTGGCGGAGGTATCGCCGGATGCGATCGATCATGCCTTCATCGCCGAACACACCAATGGTTTCGATGCGCTCACCGCCGATCTCAAGCAGACGGAATGGGCCGATATCGAGCGCGTCTCCGGCCTGACGCGCGCCGATCTCGAGCGGGTGGCCGACGCCTACGTCAAATCCAAGGCGACGATCATTCCCTACGGCATGGGTATTACCCAGCACGCCAAGGGCACCTACAATGTGCAGCAGATCGCCAATCTGCTGCTGCTGCGCGGTAATTTCGGCAAGCCCGGCGCCGGCATCTGCCCGCTGCGTGGTCATTCCAACGTCCAGGGCGACCGAACGGTCGGGATCACTGAAAAGCCCAATGCCGCGCTGCTCGCCGGCATCGAGCGCGCTTTCGGCTTCAAGCCACCGGAACATCATGGGCATGACGCGGTTGCCGGCATGCAGGCAATGGCGGAGGGAAGATCGAAGATACTGCTGAGCCTTGGTGGCAATCTCGCCATCGCGCTTCCCGATCCGGAGCTTTGCGCGAAAGCCATGCGTAAGCTCGATCTCGCCGTCCACATGAATACCAAGCTCAACCGCTCGAACCTGCTGATCGGCAAGGAATCGATCATCTTGCCGGTCCTCGGGCGTACCGAAGTGGACATCCAGGCTTCCGGTCCGCAATCGGTGACGATCGAAGATTCCATGTCGATGGTGCATGCCTCGCGCGGCAAGCTGAAGCCAGCCTCGGATCAATTGCGCTCAGAGCCGGCAATCGTCGCGGCCATGGCGCAGGCGACCTTGCCCAATAGCAAGGTCGAGTGGATGCATCTGGTCGACGACTACGACCGCATCCGCGACAAGATCGAGATCGTCTTCCCCGATTTCGAGCGCTACAACGAGCGCATTCGCGTGCCCGGCGGCTTCCGTTTGCCTATCGGACCGACTGAGCGCGTCTGGAAGACGCCGTCGGGCAAGGCAGAGTTTCTGTTATTTCCGGGTCTCAACGAGGACAAGGAGCTTGCCGACGCGAGCGTCCTGAAGCTCGCCACCATCCGCAGTCATGACCAGTACAATACGACGATCTATGGCCTCGACGATCGCTATCGCGGCGTCTTCGGCCGGCGCGACGTGCTGTTCATGAATGATGGAGACCTGGCAGCGAACGGCCTGGAGCATGGCGACCTCGTCGAGATCTCGACGGCATTGCCCTCCGGCGGCAAGCGGCGAATGAAGCTGACGGCGATTTCCTACGATATCGCGCGGGGCTCGGTTGCCGCCTATTATCCGGAGGCGAATTGCCTGATCCCGATCGACTATCAGGACAAGCAAAGCGGCACGCCGTCTTATAAGTCGTTGCCGGTACGCATCACCAAGGCCGCCTAAGCTTTGTTCTCTTAGACCTTGCGGCCGCCGACCCAAGTGGCAGTGAGGTTTGGCTTCGATGCGGTGTAGATGATCTTCTGCAGGATGCCTTCGCCTTCGTCGCGGTCTTCGAACAGCCGGACGGTGCCCTTCTCGGCTTCGGTGTCGATGAGCACGGCATCGAACTGATAGCCGGGCGCAAACTGCCCCACAGGCAGATCGAGCGCAATGCCGCCGCCCGATGTGGCGATATAGAAAGCATCGCGGAAATCGATCTGTGCCGGGCCGAAGGTTGAGCGCGCGGCAGGCGGCAGGTTCGGGTCGACGCCGCTTTGCAGCATCCGCGAGACGAGGATCGCGCCCCGCGTGTTTTCAAGCATCGACGCGCTCGGGCCGCCGGAAATATCCGTGCCGAGACCGACATGCAGTCCCTTTTCGAGCGCAGCGCGCAAGGGAAAGACGGCATTGGCGAAATAGGCATTCGACAGCGGACAATGCGCAACCGCTGTCTTGCGCGCCTTGACGGTCTCCATGTCCTTCGCCGTCAAGAAATTTGCGTGCGCCAGAACGGTCTTTCGTCCAAGCAGCCCGAAGCGATCGAGGCTGTCGGTATCCGTCATGCCATGGCGGGCGAGCACATAGCCATGTGCCCAATCGCTCTCCGAGCAATGGGTCTGCACATGGCAGCCGCATTCTTTGGCGATGGCACCGAGACCTTCGAGCGTCGCGTCGGTGCAGGAGGGAATGAACCGCGGCGTGACGACGGGGAGCACGCGCCCCTCATGATTGTCCGGATGGCTGCGAACATAATCGATCAGCGCCCGCGTGCCGTCGAGCGCCTTTTCCGGCGACAGGTCGCGATAGTAATCCGGGCATTCCTCGGCGTTGTCCATCGCCACCTTGCCGATCAGGGCGCGCTGGCCTTTTTCCAGGCAGGTATCGACCAGCACTCGCGTCGCTTCCTGATGGATGGTGGCGAAATAGAGGGCGGTGGTCGTGCCGTTGGCAAGCAGGTCCTCGACCAGCAGGCCATAGACGCGGCGGGCAAAAGCCGCATCCTGGTAACGTGCTTCCAGCGGGAAAGTGTATTTCTGCAGCCAGACCTCGAGGGGTACGTCGAGCGCGTCGCCGAGCTGCGGATATTGCGGCGCGTGCACATGCAGGTCGACGAAGCCGGGCAGAATGTAGGAGCCGGACCGCAGTGTCACGAGTTCGCCGGATGCTTCGCGGGCATCGCGAATGGTCCGGTAATTCGGATCGCCGTGGCGATGAATGGCGGTGATCGCGCCGTCGGCATCGATCTCGATCAGCACGTCGTCCAGAACGTCTATCTTGCCGCGCTCGGGCGAGTGAAAACCCGATGCGCTCAGCGTCTTGCCGCGTAAATCCATTGCATTCTCTTTCAGGCGGCCATCATCGTCGTGCCGTAGGTGATACCCTTTTCCTTCAGCCAGCGGCGATAGGCAATCGAGGTGGCGTCGGCCCGCGTCGGGATTTCCGCGCGCGGCTCCAGTGGTAGCAGCACGGGGCGCTGGTTCTCAAGAATGATGCGATCCTGCAGGAAAATAAGCTGCTGGAAATGTACCAGCTCCGTGGTCGTTGAGACATCGTCGATCAGGAACATCACCGGATGGGCGCGGCAGCGGTCGGGATCGAGCGGCTGCACGAAGAGGCAGATCACATCCCAGCGGTTGGCCGCGTTCGGGCAGGTCTTGTAGAGCAGGGTCGTAAACGGGGTCATGACGCGATAGATGTAATCGGTCATGATGCCTTCGCTGGCCGAAAGGGCTGCCTGTGGCTGGAAGAACTGGCAATTGGTCGCCCAGACCTCATCGACATCGCGGCGGATCTCGACATTGTATTGCGTCACCTCGGTGTGCGGCTCGGCGCCGAGAATATCGGTGTGGACGAAGGGAAAATGCGCCAGATCGAGGAAATTCTCGACGATCCGCAGCCCCGAGGCGCGCACCGCGACCGTGCCGCAATTGACGACGCGTCGGTCCGGCTCATCGGCTTCCGGCAGATCGAAAAGTCCGCCGGGCGGGGTGCCGAGCGTCGTCCAGACGAGGCCGAAGCGCTTAATCAGCGGCAGCGGCTCTTCCCGGCCTTCGGCTTTGACGATCACCGTGCCGTCGCTGCTGCGGGTGACCGTAAGACTGGTGCCGAGAAGACGGTTTGCGGAGGTTCCGAATGGAATCTCCTTTTCCGTCTCAAGCGCGTACCAATGATCGAGAGCTGCCTTGTCGGAACATGGGCTCATGCGACGCTCCTTTTCCTTGTTCATCGATCCACTTTAGCGGACATCGCGATAATAGGGCAGGCCGATTGCGGCGGGTGCTGCCATGATACGGCGCATGCGCTGCCAGGCAAGGACCGGCACGATGATGAAGGCCATGGTGCCGAGATAGGGCAGCATGGATAGAAAGGCGGGCGCGATCGGCCAGCCGCGCGCCTGGCCGACGAAGCCGAGCGCGGTGATAAGGCCGAAAAGCAGGCCGGAGAGAACGGCGGGGATCGGCCGGTATCCGGCAAAGATTACTAGCGCCACCGCGATCCAGCCGCGCCCGGCAATCACGCCGTCGGACCAGGAGGGCACGAAGGCGAGCGTCAGGTAGGCGCCGGCTCCTGCTGCAAGGGCTGAGCCGGCGGTGACATAAGCGAAGCGGATAAGATTGACCGGAATGCCGGCGGCGTCGGCTGCGGCCGGATTTTCACCGACGGCGCGCAAGTTGAGGCCGTGGCGGGTGCGGAACATGATGTAGCTCAGTGCCACCGGAAGAATGATGTAGATGAGATAGACGAGGATGTTCTGCGAGAAGAACGCCTTGCCGAAAATGGGGATATCGCTCAGCAGCGGGATAGCGATCCCGGAAAAGGTGGCGCGGGCCGGCATGCCGGAATAGGCGCGGCCGATGCTGGAGGCAATGCCGTTGCCCATCAGCGTCAGCGCCAGACCGCAGAGCACCTGATTGGCGCGCAGCAAAACGGTGGCGGCGGCAAACAGCATGCCGAAGACCGCGCCGACTGCCAGCGCGGCGATGAAGCCGATTGCCGGCGAGGGGAAGGCCGCGACCGTCGCAATCGCCGTTATCGCTCCCATCGCCATCAGGCCCTCGACGCCAAGATTGACAACCCCGACACGTTCGGCAAGCACTTCACCGAGCGCGGCGAGCGCCAGTACGCCGCCGGCCAGGAAGGCTGTGGTGAGCAGGCCGGTCAGAAGTTCCATGGTCTCGTTTCCCTTCAAGCCTTGTCGCGGGCGATGCGGTAATGGGCGAGTTCGTCGCCAATTGCCGTCAGAAACAGGATAAGCCCGGTGATCGCCAGCACCGCCGATGTCGTCAGCCCCTGGGTCTGCAGGATGATGCCGGAATTGAGGATGAAGGCCATCAGCGCGGCGGAGAAGATGACACCGATGGCGGAGTTGCGCGCGAGAACCGCGACCATGATGCCGAGATAGCCGTAATTGTTGGATATGCCGCCCTGCAAACGGTGCACCGTACCGGCGATTTCCAGCATGCCGGCAAGCCCGGCGATTGCGCCGGAGAGCAGCATCACGGTGATGAGATGGCGCCGCGCCGGCATGCCGGCATAATGCGCCGCCGAAGGGTTGGAACCGACGAGCCGGACTTCATAACCCCAGCGCGAAAAGGCCAGCACGCCCGCGACGATGAGGGCGGCAAGAATGGCAATCGGGAAACCCCAATGGACCGATCCCCAAAGCGTGGGGATTTCGGCCGACAGTCTCCGCGTCGCCGAATTCGCCATCCGGTCGCGCCAGGCGCTTGTGGCGACGTAGAAGACCAGGAGGACGGCAACAAAGTTGAGGAGCAGGGTGGTGATCAGCTCGTTGACGTTGCCATAGGCGCGAGCGAGCGTCGGGATGAGGATCCAGACAGCGCCGCCAGCAAGGCCGGCAATGAACATCAACGGGAGGATCACGACCGGTGGTCCCGGCACGAAGAGGCCGACCGTGGCGGCGGCGAAGGCACCGGCATAAAATTGCCCCTCGGCGCCGATGTTCCAGACACCGATCTGCTGGCCGACCGCAACCGATAGTCCGGTCAAGATCAGCGGTATCACGAGAACGCCGAGATCCTGAAGGCCGAAGCTGGAACCGAAGCTCGCATCGATCACTTCCGAGGCAAGCTCCAGTGGGTTGGCGCCGGTGGCGGCCAGGATGAGGCCGGCGAAGACCAATGCCAGAAGAATGGCGGCAATGCGTGCGCCAAAGGCAATGGCGGGCGAGGCGGAGGGCATGCGCTGGAAACGCCAGGATGCGGCCATGTCAGGCAACCTCACGCATTTGGGCAAGGCCGCCCATCATCAGGCCGATCTGGTCGATATCGGCCTTGTCGTTTTCCAAAGTCCCCATGACTTTGCCTTCATAGAGGACGGCGATGCGGTCCGAGAGGTTCAAGAGCTCTTCCAGTTCCTCGGAAATCAGCACGATGCCCGCACCAGCGTCGCGCAGTTCGACGATATAACGCAGCATGGTGTTGATGGCGCCGACATCAAGGCCGCGGCTTGGATAGGCGGCGATCAGCACCTTGTTCGCGACACGCATCTCGCGGCGGGCAACAAGACGCTGCTGGTTTCCGCCCGAGAGATTGCGGATGGGCATGCCGAAATCCGGAATAGTGACATCCGCGACCGCTGCGATCTCCTTGGCAAGCGCCGTCGCTGCACCCGGACGGTAAACGCCGCCGGATGAAACCGGAGGGTGCTTATATTCGCGCATCACTGCATTGACGGTAATGCTGAGCGCCGGCGCCAAGCCGCTATGCAAACGGTCTTCCGGGATATGACCGATGCCGTGCTCGACGAAGGTGGCGGCGTTGCTGCGGCCGACAGGCTCTCTCTCGATTAGGATACGTCCACCGCTGACCGGCCGCATGCCTGCCAGCACTTGGCTGAGTTCACGCTGGCCATTGCCCGCCACGCCCGCCACTCCCAGGATCTCGCCCGCATGGACCTGCAGCGAGATTTCATGCAAGGCTTCGTCGCCGGCATCGTTGAGGGCGGATACATTGTCGAGGCTGAGCACTGGTTCAGGCGAGATCGGCGTAGCACCTGCCACGCGTTGCCGCATGTCTGCGAGCACGATGTCACGTCCGACCATCAGCTTGGCGAGCATGCGCGGATTGCAATCGGCAGTCTTCTCCGTGGCAATCTTGCGACCGCCGCGCAGGATGCTGATGCGATCGGAAATCTCCAGAACTTCATCGAGCTTGTGGCTGATGAAGATGACGGCGTTGCCCTGCGCCACGAAATCGCGCAGTGCCTTGAACAGTTCGCGGGCTTCCGCCGGCGTCAGCACGGCGGTTGGTTCGTCCAGGATCAGCACGCGGGCCTGCCTTGCCAGGACACGCAGGATCTCCACGCGCTGCTGTTCGCCGGTGGAGAGATCGCTGACACGGGCGCCGGGGCGGGTTTGCAGATTGAATTTCGCAGCCAATGCCGCCGTGCGTGCTTCCAAGATCTGAGCGGAGGCGCGGCGCGGCGTCTCCGACCAGCCGAGATGGATGTTTTCGGCCACCGTGAAGGCCTGCACCAGCTTGAAATGCTGATGCACCATGCCGATACCGGTCGCGATCGCCTGAAGCGGCGTGGCGAACTGCTTGACATAACCGTCGATGATGATTTCACCGGCATCGGGTTGGTAGATACCGGTGAGGATGTTCATCAAGGTCGATTTGCCGGCGCCGTTCTCTCCGAGCAGTGCGTGGATCTCGCCCGGCAGGACGTCGAGATCGACATCCTCATTAGCGATGACACCCGGAAAATATTTGGCGATGCCCTTGAGTTGCACCAGAGGCGGTGTGCCCGGGGGCGCGGAGAAGGGTGTCGCGGTCTCAGTCATCGGAAAGGCACCAGAATGTCATGAAGAGCAACTCTGGCCGGGCATGCCGGCCAGATTCTTGTTGGGCAAGGAATTCGATCAGGCGCTCAGGCCTGTGACGCCTTCAACCGACCAATCCCAGTTGTAGAGATCGTTGTCGGTCATTGCCTGGCCGGCAGCGACACGGACCTTGCCGGTCGAATCCTTGATCTCGCCGGCAAACGGCGACCAGCCGCCGATGATCTTCGCGCGCACAGCGTCGGCCGCTGCTGCGACATCGGCTGGAACCTTCTCACCCCATTTGTCGCGATCGACACCGGCGCCCATCGCAAAGAGCGTGTCGCTCGGCGTCCAGGTGCCGGCAAGGCGCTTGGCGACTTGGTCGACATAGAACTTGTTGAAATCGATCAGGACGGAGGAAACGTAGGAGTTCGGGCCATAACGGCGGACGTCGGTGTTCCACATGGCGGCCCAGACGCCGCGCTTTTCCGCGACCTGCAGGTAGCCGGCCTCGTCCATGATGCCGAACAGGAAGTCGCAACCATTGTCGATCAGCGCCGTGCCCGCCTGGGTGGCGGCCTGTGGGTCGAACCAGGAATTGATGGCGATGGTTTGTAGCGTCGCATTCGGATTGACGGAGCGAGCGCCCATCAAGAAAGCGTTGGTGGAGGCGAAAACCGACGAGACCGGGAAGGAGGCGACATAGCCGAGCTTGCCGGTCTTCGACAGGTGGCCGGCGGCAACACCGATGACATAGGTCGGATACCAGTGCGCCAGGTAATACCAGCCGAGATTGTCCATGTTGACGAGGCCGCCGCATTCGAGGAATGCGACCTCCGGGGCCTGCTTGACCACGGCGTGCAGGAAGTCACCATTCGAGGAGGTGTCGAAGATGATATTGGCGCCTTGGCTGACGAACTGGCGATAGGTGCGCGTCGCATCGGCCGAATAGGGGATGTTCTCGACTTCGAGGATCTTCTTCAGCTTCGGATAGGCGGCCTTGACCGCGAGCAGGCCCTGGTGATGTGCCCAGGTCCAGCCTTCATCCGAAATCGGCCCCACATGGCCGAAGCCGACGACCGCATCCTCTTCCTTGATTGCCGGAAAGGATGCCGCCGCGAGCGCCTGGCTGGCAAAGCCGGCAGGCAGCGTCAAAGCGGCAGCGCCGGCGGCGCTCATATTCAAAAATCCGCGACGGGACAGCGAACGCAAGTCAATCATGAAATCCTCTTTTGGTTTGGCACGCCAACTGCGTCCGAAGGAAATCGACGCAACAATTATGCCAGTTGCGGCTTGCGAGATCGATGCTGTCTGTTGAGCCGGTTCGGAAGTCTCTTGAATTTTTAGGGGGAGGGCGGCTAGAATGCCCAAAAGTGAAGCATGTATATTTTTTATGCATTCTGAGTATTTTTGATGCGCAAGGTGAGGCATGGCTAGGGCGAACGGACTTTCCACGACATGACCGACCGGGCGCGATTTATCTTTCGAGGACAAATGGTCTGCGACAGTTTCATCGAGTTCGCGCAGCATCGAGCCCAGCGGCTGGATCTGGACATCGAGATGGAATCTTGTGACGCGATGTCGGCGACGCTCGCCGTCAAAGGGCAGGAAGATTTGGTCGACGCCTTCGAAATGGCCTGCAGTCTCGGGCCTTATGACTGTATCATTCGCGATATCGAGCGGAGTGACATATGAAACTGGAAGCGGGATGGGTGCCTGTCGCCCTGTCTGGATCGATTGAGGCAGGGACTTCGGCGGGCGCCGTCGTCGAGGGCAGCGAGATCGTCGTCTGGCGCGACAATAGCGGCAAGGCGCATGTCTGGGAGGATCGCTGTCCGCATCGCGGCATGCGCCTGAGCTTCGGCTTCGTCCGCGGCGATCATATCGCCTGTCTCTATCATGGCTGGCAGTACGACACCGCGGGGCAATGTCGCTACATCCCCGCGCATCCAAGCCTCGATGTGCCGCAGACGATCAAGGTGCCGACTTACGTCGCCGAGGAAAGATACGGAATCATCTGGGCGACAACGGCTGCGGAAGCTTCCTTGCCGGACATCGACGTGGCGATGGGCGTTACCCCAGTGCGCAGCCTCTATGTCGAGCGTGGGGAGGATGATATCTTGCCGGCGCTGAAAAATGCCGGCGTGACCAATCTCGCCAGGAATGTCGGCATATTGCAGCTCGGCGGCGACAGATTGCTGACTGCTGTTCAGGTCGTCTCTCCGGAAAAGACCGCCGTTCACATCGTCATTCTCGGCTCGCCGGCGGTCAATGCCGGGGCCAAGCAGAAGCATTATGCACAATGGGCCGAGGGACTTCGCTTCAGTCTCGAAACTATGGCGGAGGTCGCCTGATGGCGGAGATCACGCTTTATAATTACGAGATGGACGAGGGAAGCTATCGCGTTCGATTGTTGCTCTCCATGCTCGGTCTTGCGTATAAGACAATCGCCGTCGATATGTTTCCGGGTAAGGAGGAGAGGAAGCCAGCTATGCTGGCGCTTAATCCGTTAGGAACGATGCCGGTGCTCACCGACGGCGACCTCGTGCTTCACGGTACGGAAGCGATCCTTGCCTATCTCGCCAAGGTTTACGATCCGGCGCGGCGTTGGCTACCCGAGGAGGCAGCGAATTTCGCTCTGACGACGATGTGGTTGCATTTCTCCGCGACCGCGCTTGCGCCCGCTGTTGCCGCGCGCCTGCAATCGCTCTTTGATACGTCGGGCGATGAGGCAGCCCTCAACGCTGGCGCCCGCAAGGCGTTCCGCATCATGGATGACCACATGACGCTCCGCCACTTCGACGGGTTCGAGTGGTTCGTCGGCGATCAGCCGACGCTTGCTGACCTGACACTGTTTCCATCCTTTGCGCTCAGCCGCGATTACGGCGTCAATCACGACGACTATCCGGCGCTACGCCGATGGCTGCGTCGTTTCCGCGCTATCGACGGCTTCCGCACCATGCCCGGCATTCCCGATTATCATTGATTTTGAACTGGATATCCGATGACGCTCACACGTTTTTCCGTCAAACCGCTCTCGACCCTGACCCGCACGCTCGCCGACGTCGCCTCTGCCCGCCGCGATCCCGATCTGGTCATTCAGGGCGCGCGCGTGCTCTCGACCTACTCCGAGCGCATCCTTGCCGACAAGGAAATCTGGATCTCCGGCGGCCGTATTGCCGCGGTCAAGCCGGCGGGCAGCTATCGAGGCAGCGGTGCCAAGCTTTACGACGCCAGGGGAGGGATTATCGCGCCCGGCCTCGTCGATCCGCATATCCATATCGAGTCGAGCATGGTGACCGCCTGTGCCTATGCCGAGGCGGCGCTTCTGAATGGTACGACGACGATCTTCTGCGACAGCCACGAAATCGGTAATGTCATGGATGTTGCTGGTGTCGAGGCGATGCTGGAGGATGCCCGCCATGCGCCGCTGTCGATCTTCCTGACCGTGCCAAGCACTGTGCCGGCCACGTCGCCTGAGCTTGAAACCGCCGGTGGCGACCTGACGCCAGGAAAGATCGCCGCCTTGTTCGACAAATGGCCGGAAGCCGTGGCGCTTGGTGAGAAGATGGATTTTGTGCCCGTAGCGATGGGTGACGAGCGCAGCCATGCCATCCTGGCGGCGGCCCTTGAGCGCGGACGCCCGGTTTCGGGCCATGTCTACGGCCGGGAATTCGTCGCCGCCTATGCCGCTTCCGGCGTGACCGATACGCATGAGGCGATCGACCGCGAAATCGCCGACGACCTGCTGGAAGCTGGTATCTGGCTCTTCCTGCGCGGCGGTCCGCCGACGACGGCGTGGCATAGCCTGCCGCATGCGATCAAGACCATCACGGAACTCGGCGCGTCGCACAAGCGTATAGCTGTCTGCACCGACGACCGCGACGCCGACGACCTGCTGCTCTTCGGTCTCGATTGGGTCACGCGCCAGGCGGTCGTGGCCGGCATGACGCCGGAGCAGGCCTGGGCCATGGGCTCGCTGCATGGCGCGACCCGCTTCGGCATGGAGAACGAAATCGGCGGCCTCGGCGGCGGGCGCCGTGCCGATCTCGTGCTTCTGACCGACGATCTGAAGCCGGTGAGTACATGGTATGGCGGGGAGCTGGTGGTCGAGAACCGCAAGATTACCCCGGTCCTCGATGCCGCCCTGTCCAAGCCCTATCGCTATCCGGAAGCCGCCTACCATACGGTGAAATTGCCGAAGAACCTGAAACTGACACCGGAGCTGCCAACAGAGCCGGTGATCGCCCATACGATCAAGACCGAATTGCCGGGCATCGTGCTCGGCCATGTCACGGTCGAACTCGAACCGGCCAATGACTGGCAGACGCATTTCGACCGTCACGGCCTCTGCTTCGTCACGGTGGTCGAGCGCCACGGCAAATCATCAGGCAATGTCGCACATGGTCTTCTGAGCAACTTTGGTTTGAAGAAGGGAGCGGTCGCCTCTTCCGTGGGGCACGACAGCCACAACATCATTGTTGCCGGTACCAACCAGGCGGACATGCAGGTCGCGCTGGATGCGATCGACGCCAAGCAGGGCGGCGCTTGCGTCGTCATGGACGGCAAGGTGACGGCCATGGTGCCCTTACCGATTGCCGGGCTGCTCTCCGACAAGCGCGTGCATGAGGTCGCTGAGGAAGTGAAAGCATTGAAGGTTGAATGGGAAAAGGCCGGCTGCACCATCCCCTATATGGGCTTCAATCTGATCCCGCTCTCCGTCATTCCCGAAATCCGGATCACCGACAAAGGCTTGGTGCTCGTGCCGGAGATGACGATCGCGCCGTTGTTCGAGCCGGCCTGATAGCAAAGGCGCCCGGTCTTGTCGCCGGGCAGCTTTACCGCTGTTAGAAACCCTTCCCGATCATCTCCGCCGCCTTGGAGCCGATTGCCATGGCCGGGGCATTGGTATTGCCCGAGGGGATGAACGGGATGATCGAGCAATCGATGACCCTGAGGCCGTCGATGCCCCGCACGCGAAGCGTCCCGTCGACCACGGACATCGGATCGTTGTCCGGCCCCATGCGCAGGCTGCCGGACGGATGGTAGTTGGTCTTGACGGTTTGACCGGCGAATTTGGCCAAAGCTTCGTCGCCTTGAAGCGCCCGGCCAGGGAGGATCTCGTCGGCAATTTTCGATCTGAAGGGTTCCGTCTCCAGCAATTGCCGCGCGACCTTCAGCGAGGCGAGCGTCAGGCGCAGATCGTCGGGATCGCCGAAGAAGTTGCAATCGACCAAGGGCTGATCCGCCGGATTGGCCGAACGTAGCGTGACGCTGCCGCGCGCCTTTGGGCGTAGCAGGCAAGACGTAAAAGTGACGCCGTGGGTCGGTTTGGCGGAGGAAACATCGCGGTCGAGATAGACGATCGGGGCGCAATAGAGCTGGATCGATGGCCGTTCGCTGCCATCCGGGTCGTAGAACAGGCAGGATTCGATGCCGGTCGTGGTCACCGGGCCGGAGTTGAACAGCAGATATTGCAGCCCGTTGCGCAGCATCGGCCAGCCCTTGTCCTCGCCGAAATAGCCCGATTTTCCCTTGGTTGTGGCGATGACGGGGACTTCATGATGATCCTGCAGATTGGCGCCGACGCCGGGGAGATCGAGAGCGACGGCAATGTCGTGTTCGCGCAGATGGTCGGCCGGGCCGATGCCGGACAGCATCATCAGTTTGGCGCTGTTGTAGGTGCCCGAAGCGACAAGGATTTCACGCTCTGCCCGAACCGTGTGGCTTTCGCCATGCCGGGTATAGGCGACACCTGTCGCGCGGCCGTTTTCGATGACGATGCGATCGACGCGAGCGCCGGTGATGATATCCAGGCGTGGATCTCCATTAAGCGGATCGAGAAATGCTTTCTTGGCGTCGGAACGCTCGGTCTTGCCGTTCCATTGGCCATAGGTGTGCTGCATGATGCCAACGCCGTTTTGCCGGACGCCGTTGAAGTCTGGATTGTAGGCGTGGCCGAGCCCCTGAGCTGCCAGCAGGAAATCCTGTGTCGTGTCGCAGGTGTGCTGTGGCTCGGATATGCGCAGATTGCCGGAGATGCCGTGGTACTCGTTGTTGAAGCGCGTGTTGGCTTCGATGCCCTTGAAGTGCGGCAGCATGTCCTCGTAGGACCACTCCGTCCCGTTGCCGAGATGAGCGGCCCAGCCGTCGTAATCCTCTTTCTGGCCGCGCATATAGACCATGGCGTTGACGGCGCTGCCGCCGCCGAGGGCCTTGGCGACTGGAACGATGGGGCCGCGACCGCCAAGCTGCGGCTGCGGAACCGTATGGTGCATTTCTAGAAAGTCATCGCGGGCGAGATATTTCATATAGCCGGCCGGGAAGGCCATCAGCTTGGCGGTCTTGCGCGGCCCGCGCTCGATAATGAGCACCGAAAAGCCGAAATCCCGCACCAGCCGCATGGCCGCGACGCAAGCCGCCGAGCCGCCGCCGGCGATAATGAAATCATACGTCTTCGCCACCAAAACTCCCCCCTTGACCCGATCTGACAGGGCGAACATCGCCATAATTTTCGTTATCGGTCAAATGATTAGGCCGCGTCACTTTGACAGGGAGACGCATCAGCGCAGCCGGTTTCCCTGTCCGTCGAAATAGCGGCGTCTCTCGGGCGCGCAGCGCAGATGAAGCGTGTCGCCGCGCTGAATGTCCGGACCCTCGCGATATTCGGCGATCAGGCTCTGCCCGTCCTCCGTCTGGCAATAGAGATAGCGGGTGCCGCCGAGATATTCGTCGAAATCGACCTTTACCCGAACCGCATCATTGCCGTCCGATACGACAACCAGATGCTCCGGGCGCATGCCCAGCATCAGCTTTTCGCCAGCTGGGAGGCTGGCCTGCCCAATATCGGCCCTGATGGAGCCGTTAGGGATTTTAACAAGGCCATCGGAGCCCCATTCGGCGGCGATCATGTTCATGCGCGGCGAACCGATGAATCCGGCCACGAAAATGTTGGCCGGGTCTTCATAGACCTCGCGCGGGCTGCCGACCTGCTCGATCTTGCCGTCCTTGAGCACGACGATCTTGTCGGCAAGCGTCATTGCCTCGGTCTGGTCGTGCGTCACATAGATCATCGTGTTGCCGAGCTCCCGGTGCAGCCGGGCAATTTCGATACGCATGGAGACCCGCAGCTCCGCGTCGAGGTTGGACAGCGGCTCGTCGAACAGGAAGACGTCCGGCTTGCGCACGATCGCGCGGCCGATGGCGACGCGCTGGCGCTGGCCACCGGAAAGCTGGCCCGGCCGGCGGTCCAGCAAATGATCGATCTTGAGGATCGCGGAGGCCGCTTTGACGCGCGCCTCGATCTCGGCGGTTTCGGTTCGGGCCATTTTCAGCCCGAAACCGAGATTGTCCCGCACGCTCATATGCGGATAGAGCGCATAGGACTGGAAAACCATGGCGATGCCGCGCTCGGACGGGTCGAGATCGGTGACATCCCGACCCTTGATGGCGATCTCGCCATCCGTCACTTCCTCCAGCCCGGCGATCATCCGGAGCAAGGTCGACTTGCCGCAGCCGGAGGGACCGACAAAAACGACGAATTGACCTTCCTCCACTTCGAGATCGATGCCGTGAATGACCTCAAGGTTGCCATAGCTCTTGCGGACCCCGGTCAGCCTCATGCTGTTCTTCGCCATGTCAGGCTCCGCGTTGCATCTGGTCGGCACGGATCCAGACCAGCATCTCGCCCGGCTCGCGGTTGTCCCAGAGATGATACGGAACAAAACGCGCCGTGGTGGCGCGGCTTTGCGGCGGCGCTGTTCGGTAAAGGTCGGCTCCCCAGTCCGCCTCGTCGCGCTTTACAGGAATGTCGAGCGCAACAGCGCCTTCCAGCGCTACAATTTCCGCCGTCTGCGCCGATGCCGGATCGCCGGCAAGCGAGATGCCGTTGAGATCCGCGCCATTGTCGGTGGTCTCGACGCAATAGACCAGCGGCCCCCGCATCAGTGCCGCACGGCCCGCATCCTGGCGCACCTTGGGATTGGCAAACAGGGTGCGTGGGATCAGCGGAATATTGAGATCGACCGTGTCGCCAGCCTGCCAGTCACGCTCGATGCGCGCATAGCCGTCGGTGGTGACGGCGGAGAGGTCGACCGATGCTCCATTGACGGCAAGCGTTGCGCCTTCGGCCCATTCAGGAATGCGCAGTGAGAGCGCGAAGCTGGCACCGCGATCCGGATTGACCTCGAAACGGATAGCGCCGTCCC
Organism: Rhizobium sp. ICMP 5592; assembly: GCF_009498525.1. Lineage (GTDB taxonomy): Bacteria > Pseudomonadota > Alphaproteobacteria > Rhizobiales > Rhizobiaceae > Rhizobium. The sequence goes on along the minus strand of NZ_QSNT01000004.1, from coordinate 27,588 downwards.
AGGGATAGCGCGTCTCCTGAGCGAGCTCGACAGTCACGCCGCTTGCGAGCGGGACACGAGCCCTGCTCTCGCCGTAGAGATGCACGGCAATTTCATTGTCTGCCGCAGCGTACATGTAAGAGCCGATCGAGGCGAGCAGGCGGGCGATGTTCGGCGGACAGCAAGGGCAATGATGCCAGGTCCAGCGGTGATGCTTGCCGCCGCTTTCCAGCGGGTTTTCGTAGAAGAAGGTCTTGCCGTCGAGCGACAGCCCAGCCATCGCGCCATTATAGAGCGCCTGCTCCATGATGTCGGCGTAGCGCCGGTTCGGGCCACGGCCGAGCATACGGTTCGCCCAGAAGACCAGGCCGACAGAGGCGCAGGTCTCGGCATAGGCGCTTTCGTTCGGCAGGTCGTAATAGTCGGTGAAACCTTCGTTGGAAGCCGCCGGCCCGATGCCGCCGGTGACATACATCTGCTTGGTGGTCAGGTCGTCCCAGAGCGTCTCCAGAGCCGAAGTCAGGCTGTCGTCGTTATATTCGGTCGCAATATCCGCCATGCCGGAATAGAGATACATAGCACGCACTGCGTGGCCGACCACCTTGGTCTGTTTGCGTACCGGCTGGTGTGCCTGATTGTACTCATAGGTGCCGAAGAGGTAATTCTTTGGATCTCGGTCATCTCGGCGGGCTTCGACGTCAAAATAATGCGGCTGCGAGCCTCGCTCATCGATGAAGTACTTTGCGAGGTTCAAATAACTCTTCTCGCCGGTGACGCGGGCGAGCTTGACTAGGGCAAGTTCGATCTCTTCATGGCCGCAATAGCCCTTTAACTGATCCTCACCATGGCCGAAGACGGTCGTCATGTAGTCGGCGAAGCGGCTCATAATATCGAGCAGCTTGCGCTTACCTGTTGCCTGGTAATAGGCGACCGCGCCTTCGATCAGGTGACCCGCGCAATAAAGTTCGTGATGATCACGCAGATTGGTCCAACGGCGGCCTGGCTGAACGCGCTGGAACCAAGCATTCAGATAACCATCTTCCTCCTGTAGTTTTTCATACATGTCGATGATGGCGTCAGCACGGGCCTCCAGCTCCGGGTTCGGGCGGCGGTAGAGCGAATAGGCGATGGTTTCGATTGATTTACCGAGATCGCTATCCCAAAACATTTGCGTGGACACCATGGCCTTCTGCTCGGTTGCTGGCATCGTAGGGCTCATGCTCTTCGGAAGAATGACGATGCCGGGGCTTGGTTGCTCGACGTCGATCGCCTGGATCATGCCGGCCTCGACACAGCGGTCGAGCAAGGTTGCTGCCGTCGAATTGCAGATAGCGTCCTGGCGGGCGCCGAAAAGTCCGTGCAGTTCGACATTCGGAACGGGCAGGGGACGGAATTGGCGATTTTGCTTGTTTGACATAGCGTTAATCCGTTTCGTTAGAGTATTTATTTCACCGCACCGGCCATCAGCCCGCGCATGTAGTAGCGTTGCAGAAGCAGGAAGACGATGACGCAGGGGATGGTCATGACGGCGATACCGGCCTGAACCGCGCCCCAGTTGACCGCGCCGAGCCGTCCGGTCCTGACTGCGATCATTAGCACCGGCAGGGTGAATTTCTCGCTGCTGGAAAGCAGGATCAGCGCCGCCAGGAATTCGTTCCAGGCATTGAGAAAGGCGAAGATCGCAACGGTCGCCACGCCGGGTAGCACCAGAGGCAGCAGTACCCGGAACAGCAGCTTCAGGTCCCGCGCCCCGTCGATGCGTGCGGCCTCCTCGATTTCCTTTGGCACGGCATCGAAGGCGTTGCGCATCATGAAGACCGAGAATGGCAGCTGAAGAGTGACATAGACGAGCGTCAGTCCGACGAGCGAATTGTTGAGCCCGAGCTTCGCCAGCATGATGAACAGCGGTGTCAGGATCGACTGGAACGGGATCATCAGCGTCGCGATGATCAGGACGAAGAAGACGTTCTTGAACGGAAACTGGTAGCGCGAAAAGCCGTAGCCGGCGAGCAGGCTGACTGTGACCGTCAGGACGACCGTCGCCACCGAGACGAAGAGCGAGTTCAGCGTGTGCTGCAACACGCCGGCGCCGAAGCCATCGAGTGAGCGATAGGCATCGAAGCTGAAGCCGGTCGTCGGCCACGGCGGCAAAGGCGGCAGGCTTGCTTCTGTGCCGTGCCGGAACGATGAGAGCAGCGCGATCGCAAAAGGTGCAAAGAAGAAGATGACGATGATGACGCCGACGCCGTGATAGCCGATGCCACCAAATAATTTCCGCCGTGTGCGGCGTTCCTTCGCTGTGCTCATGGACGATCCTCCCCGACGCGCAGCAGCCAGAGCTGGACGATGCTGATCAGCACGAGAATGACGAGGAGAACGATCGATAGCGCCGCGCCATAGCCGAGATTGAAGGACACGAAGGACTGGTTGAAGATGTAATATACCACCGAGATCATCCGGTTTTGCGGTCCGCCGCTGGTCATGATGTAGAACTGATCGAAGGCGAGTACGGAGCCGGTGACCGAGATGATCAAGGCAAGCGCGATAGTCCGGCGCATCAGCGGCAAGGTCAGGAAGCGGAAGCGCTGCCAGCGCCTGGCGCCATCGATGCGGGCCGCCTCCGTCAGTTCCGATGGGATCGCCTGCAGGCCGGTCAGCAGAATGATCATGGTGAAGCCGGCGATCTTCCAGACCACCATGACGACGATGGTGGCGAAGGCCATGTCGAAATCGGCAAGCAGGTTCGGCTTCTTGTCGACCAGGCCGAGGGCTTGCACCACTGGCGAGAAAAAGCCGCTGTCGACATTGGCAAGCCAAACCCAGAGCAGTGAAGCGGTCGCCAGACCGACCACGACGGGCAGGAAGATAATGGTGCGGTAGAAGCCGACGAAGGGCCGCTGCTTTTCGACGTAGAACGCTAGCGGGAAGGCGACGGCGAATATGGCGATGGTGACGATCACCGTATAGTAAGCGGTGAAACGCAAGGCCGCCATGAAGCGGATATCCGATAGCATCCTCGTGTAATTGCTGAAGCCGATCCAGCGCGGATTACCGAACAATGGCCAATTGTGCAGGCTCATCCAGCCGGTGAAGAGAACGGGTACGACGAAGAAGACGATGACAAGCGCCATGGCCGGCGCGATGTAGAGAAATCCATGCCAGCCGGCACGTCGCCGTCGTGTGCGCCGCCGCACTGCTCCAATAGCTCCAGGGCTCGCCATGGAATGCTCCTGATGTTCCGATGGGAAGGACCGGGAGACCTTAAGCCTCCCGGTTGGTCGCGCGATTTTTGTTACTGGGCGTTGTCGATGATCGACTGCATTTCCGACTGCGCATTGGAAAAGGCAGTGTCGACATCGTTGCCGAAGATCGCGGCATTGGTGAAGCCGGCCCATGGCCCGTTGGCGCTGTTGATCAGATCATTGAACTGCAGCGTATAGGGCGTTTTGGCAACCGAGATGGCTTTCAAGCCCACCTGCATGCGTGGATCGAGACCCTGAAGCACCTGATCGGCAATGTCGCCGCGCGTCGGCAGGCTGCCATATTTCGCCATGATCTTCTGGCCTTCCAGCGAATAGGTGTATTCGAGGAATTTCTTCACCGCATCGAGCTTCTTCGTGCCCTTGGAGATGACGAAATTATCGCCGCCGGCAAAGGATGACGGGTTGCCGTCGACGCCGGGGATCAGGGTCACGCCGAAATGGATATCGGGATATTGCGTGATCAGCGTACCGATCGAAAAGGCGCCGATCGTTTGCTGACCGATCCGACCGTTGCTGATGCTGAGGAAGTTGGCGCCGGTGTCGCTGGCAGCACCTGCGGGGACCAGATCCTTCTTGACCATACTGCGGTATATATCGACCGCCTTGCGCATCTGCGGCGTATCCAGCGTCGCCTTCTTGCCGTCCGCCGAGAGAATATCGGCGCCGCCGCCCCAGACGAGCGGCGTGAAGGTGAAGATCATGCAGCCGCCACAGCCGCCGCCGGAAAAGTAGAAGCCGTAGGTGTCGCCGCCGAGAGCCCGGATCTTTTCGGCATTTTGCTCGATTTCGTTCCAGGTCGTCGGCGCCTTGTCCGGATCGAGGCCGGCCTTCTTGTAGAGATCCTTGTTCCAGGCAAAGACCGAGGTCTCTACAGATAGCGGCAGGCCGTAAACATGGCCGTCATAGGTACCGAGCTTCACATGCGATGGCGAGAGCGAGTTGAAATAGGGCAGAGCTTTCGCCCAGTCTGTCAGGTCTTCGAGCTGGCCTGCCGCGGCAAAAGCCGGTGTGTATATCAGGTCCATCGACAGCGCGTCGGGGGCCTGGCCGCCGGCGATCGAGGTCGCGTATTTCTGCACGAGCTCGGAGAAGGGCACCTCCGTGAGGGTGACCTTGTCGTCGTGACCGGCATTATACGCCTCGACGACCTTCTTGAAGGAATCACCGATGCCGGACCGCACCCACATAGAGATGTTTTCGGCGGCAGACGCGCTTGTCATCAAGCATAAGGATATGAGGCCTGTCGCGGCCAGAAGTCGCTTCATCATGTTTCTCTCCTCCCATGGGCGTTTCTCCCGCCCTTTTCCTCAACCAGTCAATTCTCGAGGTTTCTCTCTCACGACTGCCGCACGATCAGTTCGCACGGCAATGTCCTGATCCCCGGTTCGACGGCGCGTCCCTCCGCCAGCGCCAGAACCGTCAGCCCGGCTTCCCGCCCGAGCGCCTTGAGATTCATATCCACCGTCGTCAGCGGCGGCCGGGTTTGAGCGGCGACAATCTCCCAATTGTCGAAACCGACCACGGACACGTCCTCCGGCACCCGTACGCCACGCTCACGCAATGCATCCACGACCGCCCGCGCGATTTGGTCGTTGCCGCAGAAGATGCCGTCCGGCTTCGATCCGGACACGTTCCATAGTTTGGCAACGGCCTCATGCCCCCAGGCTTCGGACCATTCGCCATACATCACCGGCGATGTATCGCCGACGAGATCCCGATAGGCCCTGGCGCGCTCGCGCACCGAAACGAAACTGTCCGGCCCGGTGATATGGGCGATCCGTTTGCGGCCGAGGCCCATCAGCCGTTCGACGGCAAGCGTCGCCCCCTGAAAATCGTCTGCGCAAAAGGTGACGCTGTCGGGCGTCCCCTCCGTGAAGGCGTAGACGACGGGCACCGGCAGGTTGGACAGATCCACCGGCAGCCGGCGGTCGATCCTCTTTCCCGAGGCGATGATGCCATCGACGTGCTTGTCGAGCATGGCGTCCACATGAACCTTTCCGAGCGCAGGATCGTCTTCGATCGTGCAGAGAAACACCGAAACACCGTGATCGACGAGCGCTTCCGTAATGCCGGCCATCACCGGGAGAGTGAAACGTCCATAGGTATCGTTGGTCAGAAGACCGATGGTAAAGCTGCGATTGCTGAGCAGGCCCTTGGCGAGGGCGTTCGGGCGAAACCCGATCTCGGTGGCGACCCGCTTCACCCGCTTACGGGTCTCGTCGCCCATTCGACCGGTATTGTTCAACGCCTTCGATGCCGTCGAAATGCTCACACCCGCGGCGGCGGCAACATCGTGGATCGTCGTCCGCCCGCTTCTGCCACGTTGAGTTTCCAGATGTCCTCTCCCGAATTATTCGCAGTGAGAAAAGCTTTTCTCACGTCGAGAGTCAAGATGAGAAAAGCTTTTCTCAAGATTTTTTGATTGTGCGGTGCAATCACGGTTTGAGCTTCGGGCGTTATGGAGCCGAAAGCTCGGGCGCCCGATCGCTATGCATAGAACAGGGAGGGTTCACTCAGGCGGACTTGAGCCTGTTGCCGCTTTGGAGGACTGCGGTGGGCGACGGCAACAGGCCCCAGGCACGTAGCGCATCGATGGCGCTTTCAATGCCGTGCTCCGCCCTCAGTTTCTCGCCGAGCTTTCTCGCAGCCTCGCACATGTGTGGCGCGTCGGCATCCAGAATTGCCGAGGCGAGCGAAGTGGCGGTCAATTTTTCTCTCGGTAACGCTTTGGGGGCGACGCCCAGATGTTCGAGCCTTGCAGCCCAAAAGGGTTGGTCGCCAAAAACCGGCGTGACGACCGAGGGAATGCCGGCTCTGGCGGCGGCGGCCGTCGTTCCCGCGCCGGCATGATGCACGGCGAGGGCCATGCGCGGCAGGAGCCAGTCATGCGGCGCGCGCTCGAGGGCGAAAACCGTGCTGGTATCGAAGTCGGCCTTTTCGCTCAGACCTCCCCATCCTGTCGCCAGGACGGCGCGTTTGCCGGTCATCTTGACCGCACCGAGTACCTTATCGGTAAATCCCGCCGCATCGTGATGCATCATGCTGCCGAAGCCGACGTAAATGGGCGGCGGACCACTCTCCAGAAACTGCATCAGAGCTTCGGGTGGCCGCCATTTCTCCCTGTTTTCCAGATACCAGTGTCCGGTCACGCGGGTTTGCTCGGGCCAGCTTGCAGAAGGTTCGATCAGTATCGGGCTGAAGCCGAAAAGGCGCGGATGGTTGAGAAATTGCGCCTGAAAGGGTGCAAAACGCGGGTAGGCTGGCAGGCCCAAAGCGGGCCTAACGATCTCGTTATAGGCGGGCTTCAGGGTCTTCCAGACCAGAAGACGGGCCGCATGGCCGAGCGCCTTGTTGGCAAAGCCGGGAAGGCGGTACATCCATTGCGGCAAGGGCAATGGCGGAGATGTGCTAGATGGCAGCGTCGGCATCAATTGGCTCTCGACGACCGGCATCCCAAGGCGCTCCCCCAACGATGCGGCCAGATAATAGACCATGCCGTTACCGATCAGCAGGTCGGCCCCTTGCGCGGCAGTGCGACCTTGTTCAGCCCAGTCGACGGCCATGGCCAGTAACCGGCGGCGGGCTTCCGCCATGATCGTGAACGATGCAAGCCCACGCTCCATCGTTCTCTGGTCGCTGCGCATCCAGGCGAGAAAATCGCCGTTCAGGCAAGCGTAGTCTATGTCGTTTTCCCTCACCAGATCGGCGCAGCTCGGATCGGTGGCGATACGGACCTGATGGCCCGCCTGCCGCAATCCCAAGGCAAGGGCAACCAGGGGGCGGACATCGCCTTCCGTCCCAATGGTGAAAATGACGATTTTCATGAGTTCGCCGTCCTCTATGCCGTCATGGCATTTTCGGAATAGTCAGGTGCCCGCAGAACCAGGAATTCGCGGAGCACCTCTGCCTGGATGACGGCGCCGATTTCCGCCGCTGGGGCGGCATCGAGCATCTCTTCGTGATGGCAATTGAGATGACGGCGATAGACCCGCCCGCCGACATGGGGGAGCCACGCTTCGGCGCGATAGTTCATCACGTCATCGATGGCTTTTCCCTTGCCGCGATTGGCTGAGAAGAAATGCATGTCCAGCTCGGCAAATCCCGGCTTGAATTTCCGGGCAAGACCGAGGTGATGGATGATGATCGCGCGCGCCTTCTCCAGAATATCGGGCTCATATGTCTGGATTTCATGGATCAGCGGATGATTGCCCATATTATACTGGGCAATTAGATAATCGTACAGGATGGAGAAGGCGGGCCGGCTGGGGTCGAGTGCCGCTATATCGACATCGACGCCGAGAAAGCCGAGCGCCGCCTGGACCAGAATGACGTCATCCGATGAGGCCTCACGGTCCTTTTGGCGATAGGGATAGGAATCCAGCAGGCCGAGGAAGGCCACCATCTCATCCTCCTCCCGCAATTGCCGGGCCATCTCGTGGGCGACGAGGCCGCCAAAGGACCATCCGAGGATATGGTATGGGCCGGTGGGCTGTATCTTGCGTATGCGGTCGACATAGCGCTCGGCCATTTCCTCGACTGTGCCGGGCAAGTCGGAGGGATCGCTCAGTCCTTCCGATTGCAGGGCATAGATCGGCATGTCCTGTGCGATATGCTCGGCAAGCGAATGGAAGGCCCAGCCCATGCCGAGTACCGGATGGATGCAGAATAGTGGCGCTGAATTCCCCTTTTTACGGATCGGCAGTACCAGATCGAGATACTCGTTCTTCGGAGTGGGATTGCCGATCAGCACGGCGAGGTTGGCAATGGTCGGTAATTCAAAAATTGCGCCCAGCGGAATGGCCGTGTCGATTTTCGAGCGCACTGCGGCAATCATTCTGGCGGCGGCGAGGGAATCGCCGCCGAGCTTGAAGAAGCTGTCGTGGATGCCGACCTCATTGAGCCCAAGCGTTTCGCACCATATGCGGGCGATCATTTTTTCCGCCTCGCTTCGAGGCGCAACGAAGCCCTCCTGTATCTGCCATTGGGGCGCCGGCAGTGCATGACGGTCAATCTTGCCGTTCACGTTGAGCGGTATGGCGTCCAGCATCACATAGGCCGAGGGAACCATATGGCTCGGCAGGCTGTGGGCCAGTCTGGCGGAGATGTCAGTCTCACCGGCCGCTTCGCCATGCGCCATGACCAGATAGGCGACAAGCCGTTTGCCCTGGCCCGGATCCTCGCGAAGAATGACAACCGCTTGACGGATTTCAGGCTGGGAGACCAGGGCAGCCTCGATTTCGCCGGGCTCGACGCGGAAGCCGCGAATCTTGATCTGATGGTCGTTGCGGCCAAGATATTCCATCACGCCGTCACCGCGCCAGCAAGCCATATCGCCGGTGCGATACATGCGGCTGCCATCGCTAGCGAACGGGTCGGGCAGAAAGCGTTCCTGCGTGAGGTCGGGTCGGTTGAGGTAGCCTTTCGCAACCCCCGCACCGCCAATGTAAAGCTCTCCGGCAAAGCCGGGAGGCAGGGGCGCGCTGTTGCGGTCCAGAACGTAAAGCCTGGTGTTCCAGATCGGGCGGCCGATCGGTGGCATGTCGAGATCCTTGCCCTTCAGCGGCATGGCGGTGGACCAGATCGTGGTCTCCGTCGGACCATAAACGTTCAGCACCGAATGATCGAACCGTGCCATCTTGTGGGCAAGATCGGCTGGAAGCGTTTCCCCGCCAACCACCGGGCGCAGGCCCCGCACGCCATTGCCGTGATCCTCAAGCAAGGCACGCCAAAGCGATGGCGTCGCCTGCATGATGGTGGCCTTCGATTGCTTGAGAAGCTGTGCAAGAGCTGCCGGATCCCGCACGGTTTCGCGGGGAGCGATGATGGTTCGTGCTCCCGCCAAGAGGGGCAGATAAAGCTCCAGTGCTGCAATATCGAAGGCGATGGTGGTGACGGCCAGAAGACGATCCTCTGTCGTCATCTTGAGAAGATCCTGCATGGCGAACAAGAAGTTCGTCAGCGCGCGATGCGGGATTTCCACACCCTTCGGCCGCCCGGTTGAACCGGACGTGAAGATGACATAGGCCCTGTCGTCGGGGGAGGGCGTGCCGGTCACCAGATGCGGCGAGCAATCCTCCGGATGATCGAGGAGCACCGTCGGGATGCCCTCCACCGGAAGCTTGGCGGCAACCTCGCTGGTGGTGATGATCGCGCTCGGCCTGGCATCCTCAAGAATGATGCCGATACGGCTAGGCGGGTCGGAAGGATCAAGCGGCAGATAGGCGGCGCCGGCCTTGAGCACGGCGAGCAGACCAACGAGCATCTGCTCCGAACGGGGCACTGCGACTGCCACCAGATCGCCACACGTCACACCACGCTTGCTCAGAAGGCCGGCCCAGTTGTCGGAGGCGGCATCCAGCTCCGCATAGGTCAACTCCGTGTCGCCGAAGGCAACGGCAATGGCATTGGGGTTGTTGGCGGCTTGCTGACGGAAAAGTTCGGGCCATGTGAGATCAGGAACTGCACGAGCCGTATCGTTCCACTCCACCAGGACCTTTTGTCTCTCATCATCCGAAAGCAGGCTGAAGGAGCTCAATTTCTGGCCGGGCTCCGTGAGCAGCGTCTTCATCATCTGCGTGAAGCGCGCCTCGTGCGACCGGAGCTCCTCCAGGCTGTAAAGACCCGGATTGGCATCGAAATCGATGCGAATCTCGCTGCCGTCGCCGCGATCATAGGCAAAGATCGTCATGTCGTTCATCGAACCGTTGGACAGGTTGTGAACGGTTGTCGGATGGCCGGCGAAACGAAGATCGTAGTCGAAGGGCTCGATGTTGACGCCGAGCCAGGCGATCTGTTCGTCGTGGCGCAGAAGACCGAAATCCCGGCGCATGTCCTCATAGCGATAGCGCTGGTAGCGCAGCGCCCGCATCATCTGCTGAGACACCTGCTTGACGAGTTCCTGCAGCGTCAGGTCGGGTGAGAGCTTGAAACGTAGCGGAACGGCATTGGCCATCATGCAGGGAATGCGACGCATGGCCGGGTTGATGCGCGCGGTCAGCATCGTCAGTATGACCAGATCTTCGCAGTCGGTCGCCCGGGCGTAGTAGGCTGCCACGAGCGCAATCAGCATTTGCGGAACGGAAGCACCCAGCTCTTTTGCAACGTTGCCGAGGGCGTGGGCATGTTCGGCGCTCAGATAGGTGCTGTGGCGGAGCATACCGCCTGTCGGCGTCGCGCGCCGTTTGGCCAGCGTGGGCGGCGGCGGGGTTTGCTGGAGCTGATCCGTCCAATAGGCGCGATCACGCTCGAAATGCTGCGACGCGCGGTAAGCTCGATCGGCTTCCAGCATCTCTTCCAATGTGCCGTAATCGACTGGCGCGGGCTCCCGCCCTTCCTCCAGCGCCGTATAGATCTCGGCGACACGGCGCGACGACAGACCGGCTGTGAAGCCATCAAAGGCGATGTGATGCGCCCGCTGGAACCATAGCCAGTGATCGTCGGCAAGCTTGAGGAGCGCGCTGTCCCACAATCTGTCATGCGCAAGGTCAAGAGGAGCTAGTATTTCTGCTGCCATCCAGGCGTCCGCTGCCTTTCGCGGTTCCTCTGCGCCGGAAAAATCGAGCACGCTGAATTCGCCCTCGAATTCTTCCAGCACGATCTGGTGAGGCTGCCCTTCTATCTCGTGAATGCGAAGCCGGGTGGCGTCGATCTCTTCCGTCAATTGACGTAGTGCCCGCCGAAAACTCTCCGGATTAACCGGCCCGTGGATTTCGACAGATTCCGCAAGATTGAAGATAAGGCCAGTTGCCCCAACCTTCTCGCCGATCCACATGCCGGCCTGCGCCGGAGAAATCGGGAGACGTCTCTCCTTCCTAGTCATTCTTAAATCCTTAAATCCATATCTCTTTTGAAAACCCTGCTTTAGAGAACGGCGGCGGATGCAGAACGGGTCTTTGGTTGCTGCTTCAGACCGCTTAGATGCCGAACGGCCCGTTGATCGGACACTCTTCTCCCATGGCGCGGTCCCCATATTGCCAGATTACGGACTGGTCTTTGCTCAACGCACTTGTCACCTTAAAGCCTTTCAGCGTGGAGTAGGTCGTCTTCATCGACGGGCAGCCCATTGCGGGTCCAATCGACCACTTGGGCTTGCCATGATCCTCCTCGACTGCATCGCCGAGGTGTGTCGTCTGCCGGTGCACCGTCTCGCGCGGACACTCGCGCCCGTCGTCGGGCCGGCAATGGTGATGCCGGGGGCGGGCATCCTGTCGGTATTGATGGTCGGCGGTTCTTCACAATTATTAGGCCCGGCAAGGGCCCTGCCCGGGTCGAAGTCGCGCATCAGAAGCCCCGTGCTGGATAATCGCAATCAAAGTCAGCAAGCGGCGAATTTTGCGGCAGGATCCGATCGGGCAACGCAAACAGGGCGAGCCATGCTCCCCTTTTTGCCGGCATCATCGGTGCGCGGAAATTGCTTTGATTGTCCGGCGACATGACCCTTTCCTCTCCGATAGGCCCAACACTTCGACGCTCCGCGCAGCATGCAAGAGATCGCCTCATGCTACCAGTCGCTAAAGAAAGATTGATCTAAATTACTGTTTTAGATCATATAATTTTATATTTTTGCTGCAACGCAATGCAATTTTGTGCAAAATCCTGCATAGCGAATATGAGGGGATTGCAGTATCCTGCACGAATGAAGCATTTGTCGTTGAAAGCCAAAATCGCGGTGCCGATCGTAATCCTGCTGCTGATGGTGGGGCTATGGAATCTGGTGACGTTCTGGATGGAGAAGGACGCGCTCGCGCGGCTGGAGGCGAGTGCTGAGCTTGTTGCCCGTCAGCAAACCCGGTTCATGGATAGCGAACTCGCCAAATATCGGCTGCTTCCCGTGGCGCTCGGGGAATACAGCGATCTGGAAGATGCGTTGGCCAGCGGATCGTCTGCGGTAGCCTCGCGCCTCAACGACAAGCTTGCATTTCTGGCGGCACAGACCGGTGCGCCGGTCATTTACATCATCGACGGCAACGGGCGGGTCATTTCCGCCTCGAACGCCGATACCCCGGAAAGCTTCGTCGGCCGCAATTACGGGTTTCGGCCTTATTTTACCGATGCGTTGTCCAGCGGCTCGGCTGAGTATTATGCCGTCGGTGATCTCAGCGGGCGCCCAGGCCTGTTTCTGTCGCGGCGGGTCGGCAGCGCACAGGGCGCTCTCGGGGTGGTGGTCGTCAAATATGAGTTTCAGGCGCTGCTGCATGTCTGGGCAGAGGATCCGGGTCAGACCTTCGTGATCGATCCGCGTGGCATTGTGCTTGCCTCGACCGATCCGGCAGAGGAGTTGCGGACATTCCGGCCGCTTTCGGCAATGGACCGTGCGCAGATCGCCAAGAGCGGCCAGTTCAACAACGTGCCGCTGGAGCCCAGCCGCCACAGCTTCGAAGTGGACGGCATGATGCGTGACCCATCAGGCGCGCTATTGATGCCGGTTGACGAGCCGATCGCCGAGACAGAACTGAGGCTGATCCATGTGGTGAAGGCGGCGCCGGCACTGCGCGGCGCGCGCGATCTTGCCTGGCTGACCTCCATTGCCGCGACCATTGTTCTGGTTGCCATCGCCCTCACGATCTATTGGCGCATGACGCGCGCTGTGCGGATCGCCGCCGACCGGGCGGCGCTTGAAGCCGCCGTCACGACGCGCACCGTCGAACTGAGCGCCGAGATGGCCGAACGCGAACGCGCGGACCGCCGCTTTCGCGAAGCGCGGGAAGAGCTCGCGCAGGCCAACCGGCTGGCCTCTCTCGGTTCGATCACCGCCGGCCTGATCCATGAGATCAATCAGCCGGTGGCGACCATCCGCACGCTTGCCGAAAACGCGCAGCATCACCTGGCAAACGCCCGCATGGATCGTGTTGCCGCCAATCTGGCCACGACGGTCGAGCTGACGGCCCGGATCGGCGCGATCACCCAGGAAATGCGACGTTTCGCGCGACGTGGGAAGGGCGAGACCGGCCGGGTGCCCCTCGATGGAATGATAGAGGGTGCGCTGCTTCTGATCGGCGATCGCTTCCGCAATGCGGAGGTGCGGCTTGATCTGCCGGAACCCAGCCAGCCGGATGTGCTCGCCAATCGCGTTCAGCTGGAGCAGGTGCTCGTCAACCTGCTACAGAATGCGCTGGATGCGGTGATAGGCCGTCCCGATCCACACGTTGCCCTGAGCGTCGAGGAAGATGAGACATCGGCCATGCTTGTCGTTGCGGATAACGGCCCCGGTATCGATCCCGAGCTGGGCGAAAAAATATTCAGCCCGTTCGTGACCAGCAAACCCGACGGTTTGGGTCTTGGGCTTGGTATCGCACGTGACATCGTAGCCGAGTTGGGCGGCACGCTGAAAATCATGCCGTCGCCTCTTGGCGGCGCGGCTTTTGTGGTCAAGGTAAGACGAGCATGACACAGATCGAAACGTTGCGCGTAATGCTTGTCGATGACGACGATGCCTTTCGTGTTGCATTGGCGGATTCGTTTGCAATCGCCGGGCTGGATATTGAAACCTATAGCGACGGGCACTCCGCGTTGGCGAGCTTGAACGCGGATTTTCCGGGCGTCCTCGTGACCGACATCCGCATGCCGCGCGTCGATGGACATGGTGTGCTGGATGCTGCTCTGGCCCGCGATCCGGAGCTTCCGGTGATCCTGATGACCGGCCATGGCGATATCGCCATGGCGGTGGCTGCGCTGAAGCAGGGGGCTTTCGATTTCATTGCAAAGCCATTTGCCACGGATCACATGATCGCCAGCGTGCGCCGCGCGCTCGAGATGCGCCGTCTGGTGCTCGAAAATCGTCGCCTGCGCCAGGCGGCCGCCGAGGCCGAAGAGAGCTTGCCGCTGCTTGGCGAAACTCCTGTCATGGTTCGGTTGCGCGAGACCATTCGCCAGCTGGCAAGCGTCAACGTCGACGTGCTGATCGAAGGCGAGACAGGAACCGGCAAGGAGCTCGTCGCGCAGCTGCTGCATCGCTGGAGCGCGCGCCGCGCTCGGCGCTTTGTGGCCGTGGACTGTGCGGCTCTGCCCGACGCTATCGCCGACGAGGCGCTGTTCGGCAACCGGCTCCAGCGCGGTCGGATCGCCGATGCGGACCGCGGCACGCTGTTCCTGGACGAAATCGACAGCATGTCGTCCGCGTTGCAGGGGAAATTGCTGCGGGTGGTCGAGGAGCGTGAATTGCCATCCGTTTCGGGTGAGCCGCGCGCTGTCGATTTGCGGATCATTGCCGCGGCCAAGGATCATCTTGCCGGCGCCGTCGCAAACGGGCGCTTTCGCTCCGACCTTCTCTATCGGCTCGAGACGGTTCGGTTGCGAATTCCGCCTTTGCGCGAGCGACGGGCGGATGTCGGTCTGCTTTTTGCCTACTTCATCGGCGAGGCCGCCAAGCAATTCGGGCGCCCGCGCCCGGTGATCAATGCCGCAATCGAAGCACGGCTGATCTCGGACAACTGGACCGGCAATGTTCGCGAGTTGCGAAATTTCGCAACACAGACGGTGCTCGGTCTCGGGCTTGCCAATGACGGCGATGGCGACCGGCTTTCGCTATCCGAGCAGATGGATCGCTTCGAGATCGGTATCATCCAGGCGGCGCTCAACCGCGCCCAGGGGGATGTGGGCCAGGCCGCCGAAGCGCTCAGGCTCCCGCGGCGAAGCCTTTACGCCCGGCTGCAGCGCCATGGTATCGATGGGGCAGCCTTCAGGAGCCGTGGCTGATCTGGCGAATGGCAGTGCACGATCTTCGTCCAGCGCTGTCGGCTGTTTGAGAGCGGTGTCTCGGCCTCAACTCTTGACCGAGCCGGCCGTCATGCCCGCTAGGAAATAGCGCTGGGCGACCAGATAGAGCACCAGGAGCGGAAGCGATCCAAGCACGCTCATCGCCATCATCTCGTTCCACTCGAAGGCATGCTGGCCCATCAGAAGCTGGATTCCGATCGGGACGGTTCTGAGATTCATGGATTTCGTCAGCGTCAGGGCGAAGAGGAATTCGTTCCAGGCGAGCAGAAATGTGTAGACGGCCGTGGCGACGATGCCGGGAACGGAGATGGGGACGATCACCCGCCAGAGGGCCGTCCAGCTCGAGCCACCATCCACCAGCACGGCTTCGTCCAGCTCTTTCGGCAGCGTGTTGAGGTAACCGGTCATCAGCAGGATGGCATAGGGCAGGGTAAAGACCATATAAGTCAGGATCAGCGCCAGGTATGTGTCGAAGATCCTGAAGGCCACCACCATTCCGAAATAGGGAATGAGAAGGGTGATCGGCGGAACGGTCTGCGTGCTGATGATGAAGATGTTCAGCGTGTTCTTGAACCGGAAGGAATAGCGGCTGAAGCCATAAGCTGCCAGGATGGCGATGATGAGCGTCAGGACGGTGACGATGCTGGCGACGAAATAGCTGTTCATGAAAAACCGCACCTTCACCGGGTCGTTGAAGATCGTCAGATAGGCCGCGATCGTGAAGTTTTGCGGCAGAAGCCTGGGTGGCAGGGCGAAAATTTCGGTGTTCGATTTCAGCGAGCTGAAAAACATCCACACGATCGGAAATGTGGCGAAGACCAGGCCGGCGGCCAGTCCGATATAGGTCAGGACGGTCGGCAATACCGAGTTTTTGAAGGAGCGTTTTGCCATGGCCTTCACCTCTGCCGCTGGTGCTTGATATAGAAGTAGGTGACGCTCATCGACATGATGAGGATGATGATCGCGCTCGCCGAGGCCAGAGAGAATTCGTAGCGGGAGAAGGCGAGCTTGTAAGTGAAGGTGCTGAGCACTTCGGTCGAATAGATCGGGCCGCCGCCTGTTGTCATCCACACGAGCGGGAAAACCTGCATCGTCCAGATGAAATCCAGCAGCGCGATGCTGATGATGATCGGCGTCAGCTGCGGAATGGTGATGTGCCAGAACTTTTCGAAACTGTTGGCGCCGTCGATGCCCGCCGCTTCATAAAGCTCCTTCGGAATACCCTGAAGGCCGGCGAGCAGGCTGACCATGTAGAGAGGGTAGCCGGCCCAGATGTTCGCGAACGTCAATGCGTGAATTGCGGTGCTTGTCGAGGAGAACCACTCCACCTTGAAGTTCACGATATGGAGCGCCATCAGGATGCTGTTGACGACGCCGTTCGGATCCAGCAGCAGCCGCCAGATGATGGCGATGATGACGGCGGTGAACAACCACGGCAGGATGTAGAGAACCCGCAGAATGCTGCGGATGAACGGATCGACCCGGTTCGTATTGAGCAGAAGAGCGAAGGCTAGGCCAATGATGAAGTGGAAGACCACGCTCATCACCGTGAAATAGAGCGTCTGAATGACCGACTGCCAGAAGACCGGATCTTCGAAAATGGTCAGATAGTTCTGCAGGCCCGCAAATGCCGCGTTCTTCTTCATGATGGCGCCATCCATCAGGGAGTAGCGGAAGACCATGATCATCGGAAACAGCATCAGCAGAACAAGGAGAAGCGTCGCCGGCGAGACGTATAGATATGGCACCAGACGCCGCAGCACTTTGTAATGAAGCTTCCCCTTCTTGCGCAGTTCTGGCTGCGCGGCGACCATAGCCGGGATGGGACGATCCATGTGGTTTGACTTTCCATTCTATCGAAAATGACAGCGACCATGCTGGCGGCATGGGATCGGGCCGCCAGCATTCGTCAATGCGCCTAACTTAGAATTTGGCGAGCCACGCCTTCTGTGTATTGGCCGCGGCTTCCTTGGCTGTTTGCCCGCCGTCGAACTCCTTTTGCACCTGGATGTTCATGTCGCGCATCAGCTCTTCCGCGACGGGAAGGCCGACGAATTCGTTGGCTGGATAACCGCTCTGGAAGATCTTGAAGGCCTCGGCGAAAATCGGATCGGAGGCGACGAAGTCGGGCTTTGCCTTGACGTTGCCGGGGAAGGCGTTGGCGATCGAGACGAGGCGACCGTTCACGTCTGGGCTCATCAGATATTCGACCAGCTTCCAGGCTTCCTCCTTGTGCTGGCTGGCCTCGCTGATGCCTATTCCCCAGGATGCATAGGGAAGGCCGCGCTTGCCGGTGTAGCCGTCGGCGGCCGGCAATGCGGAGATGCCAAAGTTCAACTTCGGATTACGCTCGCGGATCAGGTTTACGTGGGCGAGGGAGTCGACCATCATGCCGACGCGGCCATTGACGAACTCCTCGACCTTGTCCTGCTCCTTCTTCGCGAAGATGCCCGGCGAAATCACGCCGTCCTTGTGCAGCGAGGCGACGTATTCGAGCGCCCCGACGACGGCCGGATTTTCCAGGTCGGGCTTCCCATCCTTCAACATCGATCCACCCGACGCCCAGACCCATGACATGACGTCATTCTGTATGCCGCTCGGCGACTGCAGCGATAGCGGCAATACCCAGCCATACTGGTTCTTGGAGGCGTCGGTCATCTTCTTGGCGGCGGCTGCGAATTCGGAGCGGGTGGTCGGCATCTTGTCGACGCCGGCGGCCTTGGCGAGATCCAGATTGACGAAAACCGGATAAACGAAGGACGCCAGCGGGAACATCACGCTCTTGCCGTCGACCTTGATGATGTCGGCGATCTGGCTCTTGTCGTAGTTCGCCTTTTGCATCAGCTCGTCCATCGAGGCGATTGCGCCCTGCTTGGCAAGACCGTTGACCCAGGCGCCATCGAGGCCGACGACGTCGCTGAGGGTTCCGGAAGCCGCGCCGACGACGATCTGGTCGCGCGTGGTGGCATAGGGACCGCTGACGAGCGTGACCTTGATGCCGGGGTTCTTGGCTTCGAAATCATCCATAATGTGACGCAGGGCACCCGCCGGCATTTCAGGTTCCCACCACTGGATGAACTCGATGGTGGTGTCGGCAAATGCCGCTGTGGCGCAGAGCGCCCAGGCAGCCACGGCGACCTTCAACGTCAAGCCGAATTTTCTGATATTCATTTTTCCCTCCCTTTGAATTTTTTGTTGATCGATCCTCCCACCGATCACGATGAAAGTAGGTTCTTGGGGCCTCTGCCTGTCAACGAAGAACTGCGATCGGCAACAGGCGCGGGTATCGGATCAAAAACGCCGCCATCACAAACCATTGATAGAAAACGATAAAATAGAATCCCGTCGCCAAGCTTTTTCTGCCTCGTTTATGCTTCTCGCAAGGTGCTTCTCTCGATTTTCGTAAACAAATGAAAGTTTAAACAATAAATCGAAACTCAATCCATCGCGTCTTATGAGAAGTAATCTTTCGCTATTCTATCAACGGATAAAGGATTATTGCGGCGCAGCATCGAGAATGCCGCGTTGGAAACATGTTTTCGATTTTCGCAAGAAATGCGTTCGAGGACGGCGAGCGTCCTACGGTAGGATCAAGAGACCCTCGGTAAAGCGGAAAACGCCGCTATCACAGCGCCATATGCGTCTGCGGATGAAAGAAGTGCAACTTGGCCGGATCGATGGCGAGATCGATGCTTTTGCCCGCCTCGATCGTGCTGACAGCCTCGAACTTCGCGACGGCATTGGCTGCACCGCTGAGGTCCGAGACAGCGTCAGGATCGCCGGAGTCGACGCGGACCGCCTCGATGCTGAGGTGCACGATCAGTTCGGAGCCAAGCTCCTCGATCGATTTGACCAGCGCCGGGATCGTCGGATGGGCGGCACCGGAAGGTAGGTGTCTGTCGTGGAGGTCTTCCGGCCGGATACCGAAGACCACGGTCTTTCCTTCGAAATCTGAAAGGCCAGAGGCACGCGCAAAAGCGCTCTCCGGTACGGGGATGGAAAAGGCCGGCGTCCGGATGTTGCCGCTTTCCAACCGCCCTTCGAAAAGGTTCATGGACGGCGAGCCAATGAAGCCGGCGACGAAAGCATTGACCGGACGGTGGTAGAGCGCCTTGGGCGTATCCACCTGCTGCAGAACGCCGCCTTTCAGGACCGCAACGCGATCGCCCATCGTCAGTGCCTCCGTCTGATCATGGGTCACATAAATCGTCGTGACGCCCAGCTGCCGCTGGAGGCTGACGATTTCTGCGCGCATCTGCACGCGCAGTTTCGCATCGAGGTTCGAGAGCGGCTCGTCCATCAGAAAGGCCGCGGGCTCGCGCACCATTGCCCGCCCCATCGCCACGCGCTGGCGCTGACCGCCGGAGAGCTGAGCGGGCTTGCTCCCCAGCAGAGCCTCGAGCTGGAGGACCTTGGCGACCTCGTGGACGCGCTTGGTGCGTTCGGCCTTGTTCTTGCCCGCCAGCTTCATCGAGAAGGCGATGTTGTCGAAGACGGTCATGTGCGGATAGAGCGCATAGCTCTGGAAGACCATGGCGATATCACGGTCCTTGGGCGGGAGATCCACGACATCCTGTCCGCCGATACTCAGCGTTCCGCTGCTGATTTCCTCAAGCCCTGCAATCATGCGCAGCGCCGTCGATTTTCCGCAGCCCGAAGGGCCGACCAGAATCAGGAACTCGCCGTCATGGATCGTCAGGCTCAAATCCTTGATCGCATGGAAGTTGTTTCCAAATGTCTTGTAGATCTTGTCCAGTACAACCGTAGCCATGTCATTTCCTCCCAGGTCCCACTCTCGGCCGCATCTGGCGGCGGCCTTCGTTCGTCACCTTCCAACCCTCTTTCATGGGGTTGCTACAGGCGGACATCGCAATACTATCGATACGGTCATCGGCTTCGCCCGATTATTCAGGCGCCGATTTGGATCTTGTATGGGCGTCAAGCGCGCGTGGGACGGGTGCATTTTCACCCGTCATCCATGCTTGGCATGTCCGGTTATCGGGCAATCCCCTGCGCCCGCCATGCGCCGTCACGGAAATGGCGGCGGCGGCTGTGGCGTAGGCCACGCAATCGAGCGGTCTCTGGCCTTCCGCCAGAGCGAAAGCGTAGGCGCCGTGAAAACAATCGCCGGCGCCAGTCGTATCGATTGCCAGCACCGCATGGGCTGGAACATGCCAGAGGCTGGCGTCATCCTTTTGCCGGACGTAGGAGCCGTGATCGCCATCGGTGAGCACGACTGCCGAGCGCTCGGCGGACCAGAGCTTTTCGAGGATTCCGGCAGGATCGCTTTCGTTTGTATAGGACCTGGCGAAGGAGATCGGCAGTACCAAATGATTGGCCAGGGCCACGATCCGGTCGGTTGCCGGGCCGACAGTCCATTCGATATCGGCGACGATGGAAAGGCCAAGAGAGCGTGCGCGCGCAACCACCGACTGCGAGTGCACGGAATAGCCGTCGATCAGGAGCACCGGCGCCTGCATCAGCACCTCATCCGGCAGCGCTTCCGAAGTCCCGTGCAGCACATCGTCATCATAGGCAATGAACCGGTCGCCGTCGGGACCGACCGTGATCACCGACCGGATCGGCCGAGCGGAGGGATGGCGCGGCGCCAGGGATATGTCGACGCCGTCCCGCTCAAGCTCTTTGCCGCTGAGATCGGTTGAGGGCTGATCGTTCAGCCAGCCGATGAATGCGGCGCGGCCGCCGAGCCGGGCAACGGCCACCAGGGCTGTCGCCACGTTGCCGCCGTGCTCGGTGCTGCGTTCCGTCACCTTTCCCTTGCCGGCCGTCAGCACCCGGTCGACATAGATGATGTCATCGATTGCCAGGGCGCCGAAGCCCAGAACATGGAAAGGGCGCGGCATGTCTCACGCACCGGCAGCGGTCAGCGCCTCTTCCGGTGTCATTCCGTCATGGATGACGAGCCTGAAGGCGCGCGCGGCCTTGGCGGTGTCGCCGTGGCCCCAGAGGTTTCGACCAACCACGGCACCTTTGGCGCCGGCCCGTAGGGCGTCGGACGTCTGCTTCAGGGCGCCAAGGAGCGTATCGGTCTTCGGGCCGCCGGCGATGACGACGGGGACCGGGCAGGTCGCCACTGTTTCGCGGAAGCTATCGAAATCGCCAGTGTAGCCGACCTTGATGACATCCACGCCGGTCTCGTAGCCGATGCGTACCGCATAGGCGATTTCGTCCGGCGTGAAGACGATCTTGCCGCCATTGGCGAAGTCGCGGGGATAGACATGGGCGACGACGGGCATTTCGAAGCGGGCGGCGGCATTCACTGTGTCGGTCAGCCAGCGGATATATTCGCCTTCGGTATCGCCGCGCACAGGAATGGCGACTGCGAGCGCATCGGCGCCGTAACGCACCGCATCCTCAGGCGTTGCTATGAGCTGGCGAATGCGGTCGTCGGCGGTGAAGCAGCCGGCCTGAATGACCAGCGCCGCCTTGCCGGCATATTCCGACCAGAGATGACGCGCGGCACCTGGCTGAATGCTGATATAGTCGGGTCGGCCGCTCATGACACGCCTCAGCGCACCCGGCAGATCAGCGAGCCCACCTTCACGCACATTGCCATAGCCAACGAAATGATCGACCGCGCCTCCGAAAAGATTGCCGGACGGATTTGAGAACAGACGGGAGAGGCGAATTTTTGTTCCGAGACCCATTTCAAAAATCCCTTGCGGTTACGGGTGCTGATGTCGCGTGGACCCTAACGCGAAAATAAAACAATGTTCAATATTTCGATTTCTTTCGTTTCGATCCAATTCTGGCTTTTTCACCACGCTATTACCTAATGCTATCGACTTTTTGCTTTTTAGAGGAGAGATAGTGCGATAGGTAGACTTTCGCTTTTCGAAAGAATGGACCGATCATCGGCAAAGGCAGTTTTGGGGTCGCATATGCTTGCAGAACAACGACGGCATCAGATCTTGTTGGAGCTTCAGCGGGTCGGCCAGGCGCGCACCCGTCAACTCGCGGAGTTCTTCGAGGTTTCGGAAGTGACGATCCGGTCCGATCTCGAAATCATGGACGCCAAGAAGCAGCTGATCAAAACCCATGGAGGGGCGATCGCTCTTCCCGCCGATTCCCCGGCTGCCGCTTTCGAAGAGCGCATGCAACGCAATTTCGACGCTAAGCGGCGGATCGCGCAGCTGGCCGCGCGTCAGATCATTGACAACCAATCGATCGTCTTCGACAGTGGCTCCACCCTGTTGCAGGTGGCCATGCAGATGCCGCCGGTCTCCAATGTGGTGGTGGCGACGACAGCCATGAACATCGCGCAGCATCTGATGTACCGGCCGGGACTTGACGTGCATATGATCGGCGGCCGGGTCTTTCCGAGCACCGTCAGCACGATCGTATCGGATTCCGACAAGGCGCTCGGCGGTCTCGTCGCGCATCAGGCCTTCGTCAGCGCCCACGCGATCGACCAGTCCTTCGACGTCGTCGATGTCTCGGAGGATATTGCCCGTACCAAGCGCAATCTGGTCCGCATGGCCCGCCGCGTGGTCCTCGTCGCGGATTCCAGCAAATGGGATATTGGAGCCTCATCCAAGGCCTTTTCCCTGTCGCGCGTCGATCTGATCATCACCGACAGCAACATGCCGCACAGCATCCGCAACCGCGTGGAAAAATTGGGCGTGGAAGTCCGCTACGCATGAGCGGCGGATGATTTTGGGATGACGTCTCTTCACCTTCGGTGGGGAAGGGCGATGCAAGCCATGCAATCTCAGACGTACATATCAAGCGTGCCGTTGCCGACGTGACGGCCGTCGGCGTAGCTATGCGAATTGAGCGCAATAGCATGCATTTGCTTGCCTGAAATCGATGCAATCCGCTATGTCCCTTGGGATGGCCGCGCGTCGCTCATACGGGGTCATGGGCGGGGTGATCTTGAAGCCGACGTTTTTAAAGCCGATCAGGACGGACTTGCGGTGTGTCAGTCTTGGTGCGTGATTGCTTTCGAGCGCGCGCAACACCAATACGGGTCGCGCGCCATGTACCATTGTCCTAATTAATACCGATGATTGATTCTCGAGGTGTTCAGCAGAAACGATATAATGTCCAGTATTTAAAACAAGCCACGCCATTAAGTAACAAGTCATGCATCAAAGCCATCCCGACCCACGCTGGCGCAGCGAAGCATAGAGTTGGTGCGATTTGTCGTTTCCCTGAAAAGACTCTATGTTTTATCCTGGATTAAATTTATATTAGGAATATCGTAACTAATATATATTCATCAGATAGGAGTACTGATGGTAGAGTTCAACTTCGATGGCCCTCCAGTGGGTGACGCTGCTGCCGACCTCTCGAGCGAGTGCCAGCGCCAATTGCTGCCGATCGTTCAAGAGACCGTCCAGGCGGCGGTCGCGGCTGGATGGAATCAGAAGGATGTTCTCCTGGCCTTGGTGGAACTCGCATGGGATCTGTACGAGACGCATCGCGAGGATTTGTAACGATTCGATATCGTTGACGGGCCTACGATACTTCTCTTTTACATTGTACTTACCGCATAAAGAACTGCCATAAAGTGCGAAAGGTAAAGACGTGCACTCTAGGGTAGAATTCTAGGCCGCCAAATTGATGAGCGACTTAGAAAACGATCGGTGAACCCCTGGGCGCGCCACGCTTGTCGACAAGAGCTGGGTTGCATCGACTATTTCTTTCTTTCGCCTGACACACGATTCCTCCTTCACAACTGATTGTTTTGCCCTATCTGACATTCGCGCGATACGCCGACTTTGCGGGCGGCGTTGCGCAAGCAGGGTTGGGAAAAATGGAATTTCAATCATTGATTGTGATTCTGCCTGCTTGTTCGTGCGTGCAGTATTTCGTTCGGCGGGGCGGTACAGAATGAATAATTTGGAAGAGGCTCGGGAACGAGGCGGCTACGACCGCGTCGATTCCGGGCGGACAGATCGATATGTCTTCGATATAATTCCTCAAAGTGCTGGCCCGAGAAGGGCCACCACGCGTGGAAGCGTGATACACTCCATCCGCAGCCCTGGGTCGCAGACGTTCCTGGCCAAGGAACATGCTGTTGGAATTGTGTTGACCCCCACACGGAAGTTGAGAGCCTCGCTCGGCAGCGACAGGATCACGGAATATGATGCACCGGTTGGCTGCATCGCCGTTAATCCCGCCGGCGTCGACAGTAGTCTTGCCTGGACAGAAACGAGAAAAAATCTCGTCGTAGCGATACCTCCGGAAACGTTGTCCGAATTGGCTCTTCAGGAGCTCGATCTCGCCACTGTAGAGCTTCAGCCGCCCGCTTTCGGCACCGTCGACCTCCGCGCCCTCGACATGGCCCGCAGGATTTCCGTCGAGTTAACTGGGAAGGCAACTCCGAATGAACTCTATCTGGATTCATTGGTTACCCTATTTGGTGTTCATCTGCTTCGTACCTACGCAAGCCCCATGAAACAGCTTCCATTGCCCAAGGGTGGGCTCTCCGCCAAAAGCGCTCGACGCGTCGAAGAGTATCTTCGCGAGCATTTTACCCAAAAGATACATGTCGCCGAGCTTGCGGCGGTCGCCGGCATTTCACCGAACCATTTCATCTTGCGGTTCGCCAAGACGTTCGGCATGCCGCCGCATCGCTACCTGATCAACCTTCGCTTGGACTTCGCCGAAAAGCTGCTGATCGAGGGCGAGATCGCGATTGCCGAAATCGCCTATATGACCGGATTTTCGGATCAAAGCCATTTAGCCACCACGATGAAGCGGTACAGGGGCAAGACACCGACAGAGCTGCGATTTATGGGATAATCGTCGCGAGCTTCAGCGCTAACGCCTTGAGCAGGTCCGGCCAGGGGCCGATTTTTCCAGACTTGCCGCCGAAAACATGTGCCTAGCGAAGGCCATGTGGCGGCAACGCTATTCCATCCGATTCGCGAGCCGGGGCGGGCGCTACCCTCACCATATCATTGGAATATTAGCGGCCTGAAGTCAGTGTGGCAAAGCTGATACACCTGTCGCTGGCTAAGCAAAAAACCGTAATTTTCTAAAAATAGTCCGTAATTTTCTAAAATACCGGTTTCGCAAATAAGGCCATGCTCGCCGTCATAACCATTCGGTGCGCTATGGACATTCAATTCTTGGATTTTGAAATCTTTGCTCCGAAAGTCGAGGTAGCCTGGACTGCCTTGCAAGGGCAATACGCCAGCCATCTGACTGGCGCGGAACTCGATCATCTATTTGCCTGCCTCGTCTTTGGACTGACCTCTCCGGCCTATGCCGAGCGGGAGCCGGCCCTTCATTTCGATATCTGCCGCGTCTTGGTGGGGACGAAGCTCCCTCCCGATCGTGCCCATGTCGCGCTGTATTCCGTTCCGGAACCGACGCAGCCATGGGTCGCGAGCGTCCGCGAACAGATCGAGATCCAAGCCGTCAAGATGGGGCGGACACTTCAGGAAGTGCACAATTTCAATGACGACTCAGCCGCCGAAGCGGACACAAGCGAGCTCGGTCGTTCAGACAACAGCGAGGAGAAAGCAGCATGATGAAGTGCGTTGGGGAACGTCTGCAGTCTAAGTCTCAAGCCGGATTTGTCGGGAATTGGATTTCAGGCGGAAGTGATGATCGTTCGCTCCGCCGCCGCCTCATGGCCGTGTTGCGTATGGCGCATCGGGCACTTGGCATGAAGCGCAAGCGGTTGGGGCTTGGGTCGCTCGGAATCGGCGGCGCGGTGACGTTGGGTGTGATCGCGTTCGGGGGCATCACCACTCCGGCACTGGCACAGTATGCCGCCGGCGGCGGCACGGCAACCGGCGGCAACTCCGTCGCCATCGGTAACGCTACCAACGCGAATGGCGCGAACAGCGTGGCGTTGGGCACCTCTAACAGTGCAACGGGCGATGCTTCGATCGCCATCGGCTATACGATGAGTGTCAATGGTCTCAACGCCATAGGCATGGGTGTCTTCGCGAACGCCACCGGCGTCAATGCTCTTGCCGTGGGCGGAAACGCCCGCGCACTGGCGGACGGAGCTTCGGCCTTCGGTGTCAACACCACTGCAAACGGGGCGAACGCCGTCGCTCTCGGCTCGACGGCCAGCGCTTCGGGTGGCGCCTCGGTAGCGATTGGGTTGGCCTCCAACGCCTCATCTTCAAACGGTTCCGCCATTGCCATGGGGGTCGGCTCCAAGGCAAACGCTGGAACGGGCGGCGGTTCTCCCGTTGCTATCGGTACAAATGCCAATGCAAGCGGCACCGCTCCTGCCGGCTTCACATTCGAGGCTGTTGCGTTAGGCTCCGCCGCGACGGCCACGGGCGCATGGTCGAATGCCGTGGGTTCGAGCGCATCTGCGACGGGGACTGGAGCCAGTGCCTTCGGCACGTCGGCGACCGCGTCGGCCAACCAGTCTACCGCAGTCGGAAATGGGGCGACTGCTTCTGGCCTAAGAGCCTCCTCTATGGGCTATCTCGCCAATGCCTCGAACACCGATACCATCGCCCTCGGCACGTCAGCTGCCGCCTCGGGAACCAATTCGCTCGCCATAGGCTCCACCACCGTCGCTTCGGGAGCTTTCGGCGTCGCTTTGGGTAACCAGGCACAAGCAATCGCCGGTGGCGGTGCTGTTGCTATAGGCTCGGGCGCAATTGTGGCAAATGGCGCGACCTCCGGCATCGCGCTCGGCAACAATGCAAACGCCGGTTCCAATTTAGCCACCGCGGTCGGCCCCGGCGCAAATGCCTCGGGGAGTGGGGCCGCATCCTTGGGATTCAATGCAAAGGCGACTGCCATCAATGCAGCCGCCTTCGGCGCGAATGCCGCCGCGAGCCAGTCAAACACCCTGGCTTTAGGCGAGTCCTCCACCGCCAGTGGTGTGAGCAGCACAGCAATCGGCGGCGGGTCGGTCTCCAGCGGGCTTCAGTCGATCGCTTTGGGCATCAACGCGAACGGGGGCGGCGACAACGCGATTGCAGTCGGGACAGCGGCCCAAGCGACCTCTGCCGAAGCGGTTGCCGTTGGCAACAATGCGGTAGCGACAGGCGGCAAGGCCGTCTCCATCGGCTCCGGCAACACAGCCTACGGCGACGGCGCGGTCGCCATCGGCGATCCGAGCTACGCAAGCGGCACCGGCGCCTTCACCGGCGGCGCCAACAATATCGCCAACAGCGACGGCACTGCGACCGCCACCGCCTCCAACCAAGCAAGCGGCGCGGTTGCGATCGGTAACAACAACAAGGCGATCGGCCAGGGTTCGGTGGCGCTCGGCAACGGCTCGACCGCGGGCGCGAGCGGTTTCGTCGGAAATATCGCCTTGGGTAATGGCGCGACGGCGGCCGCGAGTTCCGGTGACGTGGCCCTGGGTTCCGGCTCGACGACTGTGGCAGCGGTCGGCACGCCCAATGCAGTGATCAACGGCACGACCTACGCCTTCCAGGGCACCACTCCGACCTCGACGGTCAGCGTCGGTGCTGTTGGCGCCGAGCGCACCATTACCAATGTCGCGGCAGGGCGTATCAACGGGTCCTCGACCGACGCGATCAACGGCTCGCAGCTCTTTGCGACCAACCAGGCCGTCGATGCCATCGGCACCACCGTCACCAACATCACCACCGGCGGCGGCATCAAATATTTCCATGCCAATTCGACGGCGGCGGACTCGTCGGCGACGGGTGCG
>NZ_QSNT01000003.1:1238221-1375815 GCF_009498525.1 Rhizobium sp. ICMP 5592 | reverse complement strand
GGTGGAGCAGCCCGGTAGCTCGTCAGGCTCATAACCTGAAGGCCGCAGGTTCAAATCCTGCCCCCGCAACCAAAATTCCCATCACAAGACCACTATCGCTGCCGCGAAGACTTCAGCTTCGCTGGCAATCGTAGCGCATCCAGCCTCTCGACCATAACCGCAAGGCCGAAGCGGCAAAGCCTGAAACCGAAAACAGATACGACAAGGCCCGCCTCAAGCGGGCCTTTCGACGTTCTAAGGCAATATCGTACCGAGCAGATAAGGAATGCGTCAGAAAGCATTACTTTATAAATGCCGACGAATTTCATGATGTAGACGAGGTCACGCTGTATGTGACTAAGGTGTCAATTAAGCTGTAAGCGCAGGATGCAGGAAAGATACTTCAATACAACCATTAATCAGTAATATTGAAGATCATAGCGTGGAGTTTCCGTACTAATAATGACCATTTCTCCGAAATTTATGTTTGATCATTAATTAACATTGTTTGGTTATGTTTAGCATTGGATATTGGCGGAGGATCCGGGCATGGCATTGATTCAGCATAAGATTATCGTCGCAAGTCTAGCGATTTTCGCTTTGGCAGGGGGCGCCACGGGCGTCGGGCTGTGGTCGGCGACAACCTTGGCACAGAACAATGCCGAGGTCGCCCGTTCATCACAGGTGCTTCGCAACCACATGCAGGCGGACATGATGCACGACGCGCTTCGCGCAGACGTGCTGGCGTCGCTACTGGCGGCCAATCCGGCGGCGGGAATAGGTGCTGATGCGGTGAAAGCGGATCTGGCGGAACATGAGGCGTCGTTCCGTGACATGATCGCAGCGAACAAGAAGCTGGCAACGGATAAGACCACGCAGGATGTTCTGGCAAAGATCGAAGCGCCGCTTCTTACCTATATCGATAGTGCCACGAAGATGGTCGATCTTGCGGCGAAGGATCAGACGGCCGCCCTGAAGTCGCTGCCCGATTTCATGAACCAGTTTTCCGCTCTTGAAACAGCCATGGAGCAGGCCGGAGAACAAATCAGCTCGGTATCGGAAGCGACCGCCAAAAACAGCGCCGATATGCAGGCGCTTGTCGATAGGCTCATGAAGGCTC
The DNA here is from genome assembly GCF_009498525.1 of Rhizobium sp. ICMP 5592. GTDB lineage: Bacteria > Pseudomonadota > Alphaproteobacteria > Rhizobiales > Rhizobiaceae > Rhizobium. The sequence goes on along the minus strand of NZ_QSNT01000003.1, from coordinate 1,374,716 downwards.
TTCTGGCCCTGGCCGCGCTATTTTCTTTCAGCCTCTATTGGCTTACGCGCAAGACCGTCACCAAGCCGATCCTTATGCTGTCCCATGACATGCAGGCACTGGCGGATGGCAACACCGATATCGCTTCTACGGCTATCGGCCGCTCGGATGAGATCGGCACCATGGGATCGGCCGTCGAAGTCTTCCGGCAGGCGGCAATCGCCAACAGGAAGCTCGAACAGGACGCAGAGGCCGCCAGGACGCAAGCCGAATCCGACCGGATCGCCGCCAGAAAACAGGCAGACGAAGAGGCCGCGGAGCGGCTTCGTGCCGCGACGTCCGGCCTCGCAGCCGGGTTGAAGCGGCTTGCCGCTGGCGACCTTGCATTCCAGCTCCAAGAACCGTTCTCGCCGGATTTCGAGGCGCTTCGGCAGGACTTTAACAGTTCGGTCAAGCAGCTTGGAGACGCGCTCGGAGCAATCTCGACCGGCATCGCGGCGATAGATGATGGTACGCAGGAGATTTCCTCAGCGGCCAACGATCTTTCCAAGCGCACCGAACAGCAGGCGGCTTCGCTTGAGGAGACGGCGGCGGCCCTTGACCAGATCACCGCCAATGTGTCGAACTCGAGCAGCCGCACCGAGGAGGCCCGCACCGCGGCGACGCAAGCCAATCGCAGCGCCGCAAAGTCCGCCGAAGTCGTATCGCATGCCGAGGAAGCGATGCGTCGCATTGAAGCGTCTTCGCAGCAGATTTCCAGCATCATAGGAGTTATCGACGAGATTGCTTTCCAGACCAATCTTCTGGCGCTGAATGCCGGGGTTGAGGCTGCGCGTGCTGGCGAAGCAGGCAAGGGTTTCGCAGTCGTCGCCCAGGAAGTGCGCGAGCTGGCACAGCGTTCGGCGCAGGCGGCCAAGGAGATCAAGGGGCTGATCCAGAAGTCGTCTTCGGAGGTTGAAAGCGGCGTCAAGCTCGTCATGGACACCGGCACGTCGTTGAAGACGATCGGTGAGCAGATCGCAGAGATCAACCAGCATATGAATGCGATTGCGACATCCGCAAAGGAGCAGTCTACCGGACTTGCCGAAGTGAACACCGCCGTCAATTCGATGGACCAAACGACACAGCAGAACGCGGCCATGGTCGAGCAATCGACCGCGGCCTCGGCGAGCCTCGCCATGGAGGCGGCCAAGCTTCGCGATCTGGTGTCCCAGTTCAAACTGCAGGCGATGGCCTCGGCACAATCATCCGCGCTTCGGCAGACGGCGCGCGCCATGGCGGCACCTGTTTGGCAGGACAGCGATATCTCCGCGCCTCGACCAAGGCAGGTTGCCGTAGCCGGAAATGCTGCGTCGGCGGCAGCCAATATTCAAAACGAATGGGAAGAATTTTGAGAGTGACGGGTCAAGGCAGCAGACGATAATCCCAGCTTCCGCCGCTTCGCTAAGAAAGGGGAGGCGCCTTATCATGGGGCTGCCGCCTGTGGCCTTGGTGTCAGCCGGCTGCCTGTCCTCGACTGTTGTCCCTTGTATTTCAGCAATCCGGCGTACAAGTCCCAGCCGTCTATTGCTCCGGAGCCAGAACGCAGCATTGCTCTGGCATCGGAACCAGCACAGCCTCGCTTCCCGCAGCCATCGGTTCCGTCAAAGCCCCGTTGGCGACGATATCGCCGGCTGGCGTCGTGCATTGATACTGATAGGCGCGGCCGAGATAGGTTCTTGTTCCCAGAACTGCGGGCAGGCCATCGCCCTCGCGCCGGACCGCAAGGCCGTCGGCGCGGCAGGCGAGGATGAAGCCGTCGGGGATTGGACCGTAATCATCTTGCGAGAGCGTGATTCTGGCGCCGCCCTTGGCTTCGGCGGTCACCGATGCGCCGTTGCGTTCGACGACCTGCATGGCCAGCAGGTTCTCGAAGCCGACAAAGCGGGCGACGAAGGCGTTGGCAGGCTTTTGATAGAGCACTTCCGGCGTATCGAGCTGCATGATGCGGCCGGCATTCATGATGGCGACGCGATCCGAAATAGAAAAAGCCTCTTCCTGGTCGTGCGTCACATAGAGTGATGTCGTTCCGTTGGCGCGTTGCAGCTGACGGATTTCGACGCGCATGTCGATCCTGAGCTTGGCGTCGAGGTTGGAGAGCGGTTCGTCGAACATCAACAGCGGCGGCTCGATGACGAGGGCGCGGGCAAGCGCTACGCGCTGCTTCTGTCCGCCGGAAAGCGCGGAAGGTAGTCGATCGCCAAGGCCCGAGAGGCCAACGCGCTCCAGCATGTCTCCCGCCTTCTTAGCACGCGCCGCAGCGGCAATGCCCCGCTGCTTCAGGCCGAAGGCGACGTTGTCGAGCACGGTCAGATGCGGAAACAGCGCATAGTTCTGGAAGACAAGGCCGATATTGCGGGCATGCGCCGGAAGCCGCGTCAGATCCTGATCGCCGAGGCGGATCGTGCCGCTCGTCGGCTGCAGGAAGCCGGCGACAAGGCGTAGTGTCGTTGTCTTGCCGCAGCCGCTGGAGCCGAGCAGCGAGACGAGTTCGCCGGCAGCGATGGATAGCGATAGATCCTGCAGCACAGCGGTATTGCCGTAATGGGCTGTAATGTTTTCGATGGAAAGCGACACGGTCACGGGTGGCTACTTTGTCAGGAAGGTGAGGCCCAGCGTCGCTTCGACGATCGCCATGACGCCGACGGTGACCAGCATCAGAAGCACGGACACCGAGGCGATCGTCGGATCGAAGAACTGTTCCATATGGGCAAGGATCTGGATGGGAAGAGTGGATATGCCGGGGCCGGTCAGGAAGACCGAGACGGAGACATCATTGATCGAGGTGATGAAGGCGAGGATGAAGGCGGCGATGACGCCAGCGCGGATATTCGGCAGCACGACGGTCAGAAACGTCTTCACCGGCGGGCAGCCGAGGCTGATCGCCGCTTCCTCGATGGAGAAATCGAAGCTGGCCAGGCTGGCGCTGACCACCCGCACCGAATAGGGCAGGACGAGCAGCGCATGGCCGATCAGGAGGCTCGCGAAGATCGGTAGGTCAAGGCCGATGGTGATCGACTTCATTAGCGAGAAGCCGAAGACGATCTCGGGCACCAGGATCGGCAGGATAAACAGCGTCGAAAGCCAGCTCGGCAGCTCCAGCCGGTAACGGCTGATCGCATAGGCGGCCGGAATGCCCATCAGCAGCGAGAGACCCGTGCCCAGGAAAGCCAGTTCGAAGCTGGTGATCGCCGTCGTGCGGAAGGCCTCGATCTGAAAAATGTTCGAGAACCAGTGCAGCGTCAAGCCTTGCGGCGGAAAGGTCAGGTAGCTAGTGTCGCTGAAGGCGGAGCCAATGATGATGACGAGCGGCGCCAGCAGGAAGAAGAAGACGCAGACGGTAAAGGCAATCAGGACAGGGTGGACACGCTGTATCATCGTCACACCGCCATCGGGTTGAGGCGCCGGGCGATGCGGCTCATGATCAGGACGATACCGATGGTCACCACGACCATGATCGCGGCGATGGTCGAGGCGCCGACCCAGTCGAAGGTCACCATGGCGCGCTGGTAAAGGAAGGTGCCCATCGTCATCTGCTTCTCGCCGCCGAGAAGCTGCGGTGTGGCATAGGAAGTGAAGCTGCCGGTGAAGACCAGGACGGCACCGACGATGAGGCCGGGGGTGGCGAGCGGCAGGATGACCTGGCGGAAGGTTGCCGCCGGCGTCGCGCCGAGCGAGGTCGCGGCTTGGATCAGGTCCTGCGGAATGCCCTCGAGCACGCCGACGAGGGTGAGGATCATGAGCGGCACGAAGAGATAGACCATGGCAACGATGACCGAACCCTCGCTATAGAGCATCGAAAGCGGCTCGCTGATGAGGCCGACCGACAGCAGGGTCGTATTGAGGATGCCGTTCTTACCGAGAATGATCAGCCAGGCGAAGGAGCGCACGACCACGCCGGTCAGAAGCGGAAAGACGGCGGCGATGATCATCAGGCTCTTCGCCCGGCCCGGCATCTGGGCGATGACATAGGCGGCGATGAAGCCGACGAACAGCGAGATCACCGTGGTGATGAGAGCGATCTCGATCGTCCGATAAAGCACCGTGCGGCGAAAGCCACTGTTGAAGAAAGCGACATAGGGCGCGAACAGCCCCTTCGGCTCCATGAAGGTCGCGGCGATGGTGATGACCACCGGGACGACCAGGAAAAGCACGACGGCGACCATCGCCGGCGCCGCCAAACTCCATTTTGCAAGATACTTCATCCGCCAAATTCCGCTGGGCAGGCCATCACATGCCGAAGATTTCATTCCAGCGGTCGATCCAGTCCGATTGGGCAGCGTTCAGCTTGGCGTAGTCGATGCGGCCGAGCTTGGCGATCATGTCGGCGCCATAGGTCCAGAGTTTCGCCTGTTCCGGTGTCAGCACGACCTTGGTGGAGACCGGCGCATCGACGCCCTGCTCGGCTTCTGCCTGCTGCACATCCTTCGACAGGATGAAGTTGATGAACTGATGCGCCAGCTCGACATTCTCCGAGCCCTTGGGAATGTTGACGGTGTTGAGTGTGGCCATGTCGCCGTCCTTGAGGCTGGCCCAGGTCATGGTCGGAACGGCTGCCTGCATCGAGGCCAGCGTGAAGTCCTGCGCCAGCGCCACCTTGGCTTCGCCGGTGGAAATCAGGTTCACCAGTTCGGAGCCGGTATTGTAGTTCTTGACGACATTCGGCTTCAGCGCGGTGATCGCCTCGAAAGCCTTGTCGGTATCCTCATAGGCATCGGCGCCCGCATGTTTGCCGGCTTCCAGAACCGTCAGCGGGCCGGCGGTGGTGGTGATACCCGGCAGCGTCACGGCGGATTTCAGATCGTCGCGCCAGAGATCGTTCCAGGAAGTGATCGGCGGGTTGACCTTCGCCTTGTCGTAGACGATGCCGACGCGGCCGATCGTATAGGCCGGGCCATAATTGCCCTGCGGCGCCTTGGCGAGATCGTAGAGATCGGCGACGTTTGGAAGCTTGGTGCGGTCGACCTCCTGAAACAGTCCCTGCTGGATGCCGATCTGCGAATAGCTGTCGGTCAGATAAATGACGTCGACACCCTTGCCGCCGCGAAGCTTCAGCTTGTTGAGGCGGTCGGCATTGTTGCCGGTTTCAAAGACGACGTCGCAGCCGCAGATCTTCTTGAAGGGCTCGATGATGTTGGCCTTCATCTTCTCGCCGTTGTAGCCCCACCAGGAGATGGTCAGCGTCGTCGCCTGGGCGTAAGCCGGCAGCGCGACGGTGGTCGCCGCGAGAACGGCAAGGCCCGCGACGCGGGACAGGGTGAGGCCTTTCATGATCGAAATCCTTATGGTCAGTGAAATCGGGTGGGATGTCTGGCTGGCGGAATACTATTTTTCGAGCATGGGCTTTACAAGCCTAAGAATTGAGCAATCCGTCGTTTTCTGTAAATCTTTCTCGCGCGTGGGACGAGTGGCGAGATCTCACTTATGCCCGTTTGCAAATCGCTGAGATGATTCAGCTTTTGCGCAATTTTGGCCATGCGCTTTACACATTCTGTCGCCGGTTCTACGGTCGCCCCACCGAATTTCTTGCAGGCATTCTCCGATGGCGCCCTTGCCCACAAATCTTCCCGACGATCTGCTGATCACAGCGGCCGACGAAGTGCTTATCCGACAGGATCTGACGCTCACCGCGCTCGGCCGGCGTCCTGCCGACAGGTTGCTGAGGGTCGGCCGGCTGCTCGATGTTCATAGCCGTACCTGGCTTCAGGACCAGGAGATCGTGATCAAGGGACGGCGGATCGCCTATGTCGGCCCTGCCGGCAGCTACACGGGAGAGGTTGGCGAGCGTATGTGGGAGCCAAATCTCGCCGCCGTTCCCGGTTTCGGCGAGGCGCATAAGCATATTGAGAGCTCGCATCTGACGCCGGAATGGGAGGCGGCGCTGGTCATGCCGCACGGCGTCACCTGGACCTGCGAGGCAAGCCATGAGTTTTCCAATGTCAACGGCCCGCGCAATCTGGAATTCTGGCTGGAGGCACGCCGGCGCGGATCGCCGATGAAGATCTTCCCGCTGCCCGGATCCGCCGTGCCGCCGACGGCTTATGAATGGGGCGGCGGCCATTTCGGCTATGACGAGCAGAAGGCATTCCTTTCGGAAAGCCTGATGGTTGCCGGGCTTGATGAGGTGATGGATTGGCCCTCGGTCAGCAATCCGGAGAATCCGGCTTATGATCGTCTCTGGGGCATGATCCGCGCCACTTTCGAGCAGCGCGGCGTCGTCGAGGGCCATGGCGCTGGCCTGCGCGATCTCGCCTCGATCAACGCCTTTGCCGGTGCCGGCCTCGCCTCGGATCACGAAGGCTGGTTCCTGGAGGAAATCTGGGAGAAGCTGACGCATGGCCTTTTCATCGAGCTTCGACCGCATTCGCTGCCGGAGGTGATCAAGGGGCTAATCGACAAGGGCTTGTCTGACTGGTCGCAGATCGCCTTTGTGACCGATGACCGCAGCGCCTCGGATACGCTGAAGATCGGGGCGACGGATCATAATGTCCGGCTTGCCATCGAAAACGGGCTGGCGCCGGAAATCGCTATTCAATGTGTAACGATCAATCCGGCGCGGCACATGCGGCTGACGCCCTGGGTCGGTTCGATCGCGCCCGGTCGTTTCGCCGATATCGTGCTGCTGGATAATGTCGAGACGCTGTCTATCGCCAAGGTCTGGGCGGATGGAAAGCCGGCTTCGGAGGGCAAGAACTTCGTCGGCGTCCGCCCCGAGATCGCCTGGCCGGATTGGGCGACGAAGACCGTGAAGATCGACAGGACCGTTACCCCGGAGGATTTCCGGATCGCAGCACCCTCGGATGCGCCGACGGCCAAGGCGGCGCTCCTGCGCCCCTTCCATTGGGCTGACGATTTCATCACCATGGACTTGCCGGTTGCGGATGGTGCGGTCCAGCGGGACCACGACCGCAACGTCACCAAGTTCGCGATCGTCGATCGCTTCTCCGGCGAGGCCAGGGTCGCCCGCATGTTCTGGCTCGGCACCGGGCCGCGCACGTCCGATACCGCACTCGGCGCCACGCTCGGCCATGACAAGCACAATATCTGGGTCGTTGGCTCCTCCGACGAGGCAATGGCCATGGTTGCCAATGCGCTCAATGAACAGCAGGGCGGCTGGGTGCTGGTTTCCAGCGGCAAGGTCGTTGCTCGCGTTCACTACGAGGTCGGCGGTTTGATGACGGCGCGCTCGGCCGAGGAGCTGGATGCGGAAATGCAGGCGCTTTATGCGGCCGGCGCCGAAATCGACTGGATGTATGAACCGACCTTCTCGCCGCGCTGGTGGCCGGGCTTTCCGGAGCGCCTTTCCTTCGCGACGCTCACCTGCGCGCCATGGCGCTGGGTTCTGGTTGCGCCATCCGAAAGGGCGCCCGAGGGCTTCGTTAACGTCGCGACCGGAAAGACGCATCCGGTCGTTTGGTAGGAGATATCTACTCTTTTCGAACGGAATATCCTCGCGCGGACGATTGGCGGAGGCGCGTGCTTCAGCTTCGATTCCGTTATCACTGCCGCCGATGACTTGACGACTAGGGTCTATCCCGCAATTATCCATTTGGTTACTAACGCCGTGGCTGAGTCGACATGCCTGCAAGTCAGGCGCCGCCTCGGTCCACGTCGTGTGCCCTTATCGAGGAACCAGGCGGAGGAGGCTTTGGTGACCGACGATCTCAAAACGCCCAGAATGACACTGGCATTTTCCACATTGGGATGCGCGGAGCTGGAGCTGGGTGAGGCCCTTGCGCTCGCAGCGCGCCATGGCCTCGATGCGATCGAAATCCGCGCGCTTGGCGGCACGATCGATTTGTCGGCTTATTTCACCGAACGGTTCGGCACGCCGGCGGCTCTGGCCAGGGTTCTCGATCGCTCTCCCGTCGCTGTCTGTGCTCTCAACACGTCGCTGCGCCTTGTCGGTGCCACGCCGGAGGCGAAGGAGGCGTTCCTGCGCTATCTTCCCTGGGCGGAAGCGGCGGGCATCAAATCGCTGCGCGTCTTCGATGGCGGAACGATCGGCGATGCCGGAGAGCTCGCCGAAGCTTTATCGACGTTGGACTGGTGGCGCGAGACCGCCCGTCGCGAGGGCTTTGCGGCCGACATGGTGGTCGAGACGCATGATGTCCTGGTGCGGCCGGAGACTATCGGCCGTTTTCTGGAGGCGGCACCCGATTGCGCCCTGATCTGGGATACCCATCATACATGGCGCAAGGGCGGGCAGGATCCGGTGGAGACCTGGAAGCAGGTGCGCCACAACACGAGCCACCTCCATGTCAAGGACAGCGTCTCGCAGCCGAGCGAGAAACTCCCCTATAGCTATGCGCTTCCGGGCACCGGCGAATTTCCGATGGCGTCGCTGCTCTCCGCACTCGCTGTCGATCGCTATGATGGCGTTATGAGCCTTGAATGGGAACGGCTCTGGCATGTGCGGCTCCCGCCACTGGATCTGGCGCTGCAGCAGGCCCGTGGGACAGACTGGTGGCCTCGGTCCAATCCGGACGGCAGGCTTTCAAGTGGTTCTGCGCGCTAGATTCGTCGCGCCTCGCTCACCCATTTCCATGGCAATTGAATCAATAACAAAGAAAACTCGCTATAATTGAATGTTTGCAGGAATTGCTTTATTAGTGTATTAGAATAAAGTAACGCTAAATATTAAAGCCGTTACCGGTCTTGGGTTGATTATCGTATTCAGTGCAATATTTCCGGCTCGTTGCAGAGGGGCCCTATAGGGGGGTGGAGGGTGTCTGGGAGATGAAAAAGACAAATGTTGGGCGCCACGAATCCCATGTTTCGCACCTGTTTGCGCGGTTTCAAGGCGCAGGGATTGCCCTTCGAGTTTCCGTCCTTTGCCGATCCTTCAACCATCGGAGGCTTGATGCCCGCTAGTAGCAAGCAGATTGAGAACGCCCATAACGCCCTGATTTTAAAGGCGATTGCTGGTGGTGGTCTGAGCTTTGCCGTACAGCGGATCCATAAGGTAGAGAACACCGCGGACATTCTTTATGCCGAGAGCCTGGCGCGCGTAACGGATGCAGAGGGTGTCGTTCACACGGCGGGCAGCTTCGTGCCACAGCTGGACGACGGATTCGATCTCGACAACAGGATTCTGGACATGGTTTTGTCCGCGCTGGCGGCGGATACGACGCTTGTACTTGGCTGCAACCTGACCGCGGCCAATCTCTCCGCCTCGGATCGATTCGCCGATATCTTCGGCCGAATCACCCGTCATCCGGAACTTACCTCACGATTGGTGATCGAAGTCATCGAAACGCATCCGCTTGTCGGCGCCGCCATTGAGCGGCTGAAGATGATCCGCGCGCTCGGTTGCCGCATCGCGATCGATGATTTCGGTGTCGGCTTTGCGACCCCGGCAAACCTGCTGCAGGTCTCGGCCGATATTATCAAGATCGATGCGTCCTTCGTTCGCGACAACAGGCCAGGCCGCGATGGACGCGACAGCCTGCATCATATGGTCGGTTTTGCCTCCTGCATCGCGCCGATAGTGGTGGTCGAGGGCATCGAGACGGAAGCGCAGTTCGAGGCTGCGCGCGCGGCGGGCGCCACGCATGCGCAGGGCTTCCTGCTGTCAAGACCGGCCTGGCTGCCGCAGCTTCGGCAGGAAAAGAGCAAATTTAGCTTGCGGGGTGTTGAATGATGAAGCGCCCTTCCTTTGCCCGGGATTACGGTTTCTCCGCCGCCATGACGGCGCGCGATGTCCAGTCGCAGGCGCGGCTCGACGTCCTGTTCGAGGAATTGCGGGAGCTGTTTTCCGGTGCCGGCAACACGCCGCCGGTCGCGCTGATGGGCGGCAGCGATCCGCATATCGCTATTCGGCGCACATCGGCCAATATCTCCGCGCGGGTGACGATCGACGCCGAAAATGGCCTCTATGTCTTTTGCGAACTCGACCGCACAGCCGGTATTGTTCTGGCGACGGCGAGCGAGGAGCGGTTGATCGACGAGATCGTCGCGCATCTTTCGGTCGGTGACGATGACCTTGTGCCGCGCACGATCGACAGCGCTGTTGGCATTCTTGTCGGCCAGACCATGGAGGATGTCGAGCGCAAGCTCATTCTCCAGACGTTGCGTCACTGCAGCGGCAATCTCACCCACACCGCCTTCATGCTCGACATCTCCCTCACGGCACTCTGCAGCAAATTGGCCGTCTATTTTCCGGACACCGCAAAGGGTCTTTCCAGGCGCGCAACCGGCGTTACGCGCTCGACGGAAGGAGACCGGCGATGAGTGCGGACGTTCTTACTATAGCGGGCAATCCCAGCACGCAGACGAAGGCATGGGTGACGACATGACGCAATCACGCGAGGCGAAGCACGCCGGACCAAATGAGATTCGGGAAACGATTATGGACGCTTTCAGCAGCAAAAAAGACCTGACCCAACTTCAGGCAGGCAGCCTGTCCGATGGCTGTGTCAGAATTGTTTCGGCCTATGTCAGCCACAACACCGTCCCCATCGGCAGCCTTTCCAAGCTGATCACGGATGTGCACGAGGCGCTGCAGGCCCTGGACGGCGCGGCGCCGGCGGTGGAGCGGACGAAACCCGTTCCCGCCGTCGATCTCAAGAAATCGGTGACCAACGACTACATCATCTGCCTTGAAGACGGCAAACGCTTCAAGACGCTCAAGCGCCATCTGCGTGTCCACTATGGCATGACGCCCGAGGAGTATCGCCAGAAATGGGGTCTTGCCCCGACCTATCCGATGGTGGCGCAGAACTATGCCAACCGCCGTTCGGAGCTCGCCAAGCTCTCTGGCCTTGGTGCCAATGGCAACAAGAAGGATAGCGTCCGCTAGCACTGAGACCGCGACAGTCCGAATGGATTTTCAAACGGGATTGTGTGCTTTCCGTTGCAGGTGACGTTGCGGTCGTCCCGGTGCTGACAGGAAGCGATAAAGACAATGGCGCCCTGCGAGGGGGCGCCATTGTCTTTTTTCGCTATGCATTGCTCAAACCGCCTCGACCGGGCGGCCGTCGATCAGAACACCTGGCGAAGCACGATGAAGAGCGTGAAGGCAAGTGCGATCGAGGCGGGTAGCGTCAGGATCCAGGCCATCAGCATGTTGCGGACGGTCGACCATTGCAGTCCGGAGCCGTTGGCGGCCATGGTGCCGGCGACGCCCGACGACAGAACATGCGTGGTGGACACCGGCAGGCCGAGATGGTCGGCGGCGCCGATCGTCAGCATGGCGACGACTTCGGCGGCAGCACCCTGGCCGTAGGTCAGGTGCGTCTTGCCGATCTTTTCGCCGACGGTGACGACGATGCGCTTCCAGCCGACCATCGTCCCAAGGCCGAGCGCCAGTGCCACGGCAACCTTCACCCAGAGCGGGATGAACTTCGTCGCGTTGTCGACGGCGGCGTGATATTGCGTCACCGCCTTCAGGTCATCCGCGCCCATCGGCAGCAGCTTGCGCTTGTCGATCAGCTTCAAGGCTTCGCCGATCAGGTAGATGTCGTTGCGGACGTTGCCGACCAGGCCGTTCGGCAGCTTCTCGACCGAAGGATAGGAAGCGATTTCGATACCGGTGGCATGGATATAGGCCTGCAACGCCGGCGTCGTGGCGTCGGTCCAGGTCTTGTTCTTCACCGCGTCGCTGACGGCGGCCTTCGGATCGGCGGGCACGGCGACGCCGGGCTTCACATACTTGCCAAGGACGGTCTCGACCTGCGTGGAGGCGGCCTTGTAGGCTTCGAGATAGTTGATGTCGGGCGTGCGGTTGAGCGCAAAGGCGGTCGGCACCAAGCCGATCAGGATGAGCATGATCAGGCCCATACCCTTCTGGCCATCATTGGAGCCATGGGCGAAGCTGACGCCGGTGCAGGTGAAGATCAGCAAAGCGCGAATCCACGTTGGCGGCGGTGCATTGCCTTTCGGTGCTTCGTAGAGCGCCTTGTTGCGGATCAGCGTCTTGGAGACCAGGAGCAGCAAGGCCGCCAGACCGAAGCCGATCAGCGGCGACAGCAGCAGCGACAGACCGACACTGCTCGCCTGCGACCAGTCGACGCCGCTGGTGGCGGAGCCCGCAGGCGCAAGGAACTGATTGGCAAGGCCGACGCCGATGATCGAGCCGACGAGCGTATGGGAACTCGATGCCGGCAGGCCGAGATACCAGGTGCCGAGGTTCCAGACGATCGCGGCGATCAACAGCGCAAAGACCATGGCAAGACCGGAACCGGAGCCGACCTGCAGAATCAATTCGACGGGCAACAGCGCCAGAATGCCGAAGGCGACGGCGCCAGAAGAGGTCAGCACGCCGAGAAAATTGAAGAATCCCGACCAGATGACCGCAAATTCCGCTGGCATCGAGCGGGTGTAGATGACGGTGGCGACCGCGTTGGCCGTATCGTGGAAACCGTTGACGAATTCGAAGCCGAGTGCGATCAGCAGCGCCAGGCCGAGCAGAATCCATGGGACAGTCGCGGCTTCGGCCAGATCATTGCCGAGGGCATAGCCGACATAACCAAGGCCGCCGAGCACGACCAGGCCGAAGAGCGGCAGGAACCACTTGGCGGAACCGCCCGCGCCGTGAATAGGATGATTGGCATTGCCACCCTCCGCATTGCTTGAAGCGACATCGACCATCTCACGCTCTCCCCTGTGGCGAATAACATTTCCCCTTTAAGCGCGGTTGATGAACCTCTCGTGACGCATGCGGAGATCTTCCCGCGCCAGTTGGCCGCGCGCGCAGCGCACTCATCGAAAGCGCATTGCTCGTTAAGCGCTAATATGTGCGGGAAGTGTCGCAGCTTGCCGTTCAAGATCCTGATTTCGCCCCGAAAACGCCTTGTTCGGTTCAGCCGGCGTTCAGCTCTCGGGGCTTTAAATCGGCGTGTAAGGGACTTGGATAGGGGTCTATCAAGATGAGATTGTCTGTAATTGCCATTGCTGCCGTGCTCGGTGGACTGGCTGTATCTTCGGCAGAAGCAATGCCTGTTCCCGCTGCCGGGGCCATCCCCGCCGTTGCCGGGACGGTGGCCGAGGCGCCGGTCGTCAAGGTCGACTATGCCTGCGGCCGCGGCTGGCACCTGACGCGTTGGGGTGAATGCCGACCGAACCGCTGGGGGCCGCCGCGCGGCTACGGCTGGGGATATGACCGGCCGCCACCGCCGCGTGGCTGGTATGGCCACCGCCCCCATCGCGACCGATGGGAACGCGATGGCTGGCGCGAGCGCCGCCGGGATTGGTAAAAACCAGATACCCCGCCGTCAAGTCGCGGCGGGGTATCGTCTATTCTGTCAGAAGTGGTCTTGTCCGCAAAACACGCGCGGTCCACCACATGCCGGCCATGGCTGCCAGCAGCGCCATCAGGATCGTCGCCAGGCTCTTGGCATGCAAGACGATGTCTGAAAGTCTCGGCCGGATGAGATCGGCCGTGTTGAAACTTTCGCCGCTGAACCGGCAAAGAATGAGCGACAGATTGTTGCGCACGAGAGCAGCGTCGATCTCTGAAACCAGATCGCCGGCGGCAACCATTTCGTCCTTCATCGTCCGCATCCGCAGCAGCACCGCCTTGGCGGCGGCGAGATAGGCGTGCGAACATTCGTTGAACGGGCTTTCCTCGTCGCTGATGCCTCCCGGCATCACGCCCCAGAGGCAATAACTGCGCTGGATCTGCGCGAAATTCAGAACACGACGGAAGGTCTCATCGGTATCCGTTGCCGCGGCGGCAAGGGTGATGACGCGCCCATAATAAGGATCGATCACGGCCATTTCGCCATGCGTCAGGCTTGGTATCGCAATGCCGGCATGGCTCCCGGACGAGCCGCCGCCATGAGCGGCCACCGATATCGGCCAGCCCAGTGCCATCAAGCAGATCAGCCAGAGCAGTGCGCCACCGCATATCAAACATTTCCCGCGCACAGAACCATGCGCGGGATGTGTTGAGCGTGTCATCTCAGGCCCGGCGCATGATCGGACGATTATAGCGAACCTGCGGCAGATCGCGTTCCGCCCATGCCCCGAAGGCAAGGCCGAGTGTCGCCCACAGGATGGTGTGCATCCCGAGCGACGTGATTCGGAACTGCCAAAGCACGATGGCCGAGAACTGCTCCGGCACCTCGTTGATCGGCGGCAGCAGATACTGGATCAACGCGATGAAGACGACGTAGCCGATGCCGGCAAGGATTGCGCCGTTCCATGAGCCATAACGCGCCGCCAGCCGGCGGCCGAACCCCACCGCGACGATCATGCCGACGATGGACGCCACGATCATGATGAAGAACAGTTCGGTCCTGGCGCCGATCGTATCTGGGTTGCCGACGGCCGGCGGATTGGCCGGATATTTGAGGTCGGGAACCAGCGAGATCGCCACGAACGCCGCGATGGCGAGCAATGCAGCCGTACCGCGTGCTCCGAACGGGCTGACACGGCCATAGACGAAGGTGAAGACGAGGGCGAAGAGGCCGCCCACCGCCGTTGCGTAGATCATGATGCCGGTGAAGAGACCGAGGCCCGCCTGCGTGGCGCGGCTGACGATTTCCGGCTCTGATGCTTCGCCGGCGGCTTGCGCGGCCTTTTCCTCAAAGCCGATCGCCCAATCGACGAGCGGCTCTCCGAAGATGCGGGCGAAGATAAAAATAAGAATACCAGCGAGCGCTCCGACCAGCATGCCGCGGAGCAAAAGACGTCCAACCATGTTCCTGATCCCTTAGTGGCAGGGGAAACCGAGCAGATGACGGCCGTCATGCACGAATTCGTGCACATACATGCCGGAGATCAGCGACGTCGCGCCTTCCTCGGCACCGACGAAGTAGATCGCCAACAGCATCAGAAGACCGGCGAAGATCGCCCAGGGCAGGATTTGGCCGAGCGGGATCGGCGTCGGGATCGCGGATGGTGCGAATGCGGTGTCAGACATTTCATTCCCTCTTTAGAAAAGCGCGTTCCATTTGCGGAAGGGTTTTTTACGGGAAGGGTCTGGCTCTCTGGGGGCGGTATCCGCCCGTCGATTACAGTGGCGCGACCGCGCCGGGATTTCACCGGCTTCCACACCCGTAAGTCTAAGTTTATATCTGGCTGCAAAGACGATTGTCAATCAACGCGCCGTCTGCCCGCCAGGGTGGTTGCGGCGCATCCGGTTCGGGGAAATCCAATATCATGAAAGCGCATCTGAGCTGGGTTTGCCACGGGCCGACCGAGGCCAACCGCAACAGCCGTTTTCCGGCCGACGAGCCACTGGAGGCCAAGGCCGCGCAGCAGGCCCGGATTCTCGCCGAGCAGCTCGGATCGGTGGACTGGGCCTGGTCCAGCCCGGCTCTCAGGGCTCGCCAGACGGCTGCGGCGCTGGGGCTGGACGGCATCGCCGAGCCTGCCTTCCGCGAGTGTGATTATGGCCGTTGGCAGGGCAAGAGCATTGCCGACCTCAATAACCGCGATCCGGAAGCCCTGGCGCTCTGGATGCTGGATCTGGATGCGGCACCGCATGGCGGCGAGGCGCTGTCCTCGGTCCTTGCGCGTGTCGGCGGCTGGATGCAGGGCCATATCGGTGACGGCGGCCACACCGTTGCGGTCACGCATGCGACCGTCATCCGCGCCGCCATCCTGCATGCGCTGCAAGCACCGCCTTCGGCCTTCTGGTCGATCGATGTCGAGCCGCTTGGCATCGTGGAGATGACCAGCGACGGCCGTCGCTGGCAGCTCCGTTTCCCGAACGTCGTGAGATAGCAATTCCAGGAAAAGTGTGTTGGCGGTTTTCCGTCCGGAATTGCGTAGAAACAATCAGTTGGAGCGCTGAAGCGCTCTAACGATCAGCGGCTCGCTGTGACCCGCCGCCGTTCGAAACGGACGAGATAGCCGGCAAGCCCCAAGGTCATCAGGGCAAGCCCGTACCAGGTGATGGCATAGACCAGATGGCTGTTGTGGAAGGCGATCTGCGTCAGGCCGCCGACCGGCAAGTCGCCGGGGTTTTTCGTATCGTCTGCGTCGATGAAATAGGGCGCGACGTTCTGCAGGCCGCGCACCTCGGCGATCGCCGTGACGTCGCGCGAATACCAGCGCTCTTCGGCCGGCACGTTGGAACGCAGCAGCGTGCCCTTCGGTTCATTGATCCGCAGCAGGCCGGTGACGGTCGTCTCGCCGCCGAGCTCTCCGGCGGGGCGGGTGTCCGGATTGCGCTTGGCGGTCGGCACGAAGCCGCGATTGATGACGATGATGGTGCCGTCCGCCTCTTGTATCGGCGTCAGCACCCAGTAGCCAGGCCCGAGCACGGTCGAGGCATAGACCTGCGTTTCCTTGTCGTTGAGGAAGGTGCCGGTTACCTGGACGCGCTTGTATTCATAGCCGGCGGCATCGATGGCGGACCATTCCGCCCGGCCGGGGGCGGCAACGGGTGCCGCATGAACGCGCGCGTCGACGCGGGCGATCAGGTCGAGCTTCCAGGACAGCCGCTTAACCTGCCAGGTGCCGAGCCCGATGAGCATGGCGGTCAATAGCAGCAGCAGGATCACCCAGATGGCGAGCTTCAGCGTCGAGCGTGGTTTTTCGGAGGACATGTTTGGGAGGGTGTCGGTCATGGCGCTGGTCTCCATCGGAGGCGCAAAACCCGGCGCGGATCGCAAGCCGGGAAGGAGCGGCGGACGTCCCAAAGACGCCCGCCGCTTTGTCATTACGGCATGTTGCGCATCATCTCGGGCGACATCACCATCATGTTTGCGTTGAGGTGATGCATGACCCAGAGCGAGCCGGAAAGCGCGATGATCACCAGAACGATGGTGAAGATCAACGCCATCATGTTCCAGCCGCCTTCGGAGCGGGTGTTCATGTGCAGGAAGTAGATCATGTGCACGATGATCTGGATCGCGCCGAGGATCATGACGATCACTGCGGTGACGGCCGGATCGGAGAGAACCTTGCCCATGACCAGCCAGAAGGGAATGGCGGTCAGGATGACGGAAAGCACGAAGCCCGTCATGTAGCTCTTGAACGTGCCGTGCGCGGCTTCGTGGCCACCATGATGGTCATGGCCGTGGGCGTCGCCGGAATGATGCGAATGATTTGCGTTCGAGCTCATCCGAGAACTCCCATGAGGTAGACGAGGGAAAACACGCCGATCCAGACGACGTCGAGGAAGTGCCAGAACATCGAAAGGCACATCAGGCGGCGCTTGTTTTCCGCGATGAGGCCATACCGGCTGACCTGCACCATCAGCGTGATCAGCCAGACGATACCGGTGGTGACGTGCAGACCGTGCGTACCGACCAGCGTGAAGAAGGCTGACAGGAAGGCGCTGCGCTGCGGGCCGGCACCTTCGAGGATCAGGTGATGAAACTCGTAGAGTTCGAGCGAGATGAAGGCCGCGCCGAACAGGCCGGTGATGGTAAGCCAGACCAGCGTTCCCGACTTGTTGTTCTTCTCCATCGCCAGCATGGCGAAGCCATAGGTGATGGAAGAGAAGAGCAGCATCGCCGTGTTGACGGCGACGAGCGGCAGGTCGAACAGGTCGGCCGGCGACGGGCCGGCCGCATAGCTGTGGCCGAGCACGGCATAGGTCGCGAAGAGGACTGCGAAGATCAGGCAGTCGCTCATGATGTAGATCCAGAAGCCCAGCATTGTGCTGCCTTCGGGATGATGCTCTTCGGTCAGGTAGAAGGCGGGCGTTTCGCCGCCGTTGGAAGCGTGTGCGGTTTGGGTCGTCATAGGTCTTATACCTGTCCTGCGAGCTGCTTCGTACGCTCGGTCTCGGTCTTCACGACCTCGTCGGCGGGAATATAGAAGTCGCGCTTATAGTTGAAGGTATGGCCGATCGTAATGGCGATCATTGCGACGAACGTGATGGCGGCGAGCCACCAGATGTACCAGATCATGCCGAATGCGAAGGCGATGGAAAGTGCGCCGAGGATAACGCCCGTGCCGGTATTCTTTGGCATGTGGATCGGGATGAATCCTTCGGTCGGACGCGTGTAGCCGTGGTTCTTCATGTCCCACCAGGCGTCGTGATCGTAGACCATCGGCGTGAAGGCGAAGTTGTAGTTCGGCGGCGGCGACGAGGTGGACCATTCCAGCGTACGGCCGTTCCAGGGGTCGCCGGTGTGGTCGCGAAGCTCTTCGCGCTTCATGAAGCTGACGCCGATCTGGATGAGGAAGCAGGCGATGCCGATCGCGATCAATCCGGCGCCAAAAGCCGCGATGATGAACCAGATCTGCAACGACGGATCTTCGAACTGGCTGACGCGGCGGGTGACGCCCATCAGGCCGAGGATATAGAGCGGCATGAAGGCGAACCAGAAGCCGATCTGCCAGAACCAGAAGCTCATCTTGCCCCAGAAGGGATCGAGCTTGAAGCCGAAGGCTTTCGGGAACCAGTAGTTGACGCCCGCGAACATCCCGAACAGCACGCCGCCGATGATCACGTTATGGAAGTGGGCGATCAGGAACAGCGAATTGTGCAGCACGAAGTCGGCCGGCGGAACCGCGAGCATGACGCCGGTCATGCCGCCGATGGTGAAGGTCACCATGAAGCCGACGGTCCACAGCATTGGCACTTCGTAGCGGATGCGGCCGCGATACATGGTGAAGAGCCAGTTGAACAGCTTCGCACCCGTCGGGATCGAGATGATCATCGTCGTGATGCCGAAGAAGGAGTTGACGCTGGCGCCCGAACCCATGGTGAAGAAGTGATGCAGCCAGACGAGGTAGGAGAGGATCATGATCACGCAGGTGGCGTACACCATCGAGGCATAGCCGAAGAGGCGCTTGCCGCTGAAAGTGGCGACGACTTCCGAGAAGACGCCGAAAGCCGGCAGGATCAGGATGTAGACTTCTGGGTGGCCCCAGATCCAGATGAGGTTGACATACATCATCGGATTGCCGCCGAGGTCGTTCGTGAAGAAGTTCGTGCCGGCGTAGCGGTCGAGGGTCAGCAGCGCGAGCGTGGCGGTCAGGATCGGGAAGCTGGCGACGATCAGGATGTTGGTGCAGAGCGACGTCCAGGTGAAGACCGGCATTTTCATGAAAGTCATGCCAGGCGCGCGCATCTTGATGATGGTGGCGACCAGATTGATCCCCGAAAGCGTCGTTCCGATACCCGCGACCTGCAGGCCCCAGATGTAATAATCGACGCCGACGTCGGGACTATAGGCGATGCCGGAAAGCGGCGGATAGGCCAGCCAGCCGGTCTTGGCGAATTCGCCAATGAAGAGCGAGATCATGACGACGATCGCGCCGGCCGTCGTCATCCAGAACGAGAAGTTGTTCAGGAACGGGAAGGAGACGTCGCGTGCGCCGATTTGCAGCGGCACGACGAGGTTCATCAGACCGGTGACGAAGGGCATCGCCACGAAGAAGATCATGATGACGCCGTGGGCGGTGAAGATCTGGTCGTAGTGATGCGGCGGCAGGTA
Source organism: Rhizobium sp. ICMP 5592 (assembly GCF_009498525.1). Lineage (GTDB taxonomy): Bacteria > Pseudomonadota > Alphaproteobacteria > Rhizobiales > Rhizobiaceae > Rhizobium. The sequence continues at coordinate 1,355,352 of NZ_QSNT01000003.1, read as the reverse complement.
GCCCTCGGAACCGTTGAAGGCGAGCGCTTGCTGCAATCGCATCAGCAGCGCGTCAGAAAAGCCGCGCAGCAGCATGATCAGCGCCAGGATGACATACATGATGCCGATCTTCTTGTGATCGATGCTGGTGAACCATTCCGTCCAGAGATAGCCCCAGAGGCGGAAATAGGTGAGCGCGCCGAGAAGAGCGATGCCGCCGATTGCGACGCCGATGAAGGTCACGACGAGGATTGGCTCGTGGTAGGGGATGGCGTCGAGCGTCAGCCGACCGAAGATGAATTTATAGAGGTCCGGGTTGGAAAACATGGATTGCCTCTGTCCTTATGAATGTCTTGTTAGTGAGCGCACGGGGATCAATGACCCTGGTGCTGCGCCGGCTGCGAGGAACCGGTCGACGAATCCGAAGATGAGCTGTTGCCCATGTCCATGCCCGGCATGGAATTGTCGCCGTGCTGCATCGTGTTTGCCGCGGAAGCATCGGCTCTCACCGGGGTCACGTCCGCATGATCCGCATCGCGGTTGTCGTGAATCAGGCGTTCGCGGTTCTCGTGGCTTTCCTTACCGGCGCCGCCCTTGGCGTCGATATGCATCATTTCGCTCATGCACATCTTGCTCGGATCGGCGCACATGTTGAGGATGGCTTCGTAGAGATCCTTGTCGACGGCGTTGTAGTAGCGAACGGGCTCCCGCTCACTCGGCTTGGCGAGCGCCAGATATTCCGGACGGCCGAGCGCCGAGCCCTGGCTCTTGGCCTTGCCGACCCACTGGTCGAAATCGGCCTGGCTGAAGCCATGGAACTTGAAGCGCATATGCGAGAAGCCGGCGCCGCTATAATTGGCGGAGAGGCCCTCGAATTCGCCCGGATGGTTGATGACGGCATGCAGCTTCGTCTCCATGCCCGGCATGGCGTAGATCTGGCCGGCGAGAGCAGGGACGAAGAAGGAATTCATGACCGTCGAGGCGGTGATCTTGAAGTTGATCGGCCTGTCGACCGGAGCCGCCATCTCGTTGACCGTGGCGATGCCGTATTCCGGATAGAAGAACAGCCATTTCCAGTCGAGCGCGACGACTTCGACCGTCAGCGGCTTGACGTCCTGCGGGATCGGCTTGTCCGCCGCTATACGGTCGAGCGGCCGGTAGGGGTCGAGCTGGTGGGTGCTGATCCAGGTCACCGCGCCGAGCGCGATAATGATGGCCAGCGGCGCCGACCAGATCACCAGTTCGAGGCGGGTCGAATGATGCCAGTCGGGCTCATAGGGGGCGGCCGTGTTCGACTGGCGATACTTCCACGCGAAGAACAGCGTGAGGAAGATCACCGGTATGATGATGATCAGCATCAGGACGGTCGAGACGACGATGAGGTCGCGTTGCTGCACGGCGATGTCGCCGGAGGGAGCCATCACCACCAGATTGCAGCCCGAAAGCAGCAGGAATAGCGGGAGGACAAATAAGCGGCTGAAAATCTTCGATAGTCTTAGCACGTCTTAAAGCTCTTTTTGTTTCGACCCTACCGCAGCTAAAGGACGGAGGTCATGAACGATATGAGGTGTTTCGTCGCACCGCAGCAAATGCGGGTGCAATGCGGTATTGGACGCGGTCTCACCTATCGGGAAAACCCTGAGAAATCCAGAAGGTTTTCCAACGGTCCGTAGCTTTTATCGGCGCCAATATACCCGGATCGGCGAAAATGGCTACCGATTGCGGCACGTCAACCTGGCAGTGCGGCCGCGAAAGCCGAATTGGCCTGATTCAACGGCTAATTTGCGAATTATTTCATGCCCGACACTTGATAAGTTCGCACGTTTGATCAACATTTTGATTGTACGCGAATTCGTGGAGGAGTTTGCGTCTGGAGAGGGAGGCTCTCACACATGGTCAGTGTTACGCATGAAGCAGTAAATGCAACATCTACAGGTTTTGAACGTGACGCCCGCAGCATGCATGCGGGTGGTGAGGTCGCACCGGGTAATATTGCCATCGGCGTGATCATCGGTCGCACGTCCGAGTTTTTCGATTTCTTCGTTTATGCCATCGCATCGGTCCTGGTTTTCCCGAAGCTGATCTTCCCCTTCGCGGATCCCCTGCATGGCACCATGCTTTCCTTCCTGATCTTTTCGCTTGCCTTTGTCGCCCGCCCGATCGGTTCGTTCATCTTCATGGCGATCGACCGTACCTATGGCCGTGGCGTCAAGCTGACGATCGCGCTGTTCCTGCTCGGCGGTTCGACGGCGTCGATGAGTTTTCTGCCCGGTTACGCAGAGATTGGTGGCTATGCGATTCTTCTGCTCGCCGTCTTTCGTATCGGTCAGGGTCTGGCGCTCGGCGGCGCCTGGGATGGCCTGGCCTCATTGCTGGCGCTGAATGCACCGACCAATCGCCGCGGTTGGTTTGCAATGATCCCGCAGCTCGGCGCGCCGATCGGCTTCATGCTGGCAAGCGCGCTCTTCGCTTACTTCGTCATGAGCCTGACCACCGCCGACTTCCTGGAATGGGGCTGGCGCTATCCGTTCTTCTGCGCCTTCATGGTCAACGTCGTCGCGCTCTTCGCCCGGCTTCGTCTGGTCGCTACGCCGGAATTCGGCGCGCTGCTGGAACGCCACGAGCTGGAGCCGGTCAGGATGACGGAGCTTCTGCGCGTGCATGGCCGTGACGTGCTGATCGGCGCCTTCGTGCCGCTGGCAAGCTTTGCGACCTTCCATCTGGTCACGGTCTTCCCGCTCGGCTGGGTCACGCTCTATAGCGAGCAGTCCGCCGGTTCGTTCCTGCTGGTGGAGTTCATCGGTGCGATCTGCGGCATCGTCGCGATCATCTGTTCCGGCCTGCTGGCCGATCGTATCGGCCGGCGTAACCAGCTGGCCGTCGGTGCCGTGTTGATTGCGATCTTTGCCTTCGTCGCGCCCTGGCTGCTGGATGGCGGTACGACGGGTCGCCACATCTACGTGGTTCTCGGCTTCACGCTGCTCGGCCTTTCCTTCGGCCAGGCTGCCGGCGCCAGCGCATCCCGCTTCACCCAGAACTACCGCTATAGCGGCTCGGCATTGACCTCGGATCTTTCCTGGCTGATCGGCGCCGGCTTTGCACCCTTCGTGGCGCTCAGCCTCTCCAGCCAGTTTGGCCTGGTCTATACCAGCCTCTACCTGCTCTCCGGCGTCGTCTGTACGCTTGTCGCGATCTTCTTCAGCAAGACGCTGGAAACGCGCGATACCTGATCGGATCTTCGGAATATAAAAAGGCCGCGATGCGCAAGCGTCGCGGCCTTTTGCGCGTTCCGGCACAAGCATCCACGCTGCTGAAAAATCCGGCGAAATCTTGACTCTGTTTTCAAGCTTTTGTGATACAAACTGGCGTGCGGAAACTTGAAAAGAATAGTCAGGAAAAATATAGGCTATCGCACCACCGTCAAAGACGGGGTTTTCAAGCGAGAGGACGCCTATGACTTTTTCCTTTACCCATCTTACCAGCGCGCTGGCGCTTGTCGCGGGCCTTACGGTTGCTCCGCTGATGGCAAATGCCGCCGAATCCGAAGGCATCGTCGTCTACAATGCCCAGCATGAGACGCTGACCCAGGCCTGGGCGGATGGCTTCACCAAGGAAACCGGCATCAAGGTGACGATCCGCAACGGCAGCGACATGCAGTTTGCCAACCAGATCGTCGAGGAAGGCGCAGCATCCCCCGCCGACGTCTATCTGACGGAAAATTCTCCGGGCATGGCGCTGGTCGACGCCAACAAGCTCTTCGCCCCTGTCGATGCCGACACGCTGGCGCAGGTGCCGGAAAGCTTCAAGGCAGTTGATGGCAACTGGGTCGGCGTCGCCGCCCGCTCGACGGTCTTCGCCTATGACAAGACCAAGCTGAAGGACGCCGATCTGCCAAAGTCGCTGCTCGACCTCGCCGATCCCAAGTGGAAGGGCCGTTGGGGCGCGTCGCCAGCGGGCGCCGATTTCCAGGCGATCGTCAGCGCGCTTCTCGAGCTGAAGGGCGAGGACGCCACCAAGGCGTGGCTGAAGGCCATGAAGGAAAACGCCACCCCTTACAAGGGCAACAGCGTTGCCATGAAGGCCGTCAACGCCGGTGAAGTCGAAGGCGCGGTCATCTATCACTACTACTGGTTCGGCGATCAGGCGAAGACGGGCGAAAACAGCAAGAACGTCCTCCTGCATTACTTCAAGAACCAGGATCCGGGCGCTTTCGTCAGCATTTCCGGCGGCGGCGTCCTCGCCTCCAGCCAGCACCAGAAGGAAGCCCAGGCATTCCTGAAGTGGATCACCGGCAAGGGCGGCCAGGCCGTTCTGCGCGACGGCGATTCCTATGAATATGCCGTCGGCAACGGTGCCGAGTCCAACCCGAAGCTGGTGCCGCTCAATGATCTGCAGGCCCCGAAGGTCGAGCCCTCCAAGCTGAACAGCAAGAAGGTCACAGATCTGATGACGGAAGCCGGACTGATCTAAGCTCTTGCATCTGATCCGCATGCCCTGCTAGGGGGCATGCGGATGGTCTTTTGGCCAATTCGATCCCGGCAATCGCCTTTCAACGGCGGTTGCCTTCCTATTTCAGGGCGTGAAAGGCAGCTAAGACTTGCTGCAGAAGAACACATATGCCGCGCCGGCCGGTCGGGCCGCTGCCATGCGAGTGCCTCCGCTGACGGCTGCGCCCCGCGGCCGTGTTCCGCACGCTTCCGTTATTGCCCTTGCATCCGTCGTCGCCCTTCTGAGCCTGGTGCCGCTCGGCTTCATCATCTGGATCACCGTCGATACCGGCTGGAACGAAGCCATCGCGCTTATCTTCCGCAACCGCGTCGGCGAGTTGCTGGTCAATACCGTTCTTCTCGAAGTCTGCACCATCCCGCTTTGCATCCTGCTTGCCGTTACGCTCGCCTGGCTGACCGAGCGCACCGATATTCCCGGCGCGCGTCTATGGTCCTGGCTGGCGGTCGCGCCGCTTGCCGTGCCGGCTTTCGTGCACAGCTACGCCTGGGTCAGCCTGGTGCCTGGCATGCGCGGACTGTCGAGCGGCGTGCTCGTGTCGGTGCTGGCCTATTATCCCTTCCTCTATCTGCCGGTGGCGGCAGCACTGCGCCGTCTCGATCCGGCGATCGAGGATGCCGCGGCCTCGCTTGGCCTCAATCCCTGGCGCGTCTTTTTCCGGGCGATCCTGCCGCAGCTTCGCCTCGCCATCTGCGGCGGCTCGTTGCTGGTCGGCCTGCATCTGCTCGCGGAATACGGTCTCTATGTGATGATCCGCTTCGACACATTTTCGACCGCGATCGTCGATCAGTTCCAGTCCGCCTATAATAGCCCGGCCGCCAACATGCTCGGCGGCGTTCTCGTCTTCTGCTGTCTTCTGCTGCTCGGCATCGAAGTGCTGGTGCGCGGCAACGAGCGTTATGCCCGTGTCGGCTCCGGTGCCGCCCGCCCGGCGGATCGCCGCCGTCTTGGCTGGATCGTCGTCCCGGCCGTCGCTCTTCCGGTGGCGGTGGCTGCGCTCACCCTCGGTGTGCCCTTCGTGACGCTGGCGCGCTGGCTCTATCTTGGCGGCGCCGGCATCTGGCGGATGGAGACGGTCGGCAATGCGCTGTTGCAGACCATCGGCCTTGCAATTGCCGGCGGACTGCTTGCCACCATCGCCGCCATCCCGATGGCATGGCTCTCGGTGCGCGCACCCGGCCGGCTGCAGCGCATCCTCGAGGCCTGCCATTATTATGTCGGTTCGCTGCCGGGCGTCGTCGTTGCCCTGGCGCTGGTGTCGATCACGGTGCGGCTGATCCTGCCGCTCTACCAGACCTTCGCAACGCTACTGCTTGCCTATGTCCTCCTGTTTCTGCCGCGCGCCATGGTGGGCCTACGCGCCAGCATCGCCCAGGCCCCGGTCGAGCTCGAACGCGCCGCCATGGCGCTCGGCCGCACACCGGCCCAGGCCGTGCGGCAGATCACCATGCGCCTTGCCGCTCCCGGCTTTGCCGCCAGCGTCGCGCTTGTCGCCCTGGGGATCACCAATGAGCTGACGGCGACGCTGATGCTGTCGCCGAACGGCACGGTGACGCTGGCGACGAAATTCTGGTCGCTGACCAGCGAGATCGACTATGTCTCCGCCGCGCCCTACGCCTTCATGATGGTGGTGCTCTCGCTGCCGCTCACCCTTCTTCTCTACACGCAATCCAAGCGGACGGCCGGACAATGACCTTTCTGGCGATCAAGACCATCAGTAAGCGCTACGGCCCGGTATGCGCGCTCGACAATATCGACCTCACTGTCGCCCCCGGCAGCCGCACCGCCATCGTCGGCCCGTCCGGCTCCGGCAAGACGACGCTGCTGCGCATCATCGCCGGCTTCGAGACCCCGGATGCCGGCCAGGTGACGCTGGAAGGCGAAACGCTGGCGGATGGCCCGTCCGTCGTGCCCGCTCATCGCCGCGGCATCGGCATCGTCTCGCAGGACGGCGCGCTGTTTCCGCATCTGAGCGTGGCGGACAATATCAGCTTCGGCATGGAACGCGGACGGCCGGATCGCGCCGAGCAGATCAACGCTTTGATCGACATGGTGGAGCTCGATCGCAACATGCTCGACCGCCGCCCGCATCAGCTTTCCGGCGGCCAGCAGCAGCGCGTGGCGCTTGCCCGCGCTCTCGGCCGCAAGCCACGGTTGATGCTGCTCGACGAACCCTTTTCCGCGCTCGACACGGGCCTGCGCGAAAACATGCGCAAGGCTGTTGCCCGCGTCCTGCAAATCGCCGGCATCACCACGATCCTGGTCACGCACGATCAGGCGGAGGCGCTGTCCTTCGCCGATCAGGTCGCCGTTCTGCGCGACGGCAGGCTGGTGCAGGCGGGAACCCCGCAGACGCTCTATCTCAACCCCACGGATCGCGAGACCGCGACCTTTCTCGGCGATGCCATCCTGCTGCCCGCAAACCTTGGTGATGGCTTTGCCAATTGTGCGCTGGGCCATATTCCGCTCGATACCAACGGCCGGCAGGGGCGTGCCGATATCATGCTGCGGCCCGAACAGCTGCAACTGAGCGTCCTTGACGACGCCGAAGCGAGTGCCGCATGTGTTGGCAAAGTTACCGATGTCGAATTCGGCGGCGCCGTCTGCACGGTGACGATCGTCCTTTCGCAGGCCAATGGTGGCGAGACGCTGAATATCAAAAGCTCCGGTGTCGGCCTGCCCGAGATCGGCAGCGTGGTTTCCGTGACCGTGCTTGGCAAAGCGCATGTCTTCGACAAGCCTGGCGCCTGAGCTGCTTTTCGGTTGAGGTCGTCGCCAAAGGACCTGCCATGTCTTTTCCGATGGGATCGTCCCGTGTGCTGCATAACAACGTCGCTTATGATTTCAACGATGATGCGATCGCATCGAGTGTGGCGTTAAGCAGAAGTCTTTGAGTTTGCCGCACCTCTGATACCCCCTCTGTCACTTCGTGACATCTCCCCCACAAGGGTGGAGATCGTTGGGAGTTTGCTGCTTATTACTCGTAAAGCAATAAATCGTAGTTTCAGCAGGTTCGATGTTCGTTTGAGCCGAGAGAGTGCTGCAAGTTACCAATCTCCACCCTTGTGGGGGAGATGTCAGCGTAGCTGACAGGGGGGTATGCACTCTCCTCGAATGCAGAGCCCAAATCAGGCAAAGAACCTAAACCTCCCCAAGCACTGCCGTCTCCAACACGCGCCCCGTCACCACATCGGCAATCCCACGATCCGTCTGATGCGGGCCGATATTGCAGGCAAGTGTCGCCCCGAAGCAGGCCTTGAAGACGAGATAGGGCGGCTGCCAGTCGACGATCTTGTCCATCGCCTCGCGAAGGGCGCGGAAGGTCAGGGCTGTTTCCGCAAGCGGCGCATCGCTGACTAGGCCTGAAAGCGGTAGCGGCAGTACGATCTGGACTTTGCCATCGCTCGCCACTGCCAGACCGCCGCCGGCTGCGATGACGGCGTTGGCGGCGAGCCTCATGTCCGTGACATTGCCGCCGAAGACCGTCAGATTGTGGCTGTCATGCGAGACGGTCGTGCAGAAGGCGCCGCGCCATTCGCCCCAGCCGGTGAGGAAGCCGACGCGCGGACGTCCATCCGCCTTGCCCCCTTCCGCTCTGCCATGGCGGTGGGCGACGGCGAGCATGGTGGTTCCGGCTGGCGGCACGACATGTCCGTCCGCAACATCGGCTTCGATCTCGCCCCATTGCGTGAAGCGCGGCCGATCGATCGTTGCAAGCCGCACGCGGTTTCCGCCGGCCGATACACGGAAATCATCTTCACTGAGCGGCGCGAGTTTGATGGAATTCTGCAATGGTGTTGTATCGAGATGTGCGACGGAACCTATGATCCTACCAGCCTTTGCGACGATCTCGCCATTGGCAATCACCCGTTTCGCCTTGAAAGCCAGGAGGTCTTCAAACAACACGATGTCGGCGCGACGGCCGGCGGCGATCAGGCCGAGGTCGTTGCGGCCGAGCCGCATGGCGGCGTTCAGCGTTGCCGCCCGCAGCGCCCATTCCGGCTTCAGCCCGTCGCGCACCAGCCGGCGAACCACATCGTCGAGGCCGCCATTGACATGCAGTTCGTCGGGGAAGACGTCGTCGGTGCAAAGCGTCACAGTCTGCGGCAGGAAGCCGATGCCGTTGATGACCTCGACGAACTGCTTCAGCAGGTGGTCATGCGAGCCGCGCAGCTCGATCGTCAGGCCGGCGGAGAGCTTGGCGAGGAAATCGGCGCCGGAGGTGAGCTCGTGATCGGAGGAGATGCCGGCTGCCATGAAGGCGTTGAGATCGGCGCCTTCGAGGCCGCGAGCGTGGCCGCAAACGAGCTTGCCGGATTGCAGCCCGGCATTGACGATGGCGCTGGCGCGCGGATCGCCGTCGATGACGCCGCGCATGGTCATCACCTCGGCGACGCCGCCGATCTCCGGCCATGCCAGCATCTCGGCCATGGCGGAGGCATCGAAATCGGCGCCCGCCAGCTCCAGGCCGGGGGCGGAGGGCACGCAGGACGGCGCCAGCGGGATCACCCGCAGCGGCAGCGGCCCGGTCGCCTCGACCGCCCAGCGCACGCCCTCAAGGCCGTGCACATTGCCGAACTCATGCGGATCCCAGACGATGGTCGTGACCCCGCGCGGCAACACGGCTTCGGCATAGAGAGCCGGCGTCACCATCGAGCTTTCGATATGCATATGCGTATCGATCAGGCCGGGTGAGAGGAAACAGCCTGCTGCATCGATCGTCTGGGCCGCGTCAGTACGGTTGCCCGGCGCATGAACGCTTGCGATCAGCGGCCCGACGATGCCGATATCGGCGGCGCGGATCTGGCCGGTCACCATATCGACCAGACGCCCGCCCGCGATCAGCAGGTCGAAGGGCTCATCGCCGCGCGCTGCCGCAACCGCGCGGGCCCGCAGCTCGGGTGCTTTGAGGTCGCCGGGCTCGTGGGAATGCTGGATCATCGGCGTGCCTCGTTGATCATGGCGTCAAAGATGATGGCGCGCGCCCTGTCGGCATCGATCTCGGCGGCGAAATGGGCGTTGAATTCCGCATGCGACGCGCGCGTCTCGACGACCGTGCGTCCGCGCGCGTGCTGCCCCCACAGCTCGGCATCGATCCGGGCATGTTGGAGCCTGGCGATGTCGGGAGCGACGAAGATGGCGGCGGCGGTCGGGTCGTAGACCGCCATCGCCGGCCGGCCGCGGCTGATGGCAATATTGACGTAGCCGCCGAGGAGATCGGCGAGCAGCTCGGCATTTCTGCCACCGGCCTGGCGCACCCGTTCGACATCGTCGGGTCGCGCCAGCACCTTCCGGCAGATGTCGAGATCGACCATCCTGAGCGGCAGGCCGTGGGCGAGCACGATCGCGAGTGCTTCCGGATCGGCATAGGCGTTGAACTCGGCCGAGGCGGTGTGATTGCCCGAGGTGACGCCGCCGCCCATCCAGGTGAGCTCGTCGATGCGGGCGGCGAGATCGGGACGGGCAAGCGCCAGGGCAGCGATATTGGTGAGCGGCCCGAGCGCCAGGATGCGCTTTGGCTTCACGCCGTCCGCCAGCCAGTCGCAAAGCGCGGCAAAGGCATCGCTAGGCGGCAGTTCATTCGTCGGCGGCAGGCTTTTGCCCGTGGTCGGTATGCCGCTTGAACCGAGAATGCTCTGTGCCGTTTCCAGTTTGCAGAGCACCGGAAATTCGCGGCCGGTATGGATGGGGAATGTCCAGCCGAAGACGGCTGCGGCGCTGGCGGCGTTGGCACACACCTGCTTAAGCGGCGCATTGCCACTCACCAGCGAAACCCCGTCGATCGCAAGGCTCGAATGAGCCACCACCAGAATGGCGGCGATATCGTCGAACCCCATGTCGGTATCGATCCAGATCCCCATGGCCGTGCCTGCCTGTTGAATTGAAAGTGAGGGGGAGGGGCCATCGAAGGGACGCGCGACCGGGACCGCGCGTCTCCGTTCTTTAGCTCAAGCGAGTGCGTCGAGGATGCGGACCCAGGAGCGAATACCCTTGTGATAGGAGCGCAGCTCGTATTTCTCGTTCGGCGAATGGATGCGGTCGTCCGCTAGACCGAATCCGACCATCAGAGATTCCATGCCGAGCATCTTCTGGAAGTCGCCGACGATCGGGATCGAGCCGCCCATACCAATGACGATAGCCGGCTTCGGCCACTCATTGGAAAGGGCGTTCTTCGCCTTGGTCAACACTGGCGAATCGTAGGACAGGTGGATGGCTGGCGAAGCGCCATGCTCGTGGAATTCCACCGAGCAGTCGGCCGGTACCTTCGAGCGGACATAGGCGCGGAAACTGTCACGGATCGCTGCCGGGTTCTGCTGCCCGACGAGGCGGAAGGAAACCTTCGCCGAGGCCTTGGCGGCAATCACGGTCTTGAAACCGGCACCGGTATAGCCGCCCCAGACGCCGTTGACCTCGGCCGTGGGCCGCGCCCAGGTCAGCTCCAGGACAGAACGACCCTTTTCTCCCGAGGGGATCGACAGGCCGACCTCGCCGAGGAAATTCTTCGCTGAGCGGTCGAGCGTTTCCCAGGAGGCTTTGATATTGGCGGGCGTTTCCTCCACGCCGTCGTAGAAGCCGGGAAGCGTGATGCGCCCGGTCTCGTCGTGCAGGCCGGCAAGGATATCGGAGAGGATATGGATCGGATTGGCGGCCGCGCCGCCGTAGAGGCCGGAATGCAGATCGCGGTCGGCAGCATTGATGGTAACCTCCTCGCCGACCAGACCGCGCAAGGCGGCCGCGATTGCCGGGGTGTCGCTGTCCCACATGCCGGTATCGCATACGAGCGCATAGTCCGCCTTCAGCTCAGTGGCATTGTCTTCAAGGAAAGGCTTCAGCGATGGCGAACCGGACTCTTCCTCGCCCTCGAACAGGATAGTGATGCGAACCGGCAGTGCGCCCTTGATCTCCTTATAGGCACGGACGGCCTCAACGAAGGTCATCAGCTGGCCCTTGTCATCGGAGGTGCCGCGTCCCACTAGAATCTTGCGGCCATTGCCCATGTCCTTGATGGCGGGCGCGAAGGGGTCGCTCTCCCAAAGCTCGATCGGATCGACCGGCTGCACGTCGTAATGGCCGTAGAACAGCACATGCGGCGCATCGGGGCTCGCAGCGTCATGATGGGCAACAACCATCGGGTGGCCGGGCGTATCGCGCACGGACGCCGTAAAGCCGAGCTTGGTCAGATAGGCGGTGAGCCATTCCGCCGCCTTACGGCACTCCGGCTTGAAGGCGGGATCGGTCGAGATGGACTGGATGCGCAGCAGTTCGAACAGATTGTCGAGGCTGGATGGAAGGTTCTGATCCGCGCGGTCGAGAACGGGCGATACATCGGTCATATCCGACTCCTTATATGGAAATTGCTGGGACGATAGACCAAAGCCCGGCCGGTTTCGAGGCGGGAAACCTGAAAATTTCGCGGCGCGATTGCCGCACGCGGAAGATGTGTCCCAGCATAAAGAGTCGCCTATTTAATTTACGGTTATTTAGAGCATCGAAAATAAGCTTGATCGATAAAAGCAAATGGAGATGCTGAATGTTCTCTGTCATTGCATGCATTCGCGACGAGCACGACATCAGGTTGATTTTCGTCGCCGCCGCCATTTGCTTGATCGGCAGCCTGGCGACGATGCTGCTGTTTTCGCGGGCGCAGGAATGCCGATCGCAGCAGCGCAGCTATTGGGTGGCCGCCGCCGCCTTTGCCAGCGGGGTCAGCATCTGGGCGACGCACTTCATTGCCATGCTGGCCTATGACGGCGGCCTGCCGATCAGCTACGGCCTCTCGCTCACGATCCTCTCCGTAGTCCTTGCCATTCTCGGCTCGTGGTTCGCCATTGCAGTGGCTTTCGAGTGGGACAACACCATCTCCTTTGCCGTCGGTGGCATGCTGATGGCGCTTGGCATCGCCTCCATGCACTTTACCGGCATGCAGGCCATCCAGGCGCCGGCGATCCTTGCCCACGATCCGTCGCGGACATTGGCTGCAATTGCAGCCGGCGCCGTCTTGGCAGCACTCTCCTTCGTCGCCTTTTTCCGCGTAGACGGCTACCGGCGGATCGCGCTCGGCACGCTGCTTCTGGTGCTGGCGATCTGCGCCCTGCACTTCACCGCCATGAGCGGCGTTACGCTGACGCCGGATCCGACTGTGGAGGCGGCGACCCTTTCGATCGACCGTATCGTGCTTGCCGGCATTATCATGGCGGCATCGATGGGGCTGGTTCTGATTGCGCTCGGCGCCGCCTTCGTCGACCGCCATCTGACCGATTTGCGCGGTTTCGCCAATGCCTCGCTTGAGGGCATGCTGATCGTTCGCGACGGTCGCGTCATCGATGCCAATGAGCGGTTCGTCGCCATTTCCGGCTGGTCGTTGCAGCGGTTGATCGGCAAGTCGCCGGAGGACTTTCTCACGCTGGGCGCCAGTATGCGCCCCGAGGAAGCCGCGTCGCTGGAAACCGCACTCTTCAGCAGGGGCGGCAGAGCCATTCCCGTCGAGGTCGTCATCCGCACCATTACCTATCGCGGGCACGAATGCCGCGTGCTGGTCGTCCGGGATCTGACGGAGCGCCGGCAGGCGCAGCAGATGATCGAGCACCTGGCCCATCACGATACGCTGACGGATCTCCCCAATCGTGCGTTTTTTGACGAGCGCATCCGTCAGGCCCTGCAGATGGCGGAGCACAAGGGGACGGAGGTCGCCGTGTTCTGCCTCGACCTCGACCGGTTCAAGGCCATCAACGACGTTTTCGGCCATGCCGAAGGGGATCGGATCCTTTGCAAAGTCGCCGGTATTCTCCGTCGTGCGGCCGAGGATAGCGATACGGTGGCGAGGCTCGGCGGCGATGAATTCGCGATCATTCAGCCGGGGCAATCGCAGCCAGAGGGCGCGCGCCGGCTGGCCGAGCGCATCCTGGCGGAATTCGCCGCGGAGATGGACACGGCGCGCGATCCGACTGCCGTCGGCGTCAGCCTGGGGATCGCCATCTATCCGCGGGATGGCCACAGTGCCGAGCAGCTCTATTGCAACGCGGATATCGCCCTTTACCGCGTCAAGCACACCAGCCGCGGCTTTGCCTGTTTCTTCGATGCCGATATGGACGAAACAGTCCGCACACGCCGCCAGATCGAAAGCGACCTTCGTCAGGCGATCCTGCGCCGTCAGCTCCATATCGATTACCAGCCCATCCTCGATGCTCAAACCGGAGATATCAGCGGCTATGAAGCCCTGTTGCGCTGGGACCATCCGGTGCGCGGCGTGATCGAGCCGGATACCTTCATCCCGATCGCCGAGGAGAGCGGATCGATCGTCCAGCTTGGCGAATGGGTGCTGGAACAGGCCTGCATCGAGGCGGTCCGCTGGCATGACAAGGCCAGTATCGCCGTCAATGTTTCGCCGGTGCAATTCATGGTCCCGACCTTGTACGATCAGGTGGCGCAGATTTTGGCAAGGACCGGTCTCGATCCGCATCGGCTGGAGCTTGAGATTACCGAAGCCGCCCTGATGCGCGACCGCCTTGTCGTGCTCTCAACCCTGCAGCGCCTGCACCGGTTGGGCGTTCGTGTCGTGATGGACGATTTCGGCACTGGCTATTCCTCGCTGAGCAACCTGCGCGCCTTTCCCTTCGACAAGATCAAGGTCGATCGCAGCTTCACCGGCGCGCTGGAGCATGATCCGGCGGCGCGCTCCATCGTGCGCGCCATCATCGGCCTCGGCCATAGCCTGAACATGCCGGTGGTGACGGAAGGTGTGGAAACGGAAAGCCAGCGCCGTATCGTCGTCGAGGAGGGCTGCGCGCAGCTTCAGGGTTTCCTGCTGGGCAAGCCCGACATCGAACCGAGCAGCAGATTTGCCGCATCGGATAGGACCGTGGCGTAATCTTCTTGTCTCTACGCAACTTCGGTCGGGAAACCGCACTTTTCCTGGAAGTTGCCCTAAATATGCTTGGCGTTTTCGAGAATGCGTTTGACATATTCGAGCAGCAATTCGCGCTCGAAGGTGCGGAAGCCTCGGAACATGTCCCTGTCCGCCGCGATCGCCGCCTCGACGGCTTCGGTTTGCATGGCCGAGGCCTTGCCGGTCAGGAAGATCAGCTGGGCGCGCTTGTCGGATGGATGCGGCCGGCGCTCCACCAGCCCGTCCCGCTCCATGCGCGACAGTGTATTGGCCATCGTCGCCTGCTCGATGTCGACGCGCTCCAGCAATTGCTTCTGCGTCAGCCCGTCTTCGGCCCACAATTCGAGCAGGATCGGGAACTGACCGGGGGAAAAGCCAAGCCGTGCCGCACGTTGTTGCAACGAGCGGGCAAATCCCTTTGCCATCTGATTGGCAAGGTAGGCGGCGGAGTCCGTCCGGTTAAATCCCATGATTGCAATTATGCCAGTATTCCGTGCCAAAACAATCGGCAATTCGCGGGCGGGCCTGCCCTGGAATCGGGCAGATTGCATCGCTGTTTCAGGCTGGTCTCGGTGAGCTGTCCGAGCGGATCAGACAGAAAAGCCGCCATGGCCTGGAGGGGCGCCATGGCGGCTTAGAAAAGGAGGACAAAGGCCCGGAGAGGGGGATAGGCCTTTGTCCAAGTCTGACATGGCGGGGGACAGGCCGGTTGTCAGACCCTCGGCGTAATCAATCGCCGGTGAGTATGAAATGAGGTCCCAAATATGGTTTTTCAAGGGAATATGCAGTTTAGATTGATTAAAACTTGGTAACGTTTCGGTGAGAGATTTGACCTGTTCGCGCGTTGCCTGATGGAACTTTATATGGACGTTGGAAGTGCGCCACGCTATCCATGCTTCCATGAAAAAAGGTGATCATCTCTTCCTCGTCGACGGTTCCGGATTCATTTTCCGGGCCTTCCATGCCCTGCCGCCGCTGACGCGCAAGTCCGATGGAGTGCCGGTCGGCGCCGTCTCCGGTTTCTGCAACATGCTGTGGAAGCTTTTGACCTCGGCGCGCGATACCTCGGTCGGCGTGACGCCGACGCATTTCGCCGTCATCTTTGATTATTCCTCAAAGACATTCCGCAAGGATATCTACGACGCCTACAAGGCAAACCGCTCGGCGCCGCCGGAAGAGCTGATCCCGCAATTCGGGCTCATCCGCCAGGCGACCCGCGCCTTCAACCTGCCCTGCATCGAGACCGATGGCTTCGAGGCCGACGACATCATCGCCACCTATGCCCGCCAGGCCGAGGCGACCGGCGCCGACGTCACCATCATCTCCTCCGACAAGGACCTGATGCAGCTCGTCACGCCAATGGTCCACATGTATGACAGCATGAAGGACAAGCAGATCGGCATCCCTGACGTCATCGAGAAATGGGGCGTGCCGCCGGAAAAGATGATCGACCTGCAAGCGCTGACGGGCGATTCGGTCGACAATGTGCCCGGCATCCCCGGCATCGGCCCGAAGACAGCGGCGCAGCTTCTGGAGGCATTTGGAGATCTCGACACGCTGCTTGCCCGCGCCGGCGAGATCAAGCAGGAGAAGCGCCGCGAGAACATCATTGCCAATGCCGACCTCGCCCGGATTTCCCGGCAGCTGGTGACGCTCAGGACCGATGTGCCGCTGGAGCTGCCGCTCGACGCACTGGTGCTCGAGCCGCAAAACGGCCCGAAGCTGGTCGGCTTTCTGAAGGCGATGGAATTTACCTCGCTGACGCGCCGTGTCGCCGAGGCCTGCGATTGTGATCCGGCGGCGATCGAGCCTTCCGATGTCAAGGTCGAGTGGGGTGACACTGCCCATGGCCCGGATCTCGATGTTGGAGATAATGTCGAGCTCGTCGCTGGCGGCACCGTCACGGCCGAGGGTGCTTCCGTTCCGGCCCCGGCGGTCAAGCCGCGCCTCGCCGTCGAAGGGCTGACCGAGCCGGCCGACCTTGCCAAGGCGCGCGCCGCAAGTTTTGCCACGGCCCCGATCGACCACTCGAAATATGTCACCATCCGCGATGTCGCCACCCTCGACCAGTGGATCGCGGATGCGCGCGAAACCGGCATCGTTGCCTTCGACACCGAGACGACGTCGCTCGATGTCATGCAGGCCGAAATCGTCGGCTTCTCGCTGGCGATCGCGGATAACAAGAACGATCCCACGGGCGCCTCCATTCGCGCCGCCTACGTCCCGCTCAACCACAAGAACGGCGTTGGCGACCTGCTCGGCGGCGGGCTTGCCGACAATCAGATCCCGCTGCGCGACGCCCTGCCACGGCTGAAGGCGCTGCTCGAGGACACATCCGTCCTCAAGATCGCGCAGAACCTGAAATACGACTATCTGCTGATGAAGCGCTACGGCATCGAGACCAAGGGCTTCGACGACACGATGCTGCTGTCCTACGTGCTCGACGGCGGCGCCAACGCCACGCATGGCATGGATAGCCTGTCGGAGCGCTGGCTTGGCCATAAGCCGATCGCCTACAAGGACGTCGCCGGCAGCGGCAAATCCAACATCACCTTCGACCTCGTCGATATCGACCGCGCCACGGCCTATGCCGCCGAGGATGCCGATGTGACGCTGCGTCTCTGGCTGGTGCTGAAGCCGCGGCTGGCGGCGGAAAAACTCGCAACCGTCTATGAGCGCCTGGAGCGGCCGCTGGTGCCGGTGCTTGCCCATATGGAAGAGCGTGGCATCACCATCGACCGGCAGATCCTCTCACGCCTCTCAGGCGAACTGGCGCAGGGCGCCGCGCGGCTGGAGGACGAGATCTATACGCTGGCTGGCGAGCGCTTCAATATCGGTTCGCCCAAGCAGCTCGGCGATATCCTCTTCGGCAAGATGGGCCTTGCTGGTGGTAGCAAGACCAAGACTGGACAATGGTCGACCTCGGCGCAGGTGCTGGAAGATCTGGCCGCCGCCGGCTTCGAGCTACCGCGCAAGATCGTCGACTGGCGCCAGCTCACCAAGCTGAAATCCACCTATACCGACGCGCTGCCGGGCTATGTTCACCCTGAAACCAAGCGCGTCCACACCTCCTATTCGCTGGCCTCGACCACGACCGGACGCCTGTCCTCCTCAGAGCCGAACCTGCAGAACATTCCGGTCCGCACCGCCGAAGGCCGCAAGATCCGCACGGCCTTCATCTCGACACCCGGCCACAAGCTGATTTCGGCCGACTACAGCCAGATCGAACTGCGCGTGCTGGCGCATGTCGCCAATATTCCGCAGCTCGAGCAGGCCTTTGCCGATGGCGTCGACATTCACGCGATGACGGCGTCGGAAATGTTCGGCGTGCCGATCGAGGGCATGCCGAGCGAAGTGCGCCGCCGCGCCAAGGCGATCAATTTCGGCATCATCTACGGCATCTCCGCCTTCGGCCTTGCCAACCAGCTGTCGATCGAGCGTTCGGAAGCCGGCGACTACATCAAGCGATATTTCGAGCGCTTCCCCGGCATCCGCGACTATATGGAAAGCACCAAGGCGACTGCTCGCGACAAGGGTTATGTCGAAACCATCTTCGGCCGCCGCGTCCATTTTCCAGAAATTAGGTCGTCCAATCCTTCCGTGCGCGCCTTCAACGAACGCGCCTCGATCAACGCGCCGATCCAGGGCTCGGCCGCCGATGTCATCCGCCGCGCCATGATCAAGATGGAGCCGGCGCTGTCTGCGGCCGGCCTCGGCGATCGCGTCCGCATGCTGCTGCAGGTGCACGACGAACTGATCTTCGAAGTCGAGGACGCTGATGTCGAGCGCTCGACGCCGGTTATCGTCTCGGTCATGGAAAATGCCGCCATGCCGGCGGTGAACATGTCCGTGCCGCTGAAGGTCGATGCGCGGGCGGCGAACAATTGGGATGAGGCGCACTAAGTAGGGCGGGGTAGGCAGGGTCGCATCGCCCTGACAAAGGTAGAAAGAGCGGCCCCCAGCCCCCTCATCCGACCCTTCGGGGCCCTTCTCCCCGAGGGGAGAAGGGCCCCGAAGCGCAGGTTGAGGGGGCGATGCACCGTGAATTTGCTTCTGCAGATGCGACACAAACCGACTTTATCTTGCGATCAGCGCTTCCAGCTCGGCGACGATCACCCGGCCCGCCTCATCCAGCGTGCCGCTATTGTCGATATCGCTGACGTCGTAGTCGCCCTGGACGATGAGCGAACCGCGCTCCAGACGCTTCATCACATCCTCGCGGCTTTCGCGGCCGCGCGCCATCAATCGTTCCGCCAATACCTCGCGTCGCGCCGTGACGTTGATGATCTTCAGCTTCGGAAATGCCGCCTGGAAACGGTCGAGCACCGAGCGCGAGCCGTTGGCGACGACAAGGTGACCGCGGGCAAGCTCATCCTCGACATCACTGGAAATGCCATATTTCAGGCCGTGTGCCTCCCAGGAGACGGCAAAGGCGCCGGCCCGTTCCATGGCATCGAAATCGACGTCGGAGACGCTTCTGTGGTCTTCATTGCCGGGGTCACCCTCGCGGGTGATGACGCGGCGGACGAAATGAATGTCCGGCCGGCCGGCGAAATGCCGGGCAGCCAGATTCATCAGCGTATCCTTGCCGGCGCCGCTCGGGCCGACGACGACGACCATGATCCCGGCCGTGTGCGCCGAGAGGTCCTTAGTCGGCTCTGTCTTGGCCTCGAGCGTCATGCCACACGCCGTCCTTCCCGCCAGACCGAGCGCGTCACCGGCACGCCATGATCGCGGCGGACGCGCACGAGATCGGCGCGCAGGCCCTCGGCAATGCGGCCACGATCATTGAGGCTGACGGTCTTGGCCGGCGTTGCCGTCACCATGGCGATCGCCTGCGACAGCGAGATGCTTTCGACCTCGTCGGCGAGGATGAAGGGCGCATGCAGCAGGCTGAGCGGCACATAGTCGGAGGAGAGCACGTCGAGGACGCCGAGTTCGGCGAGATCGCGGGCGGCGATATTGCCGGAATGCGACTTGCCGCGCACGATATTCGGCGCACCCATCAGCACGCTCATGCCGGCGCCATGCGAAGCCTTGGCGGCGTCGACGCTGGTCGGGAATTCCGCCAGTCGCACGCCGTAATTGATCGCTTCGTCGACATGAGCAAGCGTCGCATCATCATGGCTGGCGATGGTGATGCCGCGCTCATTGCAGACCTTCGAGATGGCGTCGCGATGCGGCGTTGCGTATCGGGCCGACTCGTCCTGGCGCTTGGCGACGAAACGGGCAAAGGCCTCGTCGCTGAGACCGCGCTTCTTCTGGTAGTAGAAGATGTACTGGTCCATGGTCTGGAACTGGCGCTGGCCCGGCGCGTGGTCCATCAGCGAGACCAGGCGGACATAGGGGTCCTTCTCGAAATCCTGGAAGTGATCGAGAACGTTGTCGGAGGAAACCTCGCAGCGCAGGTGGATCAGGTGGTCGGCGCGCAGCCGGTCCTCGTTTTGCGCCGCCTGGATGGCGTCGGCCATGTCGCGCATCTCGCCCTTTTCGAAACCGCCGTCTTCGTCGGAGCCCATGCGCAGGCAGTCGAAGACGGTGGTGATGCCGGAGGTGACGATCTGGGCGTCATGCGCCTGGATGGCGGCCGTCTTGTTCCAGCGTACGCCGGGGCGCGGCGAATAATGGGCTTCCAGATGATCCGTATGCAGCTCGATCAGACCGGGGATCAGATAATCGCCCTCGAAATCCTCGCCGACACCGGACCTGCCGTCGGAAATATCGGCGATCCGCCCGTCGCGGATCAGCACGGAGCCCTCGAGGATCTTGTCTTCGAGGACGATGCGGGCGTTGGAGAGGACGGTTTCTTTGGTCATGTCAGGTCTTTCATTTTTGGGCGTCGGCAAGCGGCAGCCAGGAACGGACGGTAAAGGGTGCGCCGCGCTCTTCTTCGACAAAGATGGCGAGGCCGGAAATATCAAGCGGCTTGCCGGTATGGTCGGCGAAACGATCGCGCAGCAGGTCATGGATGCCGGCCTGTTGCTCGGCCGCGACCTTGCCGGTCAGTGTCATGTGGAAGCGGAACTCGTCGTTCACGTAAGGATAGCCCCAGCGCAGCAGGTTTGCACGCTCCGCCTCGCTCAATCCCTCCGGCTTGCGCCGCGCGATATCGGCCTCGGAAAGGGCAGCGCGGAACGGCTCGAAGGTCTTGACGACTTGAGCGGCGAAATCCTGAAGCGGCTGATAGACAGCGGCTGGAACGAGCGCGAAGAACTGGCCGAGCTGGCCAAGCACAAGCTCGGGAATGGTGAAGGCTGGCGTGCGCGCGGCGAAATCGGCGGCCACGTCGAGAAGGTCGCGTTCGGTGACCGAGCTTGCCAGCGCGAAGGGCGCCTTCAGCGTGGCGTGAAAGCCGTAGCGGCGCGGGTCGGCGGTGACCTCGGCATGGTTCTCGGGCACGACGCCGATCGCCTTGTCGGAAAAGATCTCGTTCGAAAAGGCATCGCGGCCGAGCCAGCGGGCGGCAAGCGCCGTCAAGGGGTCGGCTTTCGGCGGCGTAAAATAGAGAGCGTAGCGCAAGGCTATATTCCTTGGAAAAATCGGCTGCGCGAGACACTGTTGGGTGATTTGCGCCAAACCGCAAGAGAGGCGAGACGGTATCGAATCGAATCCGGCTAAACCCGGCGCAACCGATCTTATCCTGCCCGGGCTTCCGCTAAAGGATTCCCGTGACAAAATGATGATGCGATACGGTTTTTTATCGTCTTTTTTACCTGTTTTGCGTGCCCATCAGGCGTGCCCGCAGCGCGCTGGAGGCGGCGTCGAACAGGAAGACGACAATCAGGATCAGCAACACCATATAGGCGACGTTTTCCCAGTTGGCGTTGGTACGCATGGCTTCCCATAGCTTCAGGCCGATGCCGCCGGCGCCGACCGCGCCGATGATGGTGGCGCCGCGCACGTTGGATTCCCATTGATAGAGCGTCTGGCTGACGATGACGGGAACGATCTGCGGCATGATGCCGTAGCGATGCACGAGGATGGTCGATGAACCGATGGACTTCACGCCTTCGCGCGGCTTGTTGTCGATATTCTCGAGACCCTCTGAGTAGAGTTTGCCGAGCGTGCCGGTCTCGGTGAGGAAAATCGCGCCACTGCCGGCGAGCGGACCAGGTCCGAAGGCGCGGGTCAGGAACAGCGCCCAGATCAGCATGTCGACCGAGCGCAGGAAGTCGAAGAAGCGCTTCAGCACCTGATTGAGCAGCCGGTTCGGCGTGATGTTGCGCGCGGCGAGGAAAGCCAGCGGAAAGGCGGCGACAGAACCAAGCAGTGTGCCGAGGAAAGCCATGACGATAGTCTGGAACAGCTTGGACCAGACATCGCCGTGCTGCCAGGCGGCATTGTTCCAGACATTGTCGAAGGCGAGCGACAGGTTCGATTCATCGGGATTGAGCCGGGGACCGGAGACGATCAGGCTGATGACTTCGCCCGCCGGCTTGTCGAAGAATGGCGAATGCGTGTCGAAGACGAAATTCGCCCAGCCGATGAAGCGCTTGCGGATCTTCACGCGGTCCGTGGAGATGCTGACATTGCCGGCAAAACCCATATCCACGAGGATATTGTCGTCATAGACGGTCATCCAGGCCGGAACCGGCTCCGAGCTGATCACCTTCGGCACGTCGCCGGTAATGTCGATCGGGATGGTGACGCCATGCGCTGTCAGGATCGCCTGTGTCTTGGTGATCGTCACCGTGCGGCTGGTGCCGCTGACCGAGACTGTCAGGCTGCCGTCGGGGTTGTTTGTCACCCAGTCCGGGTGCGGATTATCGCCCAGCGGCGAAAAGCGCGGGTACTTGATGCTGATCGTGTCGCCGGAAATGCGGAATTCCGGCTGTACGTCGTAGCTGACCCATTCGCTCAGATAGATGCCGACGCGCTCCCAATGGGCTTCCGCGATGACTTTCGGCAGATCGAAGAACCAGACGGCGTAGAAGCCGTAGAGGATCACGCCGATGAAGATCATCAGGGCGCCGAAGCGCTGGCGGAAGGATCGATGCAGGATCTCCGGGTAGCGTGCTTCGATATCCTGCATGCGGCTGGCGTCGATAACGGACATGGGCAACCTCAATGCTGCAGAAGGAAAGCATGCTCGCCGACCAGACGGCGACGGAGCCATGCGGAAAACTGATCGACGGCGATGATGGTGATGAAGAGCAGCAGCACCAGCGCCACCGTCTTGGCGCCGAAGCCGCGTGAGATCGACAGCTTCAGTTCTTCGCCGATGCCACCGCCGCCGACGGCGCCGATGATGGTCGAGGCGCGGACGTTGATTTCCAGGCGCAGCAGGGCATAGGACATGAAATTCGGCATTACCTGCGGCAGGGCGCCGAAGCGGACGCGCTCCGTCCAGCTGGCGCCGACCGCTTTCATGCCCTCATCCGGCTTCATGTCGATATTTTCGACGACTTCGTAGAAGAGCTTGCCGAGCGCGCCGATCGTGTGCAGGCCGACGGCGATGATGGCGGCGATCGGGCCGATCGACAGGATCGCCGAAAACAGCCCGGCAATGACGATCTCGGGGAAGGCGCGCAGAAATTCCATGACGCGCTTTGTCACCAGCCGTACCGGATTGGACGGCGACATGTTGCGGGCGGCAAAGAAACTGAGCGGCAGGGCGACGACGAAGCCGATAATGGTCGACACCAGCGCCACGTTGATCGTGATGATCATCAGCTCGAAATATTCGGGAATGTAGAAATCGCCCCAGACATAGACGCGTCCGAGCGGGAAATTGAATTCTTCGCCACCGACGCCGTTTGCGCCGTTCGGGCTTGGAAGATCAAAGAGCGCGCGATAGACGTCGGCCCAATCCTTGGGGATCAGCCAGCTCAGGAAGTCGAAGAGATGCGGCAGGCGGTCGAAGAAATGGCCGGCATTGCTCTCGTCGGCGAAACGGACGGAGCTGACGAAGGCGATGATCAGGATCGCGAGACCGAGCCCGGTATAGAGACGGCGCCGGGCCACCATGCGGCTCCAGGCGTCGCCGATCTCCTTGGCGCTGTGGGGAGCGCTTTGCATCTGTGGCTGGGCATCGGCAATCGTCATGAAAAATACCGCCTTGAAAAATAGCAAAGAGGCGGCCGTTGCCGGCCGCCTCGCAGTCAGGACGAAGATCAGCCGCCGATGGCAGCTTTGCGAACTTCGATAACGGCGTTGTAGAAGTCCGGCTTGACCTTGACGTAGCCCTTGAAGTCGCCGCCTTCGATCGCGTTGAAGCACTTGGCGTCGGCGGTCGGGAGCTTCAGGAAGAAGTCGGTCAGCTTGGTCTGCCATTCGGCGCCGAGTGCGTTGCGAACGACGAGCGGGCCGTTCGGGATCAGCGGCGAACGCCAGACTTCGACGAGCTTGTTCGGGTCGACGGCGCCCTTGTCGACTTCCTTGCGGAAGGTGCCGGAAGTGTAGCCGTCCTTGAAATCGCCGATGCCCGAGGAATCGTCCACGGCAACGTCGACCTTGCCGTCATAGGCAGCGAGCAGGTTGTTCTCGTGACCGCCATTGAACTGGGTCGAGGCGAAGAACTTGTCGTTCGGAGCGCCCGTATCCTTCGGAATCTGCGTCAGCGGAACGAGATAGCCCGAGGTGGAGTCCGGATCGGCATAGCCGAGCTTCTTGCCCTTGGCGTCCTTGATGGTCTTGATACCGGAAGACTTGAGCGCGAGACCGATCGAGTAGTAGCCGGTCGAGCCGTCTGCCTGCTGCGTGGTCAGGATCGGGGTGACGGCCTTCGGGTCCTTGATGGCGACGGCTGCATAGCCGGAAGCGCCGAGTTCGGCGAAGTCGAGCGTGCCGCCGAGCAGGCCCTGGATAACGCCGTCATAGTCGGCGGCCGGGAACAGCGATACCTTCTCGAAGCCGAATTCCTTCTTCAGGTGGTCGGAGAGGCAGGCGTAGTTGCGCAGGCGGTCGGCTTCGTTTTCGCCGCCGAGAATACCGACGCGGAATTCCTTGAGGTTCTGAGCGGCGGCGCCGCCAGCAAGCGCGAGAAGCGCCGTGGCTGCAAGAAGGGTCTTCTTCAACATGGGTTCGTCTCCTGGTTAACCGGTGTGTCCCCGGATGTCTTCGGTCTGAAAGAAATGCGCCCTTGACGCGGGCTTTCGATCGCGGCCGGTTCCCCTCAGGGACCGGCCAGTGCCAGCGGTTGCGGGCCGGCGGATGCATGTGCCGCGGCTTGCGCGGCCGGATCGGGAATGTTGATGGCGGTCGACGTCATCGTCTCGTCGACACCAGCGCCGTCCCTGTCGGTGCCGTAGATTTCCTTGACGGCGGCGGCCGTCAGATCGGACGGCTTGCCGTCGAAGACGACGCGGCCGGCCGCCATGCCGACGATGCGTTCGCAATAGTTGCGGGCCGTATCCAGCGTGTGCAGGTTGGTGATGACGGTGATGCCTTCGCGCTCGTTGATGTCGCGCAAAGCGTCCATGACGATCTTGGCGTTGAGCGGATCGAGCGAGGCGATCGGCTCGTCGGCAAGCATCATCTTCGGCTGCTGCATCAGCGCGCGGCAGATGGCAACGCGCTGCTGCTGGCCGCCCGACAGCGTGCCGGCCATCTGCAATGCGGTCTGCTCGATGCCGAGGCGTTCCAGCGCCGCGATCGCCTCGATGCGTTCTTCGCGGGTGAAGACGGAAAGCAGGCTGAGCACGGTCGAGCGCTGGTTGAGGCGGCCGAGCATGACGTTGGTCAAGACGTCGAGGCGCGGGACCAGGTTGAACTGCTGGAAGATCATGGCGCAATCGCGCTGCCAGCTGCGCAGCGCCCGGCCGCTCAGCTTGGACACTTCGGTGCCGGCGAAATGGATCGAGCCGGAGGTCGGGTCGGCAAGACGGTTGATCATGCGCAGCAGCGTGGACTTGCCGGCGCCCGAGCGGCCGATGACGCCGACCATCTGTCCTTGCGGAATGTCCAGCGTCACGGAATCGACAGCGAGCTTGTTTCCGAACCGGCGCGAGACATTCTTGAGCTCGAACATGAAGCTTTCCCTTTCGCCGCTGCTTTGGTCAGCAGCAAGCATTGACGTCGCGCTACTAACTATGAATAGGCGCAGGTGCCTTGGCCCAAAACGGAATTTCGAGCGGCTATGCGCCAAGTATAGGCAACGCATTATCGCCGCTTCATGAAGCTCCAATGTCAGATTTGTGTAAGTGTTGTTACAATCCCCCGCTATTGGTGCGGTGGGATGATTCAGTGGAGCCGCATTAGTTGCTGTCGGCGTCAAATAAACCCGTCGGCAGACCGTCCATGCTGCGGACGTTCTTTTCTCGCCGGTATTCCTCGATACCATCAGGCCCCTTGGCCTTCGCCCACTGATCGAGGCTCGGCCTTTCGCCTTCATAGGAAAAGAGCGGCACGCCGAAGCCGCAGGAGGTCTGGACGAGGTCGATATCCAGCCAGACGATCTGGCGGGCGCCGAGCGGTTCGTCGCCGGCATAGTGGCTATGCAGCAAGTCCTGGTATTCAGCCGATGTCCTGTGAATAATCCGGCCGCGCCCATAGAGGCGCAGGATCATCGGCGGCCCCACGACGGCGCAGAACATGATGGTCAGCCGTCCGTCGGCCTTCATATGCGCCGAGGTCTCGTTGCCGCTGCCGGTGCGGTCGAGATAGATGGCGGTGTTGGGCGAGATGATACGCAGACACAGCGTCTCGCGGGGTGAGACGTTGACGCGGGATTCCGCAGTCGCCGACGCCGTGAAGAAGATATGTTGCCGGGCAATGAAATCACGCAGCCGGTCATCGATGCTTTCGAACTGCTTTGCCATGAAGGCATCTCCCTCGACTATTTGGTCTCAAAGGGTCGCCAGACGCTAATTCCTCAGTCGGCCGGCGCAAGCCCCGTATCGGCGAAAAACGTCCTCATGCGCCGTAGCGGATCAAAAAATCCTCGGCGGAAAGGGCGCGGAAGTCGGCCAGCGCCGTGCGCAGGGTGGTGTGATCCCAGTCCCACCAGGAAAGCTTGTCTATGCGCGCGCCGACCTCGGCGGTGAAACGCTCGCGGATCAGCTTGGCCGGCACGCCGCCGACGATCGTATAGGGAGCGACATCCTTGGAAACGACGGCGCCGGCGCCGATGACGGCACCATTGCCGACCGTGACGCCCGGCAGGATAGTGGCGCCGTGGCCGATCCAGACGTCATGACCGATCACCACGCGGTTCTCGCGCCGCCAGGTGAAGAAATCCGTCTCCATATCCGCATCCGGCCAATAGTCGGCGGCGCGATAGGTGAAGTGATGCAGCGTCGCCCGCCAGGTCGGATGGTTGGTGGCATTGATGCGGACGCTGGCTGCGATGTTGACGAACTTGCCGATCGTAGCACACCAGACGGCGCCGTCCTGCATGATGTAGGAGTAATCGCCGATCTCGACCTCGTCGATGCGGCAACGATCGGAGACTTCGGTATAGCGGCCGAACGTCGAGTTCTTGATGGTCGCGGTCGGGCTGATGAAGGGCGTTTCGCCCAGTTGACGGCTCATGCGGCGGACTTTCTGGGCGAGAAGCGGGAGACATCGAGAATCCGGCTACCGACCGCTTCGCGCACTTCCTCGTCATGGAAGATGCCGAGCAGGGCGACGCCGGCCTTTTTCTTCTCCTCGATCATCGAGACCACGACGGCGCGGTTGCGGGCGTCGAGAGAGGCCGTCGGCTCGTCGAGCAGCAGGATGGCATGGTCGGTGATGAAGCCGCGGGCGATATTGACGCGCTGCTGCTCGCCGCCCGAGAAGGTGGCGGGCGGCAGCTGCCAGAGTTCCTGCGGCAGGTTGAGCTGGGCGAGCAGGGCGCCGGCCCTTTGCCGAGCATCCGCCAGCATCACGCCGCGCGCCAGGAGCGGCTCGGCGACGACGTCGATGGCGGCCACGCGCGGCACAGTGCGCAGGAACTGGCTGACATAGCCCATGGTATGGCGGCGAACCTCGAGTACGGTGCGCGGATCGGCGGTGGCGAGATCGGTGATCCTGTCCTTGTGCGCTACCAGGATCTGGCCGGCGTCGACGGCATAGTTGCCGTAGATCATCTTCAGGAGCGAGCTCTTGCCGATGCCGGAGGGACCGCCGAGCACGACGCATTCGCCGGCCGCGACCGAGAAGGATACGTCGGCGACGACAGGCAGGCGAATGCCGTCGCGCAGATGCATGGTGAAACTCTTGAAGACTTCGGAAACGACGAGGGGGGTTGCCATGACTTTATTTCCTCAGACCTGCAGGATCGAAGAGACGAGCAGCTGCGTGTAGGGTTCGCGCGGATCGTCGAGCACGCGGTCGGTCAGACCATGCTCGATGACGTATCCGTCCTTCATCACCATCATGCGGTGCGACAGAAGCCGGGCGACGGCGAGGTCGTGGGTGACGATGATTGCCGACAGGCCGAGATCGTTGACGAGGCCGCGCACGAGGTCGAGAAGGCGTGCCTGCACGGAGACGTCGAGGCCACCGGTCGGCTCGTCCATGAACACCAGGCGCGGGCCGGTCACCAGATTGCGGGCGATCTGCAGGCGCTGGCGCATGCCGCCGGAGAAGGCGCGGGGCTGGTCGTCGATACGGTCGGCGTCGATTTCGACGCGTTCCAGCCAGTCGACCGCCGTGGCTCGGATATTGCCGTAATGACGGTTGCCGATCGCCATCAGCCGCTCGCCGACATTGGCGCCGGCTGAGACCGTCATGCGCAAGCCGTCGGCGGGGTTTTGGTGGACGAAGCCCCAGTCGGTCCGCATCAGGAAGCGGCGCTCCGCCTCGTTCATGCGGAAGAGATCGCGATAGGTCTCGTCGCGCATGTGGTATTCGACGCT
This sequence comes from Rhizobium sp. ICMP 5592, assembly GCF_009498525.1. Classification (GTDB taxonomy): domain Bacteria; phylum Pseudomonadota; class Alphaproteobacteria; order Rhizobiales; family Rhizobiaceae; genus Rhizobium. The sequence goes on along the minus strand of NZ_QSNT01000003.1, from coordinate 1,327,200 downwards.
GCCGGTGGTCGGCAGCAGCCGTGTCGAGATGCAGTTGAGCAAGGTGGTCTTGCCCGAGCCGCTCTCGCCGACAATGGCCAGTACTTCGCCGGGCCAGAGATCGAAGGAAACGTCGCGGCACCCGATGCGGCTGCCGTAGAATTTCGAGATGTCCTTGACCTTGAGGAGTGGTGTGTCGCTCATTCGGCGGCCTCCTGATTGGGTGCCTGCGCATTTGGTGCCAGCATCGGGCCGACATGGCCATGGGCGCGGCGGTCTTCGCAGAAATCGGTGTCGGAGCAGACGAACATCCGCCCGCCCTTGTCGTCGAGGATCACTTCGTCGAGATAGACCTGCTCGGCGCCGCAGAGCGCGCAGGGCTTGTCGAAGCGCTGCACTTCGAAGGGATGATCCTCGAAGTCGAGGCTGACCACCTCGGTATAGGGCGGCACAGCATAGATGCGCTTTTCACGGCCGGCGCCGAAAAGCTGCAGCGCATCCGACAGGTGCATCTTCGGATTGTCGAACTTCGGCGTCGGCGACGGGTCCATCACATAGCGGCCGGCGACCTTGACCGGGTAGGCATAGGTGGTGGCGATACGGCCGTTGCGGGCGATGTCTTCATAGAGCTTCACATGCATGAGGCCGTATTCCTCGAGCGCATGCATCTTGCGGGTCTCGGTCTCGCGCGGTTCCAGGAAGCGCAATGGTTCGGGAATCGGTACCTGGTAGACCAGCACCTGATTGGGGCCTAGCTTGGCTTCCGGAATGCGGTGGCGGGTCTGGATGATCGTCGCCTCTTCCGTGCGCGTGGTGACCGCGACATTGGCGACTTTCTGGAAGAAGGCGCGGATGGAGACGGCGTTGGTGGTGTCGTCGGCGCCCTGGTCGATGACCTTCAGGACATCGTCCGGCCCGATGATCGCTGCGGTGAGCTGCACGCCGCCGGTGCCCCAGCCATAGGGCATCGGCATTTCGCGCGAGGCGAAGGGCACCTGATATCCGGGAATGGCGATCGCCTTCAGGATGGCGCGGCGGATCATCCGCTTGGTCTGTTCGTCGAGATAGGCGAAATTATAGGTGGCGAGTTCGGTCATTCGGCTGCCTCCGTCAGGGGATCCTTGCCACCGTCGCGGGCGGCCTCGAAGTCGCGGCGCATGCGGCGCACCAGGTCGAGTTCGGCCTGGAAGTCGACATAATGCGGCAGCTTCAGATGTTCGACGAAGCCGGTCGCCTGCACATTGTCGGAATGGGAGATGACGAATTCCTCGTCCTGGGCAGGCGCGACGATATCCTCGCCGAGTTCGTCGGCACGCAGCGCCCGGTCGACCAGCGACATGGCCATGGCCTTGCGCTCGCTCTGGCCGAAGACCAGGCCGTAGCCGCGGGTAAACTGCGGCGGCGCCTTGGCCGAACCCTTGAACTGGTTGACCATCTGGCATTCGGTCACCTGGATGTTGCCCAGCGACACGGCGAAACCGAGTTCCGGCACGTCGAGTTCGACCTCGACTTCACCGATGCGGATTTCGCCGGTGAAGGGATGGTTGCGGCCATAGCCACGCTGGGTGGAATAGCCGAGCGCCAAAAGGAAGCCTTCATCGCCGCGGGCGAGCGCCTGCAGGCGCAGGTCGCGGGTCATCGGGAATTCCATCGGCTCGCGCGTCAGGTCGCCGGTCTCGTGGTCGATCGGCATCTCGCCGTCGCCCTCGATCAGCCCTTCCTCGGCCAGGATCTTGGAGACGCGCATCACGCGGCCCTCTTCCGCCGCCCGCTGCATCGGCTCGTCCACCGGCTCGTCGGTGAGCAGGCTCGGGTCGAGCAGGCGATGCGTATAGTCGAAGGTGGGGCCGAGAAGCTGGCCGCCAGGCAGGTCCTTGTAGGTGGCGGAGATGCGGCGCTCGATCTTCATCGCCGCCGTATCCAGCGGCTGGGAATAGCCGAAGCGTGGCAACGTCGTGCGGTAGGCGCGCAGCAGGAAGATCGCCTCGATCATGTCGCCGCGCGATTGGCGCACGGCAAGTGCCGCCAGCGTGCGGTCATAAAGCGAGGCTTCGGCCATGACGCGGTCGACGGCAAGCGCCAGCTGCGCGACGATCTGGTCGATGCCCAGCGCCGGCAGCGAACGGTCGCCGCGGCGGCGGTCGGCCAGTAGCCGGTGAGCATTGGCGATGGCGGCTTCGCCGCCTTTTACGGCAACATACATGCGTCAGATCTCCGTCGCGATGATCTTGGTGGTGCGCGGCAGGCAAAGGAATTGCCGTCCGGCCGTCAGAACGAGGTCGACGCCGCGCGGGAAGAGGGCGCGATTGTCGTTCCAGAAGCGTAGGAACGTGTCCGGCAGGCCGATCGGCGCGATCATGTTGATGTCGGCAATGCCGGGTCCGGAGAGCGCCAGTTCCTTGCCGCCCGCAAGGCTTGCGATTTCCAGCAGGATCGTCGTCGAGCGGTCGGGATATTCCTGCGTGCCGATATCGAACTGGTTGAGCGAGGCGAGCAGCACTCCGGCTTCGACGAAGGCAAAGCGGGCCTCCAGCTTTTCCGAGGTCACCGGCGCGCCGGTGTGGAAGCCGAGCCATTCCGGCATGGTCGAGCGCCCGAGACCGCCCGACAGCCAGACCGGCGTGTCATGGTCGCAAAGGGTGAGCGCAATGGCGCCGGTGGCGATGCCGAGTGGTGCGGGCGGCGCGATGTCGGAGGCGACCGTCTGCAGGGTTCCCGGCCGCGCCATCGCGTCCATCATCATCTTGAAGACGCTCTGCGCGTCGAACACCGGATTGGCGAAGCCGCCGGTCAGGGCGTCGTTGTCGGGTATGATGGAGATAGTGGAAAGGGTCATCAGTCTTCTCCGCGGACCATGGTGAAGAAATCGACGCGGGTGGCGGCGGTCTCTTCGGCTCGTTGGCGATCCCGTCCGGCGATCCGCTCGGTGATCGGCAGCAGGATCGCCTTTTCGACGAAATCCTTGGTGGCCGGCTGATGCCAGAGCGCGTCGAAGATCGCCGCCAGCCGAACCTTCTCGCGGTCGGTACCGAGCGCATGCGCGTGGCCGACCGTGCCGGAGGCGAGCCTGATGGTGGCGCGTGTCACCGTGACTTCGCCGAGATTGAAGGGCGAGCCGCCGCCGCCGATGCGGCCGCGCACCATGACCAGCCCGGTCTCCGGCCCGCGCACGGGTTGGATAGCCGGCTTGTCGGACAATGCTTCCCAGGCCGCATCGAGCTCGTCGCGTTCGGCCCGCGCCAGAAGGTCCGCCGTGCGCTTGCGTTCCCGACGCTCCTGTGCGGCCGCCTCTTGCCTCTGTGCTGAATTCATCGCGTCTTCCTCAAAATGTCTATTGATATAGACAACCATACAAGGTATGTTTTATATCTATTGGGGCGACGTGACAAGCGTATGACAGGGTAAGCGGGAAATATGGCGGGGCAGAAGGTACAGAGACAGACGGGCGTGGCGCTCTGGCGGCAGATTGCCGACCGGATTCGTGCATCGATCAATCAGGGCGATTTCGACGAAACGGGCATGGTGCCGCCGGAAACGGCGCTGGCGCTGCAATTCGGCGTCAACCGGCATACCGTGCGAAGCGCGCTGGCGGCCCTGGCGCAGGAAGGCATCGTCCGTGCCGTGCAGGGGCGGGGCACCCTGATCGAGCGCAAGGAGCGGCTGAACTTCCCGATCTCGAAACGGACGCGGTTCTCTCAAGGGATCGGTGATCAGGCGCGCGAGGCGCGCAGCGTGCTGGTGGCGGCCAGCCGTGAAATCGCCACGGCTGAGGTGGCGCGATGGCTGAAGCTGGCGCCCGGCGCGGCCGTCGTCCGGCTGGAAACGATCGGCCGGGCCGATCATCGCCCGGTATCGCGTGCCACGAGCTGGTTTCCCGCCGACCGTTTCGCCGATATCGCTGAGATCTATGGAGCCATCGGTTCGATCACAAAGGCTTTCCGCGAACTTGGCGTGGCCGACTATGTGCGTGTCGTCACGGAAATCACCGCCACCCATGCGGAGGAAGGTGACCTCGCCGACCTCGAACTCTCTCCCGGCGCTATCGTCATGAACACGAGGGCATTGAACGCCGATCTCGACGGTGTGCCGGTGCAATATTCGATTTCACGCTTTGCCGCGGATCGGGTGCGGTTCACGATCGAGAATTGATCATAAAAAAGCCGGAGAGAACAAATCTCCCCGGCTCATTGATTACAAGACTAAAAGCCGCTCAATGCGCGCCGGACATATCGCCGAGCACTTCCTTGGAAGCGACGGTGGAGTCGGCGTTGAGCTTGTAGACCATCGGCACGCCGGTCGCGAGATTAAGCGCCAGGATCTGTTCCTTGGTCAGGCGGTCGAGCACCATGACCAGCGAGCGCAGCGAGTTGCCGTGGGCGGCGACGAGCACCGTCTGGCCGGCGAGCACGCGCGGCAGGATTTCGGTGAGGTAGTAGGGCCAGACACGGGCGCCGGTATCGCGCAGGCTTTCGCCGCCGGGCGGGGGCACGTCGTAGGAACGACGCCAGATATGCACCTGTTCCTCGCCCCACTTGGCGCGAGCGTCGTCCTTGTTGAGGCCGGAGAGATCGCCATAGTCGCGCTCGTTCAGCGCCTGATCCTTGATGGTTTCCAGGCCGGGCTGACCGACTTCATCGAGGATGATCTTCAGCGTGTGCTGGGCGCGCGTCAGCGCCGAGGTGAAGGCGATGTCGTATTTGATGCCGTAATCGGCGAGCGCCTTGCCACCGGTCTTGGCTTCTTCAATGCCCAGCGCTGTCAGGTCGGGATCCTTCCAGCCGGTAAAGAGATTCTTCAAATTCCAGTCGCTCTGGCCGTGGCGAACGAGGACGAGAGTACCGCTCATAATGTCACTCCTTGGTAAAGCAATTCCAGGAAAAGTGCGTAGCGGTTTTCCGTCCGGAATTGCGTAAGAACAAAAGGTTGGAGCAGTTCAGCAATTCCGTGCTGAACTGCTCCAGGATCGTATCAACGTGTGGAAAGCCCGAGGACATCGAGCATGGAATAAAGGCCAGGCTTCTTGTCGCGCGCCCAGAGAGCCGCTTGAAGTGCACCCCGGGCAAACAACGACCGGTCGCCGGCGCTGTGGGACAGCGTCAGCCGCTCGCCTTCGCCGGCAAAGATAACTGAGTGATCGCCGATGACGGCGCCGCCGCGTAGCGTCGCAAAGCCGATCGAACCCGCCGGGCGCGGGCCGGTATGGCCGTCGCGCACGCGCACGGAATGGTCGTCGAGATCGATGCCGCGTCCCTTGGCGGCGGCGGCACCGAGCAGCAGCGCTGTGCCCGAGGGCGCGTCGACCTTGTGCTTGTGATGCATTTCCAGCACTTCGATGTCCCAGTCGGCCGGGGGAAGCGCTCGCGCGGCCTGCTCGACGAGCACGCTCAGAAGGTTGATGCCGAGGCCCATATTGCCCGACTTGACGATGCGGGCATGGCGGGCGGCGGCCTTGAACCTGGTTTCGTCGTCAGCCGAGCAGCCAGTGGTGCCGATGATGTGAACGATGCGCGCCTGGGCGGCGAGGTCGGCGAAGGTGACGCTGGTTGCCGGCGTGGTGAAATCGATGACGCCGTCGGCATGCAGGAAGGCGGACAGCGGATCGTCGGTGACGGGAATACCGATCGGCCCCAGCCCGGCGATCTCGCCGGCATCCTTGCCGATGAAGGCCGAGCCCGGACGCGCGACGGCGGCATGCAGGGTCAGGCCCTCAGTGGCGTGAATGAGGCGGATCAGAGCCTGTCCCATGCGGCCTGCCGCTCCAACCACCACCAGCTTCATCGCATCGTCGCTCATGTCGTCTCTATCGTCTTATTTACGGGAATTGCCGGAAACGGCCGGCCGCTGAAGGTTGTTGAGGCGAGCGTAAAGGCCATTGTCGGCCTCCGCAAGCGTCTCGTGGTTGCCCTCTTCGACCACGCGTCCATTCTGCATGACAATGATCTTCTCGGCCCGGACGACCGTCGACAGGCGATGGGCAATGACGACGACCGTGCGGCCGCTCATGGCTTCGTCCAGCGCCTTTTGCACGGCGGCTTCCGACTCGGTGTCGAGCGCCGAGGTCGCTTCGTCGAGGAGCAGGATCGGCGCGTTGCGCACCAGCGCGCGGGCGATCGACAGGCGCTGCCGCTGGCCGCCGGACAGCGTCACGCCGTTTTCGCCGACCGGCGTATCGTAGCCCTGCGGCTGTGCCGTGATGAAGTCATGGGCGTAGGCATGCCGTGCTGCTTCCTCGATTTCGGCGTTCGTCGCTTCCGGACGGCCATAGCGGATATTGTCGCGGATCGTGCCTTCGAAAAGGTAGGGTTGCTGCGAGACATAGGCGAGATGCTGGCGCAGCGACTGCTTGGTGACGTGGCTGATGTCCTGCCCGTCGATGAAGATGCTGCCGGCCTTCGGGTCGTAGAAGCGCGGAATGAGATTGATGACGGTGGACTTGCCGGCGCCGGAGGGGCCGACCAGTGCCGTCGTTTGTCCACCTTCGGCGGTGAAGCTCACACCACTGAGGACGCTTTCGTCGCCATAGGCGAAATCCACGTCGCGGAATTCGATACGGGCGTCGGTGACGATCAGCGGCTGGGCGTCCGGCAGATCGCGCTGGCGCGGCTCCATGTCGAGCAATTCGTAGATCATCCGCGCATTGACGACGGCGCGCTCCAGCTGCACCTGCAGCTTGGCAAGACGGCGAGCCGGATCGTAGGCCAGAAGCAGCGAAGTGACGAAAGAGAAGAAGGCGCCCGGCGGAACGTCATGATAGATCGAACGGTAGGCGGCATAGGCCAATACGCTCGCAACCGCGAAACCGGCGAAACTTTCCGTCAGGGGTCCATTGCGCTCCGACAGGCGGGCGATGCGGTTTTGCCGATGCTCGGCTGCGGTGATCAGCTTGTTGATCTTGCGATCCAGCTGTTCTTCCATCGTGAAGGCCTTGACGATGGAGATGCCCTGGATCGTCTCCTGCATCGCGCCCAGAACATGGCTGTTCAGGTTCACCGCTTCGCGCGTCGCCGAGCGAAGGCGCTTGGAGACATAGCGCAGGGCATAGAGCAGCGGCGGCGCCGCGATAAAGACGGCAAGGCTCAGCATCGGATCCTGCACCACCATGACGCCGAGCAGGGCGACGAAGGTCAGAAGGTCGCGTGCTGTCGAGGTGATCGTCAGGTTCATGACATCGCGGATGCCGGAGACGTTCTGGCTGACGCGCGCGGCGATCTGTGCCGACCGTGCCTCGTTGAAGAAGCCGACCGACAAGGTCATCAGATGCGCGTAGAGCCGGCGCTGGTAGCGCGCGATGATGTTGTTGCCGATCTTGCTGAGGAGGACGGACTGGAAATAGCCCGCGAAACCGCGCATCACGAAAGCGACGAAGATCGCGGAGCAGACGAGCCAGACGATATCGGCCCGGCGCTCGACGAAGGCCTGGTTGATGATCGTCTTCATGATATAGGCGATGAATGCTGTCGAAAGCGCCACCAGGATCAGGCAGACGATGGCAATCGAATAACCCCAGAGGTGTTCACGGCCATTTTCGGCAATGATGCGCTTCAGGATACCGCTGATGGTCTCACTGTCGACGCTGTTTTTTTTGGTATCGGGCGATTTCAAAAATCGGCTTCCTGTCTCAAACCAAGCGAGCTGCACATGGCACATGCTTTCGCGGCTCTATAAAGAGTTAGGACGGCTTTGGCTAGAGATGGCTTGCCGCTCTGGTTAAGGGGCAAGCCATGGAGCCAAGATCATTATAAGGGAAGGAAGCCTCTTCAAAAAGCTGCCTGCGGCTCTGACCGGATCAACGCCGCCAGCGGCGGCCATCCGTTGCCAGGCCGAAGCTGGCCGGCGCGCGGGCATAGGCCGTGAGGCCCGAGAGTGCCGCGAGCGGGTGGGTGACCACATGCGTCGGGATAGATTTCAAGAGCGCGGTATGCGGCGCCTTGTCTTCGAAGGCGGCGCGGAATTCAGGCTTTTGCAGCGCCGGCAGGATTTTTTGCGAGATGCCGCCGGTGATATAGACGCCGCCGCGCGCCATGAAGACCAGCGCGATATCGCCGGCGACGCGACCGAGATAGGTGACGAACAGCGTCAGGGTCTCTTCGGCCTGAATGTTGGTTTGGGTGAGTGCATGTGCCGTGATATCGGCGGGTTCCTTGAGGCTCGGCTCGATGCCGTCGGTCTTGCAGATCGCATGATAGAGGTTTTGCAAGCCGCGGCCGCAGAGGACCTGCTCGGCGGAAATGCGGCCCTCGATCGTTTCCAGATGCGGCCAGATCTGCAGATCGCGCTCGCTGCGTGGCCCCAGATCGATATGGCCGCCTTCGCCCGGCACGGGGATCCAGGCATGCTGGGCATGAACGAGGCCGGCAACGCCGAGGCCGGTGCCCGGACCGAGCACGGCGCGCGAGGCGACCATGCCTTCCGATATCTCGCCGATGGTGGCGCGATGCTCTTCGGAAATACCGGCGATCGCCAGCGCTTGCGCCTCGAAATCATTGATGATCAGCACATCTTCCATGCCGAGATTGGCGATCATCGTCTTCGGGCGGATCACCCAGTCGCAATTGGTCAGCGGAATCTCGTCGCCGCGCACCGGGCCGGCCATGGCGAGGATCGCCGAGCGCGGCCGCACCGTTGTCTTGGCGAGGGCTTCCTCGATCGCGTCGTCGATCGTCTCGAAATTGGCGGTTTGCACGATCGGAAAATGCGCCGGCTCGGAATGGGCATCGACGACGATGGAGAAGCGTGCGTTGGTTCCGCCGATATCGCCGATCAGGATGGGAAAGGGCAGAGGGGCTTCGCTGTGATTGAGCTCGGGCATGGACAGGTCCGTGTCTGCCGCCTGAAGGCGGATTAATGATTGAGTGTTTTGATCAGGCGGTCTGCGGTGGCTTCGTTAAGGGCCATCGGAATGTCGTAGAGAACGGCAAGCCGAGTCAATGCCTTGACGTCGACATCGTGCGGCATGGGGGTGAGCGGGTCGATGAAGAAGACGACCATGTCGATATCGCCGGTGGCGATCATCGCGCCGATCTGCTGGTCGCCGCCGAGCGGGCCGCTTTTCAGTCGGGTGACCTTGAGGTCGGGGCAGGCGTCTAGGACGCGGCCGCCGGTGGTGCCCGTCGCGACGATATGCCAATCGGCCAGCACATCCTGGTTGCGGCGTGCAAACTCCGCCATTGCATCCTTCTTCTGATCATGCGCGATCAGCGCGATGCATTTGCCGCCGGCCATGAAACTCCCACTCCGTCTCGGATTTTTTTAATCGATTTATCCGCCTTCTATACCAAGAGGCCGGCCTTTGAAAGACCGGCCCATACCGCATCAGACTATGCTGCATCGGACCTTGGTACTGTCACTGCTGCGGAATGCTGCCGGGCGGCGTGTTGCCCGTGCCGCTGCTCGAAACCGGCAGCGTACCGGTTGCCGTCGTCGGCGCTGCCGCCGTGCCATAGGTGGCGGCGCGGGCTGAGGGAACCGAAGGTGCGTCCAGCACGGCCTGGCAGGCTTTGGGCAGATCGGACACCATGACCTCGCGGGGTTTCACCGGCGGCTTGGTGCTGGGCTTCGGCTTGGCCCAGGGTTCGGGACCGAGCCACCAGGCAAGCGTCTTGTCGCAGCCGTCGCCGGCGGCAACCGGGGCCTGCGGCGTGCAGCCGACCGAGCCGGGCGGGCAGCCCAAGCGGATATGGAAATGCGAGTCGTGGCCATATTCCGGGCGCAGCTTGCCGAGATTGGTGCGGTCGCCGGTCCAGCTGTCGCACATCTTCTTCTTGATCGCCGGATTGACGAAGATGCGCTGCACTTCGGGATAGCTGGCGGCGCGCATCAGCAGGCGGGCATGCGCCGGCGTCCAGACCCGGTCGTTGATGGTCAGGAATTTGTCCTTCGCCAGCATCGAGGTGAAGGGCAGGCTTTCGCGTTCGGCCGCCGTCAGTGTCCGCGACGGCATCGGCGTCAGCCAGACATCGGCGTCGAGGCCGATCTGATGCGAGGCATGGCCGTTGAACATCGGCCCGCCGCGAGGCTGCGCCATATCGCCCACCAGCAGGCCCGGCCAGCCGTCATATTTTGCCGCGTCGCGCGACAGGCGTTCGAGGAGCCCGACCATTTCCGGCCGCCCCCAGCGGCGATTGCGCGACAGGCGCATGGCCTGCCAGGTCGGTCCATCGGTCGGTAGCGCCACGGCGCCGGCGAGGCAGCCCTTGGCATAAAAGCCGATGGATTGCGGCGGCCCTGCCGTCGGCAGTGCCACTCCGCCGAAGATCGCCTTGGCGCTGCCGGGCGTCGGGCCGGCCTGCTGGGCCAGCGCATCGCCGGTGACAAGGCCGGCGCCGATCGTGGTGGCGAGGGCTAGTTTGCTGACGGTGCTGATGGTTCGAACCAGGAGGGAAATCATATGGTTCCTTGAGATGCTGCCGGCGTTGGCCGAAGTGATTTGCAACGAAATCTATCGCATAACCCCGAAAATCGGAATCGATTTTCCGGCTGCCTGTGTCTCCCGCCTTCATTCCGTCGCCGACGGCCGGTGGCAATCTCCCCCTGGAAATCATGGGGTTTCCTTGGCGGGCCGGTTGACAGTGCCGACATAGTCTGCGGAAAGTCCGACAGTCACAATGACTGTGGTCTCGACCATCTGTCGTGCGAGTTGGGGAGCGCGCGGAGGGTTGGGAACGGAGCCTGTCTCGGGTCGGTTGAGGTGAGCGTAGTGGTAGCTTGGGGATTGTAAAGGGGAACCTGGGGTGGGGACAGATAGCGGACAACCCGCGGAGAAATCGACCGGCGAGCCGCAGATGCGGGCACCCAAACGCCGGCGCGGTCATGATCGCGTGGCCGTACTTTTGGAAGCAGCCGCGGCGGTCTTCGTCGAAAAGGGTTATGATGCCGCAACGATGACCGAGATCGCCGCAAAGGCGCATTCGTCGATCGGTTCGCTCTATCAATTCTTTCCGACCAAGCCGCTGCTCGCCGAAGCGCTGCATATCGATCGGCTGGAGCGGCTGAAGGCGGTGTTTCAGGACATAGCGGAAAAAAGCGGCGGCCTTTCGGCTGCCGATAGCGGCGAAGCGATCTTCGATAGGCTGGCCGCCTTCATTAAAACGTTTCCCGAATATCCGGTACTTGCCGCGCGCCGGGATATTCCAAGGGATCGCAAGCTGCGCTCGCGGGCGGAGGTGAAGGAGCTGATTTCTTCCATCCTGCGACGCGCCGAGCCGCCGATCACCGACGACGTTGCCCTGATGTCGGCGATCATTCTCGAATTGATCCGCATTGCCGTCATCGCCGCCAACGAGCCGGAGGCGGTCGAGGACCGGCGCCTTGTCCGCGAATTGCGTCTGATGCTGCGCAAGCGCCTGGAGGAAGCCACGGCAAAAGCCTGATTTCGTCGGATACTTATCGGCAGCCTCGCGAAGAGGTGAGCAATTCCGTCCTGTTTTTTGCCCTCATTTGCCTTATGCTGATTCTGATCAAATCATCAGGGGGTCATGAATGGCGTTGTCGCGGTTTAATGCAGGCTTGGTTGTTTCTCTTTTCTGCCTGCTGGCCTTGCCGGTACCATCCAGCGCCGATGAGCCGCAATTCCGCATCGGCACCGCCATTCTCGGCGACCTGAAATACCAGCCCGGCTTCAAGCATTTCGACTACGTCAATCCGGATGCGCCGAAGGGCGGGGAGTTGAAGCAGTCGAGCATCGGCACGTTCGATACGTTCAATCCGGTCTTGTTCAAGGGCAATCCCGCCGACGGGATAGAGCTGATCTACGATACGCTGCTGAAGAAGGCCGATGATGAGGCCAATTCTTCCTATGGCCTGCTTGCCGAGGGCGTTTCCTATCCCGATGACGTTTCGAGCGCCACCTTCCGGCTGCGCGCCGAAGCGAAGTGGGCCGATGGCACGCCGGTAACGCCCGAGGATGTCATCTTCAGTTTCGAGAAATTCAAGGAACTCAATCCGCAGGCGGCCAGCTACTACGGGCATGTCGTGAGCGCCGAGAAGACCGGCGAGCGCGATGTCACTTTTCACTTCGATGAAAAGGGCAACCGGGAGATGCCTTCGATCCTGGGCCAGCTTACCATTGTGCCGAAACATTGGTGGGAAGCAAAAGGCCCCGATGGCAAGCCGCGCGATATTTCCCGCACGACGCTCGAGCCGGTCATGGGATCTGGACCCTACAGGATCGCATCAGTCCAGCCGGGTGCTTCGATCCGCTACGAACTGCGCGACGATTATTGGGGCAAGACTCTGCCGATCAACGTCGGCGAGAACAATTTCGGCGCGATTAACTATCTCTATTTTTCCGACTACGACGTTGCCTTCGAGGCGTTCCGAAGTGGCGTCATCGATTACTGGCAGGACAATTCGACAAGCCATTGGGTGACCGGCTACGATTTCCCGGCCGCCAAGGACGGTCGCATCAAGCGGGAGGAGTTGCCCAACACGCTGCGCTCGGTCGGCATCATGCAGGCTCTGGTTCCCAATATGCGGCGCGAACAATTCAAGGACGAGCGCGTCCGTGAGGCGCTGAACTACGTTTACGATTTCGAGGAGTTGAACCGAACCCTTTCCTTCGGGAAGTTGACGCGGGTCGACAGCTTCTTTTTCGGCACCAAATTCGCCTCCTCTGGTCTTCCGCAAGGGGAGGAGCTCAACGTTCTGAACAGCGTCAGGGACAAGGTACCCGCGGAGGTCTTTACCTCGCCCTATGCCAATCCTGTCGGCGGCGATCCGCAGAAGACGCGCGACAATTTTCGCAAGGCTATTGGTTTGTTCAAGGAGGCCGGCTGGGTTCTCAAAGGCAACAAGATGGTGAACGCGCAGAGCGGCCAGCCGTTTTCGCTGGAACTCCTGCTGAACAATCCCTCGCTGGAAAGATCGGTGCTGCCCTATATACAGAACCTGAAGCGCATTGGCATCGATGCGAGCGTCAGGACCGTCGATCCCTCGCAGTATATTAACCGCATTCGCAGCTTCGACTATGACATGATCTGGGTCGTCTGGGCGCAGACGCTGAACCCTGGCAATGAGCAGGCCGAATTCTGGGGCTCCGCGTCCGCCGGCCGCCAAGGGTCCCGCAATTACGCTGGTATAGCCGACCCAGGCATCGACGCCCTCATCCAGAAGGTGATCTTCGCAAAGGACGTGCCGGAAAAGGAAGCGACAACCAGGGCGCTCGACCGGGTGCTGCTCGCTCATCACTATGTTCTGCCGACCTTCTACGGGACGACGACCAGGATAGCCTATTGGGACAAATTCGATCATCCGTCGGCGCTGCCCTATTACTCCATTGGTTTCCCCGATCTCTGGTGGTCAAAAAGCGCCGCAAAATGAGCGGCTCTTGCAATGGCAGGCTGGCTGGCTCCAAATGCCCCATGCCGATTCGGCAATTTCTGCGTGACATGACGACGCCGGGCTTTACGCGGCGGAAGGGAATAAGCGATTTGAACGACGGATGGATTGAGGCCGGGGCAGGCATGTTCCTCGTTGAGGGAGTGACGGGCTGATGGGTGCCTATATCCTCAGACGTCTGCTGCTGATGATCCCGACCATCGTCGGCATCATGGCGATCTCGTTCACCATCGTGCAGTTCGCGCCCGGCGGCCCTGTCGAGCAGATGATCGCGCAATTGACCGGTCAGGCCGACAATGCCAGCGGCCGTCTCTCCGGCAGCGGGGACATGCTGGCCCAGCAGGCGACCGACGATAGCGGTTCGAAATATCGCGGCGCCCAGGGGCTCGATCCCGAGCTGATCGCCAAGCTCAACAAGCAGTTCGGCTTCGACAAGCCGCCGCTTGAGCGCTTCGGGCAGATGATGTGGAACTATATCCGCTTCGATTTCGGCGAGAGCTTCTTCCGCAATACGTCCGTGCTCGATCTCATCGGGCAGAAATTGCCGGTGTCGATCTCGCTCGGTATCTGGATATTGATCTTTTCCTATGCCATCTCGATCCCGCTCGGCATCCGCAAGGCGATCCAGGACGGATCGACCTTCGATGTCTGGACCTCGGGCGTCATCATCGTCGGCTATGCGGTCCCAAGCTTCCTGTTCGGCATCATGCTGATCGTGCTCTTCGCCGGCGGCTCCTTCTTCGACTGGTTTCCGCTGCGCGGCCTCGTCTCGGACAATTTCGCCGATCTCAACTGGTGGCAGAAGATCCTCGATTATCTCTGGCATCTCGTTCTGCCGCTGATCTCGCTATCGCTCGCCGCCTTCGCCACCACGACGCTGCTCACCAAGAATTCCTTCATCGAGGAAATCAAGAAGCAATATGTCATCACCGCCCGCGCCAAGGGCCTAAGCGAGCGGCGCGTGCTCTACGGTCACGTCTTCCGCAACGCCATGCTCATCGTCATCGCCGGCTTTCCCGGCGCCTTCATCTCCGCCTTCTTCACCGGCTCACTGCTGATCGAGAATATCTTCTCGCTCGATGGCTTGGGACGCTTGAGCTATCTCTCCGTCGTCCAGCGCGACTATCCGATCGTCTTCGCGACGCTCTTCATCTTCTCGCTACTCGGCCTGTTCGTCAGCCTGATCTCGGACCTGATCTACACCTGGATCGACCCGCGCATCGATTTCGAGCGGAGGGACGTGTGATGGATGCAGCGAGCAGTGTACCGGCGGCAACGGTCAAGCCGCCACGCAGGGGTCTCTTCTCCCCGACCAACATTCGCCGCTGGCAGAATTTCAAAGCGAACCGCCGTGGCTACTGGTCTCTCTGGCTGTTCCTGATCCTGTTCTTCTTCAGCCTCGGCGCGGAGTTCATCGCCAATGATCGGCCGATCCTCGTCTCCTACAAGGGCGAGATGCTGGTGCCGGTCCTGGTCGATTATCCCGAGGAGAAGTTCGGCGGTTTTCTGGCCCAGACGGATTATCGCTCTGGGGATATCGAGGACGAAATCAACGCCCATGGCTGGATGATCTGGCCGCCGATCCATTATTCCTACCAGACCGCCAATTCCAACCTGCCGCAGGGAAAATCGGCCCCGACGCCACCCTTCTGGCTGATGAGCAAGGAGCAGCGCTGCTCAGGTTACGCCCAGGGCGTCAATGACCCGAACTGCACCTGGAGTAATCTCAACTGGCTCGGCACCGACGACCAGGCGCGCGATGTCTTTGCGCGCATGATCTACGGCTTCCGCATCTCGGTGCTGTTCGGTCTGGCGCTGACCATCTGCTCGGCCGTCGTCGGCGTCGCCGCCGGCGCCGTCCAGGGTTATTTCGGCGGCTGGACGGACCTGCTTCTCCAGCGTTTCATCGAAATCTGGTCGTCGATGCCGGTGCTCTATATCCTGCTCATCATCGCCTCGGTGCTGCCGCCCGGCTTCTTCATCCTGCTCGGCATATTGCTGCTGTTTTCCTGGGTCGGGCTCGTCGGCGTGGTGCGCGCCGAATTCCTGCGGGCGCGCAATTTCGAATATGTGCGCGCCGCCCGCGCGCTCGGCGTCAACAACATCACCATCATGTATCGCCACCTGCTGCCCAATGCCATGGTGGCGACCCTGACCTTCGTGCCCTTCATCCTCTCCGGCTCAATCACCACCCTGACCTCGCTGGATTTCTTAGGTTTCGGCATGCCGCCCGGCTCGCCGTCGCTGGGCGAAATGATCGCCCAGGGCAAGTCCAACCTGCAGGCCCCGTGGCTCGGCCTTTCCGCCTTCTTCACCATGTCGATCATGCTGTCGCTGTTGATCTTCGTCGGCGAAGCCGTGCGTGATGCGTTCGATCCGAGGAAGACGTTCCGATGAGCGAAAATTCGACCCCATTGCTGTCTGTCCGTAATCTCTCCGTCGCCTTTCACCAGGGCGGCCGGACCTCGACTGCCGTTGACGGCATCTCGTTTGATATCCGCAAGGGCGAAGTGCTGGCGCTGGTCGGCGAATCCGGCTCCGGCAAGTCGGTCTCGGCCAATTCGATCCTGAAGCTCTTGCCCTATCCGTCCGCCAGCCACCCCTCGGGTGAAATCCTGTTCAAGGGCAAGGACCTCTTGAAGGCATCGGACAATGAGCTGCGCGCCGTGCGCGGCAACGACATCACGATGATCTTCCAGGAGCCAATGACATCGCTCAATCCGCTCCATTCAATCGAAAAGCAGATCACGGAAATCCTGGCGCTGCATCAGGGCGTCGTCGGCCAGCAGGCCCGCCGTCGCACGCTGGAGCTTCTGAACCAGGTCGGCATCCGCGAGCCGGAAAAGCGCCTGAAAGCCTATCCGCATGAACTGTCCGGCGGCCAGCGCCAGCGCGTGATGATCGCGATGGCGCTGGCCAACCGGCCGGAGCTTCTGATCGCCGACGAGCCGACGACGGCACTCGACGTGACGGTGCAGGCGCAGATCCTCGAGCTGCTGCGGGACCTCAAGGGCGCGCACGGCATGTCGATGCTGTTCATCACCCATGATCTCGGCATCGTCCGCAAATTCGCCGACCGCGTCTGCGTCATGACCAAGGGCAAGATCGTCGAAACCGGTACGGTCGAAGAGGTCTTCACCAACCCGCAGCACGACTATACCCGCCATCTGCTGGCCGCCGAACCGCGTGGCGAGCCGCCAGTCAGCGACACCAGTAAGCCCGTGGTTATGGAGGGCTCCGACATTAAGGTCTGGTTCCCGATCAAGGCTGGGTTGATGCGTAAGGTGGTCGACCATGTAAAGGCGGTCGACGGTATCGATCTCAAGCTCCGAGCCGGCCAGACGCTCGGCGTCGTCGGCGAGAGTGGCTCCGGCAAGACCACGCTCGGCCTGGCGCTGGCGCGGCTGATCTCGTCCAGGGGCCGTATCGCCTTTGTCGGCAAGGATATCGCCGATTATTCCTTCAAGGAGATGCGGCCGCTGCGCAACCAGCTGCAGGTCGTTTTCCAGGACCCCTATGGCTCGCTCAGCCCGCGCATGTCGGTCGGCGATATCATCGCCGAGGGGCTGAAGGTGCATGAGCCATCCCTGTCGGCGGAAGAGCGCGACCGGCGGGTCTGCTGGGCACTGGAAGAGGTCGGTCTCGATCCTTTGACCCGTTGGCGTTTCCCGCATGAATTCTCCGGCGGCCAGCGCCAGCGCATCGCCATTGCCCGCGCCATGGTGTTGAAGCCGCGCTTCGTCATGCTGGACGAGCCGACCTCGGCGCTCGACATGAGCGTGCAGGCCCAGGTGGTCGATCTTCTGCGCGACCTGCAGCAGCGCCATGACCTCGCCTATCTCTTCATCAGCCACGACCTGAAGGTGGTGAAGGCGCTTGCCAACGACCTGATCGTCATGCGCTTCGGCAAGGTGGTGGAGCAGGGGCCGTCGGCGGATGTTTTCCGCGCGCCGCAGGAGGATTACACCAAGGCGCTTCTCGCCGCCGCGTTCAACATCGAGGCGGTGCCGACCGCCGCCATCCAGCAATAGAGAGCAAGTCATGCCGGCCCAAAGTCCCGTTCTTGTCGATCTCAAGTTCAATCCGGAGAGCGTCGCCAAGGCCCTCAAGAGCTTCTTTGCCGATCGCGGCAGCATTAATCTCGCCGATCCCGCCACCAAGGGCGTGGATCTGAGCCATGTCGACTATGCGCTTCTGTGGAAGCCGGATGCCGATCTCTATCGGCGTGCGCCCAACCTCAAGGTGATCTTTTCCGGCGGCGCCGGGGTCGATTCCCTGATCACCGCCGCTACCCCGCTCGATATTCCCATCGTCCGCTTCGTCGATCGCAGCCTGACGGTACGCATGTCGGAATGGGTCGTGCTGCAATGCCTGATGCATCTGCGCGATGTCTCCGGTCACTTCCGGCACCAGCGCAAGCGGGTTTGGGGCAGGCCAGCCGGGCTTGAGGCGCGCGATGTCACCGTCGGCGTCATGGGCCTCGGCGTTCTCGGCCTCGATGCCGCCGCCAAGCTCAAGATCATGGGCTTCGACGTCATCGGCTGGTCGCGGCAGAAGAAGCAGATTGAAGGCATGGAAACCTTCGACGCCGGCGAGCTCGATGCCTTTCTCGCAAAAACGGATATTCTCGTGGGTCTGTTGCCGCTGACGCCGGAGACGACGGGGCTCTACAATGCCTCGCTGTTTTCGAAGCTTCGTCGGAACGGCGCTCTGGGCAAGCCGGTGTTCATCAATGCCGGGCGCGGCAAGAGCCAGATCCAGGCCGATATCGTCTCGGCGATCGAGACCGGTATCCTCGGCGGTGCGTCGCTCGATGTCTTCGAGGTTGAGCCGCTGCCGGCCGACGATCCGCTCTGGGGCCTGGAGAATGTTGTCATCACCCCGCACGATGCCGCGGTCTCGGAAGAATACTCGCTGATGCGGCATGTCGAGGAGCAGATCGCCCGTTTCGAAGGCGGCGAACCGCTGCAATATCTGGTGGATCGCAGCCTCGGCTATTGATCGAGGCTGCCTCGGCAGCCGAAAATTTGGGCACGCATCGCCGGCAATGGGCAGCCGGCTGTCCAAATGATTATCAATTTTGCTTCAGTGACTGGACTTTCCCTCAACTTTTTTTGATAAGACTAGAACTGTATCCGCCTGCCGGCCTGTTTGGCCTGGGCGTGAGGTGGGCGCAGGGAGACGGGCAGGAACGACATGACCAAGACGGATATTGCCACCCGTGTCTATAATCATACCTGGAAGCTCGACCCGATCGTCCGCAGCCTGATCGATACGGATTTCTATAAGCTCTTGATGCTGCAGATGATCTGGAAGCTCTATCCGGACGTCGACGCCACCTTCTCCCTGATCAACCGCACCAAGAGCGTCCGGCTCGCCGAGGTGATCGACGAGAAGGAGTTGCGCGAGCAGCTCGACCACGCCCGCACGCTCCGGCTTTCGAAGAAGGAAATGATCTGGCTGGCCGGTAACAGTTTTTACGGCCGCGCCCAGATCTTCGAGCCGGAATTCCTCACCTGGCTGTCGAATTTCCAGCTTCCCGACTATGAGCTCTCGAAGCGCGACGGCCAGTATGTTCTCGACTTCCACGGCTCGTGGAAGGAAACGACCATGTGGGAAATTCCCGCACTCGCGATCATCAACGAGCTTCGTTCGCGTACGGCGCTGAAGGCGCTCGGTCCTTTCACGCTCGATGTCCTCTATGCGCGCGCCAAGGCGAAGATGTGGGAGAAGGTCGAGCGGCTGAGGGAATTGCCCGATCTGCACATTTCCGATTTCGGCACGCGCCGCCGCCATAGCTTCCTGTGGCAGCGCTGGTGCGTCGAGGCGCTGAAGGAAGGTGTTCCCCACGCTTTCACCGGCACGAGCAACGTGTTGCTCGCCATGGATTCCGATCTCGAAGCCGTCGGCACCAACGCGCATGAGCTGCCGATGGTGGCCGCTGCCCTTGCCAAGACCGACGAGGAGCTCGGCAAGGCGCCATACAAGGTGCTGCGCGACTGGAACCGCCTCTATGGCGGCAACCTGCTGGTGGTCCTGCCCGACGCCTTCGGCACGGCCTCCTTCCTGCGCAACGCGCCGGAATGGGTGGCCGACTGGACCGGCTTCCGTCCGGACAGCGCCCCGCCGATCGAAGGCGGCGAGAAGATCATCGACTGGTGGAAGAAGATGGGCCGCGATCCGCGCCAGAAGCTTCTGATCTTCTCCGACGGTCTCGACGTCGACGCGATCATCGCCACCTACAAGCATTTCGAAGGCCGCGTACGCATGGGCTTCGGCTGGGGCACCAACCTGACCAATGATTTCGCCGGCTGCGCACCCACCGAAATCCACGGCCTCAACCCGATCTCGATCGTCTGCAAGGTCATCGAGGCCAACGGCCGCCCGGCCGTCAAGCTCTCCGACAATCCGCAGAAGGCGACCGGCGAACCGTCCGAGGTCGAACGCTACCTGAAATTCTTCGGCGCCGAGGACCGGGTCGATCATGAGGTGCTGGTTTAGCGGCGGTATCCCAAGAGAACCAACTTATGGTTCTTTGCATGAGGTCCTGTTACTATCATGAGGTCCTGTTACTATATTGAAGGCATAGTCTGCGCAGGAGAATTCGATGTCATCCGCTTTGAAAGCCAGTGTAGAGATTGATCCTGAGGTGAACGAGCGGCTCGAGAAATTGGCGGCCAGCCGCCACCGCCAGCCGGATCGGCTTCTTAAAGAAGCCGTCGAGCAATATGTGGATCGTGAAGAGAAGCGCGATTCTCTCCTTCGGGATGGGCGCCTTTCCTTGGATGAGTATGAGGCGACTGGCCTGCATGTGACGGGTGACGAAGTCATTGCATGGCTTGAGACGTGGGGCGATGAGGATGAGAAGGCCCCGCCTGAATGCCATCGGTAAGGTTGACTCAGCGTGCTCTTCGCGATCTTGAGCGAATGAGACAGTTTTTGCAGCCCAAGAATGCTGCCTCCGCGAAGAATGCTTCGACGAAGATCATTCAAACAATCCAGATGTTGTCGAACCAGCCCGATATGGGTCGGCCAGTGGAAGACTCGCGTCAAGGATTAAGAGAGCTCATCGTCAAATTTGGGCGCGACGGCTATGTTGTTCTCTACCGGTATATTGGCGATGAAGTGCTCATAGCGGCTATCCGCCATGGTCGCGAAGACGGATACAAGTAACACAGTCCCGTCTACTGCATCGTCCGCCCCACCCGCTTGAACAGCGACCATTTCCCGTCTTCCCAGCGATACTGATCCGGCGAAATAACATAGGGTACGTCGCTGAGATCGGCGCTGATCAGCTCGAGCAGCTGCAAACCCTTGATATCGTTCTCGTGGGTGAAGAAGACCTTGTCGCGGGAGAGGAAGGCGGCGATGGGGGCCGCGCCGCCGGACTGGTCCTGCACCTGCGCCCAGAATTTCGGTAGGAAGGCGACGCTGGATTCGAATTGACCGTCGATCTCGACATATTGGAACTGACTGCGCTTGACGATCTGGACGCCGGTCGTCGACAGGAATTTCTGGAAATTGTCCTGAGCTGTTTCCGCCAGTTCGCCGGCGTCCATGCCCCAATGGTCCAGCGTGCTGGTCATCACGTAGCTGACCGTCGTTTCACCGTTGACCACGAACAGCTTGACCAGATCCTCGGCCTCGTCGAGATAGACGAATTGCGGCGGCTCGGGTTCGTCTCGGACCGCCTGCATCATCTGAAGTCGCGCCACGTCAACGAAGCTGCGCGACTTCAGCACCGGCAGAACCTTGCCGAGATCGCCCGCGCCATCGACTGTTTCCGTCATGTTGAGATAATGGAGCAAAGCCTGGGCGCGCGCCTGGCCCTGTTTCTCGCGTAGCGCCAGCAGCGCATTGTTCAGGAATTTCGTCATCGTGTCGCCGTTGCGGCTATGCAGCGTCAGGCTGCCGGCGCCCGGATCATAGTCCACTTTCAGCACATCGCCGAAGAATGGCAGCCGCTCCTGCAGATAGGCCGCGAAGCGCGCCTCGTCCTGTAGCGCTGCGTCGGGAATATTGAGGTCGAGGCTTTTGATCGCGCGCGGCCGGCTGTCGGTTGGTGGTGAAGGCGGAGCCGGTTCACCCATGCGAGTCTGTGATCGTCTGGCCCTGCCGAAGAGCTTTTTCAGGACATTGAGCACGCGCCTATCCCCAGCCACCAAACGGTTTCCCGGCAAAACCTAGCGCGCCGCGCGCTGGCGTGCAATGCCGTTGCCGGCTGCATTGCGGATCTGCGTAAGTGCCTGCTTGTCCGCGCAAAAAAGGCGTATAGTGTGCGGTAACGGGCCGGGCGGCCGAGTGTGGGGAAGGGCAGCATATATGCGTATTGTCGGCGGCGGCAGACGGTCGGTCTGGATATTGCTTCTGTGTCTGTTTGGATTTGCCGCGCCGGCCGTAGCCCTCGCGCAGGCGGTAACCCCAACGCCGGCCGCCGTTGCCGCGCCGCCGCCGGAAAAGGTGCGCGAACTCATCCAGTTGATGAACGAGCCCGACGTCAAGCAATGGCTTGCGGCGCAGGTGAATCCCGCTCCCGCCGCGACCGGAGCCTCCGGGGCGAGCGGCAGCGATCAGATGTCGGTGCTGTCGGGCATGCTGGGTCATACGCGGCATCATCTGGAGGTCGTGTCCGGCGCCGTGATGACCTTGCCGTCGGAAGTGATGACCGCATCCCAGAAGCTTGAGGGCGAAGGGCAGGCGGTTGGCGCGCTGCGCATCGGCATCCAGGTGGTGCTCCTGTTCTTCTTGGGAATGGTGGCCGAACTGGTGGTCGCCCGCCTCATCAATGCCAAGCACACGCGGCTCACCGAGAGGGCGGAGGGCGAGGAGACGGCATTGCAGGCGGCGCGGTTCCAGTTCATGGGCGGCGTGGTGCCGGCGATCGTTCATGGCCTGGCGACGCTCATCCCGCTTCTCGCCTTCGATTGGCCGCCGGTCATCGAAAACTTCGCCATCGCCTGCGTCATCGCGCTGGTGTCGATCCGGCTGGCGATCGCCATCGGCAGGCTGCTGATGGAGCTGGCCGCCATGCGCCGGACGAGCGATGTTCTGGACGAGGACGGCGGCGTCGCCCGCATCGCCGAACGCCGGCGGGTGGCAAATTATTGGTATCGGCGCTGTACCCTGTTCGTCATCTATTTTGCCTGCGGCTGGGCGGTGATGCAGGCCATCATGTCGCTCGGCTTCTCTTTCGGCGCCCGGGCTCTCATCGGCTATGCGCTGGGAATCGGCCTGTTCCTGATCGCGGTCGAGGCGG
Source organism: Rhizobium sp. ICMP 5592 (assembly GCF_009498525.1). Lineage (GTDB taxonomy): Bacteria > Pseudomonadota > Alphaproteobacteria > Rhizobiales > Rhizobiaceae > Rhizobium. The sequence continues at coordinate 1,304,630 of NZ_QSNT01000003.1, read as the reverse complement.
TCTGGTCGCGGCCCGTCGCGGCGGGAAGGCAGGGGACAAAGACCGTCTCCTGGCTGCTGACGATCTTTTTCGCGGCACTTTGGGGCCTCTGGGTGGCCGGTTTCGATGGTCTGCTTTGGGTCGGTATCTACGTCATTCTGCTGCCGAAGGCCCTTTCCGTGTCGACGCAGGCGATCGAGGCGCTGCACGATGCCGCCGACGGCATTTTCGGCACCGGCAAGCTTGCCAGCGTGCTTCTCGATCGCGGCGTGCGTGCGGTGATCATCGCCTTTGCCGCTCTCTGGCTTGGCCGGATGCTGGGGGTCGAGGCGAATGCGATGATGGGCGGCAGCGCATCGATCGTCGACCGCATCGCGCGGGGCGTTCTTGGCGGCATCGTCATTCTGCTCGTCGCCGATCTCGTCTGGCATCTGACGAAAACCTATATCGACGGCAGGCTGGTGCAATCGTCGGCGCTGGCAACCGATTCCGAGGAACTGAAGGCCAGCCGCGCCCGGCTTCAGACCCTGCTGCCGATCTTCCGCAATATCCTCGCTGTTGTCATCGGCATCATCGCCATCATGATGGTACTGTCGGGGCTCGGCATCCAGATCGGGCCGCTGATCGCCGGCGCCGGCGTAGTGGGTGTTGCCGTCGGTTTCGGCGCGCAGACCATCGTCAAGGACGTCATCAGCGGTATCTTCTATCTCTGGGACGATGCTTTCCGTGTTGGCGAATATATCGAGAGCGGCAGCCACAAGGGCGTGGTGGAATCCTTCAGCCTGCGGTCCGTCAAGCTGCGCCACCAGCGCGGTCCGCTGGCGACCATCCCCTTCGGCTCGCTCGGCGCGGTCAACAACATGAACCGCGACTGGGCGATCGACAAGATCATCGTCAAGGTCACCTATGATACCGATCTGGTCAAGATGAAGCGGATCATCAAGGAGATCGGCCAGCGCCTGCTCGACGATCCCGAACTCGCTCCCAACATCATCCAGACGCTGAAGATGAAGGGGGTCGAGCAGTTCGGTGATTTCGCGATCGAGATCCGGCTGGCGCTTACCGCCAAGCCAAACGAACTCTCCGTCATCCGCCGCAACGCCTTGGCGATGATCAAGCGGGCCTTCGACGAAAACGGCATCCAGTTCGCCTTTCCGACGGTGCAGGTGGCAAGTGACCGGGATGCCGCCGCGGCTGCCGCCCGGCAGATGATCGAGATGCGGACTGCGAATATCGAGCAGCAGGCCGGCTAGGGTCCGTAGGTCTGCGGCAGTCTCTATAACAGCGAGCAGATATGTTATTGAAATAGGATGCGAGAGTCCGGCACACTTTGCGGGTTGTGCTAACGCGACTTCATGTTTTCGGCACCGCAGTGCTGCCGCGCACCACCAGGGTCACATCGATCATCTCGCGCTTGGTTGGCATGGCGTCTTCCAGAACCGCCTGCACGGCACGTTGCGCGATTTCGGCAAAGGGCTGCGCCACCGTCGTCAAGCCCGGCTCCACCATACTGCCCTCCGGGACACCATCGAAGCCAACGATCGAGACGTCTTCGGGAACGGCAAGCCCTCGTGTCGCTAGCCAGCTCATGGCCAGTATTGCGATGTTGTCCGACATTGCCAGAATGGCGGTCGGCGGCTTCGGCGCCGAAAACAGATGCTCGAGGCATGTCTCGACACTCGTCTTGTCGTTGTTCGTCTCGTAGATCGGAACATCATGGCGCTGGATGCCAAACTCCTCGAGCGCCTGCCAATAGCCGATGGCGCGATGGCGCGAAGTCGAATAGATCGCCCGCTCGATTTCACCAGTGCCGACCAGCCCGACATGGTCGTTGACGAATTTGGTAGCAAGGACGGCAAGACGCCGATGGCCCAGTTCCGCCAGGTGTGTGGCGGCTGCCGCAGCTCCCCCGACATTGTTCACGCCGATCGACGGGATCGACGGATCGTCGTCATTCAATGCCAGGGCAATGAAGGGCAATTGCCGCTCGCGCGTCAGCTGCACAAGTTTCTCGCCGGCTTCCACGCACAATAGGATGAAGCCGTCCACCAGAGCGCTCTTGATGTTCCAATCCAGCTTCTGCCGGTCCTTGGCCGAAACCAGCGCAAGCCCGGTGCCGCTGGCATCGCAAACCTGAGCAACGGCTGCCAGGAGGGCTCTTGCCCAGGGATCGTCAAAAAAATAGGCGAGCGGCTCCACGGCGGCGACGCCGATGGCATTGACCTTTCCGGCACGCAGCAATCGTCCCGTGAGGCTCGGGCCGGGATATCCGAGCTGTCTGGCCGTTTCGAGGACGTGCTCGCGCACCTCCTCGCGGACTACATCCGGTCGGCTGAAAACATTGGAGGCCGTTCCCTGCGATACCCCCGCCGCCTTGGCGACATCTGCGAGCTTGATGGTGCCCTTCACCAATAACGCCTCCGTTTCTACGCCGGGGCACCTTAGCACGAAATTGTATCGGTTCAATTCCGCTTGACGCGAGAATTCTCAAGAGTAATATTGAACCGATTCAATCGGCAATTCACACCAATATTGAATCGATTCAATATTGAAAGTTTACCTCTATGCTGACCAATGATTTCTTCAAGGATCTCTACAATGAGCGCTGGGGTGATCCCGCCAACCCGAATGCTGTGGAGCCATCCTCCCCTGAAGATCAGGCTCGCGGCGGCTCGCAGGGTGTTCTCGGCCGCCTTGCTCGCTTCTTCCAACATCGCCGAAAGCGTCCGTCCGCATGGTCCTTCACGATCTCGAGCGAAATGCCTGACGTGGCGCGCGATGCAAGCGGCGGTCGTCGCGACCAGTGCGATGTTATGCAGACAAAGTTTCTCAACCTCGCGAAAGCCCTTTCGCGAAACTGTTAGGATCCGCGCTGTGTGCTGGCCTCAGAAATTTTCCTTATACGGGCGCAGGTCGATTTCCTGGGTCCAGGCGGAGGGATGCTGGCGGTGGATGTGCCAGTAGGTCTCGGCGATGGCGTCGATGTTGAGCAGGCCGTCGGTCTGCATATCCGGCCGCCTCAACCGCAATCTCGCGCCGTCGATGCCGCCATCGATGATGGTGTGAGCGACATGCAGGCCTTGCGGTCCGAATTCCCGCGCCATGCTCTGGCTGATCATTCGCAAGCCCGCCTTGGCGGCGGCAAATTGTGCATAGCCGGCCTTGCCGCGTAGGCTTGCTGACGCACCGGTGAAGATCACGGTGCCGCGTCCAAGGGGAGCGAGATGTCGGGTGGCCTCGCGCCCGACGAGAAAGCCGCCGAAGCAGCAGATGCGCCAGAATTCCTCGAACTCGGCGGCAGTGACGTCGCGAAAGCCGATCGGGCGGTTGATACCGGCGTTGAAGACGATGAAGTCGGGCGGGTCGATCTCATTTCGCGGCGCAAACGCATGGTCAAACAGCCGCGTCACGGCGGCTTCGTCGGTCGCATCGGTCTCGATTGCTTCGGCGCTGCCGCCAGAGGCATTGATGCCGTCGGCGACCCTGGCGATCTTGTCCAGGGTCCGGCCGGCGATGACGACGTGATAGCCCTTGTCGGCCAGCAGCCGGCATAGCGCCGCGCCAAGCCCTTGTTCGGCTCCCACTCCAACGATGATGGCGCTTGGCGTGCTATTCCGCTGCCTCCCTGGCGTCGAGTGTCGGATAGTCCGTATAGCCCTCGGCGCCGCCGCCATAGAAGGTTGGGCGATGATAGGGGGTGAGGGGCGCTCCCTGGCGAATGCGCTCCGGCAGATCCGGATTGGCGATGAACAGGCGGCCGAAGGCGATGGCGTCGGCATGACCGGCGGCAAGGGCTGCCTCGGCGGTCTCGGGCTTGAAATTGCCGGCGGCGATCAGCGTTCCCGACCAGGCTGGGCGGAAGAGTTCGGCGGCCGACGGCACGTTCTTGTGGTCGACTTCGGCCTGGCCGGCGCCGCTGGCGCGTGGCTCGATCAGGTGCAGATAGGCAAGATGCAGCCGGTCGAGTTCACGGATAACATGGCCGTAGAGCCTGAGCGGATCGTCCTCGCCGCTATCATTGGCAATGCCGAAAGGGGAGAGGCGGACGCCGACGCGATTGGAGCCCCAGACCTTGGAAACCGCCTCGACGACATCGAGCAGCAGCCGGGTGCGGTTCTCGATCGAGCCGCCATATTGGTCGGTGCGCTGGTTCGAGCGCGCCTGCAGGAATTGTTCGATCAGATAGCCGTTGGCGCCGTGGATTTCGACGCCGTCGAAGCCGGCCTGCTTCGCATTGGCAGCCGCCTGGGCGTAGACGTCGATCAGCAAGGGCATCAGATCGATATCGATTGCCTGCGGCGTCTCGAAGGGCACGCGCTCGAAGGAGGCCGTGAAGGCCTGACCGGATGCGGCGATCGCCGAGGGTGCGATCGGTGCCGCACCGCCGGGCTGGTGCGACGAATGCGAGATGCGGCCGACATGCCATAGCTGCAGGAAGATCCGCCCGCGCTTGGCGTGAACCGCATCGGTTACGGCCTTCCAGCCGGTGATCTGCTCCAGCGTGTGGATGCCCGGGGTTGCCGGCATGCCCTGTCCGCTCGGAGAGATCTGCGAGCCCTCGGAAATGATCAGTCCGCCTTCGGAGGCACGCTGCGCATAATATTCGACGTTCATCGGGGAGGGGGCGTTGCCCGGCTGGCTCGCCCGCATGCGCGTCAACGGCGCCATGACGACGCGATGCGCCAACTCGTAAGGACCAAGAGACAACGGCGAAAATAAAGTAACTGTCATGCAAATCACCTGCCTGGAGCGAATTTTGCTCGCCGGGGCGGAAGGGCCGGTCACCGGCGAATCGGTCTCGGGAGTGTGTGAATAAGATGATGGTCATCATTTATTCTAACAATCGGACGCGCGCAACCAATCTCGTTCATGCTTGATGCCGAAAGTCATATTTTCCGCGACCCGCAAGCGCCGGTTTTCTGACCGCTACACCGCAATCTTGGCGAGGAAAGTCAACATCGCGCCATTGAATTGCGCCGGGCGCTGCAATGGCGCGAAATGGCTGACGCCGGTGAGCAGGATCAGCTCGGCTTCGGGAATATTACGGGCAAGATGCTCGGCATGATCGCGCTTGATGAACTCGTCGTGCTCGCTCTGTACGATCGTAACGGGCACCGCGATCTCGGCGAGATCGGCAGCGGAATAATTCGGCTGCGTTCGCTGCATCAGGCCGACCGCCTCGACGAAGGCATCGAACTGATCCGGCGTCGCGGACAGAGCGGCGTAATCCTTGACGTGACGGGAAAAGCAGCGGTCGATGACCGGCGTGGGCACGAATTCCTTCGTGCCGCTGGGGTCCATGTTGCAGGCGAAAAACAAGACGCCGGCGATACGGACCGGCTGGGTTCTGGCGAGGATCAGGCCGGTACATGCCCCATCGCTCCATCCGACGACGGCGGCTTTCCCGATATCCAGCCTGTCCATCACAGCCAGCACATCGGACGCCATGAGTTCGTATCGGTAGGGCCGTTGATCGCGCGTGCTGCGGCCATGGCCCCGGCTGTCGATGATCACCGCCCGATAGCCGGCCTCGACCAGCGCCGGCACCTGATGACCCCAGTTGCCGCTGTTTCCGAGGCCGCCATGCAGCAGGATCACCGGCTGGCCCTCGCCATAGGCCGCATACCAGATGCGGGCGCCGTCATGCTCGACATGGCCCTGGATATCCGTGGCCGGCAAGGGTGTGGCGCCTTCAGCCGCGAATATCTCGAGATCGTCGTCCTGGAATTCCATGCTCGCTCCCCTGCGATGAGATCTTCCCGGTGGTACCATAACCGAAATCCAGGCCGGGTCATCTATCGAGCCAAGCCGGCCGGGCAGCTCGTCATGGCTTTACAAACCGCCGCAGCGCATCCGCCAATTCGCTTGTCCCGTGGCGGATCTCGCCGACATCGCGTTCGGCATCTATTCGACCGGCATTGTGCGCCTCGTAGAGTTCGGTCACGAGCCGGGCATAACTCTCGGAAAGACCGCCACGGGTCAGGATCGCTTCCCATTGCGTCCGTGGCAGCTCCCGGGCGACGACGGGGCGGTCAATCAGGGAGGCGATGACGGCCGCGACATCGTTTGGCGCGTATCGCCGCGGACCCTCGGCATGGACAATCCGCAGCCGCGATTCATCGTCTTCAAGAAGCAGGTCGGCGGCAATCGTGCCGACGTCGAAGGCGGAGACGGTCGGAAATAACTTTGTCAGCGGATGATGAAAGCTATGCAGCTGGCCGGTCTCGACCGCTACTCGCGTCACCCGCGCCCAGTTCTCCATATGCTCCGCCGACCGTAGGAAGATCTTGCGGCAGCGCAGTTTTCGCAGGCGAGTTTCCAGAGCGTTGAAGAGCAGGGTGATGCCGGTCTCCGACGTCACTTCCGCGCCATAGTCGGAGATGGCGAGCACCAGCTCCGGATTTGCTTTGTCCAGAGCCTCGCACATCGTCTCGATCAGCCGCAGCATCTCTGCCCGCGCATCGACTGCCCTGATATCGATAGGGCAGATCACCTGGACAGCGCGTGCGCCGTCGATCGCCTCGGTCAAAGCACTGACGTCGCCGATGTCGGCGATAGCGACCTCGCAGCCCAGATCGACAAACTCCTGAGCCTTTGAGCGGCCGCGCAGGATGGCGCGAACCGGCGCGCTTTTCTCTCTCAAGGCGGCAATGGTCGTACGGCCGATTTTCCCGGTAGCGCCCAGAATAGCGAACATGATGGTACCTCCTGTGTGTCATCCCAGGAGGCTTATCCGTTCGCGCAGCTGCCTTCGCGCATGTTCGGATGACGAATTGCGAGATCGGACGAAAATCGAAATTACTGGCGCGTGCGGGCGATCATGCCGGGCGTGATGCCGAGGATGCGCCTCATCCAATGCGACATATGGCTCTGATGGGCAAAGCCCGTCTCCAGCGCAACCTGGCTCAACGGCATGTCGTTCGACAGCAGCATCAGTCTGGCGCGCTCAACCCGGCGTGTCAGCACATATTGATGCATGGGCATGCCGAACGTGGCGCGAAACAAGGGCTTCAGATGGGACAGACTGAGCCCGGCGACCGCAGCCAGATCGGCAAGCGACAGGGATTGGTCGATATGGTCTTCGATGAAGTCCGAAAGACGCCGCCTTTGCAGGGCGCTGAGCGACCTCACCGTTGCCGGTTTCTCCCCTCCCGACTGGTTCCCGTTTTCCACCAGGCGGATAGCCAGCGCCAATGCCAGCGTCTCGGCGTAGAGCCGGTCGGACGGCACGCTTGCCTCGAGTTCCGTCTTGATCGCCCAGGCGATCGACTCGATCCGGGCATCGCGAAGCTGAAACTTCGGAACGAGGGAAATGGTCGCCGAGTCGCGCCCCATTGCGGTGGCCGCAGTGCCGAGGAGTTCGGGTCCGATGCTTAATCGCAAAATAGTGCAATCGGCATCGTCCTCCCACCAGCCATCCAACCCGGCCGGCACGACATCGATGTCGCCGTGTTTCTGGATGCGGCGAGAGTGCCGGCCGTCACACTGGCAATGCGCGTTCACGGCGCGTCCAAAATGAACGCCGAGGCGATGCGATGGCAAACCGGGAACATAGGTGCGCCCGGCGCGGATGTGCAGCAATTCCGCATCCAGGCCAGCCCAGCCAAGATGCCTGCTCGAAAGGAGAAGGTTTGCAGCGCTGTTCTTTCCGAGATTGGCGTCGCCGATTTGATCCATGAATTCGCCCTTTCCTATAGGACGCCGTTGATGTGCTCCGATCATACACCTTTATTGATCGGGTTCGAGATTGGGCGAGGGAGTAGCTGAATAGGGTCGAGCTTGACATGGAAGCAAGATGGCCGCATTGGGCGGCACTGATGGCCAAGGTGCTTGCGCGCCCGATCGTGCGGCGGGTGTTCGCACAGGAAGATCAGTCTTAGCGGGCGTCGGCCGATGCCAGATGCTCGAAAAGGTCGCGCACCGGCGCCATCAATTCCTCTCCCGCGCGGATGCAGACCGACAATCGGCGCGTCGCCCAGTCATCGGCGAGGCGGATCGCTGCGATCTTCGTGGATCGGCCGCAGCGTCGCGCCGCCGTCTCGGGCACGATGCCGAGACCGATGCCGTCTGCCGCCATCTGGCAGATGCCCTCGAAGGTGCGTAGGCGCACCCTCATCTTCAGCTTGACGCCCATCCTTGCCGCCTGGGCGTCGATGTGGTCCTGCAATGCGCCGCCCGAAAGCCCAACGAAATGCTGATTGAGAATGTCCGCGAAGGTAACCCGTTTCTTCTCTGCCAGCGCATGATCGCGGCGCGCGACTACCACCAGCCGGTCGATGGCGAAGGCGCGCAGTTCTAGGCCGCTGGTGTTGACCGCATCGGAGAGAATGCCGATCTCCGCCAGCCCGGCCGCGACGGCCTTGGCGATTTCGATGCTCTGTCGCTCCTTGAGCTCGATGTCGATCTGCGGATGCGCCGCCATCCACGGCGCGAGCCGTTCGGGCAGGAATTCGGTGATCGTGGCTGTGTTCGCGGCAAGCCGCAGGGTTGCGCGCAGGCCGCTAGCGTGCTCGCCGAGCTCGCCATGCATCTGCGCCATCTGGCGCTGGATCAGGCGGGCGTGATGCGCCAATGCTTCGCCGGCCGGCGTCGGCCAGACGCCACGGCGGCCACGCTCGAGCAGCCTGACTTCGCCGGTTGCTTCCATGTCGCGCAGGCGCTCGCTGGCGGCGGCCAATGAAAGCCCGACATCGGCCGCGCCATGGGTGATGCTGCCGGCATCCACCACGGCGAGGAAAAGGCGAAGGTCGGTGAGGTCGAAGCGCATGCGGGCCAGCATAGCCGAGATCCAGTCTTCGGAACAGCCGAAGCCTGGCTAAGGATCATCCGCATTGTGTCGGTCGCCAGATCCCCTATGTCAGCGGCATGATGGATCATTCGCTATTGCTCGTCGTCGCCATCGCTGCGACCTTCTTTGTCGCCGGCATCGTCAAGGGTGTCACCGGTATGGGGTTGCCGACGGTCGCGATGGGCGTGCTCGGCGCGCTGATCTCGCCGCTTGCCGCCGCCGGCCTGCTGATCGCCCCATCCTTCGTGACCAATGTCTGGCAGCTCTTCGCCGGCCCCAAATTCGGGCCGCTCCGGCGCAGGCTGTGGCCGATGATGCTGGCGATCGTCGTCGGCACCATCGCCGGCTCGTCGCTGCTAACCAGCGGCAACACCATGTTGACGACGGCAGCACTTGGGGCGGCGCTGGTGATCTACGCTGCCTATACGCTCCTCGCCCGCCAGCTCCGCGTGCCGGCGCGGCTGGAGCCGTGGCTGTCGCCCGTTACCGGCCTTGTCACCGGTGCCGTCACCGGCGGAACCGGTGTCTTCGTCATCCCGGCGGTGCCCTATCTCCAGGCACTTGGTCTGGAAAAGGACGATCTGGTGCAGGCGCTCGGCCTGTCCTTCACCATCTCCACCATCGCGCTCGCGGCTGGGCTTGCCTGGCGTGGTGCTTTTCAGCTCGACAATCTTGCGATGTCCGGGCTGGCGATCGTGCCGGCACTCGCCGGCATGTGGGCCGGGCAGATCGTCCGCAACCGCGTCAGCCCGGCGACATTTAGGCTATGGTTCTTGATCTGCCTGCTCCTCCTCGGCGCGGAGATGCTGGCAAGACCATTTCTCTAAACGCGGCAAACGGCTGACATCACGAGAGAGCCCGGGTTGCCTCGGCCGGCATGACCCGCAGCGTCAATCCCCAGAAGGCAAGAGCGACAGCGCTGATACCGGCGCCGAGCAGGCAGACGCCAACCCAGCCGGCATGAGCAAAGGCAAGCGTCGACATCGACGAACCGAACGCACTACCGATGGAATAGAAGACCATGTAGCCTGCCGTCAGCCGGCTCTGCGCATCGGGCCGCACGCGATAGATCATCGCCTGGTTGGTCACATGCACGGCCTGCAGGCCGAAGTCGATGATGACAACGCCGATCACCAGCCAGAGTATCGAATGCGGCAGCAAGCAGATCGGTCCCCACGCCAGCAGCATCAGCGCCAGCGAAATACCCGTGGTGCGCTGGCCCAATCCCCTATCCGTCCACCGCCCGGCTCTTGTTGCGCCCAGCGCTCCGGCAACACCGGCAAGCCCGAACAGGCCGATCGCGGTGTGCGACAGCGAGAAGGGCGGTGCGCTCAGCGGCAGGACGAGCGGCGTCAGCAGCGTCGTGATGTTGGCGAAGATCAGCATGCAGATGATGCCGCGGATCAGCAGCGCCGGCTCGGAGACAAGCAGCCCGAACAACGAGCCGATCAGGCGCGGATAAGACATTGTCGCCGGGCGTGCGTCTTGTCGGGGCAGGGTCTTCCAGAGCAGCGCGACGATCACCAGCGTTGCTGCCGCCGAAGCGAGATAGACCGTCCGCCAGCCCGAGAGATCGGTGAGCGTGCCGGCGATGGTGCGGGCCAGCAGAATGCCGAGTACGATCCCGCTGGTGACGACCCCGACGATATGGCCGCGTTCGGCCGGTGGGGCCAGGCTCGCGGCATAGGCGACGAAGGCCTGCGTTACCACCGCCAGCAGCCCCATCACCGCCATCGCGACAAGCAGCATGTTCCCGCTGGAGGCAAAACCGATGGCGACCAGCGCCGCGACGGAAAGCAGCGATTGTGCGATCACCAGCCGGCGTCGGTCGATGAGATCGCCGATCGGAACCAGCAGGATCAGTCCCAATCCGTAGCCGACCTGCGTCGCCCCGACGATCAGCCCGGCATGAGCGCGCGACAGGCCGAGATCGTCGGCCATCACATCGAGCATCGGATGCGCGAAGTAGGCATTGGCGACCGACAGCCCGCTCGCCACCGCAAACAGCAGCATGACGGCGCGCGACATCGGCGGTGTCTTGCGCGGCGCGTCATGGCCGGATGTGCTCCGTTCCGTCTCGTCGGAGGCTACCTTTCGCTTGGCAAAATCGGTGTCCAGCGCCACATCATCATCGGATCGCATCTTGGCTCCTCTATTGATTTGGTTTTATAACGAAACCATTTGATCAATAGCGGAACGGTTTTATAATGCAACCCCTATCTGTCGAAGGAAGACGCATGGTCGCCCGGAAGAGTCTTAGCGGAAATTACTGTCCGAGCGCGCGATCGCTGGATGCGATCGGCGACTGGTGGTCGCTGCTCATCGTCCGCGACGCCTTCGACGGGCTGACGCGCTTCGGCGAATTCCAGAGGAGTCTCGGCATTGCCAAGAACATCCTGGCCCAGCGGCTGCGCACGCTGGTCGAGCGCGGCATCCTCACCTCGGTTCCGGCGGCCAATGGCGGCGCGCATCAGGAATATCATCTGACCGATATGGGCCGCGATCTCTTCCCGGTCATGGTGGCGCTGCGGCAATGGGGAGAGCGCTATCTGTTCGAGCCGGGCGAGCCGCATTCAAAGCTCGTCGATCGCGATACCGGCCGGCCTATTCGCCTCGATGTCCGAACGGACGACGGCAGTGCGATCACCGCCGACAAGGCGCTCATTCTCAAGGTGCCCGTCACGGACGAGGATTGACGGGTCAAACTGTTAGTCGGCTTCCGGTTGCTCAAGAGAATCCGCGAAAAGATGCTCGCTCATGAAGTCGACAAAGACTCTGAGCTTCGGGGAGGGATATCGGCTGGCCGGCCATAAAATCCGCATCGTACCGGCATGGACGACATAGTCGTCGAGCACCGTGCGCAATTTTCCGATGCCAAGTTGCCGGCGTACCAGCCAATGCGGCAGGCAGGCGATGCCGACACCCTGTTCGGCCATCAGCAGCAAGGGCTCGATCGTATTGGCGGCGACCGCCGGTTGGAGCGCGATATCCAGGTCCCGGCCGTCGCGTCGCAGCGGCCAGCGCTCGAACTTGCGGCTGGTGGCAAATCGATGGAGCAGGCAAGCGTGGCCGGCAAGATCCTCGGGCGTCCGGGGAATGCCGTGACGTGACAGATAGTCCGGCGAGGCGACGAGCTTCAGGTGAAACTCCCGTAGCAAGCGGCTCATCAGCCGCGAATCCGATACCTCACCTGCACGGATAACGGCATCGAAGCCGTCTTCGATCACATCAACCAGATGATCGCTGAATTCGAGGTCGAGTTGCACCTCCGGATAGGCGCGCATGAAGGCGTTGAGCGCCGGCACTGTCAGCGCATTGACGATGGGAAGGCTGATGCGGAGCCTACCGCGCGGCGCCTCACGGGTCTGCGCCAGTTCCAGTTCCGCCAGCTCGATCTCACCGAGGATGCGCCGGCATCGCTCCAGGAACATCGCGCCTTCCTCGGTCAGTGTGATGCTGCGTGTCGAGCGGTGGAAGAGGCGAACGCCGAGACGTTCCTCAAGCCGTGTGATCGCCTTGCCCACGGCTGACGACGACAGGCCGAGCTGCTGCCCGGCGATGGTGAAGCTCCTGGCATCGGCGGCACGCACGAAGGCGCTCATCGTCCCAATATCATCCGTCATGCGCTCGTTCCGATATTGGAATTCTGTTCCGAAATAATCGGAACTTTAGCTCAATTGTCTGAAATACCGCAAGCGTTCATCCTCGCCGTACGGAATGAGGAGCGTCCCCTGAAACACAACGCTCCTCCCGAACGAGGCAGGAGTTTCAAATGGAAAATACGCTTTACGATTATTCCCCCATCATCGACCGCCCGAAGATCGCCTGGCCGAACGGCGCGCGCGTGGCCTTCTATGTCGGCCTCAATGTCGAGCATTTCGAACTCGGCAAGCCGTCGACCAGCATCTGGCAGGGCACAGCCCATCTCCAGCCCGACCCGCTGAACCATGGATGGCGCGATTATGGCACGCGGGTCGGCATCTGGCGGATGATCGAAAGCTTCGACCGGCATGGCATTCGCCCCTCCGTCCTGCTGAATTCCGACGTGGTGGCGCATTATCCTGAGATCATCGAGGCGGGCAGGCGGCGAAACTGGGCCTGGCTCGCCCATGGCAAGACCAATTCGATGCTGCATGCCAATATGGCTCCGGAGGAGGAGCGCCATTTCCTCACCGATGTGATCGATACGATCGAACATGCCACCGGCCAGCGCCCGAAGGGCTGGATGGGGCCGGGCCTCACCGAGACGTTCGAGACCCCGAGAATCCTGAAGGAGCTCGGCCTTTCCTATGTGCTGGACTGGACGGCTGATGACCAGCCCTTCGCGCTCAACGTGTCCGGCATGATCTCGGTGCCCTATTCGGTCGAGCTCAACGATCTTCTGCTGTTCGGCGCCAACGGCCTGACCGGCGAGCAATTCTACCAGACGGTCGTCGATCAGTTCGACCAGCTCTATGCCGACAGTGCCAGCTCCGGCCGGGTCATGGCACTGGCACTTCACCCCTTCGTGGTCGGCCAGGCCTTCCGCGCGAAATACCTCGACAAGGCGCTCGCCTATATCGCCGCGCATGAAGGGGTGTGGCTGACCACCAGCGACGAGATCGCGGCGCACTACGCGGGAAAACAGAGCCGGCCGGATGTCGCGTAATCGGGTCTGATCAGCTGGGTGACCTGCTGATCAGGCAATCGGCGCAGACGGTTCCCATGCCTTGACCAGAGCGATGAGGCCGGGAAAGCGGACGTCGAGATCCTCGGTCCGCACCCGGCTGCGCCGTTCCAGCCCATATTGCCTCTGACGGATCAGACCCGCTTCCCGCAGCGCCTTGAAATGGTGCGTCAATGAGGATTTCGGCCGGTCGAAGCCGAACCAGCCGCAAGTGTGGTCATAGGCTTCCGATTCGAGAAGAAGCTTGCGGATGATAATCAGCCGCAGCGGATCGGCAAGCGCGCCCATCACGGCTTCAAGCCGCAGTTCATCCACCGCCGGCTCGGGCAGTGGCGGCGGCAGATCGTCGGGCAATCGGATATCGGCAAGGGCGGCAGATGTGGTCATGAAGGCGTGCATAGCACACCAGTACGGTTTTTGTCGAACTAGTCTGTACGAATTTTATCGAACTATGCTAAGTACGATTTTATTCGTACTGTTCGATGGAGCCTGTCATGACCTCTTCGCTTTCCGCCAATACCGCCGTCCAGCCGACTTGCCTTGCCGCCGATCCGCCCTGGCGCATGTGGGCGGCGGCCTGGATCGTCACCGCCGTCTTCATTCTTTCCAACGCGTCGACGCCCCTCTATGTGCGCTGGCAGGCCGAGATCGGATTCTCGTCCGCGACGCTGACGATAATCTTCTCCGCCTATATTCTCGGGTTACTGCTGACGCTTCTGGTTGCCGGCCAACTCTCGGATCGCTTCGGGCGCAGGCCTGTGCTTCTGCCGGGCCTTGCGGCGGCGATCCTTGCCTGTCTGCTGTTCCTCAGCGCTCATTCTATCGCGATGCTTGTCGGTGCTCGCTTTCTCTCCGGTGTTGCCGTGGGCGTCGCCGTCTCGGCCGGCATGGCCTCGATCGTGGATCTCGGCGGAGCGGAGCGCCGACGGCAGGCGTCGCTGCTCGCTTCAGTATCGATGGTGCTGGGCGCCGGGCTCGGCCCGCTGCTGGCAGGTAGCCTTGCTCTCGCCCTGGAGCCGCCGATTGCGCCGATTTTCACGATCGAACTCGTCATCCTCGCAAGCGCCGCTCTGATGGCTATCCTTCTGCCGTTGAAGCGCGGCGCGAACCATGCCGACCGTTCCTGGCGTCTGACGCTGCCCAATGTGCCACGCATCAATCTTCCGCATATCGCCTCCGGCATCGCTGTCTTTGGCCCGGGCATCACGGCGACCTCCTTTGTCCTGTCGCTGGGGCCGTCATTGCTTTCCCGGCTGCTCGGCGTGTCGAACCCGCTGATCGCGGGCGGCATGGCCTGCGCCATGTTCCTGGCGGCAACCGGCGTGCAGTTCCTTATCAAGAGGCGGTCCGTGTGGACGATCCTCCTTGCCGGCGCCGCCGCGACCGTCCTCTCCATGGCTGGGGTCTCACTGGCTGTCGTGACATCGAATATTGCCCTGTTGATCGTTGCCGCCCTGTTGGCGGGAAGCGGCCAGGGGCTCGGTCAACTCGGCGGCCTGACGCTCATCGGCCTGCATGTGTCGGCCGATCGCCGCGCCGAAGCCAATGCCGTTCTCAATATCGGCGGCTATATCCCGGCCGGCCTGATGCCGATTGCCACAGGTGTCGTCATTGACAGGGCGGGGCTGTCGATCGGAGCGACCGGCTTTGCCGCTATGCTGGCAATCGCCGCGATCGTGGGCGGTTTTGTCGTGTCGAAAACCGCCGATCGACCGAAGCCCTGAAATGGCCGGGATCGGCAGGCGGCTTGATGTCCCCTGCCGATCCCGCACCCTCGATGTCACATCGATGCCAGTTCTTCCGTCAGCTTACACCCGCAAAGCTTCCCGACAGTGTCAGGTCGGGAAAATAGCCCTCCGGCTTGTATCCGACGGTCTTTCCGCCCGTCAGACCTCCCTGGATTTCCGAACCAAAGAAGGAATAGGGGAATATCGGCGGCAGGGCGCTCACCTCGTCCAGGCGGCGGCGCAGTTCGGGCGGGATCTCGAACTCCACGGCTGCAAGATTGTCCTTGAGTTGGTCCAACCTCGTGGCACCGAGGATGACCGAGGCCACGCCCGGCTGCGTCATCACCCAATTCACGGCCACCTGCGCCATGCTACGGCCAAGCTCGACTGACACTTTTTCAAGCTCGGTGACGATCGCCCAGTTGCGCTCGGTGAATTTCTGGAAGCCGGGATTGCTTGAGCCGCGCATGGTCTCGAGCCGTCCTCTGACCTGCTCCTTGGAATCGGACCGGTATTTTCCGCTCAGGAAACCGCTTGCCAGCGGGCTCCATACCATGATGCCGGCACCATAGCGGGTGCCGAAGGGAATGAATTCCTGCTCGATATTGCGCTCCGCCAGCGAATATTCCATTTGCAGCGCCGAGACCGGCTCGTAGCCCCGGTGCTCGGCCACGGCCTGCGCACGGCTGGCATACCAGGCCGGCACGTCGGAAAGGCCGACATGGCGCACTTTACCGGAGCGGATGAGATCGTCGAGCGTACGCATGATCTCTTCGGGCGGCGTCAGCCGGTCCCAGCAATGCAGCAAATAGAGGTCGATATGGCCGGTGTTCAGCCGCTTCAGCGAACCTTCGACCGCGCGCAAAATGTTCTTGCGGCCGTTGCCGGCGGTGTTCGGATTGTTGCCGGAGATATTCATGCTGAACTTGGTGGCGATCACGGCTTCGTCACGCAGGCCGCGCTCGGCGATGAATTCGCCCAGCCACGCTTCCGATGTTCCGCCGGTATAGGCGTCGGCCGTGTCGAAGAAATTGCCCCCGGCCTCGACATAAGCATCGAACATAGCGCGTGCGGTGTCCTTGTCGGCACCCCAGCCCCATTCCGTCCCGAAGGTCATGGTGCCGAGCGCAAGCTGCGGCACCTTCAGGCCGCTATTGCCGAGTGTGTAATAGGTCATGCCCATGGCTTTGTTCCTCGCTTGTCGACTTCGTTTGCGCGGCAGTTTCTCCTGCATCGCGGTTCGCAAGCGTAGGATGCGCAAAAAGCCTCTATTCGATAAGATTGTTTATTCCGCATGCAGTGTGCGATATGGTTCATGAATGGATCGCGATCTGCTTGCCCATCTGCCCGTTATCGTTGCCGTGGCGCGACGTGGTGGTTTTGCCGCCGCTGCCGCCGAACTCGGCATGAGCGCGTCGGCGGTCAGCCATGCCGTGCGGCTGGTGGAGGAGCGGCTGGGGCAGCCTCTGTTTGCGCGCACAACCCGCAGCGTCGCGCTGACGGATGCGGGCAAGAGCCTGATCGGGACGCTGGCTCCGGCCTTGCAGGATATTCATGAGCGAATGGAGCGCATTCGAGCGGTCAAGGGCCGGCCCAGCGGCCTGCTCCGGATCAATGCCGCGAGGATCAGCCTGCCGCTTGCCGTAACCCCGATCATTGCCGCGATGGCGGAGCGCTATCCCGATGTCGATGTCGAGATCTTCTCCGATGAACGCCTGACCGATATTGTCTCCGAAGGCTTCGACGCCGGCATCCGCATCGGCGAGATGATCGCGCAGGACATGGTGGCGGTGCGGCTGACTCCGCCGTTCCGCTCTATCGTAGTTGCATCCCCCGGCTATATCGGCAACCGTGGTCGCCCGATGAACCTGACGGATCTTTCGCAACACAATTGCATCGGCTACAGGCTCATCCGTTCTGGCGGACTCTATCAGTGGGACTTGGTACAGGATGGCCGCGATGTGGCCGTTGCGGTGCGAGGTTCAGCGATCGTCACGGAATCGCACTCGGCCGTCGAACTGGCACTGGCCGGCGTTGGCCTCGCCTATGTGTTCGAGCCCCTGGTAGAGGCCGATATCACGGCGGGCAGGCTCATTCAGGTGCTGGAACCTTACGCCGTCACCGAGGACGGCCTCTTCCTCTATTTTCCCCGCCGCGCCGAACTCGCGCCGAAGCTCAGGGCATTCATGGACACCGCGCGGAGCATCGGCCGCGCAGTCCCCCTTGCGGACAGGTGACCGGAACCACAACTACCCAATCAGTTTCAAATCGCGCCGACAGGCCAAACGATCGATGGACGAGATGCAGGCAAACCAAGTGGAGGCGGTTGACGCCCTGATGGTCATCGATGTGCAGAATGCCTTCGTAACGGGACCGGATGCGGTCCCCGAACATGCCCGGCTTGTCGCGATGGTGGCGGTTTTGCTCGTAGCGGCCCGATCCGCCGGCGCTCCAATAATCTTCCTTCAGAACGATGGTCCGCCGGGTGCGGTGGACGAACCGTCCCGGCCGGGTTGGATGTTGTACTTTTCTCCCCGATCGCATGAGACGGTGGTGAGGAAGGAACGGGACGACGGATTCGACGGCACAGATCTCGACGAGATTCTCACGGCACTTGACGTCCGCAGTGTCGCGATCTGCGGCGTGTTGTCCGAAATGTGCGTGGCGGCAACGGCGCGCGAAGCCATGCGGCTTGGCTATGGCGTGCTCCTGCCGCATGACGCGCATGCCACCTATGATGTTCCTGCCGGTCC
Source organism: Rhizobium sp. ICMP 5592 (assembly GCF_009498525.1). Lineage (GTDB taxonomy): Bacteria > Pseudomonadota > Alphaproteobacteria > Rhizobiales > Rhizobiaceae > Rhizobium. Next base: position 1,286,717 of record NZ_QSNT01000003.1, on the reverse strand, counting down.
CGGATCGGAGAGCGTGCCCGCGGCGAGGGCGGCGAGGGCGGCGAGGGCGGCGGAATGGTCACTCGGCGACGAGATCAGGATCTGCGCGTCAGCTTGTGACGTCCGCTTCGTTACGCGCGAATCCCTGTGCGAATAAAGGCTTTGAGGGTGGGAAGATGATTGTCTTTCCGCCAGGCGAGCGCGGTTTCGTAAGGGACGGGGGAGCCGGAGCCGGTCAGTTCGCGAAACACTACTCCTTCGCGAGGCGTCTCGTTAAACAGGCGGGGAACCAGAGCGACCCCAAGACCTGCCGCCACGAGGCCGATAATGGTTTCCATCTGCACCGCACGCTGGGCGACCCGTGGGGTAAAGCCGGCCTCCGCGCAGGCGTGCAGGATCGTCGAATGAAGGCCGGGACCTTCGCCCGCTGGAAAGAGGATCCACGGCTGATCGGCAAGTGCTGCCAAAGCAAGCGGCGTGTCGATGGCGTTGGCCAATGGATGACGGGCGGGAATGGCGGCAACCAGCCGGCTCTTCACCATCGTCTGCACCGTGATGCGATGCTCCACGTCGGACGGGAGCGGAAGGGCGACGATCCCGACATCCATGCGATCGTCGAGAATGGCGGCGATCTGCCGAGCCGTCGGGACTTCCTCAAGTTCCAGCACGACGGCCGGATGTTGCTCCCGAAATGCGGCGATGAGGATCGGCAGCAGCCGCCGCACGGCGCTGGCGACAAACCCGATGCGAAGCGACCCGATCTCCCCGGTCCCCGCGCGCCGCGCAAGAGTCACGGCGCGTTCGGCCTGGGCGATCGTTCTTTGCGCTTCCTCGCGTAAAACCTCGCCCGCCGCCGTCAGGCCGGTGATCCGGTTCGTTCGCTCGAAGAGCCGAACGCCGATTGTCTCCTCCATTTGCCGGATCGCGGCGGTCAGCGGCGGCTGCGCCATATTGAGGCGCTCCGCCGCCCGCCGGAAACTCATGGTTTCGGCAACGGCGAGGAACTGCTGAAACTGACGCAGGCTGAGCATACGATACATTTATCATATCGTAGAAGCAGATCAACGGTATTGGACATATCGCGCTCCCACGCTGATCCTAAGAACTTCGTTCAGTGCATGGGGTTGAAGATGATGAATGACAGAAGGATCGCGGTCGTAACAGGTGGAGCCAGCGGCATCGGTTTCGGTATCGCGGAAGCGTTGGCGGGGACCGGCTACGATATCGTCTTGATCGGCCGGGACGAGAAGCGTCTCCGCAATGCTGCGGAAAAGCTCGGCCCGGTATGCTCGTGGCGGCGGGCGGACGTCGGGCGCCGCCGTGAAGTGCATGCCGCACTGTCCGACCTCGACCACATAGACGTTCTTGTGAATGCGGCGGGCTTTGTTCGCAGCGTCAGTCTCTCGACACCGGCGGAGGAAGCCGAGACGAACTGGGATGCCGTCATCGACGCCAACCTCAAGGGCAGTTTTTTGATGGCACAGGCGGCGGCTCTCTTGCTCGCAAGCCCCGGCGGCCGCCTCATCAACATCAGTTCCATCGGCGCTCAGACCGGCGGCAGCAGGCCGGGCAGCCTTGCCTATGCTGCGGCGAAATCCGGCCTGCATGGCCTGACCTATGCGCTGGCGCGCGAGCTGGCACCGCGCGGCATCACCGCGAACGTCATTGCGCCAGGCTTTATCGCGGACACGGGCTTCACTGGTGCCTGGCCCGAAGAACGCATTGCCTCGATTGTCGCCGAGACGCTCGTGGGACGGCCGGGCACGCCGGCCGACATTGCCGGCGCCGTGCTCTGGCTTGCGTCGCCGGCGGGTTCCTTCGTCACGGGCGCCGTCATTCCGGTCAATGGCGGATGGCGAATTGGCTGAGGCCGCGATGCGTGGCACGGTCCACTGCTTTTGCGAGCAAGCGGACAAAAATGGCTAAGTCCAATCACCAAGCGCAGAGCGACCGTGACGTCGGCGTCAAGCGCGCCACCTCGATGTCACGCCAGCACAGGCTGTCCATGCGCGGGTAGATGTCGTCCGTCCAATCGGCATTCCGGCGCAGACGCTCCCGGTAGCGCGCCACGCCTGCCTCGTCCTCGTGGCATTCGAACCAAACGAAGACGGTCTCGCCCTCGCGAACCGGGAGCCTCCGAAAACCGTTCGGGCTTTGCTCCGTGACAAACGCGGCCTCAACCCGTGCGCCGGCATCCTGGATAACCGGGAGTGCGTGATCGAAAAAGAAACTCGCGAAATCGGTCTCTTTCGTTGGTGCCAGCGAGCAAGTATTCGCAATGACGATGCCGCTCGTTTCGGGCCGCTCCGTCTCCTGCTTTCGTTGCAGATTGCGCGCGAAGGGTTGCATGGCGCCCGCCGATTTCAGCAGCAGCACATTGTCCGAGTTGAGCATCGTGGCGTTTGCGTCTGGCCCGTGTTTTTTCCAGATGGGGCCTGAATAAAAGGATTGGAGCGCTTCCGTCCGCGCTTCCATGTCCCGGAAGGAGCGGACCCAGACGAAAGCATTGGGATCCTCAAGGTCGCGAAACTCCGCTTCGACACGCATGCCCAGCGCTTCCTGCGGTTCAACGAATTCCCTGTCGAACAGGTCAATCAACGGTTCCCGGCCTCCGGGAAGCAGCCGGTAGCGGCGGAGTTCAAATACGGTATGGGATTCCATGTTCTCTCCTAACAGGTCAATCGTCCTGTTTTAAAAAGAGGATGATTGACCTGTTTTGTCAAGATGCTATTCTCTTGAAAAATTGGTCGGAGTTGCATGATCGGAAACGGAAGAACCAATGACCCTCAAGGCGTGCGTCGCCGGATCGTCGACACGGCCTATGATGCCTTCGTCAAACAGGGTTACATCGCAACCGGGATGCTGGAGATCCGTGAAAAGGCTTCGGTGTCCGGCGGGGCGATGGCGCATCATTTTCCAGCAAAGCGCGCGCTGGGGCTGGCGGTTATCCGCGATCGGGTGAGCCACGCTGTTCGGCAGACGTGGATCGAGCCGCTGGATAGATGTGTCGACGCGCCGGCCGCCATCGATCTGATTTTCGGTGATATCATCGGCGAACTGGCGCCCAAGGGCTCGGTTTCCGGCTGTCCGCTCAACAACATGGCGATGGACGTCTCCCCCCATGATCCGGAAATGCGCCTTGCCCTCGACGATATTTTCGCTGCCTGGCAGGAGGCATTGTCCGCAAAATTTCAGGCGGACCTGGCATCGGGGCGTGCGAGCAACATCCAGCCAAGCAGTCTCGCGACGCTGGTCATCGCCATCTATTCCGGCGCCATGGCGATGGCAAAAGCACGCCAGGATGTCGGTGCGCTCGTCGAATCCAGGGCGGAGCTGGCAGCACTTCTGGCACTGAAATATCGCCGAGTAACGTCCGCCGGCTGATACTCCATTCTCAGGTCAGGGCGATCCCTGCAGCTCATTCCGCCTGCAAGCTTCGTGCGAACGTGGTGGAAACCGTCGCGGCTTGCTCCATGAAGGTTGCTATCGTGCGCAATTCATCCTCGGAATAGCCTTCATAGAGCCGTTCCATCGCGGCCTGCAGGGGCGCATAGATCTGCCAGAGCGTCTGCATGTGCTCGGCGCGGGTCGTGACGAGAACTCTGCGTCTGTCGTTCGGGTCGTCCTGCCGTTCCGCATAGCCGGCATGCACAAGGCGGTCGATCGCGGTCGTCATCGCGCCGGTCGAAAGGCCCGTCCGGCGCGCCAGCTCGCCGGCGGTCACGCTTCCGCTCATCCGGATGATATCGAGGCATTCAAGGTCGGTCATGTTCAAGCCGACCTTCGCCGCGACGCTGTGGCTCACCATCAACGCCAGCGCACTGGACTTGCGAAGCGCATCCGTCAGTCGTGTAGTCGTCTGGGTGAGTTCTCTTGACATTCTGATATCTCGATAATTAAGATATTTGATCCCTACCCCATATTGGACAATCACGCCAATGAATTTTCATACCGTCATCCTGCAGGCAGCCATGGTTTTCGGCGCGATCGGGTTGGGCGGCGGCCTGTACGAGGCCCTGCTGATCGATCGCACATGGCCCAGGCTGCCGCACCTGATCCAGCCCCAAAGAGGTGGCATAGACCGCAAGCTTTTCTGGATTCCGATGCATACGGCCTATGAGCTTGCCCTCGCCGTCTCGTTGTGGGCGAACTGGCAGAGCCCTTTCGCAAGGTATTGCATCCTGGCGGCGCTGGCGGCGCACGCAATCACGCGAGCCTGGTCCTTCGTTCATTTTATCCCCGCTGCCCTCCGCTTTGAGCAAGCTGAAGACCCCGGCCCTTCGCAGGTAGAGGCTGCCTGGGCCTGGACGCGACAGAGCCGTTGGCGGATTGCGATCGAAGCTTGTGCTGTCTTGGCGCTGGCCGTTGCTCTCAGTAGCGGGTGATACCGCGAGCGAGATCGATACAGGCGGGTGTTCAGTCGTCCGGCTCTCATCACGAATGGAGAGCCGCAGCTTCGCGAGACCAGGTCGGCGGTATCGATCGCATTGACGAAAAGGTGTCGGGCGCTTGATTGTGTCATCAATATACATTATATGTAATTGTATATTGATATTTGCCACGGAGCAGTCACCATGACTTTCGTCAAAATCACGGATAATCTGGCAATATCCGCCCAGCCTGAGCTTACTGCCTTCGGCGAACTCGCCAAACAGGGCTTCGCTCACATCATCAATGCCCGGCCGGACGGCGAAGAGCCTGGCCAGCCGGGTAATGCTGCCGAGGCATCGGTCGCGCACGCGGCCTCTCTCGGCTATAGTTTCATTCCAGTCACCGGCCCCGCCATTACGGAGGCGGATGTCCACGCATTCCGAAAAGCTTTGTCGGATGCACATGGGCCGGTCCTTGCCCACTGCAAGAGCGGAATGCGCGCCTTGACGCTTTACGCCCTTGGCGAAGTTCTCGACGGGCGGATGAAGCGTGAGGATGTAGAAAGCTTCGGCCGCAATTTCGGTTTCGACATCTCGGGTGCGGTGCGCTGGCTGGTGCGCGAAGATACGCGCGTGCCGAAGGTCAAGGGCTTCTACGATCCTCGTAGCGGCAGCATTCAATATGTCGTCAGCGATCCCTCGACAAAGGCCTGCGCCATCGTCGATCCCGTCCTTGATTTTGACGAGAAATCCGGGGCGACCGCGACCGCGCATGCTGATGCCATCCTTGGTTACGTGCGGACCGAAGGGCTGACGGTGGAATGGATTTTCGACACGCACCCGCATGCCGACCACTTCTCGGCCGCCGATTATCTCAAGCAGAAGACTGGCGCGCCGACGGCGATCGGCGCCCATGTCGTTGGCGTGCAGCGGCTGTGGAAGGATATCTACAACCTGCCGGAGTTTGCGGTCGACGGGTCTCAATGGGATCGGCTGTTCGAAGATGGCGACACGTTCAGGATCGGTAATCTCGAAGGTCGCGCCATGTTCTCGCCCGGTCACACACTCGCCTCGGTCACCTATGCCATCGGCGACGCCGCCTTCGTCCACGATACGCTCTTCATGCCGGATTCGGGTACGGCCCGCGCCGATTTTCCCGGCGGTAGCGCGCGAGTTTTATGGGCGTCGATCCAGCGCATCCTGTCGCTGCCTGCTGAGACGCGACTGTTCACGGGCCACGATTACCAGCCGGGTGGGCGAAATGCGAAATGGGAAAGCACGGTCGGCGAGCAGAAGCGTGCCAACCCGCACATCGCCGGAATGAGCGAGGAGAATTTTGTGGTGGCCCGCGAGGCACGCGACAAGACGCTGCCGATGCCGAAGCTGATCCTTCATGCGCTGCAGGTGAATATTCGCGGCGGTCGGCTGCCGGAGCCTGAGGACAACGGCCGACGTTACCTCAAACTCCCGCTCAACGCATTGGAGGGTGCCGCATGGTGACCAAGGCGAATTCGACACGCGCTGCCGTCCCGCCCGAGGACATGGCGAGCCGGGCCGGCGAAGTCGCTTCATTGCTGAAGACGCTGGCGCATCCTGTCCGCCTGATACTGGCCTGCACGCTGGCCGAAGGCGAATATTCGGTCGGCGAGCTGGAGGAAAGACTCGATATTCACCAGCCCACGCTGTCCCAGCAGCTCGGCGTTCTGCGCGAGGCGGATGTCGTCGAGACGCGCCGTGAAGCCAAGCAGATCTTCTATCGGCTGACGGAAGAGAAGGCGGCACAGCTCATCCAGGCGCTCTACGGTATCTTCTGCCAGCCGGAGAAGCGAGCATGACGCCATACCTTTTTCCGTTTATCGGCGGCATGCTGCTCGGCCTGTCGGCGGTGCTGCTCTTGCTTCTCAACGGCCGGATCGCCGGCATTAGCGGCATCCTCGGCCGTCTCCTTGGTGGCCATAACATGGCGCCCAACGCTGCTTTCATCGCCGGCCTTCTCGCCGGCCCGTTTCTGCATGTCGCAGCCTTCGGCCACATGCCGGCCATGACCGTCTCCGCCTCATGGCCGATCGTGCTCCTTGCCGGCCTGTTGGTCGGGATAGGCACGCGCCTGGGTTCCGGCTGCACTTCCGGCCACGGTATTCTCGGCCTTGCCCGCTTCTCCAGGCGTTCATTTGCGGCGACGGCTGTCTTCCTTGCCACGGGAATCGTCACGGCGACCGCCATGGGGGTATTGAAATGAGCCTCTCCGCCCATGCTCGCCTCGCCGGCGCCCTTGTCGCGGGCGCAATCTTCGGCTTCGGCCTGTCGCTGTCGGGCATGGTCGATCCTGCCCGCGTCCTCGGCTTCCTCGATGTTGCGAGCGGTCTTTGGGACCCGAGCCTGATATTCGTGCTCGGCGGCGCTGTGTTCGTCGCCGTGCCGGGCGTCCTGCTCCAGCGCCGGATGGCGAAGCCTGCGCTCGACCGGCAGTTCCATCTGCCGTCGAAGGCCGCCATCGACAAAGAGGTATTGATCGGATCGGCGATCTTCGGCATCGGCTGGGGGCTCGGCGGTTTCTGCCCCGGGCCTGCCATCTCGGCGCTTGCGACGGGAGCGCTGCCGGCTTTTCTGTTCGTCATCGCCATGGCCGCCGGCATGGTTATCCACGATCGGCTGATCGACAGGAGCCTTCAATGATTGCCGCCTCCATCCTCACCGCGGTCGGCTCCGGCGGACTCGTCGGCTTCTCGCTCGGGCTGATCGGTGGCGGCGGATCGATCCTCGCCACGCCGCTGCTTCTCTATGTGGTCGGCGTCGCCAATCCGCATGTCGCGATCGGCACGGGCGCGCTGGCCGTCTCGATCAACGCTTATGCCAATCTCATCAACCATGCCCGCAAGGGACATGTATGGTGGCGCTGCGCCATCGTCTTCGCTCTGGTCGGAACTTTGGGCGCGATGCTGGGTTCCAGTCTCGGCCTTCTGGTGGACGGCAAGAGCCTGTTGTTTCTCTTCGGCCTGGTGATGGTTGCCGTGGGATTGCTCATGCTGCGCCCGCGCCGCGACGCCCAGGGACGGCAGCGTCCCGTCGACCGGCGCATGTGCGTCGTCACCGCTGCGGCCGCCATCGCCACCGGTGCGGCGTCCGGCTTCTTCGGCATCGGTGGCGGATTTCTTATCGTCCCCGCGCTGATCTTCGCCACGGGCATGCGAACCATCAGCGCCATCGGCTCGTCTTTGCTCGCTGTCGGCACCTTCGGTCTTGCGACGGCATTCAACTATGCAAGCGCTGGTCTGGTGGACTGGCCGCTGGCCGCCGAGTTCATCCTCGGCGGCGTCATCGGCGGCGCGCTCGGCATGCTGTTGGCCACTCGCCTCTCCGCAAACACAAGGGCTCTCAACTGGATATTCGCTGCGCTCGTCCTTGTCGTCGCATCCTATGTCATCGTCAGAAATGCTCCGCATCTCATCTGATGAGCTATGGATGGTGGGTGAAGGAAGAGCGCGGATGCTACCGAAATGGAAGCATAAAGCCCGGATCGGTGGCCCTTGGCGACAGCTGTTTGCTGACCTGCTTCTTTTGAGAAGAATGGCGGACAAGGTGGGATTCGAACCCACGGTACGCTTTCACGTACACACGCGTTCCAGGCGTGCGCCTTAAACCACTCGGCCACCTGTCCATCTGCACTTCGCGTCCGATGAAGGAGCTATTGTGGGAACGGCGCGATATATACCGATGAATTTTCTGGGATCAACCCAAATCTGACAGTTTTTTGACTTCTGAGCAGAAAACTATGCGCTTCTCCTCCATTGCGCTTGTCTGATTCCCAACTTATCTAAGAAGAAAGATGGAAAAAGAATGCAACCGGTCAAGCGTATATGGCCGAGGATAATTGAGTATCGGGAGGAGTTCATGCGTTTCCTGCTGCGTTTTGCCAGCCTCGTCGCGCTCGTGGTTGCGGTGGTTGCTGGAACCATCGATTCCATCCAGTCGGTCGCAGCCTCCGCCGTCGTTATGACGCCGATGGGAGATGCCTGGAAGGATGTCAGCCCATCCTCGCTCGCCACCGTCCAGTCGTTGATCTCCTATTATATTCATCCGCGCCTCTACGACATGGCCATGCAATGGCTGCTGTTCCAGCCGGCTTTCGCGGTCTTCCTGGTGCTCTCGCTGCTATTGTGGATGGTTGCCTACAAGAAGCCGCCGGTTGCGGGCCGTTTCAGCGTCTAAGACCGGCCGTTCTTCCGCGATATCATGCTTTGAAAACCGTTCCGGCTATGCAATTTGGCGGCGTCCGGAGGCGCTCCGGCGCGGCTGTTATCGCCTTCCATCGTCGCTTGATTGGCTAATAAAATCGCAGTTCGAGTGCAGAATTGTCCAAAAAACAGCCCCTTTGAGCGGGCTTTTGGCAATTCCCACAAATCTTTACCAACTGAAAAATTTCTGGTGAATTTTTCGTGCAGCCATGCAAGGATGCGCGCCAGCTTGGCCTCGGGGGAGGCCGGCGGTTCCGCAGACATGTCCGGTCAACGGGCTTGCGGGAGGACCCAACAAGATAGAAACAACAGGGCTGCAACTCATGAAAAAATCCCTTTTGACGCTTTTCGCCTTGGCTGCCATGTCGGCAACGGCGCTTGCGGCCGACATCAAGCCGGCGATTGTCTATGGCACCGGCGGCAAGTTCGACAAGTCCTTCAACGAAGCGGCTTATAACGGTGCCGAAAAGTTCAAGAAAGAAACCGGCATCGCCTATCGCGACTTCGAGCCGACCGGCGACACCCAGGGTGAACAGGCGCTGCGCAACTTCGCCAGCAAGGGTTTCAACCCGGTTATTGCCGTTTCCTTCGCCTGGACTTCCGCCCTTCAGAAGGTTGCAGCCGAATATCCGAAGACCGAATTCGTTCTGATCGACGACAGCCTCGATCTGCCGAACGTCCGCTCCGTCAAGTTCAAGGAAAATGAGGGCTCGTACCTCGCCGGCGTCATGGCCGCCCTGTCGTCCAAGACCGGCAAGATCGGCTTCGTCGGCGGCATGGACATTCCGCTGATCCGCAAGTTCGAATGCGGCTACGAGCAAGGCGCCCGCGCCGCCAACGCCAAGATCGAAGTCTTCCAGAACATGACCGGCACGACCGGTGCTGCCTGGAACGACCCGGTTCGCGGCGGCGAGCTCACCAAGAACCAGATCGACCAGGGTGCCGACGTGATCTACGCGGCTGCCGGCGCCACCGGCCTCGGCGTGCTGCAGACGGCTGCCGACAACAAGAAGCTTTCCGTCGGCGTCGACTCGAACCAGAACTACCTGCATCCGGGTTCGGTTCTGACCTCCGTCGTCAAGCGCGTCGACCTTGCCGTCTATAACGCCTTCACCGATGCCAAGGCTGGCAAGTTCACGCCCGGCACGCAGGAACTCGGCCTCAAGGAAGAGGGCGTTGGCGTCGCCCTGGACGACAACAACAAGCCGCTCGTCACTCCGGAAATCAAGTCTGCCGTCGACAAGGCGACCGCCGGCATCATTGCCGGCACGATCAAGGTGCACGACTACACGACCGATAACGCCTGCCCGAAGAGCTGATATGAAACTAGGGCGTATGACGGCATCAAAACGTCATACGCCCTTTTCTTATCCGGAATTATGATTTCTGGAGCCGTGTAGTGAGCCAATTGCCTGCCATCGAACTTGTGGGCATCGACAAGAAGTTCGGTGCCGTCCATGCCAATAAAGACATCAACCTGACCGTTTCCAAGGGCTCGATCCACGGGATCATCGGTGAGAATGGTGCCGGGAAGTCGACTCTGATGTCGATCATCTACGGCTTCTATCAGGCTGACAGCGGCGAGATCCGCATCAACGGCAATCCCATCGCCATCCGTGACAGCCAGACGGCCATCGCCGCCGGCATCGGCATGGTGCACCAGCATTTCATGCTGGTCGATAACTTCTCCGTGCTGGAAAACGTCATGCTCGGTGCCGAAGGCGGAGCCCTTCTGGCCAAGGGCGTTGCTGCGGCCCGCGCCGAGCTTGGCAGACTGGAGACGGACTACGGTCTCGACGTCGATCCCGACGCCTTGATCGAAGAGCTTCCCGTCGGCCAGCAGCAGCGCGTCGAGATCCTGAAGGCCATGTATCGCGGCGCCGAGATCCTCATCCTCGACGAGCCGACCGGTGTGCTGACGCCCGCCGAAGCTGACAACCTGTTCCGGATTCTGCGTGTGCTGCGCGACCAGGGCAAGACGATCCTTCTCATCACCCATAAGCTGCGCGAGATCATGGCGATCACCGATACGGTGTCGGTCATGCGCCGCGGCGAAATGGTCGCCACCCGCAAGACCGCTGAAACCACCGTCGAAGAGCTGGCCGAGCTGATGGTCGGCCGCCGCGTGCTGCTGCGCGTCGAGAAGGGCTCCGCTCATCCGGGCGATGTCGTCCTCTCCGTGCGCAATCTGACCGTCAAGGACGGCCGCGGCGTCACCATGGTCGACAATGTCTCCTTCGATGTGCGCGCCGGCGAGATCGTCGGCATTGCCGGCGTGGCCGGCAACGGCCAATCCGAGCTGCTGGAGGCGATCGCCGGCATCCGCAAGCCGGCTTCGGGCGAGATCTGTCTGCATGGCAAGCCGATCGGCACCGCCGACCCGGCGGCCCTGCGTGCCCTCGGCCTCGCCCATATCCCGGAAGACCGCCATCACATGGGCCTCGTCCTCAAGTTCGAGGAATATGAGAATTCGATGCTCGGCTATCACCGTGACGTCAAATACGGGCGGGGCGGGATGCTCGACCTCGACGCCATGCGCAAGGATGCGATCGAGAAGATCGAAAAATACGACATCCGCCCGCCGAACGCCCGGCTGAAGACCGCCAATTTCTCCGGCGGCAACCAGCAGAAGATCGTCGTCGCCCGTGAGATCGAGCGCGATCCGAAGGCTCTGCTGATCGGCCAGCCGACGCGCGGCGTCGATATCGGCGCCATCGAATTCATCCATCGCCGTATCATCGAGATGCGCGACGCCGGCAAGGCGATCCTGCTGGTCTCGGTGGAGCTGGATGAAATCCGCGCGCTGTCCGACCGCATCCTCGTCATGTTTGCCGGCCATGTCGTCGGCGAAAAAACGGCTGACGCCGGTGAACAGACACTCGGCCTGATGATGGCCGGAATTGCCGCGTGAGGCCTTGATGAGTACCGCTTCCGTTCCGCTCCCCAATTGGATCAACTACGGCCTGATCCCGCTGATCAATCTGCTGCTAGCTTTTATCGTTTCAGGTCTGGTGATCTGGCTCATCGGTGAAAGTCCTCTCGACGCCCTGAATTCTCTTGTTCAGGGCTCGCTGGGCAGTGGCGAGGCCATCAGCTACACGTTGTTCTATGCCACGAGTTTTATTTTCACGGGTCTTTCCGTCGCTGTCGCGATCCATGCGGGCTTGTTCAACATAGGCTCGGAAGGCCAGGCCTATATTGGTGGTCTCGGGGCTGCCTTGGTCGCCCTGTCGCTCGACAATTATGTGCCCTGGTATGTCACCATGCCGTTCGCAATGATTGGCGCTGCGGTGTTCGGTGCGGCATGGGCTTTTATCCCGGCCTGGATGCAGGCAAAGCGCGGCAGCCATATCGTCATCACGACGATCATGTTCAATTTCATCGGCGCACCTCTGATGGTTTTTCTGCTGTCGCACGTTCTGATCGTGCCGGGAAAACAGTCCGCGGAAAGCCGCACCTTTCTTGAAGGCGGCCAACTGCCGAAGCTCGATTGGCTGATCAGCATGTTCGGCTCGACGATCGGCGCCGCGCCGCTCAACGTCTCGTTCCTGATCGCGCTGGTGATGTGCTTCCTCGTCTGGCTGCTCATCTGGCGCACCAAGCTCGGCTATGAGATGCGTACGCTCGGCCTCAGCCCGACCGCCGCCGTCTATGCCGGCATTCCCTATGCCCGCACCGTCATCATCGCCATGCTGATATCAGGCGGTCTGGCCGGGATGATGGCGCTAAACCCGGTCATGGGCGCGCAGGCCCGTCTTGGTGTCGAGTTCGTCGCAGGCGCGGGCTTTGTTGGCATCGCCGTGTCGCTTATGGGCCGTAACCATCCCTTGGGTATTATCTTCGCAGCGATCCTGTTTGGTATCCTTTCCCAAGGCGGCGATATGGTTAATTTTGATATACCAACCATTAGCCGGGATATGGTCATCCTGATCCAGGGTCTCGTTATTTTGTTCGTTGGCGCGCTCGAATATATGCTGCGTCCGACATTCGTGCGTATCTACCAATTGTTCGGCAAGGCGTGAGGATCGGCCATGGATTATTACGACATCCTGATCAGCATGCTCGGTTCGACCATCCGTCTGTCGATTCCCCTGATCTTTACGGCGCTTGCCGGGTTGTTTTCCGAGCGTGCCGGCGTCTTCGATATCGGCCTTGAAGGCAAGATGCTGGCGGCCGCATTTGCCGCCGCGTGCATGGCCACGGTCACCGGATCGGCCTGGGCTGGGCTGGGCGCGGGTATCGTCGTCTCCGTCATATTCGGCCTGCTTCATGGCTTCACCTCGATCACCAATCGCGGCAATCAGATTGTCTCCGGTGTTGCGATCAACTTTCTGATCGCCGGCTTGACCGTCGTGCTTGGTCAGGCCTGGTTTGGCCAGGGAGGACGTACGCCGCAGCTTGGCGCGGACGCGCGGTTCGTGCCGATCATCCTGCCCGGCGCCGATGCGATGCGCGGCGTGCCGATCATCGGACCTCTCTACGCCAATGTCATTTCCGGCAACAACATCCTCACCTATCTCGCCTTTCTTGCCGTGCCGATTTCCTGGTGGATTCTGTACCGGACGCGATTTGGTCTGCGCCTGCGCGCCGTCGGGGAAAATCCCGGCGCCGTCGACACCGCCGGCATTTCGGTCGCGTGGCTGCGCTATCGCTCGCTGATCTGCGCCGGCATTCTCTGCGGCTTCTCCGGCACCTATCTCGCCATTGCCCAGTCAGCCGGCTTCATCGCCAACATGTCGGCCGGCAAGGGGTATATCGCGCTTGCCGCGCTGATCTTTGCCAAGTGGAAGCCGGTGCCGGTGATGCTGTCCTGCCTGCTCTTCGGCTTCCTCGATGCCTTCTCCAATTTCATGCAGGGCAAGGCGGTTCCGGGCATCGGCGAAGTGCCGGTGCAGATTTTCCAGGCGCTGCCCTATATCCTCACCTGCATCCTGCTCGCCGGCTTCATCGGCGTCGCCAAGCCGCCCAAAGCCGGCGGCGTGCCCTATACCAAGGAGCGCTAGTTCATGTCGCACGATCTGTTCGAGGCCGCCCGCGGGGCGATGGCCTTTGCTCATGCCCCCTATTCGAAATTTCCCGTCGGCGCGGCGATCCGCGCCGAGGACGGCAAGATCTATGCCGGTGCCAATATCGAGAACCTGTCTTTCCCGCAGGGCTGGTGCGCCGAGCCGACTGCGATCAGCCACATGATCATGGGCGGTGCCAGGAAGATCGTCGAAATGGCCGTCATCGCCGAGAAGCTGCCGCTCTGCCCGCCCTGCGGCGGTTGCCGGCAGAAGATCGCCGAATTTGCCAGCAAGGAGACGCGCGTCTATCTTTGCGACGAAACCGGGGTGAGGAAGACGATGACCATGGATGAATTGCTGCCCTTCAGCTTCGAAACCGAGATACTGGGATGACCGCCGCCGTCGATATCCTGGCCGCAAAGCTCGGTGATCTCCAGCCGCGCTACGGTATCGTCCTCGGTTCCGGCCTGGGTTCGCTCGTCGATCAGGTGCAGGACGCCGTGCGTGTACCCTATACGGAGATTCCAGGCTTTCCCGTCAGCGCCGTTTCAGGCCATGCCGGCACTTTGGTCGCGGGCCGTCTCGGCGATACCCCGGTTATCATGCTGTCCGGCCGCGTGCACTACTATGAAAAGGGCGATGCCAACGCCATGCGCGTGCCGATCGAGACGCTGAAGGCTCTCGGCGTCGATACGCTGATCCTGACCAACTCGGCTGGGTCGCTGCGCGAGGAAATGCCGCCGGGATCGGTGATGCAGATCACCGACCACATTAATTATTCCGGCATGAACCCGCTGATCGGCGAGGAAAGCGACAAGCGTTTCGTTGGCATGACCAGCGCCTATGATGCCGATCTCATCATGCAGATGCGCAAGGCGGCGGAAAAGGCCGAGATCAAGCTGTCGCATGGCGTCTACATGTGGTTCTCCGGTCCGAGCTTCGAGACGCCGGCGGAAATCCGCATGGCGCGCATTCTCGGCGCCGATGCCGTGGGTATGTCGACGGTGCCGGAGGTCATTCTGGCGCGTCTTTTCGGCCTAAGGGTTGCCGCGGCCTCCGTCATCACTAACTATGGGGCTGGCATGACCGGCGCCGAGCTGACGCATGAGGAGACCAAGGACATGGCTCCGGTCGGCGGTGCCCGGCTTGCGGCCATCCTGACAGAAATGATTGCGGACGGAGGAAACTGACAATGACGAGCCATTCCCTGAGAGAAACGGCGGCCGTTGCGCTTTCCCTTCTCGATCTCACCAATCTCAAGGATGATTGTACGCCGGCCCAGATCGAGACGCTCTGCGAACGGGCGCAATCGCCCTATGGCAACACCGCCGCCGTCTGCATCTGGCCGCGTTTCGTCGCCCAGGCGCGCGGTATCCTCGGCACCGACCATGCGGTGAAGATCGCAACCGTGGTGAATTTCCCGGCCGGCGACATGGAAGTGGCCGATGTTGCCGCCGAAGCGCGCGAGGCGATCGCCGATGGCGCCGACGAGATCGATCTCGTCATTCCCTATCGCGCGCTGCTTGAGGGCAACGAGCAGGCCGTCACCGACATGGTCGCAGCCGTCAAGGCGGAATGCACGGGACCGGTGATCCTGAAGACCATCCTCGAAACCGGCGAGCTCAAGGACGTGGCGCTGATCCAGCGCGCCTCCAAGCTGGCGATCGAGGCCGGCTCCGATTTCATCAAGACCTCCACCGGCAAGGTCGCGGTCAACGCGACGCTTGAAGCGGCCGACATCATGCTGCGGGCGATCCGCGACAGCGGCAAGAAAGTCGGCTTCAAGCCGGCCGGCGGTATCGGTTCTGTTGCCGATGCGGCGCTTTATCTGAGCCTTGCCGAGACCATCATGGCGCCGGACTGGGCCATGCCCTCGACCTTCCGTTTCGGCGCCTCGAGCCTGCTCGACGATATCCTCGGCGTGCTGGCCGGCGGACAATCCAAGACAGCGTCTTCAGGCTATTGAGGCCATGATCCCGCAGGAGATCATCCGGCTGAAGCGCAACGGTGGCGTTCTCTCTGCCGCCGATATCGACAGCCTCATCGGAGCGCTTGCGCGCGGCGAACTGGCCGAGAGCCAGATCGGCGCCTTCGCCATGGCCGTCTGGTTTCGCGGCATGACGCGCGAGGAGGTTGTGGCGCTGACGCTCGCCATGGCCCGCTCCGGCGATACGCTCTCCTGGTCCGGCATCGGCAGGCCGATCGCCGACAAGCATTCGACCGGCGGCGTCGGCGACAATGTTTCGCTGATGCTGGCCCCGATCGCCGCTGCCTGCGGTCTCGCTGTGCCGATGATTTCCGGTCGCGGCCTTGGCCATACCGGCGGCACGCTGGACAAGCTGGAATCGATCCCCGGTTACGGCATCACCCCGGACGCAGCACGCTTCCGCAAGGTGGTGGACGAGGTGGGCTGCGCCATCATCGGGCAGACCGGAGCCCTGGCGCCCGCCGACGGCAAGCTTTATGCGGTGCGCGATGTCACCGCCACCGTCGATTCCGTGCCGCTGATCACCGCCTCCATCCTGTCGAAGAAACTGGCCGCCGGGCTGGAAACGCTGGTGCTCGACGTCAAGATCGGCAGCGGCGCCTTCATGACCTCACTGGACGAAGCCGAGACGCTGGCCCGCTCCCTGGTCGAGGTGGCGAATGGTGCGGGGGTGAAAACCTCGGCTCTGATCACCGATATGAACCAGCCGCTGGCGGACGCCGCCGGCAATGTCGTCGAACTCCGCAATTGCCTGGATTTCCTGAAGGGCGGCAAGGCGGGGACGCGGCTGGAGACGGTGGTGCTGGCCTTTGTCGCCGAAATGCTAACGCAGGCGGGCGTCGCGAAGACACTTGCCGAGGCCGAAGCCAGTGCCCGAAACGTGCTCGCCTCCGGCAAGGCGGCTGAACTGTTCGGCCGCATGGTCCATGGCCTCGGCGGTCCGGTCGATCTGTTGGAGAATCCGGCTAAATATCTCACCGTGGCGCCGGCGCAAAAGCCGGTTCTTGCGTCTTCGGATGGTTGGCTTGCGGCCTGCGATGCCCGCGCCATCGGCATTGACGTCATCGATCTCGGCGGCGGCCGCCGTCGTCCGCAGGACAAGATCGACCATCGTGTCGGCTTCAGCGATATCCTGCCGCTCGGAACGAAGGTGAGTAAAGGCGATCGCATCGCGACCGTTCACGCGGCCGATGCGGCAAGCGCCGAAAAGGCCGCAGCCAACCTCGCCGCAAACTATCGCATCGCGGATGCCGCGCCCGTTCTGCCGCCGGTGATCGTCTCACGGATCTGACGGGATTACTGTGTCAGGCGCAACGAGCCGTTTTCGACGCCGTAGGAATTCAGCTTTTTCAGGAAGCTCATGCCGATCAGCGTGGTGTTCAATGCGCCATCCTTTGAGACTACGGCCTCGACATCACGGACCCTGATCGTGCCAATCTCAAGACGGTCGAGCTTGACGAGCGCCACCTTGGACGGGCCGTTGGCGGTCTGGGTGGTGTAGCGATAATCGAGGTCGCTGCCGCTGATGCCGAGGCGGCGCGCCGTGCTCTCGTTGATCGCCACATAGGTTGCGCCGGTATCGATCATACCCTGCACCGGCCGGCCGTTGATCTTGAAGTCGCCCTGATAGTGACCGCCCACGCCCGCGGGCAGCAGGACGCTGCCATGCGGTAAGCTGACCAAAGAGGCTTGCTGCGTTGGAGAAGAGGTGTCGACGGCAGGCGCCGGGCTTTCCTCGGTGGCGAGCTGCGTATTCAGCAGCGACGGCACCTGCGTGGCGGCCACGGCGATGATACCGGCAAAGACAAGCACGCGAACGAGCATCGGCGAAGATCCTTCCCATGGACTCGCCATATCGAGCCCATCGATCGCCACCGTTTAAATCAGCTTTGCTGACAGGCCGCTAAACAGATCAATAAAAAGCCCGGCAGTTTGACACCGCCGGGCGAAAAACAAAGAAAAAGGCAGGATTTACTTGGTGCCGTACATGCGGTCGCCGGCATCGCCGAGGCCGGGAACGATATAGCCCTTCTCGTTCAGATGGCTGTCGATCGCCGCGGTGAAGACCGGCACGTCCGGATGCGCCGCGCGGAAATTGGCGATGCCTTCGGGGGCGGCGAGCAGGCAGAGGAAGCGGATATTGTGGGCGCCGCGCTCCTTCAGCTTGTCGATGGCGGCAATCGAGGAATTGCCGGTGGCCAGCATCGGATCGACGACGATGATCAGGCGCTCGGCAATATCCTCAGGCGCCTTGAAGTAATATTCGACGGGTTGCAGCGTCTCATGATCGCGGTAGACGCCGATATGCGAGACGCGGGCGGAGGGAACCAGATCCAGCATGCCTTCGAGCAGACCGTTGCCAGCGCGCAGGATCGAGGCGAAGACCAGCTTCTTGCCTTCGAGGATCGGCGATTCCATGGGCTGGATCGGTGTTTCGATGGTCTCCATCGTCATTTCCAGATCGCGCGTCACCTCGTAACAGAGCAGCGTCGAAATCTCGCGCAGCAGCCGGCGAAAGCTCCCTGTCGACGTCTCCTTCTTGCGCATGATTGTGAGCTTGTGTTGCACAAGCGGGTGATCGATGACAGTGACGCCGTCCATGGTTTCAGCCTTCCAGTAATTCCGCGATATCCGATGTTTCTTTCACGGAAATTGTCTCTGGTGCAAGGAAATAGGCACTTTTTGGGATGTCATCCCCAGTCTGCGGCCTAAAATAATGCGATCATAACTTTGCCAACAACGCCGCCCGCGTGGCCTCGTCCACAAATGCCGCCTCGATCGCCGTGCGCGTCATGGCGTTGATCTCGTCATCGCTGAAGCCGAAGGCGGTGGATGCCAGCTCGTATTCGCGCTTCAGCGAGGTGTGGAAGAAGGGCGGGTCGTCGGAGCTGATGGTGACGCGCACGCCGGCGTCGCGCAGCTTGCGCAGCGGGTGCGAGGGGAAATCTGGGAAGACGTTGAGAGCGATGTTGGAGCCGGGGCAGACTTCCAGCACGGTTCCGAGATCGGCAAGGCGCTTGACCAGATCGGCATCCTCGATGGCGCGCACGCCATGGCCGATCCGCGCCGGACGAACCAGTTCGACCGCATCGGCGACGCTGAAGGCGCCGCAGACCTCGCCGGCATGGATAGTCAATCCGAGGTCGGCCTCGCGGGCGACGTCGAAGGCGCGGGCATAATCGGCGACGCGGCCCATGCGCTCCTCGCCGGCCATGTTGAAACCCGTGATCAGCGGATTATCGCTTCTGGCGGCATATTCGGCGGCCTTGATGACACGCTCCGGTCCGAAATGACGCTCGCCGGTGACGATCAGCCGGGCCTCGATGCCGCTTTTTTCCCTTGCGGCGCGAATGCCGGCCGAGATGCCTTGCATATAGGCGTCGGCGCCAAGCCCGATGCGGTCGCCGTGGTCGGGCGAAACGATCAGTTCGCTATAGATCGTGCCGATGCCGGCAAGCTCCTCGAGATAGGTCTCGGTCAGCAGCGCATAGTCTTCCTCGGTGCGGTAGACCTCGGAGACCTTGTCGTAGCAGACGAGGAATTCGGCGAAATCCTTCCAGAGATAGACGCCATCGCGCAGGAAGGCGCTGGTGTCGACATTGTATTTATGCGCCTGCGCGAGCGTCAGCGCCGGAGGAGCCGCACCTTCCAGATGGCAGTGCAGCTCGACCTTCTTCAAATGCGATGTCACAGAAAACTCCTCCCATGCGGCCCTGCCGCAATTCCCAGATGGTGTGCAACGGTTTCGCCGATATCGGCATAGGTCTGGCGGACGCCGATCGGGCGCGAGCGGATGCCGAGCTCGTAGGCGATGATGGGCACCCGCTCGCGCGTATGGTCGGTGCCGCGCCAGGTCGGATCGCAGCCATGGTCGGCGGTAAGGATGAGGAGATCGCCGGGTTTCAGCTTCCTGTGCACCTCCGGCAGCCGCGCATCGAAGGCTTCGAGCGCTGCCGCATAGCCGGCGACATCACGGCGGTGGCCATAGACCATGTCGAAATCGACGAAATTGGTGAAGACGAGATCGCCATCGGCCGCTTCGTCCATCGTCTTCAGCGTCGCATCCATCAGCTTCATGTTGCCGTTGGCCTTGACGACCCTGGAGATGCCCTGATGAGCGAAGATATCGCCGATCTTGCCGACGGCGTGCACATTGCGTTCGGCCTGGATCAGGCGGTCGAGCAGGGTCGGCTCAGGTGGGAGAACGGAGAAATCGCGGCGGTTGCCGGTGCGCTCGAAACTCGCCGGTGTCTCGCCGATGAAGGGGCGGGCGATGACACGGCCGATATTATAGGGATCGAGCAGGGTGCGGACGATCTGACAGAGGGAGATCAGCCGTTCAAGGCCGAAATGCTGCTCATGCGCGGCGATCTGGAAGACGGAGTCGGAGGAGGTGTAGCAGATCGGCTTGCCGCTGCGGATATGCTCCTCGCCATGCTTGGCGATGATCTCTGTTCCCGATGCATGGCAATTGCCGAGAATGCCGGGGAGATCGGCCGCCTTGCAGATCGCCTCCACCAGTTCCGGCGGAAAGGCATCGTCTTCAGTGGGGAAATAGCCCCAGTCGAACGTGACTGGCGTACCGGCGATTTCCCAATGACCCGACGGCGTATCCTTGCCGCGCGAGATCTCGTTGGCGCAGCCATAAAGCCCGTAAAGCTTCTGCGGCAGTGGCATGCCTGGAGGATAGCTGCCCGTCGCCGCCTTGGCGATTTCCAGCAGCCCGAGGCCTGACATGATCGGCAGCGACAGCGGGCCGGAGCGCAGGCCTTCGCGGTCGGCCGCACCCGCCGCACAGAATTCGGCGATGTGACCGAGCGTATCGGCGCCCTCGTCACCATAGGCCGCGGCATCCGGGCTGCCGCCAACGCCAAAGGAGTCCAGAACGAAGAGAAATGCGCGTGCCATGGGTCACCCGATAAGATTGCTCAGCGCGCGACATTTCATGTCAGGCGCATGGGACGTCACCCATATAACGCAGGTGTGAACTTGGCAATTTTCTCGCTAAATGGCGATTGCCGCAACCGGTGAAAAGCCGTTCTGCTCAACAATCGCCGCAGGTGATCGGGTCTACCCCGCGCGGGCGATAGAAATAGGAGCGGCCGATGGTGATCTGGTTGCTGCCGGCGGGCAGGAAATCCGAGCCGAAGCTGAGCATCTGATAGGGAATGGCAAGTTCGGTGCGGACCAGAAACGAGCTCGGCAGTTTGAGGTCGCTGGGTACGGTGACGGCACTCCCGGTCGTATAGGGCTTGCTGCCATCCTGCGCCCAGGACCAGGTCACGGTGGCGCTGCTGCCGGCGTCGATCTGGATTCCCGTGACCTTCAGCGTCAGGCCGGTGGTGGCATAGGGCGCGAAAATGGCGCCAGCGACGGAGGTCATGGTGGCCAGTTCCGCCTTGGTGGTGCTGGTTTTCTGGGTCAGGATATCGGCAATGGATCCGGCCGCCCGGCTTGTGCGCTTTTCGACGCTGAGGCCGACGGTGATTTCGAAGGCGCCGAGATAGAGCATCAGCAGCACCGGAAAGAGAATGGCGAATTCGATGGCGCCGATGCCGCGCTCGTCGCGGGTAAAATGCCGAAGGCCTGCGCAAAGCCTTGCCGCCAGCGTCTGTCTCGCCATCTCCCGCCGCCTCATCAATAGCTCTCGTTCTGGAAGGCACCCGTCGCGACGATGAGATAGGTGCTCGGCATCGAGCCGTCGGAGGGATGGATGTTGGTCAGATAGGGCCGCAGCAGATCGACAATGACCTGCCAGCGGTAATAGGCGCGCACCATATTGATGGTCCCGGTGCCGCCGGGGGCGAATGAAAAGCCTGTGGTATTGAGGTCGGAATAGGGATCGGACGACGCACGCGGGATTGTCGTCGGCATGTCGGCGAAGGTCGAATAGCTTTTGACGTCGAGATAGAGGTTCGTCGGGGTCGTCAGTTCAGCGGCTGAGCAGGTGATGAGCACCGAGATCTCGTTGCAAAAGGCCTGGCGGAACTGCTGCCCGGTCGTATTGGCCGCGGTGATCTGTCCGGTCCTGATCTGCCGCGACAGCGTATCGACGGCATTGGAAACCATCTGTTCGGCGATGAAGGCGACGAAGGTTTCCAGGATTGCGAAGATGATCATGAAATAGGGGATGGCCAGCAGCGCGAATTCGATGGCGGCGGCGCCGTCGCTGGCACGCCCGAATGCGCGCAGGCCCCTCTTCGCACGCCGCGGTGCAAAGGCCCTGTCTCCAAGAAGAACGTCGTCTGGCGTCATAACGGAACCCGCGGCGATGTGAATCGTGGCGAGACTAGGGCGGCTTCCTTGACAATCCGTTTCTCTTCTCCCTCCATATTTAGAGGAAGCGCACATTATCCAGAAAAGTCTTGGCTTATACAGTATAATTGAATGGAAATGGACGCGAGATGCCGGCCTTACTGGCTGGTGGCGGCTGCAGCATTGTTATTCTGCTGGGCATGCTGCTCGCAATTGGGCGTGCAGGATAGCACCGAGCGGTCGGTCTGGCGGAAGACGCGCACCGTATTGCCCTCGTCGATCGAGACCAGGATCCGCTCGTCGACGATGGCGTTGCCGTCGGCATCGAGCAGGACGATGTTCGTGGTGCCGAAACTGCGGCCGGTGAGCACGATCGTCTTCGGATCCGCCACGGTCGCATCGGCGACCTGCGCATTGCCGACGATGACCTTGCTGACGGGACGATCGAGCTTCAGTACGCGCGCGTGATCCATATAGACACGCAGCATGCCGTCATCGGCGGCGCGCGAAAGCTGCGGCATCAGGCCTGCCATGGCGGCGACGCCGGCAAGAAATGCGGTTCTGCCGCGGATTGGCATGGTCTGGCCTCATGAAATTGATGGCGGAAACAATTCCTGATTAGAATGAGAAAGAAGGGTGAATGAACAATTAAGAGTGCAGTCATTGCCGCTATTACGGGGCAGGTATGGCCGTTTTGATGCTCATTTCGGGATTCTCGCGTCAAGCATGCAATATTTCGGCACATGAAATATATAATGCTAATATATTAAGCTCTAAACTTTGCGTTGTGTCTGAAGATTTTCTTTAAAAATGCCCGGAAAGACCTGAATTTATATTAACTAGTCTATTTTTGCTTCGGAATTGGCGATCTGTTAACCCATTTCCTTAAAGCGATGGAAACGGCCAGTCGCTACGGTGCAACTCATCCGATCAACGGCACAGTTGGCGGACGTGCTGTCAACAAATCGAGTGGAGTTAAATTATGACCAAGCTTTTTTCGCGTTTCCTGAAAGACGAATCCGGCGCGACCGCCATTGAATACGGCCTGATCGCTGCCCTGATCTCCGTCGCCATCATCACCGGCGCAACGACGCTGGGTGGCGCGCTTAATAGTACATTCGTAAGCATTTCGGGTCAGATGACTACTGCTAATACCGCAGCCGCAAACGCCGGAAAATAATCCGATATTTTGGATTACTCCAATATCTAGCGAAAACCGCTCTGTATAACGAGCGGTTTTCGGCACTTATATTTTCACCGTCGGGAGTGAGCATTTTCAATGCTTGAAGCCGCAACATTGCTGATTTTTCCGCTTTGCTTATCGGTCGCGGCCATCTCCGACCTTTTGACCATGACGATCCCGAACCGGGTATCGCTCGTTCTGCTCGGCGCCTTTATCGTGCTTGCGCCGCTCATCGGCTTGACGCTGCCCGAGATCGGCATGCATGCCGCCGGCGCGACCGTCGTCTTCTGTGCCTGCTTCGCGCTCTTCGCCCTCAATGTCATGGGCGGCGGCGATGCCAAGCTCCTGGCGGCATCGGCGCTCTGGTTCGGCTTCGATTCGTCGCTTCTCACCTTCCTCGTCTATGTCGCCTTTCTCGGCGGCGCGGTGACGATCGTCATCCTGATGATACGCTCGCAGTCGAATGCCATCATGGCCATGGGCCTGCCGCTGCCGAATTCGCTACTGATCGCCAAGAAGATCCCCTATGGCATCGCTATCGCCATTGGCGGCTTTCTCGCCTTCCCGTCGTCGCCGTTGGTCGCCGCGGTTACATCGCGCATTGTATAAATTAGCTTATTCTGAAGTATTCGATTGGCGCGGTGCGCGCGTATATATTGTATTGCTTAAATAATTATAGTGAAACAATAGTAGATGTAAGACACCATTAACCATAATTACACCAATTACTGAGCATTCTGCGGGGCGAAGAATCGTATTCCCCAAGGAATGGTCAATGAAACCCGCTCGCATAATGATACTCGCAGTGGCAGTCGTCGCGGCAGGGCTTGCTGGACTGCTGGCGATGCATCTGGCCGGCTCGCGCAATATCGTGCAGCAGGTCGAGACGGTGGTGGAGAAGGAGGCGACGGTCAATGTGCTGGTTGCCGACGCCAATCTTCCTGTGGGATCGCGCCTCAACGAGAAATCGATCCACTGGATGGCCTGGCCGCAGAGCGGCGTCGTCAAGGGGCTCATCACCCAGGCCGCTCGTCCCGATGCGCTGAAGGATCTGAACGGCGCGGTCGTCCGCCTGCCGATCTTCGAGGGCGAGCCGATCCGCGAGGAAAAGATCGCCGACGCCAGCAGCCGCATTCTGTCCTCACTGCTGCCCTCCGGCAAGCGCGCCGTTGCCACCGAAATTTCGGTCGCCACCGGTGCCGGCGGTTTCATTCTCCCCAACGACCGTGTCGACGTGATCATGGTGCGCAAGGGCGACACCCAGAAATTCGTGACAGAGACCGTGCTCAGCAACGTTCGCATCCTGGCCGTCGATCAGCAGATCGAGGAAAAGCAGGACGGCACGAAGGCCGTGGTCGGCACCACCGCAACGCTGGAACTGACGCCGGACCAGACGAAGGTGCTCGCCGTCGCACAGCAGATGGCCGACCGGCTGACGCTGGCGCTGCGCTCGGTTGCCGACGCGCAACAGCCGGACACGACGGCCGCCGACTATCTGCTGGCAGGGGACAATGGCGGAGCCGTCGTCCAGGTCATCAAGTCGGGCGCCATCATCCCCAACGGCACAGCTGCGGCCAAGACACAATGAGAAGGGGTGGAACCATGTTGAAAATCAGCCAGATAACCGGCCTTCCCCTCCTGGCGGCGCTCTCCTTCTCGGTCGCGTTTGCCGGCCTTCCGTTTGCCGAAGCCCCTCGCTTTCTGCAGACCGCCGTCGCCAACGCCGACGGGGCCGACAGCATCGTCACCATTGCTGGCCTCAACACCAAGCGCACGTTGAAGCTCGGGCTCAACAAGGCGCTGGTGGTCGATCTGCCGGCGGATGCCCATGATATCCTCGTGTCCGATCCGAAGATGGCGGACGCGGTCACGCGCACCTCGCGCCGCATCTATCTCTTCGGCAAGACGGTCGGCCAGACGAACATCTTCGTTTTCGGCGCCAACGGCCAGGAGATCGTCAGCCTCGACCTGCAGATCGAGCGCGATATTTCCGGGCTGCAGGCCAATCTCAAGCGCTTCATCCCGGACTCCGACATCAACGTTGAGATCGTCTCCGACAATATCGTCCTGACCGGCTCGGTACGCACGCCACAGGATTCGTCCCGCGCCCAGCAATTGGCCGGCGCTTTCCTGAAGGGTGGCGAGGCCACGACCCGCACCGAAACCGCCAGCGGCACGGGTGGCGACAGTTCGGTCGCTCTCTTTGCCGAAGGGCGGCAGACCTCGCAGATCGTCAATCTTCTGCAGATCGAGGGCGAGGATCAGGTGACGCTTAAGGTCACCGTCGCCGAGGTCAAGCGCAGCGTGCTGAAGCAGATCGGCTTCGACAATCTCGTCAGCAATTCCTCCGGTCTCACCGTTGCGCAGCTCGGCAATATCAGCAGCGATTCAACCTCTGCCACGGGCAATGGCGGCCTCAGCGCCCTGTTCAAGACGGCGCTCGGCAAATACAATATCAGCAGCTATCTCAATGCCATGGAACAGGCGGGTGCGGTACGCACGCTTGCGGAACCGACGCTGACGGCGATCTCGGGCCAGGCCGCGACCTTCAATTCCGGCGGCCAGACGCTCTATTCCGTCATCGACAGCGACGGCAAGGTGACGATCACGCCGTATACCTATGGCATCAGCCTTGCCTTCACGCCTGTCGTTCTCTCCGCCGGCCGTATCAGCCTGCATGTCCAGACCCAGGTCTCCGAACCGACCGGCACCACGGGTGCCGCGACCTACAATCGGCGCGCGGCCGATACCTCGGTCGAATTGCCGTCGGGCGGTTCGATCGCTCTTGCCGGCCTTCTGAGCGACAACGTGCAGCAGTCCACCACCGGAACGCCCGGCGCTTCGAAGATCCCGATTCTCGGCGCGCTGTTTCGCCAGAAGACCTTTCAGCGCGATGAGAGTGAGCTGGTGATCATCGCGACGCCCTATCTCGTGCGGCCGGTGGCGCGCAACCAGATTGCCCGTCCGGACGACAATTTCTCGCCGAGCAACGATGCCGGCGTCTTTTTCATGAACCGTGTCAACAAGATCTACGGCCGCAAGGATGCGCCGCCGGTCGCCGATGCCGATTTCCACGGCACGGTCGGCTTTATCTACAAGTGAGGGGAACGATGGTGACGTACCCCTTTTCAACCGGATCAACGAGAGACCAAACGATGGCCAGCCTCGATCGTAATGCGCCCCGCACCGGCGGGCCGCGGTTTGTAGTGCTTGCCATGATTGTAATGGCCACCGCCGTCAGCGGTTGCGCCGGCTCCAGGGACGGCATGACCACCAGCGCCATCACCGACGATTATCGTCAGCGCCATCCGATCGTGCTGACGGACAAGGAACACCGCGTTGACCTTCCCGTCTCCGTCAGTGATCGCCGTTTGACCTCTGGCATGCGCGACACGGTGCGCGGCTTTGTTCAAGATTATCGCGCTCATGCCACCGGCACGGTGGAAATCATGACCCCGCGGGAATCGGCGAATTCGCCGGCCGCTTCCGCCTTGCGCCGGCAGGTCCGCCAGGAACTGGTGGCGAGCGGCATCCCCTCGTCGCGTATCGTCGACAACTATTATCCGGCCGACGCTCCCGGCGACGCCGCCCCGATCCGCCTCCGCTTCATGGCGACGACGGCGGTTACCAATGCCTGCGGCCAATGGCCGGCGGATCTCGCCGACAATGCCTTCGACAACCAGAATTACTACAATTTCGGCTGTGCCACCCAGAACAACCTCGCCGCACAGGTCGCCAATCCGACCGATCTCATCGCGCCGCGCGCCATGACGCCGATCGATGCCGACCAGCGCAGCAAGGTGATTGGCAACTATCGCAGTGGCACGACCGCAACCAGCACCGCTTCAGTCAGCAGTTTCTGAACATGAGAGCCAGCCGTCGCCGGAACAGGATAAAGTCATGAGCGCCATCGATTACGATATCAGGCCGACTACGGCGGACGCCGAGGATGCGCCGGGCACGGGCGATATCGAGAACATGCGGCCGTTGCCGCGCATTTCCGTGCATGCCTTCTGCGAGAGCGAGCAGTTGCACCAGGTCATGGACCGATGCGCCAACGACCGGCGCATGTCCAAGGTCAATCTCAGGATCACTGGCGGCAGCACGGCGGCGGCAGCAAACATGTTCGCTTCGACGCCGACGCCCAATCTGATCATCCTGGAAACCCGCGCCAACCCGCAGAATCTCCTGGCCGAGCTTGCGCCGCTCGCTGCTGTCTGCGATCCGACCACCAAGGTGGTGATCGTCGGCCATCACAATGACATTGGCCTCTATCGCGAGCTCATCCGCAACGGCATTTCCGAATATATCGTCCAGCCAGTGACCATGACCGACATCATGGCGGCGATGGCGGCGATTTTTGTCGATCCCGAAGCCGAGCCGATCGGTCGCAGCGTCGCTTTCATCGGCGCCAAGGGTGGGGTAGGGGCGTCCACCATCGCCCATAATTGCGCCTTCGGCATTTCCAACCTGTTCTCGGTCGAGACCATTCTCGCCGATCTCGACCTGCCCTACGGCACCGCCAATATCGATTTCGACCAGGACCCGGCCCAGGGTATCGCCGAGGCCGTCTTTGCGCCGGAGCGTCTCGACGAGGTTTTCCTCGATCGCCTGCTGACCAAGTGCTCGCAGCATCTGTCGCTGCTCGCGGCGCCCTCCATGCTCGATCGCGCCTATGACTTCGAGGGCCAGGCCTTTCAGCCGGTGCTCGACGTTCTGCAGCGCAGCGCGCCGGTGACCGTCCTCGACATGCCGCATCTGTGGACCGAATGGACGCGCTCCGTGCTCTCGTCCGTCGACGAGGTGGTGATCTGCGCGGCGCCTGATCTTGCCAATCTGCGCAACGCCAAGAACATGCTGGACGCGCTGCGCAAGCTGCGTCCCAACGACAAGGCGCCGCATCTGATCCTCAATCAGGTCGGCATGCCGAAGCGCCCGGAAATCGGCCCCTCGGAATTCTGCGAGCCGCTGGAAACCGACCCGATCGCCATTATTCCCTTCGACATCAACCTGTTCGGCAACGCGGCCAATAGCGGCCGGATGATCTCGGAGACCGATCCGAAGTCGCCGATCGCCGAAACCTTTTCGCAGATATCGCACATCGTTACCGGGCGCGTGGCGCTGAAGAAGGCAAAGAAAGGCGGCCTGCTCGGCCTCCTGAAACGGAAGTAACTGTTTGATTTCGCATGATCGGATTGGAAAGGCGGTTCGCATTTTTCGAGGTCATGCTCAAGCGTAGAATTGGATCGACGGCATGTTTGGCAGACGCGGAAATGAAGGTCCTGCAAAGAGCGGCGGTATAGCTCCTCCGCCAGCGCCCGCGCGCGCTCCATCCGCCGCGCCGCCCGCGACATCGACCATACTGGTCGAGCCGGCGCGCGAGGCCTCGCCGCAGCGCCAGCAGGTACCGCCGCCGTCGATGCAGACACCGACACGCCGCCGGCCCGTCCGCACCGAGGAATATTACGACACCAAGTCGCAGGTCTTTGCCGCGCTGATCGATACGATCGACCTCTCGCAGCTCTCCAAGCTTGACGCCGAGGCGGCTCGCGAGGAAATCCGCGACATCGTCAACGACATCATCACCATCAAGAACTTCGCGATGTCGATTTCCGAGCAGGAGGAACTGCTCGAGGACATCTGCAACGACGTGCTCGGCTACGGCCCGCTGGAGCCGTTGCTCGCCCGCGACGACATAGCCGACATCATGGTCAACGGCGCCGGCCAGACCTTCATCGAAGTTGGCGGCAAGACCATCGAATCGGAAATCCGTTTCCGCGACAATGCCCAGCTTCTGTCCATCTGCCAGCGCATCGTCAGCCAGGTCGGCCGCCGCGTCGATGAATCCAGCCCGATCTGCGACGCCCGCCTGCCGGACGGATCGCGCGTCAACGTCATCGCGCCGCCGCTGTCGATCGATGGTCCGGTGCTCACCATTCGTAAATTCAAGAAGGACAAGCTGACGCTCGACCAGCTCGTCCGCTTCGGCGCCATCACGCCGGAGGGCGCGACGCTTCTGCAGATCATCGGCCGCGTTCGCTGCAATATCGTCATTTCCGGCGGTACCGGCTCGGGCAAGACCACACTGCTGAATTGCCTCACCAACTACATCGACCGCCATGAGCGCGTCATTACCTGCGAGGACACGGCCGAACTGCAGCTGCAGCAGCCGCATGTCGTCCGTCTCGAAACCCGCCCGCCGAACATCGAGGGCGAGGGCGAGATCACCATGCGCGATCTCGTCAAGAACTGCCTGCGCATGCGTCCCGAACGCATCATCGTCGGCGAAGTGCGCGGACCGGAGGTCTTCGACCTGCTGCAGGCGATGAACACCGGTCACGACGGTTCCATGGGCACGATCCACGCCAATACGCCGCGTGAGTGCCTGAGCCGTATCGAATCGATGATCGCCATGGGCGGCTACAGCCTGCCGGCAAAGACGGTGCGCGAGATCATCTCCACCTCCGTCGACGTGATCGTCCAGGCCGCCCGCCTGCGTGACGGTTCGCGCCGCATCACCCAGATCACAGAGGTGGTCGGCATGGAAGGCGACGTAATCATCACCCAGGATCTGATGCGCTACGAGATGGAAGGCGAGGATGCCAATGGCCGCATCATCGGCCGGCACATGTCGACTGGCGTCGGCAAGCCGCATTTCTGGGAACGTGCCCGCTACTACAACGAGGAAAAGCGTCTGGCCGCGGCCCTCGACGAGATGGAAAACAACTCGAAATAGGACTTTCCCGATGTTCGGTGTCGATCCGATCGTGCTTTTGATTGTCGTGCTCGCAGCCGTTTCGGCGGCGGCGGTCTGCTACGGCGTCCTTTATTCGCGGATCGAGGCGCAGAAGAAGACGGACAGCCGTGTTAGCCGGGTCAAGGCGGCCGAGGGTGATCGTTCCAAGGTCAAGGCGGCGCGCGACCGCGTGCAGGAGATGTCGAAGCGCCGCAAATCGGTGCAGGACACGCTCAAGGATCTGGAGAAGCGCCAGGTCGAGAACACGAAGAAGAAGCAATCGCTGAAGGCGCGCCTCGTACAGGCCGGCCTGTCGCTGACGCCGGCGCGTTTCTATCTCTTCAGCGTCCTGTTCGGCCTTTTCGTCATGGTCGTCGCCTTTCTTTTCGGCGCGCCGCTCGCCGTCATCGCCGGCTTGCCCTTCGCCGCAGCCTTCGGCTTGCCGCGCTGGGTCGTCAGCTTCCTTATCAAGCGCCGGCAGAACAAATTTCTGGAGGAGTTTCCGAACGCGCTCGATCTCATCACCCGCTCGATCCGCTCCGGTCTGCCGCTCAACGACGCGGTGCGCCTTGTGGCAAGCGAGGCGCGCGAGCCGGTCAAATCCGAGTTCCGCAGGGTGGTCGAAACGCAGCAGGTCGGCCTCAGCATGACCGATGCCTGTGCGCGCATGAACAATCACATGCCGCTGCAGGAGGTGAACTTCTTCTCGATCGTTATCGCCATCCAGGCACAGGCGGGCGGCAATCTCTCCGAAGCGCTGGGCAATCTTGCGAAGGTGCTGCGCGAGCGCAAAAAAATGAAGGCGAAGGTGGTGGCGCTGTCGATGGAAGCCAAGGCCTCGGCCGTCATCATCGGCGCACTGCCCTTCATCGTCATGCTGCTCGTCTACCTGACTTCGCCGCAATACATGATGATCCTGTTCACCGATCCGCGCGGCCATCTGATCATGGGCGCCGCCGGCATCTGGATGTCGGTCGGCGTCTACATCATGCGCAACATGGTCAATTTCGAGATCTGATCGGAAGGATACGCACAGCTCATGAGTTCCGATATTGCCGCCAGATTGACCGACCCCGGCACGATCCTCGCCGTTTTCGTGGCGATTGCCGTCTTCGCCACCTTCTACACGATTGCCGTGCCCTTCCTCGAGCGCGGCGATCTCAACAAGCGCATGAAGGCGGTCTCCACCGAGCGCGAGCAGATCCGCGCCCGCGAACGCGCCCGGCTGAACTCGGACGGCAGCAAGGCGTCCCTACGCAGCCAGAACAACAAGAACGTCCGCCAGATCGTCGAGCGCTTCAATCTCCGCAACGCGCTGGTCGACACCAACACCGTCAATCGCCTGCGTGCCGCCGGTCTGCGCTCGGAAAACGCGCTGAACATGTTCCTGGTGGCGCGTTTCCTGCTGCCCTTTCTGTTTCTGGCCGTCGCCGTCTTCCTGGTTTTCGGCCTTGGCTATTTTGCCGCCAAGCCCTTCGCATTCCGCCTCCTCGGCGTCATCGGCACCGCCTATCTCGGCTTCTACTCACCGAATATCTATATTTCCAACCGGGTAACCAAGCGGCAGAAATCCATCAAGCGCGCCTGGCCGGATGCGCTCGACCTGATGCTGATCTGCGTGGAATCGGGCATCTCCATCGAAGCCGGCATGCGCCGCGTCTCCGAGGAAATGGCGGAGCAGTCGCCGGCACTTGCCGAGGAAATGGTCTTGACCACGGCCGAGCTCTCCTTCCTGCAGGAGCGGCGCACTGCCTTCGACAACCTCGCCGCCCGCACCCAGATCGAAATCGTCAAGTCGGTGACGCAGGCCCTGATCCAGGCGGAGCGCTACGGCACGCCGGTGTCGCAGGCGCTGCGCGTGCTGGCGCAGGAAGGCCGCGACGAGCGCATGAACGAGGCGGAAAAGAAGGCCGCCGCGCTGCCGCCGAAACTGACCGTGCCGATGATCGTCTTCTTTCTGCCCGTCCTCATGGCCGTCATTCTCGGCCCGGCCATCATCCAGGTGATGGACAAGTTCTGACGGGCAAACCTTGCCGCCGACACCGAGAGCGTTTACCTTTCGATTCCGCGTAACTGGCAAGGTAGGATGGATGACCATCGGGGAGCGCGGCGAAGACAGAGCCGCTTGCCTGGGCAAATTTCCAACCGAAATGGGAGTTGCTGCATGTCGTCCATGGCCATCTTTTTCAGCATTCTTGCCGCCGTCCTGATCGGTGCGGCCAGCCCTGGGCCGAGTTTCGTCCTGGTGTCCCGCATCGCCGTTTCGCGTTCACGCCAGGCGGGGCTGGCCGCCGCCTTCGGCATGGGAACCGGCAGCGTCATCTTCGCAACCCTGGCCCTGTTCGGTTTGAGCGCGCTGCTGATGCAGGTCGAATGGCTCTATCTCGCCCTCAAGGTCGCCGGCGGCCTCTATCTGATCTATATCGGCATCCGTATCTGGCGCGGCGCGGCGCAGGATCTCGCTCTCGACGCACCGGCATCGCCTGCTGGAGCGAGTGTCGCGCGCAATTACTGGTTCGCGCTCGGCACGCAGCTCAGCAATCCGAAGACCGCGATTTTCTATGGCAGTATCTTTGCCGCACTTCTCCCGGCCCAGCCCGCGCTCTGGCTGCTGGTCGCGCTGCCGCCGGCGGTCTTCGCGATCGAGGTGGGCTGGTATACGGTGGTGACGCTTGCCTTCTCGTCCAACCGTCCCCGCGCGCTTTATTTGGGATCAAAGCTCTGGATCGACAGGGTGGCGGGCGCCGTCATGGGTGCTCTCGGCGCCCGGCTCGTGAGCGAGGGCCTGCCGCGGCATATCTGGCGCTGAAGGCCTAATTGACCGCCTTCTTGGCACCATCGCTGGTGGCGAGTTTCTGCCAGGAATTCTGCTGCGCCAGCATGCCGCGCAGATAGGCCACATTGGCATCGGCCTGCTGCTGCGTCAGCTCCTGGCGGGCAATCTGCTCGGCCTCGGGGAAGCGGCCCTGCAGGCCGACGACGAGGGCCAGGTTCTGGCGCACGCGGCTGTCGGCCGTCGGCTGGCCGGCGGCGGAGCGCAGATAGGTTTCGGCGGTCTTGAGGTCGCCGGTCAGCACATAGGACATGCCGAGATTGGAAAGGATGGACGGTTCGTTCGGGGCGAGCACCAGGGCATCGCGATATTTGCCGCGAGCCTCGTTCGAGCGGCCGAGCTGATCGAGGATCGCCCCTTCGGCCGAAACCAGCCGCCAGTCCGGCCGATCCGGCATCTGCGCGCGGTCGATGGTCGCCAGCGCCTCTTGCAATTGGCCCGCCGCCGCCTGGGCCTTACCATAGGCGGCCAGCACGCCGCGGTCGCTCGGATGGGTGATCGCCACCTGCTGCATGACGGCGAGCGCCTGTTCGTTGCGGCCACTCATGCGCAGCACATTGGCGTAGTTGACGCCAGTGTCGCGGTCCTTTGGGTTAGCGTCGTAGGCCTTGCCAAGGGTAAGGGTCGCCTGGGCGAGGTCCGCGCCGCTCATCTCGTCGACCGGCTTCGACACTTTCGGGATCGAACCGGTCGTCATCCTGTCCTTGCCCGTTGTCGAGCAGCCCGCCAGGGCCAGCGCCAGAAGAGCTGCCGAGGCGCCGCGGAAAAGGAAAGTCTTGAGCGAAGACGTGGTGGAAGCGGCGGACATGTCCCTATCCCTGAATGTCAGAGTCCTGCGTCTGGCCTCAAATCGGAACAGGGAAAGGTTTGACGCAATGTTCGCTCCAGCAATAATCTGTTAACCCTAACAGACAGTTAACTGATGATTCCCTGAAATGACCGCCAAAGGATAGTCATGGCCCCCTATCAGTACATCGAGCGCGCAACGCCGTTCAATTCGAAGGGTGGCGCGACGCTGCCGATCTTTGCCGTTACCCCGGCGCATATCGAGACCGGTACCATCGATCCGATCGCGCTCGATTGGGCACACAAGGCCGGCTACAAGGCGGAAAGCGGCTCGCTCTTGCTGATCCCGACGGCCGAGGGCCATCTCGGCGGCGCGCTGTTCGGCCTCGGCTCCAACCCCTCGGAACAGCCCTTCCTCACCGGCAAGCTGGCGCGATCGCTGCCGGCCGGCGAGTGGCATATCGAGACCGCGCCGCTGACGGCGAACCGGCTTTCGCTCGGCTTCGGCCTCGGCAGCTACCGCTTCGAGCGCTACAAGTCGGAAAAGGCGGCCGGACCGACGCTGATGATCCCGCGCGACGCCGACGCCGCCGACATCAAGCGCCAGCTCGCCGGCGTCTTCCTCGCCCGTGACCTCATCAACACGCCGACCAACGATATGGGGCCGGAACAGCTCGAAGCCGCCTTCCGGGCGCTTGCCGAGCACTATAAGGCAGAGATGTCCGTCATCATCGGTGACGACCTGCTGAAGGAGAATTTCCCGCTGGTGCACACTGTCGGCCGCGCCAGCGCCGATGCGCCGCGCCTCCTGGAACTGCGCTGGGGCAAGAAGGGCCATCGCCGTATCACGCTGGTCGGCAAGGGCGTTTGCTTCGACACCGGCGGCCTCGACATCAAGCCGGCCTCCTCGATGCTGTTGATGAAGAAGGACATGGGCGGCGCTGCCAATGTCATGGGCCTGGCGCTGATGATCATGGATGCCAAGCTCAAGGTCGACCTGCGCGTCATCGTTCCCGTCGTCGAAAACTCGATTTCCGCCAATGCCTTTCGCCCCGGCGACATCTACCGCAGCCGCAAGGGTCTGACGGTGCAGATCGACAATACCGACGCCGAGGGCCGGCTGATCCTCGCCGATGCGCTTGCCTATGCCGACGAAGATGCGCCGGATCTGATGATCGACATGGCGACCCTGACGGGCGCTGCCCGCGTCGCCCTCGGCCCCGACCTACCGCCCTTCTTCACCGACGACAACGATCTCGCCCACGACCTCACCGAGGCAAGTCTCGAGACCGACGATCCGCTCTGGCGCCTGCCGCTCTACAATGGCTACGACAAGGATATCCGCGCCAAATTCGCCGATATCACCAACGCTCCCTCCGGCGGCATGGCCGGCTCGATCACGGCCGCGCTGTTCCTGCGCCGCTTCGTAACGAAAACCCCGAGCTGGGTGCATTTCGATATCTACGGCTGGGCTCAAAACGAACGCCCGCATTCGCCGGGCGGCGGCGAGGCGCAGGCGATCCGGGCGCTGTATCATCATATCCGCGAGAGCGTGCGGTAGGACGCAACAGTCCCCTCTCCCCGCAATGCGGGGAGAGGGCTAGGGTGAGGGGCCAGGCACAACGGTGCGGCAACACCGGACTGGCCTGACCATCACCGTGATGCGGTTCGAGAAGACGGTAATTCCGGATTTACGGCTGCTTGCGAGAGAGCCCCTCATCCGAGCCCTCGACCTTTCGCTTCACTCAATGTCTCGGTCCCACCTTCCCCCCGCATCGCGAGGCGAAGGATTGGGCTTGAATCCGCCACGATCTTGGCGGAAACTGAAACGGTAGCGTAACGATCTCCGGGGTTGCCTTTGCCGCTTGAACTCTCTGCCTCGCAGGCTCTCGGCCTCTGGCATGGCGTGGCGCTCGAACAAGTGCGCCGCGAGGATCATGATTTGACCCTGCGGCAGACAACAATCCTCCTGCAGATCTATCTCGTGCCGCCGCCGCATACGGTGCGCGGGCTTGCCGCGACGCTCGGCGTCACCAAGCCGGTCATCACCCGCGCGCTCGACACCATGGGCGAGATGGGGCTGGTCGACCGCGTGCGCGACGACCGCGATCGTCGCAATGTCATCATCAAGCGCACGGTAACCGGCGCGCTCTATCTCGAAAAGCTCGGTGATCTCGTCATCGCGCAAGGCCGTAAACTATCAGTCTAGGAACCATCGTCATGACGCTCGACCGCCGCCTTAATGCCTTTCGGCCCGATCTCGCCGAAGCCTCTCTTCAGGGCAAGGTCGAGGCCGAACGTTTCGTCGAGGGCACCAGGGCGCAGGTGGTCGTTCCGGTCGTGGCTCTGCGTCCGCAGCCGGATCTGGCACGCGGCATCGATACGGAGCTCTTGCTCGGCGAGGATGTCACTGTTTTCGAGCGCAAGGATGGTTGGGCCTGGGTGAAGGCGGTCTCGGACGGTTATGTCGGCTATTTGTCTGAAGAGGCGATCAAGGAAGGGCTCGCGGCGCCGACCCATATCGTCGTGCCGCAGCGGACTTTCCTTTATCCGGAACCGGAACTGCGCAAGCCCCATACTGGCGTGCTCTCCATGGGCAGCCGCGTTCGTGTCGTCGGCACAGCGGAGGCGCGCGGCAATCATTACGTCGTGTTGGAAGACGGCACCGCCATTTTCGCCAAGCATGTGCAGCCGATCGGCTATAATGATGGCGGCGACTATGTGGAGATCGCCGCGAAATTCATGGAAACGCCTTATCTGTGGGGCGGCCGTTCCGGCCTTGGCGTCGATTGCTCCAGCCTGATCCAGCTCGCACTCCTGATGACGGGCCGCGCCGCGCCGCGCGATTCCGACATGCAATCGGCCGGGCTTGGCAAGCCGATTGCCCGCGAAGAACTGAAGCGTGGGGATTTCGTCTTCTGGAAGGGCCACGCGGCGGTGATGGAAGACGCGGACACCATCATCCACGCCAACGGCCACACCATGACCGTCGCCCGCGAGAATTTCGCCGCCGCCGTCGAGCGCATCGGCTGGCTCTATGAGTATCCGACTGGCTATCGCCGCCTCGGCGATTGAGCGCTGATCGGAACCGTCGCTGATCTGGACCGTTATTCTCTCGATTGAACATCCTTTTGTTCGAGAGGAGACGCATCATGCCGATTACCGCGATGGAACAGGCGATCAGGGACATTCTCGGCGACAGCCATCTCAGGCGCAGCCGGAAGATCGACCGGCTGCTCGAGTTGCAGAGCGAAGCGCGCGGCATCCAGCGCGCCGGCAGCGAGAGCACGATGAGCGCCGACGACGGTCTGCAAGATGATCTGCGCGTGATCGAAAAGGCGCTTCTGGACCTCGGCGCCGATGTCGAGGAAAAGGGTGCGGCGACCTTGTAGCGGCATCCTCGCCCGTCGGACCTCCTAAGAGAGAAGGAGTTATACGGCTGGCGCTTTCGGCCAATTCGTCACACCGCCGGTCCAGGTCTCGTAGGCCTTCGAAAGCTTCAGCACCAGCATGTCGCCGAAGCGCGGGCCGACGATCTGCAGGCCGATCGGCATGCCGGAGCGGGAGAAGCCGCAATTGATCGAGGAGGCCGGCTGCTCCGACATGTTCCAAGGGACGGTGAAGCCGATATGCTCGAAGGGCAGGGCCGGATCGTTGGTGGGCGATGCCCATTCCGCCGGATAGGAGACGATCGGATTGGTCGGCGACAGCACCGCGTCTACTTCGGTGAAGAGCTTGCCGCAGCTCTTGCGCATCTCGATCGTCTGGTTGAAGCCGCGCACGGCATCGACGCCGCTGATGTCGGCGCCACCCTTCGCCCAAATGTGGATATAGGGCAGAATCATCTCGCGGCGCTCTTCGCTCAGATTGACGATATCGCCCCAGAAACGTGCCCGCCAGAAGACGTCCAGCCCGTCCAGCATCTGCCGCGTCAGCACCGGCGCAACATCGATAACGATAGCGCCGGCCTCCTCGAAACGCTTGGCAGCGGCAATAACAGCATCGCGCACTTCGTCATCGACTGGCAGACCGCAGCCGGCGTCGAGCATCAGCCCGATCTTCAGCCCGCGCACGTCGATATCGAGATCCATCCAGTCGATGTCATCGGGCGGAAGGCTGGTGCCGTCGCGCCAGTCGGGACGCGAGAGCGTCGCCATGGAAAAGGCGGCGTCCTCGACCGTGCGGGTCATCGGCCCGGCGCAGCGGCCGACATAATAGGGGTCGACCGGAATGCGGCCATGGCTCGGCTTGAAGCCGAAAATGCCGGTCCAGCCGGCGGGCAGCCGCACGGAGCCGCCGATATCCGTGCCGATATGCAGGGGACCGTAGCCGGCAGCCGCTGCAGCCGAAGCGCCGGCGCTGGAGCCGCCGGGGTTCTGCGAGGGGTCCCAGGGGTTGCGGCTGAGCTTGTGGAAGCTGGAAAGGCCGGAGGAAAGCATGCCGTAATCCGGGCAGGTGGTCTTGGCAAAGATCACCGCGCCATCCTCGCGCATCCGAGCGGCAATCGGCGCGTCTTCAACAGCGGGAACGAGTTCGACGGCCGCCGTGCCGAGCGGCACCGGCTGGCCCTTGGTGGCGATCAGTTCCTTGAGCGTGACCGGAATGCCGTCCAGCGGCCCGAGCGGTGCACCCTTGGCCCAACGTTCGGTGGAGGCCTCGGCCTGCTTTCGCGCATCCTCCGGGTCATAGGCGTAGAGAGCTGCGATGGTCGGCTCCCAGGCCGCGATATGTGTTTCCAGCGCCAGCCAGTATTCGCTCGGCGAAAGGCTCCTTGCGGAAAATTTCTCGAGGAGCTGGCGGATGGAAAGGTCGGTCGTTTCGGTCATGGTCGATACTCTTCGTGGTCTGAAATCAGCGGCGGGCTTCGCGTGGGTCGAGAAGATCGCGCAGGCCGTCGCCGAGCATGTTGAAGCCGAGGACGGAGAGCGCGATGGCAAGGCCCGGCAGGATGGCGAGCCAGGGCGCCAGCCCGAGATAGGTCTGCGCATCCGCCAGCATCCGTCCCCAGGTCGGCGCCGGCGGCGGTACGCCGAGGCCGAGGAAGCTGAGGCCTGCTTCCGTCAGGATCGCCAGACCAAGCTGGATCGTCGCCTGTACGATGATGCCGCTCAGAATATTCGGCAGCACATGCCGCATGGTGATCGAGAAGGGTGTGTTGCCGATGGCGCGCGCCGCCAGCACATAGTCGCGGCTCCAAGCCTGCAGTGCCGAACTCAGCGCCACGCGGGCAAAGACCGGAACCATGAAGGTGGCAATGGCGATGATGGCCGTCAGGCGTCCGGTCCCGAGAAACGCGCCGAGGATCATAGCAGACAGGATCGGCGGCAGCGCGAAGATGACGTCGCAGGCGCGCATCACAAGTGCCTCGAACAGCCCGCGCTGGGCGGCAGCGGCAACGCCGATCATCGTGCCGATCGTGCCGCCAATCGCCACCGCCGACACCGAGATCGACAGCGAATTCCAGCAGCCTGCCATCAGCATCGACAGTACATCGCGGCCAAGCTGATCGGTGCCGAGAAGACCGAAGCCGAGAGGCGGTTGCAGCTTGTGAATGATCTGCATCTTCGCCGGCGGCACCGGCGTCCAGAACAGCGACAGGATGGCGATGCCGACAAGTGCGAGGATGATGATCGCCCCGACGATGAGGTTGGCGCGGCGGAGCGCGCGAAAACGGGAACGGCGGGGGGCGGTGGTCTCGGCGATAGTCATCGTGCCGCTCCGCTGCGAAGCCTGGGATCGATGACCAGATAGGAGAGATCGACTAGGAAATTGACGACGATGACGAGCCCGGCGAAGAACAGCACGACGTCCTGAAGAACGATGATGTCGCGTTGGTTGAGCGCCTGATAGGCGAGCCGTCCGAGGCCGGGCAGGTTGAAGACGTTCTCGATCAGCACCGCGCCGGCAACGAGGAAGGTAAATTGCAGGCCGAGAATGGTCATCACCGGCATCAGCGCATTCGGCACGACATGTCCCCAGAGCACGGCGCGGCGCGACAGGCCCTTGGCAATGGCGGTGCGGGCGAAATCCTCATGCAGCGTGTCGAGCACGGCCGAGCGGGTGACGCGAGTGAGCACACCGGCCTGCGGCAGGGCCAGCGCCACGGCTGGCATGATCAGCGCCTTGAAGGCCGGCCAGACGCCATTGCCCCAGCCGGGAAAGCCGACGGCCGGCATCCAGCCGAGCGAGGTGGCGAACAACAGGATCAGCAGTAGCCCCACCCAGAAACCGGGCACGGCAATGCTCATCTGCGAAAACAGCGTGGCGATGATGTCGAAGACGCCGCCGCGCTTGGCAGCGGCGGCAACGCCGAGCGGCACCGCGATCAGGACGGAGAGGAGGATGGCAAGGATCGCGAGCGGCAGCGTCACGGCCAGCCGCTCGAGGATGAGGCCGGCGACGGGAACGCCATAGGTATAGGACATGCCGAGATCGCCGGTCAGCGCGCCGCCGAGCCACTGGCCATAGCGGAGGAGCAGCGACTGGTCGAGACCCATCTGCTGCCTGAGCGCCGCCAGTGTCTCCGGCGTTGCCGAGGTGCCGAGCGTGATGGCGGCGGGATCGCCCGGCAGCAGGGCCATCACCGCAAACAGCAGCAGCGAAACGGCGATCAGGGTCAGGAAAAGGCCCATGATCCGGCGGGTGAGAAGTACGATCATTGCATGTCCATGGCCGGATCACGCCCGGCTGCGCGGCGCTGAAAGAGGTCAGTCTTCCCAGGAAACATTGGTCAGGACGTTCGAGGGGATCGGCTCGTTCTCCCAGAGCCCTTTCAGCTTCTTGTCCCAGACGCCGAGTTTCGGCATGACGAAGAGGAAGAGCGCCGGCACGTCCTCGGCCAGGATCGTCTGCGCCTGGCCATAGAGCTTGTCCTGCTCGGCCGGATCGGCGGTCAGCTGGACCTTCTTCATCAGCTCGTTGAAATCAGGGTTCTTATAGTTGAAATAATAGGGATCGCGCGCGTAGATGTCGATGTCGCGCGGCTCGGCATGGGCGACGATGGTCATGTCGTAGTCGCGGCCGGTAAAGACGTCCTGCACCCATTTCGCCGGGAATTCCGTCGGGTCGATATTCATAGTCACGCCGATATCGGCAAACATTGCCTGCATCACCTGGGCGCTTCTGGGCGCATAGGCCATTTGCGGTGTCTTGATGGTGAAGGTGAAGCCGTTCGGATAGCCGGCTTCTGCGAGCAGCGCCTTGGCCTTGGTGGGATCAAAGGGCAACGTACCTGTCAGATCCCGGTAGCCCGGATCGTTCGGCGTGTAGTGGCTGCCGATCGCCGTGCCGAAGCCGGACCAGGCGCCGTCGATAACCGTCTTGCGGTCGAGCGCCATCATCAGCGCCTGGCGCACCCGCTTGTCATCGAAGGGCTTGCGCGTGTTGTTCATGCCGGCGACGACCTTGAGCTCGGTATTGCCGACCTTGGTCATCAGCCTGGGATCGCCGTCGAAGGAGCTCATCAGCTCCGGCGCGCCGAATTCCGGAAAGGCGTCGAGGTCGCCGGCCTTGAGGGCTGCCGCTTCCGCCTGCGGGTCGGGAATGAAGCGGAAGGTGACCTTCTCCAGCTTCACGTCGGCGGATTTGTTCCAGTAGTCCGGGTTCTTGGCAAGTTCGACATGGTCGCCCTTGGCCCAGGACGCGAACTTGAACGGGCCGGTGCCGACAGGCGTCGTCTTGTCGTTGGCGGAGGATTTCGGCCCAACCATGACCGAGGAAGGCCAGCCCAGCCAATAGAGCAGGCTGCCGGTCGGCGAGGAGAGATGCAGCACCAGCGTTTCGGGATCCGGCGTGTCGATGGAGGCGATGGTCGCGAAGAAGCGCTTCTGCGGATTGACGGATTTGGCGTCGCGGGCGCGGTCGAGCGTAAATTTCGCCGCCGCCGCATCGAAGGTCTGACCGTCATGGAATTTGACGCCGCTCTGCAGCTTGAACGTATAGGTCAGCCCATCGGGAGAAATCTCCCAGCTCTTGGCAAGCTGCGGTACGACCTTGCCGCTCTCGTCGATCGCCACCAGCCCTTCGAAGATGTTCTGCCAGGTGACCTGTCCGATGGCGACGGGGGCGGCGATGGTCGGATCGAGGCCGGTGGGCTCGACCGTCATACCGATGTTCAGCGTCGTCTTGGCAGCTTCGGCCGATGTCATGCCCATCAGCAGCAGGCCCGCGGAGAGCGCAACGCCACAGGCAAGACGGCGAGCGAAAGCGCCCAGGCTCGGACGTAAAAACGTGGTCATCTCTATTCCCTTGGCTCTGGCTCGCAATCCCGGTTTTCCCTCCGGGATGCGGCCTTTTTCAAAATACTGTCATCTCGCAGGCGCACACACAATTCTAAAAATGTGTGCTCAGTGTAGCTGATATGGCTACACTGATTTTGCCCTGTTGAAATCCGTCACCGCGATCAATCGTGCTTCCCCTTGCCGGCGACCTGCTCGCGCATGAAGCGTTCGATGAAATCGAGAAGCTTGCCGGCCGCGAAGGAAAGCTGGCGGTCCGGCGCGACGCAGAGATCGATCGGCGTCCTGATCCCCTTGCCATCGGCGACCGGCAGGGCGACGAGCTGGCCGGCCTGGATTTCCCGCTGCACGGTCAGCGCCGGCAGCATAGTGATCGCAGCGCTTCGCAGCACCAGCTCCTTCTGCATCTCCAGCGAGCTGGTCTCGAAAACCGGATCGAGCACCAGCCCCTCGCGCTCGAACAGCGCGTCGAAAGCCTGTCGCGCGCCGAAGGTGCGGTCGGGGATAGCGAGCGAATGCACGGCAAGCTCTGCTAGGGAAACTTCCTTGCGCGCCGCCAGCGGATGGTTCGTCGCGGCGATAACATCATAGGTGATTTCGGAGCGCAGCCGCACCTTGGTTCCCGAGAGCGGCGGCGCGAACAATGTCACGGCGATATCGGCCTCGGCACCGTTGACGGCTTCGATGGCGCTGCGGGCGCTGGTGATGGTCACCTCGAAGCGCAGCTTCGGATAGCGCAGGCTGAATTCGGCAAGCGCCGGTGCCAGCAGGTTGGCGACGGTGGCGCCGCTGGCATAGACGCTGACGCGGCCGCGCTGCAGGCCCTTTAGGTCTTCGATCAGCTGGCGCACATGGTCGAGTTCACGCAGCGTCCGGCCGGCGCGCACAGCCAGCAGCTCGCCGGCGGCGGTCAGCTTGACGCCGCGGGCGCTGCGCTCCACCAGCGGCGTGCCGAAATAATATTCGAGATTTTCGATCTGCCGGTTGATCGCGGTCGGTGCGACATTCAGGTTTTCCGCCGCCTGGCGCATGGAGTTGGTGCGTACCAACTCGTCAAAATAGATCAGCGCCCGGATCTGCATAGATGGATCTCCGGCTAGGCCACCCGGTCGGGAAAGCGATCCCGCCAGGCC
This sequence comes from Rhizobium sp. ICMP 5592, assembly GCF_009498525.1. GTDB lineage: Bacteria > Pseudomonadota > Alphaproteobacteria > Rhizobiales > Rhizobiaceae > Rhizobium. The sequence goes on along the minus strand of NZ_QSNT01000003.1, from coordinate 1,243,977 downwards.
GGCTGCGCGCCCTCGACCGGCAGCGTCGTCGCCTCGTAAACGCCGCGAGCAATCGCGCGCGCCATGACGATGGTGGCGAGATGGCAGAGTTCCATGAAGCTCGGCATGTCGTCTCTTGGATGCTTGGCGGTGGAGGCGACGAAAATCGTGTCGCCGTCGAGCGGCAGATGCGCCGGCAGAAGCGCGCGGGCAAGGCCGTCATGGCCTGAGATCGACAGACGATGCGCTTCCGCCTTGGTCAGTTGCGCATCGGTGACGACGGCGCCGATGGTGGTTGCCGTGACGTTTCCGCCCTTCAGCCGCAGGCGTGTGTCGATGGTTTCGGGCATGCCGAGCCCGCCGAATTCGCCCTTCTCTTCGAAGGGTGCCGCCCAGAAATGCGGTCCGTCGCCGATGGTGGCGGTGCCAAGAGCGTTGACGGCAACAATGGCGGCGATCCTGTGTCCCCGGCTGCTGACGGCGCTGGCCGAGCCGAGGCCACCCTTGACGGTCGCCGTCGTCCCGCCCGTGCCGGCGCCGACGGTGCCGAGCGCAAAGGCGCCCTTCTGCGCCGCCTTGAAGGCGGCGTAGCCCATGTCGCGATAGGGCGAGTGAAGGCCCCAATCCTTGTTGCCGCCGTTGATGAGATCGAAGAGGATCGCCTGCGGTACGAGGGGAATTAGCGCCGTTCCGATTTGCAGGCCGCGTCCGATCTCGCGCAGGCCCGCCTGCACCCCGCCGGCGGCATCAAGCCCGAAGGCCGAACCGCCCGACAGCACAAGACCGTCGACCGTGCTGATAGTCATCGCAGGATCCAGCAAGGCCGTGTCCCGCCCGCCTGGCGCGCCGCCGAGTACGGAGCCGGAGGCGACCGCCGGTTCATCGAAGATGATGGCGGTGACGCCGGAGCCGAGCGCAAGATCGGTGGAATGACCGACGGCGACGCCGTCGATGTCGGTCAGGAGATTGAGCAGATCAGCCAATGAAAAATCCTTCGCCTTTCGAAGCGCGAGGTTGTCATGGCGATAGGATCGCAAAGAGGGGGAAAAGACAAGATGGGTTTGTGGGCGGTGGTGCTGTTGGGGCCGACCCTCGTGGCTCGAGACGGCCTTGCGGCTTCCTCAGCATGAGGGCGGGACGGGCCTCGGTCGAGATATAGCAAAGTCCGCCTTTGGACATGGAAGCAGAATGGGGTCGGCGATCAAGGTCAAAAGACTAGCCCTCACCCTGAGGTGGGAGTCCTGAGCTTGCCGAAGGGCGACCCTCGAAGGGCGAGGGCGGGTAATGGGTGATGTAGGGGTGCAAAAGTGGCGGCTAAGCCGATCCATCAAACGTGGATCGGCTTAGCCTGTTGGCGTGAGAGGAGATCGCGGATGGCGAGCTTGACCTCGTCCGTGTTTCTGAAACGCTGTTCGTCCAGATCGTGGACATGGTATTTCACGGCGATGAACTTCAACCGGTCTTCATCCGGAATAACGATGCCGACGGGAACGCCAGCATATTCGATGACTTGCTTCTTCATAAAAATACTCCCTCCGCACCCAAGCGGCGCAGACATGGCGAATTGACTGTTTGAATCCGGTAAGGGGACGAACGTCACATTCGACAGCACGGGCGGGAGAGCACGCCCGAACGGTCATGGCCAAGCACGGCCCACCCAAGGATCGAGGCGATGAGCTTGATATTCAGCATGTCACTTTCCTTAGTTGGTGTTGTACTTGTTCTGGCTCCGCTCAAGGGAGCCGGTGATCCGGTGTGCTATTATCTACAACCTTAGCAGAGAATAGCGATTCCATCTCCAGAAACATATTCCGAAAGATGTCAAAATATCGACGATCGGTAAAATATAATTCCGTATCTGGCTAATTACGGGGAAGGTTGCATCAACCTCCACGCAACCTCCCGTAGCGAAACCGCATCGCCGATCACCGACAAACAGATAGGGACTATCACGAGATTCGGCAATCCCTCGAAAGTAGTAAAACTCACTCGCCGCTAAATTACCCTAATGGTTAATACCGCCGGCGGGATGGGCTAGACGGTGTCTTCCAGAGCCTTTTCCAAGGCTTTGACGAAAAAATCGGCGCTCTCGGCCGAAAGGCAAAGCGGCGGTTTGATCTTCAACACATTCAGGTGATCGCCCGTTGGCTGCATGATGACGCCGAGATCAAGCAGCCGGTCGCAGATATCAGCTGTCTCCTCCGTGGCGGGCGTCAGCGTCTCGCGGTTGCGCACGAACTCGACGCCGAGATAAAGACCCGTGCCGTGCACGGCGCCGATCAGCGGAAAACGCTCCATGAGTGCGGCCAGCCTCGCCTTCAGATGATCGCCGACGACGCGGGCATTCTCCTGCAGACCCTCGTCCCTGATGATGTCGAGCACGGTGAGACCGACGACCGAGCTCACCGGACTGCCGCCGGCCGAGGAGAAGAAATAGCCTTCCTTCTCCAGCGATTCGGCAATCTCGCGGCGGGTGATGACCGCACCGAGCGGATGGCCGTTGCCCATGCCCTTGGCGACGGTAATGACATCAGGCACGACGCCCTGTTGCTCAAAGCCCCAGAAATGATGGCCGAGCCGGCCGTAGCCCACCTGCACCTCGTCGGCGATGCAGAGGCCGCCGCGCTCGCGCACCGCGGCATAGACATCGGTGAGATAGCCATGCGGCAGGGCGATGCCGCCGGCATTGCCATAGACCGGTTCGGCGATGAAGCCCGCGAGGCCGTTGCCCTTTTCGTCGATGGCCTCCAGCAGCGTCGTCACGCTGGCCACGTAGTCCGCGCCCGAATCCGGCCCCCGGAATGGGCCACGATAGGTATTGGGCGAAACGACCGGGTGCACCCAGTCGGGCCGTGTCGTCAGCGCCTGCGGATTGTCGGCGATGGAGGTGGAGACGGCGTCGCTTGCGTGCGTCCAGCCGTGATATGCCTCCAGCAGGCAGAGCATGTTCTTCTTGCCTGTATGTGCCCAGGCAAGCCGGATGGCGAGGTCGTTGGCTTCCGAGCCGCTATTGACCAGGAAGACGCTGTCGAGACCCTCTGGTGCCAGTGCCGCCAGCCGCTCGGAAAACTCAGCGACGGCGGCATAATGGAAGCGGGAGTTGGTATTGAGCCGCGACCACTGCTGCTCAACGGCTGCGGTCAGGCGCGGATGCGCGTGGCCGAGCATGGTGACGTTGTTGACCATGTCGAGATAGGCGCGGCCCTCCATGTCGAACAGGAATTCGCGCCAGCCGCGCTCGATCTGCGGCGGGATCTGGTAATAATGCTTCTGCGGCCTGGCGAAATGTGCCGCGCGCCGGGCAAGCAGGGCCGCGCCGTCTTCTCGCGGCGCTTCGCAGGCTGGGCTCAAGAGGACAGCGGGCGAGGGGCAGACCGCCGACCAGCCATCGGCCTGGTGTGCCACGGCAAAGAGCGGCGGCACCAGCGATGGCGATCGGCAGAGCTGCACGCGCAGGCCGCCGACCGTCGAGCTTTCGCCGGCGATGGTGCCGATGGCCGCACCCTGCTCGATCTCCGCGCCCTCTTCCAGCGTGCAATCGATGCCGTCGAGATGCAGGCTGACCGCGTCGCTCACCAGAACGAGATGCTGGCCGTCCCATTGGATGCGCCCGGCAAACGGGGCCGCGACCACTGTTCCCGCGGGCAGGCAAACATCGCTATGCAGCGCGAAACTCTGCGGCGGCGTCATGCCGAGGATACCGCCGCGCGACAAGCGGAATTCGCCATAGCGCGTTGCTGCCGTGCCGGAAGCGACGGCCTCCCTGGCGAGCAGCCGCCAGTCCATGTCGGGCTTACGCCAATTGTCATCGACAAAATGTGGGCTGGTCGTGGAAAGATCGACAGCGGCGATGGTATCCGCCGCGATATCCGGCAGCAGTGCCGCCCAGCCCTCGGTCTCAATGGGAGCGACGTCGAAGCCGACTGTTCGCAGGATTGCGGCTTCCATCACCTCCGGATCGGCGCTGGTCGCGACGTCGAAAATCGCACGCTCGTGCTCGAGATTGCCGCGTACATAGTCGTTGTCGGGGTCGATGGCGAGTTGCTGCTCGGTGCTGGCGGCGAGGATGACGGCGCGCGCAACGATCAAGGGCCACAGCGCCTTCGCCTCGACCTCTTCCAGCGGATAGACCGCATGATAGGCCCTAATGGCAGGGAGGATGGCGAAGGGATCGCCTTCCGCGTGGTGCAGCAGCGAGGTGCAGGTGACGGCGAGGTCGCCCACCAGCCAGCCCTGGATGATGTCACCGAAATCGATCACGCCGTCCGGGATCGGCTGGCCATGCGTGTCCGGATGGCAGACGACATTGTCGTCGGTGACGTCATGGTGAACGGGCTGCACGCGAAGCTTGGCTGCGAGCGGCTGAATGCGCTTGACGGCGGAGACCATTGCCTTGGCGATACGGTCGCGTGCTTCGTGATCGGTGATCGCCGACAGCAGCTGCACGGCGACCGGCCCGGCTCGGCGGAGATCCCATTGCAGATTGCGGTGGAGACCGGGGTGATCGAAATCGGCGAGGTCGCGGGCAAGCCGCGCCGAGAGGGTGCCGAGCGCCGAGACAGAGGCGAGCGGCAGATGCTTGCGCCGCGTCAGCGATTGGCCGGGGAGGTAGCTTAGCAGGCGAACGAGATAATCCTGCTCGCGGATGGTGACGGCAAGAATATCCCGGCCATTCAGCGACGGCACGATATTGGGGAGGCGCGGCGCGTCCGGCTTGGCGTGCAGATGGCGGATGGCGGCATTCTGCGCCTCCAGCTCCACCGTGTCATACTCCGTCCGGCAGACCTTCAGGACATAGCTGTTGTCGCCGGCACTGATCCGATAATTGCGGTCCTGCTGGCTGCCGAGTTCGGTGAGCGTTCCCGACAGACCGTAATGCGTCAGCAAAAGTTCCGCCGCCTCTTCCGGCGTAATGTCCGGTCTTGACAGTTGCATACGATTGACGAGCGCGGCGTCGGTCATGGCTCCCCCCGGATGGTTCAATTCAATCGACACTAAACCATTCCATCCTAAAGAAAATCACCGAAAACAGATAGGGTTGTCGAGTATTTAGGAGGAAGATAGGCCGCGCAATGCAGCCGGCTAGGCGTTATCGCTTACCCGATGGAATAGCGGCAACCGGCCAGCGTCTTGCCGGGAAGATTGTCAACGGTCAAGACGTTAAGGGAAATGCGCGTTGGCAGCGCGGGATAAGCGTTTTCGTGTTGCTCCTTGCTTGACGAGATTTCCTTGTCTCCAAGGAACTTGTTCGGCCGGTCGACCGCCGCAGTGAGGCCAAGTGTTTTGGCGAGCGGATGGGGATCAGGCTCGTCGAGCACTGCCAATATTCCGTTGGAGACAAAGACGATCTTGGTTGTTTGCCGTCCAAACACGGTGACAGGAGCCGAAAGCTTGAACTCTTGCAAAAATGGGTTGGGCGATGGCATTTCGCTGAGACCGAGCTGCTTCATAGCCATCGCGCTGTCCGGCCCGGTCAGCCACATGGCGAAATCGTAGTAGCTCGCGACATCGTGGGTTTTGCATTCGATCAGTTTGGCAAGATCGATCTTGGAGGGGTCATCTTGCTTTGTGGCTGCGTGCGACGCTGGCGCGCTCAGAAGGAACGCCGCAAGCAACAGCGCTCCATTGCGATAGAATGACATGCCTTTTCCTGTCCGCTTACCCGATTCGATACCGGTGATATCAAATCGCGCTTCGGTGCGAAAAGGAAAGGGCGTCGGCCGCAATCGCGCGCCCTCCCTCACCCCATCCGTTCGGAAGCATAGGATCCCGGGCTA
>NZ_QSNT01000003.1:847670-1238155 GCF_009498525.1 Rhizobium sp. ICMP 5592 | reverse complement strand
TCCAGATCCGCCGTCACATAATGCGCCGTCGCCCCGATCAGTTTTACACCGCGCTCATAGGCCTGCTTGTAGGGGTTCGCCCCCTTGAAGGACGGCAGGAAGGAATGGTGGATGTTGATGATCCGCCCCGACATCTTGCTGCACATCGAGTCCGACAGGATCTGCATGTAGCGCGCCAGCACGATCAGCTCCGTGCCGGTCTGCTCGACCACCTCCATGATCCTGGCTTCGGCCTGCGGCTTGTTGGCCTTGGTCACCGGAATATGATGGAAGGGGATGTCGTGGTTGACCACCACCTTCTGGTAATCGAAATGATTGGAGACGACACCGACGATGTCGATCGGCAGTGCGCCGATCTTCCAGCGGTAGAGCAGGTCGTTCAAGCAATGGCCGAAGCGCGACACCATCAGCAGCACCTTCATGCGCTTCTGGGTGTCATGGATCTCGGCTTCCATCTCGAACTTGCTCGCGATCGGCTTGAAGCCCTCGACCAGCGCCTCCTGTCCGACCCCTTGCTCGGAGATGAAGCTCACCCGCATGAAGAACTTGCCGGTATCCAGATCGTCGAACTGGCTGGAATCGACGATGTTGCAGCCCTGGTCCGCAAGATAATTGGCGATCGCCGCGACTATCCCGCGTGTCGACCGGCACGATACCGTCAATACATAGCTCGTCATGTTTCTTCTCTCTTCTGCCGGGGCGCCGGCCTGCTTTGGTGCCGCCTGCTTAAATCAAATCGAAGGCATGGGGAATATGTCCCTCAACCCTGTTTCGGCTGTTACTTTAGGCGAGATGATGGGAAAAACCGTTCCCGTTGCGTCTTCGAACGGCGCATCCCCGCCTTAGCCGTTGGTGGCGAGCGAGAGCGTCTGCGGCTGCTTTGCCTGCGTGCCCTCGTTGAATTTCAGGAAGCCGACCAGCAGCCAGACCAGTCCGGCGGTCTTCATCGAGAAGATGGCCGTGGAGCCAATCATCAGGTTCAGGAACAGGAAGAGGGAAAGAGCGTGGCCGAGGCGCCGCTGGTTGATGGTCTCGCCCCCGGGATAGAGCGAGGCGTAGAGCCAGAACAGGATCAGGCCGAAGATGGTGGCGCCGTATATGATGTAGACATAGCCGCTGTCATAAAAGATGCCGACCTGATCAAGCTGCAGGCCGATGGTGCTCTGCAAGTCCATGCCGAGGAAGGCTCGCACCGTACCATTGATGCGGCCGACGAAATTATCGCCGGTAACGCCAGGCTTCAGGGCGTTGATGATGAAGCCGACGAGGATGATCAAGGGCATCGTCAAAAGGTCGAGCATCTTCGGAAGCCAGGGATAGATGAAATAGCCGGCGATGCTGATGAGGCTGAAGATCAGCATCGTGCGGGTATCGTTCGTCAGTAGGATCAGAATGACGGTCGACAGGAACAGCAGCCTGTCGGACAGTCGCAGCCGGCTGGAGAAGCTGATCAGGTAGAGGACCATCACGCCGCAGAAATTGGCAAGCGAAACCTGCTCGAGGAAGATGGACGATGAGCGATGGTCTATCAGCCCGAAGGAAAACCGCCCCTCGAACCCCAGTGCGCCACGGAACAGTCCGATATCGCTGTAGGTGGCCGGCGGCACGCCGCGCGTATTCTGGAAATACTCGGCGGGATGAAAGAGCGCGACATATTCTGTCACCGACACGATTTCACAGATGAGCACAGCGAGCACGGCAATACAGGAAATCCTGAACGCCAGCTTGACTGTGCGCTCATTGCAAAGCCTGCCCATGATGGAAAACACGAAGATGATCATCACGTTGCGAAGGTGATCGACATAGGGCTGCTTGTTGATGGCCATGACGAAAACCGTCAGCACGATCGTGAGGAGCAGATAGAGGAGGGGCGCCATATCCTCCTCATAAATCCCCCTCTTCAATATATAGGCGAAGCTTGCCACCTGGAGGAGCACTTCGCTCATGACCACGGCGTTTGGCGTCAGCGGCGTGATATTGTGGTTGATGAAGGCGAGGATGCAGTTGTACAGGACCGCGAGCAGCGAGATGGCGAGAATGACGTAGTTTATGGGCTGCTTTTCGCCTGAGCTTTGCATGAAATATCCGCGGTCGTGGCGTCTCTGGCCGCAGGCACCATATCAGGCCGATGATTCGCGGCAAAGCGCCGGACGCTCGTTGCCCGTCAGTTTGCAGGCTTGATGAGGGCACATGCTGGCGCCAGAGAGGCCTTTCGGTTCAGGCCGTCTGTCAGCACCTGCATCTGCGGTTTGTCACGGCCGTTGTGCTGCTGGACGTTTAGTGGTTCGTCGGCCGGCCACCAGTCTCCGGCCGCCCAGTAGCTCCAGCCAAGCCAGACGTCGCTGTTGGTGTTCATGACGCCGAGGACCTGTTTGAGACCCGCAAGACAGCCATCATTACCGGCTACGCCGAATTCGCCGAGGAAACCGCGCTTGCCGTTCTGGCGCAGCCAGTCGGTGGCGTCATTCAAGCCCTTGATGGCGCTGTCGTTGCCGTCACAGGCTGTGTGGGTGCCGGAACTGTCCGCATCGAGATACTGGTGGAATTCGAAGGCGTAGAAATCGAGTGGATCCTTGACGCCGAGCATGACCGTGGCATTGGCGCCGCCGCCAAGCACATCGGCAGACCAGCTATGCGCGCCTGTCCAGTTCGTGCCGGGCACGAGGATGAGGTTGCGTGCGCCGACGGTGCGGATGCTGCGGATGGCGGTATTGGCCGCCTCCAGCCAATCGGGCGCCTTGATATCGTGCGGCTCGTTCATCAGGCCGAAAGCGACGCCCTTGCGATTGGCGAATTCAACGGCGAGCCGCGCCCAGAAATCGCCGAAGGCAAGATCGGTCGTGGGCACCTGCGGGAGCTGGACCTTGTCGTAGTAGCCGTAATTGTGCGGATCGAGGATGACGGCCATGCCATGCTTTTGAATAAGATCGACGGCCTCCTTGAGGCTTTGCAGCTCCTTTCCGTCCAATGGCTGGCCCAAGGCTGGTTGCAGCCGTTCCCAGCGGAAGGGCAGGCGCACCACATTCATCCCCTTGCCCGCGAAATAGCGCACCGTGTTTTCGGAAGGGTAGATGTAATTGGTCCCGAGCACGCCGGTGCGGTCGCCATATTCCGCGCCGGAGAGATTGATGCCGCGATAGCAGAGCTGCGATGCGGCAAGGCTGGTGTCTGCCTCCGCGACGACGGCGAGCATAACCGTAGCCGCGAGCGACCGGCGCAGCAGTCTCGTCATCGATCCGGTCATTGTAAGCTCCCGTTCTTCCTGTCGCCTGTCGGTCCGCTTCATAGCGCCCACCCGGTTGAATATTGATGAAGAGAGGGACTCAACGGGGTCTTGCCGACGTTTGCGGGGGACTTCCTGGGAATGTCCTTAATGGTCCGTTAGCCAAACATTTCTAAACTCCCGGCATCTGCTGCGCGGGATCCGCGCGAGCGGGTCCCTGGAAGTTTGGTATGAGCTCATTGGAACGAAACAAGCGATCGAGCCACTTTCCGAGTTGGCGCAGCAACGAGCCGTCCGAAGGGCAGGGCGAAGGCTTGCGCCTGCGCGGCCCGGTGGTGCGGCCGCGCGATTTCGTCCATGAGGTCCAGCCCATTGCCGCCGAGCGGCCGGTCGATGCCGTGAAGCCAGCAATCCTGGCCCACGCGGAACCGTCGCCTGCGCTCGAGCCCAAGCCGGCAGCCGCTTTGCCGCCGGAATCCCGGCCGACCATGGCTACCGCGATCCCGGCTGCCGAGCCGGCTGTCGTCATCGCACCCCAGATGGCTTCGCCAGCACCTGTTGTCGACACACCGCTTCTCGACCTGCGCTCCGCCGTCCGTTCGATCTGGGCGAAAAAGCGCCTGGTTCTGGCGCTCGCCGTCGCCGGGGCCGTGCTGGGCGCGGCCGCCATTCCGATGTTGCCGCAGAAATTCACGGCTGAAGCCAGCCTCTATTTCGACCCGCGTCAAACCGGCGGAGGTGATTCGTCCCAGTCTCCGCCCATCGCGCCGGAACTGATCCTGACGATGATCGACAGCCAGACGCAGATCCTGTCTTCCGGCAAAGTACTTGGCCGGGTGGTTGATGCGTTGAAGCTCGATCAGGATCCGCAATTCAATGGCGGCGCGAGCGGCGACGCGGCGAAATACACCGCGGTGACGGTGCTGGCGAAGGCCGTGCAGATTGCCCGCGAGGCCAGCACCTATGTCGTGTCGCTGAAGGTGACGACGCGCGATGCGCAAAAGTCGGCTGCGATCGCCAACCAGCTTGTCACCTCCTTTATCGAAGAGGAAGGCAAGGCGGCGGCGAACAGCTATCAGACCAGCAATACCGCTTTGGATGGCAGGCTCGAGGATCTGCGTGAGCAGGTGCGGGCCGCCGAAAAGGCGGCCGAGGCCTATCGCGCCGACAACGACATGGTCGCCGTCGGAGGCAACCTGATGTCCGACAAGCGCCTGACCGCGCTCAACGACATGCTGGTGGTGGCGCAGCAAAAGACGATCGAGGCGAAAGCTCGCGCCGATGCCGCCGACAGGCTGAGCTTCACGGATGTCGTGTCCAACGGCCCTTCGGCCACAGCGACGGCCGCCTCCACGCCGCTTAGCAGCCTGCGCCAGCAATATGCGGTGCTTGCCGCCAGTGTCGGCAGTCTGCAAAGCCAGCTTGGTGCCCGTCATCCCCGCCTGCTTGCCGCCAAATCCTCGCTCGACAGTCTCGCGGCCGAGATCCGCAGCGAATTGCAGCGCCAGACGACCTCGGCTCGCGCCGACTACGATCAGGCGCAGAAGGCCGAGCAGGATATCGCCAAGGAGCTGGCGGTGCAGAAGGCGTCGCAGCTCAATACATCAGGCAAGCTGGTCGGTCTCAACGAACTTGAGCGCAAGGCCGCCGCTGCTCGCGATGCGTACCAGGCGGTGCTGAAGCGGTCCGGCCAGACAAGCGATGCGCGTGATCTGTCGCAGAGCAATGTCCGGGTCATTTCCGAAGCCGAGCCGCCATTGACGGCGGATGGACCGAGCCGGAAGGTGATGATGGTGGCTGGATTGATTGCCGGCGCCTTGTTCGGCATGGGGCTCGGCATGGCTTTTGCCGTCCTCGCCGACCTGTTCCGGCATCCGGTAATCCGCGGATATCTCGGAAAGTAATATTGTCGCCATCTTTTACGCTAGATGTCCGCTTCAAGATCAGGGATGCAATTGCGTGCGCGCTGTTCTAAAAGTGAATGGACGCAGAGAGTATTTGTATTTTGCTAATGGAAGCATAAAGACAATCAAGCTGCGTCGTGCAATACATGGTGGTGCAATTTATGCGAGAGAAGCGGTATGCTGGTCCGTCGACCGGCGCCTGGGGAAATTGACCGATGGTGCCCGCGGATAAGCTTGTCCTGCCGTTCCTGGCGCTGCCGCGCTCGACCAAGCGTGCGTTGGCGCTGCTTGTCGATGCCAGCCTGTGTGTGCTGACGGTCTGGTTCGCCTATTGTCTCCGCCTGGACGACTGGGTGATTCTCGAGGGCGTCGAATGGCTGCCTGCCATCGTTTCCCTTCTCGTCGCCATCCCGATCTTCATTGTCCTTGGCCTTTATCGCGCTATTTTCCGCTACGCCGGCATGTCGGCCTTCATGACCGTCGTCAAGGCCGTCGCGATCTACGCGCTTGCCTTCATGACCATTTTCACGGCGATCAGCGTTCCCGGCGTGCCGCGCACCGTCGGCATTTTGCAGCCGCTGCTGCTGCTCATCGCCATCGGCCTGTCGCGCATGTGGACGCGCTACTGGCTCGGCAATGCCTATCAGCGGCTCTTGAACCGCAACCAACTGGCCAAGGTGCTGATCTACGGCGCCGGCGCTTCCGGCCGCCAGCTTTCCGGCGCGCTTGCCAACAGTGCCGAGCTGAATGTCGTCGGTTACCTCGATGACGACCGCAATCTGCATGGCAGCATCATGGGCGGCCTGCCGATCTACGATCCGACCGATCTGCCGGCGCTGGTGGTTTCCGGCGATATCAAGGGCGTACTGCTTGCGTTGCCGAATGCATCGCGGCAACGTCGCAACGAAATTCTGGAAAGCATGCGCAAGGCGCGCGTCACCGTACGCACCATGCCGGACCTGACGGCGCTCGCCCAGGGGCGTGTCGCCGTTTCCGATCTCCGCGAACTCGATATCGAAGACCTGCTCGGCCGCAACGTCATCGCGCCGGATCGCGCCCTGATCGACAAGAACATTCGCGGCAAGGTCGTCATGGTGACCGGCGCGGGCGGCTCGATCGGCAGCGAACTCTGCCGCCAGATCCTGAAGAACGGCCCTTCCTGCCTACTGCTGGTGGAGCAGAACGAATTCGGGCTCTACGCCATTCATGGCGAGCTGGAAAAGGCGGCGGCGACGTCTGGAAACAGCGAGATCCGCATCATCCCCTTCCTGGCGTCCATTCGCGACGATCGGCGACTGAGGCAGATCATGGAGGCCTGGCGGCCGAAGACCGTCTATCACGCCGCCGCCTACAAGCATGTGCCGCTCGTCGAATACAATCCCGTCGAGGGCATCCGCAACAATGTGCTGGGAACCTTGACCACCGCTGAGGTGGCGCGTGACTGCGGCGTCGAGGATTTCGTGCTGATCAGCACCGACAAGGCCGTGCGCCCGACCAATATCATGGGTGCGAGCAAGCGGCTGGCCGAGATGGTGCTGCAGGCGATGGATGCCGACCGTAAGCCCGGCGCCGCCGGCACCAATTTTGCCATGGTCCGTTTCGGCAACGTGCTCGGTTCCTCCGGCTCCGTCGTGCCACTCTTCCGCCAGCAGATCCGCGACGGTGGCCCGATCACGCTGACGCATCCGGATATCACCCGCTATTTCATGACCATCCCCGAGGCGTCGCAGCTTGTCATCCAGGCCGGTGCCATGTCCGCCGGCGGCGACGTTTTTCTCCTCGACATGGGCGAACCGGTACGCATCGCCGATCTCGCGCGTCGCATGGTGGAATTGTCCGGCCTGACGGTCAGGGACGAGGATGAACCGGACGGCGATATCGAACTGGAGATCACCGGCTTGAGGCCGGGCGAGAAACTCTATGAAGAGCTGCTGATCGGTGACAATCCGCAGTCGACGAGCCATCCGCGCATCATGCGGGCCAAGGAGGATTTCCTGCCCTGGCCGGAACTGTCAAAGAAGCTTGCTGTGCTTCAGGCGGCACTTGACGAAAATGACGTGCCGCTGGCAAGGAGCTTGCTGCAGAATTTGGTGTCCGGCTATGCGCCGAGCGGCGACGTCATCGATCTCGTCTTCCGCGAGCGTGAGATGGATTTGTCCCTCGACGAGCCGAATTTCGACAACGCCGTACGGCTGCTGCCCTAGGGCATGTCAGCCACCCTATTGTCCTGACGCAATTCAGGACGAAAAACCGTTAGGCATCTTTCCTGGAATTGCCCTAGGTTTCGGTATTTTCCAGGGTCGGCTCCGGTTTGGCCTTCACGGTATAGTGCCAGCGATGAAGCTGATCGCAAGCGCGGAACCAGTAGGCTGTTGCTCGCAACAGGAAATGCCGCTTCACGGCGCGGTAGTGCACGCGCTTGCCGATCGTCGTATCCGAGCGATGCGGGCTGAAATCCGCAAGATTTTCAAGGGTGGAGAAAGTTTCGACCCCGGTCGACCAGCCGCGTTCGAGCGCGACGTCGTAGGGCAGAAGCATAGGCTTCAGCGTAATCAGCAGCTTCTTCGCCGCGGACCGGTTGACGATATAGCATGCAGCCGACCCCTGCGGGCCATGCATGCAGCGGCCGACGACATCGTTTTCCGCGGTTTCCGACAGCGGCTTGAACCCGACCAGCCGGTGGTTGACGAGCTTCACCAGGCGCGCGCCGCAAACGCTGTTCATGGCCGACAGCGCCCGTGGGATCAGCCTTTCGTTGAGTTCGACATCATCCTCCATGATGATCGCCATCTTGTCGCCGCTGTCGATGAATTGCTGAAGGGCAAGCAGATGGCTGCGATAACAGCCGTATTCGCCAGCCAGCTGCTTGCGTCCGTTGTGATAGACGAATTGCTGCGGCTGGAAATCGATGCGGTCGCTTTCTGGAATCGTGGCTCCGTCAATCGCAGCGACCCGAATGACATTCAGGCCGTATCGAGCGGCTTGCCCACACAATCTTTCCCAACGCTCGCGAGAGCGATCGAGGTTGATGACGTAGATACAAATCTGTCGTGGCAGACTGTCTGCGCCGGGGGCTTGCGTGTCTTTGATGATCCGATTGGCCCGCTCGAGAATCACCTTTACTCCTACAAGTAGAAATCTTGACAATGGTAAACTATAGCGACACCCCCTGTTAATATATAACAAGCTTCTTACTTTTCTCAAACTCGGATTGTACGGCAATCGCCCATGGTGAGGTAAAAGCATTCTCATCGACGTAACTTACCGTGAACAGCTCCATCATTCACATATGTGTTTCCGATGCCGATTTTCCCGGGTTGCCCGGTGGCGCACCGCGCGTGCGACATTATATTCAGGCTATGCGACGCAGCCATTGTCGTGTTCGCGCTTGCGGAAGGATTGTAGGACGCCATGTGGATCAGATCGAAAATCGTCATTGCTGCTTTGCTCGTAGCAAGTGCCATGCCGGTTGCGGCGCTTGCCGATAATCCGCTGCTTCCCCAGCCTCATGTCCGTCCTGTCTATCCTTACAAGGATCTGCCCGGAGTGACCGCACCGAAGATGGCCGCGGACGAAAAATTCCAATGCCGCACGACCACTGTGAGCACCTATGGTTTCCATGGTGGACTTTTGTATGACGGCCTGCCGCGTCTCGGTTACGTCTGCGAGCAGAATGGTGTGATCTCCGTGGGTACAAGAAAGCCTAACTATCAATATTGGCAGTACAACGGTCCGGACAGATAACGGTTCCGCCTTGCTGAAATAATCGGCACAAGCATCAAATCCGACGCAATCGGCCGCCTATCGTCTGCGCAGGTTCATGCGTCAATCTGAAAATAAATTTCACCTTTTCCAGTATTTTACCGAAGCGCGTTGACGAATGCGAAAATTTGTCCCAAGTTGACGAAAATAAATTACGTCGTGGGAACGATACGAGTATGCGAGTGGGAATTATCGGGCTCGGATTCCGTCTGGGATATCTGGGCTATGTTTTCAAGGCGATCGACGAGAATTTCGAGATTGCCGGCTATGTCGATCCGGCGCCCGCGGGCCTTCCCGGCTTGATCGAACAGGGCATTTCGGCTGGCAAGGCCTATGCCACTCCCCAGGAGCTGATTGCCAACGAAAAGCTCGACTTGCTGATGATCGGCTCGCCGAACCATATGCATCTCGATCACATTCGCATCGGCCTTGAAGCCGGTCTGAAGATTTTTTCCGAGAAGCCTGTTGTCACCACCATCGAGCAGAGCATTGAGCTCGCCCGCCTGATGGCGAAATTCGGCCACGAGCAGCTTAACGTCGGTCTCGTGCTGCGCTATGCGCCGATGTATCGCGACCTGCGGGCCGCACAGGCCGAAGGAAAGCTCGGCAATATCGTGTCGATCGAGGCATCCGAGCATATCGAGCCTTATCACGGTGCCTTCTTCATGCGCGACTGGCGCCGCTACGAGCATTACTCCGGCAGCTTCATGCTGGAAAAGTGCTGCCACGACCTCGACCTCTATAATGGCGTGATCGGAGCGCGGCCGGAGCGTGTCGCCAGTTTCGGCGGTCGCAAGAGCTTCATCCCGGAAAACGATCCTGCCAGGGAAGGGATCAACGATTTGGAAATGTTCCATCGCAAGCCGAGCGGCTGGATGGGGTCGGACAAGGTCTTCGACAGCGACGGCGATATCATCGATTACCAGGTCGCGATCGTCGAATATGCCAACGGTGTCGGCATGAACTTCCATACCAATATCAACGTGCCGGACCAGTTCCGCCGCTTCGCCATCATGGGCTCGCGCGGCATGGCCGAGGGCGATTTCATCCGCGGCTATTTCAACGTCCACGAAATGCTCACCGGCAACAAGGTGGTCGAGAAGACATATGCGACGCGGACGACGCTGTCCCAGCACTATGGCGCCGACGAACAGATGGCCGCCGATATCATGGCGCATGTGAGGTCCGGTCTGCATCTGCCGGTTTCGACCCTGAATGCGCTGGAAGCCGGCATTCTGGCGCTGTCCATGGATGAGGCGCGCATGAAGAAGACGGTTGTGGACCTGCGCCCGGTCTGGGACAGGTTCGACGAAGCGCTGCACTCTCGAGCTGCATAGAGAGGGGCGCAAGATGGGTGTTCAACGCAGCACGGTCATCTTCGCCTGGCTCCTGCTCCTTCCGGCCGTCCTCTACGTTATCATCATCGTTGCCTATCCGCTGGTCGACACCGTCATCCTGTCCTTCACCGATGCTTCGCTGAAGAAGGTGACGAACTGGGTTGGCCTTGAGAATTACGCAAAGATCTTCAACGACACCTTCGCCTCGGTCATCGTCCGGACCTTCATCTGGACCTTCTTTTCCGTGTCGATCAAGATGATTATCGGCACTTGCGGCGCGATGCTTTTGAACGCGGCGGTTCCTGGCCGTGCCCTGTTCCGGGTGCTGACCATGCCGCCCTGGGTCGTGCCGATGGCGATCGGCATCTTCATGTGGGGCTGGATGTATAATGGCCAGTTCGGGATGATTTCCGGCCTGCTGCAGCGCTTTGGCCTCGTCGATAGCCCGGTTGCCTTTCTTGCCTATGGCAGCACGGCCTTCTGGGCAACGATCATCACGGACGTCTGGATCGGCGTGCCCATGGTAACGCTGTACATGCTGGCGGCCATGCAGGCGATCCCGCAGGATCTCCATGAGGCCGCCTGGACTGATGGTGCCGGTCGCTTCTATCGTCTCCGCCGCATCACATTGCCGCTGATGGTACCCTCGATGGTCACCATGTCGATGCTGTCCCTGATCTCGACCTTCAATTCCTTCGACATCATCTGGATCTTGACGCGCGGCGGCCCGAATGGCGAGACGACGACGATGATCATCGACACCTATCGCACTGCGATCGGGTCGTACAAGTATGGGGAAGGCTCGGCCCGTGCAGTCCTGATCTGCATCTTCCTGTCGCTCTTCTGCCTTGCTTATTTCCGCCTGACCAGCCGCTTTTCAGCAGGAGCCAAGCGATGAGCCAGCCGATGATGATCAACCGCTACAAATGGTATGAGCTGATCGGCATCTATGCCGGCATCCTGCTGTTCCTGACCTTCGTTCTCGCCCCCTTCGTCGAAGGCTTTCTGGTGTCGCTGAAGCCGCTCAGCCAGCTTTTTTCATCGCCCTATCGCTTCATTCCCGAAAATGGGTCGTTTGAGGCCTATCGGACGATGTGGACCAGCGTGCCGGGCTTCGGCTGGTATATTTTCAACTCCTTCCTGATATCCGGCACGATCACCATTATCGTGCTGGTACTTGCCGTACCGGCGGCCTATGCCTTCGCTCGCTTCGAGTTCAGGGGCTCCGGCCTGCTGCTTGGCGCATTTCTTGCCGTCAAGATGTTCTCGGGCGCCGTCCTCCTGATCCCTCTGTTCCGGCTCATGCGTTCCTTCGGCGTGCTCAACACCTATTTCGCCATGATCGTGCCGGGCGTAGCCTTCATCATCCCGACCGGAATCTGGCTGCTGCACACCTATATGCGGCGCATCCCAAGGGAGCTCG
This sequence comes from Rhizobium sp. ICMP 5592, assembly GCF_009498525.1. Taxonomy (GTDB): domain Bacteria; phylum Pseudomonadota; class Alphaproteobacteria; order Rhizobiales; family Rhizobiaceae; genus Rhizobium. Next base: position 1,226,506 of record NZ_QSNT01000003.1, on the reverse strand, counting down.
ACGAGGCCGCCTATGTCGACGGCGCGAGCCAGTTCTATACGCTGCGCCGCGTCATCCTGCCGATCGCCATGCCGGGGATCGTCGTGGTGGCGATTTCCTCCTTCATCGAGGCCTACGCGCAGCAGTTCATCTATGCGCTTACTTTCAATTCGAAGACTGAATACATGCCGCTGCCGGTTGGCTTGTTCGCCTATTTCGGCCGGCAGGAGGTCGTCTGGAACGAACTCATGGCCGCAAGCTTCGTCGGCATCGCGCCGGCGCTGGTCGTGATCTTCTTCCTGCAACGCTATCTCGTCAGCGGTCTGACCGCCGGCGCGGTAAAGCAATAAGCTAGACAACAACCACTAGAAAAAGGGGAGCTTAAACGTGACAATCCATATCAAAACAGGGCTGTTCGCCCTTGCTTTGCTCGGCTCCACTGCGCTTGGCGCTGTGACAGTTCAGGCCGCCGACAAGGAGATCAGCTGGATCTATTGCGGCGACAGCATCGATCCGATCCATGTGAAATATATTAAGCAATGGGAAGACAAGAATCCGGGCTGGGCGGTCAAGCCCGAGGTCGTCGGCTGGGAACAGTGCCAGGACAAGGCGACGACGCTGGCTGCCGCCGGCACGCCGGTTGCCATGGCCTATGTCGGTTCGCGAACGCTCAAGCAGTTTGCCGAGAACGATCTTATCGTCCCGGTCCCGATGACGGATGCGGAGCAGAAGACTTACTATCCGGGTATTGTCGGCACCGTAACCTTCGATGGACAGCAGTGGGGCGTGCCGATCGCCTTCTCTACCAAGGCGCTCTACTGGAACAAGGATCTGTTCAAGCAGGCCGGTCTCGATCCGGAAAAGCCGCCGACCACCTGGGCTGAGGAAATCGCCGACGCCAAGGTGATCAAGGAGAAGACCGGTGTCCCCGGTTATGGCCTCTCGGCCAAGACCTTCGACAACACCATGCATCAGTTCCTGCACTGGGTTTACAGCAACAACGGCAAGGTGATCGACGGCGACAAGATCGTGCTCGATAGCCCGGAAGTACTGGCCGCCCTGCAGGCCTATAAGGACATCACGCCTTATTCCGTCGAGGGAGCGACTGCTTACGAGCAGAACGAAATGCGCGCCATCTTTCTGGATGGCAAGGTCGGCATGCTTCAGGCGGGCTCAGGCGCTGCCTATCGCCTGAAGGAAACGAAGATCAATTGGGGCGTTGCGCCGCTACCGCTCGGCCCATCGGCCAAGGGCCACGGCACGCTGCTCATCACCGACAGCCTTGCCGTCTTCAAGGGCTCGGGCGTCGAGGACAAGGCGATCGAATTCGCGAAGTTCATCACCTCTCCCGGTCCGCAGGGTGAATATGAGTTGCAGGGCGGCGCCGGCCTTACGCCGCTGCGTCCGTCGCCGCAGGTCGATGAGTTCGAGAAGAAGGACCCCTTCTGGAAGCCGTTCATCGACGGCATCAGCTATGGTGGTCCCGAGCCCTTGTTCAAGGACTATAAGGGCTTCCAGAACGTGATGATCGAGATGGTCCAGTCGGTTGTCACCGGCAAGGCCGAGCCGGCGGTTGCCTTGAAAAAGGCGGCGGCTGATCTCGAGCAGTATAAGTAAACCTTGCAGATCGTCGGGCCGCGCGCATCGCGCGCGGCCTTTCGAGCCCTGCCCGCCTCAAGGCGGTGCCGTGCGGAGACAGAGTTTGGGACAGCTTCACCTTAATCAGGTCAAGAAATTTTACGGTCATTTCGAAGTCATCAAGGGCGTCGAGCTCGATGTGACGGATGGTGAGTTCATCGTCTTCGTCGGCCCGTCCGGCTGCGGCAAGTCGACCCTGCTGCGCATGATCGCCGGTCTCGACGATGTCACCAGCGGCGACATCATGATCAACGGCCAGCGCGTCAACGACCTGCCGCCGGTCAAGCGCGGCATCGCCATGGTGTTCCAGTCCTACGCGCTTTATCCGCATATGACGGTGTTCGAGAACATCGCCTTTCCGCTGCGCGTCGAAAAGATGCCGGAAGACAAGCTCAAGGCCCGCGTCGAGCACGCCGCCCGCATCCTGCATCTTGACCAGCGCCTGCAGCAAAAGCCGGGCATGCTGTCGGGCGGCCAGCGTCAGCGCGTTGCCATCGGCCGGGCGATCGTTCGCGAGCCGAAGATCTTCCTGTTCGACGAGCCTTTGTCGAACCTCGATGCGGCGCTCCGCGCCGACATGCGTATCGAGCTCGCCAAGCTGCACCGTCAATTGCAGGCAACGATGATCTACGTCACCCACGACCAGGTCGAAGCGATGACCATGGCGGACCGCATCGTCGTCCTCAATGCCGGCGAAATCGCCCAGACCGGTGAGCCACTGGAGCTATATCACAAGCCGGCAAATAAATTCGTCGCCGGGTTCATCGGCAATCCCAAGATGAACTTCCTGCCCGTCATCTGCAAAGGTGTCAGCGAGGCGGGTGTCGAGGTCGATTACAAGGGTCAGACGGCGCTACTGCCGGTTACGCCGCGCGACGGCGTGGTCGGCAAGGCGCTGACGCTTGGTATTCGGCCGGAGCACATACAGCTTGGCGACGGCGACATCTCCCTGACGATCATGCCGTCTGTGATCGAGCGCCTGGGCGCGCAGACGGTCGCCTATGCGGCGCTGGAAGCGGATAGCGGCGAGAATTTCTGCGCCACGCTATCCGGCAGTATCGCTATCCGCCCGGAGGTGCCGCTCAAGACCGGCATCCGCGCCGCCGATTGCCATCTTTTCGATGAAGACGGCGTTGCTTTCGAGCGTCGGGTTGAGCTGACCGATATCGATATGGGATTGTTGAATCCGGTCGCCTCTTGACGCGCAAGCGGTAAATCAGGGGCCATCCTCGTCCTTCGAGGCTTCGGCCTCCGCGCCTCAGGATGAGAATGGAGTCGGCCTCTTGGCGCTGCTCAAGATCAATTTGCCCCTGTGGCAAGGCGCATTGCCGATGTCGCGTGAGTGCGTCACGAGGAAGTGACTAGCGTCGCACGAGGATTAGCCCTCACCCTGAGGCGGGAGCGCAAGCGACCCTCGAAGGGCGAGGGCGGGTGAGACGCGCCCGGAAAACCCTACCAGACCAGCCCGCGCGCCGCGACGTCCTCGACGCGGGTGACGACGCCATCACGGTGGAACACCATGCTGTCGAACAGGTTGGACACCACGCAGGTATGGTTGGGAATGATGCGGACCTTGTCGCCGATCTCGGGACGCGGGCCGGTGCATTTGGAAAGGTCGATCACGCCATGTTCCTCCGAGAGGCCGGTGACGACAGCCTCGGGATAACCGACGACGACGCCGTGATCCGAAAAGCCGAGGAGATCGGAGGTCAGCGCCTTTGAGCCAGCATCGATGACGGCGCGATCCGGCGTCGGGCGCGAGACGACGGTCGCGAGGATATGCATGGCGCAATCTTCCTCGCGGCAATGGCCGGCGCGCACCATGGAGCGGTCATTGTAGATATAGGTGCCGGCGCGATGCTCGGTGGCAGCTGGCACCAGATGGGCATCGAACAGGCTCGGCGAGCCGCCATTGCTGACGATCGGGCATTCGATCCCGTCGCGCTTCAGAAGCGAGATGGTTTCCGCCAGAAACGCCTGCGTGGCAGCGGCGCTGTTCGGCTTCGGATAGTTCATCAATCCGCCAAAGACCAGGCCCGGTCGGCCGGCGATATGTCTGGCCAGAGTTGCGGCCGCCTCCGGCGTCTGCACGCCGCAGCGTCCGCCGCCCGTATCGCATTCCACCAGCACGGTCAGCGGTTTGCGCGCCGCGAACCATGCCGAAAGTCCGTCGACGGTGTATTGGCTGTCGGCCACCACCTTCAGCCCGGCGATGCGGTCGTTGAGCACCGATAGACGGGCAAGCTTTTCAGGCCCGATGATATTGTAGGTGATGAGGATGTCTTCGAAGCCGGCATCGGCGAAGACTTCGGCCTCGGTGATCTTCTGGCAATTGATCCCCTTGGCGCCCGCCGCCACTTGCGCGCTCGCCAGCGCAGGGATCTTGTGGGTCTTGATATGCGGCCGGAAGTTCAGTCCGTGCGCGTCCATGTAGGACTGCACGCGGGCGATGTTACCCGCCATGCGGTCCTCGTCGATGATCGGCCGCGGCGTTGAAATGTCTTCGATACGATCGCCCGGCTTGGGGCTGATCTCCGAGACGATGTCATGTGCCATGTCAGGCAACTCCTTCTTTTGCCGCGTGTGGATCGGCAACCATCGGCCAGATATCTCTGGGCGCGCGGCGATAGGGCGTGCGCGCCGGATTGTTCGGATAGGGCGTTCCGGCCGAGCAGTAAAGGATTTCCGAGGCGATTTTGGAAAAGGACGCATAGAAGTGATTGGTCGACTTGATCACCAGTATCTTCTTCTGCGTGGGGTCGATACCCATCACCGAGAAAAGCGTGGGATCGAAGCTTTGCGCCCGTGTCGAATTGAGGATGATGTCGATGCCGTCGAGCTCGATATGGGCCGCATCGCCGAAGGGCGCGAAGCTTTCGCCGAAGCGCATCTCGGCATTGGCGACGAGGCGCACGATCTTGACGATGCCGTCAATCGGATGGCCGGTACCCGGCGCCGATTTCGCGCCGAAGCGCAGCGGGATCTCCGCGCCTTCGCCGGCGGCCATGCAGATCTGCACCGCCATCGGATCCCAGATCGTGCCGATCGCGGTGTCGCGAGCGCCTCGGTCGAGCAGTTCCTGAAGGACGACGGTGGCGTCGCCAGCCGTGCCGCCGCCGGGATTGTCCCAGAGATCGGCGATGACGACCGGCCAGGACGACGCGGCCATGGCCTCCGCGACCGCCTGCTTCTCGTCGATCTGCGGCATGATGAAGGTGCCGCGCTTGGCAAAGAGTTCGAGGCCGAGATCGCGGGCGAGAGCGGAGCCCTTATCCGGCTTATTATCGGTGACGACCAGCAGCTTCGTACCCATTTCGGGCACGTCGCCGGCCATGAAGCCGTGGATGACAGAGATCGACAGGATATCCTCGTCGGCCTCTTCCATGGCCATGATCTTGTCGACGAAGGATCGCATCGGCTCGCGCGAGGTTGGGAAGACATCGATCATCCGGCAATCGAAGACGGACATGACCGGCTTTACGCGGCCTTCCAGCGTATCGACGGCGATGCGCCAGAGATCCTCGGCGCGATCGACGAAATCCGTATGCGGGAATTCCTTGAAATAGACGAGGAAATCCACCGCCGCGAGGCGCTTTTTCGTCAGATGGCTGTGGGGATCGAGCTCGACGCAGACCAAAATATCTGGCCCGACGATTTCACGGACGCGCGTGAGGAAATCACCTTCGGTGTCCTCGTAGCCATCGGCGACCATGGCACCGTGCAGGCCAAGTACAACACCGTCGACCGGCAGGGCGGCGCGAAGCTGGTCGAGGATTTCGTCGCGCAAATCCTCGTAGGTCCGGCGGTTTACGAGACCGGCCGGATCGGCCCAGGCAGCGGTGCCCTCGATCAGCTCCCAGCCCTTTTCTGCGGCGACCCGGCGTCCTACAGTGATCGGCGCGGAGCAGAGCGTCGGCGTTTCCGGATGCATGCCCGGCGGCGCATAGAGGGAGGCCTCGAAGGCGCGCCGGTCGACACAGATCGGAGAAAAGGTGTTCGTTTCGGTCGCGAGCACCGCAGTAAAAATGCGCAACGCTGTCGCCTCTATTCCATCGGATTCGGCAGGTAACCGGTGAAGCCCGAGATCTTCCAGCGGCCCTCATGCAGGCGGCAATAGTAGAGCGTCTGCCATTTCAGCACGTCGACGCCGCCATCGGCCTTCTTCAGGCTGCCATCGAATTTCTTGCGCACCAGCGCTGTCTCGCCTTCGATTTCGATGTCTTCCAGCGTCGTGGTGGTGAAAATGGCGGTGCGCGGGTCCTCGGCGAAAGACTGGCTCGCGAAGTCCTGCGCCTGGCGCAGCCATTCGTCGCGATAGGCTGACAGCGTCGGAAAGGCGAGGCGCCATTTATCGGGGCTGATTTCGCGGCGGCCGTCTATGCCGATAAAGCCCTCCTCGACGAAATCATGCGCCACCAGCGACCAGTCGGCGGCGAGAAAAGCATCGATATCGCGCGGCACAAGCATCTCCCAGATTGCATGGCGGGCGACATCGTCGGTAGGGAAGGGATTTTGGAAAGGATCGCGCATCGGGTCAGCCGTATTTAAATTCTTTTCATAAATTACGATTTTCACTGGCCAAATTCCGCTTTCTATGGTCACTTGTCAACGTATCAAGAAAATAATTTGCAGGAATGGAAAATGCCCATCAAGCGTTATGGCTCCGGCCAGACGGGTGCCGGTGGTAAGCCGTTGCCCTTTGCGCGTGCTGTCGAGGCCAATGGCTGGTTGTATGTCTCCGGCCAGGTCGCTATGGAAAATGGCGAGATCATCGACGGCGGCATCGTCGCCCAGACCCATAAGACCATCGGCAATGTCATCGCCATCCTCCAGGAAGCCGGCTACGGCCTGGAGCATGTCGTCCGCGTCGGCGTCTGGCTGGACGATCCGCGCGATTTCTGGAGCTTCAACAAGATCTATCAGGATTATTTCGGCGCCCATCCGCCGGCGCGCGCCTGCGTGCAGGCGTCGATGATGGTGGATTGCAAGGTGGAGATCGATTGCGTCGCCTATAAGACGCCGGACGCTTGATAGACGCCACGACAGGGGAGGGGCCGATGGATATTTTCACGACCATGCAGGAGGAGAGGGCGCGACTTTCGCAATCGGAAAACCGCATCGCCGATATCGTCCTCAACGACTTCGAATTCGCGGTCAATGCCTCCATCATCGAACTTGCCGGCAAGGCCGATGTCTCGCCGCCGACCGTCACCCGCTTCTGCCGCCGCCTCGGCTGCGACAGCTTTTCCGATTTCAAGGTCCAGCTCGCCCGTACCGCCTATGTAGGCATGCGCTATATCAGGCCCGAGCCGAAGAGCATCGCGCCGGCGGATGTTGCTCAGGACATTATCACCAAGGCGCAGAATGCCCTGTTCCTCCTCCATCGTGGGCTGGATATCCCGGCCATTGAACAGGCGGCGGACCGGCTTGCCGGTGCGGAGATGATCTACGCCTTCGGCTCCGGCGGCAACTCCTCGATGATCGCCAGCGAACTGCAGAACCGGCTCTTCCGCCTCGGCCTTCGCGTCACCGCCAGCTCCGATCACAGCATGCAGCTGATGATGACGGCTGCCGCCAAGCCAGCGGATGTGCTGATCGGCTCGTCCTTCTCCGGCCGCAATGCCGAACTGGTGCGCGCCTTCACGCTTGCACGCGAGGCGAAGGTGCCGACGATCGCGCTGACGCAGAGCCACAGCCCGGTGGCGCTTGCCGCGGATATCACCGTGCCCGTCGATTTGCCGGAAGGCGACAATATCTATCGGCCGACATCGACGCGCATCGCCTATCTCGCGGTTGTCGACATTCTCGCAAGCCTCGTCGCCTACCGCATCCAGCCGCAGGCGACGGTGACCCTGCGCCGCATCAAGCAGCAGCTCGTTGCCCATCGGGATGGCGACGATCGCCAGCTCCTCGGCGACTAGAGCATATCAAAAGGGGAACAGCCATATGAGCAAATCCGTCGCCATCGTCACCGGAGCCGCCGGCGATATCGGCCGCGCCATCGCGAGGCGCCTGGCGGATGACCACGATATCGTGCTGCTTGTCGATATCGACGCCACAGCCGCTGAAGAGGCCGCGTGCGAGCTTGGGGCCGCTGAGCGCTTCGCTGCCCTGAAGGTCGACGTCACCAGCGAGGCCGACACCACGAATATGGCAAAGGTCGCGGCCGGGCTGGGCGTGGTGAAAACGCTGGTCAACAATGCGGGTGCTGCCCGCGCCGTCAGCCTGCACGATACGACGCCCGAGATCTGGCGTGCCGACAATGCGCTTAATCTCGAGGCGGCCTTTCTCTGCTTCCGCGCCGTCGAGAACATGTTGAAGGCGTCGAAGGGATCGTTGATCAACATCGCCTCGGTCAACGGCATGGCCGTCTTCGGCCACCCCGCCTATAGCGCCGCCAAGGCCGGGCTTCTGCATTTCACCCGGCTGGTCGCGGTCGAATACGGCAAGTTCGGTATTCGCGCCAATGCCGTAGCCCCAGGCACGGTACGCACGCAGGCCTGGGAGGTGCGTGCAGCGGCCAACCCCAATGTCTTCGAGGAGGCGCGGCGCTGGTATCCGCTGCAGCGCGTCGTCGATCCCGCCGATGTCGCCAATGCCGTCGGTTTTCTCGCAAGCCCGCTTGCCTCTTCCATCACCGGCGTCTGCCTGCCGGTCGATTGCGGCCTGACGGCGGGACAGGCGGAGCTTGCCCATACATTCTCACAGTCCGACCATTATTGAACGCTCGTTGTTATAAAGGGAACAGACATGCAGCCGGCTTCCTATCATCTCGAACACACCTGGTCTCCCGAAGGCGGTCCGAACGGCCGCCTGACCTTCACGCTGATCAATCTGTCGGATGCGCCACTCACGGGGTTTAGCATCGTCTATACGTCGCTGACGCGCGTCATCGATACCAAGGCGTGCGACAACGCCGTCTTCCTGCGCCGCAATGCCAATTTCCACGAATTCGCTCCGCCCGCCGGCCTGTCGGTTGCGCCCGGCGACAGCTGGACCTTCAGCGTCAGCGGTTTGCACCGCGTCGCGAAGCACTGCACCGACGGCGCCAAATCCGCCTATTTGACGCTTGCCGACGGCAGCCATATCGACGTCTCCATCTCCAATCTACTGCTTGAGGGCCGCGTCAGCGAGCCGCCGCCGGTGTTGCTGCCGGAAGGCAAGCTCGAGCTGCCTTTCGCCATCCAGCCCTGGCCGGCCACGATCGACGTCAAGCCGGGCGAAGACTTTCCGGTCGCGCTCTATCCGGCCAAGGAAACGGACGGCGCCAGCCTGAAGGCCGTTGCGGCGGCGCAGGCGCTCTTCCAGCGCCTGTTTCCCGTCAATCATACGCCGTTCAGCCTCATCGCCGTGCCACAGGGAAGGCCCCTGCGCTTCGTCGAACGGGCCGCCCTTGCCAAGGAAGCCTATGAGCTTTCTTTCTCCTCCAGCGAGATCGTCCTTGCCTATTCCACCGACGCAGGCCGCTTCTATGGCCTGACGACGCTGGCGCAGCTTCTGGACGGCGCACGGCGCGAACCGGGCAAGTTCCGCTTCCCGGTCGCCGGTACAATCTCCGACCAGCCACGCTATGGCTGGCGCGGCTGCCATCTCGACGTCTCCCGGCAATTCACGCCCAAGGATGATGTGAAGCGGCTGATCGATATCCTCGCCTGGCTGAAGCTCAACATCTTCCATTGGCACCTGACCGACGACGAGGCGTGGCGGCTGGAGATCAAGGCCTATCCGGGGCTAACCTCGACCGGCGTGCTGCGCGGCCCGGACGAGCCCCTGCTGCCGCAGCTCGGCAATGGCGCCGAACCGGTTGGCGGCTTCTATTCGCAGGACGATATCAGGGAGATCGTCGCGCATGCCCTGGCGCTCGGCATTGAGGTCGTGCCGGAAATCGATATTCCCGGCCACAGCACCGCCGCCCTCGCCGCCCTGCCGGACCTCACCGACGGGCAGGAGGCGCCGGAAAGCTATCATTCCGTCCAGGGCTTCCCCAACAATGCGCTTAACCCGGCCATCGAACTCACCTACGAATTCCTCGGCAAAGTGTTCGACGAGATGGTCGAGCTGTTCCCCTCCGAATATCTCCATATCGGCGGCGACGAGGTGGCAAACGGTTCCTGGCTGGCCTCGCCGATGGCGCGCAAGCTAATGGAGCAGGAGGGCATCTCGGGCACCTTCGCGCTGCAATCCTATTTCCTGAAGCGGGTGAAGACGATGCTGACCGAGCGCGGCCGCAAGCTCTCCGGCTGGAACGAGGTCGCCCATGGCGGCGGCGTCGGCACGGAAGGCACGCTGCTGATGGCCTGGGAGAAGCCCGAGGTCGGCATCGAGCTGGCGCGCGAAGGCTATGACGTAGTGATGACGCCGGGCCAGGCCTATTATCTCGACATGGTGCAGGCGGAGGCTTGGCAGGAGCCGGGCGCGAGCTGGGCCGGAACCGTGCCGCCGGCGCATACCTATGCCTATGAGGCCGAGGGCGATTTTCCGGATGAGCTGAAGGATCGGCTGAAGGGCGTGCAGGCCTGCATCTGGCAGGAAAACTTCCTGTCGCGCGCCTATTTCAACCGCTTGGTCTTCCCGCGCCTTCCGGCCATCGCCGAAGCCGCCTGGACGCCGAAAGCGGGCAAGGACTGGCAGCGGTTCGCCGCCATCGTGCCGCTCAGCCCGAGCCTATAAGGACGGCTTTCGAAAGCACGGCGCTGCCTGCGACATTGTGGGCAGCGCCCGATACTGTCACAAAAATGATATGGGATGCATAATAATAGGGTGCTTCTGATAGCGAAGTCTATGACTGAGAAGAGGAATCCCCCATGAAGAAGATTATGTTGGTCGCGGTATTCGGACTGTGCGCCTCGAACGCGATGGCGATATCGCGCTATGACACCCCGTCCATGAGCTGCGCGGCCGTGCGCGACAAGGTCTCCCAGGAAGGCGAAGCCGTGTTGCAGCATCCCTCCAGCACTGTCAGCAACCTGACGGTCTATGATCGCTATGTGTCGAACTCGGCGGCTTGCGTGAACCGTGGCATCCCGACCAAGGTATCCGTACCGACCTCCGACGACCCGAGCTGCAAGGTGCTGCTTTGCGCGCCGGCCACGGGCAAGGGGCATAACCGCAAGGGCTGACGTTCAATCCGATGTCGGATTTCATCCCTGGGATTGCCGGTTGGGTGGTCCCGGGGAAACAATGGGCGGACGGGTGCCGTTATCCGACCGCCTCGGCGATTACGGCCTTCACCTGCGCATATCGGCTGCGAACCGATTTCTCGATATGGAGCGTGCCGGCGGGAAAGCGCGAATAGCTGGCGAAGCTGAGATCGATGAATGTCTCCAGCGAGATGAGGCGGTATTCATTGTGCATCTTGAAGAGGTAGGATCCTCGCGCCCCGAATGTCTCGGCAATTTCCGGATAGACCGGATAGCACGGCCCCTTGAGAAGATTGTCCATCGGCACGATGCCGCCTTCGAAAGTCTGAACGCCGAGGCGCTTCATGAAGACGCGCGCAATATCGTAGACGCAATGAATCTTCGGATGGTTCACCGAGTACATGAAGGAATCGCCGCGAGACCAGTTCCGGAAGGCGGATGAAATATCCAGCCCATGCTGCGCGAAATTGTTGATAAGATCCGTGCGCTCTTCTTCCCAGCGCGTCAGGAAGCCGCATCGTTCAAACACATCCCGCCGAAACAGTTTGCGGGTCGCTTCTACGGACAATCCGGCCTCATAAGCGGCCAATACGATCATCGAGTGATACGCGCTCATCGGCCCGTCGAGCGGGCCGCCGCTTTCCGAAAACGCATAGCAGATATCGGGGTGATAAGCGTCGAACTCTATCGAGGGAATGATGTCGAGATTGCGCGCGGCCGTGAAATCGAAATCCATGGTCTGGAAATACGGATGGATGATTACCCTGAAATATTCGGGCAATGCTGCCCTGTATTTTTCGATACCATGCTGGAACGCATAGACATCAACCGCCTCGATATGGAACTTCGGATTGAGCAAATTCAGGGAATTCGCAAGTCCAAACGTTTGGCAGTTCGACAGCAGGAGCCATGTCTCCATCTAATCCGTCCTAAGATTTTGTTTTAAATAAACTTTCCGGCGCTGTGAGGCCGATTTCTTACATCGGTGCGGCCAGCGTGAGGAAGAGGCGTATAGATGTCACGCGCAACTATGTTTTTGCGACCTTGGCCTGTCTATATGAATAGCGTCACGGATGGGCAATTCGCGGCATGGGGCATGCGACGGATCGCAACGGCCATGGGAATGATGTGCCAGATATGGAATGGCTGACGGAGGATGCGGAGTCCGATCGACGTCCTTGCATCGATCGATGGCGCAGCTGCCTTGGCAATTTCGCGCCCGCAAACCAAATGGCTGGCGGGACAGTTATATCGATGCTGTTCGGGAAATTATCATCGATATCCGCCCTGCCCCCGAAGGGGAACTTATCTGACAAAAATCGATGAAAGAACCAACGAAATCAACGTTGGAAAAATGGAATGGTGCCCAGAAGAGGACTCGAACCTCCACACCCTTTCGGGTACCAGCACCTGAAGCTGGCGCGTCTACCAATTCCGCCATCTGGGCGACGGACACGCATGTAAGGGGGTGGCTCTCCGGTGTCAACAGGGTTTTTGAAGTTTTCGTGTCAATCTGGAAAAAAGCGGTTGAAGCCCGGCCTATGCCCGGGCTTTCGCCCAGGCGCGGATGAGGCCAAGTCCCTGTTCCAGCAAGGCCTTTGCTTCGTTTTCTCCCGCGGCTTCGACATAGCAGCGCATTTCCGGAGCATTTCCGGAGGGACGGAAATGGATGATGCCGCCATCGGAGAGCGTCACCCGCAGCCCGTCGATATCGCTCTTCGACGCAACACCGGATACCGGCGCCAGGAAGCTTGCGAGATTCGCATCCGAGGCGCGCAGATAAGCCATCAGCGCCGCGCTGGTTTCGACCGGAAAGTTCTCCAACCGGTCGGCAGCGGCGAAGGGCAGGCGGTAGCCGCCGGCAACGGCCGAGAGCGGCTGTCTGGCGAGCGCGGCTGCATAAAGCGTCGCAAGGATCGGAAGAAAGCCATCGCGTGTCGGCAGGGGCTGTACGGGCTCGCCTTCGATGATGAAGCGGCTGGCCGTGAGTGTGCCGCCATTCGCCTCGAAGCCCATGACATTGGTCTTGCCGGCGACCAGCGCCTCATCCATGCCGGCGATGACATAGGGCGAGCCGACGCGGGTGCGGGTGACCGAATAGGAGCCTGCGGCTTCGATGCCGGAATTGGAGGTGACCGGCGTCACCACCACCTCCGCGCCAAGGAAGTTCGCGGCGATGAGGCCGAGCAGGTCGCCGCGCAAGGGCTCGCCGGTTTCATCCGCCAGAAGCGGCCGGTCGCCATCGCCATCGGCGGAGACGATCGCATCCAGCCCGTGTTCCGGCGCCCAGCCCTTCAGCAGACGGATGGTCTCAGGAGAGACCGCTTCGGTATCGACGGGAATGAAGTTTTCGGAACGGCCGAGCGGCACGACGCGCGCGCCATAATGCGCAAGCACGAGGCCCAGCAGGTCGCGCGCCACTGTGCTGTGCTGATAGACACCGATCGTCAGACCCTTGAGGCTGTCGGCGGGCAGCAGGGCGATATTGCGCTCGAAGTACAAAGCTTCGGTCTGCGCCGAGCGATCTTCGCCGGTGCCGGGTGTCTCGTCCAGCTTCGCGTCGCCGATCGCCGCGGCTTCCGCGCTGATCGCCAGTTCGTCCTGCTTGTCGATTTCGCCGTCCGGGCGATAGAATTTAATGCCGTTGCGGTCGGCCGGAATATGCGAGCCGGTGATCATCAGCGACGCGGCCTTGAGCTCCAGCCCGTAAAGCGCCAGCGCCGGCGTCGGCAGCGTGCCGCAATCGACCGGCGTGAAGCCGGCACGCTTCAGCGCGCCGATGCAGGTGGCGGAGATCGATGGGCTCGAATCGCGAAAATCCCGGCCGACGAGAATGAGATCGCCGGGCTGCGCCTGGCCGCTTTTCAGCAGATGGCGGGCAAAGGCCGTGGCATAGAGGGCCGACGCCCGTCCCACGAGATCCACTGACAGGCCGCGAAGGCCGCTGGTGCCGAATTTCAAGCTGCTCACGCGCAATCTCCTCGTAGTGTTTGCGCTTCTTATGAAACAAGCCGAGAAAAGGATCAACTGATCGATGACGGCCAAATGCCTGCTATTACGGCACTGGTTTTGTCTGGGGTGAGAACCCAAATACAAGGACGAGCCGTTGAAGAAGCGATGTTGCGTCGCCGAGACCGACAGTACGGGAGCCCGTCATGACTGTTTTCGCGAAAATCGCCTGTGGCTGTGCTCTCGGCCTTGCTTTGTTGCTGCCTCTGGATGTCGGCTATGCGGCTTCGAAAAACCCGACGATCGTCATCCCGCCGCGCGCCAATGGATCGGTTCTCTGCGACTATCGCGGCTGTTTCGGTTTCGGGCGGCAGCAATGGTACCGGCGGCCGGGCCAGCCTATCCCCAATCCGCCGGCCCTTGGTGGCGGGAATCGTTATGACAACCGCGGGATCGTCATCCCTCCGCGCAACAACTATGTCCCACCAAAAACCAATTATCGTGCGCCGGTCGACAATCGCGCCCGGCACCAGATGTGGTGCGCCGATCGCTATCGAACCTATAATCCGGGGACGAACCTCTACACGACGCTCCACAACGGTTTTCAGGCCTGCCGCTCGCCCTATCAGTAAGGCCGGCTCTCTCAACGACGGTTCGTGCTTTTTTCCTGACATCTTGAGACGAAGGCAAAAATAAATCGCTTGCTTTTTGTGCGGCTTAGGCGACCCACTAAGCTGTCATCGCTTCCACGGGGTCGCGAACGAAACAGGGAGCTTGAAATGGCCAAGGGTCAGGTAAGAAGCAATCGCGAGACACGAAAACCCAAGAAGGACAAATCCGTCGAAGCTCCAAAGGCGCAGCCGGGTTTTGCCGTCAAACAGGCCGGCAACACGACGGGTTTCGGCAAAAAAGACAAATAAAGGAACGGAGGCGCGCCTATTTGGGCCGCGCCTCCTCCAGAATGTCCGTCAGCTTTCCAGCGATGCGCGGTCCGTGTGGCCGAGATCGCGATCGGGATCGATGATGTCGCGCACCCGCTGTTTCAGCTCCTTCGGCCCCGGAAAGCCGCCGTCGCGCTTGCGCTCCCACAGCAACTCGCCGTCGATACGGATTTCAAAGACGCCGCCGGTGCCGGGGATCAGCGCGACTTCGCCGAGGCTGTCGGTGAAGGTCTGCAACAGCTCCTGCGCCATCCAGCCGGACCGCAGCAACCAGTTGCATTGGGTACAATAGAGAATGGTGATCCGTGGCTTGTCGCTCATCATCGGTTTCCTCGTTGTTTGCTGACATTTAGGCTCAGCTTTGGCCGGCCGCAAGCGCCCCGCTCTTGCGCCGCCGATCCGCCCGTGGTCATCTTTCGCAGGATTGTCTTTCAGGAATTACGAGAATGCGGGTCGCAATCGTCGAGAATATGAAGAACACGCCGCTTGGCGCCCTTGGCATCGCGCTGAAGGAGGCGGGGGCAGAGCTTGAATGGTTCCGGGCGTGGGATGGCGAGCCTCTTCCGCAGGATCCGGCGGTGCATGATGCGCTCGTCGTGCTCGGCGGCGAGCAAAATGCCCGCGATGACGAAACCCACCCCTATCTGCCGGAGCTGGCGCAACTGATGCGCCGCTTCACGGAAGCCGACAAAGCCGTGCTCGGCATCTGCCTCGGCAGCCAGATCCTGGCGCGCGCCTATGAGGCCGAAAACCTCATCGGTGCCGCCCGCGAATTCGGCTGGAAGACAGTCGGTGTCACCGAGGAGGGCAAGGCCGATCCGCTGCTGTCTGATGTCGGTGACGAATTCACCATCTTCGAATGGCATTCCGATACGTTCACATTGCCCGCAGAGGCAATGCGGCTTGCCACCAACAGCACTGCAGCCAATCAAGCCTACCGCATCGGCCGCGCCACCTACGGCACGCAGTTCCATTTCGAGGCCAATGCCGATGTAATCGACGGCTGGCGGAGGGATTTCAAGGAGACGATCGAGCGCATTGAGCCCGGCTGGCTGGAACGCTTTCCCGAGATCGCCGCGAAACATGCGGTAGTGGCGGAAACAGCGGGGCTGGCGATCGCGCGGGCCTGGGTCAGGACGATTGGTGTGGTGGTGGAGCGGCGCGAGGAGGTGGCGCTTTGATGGTCGATTCGGCAGTTGATATCTGACGGCCGAAGGTTCGACTCTAGGCGGAACGAGAGCCAAAAACCGGAGGAAACAAAATCATGAGCAAGCCAGACCTACCCTGGGAGGGTGGATGCCGTTGCGGGCAGGTGCGGCTGAAGGTCAGCGCCAGGCCGCTGCTCGCCATGGCCTGCCATTGCACCGGCTGCCAGCGCATGTCGTCCAGCGCCTATTCGCTGAGCATCGCCATTCCGAGCGAAGGTTTCGAAGTCACTCAAGGCGAGCCCGTCATCGGCGGGATGCGCGACGAAAAATTGAAGCATTATTTCTGCCCAAGCTGCATGAGCTGGATGTTCACGCGCCTGGAGGGGCTCGACTGGTTCGTCAATCTGCGCCCGACCATGCTCGACGACGCCAGCTGGTTCACGCCTTTCGTCGAGACCTGGACAAGCGAAAAGCTGCCCTGGGCCGCGACTTCGGCTAAGCATAGCTATGCGGCGCTGCCGGCCATGGAGGATTTTGAGGTGTTGACGAAGGAGTATATGGGGCAGGGGTGAGGCGAGCCTCACTCATCCCCCATCTTCAGCGCCGCAATAAACGCTTCCTGCGGGATTTCGACCTTGCCGAACTGCCGCATGCGCTTCTTGCCTTCCTTCTGCTTGTCGAGCAGCTTGCGCTTGCGCGAGGCGTCGCCGCCGTAGCACTTGGCGGTCACGTCCTTGCGCAGCGCCTTCACCGTCTCGCGGGCGATGATGCGTCCGCCGATGGCGGCCTGGATCGGGATCTGAAACATGTGCTGCGGGATCAGGTCCTTCAGCTTTTCGCACATGACGCGGCCGCGCTTTTCCGCCGCCGAGCGGTGCACGAGCATGGACAGCGCGTCGACCGGCTCAGCGTTGACGAGGATCGACATCTTGACGAGATCGCTGTCGCGGTAATCGGTCAGATTATAGTCGAAGGACGCGTAGCCCTTGGAGATCGACTTCAGCCGGTCGTAGAAATCGAAGACGACTTCGTTGAGCGGCAGGTCGTAGGTGATCATGGCGCGGTTGCCGACATAGGTCAGCTCGGTCTGGACGCCGCGGCGGTCCTGGCAGAGTTTCAGGATCGAGCCGAGATACTCGTCCGGCGTCAGGATCGTCGCCTTGATCCACGGCTCGCGGAACTCGGAAATCTTGACGACGTCGGGCATGTCGGCCGGGTTGTGCAGCTCGATCTCGGTGCCGTCGGTCATGGTCAGCTGATAGACGACCGAGGGGGCCGTCGCGATCAGGTCGAGATTGAATTCGCGTTCCAGGCGCTCCTGGATGATTTCCAGATGCAGCAGGCCGAGGAAGCCGCAGCGGAAGCCGAAGCCGAGGGCGGCGGAGGATTCCATTTCGAAGGAGAAACTGGCGTCGTTGAGGCGCAGCTTGCCCATGGCCGAGCGCAGATCCTCGAAATCGGCGGCATCGACCGGGAAGAGGCCGCAGAAGACGACGGGTTGCGCCGGCTTGAAGCCCGGCAGGGCTGCGGCGGTCGGGCGCTTGTCTTCGGTGATGGTATCGCCGACGCGGGTATCGGCCACTTCCTTGATCGAAGCGGTGATGAAGCCGATCTCGCCGGGGCCGAGGCTGTCGACGGCCACCATCTTCGGCGTCAGCACGCCGACGCGCTCGACCTGGTATTTCACGTCCGTGCCCATCATGCGGATGGTCTGGCCCTTGGTCATGACGCCGTCGATGATGCGAACGAGAACCATGACGCCGAGATAGGTGTCGTACCAGCTGTCGACGAGCAGCGCCTTCAACGGTGCCTTTTCGCCACCAGGGCTCTTCGGCGCCGGCAGCTTGTGCACGATGGCTTCGAGAACATCGGGAATGCCGAGACCGGTCTTGGCCGAAATCAGCACGGCCTCGGAGGCGTCGATGCCGATAACCTCTTCGATCTGGTCCTTGATGCGGTCGGGCTCAGCGGCCGGCAGGTCGATCTTGTTGAGAACGGTGACGATCTCGTGGTTGTTGTCGATCGCCTGATAGACGTTGGCGAGCGTCTGCGCTTCCACGCCCTGTGAGGCGTCGACCACCAGCAGCGAGCCTTCGCAGGCCGACAGCGAACGCGAGACTTCATAGGCGAAGTCGACATGGCCGGGCGTGTCGATCAGGTTGAGGATATAGGTCTCGCCGTTGTTCGCCTTATAGTGCAGGCGAACGGTCTGGGCCTTGATGGTGATGCCGCGCTCGCGCTCGATCTCCATATTGTCCAGCACCTGTTCGGACATCTCGCGCTCGGCAAGGCCGCCCGTCGTCTGGATCAGACGATCGGCCAGCGTCGATTTGCCGTGGTCGATATGGGCCACGATGGAGAAGTTGCGGATGTGCGAAAGCGGAGTGGTGGAATTGGTGCTCATGCGCGCCATATAGCAGCGCCGCCCCGCGCCGCAAAGCGGAAAAGCAGGGTTTTGTTAGGGATATCCGTGCGGCCGAGGGCATTTGGTGTCGCCCCCGCAATCCGGGCTATTATTCGGCTTGATTCCATCATTGGATCATATATTTCTCTTATAGTAGAATTTGACGCGGATGATAAGCAGATAATGGATGACGATCTGGAAATCGCGATCGGTGCGCGCATCAAGCAGTTGCGCATTGCTCGCGGACTGACGCTGGATGAGCTGGCAAACGCCTCCGCGGTCAGTCGAGCGATGATCTCGCGCATCGAGCGCGCAGAGGCGAGCCCGACCGCTTCTCTGCTGGCCCGGCTTTGCGCCGCGCTCGGGCTGTCACTTTCCACCTTTTTCGCCGAGGAGGAGACGGTCGTGTCGCCTTTGGCCCGGCGCAATGATCAGCCGATCTGGCGCGATCCGGAAACGGGCTATGTTCGCCGCGCGGTCTCGCCGGCGGGCACGCAATCACCCGTCGATCTCGTCGAGGTCACCTTTCCCGCCGGCGCGCGCGTCAGTTTTCCGCCGAATGCCGCCAGCCGGGGCATGAGCCAGCATGTCTGGCTGTTCGAAGGCGAGATGGAGATGACGGTCGGCGAGACCGTGTATCGCCTGATGCCCGGCGACTGCCTGTTCATGGGCATCGGCGACGGCCACGTGTTTTTCAATCCGGGCGACAAGCCGGCGCGCTATTGCGTCGTCCTCGACCGCCCTCGAGCATAATCCAAGGATAGTTTCATGCCCGATATTCATCTTCTTTCTGCCGCTGAAGCCCGCGCTGTCTCCGCCGATCTCTGCGAGGTGCTCGCCGATTGCGTTAATGGCGGCGCTTCCGTCGGCTTCATGCAGCCCTATGGGCTTGACGATGCCGAGCCCTATTGGCGGGGGGTGGCCGACAGCGTCGAGGCCGGCGCAACCCTGCTCTTCGTCGCCGTCATCGACGGCAAGGTGCTCGGCACTGTGCAGATCGGTGCGGCGCAAATGCCGAACCAGCCGCATCGCGGCGATCTGAAGAAATTGCTGGTGCATCGCTCCGCTCGTGGAAAGGGGCTTGCCCGCCTGCTAATGGAGGCGGCGGAGCGCGAGGCGGCCAAGCGCGGCAAGACCATGCTGGTGCTCGACACGGCAACCGGCAGCGACGCCGAAGCCATCTATCCCCGCCTCGGCTGGGAACGCGCTGGCGTCATCCCAGACTACGCCCTGTGGCCGCAGGGCGGGCTCTGCGACACGACCATCTTCTACAAGCGGATCGCTGCGTAAGTTTCAGAGCGAGAACGTGGCAAGGGCGTCTTCCAGCCTGGAGCCTGGCGCCCAATGCATCGCCTTCCAGCCGAATTGCCGCGCCGCCTCGATGTTGGCGGGGTAATCGTCGATGAAGGCGATCTCGCTGGGCTCGATGCCGACCCGCTCGGTCGCCAGCCGGAAGAATTCCGATGCCGGTTTCTGGTATCCGAGCATGGCGGAATAGAAAATCCCGTCGAAATAGGAGGAGAGCCCGAGATTGTCCATCAGATAGGCGGCACGCCGGTGCTCCTGATTGGTCGCCAGGAACATCGGGATACCCGTTGCCCGCAAGGCGGCGAGATCGGTGAGCAAGGTCCGATCGAGGCCGGAATCGTTCTCGAACCAGTAATCGATCAGTGTTGCGGCGCTAAGTCCGGGCGCGATCTTCGCCAGAACGCTCGCAAGCCTGGGTTCCAGATCGTCGCGACCCGTGACGATGTCTCCCCAATGGGGCGTCCTGAAAAATTCCTGCTCAATCAGATCGCGCCGCAGCCCGAGATCGCGTTCCAGATCGGTGCAATAGTGCAGGCCATCGCTCGGCCGGCCATGAACCAGTACGCCGTCGACATCGACCATCAGGACTTTCATGCGGCGCGAATCTCCCAATAGACGCAAAGACAGGCGGAAAGTGCCGCCGTTTCCCATCGCGTTCAAGGGCGCGAGCCGCTCTTTTTTCCTGACTTCGATCCATGTAAGCCTTGGTACTATCTATTGAGTTTCGCAGGCGAAGGGACCGATCATGCGTGTCATTTATTCGGAAGATCACAAGCTGAGGGACGCCAAGACCGAGCTGCATGACGGCCAGCTGGTAACACCCTTCGAAGCCCCGTTCCGCGCCGAGTGGATTCTGGCCGCGGTGAAGGAAGCGGGCTTTACCGATGTCGTGGCACCGGAGGCGCATGGGCTGGAGACAGCGCGCAAGGTGCATGATCCCGCCTATCTCGATTTCCTCGGCTCTGTCTGGGATCGATGGGTCGCAGCCGGCTACAAGGGCGAGGCGATCGCCAATTCCTTCCCGGTGCGCCGCACCAGCCAGCGTGTGCCGGAAAATATCGTCGGCATGATCGGTCACTATGCCAATGCCGCCGACACCTCGATCAGCAAGGGCTCTTATGAAGCGGCGATTGCCTCGATGCGCTGCGCCCTGACGGGCGCCGATTGGCTCAATGCCGGCCATCGCTTCGCCTTCGCGCTTTGCCGCCCGCCCGGCCATCACGCCGGTTTCGATCTCTTCGGCGGCTATTGCTTCATCAACAATGCCGCCGTTGCTGCGCAGCGCCTGCGCGATCACGGCGCGAAGAAGGTGGCCGTCCTCGACGTCGATTTCCACCATGGCAATGGCACGCAGGATATCTTCTACCGGCGCGGCGATGTCTTCACCGCTTCGCTCCACGGCGACCCCATCCACGCCTTTCCCTATTTCCTCGGTCATGCCGACGAGGAGGGCGAAGGCGAAGGGCTCGGCGCCAACCGCAACTATCCGATGCCGCGCGGCACGCCCTGGAGCGTCTGGTCGCAGGCGCTTGCTGACGCGCTTGCCCGCATCAAGGCGTTCGGCGCGGAGGCGATCGTGCTGTCCCTTGGCGTCGATACCTTCGAACGCGACCCGATCTCCTTCTTCAAGCTGACCTCCGATGATTTCACCCGCATCGGCCAGCTTGTCGCCGGGGCCGGCCTGCCGGTGCTCACCTGCATGGAGGGCGGCTATGGCGTGCCGGAGATTGGGCTGAATGTCGCCAATGTGCTGAACGGCCTGGAAGACGAATAGGCTGTTATCAGGGCGGCTGATCCAACCGATGAAAAGTTTGAATTTGCACGCCTATCGCTTGCCGTCTACAAGCCGCACAGAACGGGAGCGAGCATGGACCAGAAGATGATCGAGAGCGGCACGGATGGTGGCGCGGTATTGATGCCGCATTCCGAAGTGCCGGCGTCTTCCGGTGGTGTTGGCGCGGGCGTCCTCATGTGCCTGTTGTCGATGTGTTGCATCCAGTTCGGCGCGGCCCTGTCGTCCTCTGCCATTGCCACCTACGGGCCAGCCGGGGCGACATGGCTCCGGTTGTCTTTCGCCGCGATTGCCCTGGCGATCATTGTCCGGCCGAAGGTCATGCGCTATAGCCGCGCGCAATGGCTCGGCGCGCTGACGCTCGGCACCGTATCGGCGCTGATGACGCTTTCCTTCTTTGCGGCGATCGAGCGCATCCCCTTAGGCCTCGCCGTGGCCATCGATTTCCTCGGGCCGCTGCTGGTGGCGACCCTCGGCTTTGGGCTGAGCCGCCAGCTTACTTGGCCGTTGATCGCCGGTATCGGCGTGCTCCTGCTCGCCTATGATGGCGAGGGGTGGGTGGGCAATCTTCCGGGCATATTGTTTGCCTGTGGCGCGGGCACCGGCTGGGCCTGCTATATCCTGTTGACGAAGAAGGTCGGCAGCGCCTTCAAGGGCTTCGAGGGGCTCTCGATGTCTCTCATCATCGCCGCCATCGTCGCGACACCCTTCGGCTTTGCCTCCGCCGTGCCGTACCTGACCGGTCACGGCCTCCTCGAAATGGCGGGTCTTGCGCTGCTCGTGCCGCTTCTGCCCTATGCGCTGGAAATGGTGGCGCTGCGACGCATGCCGACATCCTCCTTCGGCATTCTCATGAGTCTCGAACCGGCAATCGGCGCCTTCGCCGGCTTCGTTATTCTGACGCAGCCGCTGACCCCCTCGCAGATGTTCGGCACGGCACTGGTCGTTGCCGCCAGCATTGGCGCGACTGTGTTTGTTGCGAGAGCCTGAGGTTTAGACCGGCTTCTTCGCCGGATCATCCACTGCCGGATTGTAGAACAACGACAAGGTCAGGCTCTTGGCGATGCGCTCGGCCGTTGCCATGAACCAGGCCTTGGCCTCGTCCGTTGGTGCGATATCGTCCAGCGTCTGCGAAAACAGCACCAGCCATTCCGGAAACAAATCGGGCGCGATACCCTGGACGCCAAGATGGGCCTGCACCGGCTTGCCGCCATAGGCGCCGTTCTTGAAGGCGACGGAGGACCAGAAGCGTTTCATCTTCTCCATGTGATCGGGCCAGCGCCCGGCAAGCCGGCCGTCGAAGACCGGGCCGAGCCGGGGATGCGCCTGGATGCGGCCGTAGAACGTATCGACCAGCCGGTCGATAAAGGCCGCGTCGATGCCGATGCGCGCCATCTCGGCCTCAGCCTTCTCGCGGATGCCGGCCAGATGGGCGGCGCGGCCCTGTAGGTCATTGTCCATATCATGCTCCTGGCCCCGCCGCGCGTAACTTTTTCTGCGGCACTGGGCTTGCGTCGGCTCCTATGTACGCCATTTCCCTGCGCAACCAAGATGTCATCCCGTCGTCGCGGCAATTTGTCAGAACCGCGTCGCCCTTTCTTCGGGATCATGCCTTTGCGCTTGACCCCTGCATTTGACCACTTTAGAATTAGAATAATTCTAAAGATGGAGATTTTGATGTTGCTCGGTTTCTTCCGCTCGCCGAAGCGTTCTTTTGCCTCTTTGTCCGAACAGGAAATTCTCGCCGTCGCCATTGCCGCCGAAGAGGACGATGCGCGCATCTTTCTTGCCTATGCCGACATCCTTCGCAATCAGTACCCCGACTCCGCCAAGGTATTCGAGGATATGGCCGAGGTCGAGGACACCCATCGCAAGACGCTGATCGACATGCACCGCCGGCGTTTCGGCGAGCGCATCCCGCTGATCCGGCGCGAGCATGTCATCGGCTTCTACGATCGCAAGCCGGATTGGCTGCGCAAGAACCTGTCGCTCGACGCCATCCGCCAAGAAGCGGAGGCGATGGAGCAGCAGGCCTATAATTTCTATGTCGAGGCGGCCAAGCAGATCTCGGATGCGTCGACGCGCCAGCTTCTCGGCGATCTCGCGCTCGCCGAACAGGGGCATGAAGAAGTTGCCCGCATGCTGGGCGACAAGCACACGCCGGAGAGCGTCAAGGTTGAGGAGGACGCGCATGCGCGCCGCCAGTTCGTGCTGACCTATGTGCAGCCGGGCCTTGCCGGCCTGATGGATGGCTCCGTCTCGACGCTGGCGCCGATCTTCGCGGCGGCCTTTGCGACGCAAAACACCTGGCAGACCTTTCTCGTCGGCCTGTCGGCCTCCGTCGGCGCCGGCATTTCCATGGGCTTCACGGAAGCTGCCCATGACGACGGCAAGATTTCCGGTCGCGGTTCGCCGATCAAGCGCGGCCTTGCCTGTGGCATCATGACGGCGCTCGGCGGCCTCGGCCACGCGCTGCCCTATCTCATTCCGCATTTCTGGACGGCAACCCTCATTGCCGCCATCGTTGTCTTCTTCGAGCTCTGGGCGATCGCCTTCATCCAGAACAAATATATGGAGACGCCCTTTCTGCGCGCTGCCTTCCAGGTGGTGGTCGGTGGTTCCCTGGTGCTGGCGGCGGGCATATTGATCGGAAATGCCTGACGACGCTCGGAAGGATTCGTGGAAAAGCAAAAGGCCGGTAGATTTGCCGGCCTTTTGCATGGATATGCTTTTCACGAGGCTTACTTGACGGAGCCGACCAGAACGTCGGTGCCGTTCTCGATGGTGACCCAGCGGCCGGCATTGAAGCTCGCCTGGCGCTTCAGGTAGGAATAGGGGGTCTTGTACCAGACCTTCACCTCATCCTCGAGATTGTCGAGAATGTAATCGCCCTGCTTGGTGCGCAGCGTCAGCACCGCATGGCCTTCGCCATCGGGTTTGCGAACGACAGTCATCAAAAGGTTGGCGGCCGAAACGCCCTTCTGCATCAGGAGCTTGCGCTTCAGCAGCGCGAAATCCTCACAGTCGCCGGCGGTCTTCGGATATTCCCAGTATTCTTCCTGGCCGTAGACTTCCATGTCGGTGGCAGGCGTGATGGTCTTGTTGACGCGCAGGTTCACCTGATTGACCAGCGCCCAGGTGTCGGCGTTGAGGTCGACCGGGCCGGTATTGCGGGTCGGGCCGCACTCATCTGTGTGGCGCTCGCAAAATTCATAATGTCCGATAGGCTGGGAGGTGACGTTGCCGATCGCCATCGACGCGGTCTTCTGCGGGGCCGGCATGGCCGACGACGACATGGCAACTATAGCCGCAAAGGCAACGAATACGCCCTTAATACGCACGCCCATTATCCTTGTATCGTCCCTGCATTTGTTAACAAATTGTTAATGTAGGGGGGTGCGTAAAGTCAATCGTTACTTAAGTGTTAACGGCGGAACCCGGCCATATGGTTAATTTCAGCACAATCAAAGGGATAGTTGCCACAATTGAATGCTTCTTGTGATTATCGATATGCCATACGAATTCGGCCCGGCGAGCGGACTACCCGCCAGGTTTGATCATCTCTATCTATCTGTTTTTATGGGAGATTATGCAGCGCCAGCGTCTCTGCCGCGACCAGCATGCGCTCGATATCCTGCGGCCGGGACAGGCGATGGTCGCCGTCGCGCACAAGTGTTAACACCACATCGTCGGCTGGCAGGTGCTCGACCAATTTTAACGAATGCGCGAAGGGCACGTCCTCGTCCTGCATGCCCTGCAGGATATGGACCGGGCAGCCGGTCTCGACGATGCCGGTCAGAACCCGATTGGTGCGACCGTCCTCGATGAGGGCGCGGGTGAAGATATTCGGCTCGGAACTATACTCCGAAGGCTCCTCGAAATAGCCGCGCTCGGCCAGCGATCTGCGCTCGGTGTCGGAAAGGTTCGGTTCGATAAGATCGATGGTGAAATCCGGGGCGGGGGCGATCAGCACCAGGCCGTGGATGGCGGGCGCCTTCTTTTGCTTGCGCAGTTCCTGGATGAGCCTGAGCGCAATCCAGCCGCCCATGGACGAGCCGACAAGGACGATGCGCTTCGGCTTGGTATGATCGATGACGGCGAGCGCCTCTTCCAGCCAGCGCGAGATCGTGCCGTCGGTGAACTTGCCGCCTGAGCGGCCATGGCCCGAATAGTCGAAGCGGATGCAGCCGAGCCCGAGCCGTTCGGCGAGCGCGTCGAGTTCCAGCGCCTTGGTGCCGCTCATGTCGGAACGATAGCCGGAGAGCCAGACGAAGGTGGCACCTTTGGCGTCCTTCCGGGCTGCGCGTTGCTGTATGGCGATCTGCCGCTGATCGTCGCCGGCGCCAACGGAAAGGAAGGTCGGCTCAAGGCTGGCTAGTGCTTCGGACATCAAGAAACTCCCGGAATTTTCCGCTCCTTAAAGCAGATTCGCGCGCATGTGGCCCCAAAAATCCTCTCGATCTTTCCAGGCATCCTGTGCTATTCGAGCTTATTACTGTGTCCTTTGCGCATCTTGAGACTGTGCGGCATAGTAATGACGCGCGGGAGGTGATTTTTTCCTGGCGCCATGCTATTGACTTCAACACAGCTTTTACGACATTTCCGTCAGTTGCGCCGACGGGAGCGAGACGCTGCAGCTATCCGTAACAATTCGTGGAGAATACGACCATTCGCAGACCCTTTAAAACTGATGCGCCCGTGAAGGATGGGCCGCGTTCCAACAGGGAAATTCGGGTTCTAAAAGTTCAGCTTATCGCTGCTGACGGCCAGAATTTGGGCGTCGTCCCGACCGACCAGGCATTGAGAATGGCAGAGGAGGCCGGTCTCGATCTGGTGGAGATTTCCCCCAATGCTGAAGCACCTGTGTGCAAGATCCTCGATCTGGGCAAGCTGAAATACGCCAACCAGAAGAAGGCGGCCGAGGCACGCAAGAAGCAGAAGATCGTCGAAGTCAAAGAAATCAAGATGCGCCCGAACATCGACACCCATGACTATGAGGTGAAGATGAAGGCAATCGGCCGTTTCTTCGAAGAAGGCGACAAAGTGAAAGTGACCTTGAAGTTCCGTGGCCGTGAAATGGCTCACCAGGAACTCGGCATGAAGCTTCTCCAGCAGGTCAAGGAAGACACGGTTGAGATCGCCAAGGTCGAAGCCGAGCCCAAGCTTGAAGGCCGCCAGATGATGATGGTGCTTGCGCCGAAGTAAGGCGCGGGCAGAGTTTAGAGGTCGGAGCCGTCCATTGGGCGGCTTTTTCCTTTTATGCCCTGGGGTTGATGCCTGTCATCGATCTGCAAAGATTCACGCGTCCGGCCCGTTGCACTCTGAGGCAACTGCGGTTATAAGCGCGCGTCCGAACTGACCGGCAGGGCATGCCGTGGCAGTTCAGAATGCTGGTGGGATGGTTCATCACCGTATCCACCGTTCAACAACAAACGCTCCGGCACCTTGTCGCAGCCCGGCCTAGCCGGATCTGTGGGAAGGGCTTTTTAGCAAAGCGCGCCAGGAAGCATCGAAGGAGTAGCAAAATGCCCAAGATGAAGACGAAGTCCTCTGCCAAGAAGCGGTTCAAGATCACCGCAACCGGCAAGGTCAAGGCAGCCGCTGCTGGCAAGCGCCACGGCATGATCAAGCGTAGCAACAAGTTCATTCGCGATGCCCGCGGCACCATGGTTCTCGCAGAACCGGATGGTCGTAAGGTTATCAAGAACTACTTGCCGAACGGTCTCTAAGACTATTCGTAACGCTATAGACTAAGGAGATCATGAAATGGCACGCGTAAAAAGAGGCGTAACCTCGCACGCCAAGCACAAGAAGGTTCTGAAGCAGGCTCGTGGCTTCTACGGCCGCCGCAAGAACACCATCCGGACCGCCAAGGCCGCTGTCGATCGTTCCAAGCAGTACGCTTATCGCGACCGCAAGGTGAACAAGCGCAACTTCCGCGCTCTCTGGATCCAGCGTATCAACGCTGCCGTCCGCGAACACGGCCTGACCTATGGCCGCTTTATCGACGGCCTGACCAAGGCTGGCATCGAAGTCGACCGCAAGGTTCTGTCCGACATGGCGATCCATGAGACGGAAGCTTTCGGCGCGCTCGTCGCCGCCTCGAAGAAGGCTCTGGAATATCTCAAGGACGCCGGTACGAAGAACGAGTTCGAAGCAGCCGTTAACTAACGCCGCTTCGCACGTCTTTCGTAAATTCATTATGAAACCCGCGCTGGCGAAACCGGCGCGGGTTTTGTGTTTTGCAGCATATGCTTTCCATCGTGTCAGGCGGTCCTGTCGGGCGGAACCCCGGAAAACGGATCGCGCATCGGGCGGCAAGTGCCAAGGTCCGCATTCTCCGCGGCTTTTTGTCATTTGCCCGGTTGATTGGCCGCTTGCACATGGGTAGTGATCTGCAACGCTTCATCGTTGCCGCAAGCTTTATGATGCATGCGTTCATCCATTATTCCGCGGACTGAGCGGCGTTTCAAGCCCGCCGCCCGCAAGGCAGGACCAGATGACGGAACTCGTAACACTTGAAACCCAACTCATGGCCGAGGTGGCCGCTGCGACCGACGAGCAGTCGATCGAAGCCGTGAGGGTCGCCGCGCTCGGCAAGAAGGGCTCGGTTTCGGAGCTGCTGAAGACGCTGGGTTCGATGTCGCCGGAAGAGCGGCAGACACGCGGGGCGGCGATCAACGCGCTGAAGAACTCCGTCACCGACGCGATCAACGCCCGCAAGGGCGCGTTGAAGGACGCCGCCATCGACGCAAAGCTGAAGGCCGAGACGGTCGATGTTAGCCTGCCGGTGCGCTCGTCTCCGGCCGAACGCGGCCGCATCCATCCGATCAGCCAGATCGTCGACGAGATCACCGCGATCTTCGGCGACATGGGCTTCTCGATCGCCGAGGGTCCGGATGTCGAGACCGACTATTATAATTTCACGGCGCTGAATTTCCCCGAAGGGCATCCGGCCCGCGAGATGCACGACACCTTCTTCTTCCAGCCGGACGAAAAGGGTGAGCGCAAGGTGCTGCGCACGCACACCTCGCCGGTGCAGATCCGCACCATGGAAGCGCAGAAGCCGCCGATCCGCATTATCATTCCCGGCAAGACCTACCGCCAGGATAGCGACGCCACGCACTCGCCGATGTTCCATCAGGTCGAGGGCCTCGTCATCGACAAGACGGCGAATGTCGCCAATATCCGCTGGGTGCTGGAAGAATTCTGCAAGACCTTCTTCGAGGTCGACAACGTGACGATGCGCTTCCGCCCGTCCTTCTTCCCCTTCACAGAGCCCTCTTTCGAGGTCGATATCCAGTGCGACCGTTCCGGCCCGATCGTCAAATTCGGCGAGGGCACCGACTGGATGGAAATCCTCGGCTGCGGCATGGTGCATCCGAACGTGCTGCGCCATGGTGGGCTGGATCCGGACGAATATCAGGGCTTTGCCTGGGGCATGGGCCTCGACCGCATCGCCATGCTGAAATACGGCATGCCGGACCTGCGCGACTTCTTCAACGCCGACGTCCGCTGGATGAACCATTACGGCTTCCGCCCGCTCGACATGCCGACGCTGTTCGGCGGCCTGAGCGCGTAAGCAAGGATTGATCAGATGAAATTCACACTCTCCTGGCTGAAAGAGCACCTGGAAACGGACGCCACGCTCGATGAGATCTGCGCCCGCCTGACGATGATCGGGCTGGAGGTCGAAGACGTCGACGACAAGGCGGCCTTCAAGCCCTTCGTCATCGCCAAGGTCCTGTCGGCCGAAAAGCATCCGCAGGCCGATCGCCTCAAGGTGCTGATGGTCGATATCGGCGCCGGCAAGCCGATCCAGGTCGTCTGCGGTGCTCCGAATGCGCGCGCCGGCCTCGTCGGCGCCTTCGCCGCGCCCGGCACCTATGTTCCCGGCATCGACGTGACGCTGGCGGTCGGCAATATCCGTGGCGTCGAAAGCCACGGCATGATGTGCTCGGAAAAGGAGCTGGAAATCTCCGACAGCCATGACGGCATCATCGATCTGCCGGAAAACGCACCTGTCGGCACCAGCTTCGCCGCCTATGCCGGCCTCGACGATCCGATGATCGAGATCAACCTGACGCCGAACCGTCCGGACTGCACCGGCGTCTACGGCATCGCCCGCGATCTCGCAGCTTCGGGCCTCGGGACGCTGAAGCCGCGCGCCGTTCCTTCCTTCGCCATCGAGGGTGAGACGTCGACGGACGTGAAGATTGAGCTTGACGATATCAGGCTCTGCCCCGGCTTTGCACTGCGTCTGGTGCGCGGCGTCAAGAACGGCCCGAGCCCGAAATGGATGCAGCAGCGGCTGCAGGCGATCGGCCTGCGTCCGATCAATGCGCTGGTTGACATCACCAACTACATGACCTTCGATCAGGGTCGGCCGATGCATGTCTTCGACGCCGCCAAGGTCAAGGGCAACCTTGTCGTCCGCCGCGCCAGGGATGGCGAGACCGTGCTGGCGCTCGATCAGCGCGAATACAAGCTCGGCCCGAACAATGTCGTCATTGCCGATGACAACGGCATCGAGTCGATCGGCGGCATCATGGGCGGCGAGCATTCCGGCTGCGACGAAAACACCGTCGATGTGCTGATCGAATCCGCCCTCTGGGATCCGATGAACATCGCCAAGAGCGGCCGTGGTCTCGGCATCATCACCGATGCCCGCTACCGTTTCGAGCGCGGCGTCGATCCGGAATATATGGTTCCGGGCCTTGAGCGCACCACAGAGCTGGTGCTGGAACTTTGCGGCGGCACGGCTGCAAAGGCCAAGGTCGAAGGCTATAAGGGTTACGACGCCAAGATCGTCGATTTCCCCTTCTCCGAGGTCAAGCGTCTGACGGGGCTCGATGTCTCGACGGAAGAGGGCAAATCGATCCTGACGAAGCTCGGCTTCTCGGTTTCGGGCTCCGGCGAGCGCGTCTCCGTCGCGGTTCCGCCTTGGCGCTCCGATGTCGACGGCAAGGCTGATCTGGTTGAAGAGATCATGCGTATCCACGGCGTCGACAACATCAAGCCGCGGCCGCTCGCCAGCCATAATGCCGTCAACGGCAAGATTCTGACGACATTGCAGATCCGCACCCGCACGGCCAAGCGAGCGCTCGCCTCGCGCGGCATGCTGGAAGCCGTCACCTGGTCGTTCATCTCCGAAGACCAGGCCAAGCTCTTCGGCGGCGGGTCGAATGCGCTGAAGCTCGCCAACCCGATTGCCGCCGACATGTCCGACATGCGCCCGTCGCTGTTGCCGGGCCTGCTCTCGGCCGCGCAGCGCAATGCCGACAAGGGCTATGGCGACGTCGCGATCTTCGAAGTCTCCGGCACTTACGAGAATGACAAGCCCGAGGGCCAGCGCCGCGTTGCCGGCGGCATCCGTCGCGGCACGGCGACGCTTGCCGGTTCCGGCCGCATGTGGTCGAACGCCGCCAAGGGCGGCGGCAAGCCGGTCGATGTCTTCGACGCCAAGGCCGATGCGCTGGCGGTGCTCGAAGCCTGCGGCCTGCCGATGGGCAATATCCAGATCGAGCAGGGCGGTCCTGCCTGGTATCATCCGGGCCGCTCCGGCACGATCAAGATGGGTCCGAAGGTCGTGCTCGGCTATTTCGGCGAATTCCATCCGAAGACGCTGGAAGCCCTCGACGTCACCGGTGCTCTCGCCGGCTTCGAAGTCTATATCGACGCCATGTCGGAGCCGAAGAAGAAGGCGACGCGCACCAAGCCCGCGCTGGAGCTCTCGCCCTTCCAGGCCGTCAAGCGCGACTTCGCCTTCGTGGTCGACAAGTCGGTGGAAGCCGGCGCCATCATCCGCGCCGCCACCGGCGCCGATCGCAAGCTGATCACCGGCGTCAATGTCTTCGATATTTTCGAGGGCGCGTCGCTCGGCGAGGATAAGAAGTCGGTCGCCATCGAAGTCCAGATCCAACCGGCCGAGCGCACGCTCACCGACGAGGATTTCGAAGCCTTGACGCAGAAGATCGTCGCCAATGTGACGAAGACGACGGGTGGGGTTTTGCGGGGGTAAGACCTCTTATCCGTGATTGTTGAATTCGCTGAGAGTGCGGCGCCCCCCTCTGTCACTGACGTGACATCTCCCCCACAAAGGGGGGAGATTGGTAACTCGTGGCGTGCTCTCGTCTCAAGCCGACATCGTATCTGTTGAAACCGAAGTCTCTGTTTTAACGAAGGTGAGCGGCAAACTCTCAACGATCTCCCCCTTGTGGGGGAGATGTCACGAAGTGACAGAGGGGGGTGTCAGAGGCTCGGCATAGACGATGTATCTTTGAGACACCGTCGGTGCCCACTCACCGATGCAAATGATAGACCTTGTTGACGACGCTCCAGCGTCCGTCGATCTTCACCAGTGACAGGTAGTCCGAAAACCGCATCCCGGCGAATTCGTCGACGACCTTGACGCTCGCGGCATCGCCCTCGATGTCGATCAGCTCAATCTCCATCAGCGGTATTGTACCGGGCGGCGCGCTGCCTTCCTCGACGATGGCCGCGATGAATTCGTCGCGGGTCATCCATTCCACCGCGCCCTGATAATTGCCGATGATTGACGCGCGGGGATGCAGCGCCTTGCGTAGCGCCGGCTCATTCGCGAATGCCATGCCATCGACATAGAGGTGAACAACCGCACGGATTGCCTGCTCTTCCGACATCTCGTCATTCCTCGCTTGAGTATCCGGTAAATTAGCACAGACGTCCCCGGCTGGCAAAAGAAGGGCGGCATGATCGCGCGGATGTGACGGATGCTATTCCACAAAGACCCTGACGCTGGCGGCGCGGCCGGCGGCGTCGATGACGGTCAGCGTCGAATAGCCGGCGCCGTCGGGCACCCATTGGTTGGTGCGGCGTCGCGAGAGATCGGGCAGCGGCTTGCCGTTGGCGAGCCAGCGGAACGGCGCCCTCCCGCCCTGCAGCTTCAGCACCAGCGGCATGATCGAACTGGCGCCGCCATTGGCGCCGAGATCAATGCGGGCGCCCTCCGGCGGATAGACGATCTGCGGTGCCGGTTCACGGCTCGAGGCTGACAGGAGACCGGCGGCGGTGACGGAAAAGCGCCGCTGGCTGATCGGCAGTTCGGTCGCGGAAATACGCACCGCGCCCATGGGGGGCGAGGGGAAGGGCGTGATGGCCACACCCGATTTGGCGAAGGCCTCGAACAGGATGGGCGCCGCCGAAACATAACCCGCCAGCCCCGGCACCGCGCCATTGTTCGGCCGGCCGACCCAGACGCCGAGCACATGCGCGCCGTCATAACCGATCGACCAGGCATCGCGATTACCGTAGCTGGTGCCGGTCTTGTAGGCGATGCCGAGCTGCTTGCTGCCGCGCGGTGCAATGATATCCGAAAGAATGTCGGTGATGTTCCAGGCCGCCACCGGCTCCATCAGCGGCTGGGCATCGATCGGCCCCGGCTGGTCCTGAATGCTGTCGCCGATCCGCATTGGCTTGCCGCGATTGGCGAGCCCCGCATAGAGCTGCACCAGATCCTTGAGCGTGATGCCGACGCCGCCGAGGCCGATGGCAAGGCCCGGCGCCTCGTTCGGCGGCAGCACCGGCTTCACCTCGGCGCGGCGGAAGCGCAGCAGCAGCCGCGTCGGCCCGACGGCGTTGAGCAGGCGGATGGCGGGGACGTTGAGCGATAGTTGCAGCGCCTCGCGCACGCTGACATCGCCCTGATAGGTCATGTCGAAATTGCGCGGACGGTAGCCATAGAAATCGGCGGGGCGGTCCTCGATGATCGTTTCCTGGGCGACATATCCCTCTTCGAAGGCAAGGCCGTAGATGAAGGGTTTCAGCGTCGAGCCGGGAGAACGCAGCACGCGGGTCATATCGATCCAGCCCGACCGGCTGGAATCGAAATAATTGGCCGAGCCGACCTCGCCGACGATCTCGCCGGTCCGCACGTCAGCCATGACCATGGCGACCGAGACCTTCGGTCCAAGCCGCCTGGCGGCCTCGTCGGCGACGGCTTCCAGACCCTGCTGGATATCCCGGCGCAGCGTCGTGTGATGCTGGATGATATCGGGCTGCTTGCGCAGAGCCGTCTCAGCGAGATGCGCCGCATAGGCCGGCAACTGCCGCCGCCTGGCCGGAACGGGAACGAGTGCTGCCCGCTCCGCCTCGCCGTCACCGACGACATCGGCCACCGCCGCGCGGGCAAGCACACGCTTGCGAGCGGCTTCGGCGCTGGCAAGATTGCGGTCGGGGCGGCGCTTTTCCGGCAGTTGCGGCAGGGCGACCAGCAGGGCCGCCTGCGCGATGCTCAGTTGCCGGGGCTCCTTGCCGAAATAGGCAAGGCTTGCGGCGCGCACGCCCTCCAGATTGCCGCCATAGGGGGCGTGCGTTAGATAGAGGTCGAGGATCTGTTCCTTGGAGAGCCTCCGCTCGATCTGGATGGCACGGGCGATCTGCAACAGCTTGGCCGTCACCGATCGCTCGTTGCGTGGCTCGATCAGGCGCGCCACCTGCATAGACAGCGTCGAGCCGCCGGAGACGATGCGGCCGTGAGTGACGAGCTGGAGAAAGGCGCGGCCGAACGCTATCGGGTCGACGCCGTGATGGTCGTAGAAGCGCCGGTCCTCATAGGCAACCAGCATGCGCAGGAACTGCGGATCGACATCGCCGACCTCGGTCTTCAGCCGCCAGCGTCCCTCCGGCGTGGCGAAGGCACGCAACAACTCGCCATTGGCATCGAGCACCTCGGACGAGACGACGCCGGCTCTGTCCAGCGGCGGCGGAAAGGCGCGGTCGGCGGCGGCAAGGCCAAGGATCAGCGCCGCCACCGAGAGGGTCGCCGCGCCAAGACCGATCGCAATTTTCCACCGCGCCTTCATGACCTCTTCTTACTGCTGCGCCGCCAGCATCTCCATGCGGCCCATCGCCGTGCGGGCCGAGAATTGCGGACGATACATGTCCTCGACGCTTGCGGCTGGATGGTCGTAGGTGCCGGGGGTAACGGCGCGCACGACATAGGCGAAGCTCAGGTCTCGATCGCTGCCCGACGACTGGTCGAAAGCGGCGACGAAGCGGTCGTTGCGGAATTCGACATGGGCCGGCTGCACATCGCTCAGCCAGTCGAAATTCGATAGCTGCGCGCTGCCGACGATGCTCGGATTGTCGATCTCGAAGCCGGCGGGCAAAAGATCGGTGACGAGGATGCGCGACGGCCAGTCGTTGGTTTCCGTGACGTGCAGCACGACGACATAGCGTTCGTTCTGCTGCGCCTGGGTGATGTTCGCCTCCTCGCCGTCGAGCGTGTAATATTTACGCTCGATTTTGAAACCGTTGCCGCCGGCGGGCAGCGGCGAAACCGGGGCGGCAACCGTGGTCACGGCGGCGGCCAAAGGCTGGCGGGTGGTGTTGGTGACGGTCAGCGGATGACCGATCAGGGCGTCGCCCGTCATCGTCGCCATATAGGTGCCGGTATGGGCCGCGCCGTTGACATCGAGCGTCAGGCCGTCATCGCCGTTTTGCAGTGCGCGGGCGGCAAGCAGCATCCAGGTCTGTTCCTGGGTGCTGGTATAGGGCTTGGTCTGCCACTCCTTGGCAACGACCGTCGCCAGTTCCGGCACGATCGGCGGCACGGGGCGGCTTTCGGCGGCCAGCGCCAGCACGGCCGCGCCATCACGCAGCGACGAGCCGTAATCCGAGCGGGCGAAACTGACCTTCGTCACAGCCGCCTTCTGCGACATTTGCAGCGAGTCCACGAAGATGTTGCGCGAACGCTGGGCATCGCCATAGAGCGCCAGCGCCGCCGCCAGATGCGCCTTGGACAGAGGCGTCGGGAAATCGTTCAGCATCGTATCGGCATAGTAGCGCAGATCGCTGATCGAAGCCTTCTTGTTACGGGCAAGCACATAGAGCGCATAGGCAATCTCGTTGCCGTTATCCTTGACGTTGGTGTTGGCGCTCAATGCGTTCTGCAGGTTCTCCAGCGCCTGCGCCATGGCCTGATCCGGCACGGTATATTTCTGCTCGCGGGCGCGAGTCAGGAAGTCGGTGACATAGGCGTCGAGCCAGAGGTCGCCGGAGCCAGGACCCCAGAGGCCGAAGCTGCCGGTCGAAGACTGGTAGGACATTTCGCGATAGATCGAGTCCTGGACGCGCTTGCGAATTTCAGTGTCGTCGGCCAGGCCGTTCTTGATGGCCAGATCGCTGAAATAGAGCAGCGGCATCGCGCTGCTGGCCGTCTGCTCGGCGCAGCCATAAGGATAGCGGCTGAGGCTCATCAGCAGGGCCGGCACGTCGAAGGCGCCGGAACGGCTGACATTGACGCTGACCGAAGCGCCGGGCAGCACGCTGTCGGCAAGCAGATCGGCATTGACGGTCAGGCTCTTTCCGGGAGCCAGCGAGACGAGCCGCCGTTCGGTCACCGGCAGTTGTGCGGGGCGAACGGGCAGATCGAGCGATTGATCGAGCGACAGTCCGGACGCGCCGGATAGGTTGATCGAGACCGTACCGGCCCCCGGTTGTCCGCCGGTCAAGGGCAGGGTGATGTCGTATTTACCGCCCGGCTGCAGATTGATCGTCTGCTGGGTGGCGCTGGCATCGACGGTAACCGCGGCGTTGCCGGTAACCGCCAGCTTATAGTCGCCGGCGGGCGCATCGGTATTGGCGATATCCAGCCGCAGATTGGCCTTGTCCCCCGGAGCGAGGAATCTCGGCAGGCTGGCGGTGACGACCACCGGATCGCGAATGATGACATCCTGCGTCGCGTGCCCGACCCCAGCCTTCGACCAGGCAACCGCCATCAGACGTGCCGTGCCGTTGAACTGCGGAATGTCGAAGCTGATATTGGCCTTGCCGTCGGCATCCAGTTTGACCGGGCCGGAGAAGAAGGCGACCAGCTTTTGTGTCGGCGGGCTTGCCGCCAGGCCTGCCTGTCCGCCATCGCCGCCAGTTCGCAGCTTGCCGGTCGCCCCTAGCGAGCCGTCGATCAGGCGGCCGTAAATGTCGCGGATTTCGAGCCCGAGCTGGCGCTGGCCATAATACCAGGTGTCCGGTGCCGGCGGCTCATAGCGCGTCAGGTTGAGAATGCCGACATCGACGGCGGCAAGCGTCACATAGGCATCCTCGTTGGCGCCGGCTCCCGTTACCTGCACGGCAATGCTCAGCGGCTGGCGCGGTAGTGTCTTTGCCAGTGCATCGAGCTTCACCTGCAGCTTGCGCTCGCCCGGATCGACAGCCGCCCATTTGATGCCGATGGCGCGCATCGGCATGCGGCTTTCCTGCGCTTCGCCGGGGCGGAAGAGCGTGGCGGTCAGGTAGGTTCCGGCACCCCAATCGGCGGTAACGGGAATGTCGACTTCGCCGCCGGTGGCGCCGATATCAGCATTGGCAACCGAGATCAGCGTTTCGGAGCCGGCCGTCACCATCAACTGGCCGGCATAGCGTGAGGTTACCTTGAGCTTTGCGGTGTCACCGACATGGTAGCTGCTCTTGTCGAGCGCGACTTCCAGTGCGTCCGGCGTTTCGGTCGAGGTCGAGGCAACATACCAGCCGGCATTGAATTCGACGCTGGATTCCGGGCCGGTCGTATCGGCCGTCTCTACTTCCAGCCGATAGCGGCCCCAGGTGACGGGCACCGAGATTTCCGCGCCGTCGGTGGTGGCGTTGACCGTGCCGGTCGCGACCTGCTTGGTCGAGGTGATCGGCTCGTATTTCCAGCTATTGCCGTCGCGATACCATTGATAGTCGCGCTCGACGCTGAGCAGCTTCCAGGTCAGCCCCTGCATGGCCTGCTTCTGGCCATTCTGGTCGATGGCGATGACATGGAAGGCGCCGAGGGAATTCTCGCCGAGATCGCCGTCGAATTCCGGCTTGATGCCGATGCGCGGCCCATCCGCCCTGACCGGCAGCGTCAGCGAGCGCTCGACGGCGCGGCCGCCGGCTTCCTGCATTCGCACGGTGATGTCGGCGTTGAGCAATTGCGTGGTCGAGGGCGTATCGTTGACGGTGACGTCGAAGGTCGTCTTACCGTCTTCGTCGAGCGCCTGCAGGTCCTCGAGTGGCAGCTGCGTGCTTTCGGCCTTGTTGTCGCTGCTGCTACTATCGCTGTCGTCACTGGCATTCTGCCCGGCGCCTTCGTCGGCGAGGCCGAACTGATAGCCCTTGTAGTCGTCGCTTTGGCGTGTCGGCTTCAGCGTCACTTCGCCTTCGAGGCTGAGGCCGGCTGCCGGTGCGCCGTAGAGATAACGTCCTTCGATATTGACCGGCGTCGGCTTGCCGACTTCGATCGCCTTGGCGTCACTCTTCATGTCGAATTCGGTACGATCCGGCACGAAGTCGTCGACGAGGAAGGTCTGCGAGCCGATGGAGGAACCCTTCGGATCGGTATAGATATTCATCGTCCAGCTGCCGCGCATCGCCGTCTGTTGCAGCGGCAGATCGACGTTATAGCCGCCGAGCTTGCCGCCATCGGTAACGATGCGGCGATCCTCGACGCCGTCGGGGCGTAGGAAGACGAAGGTGAGCGGCAGGTTCTCGACCGCCACGGAGCTGATGTCACGCGCAAGCGCTGAGGCATGCACCGTCTCGCCGGCGCGGTAGATGCCGCGTTCGGTCCAGGTGGTGAGATCGATCGCGCCCGGTGCGGTGCGGCCGGCGACGCCGCGGTCGGAAAGATCGAAGCCGGCGCGGGTCATGTCGAGGAAGACGTAGTCCTGATCGCCGTTCTGAGCGGCGATGACGGCCGGCGTCATGCCGGCGGTACCGCGCATCAGGCCGGCGCTGAAGGTGGCGCGGCCATTGGCGTCGGTCTTGGCGGTGCCGAGGATTTCGTTGTTCTTGGCGAGCAGTTGCAGCTCGACACCGGCGGTCGGCTTGGCGCTGCCGAGCGAGCGGGTGAAGACGTTCAGCCCGTCGGTGCCGGCATAGGTGGTGATGCCGATATCGGAGACCACAAACCATTGCGTCGCCTGCGAATCCCATTCCTGCACGCTGCCATTCGGCGCGACGGCGGTCAGCACATAGACGCCGGGCTTGCGCTGCGGCAGAGCCTCATCGACCGGGAAGCTGGTGACGACATCCTTGTTGAGGTTCTGCTGGATCTCGATCGAACCCTGCCAGACCAGTTCGCCATTGGTGTCCTGGATGGTCTGGGCGCCGTAGCCGCTCATCTGCGTCAGGAATTGCGAATTGTTCAGCAGCTGCGCGATGTTGCGGTCGCCGATGCGGTAGAGCTTCAGATTGGCGGTGGTGGTGTTGACCGAGACGATCGGGATGCCCCGACGCGCGGTCGACGGCAGCACGAAATTGTCGCCGGTGAAGCGGATCGAGGCTGAGCGATCCTTGACATAGATATCGACATTGACCTGGGTGGCAAGATCCTCCTCGACGGAAGAGGGCAGGCCGGGGCGCAGCGAAATCCTGTAGCGCTGGCCGAATTCGAGGCCCTCGACGCAGATCTGATTGTCCTTGGCATCGACGCCCTTGGGGGCGGCACCATTGACGGTGACGAAGGGTGTGTAGTCGACGCCGCTCTTCACCAGTTTTTCGGAGAATTGCACGCAGGCGCGCGGCGAAGCATTGTCGTTATCCAGCGTGTTGCCGGTGACGCGGAAACCCTGGCGGGCTTTCAGATCGTCATAGGCGGCCTGGACAGCGGCAGAACTCGTGAGCGCGAGGCTTGCCTTGTAGGCGCTCAGCGCCTGGCGGTAGTTCTGCGCATTCTGCAGCGAGGTCGCGAGCACGGCGAGCGCGTCGGCACGGCTCGAGGTCGTGCGGGAGAGCTGGTAGCCGTTGAGCGCGGCATAGGCCGCCTGGGTGGCGAGCGATGTGTCGTTGGTCGTCATATTGGCGGCACGCGCCATCTCGACCCAGAGATCGCCATTGTCGGGGGTGAGCGACAAGGCGCCCTGGAAAGCGTTCAACGCATTGTTGACGTTCCCGGAGGTGATCTCGATGCGGCCAAGCGCGATCAGGCTTTCGACGCCTTGCCCCTTCAGGTCTGCGCCGAGCGTCAGCCGGCTTTTCGCATCGCGCGCGCTCTGGACGAAATCGTCGGATAGGAAGGGAAGGGCGGGTGCCGCGCCGATATCCGGCTCACTGGCGGCGGTCGTCTCGACGATCTTGCCTGCAATGGCACCTGCCACAGTATTGAGCTGGTTGAAATCGGATTTCAGGAAGCACCATTTCACCTTTGGATTATAGGTGAAGGCCTTGCAGGATTTGTCGCCGATGCAGGACGTCGAGCATTGGTCGAGCGTCACGTTCTGCTCGGTGCGCAGGTCGAAACCGTAGTAGTCGCCGTCCTGCGTGGTGACCACCTGTCGCTTGGTGTCGGCAGCCCCTGCCGGCATCAAGGTGGTGAAAGTAGCGAGAAGAAAAGCGGAAAGCCCGATAAACGCGCGCATAGACATAAGTCCTCCCCAACGCTGCCGTTTTTGATTGGCCGCACTCTTCAAACTTCAGGTTGGTTTGTCAACCAAGCGTGGAGAAGTGAATGTGCGGTTTACGACTATGACGATCTATCTGGTGCACGAAATGACACGGACAAGGTGCGGTGCTCTTAGGATATGCTTTCACGGATACGAATTCTATCCCGCGCTCCGCCGCATCGGTGCAGCCGCATAAAAGAAAAGACATCGGCCCGGAAACCGATGTCCTTATTGCATGGTTGCATGTCGGATGCTTGACGACGTTGTCAGATATTCGTCATCGCCAGCGATGCCTCGGTATATCGTTTTCCGGCTACTTCTTCGAGCGGCATGACATCGCTCAGCGCCTGCACTTCGGCAGCCGAAAGCGTGATGTCAGCGGCTGCCGCATTCTGTTCGAGATGGTGCAGCTTGCGGGCGCCGGGGATGGGTACGATGTCGTCACCCTGATGCAGGACCCAGGCGAGCGCCAGCTGCGCCGCCGTCACGCCCTTGTCCCTGGCGAGGGATTCGAGCTTGGTGACGAGGGCGGCGTTGGCGTCGAAATTCTCGCCCTGGAAACGCGGCAGGTTGCGGCGGAAATCGTCCGCGGCGAGGTCGTCCACCTTGCTGATCGCACCGGTCAGGAATCCACGGCCGAGCGGGCTATAAGGCACGAAGCCGATGCCGAGTTCGCGGCAAACGGCGAGGATCTCTTCTTCCGGATCGCGGGTCCAGAGCGAATACTCGCTCTGCAGCGCGGCTATCGGGTGGACTGCATGGGCGCGGCGGATGGTGGCGGCACCCGCTTCGGAAAGGCCGAGCGCACGTACCTTGCCCTCCTTCACCAGCTCCGCCATGGCGCCGACCGTATCCTCGATCGGAACGTTCGGATCGACGCGGTGCTGGTAGAAGAGGTCGATGACATCGGTGCCGAGCCGCTTCAGTGATGCCTCGGCCACTTCCTTCACATGTTCCGGCCGACTGTCGACGCCGATCATCGATGCCAGGCCCGACTTTGTCAGATCGAGCTTGAAGCCGAACTTGGTGGCGATGACGACGCGGTCGCGGACCGGCTTCAGCGCCCGGCCGAGCAGCACTTCATTGGTAAAGGGGCCGTAGGTCTCGGCGGTATCGAAAAAGGTGACGCCGAGATCGACGGCGTGATGCAGCGTCTTCACCGATTCATTGTCGTCCGTCGCGCCATAGGCGAAGCTCATGCCCATGCAGCCTAGGCCGACGGCGGAAACGGTGAGATCCTTGCCAAGCTTGCGGGTTTTCATTGTCATATTCCTCTTGGGCTTTGTTGCGATCGGAAACGGCCGGGCTGGTCGTCCGCGCTGACAAGAGCAAGATAGATCGCTCGATAGTGAACAAAAATCCATGCAAATTCTAACAGGCTGTTCTATAATTTAGATCAATGAACCGGACTCAGCTTTCTCAATTGGCGGTTTTCGCCGCTGTCGCCGCCCATCGCAGCTTCCGTGCCGCCGGCAAGGAACTGTCGATCGCGCCGTCGGCCGTCAGTCATGCCGTTTCCAGTCTGGAGGAAAGTCTCGGCGTGCGGCTGCTTGCCCGTACCACCCGCAGTGTCCTGGCGACCGAGGAGGGCAAGACCTTGCTGGAACGGCTAGCGCCGGCGCTGGAGGAAATCGATATCGCGCTGGAGGAGACACTGGCCACCCGTGGCCGTCCGGCCGGAAATCTCCGCATCACCGCGCCGCGTTTCGCCTCCGACCTGTTGATGGCGCCGCGGCTCGGCGATTTCCTCAATGCCTATCCCGACATCACGCTGGAGATCGCCAATGAGGACGGCTTCAGCGATATCGTCAAGGAAGGCTTCGACGCCGGCATTCGGCTCGAGGAGAGCGTGGAAGCGGATATGATCGCAGTGAAAATATCGCCTGATATCCGCACCGTCATCGCCGGCTCCCCGGCCTATTTCGAGAAGCACCCGAAGCCGCTGCATCCGCGTGATCTCGCCCAGCATCGCTGTATCAAACGGCGCTTTACCGATGGTTCGCTCTATCGATGGGAATTCGAGAAGGACGGCCGCGAGCT
Organism: Rhizobium sp. ICMP 5592; assembly: GCF_009498525.1. Classification (GTDB taxonomy): domain Bacteria; phylum Pseudomonadota; class Alphaproteobacteria; order Rhizobiales; family Rhizobiaceae; genus Rhizobium. The sequence goes on along the minus strand of NZ_QSNT01000003.1, from coordinate 1,184,781 downwards.
CGTCGTCGCGGTCGATGGCCCCTTGATCGTCGGCGAGGACCGGCTCGCGGTTCTCGCGGCGCTCAATGGCGCGGGTCTCTCCTATTTCTTCGACATCAGGGTGGCGCGGGAGCTGGCCGAGGGCCGCCTCATCCGCGTGCTGGAGGATTGGTGCCCGCCCTATCCCGGCTTCTGCGTCTATTATCCGAGCCGCCGCCAGATGCGTCCGGCGCTCCGGGCCTTCATCGATTTCTTCAAATATACCGGGCCGTGAAAGGAGCAGCGGGAAAATCCGCTGCTGACGGAATCGGGTGGCGGTTCGCGGTAAAAATCTCTGAACTGGCCGCAGGAGCCGAGGACAAGGATTTGAGACGATGAAAAAGCCGGGATCGATGAAGGGCTTGGAGGAGCTTGGCCGCGTCAGGCTGTCGAAGAATTTCTTCTTCCGCGATTTCCTGCATTCGGAGATCGCCGATTTCTACCGCATTCCCAATATCCCCGAGGACCCCGATCTGGCGATCGAGAGCGGCCGCAGGCTCTGCGAGGAGTTGCTGGAGCCGCTGGAAGCCACCTTTGGCCGGCTGCATATCCGCTCCGGCTATCGGGCGCCCGATGTCAACGCCTTCGGCAACAGGAACGGGCTGAACTGCTCGACCAATCCTCACACCGCCGCCCATCACATCTGGGACATGCGCGATCTGGACGGCTGCATCGGTGCTGCCGTCTGCGTCGTCGTGCCGTGGCTGATCGATCATTGTCGCGAGGAGGGTGATTGGCGGAAGCTCGCCTGGTGGATCCACGATCACCTGCCCTATGCCTCGCTCTGCTTCTTCCCGAAACTATGGGCCTTCAACATCCAGTGGCACGAACGGCCGATGCGAACGATCCAGAGCTATGTCAGCCCGCGCGGCATACTGACCAAGAGGGGCATGGCGAATTGGGAGGGTGATCATTCCACTCTCTACGAAGGCCTGCCGAAGCTTAGAACTTGATGCGGTACCGAATGAGCCCATCGCTCTTGATGTAGCTGTCATAGAGCTTGCGGGCCGTGGTGTTGTCCTCTTCGGTGTGCCAATAGAGCCGCGCCCAGCCATTTGCCTTGCAAAGCGAGACGAGATCGTCGAGCAATGCCCGACCGACGCCCTGGCCGCGTGTGTCTTCGTCGACGAACAGGTCCTCCAGATAGCATTCCGGCTCTCTGATCCATGTGCTCTCATGCGTCAGGCAGAGCGCGAAACCCTTGACCTCGCCATCGACCTCGGCGACGCGCATGAACATGGCAGACGCCGGATCGAAGACCCGGCGCCATGTCATGTCGGTGATATCGGGCGCGAGGTCGACGCGATAGAAGGTGAGATAGCCGGCCCAAAGCTTGTGCCAGCGGGTTTCGTCTTCTGGCCTGGCGTCGCGTACGACCACGGTCATCGATTTGTCCTTGTCTATTCGCCAGCCTTGTCGAGCAGGGCCATGGCCTCGTCGGAAAGCGTGAGCTTCGCCGAATTGATCAGCGCGTCAAGCTGGCTGAGGCTGGTGGCGCTGGCGATCGGGGCAGTGACGCCACGTTTGCGCAACAGCCAGGCAAGCGCGACTTCGGCGGGCTTCGAACCGGTTTCGGCGGAAACCTTGTCGAGGGCCGCGAGAATATGCAGGCCCTTGTCGTCGAGATAGGCGGCCACCCGATTTTCGCGCGCCCGGCCTTCTGTGTCGGCCTTTGTGCGGTATTTGCCGGTGAGGAAGCCGGCGGCGAGGCTGAAATAGGTGATGACGCCGATATCTTGCCTGACGCAGAGATCCGCAAGCGGACCTTCGAAGCTGTCGCGTGCATAAAGATTATATTCCGGTTGCAGCACGTCGTAGCGCGGCAGGCCTGCCTTGGCGGCGGCATCGAGCGAGGCCTGCAATTGCTCGGCATTGAGGTTGGAGCAGCCGACATGGCGGATCTTGCCCTGTTCCTTCAGCTTGGCATAGGCGGCAAGCGATTCCTCATGCGGCGTTTCCGGATCCGGCCAGTGCGAGAGATAGAGGTCGATGTAATCGGTCTGCAGCCGCTTCAGCGAAGCTTCGACCGCCTGCAGGATATAATTCGCCTTCAGGCCCTTCTTGTCCGACCCCATGTCCGAGCCGACCTTGGTGATGATGATGGCCTTGTCACGGTCGACGCCGCTCTGCTTCAGCCACTTGCCGATGATCTCCTCGGAATCGCCGCCCTTGTTGCCGGGAACCCAGCGCGAATAGACATCGGCTGTGTCGATCGTATTGAAGCCGGCGCCAAAGAAGGCATCGAGCAGGGCATAGGAGGTTTTCTCATCGGCCGTCCAGCCGAAGACATTGCCGCCGAAGACGATCGGCGCGACGAAAAGATCGGTGCGTCCAAGCTTGCGCGTTTCCATATGGGCTCTCCAGATGAGTTGAGCAAAAGACCGGCACGGAACGGCCGGAGGGGGTGGGGACGAACCAAGCTATCGTCCTACCAATGGAAATGCCACTAGAGACGGATAATTTTAGGTCGGATCGACCTAAAATTTGAATCCGCTCTAGAATCAAAAGATAGAGCATGATGTCGGCCGAAAACCGCTTACACTTTTCGGCATCATGCTCGGACGATTTCTTTATTCGGCTGAGGATCGCCGGTAGTGGCTAGGCGGCAGTTCGTTGTATTTCGACCAGACGCGCCGCATGTGCCGCGGCGAGGCGAAGCCGGATTTTTCCGCCACGCGCTCCATGTCCATCCGCGAATTGGTGAGCACGTCGCGGGCAAGGGTGACGCGCATCAGATTGACATAGGCGGTCACCGACAGGCCTGCATGTTCCTGAAACAGCCGGGAAATATGCCGCGCGCTCATCGCGCCGATGCCGGCAAGTTCGGATAGCGACCAGCCATGGGCGGGGTCGGCCATGATCGCGTCCTGCACGCGATGGATCGCGGGGTGCACATGATTGCGGCCGCTGAGCCAGGGCGAGAGCTGCGGTTCGGCGCCGGTGCGGCGCATGTAGACGACCATGTGGCGGGCGATGGTCAGCGCCGTCATCGGCGAGGTGAGTTTCGAGGCGATGTGCAGCATCAGGTCCGTGCCGGTGGAAATGCCGGCGCTGGAATAGCGCTCGCGATCCTCGACATAGAGCCGGTTGTCGAGAACCCGCGCGGTCGGGGCATATTGCCGGACTTCTTCGATGCAGGCCGCATGCGTCGTGCAGGCATGGCCCTCGAGCAGGCCGGCGCGGGCAGCGAGCACGGCGCCGGAGCAGATGGTGACGAGCGTGATGCCGGGACGGACGGCTGTCTTCAGCCAGGCGGTCAGAATATCCAATTCCGGCTCGACATCATCGGCGTCAGACGGCGGTGTGACGCTGCCGGAGACGACGACATAGGCGCCGTCGGGAATGCGATCCGGTAGCGGCGACAGTTCGGCAAGCGTCAATCCGACCGACGTCGTCTGTGTCGGCCGGGCGGCGATAAAGCGATAGTCGAACAGGACGTCCTCCTGTTCGACATTGGCACGGCGTAGAACCTCCATCGGCCCGGCGACATCCATCAGCAGCGTATAGGGCGGCAGGACGACATAGACCGGAATGATGCGGCGATGGAGGTGCCTGTCGCCTTGGTTCATGCGGCGCTCCTGAGCGCCGTCGAGGCGAGCGCGTCTTCGACCGTCGCGATGCGGGCGAAGCGGCCGACCAATACCAGTTCGGTGCGCTTCTTGATGTCCTCGACGCTGAAGACCGTGCCGGAGGCATGCGTCATCGGGAAGGTCAGCGTCGCCTCGGTAACGTAATCGACGGCATAGCCGAGATCGGAGGCATGGCGCGTTGTCGTCTCGCAGCATTGTTCGGTGCGGATGCCGGAAACGATCAGTTTGCGGATGCCGTTTTCCACCAGCCAGACATCGAGGCCGGAGCCGACGAGGGCGGAATGGCGATGCTTGTGGAAGACCGCGTCGGCTTCGAGCGTGATTTCGTCGAGCTTGCGGACATAGCCGCTCTTCAGGCTGAAATGCTCGTCGCCATCGACATGGAAAACCTGCACGACCGGAATGCCGCGCGCCTTGGCGCCGTCGATCAGCGCCTGCAGGCGGTTGGTGAAGGCTGGCAGGTCGTCCGTTTGCCAGTAGGGGCGCTGGCGGAAGGATTCCTGGACATCGATGACCAGCAGGGCGGTGTCGGCATGGGACATTTTCGTATCTCCTGTGTTTGAAGGATAGCCGAAGTTAGATCCCAATAGATAGGCCGGAAAGCCAAGCGTCGGACAAAATAAGGACAAATTCAGCCATCCATGTCTTCGGGCTTTTCGCATGTTTTTGGCGCTGTCCCACTCGAGGCCGTTGCGCCGTCGGGAAGGGCCGAATAAAGTCTGCCCCGGTTTCATCCGAGCGATGACGCCTCCCTCGTTTCGCTCCGCCCATCAATATCATAGGGTCCCAGCCGAAAGCCGCGCTGCGTTTGACGCCCAGCGGATCGTTGCTTCGGGATCATGTTCCAGGAGGAAAATCATGTTGCGTTTCGGAATCTTGTCGACAGCGAAGATCGGCCGCGATCTGGTCGTGCCTGCCATTCAGGATGCGGAAAATTGCGTGGTGACCGCGGTCGCCAGCCGCGATCTCGCCCGCGCCCGGCAGATGGCGGATCGCTTCTCCGTGCCGCATGCCTTCGGCTCCTACGAGGAAATGCTGGCGTCGGATAAGATCGATGCCGTCTATATTCCGCTGCCGACGTCGCAGCATGTCGAATGGACGATCAAGGCAGCGGATGCCGGCAAGCATGTGCTCTGCGAAAAGCCGATCGCGCTGAAGGCGGACGAGATCGACAGCCTGATCGCCGCCCGCGACCGCAACAAGGTGCTGGTGAGCGAAGCCTACATGGTCACCTATGCGCCGGTCTGGCGCAAGGTGCGCTCGCTTGTCGCGGATGGCGCCATCGGCCGCCTGCGCCATATCCAGGGTGCCTTCACCTATTTCAACCGCGATGCCGGCAATATGCGCAACATTCCGGCGCTCGGCGGCGGCGGCCTGCCCGATATCGGCGTCTATCCGACGATGTCAGCCCGTTTCGTCACCGGCCGCGAGCCGCTGCGCATCCAGGCGGTCACCGAGCGCGATCCGGAATTCGGCACGGACATCTATTCCAGCGTCAAGGCCGACTTCGGCGATTTCGACATGAGCTTTTATATCTCGACGCAGCTCGCCAACCGCCAGGTCATGGTCTTCCATGGCACGGAAGGGTTCATCGAGGTGAAGTCGCCCTTCAACGCCGACCGCTACGGCGCCGAAGAGCTGGAATTGACCAATCGCAGCCACACGGAATCGCAGATCTTCCGCTTCCCCGACAGCCGCCAGTACCGGCGCGAGGCGGAAGCCTTTGCGTCCGCTGCCCTCGGCAAGGAAGCCGAAGTCGTGTCGCTCGAAAGCTCCAAGCTCAACCAGAAGGTCATCGACGCCATCTATCGCGCAAGCGAAAAGGATGGCTGGGAACCGGTCTGACCCGGATTTTATGGATTTTGCCGGTGGCGGAAGACGAAGCGCGAATAGCCGAAGAAGCTGAACGCCGTCGCCGCCGCTGATGCCAGGATCAATGCGATGATCGGCCGCAAGCTCGGCTCTGCAACCAGCAGCGAGCTGAATAGGGCATAGTTCAGCAACGCCGAGGTCAGGCCGACCGAACCATAGCGGAAGCCTTCGGCCGCCAGCGAGCGGCCGGAGCGGCCGAAGGTGAAATTGCGGTTGAGGAACCATGTGGCGAGCAGCGCACTCGGTATGGATACCGCCCGACCGACAAAAGGGCCGAAGGGCGTGTACCAAAGCAGCAAATGCAGCACGCCCGCATCGACCACGAAGCCAACACCGCCGGCGATCAGGAAGCGAAGAAGCTTCTTCATGCGGCCTTGGCCCTTTTTCTCCGGCTTACCGGCTTCTCGTGTTCCGTCATGTAGACCGTTCGCTCATCACCAATCTGGCGAGATGCCGGCTTGGCCAGGCTCATATAGTGAATGCGAAGCTGCTCAGCCCGGGCGCGGGCGACGGAATCGAGGATCAGACCGGCCGTGAACAGCATGAAGGAAATCATCATCAGCGCCATGGAGAGCACCCAGGTCGGCATGCGCGAGACCATGCCAGTCTCGAAATATTCGACGAAGACCGGGATCATGAAGCCGATGCTCATCTCCATTGAAATGGCGCCGAGAATGCCGAAGAAGGCGAAGGGCCGTGTTTCCTTCATCAGCATGGCGAACATCCAGAGGATCTTCCAGCCGTCGCGGAAGGTCGAAAGCTTGGAATGCGATCCCTCTGGTCGGCGGCCATAGTCGAGCTCCAGCTCACTGACCGGCAGTTTCAGCCGCGAGGCATGCACCGACATTTCCGTCTCGATCTCGAAACCGCCTGACACCGCCGGGAAGCTCTTGACGAAGCGGCGCGAGAAGGCGCGGTAGCCGGAGAAGATGTCGGTGAAGTCGGGGCCGAAGATGGTGCGGTAAAGCCAGTTGAAGATGCGGTTTCCGAAGGCATGGCCCTGGCGGCCGGCATCGTTGTGAACGTTGCGGCGCGTGCCGACGACCATGTCGGAGCCTTCGGTCAGCAACGTGCGGATCAGCTCCTCGGCATCGTCAGGCGCATAGGTGCCGTCGCCATCGGCCATGAGATAGATGTCCGCATCGATATCGGCGAACATGCGGCGCACCACATGCCCCTTGCCCTGCCGGCGCTCGCGCACCACGGTTGCGCCCGCGAGCATGGCGTGCAGCGCCGTGGTGTCGGTGGAATTGTTGTCGTAGACGTAAATGCCGGCCTCCGGCAGTGCCTTGCGAAAGCCGCGAACGACATCGCCGATGGTGGCGGCTTCGTTGTAGCAGGGCAGAAGGACGGCGATGTTCAGCTTCTCGTTCCACATGGTCTCTGGCCAGTTCCTACGCGTGACTTTCACTTGGGGCCTAGAGCAATTCCAGGAAAAGTGTGCAGCGGTTTTCCGTCCGGAATTGCGTAAAAGCAAAAAGATAGAACGAGAACCTATCCCGCTGCGCGTTAATAAGACCCTAGGGCTGTGGGCGAAAAATGGCAGGTTGTGGAGTCCGGGGGAACATTATCGTGATATTCGCAGCCGCATCGTCCCGCTTTACGCTTTCTTGATGGCCAGCAGTTAGCGTGGCGCCCCGGATGTCCTTCGAATACGGGGTTTATCGAGATGGCGCAGACGCTGACAGTAACGCGCGGAGCGGCCGTTACGGCGCAAACGGAAGTACCGTCGCTCTGGTCGCGGCCGAGGCTCGTCGCGCTGATCTACACGCTCTTCACCATCGTCGCGCTGTTGATCTTCAATCGCCATGCCACCGACTATGTCGGCCCCGACAATGACGACATCATGCGTCTCGTCGAAGTGCGCGATCTCCTCGGCGGCCAGGGCTGGTTCGACATGATGCAATACCGCCTCGGTCTCGATGGCGGCACGCTGATGCACTGGTCGCGCTTCATCGATCTGCCGATCGCCAGCCTGATTGCCTTCTTCCGGCTGTTTCTCGCGCCGGAAAGTGCGGAAGCGGCGGCGCTCACCGTCTGGCCGCTGATGCTGGTATTGCCGCTGATGGTCTTCATGGGGCTTGCAGGCCGCCGGATCGCCGGTGTCGAGGGCATGCATTTCTCGCTGATCCTGACGACGCTCTTCGTGCTGACGTCCCGCCGCTTCATGCCGGGCTCGATCGATCATGACAATGTGCAGCTCGGGTTGGTCGCGCTCTCCGTCGCCATGCTGGCGGACGAGAGCTACCGTCCGCGCAATTTCGCCATCGCCGCCATTGCCCTTGCCATCGCGCTCGGCATCGGCGCGGAGACGACGCCCTTCGTCGCTGTCGCCTGCATGGCGGTTGCCGGCCTCTGGGCCTGGGACGGCGAGATTTTCGCGCCCGCCGCCCGCGCCTTTGCCCTGACGCTTACGATCGCCGTCAGCGCCGCCTTCTTCGCGCTGGTGCCGCCGCATCTCTATTCCGCGGTCACCTGCGACAACCTCTCGCTCGGCTTCTACAGCATCACCAGTGTCGGCGGCGCCGGCCTGCTGCTGTCGGCGCTGTTTGCCAGCCGCCTGTCGCGGCCGTGGCGCCTGGTGGTGCTGGCGGCCAATGGCGCCGCCGTCTTCGCGACGACCCTGGTGATCGCGCCGCAATGCCTGCGCAATCCGCTCGCTGATCTCGACCCGATGCTGGTGCAGCTCTGGCTGAACAAGGTCACCGAGGCGCAGTCGATTTTCGCGCTGACGCAACATCAGCCGGAAACGCTCGGCGCCTTCTATTTTACCGGCTTGCTGGCGATCCTGCTGTGTGTTTTCCGCATGTTGCGCGGCGAGCGCGCCCGACTGCATGCAGTTCTTCTGGCCTTGGTCGCCGTCAACTGGGTCATCGCGCTGGTGCAGGTGCGCGGTGCCGAGTTTTCCAATCTGCTCGCCATCCCGCCGCTCGCCATCCTGCTGGCGGAGCTTCGCCGCATCTCCGCCGCCGACACCAGGAATGTTCGCGCCGCCGTGGTCTATGTTGTCGTCACGCTGCTCTCCGTCCCCGCCGTCTGGGCCGTCGGCGGCGCGCTTGCCAAGAATGGGATCACAAACAGTTTCGCTGCCAATGCGGACGAGACAGGAGACTGTGCTTCAAGGGAAGCTTTCGCGCCGATCGCCGGTCTAGCCCCCGGCGTCGTTTCCGCGCCATCCAACATGGGCTCGCCCCTCCTGCGCTTCACGCCGCATCGCACGCTTTCGGGTCCCTATCATCGCGATCCCGACGGCATGTTGACCGAACTGCATATCGGCCTTGCCGAGCCGAAGGAGGCGGAAGCTTTCCTGCGCGGCGCGCATGTAACGCTGCTGGCCTTTTGCCCTGGGGACCCGCAGGTGCAGGAAGTTTCGGAGCTGAAGCCGGAAGGGCTCTATGCTCAGCTCGGCAAGGGCCATGTGCCCGCCTATCTGGAGCCGATCCCAGCAGCCGCGAAGTCGGATGTGCGGTTTTTCCGGTTCAAACCGCTGGACTGAAGATACTGCTTAGGCCCGGCGCTGGTGTTCCAGTACGTCGAGCGTGATGAGGTAGCCGATGAAGCCGAGATTGTAGCCGCCGAGCGCGATGAACAACGTTGTCAGCGGCGGCGGAACCATCGAGCTGGCGACGGCTGCCATGAAGGCGACGCTCACCAGGGCAGCGCCCAGGATCGAGACGATCGCCGAGCGCTGCAGGCCGGCGGCAATTCCAATGATCGTGGCGGTTACGAATATCATCGCTCCACCTCCTCTTTACCAAGAACCAGTTTGCACAGAATTGCACGGGGATGGCTAAGAAAGGCTTTGTGGATAGGGTTAACGACTGATGAAGCCTGTTGTGACGCCCATCCTGTCGACCCCTGAGAGAGTCGCGGCATTTTCAGTTTCTGCATTTGCGGCGAGTTCGGATAAAAGGACCGTATGAGCAGCTTCTTTGAGAATGATTCGCCGTCGAATCTTGCGGAATATTCCGTCTCGGAATTGTCCGGGTCGATCAAGCGCACCGTCGAGAGCGCCTTTGATCAGGTGCGCGTGCGCGGCGAAATCTCCGGCTATCGCGGGCCGCACTCCTCCGGCCACGCCTATTTTTCGCTGAAGGACGATCGCGCCCGGATCGACGCAGTGATCTGGAAAGGCACATTTTCCAAGCTGAAATTCCGCCCCGAAGAGGGAATGGAAGTCATCGCCACCGGCAAGGTGACGACATTCCCCGGCTCCTCGAAATACCAGATTGTCATCGAAACGCTGGAGCCCGCCGGCGCCGGCGCACTCATGGCGCTGCTCGAAGAGCGCAAGCGCAAGCTTGGCGCCGAAGGCCTCTTCGATGCCGAGCGCAAGCGCCGGCTCCCGTTCATGCCCAAGGTGATCGGCGTCGTCACGTCGCCGACTGGCGCGGTCATCCGCGATATCCTGCACCGTATTTCCGATCGTTTTCCCGTGCATGTGCTGGTCTGGCCGGTGAAGGTGCAGGGGGAGGGTTCCGGTGACGAGGTGGCGAACGCCATCCGTGGTTTCAACGAATTCGCGCCCGGCGGCGCGCTCCCGCGTCCCGATGTGCTGATCGTCGCCCGTGGCGGCGGCAGCCTCGAGGATCTCTGGAGCTTCAACGACGAGGCGGTGGTGCGCGCTGCCGCCGCGAGCGACATCCCGCTGATCTCCGCCGTCGGCCACGAGACCGACTGGACGCTGATCGATTACGCCGCCGCCGTCCGCGCGCCGACGCCAACCGGAGCCGCCGAAATGGCCGTGCCGGTCAAGGCTGATCTGGAGGCGCAGCTCGCAAGCCTTGCCGCCCGCCTGCAGGGAGGCGTGAGCCGGCAGATGGATCAGCGCAGGCAGGCGGTGCGTGCGCTATTGCGCGCGCTGCCCTCGCTCGACCAGCTTCTGGCCCTGCCGCGCCGCCGCTTCGATGAGGCGGCTTCCGGCCTCGGTCGCGGGCTCGAACTGAATACGCTCAACAAGCGTCGCACCTTCGAGCGAGCTGCCTCGCATCTGCGGCCCGATGTCCTGTCGAACCGCATCGTCGAACGGCGGCAGATGCTGAGCGAGCGGATGACGCGAGCCGAGCGCACCATCGAACGGATGATCGACCGCGCCCGTGCCCGCATCGGCCGCGCCGATGCCGTTTTCGCGACGCTGCCCTCGCGGCTGGAGACCCAGACCGGCCGCGCCCGCGATCTCCTAAGCAATCTTTCCCGCCGCACCGATACGGCGATCCGCCATCAGCTCGTGCGGGCGCGCGGCGAACTGGCGGCGCAGGAGCGGGTGCTGCAATCGCTGTCCTACAAGAATGTGCTGAAGCGCGGCTACGCCGTCGTGCGCGACGAGGCCGACCGGCCGGTTTCGCTGGCCGCAGCGCTGGCCACGGGTGCTGCCATCTCGATCGAATTCTCTGACGGCCGCATTGGCGCGATCACCGGAGACAATCCAGTCGCCCCGGCACCCACAGAGCCACCGACCGGCGCTCCGTCGCAAAAGAAGCGTGTTGCCAAACCGGCCGGTTCCGCCGATCCGTCGAACCAAGGCAGCCTGTTCTGATGCGTATCCTGCTGGTGCTCGCCCATCCGCTGGAAGATAGTTTTGCCGTAGCGGTGGCGAAAATGGCAAAGGAGACGCTCGTCGCCGGCGGGCATCAGGTCGACCTGCTCGATCTCTATCGCGAAGGCTTCGATCCGCGTCTGTCCGAGGCCGAGCGGCGCGGTTATTTCGATCAGCCCTACGATACTTCCGGCGTCGGCGATATCGTCGCGCGGCTCCAGGCGGCCGATGGGCTGATACTGGTCTTTCCGCAATGGTGGTTCAATTTTCCGGCCATTCTCAAGGGCTTCTTCGATCGCGCCTTCGCGCCCGGCATCGCCTTCAGTCACGATGCTGCCGGTGGCCGTATCGTGCCGAAGCTCACCAATATCCGCCTGTTCTGGGCGTTGACGACGACCGGCTCGCCCTGGTGGATCGTCCATCTCTATATGGGCAATCCGGTGCGACGTCTGCTGAAGCGCGGCATTGCCGCCTTCTGCGGCAAGCGCCTTGATTTCCGCATGTTGACCCTGCACGACATGGATCGCGTCAGCGAAGCCGGGCGTCTGGCCCATCTTGCGCGCGTCAGGGCGGCGTTGGCCGCCCTCTAGCTCTGTCCTTGCCTACGCCCACTCACCCTTGCGCATCACCGGCACGCGCGAACCGTCGGCATTGATGCCGTCGATATCGACCTTGTCGGAGCCGATCATCCAGTCGATATGGATCAGGCTGGAATTGCCGCCCTGCGCGGTGATCTGCTCCTGGCTGAGCGATGCGCCGTCGACGAAGCACTTGGAGTAACACTGGCCGAGCGCGATGTGGCAGGAGGCGTTTTCGTCGAACAGCGTGTTGTAGAACAGGATGCCGCTGGCTGAGATCGGTGAGGAATGCGGCACCAGCGCCACTTCGCCGAGCCGACGTGCACCCTCATCGGTATCGAGCACCTTGTTCAGCACTTCCTCGCCGCGCGTTGCCTTGGCTTCGACAATGCGGCCGCCTTCGAAACGAACCTGGATATTGTCGATCAGCGTTCCCTGATGCGATAGCGGCTTGGTCGAGGAGACATGGCCTTCGACGCGCAGCGCATGCGGCGTGGTGAAGACCTCTTCCGTCGGGATGTTCGGGTTGCAGGTGATACCGTTCTTGGCGACCGAAGCGCCGCCATGCCACTCATGGCCATCGGCAAGACCGACCTTCAGGTCGGTACCCGGACCCTGGAAATGCAGCGTGGCGAAGCGCTGGCCGTTCATCCATGCCGAGCGTTTACGCAGATTGGCATTGTGTTCGGCCCAGGCCGCGATCGGGTCTTCGACATCGACGCGCGAAGCCGAGAAGATCGCCTTGGCAAGCTTAGCGACGGCGATCGCTTCCGGATCGTCCGGGAAGACCAGCTTGGCCCAGGAGGGGTTGGGGTAGGAGACGATGTTCCAGTTGATGTCGAAATTGGAGATCTTCTCCAGCGCCGGCTTGTAGGCGGTCGAATTGGCGCGGTTGGCGCGCGCCACCTTGGCCGAGTCCTGGCCGGAGAGCAGCATCGGGTTGTCGCCGGAAATGGCGAGCCGAGCGGTATTGTTGGCGAAGGCCTTGCCCATGCCGTCATAGAGCCAGCTCGCCGCGCGATCGAAGCTCTGGTCATGGCCGTATTCGTAGCGGGCGAGCGTGGTTTCCTCGTCCGAGTAAAAAGTGGAGACGAGCCCTGCGCCGGCCTTGTAGGCCTCGCGTGTGATCAGCCGCACCAGCGGCATCGCCGCGACCGGCGCGGTGATAAGCAGATCCTGGCCGGCCTGCAGCTGCAACCCGACCTTCACGGCCACTTCGGCAAGCTTTTCCAGCTTGGCGGTATCGACGGGATGATGGTTGGAGGCTGACGTCATGGCAAAACCTGCGTGCTGGGAATCGGAAAACGGTCCTCAGACTTAGACCGGTTTACGGCGAAAATGAAGGCGGTTCGTCTGCTGAAGCGTATGATCAGGCAATCAGCGGCGCGGCATTGGCCTTCAAGACCCTTAGCGCATCCTGCGGGCTGAGCCGCACTTGCAATCCTCGCTGTCCGCCGTTGATATAGACATAGGTTTCCGTCATCGCCTGTGCCTCGATCGCCGTCGGCACGATCTTTTTCTGGCCAAAAGGGCTGATGCCGCCGACATGATAGCCCGTCAGCCGCTCGGCATCAGCGGGCTTCATCATATTCGCCGATTTGCCACCGAAAGCGGCCGCGAGCTTCTTCATGCTGACTTCGTGGTCGGAAGGCACGACCGCGCAAACCGGCTTGCCATCCACCTCCGCCATCAGCGTCTTCAACACCCGATGCGGCTCCTCGCCCAACGCCTCCGCCGCCTGCATGCCGACCCGCTCGGCATTGGGGTCGTAGTCATAGGCATGAACCGTGAAGGAGACCTTCGCCTGGGTCAGCACTTGCGTGGCGCGGGTGGTTTTGGACATGGCTCAGCCCTCACGCACCGACCTTGAAGGCGTCTGCATAAATCTCCGGCTTGAAACCGATCAGCAGCTTTCCGTCTGCTTCCAGCACCGGGCGCTTGATCATCGAGGGCTGGGCCAGCATTAGGGTGATGGCCTTGTCCCTGGTAAGGTTGGTGCGGTCCGCCTCGGGCAAGGCCCTGAAAGTGGTTCCGGCGCGGTTGAGCACGATGTCCCAGCCGGCTTCCGTCGTCCAGCGTTCCAGATGATCCCTGTCAATGCCGGCGGCCTTGTAGTCATGGAAATCATAGGCAATACCGTGGCTTTCCAACCAGGTCCGAGCCTTCTTCATCGTGTCGCAATTCTTGATGCCGTAAATGGTGAGCGTCATATCGGTTCCGTCTCTTGCTATAGGCTATCGCTTAGCACGCAAGCCGAGGCGGACGAAAGTCCAGAGGAGGGGGTAACGGTTCGCCGTCCCGTTGCGATCCAGATCGAAACGCCTATAAATATGCATCATGCATATTTGTGGTTCGGAAGCGTGGCATGACCGTCGATAGAGAGACATTGCGGCTGGAGAACATCTTTGGCGCCTTGAGCCTGGCTCTGGTCGACAAGATGGAAAAGGCCTTTGCCGAGGAAATCGGTCTTGGTCCCAGCACCATTGCGGCCATCATCCAGATCGGCACCGAGCCGGGGCTGACGATCGAGACATTGCGCCGGATGATTGCGCTCTCCCATTCCGCCACCGTCCGCCTCGTCGATCAGCTTGTCACCGAAAACCTTGTGCTGCGTGCCGGCGGTGTCGAAGGCGACAAGCGCGCCAGGTCGCTGCAATTGACCGAGGCCGGCGATGCTCTCTTCCATAAGAGCCTTGCCGCCCGCCGCGCCGTCATCCATCGCGCTTTCGCAACGCTGGACGCGCAAGAGACCCAAGTGCTGGGCCGGCTGGCGGAAAAGCTTCTGCCGGCATTGGTCGATCTCGGGGCGGACCAGGATGTAGTCTGCCGCGTCTGCGACCAGGGGGTCTGCGATCAGCAGCGTTGTCCGATCACCTTCATGAGCTGAGGCGTGTGATTCATTCAGCTTGACATTCATTTCATATATATGCACACTGCATACATATATTTTGCATCCGGCGGAGCGATTCTCTGTTCCGCAAAGGATGCTCGGGAAACATCGCCTGCATCAATTCGATCGGAGGCATGACCATGACAGGAAATCGGACATTCCCCGAGGAGACGGCACGGCTCGACCGGCCGCGTCTCGCCACAGCGCTCGACATGATCCGCAGTATCGGCGAGCTTCTTCGTCAGGCGACCGTCATCGCCTTCACCATGCGGTGCAAGGTCATCGACGACCGTTGAAGCGCCTCAGTCTTCCAGCGTTCCCGGCTTGCGGGCGGCGGCACTCGGCCCGTCGCAGCCGATCTTCATCAGGTCGCCACGGCGGCGGACCAGGCGGTCGGAGACGCGGGTGACGATGAGGCCTGCCTGCGGCGCGTGAACGTCGATCGTCCCGTTCGGCATGCCGGGGGCGGTGATGATCGTCGCCAGCAGATCACCTTGCTCGACGCGTTCGCCGATATTGCGATGGAAGAGCACCATGCCGGCCTGCGGCGCGCGGATCATCTCGACATTATCGAGCGGCACCGCTGGTCCGATGAAAGCGGATAGGGTGACGCTATCGTCGCTGACCGCGCCACGCGCGGCCAGGAAGCGCCAAAGCCCTTCGGCATCCTTCCGGGCCATCTCCGGATAGACATCGCGCGTACCGCGTAATTCGACGGTGACCGACAACTTGCCTGGCAGCTGCGCTTTCTTCTCGCCGGGCGCTTCGTATTTCCAGGCAAAGCTGACCGCTTCCTCGAAGGCCGAGCTTTCGCCGTCGGATAATAGCACGGCGTCCATATCCAGCGCCGCCGCCAGATCGGCGGCCTCCGGCCAGAAGGCCTCGTCGATATAGGCATATTGCAGGGACTCGTCGTCGCAATGCAGGTCGATCACCAGATCGGCCCCGAGCGCCATATGGATGAGCTGCCGCTTCAGCCGGTCGACGGCGGAATAGCGCTCCAGGTTTGCGATCAGCAGATGTCGGTCGCGCAGAGAAATCAGCGGGAAGTCGCGGTTGAAATTGGTGCGCGAGCCCAAGTCGAAGCGGCCCTGCATCTCACCGAAATGCGATTGCGCCGCACCAATCGGGTTGGCGTGCGGCACGACGGTGATATCGCTCAGAAGTGCGCCGTCCGCTTGGGCCTGCCGCAGCCGCTCGCAAAGGAAATGGGCAAGCGCCGTGCCCGGCAGCTCGCCGGCATGCAGTGCGGCCTGGATATAGATCTTCGGAGCATCCGGCTTGCTGCCTTTGAAATGCAGAACCGGCAGCCGCCATGCGATCCCCGTGGTATCGCCTTCAAGAACGATTTCGGCGATATTCATGCGCCTGTCTCCCAGCTGTAATCGTCGCAGGTCCATACCAAGCCATGGTCGCTTCGCGCAACGATTATCCGGAAGCGGTCTTGCGCGGATGGATCAGAACCTGTTTCACCGCTTGGCGCAGAAAGCGATGGCCGGCGTCATTGTCGAAGCGAGGATGCCAAGCCTGCATCACATCGCAGGTTGGCAATGTCAGCGGCAAGGTGAAGTGCCGCACCTGCATGCCGAGCGCTTCGGCACCAATTGCCACGCCGCATGGCATTGCCGCGACGATATCGGATGAGGCGGCGGTAAAGAGCGCAGCATAGAAGCCGGGCACGACGAAATTGACACGACGGCTAAGCCCGAGCTTTTCCAGCGCATTGTCGATCGGCCCCCGCATGCGGCCACGGCGCGAGGCGCTGACATGGCTGGCGGCGGCAAAACGTTCCGGCGTGATCTCGCCTTCCAGCAGCGGGTGGCCCTTGCGGATCACGCCGACAAAGCTATCGCGCAAGACCGACTGGACGCGGATCTCCGGACCGCTCTCGCGCACGGCGCCAATATCGAGATCGATATGGCCTTCGCGGAGCGCGTTGACATCCTCCTTACCCTCCTGGGCGAAGCGCAGGGTGATGTTTGGCGCCGTCTTTGCCATCAGGGCAATCAGCCGGGCGCCGAAGACACCGGCAACATAATCGCTGGTGCGCAGCGTGAAATTGCGGTCCAGCGTGGAAATGTCGGCGGAAGTCTCCGGCCGCATCAGCGTCTGCGCATCCTCGATGAGCGAGCGCACGCGGCCCTGAAGCTCCAGCGCCCGTGGCGTGGGCACGAGATTACGCCCCGCCCGCACCAGGATGGGGTCGCCGAGCGACTGCCGGATACGCGACAGCGTGCGGCTCATCGCCGGGGCGCTGAGGTTCATCCGCCGTGCCGCCGCGACGACACTGCCCTCCTGCAGGAGGGCGTCGAGGGCGATCAGAAGATTGAGATCCATGGATTGCATAAGACGCAACTATACATTCCAATCATTGCACTGGAAAGCATGATTGTTTGTGAGGATGATCCGCGCCAACAACAAGGAGATTCCCATGTCGTCCATCATCCAGGAAGCAATCCGAGCGGACAGTCCCCCCGGTCGGGCAGTACTCCATCTCATGCCCTTTGTCCTCGTCATCTTTCTCGGTTATGCCGCAATCGGGCTGCCGCTGGCGGCGCTACCGATCTATGTGCACCAGCATCTCGGCTACGGCACGGTCGTTGTCGGTCTCGTCGTCGCGTTGCAATCCGTCGCGACACTCCTGACTCGTGCCTTTGCCGGTCATCTCTGCGACAGTCGCGGCGGCAGGACCCCGGTTCTGTTGGGCGCGCTTTGCTGCGCCGCCTCCGGGCTGCTTTATCTGGGCGGATTCTGGATCGGATCGTCCGCCGGAAGCCTGGCGCTCGTCGTCGTCGGGCGCCTTCTTGCCGGTCTCGGGGAAAGCCTTGTCATCACCGGTATTCTCGCATGGAGCATAGCCAGGGTCGGCGCTTCCAATACCGGCAAGGCCATGGTCTGGACCGGCATCGGCATGTACGGCGCCATCGCCGCTGGCGGTGCTGCCGGTCTCGTCCTCTACAATGCCGGGGGTCTTGTTGCTGTTTCGCTGGCGGTCATCGCCGCGCCGCTCGTCGCCATTCTGGTGACGGTTGCCTTGCCCACGGCGCGTGGTATCGTCGGTGTCCGCCTGCCTTTTCATCGCGTCGTCGGATTGATCTGGCGACAAGGGGTGGGTCTTGCGCTGGCCTCGATCGGTTTCGGCGCCATCTCCGCTTTCATCGCACTTGATTTCCAGGCGCAAGGCTGGGACGGCGCGGGCCTCGGGCTTGCTGCCTTCGGCATCGGCTATATCGTCACTCGTCTGTTCTGTGGTCATTTTCCCGACAAGTTCGGCAGCGCCAATGTTGTCGTCTGGTCGCTGCTGATGGAGCTTGTCGGTCTTGCTGCTCTCTGGCTGGCGCCGGGACCGGCTGTGGCCCAAGTGGGTGCGTTCCTGACCGGCGCCGGATACTCGCTTGTCTTCCCGTCTTTCGGCATCGAAGCAGTCAAGCGCGTGCCCGCAGCCAATCGCGGCGCGGCCCTTGGCGCTTACGTGATGTTCTTCGATATCGGCCTTGCCACCGCCGGGCCTGTGACCGGCTCTATCGCCGGAAGTTTCGGCTATCCAGCCGCCTTCGGTGCAGGCGCGATCTCTGTCGCCCTGGCATTGGTCACAAGATTGGCCGGCCGTGGTCGAAGAGCTTGAAATTGTTTCTCCGCAGCAGGATCAAAGGCTTCGGTTTCCCGAAGCCTTTGGCTCTAGGCGTTGCTGGTCTTGCGCAGGCAGAAGCAGATCGCAAGGCTGAGCAGGACGGCACCGCCGCCGAGAAGGAAGGGTGCCGTATAGCCGAAGTGATCGGCAAGCACGCCGGCGATCGGGCCGGTGCCTCCGAGCGCCACATCGAGGAACATCGAGTAGAGGCCAAGCGCCACGCCGCGGTTCTGCGGCGGAATACGCGCCATCGCCTCGTTGCCGAGTGCCGGGAAGACCGGTGCGAAACCGGCACCGGCAAAGGCCGCGCCGATGATCGCGACGGTGGGTGTGGAGGCAAGGGCAATCGTCAACAGGCCGACGATCTCCAGCACCAGCGAAATGCGCGCCAGCGGCAGGCCGCCGAAGCGGGCGACGGCTTGCGCCAATCCGAGGCGAATGCCCATGAAGGCGAGACCAAAGGCACTCAAGGCCAGTGAAGCCCCGTCCCAACCGCGGTTATGGAAAAACAGGGCAACGAAGGCCATGACGACGCCGAAGCCGCTGGAGGCCAGCGCCAGCGCCACGCCGTAAGGCAGGATGCGGTTCAGCACCTGGCCGGTGCCGATGCCCTTTTCCTTGATGCCGGGCACGGGAGGCCGCGTCTGTGCTAGCATCACGCCGGCAATCGCCAGGCCGATCGTCACAGCACCTATCGCGACGAAGCCATATTGCCCCTCGAGCCAGGCGCCGAAGGGAGCGGCGAGCGCGATGCCGCCATAGGTGGCGATGCCGTTCCAGGAGATGATGCGTACGGTTTCGCGCGATCCCATCAGGCCGATAGCCCAGGTGATCGCCGCCGTGCTGACCAGGCTTTCGCCGATACCGAGCGCCAGGCGTCCGGCAAGCAGCAACGACAGGCTCGCCGCCGGGACCTCCGTCACAAGCGCGGATGTCAGCGTCAAGGTGCCGCAAAGCCCATAGGCAAAAAAGCCGAGGAAGACCGAGCGGCGCGGCCCGTACTGGTCGCACAACCGGCCGACTTGCGCGCGGCTGACGATGGTCGCCACATATTGCGTACTGATGGCGATGCCGGCCCAGACGACGCCGAAGCCGAGCCCGCTATCGACATGGGTCGGCAGCACCGCAAGCGGCAGGCCGATGGCCAGATAGCCAAAGAAGGTCAGCGCGACGATGGAGATGAGGGTCAGCGCCGAGTTGGACTGGATGGTCTGAGAGGCAGTGTTCACGAGATATCGCCTGCGGGCACCGGCCAGGCGGTGTCCATGCTGTTTGCCACGACGGGTCGGGGTTCATACCGGATGGAAATGGCAGCGATGCCACACCCCTTTGGTATCAGGCAAAAGCGGGTCCGGTCAATGGAAGTGCTGCTATGCAGCAAAAACCATTGACGGGACCATGCGATTGTGTTGCCCGCGCTTTACATCGTCAAAACCACGCTCGCCGTGGTCCGCCCAGCCTCCAGATCGGCATGGGCGATGGCCGCATCCTGGAGTGTGTATTCCGCGCCGATCGGATTGATCAGGCCGGCCTGCAGCTCCGTCATGAGGATCTCCGCGCCTTGCCGGTAGAGATCGGGATCGTTGGCATAGACCAGCACGCTCGGGCGTGAAAGCGCGATGGCCCGGGGGGCGGTCAATTCCTCGATCTCGATCGGCGGAATGGGGCCGGCGGGCTGTCCGAGGCTGGCGACCATGCCAAAGGGGCGCACGGCGGCGAGCGTCTGCGACAGCATGGCGCCGCCGATGCCGTCTATGGCGAAATGCACGCCCCGGCGGTCGGCGATGCGGCGGGTTTCCTCCACCCAATCCTCGGATGTGTGCAGGAGAACGGCGTCGGCGCCGGCCTCATAGGCAAATTCCGCCTTGGCTTCCGAGCCGACGGTGGCGATGACGTTTGCGCCGAGCCGCTTGGCCCAGCGGGTGACGATCTGCCCAACGCCGCCGGCCGCCGCATGCACCAGGATCCATTCGCCTGGCTGCACGGGATGGACCTTGTGCAGCAGCATCTGGGCGGTCAGCCCGCGCAGCATCGAGCTGCCGGCAAGCCGCTCGTTGACGCCGTCGGGCAGCTTTATCAGCCGGGAGGCGGGCAGGGTACGCATCTCGGCATAGCTTCCGAGCGGATGACCGACATAGGCGACGCGATCGCCAACCTTCAGGCCTTCGACGTCGGGGCCGATAGCATCGACGATACCAGCGCCTTCGAAGCCGAGAATGGTCTGGCCGGGCGGGCGTGGATAGAGGCCCGAGCGAATATAGATATCGACGAAATTGACGCCGGAGATGCTTTGTCGGATGCGGGCCTGACCGGGACCTGGCTCGGTGATGGGGAGATCAACGAGCTGCATCGTCTCGGGGCCGCCGGGGCTGTTCATGGCAATGGCTAGGGGCATAGAGGTAGTCTCCTTTCAGACGCAGTTTTGATCACAAAGCTGCGTTTGAATAAATTCGGTATGAGCTCACCATATCTGTGCAATAATGCACAGATGATCGATTGGCAGGACCTTCTTCATTTTGCCTCTCTGGCGCGGACCGGCTCGCTTTCGGCGGCGGCGCGCGAGCTTGGCGTCGACCACGCCACCGTCGGCCGGCGCATCGCCGCACTGGAGCGCACGCTTGACCTTCGCCTGATCGACCGCCGGCCGCGCACCTCGCCGCTGACGGCCGATGGCCGGGCGATTGCCGAGCTGGTGGTCGGCATGGAGGAGAATGTCGAGGCGATCAGGCGGTATTCAAAGAGCGCCGTCGCGGGGCTTTCCGCCGCCGTCAAGATCAGCGCGCCGCCATCCGTCGCCGCCCATCTGATTGCCCCGAAAGCAGTCGGCTTTCGTGCCGAGCATCCCGATATCACGCTGACCATCGCCGGTGTGACGAGGCGCGCGGCGCTCGATCATGGCGAAGCCGACATCGCCGTGCGTATGACGCGCCCCGAGGAGAGCGATCTCCTGGTGCGGCGCATCGGTGTCATGCGGTTTGGGCTCTACGCGATACCTGAGATTGCGAAGACGCCGGAAGAAGACTGGGTCTTCATCGGCTATGACGCGGCGCTGGAGCATCTGACGCAGCAGACCTGGCTGCGCAGCCTGCTGGCCGGCCGACCCATCGTCTTCCGCGCCGGCGATATCTTCGGCCAGCTGGAGGCTGCGCGCGCTGGTCTCGGCGTTGTGGCTCTCCCCGCTTTTCTGGGGGATGGCGAGGCGGCCCTGATGCGGTTGTCGACCGCCATTCCGTCGCCGACGCGCGACCTCTGGCTGGTGACCTATCCCGATCTCCGCCGCTCGCCCGCCATCCGGGCGGTGATGGATTTCGTCAGCGAGACGATTGGCAGAAGCTGCCCACTGCGGGATTTGGACGGAGCCGCATAGGGCGATGGTTCGCGCCTATTTGTTTTCCTGTTGCAGCTCATTAGCGAATCTCTACACATAGTCGGATTGACGGTTTCCATGGTCGGTGATCGATGACGAAGCTGAGTGGCTTGCCCGCAATCAACAAAGCCCCCGTAATCAACAAAGCCGATGTCATTGCGGGCATATCGGTTGCCGGCCTGATGCTGCCGGAGGCCGTCGCCTATGCCGGCATTGCCGGCCTGCCGCCGCATCGGGCCATTCTCGCCGGTATCGCCGGCTGTCTCGTCTACGCGATCTTCGGGCGTAGCCGCTTCGCGATCGTCTCGCCGACATCGTCCTCCGCCGCCATTCTGGCCGCCACGCTGGCGATCGTGCCGGGAGACGCGACAGTCAAGGCCGGCCTTGCGACCGTTGCCGTGGCCCTTGCCGGCATTCTCTTCGTCATTGCCGCCGCGTTGCGCCTAGGCGGCATAACCGGCTTCATCTCGCGCCCGGTGCTGCGCGGCTTCGCGCTCGGGCTGGCGATCACCATCATCCTGCATCAGCTGCCGATTCTCGTCGGCGCCTCTGTACAGGGTTCCAATATCTTCAGCTATGCCGTGGCGCTGTTTGCGGCGATCCCGCAATGGAATCCGGTAAGCGTCGCGGTCGGTGTCGTGGCGCTCGCCGCTCTGCTGCTGCTCAAGCGTCTGCCGGGTATTCCCGGCGCCTTCCTCGTGCTGGCGGCCGGCATTCTCAGCTCCTTCGTCTTCGACCTTGCCGGTCATGGCGTCAAGCTTGTCGGGACGATCGAGGTCCTGCCGCAATGGCCGTCGCTACCCGATGCCGGCTGGGCGGCCTATTCGCGGCTGGTGCAATTCACCGTGCCGCTGGTGCTTATCCTCTTTGCCGAATCCTGGGGGACGATGAGGGCCTTGGCGCTGCGCTATGGCGATACGCTGGCGGTCAATCGCGAACTGGGGGCGCTCGGTTTTGCCAATATCGCCAGCGCCGTCGTCCAGGGCATGCCGGTCGGCGCCGGTTTTTCCGCCGGTTTCGCCAGCGAGGCGGCGGGATCGAAGACGCGGGCCACGGCGGTCTTCGCCGCCATCGGTCTTGCCATTCTGATTGCCTGCGCCGGCCCGCTGGTGGCGCGACTGCCGGAGCCGGTGCTGGCCGCCGTGGTGATCGCGGCGCTGACGCATGCGCTCGATCCCAGCCCGATCCTGCGCCTGAGGCGGCTCCACCGCGATTTCTACGTCGCGCTCGGCGCCACGGCCGGCGTGCTGATTTTCGGTGTCCTCAACGGCATGCTGATGGCGATCGCACTGTCGCTGGCCGCGATGATGCATCGCCTTGCCTCGCCCTATATCGCCCGGCTTGGGCGGCTTGGAAGCAGCCACAATTTCGTCGACGTCAGCCGCCACCAGGAGGCGTCGGAAACACCCAGCGTTGCCATCTGGCGCCCCGGCGAGCCGCTGTTCTTCGGCAATGCCGATACCATCTTCGGAGAGATCCTGTCGCGCAGCCGGGGAGAGGCGGGGATCAGGGCTGTCGTCCTCAGCCTCGAAGAGAGTTCCGACCTCGACAGCACCGCGCTCGATGCGCTGATGGAGTTCGACGGCGCCATGCGCGTCGCCGGCATCCGCCTGCAATTTGCCCGCGTCCACGACCGCGTTCGCGATCTCATGACAGCGGCCGGTATGGCGGATATCGACAGCCGTTGCAGCTTCAGCGTCGACGACGCGATCGCGGCGATCGGGCCGACGGCAAAGAGCAGCGCGGCTCAGTCCGATAGCAGCCAGTAGCAAAGATGCTCGTGCTTGGCCTTACCCTGCAGGCTGTTGACGAGCACGAAATCCCGGACGGTCCATGAGACCGGCCTTTCGAGCGTCACCTCCGGAATGAGATGGCCCTGATAGAGTAGCGTCATGTGCGGCTCGAATTTTCCTCCCTCGTCATTGGCAAATCCGGTGAGCTGCATGGCTGCGCCCAACTCCCTATGGAGTGCCTTCAGCTCCGCATTTCCTTCCCTGTTCCAGAGAACCAGCGGGCGATTGTCGCCACCTCCAAAGCTGACCGCCCGGTCAAACTCCACCTGGAAGGATCGTCCCCTGATGGTCGATGCCGCCTGCATCGCCGCAAACGCCGCTTCTTCCGGCAGGCCGCGATAGGAGCCGATTCTATAAAGCGAGATATGAGACAGATCCGGGCGACGCGGCTTTGCCGTAAAGCCATGTTGCAGACGCAGATCGTTCGCCAGGTCGAAACTTGTCGAGGCTATGTCCGGATCCGGCAGGATGGCGAAATAAAGAGCCTCCACATGCGTTGGATCGGCTTTGGATTTTCGCATCCGCGATCCCGCTCCGAGATTAAGCGAAAGCTGTCCGTTGTTCCTCATGGGATTGGTTCAAAGCCAAGTGGCCCTGCCTCGTCCTGTTCCTGCTGATGCCGGTATCCTAAAACCTGATGATTGAGAGTCAAGAACAAATAGTGAACAATACGGATCGGCAAATTCACACTCGGGCGTCAAGGATGATTGCGCGCAACTGGCTCTGAGAAACACCGAATAAAATTGTCTGATCGATTGTTCACCGCAGGCCCGGGCATTCGCGCCCGCTCTCAACAAGGGAATAACCTGAGATGTTGATAAAAGCCGTCTTCTCCGCCGTTCTATTCGTTCTCATTGGCCTTACCGTTTCCGCCTGCTCCACCACGGGGCAGGGTAACTCCGGCGGCGGCATGTCACAGAACTCTGCTCCAATGGGTGGGGGATATTGATACCTGCAGCAGCTATGTGGGAAGCGATGCGGCGGACGTTGCGGTCGCAGCATCGGCATCGCTTCCTTAAATCGGCAAAATGTTGGCAATCATCGTCTTGCGCAAGAATCGGGTTGAACTTGGCCGTCCGAAACACGATTCTCATGCCAAGTGGAAACATGGAAATTCCGCCATGAGCGATGCACGGCAATATTATCTGATCTTCGAAACCGCGGGCGGTTTCTGCGGGATCGCCTGGAACGATATCGGCGTCACGCGCTTCCAGCTGCCAACGAAAGAGGCAGGCTCAACCGAGCGCCTTCTGCTGCGCCGCATTCCGGATGCCCGGCCGGGCACGCCGCCGCCGGAGGTGACCGACGCGGTCGTCGCCGTGAAGCGCTATTTCGCGGGCGAGGAAATCGACTTTTCCGGCGTCAAGCTGGATCTCGGCGAACTGGATAGCTTCTTCGAGCGCATCTACGCCGCAGCGCGCCAGATCGGATGGGGCCACACTACGACCTACGGCGCGCTGGCCAAGCAGCTCGGCGCCGGACCGGAAGCTGCCCGCGATGTCGGCCAGGCCATGGCGCGGAACCCCGTTGCGCTGATCATCCCCTGCCATCGCGTGCTTGCCGCCGGCGGCAAGATCGGCGGCTTCTCGGCGCCCGGCGGCTCCACCGCCAAGGCCCGCATGCTGGAGCTCGAAGGCGTCCAGCTCGCGCCGCCGAAGCCCGTGCAGCAATCCCTGGGGTTTTAGACGGGGCGAGAAGTCGGGCCGCGTCATGCCGTGCGTAGGCATAGGGCGCGGCATGGCCCGAGCCCATGAGGCTCATTGGCGAACAGTCCGTCAACGAATTCGAACGCCGTAGCCGTTTAAGGTTTCGGCCTTTTCGGGTACAAAAGGGTCACATGGTTCTTCTCGACCGTCGGAGTATGCATCGTTGCTGGCTCGCACAGACGTCCTGGCGTCTTTACCCGAAAACATCCTCAACCTGTCGGTATCGCAGCGGGCCTGGAACGGCGTGGGTGTCAAACTTAACGAATGGCATTGCTCCGGTAGGGTGATTCATCAATTTCCTCAGGAGACGAAGCCCCGCCTCATCGCTCTGCTCGAAGAGGTTGGCGGCAATCCCTGCGAGCCGCGTTTGCGTGAGACCCAGCCGTGCCCCGTCGCATATACGCCGAGGCACATGGACTTCGCGCCGGGCGGCATGGAGATGTGGGGTTACAGCGCCGACTGCCGTTTCGCAAAAGATGCCACCCTGACCTTCGATCTCGCGGTGCTGGGTGTGCGGACGGCCAGGGAATTCGATGCCGATACGGTGTCTGCACCGCGCCTGCGCTTTTCCGACGATCGCATCTGGACCCTGATCAAGATGCTCTCGGATGCGGTGAGTGATCCCGATCCATCGTCGCAGCTCTATGGCGATGGGCTGACCACTGCGATTGCGGCGCGGCTCTTCGCCGATCCACCGCCGCCAGGTGCTGATGGCAAGGGCCTTGCCGTCTGGCAGCTTCGGCGCGTCGTGGAGTATCTGAACGAACATCTGCCTGAGCGCGTCGACCTCGCGCATCTGGCGGCGCTGGCGGGCCTCTCGCAGGCGCATTTCAGCCGGGCGTTCAAGGCATCGACCGGGATGGCGCCCTATCGCTGGCAGCTCGACGCGCGCATTCGTCGCGCGCAGGCGCAGTTGATCGACACGCGCGCCTCCCTCGACCAGGTGGCTGAGGCAAACGGCTTTGCCGACGCCGTACATTTCGGGCGGACGTTCCGGAAGTTCACCGGAGCGACGCCGGCGGCCTGGCGGCGCGACCGGACAAATTGATCGCGATCCCGTAGCGGATTCGGACTGAAAACCGCAGAATCGAACAGTGCATTCCACAAGATGGCGGAGCAATAATCCCTCGACCGGACAGGCGAGAGAGGACGCTTAGCGCATTTCACGACGCTCGCCACCTCGGTGCCCTGATCGGGACAAGTGGAGAATGATCATGGAATCTATCAATTATAACGGCCGGATGCAGGCGAACCTCGTGCGGGTGTTTGGCGAGCGCGACGCCGGGCGACGCATCGCTGCGATCCGCGAGCTCTATGCCGAAGACGCCGTGCTCTACGAGCCGGATGCTGTGGCGACGGGGCATATCGCCATTAACGGGGCGGTGACGGCACTGTTGTCGAGCCTGCCGCCAAGCTTCGCCTTCACCGCGATCGGTCCTGCCGTCGGCCATCATGGCGTCGGACGGCTGCGCTGGCAATCCGGGCCGCCGAACGGCCCCGTGGCCGTGACGGGAACCGATGTTGCTCATTTCGAGGGTGGCAAAATCCAGACCCTCCACGTCTTCATCGACCCTGCCGTCGCCTGAACCGTTGCCTGCCTATCCGCATATCCCAAGGAGTTACCATGCCCAAGACCGGCCTCGAAGCCCTGCTTCGCCCCGAGGACAGCATCCTCGTGCTCATCGATCATCAGCCCTACCAGTTCACCAATCTGAACAGCCATGACCCGGCGACGATCGTCAACAACGTCATCGGCCTTGCCAAGACGGCGAAGGTCTTCGACGTACCGACGATCCTGACCACGGTGATCGAGGAGCGTGGCGGCCATATCATCAAGAGACTTCAGGATGTCTTCCCGGACCAGAAGCCAATCGACCGTACCTTCATCAATACCTGGGAAGACCCGAAGGTGACCGACATCATCAGGAAGAGCGGGCGCAAGCAGCTCGTGCTGGCAGCACTTTATACCGAGATCTGCCTCGCTATGCCGGCGATCCAGGCGCTTGCCGAGGGATATGACGTCTTCATCGTCACCGACGCATCGGGCGGCGTCACACTGGAGGCCCATGATATGGCCGTACGCCGCATGGTAGCCGCCGGCGCGGTGCCGATCACCTGGATGGCTGTGCTCGGCGAATGGCAGCGCGATTGGGCGCGCGAAGAGACGGCGTCCGGCGTTGCGGGTGTCGTTCTCGAACATGGTGGAGCCAGCGGCGTCGCCTTGGCCTGGGAGCTGCAGCTTCTCGCCGGGCGCACCGCAACGGGCATCTGATCATGTCCTCCGCGCCCGCGCCCGCGCCGATCCGCATCGGCTACTGCCTTTCGCTGACCGGTCCCGTCGCGGGCAACAGCTTGTCGGCCCGGCTCGCTCATGAGATTTGGCGCAATGATATCAACAACAGGGGCGGGCTGCTCGGTCGCCCCGTCGAATTCGTCTGCTATGACGACCAGGCCGATGCCTCGCGCGTTCCCGGTCTCTACGAACGGTTGATGGACGAGGACAAGGTCGATCTCGTCATCGGCGGCTACGGTACCAACACCCTGTTGCCGGCAATGCCGTCAATCATCGAGCGGCAACGCTTTTTCGTCGGGCTGATGGGCCTTGGCGTCAACAACGCGCTCGCCTATCCGAACTATTTCGCCATGATTCCGACCGGGCCGGATCCGAATGCGGCGCTCACCGAAGGCTTCTTCGAGCTTGCCGCCGCGCAGATCCCGCGACCTGAAACCGTGGCGCTCCTGTCGGCGGACGCCGAATTTTCCAAAAATCCCATTCTTGGCGCCAAGGCCAATGCCGAGAAATACGGCTTCCGGATCGTCCATGAGGCCACCTATCCGTTGACGACCGGAAATTTTACGCCGGTCATCGACGCCGTTGCCGAGAGTGGTTGCGACCTGCTGTTCCTCTGTTCCTACCTCAACGATTCGGTTGGCCTCGTGCGCGCCATCCATGCCCATCCGTTCCGCCCGAAGATGGTCGGCGCCGGCATGATCGGTCCGCAGAACACGGCGGTGAAAACCGCGCTCGGCCCGTTGCTCAACGGCTTCGTCAACTACGAATATTGGGTACCGGTTCCCAAGATGATGTTCCCCGGGGTTCGGGCGTTTCTCGATACCTATCAGGCGCGCGCCATCCAAGCTGATGTGGATCCGCTCGGACATTATATGGCGCCGCTCGCCTATGCGCAGATGCAGGTGGTCGCTGAGGCCGTCGAAGCGACCAGGGGGCTTGATGACGCACGCCTGTCGGCCTTTGCGTGCGGCGCGACCTTCGATACGGTCATGGGCGAGATCAAATTCGGCAGGAACGGCGAATGGGCGCATCCGCGCGTCCTGCAGGTTCAGTTTCAAAGCATCACCGGCCATGGTGTAGACCAGTTCAAGGACGGTTCGAGACAGGTCGTCGTCTCGCCGGGTCCGATGGCGTCGGGAGAATTGATCTTTCCCTATGCGGATGCGTTGTGAGCTGACTGGTCCCACGAGCGGTGTGGAAAATATCTTTCGCTAACGCTCCGGTCGTGACGGCTCGATACCCGGCATGTCGGCAATCTGCTCCGCAAGGAAATCGATCAGCAGCCGGACCCGGGCAATTCCCGCCCGCTCGGGAACGATCAGCATGCTGAGCGGAACCGGCGGCAGCGCATAAGCCGGCAGAATTGCCACCAGCCGGCTGGTCGCCAGGAGATCGTCGACGAGCCAGTGATGGGTGGGGGAGATGCCGCGTCCCGCGACGAGGGCCTCGCGTGCCGCAAGTCCATGGTCGACCCGGAACCGTCCGCCGAAGGGCACTAGATGGCGCTTGCCATCTGGGCCTTCCAGAACGAGCGTATCGCTGCCCGCTATGTTCGACATCCGGATGCCTTCATGACCGGACAGATCCTGCGGGACTGCGGGGGTGCCCCGCGCTGCCAGATAGGTGGGTGCGGCGGCCAGCAGGCGCCGGCTCTGACCAAGTGCGCGCAGTTTCATGGAACTGTCGGCAAGCGGACCGAGGCGCAACGCGATATCGACGCCTTCCTCGACGAGGTCGACACGCTCGTCGGTGAGGCTGAGATCGACCGCGATCTCGGGATAGCGATCCTGGAAGGCGAAGATCATCCGGCTGGCGTGCAGGACGCCGAAGGCGGCCGTGCAGGATATGCGGATCGTGCCGGCCGGCGCGCCGCGCGTGCTGCGCGCCTCGTCGCAGGCCTGTTCGACAAGCCGCAGGATCTGGATGCTGTCGGCATAATAGCGGCTGCCTTCGTCGGTCATGGTGACGCGCCGGGTGGTTCTGGAGAGCAGAGGAACGCCGATGGCCTCCTCGAGTTCCCGCAGATGCCGTGTCACGGTCGACTGGCCTATTCCGAGTTCGCGTGCCACCGCGGACAGGCTGCCGCGCTCGGCCACGCGGACGAAGGTTCGCATGCGCTCCAGCGTGACATCGGACTTATCCATTTTTCGGCACAGTCTTATCCATTGCCGATATATAGCGGATCATTCTGGCGTTGACTACTTTGTGGGTCAATCTTCCATCACTTAAGGATCGCTGCCCCATGAAAGTTTTGCTTGTCTTTGCCCATCCCGAACCGCGTTCGCTCAATGGCGCGCTGCGCGACGTCACCATCAAGGAGCTGGAGGCCCAGGGCCATGAGGTGCGGGTATCGGACCTCTATGCCGACGGCTGGAAATCCGAGATCGATCGTGCCGACTTCCCTTCGTTGGCGCAGGATGCACGCCTTATACCGGTTGCGGCCTCCAAGAATGCCTTTGATGCCGACACGTTGACCGACGATGTCAAAGCTGAGATCGAGAAGCTCCTGTGGGCGGATACGCTGATCCTGCAATTCCCTTTCTGGTGGTTCTCCATGCCGGCCATCCTGAAGGGCTGGGTCGAGCGGGTCTTTGCCTACGGCTTCGCCTATGGCGTCGGCGAACACAGTGATAAGCGCTGGGGAGACCGCTACGGCGAAGGAACACTGGCGGGTAAGCGCGCCATGCTGATCGTCACCGCCGGCGGCTGGGAGGCGCATTACTCATCGCGCGGAGTCAATGGACCAATCGACGACCTGCTCTTCCCGATCAATCACGGCATCCTCTACTACCCGGGTTACGAGGTGCTGCCGCCCTTCGTGGCCTACAGCGTCGATCGTCTCGATGAGGTCGGCTTCGTGTCCGTTGCCGAAAGCCTGCGCGAGCGGATGCGGACGCTCGGATCCACGCGACCCATCTCCTATCGGCAACAAAATGGCGGCGACTACCTGATCCCGAGCATGCAGCTCCGCCCGGAGCTGGGTGAGGCCGCTGCAACCGGCTTCGCTTTGCATTTGCAGGATGAAATAGCGGCTGATTAGCCGGAAGGCCGCTCTTCCCTCGGGTTGGTGCGGTTCACTCGGGCATGACGATGCGGATCGGGCGGGCTCCGATCGGAGCGCCGGTCGCGCGATCGATGGTGACAGGATCGATCTCCGTTCCAGTCTCGACATCGAAGAACCGGGTGACACCGTCCGCGTTGCGGTGTTTTCGCCCCCAGGCGCCGATCGCGAACAAGACCGGCAGGAAGTCCAGGCCCGCTTCGGTCAGCACGTATTCATCGCGTGGCGGCCGCTCCGAGTAGCGCCGCTTCTCCAGCAATCCATCCTCGGTCAGCGCCGCAAGCCGTCGAGTGAGGATGGTCGGGGCGATGCCGAGGCTCTTGCGGAATTCATCGAAGCGGGTGAGCCCGGCATGGGCATCCCGCAGGATCAGCATGCTCCATGCATCCCCCACCAGAGCGAGGCTGCGAGCGATCAGGCATGGCTGGTCTGAAAGATTCTGCATGTTAGTATCTTTTTGATAGTGACTTAATTTCGAAATGATAGTAACTTAGTTTTCATCGATGTTCCATGACAAAAATGAAAGCTGAGAGAAATGAGCAATAGAGAACGCGGCGTCGCCCTGGTCACGGGCGCTTCCTCCGGCATTGGGCTGGCAACGGCACGAGCATTGCAGCGCAATGGCTACCGGGTGTTCGGAACCAGCCGCAAGCCGATGGCCGACACCTCCGACGGCGTGACGATGCTGGTTTGCGACGTCACCGACGACAGGTCCGTGCAGAACGTGGTCGATGATGTCGTCAGCCGCGCGGGACGGATCGATCTTCTCGTCAACAATGCCGGGATCGGGTTGCTTGGAGGTGCCGAGGAGTCCTCCGCCGCACAGGCAAAGGCCCTGTTCGACGTCAATGTCTTCGGCGTCGTACGCCTGACGAATGCGATCCTGCCTGTCATGAGGCGCCAGCGAAAGGGCAGGATCATCAATCTGAGCTCCATTCTCGGGCTCATCCCGGCCCCGTTCAACGCTCTCTATGCGTCGACAAAGCACGCGATCGAGGGCTATTCGGAATCGCTTGACCATGAGGTGCGGACGCAAGGCATCCGCGTCGTGCTGGTGGAGCCAGGCGTCACCCGCACCTCTTTCGAGGAAAATCTCACGCGCGCGGATCAGCCGCTTGCCGTTTACGATACCGTTCGCGCCGATGCCGAGACGCTGATGCGTGAGATCGTCGAGACGGGGGATGCGCCCGAGATCGTTGCCGACATGGTGGTCAAGGCGGCCAATGCAACCGCACCGAAACGGCGGTACACTGCAGGAAAGGCGGCCGGCCAGGTCCGCTTCATACGCCGCTTTCTGCCGGAGTCGTTCGTCGACAAGAATCTTCGCAAGTTCAACAGGCTTCCCGCCTAAGCCGCTAGCGCCGCTATCTCAGGAAAAGAAAGTCAGTATCATGAAGGCATTTCTGATCGATCGCTATGCGAAGGGCGCAGCTCTGCACCTTGGCGAAGTCCCCGAGCCAGCATTGCGGGAAAACGACGTCCTGATCCAGATCCATGCCACCAGCGTCAACCCGCTGGATGGCAAGATCCGGGACGGCGAGTTCAAGCTTATCCTGCCATACCGCCTGCCGCTGATCCTCGGCAATGATGCAGCGGGTGTAGTGGTCCGGGTCGGCTCCAAGGTCCGGCGCTTCAAGCCAGGTGACGAAGTCTATGCGCGTCCGGCCAAGGACCGCATCGGCACCTTCGCGGAGTTCATCGCGATGAACGAGGCCGATGTGGCGGCAAAGCCGAAGACCCTGACGATGGAAGAGGCGGCATCGATGCCGCTGGTCGCGCTGACCGCCTGGCAGGCGCTTGTCGAGCGGGCAAAGCTGAAGAAGGGGCAGAAGGTTCTGATCCACGCCGGCTCGGGCGGCGTCGGGGCGATCGCCATCCAGCT
Organism: Rhizobium sp. ICMP 5592; assembly: GCF_009498525.1. Taxonomy (GTDB): domain Bacteria; phylum Pseudomonadota; class Alphaproteobacteria; order Rhizobiales; family Rhizobiaceae; genus Rhizobium. The sequence goes on along the minus strand of NZ_QSNT01000003.1, from coordinate 1,152,564 downwards.
CGCCAAGCATATCGGCGCGACCGTGGCGACGACCACGAGCACCGCCAATGTCGATCTCGTCAGAAGCCTCGGAGCGGATGTCGTCGTCGATTACAAGAAGGACGATTTCGAAAATCTCCTGCAGGGCTATGACGTGGTGCTGAACAGTCTCGGCAAGGATACGCTGGAGAAATCACTGCGCGTTCTGAAGCCGGGCGGAAAGCTCATCTCGATCTCCGGCCCGCCGGATCCGGAATTTGCCAGGGAAAACGGTTTCGGCTGGCTGCTTCGGCAGGTCATGCGCGGCCTGAGCTTCGGCATACGCAGGAAATCGAAACGTCAGGGCATCAGCTATTCCTTCCTCTTCATGACGGCGAGCGGCAGACAGCTCGAGCAGATCGCCACGCTGATCGAGGCCGGGGCCATACGACCGGTCATCGATCGGGTGTTTCCGTTCGAAAAGACCAATGAGGCGCTGGCCTACGTCGAGACCGGTCGCGCCAAGGGCAAGGTCGTGATCGCGGTGAAGTGAGGCATACTGGAACTGTCAGCCCCCGCGAGCCGGCGCCGCGGGGGCTGGCGATCGCTTACTTCATTCCGCGCTATTCAATAGGGGCCGCCGCTCGGTCAACCGCCAATTTCATCTCACGATAATGTTCCGTCAATCTCGTGAGATCAAAGGCCCTGTTGAGTCCGCTCGGATTCGGGAGCACCCAGACAGAAGCGCCGGCAAATTCATCCGGCTGCCGGCCCCATTCGATTTGCGCGCGAAGGCTGATTGCCGCATAGGCCGCCTTGCCTAGAAAGGCCAGATTGCCGGGTGCAAGCTGTCTGATCTTTTCTTCCAGCGCCGGAGCAGCGGCGACATAATCGCGCTTCGTAAGCTCGCTGGCGCTTTTCGTCGGACGCGAGACCGCCGATGTCAGGCCCAGACCGTATTGCAGCATCTCGCGCTCTTCCTCCGCCCGCAGCAGGCGAGGGGTAAATCCGGCGAGATGCAGGACGCGCCAGAAGCGGTTGCTTCGGTTCGAGAAGTTGTGGCCATCTAGATGGGCTGTGAGGGCGGGGTTCAATCCGCAGAAGACCACGGAAAGGCGAGGCGCAAGAATCTCCGCTAGTCCGCTCGCCTGTGCTGCGATTTCGGCTTGGTCATCCATGTCGGCGGCGCCTTCCATGATCTTCGGCGCCGGATTATTGGCGCAAATCGGCCATTTCGTATAGCGGCCGGATTTCGATCTCGCTCGGTCCCGGCATGGGATTGGGGCAGCGCTTCACCCAGGCGATCGCCTCGTCCATGTCCTTGACCTCCCAGAGCCAGAAGCCGGCGACCAGCTCGCGGGTCGCGGCGAAAGGCCCGTCGATGACCGTGCGGCCCGGACCATCGAAGGCAATGCGCTTGCCCTGCGATGAGGGTTTGAGGCCATCGGCGGTAACCAGGATGCCGGCATTGCGAAGCTCGTCGTTAAATCTACCCATCGCCGCCATCATCTCCATGGTTTCGGGTGTGGGGACAAACCCCTTTTCGCTGTCCTCGGTAGCCTTCACCAGAACCATCACACGCATCGTCTGTCTCCTTGTTTGAGCCGGCCTTATCGGCCTCACATCGGAACGACGAACGGGGCTTTTTGAAACCGACAGTGTCCCGCGAATTTTTCGCGATCCCGGCCTCTATCGACGCGTTGCGCCGGTATGAGCATCGACGGCCGCAATGATTTCATCCCAATCCTCGGGATGAATTTCATGGCCGCCGCCCGCAAGACGAAGAAGCTTTGCGCCTTCGGCGGTTTTTGCCAGTAATTCGCCATGCTCGGCTGGAAAGATCGGGTCCGCTGTACCGTGGATGATGAGAAGGGGCGCGGCCAACGCGCTGAGCTTGTTCTTCCACGCATCCCCACCCTTCAGCATGAAATGATTGGTGGCGCTGACGAAGTTTTTGGCGCGCTTGACGTCGTCCTCGACAAGATTACGGGCACTTATCTCATTATAGGGGTGCGCCGTGCCGGCAATCATCCGCGTATCCTTGACGATGAAGTCGATGACTTGAGCGTTGTCGGTCCAATCGATGCTCTCGCCCGCCGCCGCGTGCTCCATATAGCTATCGCTGGTTTGCGGCAGGCCGGAGGTGTCGATGCCGATCGGCGTGGTGGAGATCAATGTCAGTGTTTTCACCCGTGCTGGATGGGCAAGCGTCGCGATCTGCGCGATCATCCCGCCCAGCGACATGCCAACCAGATGGGCGCTGTCGATACCGTAAGCGTCGAGCACGCGCATTGCATCCTCGGCCATGTCGTCCATCGTATAAGACGCGCTGCCCGGCTCGTAAAAGGTCGATAGGCCGGTGTCGCGATTGTCATAGCGGATGACATAGCGGCCCCGGGCGGCGAGCCGCCGACAAAACGCCTCCGGCCACCACAGCATTGACGCCATGGCACCCATGATCAGCAGGGTAGGCTGGTGGCTCGGATCGCCAAAGGCCTGCGTGGCAATCTCCACGCCGTCAGCGATGATGATGCGTTCACTCATGTCGGTCGCTCCTCCCCTTGCGAAATATCTGATTGCATTTCGCAACTGGTTTTGATATCGCATAACTGATCTTGTTTTGCAATCGGTTTCTCCAGGGCGATCGATATGTCTGACAATCGTTGAGGTTGCCCCATCAACCAAGTGACCGAAACAAAACCAAGCGAGGGTGGAGATGTTGAATCGCGCTGACTTCTATGACGCGGAACTAAAGCGGCACAACGGGCATTTGCGCGCTGCCGCCAGCGTTGGCGTGCGTGATCGCGTGCTCGATATCGGTTGTGGATCGGGACAGTCGACGCGTGAGGCTGCCCGTGTCGCGGTGGAAAGTGAAGCGATCGGTGTCGATACATCCTCAGAGATGCTCGAGGTTGCGCGACGACGTGCCGACGAAGCGGGCTTGCGAAATATTGCGTTTGAATTGGGTGATGCCCAGCACCACGCATTTCCCGCTGCCGGCTTCGACCTCTGCATCAGCCGGTTTGGCGTGATGTTCTTTGCCGATCCCGCGGCGGCGTTTGCCAATGTCGCCCGCGCGATGCGTCCGGGCGGGCGCCTTGCCTGGATGGTGTGGCAGGGTCAGGAGCGCAACGCGTGGTCTGGTGCCATTCGGCAAGCCCTGGCCCCAGGAACCGCCGTTTCTGCGAGTGCCTCGACGCCGTTCTCACTAGGCGACCCCGCCATCGCCACGGAACTTCTAAGCACGGCCGGCTTTGTTTCGGTTGATTTCATCGATGTGCGGGAACCGGTCTTCTATGGCCCCAACGTCGATACGGCGTTTGACGCGCTTATCAGCCTCTATCTTGTGACGGACGCGCTTGCGCAAACCGATGAAGCGCCCGACAAAGCAATGCAGCGGCTGCGTGACCTACTGGAGGCGCATATGACCCCGGAGGGCGTGCTCTTCGACTCGCGCGCATGGATTATCACCGCTCGGAGGGGATAGAGCAGAAGGCTGGATGGGATATCCAGTCGCCCAGGATCTTTCATTGCTGGCAATAGAAGTAGCTGAGACCGCTAGTTCCCGCTTCACATATTGCTGATCACAAGCCTTGCAACGCGCGTTGACCCGCCTGTCATTCACCAATACGAATCGAGGCTCGCAACGAGGCATCGTCAAGCCCATGCAGAAATCGATCTTCCTAGTTTCCCTGCTCGCCATTGTTTGCGCATGCTCGCAAGCGCACTCCGCGGTCTGGCAGCCTTCACCCGGCCACGTACAGGTGCCGATCTGGCCCGGGACGGTGCCGGATGCCGTGCCTGATGCGAAACCCGAATCCGTTCTGCCCGGTTCGGCGACGGCGACGGATGTCAGCCGACCGACGATGACCGTATACGCACCGGTGGGCCATAACACCGGCGCGGCCATGGTGGTGTTTCCCGGTGGGGGCTATAAGGTCCTCGCCATGGACATCGAGGGCACGGAGATCTGTGACTGGCTGGCGTCGCGCGGCATCACCTGCGTGCTGCTGAAGTATCGGGTGCCCAGCTCGGGTCCGACATGGGAAAAAGGACATCGCTATTATCCGAAGGTGCAAACGGCTCTGCAGGATGCCCAGCGCACGCTCGGACTGGTGCGCCAACACGCGGCGCAGTGGCAGGTCGATCCTCACAAGGTCGGCGTGATCGGCTTTTCCGCCGGTGGACATCTCGTTGCCGCGGTCAGCACGCATTTCCTGCAACGGACATACGCGCCTGTCGATGATGCCGACAGACTGAGCAGCCGGCCGGATTTCGCCATCGCGCTCTACCCCGGCCATCTATGGGCAAACGAAGACGAGGATCGCGCCACCCGCAACGAGGCGGATATGAAGCTGCGCCCGGACATCACCGTCACCGCCGACACGCCGCCAACCTTCCTGTTGCAAGCCGAGGATGACCAGGTCGATGGGGTGGAGCAGTCGCTTGCCTATTATATCGCGCTGCAGAAGGCCGGGGTTCCCGCGGAAATGCATCTGTACGCCCAAGGCAACCACGCCTTCGGTCTTCGCCAGAGCAAGCTTCCCATCGGCAGCTGGCCGACGTTGGTGGAACGGTGGCTGAATACAATCGGGGTGCTTGGTTCAAAGAAAGATGGCTAATCGCGGTCATCCTCGTTCCCACTCGATTATTTGGATCTGCCCTAACGCTTTGTTATTACCGTGCTTTGGAACCAATGACGCGTGAAACCGTTCATCTATAACTTTGCTACGACGCTGACGTCGTGCCCGGCCGGCTGGGTAAGCGGCGCTTTTGAGGAATAGCTCATCATGAATATTACGTCCGGATTTCGTTCAGTCGCGGTTGCCGCCATCGCCGCCGTGGGGATTGGTTTTGCCAGCGCCGCGCATGCCGACAGCGGTACGATCCGCTTTGCCGTCTACAAGGCTGCCTTCTTCGTCGGTGGTTCCGGAGGCGAGGGCACGCTGACCTTCCACGGTCGCAAATATCCGATCTCGATCGGCGGCATTTCGGGCGGTCTCGCCTTTGGGGCCTCCAAGACTTATTTCCAGGGTTCCGTGCGCAACATTCGTCGCGCCCGGGATGTTGCGGGCGTCTACGGTGCAGCGGGCGGCGGCGGCGCTGTCGGCAAAGGCGCCCAGATGATCGTCATGACCAACAACAAGGGTGCCCAACTCGAACTTACGGGCAGGCAGGTCGGCCTGCAAATCAACGCCGACATCAGCGGCCTGAGCATCACGGTGAAGTAAGGACGGTCACTCCGTTCGTCATTTTCCTGGATTGCCCGATTTGCTGAATTCAGCGATCGGGCATTCCGGGAAAGTTACGATTAGGGAATGCCCTTCGCCCTCTATTCCCACTCGATGGTTGTGAAGCATCATAACGCATTGATCCATCGAGGAAAATCTTTCCGCTGGCGACGAAGAACCGTATTTCGAATCCGTCAGAAATTCTCGCTCTTGAATTCAAGGAAGAATTTCGGCGATCCGCGATTTGCTCGGCTTCCGGCTCGATTACGGCAAGCGTCGCCGGCGGCCTGCCGGGCGTCAGTCGCGCGCTATGGACAGCCCCGCGAGAAGCGGAGCGTAGGCGGCGAGCCTGCGGGATATGAACTCGGTGAAGAGCTGCACGCGCTTCGTCTTGCGTGTCTCCCCCTGCGTGAGAAGCCAGAGCGTTCCGTACATGTGCAGGTCGGTGCCCGGCACCCTCACCAGCAGGGGGTCGGCATCTCCAACGAAGCACGGCAGTGTCGTGATCCCGAGCCCTTGCCGTACAGCAACGATCTGCGCCTCGCCGTCCGTGGTCCTGAATGGAACCCCACTGGTGCGGACCTCACCCTCGCTGACCCAGTCCGGAATTCCATGCATGCTTATGACGATCCACCGGATGGGATCGGCCGCGCCCGCACGCCACGCGGCTAGCAGATCGCGGGACATGTAGATACCGCCGAATATATCCGGTCCTTTCAGACCGTGAAGATTGAGCGGCAGGGTTTTGCGGTCGTAGACGACGCGGATCGCGACGTCAGCCTCTCGGTTGGTCAAATTTGCCAGTTCGCCGGACGACAAGATATCCATCTCGATATCAGGATGCAGACGCGCGAAATCGGCGAAGTCCGGCATGAGCAGGTGTGTCGCGAGGGTCGGAGCCAACGTCACCCGCAGAAGCCCGCGCACACTCTGGTCGCGCCCGAAGACGCGCGTCTCCAGCTGGTGCGACGACGCTTCCATCTGGCTCGCGAGCTCAAGGACCTCCTCGGCCGCAGCCGTCAGGCGGTAGCCCGAAGGCAGCTTTTCGAACATCTGCGCCCCAAGGCGCTCCTCGAACTGTGCGATGCGTCGCAGCACCGTCGAGTGATACACCCCGAGACCTTCGGCGGCAGCCCGCACCGAGCCTCCGCGCGCCACGGCAAGAAAGTAGCGAATGTCGTCCCAGTCGATCATGGTGCAATCCGGCACCACGCGGTGCGCCTTCCAAAACCCGTATCCAGCGCATCGTACAGCAACACGAGCAGTCATCATAGCTTATGTCAACGAGCGGGGCCGCGTTCCGAATGGCGGACATCGATCGTCGCGGCTGGCGTCAGTCGTCCCGCCGGATCGATTTTGCACCACCGATGTGCGCGCTTGCGCACTCAACAACTGATGCCGGCGGACCCATTTCGAGGTCCTCGGAGGCAGATGCTGTCCCGACACCACGAAAGGAGAAGTCATGGGAAAGCTTGAGGGTAAGGTTGCAGTCATCACGGGTGGATCGAGCGGTATGGCGCTGGCGAGCGCCAAGCGGTTCGTTGAAGAAGGCGCCTATGTTTTTATCACGGGCCGGAGGCAGGAGGCGCTGGACGAAGCCGTCAAGCTGATTGGCCGGAACGTGACCGGCGTGCGCGGCGACGCGGCCAATCTCGACGACATCGACCGCCTGTTCGACACGGTCAAGCGGGAAAAGGGCAGGATCGACGTCCTGTACGCGAGTGCCGGCACGGGCGAAGCTGTCCCACTGGGCGAGATTACCGAGCAGCATTTCGATGCGACCTTCAGCCTGAATACGCGCGGCACGCTGTTTACGGTTCAAAAGGCGCTGCCGCTGTTCAACGATGGCGGATCGATCTTCATGACCGGGTCGGTTGCTTCAGTGAAAGGTTTTCCTGGTTACGGCGTGTATGCGGCGAGCAAGGCGGCATTGCGCTCATTCGCACGCACTTGGCTTAACGAACTGAAGGGTAGGAATATCCGGGTGAACGTGCTGAGCCCGGGGCCGATCGCCACACCGATGCAGGACCAAGTTCTCACCGAGGAGGCGAAGCGGATGTTCGAATCTCTGATTCCGCGGGGAAAGATGGGCCGTCCTGAGGAAATTGCGGCGGTCGCGCTGTTTCTTGCTTCAGACGATTCGAGCTTCGTGAATGGGGTGGAGTTGTCTGTCGACGGCGGCTTCTCGGCCATCTGAACTCGCGCCGGAGCGCCACACAACGAAACGGATAACCCAGCGCCGTTGAGGGCTGGGGAATCAATATCAACACGGATCGGAGAAGTATTATGAGCTATGCGATTGTAGGATTCGGGAAGATAGGTCAGGCCCTGGCTCACGCCTTCGCCCGTAAAAACATCGACGTGACCGTTGCGAGCCGCCGGCCGCCCGAGGCGTTGACGCCGCAGGCTCGGGCGATTGGACCCACGGTCGTCGCCAAGTCGCTGCGGGATGCACTCGAGGCCGACACAATCATCTTGGCGGTCCCGTTCGGGGAGCACCGCGAGGTTGCGAAGGCTCTGCCGAGCTGGAAAGGCAAGACGGTCATCGACGCGATGAACGCGTTAGTTCCCCTCGAGGAGCTGGACGGCCTCCCGTCCTCCGCCTTCGTCGCGAAGTCGTTCACTGGTGCCAAGTTCGTGAAAGGTTTCAATCATCTGGTTGCGGCCACCCTGGCCGCCGATCCTGTCGTCGAGGGCGGGCACCGGGTCGTCTTTCTGTCGAGCGACGACGAGGACGCGATCGCTCCTGTGGCGGGTTTGGCCAAACAACTCGGATTCGCACCCGTCAAACTGGGAAAGTTCAACGAGGGTGGCGCGCTGGTGCACGCCCGCGGCCGCACCTGGGGCCAGCTCATCTTCCAGGATTTGTTCAAGAAGAAGCAGTAATCGATTTACGACTGTGATCGACGCCGAGAACCGGTCGCGCGCGCTAACGTCTTCGAGCAGCGCGCGACCGAATATTTGAAAGCCAGGCTCCCCTTCACTCCCACTCGATCGTGCCCGGCGGCTTTGACGTCACATCATAAACGACGCGGTTGATGCCACGGACTTCGTTGATGATGCGGGTCGCGGCGCGGCCGAGGAATTCCATATCGTAGTGGTAGAAATCCGCTGTCATGCCGTCGACGGAGGTAACGGCGCGCAGTGCGCAGACGAATTCGTAGGTGCGGCCATCGCCCATGACGCCGACGGTCTGGACCGGCAGCAGCACAGCGAAGGCTTGCCAGATGGCGTCGTAGAGGCCTGCCTTGCGGATTTCGTCGAGATAGATGGCGTCCGCTTCGCGCAGGATCTCCAGCTTCTCGCGGGTGATGCCGCCCGGGCAGCGGATGGCGAGGCCCGGACCCGGGAAGGGATGGCGGCCGATGAAGCTGTCGGGCAGGCCGAGCTCCTTGCCGAGTGCCCGCACTTCGTCTTTGAAGAGTTCGCGCAGCGGCTCGACGAGCTGCATGTTCATGCGCTCCGGTAGGCCGCCGACATTGTGATGTGACTTGATGGTGACCGAGGGGCCGCCGGTGAAGGAGACGCTTTCGATGACGTCGGGATAGAGCGTGCCCTGGCCGAGGAAATCCGCGCCGCCGAGCTTCTTGGCTTCCTCTTCGAAAGTCTCGATGAAGAGACGGCCGATGATCTTGCGCTTGGTCTCGGGATCGCTGACGCCCTCCAGTTCACCGATGAAGCGCTCTGAAGCGTCAACGTGGAGGAGATGCAGATTGTAGTGCTCGCTGAACATGGCGACGACGTTTGCCGCCTCGTCCTTGCGCATCAACCCGTGGTCGACCAGGATGCAGGTCAGCTGGTCGCCGACCGCTTCATGGATCAGCAATGCTGCGACGGAGGAATCGACGCCGCCCGACAGCGCGCAGATGACGCGCTTGTCGCCAACCTGATCGCGGATCGCCTGCACGGCCTTGGCGCGATAGGCCGACATCGACCAGTCGCCCCTGATCCCCGCAATATTGTGAATGAAGTTGCCGATTAGCTTGGCGCCATCGGGCGTATGCACGACTTCGGGATGGAACTGCACGCCGTAGTACTTGCGCGTCTCGTCGGCGATGAAGGCATAGGGTGCGTTCGAGGACGTGGCGACGACTTCGAAGCCTTCCGGCAATGCAGTGACGCGGTCGCCATGGCTCATCCAGACCTGATGACGCGAACCGGAGGACCAGAGGCCTTCGAACAGCGCGCAATCCTTGTTGACGTCAAGGAAGGCGCGGCCGAATTCGCGGTGATGGCCGCTTTCAACCTTGCCGCCGAGCTGCATGCACATGGTCTGCTGGCCGTAGCAGATGCCGAACACCGGCACACCGCTGTCGAAAATGATTTGCGGCGCTCTTGGCGAGCCTTCGTCCACGGTCGAGGCCGGGCTGCCGGAGAGGATCACGGCCTTCGGCTGTAGCCGCTTGAAGCCGGCGTCTGCGGACTGGAAGGGGACGATTTCGCAATAGACGCCCGCTTCGCGCACGCGCCGTGCGATGAGCTGTGTCACCTGGCTGCCAAAATCGACGATGAGAACGGTATCGGGCTGTGCTATCTGGGTCATGGCGAGCCTTTAATGAAAAGCGCTTTCGCTGGCAATCGGGCAAATCGCGGCGGAGCCGAATTTATTGTCCCGATTGTCCTCACTTCTGGCGGTTTCCGGTCCTTTAGAACCAGAATACGCCGTCTTCAAGGGCGGTGAACAGCCCGTCGACGGCATTGGAAAGCTTGCGGTCGATGATATGCAGATATTCCGTCCAGTCGGAAATATGCTGCAGATCGACCTTGCCGTCGGAAATGCCGCGCAGCCCGATCAGCGGCCGGTCAAAGGCCTGGCAGGCGCGCAGCACGGCATAGGTCTCCATCTCCACCATATCGGCGGCGATCCGGCCATAAGCCTCCGCGCCGGAAATGATGTTGCCGCCGGTCGAAAGGCTGGCCTCCGGAACGCCGGGAATGCGCAGCGGCAGTTCGATGGTGGCGGGCAGGTCGAGGAAGGGTGTGCGGCCCTTCTCGAAGCCGAGCGGCGAGGCATCCATGTCGCGATAGGAAACGGAGGTAGCCTGATAGACTTCCGTCTGCTCCAGTCGGGCGGAACCGGCCGAGCCCAGCGATACCACGAGGTCGGGGAGATCGTTTTGCGCTTCGAGCTGTGAAAGCGTGCGTGTGAGGACAATCGCCGCCTCGACCGGGCCGACGCCAGTGATCAATGGTTCGAAGCGGGATCGCAGGAAGGGGCCATATTCGGCTTCGGCGGCCATCACGAACAGGATCGATTTTCCCGATACGCGCTTCAGTTCGAATGTCATCCGGTAATTCCCTCTCGGCCCCGGATGACCATCATTGTCCCGGTCATGGAGGCAATCAGCTTGGCTGGTCCGTCGCCGATGGCATAGCCGCGCCCGTCGGCGACGATGATGGTATTGCCCGGCTTGGTCACTTCGCCGCGAAACAGAAAACGCTCTCCGCGCCCCGGCGACATCAGGTTGACCTTGAATTCGATGGTGAGGATCGAGGCGGTGGGATCGATGAGACTGTAGGCCGCGAAACCGCAGGCCGAATCCAACGCCGCCGAGATGATGCCGGCATGCAGGATGCCGTGCTGCTGCGTCAGCTTGACGTCGAACGGCAGCTCGATCTCGACCATGCCGTGCTCGACGCGGGTCAATTCGGCGCCAATGGTCGCCATCGCCGCCTGTCGCTCGAAACTCGTCCTTATGCGCGCCCGAAAGTCGCCGCTGTTTTCCCCGGTCATGCTGTTCCCTTTCGCGGGTGCGAAATTGGCATGGCAGGCTTATTTGGACAAGAGCGATATGCTGGAAATCGAACTCGGGAAATGATGCGGCCGCGACATTGTTTTTCCATGATGCTCGGTTTTCGATATGCTCATCAAGAGATTCGAGATGGAGCTGAGATGGCGACGATCCTGCAATCGACCAAAGCCTATGAAAGCTGGATGCGGACGCAGCTTGGCACCGATCTGGTGGAGGCCGATCTCGACAAGAAGTACAAGAAGATGAAAAGCGGCGCTTTCGTCTTCCTGCGCGCCACCTATTGGCGCTGGGCCGAGACCATCTTCGACATTTGCCCCGACCTTGCGGATGCGCCGCAGCTGCTGGCGATCGGCGACACGCATCTGGAGAATTTCGGCACCTGGCGCGACGAAGAAGGGCGGCTGGTATGGGGCCTCAACGATTTCGACGATGCCGCCACCATGCCCTATGCGCTCGATCTGGTGCGGCTGGCGGCGAGCGCGATCCTGGCGCGGGGCGATGACGGCCCGACACCGCGTGCCATCGCCGATGCCATTCTGGGCGGTTACCGGCGCGGCATGCAGAAGCCTTCGGCGATCATCCTCGAGCGCGATTATAAATGGTTGCGTAACGAGGTGATCCTGTCGAACACCGAGCGCAAGGCGTTCTGGGATAAATTTCGCGATCTGCCGCCAGCAGTCAAACCGGTGCGCGAGCCCTATCTCGACGCGTTGCGCCGGTCATTGCCGGACCCGACGCTTGCCTTTGTCCCCAAGCCGCGCACCGCCGGCACCGGCAGCCTCGGCCGTCCGCGTTTCGTCGCCGATGTCGAATGGCGCGGCGGGCCGGTGCTGCGCGAGGTCAAGGCTCTGGCCCAGTCCGCGTGGTCTCTCTGCCATAACCCATCGGACACCGCGATCCATACCGGCGTGATTGCCGCCGGCCGGACGCGTGCTCCCGATCCGCGCTATCAGGTAACCGGCACGCTGTTGGTCCGTCGCCTGTCGCCGAATAGCCGCAAGATCGAAGTTGCGGGCGACGCACAGATCCTGCTGTCGCCCGATATGCTCGACCTGATGGGCTTCGAAATCGCCAATTGCCATGCGGATGACGCGTCGCGCATTCCGCCGGTTCTGACCGATCTCGACAAGCGCGGCGGCGATTGGCTGAGGATCTCGGCCAAGGCGGCGGCAGCGGCGATCAGCGCGGAGCAGGCGGAGTTTGCCAAGCGCTGGTGAGGTGGGGTCTCGGCTGCGAGTTTGCGGAGAGTGCACCCCCTCTGTCACTTCGTGACATCTCCCCCCCAAGGGTGGAGATTGGTAACTTGTGGCACGGCCCTGCCTCAATAAAACATCGGGTCTGCTGAAACTGCGGCTTATTGGCTTACCAGTAACGAGCAGCACACTCCCAACGATCTCCACCCTTGTGGGGGGGATGTCACGAAGTGACAGAGGGGGGTATCTGAGGTGCGGCGAACTCACTGTCGCGCAGCTTAAATTCCCACCCCGTACGCCTCAGCCACGTCCTATCCGCACGATATGCTGATCCCAGGCCACATCACTGTGCTGCCCCAGAAACTCCCCGCGATAGGACGACACCGCAAACCCATGCGGTGCCGGCGCGATACCCGCAGCATCCGCTATGCTTTCGACCTTCAGCACTGCCCCGGTCTTTGCGTCCAATGTCACGGAGGTGCCCTCGACCGGTGATGTCACGCCGACGAGGTTGTCGGCGCGGTTGACGGCGATGGCACCGACGTAATTGCCGAGCGCGCGGGTGGTGTCGTCGGGCAGGGGGACGAAGGTCAGGTCCTCGCCCTTGGCGAAATGGCCGATGAGCGGCGGCAGGTCGTTGCGGCGGCCTTCATACTGGCAGGCGAACCAGATGCGGCCCTGGGCGTCGATATCGACATGCCGGGTGGAAACCTGGGCGTATTGCGGCGGCAGGGTGTGTTTTTCGATCAGCCGGCCGCTTGCCGCGTCGATCAGCATCAGCGACGGTTCCATATGGTCGAGGTTGAGCTTGGTGCGGCCGAAATCCGGATGGGTCTCGATACCGCCATTGGCGACAATCAAAAGCTTGCCGTCGTCGGACACGGTCATGTCATGCGGGCCGGTGCCGTAGGTCTCGTATTCGCCGATGCGGGCAAAGCGGTTGCGGGCGTCGTAGATGCCGATCATGCCCCTATTGGCGTCGAAGTCGTTCTCGCTGGCATAGAGCAGCTTACCGTCAGGCGAAAATGTGCCGTGGCCGTAGAAATGCCGGCCCTCGCGCGCGGTGATGACGATCGGTTCGCCCTTGGTCCAGGGATCGAAGATCATCGCATAGGTGCCGGGCCGGCGGGCGAAGGCGACGGTCTTGCCTGTCGCCTTCGAAAAGGCCATGCCGTGGGCACGAGCGGGCAGCGCCACTTGGTCGACAATCTCTCCGCGCTCGGTGACCGTCGCCACGGCAAAAGAGCCGTCAGCGGCACGCATGCCCGAGGCATAGACCGCGTCGACCCGCTCCAGCGCCATCAGCGCGCCGGGCCTCAAAGCCGCCAGGAAGGTCAGTCCCGCCGCCTTGACGAAAGCTCTCCGGTCGATCAGCGCGCTCCGCATCGTCGTTAGTCTCCGTCGGCGAAGGAGAAGCCGGCGGAAAGCCCGATCGCGCCGCCGTAATTGTCGCTGAAGCCCGTGGTGAGGTCGCGGGTCTCGGCAAGCAGCATATCGATCTTGGCGCGATCGGCGTCGCTTGTGATCGCCGCGTCGATATCGGGATTGATGGTCGGTGCGGTGGCGATCAGTTTGTCGAGGAGCGCGTTGATCTTACCGGCCATGTCGCGCTTGTCGGCGGGCAGGAGATCGGTCATCCCGGCCTTTTCCCAGAGCGCCTTCAGCCCTTCAAGATTGCCGGTAAGCGAGGTCCAGGTGTTACCGGATCGCCAGTAGATCGCCATTTTCGGCCGCGCTGCCGCCGGATCGCCCTTGTAGAAGGTCTCCAGCCGCTGGTCGCGGACGTTGCCGGCACCATGCACGAGGATGCCGAGCAGCGCCGTCACCGCCTCCTTGTTGTCCATGAATTCTTCGCTGTCCTTGCCGGGGGTCTTCCAGGACTTCTGTACGCCGTTCGGATCGTCCCATTCGTCGGCGATTTCCTTGGCGGTGTTCTCGATATTGCCGGCAACGGCGGCGCCATAGCGGCAACGGAACCCTTGCTTTTCGGAACTGAGAACGCTGGAGCCGTTGCCGTAGAGCACATATTCCAGGGCCGTCATGCTCATCAACGCCACGCTCTTGCCGGCGACGGCCTCGACGGTGGTGTCGTGCTCGTCGGCCTTGGCGATCAGCGCCTGCACTTGCTTGAGGCCAACACCCTTGCGATCGGGGTAGAAGAGGATGTGCTCGAAACGGTTCTTCTCGATGATCGGCCCGGTCTGAACGATCTCGATGCGCGACCAGCTCTTCACCGTGTCGCCGAAGGCGGATTGCGCGGCGGAAAGGCTTGCTGCGGATGGATCGGCGCAGAGCGCCTTCATTGCGGTCGTCAGCTTCGAGGCGCTGTCATGAACGGCGCGGTAGCCGGGGCGGATGACGTCGTCGATCGCCTTCTGCATCACCGCCGGCACGGCCGCCTCATTCAGCCCGGCGCCGTTGGTGGTCGCTTGCTGGGCGCCGGCGGGCAGCGCCGTGAGGCTGAGAAGGAGGCTTGCGGCAAGCGGCTTGGCAAGGGATGTCCAGGGGCGCATCAGAGAGACTCCAGAAAGTTGATGAGGGCTTGCCTGTCGTCCGGCGGCAGGTTTGCGTAGGTATTACGGGCTTTCTCCGCCTCTCCCCCATGCCAGAGGATGGCTTCGGTCAATGTTCGGGCGCGGCCGTCATGCAGGTAGGCTTGCCGGCCGCTCACCGTCTGCGTCAGGCCTATACCCCAGAGTGGCGGCGTGCGCCAATCGCGGCCGGATGCCACACCCACCGGCTGGCCGTCGGAGAGGCCGTCGCCCATGTCGTGCAGCAGGAAATCGGAATAGGGCCAGATCAGCTGGAAGGCCTGAGCCTTGTCCTTGCCGTCGCTGCCCTTGAGATCGTCGCGCGTGACGAATTTCGGCGTATGGCAGGCGGGACAGCCGGATTGATAGAACATGTCCTTGCCGCGCAGCACATCGGGAAAGCTCGCCTTGCGGCGGGCGGGCACGGCAAGGTTTTCCGAGTAGAAGGTGACGAGGTCGAGGATTGGCCCCGGAGCCTCCGTATCGCCGAGGCGCTTCTGCACGCCGGTCGGCATGGAGAGGCATTTCGGCTGCTTGACGGTGCAATCGCCATAGGGATCCGGCCGGTCGGGGGTGGAAATGCCGATATCGGCGGAGAAGGCGCTGGCCACCTGATCGCGGACTGTGGCGTTTTGCGCCTTCCAACCGAAGCGGCCGAGCGCGATCTGCCCGGTGCGGTGATCGCGGACGATGGCGGCGCGGCCGCGAATGCCATCGCCATCTAGGTCGTCCGGATCGGCATGGGCGAGAATATCAGCTTCCGGAATGGCTTCGATGAGGCCAAGGCCGATCATCGGCGGTGCAATGCGCGCCGAGATCGTCGTCGTCTCGCCGAGCGGGCCGTAGGCGAGGTCGGCCACGGCATAATGCGGCTTGCGCAGCGTAACGGTCTCACCGCCCGAAAGCGTCATCGTCTCCTCGGAATAGCTGACGGCCACCTTGCCCTCGGCGGCAAGGCCGGGCACGGCGAGATCCTGCAATTGTGCGCCATAGGTGGCGTCGGGGAAATTGATCGCCTTGAAATCCCGTAGCGCCTGTTCCTCTTCCGGCGTGACCGCCGGCCGCGCTAGGCGCAGCACCATCGATGTGGCGGCGGCTCCCGCCGTCTCTGGCGGATGGCCGCGACCGTCGCGGATATGACAGCTCTGACAGGAGCGGGCGTTGAACAGCGGGCCTAGTCCGTCGGAGGCCTGCGTGGAGGAGGGGGCGGAAACCCAGAGCTTGCGGAAAAGCGCATTGCCGAGATGGAAATTCTCCTCGCGCTCAAGGCCGAGATTGGCCGAGGGTTGCGAGAAGATATCGCGGCTGACGGGGGCGACGGTCGTGGTCGCGCCGCTCTCCATCGCCTCATAGGGTTCGGCCTTGGAGAAATCTGTGGTCGGCCGGGTGATGTCCTGCACCCGTTTTAGCTGTTCCGCTGAAAGATCGGTGCGGACGGACGGGAAATTCAGAATTTCCGCCGCGGCCAGGGTGATGGAAAAAACCAAAAAACCCGCGACGAAGGCGGGCAGGAGGGTGCGGCGAGCCGAGATGCGGGTCATGGGTGTCGGAGCGGCAGCGCTTCAGACGCTGCCGCCCTCCCTTACTTACTTCTTGAAGACAGCGTTAGGATTATCCAGGCTGTCGGAGCCTTCAAGCTTGATCGTGCCGAGATCGAGGGCGGCGACGACACGCTGGATGCTCTTCGTCTGGTCGAGCAGGCCATCGATCGCCTTCTGGACGGTGGCGTTGCCGACCGTGTTACCTTCGCCGATCATCTGGTCGTACTTCTCGACCGTTTCGCCGCGATGAACCATCGCCTTCATGGCATCGAGCGTGGCGTTGAGCTTCCCTTCCATCTCCTTGTCGAGCGCCTTGTCCTTGGCGGCGACCAGGTCGTGCAGCGACGGACCCTTCAGCTTCTTGCCGTCGATGCGCGTATAGTTGCCGTTATAGGCGGCAGCGATACCGATGGCGTCGTTGTTGTGCGAGTTGTAGGTATTGTCCGAGAAGCAATCATGCTCTTCTTCCGGATCGTGCAGCAGCAGGCCGAGCTTCATGCGCTCGCCGGCGAGCTCGCCGTAGGAGAGCGAGCCCATACCGGTCAGGATGGCGGCAAGGCCAGCCTTCGGATCGGCTTCGACATGCTTGGTGGCTTCGCCGTCCGGCGTCCACTTTTCGGTCATGTCCTGCAGGTCGGAGACGAGCAGCGTCGAGGCCGACTTCAGATATTCGGCGCGACGGTCGCAATTGCCGTGCGTGCAATTCTTCAGGTCGTAGTCGGTGGCGGGACGCTCACCGGCGCCGGGACCGGTGCCGTGCAGGTCCTGACCCCAGAGCAGGAATTCGATGGCGTGATAGCCGGTCGCGACATTGGCTTCGACGCCGCCGGCCTGATGCAGCGTGCCCGAGAGGAATTCCGGCGTCAGATGCGAGGCGTCGACATCCTTGCCGTTGATCTTGATCGTCTTGTTGGCAATGACATTGGCGACATAGAGCGAATTCTCGTCGCTCTCGGTGCCGTAGGAGGCGTCGACATAATCGATCAGGCCTTCGTCCAACGGCCAGGAGTTCACCTTGCCTTCCCAGTCGTCGACGATCGGATTGCCGAAGCGGTAGACTTCAGACTGCTGATAGGGAACACGCGCCTTGATCCAGGCGGCCTGGGCAGCCTTCAGCGTCTTGTCGCTGGGATTGGCAAGCAGGGCATCGATCGCCTTGTCGAGCGCCTTCGCGGTGATCAGTGAGTCCTCATACTTGGCATGCGCGACTTCGGCATAGTGCTTGATGATGGCGGCCGGCTCGGGAGCCTTGGCGAGCACCGGAACGGCTGATGTAGCAACGGCCAGCGCCAAAGCGGCGGCTAAATTGATTTTCAATTTCATGTTCCCTCTCCTATGACGGCTGGGGCACCGTCAAAAACTTGGCGATTGGTGTCATGTATTAAAATTAAACTGGTGTCAAACGCTCTAGTTTGTGACGATTTTCGAAGATAGGAAATTGCCGGTTTAGGTCCCGCCAATGGAATAGATTTGCTTGAAAAAACGGCAGATACAGTTCAAAAAATAGGCAAGTTGAGTCCAATCGAGTCTTCAAGCCCTCCATGCATCGCCATTTCAAGCATTTCATCCACCGTCATGAGCCGGAAGGCCACTGGCATGGGCATCTGAAATCCGGCATCGGCGCGGTGACTGGCATGATCGCGGTTGGCGGTTTGACGATCGCAACCGGCATTCCGCTGCTGATCGCCCCTTTCGGCGCAACGGCTGTGCTGATCTTCGGCCAGCCGAAAAGCCCGCTGGCGCAGCCCGCCAATGTGCTTGGCGGCTATCTCCTGGCGGCGCTGGTCGGCAGCCTAGCCATGGCGCTGTTTCCGGGTCTCTGGTGGGCGGCGGCCATCGCGGTTGGTCTGGCCATTGCGGGCATGCTGATGCTAAGGGTTACGCATCCGCCGGCGGGCGCCGTGCCGCTGGTGGCGCTCGGCTCGCATCTGTCGGCCTGGATGTTGTTCACAGTGGTCGGTCTCGGCGGCCTGCTCTTGATCGCCATCGCGGTGCTGCATCATCTCATCCCGCCGAAACAGCAATATCCGCTGCGGGCGGAATAAACGCCCTTATTGCTTGCGCTGCAGGCGGCAGAAGAAGAAGCCGTCGGTATCGGTCGAGGCCGGCGTCAGCGTGATGGTCTTGCCATCCGATGAGCGCGGCTTCGGCGCATCGTTGCCGAACAGCTTTTCCCAGGAACTCAGCGCCTCGACCACCTCGAACTCCGGATTGTTGGCGGCGAAGCGGTTGACCTGCGTCTCGTTTTCGTCCGGCAGGACGGAGCAAGTGACATAGAGCAACGCGCCGCCGGGCCGGACGAATTCGCCGGCCTGGGCCAGCGCTTCCTGCTGCTGGCTGATGCGCTCGTCGAGGTTCTTCTGCGTTAGCCGCCATTTCGTGTCGGGACGGCGGCGCCAGGTGCCGGTGCCGGTGCAGGGCGCGTCGACCAGCACCTTGTCGAATTTGCCGCGTAGGGCAAGCAGGGCGTTGCGCTCGTCGTGAACCTGGACATTGCGGGTGCCGGCACGCTTCAATCGCTCGATGATCGGCGCCAGCCGCCGGCGATCGGTATCATAGGCGTGAACCTGGCCCTTATTGTGCATCGCCGCCGACATGGCGAGCGTCTTGCCGCCGCCGCCGGCGCAATAGTCAAGCACCTGGTCGCCCTCTTGCGGCAGGACGAGATCGGCTACGATCTGCGAGCCCTCGTCCTGAACCTCGAACCAGCCCTTCTGGAAGGAAAGCTCGGCGGTGACGTTCGGCAGGCGCGATGCGCCTTCGCCGGCTGGAATGCGGATGCCGTTGCGGGCGATCTTCGAGGCCTGGGCTCCGGCGCGCTCCAGTGCCTTAACTGCCTTGTCGCGGCTGGCCTTCAGCGCGTTGGCGCGCAGATCGAGCGTCGGCCGCTCGGCGAGCGCCTGCGCCTCGGCAAGCCAGCTGTCGCCAAAAGCCTGCTGGAAGGAGTGTTCGACCCATTCGGGGATATCGCCCTGGATATGGCGGGGAGCATCATCGAGCTTGCGGGCGGCAAAGGCGGCCAGCGCCTCGGCGCTCGGTGCCTCCGGCGCGAACTTGTCGCCGTCGAGTTCGGCGGCCAGCGCCTCGGGCGTCAGGCCCCATTGGCGGAAGAGGACGGCATGAGCAAGTGCGGACGGACTGTCGTCACCCATCAGCCAGGCATGCGACAGCCGCATGCGCAGGGCGTCATAAACGATGTTGCCGATCGCGGCCCGGTCGCCGGAGCCGGCGAAGCGATGGGCAAGGCCCCAATCCTTCAGGGCATCGGCCACCGGTCGCTTGCGCGTTTCGATATCGGCAAGAACTTCGATGGCACCCTGCAGCCGGCCGCCCAAACGCATTCACTACTCTCCTGCTCGGCACATGGCTCCGAAAATCACGATCGATAGTCGGAAGGGCACATGCGCTCATCATGATGTCGCTGACACCTCATCAATCCGCACGGATATGTAGCACGTGGCGGCAGATTATTGAGACGTCTCAACCGCGTGGTAGCCGCGATTGACGGAGAGAGCAAGCATTACGCCAAAACGCCGGATCGTTACCGGCGAATTCGCGGACTACCTGGAAGCGACGATTTCGTAGCAGACCTTGGCCGTGCCGGAGGAGACCATGCCGATATCCTGTGCGGCTGCGCGGGAAAGATCGAGTACCCGGCCCCGAATGAAAGGTCCGCGATCGTTGATGCGAACGACGACGCTGCGGCCGTTATTGCGGTTGGTGACCTTCAGGCGTGTGCCGAAGGCAAGCGAGCGATGAGCGGCAGTAAGACGGGAGGAACTCATCCGTTCCCCGGAAGCAGTCTTGGTGGTTCCGCCGTACCATGATGCGCCCCCGCATCCCGTTGCTGCAAATGCATCCGTAGAGAGGAAAGCAAAAGAGGCGGATATAGTCGCGGCGATCGCAATAGCACGATTGATTTTCTTCAAACCGATTTTTCCCTCAAGCAATTGAACTTGCGCCCAGCAGGCGGTGCGGGCTTAAATCGGGCGAAAAATGGCGAAAAAGTGCCTCCGATGATCACGGAATATTACAGTCTGTAACATTTGTGATTCCCGACAATTAATATGACGGGGCGCCGAAAAGTCGGTTCTTGGAAAAAACCTAATGGAATCAGTTAAAAACTGAATAAATTTTCTTGGACCTACGGCGCGATGCGAAAGATCACGAAAATCGGAAAAATAATTTTCCGGCTTTGCCATAATCGCTGCCGCATTTGTGCAATTTTAGAGATCGTTAACCACAAATGCGGAGAAAATTGAACTATGTCGGGTGGCTTAGTAGGAATTTTCGTGCGAAATGGCTGTGATAATCGAGGCCTTGTTCAGCCGTGCCAGCGTCCCGAAGCCCACAATTCGGCGAGCGACATGCGATATTCCGGATAGCGGAAAAGGAAGCCGAGGGAGCGCAGTTTTGCGTTCGAAACGCGCTTGTTCTCGCCGTAGAACGAACGCGCCATCGGCGTCAGTTCCGCTGTCTCGAAAGGCTGTTCCGGTGGTGGCTCGACGCCCATAAGGCGGGCCGCTTCGACAATGATATCCTGCGGCGCGGTCGGTTCGTCGTCCGTGACATTATAGATTCCGCTGAGATGGCGGTCGGAGAGGAATTTGGCGCAGGCGCCGATATCTTCGACACGGATGCGGTTGAAGACCTGGTTGGCCTTGATTAGTCGCCGCGCCGTCCCTTTTTCCAGATTGCTGAAGGCGTTGCGGCCGGGACCATAGATCCCGGCAAGCCTGAGCACGGCGACCGGAATGCCAAGCCGGACGCCGACGCGCAGCCAGCCATCCTCCGCCTCGACGCGCTCGACGGAGCGGCTGGAAACCGGATGAAGCGACGTCTCTTCGTTGATCCACGCGCCCTTGTGATCGCCGTAGACGCCAACGGTGGAAAGATATCCGATCCATTCGAGCTTCGGCATCAGGGTGGCGACATCGAGATGCGCCAGCCTGAGCAGGGGATCGCCTGCCGTACCCGGAGCGATCGATTGAATAAGATGTGTGGCGGATTTCATCGCCTCGGCGAGCGCGGGATCGAGCGTCTCGCCGTCGAAGACGAAGGCTTCCACGCCCTGCCTGGCGAGAAGATCGGCCTTGTCCGCCGAGCGGGTCGTGCCGGTGATGCGGACACCGGAGCCGGCGAAGGCCTTGGCGATGGCGGTTCCCGAATAGCCGCAGCCGAAAATCATCACATGCATCATGCCACTCCCGCCAGTTTCCATTCGGCGCGAACATCCGCGTCCGGCTCGTCGGTTCTTTCTGCCGCAAAAGCAAGGAATTCGCCAGCCGTCATCAATCGCGACAGCGCCCAGACAGCCATGCCGCGCACCACGGGCGAGGGATCGGAGGAAAGACCACGACAGGCTGCGATCAAGGCGCGATCATCGGAATTGCCGGCGGCGATCAGCACGTTGCGAACAAAACGGTCGCGGCCGATGCGCTTGACCGGCGAGCCGCTGAAGAAGACGCGAAAGGCGCCATCGTCGAGATCAAGCAGAAAGGCGATCGACGGCTCCTTGAGGTCCTCACGGGCGATGAGCTTCATCTCCGATGCCGAGCTGGCGAATTTGTTCCAGGGGCAAGCGGCGAGACAGTCATCGCAGCCATAGATGCGATTGCCGATCAGCGGCCGGAGCAGCGGATCGATCGGCCCTTTATGCTCTATGGTAAGATAGGAGATGCAGCGGCGCGCGTCGAGCTGGTAGGGCGCCGGGAAGGCGGCTGTCGGACATGCGTCGAGGCAGGCGCGGCAAGAGCCGCAATGGTCGATCTCGGCCTGGTCCGGCTCCAGATCTGCGGTAGTGAACATCGAGCCCAGAAACAGCCAGGAGCCATGCGTGCGGCTGACGAGATTGGTGTGCTTGCCCTGCCAGCCGAGCCCGGCTGCTGCCGCCAGCGGCTTTTCCATGACTGGTGCTGTATCGACGAAGACCTTGACGTCCTCCTGCGAGCGCGCCGCAAAACGGGTGGCGATCTCCTTTAGCCGGCCCTTGATGACGTCATGATAGTCGCGATTGCGGGCATAGACGGAGATGGCCGCCTTGTCCGGTTTCTCCAGAATACCGCGCGGATCTTCCTCCGGGCCGTAATTCAGGCCGAAGACGGCGATGGAGCGCACATCGCTCCAGAGCATGCGCGGATCGCCGCGGCGCTCGCGGGTCTCCTCCATCCACGCCATGGTGCCGTGGTAGCCTTGCTCGAGGAACTGGTCGAGCCTGACGCTGGCCTCGGGGATGGTATCCGGCCGGGTGATGCGACAGAGGTCGAAGCCTTGCGCCCGTGCTTCGTCGCGTAGAAAGGCGGTCAGCGTCTGCCGCCGCCTGCTTTGCTTCTCCGCTGTACGGTCTTCGGGCATGGCGAGCCCTCGTCAGAAATCCAGGTCGGCGTAGTGCGATACCGGGGTGATGGCGCGCACGCGCTCCGCCAGGATCGGGCGGAAGGACGGACGCGATTTCATCCGCTGGTACCATTCCTTGACGACGGGCGATTCCACCCAGTCGATTTCGCCAAGATAGTCGAGAACGGAAATCGAGGCGGCTGCCGCAAGATCCGCATAGCTCAGCCGGTCGCCAGCGAGCCATTGCCTGGAGCCTGCGAGCCAGGAGAGATATTTCATGTGCTGGCGGATATTGCCGCGCGCCATTCGCATCAGCTTGGAATCGGGCGCGCCGCCGCCCTGATCGGCGGTCATCTGCAGTTTGTAGACCCGCTCGCGCACCAGCGGCCGCGTCACGTCCTGTTCCATCTTCTGCATGAACCATTCCGTCAGCCGGCGGATTTCGGCGCGCTGGAACGGGTCTTCGGCCAGAAGCCGGCGGTCGCGCTTCAGTACGCCATGCGTCTCGTCGAGATATTCGGAAATCACGGTCGCGCCGCAGAGCGCCCGCATGCTGTCGTCAACATAGACCGGCAGGGTGCCGGCCGGGTTGAGCGCCAGGAAGTCGCGCCGCTTTTCCCATGTCTGTTCCTCGATCAGCTCTGTCTGATAGCCGTATTCGGTCAGGATCAGACGGACGAACCGTGACGGAGATGACATGGAGTGATGATACAGCGTCGGCATTGATACTCGGGCTTTTGTGATTGATGCTTAAAGGCGGTTCGGGTTCGTCATGATTGCGACCCTAGTCATGCGTCATCGGTTGAAGCTATAGGAGCTTGGCCTAGTTAACACAAGCGAATCGGGCCGCCCCGCCGTTTGACAAAGGACACAATATGGCTGAACAAATTATTATCGCGCTGGTTTTGGGCCTCGTGGAAGGCCTTACGGAGTTTATTCCCGTCTCCTCCACGGGTCATTTGATATTGATTGGACATTTTCTCGGCTTCAAATCCGCAGGCACGTTCGAAGTTCTGATCCAGCTCGGTGCGATTCTCGCCATCCTGCTCGTCTATTTCAACCGTCTCGTTCAAATCGCCAAGGCCTTGCCGGTCAGCGTCAAGGCACGGCATTTCGTGCTGGCCGTTCTCTTCGGCTTCCTGCCGGCCGCGGTCATCGGCGCGCTCGCCCATGATTTCATCAAGGGCGTGCTGTTCGAGACCCCTATCCTCATCTGTATCTCGCTCATTCTTGGCGGCATCGTCCTGCTCGTCATCGACAGGATCGAGTTCAAGCCGAAATATACCAGCGCCTATGATTTCTCGTGGCCGATGGCGATCAAGATCGGTTTCTTCCAGTGCCTGGCGATGATCCCCGGCACCTCGCGGTCCGGCTCGACCATCGTCGGTGCCCTGTTGCTCGGTGCGGACAAGCGTTCGGCGGCCGAATTCTCCTTCTTCCTCGCCATGCCGACCATGGTCGGCGCTTTCACGCTGGATCTCTGGAAGAGCCGCAACGACCTCAGCTTTGCCGACGGCCAGCTGATCGTCATCGGTTTCGTCGCCGCCTTCATCACCGCGCTGTTCGTGGTTCGGGCCTTGCTCGACTTCGTCTCGCGCCGCGGCTACGCTCCCTTCGCATGGTGGCGTATCGGCGTCGGCATCCTTGGCCTGATCGGGCTTTACACCGTCGGCTGAGTGACGAGACGCATATCAAAAGCCGAAGACAATTAAGGCCGGTGAAAACCGGCCTTTTTCAT
The DNA here is from genome assembly GCF_009498525.1 of Rhizobium sp. ICMP 5592. GTDB lineage: Bacteria > Pseudomonadota > Alphaproteobacteria > Rhizobiales > Rhizobiaceae > Rhizobium. The sequence goes on along the minus strand of NZ_QSNT01000003.1, from coordinate 1,128,283 downwards.
GCTCGATCAGTTCGAGGATGAAGCGTCGATGGAGCCCGTCGTACAGGGATCGACGCCATAGGTCGGCGTGCATTCCCCCTTGACCGAAGCGATGCTGCCACGGGCCATGAACGAGCCCGCGAGGATCACCAGTGCCGCGCACGCAAACAGAAGCGCGATAGACTTGCCCATCGAAAAATGCCTTTCCGCAGAAGTAGAGCGCGCCACGATCTGGCTCCTTGGGTAAGCCTCTGGACGCGCGGTTGTGTTAGTCAGTGACGTGACCAATAGCAATAAATCTTCATGTTAAATTTGACGTTAATGCTACTATTTTTGAGATGCGTCTTTTCGGCAACGCCAGGCTGTGTATCAAGCCGGCGAGGGGTATGCATTCAAGGCAAAAGTGTGGCCGCGGAAACGAAAACGCCGCCTGGGCGGAACCAGACGGCGCTTGAATTTCTCAAATGATGGAAACGTCAGGCAGCCTTACCGGAACCGGTGAACTGGCCCTGCGGACGGTAGCGTACCAGATAGGACGGTAGCACGGAGACGAGCAGCGTCGGCAGCAGGCCGATGCCCTTCAGCGTCCGGCCCTCAGCTTCGGCTTCCTTGGAAACCACATTGTCGCTCTTCAGCAGCGTCACCTGATCGGAGGTGATCGGCGGCGCGATGAGCGGCAGCAGCGAGGTGATGCTGGCGATCGTGGAAAAGAAGCTGAACGGCAGGGAGACAAGCGGCTTCTTGCGGTTGATGACCGCAAGCGTGGTCTCGAGACATTCACGGAAGGACAGTACTTCCGGGCCACCGAGTTCATAGATCGTGCCGGCCTTCAGCTTGCCGTCGACGCCACGAGCAACGGCTTCAGCGACATCCTCGACATAAACGGGCTGGAACTTCGTCTTGCCGCCGCCGATCAGCGGCAGGAATGGTGCCGAGCGCGACATGTCGGCGAACTTGTTGAAGAAGCCGTCTTCCGGCCCGAAGACGATCGACGGCCGCAGGATGACGGCATCCGGCTTGATCGACAGGATGGCGGCTTCGGCGCGGCCCTTGGTGCGGGCATAGGCCGAGGCCGAATTGGCGTTGGCACCGAGAGCGGAGACATGGGTCAGCGATGCGCCGACGCCGCGCGCGGCTTCAGCAATGGCCTTGGCACCGAATTCCTGCACGGCGTCGAAGGTGTTGCGGCCGCTTTCGGCGAGAATGCCGACGCAGTTGACCACATGCTGCGCGCCTTCGACGGCGCGGTCGATGGAGTTGCGGTAGCGCAGGTTCGCCTGGACGATGGAAATCTGGCCGAGATTGCCCTGCGGCTGCAGGTAGCCGGCGAGATCGGGGCGGCGAACGGCGACACGGATGCGGTAGCCGCGCTTGGCGAGCGCGCGCACGACATGCCGCCCGATGAAACCTGATCCTCCGAACACGGTCACGAGCGGCGGAAGGTTGGACAGGGTCATGGCAGGCTCCTCGAAAGGCTTAGATGGGGCTGATCTGGTTTCGTCTTAGCCGATCCGAGGGCCGAGGTGAAGTGCCATCGCGCCGCATCGTCAAGCTGCTTTTTGAATGCGTTAAACGCCTTCGACAACAACCATTTCCGCGTCCGCCACTTCCTGGCGGATTTTGGCGGCGATCTGGTATTCCGGCGAGTTGTAGCAATCGACGGCATGTTGCAGCGATGGGAATTCGATGACGACGTTACGGCTGCGTGCCTGGCCTTCCAGCGGCGTGAAAGCACCCCCGCGCGCCAGAAAATTCGCGCCATATCGCTCGAAAGCCGGCTTGGCCGCGGCCACATAATCCTTGTAGCGCTCGGCATCGCGAACGTCGACGCGTGCGATCCAGTATCCCTTTGCCATCTAGGCCTCCCTATATCTTGAAATTAGAGTGCGGCATCCATTTCCGTGAGAATGGCGCGGGCGGCCTCTCTCGGATCGGCCGCCTTGACGATCGGCCGTGCCACCACGAGATGGCTGGATCCGGCCCTGATGCCTTCCGCCGGCGTCATCACGCGCTTCTGGTCGCCCTTGTCGCTGCCGGCAGGGCGGATGCCGGGTGTCACCAGCGCCATGTCGGGGCCGATGATCTTGCGCACGGCCGAGGCTTCCTCGGCCGAGCAGACGATACCGCCCATGCCGGCAAGCAGCGCCTGTTCGGCGCGGCGCAGCACCAGCGTATGCGGGTCGTATTCATATCCGGCGGCAATCAGGTCTTCCTCGTCCATCGAGGTCAGCACGGTGACGCCGAGCAGGCAGAGGTCGGAGCCTTTCGCCGCCGCAACGGCCGCCTTCATCGCCTTCGGATAGGCATGCAGCGTCAGCATCGACATGCCCATCTTGACGATGTTCTCGACGCCGGAGGCGACGGTGTTGTCGATATCGAGCAGCTTCATGTCGAGGAAGATCTTCTTGCCGTCCCTGGCAAGGTCGCGGGCAAATTCCAACCCGCCGGCAAAGGCCAGCTGATAGCCGATCTTGTAATAGAGAATATCGTCGCCGATGGCGCTGACGACCTTTTCGGCCTCCTGAAGGTTTGGAACATCCAGTCCAACGATCAAGCGGTCGCGCGCGGTCATCTCAAGCCCATCCCTGCCAATTTTCCATAGGCGTCCAGTCGCATGAGACGGCGCGCTTCGCAAGATCGAATGCGAAAAGATTGCCGCCGCCCGGCGGTTGATCGCCCTGACGTGCGATCGGCTTGCCCTCGAGATGGCATTTCAGCAGTGTGCCGACGCCGCCATGGCCGACGAATGCGATGGGCACGCGAGGGTCATGCCGCGACAGAACGGCTTCCACCTGAGTGACGATCCGGCTCTGCGCATCGATGGCGCGCTCCCAGCCTTTGAAGCTTTCGTGCGGATGGGCGAAAAACCAGTCCGCCGCCTTTTCGAATTCCGGCGGCGCCAGGAAGCCGGTGGCGCTGCGGTCGTTCTCATGCGTGGCGTCGATGATCTCCACCGCCGCATCGCTTGCCGTTGCCAAAGCCTCGGCGGTCTCGATCGCCTTGCGTTCGGCGCTGGAAACGATCAGACCGAGCTTGCCAGCCCAGTCCCGGGTCGCGGCTAACTGCGCCCGCGCCGCGCCGATTTCGGACAGGCCCCATTCCGGCACCGGAACCGTGGGGTCGATACGCACCTGCGGATGGGTGATGTAGAGAGCGAACATCGGCGGCGGGGTCCTGTTCTGCGGGAGGAGCTTCGGAGCCGAAATATGTCCTATCGAGAGGCAATGGCAAGATGGCTTTTCGTGAGCATTCAGCCGCGCCGATAGATCCAGAGCTGCGCCGGCGGGATGTTGCGGACGATGAAGTCGAAATGCTGGATATGGTAGCGATCCGGCCGGGCGATGATCGGCGAAACCGGGCCATAGGAAATCTGCACGACCGGGCGACCGGGCGGCATGCGGTCCAGCAGGTTTTCGAGCAGGGCGACGCGCGCCTTCATCGGGAAATTCAGCAGCGGAATGCCGGAAATGACGGAATCGAAGGTCTGTCCACGCAGCACGCCGAGCGTCGTGTCGAGATCGAAGGCGTCGCCGTTGATGAAGTTGACGCCGGCATAGCGGCGGACGAGGTGGTTGTAGAAATCGGTCGAATATTCGATGGCAACGAGATTATCCGGCTCGACGCCACGCGCCAGGATCGCCTTGGTGATCGCGCCGGTTCCGGGACCGAGCTCCAGCACCGGCAGGCCGGATTGCAGGTTGATGACGCTTGCCATCTTGCGGGCGGTGATTGAGGAGGTCGGAACGATCGAACCGACTGTTTTCGGCCCCTGCATCATGCCTTTGAAGAAACGGATCTCCTCATCGAATTTCTTGCCAAGCCGTTCCTTGAGACGCAGCGCCATGCTCTCCCCCACCAGTTTTACAGTTACGACTCACATATCGCTGATGTCTAATCTTGCAATACTGTGACGCAATAACAAAAGAAAATGTCGCAATCAACGCGCGTTAAAATAAAAGCGTCCTTCCCGTGTCCATGAGAACGCGGGAAGGACGCTTTGGTTTCGCTAGACGCGCATCGGCATCAAAACATAAAGGGCGTCATCGCCGGCCGTGTCGCGGATGAGCGTCGGCGAGCCGGCATCGGCAAGCAGGAAGATCGCGGCGTCGCCGGACAGCTGCGCGGTGATGTCGAGCAGGTATTTGGCGTTGAAGCCGATTTCCATCGCGTCGGTGTCATAGCCGACGGCAACTTCTTCCGTCGCACTTCCGGAATCCGGATTGTTGACCGTCAGCAGCAGCTGGCCGTCGGACAGTGCCAGCTTCACGGCGCGGCCGCGTTCCGACGAGATGGTGGAGACGCGGTCGACGGCCTGGGCAAAGGACTGGCAATCGACCCGCATTTCCTTGTCATTGTTGGTCGGGATGACGCGCTGATAATCCGGGAAGGTGCCGTCGATCAGCTTCGAGGTCATGACGATCGAGCCGATCGTCGTGCGGATCTTGGCGTCCGACACTTCGACGGTCACGATGACATCGGGGCTATCGACCAGCTTCTGCAACTCGCCGACCGTCTTGCGCGGGATGATGATGCCCGGCATGCCTTCCGAGCCTGAGGGGGCGCTGACATCGGCGCGGGCGAGGCGGTGACCGTCGGTGGCGACGGCCCGGAGCTTCAGGTCGCCTTCGCTTTCGATGGTGTGGAAGAAGATGCCATTCAGATAATAGCGCGTCTCTTCGGTGGAGATCGCGAATTGCGTCCGATCGATCAGCATCTTCAGGTCCGATGCCTTCAGCTTGAAGGAATGGCTGAAGCTGCCGGCGGTGAGATCCGGAAAATCGGATTCCGGCAGGCATTGCAGCGAGAATTTCGAGCGCCCGGAGGCGACGGTCATCGAGCCGCCGTCGGGATTGGTGGCGAGAAGCACTTCCGAACCATCCGGCAGCTTGCGCACGATATCGTAGAGAAGATGCGCCGGAACGGTGGTGGCACCGGCCTGCTCGACATTGGCGGGGGTGGCCTCGGTGATTTCCAGATCGAGGTCGGTCGCCTTCATGTCGAGGTTCGCGCCCTCGGCCTTGAGCAATACGTTGGACAGGATCGGGATCGTGTTGCGACGCTCGACCACGCGATGGACGTGGTTCAGCGATTTCAGGAGGTTCGACCGCTCAATTGTAATACGCATGGATGCTACCGCTTTCGACCGTGACTGCCCGGGCGGTCCGACGCGCCCGAAGGATATGGTTCCGAGCGGCCCCGAAGGGATCGCCCCGAAGATTGGACGGGCAAAATGACAGAACTCAGCATGCGAATGCAAGAGGCATCGGGGTGTGCGGCGCGTCATTTCAGTATTTGATGGGCAAAGCTCACAGGATTTGCTGTGCACTTGCCGTAAGACGACGCCTCGCCCATAAAGGCGGTGAATCCGAGACGAATTCAGGACAGGCATGAACGAAGAACATCCCAGCGGCGGAACGCGCAGCTTCCGCTTGCATAACCATACGGTTCCCGCCCGTCCCCTCGAGCCGGCGCTCTATCTTGTCGCGACGCCGATCGGCAATCTCGGCGATATCACGCTCAGGGCACTGGAAACCCTGGCGGGCGCCGATGTGCTTGCCTGCGAGGACACCCGCGTCACGCGCGTTCTGCTCGATCGCTACGGTATTCAGAACAGGCCCTATGCCTATCATGAGTATAATGCCGACGAGGTTGGTCCACGCCTGCTGCAGGCGCTGGAGGCCGGCCGCTCGGTGGCGCTGGTCTCCGATGCGGGTACGCCGCTGGTCTCCGACCCAGGTTATCGGCTGGCGAGCCAAGCGATCGAGGCTGGATACCGCGTCGTGCCCATTCCGGGCGCCTCGGCGCCGCTCGCGGCACTCGTCGGCTCTGGCCTCCCCAACGATGCCTTCCTTTTCGCTGGCTTCCTGCCCACCAAGGACAAGGGCAAGCGCGACCGGCTGAAGGAACTCGCCGGCGTTCCCGCCACGCTGATCTTCTTTGAATCGCCGCACCGGATCGCCGCCACGCTTTCCGTCGCCGCCGATGTGCTAGGCGCAGAGCGCCGTGGCGCCGTCGGCCGTGAACTGACCAAGACCTTCGAGGAATTCCGCCGCGGTACGCTCGCCGAACTCGCCGCCTTTTACGACACGGTTGACAACGTCAAGGGCGAAATCGTCTGGCTGGTCGGCCCGCCGGCGGAAAGCGTCACGCCGGAGGCCGATATCGAGGCCATGCTCCGCGATCTCTCCAAGACGATGCCGACCGCCAAGGCGGCGGCTGAGGCAGCGCGCCTGACCGGCCTGCCGCGCAAGGATCTCTATCAGCGCCTGCTCGATATGAAGGCGCAGCCCGAGTGAAACACTATGAGCGGTGAGACGAGCGGAAAGCTGAAGCGCCAGAAAGCCTGGCGGCGCGGCCACATCTCCGAATATCTCGCCGCTGCATTCCTCCTGCTCAAGGGCTATCGCATTCTCGCCATCCGACATCGCACCAAGCTCGGCGAAATCGACATCATCGCCCGCAAGGGCAATCTCGCCATCTTCGTCGAGGTCAAGGCCAGGCGCGGCGAACAGGCGGCGATCGATGCGGTCTCCTTTTCCGCGCAGAAACGCATCCGTGCCGCAAGCGACCTCTGGCTTGCCCGCCAGCCGGATTACGCCCTGCTATCGCAGCGCTATGATATCGTCGCCATCCTGCCCGGCCGCTGGCCCCGGCATTTTCAGGATGCTTTTTGAGGCCGGTATCACGGAGCCGTCATAAAACGCGCCTATTGCCGGACGATCCGCACCGTGCCGCTCCAGGACATCGGCGCATTATCCCATCTCGACAGGCCTCATCATGATCCGCAGCACCGTTTCCACCTTTACCGTTCCCTCGCAGGAGGAGCGTCAAAGCTTCATTTCGCTGGAAAAGACCCCCGATATCCACGCCGCGACGCTGGCCTCGCTCGTCTGTATGAACACGGTGCGTGTCGGCGGTATGGCTGGCCAGGGACGGCCGCTTGCTTTCCCCTTCACCGTAGCCGCCTGGAATCTGGAGCGTTGCCTCTTCCCTCTTGAATCCGCCGCAAAGCTGCAGGCGACCGACGCGCCTTTGGTGTTGCTTTCGGAAATGGATGAAGGCATGGCGCGCACCGGCCAAAGCGACCCGACCGCCATCGTCGCTGGTGAGCTGGGCATGAACTATGCCTATGGCGTCGAATTCCTCGAACTGAGCCTCGGCTCCGAGATCGAGCGTTCCTTCTGCAGGGACGACTTCAACGAAAAGGGCTTTCATGGCAATGCGTTGATGGCCTCGACGGCGCTGAAGGACGTCTTTCTGTTCCGCCTGCCGGGCGAGGCCGTCTGGTTCAAGGACAGCAACGAGCAGCCGCGTGTCGGCGAGCGCTGCGCCATCGGCGCCATCGTCGAGACCGAAGCCGGTCCCTTCGTTGCCGTCTCGGTGCATCTCGAAAGTGTCGCCACATCCGCCTATCGCGAGCGCCAGATGGCGGCGCTGATCGATGCCGTCGAGGCCTATGCCCCCGGCCTGCCGATCCTGATCGGCGGCGATCTCAACACCGGCAATCACACCGGCGGCGATTTCAGGACGGATACTCTTTTCGCGATGGCAGAGGGTCGTGGCTTCGAATGCCATGGTGGGCCGCTCGATCAGACGAGCACACGCCCGAGCCTCATCACCCGCTTTCCCGATCGCTCCATGAAGCTCGACTGGTTCCTGAGTCGGGGCCTGAGGATCGGTGAGAGCCATCTGGTCTCCTCGCTGAATGGGGACGGCAAGCCACTCTCGGATCACGACATGATCGTCTGCACCATCGAGGGTTTTGCCGCCTAAGTCCCGCAACCGTTAAAATGCAGGGCTTTTCCTGAACCGTGCCGTTACCCTTCTCTGTCATGAAGGCGGGGACGCGCATGGAATTGGGGGATTGCATGGTCTTGAAATTGATGTTGGCGAGCATGGCGGCCTTTGCCGCCCGTGCCGTGCCGGTTGTCGCGGCATTGCCGCAGTCGAAAAACTTCGTGGCCGGTGCTGCCGGCGAGATGGAGATGAAGCCGTCGCCGATCGAGCCCTCCTGGATCCTAGCCGGCGCGCCGGTCGCCCGTCTCGCCGAGCATTCCCGCGGGCAGGACGATGCGGCGCTGACAGCATTGTGGGATTGCACGGCGGGCGAGTTCCGCTGGCATTTCGGCTGGGACGAAACCGTGATGATCCTCGAGGGCGAGGTGCACATCACCACCGAGGATGGCGTCGAGCGCCTGCTTTGCGCTGGCGACGTCGCCTATTTTGCCGGGGGCACATGGGCGATGTGGCGCATCGACCGCTATGTGCGCAAGGTCGCCTTCTGCCGTAAGCCTTTCCCTAAGCCGCTGACCATGGCCTATCGCCTGCGCAATCTCGTGCGGCAGGGCGGCGCGCAGGGTATCGCCGCCTGATGCCGTCAATAGCCGTTGCGTTTGAAAGCCGGGCGACCTAAATCTGTCGGCGAATTCGAGCGAGGGCAAATCATGGCGAAGATCAAGAATGTTGCGGTCCAGATGGACCATGTGCAGGGCATCAACATCGCGGGCGACTCGACGTTCGCCATGAGCCTGGAGGCGCAGAACCGCGGCTACAAGCTCTTCCATTACACGCCCGAGCGTCTCAGCATGCGCGACGGCACGGTCTATGCCTCGGTTGAGCCGATGATCCTGCGCGACGTCAAGGGCGACCATTTCGAACTTGGCGAGTCCGAGCGCGTCGATCTCTCGACCATGGATGTCGTGCTGCTGCGCCAGGATCCGCCCTTCGACATGGCCTATATCACCTCGACGCATCTGCTCGAGCGCATTCACCCGAAGACGCTCGTCGTCAACGATCCGGCCTGGGTGCGCAATTCGCCGGAAAAGATCTTCGTCACCGAATTCGCCGATCTGATGCCGAAGACGCTGATCACCCGCGATGCCGGCGAAATCCGCCGTTTCCGCGAGGAGATGGGCGATATCATCCTGAAGCCGCTCTACGGCAATGGCGGCGCCGGCGTCTTCCATTCGACCCGCGACGACCGCAACCTGTCCTCACTGCTGGAAATGTTCGGCCAGCTCTTCCGCGAGCCTTTCATCGCCCAGCAGTATCTGCCTGACGTGCGCAAGGGCGACAAGCGTATCATCCTCGTCGACGGCGAGCCGGTCGGCGCCATCAACCGCGTGCCGGCCGAGCACGATGCCCGCTCCAACATGCATGTCGGCGGCCGCGCAGAGGCGACGGAGCTGACGGCGCGCGAACAGGAAATCTGCGCCCGCATCGGTCCATCGCTGAAAGCACGCGGCTTCCTCCTCGTCGGTATCGACGTCATCGGCGATTACATGACGGAGATCAACGTGACGTCGCCGACCGGCATCCGCGAGGTCAAGCGCTTCGGCGGCGCCGATATCGCCAGCCTGCTCTGGGATGTGATCGAATCCAAGCGGGCCTGATTTCGGCGCTCTCGTCTTATTTTGTTCTTATATTACAACTTACTGTCGTAACATCTCGTGCGACAGTAGATTTGTTCGTTTATTGTTCTTGTTTTATTCCTTTTTCCGTGCAAGGTTGTAACCTACAACCCGCGAGAGAATGATCCCGAAAAGTGTAAAGCGGTTTTCGGACAAGATCATACTCAGCCGAAAATCGCGGATTGCTAGCGTAAAAAGCTTGCGGCACAGGGGATAGAGCATGGTGGCGCGCGTCAGCACGGTTGCGTTTCAGGGCATTGAGGGCGTTCCCGTCGAAGTGCAGGTGATGATCGCGCCCGGCAAGGTGCTGATGCACATCGTCGGCCTGCCCGACAAGGCGGTGGCCGAAAGCCGCGAGCGGGTGCAGGCGGCACTGCATGCTTCCGGCCTGGCGCTGCCGCCGAAGAAGGTCACGGTCAATCTCGCGCCCGCCGATCTGCCGAAAGAGGGCAGTCACTTCGATCTCCCGATCGCGCTTGGGCTGATGGCGGCGCTGGGCGCCATTCCGGCGGATGCGCTGTCTGCCTATGCCGTCCTTGGCGAACTTAATCTCGACGGGACGATCGCACCGGTCGCTGGTGCACTGCCGGCCGCAATCGCCGCCAACACCATGGGCAAGGGACTGATCTGCCCAGCCGAAAGCGGTCCCGAAGCCGCCTGGGCCGGCGCCGAGATCGATATCCTCGCGCCGCGCAGCCTGATCGCGCTCGCCAATCATTTTCGCGGCACGCAGGTTCTGTCGCGCCCCGAGCCCGCCATCCGCGCAACCGCCGCCAATTTCCCCGATCTTGCCGATATCAAGGGGCAGGAGAGTGCCAAACGGGCGCTGGAGGTGGCGGCGGCCGGTGGGCATAATCTATTGTTTGTCGGCCCTCCAGGGTCCGGCAAGTCGATGCTGGCTTCGCGCCTGCCCTCCATCCTGCCGCCGCTATCGACGGCGGAGCTGCTGGAAGTGTCGATGATTCATTCGGTCGCCGGTCAGCTTTCCGGCGGCAAGCTCTCCGATCGCCGGCCCTATCGAACGCCGCATCATTCCGCCACCATGGCCGCATTGGTCGGCGGCGGTCTGCGCGCCCGGCCCGGCGAGGCCTCGCTGGCCCATCACGGCGTGCTCTTCCTCGATGAGCTTCCCGAGTTTTCGCCACAGGCGTTGGATGCGCTCCGCCAGCCGCTGGAAACCGGCGAATGCATCATCGCCCGCGCCAATCATCGCGTTTCCTATCCCGCCAGCATCCAGCTTATCGCGGCGATGAACCCCTGCCGTTGCGGTATGGCCGGCGAGCCGGGCCACACCTGCGCCCGGGGGCCGCGCTGTGTTTCGGATTATCAGGGCCGGATTTCAGGGCCGCTGCTCGACCGCATCGATATCCGCATCGACGTGCCGGCCGTCTCCGCCGCCGATCTCATCCGGCCGGCAACGGCGGAAAAGAGCGCCGATGTCGCCCTTCGCGTCGCCCGTGCCCGCGAGAGGCAACGCGAACGCTTCGAGGCGGCCGGGCTGAAAGGTATTTCCACCAACGCTCGCTGCTCGACATCGATGATCGAAACCATCGCCGAGCCGGACGCCGCCGGCCTGCAATTGCTGCGCGACGCCGCCGAGAAGATGAAGTTTTCCGCCCGTGGCTATCATCGCGTGCTGAAGGTGGCGCGCACGCTCGCAGATCTCGACGACAAGCAGACAGTCGGGCGTATCCATCTCGCCGAGGCGATCTCCTACCGCATCGCCGGCGAAAGGCTGACGGCGGCGGCTTGAGGGCAGACAGCAGAAACAACAAAGGGCGCCACAGCGCCCTTTGAGTAATTGATGATTGCAGAAGGCCGTATCAGCCACCCAATCCCTCGAACAGAACCGTCGAAAGATAACGCTCCGCAAAGGAGGGGATGATGACGACGATGGTCTTGCCCTCGTTTTCCGGCCGCTGGCCGACCTTGATGGCAGCCGTCAAAGCAGCACCAGAGGAAATGCCGACCGGCACGCCTTCGAGCTTGGCGACGAGGCGGGCCTGTTGAAAGGCTTCGTCATTGGTGACGGTGATCACCTCGTCATAGACATGGGTGTCGAGGATCTTCGGGGCGAAGCCGGCACCGATGCCCTGGATCTTGTGCGGGCCGGGATTGCCGCCGGACAGAACCGGTGAATCGGCCGGCTCGACGGCGATGACCTTGATGTCGGGATTGCGGGCCTTCAGCACCTGGCCGACGCCGGTGATCGTGCCGCCGGTGCCGATGCCGGAGACGAAGATATCGACCTTGCCGTCGGTGTCGTTCCAGATTTCCTCGGCCGTCGTCTTGCGATGGATTTCCGGGTTGGCCGGGTTTTCGAACTGCTGCGGGATGACGGCGTCGGGCAGTGTCGAGGCCAGTTCCTCGGCCTTGGCGATGGCGCCCTTCATGCCCTTCGCGCCTTCGGTCAGCACCAGCTCGGCACCGAGCAGCGCCAACATCTTGCGGCGCTCGATCGACATGGTTTCCGGCATGGTGAGGATCAGCTTGTAGCCCTTGGCGGCGGCGGCAAAGGCAAGCGCGATGCCGGTATTGCCCGAGGTCGGCTCGATCAGCACACTGCGGCCGGGGGTGATCTTGCCCTGGGCTTCCAGGCTCTCGATCATGGCGACGCCGATGCGATCCTTGACCGAGGCGATCGGGTTGAAGAATTCGAGCTTTGCCAAGAGGTTGGCCTTGACGCCCTTCTCCTTGGCCAGCTTGTCGAGACGCACGAGCGGCGTGTCGCCGATGGTCTCGGTGATCGAGGCATAGACGCGGCCGCGGCCTGGTTTACGGGTGTCGGACATGGGTAGCTCTCCCTTTATTGGAATTGTGAAGGCACAATAGGATCAAACGGTAACGGAAACCAGAGTGATCCCACTCTGGGCTCCAGCGCCATTTGGGAAAAGAATCTCCCAAATGGCGTCGTTAGGGAAGGTTTTTTTAAGCCGCGCGGGTGGCAATGAAGGCTGCCGTGCCGGCAAGGACGCCGGCTGCGGCCCGGTTTAAAACCTGCAATGCTTTCGGATTCTTCAGGAAGCCGCGAGCTCGCGAAGCCAGCAGCATATAGGGGACGAATACGGCCAGGAGCACGATGAAGGTCACAGCCAGCAGTGCCGCATAGTCGTGAAGCCCGATGTTATCGATGTCGATCAGCGTCGGCACCAGCGCAACATAAAACAGCATGGTCTTCGGATTGCCGAGGGTCACCAGCAGCCCAGAAAGAAACGACATGCCGGCACTGGTCGATTTCTTCGCCGCGACATCGGTGGAAATCAGCCCGGTGGTCCAGAGCTTCCAGGCGATGTAGGCAAGATAAAGCGCGCCGGCGACCTTGATGACGACAAAGACTTCGGTAAAGGTCTGCGCCAGGAAGGCGAGGCCGAGAATAATCGCCGTCAGATAGATCATATCGCCGAGAACCAGCCCGAGCCCCATGAAGAAGGTCTCGCGAAAGCCGGAGCCGAGGGCGCGCGCGACGACCGCAATGACGCCCGGGCCGGGGATGGCGGCGGCAATGAAAAGCGCGCCGCTATAGGTGAGCAAGGCTGCCAGCGTCATGGTGATCTTCCTCCAGAGACAGAGGTTTGCTCTATCGCGGTATTCCGGCCTTTTCAAGCGGTTGTGCTGGCGGCGCGAATACACTACCAAAAGATTGACGGCCTGCCGAACCACGTTGTCGAAACCACGCTGCACAAGGCTCCCATGTCCTCCGCATTGCTCCTGATCGACCTTCAGAACGCCGTCCTCACCGGCCTTGGCACGCAGGCGCGCCAGCCAGCGATCGATGCCGCCCTTGAGGCGGTCGTCTCCAAGCTTGCGGCGCTGAAGCGCGAGGCCCGCGCCGCCGGCATTCCCTCCTTCATCGTCCAGCATGACGGCCAGGGAGCCCATCGCCTGGCCAAGCGCGGGGAGGGCTGGCAGTTGCGCCGGGAAATCGCGCCGGAGGCCGGCGATGTCGTGGTTCACAAGACGAGCAGCGATTCCTTCTTCGAGACAGATCTCGATCAGCGCCTGCGTGCCAGGGGTATCACCCGCCTCATCATCGGCGGCTGCATGACGCAATTCTGCGTCGACACCACTGCCCGGCGCGCGGTCTCGCTCGGCTTCGACGTGACGCTGATCAGCGACGGCCATACGACCGCCGATATGGGCAAGCTGTCGTTCGAGGCAATTGTCTCCCATCACAATATGCTGCTTGACGGCTTCGATGCCGGGCCGCATGAAATCAAGCTTGTTCCCACAGTTCAAATCGCCTTCTGACAGGACCCTCAGCCGGAGACCCCGATGCCACATCTGACCAGCATGATCGCCTTTGCCCTGATCGCTCTCGGCATGGTGCTGACGCCGGGGCCGAACATGATCTATCTGGTGTCGCGATCGATCTCGCAAGGGCCGGCGGCCGGGCTGATTTCTCTCGGTGGTGTCGCCTGCGGCTTCGTCTTCTACATGCTGTCCGCGGCGCTGGGCATTACCGCCTTCGTCTTTGCCGTGCCTTTCGCCTATGACGCGCTTCGTCTTGCCGGTGCTGCCTACCTGGCATGGCTCGCCTGGAATGCCCTGAAGCCCGGCGGTCGCTCGACGTTTCAGGTGCGCGAGTTGCCCAAGGACAGCAAGCGCCGGCTCTTCACCATGGGGCTGGTGACCAGCCTCTTGAACCCGAAGGTGGCGATCCTCTATCTGTCGCTGCTGCCTCAATTCATCGACCCCGCAGCCGGCAGCGTTTTCGTCCAGTCGATCCTTCTTGGTTTCACGCAGATCGTCATCAGCCTGACGTTCAACGCCATCTTCGCGCTGACGGCCGGCTCCATCGCAATGTTCTTCGCTCAGCGCCCGGCCTTCATGCTGGTGCAGCGCTGGTTGATGGGTACCGTGCTGGCTGGCCTCGCCGTCCGCATGGCAGTCGAGGCGCAACGGTAATGCGGATGGTTCCGCAGCGGCTTGTTGCCGGGCTGTTCTGCCTCGCCTGCTTCTGCGGTTCCGCGTCGATGGTTATGGCGGCAGACGGGGCGATGCAGACGATCGTCTTCCTGCGCCATGGCGAAAAACCGGAGGCCGGCCTCGGCCAGCTCAGCTGCCAGGGGCTCAATCGCGCGCTGGCGCTGCCGCCGGTACTTACCCGCCTCTTCGGCAAGCCGGCGGCGATCTTCGCGCCCGATCCGTCGAAGCGAAAGGACGATTCCGGTGCTTCTTATGATTATGTCCGCCCGCTCGCGACCATCGAGCCGACCGCCATCGCTCTTAGTCTGCCGGTCGATACCAGCTTCGGCTATGACGATATCGACGGCCTGAAGGCGGCATTGGAAAAGCCGGATTATCGCGGAAAGCTCGTTTTCGTCGCCTGGGAGCACAAGCAGATCGTCGATCTCGCCCGCCAGTTGATGGCCGACAATGGCGGTGATGCCAAGGCGGTGCCGAAATGGCATGGCAAGGATTTCGATGGGCTCTATGTCTTGCACATCACGCGCAATGGCTCATCGCCAAGCGCCGCCTTCGAGCGGCTGACCGAAGGCCTCGACGGCCAATCGGAGAGCTGCCCTAACTAGAGCAATTCCAGGAAAAGTGTGCTGCGGTTTTCCGTCCGGAATTGCGTAAAAGCAAAGGGCTAGAGTGTTTCTGCGCTTCAGTGAAGCGTTGAAACACTCTAGGCAAAGTAGGATCAGAAAACCGGCCGCATGAAGCTGCGCTCATAGCTGAGGATGCAGCGCGTCTCTTCCGCATAGGCAAAGGCCGCGCGGCATTCGGCGTCCTCGGCCATTCTCTGACGATATGTCTCGTAGTCGGCGAGGCTCGGGAAGCTGAAGAGCGCCAGTGCGATATTGTTGGCGCCTTCATGCGGCAGGAAATAACCGTGATGCGTGCCGCCGAGCCGGTTGACGAGTGGGATCCAGAGTTTGGCGTAATACTCGAATTCCGCAAGCTTGTAGGGATCGATCGTATAGCGGAGATAACAGGTGATCATTCGGCGGTTCCCTTGGAAAGATCACCGCTTTTATGACGCGGCAGGCTGATCGTCCAGCCGAGGTTCATGCCGGCCGCTGCCAGGAGAATGACCGCTGCGCCGACGATCTGCGCCACGCCGAGCACATGGCCGAAGGCGAAGCGGTCGACGACGATGGCGGCGATCGGATAGATGAAGGACAGCGCGCCGGTCAGGTGCGTCGGCAGCTTCTGGATGGCGCCGTAGAGCAGCACATACATCAGACCGGTGTGGACGATGCCCATCGTCGCCAGGATCGACCATCCGCCGGCGCTCTGCGGCAAAACGGAGAAATCGGTAAAGGGCGCCAGCATCAGAATGCCGGTCGAGACCTGGATCAGCGCGATCAGATGCGGCGGCGTGCCCTTCAGCCATTTGGCGGCAATCGCCGCCAGTGCGTAGAAGAAAGCGGCACTGAGCGAGAGCAGGATGCCGATGAGATAGCTGCTTGCAGCTCCCGTCTGCGCGGATTTGCCTTCGACGATGATAATCATGCCGGCAAAGGCGAGGCCCAGCCAGAAAAGTTTGGTGAGCGTGATTTTCTCGCCGAGAAACAGCGCTCCGAGGCCGAGCAGCATGAAAGGCTGGGTGTTGTAGACGGTGGTGGCGATCGAAATGGAGGCGTGCGAATAGGCGGCGAACAGTAAGAGCCAGTTCAGAACGATGGCGATACCGCCGCCAACCGCAATCGCGAAGGTCCGCAGGCTGAGGATGCCGGGACGCAGGAGGCCCATGGCTGCGCAGATAACAAGAAGCGTGAGCGCGCCGATCAGGCAACGCCAGAAAACGACGCCGGTGACGGGCTGCCCCGACATCAGCACGAACCAGCCGATTGTCCCCGAAATCAGCATGGCCGCCGTCATTTCCACTGTGCCGCGTTTTATCTCGTTCATTGTCCGGGCTCCCGTTTGTTGAGCCTGATAATATTGCCGCCGCTGACTGGATGATATAGGCTGTATAAAGAGAAATTGGTCGTGCGCCTAATTATATGAGGCAGAAATATGGGTCTACCTAATGCAGCTATGGGGCTTGATGCGATCGATCAGCGGATGCTGGAAGCGCTCGCGCGCAATGCCCGGATTTCGCTGAAGGAACTGGCCGAAGTGGCGGGCTTGTCGTCGCCAAGTGCCGCAGAGCGGCTGCGCCGGCTGGAGGAGCGAGGCGTCATTGCGGCCTTCACCTTGGATATCACGCCGGAAGCGATCGGCTATCCCTTACAGGCGATCGTCCGCATCCGGCCACTGCCCGGCCAATTGCATGTGGTCCAGCGCATGATTCAGGAGACGCCTGAATTCATCGAATGCGACAAGGTCACCGGCGAAGACTGTTTCATCGGCCGGCTCGTGGTCCGCTCGATGGGCGACCTCGATGGCATCCTCGACAAGATCACCGAACGCGCCGAAACCAATACGGCAATGATCAAGGCAACTCCGGTCAAACGCCGGCTGCCGCCGCTGTCCCGCTAGAATTCCGCCATCGGTGACAGCATGATGGGTCCGCCGAGGTCATCGGCGGCATCGCCGCGCATCATCAGGGAGGTCTGCCCCTGGTGGGACTCGGGCATGCCCTGCCAATCCAGTTGGTCCGGCGGGAAGCAAACCTCGATCCGGGAGGAGGAAGCACCAAGGGCGGACTGTATCGCCTCCAGGGACGGAATGGTCTTACCGACGACATCGAGGATCCGGGGAGTGCGGCCATCGAATTTCCAGGCGACGATGGTGTTATACTCTACCAGTGTCAGCCGGACATCCGGATCGAAGCAGGCATTCAGGTAAAACATCTCCATCTGGCCGGCGACTGCGAAACGTTGGGAAACGGGGACACGGCTTTGCAGCAGCGTCTTCAGGAGATCGCGGTCATCCGTATCCTCTAAGGAGAGCGATCTTGCGCGCGGGAACCGCCCGATCATTTTCGGTGGTGGGCCAGCGAAGATATGTTGCGGAACAGTCTTGAAACCATAGGGCTCATAAAGGACCGGCTTGTCCGTCAGCAGGATATTGAGTTCGAAGCCCTCGGCCTCGGTCCGGGCAAAGGCCCACTGGATCAGGTCGCGGTAAAGTCCCCGCCCGCGCCATTCGGGACGAACCGCGCCGGACTGGTAACCCGCCGCCCTGACCGCACGGCCGTTGACGATCATCGGCATGGAAAAGGCACTGAAATTGGCGACGCAGCGGCCATCGGCGTCGAAATAGCCGAACGGCATACTGCTCGGATCAGGGCCGCCGAATTGATCCTGCAGGCTGATATCGATGGAAAAGGTGTCGCGCAGCAGATCGACGAGGCCAGCCCAGGCGACCGGATCGGCAAAGTAGTCCTGCCGGAAGGTCAGTCCGAACTGCTGCCCCAGATCCGCCATCACACGCCGGTCGAGCCGAAGCCGCCGGCGCCGCGCGCCGTTTCGCTGATTTCGGTGATTTCCGCGACACGCGTCTGCGTTACCGGCGCGATCACCACCTGGGCGATACGCATGCCGCGCGTGATCTCGAACGGCTCCTCGCCGTGATTGATCAGCAATGCATGCACCTCACCGCGATAGTCGCTGTCGATCGTGCCGGGCGAATTCAGGCAGGTGATGCCGTGCTTGAAGGCAAGGCCGGAGCGTGGGCGGATCTGTGCCTCGAATCCCTCGGGGATTTCGAAGATGAAGCCTGAAGGTACCAGCGCCCGCTTGCCGGGTGCGATCGTCAGCGTCTTGCCGTCTTCGACGGCCGCGCGCAGGTCCATGCCGGCGGCGCCCTTGGTCTCATAGGCGGGCAGATCGAGGCCTTCGCCGTGCGGCAGGCGGATGAGGTTCAGCGTCGGGCGCGTATCGGTGTGAATGGTCATGCGGCATTAGTTTGCGCGTGAGCGCCCAAGGTCAATTGCAATCCGGCCTCTGAAACGTTAGATACGCCGCAATTCACAGGATTCACACTCATGGCCGAAAGTCTCGCCGAGGCGGTCTCCCGCCGCCGCACATTCGCTATTATCGCCCACCCGGACGCGGGCAAGACGACGCTCACCGAAAAGTTGCTGCTGTTCGGCGGCGCTATTCAGCTTGCCGGCGAAGTCAAGGCCAAGAAGGATCGCATGCAGACGCGCTCCGACTGGATGAAGATCGAGCGCGAACGCGGCATCTCGGTCGTGACTTCCGTCATGACCTTCGAATATGACGGCAACGTCTTCAACATTCTCGATACGCCCGGTCATGAAGACTTCGCTGACGATACCTATCGCACGCTGACGGCTGTCGACGCCGCCGTCATGGTCATCGACGCCGCCAAGGGCATCGAGCCGCGGACGCTGAAGCTGTTCGAAGTCTGCCGCATGCGCGACATCCCGATCATCACCTTCATCAACAAGATGGATCGCGAAAGCCGCGATCCCTTCGAGATTCTCGATGAGGTGGAAGAAAAGCTGGCGCTCGATACCGCGCCGATCACCTGGCCGATCGGCCGGGCGAAGAGCTTCTGCGGCTCCTATCATCTGGCCGACAATACCGTGCGCGGCTCGGATACCGAAGTGTCGCCAACGCCTGTCAACGGCCCGCAGGCCGTGGCCGACCGGCTGCCGGAAAACGAGCGTCAGGGCTTCATCGACGAAACGGAACTGGCGATCGAAGCCTGCCGTCCTTTCGACCGGGCATCCTTCCTGGAAGGGCATCTGACGCCGGTCTTCTTCGGCTCGGCGCTGCGCAATTTCGGTGTTCGCGACCTCATCAACGCGCTCGGCGAAGTCGCACCGCCGCCACGCGATCAGGTCGCCGATATCAGGACGGTTCACGCCACCGACGACAAGATGACGGCCTTCGTCTTCAAGATCCAGGCCAACATGGACCCGAACCACCGCGACCGCATCGCCTTTGCGCGCATCTGCTCGGGCAAGCTCGAGCGTGGTATGAAGGCGCGTCTGTCGCGCACCGGCAAGCAGCTTGGCCTCACCGCGCCGCAATTCTTCTTCGCCTCACAGCGCCAGCTTGCCGATACCGCCTATGCCGGCGATGTCGTCGGCATTCCCAACCATGGGACGCTGCGCATCGGCGATACGCTGACCGAGGGTGAATCCCTGGTGTTCCAGGGCGTGCCGAACTTCTCGCCGGAAATCCTGCGCCGCGTCCGTCTCGAGGATGCGATGAAGGCGAAGAAGCTGAAGGAAGCCTTGCAGCAGATGGCGGAAGAAGGCGTCGTGCAGCTCTTCTCGCCGGAAGACGGTTCGCCCGCCATCGTCGGCGTCGTCGGCGCGCTGCAGCTCGACGTGTTGAAGGAGCGACTGATGGCCGAATACGGCCTGCCCGTTTCCTTCGAAATGTCGCGCTTTTCCGTCTGCCGCTGGATCTCGGCCGATCAGTCCGCCGATCTCGACAAGTTCGTCACCGCGCGGCGCGGCGATATCGCCCGCGACCTCGACGGCGACCCGGTCTTCCTCGCTCAGGACGGCTTCTCGCTGCGCTACGAGGCAGAACGTTATCCGGCTATCAAAATGGTTGCCATCAAGGAATATCACGCCGTCAAGGCGGCGTGATAGCGGGGACTACTGCTCTGCCGCTGCTCTTCTACTGGGCGTCGTTCATCAGTTCGGCGTAGTGAATCTCCGTGGCTTCATCCAGCGGAAACATGGATTCGACCCGCAATTCCTGGGCCGTTATCATCTGCGCGGTGCCGACCGTCGTGACCAATGAGAAAAACCTCAAAGGCCGTCCCTCCTTCATAAAGGACAGAGGGATCACGGGCGTATTCTCAGCCGCGACGGATGTTTTCCAGTCGGCGTCCACATCGGGATAGGCAAGCAGACTATCGATGAGCTCCTTCGTCCGCGCATCGATGACGTGCCCGACGGACTCGCGGAAGACTCTCCCCAACAGGCTTTTCGCCGTCTGCTCCCAATCCGGAATGAAGGGTCGCATACCCTCGGGATCGAACATGAGATGGAGGAGATTGCGCGGTGCCGGGCGTGCGGCCATGTCGATGAAATGGCCGAAAAAGCGGGGGGTCGCATCGTTGGTCATGACGACATTCCAATAGCGGTCCATCACCACCGCCGGAAACGGATCGTGCTGGCGAAGCATGCGTTTGAGGGCCTTTGTCAGGCCCTGCATCTCGCGATCGTCGAAATTTCCTTCGGCATAGATCGGGGCATAGCCGGCTGCGAGCAGCAGGGAGTTGCGCTCCCGGAGCGGCACATCCAGCGCCTCGGCGAGACGCAGGACATTCTGGCGGCCAGGCGTGCTCCGGCCGCTTTCGATAAAACTGATCTGACGCTGCGAAATGCCTGTGTCGAGGGAAAGGTCGAGCTGGCTCTTGCCGCGTGTGCCGCGCCATGCGCGCAGCTGCGGTCCGAGTTCATTCGGCATTCTTAAATTGACGCGGGAAGAGCTCATCCGGCAGAGGCCTCGCTTCGTTCGTCGATGGCGGGGCCATCATTCGACAACCCCGCCAAGGCAGATTTTCGTCAGAACGAGATAGGCCCAACTGACCCATACCAATGACGCACCTTGGTCGGCTCGGCCTCATCCATGTAGAAAAAGTGGGTCATGACCGGTTTGACCATGGCCTGTATCCCGTCATCGGGCGTCATCGTAACAGTCCCGCGAAACACCTTTAGCGATCCGCCGTCCCAATATTCGGTGACATCATGCAATGCGGTGAAGCCTGTGTCGATGAAGGCGCGCAGGTTTTCGCGAATGGTGTCGCGCCCCTTCCAGTCGGCAACGCCGAGGTTGCATGTTGCGTCTTCCGCGAAGCAGTTGAAGCCATCGCCGAAGGTCTTGTCGTCAATCTCCCGCCAGAAGGCCAGCAACCATTGGGGAGCGTCTTTTTTTGTGAATGACATCGTGGTCATGGGTTTCTCCTGAACCCGCCGTTGGAACGAGGGATCGTGGCCACCGACTTCGTTCCGGGCGAAGGCTCTTAATGTTGAAGGGCTCGAAATGCTCTTCCTGCAAGAAGACGGTTGTCAGATACCCCGGGACAGGCACTGCTCTCAATTACATGCGATGTCATAAAAGCCCGCGTCACGGGCTGCGCCGGGCAAGGCGGAGCGCTGCCTCGGCATCAAAGAAAATCACGCCGTCAAGGCGGCGTGATATTGAGGATCATGGAGCGGGAGCCTCCGGCTCTCAGGCCGCGCTGGCCTTTGCCACGCCGTCGAGCTGCGCCAGCGCTTCGTTTGGCAGGCTGATGTCGGGAGCTTTCAGATTTTCCCGCAGATGGGCGACGGAGGAAGTGCCGGGGATAAGCAGGATATTGGGCGCGCGCCGAAGCAGCCAGGCGAGCGCGACCTGCATGGGGGTAGCCTCGAGGCGTTCGGCAACCTCGGAGAGCGTCGACGATTGCAGTGGGCTGAACCCGCCAAGCGGGAAGAACGGCACATAGGCGGTACCCTCGCGGGCAAGTGCGTCGATCAGGGCGTCGTCATTGCGGTGTGCCAGATTGTAGAAGTTCTGCACGCAAACGATCTCGCAGATCTTGCGGCCGTCGGCGATCTGTGTCGGCGTGACGTTGCTGAGCCCCACATGGCGCACCAGGCCCTTTTGCTGGAGCTCGGCAAGCGCCGTCAGAGGCGCTTCGAGCGATCCCTCGACCGGGCCATGCACATCGAGCATGCTGCGAAGATTGACGACATCGAGCACATCGAGGCCGAGATTGCGCAGGTTGTCGTGCACGGCCTGCGTCAGTTCCTCGCGCGACATGGCAGGAATCCATGAACCGTCCGTTCCGCGACGGGCGCTGATCTTGGTGACGATGACAAGATCGTCGGGATAGGGGTGGAGCGCTTCGCGGATGATTTCATTGGTGACGTGCGGGCCGTAAAAATCGCTGGTGTCGATATGGTTCACGCCGCTCGCAACGGCTTCCCTGAGGACGGCCACCGCCGCGTCGCGATCCCGAGGTGGCCCGAACACGCCAGGCCCGGCAAGCTGCATGGCTCCATAACCGAGCCGCTTCACGGTGCGATCGCCAAGGGTGAATGTTCCGGAGTGGTCGATTCTGGACATGGGATATCTCTTTTTTAACGTTCACCCAGAAATAGGCGCTGTTGATCTGCGTGATAATCCGGTACAATCCGTACAGGCTGTGCGGAGTAGCGAACAGTGAAGATCGATCTGCTGGACATGAGCGCGTTTGTCGCCGTGGCGCGTGCCAAGGGCTTTCGCGAGGGCGCGCGCCTGAGCGGCAAAAGTCCCTCTGGATTGAGTGAGGCGGTCCGCCGCCTCGAGGCCGAGCTTGGCGTGCGCCTGCTCAATCGGACGACACGCAGCGTCGTGCCGACGGAGGCCGGGGAGCGATTGTTGGAAAGGCTTGGTCCCGCACTGTCGGAGATGGAGGCGGCCTTCGACGTGGTCAACGGCTTCCGCGACAGGCCGGCGGGAACCTTGCGGCTGAACGTGCCGATCAGCGCGGCGCGGCTTGTGCTACCTGATATCGTCCCGCGCTTTCTCGCCGCCTATCCCGATATCCAGCTGGAGATCCTCGCCGAGGACAGCTTCGTCGATGTGCTCGCTGTCGGCTGCGATGCCGGCATCCGCTATGACGAGCGGCTGGAGCAGGACATGATCGCCATACCGATCGGACCACGCATCCAGCGCTTCGCCACCGCCGCTTCGCCGTCATATCTCGACCTTCATGGCCGGCCGCAGCATCCGAGCGAACTGATCAATCACGCCTGTCTTCGTGGTCGTTTCTCCAGCGGCCTGATGCCGCCTTGCGAGTTCGAGCGTGACGGCGAAATCGTGCGGATCACTCCCACAGGCCCGCTCATCGTCAGCATCGGCGGCGCGACCGATCTCGTCGTGGATGCTGCGATCGCCGGCACCGGCATTGTCTATCTTTTCGAGGAATGGCTGCGTCCGCATCTCGACAGTGGCGCACTTGAACCCGTGCTCGAATCGTGGTGGCAGTCCTTCTCCGGGCCGTTTCTCTATTATCCCGGGCGGCGCCTCGTACCCGCTCCGCTCAGGGCATTCATCGATTTCATAACCACATCAGCCCGGCCGCCAAACACTCTTGCTCCGGAAGGGGGAAACCATGGTCCGCGAGAATGAAATCCGCGAAAACGAGGTGGCGGTCGAGCCGCCGGCCGCGACCGATGCCGGTCTTGTCTTTATCGGCTGCATCTCGACGCCATGGACCTCGCGCATGGAAACACCACGCCAGGGGCGACATGATGGGCCACTTTGCCGTATCGAGATATTCGAGCCATGGGTACCGGCGCTGAAAGGCGTGGAGGCTTTCGAGCGGCTGGAAATTCTCTATTGGCTGGACCGCTCTCGCCGCGATCTCGTGCTGCAAAGCCCCGCGAACAGCGGCAAGGTACACGGCACGTTCTCGCTGCGCTCGCCGGTGCGGCCCAATCCGATCGGCACCTCCATCGTCAAGCTGGAAGCGGTGGAGGGCGCGACTTTGCTCGTGCGCGGCCTCGATTGCCTCGACGGCACGCCGCTTCTGGACCTGAAGCCGGACAGGATCCTGTTCAAGCCGATCGCGCCGCCACAGCCCGGCGATTTCCAGACCGGCGATGGCGAAACGGCGCATTACTGCCAAAAACGTGAAACTTAGTCGACGGCGACCATGACGTCGGATGCCTTGATGACGGCATAGGCGTCAGCGCAGACCGTGAGGCCCAGTTCGTCGACCGCTTCGTTGGTGATCGATGAGGTGACGATCGAGCCGTTGCCGATGTCGATGCGGATATGGGCGGTCGTTGCACCCTTGGTGACTTCGACGACCTTGCCCTTGAGGCGGTTGCGTGCGCTGATTTTCATGGACATTTTCTCCCTCGCGTTGACCAGACCATATCGTCTCCGGCAAAGCCCGGCCACAAGAAAGCTTACTCGCCGCGCGGAAAACGCTGGTTCTCCTCCAGCACGTTCAGATCCATATGGTTGCGCATATAGCGTTCGGATGCCTTTTGCAGCGGCTGGTAGTCCCAGGGATAATAGGCGCCATTGCGCAGCGCCGCGTAGACCACCCATCGCCGCGCCTGGCTCTCGCGCACGGCGGCGTCGAAGGCGGCGAGGTTCCAGCGCTGCATCGCCTGCGCGGTCAACTGCGCCAGGATCTCGGCATGGGCAGGGTCGCCGGCAAGATTGGTCAGCTCCTTGGGATCAGCTTCGAGATTGAACAGCATGGCCGGGTCTTTGTCGCAGAGCACCAGCTTGTAGCGGCCATCGCGCAGCCCGACCAGCGGCGCTTCAGACCCTTCCGCCGCATATTCCATCGGCACCGGTCCACGGCCTCCCGTACCAAGGGCGAGGGGAGCCAGATCCTCGCCATCGGTCCATGGACGCAGCGAGGCAATGTCGATGCCGGCAAGGCCTGCCAGCGTCGGCGTCACGTCGAGCGTCGAGACCGGCTGGTCGATACGCCCTGCTTTCCAGCCGGGAGCGGCGATCATCAGCGGCACGCGGGCCGAGCCTTCGAAGAAATTCATCTTGAACCAAAGCCCGCGCTCTCCGAGCATATCGCCATGGTCCGAGACAAAGAGCACGATGGTGTTGTCGGCCATGCGGCCGCGCTCCAGTGCATCGAGGATTTCGCCGATCTTCTCATCGACATAGGAGATATTGGCGAAATAGCCGCGCCGCGCCCGGCGCACCTGTTCGGGCGTGATATCGAAGGCTTCGTGATCGCTCGCCTTCATCAGGCGCTGTGAATGCTGGTCCTGCCGGTCGAAGGGGATCTCGCCGACCTCGGGGTCGAGCGCCGGGCAATCCTCATAAAGATCCCAGAACCTGCGGCGGGCGACATAGGGGTCGTGCGGGTGGGTGAAGCTGACGGTCAGGCACCAGGGCCGCGCATCATGCCCGCGTGACAGGTCGAGCAGCTTGCGGGTGGCGTGATAGGCGACCTCGTCGTCATATTCCATCTGGTTGGTGATTTCGGCGACGCCGGCGCCGGTCACCGAGCCGAGATTGTGATACCACCAGTCGATGCGCTCGCCGGGCTTGGTATAATCGGGCGTCCAGCCGAAATCGGCGGGATAGATATCCGTGGTCAGCCGCTCCTCGAAGCCATGCATCTGGTCCGGTCCGACGAAATGCATCTTTCCGGAGAGCGCCGTCTGGTAGCCGGCGGCCCGTAAATGATGCGCGAAGGTCGGGATATCGGAGGCGAATTCGGCGGCGTTGTCATAGACGCGGGTGCGGCTCGGCAATTGCCCGGACATGAAGGAGGCCCGCGCTGGGGCGCAGAGCGGGCTTGCCGTATAGCTGTTGGCAAAGCGCACGGAGCGTTCCGCCAGCGCCTTCAACACGGGCGCATGGAGAAAATCGGCCGGACCATCGGGACACAGGGTTCCGTTGAACTGATCGACCATCAGGATGAGAATATTCGGACGCGCCATCGTTGCAATTCCTTGGGCGGGATCGGAGACCGAAAGAAGTCTTTTCGATCCTCTCTTACTATTTGCTGATTTTATTGAACATCAGTAGCATCGAGCCTGTAAAGCTTGCTTTTTTCAATAGGTACCAAAAGGAAAATTTATGGCTGAGCGGCCGGTCGATCTTGGATGGCTGCGGATCTTCGTCGAGGTCGGGCGCTGCGGCAGTCTGTCGGCGGCGGCGGCGAGCCTCGTTCTGACCCAGCCGGCCGTCAGCTACCAGATCCGGCGGATCGAGGAGCAGATCGGCGTCGCTCTCTTCGTTCGTCAGCATCGCGGCGTCGCGCTCTCGCCGGAAGGACGCCGTCTTTTCGAGATCGTCGAAAAAGCCGTTGGCGGCGTCGATGAGGTCGTGCGCAGCTTTCGGGCCGAGGCGGAGCGCCCGGCGGTGCGGCTGCGGACCGATTATGCCTTCTCCGCGCTCTGGCTGATCCCGCGCATGCATCGCTTTCGTTTGGCCTATCCGGAGCTGGATATCCAGATCGTCGCCACGCAGCGGCAGGAGCGCGGTCAATCGGACAGCGGCGATGTCGCCGTCGTCTTCGGCGCGCGTCATGAGTTTGGTCCCGAAGCGGTCTTGCTGTTGCCCGAGAAGGTGGCGCCGGTCTGCTCACAGGGCTTTGTCGACAAATACGGTCCTTTCGACGATCCAAGCCGTCTGGCGCGGGCAACGCTCGTGCATCTGGACACGGATACGCCATCGCCCTGGTTCGATTGGAAGAGTTACTTCGCCGAACTTGGCATCAGTCGCGACACCTATGCTGGCCGTGGCGATCTGCGGTTCAACACCTATTCGCTGGTGGTGCAGGCGGCGATCGGCGAACAGGGGCTGGCGCTCGGCTGGATGGGGCTGGTGGATCAGCTGCTGGCCGGGCGCATGCTGGTAACGGCCGGTCCGATGCTGGAGGCACCGGATCGCGGTTACTGGCTTCTGCCGCCGAAGTCGCCGGGCATGCATGCCGGGCGACTGACGGAGTGGCTGCTCACGGAACCAGCCGTAACGTCACCTGATTGACCGGCGGCTTCGCCTCTTCCGTCAGGTCCTTCAGAAAATCATTGCACCAGCGTGCGACATCATATTCCAGCAAATGATCCATCATGCCCCGCCAGCGCTGCTGCCGTTCTTCCAGCGACATGGTGAGCCCGCGCGCCATGGCATTGGCGGTTGCCTCGATATCGTAGGGATTGACGAGCAGCGCGCCTTTCAGCTCGCGCGCGGCGCCTGCGAAACGTGACAGGACCAGAACGCCAGGGTTGTCCGGGTCCTGTGCTGCCACATATTCCTTGGCGACGAGGTTCATGCCGTCACGCAGCGGCGTCACTAGGCCGATCCTGCCCAGCCGATAGAGGCCGGCCAGCACCGGGCGGCTGATCGAGCGGTTGATATAACGGATCGGCACCCAGTCGACCGTGCCGATCGCACCGTTGACCCGGCCGGCCTGTTCCGCGACCGCCTGTTGCATCGCCTCGTATTCCGGCACCTCGGAGCGCGATTTCGGGGTGACCTGCAGATAGGTCACGCGGTTCTGATAGGCCGGATTGTCACTGAGGAAACGCTCGAAGGCCTCGATGCGCTGGGTGATCCCCTTGGAGTAATCGAGCCGGTCGACGCCGATGATCAGGTCGCGACCCTCGATGCTCTGCCGGGCTTTGCGCACCATGCTATGGCTCGCCGCCTTGCGGGCGAAGTCCGCGAAGGCGGCGGTCTCGATGCCGATCGAATAGGCGCCGCCGCGGAAGGTCCGGCCATGGGCACTGAAGAGGCCGGGGCCGATCTCGTCGCCGATCTCCTCGCGCTTGAGGCAACTGGCGAAGTTTTCGAGGTCGTGGTCCGTCTGAAAGCCGAGAAGATCGTAGGCGGAGAGACTGCGCATGATCTCCTGATGCACAGGCATGATGGCAAGCACATCGGCCGGCGGCCATGGAATATGCAGGAAGAAGCCGATGCGGTTCTTCAGGCCCATCAGCCTCAGCTCGGCTGCCAGCGGAATGAGATGATAATCATGCACCCAGATGACATCGTCCGGCTGGATCAGCGGCGCGAGGCGATGGGCAAAGAAGCGGTTGACTCGAAAATAGCCGTCCATCTCCTTGCGGCCATATTCGGCAAGATCCAGCCGGTAATGACAGATCGGCCAGAGCACGCGGTTGGCGAAGCCCTGATAATATTCCTCGACATCGGTCTGGGTGAGGTCGGTCAGGGCATAGGTGATGTTGCCGTGGTCCGTCATCACTAGCGGCTCCGGCTCTTTGTCGCCACTGGATTTGCCGGACCAGCCCATCCAGATGCCGCCATGCTCTTCAAGTGCAGCCCGCAGGGCCACAGCCAGGCCCCCGGCGGCGTTGCCTTTTTTGTCGGGAACGGAGACGCGGTTGGAAATCACGATGAGACGGCTCACGGGCTGTCCTTTCAAGTCGAATACGGCAGGTGGCAGGGAAAATGCCTATGCCGCGAGGGACGCGAGTATCTCTCTTAAACGCGCAGGCGAGGAAATGGATGCACGCGCCAGCGTCTTGCCGTTGGGCGGGCCGACGCGCACGGACTGGCCGCCGAGGCGGTTGGCAGCGGCAAACATAGCTTCGTCGGTCACGTCGTCACCGATCGTAAGCGGCTTTCGCCCGATGAAGGGCGCCTCGCCGAGAAAGGCTTCGATGGCATGGCCCTTGCCGGCACGCGCCGGGCAGATCTCGACGACCGACTTGCCACGTTGCAAAGCCCAGTCGGGGCCGGCTTCCTCGGCATAGCGCTGCATCGCCTCGTCGATGTCGGCCTCGCGCTCCGGCGCCTGTCGGTAGTGAACCGCGATCGCCGCACCCTTATCCTCAACAAGCGCGCCGGGCCAGGCTTCCGCCTCCCGCGCAATCGCACTCTTCATTTCCTGAAAGGCCGGCGGGATCAGCGCCCGCCGCAATCGTCCTGCAGCATCGCGCCGCTCAGCGCCATGGAGGCCCGCCACCGGAAAGTGGAAAGGGGCGAAGAGTGGATCGACAAAGGCAACCGAGCGTCCCGTTACCACCGCCAAAGCGCCGCCAAGCTTGCGGGAAAGCGCCTGCAGGGCGTAGGGCAGAGACGGAGGAACGACAATCGCCTCAGGTGTTTCGGCGAGATCGAGCAGCGTTCCGTCGATGTCGAGAAACAGTGCCCATTGGTCGGGATACATTGAGAGTGCGGTGAGCGCCGGTTCGTTCGATGGCGCCGGTTCGGCTTCGCCCTGTTCGGGCTGTTCCTTGTAAGTCATACAGCGTTAGCTAAGGCGCTCTTCCCATTCGGCAAGTAAAAAACGAGCGCGAGATGGCTTATCCTGGAGAACAGCAATGCTGAATGTCGCGATATCGGCAATCGCTGGACACAAAAAAGGGCCGCGCGAAGCGACCCTTCCATGAGTTTTGGCCCGTAACTGGCCTGAAGCGTAGACCGCTTCCGGAAGGCTCTGATCAGAGCGAGGGCTGCCCCGCTACGCTCACAACCATTTCCATGCCTGATACGAGGACCGAAATCTCACTAGACATTGGATCACCTTCCTTTCGTTACGTTGATAATAAGCTTAACGTAGCTCAAATTTCATCGGATGCAAGAGGGTGGGTGTTTGGAGCGTTTCACGCTTCGTTTCGTGTCGAAATGCAACGACCTTATTCAGCATTTGCGTGAGGCAGGATGCTTTGCTCCAAAGAGCTTCATTCACAAAAGAAAAATGCTGCGACGCAAAAATGTGATCGGACGAGGCTTCAAATATCTGTCATCTTGATGGTCGAAGCAGCCGGAAATTAACAATTTATTACCCATTCCGCTGAACAATCGTCCTTAGATTTGACATTCTCCCGCGAGACAGGAAGCCAGCGGGAATTGGAGCAAAAGACATATGTGTCGCTGGGCAGCCTATCGTGGAGACCCCCTCTATCTGGAGGAGCTGGTGTCTTCGCCTGCCCACTCCCTGATCGAACAATCCCACTGCGCCACGCGCGCCAAGACGGCGACCAACGGCGACGGTTTCGGCATCGCTTGGTATGGCGACCGGCCGGAACCGGGCCGCTATCGTGACATCCTGCCGGCCTGGTCCGACTGCAATCTGAAGAGCCTGGCACGGCAGATCCGCTCACCGCTGTTTCTCGCCCATGTCCGCGCCGCGACCGGCGGCGGCACGCGGCGCGACAATTGCCACCCCTTCGTGCATGAGAACTGGGCTTTCCAGCACAACGGCCAGATTTCCAATTTCGACCGATTGCGCCGGCCGATGGAGGCCATGCTTGACGATCACCTGTTTCAGGCGCGCAGCGGCACGACCGATTCCGAACTGTTGTTCCTGCTGGCGCTGCAATTCGGCCTCGCGACCAACCCGGTCGCGGCAATCTCCGAAACCCTCAGCTTTGTCGAGGGTCTGTCGGTCCATCTGACCGGTTCGGCGCTGGTGCGCTTCACGGCCGCCTTTTCCGATGGGAAGTCGCTGCATGCGGTGCGCTACGCCACCGACCGCAAGGCGCCGACGCTTTATGCTTCGCCGGTCGGCTCAGGCTATTGCCTGGTGTCCGAACCGTTGAACGACGATGTCGATGCCTGGACAGAAATTCCGGATGGGAGTGCCGTCTTGATCGATGATATCGGTGTACACGTCGCGCCCTTCCAGCCGGAAAAGCGCAGCTCGGCCGCGCCCAACACGGCTGCCGCTATCCCTGCCTGAGTTGTTCGGCGATCAGCGCCGCCAGCCGTGCCGCCACCTCGTCCTTGTCGAGATCAGGCCATTGCTCCACGCTATCATGGTGGACGAGTTTCACACGGTTGCGCGTGCCGCCCATGATACCGGTTGAGGGCGAGACATCGTTGGCGACGATGATGTCGGCGCCCTTGCGCTCGAGCTTCGCCTTGGCGTTGTTCTCGACATCCTGTGTTTCGGCGGCAAAGCCGATGACGAGCTTCGGCCGTTGCGTATGATGTCCCACGGTCTTCAGGATGTCCGGATTTTCGGTAAGCGCCAGTGTGGGAATGGATTCGCCCGGATGCTTCTTGATTTTCTGGTCTGAGGCGGAGGCGACCTTCCAGTCGGCAACGGCGGCGACCATCACCGCAATATCGGCCGGAAGGGCCGAGAGCACGGCATCGCGCATCTCGTCCGCCCGTTCGACGTGGACGACGCGCATACCGGTCGGGTCGGGAATGGAAACGGGGCCGGAAACGAGGGTGACATCGGCGCCGAGGGCTGCGAGCGCCGAGGCGATGGCATGGCCCTGTCGGCCCGACGAGCGATTGGCGATATAGCGCACCGGGTCGATCGGCTCATGCGTCGGCCCCGAGGTGACCACAGCTTTGCGGCCAGCAAGCGGTCTTGCCCCATCATCCAGCCGCATCTCGACGGCGGCAACGATCTCCAGCGGCTCGGCCATGCGGCCGGCGCCGGCCTCCGCGCTTTCCGCCATCTCTCCCACCATCGGACCGACAAAGCGGATGCCGTCGCCACGCAATATCTCGACATTGCGCTTCGTCGCGGCATGCGCCCACATTTTCGGGTTCATCGCGGGCGCCACAAGCACGGGTCGGTCGGTCGCAAGCAGGACCGTCGAGGCAAGATCATCCGCCAGCCCGTTCGCCATCTTCGCCAGCAGATCGGCGGTAGCCGGGGCGATCAACACCAGGTCGCAGTCGCGCGCCAGCCGGATATGGCCGACATCCTGCTCGTCCTGCCGTGAGAATAGATCGGTGAAGACATGGTCGGCAGCCAGCGCGCCAACGGCAAGCGGCGTGACGAATTGCTGGGCGCCCGACGTCATCACCGGGCGGACGCTCGCGCCGCGCTCGCGCAGCCGCCGGATGAGGTCGAGGCTCTTATAGGCCGCGATACCACCGGAAATGATCAGAAGAATGCGTTTTCCCGCGAGAACCATGGCTCGAACCCGTCGCTTGTTTTTATGGCTGTGAGCCTAAGCCTTTGGCAGACAATAGGCAATCGCCAGTCGCGGTCAGCGGGAAATCACGGCTTTGTCACTTGCGGCGCTTCGCCGGGTCAGCGAACACTGAGAGAACGTTCGCCAAAGGAGTGAAGCCTTGAAACTGATGAAGATCGTGATGATCGCCCTGCCGCTTCTGGCCGCCGCCATGCCAGCCATGGCCGAGCGCACCTATTCGCCAGAGGAGCAGAAGAACAAGGAAATCGTTCTGGATTTCTATCAGAAGGCGTTGAATGACAAGGATTTCGATGCCGCCTCAAAATATCTCGGAAAGTATATTCAGCATAATCCGCTGGCCGCCGATGGCCCGGAAGGTCTGCGGGGCTTCATCGAGTTCCTGAAGAAAACTTATCCGCATTCGAAGAGCGAAATTACCCGGGTAATGGTCGATGGTGACTATGTGATCCTGAGGGTCCATGCCATTCGCGAACCCGGCGACAGGGGCAGCGCCATCGTCGATATTTTCCGCGTCGAGAACAACAAGATCGAGGAGCATTGGGACTCGGTTCAGCCGATCCCGGAGAAGTCGATGAACACGAATACGATGTTCTGAGCGACAGGCCGCGAGAGAAATCCACGGCCTGTCTTTATGTCTTCATGCCAATCGCGCCAATTGCGTGGCGAAGGCGGTTAGGTACGTGTGATCGACACGCCGCCATCGACCAAGGAGGCCGTGCCGGTGACAAAGCTCGCATCATCTGAGGCGAGGTAGAGGACCGAGCGGGCAATCTCTTCGGGGCGGGAGACCCGCTTCAGCGCATGCAGATTGGTCACGAAAGCCTGCTTGTCGGGCGTATCGTTCATCTCGCGATACATGTCCGTGTCGACCGCGCCCGGCAGAATGGCATTGACGCGGACATTCTGCGGGCCGAATTCGGCGGCGAGCGTCTGCGTCAGGCCGATCAGACCCGACTTGCTGGCGGCATAGGCGGCAACGCCCGGAAAACCGACGGTATGGCCGACGAAGGTCGAGGTGAAGACGACCGAGCCACCACCGTGCTTGATCATTTCACCGATCTGATGCTTGGCGGCGAGGAATGAGGCGGTGAGGTTGATCGCCAGCGCTTCGGCAAAGCCAGCCTCCGAAACCTCGGTGCTGGGGCCAGCTTCGCCGAGCGTGCCGGCATTGTTGAAGGCGATGTCGAGCCTGCCGTAATGCTCGACCGCAAGCGCGACCAGAGCCTTGTGATAGTCTTCCGAGCGCACATCACCTGCAAGAGCCGCTGCGTCACCGCCCGCGGCTTTGATATCAGCGACAAGGTTTTCAAGCTCGGCGCCGCGACGAGCGCCGACGATCACTTTGGCGCCTTCGGTGGCAAAGAGCTTTGCGGTGGCGTGGCCGATGCCGGAGCTGGCGCCGGTGACGATTGCGACTTTTCCATTCAAGCGGTTCATTGTTCCATCTCCTATGGGTGAGGACGTATCCGTTGTTTCGTCCGATGAACGGAAGATGGTCTTTTTCGGTCGTTCGGATTAGTCTTCAAATCGTGGAACTCGAATTCGGAATTACCGAACGATGCTCAAGATTGAAGGGCTTACAGTTTTTGTAGCGGTTGCCGAGGCCGGATCGATCAGCGAGGCTGCCCGCCGGCTGCGCCTGTCGAAATCCGTGGTCAGCGAGAGGCTGGCGGAGATGGAGAAGACGCTGGGCGCCACGCTACTGCATCGCACGACGCGTAAGCTGACGCTGACGGAGGACGGCACCGTGTTCCTGGAGCGGGCGACGCGGATCGTGCGCGAGGTGCGTGAAGCCGCGGCCGATCTCGCCGAACGGCGCGGCACGCTTGCCGGGCCGTTGCGGATTGCCGCCCCCGTCACCTTCGGCCGCATGCATCTCGGCCCGGCGATTTACCCTTTTCTGGCTGATCACCCCGAGATCGAACTGACGCTCGATCTGGATGACCGCCGCGTTGATGCTGCTTCCGATGGATATGACGCGATCATTCGGCATGGGTTGATTGCCGATTCCCGTCTTATCGCCTGGCCGCTCGCCCGCAGCAGTCGGCTTCTCGTCGCTTCGCCGGACTATCTGGCGCGACACGGCCTGCCTGCCTCGCCGTCCGATCTTGAGAACCACAGGGGAATTTTCTACACCAATCGCGGCGTTGCCGACTGGCGTTTCCAGGGGTCAGAGGGCGCCTTGATCGTCAGGGGGAAGCTGGTGCTGGGCATCAACAATGGCGATGTTTCCCGCGATGCGGCGATCGCGGGGTTGGGCATTGCACTGCTGCCGGCCTTCATCGTGGGTCCGTCGGTCAATGAGGGGCAGCTTGTCGAAATCGATGTCGGCTGCCGGCCGGAACCCGAATTCATCTTCATGGCCCATCCAGAGGGACGCAATCCCTCCGCGAAGCTGCGTGCCATCGCCGATCACCTGAAAAAGACATTCGGCGATCCGCCCTATTGGGACCCTGTCGGATAATCAGGCAATCAGGCTCATCAGATTGGCCGCGACCGGCGAGCGCTGCGCTTTCAGCACCGCGAGCCCAAGCCGCGCCACCAGCGGCGGACCGTCGATCGGACGATAGGTCACGCCGTCGAGCTTGATCTGGGCGATCGAGGCGGGAACGATGGAGACGCCGAGATTGGCGGCGACCAGATTGACCACCGAGGGGATCTGCGGCGCTTCCTGCGTCACCAAGAGCTCGAAACCGGCGTCGCGGCAGGCGGCGGCAATATCGTCATAGAGGCTGAGGCCCACCATGCGCGGGAAGAGAATGAAGGACTCGTGCGCCAGCGCCGCGATCGGCACACGGTCCTTCTCGGCAAGCGGATGGTGGGCGGGCAGGGCGATCAGCATCGGCTCGTCGTCAAAGCGCTTGAGGCGGACGTTGCTTGGGTCTTCCAGGCCGGGACGGATGAAGGCCACATCGATCTCGCCGCGCATCAGCCGCTCCGTCAAGGCATTGGTGTTCATCTCCGTCAGCGACAGGCGCACCTGCGGCCAGCGATTGCGAAACTCGCGGATGGTCGAGGTGACGATGGTGTTGAAGGCCGAAGATGCGGTAAAGCCCAGCGACAGGCGGCCGATCTCGCCGCGATTGGCGCGCTGGGCGGCAAGCTTGGCCTTCTCCGCTGCGTCGACCGCCAGCTTGGCCTCGACCAGAAAGGCTTCGCCCGCCGCCGTCAGCTCCGCGCCATGCGGGACGCGGTGAAACAGCGCCGCGCCCACTTCGTTTTCAAGGTCGCGGATCTGCTGGCTGAGCGGCGGCTGGCCGATGCCAAGCTTGGCGGCGGCGCGGGTGAAATTCCCCTCATCCGCCAGCGCCAGAAAATAGCGGATATGACGCAGCTCCATCGCTATCTCCAAAAGCTATCGAAATCGTCTGTTCCATATATTGGACTAATGATGTCGGCTTGGCTAGATTTATGGGCAAGAAAGGTTGTGTGCCCTCATGTCCCGCGCTGTCCAGACGGAAGATCTTGCCATCTCCGAAGTTCCCTCCCGCCCCGAATTGAAACTTGTCGATACCGAGCCGCATTCCGAGGCCCGGCAATTCCTGACGCGCGGCACGCCCGCATTCAGGCGTGCGACCATCGCTCTGTTCCTCTCCGGTTTCGCGACGTTCTCGCTGCTTTACTGCGTGCAGCCGCTGATGCCGATCTTCGCCGAGGATTTTGGGGTGACACCGGCGGCAAGCTCGCTGTCGCTGTCGCTCTCGACCGGCTTTCTCGCCTTTGCGATCTTCTGCGCCGCCGCCGTTTCCGAAAGCCTCGGCCGCCGCAGCCTGATGTTCATTTCGCTTTTGGGCGCCGCCCTTTGCACCATCGCCTGCGCCGTCGCGCCGAACTGGCAGACATTGCTGGTGTTCCGTGCGCTGGAGGGGTTCCTCCTCGGCGGCGTGCCGGCGGTCGCCATGACCTATCTCGCCGAAGAGATCGATCCGCGCGGTCTTGGCGGCGCCATGGGCCTCTATATAGCCGGCAACGCCTTTGGCGGCATGGCTGGCCGCGTGGTCACGGGTACGATCGCCGAACTCTTCACCTGGCGTCCGGCGCTTGCTGCCGTCGGCGTACTCGGGCTGATCGCCGCCACCGGCTTTCTGTTGCTGCTGCCGCCGTCGCGCAATTTCACGCCGCGTAGGGGTTTCGACACCGCCTTTCATATCCGCGCATGGGCCGGTCACTTCCGCAATCCGGCGCTGCCGCTGCTCTTTGCCATCGGCTTCCTGATCATGGGTTCCTTCGTCACGGTCTATAATTATGCCGGCTTCCGGCTGGTCGCCGATCCCTATGATCTCAACCAGACCGAACTCGGCCTGATCTTCACCGCCTATCTTTTCGGGATCGTCGCCTCCTGGGCGGCGGGTATCCTCGGCGACCGCATCGGCCACTTCGTCGTGCTACCCGCCGGCGTGCTGGTCACCGCACTTGGTGCTGCCGTCACGCTCGCCACGCCGTTGCCGCTGGTCATTCTCGGCATCGTGCTGGTGACCATCGGTTTCTTCGTTACCCATTCCGTTGCCAGCGCGCTGGTCGGCCGGCTGGCAAGCGGAGCCAAGGGGCATGCTTCGTCGCTCTATCTGCTGGCCTATTATCTCGGCTCCAGCATTGCCGGCTCGGTCGGCGGCTATTTTTGGCTTGCCGATGGCTGGTCGGCCGTGGTTGCCTTCATCCTTGCCATGCTGGCCGCCTGCCTCGTCAGCGCCTTTGGCGTGGCAAGGCTCGCTCGTCGTTGAACGGCAAGACTGGAGGCTCGCCATGATCCGTATCGACCATCTCGATCATCTGGTACTGACGGTCGCCAGCATCGAGGAGAGCTGCGCCTTCTATGCTCGTGTCCTCGGCATGGGCATGGAAACCTTCGGCGAGGGCCGCAAGGCGCTGACCTTCGGCAACCAGAAGATCAACCTGCATCGGGCGGGGCACGAGTTCGAGCCGAAGGCCAAGCGCCCGACGCCGGGCTCCGCCGATCTCTGCTTTATCAGCGAGACGCCGCTGAACGACGTGATCGCTCATCTCACGGCAGAAGGCGTCGTCATCGAAGAAGGCCCGGTCCACCGCACAGGTGCAAGCGGCCCGATCCTCTCGGTCTATTTCCGCGATCCGGATGACAATCTGATCGAGGTTTCCAATTATCTCGCTGCGAGCGAACCTACCGCCCCGACTTCACCGCCAGCCAGATGACATGCCGCGCACCGCTCTTGCCGTTGGCGCGGGTGTTGATCTCTTCGGCGATAAAACCGGTGTCGCGCAGTCGCCGGGTGAAATCTCTGTCGGGGCCGGATGACCAGACGGCGAGGATGCCGCTGGGGCGCAGCGCGTCGTGGGCGGCCTTCAGGCCCTTGAAGTCGTAGAGGCCGTCATTGGCCTCGTGGGTAATGCCATCGGGTCCGTTGTCGACATCGAGCAGGATGGCGTCGTAGGCCGCCTTGCTGGCGCGGATCAATGGTCGGACATCGCCCTCATGGATGGCGACGCGCGGATCGTCCAGGCAATTGTCGAAGACGGCGGCCATCGGCCCGCGCGCCCAGGCGACGACGGCCGGAACCAGCTCCGCAACGGTGACCTTGGCATCATCGCTCAATTCGCCGAGGGCGGCGCGCAGGGTAAAGCCCATGCCAAGTCCGCCGATCAGGATATGCGGTGCGGCCCGGTCTTTAATCTTTTCGCAGGAAAGCGTGGCCAGTGCCCGCTCAGAGCCGCTGAGGCGGCTGTTCATCAGCTCGTTGGTGCCGAGCATGATGGAGAATTCCTGGCCGCGCTGCTTCAGGCGCAACTCACCGCCGCCATTGGGGATTTTCGCAGTATCAAGCAGGGTCCAGGGGATCACGGGCAACTCTCATAGAGGGGAGGATTTGCCCGCGATCATAAACTGTCGGTGTGAGGAAAGACAGTCGCCCTTATCCGAGACGGATATAGGGCACATCCTTTTTTGCCACTTCGTCCAGCGCCTCCTCATAGCCGGCATCGGCATAGCGCATGACGCCGAGCGCCGTGTCGTTGGTGAGTGCATGGTCGAGCCGCTCGTCGGCTTCCGCTGTGCCATCGGCGACCACTGTGACGCCGCAGCTGGTCATATAGCCGGCATAACCGCCGCCGCCGGAATGGACGACGACGAGGTCGGCCATGGAGGAGCAGAGCATCATCGCGTCGATCAACGGCCAATCGGCGATGGCGTCGGAGCCATCCTTCATGCGCTCCGTCATGATGTTCGGATGTGCCATGGCGCCGGCGTCGAGATGGTCACGCGAGAAGGCGACCGGGCCTTTGAGTTCGCCGCTCGCCACCAGCTCGTTGACCCGGCGGGCGAGATCCGTGCGTTCACCGTGCCCAAGCCAGGCGATCCGCGCCGGCAGGCCTTCGAAGGGCACATGCTCTCGGGCAAGCCGGATCCAGTTGGTGATGATCTTATTGTCGGGGAACATCTCCAGCAGCAGATCGTCGATGCGGGCAATATCACTTTCCTCGCCGGACAGCGCCATCCAGCGGAAGGGGCCGATGGCGCGGGCGAACAGCGGCCTCAGATAGGCCTCGGTGAAGATCGGAATATCGAAAGCATTGGCGACGCCGCCTTCCTTCGCCTGGGTGCGGATCAGATTGCCGTTGTCAAAGACTTCCGAACCCTTCTTCTGGAAATCCAGCATGGCTTTGACATGCTCGACGATTGAGGCGCGGCTGGCCGCCATCAATTGCCCCTGGCCGTCGTCGCGCAGGTCCTTGACCTGGGCAAGGCTCATGCCCTTCGGCACATAGCCGTAGACCAGATCATGCGCCGAGGTCTGGTCGGTGACGATATCGGGCACGATGCCGCGCCGGGCGATCTCGGGATAGATCTCTGCGGCATTGCCGACAAGGCCGACGGACAGCGCCCGCTTCTCCTTGACCGCCGCGTTGATCATCGCCAGCGCCGCATCGAGGTTTGGCGCGATCTCCTGGAGATAGCCGATCTCCTGGCGTTTTTTCGCCCGCTCCGCATCGATATCGACGCAGAGGATGGCAGCCCCTGCCATGCGGCCGGCCAGCGGCTGCGCGCCGCCCATGCCGCCGAGACCGGCGGTCAGCACGAAACGGCCGAGGAGGTCGCCGCCGAAGCGGCGTTCGGCGATCCGCATGAAAATCTCGTAGGTGCCCTGGATGACGCCCTGGCTGCCGATATATTGCCAGGCGCCGGCCGTCAGCCCGCCCCAGCAGATCAGGCCCTTGCGCTGCAATTCGTAGAAGACTTCGGCCTTCGCCCATTGTCCGACGATGTTGCAGTTGGCCATGATCACCAGCGGCGCCTTGGCATGAGTGCGGACGAGGCCAATCGGCTTGCCGGACTGGATCAGCAACGTCTGATCCTCGTCCATCTCGGTCAGCGCCCTGACGATGCCTTTATGCGCCGCCCAGTTGCGCGCCGCCTTGCCGAGTGCTGCATAGACCACGAGATTGTCCGGGTCCTCGCCGACGGAGAGCACGTTTTCGAGCAGCCGCAGCAGTGCTTCCTGCCGCCAGCCCTTGGCGCGCAGCACCGGGCCGCCCGGAATGGGGAATTTCGGATGACGTGGATTGGCTTTCGGCATAGAATTCCCTTCCCTGATTATTGTTATTTCGGTGGCAGTCCTTCAACGAAGTCCAGCGCGGCAAGTAGCAGCCGTTTGCGCAACATGTCGTTGCCGTAGGCCTCCGGCCCAGCGCGCACCCAGCCCTGCATTTCGCGCGGCCCTGACAGCATGGGCTTGATATCAGACAGTTCCAGCGCCCAGCTGTCGTTGCCCTTGCCGAGGCGTATCAGCAGCCCATCCTCCCGCGCGCCGCAAAGCAGATGGCCGTTGAGCAGAAAGGCCCAGCCGCCGAACATCGCTTTCTCGCTGAGCCCGGGCCTTGGCCCGAGATCCTCTCTCAGTAGTTCCTCAAGACCGGCGTCGCGGGCCATCTGCGCCTCCCGATATCAGCCCTTCTTGCCGGCCAGGGCGTATTTGGCGATCTCGATCCCCATTGCCTTTTCGACCGAAGGATAGACCGTCGGGTCGAGGACGCTGGCCGAGAGCGGGATGATGTCCATCGGTACATGCAGAATGAAGACATGCATGCCCTCATGCAGCTGGCCGACGCTCAAGGGTTCGCCCTCCGGCGACAGCGTGGTGATGACCGAGGGGAATGTCGCTAGACGCTTACCATCGGCGTCTTCGACCGCCATATATTCGTTCATCACATGCATGGTGATGGCCTTGTCGCCGGCGCCGACCGTGATGGTGCCGATATCGAAGGCTTCCTTGGTGTAGATGACATCCTTTTTGGCTATGACGCCTTCGGCAAGGATATGCCCGCCCGTCGTCTTGCAGATGGCGTCGATGACGGCGCTGCCGCCTTTCTTTTCCGCCTCGATGATCGCTTCGCCGAGCGCAAGCGCCATGGAGATGCCGCCGAGTGCTGCATGCATGCGGACATAGGAGGCGCGCAGCGGATTGCGGCAGGAGGCGATGAAGCCGCCGGACTGGTCGGATGCAGCGCGCAGGATCGGCGAAATCTTCGCCGTCGCACCCTTCACGACCAGCTCGATATAGCGGTTCTCGGCGCGATTGCCGCCGACGGCGGTCTGGATCATCTGTTCGGGCGAACCCGCCATGCCGATCGAGCCCATGTCGCCGGTCGGATGTGCGCGGATGTCGCCGACCGCGTCCACGACCTTGGTTCCGAGGATGGCGGAAGGCAGCCAGCCGTTCAGCGTCGAGGACTTGCCGTTCTGGCCGATGATCAGGCCGGAAAGCTTTTCGCCCAGTTCGTCCTGCAGCAGCTGCACGGCCTTCACATAGTCGATGCCCTGCATCTCCCAGGGGGTAGTGGAGGCAGGCGCACCGATGGCGGCGGCCGTCGCAATCCAGTCGGTATCATTGAGCTCGTTGATCGACACCAGCTCCGGCTTGCCGACATTGACGGCGGCATAGCCGAGCATGCGGCCATGATCGGCCCAGCCGCCCCCACCGGCCGCATAAACCGAGCCGCCCTTGACGGCTGCTTCCACATCCTTGGCTACGAGTACGCGTCCCATCCGGCTACTCCTGGCTGGTTTTCTTTAAGCTCTTGTCCATGTCGCGCACGGCTTCGAAGAGAACGGCGGCACCCATGGCGATATCGTCATTCTCGGCCCATTCGTCGGCGCAATGGCTGCGGCCTTCCTTGCAGGGCACGAAGATCATCGCCGCTGGCGCCACCTTGGCGACCCAGGCGGTATCGTGGCCGGCGCCGGACGCCATGCGGCGATGCTTGGCCCCGACCGTCTCACAGGCGCGCTCCAGCGTTTCCAGTAGGCCGGCATCGCCGGGCGTCGGGAAATTGTCGGAGACGCGGACAGGCGGCTTGATCGTCACGCCGTAAGCGTCGGCTATCTTTTGTACGGCACCATCGATCCAGGCCAAAAACTGTTCCATATCGCTGCGGATTTCCGCACGCCCGTCGATCAGCAGCACGACCTTGGAGGGAACAACATTGGCGGCATTCGGCTCGATGCGGAATTCGCCGACGGTTGCGGCGAAATGACCCGGCGTCTTCGCCTGCTCTGTCGCTTGGCTCCGGATATCGAGCACGAGCTGGGAGGCTGCTACCAGTGCATCCGCGCGCCGGCCCATCGGCGTGGTGCCGGCGTGGTCGGCACGGCCCTCGACGGTAATTTCGATGCGGGTAATGCCGGCGATCGCGGTGACGATGCCGATATCCTTGTTTTCGGCTTCAAGGATAGGCCCCTGCTCGATGTGCAGCTCGAGGAAGCCGGCGAGATCAGGACGCTTCTGCGCAAGCAACGTCGCCGGATCGCCGCCGACCTCGGTGATGCCCTGCGCGAGGTTGCGGTCACCGCTCACGCGCGTCAGCCATACTTCCGGTATCTGCCCGGTCATCCCACGGCTGCCGATGCAGGAAACGCCGAAGATGCTGACTTCCTCGGCGAGGAAATCGACGATCTCCAGATCGTGATCCAGCTGGATGTCCTGATCCTTCAAGGAGCGGGCGACTTCCAGCGCCGCGATCGTGCCGGCAATGCCGTCGAAGCGGCCGCCATCGGGCACGGTGTCGGAATGCGAGCCGACCAGGATCGTGCCGAGGCCGGGCTTTGCGCCAGCGCGCCGGCCGATCAGATTGCCGGCGGCATCGATGCGGGTTTCCAGTCCCGCCGCCTTCATCCGTGCGTCAATGTAAGCACGGCCTTCCAGAAACAGCGGCGAGAAAGCGCGGCGCGTCCAGGGGTGATCCGGTTCGGTAATCCCGGCCAGCGCGTCGATATCCTCGGCGATGCGGTCGGCGTTGACGGGCAGGTTGCGCTTCGGTTGGTTCATCAGGCAGTCTCTCCAGCGATACTCTGGCCGGCAATAATCTGTCGGGGAAGCGGGCGGACGAATTTGCCGCTGCCCGGCTCGGCCAGTACTTTGTTTTTGTCAGTAATCTGTTTGCCCCTGAGATAGGTGGCGGACACCGTCCAGGGCAGGCGGATGCCGTTATAAGGGCTCCAGCCGGCGATATTGTTGCCGCTGGAAGCGGCGTCATAGACGGTTTCGCGCGGCTCCAGCACGACGATATCGGCATCCTTGCCCGGTGTCAGCGCGCCCTTGATATGGTCGAGGCGGAAATGCCTGGCCGGGTTCTCCGCCATCAGCTTCGCCGCCCAGGTGAGCGGCACGCCGCGATCCAATGCGCCCTTGACGAAGAGCGGCACCATGACCTCCAGTCCCGGCACGCCGGAGGCGTTCGCCAGCATATCCGGATTGGTCTTGCGGTTCTCCGACCAGCTGACATGGTCGGTCGAGACCAGCCAGACATTGCCTTCCGCCACCTTGCGCCACAGCGTTTCGACTTCGGCGCGCGGGCGGATCGGCGGGTTGATCTTCGCCTTGCCGCCAAGACGCTTCACGTCGTTTTCCTCGTCCAGCGTCAGGT
Source organism: Rhizobium sp. ICMP 5592 (assembly GCF_009498525.1). Classification (GTDB taxonomy): domain Bacteria; phylum Pseudomonadota; class Alphaproteobacteria; order Rhizobiales; family Rhizobiaceae; genus Rhizobium. The sequence goes on along the minus strand of NZ_QSNT01000003.1, from coordinate 1,085,785 downwards.
AATGGATGCAGCATTCCACCGTCGCCTCGAAACAGTCGCGGCGGTAGGCCCGCGCGATATCGTAGCCGCGCCCGAGCGAGCAATGCACCACATGCGCCGGGCAGCCGGTGTTGGCGCCGGTCTCGAAGATCGTGTGCATGGCGAGCAGTTCGGTGATCGGCGGACGGGAGAGGCCATGGGCGCGATAGTCGGTGACGCCGCTCGCCTTTACCTGCTCCATATAGGTTCGAACGGCCTCGTCATCCTCATTGTGCACGCCCGCCGTCAGTCCGGTCGGGGCAATGGCCGCGAAGCAGGCGTCGAGCAGGGCTGGCGGGATGCGCGGGAAACGCTTCGGGTCTGTGCCGAAGGTCGAGAACTTGAAGGCCGCAACGCCGGCCTCGACCATCTCGCGAATGCGCGCCGGACCTTCTTCCGGGTCCACCGTGCCGTAGAGCGCGAAGTCGACGCGCGCCTGCGGCGAGGCGTGATCGACCTTCTTCTTTACGGCTTCCGCCGAGCAGACGAGATTGCCCTCATCATAGGGCATGTCGACGATGGTGGTGACGCCGCCGGCCGCCGCCGAGCGTGTCGACCAGATAAAGTCTTCCTGGTCCTTCTGGGAGAGCGAATGCACCTGGGCGTCGATCGCGCCGGGCAGGATCAGCGCCTTACCGAGCAAATGCCGTTCGCGGGCCTGTGGGGGGATGCCGATGCCGACCTCTATGATCTTGCCGTCCCGCACGGCGACATAGCCCTCTTCCACGATGCGGTCCGGCAAAACCACCGTGCCCTGCAGAACGAGATCGAAGTCAGCCATACCCATTCTCTCCGTTCAGATTGTCACTGTATCGCGATAGAGCCGTTCTTCGACCCGTTCCATCGAACCGAGGGCGAAGAAATCATCATATGCGAGGATCGGCTGATGGGCGATCATCTCGGACACAAAAGCCTCGGAGGCCAGTTCCTCCTCGATCGCCTCGACCTCGGCCGAAAGCGGCCGGTCGACCTCGTAGAAGTCGGCATGCTTGCGCACGACGTCGTAGAGCATGCGGGCAACCCCTTCCGGCTTGTCGCCAAGAATGTCGATCGCCTGCGCCGAGAGCAGCGCTTCCAGCGCCGCCAGGCGTTTCAGCGCCCGCATCTGCCGATCGAAGCGCTCGATGACCAGCGGCAGGAAGGCGGCCTCGTCCTCCATGCCGGCGGCCACCACCAGCGACTGTGCCGAGACGGGATTGGACATGGACAGCACCCGCGAAAAGATCTCGCCGGCAAGCTTGATGATTGGGCCGAAGCCGGTGGCGATCTTGCCCTCGGGCACCAGATTGACCGGCAGGCCACGCCGCTGGCCGTTGCCGAGCAGGACGCAATGGTTGAAGGCATTGCGCGCCGCGTGCGCCATGCAGATGACGGCGGCTTCGAGCAGGATGGTGACGTCGAGCGGCAGCGAGCCACCGGACGTCATCACGCGCCCGTCGACGATGACCGGATTGTCGTCGGAGCGGCCGGTCACTGCCAGGATCTTGTGACCGGCGGTCAGGAGGTTCTCGATCACCGCGCCGTAGACCTGGGCGATCATGCGCAGGCTCAGTGGGTCCTGCACATGCGTCGCGACCGGCCACGGCCATTCGTCGGAGGCGTTGCAGAGCCAGGCGCCGATCAGCGCTTCCCGCGCCGTGCCGACATGGCGCACCGCATACCAGGGATCGCGCGAGGCGCCGAGTGCGCCGGCCGCCATCATGCTGGTTGCCAGCAGCACCCGGATCGAGGAGGCGGCATTGCGGGTCGTCTCGGCGGCTGCCGCGAAGCTCACGGCATTGATGCTGAGCGAGGCCAGGCTGTCGCGCGGCAGCATCTTGACCGGCTCGATGCCGGCGGCGGTAAAGGCATCGGCCGCCTGCATGCGCCGACCGCGATAGACGGCTTCGCCGACCCCGGTCAGCACCGCGCCGATCTGGCCCATCAGGCCGATATCGGCGCAGCCGATCGAGCCGGTGCGGCGAACGACGGGGATGACATCCGTATGCAGAAGCTGGAGATAGGCGTCGATCAGCCCAGGCGAGCAGCCGACCTGGCCGGTCAGCGCCGTGTTGACGCGGATCGCCATGGCATTGCGCACGACAGACATCGAAAAAGGTGCGCCGGTGCCGAAATGATGGGCGCGCACAAGGCCGAGATTGAAGGCGTCGAGGTCTTCGGGCGACCACTCCACATCCTTCATTGCCCCGACGCCGGTGGTCGAGCCGTAGACGGGCATGCCGGACTGGATCGTGCTTTCGAGAACCTCGCGCGCCGTGTGCACCCGCGCCATGCCGCTTTCCGAAGCCGTGGGCATTGCGACGCCCGCGCCGATCCGCACCAGATCGCTGAACCCCAGGGGATGCCCGGTGAGTTCGATGCCGGCCTTCTGACGCTCCATTGTCGCTGTTCTCCTTTTTCACAAGGCTATGCGAGCATCATCAATTGCGGGATATCCCAAATGATGAACACCTATTGTGTCGCGCATGAAAAGCATACGCAAAACATGCTGCAGCACAGTCGACGACACATTATAGCTGAAAGTGGGCGTGCGGGATTGACCAATAGGTTGCGCGACCGTTTTCATACGGAACCATCCATCCAACCTCAGAAGATCATCAAGATGAAAATTCCGGAACTCGCTTTCACCACAACGAATTGGGATGAGGTTCCTCCGACCCGGCACGAGGGCGAGAGTGGCCATGCGCTCTGGCGGACCTTGAACATCGGCGACATCCGCGTCCGGGTAGTCGAATACACGCCTGGCTATGTCGCCGACCACTGGTGTGATCGCGGCCATGTCATCTATGTGCTCGAAGGGGAGTTGATCTCCGAGCTGAAGGACGGGCGCGTATCGGTCCTGACCAAGGGCATGGGCTATCAGGTCTCCGATTTTGGCGATGCGGCGCATCGCTCGTCAACGAAGACAGGCGCCAAGCTGTTCATCGTCGACTGATACCTTCACGCGGAAGTTTTGGCGGTTTGGTTTGGTGGGTGGGCTTGCCTATAACCTGCTGCAAGCCAAGGCTGGTTGCAGCCTCTCGAAACTGTTTCTTCAGTCATCGGCAATCGAACGAATGATCCGCGCCGGATTTCCTCCGGCAAGGGTATTCGGGGGAACGTCCTTGGTGACGACCGAACCCGCTGCGACGACTGAATTCTCGCCTACTGTGACGCCACCGATGATGATCGCGCCGGCTGCAATCCACACATTTTTCTCAATGACGATTGGCTTGCCGATCGTGGTGGAACGTCGCTGTGAAGGTTCAAGGGGGTGGCCGGCCGTGATGATGCTTACGTTCGGCCCGATCATGACATCGTCGGCGATGTCGAGGCCGCCAAGGTCATAGAACGTGCAGTTCTGATTGACGAACACATTCCGCCCGACGCGAATTTCATTTCCACCGGCAGTATAAAACGGAGGGATCAGCAAAAAGCTTTCGTCTACTGTTTTACCGATAAGTTCGCTGAACAAAGCCCGAATTTCGTCCGCGTCATCGAACGTCAAACGGTTGAGCTTAGCGGTGATTGCCATCGCTCGTTTGATGCTTGCCAACATGGCTGCCGATTCCAGCGTCTTGCCATGAATGATCTTGGTGCGAGCGTTATCGGCCATTCGCTGTTTTCCTCGGGCTACGGCTCAGCGCGCGACGCCGCCAAGATTCGCTGAGTGTAGCCGCAAAGCGGAAGGGCAGGAATCCACCCGTTGCGACCAGCAGCGATCCGCGGCTTCAATCTGGAGCCGCTGAAACAGATCAGCTCAAATGCCAGGCCAGATAGAGCAGCGAGAGTGCGATGATCCAGAGCGCCAGGCGGCCCGAGCGGCTATGCTTGGCCTCCGCCTTGCCGATCGCCTCGGCGGTCTGCGGGTCGAAACGCACGCCATTCTCGCTCATATGCAGCAGTTCGTGATGAAACTTCTCGGTCTTGGCGGCGATTTCGGGGATGGCTTCCGCGAGCTTCACGGCGGCTTTCAAGCCGTCCTTGAGGTCGGTTACGATGCGCTTGGGTCCCAGATTGGTGCGGATCCAGTCGCCGACGACAGGCTCGGACGCCTTCCACATGTTGAAGCGCGGGTTCAGCATGCGCGACACGCCCTCGACCACCACCATGGTCTTCTGCAACATCACCAGCTCCGGCCGCGTCTCCATGTCGAAGAGTTCGGTCACCTCGAAGAGCAGCGTCAGGAGCTTGCCCATCGAGATCGTCTCGGCCGGCTGGCCGTGGATCGGCTCGCCGATGGCGCGGATCGCCTGCGCGAAACTCTCGGTATTGTGATGCGCCGGCACGTAGCCGGCCTCGAAATGCACTTCGGCGACGCGGATATAATCGCGGGTGATGAAGCCGTAGAGGATCTCGGCAAGGAAGCGGCGCTCCTTTTTACCGAGCCGTCCGACGATGCCCATGTCGACGGCGACGATCATGCCTGTGGCGTCGACGAAGAGATTGCCGGGATGCATGTCGGCGTGGAAGAAGCCGTCGCGCAGCGTATGCCTGAGGAACGACTGGATCAGCGTGTCGGCAAGCGTATTGAGATCGTGGCCGGCGGCCTTCAGGCCCTCGACATCGGACATCTTGACGCCGTCGATCCACTCCATGGTGATGACGTCGCGGCCGGTGCGTTCCCAATCGACCTTGGGGACACGGAAGCCCGGATCCTTCTCAGTATTCTCGGCGATTTCGGAAAGGGCCGCCGCCTCCAGCCGCAGATCCATCTCGACCTTTGTCGTCTGCTCCAGCGTCCGCGTCACCTCGACGGGCCTGAGCCGTCGGCTCGACGGCAGGAAACGCTCCTGCAGATGGGAAACGAGATACATCGCCTGGATATCATTGACGAAACGTTGGCGAACGCCGGGGCGGATGACCTTGACGGCAACGCGCTTGCGTCCCTCTGCTGTCTCGACTTCGGCTGGGTGTACCTGCGCGATCGAAGCCGCCGCAATTGGTTCGTCGAAGCTGACATAAAGCTCATCGATCGTCCGGCCGAGCGAGCCCTCGATTGATGACTTTGCCGCCGCATGCGGAAAGAACGCCATGCGGTCCTGCAGCTGCGAAAGATCATTGGCCATGTCGACGCCAACGACGTCGGGCCGCGTTGCCAGGAACTGGCCGATCTTTACATAGGAAGGGCCGAGACGCTCGACGGCCTTGGCGAGCCGGTCGCTGCGCGCCTGGCTCTTGGCGCGCTTGCGGGCAAACATGCCGACGAAGGATTTGGCAAGGCTGATGGAGGGCGGCAGGCCTTCCGAGGGAAGCGAAATGACCACGCCTTCGCGCACCAGCACCCAGCCGACCCGGAGAAGGCTGAAATATGCGTTGAAACCACTCATCGTGTCTCAAGATCTCGCAGGATGACAACCGACAACCGCGTCATATTCTTCGGTGTCATGCGTCAGAGCTTCCAGCCGGAGTGCAGGGCGGCGATGCCGCCCGTATAATTGGTGAAGCTCACGCGTGAAAAACCGGCTTCGCGGATCATCGTCGCGAAATCCTGCTGGTTCGGGAACTTGCGGATCGATTCCACCAGATATTGATAGGGCTCGGCGTCGCCGGTGATCGCCTTGCCGAATTGCGGAATGGCATTGAAGGACCAAGCGTCGTAGACTCGGTCGAGCAGCGGCAGGTCGACCTCGGAAAATTCCAGCACCAGCAGCCGGCCGCCACGCTTCAGCACGCGATAAGCTTCCTTCAGCGCCACGTCGATGCGCGGCACATTGCGGATACCGAAGGCGATCGTATAGGCGTCGAAGGAGTTGGGCTCGAAGGGCAGCTCCTCGGCATTGGCCTCGACGAAGGTGAGGTTGTCGGCCAGCTTCTTCTTGGCCGCGCGCTCGGCGCCGACGCCGAGCATCGAGCCGTTGATGTCGAGCACGGTTGCATGCGCCAGCCGGTTCGAGGCTTCAACGATGCGGAAGGCGATGTCGCCCGTGCCGCCGGCGACATCGAGAACCTTGTAGCTCGGGTCCTTGCGCGGATTGAGTGCCGAGATCATCGCATCCTTCCAGGCCCGGTGCAGGCCCATGGACATGACGTCGTTCATGATGTCGTAGCGTTTGGCAACCTTGTGGAACACCTCGTTGACGAGGCCCTGCTTCTCGCCATCGGCGACCTCGCGGAAGCCATAGGATGTTTCCATGCCGCCATCGGCGGAGGTGCGGCTTTCTGCCATCAGCTCAACTCCGTTACACCACAGCGCCGCGCGTCATGTGTGACGCGCAAAGCTCGCTGTAGCACTTTAAATCTGCTGCATAATTTATTCCCTAAATCGATGCCGATTTAAGGAATTATGCAGTATTCAGCGGCGGACCATAGCGAAATCGCGTTTGCCACGCTATCTCATCAGCCAGATCACCAGCCGCAATGCCCTTGGGCTATAGCCCAGATCATAAGCGGTTGAAACATAAAGATGGATAGAGATGCCGGAATTACCAGAGGTCGAAACCGTCAGGCGTGGGCTTGCCCCTTCCATGGAAGGGGCGGTGCTCGCAGCGCTGGAACTGCGGCGCAACGATCTGCGCTTTCCCTTTCCGGCAGAGTTTTCGCGCCTCGCCTCCGGCCGCGGCATCACGTCGCTATCGCGCCGCGCCAAATATCTGCTGATCGATCTCGACGACGGCATGACGATCATCGCGCATCTCGGCATGTCCGGCTCTTTTCGGGTCGAAGCCGGCGCGGCTGCCGAAACGCCGGGTGAATTCCACCATCCCCGTTCCAAGGACGAGAAGCACGATCACGTCATCTTCCATCTGACGGGTGCCAACGGACCTGCGCGCGTCATCTATAATGATCCTCGCCGCTTCGGCTTCATGGATATTGCCAGGCGCGCCGATCTCGCCAGCCACCCGTCCTTCCGCGATCTCGGCCCGGAGCCGACCGGCAATACACTGAGCGCCGACTATCTGGCCGAGCGCTTCTTGGGCAAGGCGCAGCCGCTGAAGAGCGCGCTGCTCGACCAGAAGAACATCGCCGGCCTCGGCAATATATATGTGTGCGAGGCGCTGTGGCGTTCGCATCTGTCGCCGGTGCGCGCCGCCGGCACCCTGGTTACCAAAGCTGGAAAGCCGAGCGAAGAATTGCGCCAGTTGGTCGAGGCGATCCGCGAGGTCATCGCCGATGCGATCGCCGCCGGCGGCTCGTCCTTGCGCGACCATATCCAGACGGACGGTTCGCTCGGCTATTTCCAGCATTCCTTTTCTGTCTACGACCGCGAAGCCCAGCCTTGCGGCACGCCCGGCTGCGGCGGTACGGTCGCCCGCATCGTCCAGGCGGGCCGCTCCTCTTTCTATTGCGCTTCCTGTCAGAACTGATGATTGAACGGAGGAGAGACAGATGGCTTATGAAACCCTCATCGTCGAAACGCATGGAGCCGTTGGCCTCATCCGGCTGAACCGGCCGCAGGCGCTGAATGCGCTGAATTCGACCGTATTGGCCGAGTTGAAAGAGGCTTACGCCGCCTTTCACGCCGATGATGCCATCAGTGCGATCGTGCTCACCGGATCGGAAAAGGCTTTTGCCGCCGGCGCCGACATCAAGGAGATGCAGCCCCTCGACTTCGCTGATGTCTACAAGGGTGATTTTATCGGCGGCTGGGACGAGATCGCAAGAGCGCGCAAGCCCGTTATCGCCGCCGTCAGCGGCTTCGCGCTTGGTGGTGGCTGCGAACTTGCCATGATGTGCGACTTCATCATTGCCGCCGATACGGCAAAATTCGGCCAGCCGGAGATCACGCTCGGCGTCATCCCCGGCATGGGCGGCTCGCAGCGTCTGACGCGTGCTGTCGGCAAGGCCAAGGCCATGGATCTGGTTCTGACCGGCCGGATGATGGATGCGGCCGAGGCGGAGCGCTCAGGCCTCGTGTCCCGTATCGTGCCGGCCGACAAGCTGATTGACGAGGCGCTGGCCGCTGCTGCCAAGATCGCTTCGCTGTCGCGCCCCTCGGTGCTGATGGCCAAGGAGGCCGTGAACCGGGCGCTGGAGACGACGTTGGAAGAGGGACTGCGCTTCGAGCGCCGGCTCTTCCACAGCCTGTTTGCCACCGAGGATCAGAAGGAAGGCATGGCGGCTTTCATCGAGAAGCGCAAACCTGTCTTCAAGAACAGGTGAAGGCGAGATTCCGGAATTGCGCGGGTTCCGCAAGAATCCGCGTTGACGTCGCCGCGCATTCCGGCTATATGCCCGCCACAGTTTGGAAAGCCGATCTGGTTTTCCGCAATTGCTCCCGCATTGCTGGATGAAGTGGCCGCAGGGCCCGCGCTGCACTGACGGAGTTATGTTCGAATTCTAAGAGAGGCATACATGGCCAATACCAGCTCGGCGAAAAAAGCGACCCGCAAGATCGCCCGCCGCACCGAAGTCAACAAGGCTCGTCGCTCGCGCGTTCGCACTTTCGTCCGCCAGGTCGAAGAAGCCATCGCATCGGGTGACGCGACCCTCGCGAAGGAAGCCTTCCTCGCCGCGCAGCCGGAACTGGCTCGCGCCGCCACGAAGGGCGTCCTGCATGCCAACACCGCTTCCCGCAAGGTTTCGCGTCTTGCGAAGCGTGTGAAGGCGCTTTCGGCTCCGACCGCGTAATATTTCGTTAAAGATTCAGTCGTTAGACTTAAGCCCGGCCTCTGTGCCGGGCTTTTTGGATTCTGCCAAATCGCTTCATTTCGCTAAAATGTAGCCGGCTGACCATGTCAATGACATGACAGAAATATACATTTTAAAACAACGGGTTACAGCAGGTTATCCCAACGCCGGGTGATCTGCGTGATACGTTGCCGGCTCATGAGTGAGTCAAGGGATTTTTTATTTTTTTTGTTTTTAAACCCCAAGGAATCGCACTGAACGGGAATCTCCTTGATTCAAAAGCGATTCTTTTTTGACGGGCTTGTGACACTCAAAAACGGCCTCCCGAGTCAATGGCTGCCTCTTAATTTTGTGTAAAATTCATCGTTGATATCCGCCTTCGATCCTGCCTAAATGGCTTTCAACAAGGGGCGCGGACATCACCTTAAACGGCTTCGGCGAACACTGCCACTAAAGGCGGCGTGGGTGGTTTTTGTCTCTTGTGACGGAGCGGTTCAGCTCCGTTTTTTCAAACAGTTGATGAGTTGAGGCCGCAAGCGGTAACGCTGGCGGAACGAGGAAGCTTGTCTGTCCTTTGCAGTCTAAGTCCCAAGCGTGACTGCAGGGGAGGGGAGAAAAATTGACAGCCGTTTTGGCGCAGCCGGTCGGAATACGAGGACCGCCCGACTGCTCCAGATAAAGATGCCAGGGTGAAAGCTGCTCAAGCAGTCGTTTTCGCTAAAGCATTTGCGTCAGGTCCATTTGGCGGGACCCGGCTGATGAACCGGTATGCGGCGAAGCTCACAACAACGAGCGCGATTGTCATGCCATGGCGTAGACCTAAGGGCGGCGGCGCAATCTCCGCCCTATAAAAAGAGACTGTGGAAGGCGGCATTATGCAAATAAATACGAGGACGACGGGTGCGTTGGAGAATAGGGACAATGCACCGCAGGCGTTCAATGCGGTTTGCCTTGAAGCGGCGGGGGAAAAAGGGGAGATGCAGCATAACGTATTGTTCGAGCGCGTCAGTGCGCGCTTGAAGGCTCAGGTCGGTCCGGATGTTTATGCCAGCTGGTTTGCACGGCTTAAGCTGCATTCGGTATCGAAGAGCGTCGTTAGGCTGACCGTTCCGACAACATTTCTGAAGTCCTGGATCAACAATCGTTATCTTGATCTCATCACCAGCCTGTTCCAGGCCGAAGATGCGGAAGTCCTGAAGGTTGAAATTCTGGTTCGCACCGCGACCCGTCACGCTGCAAAGCCTTGCGCGGATGAGCAGGTCGTCGTTCCCGACTCGACCGCGGTGGCTCCAATCCGTCGCACGACGGCCCAGCCTGCAGGTCAGATCGTGGCGCATGCCGTGAGCGCGGCTGCCGCTGCCCGGCCGGCGACGATGGGCTCGCCGCTGTTCGGCTCGCCGCTCGATTCCCGCTTTACCTTCGACACCTATGTCGAGGGCAGCTCGAACCGGGTGAGCCTTGCCGCCGCCAAGACCATCGCGGAAGCGGGTTCCGGCGCAGTGCGGTTCAATCCGCTCTTCGTTCACTCGACGGTCGGTCTCGGCAAGACGCATCTGTTGCAGGCGATCGCCAACGCGGCCGTACAGAATCCGCGCAACCTGCGCGTCGTTTATCTGACCGCGGAATATTTCATGTGGCGCTTTGCCACCGCCATTCGCGACAATGACGCGCTGACGCTGAAGGATTCGCTGCGCAATATCGACCTTCTGATCATCGACGACATGCAGTTCCTGCAGGGCAAGATGATCCAGCACGAGTTCTGCCATCTGCTCAACATGCTGCTCGACAGCGCCAAGCAGGTCGTCGTTGCCGCCGACCGTGCGCCCTGGGAGCTGGAATCGCTCGATCCGCGCGTTCGCTCGCGTCTTCAGGGCGGTGTCGCCATCGAAGTCGAGGCGCCGGATTATGAGATGCGTCTCGAAATCCTCAAGCGCCGTCTGGAGGCTGCTCGCCTGGAGGATCCGTCGCTGGAAATCCCGGCCGAACTCCTCTCGCATGTCGCCCGCAACGTGACGGCAAGCGGCCGTGAGCTGGAAGGCGCCTTCAACCAGCTGATCTTCCGCCGCTCCTTCGAGCCGAACCTGACGGTCGAACGCGTCGACGAGTTGCTGGCCCATCTGGTTGGTTCTGGCGAGCCGCGTCGCGTCCGTATCGAGGACATCCAGCGCATCGTTGCACGTCACTACAACGTCTCGCGCCAGGAGCTGGTTTCCAACCGCCGTACCCGTGTCATCGTCAAGCCGCGCCAGATCGCCATGTATCTGTCGAAAACGCTGACGCCGCGTTCCTTCCCGGAGATCGGCCGTCGCTTCGGTGGCCGCGATCACACGACGGTTCTGCATGCGGTGCGCAAGATCGAGGAGCTGATTTCCGGTGACAGCAAGCTGTCGCATGAGATCGAGCTGCTGAAGCGCCTGATCAACGAATAGGTCACGGCACTCCGCCATTGATCGACGGCCGGCCTCACCGCCGGCCGTTTTCATTTATGCGGCCTTTATTCTATAAATATCTGAAATGCTGAGTCGGATGCCCGGCTTCCGGCGGCCGGCGGCGCCAATGGGGAGGCTATCGATGGGCTTTGACAGAATTGCCGTTCTCGGTCTCGGCAAGGTCGGGCGGCTTGCCGCCACCTTGCTGCATGAAAGCGGCTTTGCCGTCACCGGCGTCGATGCGCGCCTGCCTGGGGAAATCCTGCCTTTTGCCTGTGAAACGAGCGATGTGTCCGATCCGGCGCTGGTCGGCAATCTCTTCTCTCGCGTCGATGCAGTGCTCTCCTGTCTGCCTTTTCACCTGAACGCCACGCTGGCGCAGCTGGCCCATGACGCCGGCATTCACTATTTCGACCTGACGGAGGATGTGCCGACCACGAATGGCATCATTGAGCTTGCAAAGAGCTCTCGCGGCCTGATGGCGCCGCAATGTGGCCTGGCGCCCGGTTTCATTGGCATTGTCGGCGCCAGCCTCGCCGACGGCTTCGATCGCTGCCGCTCGATCCGCATGCGCGTTGGCGCGCTTCCGCAGAATCCGACGGGATTGTTGGGCTATGCCTTCAACTGGTCGCCGGAGGGCGTGGTCAATGAATATCTGAACGATTGCGAAGTGATTGAAGGCGGCGTGCGCAAGCTGGTTTCGCCGATGGAGTGGCATGAGACGCTCTATGTCAACGGCGTCAAGCTCGAAGCTTTCACCACCTCGGGCGGCCTTGGAACCATGTGCGCCACCATGCTTGGCCGCGTGGAAAACCTCGATTACAAGACCATGCGCTATCCCGGCCACATGGAGCTGATGAATTTCTTCTTTCATGAGCTGCTGATGCGCGACCGCCGCAAGCTTGCCGGCGAGATCCTGACGGAGGCCAAGCCGCCGGTCGATGACGATGTCGTCTATGTCCATGTCTCTGCGGAAGGCGCGATCAACGGCAATCTACGCCGCAAGGAGTTCGTCCGCGCCTATTATCCGATCGAGATTGCTGGGGAGAGCCGCACCGCCATTTCCTGGACCACCTCGGCCTCTGTCGTCGCCGTCATCGAACTGGTGCGCGCTGGCAGATTGCCCGCGACCGGCTTCCTGCATCAGGAGCATATTCCGTTCGATATGTTTTTGACGACGCGCACCGGCAGCCTGTTCAAGGGCGGTGCCACCCATCACGGATGACGCCTTATACCGGCGGCGTTGTGCGCGAAACCTCGGAAAACAGCCAGGCGCGAAAGGCGGCGATGGCCGGCCGCTCCAGTGCCGCCGGCGGATAGACGAGATGGTAGGCCAGCGTGCTTGCGAACCCAATGGGGAAGGGTGCAACAAGCGTGCCGTCAACCAGCTCCTGTTCGATAAAGGAACGGCGCATCAGCGCGATGCCAAGCCCTGCCTTCATCGCGTGGTAGGCGCCCATGCCGTCGGTGAAGATCGGACCGCGTGTGGCATCGACTTTCGTCGCACCCGCCGCCTCCAGCCAAAGTTGCCAGTCGCGCCGATAGACGTCATGGATCAAGGTCAGGCCGGCCAATGCATCGGCCGGAGGTGAGGGGCCGAGGGCGGCTGCGATGTCGGGTGTGCACACCGGCACATATTGGTCGTCGAGCAGCCGTTCGCTCGCCAATCCCTCATAGCCGCCGGGGCCATGGCGAATGGCGATGTCGATGCCGTCGCGCTGGAAATCCATCATCCGATATGAGGCGCTGATGCGCAGATCGATGTCGGGATGGGCCTGCTCGAACCGCAGGAGTCGCGGCACCAGCCAATGGGTGGCGAAGCCAGCGGTACAGGTGACGGTCAGCACCGTGTCGCGCGCCCGCATGGTCAGTGCCGTCGTTGCTTCACGTATCAGGCGGAAGGCAGTGCGCAGCGTTGCAAAATAATCCGCGCCCTCGGCCGTCAATGCCAGGCTGCGCGCGCGGCGCTCGAAAAGCCGGACCCCGAGCGTGGTTTCGAGATCGCGCACCTGCAGGCTGATGGCGCCGGGCGTGACATGCAGCTCCTTGGCGGCGAGCGTCATACTCAGATGCCGGGCCGAAGCTTCGAAGGCGCGCAACGCCGAAAGGGAGGGCAGCTGATCCATGATGATTGAGCTTAGCTAAACTATTGAGTGAGAAAGACTCGCTTGCCAGAGCGTCATGATCGCGAGATTATTCCATCAATATCGTTGGTTGGCAAGAAATAGCATTTTGACAATCATTGAGAATAACTCGATAATAAACGCTTGGAGGATATCGCCATGGCACAGAAATCGATGGGCGCGGCGGAGTGGGGCATGCTGCTGGGATTGTCGGTCCTCTGGGGCGGTTCCTTCCTGTTCAACGGTATTCTGGTGCGCGAATTGCCACCCTTCACCATCGTCACCGCGCGTGTCGCCCTGGCGGCGATCGCCCTCCATGTCATCGTCCGGATGACCGGGCAGGCGATGCCGCGCGACCGTCAGGCCTGGACTGCCTTCTTCGGCATGGGCTTCCTCAACAATGTCATTCCCTTCCTGCTGATCGTCTGGGGTCAGACCCATATCGCTAGCGGTCTCGCCTCGATCCTCAACGCCACGACACCGCTCTTTGCCGTCGTGGTGGCACATTTCCTGACGACGGATGAGAAAATGACCGGCAATCGCCTGATTGGCGTCATCGTCGGTTTTGCCGGCGTAGCGCTGATGATCGGTCCGGCGGTGCTGAGCAGCCTCGGTTTGAACGTGCTGGCGCAGCTTGCGGTGCTGGGCGCCGCCTTCACCTATTCGCTCGCCGGCATTTTCGGTCGCCGCTTCCGCCGCATGGGCCTTGCGCCGATTATCCCCGCGGCGGGACAGGTGACGGCCTCGACCATCTTGCTGCTGCCGGTCGCCCTCTTCGTCGATCATCCGTGGACGCTGGCGATACCCTCAACCGAAACTTGGGCAGCGCTGGCCGGCCTGGCGATCTTCTCGACCGCGATCGCCTATGTCCTGTTTTTCCGCATCCTGGCAACGGCGGGTGCCACCAATCTGATGCTGGTCACCTTCCTCATCCCTGTCAGCGCCATCCTGCTCGGCGCGCTGTTTCTCGGCGAGCAACTGCAGCTGAAGCACTTTATCGGCATGGCGATGATCGCCGTCGGCCTCGCGGCGATCGACGGGCGGCTATTTGCTTTCCGGAAGAAAAGCGTAGCAGTGGAGTAAGAGAGTTGGCCGCGCCTCTCAGCGCGCCAGATCCGCAACCACAGAATCGAGGATCAGCATCCCCGCCGGTGTGCAGCGCAGGCGGGAATTGCCGAGGCGCTCGATGAAGCCGTGTTCCAGCAGGAATTCTTCGCGCGCCTGATCCGGCTCCCGGCCGGAAAGCTGTTGCCAGCGGACGAGATCGATCCCCTCTTTCAGGCGCAGGCCCATCAGCAGCAATTCGTCGGCCTGTTCGTCGTCGCCGAGCATTTCCTGATCGGCGATGCCGTGGCCATCGCGTTCCACCAGCTCCAGCCAGGTCTCCGGCTTGCGCTCGGTGGCGGTCGCCAGTTTCTTCGGGCCGAGGGTCAGACGGCCATGGGCGCCCGGACCGATGCCGGCATAGTCGCCATAGCGCCAATAGGTGAGATTGTGGCGGCTCTCCGCGCCTGGACGGGCATGGTTTGAGACTTCGTAGGCCGGCATGCCCTCGCGCTCGGTGATTTCCTGCGTCGTCTCATAGAGCAGCGCCGACTGGTCGCCATCAGGCACGATCAGCTTGCCCGCCTTGTGCAGGCCATAGAAGGGCGTGCCTTCCTCGATGGTGAGCTGGTAAAGCGAGAGGTGATCGACGGCATAGGAGATCGCCTCCTTCAGCTCGCGCTCCCATTCCTCGACGGTCTGGTTCGGGCGGGCATAGATGAGGTCGAAGGACATGCGCGGGAAGATGTCGCGCGCCAGCTTGATCGCTTTCAGCGCGTCGGCGACATTGTGCAAGCGGCCTAGGAATTTCAGGTCGCGGTCGTTCAGCGCCTGCACGCCCATCGATACGCGGTTGACGCCGGCGGCGCGATAGCCACGAAAGCGTTCGGCCTCCACGCTGGAGGGATTGGCCTCCATGGTGATCTCGATGCCATCGGGCACATGCCAATGCTTGGCAATGCCGTCGAGAACCGCGCCCACCGTCTCCGGCTTCATCAGCGAAGGCGTGCCGCCGCCGAGAAAAATGCTGGTCACCGTCTTTGGGCCGCCGATCGCCCGCATCGATGCCATTTCCTTTAGGAAGGCGGCTGTGAAGCGCTCCTGATCGACCGGCTGATGGCGGACGTGGCTGTTGAAATCACAATAGGGACATTTGGCGGCGCAGAAGGGCCAATGCACATAGACGCCGAAGCCGGGTTCACCGGTGTCGGGCAGCAATTGCGCCTCACGCGTCATGTTTTGCGGTTCCATGATGTCCACGGGCTTGAGCTTACGCCTCCAGACAGGTTTCGACAAAGAGCTTGAAGGCTCGGGCGCGGTGCGACAGTGCCTGTGGCTCGCCGGGCTTCCAGCCATGCTTCTGCTCGGCGCTCATCTCGCCGAAGGTTGTCTCATAGCCCTTGGGCTGGAAGATCGGATCGTAGCCGAAGCCCTGTGAGCCGCGCGGCGGCCAGGCAACGGTGCCCTCGACCTCGCCGCGGAAAAGTTCGGTATGCCCATCCGGCCAGGCGAGGCAAAGCACGCTGACGAAGCGTGCTGTCCGGCTCTCCGGCGTGGTGGCGCCGGCTTTTTCGAGTGCTGTCTCGACCTTCTGCATCGCCATCACGAAATCGCGGGTGCCGTCAGCCGTTTCCGCCCAGTTGGCGGTATAGACGCCGGGATCGCCGCCGAGCGCGTCGATCACCAGACCGGAATCGTCTGACAAGGCCGGCAAGCCGGAGGCATTGGCCGAGGCCAGCGCCTTGATCGTGGCGTTTTCCTCGAAGGTCGTGCCGGTCTCGTCCGGTTCGATGAAATTGAGATCGGCGGCCGATTTGGCGGTGAAGCCGAACGGGCCGATCAGGTCCTGGATCTCACGGATCTTGCCGGCATTGTGGCTGGCGACGACGATGGTCTTGGTATCGAGCTTGCGCATATCCTGTCCTGTCAGATGCCCCAGATCCGGGGTTCGGCGCATTCCAGGCTGTTGCCGGCCGGGTCGCGGAAATAGATCGAGCGGCCGCCGTTCGGCCAGTGAAAATCGGCTTCGATGGCAATACCGACAGCTTTCAGCCTCTCCGCCATCGCCTCGATATCATTGCCGCTGACCCGGAAGCAGACGTGACCATGGCCCGTCGTGCCATGCGGCGGCACCGGCAGTGCACCCGGCTCCGGCGGCTTCATCGTCTCGGCCGGATTGAAGATCAACAGCACGCCGGCTCCGCAACGATAGAACACATGGCGATTGCCGCCGCGCGAGATCTTCTCGAGCCCGAGTACACCGCCGTAAAAGGCTTCCGCCGCGTCGAGATTATCGGCATATACAGCGGTTTCGAGAATGCCTTCCAGCAACGGGTTCATCTCCTTCTCCCCTCGGGGAGAAGGTAACCCAAAGGGTCGGATGAGGGGGTGGCACGGCATATGCCGCGCTGCCCTCGAACAGCCTTACGGTGCAACGCCCTCTCAACCCGCGCTACGCGCGGCCTTCTCCCCGTTGGGGCGAAGGTGTATCCGCCGCGCTTCCGGCCCTGACCATCGTCATCGCATGGAAGAGGTCTGGAAGCGGATATTGGGGCTAGCCGCACGAGACACATTTGCTGATATCCTCAGGCAATCGCCTGCTTCTGCAGCTCCACCAACTCGGCGATGCCGTTCTTGGCGAGATGCATCAGGGTGGTGAATTCTTCTTCGCTGAAGGGTGTGCCTTCCGCCGTGCCCTGGATCTCGACAATGCCACCCTTGCCGGTCATGACGAAGTTGGCGTCGGTCTCGGCGGATGAATCCTCGAGATAGTCGAGGTCGATTACCGGCTGGCTGGCGAAGATACCGCAGGAAATGGCGGCGATATGATCCTTGAGCACGCGATCGACCTTGATCATGTTGCGGCTTTCCATCCACTTCAGGCAGTCGTAGAGCGCGATCCAGGCGCCGGTAATCGAGGCCGTGCGCGTGCCGCCGTCGGCCTGAATGACGTCGCAGTCGATGGTGATCTGGCGTTCGCCGAGCTCTTTCAGATCAACGACGGCGCGCAGCGACCGGCCGATGAGGCGCTGAATTTCCTGCGTGCGGCCGCCCTGCTTGCCAGCGGCGGCTTCGCGCTTCATGCGCTCGCCGGTGGCGCGCGGCAGCATGCCGTATTCGGCAGTGACCCAGCCCTTGCCGCTATTGCGCAGCCATGGCGGGGTCTTTTCTTCCAGGCTTGCCGTGCAGAGCACATGCGTATCGCCAAACTTCACCAGGCACGAGCCTTCCGCATGCTTGGAAAAATTGCGCTCGAACGAGACCTTGCGCATCTGGTCGGTTTTTCTGCCTGAAGGCCGCATTCTACTCTCCTGTACGTTTATCGACCGCTTCTACGATCCACCGGCCGCTTTTGCAAAGGAAAAGCAGGCTGGAAGGCCCGGATATGGTGGCGTCGGCATTTTTCCCTTTTGCCATTGCTAACTGAATGATTATATTTTGACTGTGGTTCAACAGAAGGGGTCTGACAGCGAAATGGGGTTCACGACATCGTCGGTTACGGATGCCATTGCAGCGCTGGACGAACGCTCGAAAGAAATCTTCCGTCGCATCGTTGAAGGCTATCTTGAAAATGGCGAGCCGCTCGGCTCGCGCAATCTCTCGCGCCTGCTGCCGATGTCGCTGTCGCCGGCCTCGGTGCGCAACGTGATGAGCGATCTGGAAGAGCTTGGGCTGATCTATTCGCCGCATATCAGCGCTGGTCGCCTGCCGACGCAGATTGGTCTGCGCTTTTTCGTCGATGCCTTCATGCAGGTCGGCGATCTCTCGGCGGAAGATCGCGCCACCATCGACCGGCAGGTGCGCGGCAGCAATCGCGACCAGCCGATGGAATCGGTGATGACTGAGGCGAGCCGCATGCTCTCGGGCATTTCGCGTGGCGCCGGGCTGGTGATCACCTCGAAGAACGATCCGGTGTTGAAGCATGTCGAATTCATCCGCCTGGAGCCGACCAAGGCGCTCGCCGTACTGGTGGGTGACCATGACCAGGTGGAAAACCGCATCATCGAGCTGCCGGCCGGCATCACCTCGTCGCAGCTGACGGAAGCCGCGAATTTTCTCAACGCGCACATGACCGGGCAGACCTTGCCGGATCTGCGCAAGCAGTTACAGACGCTGAAGCAGAGCGTGCGCCAGGAACTGGATACGCTATCGCATGAGCTGGTCGAGCGCGGCATCGCCGTCTGGTCCGGTGGCGAGGATGAGGGTAAGCCGACGCAGCTGATCGTACGCGGCCACGCCAATCTGCTGACCGAAATCGGCGGCGCCGAAGATCTCGACCGGCTGCGTCTCTTGTTTGACGACCTCGAAAAGAAGGACAGCCTGATCGAGATCCTGAACCTGGCCGAAAGCGGTCCGGGCGTACGCATCTTCATCGGTTCGGAAAACAAGCTTTTCTCGCTGTCCGGCTCGTCGCTGATCGTCGCGCCCTATCGCGATGACGACGACCGCATTATCGGCGCCGTCGGCGTCATCGGTCCGACACGGCTGAACTATGCCCGCATCGTACCGATGGTGGACTATACCGCTCAGCTGATTTCCAGGATGTCACGGCCCGGGCTTTGAGGAAAGCGTCTAGTCGGCAAGCAAGGTTCCTGATCCGCCCATTTCCGTCGGCAGATCTTTCTGCTTTGGTAGCCCATCTCTCAGGTGCAGCACCGTGGTTTCGTAATTCACATGAAGTGCCGGTTGAAAGTCGAGGCTGGGAAGAATGGCAGCGTAAATGTCGGTTACGCCCCATGGAGGGTGCTCGGTCAGCAGATGGCCGCCACAGACTGTGCACCACTTGCGCACGCTCTTTTCGGTCTTCTGGTAGCTGCCGATATGATCTGCGCCCTTGGTAACGTGAACCGCTTCCGGCGGCCAGAGCGAAAAGGCGTTGACCGGCCCCGCCGACCATTCCCGGCAGGAGTCGCAGTGACAATAGCCCATTGCAATAGGCTCGCCGTCAACCGCGATCTCGACCGCGCCGCAGAAACATTTGCCTGAAAGGGATTTGCCACTGGACATTGATCTCACCTTGCACCGTGCTGAGATACCTTTAACCATATCACCAAAGAGAGGAGCGGGGTAGCCGAGTCTCAATCGGCGTCCGTGGCCGGCCGGTGTCTTGCCACCATCGGAATGCCGGGAATTGACGGTTCTTCGCGACAAAGCCTTGATTTTTTCCGGCCAAACCTCGATATCGGGCACATTCAAAAGACAACCAATTCGGAGACCGTCATGACCGACGAAACAACGAAAACCGGACCTGACGCCACGGCGGCCGACCTTACGCAAGATGTCGCGGACACCGTGGAGACGACGGCTGAATCTCAAGAGCCGGATCCGGTCGAGCTGCTGAAGGCCGAAAACAGCGATCTGCGCGACCGCTATTTGCGCCTTGCCGCCGACATGGACAATCTGCGTCGTCGCACCGAGCGTGAGATCAAGGACGCCAAGTCCTATTCCGTCGCCGGCTTTGCCCGCGACATGCTGGCCGTATCGGACAATCTGCGTCGCACGCTGGATGCCATTCCGGCGGAAACCCGCGATGATGCCGGCCTGAAGACGCTGATCGAAGGCGTGGAGATGACCGAACGCTCCATGCTGTCGGCGCTGGAGCGCCATGGCGTGCGCCAGATCGAGCCGGTCGGCCAGAAGTTCGATCCCAACTTCCATCAGGCGATGTTCGAAGTGCCGAACCCGGAAGTTCCGAACAACACCGTCGTGCAGGTGGTGCAGGCTGGTTTCGTCATCGGCGAACGCGTTCTGCGCCCGGCCATGGTCGGCGTCGCCAAAGGCGGCCCGAAGGTCGCCGAGATTTCCGAGCCGGGCGCCAACAGCCCGTTCGACGAAAAAGACGCCTGAGCCTCAAAGGTATACCCAAAAGCCAAGGGCCGGATGATGGAAGATCATCCGGCCCTTGGCTTTTTTAGCGATCCAAATTCAGTTCATACCGCTCAGGCGGCGTTGGATGCCTGCTCCTCATTGAGGAAGGCGTAGATTGCCGAGGCGGAATCCGTGGCGCGCAGCTTGGCGACCAGATCCTGGTCGCGCAGCACGCGCGCAATGCGCGACAGCGCCTTGAGATGGTCAGCGCCGGCACCCTCTGGGGCAAGCAGCAGGAAGACGAGGTCGACGGGCTGGTCGTCCAGCGCCTCGAAATCGACGGACTGCTCCAGGCGCGCGAAAATACCGATGATGGATTTGATGCTATTGAGCTTGCCATGCGGGATGGCGATGCCGTTGCCGACGCCGGTGGAGCCCAGGCGTTCACGCTGCAGCACGACGTCGAAGATTTCACGTTCGGGCAGTCCGGTCAACTTGGAGGCTTTGGCTGCCAGTTCCTGAAGCAGTTGTTTCTTGGAATTTGCCCTCAAGGCGGGGATGATCGCATCTTGGTGCAGCAAATCTGCCAATGCCATTCTCTTTATCCTTCGTGTCGCCGAGATCCAATGACGGAGGAGCGGCGGCCGGCTGACATGGTGCAGGGCCGCCACTCATCTTCTTTTCTCAGCTTTTGATATTGGCTGCGTCTATCCAGCCAATGTTGCCGTCCTGACGACGGTAAACGATGTTCAAATGTTCCTTGCCGGGGCTGCGGAAGAGCAGCAGCGGCTCGTCGGTCATGTCGAGCGCCATCACGGCAGTCGCGACCGACATGGTCTTTAATTGTTTCGTGCTTTCGGCAACGATTGCCGGCGCGAAATCGGCTGGGATTTCCTCGTCGTCGTCCGACATGCCGTCCATGACGGTATAGGCGACTTCGATATGCCCGTTCGCGTGGCTCGCGGCCTGGTGATCTTTCAGTTTGCGCTTATAGCGGCGCAGGCGCTTTTCGATGCGTGCGGACGCCGCGTCAAACGCCAATTGCGGGTCCATCGCCTCTCCGGCGGCATGCAGAACGATGCCACTGTCGAGATGAAGCTTGCAATCGGCTGTGAAGCGGGAACTGGATTTCTGTACCGTCACATGGCCTGAATACCCCCCGTCGAAGTATTTTGTCACGGCCATACCGATCTGGTCTTCAATCCGCTGGCGGAAGGAGTCACCAATTTCCATATGTTTACCGGAGACACGCACACTCATGGAGTTTCCCTTCTTGTCGTGGTTATTGCGCGTACCAGTTTACGCCAAGCCTCAAGCTCATCCAAGCACTTCACGCGCTCAAAGACAAATTGCGTTTATGCGGGGCCTTTGGGATGATGGGGATAAGTTCATGGTCGTGCCGTCGTCCTGCACCGATTGCGGCGGGCTTCTAGCCCCGCCACATTGGAAAGTCAACTGCGTCTTAACGATCCGTTAGGAAGTGCGCAATTTCAGATTGAATTTGAACGCTTGCTAAAAGCTGGCGACTTTCGCGATAGCCCGCTTCTCCCGGCGGCGCTGCACGGAGGAAGGGATGTTCATCGCCTCGCGGTATTTTGCAACCGTGCGGCGAGCAAGCTCTATGCCACCCTTCTTCAGCGTATCGACGATATCGTCGTCGGAAAGCACCGTGTCCGGGCTTTCGTTCGAGATCAGCAGGCGGATCTTGTGCCGTACCGCCTCAGCGGAATGGCTGTCGCCGCCTTCGACCGCGCTGATCGAGACGGTGAAGAAATATTTGAGCTCGAACAGCCCGCGTGGCGTCAGCATATATTTGTTCGAGGTCACGCGGCTGACGGTGGACTCGTGCATCTTGATGGCGTCCGCCACGGTCTTCAGATTGAGCGGCCGCAGATGGTCAACGCCGTGGATCAGGAAGGCATCCTGTTGCCGGACGATCTCGCTCGCCACCTTCATGATCGTCTTGGCGCGCTGATCGAGACTGCGCGTCAGCCAGTTGGCGTTCTGCAGACATTCCGACAGGAAGGCATGGTCCTGGCTCGTCTTGGTGACGGAGGCGAAATAGGACTGATTGACGAGAACGCGCGGCAGCGTATCCGGATTGAGCTCCACCAGCCAGCTTCCGTCGGAGGCGGGGCGTACGACGATATCGGGCGTGATCGCCTCGGATATGCCGGTCTCGAAGCCGCTGCCGGGCTTCGGGTTCAGCTGGCGGATCTCGCCCATCATGTCGAGTAGGTCTTCCTCGTCGACGCCGCAGAGACGCTTCAGCGTCGCGAAATCGCGGCGGGCGAGAAGCTCGAGGTTCTGGATCAGACGCTCCATGGCCGGATCGAAGCGATCCTTCTGCCGGAGCTGGATCGCCAGGCACTCGCTGAGGGAGCGGGCAAAGACGCCGGGAGGGTCGAGCTGCTGCAATACGCCAAGCACCCGCTCGACATCGCCAAGCGTCGTGCCGAGGCGGTCCGCGGTCTCGCGCAAGTCAACCTGCAGATAGCCGCAGTCGTCGAGCTGGTCGACAAAATGCTGGGCGATCAGCCGATCGGTCATGGCAGGCAGGGAAAAGGGGATCTGTTCGTTAAGGTGGTCGCGCAGCGAAATCTGGCCGGCGACGAAATCGTCTAAATCGTAGCTTTCGCCGGCCTCGCCGCCAGGCATGGATTTCCACTGGCTCAAGAGCTCGGGCGCGTCAGCCCGCTGCGCGGTGCTGTCGTCGGGATAGACATTGCTGAAATTGGTATCGAGTTCGTCGTTCAGCCGGTCGGCATGGCCGGTGTTTTCGCTCTCGTACCAGTCGCTCTTCAGGTCGCCGCCGCTGCGGTCGGAACCGTCGTCGCCATGGTTTTCCTCCGTGGCGTCGTAACGTTCATCCTTCGTCTCGCGCTCATTGCTGCTGCCTATATCCTCGTCATTTGACGTAAATTCGAGCAGCGGATTCTTTTCGACTTCCTGGGCGATGAACTGGGTAAGCTCAAAATGCGTCATCTGCAGCAACTGGATGGATTGCATCAGTTGCGGTGTCATCACCAGGCTTTGGCTTTGGCGCAGGAAAAGATTGGCCGATAATGCCATGGCGGACGCGGGACTCCCCTTGATCTTTTCGAAAGTCCGCGTTTTTTTTGAAAAAAAGCCGCAGACTTCCAACTGGCCCAAAAATTGCTTTTTTATTGGGTTTGGTCAAGCGGAACTATAACGGTAAGATGAATTTCCGGAGCGCCCAGCCATTTGGCAACGCGACAATACGCTCCGGCCCAATCCAAGACTATCAAAGACTGAAATTGTCGCCAAGATAGAGTTTTCGTACTTCCGGATTGCTGACGATATCGTTGGCCCTGCCATGGGTCAGCACCTCGCCGGCATGGATGATATAGGCGCGGTCGATCAGGCCGAGCGTCTCGCGGACATTGTGGTCCGTGATCAGCACGCCGATGCCGCGCGCCGTCAGGTGGTGTACGAGGTTCTGGATGTCGGCGACCGAGATCGGGTCGACGCCGGCAAAGGGTTCGTCGAGCAGCATGAAGGTCGGGTCGGTCGCCAGGGCGCGAGCGATTTCCAGACGCCGCCGCTCGCCGCCGGACAGCGCGATCGCCGGCACCGTGCGCAGATTGCGGATGTGGAATTCCTCGAGCAACTCGTCGATCTTGTATTCCCGCTTCTTCTTGTCCTTTTCGTGGACTTCGAGCACGGCGCGGATGTTCTCTTCCACCGTCAGCCCGCGGAAAATCGAGGCTTCCTGTGGCAGATAGCCGACGCCGAGGCGAGCGCGACGATACATCGGCATCGATGTGACATTGTTGCCGTCGATCTCGATGGTGCCCTCATCGACGGGCACCAGCCCGGTGATCATGTAGAAACAGGTCGTTTTACCGGCGCCGTTCGGTCCGAGCAGGCCGACAGCCTCGCCACGCCGCACGACCAGCGAAACGCCGTTGACGACACGGCGTCTACCGTAGGTCTTGGTGAGGCCGCGCGCGATCAGGGTGCCCTGATAACGCGCCTTGTCGGCGGTCGGTGCACCGGATGCCGCGGAGGGCAACCCGGACGCGCCGGGCAAGGGGGAGGTTGTCGATGTCGTCACGAGGTCGCCAGAATCAATTCTTTTTTTGCTGTTGCTGCTGCACTTGCTGCGACTTCGGATCGAGCTGAATCTGGACGCGGCCACCGCAGGCATCCAGTTGCGCTTCGCCCGTTGCCATGTGCACGGTCAGCTGGCAGCCGGTGAAAACATTCGGCCCATCGGTCAATACGACCTTCTGGCCCTTGAGGACCGCAAGCTGGTTCGCCATGTCGAAGGAGCCGTCATCCGCCGTCGCCGTCTGTGTGCCGGAGACGAGGTAGACCTTGTTGGTGACCAGAATGTGGTCGATATTGGCATCGCCGGAGACCAGCGACTGGTTCTGTTCCTTGGCGGCCTTGGCGACCGGATTGTCGGTCGCCGGCTTGGCGTCGGCGGCATCGGCGGCGGGTTGCTTCTTCTTGTAGAAGACCGTCATCTTGCCGGCCTGCATCGTCGTCGTGCCCTGGACAACCTTGACGTTGCCGGTAAAGACCGCCTGGCTTTCCGCGTCGTGGATTTCCAGCTTGTCGCTTTCGATCTGGATTGGCTGGTCGCTGGAAAGGGCGAGGCCGGGCATCTTGCTTGTCGTCGTCTGGGCGTCAGCGCCGGGCGCGGCTAAAAATGCCAGCGCACCGAAAGCACAGAGAAGACCCGCCTTACGCAGGTTGGAGTTAAAAAGGGAATATTGCCAATCGTTTATCATGAACCGCCCGGCCGTTGTTCGCTAGCTTTATTGTGGAGTGTGGTCGGATCAATATTCATCCGAACCTGTCCGTCGAATTCGATTACGCTCCCCTTATCCGTCATCTTGAGCGACTGCGCAACAACCGACATGCCGCCTCTGTAGATTGCAACCTGATCCTGGCTGGAGAGGTCGCCCTTCTTGACGTCGAGGAAGGCAGTCCGGAATTCGGCGCGCAAGCCATTGTCCATCAGAATGGTAAAGGGGTCGGTGAGCTTCAGCGTGTCGGCCTGGCGGTCGAAATCCGCGCTCTCGGCCGTCACATGCGCAATCACGTCGTTGTTGACCGGCATGGAGGCCTTGATGCTCTTGAGCGTGATCATGTTCGGATTTTTGATATCCTGCAGCGCCTTCTCGGCGAGCATGGAATAATTGATGCCGTCCTTGTTGCGGCCGGCGATGGCGGGACGTTCCATCACAACCTTGCCGTCTTCGATTCTTGCGCCTTCGATCTGGATGTTTTCCGGCAGATAGGCGCGGACCAGCGAGACGGCGATGAAGATCAACGAAACGATCAGAGCGGCCACGGGGAGGACTATCTTCAGCTTGCGCACGCGCGTGGAATGGAAGATCGCGTCCTTATACGCGTTCCTTTCCAGCTCGGAGCCGATCGCCTGGCCGGTGGTCTCGATAGTATTGAGCATGCAACAGGTCCGTGTTCTCTAGATCCGGAAAACCGCATTGGGTTATGCACAGACTGTGCCAACAAGCCCGCCGGATCGTTTCGCATTATTGCATTGGCTTGCCAATATGGATTTTTTTCCGCGCCTGAGGAAATTTAGCAGAAAAACATAATGGATGCCTGTTTCATCGGATCGGGTGACACCCTATCTGATGACGACGTACTGGACAAAAGCCCCGATGTATAATCTCGAAAAGACGGCCAGCATATTCGCGAAGGATTGCGCCGGTTTCAAGGTAATATATATCCGGTTGCAGCATGCCCAGTTTACGACAAGGGGAGAGATAAGGCGTCATGGACAGTTCTGCAATCGCAGATCGGCGGCAATTGCGCCGCAAACTTGGCTTTTGGCGCATCATCGCCGTTCTTCTTCTCGTGGGGCTTGGTTTTGCTCTCTACCGTTTCTTTGCTGCCGACCTGCCGGATACACGCGGTCCGCAGATAGCTCGTGTCGCTATTTCCGGTCTCATCCAGGACGATGGCGAGCTTCTGGAGCGGCTGAAGAAGATCAAGGACAATGATCAGGTCAAGGCGCTGATTGTGTCGATCTCGTCGACCGGCGGCACGACCTATGGCGGCGAACGGATCTTCAAGGCCATCCGCGCCGTCGCCGACAAGAAGCCCGTTGTTTCCGATATCCGCACCGTCGCCGCCTCCGCCGGCTATATGATTGCCACGGCCGGCGACGATATTGTCGCGGGCGACACCTCGATTACCGGTTCCATCGGCGTGATCTTCCAGTATCCGCAGACCAAGGAGCTCCTCGACAAACTTGGCGTTTCGCTGGAGGAGATCAAGTCGTCGCCGATGAAGGCCGAGCCGTCGCCTTTCCATCCACCGAGCGAAGATGCCAAGGCCATGATCCGCAACATGGTGATGGATAGCTACGACTGGTTCGTCGATCTTGTCGCCGATCGGCGGAAGTTGCCGCGCGAAGAGGTGCTGAAGCTCGCGGACGGCAGCATTTTCACCGGCCGACAGGCGTTGCAGAACAAGCTGGTCGACACGCTCGGCGGCGAGGACGAAATCCGCGCCTATCTCGATACGCGCAAGGTCAAGAAAGACCTGCCGATCGTCGACTGGAAGGCCGAGAACAAAACCTCCTCCTTCTTTTGGCCGGGCGCTGCTTCCTGGTTGCTAAATCTCTTCGGTTATGATGATTTTGTGAAGGGAGAGGATCTCCAGAAAATAATGACCGAGAAGTTGTTTCTTGACGGCCTGCTTTCTGTTTGGCAGGGTGCAGCCAATTGATAAATCAATGATTTAAGGGGGCAAACCGTGATCAAGTCGGAATTGGTGCAGATTGTTGCGGCTCGTAACCCGCATCTCTATCACCGCGACGTCGAAAATATCGTCAACGCGGTCCTCGACGAGATCACCGATGCGCTCGCCGCCGGCAACCGAGTGGAGCTACGCGGCTTCGGCGCTTTCTCCGTCAAGAACCGTCCTTCGCGCTCCGGCCGCAACCCACGCACCGGCGACACCGTGTTCGTCGAGGAAAAATGGGTTCCCTTCTTCAAGACGGGCAAGGAGCTGCGCGAACGCCTCAATCCCGGCGCTGGCGACGAAGACGACGACGACAATTAAGTGTCGTTTTGAACGATGTCCCTCGTGATATCCCCGGTGGACATCATCGTGCCGCAACCTGGTGGCACTTGAACTCAGCCCTGTCTTTATTAATTCTGCGGCTAGAGGCGAGATGAGTGCAGTGCACGAAAACGCCGGGATACAGGAGCGTGCGCAATGGCCAAGAAGATCATCAATCTGCTGATATTGCTGCCGCTTGGCATCATCCTGATCGTCTTCTGCGTTGCCAACCGGCAATCCGCCACGCTCGCGCTCAATCCGTTCAGGCCCGAGGATCAGGTGCTGTCGCTGCATGCGCCGCTGTTCGTGCTGTTATTTGTCGCGCTGATCCTCGGCATGGTGGTCGGCGCGGCGGTCACCTGGGTCAACCAGGGTAAACACCGCAAGCGCGCCCGCAATCAGTCGCGCGAAGCCGTCCACTGGCATGCCGAAGCCGACAAGCATCGTAGCCGCGCCGAACAGATCGCCGGCCAGCTTCCCTCGAAGTGATTAATAGCCGTTTCCGTGCTCTTCGCCCTATCGAGGGTATAGCAAGGTAGTATCGTATCGACGATGGGCGGGTAGCGCTCTCCGGATCAGCCGGAATGCAAGAACAGCTATACACTTTGCGTAGCTCTATCCATTTTATGCGGGCAATTTCCTGAAGAGAGCCAAGCTTAGGGAGCGATTAATCTTCGTGTCCCAATCAGCTGAGGCGATAGATTCCAGGGACGTCTTCGCAAGAACGATGATTGCAGGCAAGGCGTCTCTATCAGCTTCACTTTGCCTCGGCCGCACGATCGACGTGTAGCGGCATCAGGAGACGATCCGATGAAAGCAATATCATTGAATTTTGGTTCCGACTCGGCGGCAGTGCTCGCCGCGATGGATAAATCCTTGGCGATCATCGAATTCGATGTGACCGGGAGAATCTTAACAGCAAACGCGAATTTCTGCCGCACGGTTGGTTATGAGCTCACGGAAATCGTCGGACAACAGCATCGCATGTTCGTCGCACCGGCTGAAGTCAACTCGCCTGACTATTCCGAATTCTGGGCTAAGCTCGGCCGGGGTGAATTCGACAGAAGGCAATACAAGCGCATCGGCAAGGGCGGCAGGGAGATCTGGATCGAAGCCTCCTACAATCCGATTTTCAAACATGGAAAACCTTATAAGGTCGTGAAAGTCGCGACCGACATAACGGCCGAAAAGCTCAAGAGCATCGAGGATGCCGGCAAGCTGAATGCCCTGTCGCGCTCGCAGGCTGTTATCGAGTTCACGCCAGATGGCGGCGTCCTCGCCGCGAACGCAAACTTTCTGGCGACAATGGGCTACGAGCTGTCGGAGATACAGGGCAAGCATCATTCGCTGTTCTGCGATGGTACATACGCTGCCAGCGAGAGCTATCGTCAATTCTGGCAGCGGCTGGCCAAGGGCGAGTTTATCGCCGACGAGTTCATGCGTATCGGCAAGGGTGGCCGGAGGATCTTCATCCAGGCGTCGTACAATCCGATCTTCGACATGGACAACAAGGTCTTCAAAGTCGTCAAATTCGCGACCGATGTGACCGGCCGCGTCAACAATGTCGAACAGCTCGGTGGGGCGCTCAAGCGGATGTCGGACGGCGATTTGACGCAACACCTCGACACGCCCTTTATTCCGACCCTCGACAGGCTCCGCCTGGACTTCAACGGCGCGGTTGGAAAACTTCGGGATGCCATGCGGTCCGTGGCAGAAGCCGCCGGGGCAATCTCTGCCGGCGCGCAAAAGATTCATGTGGCGACCGACGATATCTCCATGCGATCGGAACAGCAGGCGATGTCCGTCGAGGAAACCGCCGCGGCACTCGAGGAGATCACCACGACAGTGGCCGATTCCAGCCATAATGCCGAGGATGCCGGGCAACTCGTTCGCGACACCCGCGATACCGCAATCCGCTCCGGAACGGTCGTGCGGTCCGCCATTGATGCCATGGCCAGGATCAAGTCCTCATCCGAGGAGATATCCAGCATCATCGGTGTCATCGACGACATCGCCTTCCAGACCAACCTGCTGGCGCTGAATGCCGGTATCGAGGCTGCCCGTGCCGGTGACGCCGGCAAGGGCTTCGCCGTCGTTGCCCAGGAAGTGCGCGAGCTGGCGCAACGTTCGGCAAAGGCCGCGAAGGAAATCGGAAGCTTGATTGCGTTGTCGCAGGACCACGTAAAGAGCGGTGTAGCGCTGGTGGCAGAGACGGGCACAACTTTGCAGACGATCGAATCGCAGGTTGAGCGGGCAAACAAAAACGTCTCCGCCATCGTTCAGGTCGCGAAAGAACAGGCGGTGACGCTTCGGGAAGTCAATGGCGCGGTCACGATCCTGGATAGGGGCACGCAGCAGAATACGGCTCTGGTTCAGGACGCCGCCGTTGCGGCGCGCAGTCTGTCCGCCGAAGCCGACGAGCTCTTCGAGTTGCTGAAACTATTCACACTCGAAGTGCATGCGGTATCGTCATCAGCAAAACCAGGCTCTGCTGCAATATCGAAAAATGGTGATTGGCCGTTTCGTCGATTGGCGGGCTGATGCATATATCTAGTCGCCGCTGAGCTGCATGTCCTTGTAGTCGCCTTCCGGCGATGCGCCGTCGCCGACGATTTTGAAGCCGATGGCGCGGTAGAAGGCGATGGCGCGCGTGTTCTTCACCAGGCATTTCAGCCGGTAGCGCCGCTTGGGCCAATCCGGCAGGGCGGAGAGCAGCGCCCTGCCGGCGCCACTGCCTTGAAATGCCGGCAGGATATAGAGCATATGGATGAAATCATCCGGTTCCCATAACGTCAGGAAGCCGGCGATCGTGCCGCTGCGGTCCTCGCAGACGAAGACGCGCTCGCCCTGCGTATGCGCGGCGAAATCCTCGCGGTGGAACCGGATAGGGTCGACCCAGATAAAAGTCTGGCGGCGCACGCCGAGATAGATCTCGGCGAGACTGTTCGTGTCCTGCTCGCGCGCCGGCCGGATAGTCCAGTGGTTTGCCTCGGACGTCATGAGCGATCTTCAGGAGGCAATCAGGTGCTGGCCTGGCCATTGATGGCTGCGGTGAAGTCGGCGAAAAACTGCTGCGCCAGTTTCTTCGCACTCGAATCGACCAGCCGCGAACCGAGCTGGGCGATCTTGCCACCGACCTGGGCTTTCGCCTCATATTGCAGGATCGTCTCGTTACCATCCGCCTTCAGCACGACATCGGCTCCGCCCTTGGCAAAGCCGGCAATCCCGCCTTTTCCTTCTCCGGAGATCGTATAGCTCTCCGGCGCGTTGATGTTTGAGAGTGTCACTTCGCCGTTGAAAGAGGCGGAGACCGGGCCGATCTTCAGCTTCACCGTTGCCGTCAGCTCCGTCGGCGAAATTCTCTCCAGGCTCTGGCAGCCGGGAATGCATTGCTTGAGAATGTCAGGGTCGTTCAGCGCGGCCCACACCGCATCCCGCGGCGCGGCAATCCGTTCTTCGCCGGTCATGTCCATGCACAATCCTCCCGATCTGGCATTTTGTCCGGGGATCATCGCAGATCGGAAAGCGCTTTGCCAAGTGGCGGGCAGATGCTATTTGCACGCACATATCAATTTCGAGACAAGCATGGTGAAACACAGGGAAAGCCGGCCCGGCCAGAGAGCAGCGGGCGGCGCGAGCGCAAAATCCCCAAGGGATGCAAGGCGAGAGGCGCCCGTCAAGGCCGGCAAGCCATCGGTAAAGCCCGCGCGCGATGCCGGCCCGAGGCCGGCGGCGGTTGCGCGCGACCGTGGCGAGCGAATGGCGGAGCCGCGCGATGCGGCGCCTGTTCCGGCGGCGCCGGAACGCCCGCTGATCGCGCGCAGCGGCGAGCGTCCGGTCGAGCGCGTGCCCGTTATCCTCGAATCGATGGGCGCCGGCGATTTCCACTTGATCGACACCGGCAACGGGCTCAAGCTCGAGCAATATGGTCCCTACCGTATCGTACGGCCCGAGGCGCAGGCGCTGTGGCAGCCGTCGCTTCCCACCCATGTTTGGGACAATGCCGATTCGATCTTCACCGGCGATACCGATGAGGACGGCATGGGCCGCTGGCGGTTTCCGCGCGAGGCGCTCGGCGAGACCTGGCCGCTGAAACTGCTTGGCGTCGATTTCCTCGGCCGTTTCACCGCATTCCGCCATGTCGGCGTCTTCCCCGAGCAGATCGTCCATTGGGCCTGGATGAAGCAGCAGGTCGAAGCCGCGAACCGGCCGTTGAAGGTGCTGAATCTTTTTGGCTATACCGGCGTTGCCTCGCTGGTGGCCGCCGCCGCCGGCGCGGAAGTGACCCATGTCGACGCCTCGAAGAAGGCGATTGGCTGGGCGCGGGAAAACCAGGCGCTCGGCCGCATGGAAAAGCTGCCGATCCGCTGGATCTGCGAAGACGCGATGAAATTCATCCTGCGCGAGGAACGGCGCGGCAATAAATACGACATCATCCTTACCGACCCGCCGAAATTCGGCCGTGGCCCGAATGGCGAGGTCTGGCATCTCTTCGAACACCTGCCGTCGATGCTCGATATCTGCCGCGAGATCCTGTCGCCCAAGGCGGTTGGCCTCGTGCTGACGGCCTATTCCATCCGCGCCAGCTTCTATTCGATCCATGAGCTGATGCGCGAAACCATGCGCGGCGCCGGCGGCGCCGTCGAATCCGGCGAACTGGTCATCCGCGAAGCCGGCCTCGATGGCAAGACGCCGGGCAGGGCGCTTTCCACATCTCTCTTCAGCCGCTGGGTACCGAAATGAACCAGGATTATAGAAGTGACGGTCCCCGCAAGGTCGGACAGGTCAAGGAGGTCACCTCGCTTGCCAATCCGATCATCAAGGACATCAAGGCGCTGACCAACAAGAAGTCGCGCGAGGAGAGCGGCGCTTTCCTGGCGGAAGGCCTGAAGCTGGTCATCGATGCGCTCGAACTCGGCTGGACCATCCGCACGCTGGTTTACGCCAAGGCCGCCAAGGGTAAGCCGCTGGTCGAGCAAGTGGCCGCCAAGACCGTCGCTGCCGGCGGGTTGGTGCTGGAAGTCAGCGAAAAGGTCATTGCGTCCATCACTCGCCGCGACAATCCGCAGATGGTGGTCGGCATTTTCGACCAGCGCTGGCGTCCGCTTCGGGACGTCAGGCCGAAAGCCGGTGAGACCTGGGTGGCGCTCGACCGCGTGCGCGATCCCGGCAATCTCGGCACCATCATCCGCACCGCCGATGCGGCCGGCGCGTCGGGCGTAATTCTTGTCGGCGAGACGACTGATCCCTTCTCGCTGGAAACTGTGCGCGCCACCATGGGCTCGGTTTTCGCCGTTCCCGTCGTCAAAGCGACGCCGGAAGAGTTTCTGGCCTGGAAGAAGACAGCCGGCGTCGCCGTCGTTGCCACGCATCTGGCCGGCGCGGTCGATTACCGCACCATCGACTACAAGAAGAAGCCCGTCGTGCTCCTGATGGGCAACGAGCAGTCCGGTCTGCCGGACGCCCTGGCGAAAGAGGCCGATGCGCTTGCCCGCATTCCGCAGTCCGGCCGCGCCGACAGCCTCAACCTGGCAGTGGCGACGGCGGTGATGCTGTTCGAAGCCCGCCGCCATCTTCTTACTCTCAGCGAGACACGATGACCGACAGCGACATCAACGATCAGGCCACCGCCAAGCCCGCATTGTTTTCTCGGCCCTTGCCGATCCTGATTTTCATCATCATCGCCGTCATCCTCGACCAGGCCGTGAAGATCATGGTCGATCACTGGCTGCCGCTGCAGGAGATGGTGCCGGTTATTCCGATGCTGGCGCTCTACCGCACCTACAATCTCGGTGTCGCCTTCTCGATGTTGTCGGGCATGGATGGCTGGTTCATCGTCGGCATGCGGCTCGTCATCGTCGCCTTTGTGATCTGGCTGTGGCGGCGCACACCCAGCCATCGCTGGATTGCCCATCTCGGCTTCGCCCTGATCATCGCCGGCGCGCTCGGAAACCTGATCGACCGGTTTCTCTACGGCCATGTGATCGACTACGTTCTCTTCCACACGGAAACATGGTCCTTCGCCGTCTTCAATCTCGCCGACAGCTTCATCACCATCGGGGCGGGCTGCGTCATTCTGGACGAGCTTCTCTTGCCAAAAAAGGCAAACACCTAAAATTCTAGCGAATCCCTGAAGGCATCGGGAAGAGTGCGCGTGTTAGCAAACTAACATGAGCACTCTGGCAAACCTGCAGGACAAGCTTGTCGCCGCCGTCGCCGACGACCAAACCGGGCCGCGTGAACGGCCGGTTATAGACGCACCTCGCCTGGACGCCGATCCGATCGGGATTTTGCCGCCAGCCGAGCAGATCACATCAGCTCCACCCGTCTTTTCTCAATGGCTGCAACGCCATTGGCTGAACGGCGGCGGCCTGATCGCCGGCGTAGCGCTGCTATTGATCGGCTATACCGGCGGCCCGCCGGCGCTTGCGGGCCTGTTGGGCCTGATAGTCCTGGCAATCGTGGTTGCCGGTATCGCCATGAAGTGGAAGACCGGGCGCAAGATCATAGCCGACGTGCCACCGCTCAGCGAGCACGAGCACGACCGCCTGTGGGAGAGCAACGAGAGCACCAGCCTGTTCGCCACCATCCATGATGCGCTCGGCGATATCACGGTCACGCGCTGCATCGAGCGCCGCATCATCCATGCCAACGCGACCTTCCGCAGGCTGACAGGCAAGGCCAATCCGGAGGGCTTGACGCTGGAGGAGGCCGGGCTTGTCTTTCGCGCCGTCACGGCATCGCAGCGCCAGGATGCCGAGATTTCCACGCCGGAAGGCCAGCGTATCTTCGCCTGGCACGATGTCATGTTCCGCGATCCGGTCTCTGGAAGGCTGAGCATCCAGAGCGTCGCCCGCGACGTGACCGAGGAGCGCCAGGCCGCGCGCCTTCGCGAGGATGCACGGCTGAAGGCTGAATACAACAGTGCCGCCAAGTCGCGGCTGCTCGCCACCGTCAGCCACGAGATCCGCACGCCGCTCTCCGGCATTCTCGGCATGAACCATCTGCTTGCCCAGACGCCGCTGACGCTGGAGCAGGCCAATTATCTGACCGGCATCCGCCAGTCCGGCAATGCGCTCGTGCAACTGGTCGAGGACCTCCTGGATTTCTCGACGATCGAAGTCAACCACTTCCAGCTTCGTCCGCGCGCCGAGACGCTGCGGCCGCTGCTTGAAGGCGTCGTCGAGATGCTCGCCCATCGCGCCCACGAGAAGGGCATCGAGATCGCCGCGACCGTTGCGGCCGATGTTCCCGAGACCATGGAGTTCGATCCGGCCCGGCTGCGCCAGGTCCTGTTCAACGTCATCGGCAATGCCGTGAAGTTCACCCAGGCGGGCGGCGTGCTCATTCGCGCCGGCCTTGACGGCGGCGATCTGTTGATATCGGTCAGGGATAGCGGACCGGGCATGACCGAGGAAGAGCAGGCGCGGATCTTCGGCGAGTTCGAACAGGCCGGCAATGTGCTGGACAAAAGTGCCGGCACGGGTCTGGGGCTTGCGATCTCCGCCCGCATCCTGCGCGAATTCGGCGGCGCGCTGAGTGTTGCCAGCGAGCGGGGTAGCGGCAGCGAATTCACCATCCGTTTTCCCGTTTCTCTCGTCGCTGGCGACGATGCGCCCGGCAGGCGGGAGGATCTGCTCAAGGGCTCCCGCATCCTGTTGCTGGCGCCAGAAGGGGCGGCAAGCACGGCGATCGCCGAAACCATCCGCACGCTCGGTGGCCGCTGCCGCATGATCGGTCCGGATGATATCGAAAGCCTATCCGTGCCCGAGGGTGAAGGCGGACCATTGACGGATCTGATCGTCGATCATCGCATGGCGCCATGCTATTTCCGCGAGGGCAGCGAACTGGCCGCCTCCGGCCTGCGCAAGATCTTTCTCGTCAATCCCGAGGAGCGCAACACGCATCCGCTCGATCTTTTCGATGCCTGGCTGATCCGGCCGCTGCGCGAGCAATCGCTGATCGATGTGCTGAGCGGCCGCATGCGCGGCATGGAGAAGCGGGATGCCCTGATCGACAATCCGCCCGGTTTCGGACTGGTGGCGCCGGAAGCAACGGACATCGCCTTCAATGTCCTGCTCGGCGAGGACGATCCCGTCAATGCGATGCTGGTCCGCGCCATGCTCACCAAGGCCGGTCACAAGGTTCGCCTCGTCGAGGATTTCACCGGCCTGCTTGCCCGTGTGGAAAAGGGCGAAAGCCGGCCTGATATCATCGTCACCGATCTCACCATGCCCGGCGGCGATGGTGTGACGGTGTTGGCGCAATTGCGGGCGCAGGAGCGCAAGGCCGGTCTTTCGCCTCTGCCGGTGATCGTGCTGACTGCGGACAGTCGCGATGCCATCCGCCGTCAGGTGCTGCTTGCCGGAGCCGATGCCGTCATCGTCAAGCCGGTCGATCCGCAGAGCCTCATTACCACGGTGCAAAGTCTTTCGAAGATCGCTTTCGAACGCGCCCGGACCGAATAATCCGATTGCGAATCAATGTTTCGCGTCGCCTTCTTATTTAAGCGAAATCTTACCCTGAAGCCGCGTATAGCTATTCGATGAACGCCTCTGGAAGTTGGGGACTTCCTGCTTATTAGATATTTGCAACAGGCACGCTTCTTGCTTTTCGCAAAGCACCATGTCACTTTCCTGTCGCAAGAATTTGCTTTATGGCGCTATATCAACCGCTGAGGGGGAGGCGCCATGTCCATCGAAATTTTGAATCGCGAAGCTCAGGGCGAAATGGTTCAGTCTTCAAAGGCGACGATCGCACCGGTTGCAAGCGATGTGTTCGGGCGCATCGGAAATCTAGAAACCCGCCTTGCTCGCACGGCGCGGGAGATCGACGCCGCTCAGGCTGTTCGCTATCGCGTCTTCGTCGAGGAGATGAACGCGCAGTTGCCGGCTGACGCCATGCGTCGCCAGCGCGATGTCGACAGCTATGATTCGATCTGCGACCACCTGCTGGTGCTCGACCAGTCGCTGGAAGGCGATACCGAAGACCAGATCGTCGGCACCTACCGCCTGCTGCGCCAGGAAGTGGCCATGGCAAATGGCGGCTTTTATTCCTCTTCGGAATTCGACATCGGCGCGCTTATGGCCCGCCACCCGGACAAGCAGTTCATGGAACTCGGCCGCTCCTGCGTTTTGCCGGCCTACCGCAACAAGCGCACCGTCGAACTGCTGTGGCAGGGCAACTGGGCCTACGCGGTGAAGCATGGCATGGGCGCCATGTTCGGTTGCGCCTCGTTCCCCGGCGTTCGTCCGGAGCAGCATGCGCTGGCGCTGTCGTTCCTCTATCACAATGTCGTTGCCAAGGACGAGTGGACCGTCGGCGCATTGCCGTCGCTCGCGCGTACCATGGACCTGATGCCGGTCGAGGCTATCAATTCCAAGAAGGCGCTGATGGCACTGCCGCCGCTGATCAAGGGCTACCTGCGCCTCGGCGCCATGGTTGGCTCCGACGCGGTCGTCGATCATGCCTTCAACACGACGGACGTGCTGATTGTTCTGCCGATCGCCAGCATTTCGGATCGCTACGTCAACTATTACGGTGCAGCGACTGGCCGGTTTGCGAGCTGATTGAAGCAAGCCTCGCTCGCTCGGCAACCGCCGTTCCTCACGGAATCGCGAAAATGTCGATTTCATCCGTGATGCCGCGGAGCGAGACGTGATGGGATACCGGCTTCAGATCATGCAGCGTCAGGAGCTCGGCGGCACGGGGATTATCGAGGACCGATCCTGTCGCGAATATCTCGCGTGAGGTCGCCAGATGCTGCACGCGCGAGGCGATGTTGACCGTCTGTCCGAAATAATCCTGCCGCTCGTTCAGGCTGACCGCGATGCATGGCCCTTCGTGGATTCCGATTTTTAAAAGCAGATCGTCGTTGCCGCGTTCGTTGTTCATAGTGAGCATGGCTTCTCGCATCCGCATGGCTGCAACCAATGCCCGGTCCGGAGTGGGGAAGGTGGCCATGACAGCATCGCCAATGGTTTTCACCACCGCGCCTGCCTCGGCGCCCACGATTTCGTGCAGGATGCTGAAATGGGTTCTGACCAGATCGAAAGCGGCGAGGTCGCCGACCCTTTCATACAGCTCCGTCGAGCCGCGCAGATCGGTGAAGAGGAAGGTGAGGCTGGTGATCTTCAGCCGCTGGTTCACGTCGATCGTATCCGTGCGGTGGATGTCGCGGAAGGTTTGGTTGGAGAGCAGTTGCTTGGCGGTCAGGAAGGGGCGGCGGCGGCTGAGCAAGGCATGAAGCGCGTCGTTGGCCACGCAGACTGATGGCAGCGCACGGACCTCGGTGTGGTTCTCCATCAGGATGCGCAGGGGTCCCGGGCGCAAAGTAAGGGGATCGCCGTGTCGATGCAGGCGATCGAACACGAGCGAAACGGTCTGCCGCTCCTTCGATGGCTCGCCTTTGACATCAAGGAATTGCGCTGCATGGGTGACCGGTTCGAAGATGATGACGAAGTCCGCCGGCAATTGCAGCGATACGACCGCTTTCTCTCCGGCGGGCAGTTCCAGCGATTCCAGCACAAACTCATCGACCTTGGCCTCGTAACCCTCATCGGGAAGATCGACACCGGAACCCCAATAGATCTGGCGGAAATATTCGAACGGCGACAACTCGTGCGGATTATGGGCTTCGATATGGCGTACGCGCGGGCTGATGGTGAAAGTGACCTCGACCATCTCGTCGAGCGTCGGCTCGTAGCCGGCCGCGCAGAGCGAGCAGCTGTAGGTATCGCTCTGTACGGTCTTCAGCGAGGTATTGGCGTCCAGCACTCCGCCACAACCGGGGCAAAGAACATTCCAAGATATCTCGAACAGGCCAAGCCGGGATGCATGCAGGAATGCATTGATAACCTGCTCTTCATCGAAGCCGTGATCGGTTGCGAAGGCAAGGGCATTCACGCGGTTGAGCTTGCGGTCGGGTGCCTCAAGGACGAGCCGCTCAATAGCGTCGACAATATCTGACCGCGCCGAATGGCGCAGCACTCCGAACAGGGACCGAGCCTCACTCATCCCCACATTCTACACCCAATTGAGGTGGCGGCCATCGTCTTTCTTTGGCCGCCGACCCGAAGATACGGGTTCTGGGCTACTATCCCGCGCCATAGGCGGCAATCGCCGCCATGTTGACGATGTCCGAATCCTTCGCGCCCATCGATGTGATCTGCACCGGCTTGTCGAGGCCGACGAGCAGAGGGCCGATGACGGTGGAGCCGCCGAGTTCCTGCAGCATCTTGGTGGAGATCGCGGCGGAGTGAAAAGCCGGCATCACCAGCACGTTGGCGGGACCGGAGAGGCGGGAGAAGGGATACTGGCTTTCCATGATCTTGCGGTTCAGCGCCACGTCGGCGGCCATTTCGCCATCGAATTCGAAATGAACATAGCGCTTGTCGAGGATGCTGACAGCTTCGCGCACGCGCTCGGAGCGTTCGCCCGAGGGATGGCCGAAGGTGGAGTAGGCGAGCATGGCGACGCGCGGCTCGTAGCCCATACGCCGCGCGAATCCGGCCGCTTCCTCGGCGATATCAGCCAGCTCTTGTGCCGTCGGCATGTCGTGCACGGCGGTGTCGGCGACGAAGACGGTGCGGCCCCGGGCAAGCACCAGCGACACGCCGACGACCCTGTGCCCAGGCTTGGCGTCGATGCAGCGGCGCACATCCTCGAGCGCAGTCGAATAGTTACGCGTCACGCCGGTCACCATGCCGTCGGCATCGCCGAGCGCCACCATGCAGGCGGCGAAGTGGTTGCGGTCGTTATGGATCAGGCGCGTCACGTCGCGGTGCAGATAGCCTTTGCGCTGCAGCCGGGCGTAGAGATAGTCGATATAGGCGTCGACCCGCTTGGAAATGCGGGCATTGACGATTTCGAGGCCGGGACGGTTGAGGTCGATGCCGGCGCGCTCGGCGGTGGCGTGGATCAGATCCTCGCGGCCGAGCAGGATGGCGGTCCCCAGCTCCTGGTTGGCATAGGACAGCGCGGCGCGCATGACCTGCTCTTCTTCCGCTTCGGCAAAGACGATGCGTTTCGGACGCTGGCGCACGCGCTCGTAAAGCTGCGACAGCGTCGAGGCGATCGGGTCGCGCCGGGCCGAGAGCTCGCGGGCATAGACGGCCATGTCGGGAATGGCGCGGCGGGCGACACCGCTTTCCATCGCGGCCTGCGCGACCGCAACCGGGATCGCCGAGATCAGGCGCGGATCGAAGGGCACGGGGATGATATATTGCGCGCCGAAGCGCGGTCTTGCGCCCTGATAGGCGGCGACCACGTCGTCTGGCACGTCTTCGCGGGCCAGGCTCGCAAGCGCCCTGACGGCGGCGATCTTCATCTCGTCATTGATCGTCGATGCCCGAACATCAAGCGCGCCGCGGAAGATATAGGGGAAGCCGAGGACGTTGTTGACCTGGTTTGGATAGTCGGAGCGTCCCGTCGCCATGATGGCGTCGTCGCGGATGCGGGCGACTTCTTCCGGCGTGATTTCCGGATCGGGATTGGCCATGGCGAAGATGATCGGCCTGTCGGCCATGGAGCGGATCATATCGGCGGAGAAGGCGCCCTTCTGCGACAGGCCGAAAACAACGTCGGCACCCTGCATCGCCTCTTCCAGCGTCCGCTTGTCGGTTTTCACCGCATGCGCCGACTTCCACTGGTTCATGCCTTCGCTGCGGCCCTGATAGATCACGCCCTTGGTATCGCAGAGTACGACGTTTTCCGAATTGAAGCCCATCGCCTTGATCAGCTCGACGCAGGCGATCGCGGCAGCACCCGCGCCGTTGCAGACGAGTTTGGTGGTCTTGAGGTCGCGGCCGGTCAGTTCCAGCGCGTTGATCAGGCCGGCGGCGGCGATGATGGCAGTGCCATGCTGGTCGTCGTGGAAGACGGGGATGTCCATCAGCTCGCGCAAGCGCTGTTCGATGATGAAGCAGTCGGGCGCCTTGATGTCTTCGAGATTGATGCCGCCGAAGGAGGGGCCGAGATAGCGCACGCAATTGATGAATTCGTCGACGTTCTCGGTATCAATCTCAAGATCGATCGAATCGACGTCGGCGAAGCGCTTGAAGAGAACGGCTTTGCCTTCCATGACCGGCTTGGAGGCGAGCGCACCCAGATTGCCGAGGCCGAGAATGGCGGTGCCGTTGGAGATGACGGCCACCATGTTGCCGCGCGCAGTGTAGTCGTAGGCTGTTGCCGGATCGGCAGCGATCGCCTTCACGGGAACGGCGACGCCGGGCGAATAGGCGAGCGAAAGATCGCGCTGCGTCGCCATCGGTTTTGTCGGGTTGATCTCAAGCTTGCCGGGGCGGCCCTGCTTGTGGAAGTCGAGCGCTTCCTGATCGGTGATCCCCGTTCCTGGACGCGACGTGCTGCTGGTGTCAGGCATGTATCCTCCAAACCTCCTGTGGGCGACCGGTTCCTCGTGCCCGATAGCTGTTGTCTTCTATAGCGGCACGCGGATAGGGTGGCACCTCATTTTTGGGAAAAACTGCACATCCGTGAATGAACGAATAATGACCAGCGTCGATGCTTTCTCGGCCGCCGAGCTTGCCTCGGAGGAAAGTCGTGCCTCTGCGACTCCGATGATGGAGCAATATATCGAGATCAAGGCGAACAATCCCGGTTCGCTGTTGTTCTATCGCATGGGCGACTTCTACGAGCTGTTCTTCGAGGACGCCGTCGACGCCTCGCGGGCGCTTGGCATCACGCTGACCAAGCGCGGCCAGCATATGGGTCAGGATATTCCCATGTGCGGCGTGCCGGTGCATGCCGCCGATGATTATCTTCAGAAGCTGATTTCGCTCGGTTTCCGCGTTGCCGTCTGCGAGCAGATCGAGGATCCCGCCGAGGCGAAGAAGCGTGGCGGCAAGTCGGTGGTCCGGCGCGATGTCGTCCGTCTGGTGACGCCGGGAACCATCACCGAGGAAAAGCTGCTCTCGCCCTCGGAATCCAACTATCTGATGGCGCTCACCCGCATTCGCGGCGGCACCGAGCCGCAGCTGGCGCTGGCCTGGATCGACATCTCGACCGGCGTCTTCAGGCTGGCCGAGACCGAGGCGTCGCGGCTGCTTGCCGATATCCTGCGCATCGATCCGCGCGAGCTGATCCTGCCGGACACCATGTTCCACGATCCGGATCTCAAACCGGTTTTCGACGTGCTTGGCCGCACCGCGGTGCCGCAACCGGGTGTTCTCTTCGACAGCGCCAGCGCCGAGGGCCGCATTACCCGCTATTTCGGCGTTTCGACGCTCGATGGCTTCGGCACGTTCACCCGCGCCGAGCTTGCCGCCGCCGCGGCAGCTGTCGCCTATGTCGAAAAGACCCAGATCGCCGAGCGACCGCCACTTGGGATGCCGGAACGCGAAAGCGGCGCATCGACGCTGTTCATCGACCCCGCTACCCGTGCCAATCTGGAACTGGTGCGGACGCTTTCGGGCGACCGCAACGGTTCGCTCTTGAAGGCGATCGACCGCACGGTGACCGGCGGCGGCGCGCGCCTGCTGGCCGAGCGGTTGATGTCGCCGCTCACCGATCCCGCGCGCGTCAACGAGCGGCTGGATTCGATCGGCTTCCTCGTTGAAGAACCGTCGCTTTGCAGCGATCTGCGCACGGCGCTGAAGCATGTGCCCGACATGCCGCGCGCGCTGTCGCGCCTGGCACTCGACCGTGGCGGCCCGCGCGATCTCTGGGCGATCCGCCAGGGTCTCGGTGCCGCCGCCGATATCGCCCGCATGCTCGGTGGTGCGCTTCTGCCGCAAGAGCTGGAAACAGCCCTTGCCGGGCTGCGTGCTCTGCCGGCTGATCTTGAAGCTCTGCTTGCCGAGATGCTCGCCGACGAACTGCCGCTTCTGAAGCGCGATGGCGGTTTCCTGCGGGAAGGGGCCAATGCCGAGCTGGACGAGGTGCGGGCGCTCCGCGACCAGTCGCGCCGTGTTATTGCCGGGCTGCAACTGCAATATGCCGAGGAAACCGGCATCAAGTCGCTGAAGATCAAGCACAACAACGTGCTCGGCTATTTCATCGAGGTCACCGCCGGCAATGCCGGGCCGATGACCGATAGTGCCGAAGCCAAGGCGCGCTTCATCCATCGCCAGACTATGGCGAACGCCATGCGCTTCACCACGACGGAGCTTGCCGATCTCGAAAGCCGCATCGCCAATGCTGCCGACAAGGCACTGACGATCGAGCTCGCCGCCTTCGACCGCATGGTCGCGGCCGTCGTTGCCGAGGCCGAGGCGATCAAGGCCGGCGCCCGTGCGCTGTCGGTGATCGATGTTGCGGCCGGGCTGGCGTTGCTCGCCGAAGAGCAGGCCTATTGTCGGCCCACTGTCGATGCCAGCCGGATGTTCGCCATCGAAGGCGGCCGCCATCCCGTGGTCGAACAGGCGCTGCGCCGGCAGGCGGGTGGCCCCTTCGTCGCGAATAATTGCGACCTGTCTCCGACATCAGATGGCAAGGACGGGGCGATCTGGCTGCTGACCGGCCCGAACATGGGCGGTAAATCGACCTTCCTGCGCCAGAACGCGCTGATCGCCATCCTCGCCCAGATGGGCTCTTTCGTGCCCGCTGCTTCGGCCCATATCGGCATTGTCGATCGGCTGTTCTCGCGCGTTGGCGCGTCCGACGATCTGGCGCGCGGTCGCTCCACCTTCATGGTCGAAATGGTCGAGACGGCGGCGATCCTCAACCAGGCGACAGCCCGTTCGCTGGTCATCCTTGACGAGATCGGTCGCGGCACGGCTACCTTCGACGGTCTCTCCATCGCCTGGGCGTCGGTCGAGCATCTGCACGAGGCCAACCGTTGCCGGGGGCTGTTCGCCACGCATTTCCATGAGCTGACCGTGCTGTCGGAAAAGCTCGACCGGCTTTCCAATGCCACCATGCGCGTCAAGGAATGGGATGGCGACGTTATCTTCCTGCATGAGGTAGGGCCGGGCGCCG
Source organism: Rhizobium sp. ICMP 5592 (assembly GCF_009498525.1). GTDB lineage: Bacteria > Pseudomonadota > Alphaproteobacteria > Rhizobiales > Rhizobiaceae > Rhizobium. The sequence goes on along the minus strand of NZ_QSNT01000003.1, from coordinate 1,042,809 downwards.
CCGATCGCTCCTACGGTATTCAGGTGGCCAGGCTCGCTGGCCTCCCGGCTTCGGTCGTGGCCCGCGCCCGCGACGTTCTGACGCGGCTTGAAGATGCCGACCGCAAGAATCCGGCAAGCCAGCTCATCGATGATCTGCCGCTCTTCCAGGTCGCGGTTCGCCGCGAGGAGGCGGGCGGCAAGCGAGGGCCATCCAAGGTCGAGGAGGCGCTGAAGGTGCTCGATCTCGACGATTTGACGCCACGCGCCGCCCTCGATGCGCTATACGAACTGAAAAAGACTCTGAACAAGGCCGGCTGATAACAGGCAATTCCCAAGGATAATCCGATGCATATCGAACATCTTCTTGCCGAGGTCCGCGTTCTCGCTGACCGTTTTTCGCCGATTGCGGCGCGCGGCAAGATCTGCGGCGAGGGGGAAGCGCCCGACTGCGAGTCCGATCGAGGGCTTCTCAACATCGCCCTGTCCTGCAGCCGGATTTCCGACATCACCTCGGCAATCGCCAGGGCCGGTTATTGGGAATGCGAACGGGAAATGGTGACGCAGATCGGCGCCCAATCGCGGAACATATTATATAGCATAAATGAGTTGAGACGGTCGCTTGAGGTGCCGCAGCCCTAAAACCGCCGATTTCTGCATCGACAGCCGTCACTCTTCGTCAACCTTGACCCGATAGAACTCCCAACAGCGCTGGTTCGGGAAATTTGGCTCCAAGCCGGATTATGGGATTCGGGCGTAGAATGCCTGTGTCAATCGCCGGGCAAAGAGGCTATAGCGCATGCAGACGAAAAGACAGGCGCGCCGGCAATTGGCCGCGGTCAATGAACAGGATTCCGGTCGGCCGAGCATGGTTAAGCATGACATCGATTTCTCCGTCATTCTCGACGTCCCCACGCTGAGGGCGGAATGCGAGGCCCTCGCCAAGCGCCATGAAGACAAGAAGGACGAGCGTTCGGCTCTTCTCGCTCTGTTGAAGAAGGCGAGCCAGGAAGGCCGTGAAAACGCGCGCCGCCTGCTCTCGCAGGATGGCGGCGGGCTCGATTGCGCACACCGGATCTCCTGGCTGCAGGATCAGATCATCACCATTCTCTACGACTTCACGGTCAGCCACGTCTATCCGAAGCAGAAGGGCAGCTTCACGGTCACCGCCGTCGGCGGCTATGGCCGCGACACGCTGGCGCCGGGCTCTGATATCGACCTTCTCTTCCTCTTCCAGCCGAAGCCGGCGGAGGAGACGCACAAGGCGGTCGAGTTCATCCTCTATATGCTCTGGGACATGGGCTTCAAGGTCGGCCATGCCACGCGCACCGTCGAGGAGTGCATGCGCGAGGCGAAGTCCGACATGACGGTCCGCACCGCGATCCTCGAGACGCGCTATATCTGCGGCAACGAGCCTCTTGCGCGCGAGCTGGAGACACGGTTCGACAAGGAAATCGTCACCAATACCGGTCCGGAATTCATCGCCGCCAAGCTTGCCGAGCGTGACGAGCGCCATCGCAAGGCCGGCGACACCCGCTATCTGGTCGAGCCCAACGTCAAGGAAGGCAAGGGCGGCCTGCGCGACCTGCACACGCTGTTCTGGATCTCCAAATATTATTATCACGTTCGCGATCCGGTCGAGCTGGTGAAGCTCGGCGTGCTGTCGAAGCAGGAATACCGCCTCTTCGAAAAGGCCGAGGATTTTCTCTGGGCCGTGCGCTGCCACATGCATTTCCTGACCGGCAAGGCGGAGGAGCGGCTGTCCTTCGACATCCAGCGCGAAATTGCCGAGGCGCTCGGCTATCACGCCCGGCCCGGCCTTTCCGCCGTCGAACGCTTCATGAAGCACTATTTCCTCGTCGCCAAGGATGTCGGCGATCTCACCCGCATTCTCTGCGCGGCGCTCGAGGACCAGCAGGCCAAGGCGACGCCGGGGCTTACCGGCGTCATCAGCCGCTTCGCCCATCGTTCGCGCAAGATCCCCGGCACGATCGAGTTCGTCGAGGATCGTGGCCGCATCGCGCTTGCCAATCCCGATGTCTTCAAGCGCGATCCGGTAAGCCTCATCCGCCTGTTCTTCGTTGCTGATATCAACGGGCTGGAATTTCATCCCGACGCGCTGAAGCGCGTCACCCGCTCGCTGGGGCTGATCGACAATGATCTGCGTGAAAACGAGGAGGCGAACCGCCTGTTCCTGGCGATACTCACCTCGAAGCGTGATCCGGCGCTGATCCTGCGCCGCATGAACGAAGCCGGCGTGCTTGGCCGCTTCATTCCGGAATTCGGTAAGATCGTCTCGATGATGCAGTTCAACATGTATCACCACTATACGGTCGATGAGCATCTGATCCGCGCTGTCGAGGTGCTGTCGGAGATCGACAAGGGCAAGGCCGAGGACATCCATCCACTGGTCAACAAGCTGATGCCCGGCATCGAGGACCGCGACGCTCTTTACGTCGCCGTGCTGCTGCACGACATTGCCAAGGGCCGCGAGGAGGATCACTCCGAAGCCGGCGCCAAGGTGGCGCGTAAGCTTTGCCCGCGCTTCGGCCTGTCGCCGAAGCAGACCGAGCTGGTCGTCTGGCTGATCGCCGAGCATCTGACCATGTCGATGGTCGCCCAGACCAGAGACCTGACCGACCGCAAGACCATCATCGATTTCGCCGACCGGGTGCAGTCGCTCGACCGGCTGAAGATGCTGCTGATCCTGACCGTCTGCGATATCCGCGCCGTCGGCCCCGGCGTCTGGAATGGCTGGAAGGGGCAGTTGCTGCGCACCCTCTATTACGAGACCGAGCTGCTCCTGGCTGGCGGTTTCTCGGAAGTGTCGCGCAAGGAACGGGCCGAAGCTGCCGCCAAGGCGCTGGAAGCAGCGCTGGATGATTGGGGTCAGAAGGCTCGCAAGGCCTATGTCAAGCTGCACTACCAGCCCTATCTTCTATCCGTGCCGCTGGAAGACCAGATCCGCCACACGCGGTTCATCCGTCAGACCGACAAATCGGGCCAGGTGCTGGCGACGATGGTGCGGACCGACAGTTTCCACGCCATCACCGAAATTACGGTGCTGTCGCCCGACCATCCGCGCCTGCTTACCGTCATCGCCGGTGCCTGTGCCGCTGCCGGCGCCAATATCGCCGACGCGCAGATCTTCACGACGGCGGACGGCCGCGCGCTCGACACCATCCATGTCAGCCGCGAATTCGCCGACGATGCGGATGAGTTGCGCCGTGCCGGCACCATCGGCAAGATGATCGAGGACGTGCTGGCCGGCCGCAAACGCCTGCCGGAAGTCATCGCGACGCGCACCAAGAACCGCCGCAAGAATAAGGCTTTCGTCATCCCGCCATCGGTGACGATCTCCAACAGCCTGTCCAACAAGTTCACCGTCATCGAGGTCGAATGCCTCGACCGCACCGGTCTGCTGTCGGAAATCACCTCGGTTCTTTCGGACCTGTCGCTCGACATCCACTCGGCGCGGATCACCACCTTCGGCGAGAAGGTCATCGATAGTTTCTATGTGACCGATCTCGTCGGGCAGAAGATCTCCAACGAAAACAAGCGAGCCAATATCATCGCGCGCCTGAAGCCGGTGATGGCGGGTGAGGAGGACGAGATGCGCGAGCGCATGCCGTCTGGCATGATCGCGCCCGCCTCCACGCGGTCGCTCAATACCGAAAAGCCCAGTACCGAAAAGCCTAGTACCGAAAAGAAAGCCGGTTCAGCCGCATGAGCCTCGTCAAGAAATTCATCACCGTCGGCGGCGCGACGCTCGGCAGCCGCATCTTCGGTTTCGCTCGCGAAACGCTGATGGCCGCCGCCCTCGGTACGGGGCCGATGGCCGACGTGTTCTACGCCGCCTTCCGTTTTCCGAACCTGTTCCGCCGCCTTTTCGCCGAGGGCGCCTTCAACGCCGCCTTCGTGCCGCTGTTTGCCAAGGAGATCGAGGCGAACGGCATCGAGGGCGCCAAGCGTTTTTCCGAGGAAGTCTTCGGCGTTCTCTTTTCCGTGCTGTTCCTGATCACGGTTGCTATGGAACTGGGCATGCCGCTGATCGTGCGCTGGATCATCGCGCCGGGCTTTGCCGACGATCCGGAGAAGTTCTCGATCACGGTGCGGATGGCGGCCGTGATGTTCCCTTATCTCATGTGCATGTCGCTGACGGCGATGATGAGCGGTATGCTGAATTCGCTGCATCATTTCTTCGCGGCCGCCGTGGCGCCCATTTTCCTCAACGTGGTGATGATCGGAGCGCTGTTCTACTCGCTCTATTTCGGCGCCATCCCGCTTGAGACCGCCTGGTATCTGTCCTGGGGCGTGCTGGCCGCAGGCATCCTGCAATTGCTCGTCGTCTATATCGGCGTACGCTATGCCGGCATCAATATCGGCTTCCGCTGGCCGCGCTTCACGCCGAATGTGAAGCGGCTGCTGATCCTTGCCGTGCCTGCCGCCGTCACCGGCGGCATCACCCAGATCAACCAGATGATCGGCCAGGCAATCGCCTCCAGCCGCGAAGGCGCGATCGCCGCCCTGCAATATGCCGACCGCATCTATCAGTTGCCGCTCGGCGTCGTCGGCGTTGCCGTTGGCGTCGTGCTGCTGCCGGAGCTGGCGCGGTCGCTGAAATCCGGCCATCTCAAGGAAGCCGCCAACCTGCAGAACCGCTCGATGGAGTTCGTGCTGTTCCTGACATTGCCGGCGGCCATGGCGCTCTGGGTGCTCTCCGACGACATCATCCGCGTGCTCTACGAGCGCCGTGCCTTCCACCAGGAAAACACCTTGATCGTCGGCTCGATCCTGGCGATCTACGGCCTCGGCCTGCCGGCCTTCGTGCTGATCAAGGCGCTGCAGCCGGGCTTCTACGCCCGCGAAGACACCAAGACCCCGATGCGGTTTTCCGGCATCGCGGTCGCCACCAATTGCGCAATCGCCCTTACTCTCTTCCCCTATATGGGGGCGCCTGGCATCGCGGTCGCCGAGGCAACGGCCGGCTGGATCAGTACGGTGCTGCTGTTCACGACGCTTTTGCGCCGCGGCTATCTGACCTGGGACTGGGGGCTGGCCCGCCGCACTGGCCTATTGCTGATCTCGGCCGGCGTCATGACGGCGATGGTCGTCTATCTCCAGCATCGCTGGGAGCCATGGCTTGCCTCCGGCGCGTCGTTGTTGACCAAGGTCGGTACGCTCGGCCTGTTGATCGGTATCTCCATGCTGGTCTACTTCGCCGTCGCCTTCCTGATCGGCGGCGCCGACATCGGCATGATCCGCCGCAACGTGAAACGCAAGCCGACCGCTCCCCCGCCCGAGGCGGAAGTGGTGAACGGGGAGTAGCATCTTGCCGCGGCAATCCCTCTTCCTCATTACCCTCGTTGTCGACGACTACGATCGCGCTAAGGCTTTCTATTGCGATGCCCTCGGCTTCGACTGCCTGCAGGATGAAGTGCAGCCCGAAGACAAGCGTTGGGTTGTCATTAAGCCGAAGGGCGCAGAAGGGGCGGCGCTGTTGCTTGCTCAGGCCGCCGATGACAGCCAGCGCGCCGTGATCGGCAATCAGGCCGGCGGCCGCGTCGGCTTCTTCCTCAAGACCGATGATTTCGCCCGTGATCATGCCGCGATGCTTGCCAAGGGCGTGAAGTTTCGGGAAGAGCCACGCCATGAGGTCTACGGCACTGTCGCGGTCTTCGCCGACCCCTATGGCAACACCTGGGATCTGATCCAGCATTCTTCCTGAGTTCCTGCCATATATCCTCTTGATCCCCGCCTGTCCGCCGTGCATAAGCCCGCCGAACACCAAGGGTCGAGCGTGAGCTCGCCCGGGCCCTCCACCAGCCTTTTGAGGACGACATGACCGAATTCAAGCCGCTCGTATTCTCCGGCGTCCAGCCGACCGGCAATCTCCATCTTGGCAATTATCTCGGCGCGATCCGCAAGTTCGTGGCGCTGCAAGAGAAGAGCGACTGCATGTATTGCGTCGTCGACATGCATGCGTTGACGGCCCAGCTCGTGCATGAGGACATGCGGAGCCAGACACGGTCGATCACCGCCGCCTTCCTTGCGGCCGGCATCGATCCGGAAAAGCATATCGTCTTCAATCAGTCGACCGTGCCGGGCCACGCCGAACTCGCCTGGATCTTCAATTGCGTCGCCCGCATCGGCTGGATGAACCGCATGACGCAGTTCAAGGACAAGGCCGGCAAGGACCGTGAGCAGGCGTCTCTCGGCCTCTACGCCTATCCAAGTCTGATGGCCGCCGATATTCTCCTTTATCGCGCCACGCATGTGCCGGTTGGTGACGACCAGAAGCAGCATCTGGAACTGACCCGCGATATCGCCATGAAATTCAATCTGGATTTCATGGAGCATATCCGCCGCTCGGGCTATGGCATCGACATCACTGTCGGCGATGAGCCGGTGCATGCCTATTTCCCGATGGTCGAGCCGTTGATCGATGGTCCGGCACCGCGCGTCATGTCTTTGCGTGACGGCACCAAGAAGATGTCGAAGTCGGATGCCTCCGACCTGTCGCGCATCAACCTGCTCGACGACGAGGAAAACATCTCGAAGAAGATCCGCAAGGCCAAGACCGATCCGGATGGTTTGCCGAGCGAGATTGCCGGTCTTGCCGGCCGCCCGGAAGCCGACAATCTCGTCGGCATCTATGCCGCCCTTGCCGACAAGTCGAAGGCGGATGTGCTCTCGGAGTTCGGTGGCCAGCAATTCTCGGTCTTCAAGCCGGCCCTGGTCGATCTCGCCGTGCAAGTCCTCTCGCCGATCACCGGCGAGATGCGCCGCCTGATGGCCGATCCCGGCCATATCGATGCCGTCCTGCGTGACGGCGGTGCCCGTGCCCGTGCCCGCGCCGAGGTGACGATGAACCAGGTCCGCGACATCGTCGGCTTCATCTACTGACCATATTATGAAGGCAGCCCCCGTGCAAAACGGGGGCTTGCAAAACGCCGCCTTCAGGTGTCAGAGTTGCCGCATGGTATCAAAACGTCTCTCACGGCTCGAAGGTCATCGCCGCAAGTTCATGGCGGTCATTGACGGCACGCCTGAATGCCAGCGTGCCGTCCATTATGCCGGCCGGCGGGCCAAGAATTCCAATGGTGGCCTCGTGCTTCTCTACGTGATCCCCGAGGGCGATTTCCAGCAATGGCTGGGTGTCGAGGAGATCATGCGGGCGGAAGCCCGCGAGGAGGCCGAGGCGACGACGGCAAAGGCGGCGCAGATCGTACGCGAGAATATCGGCATCGATCCCGAGATCGTCATTCGTGAAGGGTCGGCCGCCGAGCAGATCAATGCGGTGATCGAGGAAGACCGGGACATCGCGCTTCTCGTTCTGGCCGCCGGTTCCGCCAAGGAGGGACCAGGGCCGCTGGTATCTTCGATCGCGGGGCGCGCGGCTGCCTTTCCGATCCCGGTGACCGTGCTGCCGGATACGCTGACGAACGAGGAAATCGACGCTCTGAGTTGAGTTGGCAAGGGCTATTTCTTGAGGCCTGGTCTCTTGATTAGGGCGGCCAAAAAGCCTATCTTCTTTTGAAATATTCTAAAGTCGGCGCAGGGGTTTCAGCCCTGCCGCATGGAGAGCAAGATGTTCATTCAGACCGAAGCGACGCCGAACCCCGCGACCCTGAAGTTCCTGCCGGGCAAGGTGGTGATGGAAAGTGGCACGGCCGAATTCCGCAGCGCCGACGAGGCGGAAGTCTCGCCGCTTGCCGCTCGCCTGTTCGATATCCCCGGCGTCAGCGGCGTCTATTTCGGCTATGATTTCATCTCCGTCTCCAAGGACGATCAGGAGTGGCAGCATCTGAAGCCCGCCATTCTCGGCTCGATCATGGAGCATTTCATGTCCGGCAAGCCGGTCATGGGCGCAGCATCGGTCCTTTCCGAAGCGCAGGATGCCAGCGGCGAATTCTTCGATGAGGGCGACGAGACCATCGTGCTGACCATCAAGGAATTGCTGGAGACCCGCGTTCGCCCGGCCGTTGCCCAGGATGGCGGCGACATCACCTTCCGCGGCTTCCGCGATGGCAAGGTCTATCTCAACATGAAGGGATCCTGTGCCGGCTGCCCGTCGTCGACGGCGACGTTGAAGCATGGCATCCAGAACCTGCTGCGCCATTTCGTTCCGGAAGTTCAGGAAGTCGAAGCCGTTTAATCTTCGCATTTCGGAAAAACAAACATGATTGTACTGGCGCTCGACACGGCAGGTGTGGATTGCGCTGCCGCGGTGTATGATAGCGGCAGTGATTCTGTGATGGGGGAGGTCACGGAGACGATCGGGCGGGGGCATGCCGAGCATTTGATGGATGTTGTCGACGCGGCGCTGGCAAAAGCCGGGATAGCGCTTGCAGCGGTCGAGCGCATCGTCGTGACCGTCGGCCCCGGCTCTTTCACCGGTATCCGCATCGGCGTCGCCGCCGCTCGCGGTTTTGCGCTCTCCCTTGATATTCCCGCCATCGGCGTCACGACCCTTGAGGTCATGGCCGCCGGCGCGCGGGAACGGAATCCGGGTCAATCGGTTATGGCCGCCATCGATGCCAAGCGCGAGGAGATCTATCTCCAGCCCTTCGACGCCGATGGTCGTCCGCTGGATGAAGCCCGTGCCGTGACGATCGACGAAGCGCGGGCAATTGCCGGCGCATTCGGCGGTGTCGTCACCGGCACGGCCGTCGCCCGGCTCAGCGATGCGCCGCCCGCGGAGCGGCCCGACGCATTTCCGATTGTCGTCGTTGCCCGGCTTGGCGCTGCCAAACCCGTCAGCGACAAGCCGAAACCGCTTTATCTTCGCGGACCCGATGCCAGACCGCAGGCCGGATACGCTGTTGCCAGGCTATAACATGCTCGAATCCTATCTGACCTTGAAAGCCGAATATGAAATCGTCCCGATGCAGCTGCGGGATTGTACTGAAGTAGCCGCCCTGCATGGCGAGCGCTTCGCGCGAGTCTGGGGCGATACCGAGTTCGAGGATCTGCTGTCGCAGGACACGACCTTCGGCTTCGTCGCCCGGCAGACCAACGCCATCCTGAAAAAGCCGCTTCCGGGCTTCGTGCTGGCGCGGCATATGGCGGGCGAGGCCGAAATCCTGACGATTGCCGTCAGCGCCAAGCTTGGCCGCACCGGCCTTGGCTGGCGGCTGATGCAGGCGGCGCTGCGCGAGGCGCGCAATCGCGGCGGCGAAACCATGTTTCTCGAGGTCGATGGCGTCAATCAGCCGGCCATCGGGCTCTACCGCAAGCTCGGTTTCGAGACGGTCGGCGAGCGCAAGGCCTATTATGTCGATGAAAACGGCGCGAAATCGACGGCGCTTGTCATGCGGCGCGTTCTTCGCTAGTCCGTTGTCATAGACGAAGTGACCGAAGACCCTATTCCATGACCGATGCCGTAAAATCTCTGGAAGAGCTTTGCGCCGAGCGCGGCATGCGTATGACGGAGCAGCGCAAGGTCATTGCCCGTATCATCGAAAGCTCCGAGGATCATCCCGACGTCGAGGAGCTGTACTGCCGCTCCGTTAAGGTGGATGCGAAGATCTCGATTTCGACGGTCTATCGCACGGTGAAGCTTTTCGAGGATGCCGGCCTTCTCGCCCGACATGATTTCCGCGACGGCCGCTCGCGCTACGAGACCGTGCCGGAAGAGCACCATGATCATCTGATCGATCTGAAAAGCGGCGAGGTGATCGAGTTTCACTCGCCGGAGATCGAGGCGCTGCAGGAGCGCATTGCCCGCGAACATGGTTTCAAGCTCGTCGACCACCGGCTGGAACTCTATGGTATCCCGCTGAAAAAGGACGAACGCTGACGTGATGACTGTCGTGCCGGAGCAAAAGATTTGGTGACCTGGCTGCGCGTCGGCTGTGCCGCCATCGTCATTTTTGCCGTCAGTCTCGTCATGCTGCCGTTGCAGATCCTTTGCCTGCGCTTCGACTGGAAGCTCAGGCGCTATCTGCCGCGCTACTGGCATCGCATCGTCTGCTATTGGCTGGGCGTCCGTATTCACGTCATCGGGCAGCCGGAAAGCCGCCGGCCCCTGATGCTGGCCGCCAACCATTCGTCCTGGCTGGATATCCTCGTGCTGTCCGCCGTTGCCGACGTCGCCTTCATCGCCAAGTCGGAAGTGCGGGACTGGCCGATCTTCGGTCAGTTCGCCGAATGGCAGAAGAGCGTCTTCATCGAGCGCGAGCAGAAGCGCAAGACCGGCGATCAGGTGAACGAGATCGCCGAGCGCATGGCCAATGGCGAGATCATGGTGCTGTTTCCCGAAGGTACGACCTCGGATGGCAACCGCCTGCTGGAGGTCAAATCCTCGCTGTTCGGCGCGGCGGCGGCAGCTCTGCCGAAAACGCCGGATGCGGTCGTGCATGTGCAGCCGGTGGCGGTCGCCTATACCCGCATTCACGGCGTCGCCATGGGCCGCTATTATCGCCCGATCGCCGCCTGGCCCGGCGATATCGAGCTGGTGCCGCACCTGAAGGACATCGTCGCCTGTGGCGCCATCGATGTCGACGTCTGCTTCGGCGAGGCCGTCGAATATCGCGCCGACACCAAGCGCAAGGATGTCAGCACCACGATCGCGCGGCGTATCCGCACCATGCTCGCGAGCCGGCTGCTCGGCCGCGAGATTGCCTGATATCCAGGCGATTCCAACTTTTTGATTTTCTCGGCGAGCAAAAGCCACTACATAGCGGCCATGACCAAGGACAGCTTAACTCTCGACGCCCCGAAGCCGACCGCCCTGCAACTCGGCCCGCGCGATGGCTCCAACAGCCGCAAGGTTTTCATCAAGACCTACGGCTGTCAGATGAACGTCTACGACTCGACGCGGATGAGCGATGCGCTCGCCCGCGATGGCTATGAGCCGACCGAGGACATGGAAGAGGCCGATCTGGTCCTGCTGAACACCTGTCATATCCGCGAGAAGGCCGCCGAGAAGGTCTATTCCGCGCTCGGGCGTCTGCGCGACATGAAGAAGCGCAAGGCTGCCGACGGCCGCGAGATGATGATCGGCGTTACTGGCTGTGTCGCGCAGGCCGAGGGCGAGGAAATCCTTCGCCGCGCGCCCGCAGTCGATGTCGTCATCGGTCCGCAGACCTATCACCGCCTGCCGGACGCGCTGCGTCGCGCCAAGGAAGGCCAGCGCGTCGTCGATACGGAATATGCGATCGAGGACAAGTTCGAACATCTGCCGATCGCGGAGAGATCGAAAATCCGCGCACGCGGCGTCACGGCGTTCCTGACCGTGCAGGAAGGCTGCGACAAGTTCTGCACTTTTTGCGTGGTGCCCTATACGCGCGGCTCCGAGGTCTCCCGTTCGGTCGCCCAGATCGTCGAAGAGGCCGAGAAACTTGTGGATGGCGGCGTGCGTGAAATCACGCTGCTCGGCCAGAACGTCAACGCCTGGCACGGCACTGGCCCCAACGGCGAGGCCTGGAGCCTCGGTGACCTGCTTTACCGGCTGTCGGACATTCCGGGCCTTGCCCGGCTACGCTACACCACCAGCCACCCGCGCGACATGGACGACCGGCTGATATCGGCGCACCGCGATCTGCGTACGCTGATGCCCTATCTGCACCTGCCGGTACAGTCCGGATCCGACCGGATTCTGAAGGCGATGAACCGGCGGCATACGGCAGCCGAATACTTTGCCCTGATCGAGAAAATCCGCGCTGCACGGCCGGATATCGCCCTTTCCGGCGATTTCATCGTCGGTTTCCCGGGGGAGACAGAACAGGATTTTGCGGATACACTCCGTCTGGTGGAGGAGGTGAACTATGCACAAGCCTTCTCGTTCAAATATTCGACGCGCCCGGGCACGCCCGGTGCGGAGCTGAAGGACCAGGTGCCGGAAGAGATCAAGGCGGAACGGCTTGAACGGTTGCAGGCGTTGCTATTGAAGCAGCAGCACGCTTTCGCGGATGGCTGCGTCGGCAAAGTGGTCGATGTGCTCCTGGAAAAGCCTGGCCGCATGCCGGGACAGTTGATAGGTCGTTCTCCCTGGCTTCAGTCTGTGAATATTGATGCAAAAGCATCGCAAATCGGTGACATTATAAATGTACGAATCACCGGGACCAGCACCAACAGCCTTTTTGCTGAGTTGCTCTAGGTTCCGGACGGGCACAAGGAGCCACACCGCTTGAACGGACAGGAATTGGTTTCTTCATCATCGCGCCAGCCCCGCATCGCGAGCGACGCCAATCACTTCATCCTGACGTTCGAGAATAATCGGTTCGCCAGCGAACTTTTCGGACAGTTTGATCAGAATCTGAAGCTGCTGGAGGAGCGTCTCGGCATCGACGCCCGCGCCCGCGGCAACTCCGTTGTCATCACCGGCGATGTCTCGGCCACCAACCAGGCGCGCCGCACCCTCGATTATCTCTATGACAAGCTGCAGAAAGGTGGGAATGTGGAGCGCTCCGACGTGGAAGGGGCAATCCGTATGGCGGTTGCCGCCGACGACCAACTGACGTTGCCGACCATGGAGAAAAAAGCCAAATTGACGATGGCGCAAATTTCGACGCGCAAGAAGACGATCATTGCGCGCACGCCGACACAGGATGCCTATATGCGGGCGCTGGAGCGTTCCGAGATGGTCTTCGGCGTTGGCCCGGCCGGCACCGGCAAGACCTATCTCGCCGTCGCCCATGCCTGCCAGCTTCTGGAGCGCGGCGCCGTCGAGAAGATCATCCTCTCGCGCCCGGCCGTCGAAGCCGGCGAGCGCCTGGGCTTCCTGCCTGGCGACATGAAGGAAAAGGTCGATCCCTATCTCCGCCCGCTCTATGACGCGCTCTACGACATGATGCCGGCCGACAAGGTCGAACGCGCCATCACCGCCGGGGTCATCGAAATTGCGCCGCTCGCCTTCATGCGCGGCCGCACGCTCGCCAACGCCGCCGTCATCCTCGACGAGGCGCAGAACACCACGGCGATGCAGATGAAGATGTTCCTGACCCGCCTCGGTGACAATGGACGAATGATCATCACCGGCGACCCGAGCCAGGTCGACCTGCCGCGCGGCGTCAAGTCCGGTCTGGTGGAAGCGTTGCAACTGCTCAACGGCGTCGAGGGCATCACCATCGTCCGCTTCAAGGACACGGACGTCGTCCGCCATCCGCTGGTGGCACGTATCGTCAGGGCCTATGATTCCACCTATGCCGTCCCGGCTGAGGGTGGTGAGGCCGACCCGCAGATCTGATGGCCGAACTCGATATTCAGATCAGCGTCGAGGAGGGCGATTGGCCCTCCGAAGACGTATTGCAGGCTTTGGCTGAGCGCGTGCTTGGCGTGGCGGCGGCCTATCTCAAAAAAAATGAGAAGCAGCCTTTTCCGAAAATCGCACCGGAACTGTCGCTCGTCTTCACCGACGATGCTGCGATCCGCGAGATCAATGCGGAATGGCGCGAGCAGGACAAGGCGACCAACGTCTTGTCTTTCCCCGCTTTTCCGCTGGTTCCCGGCGGCAAGCCCGGCCCGATGCTTGGCGATATCATCATCGCCAGGGAGACGGTGGAGCGCGAGGCGGTCGAGCTGGAAAAGAGTTTTGACGACCATCTGACGCATTTGATGGTGCATGGTTTCTTGCATCTCTTCGGCTACGACCATATGAATAATAGCGAAGCCGAAAGAATGGAGGGGCTGGAGACTCGCATTTTGGCTGGTCTTGGCCTATCTGATCCCTATGCGGGGCAGGACCCCATTTGACTTGAACCCTGTCTGATCAGGAACAATGAGCGACTTTACGACAAGACCGGCCTCCGAGGCCAAAGACGGCGCCGACACCGCCTCCTCCGATGAGGCAGGCAGTAGTAGCAACGGCAAGCGATCGCAATCTTCCTTCTGGGCACGCGCAGCGCGCATTCTACGTCCGGCTCAAGGGTCGGCACGACTGCGCGAGGATCTCGCCGACGCGCTGATGACCAGCGCGACCGATGACGATGCCTTTTCGCCGGACGAGCGGGCGATGCTGCACAATATCCTCCGTTTCCGTGAAGTGCGGGTCGAGGACGTCATGGTGCCGCGCGCCGATATCGAGGCGGTCGACCAGACCATCACCATCGGCGAACTTATGATCCTCTTCGAGGAGAGCGGCCGCTCGCGCATGCCGGTCTATGCCGAAACGCTGGACGATCCGCGCGGCATGGTGCATATCCGCGACCTACTCTCCTATGTCGCCAAGCAGGCGCGCAACAAGCGCCGTGCCGGCAATGGCAAGACTGCCGCGTCCGCATCAACCGCGAACTCGGCCGAAAAGCCGGCGCGCTCGGCCAAGCCGAATTTCGACCTTTCGCGCGTCGATCTCCAGAAGACGCTGGCCGAAGCCGGCATCATCCGGAAGATCCTGTTCGTGCCGCCCTCGATGCTTGCCTCGGATCTTCTGCGGCGCATGCAGGTCAACCGCACGCAGATGGCGCTCGTCATCGACGAGTATGGCGGTACCGACGGTCTCGCATCGCATGAAGACATCGTCGAAATGGTCGTCGGCGATATCGATGACGAACATGATGACGACGAGGTGATGTTCAAGCGCATCTCCGAAGATGTCTTCGTCGCCGATGCCCGCGTCGAGCTGGAGGAGATCGCCGCGGCGATCGGCTCCGATTTCGATATCAGCGAGCAGGTGGACGAGGTGGATACGCTGGGCGGGTTGATCTTCTCCGCGCTCGGCCGTATCCCGGTGCGTGGCGAGGTCGTCCAGGCGCTGCCGGGCTTCGAGTTCCATATTCTCGACGCCGATCCGCGCCGCATCAAGAAGGTTCGCATCACCCGCAAGCGTCATACCGCCCGTCGCCGTCCGGCCAAGGCGGATGGTGAAGGAGGCGGGCTCGAGCGCGATCTGCCGTCGCCCAACGCGCTTTCCGAGGGATCTTCGGCCGAACGGAACGCCGCCAGCCAATAGAGCGGTTCAGCGCTTCCCCGCTCTATCCTCTTGTTTGACGCAATTCCGGACGGAAAACCGCTACGCACTTTTCCTGGAATTGCTTCAGGCGGCGCTTCAACAGGACAAATCGCTGCTTTTTTGAAAGACTGCGGCCAATTGATTCGCAGTTTGACGGAGCGCGCGCATGGAACGGCTTTCGGGCAAGGTGATCCTCGTCTGGGGTTTTAAGCGCGCACTTCTCGCTATTCTTGCCGGGGCGATCGGTGTCCTGGCGCTGCCGCCCTTCGGCTTCTTCGCGGCGATGTTTGTGTCCTTCACATTGCTCGTCTGGCTGCTGGACGGCGCCGCGGCTGGCCCTGACAGCGGTTTCCTTGGTCGTCTTTGGCCGGCTTTTACCACCGGCTGGCTGTTCGGCTTCGGTTATTTTGTCGCCGGCCTCTGGTGGCTCGGCCATGCGCTTCTGATCGATGCCGATCAATTCGCCTGGGCATTGCCGCTGGCGATCCTCGGCCTTCCTGCCTTCCTGGCGATCTTTTACGGTGTGGCGGCAGCGCTTTCCCGCCTGCTTTGGTCCGACGGTATGGGACGTATTGCCGCACTCGCCTTCGGTTTCGGCCTGCTGGAATGGCTGCGCAGTTTCCTTTTCACCGGCTTTCCCTGGAATGCCATCGGTTATGGTGCCATGCCCATACCGATGATGATGCAATCTGCGCATGTGATCGGCGTGCTTGGCGTCACCGTGCTTGCCGTTTTCGTTTTCGCCGTGCCGGCCTTGCTGGGAACGCGCCAGGGCCGAGTGCCGGGGATCGGCTTGGCGGTACTGATTGCGGCGGCGCATTTCGGCTACGGCTATTATGCTCTCAATTTACCGGAGCCGACGCCGGCGCCCGGTAAAACCGCTCCGGTGGTGCGTATCGTGCAACCGGCGATCGACCAGGAAGCCAAGATGGATACGGCCGCCGACCGCAACGCCATCTTCGACAAGCATCTTTCGCTTTCGGTCCAGCCGCCGGCGAATGGTGGCAAGCGGCCCGATATCATCGTCTGGCCGGAAACCGCCATACCCTTCATTCTGACCGATAATCAGGATGCGCTCACCCGCATCGCAGATCAGCTCGACGACGATCAGATCCTGATCACCGGCGCGGTTCGGGTCGAGGACATGGGGCCGGGCGTCGAGCCGCGCTATTACAATTCCGTCTACGTCATTGACGGGCGCGGCCAGATCATCGGTGCCTCCGACAAGACCCATCTCGTTCCTTTCGGCGAGTATGTGCCCTTTGAGAACATTCTCGGTTATCTTGGCATCGAGAATGTCGTCGAGCTTCCCGGCGGCTTTTCGGCCGCTGCCAGCCGGCAGTTGCTGACGCTGCCTGATGGCATCAAACTCTATCCGCTGATCTGCTACGAGATCATCTTTCCGAACGAGATGACGCCGGAAATCCGGCAGGCGGATGCCATTCTCAACGTCACGAACGATGCCTGGTTCGGGGATACGCCCGGTCCGTACCAGCACTTCCTGCAGGCGCGGGTGAGGGCGGTCGAGCAGGGGTTGCCGCTGATTCGGAGCGCGAACACCGGTGTTTCAGCCTATGTGGACGCTCATGGACGCTTGATTTCCGGAATCGACTTTAATGAGCAGGGGTTCGTCGATGCCGCTTTGGGTGGTGCAACCGTATCGCGAATCGACGATAGCGTACGAAAAGCCTATTTCTGGTTGATCATCGGGATAGTCGGTATAATCGCTGTGATTTCACGCATGGGTTTTATTTCAAGGGCGAATTGACCGAAAAACCCTAAAATTGCATAGTGCTTGCCGAACGCTGTTTTGCACGTAGATTAGAAGCCGGGTGGGCGTCGGCTGCAACGTGGCGTTAATAGGGGCGGTTAAGGGCACCGGGTAGCAGGACCTGTATTCAACCTATGTTAGGGTAATGAGATGATTGAGAATAAAAAGAAGCCTAACCCGATCGACATTCATGTCGGTAGCCGCATTCGCCTCCGCCGCACCATGCTGGGCATGAGCCAGGAAAAGCTCGGCGAGAGCCTTGGAATTACATTCCAGCAGATCCAGAAATACGAGAAGGGCACCAACCGCGTTGGCGCCAGCCGCCTTCAGAATATTTCCAGCATTCTTAACGTCCCCGTTTCCTTCTTCTTCGAGGATGCTCCCGGCGATCACACGACGACCGCTGGCGGTTTGGCCGAGGCCTCCAGCTCCAACTATGTGGTTGATTTCCTGTCGTCCTCCGAAGGCCTGCAGCTCAACCGCGCCTTCGTGAAGATTTCCGACGGCAAGGTTCGCCGCAAGGTCGTCGAACTCGTCAAGGCACTCGCGGCCGAGGCCGACGCGGAGTAGTCGTTTCGACGCAGCGCCATGGTAGCAATGTCGAAAGGCGGTCATTTTGGCCGCCTTTTGCGTGTTTGGCGGAAAAATTTATCCCGTCCACCGGGATATAAAGATATATTTATGTCCTTCTGCGACTTGTTTTTCGGGCTCGACACGAATATCAAAAGAGGAGATTTGTTCTTTGAGGGGAATCCCGCATGCGCGCGAATTATCTGTTTACCAGCGAGTCTGTTGCCGAAGGTCACCCGGATAAAGTTTGTGACCGTATCTCCGATGAAATCGTCGATCTGGTCTACCGCGAAGCTGCAAAGACCGGCATCAACCCCTGGGGCGTACGCATTGCCTGCGAGACCCTTGCGACCACCAACCGTGTCGTCATCGCCGGCGAAGTTCGTCTGCCGCCGAGCCTGATGAAGAAGGACAAGGACGGCAACGACGTCATCAACCCCTCGAAGTTCAAGGCCGCTGCCCGCCGCGCCATCAAGGATATCGGCTACGAGCAGGACGGCTTCCACTGGAAGAAGGCACGCATCGACGTGCTCCTGCATTCGCAGTCTGCCGACATTGCCCAGGGCGTCGACAGCGCCGCCGACCAGCAGGGTGACGAGGGTGCCGGCGACCAGGGCATCATGTTCGGTTATGCCTGCCGCGAAACTCCGGATCTCATGCCGGCGCCGATCTATTATTCGCACAAGATCCTGCAGCTGCTCGCGACCGCCCGCAAGAAGGGCGACGGTGATGTTGCCAAGCTCGGCCCGGACGCCAAGAGCCAGGTGACCGTTCGCTACGTCGACGGCAAGCCGTTCGAGGTAACCTCGATCGTGCTGTCCACCCAGCATCTCGACGATAGCTGGGATTCGAAGAAGGTTCGCGCCGTCGTCGAACCCTATATTCGCGAAGCGCTCGGCGAACTGAAGATCGCGCATGATTGCAAGTGGTACATCAACCCGACCGGCAAGTTCGTCATCGGCGGCCCGGACGGTGATGCCGGCCTGACCGGCCGTAAGATCATCGTCGACACCTACGGTGGCGCAGCCCCGCACGGCGGTGGCGCCTTCTCCGGTAAGGACACGACCAAGGTCGACCGTTCCGCCGCCTATGCCGCGCGCTATCTGGCAAAGAACGTCGTTGCCGCCAGCCTTGCCGATCGTTGCACGATCCAGCTTTCCTACGCCATCGGCGTTGCCCAGCCGCTGTCGATCTATGTCGACCTGCACGGCACCGGCAACGGCGTGACCGAGGATCAGGTCGAAGAAGCGATCCGCAAGAACATGGATCTTTCGCCGACCGGTATTCGTCGCCATCTCGACCTCAACAAGCCGATCTACGCCAAGACCTCGGCCTACGGCCATTTCGGCCGCAAGGCGGGCCGTGACGGCTCGTTCTCCTGGGAGCGTACGGACCTCGTCAAGGCGCTGAAGGAATCCGTGAAGATCCGGGAAGCTGCATGATCGATACGGAGCGCCGGTCGCGGGCGACGGAAGCATTCTTCGGCCGGCGCAAGGGTAAAGCCTTGCGCGGCCAGCAGGCCGAAAAGCTTGAAACGCTGCTGCCGCGGTATATCGTCGACCTTTCCACACCGGCGCCTCTGCCGCTGCATGCCTTGTTTCCGGTGCCGACCGAGCGTCTGCGCCTGGAAATCGGTTTTGGCGGTGGCGAGCACCTGATCCACAGGGCGCTCGAACAACCGACGACCGGCTTCATCGGCGTCGAGCCTTTCGTCAATTCCATGCAGAAGCTGCTTGCCAGCATCGATGAGACCGGTGCGCGCAATATCCGCGTCTATAACGACGACGCGACGCAGCTGCTGGACTGGCTGCCGGACGCCTGTCTCGACCAGATCGACCTGCTCTATCCCGATCCCTGGCCGAAGAAGAAACACTGGAAGCGCCGCTTCGTCTCGCAGGTGAACCTCGAACGCTTCCATCGTGTTCTGAAGCCCGGCGCGCGCTTCTGCTTCGCTTCGGACATCGACACCTATGTCAACTGGACGCTGCAGCATTGCCACGCTCATGGCGGTTTCGAATGGACGGCGCAGAATGCCGCCGACTGGCTGACACCCTATGAGGGCTGGCCGAGCACGCGCTATGAGGCCAAGGCCCGGCGCGAGGGGCGGTCTTCCGCCTATCTGACGTTCAAGAAGGTTTGAGCGGCCGTTTCGGGGGCGCCGGAGATTGATCTCCAGACATTCACGCTCTCATGCCACATCGGACCTGACGCAGCCCTGCCGAGCTGCGCGCATCGACGTTGCGAACGTCGCGGCGATTTCGTTCCGCCGCCTCGTTTTCCCGGCTCTTAATGCAGGCTGACCGTCTTCAACTCGTCCTCGGCTGCCTTGTAAAAGGTGCTGGACCGGTTGTCGGTCAGAAGGATCGGGGTGCCGTCGGCGCCGAAGAGCGCCCAGAGGTCGACATCGGGATCGATATCGGAAGGCGCTTCCGGGAAGCAGCGGGACACTTCTTCGGAGCGAATTTTCCGGATATAGGCAACCTCACCGCTGCCCAGATGGGCAAGCTCGGATTGGGTCAGGCGGGCAGTGGCTTCTCTCATAAGCATGTTCGTACCTCCAGTATGAGGGACCAACGGCAATCAGCCGTTGTCCTACTGTGAGACCGAAATGTTAATTTTCTTTACCATACGCGCCGGCTCCGGCCGAATGAGGTCGACGGAGAGCAGTCCGTTCTTCAAAACGGCGCCAAGCACCTGCATGCCGTCGGCCAGAACGAAGACACGCTGGAATTGGCGGGCCGCAATGCCGCGATAGAGATAATCGCGTTCTTCCTGCTCGACCTGCCGGCCGCGGATCAGAAGCTGGTTTTCTTCCGTGGTGATATCGAGCTCGTCTTCGGAGAAGCCGGCCACCGCAAGCGTGATGCGCAGGCGTTCAGGCTCGCCCGAAATACGATCGGGGCGCATGCGTTCGATATTGTAGGGGGGGTAACCATCGCTGGCCTTGGAAATCCGCTCCAGCGTCTTTTCCATGGTATCGAAGCCCAGAAGAAGAGGGCTGGCAAAAGGCGTCGTCCGGCTCATCGTCAAGTCCTTGGGTAGCAAGCGACCTTTCCGGACCTGATCGTCAGCACCCGGCTCCCGCTAATATGGGGGCATGGGGAAGGGAGTGCAAGACGGTCCGGCTTCGCAGCTGCGAAATCAGTTTGACTAGAGCGCCGCGCGTCACATTTGACGCGCAAAGGTCGCTGTAGCACTTTAAATCCGCTGCATAATTCCTCAAATCGATGCCGATTTGAGGAATTATGCAGTAGGGAAATGTTCGTCGTCATCCCGCCCTCATGGCTGCTTGACAAAGCTTCGGCGGGCTCGCATCAAGTCATGCCGATCTGCACCGGAGGGAAGCCACAGATATGACCGAGCCCAGAAAAATCATCATCGATACCGATCCCGGCCAGGATGACGCCGCGGCGATCTTGCTTGCCTTCGGAAGCCGCGAGGAGCTCGACGTGCTCGGCATCACGACGGTTGCCGGCAACGTGCCGCTGGCGCTGACGAGCCGCAATGCCCGCATCGTCTGCGAGCTCTGCAATCGCCGCGACGTCAAGGTCTTTGCCGGTGCCGATACGCCGATCAAGCGCAAGCTGGTCACCGCCGAGCATGTGCATGGCAAGACCGGCCTCGACGGTCCCGAACTGCCCGAACCGACCATGCCGCTCCAGCCGGGTCATGCCGTCGACTTCATCATCGAGACGCTGCGCAACGAACCGGAGGGTGCCATCACGCTCTGCACGCTCGGTCCGCTCACCAATATCGCGCTTGCCTTCCAGAAGGCCCCAGATATCGTTGGCCGCATTCGCGAGCTGGTGATGATGGGCGGCGGTTTCTTCGAGGGTGGCAACATCACGCCGGCCGCCGAATTCAACATCTATGTCGATCCGGAAGCTGCCGATGTCGTCTTCCGCTCTGGCGTGCCGATCGTCATGATGCCGCTCGATGTCACCCATCAGCTCCTCACCCGCAAGGATCGCGTCGCGCGCATCGCTGCGATCGACTCGGCGCCGGCCAAGGCCATGGTCGAGATGCTGGAGTTCTTCGAGCGCTTCGACATCGAGAAATACGGCTCCGACGGCGGCCCGCTGCACGACCCGACCGTCATTGCCTATCTGCTGAAGCCGGAGCTCTTCAAAGGGCGCGACTGCAATGTCGAGATCGAAATCACCTCGGAACTGACGGTCGGCATGACCGTCGTCGATTGGTGGCATGTGACCGACCGCAAGCATAACGCCAAGGTCATGCGCAACGTCGATGCCGATGGCTTTTTTGCGCTGCTGACGGAGCGTTTCGCGCGCATCTGACGGCCGCGCCGGCTCGTATAAGTGAAAAGGCCGCCGGGATGAACCGGCGGCCTTTTGTGTTTCTCTTTGGTCGGCTCAAAATTCTTCCCAGTCGTCCCGCGCCAGCGCATTGGCGCCCTGCGTCTGGGGCTGTGTCTTGCGGGCAGGCGGAGCCGGGGGTGCGCGACGGGCCGGTACAGGTGCTGGTGCGAGCATCTGCTGGGCCGTCGCGCGCAGTGTTGCGGCATTGTCCTGCGTGCCGTGCGACGTGCGGAAGCGGGAGACAAGTCCTCTCAGCGTCTGCGCTTCGTCGTTCAGCGCCACGCTGGCGGCGGTGGTTTCCTCCACCATCGCCGCGTTCTGCTGCGTCACCTGGTCCATCTGGTTGACCGCCGAGTTGATTTCCTTCAGTCCGATGGCCTGTTCGCTGGCCGAAGCCGAGATCTGCCGGATCAGGCCGTTGATCTGCATGACCTGCTCGGCGATCTTGTGCAGCGCATTGCCGGTGTGGCCGACAAGATCGACGCCTTCCTTCACCTGGCCGGCCGAGGTGTTGATCAGGGTCTTGATTTCCTTGGCGGCATTGGCGGATCTCTGCGCCAGTTCACGCACCTCCTGCGCCACGACAGCAAAACCCCTGCCGGCTTCGCCGGCGCGGGCAGCTTCGACGCCGGCATTGAGAGCCAGCAGATTGGTCTGGAAGGCGATCTCGTCGATGACGCTGATGATGCGCGAAACCTCTTGCGACGACTGTTCGATACCTTGCATGGAGGCGATCGCCTTCTGCACGATCTCGCCGGAGCGCCCAGCATCCTCGGACGCCGCGCTGACGCTGCTTGCCGCCGTGCGGGCATTCTCGGCGCTGGAATTGACCTGAGCGGTCAGCTGGTTGAGCGCGGCCGCGGTCTGTTCCAGGCTGGCCGCCTGCTGCTCCGTGCGGCGGGCAAGATCCGAAGCACTGTTGCTGATTTCGCCGGTGCCGTTACCAATATTGCCGACGCTGAGGTTCATCGTATGCACGGTCTCTTCGAGGCTTGCGAGGGCCTCGTTGAAATCCTGTTTCAGGCTGGCATATTCGCCCGGAAAGTCCTCGGCGATGCGATGGCCTAGATTGCCCTTGGAAAGCTCCGCCAGGCTCTGGCCGAGAATGGTGACGATACGCCGCTGCAGCGCGACGGTTTCGCCGCGCTCCGTCTCCGAGCGATAACGCTCGCCTTCCGCGGCGCGGCGCTGGTCGCCGGCCTCTGTTTCCAGTCGCTTCGCATCGGCAAGCCCAAAGCGGAAGCCTTCGAGCGCCTTGGCGACTGAGCCGATCTCGTCTGTGCCGGTCTGGCCCTTCACCGGATCGGCATAGTTGCCGGCGCTGAGGCTGTTGACGCTGGCAACCAATCCGCCAAGCGGCTTTTGCACGAAACTACGGACGGCTGCATAGAGGGCCAGCATGACGGCCGCGAGCACCAGGATGCCGCCGATGATCATCATGTAGGTCTGATCGCGCACGGGCGCTTCGATCGCGCTGTGCGGCACATCGACGAGAACAACCCAGGTGGCGTTGAGGCCCGGCACGGCGAAGGGATAGACCACCCGGTCGAAAGCCTCCCCACTGCCATCGGCAAGGTTCTTCAGCAGGCCCGCCGTCGACGAAGTCAGCGCGGCCTTGATGGCCTCGGCGCCATCGCCGTTATACTCCTTCATCAGCAGTTCCTTGCTCGGCGCCACCAGCCACTTGTTATCCTGCGAAACCAGCAATACGCGGCCCGAGCCGAAGGGGTGCAGGTTCTGCAGCTTGGTGGACAGAGAGGCGAGCGAAATATCGACACCGGAAACGCCGATCATCTTGCCGCCGGACATGACCGGATAGGCGATCGAGCTCATGGTCGTCGGAACTTCGGTGCCTTCGGCCATGTAGGGCGGCGTGATCGCGCCCTTGCCGCTGTCGGCGGCGAGCTTCCACCAGGCGGCGGTGTAGTCGTTGTCGAAGGTGGAGTACTGGATGCCGCCATCCTTGGTCTTCGACCAATAGGGCGTAAACGCGCCCTTGTCGTTGACGCCTTGATCCTTGTTGCCGGCAAGCTCCGTCGTCTTGCCGTCGAACGTGCCGAGCTGCTCGCAGAACCAGCTGCCGAAGGCGAAGGCGTTCTGTTCGACGTTGGCCTTGAGGATATTGATGATGCCCTTGCGATCGAAGGTGTGGCCTTCGTGGCCACGACCGATCACGGCCGCCATCGAACGGGCGGCGCTGGCGAGTTCGCCGACATTGGCGGCGATCTCGTTGGAGATGGATTTGGCTTCGCTATTGGCTTGGTCCATCGTCAACGTCTGGACGCGATCGCGCGTCTGGGAAATCAGCAGGAAATTGGAGACGAACAGGACGAGTGCGATCGCCACCCCGGTGACCAGGATGAGCTTGGCCGCAAGCGACTTCATACGAAAGATGGACATCATTTCCTCGAGAGAACGATGCGTCGGATGCACATTATCCGAATGCAAGGTCGGCACAGGATGGCCCTGTCATGGGGCCGCCGGGAGGGCGCCTGCCACCACCAGACGGCGATACACGGCAGACGAGAGGAGAATGATGGCGAAGCGGAAAAATTTAATTAACTTGCTTTGCTGAAATATCCCGTTTGCAGGCGGAATCGCCCGCAAACGGGATACTCGAGCACGGCAGATCTCAAAGACGCGCGGCGACGTCGCTTGCAACCGGAATGGCAGGTTGCGCGCCGGGCTGAAGGCAGGCAAGAGAACCGGCGACGGCAGCGCGGCGCAGGCTCGTGTGGAAATCCAGACCCTGGTCGAGGCTGGCGGCGAAATAGCCGCAGAAGGTGTCGCCGGCGCCGACTGTATCGACCGGCTCGATGACGAGGCCCTTGGCGCGCGAAAGCTCGCCATTGCGGATGGCGATGACGCCGTCGCCGCCAAGCGTGACGATTAGCGTCTGTCCGGTCTCAGTATGCAGGCGGACAAGCGCCGCCTCACGATCGCTCGCTGACATATTGTCCTGGCCGGCGAGCAGCTCGAATTCGGTTTCGTTGGCGATGACAATGTCGGCGAGGCGTCCGAGGCGTGCTGCCTCGGGAATGAGCGGTGCGAGATTGAGAACCGTGCGAACGCCCTTGGCCTTGGCGGCAACAAGCGCCGTTTCGACGGCCGCAACCGGGATTTCGAATTGCAGCATCAGCGTATCGATGGGGCTCAGCGCATCGACGACGGCGGTCGCGTCTTCGGCCGTCTTCGTGCCGTTGGCGCCGGGAACGACGGCGATCATGTTCTCGCCGTCGCCGCCGACCAGGATCAGCGCCGTGCCGGTCGGCTCGGTAACATGGGCCACGGTGGAAAGATCGGTGCCGGCTGCGTCGAGCAGGGCAAGCGCGGGCTCGGCAAAGCCGTCATTGCCGACGGCGCCGGTCAGGCGCACTGTCGAACCGGCACGGCGCGCCGCCAGCGCCTGGTTGGCGCCCTTGCCGCCGGCGGCGGTGGAAAAGCCGTTGCCGGCTACCGTCTCGCCCGGCTTCGGCAGACGGTCGGTGGTGGCGATAAGGTCCATATTGATGGAACCGAAAATGGTGATCATGGGATGTCCTGCCCTGCTTGCTGGTCTTGCACGCTCCCATCCAAGAATTGCTTCATCCTTTGGCAGGGCACGCATTGATTTGGCGCGACACTGCCCGAAGCGGTCAGTCCTCGTCAACCACCCTTAGCTTGAGTTGGCCGGTGCGATTGTCGATCGGCTTGGGCCGGTCCTCGGCAGCGGGCTTTGCCGGCTCGGCCGCGGTCTCGAATTCCAGCGCTTCTATCCGCTCGCCACGCCGGGCCAGCTTGTCGGCGGAGGTGACGATCATGTCGACATCCTTCTGCGCCATGGCGAAATGCCCCTGCAGCTTGCGCACCCGCTCGTCAAGGCGTGAGAGATCGTCCATCAGATGCGCCACTTCCCCCTGGATCACATGCGCCTGCTCGCGCATGCGCTGGTCCTTCAGCACCGCCTGGATGACCTGGATCGACAGCATCAGCAGCGACGGCGAGACGATGACGATGCGCGAACGCTGCGCCTTCTGCACGATCGCTTCGAAATTCTCGTGGATTTCGGCAAAGATCGATTCGGAGGGAACGAAGAGGAAGGCGGTATCCTGCGTCTCGCCCTGGATGAGATATTTCTCGGCGATATCGCGGATATGCACCTCGAGATCCCGGCGGAATTGCTGCGCGGCGATCTTGCCATGCTCCGGGCTTGTCGCGGTGGCGCTGCGGATGGCGTTCCAGGCTTCCAGTGGAAACTTGGCGTCGATGACCAGCGGCGGCGAGCTGTTCGGCATGCGGATGGTGCAGTCCGGCCGCGAACCGTTCGACAGCGTCGGCTGGAAGGCATAGGCGCCCATCGGCAACCCGTCGGCTATGATCGTCTCCATGCGTGCCTGGCCGAAGGCGCCGCGCGTCTGCTTGTTGGAGAGAATTGCCTGCAGCCCGACGACATCCTTTGCCAGCGACTGAATATTGGTCTGCGCCGCGTCGATGACGGCCAGCCGCTCCTGCAGGCGGCGCAGGTTCTCATGCGTCGAGCGCGTCTGCTCACCGATCGTCGCCGTCACCCGCTGCGACATGCCGTCGAGCCGCTGGTTTACGGCATGATTGAACTCCGCCTGCCGTGAGCCGAACACCTCGGTCATGGTGGCAAGCCGCCCCTGCATCTCCGCCTGCGCCCTGAGAATTGCAGCCATGTTATGCTCGGCATCCTCGGCCCGCAGCATATCCTCCTCCGACTGCCGCCTTCTGCCGTTGATGACGAGAACGATCACGACGATCAGAAGAAAGATAACAAGGCCGGTCAGAACCGGAACAGCGGGAATCTCTTGGCCGAGCAGGGTAAAGGACATGATATCGTATATACTCGTGGAACTCTTGCCGGCACCATAACAAAACCGCGAAGAATATCCAGATCAAAACGTGAACAAAATTTCAGAACACCTGTGCCGACTTGAAGCTCGGATCATTGAAAAAACACGCTTCGACTGCCAACTAGATAATTCCATCGCGCCAAAAGATGCGTTATGGGAAACGTCATGACGATCAAGCCACTCATCATTTTGCCCGATCCGCTGCTCCGCCAGGCCTCCAAGCCCATCGAGCGCGTCGATACCGAAATTCTGCGCCTTGCCGACGACATGCTGGAAACCATGTACGATGCGCCAGGCATCGGCCTTGCCGCTGTCCAGATCGGCGTGGCCCGCCGCATGCTGGTGATCGACGTAGCGCGCGAAGGTGAGGACAAGCAGCCGCTGGTCTTCATCAACCCCGAGGTCGTCGCCTCGTCGGACGAGCGTTCGGTGTACGAGGAAGGCTGTCTCTCCATTCCGGACTATTACGCCGAAGTTGAGCGTCCGGCCCGCGTCACGGTCAAGCATATCGATCGCGACGGCAAGGAACAGGTCATTGAAGCCGACGGCCTGCTCGCCACCTGCCTGCAACACGAGATCGACCACCTGAACGGCGTGCTGTTCATCGACTATATCTCGCGCCTGAAGCGCGACATGGTGATCAAGAAGTTCACCAAGGCGGCCAAGTCGAAGGCGCTCTGAGGCGAACGTTGAAAAATGGTCCCGGTGCGCTTATGATATCAGTGATATCATAATGGAGGTGCCGAATGAGCGACCTTTTGATTCGCGATATTTCCGATGCGATGAAGCAGGATATTGCCGAGCGGGCAAAGCAGACGGGTCGCAGCCTGTCGGAGGAAGCAAAGGTGTTGCTTCGTAAAGCTCTGTTGGCTGAAAATGATAATCACCTTGGTGGACTATCAGCTTGGGAGGTGCTGCGCCCGATCTTTTTTGACGAGAATGATCCTGAGGCGGGTGAGGAATTTGCGCGCATTATGGACGAGATCGAAGCGGAGCGAAAAAAGGATTTCGGCCGGCCGGTCGAAGAATTTGAATGATCGTTCTCGATACGAATGTCGTCTCGGAGCTGACTAAGCATGAGACAAACCAGCAAGTCAAAGCATGGATGTTGGCCCAACCCGAATGGGATGTTTATCTCTGCGATATGGTCGTGATGGAGCTGTCGTACGGGGCGGAACGCTTCCGTCTTCGAACGAATTCCAGTCGCTATATCAAGATTTTCAACGCCCTTCTGGGTGCGTTCAGAGGCAAAATAGTGAGCTTCGATCATCATTGCGCGATCGAAACAGGCCGCATCCGTGCGCGCCGGGAACACGCAGGTCACCAGATTTCCGTTCAGGACGCCATGATCGCCGCCATCTGCCTTGCGCATGGCGCAACATTGGCGACGCGGAACACAAAAGATTTCGAAGGGCTTGATCTCAAGCTCGTAAACCCGTTTGAAGGCGGCTCGGCATGATCCCAAAAAGTGTGAAGCGGTTTTTGGACAAGATCATGCCAAACTAGATACCTCTTAGCCGGACGGATTGCATGTCGCTCAGCATCATCTTTATGGGAACGCCCGAATTTTCCGTGCCGACGTTGCGGTCGCTGATCGACGCCGGCCACAAGATCCGAGCCGTCTACACGCAGCCGCCGCGTCCCGGTGGGCGGCGTGGGCTCGATTTGCAGAAGTCGCCGGTGCATCAGGCGGCAGAGCTGTTGGGCCTGCCGGTGTTCACGCCGGTCAACTTCAAGGATCCGGACGAGCGCCAGCGTTTTCGCGAACTCGATGCCGACGTCGCCGTGGTGGTTGCCTATGGCCTGCTGTTGCCTGAGGCGATCCTCACCGGCACGCGGCTCGGCTGCTACAATGGCCACGCCTCGCTGCTGCCGCGCTGGCGCGGGGCGGCACCCATTCAGCGGGCGATCATGGCGGGCGACAGAAAGACCGGTATGATGGTGATGAAGATGGACAAGGGCCTCGATACCGGTCCGGTCGCCCTGACCCGCGAAGTCGAGATCGGCGATACCATGACTGCCGGCGAGTTGCACGACAAGCTCATGTTGACCGGCGCCAAGGCGATGGCCGAGGCGATGAACAAGCTGGAATATGACGAGCTACCATTGACCGAGCAGCCCGCCGAGGGCGTCCTCTACGCCGCCAAGATCGACAAGGGCGAGACCCGCATCGATTTCAGCAGGCCTGCCACTGATGTTCACAATCATATTCGCGGCCTTTCGCCCTTTCCCGGCGCCTGGTTCGAAATGGACATCGCCGGCAAGCCGGAGCGTGTAAAGGTGCTTGGATCCGAACTTGCCGAAGGCGAGGGCGCTGTTGGCAAAGTGCTGACTGACGATCTGGTGATTGCCTGTGGTTCCCGCGCCGTCAGGCTGACGAAGCTGCAGAAGGCCGGCGGCAAGCCGATGGCAGCGGCTGATTTCCTGCGCGGCACGTCGGTCGCGGCGGGCACGATACTGGCGGCGGGATCCGTCTGATGCCGCGTTACCGCATGACCGTCGAATATGACGGTATCCCCTATGTCGGCTGGCAGCGTCAGGACAACGGTCCTTCTGTGCAGGGCGCGATCGAGCGCGCCATCCTGTCGTTGACGGGGGAGAAGGTTTCCATTCGCGGCGCGGGCCGCACCGATTCCGGTGTGCATGCCATGGGCCAGGTGACCCATGCCGATCTCTCCAGGGAATGGAAGCCGCATACGCTGCGCAATGCGCTCAACGCTCATCTGCGGCTTGCCGGCGACCGTGTCGCCATCCTTAATGTCACGGAAGTCGATGCCAGCTTCGATGCGCGTTTCTCGGCGATCCGCCGGCACTATCTCTACCGTATCATCGTCCGCCGCGCGCCGCTGGCGCTGGAGGCCGGGCGTGCCTGGTGGGTGCCGAAGGATATGGATCACGAGGTCATGCATGCTGCGGCGCAGACATTGGTCGGGCTGCACGATTTCACGACATTCCGCTCGGTGCATTGCCAGGCCAACAGCCCGGTACGCACGCTCGACCGGCTGGATGTGACGCGTCATGGCGAGCTGATCGAGATCCGCGCCACGGCGCAGAGCTTCCTGCACAACCAGATCCGCTCCTTTGCCGGAACGCTGAAGCTTGCTGGCGAGGGCAAGTGGACGCCGGATGACGTCCGTGCCGCATTGGAGGCGCGCGACCGCAAGGCCTGCGGTCCCGTCGCGCCGCCGGACGGGCTCTATTTCATGCAGGTGGATTATCGCGATGATGCCGGTTCCGCGCTGCCGATCCTCGACGACGAATCCGACGATTCGTGAGGTATCCCATCTAGCTCTGGATGGAGCGATACATTATGTCGCACGCATACTTGTCACGGCACAATCGATGGCTTATAGCCTCGCCCGGGAGGATCGACAGCCGAATGATATGAGGTTTGCGATGCCCAATAATCCCAAGAGCATCAACACGCGCGCCGAACGTTCTCCCACGATTGAGATGAGCCGGCGGCAACTTCTTGGATCCGCAGCCGCCAGCGCCGCTGTTTTCAGCCTTCCTGCACTGCCCAGCTGGGCTGCCCCTGCCGAGAGGGCAGTGGATGTTCTCCTTGTCGGCGGTGGCATCATGAGCGCGACGCTCGGTGTTCTCCTGACCGAGCTGGAGCCGTCCTGGACGATCGAAATGATCGAGCGGCTCGACGATGTCGCATTGGAAAGCTCCAACGGCTGGAACAATGCCGGGACCGGCCATTCGGCTCTCGCCGAGCTCAACTACACGCCCCAGGACGAGAACGGTACCGTCCATATCAGCAAGGCGGTCGAGATCAACGAATCCTTCCAGATCTCCCGCCAGTTCTTTGCCCATCAGGTGGATGTGGGCGTTCTGAAGAACCCGCGTTCCTTCATCAACTCGACGCCTCACATGAGCTTTGTCTGGGGCGACAAGAATACGGACTTCCTGGAAAAGCGTCATCAGGCGCTGAAGGCGAGCCCGCTCTTTTCCGGCATGAAATTCTCGCGCGATCACGATGAGATCGCAAAATGGGTTCCGCTCATGATGGAAGGGCGCGATCGCTCGCAGAACATCGCGGCGACATGGTGCCCGCTGGGAACCGACGTGAACTTCGGCGAGATCACCCGGCAATATGTCGCGCATCTCAAGAACCAGTCGACCTTCAAGCTGCACACCTCTTCGGAAGTGCACGCGATTGAGCGCAACGAAGACGGCACCTGGCGCGTCACCTACGCCAATACCAAGGACGGTTCCGGCAAGGCTACGATCAACGCGAAGTTCCTGTTCCTCGGTGCCGGTGGCGCAGCACTGCCGTTGCTCCAGATGTCGGGTATTCCCGAAGGCGACGACTACGCCGGCTTCCCCGTCGGCGGCTCCTTCCTCGTCTGCGACAATCCCGATGTAACAAGTCTGCATCTGGCAAAGGCCTACGGCCAGGCGTCAACCGGTGCGCCGCCCATGTCCGTGCCGCATCTCGACACGCGCATGCTGGACGGAAAGCGGGTGGTTCTGTTCGGACCGTTCGCCACTTTCTCCACCAAGTTCCTGAAAGAGGGATCCTACCTCGACCTGCCGGCCTCGGTGACACTCGACAATATCTGGCCGATGATCCGGGTGGCCCTGGATGAGTTCAGCCTTGTCGAATACCTGGCAGGCCAGCTGATGCTGTCCGACGAGGACCGCCTGGCGGCGCTGCGCGAATATTTCCCGCATGCCAAGGCTGAGGATTGGCGCCTGTGGCAGGCCGGCCAGCGTGTTCAGATCATCAAGCGCGACGAAGAAAAAGGTGGCGTCCTGAAGCTCGGGACCGAAATCGTTGCGTCGAAGGACGGCAGCATCGCCGCTCTGCTCGGCGCTTCGCCCGGAGCATCCACCGCGCCGCCCATCATGCTCGATCTGCTCAAGAAGGTATTCGCCGAACGGCTCGCCACGCCTGAATGGCAGGAAAAGATCCATAAGATCGTTCCGAGCTATGGCGTGAAGCTGAACGAAACCCCGCAGGTGCTTGCCGAGGAATGGGCCGCAACGGCCGATCGGCTGCAACTGGCTATCGCTTCGCCGGCCATCGATCCGTCCGTGCTCGCAAACCCTGATGGAACGAGCACTCCGAAGGGTACAGTCAAGCAGGTTCCGGATATGGCGCTCTGATTGTGCTCCGGCACGATCAGCTCTGAGACGTCGATGGAACTAGGTTGCGACGCCGTAGCGCTTCGAAAGAGCGCTACGGCTCTTTTTGTTTGCTGTATTGCTTAAGGGATGGCTTTTGTCATCGTAACACATCTCTCCATTCCCATGGGAATAATGCGCTGCCCAATGCCGGAACCAATCAGCTAGCCCGGCGGATAGATGCCGAGGAAGCGCTGCAGAAAATCGGTCAGCAGCATGGTCGGGATCAGCAGCACCAGCGTCAAAGTGCCGATGAAAAGCGTATGCGTGCCGCAGATCATCCGCAGCATGCGGGCCAGTGAAAAGACGATCGCCATCATCAGCCCTAGCCACAGGATGGCCACCAGACCGCTGGAGCCGGGGATGAAGGCGAGCAGCGCGATCAAGAGGGCATTGAGATAGGACGTCGGCAGGCCGAGCCAGTTGACGACGACGACGATAGGCGCGAATTTGTCGCCGAAGCGAAAAATCATCAGCAGTACACCGGCGAGTACCAGCGGCGTCAGCCAGCTTGCAGCCTCGACCAGTGCCAGGCGCAGGAAGAAGGCTATGCCGGTCGAGGTTTCCGGCGGCATGGCGGTGAGATAGGCCTGTTGCCACCAGAGCCAGGAAATACCGATCGATGGCAGGCTCCAGAGGATAGCCCAGAAGGAGCGCAGCATGCCACGGTCCGATATGTCGAGATATTGGAAGCCGCGCGCGTCCATGCGCAACAGAAGCCATAGGCCCGCCAGATAATATTGGACTTCCTTAAAGCTCGGCATTCGCAAACCAGCGCTGGATGAAGGTCTCGTAGATCTCGGTCAGGGTTTCAAGATCGGCTACGGCCACGCGCTCGTCGACCATATGCATGGTCTGGCCGACAAGGCCGAACTCCACCACGGGGCAATAGTCCTTGATAAAGCGGGCATCCGAAGTGCCGCCGGTGGTCGAAAGCTTCGGCGTGCGGCCGGTGACATTTTCAACCGCCGAGGACAGCGATGCAATCAGCGCGTTGTTGCGCGTCAGGAAGACCTGGCTCGGGCGTTCGGACCATGTGATATCGTACTTAGTCGGCTTACGACCGGGGCGTAGCGTCTGGTCGGCCGCGGCGGTATCGAGACGCGCGAGGATTTCCGCCTTCAGGGTCTCGACGGTCCAGGTGTCGTTGAAGCGGATGTTGAAGGCAGCGGTCGCCTTGGCGGGAATGACGTTGGTGGCGGCATTACCGACATCGATCGTCGTCACTTCGAGGTTCGACGGCTGGAAATTGTCGGTGCCGGCGTCGAAAGGCGGGTCGAGCAGCGCGTCGGTCAATTTGACGATGCTGCGCACCGGATTGTCGGCGAGGTGCGGATAGGCCGCATGGCCTTGGACGCCATGAACGGTGATGAAGCCCGAGATTGAGCCGCGCCGGCCGATCTTGATCATGTCGCCGAGTTGATCGGGATTGGTCGGCTCGCCGACCAGCGAGGCGTCCCATTCCTCGCCGCGCTCGGCCGCCCATTGCAGCAGCTTGACGGTGCCGTTGATTGCCGGGCCTTCCTCGTCGCCGGTGATCAGGAAGGAGATGGAGCCTGTTGGTGGCCCATGCTTTTCGATATGGCGTGCGATGGCGGCGGCAAAGCAGGCGATACCGCCCTTCATGTCCACCGCGCCGCGGCCGAAAAGTTCGCCACCGGCGATATCGGCGGCAAAGGGCGGATGGCTCCAGGAGGCGGCATCGCCGACGGGCACGACATCGGTATGGCCGGCGAACATCAAATGCGGCCCCTCGGTGCCGAGACGGGCATAAAGGTTCTCGATATCGGGCGTGCCCGGCTCGCTGGCCGTCATGCGCTCCACCTTGAAGCCGAGCGGCAGCAGCATGTCGGCAAGCGCGGTGAGCGCGCCGCCTTCGGCCGGCGTCACGGAGGCGCAGCGGATGAGGGTTTGCAGATTGGCGACGGGATCGGTGGCGGTCATCGGAGGCTACTTATCCGGGGAGAGATGGCAAGGCGATGGCGAGGCTATGGCAACTGATGGGCCATTATTGTCTGAAAATTTCCGCCGTGGTTCCAGCCGATCATGCGGAGGGCCGTCACCCGGCCGGCGGGCGGGAGCGCTTCTCCAAGAGGCGCGCTCCCGAAGTCATATCAATCGCGCAGCAGCTCGTTGATACCGGTCTTGGAGCGGGTCTTTTCATCGACGCGCTTGACGATGACGGCGCAATAGAGGCTCGGAGCCGGCTGGCCGTTTGCCATGGTGTTGCCGTTCGGCAGCGCGCCGGCGACGACAACGGAGTAGGGCGGCACTTCGCCATAGGTGATCTCACCGGTGGCGCGGTCGACGATCTTGGTCGACTTGCCGATAAAGACGCCCATGCCGAGCACCGAGCCTTCGCGGATGATGCAGCCTTCGACTACTTCCGAACGGGCGCCGATGAAGCAATTGTCCTCGATGATCGTCGGGCCGGCCTGCATCGGCTCCAGCACGCCGCCGATGCCGACGCCGCCGGAAAGATGCACATGCTTGCCGATCTGCGCGCAGGAACCGACGGTCGCCCAGGTGTCGACCATGGTGCCTTCGCCGACATAGGCGCCGAGATTGACGAAGGACGGCATCAGGATGGCGTTCGGAGCGATATAGGCCGAGTGGCGGACGACGGCGTTCGGCACGGCGCGGAAGCCGGCTTCTCGAAAGCGGTTCTCGCCCCAGCCCTCGAACTTCGACGGCACCTTGTCCCACCAGGTTGCGCCAGCGGGGCCGCCGTCGACGATCTTCATGTCGTTCAGGCGGAAGGACAGCAGCACGGCCTTCTTGAGCCACTGGTTGACGGTCCAGTTGCCGTCGGAACCACGCTCGGCCACGCGCACCTTGCCGCTGTCGAGCAGGTTCAGCGCGGTTTCCACGGCGTCGCGAACTTCGCCGCGTGTCGAGACGTTCACATTGTCGCGATTTTCAAAGGCCGCCTCGATGGCGTTTTCGAGAGAGGCGAGATCGGTGGCGCTCATGAGAATTCCTTAAACTTCAATGGCTATCGTTGCGATCGGAAGAGTGTCCGCAGATACGGTCGATTGGTCCTACAGCATGGGCCTGAAAAATGGAATGATTTTTCGGTGCGGATTGAGCTTGGATTCAAGGCGTTAGAGGGGCATATGCGATACTCGGCCGCTTGCGCTGCGGTGTATGGCGGCCCTTGAAGGATCGATCGAAAGGCATTGGAAATGAGCAAGGCGAAGAATGGCAGGCTGAGGCGCAAGGATGGGGTATGGGATCCCTTGAAGACGAGCTCGGCCGATAAGCAGCGGGCTGAATCCGTTCCGAAGACGCCACAATCGATGTCGCCTTCCTATCGTCTCGCCTATGCCGACGAGGATTTTCTCTGCCGGGAGGAACTGCGGCCGATCCGGTTACAGCTCGAACTCCTGAAGACCGAGATGTATCTTACCGAGCGCGGCATCAAGTCGACGGTGGTGATGTTCGGTGGGGCGCGTATTCCCGCGCCCGGCACCAGCGCCTGGGCGGCGCGCAACGATGTGCAGCGGGCCAATCTCGAAGCGGCCTCCGTCTATTACGAGGAAGCGCGCAAATTCGCGCGGCTTTGCTCGCGCTATTCCGCCGGCTTCGATTTCCATGAATATGTCGTGGTCACCGGCGGTGGCCCCGGCGTCATGGAGGCGGGCAATCGCGGTGCTTCGGAGGAGGGGGCTCCCTCGATCGGCCTCAACATCGTGCTGCCGCACGAGCAGGCGCCGAATGTCTATGTGACGCCGGAGCTCAGCTTCAATTTCCACTACTTCGCGATCCGCAAGATGCATTTCATGGTGCGCGCCAAGGCGATCGCGGTGTTTCCGGGCGGGTTCGGCACGCTGGACGAGCTGTTCGAATGCCTGACGCTGATCCAGACCGGCCGCATGGAGCGCCTGCCGCTGATCCTGTTCGGCGAAAAATTCTGGCGCGATATCATCAATTTCGATGCGCTCGCCGAATTCGGCACCATCGCGCCCGACGACGTCAAGCTGATCAGCTTCGTCGATACGGCCGAGGACGCATGGAAGATCGTCTCGGATTTCTACGAGCACGACAACGGACATTGACGAGAAAAGCCCGCCTTTCGGCGGGCTTTTCGGTTCAAGAGTCAATCATACCCGATCTGATATTCAGAGCAGCGGGCGGTCCGGCATGTCGTCCAGCGAGATCACACCGTCATGGTTGCGGTCCATGCGGTCGAAGAACTTGTTGGCGGCGTCTTCGGCCTCCTGCTTGCTGATCTGGCCGTTTTCATCCTTGTCGATGCGGTGGAACAGCATCATGCCACGCATCAATCCGGCTTCATGCATGAAGCGGCCGTGATGTCCGTGATGGCGCGGGCCATTGTCACCCTTGTTGTCGTCGTTTTGAGCCTGGTCGCCCTTGGTCTGATCGTTCTGGGCCTGGCTGTTGGCCTGATCGTCATTGGCCTTGGCCTGCGCGGCCTTCCATTCCTTGATACGCTCCTGGCGATAGGCGCGCACTTCACCGGGAGTGATCTCGCCGTCGTGATTGGTGTCGATCTGGTCGAAGATCTTGTCGACGCCGGCCTTGACTTCGTCCCTGGTGATTTTCGTGTCGCCTGGCTGGCCGAACTGCTTCAGCATGCGAACATAGGCGATTTCCGGCGAAAAGCGCGGTCCATCGCGACCGTCCCTACCGTCGTGGCCTCGTTGCGCGGCAAAGCTTACCTGCGCGGCAGCGCCGACCAGAAGGGCTGCGGAAAGGCCCGCCAGAAGAAATTTTTTCCCGTTCATCGTTTTTCCTTTCGTGTCGAGGAATGGTCAAACGATACGGCTGGCGGTCAGAAACGACCAATTAAACATCTGTAAGGCGGATGAAACTTTCGTAACCCGATCCTAATGAAACCTTAAACCAAAGATTTGAGAAAGGCCGTGAGGTCGTCGGTCACATAGTCGATGTGCTCGTCCTCGCCGGTGGTCTTTTCCCACCACTCGACGACGGTGCCCTCGAGGTTCTGCGGCACGAGCAGGACCGTCTTCATGCCGAGCGCCTTCGGCACGGTAAGATTGCGCGGCAGGTCTTCGAACATGGCCGCCCGCTTCGTATCCACCCGGTTGAGGCTCATGAACTTGTCGTAGGTGCTGCCGGCCGGTTTCGGCACGTAGTCGGCGGCGACAATGTCGAAAATATCGTCGAAGTGATCGAGGATGCCGAGCGCGCCGGCGGTCGCCTGCGCATGGCTGACGCTACCATTGGTGAAGATGAACTTGCGCCCCGGCAGCGCCTTGATGGCGGCGGCCAGCTCCGGCTGCGGCATCAGCGCCGAATAGTCGATCGCATGAGCCTTCTCCAGGAAGTCGTTGGGGTCGATGCGATGATGGATCATCAGCCCCTGCAATGTCGTTCCGTGCTCGAGATAGTACTGCTTTTGCAGCTTGCGAGCCTCGTCCCGCTCCATCTGCAGGAGCGTTGAGACATAGGCCGTCATGTTCTTGTCGATCTGCGCGAACAGATCGACATGATGCGGATAGAGCGTATTGTCGAGGTCGAACACCCAGTCGCGGATATCGGAGAAATCGGCGGGCGTGGGCTGCGTCTTTGTCTGGGTCATGCCGGCCTTATGGCATGCGGTAGCACCCAAGGAAAAGTAAAATATGATTCCGGCGTAGAGGGGAAAGATCGCGGACATTGCCGGGCATTCCAATGCAGGCTATGGTTTTGCAGGTTGATTTTCGGGGCTTTGCGCTAGTTGTCAGGTGGAAGAGGAGCCCCTGCTTCCTGGGCGCAAGGGGCAGGATGTGCCCGATCGGGCTTTTGCAAAGGGGGATGCGATGAGTCAGGTGGAAAAGGCAGAAGAGTTTGCCCGGTTGCATCAGAAGGGCGATCCGCTGGTCCTCTTCAACATATGGGACGCCGGTTCGGCCAAGGCAGTGACCGAAGCGGGCGCCAAGGCGCTGGCAACGGGAAGCTGGTCGGTCGCGGCTGCCAATGGTTTCGGTGATGGCGAAGCGGTGCCGCTGTCGCTGCTGGCGGTCATCACCCGCCTGATTTCGGTGACCAGCCACCTGCCGGTCTCCGTCGATTTCGAGGGCGGTTACGCCTTGGAGCCCGATGCTGTCGCGGCCAATGTCGAAAAGATCATGGATCACGGCGCCATCGGCATCAATTTCGAGGATCAGGTGATCGGCGGTCGCGGCGTTCATCCGATCGAGACGCAGGTGCCTCGCATCCGTGCCATCCGCGAGATGGCGACCCGGCGGGAAATTCCGCTCTTCATCAACGCCCGCACCGATCTGTTCCTGCAGGAAAACGACACGGCGCATCACCAGCTGCTGCTCGATGAGGCCTATCGCCGCGCCGATGCCTTTGCCGAGGCCGGCGCCAGTGGCTTCTTCGCGCCGGGTCTTGTCGACGCGGAGCTGATCGAAGCGCTCTGCGATCGCTCGCCCCTGCCGGTCAACATCATGGTGCGCCCGGCGACCCCCGATAATATCACCATGGCCGGCCTCGGCGTCAGCCGCATCAGCTATGGCCCCGCACCCTACCGGACAGTGATGGGAATGCTGAAGAGCGAGGCCGAAGCTTTGTATCAGCAGGACTGATCATCAGAGTTCAGCTGTGGTTGCCAGCACGCGCGCGAGGAAATTCTGTACGACAGCCGAGCGCTCGTCCCGGCGTGTCGCAAGCGTCAGCCGTGCCATGGGTCCATCGCCTGCGATGGGAATATAGCTGACGCCCGGAACTCGGATCTGCGCCACCGCCGATGGCACCACCGAAACGCCGAGTTCCACGGCGATCAGATTGGCGATCGACGTTATTTGCGGCGCGATCTGCCCCAGGATCGGTTCGAAGCCTGCCCGTCGGCAGGCGGCAATGATCTCGTCGAACAGGCTGGGGCCGGCGGCGCGCGGAAAGAGCACAAACGGCTCGTCCGATAGAGCCGACAGGGGCAGGGTGTCCGCCTCTGCCAGGGGATGGCCGGAGGGCAGGGCGATAACCATGCTTTCCTCGCCAAGCACATGCGAGCGGAAACCCGGCGGATCGACGCGGCCTGGTCGAATGAAGACGGCATCCAGTTCCTCGGCGTCAAGCCGCTCCAGCAGCCGCGTCGTATGCGCCTCCGCCAGCGACAGGTCGATTTCCGGGTAGGCACGGCGAAAGGCGCGCACGGAGAACGGCACGATCGGGCTGAAAGCCGCCGAACCGGTAAAGCCCACCCGCAACCGTCCGAGCTCGCCGCGCGCTGCCCGCAGCGCCAAGGCTTTTGCCTGCCCGGCCTTGGTGAGGATCGCGCGTGCTTCCGGCAGGAAGACCTGTCCCGCCTCTGTCAGCTCCGCGCCATGTGGCAAGCGGCGAAACAGCGGTGCGCCGATTTCCTCTTCCAGATCGCGGATCTGATTGCTGAGGGGCGGTTGGCCGATGCCGATGCGTCGGGCCGCGCGCGTGAAATTCAGCTCTTCGGCGACGGCAAGAAAATATCTGATGTGGCGTAGTTCCATCGTGCTGTTTTCCGGCGGAATAAAGACGATATCTTTAAGATATGAACAAAGCCACCGCAATATATTGGACTGTCAGTCATGCCGCATCCACATAGGCAACACGCGACCGCTCGGCCAAACGTCGAGCGCGCTGACAGCAAGGAGCTTCCCGATGAATTCGATAGACAGCAAACTTTTCCTGATCACTGGCGTCAGTTCCGGCTTCGGCCGTGCCTTCGCCGAGGCGGCGTTTGCCGCCGGCCATCGAGTTGCCGGCACAGTCCGCAACGCTGCCGGCCAACAGCAGTTCGAGGCCCTGGCGCCGGGCCGTGCCAAAGCCATTCTTCTGGATGTGACCGATTTTGCCGCGATCGAGCCCGCCACTGCGCGCATCGAAGCCGAACTCGGTCCGATCGATGTGTTAATCAACAATGCCGGTTATGGCCACGAGGGCACGTTGGAGGAATCGCCGCTCGACGAGATGCGGCACCAGTTCGACGTTAACGTCTTCGGCGCTGTGGCGATGATCAAGGCGGTCCTGCCCTTCATGCGCCGCCGTCGTGCCGGTCACATCATCAACATCACCTCGATGGGCGGTTTCATCACCATGCCCGGCATCGCGTACTATTGCGGCAGCAAGTTTGCGTTGGAGGGCATTAGCGAGGTGCTGGCGAAAGAGGTGAAGGATTTCGGCATCAAGGTGACGGCGGTCGCGCCCGGCTCGTTCCGTACCGATTGGGCTGGCCGTTCCATGGTCCGCTCCGACCGCAGCATCGCCGACTACGACGCGCTATTCGATCCGATCCGAAAGGCGCGCGAGGAGAAAAACGGCAATCAGGCGGGCGACCCGCAAAAGGCAGCTGCGGCCATATTGGCGCTGGTCGCGTCCGACAATCCGCCCGTTCATCTGCTGCTCGGCACGGACGCGCTGAACCTGGTGCGCGGGAAAATCGCCGCTCTGGGCGAGGAGATCACCGCCTGGGAAGACCTGACGCGTTCGACCGATTTCGGTTGAACGCGTTGTTGGCGGTAGCGAGAAAAATGCACCCTTTCTCCGTGCGGAAAGGGCGCGCTCCTATCAGGGAACGATCAGCGTGCCGGCACCATGTTCGGTGAAGATCTCGAGCAGCACGGAATGAGCCGTCTTGCCGTTGAGGATGACGACGCCCTGGACACCGGCCTTGATGGCGTCGATGCAGGTCTCGACCTTCGGGATCATGCCGCCGGAAATCGTGCCGTCGGCGATCAGGGCATGCGCCTGGGCGACGGAGAGTTCCTTGATCAGCTGGCCTTGCTTGTCGAGCACGCCCGGAACATCGGTGAGGAAGAGCAGGCGCGTGGCACTGAGCGCACCGGCGATTGCACCGGCAAAGGTGTCGGCGTTGATGTTGTAGGTGGCGCCGTCGCGGCCGGGGGCGACCGGAGCGATAACGGGGATCATTTCCGACTTGGCGAGCAGGTCGAGCAGGGTGCGGTCGACTTCGACCACTTCGCCGACGAAACCGAGATCGAGCACGCGCTCGATGTTGGAGTCGGGATCCTTGATGGTCTTGTGTGCCTTTTCGGCGAAGACCATGTTGCCGTCCTTGCCGCAAAGGCCGATCGCCCATTCGCCGGTCTGGTTGATCAGCGCAACGATTTCCTTGTTGATCGAGCCGGCGAGCACCATTTCGACGATCTCGACCGTCTTTTGATCGGTGACGCGCAGCCCGCCTTCGAATTTCGATTCGATGCCCATTTTCGTCAGCATGGCGCCGATCTGCGGGCCGCCGCCGTGGACGACGATCGGGTTGACGCCGGACTGCTTCAGGAGCGCGATGTCGGCCGCGAACGCCTTGCCAAGCTCGGCATTGCCCATGGCATGGCCACCGTATTTCACCACGATGGTCTTGTTTTCATAACGCTGCATGTAGGGCAGGGCCTGCGCCAGCAGGCTGGCTTGGAGCTCGCTTTGGGATTCGGACATGGGGCACCCCGTAAGATTGATCGCGGCCTTTTATCTCAAGTTTTTGACAGAGGGAATAATGATGACAAGATTAGTTTTTATTACGTCACATCGCCTCTGCCCTGTTTCATCCGTCAAGCGCGCTTGCCGTGCGGTGGTTTTGCCCTGAAGATGGTGAGGGAGCGGCGATCGAGGGGCGGATGGCGAGTGAGGAGATAGAGACGCTGATCGGCCGGGTCGCGATGCGCGACCAGAAAGCCTTTGCTGCGCTTTACAGACGGACCAGCCCGAAACTCTATGCCGTCTGTTTGCGTATCCTTCGCGACAGGACCGATGCCGAGGAGGTTTTGCAGGAGGTCTATGTGAAAATCTGGCAGCGGGCCGAGCGTTTCCTTGCCTCGGAAGGGCCGGCGATGCCGTGGCTGACGACGATTGCACGCAATCAGTCGATCGATGCCATCCGCGCCCGAAAACCCGTAGCCGACGAAATAGACTCGGCCTATGATCTTGCCGACACCGAACCGGGTCCTGAGGAGCAGGCAATCGTCAAGGGAGAGGGAAGGCGCATTGACAGGTGCATGGAAGAGTTGGAAGCTGGTCGGGCTCAAGCTGTTCGTAGCGCCTATGTCGAGGGCCTGAGCTACCAGGAGCTTGCCGAGCAATATTCGGTGCCTTTGAATACCATGCGTACCTGGCTGCGCCGAAGCCTGATTAGACTGAGAGAGTGCTTGGACCGATGAGTTCGTCCGATCAAAGCAAGGGAGGCCGCTCCCGTGATGAAGTCCTGGCCGGAGAATATGTGCTCGGCGTGCTGTCATTGGAGGATCGCCAGAAGGTAGAGCGGCGTATGCGCAGCGACCGTCAGTTCGCCGCGATCGTCAGCCGCTGGGAGCAGAATCTCTCGGGATTCAACGACGATTACGAGATGGTCGCGCCGCCGGCCTCGGTGTTTCCCAAGGTCGAGAAGCGTGTCTTTGGAGAAACCGCATTCGGCGCCCATCTCTGGGGCTCGCTGCTGCTCTGGCGCTCGGTCGCCTTCGGTTCGCTGTTTCTCGCGATCGGCGTTCTGATGTTTACCGTCACCAACAATACCTCGCAGCCATCGCCGGGCAAGCAGCTCAGTGCATCACTTGCCGGACAGAACAGCCCGATCAATTTGCTTGCGAATTACGACACCACCAGCGGCCTGCTGAGGGTGACGCCGGTTGCCGCCGGCCAGCCGCAGGAAAAATCGTTGGAGCTATGGCTGATTCGCGGCAGCGATCCGGCCGAGGCGCTTGGCATCCTGCCGCAGACCGGCGAGGGCGAGATCGTTTTGCCGTCGGAGCTTCACGGCAAGCTCACTGAAGGCGCGATCATCGCCGTCAGCGTCGAGCCCTTCGGCGGCTCGCCGACCGGCAAGCCCACGGGCAATGTCATCGCCTCCGGCACGATCCATCTGCCCTGAGATCATCTTTCTTCTGAAAACAGCACCGCGGCTGAAACTCTTCCTCCGTGGCCTCCGTACCTTGCTCTGACCCCGCAAGATCGGGGCAAAAGAGGAAGAGGATAGACCTATGATCAAGACCGTGATCCGCATCGCCGCAGTTGCCTTAACGCTCTCGGCCGCGACCGGCCTCGCCTATGCCAAGGACCCGATGGTCGGCGGCGCGCCGATGTTTGCCAGCAAGAATATCATTCAGAATGCGGTGAACTCAAAGGACCACACGACGCTGGTTGCCGCCGTCAAGGCTGCCGGCCTTGTCGATACGCTGGAGGGCAAAGGCCCGTTCACCGTCTTCGCGCCGACCAACGAAGCTTTCAAGAAGCTGCCGCCCGGCACCGTCGAGACGCTGCTGAAGCCGGAGAACAAGGCAACACTGACGAAGATCCTGACCTGCCATGTGGTGGCTGGTGACGAGATGGACGCAGCTATCAAGAAGATGGCGATGACCAATGGTGGCGAATACGACCTGAAGACGGTCGGCGGCTGCGTGATCAAGGCCACGGAAAAGGGCGGCAAGCTAACGCTGGCCGACGAGGCCGGCGGCACCGCTCATATCACCATCGCCGACGTCAAGCAGTCGAACGGCGTGATCCATGTGGTCGACAAGGTGTTGTTGCCGAAAATGTAAAGAACGTCGGCAGCAGGGCCGCTGTTCCCCGGGGCGTCGGGGGCGGCGGCTTCATTCTGTTCGTGTCTGGAATTCAGAGCGGAATGCCGACCGTCAGGCGGATCGCCTGGCGCACTTCCTCGAGGCCATCGCCCTTTTCCGAGGAGGTGGAGAGAATGCCGGGATAGGCGGCGGGACGCTTGCGGATTTTTTCGGCGGTATCGGCCAGCAGCTTCGGCAGGCCCGCTTCCTTGATCTTGTCGGTCTTGGTCAGCACGATCTGATAGGAGACGGCGGCCTTGTCGAGCAATGCCAGGACTTCTTCGTCGTTCTTCTTGATGCCATGGCGGCTGTCGATCAGCACGTAGACGCGCTTCAGCGTCGTGCGTCCCCGCAGATAGTCGAAAACCAGCTTCGTCCAGGCATCCACCTGTTCCTTCGGCGCTTCGGCATAACCGTATCCGGGCATGTCCACCAGGGCCATCGGCGGCAGGTCGCCGCCCTCGCCGGAAAAGCCGTCGGGAACGAAGTAGTTGAGTTCCTGTGTGCGGCCCGGTGTGTTCGAGGTGCGCGCCAGACCCTTGTGGCCGACCAGCGCATTGA
Source organism: Rhizobium sp. ICMP 5592 (assembly GCF_009498525.1). Classification (GTDB taxonomy): domain Bacteria; phylum Pseudomonadota; class Alphaproteobacteria; order Rhizobiales; family Rhizobiaceae; genus Rhizobium. The sequence goes on along the minus strand of NZ_QSNT01000003.1, from coordinate 999,218 downwards.
TCAGCGACGACTTGCCGACATTCGAGCGTCCGGCGAAGGCCACTTCCAAAGGCCCTTCCGGTGGCAGGAATTTCATAGCCGGCACGCCACGGATGAAGATCCACGGGCGCCCGAAAAGCGGCTTGTCGTCTTTTGTCGTTTGTTCTGCCATGCGCTCGCGGTCTTCCGGTTCAATTGGTTGACTGGCTTCGGGGTTTTACCGGCGAAAGTCAAGTTTTGATCGGTATATGGCATGAGGCCCAAAAGAAAAGCCCCGCTTTCGCGGGGCTTGAAAGGTCATTTCGATGGTGCCGGTTTTCGTTTGAAGAGGCCCTTCATGTTGTCGAAGAGTTCCACCTTCACGCCATGGCGCTTCATGATGATCGACTGCTGGATCACCGAGAGCGTGTTGTTCCAGGCCCAGTAGATCACGAGACCGGCCGGGAAGCTGGCCAGCATGAACATGAACACCAGCGGCATCCAGTTGAAGATCATCGCCTGGGTCGGATCCGGCGGTGTCGGGTTCATACGCATCTGCAGGAACATGGTGACGCCCATGATCAGCGGCCAGACGCCGAGATGCAGGATGGTCGGAGCCGTGAACGGCAGCAAGCCGAACAGATTGACGATCGAGGTCGGATCGGGAGCCGAAAGATCCTGGATCCAGCCGAAGAACGGCGCATGGCGCATCTCGATGGTGATGTAGATCACCTTGTAGAGCGAGAAGAAGATCGGGATCTGCAACAGCACCGGCCAGCAGCCGGCGATCGGGTTGATCTTCTCTTCCTTGTAGAGCTGCATCGTCGCCTGTTGCAGCCCCATTCGGTCGTCGCCGAACTTGGCCTTCAGCTCTTCCATCTTCGGCTGCATGCGCTTCATGTTCGCCATCGAAGCGTATTGCTTGCTGGCGAGAGGGAAGAACAGCGCCTTGACGACGATGGTCGTGCACAGGATCGCGACACCGAAATTGCCAAAGAAGCGGAAGAAGAAATCCATCAGCTTGAACATCGGCTTGGTGATGAAATAGAACCAGCCCCAGTCGATCAGACGGTCAAATTTCGGGATCGAATAGCTCGTCTCGTAGCGGTCGATGACCGGTACTTCCTTGGCGCCGGCGAAGACGAGGCTCTTCAGCTCCTGCGATTGGCCGGGGGCGACGGTGACGGCATCCTGCTTGTAGTCGGCCTGGTAGCGCGGCTGGCCATCGGCGAAATGCGAGAAATGCGCGTCATAGGCGGTCGACTGCGGCGGCACGATCGTGGCGGCCCAGTACTTGTCCGTGATGCCGAGCCAGCCGCCGGTTGCCTTGGCGGGAGCAACGGCTTCCTTCTCGGCGGCGGTATACTTGGTCTCGATCAGGCCGTCGTCGCCGATGACGCCGATGAAGCCTTCATGCAGGACGTAGGCCGACGGTGTGGTCGGCTTGTTGTAGCGCGTTACGCGGCCATAGCTCGACAGCGACACCGGCGCCTGGCCGGCATTGGCGATCTTGTCGGTGATCGTGAACATGTAGCGTTCGTCGACCGAGATAGTGCGGGTAAAGGTGATGCCCTTGTCATTGGTGTAGGAGAGCGTCACCGGCGTGGTGTTGGTCAGCTTGCTGCCGGCCGCGACCGTCCACACCGTCGAAGGGCCGGGAACGGCGCCGGTTGCGTCGCTGCCGACATAGCCAAGCTCGGTGAAATAGCCGTCCTTGGTGTCGGCCGGGCTGAACAGCGTGATGATCGGGCTGCTCTTGTCGACCGTCTCGTGATAGGCCTTGAGCTGCAGGTCGTCGAAGCGGGCACCTTCCAGATTGATGGAGCCCGACAGCGCGGGCGTGTCGATGGCGACGCGCGAGGCGGCAGACTTGGCAACCGATTGATCGTGGGTCAGCGTCGTCGGCGCATTCTGGCCGCTCGATGGCAGCGCACCGTCGACGGCGGCGCCGGCGGCCGGGTTCTGCGTCGTCTGGGCCTGCTGCGTTTGCTGCTGCGCCTTGGCGGCGAGCTCGGCCTTGCGCTGCGCCTCGAGGCGCGGGTTCATGTAGAAAAACTGCCAGGCGAGAACAATCAGCACAGACAGGGCAATTGCTATGAAGTAATTGCGTTTGTTTTCCATCATATCTTCCTGGAGCGGTCCGTCTCCGGCCGGCGAGATTTCGGCCTGGTTTCGATCCGTTGGGCGAGCTCGCTCGCCAGTTTTTCGAAAGGTGCGGTCAGTACATCGCGCCGCGCGACAACCACATAGTCGTGTCCGGGCTGCATTGCAAACCCGGCATGAAGCCGCACGGCTTCTTTCAGCCTGCGCCGCATGCGGTTGCGTTCCACCGCGTTGCCATGTTTTTTGGTAACGGTAAAACCGACGCGGGGTTCGGCGTCGGTGAGCTTGCGGTCCAGCACTTCGATGAGGAAGAGACTTCCCTTGCGCTTTTCGCCCTGGCGGACAGCAAGAAACTGCGGCCGGCTTTTCAGCCGCCCGACAGTCTTTTTGGATCGTTCATTCGTCAATTCGCCCGCCATCTTCTCGGGCATTCCGGCCCTTAGGCCGAAAGACGCTTGCGACCGCGGGCACGGCGGGCGGAAAGAACCTTGCGGCCGCCAGCAGTTGCCATGCGCGCACGGAAACCGTGGCGACGCTTGCGAACAAGCTTGGATGGTTGGTAAGTACGCTTCATTTATTTGAATACCGCGGAGTGCGGCCCTTCTTGAGCTTTGCTTTAAAAGCAAGGAGCGTTGTTGATTATGACGAACGGACTTGGCCCGCAAATGCAGGCTCCATGACCGGACGTGCGCGGGCTTATACGGATCATGGCGCCGGAAGTCAATTATACCGCCGCAGATTCCTGAAAGCCTGTGTCCTGGGTCGAAGCGCTGTTTTGTCTTGCCGGCGCAAAGGCATTGAAATTCCGGATAGCTGGTAGTTTTGTATTTTATAATATTAAAAATGTTATTTTTAAATATATACTAAGTATCAGAAAGTGTTTCGAAATTTATATTAAAAATGGCGCAATATAACATTAATGATTTTAGTGGATATTTAGGGGTATTGCGGAAAGCCCAAGTTTTTTCGAGGGAATGGCTTCCGCTTCCAGGAGGCATGTCGTTGAAGATTCGTGGCAAGATTAATCTGCTTGTATGTGTGATGGCCGGAGCCGCGCTTTTGATCGGCGTAACCGCTCTTTATGCCGTGCATCGCTATGAGCGGCAGATGCGGGCTTATGAACAGGCAGCGAGCCGCGCCTACCAGGGCGAGCATCTGAACCGTGTCGTGACCGCCGTGGTTATGGAAGCGCGCGGCATCTATGCGTCCGCCACCGCCAAGGATGCCAAGGGCTTCGCCGATGGGTTGATGAAGGATCTCGACGAAATCGACAGCACATTTGCCACCTGGTCGCCAATGGTTCCTGAGGCACAGAAGGCGGAATTCGCCAAATTGCAGGATCGGGCCCAGGAGTTCCGCACATTCCGGTCGGAGACCGTGAGGCTTGCACTGTCGGACGGTCCCGATGCCGCCAGCAAGCAGGGCAATAATGAGGCCAATCGCGCTAACCGCAAGGCCTTCCAGGCCGAGATTGATACCGTCGTCAAGGCTGACAAGGCCGAGCTCGCGACGATCGGCGCAGAAATCGACGCTTTCCAGAAAACGGTCCTTTGGATCGTGCTCGGTATCACGGTGTTGGGTATCGCCGCGGGCGCCGGCCTCGGCACCTATATCGGCGTGGTGCATCTGAGCCGCCCGATCCGCAAGGTGACGGAGACCATCAAGCTCGTGGCAGACGGCAATTTCGATGTCGAGGTTCCCTTTGCCGGGCGCGCGGATGAAATCGGCGAGATGGCGGCCGCCGTCGATATATTCAAGCAGAACGGTAAGACCGTGCAGCGCATGAATGCCGAGGAAACGGCGATGCGCGCCAGGAACGACGACCTGCAGTCCGACATGTCGATCGTCGTGGCGGCGGCGGCGGCCGGCGATTTCAGCCGCCGCATCGACAAGGACTACGAGGACGTCAACCTCAACCGTTTCGCCGGCAACATCAACGAACTCCTGGTGAGCGTGGATACGGGCACCAGCGAGGTCCGTCGCGTCATCGCGAGCCTTGCGGACGGCGACCTGACCCAGACCATGCGGGGCGAATTCCAGGGCGCCTTCGCCGAGCTGCAGCAGAACGTCAATGCCACGCTCACGACCCTGAAGAGCACGATGCGCGAGGTGCGCGAGACGACCGGTTCGATCAATTCCAATACCAGCGAACTGGGCCATGCCAGTGACGACCTGTCGCGGCGCACCGAGCAGCAGGCCGCCGCGCTGGAAGAGACTTCGGCGGCGCTCGACGAGATCACCGCCGTGGTGCAAAACTCGACCGAACGAGCGCGCGAGGCGAGCGTCATGGTGACGGATGCCAAGGAAGATGCCGCCCGCTCCGGTACGGTTGTGCGCAATGCCGTCGACGCCATGGGGCGCATCGAGCAGGCGTCGGGCGAGATCAGCCAGATCATCGGCGTCATCGACGAGATCGCCTTCCAGACCAATCTTCTGGCGCTGAATGCCGGCGTCGAGGCCGCCCGTGCCGGCGATGCCGGCAAGGGTTTCGCCGTCGTCGCCCAGGAAGTGCGCGAGCTGGCGCAACGCTCGGCCACGGCCGCCAAGGATATCAAGGCCCTGATCAGCAAATCGGGCAGTGAGGTGCAGGTGGGTGTCAAGCTGGTGCAGGCAACCGGTGAGGCGCTGGCGACCATCGAGGCGCGCGTCCTGAAGATCAACGATCACATTCATTCGATCGCGACGGCTGCCCGCGAGCAGGCAACCGGCCTGACCGAGGTCAACAAGGCCGTCAACCAGATGGACGAGGTGACGCAACGCAACGCCGCCATGGTCGAGGAAACCTCGGCCGCCACCCATCGTCTTTCGGAGGAGGCCGACGGCCTCGTTCGCCTTGTCGCCCGCTTCAAGGTCGACACGGATACCGTAGCGGCATCCGCGCTGGTCTCGGCGCGCGCGGAAACCCATCGCGCCGTGGCATCGCCGGCGCATCGCATGATCGGCAAGATCGCCAGCGCCTTTGGCGGCGGCGCGGTAGCACAGGAGTTCTGATCCGCCAAAACTGTGACGGGAAGGGCGCGGGGCAGCACCTTTCCCGCGCCTGCAACAGCCAATCTTGCCGTCTGCCACGGAAGCGATTGGAAAACGCGCCGCAATCCCCTATTATCCATCTCCGATATGTCGTCATCAGATCGCTTTGCAGCAAAGCGGGACAGCTGAAATGAATAGTGAGCAGGACAGGAACCTCGGCACGGCCAACAAGGCCGAGGTGCGTGGTCATGACCGTTTCTGCCGGCCGACCGGTATTTTCGGCGGCCTGTCCGGCAAGCTCCTGATCCTTACCATCATCTTCATCCTGCTCGCCGAAGTGCTGATCTTCGTGCCCTCGGTCGCCAATATGCGGCTGCGCTGGCTGGAAGACCGGCTGAACACGGCTGCTGCTGCCGCCACCGTCATCGACGGCCTGCAGCCGGTGGAGCTCCCCCGCGCGCTTCAGAAGGAAACGCTGATGGCGACGGGCACGCGCGCCATCGTGCTGCGCAAGGACGGAACCTCGCGGCTGCTGGCGACCGCCGAGATGCCGGCCTCGGTCGATGAGCAGTATGATCTGAGCAATGTCTCCCTGCCGACCGCCATGCGTGATGCGCTGGATACGCTGCTGTTCGGCGGCAACCGGATCATCCGCGTCTTCGGCCCGGTCGGTGGCGATACCGGCACCGGCATCGAGGTGGTGCTGAAGGACACGCGCTTGCGCAATGCCATGCTCGCCTATTCCGGCAGCGTCTTCCTGATGTCGATCCTGATTTCGCTGTTCACCGCGACCCTGATCTTTTTTGCCATCAACCGCATGATGATCGGCCCGATCCGCCGGCTGACCGACAGCATGCAGGCCTATTCCGACGATCCGGAAGATCCGAGCCGCGTGCTGGTGCCGGACGAAGGACGCGACGAACTTGCCGTGGCTGGCCGCCATCTCGCCTCCATGCAGTCGCAACTGCAAAAGACGCTGAAGCAGCAGAAGAACCTCGCCGCCCTCGGTCTTGCCGTGTCGAAGATCAATCACGACATGCGCAACATCCTGTCGGCGGCGCAACTGATGTCGGACCGGCTGGTCGATGTTGACGACCCCATGGTCAAGCGCTTCGCGCCGAAGCTTTTGCGTACCATCGACCGCGCCGTCGGTTACACGACCGAGGTTCTCTCTTACGGCCAGACCTCCGAATCAGCGCCGCGCCGCCGGCGGGTGCACCTGCACGAGCTGATCGACGAGGTGCGCGATATCCTGGCGATCGATCCCGATGGCGGCATCGAGTTCGTTGAGCAGGTGAGCCAGGAACTGGTCGTCGATGCCGATAGCGAACAACTGTTCCGCGTTATCCACAATCTCTGCCGCAACGCCCATCAGGCGCTGGTTGCTTTCGGCGATTCGGAACCCGACAGCATTCGCCGCATCACGGTTTCGGGGCACCGCATCGGCAGTGTCGTCGGCATCACTGTCGACGACACCGGCCCGGGCATGCCGCAGAAGGCACGGGAAAACCTGTTTACAGCCTTCCGTGGCTCCGCGCGCTCCGGCGGCACGGGCCTTGGCCTGGCGATTGCCCGCGAGCTGGTGCTTGCCCATGGCGGCACCATTGCGCTGGTGGAAAAACCCGCTGCCGGCACGCAGTTTCGCATCGAAATACCGGACCGCCCGGTTTCGCTTGACGATTACCGCAGCCGCAGCGCTCACGAAAGCTGAGCTTTTTCAGCTTCTTCGCCTCCGCTCCTGTGAAAATCGCGATCTTTTTCAGAAACCCACTTGCATTCCCCGGAAGGACGCTTTAGAGAACCGCCACGCCAACGGATTACACCGTCTCGGCCACGCACCCGTAGCTCAGCTGGATAGAGCACCAGACTACGAATCTGGGGGTCAGGAGTTCGAATCTCTTCGGGTGCGCCATTTCTTTCATCTCCACAACGCAACATCGAAATTGCTGCCTATTGACGCCAGAGCTATGTCCGCGCGTGGGGTGGCAGATAGCCAACAGGCGAAAAAGCGTTGTAGCGGCGGTGATCGGCGGTGAAAAAGTTCGAATCGCTTGTGGCGGAATGACGCATCTTGACCCAAGGCAAGGCTCGCATATTTGCTGTTAGGCGACGGCCATGCGCCGCGTATCGGCCTTGGGGTTAGCTTTGCTGCGTCTTGAAAGCAGGCATCGTCTAGCGTGCCGATACAGACACATCCAAATCTGCATTCCGGTTTTGAGATCAAGGAACTGCTTCCATGCTCCGATATGTTTTCCTTCTCGGAATTGTCGCCATGATAGTGCCTCATCCCGCGATGGCGCAGAGTGACGACGAAATGAAAGCGTGCGTCGATCGGTCTGACGGCGTCACAACAGAAATGCTGAAATGCGGGCAAGTCGAGATCGACAAGTTCGATGCCAGATTGAATGCGGCCTACAATATCCTGATCCATCGCGAACATGGCGCCGAACGCGTGCGGTTGCAGGGTGAGCAGCGCGCTTGGCTAAAGCATCACTTGCGGGAAGGGCACCGTCTGGCCGCCGATCCCAACAATGGATCGGGGGCCTTTCTTGTGGCTCAAGGGTTTGAGCTGGACGATTTGACCGCACGTACGCTCGAACTCGAAAAGCGCGTCGGGCAAAATCAGTAGTCCTTCCACCGGGATCACCGTTCCTGATATCGGTGCAATCGGGTGATATCGCTCATCCGTGAACAGGCTTTCGCCATGGACCCAATCCCGTCGCGGTCACGGCGAGGCCGATGATGGTTGCGACCACGGGCACGAGCAACGCCAATCGCAGGGCTTCGAGGCGAGCGTCGGTGTCGGTTTCCGCGCCAAGTGCCAGAACGCCGACGGCGCTTGCCGCCGACAGTCCGAGCGCCGCGCCGAACTGGAAGGCCGTGTTCACGAGGCCGCTGGCGAGACCCTGCTCGCTTTCGTCGATCCCGTCCGTTGCCAGAATGGTCAGCGGGCCATAGGCGAGCGAGAATGCCAGGCCAAGCAGGATCATCGAGGGGAACATCGCTGCATAGGTCCAATCGAGGCTCACCTGCAGGAACCAGGCATAGGAAAATGCAGCCAGCAGCACGCCGCCGAAAATGACCTTGATATTGCCGAAGCGATTGACCAGCCACGGCGTCACAGTCGGAGCGAGGATAGCGTCGGCGCCGATCGCCAGCAGTGCAAGGCTTGTTTGCAGCGATGTCCAGCCCATCAGCTCCTGCAGGTAGAGCGACACCAGAAACTGGAAGCCGAAGAACGAGCCGGCGAAGAACAGGGCGCCGAGATTGGCACGGACGAGCGAGCGCGAGCGCAGGATGCCAAGCCGCACCAGCGGCATTGCAACCTTGCGCTGGATGGCGATAAAGGCAATCCAGAGAATTGCACTCGCGGCAAAGGCGGCAAGCGTCCACTCCAGGCCATGTGTGGGGTTTTCGAGCCGTGTCACGCCATAGGCGGCGGTCAGCATGGCGCCGGCGAGGATGATGGCGCCCAGCATATCGAAGCGCTGGCTATCGTCCCTTTGATGGTCGTCGGCCACCAAGCGCGGCGTCAGGATGAAGATGAGGCTGGCAAGAATGACCGGCGCGAAAAACACCCACCGCCAGTCGATGGCGGCAAGCAGGCCACCGGCGACAAGCCCCAGCGAAAAGCCTCCGGCAGCCGTGCCGGCGTAAATCAACACCGCCTTGTTGCGTTGCGGCCCCTCCGGGAAGTTCGTCATGATCAGTGCCAGGCCGGCCGGCGTCATGAAGGCCGAGGCGATGCCGGTGACGAAGCGCGCCGTCAGCAACATCCAGCCTTCGGTGGCAAAACCGCCGAGACCCGAGAAGGCGATGAACACGGCCAGCGCGGAGAGAAATACCCGCCGCTTGCCGAAAATGTCGGCCGCGCGGCCGCCGAGCAGCATGAAGCCGGCATAGCCGAGCACATAGGAGCTGACGACGGCGCTGAGCGTTGTGGTCGAGAGGCCCAATTCGGCGCGGATCGCCGGCAGGGCGACGTTCAGCATCGCGACATCGATGCCTTCGAGGAAAATCGCTCCGCACAGGACGAGCAGGGCGCCTCTCGCCCCTCCGCTCATCGGCGCTTGCGAAGTCGAGGTGTGAGATAGGGTCGACATGGGTATATGCCCTCACGTTTGATGACACAGTATGGAAATGGCAGGTCAATTACTAGGATGCCTGCCAGTTACTTCTTGTAACTGTCATTGAGGTAAGGCATATTCCGAACCCATGGAAGAAGGCACTTCAAACTCACCGAGTGATTGCGGCAGCACCGACGAGGGCTACGACATTCTCCAATGGGATCAGCGCGAGGGCTGCGAAGTCCGGCAGATCCTCGACAGGATCGCCGATAAGTGGTCGCTGCTGGTCATTGCCCTGCTTGAAAAGCGCACGCTTCGGTTCACGGAATTGAAGAGGAGCATCGATGGCGTCAGCCAGCGGATGCTGACCAATACTTTGCGCCATCTGGAGCGCGATGGCATCGTCGAACGCACGGTGTTTCCGGTGGTGCCGCCACGCGTCGAATACAGGCTGACGTCGCTCGGCTGCACCTTGCACGAAACGATCCAGTCGCTGGTCAACTGGACGGAAAACAATCAGCGGGACATCATCGAGGCTCGCATCCGCTACGACGCGCGGGAACGGGATCGCTGACCGGATTTCCGCGCGCCGTGGTTGAACTCGAGTCTCGCATGCCTGGCCCCAATGCCTTCCTGTCGTGCGGTTGGACGACACGGCCGCGACCGCTTGCATTTTCAAGCGGTAAATTCATGCCTCACTGACCGAAATACGAGACGTTCCATAATGATGTGGCGTTAGCCGACTGGGGCCGACGTTATCTGTATAGAATTGCTTGTCCATAGCAAGTTTACTCGTTTCAACGCTCAAATGGTGTTGGAGATTCCATGACTTAACGCTGAGATATCTGGAGAATAAACCTCCGTCTTTCTCGGAGGTTTCTCTGTTGGTGCTTCCACGTCGCAATATTCGAATAGAGTAGGGGCTATTTATTCGAAATCCGACACGCGATGGCGAGGCTGCTGGAAACTGGCCTGTGCTTAGGGGGCGCGCCGTGGAGCGTTGGTTGTTGATTTCCAATTGCAATACTTATGCGCTTGCGCGTTCATTGCAGTTGTTGAGCGACAGTTTTGATCTTGATTGTGTTGATGTTTGGCAATTCAAGAGGGAAATGGCGGATTACGCCGAGAAGATTCCGAAATACGATAGGCTGATCATAAATCCCATAGCCGAGCTGATGGGATATGACTTTTCATCGGTGGAAAATCTGCACAAGATTCCGAATCTGGAGTTCGACGCCTACCATCCGGATTTTTGCTTCGCTTGCGCACGCGGCGAACGTATCTACAAGCCTCTGGCCGCCAATCAGTCGATGATCATTCTCGCAGCCTTCCAGGCGGGGCTCAGCATCGAGAAGACCCAAAGGCTGTTTCGTCGCGACATATACGAGCAAAGCGGCTTCTTCTCGCGCTGGGAGCCGGCGAGAGACAGACTCATCTCCACCTTCGCTGTCTTCGGGATGGATATGACCAACCCCTTCAGGCGCTGGACGCGCGGCGAGAGTTTCATGCATAGCCTGGCGCATCCCAAGGCTCACCCAATCCTTGATGTCGCCCGTACATTCCTCAGGAATCGCGGCATCGAGACGCACAAGACGGATCTGGTGCCTTTCGACACAATCGTGAATGGTGTTTGCCTTCCGGTATATCCCGAAATAGGCGAATTGTTCGGGGTTCGCGGCTCGTACATGTTCAAGGTTTTCGGCGAGTACAAGCTCATCTCGCTGGAGAAACTCATTGAGCTCAGTTTCGAAGCTTACTCAGACTATGGGGCGGATGAGATCACGGTGGAGCCGGGCTATCTCTCGCGTTTCAACCGCGTAAAACAGGTGATAGCGGAGGCAGATGCATGAGCAATCCATATTCCACGATCAATGACTATCAGTTGTGGCGTCGGTCCGTTGCCCGCGTGGAAACGCATATGTTCGATCCGATCGTCAATCCGCGATTCAAGATCGACAAGCAAGTGAAAGTCGCAACGGCGGGGAGTTGTTTCGCGCAGCATATCTCGCGTCAGATTCAACGGATCGGCTTTCATTATTTCATTGCCGAGAAGGGCGAGCATTTGTCCGACGCGGAAAAGTCCAAGCGAAATTTCGGCGTCTTCTCGGCGCGCTACGGGAATATCTACACGGCCCGGCAGCTGCTTCAGCTTTTTGACGAGGTCTTCGAAGGTCGCGAACCAGCGGAGAAGGCCTGGTTGCGCAAGGACGGAAGGTTCGTCGATCCTTACCGTCCGCAGATCGAGCCGGACGGGTATGAGAGCCCGGAAGCCGTCATCGAGGCGCGCCGTTCACATCTTGCGGCCGTGCGGTCGGTATTCCTCGATTCTGATGTTCTGGTCTTCACACTGGGTCTGACGGAATCGTGGCGATCGAAGGCGGATGGATCCGTCTTTCCTCTTGCGCCGGGGGTGACCGCGGGATCGTTCGATCCGGACCGGTATGAATTCGTCAATTTCACCGTCGAAGAGGTCGACCGTCATCTGTCCCTGTTCCTGAAGAAATTGAAGGAGGTCAATCCGCGCGTAAAGGTGCTCCTCACCGTTTCCCCGGTGCCGCTGGTGGCGACCTATGAGAACCGGAACGTCCTGGTGTCGACGACCTATAGCAAGGCCGTGCTGCGCGTGGTGGCGGAGCAGATGCTCTCGCGTTTTGACTGGGTCGACTATTTCCCGTCCTACGAGATCATCACCGGAAGCTATGCCGGCGGCCTCTATTATGAAGATGACTACCGTGAGGTAAACCATCTCGGTGTCGCGCATGTCATGCGGTGCTTTGTCAGGAATTACGTCTCGCAGCCCAGCAAGGAAGCCGAGCCCAAAGCCGTGATGCTGCCGCCACCTCCCGAGACTGAATATCAAACCGTGGTCTGCGACGAGCGAGAGATCGAGATGTTGCGTCCTTGACGCGCCCGGAACAGTTAGCCGGCTTATCTGAGATGTTTAGAGGCAAATGGATATCATTGGGAGCCTGCCGTGGAAGCATGGTTGATTATTTCGAATGCCCAGACGTTCGGCCTTGCAAACTCCATGAGGTTGCTGACCAACGACGTGAAGATCGATCACGTCGATGTCTGGACGCTTCGGGCAAGCCTGGACCATTTCGTCCAAACTATTCCCACGTATGACAGGATCGTGATCCATCCCCAGATCGAGCATGGATATTATGATTTCTCCTCGGTGGAAAAGCTGAGCCGAATCCCGTCCATACAATTTGATGCCTATCATCCGGACATCTGTTTTGTCGGCGCGCGGGGGCAGCTCATCAACGGTCCGATGGGCGCCTATCACTCCATGATCGCTCTGGCCGGCTTTCGAGCGGGATTGAGTGCCGAGCGAACGCGAGCCTTGTTTCGGCGCGATATATTCGAGCGAAGCGGATTCTTTTCCCGCTGGGAGAGCGAGCGCAAGAAGCTGCTGGAAAGTTTCGCCGCGCATGGGCTGGATATATCGGAGTCGTTTAGAACCTGGTCGCGGCGCGAGAGCTTCATGTATGGCATAGACCATTCCAAGGCTCGCCCGATCCGCGATATCGCGCAAGTCTTCCTGCGGCAGTGCGGTATTGAAACAAACCAGACCGATATCGTGCCTGCTGACGTCATCATGGCTGGATGTTGTTTTCCGGTGTATCCGGAGGTGGCTGAGGTTTTGGGAGTTGAGGGCTCCTATATGTTCAAGCCGCATCAGAACTACAGGCTCATGTCGCTGGAGAAATTTATCGAGCAGAGCTTCGCCTTGTATGCGAACTATTCCCCCGAGGAGATCTTGCCTGGTCCTCTTTTCGCTGAGCGCTACGATCGCGTCAGATCCGTTGTTGCGGAAGAAAATCTACAGTGATTTCAACGTGGCGGCCTGGCGCCCTCTCCGTGGTCCGCTCTTAGCGGAAGTTCCGGCAGGAACAATAGCGCGATCAGCGCCAGTGCCACGATGACGGTTCCGGTGGTGAAGGTCATGGCGATGGCGTGGCGATAAAGTGCTATCGCCACGCCATGGGCTTCCGGCGATGCCGTGGCGAGTTGCTTCAGGCCGCTATCGGTCAGCGACGACATGTCTAGGCTACCCGAGGTCCCGGTCGCCTGTTGCACGCGATAGGCCAGGATGGCGCCGGAGCCGGTGACGCCGATCAGGCCGCCGAGCGAACGGAAGAAGGCAAGCGTCGCGGTGCCGACACCGCGATGGGCGAGGGGCAGGGCGTTCTGCACAGCGATCGTCATCGTCGGCATCACCAGTCCAAGTCCCAGGCCGAGCGCAAAGATCGAGGGTTCGATGACGGCGAACCCCTGGCTCTCGGCGGCAGCCCAGGCAAGCATCGCGAAAGCCACGGTTGCAAGGCCAAGACCGAAAAGCTGGGCCGGCTTGTAGCGGCCCGAGCGTTGTAGAAGCACACGTCCGTTAAACATCGAGGAAATGACGAAGCCGACCATCAGCGGTCCGGTCAGAAGGCCGGATTGCGAGGGACTGACACCCATGACCATCTGGAAGAATAGCGGAAAGAACAGGCTCGCGCCGAGCATGCCCATGAAGGTCAGGGCGAGCACAAGGCAGGCAATGACGAACAGACGATTTCGGAAGAGATCGGGTGGCAGCACCGGTTCCGGTTCGCGGCGGACATGGAAGACGAAGAGGACGGTGAGGATGAGGGAGGCGGCCGACAGGCCGATAATCTGCGGCGAATGCCAGGCCCATTCGTTGCCGCCAAGCGCAAGCACCAGCAGGAAGCCGGTGGTGCTTGCGGTCAAGAGTGCGGCGCCGAGATAGTCGATGCGGCGGCTGCGCGCCTGATGCGGCCGCTTCATGGCGCGACCGATCATGACGAGGGCAACCGCGCCGATCGGCAGGTTGACATAGAAGATCCAGTGCCAGGAGAGCAGGTCGGTGATGACGCCGCCGACGATAGGGCCGATGACGCTGCAGACGGCGAAGACGGCCGCGATCGAGCCCTGGCTGCGGCCGCGCCTGGCCGGCGGCACCAGGTCGCCGATGATGATCTGCGCAAGCGGCATCAGCCCGCCGGCGCCAATGCCCTGAATGGCGCGGAAGATGATGAGCTGGAGCAATGTCTGCGCCATGCCGCTGAGGACGGAACCGAGAAGGAAGATCAGGATCGCCGTGTAGATCATCGGCTTGCGGCCATATTGGTCGCTGAGCTTGCCGTAGAGCGGCATGGTGCTGGTCGAGGCCAGCACATAGGCGCTGACCACCCAGGAGAGATGTGTCACGCCGCCGAGATCGCTGACGATGCGCGGCAAGGCTGTGGCGACAATGCTCTGGTCGATGGCGGCGAGACCAAGCACGATCATCAGGCCGAGGATGACGGCGCGGATTTCACGGCGGTCGGGCGGGTCGTTTTCGCTCAGTGTCGGTTGCAGAGCGGCTTGCTGGTTCCGTGAGGTCATTGTCCGATGGCTCCGAGCGGGCCGATGGCGGCGCGAATCGCGGCGCGCGCTTCGGGCGACAGTTTTGCGAGTTCGGAGGCGAGCCAGTCGGTCCGCCTTTGCTTGATGCTCTTGATCAGGGTCCACCCCTTGTCTGTGGCGATCAGGCCGTTGCGTCGCCGGTCTTGCGGATCGGGCGCGGCGCGGGCGACGAGGTCTTCGCGTTCCATGGCCTTGATATGCCCCGATATTGTCGGTCCACGCAGTTTTTCCTGCCGGGCCAACTCGGCGACGCCGATGCCCGGTTGTTGGACGATGGCCACGAGGAGAAGCGCCTGCAGCGGCGAGATGCCGGTGTCGCCGGTCTCGCGTTTTAGCTGGCGATGGAGGCGATGCAGGGCCGGGCGCAGCGCTTCGGCAAGTGCCATAGCCTCTTCAACATCGTTGGCGTGCCCGGCTTCGTGCATACGTTCAGACCCTATAAATAGGTAGGCTTCCTATCTATATAGATATTATGCTGTTCAAGTTTGCGCAAGTGGTCGAATCCTGGGGAACCTTTTTCAATCATTGCGCGTTTTCTGATGTCGTTGGGACTTCAGAGGAGAATGACCGTGAGGAGATTATTGTCGGCGGTGTCAGCCACCGCCTTGAGTGTTTTGCTTGCCGTTTCGTCCATCAATCCGGTCGCTGCGGGGCCAATCCAACCCCTTCCGCAGCCACTGGCCTTGCAGACGAACGGGGCCTTGCAGACGACCGGCCAGGCCAATGGCGTGACCCAGGTGCAATATCGTCATCACCGACCGCACTATCGTCCGCATTACCGGCCCCATCATCGGCCGTACTATCGCCCCGGTTATCATCATCGCCCCGGCTATTGGCAGGGACATCGCGGCTATCGTTACGCGCGCCCCGGCTATCGCCGTTACAATGATGGCTGGTGGTATCCGATGGCGGCCTTTACCGCGGGCGCGATCGTTGGCGGCGCTGTGGCTCGGCCGTCCTACGGGACTGCGCATGCTCGCTGGTGCGCCAATCGGTATCGCTCGTATCGCGCCTCCGACAACACCTATCAGCCGCCCAATGGTCCGCGCCGGCAGTGCGTCGTGCGGTGATTGGCATAGAAAACCCTCTCCCCGTTTTTGCGGGGAGAGGAGCGAATATCACGCTGTAGCCGGCACCGAGATCTTCAATCCCGTCAACTGCTCGGATACCTCCCAAAGCCGTCGCCCTATGGCTTTGTTCCGGGCATAGGGTACGATCTTGGCATGCATGGGTGGGCCTTTCAGCTCGTAGAAGCCATCAGGACCATACATGACGCCACCTTCGGCATCGGGCGAGGTGGCGGCGAACAGTGTCGGCAAGGCACCGCCCGCCGCCGAATGCGAGAAGAATGGTTCCATCGCCTTGCTGACCAACTCAAGCCAGCCCGCCCCGTCCCGGCCCATTCGCGGGCCGGTGCTTTGCAGACCGGTGATCGCGTAGCCGGGATGGGCCGCCATGCTCGTGAGGTTCCAGCCCTCGGCGCGGGCGATCCGATCCAGTTCGAGGCTGAACATCAGCGTCGCCAGCTTCGACTGGCAATAGGCGCGCCATGCGCTGTAGCTCGTCTCCCATTGCAGATCGTCGAAATTGATCTTGCCGCTGCGGTGCGCCAGGCTGCTGACCGTGACGACACGCGGGTTGCCGGCGGCAAGGACGTTGCGCAGCAACCGCATGGTCAAGGCGAAGTGGCCGATGTAATTCGCGCCCATCTGCATCTCGAAACCGTCTTCCGTCTCATGCCGGTCCGGAATGGCCATGACGCCGGCATTGTTGATGAGCAGGTCGATCCGAGGTGCGGAGGCGGCGATGCGGGTGGCGGCGCGGGCGACGGAAACGAGGCTGGCCAGATCGAGCGGCTCGAAGGCGACGTCGGCATCGGGCGTCGCGGCGCGGATATCGGCCAGCACCTCGGCGCCTTTTCTTTCGTTGCGCGACGCAATGATCACCCTGGCGCCGGCGCCCGCCAGCGCCTTGGCGGCTTCATAACCGATGCCGCTGGTGGCGCCGGTGATGACGGCGACGCGGCCGATCTGCGAGGGAATGTCTTTCGTGGTCCAGTCTGGCATTGCGGGTCTCCAAGGAAGAACTTGCTATTTCTGTACTGGATTAATTATTGCACTAAACGCAAAAATACAATAGTTAAAAAAATGCATTGATTATGAGTCGCCATTGTGGTTTTCATGCCGCTGATTTCAGCAACGGGTTTGTTGCTGTGCCTTCGAATTGCCACGCTGCTCGTGGCGTGATCACGCCACAATTGGTATTCTTGGCCGCAGATGGGACCAACGGAATGACGACAAAGACGACATGCTCCGATTTCGTGCAGTTCTTCCGCTCCTGGGTGAGCGATCCCATGCGCGTGGCGGCGATTGCACCGTCCGGCGAGCGACTGGCGCGGCTGATGACGCAGGAGATCGAGCCGCTCGACGGTCCGGTCCTCGAACTTGGTCCCGGCACCGGTGTTTTCACGCGGGCATTGCTGGCGCGCGGCGTCTCCGAATGCGATTTGACCCTGATCGAGTTCGGCGAGGAATTCGCCGTTCCGCTGCGCAGCCGTTTTCCGAAAGCGCGCGTGGTGCAGATGGATGCGGCGCAGCTCGGCCAATGCGGCCTGTTCGCCGACGCGCCATTCGGCGCGGTTGTCAGCGGCCTGCCGCTGCTTTCCATGCCTCCGGAGAAGATCACCGCGATCGTCGGCGGCGCTTTTGCGACGATGAAGCCTGGCGGCTCCTTCTATCAGTTCACCTACGGTCCGCGCTGTCCGGTGCCGCGGTCGATCCTCGATCGCCTCGGCCTGAAGGCAACGCGTGTAGGCGGCACGGTGCGCAACATTCCGCCGGCAGGCGTCTATCGCATATCGCGTGGAAAACCGCTGGAGCTCTCGATTGATGGCTCCGAATATCGTAGCACAACTGAGAATGCCGGAATCGCCGCCTATGCGGCTGACGCCGGCGTGGCCGATGTGGGGCGGCCGGAAGCGGGCGCATAGCGGGGCAGTTCATGACGGATGTTCAGGAGATCGATGGTGCCGTGAAGGAAGGCCGGCGCGAGCGCAAGCGCCGCCAGACGCGGGAGCGCATCGAGGCGGCAGCGCTGGCCCTGTTTCTCGAACGCGGCTTTGACGGCACGACGATCGAGGACATCACCGAGGCAGCCGATGTCTCCAAGCGCAGTTTCTTCGACTATTTTCCGAGCAAGGAAGAGGTGGTCTTCGCCTGGCAGGACAGCTTCGCCGACGAACTGGCCGACGCCGTTGCCGCGCAGCCCAAGGATGCGTCGATCGTCGCGGTCATCGAAGGCGCTCTGACGTCGGCACTGCTTGCCGCTATGGCCGATCCCCAGAGCCTCGCTATTGGTGCTCTGATCCACGATACGCCGGTGCTGAGCGCCCGCCATCAGCTGAAATATGCCAAGCTTGAGACGAAATTGACGGATGCGCTGTATGCCCGGTCCGGGGGCGGCGAGGAGGAGTTGCTCCGCCTGCGCCTGCTATCGGCGATCGTCGTCAGCACTGTACGCATCGGCGGCGAGCGCTGGAACGAAAGGCCGCAGGATCTGCCCTTGCAGGAGTTTGCCCAGGATTTATTCAGGGAGCTCTGGGCTATCCTTGTCGATCTCGGTGCGCTGGTCGAGCAGCGCTCCTCCCGTCGCTGATCTCGGCCGAGGGCTATCCGAGACATCGAAGAAAGCCGCAAAACTTCTGCCGCGGCTCATTGCATCGGAAAACCCGCCGACCCATCTTCTTTTAGGCCGCGACGCCATCAAGCTCATTTGCGAATAGTTCGGCCTGCTCTGGACCGAGCTTGACGCCTGGGACCAAGTCTCGGCTTCCACGGATTTCGAATAAGCTCAACGATATTATAGGCCAAGTGCAAGGGACCAAAACCATGTCAGATTTGAACGCAGCCAAGTCCGGTCAATTCAAGATCGGCGGCGATCTCACCGTCAATCGTCTCGGTTTCGGCGCCATGCGCGTCACCGGCTACGGCATCTGGGGCGAGCCGGACGACCACGATGAATCCATCCGTACCCTCAAGCGCCTGCCGGAGCTGGGCATCGACTTCATCGACACGGCCGATTCCTACGGTCCGGATGTCTCCGAGCGCCTGATCAAGGAAGCGCTCTATCCCTACGACAAGAAGGTGGTTGTCGCCACCAAGGGCGGCCTGACGCGAACTGGCCCCGGCGAATGGATTCCCGTGGGGCGTCCGGAATATCTCATCCAGCAGGCGCATAAGAGCCTGCGCAATCTCGGCCTCGAGCAGATCGACCTCTGGCAGCTTCACCGCATCGATCCCAAGGTGCCGGCGGCCGAACAGTTCGACGCCATCAAGTCGCTGCTCGACGCCAAGCTCATCCGCCATGCGGGCCTCAGCGAAGTCTCGATAGCCGATATCGACGCCGCTTCGAAATATTTCAAGGTGGCGACGGTGCAGAACCGCTATAACCTCATCGACCGCACCAGCGAAGACGTGCTCGACTATTGCGAAAAGCACACTATCGGCTTCATCCCCTGGTTCCCGCTGGCATCGGGCGAACTCGCCAAGGAAGGCTCGCTGCTCGACACCATCGCCAAGAGGCACGAGGCTGCCCCGAGCCAGATCGCGCTTGCCTGGGTCCTGAAGCGCAGCCCGGTGATGCTGCCGATCCCTGGCACGTCGAAGGTCAAGCACCTCGAGGAGAATACAGCCGCCGTCAACATCACCCTGTCGGATGAAGAGTTTGCGGCGCTGGATGCTGAAGGCAAGAAGGCCTTCGCAGCCGCCTAGGCCGAGATCTCGCCCACTATGCGATTCGACAACGGACGGCGCTCGCTGCTGGCGCCGTCCGTTGTGATGATATGGCTACGCTTGGCGATCCGCGTCCCGAAAGTGGTGGATCACGATTATGTGAATCGCCTCTTTCGGCATTTTTCGGCTGTAAAATAGGCGGCGGAATGCCGTAAATACCCGAGGTATGCGGTATTTTAGGTAGTCGCCATTAAAAGCATTGCATTTCTTGCATTGCTGCATTGCGGAAGACTGCCTGTTCATCTCTATCCTGCGGTTATATTTCTGTTCTCGAAGGCAGCGCATCTCCTCCTCCCAGCGCTCCTTCATCGATTGGCAACTCTCCTCCTCCCTGTTGCCAATCCGGATCAAGAGCCCGATGCACCCTCCTCCCGCATCGGGCTCTTTTTATTTTCCGCGCCTTCACAACAGTTCCCCATCGGTCCTGGCAACCGTTGCCTCTTTGCCTCGCCCTCATGAATTAGCGCTGGTTCATATGGTCTCGAACCACGAAGCCGGCTTGCGCCATGATCCCTCATGCGTAGAGTGACGGCCACGTTGGATTTGCGGTGATGAGGTTGGGTGTGATGCAGCGTATGGAAGATGCCGGCCAATGGGGGAGGACATTTTTCCGGGCCATCGCCGTTGTCGCAGCGCTCTCTCTGACGGCCTGCGGCCGCCCGGTCGGCGTCATGCAGCCGATCGCGGAAAATGTGCCGGGCACCACCAAAGTCGACCTGATGGTCGCCACCACCCGACTGCCGGATAAGGATCCGGCGATCCTGTTTTCCGGCGAGCGCGGCGCGGGGCTGAAGGTGGATGCCGTCAGCATCTCGATCCCGCCGGAAGCCAATCGCAAGGTCGGCCAGGTTCAATGGCCGAGCAGGCTGCCCGGTGATCCGTTGAAGAATTTCGTCACCACCTCCGTCCGGCCGCTTCCGACCGAAGCCGACGTTCACGCCTGGCTGCGCCCGCATCTGCCGAAGAACAAGCGGGTGCTGATCTTCGTGCATGGCTTTAACAATACCTACGAGGATGCCGTCTACCGCTTCGCCCAGATCGTCCATGATTCCCATGCCGATGTCGCGCCGGTGGTTTTCACCTGGCCGTCGCGCGCCAGCATTTTCGATTATGCCTATGACAAGGAGAGCACCAACTATTCCCGCGATGCGCTGGAAGAGATGCTGCACCGCGCCGCTTCCGATCCCAGGGTCGGCGATATCACCGTCATGGCGCATTCCATGGGCACCTGGCTTGCCGTGGAAGCTCTTCGGCAGATGGCGATCCGCGACGGCCGCGTCGCGCCGAAGATCACCAACGTCATTCTCGCCTCTCCCGATCTCGACGTCGATGTCTTCGGCCAGCAGTTCGCCGCCCTCGGCAAGGACAAGCCGCATTTCACCCTGTTCGTCTCGCGGGACGACCGGGCGCTGTCGCTGTCGCGCCGTATTTCCGGCAATGTCGATCGCCTCGGGCAAATCGACCCGACCGCCGAACCCTATCGCAGCGAGCTGGAAAAACAGGGCATCACCGTGCTCGACCTTACCAAACTCAAGACCGGTGACGGGCTGAACCACGGCAAGTTCGCCGAGAGCCCGGAAGTGGTGCGGCTGATCGGCGACCGGCTGATTGCGGGCCAGACCATCACCGATTCCGATGTCGGCATCGGCGATGCGGTCGGCGCGGTCGCCCTCGGGGCGGCGCAAACGGTCGGCAGTGCAGCGAGCGCCGCCGTCAGCGCGCCGATCGCCATCTTCGATCCGCGCACCCGCCGGAACTATGGCGAACAGCTGCGGCGTGTTGGCGCTTCGGCCGGCAACACTGTCGGCTCCGTCGGCGACAGCTTGCAGACGACGGGCAGCAATGTCGGCGAAGCGATCGGCCAATAGGGTGCCCGTAGCACTGCCGAAAAACATCATAGCCACCTTCCCCGATCTGATATATCACAGAGTCGTGCCTTATCGCGTGTTGCGGTGCTTTGCGGACGGACTTTGGGAATGGACGAAAACAAGCGTACGGTGGTCGTTGTCGGGGCCGGTATCATCGGCGCGGCAATCGCCTTTGAATTGCAACGGCGCGGCCGGCAGGTGACATTGATCGATAAGGGCGAGCCGGGCGAGGGCGCTTCTTTCGGCAATATGGCGAGCATCGCGCTCGATTTCGCCGCCGGTTCTGGCCCGTCCACCTGGGTGAAAATTCCTCGCTGGCTGCTGGACCCGGAAGGTCCCGTCTGGCTGAGACCGTCCTACGCGCCGAAAATGCTGCCCTGGTTCCTGCGCTTCATCGCGGCCGGTCGTCCATCGCGATTGAAAGAGATCGAGGATGCCGGCATGAGCCTGTCGCGCCATGCTCTCGGCGATTTCAGGGCGATGCTCGATATGCTTGGCGTGCCGGAACTGATGACGGAAGAGGGATGTCTCGCCATCTACGGGACCGAAGCTGAATTCTCTGGCGATCATGCCCATATCGAGCTGATGCAGCGTTACGGCCTGGAGCACAAAATTCTCTCTGGCGCGGAAATCCGCGACCACGAGCCAGCGCTTTCTCCAACAATTGCCAAGGCGGTGCTGCTGCCGGACAACAAGTCGATCCGCAATCCCTATCAGCTTGTCCTCAAGCTGGTGGAGGCCGCTAAGGCCCTCGGCACCACCTTTATCTCCGGCACCGTGCGAACCGTCGAGCGGCAGGCGAAGGGCGTCGTGACCGTGCTTTTGGAGGATGGACGGCGGCTGGAGGCCAATGATGTGGTCCTTGCCGCCGGCGTTCGCACGCGCTTCATCGCCTCGGCGCTTGGCGAGCCGATCCCGCTTGAGACCGAGCGCGGCTATCACACGCAGATCATGAAGCCCGGCATCGACATGCGCTATTCGATCATCTGGCCGCATCGCGCCTTCATGGTGACGCCGACGGCCGGCGGCATCCGCGTCGGCGGCAATGTCGAGCTGGCCGGCCTCGATGCCCCCCCGGATTTCCGCCGTCCGCGCATCCTTGTCCGCCATGCTCAGCGGGCACTGCCCGGCCTGCAGGTGGAGGACGCCGGGGACTGGATGGGCCATCGTCCGGCGCTGCCCGACACGATCCCGATCATTTCGCCGTCATCCCGCATTTCCGGCGTCTGGTATGCTACCGGCCACGGCCATCTGGGGCTCACTTTTTCGGCGACGACAGCGCGGCTGATGGCCGATATGATGACCGGCATAACGCCCGCGGTCGACATGACCCCGTTCCGCATCAATCGCTACTAGGAGGAAACAAATGTCCGAAACCGAAAAGCCTGTCGCGCTGATCACCGGCGGCGGCCGTGGAATGGGTGAGGCGATCGCTCGCGAACTTGCAGCCGGCGGCTATCGCCTGGCGCTGATGTCGCCCTCTGAAAGCTGCGAAAAATTGGCAGCCGAACTTGGTGGTGTCGCCTCGCGCGGCGTCGCCGAAAAGGCCGAGGATATCCAGGCGATCTTCGACCTGACGATGAAGAGCTATGGCCGCATCGACGCCGTGGTCAACCATACCGGCCATCCGCCGAAGGGCGATCTGCTCGATATTACCGACGAGAACTGGACGCTCGGTTCCGACATGATGATCCTGTCGCTGGTCCGCATGGCAAGGCTGGTGACGCCGGTCATGCAGAAGCAGGGCAAGGGCGCCTTCGTCAACATCACCACCTTCGCAGCCTACGAGCCGACGCTGGTCTTCCCGGTCTCCTGCACCTATCGCGCCGCCGCCGGTGCCTTCACCAAGCTCTATTCGGATCGCTATGCGGCCGACAATATCCGCATGAACTGCATCCTGCCTGGCTATATCGACAGCCTCAACCACAAGCCGGAAACCGCCGACAAGGTGCCGATGAAGCGCATCGGCCTGATGAGCGAGATCGCCAAGACGGCGGCCTTCCTGCTCTCCGACGGTGCCGGCTATATCACCGGCCAGAATATCCGCGTCGACGGCGGCGTCACCCGTCACGTCTGATTGGAGTTACCGAGATGAGATGGAAGCGCACGATCCAGTTGCTGGATGTTCATTGCGAGGGTGAAATCGGTAGGGTGGCCATCGGCGGTGTGCCGAAGATCCCTGGCAATACGATTGCCGAGCAACTGCATTGGCTGAACACAGATCCGAAAGGCGAGGAACTGCGCCGTTTCCTGGTGCTGGAGCCGCGTGGCGCGCCGATCGGCTCGGTCAACCTGCTGCTGCCGGCAAGGCATCCCGACGCCGACGCCGCCTTCATCATCCTGCAGCCGGATCAGGCGCATGCGAGCTCCGGCTCCAACTCCATCTGCGTGACCACGGCACTGCTCGAATCCGGCATCGTCGAGATGAAGGAGCCGGAAACGGTGGTGACGCTCGAAACCGCCGCCGGGCTGGTGCGCGCGACCGCCACCTGCCGCGACGGCCGCTGCGAGAAGGTCCGCCTCACGATGGTGCCGTCCTTCGTGCATGAGCTGGATGTCACGATCGACACGCCGCAATGGGGCAGGATCAAGCTCGATCTCTGCTATGGCGGCATCTTCTATGCGCTTGTCGATGTCGGTCAGATCGGCCTGACGATCGGAAAGGCCAACGCTGCATCCCTGGTGCAGGCGGGTATGGTCCTCAAGGAGCTGATCAACCGCACGATGTCGGTCGTTCATCCGGAGATCCCGGCAATCTCCGGCGTCGCCTATGTGATGTTCCGGGATATCGACGCCGACGGCGCGATCCGCACCTGCACGACCATGTGGCCGGGCCGCGCCGATCGCTCACCCTGCGGCACCGGCAATTCCGCCAACCTGGCGACGCTGCATGCGCGCGGCAAGGCCAAGGTCGGCGATGTCTTCAAATCCCGCTCGATCATCGGCTCGGAATTCGAGGTCGGCCTGCAGGCAGAGACCGAAGTCGCCGGCAAGCCCGCCATCATTCCCACGATCACCGGCCGGGGCTTCACCTTCGGTCTCAGTCAGGTGGCGCTCGATCCGTTCGATCCAATGGCGAACGGCTTTGCGTTGACGGATGTCTGGGGGCCTTTGGCGGGGGATATCTAAAACTATCCCGGATAAATCACGCCCTTGCGCAAAATGATGTTGCCATAGAGCCTCGGCTCGCTGGTCTGCACCAGCGCATGCGCCTGCTTCACCCGCTCGTAGAAGTCCGCCGGCAGCAGCGGCACGACATTGATGTCGGGGACGTGCCGGGCGCAAACCTCGATCATGTCCGCGTGCACCGGATCGACGGCGTCGCGGTCCTGCCTGACCGTTGCGCGGAAAATCGCTTGTGGCACGAAATCGTCGATCGGCAGGACGCTGAGTATGGCGTCGAGCACCCGCACGACGCCGTGGCCGTCGAGGCGGATGAGGCGGCGGGCGTGTTCGAGGCCGGGATAATTGCCGTCGACGAGGGCGATTTCGTCGCCATGGCCCATGGCGCGCAGCGTCGCCAACAGCTCGGGGCTCAATAGCGGGTCAATGCCCTTCAGCATGCTCTATCTCCTTGAAGAGGATGTTTTGATCGATGAGGTAGCGCGCGAAGATCGGCAGACTGGCGCCGCCGATGGCGCGCGCCTGTGGTCCTACCATGCCTTCGATGATTTCAGGCATGACGACGCCCTGCAGGTCGAGCTCGGCGGCTTCCTTGATGGTGGCGCGCACGACCCGTTCGCGCACCCAGTTGGGAAAGCCGCCATCGATGACGGCGGCGCTGAAATCGATGACTGAGGCCGCTGCAACGATCGCCTGCGCCAGCGCCTTGGCCGTCTCCTGGATCCAGATTTCCAGCGGTTCGCCAAAATCGATCCAGTTGTCCGCCGAATACCAGAGCGGCTGCGGATCGAAGCCATGATCCCGCAGCAGGTTTTCCAGCACGAAGATGGAGGCGATCTCAAGCAGCTGAAGGGTTTCGCCGTTGGGGCCGCGCACGGGCAGGGGCCCAAGCGCGCCGGCGGTTCCGGTGCGCCCGACGAAGATCGACGAATTCAGAACGATGCCACCGCCGAGGAAGGAGCCGATGAAGAAATAGACGAAATCCGGATAATGCGGGCCGACGCCGAAGACGAGTTCCGCCCCGCAAGCACTGGTGGCGTCGTTTTGCAGATAGACGGGATAGGGCACGCGGGCGGCGATTTCCGCCTGCAGGTCGACACCGCGCCACACCTCCATCGCACCATCGGGCGCACCGACCTCCTCCGCCCAGTTCCAGAGCTCGAAGGGCGCCGCGATGCCGAGCCCGGCAAGCCTGTCGCGCTCTCCGGCGCTAAGGCGCGATTCGAGTTCCTGGATGCCCGAGGTGACGAAGGACAGGATGTCCTGCGGCAGTGGATAGGGATAGATCTGATGAAGCTGCATCCGGATCTGCCCGACGAAATCCATCAGCACGAGGTCGGCGCTGCGCCGGCCGATCTTGACGCCAAAGGAGAGCACTGCGTCCGGATTGAGCCGCATCGGAATGGAAGGCTGCCCGACCCGCCCGCGCACCGGTTCGCCGCGCGACAGCAGCCCGTCCTTCTCC
The DNA here is from genome assembly GCF_009498525.1 of Rhizobium sp. ICMP 5592. Lineage (GTDB taxonomy): Bacteria > Pseudomonadota > Alphaproteobacteria > Rhizobiales > Rhizobiaceae > Rhizobium. The sequence goes on along the minus strand of NZ_QSNT01000003.1, from coordinate 973,459 downwards.
AGCGCCCGCATGATGACGGAGACGGTCTGCGCCGACAGGCCGCTGCGACGGGCAATGTCGGCTTTCGACAACGCACCGTGGCGGCGCACGAGCGACAGCACCAGCCGTTCGTTATGCGCGCGGACGCGAACCTGATTCGCGCCCCCGCTAGGGTCGAGAATCAAGGGTGATGTTGGCGTTTCCTCAGGGTCTTGCAGGGGAGACATTGGCCCGCTCCTTCCATCATGGCCATGCCCTATTTTTCATCAAAATGCCACAGCAGATTAATAATTCAATCGGATTTATTTATTGACAGGGCGAAATCTTTAGGGTCAGATATATCCCGTCGAGGATGTGTGCATGGCCTTGGAGGTGGTCCAGCAGGAAGAAATCTAAACGGACATGGCACGTCTTGAAGCCGGACTCAGTGCGAGCCGGAGTGGCCGGGGGATCCCGGTTTTTCAAATCTTGGGAGGATTGAATGAAGAAATCTGTTATTTCCGCAGCACTCGCCGCTCTGGCGATCGGCGTCGCTTTTGCCGCGCCGGCCAAGGCTGCCGATGTTTCCGCCTGCCTGATCACCAAAACCGATACCAACCCCTTCTTCGTCAAGATGAAGGAAGGCGCGACGGCTAAGGCCAAGGAACTCGGCGTGACGCTGAAGTCCTACGCCGGCAAGATCGACGGTGACAGCGAAAGCCAGGTCGCGGCCATCGAGAGCTGCATCGCCAGCGGTGCCAAGGGCATTCTGATCACCGCTTCCGACACCAAGGGCATCGTTTCCTCGGTCAAGAAGGCACGCGACGCCGGCCTGCTGGTCATCGCGCTCGACACGCCTCTGGAGCCGGCTGACGCTGCCGACGCGACCTTCGCCACCGACAACCTTCTCGCCGGCAAGCTGATCGGCGAATGGGCCAACAAGACGCTCGGCGACAAGGCCAAGGACGCCAAGATCGGCTTCCTCGACCTGACACCGTCGCAGCCTTCCGTCGATGTACTGCGCGACCAGGGCTTCATGATCGGCTTCGGCATCGACCCGAAGGATCCGAACAAGATCGGCGACGAAACCGATCCGCGCATCGTCGGGCATGATGTCACCAACGGCAACGAGGAAGGTGGCCGCAAGGCCATGGAAAACCTCCTGCAGAAGGATTCCAGCATCAACGTCATCCACACGATCAACGAACCGGCCGCTGTCGGCGCCTATCAGGCGCTCAAGGCCGTTGGCTTGGAAAAGCAGGTTCTGATCGTATCCGTTGACGGTGGTTGCCCGGGCGTCAAGTCCGTCAAGGAAGGCGTGATCGGCGCTACATCACAGCAATATCCGTTGATGATGGCAGCCCTCGGCGTCGAGGCGATCAAGAAGTTCGCCGATACCGGCGAAAAGCCGAAGCCGACCGAAGGCAAGTCCTTCTTCGACACCGGTGTCTCGCTGGTGACGGACAAGCCGGTTTCTGGCCTGAAGTCGATCGACACCAAGGAAGGCACGGCGAAGTGCTGGGGCTAAGCCTCATCTGAATTTGGCATGATCCAATCTGAAAACTGCTTCACATTTTTCGCTGAAGCGGTCCTTCGGTTCGCGACCATGCCTTCCTGACATCAACGCCGGCCGGGCTATCGCTCCGGCCGGTTTCAACAGCCGGCGGTTTCCGCGTATAATTCGGCGCGGCAGCGGAGGAATACAATGACCGGAGCACAGGAATTCGAGCGTGTTCTCGACGGCAGCGACAAGAATGTTGCCTCGTTCGAGCACCAGGATGTCTCTCTTCTCAAACGCATGCAGCATTTCTTGCATTCGACGCCGGCCGCCGTGCCGTTGATCGTATTGGTGATGGCGATCATCATCTTTGGCTTTGCTATCGGCGGACGATTCTTCTCCGCCTATACCTTGACGCTGATCCTGCAGCAGATCGCAATCGTCGGCATTCTTGCCGCGGCGCAGACGCTGGTCATCCTGACCGCCGGCATCGATCTTTCGATCGGCGTGATCATGGTGATTTCCTCCGTCGTCATGGGCAACGTCGCCGTCACCTACGGCCTGCCGACACCGGTTGCCATTATCGCCGGCATGGCTGCGGGCGGCCTCTGTGGATTGCTCAACGGTTTCCTCGTCGCCAATATGAAGCTGCCACCGTTCATCGTGACGCTCGGCACCTGGAATATCGTCATGGCGACGAATTTCATCTATTCCGCCAATGAAACCATCCGCGACACCGATGTCGACGAAAAGGCGCCGCTCCTGCATCTCTTTGCGGTCAGCTTCCGGCTCGGCGGCGCGGTGCTGACGCTGGGCGTCATCGCCATGGTGCTGCTGGTGGTGGGGCTCTGGTATATTCTCAATCACACCGCCTGGGGCCGGCATGTCTACGCTGTCGGCGATGATCCGGAAGCGGCAAAGCTGTCGGGTATCCAGACCAAGAAGGTGCTGCTCGCGGTCTACGGTGTTTCGGGACTGATCGCGGCCTTTGCTGCCTGGGTTTCGATCGGCCGTAATGGCTCGGTCTCGCCGTCGTCGGCGGTGACGGATTTCAATCTTCAGGCAATTACCGCGACCGTGATCGGCGGCATCTCGCTCTTCGGTGGCCGTGGCTCGATCCTCGGCACGCTGTTCGGCGCCATGATCGTCGGCGTCGTCTCCATGGGCCTCAACATGCTCGGAGCCGATCCGCAGTGGAAGGTCCTCCTAACGGGCGTGCTGATCATCGGCGCCGTCGCGATCGATCAATGGATCAGAAAGGTATCGGCATGACCACGACTGGCGAACCCCTTCTCACTGCGCGTGGCCTCGTCAAGCGCTATGGACGCGTCACCGCGCTCGACAATGCCGATTTCGATCTCTATCCCGGCGAAATCCTTGCCGTCATCGGCGACAACGGCGCCGGAAAATCCTCTTTGATCAAGGCGATTTCCGGCGCGGTGACCCCCGACGAAGGCGAGATCAAGCTGGAAGGCAAGCCGGTCCATTTCCGCTCGCCGATGGAAGCGCGCGAGGCAGGCATCGAAACGGTCTACCAGAACCTGGCGTTGTCGCCGGCGCTCTCGATTGCGGACAACATGTTCCTCGGTCGCGAAATCCGCAAGCCAGGCGTCCTCGGCTCCGTATTCCGCATGCTCGATCGGCCGGCAATGGAAAAGCGCGCCCGCGACAAGCTCACCGAACTTGGCCTGATGACCATCCAGAATATCAACCAGGCGGTGGAAACGCTCTCGGGCGGCCAGCGTCAAGGCGTGGCGGTGGCGCGTGCCGCCGCCTTCGGATCCAAGGTCGTCATCATGGATGAGCCGACGGCTGCTCTCGGCGTCAAGGAAAGCCGTAAGGTGCTGGAGCTGATCCTCGACGTGCGCTCACGCGGCTTGCCGATCGTGTTGATCTCGCACAATATGCCGCATGTCTTCGAGGTGGCGGATCGTATCCATATCCACCGTCTCGGACGCCGGCTGACCGTGATCAATCCGAAGGAATACACCATGTCCGATGCCGTTGCCTTCATGACCGGCGCCAAGGCGCCGCCGGCGGAGACCGTCGCCGCATGAGTTCCACGCTCGAGGATATCGCCGGCGAGATCCTCGCGCGCGCCGGCGATACGAAACGGTTCCTGGTGGCCATTGCAGGGCCGCCGGGCGCCGGCAAATCGACCTTGGCCGACAAGGTGGCCGAGGCTTTGAGGACCAGAGGCGAAAGCGCCGAAGTCCTGCCGATGGATGGCTTCCACATGGACAATGCCGTCCTGATCGAGAAGGGCCTGCTGAAGCGCAAGGGTGTCCCCGAAAGCTTCGACGTGCGCGCCTTTCTCGATATCGTCAAGGCAGTGCGCGCGGCCGATCAGGAAGTGCTGGTGCCGGTTTTCGATCGTTCGCGCGAACTCGCGATCGCCTCGGCCCGCATCGTCTCGCCCGATCATCGTTTCATCGTCATCGAGGGCAATTACCTGCTCCTCAGCCAGGGTAAATGGGCGGAGCTGGAAGGCATGTTCGACTATTCGATCATGCTCGCGCCACCCATGGAGGTCCTGGAGCAGCGGCTCTGGGAGCGCTGGAAGGGCTATGAGCTCGACGACGAGGCCGCCCGCGAGAAGGTCTACGGCAACGATCTGCCCAATGGCCGCCTGATCCTGGAAAACCGTCGTCCGGCCGACGCCACCGTCGATATCGTACAGGGCTGAGCTTCTGCTCATTTCCGCAGCATGGGCGATTGTTTTGCGATAGCGGTTGGTGCTATCGAAGCGCGACACTATGAGACCACCCAGAGGTTCGCGCCCATGCAAAAGCTCACCATCCGCCGCCCCGACGATTGGCACCTGCACCTGCGCGATGGCGCGATGCTGGAAGGCGTGATCGGCGATACCTCAAGGCATTTCGCCCGCGCCATCATCATGCCGAACCTGGTGCCGCCGGTCGTCACCACGGCGGATGCCACCGCCTATCGCGAACGCATTCTGAAGGCGCTGCCGGCAGGCGACCGCTTTCAGCCGCTGATGACGCTTTATCTCACCGAGCACACCAATCCCGACGATGTCGAAGAAGGCAAGAAGAGTGGCCTCATCACCGCCGTCAAACTCTACCCGGCGGGTGCGACGACCAACTCTCATGGCGGCGTGCGCAACTTCGACAAGGCGATGCCAACACTGGAGCGCATGGCGAAGATCGGCCTGCCGCTTTGCGTGCATGGCGAGGTGACGACGCCGGAAGTGGATATTTTCGACCGCGAAGCTGTCTTCATCGAAACTGTGCTCGACCCATTGCGCCAGCGCCTGCCGGAGCTGAAGGTTACCATGGAGCATGTGACGACCTCTGATGGCATTGACTACATCAAGTCGGCCAAGGCCAATCTTGCCGGCTCGATCACTACGCATCACCTGATCATCAACCGCAACGCCATCCTCGTTGGCGGTATCCGGCCGCATTATTATTGCCTGCCGGTCGCCAAGCGCGAAAGCCATCGCCTGGCGCTACGGGCGGCCGCGACGAGCGGCGACGCCAGATTCTTCCTCGGCACCGATTCCGCCCCGCATGTCGATCCGCTGAAGGAATGCGCCTGTGGCTGCGCCGGTATCTATACCTCGATCAACACGATGAGCTGCCTGGCGCATGTCTTTGAACAGGACGGTGCGCTGGACAAGCTCGAGGCCTTCGCATCGCTGAACGGCCCGGCTTGGTACGGGCTGGCGCCGAACGAGGACCGGATCACGCTCATCCGCCGCGTGGAATCGGTGACCTTCCCGGAAAAGATCGAAACCGGGGCAGGTACGGTTACCGTCTTCGACCCAATGTTTCCGCTGCATTGGGACGTCGAGGGCTGAGACCTGCTCTTTGCGGCGCTCTCTCTAAAAGAGAGCTCTGACGAAGGCACAGGATGCCAGCAGGGACGCTGCCGTGCGTAGATGGTTCCATTTCGTCCAATCGCTGAGATAGGTCGCCCAAAGCGTGGCGGCCTCGGTTGTGCGGCCGTCGATCTTGTCCAGCGCGTCATTGAGCGGCACGTTGAAGACGATTGTCGAGAGAAATGTGGTGACGATATAGAGCGCAGCACCGGCAAGCATCAGGATGCTGACGCCGCCGCGCCAATGCACGATCGCCATCACGGCGATGAACACCGACAGAGCAAGGGTCAGCAGAAACACCACCATGAAGGGCGAGCGCAGGATCGTCGTGTTGATCGACTGCATGGCGGCGATGCCTTGTTCGGCGGGAAGCCGGGCGAAGGCTTGCATGATGAATGTCGAGAACGCGAAAAAGATGCCGGCGATAAGGCCGCTGCCAAGCGCGGCGGCGATGAGAGCGATGTTGATGATTGGCATGATGAAGCTCCTCTTCTTCAAAATGTGATAAATTCTCTCATTTGTGAAATGTGATAAACTCTCTTATATCTGATGTCAAGAATAGCAAGTGAGTGAGGCTATGACGCAGGAACCGGTGGCGAAACGCAGGCGCAGCAAAGAGGAGGCCGGAACACCGCGCCGGATCCCCAGTCAGCAGCGCGGTCGCGAGCGCGTCGAGCGGATATTGTCGGTTGCGATGGAGTTGATCGAGAAGAACGGCAGCGATGCCTTGCGCATGGCCGACATCGTCGAAAAGGCTGGCGTCTCCTTCGGCTCGCTCTATCAATATTTCCCCGATAAGACCGCGATCATCCGTGTGCTCGCCGAACGCTTCAACGAGCAGGGGCGGCAATGCGTGGAGAGCGAGCTGGCCGAAGTGAACGATGTGGCCGACCTGCAAGGCGCGCTCGGCCGCATCATCGACGGCTATTACGCCATGTTCCGCGATGAACCGGTCATGCGCGACATCTGGCATGCGACGCAGGCCGACAGGCTGCTGCAACAGATCGATGCCGAGGATATGGAGTGGCATTCCCAGGCCTTTCTTGCCGTCCTCCATCATTTATGGCCAACCCATGATCGGGAAGAATTGACGCGGTTCGCGCGGCTGACCATGCAGCTGGTCGCGGCCGCGGTTCGCTATGCGATTTCGATCGAGACGGCGGAGGGTGACAGAGCGATTGCCCTTTTCAAGGCGATGCTGCCGGCTGATATCGGCGTTCTTTCGGAGAAGCGGCCCACGGCGTTGATGATGAGATGCGAGCATCGGGATAAATCCCCCGATCCTTCTGGAAACCGCCGCCGCTAGCTGCTATTGCCGCAGGGACGTCCCAGAGCGAAGGAGGCCCCGCATGACACAGCTGACATTTTCCGACCGCGCCGTCATGGCCGAACTGGTGGCGAAGATGCTTTGGGAGATCAAGGCGGTGCACTTCAGTGCCGAGAAGCCCTATAAGCTCGCTTCGGGCATGGCGAGCCCGGTCTATATCGACTGCCGCAAGCTCATTTCCTATCCGCGTGTCCGCTCGACGGTGATGGATTTCGCCGCCAGCCTCATCATGCGCGACGCCGGCTTCGAGCGATTCGATTGCGTCGCCGGTGGCGAGACAGCGGGCATCCCCTTTGCCGCATTCCTGGCCGAGCGCCTGAACCTGCCGATGATCTATGTCCGCAAGCAGCCGAAGGGCCATGGCCGCAATTCGCAGATCGAGGGCCATATGCCGGATGGCGCCCGCGTGCTGGTCATCGAGGACCTGACGACGGCCGGCGGCAGCATGTTCACCTTCATCGACGCGATCCGGGCCGCCGGCGGCATTGTCGAGCACGGCATGGCGCTGTTTTACTACGGCATCTTCCCCGAGGCCGAGGCACGGTTTGCAAACGGCAAGGTCCGCCTGCATCATATCGCCACTTGGCGCAACGTGCTCGCCGTCGCCAAGGAACAGAAGCTGTTCGACGACAAGACGCTCGAGGAAGTGGAAGCTTTCCTCAACGCGCCGCTTGCCTGGTCGGGCCGCAACGGCGGCGTGGCGGAATTGGCAACAAAGTGACGCTTTGCTTTTGCCGAGAATTTATCTAATCGATTTACGAACTAGACCGATAGACGCGCTCTCCAGGAGGCCGGAATGATATTGTGCTGTGGCGAAGCTTTGATCGACATGTTGCCGCGCGAGACGACGCTGGGTGAAAAGGCCTTTGCGCCCTATGCCGGCGGCGCAATCTTCAACACCGCGATTGCGCTTGGCCGTCTAGGCGTGCCGACAGGTTTCTTTACCGGTATCGCCGACGACATGATGGGCGAGATCCTGCGCGAGACGCTTGGCGCCGCCAAGGTGGACTATAGCTATTGCGCCATCGCCCCCCGCCCGAGCACGATCGCTTTCGTCAAGCTGGTCAACGGTCAGGCGACCTATGCCTTCTATGACGAAGGCTCCGCCGGCCGGATGATCACCGAGACCGACCTGCCGACGCTGGGCGACGATTGCGAGGCCCTGCATTTCGGCGCCATCAGCCTGATCCCCGATCCATGCGGCGCGACCTATGAGGCGCTGATGAAGCGCGAATATCAAAGCCGAGTGATTTCGCTCGACCCGAACATCCGCCCCGGCTTCATCAAGGACAAGCAGGCGCATATGGGCCGCATTAGCCGCATGGCCGCCATGTCCGATATCCTGAAATTCTCCGACGAGGATCTGGAATGGTTCGGCATCCCCGGAAATCATGATGAACTCGCCGCTCATTGGCTGAACCAGGGCGCCAAGCTGGTGGTCGTCACCAAGGGCGCCGAAGGGGCGACGGGCTACACCAAGTCGCTGAAAGTCTCTGTCCCGAGCGAACGCGTCACCGTGGTCGATACGGTCGGCGCCGGCGACACCTTCGATGCCGGCATTCTGGCTTCGCTGAAGATGAATAATCTGCTGACCAAGGCGCAGGTCGCTTCGCTGGACGAGAAGGCTCTGCGGGATGCGCTGGCGCTTGGCGCCAAGGCTGCGGCGGTGACAGTGTCGCGTGCTGGGGCCAATCCGCCTTGGGCAAGTGAGATCGGTCTGTAATTTACTCTCCCCTTGAGGGGGGAGGGTCGGCCCGTAGTGCCGGGGTGGGGTGATCCTTTAGCGTTCCGACGCGGAGAGCCGTCGTCACCCCCACCCGCCGCTTTGCGGCGCCCCCCTCAAGGGGGAGGTGAACAGGCGCTTACTTCTCCAGCTTCGCCAGTGCAGCCACCAGCCCCTGCGTCGAGGAATCATGGCCAGCGGCGCTTTCCTTGCCTTCGACGACCGGCAGCAGGCCCGTTGCCAGTTCCTTGCCGAGCTCGACGCCCCACTGGTCGAAGGAGTTGATGCGGAAGAGCACGCCTTCGACGAAGACGCGGTGTTCATAGAGCGCGATCAGGCGGCCGAGGGCGAAGGGCGTCAGCTTGTCGTAGACGAAGGTGATCGACGGGCGGTTGCCGGTGAAGACGCGGTGCGGCGCGATGAAATCGGCCTTTTTGTCGTCCATGCCCTTGGAGGTGAGTTGGGCCTTGGCTTCCTCGAAGGTACGCCCCTTCATCAGGGCTTCCGACTGCGCCAGGCAATTGGCGATCAGCAGTTCGTGCTGGTGACGCAGGTCCGGTTCGAAACCGTTTGCGGCGATCATGAACTCGGCCGGGATGATGCTCGTGCCCTGGTGGATGAGCTGGTAGAAGGCGTGCTGACCGTTGGTGCCGGGCTCGCCCCAGACGACCGGGCCGGAGTTGCCCTCGACTGGCGTGCCGTCGATGGTGACACCCTTGCCGTTTGATTCCATATCTAGCTGCTGCAGATAGGCCGGGAAGCGCGACAGGCGCTGGTCGTAGGGCAGGATGGCGCGCGTGGCGTAGCCGAGCACGTTGCGATGGTAGAAGCCGATGAGGCCGAGCAGCATCGGCAGGTTTTCCTTGAACGGCGCCTTGCGGAAATGGTTGTCCATAGCATGCGCGCCATCGAGGAATTTGCCGAAGTTTTCGGGACCGACAGCGATCATCAGAGGCAGGCCGATAGCCGACCAGATCGAGTAGCGGCCGCCGACCCAATCCCAAAAGCCGAAGACGCGCGCGCTGTCGATGCCGAAGGCGGCAACCTTGTCGAGCGCCGTCGAAACCGCCGCAAAGTGATGCTGAACGGCCGCTTCGCCGAGCGCCTTGGCGATGAAGTTGCGCGCCGTCTGGGCGTTGGTCATCGTCTCGATGGTGGTGAAAGTCTTCGACGCGATGATGAACAGCGTGGTTTCCGGCGAGACCAGCTTGAGGATGTCGGCAATATGGGCGCCGTCGATGTTGGAGACGAAATGCGAGCGCGGGCCGTCATGGAAAGGTGCCAGCGCCAGCGTCGCCATGACCGGGCCGAGATCGGAGCCACCGATGCCGATGTTGATGACGTCGGTGATCGCCTTGCCGGTGGCGCCCTTCAGCGTACCGGAGCGAATGCCGTCGGCAAACTTGCTCATGGCGGCAAGCACGCCGTTGACATCGGGCATGACATCCTTGCCGTCGACGAGCACCGGCGTATTGGAGCGGTTACGCAGGGCCGTGTGCAGAACGGCGCGGTTTTCGGTGAAGTTGATGGCAACGCCGGAGAACATCTCCTCGCGCTTGGCGGCAACGCCGCCCTCGGTCGCGAGCTTTTCGAGAAGCGTCAGGATCTCGTCGTTCACCGCGGTCTTGGAGTAATCCATCAGCAGGTCGTCAAACGAAGCACTGAAGCGGGAGAAGCGTTTGGGATCAGCGGCGAAGGCGGCGCGGATATCGGTGGCCTTGCTGGCCGCTGCGGTGCTCTTCAGTTGGTCGACGAGGGCGTTCATGGGGGCTCCTTGCGGTTCGCGCCGCTTGCCGTCTGACGAGGGCAGGGCACTTCATGTTTGGTCGCGGAAACTATTCGCTATCTAGGGCGTAAATCAAGTTCACCTATCCGGCAAAACGAAAAAAGCCGCTCGCGGAGGAAGGCGAGCGGCTTTCCGAATGACATGAAATTATGTCAGCCGCGCAATTCCTTGCGCAGGATCTTGCCAACATTCGATTTCGGCAGTTGGGTGCGGAACTCGATGAAACGCGGCCGCTTGTAGTTGGTGAGGTTGGCGGCGCAATGTGCCTTGACGTCGGCCTCGGTCAAAGCCGGGTCTTTCTTGACGACGAAGAGCTTGACGGCCTCGCCGGAATGTTCGTCCGGCACGCCGACCGCCGCAGCTTCGAGAATGCCCGGATGCATGGCGGCGACTTCCTCGATCTCGTTCGGATAGACGTTGAAGCCCGAGACCAGGATCATGTCCTTCTTGCGGTCGACGATCTTGGTATAGCCGCGTTCGTTCATGAACCCCATGTCGCCGCTGCGGAAGAAGCCATCCGGCGTCATCACCCTGGCGGTTTCCGCCGGCTGCTTCCAATAGCCGGCCATGACCTGCGGCCCGCGGATGCAGATTTCGCCGACCTCGCCGAGCGGCACGGAATTGCCGTTTTCGTCGCGAATGTCGAAATCGGTACCGCTCAGCGGCAGGCCGATCGTGCCGGTGAAGTCCGAGCTGTCGAAGCGGTTGGCGCTGGCGACCGGCGAGGTCTCCGAGAGGCCGTAGCCCTCGGTGATCCAGGCCCCCGTCATCTTCTGCCAGCGCTCGGCCACGGGGCGCTGCACTGCCATGCCGCCCGCCAGCGTCCCGGTCTGCGACAGGTCGAGCTTGGAGAATTCCGGATTGTTCATCAGCGCGTTGAACAGAGTGTTGAGGCCGGGGAACATGTCGAACTTGTACTTGCCGAGTTCCTTGATGAAGGCCGGAATGTCGCGCGGATTGGCGATCAGCACATTATGCGCGCCGATCGACACGCCCATCAGCGAATTCACCGTCAGCGCGAAGATATGGTAGAGCGGTAGCGCGCAGACGAAGTTCAGCTGCTCGGGCCGCTTCTTGGCGATGTAGGCGGTCGCCAGCCAGAGCTGCAATTGCAGTTGGTTGGCAAGCAGGTTGGCGTGGGTCAGGATCGCGCCCTTGGCCACGCCGGTCGTGCCACCGGTATATTGCAGGAAGGCGATATCGCTGTGGGTGAGTTCGGCCGGCTTCAGCGACAGTCGTCCACCTTCGGCAAGCACAGCGGCAAAGCTGTGATGGCCGGGGATGGACCAGGCCGGTACCAGCTTTTTCACCTTGCGCACGATGAAGTTGACGATATGGCCTTTCAATCCCAGCATGTCGCCGAGTGCGGTGACGATGACGTGGCGCACATCCGTATGTGTCAGCACCTGCTCGACCGTATGCGCGAAATTTTCCAGCACGAAGATCGCCTTGGCGCCGCAATCGCGCAACTGGTGTTCGAGTTCGCGCGGCGTATAGAGCGGGTTGACATTGACGACCACGAAGCCGGCGCGGAGGATGCCGTAGACGGCGATCGGGTTCTGCAGCACGTTCGGCATCATGACGGCGACACGATCGCCCTTTTGCAGGCCGAGGCTCTGCAACCAGGCGCCGATCTTGCGCGTTTGAATGTCGAGTTCGCGATAGGTGATCGATTTGCCCATGCTGGTGAAAACGGCGCGGTCGGCATAACGCGCGCAGCTTTCCTCCAGAAGTTCGGCGAGCGATGCATGCTCCAGTGGCGGCAAATCGGCCGGCACCATGTCGGGATAGGAGGTGAGCCAAATCTTGTTGACCACCGGTCCATCCGAAGGAGCGGAAACTGAATTCATGCGTACTTCCTCCCTGACGCATCCAACGCCCCACCGTCGGCGAACGGCGGGTTTCTAGCGTGTCACTGTCCGACTGAAAAGTCTCCCGCTTTTCGCACCGTCACAGCCTTTCCTCTCACCTCACGACGGAGAGCTATGGCAAAAGTTATACTAACTTTGACGTAAACGTCAACAATCGCGCAACGTTAATCCTTTTTTCACAATTTTTAAAAAAGGACTGGAACTTTTGCGGGAAGAGCGCGTTAATGGGCCATGGGCGAAAACCCATCGGAGCATCGTGCCGCGTGTAAGAAAACGGCGGCGGATCGGACGCTCCAACGTATGTCAAGCGTATCCAAAGGGAGGTGCGCGCATGCATAAAGAGAGTGCCGATACCATGAGCCGTGACCTCTACGTCAAGGATATGTCGATGCTGGTCGCCTGCGACCGGGTCGAGGGGTCTAAGGTGTTCGGTTCGGATGGCAAGCAGATCGGTCATATCGAGCGCCTGATGCTGGAAAAAAGCGATGGACGTATCGCTTTCATCATCCTGAGCTTCGGCGGTTTCTTCGGCATCGGTCAGGAACACTACCGGCTGCCGTGGGAAAAGCTGCGCTTCGATGCTCGCATTGATGGCTACCGCATCAACATGACCAAGAGCGACGTTGAAAAAGCCTGCCGTTTCCTGGGCAAGGACGATATCCTCGCCCATAAGGACCACGGACATAAGAGCCACGACTATTTCGGCGTGCCGCCCTACTGGATGTAGGCATCGAGATAGTTAACCCGGACAGGCCCTGCTTGCGCGGGTTTTTGGCATGTCTGGCCCTATTGAAATCGCCCGTGCCTTTGCACCACTTCGATCTTGTAACCATCGGGGTCGGTAATAAAGAAGAACAGGCCGAAGAGTTTTCCATCGCGATTGAGTTCGGTGATCTTGCCGGGGTTCAGCCCGAGCGAGGAAAACCGGGTATGTTCGTCCCTGAGCTCGTCGACGGAAACGGCGAGATGGCCGTAGCCCTCGCCAAGCGGGTAAGGTTCGATCCGGCCTTGATTGACGGTCAGCTCCAGCTCGAAGCCGGTCTCGGCATTGCTGAGATAGATCAGCGTGAATGTCGGGAAGGCGATCCGGTCGGCGACCTCGAGCCCGAAGGCCTTGCCGTAGAAATCGACCGAGCGCGCCTCGTCGAGAACACGGATCATCGAATGGATCATCTTGGCCATCGGCACCTCCATTGGTCATCTGGACATCGCACCGAAGCCAATGCCATCCGCTGCCGGCCAAGGCAAGCGGTGTGTACATCGTATATCGTCATTTGAAACGTAACTTCAGGGCTTCTGAATCTCGATTCATCTGCGTAGACTTCCGGGTGTCTTGGCAACCGGCCCGACCGGCGGGCGTCGACGGAAGTTCCCGGGGGAGGAAATCCATGTACTACGCAATCCTGGCCTATCATGAAGAAGGCGTTGTCCAATCCTGGAGCAAGGAGGAGGATGCGGCGCTCATGACCGAACTTCTCGAGATCAATGATCGTCTGGTGGCGGAAAAATCGCTTGGACCGGCGGCGCGTCTCGGTCCGACCCATGGTGCGGTCACCTTGCGGGGCAAGGGGGCGGGAATGGTCATCGACGGTCCGTTCGCGGAAACCAAGGAGCAGCTGCTCGGATTCTACGTGGTTGATTTTCCAACACTCGATGCCGCAATCGCGGCGGCCCGCGACCTGCGCCGCGTCAACCCGACCGCCGTCTATGAGGTCAGGCCGATCTCGCTTTATCTGCCCGGAGCGCCGTTGAGTTCGGGAGAGGGCGGTTAACAAGGTTCTGCGCATCGTCAGCCGTCGCGCGAAGCACCAATTGCCATTGCCTTCACTGCTCCTGCACGCCGATCTTCCGCGTCACGGTATGTTCGATCAGCTCCATCCCGTCATAGATCAGTACCGCCATCAGCCCGACGATCAGACCGCCCTGCAGGATAAAGGCGGTGTTGTCGTTGATCAGGCCGGCGATGATGACTTCGCCCAGCCCCTTGGCGGCGACGGTCGAGCCGATGGTTGCCGTGCCGATATTGATGACGGTGGCGATCTTCAATCCCTCGATGATCAGCGGCAGGGCGAGCGGCAGCTCGACGCGGAACAGCCGCTGCCAGCCATTCATGCCCATGCCGTCGGCGGCATCGAGCACGGTGGCGGGCACCTGTTGCAGGCCGGCGACGGTATTCTCGAAGATCGGCAGCAGCGCATAGAGGAACAGCGCGATCAGCGTCGGCACCGCGCCGAAGCCGGTGGTGGAAATGGCAAGCGCCAGCACGGCGACGGGGGGAAAGGTCTGGCCGGCATTGGCGATCGCCCGCGACAACGGCAGGAAATCTGCGCCGCTCTTGCGGGTGACAAAGATGCCGCCGAGCACGGCAAGGATGCCGCTCGCGGCAATCGAGGTGAGGATCAGCTCCATATGGCTTAGAGCGAGGGCCGGCAGGCTGTTCTGCGTGTAGATCGGCGAGGCGCCGAACTTGGTGAGCGGCGCCAGGATCGGGATCAGCCATTCCGGCCGGAACAGCAGCACCAGCAGCAGCGTCAGCGCCAGCAGCCGGAAAAGATTGGCGGCAAGGAACCTCATGCTTTGCGGCCCAGTTCGATCAGATGCTGCATCGAGATCGAGCCGACCGGCACCTTGCCATCATCCTCGACGGCGGCCTCGTCGGCACCCTGCCAGATCATCTCGGCCAGCGCGTCGCGCAAATTGAGCGTCTGCGGCAGGCTGTAGCCGAGGCCCGGCCGTGGCGGCTGCATGCTCTCCTTCAGTGGCAGCAGCGACATCAGCTTCAGCGCGCGGTCGGAGGTGCCGGTCAGTTGCTGGACGAAGGGATCGGCCGGCTCCGTCAAGATCTTTTCCGGCTCCGAACATTGCAAAAGCTTGCCGCCGCTCATGACGGCGATCTTGTCGCCGAGATGGAAGGCTTCGTCCATGTCGTGGGTGACGAGGATGACGGTCGTGCCGAACTGCTTCTGGATCGCCAGCAGATCGTCCTGTGCCTTGCCCCTGATGACCGGGTCGAGCGCGCCAAAAGGCTCGTCCATCAGCAGCACCTCCGGTTCGGCCGCAAGGGCGCGGGCAACGCCGACGCGCTGTTGCTGGCCGCCGGAGAGCTGGCTTGGATATTTGGCCGCAAACGTGCCGGGGTCGAGATGGAAGAGGTTGAGCAGTTCCTCTACGCGGCGATCGATGCGCGCCCTGTCCCAGCGGAGCAGCTCGGGGACGGTGGCGATATTCTGCGCCACGGTGCGATGCGGAAACAGCCCATGGCCCTGGATGGCATAGCCGATGCGGCGGCGCAGTTCAGTCGCCGGCACATTCATCACATCCTGGCCGTCGACGGAGATATGGCCGTCCGAGATCGGCACCAGCCGGTTGATCATCCGCATCAGCGTCGACTTGCCGGAACCGGAGGTGCCGACGATGACGGTGATCGTGCCCTTCTCCATGCTCATGCTGACATTGTCGACCACGGTGGCATTGCCGTAGCGCTTGGTCACGCCCTTAAGCTCGATCATGGCGGTCATGCGCGTTGTCCCCGGATGCTGTCGATGACCGCATCGAGGATGACGGCCGATGAGAAGGCGAGAAAGACCGTCGGCACGGCGCCGAGCAGCACGAGGTCATTGGCCGTCTGGCCGATGCCCTGGAAGATGAAGATGCCGAAGCCGCCACCGCCGATCAGCGCCGCGACCGTGACGAGGCCGATCGCTTGCACCAGCACGATGCGGATGCCGGTCAGGATCACCGGGAAGGCGAGCGGCAGGTCGATACGGGTGAGAATCTGGCGGCGTGTCAGCCCCATGCCGGCGGCGGCATCGCGCACCGAGGGATCGACACCGGCAAGGCCGACGACGGTGTTGGCGACGATCGGCAGCAGCGAATAGATCACCAGCGCCACCAGCGCCGGCGCGGTGCCGATGCCCCTGACGCCGATCGCGGCGGCCAAGGGGACGTGGGCGGCGATATAGCCGAGCGGCAGCATCAGAATGCCGAACAGCGCCAGACTGGGAATGGTTTGCACGAGGCTCAAGGCCCGCAGCACCACGGCGCGAAGCTTCGGCTGCCAATAGCAGAAGATGCCGAGCGGCAAGGCGAGCAGGATGGCGATGGCGACAGAGCCGAGCGCCAGGAAGACATGGCCCAGCCCCTCGTTCCAGAACTTGTCGGTATTGTTGGCGTATTCCTTCATGATCGACAGATTGTCGAGCAATCCGGATTTGAAGATGAGGCCGAGGAGCACCGCATAGAGGGCAAGCGATGTGACGCGGAGCCATGGCGACAGCCGCAGCTTCACCAGCGCATCCGAGATCACCAGACCGATGACGGCGAGCAGCACCCAGAAGGCACCACCCGGCGTAATGCGCGCCACGGTGCTGCCGGCGGGCGTTGCCGCCGTCGAGACGAGGCCAAGCGTGACGATGAGGAAGGCGATGGTCAGCGTGGCGATGCCGAGGCGGGCAAGCTGGTTACGCAGAAAAAGGGCGACAAGAGCGGTGGCGACGAGAAGGGCCAGAAGCGCCAATGCGCTCGGCTGGGCAAGCAGCTGTATCAGCAATTGCGGCTTGCCGGCGGCGATGCGGTTCGCCTTGACGATGATGAACGGCATCAGGGTCGCGGCCAGCGCGCCACCGGCCACCAGCACCACTCCGAGACGGTCCACCCTGCGGGCCGCGAGCGCATCTTCCATCAGGCAAGCTCCGTCGCAAGTCACAAAAAGAACTGCGGCTCCACTCTATCAAAGCGGAGCCGCCCGGGTAATCTCCGTAAGCTCCTACTTCAGGAAGCCATTGTCCTTGAGATAGGATTCGGCAACGGCCTTGGCCGGCTCGCCATCCACCTGGATGCGGCCGTTCAGCTTGCGCAGCACGTCGGCGGTCAGGCCCTTGAAGACCGGAGCCAGAACTTCTTCGATCTTGGGATTGGCCTTCAACACGGCTTCGCGGACGATCGGCGTCGGTGCGTAGACCGGCTGCACGCTCTTGTCGTCGTCGAGAACGGTCAGTTCCGCCGCTTCGATCGCGCCGTCGGTGCCGTAGACCATGGCGGTGTTGACGCCGTTGGTCTGGTCGGCCGCGGCCTTGATTGTTGCCGCCGTGTCGCCGCCGGAGAGGACGACTTCCTGGTCGGGCTTGAGCTGGAAACCATAGGTCGTCTGGAAGGACGGCAGCGCCGCCGGCGAGTTGACGAACTCCGAGGAGGCCGCAATCTTCACGGACCCGCCGCCGGCAACCCACTTGCCGAAATCGGACATGGTCTTGAGCTTGGCCGGACCGGCAACGTCGTTGCGAACGGCAATGGCCCAGGTGTTGTTAGCCGGCGACGGTGTCAGCCAGACGATCTTGTTGGCATCGTAGTCGAGCTTCTTGGCCAGGTCATAGCCCTGCTGCAGGTTCTTCCAGGCGGCATCGTCGGCCTTGTTGAAGAAGAAGCCGGCATTGCCGGTATATTCGGCATAGATGTCGATCTCGCCGGCGGTGATCGCCTTGCGCACGACCGGCGTGGTACCGAGCGCGATGCGGTCCTGCGCCTTGATGCCGTTGGCATTGAGCGCGGCCAGAATGATGTTGCCGAGCAGCGTGCCTTCCGTGTCGATCTTCGACGAGACCACGACGTCGGCGGCGCTGGCGCTGCCGGCAAGAAATGCCGCGAGCGTGGTGGCGAGTGCGAGCTTCTTGAACATGATGTTTCCCTTTGTACCCCGTTGAACCATTTTTGCGCGCATCCGCTCGGTCTCAGGGCCGGTCTCGGACACGCAATCTGTAGCTGCGGGCCGAAGAACCCACAGGCGAAGTCCTATCTGCGTTCGGGAAATAGCGCTCGCCATCGAAAAATCGATGCCACGCCAGTCCTCCACCTGCAGTCGCCGCGCGATTATGACGAGGGTGCCCGGCATAAGCGCGAAAATTGATTTCTTTTTTCGGGGGTAAGCGCGTTTGTTTTTGTTCCCCTTACCCGTTTGACGCTGTTCCGATCTCCTTTTGATTGTGGGACCGGTTGGACGACTCGCCAACGATAGCCGCAGCCCTCTAGCTTTGGGATATCTTTTTTCAAGAACACATCATATCGTCGCGGTGTCTTGGCCGGGCGCATGGGGCCGGTCTGAAAGGAGTACGGGCTTGTATCTCGGGGCATTGTTCATTGCCGACACGGTTTTCTCCATCGGCTCCGTCCGGGAGACGGCCCGCAGACTGTCTCTTTCGGCCTCGACCGTATCCGGCGCGCTCAGGCGGCTGGAGACGGATCTGGCGATGAAGCTCGTCGAGCGCGCTTCCGGGGAGCTTGCCACCTTGCTCGCCAGCGCGAAGGTGAAGAAGGGCCTTCAGCCGATTCTGTCCGGCATGCGGGCGCTCTCGGCCCTGACGAAGGAGCCGCCGGCGCCGGAGGACTATGCTCAATGGGCCGCCCGCCTGCCGCTGAAGATCGCCACCATCGAGCGGTTTCTGGAGGTTGCCGATCAGGGCAGCATCAATCGTGCCGCCCGCCGGCTGCGCCTCGGTCAGCCGCAGCTTTCGCTGCAGATCGCCAATCTGGAGGATCTGTTCGGCTGCCGCCTGTTCGAGCGGCAGGCGCAGGGCTCGATGCTGACGGAAGCCGGCCGCGAGGTCCATGTCATTCTTGCCGGCATTGCCGAGGCCTGGGACGAGATGAAGGCAACCTCGGACGAGCGGTTCCAGCGGGTGGCGCGCGCCGTACGCATCGGCTCGATCATTCCGACCGGCTCGGAAAGCTGGGTGGCCCGCTCGCTTGCCAGCCTCGTCGCGCGCTGGAACATCAGTGGCAACCGCAACATGCTGTCCCTGATGCTGATGACCGCCGACGATCTGCGCGAGGCGCTGAGATCCGGCCGCATCGATGTCGCCATCGTCGATTCCGTCTTCGGCCTCGACGCCTTCGATCATATGGAACTGCTGGCGACCGACATGGTGGCGATCGCACCGCCCGGCAGCACGGAGCGGACGGTGGCGGCGCTGGTGGACAATCACCCGCTCTGCGTGCCGAGCCCGCGGACAGGCATCGGCAATGCGGCCATGGCGTTCGGTTTTGACAGCGGCGACCGCCGCCGGTTTCGCGGCCGCGACATCACCTCGGCCGACTCGCTGCCCGTCATCGTCGATCTCGTCGCCAACCATGGTTATGTGTCCTTCCTTGGCCGCGTCAGCGCCACGCCGATCGCCGACAAGGTCCGCATCGTCGATCCGGATGAGGTGCTGCCGTTGTCTTATTATCTCGCCCACAACGGCCGAAAGGCTTCCGTCGACGCCTGCCGGCTGATCCGGCAAGCGGTGCGGGAACTGGTGGGCGAGGCGGAGATCGGCGGGAGAATCTCTATTTAAAGGCGACTTGGAACCAACAGGATGCAATCGCGTTATCCGATGCTGCGTTCGTTACGACGTACGCATGCATGACCTCACCCCAGCCGGAGGTTTGTTCCGGCACCCAAGGAGACGGAAAATGAAAATCCTGGCAGCAGCTCTCGTCGCGCTGGGCATTCTCGCTTTGCCCGCAACCTACGCCGAAGCCCGAAATTATCACCATCACCATCGGCATCATGCAACGCAGATGCACCATGGTCATCATCATGGGCAGGGCTGGCATCACCACCGGCCGATGTATCACCACAGGCATCACGTCTCCCACAGCTGAGTGACGCTGCCATCCGGAACCATACCTTCCTCTTAAGCGTTATTTCTCTGTCCGTTTTTCATGCGGATAATCATGCGATCCTTGGGCCGGCGCGGTGTCGCCGGCCTGGCGGATTGCGGTTGAGGAGACGTGTCATGAGGATTATCGCAACGGCGCTGCTGGCGCTGGGTATCCTCGCTCTGCCGGTGACCAATGCCGACGCGCATCGCCGTCATTATCATCACTGGCATCGTCACTACGGTCCCAGCGTGATGGTCGCGCCCGGCTTTTTCGGCCTCTATGTCGGCCCGAGCTACGGTCACCGCTACTATTACCGCGACCGCTATTGGCGCGGCGACGACTGGGAATACCGTCGTTGGCACCGCCACTATTGGCGCGATCGCTATTACGACCCGTGGGATGATTGAGCAGGCGGATTGCCGGCGCAACGAGCGGGAAGCATGATATGAAAAACGGCGCCGCAGGGCGCCGTCGAGGTGCGATTGTTCGCTGAGGCCGGCGGTCAGGCCGGGTTCAGCACATGCACCGCGCGTGCGGCCATCAGGTCTTTCACCTTCTCGCCATAGGCGGCCATATGCGCCGCAGCCGCATGCGCCTTCAGCGCCGCCAGGCTTTCCCATTTTTCAACGACGACGAATGTATCAGGCCCAAAAGCCGGATCGGCACCCTCAACATCCACCACGGCGGTATACTCGATGCAGCCGTCTTCAGCATGCACGGCCGGAACATTCGCCTGAAAGGCTTCCAGCACCTCGGCGCGCTTGCCGGGCTTGGCAGTGAGGATGGCGAGAACGTGAATCATGGTGATATCCTTGGATGGATTGGGTGATGTTGGTGTGAGGGGCGACGTGGGGCCGATTCAGTGGCCGGGTTTCAGGAATATCATAAATTAGTAGAAGCCGAGTGCTTGGCTTTAATTTTGCGGAGCGAGATTCTGGATTCCAGCGAGAGGTTACCGCGAGCCATCTGCTATAATTCAAACGATTACCTCACGATATTGCCTATCCAGACCAAAGGGCGCATTTTCTCCTGATAGTCGGGGGACATAATGCGATTTTGGGCTATCGTCTTTGCGGCGTGGCTTTTGCTCGCGCCAAATCATTCTTGGTCGCAGAATACACCATGCAGTGGCAGCAAAGGCGGTATCGATCATTGCCAAGGCGATACCTTCATCTGCAATGATGGATCTGTCAGCGCGAGTAAGAGGTCGTGTCAGGCATATACCGGCCGTCTCAATGGTGCCGCAGGTCTTCTGGACTCAAACGATGTGGAAATGGCTCCCGCTCAGTCGGGCGAGTGTTCTTGCAGGGGCGGCAAATATTGTGTCGGTCCGCGAGGCGGCCATTTCTGTATCACCGACAGTGGGAAGAAGAGTTACCTGCGCCGCGATTGAGAGATGGTGCTTCAGTTGATAGTCCGGCGCGCTAAACGAGCGCGGATAAATGAATCGGCATGCGTGTAGGAACGGCAGTGCAGATTATTCGTGTACGTGCTTGAGAAAAAATGGTGCCGCTTGCAGGACTCGAACCTGCGACCCCATCATTACGAATGATGTGCTCTACCACCTGAGCTAAAGCGGCATTCAAGGGGCGTTCTGTACGGCCCCGCGATTTGCATGGCGCTGATACAGTCAATGCGGAGAGATTTCAAGCGTTCAAATTGCCAATTGGCAAAAAAGCGGCCGGCTTGTGGAAACCGGTCGCACTAGTGATGGTCTCAGAGCGCCAGCCGGGTGCGTGCCTGGCGGTATTCGGCCTCCAGCCGGTCGACGAGCGCTGCCACTGGTTCGACGGCCTTGACTGCGCCGATGCCCTGGCCGGAGCCCCAGATATCCTTCCAGGCCTTGGCGCCAGTCGTTGCCGTTTCGAAATCCATTTTCGAGGGATCGGCCTCGGGGAGGTTGTCCGGATCCATGCCGGCGGCGAGGATCGAGGGCTTGAGGTAGTTGCCGTGTATGCCGGTGAAGAAGTTGGAATAGACGATGTCGGCGGCAGCACCCTCCACGATCGCCTGCTTGTAGGCGTCCGCCGCGCGTGCCTCTTCGGTCGCGATGAAGGGCGAGCCGATATAGGCCATGTCCGCGCCCATCGCCTGGGCCGCGAGGATCGCGCCGCCATTGGCGATGGCGCCGGCGAGCAGCAGCGGACCGTCGAACCATTCGCGGATTTCCTGCACGAGCGCGAAGGGCGAGAGCTGGCCGGCATGGCCGCCGGCGCCGGCCGCCACCGCGATCAGCCCGTCCGCGCCCTTGCGGATCGCCGAATTGGCATGGCGGTTGTTGATGATGTCATGCAGCACGATGCCGCCATAGGAATGCACGGCCGCATTGACCTCCGGCACGGCGCCGAGCGAGGAGATGACGATCGGCACCTTGTATTTCACGCAGAGCATCAGGTCGTGCTCCAGCCGCTTATTCGACGTATGGACGATCTGGTTAACCGCGAAAGGCGCGGACGGCCGCTCCGGATGGGCGGCGTCATGGGCGGCGAGATCTTCGGTGATCATCGCCAGCCATTCATCGAGCTGGCTTTCCGGCCGGGCGTTCAGCGCGGGAAACGCACCAACGACACCGGCCTTGCACTGCGCCAGCGTCAGCGCCGGATGCGAGATGATGAAGAGGGGTGAAGCCACGACCGGCAGCCGCAGGCGCTCGGTCAGGATTGCAGGAAGAGCCATGAACATCATCCATCTTTGACGTTTACGAAAACGTCAAACAGATAACAGATGTCTGTTTGGAGGGAAAGATGGGGCTCTCATGGAGGTTCAACCGGCGGCCGGTCCCATGGCTAAGCTATAGGAATTCTCCCGCGGCCCGAAGGGTAGCCTTCAGGTTTTCTTTTGTCGCTTGAGGTAATCACCCAGCGCCATGTCCGGAATCTTTCTCTTGGCCGGACGACGGGCTTTCCTGTCCGCTTCGAGAAGATCAGCTTCCTCATCGACCGTTTCGTCGCCGCTCATTTGAGCGACTACGATATTGGAACCGTGGCGGCCTTGCCTATTGGATTGGGCTTTGAATCGCGGGATTGCTTTGCGTTTGGACTTGTTGTTTTCCCCATACGCATCCCGCCCATCACGTTCATAGGAAAGAAGCTTGTCTTTCGGCGGAGATCGGCTTTCTCGCGTCTTTTGGTCGCCCATTCCTTTTGCCCCCTTTGAAGGGGTGGAGGCTATCATTGGGAAATCGATTATGTCGAGAGAGTTCCTTTATAGCCTGCCGCTCATATCCGATGGCAATCCAGTCCTGTGCGCCTATTCGGCCACCCCATTTGTGTCGTCTTTGCCATTTATCCCCGCCGGAGTGTCCGCGGGTGATTTGCGGAGACTTGCACATTGCCAAGCGGGGCGTTACCGATTCTGGTTAGCCAATGGTAAAGAAAATGGTGGTCTTGCCAGTAGAGTATGCGGGCGTATCGCGAGTGAGAGTAAAGGACCTGAAGTGAGCGGACTAGAAACGGCTATCAGAAACGCCTTGGAGCGATCCGATCGCGCCAATCCGGAAATTCGGGCCCGTGTCTATCAGTCGGCGCGACAGGCGCTAGAAGCCGGGCTTCGCAAGCAGGACATTACCGACATCAACGTCATTTCAGCCCAGCGCCAGCGCCTGGAAGAGACGATCCGGGCGATCGAGGCTGAGGAGCGCGCCCATCCGCCGCAGACGCCGGCAACGGTCGAACCGGAAGCACCCCACATCCCCTCAGTGACGTCGCCGCAGCAAGCCCAGCAGCCGCCGATGCGGCAAGAGCCTGCGATGAGCGTGCGTGGCGATACGCGCGACCACCACCCGGTTGCCGCGCCGCCACCCGTTGCCTCTGAACCCCGCGCGCCGGAAGGCGATTTTGGTGACATGGGCGCCGGCCCGGCCGATCATCTCGGCGCCGACAGCGATGCGCGGCAGGCCGCCCTCGCGCCGGCACCGACGCGGTCAATGAATTTCAAGCCGGAGCGCGCCGCCGTTCGCCGCAAGCCACGCAAGTTCTTCTCACGCCTGCTGGTCTTCTGCATCCTGCTCGCCTGCCTCGGCGTCGGCGCCTGGTGGGTCAAGACCTCGGGCGTCTTCATGACAGCGGCGCAGCGCGACACCAGCGTTCGCAATCCGCCGGCGCATGTCGATTCTCAGGATTTCGACGGCAGCAGCAGCAATGACGAGGATGCGTCCAGCGATGACGACAATAGCGGCCCCGTCAATCCGGGCCTGGCGGTGATCGATCCGCAGAACAGCTTCTCCGAGGAGTGGATCGAGATCCTGAAGCCGACCGACGCGGCGAAAGTCGCCAGCGGTGCGCAGGCCAAGGCCGAGAACGTTTCGGAAAATGAAGGTCCGGCGGTGCGGCTGACCTCCGCGAGCAACGGCTCGGACGGCGATGTCACTGTCGAGGTGCCGGCTAGCGTGTTGCAGCAATTGGCCGGCAAGTCGTCGACCGTTGCGCTGACGCTGCAATCGACCTCCGACACGCCGACGCAGATCACCGTGGAATGCGACTTCGGCTCGCTCGGCAATTGCGGACGTCATCGCTTCAATGTCACCCGGCAGAAGACAGATGCGCTGTTCCAGGTCCGTTACGATCGGTCGCTTGCACCGACGGCATCGGGCCATCTGATCATCAACAGTGATCTCGACGGCAAGGCGCGCGGCGTCAACGTCTACGCGATCCGAGTCCTTCCGGGACAATAGGCCACAGACAATAGGGACAGATCCTCTATTTGAGGACCTGCGCGCCAGAGCCGAGGATCTTGCCGTCGATCTCGCCGATCACCTTTTCGTCCTTGCCGTCATAGTCGAGCGTCAGCAGGATATGACGGATGAGGTTGAGGCGGGCGCGGCGCTTGTCGTTGGCGCGGATCACCGTCCAGGGCGCGTAGTCCGTATGCGTGTCCTTCAGCATCCGGTCGCGCTTTTCGCTATAGTCCTTCCATTTCGTCAGGGCCGCGATGTCCATGGAGGAAAGCTTCCACACCGCGCGCGGGTCGTGGCGCCTGTCGTGAAAGCGCTTGAGCTGCATCTCGCGGCCGATGTCGAGATAGAATTTGAAGAACAGGATGTCGTCCTGAACGATCAGCCGCTCCATCCGCGGCGCCTGCTTCAGGAATTGCTCGTATTGCTTCGGCGTGCAAAAGCCCATGACCGGCTCGACGCCGGCGCGGTTGTACCAGGAGCGGTCGAAGAGGACGAACTCGCCCGCCGTCGGGAACTGCGCGACATAGCGCTGGAAATACCATTGCCCCGCTTCGCGGTCGGTCGGCTTGGTCAGCGCCACGACGCGCGCAAGGCGAGGGTTCATATGCGCCGAGGTCGCCGCGATCGAGCCGCCCTTGCCGGCGGCGTCGCGCCCTTCGAACAGCGCCATCACCCGCTTGCCGGTCGACTGTAGCCAGAATTGCACCTTGATGAGCTCTATCTGCAGCTTTTCCAGCTCTTCCAGATACTCTTCATCCTTCAGCTTCTTCTTGTAGGGATAGCCGCCGGAGGCGAGCGCCTCCTCATCGATCCAGTCCGGCAGGACGGGGTCGTCGACATCGAAGATGCGTGTCTTGCCGCGGATGTCCAGTTCCACCGCGCGGCTTTCCACTTCCTCTGCCATGCGCTCCGCTCCTCCGCGATTGGCGACATCAAAGCCGCATTTGCCTATTCGGCAAAAAACCTCGACGGCAAGGTGGGGTATTTATCCAGCCTTTTCAAGCCTTTTGCATATACCCTCCTTCGCCGGCTACATTTATTATCGTAAGCTGCCGGCTTCTGTGGATAGAGCCGTAAACTTCTGTCATGAATCCCCGCTAAGACGCGGAGTCTTGGTTTCCATGATGGCAGGCAAAGGGACAGGCGCACTTGCAAGACGAATGGTCATTCCTCAGGAAGCTGGCGACGCGGCTGCGGCAGGAGGCCGCCATCCTGATTCTGGCGACGCTGATCGCCGGTCTGGCGCTCATCGAAGGCATCAACACCGCCGTCGTCTTCTGGATCTGGATAGTAGCTGTGATCGTGGCGCTGACCCGCGCGCCGCTGATCGAGACGGTCGATCCACCATCGCTCGCCGAACCAGTTCCGGCCGATCCTGAGGCCCTGCTGCGCACGGTCTCCGCCGGTCTTTCCGCGCTCGACATGCCGGTGCTGATCGTCGATCGCGAGGCCTCCGTCGTGGCCCAGAACCCCGCCGCCGAGAAGGCGTTCGGCGCCTTTCCGCTCAACGCCCATATCTCCGCCAAGCTGCGTTCTCCCGGTGTGCTCGATATGGTGCGCGAGACGATCGCCACCAACGCGCCGAACCAGATCGAACATTCCGAGCGGCTGCCGTCCGAACGTGTCTATGTCGTCCGCATCGCCCCCATAGACCTGCCGGAAGCCGAGATCGAGCCGGGCGCTTTCTTCGTGCTGTCCTTCCGCGATATTTCGGAGCTCCGCCATATCGACCGCATGCGCTCCGACTTCGTCGCCAATGCCAGCCACGAGCTGCGCACGCCGCTTGCCTCGCTGCGCGGCTTCATCGAGACCATACAAGGGCCGGCCAAGGCGGATCTGAAGGCGCAGCAGCGCTTCCTCGGCATCATGTTCGACCAGACGACGCGCATGAGCCGGCTGGTCGACGATCTCCTGTCGCTGTCGCGGCTGGAGCTGAAATCGCATATTGCGCCGGACCAGAAGGTCGATCTCGTGCCACTGCTCGGCCATGTCCGCGATGCGCTGCTGCCGCTCGCCGGCGATCTCGACGTCACCATCAACCTGCATCTGCCACCGGGCAAGGTGGAGGTGCTGGGCGATCGCGACGAGCTGGTGCAGGTCTTCGAGAACCTCATCGAGAATGCCTGCAAATACGGCCAGGAAGGCAAGACGGTCGAGGTCTCGCTCTTGAACGAGCCGGGCCAGGCCGTCGAGGTCATCGTCTCCGACAGCGGGCCGGGCATTCCGGCCGAACATGTGCCGCGCCTGACCGAGCGCTTCTATCGCGTCAATGTCGAGGACAGCCGCTCGAAAAAAGGCACCGGTCTCGGGCTTGCCATCGTCAAGCACATTCTGACCCGTCACCGCGCACGGCTGATCGTCAAGTCCGAAGTCGGAAAAGGAACGGACTTTACCGTCCGCTTCTGAAAGCCTCTGTGAACCGACAATTTTGAGTGTGGTATAACCCATAAATTTCAAGGGATTATACTGTCATAATTGTTTCACTCGCCTGACATAAAAGGGCGGTGCTTTGACAGCTAAAAAAGAGATGCTGAAACAGGCGGATGTTCCGTTCGCCGTCGCGCTCTTCAAAGTCCGTCAGGGAGGATTCACCATGAATACGTTGAAATTGTCTATCGCAGCGTTGGTTGCTTCGGTCGCCTTCGCCGGGGCCGCCACGGCCCGCGATCAGATTCAGATTTCCGGTTCCTCCACCGTATTTCCCTATGCCAAGATCGTTGCCGAGACCTTCGGCGAGACCTTTACGAACTACAAGACGCCGGTCGTCGAATCCGGCGGCTCCGGCGCCGGCCTGAAGGAATTCTGCAAGGGCGTCGGTCCCGACTCCATCGACATCGCCAATTCCTCGCGCCCGATCAAGGGCAGTGAGGTCGACGCCTGCAAGGCGGCTGGCGTTGCCGATATCCAGCAGATCAAGATCGGCTACGACGGCATCGTCTTCGCCTACGACAAGAGCAATCCCGACATCAGATTCGTGCCCACCGATCTCTACAGGGCGCTCGCCGCCGAAGTCGTCGTCAACGGCAAGCTGGTCGACAATCCCTACAAAAGGTGGTCCGAGATCAACCCGGCCCTGCCGGACTTCGAAATCGCCGCTTATATTCCGGGCGAAAAGCACGGCACGCGCGAGGTCTTCGAGGAGAAGGTGCTTGCCGCCGGCTGCAAGGATTCCGGTGCGCTCGACGTCATCAAGGCGGAGGTCTCCGATGCCGGCAAGCAGGTTGAAAAATGCATCGCGGTGCGCAAGGATGGCGTCGCGGTCGATATCGATGGCGATTATCCCGAGACGCTCGCCCGCATCAACGCCAACAAGCACGGCGTCGGCGTCTTCGGCCTCTATTTCTATCAGAACAATGCCGACAAGCTGAAGGTCGCGACCGTAAGCGGCATCGTGCCGTCGGGCCAGACGATTGCCGACGGCACTTATCCAGTATCGCGGCCTCTGTTCTTCTACGTCAAGAAGGCGCATCTCGGCGTCATTCCGGGCCTGAAGGAATATGTCGACTTTTTCATCAGCGATCAGATGATCGGACCGGACAGCCCCTTGGCCGAATATGGCCTAGTGCCGGCACCGGATGCCGAGCGCGACCAGATCCGCAAGGACGTCGCGGACGGGAAGATCATGTGATCGCGTAAGGACTGCCCGCTAGCGCGGTCACCCGCGCCGGCGTTTGCTGGGAAATAGGCCGCGGAATGGCCAGGGAATGGGAATGAGTGTGTCACTGCTGCTGTCATGCCTGTCGATCATCGGCGCCTCAGCCTTCGTGCTGGGGCGGACGAGAGCGGCTGCGCTGTCGGGCGGCAGATCCTCGGCCATGCATTCGCGGCTTGGCTATCACGGCGCCTATGCCGCCATCTGGGCGGTCTTGCCGGCGCTGGCGCTGATCTGCGCCTGGCTGGTGATCAGCCCACAGGTGATCGACGACGTCGTGGTCAAATCCTTTCCCGAGGAAGTGAAATCCTTGCCGGAGGCCGAGCTCAACCTCAGCTACGGCGTGGTGCGCAGCATCGCCCACGGCATGCGCCTGCTCGACAACCAGGAGCTTGCCGCCGTCGCCGCCGGCTCGGCCGATCTCCAGCTGATGCTGGCGCAGAAGGGCGTGCCGCTCGCGGTCCGGCCGACCGGATACATGGTCGACGCCGCCAACAAATATAACGGTATGCGCCATGCGAGCCGCGTCGTCATGTCGGCCGCGGCCATCATCCTCTCCGTTCTGTGCGCCATTCATGGACTGCGCGCCATCGCACCGCGTTTTCGCGCCCGCAATCGGGTGGAGCAGGCCATTCTCGGCGGCCTGATCGTCGCCTCGTCGATTGCCGTGCTGACGACGCTCGGCATCGCGGCTTCGATGCTGTCGGAGGCTGCCCGTTTCTTCAACATGGTGCCCGCCGCCGAATTCTTCTTCGGCACCGTCTGGGATCCGCGCTTCACCGGCGCCGGCGCGCAAACCACAGGCACCTTCGGCCTCATCCCGCTATTGGCCGGAACGCTCTACATAAGCCTAGTCGCCATGCTGGTCGCGGTTCCCGTCGGGCTGTTCGCTGCCATCTACATGGCCGAATATGCCTCGGCGCGCGTGCGCTCCATCGCCAAGCCGATGCTCGAAGTGCTGGCCGGCATTCCGACCATCGTCTACGGCTTCTTCGCACTCGTGACCGTCGGGCCTTTCCTGCGTGACATCTCTGCCGACATCAACGGCCTGCTGACGGGCAGCTATGCGAGCTTCATCGAGGCGCAGAGCGTTCTGACCGCAGGCTTCGTCATGGGCGTCATGCTGATCCCCTACGTCTCCTCGCTTTCCGACGACATCATCATGGCGGTGCCGCGCTCGCTGCGCGACGGCTCGCTCGGTCTTGGCGCGACGCGATCGGAAACGGTCAAGCGGGTTCTCCTGCCGGCAGCCCTTCCGGGCATCGTCGGCGCGCTGCTGATGACGGCTTCCCGCGCGCTCGGCGAGACGATGATCGTCGTGCTCGCCGCCGGCGTCGCCGCCCGCATGCAGTTCAATCCCTTCGAACCGATGACGACGGTCACCGTGAAGATCGTCAACCAGTTGACCGGCGATCTCGAATTCACCTCGCCGCAGACATTGGTTGCCTTCGCGCTCGGCATCACGCTCTTCTGCCTGACGCTCTGCCTCAACGTCTACGCGCTCTACATCGTCCGCCGTTACAGGGAGCAATACGAATGAGCGATGTCGTATTCTCCGCAAAGTCGCCGATCCCGCGCGGGTTGACGCCCGGCGCCCCGGCGCGGCGCGATATCGGCATCAAGCGCCGTTATGCCGCCGAGCGCCGGTTCCGTGCTTATGGCATCGCGGCCGTCACCTTCGGCCTTGTCTTCCTCATCGCTCTGGTCTCGACCGTGGTGCGTCATGGCTATACCGCCTTCGTGCAGACCTCGATCACCCTGCCGATCGAGTTTGCCGAGCAGGTGATCGATCCCAACGGCAAGCGTGCCAGCGATCCGAAGGTGCTGATCGCGGCCAATTATCAGCTTCTCGTCCGCGATGCCCTGGTGAAGGCGCTCGACATCGATCCCGCCAATCGCGCGCTCGTGCGTGAGGCAACGGCGATGGTCTCTGACAGTGCACGAAGCGCGCTGCGCGACAAGGTCATGGCCGATCCCTCCATCATCGGGAAAACGGTGAAGATCACGCTTCTCGCCGGTGCGAATATCGATTCCGCCAACAAGGGGCAGATCGACCTGACGGCGAATGAGGCGGACCGCAAGGTCTCCGACCGGCAGCTCGCCTGGATGAAGCAGCTTGCCGCCAGCGGCGCGCTCCATAAGGCGTTCAATAGCGGCCTGTTCCTGTCGGGCAATTCCAGCCGTCCGGAAGCCGCCGGCCTCGGCGTCGCGCTGATCGGCTCGCTCTATCTGATGCTGACCGTGCTGGTGCTGGCACTGCCGGTCGGGGTCGCCGCGTCGATCTATCTCGAGGAATTCGCGCCGAAGAACCGGCTGACGGACCTGATCGAGGTCAATATCAACAATCTCGCCGCCGTGCCGTCGATCGTCTACGGCCTGCTCGGTCTCTCGGTGTTCATCAATGTCATGGGCCTGCCGCGCTCGGCCTCGCTGGTCGGCGGGCTGGTGCTGAGCCTGATGACGCTGCCGATGATCATCATCGCCACGCGCTCGGCGCTGCGGGCCGTGCCGCCCTCGATCCGGAGTGCTGCGCTTGGTCTTGGCGCCTCGAAGATGCAGGTGGTGTTCCACCACGTCCTGCCGCTCGCCATGCCCGGTATTTTGACCGGCACGATCCTCGGGCTGGCGCACGCGCTCGGCGAAACCGCGCCGCTGCTCTTGATTGGCATGGTCGCCTTTGTCGCCAATTATCCGACGTCGCCGCTCGATCCGGCGACCGCCCTGCCGGTGCAGATCTACATGTGGGCGAGCGAGGCCGAGCGCGCCTTTGTCGAGCGAACCTCCGGGGCCATTATCGTCCTGCTCTTCTTCCTTGTTGCGATGAACATCGGGGCCATCCTGCTGCGCCGTCGCTTCGAGCGGCGCTGGTAGAGGGAGAAGACGGAATGAACATGATGACGGAAGCCGCAGGTGAGAAGGCATTGGCCAGGAAGATGACGACGATCCCCTACAAGATGATCGGCCAGGACGTCTCGGTCTATTATGGCGACAAGCGCGCCCTGTTCGGTGTGGACCTGAACATCCGCGTCAATACGGTCACCGCGCTGATCGGCCCGTCCGGCTGCGGCAAGTCCACCTTTCTGCGCTGCCTCAACCGCATGAACGACACCATCGATACCTGCCGCGTCACCGGCAAGATCACGCTCGACGATCAGGATGTCTATGACAGCGCCATCGATGTCGTGGAGCTGCGCGCCCGCGTCGGCATGGTGTTCCAGAAGCCCAATCCCTTCCCGAAGTCGATCTACGAGAACGTGGCCTACGGCCCACGCATTCACGGGCTGCATCGCTCCAAAGCCGATCTCGATCATATCGTCGAAACCAGCCTGCAGAAGGCCGGTCTCTGGGGTGAGGTCAAGGATCGGCTGCTGGAAGCCGGCACCAGCCTGTCGGGTGGCCAGCAGCAGCGGCTCTGCATCGCTCGCGCCGTTGCCGTCAGCCCTGAAGTCATTCTCATGGACGAGCCATGTTCGGCGCTCGATCCTATCGCCACGGCCAAGGTCGAGGAGCTGATTCATGATCTGCGGGAAAACTTCACGATCGTCATCGTGACGCATTCCATGCAGCAGGCCGCCCGCGTCTCGCAACGCACCGCAATGTTTCACCTCGGCCATTTGGTCGAGGAGAACGATACCGATAAGATGTTCACCAATCCCGACGATTTCCGCACGCAGGATTACATCATGGGCCGTTTTGGTTGATGATATCAAGCGCGCGGCTCCCTTCACACATTTCACCCTGAGGATAGCAAAATGGTCTCCACTCACATTCTTTCTGCCTATGACGAAGACCTGAAGTTCCTGACGCGCCGCATTGCGGAAATGGGCGGTCTGGCCGAACAGATGGTCAGCGACAGTGTCCGTGCGCTGGTGCATGGCGATGCCGCCCTTGCACAGAAGGTCATCTCCGACGACGTCGTCCTCGACCACGCCGAGCGCGAAGTCGGCGACAAGGCGATCGTCACCATTGCGCGTCGCCAGCCGATGGCCGCCGACCTGCGCGAAATCATGGGCTCCATTCGCATCGCCTCCGATCTGGAGCGCGTCGGCGATCTCGGCAAGAACACCGCCAAGCGCGTCATTGCCGTGCAGGGCCACGGCGTCCCGCGCCGTCTGGCACGCGGCATCGAGCATCTTTCCGAACTGGCGCTCAGCCAGCTCAAGGAAGTGCTCGACGTCTACACGACCCGTTCGCCCGACAAGGCCGTGTCGATCCGTGAGCGCGACGAGGAAATCGACGCGATGTACACCTCGCTCTTCCGCGAGATGCTGACCTACATGATGGAAGATCCGCGCAACATCACCACCTGCACGCATCTTCTTTTCTGCGCCAAGAACATCGAGCGCATCGGCGACCATGCCACCAACATCGCCGAGACGATCTATTACATGGCGACCGGCAGCCAGCCCGAAGGCGAGCGCCCGAAGGACGATACCGCCAACACTGTCGGTGCGGTGACGGAATAACGAAGACGCCAGGAAAAGGAGACCAGAGACGCATGGTTCCGAGAGTTGCTGTTGTAGAAGACGAGGAAGCGCTCAGCGTTCTGCTGCGCTATAATCTCGAGGCTGAAGGCTTCGAGGTCGACACCATTCTGAGAGGCGACGAAGCCGAGCTTCGCCTCCAGGAGCGCATCCCCGATCTTTTGATCCTTGACTGGATGCTCCCCGGCGTGTCCGGCATTGAGCTCTGCCGCCGGCTGCGCATGCGGCCGGAGACAGAGCGCCTGCCGATCATCATGCTTACCGCCCGCGGCGAGGAAAGCGAGCGCGTGCGCGGCCTTTCCACCGGCGCGGACGATTATGTCGTCAAGCCGTTCTCGACGCCCGAGCTGATGGCTCGCGTCAAGGCGATGCTGCGCCGTGCCCGTCCGGAGGTCCTCTCCACCGTGCTGCGCTGTGGCGACATCGAACTGGACCGCGAGACCCATCGCGTTCACCGCAAGAGCCGCGAAGTGCGGTTGGGACCGACGGAATTCCGCCTGCTGGAATTCCTGATGGCTTCGCCGAGCCGTGTCTTCTCGCGCTCGCAGCTTCTCGACGGTGTCTGGGGGCATGACATCTATGTCGACGAACGTACTGTCGACGTCCATGTCGGACGTCTGCGCAAGGCGCTGAACTTCTCCAATATGCAGGATGTCATCCGCACCGTTCGCGGCGCGGGTTACTCCATGGAAGCCTGAGCGGGAAACCGGTCAGTCATCCAACATAGCGGCGGAAACAGAAAACGGGCCTTTCGGCCCGTTTCTTTCATTCAACTATGAGGCATCTCAGCCGCGCGGTTGAGCCGCTGGCCGGCGACGCTCATGCACCGGCTGGTAGGCCAGGCGCTGATGGTAGCCGCAATAGGGCGATGCATCCGGGCTGTCATTGCCGCAGAAGTGGAAGTCATCCTTCAGCGGATCGCCGACCGGCCACTTGCAGGTGCGCTCGGTGAGTTCCGTCAGGCCGAGGCGACGCGAAATCGGAACGACCACATTGGCGGTCGGACGATATTCGATCTCGTTGACCGTATCGATCTCGACTTCTTCCTTGAGCATCGTCGCGCCCTGCTGACGGGTAACCGTGCGGGTTGCAACGCGCGAGGCGTAGTTCGGTGCGCGGGGCGCCGAGGTGTTGCGCTTCTGCGCTCGGGCGGCCGTCGCTGTGCCGCCGGCCTTCGCTCGGCCCGGCAGGCTCAAGCGATGCACCTTGCCGATGACGGCGTTACGACTGACACCACCAAGCTGCGCCGCGATCTGGCTCGCGCTCAAACCCTCGGACCACAGCTTCTTCAGCTTCTCGACGCGTTCGTCTGTCCAATTCATGCCCTGTCTCCGCTGTCGCGTTTCCGATGGCAGAATCCTTCACCATTGCCTCGCATTAGGGCGAGGCGCGAAACGCTTAAAAATTGTGGTGACTAGTTCCGCCGCATGCAGTCTAGTAATTGGGGTTTAACCTAGTGTGAGGCTGACTCCGTGACAAGAGTCGCATGATTCCTGGGGAATCGATTTCGGGGTTTTCCCCAACTTGCTTGCCCGGGCGTGGCATTTTTGCAATATTAGCAGTTTAGGACATACCTCTCGCCGAGAGGCGCTCTGCCGCGCCTGCTAAATCGCCTGTTTTGTTGACATTGCGGTGCAAAACATCAATAGTGCCTCAGCCGCCGCAAGGCGGCATTTTTGATTTTTCCGGGCCCGTTTCACTTGAAGGAAACGATTGGCCCTAAAGCTTGTGATCGAGGAGATACGGGCCATGGCTGAAACCGCGCCGCTTTACGACACCTATATGCGTGCCCCGCTGCGGTTTGAGCGAGGAGAGGGCGTATGGCTGTTCACGGAGACGGGCGAGCGCTATCTCGATTTCGCCGCCGGTGTGGCGGTGAATTCGCTTGGCCATGCCCATCCCCATCTGGTTGCTGAACTGAAGGCGCAGGCCGACAAGGTCTGGCATCTGTCGAA
This sequence comes from Rhizobium sp. ICMP 5592, assembly GCF_009498525.1. Taxonomy (GTDB): domain Bacteria; phylum Pseudomonadota; class Alphaproteobacteria; order Rhizobiales; family Rhizobiaceae; genus Rhizobium. Next base: position 939,048 of record NZ_QSNT01000003.1, on the reverse strand, counting down.
CCTCTATGAGGTGCCGGGCCAGGAGAAGCTGTCGAAGCGCCTGACAGAAGCCACTTTTGCCGACAAGGTGTTCTTCACCAATTCCGGTGCCGAGGCGCTGGAATGCGCGATCAAGACGGCGCGGCGCTATCAGTTCTCCAAGGGTCATCCCGAGAAGTTCCATATCATCACCTTCGAAGGCGCCTTCCATGGCCGCACGATCGCGACGATCGCCGCCGGCGGCCAGGAGAAGTATCTTGAAGGTTTCGGCCCGAAGGCGCCGGGCTTCGATCAGGTGCCCTTCGGCGATCTCGACGCCGTACGTGCCGCGGTTACCGATGCGACGGCCGGGATTCTCATCGAGCCTGTGCAGGGCGAGGGCGGCATCCGCCCCGCGACCAACGAATTCCTGCGCGGCCTGCGCCAGATTTGCGATGAGCACGGCCTTCTTCTGATCCTTGACGAGGTCCAGTGCGGCGTCGGCCGTACCGGCAAGCTCTTTGCTCATGAATGGTCCGGCGTCACGCCCGACATCATGGCTGTCGCCAAGGGTATCGGCGGCGGTTTCCCGCTCGGCGCCTGCCTCGCAACCGCCGAGGCGGCATCAGGCATGAAGGCCGGTACGCATGGCTCGACCTATGGCGGCAATCCGCTCGCCATGGCAGTCGGCAATGCCGTTCTCGATATCGTGCTGGCTGATGGCTTCCTGCAGCATGTGCGAGACATCGCCCTGGTCTTCCGCCAGGGCCTCGCTTCACTTCAGGATCGTTTCCCCGATATCATCGAGGATGTCCGGGGCGAGGGACTGATGCTCGGCATCAAGGCCGCCATTCCGCAGGCTGAGTTGTTGCAGGCCATCCGCGCCGAGCATCTTCTGGGCGTCCCGGCTGGCGACAACGTCATCCGTCTGCTGCCGCCATTGGTGGTAACCGCAGAGGAAGCACGCGAAGGCATTGCCCGCATCGAACGCGCCGCAGAATCCGTGCGTGCCGCTCGCGTCAAAAAGTCGGCCTAAATCCAGCGCCCGTTGATTGGGGCGTTTTTGCCCCACGCGGGCGTTGTTGTTTTCTAGAGTACAGGTAGGACCATGGCTTCTCCGAAACACTTTCTCGATCTCTCGGCCGTTGCGGCTGCCGATCTGCGCAGCATCATCGATGATGCCATCGTGCGAAAGCGGGCGCTGAAGGCGGGCACGGCCGACAAGCCGCTTACCGGCAAGATGCTGGCGATGATCTTCGAGAAGCCGTCCACCCGAACCCGCGTTTCCTTCGATGTCGGCATGCGCCAGCTCGGCGGCGAGACGCTGTTCCTGTCGGGCACGGAAATGCAGCTCGGCCGGGCCGAGACGATTGGCGATACGGCGAAGGTGCTGTCGCGCTATGTCGACGCCATCATGATCCGCACGACGGAGCATTCGCGCCTGCTGGAGCTGGCCGAACACGCGACCGTGCCGGTCATCAATGCGCTTACCGACGACACGCATCCCTGCCAGATCATGGCCGACATCATGACCTTCGAGGAGCATCGCGGCCCGATCAAGGGCAAGACCATCGCCTGGACCGGTGACGGCAACAACGTGCTGCATTCGCTGATCGAGGGGGCCGCACGCTTCGACTATCGCATGAACATGGCCGTACCCCTTGGTTCCGAGCCAAAGGATCACTATTTGAACTGGGCCCGCAACCAGGGCGCCGAAATCATGCTCTCGCATGATGCCGACCGTGCGGTCGCCGGCGTTGATTGCGTGGTAACCGATACCTGGGTTTCCATGAATCAGGAACACCGGGCTCGCGGTCACAACGTCTTCCAGCCCTATCAGGTCAATCAGGCTTTGATGGCACAGGCCGGCAAGGACGCCTTGTTCATGCATTGCCTGCCCGCCCATCGCGGGGAGGAAGTGACGGACGAAGTGATCGATGGTCCGCAATCCGTTGTTTTCGATGAGGCGGAAAACCGCCTTCATGCGCAAAAGTCGATTCTTGCTTGGTGCCTGGGCGCGATCTGAGGATATAGAACCGCGCGTTTGATAGCGCGGGCGCAGTAGGAGTAAAGCAATGGCGGAAAGTGCAGCCTCGCTGGGTCAGTTCGATTTTGCCGGCGACGATCATGTCGTTCCCTTTCAGGTGGAAGGTCTTGATGTGCGCGGCCGCGCCGTGCAGCTCGGGCCTTTGCTGGACGCAATTCTCGCCCGGCACAATTATCCGGCCCCCGTTGCCCGGCTGTTGGCCGAGGCCGTGGTGCTGACTGTCTTGCTCGGCACCTCGCTGAAGTTCGAGGGCAAATTCACCGTGCAGACCAAGGGCGACGGACCGGTCGATCTTCTGGTCGCCGATTTCGCCACGCCGGAAAATGTCCGCGCCTATGCCCGCTTCGATGAAGAGGCGCTGGCGAAGGCCGTGGCTGCCGGTGAAACTGAGCCGGAACAGCTGCTCGGCAAGGGCGTGCTCGCCTTCACCATCGATCAGGGTCGCTACAGCCAGCCCTATCAGGGGATCGTGGCGCTTGACGGCGCCTCGCTCGAGGAGATAGCCGGGACCTATTTTCGCCAGTCGGAGCAGATCCCGACCCGCGTCCGTCTGGGCGCTGCCGAACTGTTCGACCGCGACGAGGCCGGCAAGCCGCGCCATCGCTGGCGGGCGGGCGGCCTGATCGCGCAGTTCCTGCCGGAAGCGCCGGAGCGCATGCGCCAGCCGGATCTCCATGGCGGCGACGGCGATGACGGCCTGCGCCATCACGTCCAGGACGACGCCTGGGAGGAAGCCCGGTCACTGGTGGAGACGATTGATGCCGACGAACTGACCGACCCGCAGGTCGGCACCGAGCGTCTGCTGTTCCGTCTCTTCCACGAGCGTGGCGTGCGGGTCTATGAACCGAAGGCGGTCTTCGACCGCTGCACCTGTTCGCGCGACAAGCTGAAGGGTGTGCTGCAGGGCTTTTCCGCCGAGGAAATCGAGGCGAGCCAGGAGGATGGCGAAATCGCCGTCACCTGCGAATTCTGCTCGACCACCTATCGCTTCGAAGTCTCCGAGGTAAAGGAAGCCTGATCGGACTCAGTTCAGCGTCCGCAGCAGGTTGGGCGTATCCAGCGAGAAGGCGGGGATCTTGACGTGAAAGAGCTCCCCGTCGTCCGTCTCCATCTGATAATGGCCGAACATCATGCCCGATGGCGTATCGAGCGGGCAGCCTGACGAATATTCGTAGGTATCGCCGGGGCCAAGCCGCGGCTGCTCGCCGACGACGCCAGGCCCGGTCACCTCATCCACCAGTCCGTTCTGATCGGTGATGTGCCAATAGCGCGTCACCAGCCGAACGTGGACCATGGAGTGGTTGGAAATGACGATGCGATAGCCCCAGACATAGCGGTCGTCATCCGGATCGGATTGCTCCTCCAGATAAAAAGGTTCGACGACGACTTCGATATCCCGTGTTAGAGCGCGATACATGCCTGACACCTTGGCCATTACTCCGAAACGTCGTGCGTTCCAATAAACGCACACCGGACGCTCCAGCATTTTAAGTCTAGGGCATCTGCTCCGCTTTCCATGATCCCACGAAAGCGGGACATCTAGCGGTATCCTATACACAACCTGTCCCGTCAAGGAACGGATCGGTGAAAACCCCTATAACGGGTAAATCATACGGCTTTTCAGGGACTAAGGCTAGTTCCAAGGGTCAATCGCCTCGGCTGAAGCGATCCGGCACGCCTGCTGGCGAGGGGTGCCGCCCCGCCCGAACGAGATCCGGGCGGGTTTGGATGACAGGACTCAGGCCGAAACCTGCGCCAGCGCGCGGGCGAAATCCTCGACCAGATCATCGCCGTCCTCGATGCCGGCCGAGAGGCGCACGGTGCCTGGCGAAATGCCGAGTTCGGCGCGGGCCTCGTCGGTGAGGTTCTTGTGCGTGGTGGTGGCCGGATGGGTGATCAGGCTCTTCGAGTCGCCGAGATTGTTGGAGATCTTCACGATCTCCAGCGCGTTCTGCAGCTTGAAGGCTGCTTCCTTGCCGCCCTTCAGCTCGAAGGCCACCAGCGTCGAGCCGCCGGTCATCTGCTTGGCGATGATGTCGGCCTGCGGGTGGTCCTTGCGGCCGGGATAGATCACCTTGGCGACCTTACCCTGATCGGCGAGGAAGTCGGCGATCTTGGCGGCGTTCGCCGTCTGCTGCGCGACCCGTAGCGGCAGCGTTTCGATGCCCTTCAGCAGTGTCCAGGCGGTAAACGGCGACATGGCCGGACCTGTGTGGCGGAAATAATCCTGCAGGTTCTCGTCGATCCACTGCTTGTCGGAGAGGATGACGCCGCCGAGCGAGCGGCCCTGGCCGTCGATGTGCTTGGTGGCGGAGTAGACGACGATATGGGCGCCGAGTTCGAGCGGCTTCTGGAACAGCGGCGTCGCGAAGACGTTGTCGACCACGACCTTGGCGCCGATCTGGTTGGCGAGCTTGGCAACGGCGGCGATATCCACCACTTCCAGCGTCGGATTGGTCGGGCTTTCCAGGAAGAAGACCTTGGTGTTCGGCTGGATCGCCTTTTCCCAGTTCTCGATGAAGCGGCCGTCGACCAGCGTGCATTCGATGCCGTATTTTGGCGCCAGCGTTTCGACCACCCAGCGGCAGGAGCCGAACAGGGCGCGGGCCGCGACGATATGGTCGCCGGCCTTCAGCTGGCAGAGGATGGCGGCGGAAACGGCGGCCATGCCCGAAGCCGTGGCGCGAGCGTCTTCCGCGCCTTCGAGCGCACACATGCGCTTTTCGAACATGTCATTGGTCGGGCTGCCGTAGCGGGCATAGATGAAACCGTCGGTCTCGCCCTTGAAGCGCGCCTCGGCGGCTTCCGATGTGTCGTAGACGAAGCCCTGGGTCAGATAGATTGCTTCGGAGGTCTCGCCGAATTGCGAGCGGAGCGTTCCGCCGTGAACGAGTTGGGTTGCGGGGCGCCAAGTCTTGCTCATGCCATCACCACTTTCAAAACAAAAAAACCGGCCGCAATTGCAGACCGGTTTTCAACCCGGTCTTTTTAGCCACTTATTTAACGTGGCTGCAAGCCGACCGGCCAAATCACCACGGGATAAGTTGCAATACTGCCGTTGACCGCTTGCGTCAATTCCCTGAGTTTGGTTTTGTCTGCGGTAAATTACTGCCCGCGCATCCATCGGGATGCGCAAAGGTCGCAGTAACATTTTGAATCGGCCTATAACCCTGCAAGTCGAAAATCGACTTGCAGGGTTATAGGCTGGGGAAAAGGCAGAATGGCTCGCAATACTGGAATTTTGGCTGATCGCGCCATTGCCGCGCTGTTCGAAGCGGGGCGGCTGACGAGCGAACGGGAACTGGATGTCGATCAGATCCAGCCGGCGAGCCTTGACCTTCGGCTCGGCGCACATGCCTTCCGCGTCCGCGCCAGCTTCATGCCCGGCCCGTCGCATCTCGTCGCCGACAAGCTCGACCGGCTGAAGCTGCATGTCATCGACCTGTCCGAAGGTGCGGTGCTGGAAACCGGCTGCGTCTACATCGTGCCCTTGATGGAGCGCCTCGACCTGCCGGCTGACATGTCGGCGTCTGCCAATCCGAAAAGCTCGACCGGCCGCCTCGACATCTTCACCCGCGTCATCACCGACCGGGCGCAGGAGTTCGACAAGATCCCCGCCGGCTATTCCGGCCCGCTCTATCTCGAGATCAGCCCGCGCACCTTCCCGATCGTCGTGCGCCGTGGCTCGCGCCTGTCGCAGATCCGCTTCCGCGTCGGCCAGGCGCTGCTGAACGAGCCGGAACTGATGGCGCTGCATGCCAGCGAAACGCTGGTCGCCAGCAAGCAGCCAAACGTCAACGGCGGCGGCATCGCGCTGTCGATCGACCTTGCCGGCGACAAGGAAGGCCTGATCGGCTATCGCGGCAAGCACCACACCGCCGTCGTCGATGTCGACAAGAAGGCGCAGCACGATATCTACGATTTCTGGGAGCCGCTCTATAGCCGTGGCCGCACCGAACTGATCCTCGATCCCGACGAGTTCTATATTCTCGTCTCGCGCGAAGCCGTGCATGTGCCGCCGCACTATGCCGCCGAGATGACACCTTTCGATCCCTTGGTCGGCGAATTCCGCGTCCATTATGCCGGCTTCTTCGACCCGGGCTTCGGCCATGCCCCCGCCGGCGGTCGCGGCAGCCGCGCCGTGCTGGAAGTGCGCAGCCATGAAGTGCCCTTCATTCTCGAAGATGGTCAGATCGTCGGCCGGCTGGTCTACGAACACATGCTGGAACAGCCGACCAGCCTCTACGGCTCCGGCCTCGGCTCGAACTATCAGGCGCAGGGCCTGAAGCTGTCGAAGCATTTCCGGCTGTGACCGAACGGTTTCCGGCCTTGACAGAGGCCGGCAACTGTTGGACATCTCCGGATATCAGGCGGGTGTAGCTCAATGGTAGAGCAGCAGCTTCCCAAGCTGAATACGAGGGTTCGATTCCCTTCACCCGCTCCAGCTTTTTTCATTTTGTCGTTATAGACCCGCAGCCTTACGCAGGGCTGCGTTTATCCGGCTTTGCCAGCCATCACCGTTCGCCTTGAAAGCTTCGATGACATCGCGGTCGAGCCGAATACTGACGGCAAGCTTGGGATTTTCTGATTTCGGACGCCCGCCGAGGTTCCTGCGGATTTCCTCGGTGAGTTCGGGGAACGCTTCGGCAAACGGCTTGGCCTTCCTCAACGCCTCTTCCGTGACCGGGGGATTGTCGGAAACCTCGTCCCAATCCTGTTTTGTATAACCCCGGCCTTCCTTGAAGGAACGCGGGCGTTCAAATTTGACAGCCATCAGAGCAGGCTCCTTTCTTTACTACTGGCACGGCGCATGGAAATGAGGGAAATACCTTCCGAACCAAGGGTGCAGAAGATCACTGAAATCGTGCCATCTTGCATCTTGCCGATGGCTTGGAAGCGATTCTTCTTCGCTTGAATCACAACGGAATTCAGGAAAAACTCGAGAGACAATGCTGCAAAGTCGAGATTGTGTTTCTCCAGATTGGCTATTCTTTTCGGCTCGTCCCAAGTGATTTTCATCCAATTTTGTATATACGAAAACTAGGGGATCGTCTATGGGTTTTCGTATATACGAAAAGGTTGCTGTGAGAGGAACGGAAACTCCCATGTCAGATCTTTGCGTAGCGCGGCATCGCTGTTCGGGCTCGCGACGATGATGCGAAGCACCTTGGCTGCGGTAAGCGGACGCCGCCGCAATAAACCCCATGTTTGTTCAGGCTGCTGACAGACAACCATGGCAGAAGGTCGTTCCCAACCGGAACGGACCAGATGCTCAACTTTGCGTCATTCTACAGACTGAAGGCCATCTTCGCGCGCGGCGTGCTGCGGATTTCCCGCCGCACGAAGGTGCCGCGCGGCACGACGATCATCTGGAAGGACGGCAGCGTCGGCATCGGCGCGAGGGCCTATATCCGCAGAGGCGTCGTCATTGACGCGCAGCGTGGCGGCATCGAGATCGGCGATCACGTCTCCCTCAACGACTATGCCATTCTGCTCGGACGTGGCGGCATTACCATCGGCAATGACGTGCGGATCGCCGCCCATGCCATGGTCGTGTCGTTCGATCACAATTTCGATGATGTTACGCAGCCGATCCGCATGCAGGGCGTCACCAAGAAGCCTGTCGTGATCGAGGACGATGTCTGGATCGGCGCCGGAGCGAAGATCCTCGGCGGCTCGCATATCGCCAAGGGCTGCGTCATCGGCGCCAATGCCGTCGTCAAGGGAAAGACAGTGCCCTACGGCATCTATGTCGGCGCCCCCGCGAAACTGGTCAGGCGGCGAGGGGACAAGGGCAAGGCCACTCCTGCAAAACTCGAATTGCTTCCGCCCCCAAAGCTGATATCGGGTCGCTAGCCAGCACTGCCTTTGCGCCCGATAATGTTGGCATGCCGGACGAGGCGTTTCCGGCTCTCGGCACGGCGCGATATTCCCCCCTTGGCATGACTCTGTTACACCCGTCTTGAAATCAGGAAGCTGAACACCTGACAGGAGGCTTGGTCATCGTCATGCGCGTTTGTCTTTCGTCGTTGATATCCGTGGCGAGATCCTTGACAGGTGCGATGCTGATGGCCGTCTCCTGCGCCATGCCTGTCGCCGCGCAGCAGGCGCCGCCGTCCGGCCTGCCGGTTCTCTTCGATGCGCGCGAACGGTTGCCCAAGCCGGATCTTTCCACGCTGGTCAGGCTGCGCTTCCTGACCTCCGTCGACTTCCCGCCTTTCAATTTCGCCGATCAGAACGGCAAGCTCTCAGGCTTCCATGTCGATCTCGCCCGCGAAATCTGCGACGAGCTCGGCATATCGGATAAGTGCCAGATCCAGGCGCTGCCCTTCGAGGAGCTGCAGGGCGCGCTTTCGGCGTCGCTGGGGGATGCGGTGATCGCGGGCGTCGCGGTGACGCCGGAGCTGCGCAAGAGCTTCGCCTTCTCGCGTCCCTTCCTGATGCTGCCCGCCCGCTTCGCGCGCAATCTCAAGGCGTCGATCGATGGCCGCACGGCGGCGGCTCTTGCGGGCCATTCGGTCGGGGTGGTCAAGGGCACGACGCATGAGGCGATGCTGGCAGCCTTCTTTCCGGCGATCAAGCCGGTACCCTTCGACGACAAGGACGCGCTGCTGGCAGCGGTCAAGGACGGTAAAGTCGATGCTGCCTTTGCCGATGGGTTGCAGCTGTCCTTCTGGGTGTCGTCGCCCTCAGTGGAAAAATGCTGCGCCTTATTCGACGGCCCCTACCTCTCGCAGCAATTCCTCGGCGAAGGCATGACGATCATGTTGCGCGAGCAGGATGCCGATCTGACGGCGGCGATCAACCATGCCCTGGCGACGTTGTCACGCAATGGCCGGCTGCAGGAAATCTATCTGCGCTATTTTCCTTACGGATTGTATTGAGTGGGTTTTTCAGCCCTTGCGGTAGCGTGCGATGGCGCTGCGCTCGATGGCGGCGCAGGTCAGCTTGCCGAGATCGAGGCGGTCGCGCAGCAGGCTCAGCAGGCGCAGTTCCTCGGCTTTGACCGACAAGTCGGCGGACGCGACCTCGACGGCAAGCGCATAGGCGGTGTCGTAGAGCCGTGGCGGCAGGGTATCGCGCACGGTTTCCAGCACGATGTCGAGCCCTTCGCTGCCGGCCAGAAGCTTGGCGCAATCGCGCGAAACATCGATCAGCTTTTCGTCATCGAAGCCTTTGAAGACCGGGAGCGCATGGATCAGCTCACCGATCCGGCTCATCTCCCGGTCGTTCATCGTTCGATCGACGGCGGATGCCATGACCATGACGTAGATCAGGGCCTCTTGGGCGGAAAGCGGCTTATTCATAACAAAACAAAATCCTTTGAAACTGGCGGCAGACTAGAAAGTCATGTCTCTCATGACAAGAGCCGGTGGCGGAAGCGTGGCGTCAGATCGGATTAAGCGGATCTTCCTTGGCCGGAGCCGGCGCGAGCGTCGATTTCCGGCCCTTGCGCGGGTCGTCGCCATAGATGCCGCGCTTCTGTTGCTTTGCCTGTTCCGCAACGGCCTCCAGCGGCGATCCGGCCTCCGGCTCGGCCCAGCCGAAACGGACGAGCCATTCGCTGAGATCGATGCGGACATAGCGGCAGTTCCCCGTCACCGTGCCCTGCCAGGTCGCGCTCGGCAGGTCGCAATCGATGATCCGGCCGCGCAGATACATCCGGAACGCGGTGCGTGCCGCTGTCCCGCACGGCCAGTTCTTGCCATCAGACCCGGCGCACATCCGGCTGATATCGGTCGGTATGATGCCGGACAGCTGCACGCTTCTGTTGCCGACAGTCAGCATCCCGGCACGGTCGGAAGACGGCCGCACCAGCTCCACGGGCTCCGTCCCTCCGGCTTGCTTCTGGTCATCGCTTGGCGTCTGGCTGTCGCCGGACGACGCCTGTTGTGAGGACGGCGCCATCGGCACGGTCCGGCGAGCTGCCGCCGCCCTGTCGGCCTGGTCGGCAGGGGGTGGGGGAGGCGGTGCTGGTTTCGTTTGATCTGCCTGCGCTTGTTGGGGAGAGGGCTGATCTACCGAGACTTGTTTCGAAGGGGATTGTTCCGGCTCAGCCTTACCTGTCCCGGTCTTTTTGCTGTCGGCGTCAATCACATCTTTCGGAGCCGGCTGAGCGTCAGGCACCTTCGCCGGCGTCGTTTCGGATTGCGTTAGCTGCGCGGGCGGCGTGCCCTGCGGCTCCGTCGCTGGTGTCGCCGCGGACGATTTGTCTGGGTCGGCCGGCACTACCGCGGGTGCGGATATCGCGGTTGCGGCGGGCGGTTCGCTCTTCGTGGCGGCCGGGGCCGTTGTCTGCGCCGTGGCGCTATCTGCCGTGACGGTCGTTGTCGGAGCGGCGGTGCCGGCCGTTATCGGCAGCGTCTTTTTGGGTGCTGTATCGGTAAGCGTCTGCGCCGGCGTGACATCGGCTTGCGCTACTTCAATTGGCGTGGCTGCGGTTGCCGGGCGGGTTTCCGCTTCAACCTTGCTTTCTCCGTGACCTGGCAGATGGAAACCGTGCTCGTTCACTTGCACAGCAACCAAGGTCAACCATGAACCGACCACGACACCTGCCACACCTGCAAGCCAAATATTACGACGCATAGCGGGAAAACTTTCCTATTGGCTGGCCCAGATGATCCGAGCGATCCATTCCACATCCGCAAGATCGAAGCTGCGATTGGGGTGTTCTGGGTTGAGCGACAGCAGTTCGATCGACTTTGCGCTTTGCCGCAGCAGCACCTTGGCCATGACCTCGCCCTCGCGGGTCTTGACCACCACACGGTCGTTGCGCCTGATCTGCGCGCCCGGCTCGACGATCAGCACGTCGCCGTCGCGATAGAGTGGCAGCATGCTCTCACCCTGCACCTCCAGCGCATAGACGCCGCCCCTTTGCCCCGGTGCCGCCGGAAACTCCACCATGTCCCAGCCCTGGCCGGCCGGAAAGCCGCCATCGTCGAAAAAGCCGCCGGCGCCAGCCTGTGCGAAGCCAAGCAGCGGAATGGAGCTAGAAGCATGATCCGCGTTGCCGCCGCCTCTCTCCACTACTGGACGTAGGATGCCGAGAAACTGCTCCATGCTGGCCCCCGTCGCGCCCAGCACCTTGGCAATCGATTCCGTCGACGGCCAGCGCAGACGTCCGTCCTGGCTTAGCCGCTTCGACTTGTTGAAGGAGGTGGGATCGAGGCCAGCGCGCTTGGCAAGGCCCGATGGCGTCAAGGCATAGCGTTCGGCAAGCTTGTCGATCGCGCTCCATATCTGCTCATGTGACAGCATCGCCGCTCAACACCCGCAAGCCGGATATCCGGCGTTTGACCTTTAGAAAAGGTTAACCGAGGCTCTTTTGCGAGTAAAGGGCGGGGTAGGAATAAGGTCCTTTATCCCCTTGCTTTCGCTCTTGGTTCCAAAGGCTTCAGGTCTTCTGCGGCTGCGCCTTGTTGCCGGGTTCTTCGTTCTGGAACTCCTTGGCCATGCCCATGAAGCCGCGCATGAATTTCTGCATGATGCCGAGCGTGCGGTCGACATCGGCATCACTCGGCAGGGTCGATCCACTGCCGGCGCTCGCGGTCTTTTCCAGCTTGGTGACGCGGTCTGAGAGGCGGTCGATTTCGTCGTCATAGGCCGCGCGCTCGTCTGCGGCCATGCGGCAGACCAGATTGCCATTCTGATCCTGGCAGATCGACATTGCCCCCGTCTGCTTGTCAAGGCGGATGAAATGATCGCCGCTGCGCTCAAGCTGGAAGCGCGTTGCGTCGGGTTCCGCTGCCTGGCTCGGGATGCCGATAAGAAGAGTGGCGGGCAGGAGCAGGGCCGCGAAGCCCGTTATGATTTCCTTCGTCATGTCATCCTCCGGATTTTCTGCGTTAAAACCCTAAATCCACCACGGAAACCGTGGACATCGGCGTTGGTTTTCGTGCAAAGCCCTATCAGGACATGTTTACACGGGGATGATGACCGCGATGCCAGTGGTTTACAAGATCGTGCCGGACACGCTCTGGCAGCAAGCCAGACAAACCGGCGTTTTTCATGGCGCGGCGATCGATCTAACCGACGGCTTCATTCATTTGTCGACGGCCAGGCAGGCGGTGAAAACCGCGGAGCTCTATTTCTCCGGCCAGACAGGCCTGCTGCTGGTGGCGGTCGATGGCGATGCTCTTGGTGACAGACTGGTGTTCGAGCCTTCGCGTGGCGGTGATCTCTTCCCGCATCTTTACGCGCCGCTCCCGCTTTCGGCCGTGCTCTGGGAAAAGCCGCTGCCGCTCGGCCCCGATGGCGCACATGTCTTTCCGGAGATGTCAGAATGATCGGCGCTTTCCGTGATCTCGGCCGCCGCGGCCTCTTTATGTTCGATCCGGAAACGGCGCATGGCATGTCGATTGCTGCCTTGAAATCCGGTCTAGTGCCTGCCTGCCGCACCAGCAGCGATCCCCGCCTGCGCCTGACCGTGGCGGGGCTGGATTTCGCCAATCCGCTTGGGATGGCCGCCGGTTATGACAAGAATGCCGAGGTGCCGGAGGCGCTGCTGAAGCTCGGCTTCGGTTTTACCGAGATCGGCACGGTGACCCCGAAGGCCCAACCCGGCAATCCGCGCCCGCGCATTTTCCGACTGATCGAAGACGAGGGTGTCATCAACCGCCTCGGTTTCAACAATGAAGGCCATGACGCCGCACTCCGGCGCCTCCAGCCGATCCATGGGAACGGCATCATCGGGGTCAATATCGGCGCCAACAAGGATAGCGCCGATCGTATCGCCGACTACGTCGGCGGCATCCGCCGCTTCTATTCCGTAGCGCGCTATTTCACCGCCAATATCTCTTCGCCCAACACGCCGGGCCTGCGCGATCTGCAGGCGCGCGAAAGCCTGTCGGCGCTGCTCGCGGCCGTGCTGGCTGCGCGCAACGACGAAGCCGCCAAGGCTGGCAAGAAGATCCCGGTCTTCCTGAAGATCGCGCCGGATCTGACAGAGGAGGGCATGGACGACATCGCCGCCGAAGTTTTGGCGCATGCGCTCGATGGGTTGATCGTTTCCAACACCACGCTTTCGCGTGACGGCCTGAAGGATCAGGCGCAGGCGAAGGAAGCCGGCGGCCTCTCGGGCAAGCCGGTGTTCGAACGGTCGACGGTGGTGCTCGCCAAGATGCGCCGCCGTGTCGGTGCGGCCCTGCCGATCATCGGCGTTGGCGGGGTTTCCTCGGCGGAGACAGCGCTGGAGAAGATCAGGGCGGGCGCCGATCTGGTGCAGCTTTATTCCTGCATGGTCTATGAGGGGCCAGGCCTGCCGGGCCGCGTCGTTGCGGGCCTCTCGAAGCTGCTCGACCGCGAACGCGTCGCTTCGATCCGCGAACTGCGCGACAGCAAGCTGGATTACTGGGCCGATCGGAACGTCTGATCGACGCGCTTTTTCAGGCCAATGATCAGAAAAAGACCACGGAACAACAGGAAGGCGTTCATAGCCATCCACAGGCCATGATTGCCCAGCGTCGGCACGAGGACGGCAAGCGCAACAAGATAGCCGGCAAAGGATAGCAGCATGCGGTTGCGCATGGCGCTCGACCAGGTGGCGCCGATGAACACGCCATCCATCAGGAAGGCGAGTGCGCCGGTCAGCCCGGCAATGGCGGCCCAGGGCAGGTAGGCTCCGGCGGCAACGCGCACCTCTTCGGAGGTTGTCAGCAGGCGAATTAACGCTGGCCCGGCTGCGAAGAAAAACACGGCAGCGACAAACGCCAGCCCGAAGGACCAGAGGCCGGTCAGTTTCAGCCCGCGCTCGAAAGCCGGGCGATAATTGGCGCCGATCGAGCGCCCGGTGATCTGCTCGGCGGCATTGGCGAGCCCATCAAGATAGTAGGCGGACAGCAGCAGGAAGTTCATCACTACCGCATTGGCGGCAAGCGTCACCGCGCCGAAACCGTTGCCGATGCGGGTCATCAGCGTGAAGGCGCCGAGCAGTACGAAGGTGCGGATGAGAATGTCGCGGTTGAGCGCGAAGAGCTGCGTGAGTTTGGCGGGCGACAGTAGCTCGACGCGGGCGGGCCGTGGTTCGCCGGAGAAGCTCCTGAGCACGATGGCAAGGCCGGTGAGCGTGCCGGCCGTCTCGCCGATCAGCGTACCCCAGGCGACGCCGGCCACACCCCAGCCGAGCCAAAGGCCGAGCACGAGGGCGAGGATGATGTTGACGCCGTTGATCACCGTTTGCAGCAGCAGGCCGATGCGGCCCTGGCCGCGCCCGAGCACGAAGCCGAGAATGGCATAGTTGGCGAGCGCCATCGGGCCGGCAAGCATGCGGATCGAGAAATAGGTGCGCGTCGCCTCGGCAACGCCGCCCTCCGGTCCCATCAGCTTGATGCCGAGCCAGAGCAGGATGGGCGACAGCAGAACAATCAGGATGCCGCATGCGAGCGCCGAGAGCAGCGCCCGCCAGAAAATCGCCTGCTGCTCGTGCCGGTCGCGGCGGCCAAAGGCCTGCGCCGTGAGGCCGGTGGTCGAGGCGCGCAGGAAGTTGAAGCTGGCGAAGATGAGGTCGAAGAGCATGGCGCCGATCGCCAGTCCCGCCAGCGCGTCCGGCTTGCCGAGTTGCCCGACGACGGCGGTGCCGACAATGCCGAGCAGCGGCGTTGTGATGAAGCCGAGCGTCATCGGAAGGGCGATGGACAACACCAGCCGGTGCGTCACGTCAAAAGGCAGGACTTTGCCGCCGTGTGCTTGTTGATCCATCTCCGGTCGGCCTCTCCTCAATTCGAGGAAAGCACCATGGACCAATAAGGCTTGTCACCGGAAGAGGGGGTATAGGCGAGAGCGACGCCGAGGCCATCATATTTGCCGAGCATGTTGTGCAAATGCTTCGGAGAGTTGATCCAGGCGGTAACCGCCGCGTCGACGCTCTTCTGTCCCTCGGCGATATTTTCGGCGGCCGGCAGCTTGACGCCGCTTGACTTGACGCGCTTGCCGAAGTCATCGCCGATGCCGATCAGGTGCTCCATCTTGCCGGCATCGGCCATGCGCCGGGCCTGGTAGATGGCGGCCGTGCTGGCGGCTGTGTCGATCTTCAGTGGCGGCAGTCCGTTCTTGGCGCGCAGCGCATTGACGAGCGGCAGCGCGGACGCGGTCTGGTCGCTGGCCGGTATGTTGGAGACATGACTTGGCGCCGTGGCGCAGCTCGCGACGATGGCGGCAAGCGCAAGTCCGGTGAAGCGCAGCGCATGGCGCCGCGCGAAAGACGGAGTTTGGGAGATCATATCAACGACGGTAATTGAAGAGACGGAGGAGAATGAAGAGTGGAATGACGAGCGTGGCCCCAAGCATCAGATAATCGCCGAACTCGCCGAGTGCGGCAAAGCCGCTGTGCCAGAGATCCAGCAGGAAGCGGCGGACGCCATACAGGAAGTCGAGCGGGCGCCAGCCGAAGAACTTCATCGTGAAGCCGACGATCAGCGACACGATGATAAGCTTCACCAGCGTGCGGCCGGGCGAGTCGCCGAGGAACTTGTTCACCTGATCGGACATGCTGACGTCTCCATTATGCCTGTCGAGCGTTCCTGAGATAGGGCCGCTAGCCGTGACTCGCAAGCGCTTTTGCCTCAGTGCTCACCTGAAACAGGTGTCTGCCTGAAATAGGACTTGAGTTTTTTTGTGGCCGCGTCCAAAGGCGGAGGTCAAACAGGACTCTGATCATGCTGCCGAGCCAGCTTTCCTCCGGCGACGTCATTGCCGACCGTCGCGCCGACTATGCGAAGATGCTTGCCGAAAGCGGCGAACCGGCGAGCGCCGCCGAGCTGATGGAGCAGGCGCTGGAGCTGGCGCCGTCCTGGGCCGCCGGCTGGTTCAGTCTCGCGACCTATCGTGAAAAGGCGGGTAATGCCGAGGGCGCTGTCGCGGCGCTGAACGAGGTTCTGGCGCTCGATGAAGGCGATGTCTTCGGCGCGCGGCTGAAGCTTGCGGTTCTCGGCGCGGCGGAGCTGCCGGAGCAGCCGCCCAGCCGCTATGTCGAGCGGCTGTTCGACGATTATGCCGACCGGTTCGAGACGTCGCTGGTCGAAAAGCTCGGCTACACCGTGCCGCAGAAGCTCAGCGCTCTGATCGCCGACACGGACGGCATGCCGGCGCATTTCCACCATGCCGTCGATCTCGGCTGCGGAACCGGCCTCTTCGGCCCGGAAATCCGCGCGCGGGTCGATCGGCTGGAAGGGTTCGATCTCTCGAAGGGTATGCTCGCCAAGGCGGCGGAGAAGGGTGTCTACGACCATCTCGGCCAGGCCGACCTGTCGCTGACACCGTCCCTGTCCGGCGTGTTCGATAACGGGCTTGCACCAGCCCGTGCGGACCTGATCACCGCCGCCGACGTGCTGATGTATCTCGGCAATCTCCAGGGCGTTATGGTGATCGTCGCGGAACTGTCAGCTCCCGAAGCCCTGTTTGCTTTTTCGGTCGAGGATGCAGAGGAGACGGAAGGCTATCTCCTGCGGGATTCGCTGCGCTTTGCCCATTCGGAAGCCTATGTCAGGGCGCTTTTGGCCGATCATGGCTTTGTCGTCCACAATCTCGTCCGCAGCGTCATTCGCATGGATGGCGGAAAACCGGTGCACGGCATTCTATTCGTTACGCGGAAATCCGCCTGACGGATCGAATCTTGCAAAATTCAGATAGGTCAGTATTCCTTACATATTCCGCTTGATTGTCATTTCCGTTTTTTGGCAGAATCCCGAAAACAAAGGGAAGTATCATGGCGAGCCTGAAGAGCGCATTCGGCGTCTGGAACACCTCCGCTACGCGGCATTCGCTGGTTGAGGATGTGCAGGGGATATTGTCCGGCAGCCTGATATCGTCGCTTGGGCTCTTTTGCCTGTCGAGCGCCGGCCTTTTGACGGGCAGTACCGCTGGTATCGCCTTCCTGCTGCATTACGCGATCGGCGTGAATTTCGGCCTGGCCTTCTTCGTCGTCAACCTGCCGTTCTTCTATCTGTCCTGGAAGCAGCTTGGCCGCGCCTTCACCATCAAGACCTTTATCGCCATTGCGCTGACCTCGCTGCTCACGAACCTGCAGCCGCGACTGTTTGAAATCGCCCATATCGACGCCTTCTGGTCGGCGCTGCTCGGCGGCGTCCTCCTTGGCTTCGGGCTGCTCGCACTCTATCGCCACCGCGCCAGCCTGGGCGGCGTTGGTATCTTGGGTATCTATCTTCAGGAACGTTTCGGGATACGCGCCGGGCTTGTCCAGCTTGCGGTCGACATGTGCGTGCTCGCAGTCGCCTTTACGGTGACCACACCATTCGTGGTCATCTGCTCGGTGCTGGGCGCAGTCGCGCTCAACCTGTTCGTCGCGATCAACCATCGGTCGGATCGCTACATCGCCTTTTAAATCGGCTAAGGCCTATTGCTTGCGGGTCGTGTCGGAGTCCGCAATGGCAGCTTCGTGATACCAGCTGTCGAAATCGACCACGGCGACGCGTGGGCCAATATCGGGATTGAGGTTCACATGGCTACGCTGACCGGCGGGAATGGTCCGGGCCTTGATGGGAAACTGAAAAATCTTTGCCGTTTCGTGCAGTGGGCTGATGGCCATTACGATGTCTCTCCCTTTTTGTGCTTAAGCGGGCGCGCTTCAAGAGACAGCTTATATATAGCAGAGTTGGAGCCCATTTTTCAGGTGTTTGCATAAAAAAAATGCAAAAGGTTGAAATTATGGGCAATTTTGAGGTTTTCTGGCCGCCGATCGTAGGTTTTTCGCGTCAGATTGCTGCGCTGCTTCGAATCTGGTGCGCTGCGACAAGTTGTCAGCGATTTGCCTGCAAATAGTTCAGGATTTTGAGAGAATCGGACGCATGACAGTCGAAAGCCGGCCCGATTTGACTCGGAACTGCAGGTTTTTCTCGAATTGAGCGCCGCGACGATGGAATCTGGCATGTCACATGCATGGTGCTGGTCAGCCGTTTGTAGTGAAAATTTTTGGGCGGGCGCGCCTTCGAATTTTTCTGCTTCGCCTGATTAACTCTATGAGGTGCGTAATGACTAAATTTAAGCTCGAGTATATCTGGCTCGACGGGTACACCCCAGTACCGAACCTGCGTGGCAAGACGCAGATCAAGGAATTCAACGATTTCCCGACGCTCGAGCAGCTGCCGCTCTGGGGCTTCGACGGTTCGTCGACCCTGCAGGCCGAAGGCCGCAGCTCGGATTGCGTGCTGAAGCCCGTTGCCATTTACCCGGACCCGGCTCGCACCAACGGCGCACTCGTCATGTGCGAAGTCATGATGCCGGATGGCGTTACGCCGCATCCGTCCAACAGCCGCGCGACCATCCTCGACGATGAAGACGCATGGTTCGGCTTCGAGCAGGAATACTTCTTCTACAAGGACGGCCGTCCGCTCGGCTTCCCGGAAGCTGGCTACCCGGCTCCGCAGGGCCCGTACTACACCGGCGTTGGCTACAGCAATGTTGGCGACGTTGCTCGCGAGATCGTCGAAGAGCATCTCGATCTTTGCCTCGAAGCCGGCATCAACCACGAAGGCATCAACGCCGAAGTGGCCAAGGGCCAGTGGGAATTCCAGATTTTCGGCAAGGGCTCCAAGCGCGCCGCCGACCAGATCTGGATGGCTCGCTACCTGCTGCAGCGCCTGACGGAAAAGTACGGCATCGATATCGAGTTCCATTGCAAGCCGCTCGGCGACACCGACTGGAACGGTTCGGGCATGCACTGCAACTTCTCGACCAAGTTCATGCGCGAAGTCGGCGGCAAGGCCTATTTCGAAGCACTGATGGCTCAGTTCGACAAGAACCTCGACGCTCACATCGCCGTCTACGGCCCGGACAACGACAAGCGTCTGACCGGCAAGCACGAAACGGCTCCGTGGAACAAGTTCAGCTACGGCGTTGCCGACCGCGGTGCTTCGATCCGCGTTCCGCATTCCTTCGTGAAGAACGACTACAAGGGCTACCTCGAAGATCGTCGCCCGAACTCGCAGGGCGACCCCTACCAGATCGCTTCGCAGGTTCTGAAGACCATCTCGGAGGTCCCGACGGAAGGCTTCGCTTCGGCTGCTGCCTAAGTGTTTTTGGTCTCGGTTCGCCGGGATCGGCACAAATAAAAAGCGCGGGATTTCGGTCCCGCGCTTTTTTGGTTTTTGGAGACTGCCTTCAGGCCGCCTTGCTGGCCGCGTCGACCGGATGCTGCAAGCGGAAGCCGACGGCGAGCCGGTTCCAGACGTTGATTGTGCTGATCGCCACGGTGATCTTGACGATGTCCTCTTCGCTGAAATGCTGCTTCAGCACCTCGAAATCGGTATCCGGAGCGCCGGTTTCGGCGATCTTCGTCACCGCATCGACCCAACCGAGCAGGGCGCGTTCGCGGGCGTCGTAAACCGGCGATTCCCGCCAGACGCACATCAGGTTGATCCACTGTTCGCTGAGGCCATCATGGCGGGATTCCTTGACGTGCATGTCGACGCAATAGGCGCAGCCGTTGATCTGCGAGGCACGCAGCTTGATCAGATGGATGAAGCGGCGCTCCAGGCCCGAGGTCTGGACATAGTTTTCAAGGGCTACGACGGCCTTGTAGGCTTCGGGCGAGGCTTTGGCGAGGTTGAGACGAGTATGCATGGTTCTCTCCTTGGGTTTTCGATCTATCGATTGGTTCTGCGTTCATTGAGGGCAAGGAAGGCGCAGCCTCTTGCCGCGATGGAGCCGTCGTCGCTTTCGGCGAGGTCGGCCAGAATGTCGGCGATGGCGGTTTTCGCCAGCTCGGCGCGGTAGACCCTCTCGGCGGCCAGCATCGCCGCGCTGATGCCGCAGGGTTTCGTGAAGTATTTGCCCGGCAGCGGGTTCGGCCCGCGCTGGCGGATCTCGGCGCAACGAAAGGCGGGCGCAGGCCCTTCGACTGCCAGCACGATATCGAGCAAGCTGATGTCCTTTGGCAGCCGCGCCAGCCGGTAGCCGCCCTTGGGGCCGGGCACGGTGTCGAGAATGCCGGCGCCGGAGAGAGCCTGCAGATGCTTCAGGAGATAGCTCACCGACACGCCATGAAACTCGGCAATCGCCGCCGCCGAAAGCACGCCGCCTTCGGACAGTCCGGCGAGCACCGCAACGCTGTGTATCGCCTGTTCCACGCCTTCGCCGAGTTTCATCACTTTGTCCTTTTATATCGTGGATATTTTTTATCCGTGATTATGCGGAGAGTCAAGTCCTCTTCTTTTTCGCGAATTTCCCGCTAGTTTCGCAGCGTGGACCAGATCGATTCCGAGAGCCATCTTGCCTTGCCCGCCCCCTTCATCCGCTGGTTCGCGGAAAAGGGCTGGCAGCCGCGCGCGCATCAGTTGGAGTTGTTGGCCCGCGCCGAGGCTGGCGAGAGCACGCTGCTGATCGCGCCGACCGGGGCCGGCAAGACGCTGGCCGGCTTTCTGCCGTCGCTGACCGACCTGACGCGACGTGGCAAGATCCCGCCGGGCTCCGCTTTCACCGGCATCCACACGCTCTACATCTCGCCGCTGAAGGCGCTGGCGGTCGATATCGAGCGCAACCTGATGAAGCCGGTCACCGAAATGGGCTTGCCGGTCTCCGTCGAAAACCGCACCGGCGATACGCCGAGCGGTAAGCGGCAGCGCCAGAAGCTCAATCCGCCCGACATCCTGCTGACGACGCCGGAGCAGGTGGCGCTGTTGCTCGCCAATCGCGAGGCGGAGCGCTTCTTCAAGGACCTGAAGTACATCGTCCTCGACGAGCTGCATTCGCTGGTGACCTCGAAGCGCGGTCATATGCTCTCCCTCGGTCTTGCGCGCATCCGCAAGCTTGCCCCGCATGTGCAGACCATCGGCCTTTCCGCCACCGTCGCCGAGCCGATGGATCTGCAGAAATGGCTGGTGGCGCAGGGGGAGGGGGCGGAGCGGCATGCCGGGTTGGTGATCGTCGAGGGCGGCGCCAAGCCCGATATTTCGATCCTCGCGACCGAGGAGCGCATCCCTTGGTCCGGCCATTCCGCCAAATACGCCATTCCCGATATCTATCGCGAGCTGAAGGAGCATCGAACGACGCTTCTCTTCGTCAACACGCGCTCGCAGGCGGAAATGCTGTTTCAGGAACTGTGGTCGGCCAATGACGACAATCTGCCGATCGCGCTGCATCATGGCTCGCTCGATGTCGGCCAGCGCCGCAAGGTCGAGGCGGCGATGGCTGCCAACAGGCTGCGCGCCGTCGTCGCCACCTCGACGCTCGATCTGGGTATCGACTGGGGCGATGTCGACCTCGTCATCCATGTCGGCGCACCGAAGGGGGCAAGCCGCCTTGCCCAGCGCATCGGCCGCGCCAATCACCGCATGGACGAGCCGTCGAAGGCGATTTTGGTGCCCGCCAACCGCTTCGAGGTCATGGAATGCCAGGCGGCGCTCGACGCCAATTATGTCGGCGCGCAGGATACGCCACCGGTCGGTGCCGGCGCGCTCGATGTGCTGGCCCAGCATATTCTCGGCATGGCCTGCGCCGAACCCTTCGATATGCTCGAACTCTATGACGAGGTCCGCAGTGCCTCGCCCTATGCCGATCTTTCCTGGGAGACCTTCGAGCGCATCGTCGATTTCGTCGCCACCGGCGGCTATGCGCTCAGAACCTATGAGCGCTATGCCCGCATCCGCAAGACGCCGGAGGGGCGCTGGCGAGTCTCCAATCCGCAGGTGGCGCAGCAATACCGCCTGAACCTCGGCACCATCGTCGAAGAGGCGATGCTGAATATCCGGATGGTGAAACGCAATGCCTTGGGGTCGCTCGGGCGAGGGGGTGCGTCTCTCGGCAAGGTCGAGGAATATTTCCTCGAACAGCTTTCTCCTGGCGACACCTTTTTGTTTTCCGGCAAGGTGCTGCGCTTCGAAGGCATCCGAGAGAATGAGTGCCTGGCGTCGCAAGCCTTTTCGATGGATCCAAAAATCCCCTCCTACGCTGGCGGCAAGTTTCCGCTGTCGACCTATCTCGCCGATCAGGTGCGGACAATGATCGCCGATCCAGATCGATGGCGTCGTTTACCGGATCAGGTGCGCGACTGGCTGGAAATCCAGAAAGACAAGTCGATGCTGCCGAAGCGCGACGAGCTGCTGATCGAGACCTTTCCGCGCGGCAGCCGTGCCTACCTGGTCGCCTATCCCTTCGAGGGACGGCTGGCGCATCAGACGCTCGGCATGCTGTTGACGCGGCGGCTGGAGCGGGCAGGGGCAAAGCCGATGGGCTTCGTCGCCACCGATTATTCGCTTGGGATCTGGGGGCTGGAGGACCTGGGCGTGATGATCGCCAACGGCCATCTTAGCCTTTCCGATCTCTTTGACGAAGACATGCTTGGTGATGATCTTGAGGCCTGGCTCGACGAATCCTTCCTGCTGAAGCGCACCTTCCGCAATTGCGCTGTCATTGCCGGTTTGATCGAGCGTCGTCATCCCGGCAAGGAAAAGACCGGCCGGCAGGTGACGGTGTCCGCTGATCTGATCTATGACGTGCTGCGCAGCCATGAGCCCGACCATATCCTGATGCAGGCGACAAGGCAGGATGCGGCCACGGGACTTTTGGATATCGGCCGTCTTGGGGATATGCTGAAGCGAATCAAGGGCCATATCACCCACCGGGCGCTGGATCACATCTCGCCGCTCGCCGTGCCGGTGATGCTGGAAATCGGCAAGGTGCCGGTGCCGGGCGAGGCGCATGATGTCCTTCTGGCCGAAGCGGCGGATGATCTGATCCGCGAGGCTATGGAATGATGCATGGATCATGCGAAACGAATGATGAAGGTAGACTAAAGGTGATGAATCGGCTGGCGCTAGCGCGAGACATGAATGGCCAATTCAGAAATGGTTTGACGCCCGCATCGGGCGTGGAGACCGTCGTTCATGGCGTTGCCGCCGTCTGCGATCCGCTCGGTGCGCTCTATCTGCCGGATGCCGCCATTCTCGTCGTCTCCGATCTGCATCTGGAAAAGGGCGCGGCCTTCGCGCGGCGCGGCATGTTGCTGCCGCCTTACGACACGCTGGCGACGCTGACCGTGCTTACCGCCGTCATCTCCCGCTACGATCCGAAACTCGTCGTCTCGCTTGGCGACAATTTTCACGACCGCGTCGGCTCCGCGCATCTGCCGGAGGAATTTCGCAGCCTGATCGTCACCATGGCGCGCGGCCGTGAATGGATCTGGATCAACGGCAATCACGATCCGGACGGCACGGTCGATCTGCCCGGCCAATCCGTCGACGAGATGCATTATGGCGGTCTGACCTTCCGTCACGAGCCGAAGGGCGGCCGGCAGGCCGGCGAGATCGCCGGCCATCTGCACCCCTCCGCCACCGTCCGCCGTCGCGAGAAGTCCATCCGCCGCCCCTGCTTCGCGACGGATGGTGCCCGCCTGCTTATGCCAGCTTTCGGGGTCATGACCGGCGGTCTGGATTTACGCCACAAGGCCATGACCGGCCTGTTCGACCGCGAAAGCCTCATTGCCCATCTGCTCGGCCGCGACCGCATCTATTCGGTGCGCTTCGGCAATCTCTCGGCTTAGGCCGCCTTCACGGGCTCATAGCGCAGGATCACCGCGCCGGTCTTCAAAGGCGTGGAGTCGATGAGTTTCATCGGCCGCTGTTCCGCTGCCGGCTTGAAATGCGGGTTGCCGGCGCCGAGAACGACGGGGACGAGACAGATGCGGATCTCGTCCACCAATCCCGCCTTCAGCAGTACGTCCGTTACTTCGGCGCTGCCGAAGACGAATATGGTTTTGCCGGGTTCTGCCTTTAGCTTCTTCACTTCCGCGGCGATGTCGGAGACGACGCGGGTATTGTTCCAGTCTGCCTTGTCGAGCGTCCGCGAGGCAGCGATCTTGGCGAAGCCGTTCATATAGGCGGTGATATCAGGCGTTTCCGTCGCGGTTGGCCAATAGGCCGCCATGCCCTCATAGGTCTTGCGGCCGAAGATCAGCAGATCGCCTTCCTTGCCGAGATCGGTCGCGTAGCGCTCCAGCTCGTCTCCCCAGGCGAGCATGTGGAAATCCAGATCCCAGGGTTTCGTTCCCTCGAAATATCCGTCGAGCGTCATCAGGTTCCAGACAACAAGCTTTCTCATCGGTTTCCTCCTTGTTGATAACCGTTTCACAATAGAAACTGGTTGCTAAAAGCAATCAGTTGAAAACTAGATAGACTGATGGCAAAATGCAAGCAGTTTTTTGGAGACCTCTATGGACGCACCTCATCGTTCCGGCTGCCCGATCAATCTGACGCTCGAAATCCTCGGCGACCGCTGGAGCCTGATCATCATCCGCGACATCATGTTCGGCAATCGCCGCCACTTTCGCGAGCTTCTGCAGAATTCGCAGGAAGGCATTGCCTCCAACATCCTCGCCGACCGGCTGAAGCGGCTTGTGGAGCGCGGGCTTCTGACCCGCGACGACGATCCGACCCACAAGCAGAAAGCCATCTACAGCCTCACGGAGATGGCGATCGAGCTCGTGCCGCTCTTTGCCCATATGGGCGCCTGGGGCCGCAAACACCTGCCGGTCTCCGAAGAGTTGTCGATCCGCGCCGAGCTGCTGGAGGATGGCGGACCGCAGCTCTGGGAGGACTTCATGGAGGAGCTCAGGGCAAGACACCTGGGCAAGGTGCTGCCGCCGGGTACGCCGTCGGTGCTTGGGCGGCTGACGGAGGCTTATCTGGAGGTGGCCGCGCGGAAGAAGAGTGCTTGATCAACTCTTCCGGAACACAAAACTTGCCGTCCATCCCGTGATCACCGCCAGCAGCACCGAAAACATGCCATAGGCAATCGGCTGTCCGTGCGCCGCATCGGTGATGGTCTGCTCGATGCCGGTCTTGATGACGCGCAGCGGCAGGGCTTTTTCGCCGATGAACTTGCCGCTCTTGAAGAGATAGGCGCGCACCGTATGCACGCCATTCGGCACGTTAGCCGGGAGCCTCAGCGTTGCCTTGAACAGGCTGGAGCTGACGAAGCGCACGCCGGCCGGATCGCTTTCATAGAGGCCGCCGGACTGCTGCAATCGCCGGAAGGCCTGCCGGAATTCCGGCACATCGGCGCCGCTGCCGACGAAGCCGACCGGGATGAGTGGAATATGATCCGTGCCGATGCCGCGATCGTTCAGTTCGAGCGGCGCGGTGATGTTGTCGACCGCCCGCGTGCTCGACAGCGAATAGGCCTGCGGCACATGCTCGAAGGTCATCGAGCGGGTGTTGATCCAGATGCCGAAGACCCGCTCCTTCTTGCGCACGGTGGCATTTTCGCGCGGACCCTCCAGCACGACGACGATGTCGTATTGGCCGATCGCCAGAAGCAGCTGGTCGGTATTGGACAGCGCGCCGAAGATTGTCAGATCCGCGCCAGTGAAATCGGAGGTGATGGCGATTTCGCTGGTCGAGGTGCCGATCTCCATCGTCTCGCGCACTGTGGTGGAGGTGGTCGGCTGGTCGAGCAGCACCTGCGCCTTGGCGCTGAACGGCGCAAGCAGCAGACTGGCGGCGAGGATCAGGCCGTAACCTCTCATCGGCCCGCCCCTTCGAGCACGACGGAATAGATGTCGGCCGGCGTGACCACCAGAGCGATCAATAGGCGCAGGCCCACGGCGAGCACCAGCAGGCCGAGCAGGGCGCGCAACTGTTCGCCGCGCAGCTTCTGGCCGACGCGCACGCCATATTGCGCGCCGATGACGCCCGCCACCATCAGCAGGAAGGCGAGCACGATATCGACGGAATAGTTGGTCGCCGCTTGCACGATGGTGGTGTATGCGGTGACGAAGATGATCTGGAACAGCGAAGTGCCGACCACGACATTGGTCGGGATACGCAAGAGATAGATCATCGCCGGCACCATGATGAAGCCGCCGCCGACACCCATGACCGAGGTCAGGATGCCGATGCCGAAGCCAAGGGCGATCACCGGGATGACGCTCAGATAAATCTTCGATTTCTTGAAGCGCATCTTCAGCGGCAGCCGGTGTACCCAACTATGATGCCCCGGCCGGCGGGGTGCCGCCGGCTCGTTGCGGGCGGCGCGGCGCATCGCGTTCAGGCTTTCCCACAGCATCAGCCCGCCGATCGTGCCGAGGAAGACGACGTAGAGCAGCGAAATGAAGAGGTCGAGCTGGCCGATGCGCCGGAGCAGAGAGAAGATCCAGATGCCGACCGTAGCGCCCGAAAGACCGCCGATCAGAAGCACCGATCCGAGCTTCATATCTAGCGTGCCGCGCCTGAAATGGGTGATGGCGCCGGAGATCGACGAGGCGACGACCTGGTTGGCGCCGGTGGCGACGGCGACGACTGGTGGGATGTTGTAGAAGATCAGAAGCGGCGTGATCAGAAAGCCGCCGCCAACGCCGAACATGCCGGAGAGAAACCCAACGGCTGCGCCCATGCCGAGAATAATGAAGATATTCACGGACAGTTCTGCGATCGGCAGATAGATCGTCACGGTCTGATCCCAGTTGCAGACATCCGGACGCAAACGACCGGAGGCCTATGGACAATTCCCCATTAAACAGGGGAGCCTAATCGGAAATGATTGCCAGAGCCTTAGGAAAAGCGCTGACATCTCCCAGCTTTTGCAGCCTTAATCCCAACTTAGCGTGGCTTTTTTTGTGATCATGTGACGGTTTTCTGCACGATGCAAAGCTGGCGTGAAGCCGCTATAGGCCTTTTTGTCGTCACAGGCATGTTGCAAGAATTGGCCGAACACGCACAAGTTTAACACATGAGGGATTCGGTTGCGAAAGCTTGCTATTTCGATCTTGGTTGCTGCCATGGGTGTCGCGCCGGTCGCCGCTGCGCAAGCGGATCGGTCTGTCCTGATTGCCAAGCAGTATGGGGTCGCAACCGGCCTTGCCGCCAATTGCCCGAACCTGACCCTCAACGAGAGCAAGGTGGATGCATTCCTGGATGCCGAGGGAATTCATAGGGTCGACCGCGTCGAGGGTGCGCCATTTTATCAGACGGTCAGCGAGGCAATCAAATCCGCCGACGACATGATCAGGCAGTCGCCGGCCGGAAAGAAAAACGACCGCAAGGGCAAGCAGGCCTTTGCCTGCAAGATGCTACTCGACGTCGTGCATAGCAACGACAGCGTGCTCAAGAGCTTTCTCGACCCCAAGTAAGGCTTCCCGCTCGGAGCATCCCGCGCTCGAATGAACGCGCGACGCTCAGTTGTTGCGTGCCAGCAGTTCCTTGACGAGCTTGTCGGTCACCTTTCCGTCCTGCGGCAGACCGACCGATTTCTGGAAGCTCTTCAGTGCGGCGACCGTCTTCTCGCCCATGGAGCCATCCGGAGCGCCGGCATCGAAGCCGTTGTTGTTAAGGATCGCCTGGATGTTGCGGATCGCCTTCTTCATGTCGACCGAGGCGGTGTTCACGCCCTTGCCGGTCGTCCATTCCTCGGGGATGTTGGTGCCGTTGGCCCCGGCGTCCAGCGGCTGTACCTTCCAGAGGTCGACCTTGGCGCGGGCGCCTTCAAGCGCGTCGGGCTTCATGGCATTCGCCACTTCGTCGCGCTTCTGTGCCGCGTCCTTGTCGCCCCCCTTGGCGGCGATCGCGAACCATTTGTAGGATTCCTGCAGGTCCTGCTTCACGCCGTTGCCGCGCGCATAGAGGATGGCGAGGTTGAACTGGCTGTCGGAAACGCCGAGATTGGCCGCCTTGATGAACCAGTTCGCCGCCGTCTGATAATCCTGCGGGCCTGCAGTGCCGGAGGCATCAAGGACGGCAAGGTTGTGCATGGCGCTGGCATTACCCTGATTGGCGGCCTGCTCGTAATAGCTCTTGGCCTTTGCCAGATCGCGGTCGAGGCCGCTGCCCTTCTCATACATGCTGGCAAGCCGGTACTGCGCCGGCGCGTAGCCCTTGTCGGCGGCAAGCTGATACCAGCTGGCGGCTTGCTTGAGATCAGCCGTAACGCCTCGGCCATCCGTGTAGCGTGCGCCGATCTCGAACAGGGCGACGGGGTCGCCGGACTTGGCGGCGGCAGCGAGCGTCGGCGGTTGGATGCCGTCGGGCACGGTGATCGCGGCGGATGCGGGAGCTGTTGTGGCCGGGGCATCGGCAGGGACGAAGGCTGCGGTCTGCTGGGCGGGCGCAGCACTGCCGACCGGCGTCAGCGCCTCGCTGGTCTGGTTGCCGTCAAGCGGCGCTGCCGTGGTCAGGTGATCGCTCGTGGGTGCGACAGCCGGGGAGGGCTGTGCCGTTCCGGCGGTGCTCTCGGTCGAGGCTTGCGTTGTTGCGGCCTGGCTGGCCGGTGCGGGCGCCTGAGTGTCCGATGTCGGCGTCTGGGCTGCACTGGCGGCCGCGTTCGTCGTTGCACTGTCGGTTGCCGAGGTGTGTACGGAAATCTCGGTCGGTGCCTTTTGGCCGCGCGTCAGCGTGTTGACGAGCGGGAAAGCCATGATGGCGAGCAGGGCTGCGCCGATGGCAAGCAGGATCGGCCGGCGGAAGCGCGAGAATGCGCCGCGCTTCTTGTCATCGCTTTTGGCGGCGGGAGCCGAGCGTTGCGTCTGGTCCACTTCCATCGCGGCGGCCTGCGCGGCGCGGCGGGCGGCGGCGATATAGTCGGCGCGTTCGTTTTCGCTCGGCTGTTTGGCGTTGCCGCTGCGCGCCGCATTCTGGCTGGCGCGCACGCGCTCCAGGATCTTCTTGATGTCGGGTGCGCCCGAGCCCGGCTCAAGCGGTTCGTTCGCCTCTTCGGCCTGCACCATGTCGATCGGATCGATCGACGGCGCCGGCTCGATCACCGGCCGGTCGGGTGTGAAGATCGGTTCGGCCTTCTCAGGCGTGAAAAAGCGTTTGCCGAGGCTGGCGAGCAAGCCCGGTTTCACGCCGTCCTTCTTCGCTGCAGCCTTGATCTCCGCCTTGGTGACGGCATCGATCGCCTGTGCGACGGCAACTTCCCCTGAAGGATGGGACTCTGCAGGAGCGATGGTGCGGATGATCGGGCCAGCCTGCTGCGGCGCGGCCAAGGGTGGCTTGATCGGCGGAGCCTCGGCTTCGGCGAAGACATCGCTCTCGAAACTGGCGGCGGGCATGGCAGCCGCCGGTCGGCGATGCTCCATATGGTCGAGGCGATCGGCGATCTGCAGCAATGTGTCGTGCAGCGCCTCGAAGGTGCGGTGCGTGCGCTCGTCGCTGGCGCGGCTGAGGTCTTCAAGGTGGCGAAGGTCTTCGGCGAGCGCCGTCATCGCCGACATGTCGGAAGCGTGCGCGCTGTTGCCGAAGGTGCCCTCGCGCGAATAGGCCTCGACGACCGCTTCCGCCGCGTGGCGGGCCGCCTCGATGATGTATTCGTCATTGGTCGTCATATAATCTTCGATCGCGCTCATGCGGCGGTCGAAATCGACGGGCATATGGTCGGCGGTGGCGGCGCGGGGCTCGCTCGTGAGCAGCGTCGAGAGATGGGCGATCTGCTCTTCGAGATGGCGCAGTGCCAGCGTGTCGGTTGGCGGCGCGGCAGTGCTTGCCTCCAGACGCACGGCGATATCGGAGAGGCGGCCTTCCAGCCGGCGAACCGCGCCGTCATCGAAGCTGGCCGCTGCCTGTGCCGGATGGGACTCCATCTCGTCGATGCGCCGCGCCAGATAGTCCAGCCGCTCGGCCAGCACATGGTCGACCGACCCATGGTCGAGCGCATCGATCTTGCGCGAGATATCGGCGAGGTAATTGACGAGTTCCGGCTGCGGTACGGCTCTCTGCGGGCGCTCCATCAGGAGAGAGAGCTGGTCCAGCCGCTCTTCCAGTCGTGCGACGGTCTTGCTGTTGCCGAGGTCGTCGATCCGCATGGCCAGCGCTTCGAGGCGGTTGGAGAGATCGTCTGATGGCTGTTGGCGCGCGGTATCGCGGCTCATCGTGTCGATCTGGTCGGCGATGCCGCTGATGCGGCCTTCGAGCCGCTGCATGGCCTGATCCTGCGGCTGCATCATGCCGCCGAGGCTTTCCATGGCGGTGGCGATCGTCAGCAGCTTGTTTTCCAGTGCCCGGACAGCGGGGCTGTCGCCCGTGCTGCCGAGATGCTGCTTGATGTCGTCAAGGCGATAGGCGAGCGACACCACTTCGTCCTGCAGGCCGGCGGTATCGATCGCCTGAACCTGGCGCTCGACATGGTGCAGGGACTCTTCGCGGGCAAGCCCGTCCATCAGCGAGCGCAGTTCGTCGAACTCCGCCTTCAGGCCGCTGGTCTCCGGCTGGCCGGGATGCACCGCGAGCTGGCTGATACTGTCGGCAAGCCGCGCCATGTCCTCGCGAACATCGGCGGCAAAATGCTTGTCCTGGGTATTGTCGCGAATGTCGCGGATTTCGGCGCGCAGCGCGCTGACCTCACGGGTAACGCTTTCGGCGATATCGCGCTTCAGGTCCTGGCGCAGGTTGACCAGCGCCTGGGCGATATCGACCGAGCTCTCGGCGGCGGGCCGCAGTACCGAGGGCAGCGGCGGGCGGGGAGCTTGATGGTCGGCGACGCGCCGGCCAAGCGGCTGCTCGGCCGCGGCGCTGTCGTCGCGGCGAGGATGCATGCGCTCGCGGCTGGCCTCCAGCACGCGCTGCCGCTGGCGGATTTCGGCGAGCGGATCGGAGCGCAGCTCGGTTTCGGCGCGCTCCGGACGGAGGGGACGTTCATAGGGGCGGCTTGCATAGGCTTCGCGTTCGGTGCGCGGCGCCCGCTCCGGGAGGGGGCTGCGTTCCGGCATGGCCCGGCGTTCCGGCACTGCACCATAGCCGCCTGCAACACGCTGGCGCGTATCCTGCGCGGCAGCCGAGCCCATCAGGCCCTCGATGCGTGCTTCCAGCCCCTCGATGGTGCGACTCAGCGCATCCAGCGACGTCCAGTCGCCCGTGCCGGTAGGATTTGATCGCGATCCGCTCATCTTTTGCTCGCCTCGACCCCGCTCTGGGCCTTCTTGCTGTGCGGGAGGGCGACTTGGCGTTCTCAGCGCAAGACCGCATCCCGCCGTTCGGAAAGGGATGATTTGGTAGACTTTCCTCAGACCGAGCCGCGAAACGGCGCTTCCCCGAATCGTATTGATGAAGGAAGCGCGAAGCATCGCTGCTCATCCCGCACAATCTATGAAACGTGGTAAACAACCCGTTAAGTTTTGCCGAAATCTTAACCTTTTATTTCGGTCTTGTTATTGAATATCCTCATATTCTTATAAATGTGGCGGGTACGATACCGGCCAGATCCTGCCTTCGTTCCCGGTAATCCGAAATCGACAGGCGCTTCATTCCCTGTTCAAAAAATCGTGCCGTCACGCAAATTTGACGTTTACGCAAACGTCAATATTTTGTAAGACTAGCTCAAAGGCCGGAATATGAGGTCCGGCACCGAATTGGAGGAATTCGAAAAATGCCAGTCTACAAGGCCCCGGTGACCGATACGCTCTTCGTCCTGAACGATGTACTTGGGCTGGAACGCTACAACAATCTGCCGGGTTTTGCCGATGCTAGCCCCGACATGATCGAAGCGATCGTCGGTGAGGCGGCCAAGCTCGCGGAAGAGGTGCTTTTCCCGCTGAACTATTCCGGCGATCAGGAGGGCTGCGTGCGCCACGACGACGCCACGGTCTCGACGCCGAAGGGTTTCAAGCAGGGGTATCAGGCCTATTGCGAAGGCGGCTGGATCGGCCTTGCCATGCCGGAAGAATTCGGCGGGCAGGGACTTCCCTATACGCTGCACGCCGCTGTCGGCGAATATACCTCCGCCGCCAACATGTCGCTGATGATGTATCCGGGCCTGACGCAGGGCGCGATTGCCGCGATCCTTGTACATGGTTCCGACGAGCAGAAGCGCACGTATCTCCCGAAGATGGTCGAGGGCACCTGGTCCGGCACCATGAACCTCACCGAGCCGCATTGCGGCACCGATCTCGGCCTGCTGCGCACCAAGGCAGTGCCTCAAGGCGACGGCAGCTACAAGATTTCCGGCCAGAAGATCTTCATCTCCGCCGGTGAACACGACATGACCGGCAATATCGTCCATCTGGTGCTTGCCCGCATCGAGGGCGCGCCGGAAGGCACCAAGGGCATCTCGCTGTTCATCGTGCCGAAGTTCCTCGTCAAGGAAGACGGCTCGCTCGGCGCCCGCAATCCGGTTTCGTGCGGCGCGATCGAGCACAAGATGGGCATTCACGGCAACGCCACCTGCGTCATGAACTATGACGAAGCGACCGGCTTCCTCATCGGTGCCGAGAACAAGGGCCTCAACGCCATGTTCGTGATGATGAACGAGGCCCGCCTCGGCGTCGGCCTGCAGGGCTTGTCGATCGCGGAGATCGCCTACCAGAATGCCGCCGCCTATGCCCGTGACCGCATCCAGGGCCGCTCGCTCTCAGGCCCGAAGGCGCCGGACAAGAAGGCCGATCCGATCATCGTCCATCCCGATATCCGCCGCACGCTGATGACCATCCGGGCCTTCAACGAGGCCGGCCGAGCCTTTCTGCTTTGGACGGCGCTGAAATCGGACATCGCCCATCGTTCGCAGGACGAGAAAGAGCGGCAGGCGGCCGACGATATCCTCGGTCTGGCGACGCCGATCCTCAAGGGCGTCCTGACCGACAAGGGCTTCGACCATGCCGTCATGGCGCAGCAGGTCTTCGGCGGTCACGGCTATATCGAAGAGCATGGCATGAGCCAGTATGTTCGCGACGCCCGCATCACCATGATCTATGAGGGCGCCAACGGCATTCAAGCGCTCGATCTCGTCGGCCGAAAGCTGGCGCTGAACGGCGGCCGCGCCATCATGGCCCTGTTCAAGGAAATCGGCGATTTCTGCGAAGAGAACCGCAATGACGAGCAGCTGGCTTTCTTCACCAAGCAGCTGAAGAAGGGCTTGAACGACGTGCAGGCCGCGACCATGTGGTTCATGCAGAATGCCATGGCCAAGCCC
This sequence comes from Rhizobium sp. ICMP 5592, assembly GCF_009498525.1. Taxonomy (GTDB): domain Bacteria; phylum Pseudomonadota; class Alphaproteobacteria; order Rhizobiales; family Rhizobiaceae; genus Rhizobium. The sequence goes on along the minus strand of NZ_QSNT01000003.1, from coordinate 906,203 downwards.
GACAATGCCGGTGCCGGCTCGACCGACTACATGCACCTCTTCGGCCTCGTCGTCCTCGGCTATATGTGGGCGAAGATGGCGAAGGCGGCGCAGGATGGTCTTGCCCGCGGCGATACGGCGCGCGAGGATTATCTGAAGAACAAGCTTGTCACGGCGCGGTTCTACATGGAGCGCATCATGCCGGAAACGGCACTGCGCAAGACCCGCATCGAGGCCGGCGCCGACACGATGATGGAACTGGCCGCGGAAGCCTTCTGAACAGAACGGCGCTTGTCGCCGAAGGGAGATGAGACATGACTGAGGTTTTCATTTACGACCATGTGCGTACGCCGCGCGGGCGTGGCAAGAAGGATGGATCGCTGCACGAGGTGCCGTCCGTCCGTCTGGCCGCCAAGACGCTGGAGGCGATCCGCGATCGCAACGGCCTCGACACCGGAACGGTGGACGACATCATTATGGGCTGCGTCGATCCGGTCATGGAAGCCGGCGCCGTCATCCCGAGGGGCGCTGCCTTCGAAGCGGGCTACTCCACCAAAGCACCTGGCATGCAGATTTCCCGCTTCTGCGCTTCCGGCCTCGATGCCGTGAATTTCGGCGCAGCAAAGATCGCTCAAGGGGCAGACGATATCGTCATCGCCGGCGGCGTCGAGAGCATGTCGCGCGTCGGCCTCGGCATGTCCGGCGGTGCCTGGTTCATGGATCCCTCCGTGAATTTCCCGGCCTATTTCATGCCGCAGGGCGTCTCCGCCGACCTGATCGCCACCAAATACGGCTTCTCCCGCGACGACGTCGACGCCTATGCGGTTGAGAGCCAGAAGCGGGCGGCCAATGCCTGGGAGAAGGGCTATTTCAAGAATTCCGTCGTGCCGGTGAAGGATATCAACGGCCTGACCATTCTGGACCGCGACGAGCATATGCGTCCCGGCACGGACATGCAGGCGCTGGCCTCGCTCAATCCGTCCTTCCAGATGCCCGGCGAGATGGGCGGCTTCGAAGCCGTCGGCATTCAGGCGCATCCGGAAGTCGAACGCATCAACTACGTGCATCACGCTGGCAATTCCTCCGGCATTGTCGACGGTGCCGCCGCCGTGCTGCTCGGCTCCAAGGCGGGCGGGGAGAGCATGGGGCTGAAGCCGCGCGGCCGCATCAAGGCCTTCGCCAATATCGGCTCCGACCCGGCGCTGATGCTGACCGGCCCGGTCGACGTTACCGAGAAGCTCCTGAAGCGCAGCGGCTTGACGCTTGCAGACATCGATCTGTTCGAGCTCAACGAAGCCTTCGCCGCCGTCGTGCTGCGCTACATGCAGGCTTTCGACATTCCGCATGACAAGATCAACGTCAATGGTGGCGCCATCGCCATGGGCCATCCGCTCGGCGCGACCGGCGCGATGATCCTCGGCACCGTGCTGGACGAACTGGAGCGCCGCGACCTCAATACTGCGCTGGTCACGCTCTGCATCGGCGCCGGCATGGGCACGGCCACGATCGTCGAACGCGTCTGAGGGAGGGAAAGCAATGGCTTACACAAATTTCACCATCGAGACCGACACAGACGGCATCGCACTCGTCACCTGGGACATGCCCGGCAAATCCATGAACGTCTTCACCGCCGAGGTGATGGACGAGCTGAACGCCATCATCGACGCGACCGTTGCCGACGCGGCGATCAAAGGCGTGGTGTTCACCTCCGGCAAGTCTTCCTTCTCCGGCGGCGCTGATCTCTCGATGATCAAGTCAATGTTCTCCTTCTATCAGGACGAGAAGGCGAAGGAGCCGGCTGGCGCCGCGCAGAAACTCTTTGATCTCGTGGGACGCATGACCGGTCTGTTCCGCAAGCTCGAAACCTGCGGCAAGCCGTGGGTCTCGGCGATCAACGGCACCTGCATGGGCGGCGCCTTCGAGCTGTCGCTCGCCTGCCACGGCCGCGTCGCCTCCAGCGCCAAGAGCGTCAAGATCGCGCTGCCTGAAGTCAAGGTCGGCATCTTCCCGGGCGCGGGCGGCACGCAGCGCGTGTCGCGGCTGACCGATGCGCAGTCGGCCTTGCAGATGATGACCACCGGTCAGTCGCTGACGGCGGTGCGCGCCAAGGCGATGAACCTGGTGCATCAGGTGGTCGAGCCGGATCAGCTGATCCCGGCCGCCAAGCAGATGATCAAGGACGGGCTGAAGCCTGTGGCACCCTGGGATGAAAAGGGCTTCAAGGCGCCCGGCGGCGGCATCTGGACGCCGGCCTCCGCGCAACTCTGGCCGGCTGCACCGGCTATCCTGCGCCGTGAAACCTCGGGCAATTATCCGGCGGCACTTGCCATTCTCAAATGCGTCTATGAGGGTCTGCAGGTGCCTTTCGACACCGGCCTGAAAATCGAGCAGCGCTATTTCACCCAAGTGCTGCAGACCACCGAAGCCTATTCGATGATCCGTTCGCTGTTCATCTCCCTGCAGGAACTCGGCAAGGGCGCCCGCCGCCCGGCCGGACAACCCAAGACGGTGCTGAAGAAAGTCGGCGTCGTCGGCGCCGGCTTCATGGGCGCTTCCATCGCCTATGTGACCGCCGCTGCGGGTATCCCGGTCACCCTGATCGACCGCGACACGGAAGCGGCTGAAAAGGGCAAGAGCGTCGGCGAAGGCCTGGTGAAGGATGCAGTTGGTAAGGGACGGCTGACGTATGAAGATGGCGCCGCGCTGCTTTCCCGCATCACGCCCTCGGCCGACTATGCCGATCTGAGGGATGCCGATCTCGTGATCGAGGCGGTGTTCGAGGATCGCGAAGTGAAGAAGGCGGTCATCGAGGCAGTCGAAGCCGTGCTGCCGGCCGGCGCCGTCTTTGCCTCCAATACATCGACGCTGCCGATCTCTGGCCTTGCGAAGAACTCGAAGCGTCCGGCCGACTTCATCGGCGTCCATTTCTTCTCGCCGGTCGAGAAGATGATGCTGACCGAAGTCATCCTCGGCAAGGAAACGGGCGACCGTGCCCTTGCCGTGGCACTCGACTATGTCGCCGCGATCAAGAAGACGCCGATCGTCGTCAACGACACCCGCGGCTTCTTCGTCAATCGCTGCGTCTTCCGCTATATCCATGAAGCCTATGACATGCTGATCGAAGGCGTGCCCGCAACGATGATCGAGAATGCCGCCAAGATGGCCGGCATGCCGGTCGGACCGCTGGCGCTGAACGACGAAGTCGCCATCGACCTGTCGCTGAAGATCCTCAAGGCAACGGTCGCCGATCTCGGCGAAAAGGCAGTCGATCCGCGCCATATGCAGCTGGTCAGCGGTCTTGTGGAAGGCGAAGGTCGCCTGGGCCGCAAGAGCGCCAAGGGCTTCTACGACTATCCGCCGAAGCCGGCTAAGAAATCGCTGTGGCCGGGCCTGAAGGACCTCTATCCGCAAAAGAAGGCAGACGAGATCGACGTCACCGTCCTGAAGCAGCGCTTCCTCGCCACCATTGCGCTGGAAGCCGCTCGCACCATGGAAGAGGGCATCGTCACCGATCCGCGCGAAGCAGACGTCGGCTCCATCCTCGGCTTCGGTTTCGCCCCCTATACCGGCGGCGCGCTCTCCTACATCGACGGCATGGGCGTCAAGGCCTTCGTGAGCCTTTGCGAAACTCTGGCTAAGACCTACGGAGCGCATTTCGCGCCGACGGCTCTGCTGAAGGACATGGCGGCCAAGGGCGAGACGTTTTACGGACGGTTTGATCCGTACGGTGTGAAGGCTGCTGCCTGAGAAGCGTTTTCTCTCGAGTAAAAATAAGGGGCCGTTCCTGTCGGGAGCGGCCCTTTTTATTATCTGCGTTTGGAAGACTGTCCCTTCGTTACGGATGGTAGCGGGTTGGCGGACGCCTTATGTCGAAGCTGCCACCTTCTCCCGCCCCGCCCACAGAGCCAGCACACCGCTGCCGACCAGCAGCAGGATAGCGACCGCGTAGATGTCGGTGGTTTCCGTATATCCCACGGCCTTCGATAGGAAGCCGGCGAGGATGGCGGGGAGGCTGAAGGCTAGGTAGCTTTGAATATAGTAGGTCGAGAGCAGGCCGGCGCGTTCGTCGGGCTTGGCGAGCGGCATGATGCTGCGCACGGCGGCTAGGAAATTGGTGCCAAGGCCGGCGCCGGCGATCAGCGTGCCACCGATCAGGACCGGCACTTGAGCCATATGCACGCCGGCGACGATGGTGAGAATGCCGAGCGTCATGGTTGATATCCCGAACGTCAGCGACGTTGCTGTAGGTTTTTTGCGCAGCAAGAATACAGTCGTCGCAGCGCTGATCGTCAGCGCTGCGACGACTGAGCCGCCGACGAGGGGTGCGGTGCTGCCCGTCGTTGTGCTGACCAGTGATGGGATTAGCGAGAGATAAAAGCCGGCCAGGGCCCAGACGGCGATATTGATCGGCGTCAGCGCCAGCAACGTCCGGCGAGCCTGTGGCGGCACGATCACCTCAGGCTTCAGTGAGGCAAAAAGGCCAGCCCTGGGGTGTGTCGTTTCCGGTATCAGCCAGAGCAACGCGGCCTGCGCAACGAGAAGGGCGAGCACGACGGCATAGACGAGGAACATCGGCGCCGGCGCATATTGCACTAGGGCGCTGGTACCGAGCGCGCCGATCGCCATGCCGGTCAGAGGTGCGATGCTATTGGTGACCGACCCCTTGGCGGGATCGAGATCGACAAGGGCGGCGCCGATCGAGCTTGCCGCGGCACCCGTGGCGAGGCCCTGCACGATGCGGGCGGCAATCAGCCAGTTCGGACCGTCAGCCATTAAAAACAGCGCCATCGCCACCATATTGAGGAGGAGCGAGGCAAAGACCACCGGCCGGCGCCCGAGGTGATCGGAAATCGAGCCGACGATCAGCAGTGAGAGGAGGAGCGCGAAGGCATAGACGGCGAAGATCACCGTGATCAGCACCGGCGAGAAGGTAAAGGCCTGCTGATAGATGCGGTAGAGCGGCGTCGGCGCGGAGGAGGCGGCAAAGAAGGTGGCGCTGGTGGCGGCATAAAAGAGCGGTGCTAACCGTCTGCCGAGCGGGTTCTGTGAATTGGCGGTGGATTCGATCGTAGTCATCGCCTATATCCTGCCTTAAAGCTAAGATGTTGCGTTAGGTTGGATATAGTGTCTTGCGCAGTTAAAAGCAAATAATTTGCGTTAGTGGTGTGTCGCTGTTTGCATGCACCACCGGCAGCAAAGTGAAAGATTGGCATAGTTCATGGTTTTCAGGGAAAATCCGCGTCCGGGTGGGCGTAGCGCCAGGGTTCAGGCCTCGGTGCATCAGGCGGTGCGCGATATGCTGGCCGTGATGGACCGCGCAGAGGTGACGATCCCGCTGATCGCCCAACGTGCCAATGTGACGCCGTCGACGATCTATCGCCGTTGGGGCGATTTGCAGGAGCTGCTGGCGGACGTCGCGGCATCGCGCCTGCAGCCGGAGACGGAACCGGCGGAGATCGGTAGCGTTCGCATGGACCTGCAGGCATGGACCGAGCAATATGCCGATGAAATGTCTTCCGGCGCCGGGCGGGAGATGATCAGGGATATCCTGTCGGTGCCCGACACGGCCAATGCGGAAAAGTGCAGCGGCTATACGCAGCAGCAATTGCGCGTCCTCATCGCCCGGGCGCAGGAGCGGGGAGAGCCATTCCCGACACTGACTGAACTGATGGATTACGTCATCTCGCCGATCATGTACCGTATCCTCTTCGAGCAGCCACCGAACGCCGAGTGCGTTCGCGGGCTGATCTCGCGGATAATACCGGAAGGGGTGGTGAAATCCTGAAACAGCGGCCGGCGCTGGGCGAATCACCTCGATATGCGGGCGACACGTTCTCTCGGCTTTGGTTGTGTTACCCGCAACTGACGAACAAGCAATCCGCTGATCACACTTAAAAATTGCTTAAATTGAACAATTCCCATGGGATATGCCTCCGCGGGTTAAGTATCGCGCCATTTCGCTATTGAAAAATAATACAAAAGATGATGCTAATAGTTGCCGATGAATTCAACGGCAACGCGAAGGGGACTAGTCAATGCTTAATGAATTCAAGGCATTTATCGCCAAAGGCAATGTCATGGATCTCGCAGTCGGCGTGATCATCGGTGGCGCCTTCGGTGGCATCGTGAAATCATTGGTTGACGATATCATCATGCCGATCGTCGGCGCGATTTTCGGCGGCTTCGATTTCTCGAACTACTTCATCGGCCTCGCCTCGGGGGTCAACGCGCCAACGCTTGCTGCGGCCCGCGCGCAGGGTGCGGTTCTCGCTTACGGTAGCTTCATCACCGTTCTTATCAACTTCCTGATCCTTGCCTGGATCATTTTCCTGATGGTCAAGGGCGTGAACACGCTGCGCAAGCAGGTCGAGCGCAAGAACGAAGCGGTCGCCGAGGCAGCTCCGCCGCCGGCCGACGTGCAACTGCTCACCGAAATCCGCGATCTCCTCGCCAAGCGCTAAGTCGCTTCGACAGGTCTGTTCGTCAAAAGCCTCGGCCTCGCAAGGGCCGGGGCTTTTATTCATCACGGAAATCGATCAGTCGCTAAGGCAAAGTCATGGGATTTGTCCGGCGTTCTGCTTTATGAAGGCGAAAACCGGAGACTTTGCATGTCGATTTTGAATAGCCTCAGCCCGCGCGCCTTGGCAGCGCCCGAAAGCGGGATCGTGGAAGTCGTGAATTACGCCCGCGGCCGCGACGGCCTGCTGCCGCTCTGGGTCGGCGAGGGCGATCTGCCGACGCCGGATTTCATCAATCGCGCCGCCATGGCCTCGCTCAACGCTGGCGAAACCTTCTACACCTGGCAACGCGGCATTCCGGAACTGCGTCAGGCCCTGTCGGCCTACTACGCCCGGCACTTCGACGTCTCCCTGCCGATGGAGAATTTCTACGTCACCGGCTCCGGCATGCAGGCGATCCAGCTCTCGGTGCAGGCGATCACGTCTCCCGGCGATGAAATGATCTACCTGTCGCCCGCCTGGCCGAATATCGCCGCCGCGCTCGAGATCGCCGGTGCCCGCTCGGTCGGCGTGCCGCTGCAATTCGAGAATGGTAAGTGGACGCTTGACCTCGAACGGCTGAAGGCGGCGATCACGCCGAAGACCAAGGGCCTGTTCATCAACACGCCGTCGAACCCGACCGGCTGGACGGCGACGCACAAGGACCTCTCCGACATCCTGGCGCTTGCCCGCCAGCACGGCCTCTGGATCATGGCCGACGAGATCTACGCGCTTTATTATTATGCCGGTGGTCGGGCGCCCTCCTTCCTCGACATCAAGGAGGCCGACGACAAGATCATGTTCGTCAATTCCTTCTCGAAGAACTGGTCGATGACCGGCTGGCGCGTCGGCTGGATCGTCGCGCCCGCCGAGATTGGCCAGGTGATGGAAAACCTCGTGCAGTACTCGACGTCGGGCGTGGCGCAATTCATGCAGAAGGGCGCGGTTGCCGCACTGAACGACGGCGATGATTTTGTCCGCTCCAACATCGCCAAGGCCACCCGCTCACGCGATATCCTCTGCGATGCCCTGCTCGCCACCAACCGCGTCCAGACTCTGAAGCCGGACGGCGCTCTTTACGCCTTCCTGAAGATCGATGGCGTCACCGACAGCCGCAAGGCCGCCATCGACATCGTCGACAAGACCGGCGTCGGCCTCGCGCCGGGAACGGCCTTCGGCCAAGGCGGCGAACTCTTCCTGCGCGCCTGCTTCCTGCGCGATCCCAAGCAGGTGGAGGATGCTGCGGAGCGGTTGAGCCGGTATGTTTTGAGTTTGTGACCCCCACAGGCTTCCTGGTAGATGAATTGACAAAACCCGGCCACCTAGCCGGGTTTTTGTTTGTTTGGCCCAAATCACTAAAATCCCACCAATCCCGGAAAACCCCTCCTAACCATAGGAACAAACTTCCCCTGCTGGCGGCTCGCACAGCACATGCTTTTAATCAAATCGCACGAATGCAACCCTCATATATCCCTTGCATAAGACTTGGCGGGGACGCGAAGAATGACGGTGTTGGTGACGGGTGGAGCCGGTTATATCGGCAGCCATATGGTCTGGAGATTGCTGGATGCCGGTGAGGACGTCGTGGTCGTCGACCGCCTGTCCACCGGCTTTCGCTGGGCTGTTCCTTCGGCCGCGCGCTTCTATCTTGGCGATGCCGCCGATGAAGTCCTGTTGCAGACGATCTTTGCCGAAAACGATATCGAAGCGATCATTCACTTTGCTGGATCCTCGGTCGTGCCGGCTTCGATCGAGGATCCGCTCGCCTATTACGAAAATAACACCGGGAAGACACGCACCCTGATGAGCGCCGCGATCAGGGCCGGCATTCGCCATTTCGTCTTTTCGTCCACCGCCGCCGTCTATGGCTCGCAGCCCGCCGATAGACCGGTGAAGGAAAGCGCGCCCTTGCTGCCGGAAACGCCCTACGGCCAATCCAAGCTGATGACGGAGCTGATGCTGCGCGATGCCGCCGCCGCCTACGATTTCCGCTATGTGGCGCTGCGCTATTTCAATGTTGCAGGCGCCGATCCGCAGGGCAGGGCCGGCCAATCGACCGATGGCGCCACGCACCTGGTCAAGGTTGCCTGCGAGGCCGCACTTGGCCGGCGCCGCCAGGTGGAGATCTACGGCACCGACTATCCGACGCATGACGGCACCGGCGTACGCGACTATATCCATGTCTCCGATCTCGTCGACGCGCATCTGATGGCGCTGCGGCATCTGCGTGACGGCGGCCGGCCGCTTGTTGCCAATTGCGGCTACGGCGTCGGCTATTCGGTGCTGGATGTGCTGAACATGGTCATGCGTGTTCATGGCCGTGCCTTCCGGATTCACATGGCGCCGCGCCGGCCGGGCGATACCGCCAGCGTCGTCGCCGATGCCACGCTTGCCCATCGCGAGCTGGGCTGGACGCCGAAGTATAATTGCATGGAAACGATCGTGCGCTCGTCGCTGGAATGGGAGCTTCAGCTCGCCGACAGGTCCGGCTTCGATGCCAGCGGCTTACGCAAGGTGTTCGCGGCGCCCAGCCGCTGACACCGGATATTCAAGCCGATCCGTGGCCGAGAAAGGCCGGCGCATTGCGCTGCACCGCTTCCATCAGGAAATCGATGACGGTGCGTACGCGTGGTGACTGGCGCAGGTCGCGGTGGCAGGTGATCCAGTAGTGACGCTTCAGATCCACGTCATCCGGCAGCACCATCTGCAGGTCCGGATGCCGGCAGGCGATGAAGTAGGGTAATACGCAGAGCCCAAGCCCGTTCTTCGTCGCTGTCAGTTGCGCGAAGATGCTGGAGCTCTGGAATTGCGGCTTGATGCGCGGATGGATGTCGCCGAGATAGTCGAGGCCGGGCGCGAAGATCATGTCTTCGATATAGCCGATAAAGGCATGGTCCAGGAGATCGCCACGGCTCTCGACCGGCGGGTGGCTGGAAAGGTAATCCCGTGATCCATAGACTTGCAGATGGTAATCGGTCAGTTTTTCGGTGAAGTAGGGACCTGCCTTCGGCGGGTCGAGCACGACGAGGATGTCGGCCTCCTTGCGCGACAGCGACATGATCTGCTGGATCGTCACCAGCTCCAGCGAGATGTTCGGATATCGAGTGGTGAACTCGGACAGCATGGTGGTGAAGAAGAAGTTGGATATACCTTCCGGCGCGCTGATGCGTACCACGCCGCGCTGCGCCGCCGAGCCGACCGTCAGGTCCGCCCGCAGCCGCTCGGTTTCCTGTTCCATCCGCTCGGCCGTGTCGATGAAGCGCTGGCCCATGCCGGTCAGCACATAACCACGCGGATTGCGCTCGAAGAGCTTGACCTTCAACGCAAATTCCAGCCGGTCGATGCGACGCGAGACGGTGGCGTGGCTGCTGCGCAATTGCCGGGCAGCGGTCGAAAGCTGCCCCGTCCTCGCCACGGCCAGGAAAAATTGCAGATCGTCCCAGGTGAAATGCGGCGCGCTTTTCATATCTCCCTTTCTGTTCAAAAATGAACAGACCTTGTTTGGAATTAATTCCAAACGCCGCTTGCGTCAACGCGCGATTTCCGTGATCTTGAATGTTAGGAAAGTCGTTTTGAGGAGAACGGCTCGCCAATTTTGAACAGATTCATGTTTGCCAAATCTCTGGGAGGAGAGGATATGCGAAAGAGTCTCATTGCATCCCTGGCACTTCTGCTTGCATCCGGCACTGCGGCCTTCGCGGCCGGTGCGTCCGACGGCGTGGTGAAGATCGGTATTCTGAACGACCAGTCGGGTGTCTATGCCGACTTCGGCGGCAAGTCCTCGGTGGAAGCGGCCAAGATGGCTGCGGAGGATTTCGGCGGCAAGGTGCTGGGCGTGCCGATCGAGATCATCAATGCGGATCACCAGAACAAGCCGGACATCGCCTCCAACATCGCCCGGCAATGGTATGACCAGGATAAGGTCGATGCCATCATGGAGCTGACGACGTCTTCCGTCGCGCTGGCGGTGCAGGCCGTTGCCAAGGAAAAGAAGAAGATCGATATCGTTACCGGGGCGGCGACGACGGATCTCACCGGCAAGCAATGCTCCCCCTATGGCTTCCACTGGGCCTATGACACGCATGCGCTGGCCGTCGGCACCGGCGGCGCGCTGGTGAAGCAAGGCGGCGATACCTGGTTCTTCCTGACCGCCGACTATGCCTTTGGCTATTCGCTGGAGCAGCAGACCGGGGATTACGTCAAGGCAAGCGGCGGCAAGATTCTCGGTTCGGTCCGTCATCCGCTCTCGACCAACGACTTCTCATCCTTCCTGCTGCAGGCGCAATCGTCCAGCGCCAAGGTCATCGGCCTTGCCAATGCGGGTCTCGACACGGCGAACGCCATCAAGCAGGCCTCGGAATTCGGCATCACCCAAGGCGGCCAGCATCTGGCGGCGCTGCTCTTCACGCTCGCCGAAGTCCATGGCCTCGGCCTGCAGGCGGCGCAGGGGCTGACGTTGACCGAAGGCTATTACTGGAACCTCGACGACAAGAGCCGCGAATTCGGCAAGCGCTTCTTCGCCCGCACCGGCAAGATGCCGAACATGATCCATGCCGGCACCTATTCCGCCGTGCTGCAATATCTGAAGGCGGTGCAGAAGGCCGGGACTGATGATACCGAAGCGGTCGCCAAGGAGTTGCACGAAATGCCGGTCGACGACGTCTTCGGCCGTGGCGGCACGGTCGGCGCCAACGGCCGCATGATCCACGACATGTATCTGCTTCAGGTCAAAAAGCCCGAGGAGAGCAAGGAGCCGTGGGACTATTACAACGTGCTGGCGACCATTCCCGGCAAGGAAGCCTATATCGATCCGGCCAAGAGCGGCTGCGATCTGGTCAAGCCATGACCACGCGGGCGACCTGATGGCGATGCCCGCGACGGAGCAACAGGAAGAGCCACGGGTGGTCTTGTCCGCCCGCGGCCTTCGCCGGGATTTCGGTGGCTTCACGGCCGTCAAGAATGTCGATCTCGATGTGCATCATGCCAGTGTCCACGCCCTGATCGGTCCGAACGGCGCCGGCAAGACGACGGTGTTCAACCTGCTCACCAAGTTCCTGCAGCCGACGCATGGCACCATCACCCTGCTCGGCACCGATATCACCCGAACGAAGCCGGACAAGGTGGCGCGCATGGGACTGGTGCGCTCCTTCCAAATTTCGGCCGTCTTCCCGCATCTAAGCGTACTCGACAATGTCCGCGTCGCCCTGCAGCGGCCGAACAATCTGGCGCATCAATTCTGGCTACCGGTCTCGGCGCTGGCGAGCCTTGACGACCGCGCCGAGCAACTGCTGGCGGCCGTTGGTCTGACGAAGGAGCGCGATGCCATTGCGGCAGACCTTTCCTATGGCCGCAAGCGCGTGCTGGAGATTGCAACGACGCTCGCGCTCGATCCGAAAGTGCTGCTGCTCGACGAGCCGATGGCCGGCATGGGGCTGGAGGACGTCAACACTGTCTCTGCCATCATCCGCGAGGTAGCCCGCACCCGCGCGGTGCTGATGGTCGAGCACAATCTCTCCGTCGTCGCCAATATCTGCCATCATGTCACGGTGTTGCAGCGCGGCGAGATCCTTGCCGCCGGCGACTACGCCACGGTCAGCCAGGACCCGCGCGTCCGCGAGGCCTATATGGGCACGGAGGAGGACTGACGATGGCGGCGCTGCTCGAAGTCCAGGGTCTCAATGCCTGGTACGGCGAAAGCCACATATTGCACGGCGTCGACATGAAGGTCGGCGAAGGCGAGACCATCACCATCCTCGGCCGCAACGGCGTCGGCAAGACGACGACGCTGCGCACCATCGTCGGTATCGTCCGGGCGCGCAAGGGCAGAATCGCCTTTGCCGGCGCCGACATGATGCAGGTGCCGCTGCACAAGACGGCGCACAAAGGCATCGGTTTCGTGCCGGAGGAGCGCGGCATCTTCTCAACGCTCACGGTCCACGAAAACCTGATGCTGCCGCCAGTCGTGGCCGCGGGCGGCATGACCGTGGACGAGATTTTCGAGCTGTTTCCCAATCTGCACGAGCGCCGCAACAGCCCCGGCACCAAGCTCTCCGGCGGCGAACAGCAGATGCTCGCCATGGCCCGCATCCTGCGCACCGGCGTCCGCATGTTGCTGCTCGACGAGCCGACGGAAGGGCTGGCCCCGGTCATCGTCCAGCGTATCGGCGAGGTGTTGCGGAAACTGAGGGAGCGCGGCATGACCATTTTGTTGGTCGAGCAGAACTTCCGCTTTGCCAGCCGCATTGCCGATCGCTTCTATCTGATGGATCATGGCCAGATGGTCGCGGAATTTCCGGTCGGTGAATTGCCGGAGCGGATGGAGATGCTGCACAAGGTTCTGGGGGTTTGACGCCATGACCACGCTATTCGGCATTCCGCTCCAGGCGCTTCTCGGCCAATTGCTGATCGGGCTGATCAACGGTTCCTTTTACGCGCTCTTGAGCCTCGGGCTCGCGATCATCTTCGGCATGCTCCGGGTGATCAATTTTGCCCACGGCGCCTTCTATATGCTCGGGGCCTTCACCGCCTATCTGCTGCTCGCCTATGCCGGTATCGGCTATTGGCCGGCGCTGGTGCTGGCGCCGCTGATCGTCGGTCTGTTCGGCGCCGTGGTCGAACGGCTGTGCCTGCGGCAGCTCTACAAGATCGACCCGCTCTATGGCCTGCTCTTCACCTTCGGCATGGCGCTGACCATCGAGGGCACGTTCCGCTATCTCTATGGCTCCTCGGGCCAGCCCTATGCGGTGCCGGCGGCGCTTGCGGGCGCGAAGAATATCGGTTTCATGTTCCTGCCAGTCTATCGCGGCTGGGTGGTCATCGCCTCGCTCGTGGTCTGCATTGGCACCTGGCTGCTGATCGAGAAGACCAAGCTCGGCGCTTATCTGCGCGCCGCGACGGAAAATTCGGTGCTGGTGCAGGTCTTCGGCGTCAACGTGCCGGTGCTTCTGACACTGACCTATGGTTTCGGCGTCGCGCTTGCCGCCTTTGCCGGCGTGCTGGCGGCCCCCATCTATCAGGTCTCGCCGCTGATGGGCTCGAACATGATCATCATTGTCTTTGCCGTCGTGGTCGTCGGCGGCATGGGCTCGATCATGGGCGCCATCGTCACCGGCTATATGCTGGGTGTCGCCGAGGGCCTGACCAAGGTCTTCTATCCGGAAGCCTCCAACATCGTCATCTTCGTGATCATGGCGATCGTGCTGCTCCTCAGGCCCGCGGGCCTCTTTGGCCGGGATGTGTGACATGACCGATATCACCTCGCCCAAATCCAGCACACGCCCGGCATTGACAGTGCAAAAGCTGCTGCTGCTTGCTGGCCTCGTCGTTCTGATCTGGGTGCCGTTCTTCATCTACCCGATCTTCGTTATGAAGGTGCTCTGCTTCGCGCTGTTTGCCTGCGCCTTCAACCTGCTGCTCGGCTATACCGGCCTCCTGTCCTTCGGCCACGCCACCTTTTTCGGTGGCGCGGCTTATTTCACCGCGCATGCGGTGAAGGAATGGGGCCTGCCGCCGGAACTCGGCATATTGATCGGCGTCGGCGGCGCGGCATTGCTCGGCTTGATCATGGGCTTCGTCGCCATCCGCCGCCAGGGTATCTATTTCTCCATGATCACCCTGGCGCTCTCCTACATGTTCTATTTCTTCTGCCTGCAGGCGGAATTCACCAAGGGCGAGGACGGCATTCAGTCGGTGCCGCGCGGCTATCTCTTCGGCGTCCTCGATCTGAATAACGCCTTCAACATGTATTACTTCGTGCTGGCCGTGTTCATCATTGGCGTGCTGATTATCTGGCGCTTCATCAATTCGCCCTTCGGCATGATCCTGAAATCGATCCGCGAAAACGAGCAGCGGGCGATTTCGCTCGGCTATTCCGTGGCACGCTACAAGCTCGGCGCCTTCGTCATGTCGGCCGCACTGGCCGGACTTGCGGGCGCGGTCAAGGCGCTGGTCTTCCAGTTCGCGACGCTCACCGATGTCGCCTGGCAGATGTCCGGCGAGGTGATCCTGATGACCCTGCTCGGCGGCATCGGCACCCTGATCGGCCCGCTCTTCGGCGCTGGCCTGGTGGCGACGCTGGAAAACTATCTCGCCACCTCGGATTTCCCCGTCACCATCATCACCGGCATCGTCTTCATGGTCTGCGTCCTGCTCTTTCGCCGCGGCATCATCGGCGAGTTCTATGCGTCGCGGCTGGGGCGTAAGCTGGGGTTTGAATATCGACGTTAAGCTGGCAGGACATGGATCGCTTCGACTACATCATCATCGGCGCCGGCAGTGCCGGCTGCGTGCTGGCCAACCGGCTATCGGCGGATCGCAATACCAGGGTGCTGCTGCTCGAGGCGGGCGGCAACGATAATTATCACTGGATCCACATCCCGGTCGGCTATCTCTATTGCATCAACAACCCCCGCACCGATTGGTGCTTTACCACCACGCCGGAAGAGGGCCTGAACGGTCGCGCACTGAACTATCCGCGCGGCAAGGTGCTGGGCGGCTGCTCCTCGATTAACGGCATGATCTATATGCGCGGCCAGGCGCGCGACTACGATCTCTGGCGGCAGCTCGGTTGCGCCGGCTGGGGCTGGGAGGATGTGCTGCCCTATTTCGTGAAGTCCGAGGATCACTACCGGGGCAAGGACGAGATGCATGGCGCCGGCGGCGAATGGCGGGTGGAGAAGGCCCGCGTGCGCTGGGCCGTGCTCGACGCTTTCCAGGCGGCGGCGCGGGAAGCCGGCATTCCGGAGACGGCGGATTTCAATCGCGGCGATAATGAAGGCTCCGGCTATTTTGACGTCAACCAGCGCTCCGGCATCCGCTGGAATACGTCGAAAGCCTTCCTGCGGCCAGCGCTGAAGCAGGGCAATCTCACCGTCCTCACCAAGGCGCAGGTGCGACGCCTCATTATCGAGGGCGATGCCGTTACCGGCGTCGAATTCCAGCATGACGGGGTGGCGAAGCGCGCCTATGCGACCCGGGAGACAATCCTGTCGGCCGGGTCGATCGGCTCGCCGCAGATCCTCGAGCTCTCCGGCCTCGGCCGTGGAGAGGTGTTGAGCGAAGCGGGTATCGAGGTCGTGCGCGAGGTCAAGGCAGTCGGCGAGAACCTGCAGGATCATCTGCAATTACGCATGGCCTACAAGGTAACCGGCGTGCCGACGCTGAACGAGAAGGCGACATCCTTGTTCGGCAAGGCGGCGATCGGGCTCGAATATCTCGCTCGTCGCTCCGGGCCGATGGCGATGGCGCCGAGCCAGCTTGGGATTTTCACCCGCTCCGGCCCCGACAAGGAAACCCCGGACCTGCAATATCACGTGCAGCCGGTCTCGCTCGACAAGTTCGGCGATCCCGTCCATCCCTTTCCGGCGATCACCGCCAGCGTTTGCAATCTGAGGCCCGAGAGCCGTGGCTCGGTACATATAAAGAGCCCTGATTTCGCCATGCAGCCGGCGATCAGCCCGAATTATCTCTCCGCATCGCGCGACCGCGAAATCGCCGTCCGCTCCATCCGCCTGACGCGGCGCATTGTGGCGCAGCCATCCTTCGCCAGGTTCAGCCCGGATGAATTCAAACCCGGCCCTTCCTATCAAACCGATGCCGATCTTGACCGTGCGGCCGGCGATATCGGCACGACGATCTTTCATCCGGTCGGCACCTGCCGCATGGGCAGCGATCCGCTGAGCGTGGTCGATCCGCGTCTGCGGTTCCGGGCGCTCTCAAGGCTCAGGATCGCCGACGCCTCGGTCATGCCGTCGATCACCTCGGGCAATACCAACTCGCCGACCATCATGATTGCCGAAAAAGCCGCCGAGATGATCCTTGCCGACAACCGCTGAGCGCCTATTGATTAGGTAGGCAAGGATATGGAGTTTAGAATGAGCAGCATAGACGAGGTCATCATCGAGCGCCGGGGATCGGCCGGCCTCATCCGCCTCAACCGACCGCAGGCGCTGAACAGCCTGACATTGCCGATGATCCGGGCGATCGTGTCGGCTCTGGATGGTTTCGCCGTCGATCCCTCCATCGCCAGCGTCATTGTCAAGGGGGAGGGCGAGCGCGGTTTTTGCGCGGGCGGCGATATCCGCCTGCTGCACCAGAGCGGCCAGGAAAAATCCGATGGCGCCGAGATCTTCTGGCGCGAGGAGTTCCGCCTCAACCACGCCATCGCCCATTATCCCAAACCCTATGTCGCGCTGATGGACGGCATCACCATGGGCGGCGGCGTCGGCCTTTCGGCGCATGGCAGCCATCGCGTCGTCACCGAGCGCACCCGGCTTGCCATGCCGGAAACCGGCATCGGCTACTTCCCCGATGTCGGCGCCACATGGCTCTTGCCGCGAGCCCCCGGCGAGGCCGGCACCTGGATGGGTCTGACGGGCCTGATCATCAACGCCGCCGACGCCATCCATGCCGGGCTGGCCGATCATGCCGTTGCGTCTTCCGACCTCCCGGTCCTGATCGAGGCGATCTCCGCGCTGCCTGCTGTGGCATCCCCGGCGGATGTGCACAGCACGATCTTGGGGCTGGCGCTCGACACCGGGACGAGCCGTCTGGCCACCAGCCGGGACACGATCGACCGGGCCTTCGCCCATGAGGCCGTCGAGGACATTCTGCGGGCGTTGGCGCAGGAGTCCGACGATTTTGCCGCCGAGGCCGCGCAAGTGATCGCCACCCGCTCGCCGACCAGCCTGAAGCTGACCCTACGGCTGTTGCGGGCCGGACGGGCGAGCGCAAGCCTTGCCGAATGCCTGAACCGTGAACTCGGCGCCTGCCTCGGCATACTGTATAATCCGGATTTCTACGAGGGCGTGCGCGCCGCCGTCATCGACAAGGACCGCAACCCGAAATGGTCGCCGGCGAGCCTTGCCGAGGTCGATGCGGCAAGTATCGACCGCTTCTTCGTACCGGCGCAGCCACCGCTTTTCGCGTAACGAGGATCATGGGGAGGAGAGCATCATGACACGGATCGCATTCATCGGGCTTGGCAATATGGGTGGCCCCATGGCCGCCAATCTGGTCAAGGCCGGCCATGCCGTCATCGGCTTCGACCTCTCGCATGACATGTTGAAGGCAGCGGAGGCGACGGGCGTCAAGGCAGCAAACGTCTTGACCGAGGCGCTGGCGGACGCCGAAGTCGTCATCACCATGCTGCCGAAAGGTCAGCATGTGCTCACCGTCTGGACCGATATCCTGCGCTCCGTGCCCAAGGGCACGCTGCTGATCGACAGCTCTACCATCGATGTCGACAGCGCCCGCAAGGCGCACGCCATGGCCGGCGATGCCGGTTGCCTGTCGCTCGACGCGCCGGTTTCCGGCGGCACCGGCGGTGCGGCGGCGGGAACGCTGACCTTCATGGCTGGCGGTTCGTCGGAGAGTTTTGCGGCCGCCAAGCCGCTTCTGGAAGTGATGGGAAAAAAGATCGTCCATTGCGGCGATGCTGGCGCCGGGCAGGCGGCGAAGATCTGCAACAACATGATCCTCGGCATTTCGATGATCGGCGTCTGCGAGGCCTTTGTGCTCGGTGAAAAGCTCGGCCTGTCGCATCAGGCGCTGTTCGATGTTGCCTCGACATCCTCCGGACAATGCTGGTCGATCAATACCTATTGCCCGGTACCAGGTCCGGTGCCGACGTCGCCCGCCAATAACGATTACAAACCCGGCTTTGCCGCGGCGCTGATGCTGAAGGATCTGCGGCTGTCGCAGGAGGCGGCATTGTCGAGCGGCGCATCGACACCGTTGGGGGCGGAAGCGGCACAGCTCTTCGCTCTGTTCGAAAAACAGGGCAATGGCGGCCGCGACTTCTCGGCGATCATCGAGATGTTTCGGGAGTTAGCCTGAACTTAGAACGATGACGCAATTCCGGACGGAAAACCGCTACACACTTTTCCTGTAATTGCTTTAGCGCCACATGCCGCGCATCCGTGCTCCGACATCGACGCGCACCTGCCGCGCCTGGATCGCGGCCGGGCTGTCCGACCGCGCTTGCGGCCAGCCGCAGACCTCGAAGAATTGCAGCAGCGTCACCGGAATGAAGCGGGTGCGCGAGGCAAAGACATGCCGGTCGCCCTGGGCATGCTGGCCGTAGGTGAAGAAGCGTTGCGGAATGACGAGATCGAGGCTGTCCTTGGCGCGGGTCATGGCGACATAAAGCAGCCGCCGTTCCTCCTCGATCTCGGCGGACGAGCCTACGGCGAGGTCGGCGGGGATACAGCCGTCCACGGCGTTGAGGAGGAAGACCTTCGTCCACTCCTGGCCCTTGGCGGAATGGATGGTCGAAAGGATGAGATAGTCCTCGTCGAGCAGCGGCACGCCCGCCTGGTCGCTGGTGGCATCCGGCGGATCGAGCGTCAGTTCGGTGAGGAAGCGCTCGCGCGAGCCGTAGCCGCCGGCGATCTGCTCGAGTTGGATCAGGTCCGCCTGCCGCGTCGAGGCGTCCTCATGCGCCCGCTCCAGATGCGGCTCGTACCATTGCCGCACGAGGCCGATTTCCGCCGGCCAGCCGGCCTTGCCGCTCTTCAGCTCCTGCATGGTTGCAACGAAGCTCGTCCAGTCCTCGCCGGAGCGTGGTGGTGCCGGAAACTCGGCAAGAGCCGTCATTGGACTGGCTTCCTCGCCGATATGGTCGAGCACGCGCTGCGCGGTCGAGGGGCCGACGCCCGGAAGCAGCTGCATCAGCCGGAAGCCGGCGACGCGGTCGCGCGGATTCTGGGCAAAGCGAAGCGCGGCCAGCATATCCTTGACGTGGGCGCTGTCGAGAAACTTCAGCCCGCCGAATTTGACGAAGGGAATATTGCGGCGGGTCAGCTCGATTTCCAGCGGTCCGCTGTGGCTTGAAGTGCGGAACAAAACGGCCTGCTGCTTCAGCTTCGCGCCACTCTCGCGGTTTTCCAGCACCTGGTCGGCGATATAGCGCGCCTGATCGGCCTCGTCGCGCACCGTCACCAGCCGCGGGCGTTCGACACTCTGGCGTTCGGTCCGCAGGTTCTTGGTAAAGCGCTCGGAGGCGAGATCGATCACCGCATTGGCGGCGGCAAGGATCGGCTGCGTCGAGCGATAGTTGCGGTCGAGCGTGACGATATTGGCTGATGGCGTAAAGGCCGTCGGAAAATCGAGGATGTTGCGCACCGTCGCGGCGCGGAAGGAATAGATCGACTGCGCATCGTCACCGACGACGGTCAGTCCCTGGCCATCGGGCTTCAGCGCCAGCAGGATCGACGACTGCAGCCGGTTGGTATCCTGATATTCGTCCACCAGCACATGGTCGAAACGGCCGCCAATGTCCTCGGCGATCAGCGGCTCGTGCAGCATATGCGCCCAGTAGAGCAGCAGGTCGTCGTAATCGAGGACGTTCTGGGCCTGCTTGGCCTCGACATAGGCGGCGAAGAGGTCGCGCAGCTGCTTGTCCCAGGTGGCGCACCAGGGGAAGAAATCCCGCAGCATTTCTTCCAGCGGCGCTTCCGAATTGACGGCGCGGGAATAGATGGCAAGGCACGTCCCCTTGGTCGGGAAGCGGTTTTCCAGCTTGGAGAAGCCGAGATCGTGCCGAATGAGGTTCATCAGGTCGGCGCTGTCCTCGCGATCATGGATCGTGAAGGCCGGATCGAGACCGATCTGCTCGGCATAATCCCTGAGAAGCCGCGCGCCGATGCCGTGGAAGGTGCCGGTCCAGGCGAGCGCGTCGGCCATGATGCCGGCATTGGCGCCCAGCACTTCGCGGCAGATGCGCTCGACGCGGCGGCCCATCTCGGCGGCGGCCCGGCGGGAAAAGGTCATCAGCAGGATCCGGCGGGGATCGGCGCCCTTGACGATCAGATGCGCGACGCGGTGGGCGAGCGTGTTGGTCTTGCCGGAGCCGGCGCCCGCAATCACCAGCAGCGGCCCGGCAATATGGCTGCCTTCGACCGTCGTGCCGTGCTCCACCGCCTGCCGCTGCTCCGGGTTCAGCTTTTCCAGATAGGCGGCGGTCATGGGCTCTCCTGAAGGCTTCGCACGGCGGGCGTGCGAACGAGGAATCGGCGGCGAATCACGATCGCAATCATATCCGAATGTTCGATGAATGTTCCGAATTGACCAAAACTGTCAAGTTCGGCCGGTTTTACACGCCGATGTGACCTTCCCGCCGAAGAACTACTTCAGATTTAATGAACGCCTGCTCGAAAACAGCCTTTTGCGTACTTATGTAACATTTGTGACAATCAATTTTTGGAGCGCACAGGTGAGAGGTCCCGAGCATGAACGAGACAATCGCCACCGGATTGCGCCAGCCTGGAGGGCCGGTTGGTCTGCCGGATGGGCGCGTCGCGTTGGTGGAGATGGGCGACAGCCGCCGCTGCCTGAGTGTGATTGCCGCCAACGGGACACGCCATGAGGTCTGCCGGCCCGGCGGCCTGCCAAGCGGCGTCGCTGTCGATGGCGACAATTGCTTCTGGGTAGCCGGCGGCCCTGAAAATTCCTTGGTTCGCCTCTCTCCGGAAGGCCGGACCCTACAGGTCATCGAAGGCGGCCGGGACGGCCCGTTTCTTTATCCGAACGATCTTGCCTTCGGCCCGGACGGCCTGCTCTATATGACCGATTCCGGTGTCCGCGCCTCTGACCTCCTCGAAGGCGCCGATGTCCATCCGGATTTCTTCCGAGCTCCTTATAATGGCCGTGTCTATCAGATCGATCCCGGCGAGGGCCGCGTGCTGCGGGTGCTCGCGACCGGCCTGCTCCATGTCAGCGGCATTGCCTTCGGCCCGGACGGGCGGCTCTACTACAGCGAGACCCTGACTGGGAAAATCCATCGCCAGATCGTCGGCGCGCGGCAGGAACTGTTTGCGCAGGTGATACCCGCACCCGCCGTCACGGCGCTGCGCGGCCCCGCCGGCATGGCCTTCGATCGTGATGGCACGCTTTATTGCGCGCTCTACGGGCTGGGCGAGGTCTGCCTGATCGATCCCGCCGGAAAGACCGCCGGCCTGATCCGCGCCAACGGCATGCGGCCGGGCAATGTGGCCTTCACGCCCGACGGCAAACATGCGCTCATTACCGAGCAGGAAAACGGTGCTTTGGAAAGAATAGTGGCGCCGCGTCCGGGGCTGCCGCTGCATATGCCGTCAATCTAGAGCAATTCCAGGAAAAGTGTGCTGCGGTTTTCTGTCCGGAATTGCGTAAAAACAAAGGGCTAGAATGTTTCTGCGCTTCAGTGAAGCGCTGGAACGCTCTAGCATATAGGCCTGAAGGCCGATTGGACATGCCCGATGGCCGGGCATGTCCTCATTCATGTCGATCCGCTGCTTATGCGGCGGGGATCTGCTTGTTGTCCTTGCCGGACTTGTCGTCAGCCGGCGTTGCATCGTTGGCAACCGGCTTGGCATGGCGGCGGCGCCAGTCGCCGAGGAAGAGCAGGATCGGCGCAGCGATGAAGATCGACGAGGCGCCAGCGACAAGGATACCGAACACCATCGGGATCGCGAAGCTGGAAACGGCGCTGCCGCCCCAGATCGCCATCGGCACCAGCGCCAGGAAGGCGGTGGCGTTGGTGTAGAGGCTTCGTGCCAGGGTTTCGTTGATCGACCTGTCGATGATGTCGCGCAGCGGCATCGACTTGTAGAGCCGCATGTTTTCACGCATGCGGTCATAGACCACGACCTTGTCGTTCACCGAGTATCCCACAAGCGTCAGGATCGCGGCGATGGCCGTCAGGTTGAAATCGAGGCCGGTGATCGCGAAGAAGCCGATCGCCTTGGTGACATCGAGTACCAGCGTGATGATGGCGCCGACCGCGAACGGCCATTCGAACCGCACCCAGATGTAGACGAGCATCGCCAGGCTGGCGATCACGACCGACAGGATGCCGGCCCAGGCAAGCTCGCCCGAGACCTTCGGGCCGATGACGTCAGTGCCTTCGATGGTCGCGGTTGGATCTATCTTGACGATTTCCGCCTTGAGCTTGGTCACCGCGGCTGTCTGCGCCTCTTCGCCGCCGTCCTGGCGCTGGGCGCGAACAAGGAGGCTGCTGTTGTCGCCGAAGGACTGCAGTGCGATTTCGCCAAGGCCGAGCGTGTTCAGGCCCTCACGGAAGGTCGCTAAATCGGCCGCCTCCTTGGTCTTGACCGACATCTGGATGCCGCCGCGGAAATCGACGCCGTAGTTAAGGCCCGGATGGATGAACAGGACCACCGAGGCGATCGACAGGATCGCCGAGACGGTGATGCCAAAGAAACGGGCCTTCATGAACTGGATGTGCTTGTCATAGGGGCTGAAGGGGATCAGCGGCCTGATGTTGAGCACCTTCAGCTTGCTGCGACGGGTGATGGCGATCATCACGACGCGCACGAAGGCGACGGAGGTGAACATCGAGATAATGAGGCCGAGACCCATGGTTACGGCAAAGCCGCGAACCGGGCCGGAGCCGAAGTAGAACAAGATGGCGGCGGCGATCAGGGCCGTCATGTTGCCGTCGATAATCGTCGAATAAGCTTTCTTGAAGCCGTTATCGATGGCGGCGAAGGCGCCGCGGCCTTTGCGGGTTTCTTCGCGGATGCGCTCGTTGATAAGAACGTTGGCATCAACCGCGAGGCCGATACCGAGGACGACGCCGGCGATGCCGGGCAGTGTCAGCGTGGCGCCGACCAGCGTCAGGGCCGAGAAGGTCAGGATCGTGTGAATGAGCAGTGCAACATTCGCGAGAATCCCCCAGGCGCCATAGAGCACGAAGATGAAGGCGGCAACCAGGACGAAGCCGATCAGGCCGCTATAGATGCCCTTCTGGATGGCGTCGCTGCCGAGGTCGGCGCCGACGGTGCGTTCTTCGATGACCGTCAGTTTGGCGGGCAGGGCGCCGGCGCGCAAAAGGGCTGCGAGCGTGGTCGCGCTATCGGCGGTGAAGTTGCCGGAGATCTGGCCCGAACCGCCGGTGATTGGCTCGCGGATATTCGGCGCGCTCAGCACCTTGTTGTCGAGCACGATGGCGAAAGGCTTGCCGACATTTTCGCGGGTGATTTCCGCAAAGCGGTTGGCGCCGGCGCTGTCGAAGCGGAAGGTGACGAGCGGTTCATGCGTGTTCGGATCGAAGCTGACGCGGGCGTCGGTCAGGCGGTCGCCGGAAAGCTCGATACGATCGAGCACCGGATAGCTCTGGCCTTGTTCGTCCTTGAGGATCGTGACGCCGGGGCCGGGATTGTTCGGATCGACGTTATCGGCGAGCAGGTGGAAGGACATCTTTGCGGTCGAGCCGAGAAGCTGGCGCAGATGCGAGGGATCTTGCGCGCCCGGAAGCTGCACGAGAACGCGGTTGGGGCCGACACGCTGGATGGTCGGTTCGGCGACGCCCACCTGGTCGACGCGCTTGCGGATGACTTCCAGGCTCTGCTGCACGGCGGAATCGACGTTGCTGGCGATGCCGGCCTTCGAGAAGGACATGGTGATCGCGCCACCGTTCGGAGCGATCGTCAGGTCGGACTGGCCGGCCGAAAGACCGGAGGTGATCGTGTTGGCAAGCGTCTGCAACTGGGTCACCGCATCGCCGCTCTGCGTCGGATCGGTAAGCGTTACGACGATCTGGTCGCCGTTGCGGACGATCGAGCGGGTTAGGATGTTCTTGTCGCGCAGCACGCGACGAGAATCCTGCTGCAAGGATTGCAGCCGGCCATTGGTCAGATCCTTCTCGTCGACTTCGAGGACGAGATAGGAGCCGCCGCGAAGGTCGAGGCCGAGGGCAACCTGGCTGTGCGGCAGCCAGGACGGAATTTTGCTCAGAACTGACTGCGGAAGGGCGTTCGGCAGGGCGACGAGAAGGCCAAGCACGATGATCACTGAGTAGAGTGCCACCAGCCATGGTGAAGTACGCATGGGTATTATCCTTGGAAATACGGTGATGCCAGCGGCAGGGCCGCTGGCGGACGTAGGTCATGTCGGGGATGCGCCAACGGGCGCGTTAACCGGTCAGACGAGGCTGGCCGGCGGGGCGCGGGCGAGATAGGCGCGGAATGCAAAGATTTCCGGTCGCGTGACGTCAGCGCGGTCGCGCGGCTGCCACGGGTCGATGTGAAGTCCGAAAGACGGAATGGCCGCGAGCGTTACCGGCCCGATATCGTGCCAGGTGGCTTTCGGCAGGGCCGTGCGGTCGGCAACGACAATTCCGCGCAACGGATCGCGCTGGGCAATATAAAGCGGTTGGCTGTCCCTGCCGGAGGAAAAGGCTTCCGCATCCGCCCGCGCAGCAAGATTGATGCCGCCGCCGAGCGCCAGTCCGATATAGGCGAAGAAAGCGACGAACAGCGAGGCGATCACGCGCGTTCCGGCGTGGGGCGTCCTCTCATCGTTCTCTTCGCTGTCGGCAGCGCCGAATTCGAACGGGTTCAACGGTTATAAAGGCCTTCATTCCTTTGCCGGAGCGGGTTCCGACGGTTCGGTCATGATATCAGGACGCTCGGCGTCTTCATAGTGAGGCCTGTCATGATGCACTTGAGCCAGCCGGTCAACCATGCCCAGCGCAATTTCCCGCTCTCCCATGATGACGGTATCGGCTCCATATTGCTTCAGCACGTCGATTTCCGCGTCGGAATGGGCGCGGGCAACGATCAGAATCGACGGGTTGATGGCGCGCGCCTGTTCTGCCGCGCTGCAAGCCTCGAAGGTGTTGGGAATGGCGATGACCAGGCTGCGGGCCTCGGCGATATTGGCATATCCCAGGGTCTTCGCGGAGGCGGCATTGCCGTAGATCGTCTCGATCCCCGCCTGCTTGAGCTCGGCGATGCGCTTCTCGGCATCCTCGATGACCACGAAGGGCGTTCCGGATGATTTGAGGTTTTCCCCGACGATGCTGCCGACGCGGCCGTAACCGATCAGGATGGCATGGCCGGTGAGCGTAACCGTGCGCTCCTCCTCGTCGTCGCTGGCGGCGACAGGCGGTTCGGCAGCGGCGGGCTGTGCCTCGCTTGCCGAGGGTTGTTCAGCCTGCGCGGCGGGTTCGACGACCTCCGGTACTTCGCTCGGGCGCTTGCCGTCCAGCCTCTTCCGCAGCCAGTCGCAGCCAAGAAAGACAAGCGGATTGAGGATGATGGAGATGATCGCGCCGCCGAGGATCAGGTCGCGGCCTTCGCTTGGCAACAGGCCAAGCTCGACGCCGAGGGCGGCGAGGATGAAGGAGAATTCACCGATCTGCGCCAGACTAGCCGAGATGATCAATGCCGTACTCATCGGCTTGCGGAAGGCCAGAACGATGAAGAAGGCGGCGGCCGATTTGCCGATGACGATGATGAACACCGTCGCCAGCAGCGGCAGCGGGTTTTCGATCAGGATGTTCGGATCGAACAGCATGCCGACCGAGACGAAGAACAGCACGGCGAAAGCGTCGCGCAGCGGCAGGCTCTCCTGCGCCGCCCGGTGGCTGAGCTCGCTTTCCGCCAGGATCATGCCGGCGAAGAAGGCGCCGAGCGCCAGCGACACGCCGAAGAGTTTCGCTGCCCCGAAGGCAACGCCGAGCGCGATGGCAAGGACGCCGAGACGGAAGAGCTCGCGCGAGCCGGTATGGGCGATGCGATGCAGGATCCACGGAATGACCCGCCGGCCGACGACCAGCATCAGTCCGACGAAGGCGGCGACCTTGAAGAGCGTCATGGCGATGATGCCGGTGATGCCCATATCGAGGCCGAATAACCGGTTGAGGCCGGCCGACAGCGGTTCGACCGCGCCATGGCTATCGCCGGAAATGCTGGCGGCGGCGGGAATGAGGACAAGGGCCAGCACCATGGCCAGATCCTCGACGATCAGCCATCCCACCGCGATCTTGCCGCGCTCGGTCTCGATCAGTCGCCGCTCCTGCAGGGCTTTCAACAGAACGACCGTCGAGGCGACGGAAAGCGCGAGGCCGAAGACCAGGCTGCCGCCAAGCGGCCAGCCCATCAGCGCGCCGAGACCCCAGCCGAGCAGGGTGGCAAAGCCGATCTGGACGATCGCGCCGGGAACGGCGATGCCGCGCACCGACAACAGGTCCTTCAGCGAAAAATGCAGGCCGACGCCGAACATCAGGAGGATGACGCCGATTTCGGCCAGTTCAGGCGCAAGACCCTGATCGGCGACGAAGCCCGGCGTATGCGGGCCTGCGAGCACGCCGGCGATGAGATAGCCGACGAGCGGCGGCAGTTTGAAGCGATTGGCGATGGCGCCAAAAATGAATGCCAGCACAAGGCCCATGACGATGGTCGAAATCAAAGGCGTGTCGTGTGGCATTAGCCATCTCCTCGATACTGGAAATCCCGCGCAGTTTATGACATATTTGGCTTATGTTGACCAATATGGGTGGTTTCTGGTTGTGAATCAAGGCAATAAACCAATGATTCTCACTCCTGCGCTCTGCCGAGCGGCGCGTGGGCTGCTGGACTGGACACAGTTGGACATCGCCGAAAAGGCCGGCGTGTCACGAAGCACGATTCGTGACTACGAGGGTGGCCATCATGACATTCACCGGGCAACGGAAGCGCAGTTGCGCCTTGCCTTCGAAGAGGGCGGCGTCGTCTTCGCGGAAATGCCGGAGCTTGGCTGGGGCGTCTGTCCGCGTCGCGCCCCGAAGCAGGGCCAGGACTAGGGCCGGAACTAGGGATTGGGCGTGAGGCAGGCTGGCGAAACGCGATAGACGTAGATCGTCTTGCCTTTCTTATAGCCGAATTCGGGCGACCAGCTTTTGATCAGGGCCGATTGACCGGTTTTGCAATCGAGCGGCGCGTCGTCGACATAGAGCACATCGGCGGTCGTATTCGAAGGCAGCGAGAAATTCTGCTCGTAATAGCTCTTCGGGAAGCCGCCGAAGTTGCGGGCATGGATGCGATAGGGCTTGTCCTTCAGCGTATAGAACAAATCGCCGAGAATATCCCGGTCGCTGGAGACGATGTCGGGCAAGCTCGCCTTAGTCGCGATATCGGCGACCTCCAGGCTGATGGCACTGCGGCCGACATAGCGCTTCATCACTAGATCGCCGTTCGGCAGCTTGATGTCATAGGCAAGGACGGTCAGCACCGGCAGCAGGAAGGCGACGACGGCGCCGATGATCAGCGAAACGACCAGCCCCTTCTTTGTCAGGCGATAAAGAATCCAGACGGCGAGGATGGTGCCGGCGGCATAGGCGGCAACGGCCCAGTTGGCATAGGCCTTGGCGAACAGCGCCTGCAGCGTGATCATGGCGACGACTGGGACCGACAGCCAGATCAGCAATTTTTCCCTGTCGTCGCTTTTCCTGCGGATCATCCGCCAGGCAGCCCAAAGTATGGCATAGAAGATGACCGGGCCGACGACGCCGAATTGCGCGCCGAGGAAGCCGAGCCCGCCGAGCAGATGCTGCACCAGGCCGCCGCCGCTACCCCCACCGTTCCACCGGGCGATGCTCTCGGTATGGCGTACCGTCGCCGCGTCATGGGCGAAGTTCCACCAGAGGTTCGGGAAAACGACGATGGCGCCAACGATGGCGGCGATGAACACGTCGCGCCAGGCAATGCGCGCCGAACGCAAGGTCAGCATGGCGATGCCGACGCCGGGTAGCAGGAAGAGCACCGAGTATTTCGTCAGGAAGGCGATGCCGAGGCCGGCGCCGAGGATCAGCGCCTCAAGGACGGACGAGCGACGGGTGAGGCCGAGAAAGGCCCAGATAGCAATGGTGACGAACAGGATCTGGATCGTATCGGTCGATACCAGCACCGCCGACAGCGAGGCGGCCGGCAAAGTGACGAAGATGACGCCCACCCAGGGCGCGATCTCTTCTCCCGTATCCCCGGTAAACAGCCGCCGTGTCGTCAGCATCAGC
The DNA here is from genome assembly GCF_009498525.1 of Rhizobium sp. ICMP 5592. Lineage (GTDB taxonomy): Bacteria > Pseudomonadota > Alphaproteobacteria > Rhizobiales > Rhizobiaceae > Rhizobium. Next base: position 877,952 of record NZ_QSNT01000003.1, on the reverse strand, counting down.
ATCAGCGCGGTGGCCAGATGGAAGAGCGGCGCGGAAACGCGGATCCAGAAGGTCGAGTCCGATCCCGATATTGCATTGAAGAAGCGGATCACCCAGGCGATCATCGGCGGCTTGGAATAATAGCCGAAATCCAGATTCTGTCCCCAGAACCAGTATTGCGCCTCGTCGACGAACAGATCCGTCCTGTTGAAGACGAGCATGATCACGCGCCAAAGCGTGATGCCGAAGATGATGGTGAGCGCAAGCCGCAGCGAAAGTCTCTGGTGGCTTGTATCGGAATAGGTCGTATCGGACATTGACAGGTCGATCTCGGTGCCGGGTCGTGAGGCTTCATACGGAACTATCGAGCTCGACGCCAGCTCCCGATGCGCGGGAAAGACGGCGGAAAGCGCGGCGCGATGCCGCGCACATAGGACCCATTCATGAGGGATTTGTGTCGCCTATGGGCATTGAATGAATTTTCAGAGCACTCGCGGGGAGCTCTTCACTCGTACTTCTTCGAGGCGGCTCAGAAATGCGAAGGCGGCAAGCGTCATGCCGGCGGTCAACAGGGCAGTCAAACCAAGAACAATCATTGCTCTCTCCACGTCGACATCGAAGGTGTCTCTACTTGCAGGATTAAAGCATGAAGCTTGCTCGTGACTTGCGGCCGGCCCCGGTTTTACTCCAATCGGCCAGCGAGGGAAATTGAACCAGCAACAGCTCAAATTAAAACGGAGGTGTCAGCGACGCCTATTAACCTTCAAGCAAGGAATTAACCATAAACATTGAAGCTGCACGTCGGAATGGGAAAATTGTTACTCGTTCTCACCAGGCATGAAGCCGCCCCGTCGTACCGGGCCAGTCCGGTATCAATCTCATCAAACAGGTCCGGGAACAGACTTTGATGAACGAGCGAGCTTCAGTGTGCCGCGATCAATCGATCGACGGCAACCACCGCCCTTTCTCGTCCTCTCATTGCATCTGAACCCGATCATCAGCGGTTTCGCCGGGGCTTTTTGCGCCCGGCAGTTCGGCAGGGACGATTTTGGCGCAGGATTCGCCGTCAGATCAGGCAGGGCGGGCGCAGGCGGGAAGCCTTCGCGACCGCTTGCGTTTTGCGGGGCTCGCCGCCGAGCAATGCGAAATCGTGCGCCGCAACCGGCCGATGCTCGAGACTCATCTGAAGGCGGGCCTGCGCGATCTCTTCCACCGTTTCCAGACCTTTCCGGATGCCGCGCGCAATTTTGTCAGCGAAAGCCAGCTCGAACGGCTGCAGGATCTGCAATCCTCGCATTGGGACGTGCTGACGGATGCCCGTTTCGACAGCCTCTATGCCGAGCGCGTCAAGGTTCTCTCCGACAGCGAAAGCAAGATGGGGCTCGACCCGCGCTGGCAGGTTGCCGGCCATGGCGTGGTCCTGGAGCATATTCTGGCCGGTATCGTCGAAGAGATGGGCGGCCGGGCCGTCCTGCCGGGAACCAGGCGCCGCGCCCGTGAACTGAGCGAGTTGGTCAAGGCTGCCGTTCGTCTCGTCATGGTCGATGTCGAAATCGCCGTGTCGCTGCGCTTCAACGAGCTGCGCCTCAATCATCAGCGCGCGCTGGCGGATCAGCGGACCGCCGATCAGGCTGAGGCGGCCGGTCTCTTTGCCGATGTCATCCAGGGTCTTGCCGAGCGTGACCTCACCGTCCGCATGCCGGCCGATGCTCCTTCAGCCTATGCCGAACTGGTGGAGGCGCTGAATGCCGCGCTGGCTGATATCCAGCAGCAATTTACCGCCCTGTCCGGCGGCGTGCAGGCGGCTGAAGCGGCGACGAATATCATCGCTCGCGATTCTCGATCGCTTGCTCACGATTCCACGGAGCAATCCAAAGGGCTCGCCGCCTCCGCCAAACAGCTCGCAGACCTTGCCGAGCAGATCGGCGGCAATGCGACGAGCACCCGGTCGGCCGAGCGCGCCGCCGCCTCCACGCGCGTTGCTGTGGAAGACAGCGGCCAGGTCGTCGGTCAGGCGATCTCCGCCATGGCCGATATCGAGACCTCGGCCGAAAAGATCGGCCAGATCATCGGCGTCATCGACGAGATCGCTTTCCAGACCAACCTCCTGGCCTTGAACGCCGGTATCGAAGCGGCGCGCGCCGGTGATAGCGGCCGTGGCTTCGCGGTCGTCGCCCAGGAAGTCCGCGCGCTCGCGCAGCGCTCCGCCGATGCTGCCCGCGAGATCAAGGTGCTGGTGACAGGCACCAAGGCACAGGTCGATGCCGGCGTGCGGATGGTCGGTCGCACACAGGAAGCGATCGGCAGCATCGTCCGCCAGGTGACCGATATCAACGATGCTATCTCCGGCATCGCCGCCGCCACTGACGAACAGGCCGCAGGCCTGCGCAGCGTCACGGTTGAGATCGGCAGTCTCAGCGAACGCGCTTCTTCTGCCGGCAGCCTCGCCCATCGTTCGCAGGAGGGCGCCGATCACCTCCATGACACCATCCTCGACCTCGGCCGCACGATCCGCGAATTCCGCCTCGAGCGCGAACGGCGCCATGCCGTGGCGCCGCGCCCGGCGGTCGGCGCGCAACGTCTGCCGGCTCCTGGGCGCGACGACGTCTTTACCTTGCGCCGCGACGACGACGTCGAATTCGACTTTCCGCCTCGCAGGGCAGCAGTTGGGGGCGAACGGAATGCCTATTGACCTCTCTATTTCATGCGAATGCGGGCCATGGCCCGCGATTTCAGGCAACAAGGATTGAAGCGATGGCGAGCAGGAAAGGCGAAAAGACAGTCAGTCTGGCCGCGGTGCTGGACCTCAACGAGGCCTCGGCGCTTCGTGGCAAGTTGATGGGGCTGCGCGGCAGCAATGTCGCGATCGATGCCTCGGGCGTCGAAAGGATCGGCGCCTTGTGCATTCAGGTCATCATGGCCGCCGCCAAGACTTGGGATGAAGACAAGCTGTCCTTCACCTTTTCGAAGGTGTCGGATGCATTTCAAAAAACGCTGCAGATGATCGGTATCGACATCGATCATCTGCTTGCCAAGGAGATCCGGCAATGAAGAAAAAAGTGCTGACCGTGGACGATTCACGGACCATTCGAAACATGCTTCTCGTCACCCTTAACAATGCCGGCTTCGAGACCATTCAGGCTGAAGACGGCGTCGAGGGTCTCGAAGTCCTCGAGGAAGCCAATCCCGACGTCATCGTCACCGACATCAACATGCCGCGCCTTGACGGTTTCGGCTTCATCGAGGGTGTGCGCCGCAACGACAAGTACCGCGCCATCCCGATCCTGGTGCTGACGACCGAAAGCGATGCCGAAAAGAAGAACCGTGCCCGCCAGGCCGGTGCGACGGGCTGGATCGTCAAGCCTTTCGACCCCGCCAAGCTGATTGATGCCATCGAGCGTGTAACCGCTTAAACAGGATCCGTCCCTCATGGATATGAACGAAATCAAAGAGATTTTCTTCCAGGAGTGCGAGGAGCAGCTCGCCGAACTGGAGTCCGGTCTCCTGAAAATGAATGATGGCGACCGCGATCCGGAAACCGTCAATGCCGTCTTCCGTGCCGTTCATTCCATCAAGGGTGGGGCAGGGGCCTTCGGTCTCGATGATCTCGTCTCCTTTGCCCATGTCTTTGAGACGACGCTCGATTGCGTTCGATCCAACAAGCTGGAGCCGACCCAGGATGTCCTGAAGGTCATGCTCAAGGCCGCCGACGTGCTGGCGGATCTGACCAATGTCGCCCGTGACGGCGGCAGCGTCGATCCTGCCCGCAGCCGAGGCCTGGTCAAGGAGTTGGAGGCGCTGGCCCATGGCGAGTTGCCTTCGGTCTCCGCCGCTGTCGAAGCCGCGCCGAAGCAGGCGAAGCCCGTCGCACTCGCGCCGGCCCCGGTCGAGGTTGCGCCCGCTGCGACGGATGATAGCGGCTTCCAGCCGATCCCCTTCAGCTTCGACGATGATTTCGGTGCCGACGAAGTGCCTGCTGGCATGCCGGAATACCAGGTCAGCTTCAAGCCGCGCGCGGATCTCTACGCCAAGGGCAATGATGCGACGCTGCTGCTGCGCGATCTCGCCCGCATCGGCGAGCTGAGCGTTCATTGCAATATGGATGCCCTGCCGGGCCTGGACGAAATCGACGCCGAAGGCGCCTATTTCGCCTGGACGATCTCGATCCGGACGGACAAGGGCGAAGACGCCATCCGCACCGTCTTCGAATTCGCCGAGTGGGATTGCGAGCTCGATGTCCGGCGGATCGAGGATGCCGCCTCCAAGGGTGACGACGAGCTGCCGATGGTGCCCGTACCCTTCGATCTCTCTGCCCTCGACGATGATAGCGCCGCGCTGACCATGGAAGTGGTCGAAGAAGCGCCGCAGCCTGCGAATGATGTGGCCGCCGCTGTCGCGGCCGCCGAAACGGCAAGCAATATCGCGCAGCTCGCCGCCGCCCGCGTCGAAAAGAAGGAAGCCGCAGCGGCTGCCGCCGCTGCTAGTGCTGCCGCGCAGAACAATGCCGCCGCTGCCGGCGTCGGCCAGACCATCCGTGTCGATCTCGACCGCGTTGACCGCCTGATCAACCTCGTCGGCGAGCTGGTCATCAACCAGGCGATGCTGTCGCAGAGCGTCATCGAGAACGATAACAACGGCACATCCTCGATTAATATGGGCCTCGAGGAGCTGCAGCAGCTCACCCGCGAGATCCAGGACAGCGTCATGGCGATCCGCGCGCAGCCGGTAAAGCCGGTCTTCCAGCGCATGTCGCGTATCGTCCGCGAAATCGCCGACATGACCGGCAAGTCGATCCGCCTGATCACCGAAGGTGAAAACACCGAAGTCGACAAGACGGTCATCGACAAGCTGGCCGAGCCGCTCACCCACATGATCCGCAACGCCGTCGATCACGGCGTCGAGACCCCGGAAAAGCGCGCGGCGCTCGGCAAGAACCCGGAAGGCACGGTTCGCCTGACGGCAAAACATCGCTCCGGCCGCATCCTGATCGAACTGGCCGACGACGGCGCCGGCATCAACCGCGAGAAGGTTCGCCAGAAGGCGATCGACAACGACCTGATCGCCGCCGATGCCAATCTTTCCGACGAGGAAATCGACAACCTGATCTTCCTGCCGGGCTTCTCGACTGCCGACAAGATCTCCGACATTTCCGGCCGTGGCGTCGGCATGGACGTGGTCAAGCGCTCGATCCAGGCGCTCGGCGGCCGTATCAATATCACGTCCAAGCCGGGACACGGCTCGGTCTTCACCATGAGCCTGCCGCTGACGCTCGCCGTCCTCGATGGCATGGTGGTGACGGTGGCCGGCCAGACGCTGGTGGTGCCATTGACCGCGATTGTCGAGACCCTGCAGCCGGAAGCCGCCGCCATCCACTCCTTCGGCGCCAACCATCGCCTGATCTCGATCCGCAACAGCTTCTGCCCGCTGGTGGATGTCGGACGGATCCTGAACTTCCGCGCCACGCAGGCTGATCCGGTTGAAGGCGTCGCGCTGCTGGTGGAATCGGAAGGCGGCGGACAACGCGCCCTGATGGTCGACGCCATCCAGGGTCAGCGTCAGGTCGTAATCAAGAGCCTCGAAGCGAACTATACCCATGTCCCCGGCATCGCCGCGGCGACCATCCTCGGCGATGGGCGCGTCGCGCTCATCCTCGATGTCGATGCCGTGGTCGGCGCCTCGCGCGGCCAGTCGCTGAAGGCCGAAATGTCCTACGCAGCGGTGGGTTGAGCCTATGTCCGACGCGATCAAGAACCTGACCCAGGGTGCCCGAGAGCTAATCGCCTTCCGGATCGGCGATCAGGAATTCTGCGTCGACATCATGTCCGTCCGCGAAATTCGCGGCTGGACGCCGGCTACCGCCATGCCGCATTCGCCCGGCTATATGCTTGGCGTCATCAACTTGCGCGGCGCCGTACTGCCGATCGTCGACCTCTCGGCCCGGCTCGGCATGGGGCGCGCCGAGCCGACCGTGCGGCATGTGATTATCGTCGCTCAGGTCAAGCGCAAGGTCGTCGGCCTTCTGGTCGATGCCGTGTCGGATATCCTGACGGTCACCGACGACACGATCCAGCCGACGCCGGAAGTCTCTTCCGACTATGAACGGCAGTTCGCGCGTGGCGTCCTGGCGATCGACCGCCGCATGATCTGTCTCATCGAACTCGAAACCCTGTTCCCCGAACACGAAAGCCAGGCCGCATGAGTGTGATGGGAGCAACAGATCTGAAAGCATCCCCGGATGAGGTTCTGGCCAGCGGCGAGTATCCGCTGACCCGCCGTGATCTCTCCGAAATCGCCGCCATGATCTATTCTGACGCCGGGATTTCTCTCAACGAGACCAAGGCCTCGCTGGTCTACTCGCGGCTGTCCAAGCATATCCGGGCACTCGGCCTGCCGGGCTTCCGCGATTATTGCCAGCTGGTTTCCTCGCCGGCGGGAGCCGTCCAGCGGCGCGAGATGCTGTCGCACCTGACGACCAATTTCACGCGCTTCTTTCGCGAGAACCATCATTTCGATCATCTGCGCGATGAGGTCCTGCCCGGCCTTCTGGCGCGCGCCAAGGCCGGCGGTCGCGTCCGCATCTGGTCGGCGGCCTGTTCCGACGGGCAGGAGCCCTATTCCATCGCGCTCACGGTTCTATCGCTGCTGCCGAACGCGGCGGACCTCGATTTCAGGATCCTGGCGACGGATATCGATCCGAAGATCCTCGGCCTTGCCCGCGTCGGCGCCTATGACGAGGCGGCACTCGAAACTGTCTCGCCCGCCATGCGCAAGCAATGGTTCCAGGAGGTGGAGATCCAGGGGCGCCGCAAGTTCCAGATCGACGATCGCGTCAAGCGGTTGATCACCTTCAACGAGCTGAACCTTTTGGCGCAGTGGCCGTTCAAGGGTAGCTTCGACGTCATCTTCTGCCGCAACGTCGTCATCTATTTCGATGAGCCGACGCAAACGAAGATCTGGTCGCGTTTCGCGGGTCAGCTGCAGGACAGCGGCCATCTCTATATCGGCCATTCCGAGCGGGTCGCGGGCGACGCCAAGCACCTCTTCGACAATATCGGCATCACCACCTATCGCCATATCGGCAAGAACACGGGGAGAAAACCATGAGCGCTCCCGCCCGCGTCCTCGTCGTCGACGACTCGCCCACCATGCGGGGTCTGATCACAGCCGTCCTGCGCTCCGATCCGGAGGTCGACGTCATCGGCCAGGCCGGGGATGCGCTGGAGGCGCGCGCCGCGATCAAGGCGCTCAATCCCGATGTCGTAACGCTCGATATTGAGATGCCGAACATGAACGGCCTCGACTTCCTCGAGAAGATCATGACGCTCAGGCCCATGCCGGTCATCATGGTCTCGACCATGACGCATCGCGGCGCCGAGGCGACGCTGGCTGCGCTTGAGATCGGTGCCTTCGATTGCGTCGGCAAGCCGGTTCCGGGCGAGCCCCGTCCGTTCGGCGATCTCGCCGAAAAGGTGAAGGCGGCGGCTCGTTCGCAGCGGCAATATGTCAAGCCAGCCGCCAGCCATGCCCCGCCGCCTGCGGTTGCGGATTTTCGCGTCGGCCGCAAGATCGTCGCGATCGGTTCGTCCACCGGTGGTGTCGAGGCGTTGATCGCGGTGCTGCAGAAATTCCCGGCCAATTGCCCGCCGACGGTCATCACCCAGCATATGCCGCCGAGTTTCACCCGCAGTTTCGCCGAGCGTCTCAACCGTCTCTGCGCTCCCGTGGTGCAGGAGGCGACCGACGGCGCGCGGCTGGAAATCGGCAAGATCTATCTGGCCCCAGGCGGCGAAAGGCATTTGCAGGTTGCCAGCGCCTCGGCGCCGCATTGCCGGCTGGTCGAGGGCGGTCCGGTCAACGGCCATCGCCCTTCCGTCGACGTGCTGTTTGATTCGGTGGCCGAGCTTGCCGGCCGCAATGCCGTGGGTGTGATCCTGACCGGCATGGGGCGCGATGGCGCCGCCGGTCTTCTCAAGATGCGCCATGCCGGCGCGCGCACCATCGGCCAGAACGAAAAGACCTGCGTGGTCTATGGAATGCCGAGGGTCGCGTTCGAACTCGGCGCAGTCGAACAGCAGTTTCCGCTGAACGCCATTGGCGAGGAAATATTGAAAGTAACAGCCGCCCGAAAGGAAGGGAGCGAATAATGTCTCTAGCGGAGAAAATCAAAGTTCTGATCGTCGACGATCAGGTCACCAGTCGCCTGTTGCTAAGCGACGCGCTGACGCAACTGGGCTTCAAACAGATCACTGCCGCCGGCGACGGCGAGCAGGGCATGAAGATCATGCAGCAGCAGCCGCATCATCTGGTGATCTCGGACTTCAACATGCCGAAGATGGATGGTCTCGGCCTGTTGCAGGCTGTTCGCACCAATCCAGCAACCAAGAAGGCCGCCTTCATCATCCTGACCGCGCAGGGCGATCGTGCCCTGGTGCAGAAGGCGGCACAGCTTGGCGCCAACAATGTTCTCGCCAAGCCCTTCACCATCGAAAAGATGAAGGCTGCGATCGAGGCCGTGTTCGGAGCACTGAAATGATCCTTGAGGCCGCTGCCCGTCGTGTGCACATCATTCAGGGCGAGTACAAGGTCATCGGTGACCCCGAGGTAGTCCTGGCGACCATTCTCGGCTCCTGCGTGGCGGCATGTTTGCGCGATCCGGTGGCTGGCGTCGGCGGCATGAACCATTTTCTGCTGCCGGGAATGGCGTCTTCGCCGACGAGCGGCGGCGATGCCACGCGCTACGGCGTGCATCTGATGGAACTGCTGATCAACGGCCTTCTGAAGCAGGGCGCGCGTCGCGACCGGCTGGAGGCGAAGGTCTTTGGCGGCGCGAAGACGATCGCCACCTTCTCCAATGTCGGCGAGCAGAATGCAGCCTTCGCCATGCAGTTCCTGCGGGATGAAGGCATCCCGGTCGTCAGCTCCAGCACCGGCGGCGAGCACGGACGCAAGGTGGAGTACTGGCCGGTTTCCGGCCGTGCACGGCAATATCCGCTCACCGGCGCCGAAACGCAGAAGACCGTGGCCCTGGAGCAGCGCCCCGTTGCAGCCCCGAAGCCTGTCGACAATGCGATCGAATTTTTCTGATCAGCGAGGACTACCCTATGACGAATACCCAGCGCGCCGATACGACTGCCATGCAGGAGACGCTCCCCGCCATCCTGATGCGGATCGTCGCGGAATTGCACGATATCGCTTACCTGATCGAGCGCATCGAGCCGCAACTGCTCGATCTCAGCGGCGTCAATGTGCTGGAGTCGCCTGACGCGATGAAGGTCATGCAGGGCATCGATCTGGCCGTTCAGAAGACGCGCGGCATCGCCGAATTCATCGACACCATCACCGGCGACATGCCGGATGGCTGGATGGTCGATGTCGCGACCGCGCTGAGCCTGGTGAAGCTCACCGAGATGCAGAGGGCACTGGGCGGCAGCGGCCGTCACGGACATTCCCAGCCGCTCGCCAAGGCTGCCGGAGATTTCGATTTCTTCTGACCGCAACCGCCGGTACCCGATATTGTTTTTTCTATATTTTTTAAAATAGTTTTCTTCCCGCCTCTCTCGTTTTCCCTGCCGGACGAAACGCTCGCACAAGTTTCGATTCCTATCTTCGCTGCAGGGCACAAAGCCATCAGGTCTTTGACGAATCGTGCGAGAACAGAATGAATCTGTTAAATCAATTAGTTCCCTTGTTCAGGAATCTGCAGAATCTCGGGAGGACGCGGTTGCTGACTCTCGCCGGCGTGGGCATTTTGTCCGTGGCGCTGGTCCTGTTTGCAGCCCTCTACGTCAACAAGCCCGCCCAGGAGACGCTTTATGTCGGCCTGGATGCGACCGATCTGAATCAGATCAGCATTGCGCTTGCCGAAGCCAAGATCAATTTTCAGGTGGGAACGGACGGCACCAGCCTGACCGTGCCGACCGGTATGACCGGCAAGGCCCGCGCGCTTCTCGCCGAGCGCGGCCTGCCGAACAGCACCAATGCCGGCTATGAGCTCTTCGACAATGTCGGCTCGCTCGGCCTGACTTCCTTCATGCAGGAAGTGACCCGCGTTCGCGCCCTGGAAGGCGAAATCGGCCGGACGATCACCTCGATCTCCGGCATCAGCGCGGCGCGCGTCCATATCGTCATGCAGGATGTCGGCAACTTCCGGAAGGCGGACCAGAAGCCGACAGCCTCAGTGATGATCCGGGCCAATGCCGAAGCCGCGCGCAAGGCAGCTCAGGCCATCCGTCATCTCGTCGCTTCCGCCGTGCCCGGTCTTGAGGTCGACGACGTCACCATCCTCGACTCCACCGGGCAGCTGCTCGCCTCCGGCGACGATCAGAGCAATGGCGCCCTGAACCGCAATCTCGGCATCGTGCAGAATGTTCAGGGCGAAATCGCATCGAATATCGACAAGGCGCTGGCCCCCTTCCTCGGCATGGACAATTTCCGCTCCAGCGTGACGGCCCAGCTGAACACCGACAGCCAGCAGGTGCAGGAAACCACCTACGACCCGGAATCGAAGGTCGAGCGTTCGGTTCGCACCACCAAGGAAGCGCAGAAGTCGCAGCAGCGTCAGTCCGACACGGCTGCAACGGTCGAGCAGAACATTCCGCAGGCAGCGCCTCAGGCCGGCGGCAATGGTCCGACTTCGAACGACCAGACCGACAAGCGTGAAGAGCAGACCAATTACGAAATCAACAGCAAGACCACCGCAACGGTCCGTAACAGCTACAAGATCGAGAAGCTGTCTGTCGCCGTGGTGGTCAACAGGGGTCGTATCGCCCAGATGGTCGGTCAGCCGGCCGACCAGGCAAAGGTCGATGCCTATATCGCCGAAATGCAGAAGATCGTCGCCACCGCTGCCGGCCTCGATCCAAGCCGCGGCGACGTGGTGACCGTCAATGCGATGGATTTCCTCGATACCCAGCTGCTCGACGACAACGCCTCGGGTCTCAACATCATGGATGTGCTGAGCCGCAATATCGCCGGCATCATCAATGCGCTCGCCTTTGTCGCAGTCGCTGTCCTCATCATCTGGCTGGGCTTCCGTCCGCTTATCCGCTCGCTTGGCGGTGGTGCCAACAGCACGGCCCTGCCGGATGCGGCCGGCCTGGAGCTGCCGGATTTCGCACCCGGCGCGGTTGGCGGACCCGGCGCTGCTCTGATGGACGGCTTCGGTTCGGATTTCGGCTTCGACAGCACCGACGACTTGTTGACGATGGGCGAGGACAACGGCACCTTCAATCGCCGCGTCAAGGAAGGGCCGGAGCGTCGCCTCTCGCGCATGGTGGAAATCAGCGAGGAGCGAGCCGCCAAGATCCTCAGAAAATGGGCCGTCGACAAGGCCGCATGATAAAAGGACCGGGAGAGATCCCGGTCTTTTCGCGTGAACGGATAGGGTCCGGTCAACTTGTTGCAATCCTGGATTTCGCAAATATTAGCAGCAAGCCGTCGTCGCGAAATCAGGCTGTATGAGATGTTGGCAACTGAAGAAGAGGCGGCAAATTTCATTGCTGGGTCGAAAGAATCGACTTACAGTTTGCTCATCTGTTCGTAGCAGCGTCGAATCGGCGCGAATCGGGCCGTAATCCGCCCCCGGTGAATTCAAGGATTGAAGACGCAGGGACGCGGAGAAACCAGTTTATAGTTTGTTGATTGGGTTTCCGGCGATCAGCGCCAATGCGATTGCCGAAGTGGAATTCATGTTAGCGCTTGCGCGCCGTGCCTCCGCCGGATGCGTTTGAGGCGTAATCGTAATTTAAGCTGGCGCAGGCGCCTTTTTTGAAGATCGATGTCGGTTTTCAGGGGTGTGCCCTGGGTCCAGACCGAGCAATGCTCTCGTTGACGTCCCATCGTCCGACAGTGGCAGGAACGCAGAAAATGGACATGCAGATATCGCAGGCGAGCAAGGGCGACAAGGATGCGCGAGCAGTCGCCCCTTCCATCGCCATGTCGCGCGATCAGCTCATTCTGCAACTGACTGCCGTCGCCGGCCCGGCCTATCTCCAATCCGGTCTGCGCGTGCTGACGGACTATGTCGGCGCCTCTCATTATCTGCTGGCGCGTTCCGACCTGATCCAAGAGAGCGGGCTCGATTTCGTCGTATCTTCGGATTGGCCCTTCGATCTCGTCCGTCGCCTGGCTGCCGAACTCACGGGCGGCTATGGCCGCACGGGCGAAGTGGAAAAATCCATGTCGCTGTTCCAGCCGAATTTTGCTTTCCTGCCCGATGATGTCGAGCCACCGGAGGGTGTCAGCCGTCACTATTGCTCGCTGACCTTCAACGTCGGTCGCACGCGGTTCTCACTGATGCTTCTGGCCCGCGACAGCCTGTTGCTCTCGCCGGAGCGATTGCGCGATGTCGGGCTGCTGGCGGGCTATTTCGCTAGCTTCACCCGCAGCGTCGAAGGCAAGCTGGAGCGCGATTTCGATTTGACCGAGCGCGAGCTGGAATGTCTGTTCTGGATTGCCGAGGGCAAGACCAGCGACGAGATCGCCATGATCCTCGGCATCTCGCGCAATACCATCAACAACTACATCACCAGCGTCATGCGCAAGACCGCGACGAAAACGCGATCGGAAGCCATCGCGTTTGCCGTCAGAAACAACCTCGTTTGAAGGCCTATTGAATGCGATATCAGCCGGACAAGGCGACGGACATGTCGGGCGAGACGAAGCTTAACCGTTCGCATCGGATTTCGGGTCGTTCCGATCTCTTCCCGAAGCTGGTGTCGATGCAGAAATTGATCGACGCGCAGAATTTCGCGCTCTACCGCCTCAGCGGTTCCGGCCTGCCGAGCAAGCAGCGCCTGGTCTGCGAACTGGAGAACTGGGGCTCGGCCAATCCTGTCATGAACAAGGCTTTCGTCGAGGCCTATGGTGAGGCGATGATCGAGCATATCGAGAAGTCGCTGCTTCCGCTGATGTGGAACGGCCGCGATAGCGACAGCACGGCCGAGACGCCGGATTTTGCCGCTTTCACCCAGCGCCTGAAACCCCATCTCCTGCCTTTTGCCGGCGTTGCCTTTCCGGTGCGGCTGGGCTCCGTCGGCAATGGTTATGTCGTCTTCACCGCGAAGTTCATGGACGTGGCGAGCGATATGATCGTCGAGCTGCATGGCCGCAGTTGCCAGATCATGATGGAGCTTTTGTCGCTCGATGAGCGCCGCTCGCCGGCGGCCGAAGCATTGAGCGAGCGCGAGATCGCCTGCTTGCAATTGGCCGGCGACGGACGGATCAGCGAAGAAATTGCCGAAAAGCTCGGCCTGTCGGTACATACCGTCAACGCCTATCTCGGCTCGGCGACGATCAAGCTCGACAGCGTCAATCGCATCCAGGCGATCGCGAAGGCGATCCGCTTCGGTTACATCAGCTGACACCGACGCTCCTCAGCGGATCTTCATATCGTAAATTCCGGAATGATTTGGACGTCCTCAGGCCGCCTGCGTTGCGCCGCCGATCGCATAGCGGGCATCCTTCAGACTGCGGGCGAGGAGCGCGGTGTTCTCGTCCGGATCGGCGGATGCTTTCTCGAAGGCGATATGGTTGATCTCGATGCCAGCATGGTGGTCGGCAAGCGCGAGCTTGGCATAGATGGTGACGCCGCGCGGCTTGATTTCGAGGTCGATCGTGACCTCGGCCGGGCCGCTCCAATCGAGCTTGTAGTCGCCTCCAAGCCCGAAATTGACGATGCCGGGAAGGAAATAGAGCTCGGCGGCCGAGGCCACGAGATCCGCGAGATTGCCATAGCGTTCGAATCGCAGCAGCGAAATAAGATCGGCGGCGTCGAGGAGCCGCAATTCGCTGGCGACCGGGCTGATGGCCTCAGCGAGAATGCGTTCACGTTGAGCAGAGTAGGGGGATTTTTTCATTTGATTTATCGTACCCGTGTTCTATTCGACTGTGCGTAGATCCGATGGATTAGCTCTGCGACGGCCTTGTAAAATACTGACGGGATGACACTATCGACCGAGACTTGCGCAAACATGGAGCGCGCGAGTGGCGGATCTTCGAAAACGGGAATACCGTTTGCCTCTGCAATCTCCCTGATTTTCAGCGCGATAAGGTCCTGCCCCTTGGCAACGACGACGGGCGCGTCGCCTTCTTCGCGGACATAACGCAACGCCACGGCGAAATGGGTCGGATTGGCGATGACCAGGGTTGCGCGCGGTACCTGCTTTATCATCCGCCGGCGGGCGCGGTCGCGGGCAACTGAGCGCTGGCGCGACTTGACGATCGGATCGCCCTGCGACTGCTTGAACTCGTCCTTGATTTCCTGCTTGGTCATCTTCAGCTGATCGAACCAATGGTGGCGGCTCCACAGCACGTCGGCAATGGCGACGATAGCGGTTGCCAGCAGCACGAGTATCAGGATTCTCTGGACGATGGTCGACAGCCGAACGAAAATCGTCTGCGGATCGGAAACCAGCGAATCGATCGCGTGGAAGAACTGGCCGCGCAGCACGAAGAACATGATGATGCTGACCACCACGATCTTGGCGAGCGACTTGCCGAATTCCACCAGGCCCGATGTGCTGAAGATTCGGTTCCAGCCGGAAACAGGCGATATGCGCGAGAATTTCGGCTGAATGCGATCGAGAACCGGCGTCGGCAGGTTCTGGAACATCGAGGAGCCGATGCCGAAGAGGAAGAACAGAACGATGGCTGGCAGCACCAGATTGCCGACTTCCCAACCGATTCGGGTAAACAGCGAAAGGGCATCCGGACCGGTTTCCAGCTTCCATTGATCCGGCTTCTCGAAGAGGTCTCGCAGGACCTCGCCCATGCGCCCCATGCGCTCCGGCAGGAAGAAGGTGACATAGATGACGGTCGCCAGCATGGAAGCAAAGATCGTAGCTTCCCGGGAGTGGGGCACATTGCCCTTCTCCATCGTGTCGCGGAGTTTTTTCTCCGTCGGTTTCTCTGTTTTACTGTCCTTGTCTTCGTCAGCCAAAGCAGCCGTCCTTCGCGAAACGGAAAGAGGCCGCGCAGCATGCGCGGCCCTGTTTTGAACAGTCTAGGACGATTCAGGTGAGTCGCGCTGAAATTACGCGGCTTTCTCCACAGGTGTCGTGTCCTTGGCCTTGAGTTCGATCTGGCCGGAATTGGAAAGCCGGATGGCTTCCTGCGCGATGGCGCGTCGGGCGACGGCGATTTCGCGTGCGTTGACACCGTTGCTGGGCACCTGCAGATCGGATTCGATCATGCGGCGCTGGCGTGGGCTGATCGATGCGAGCACGATTTCGCGGATGTCCATCGTCGAGCCGCGCAGCGCCATGGTGATGATATCCGAGGCGATGTCGTTGAGCAGCAGTACTCGGCTCTGCTGCGGCATGAGCATGAGGTCGTCGAAGAGGAAGATCTTCGGGCGCACCTTGTCGACGGATTCCTTGCTCAGCGTTTCGAGCGACGTCAGCAGCGTATCGACCTGCGGCTTGTCGAGCTCGTTCATCAGCTCCGCGACCTTGGTGGAGCCGGAGGCGTTGCGCTCGGCTTCGATCTCGGTCATCAGCCCCTGAACCCGGTTCTCGATGATCTGCGCCGCTTTCGGGCTCACATCCTTGAGATTGACCGTGCGGTTCATGATGTCGGCGCGCTGTGCCTCCGGCAGCTGCAGGAGGATCTTGGCGCCGAAGGAAGACGGCATCATCGACAGCATATAGGCGATGGTTTGCGGATGTTCGCGCAGGAAGAACTTGGCGACGAAAGCCGGATCCGCTTCGCCGAGGCGATCCCAGATCGAAGCCTCGTAGGCCTGGAAGGCCGTGCGCCGGCCGAGCAGGCTGTCGACCTCGTCGGGCGTCAGGCCTTCTTCGAGAATGCTCTCGATCGCCTTGGCGTTGTCCATCAGACCGGCGCCTTCGGTGAAGAGATCCTCGAATTCCGCCACGAGCTGCGCCAGTTCGTCGGGCGGAATGAGCCGCAGCGATTGCGCGGAGGCAATGATGAGCTGCAATTCATGCTGCGTGAAATATTTCAGCAGCCGTCCCGCCACTTGTTTTCCCATGGCAAGAAGAACGGCTGCGGCCTTCTCGGCCTGAGACAACGGTTTCTCGGCAAGGGCGCCGCTGAAATCGTCAAAGTCCATCATGGTCTTCATCTCCGTCCCGAACAGGGAGTGGGCTTCTTCTGAAAAGAAATCAGGCTTTCATTGCCCGATCCCGAAATGATCTTCGGGAATAGTATGCAAAATCAAATAAATGGAGCGAAATGACTCATTTCGCCCTATTGTTGGTCAGCTCGATCAGCTTGATGCCGAAGCGGGTGTCGTCATGCTCCAGTACGGTAATCTCGCCCCGGCCGATGCAGCGGCCGTTCACGGTGATTTCGACAGGTTCGCCGATCTTCTTGTCGAGGGCGATGATCGCACCTTCGGTCAGGTTCATCAGGCCGGAAACCTGCATGCGGCTGCTGCCGAGCACGATCTGGACGTCGATCGGGATATCCATGATCAGATCGAGATTGGCGCTCAGCGCGCTGCCGGGAGCGGCCGTTTCCGCAAAGGAGGAGGGGCCACCGAAATCGCCGTCGCCGAAGGTGGAGCCCGCATCGTCGTCACCGAACTCGCCGCCGAAAGCCGAAAGACCGGCCGCTGGCTCGGCACCGAACGCGTCGAGATCGAAATCCGGGGCGACGCCGTCGGTATCTTTCTTCAGAACGCCGCGCAGGCCGTCGATAGCCTCGTCCAATGCGGCGTCGCTGCTTGCGATTTCCAGCGAATCCTCGCTGCTTTTCTGTGTCGTCTTCGTAGCCATGAAATCACTATTCCAGTTGAAACTTGCCTCAAGCTGCCGTGGGTGCGGGCCGCACCCCGGCCGCTCAGTTCATCAGGTGTCGAAGAAGCTCGTCGTCGGAATTCACGGTGTCCTTGACGCGCACCGTGTAGTTCTCGCCGGAGCGGCCGAATTCGCAGACATAGAGGTCCTTGCTGTTGGCGCTGACCTCGACCTGGACGTCGCTCGTATCCATGAAGGGAATGACATCGCCGACGGCAAGCCTGGAGATCGTGTCGAGTGTCAGCGATTGCAGCCGGACACGGGCTTCGAGCGTCACCTGCGAGCGGCGCACTTGCTCATTGAGTTGTTCCGCCCATGCGCCGGTCGAGGAGGACGGGTTCTTCGCCCTGGGCGCGCTGACCACGGTGCGCAGCAGCTCGTATTGCGGAACGATCACGACGATTTCCGAAACGGTCTTGCCGAGCGAGATCGTCATCGCGATGGCGGCGGCGAAATCGTCGGTCTGGCCGGCAACCGGCGTCGGGCGATCCTCGATATTGTAGGGTGGATCGAGATAGGGTTCGAAGCCGCCGGACGCGTTGACGGCCGAGCGCAGCACGTTGGCGATCTTGTCGAACACCATCACGGACAGGTCGAGTTCGATCACCGAAAGCGGCCGCGGGGCGGGGGAGTCGATCGTCTCGGGCTGGGCGCCCAGCAGATGCTCCATCAAGGTCATGACGAAGCCCGTGCCGCAGCCGAGCAAGAAGTTCTGCGACCAGTTGCGCAGGGAGCTGTTGACCAGGGCGCAATTGCTGCCGATGCTGGCGACAAGCTCGCTCATCAGGCCCGACCGGCAGCCGGCATAGCCGACGGAGACATCCAGGCCGGTTTCGCTCTTGATGATGTCGGGGAGGAACTCGGCATAGACCTGGCCGAAGGCCGTGCCCAGCTTTGCAAGCGTTGCCGGGTCGCCGAGGCCACCGGTCAGCTTGGCGAAGAGGACGGGATCCATCGTCTGTTTTGGGTGCGTGGATTGCTGGCTCATGATTGTCAGGCTGCCTTGCTCTCACCGCCGGGGTTCATCATTTCCTGCTCGACCGCGTCGATGGACGGCCGCTCGTAGGAGGAGATCGTCTTGCGGCCGTATTCCAGCGCCACCTGCGGCACGGAACCGTTCATGTAGGCGAGCAGCGTCTGCTTCACGATCACGTAGAGACGATGCTGCTTGTTGCGCACGATCTTGATCTGCGACACCAGCGGCGCGCAGACGGAATAGGACAGGATGATGCCGAGGAAGGTGCCGACCAGCGCCGAGCCGATCAGGTGTCCGAGCACCTCAGGCGATTCGTTGATGTGGCTCATGGCCTTGATGACGCCGAGGACGGCCGCAACGATACCGATGGCCGGGAAGGAATCGCCCATGATCGTGATCGCATGATAGGGCTTCATCTTGTCGTGCTGGATGGTGTTGATTTCCTCGTCCATCAGCGCCTCGATCTCGTGCGAGCGGGCATTGCCGATGATGATGAGGCGGACGTAATCGCAGATGAAGGCCGTTAGATCCCGGTTTTTCAGCACCGTCGGAGCGGCCTGAAAGATCACCGATTCGTCCGGATTGTCGATATGGGCTTCGATCTCGTTGCGCGACTTGGTGCGCAGGTCCCGCATCAGTGCGTAGAGCACGCCGAGGGTGTCGAGATAGTCGCGTTCCTTGGGAACCGCATGCCTGAAGGCTTCGCCCAGCGCCTTGCCGGAGTCCTTCAGGACCTTCATCGGATTGGCCATGATGAAGCCGCCGATGCCGGCGCCCGCGATGATGACAAACTCGAAGGGCTGGAACAGCGCGTTCACATCCCCACCCATCGCCATGAAGCTGCCAATGATGCAGCCGCAGGTCACTACAAATCCGATAATAATATTCATCGCCGGTCCACACCTGAACGTTGCTTCCTGAAATCAACTAGGAGACCTGCCTTGCGTGAGGCTGTTCGGCGCTTGGCCAAAAGTCCTTTTGTCGTGTCAGCCTCGCACAAGCCAATGTCGGCACAGTAGTGGGTAAGGGCATCTATGCCCGGCTAACGACATGTTGGAGCGCCGCGCTATCGGGCGTCTCCTGTCCCGTTATTCTCCAATGTCCGGAGGGCGTTGAAAATGCAGTCTGGTATCTATGTGGCGCTGTCATCGCAAATGGCGCTCGAGCGGCGTCTGACGACGGTCGCCGACAATATGGCCAATGTGAACACCACCGGTTTCCGTGGAACCGAGGTCAAGTTCAATCAGGTCCTCAGCAATACCGAAAACAAGCTCAACGCCAAGGTCGCCTTCGTTTCGCAAGGCAACGACTATCTCTCCACCGAGAATGGCGAACTGCAAAACACCGGCAATCTTCTCGATTTCGCCGTCAAGGGCGATGCCTGGTTCGGCCTCAACACGCCGGCCGGCCTGGTGTTGACGCGCGACGGCCGCTTTACGATGACGGATAGCGGCGCACTGGTTTCGGCCCGCGGCTATCCCGTGCTTGATCCCGGCGGAGCGCCGATCCAGCTCGATCCCACCGGCGGAGCGCCGACCGTCGCCTCGAATGGCACGATCTCGCAGAACGACAAGCAGGTCGGCCAGATCGGGCTCTATACCTCTGACGTCAGCAAGGGTTTCCTACGCTACAACAATAGCGGCGTGCTGCCCACCGACACGCCGCAGCCGGTGATCGACCGCTCCAATATCGGCATCGCCCAGGGCTATCTCGAAAATTCCAACGTCAACGGCATGCGAGAAATGACCCAATTGATCGAGGTCAGCCGCGCCTTCGACAACATCACGTCGCTCACCAACAGCAGCGAAAGCACGCTCTCGGAAGCGATCAAGACCCTCGGCGGCAGCCAGTAAGAAGGGCGGATCATGTTCGAGGACCGGATGCCGGAGGGGGCGCTGTCCCCGAGGTTGCCGCATATGGCCGCGCTGGCGGAGCACTATGCGATGACGGAAAACGCGGTCGCCCATGGCGGCCATGTGCGGACCATCGCGGCCGGGCACTACACGGTCGCCGGCCTTTCCAGGCATGTGCGCCTCGGTGAGTTCGTCGCCCATCGTTCGTCGACCGGCATCCATCTGGGTGAGGTCGTGCGCGTCGAGCCGGAATTGGCCTATGTCTGTCCGATCGAGCCGGGTGAGCCGATCGGTATCCACGACACCGTTATCCGCAAGGGCGCTTTCCGCATCGCACCGTCGGAAAGCTGGTGCGGGCGCACCATCAATTCGCTCGGCGAGCCGATCGACGGCCTCGGGCCGCTGACGGCGGGCACGCAGCCGCGCTCGATCTCCAACACCGCGCCGCCCTCCATGACGCGCAAACGCGTCGAGACCGGCTTCAAGACCGGTGTGCGCGCCATCGATATCTTCTCGCCGCTCTGCCTCGGCCAGCGTCTCGGCATCTTCGCTGGCTCCGGCGTCGGCAAATCGACGTTGCTGTCGATGCTCGCCCGCGCCGAGGCCTTCGACAAGGTGGTGATCGCGCTGGTCGGCGAACGTGGCCGCGAAGTCCGCGAGTTCATTGAGGATACGCTCGGTTCCGACATGCGGAAGTCGGTCGCCGTCGTTGCGACCAGCGACGAGAGCCCGATGCTGCGCAAGATGGCGCCGCTGTCGGCGATCACCATCGCCGAGCACTTCCGCGACCAGGGCGACAACGTGCTTTTGATCGTCGACAGCGTCACCCGTTTCGCCCACGCTATCCGCGAGGTTGCGACCGCGTCCGGCGAGCCGCCGATCGCGCGCGGCTATCCGGCTTCCGTCTTCACCGAGCTGCCCCGCCTTCTGGAGCGCGCGGGGCCGGGGCCGGAAGGCATGGGCACGATCACCGCGATCATTTCCATCCTCGTCGACGGCGACAATCACAATGACCCGATCGCCGACTCCACCCGCGGCATTCTCGATGGCCACATCGTCCTGCAGCGCTCTCTCGCGGAAGAGGGGCGCTATCCGCCGATCGATCCGCTGGCTTCGGTATCGCGTCTGGCGCGCAAGGCATGGACGCCGGATCAGGAAAAGCTGGTGTCGCGCCTGAAGGCGCTCGTGCACCGTTATGAGGAAACGCGCGACCTGCGCCTGATCGGCGGATACCGCCAGGGCGCCGACGCCGATCTCGATATCGCCGTCCGCCAGGTGCCGATCATCTACGAGATCCTGAAGCAGACCCCCGGCGAGCGGCCCTCGGTCGACGCCTTCACCGATCTGGCGACCGCCCTGAAGAACGGCGCGGTCGCAACCACACCGGCAAAGAGAGGCTGACGTGAGAGAATCCGATGCAGACGAGCCGGTCGCTCCGCCGAAGCTGGCGAAAAGGCGGACCGTCACCGACAGGGCGCTGGCCTGCACCGGCCTGGTGCTGGCCGGTATCTCGGCCTTCTTCCCGTGGTACGTGTTTCTGAACCCGGACAAGTTCGGCATTCAGGTTGCCGAAGGCGACCGGACACGCGATCTGCCGAACTGGCCGGGACGCGAGATCGTCAGCGTCTCGCCGCTTGCCATGGTCAACAAGAATCCTGGCCAGCCGAAGGACATGATCCCCGATCCGCTGACGACGGCGACGGTCAGCAGCGTCGGGCGCGAGGATGACAAGGGTCCGCCGGCGGAAGATCAGCCATTCCCCGGCAAGTCGCCCTTCCATTTGCTGCATGTCGCAAACGGCCGGGCGCTGATCGAGGATGACACCGGCATGTTCGTCGTGCGCGTCGGCTCGCTCCTGCCCGATAACAGCCGGTTGGCGACCATCGAGCAGCGTGACGGAAAATGGGTGATCGTCACCTCCACCGGCGACGTTTACAGCCATGAATAAATGCTCGAAATCGCCCGCATGCCGGGCCTTTTAAAGACTTCCGCAAGAACGCATTCCCTCGCAAGTCCCACGCAAGATTATCCCTCTAATGTCCCTGGTGTAAGAACGGAGAGAAGCCCATGCAACCCATTCAACTCTTTGACCTGGCCTCGCGGCAAGCCGAGTGGCTTCAGACGCGCCAGGAGGTTGTTGCCGGCAACATCGCCAATGCCAATACCCCGAAGTTTCGCGCCAAGGATGTGACGCCGTTCCAGGCTGTTCTGGACAACCAGAATGTCGGCATGGCGAAGACCAATCCGGCGCATCTCTCCGGCAACGAATTCAGCCAGAGCGGCGACATCAACGTCGAGGAAGCGTCGCTCAATCAGGAAATTGGTGTCCAGGAGTCGGGTAACACCGTGGGCCTGGAAGACGAGCTCGCCAAATCGGGCGAGATCAAGCGCCAGTACAGCTTGAATACCGCTCTCGTCAGCTCCTTTCATCGCATGATGTTGATGACCGTAAAACAATAGATGAAGTGAAGATGTCATGGATCCCTTATCTGCCGCATTGAAGATTGCGGGCTCCGGCCTGGAGGCTCAATCGACCCGCCTGCGCGTCGTCTCCGAAAATATCGCCAACGCCCGTTCGACGGGCGACACGCCCGGCGCCGATCCCTATCGCCGCAAGACAGTGACCTTCGGCGCCGAGCTTGATCGCGCCAACGGCGTGACGACGGTCGGGGTGAAGAAGATGGGCGAGGACACTGGCAAGTTCGTCGAGCAATACGACCCGGACAATCCGGCGGCGGACCAGAAGGGCTACGTCAAGATGCCCAACGTCAACATCCTCGTCGAAATGGCCGACATGCGCGAGGCCAATCGCTCCTACGAGGCCAATCTCCAGACGGTCCGGCAGGCACGCGACCTCATCTCCTCCACCATCGATCTGTTGAAGAATTCATAATGATTGACGCTATCAAGAATGTCTCCTCGCTCTCGGCAACCCGCGGTCTCGGCAGCATCGCCACGGATCTGAGCTCCGCCGCATCCAACGCGATCGCATCGACGCCGGAAACGGCAATCGGAAGCTCCGCTGTCGGCAGCTTCGCCTCGGTCATGTCCGATGTGGCGAAGAATACGATCAGCACGCTGAAGGAAGCCGAAAATGCCTCCTTTGCCGGTATCAAGGGCACGATGAGCACCCGCGAAGTGGTCGACAAGGTCATGCAGGCGGATCAGACGCTGCAGACGGCGATCGCGCTGCGCGACAAGATGGTCTCCGCCTTCCTCGATATTACGAAAATGCAGATCTAGGGCGGATAGCTCCGCTCAAACTATGTGACTTGGCGTGTTCCTGTTCCAAAGCCGCTTGGCGGCTTCCGGGATCGCGCTCCAGACCGAAGGACGAAAACATGAGAGCGCTCGCTATTGCCGCGACGGGCATGGACGCCCAGCAGACCAATCTCGAAGTGATCGCGAACAACATCGCGAACATCAACACGACGGGCTACAAGCGTTCCCGCGCCGAGTTCTCGGACCTTCTGTACCAGACCGAGCGCGCCAAGGGCATTGCCAACAGGCCGAACCAGGCGGTGGTGCCGGAAGGCGCCAATATCGGTCTCGGCGTGCAGACGACGGCCGTGCGCAACATCCAGATCCAGGGCGAACTGTCGCAGACATCGAACGATCTCGACGTCGCACTGGTCGGCCGCGGTTGGTTCCAGATCCAGATGCCAGACGGCACGACGGCCTATACGCGCGCCGGCTCCTTTAACAAGAGCGACACCGGCCAGATGGTCACGCCGGACGGCAACGTGCTGCAGCCTGGGATCACCATTCCGAGCAATGCCAGCAACGTCGTCATCAACCAGTCCGGTCAGGTTTCGGCCACGATCGGCACTGCGACCACGCCGACGGTTCTCGGCCAGTTGCAGATCGCCAACTTCGTCAACGAGGCCGGCCTGCAGCCGATGGGCAGCAACCTCTTCACCCAGACGCCGGCGTCCGGCGATCCTGTCGTCTCCGACCCGAACGAAAACGGCTTTGCCTACATGAAGCAGGGCTATCTGGAATCGTCGAACGTCGATCCGGTCAAGGAAATCACCGACCTGATCACGGCGCAGCGTGCCTACGAGATGAATTCCAAGGTCATCACCACCGCCGACGACATGGCGCAGATCGTCAGCAAAAACCTGAAGTAATAGAGGGACGGGCCGAACATGAGGTTTCGCCGGATGAAAAGCTTAGCAATGGCCTGGTTCGCCGCAGCGGGCCTATCCGTCATGTTCGTGCCGGTTTTCTCCGCCGGCGCAACGGGTGTCGACGGAACCAGCATGGGCACCGCCGTTGTGCCGACCGAGACGATCTATCCCGGCGATATCATCGGCAGCGGCCAGCTCGAAGAGGTCGATGTCACCAATCCGAACCTGACTGGCGACTACGCCCGGACGATCCGGGACGTGACGGGCAGGGTATCGAAGCGCACGCTTCTGCCCGGCCGGACCATCTCGATTTCCTCCTTGCGCCAGCCCTTTGCGGTGACGCGCGGCTCGAACGCCCGGCTGGTGATGAGCATGGGCAGCATGACGATCACTGCCGCCGGGACGCCCCTGGACGACGGCGCGGTCGGCGACAGCGTGCGCGCCCGCAATCTGGACTCCGGCATCATCGTCAACGGCACTGTCCTCGAAAACGGCACGATCCGCGTGGTCTCGAAATGAGAAGCCTTCGTTATTTTCTCGCGGTTCTGATGGCATTGCCCAGCCTGATCGTCTCCGATCCGGCCCTGGCGATGCAATCGCGCATCAAGGATATCGCCTCGTTGCAGGCGGGCCGCGACAACCAGCTGATCGGTTACGGCCTGATCGTCGGTCTGCAAGGCTCCGGCGACGGCTTGCGGTCCTCGCCCTTCACCGAGCAGTCCATGCGCGCGATGCTGCAGAATCTCGGCATTTCGACACAGGGTGGCCAGTCCGCCGCCAAGAATACCGCCGCCGTGATGGTCACGGCCAACCTGCCGCCCTTCGCCAGTCCCGGCAGTCGTCTCGACGTCACGGTCAGCTCGCTCGGCGACGCGACCTCGCTTCGAGGCGGCACGCTGATCATGACCTCGCTCAGCGGCGCCGACGGGCAGATCTATGCCGTCGCGCAGGGCTCCGTCATCGTTTCGGGCTTCCAGGCGCAGGGGGCGGCCGCCAGCGTCACCGAAGGCACCACCACCGCCGGCCGCGTGCCGGGCGGCGCCATCATCGAGCGTGAACTGCCGTCGCGCTTCAAGGATTCCGTCAATCTCGTCCTGCAATTGCGCAACCCGGACTTTTCCACCTCGGTTCGCATAACCGATACGGTCAACGCCTGGGCGACCTCGCGCTTCGGCGCGCCGATCGCAGAGGCCAAGGATTCGCAGGAGGTTGCGATCAGCAAGCCGAAGATGGCGGACCTGACGCGGCTGATGGCGGATATCGAAAATCTTGCCGTCCAGACGGATACGCCGGCCAAGGTCGTCATCAATGAGCGAACCGGAACGATCGTCATCGGCGCCGATGTCCGTGTCTCGCCGGTCGCCGTCAGCTACGGCACCCTGACGGTCCAGGTCAGCGAAAATCCGCAGGTCATCCAGCCGGAACCCTTCTCCGACGGCCAGACGGCCATCCAGGATCAGACGGATATCACGGCGACCAAGAGCGGCGGCGGCGTCGCCATGCTCCAGGGGCCCGACCTGAAGACACTCGTCTCCGGCCTGAACAATATCGGTGTCAAGCCGGACGGCATCATCGCCATCCTGCAAGGCATCAAATCGGCCGGCGCCCTGCAAGCGGAGCTCGTGCTGCAATGATCTCGATCGCTATCGCCCGAAAGATGCTGAACGCCTGTTCTGCGGCCCTGGCCGCCCTGCTGCTGTCGGTCTGCGCCGTAGCGGCGCAGGAAGCGCCGAAACCGATCGTCGACCCGGCATCCAGCCAGGACGAGATCCGGCAGTTCTGCACCAATATCGCCGATCCGGCCCGCGACCAGCGCTACCTGCTGCAAAAGCAGGAGCTTGAAAAGCTGCAGGCCGACGTCGACCAGCGCATCGCCACCATGGACAAGCGCAAGGCGGAATATGAAGACTGGCTGAAGCGCCGCGACGATTTTCTGAAGACCGCCGATTCGGGCCTGGTCGATATCTACAAGAACATGAAGCCCGATGCGGCGGCAGCGAGCCTCGACGGGGTCAAGGTCACCGTGGCGGCCGCGATCATCATGAAACTCTCCCCACGCCAGTCGAGCCTTATCCTGGCGGAGATGGATGCGCAGAAAGCGGCTGTTGTCACCAACATCATCGCCAGCGCGTCCGATCCGAATACATCGAAGTCGAAGGACCCTTCATGAACATGCGTCTTACGGCCACCTGCGCGATCGTCGTCTTCCTCGCCGGCTGCCAGTCGCAGGCCCTCAAGGAAATCGGACGAGCGCCTGCCATGAGCCCCATCGGCAGCGGCCTGCAATATGCGCAGACGCCGCAAATGTCGCAATATCCGAAGCGGCCTCATCAGGTCGCGCAGGGCTATTCGCTCTGGAACGATTCGCAGGCGGCGCTTTTCAAGGACTCGCGCGCGCTGAACGTCGGCGACATTCTGACCGTCAATATCCAGATCAACGACAAGGCGAACTGGGACAACGAGACCAATCGCAATCGCACGAACAAGAGCGACATGAACTGGGATATTTCGGCCAAGATTTTCGGCTGGAAGCCCGCCACCAACGCCGATGCGACGTCGGGCTCCGACACCAGCACCGACGCCAAGGGCAAGATGCAGCGTTCCGAGCAGATTACCTTGCTCGTCGCCGCCGTCGTGACCGGCATTCTCGAGAACGGCAACCTGATGATCAGCGGCTCGCAGGAAGTCCGCATGAACCAGGAAATCCGTATTCTCAACGTCGCCGGCATTGTGCGGCCGCAGGACGTCACCGCGGATAACACGATTTCTTACGACAAGATCGCCGAGGCACGCATTTCCTACGGTGGTCGCGGCCGCCTGACGGAAATTCAGCAGCCGCCGAGAGGTCAACAGGCGGTCGATCTGCTGTCGCCGCTCTGACGGTCGGACGGCACACGGCATTTTTGGAACGGGCGGATAAGAGACATGGCAGAAGCCGCAGACGCATCGGCAAACAGCAAGGGATCGCCGCTGGTCATGACCATCGTCGGACTGCTCGCCCTGACCGTCCTCGGCGGCGGTGGCGGTTGGTTTCTCGGCACTATAGTCGCGCCGAAGATCAAGGCGGCAACGGCCGCCGTGCAGGCCTCGAAGTCGACGGCCGACGGCGAAAAGCAGGCGATAGCCCCGGTGGAATCGAGCAATATCGTCCAGCTCGATCCGATCATCACCAATCTCGGCTATCCCTCGCAGAACTGGATCAGGCTGGAAATCGCGCTGGTGTTCAAGGGCCAGCCGGACGCGCAGCTCGCCCAGGCGATCCATGAAGACGTACTCGCCTATGTCCGCACCGTATCGCTGCAACAGATCGAAGGTCCTCGCGGTCTGCAATATCTTCGGGATGACCTACAAGAACGTGTTGACCTGCGCTCGGAAGGGCGCGTATCGAAAGTCATGTTCAGGACTTTCGTGATCGAATGATTCGATTATTACTTATTTTATCTACATTAGTATTTGCTATATTGTCGCCTGAACTGGCGATGGCGCAGCAATTGTCGCAACAGATTCCGACGGATCTCCTGAACACCCCGGTGAACGGGTCGGTCGCGGCCTGGATCATCCGCACTTTCGGGCTGCTGACGATCCTGTCGATCGCGCCCGGCATCCTCATCATGGTGACGAGCTTTCCGCGCTTCATCATCGCCTTCTCGATCCTGCGGTCGGGCATGGGCCTGGCGACCACTCCGTCGAACATGATCCTGCTCAGCCTGGCGCTGTTCATGACTTTCTATGTTATGTCGCCGACCTTCGATCAGGCCTGGAAGGATGGCGCGCAGCCGCTGCTTGCCAATCAGATCTCGGAGGCGGATGCGGTTGTGCGTATCGCCGAGCCTTTCCGCACCTTCATGGCGAACAACACGCGCGACAAGGACATCAAGCTCTTCGTCGACCTGGCGCAGGAGCGTGGGCAGACGGTAGTGATCGACAATAAGATCGACTATCGCGTCCTGATCCCGGCCTTCATGATCTCGGAGATCCGCCGCGGCTTCGAAATCGGCTTCCTAGTGGTTCTGCCGTTTCTGGTCATCGACCTGATCGTCTCGACCATCGTCATGGCGATGGGCATGATGATGCTGCCGCCGACATCGATCTCCCTGCCTTTCAAGATCCTGTTCTTTGTGCTGATCGACGGCTGGAACCTGCTGGTCGGCAGTCTCGTACGCTCTTTCCACTGACAAGCTGAAGCCAGCGGACCCAAAGCCTGTGGGCCTTTAGGTCATCGGGGTAATGCCCCGATGACCTAAGCGTTCCTATTCGGCGGCGATCGCCGCCGCGTTCCCGTCCTCAACCAGGAACGGTTCGGTGCGTACGGGCAGCGCCGACACGTCCATGTGATCCGGAGCGAGACCTTGCTTCGCGCGCTCGACCATCATCCCGTAGGCCGTCTCCAGATGGCTGGTGAAGCGTTCGGCGTCGAAGAGCGGCTTGATGTAGCGGTTGGCGGCCAGCACGTCCTTGAGCTTGGCTGCGCGCTCCGGTTCTCCGGAAAACTCCACGGCCATGTCCTCATAGGCCTGGACATCGGCGGCGACCAGTTCCGGCACGCCGATGGCGTTGAGCAGGCTTTCGCTGACGCGCGAGGCGAAGTTCGTGCCCTTCATCGTCAATACGGGCAGGCCGCCCCAGAGCTGCTCGGAGGTCGTCGTATGGCCGTTGACCGGGAAGGTGTCGAGACCGAGATCGGCAAGCTGCTGGCGATCGATGTGATCCTCGTAGCGAATACGGGTCGTGAAGACGACGCGCTTGCGGTTGACGCCGCGCGCCTCCAGGCGTGCCCAGAGATTGGCCTCGGCGCGCGGACCGTTGCACAGCAGCCAGAGCACGCTGTTTTTCGTGCGCTTCAGGATATTGCACCAGACGTCGACCATCTGCGAGGTGATCTTGCGGTTGCCGTTGAACGAGGCGAAGACGAAGGCGTCTTCCGGCAGCCCATGCTGTGCGCGGGTCGTCGGCCGCGGCTTCGGACGGTAGATCGGGTCGTTCGGCTGATAGCTTTCGGGCAGGCGGCAGAACTTCTCGTGAAAATGCGGCTTGGACTGTTCCGGCAGCACGTAGGGATCGCCGATGATGTAATCGAGGTCGATATTGACGGTGGAACCGGGAAAGCCGAGCCATGATGTCTGGATCGGCGCGGCCATGTGGTTGAAGATGCGCGCGCGGCTATCCTTGGTGTGTCCCTTGAGGTCGACGAGAATATCGATACCGTGGGTGCGGATGACCTCGGCCGCCGCCTGATCGGAGAGACTGCGGATATCGACCATCGCCCCCCATCTCGAATAATCGAACTCTTCCTCTCGCTGCGACGCCAATGGCGAATGGTCGAAGAGGGTGATCTCGAACCGGTTCCGGTCGTGCAGCTCCAATATGCGCTGCAGGAGCTTCATGGTTGCGTGGCCCGGCCAGAAGTCCGCCGAGAGATAGCCGATGCGGATCTTGTCCGCCCATGCATGGGGCGCCTTGCGGCGTGCTTCGGCATGTCCGGCCGGCAACGGCACCGTATCGTGGATGGCGAATTTGTTGATCGCTTCGTCGCCGCACCAATGCAGATGGAAGAAGGGGTTGTCCGGCGTCACATGGTCGAGATTGCCCGCGGCCAGCGAGGTCTTCACGGGTGCCATGTGTTTGTCGACCATTGCGAGGTCGGATATTTCGCGTGCGAAGATCAGGTAAAGCGTGCGGAAAACGATGTTGTCGGGGTGGTTCTTGAACAGCGTCGCGACGATGTGCCGGTTGCTTTCGTCGTAGAGGTTGTCGGTCAGCAGTTTCGCGGCCAGCAACCGGTGCCTGAGCTCGGGTCCGTCGACCAGCACGGTCTTGAAGCCGGTCAGCAGCTCCTTTTGCTGGCGGCCCAGGAAAATGCGGACGAGGGCATAGGCCAGTTCCGGATCCTTGAAGGCCAGCGGCAGGATCAGGCTGCCGATCGACAACGCCTGGTCCTCATTGCCGCATTCGGCGTGGAGCAGCAGGGCTTCGCGCAGATAGTCCTCGCGATGGGGCTTCTGCCTGCCTGCCAGTTCATAAGCCTTTGCGGCGTCCGATCTGAAGCCGAGCTTGAGTAGCGTCTTTGCCAGCAACGCGTAGGTCTTCGGGGACGCATCGCTATTGAGCAGCTCGTTCAATGTTTCGAGCGCGCGCGTATACTGCCCCTTCTGGTAGAGATTGGACGCTGTCACAAAGGCGTTTTTGATAGTCACGAGCGAGAACTCCGAGCGAAACGTTGAACAGGCACCGGCTGGAGGCCGAGGACCGTCATCATGGATTCGCCGGATCATCGCGCGCGTAGCTTGCCTGAAACCGAAGCGGCGATTGAACCGCTCGTTTACGCGCTGTTAGCTACGTTGAGGACATCCGTTGCCGCTCCCCCCGGATTTAAGGAATTCGCAAGCAATGGATGCGAGCTTATTCGTGACATGACGGGTTTGGTCCCCTAGGAAATGGGGCCGAGGAGCATGAAGCCGCTCCGTCATCGCCGGTATTCGAAGTCCGGTATGTCCTCCTTTTTGTATTCAGTTTTCGGGGACACACTCATGACCAGCATTAACACCAACAATTCCGCAATGGCCGCCCTTCAGACGCTGCGTGGC
>NZ_QSNT01000003.1:846680-847457 GCF_009498525.1 Rhizobium sp. ICMP 5592 | reverse complement strand
CGCGGCACCAACGGCACCGTTTCGGTTAGCACCACGTCTTACAAGTTCGACTCCGGCGCAACCGGCAACGTTCTGTTTGGCGCAAGCGCGGCTGGCGCTATCGACACTGCTTCCGGTATTCTCGGTACTGTCACCGGTTCCTACTCGGTGTTCAGCCTGGATATCTCCAGCATGACCACGGGTCAGATCTCCAGCGCCCTCGACATGGTTCAGACCGCTCTGAACTCGTTGACCAGCATGGGTTCGAAGCTCGGCTCGATCTCCAGCCGTATCGACCTGCAGACGACTTTTGCTTCCTCGCTCTCCGACTCGATCCAGTCGGGCGTTGGCAAGCTGGTCGATGCAAACATGGAAGAAGAGTCCAGCAAGCTTTCGGCTCTGCAGACCCAGCAGCAGCTGGCCATTCAGTCGCTCTCGATCGCCAACTCTTCGACCCAGTCGATCCTGTCGCTCTTCCGTTAAGAAGTAGGACTGGCGCTTCACGCCAGCCGAAATTCCTAAACAATAAGTTAACCGCGCCTGTCTAAGGCGCGGTTTTTTTTATATTTTTTGCTGTTTCATGGTTCAGGTTTTCTTAACTATATTGCTGTTTTCTAGGGTCATTGAAACGGCGAGTTAACCATAACCAACTGGGGTTAACAGGCATGATGCTGAATGCCGTTACCGGTTTTTAGACCCGGAATGTCCCTTATTTAACCACTGCCAAAGGGGCAAAATATCATGACGAGCATTCTTACCAACAACGCTGCAATGGGCGCCCTTCAGACACTGCGCGGT
>NZ_QSNT01000003.1:820127-846458 GCF_009498525.1 Rhizobium sp. ICMP 5592 | reverse complement strand
CGCGGCACCAACGGCACCGTTTCGGTTAGCACCACGTCTTACAAGTTCGACTCCGGCGCAACCGGCAACGTTCTGTTCGGCTCCAACTCCGGCACGATCGACACTGCTTCCGGTATTCTCGGTACTGTCACCGGTTCCTACTCGGTGTTCAGCCTGGATATCACCGGCATGACCGGTGGCCAGATCTCCAGCGCCCTCGACATGGTTCAGACTGCTCTGAACTCCATGACCAGCATGGGCTCGCGCCTTGGTTCGATCTCGACCCGTATCGACCTGCAGACGACTTTTGCTTCCTCGCTCTCCGACTCGATCGAATCGGGCGTTGGCAAGCTGGTCGATGCAAACATGGAAGAAGAGTCCAGCAAGCTTTCGGCTCTGCAGACCCAGCAGCAGCTGGCAGTTCAGTCGCTCTCGATCGCCAACTCTTCGAGCCAGTCGATCCTGTCGCTCTTCCGTTAATAGGAAGAACCGGCGCTCCGCGCCGGTGGCAACAGCCGAGCAAAAAGTTTACCGCGCCTTCCCCGAAGGCGCGGTTTTTCTTTTGGGTAGGGGATTTAAGCTACCGCCTTATCCCGTAGCGTGTCGACGAAGGCGTCGAACAGCTTGCGCATGGCCACCTGCTTATAGGGATAGGTGGTGGGGCTATCCATGTTGTGGACCACCATCGCCACGTCGAGTTCGAACACCAGCAGGCGCCCGTCGCGGAGTTCCGCGCAGTCGATGCCGAAGTAATCCAGCCCGATACGACGGTAAAGCGCGTCGAAGCTGTCCTTGTGGCGGATCGCGAAATCGGTGTCGAAATCCTCCATCCACGCCTGTTCGACCGCCCGCTTTGCCGGGCTCTCCGCCATGCCGGCACTCAAATAATGCACGATCCAATGCTCGGACAGCGCCATGTGGCTGGCGAAAGCCTTGCCCTGGATGAAGACGATGCGCTGCTTGTTGTACAAGCCGTCCGCGCCACGGAAATCGATGAAGGGCGCGACGTAGATCTCCGGAGCCGGCTGCGTCTCGAGCCAGGCCAACAATCCCGAGGGGTCGGCAATCCGTTCCATTCCATGGCCGGCATGGGTGCTGATCGGCCGAACGACGAGCGGGAAAGTAAGCCCTGGCGCACATTTATAGAGCTGTTTCGCGCCCGAGCCGATGGCGACAAGTTCCTCGCGCGGCACACGATAGGTGTTTGGCGACAAAATGGAAGGCTCGCCGGCCAGCATGGCGCTCACGCCGTCGCGCGTCAGCCGGCTGACCAGCTCGGTGTCGTTGTTCATGATCGGACCGTCAAAATCGGCCAAAAGCGTCTGCATCCGCGCCAGTACCGGTGCGTTCTCGGTGGATTCGCCGATCGCCATGAAGGCGACGTCGTGTGCCGGCAAATCCCCAAGCTCGGCCGTTTCGGCATCTACATAATGCAGCCAAAGGACGCAGTCGCTGTCGACGAGCAGGAAATCCAGCGGCGTGTTCGCCATGAAATCGCCCGGCGTCACGAAGGCCAGCAATCGCGGCCCCTGTCCGTTGCCATGGATCACACAGAAGTCCCGCTTCAGCTCCACAGCGCTCCGGAACATCTGGCGAGCCTCATCGGCGCGGCCAAGCGTTTGCAGGATCGTCGCCAGGTCGAACATGGCGGCCGCATCGGTGGCGTCAGCGCGGATGCGTTGCGTCAGCTCATTCCACATCGGCGCTACGTCGGCGCCGGCATAGATGAGCGAGACGATCTTGTGCATCCCGATGATTCGGCTGGAGTTTTCGGCGATCTCGGGGGCATGGTCGGCAGCAAGGCCGCGGGTCATCAGCATGGGAGCAAATCCTGTCGGGAACCGAGTTTCAAGACGCCCTGGATCAGCGCGTCGATATCCGTCTGCCGCGTGCGGTGGTTCACGATTGCCGCGCGGATAGCCGGTTGTCCGTTGATATGCGTCAGGGACGGGGCGACGCGTCCTTCAGCGTGGAGATGTTCGACAATCCGCGCATTGATCTCCGCGGGCGCATCGCCAGTGGGACCTATATAGGCGAAGCAGACGATGTTGAGGGCGACCGGGGCCAGCAGCCGCAGAACGGGTTCCTGCTCGATCCTGTGGGCCAGCGCACGCGCAAGGTCGCAATTGGCAGCCATCGAATCCGCCAGCGCCTTGATGCCGTAGGTCTTCAGGGTGAACCAGGTCTTGAGCGCGCGAAACCCGCGCGACAGGTCGGGACCATAGTCGCAGGGCCACCAGTCGCCGCCCGCCAGGCCAGTCGCCGCGCGGCTGAGATAGGCGGCCTCCGAGGCAAATGTCTGGCGCTGCCAGGCGCTATCGCGCACGAGGAGGAAGCCGGCGTCATAGGGCACCTGGCCCCATTTGTGGAAATCGAATGCGAGCGAATCGCAAGACTCGATGCCCGTGAAGAGATGCGCGAGATCGTCGCAGAGAATACCCAGCGCCCCCAATGCACCGTCGACGTGGAAATGCAGATTATGGGTGTCGGCGATGCGTCGCATGGCGATCAGATCGTCGACGGCCCCGGTGTTCACCGTTCCCGCCGTTCCGACCAGCAGGAAGGGCGCATATCCCTCCTGCCTGTCGCGAATGATGGTGCGTTCGAGGGTTTCGATGTCGATCTGACCGGCGGCATTGACCGGAATGCGCCTGAGATGATCGCTGCCGATACCGGACATCTCGACGGCGCGGGGCACGCAGCCATGCACTTCGCTCGAAGCGTAGGCCGTGAGCCGCGGTTCGCCGGCAAGCCCCGTCGCGCGGACATCGGTGCCCAGCATTCTCGTTTTTGCGAGCAGCAGCGCGACAAAATTGGCCTGTGAGGCGCCGGTCAAAAAGACGCCGCCGGCGGTGTCGGGAAACGAGAATATCTGCTGCGTCCACCTGATGATCTGGCGCTCGACCTCGATCGGCATGTGGTCGCGCCCGCCGAGATTGGCGTTCAACCCTCCGGCCAGCATCTCCGCCAGCATGCCGGCGACCGTTCCGCCGCCCTGTACCCAGCCCATGAAGCCCGAATGGATATTGCCGCTGCCATAGGGCAGGACGTTATCGCGGAACGTCGCGTGGACATCGGTGAGTTCCGTGGGTTCGATGGGCAGGGGCGCATCGAAGAGCGCACGCGCCAACGAGGGCGCAGGTTGCCAGACGGGCTTTTCAGGAAGCGTTTCCAGATGGTCGAGCATGTCGTCGAGCATCCGATGGCCTTGCCGGCGCAGGGCTTGCCAGTCATTGGGGTCGAGGCTGGTCCGTTGGCGAGGCTCATCCCCCGACAATCCGCCGCCCTGCAAATCTAACATCTCGACTCCGCGCCTTACTGTCTATGCCTGTAATCTTACGCCGCCCAAGATGGCGCGAAGCTGACCTGAAGGGCCTGCCTCGGCGGGAATCCGTTTGTTCAGCCTCCTGCCGGCAAGCCCATGCCTGGTAATGTTCGTTAATTTTTCGGGCGCGCGTTAACCTTTTATTAAGCCTGATGCTGTCATTTGCGACTAACGCAACGGTTGGTTAATCTCTCCTAAGAGCCGGTTAACAGGCATGACGCTGATTGCCGTTCCCGGCCGCAGACCGGAATGTCCCTTCCCATTTCAGCCATAAGGGGCACCCTTCGATGACCAGCATCCTGACCAATGACGCGGCAATGTCCGCCCTCCAGACTCTGCGCTCGATCAGCACCAACCTGGAAGATACGCAGAACCGGGTTTCCTCCGGCTATCGTGTCGCCAAGGCTTCGGATAACGCCGCCTATTGGTCGATCGCGACCACGATGCGTTCCGACAACAGCGCGCTCTCGGCCGTCTCCGATGCACTCGGCCTCGGCGCCGCCAAGGTCGATACCGCCTATACGGCCATGGACAATTCCATTTCCGTCGTCCAGCAGATCAAGGACAAGCTCGTTGCGGCAACGGAAAACAGTGTCGACAAGGCCGATGTCCAGGAAGAAGTCTCGCAGCTCCAGCAGCAGCTCGAGAGCATTGCGCAGTCCGCATCCTTCTCCGGACAGAACTGGATGATCGCGGCCGACGGCGCGTCCGCGTCGGTCGTATCGTCCTTTGTCCGCAACAATGACGGCTCGGTCGCGGTCAACAGCACCAGCTATGCGTTCGATACGGGATCGGCGGGCAACGTCATGTTCGGCGCCGACGCCAGCGGCACGATCGACACCACCTCCGGCATTCTGGGCACGAAGCAGGACATTAACGGCACATCCTATTCTGTCTTCAGCCTCGACATCACCAATATGACCAGCGGCGATATCGCCAAGGCGATGAACCTGGTGCAGTCGGCGCTCAACACGATGACGAGCACCGCTTCGCAGCTCGGTTCCCTGTCCACCCGCATCGACTTGCAGACGAGCTTTGTCTCGGCGCTCAGCGACACGATCGATTCCGGCGTGGGCAAGCTTGTCGATGCCAATATGGAAGAGGAATCGAGCAAGCTTTCGGCTCTGCAGACGCAGCAGCAATTGGCCATCCAGTCGCTGCAGATCGCCAACAACAGCGCACAGAACGTTTTGGCACTCTTTAAGTGAGCCTTGACCGGAGCTTGCGTCGCGATCCGGCGGCGGCATTTCCTTCTTGCCGCCGCCCATAAGCTTTTGCTAACCCTGTTGGGTAACTGATTTGCAATATCTGCGCAGGGCTTGGTGTCCGATCGATTTGGTCGGAGCCGTTTCAAGGCTCTGCTCGAGCGACGGGCCGCGTGGGGATCATTCCCGCTGGCGGGCATGAGGCCGATCGTTGCTGCCGGTTTGATCCGGTTTGCCAGTCCCAATGGAATTACGGGTTTTCAGATGAGCAATGTGACGACGAACCGCGCCACCTCGGCGGCGCTGACTGTGTTGCGTGGAGTCAACAAAGATCTTGGCGTCGTGCAACAGCAGGTTTCATCCGGTTTTCGCGTGGCAAGCGCAAGCGACGACCCGACCTATTGGTCGATGGCGACGACCATGCGCTCGGACCAGAGCAGTCTCTCCACCATCACCGACGCACTTGGTCTTGGCGCCTCGAAGGTCGACACGGCTTCGACCGCCATGGACACCGTTGTCAGCATCGTGAGCCAGATCCGCGCCAAACTCGTATCGGCACAGGAAGCCGGAGCGGACAAGAGCGCGGTCAATACCGATATTCAGCAGCTCAAGGATCAGCTGCAATCGGTGACACAATCCGCTGCCTTCTCCGGGGAAAACTGGCTCTATAACACCAGTGCGCAGGCCGACACCCAGAAATCAGTGATCAGCAATTTTACACGTGGTTCGAGCGGCCAGGTCAGCCTGGTGTCGATCAACTACGACAGTTCGCAAACCCTGATGATCGACACCGCCGATGCAAGCCGGGGACTGCTGACGAAGAATATCGATGCCAGCACGCTGGGCACTTCAGATGGCACATCGACAGCTCGCAATTACTATCTTCTGGCCGCCGATTCCGGTACGGCTCCGACCGATGGCACTGAGATCTCTATTTCCGATAGCACCACGGATGCCGAGCTGACCGACATGCTCAACGTCACCAATTCGATTTTGACCTCGGTGACATCTGCGGATTCGACACTGGGCGCGATGAAGTCGCGAATCGACGATCAGTCGGACTATATCTCCAAGCTTAGCGACGGCATCAAGACCAGCGTCGGCGATCTTGTGGACACCAATATGGAAGAGGCATCGGCACGTCAGAGCGCGCTGCAGACGGCGCAGCAGATGGGCATCCAGTCGCTTTCGATCGCCAACACCATGGCGAGCAAGGTGCTAATTCTTCTTCAGGGAAAATGATTTCCGCGGGAGACGCGGCCGGGGTGGCCGCGCCTGCCGCATTCATCCTCGCACAAGTTTGACCCCCTACGGTCCCTCGCAATGGCAGGGTTGCACCATATCCCGGAGACGGTCGGCGTCACGCCGGGAGAGTGCGGCCGCAGGACGGAAACCGGAAGCGTGATGATCGACGTTTTGAGCATGAGAATTCAACTGGCCTGTCGAGGCATCCACTCGCGGCTTTCGGCCGGCAAAGGCGAGGGAATGTTCTCATGAGCCCGACGCTTTCCCGTTATCTCAAGGATTTCAGTGCGGAACTGCCTCCAGCCACCGCCCTGCCGGATTTGATCTTCGACGAAACACCGGCCTTTCTCGACAGCCCCGTGGAACCGCCGCTCGATATCGAAGCCGAGCGCCGCGACGCCTATGCGCAGGGCCATGAGGCTGCGACACAGGAATTGTTGCTGAGGCATCAGGAGGCGCTCGAGGCGATGGCGGAAGCTCACCGGGTTGAGATGGACGCGCTTCGCACTCGATACGAGGAACAGGCGGCAGAGAGGATCGCCGCCGGCATGACGCAGATCGCCACCATGCTTGGACAGACGGTCAGCATCGAGGCCGCCGCCGTGCTCGCGCCGATCATGACGGAAGCACTGACGGCCAAGGCCGTCGCCGACCTTGCCGATCTGGTGGCAGCATCCATTCTCGATGGCGCCGTCGGCCCCGTTACCGTCAGCGGCCCTCGTCATCTCTTCGATATCCTCCATGCCCGTCTGGACGATCATGGTGACTTGCTGCGCCATGTCGAGGCCGACGATGTCGATCTCGCCGTGACGATCGGTGAGAGCGTCCTTGTGACCCGCATGTCCGCCTGGGCCGCTAGCCTGAGAGAGATATTGAAATGAGTGATGGCGATCAGAATCAAGGCAAGCACGAGATCATCATCGTCAAGCGCCATAACGGCAACGACCATGAAGGCGGCCATGGCGGCGCATGGAAGATCGCCTATGCCGACTTCATGACGGCGATGATGGCCTTCTTCCTGGTGATGTGGCTGGTGAATGCCGCAAACGAGGAAACCAAGGCCTCGGTCGCCTCCTATTTCAATCCGATCAAGCTCGCCGACGAAAAGCCGACCGAGAAGGGGCTGAAGAAGCCTGTCGATCAGGCCGACGGGAAAAAGAACGAGGCGAAATCGCAGAACGAGGAAACCAATCCGAACAACGGCAAGTCGGCCAAGACCGGCGAGGATCAAACCTCGACCTCGGGCGACCAGACTGCCTATTCGGAGGCCGATTTCTTCGAGAATCCCTATTCGGTCCTGGCGGAAATCGCCCAGCAGGTCGGCCAGCAGGCCAATGTCAGCGCCAAGGGCGAGGGCGGTGCCGCGCAGTCGGGTCCGGCGACTGGCGCCGATGGCGGCCAGGCCTATCGCGACCCCTTCGATCCCGATTTCTGGACCAAGCAGGTTCAGGTTTCCAGCGCCTCGAAGAAGGCGAACGAAGAGCAGGCAGCCAAATCCGATCAGGCGTCGAAGGGAGAGGTGATCGCCCTCTCCAAGGCGACCGCGGCCGATTCCGGTGAGCCGACCGACAAGCCCCAGACGCCGGAAGACCAGCCGACGCTGAGCGACCAGCGGCAGAAGGGGCAGGGCGTCGACGAAAAAAGTGCCTCGGCGGCACAGAGCAAAGATATTGCGTCGGCCAAAGACAAACAGCAGAGCGCCAAGGATTTGCAGCAGGCGATCCAGGCCGAGATCAGCGGCGTTGCCGGCCAACTGGCCGAGGGCGTCCAGGTGGCGTCGGCCGAGGGCGGTCTTCTCGTGACGATTTCCGACCAGTCCAACGATCCGATGTTCAACGTCGGCTCGGCCGTGCCGCGCCGGGAAATGGTGTTGGCAATGGCGAAGATCGGCAAGATTCTGGCCGACCGCAAGGGCGTGATCCTGATCCGCGGCCATACCGATGGTCGTCCCTACATGGTCGGCGGCCGCAACGACAATTGGCGCCTGTCGCTCGATCGCGCCCAGAGCGCCTATTACATGCTCACCAGCACCGGGCTGGACGAGAAGCGCGTCGAGCAGGTTTCCGGCTTTGCGGACCGCCGCCTGAAGCTGCCCAACGATCCCTTCAACGACGCCAACCGCCGCATCGAGATTTTGATCGAGGATGCTGCGGACCAGTCAGGTGGCCAGACCCCGACGACGCCGGGCGCCGGCAAGCCGGGCCAGGGCAAGCAAACCCAGGGCAAACAGGGATAGTTCATGGCGCCCCTTCAGCATCGTCATCGCCTAGCGCTCGCCTTCACCCTCGGCATGCTCATGCCGGGGGGACTTCGCGCCGAGAGCCAGGATGGCCTGCCGCCCTACAAGATATTGCGCTCGCTTGAGTTCATCCAGGATTCTGTGGTGGCGGGCGACAGTTCGGCCGGCGAGATGCAGCGTTTCATGCTGTCGACCATCGACGAGCGCCTGCGCAACGCTGACAAGTCGGTGTTCGACGATAGTCGCAACGTCGATGCCGCGCTGATCTATGCCATGAGCGGCGGCAATCCGGCGACGCTGGAATATCTGATGTCGCGCGACATCAACGGCAATT
Organism: Rhizobium sp. ICMP 5592; assembly: GCF_009498525.1. Taxonomy (GTDB): domain Bacteria; phylum Pseudomonadota; class Alphaproteobacteria; order Rhizobiales; family Rhizobiaceae; genus Rhizobium. Next base: position 838,131 of record NZ_QSNT01000003.1, on the reverse strand, counting down.
TCGACAATCGCGTTGCCGACGTCCTCCGGAAATATCTGAACGGCAAGGGACTGCTGGTGGTCAACACGCTTGCGGATATTGCCAGGGAATATCGCGACAAGAAGATCGGTCCCTATATCTCGCTCGTTGCCGCCAATGTCATGTCCGCCAAGAATCCGAAGGAAGCCCTGAAGCTTTACGACTGGGCGCGTCTGACCTCACCGGGCACCATTGTCGAGGAATCGGCCCTGCGCCGCTCCCTGGCGTTGAGCGCCGATGCCGGCATGGTGCCGCAGGGGCTTGGCTATGCGGCGCGCTACACCCGGCGCTTCCTGCACTCGCCCTATGCCAGCCAGTTCGCCGATCTCTTTGTCCAGCTCGTTGTCGATCACGATGCGGACGTCAAGCAGCAGGACATCATCGATATCCTGTCCTTCATGGATCCGCCACGGCAGCGGGAAGTCTATCTGCGCATGGCGCGGCGCGCCGCCATCGCCGGCAAGGCCGATCTTGCCGCACTGGCCTCTGCCCGCGCCCAGGCTATCACCAATGACGGCAGCGATGCGTTCAGCGCGCTGGCGGGCTTCTATGGCGGCGTTGCCGGGGTATCGACATCCGATATGGGAACGGCGATCCGCAAGATTGACCAGATGCCCGCTGGGGAATTGAACCAGCAGGACCGCGCTTTGCGCGAAGCTGCCAGGATGGTGGCGGACGAGATTTTGCGTGCGCCCGATCCGACAAGCCTGAAGCAAGGCTCGCCGCTTAATCTGTCTAATCAAGAACATACTGAACACGATGCTGCTGTGACGAACCAATCGGGGGGCCAATCCCCCGGCACGGCGGGTGTTGAGGCGGGAGCCGCGGTGAATGTGGCTCACACCCCGAAGGAAGGACGGCAGGAGGCCGATCCTTCGTTCAACGCATTCGTCACGACGAGCCGCTCGAAGCTTGATGCCATCGACGGCCTGTTGAAAGCAGGAAAGTAATTGATCATGCAGGATATCGGTATCTCCAGTGCCCCGTCCGGGGCCGATCTCATTGCTGCCGCCAAGGGTGGACGTTCGGCGAAGCAGGATGACGCTGCCGGCAAGGGGTTTCAGGACGCACTGACCAGCTCGCTCGGCAACGGAGGTAAGTCCGGCGCAAATGCCAATGGCGATGCGGGCACGGTTGGGACGGGCGCTGATACCGATATCAACGCGGCTGGGGCTGCTACCCAGCCCACCGATCTCGCGACGATCGTTTCCGCCGCGGGGGGTAGCATTGATACCGGAGCCGAGATGCTCGACCCATCCCTGGCGAACCTTGCCAATCCGGCGACGCTGACCAAGGGCGCCAAGCCGTCGGTTGGCACCCAGTTTCCGCAGGAAGCGAGTGCGGCCAATCTCTCCAAATCGCTGATGAGTCTTCAACAGGCGGTCCCCGACGACACCGCAACAGCCGATGCGACCAAGACGACCGGCGACGCGGATACGACGCAGCCCCAGCTCCAGGCTGCGAACCAGCTCGCTGATCTCGCCCAGCAATTGGCGGAAGTTGTCGTTAGCGATCCATCTGCCAAGACTGACGGTGACGGCAAGGCGACGCCCGTCAAGGCCGGTAAAACTCCACCGGCTACTGAAGATGGTAAGTCATTACCGACGCAGAGCACTCAAACGGGCAGTGCCGTATCGGACGTGCTGTCGCTCTTGAATGCGCAGCAGGCGGCGGTCGCGCCGCAGAGCACGGCGGCCGTTTTCACCGGTGCCGACGTGAAGACAGAAGCAGCGCCGGATCAATCCTTGCCGAAGATCGCCAACGTGGCGACGAAGGATGCGTCGGTGGACGCCGAGGATACCATGGCGGCCCTTCCGGGCACCGGCGACGATACGGCGGCGGCACAGACCTTCCGACTGGTGCGCGCCGATGGGCGTGGCGGTTCGCTTGACATGTCGATCAGCAAGGGTAGCGATAACACGGCACAGGTCGACATCACGGCATCGGGTAGCGGTAGCGCGCAGACGGTCACGGTGCTCGATTCGCGCCGCTATCTCGGCCTCGCGGCCAATTCCAATTCGGCGCTCGTCACCTCCGCCCTTGGCGGAAACAAGGATTGGTCTGCGGCGATGCAGCCGGGTTCGGCACTCACCAATGCGGCCAGCATGACGAGTACGGGCAAGGTCGTCAACACGCTGAAAATTCAGCTAAATCCCGACAATCTCGGCCAGGTCACCGCGACCATGCGGCTTTCCGGCGACCAATTGAGCGTCGATCTGAAGGTGCAGACCGGCGAAGCCTACCGTCAGCTCCACGCCGATCAGAGCCACATGGTCGATGCCTTGCGCGCCCAGGGCTATCAGGTCGACAGCATCACCGTCAGCATGGCCGCGAGTGGCGATCAGTCGTCGGATAGTAACCGGCAATCCGGCTTCCAGGGGCAGTCCCAGCAGCAATCCTTGATGAATCAGGGGCAGGGTGGGGACGCGCGGCCAAAGGGACAGAACTATTCGGGGCAGCAGGCAAATGGCAATGACGGCAATCTCAGCGCGGGCGAACGCGGCGTGGAAGACGGTGCTGCAGGCTATGCTCAGCGTCTGCGCTCTGGCGACGTTTACCTCTGACGCAGTTGCGTCGGGAAATGCGTCGTCGCCAGATAATGGCGCAGCCGGTCTCTGCGAACGCGAGATTCAGTCGGCGGCGGCAAAGTACGGGATACCGGAAGGGATCCTCTATTCGGTCGGCTTGACGGAGACGGGACGCAAAGGGTCACTATATCCTTACGCACTCAACATCGAAGGCAAACCGTATTTTCCGGCATCCCAAAACGCTGCCCTGCAGACCTTCGCGGCGGCAAAACAGAACGGCGCAAAGCTGATCGACATCGGCTGCATGCAGATCAATCAGTATTTTCACGGCGAGAATTTCGCATCCGTCGCCGCCATGTTCGACCCGCATAGCAATGTCGAATACGCCGCGAAGTTCCTTCGCGACCTTCACGACAGGCATGAGACCTGGACGATGGCGGTAGCACGATACCATGCAGGGCCGAACAACGACCCCGCCCAGAAGGTCTATGTTTGCCGCGTCATCGCCAATCTGGTGGCCACCGGCTATGGAAAATGGACGCCCAACGCAGCAAACTTTTGTCACGATTGAGCAACCTATAGATTGCATACCGTCATATTGTCGCCGCAGCTATCCGCCTTCGAATGGTTGACAGTGGCCAGACGAGGTGAATAGCGTATATTCATAATGTGCTAACTAACAATTTTTTTTAGGTGCTGAATCGAGATTGCCTACTATATCTAGTGCAAATCGCGCCCTAAATCTTAATCAATTATTAATTTCCGTCACTCATTTCCGACAGTTGTTCGTGATTCGCCCGATTCGTACCCATAGGTCATCGAAACACCACACTGATTCGGAGGCGGACGAATGATCGTAGTGGTTGATGAGCGCGAGCTCGTTAAGGACGGCTATACTTCACTTTTTGGACGGGAAGGCATCCCGTCGACGGGGTTTGATCCTCGGGAATTCGGCGAATGGGTTGTGACGGCTGCGGAGGGCGATATTGCCGCGGTCGAGGCATTCCTGATCGGACAAGGCCAGCACGTACACGAATTGCCGCGGGCAATTCGTGACCGCTCGGCGGCACCGGTCATCGCCGTCAGCGATCAACCCTCGCTGGAATCGACGCTGGCACTTTTTGACTGCGGCGTCGACGATGTCGTGCGCAAGCCGGTGCATCCACGGGAAATCCTGGCCCGTGCGGCGGCGATCCGCCGCAGGCTGAAGGCGATCTCCAACTACACCGATATCGGCCCCATCCGCGTCTTCTCGGATGGCCGTGATCCGGAGGTCAATGGCGAGGTCTTCGCATTACCACGGCGCGAGCGGCGTATCCTGGAATATCTGATTTCCAACCGTGGTCGGCGCGTGACCAAGACGCAGATCTTCAACGCGATCTACGGCATCTTCGACGAAGAGGTCGAAGAGAACGTCGTCGAAAGCCACATCTCCAAGCTGCGCAAGAAGCTGCGCAAGAGGCTCGGTTTCGATCCGGTCGATTCCAAGCGCTTCCTCGGCTACTGCATCGATTGGACTTGATGCGTCCACCGAGACCTGGCGCGCTGGCGCCTTGAAACGAATGAACGAGCCCGAGGATCTTCCGATTCTCGGGCTTTTTCACGACCTCGAGTGTCCCTCAAAACGCATCTGCCATAATGTGCGTTAATGCTTACCATTGCAGTGCTCTTCAGGTGCTCCGGCAGGGTACGCGGCAAAATTCGCGATGCTGTTTCATGACGATCGGCTTTTCCTCTTTTCAGACAGCTTCACGCAAGGCCCGGTCCCTACTCTCAGCCCTATAAGGAATAACGAGGATTCCAGATGAGCATTTTCGGCAGCATGAAAACCGCGATCTCAGGGATGAATGCCCAGGCGAATCGTTTGGCAACCGTTTCTGACAATATCGCCAACTCCAGCACCACCGGCTACAAGGAAGCATCGACGAGCTTCTCGTCTCTCGTGCTGCCGTCTTCCGGCGGTAACTACAATTCCGGTGGCGTCGAGACGACGGTACGCTATGCGATCTCGCAGCAGGGCAATGTCTCCGCCACCACGTCAAGCACCGACCTCGCCATTCAGGGTAACGGCTTCTTCGTCGTTCAGAACGCCGCCGGGCAAACATTCCTGACCCGCTCGGGCGATTTCACGGCCGACGCCTCCGGCAACCTGGTCAATGCCGCCGGTTTCACGCTGATGGGCTACTCCAGCGCCTCCGGCGCCCCGTCCGTGGTCGTCAACGGCTTTAGCGGTATGGTGCCGATCAATGTCACGCCAAGCGGTACGAGCAAGGTCACGACGACGCTCGGCACGATGTCGGGTAACCTCAATTCGAATGCTACCACCGCGACCACCAGTACGACCGGTCATCTACCGTCCGAAAATCTGTATCCGGTGACCAGCGATACCAACAAGACGTCGATCACGGGTTACGACAGCCAGGGCAATGCCGTCACCTTCGACGTCTACTATACCAAGACGGCCGACAATACCTGGGATGTGCAGGTCTACAATCAGGCGGACCTTAACTCCAGCGCGACGTCGGGCGACCCTCTTTATACCAGCGACCCCGTCGGCAGCACGGAAATGACGTTTGACGACAACGGCGCCCTGGTCTCCGGCGGAACGTTCGACCTCAGCTTTGCGAGCGGATCGACGACGCAGACCATCTCGATGGATATGACAGGCTTTACCCAGGTCGCTACCGACTTCAGCGCCACGGGCAAGATGAACGGTCAGGCTCCGAACCCCGTGACGAGCGTCACGATCGGTAAGGACGGTACGGTCAATGCAGTCTACAAGGACAGTTCGACCAAGGAGCTCTATCGCATTCCGCTGGCCACGGTGGCAAGCCCCGACAGCCTGACGCTGGAAAGCGGCAACGTCTACTCGGCCAATGGCGAGTCCGGCGTTACGGTCACCGGTTGGCCACAGAGCGGAGGCTTGGGCTACATTCAGTCCAACGCGCTGGAAGAATCCAACGTCGACCTCGCCACCGAGCTGACGAACATGATCACTTCGCAGAAGAGCTACACCGCTAATTCCAAGGTGTTCCAGGCCGGTTCCGACCTTCTGGACGTTCTCGTCAACCTGCAGCGTTAAACACGATAGGGTACCGGGTCAGTCATGTCGCTCACAACAGCTCTCAACAACGCGCAAGCGATATTCAACAATAGCGGCACGCAAAGCAGTGTCGTGTCGAACAATATCGCCAATGCCGGCAATACGGATTATTCCCGTCGCCAAGCGATGCTGACGACCGACATGTCTGGCGCGCAGGTCGTGAAGATCGCCCGCGCCAATGAGCCGGCCCTGCAGAAGGCATTCCTCTCCAGCACGTCGAGCGATGCGGCACAGCAAAATCTCCTGAAGGCCTATACCAGCCTCCAATCCGCGACGCTCGGCGGCAACGACAACGAGGTTGCGCCGGCCACCTACCTGTCGAATTTACAGACGGCGATGCAGACCTATGCAAGCTCGCCGTCCAGCTCGACGGCGGCGCAATCCGCTGTCAATGCGGCGCAGAGCCTCGCAACCGCGCTGAATAACGCCACCACGGCGGTTCAGAGCGTTCGCACCGATGCCGACAAGCAGATCGCGTCGGATGTCGATACGTTGAATGGCTTGTTGAACCAGTTCCAGACGGCGAATAACGCGGTCAAGAGTGCGACCGCGGCTTCCAGTGCCACATCGACGGCCCTTTCCGATGCGCTCGACCAGCGCGATTCGATCCTGAAGCAGATTTCGCAGATCGTCGGCGTCACGACGGTGACCCGCGACAACAACGACGTGGCGCTTTACACCACCGGCGGCGCGACACTGTTCGAGACGATCCCGCGCTCGGTGACCTTCACTCCGACGATGTCTTATACGGCCAGCATAACCGGCAACAACGTCTATGTAGACGGGGTCGCGCTGACGGCAGGGCAGGGGGCCAGCACGACGGCGCAGGGCAGCCTCCAGGCGTCGCTGCAGGTTCGCGACGACGTCGCTCCGACCTACCAGAAGCAGCTCGACGAGATCGCGCGCGGCCTAGTGACGACGTTTGCGGAGACCAACCAGACCGACTCCAGCAAGGCGCCCGGCCTGTTCACCTGGAGCGACGGCACGGTTCCCGACACTGCCACCGTCGTCACCGGCATGGCCGGCTCGATTGCCGTCAATCCGGCGCTGCTGACCACCTCTACCCAGACCGGCGACCCGACGCTCCTGCGCGATGGTGGCATCAACGGTTCCGACTATGTCGTCAATACCACCGGCGCCAGCGGTTACTCCGATCAGCTCGATGCCTACATTACCGGCATGAACACGAAGATGGACTTCGATCCGACCGCCGGTTCCGACGCCAGCGCCAGCCTCATGGATTACGCCTCTTCTTCGATCGGCTGGCTTGAAGGTCAACGCAGCACTGCAACGACAGCGGCGGAAAACACCTCGGCGGCGCTTTCGCGCTCATCGACCGCCTACTCGAACGAGACTGGCGTCAACCTCGACGAGGAATTGACGCTGATGATGGATATCGAGCAGTCCTACAAGGCGGGAACCAAAATATTGAATGCCGTCAACGAGATGCTTCAATCGGTACTGGATATTGCGAGCTAAGCCATGAAACTCTCCTTCATTTCGAGCACAGCCATTCAGAATTCGATGCGCCAGACGATCCGTCAGGCGCAGAACGAAATGACGGATGCTTCGACCGAAGCGACGACCGGCGTCTATGCCGATATCGGCGTCTCGCTCGGCAGCGGTACCGCAGGCAGCGTCAATCTCACGCGGGATGTGACACGCATCGATTCCATTCTCAGCAGCAACTCGGTCGTCAACCAGCGAATGACCTCGTCGCAGACGGCGTTGAGCGACATGTCCTCCCAGGCCCAGAAGTTCATGGACCAGCTGGTGGCGTTGCGCGGCAACAGCGACGGCAGCAGCATACAGCTGACCCAGCAGACGGCGACCGCGACGATGTCGAGCTTCGTCGCCGATGCCAACACCATGGTTAACGGCGAGTATCTCTTCGCCGGCACCAATACCGACGTGCAGCCGATGACTGACAATTCCACGACAGCGACCACGGCCATCCAGAGTGCCTTGAGCGACTATGCGACTGCGCAAGGGGTCGCGATCAGCGACCTGACGGGCGATCAGATGAAGGATTTCATCACCAACGTCGCCGAGCCGCTGGTCACGTCCGACAGCAGCTGGTCGGACTGGTCGAGTGCTTCCGATCAGAACATGTCGAGCCGCATCAGCAATTCCGAGGTTATCGAATCCTCGACCAATGCCAATGCCACCGGCATGCGTTATCTGGCACTTTCCACCACCGTCGCCAACGCGCTGATGGGGCAGGGTTTGAGCCAGGACGCATTGAACGCGGTCACCGACCAGGCGACCAGCTACGCACGCCAGGCGATCGACGGGCTCAACAACCAGGCAAGCCAGCTCGGCCTGTCGCAGGCGCGCCTGACCGATGCCAACACGTCGCTGAATGCGCAGAAGACCATCATCAACACCAATATCGGCGATCTGACGGGGGTCGACGCTTACGAGGCTTCGACGAAGGTCAACAGTCTCCAGACGCAGCTCGAGACCGCTTACACCATCGTCTCCAAGATCCAGCAGTTAAGTCTTGTAAATTACCTTTGATGATCAAAGGGATGGAATGACCAGGAAGGATGCATGAATGTATCAGTTCTCATATGCGGAAGTCATGCAGGATGCAGTGGCCGACGCCAAGGAGCGAGAACGCCAGGTTCTGGACCGGTCGATTACTCTTCTTGCGGCCGCTCGTGACAAGGAGAAATACGGCCGCGAAGCCATCGAGGCGCTGTTCTACACGAGGCGCGTCTGGGTCAGCTTCATCGAGGATCTGAAAAGTCCGGACAACCAGCTTAACGTCGAACTGCGCGCCAATCTCATCTCCATCGCACTTTGGATCCTGAAGGAATGCGACAGGATCCGAAGGCGCCAGTCGGAGAATTATCAAGGCATCATCGATGTCACCACCATCATCAGGGATGGACTTAAATGAAAAGTACGCTTCGCATATCGCTTAAAGCCGGGGAAAAGATCTTCATCAACGGGGCCGTGCTGCGCGTTGATCGCAAGGTCGCCCTGGAATTCCTGAATGATGTGACTTTCCTGCTCGAGAACCACGTTCTCCAGCCGGAGGAGGCGACGACGCCGCTGCGCCAGCTCTATTTCATCGCGCAGATGATCCTCATCAATCCGGAAGGCAAGGAACAATCGACGGCGATGTTCCGCAAGTCGATCGTCATGTTGCTCTCGTGCTTCCGTCACGAGGAAGTGCTCGCCGAGCTGAAGCGCATCGACGGCCTCGTCGCCACCGGCCGCGCCTTCGACGCGCTGAAGGCGATCCGCGGGCTCTACGCGATCGAGGACAATATCCTGAACAACCAGGAAATGCCGGCGGCAACGATCGAGCATATTCGTCGGGAGATCGCACCGTGGCGGTAGATGCGGTTACCAGCAGCACCAGTACCAGCAGCTCCTCGAGCAGTGCGGCGGCGGCCTCGGCGAGCGCCACGCTGAACTATAACGACTTCCTGCAGCTCCTCATCGCACAGATGAAGAACCAGGATCCGACCTCTCCGATGGATGCCACCCAGCAGATTTCGCAGCTCGCCAGCTTCTCGCAGGTCGAGCAGCAGATCCAGACGAACTCGCACCTGGAAACGGTGTTGCAGAACCAGTGGATCTCGCAGGCGTCGGATTACATCGGCAAGGAGATCATGAGTGCCGACGGCACGGTCACCGGCACGATCAAGGAAGTAACCGTCTATTCGGACGGTATCATCGCGCAAACCGAGGACGGCGATAAGATCCTGTTGCAGGCGGGCGTTACCGTCGCACCGGCCGGAACGACGATTGTCGCGCCGACGACAACGAGCGATACTACCACCAGTGATTCGACGACCGAGTAGTATCGACACGACCAGCGGCTCATGAGGAGCCGGCTGAGCAGAGGATGAAAAGGCCATGAACGAAGCCGATGCATTGGATATTTTCCAGGCAGCCATCTGGACGGTGCTTGTCGCCTCCGGCCCGGCCGTTCTCGCCGCCATGGTCGTCGGTCTGGTGATCGCCCTGATCCAGGCGCTGACCCAGGTGCAGGAGGCCACGTTGACCTTCGTGCCGAAGATCGTCGCCGTCATGGTGACGGTCGGGATCAGCGCGCCTTTCGTCGGCTCGCAGATCTCGATCTTCACCAACCTGGTCTTTTCCCGCATCCAGTCCGGATTCTAGGGCGATCCGAAAGCCTGAAACGGCTTCCGGATCCCGCGCGGGTGTGGGGTCAAGCCATTCTCGCGCAAGCTTCGCCCTCTACTGATCGGTTCGAATAGGGCAGACGGTTCAGCCGTTTGCCTCCTCTCATGAAGAGACGGAACCGGTCGATGGCACAACCACCCGCATTAGCGCTTCCCAAAGTCAATCCCAGTATCCGTGATATCGGGTTTGCCCTCGGTATCATGGTCATCCTGTGCGTGCTGTTCCTGCCGATCCCGCCGTTCCTCATCGATATGGGCCTGGCTTTCTCGATCGCGCTCTCGGTACTGATCCTGATGGTGGCGCTGTGGATCAAGAAGCCGCTGGAATTCTCGTCCTTCCCGACCATCCTGCTGATCGCCACCATGATCCGCCTGTCGCTGAATATCGCGACGACGCGCGTCATCCTTTCGCATGGCTATGAAGGCCATAATGCGGCGGGCGGCGTCATCGCGGGCTTCGCCAGCCTGGTCATGTCCGGCGATTTCGTCATCGGTCTGATCGTCTTCCTGATCCTGATCACCATCAATTTCATCGTCATCACCAAGGGTGCGACGCGTATCGCCGAAGTCGGCGCGCGTTTCACCTTGGATGCCATCCCTGGCAAGCAGATGGCCATCGACGCCGATCTGTCGGCCGGCCTGATCGACGAGAAGGAAGCACAGCGGCGGCGCAAGGAACTGGAGGAGGAAAGCTCCTTCTTCGGTGCCATGGACGGTGCCTCGAAATTCGTGCGCGGTGATGCCGTCGCCGGCCTGCTCATCACCTGCATCAACATCTTCGGCGGCATCATCATCGGCTATTTCCGCCACGGCATGCAGATCGGCCAGGCGGCGGATGTCTTCGTCAAGCTGTCCGTCGGCGACGGTCTGGTGTCGCAGATGCCGGCGCTCATCGTCTCGCTCGCGGCAGGTCTCCTCGTTTCGCGAGGCGGCACCGCCGGCTCCACCGATCAGGCTGTCGTCGATCAGCTGAGCGGCTATCCGCGCGCTCTTGCCGTGTCGGCGGTCCTCATGGGCATCCTGGCCGTCATGCCGGGCATGCCGTTCTTCCCCTTCATCGCCCTCTGCGGCCTGTTGGCGTCCGGTGCGTGGTTCATTCCGCGCCAGGTCGCGGCTGAAAACAAGCTTCTTCGCGACGCTGAAGAAAAGAAGGTGATGCAGACGAAGGAAATGGAAAAGGACTCGGTCAAGTCGGTTCTGAAAACCTCGGAAATCGAACTGGCGCTCGGCAAGATCGTCTCGACCCGCCTGCTCGGCGCTCATCAGGAGCTGGCCTTCCGCGTCGGCAAGATGCGCAAGAAATTCGCGACACAATACGGTTTCGTGGTGCCGGAAATCAAGGTGACGGACGACATCGCCATTGCCGACAAGTCCTACCAGATCCGTATCCACGGCACGACGATCGCCTCCAACACTCTGCGTGTCGGCGAGGTGCTTGTCGTCACCGGCTCGGGCCGCAAGCCGACCGTTCCCGGCGACGAGATCCGCGAGCCCGCCTTCGGCATGCCCGCCGTCTCCGTTCTCGAAGCCTTCACCGATGATCTGAAGCGCGAAGGGTTCCAGCCGATCGACAATGTCTCCGTCGTGCTGACCCATATGAGCGAGGTCATTCGCAACAACCTGCCGGCGCTTCTCTCTTACAAGGACGTGAAGATCCTGATCGATCGCCTCGACCCCGAATACAAGAAACTCGCCGACGAGATCTGCTCGTCGCACATGTCCTATTCCGGCCTGCAGGCGGTGCTCAAGCTTTTGCTCGCCGAGCGCGTCTCTATCCGCAACCTGCATCTCATTCTGGAAGCGGTGGCCGAGCTCGCGCCGCATGTGCGCAAGACCGAGCAGATCGTCGAGCATGTGCGCGTACGCATGGCGCAGCAGCTCTGCGGCGATCTGGCCGACAACGGCGTGCTGCGCGTGCTGCGCCTCGGCAGCAAATGGGACCTGATCTTCCATCAGGCGCTGAAGCGTGACCAGAAGGGCGAAATCGTCGAGTTCGACATCGATCCGCGCAGCCTGGAGGAGTTCAGCGAGCAGGCGGGCAAAGTTATCCGTGAATACATGGATCGCGGCATGCCCTTCGTCCTTGTCACGTCGCCGGAAACGCGCTCCTATGTGCGTATGATCATCGAACGCCTGTTCGCGACCCTTCCGGTCCTGTCGCATGTGGAACTGGCCAAGGGGATCGAGATCAAGATTCTAGGTTCCATTTCATGATATCCGATCCGCAGGGCACCATTCTGGCGTTGTTTCTCGCCTTCTGCCGCATCGGCGGCTGCGTGATGGTGCTTCCGGGGTTTTCGTCTGGCCGCGTGCCGCCGCAGATCCGGCTATTGCTGGCGGCGGCCCTGTCGATGGCGATCCTGCCGCTGCTCTGGAACACGATCTATCCTGAGGTGTCCAAGAGCAGCGCCACCTATATCAGCCTGATCTTCACCGAGACGGTGATCGGCCTGATGTACGGCATGATGGCGCGGCTCTATACGCTCGGGCTGCAATTTGCCGGCACGGTCATCTCGATGCTGATCGGCTTCAACGCGCCGGGAGGCATGGACGTCATCGAGGATTCGAACGAGACGTCGCTCACCAGCCTGATCAGCTTCTGTGGGCTGATGATATTGTTTGTCATGGATTTCCATCATTACGTGCTGCAGGCACTGGTCGAGTCCTATTCGGTCATCCCCTTCGGCGGCCATGTCGATGTGCGCGCCTCGCTCATTTCGGTCACGGACACGCTGGCGACCACCACCTTCATCATGCTGCGCCTGGCGAGCCCCTTCCTGCTCTACGGTCTGATGTTTCAGATTTCGATCGGCTTCATCAACAAGCTCGCGCCGCAGATCCCGATCTACTTCATCTCCACGCCCTATCTGCTGATGGGAGGGCTGTTCATGCTCTATCTCAGTATCGCGGCCATGATCAGCCAGTTCTCCGGCGCTTTCCTCAGCGTCTTCAACGGGCATTAGCGACCATGGCGGAGAAGAGCCGGTCCGAAAAACTGAAGCGCCTCGTCGCCGTGCAGCGCCATCTGGAGCGGATCGCCGAAAACGAGCTTGCCGACACCACCCGCCAGCGCGCCGAGATCGGCGATGCGATGCAAAGGGTGATCGGCGCGATCAGCTCTACCGATCCGGTGCATGCGATATTTTCGATGCAATATGCTCAGCGTTACGGCCGCCTGACGCTCAGGGACCAGCAGCTTGAGGGCATCCAGGAACTGATCGAAATGAAGGTCCTGCAGGAGCGCACCAAGGCGGAGCGGCTGGAAGAGCATATGAAGGATGCCCGCGAGCTGGAAACGCGCGAGATGGACGACAATGCCGTCTATGACATTATCGATCAGCGCTTTGCGGATAGTACGCCAGCCTCCAGCAAGGTTCAAAAACCATAATCATCAGGATCTTGGAGGAAATGGCGCGTCGTCGAATCGCCCGTTTCCTTCAAGCGTTCGATTCGGCTTGATCCCGCTTGAAGATTGCTTCGCGCGTCCAGGGATCATGCGACAGTGAAAGGAAACGTGACGTGGCTATTTCGCCTCCGAGTGATCTGGTGCTGGATGTCGTCCAGGCCGCCAGTCCGGCCGACGTTCAGGCCGCCCAGGAAAAGCTCGCGGCCAACAGAGCCGCCTTTGCCGCCACCAGCTTGGCGGAAAACGGCAATGGCTTTGGCTCGACCGTGGACGCGCTCAACAGCGCCGCGACGCAGGCCGGCCTCGCCAATGCCAACACCCATACGGGGCCGACGAAAGTGCCGCAGGTCTATCGCAAGTTCGAGGCCATGGTGCTGCAGAACTTCGTGAAAAACATGCTGCCGAACAGCGAAACGCTCTACGGCAAGGGCTCCGCCGGCGAAATCTGGAAGGGCATGATGGCCGAGCAGATGGGCAATACGCTCGCCAAGAACGGCGGCGTCGGCATCGCCGAGAAAATGTATCAGGATCAGGTCTCCAAGATGCGCAACACCGGCGCCATCAACTCGGCGACCAACGAGAATGACAAGAAGATGGCGCTGAGTGCCGTTGCCGATTTTCAGCGCAAGACGCTCGCCGCGTCGGAGACCGATGGTGATGGCGATACCACCATCACCAATCAAGATGCGCTGACATCCAAGAAAGCATGAGTTGGGGGAAGACATGGAAGTAATTTCGAACGACTACCGGATCAAGTCGGTCCTCGGACGCCTGGAAATGATCATCGATAACGAGAACAACCGGATCGGTAGCGATCCGGAATTCGATCTCAAGGTGTCGAACGCTCACAAGAGCCGCTGCCTCTACGAACTGACGATGCTGTTTCGCGATACCAATCCGGCAGAGCTTGCCGTCACCCATATCGAGCAGCTGCATGGGTTGAAGAAGAAGCTGACCTTGAACGCGCGTCGTGTTGAAGCCCATCTCGAGGCCGTGCGCGCCGTTGCCGATATCCTGAAGAATGCGGTGCAGAACGCCGATGCGGACGGCACCTATTCGCAGGAGCAATTTCGTGTCCGCGAGGCCGGATGATCAAGCTCGTCCTCACCGGCCTGTGGGTCTGCGTCGTGACATTGGCTTCGGTCTATTTCTCGGTGCAGACGGCGACGGCGCCCGCGACCAGTCCTGATGACGCCAAGAAGGCGCAGCAGGAATTCGTCAAGGGCGAAGCGATCAACGTGCCCGTCATCGCCAACGGCCAGGTGACCGGCTATTTTCTCACCCGCATTTCCTTCATGATGGATAAGGGCAAGGCGAGTGCGCTGCAGCCACCGTTGGCCGCCCTGACGACCGACGAGCTCTATTCGCTGCTGGTGGGCAACAAGGCGATCGATATCGCCCATGTCGAGACCTTCAACGTCGCCGCCTTTCGCGACGAGATCAAAAAGAGCATGAACGAGCGGCTCGGCGGCGACTATGTCGGCGATGTGCTGGTCGAACAGCTCGATTATCTCTCGAAGAACGAGATCGGAAGCGGCGATGGTCCCGGCAAGAGAACCGCCAAGCCCGTGAAGATCGTCCAGGGCGATGCGCCATCGGACGCACCGCCGAAGCCGGCGCATTAAGTTTCGTTCGGACTCAGCGAACACGGTTGCTCCGGTTTCGGGGCGACCGTGTTCGTCGATAGGTCGAAACAGCCTTAATGAAACCCTTCAGTTTCGTTGCAATTGCAATCGATTTTTCTAACGGAAGCTTGGGGCGGCCTTGTTATAAGCCTTCCCAGCGACGTTTCCGATGTCTTCGAACCCGCATGTGGTTGAGCTCTGCGTCGCAAATTTGCCGGCGCCGGCGCATCGGGCGTTCGAGGCAGGAGGTCGTGGGTGAATCTGGTCGCAAATTTTGCCGTGCACGCATCGCGTCGAATGATTTTCGACCTGCCGGTCTGCGATCTCGGCTGGGAAGAGACGCTGGCCTTCATCAATGAACTGGCCTCCCATCCGACCGGCCAGACCGTGATCTCCTTCGTCAATGCCCATAACATGTTGATGATGCTGCGCGACGACGACTATCGTGATGTCCTGGCGCACAATCTCGTTCTGCCCGATGGCGTTGGCCTGGATATCGCCTCGCGGATCGCCCATGGCGATCGCTTTCCCGCCAATCTGAACGGCACCGATTTCGTGCCGGCGCTATTGACCTTCATGGATCGGCCGAAGCGCATCGGCCTCGTTGGCGGCCGCCGTGATGTCATCGAGAAGGCTGCGGAAAATTTCCGCAAGCATGCGCCTTGGCATGAATTCATCGTCATCGCCGACGGCTTTTTCGGCGAGGCGGGAAACGATCTGGTGACGGCGGAGATCAGCCGTTGCAAGATTGACGTGCTGATCGTCGGCATGGGCACGCCGCTGCAGGAAAAATGGGTTGCGGAGCATATCAAGCCGCAGCATGCCCGGTTGGTGATGACGGTCGGCGCCCTGTTCGATTTCGTCTCCGGCACCGTGCCGCGGGCACCTGCCCTGGTGCGCGCCACGCGCTTTGAATGGGCCTATCGTCTGGCACAGGAGCCGGGTCGGCTGTGGCGGCGTTATATGCTCGGTGTGCCGCTCTTCCTCTATCAGGTCGTTCGGCACCAGTTCGGCCGTAAGCAGCGTATTTTGCGAGCCGGCGAGCCGGCTGATCCCCTTTCGGACGGCTGTTAACCTTTTCTTCGCTATGAAAATTTAGAATGGGTTAACCATCTGCATCGGTCGCTGACTATGCGCGCGAGATAACCCGCCATGTTTGAAAACAAGGCCAGGACCAGACCTTATCCTGTCGAGACGCAAGCCCTGGAGGCTTCCGGCGATGCGGTCCGTCATGCCTATCTCGACCGTGGCGAGGATGGCTATTTGGTTGCTGCCAATCTCCAGCCCGTCGATCGCCATGCGGCGAGTGATGCGCGATTGCTGGCGATCATCCAGAAGATGCTGGACGGCGACCCTTATCCGGTCTCGGGGCGCACCAGATCCTTGGTCTTGGAGACCGAAGAGCCGCAGCCGCTGCCCGACCGCATTCGCGATATCCTGCGAAACCGCCCCGCTGTCGATGAAGCAATCGCGGGCATCGATCCGGCGGCTGATGAGCTCGCCGTTGCCCTCGACGCCGAGGAAACGGTGGTCGTCTCGCCGTCTTCCGTCGATCCGGCGGTTGTTTCAATCATCGCGCCCGCGCCGCAGCGCCGCTGGGCATTCGGGCTCGGTTCCATCGCTTTTGTCGTCGCCGCTTCGCTGGCCGGTGCTTTCGTTCCGACGATGCTGGCCTCGCCGCCACGCTATTCCTCGCAGGCTGTCCTGCGGGTGGAGGGGCAGGGGCTTCTGGATGTCGCTACCAAACGTATCGTCGCTCCGTCCCTGCTTTCCGATCTCGTCGCCAGATTGAAGCTGGACCGTGATCCGGAGTTTACCGGTGGCCGGGCCGGCGCCTTCGGCGTTGCCATGGACCTACTCTCGGGCAACGGCAACGCATCCGACGCACCGTCGCGCGCGCAGGCCACGCTTCGGAAGGACATCGCCGTCGCCGCCGATGCGCGGAACGGCGCTTTGCATCTCACGGTCACCACCGGCAACCCAATGAGATCGGTCGAGATCGCCAACCGCCTCGCTGATGCGACGGTCTATGATGCCATGGTCGCGCAAGGTACGGGTCTCACCGGCAAAAATAGCGCGCCTGCCGACCGGAGCCTGAAGAATCTCGATCAGGCAAAGGCCGCGCTCGCCAATTTCAAAGCGCAGTATGGTGACGACAAGATCGCGGCGGCTTTGGATCTCCAGGCGCAGCGGCAGCGGCTGGATGGCGAGATCAAAGCCTCCGAGGCGGCGGTGCTGAGCGCAAGAGCCCATGTATCGGCCGCCAGAGCCGCGACCCCCGCCACCGTCGTGAGCGGCGCTTTGCCGGGAGAGCTGTCGTCCGCCGGTCTCGACGATCTGCGTAGCCGCTATAGCGCAGCGAAGATCGTCCTTTCCCAGCTTTCCACGCAACTTGGCCCGCGCCATCCCCGTTTGCTGGCGCAGCAGGCAACGGTCGATGGTCTTGTCGCCGACATCCGCAATCAATTGCAGCGCCTCATTGCCAGCAGCGACGCCGCCCTGAAGGCGGCCCTTGAGGATCAGGCGGCACTTTCCACCCGAATGACCGCTCTCGGCCAGAGAAGCGCCGATGTCGATATGGCGAGCCTCGCCTGGCTGCAGGGTGATGTGGTGGCGGCACAAGGCCGCTATGACGCCGACCTGCAAAGCGTTGATACCGCTCCACCCGAGGTCGCGCCGCCGATCACCGTCCTTGCCCCGGCCACGGCGGCAAAGGCGCCGCTCGACGACGATCTCGCCGGTAGCCAGGTCGCGGGTTTCCTGATCGGTCTCGGCGCAGCACTTTGCCTGGTGTTCCTCAGGAAATGGATCGGAGGGGAGCAGTTTTCGCAAGACCGTGCGGCCGAATCGATCGCTGTGGCGGAGCCGCTTTTCGGTCCCGAGGCTGAACCGATCTCAGACCTCCCGCACCCGCGCTTCGACGAGGCCATTCCCGTCGCCGGCGATCAACCCGCCATCACGGACGAGCTCTCGCAGATCCAGCGGGAATTGGCGCTGCTGCGCGCCAAGGTGCAAACTTATGTCGCACAGCGGCGGACCGCGCCTGGCTGATTTCTCCTTGCAATTACCGCTTTCAGATATCATAGGGCGTTCGTAGGCAAATCTGCCGGGCCGACGGCTTGTAGATTGCCGCCGAACCATATCGGGAGAGACGCGTGACG
>NZ_QSNT01000003.1:819601-820047 GCF_009498525.1 Rhizobium sp. ICMP 5592 | reverse complement strand
TGGCAGGTCTCGTGCAGTCGCTGAACGAAGACAATTCCATCCACGGCATCCTGGTACAGCTGCCGCTGCCGAAGCATCTGAATTCTGAGCCGATCATCCAGTCGATCCGGCCTCAGAAGGATGTCGACGGTCTGCATGTGGTCAATGCCGGCAAGCTTGCCACCGGCGATCTCAAAACCGGCTTGATCTCCTGCACGCCGGCCGGCGCCATGCTTCTGGTACGCCGTATCCATGGCGAGGACCTGTCGGGACTGAATGCCGTGGTCATCGGTCGTTCCAACCTGTTCGGCAAGCCGATGGCGCAATTGCTGCTGAATGCCAATGCGACGGTGACGACGGCGCATTCAAGAACGAAGGATCTGCCGGCGATTACCCGCACGGCGGATATTCTGGTGGCGGCGGTCGGCCAGCCGCAGATGGTGAAGGCGGACTGGATCAAGCCGGGG
>NZ_QSNT01000003.1:327976-819556 GCF_009498525.1 Rhizobium sp. ICMP 5592 | reverse complement strand
ATCACGCCTGTACCGGGCGGTGTCGGACCGATGACCATCGCCATGCTGATGGCCAATACCGTCATCGCCGCTCATCGCGCTGCGGGAAAACCAGTACCGAAATTCTGATTTGAAGCATGATCCCGAACCGAAGGACCGCGCAGCGAAAAGTGTGAAGCGGTTTTCGGATAAGATCATGCCAGTCTAAGGTATTATTCGGCCGGCGCCACGCCGGTCGAGGCGCGAACGATCAGCTCGGTCTTCCAAAGCTCCTGTTCGGGGAATGTCTCCGTATGCTTGATCCCGGCGATCAGCCGCTCGGCAATGCGTACGCCAGCGGCGCGCAGCGATGAGCGCGTGGTCGTCAGCGGCACGGTGAAATTCTCCGGCTTCAGAAGCGTCAGCACGTCGTCATGGGCAATCAGCGAGATATCCTCGCCGAGCTTCAGTTTCGCCTGGTTAATGGCGCGCACCGCGCCCAGCGCCAGCACGGTGCTGGAGCAAAGAATGGCGGTCGGCCGTTTGTCGAGTTGCAGAATGCGCTCCATGACGAGCAGGCCTTGCTCATCGGTCATCGCCGTGTGACTGATACAGGCTTCATCCAGCGCCAGGCCGCGTTCGGCAAGGGCGGCGTCCACGCCATTTTTCCGCCGGATCGCAAAGTCGAGATACATGGGACCGTTCAGCAGCGCGAAACGCCTGTGGCCGAGTTGCAGCAGCAGCTTGGTGGCGTCGTAGAAGGCCGCTTCGTTGTCGATGTCGAGGAAAGGGTAGTCCGGTTCCGAGCCGATGGATCGCCCATGCACAAGGAAGGGCATGGATAGCGATTTCAGCATGTCGAGACGGGGATCGTGGCCGCGCATATAGTTGACGAACAGGGCGTCGACATTGCCGCTGACGGCAAGCCGCTTCAATGCGCCGACCTCGTCGTTCGGATCGGCGGGTGTCACGACGAAATGAAAATCATGCCGCAGCGCTTCTTCGCCAAGCCCGGTCAGGAACTCGCCGAAATGCAGGTCGGTGGGGTTGCCGGGTGCGGTCGGCATGACCAGGCCGATCGAGCCGGCCTTGCCGGTCGCAAGCCGTTGCGCTGCCTTGTTGGGCCGATAACCCGTTTCCTGAACTGCCTTGAGAACGCGCTCACGCGTCTCGCGGTTGACTTCCGGATAACCGTTCAGCGCGCGGCTGACCGTGGTCTGCGACAAGCCTAGCATTTGTGATAGTTGTTTCAGATTCACTTGATTTGGCTCCTCCGTCTCCCCCCGCCGCGATGACGCCTAAATCCCTCCCGCCAGGCGACCGGCTTCCAAAGCGCTTTTAACTATGTAGCAAGACACGCATTTGAAACAAGACAAATAGAGAAATATTGCCATCCATTTCATGCTGCAACGCGAGATATGCTGTGCATTGCGGCCAAATCCGCAAAATCGCTTGACTCTTCCTCGTCTGCAATGGGATGAGTGGGTAGCCAAAGCGCTTTGAGGAAATGAGCGCACAGCACGCGGGATGTGCCCGGCTCGTAAGATTTGTATTTGGGAGGACAACCACATGAAGAAGTTGTTTTTGATGACCGTTGCCGTTGCCGCCCTGGCTGCCGGAACGGCGATGTCGGCCGATCTGAAATTCCAGCCCGGCCAGGATGCAAAGTTCAACTGGAGGAGCTATGACGACTTCAAGTCCGCCCATGCGGATCTGAAGGGCGAGACGCTGACCATCTTCGGTCCGTGGCGTGGTGAGGATGAAGCGCTCTTCACCAGCGTTCTGAATTATTTCATCGAGGCGACCGGCGCGAACGTCAAATATTCGTCCTCGGAAAATTATGAGCAGCAGATCGTCATCGACACCCAGGCCGGCTCGCCGCCGAACGTCGCGATCCTGCCGCAGCCGGGCTTGCTCGCCAACCTCGCCAGCAAGGGCTATTTGGCGCCGCTCGGCGACGATCTCGCCTCTTGGGTCAAGACCAACTACGGCGCCGGCGACAGCTGGGTCGGTTACGGC
Source organism: Rhizobium sp. ICMP 5592 (assembly GCF_009498525.1). Classification (GTDB taxonomy): domain Bacteria; phylum Pseudomonadota; class Alphaproteobacteria; order Rhizobiales; family Rhizobiaceae; genus Rhizobium. The sequence continues at coordinate 817,579 of NZ_QSNT01000003.1, read as the reverse complement.
ACCTATAAGGGCAAGGACGGCAAGGACGCCTTCTACGCCTTCCCATACAAGGCCGACCTGAAGTCGCTCGTCTGGTACGTGCCGGAAAACTTCGAGGAAGCCGGCTACAAGGTCCCCACCACCATGGAAGACCTGTTCAAGCTCTCCGACCAGATTGTCAAGGACGGCGGCACGCCCTGGTGCATCGGCCTCGGTTCGGGCGGCGCCACCGGCTGGCCGGCGACCGACTGGGTCGAAGATCTGATGCTGCGCACCGTATCGCCGCAGGATTATGACGGCTGGGTCGACAACAGCCTGAAGTTCAACGATCCGAAGGTGGTCAACGCCATCGACGAATTCGGCAAGTTCGCCAAGAATGCCAAATACGTCAACGGCGGTGTCGCTGCCGTCGCCTCGACCGACTTCCGCGACAGCCCGAAGGGCCTCTTCGCAGTTCCGCCGAAGTGCTACCTGCACAAGCAGGCCTCCTTCATCCCGTCCTTCTTCCCGGAGGGCACGAAGCTCGGCCAGGATGCGGACTTCTTCTACTTCCCGCCCTATGCGGCGCATCCGGAACTGGGCAAGCCGGTTCTCGGCGCCGGCACGCTGGCGGCGATCACCAAGGACTCGAAGGCCGCGCGCGCCTTCATCCAGTTCCTGCAGACGCCGATCGCCCAGGAAGTGTGGATGGCGCAGTCCGGCTTCCTGACCCCGTATAAGGGCGTCAACACGGCCACCTACGCCAACGATACGATGAAGAAGGAAGGCGAGCTGCTGACGACCGCCACGACCTTCCGCTTCGACGGTTCCGACCTGATGCCGGGCAAGATCGGCGCGGGCGCATTCTGGACCGGCATGGTGGACTTCGTCGGCGGCAAGTCGGCCAAGGACTCGGCGGATGCGATCCAGAAGGCTTGGGACGGCATCAAGTAACCTGACATTGCGCAAAGGCGTCGCCGGTATCTCCCGGCGATGCCGATCTGCTTTGCGACGATCGGTGCCCTGGAGAGCGCCGACGATGCCGGGCGGATGGCTTCGAGCAAGCAAAAAAATCGGGAGGGAAAGATGATTTCGCAGATCCTGTCGGCGGTCGGAGCCATGATATTCGGCGTTGCCGTCTGTGCCGCGTATTTTCTGTTTTCCAACAAGTTGCTGGACCTGATCTTCCCGGCAAAAGAGGGCGATGATGTTCACCGGGTCGCGGTCAATCTGCGTCGTCGCGGACTGATCCGTCCCTGGCTTTTCCTCGGGCCGGCACTCCTGCTGCTCGCCGTCTACCTGGTCTATCCGGTAGTCGCGACCTTCATCCTGTCCTTCTACGGTCCTGACGGCAGCAAGTTCGTTGGCGGCGCCAACTATGTCTGGGCCTTCAACGACACGGAATTCCGGCAGTCGATCTTCAACAACATCCTGTGGCTCGCCGTCGTGCCGGCTGCCTGCACCTTCTTTGGCCTGGTGATCGCCGTCATGACCGACCGCATCTGGTGGGGCAACATCGCCAAGGCGGTCATTTTCATGCCAATGGCGATCTCCTTCGTCGGCGCGTCGGTTATCTGGAAATTCATCTACGAATATCGCGGCGGCACCGACACGCAGATCGGCCTCCTGAACGCGGTCGTGCAGCTTTTCGGCGGCACGCCGGAGGTCTGGATCACCATCCCCTTCTGGAACAATTTTTTCCTGATGGTCATGCTGATCTGGATCCAGACCGGCTTTGCCATGGTCATCCTGTCGGCCGCCCTTCGCGGCATCTCCGAGGAAACCATCGAAGCCGCCGTCATCGATGGCGCCAATGGCTGGCAGATCTTCTGGAAGATCATGGTGCCGCAGGTTTGGGGTACGATCGCCACGGTCTGGACCACGATCACCATCCTTGTCCTCAAGGTCTTCGACATCGTGCTGACCATGACCAACGGCCAGTGGAACACGATGGTGCTGGCCAATCTGATGTTCAACTGGATGTTCCGCGGCGGCGGTGATTCCGGCCGTAGTGCGGTGATCGCGCTTGTGATCATGGCGGCGGTGACGCCGATCATGATCTGGAACATCCGTCGTGCAAACGCGGAAATGAAGGGGCGCTGAGATGATTGGAAACCTCGGCCGTATCGGCCCCGCCCGCCTCTTCGTTCACTTCTGCGTTTTGATCATCGTCCTTCTCTGGCTGCTGCCGACGCTCGGCATCTTCGTCACGGCCTTGCGCGACAAGGACCAGATCGTCGTCTCCGGCTGGTGGACGGCCTTCTCCGGCTCATCGCAGACGGCGGCCGTGCGCCTGGCCGGCCCCGACAAGGCAGTGCAGGACGGCCCCAATTACGTCATCGCCGGTACGGTTGCCGGCGAGGGCAATAGCGGTAACGGCAGGATCGAAGCCTTCGGTCTGCGCGTGCAGGAACCGGCGACCTACAAGGTCGGTTCGGCCGCCGACCTAGGCAATGGCGAAACGCTCACCGTCAATGCCGACGGCAGCTACCGCTACCAGAAGAACGCGCCCTTCGAGGCGGATGCGCGCGCCAAGCGCATCTATCTGACCATCGCCACCCCGCCGCAATTCACGCTGGACAACTATCGAAACGTTCTGACGGGCGAGGGCGTCGGCCAGTCCTTCATCAACTCGCTGACAGTCACCATTCCGGCGACGGTCATCCCGATCCTGATCGCGGCGTTCGCGGCTTATGCGCTCGCCTGGATGGAGTTTCCCGGCCGCGCGTTGCTGATCGCGCTTGTCGTCGGCCTCATCGTCGTGCCGCTGCAAATGTCGCTGATCCCGCTGTTGCGCATCTATAACGAGATCGGCCAGATGTTCGGCGTGCCGTCGAAGACCTACCCCGGTATCTGGATGGCGCATACCGCCTTCGGCCTACCTCTCGCCATCTATCTGCTGCGCAACTATATCGCCGGCCTGCCCAAGGAGATCATCGAATCCGCCCGCGTCGACGGCGCCAGCGATTTCGACATCTTCGTCAAGATTATCCTGCCGCTGTCCTTCCCGGCGCTCGCCTCCTTCGCGATCTTCCAGTTCCTCTGGGTCTGGAACGACCTGCTGATCGCCATGGTGTTCCTCGGCACCGACAAGGATCATCTCGTCCTGACCGCCGCTTTGAACGCGCTGCTCGGCTCGCGCGGCGGCAACTGGGAAATCCTGACGGCTTCGGCCTTCGTTACCATTCTCATCCCGCTCCTCGTCTTCTTCGGTCTGCAGCGCTACCTCGTGCGCGGTCTGCTCTCCGGGTCGGTGAAGGGGGGCTGATCAAAGATCTCAGTATTCATACAGGACCATATAGAATGAGCATTGCCTCTCAATCGATTGCGACGGTGGACAAGGACTGGTGGCGCGGAGCCGTGATCTATCAGATCTATCCGCGTTCCTATCAGGACTCCAACGGCGACGGCATCGGCGATCTCAAGGGCATTGCCGCCCGTCTGCCGCATGTCGCCGCTCTCGGGGTCGACGCAATCTGGATTTCACCGTTCTTCACGTCGCCGATGCGTGATTTCGGCTACGACGTCTCCGATTACGAGGATGTCGATCCGATCTTCGGCACGCTTGCCGATTTCGATGTGATGATGAGCGAGGCCCATCGTCTCGGTATCAAGGTGATGATCGACCTGGTTCTGTCGCACAGTTCCGACCGCCACCCCTGGTTCGTCGAGAGCCGTTCCAGCAAGGAGAATTCAAAGGCCGACTGGTATGTCTGGGCCGATGCCAAGCCGGACGGCACGCCGCCCAACAACTGGCTGTCGATCTTCGGCGGCTCGGCCTGGGCCTGGGATCCGACCCGCATGCAGTATTATCTGCACAACTTCCTGACCTCGCAGCCGGATATGAACCTGCATAATCCGCAGGTGCAGGACCGTCTCCTCAATGTCGTGCGTTTCTGGCTGGATCGCGGTGTCGACGGTTTCCGTCTCGACACCATCAACTTCTATTTCCACGACAGGGAGCTGCGCGACAACCCGGCCTTGGAGCCATCGCGTCGCAACGCCTCGACCGCGCCGGCGGTCAATCCCTATAATTTCCAGGAGCATATCTACGACAAGAACCGCCCGGAGAACCTGGCGTTCCTGAAGCGCTTCCGCGCCGTGCTCGACGAATATCCGGCAATCGCTGCGGTCGGCGAAGTTGGCGACAGTCAGCGCGGCCTTGAGATCGTCGGCGAATATACCGCCGGCGATGACAAGATGCACATGTGCTACGCCTTCGAATTCCTGTCGCCAGATGCCCTGTCGCCGGATCGTGTCGAAGAGGTCATGGACGATTTCGGCGCGGCTGCGCCGGATGGCTGGGCATGCTGGGCATTCTCGAACCATGACGTCGTGCGTCATGTCAGCCGCTGGGGCGGTCTTGTCGCCGACCGCGACGCCTTCGCCAAGCAATATGCAGCCCTGCTTCTGACCCTGCGCGGCTCGGTCTGCATCTATCAGGGCGAGGAACTGGGCCTGACGGAAGCCGAGCTCTCCTATCAGGATCTGCAGGATCCCTATGGCATCCAGTTCTGGCCGGAATTCAAGGGTCGCGATGGCTGCCGCACGCCGATGGTCTGGGACAGCCAGATGGCGCAGGGCGGATTCTCGACGGTGAAGCCCTGGCTGCCGGTGCCGGTGGAACATATTCTGCACGCCGTCAGTGTACAGCAGGGCGACGAGAATTCGGTGCTCGAGCAATACCGCCGCTTCCTCGCCTTCCGCAAACAGCATCCGGCCTTCGCCAAGGGCGAGATTGCTTTCGTCGAGCCGCAGGAAGACGTGCTGATCTATACGCGCCGCCATGATGACGAGACCATTCTCTGCGTCTTCAACATGAGCGCCACGGAAGCGGCCGCGACCTTGCCTGAAGGGAACTGGCAGGCCCTGACAGGCCATGGTTTTGCAAGCAACAATTACGGCAACAAGATCGATATTCCGGCCTGGGGCGCTTATTTCGCGCGCCTAGCCTGAGTGCCTGGGAGGAGGGCAGAGATGACGGGACTGGTTCTAAAGGATATCCGTAAGTCATACGGAAGCGTGCATGTCCTGCATGGCATCGATCTGGAGATCCAGCAAGGCGAGTTCATCGTCTTCGTCGGACCGTCCGGATGCGGCAAATCCACCTTGCTGCGGATGATTGCCGGGCTGGAGAGCATCACCGCCGGCGACATGCTCATCGCGGGACAGAAGGTCAACGAAGTGCCGCCCTCCAGGCGCGGCATCGCGATGGTCTTCCAGTCCTATGCCCTCTATCCGCATATGACGGTCTACGACAACATGGCCTTCGGCATGCGGATCGCCAAGGAAAACAAAAAGGAAATCGACCGCCGCGTTCGCGCCGCGGCGGCGAGCCTTCAGCTGACGCAATATCTCGAGCGCTTGCCCAAGGCACTCTCGGGTGGCCAGCGTCAGCGCGTCGCCATCGGCCGTGCCATCTGCCGCAACCCGAAGGTCTTCCTGTTCGATGAACCGCTGTCGAACCTCGACGCGGCCTTGCGCGTCGCGACCCGCATCGAGATCGCCAAGCTCAGCGAATCCATGCCAGAGACGACGATGATCTACGTCACCCACGATCAGGTCGAAGCCATGACGCTTGCCGACCGCATTGTCGTGCTGTCGGCCGGCCGGGTCGAGCAGGTGGGCGCACCGCTTGAGCTCTACGAGCATCCGGCCAACCTCTTCGTCGCGAAGTTCATCGGTTCGCCGGCCATGAACATCATTCCGGCGACGGTGACCGAGGCTGGAGAAAAGACGACGGTGATGCTGACGGGCGGCAAGTCGGTGACCCTCGATATCCCGACGGCTGCCTCCGAGCGCGGCAAGACCGCGAGCTTCGGCGTTCGCCCCGAAGACCTGCGGGTAGCGACCGACGAGAACTACCTCTTCGAAGGCGAGGTCGCGATCGTCGAAGCGCTCGGTGAAGTCACACAGCTCTATATCGAGGGCCTGGTGGACGGCGAGCCGATCATCGTCAAGATCCCCGGTATCGCGGACGTCAAGCGTGGGCAAAAAATGCGCTTTGCAGCCGACCGGCAGAAGCTGCATCTCTTCGATGCCGAAGGCCATACCTATCGTAAGCAATAAGGCACTGTCCAAACGGTGCGAGTGCGCTAGCCCGATCAAACACATAAAATAAATGCAACTTGGGCTAGCGTTTCCAAACCTTCTGTTAAATACCCGCTGGTAGCGTGTGATCCGTAAGCTACTCTAGGGATTTACGGCAATGGCAGCTCGCGGCGCAGCGAATACAGGCCAGCATTTTCTCAACAGGGAAGAGTCCTTCATGTACGACCGCGAAGCGCGGTACAGGATGCAGGACACGATGAACGCGGCGCGGATTGAATATACCGAGAAGGGTGTCCTCAATCTGGCATCACGCCGTTGCGACATTATTCGCATCTCGCAGACCAGTGCGATGTTGGCGATCCTCACGCAGTTCAATCTGCCGAAGCAATTCTATCTCGATATCCCCGATGCCCGCATCAGCAAGATTGGTTGCGTGCTGATGAAGATCTTTTCCAACAACACGGTGGAGGTCCGCTTCCTGCGGCTGCTGTCGGAGAAGGAAATGAACAAGATCTTCGTCTACAGCACCCATCCGGCGCATCGCGACCGCGTGCTCGATATCCGCGCCTGAGCAAAGTCAGCCAGAGGTGTTCGAGCGGTATTCTGTCGGTCAGATCGCCGCCCGGAATTTCCTGAGCGCCTCCTCGATATAATCCATCAGCGGATGCTGGCCGTCCTCCTGAAGCCACTTGTCGACCGCGAGGCGAAGGGGGCTCACCGATACCATGGACATCAGCCGCAGTTCGTCATGGTCCTTGGCTGGAAACAGCTCGCATAGGCCCTCGTAGACGGCTTGTTCAAGCGCTAGATAGTTGCCGCGCGTGCGGACACGCAACGCATTGTTTTGTCGCAGCAGCCGGGCGGTCTCGAGAAGTTGCGGTGTCTGGATGCGCGCGACGAGCTTGCGCAGCGCCTGATGTACGATCTCGATCGGTTGCCCGACAGATGCGCTCTCCAGGACCGACGTCTTGAGGGCCTCAATATAGCCGCGCTGGTGCGCCAGAAGAATCTCGTCCTTGCTTTTGAAATAATAAAAGAAGGTTCGCCGGGAAATGCCGGCCGCGGCCGCGATCTCGTCGAGCGTCGTCTCCTGATAGCCTTTTGCAAGAAAGGATTTCAGTCCGGCATCCGCGATGCGCTGAAACGTCAAGCGCCGTTTTTGCTCGCGCAGGCCTTCCGGTTTTGAGGGGGCGTCATGCATTGAAATATTTTGTCATAAGTTGCCACGACACACAAACCTGTCAGGACTTGCTCCTGGCTTTTTGCCACTTTCATTTCTGGTGAAATAATTCCGCCGCCTCGCTCGATAGTTGCCGCAAAGTTGCCAACATTAATTTTTACATCCAGTGTAATAATTAATGTTCACTCAAGATGCCCGAGCAGGCAGAGGAGAGCCGGTACGCCATGCCAGTCACCCCGATTTTCAATTGCGATACGACAGCAGTGCATGGTCCGTTCCGCTCCAAGGCACGTCGAGCGGGTCAGCTCGCCGTCTGGCCGACGGTCGCGTCTCTCAGTTTGCTGGTTGCCGGCTGTGCGTCGGCACCCCTGGACCGCGCGGGTTCCCTGCGATCCTATGATGGCCTGAAACAATCGGACGGGATGGTAACCCACTCGCTTCTCAAGGTGAACAAGGATGAGGTTCTTGCGGCGAAGACCGTGAAGATCATCCCGACCGCCTTTTCGATGCGAGCTGAAAGTGCCGCTTTCACGCCAGCGCAGCGAAACCTCGTCACCAATGCCGTGGACAGGACGCTTTGCTCGGGCTTGAGCGAACGTTTCGTCGTCGTCGGCCTGTCGGAGCCGGCGGATTTGACCGTTCGCGCTGTGGTCACGCAGGTCAAGCCTACGAACACGACGGCGGTCGGTGCTTCGAAGGTCGCGTCAGTGGCCAAAAGCGTACTGCTGCCGGGCGTGCCCGTGCCTGTTCCGCGCATCCCGATCGGAATGGGCAGCCTGTCTCTCGAGGCAGAGGCCATTGACGGTCAGGGCGCGCAAAAGGCTGTGATGATCTGGGGGCGCGGCGCGAACGCGTTTTTCGATTCGGGAACCGTCGCCAAGGAGGGAGATGCCTATAGCCTCGCCGCGAAATTCGGCAGCGATTTCAGCAAGATGCTCGTCAAGGGCAGGACCCCGTTCGGAACGATGCCCTTTCCATCGAGGGCGAAGCTGGCGGGTCTGGTCGGGCGCGCGCCGAAATACGAGGCGTGCAAGGTGTTCGGCAAATCGCCGGGCGTTGCCGGCTTCATCGGCGGACGCATCGGGCTTCCGCCGAAGTGGACCGATAAACCCGCTCCCAATGCTTTGTGAGCGGGTCTTGAAGTCCCCTTAGTGATGGAACAGCACGCTGGCGCCCTGATCGGCCGGGCCGGCGGCGCGGCGGAAGGGGGCGAAGAGTTCGCGGCCCATGCCAAACTCGTTCTCGGAGAGGTCGACGACGACAGGCGTGCGTTCGGCCATAGTGGCGGCGTCGACCAGCACTTCCAGCGTGCCGGCGATCGCGTCGATACGGATGATGTCACCCTCCTCGATGCGGGCGATCGGACCGCCGTCGATGGCTTCCGGCGTGACATGGATCGCGGCCGGAACCTTGCCGGACGCGCCGGACATGCGCCCGTCGGTCAGAAGCGCCACGCGAAAGCCGCGGTCCTGCAGCACGCCGAGGGCAGGGGTCAGCTTGTGCAGTTCCGGCATGCCGTTGGCCTTCGGTCCCTGGAAGCGGACGACGGCGACGAAATCGCGGTTCAGCTTGCCATCCTTGAAGGCCTGCTGCATCTCCAACTGGTCGTGGAAGATGACGGCTGGCGCTTCGATGATGTGGCGCTCCGGCTTGACGGCGGAGATCTTGATCACAGCTTTGCCGATATTGCCGCGCAGCATCTTGAGGCCGCCATTGCCCTGGAACGGCGCATCGATGGTCGAGAGCACCTTCGGGTCGCCGCTCTTTTCCGGTGCCGGTTCGCGGACCACGCCGCCATCGGCGCCCATCTTCACCTCGATCGAATAGGCGGAAAGCCCCTGGCCGGCGACGGTGCGAACGTCGTCGTGCAGCAGCCCCTTCTTCAGGAGCTCCTTGATCAGGAAGCCCATGCCGCCGGCGGCATGGAAATGGTTCACGTCGGCAAGGCCGTTCGGATAGACGCGGGCCAGCAGCGGAATGATGTCCGACAGCTCGGAAATATCCTGCCAGGTGAGGGCGATGCCGGCTGCGCGCGCCATAGCGACGAGATGCATTGTGTGATTGGTCGAGCCGCCGGTCGCGTGCAGGCCGACGACGCCATTGACGATCGAGCGCTCGTCGATCATTTCGCCGGCCGGGGTGAATTCGTTGCCCATGGCGGTGATGGCGAGCGCCCGCTTCGTGGCCTCGCGGGTCAGCGCTTCGCGCAGCGGCGTGCCGGGATTGACGAAGGAGGCACCGGGCATGTGGAAGCCCATGATCTCCATCAGCATCTGGTTGGAATTGGCCGTGCCGTAGAAGGTGCAGGTGCCGGGGCCGTGATAGGACTTCGATTCCGCCTCCAGCAGCTCGGCGCGACCGACCTTGCCTTCGGCAAAGAGCTGGCGCACGCGCGATTTCTCGTCGTTCGGCAGGCCGGAGGTCATCGGTCCCGCCGGAATGAAGACGGCCGGCAGATGGCCGAAGGAGAGGGCGGCGATGACGAGGCCCGGAACGATCTTGTCGCAGACGCCGAGGAAGACGGCCGCGTCGAACATATTGTGCGACAGGCCGACACCGGCCGACATGGCGATCAGGTCGCGCGAGAACAGCGACAGTTCCATGCCCGGCTGGCCCTGCGTGACGCCGTCGCACATGGCGGGTACGCCGCCGGCGACCTGGGCGATGCCGCCGGCTTCCGCCGCCGCTTCGCGGATGATCGCGGGATAGGTCTCGAAGGGCTGATGCGCCGAGAGCATGTCGTTATAGGAGGTGATGATTCCGAGATTGGGCACGCGGTCACCCGCCAGCGCATCTTTCTCGGAGGGGGAACAGACTGCGAAGCCGTGAGCAAGGTTGGCGCAGCCGAGCACGGAGCGTTGCGCGCCCTTGGTGGCTGCGTTGCGCAGGCGCTCCAGATAGAGCTCGCGCGTTGGTTTCGAACGTTCGACGATACGTGCGGTAATCGCGGATATGCGGGCGTCAGCGGCCATGGTCGATCTGCCTCCGGCTGTTCTTGCGCTTGGTCCCGAAAGATCACCTTCGATCTTGTCTGGGAAAGGACCGGGCGCAGGCTTGAAATGTCACTGCTATGCCGGCACGCCCTTTCGGGCGCGTGGCGCAGCAGCCGTTGCTGTGTCATTCAGGGTCCGATGACGACCGTCCGGCCGTGTCAGGGAGCCCAGTAAATCTCGACCGGAGAAGCGGCCCGGCGCAGCATGGCGCGGATCGGCATTTCGGTCTCTTCTCCCGGTGCCTCGGCCTTGGCGAGAACGTCCTTCTTGCCTTCGCCCTCGATATGGAGCACCAGCAATCGGGCATCCTGAAGGCTGGAGAAGGTGAAGGTCAGCCGCGGTTCGCCAGCGCCCTCGGCTTCCATCGTGATGATGCCGCGCGGGGTCTTCGGATCAAGCGCGGTCGCAAGATTGCTGCCGCCCGGAAAGAACGAGGCCGTGTGGCCGTCATTGCCCATGCCGAGGATGACGACATCGAAGGGATGGCCGACGCTCTTGGTCTTTTCCGTGGCGATGACGGCGGCCTCCTCAGCGGAAGCCGCGGCCTGGTAGAGCGGAAGGAACTTGGCCGTAGCGGCCTTGTCCTTCAGCAGATTTTCCTGGACGAGCAGATGGTTCGAGCGCGGATTGTCCGCCGGCACGAACCGTTCGTCGACGAGGGTGATCGTCACCTTGCCCCAGTCGAGCGGACGCGACGACAGCGCCTGAAAGAAGGCCTTCGGCGTCGAGCCGCCGGAGACCGCGATGCTTGCGGAGCCGCGGGCGGTAATGGCGGCCGAGAGAACCTCGACCACCTTGTCCGCGAGCTTGCCGGCGAGTTCGGCGCCATTGGCGAAAGCATGCATATTCGCTGTCATCGTCACCGTCCTAGATATCGTCATGCCAGGTGCGGCCGTCGCGCTCGATCAGAGCGATGGCCTGGCTCGGACCCCAGGTGCCGGCCGTATAGCCCTGCACCTGCTGGCCGGCTTCTTCCCAACCCTTGAGGATCGGGTCGACCCAATCCCATGCGGCTTCCACTTCGTCGCGGCGCATGAACAGCGTTTGGTTCGAGCGGATGACGTCCATCAGCAGGCGCTCGTAGGCGTCCGGATTGCGAACGTTGAAGGCCGAGGCGAAGCTCATGTCGAGCGAGACGTTGCGCAGGCGCATGCCGCCCGGACCCGGATCCTTGATCATCAGCGACTGCTTGACGCCTTCGTCCGGCTGCAGGCGGATGATCAGCTGGTTGGCGACGGTGCGGCCGGCGGCCTGATCGAAAATATTGTGCGGGATCGGCTTGAAGGTGATGACGATCTCCGACATGCGGCCAGCAAGACGCTTGCCGGTGCGGATGTAGAAGGGAACGCCGGCCCAGCGCCAATTGCCGATCTCGGCCTTGATGGCGACGAAGGTTTCGGTGTTGGAAACCCCGCCTTCGAGTTCATCGAGATAGCCCTTGACCGGGCCGCCCGAGGATGCGCCGGCGCGGTACTGGCCGCGAACCGTCGCCTGCTCGACGTTGGAAGCGTTGATCGGCTTCAGCGCGCGCAGCACCTTCAGCTTCTCGTCGCGGACGGCTTCGGAATCCATCGAGGAGGGGATTTCCATTGCGGTCAGGCAAAGCAGCTGCAGGATGTGGTTCTGCACCATGTCGCGCAGCGCGCCGGCGGTGTCGTAGTAGCCGGCGCGGCCTTCGAGACCGACCGATTCCGCCACCGTGATCTGGACGTGGTCAATGTGATTGGCGTTCCACAGCGGCTCGTAGAGGGCGTTGGCGAAACGCAGCGCCATCAGGTTCTGCACCGTCTCCTTGCCGAGATAGTGGTCGATGCGGAAGATCTGCTCTTCCTTGAAGACCTTGCCGATCGTGTCGTTGAGCTGCAGGGCCGAAGCGAGGTCGCGGCCGATCGGCTTTTCGACGACGATGCGGGTCTGCTTGGTGATCAGCTTGTGGTCGTGGATCTTCTGCGAGATGTCGCCGAAAATGCCGGGAGCGACGGCGAGATAGAAGGCGCGCACGCGGTCCTTACCCTCGTCGAGGATCTTCTTCAGCTGATCCCAGCCGGCATCGCTGCGGGCATCGACCGGAACGTAGAACAGGCGGGCGAGGAACTTCTTGACCTCAGCATCGTCATACTCGCCCTTCTTCAGGTGTTCCTTGAGGGCGGCGTCGGCGAATTTGCGGTATTCCTCATTGGAGAGAGCGCTGCGCGATGCGCCGATAATGCGGGTCGGTTCGGTGAACTGGCCTTCGATCTGGCGATGATAAAGAGCGGGCAGGAGCTTGCGCTCGGCAAGGTCGCCACTGCCGCCGAAAACGACATAGTCAAAAGGTTCAACGGGAATGATTTGGCTGCTCATGAGGTATCTCTCAATCGGTCTTGGTTGAGGCCCCTTTTAATCTAATCGATTTAAAAAGGCCAGTGTGCATCGCAAAATTCAGACTCGGTTTTTAGAGCGGATTGCCGAAAGAGGAAATCCATTCTCTTCTCTAAAACCTGTCGCGCAACGCAAACCACGAGAGCGCCAGGAACAGGAGAGGTGCCCGCATGCGGGCACCACCGGGAAACGGCGGGATGTTCAGCGCCCTGAAAAGCGCAAGATCGTCGGCGTTCCCGAGGACCGTTTTCGCATAGAGTTTACCGCAATAGTTTGACAGCATGACGCCGTGTCCGGAATAGCCGCCAATGGAGGTCACGCCGGGCATGACGTCGCGCACGAAAGGCTGGCGCGGCATGGTGATACCGACCGATCCGCCCCAGGCATGGGTGATGTCGATCGTGTCGAGCGAGGGATAGATCTCGGCGATCTGGCGGCGGATGTGCTGCGTTATGTCGCGCGGATTATCGGCCGTATAGGCCTCGCGGCCGCCGAACAGCAGGCGCCCGTCCTTCGACTTGCGGAAATACCGCACCACGAAGCGCGAATCCGCTACGGCTTCGCCGCCGGGCAGCACATCGGGAAATCTGTCGAGCGGTTCGGTCGCCCCGATAAAGGAGCGAATCGGCATGACATGGCTCGCCGTCACCGGCTCCAGATTGCCGATATAGCCGTTGCAGGCGATCAGCACGCGATCGGCGGTGATCGTACCGCGCTCGGTCTCGATCAGCGTCTTGCCGCCTGATTGGCTGATCGCTTTTGCCGGCGTCATCTCGAACAGCGAAGCACCGGCGGCGGCGGCCACCCGCGCCAGACCGATGAGCAGCTTCAGCGGGTGGATATGGCCGGTGCCCATATCCCTGACGCCATAGAGATAGCGCTTCGAGCCCAGCCGTTCCTGGGTCTCCCCCGTGTCCATGAAGCTGACATGCGGATAGCCGTAGCGCGTCGCGGCGATCTCGGCGTTTTCCATATAGGCACGTTTGTAGCTCGGCTTATGCGTGACGTTCATCTGGCCGGGCATGAAATCGATGTCGATGCCATGCTCGGTGGCGAAATCGAGCAGATGCCGCTTGGCGTCCTCGGCAAGATCGAAGAGCGCCTTGGAGCGCTCGTAGCCGATCTTCTCTTCCAGCTCCTCCGGCCACCAGCGTTGGCCGGTGCCGAGCTGGCCGCCATTGCGCCCGGAGGCGCCGTCGCCGAAGCGGTTGGCGTCGATCAGCACGACATCGACGCCGCCCTTGGCGAGATTATAGGCCGCCTGCAGGCCGGTGTAGCCGCCGCCGATGATGGCGACATCGGCGCGGCGCGAGCCATCGAGCTTGAGATAGACCGGGCGAGGCCCGACGGTTGCCTGATACCAGGAAAGCCCCGGCGCGATCGGGCTCTGCCATGCGTCCTGCGATGTCATGGGTGGCCCTCCCTCACACGTTGAGCAGAAGGAATTCCCGCTCCCAGGGGCTGATCACCTGCATGAAGGTCTCGAACTCACCGCGCTTGACGCCGGCATAGATGTCGATGAAGTCCTTGCCCAGGACTTCATGGAAGGCCGGTTCGCCCTCCAAAAGCGCGATGGCTTCGAGAAGGCCGCGCGGCAGGTCGATCGAGCCTTCATTGGCCGAATCCTCGGTCGGCGCGGTCGGTTCCACCTTCTTCATGATGCCGAGCAGGCCGGAGGCGAGCGAGGCGGCAAGCGCCAGATACGGATTGGCGTCCGAGCTCGGCAGCCGGTTTTCGACGCGACGCGCCTGCGGATCGGAGACCGGCACGCGGAAGGCCGTGGTGCGGTTGTCGTAGCCCCAGGCATTGTTGACCGGGCAGGACATGTTCGGCGCCAGACGCCGGTAGGAGTTCACGTAAGGCGCGAGCATCGCCAGCGCATTCGGCACATAGCGCTGCATGCCGCCGATGAAGTGAAAGAACTCAGGCGATGGGCTGCCGTCCGGATTGGTGAAGACGTTTTTGCCCGTTTCGATATTCACAACCGACTGGTGGATATGCATCGCCGAGCCCGCCTGGCTCTGCATCGGCTTGGCCATGAAGGTGGCGTAGATACCGTGCTTCAGCGCCGCTTCGCGGATGGTGCGCTTGAACATGAACACCTGGTCGGCAAGCTCGATCGGGTCGCCGTGGCGCAGGTTGATTTCAAGCTGCGCCGGCCCCTCTTCATGGATCAGCGTATCGATCTCCAGACCCTGCTTTTCCGAGAAGTGATAGATATCGTCGATCAGCTCGTCGAATTCGTTGATGCCGGCGATGGAATAACCCTGGCCGCCGAGGATCGAGCGACCGGAACGACCTTTCGGCGGATGCAGCGGATAGTCCGGGTCATCATTCTTGGCGACGAGGTAAAATTCGATCTCCGGCGCCACCACCGCTTTCCAGCCGCGCTCCTTGTAGAGGTTCATGATCTGCTTCAGCAGGTTGCGCGGCGTATAGGATACCGCCTGGCCTTCGGAATTGACGATGTCACAGATCACCTGCGCCGTCGGATCGGTTTCCCAGGGCACGACGGAAAGCGTCGAAAGATCGGGCACCAGCTTGAGGTCGCTGTCGCGTGGCTCATAGCGGAAGTTTTCCGTCTCTTCGGGATATTCGCCCGAGATCGTGTGGCGATAGATTGCCGACGGCAAGGCGAGCGAGGTGTTGGATGTGAATTTCGAGGTCGGCATCATCTTGCCGCGGGGTACGCCCGCAAGGTCCGGGGTGATGCATTCGATGTCTTCGATCCCGCGCGCCCGCAGCCATTGGGCCGCTTCCTTCCAATTTGCAACACCGCGTGCCGACCGTAGACTGCTGGGAACTGTAGCAACTTTCGAGACCGGCTTGGAAGCTTTCAGCGGGGTCTTTTTCGCAGGCATAAAACACCGTATTTGCGTGGATCGGAGATTGCATCATAACGGCAGTTTGCCAATTGGCGAGGGGGAGGCGCTCCGACTTTCGCCATATGATGGAAAAATAGTCACGCAGCGTGTTAATCGATGAAGGAATGAAACGTGGCCGGCAAATATGATGTGATCGTTCTCGGCGCGGGCGCCGCGGGCATGATGTGCGCCATTCGCGCCGGCCAGCGCGGGCGTTCCGTGCTGCTGCTCGACCATGCCGCCGCACCGGGCGAGAAAATCCGCATTTCCGGCGGCGGGCGCTGCAATTTCACCAATATCCATGCCGGCCCGAAGAACTTCCTCTCAGCCAATCCGCATTTCGCCAAGTCGGCCCTGGCGCGCTTCACGCCGAGGGATTTCCTCGCCATGGTCGAGAGCCACGGCATCGCCTGGCATGAGAAGACGCTTGGCCAGCTCTTCTGTGACAACAGCGCCAAGGACATTATCTACATGCTGACCGACCAGATGCGTTCGGCCGGCGTGGATTTGCGGCTGCGCACCGAAATCAGTACGGTCGAGCCCGTCGCCGGCGGAGGCTATCGCGTCTCCACCTCGGAAGGCCCCTTCGAGGCGGCCTCGCTGGTCGTTGCGACCGGCGGTAAGTCGATCCCGAAGATGGGCGCCACCGGCTTTGCCTATCGTATCGCCGAGCAATTCGGCCTGCCGCTCATCGAGACCCGTCCCGGCCTGGTGCCGCTGACGCTCGACCCGCAATTGCTGCAACGTCTGGCGCCGCTTTCCGGCATCGCCGCGCCCGCCGAAATCCGCCATGGCAAGACGGCGTTCCGCGAAGCCCTGCTCTTCACCCATCGAGGCCTCAGCGGTCCGGCGATCCTGCAGATTTCCTCCTATTGGCGGGAAGGGGACGAAATCACGGTGGCGATCGAGCCCGATGTGGATGTCTTCGTCATGTTGAAGGCGGCGCGGCAGGCCAATGGCCGGCAATCGGCGCAGACGGCTTTGGCGGAAATCTTGCCGAAGCGGCTGGCACAGCATTTCGCCGAGGGCGAGGGCATATCGGGCAACATGGCGGACCAGGGCGACAAGCGGCTGCAGCAGCTTGCCGCCGCCGTCCAGGCCTGGCCGGTCAAGCCGTCGGGCTCGGAAGGCTACCGGACGGCGGAAGTCACGCTCGGCGGCATCGACACAAATTGTCTCGATTCCAAGACGATGCAGGTGAAGACCATCCCCGGCCTCTTCTTCATCGGCGAATGCGTTGATGTCACCGGCTGGCTCGGCGGCTATAATTTCCAGTGGGCCTGGGCCTCCGGCCATGTCGCCGGCGAAGCGGCCTGAAGTGGCCTTGCCAACAGATCCGGAAGCAGGCAAGGAGCATCTCCAACGACGCACATATTCGATGGAGGCGATGATGACGTTCAAGACCCCGACATTCCGGTCCGCAACTCTTACCGGCATGGCGACGGCCTTAATGGTGTCCCTTGGCATGCTGGCCGTCACGGCGCTGGATGCCGGTGCGGCGTCTGCGGCCTGCAAGAAGCTCGATCCGAACGGCCAGGATGCGGGCGGCGACACCAATTTCGCGCTGGCGATCCGCGACAAGAAGGGTGATGTCGTCAAGAAGATGCTCGCCTGCGGTGCCAAGCTGGACATGAAGACCACCGAAGGCTGGTATCCACTGCACACCGCCGCCTATTACGGCCCGGCCAGCATGGTGGATCTGCTGGTCTCCAAGGGCGCCGACGTCAATGCGCGCGGTGATTATGATGGCTGGACGCCGCTGCACATGGCATCGCAGCAGGATGATCCAGCCGTCGTCAAGGCATTGCTGAAGGATGGCGCCGACAAGACTATCAAGTCGTCTTCCGGCAAGATCGCCGCTGAGACGGCGACCAATCCGGCGATTGCCGAGTTGCTGAAGTAGACTTAGGTCGACGGGGTTCCGCACCCTCGGGCAAATGCCCGAGGGTGCGGCAATTATAACTAACCTCTGGTTTTGGCGTTTTCATTTCCTACATCTTTATTTTCTACATTGCCTGTTGCCGGAACGGCCTGTTGCCGGTTATCGTGTCAGTGCGAAAATGGGATAGAGGCTCATGAACAAAACACAACGCCGCGCTCGCGCCATTGCAATTGCTCAAACCCGTGACAATGCCAAGCTCGTGGCCGTCAGGCTGCTGATGCTCGCAACAGGCGCCACGGCGGCCTGCATCGCTTACCTCGCGGTGCGCGGCTTCTGATATCATCGGCCCGATCGGCTGATTTCGCCGTTTCCCCGGCGAACGACTTGCGCAAACGCGCCACGCCTTGTTTCGGCTGACCCATCGCATCGGCCGTTTTCTTGTGCTTTCCCCGTGCCAAGGGCTGCCGTCGCCCTTTATCCGAAAATTAATCTATCAAACTCACAATCTGCGCAGATTTTCTGGGGCCGCTTCCACAACGTGAAGCAGAAGCAATGATTGCCGCCTGACATCGTTCAGGTCCCCGTCTGCGAACATCTCAAGATTGAAGATTTTGCATCCTGTCAGCGCTGTGAAGGCGCCGGCTAGGGGGGAGCAGTTGTGAGAGGCCCGAGCTACGATGTTCATTGACAAGATCCTGTCCCGTTTCAAGATCAAGACGAAGGTTCTCCTCTTCGTCCTGCCATTCGTCATCAGCATTTCCGCCGTCGGCCTCACCGGGCTCTATGCCTCCGGCCTGCTGCAGGGGCGCATGGAAATCTCCAACAGCGTGCTGCAATCGCTGACGGGCTTCAAGAATCTCTACGGTTCAATGGATGACTTCCTGCGTATCACCAATGAGCAGCAGCGTGACAAGCTGTATGAGGACATCAAATCGCAGCAGGGCGTTCTGGCGTCGACGCTCGACCAGCTCGGCAAAGATGCGGATGGTCGTGACAATCTGACGGATGCGACGACCAAGACCGCCGCCATGGCGAATGAGGTTGCCAAGCTCTGGACGCTACACGAACAGGAAATCGATTTCCGCAAGGCGGTCGACGATGCTCAGAAGGCGCTGATCAAGGCCCGCTTCAACGTCGATTTCAACGGTCAGCAACTGGAAGACCAGATGCGCCAGGACCAGGCGGCCGCGACATCGACGCTGCGGTCAGCCGACCGCCTGCTGAAGGGCGGCGATCAGCTCGTTGCCGTTGCCGAGGATTTCAATAAGGCTGCAACCCCTGCCGATAAGGTCAAGCTGCTCAAGGACCGGCTGCCTGATCTGAACAAGGCACAGCGCTCGATCAATCTCGCTCTTCCGCAAAACCAGAAGAGCGTCGTGCAATCCCTTGTCGGCACGATCAAGGACCTGACCGCCTTCACCGAAAGCGCGGATGTCCCGACCGACGATACGATTGCCGGCATCGGCCGGCTTCTTTCCCGTTTCCGCCAGACCTCGACCTATACGCAGTTGGCCGCGACGCAGATGATGCGCGAGGCGACGACGACTTTCGTGGAGATGGACGCCAAGGTTGTTCAAACCAACTCCGTTCTTCAGGATACCCGCCGTCTCCAGGGTTCGATCTATTCGTTGCAGCTCGTCCTTGGCGAATTCCTGGCCAATACCAGCAAGGATAATCTCACGCGTCTGCGGCAGGAGGTCTTCAAGCTCCGCGGCGCCATGGACACGATGAAGCAAAGCGCCAAGGGCATGGATTTCATCGATGGTATCGATGCGGCTATCCGGCCCGCCCTCAAGGCAATCGAGGACGGCGGCGACCAACTGGTCAACACGTCGACCCAGCGCGTTGCGGAATATGCCGCCGCGCGCCAGCAGCTCGATCAGGTATGGGGCCAGCTCACAGCCTTCGCCGAAACGCAAAAGCAGAGCGCCGGCACCGAGCGTGAGCAGGCAAATTACATCTCGATCCTCGCCACCATTCTGGGCATCATTCTTTCCGTCGCCGGCGGCATTGCTCTGGTGCTGACCTTGCAGCGCCCGATCGGCCAGATCACCGCCGCCATGCGCCGCATTGCCGATGGCATGCTGGAGACCGCGATCTCCGGCGAAAAGCGCCATGACGAAATCGGCGACATGGCCCGCGCGCTCGGCATCTTCAAGGAAAACGCGATCTCGAAAATCCGCATCGAGGAGCAGAGCGACGAGGAGCGGGCCGCCGCCGAGCATGAGCGCCAGCGCAACGACGCCGAAAAGCGCGAGCTCGACCGCCAGATCGACTTTGCCGTCAGCGAACTTGCCGCCGGCCTCGAGCGTCTGGCGCAGGGCGACATCTCCTCGACGATCGAGAAGCCCTTCATCGGTCGTCTCGAACAGCTCCGCCAGGATTTTAACAGCTCGCTGTCACGCCTGCAGCAGACCATCAGCCAGGTGCGCGACAATGTCGAGATGATCCAGTCCAACGGCAACCAGATGGCCGCCTCCGCCGAGGACCTGTCGAAACGCACCGAACAGCAGGCTGCCTCGCTGGAACAGACCGCCGCCGCCGTTGACGAAATCACGGTTACGGTTCGCTCATCCGCCGAGCGTGCCAAGGATGCGGATGCGATCGTGCGCGAAGCCAAGCGCAGCGCTGATGACAGCTCCGTCGTCGTCGGCAACGCCATCGACGCCATGACGCGCATCGAAGATGCGTCCCGCAAGATCGAGCAGATCATCGGCGTCATCGACGAAATTGCCTTCCAGACCAACCTTCTGGCGTTGAATGCCGGGATCGAGGCTGCCCGCGCCGGTGACGCCGGCAAGGGCTTTGCGGTCGTGGCTATGGAAGTGCGCGAGCTGGCCCAGCGCTCCGCCGCCGCGGCCAAGGAGATCAAGGGACTGATCAACAAATCGACCCAGGAGGTCAATTCCGGCTCGCAATTCGTGCAGCAGGCCGGCTCGGTTCTGGCGCAGATCAGCGGCCAGATTGTCACCATCAGCCAGCATGTCGAAATGATTGCCCGCGCCAGCCACGATCAGGCAAGCGCGCTGCAGGAGGTCAATGCCTCCGTCAACCATATGGACCAGATGACGCAGAAGAATGCCGGCATGGTCGAGGAGACCACGGCGGCCAGCCGGGAACTGGCCTCCGAGGCGGACGCGCTGCTCTATCTCATCCAGCAATTCAAGATCGAAAGCGGCCAGGTCGTCCATAGTTATCAGCGGGCGGACGCTGCCTGACCGCAGCAAGCGCCACTATCGCAGGCGGATCGGCCGATATCGGGCCGGTCCGCCTTTTTTGTTTTGAGCCATGCATAGGCACGGTCGAGGATTTCTCCAAGTCGGGAGACCAGTGCCCAGTGTTCATGACTATAGGCCTGGTAGAACAGGTCCTCATTCCTGCGCCACTGGTCGTGGAGCGTCTGGTTTTGCAATTCAAGGATCTTGGCTAAAGCGATGCAGTCGATCATGGGAAGTCTCCACGTTGAAAGGCATCCCTTCAATTACACATAGAAATTCTCTTTATATACAGTCGTTTTCGGCCTATGTTTTTCAATTATGAAAAATGCGACATGGGATGCCTATCAACTTTTCCTCGATGTCGCCCGTGGTGGCGGGCTGACGGGGGCCGTTTCGTCAAGTGGATTGAGCCCGGCCACGATCGGCCGGCGCATGCTGGAGCTGGAGAGCCAGGTCGGCCGCCCGCTCTTCCAGCGCAGCCAGACCGGCTATGCGCTGACCGGTGACGGTCAGGAATTGTTCGATCAGCTGCTCGACATGGAGGCGGCTGCCCGCAAGGTGGATAGCTGGCAGCGCGAGGCGCAGGGCGCGGCCATCGTCCGGATTACGGCGGGCACTTGGGTCGCCTGGGTGCTTAGCCAGAACATGCCATCGATCTGCTCGGAGCGGGACGGCTTCCGCATCGATCTGCAAATCGCCGAACGCCGCGCCAGCCTCGCCCATCGCGAAAGCGATATCGGTATCCGCGCCTTCGAACCGGAGGAGGTGAACCTTGCGGCCATCAAGACCGGTGACGTCGCCTATGCCGCCTATCAGGCACGCAACATGCGCTTCGCCGGCCCCAGGCGCTGGATCGCGGTTGCGGAAGAAGAGGCGATCTCCGCCTATCTGCGCTGGCCGCATCAGAATGAGCGCGAGGCGATCGCGGTGACGGTCACCCGGCCGCGCTCGCTCCATGATCTGGTTCTTTCAGGGTCGGGCATCGCCGTTCTTCCCTGTTTCGTCGGCGACCTGGAGCCTCGGCTGGAGCGGGTGGGGGAGGAAATCGCTTCCCTGCGCCATGGGCAATGGATCGTCATGAACGACACAGACCGCCATCGCCGCGAGATCCGCACGGTGGTCGATCGCATGGCCCGGCTGCTGAAGAGCCATGCCGATCTCTTCGCGGGCAACCGTCCGACCTATGTTTGAAAACCGCAAGCCGAGGACGGCGTGGCCCGTCTCCGGCCGGTGAACCGCATCATCCCCCGATTTCGCGTAAATCCGTGAAAGCTCATGAGGCTTGCTTTTCCCCCTTGTGGCCTTTGGGATTCCTTTCTAGTCTGGCGGGAAAAACAGAGGGTTGGGTGTCGCGAGGATACCCTTGAACAAAACAGGAGAGACCATGAAGTCCATGTTCGCACGGCTCGCGGCAACCGCCTTTGCGGCGGTTTCGCTGGTCACGGCCGCCCAGGCGGAAGACAAAGTCGTCAACGTCTACAACTGGTCGGATTACATCGATGATTCGATCCTGGCCGATTTCACCAAGGAAACCGGCATCAAGGTCGTCTACGACACCTTCGACGCCAACGAAACGCTGGAGACCAAGCTGCTCGCGGGCAAGACCGGCTATGACGTCGTCGTGCCGACTGCCTACTTCCTGCAGCGCCAGATCAAGGCCGGCGTCTTCCAGAAGCTCGACAAGTCGAAGCTGCCGAATATCTCCAACATGTGGGACACGGTGCAGCAGCGGATTGCGGCCTACGATCCCGGCAACCAGTATGCGGTCGACTATATGTGGGGCACCAGCGGCGTCGGCTACAATGTCGACAAGGTGAAGCAGATCCTCGGCACCGACGAGGCGCCGGATATCAACGTGATCTTCGATCCGGCGCTTGCCGCCAAGTTCAAGGATTGCGGCATCTACGTGCTCGACTCTCCGACCGACGTCATTCCGGCGGCGCTGCGCTATCTTGGCCTCGATCCGAACTCGACCAAGCCCGAGGACTTCAAGAAGGCCGAGGAGCTGTTGACGGCAATCCGTCCCAATGTCCGCAAGTTCCACTCGTCGGAATACATCAACGCGCTCGCCAACGGCGACATTTGCCTCGCCTTCGGCTACTCCGGCGACGTGCTGCAGGCGCGCAATCGCGCGGCGGAAGCCAAGAACGGCATCAATATCAGCTATTCGATCCCGAAAAAGGGCGCACAGATGTGGTTCGACGTGATGGCGATCCCTGCCGATGCGCCGCATATCGCCGAGGCGCACGCCTTCATCAACTATATGATGAAACCGGAAGTCATCGCCAAGGCCAGCAACTTCACGGCCTATGCGAATGGCAACAAGGCGTCGCAGCAATTCGTCAGCAAGGAAGTGCTGGAAGATCCGTCCGTCTATCCAACGGAAGAGGTCTCGAAGAACCTTTACACCTTGAAGCCATGGGATCCGAAAACGCAGCGCGTGGCGACGCGCCTGTGGACGAAGGTTACCACCGGCCAATAATTTCAAAGCAGGCCCGGACGGCAACGTCCGGGCCTTTTTCTGACGGCATAAGGTAAAGATCAGGACCGCGCCGGAATGGGGAAGAGCCGGCGCAGCATCCTTTCATTTGGGGATAAGTGATGAAGTCTCTCGGTAATATCCGGCGTTCCTTTGCTCCGTGGACCGACCCTTCGGCAAAGCCTTACATTTCCTTCAAGAACGTCACGAAGAAGTTCGGTGATTTCGTCGCCGTCGATAATCTTTCGCTGGATATCTACAACCGCGAATTCTTCGCCCTGCTCGGCGCCTCCGGCTGTGGCAAGTCCACGCTGCTGCGCATGCTGGCGGGCTTCGAGCAGCCGACGACGGGCGAGATCATCCTTGATGGACAGAGCCTTGCCGGCACGCCGCCCTATCGCCGCCCCGTCAACATGATGTTCCAATCCTATGCGCTCTTCCCGCATATGACGGTCGAAAAGAACATTGCCTTCGGGCTGCGGCAGGACGGCATGCCGAAGGCGGAGATCGACGATCGCGTGGCGCAGATGCTGAAGCTGGTCAAGCTGGAGCAGTTCGCCAAGCGCAAGCCCCACCAGCTTTCCGGCGGCCAGCGTCAGCGCGTGGCGCTTGCCCGCTCGCTCGCCAAGCGTCCGAAGGTGCTGCTGCTCGACGAGCCGCTCGGCGCGCTCGACAAGAAGCTGCGCGAGGAGACCCAGTTCGAGCTGATGGACCTGCAACAGAGCCTCGGCCTCACCTTCGTCGTCGTCACCCACGACCAGGAAGAGGCGATGACCATGGCCGACCGCATCGCCGTCATGAGCCATGGCAAGGTGGTGCAGGTGGCAACCCCGGCGGAGATCTACGAAGCTCCCAACTCGCGCTTCGTCGCCGACTTCATCGGCGATGTGAACATTCTCGAAGGCAATGTCACCTCGGCCCGCTCGGGGATCATCGAGATCGCCGTCGATCCCGCGCTCACGCTGCGCACCGCATCCGGCGATACGCCAGCGGAGGGAAGTCGCGCCAGCCTCGCCATTCGGCCGGAGAAACTCAGGATCACGCCACGCCCGCCTGCCAACGCCTCCGTCAACGCCGCCGAGGGTGAGATCTGGGATATCGCCTATCTTGGCGACATGACGGTTTTTCACGTCAAGCTGCAGAATGGCCAGGTGGTCAAGGCTTCGTCGCTGAACGCGGTCCGCGCGGTGGAGGAGCCCTTCGCCTATGACCAGAACGTCTGGGTCTCCTTCGACGAAAACGCCGGCGTGCTGCTGAAGGATTGATGATGAAAACGCTCGGTTCCTCCCTCTACCAGCGCCTTGTCATCATCATCCCCTATGTCTGGCTGCTGCTCTTCTTCCTCGTGCCATTCCTGATCGTCTTCCGCATCTCGCTGTCGACGAAGGCGCTTTCCATCCCGCCCTATGATCCGTCCTTCAACTGGTCGGACAGTCTCAGTGACTGGTGGGACAAGCTGCAGACCATGTCGTTCGACAACTACACATGGTTGGCCGGCGACCCGCTCTACATGAACGCCTATCTCGGCAGCCTGAAGATCGCCGGCATCTCGACGCTGCTGACGCTGCTCATTGCCTATCCGATCGCCTACGGCATGGCGCAAGCACCGCGCACCATCCGCCCGACGCTGCTGATGCTGGTCATCCTGCCGTTCTGGACGAGCTTTCTGATCCGCGTCTACTCCTGGATGTCGATCCTCAGCACCACTGGCCTGCTGAACCAGCTCCTGATGGGGCTTGGCATCATCAACGAGCCGCTGGTGATCCTCAACACCAACACTGCCGTCTACATCGGCATGGTCTATTCCTACCTGCCCTTCATGGTGCTGCCGCTCTATTCCGCGCTGGAGAAGATGGACGGCACGCTGATCGAGGCGGCGCAGGATCTCGGCTGCACGGCGATCGGCGCCTTCTGGCGCGTCACGTTCCCGCTGTCGATCCCCGGTGTGATCGCCGGCTGCATGCTGGTCTTCATCCCGGCCGTCGGCGAATTCGTGATCCCGGACCTGCTCGGCGGTTCCGAAACGCTGATGATCGGCAAGGTGCTGTGGAGCGAGTTCTACGGCAATACCGACTGGCCGCTGGCCTCCGCTGTGGCGACCATCCTGCTGCTTGTGCTGGTGGTGCCCATCGTCTTCTTCCAGCATTTCCAGGCGAAAGCCGAAGAGAGAGGGAGATAGGTCATGATCCGCTGGTCCCGTTTCAACATCGTCTCGGTCACGCTCGGCCTGGCGTTCCTCTACCTGCCGATCCTGTTGCTGGTCATCTATTCCTTCAATGCCTCGCGCCTGGTCACGGTTTGGGGCGGCTTCTCGACGCAATGGTATGTGCATCTCTTCAGCAACGATACCATGCTGAACGCCGCCTGGCTGACGGTGCGTATCGCACTTCTGTCGGCGACGGTCGCCACCGTGCTCGGCACGCTGGCGGCGCTGACGCTGGTGCGCTACACGCGCTTCCGCGGCCGCATCCTGTTTTCCGGCATGATCTACGCGCCGCTGGTCATGCCGGATGTCATCACCGGTCTGTCGCTGCTGCTGCTCTTCGTCACTGCCGGCGTCGACCGCGGTTTCTGGACGATCGTCTTGGCGCATACCACGCTGACCATGTGCTTCGTCGCCGTCGTCGTGCAATCCAGGCTTCTGACCTTCGATCGCTCGATCGAGGAAGCGGCGCTGGATCTTGGCGCACCGCCGCTGCGCACCTTCTTCGAGATCACCCTGCCGATCATCGCGCCGGCAGTGTTTTCCGGCTGGGTGCTGGCACTGACGCTGTCGCTCGATGATCTGGTGATCGCTACCTTTGCCTCGGGCGCCGGTGCCAAGACCCTGCCAATGCTGATCTACAGCCAGGTCAAGCTTGGCGTGACGCCCGAAATCAACGCGATCTGCACCATCCTGGTCGGCATCGTCGCCATCGGCGTCATCTGCGCTTCCATCGCCACCAAGCGTCGCGAGGTGCAGCGCCAGAGGGACGAGCACGCCGCGGCGGCTGGCTGAGGGCTTTATTGCTGCGGCTGGTCGGGTTTCGGCAGCAGTGTCGTGACCGGGGAGATCACCGGGTCCGGCCAGGTGCCGCCGATGAAGAAGGGCAGCATCGGCAGGTCCGAGGTGTCGGCGGGGTTGCGCGCCTCGATGGCGCCTGAAAGTGCCAGCCCATTGCTGCGGAAGGGAACGACGCCGTTCAGCATCACCGTCTCGTTGCGGCCCGTGATCTTGGCGCTGTGAACCTCGGCCGATCCCTTGGCGAAGCTTGCATCGACATCAAGGCTGTCGAAATCGAAGGCCGTGTCGGCAATATCGCTCATCCGGAAGAACGTCTTGTCGGCGGCAAGCGCGCGGAAGGCGGAGATGTTGAATTGCCGGAAGGAACCCGCCTGTGCGGAGAAATTCATCTTGCCGGCGACGTCGCCGAGATTGGCAGCCCAGATCGGTTTCGAGGTGCTGAGCGCAAGATCCAGCGATCCCGTCGTCATCGGCAGCGGACCAACGAGCTTGAGACGAGCGAAAAGTCCGCCGAAATCGGCGTCGCGAATGGATATCTGCAATTTACCGCCGCCGTCGAAGTCACCTTGCGTGACCTCCAGATGCGCGGTCAGGTCTCCGCCCTCGAAGCCGCTATCGCCGATGTCGAATTTCGCCTTGCCGCCGGCCACCAGCAGGCTCGCGCCGATATTGTCGAACTGGAAGGGGCCGAGCCAGGCCTTGTTCGAGGAGAGCCGCATGTCCAGGTCGAGGCGCTGCAGCGGATTGCCGTTGAGCAGCGCGTCGATGGCGGTATCGGCTGCCAGCCGCATGGAGAATGCCGCCAGGAACGGATTGAGATTCATCTGATCGAAGGCGAGCGTGCCGGAAATTTTCGGCTTTCCGGCTGCCGTATAGTTGAGGTCCATGACGCCGGACGCGGCGGAATCGTTGACCTTGAAGTTCAGATTGTTGAAACGCAGGCCATTCTGGATCGCGACGATATCGGCGTTGAGCGAGACATTCTGCAGCGTATTGGCGGCCGGCAGATGCTCCCCGCTCCAGGCGAGGAATGACGGCATGTTCGGCACGCTCAGATCCAGATTGCCGGCAAGCGTCGAGAAATCGGAGATGCTGGTGACACCGCTATAGGTCCAGTTGATCAGCGGCGAGGAGAAGCTCGTCCTTGCATCCACGCTTTTGCCGGCAAACAGCAGTAGCGGCTGGGTGGAGCTGAAATCGATCTTGACGTCCTGGCCGTTGAGGCGCGCCAGAATGACGGCCGTCATCGGTCGCGACAGCCGTGGCCAGGTGATGTCCGCATTGACGCCGCTCATCTTATAGGTGTTGCCGGTGCGCTCATCGGCCATCTCGACAGTGCCGTCCTCGATGGTCAGCGTGCCGATGTCCGCATCCTGCTCCCGTTGCATCGGCATGCCCTGGTTGGCGGACGTTTCCACCCGTTCGATCGCCTTTGACAGCAGTCCTTCGTTCGTCCAGTCGATCAGGCCGGTCTCGTCGCGGCGGATATAGATCGTCGGACGCAGGAAATGAAACTCATGGAAATGTGCGCGTCCACGCAGCGCTGCGAACAGTGAGAAGTCCGCCGAAAGGCTGTCGATATGGCCGAGTACCTTGCCGTTCTTCGTCGGTTCGCGAATGTTGACCTGATTGAGCGTCACGCGCGGCGTCGGCCAGAATTCCAGGGTCGGATCCCCCTCGATCTGAGCGCGATATCCCGTCCAGTCCGACAATGCCTTTTCAATGCCGGAGCGCACCAGCCCGCTGGAGATCAGGAACGGGGCGGTCGCCCTGAAGACGGCGAAGACGATGAGGATGGTCAGCAGCACGATGCCGGAGGTGCGTGCGACGGTCGGCAGCCAGCGCGAGGCTGATCGCAGCATGGTCAATCGCCACTTCCTATTCCTCGACGTGCTCATGATCTCACGGAGACTTTCATACTCATAGCGCTGATATGCCTGTGTTTGCCGGATATAGGAAATGATCGGCGGATGCAAACGTTGTACAGCGGGAGGACCGACGACTCTGTGACTTTATAATGCGCTGCAGCATGGTATATAAGCCGAAAAGCAGGGGGAGATCATATGCACGACATTCAACCGCTCTGGACCCCGTCGGACGAGTTTCGCCGACACAGCCCGATGTTTGCCTTCATGCAGGAATGCAACCGGCGTTTCGGCCTGTCGCTCTCCGATTTCGGCAGTCTGCACGCCTGGTCGATCACCGAGCACGAAAGCTTCTGGACAGCAGTGTGGGATTTCTGTGGCATCAAGGGAAAACGTGGCGAAAGGGCGCTGATCAATGGCGACCTGATGCTGGAGGCGCGTTTCTTTCCCGATGCCGAACTGAACTTCGCCGAGAACCTGCTGTCGAAGAGCGGTGAGGGCGATGCCCTGGTCTTCTGGGGGGAAGACAAGGTGCGCGACCGCTGGTCCTGGGATCGGCTGTCGGCCACGGTGTCACGCCTGCAGCAGGCCTATATCGCTCTGGGCATCGGCAAGGGCGACCGTGTCGCCGCGATGATGCCGAACATGCCGGAAACCATCGCCTGCATGCTGGCCGCCGCCTCGATCGGCGCCATCTGGTCCTCCTGCTCCCCCGATTTCGGCGAGCAGGGCGTGCTCGACCGCTTCGGCCAGATCGAACCGAAGCTCTTCATTGCCTGTAGCGGCTATTGGTATGGCGGCAAATTGCAGGATGTGACAGCGAAGGTTGGCGCCATCGCGCAGCGCCTCGGTGCTCCCTCCGTCATTATTCCCTATGCCGGCGATGCCGATGCGGTTGCGGCGGTGACGCCAGGTGCCAAGACGTTGTCCGCCTTCATCGCGCCCTTCGAGGCAAAGCCCGTCGAATTCGTGCCCCTGCCGTTTGCGCATCCGCTGTTCATCCTGTTTTCCTCGGGCACGACCGGCGTGCCGAAATGCATCGTCCATTCCACCGGCGGTGCGCTGTTGCAGCTCATCAAGGAACATCGCCTGCATTGCGGCGTCGTTCCCGGCGAAAAGGTCTTCTATTTCACCACCTGCGGCTGGATGATGTGGAACTGGCTGGTAACGGGGCTTGCCGCCGGCGCCACCCTCTGCCTCTATGACGGTTCACCTTTTGCGCCCGATGGCAACATCCTCTTCGATTATGCGCAGGAGGAGGGTTTCGCCGTCTTCGGCACCTCGGCCAAATACATCGACGCAGTGCGCAAGGGTGGCCTGACCCCGAAGACCTCGCATGATCTCTCCAGCCTGCGACTGATGACCTCCACTGGCTCGCCGCTGTCGCCGGAAGGCTTCACCTTCGTCTATGAGGGCATCAAGGACGATATCCAGCTCGCCTCCATCTCGGGCGGCACCGATATCGTCTCCTGCTTCGTGCTCGGCAATCCCTTGCAGCCGGTCTGGCGCGGCGAGATCCAGGGCGCGGGTCTCGGCCTTGCCGTCGATGTCTGGAACGAGGACGGCAAGCGGGTGCGGGGCGAAAAGGGCGAGCTCATCTGTGCCAAGGCCTTCCCCTCGATGCCGGTGATGTTCTGGAACGATCCCGACCGTGTCAAATACCGCGCCGCCTATTTCGAGCGTTTCGACAATGTCTGGTGCCATGGCGATTTCGCCGAATGGACAGAGCATGGCGGCCTGATCATCCATGGCCGCTCGGATGCGACGCTGAACCCCGGCGGGGTGCGTATCGGTACGGCGGAGATCTACAATCAGGTCGAGCAGATGCCGGAAGTTCTGGAAGCGCTCTGCATCGGCCAGGATTGGGATGACGACGTGCGCGTCGTGCTCTTCGTGCGCCTGGCAGCGGGTGCCGCGCTGACGGAGGAGCTCGTCAAGGCGATGAAGACCCGCATCCGCACCGGCGCCTCGCCGCGGCATGTGCCGGCCAAGATCATCGCGGTCACGGACATCCCGCGCACCAAATCCGGCAAGATCGTCGAGCTTGCCGTCCGCGATGTCGTTCATGGCCGGGCGGTGAAGAACAAGGAAGCGCTCGCCAACCCGGAAGCGCTGGACCTCTTCGCAGGGCTGGAGGAACTGAAAAGCTGATCGCTTCCCTAAAACTCACGGGCGAACGATCACCTCGGAATGGTAACCCGGCGTTAAGAGAGGTTGGTCAAAGGTAAATCCAACGTGGGGCCGCTCGCATGAATTCGGAGCGGCTTGGAGCCATGGCTCCCGTGACATGACGTTGATCGACTCGAGCTTTCGTTAGGCAGCATCAACTCCAAAGGCAGCACGATTTGCTGCCTTTTTTTCGTTCGCGCTGCACAAATACGCGCCCGCTCTGTACATTGCCCCGCCGACCAAGTATGTGCACGCTTGAAGAAGAGGCCTGCGACGTGCGGGCCACGATGATCCGTGCCTCCTGGCGCGTGAAGAATTCCGAAAGACAAGACATGACCGAATTCGAAGGCATCGTTCCTGCGATTGCCCAGGCTTTGGCAAAGCGTGGTTACGAAACGCTGACGCCGGTACAAAAGTCGATGCTCGATCCCGACCTTACTGGCAAGGACGCATTGGTGTCGGCCCAGACCGGCTCCGGCAAGACGGTTGCCTTCGGCCTGGCGCTGGCCCCGACCCTGCTGGAAGGCGCTGAGCGCTTCGGCCGCGCCGGCACGCCGCTGGCTCTGGCGATCGCGCCGACCCGCGAACTGGCGCTGCAGGTCCAGCGCGAGCTGGAATGGCTCTATGAGCTGACCGGCGCCACCATCGTCTCCTGTGTCGGTGGCATGGATATGCGGACCGAGAAGCGGGCGCTGGAGCGCGGCGCGCATATCGTCGTCGGTACGCCCGGCCGTCTTTGCGACCATATCCGCCGCCATTCGCTCGATATTTCCAAGCTGAAGGCCGTCGTGCTGGACGAAGCCGACGAGATGCTCGACCTCGGCTTCCGCGAGGACCTCGAATTCATCCTCGAGACATCGCCGACCGAGCGGCGGACGCTGATGTTTTCGGCGACCGTGCCGCGCTCGATCGCCAAGCTTGCCGAAAACTATCAGCGCGACGCCGTCCGCATCGCCACCGCCGCGGAAGCCAAGCAGCATGTCGATATCGACTATCGCGCGCTGACGGTCGTGCCGAGCGACAGGGAAAACGCCATCATCAATGTGCTTCGCTATTATGAAGCGCAGAATGCCATCGTCTTCTGCTCGACGCGTGCGGCGGTCAACCACCTGACGGCACGCTTCAACAATCGCGGGTTTTCCGTCGTTGCCCTCTCCGGCGAGCTTAGCCAGAGCGAGCGCACGCATGCCCTCCAGGCGATGCGCGATGGCCGTGCCCGCGTCTGCATCGCCACCGACGTCGCCGCCCGTGGCATCGACCTGCCGGGCCTCGAACTCGTGGTGCATGCCGACCTCCCGACCAATCCGGATACGCTGCTGCATCGCAGCGGCCGTACCGGCCGCGCTGGCCGCAAAGGTGTCAGCGCCCTGATCGTGCCACTCAGCGGCCGCCGCCGGACCGAGCGCCTGCTGGAGGCCGCCCGCATTCGCGCCACCTGGGCAAAGCCGCCGTCGGCCGATGAAGTCAGCCAGCGTGATGACGAACGTCTTCTCGCCGATCCGATCTTTTCCGCGCCGCTGCGTGACGACGAACAGTCCCTGGTGCAGCAGCTGTTGCAGAGCCACGGCGCTGAACAGGTCGCCGCCGCATTCTTGCGTCAATACCGCGCCGGTCATTCCGCGCCGGAAGACCTGCAGGATGTGCCCTCCGAAGGCGAGCGCAAGAAGCCCCGCCGCGACGACTTCCCGGTCACGCGCTATGACGAAGCGCCCGCCGGCGCTGGCCGCAACGATTTCACCGATGGCGTCTGGGTATCGCTCTCGGTTGGCCGCAAGCAGAATGCCGAGCCGCGCTGGCTGATCCCGATGCTCTGCCGCAACGGCAACCTGACCAAGCGCGACATCGGCGCAATCAAGATGCAGCCGGAAGAAACCTTCGTCGAATTCTCGGCCGAAGGCGCCGAACGCTTCCTGGTTGCCATCGGCCCGGACAAGACGCTGGAGCGCGGCATCCGCGTCAAACCGCTCGCCGGTGTTCCGGATTTCTCGCAGGCCAAGCGCGAGGGAGGCTACGGCAAAAAGCCCTTCGCCGAGAAGAGCGCTCGCCCATACGACGACAGCAAGCCGAAATGGAAATCCGACCGCAAGCCGGAACGGGCACAGGCAGGCGAGGGCGCTTCCGACAAGAGGCCCTGGGCAAAGAAGCCGGGCAAGCCGAATTTTGCCAAGAGCGATGCGGCTCCACCGGCCGGCAAGCCGAATTCGCGGGCCAAGCGCAAGGCTGAGAAGGCGCGCGGGGAATAGTCTCGAGCTGCTGAGTTCGCTGAGAGTGCAGAACCCCCTCTGTCACTGTCGTGACATCTCCCCCACAAGGGGGGAGATCGTTGGGAGGATGCCGAGGCCCTTGCGAGAGCAATCGGTTCAGTCTCAGCAGATGCGATATTTGTTTGGTGCGAGAGGGCGCCACGCGTTCCCAATCTCCACCCTTGTGGGGAGATGTCAGCGTAGCTGACAGAGGGGGGTGACGCAGGCTCGGCATATCGAGAAGCCGGATTTTGCCTCAGCCGCGCCGTGCTGCTTGGATTATCCCGACGTCGATTTTCTTCATAGTCAGCATCGCATCGAAAGCTCGCTTTGCTTGATCGCCGCCTGCCGCAAGGGCTTCGGTCATGACGCGCGGTGTGATCTGCCAGGAGATGCCCCATCTGTCCTCACACCAGCCACAATCCTTTTCGCGGCCACCGTTGCCGACAATGGCGTTCCAGTAGCGGTCGGTCTCTTCCTGGTCGTCGGTTGCGATTTGAAATGAGAAGGCTTCATTGTGCTTGATTGCGGGACCACCGTTCAGGCCGATGCAAGCAACGCCCGCGACGGTGAATTCAACAACCAGGACGTCTCCCTGCTTGCCCGCCGGATAGGTTCCAGGGGAGCGAATGACGGCGCCCACTGTACTGTCGGGAAAGGTCTTGGCGTAGAATCGGGCGGCGGCCTCGGCGTCTTTGTCGTACCATACGCATATCGTGTTCTTTGCCATTGCGTAGTCCTCCTTTTGCGCTTGTTTCCATTCCCTCCTGAAATGAAATAAGAGGCAAACCGCCTTTCTCCAGCCCACTAAGCCATTTTACATGCGCAAATGGCCGAAGTATCCGTTTGGGCAGACAATTGCGCTCGGTCGCATTTGCGGCAAGCTGTCAGCTAATTTTGCAGGCCGGAAATCAATTCGCCAACACCCGCGGCGACGGGAAGGTGACTTCCACCAAGGTCCCCTCGTTCGGCGAGGAGTTGATCGCGAAGGTCGCGCGGTTGGCGTCGACCATAGCTTTGGTCAGCGGCAGGCCGAGGCCGGTGCCGTCTCCGCGTTTGCGGGAGTTGGTTGAGACCTGGCGGAAAGGCTTCATTGCCTGTTCCAGCTCTGAGCGCGTCATGCCGACGCCGGTGTCGCGGATCCGCATGACGACGCTGCCATTCCCCTCATAGGAGGTGGAAACCACGATCTGGCCGCCGGACGGCGTGAAGCGGATGGCGTTCGACAGGATGTTGAGCGCGATCTGTTTGATCGAGCGCAGGTCGGCGACGACATTCGGCACGGCTTGCGACAGCGCAGTGCGGATGATGACGCGCTGGCTGTTGGCCTGCGGCTGCACCAGCGACACGGCTTCGGCAATCGCTTCGTTGAGGCCGACGGAGGCAAATTCCAGGTCCATCTCACCGGCTTCGATCTTGGAAATATCCAGGAGATCGTTGACGATATCGAGCACATGCCGGCCGGAGCGGCCGATGTCGGTCGCATATTCGACATAGCGGGAATGGCCGATCGGCCCGAAGCGTTCGCCGGCCATCATGTCGGAAAAGCCGATGATGGCGTTGAGCGGTGTGCGGATTTCATGGCTGACGCGGGCAAGGAAGTCCGTCTTGTGGGCATTGGCGGTTTCCGCCGCGCGCTTGGCGTTGCGCAGCTCTTCCTCGGTGCGCTTCCATTGCGTGATGTCGCGAATGACGGCGCAATAGCCGTTGGAGGAGTTCAGCCGCCCCATGGTCATGAACAGCGGCACGAAGCCGCCCGACGCTTCGCGGCCCATGACCTCGCGACCGTCGTTCAACACGCTCGCGACGCCATGGCCTGAAAGCCCGCTGAGGTAATCGAGCACGGCCTTCTGGCTCTCATGCGCAAACAGCATGACGAAAGGTTTGCCGCGGGTTTCCTGGTCGTCGAAATTGAAGAGGGCGCTTGCCGAGCGGTTCATCGAGCGGATATCGCCGTCCTGACCGATGATGACGACGCCGTCCGTTGCCGTTTCCAGCGTCGATTGCAGCTCCTCGATTTCGACCTGCAGCTTGGCGAGCTTTTCGATCATACGCTCCGGCCGCGCTTCTTCGGGCATGGGCTCCGGCTGCGTGGAGACATCATTCTTCTCGAGCGGCATCAGCGCCAGCATCAAGGCGGTGCCATCTTCCCAGCGGATCGATTGCAGCCGCGCGGTGACCGGCACCAGCGTATCGTCGGCGCGCACCACCATCATCGTGCCCGGCTGCTCGGTCTTGCCTTCGAGGTCGTGACGCTGCAGCAGCGCATCCAACCCGCCGACATTGTCGAGATCGGAAAGGTTCTCATAGCCCGTCAGACGCAGGAATTCCGGG
Source organism: Rhizobium sp. ICMP 5592 (assembly GCF_009498525.1). GTDB lineage: Bacteria > Pseudomonadota > Alphaproteobacteria > Rhizobiales > Rhizobiaceae > Rhizobium. The sequence continues at coordinate 782,978 of NZ_QSNT01000003.1, read as the reverse complement.
TTGCCATGGATCAGCCGGTCGCCGGCATGGATGAGGATGGCAAGCGGCAGTTGATCGACGATCTCGTCCGACAGGCCATTGCGCATTTTCACGCGCGATGGGATGGCGGTGTTCAGGACGCCCAGCGGATCGAGATGTTCTTCCGGCTCGGATGCATCTGCGTCTAGATTGACTTCTTCCGGCGGCTTTTCGGCTTCAACCAGGGGCTCCGGTTCGGATTGCGCAACGGCGTCAGTCTCCGGCGCGATCTCGTCTTGCGACTGGTCTTCGGCAATCTCGTCGGCAGCTGTACCGGACAGGATCTCGTCCGCCGCATTCGGCTTTGGTGTGGTTCCGGCGTTTTCTTCCGGCTGCGCGCCCTCTTCGGGTTGATCGGTACGCTTGCCGAAGGGTTCGAGCTGACGGGCGATCTCGCGGAAGGCTGCCTGTTCGCTCAGCGACAGGCCGCCCGGCATCGACGAACGCCGTTCGTGGAGCTGGATGATCTTGTCGGTTTCGCGCCGGTTCGGCGTCTCGGCAATCGTCAGTGCCGGCGGTTCTTCATTCGTGGGAGCGGTTTCCTCTGTTGCCCCGGAAACAACGATGTCCTCTCCTTCGGCACCATGCTCCTCCACTGCGGACGGAAGCGTTTCCTGGGCAATTGCCGGAACCGTTGTGTCCGTCTCGACCGCTGCTGGTTCTTCCGTAGCGCCCAGCGCCGGAGCGGCCTGATCTTCCTCCGCGCCCAGCGTCAATCCCAGCTTCATCGGATCTTCGATGGCGTCGGAGAGGCGGACGACGCCAAATCCCCTGAAGCCGTCGAAGTCGCGGCTGCGCGTATAGGTCGGCAAGGCGGCGAGGTCGACCGGCACGATCAAGCTGGTCTTTTCCACAGGCCAGTAGATCGTGCGGCCGGACCATGTGTCGCGCCGCGCCAGAAGCTCGGCGATCTTGCCATCGGGATCGAGATTGAAATGTGCGGCAACATCGGTGAAGGCGGTACCGGTCACCCTGGCGGCATGCGGGCCGACGGCCTCGGCGAATTCTCGCGAAACCTCGCTGAAGCGACCCTCGGCGTCGATCTTCCAGACGAAGCGGGTGGCGCGGCCGTTACGCTTGAAGGCGAATTCTTCTGGCTGGCTTTCCGCCGTATCCTCTTCGGGAGCAGCCGGCTCGGCGCTCGCTTCCTCATGCTCTGCCGGGCTTTCGATGGCGGCTGGCGCAACCACATCATCGCTTTCGTCCGTCAGCTCGTCGGCATACGCAGCCGCGTCGATTTGTTCCTCACTTGCGCCGTCCATCGTGGTCAGCTGGCCGAGATCTTCGCTCGCGGCATCGGATTGCGCCGGGATCGCCTCGTGGGCATCGTCGGCTTCCGGCGTGTCCTCGACTTCCTCGATATCCGCAACGGCATCGAGAACGTCGGCAGAAGGAGAGGCGGCTGTGACGACAGGGGCTGCGTCTGGTACAGGCGTCGGTTCGGCCGCTGCGATCGCGAGTTCCTTGCGGGCTTCTTCCGCCTCTGGCCCGACCTTGGCGATTGCGGCAGGAGCTGTGGATACGCCGAGGCTTTCCGTCGGATCGAGATGACCGAGCACGGTTTCGACGACGAAGAGCAGATGCAGGGCAGGGATTTCCGACAGCTTGCCGACGGCGGCGGGCAGATAGCCACGACCGGTCGGGATCGGCCGCTTGATCAGCCGTTCCGGCAGTGCGCCTGCCATGGTCGTCAGCATTCTCGCGGTCTGCGGCGTCACGCCAAGCGCATTGAAGCCGGCGGAGGCGGCGATGACATCGCCGTCACGGCCGATCACCGCCATATGCGTATCGGGATCATCGAAGCCGTCGATCATCCGCCTGGCGCTTTCGGCTGCGGCCAGCGGCTTGGCGGAGACCGGCGAGGAAAACAGGATCGCCTCTTCGCCCGCCTGGACGCGAATGCTTTCGACGGCGGCGTTAACCACGGCGCGCTGGAAGCCGGAGGCCATGCGGATCAGGAAGGTGCGCTGGTCGCCGATAGCGCCGAGCCCGCGTGCCGTCGCCTCGATCTGGCGGAAGGAGACGTCGCCGGCTTTCGGTCCCTGGTCGAGAAAGTCGTAAATGATGTCATAGCCAAAGAGATTGGCACCAGCGCCGTTGGCCCAGAGAACGCGATCCATGCCTGCCGAAAACATCACCATGGCTTCGCCGCGCGCAAAGCGTTCCCGAACGCGGGGGTGCACGGCAATGTCAATGAATGGATACTGGACTGCGGGCATGTTCCAACCTGCTTTGCGGGCGTGACCGCCTCTCTTGCTTTAACGCTTTATTAATACCGGCACCCCGGTTTCAGGTCCAGCGAACGGCCAGTTTTTCGGCTGGCAGGGTTAACGTGTTGTGCGCCGCACAATTATGTTGCACTGCACAATAATCTATATTATATAAGCCTCACTCACATTCACGAAGGGCGCTCGGAGGAGGGCCCACACTAGGAGCGTTATCATGGCTACTGTAAAGAAAGACGACGTTTTTTCAACGGCTGCATTCGACCCTTCCAAGCTCTCCGAATCCTTCCGCGACTTCGCGGAAAAGGGCGCGGCCCAGTCCAAGGAAGCCTTCGCCAAGATGAAGACCGCCGCTGAAGAAGCCGGCAAGACCGTTGAGGCCACCGTGCAGACCGCCCAGGCTGGCTCCGTCGAGATCGGCCTCAAGGCCATCGACGCGCTGCGCACCAATGCTGAGAGCTCGCTGGCGCACATGGAAGCCCTGCTTCGCGTCAAGTCTGTCGCCGAACTCTTCGAACTGCAGACCTCCTTCATCCGCAAGCAGGCTGAAGTGACAGTCGAACAGGCCAAGTCCATTCAGGAAACCACCAAGCAGGTTGCCGAAAAGCTGGCAAAGCCGGCCAAGGATGCGGCTGAAAAGGCCATGGCCTCCTTCAAGGCAGCCTGATTTCCCAAATGCCTCCCAAGGCCAAGGCGTCCCGTTTTCAGGTGAAGGCGGGACGTTTCTGCTTCAGGCGATGGAGCAGCCTTTGCGCCGTCGTTTGAAGGCGCCGTGCCCAAGAACTGGGTATGACGCCCAGCTTTTTCATATTGCGGGTAGATAGGACTTGAAATAATTTCAAAGTCCTCGTATGTCACCCCCGTTCGCGGCGACGCGAGCATGTGCGGTTGTAGCTCAGTTGGTTAGAGCGCAGGTTTGTGGCACCTGAGGTCGGAGGTTCGAGACCCCCCAACCGTACCATTCCCACCCTTTCATGGATCATGACATCATAGCTCTTCCGGCTGAGCCGCGGGCTATTTCTTGTCTTCGGGCTTTTTGACGACATGTCCGGGCGAGATTGGATCGCTGGCGGGAAAGGTGGAGGCGAGCCAAAGCTGTTGCCGCCAGCGCTGGATCTTGTGCACGAGATCTTCAATGGCTGCCCGCGCATTGCCGTCATGTGTGGCAAGGATCGCTTCTATTGGGTCGAGTTCCGGCTCTTCGTTGCTACTGTGGATTCGGCACTCGTTGGACCACATCTCCATTCCGCCGATGCACGGCGGTTCTCGTCATCAAATTGTCGGTAAACTCAGGCCGGGGCGCAGTTCGCGTTTGTTTTCGAAGTGTTCTCATTTTGAGGGGGAGTCAAGCGGGAGCTTTTCCGGCACCATAAGCACTCTTGAAATCGCAACCAGTGGTGTGCCAAGGATAGCTAAGCAGCAAGAGCCGGGGCGGATCGATTGATGAACGATGCAACAAGAGCGAAAGCAATGCGCTGGGTTGCTAAAATCGGAATTGCTCTGCTGTCGATCTGGGGCTTACTTCTATTCTTCAGCTTTATTGGAAGAGGTTTTGGATATGGCTTCGTGCCATCTACGGATTGGGCCGCTGCGACGAGTTCGTTTCGTGTTGCCATCGGCCTCCTCTCAGCGGCTCTAATGTTTTACGCTGTTCTAAGGGGTATGGCCGACAGCAACGAAGGGGAACTAAAAAAGATAGGCGCGGTTTTGATAGCGCCCTTTATGGGTTACTTTTTTGGCAGCCTCCCCGCCGTTGCCGGCGCTCCAATGGTCCTTGCCCTAGTCGCAGGTCACCATGTCGAGCTTCCGTATAAGGTTGCTCAGGCGGATGGGAGAAGCCACAAGGGATGCAGTTCGCCGGTGGAACTCCGAGATCTGCCATTCCTCTTCGACAGCCTTTGTGGCGTTTCCAACGCTATCAGACAGACCCTTAAGCCAGGCATGCGGATCACCGTCGAGGGCCGCGGTACTAGCTTGGGTGTCTATGCCAGCACCTTTCATTACGTTGGGCCATGACCTTGGAGGCTCCGGCGAAAGTGCGCTTGAAGATACGAGCTGCCGTTAGCTTCATAAAGGCTACTCTTGCGCTTGCCACAGCCTTCATCATCTTGGTGCTGCTGATCCTGATCGCGGCGGCGTTTCTGGCGTTGCTCGTCACTGCGCAGTGGGTCTGCCCCTTTGCTCAGTGCAGCGGAGAAGCAACAGATCTCTGGGCCTTTGCAGCCTTCTCCAGCATCGTCGGCATTCCGACGATTCTACTTTTGCTTTTGATGATTTACTACGGCCGGCGCCGCTGATCCTCGGATCGCGATGCTCTAGTCCCTTCCACGAGCGCGATATGCTCGCCCGCTTCTCACGAGCTGATGGGACGATAGGCTCGAATAACGCGATGAGCCGACGTCGAACAACGCACCACAAAATGCACTACAAATTCGTCAGAAAGTATACCTAAGAATTTGTTTTCATTACGGTACGGAAGGGTTGCGAACACCCCAACCGTACCATTCCCACTCTTTCATGGATCACACATCATAGCTCTCTCGGAACCTGCCGTGGGCTATTTCTTGTCTTCGGGCTTCTTGGCGACATGCCCCGGCGAGATCGGATCGCTCGCGGGAAAGGTTTCCTCAAGCGCCTCCTCGAGATAGTCGTCCTGTTCCTTGTGCTCTTTCTCGGCCTGCTTCGTTTTCTTTTTCTCAGCCATCATCCTTACTCCCAAGGTGTTCCTTAGATAACTAGACCATGGCTGGCCCTTGTCCAGCGTGACCTCGTCCGGGCGCCGTCTCGTGCGCGTCTTGGTACCTACCGGGAGATGTTCTTAGAATGTAATCCGCGACACGATCATGGCGCGGCCGCGAGGTGGAATTCTGGGAGTTTCGGGAGGAACTCTGAATGTTGTCCTGGCGGCGGGTTGCGTAGCGCCGGGGATGGCTCTTTCGACGGCGGCGATATCCTCGGGTTTGACTTTGGAGGCGGCGCAGGCCCCCTGTTGTTTCCAGAGGTTCTTGGCGATGCTGCTGCCCACCGCCGCTGTGATGGCTGTCCCGGCGATATCGTTGCGCTGAACCTTGTTTGCTTTCACCATTCCCTGGATGGCTTCGCCGAGTATGCTAGCGGAATCCTCGAACGACACATTGCGCACCTGATCGAACCTCTTGTCCTTCTCGCCATCGACGATGCAGTGGTGCGCCGTGAACATCCAGTCGTGGATCATATAGGCCGGCGCATAACCCCATGGCGACAATCCCTTGAAGACCTGCGCGATCTTCGGAATGGAACCGCCGTCGGTGTACATCAGGCCGGGCTGGATTTCGGCGCCGGGCAGGGAGCGATCAGCTCGCCGAAACGTCAGGGGATCGGCGGGGTCGGGAACGAAGACGAACTTGCCATCTCCGCTGGAATCGCCCTCGCCAACCCACATGACAAACAGGCTGCCGGTTAGCGTCGCCGGAGCAAGCTGTGAAAAGTCGACAGTCGTGCATGCACTGAGACCAACGGCAAGCGCCGTGAAGAATACTCCGCCTTTCAACATCAAGCGCCCCTCGGAATGTGCTCGGATGAAATGAAAGTCTGCCACTCTACTTACGCACGAGCTGGCCGTATGCGCAAATAAAACCGAAGGTCTTCCAGGGTAGTGACACATTGCCTGCTTCGGTCGCGGTTTCCGAGAGCGGACCTGTGAGACTTCCCATGGAACCCTGCCTGCTCCGGACCGTTAGCCAATATCAGCAACAAGACGGAAGGAACTGGCATGTCAGTGCCATATGAGCCGATTCCCGAGACGCCACCGATGCCCGATCCTGGCTGGATCCCGAAGCCGCCGATAGAGGAGCCGGATCCCGACAGCTTGCCGGATGAACTTCCCGTTCCCAATCCCGATGAAAACGAGGAGCCACCGAAGCATGCTTAGGCCGGGGGCAGCGTTACAAAAACATCCGCCGTTCTTCGCTCACCAGCTCCTGCAGAAAATCCGCGACCGTGCGAACCCGAACCAGATCGCGCGCGCTTTCGTGGTAGGTCGTCCAGTAGGCGCGTTTGATCGAGATGTCGGGCAGGATACGGGTCAGTTCCGGATATTGCCGGGCGATATAGTCGTGCAGGATGCCGACCCCGGCGCCGGAGCGCACGGCTTCGGTCTGGCCGATGGAGGTGGAGATTTCGAAGGAGGCGTCCCAGCTGCGCATGATCTCGCCGGAAAAATTCAGCGAGGCGGTGAAGAGCAGGTCTTCGACATAGCCGATGCGCGGATGCAGTTTCAGTGCTTCGACGCTGTCGGGCAGACTGGCCTTGTCGAGATAGGCTTTGGAGGCATAAAGGCCGAGCGTGTAGTCCGTCAGCTTGGAGGAGACCAGCCGGCCCTGTTCCGGACGCTCAAGGGTGATCGCGATATCGGCCTCGCGCTGCGACAGCGAGAAGGAGCGGGGGACGGGCACGAGCTGGATGCGCAGCTCCGGATAGCGCGCGATCAGCCGCCCCAGGCGCGGCGCTAGGAAAGAGACGCCGAAACCGTCCGGGGCGCCGATGCGTACCGTGCCGGTTATGGCGCTGTCGAGATGGCCGACGCTTGCCTGAGCGCGCAGCATCTCGGTTTCCATGCGCTCGGCGGCGTGCAGGAAGATTTCGCCCTCGGCCGTCAGCTCGCAGCCATTGGTGCGCCGCACCAGCAGTCTTGCCTTCAGTCGTTCCTCCAGCGTCGTCACTCGCCGCGACAGCGTCGCATGGTTGACTCCCAGCCGCTTCGAGGCCGCGAGGATCTGTCCCGTGCGGGCCACAGCGAGGAACATGCGGACGTCATCCCAATCCATATGCACATCCAGGACTTTAATTTTTGCACAACGGTTGCTTATAACAGCTCATTGATTTGTGCAAATTGAAGTGCGATCCTACGATCATCCAAGAAAACGAGGAGGCACATCCATGCATGAGATTGGTCATTTTATCGGCGGCAAGCACGTCGCTGGCACCAGCGGACGCACCGCCAACGTCTACAATCCGGCAACCGGCGAAGTTCAGTCGACGGTGGCACTCGCCAGCGTCGAGGAAATCCGCGCCGCCGTCGAGAACGCCAAGGCAGCGCAGCCGAAATGGGCCGCCACCAATCCGCAGCGCCGCGCCCGCGTCTTCTTCAAGTTCGTCGAGCTTCTGAACACGCATATGGATGAGCTGGCGACCATGCTCTCCAAGGAGCACGGCAAGACGGTTGAAGATTCCAAGGGCGATGTCATTCGCGGCCTGGAAGTCTGCGAATTCGTCTGCGGCATTCCGCACCTTGCCAAGGGTGAGTTCACCGAAGGCGCCGGCCCGGCGATCGACATGTATTCCATCCGCCAGCCGGTTGGCATCGGCGCCGGCATCACGCCGTTCAATTTTCCGGGCATGATCCCGATGTGGATGTTTGCGCCGGCAATCGCCTGCGGCAATGCCTTCATCCTGAAGCCGTCCGAGCGTGACCCCTCCTTGCCGATCCGCCTTGCTGAACTGATGATCGAAGCCGGCCTGCCGGCGGGCATCCTCAATGTCGTCAACGGCGACAAGGCTGCGGTCGATGCCATCCTGACGGATCCGGATATCGGCGCCATCTCCTTCGTTGGCTCGACGCCGATCGCTCGCTATGTCTACGGCACGGCAGCTGCGAACGGTAAGCGCGCACAGTGCTTCGGTGGCGCCAAGAACCACATGATCATCATGCCGGACGCCGACCTGGACCAGGCCGTCAATGCCCTGATGGGTGCGGGCTATGGTTCTGCCGGCGAGCGTTGCATGGCGATCTCCGTCGCCGTCCCTGTCGGCGAAGACACGGCTAACCGCCTGGTCGAAAAGCTGATACCGAAGATCGAGTCGCTGCGCATCGGTCCCTACACCGACGATAAGGCCGACATGGGTCCGGTCATCACCAAGGACGCCTATAACCGCATTAACGGCCTGATCGATCGCGGTGTCGAAGAGGGCGCCAAGCTCCTCGTCGACGGCCGTGGTTTCAAGCTGCAGGGTTACGAGGACGGTTATTTCGTCGGCGGCAGCCTGTTCGACCATGTCACTGCGGACATGGATATCTACAAGGCCGAGATTTTCGGACCGGTTCTCTCGGTTGTCCGCGCCAAGAACTATGAAGACGCGCTCGAACTGCCGATGAAGCATGAATATGGCAACGGCGTTGCCATCTACACCCGCGACGGCGATGCCGCCCGCGACTTCGCCTCGCGCGTCAATATCGGCATGATCGGCGTCAACGTTCCGATTCCGGTTCCGCTCGCCTATCATTCCTTCGGCGGCTGGAAGGCTTCGAGCTTCGGCGACCTTAACCAGCATGGCACGGACTCGATCAAGTTCTGGACGCGCACCAAGACGATCACCGCCCGCTGGCCGTCCGGCATCAAGGATGGCGCCGAATTCGTCATGCCGACGATGAAGTGATCTGCGTCGATCTTGCTTGAAATCCGCCGCCGCCCGATGTTGAGTTGGGCGGCGGTTTTTTATTGCGGTTATTTCCGGCTCCGTCATCTTGTCGGATCTTATGTTTTGCATTAGAACAAAACAAGAACAATTGGAGGATGTTGCGATGTCCGCGACCTATCAGATCGATTATCTCGAATTCCCGTCGACCGACGCGTTGAAGACCCGGCGCTTTTTCGCGGAAGCCTTCGACTGGAGCTTTGTCAGCTACGGCCCGACCTATCACGTCATCGAGGCGGCCGGGATCGATGCCGGGATCGATGGCGATGCGGGGGAGGCTGCCGGCGCGCCGCTGCCGGTCGTGCGCGCGACCGATCTGGAAGCGGCGCAGCGTGCGGTCGAGCTTGCCGGCGGCGTGGTGACCCGCCCCGCCTTCGATTTTCCGGGCGGCCGGCGTTTTCACTTCCGCGAGCCGGGCGGTTGCGAGATGGCGGTCTGGGTTTCGGTGCCGTGAAAACAAGGCCGTGTGTGGCTTTGTGGCCGCAGTCTTGGTCCGAGTTACGGCATGGCGGCATCGCACATTCCGGTTCCTGATTTTCCCATTGATTGCCGCTGAATTTCCTGCTCTCAAATACAACAATGAGGCGAGTCTTTTACTCGTTGGTACACCTGATGGCGCAAGGTTCAGATGTACCGTCGTGGCTGGCAATCGTTTCGGACTCTTCCCGCAAGCAGTCCGGAAACGACCATAGTGGGGGCAGGGAAACATGGCAGTCGTCGAGCAGCATTACCCTATTGGCAATAGACATTTCTTTCAGCGCGCGTCATTTACCGGCAGCGCCAAGGAGTATTTTGGCATCTGGATCGTCAACATCTTGCTGACGATCGTCACGCTTGGCATCTATTCGGCTTGGGCGAAGGTACGACGAAACAGATATTTCTACGGCAACACCGTTCTGCTCGGGCAGACCTTCGAATATCATGCCAAGGGCAAGCAGATTTTCATCGGCCGGCTGATCGTCTTCGGTTTTCTGATCGCCCTAAATGTTCTTTCACACATAGCGCCATTGGCGGTTCTCGCGATCTGGCCTGTGATGTTGGTGATATTTCCGTGGTTTCTCATGCGCAGTCTGAAATTCAATGCGCGTGTGACAAGCTATCGTAATGTGCGTTTCGATTTCATCGGGACCTATGGCGGCGCGTTCAAGGCGATCTTCCTCGGGACCTTGATAACGGTGATATCGATCGGCCTGCTGTCCCCGGTGGCAAGTCGTTGGTTCTACAAGTATGTTTTCGACAACCTGCGCTACGGTGATCGGCCGTTCTCGACGGAGCCGAGCTTAGGCGCGATCTACAAGGCGTTGGGCGCCATGATTGCCATCGCCCTTGGATGTGGTCTTGTCATCGGTGTCGTTGTCGGCGTTTCGGGTATTTTCGAGAAAGTAGTGGTGAGCTCAACGGAGGTGGTTGTTGGCTATTTCGTGATTGGTCTTGGCTTGATCGCCTATATGTTCGCCGGCCTCTATTATCGAGTAACCATCCGCAACATCGTCTGGTCGGCAGCCATGATCGATCATCGCCATCAGCTCCGTAGCAATCTCGGCCGCCGCCAATATATCTGGATCGTGACCGTCAATACGGTGCTCACCCTTCTGACGCTTGGCCTGATGCGTCCTTGGGCGGCAGTGCAGATACAGCGTTATTTGGCCGAGCACACGGCGATCAGCCTGGATGGCGAAATCGGTGAGGTCTTTGACCAAGTTCGCTCGACCGGCGGGGTCATCAGCGCGGAGTATCTCGATGCCGATGGGTTCGACTTTGGCTTCTGACGAAACAACAATTGCTACGGGCGTCTGGCATCCACCGCATTCCAGCCGGGAGGTTGTGGCCCGGCTGGCCGACATCGGTGGTTCGCTGACCGTGCTGTCAGACGAGGACGATGAGAAGGATAAGCGCCTCGCCTGGGGCATCCGTTCCGACATTGAGATCAGCCCGCGCGTCGGCTCCATTCCCCGCCGTATCGTGTTCGGAAATGAATCCGTTTTCGAAACGCGCGACAATGACGCGATCGATGCCTATCTCGAAAGCCGCGGTGAGGGGCGCAGCGGTTTCGTGCACCGGCTGGAGATCGTTCGTCCGCGGATGATCGCTTTTGCCGTCGCGACGATCCTGCTCGCATCGACGATCTATCACTATGCCTTGCCGGCGCTGGTGGAGGTCGCGGTGCTGGTGACACCGCCGGTGGTGCCGGAGATCATGTCGGTGGGCACGCTGAAGACGCTGGATCAGACGGCGCTCGGCCCAAGCAAGCTCTCCGACGCCAAGCGCAAGGACATCTCGGATCAGTTCGAAAAGGTTGCCGCCCGGGCCGAAGGCGGCGCCGGTCGTTACAAGCTGAATTTCCGCGACGGCGGCGTCATCGGCCCGAATGCCTTCGCGCTGCCGGATGGCAATCTCGTTCTCACCGATCAGCTCGTCGATCTTGCCGGCGAGGATACCGAAATGATTATTGCCGTTCTTGGCCACGAGATCGGCCATGTCGAATACAAACATAGTCTCCGCCAGCTTTATCGTGCAGCCGGCGTTGCCGGCCTGGTGATGCTGATTGCCGGCGACGTCGGCTCCGGCGTTCAGGATGTGCTGACCCAGGGCGGCGGCCTCTTGGCGCTTTCCTATTCTCGTTCGGCAGAAGCTCAGGCCGATCGTCGTTCGGTCGAGCTGATGCAGACGGCCGGCATGGATCCGACGGCTCTCTCGCGGTTCTTCGATCTCCTGGAGACCAAACTCAACGATCATTCCGACACCAGCATGCTGTCGACTCATCCGGGCACGCCGGAACGCAAGCAGGCGATCCTTGATTATGCCAAGGAGCTTAGAGACAAAAAGCTGCAGTCGTGAAAACCGGTCTTGATCCGGTCGGCTCCATCAGAATAACGTGAATGTAAATTTCATATTTTGGAATTGTTCCAAACTAAGAAACGCACTATATAGCTCTCGACCCGCACTTTGCGGCTTCGATTCCAGGAGATCGGCATGCGCCTGACCAAGCAGACCAACTACGCAGTGCGTATGCTCATGTATTGCGCCGCCAACGAAGGCTACTTGAGCCGCATCCCGGAAATTGCCAAGGCCTATGGTGTTTCCGAGCTGTTTTTGTTCAAGATTTTGCAGCCGTTGACCAAGGCTGGCCTGGTGGAAACCGTTCGTGGCCGCAATGGCGGCGTGCGTCTCGCCAAGCCGGCGGCCAATATCAGCCTGTTCGACGTCGTCCGGGTGACCGAGGATAGCTTCGCCATGGCGGAATGCTTCGAGGAAGGCGTGGTCGAATGCCCGCTGGTCGACAGCTGCGGCCTGAATTCGGCGCTGCGCAAGGCGCTGAACGCCTTTTTCGACGTGCTGACGGAATATTCCATCGACGACCTCGTCAAGGCACGCCCGCAGATCAACTTCCTGCTTGGCCTGGATGAGCTGGATCACAGGGGCATCGCCAAGAAGATGCCGATCACGGCACCGGCCGCCTGATCGTCTGTTTCGAGTTGTCCATGTCTTCCACCCGCGGTTGCCCTAGGCTGCCGCGGTTTTTTGTTTGCGTTACCGTGTAAAGAGGCAAGAAGCTGTCAACGTTCCGTAAGAAGAATACGTCAAATTGTTCGTGATTCGCTAAATCAACGCAAAAAAATGCTTGATTATTACCAATTCAGCAGCATTTTTATCCTAAAATTTCCAAACTCCATAATTTAGAAAAATTTTAGGCGGCGCTTGTTGCTTTCAAACTTAAAATAAAGTTCCATCGGCGCCGATCCGGATCGGAACCCTTGAGGCTCCACGGCTTCAAGAGAATAACAAACCTGGGAAACGCTATCATGAAAAAGATTTCTGTCCTTCTGGCAGTGACAGCCTTGGCTTCGGTCATGGCGACGTCCGCCTGGTCGAAAACGCTTGTCTATTGCTCGGAAAGCTCACCGGAAGGTTTCGATCCGGGGATCTATACCGGAGGCAACACTTTCGATGCGTCTTCGCGTACGGTTTATAGCCGTCTCGTCGAATTCAAGCATGGCAGCACCGAAGTTGAGCCGGGCCTTGCCGAAAGCTGGACCATTTCCCCCGATGGCAAGGAATACACCTTCAAGCTCCGCAAGGGCGTGAAGTTCCAGGTAACCGATTTCTTCTCGCCGACGCGTGATCTCACCGCCGACGACGTTATCTTCTCCTTCGAGCGCCAGCTCAAGGAAGACAGCCCCTGGGCCAAGTATGTTGCCGGCGGTTCCTACGAATACGCCGACGGCATGGGCTTTCCCAAGCTGATCAAGTCGATCGAGAAGGTTGACGACCTCACGGTGAAGTTCACGCTGAACCGTCCGGAAGCTCCCTTCCTCGCCGATCTCGCCATGGACTTCGGCTCGATCCTCTCGAAGGAATATGCCGACAAGCTGCAGGCCGACGGCAAGATGGCGCAGATGAACCAGCAGCCGCTCGGCACTGGCCCGTTCACCTTCGTTGCCTACCAGCCCGACGCCGTCATCCGCTACAAGGCGAACGAAACCTATTTCAAGGGCAAGGAAAAGATCGACGATCTCGTCTTCGCAATCACGCCCGATGCTTCCGTCCGCGCGCAGAAGCTGAAGTCCGGCGAATGCAACATCATGCCCTATCCGAACGCCGCTGACATCAAGGACCTTAAGGCTGATCCGAACCTCAAGGTTCTCGAACAGGCCGGCCTGAACGTGTCGTACCTGGCCTACAACACGCTGGTTGCGCCTTTCGACAAGGTCGAAGTGCGCAAGGCCATCAACATGGCCGTCAACAAGCAGGCGATCGTCGACGCCGTCTTCCAGGGCTCCGGCACGGTTGCAACCAACCCGATCCCGCCGACCATGTGGTCCTATAACAAGGACGTCAAGGACGACGCCTACAGCCCCGACGAAGCCAAGAAGCTGCTTGAAAAGGCTGGCGTCAAGGATCTCAGCATGAAGATCTGGGCGATGCCGGTATCGCGTCCGTACATGCTCAACGCGCGCCGCGCCGCTGAGCTGATGCAGGCGGACCTTGCCAAGATCGGCGTCAAGGTCGAGATCGTCACCTATGACTGGGCTCAGTACCTGAAGCTCTCCTCCGCCAAGGACCGCGACGGTGCGGCCATCCTCGGTTGGACCGGCGACAACGGCGACCCGGACAACTTCCTTGACACGCTGCTCGGCTGCGACGCCGTTGGCGGCAACAACCGCGCTCAGTGGTGCAACAAGGAATTCGACGATCTGGTGAAGAAGGCCAAGCAGACCGCCGACGTCAAGGAGCGCACCAAGCTCTATGAAGAGGCCCAGGTCGTCTTCAAGAAGGAAGCACCGTGGATGACCATCAACCATTCGGAAGAGTTCATCCCGATGACCAAGAATGTCTCCGGTTACGTTCAGGACCCGGTCGGCGTTCACCGCTTCGATGGCGTCGATATCGCCGAATAACAAAAAATCTGTGAGAATGCCCGGCTAAGACCGGGCGACCCGGCGGTCAGGCACTTTGCCTGACCGCCGGAAAAATTTGGACACCTGTCATGTTGCGATTTCTTTTCAGCCGCCTTGCGGTGCTGATCCCGACATTCCTCGGCGTATCGATCGTCGCCTTTTCCTTCATCCGCCTGCTTCCGGGCGATCCTGTCATGCTGCTCTCGGGCGAACGCGTCATGTCGCCGGAGCGCCATGCCCAGATCACGCATGACCTCGGTTATGACCGTCCGATGGTCGTTCAGTACGGCAGCTACATCTGGAAGGCGCTGCACGGCGATCTCGGCACCTCGATCACCACCAAGCGTGATGTGCTGACCGACTTCTTCACCTTCTTCCCGGCAACGCTGGAACTGTCGATCTGCGCTATGATCCTGGCAATCTGTCTTGGCATCCCGGCCGGCGTTTTCGCCGCCGTCAAGCGTGGTACATGGTTCGATCAGAGCGTCATGGGCGTGGCCCTCGTCGGCTATTCCATGCCGATCTTCTGGTGGGGCCTGCTGCTGATCATCGTCTTCAACGGCTACCTGCACTGGACGCCGGTTTCGGGCCGCATCGGCCTCATCTATTTCTTCAAGCCGATCACCGGCTTCATGCTGATCGACAGCCTCCTGTCCGGTCAAAAGGGCGCCTTCGCCTCGGCGCTCAACTCGCTGATCCTGCCGACCGTCGTGCTCGGCACCATTCCGCTCGCCGTCATCGCGCGGCAGACGCGTTCGGCGATGCTCGAAGTGCTGGGCGAGGATTATGTCCGCACCGCCCGCTCCAAGGGCCTCTCGCCGCTACGCGTCGTCTCGGTGCATGCGCTGCGCAACGCCATGATCCCGGTCGTCACCACCATCGGCCTGCAGGTCGGCGTGCTGCTCGGCGGCGCGATCCTGACGGAAAGCATCTTTTCCTGGCCGGGCATCGGCAAGTGGATGATCGATGCCGTCTTCAAGCGTGACTATCCCGTGGTGCAGGGCGGTCTGCTGTTGATCGCCGGCATCGTCATGCTCGTCAATCTCGCCGTCGATCTGCTCTACGGCTTCATCAATCCACGTATTCGTCACTAGGAGCGGCCCATGAGCACGGTGAGTGTCAAATCCGACCGCCCCTCCGCTCTTGCGGAGTTCTGGTATTATTTCTCGCGAAACAAGGGCGCCGTCATCGGGCTGGCGATCTTTCTTTTCGTCCTGTTCCTGGCGATCTTCGCCGGCATCGTCGCCCCGCATGACCCGGACGCCGCCTACGGCAGCGCCATGCAGCGCCTGCCACCATTCTGGGCCGAAGGCAGCAATAGCAGCTTCCTTCTCGGGACCGATGCCAATGGCCGCGACCTTCTCTCGCGCCTGATCTATGGCACGCGGTTCTCGCTGTTCATCGGCCTCGTGGTCGCCTCGCTTTCGGCGCTCGCCGGCATCCTGATCGGCCTGGTCGCCGGCTATGTCCGCGGCCGCACCGATACGATTATCATGCGCGTCATGGACATCATCCTCGCCATCCCCTCGCTGCTGCTCGCTCTCGTGCTGGTGGCGATCCTGGGGCCCGGCCTGACCAACGCGATGATCGCGATCTCGATCGTCAACCAGCCGCATTTCGTCCGTCTGACGCGTGCCTCGGTGATGGCCGAGCGTGACAAGGAATATGTCATCGCCTCGCGCGTTTCCGGCGCCGGCTCGCTGCGCCTGATGTTCAAGACCATTCTGCCGAACTGTCTCGGGCCGCTGATCGTGCAGGCGACGCTTGCCTTTTCCTCCGCGATCCTCGATGCCGCCGCCCTCGGCTTTCTCGGCCAGGGCGCGCAGCCGCCGACGCCGGAATGGGGCACGATGCTGGCGGATTCGCGCGAATTCTTCCAGAGCAACCCCTGGCTGGTCACTTTTCCCGGTCTCTGCATCCTGATCACCGTTCTTGCCATCAACCTGATGGGTGACGGTCTGCGCGATGCTTTCGACCCGAAGCTGAAGAGGTCGTAATGGCGCTTCTCGATATTGAAAATCTCACCGTCGAATTCCAGACCGCGTCCGGCCTGTTCCGGGCGGTGGACGGCGTATCGCTCACCTGCGACAAGGGGGAAATCCTCTCGATCGTCGGCGAATCCGGCTCCGGCAAGTCCGTGTCCATGCTGGCCCTGATGGGGCTTCTGCCCTGGACGGCGAAGATCACCGCCGATCGCATGATGTTCGACGGCAAGGATCTGCGCGGCATCTCCTCGCGGCAGCGCCGCAAGATCGTCGGCAAGGACATGGCGATGATCTTCCAGGAGCCGATGTCGAGCCTCAATCCGTGCTTCACGGTCGGCTTCCAGCTTGGCGAGACCCTGCGCATCCACATGGGCCTCGACCGCAAGGCACGCCGCGAGCGTTCGATCGAGCTTCTGAACCTCGTCGGCATCCCGGCGCCGGAAGATCGCCTGTCGAACTTCCCGCACCAGATGTCGGGCGGCATGAGCCAGCGCGTCATGATCGCTATGGCGCTTGCCTGCAATCCGAAGCTCCTGATCGCCGACGAGCCGACCACCGCGCTCGACGTGACCATCCAGGCACAGATCCTCGATCTGCTCGTGCGGCTGCAGCAGGAGCAGGGCATGGCGCTGGTGCTGATCACCCATGACATGGGTGTCGTCGCCGAGACCGCCGAGCGCGTACAGGTGCAATATGCCGGCCAGAAGGTCGAGGAGCAGCCGGTCAAGGCGCTGTTCCGCGATCCGCATCATCCCTATACGGCGGCACTTCTTTCGGCTCTGCCGGAACGCGCCATCGTCGGCCAGCGCCTGCCGTCGATCGCCGGCGTCGTGCCTGGCCAGCATGATCGTCCCACGGGCTGTCTTTTCGCGCCCCGCTGTTCGTTCGCGACGCCCGAATGCGATCGCGGCGTCAAGCGCCAGGGCATCGAACTCGGCGTAACGCTCTGCAACTATCCGCTGGAACACGGCAAGCCGCTCGGGCATCCCGGCCTTGTCGCCACGCAAACAGCAGGAGGTGCCGCATGACCGGCGCTGTTCTCGAAGGGCGCGATCTCGCCCGTTTCTACTCCGTCAAGCGCGGCAGCTTCAAACCGGAGGCGACCGTCAAGGCGCTGAACGGCGTCAGCTTCAGCCTGCAGTCGGGCCGTACGCTCGCCGTCGTCGGCGAATCCGGTTGCGGCAAGTCGACGCTTGCCCGTCTGGTGACGATGATCGAACATCCGACATCGGGCGAGTTGCTGATCGACGGCAAGCCGGCGAAGATTGGCGACCGCAGCCTGCGCAGCGCCGTGCAGATCGTCTTCCAGAATCCCTATGGCTCGCTCAACCCGCGCCAGAAGGTCGGCTCCATCCTCGAGGAGCCGCTTAAGATCAACACCGATGACGATGCCGCCACCCGTCGCAGCAAGGCGGAGGCCATGATGGCGCGCGTCGGCTTGCGTCCGGAACATTACGACCGCTATCCGCACATGTTCTCCGGCGGCCAGCGCCAGCGCATCGCCATTGCCCGTGCGCTGATGCTGAAGCCGAAGGTGCTGGTGCTGGACGAGCCGGTGTCCGCGCTTGATCTCTCGATCCAGGCGCAGGTACTGAACCTCCTGATGGATTTGCAAAAGGAGATGGGTCTCGCCTATCTCTTCATCTCGCACGGTCTTTCGGTGGTTCGCCATATCGCTGATGACGTCATGGTGATGTATCTCGGCCGTCCGGTGGAAACCGGTACGGCGGAAGAGGTCTTCACCCGCCCACGCCATCCCTATACGGCCGCCCTTCTGTCGGCGACGCCGATCGCCGATCCCGATCGCGAGAAGAACCGCATCCGCCTGCAGGGCGAGCTGCCGTCGCCGCTCAACCCGCCGACCGGCTGTCACTTCAACCCGCGCTGCTGGCGCGCGCAGGATAAATGCCGTCAGGTGATGCCGGAATTGACAGGCGAGGAGACACACAAGTTTTCTTGCTTCTTCCCGCTGGATTGATCCAAGTTGCGAATCAGGCAGGGCTCGCCGGCTTTGCCTGATTTTATGGTCATTCGTTCAGGGCGGATTCAATGCACGACACACAAAGCACCTCTCTCGCCATTATCGTCATGGGCGTCAGCGGCAGCGGCAAATCCTCGGTCGGCGAAAAGGCGGCTGCTCGGCTCGGCCTGCGCTATGTCGAGGGGGACGCGCTGCATCCCGTCGCCAATGTCGAGAAGATGAGCAAGGGCATCCCGCTGACGGATGAGGATCGCTGGCCCTGGCTCGATGTGATCGGTCAGGAGATTGCCGCGAGCCTCGCAAAAAGTGAGGGCATCGCCGTTTCCTGCTCGGCATTGAAACTCGTCTATCGCGAGCGCCTGCGGGCTGCGGCCGGCGGACACCTCTATTTCATTTATCTCGACGGCTCGAAGGAGCTGCTCACCAGGCGCATGGGCGAGCGCAAGGGCCACTTCATGCCGTCATCGCTGCTGGAAAGCCAGCTCCGCACGCTGGAAGTGCCGACCGGCGAGCCCGGTGTCGTCACCGTCAGCATCGATGATACCATCGACGGCATCGTCGAGGCGGCGCTCAAGGGCCTTGCCGCAATCCGCTGAGTTCCTTCGATATCAGGGCGCGAACCGGTCCGGCGCATAGGCAGAGATATCGATGAAGGGCGTCTCACCAGTGATGAGTTCGGCGAGGACGCGGCCGGTCACCGGTCCGAGCGTTAGGCCGTGATGGGCATGGCCGAAGGCGAACCATAGGCCGTTATGGCGCGGCGCCTTGCCGATGATCGGCATCATGTCCGGCGTGCAGGGGCGGGCGCCCATCCAGGGTTCCGGATCGAGCCGCTCGCCGAGTGGAAAGACGGTGCGGGCGACGGCTTCCGCGCGGTCGAGCTGCACCGGCGTCTTCGGCGCGTCGCGTCGCGCGAATTCAGCCCCGGTCGTCAGCCTTATGCCCCGGCTCATCGGCGCCATCAGGTAGCCGCGCTCCGCATCCAGCACCCAGTTGTTGAGAACGGCATTGCCCTCGGCGGCATAATGCATGTGATAACCGCGCTTGACGCCGAGCGGGAAGGCATAACCGAAACGCTTCGTCACCAGATCCGCCCAGGGACCGAGGGCGACGACGACATCCTCGGCTTCGATGGACCCTTCCGCCGTCACCATTTTCCAGCTTGAGCCGGACAGGCCGAGCGAGACGGCGTCGCCGGTCGTCACGCGGCCGCCGATGCTTTCGAAATATTTGCGATAGGCGGCCGTCAAGCCGTGCGGGTCGAGCACCGACCACGGATCGCGCCAGCGCAGGGCGCCGGCGAAGCGGTCCTTCAAATGCGGCTCCGATGTCGCCACGTCCGCACCGGTCAAAGCGTCAGAGGCGATGCCGAATTCGCGGCTGAGACGTTCGGCCTCGGCGAATTCCGCATCGCGTTTCTCGTTCGAGCGATAAAGCTCGATCCAGCCGTCTTTACGGATCAGTTCCTCGGCATGGGAAGCTTCGATGAGGTCGTTATGCTCGCTGATCGAATGAGCAATGAGCGGCGCATAGGCGCGGGAGATCATCTCATGCCGCTTGGTGTTGGAGTTCCACCAGTAGCGGGCGAGGAAGGCGATCTGGCTTGGCAGCGCCTTGAGGTGATAATGCGCGTCGATGCGGTTGTTGAAGGCGTAGCGCAGCAGCAGGCCGAATTGCTGCGGAAAACCATAAGGGACGACGCCCTCGCGCTGGATCAGGCCGGCATTGCCGAAGGAGGTTCCGTGACCGGGCGGCTTGCGGTCGACGAGGGTGACCTGGCGTCCACGCCGCTGGAGGTGGATGGCTGTCGATACGCCGACAATGCCCGCGCCGAGCACGATTGCGTCTTTTGTCATGATCCCCTGCTATCCGCATGCTTGTTTTTCTGCGCCCGATCCCGAAAGACGCTCAGCCCCTTCCGGGATCAGGCTTCAAGCATCGAAAATGCCTGCCAAAATGCTGCGGTGCAAATGAAAAATATGATCACGCCATGGCCTGATCCAGCGCCGTATTCTCGGCGCGAATGCGTATTGTGAGGATGGCGGCGTTGAGCAGTGAGAAGACGATGGCGTGGAGCGGCAGGCCAAAGGCGAGCGGCAATACGGCGATCTCGCCGACCACCACTGCATAGTTCGGATGACTGAGAAAGCGGTATGGCCCGGTTGCCACCGGTGGTGCTCCCGGCAGCACGACGATCCGCGTCGTCCAGCGTCCTTTCAATGTCGCCAGCACCCAGACGCGCAGGCCTTGCAGCACCATGAAGATGATGAACCAGACGAGGACGACCGGCCGCCCGGTCGCGAGAAGCCACAGGCTGACGAGCCAGGCGGTGTGCATCGTCACCATATAGGGATAGTGCCCCGGTGCGATCTCCCGGCCGCCCTGTGCAAGAAGGGCAGCGGTGTTGCGCCGGGCATGGATCAGCTCGGCAAGCCGCTGCAGGGTGACGAAGGTCAGAAGTGCGATCGACGGCCAGAGCATCAGGCGACCCTCTTCAGCGTGATGCAGCTTGCCGTAAAGCCCGGACCCATGGCGACCATGGCCGAGCGGCTTGGCAGGCCGGCAAGGATGGCGCGCTCCAGCACGAAGAGCACCGTTGGCGACGACATGTTGCCGTAGTCGGCGACTACCTCGCGCTCGATATCGAGCGAGCCGGGTTCGAGGCTGAAGGCCGTTTCTAGCGCCTGCAGCACTTTGGTGCCGCCGGGATGGCAGATGAAGCGGTCGATATCCGAGATATCAAGGCCGGCGCGCTCGAGAATGCCGGCGACGGCAGGCTTGATGTTCGCCTCGGCAAAGGGCGGCAACGATTGTTCCAGGATGATGCCGAAGCCGGTGTCGTCGATCTTCCAGCCCATGATGCCGAGCGTATCGGGAAAGAGATGTTCCCCGGTCGATTCGATCTCTGCCAGACCCTCTTTGCCGGTCCGCAGGATGCAGGCAGCCGCTCCGTCGCCGAACAGTGCCGTGGCGATTATGTTCGGCCGCGTCAACTCGTCCAGCCGGAAGGCGAGGGAGCAGAGCTCGATGGAGACGAAGAGCACGGCGGCGCCCGGACGGCTCTTCGCCATGCGGGAGGCGATGGCGAGGCCGGCGACGCCGGCGGCGCAACCGAGGCCGAAGACCGGCACGCGCTCGATATCGGAGCGGAAGCCCATTTCGCGGGCGAGCCGCGCCTCCAGGCTTGGCGTCGCAAAGCCGGTCGAGGATACGGTGACGATGCAGTCCACGTCCTCGGCCTTGAGGTGAGCGCGTTCCAGCGCCTTGGTTACGGTCTCCTTGAAGAGCTGGCTTGCGACCTCGGCATAGGCTTCCATGCGGTCCTGCCAGCCATGCGGCTGTTCGAACCAGGAGAGCGGACGGGCGGCATGGCGTTTGCGGATGCCGGCGCTGTCGAACACGCGGGCAAGATGCTTGAAATCGCGGAACCGGTCGGAAAACAGGCGACCTGCGGTGTCGGCGGCTTCTGACTGGTGGATGATAGTGTCGGGCGTGGCGACGGCCAGACTGACAAGCTTGACGGTATCGGTCACTCGGTTCTCCTTGGCGACCCTCGGCGGGTACACAGGAGGAAACACGCCATCGGCAGCGCTTATTCGGAACCCGTCGGTCACGAAGGAGTGATGGCGCAGAGGCGAATTCGGGTGCGAGAAAAAATATCTGATGGCTGCGAATAAAATGAACGGATGGCGTGTTCTCCCATCGCAACATTCATTTTGCCAAGGAGTAATCCCATGACCACCACCGCTTTCCGCCTGACCTCGGCGGCTCTCGGCGCCTGCCTCACCCTCGGTGCTTTCGCTGTCCCGGTCTTCGCAGCCGGTGATGATTCGAGCACGACGCCGACCTGCAAGAAGGGCGAGATCTATGACAGCAAGACCAAGAAATGCGTGAAGCAGCAGGGCGCCAACATCACCGACGAAAACCGCGCCGACTATGCCTATTCGCTGGCCAAGAAGGATCAGCGCTATGAAGAAGCGCTGGCCGTTCTCGACACCTTGCAGAACCCGAACACGGCGGAAGCGCTGAACTATCGCGGCTATGTCACCCGTAAGCTTGGCCGCACGGATGAAGGCATCTCTTACTATAAGAAGTCCGTCGCCATGGACCCGAAATACACGCTGGTTCGCGAATATCTCGGCGAAGCCTATGTCATCAAGGGTCAGATCGACCTTGCCAAGGACCAGCTCAGCACCATCAAGGCGCTCTGCGGCAATACGACCTGCGAGGAATATCAGGATCTGAACGCGGCCATCCAGAACCCGTCGAGCCTCTAATTTCAGGGTCGGACTTGAGGTGACCGGCATAAGCAGTGAGCATTGAGAGGAATATCCGGGTGTCAGTCGCTCATTCCCTGATTTCTGCTTATAGTCGGACACGATCGGAGCCGTCGGCAAGGCCGGCGGCTCCCAAAGTCAAGAACCTCGCGGAGGGTGCCATAGCGAGCGAAGAGGATATCAGGGCGGGACTGTCGCAGCATCTGACGCGGCTCTGGCGCTACGCTGTCGTGCTGTCGCACCAGCGCGACGTGGCGGATGATCTGGTGCAGGCGACCTGCGTCCGGGCGCTGGAGCGCGCGCACCAGTTCATCGCGGGCACGCGGCTCGACCGCTGGCTGTTTTCGATCCTGCACTCGATCTGGCTGAACGAGATCCGCTCTCGCCAGGTCCGCATGGGACAGGGCTTCGTCGATGCCGATGAGGCACTGGTCTTTGACGGTGCGCGCGAGACCGAGACACATATTCTGGCCGGCCAGGTGCTGAAGCAGGTGCAGGCGCTGCCGGAAGCGCAGCGCACCGCCGTTTTCCTCGCCTATGTCGAAGGATTGTCCTATCGCGAGGTGGCGGAGGTTCTGGATGTGCCGATCGGAACGGTGATGAGCCGGCTGGCGGCGGCGCGGGCCAAGCTCGCGGATGGCATGGGGCCGGCGGATGGGGCGCGGCTCGGGGGTGGGCGACTGGGGAACGGACATGAGTGAACAGGACAACAGAAACATGCCCTCGGACGAACAGCTCACCGCCTTCATCGACGGTGAACTGGAAGCTGCCGAGCGTGACAGGATCGAAAGACTGATCGAAAGCGACGCCACGGTGGCGGAACGCTTCGATCTTCTGTCGCGCAGCAATCTGCCCTTCCATGCGGCATTCGAGCCGCTGCTCGCCGCTGCCCCACGTGCCGAGCTGGACGCGATGCTGGCCACAATCCCCTCCGCCGATGCGGATAAGAAAGCCGCGTCCGGCATCGGCCGCCGTGGCTTGCTGGGCGCGATTGCCGCCTGCCTGGTTGCGGGCATCGCCATCGATCGCGCCGCGATCGGCATCAGCCATCGCCTCTCCAAGCCGGACGAGGGCAGCGAATGGCGTGCCGTGGTCGCGCAATATCTTTCCCTCTACACGCCGGATACGCTGAGCGGGCCGGCTGGCGGTCGGATTGAGCAGGTTGCGCAATTGAACGAGGTCGGCTCGAAGGTGGGTCTCGCGCTGACGCCCGAAGCCGTCGCGATCCCGCGTATCGATTTCAAGCGCGCCATATTGTTGAATTACGATGACAAGCCTTTGGCGCAGATTGCTTATCTCGATCCGGAGAGCGGGCCGATGGCGCTTTGCATCACCCCCTCGACGACCGGCATGTCCGCCCCGGATATGGAAAACCGGCGCGGCATGAATGTCGTCTATTGGTCGGATACCGCACACGCCTTCATGCTGATCGGCCATTTGCCGATCGACCGGATGAAGGTGCTGGCCGACGACGTCCGGGGCAGGCTGTCGGCTTGAGATCTACCCCCGGCCTGCGATGATCTACCATCAGCGCAAGCAGCAATTTTGCGCTGATGGTATCGTCTCTTCCGGTCGTTGATGACGGCTATCCTACGGGCTGACGCGGCAGCACGAGGTCGGAAACTTTGTAGATGTGAAACTCGCTTTTCGAGACGGTATCCAGCTTCTTGAATTTCTCCAGGAAGGCCGGATCAGAAAAGAATTCGTCGACATTGTTTTCGTCGCGGATCGCCTCGATGTTCACGACGGTCTGGCCGTCGGTGCTTTTCGACAGGTTACTCCATAGAAATCCTTCCTTCCGTTCGGCGACATAGTGCACGACGTCCTGAATGATCTTGAATGCCTCTTCCTGCTTGCCCGGATGGGCATGAATGACGTTCACGACGAACACGGTGGGCTGGGAGGCGAATTCGAATTCGGCTTTTTGGGGATGGGTCACGCGATCTCCGTTCAAAACATTGTCCGGCGGAATTTGCCGTCGTTGCGAGAGATAGTCCGCGACAAAGGCCGAAAAAATGGGCTAGAAATCCACAGATAACGGACATTGACGTCCGCAATGGGATTTCTCGCCATGGACAATATCGCTGCGTTGAATGTGTTCGTGATTGCAGCGGAAACCCGCAGTTTCGTTCGCGCGGGAGAGGTGCTCGGCGTTTCCGCGTCGGCCATCGGCAAGACCATGGCCCGTCTGGAGAAAAGACTTGGCGTGCGTCTGTTTCACCGAAACACCCGCAACATCGCGATCACGGCCGAGGGCATCATGTTCCTGGAGCGCTGCAGGCGGATTTTCTCCGAGATTGAAGCGGCGGAACAGGAATTGTCGCAGACTATCGCCGCGCCCCGTGGCTGGCTCCGCGTCAGCCTGCCCCTTGCCGGCATGCTCTTCATGCCGACGATCACCAAATTCATGCACGCCTTCCCGGACGTGATGATTGACCTCGATTTCACCGACCGGCTGGTCGATGTGATCGAAGAGGGGTTCGACGTGGTAGTGCGAACGGGTGACATCACCGACAGCCGCCTGATGGTGCGAACATTAGGGAGGTTTTCGCACCGTATTGTCGGGTCGAGGGAATATTTCGATCACTTCGGCACCCCCAAAGTGCCGGAAGACCTCGCCGCACATCTGTGCCTTCACCACAAATATCCATCGACCGGCAAGCTGGAACGCTGGCCGCTGCGCTATGATGGCGGGGCGGGAAAACTGGAGCTGCCCGTATCGTCGATGGCAAGCACGCTCGAGCCGCTGATCAATATGGCCGAGGCTGGGCTTGGTGTAGCCTGCCTGCCGCTCTTTACCATCGGCGGGCAAATCGCCGATGGAACGCTTGTCTCCGTTCTGGCTGACCATGTCGAGGATGTCGGCGAATTCCGCGTCCTCTGGCCGTCGAGCCGTCAGCTGTCCCCAAAAATACAAGCCTTCGTAAAGTTCATGGCAGAGAATCTGTTTCGTCCCTGATGGCCGCCGTTTCTGGCCAGAGGGGCTGCGGATGGAGTAGCGGTCCGATAGCCTAAAATCACGCTTTTCAAAAAGAATTTGGCGAAAACTGTTCCTGCTGATATTCTCCACCCAACGAAAATCAAATGAGCGCCTGCTGCATGCCTGTCGGCCTTGCGCGGCGCGGTGGAAAAGATACGTGAGTGACCCCGACAGCGGCAGAGCGCCGCAGGCAGACGGGGCGTCGGTAGCAGAGCGCAGGAAGGGCAGATCCTCCCGGCGCGCTAAGCGTAAGCGTGGCGGTCAAGCCCGTCCGAACGCTTATTCTGCGGAGGCTAACCAGACCGGCAAGTCCGGCCCGGTGGCGACACGCCCAGCAGATCAGGATGCCGGTTTTCCGGCCAAGAAGCGCAAGCGCAGACGCCGTTCTCGTGGCGGAGCGCAGGATGGCGCGCAGCATTCCTCCCAGACACAGCAGCCACAGGCCTCTGCCGCACCGGACCAGCGCGCTGCGGGCGAACATGGTCATGCCTCGTCGCACAAGAGCGGCAAGAACAGGCGCAAGCACCGCAGCAAGCGCGGGCTGCAGGGCCGGCCCTTGGTGCATGAGAAGACGCCGCAACTCGTCGCTCCCGCCGCCGTCATCGCCGCCGAGCGCGCGCCTGCTCACAACGATCATCGACATCCGCCGCAGCAGCGCCGCGAAGGCCCCGCGCCGCATCAGCACGCCGACGCTGATTCCCGTCCGATGGATCTCTATGCGGCGCTCGATCTCGGCACCAACAATTGCCGCCTGTTGATCGCGCAGCCGACGCGTCCGGGTCAATTCCGTGTCGTCGATGCCTTTTCCCGCATCGTTCGTCTCGGCGAGGGGCTCGGTGCCAGCGGTCGGCTGTCGGGTGACGCCATGGACAGGGCCGTCGAGGCCCTGCGTATCTGCGCCGCCAAGCTGAAGGCCCGCGAGATCCGCCGCATGCGGCTGATTGCGACCGAAGCCTGCCGCGCGGCGGAAAATGGCGAGCTTTTCCTCGCCCGCGTCACGGAAGAGACCGGCCTGCAGCTTGAAATCATCGATCGCGAGACCGAGGCGCGGCTTGCCGTCTCCGGTTGCTCGTCGCTGGTCGGTCCAGAGGCCCGCTCCGTCGTGCTCTTCGATATCGGCGGCGGCTCTTCGGAAATCGCCATCATCCGGATCGGCGAAAATCGCTCCAGCCGGCTTGCCAACCACATCACCCACTGGACCTCGCTGCCGGTCGGCGTGGTCACGCTCTCGGAGCGTCATGGCGGCCGCGATGTCACGCCGGAATTATTCGAGGCCATGGTTCGCGAAGTTGGGGGCATGCTCGAACGCTTCGATTGCCCGCCCGTGCACGGGGCGACACGCGATAGCGCCGATTTCCATCTGATCGGCACTTCGGGCACGGTGACGACGCTCGCCGGCGTCCATCTCGACCTGCCGCGCTACGACCGCCGCCGGGTCGATGGCGTCTGGCTGTCGGACGACGAAGTGACCGCGATGCAGGCCAAGCTGCTCTCCTGGGATTTTGCCGGCCGCGCCGCCAATCCCTGCATCGGGCCGGATCGCGCCGATCTGGTGTTGGCGGGATGCGCCATTCTGGAGGCGATCCGTCGCCGCTGGCCGAGCCCGCGCATGCGCGTCGCCGATCGCGGCCTGCGCGAAGGACTGCTCACCGATATGATGGCCGATGACGGTGTTTGGCGGCGGGGCCGCTCGCGCCGCGGCCATCGACCGAGGGATACAAAGGGACCGCAGGCATGACCAAGCCAACCATCGCCGGTAATCGCACGGGCCGTAAGCTCGGTCAGCGCGTCAAGAAAAAGAAGCTGAAGGCCTCCTCGCGGGAGTGGCTGCATCGGCACATCAACGATCCCTATGTACAGCGCGCCCAGCTTGAAGGCTATCGCGCCCGCGCCGCCTTCAAGCTGCTGGAGATCGACGAGAAGCACCAGATCCTGAAGGGCGCACGCCGCATCATCGATCTGGGTGCGGCACCGGGAAGCTGGTCGCAGATCGCGGCCAAGGTGACCGGTTCGACGGAAGACGATATTCGCGTAGCAGCCATCGACTTTCTGGAAATGGCGCATCTGCCTGGTGTCACCATCCTTCAGCTCGACTTCCTCGACCCGGACGCACCGCAGCGGCTGGTCGACGCCGTCGGCGGTGAGCCGGACCTGGTGATGTCGGATATGGCGGCGCCGACGACGGGCCATCACCGCACCGATCACCTGCGCACCATGCATCTCTGCGAGGTCGCGGCGCATTTCGCGATCGAGGTTCTGGCCGAGGGCGGGCATTTCCTCGCCAAGACCTTCCAGGGCGGCACGGAGCGCGACCTCCTGAACCTGCTGAAGCAGAATTTCCGGCAGGTCGTCCATGTGAAGCCGGGCGCATCTAGGGCGGAATCGGTCGAAATGTTCCTGCTGGCAAAAGGCTTCAAGGGACGCAATGTCGAGCACGGCACAATAAGCGCTTGATTTAGCAGCCGCTTTTGGTCGATGATGTTCTCCCCTCGATACTGAAGGCGGCACATCATCACTATGCTTCTTTACGTCACGCTCGGTTCCAACGACATTCCGCGTGCCCGCGGCTTCTATGACGCGGTTCTGCCGATCCTCGGCTACCGGCGTCAACGCGAATCGGACGAGGAAATCGGCTATGCCGCCGATGGCGATGTCCGCTGCCGGTTCTGGGTGGTGGTTCCCTATGATCACCGTGCCGCGACGATCGGCAATGGCTCGATGGTCGCCCTGCATGCGGAAAGCCGCGCCGATGTTGATGCTTTTCATACAGCAGCGCTCGCCCATGGCGGCACCGATGAGGGCAAGCCTGGCTTGCGGTCGTTCCATGCCAATTTCTATGCGGCTTATGTACGCGATCCCGACGGCAACAAGCTTAGCGCCGTCTGCGAGAAGCCTGAATAGGCTTCAGCTTTTCCCCGCCACATAAGAAGCTACTTCACCACCGATTGCTGCGGCTCCGTTGCCGCCGCGCGCTTCAGGCCGGCCTTGTGGCCGGAAACCGTGGCGCCGGCATTACGGTCCATGCGGATGAAGGGAATGGTGGCAAGCACGGTCAGGATCGATATGCAGTAGAAGGCGATGTGGAAGTCGCTGACCTGCAGCTCCGTGCCGCTGAAGAAGGTCGAGGTTTCCAGGATCATCGCGGCCACGGCAACGCCAAGCGCCAGGCTGATCTGTTGCATGACCGAGCTCATCGATGTCGCCTGGCTTGCCTGCATGTCGCTGATGTCGGCAAAGGCAAGCGCGTTGATGCCGGTGAAGAAGAACGAGCGCGAGAAACCGCCGATCAGCAGAACGCCGATGATGACGAGATGCGATGTCGTGGGCTCGAACAGACCGGTGCAGATCGTCGTCACCGTCGTGATGGCGGCGGCCGACAACAGCGCCGTCTTGAAGCCGACGGCGGTAAAGACGCGGCGCGCGATGAACTTGGTGGAGATGGCGCCAATGGCGCCGGCAAAGGTGATCAGGCCCGACTGGAACGGATTGAGGCCGAAGCCGAGCTGCAGCATCAGCGGCGTTAGGAACGGCATGGCGCCGATGCAGATACGGAACAGCGTGCCGCCGGTGACGGAAGCGCGGAAGGTGGTATTCTTCAACAGTGTCAGGTCGAGGATCGGCGCCGGGTGACGGCGCGCATGGCCGACGTAAAGGAAACCGCAGACGAAGCCGATGGTGACAGCCGAGATGCCGATTGCCGGCGGCAGCGCCGGCAGGCTGATGACCGACATGCCGAAGACGACGCCGGCGGCTGCGAAGGAGGTCAGCAGGAAGCCGATGAAATCGAGTTTCGGCGGCTTGGTCGCCTCGACTTGCGGCAGGTAGATCGATGACAGGATAATGCCAAGGATGCCGACGGGAACGTTGATCAGGAAGATCCAGTGCCAGGAGGCGTAGGTGGTGATGAAGCCGCCCAGCGGCGGGCCGGCCAGTGGCCCGACGAGGGCAGGGATGGACAGCAGCGCCATGGCCGAAACCAGGTCGCTCTTCCGCGTCGTACGCACCAGAACCAGACGCCCGACCGGCGTCATCATCGATCCGCCGACACCCTGCAGGAAGCGGGCGGCAACGAATTCCAGGAGGCCGCCCGAGACGGCGCACAGGATCGAGCCGACGACGAAGACACCAATGGCAATCCGGAAGATGTTCTTCGCCCCGAAGCGATCCGCCATCCAGCCGCTGATCGGGATGAACACCGCCAGTGACACCATATAGGAGGTCAGCGCCAGCTTGAGCGTGATCGGGCCGACATGGAGGTCATTGGCAATCGCGGGCAGTGCGGTTGCGATTACCGTGGAATCCATCTGTTCCATGAACAGCGCAACGGCAAGGATCAGGGGAACGATGCGATTCATAGGCATGCGCCTTGATGGGTGGTGTCTTCGGAAAAGGGTACGCTTGTGGCGGGTACCCGCTCTGTAGTCCTATGTATTGTCTCTGCCAATCCCCGAATCTACCGTGTGGCCTCCCGAGCATCACGTCTTCGTGATGCTTGATATGGCCCGGTATAGGTTACCAAGTTTGACATATGCTAAGCGCATGTAAATGCTAAGCGCATAAAACGTCACCTGGTCTATTAGCGGATTTGGCTGGCCATGTCATGGCCAAATTGCCGGTCGTGAAAGATCGTGTCCCAGCCTGTCTAGCCGATGACGATGACAGGTGCGGCTTACGCTGCCACCATTGGAGAGAATGAGATCATGAGTGTTGTTCTGCCGCCCGAAATCCACCAGTTCAGGCTTGGATCCTGTACCGTCACCGTCGTCAAGGATGGTGCGAACGTCATGGACAACCCCTGGGAAACATTCGGCTCGAACCAGACGCCGGATACTGTGCGCAAGCTGCTGGCGCAGAACTTCCTGCCGACGGAAAAGTTTGTGAATAGCTACGCGCCCGCCATCATCGACACCGGCTCCGACCTCATCGTCGTCGATACCGGCTTCGGCGCCGCCGGCCGCGCTCGCGGATTGGGTCGGTTCCGTGAGGGCCTGAGAGCTGCCGGCTATACGCCCGAGCAGGTGACTATGGTCGCCCTGACGCATCTGCATGGCGACCATATCAACGGGCTGCTGGAGGAGGGGGTGCCCGCCTTCCCGAATGCCCGCTATGTCACCGGCGAGATCGAATATGGCTTCTGGACCGACAAGGCCCGCGAGGGAACGCCGGCCGAGGGCGGCCACAAGGCGGTGCTTGTCAATGTCGCGCCCTTTGCCGAGAAGATGACCTTCCTCAAGGACGGCGACCAGATCGTCAGCGGCATGACCGCGATGCTCGCTTCGGGCCACACACCCGGCCATCTCGTCTTCCACCTCGAATCGGACGGCAAGCAGCTGGTGATGACCGGCGATACGGCCAACCACTATATCCTGTCGCTCGGGCGCCCGGATTGGGAGGTTCGCTTCGACGCCGACAAGGCACAGGCCGCCAGGACCCGCCGTCGGGTGTTCGACATGATTGCCACCGACCGTATCCCTTTCCTCGGCTTCCACATGCCGTTTCCCGCCGTCGGCTTCGTCGAGAAACAGCCGGAAGGTTTCCGCTATGTGCCGAAGAGCTATCAGTTCGATCTTTGAGGACGAAGTCTTACCGGATCAAACGGTGCAATTGAGCATCCACTGCACACCGAATTGGTCGGTGAGCTTCCCGTAGAGACTGCTCCACGGATGTTTGCCTAGGGGGGTCGTTATCGTGCCGCCATCGGCCAGGCGAACGAATATCTCCTTCGTCCGCTCCGGATCGTCAAACTCAAGCAGATGAGCCGATCCTCGCATCGGCTCTGCGTCGTGATTGTCCGATGCATAAAAAACGACACCAGGACCTTCGAACTTCGCATGCATGACCTGGCCTGGGAGAAATCCGGGCGGAGTTACGATTCCATCCATCCCGTAGCGCGTGATTTCGACGATTTTCCCCAGGCCGCTACTCTCGTAGAAGCCAAGCGCGCATTCGCAGGTCGTGGTGAAGAACAGATAGTTGGAAAGCCGCATCGTCGTCTCCCGTTTCAAAGTGCCGCCGCCTGCTGGATTGCACTGACCAGTTCGGCATTGCCGTAAGCTTGCCCGCCGATCCCCCAGGAACCATCGGCGGCATAGACGATGTTGGTCCAGATATGATCGCGGGATAGTTTTCCGTTCGACGCCCTCTCGACGATGGTTGTTGCCGCCTCGGTGAAGGCCTGTTTGGCCTCGGTGGTCGCGAGTGCAATGCCGGGCAGCTTCAGTTCTATGAAGGCGGCCGCCGCCGGTTTCCCGCCGGAGAATACATGTTCTTTTGGGAGAACGTTGATCGTCCCAACGACATTCGGCGTCATGAACGCGTTGCCCGAGAGCTGCGAGATTTTCAAAAGCGCATCGGTCAATTCTGCGAAGGCCTGGGCCTCTGCTTCGCTGGACAGCAGGCCTTCCGGGACGGTGAGCGTGATAGGCATGGTGAAACTCCCTGTGTTTGAAAAATCGATCGGCAATGCTACATAAATAGCGATCGCTCTCTATTGATACGCACTGATCACTCTCTATGCAAACATAAAGAGTGATTGCTCTTAAAGAAGGCTGCCATGCGCTATAGTACGGAACACAAGCTCGAAACGCGCATGCGCGTCCTCAATGCCGCTGGCGAGATTTTCCGCCAGGAAGGCTATGGCGGTTCCGGCATCGACGCTTTGACCAAGGCGGCAGGCGTCACGAATGGCGCGTTCTATGGGCACTTCAAATCGAAGGGCGAAGCTTTCAAAGCGGCGGTTCTGGCGGGGCTTGAGGAGCTACGGCTCGGCGTATCGGCTTTGAAAGCGCAGAAGGGTAAAGGGTGGCTTGCAGCATTCGTAGGCTATTATCTCGGGCCGAAACTCTCCTGTGCGCTCGGCCAGAGCTGCGCCTTGCCAAGCCTCTCTCCCGATGTCATGCGTGCAGATGCGGATACGCGAGCGGCCTACGAAGTCGAGCTGCGCCGTATCATCGAGGAGGTTGCCTCCGGCCTGACGGGCAATTCAGCCACGGCGCGCGAGGAGGATGCAATTGCGCTTCTCGCCCTTCTCTCCGGCGGCGTAACTATGGCGCGCGCCGTTTCCGACCCGGCTCTCTCGGCGCGAATTGTCGAGGCGATCGGGCGAAAGGCCGGGGCTATTGCTTCCTCAGTGGACGAGCGCTGAGACCGGCTATGCATTTGCGTCCGGGCTGGCCTGCGGCCATCCGGCGCATTTTACTATTCCCTTCCTGTCATAGACGTGTTACCAGCCCTCGCCAACTTCCAAGCAACACTTGCAAGATCGCCCGGTAGACGATTCGTTCCGGAGCCGTCCTGCTTTTCAAAGACGAAGGAATTGGCAATGGCACGCATTATTGAAACGTCAACCGGGTTAGATGCCCTTACCTTCGACGACGTGCTCCTGCAGCCGGGACACTCCGAGGTCATGCCTGGCCAGACGAATATCGCCACCCGCATCGCCCAGGATATCGAACTCAACCTGCCGATCATGTCGGCCGCCATGGATACGGTCACGGAAGGCCGTCTTGCCATTGCCATGGCCCAGGCCGGTGGCCTCGGCGTTATCCACCGCAATCTGACCCCTGTGCAGCAGGCCGAAGAGGTCCGCCAGGTCAAGAAGTTCGAAAGCGGCATGGTGGTCAATCCGGTGACGATCGGCCCCGACGCGACGCTCGCCGACGCGCTCGGCCTGATGAAGGCCCACGGCATTTCCGGCATCCCTGTCGTTGAGAAGTCGCAGCGCCTGGTCGGCATCCTCACCAACCGTGACGTCCGCTTCGCCTCCAATCCGGAGCAGAAGATCCATGAGTTGATGACCCATGAAAACCTGATCACGGTTGCCGACGGCGTACAGCAGCAGGAAGCCAAGCGCCTGCTACATACGCACCGCATCGAGAAGCTGCTGGTCGTCGACGGCGAGGGCCGTCTCATCGGCCTGATCACCGTCAAGGACATCGAAAAGTCGCAGCTCAACCCGAACGCTTCCAAGGATGCGCAGGGCCGCCTTCGCGCCGCCGCCGCCATCAGTGTCGGTGACGACGGCTTCGAGCGCGCCGAACGGCTGATCGATGCCGGCGTCGACCTTCTGGTCGTCGACACCGCCCATGGTCATTCGCAGCGCGTTCTCGATGCCGTCACGCGCGTCAAGAAGCTCACCAATTCGGTTCGTATCATGGCTGGCAACGTCGCCACCTATGACGGCACGCGGGCGCTGATCGATGCCGGCGCGGACGCCGTCAAGGTCGGTATCGGCCCCGGCTCCATCTGCACGACCCGTATCGTCGCCGGTGTCGGCGTGCCTCAGCTCGCCGCCATTATGTCGGCAGTTCAGGCCGCGCAGGATCAGAGCATCCCTGTTATCGCCGACGGCGGCATCAAGTATTCCGGCGACCTGGCCAAGGCGATTGCCGCCGGCGCATCCGCCGCCATGGTCGGCTCGCTGCTGGCCGGCACGGATGAGAGCCCGGGCGAGGTCTATCTCTATCAGGGCCGCTCCTTCAAGGCCTATCGCGGCATGGGCTCCGTCGGCGCCATGGCGCGCGGCTCGGCCGATCGCTACTTCCAGGCGGAAGTGCGCGATACACTGAAGCTGGTGCCGGAAGGCATCGAAGGCCAGGTGCCCTACAAGGGGCCGGTCTCGGGCGTGCTGCACCAACTCGCCGGCGGCCTGAAGGCGGCCATGGGCTATGTCGGCGGCGCCGATCTCAAGGACTTCCAGGAGCGCGCCACTTTCGTACGCATCTCCGGCGCCGGCCTGCGCGAAAGCCATGCCCATGATGTCACCATCACCCGCGAAAGCCCGAACTATCCGGGCTCCGGCGGCTGATCGATGCGCAATGGCGCTGATGAAGGCAATGTCAGGCCCCTGCAGGGCCTGACGGCGGTGCTCGCTGCCCTGTCTCTGGCGCTGTTCGCCTGGATTTATGCGGGCTTCGTCACGGCCTTTCGCGATGCGTCAGCGGGCCAGCAGATGCTGGATGCGCGCATCGGCGGCTATGAGGCCGAAGATGTCGTCGCCATGGTGCGCTACCTCAAGGATCACCCCGATCCTGCCGCCATCCTGCATTCCCTGTATCTGGGTCCGGAACTGGTCTTTCCGCTGGTGCTGGCCGGACTGCTATTTTGCCTGATGCGCCTGATCGGCCCTGGCGGTTTCTTCTTCGGCCGCCCCATTCCGCCGGGCGCGACCGCAGTCATTTTCTGCCTGCCGGTCTTTTATGGGATTGTCGACTATACCGAGAATATCGCTGGCCTGATGCTCTATCCGCCGGCCACGCCGTCGGACGGCACGGTGACATTTCTCTCGGGCCTGCTACCGATCATCGTGCGGCTGAAGTTCCTGTCGCTTGTCATCACCATCATTCTGCTGGCCCGGTTCTCGATTTTTCGCTACCTGTCTCCCGGCGGATCCAGACCGTCCTGAGCGGTCGCTTCAGCCGCTTTGAAATCGCAAAGGAGTTGGCGGCGTGACCGGTTATGAAATGTTGTGGCCCATGGTGGCCCATGTTGGGCTTGTCTATATTCTCTACGGGCTATTGGGTTTGCGCCGCCGCGATCTGGTCAAGGCCGGCAAGATCCGACCCTCACAGTTTCGCGAAAACCATGCTGCCGCCGAGCCGACGGAAAGCCTGGCGGTACGCAACAGCATCGCCAATCAGTTCGAGCTCCCCGTCCTCTTCCATGCGTGCTGTATCACGCTGTTCATCGCCCAGGCGGATAATCTGCCGGCCGTAATTCTTGCCTGGATCTTCGTCGCCACGCGCTACGCCCACGCCTACGTGCATGTCACTAGCAACAATCTTCGCTATCGCAGCCCACTCTTCGCCCTTGGCTATATCGTCCTTGGTGGCATGTGGGCTTGGCTTGCCGTCTGGCTGGCCGTTACGCAGACCATGCCGGCCTGAGCTGCCAGCAGCGCCATTTTCACGAATAGAAGGCCGGCGTCCTGCCCCGGCCTTTCTCGGCTCCATGGGTGTGTATTATTACATTTCACACGTAAAATTGGACTTTTCCCCTTTACGTTCATTGGGTATGTCTGAGGCATAGCTTGCCTGCGTCTTGGGGCGTCGTTTTCGTGACAATGAAACGGGAAATGCATGAGCCCGGAAAAACCTGCCCGCATCGAATTCCGCAAGCAGCCGAAACAGGAGCGCAGCATTCAGCGCGTCGATGTCATGCTGGCGGCGGCGGCACAGCTTATCGCAGAAAAGGGCGTCAGCGCCATGAAGATGACGGAACTCGCCGCGGTGGCGGGCGTGCCGATCGGTTCCGTCTACCAGTATTTTCCCGAAAAGGCGGCGATCGTCACGGCGCTGTTCGACAGGCATGCGCTTCTCGTTCAGCAGAAGACGAAGGAAGTCTTCGCCTCCGTGACGTCGCTCGATCATGCTATCGATCTCGTCTGCGGTACGATCGACTGGTACTATCGCGAATTCCGTGGGGATCCGGCCTATATGGGCGTGTGGCTCGGGACGGAAATGGACGGGGATCTGCTAAAGCTCAATATCCAGCACAGCAATCGTGTCGCCGAAATCTTTCTCAAGGGTATCGAGCCCTTCCTCCCGGCCGATAGCTCCATCGATCTGCAGGCCCGCACCCAGCTCTTCAGCCACCTGATCGGTGCCTCCGTCCGCCTCGCCATCATGAGCGACAAGGCGCTGGCGGTCCGCATGCTCAACGAATGGAAGCAGGTGATCCGGGCGACGCTGTTAGTGGAACCGGCAGGGGGAGGGAGGCAGTAGGTTCTAGCTACTGCCCATAAGTCTCACCAACCCGGCAGAATATGTCCCGCGCGCAGCCGCGGATAGGCGCGCGGAAAGGTCTTCACCTCGCCATCGAGATCATCGTCGATCGCCGCCGGCGTGATGTTGTCGAGGCAGGCGGAGATATGGGCGGTGATGGCGTTCATCAACGACACCGAAAGGCCCGGCCGCTTCATGATGCCAATCTGCACCGGCGGCAGCGGCGGGAAGCCGTCGGCCTGGGTCAGGACCTTCATGCCGGTGCGCAGCGCCGATTCCGGCATCACCGACACCGCCATGCCGGCAAGGACTGCGGACGCGACGACGGTGCAGGACCAGCTCGTGAACAGGACCTGATAGTCCCGGCCGCCAGTGTCGAGCGCCGAGCAGGCAAGCTGGCGCCACGGGCAGTCGCGTCGCCCGACGGCAAGCGGAATGGGCGCGTCGTCGCGCAGCGGATGATTGGCCGATCCGACCCAGCACAGCGGCTCGGTCCGCACTACATCCGACATTCTCTCGCGCGGATTATGGGTGACCAGCGCGATATCGAGTTCGCCGCGATGCATGCGCTCGGCGAGATCGACGGAGGGTTCGCAGACGATATAGAGCTCGACATTCGGATGCGTCTTGGCGAAGCGGCCGATGATCTCGGGCATATAGCGGTCGGCATAATCGTCGGGCGTGCCGATGCGCAGCGTGCCTTCGAGCCGGTTGTCGTCGAAGGCGGCGATCGCCTCGTTGTTCAGACGGATGATGCGGCGGGCATAGTTGAGCAGCTTTTCGCCTTCGGCGGTCAGCCGGTTGCCACGGCCGTCCTTGATGAACAGCTGCTTGCCGACGCGCTCTTCCAGCCGGCGCATCTGCATGGATACCGCCGACTGCGTCTTGAACACCCGGTCGGCCGCCTTGGTGAAGCTGCCGGAATCCACGATGGCGATGAAGGTCTGCAACTGATCGTTATCAAGCGGCGCGGACATGATCTCACCTATAAAAGAGTTTGATGCTTACCATTAGAAACATTCGTTGGACTGATCAATAGGTGTTTGGCATCTTCCTAATGCAAATCAGCATACCAATCGACAGACTTCCGACTGAATTCCTCCCAGCCAACCCCTTTCCCGCACCACCGGGAAGGGGCTCGGCTAGCGCGTGCCTGAAGGAAAGGACCTTGAAATGAGCACGACAGACCGGACACTACATCTCGGCCACGCAGAGCCGTCGCTGCCCCTGACGGCACGCCTGACGCTTGCTTTCGAAAAGATGGCAAAGGTCTGGCGCACATTCCGCAATCGCCGCGAGATCAACTATCTGCATGAGCTGAACGACAGCCAGTTGATGGATATTGGCCTGACGCGGCAGGAGCTGAGATCGGCGCTGACGACCTCGACCTTCTTCGAGGATCCGTCCTGTCAGTTGAGCAATTCGGCGCGTCATCGCGCGCGCCTCTTCGGCCTCGACAGCATTCGCCGCTGATGCTGGCCAGACGTTTCCCCGCAGGGTGATAGCCAATAAGCCCTGCTTCTTGCCCGGTGTCCGGCCTCAGTGCCGACACCGGGTTTTTTCTTTTCGGGTAGAAGCTTTGGGTGGCGAAAAAGACACTCGTGGAAATTGCCATGTGTTTCGAATGCCTTATGTTACCACCGAGCTAACAGGCGGGAGATTTTGACAATGGCGACAGTCATCCTTTTTCATTCCGTTTATGGATTGCGCTCGCTTGAGCACGAGGCCGTCGAGCGGTTGCAGGCCGCCGGGCACAAGGCATTTGCGCCCGATCTCTATGACGGTTTGGTCGCCCGCTCGATCGACGAGGGTTTCAAGCTCAAGGACGAGATCGGCTGGGCGACCATTTGCGAGCGTGCCGCATGGGCGATGGCCGGCTTGCCTGCCTCGACCGTCCTTGGCGGATTTTCCATGGGCGCCGCCGTCGCGGCAAGTCTCTGGCCGAAGCGGCCGCAGACCGCCGGTATCCTCTTCCTGCATGGCATCGCGGGCATTGCCGACAATGCCCGCAAGGGCCTGCCCTTGCAGCTCCATCTCGCCGATCCCGACCCTTTCGAGCCGGCGGAGGATGTCGCCACCTGGCGGTCGGCTGCCGCACAATCTGGGATTGCAGCCGATATCTTCACCTATCCGGGCGGCGGCCACCTTTATACCGACGCCAGCCTGCCCGGCTACGACGCCAAGGCCGCGGATCTGACATGGCGCCGTGTCCTCAGCTTCCTCGACACAATCGAGGCGTAGGCTTGAACTGAAAATGGTTGTCGCTTAAATTATCAGCATTCGTCGTTCCAACAGGATGTGTGCCGCAATGGATTTCAACCCGATCACAATGCCTTCCAGCCTTGTCACCGGGGAAATTCGTATCCATGCCTGCATCCATCACACTTTCCAATCTTTCGTGGTCCACACCTAACGGCCGGCCGCTTTTTTCCAATCTCGATCTGAGTTTCGGCGCGGAGCGCACCGGTCTTGTCGGTCGCAATGGCGTCGGCAAGACGACGCTCTTGCAACTCATTGCCGGCGAGCTGCGGCCCCAATCCGGGACGGTATCCTTCGCGGGTAGCCTCGGCATCCTTCGTCAGAGCGTTCAGGTCGAACCTGACGAGACCATCGCCGATCTCTTCCAGATAGGAGAAGCGTTGGCGATTCTTCATCGTGCCGAGGCGGGCGAGGCGACGGCCGAGGAGCTGGCTCTAGCGGATTGGCTGCTGGAAACCCGTCTGGCCTCCGCGCTCGATCGCGCCAATCTCGATGTGGAACCTCGGACGCGGCTTGCGGCACTGTCGGGCGGCCAGCGTACGCGCGCCGGCCTTGCGGCGCTGATCTTCACTGACCCCGATTTCCTGATTCTCGACGAGCCGACCAACAATCTGGACCGTGAGGGCAGGGACGCCGTCATCGCTCTGCTTGCCAGCTGGCGCGGCGGCGCGATCGTTGTCAGCCATGACCGGGAACTGCTCGACACGGTGGACGCCATCGTCGAGCTGACCTCGCTCGGCGCCACGCGCTACGGCGGCAACTGGAGCCACTACCGCGAGCGCAAGGCACTCGAACTCGCAGCGGCCGAACACGATCTTGCCGATGCCGAAAAGCGCGTCACTGAAGTTGCCCGCGCCGCGCAGGCGACGGTGGAGCGACAGGCGCGAAGAGATAGTGCCGGCAAGAAAAAGGCTGCCAAGGGTGGCATTCCGCGCCTCCTGCTGGGTGGGATGAAGGAGCGGAGCGAGATGACCAGCGGCGAGAATACGCGGCTTGCCGAACGCCAGCGTGCCGACGCGCTTGAAGCGGCCACCGCCGCCCGGCACCGCATCGAAATCCTCCAGCACCTGTCCATCAAGCTCCCGCCAACCGGGCTGCCGGCCAGCAAGACCATCCTGACGATCGACGGCGTGACGGCAGGTTACCGGCCAAACCAGCCGATCATCCACGATCTATCTTTCAACATCACAGGGCCGGAGCGGATCGCCGTCACCGGCGCGAATGGTTCGGGCAAGACGACATTACTGGCGCTGATCTCGGGAGAGCTTAAGCCCTGGACGGGAACGATGCGTGTCATGACCACATTTTCCATGCTCGATCAGCAGGTCAGCCTGCTCGATCCGTCTCTCTCGATCCGCGACAACTTCCGGCGGATCAACCCACAAGCGGATGAAAACGCCTGCCGCGCCGCCCTTGCCCGCTTCATGTTTCGGGCGGATGCAGCACTTCAGCTCGTCTCCACGCTCAGCGGCGGGCAATCGCTGCGCGCTGGCCTGGCCTGTGTCCTTGGCGGCCCGACGCCGCCTTCGCTGCTGATCCTCGACGAACCAACAAATCATCTCGATATCGATTCCATCGCCGCCGTCGAGGCGGGGTTGCGAGCTTATGACGGCGCGCTTCTGGTCGTCAGCCACGACGAGGTTTTTCTGGAGAGTATCGGGGTCTCGCGCCGGCTGGAGCTGTCGGCGCGGTCTAATTCAGGTTCTTGCGGAAATACGCATGTGTGAACGAGCCGGAATAGATGTAGCAAATCTTCTCCGGCTTATCCGCCATGAATTCATCACAGGCTCTTTTGACGCCGGGCAAATGGTTCCAACCATCCGGGTTGATGCTTGGATCGCAATAATCGTCAATAAGACAAACGGCTCCTCTGGAAAGGCGGGGATACACATACTTCAGGCTGACCAATATCGAATCGTAGAGATCGCCATCCAGGTAAGCAAAGCATATCCTCTCCGGCAAACCCTGCGAGAGCGTGTCCTCAAACCATCCTTTGTGGATGACAGGCGGCTCCAGGCCATGGGCCGCAAAATTACTGATCAGCACATCCTGCGATGTCGCCAGATCGCCCTTCTTGTAGGAGTTTCCGTCTTCGCTTCGTGCTGACGGAAGCCCCTCGAAGCTATCATAAACATGCAGTTTCTTATTGGAATTGAAGCTGTTTATGACTTTTGTGATGAGCACGGATGATTGGCCCTCATTGCAGCCAACCTCGACCAGATCTCCATCTATGTCATAGGCAAGCGCCTGGGAAACCAGATGGTACATGTTCATTCTTTGCTCCACATTCGTGGAAATTCCCGAACGGGTCGGCGAAAATTTAAGGCCGGTAAATTTGTAGATCGATCGGTCGATCATGTCGGCGGTGTTGGCGTTAAATCCGAACCGCCTGGTGAGCAAATTAAGAAACCTGTCGATATTGGACGATCGCCGTATCTGCCAGTCGAAGTCTCTCGTAATGAAGAAATTGTCCATATTCTCCTCCAATTTCATGGTCAAAAATTCATTACCTGATGCAGGTGAAAAGGCGACCGTCAGTATGTTGGAGTATATTTTCCTACCTTCATCAATATTGTTGTCTGCGCATGAGAAAAGTCAAGAGTTTTGCACGAAAACTAGTCTCGTTGCTTTATCCTGTCCTTTTCTTGCATAAATCATATGCAAATCCGCGAAGCCGGAATTTCGGCTGACGGCGTGCGTAACCTGATGGCTACAAACGCTGCGCAGGCGCGCCTGTGGGCGATCTGTTCACTCGGATTGACAGGAACTTCGGCGAGACTCAATCAACTTGCCACGCTTGAGGCCAATCATCGAAGCTCTCGATCGGCACGGCGTCACACAGGAGGGTATACAGTGGCTCTGCCGGGAAGTCGTTCAGCCGGATGACCAGCGCGCCTTCGCATGGATCGACAGCCGTATAGACGAATTCCGCATCATCCGTTTTCTTCCAACGAAGATTGCGTTGCAGAAAAGACGTTGTGATCATGTGTTTCCACCACGAGATCGGCCAATCGTCGCGCCTATTTCGGCGCGGGCTTACCTTCCGCCTTCGTGTAGCTGTCGAAGATCGCTTCCATGTTCTTCTGATAGTTCTTCTGCACTTCGAGCCCGCTGTCGAACATGGCATTGAACATTTCGGTATAGGCGGCCATGTCGACGCCAGGGGCTGCAGGCTTGGCTTTCGGCTCTTCCTTCGGCGGCTCCGCTGCCGTCGGGAAATTGCGCATCATCTCCTGAAAGGTCTTGGCGAAGGGGTTGTCGAGGAAGGGATTGGTGGCGGCGGGCTTTTCGCGCTCGACCGCCTGCGCACCGAACATCAGCTCCATCGCCTGCGTGAAGGGATTGTCGAAGATGCTCGCCTGCGGCGTCGGCTGCTGCTTCGGTGCAAAACCGATACTCTGCAGCCAGTTCTGCATCATCTCGCCCATGGCCGTGTTGAGGAAGGGATTGGTCATCTGGGGCATCTGGCCGCTGGTTTCCTTGAACAGGCCGCCCATCAGCGTGTCGGCCATGACGGGCAGCATGCGCTTGTAGATGTCCTGGCCGATGCCGGTCATCTGCGCGGCTTGCGCGGCGACGGCGCGCGACACCTCCTTGGAGCCGAACAGGCGCCCCAGCACATTATTGCCGTCGGCAATGCCCTGAGGCGTGAAGGCCTTGCTCATGTCTTCGAAATATTTGGCATAGTTGCCGGAGGTGATGTCCTGCATCACGCCCATGAAATTGTAGGGGTCGGTCGCGCTGCGCTTGAAGCCTGAGGAAAAGGCGGGCATCAGCGCCGCCATGGCCTTGGTCGCCTGTTCCTGCGCGAGGTTGAACTGCTTGGCCATCGCCTCGGTGGCAGCGCCGTTCTGTGCCTGCATCATCATGTCGAAGAGTGGCAGCATCGAAGTTCCTTCCCCCGCTATTTGGCCGCCTCGGAATCAGGAGACAGCAGTTCCAATAGTATAGCGGGAAAAAAGAGAGCGCATACCGGTTTCTATCGGCCTGTCGTCCCGGCAACCCGGGCAAGGACGGGCCGTTAGTACTGATATTCCTCGAAGACCGGCTCGACCGATTGGTTCCAGCGGCCGTGATAGAGCATCAGCAGGTCGTCTGAGAGCGTACCCTTCTTGGCGAGAACTTCCTCGAGCGGCGCCAGGAACACGCTTTCGTCCTGACCGTCGCCGTTCAGCCGCGCGCGGCTCTTCAGACCGCTGCGGGAGATGCCGATGACCTCGCGCGCCACGTCGAACAGGCCGTGACCCTTGATCGCGGCCTTCAGGCCCTGCACCGGTACGATATCGCGCAGCGCATTGACCTCTTCAAAGGTCCAGTTCTTGGTCAGCTCGTCGGCAGCGGCAAGGGCCGCATCGTCGTAGAGCAGGCCGACCCAGAAGGCCGGCAGCGCGCAGATGCGCCGCCACGGGCCGCCGTCGGCGCCGCGCATTTCCAGGAAGCGCTTGAGGCGCACGTCGGGGAAGAGGGTGGAGAGATGGTTGGTCCAGTCGCCCATGGTTGGTTCCCACTCGGCGATCTCGCTCTTCAGCGCGCCGTTCATGAACTGGCGGAAGGTGACGTGGGTACAGTCGTGATAGCGCCCGTCACGGACGACGAAATACATGGGAACGTCGAGCGCCCATTCGACATAGTCATGGAAGCCGAAATCGTCGCGGAAGGTGAAGTCGAGCAGGCCGCCGCGGCGGTTGTCGGTGTCGCGCCAGATCTCGCCGCGCCAGGAGGAAAGGCCGTTCGGCTTGCCCTCGGTGAAGGG
Organism: Rhizobium sp. ICMP 5592; assembly: GCF_009498525.1. Classification (GTDB taxonomy): domain Bacteria; phylum Pseudomonadota; class Alphaproteobacteria; order Rhizobiales; family Rhizobiaceae; genus Rhizobium. The sequence goes on along the minus strand of NZ_QSNT01000003.1, from coordinate 739,927 downwards.
CGAGGAGGCAAACAGCGCCGTCGCAAGCGATTGCAGCTTCATCGACACGCGCATCTTGCGGCGCATGTCTTCTTCGGAGGAGAAGTCGAGGTTCACCTGGATCGTGCAGGTGCGGTACATCATGTCGAGGCCTTCGGTGCCAACCTTCGGCATGTAGCGGCTCATGATGTCGTAACGCGATTTCGGCATGCGCGGCGTCTCGGCCAGCGTCCATTTCGGGCTGCCGCCGATGCCAAGGAAACGGATGCCCATCGGCTCGGCGATCTCGCGCAGCGTCGCCAGATGCTGGTTCGATTCCTTGCAGGTCTGGTGAATGGTTTCGAGCGGTGCGCCGGAGAGCTCGAATTGGCCGCCGGGCTCGATGGAGATCGCGCCCATGCCGGTTGGCTCGGCCAGGCCGATGATGTTGTCGCGGTCGAGGATCGGATCCCAGCCGGACTTCGCCTGCAAGCCCTTCAGGAGTGCGGAGATGCTGGCGTCGCCGGCGTAGGGCACGGGGCTGTTGTCGGCGCGGAAGAACACGAATTTCTCGTGCTCCGTGCCGATGCGGAACTGCTCCTTGGGCTTGTTGCCGTCGGCCAGATAGGCCGTCATGTCCGAGACCGAGGAGAGCGGAGTCTGGTCGGTAGTATCGCGCGCCATGGTATTACCTTGATCTCGGAAAGAAGCCCGCGCAAGACGCGGGACGATTGGAAGGGTGATTGCAGCGAATTGAGGTACGGTGCAAGTGAATTTCTTTCAAGAGCCGTTCAAAAAAATAGGATCTTGTGTCTGAGAGACGCCCCACAATGGGGGTCATTCGGCGGCGCACTTACACAAGCGTTCAAGACGGCTCGCCATTCTCGTGGATAGTTTTGCTTCGACGGTCAAAGAGCGGAGCATATCGATGTTCGATGAAATGGGTCTTTATCCCATCTTGACGCTGCTCCTGGCGTCGCTGGTGATCATGGGCAGTCCTGGCCCGTCGACGATCAGCGCGACGGCGGTGGGCGCGGTCTATGGTTTCCGACGATCGCTTGGCTACGTGTCCGGCCTCATCGCCGGCACGGTTGCTGTACTCCTGGCCGTGGCGGCGGGCGTCGTCGCGTTTCTGCTGTCCGTGCCACATGGCGCGCTCGTGCTGACAGCAGTTTCGGCAGCCTATATCCTTTATCTCGCCGTCAAGATTGCTACGGCACCACCACTGGCGCGCCGGGACGATCAGGTCGCCGCCCCCGCGTTTTCCGGCGGCTTCCTGCTGGCGATCGCCAATCCGAAAGCCTATCTGGCGATTGCGGCCGTCTTCGCCGGCGTCAGCCTATTTCAGGATCGGCGGCTGCTCGATGCGACGGTCAAGATCGCACTGCTGACGGGAATGATCGTTATCATCCATGTGACGTGGCTTTTTGTCGGCGCCGCGCTCTCGCGCTTCCTTCAGCATCCGACCATTTCGCGGGCGGTGAATATCTCCCTGGCCGTCCTGCTGATCGTTGCCACGGCATTTGCTATGACGGGCTGATGGTCTGCTTATGGCGCTGCAGGAGAACGATGGGTCTCCGCCGACCAGCTGAGGCCAACCTGCGGATCTGGACCGTCCGTCGCGAGTCCCGGTTGCCGCCGTTTCCGCTCAAGAAGCAATACGAGCGCAATCGTGACGCCACGAGCCGCTCTTAGAGCTAAGGCCGAAGATGCTCGTCCCTCGCGCTTGGCCCACCCCCTTTGCAAACCCGGTCAGCATCGGGCAGGCCAAGCGCTAATCTACATCATAGGGGAAGATAAAATTGGACAAGTAAATGCGGCTCACTTGTTCATGTCTTCGACCACCCAGCGGAAAAATAAAACGACGATGGCAGCAAACAGTAACAACGGCATTATCTTGGGCAAATCAAGCATATCATGGCTCTCTAAATTTACATCTGCATCATGCAGACGAGTCATAACAACCACAGAAATATTAACGAAATTCTACCGTCATTTTTATAAAACTATACAGTTAAAGTGTATCTAATGCATGAATTACTGCAGATGTTTCGTATTGGCGCATGATAATATTAATGGGTTTATCTAGAGGTATCTGAAGGATGAGGAAGGACTAGCCGATAACGCTCTGAAAGAGCTGAGCCGGATCGAGGTGTATGCTTGCTGTATTTGATGTGGTGGCGGTGCGAAGCCATTTTGATTGATAGAATTGCATCGCCGATCGGCCGGTGATCTTTGTCACACAGCGTCAAGCCTGTCCAAAAGGAATACGGCTCGATCCGCGCCATCTGGTACCCGCTCGGCAGAAACAAATCGCTCATCACAGCCTCTTGTCGGAGGCCATGAATTACCGTTGAATTCAAATGAACAGGTGCTAGTTCCAATCCCCGATCGCCGCCTGGATGACGGCCATCGCTGCCACCGCCGCCGTGTCGGCGCGCAATATGCGTGGGCCGAGCGGAATGGCGGTGACGAAATCGAGGCTGCGCAGCAGCGCGCGTTCCTCTTCCGAGAAGCCGCCCTCCGGGCCGACCAGCAGTGCCAGATGCTTCTCCTTGACCTTAGCCAGAAGCGGCAGCGGGTTTTGCCCGGCGTCGCCCTCGTCGCAATAGATGATGTGGCGGTCCCTCGGCCAGCGCTCGAGGAGATCGGCAAGCTTTACCGGCTCGGCCACCTCGGGAATGCCGAGAATGCCGCATTGTTCGGCCGCCTCGATGACATTGGCCCTGACTTTGTCGAGATTGGTGATCTTGCCCTGCACATGCTGGGTCATGACCGGCTGCAGGAGGCCTGCGCCCATCTCCACGGCCTTCTGCACGAGGTAATCGAGCCGTCCGACCTTCAGCGGCGCGAAGAGATAGTGAAGATCGGAAGCGGCGGGCTGTGGCCGCGTCTCCTCGACCGGGGTCAGCAGGATGCGCTTGCGCGAGGGAAAGGAGATGCGTGCCTTCCATTCGCCGTCGCGGCCGTTGAAGATCAACAGCTCCGCGCCGTCCTCCATGCGCAACACATTGGCGAGATAGTTGAATTGCTCCTGATCGGCGTCGATGCCGGTATTTGCTTTGATATCCGAAACCACGAACAGCCGCTGCATGCGGAAATTGGCGCGCATGGGTAACCTCTTAAATGAAGAGCGCGACCATAGCCCAATATACCGTGGCTGCAAGCAGGGCCGAAACCGGCACGGTAATGGCCCAGGCGGCGATGATGGTCATGAAATGCGAGCGGCGCACGAGGCGCCGGCGATGGATTTCGTCAGGATTATGCTCGTCGGCTTCTTCCATGTCGCTCCAGACAATTCCGGAGGCTTCAGCCTTCTGTCGCATGTAGTCCAGCCGCCGTCTCGAGCGGCTTGTGTACCATTCGCGGAAGAAGCCGACGCCGAAAACCGCGCCGACGGCAATATGGGTGGAGCTGACGGGCAGGCCGAACCAGGAGGCGACGATGACGGTGAGCGCCGCCGACAGCGCCACGCAATAGGCGCGCATCGGATTGAGCTTGGTGATCTGCGAGCCGATGAGGCGGATCAGGCGCGGGCCGTAAAGCAGGATGCCGACGGAAATGCCGCAGCCGCCGATCAGCACGACCCAGAAGGGTACGGTCTGACCGGTGGCGCCGGCGACGATGCTGAGGCTGTCGCCCTGGCGGACGCTGCGCACGATCGCCGCCAGTGGGCCGATGGCATTGGCAATGTCATTGGCTCCATGCGCAAAGGACATCAGCGCCGCCGAACAGATCAGCGGCAGGCGGAAAAGCTTGCGCAATGCGCTGTTCTTGTTTTCCAGCCCGACGGACTGCGCCGCCACGAACGGCCTTGCGCTAAACCAGGTCATCAGGCCGACGCCGATGCCGATCGCAAGGGTAGGGAGGCCGGCGACCGTATTCCTGGGTGCGAGCTGCAGGACAAGATAGGCGGTAAAGGCGCCGGCCATCAGGCCGATGAGAATGGGGATCCAGTATCTGGCCGCGGCGATCTTGTCGTTGCGATAGATGATGAAGGTCTTGATGAAGAACAGCATACCGGCGGCGATCGTACCGCCCAGAAAGGGCGTCACCACCCAGCCGGCGGAGATCGCCGCCAGCACATGCCAGTTGACCATATCCGGCCCGACGGCGGCGGCACCCGCGCCCACCACCGCGCCGACGATGGCATGCGTGGTCGAGACCGGCGCTTTCAGCCAGGTGGCGAAATTGATCCAGAGTGCGGCCGATAGCAGCGCTGCCATCATCAACCAGGCGAGCTTGCCGCTGTTGATGATCCGGTCGGTATCGACGATATGCGTCGAAACGGTCTTGATGACGGGGCCGCCGGCGATCGTGGCGCCGAGAATTTCGAAGATGGCCGCCATAACCAGGGCCTGCGTCATAGTGATGGCGCGGGCGCCGACCGCCGCGCCGACATTGTTGGCGACGTCCTTGGCGCCGATATTCATGGCCATATAGCCGGCAAGTGCCACGGCGGCGATGACCAGCGTCGCGCCGGGCCGGTCCAGCACGTAAATGCCGGCAACAAACATGGCGAGGCCAAGAAAGATCAGGCCAAGACCGGGAGCGATCAACCGTGTTGTGACATGGTTTGCCGCATCTTCGACATAGGTGAGTTTGTCGAGATCCTTGTCTAGCGTCCGTTTTGTCAGTGTTACCGGTCGGTCTTCGGGCATGCCATTCTCTGAATCGAAACGTGTAGTTTTACGCTGCACAGCGCGCCGGGCAATGCCCAACGATCGTTCCGGCACAATTTATGTGTTGAGACTATCTAGCAGCTTACTTTGACTGCGCTGTGGCAGGCATTGCCGTCATCCGTCGCTGAAAAGCAAGGATGATGTCACGCAGTTCCGGTTCGCGGACGCGCTTGGCGGCTTCATCGCAGGACTCCCACTCGATCGAACGCTCGCCCTTTTCCTTGAAGTTCTTGGCGAGATTGCTGACTTCGAGCGCATAGACCTGGACCCGGCAAGGCACCTGGATGCCGTCTTTCAGGACCTTGTCATAGCTGAACGCGCCGAGCGGTTCGGTTTCCACCGTTCCATGCACGCCGGCCTCTTCGTAAGCTTCGCGGGCCGCGACTTCATGCGACAGCTTGCCCGGCATCGGCCAGCCCTTGGGAATGACCCAGCGGCCGGTGTCGCGGCTGGTCAGCAACAGCACTTCCAGCTCGCCCGTCTTCTTCTTCACCCGATAGCAGAGCGCGGCATATTGTTGTCGCGGCGGGCGCCGAAACATGAGCTGCACATCATTTGCGATACGGGTAAGAATGGCCAAGAGTCGCGTCACCATAAAGAGCTTGAGTTGAGAATCGAACACATATTAGCATTGTGTGGAAAAATTATGCATTGCTCATGAATTCATATGGTGTTTCCCCACACCTTTATTGAGTGTTCAGTAGAAAAAAACGAACCGATTCGGCCTCTGATATTCGCCAGTGACTGTGCTGTAAGCGACATCAGATGCTGTTTACATGCCGCAGATGGCGTAATTGCCTGTCGGCTCTTCCTATCGTGCTGGGAAACAAGATAAATCTTCGTTATGTCCGAACATTCCTCGCCGCAACGCCTTCCGCCGCTGAACGCGCTACGCGCCTTCGATGCCGTTGCTCGTCGCGGTAGTATATTGCAGGCAGCGGACGAACTTGGTGTCGTGCGCGGCGCCGTGCGTCAGCAGCTTGCCCTTTTGGAGAGCCATTTCGGCGTTGCCTTGTTCCAGCGTGACGGTCGCCGCCTGGTGCTGACGGAGAAGGGCAGGGCCTTTGCCGAGTCCGTCGGCATCGCGTTCGGCATTCTGATGCGCGCTTCGGGCGTGCTCGCGGCGGATGATCGGCGCACTGTTCGTCTTGGCGTCCCTTCGGCTTTCGCCGTCTGGTGGCTGATGCCGCGCGTCGCCGATCTGCAGGCTTCCCTTCCTGACATTGATATAGATATCATCCCCATGACGATGGTCGAACCCCTGGCGCGCCATCCCGATCTCGACGCGGTGATCATGGGCGGCGAATATCGGCCGGCGCCGGATATCACCGCCATTCGTTTCATGGAGGATGAGTTTGGTCCGGTCGCGACGCCTGACCTAGCGATACATCTCGGCCTTATCACCGGCGTGGAGGCCCTTGCCGGTGCTGTCGCCCTGACCAGTCGTTCTGCGCCGCGTCTCTGGGACGATTGGTTTGCCGAAAGCGGCCGGTTACCCATCCGTTTCGCCCGCAATCGTGAATTCGAAGACCTGCTTCTGGCGATCGGCGCCGCTCGCTCCGGGGTCGGCGTTGCCATTGTCCCGCGCACGGCCGTTGGCGAAGATATCGATCGCGGCACATTGACGGCGCCCTATGGCTTTATCCGCAGACCGGCGGGATACAGCCTCTGCATCCGCAGCGGCGATGCGAAAGATACGGCGCTTGTGGGATTGGTGGAATGGCTGGTGCGGGCAGGGGCTGTCCGTGCCTGACGGTCCCGGCGAGACCTAAGAATATCGGCAAACGAGCATGGCAGATTTTCTGCCCTATCGTTCATTCCAATGTCCATCGACAGTCTGCCATTTTCCGTGAGAGATCGAAGCACGACAGACCATTGTCAGGAGCGCACGATGGACCAGCCTTCCTCTCTTTCCCGTATCGACTGGGTTGGCCGGAGCTGCCGGCTGCTCGCGGCCACGGCGGCGGAATTCCGTGAGACCCGACCCTTTGCTGGCCTGACGATCGGCACCGGCATTCATCTCGAGCCGAAGACGGTGGCGTTGTTGATGACATTGCGCACTGGCGGCGCCCACCTTGTCTGCACCGGTAATCTCAACAGCACCCAGCCGGAAACCGTAGACTATCTCCGTGCGCAGGGCGTAACCGTCTTTGCCACCCAGACCACCGATGCCGAGGAGCATAGTGCCAGCCTTGACGCCATCCTGGCGGAAAAACCGGACCTGCTGCTCGACAATGGCGGCGATCTCTTCGCGCGCGCCGCCGAGCGCCCCTATGCGAACCTCTTGGGCGGCACCGAAGAGACGACATCGGGCCGGACGCGATTGCTGCCGATGCGTGATAAGCTGGCCATGCCGATCCTTGTGATCAATGACAGCCCCATCAAGCAATTTGCCGAAAACAAGCATGGCGTCGGCCAGAGCCTGTTCGAGAGCTATCTGCGTTTCACCAACCGTTCGACCAACGGCAAGCGTGTCACCGTCTTCGGCTACGGCGCATGCGGCAAGGGAACGGCTGCCTGCTTCCGCAACGCCTTTTCCGCTGTCAGCGTGGTGGATATCGATCCGGTGACAACGCTGGAAGCGCATCTCGATGGCTTTGTCACGCCGCTGCGTGACGAGGCGATCCGCTCCGCCGATATCCTGATCACCGTCACGGGCTATCCCGCGATCATAACCGCAGCCGATCTGCCGCTGATCAAGGATGGCGCGATCCTGATGAATGGCGGTCATTTTCCGCACGAGATCGATGTCGAAGCTTTCCGGAACAGCCCGGATGTCGCCGGCGTCGATCGTTATGAGGCAGAGCATATCGAGACCATCCGCATGCGGGATGGACGGGCTTTCCATATCCTCGGTGCCGGCCATATGGCCAACCTCGCCGGTCCGCGTCCCCTCGGCAATACAGTCGAATCCATGGATCTCGGTTTCGCGCTGCAAGCCCGCTGTCTGGAGCGTGTGGCGAAGGGTGGGCTCGGCAGGGAAGCCTGTCTTATCCCCGTGCCTGCGGATATCGACGCCATGGTGGCGTCGGCCTTTCTCGACTTGGCGCGGTAGCGGAGCCCTATCGCTCCCAATAGGGCACTGGCCCGTAAAGTTCCGCCAGGAAATCGATGAAGACGCGGACCTTCGCTGGCAGGAACTGGCGGCTGGGATAGACGGCCGAGAGCGTGACATTGTGCGAGCCCTCATAGGCGGGCAGCACCTGCACCAGGCGGCCATCCTTCAACTCGGGGCCAATATCCCAGGTGGAGCGCAACGCGATGCCGAGGCCGGCGATGACGGCCTCGCGGATAACCTCACTGGAATTGGTGATGAGCCTGCCCTCTGGCCGGAAGGTCAAGGCGCCCTTCGGCCCATCCAGCCGCCACGGATCGTGATTGTGTGCCGGCAGGCAGATGTGACGGCGCAGGTCGTCGATGTTCTCGGGCATGCCATGGGCGGCGACATAGGCGGGCGAGGCGCAGAGCAGCCGCCGCACCGGTGCCAGACGCCGCGCGACGAGGCTGGAATCGGTGAGTTCCGCAATGCGGATGGCAAGATCGTAGCCGCCACCGACAATATCGGTGAACTCGTCGGTCAGGATGAGATTGATCGCCAGATCCGGATGCGCCTGCATGAAGGTCTTCAGATGCGGGGCGATATGCAGCCGGCCGAAGGAGGTGGGGGCGGAGATTTTCAGCGTGCCCTGCATCTGCGCCGAACGGCCGCCGATGTAGGCTTCAGCCTCCTCCAGTCCCGCAAGGATGGCGAGCACTCGGTCGTAGAAGCCCTGGCCGGCTTCCGTCAGCGAAATCTGCCGCGTCGTGCGCTGCAAAAGCCGCGTGCCGAGCCTGTCCTCCAGCCGCTTGATACGCTTGGAAATGACGGCGGGCGAGAAGCCGAGCGCGCGGCCGGCGAGCGACATACTGCCCGTCGCAACGACGCTGGCGAAGATTTCGAGATCCCCGAGATTGGTCATGGCACAACTTGTTCCTGTTTTGGCATAAATGCTTATCATTTGCGCCGATTTCGGGAAAGTGATAACCGTGATATGGCGTTAGAAAGAGGCTGTATCCCGATTTGGATGCAGGAGGAGAACGCCATGGCCGAGGCCATTTCATTTTTGGCGCCGCGCGCGGATGTCCTGGCCCGTCGCAGTGAGATCGTCGCCGATCTTGCCGATCTTCTTGCCCCGGAATGCCTGATCCACGAGTCGCGCGAGCTGATGCCCTTCGAGACGGATGCTTTTGTCTCCTATCGCCGCATGCCGCTCGCCGTCGCGCTGCCGCGCTCGACGGCGGAAGTCGCCGCCGTGATGAAATACTGTCACCGCTACGGCATCCCCGTCGTGCCGCGCGGTGCTGGCACGTCACTCTCCGGCGGCGCCATTCCGCAGGAAGATGCCGTCGTGCTCGGCCTTTCCAAGATGAACCGCATTCTCGACGTCGATTTCGCCAATCGTACCGCAACGGTGCAGGCCGGCGTCACCAATCTGAATATCTCCGAAAGCGTCTCGGCGGATGGTTTCTTTTATGCGCCGGATCCGAGTTCGCAGCTTGCCTGCACCATCGGCGGCAATATCGGCATGAATTCCGGCGGCGCGCACTGTCTGAAATACGGCGTTACCACCAACAACCTGCTCGGCGTCAAGCTGGTGCTGACCGACGGCACGGTGATCGACCTCGGCGGCAAGGCGCTGGATGCGGCTGGCTATGACCTGCTCGGCCTGGTCTGCGGCTCGGAGGGGCAGCTCGGCATCGTCACCGAAGCGACGGTACGGCTGATCGCCAAGCCCGAAGGTGCGCGGCCGGTGCTGTTCGGATTCGATACCTCCGAGCAGGCGGGCGCCTGCGTCGCCGATGTCATCGCCGCCGGTATCGTTCCCGTTGCCATCGAATTCATGGACAAGCAAGCGATCGAGATTTGCGAGGCCTTTGCCCATGCCGGCTATCCGCTGGACGTTGGTGCGCTGCTGATCGTCGAGGTCGAGGGCTCGGAGGCCGAGATGGACGACATGCTGAAAAGCATCGTCGACATCGCCCGCGCCCACAAGGTCAAGACGGTGCGCGAATGCCAGTCGGCGACCGAAGCGGCGCTGATCTGGAAAGGCCGCAAATCCGCCTTCGGTGCCACCGGCCGCATCGCCGATTATATCTGCATGGACGGAACCGTGCCGCTCAGCCAGCTCTCCTACGTCCTGCTGAAGACCACTGAGATCGTTGATCATTACGGCCTGCGTGTCGCCAATGTCTTCCATGCCGGCGATGGCAATATGCATCCGCTCATCCTCTTCAATGCCAATGATCCCGAAGACGCCGCCAGGGCGGAGGCGGCGGGCAACGATATCCTCCGGCTCTGCGTCGATGCCGGCGGTTGCCTGACCGGCGAACATGGTGTCGGCATCGAAAAACGCGACCTGATGCGGCACCAATATGCGGAGGTCGATCTCGCCCAGATGATGTCGGTGCGTGCCGCCTTCGATCCCGGCTGGATCCTGAACCCTTCCAAGGTCTTCCCGCTGGACGGACGTAACGCAGCATGAGCGAATTTCTGCCGAAGACGGAAGACGAGGCCGCAGCCATCATTCGTGACCATGCAACCCGGGGTGCGGCCCTGGCTATTGCCGGCGGTAACACACGCTCCGGCTTCGGCAATGCCGTGGCTGCGGAGGCGACATTATCTTCGCAGGGACTGACCGGCATCGTCGCCTATAATCCGGGCGAGATGGTGATGACCGTGCGGGCGGGAACGCCCGTTGCCGACGTCGAGGCAGCGCTTGCCGAGAGCGGCCAGATGATGGCTTTCGAGCCTATGGACCACCGGCCGTTGCTGGCGACCGCGGGCGAGCCGACGATCGGCGGCGTCTTTGCCGCCAATGTCTCCGGTCCCCGCCGCTTCATCAGCGGTGCTGCGCGCGACAGCCTGCTCGGCGTCCGTTTCGTCAACGGCAAGGGCGAGATCGTCAAGGCTGGCGGGCGGGTGATGAAGAACGTCACCGGCCTCGATCTGGTCAAGCTGATGGCCGGTTCGCACGGCACGCTCGGCCTTCTGACCGAGGTCACCTTCCGGGTGCCGCCGCGACCGAAGACCGAGGAGACGATCGTCGTTTGCGGCCTCAACGACGCCGAGGCGGCAAATGCCATGGCGGCGGTGATGGCGCTGCCGCTCGAGATATCGGGCGCCGCACATCTGCCGCTGACCGTCCGCTGGACCTTTATCGACGGCAAGCTGCCGCAAGGCGAGGCGACCGTGCTGCGCATCGAGGGTCTGGCCGGCTCCGTCTCTGTCAGGGCCGAAAAACTGGCCGCCGCCATGGGGCGCCTCGGTTCGGTGACGCGGCTCGCCGAAGCGGACAGCCGCAGGCTCTGGCGCGAGATCCGCGATGTAAAGCCCTATGCCGACGGCACGATGCGCCCTGTCTGGCGCGTCTCCGTCGCCCCGAGCATCGGCCATCAGCTCGTCGCGGCCCTTCGCCTCGATGCCGGCGTCGATGCCTATTACGACTGGCAGGGCGGTCTCGTCTGGATGCGGATGGAAGCGGAGCCGGAAGGCGATCTCGTCCGTCGCTATATCCACGCGCTCGGCGGCGGCCATGCCACCTTGCTGCGCGCTGCGCCGGCCGCTCGTGCGACGACACCGGCTTTCCAGCCGCAGCCGGAGGCCGTGGCGCTGTTGTCTGCACGGGTGAAGGAAAAATTCGATCCGGCGGGAATTCTCAATCCGGGGAAGATGGCGTGATGGGGAAAACTGCCTGATGCAAACCAATTTCACTCTTGCCCAGCTTGCCGATCCGCATGTGGCCGAATCCGAAGCGATCCTGCGCAAATGCGTGCATTGCGGCTTTTGCACCGCCACCTGTCCGACCTATGTGACGCTCGGCAACGAGCTCGACAGCCCGCGCGGCCGCATCTATCTGATCAAGGATATGCTGGAAAACGGCCGGGCGGCAGACGCTGAAGTGGTGACGCATATCGACCGCTGTCTGTCCTGCCTTGCTTGCGTCACCACCTGTCCCTCCGGCGTTGACTACATGCATCTGATCGACCATGCTCGCGCCCATATTGAGGAAACCTATAAACGGCCCTTGCTCGACCGGCTGACGCGCAACATGTTGGCGGCGGTGCTGCCCTATCCCGGCCGTTTCCGTTTGGCGCTTAACCTTGCGCGCCTGGCCCGGCCGTTCAAGAGTCTGATGAGACGCATTCCGGCCCTGAAACCCTTCGCCGCCATGCTTGATCTTGCGCCGCGATCCATCCCGGCGCCGTCACCATTTGCCAGGCCCGGCCGGCATCAGCCGCAGGCGGAACGGCGTGGGCGGGTGGCGATCCTGACGGGATGCGCCCAGCCGGTACTCGATCCTGGCATCAATGAGGCAACCATCCGGCTTCTGACGCGCCTCGGCGTCGAAGTGGTGGTGCCGCAGGGCGAGAGCTGCTGCGGCTCGCTGGTGCATCATATGGGCCGCGAGGAACAGGCGCTGGCGAGCGTGCGCGCCAACGTCGATGTCTGGATGCGCGAAGTCGAGGCCGGTGGGCTCGATGCCATCATCGTAACGACCTCCGGCTGCGGCACGACGATCAAGGACTATGGCCACAAGCTCCGCCTCGATCCGGCTTATGCGGACAAGGCTGCAAAGATCTCGGCCCTTGCCAAGGACATCACCGAATATCTTGCCGGTCTCGACCTGCCCACACACATGCCGCGCGGCATCACCGTCGCCTATCATTCCGCCTGCTCGCTACAACATGGTCAGAAGATCACCATGGCGCCGAAACTGTTGTTGAAGACGGCGGGCTTCACCGTGCGCGAGCCGGCGGAAGGGCATCTCTGCTGCGGCTCGGCCGGCACCTACAACATCATGCAGTCGGACATCTCCGCCGAGCTGAAGGCGCGCAAGGTCAGGAACCTCGAGGCGACGAAGGCCGATGTCATCGCCACCGGCAATATCGGTTGCATCACGCAGATCACGACGGGAACGGGCATACCGATCCTGCACACGGTCGAATTGCTGGACTGGGCCTATGGCGGCGAGATGCCGGCGAAACTGAAGGGGCTGGAGCCGGCAGCCGCCTAGAGCATCTAGTCCTAATGCGACGAGGACGGCCGGTGCGACTGCCATTCCATCTCGAAGATGTCGGCGCCAATGGCGGTCAGGCTTATCCGGTCTTGCCCCTCTTCGAAGAAGGTGCCGTCGAGCAGGCCGGCGACACCGTCATAGAATGAGCCTTCCACCAGGCTGGTGATGCTGGTCGTCTTGTATTTCTGTCCGGAAAAGTCGGTGACGGACATGCATTGCCGGCGTCCATCGGCGAACACGTCGATCAGCCGGGGAACGACGCCCGCGTCGTCGACCTCGTAATAGATCATGACCGGTTCATCGTTTTCCGGATGGATCCAGTCGCATCGGTAATAGGAAAGGTTCATGCGCCATTGCTTAGCACAGGAACCCCCAGGCGGGAATCGCTTTGGGGGTCCGAGACGGGTTTCGGCGGAATCTTTTAGAAATTGAACGACACACCGAAATTGATGGCATTGGTGAAGACCTTGGTCTTCAGCGTATCGCCACTGTCGATCGAGACATTGTCGACGAAATTGTAATTGCCCTTGTATTCGACGAAGGTCGCCCAGTGCTGGCTGATCTGGTAGCTGACGCCAGCCTGCGCCTGTAGCGAGGCGCCGCCGAACTGATAGTCGAAGGTGCGGCCCGAGGCGCGGGTGACTTCGACATGCGGCACGTTGATGCCGGCGCCGAGGCCGACATAGGGCGTCCATTTGCGGGCCGGATCCTGGAAGCGGTAGAGCGCATTGAGCGTCAGCATGTTCAGGCCGTCGGTGAACTCGAAATGCGACCAGCCGGGCGTATTGCCGAGATTGCCGTAGACCTTGGCGTGGGTGTAGTCGAGCGAGATACCCCAGTTCGACTTGTTGAAGTCGTCGAGCCAGAAGACGCCGCGAAAGCCGAAATAGGGCGGCATCTTGAAGGATTTTCCCGACCAGTCGGGATCGAAGTTGGCGCCGTCCGACGTCTTGACATTGCTGCCGGTCGCGCCCTGAATGCCGCCATAGGCTGAAAACTGCATTTCCGCCGAAGCAGAGTTGGCGGCAAAGACAAAAGCAGAAAGCGCAAGCGCGGCAACAGCCGGCTGTTTGATGCGAAATGCACGACGCATATGAAGCCCCCGGATGCGGATGCCGCCATCTAAGCCTGCTTCTGTGACAGTTCTATTGCGGCATGCTGTGGCTTGCCTCGGCTTAGGCGGGAAAACTGACATCAAACTGAAAGGGAACGGCCGTTTCGCCGCCCTCCCGGACGATAAGTTCGGGGATGTTACACCTGCGCAACAGTAGGGTGGCCGCACTGGCATGCGACCACTCTATCGCTTATCACCCGCCGAACATCGTTCGCAGAATGTCCACGCCGCGATCCTCGTAGCTGACTTCGCCCTGCTTGTTGCCGGGGCCGACGACGATGACCTTGGTGCCAATGGGGACGCGATCATAGAGATCGGTGACGTCCTTGTTCATCATGCGGATGCAGCCGGACGACATGTTGAGCCCGATGCTCCAGGGCTGGTTGGTGCCATGGATACGGAATGCGGTGTCGCTGCCGCCGCGATAGAGATACATGGCGCGGGCGCCGAGCGGATTATCCTCGCCGCCTTCCTGATAGGCCGGCAGCTTATGACCCTTCTTGGCCTCGCGAGCGATCATTTCCGGCGGCGGCGTCCAGCCCGGCCATTCCGCCTTGCGGCCGACCTTGACGACCCCCGACCATCCGAAGCCATCACGACCGACGCCGATGCCGTAGCGCCGCGCCCGGTTGTCGCCCTCGACGAGATAGAGGTACTTGTTGTTGGTATCGACGATGACCGTACCCGGCGCCTCGTTGGTCCTCAGCCGCACCATTCGCCGCTGAAACTGTGGCTTGACCTGCCCCTGCGGCGCGGTCGATACGCGGATCACGTTGCTGGGCAGCGCCTGCGCGACATGAGGTGCAGAGGCCGTGAAGGCTGCGGCATCCGACGCCGCCGTGAGACACGACACGGCGATGCCCGCCGCCGCCACGACCGGTAGTATTGATTTCATCCGTGATTCCCCTCTCCATTTACTAGCCAAGAAACTAGCGAAACGCGGGAGAGGATCAAGATCAAATTGCGTATGATAAAGACTGCGCCGCTGGAGGGGTTGCCTATTCTGGTGAGGGGGAGCTTGTTACTGTCGGGTTATAGCAATCCGGCAATAGCATTGCCGCGTCCGACCAGTGCCGTGCGCAGCAATCTTGTTACCCATCACATGACGATGACCCGCGTCCCAACGTTAACCCGGTTATAGAGGTCGATGACATCTTCATTGCGCAGGCGGATGCAGCCGGAGGATACAGCGCTGCCGATGCTCCATGGAGCATTGGTGCCGTGGATGCGGTAGAGGGTCGAACCAAGATACATAGCGCGGGCGCCGAGCGGATTGGCTTCGCCGCCATCCATGCGCGCCGGCAGATAGTGGCCCTTGGCGGCTTCACGCGCCACCATTTCTCGCGGCGGCGTCCAGTCCGGCCATTCCTGCTTGCGGGTGACTGTGTGGGCGCCAGCCCATTCGAAACCGGGCTTGCCGACGCCGACGCCATAGCGCCTCGCCTGGCCGCCGTCCATCACCAGGTAAAGGAAGCGATTATTGGTATCGATGACGATGGTGCCCGGCTTTTCCTTGGTCTGGTAGTCGACCACCTGCGGCAGGAATTGCGGATCGAGCTGACCACGGATTGCCGGATATTGCGGCCTAACGGCGGCCACCTGCTGGACGGCGGGGCGTGCGAACAGGCCGCGCGGCTGGATCGCGCGCTGCGCCTGCGGATTGGCTGCCTGCCGTGCTGCCGGACGAACCGGATAGACGGCCGGCTGCACATTGCCGCCGCCGAGCTGCATCACCCATGGGGCGGTGAGGTCAGGGCTGACGATGACGGGCGGGCGCGACTGGTAGCGGTCATCGGCGAAGGCGCTGGAGGCAAACAGGCTCACGGCGCCCACGGCGAGTAAAATGCATTGTTTCATCATCGGACAAACTCTCTACAAATGGGCCGAAGAGGGGCGTAATTGCGCCCGGTCGCGAGTATGGTGACATTTGCGCGCCAGCGAATGGTAAATGGCTGTTCATTAAAACGCCGCGAAACCGATAAACCTTTTGTCAGGGTTACGACTTGGTTTGGAAAGACGGTTTGCAAATGGTAAACCCAGAATCGAGATGATTTGTCTTCGAATCGTCCTCTCGATCTTAAGCATTTGATTGGCCTGATCTTATCCGATAGCTGTCTAGCTGTTTTCGCGATCACGCTCTGACATAGGGGACGAAACACGACTATGGCCGGAACGGGCATCATCACCGGTGAGGACGGCAAGGACCGCTGCGCCTGGCATGGCAATCTGCCGGAATATCAGCGCTATCACGATCAGGAATGGGGCAAGCCCGTCCTCGACGATATCAGGCTGTTCGAGAAGATCTGCCTGGAGGGCTTCCAGTCCGGTCTCTCCTGGCTGACGATCCTGCGCAAGCGCGAGAATTTCCGCGCCGCCTTCGCAGGTTTCGATTTCGACAAGGTAGCGACATTCGGCGATGCCGATATCGAGCGCTGCCTCGCCGATGCCGGCATCATCCGCCATCGCGGCAAGATCGTCTCCACCATCAACAATGCCCGCCGCGCCATCGAGCTGCGCGCCGAATTCGGTTCGCTCGCTCGCTACTTTTGGGGTTTCGAGCCGACGGCTGCGGAGCGTCCCGCCTTGGTCGACTATGCGACCATCGCCGCCAATCCGACGACGCCGGTCTCCGTGCGTATCTCGAAGGACCTGAAGAAGCGCGGCTGGACCTTCGTCGGGCCGACCACGGTTTATGCCTTCATGCAGGCCATGGGCCTCGTCAACGATCACATCGAAGGTTGTTACTGCCGGAAAGAGGTGGAGGCGATGCGCAGCGCATTGGTGCGGCCATGAGACGTCTGGTTCTTGCCTTCTCCCTGCTCGCCTTCACTCTGCCGGTCGGTCATACCGTCTATGCGCAGGCTAGCCAGAGCGGCGACAGCGTGAAGAGTGACGAGCAGCAGCTCCAGCTGCCGCAGCTCGATCGTGGAGAGACCGTGGAAAAGCTTGGCTTCCCCGCCGTGCTGGAGAAGCTGACCGGCTGGACGAAATTCGGCAAGGGCAAGGTCTATATGCTGCCGCTGAAGAAGGGCCAGCACGTCCGGATCACCTTCAGTTCGAAGAGCAAATACGCCTTCATGGCTATCTTCGATCTCTCCTCGAACGACGACGAATCCTTCTTCGGCACCGACGAGGACGGCATGACCGCCGACGTCACCGTCAATGAAGACACGACATGGCTGATCAAGCCCTATTACTCCCGCGTCACCCGCCGTCGCGGCCTCGGCGCACCCTATGAGATCCTCATCGACCCCAATCCGCCGGCCGCGCAACAGCAGGACAAGCCCGTGAATCAAGGGCCGATGCTATTCCCGCCGAGATCAAAGCAGGGACAATGAGGGTCTTAGGATAATCCCTTGATGATGCCGTGCAGTTCCCCAAGATATCCGATCTTGCGGAATCGCGGCGCCTGCGTCGGTTCTTCGACATGTTCGAAGATCCAGGTGAGCTCGTGCGGAATGAAGACGCCGTAGCTGCCGGCGGCGAGCGCAGGCACGATGTCGGACTTGAGCGAATTGCCGACCATCATGGCCCGTTCAGCACCATCGCCGACTTTCGAGAAGATGCGGCGATAGGTGGAGGCGTTCTTGTCGGAGACGATTTCGACGGCGTCGAAGAGATCGCCGAGGCCGGATTGTGCAAGCTTGCGCTCCTGGTCGAAGAGATCGCCCTTGGTGATCAGCACCAGCAGATAGTTGCCCGCCAGAGCTTCCAGCGTTGCCCGGACATCGGGAAGCGTTTCGACGGGATGGGAAAGCAGATCGCGGCCGATATCGAGGATTTGCGCGATCACCGTTGCCGGCACCTCGCCCTTGGTGATCTCGATCGCCGTCTCGATCATCGAAAGCGTGAAGCCTTTGATGCCGAAGCCATAGTGGTGCAGATTGCGCTTCTCGGCTTCCAGCAATTTTTGGGAAATGCTCTCGCTTTCGGCATGGTCGGCGAGCAATTCGGCGAACTGCCGTTCGGTCAGCCGGTAGAATTGTTCGTTCTGCCAGAGCGTGTCGTCGGCATCGAAGCCGATGGTGGTCAGCGGGCGTTGCGGCATGGGCCTGTCCGTCCTTGCGGATTGGATGAAGGCGGGATTCTATCGCGCGCCGGCAGGGAGGCAAGAACAAAGCGGCGGTAACCGGATTGTGATCGGCGCCGGGTCTCGCGTTGAAATCGGATTCCGGTGCATTATGTCGATATTGTCCAGGTGGCGGCGGGCCCGCCCCTCGACGATCATCTCCGGACCTCCTCAAGACAGAACCAATGAGTGGCTGTCATGCCGAGGCCAATAGCCAAGAGATCAGGATTCACCGGCCGGAAGCCATCTTCCGGCGGACCACAAGGGAATTTTCTCAGATGCGTTATAACCAGCTCGGCAATACCGGCCTATTCGTCTCCGAACTCTGCCTCGGCACCATGACCTTCGGCGAAGCTACTCCCAACAGCATGTGGGGCTCGATCGCCGATGTCGACCAGGCAACGGCCGACAGGATCGTCGAAAGCTCGCTCGCCGCCGGCATCAACTTCATCGACACCGCCGACGTCTATTCCTTCGGCAATTCGGAAAAGATCCTCGGCCAAGCGCTGAAGAATCTCGGCGTACCACGCAAGGACGTCGTCATCGCCACCAAGGTCTATGGCGTCATGGGCGACAAGCCCAACGATCGCGGCGCCTCGCGCGGGCATATCATGGATTCGGTTCAGGCAAGCCTTGAGCGGCTGCAGACCGACCATATCGACCTCTATCAGATCCACGCCACGGATACGGTCACGCCGATCGATGAAACTCTGCGGGCGCTCGACGATCTCGTCTCGCGCGGGCTGGTGCGCTATGTCGGCGTGTCCAACTGGCAGGCATGGCGCATCGCCAAGGCGCTCGGCATGTCCGAACGCCGCGGCTTTGCCCGCTTCGAGACGGTGCAGGCCTATTATTCCATCGCTGGCCGCGATCTCGAGCGTGAGATCGTGCCGCTGATGAACGAGGAGAAGCTTGGCCTAATGGTCTGGTCGCCGCTTGCCGGCGGCTTGCTTTCCGGCAAGTACGGTCCGGGCGCTCCGGGCAATGGCGAGGGACGGCGGGCAAGCTTCGACTTCCCGCCGGTCGATAAGGATCGCGCCTGGGCCTGTGTCGCCGCCATGCGCGAAGTGGCCGAGAAACACGGTGCCAGCGTCGCGACCGTGGCACTGGCCTGGATTCTGGCGAAACCCTTCGTCACCAGCATCATCATCGGTGCCAAACGCCTTGATCAGCTCGACCAGAACCTTGCCGCCGTCAACCTGAAGCTCGATTCCGACGATATCGCCAAGCTGGATCAGGTCAGCGCGCTTACGCCCGAATATCCCGGTTGGATGCTCGCCCGCCAGGGAGCAGCGCGCATTCCGCAGCCGTTCGAACCGAAGGCCTGATGTATGCCGAGACCGAGCCGCCGTCTCCCTGACGACGGCTCGGTTGTCATCAAAGCTCGATGACGATCTTGCCGAAGGCGCCGCGATCGAGATGATCGAAGGCGGAGGGAACCTCGCTGAAAGCATAGCGATGATCGATGACCGGCTTCAGGCCGATCCGGTCGACAGCGCGGACGAAATCCTCGAGCGCACGGCGATGGCCGACGGAAATGCCCTGAATGACCGGGGATTTCAGCAATACCGGTCCGGCCGGCCCGGACAGGTCAAATCCTTCCAGTACACCGATGACCGAGATACGGCCATGCACGGCCACCGCCTTCAGCGATTGGCCGAGATGCGGTCCACCGGCGATTTCAAAGATATGGTCGATGCCGCGATCATGGGTGAGGCGGTAGACTTCCTCCACCCAGTCGGTTGTATTGCGGTCGATACCATGGCGGGCGCCAAGCGCCTTTGCCCGCGCCAGCTTTTCCGGGCCGGAGGACGTCACGAAGACGTCGGCACCCTGCGCCGCCGCGATCTGCAACCCGAACATCGACACTCCGCCGGTTCCCTGCACCAGCACGGTGTCGCCTGGCTTGATCTTGCCGCGTTCCACCAGTGCGAACCAGGCCGTCAGGCCGGCGCAGGGCAAAGTACTCGCCTCGCCGTCATCGATGCTTGTCGGTGCGGCGACGAACCAGCCTTCGGGGAAGGCGACATATTCTGAGAGCACGCCGGGGTAAAAGCCACCAAGCGACTGATACGGCGGATTGCGCGCATTGCCGGGTGGCTTGTCGTCGATCCAGCCGGGGTGGAAGGTGGAGATAACCCGGTCGCCGGGTGCAAACCGCGTTACCCCGTTGCCAACGGCTTCGACGACGCCCGCCATGTCGGAAGCGGGTACGAAGGGAAACTGGATGGGCAGGCCCATGCCGGTTTCCCGCATCAGCTTGTCTCGATAATTTAGCGAAACCGCCGTGGTCCGCACCAGGATTTCACCGCGGGCTGGCGAGGGCACGTCGGTCTCGGTGAGGCTGAGAGGGGCATTGACGCCGAAAGTGTCCAGTGTCCAGCGTCGCATGGTCTTCGTCATAATGATCTCCTGCGAGAAATTGAAAGCACGGAGGCCACTATATCGTTGCGTATGGGTCGCCAGTGGCGATATGATTTCCACTGACTGGTTCCTCTTGGGATACAATAGCGATGAATGACATGCTCAACGGCATTCCGGAATTCGTGGAGGCGGTGGAGGCAGGTGGCTTTTCAGCGGCGGCGGCCCGCATGAACTTGTCACGCTCGGCAATCGGCAAAACCATCGCCAAGCTCGAGAGACGCCTGAGCGTCCGGCTCTTTCACCGCACCACCCGCACGCAAAGCCTGACGGATGAGGGCTTGGCCTTTTACGAGCGCTGCCGCCGGGCACTAAACGAGATACAGTCGGGCGAGGCGATGCTGGAATCCGGCAAGCGCGAGGTGGCGGGACGCTTGCGCATCTCGATGCCGGTGCTCTTCGGCAGCCGCTGTATCGCGCCTTTGTTGATGGAGCTTGCCCGCGCCCATCCGAACCTGGAACTCGATCTCTCTTTCAACGATCGTGTCGTCGATCTCCTCGATGAGGGCTTCGATCTTGCCATCCGCAACGGCCCGCTCCGGGACAGCGCGGGGCTAGTGACGCGAAGGGTGGCGCGACATCGCATGGTCGTCTGCGCGTCGCCCACCTATCTTGCAAAGCGCGGGACACCTCAGACCATCGCCGACCTCGAGGGCCATGATCTCATCGCTTACGCGCGCGCAGGCGAGGTGAAGATCTGGACCTTCCCGCAGGCTGATGGCGTCGACATCGAATATATGCCGAAGACGCGGTTGCGGTTCGACGATCTCGAAGTGATGGCCGATGCCGCGGCGGCGGGAATGGGCGCTGCGTTGCTACCCTGCTGGCTGATACGAGGCCAGGTGCTGGCGGGCAATCTTTCGACCGTGCTGACGGATATGTCCGGCCTGACCTTCCACGCCCATGCCGTCTGGCCGCAGACGCCGCACCTGCCGCTGAAGGTGCGCGCGGTTATCGACCTGCTCGCTGCTCGGCTGCCGCAGGTCATGGAGTGACGGAAACCGGCCCTGCTCATGGGCGCAATAGGCAGACGCCATCCGCAAAGACCCGGTTCCAGACCAGCACTTGTATCGATTTCCGCAGGCCGGCGGACCAGAACGGATCGGCGCTCACCAGTCGCTCGACCTCCGCGACATCTTGCGCTTCGACCAGCCACAATCCACCCGCAACGGTATTGTCTGGCCTGCGAAGCGGCCCCGCCGTGCGAATGAAGGCCGCGCTCGCCTGCAGGAAATCGAGATGATGTTCCATATGCTCCCGTCGTATCGCGGCGGCGTGCTGCTGATCGTCCTCGAATAAAACGGCAAATAGTTCCACGGCATTTCTCCTTGCTGGACTTTCGAAGTTTACGGCTGCAATAATGTGATTACATGCGGTAAATTTGCCGAAGAAAGCTGCAAAAATGCATGATATCGACTGGAACGATCTGCGCTATGTCCTCGCTTTGGCGCGAGGGTCTTCTTTCGCGGCAGCCGGCAGGGAACTCAAGACAGATGCAACGACGGTTGGCCGGCGATTGCGGGCATTGGAGGAAAGGCTCGGTGCCGCGCTCTTTCAGCGCGATGCGGGTGGCGTAATGGCGCCGACGCCAGCGGGCGAGATCACAGTGGCGCGGGCAGAGGCGATCGAGGCAGAGGTGGGCGCACTTTCGGGAGCGCTGAAAGGCGTCGACCTGACGGAGCTTGGCAAGGTGCGCCTGACGGCGCCACCCTTCGTCATCAACCGCCTGCTGATACCCGCCGCGGCCGAGATTTTATCGCACCATTCCAGCCTGCAATTGGAACTCATCGGCGATTCCCGCAATTTCAATCTGACCCGCCGCGAGGCGGATATGGCGATCCGCCTCGCAAGGCCCGCCGATGCGGCCAACAGCAAGGTTGTGGCGCGGCGGATCGCGATCCTGGACTACGCAATCTACACGGCAGCCGGCAAGCAGGACCGAGCGGAGAAACTACCCTGGTTGGTCTATGAGGATGCGATGATGCATCTGCCACATGCTCGCTGGATCGCCGCGCAGGCAGAGAAATCGGTCGGAGCCGGCGCTATTGTGGTGAACGAAGGGGAAGCCTTGCTTCAAGCCGCAATTGCCGGATTGGGCAGAGCATTACTTCCCAAAATTCTGGCCGAGCGTGTCGAGGGGCTCTGCCGCGTCGAAACCGATGACAAGAGCCTGCCGGTGCGGGAGGTATGGTTGCTGACCCATGCCGAACTTCGTCATGCCATCAGAATTCGGGCGGTCGCGGGATGGTTGGACCACGTGTTCCACCGCCCGAAACCCGAAGAGATCTAGGCGCGACGAGAGGCGATGGGACGCCGCCTCTCGTTCTGCTTCGATCCGGTCTATTTGCCGTGCTTCTTCAGCCAGGCATTCATGCCCTTGATTTCGGCTTCCTGCGCCTTGATGACGTTTTCCGCCAGCTTGCGCAGTTCCGGGTCCTTGCCATATTTGAGCTCGATCTTGGCCATGTCGATGGCGCCCTGATGATGCGGGATCATGCCACGGACGAAATCCGCGTCGGCGTCGCCGCTATAGGTGATCATCATATCCTTGTGCATCTTACCCATGGCATCGTTGAACGCCTTGCTGGACGCGCCCTGGTCCCCCATCGGCTTGCTCATATCCATGTTGTGCATGTCTTCGGCAAAGGCGGGGAGGGAGAAGGCGAGCGCAAGCGCGCCGGCGAGGATGATGGATTTGGAAATAGACATATGAGTTCCTTCCGTTTCGCAACGGTATCTGAGTTTCTGGCGAAGGGTCGCTTCGCAAGTGGGATGAAGTCAGATGCGTATCAGGCGAAACGGGGAGGGGGCGCTGTCGGTGCGGGACGGGAATCGGCAAGCCGTTGACCATGCGTAGGCGCCGGATAGGAGAAGCCCAGCACACGGCCGTCATCCAGCGTCAGCGAAGGCGCAACGGCAAGGCAGGCCGCACAGGACGGCACATGCGCCATGCCGCCGGCGCAGGGATTGTCCGGTTTCTTCTCGGGGATCACGTTATTGGCATGCATGGCCATCGAACCATGATCCATGCCCGCCATCGCGTCACCCATGGTCATGTCGACAGCAACCGGCATCGCCATATCGGAATTGCAGACAGGGCAATTTGCCAGTGCGGGCATGGCACCGTAGATCAGCCAGGCAATCAGCATTGTCAGAGTGGCGAAAAAGCGCATGGGCAAACCCTAAGTGCATGCCTGTGAAAGGCAAGTGCAAATTGCACTGGGGCGATCCTGGTGAGACATCAAGGCCATAATTTGACCTCTTCGATAATTTCGACAGGGGGAAATTTGAGGCAATCGACAGCATCGAACGTTACGGTGAATTGTGCCGTTGTTTCAGCCGCCCATCTGAGCGCCGCGGCTGCCGCCTCCTTCGGAATATTCATGGCGATCGTGCAATGCGGTTGCCAATGGCTGGGGCGATAATGCTCATGACACAGCATCGGATCGATCTCCCGATGAATGGCCTGGTGCATGCGGCGCAAGGCGCTGTCGTCGACCGGGCGTGCCCAAAGCACCAGCGTTTCATTTGGGAAATCGTGGATGCCTGAAAATTCCACCGAGATCGACGGAGTGTCGCGAAAGACCTTTCGCACGACCTCAAGAGGCCGTTCCGGTGTGATGTCTCCATAAATGGCAAGCGTCAGATGCGGCGGGTAATTCAAAGCCTGCATCGATGGAGCGGTTTCGAAGTGGCTGGCCTCGCGCCAGAGATCGAGAACGGGTGTCGCGGTATCGTTCGGGCATTTCAGACTGATTGCATAGGCCATGGCTTTATCTATTCCTGATCTTCGACTTCTGTTGGTTTTGTCGACCGACAACATACAACAATCCTTGCCGCATCTCGCCCAATCCGCTAGTTAACCGCCACTGTTCCCGTACCGGATTATCCAACAAATGAGCGACAAACAGAAGAAACCGCAAAAGCTCAAGGCCCGCCTGCCGCGTGGCTTTGTCGATCGTTCGGCGAGCGATATTCGCGCCGTCAACGAGATGACCGCAAAGATCCGGGCTGTCTATGAGCATTATGGCTTCGATCCCGTCGAAACGCCGCTGTTCGAATATACCGATGCGCTGGGCAAGTTCTTGCCTGACAGCGATCGTCCGAACGAGGGCGTGTTCTCGTTGCAGGATGATGACGAGCAGTGGATGTCGCTGCGCTATGACCTGACGGCGCCGCTCGCCCGTCATGTCGCGGAGAATTTCAACGAGATCCAGCTGCCCTACCGCACCTACCGCGCCGGCTATGTCTTCCGCAACGAGAAGCCGGGTCCGGGTCGTTTCCGCCAGTTCATGCAGTTCGACGCCGATACGGTCGGTGCGCCCGGTGTGCAGGCGGACGCCGAAATGTGCATGATGATGGCCGACACGCTGGAAGCGCTCGGCATCAAGCGCGGCGATTATGTTGTCCGCGTCAACAACCGTAAGGTTCTGGATGGCGTTCTCGAAGCCATCGGTCTCGGCGGCGACGACCAGTCCGGCCAGCGGCTGAACGTGCTGCGCGCCATCGACAAGCT
Organism: Rhizobium sp. ICMP 5592; assembly: GCF_009498525.1. Taxonomy (GTDB): domain Bacteria; phylum Pseudomonadota; class Alphaproteobacteria; order Rhizobiales; family Rhizobiaceae; genus Rhizobium. The sequence continues at coordinate 715,110 of NZ_QSNT01000003.1, read as the reverse complement.
CGACAAGTTCGGCCCTGAAGGCGTTGCATTGCTGCTCGGTCCCGGCCGCAAGGATGAGTCCGGCGATTTTACCAAGGGTGCCGGGCTGAATTCGGAGCAGGTCGACAAGGTGCTCTTCTTCGTCGACATCAAGGATTATGCCGAAAGTGCCGCCCAGCTCGCGGAGCTGGTTGCCGGCACCTCCAAAGGCAGCGAAGGCGTCGAGGAATTGAATTTCATCGGCAGCCTCGTCACCAGCGCCGGCTATCAGTCTGACCGCATCAAGATCGATCCTTCCGTCGTTCGCGGCCTCGAATATTATACCGGCCCGGTCTATGAGGCCGAGCTACAGTTCGACGTCACCAACGAAAAGGGCGAAAAGGTCGTCTTCGGCTCGGTCGGTGGCGGCGGCCGTTATGACGGGCTCGTTTCGCGCTTCATGGGCCAGCCGGTTCCGGCGACGGGCTTCTCCATCGGCGTGTCGCGTCTGATGACGGCACTGAAGAATCTCGGCAAGCTCGGCCAGGACGAGGTGATCGAACCCGTGCTCGTCACCGTCATGGACGGTGATGTCGAGGCCATGGGCCGCTACCAGCGCTTTACGCAGCAGCTGCGCGCCGCCGGCATTCGTGCCGAGATGTTCCAGGGCAACTGGAAGAAGTTCGGCAACCAGCTGAAATATGCCGACCGCCGCGGCTGCCCGGTCGCCATCATCCAGGGTGGCGACGAGCGCGCGCAAGGCGTCGTGCAGCTCAAGGACCTGATCGAAGGCAAGCGGCTCTCCGGCGAGATCGAGGACAATGCCAGCTGGCGCGAAGCCCGCGTTGCGCAGGAGACCGTGCCGGAGGCCGATCTGGTCGCCAAGGTGCAGGCGATTTTGGCGGCGCAGGCGGAAGATCGCAAGAGGGCGGGATAAATGCCGCTGATCAATCTTCCCGATTTCGCAGATGATCTCATTGCCGAATTTGCCGCCCGCAGGACGGATCGGGTCGACACGCCGATCATCCAGCCGGCCGAGCCGTTTCTCGACATGGCAGGCGAGGATCTTCGCCGCCGCATCTTCATGACCGAGAGCGAGACCGGCGCCAGCCTCTGCCTGCGTCCGGAATTCACCATTCCCGTCTGCCTGCAGCACATCGAAACCGCCACCGGCACGCCGAAACGCTATTCCTATCTCGGCGAGATCTTTCGCCAGCGCCGCGAAGGCGGCCATGAATTTTATCAGGCGGGGATCGAGGATCTCGGCGATCGCGATATCGCCAGCGCCGATGCCCGCGCCGTTGGCGATGCCATCGCCATTCTGAATCGTTTAGTGCCCGGAAAGGCGCTGTCGGTGACGCTGGGCGATCAGGCTGTCTTCGAAGCCGTCGTCCAGGCGCTTGGCCTGCCGTCCGGCTGGCAGAAGCGGCTGATCCATGCTTTCGGCAACATGATGCAGCTCGAAACCCTGCTGGCGCGGCTTGCAAGCCCGCAGCCGGTCACCGGGCTCGATCCACATGCGCTCGATTTCCTGACGCGCGGTGACGAGCAGGGGTTGGTCATGCACATCGACAGCACCATGCAGGCGACCGGCTATTCCACCAATGCCAGCCGCTCGCCGATGGAGATCGCCCGCCGTCTGCGCGAAAAGCTGGTCTTGTCGGAAACTCATCTCGATGACGAAGCCTTCCGCGTGCTGGAAGAATTCCTGTCGCTGAGCGTGCCGCTTGCCGATGCCTCCTCGGCGCTGGCCGGCTTTGCCGATGCGGCGGGGATCAAGCTTGGCAACGCCCTGGAGCGCTTCGACGCCCGTGTCGCCGCCCTTGCCAATGCCGGCGTCGATGCCGCGCTTATCGACTATCGCGCCGCCTTCGGCCGTCCGCTCGATTACTATACCGGCCTCGTTTTCGAGGTGACGGTGGAAGGAACGGCGGCAGTACTCGCCGGCGGCGGTCGTTTTGACCGGCTGCTGACGCTGCTTGGCGCAAAAGATCATATTCCGGCTGTCGGCTTCGCGCTCTGGCTCGACCGGATCGAAACCGCGAGGGCGGCCTGATGACCATCACCATTGCGCTTCCCTCCAAGGGCCGGATGAAGGACGATTGTTCCGCGATCTTCGAACGCGCCGGCATGCCCATCGTCGCCGTCGGTAATGACCGCTCCTATCGCGGCCGTGTCGAAGGCTGGGACGATGTCGAAGTGGCGTTCCTGTCGGCCTCGGAAATCTCGCGCGAGATCGGCAATGGCAGTGTCGATTTCGGCGTTACCGGCGAGGATTTGGTGCGCGAAGGCCTGGCGGATGCCGACCGGCGCGTCGAGTTCTGCGCCCGCCTCGGCTTCGGCCATGCCGATGTCGTGGTTGCCGTGCCGGATATCTGGCTCGATGTCGATACCATGGCCGATCTCGGCGACGTCGCCGCAGATTTCCGCGCCCGCCATGGCCGCAGGCTGACAGTCGCCACCAAATACTGGCGGCTGACGCAGCAGTTCTTCTCCAGCCAGCATGGCATCCAGCTCTATCGCATTGTCGAAAGCCTGGGGGCGACCGAAGGTGCGCCGGCCTCCGGCTCGGCCGATATCATCGTCGATATCACCTCCACCGGTTCGACGCTGAAGGCGAACCATCTGAAGATCCTCTCCGACGGCACCATCCTGCGCTCGGAGGCCTGCCTTGTGCGTGCGCGCAAGGAGAGCCACGAGGGTGATCCCATGGTCCAGCGGATCATTGCAGCAGTACGCGCCGCTCTTTAACCTTTCGCCGATTTATTCATACGAAAAAGCCCGCCGTGGAAACGGCGGGCTTTTCATGCTTGGGAAGCTCTGAGCGATCAGGCTGTAGCGTAAGCGCCGCGGCGTGCGTCGAGCGAGTAGACGCCCGGGCCGTTGGTGGCGAGCATGATGTAGGCGCCGGCCAGCGTGACGTTCTTCAGGAAGTTGACGAAGTTCAGGCCGTTGATCCAGCCATTGGCGGCGGCCGGGAAATCCGGAACGTTGACGGTCGGCAGGTGGAAGACGATGCCGGTGAAGATGCAGAAGGCGGCGAGCAGCCAGCCGACGATGCGGATCTGGAAGCCGAGGAGAACGCAGACGCCGGTGACGAATTCGAAGGCGCCGGCGAGATAGGTGAGAAGCGTTGCGGCGGGCATGCCGGCACCGGCGATCATGCCGGCGGTGCTTGCCGGATCGGTCAGCTTGCCGAAGCCGGCGAAGATGAACATGAAGGCGAGCAGGATGCGCGCCACGAGGATGATGATGTTGTTGGTGTTGGACATGACGGTCTCCAGTAAGGGTGATCGGCACTGTGAGTGACGATTTCTGGAACCATCTATTCGCGATTTCGGTGTAGTTGGAAAGATAAACAACTGCGCACGATTAGTTCACTATTATTGAACAATACCTCTCCTCGATCACTCTTCCCATCCACGCGCTATCGGTTATGGTGGCGCGAATTCACTGCCAAATCATAATTTTCGGAAGGAAACCCTCATGGCCGATCTGTCCTCATTTCCGATCACCAAGCGCTGGCCCGCCAGCAATCCCGACATCATCCAGCTCTATTCGCTGCCGACGCCGAACGGCGCCAAGGTTTCGATCGCGCTCGAGGAACTCGAGCTCCCCTATGAGCCGCATCTGGTGTCCTTCGGCACCAACGACCAGAAATCGCCGGAATTCATCTCGTTGAACCCGAACGGCCGCATTCCGGCGATCATCGATCCCAACGGTCCCGGCGGCAAGCCGATCGGCCTGTTCGAATCCGGCGCCATCCTCGTCTATCTCGCCGAAAAGACCGGCAGGCTCATGCCCAAGGACGTGGCCGGGCGCTATGAAGTGCTGCAATGGGTCTTCTTCCAGATGGGCGGCATCGGCCCGATGTTCGGCCAGTTCGGTCACTTCTTCAAATTCGCCGCCGACAAGGTCGCCAACAATTCCTATCCGGTGGAGCGCTATCGCGATGAGGCCAAGCGTCTGCTTAGCGTCCTGGAAGACCGCCTGAAGGGTCGCCAGTGGATCATGGGCGACGAATACACCATCGCCGACATCACCACCTTCCCCTGGGTTCGCGGCGTCGATGTCTTCTATGGCGGCCGCGAGGTTCTTGAGCTAGCAAGCTTCCCGTCGGTCATGAACTGGGTCGAACGTGCGACTGCCCGCCCGGCCAGCCAGCGCGGGCTGAATATTCCGAAGCGGGATTGATATTGATCTTGTCTGCGCGAGATCGAAGGCCGGTCCGATAGGATCGGCCTTTTGCGTCCAGGCCCCCCTACTGCCGGGTCGCCAATTGGCTGCCCGGTTCCAGCTTGAAGCGGGGGAACAGGAAGACGCCCACCATGCTGCCGGCATGCTTTCCTTCCGTGGCGATCGACTCGCCGACGCAGACGATCGGCTGACGGTGCCCGCCGACGCCAAGCGCCGTCGTGGAATAGCAGAAGCTGGAGGAGGCGGTCGCCGCCTGCTCGAACAGGTCGAGGATACGGGCGCGGTCATTGGCGTCGTAGCAATGCATCAAGCTCAGCAGGCCGCATTCCGATGAGGTCAGCCCATGCAGCATGGTGCTCCACTGGCCGAGCTTGATGATGCCGCTCGCCAGATCGCCGGTCCAGCCTTCGGAGACGCAGAATTGCGCCAGAAGATCGGGATCATGACCGTCGAATTCCAGGGATCCCGGAGCGAAAGGTGCGGCAAGGCTGGCTTTGGCAATCTTGAACAAGATGTTCCCCAACTTGAGGCGCGGGTTCCCCTGCGCGCGCTTCAATCGAAATTCCATGCACTATCGGTCGGAGCAGCGCCTCGCATATTGCCACCACTGCGGGCTGGCGAAGCCACCTCCGCGCCAAACCCATCCGCAGCAGCCGTACTTCCGAACCGCCAGCTTAGTTCATCAAGTTAACTTAAGTAATAAGTCTAGGCGCATTATCTATCAAAAAGGTTACGATTATACTTGGTTGCGCCTCCTGCGCCGAAATCAAGTAGAAATCATGTTTTTGTCAGCAACCCCCACTCAAATCGCTGCGTTGCGATTTATAGGAGCTTTTCCAAAAACGGCAATGGGGCAAGCTCTGTAAATTCCCACGGGTATGAAATCTTATCTTGCAAGTATCACAGCTGAGTTGGCGCAAATAAAAAGGGCGGCCCGAGAGCCGCCCTTCGTCAATTCCGGATGCCGGATTGAACAGTCGCAATAAGGCTTAAGGCCTTATTACATCATGTCCATGCCGCCCATGCCGCCCATGCCACCCGGCATGCCGCCAGGAGCGTCCTTCTTCGGCAGCTCGGCGATCATGGCTTCGGTGGTGATCAGCAGCGAAGCAACCGAAGCTGCGTCCTGCAGAGCCGTGCGAACGACCTTGACCGGGTCGACGATGCCCATGGCGATCATGTCGCCGTAGACGCCCGTCTGAGCGTTGTAGCCGAAGTTGTCTTCGTTCTTGTCGAGGATCTTGCCGACAACGATGGAGGCTTCATCACCAGCGTTTTCAGCGATCTGGCGGCAAGGAGCCTGCAGAGCGCGACGAACGATGTTGACGCCGGCTTCCTGGTCGTCGTTTTCACCCTTGACGGTGATCTTGACGGACGAGCGCAGCAGAGCCGTGCCGCCGCCCGGTACGATGCCTTCCTGAACAGCAGCGCGTGTTGCGTTCAGAGCGTCGTCGATGCGGTCCTTCTTTTCCTTGACTTCGATTTCCGTCGAGCCGCCAACGCGGATAACGGCAACGCCGCCAGCGAGCTTGGCAAGACGTTCCTGCAGCTTTTCGCGGTCGTAGTCAGAGGTGGTTTCTTCGATCTGAGCCTTGATCTGGGCAACGCGGCCTTCGATGTCGGACTTCTGGCCAGCGCCGTCGACGATCGTGGTGTTTTCCTTGGAGATCGAAACCTTCTTGGAACGGCCGAGCATGTCGAGCGTAACCGACTCGAGCTTGATGCCGAGGTCTTCGGAGATGACAGTGCCGCCCGTCAGGATGGCGATGTCTTCCAGCATGGCCTTGCGGCGATCGCCGAAGCCCGGAGCCTTGACGGCAGCGATCTTCAGACCACCGCGCAGCTTGTTGACGACGAGGGTCGCAAGAGCTTCGCCTTCGACGTCTTCAGCAATGATGAGGAGCGGCTTGCCGGTCTGAACGACGGCTTCGAGAACCGGAAGCATGGCCTGCAGGTTCGAGAGCTTCTTCTCGTGGAGCAGGATGAACGCGTCTTCGAGGTCGGCGATCATCTTTTCCGGGTTGGTCACGAAGTAGGGGCTGAGGTAGCCACGGTCGAACTGCATGCCTTCGACGACTTCGAGTTCGGTTTCGGCGGTCTTGGCTTCTTCAACCGTGATGACGCCTTCATTGCCGACCTTCTGCATGGCTTCAGCAATATCGAGACCGATCTGCTTTTCGCCGTTTGCGGAGATCGTGCCGACCTGTGCGACTTCTTCCGAGGTGTTGATCTTCTTGGCCTTGGCCTGGAGATCCTTGACGACTTCAGCAACGGCGAGATCGATGCCGCGCTTCAGGTCCATCGGGTTCATGCCGGCTGCAACTGCCTTGGCGCCTTCGCGAACGATGGCCTGGGCGAGAACGGTTGCGGTCGTGGTGCCGTCGCCGGCGATGTCGTTGGTCTTCGAAGCAACTTCGCGGACCATCTGGGCGCCCATATTTTCGAACTTGTCTTCCAGTTCGATTTCCTTGGCGACGGTGACGCCGTCCTTGGTGATGCGCGGCGCGCCGAAGGACTTGTCGATAACGACGTTACGACCCTTCGGGCCGAGCGTGACCTTCACTGCGTCAGCGAGGATGTCGACGCCACGAAGCATCTTCTCGCGGGCGCTGCGGCCGAATTTTACTTCTTTAGCTGCCATTGTTTGAACTCCTGAATTCGCGTTGTCCGGGTTTATGGCCCGTCAGCTGTATCGGAAAAATCGGGAACCGGCTGGATTAGCCGATGATGCCCATGATGTCGGCTTCCTTCATGATCAGAAGGTCTTCGCCGTTGAGCTTGACTTCGGTGCCGGACCACTTGCCGAACAGAACGCGATCGCCAACCTTGACGTCGAGTGCTACGACCTTGCCGGATTCATCGCGGGCGCCAGAGCCGACGGCGACGATTTCGCCTTCCTGCGGCTTTTCCTTGGCGGTGTCCGGAATGATGATGCCACCCTTGGTCTTTTCTTCAGACTCGACGCGACGAACGACGACACGGTCATGAAGGGGGCGGAAATTGGTGCTTGCCATTGTCTAATCCCTCGATCAAATGACTTCACGGATCAGCGGGGGATCCGTATGGGGCTTGTTAGCACTCAGCCTTGGCGAGTGCTAGCGACGGAGATTTAGGGATGGGCGCTAAACGAGTCAAGAATGTGTCCGTGAATTTTTTCAAACGCTTTCTCATTGACTTGCCGTCGGTTTTGCCGGACTGTTCATAGTATGGGGTTTGCGGATACCCCACGAGGCGTCATGCCGGAGTTTCGCGTCCATCTTTTTTGAAAGGGACGTAAGATGACTTCGTTCAACGCTATCACCCCTGAAAAGCTCCTTCGTCTGCTGGGTACGCCGAAGGCTCCCACGATACTCGATGTTCGCAACGCCGAGGATTTCAACGCCGATCCTTATCTGTTGCCTGCCTCCTCTCGCCGAGATTACCACGAAATCCAGGCCTGGTCCGCTGAGTTTCGCGGGCGGAATGTCGTCTGCCTGTGCCAGCACGGCGGCAAGCTGAGCGAGGGCGTTGCTGCCTGGTTGCGGCTTGCCGGTGCTACGGCGGAAATTCTTGACGGAGGCCTCGACGCGTGGCGGCTTGCCGGATTGCCGCTGATCCCGGTCTCGATAATGCCTGATGCCAACGCCTCCGGCCGAACGGTGTGGGTGACCCGTGCCCGGCCGAAGATCGATCGTATCGCTTGTCCCTGGCTGATCCGCCGCTTCGTCGATCCCGACGCGTCGTTCCTGTATGTAACGGCTCAGGAGGTCGAAGCCGTCGCCGAGCGTTTTGGCGCGACACCTTTCGATGTGGAAGGAGTATTTTGGAGCCACCGCGATGAGGAATGCACCTTCGATACGATGGTGAAAGAATTCCGGCTCGAACTCCCGGCTCTTCACCACCTTGCCCGCGTCGTCAGGGGAGCTGACACCAACCAGCTCAACCTCGAACCGCAGGCGGCTGGTTTGCTTGCCATTTCACTTGGCTTGTCGCGCATGTACGCCGATGATATCGAACAGCTGGACGCGGGGATGCTGTGTTATGACGCGCTTTATCGTTGGGCGCGGGACGCGACGCAGGAAAAGCATGACTGGGTATCGCATGGGGCAAGAAAATCGTGAGCGAAACCATTTTGGCTGACGATCTTGCCGTGAGCCCATCTCTCGGCGAGGCCACACGCGTCTGGGCGCGCATCGGTATTCTGAGCTTTGGCGGCCCCGCCGGGCAGATCGCGCTGATGCACCGTGTTCTGGTCGACGAGAAACGCTGGGTCGATGAGGAGCGCTTCCTGCATGCGCTGAGCTACTGCATGCTGCTGCCGGGACCGGAGGCGCAACAGCTTGCCACCTATATTGGCTGGCTGCTGCATGGCTGGCGCGGCGGCCTGGTCGCGGGGCTCCTGTTCATCCTGCCGGGCTTTGTCGTCATCCTGGCGCTGTCGGCCTTCTATGCGCTGTTTCACGACACTAGCCTGCTGGCGACCGTCTTCTTCGGCATCAAGGCCGGGGTGCTGGCGATCGTGCTGCAGGCGCTGATGCGGTTGAGCAGCCGGGCGCTGAAGACGCGGTTTCATGTCGGCATCGCGATCGCCAGCTTCGTACTGCTGTTCGTCTTCGACCTGCCGTTTCCGCTGGTGGTGCTTCTGGCGGGTCTTGCCGGCTATGGCCGGGTGCTTCACCGCGCCTACCGCGACGATGAATGGCGGCCGCGATTGCCTCGATTTGCCCTTGCCGGTATCGGCAAGAGCGCTCTGCGAAGCGTCGGTGTGCGAAAAACCCTTCTCACCCTTCTATGCTGGCTGGCGATCTGGCAGGCACCGTTCTTGTTGATCCACGGTCTCGATGGACCGAAGGATATCATCGCCGAAACGCTCAGCGGCGAAACCAATGTCTTCGGCGCCATCTTCTCCTTCTTCTCCCGCATGGCGGTCGTCACCTTCGGCGGCGCCTATGCGGTGCTTGCCTATGTGGCGCAGACGGCGGTGCAGCACTATGCCTGGCTGCGGCCGGGCGAGATGCTGGACGGACTGGCGCTGGCGGAGACGACGCCGGGACCGCTTGTGCTGGTTCTCTGTTTCGTCGGCTTCATGGCCGGCTTCCGCAATCCCTTCGGCTTCGATCCGCTGACGGCGGGCTTCCTCGGCGCCAGTCTCGCGGCCTGGGCGACCTTTGCGCCGAGCTTCCTCTTCATCTTTGCCGGCGCGCCTTATATCGAGCGGTTGCGTAGTCATGCGGGCCTGTCGGCCGCCCTTGCGGCAATCACCGCGGCGATCGTCGGCGTCATGGCCAATCTGTCGCTCTGGTTCGGCCTGCATGTGCTCTTTGCCGATGTCGGCCGGCTGGTCCTTTGGAGCCGCCGCGTCGAGGCCCAGGGTAGCGACTACGCCAATGTCCCGATCGCCGGCATCGCCTGGCCGGCCTGGGCGACGATCGACGTCTCGACGCTGCTGCTTTTCACGCTCGCCGTCGTGCTGGTCTTCCGCCAGAAGGCGGGTGTGGCGACCGTGCTTGGTGTCTCCGCTTTGGCCGGCTGCCTGCTTCGCCTTGCCGGCTGAGGCGCTCACGGTTGGGGTGCAACGCAAAAACCTGCGTTCCGCTCTTGTAATTTGCCGGCCGGTTTGCGATGTCAGCCCGTGATTTCTTTGAGTGCGAGGATTGCATGGGCAAGCGTATCGAAAGCTTTCGCGAGATCGGCGGAGATTATGATGTCGCGCTCTGCGATGTCTGGGGTGTGCTGCACAATGGCGTCTCCGCCTATCCGGACGCGCCGGCAGCGCTCGAGGCGGCACGTAGCGCCGGCCTGACCGTCGTCCTCATCACCAATTCCCCCCGCGTGGCACCCAAGGTGGTCGAGCAGTTGCGCCAGATCGGCATTCCCGACAGCGCCTATGACCGCATCATCACTTCCGGTGACGTGACCCGCCGCCTGATCGCCGAGGGCCCGAAGAAGGTCTTCCTGCTTGGACCAGAGCGCGATACGGGCATTCTCGAGGGGCTGGACGTGGTTCGCGTCGAGGCGGAGGAGGCCAAGGCCATCGTCTGCACCGGCTTCTTTGACGACGAAACCGAGACGCCCGACGATTACACCGATATGCTGACGGCCTGGGCGGCCCGCAAGGTGCCGCTGATCTGCGCCAATCCCGACCTCGTGGTCGAGCGCGGCCACCGCATGATCCCCTGCGCCGGCGCCATGGCCGCTTATTACGACCGGCTCGGCGGCGAGACGCGGATTGCCGGAAAACCGCATCAGCCGATCTATGATGCCTCGATTGCAGCAGCCCGCGAAGTTCGTGGTGAATTCCCGCTGTCGCGCGTCGTCGCCATCGGCGACGGCATGCCGACGGATGTGCGCGGCGCGCTCGATTACGGCCTCGATCTTCTTTATATCAGCCATGGCATCCATGCCCGCGAATATGTCGTCGACGGTCACACCGACGAGGCAGCGCTTGGCGCCTTCCTGGCGCGCGAACAAGCGTCGCCCAGGTGGTGGATGCCGCGCCTTGTCTGAGGAGAGTGGTAGCCGATGACCGTTTTCCATCGCAACGAGACCCGCGAGCCGCTGCCCGACACTCTGAAGGGCGGTGTCATCGCCATCGGTAATTTCGATGGCGTGCATCGTGGCCACCAATCCGTGCTCGAGCGCGCGTTGGAGATTGCCCGGGAGCGTGGCGTGCCGGCGCTGGTGCTCACCTTCGAGCCGCATCCGCGCACCGTCTTCAGGCCCGACCAGCCGGTTTTCCGGGTAACGCCTGCGCCGCTGAAGGCGCGCCTCCTCGAAGCGATGGGTTTCAACGCCGTCATCGAATATCCTTTCGACCGGGCCTTTTCGCAGCGCTCCGCCGATGAGTTCGTCCATTCCATCCTGATCGACTGGCTGCATGCATCAGAAGTCGTCACCGGCTTCGATTTCCATTTCGGCCATGACCGCCAGGGCGGCCCGGCTTTCCTGATGAACGCCGGCAGCAAGCATGGTTTCGGTGTGACGTTGATCGACGCCTTCCGCGATGAAAATACCGATGTGGTCTCGTCGAGCCGCATCCGGACATTGCTGACCGAAGGGGAGGTGGCCGAGGCCGCCGGCCTGCTCGGCTATCGCTATACGGTCGAGGCCGAAGTAATCGGCGGCGAACAGCTTGGCCGCACGCTCGGCTTCCCGACCGCCAACATGCGGCTGCCGCCGGAGGTGGAACTGAAACCCGGCATTTATGCCGTGCGATTCCGCGCCGCCGATGGGATCATCCGCGATGCTGTGGCCAGCTACGGCCGTCGTCCGACGGTGACCGACAATGGTGCGCCACTGCTCGAAACCTTCGTCTTCGACTTCAGCGGCGATCTCTACGGCCAGATCTGTTCCGTCTCCTTCTTTGGCTATCTCCGCCCCGAACTGAAGTTCGACGGCCTCGATCCGCTGGTGGCGCAGATCAGGAAGGACGAGGAAGAGGCGAGGGCGCTGCTCGCCGGCGTCCGCCCACTCGGAGACATCGACCGGGCCATCGCCTTTTCCTGATGTTGCGCATCGGATCGGTGGGCAGGGTTTCCCGCGCCGCACCCTTTTGCCTTGAGCCAGACCTCATCGCTTTCCGCCCTTTGTCATTGCCCATGCGGCCTGGCTCTGGGCCCGATTTCGGGCGCACATGCGGCGGCGCCGACAGCTGTTGAATTCATGTCCGACTAGGCTCATGGTTCGTGGTCGGTTCTTGGGAGGGACAATCGTTGACACTGCGCCACCAGATCATCGCGCTTGCGCTCGTACCTCTCGTTTTTTCGATCCTGGCTATTACCGCCTTCATTACCTGGCAATCGGCCAATCTCACCAGGAGCAATATCGAGACGTTCGAACAAAACATGCTGAAGGCGAAGGAAGCAGAAATCGTCAACCTTACAAACCTCGCCGTGTCGGCCATCCAGGTGATCTATCGGGACGCAAAGCCGGACGACCAGGCGGCGAAGGACAAGGTTGCCGCGATCCTGACGTCACTTGACTACGGCGCGGACGGATATTTTTTCGTCTACGACTATGACGGAAACAATATCGTTCACCCGCGCGAAGGATTTCGCAACGGGCGCAATTGGCTCGATTTGACCGATCCCGACGGTGACAAGGTCATCGCCGAACTCATCAAGACGGCAAAAGGGGGCGGTGGTCTGCACCAGTACAAATGGGAGAAACCTTCCAGCGGCCATACTGCCGATAAACTGTCCTTTGTGGTCAGCCTTGATAAATGGCACTGGATTGTCGGAACCGGCGTCTATCTGGACGATATTTTCACCCAGACCGCGGCGGCCAATGCCGGCATGCGGGCGAATATAAAAAGTACCTTCATCGTCGTCATATTGATTGCCGTTCCTGCCGTTCTGGTCGTTTTCACGACCTGCATGCTGCTGACGTTCCGCGAGCGGCGGATGGCCGATAGCCGGCTCAAGGAGCTGACGCAAAGAGTGATCGATACCCAGGAGGAGGAGCGCGCGCGTCTTGCCCGCGAATTGCACGACGGTGTGTCGCAGAATCTCCTCGGCGTGCGCTACGTCATGGATCTTGCCAGCCGCAAGGTCAGAAACCAGGTTGACGATGCCGCCACGACGATCGAGAGGGGTGTGGATGCCCTCAACAGCGCGATCAAGGACATAAGGCGGCTTTCGCATGATCTTCGCCCTCGCGTGCTCGATGATCTCGGCTTGACAGCGGCGCTGACCGCACTCGCGAACAATTTCGCTGAGCGGACCGGGATTGCAACAGAGATCGAATCCGCAGGCTTCACCAGTACATTAAAGCCGGAAGCCAGTACCGCGCTCTACCGGGTCGCGCAGGAGGCTTTGACGAATGTCGAACGTCATTCCGGCGCGACTCTTCTCGCGATCAAACTTTGGAGTGAGCGCGGGCGTGCACGCTTGAGGATTTCAGACAATGGCACAGGCTTTGAGGGCGCCGGAGAAGGCCAAGGAGGGCTTGGGCTGAGGAACATGCAGGAGCGGATGGCACATTTCCATGGTCTGCTTCTCGTTCAAAGCACGGCTGATGGCACGACACTGACGGCGATGTTGCCGAAATCGGCCAATGCTTCGCCGGGCACAAGGGTGGATGCTGCATGACAAGAGACAGGATCAGCGTTCTCCTGATCGACAATCACCCCGTAGTGCTCGATGGACTGAAAGCTGTGCTCGAGACCTTTGACCATATCGAGGTGGTTGGTACGGCAAGCCTTGCGCAGGTCGGCTTGGAGATAGCGCGGCAGAGGCGCCCGCAAGTGGCTTTGATGGACATCAACATGCCGAAGCTCAGCGGTATCGATGCGATCGAACTCTTTCGTCGCGAGCTTCCGGATACGCGGATCGTGATGCTATCCATGCACGATAGCCGCGAATACATCTCGTCGTCGATCATGCACGGTGCCGTCGGATATATTCTAAAGGACGTGTCGACGGACGAAGTCGTCTGCGCAATTGAGACTGTGGCGAGCGGCGGAACTTATTTTTCCTCGGGTGTTCGCGACATATTGATGGCGGACGAGGCACGAATGGAAGCCAACCCTCTGACGCCGCGCGAGCGTCACATTCTGGGTTTGATCGTCACCGGCAGGAGCAATCGCGAGATCGCCGAGGAACTCGGGATTACGCCTGCGACAGCCGAAACGCATCGCAAGAATTTGAAGAGGAAGCTCGGCATCGCAACGACAGCCGGGCTGATCCGTTACGCCCTTGACCACGGGATCGCGACGAGAGCGGTCTAGCGCCCGTCTACCCACTTGTGGGTAGTCCTCGGTACTTCGCGTGTGCGGCCATCTTGTTCAAGTGGCAGGCTCGCCCTAGGACTTCAGCAGCGGTTGGCCGATGGCGGCCGCTGGGAGGAATTTACATCCGTCAGTCCGTTTCCGCATAGCCAGAAGCTCATTGGCTTCGGCCTGCTAGTATTCCATACTGCGATCCGGCCCGACGCACCGCCTTCCACTCTGACAACTGCAACGAGGCGGCGCCTGCGCGCCGCTTGGGAGGTATCGGAAATGGATAAACGCTTTGGGACGGCGGCCTGCTGGCTGCTCGTCATTCCCTATATTGGCCTGCTCTGGGTCCCCTTCTACAACCGTCACGATCCGGTTCTCTTCGGTTTCCCCTTCTTTTATTGGTACCAGCTCGCCTGGGTGCCGATCACCGCTTTCCTGACCTGGATCGCTTACCGGAGCATGCGCCATGATGACTGATATCGACCCAACGGCACTTGCCGTCTTCATCTTTTTCATGGTGCTGGTAACCGTCATGGGCTTTGTCGCCGCGCGCTGGCGCAGGCCGAAGACCCTTGCCCATATCGACGAATGGGGCCTTGGCGGCCGCAGCTTCGGCACCTGGATCACCTGGTTCCTCGTCGGTGGCGATTTTTACACGGCCTATACCGTGATTGCCGTCCCGGCCCTGGTCTACACGGTCGGTGCCTATGGCTTTTTCGCACTGCCCTATACGATCGTCGTCTATCCTTTCGTCTTCATGGTGATGCCGCTTCTCTGGAGGCGCGCGAAGGATCATGGCTACGTCACGGCGGGCGATGTCGTGCATGGCCAATATGGCTCGCGGGCGCTCGAACTGGCGGTTGCCGCAACCGGTGTCATCGCGACCATGCCCTATATCGCCCTGCAGCTCGTCGGCATGACGGCGGTGTTCAAGGCGCTGGGGCTGCATGGCGAATTCCCGCTCGCCGTCGCCTTCATCATCCTGGCGCTCTATACCTATTCGGCGGGCCTTCGCGCCCCGGCGCTGATCGCCTTCGTCAAGGACATCATGATCTATATCGTGGTGATCGCGGCCGTTGCGCTCATCCCGGCCAAGCTCGGCGGTTATGCCAATGTCTTTGCTTCCGCCGATGCGGCTTTCCAGGCCAAGGGATCGGGAAATCTTCTGCTCGGCGGCAACCAGTATGTCGCCTATGCGACGCTGGCGCTCGGCTCGGCACTGGCGGCCTTCATGTATCCGCACACGCTGACCGGTATCTTCGCCTCCAACAGCGGCAACACCATCCGCAAGAATGCGGTGATGCTGCCGGCTTACACGCTGCTGCTCGGCCTGCTGGCCCTGCTAGGCTATATGGGGCATGCGGCCAATTTGAAGCTGGATAGCCCCAACGATGTCGTACCGGCGCTGTTCCAGTCGCTGTTCTCCAGCTGGTTTGCCGGTTTCGCCTTCGCGGCCATCGCCATCGGTGCGCTGGTGCCGGCGGCCGTGATGAGCATTGGCGCCGCCAACCTCTTCACCCGCAACTTCTGGAAGGCTTACGTCAATCCGCAGGTTTCCGATGCCGGCGAGGCAAAGGTCGCCAAGATGACCTCGCTCGTCGTCAAGGTCGGTGCGCTTCTCGTCATCATCTTCCTGCCGACGCAGTTCGCGCTCGATCTGCAATTGCTGGGCGGCATCTGGATTCTGCAGACGCTGCCGGCGCTGGTCTTCGGCCTCTATACCAAGTGGTTCCGCGCGCCGGCTCTGCTTACCGGCTGGGTCGTCGGCTTCTTCGGCGGCACCTATCTCGTCTGGGATGCCGGCTGGAAGCCGCTGCACATGGTCTCCCTCGGAGATACGAGCTTCACCGTCTACACGGGACTGTTGGCGCTGGCCGCCAATATCGTCGTGTCGGTGATCCTCAATGCGGTCATGCCGGCGCGAGCGACGGCACGCGCCTGATCGGACCGGACTCCTCAATGAGCCGCGGGCGGAAACGCCCGCGGCTTTTCTGTGCCTTGTGGCGGTGGATTCCTCTTCCTTTCCGCTCAAAAAGCGCTTATGAACCGCGCATTATGACCCAATTTCGGCTGAGCCTATCGATACGAATTATTGGCCCGGCCTTCCGCGCGCTTTAAGCTGCCGGAAGGTCCGGGTTCTTGGCGCCCGTTCCCGAGGCGCTACCGCCGCCGAAAAAATCCCCTATGGCTGCGCCTTCTTGGCGCGATATGCCCGAGACGCCGAGGCAATTGTCTGAACCATGACCGATACCGCTGAAAAACTCGACTATTCGAAGACCCTCTATCTGCCCGAGACCGATTTCCCGATGCGCGCCGGCCTGCCGCAGAAGGAGCCGGAGCTGGTCAAGCGCTGGCAGGAGATGGACCTCTACAAGGCGCTGCGCGCGTCGGCCGCCGGCCGCGAGAAATTCGTGCTGCATGACGGTCCGCCCTATGCCAACGGCAACATCCACATCGGCCATGCGCTGAACAAGATCCTCAAGGACGTCATCACCCGCTCCTTCCAGATGCGCGGCTATGACAGTAACTACGTTCCCGGCTGGGATTGCCACGGCCTGCCGATCGAGTGGAAGATCGAGGAAAAATACCGCGAGAAGGGCAAGAACAAGGACGAGGTTCCGGTCAACGAATTCCGCCAGGAATGCCGTGACTTCGCCGCCGGCTGGATCAAGATCCAGTCCGAGGAGTTCAAGCGTCTCGGCATCGTCGGCGATTTCGACAATCCCTATCTGACGATGAACTTCCACGCCGAATCTCGCATCGCCGGCGAGCTGCTGAAGATCGCCAAGACCGGCCAGCTCTATCGCGGTTCGAAGCCGGTCATGTGGTCGGTGGTCGAGCGCACGGCGCTGGCGGAAGCCGAAGTCGAATATGCCGACGTCGAGAGCGACATGATCTGGGTGAAATTCCCGGTCGTCGAAGGTCCGGCGGCGCTTGCCGGCGCCTTCGTCGTCATCTGGACCACGACCCCCTGGACGATCCCCGGTAACCGGGCGATCGCCTATTCGTCGCGCGTGTCCTATGGCCTCTACGAAGTGACGGAAGCGACCAATGATTTCGGTCCGCGTCCGGGCGAAAAGCTGGTCTTCGCCGATAAGCTCGCTGAGGAAGCCTTCGCCAAGGCGAAGCTGCAATACAAGCGTCTGAGCGACGTGACCGCCGAGGATTTCGGCGCGATCACCTGCGCCCATCCGCTGGCTTCGCTCGGCTACGACTTCAAGGTCCCCCTGCTCGACGGCGACCATGTCACCGATGATGCCGGCACCGGCTTCGTGCACACGGCACCGAGCCACGGCCGCGAGGACTTTGACGTCTGGATGGCCCATGCCCGCGTGCTGGAAGCCAGGGGAATCTCACCGCGCATCCCGTTCCCGGTCGATGATGCCGGCTTCTACACCGCCGATGCCCCCGGCTTCGACGGCGGCCGCGTCATGGACGACAACGGCAAGAAGGGCAATGCCAATGATCTGGTCATCAAGGCCCTGATCGAGACGGGCACGCTCTTCGCGCGCGGACGCATGAAGCATTCCTATCCGCATTCCTGGCGCTCGAAGAAGCCGGTCATCTTCCGCAACACGCCGCAATGGTTCGTTTATATGGACAAGGACCTTGCCGACGGCACGACGCTGCGTTCGCGCGCGCTGAAGGCGATCGACGATACCCGCTTCGTGCCGGCCAGCGGCCAGAACCGCCTGCGCGCCATGATCGAACAGCGCCCGGATTGGGTACTCTCGCGCCAGCGCGCATGGGGCGTGCCGATCGCGATCTTCGTCGACGATGAGGGCGAGATCCTGCAGGATGACGCAGTCAACGCCCGCATCCTCGAAGCTTTCGACGCGGAAGGGGCCGACGCCTGGTTCGCCGAAGGTGCGCGCGAGCGCTTCCTCGGCGAAAAGGCGAACGAGCCGTGGACGCAGGTCATGGATATCCTCGACGTCTGGTTCGACTCGGGCTCGACCCATACCTTCACGCTGGAAGACCGCCCGGACCTGAAATGGCCGGCCGACCTTTATCTCGAAGGCTCCGACCAGCATCGCGGCTGGTTCCACTCGTCGCTGCTCGAAAGTGCGGCGACGCGTGGCCGCGCGCCTTACGATGCCGTCCTCACCCATGGTTTCACCATGGACGAGAAGGGCGAGAAGATGTCGAAGTCCAAGGGCAACGTCACGTCGCCCCAGGAAGTGATGAAGGACGCCGGCGCCGATATCCTGCGCCTCTGGGTCATGACATCGGACTATGCGGAAGACCTGCGCGTCGGCAAGGCCATCATCCAGACCAACGTCGACGCCTATCGCAAGCTGCGCAACACCATCCGCTGGATGCTCGGCACGCTGGCGCACGACAAGGGCGAAGCGATCGCTTACGCCGATATGCCGGAGCTGGAGCAGCTGATGCTGCATCGTCTCGCCGAGCTGAATGAGCTCGTGCGCGAAAGCTATGACGCCTTCGACTTCAAGCGCATCGCCCGCGCGCTCATCGATTTCTCGAATGTCGAGCTTTCGGCCTTCTATTTCGATGTCCGCAAGGATGCGCTCTATTGCGACGCGCCGTCGAGCCTGCGCCGCCGCGCGGCGCTTGCCGTCATCCGCACGATCTTCGATTGCATGGTGACCTGGCTGGCACCCATGCTGCCGTTCACCACGGAAGAAGCCTGGCTGTCGCGCAATCCGTCGGCGGTCTCGGTGCATCTCGAACAGTTTCCCGCCGTTCCCGCCGAGTGGAAGAACGAGGCGCTGGCCGAGAAGTGGAAGAAGATCCGCGCCGTGCGCAGCGTCGTCACCGGCGCTCTGGAAATCGAGCGCAAGGACAAGCACATCGGCTCCTCGCTGGAAGCCGCTCCCGTCGTCTACGTCGCCGATCCGGAGCTCCTGAAGGCGCTGGAAGGGCAGGATCTGGCCGAGATCTGCATCACCTCCGGCATCACCGTCAACGCTGGCGAAGGCCCCGCCGATGCTTTCCGACTGGATGACGGAGCCAAGGTGAGCGTCGTGCCGGCACTGGCCGAAGGCCGCAAGTGCGCCCGTTCCTGGCGCATCACCACCGATGTCGGGTCCGATTCGGAATATCCCGACGTCTCGGCGCGTGACGCCGCGGCCCTGCGCGAGCTGGCGGCCGTCAACTGAAGAAAATTGCCGGGTGAATTGCCTTCGAGGCGTTCATCCGGTAAAAGCTGCCTGAAAATGGCCCGATTTTTGCGGCAGTTGGCATGAATTGGGGTCTGCTATAGATGTACCGGCATGGCTGGGAAGGGTTTTCATGAGAGCGATGCATAAGGTTCGTGTTGGCGTCAGCTTGGCGGCACTCGTGGTTGGCTGCGGTCTGATGTCCGGCTGCTTGAGCAGCCCGCGTTATGGCACGGACAAGACCGCCGGCGTGCAGCTTCTTGACGACCTCGGCGACATCGCCTCCGTTTCGGCCGCAACGCCGAAGGACAAGGGTGTTGTTTATCCGAACCGCCCCGGCCTGGTTCTCCCCGCAGAAAATCAGAGGGAAGCCTTGACCGCGCCGCAGCAGACGCTGGCGAGCAAGGATAACCCGGCTTGGCTGGAATCGCCGGAAGACGCGCGCAAGCGTCTGGCTGAAGAAGCCGACCAGAACAAGAACGATGTCAATTATCGCTCGCCGCTCGCGCAGGCCGACAGCGGTCGCAACCGCAAGACGGAAGTAGAGCAGACGGCAGCCTATCGTGCCGCGCGCCAGGATCAGGCCGGCACCTATGATCAGCGCCGCTATCTGATCGATCCGCCGCAGCAATATCGCCAGGTCTCCGACCCGGCGGCGCTGAGCGACGTCGGCACGCCCGAGAGCAAGAAGGAAAAGCAGCGCAAGAAGGATGCCGAGGCAGCGCAGCAGTCCAACAGCAGCAGCTGGTGGAAGCCGTTCCAATAAGTCTTTCCGAGCATGAAGCGGCGGCCAAAACCGCCGCCTTTTAGTCTTCCTGCCGTTTCAGCTGGAAGAATTTCCTGAGAATGTCGGCCGCATCCCGTTCGGCAATGCCCGAATAGACCTCCGGCGCGTGATGGCAGGTCGGCTGGCGATAGAAGCGTACGCCATTGTCCACCCCGCCACCCTTCGGATCTTCCGCGCCGTAGTAAAGGCGGCGGATGCGGGCAAATGAGATGGCCGCCGCGCACATGGTGCAAGGCTCCAGCGTCACATAGAGATCGGCGCCCGTCAGGCGCTCCTGGCCGAGCGCCTCGCAGGCGATGCGGATTGCAGCGATTTCGGCATGGGCGGTGATGTCGTTGAGCTCGCGGGTGCGGTTGCCGGCCTTGGCGATGACGGCATTGTCGAGCACGAGGACGGCACCGATCGGCACTTCACCACGCGCTCCGGCGCTGCGTGCTTCGGCGAGCGCCAGCTTCATGAAGTGATTTGTATTCGCCATTTAAGATTTTCCACTTAACCGCAGGGGCGTGACCTGATAGGAACACGCCTTAAAAATTCAGGCAAACAACAAATGACAATGAATGACAAGCCCAAGCGGCCTGGGCCAAAACCCTTTACCCGCGACACCAAGACGAAGCCGGCGATGAAACGCGACGACGCCAAGCCGATGAAGGCTGCGCCCGCGAGGGTATCTGGCGAGACCGACGGCGGTGATGGAAAGGCCGAGCGCATTTCCAAGGTGATGGCGCGCGCCGGCGTGGCGTCTCGCCGCGACATCGAGCGCATGATCTTGGACGGCCGCGTGCGGCTGAACGGCGTGCTGCTGGACAGCCCGGTCGTCAACGTGACGCTCGCCGACAAGATCGAGGTGGACGGCATGCCGATCCGCGGCATCGAGCGCACGCGCCTCTGGCTCTACCACAAGCCGGCCGGCCTAGTGACCACCAATGCCGATCCTGAGGGGCGCCCGACCGTTTTCGACAATCTGCCGGAAGAATTGCCGCGCGTCATGTCGATTGGCCGTCTCGACATCAACACCGAAGGCCTGCTGCTGCTGACCAACGACGGCGGCCTTGCCCGCGTTCTGGAACTGCCGACCACCGGCTGGCTGCGCCGCTACCGCGTGCGCGCTCATGGTGAGATCGATCAGGAAGCGCTCGACAAGCTGAAAGAAGGCATTGCCGTCGACGGCGTGCTCTACGGCTCGATCGAAGCGACGCTCGACCGCACGCAAGGATCCAACGTCTGGATCACCATGGGTCTGCGCGAAGGCAAGAACCGCGAAATCAAGAACGTGCTCGGCGCGCTCGGCCTCGAGGTCAATCGCCTGATCCGAATTTCCTACGGCCCGTTCCAGCTCGGCGATCTGCCGGAAGGCCGGGTGCTGGAAGTGCGTGGCCGCACGCTGCGCGATCAGCTCGGTCCTCGTCTGGTCGAAGACGCCAAGGCGAATTTCGATGCGCCGCTTTACAATGCCTCTGCGCCTGCCGGCGAGGATGAGGCTGAGGCCAAGCCGGAGCGCGCCGCGAAAGAGGAACGCCCGAAGCGTGACCGCGAACGTCCCGAGGATAAGCGCGAGCGCGCCTTGGGCCGTCTCGACACCAAGCGCGATGGTCGCCGTGACGAAGGACGCCGCGAAGGCGGTCATAAGGAAGACGACCGCCCGAAGCGTCCGCCGCTCGGCGCGCGCCGCAACGCCAATGTCTGGATGGCGCCGGGTGCCCGTCCTCTCGGCGAGAAGGCCGCCGCGAAAGCGGCCAAGAATACCAGGACTGCCGCCAAGCGCGGTGAGCCCGAGCGCCCGCAGCGCAGCGGCTTCGACCGTCCGGACGAAGGCCCGCGCGTTCGCGTGAACCGTGTCGCCGAGGCGGATGGCGAATGGATCCGCGCGAGCGAGGAAGCACCGCGCACGGCGCGCGGCGATGACCAAGGTTCCGACCGCAAGCGCTCCGACCGTCCCCGTGGCGACCGTCCTTTCGGCGACAAGCCCCGTGGTGATCGTCCCTATGGTGACAAGCCCCGTGGAGATAAAGCGTTTGGCGATCGTCCCCGCGGTGAACGTGGCTCACGGCCCGAGGGTGGCGACCGCCCCCGTGCGAAATCATTCCAGGGTGACGCCCGCTCGGAACGTCCTCGCGGCGATCGGCCCTTCGGTGATAAGCCGCGCGGTGACCGCCCTTATGGCGACAAGCCCCGTGGCGATCGAGCGTTTAGTGATCGTCCCCGTGGCGATCGTCCCACTGGCGATCGTCGGCCGCGCGCCGAGGGTGACGAGCGTCCGCGTGCCTGGTCTTTCGATGGCGAGCAGCGCTCCGAGCGCCCTCGCGGTGATCGGCCGTTTGGTGATCGTCCGCCGCGTGGAGACCGCCCGCAAGGTGATCGCCCGGCCGGCAAGCCTTTCGGCAAGAAGCCGGGCGGCGGTAAGTCCTTCGGCGGCAAGCCTTCCGGAAAGCCCGGCGGTGCCCGTGGCTTCTCCGGCAAGCCCGGTGGCGCTGGACGTCCGTCCGGTGGCCCTAACCGGAGTGGTCCGAGCCGTGGTGGCCCCGGCAAGGGCGGCCCGAAGGGCGGAAGGGGTTAACGCGCGGTGCGGATCGTCGGCGGTGAGTTTCGCGGTCGGTCGCTTGCGGTTCCGAAGTCGAACGATATTCGTCCGACGGCGGACCGCACGCGCGAGAGCCTGTTCAATATTCTGACCCATGCTTATCCCGAGGCGCTCGATGGCACGCGGATGATGGATGTCTTCGCCGGCACGGGTGCCGTCGGCCTGGAAGCCGCCTCGCGCGGCTGCCGTCATGTCCTATTCGTCGAAAGCAGTGTCGAGGGCCGGGGTCTGCTCTGGGAAAATATCGATGCGCTCAGCCTGCATGGCCGCACGCGCATGCTGCGGCGCGACGCCACCGATCTCGGCAGCGTCGGCAATCTCGAACCTTTCGATTTTCTCTTCGCCGATCCGCCCTATGGCAAAGGTCTGGGTGAGAAGGCCTTTGCCGCTGCTGCTGCCGGCCGCTGGCTGGTGCCGGGGGCGCTGGCGATCCTCGAGGAACGCGCCGACGTCGCGGTAACCGTCGCTCCGGATTTTCTCTTCCTCGAAGAGCGAACCTTCGGCGACAGCAAGATGCATTTCTTCCGTTATCAGCCCCGGCAAGCCTAGCGGCGGAGGGAGACGACCATGGGCGATTATGCTGATTTTGTCGGGAGCGACTATACGCTCGCGACATCAAGCACGCCGAGTGTCGCGGTCGCCTTCGGCTGCGGTGGCGCGCGTGGTCTTGCCCATATCCACATCATCGAGGCGCTGGACGAGCTCGGCATTCGCCCGGTTGCGATTGCCGGCGCTTCCATCGGCTCGATCATGGGCGCGGCGATGGCGGCCGGCATGAGCGGCGCGGAAATCCGTGACTATACGCTCGCCTCGGTTGGCAACCGTCCGGCCGTGCTCAACAAGATCTGGAGCCTGAGGCCGGCGAGCGTTCGTAAATTCCGGTTCGGCCAGTTCAATCTCGAGCGCATCCTGCGCGCTTTCATGCCTTCGAGCTTTCCCGAAGACTTTTCCGAGCTGCATATCCCCCTGAAGGTGGTGACGACGGACTATTACGACCAGACTGAAGTGGTGACCGAAAAGGGCGAGCTTTTCCCGGTACTAGCCGCCTCCGCCGCCATTCCCGCCGTCTTCATGCCGGTCAAGGTTGGCGAGCGGGTGATGATCGACGGCGGTATCATGAACCCGGTTCCCTACGAGCATCTGGCCGGGCTTGCCGATATCATCATCGGTATCGACGTCGTCGGCGGACCGGAAGGCGACGGCACCCAAATTCCGAACCGCATCGAGAGCCTGTTCGGCGCAGGCCAATTGACCATGCAGTCCAATATCGCCCTCAAGCTGCGGCTGCTTGCCCCGCAAATCTTCCTGCGGCCCTCCGTCGGCCGCACCGGCGTGCTCGATTTCCTGAAGGCACGCGAGATCCTTGCCATGTCGGCAGGCATCAAGGACGAGTTGAAGTTCGCCCTCGACAGGGTGATCACTGCGAAGAACTAAGCCCGTTCCGGCTCTTCCTCGGGCAATGCCGAGAGATCGTCGTCGTCGCTGAAGACGTCGGCGGCGCGCTTGGGCTTGACCAGCGGTTCCGGCTTGACCGGCCGTGAATAGAGCATGTCACGCCCGGCCTGCAGCCCTTCGCTTGCCTGCAGCACCAGCCGCTGCTCATCACGCTTGCGGATATCCTCGCCGATCTCAAAGGCCTCGGCCTCGCTGACGCCGAGCGCTTCCAGCGTGCGGCGGCCGAAGAGCAGGCCGGATTCCAGCGTCTCGCGCAGCTCGTAGTCGACGCCCTTGTTGCGTAGCTCGATCGAGTGGATGCGGTCATAGGAGCGAACGAAGAGGCGTGCGTGCGGATAATCTGTCTGCACCAGTTCGACAATCTTGTCGGTGATCTCGCGGTGATGCGTGCTGACGACGACGATCTTGGCGTGGTCGATGCCGGCCGAGCGCAGCACATCCTTGCGGGTGCCATCGCCGAAATAGATGCGGAAGCCGAAGTTGGAGGCCTGGCGGATACGGTCGGCGGAAAAGTCGATGACGGTGACGTCACGGCCGCCAGCCAGCAGGATCTGTGCGGCGATCTGGCCGAAGCGCGAGAAGCCGATCATCAGCACGTCGGAGCCCGCGCCCTCGAAGTCCTCGTCCAGCTCCTCATGCGTATCGCCGGTCAGCAGGCGCTTGGAAAGCGCCGAGCCGAGCGGCGTCAGCGCCATGGAGAGCGTGACGATCGCGATCAGCATCGAGGCCGTGCTGGCAGAGAAAAGGCCGCCGCTGGCACTGGCCGTGCTGAACAGCACGAAGCCGAATTCGCCGCCCTGCGGCAGCAGACAGGCGATGCGGATAGCGTCATTGTGCGAGGAGCCGGTCGCACGGCAGAGCGCATAGATGACCACGCCCTTGATGACCATCAGGACCGGAACTGCGAGCACGATCAGCACCCAGTTCTCGACAATGACGTCCAGTTTCAGCGACAGGCCGACGGCAATGAAGAAGATAGCGAGCAGCACGCCGCGGAAGGGCTCGATATCCGCCTCCAGCTCGTGGCGATAGGAGGACTCGGCCAGCATCACGCCGGAGAGGAAGGCACCCATGGCCATGGAGAGGCCGGCGATCTGCATCAGGGTCGCCGAACCCATGACGACCAAAAGGGCGGCCGCGATCATCGCCTCGCGCGCGCCGGTGCGGGCGATGACCTGGAACAGCGGCGTCAGCAGATAACGCCCGGCAATGATCATCGCCGCGACAGCACCAACGGCAATCGCAAGATCCGGTATCGGATTGGTCGCTTCCTTCGGCCCGTCGAGAACGGTGACGAGGGCAAGCAGCGGCACGATCGCCAGATCCTGCAGCAAGAGCATGGAGAAGGAGCGCTGGCCGTATTTCGTGTTGACGTCGCCCTCCTGCTCGAGGATCTGCATCGCGAAGGCCGTGGACGACAGCGCCAGGCCGAAGCCGACGATGATGCTGCCGCGCCAGCCGGTGATATTGGCGAGATAGGCGGCGAGCGTCAGCGCCAGTCCGCTGAGCACTACCTGCGCCGTGCCGAGCCCGAAAATGTCGCGCCGCATCTGCCACAGGCGCGACGGTTTCAATTCCAGGCCGATGATGAAGAGCAGGAAGACGACGCCGAGTTCCGCCACGGCAAGCACGGCTTCGCTGTCGCCGATGCCGTGCAGCACCGGGCCGATGACGACGCCGGCGGCAAGATAGCCGAGCACGGTGCCGAGCCCCAATTTCTTGAAGATCGGCGCTGTGACGACGGCGCCTCCGAGCAGCATGAGGGTTTCGGTGAAGAGGGCATTCGGCGCGGACATCGTCTGTTTCTTTCTGTGGGGCAGGCGGTGTTGCAGCACATGATCATCAGAAACAACCATGCGTGACGACATTCGGACAAGAATCGGCTTGGCCGCCCTTGTAGCTTTATCTAGTGCACAATAAATGGAACGCGAAGGAAAGGCCAAATCATGTCTTCAGAAATCGATTCCGCCACTCTGCTTTCCCGCGCCAGCCAGTTGATCGACCTCGCCCGGAAAGCCGGGGCGGATGCGGCCGATGCCGTCGTCGTGCGCTCGCGTGCGCAATCCGTCAGCGTTCGTCTCGGCAAGGTCGAGGGCACAGAATCCTCCGAAAGCGATGATTTCTCGCTCAGGGTCTTCGTCGGCAATCGCGTCGCCAGCGTTTCGGCCAATCCCGGCTTCGATCTTCAGGCACTCGCCGAACGCGCCGTCACCATGGCCAAGGTCTCGCCGGAAGATCCCTTCGCCTGCCTCGCCGATGAAGCCGATCTCGCCAAGAGCTATCCCGATCTCGATCTCTTCGATCCGACAGAGGTTTCGTCGGCTGAGTTGCGCGACGCGGCGCTGGCGATGGAAGAGGCGGCGCTTGCCGTTGCCGGCGTCAGCAACTCGTCCGGCTCCGGCGCATCCGCCGGCATGGGCGGCATCGTGCTTGCCACCTCGCATGGCTTTGCCGGCCACTACATGGGCTCCCGCTTCAGCCGCTCCGTCAGCGTCATTGCCGGCGAAGGCACTGGCATGGAGCGCGACTATGATTTCGACAGCCGCCTCTATTTCGCCGATCTGGATGCGTCCGAGGAGATCGGCCGCCGTGCCGGCGAGCGGGTGGTCAAGCGCGTCAATCCGCGCCAGGTCCCGACCGGCAAGGACGTGACCGTCGTTTTCGACCCGCGCGTGGCGCGTGGCTTCGTCGGCCATATCGCCGGCGCGATCAACGGCGCGTCCGTTGCCCGCAAGAGCAGCTTCCTGCGCGACAAGATGGGCCAACAGGTGCTGAAAGCCGGCCTGTCGATCACCGACGATCCGCTGATCGTGCGTGGCTCCGCCTCGCGTCCCTTCGATGGCGAAGGCGTTACCGGCAAGCGGCTGGTGATGATCGAGGACGGCGTGCTCAAGCACTGGTTCCTGTCCACCTCGACGGCGCGCGAGATCGGCGGTCTCAAGACCAATGGCCGCGGCGCGCGTGGCGGCACGTCGGTGTCTCCGTCCTCCTCCAATCTGGCACTGGAGCCCGGCGATATCTCGCCGGAAGAGCTGATCCGCAATGTCGGCAACGGTTTCTATGTCACCGAGCTGATCGGGCAGGGCGTCAACATGCTCACCGGCGAGTACAGCCGAGGCGCCACCGGCTTCTGGATCGAGAACGGTGAATTGACTTTCGCGGTTTCGGAGGTGACGATCGCCTCCAACCTCAAGGACATGTTCATGCGCGTGACGCAGGCCAACGATATCGACCGCGATTTCAGCGTTGCCGCGCCGACGCTCGCCATTGAGGGCATGACACTGGCAGGACGTTGACCATGATCCCGAAAGCCGCGCAGCGGTTTTCGGGCAAGATCATAGCAAGCACATAGCCAGCCAGAGATTGGACGTTGTGAATGAACGATAGCCAACTGGGCGACGCATTTGATGACCTGGACCTGATCGTCGAGGCGGCGCGTCAGGCCGGCGAAGTCGCCCTTGGCTTCTTTCGGCAATCACCCGAGGTCTGGTGGAAGAACGAGGGGCGTTCGCCCGTCAGTGCCGCCGATTTCGCCGCCAACGAGACGCTTGCCTCCATCCTGCGTCCGGCGCGACCCGGTTACGGCTGGCTTTCGGAAGAGACCGATGACGATGCCGAGCGGCTGTCGCACGAGACCGTTTTTGTCGTCGATCCGATCGATGGCACACGCGGCTTCCTGTCGGGGCTCGATCTGTGGTGCGTCAGCGTCGCCGTCGTCACCAATGGGCGTCCGACAGCGGGCGTGCTCTACGCGCCGGCACTCAACGAATTGTTCGTCGCAAGCACGGACGGCCCGGCGCTGAAGAACGGCGAGCCTATCGCCGTTTCCGACAGGATGGGACAGGATATCCATAGGCTCGCCACCGCCGAGGACGCGCTTCACGGGCTAAGCCCGGACTTCCGTAAGACGATCGAGCGGGTGAAGCATGTGCCTTCGCTCGCCTATCGCCTTGCCATGGTTGCCGACGGCCGGCTTGAGGGGACGATCGTCAAGCGCAACTCCCACGATTGGGATCTGGCCGCCGCCGATCTCATCCTGGAACGGGCGGGCGGCGCGCTGGTCGACCTCTCCGGAAAATCGCTCAATTACAACCGCGCCGATGTCACCCATGGCGAACTCTGCGGCGCACCGGCTGTCCACTTGCCGGAGCTCTTGCGCCAGCTTGCCCACAGACGAGACGGTTGACGTTTGGGTCAAAATCCCGCAGAGGAAGTGCGGAGGGGGACGACAGCAGAAAGAGACGAAAATGACGAACTCCAGTGGCAAAAAACAGCTCCTGCACCTCGTATTCGGCGGGGAATTGGAGAATCTCGAAGAAGTACAGTTTCGCAATCTGAACGAGCTCGACATTGTCGGCATGTATCCCGACTATGCGACCGCGCTGACGGCCTGGAAGTCGAAGGCGCAGCAGACGGTCGACAACGCTCATATGCGTTATTTCATCGTCCATCTGCATCGCTTGCTTGATCCGGACAAGGCATCCTGAAGCCGCGTTTCGCTCCATTTTATATTTGATATTGCCGTCCGGAGGGGCGTTGTCGCTTTCAATCCGGTTATCACGCGGTATTTTTGACGCAATCGAAACCAAGAATCGGCCGATCTTTCGGCCGTTGAACAATTGGGATTTGGCATCGATGACGATCAGCTTGGATCGGAGGCAGTCGAGATGAGCAGCCTCAGGGCGCGCCTCGCTTTGGGTGCCTACCGCTTTGGCGGCATTGCGATCTATCCTCTGATCGGACCTTATCTCGCGTTCCGCGCCGCCAAGGGCAAGGAAGACAGTTCCCGGCGGCTGGAGCGGTCCGGCTATGCCAGTGCCAACCGCCCGCAGGGGCCGCTGGTCTGGTTCCATGCCGCAAGCGTCGGCGAGACTTCGGCGGTCGTTCCCTTGATCCGCGAAATCCGCCGCCGCGATATTCACGTCATTTTGACCACGGGAACGATGACGTCGGCCAAGGTGACGCGGGAACGTCTGGGCGACGAGGTCATCCACCAATATGTGCCGCTGGACCTGAAGCCGGCCGTCAGCCGCTTCCTCGAATATTGGCAGCCCGATTGCGCCATCTTCGCCGAATCCGAAATCTGGCCGGCCACCGTGCTTGAGCTCGAGCGCCGACGCATTCCGCAAATCCTCGTCAATGCCCGCATGTCGGATCGCTCCTTTGCCCGCTGGAGCGGCCATCCGTCGCTCTCCGAGGCGCTGTTCGAAAAGTTGGCGCTGGTCGTGGCCCAATCCGATCTCGATGCCGAACGCTTCCGCGATCTTGGTGCGCTGCAGGTCATCAAGTCCGGTAATCTCAAGGTGGACACCGACGCCCCGCCCTATGACGCGCCGACGCTCGCCCGCTACATGAAGCAGATCGGCAACCGCAAGACCTGGGCTGCCGTCTCCACCTTCGAGGGCGAGGAGCATGCCGCGGCCGTCGTCCACAAGACGCTGACGGAGCATGATGGGCAGCTCACCATCATCGTGCCGCGCCATCCCGAGCGTTGCGACGCGATCGAGGCGATGCTCGTCGAACAGGGGCTGAAGGTTGCCCGCCGCACCCGCAACGATGTGCTCTCGCCAGATGTCGATATTTTCCTTGGCGACACGATCGGCGAGATGGGCCTCTATCTGCGCATGACCGACGTTGCCTTCATGGGCAAGTCGCTGCTGAACGAAGGCGGGCAGAACCCGCTGGAGCCGGCCATGCTCGGCTGCGCCATCCTGACCGGCGGTCATGTCCAGAATTTCCGCGATGCCTATCAATTGCTCGCCCGGCGCGGCAGCGCCCGCATGGTGCGCGATACCGAGATGCTGGCGCGAGGCGTCCATTATCTTTTGACCAACGACGCGGCGCGGCGCGGCATGATCGATGCCGGCTTCATCGCGGTACATGAGATGCGCGGAGCGCTGGCCGCGACCATCAAGGGGCTGGAGCCTTACATCAATCCGCTGACCGTGAAGGCGCGGCTGATGCCGAAGACAATGGCGCAGGGATAAGAGGGGAGCATTCCATGGGAGCGGTGAAGCTGGAGGCGATCGCGGGCATTCTGTTCGACAAGGACGGCACGCTGCTCGATTATGACGCGAGCTGGTTGCCAGTCAATCGCGAGCTTGCCAGCATTGCCGCTGAAGGTGATGCCGCACTCGCCGATCATCTGCTTTCGGCCTGCGGCATGGATCCGGTCACCGGCCATATCGTGCCGGACAGCCTGCTCGCCGCCGGCAATACCCGCCAAATTTCCGAGGGCCTCGTTGCCGCCGGCTCCAAAGTGAATGTGGCGGAGCTGACGGAAAAGCTCGATGCGCTGTTTTCCCATGCCGCCGATTTCTCCTCACCGGTCACCGATCTCGCGGCGTTCTTCCGCCGCCTGCACGAGCGGGGCTATAAGCTCGGCGTCGCCTCCAGCGACAACGAGCGCTCGATCCGCCAGACGGCACGCCGCTTCGGCTTCCTGGATTATGTCGATTACATCGCCGGCTACGACAGCGGTTTCGGCACCAAGCCGGAGCCAGGCATGGTGCTCGGCTTTGCGAAGGCGACCGGCCTTGCCCCCGGGCAGATCGCCGTCGTCGGCGACAATAATCATGATCTGCACATGGGGCAGAGTGCCGGGGTGGGCTTGAAGGTCGGCGTGCTGACGGGCACCGGCTCACGCGAATCGCTGGCTGCGGCCTCCGATTATTGCCTGAACGACATCACCGAGCTGGAAAGCCTGTTGCCGGCCGCTCAGCCGGCGTGATGCCGGCGAGGCTTGCTTTTTCATCTGATCTGCCCTTTCTTGCCGCCTTGCTGAGATCGTATGGCACAACAGCCTACGCGAGACGGGATTAGAGCATGGTATCGGAAGCACCGCCGTTCTGGTGGCGGAAGCCGGATTGGCGGGCCTGGGGGCTTTCGCCCTTTTCCTTCCTGTACGGCCGCGTGGCCGGCCATCGCATGGTACATGGCCGCCGCGCCTCCGTTCCGGTGCCGGTTATCTGCGTCGGCAATTTCACAGTCGGAGGCGCCGGCAAGACGCCGACGGCGCTGGCGCTTGCTCGCGCTGCCAAGGCCAAGGGGCTGAAGCCCGGCTTCCTCAGCCGTGGCTATGGCGGCTCGCTCGATGTGACGACCGTAGTCGATCCCCATGATCACCACGCGACCGCCGTCGGCGACGAACCGCTGCTGCTTGCCCGCGAGGCACTGACGGTGATCGCGCGCCGCCGTGCCGATGGCGCGGAGCGCCTGGTGCGCGAAGGCGCCGATCTCATCATCATGGATGATGGCTTCCAGAGCGCGCAGCTCGCGATCGACTATGCCTTGGTCGTCATCGACGCCACGCGCGGCATCGGCAACGGGCATCTCGTTCCCGGCGGTCCGGTGCGCGCGCCGCTGCGGACGCAGCTGGGCTATACCTCGGGGCTGCTAAAAGTCGGTGACGGCAACGCCGCCGACCGGATCGTGCGGCTGGCGGCAAGAGCCGGGAAGCCATTCTTTTCGGCTTCGATCAAGGTGCTGGGGCAGGAGGATCTGCGCGGGCGCAAGGTGCTTGCCTTCGCCGGCATCGCCGACCCCACCAAATTCTTCCGTACGGTCGAGTCGCTGGGCGCCAGCATCGCGGTGCGCCGCACTTTCGGCGATCACGAACATCTGGAAGAGGATGAGATCGCCGATATTCTCGACATCGCAGCCCGGGATGATCTGGAGATCGTCACCACCTCCAAGGATTATGTCCGCCTGATCGGCCATCACGGCCGCGCCGACGAACTCTTGGCACGCTGCCGCGTCATCGAAATCGCGATGGTCTTCGATGACCCTCACGCGCCGGAGCTGATCATCGACCGGGCGATCGCAGCGGCACGGGAACGTCGCTTGCGGGAGGGTTGGACCGGGAAAACCCTTCTACCCAGTGGGGAGAAGTAGAGATTACCGCTTCTGGTTCGGAAGCACGCCGGCGCGTTTATCGGCTTCCAGCGACGACATCACGTCGGCATAGGGTTCCTGCCGGGCGACGCTCCAATAGCGTAGCTCATCGAGCGCGATATGCCGGCCGGTCATGGCGCAAACGACATAGGAGCCCGGCATGAGGATTTGGAAATCGCCATCGAGATAGCGAACCTTCGCCTCGCGGTTTCCATGTCCCTCAAAAAGATTCATCTGCTGCCGTCCTCGATCTTTAACTCTTGTTTGCCATAACGCGCCGGGCCGGACTTTTCCAGTTCTTTCGACGCTCAGCTCCGTCCGAACAGCCGTTCGATGTCGGAGAGCTTCAGCTCTATATAGGTGGGTCGGCCGTGATTGCACTGGCCCGAGCCCGGCGTTGCCTCCAT
Source organism: Rhizobium sp. ICMP 5592 (assembly GCF_009498525.1). Taxonomy (GTDB): domain Bacteria; phylum Pseudomonadota; class Alphaproteobacteria; order Rhizobiales; family Rhizobiaceae; genus Rhizobium. The sequence goes on along the minus strand of NZ_QSNT01000003.1, from coordinate 683,012 downwards.
TTGGCGCAAGAGCGCGTTCATTTCCTCCGGCCTCAGCCGCCGGCCGGAGCGCACCGAGCCGTGGCAGGCCATGGTGGCGGCGACATATTCGAGCTTGGCGGCAAGGCCGGAGGCCGTGTCCCACTCGGCGATCTCGTCGGCCAACTGCCGGATCAGCCCTTGCGCATCCACTTCGCCAAGCATGGCCGGCGTTTCACGCACGGCAATCGCGCCGGGGCCGAAGCGCTCGACGGCAAGGCCGAGCTCGCCAAGCTCATCGGCAAACACCATCAGCCGGTCGCAATCCTCTTCCGGCAAGTCGACGATCTCGGGGATCAGCAGGACCTGCGAAGACAGGCGCTTGGAATGCAGCGCCTTGCGCATCTCCTCGAACACCAGCCGCTCATGCGCCGCGTGCTGGTCGACGATGACGAGGCCATCATCGGTCTGCGCGACGATATAGTTCTCATGCAGTTGCGCGCGGGCAGCACCCAGGGGAAAGCGGGCCGGTTCCTCAGATTGCGTCGGCTCGACGGACGGCGCGCTCTCGGCCCGGGCGGTCGGCATGGTCAGGCCGTCAAAGGCGGCTTGCGGCCGCTCCCTGAAGCCATATCCATTGGCTGCGGGCTGATAGGGCCGCGATGGCGAGGCCTCAGGCGTCCAGGGTGCGCTCGGGGCGGAGGGTCGCCATCCCGGCTGGAAACCGGAGGTGAAGGCGCGCAGCATGCCATCGGCGCCGGTCGTGGCGGCGCGGTCACCCTCGCGAGCCAAAGCCTCGCGGATGGCGCCGACGATCAGGCCGCGTACCAGGCCAGGATCGCGGAAGCGGACATCGGACTTCGCCGGATGCACGTTGACGTCGAGAAGGGCCGGGTCGAGCGTGATGGATAGGACGGCGATGGGATAGCGCCCGGACGGAATGGTTTCGGCATAGGCACCACGGATCGCCGACAGGATCAGCTTGTCCTGCACCGGCCGGCCGTTGACGAAGGCATATTGATGCGCGGAGTTGCCGCGATTGAAGGTCGGAACGCCGGCAAAGCCGGTGAGGCGCACATCCTCACGTTCGGCGTCGAGCTCTATGGCATTGTCCTTGAAGTCCTTGCCAAGCACCTGCGCCATGCGGGCGAGACGGTCGTCGCCGGTCGCCGGAAATTCCAGCGTCGAGCGGTCGCTGCCGGAGAGCACGAAGCGCACCTGCGGAAAGGCGATTGCCATGCGCTTGACGACTTCGGTGATCGCCGCCGCCTCGGCCTTCTCGGTCTTCAGGAATTTCAGCCGCGCCGGGGTTGCGAAGAACAGGTCGCGTACCTCGACGATCGTGCCCGGATTGGCCGCCGCCGGGCGCAGATGCAGCACTTTGCCGCCGGCCACCGCGATCTCGGCGCCGCCGGCGCTGCCGACCCTGCGGCTGGCGATCGACAGCCGCGCCACCGAGCCGATGGAGGGCAGGGCCTCGCCACGGAAACCGAGCGTGCGGATATCGTCCAGCGTGTCGGAAATCTTCGAGGTGCAATGCCGCTTGATGGCAAGCTCGAGATCCGCCTGCTCCATGCCGGAGCCATTGTCGCTGACCCTCAGCAGCGCCTTGCCCCCCCCGGCCGTCGCGATCTCGATGCGTGTCGCGCCGGCGTCGAGCGCGTTTTCGATCAGTTCCTTGGCAGCGCTGGCCGGCCGCTCGATGACTTCGCCGGCGGCGATCTGGTTGATCAGGGTTTCCGAGAGTTGCTTGATGGTCATCTTTGCATTTTCGTGGATTCGCGACGAACTGGAAAGAGAAAACGCTCTCCGCCTTGCCTCATCCACTCGATTAAGCTCAAGGGGCTTTGTTCACCAATTTAATCAATGATTAAGGGAAAGATGACAGGTTGCCCTTGGAAAACTTGAAATGATTGCAGGTGGCGCGCTTTTTGCTCGCATACGGCTCTTGGCGGCAGGTTGGTGGCCGTCATCTCTTCATGAGCCGGCTTCCGCCTGTTTCAAGCACCCATGCCAGCATGATGTCTCCACAAATTGATCTCGAGAGCTATCGCGGCTCTCAAGTGTTGGCGTGCTGTAATCGGATAGATGTAGGAAGCGGACGAATGACTGCCGAGATTGGCAAGGCAGCCTTTGCAGTAATGACTGAAGATGCGCCGTCGGACGGCAATCTGCAGGCGGCGCTGTTCGATGCCGTTTGCGATGGGCTTTCCAGCGCCGTCCTCATCTATGACAAGAACGATTTGTTGCTGTTTGCGAGCCGCCAGGTCCTGAATTTCTTCCCGATCCCGCCGCAATTTCTGCAACCGTTGACACGGCTACGGGACTATCTCGGCGCGGTTTTCGATACCGGCGTGCGGCAGCCGGACGGCCACGCGAAATCGACGGTAACACGCGACGACTGGATTTCGCAGCGTATTGCCTCCCATTGGCGCGAGCGGTTCGAGACGACGGAGCGCCTCGGTGCGGATCGTTGGGTCCGCTTCGTCAAGCGCCGGCTGCCATCGGGGTTCGGCGTCTGCATTCTCTCCGATATTTCCGAGGCGAAGAAACGCGAGGAGCAGTGGCGCATCGATATGGAGCGCGTGCAGCTCACCGAGGATATTCTCGATAACCTGCCGTTTCCGCTCTTCGTCAAAGACTGCAACATGATCTATGTCGCGGTCAACAAGGCGTTCAGCGACAAATACCAGACCACGCCGGAGGAGGTGCTGGGCCGCAAGGGCGCCGATCTCTTCTCCACCGACCTTGCCAACCGCTTCGAGGAAAGCGACCGGCATGTCATCGAGACCGGCGAAATGTCGATCACGCACCAGCGGCAGATCTCCCGCGATGGCATAGAGCGCGACGTGGTCACGAGAAAGCATCGCATCGGCAAGCCCGGCCGCTATTTCCTCATTGCCACCATGCAGGACTTGCCGAAGGACGGAGCCGATTTCGACGAATTCGCGCTCGCCAGGGAGATCAAGGAGAATGGCGATCGCTCTTACCGCCGCGCCTATGTGCCGATGGCAGCGCTTCAGACCATGTCTCGCCGCCCTCCGGCCATGGAAACCTTCGTTCCCGAGAATTTCTCCGGCCGCAAGATCCTGGTGGTGACCAGCGATCTCGCCGCTGAAACGGCGGCCTTGAAGATGCTCGGCAAATACGGCTTCGACACCTGCTCCGTCCACAATGAAAACGAGGAGGCGGCGTTCCTGGATGTTGCGAGTTCGCTTGGGGTCAAGATCGATCTGGTGATCGTCGACAACCAGCTCGGCAATCGCGGTGTCGAACTGGCGGAGCGGCAGAGTATCCCGGCGCTGTCGCTGGACGGCTCGCAGCTCGCCTCCGAACTCACCTTCCTGATTGCGCGGCATTTCAACCGCAATATCCGCCGCAAGCCGGGCGAGAGTGCCGAAGGCGGGGTGGAAGAGTGGCAGATCGCGGCCGGCGGCGAAGAGCGCGGCTTGCAGATCCTGGTCGCAGAGGACAATGACATCAATCAGATCGTCTTCTCGCAAATCCTGGAGGGGCTTGGCTACCGCTACAGGATCGCCCCGAGCGGGGATGAGGCCGTGCGGCTCTGGAGCGAGCATCGCCCGGAGCTGGTCCTGATGGATATTTCCCTGCCGGGCCTCAACGGTTTTGAGGCAGCAAGGCTGATCCGCCGCAGCGAAAAGGACAGCGGATCGCACACGCCGATCATCGGCGTCCTGACCCAGGCTTTCGAGCGTGACCGCAAGGAATGCGCCGATGCCGGCATGGACGATGTCATCCTGAAGCCGGTAAGCCCGGATATTCTTGAAACCGTGTTCCAGAAATACATGCGTGGCAGCCGTAAAGCCCAGGCCAGGCAAGTCTCATAACTGCCAGCCCTGATGAGCAGATATCGCCCGTATGGAATGACCGAAGTCTTGCCATCCTTTGTTAAGACTTCGTTGTCATGCTCTTTGGCGGGTGGAGAAAATGTCGGGACTGAACATGAAATCGGCTGAAATACCGCTCGCGCCAGTCAGCCAGAACGAGCTGCAGGCGATGGCATATACCGACCCGCTGACGGGTTTGGGTAATCGCCACCGCATGCGCGATCGGGCGCGGCTGCTTTCGGTCGAGCGCGCCAGCGATCCCGCGCCCTTCACCATCGGCATCGTCAATCTCGATTCCTTCAAGCCCATCAATGATCTCTTCGGTGTCGAGGCCGGCGACGAAATCCTGTGTCAGGTAGCCCACCGCCTCAAGGCCTGCATTCCCGACGGCGCCACCGTGACGCGTCATGATGGCGATGAATTCGCTTTCGTGTTGCCGCTGGTCTTCGAGCGCGTCGGTGCGGAAAAGTTCGGGCAGATGATCCGCGAAGTGCTGTCGGCGCCCTATGATCTCGGCGATCGCAACGTTCGCCTGTCCGCCTCTTTCGGTTTTGCTATCTATCCCTTCGCCGGCGAGGAGTTCGACGATCTGCTGAAAAACACCGAGACCGCGCTCTATCGCTCCAAGCGTCGCGGCCGTGGCCAGATCACCGTCTATTCCAAGGAAATCGCCCAGGAGATGAAGCGCGCGACGCAGCTTGAGCAGGCGCTGCGCAATGCCATCATTTCCGACGCCATCGACGTGCATTTCCAGCCGATCGTCTCGCTTGCCAGCAGCGCAGTTCTCGGCTTCGAGGCCCTGGCGCGCTGGAACGACGCCGATCTCGGCTTCGTCTCGCCGGCCGTCTTCGTGCCGCTCGCCGAGGAGCGCGGCTTTATCGACGCCCTCTCCGAGACCTTGCTGCGCAAGGCGGCGGAGGCGGCACTGTCCTGGCCGCGCGAATTGTTCCTCTCCTTCAACCTGTCCTCGGCGCAATTGATGGACCCCGGCACGAGCAGCAGCATCCTCGCCATTCTCGGCCGCGTCGGGCTGGATCCGCATCGCCTGGAGCTGGAGATCACCGAGACCGCCGTCATGAGCTCGGCCGAAACGGCAAACCGCATCATTGCCGACCTCCGGGCTGCCGGCGTCCGCATTTCGCTGGATGATTTCGGCACCGGCCAATCCAGCCTCGGTCGCCTGCGCGAATTCATCTTCGACAAGGTCAAGATCGACCGCGCCTTCGTCTCGCGCATCAATTCGGATCGCGCCTCCGAACACATCGTCAAGGCGGTTCTTGCCATGTGCGAGGGGCTCGACCTCGAAGTGGTTGCAGAAGGCATCGAGGACCACGCTGAGGCGGCCAAACTCAAATCGCTCGGCTGCGCCATGGGGCAGGGCTATTATTATGGTAAGCCCGCCGATAGCACCGCCACCCTGCGCTATCTCCACGGAAACTGATCAGAAGACGGACGGCGCGCCTCAGCGCGTCGTCAAACCTATGGCAAGGGCAGTTCGTGGCCCTGTTTGATGGTTTCCATTGGAACGTCGGTCTTGACGCTCTGGACACTGGGTATGCGTGTCAGATGGTCGGCCTGGAAGCGCCAATAGCTGTGGAGATCGGCGGTGACGATCCGCATGATGGCGTCGCATTCACCGGTCGTCAGATAGCATTCGACGACCTCGGGGAACTTTCTGACCGTCTCCGCGAACTGATGGGTAACCTCGGCATCCTGCGTTTTGAACCAGACGCGAGCGAATACCGTAAGGCCCATGCCGACCTTTGCCGGATCAAGCACGGCAACATAGCGATCGATGACGCCAGATTCTTCCAGTAGCCGTACCCTGCGTAGGCAGGGCGAGGGCGAAAGTCCCACTTCCTTGGCCAGCTCCACATTCGCAATTCGTCCATTGCGCTGAAGTGCGCGAAGTATGCGCCGATCAATGGCGTCTAGTGCTGGTGGCATCAGCTGCTTCCATGTTCGATATCGACGCTATAATATGCCAATATTATGCAAACTCGCGACTGTCTTCGCAAGCCAATTGCGTGACCTTTGACCTATCGTTCCAAAACACCAACACTGGGAACGAAAATCACTCATGGTCAAAGATATCAAGAAGATCGTGCTCTCCTATTCGGGCGGCCTGGACACCTCGATCATCCTCAAATGGCTGCAGGAAACTTATAAATGCGAGGTGGTGACCTTTACCGCCGATCTGGGTCAGAGCGAGGAGCTTGAGCCGGCGCGCGCGAAGGCTGAGATGCTCGGGATCAAGGACATACGCATCGTGGACGTCCGCGAAGAATTCGTACGCGACTTCGTGTTCCCGATGTTCCGCGCCAACACAGTGTATGAAGGCCAGTATCTGCTCGGCTCCTCCATCGCCCGTCCACTCATCGCAAAGCATCTCGTCAGGATCGCCCAGGAAGTGGGTGCCGATGCCATTTCCCATGGCGCCACCGGCAAGGGCAACGATCAGGTCCGGTTCGAATTGACGGTCAACGCGCTCGATCCATCCATCAAGGTCATCGCGCCGTGGCGCGAATGGGATATTCAGTCGCGCACCCAGCTCATCGAATATGCCGAACGGAACCAGATTCCAGTTCCCAAGGACAAGCGCGGCGAGGCGCCGTTCTCGATTGACGCGAATTTGCTGCACACCTCGTCCGAAGGCAAGGTCCTAGAAGACCCGGCCGATATTGCCCCGGACTACATCTATCAGCGCACGGTCGATCCCGTGGACGCGCCCAACGTGCCGGAGATCATCACAATCGGCTTCGAAAAGGGTGACGCGGTTTCTCTCAACGGCGTCAAGCTGACACCGGCGACGCTGCTGACCAGGCTCAACGAGCTGGGTGGTAAGCATGGGGTGGGGCGGATCGATCTGGTCGAGAACCGGTTCGTCGGCATGAAATCGCGCGGAGTCTACGAGACGCCGGGCGGCACGATCCTGCTCGCGGCGCATCGTGGGATCGAGTCGATTACGCTCGATCGTGGTGCGGCTCACCTGAAGGACGAGATCATGCCGCGTTATGCGGAGCTGATCTACAATGGTTTCTGGTATGCGCCGGAGCGGGAAATGCTGCAGGCGCTGATCGACCGGAGCCAGACCCATGTTGCCGGCGAGGTGACGGTAAAGCTCCACAAGGGTTCGGCCAGCGTGATTGCGCGCAGTTCCGCCAATTCGCTCTATTCAATGGATCTCGTAACATTCGAGGAGGGCTCGGGCAGCTACGATCATCACGATGCCGAGGGCTTCATCAAGCTCAACGGGTTGAGGCTAAAGACCTTGGCGGCGCGCAACAAGAGGTTGGGACATTAAAGGCCGAACGGCGGCTCATGAGGGCCGCCGTTTTTCACTGTTACGCTTACTTATTGGTCGTCGACGAGGTCGTCGTGCTGTCGGTACCGGGTACCGCCGCCGGCATGCGCGCGGCCTTTTCGGAGGCCTGGGCGGCTAGCGTCTTGAACTCGGGCGCTGTCTTCAGCGCATCGGCCGTTTCGGTGGTCGTCAGCTTGACGCTGCCGTCCTCGACATTCTGCGTCGCGGTGATCTTGTCGAAGGGAACGGCGACGTTCTTCTGGCCCATGCCAAGGAAACCGCCAACGCCGACGACTGCGGCGACAACGCCGCCCTGCTTCAGCAGGACAAGGTCGTTGATGCTGCCGATGCTTTCGTTCTGACCATTATAGACCGACTGACCAATATAGGTCTTGGCGCTGATCTGATCCGCCGATTGCTCGGTGAGATAGCCACCGGCCTGCGCCGTCGTTGTCGTCGGTGCCGTGGCTGGTGCCTGGGCATCGTTCTGCGGCATCTTGGGTGCCGGCTTGGTGGTGTCGGGCGTTGCCGGAGCAGTCTGCGTCAGCGGCGCGTTGTTGCCGGTCGACGGTTGCTGTGCCTGGGCAAAAGCCATGGGTGAGAGGACAGATGCTGTGGCAAAGACCGCGCCAACAGCGACGGAGGTGAATAGTTTGCCGGTCATCGTGAACCTACCTTTCATTCAGATGGGCATGCTCCCCGGCTCGGGCGGCGCCACTTTTTTGGCTGACCATCATCGTGCCGGTTCGGTAGGGGAACAGGTCGAGGAGGGATTTGGTTCCGGAAAAAGTTGCAGAAAGCGGCGCTGCGTCGCCTTGATGCGGAAAAAATATAATGGGAAATCAATTTGTTATGAAAAGATCGATGCAACCAAAAGAAGCCGATCCGATGGGCCGGTTACCGCGTGGATGCCCCCTGTTCCCGGCGCAGGGCGGCTCTATCCGCGCGCCCTGGCCTGCGTTTTCTTGCGTGCCGTTCTCGCGGTGATGGCCACCGCTGCGGAGACGGCAAACGCAATCAGATCTTGTAGGGCGGATCGAAAACGCCCTTGACCGTCGGGCCGAGCTCAAGAAGCGCTCCGGCCTGCGGCTGTGTCGAGCGGGCGTCGTCGTCGAGCCCCTCCCAGGCCGTCGTCACCGCCAGGCGATCGGCATCCTTGCCGATAAAGGCCGGGCAGGAGGGCTGCGCGGCCGGCACGCGATAGCGCTCGATGCGCAAACCATCCGGGCTGTAGCGATCGACGAAGCCCGAACCCCAGCGCGCGTTCCAGATATAGCCGTCGGCATCGCAGACCGAGCCGTCGATGCCGCCTGGATCCTCCATGCTGTCGACCATGACGATGGGTTCGCCCGTCGGAAGTCCGGTCAGAGGGTCGACCATCACCCGCATCAGCTGGCTGAGGCGGGTATCGGTGAAATAGCCGATCGTGCCGTCGGGAGAAAAGCAGATCGAATTCGGAATGCTGATCTGATCGAAGATCTTCGTCACCTTGCCGCCGGCGACGTGATAGATGGCGCCCGCCTGCGTTTCGGCACGCTTGCCCATGGTGCCGATCCAGAGTGAACCGGAGATATGCGTGCGCCCGTCATTGGAGCGATTTTCCGGCTTGTCCGCCTCGATGGCGGCATAGAAGGTCAGCTCGCCTGTCGCGATGTCGCGCAGGAACAGACCTTCTTCGGTGGCAATCAACTGCCGTCCGGCGTCGATGCGGGCCAGCACGCTCGCCATCATCGGCAGCTCGTGCACCTGCTTTTTGCCGGTAGCAAGATGCAATTCATGCAATTCCTTGCCGAGAATGTTGAACCACCAGACCGTATCGGTATCCGGATCATAGGTCGGCCCTTCGCCCAGCACCGAAGCGGTGTCGGAAAGAATGGTGCCCTGGAAATCGTGAATCGCGGTCATATGCTCAAGCTCCTATGGCGGCGTCATAGGCGTAAATGGTCACCTTGGCGCGTTCGGCAACCTCTGCCGTCGTCATGCCCGGCTTGTAGAGGCTGGTGCCGAGACCGAATGCGAGGATACCGGCCTTGGTGTAATCGGCGAAATTCTTGTCCGAAACGCCGCCAACTGCGGCGATTACCAGCTCCGGCGGCAGCACGGCGCGGATGGCGGTGATGCCGGAGGCGCCGAGCACGCCTGCCGGGAAAAATTTAAGCCCGGTCGCGCCGGCGCGGGCGGCGGCCAGCGCTTCCGTTGCGGTGAAGACGCCGGGCATCGTCACCATACCCTTGTCGCGGGCGCGGCTGATGACGGCGGGTTCGACATTCGGCGTCACCAGCAGCTTGCCGCCTGCGGCGTCCAGCCGGTCGACATCCTCGACGGTCAGCACCGTGCCGGCGCCGATCAGGCAATCGGCGGGTGCTAGCTTGGCGGCGATCTCGATCGAGCGGAAAGGTTCCGGCGAGTTCAGCGGGATCTCGATTGCCGTCAGGCCGGCCTCGATCAGCGCGCCGACGATATCAGCGGTTTCCTCCGGCTTGATGCCGCGAAGGATGGCAATGAGCGGGCGCTTCATGGAAGGGAAGGGGACGCGGGTCGTCATCAGCGTGTTCTTTCGTTGTTCGGCCAGATTGCCTTGGCGGCGGCGGAAAGCCCGCGGCGGACGGCGGCATCGGCGTCGACAGTCGTGTAGGTGAGGGACAGGGTGCGGAAGGCATCCTCATAGAGCGCCTGCAGGCGTCCGGAGGCGACAAGGGTGATCGTCGCTCCTTGGCCGGCCGATGACAGGGCACCGGCGATTTCGGCCCCGATCAGCGTGCCGGAAATCAGCGCCTGCGCACCGGCTGCCGTCAGGCCATGCAGAAGCTGGCCGGCACGGGCGGTGAAGAGCAGGTTAGTGGCGAGCGCCGGCCTCTCGAAGGCCGCCTTGATCGCAGCTTCGAAGATGGCACTGTCGGCCGGCATGTCGGCGGCGGCGGCAACGGCGTGGGAGAGAATGCTGTGCTTGGTGATGACGTCGAAAAGCTCGCCGGTCATGAAGGTCGAGAAGCCGGTGACCTGGCCGTCGACCACGCGCACCCATTTTGAATGTGTTCCCGGCATGCAGACGATCTGCTCGCCCTTGGCATCGGCCGGTATCGCGCCGAGCAATTGCGTTTCCTCGCCGCGCATGACGTCGGGGACATCCTTGGCGCGTTGCGCAAGGCCCGGCAGAATGCGGACATCGCGCGCCTGACCAGGGACGGCGACGGCGCCGGTGAGAATGGCTGAGAGCGAGGTCGGCGTGTCGATATAGCCGGCTTCCACCCAGCCCTGGCGCGCGCCGGCCATGCCGCAGACGATAACGGGAAGATTATCGGGTGCGGAGAGGGCGGTCAGATGCGATTGCAGCACTTTGGCGAAGCCGGTCTGCGCCGCCGATGTCATGCCTTCGCCGCTGCGGCGCTCGCCGAGAACGCTGTCGTCCTCGCCGATCAGCCACAGCCGGAAACTGCTGGTGCCCCAGTCTACCGCTACATATGCGGGCCTTGTCATTAGAATATGCCTCCGTCGACAATGATGGACTGCGCGGTGATGCTGCCCGAGCAGTTGGATGCAAGAAAGAGAGTGGGGCCGACCAGATCTGCCGCCTTCAGGACATGCTTGAGGCATTGGCGCTCGATCGTCTTGGCGATGCCTTCTTCGGTCAGCCAGAGTTCCATCTGCCGCTCGGTGACGACCATGCCCGGCAGGATAGCGTTGACGCGGATGTTTTCCGGGCCAAGACGGCCGGCGAGGCTCTTTGTCAGGCCAATGACGCCGGCCTTGGCGGTCGCATAGGACGAGAGCTGCGGCTGGTTCATTTTGATGACGATCGACGAGAAATTGATGATCGACCCGCCGCCGGAAGCCCGCATGCCGGGCGCTGCCGCCTGCGAGACGAAGAAGACCTGTTTGAGGTTGATCGCCTGGCTGTTGTCCCAGTATTCCTCGGTCGTCGTATCGAAATCGTGCCGGTCGTCCCAGGCGGCATTGTTGACGAGGACGCCGATCGCGCCGAGATCGGATTCGACAGCGGCAACTGCGCTCTTGATATTGCCGACATCGCGCAGGTCGGCATGATAGAAGGCGACAGGATGCGCCGATTGCGCCGATAGCCGTGCGGCAAGCGCCTTGCTCGGCTCCTCGGCAATGTCGATGAAGGCGACCTTGGCGCCCTGTTGCGCGAAAGCCTCGACAAGTGCCGCGCCGATGCCGGAGCCGCCGCCGGTGATCAGGACGGTGCGATCCTTCAGATCGGGAAACTGTGCCTGTGCCTCGGTCAAATTCCTCTCCCTCCCTGGATCGGTGATAGATTCTGGTGTTTCTTTGCTGAAAGTTCCATTATTTGGAACCAAATTTGACTATGTGGAATTATCGGATTACCCTTCGGCCATGTCAAGGACGTGACGGAGCGCCGCTGACACAATGAGGCGATCGTGAATGTGAAGCAGGAAGATACCATGGGCAATGCCCGCCGTGTCCGGGAGACCGGCACGCTCGGTAAGCTCATGGCGTTGCTCGATCTCGTTGCGCTCTCTGATTACCCCATGCGCTTCACCGACATCCTCTCGCTGTCCGATCAGCCACGCGGCACGCTACACCGGCAATTGTCGCACCTGGTCGAGGAGGGGTTGCTGGAGGTCGATCGCGACGGGCGTTATTTCCCCGGCATCCGGCTCCTGAGCCTCGCCTCGCGCAGCTGGGCACGCAATGAATTCCGTGCGATCGCCGAGCCGCATCTGCGTCTTCTGCAGGAGCGGACCGGCGAGACCGTGCATCTCGGCGTCCTGCGCGGCATCGAGGTCATCTATCTCGACAAGGTTGAGGGCAGGCAATCCGTGCGAATGTATTCGCAGATCGGCAACGCCTCACCAGCCTATTGCACCGGCGTTGGCAAGGCGGCGCTTTCCGTGCTGGACGACGCCACCATCGGGGCCAGCCACGCCGGTCTTCAGTTTCACGCCTATACCGAGCATACCCATCGCGGCATAGCGGATCTTCTTGCCGATATCGCCGCTATCAGGAGGCGCGGCTACGCCTTTGACCGCGAGGAACACGAGAGTGGCATATGCTGCGTCGCCGCGCCGATTCGCTCGGATGACGGCAACATGCTGGCCGGCGTCTCGGTGACCGGGCCGGCTTATCGCGTCACGCCGGAAAAGCTGGAGGAATGGGCGCCTCTAGTCAGGGTTGCTGCGGCCTCGATCATGCAGGATATGCACAGCCGCCTGGGTCCGAAGCGCTAGTTTTGCCGCTTTTTCTCGACAGTCATGCGAAATACATTGATTTTACGTTTACGTGCACTGGACCTAGGGCGGGTTACACGTTTATTCTGTATTCTCTGTAGAGAAGCGCCGATGAACTGTACTTCTTGACGAATACCTGGGCCATCTTCGGGGGGAGTGTGGCGAAATGCTTTACCGGGCGTCGTCGTGGTGAATGCCGCAGTGGGCGAGATCTTTATTTATATTTCATCGAGCGCCGGTGTTTCGACGTTCGGGTGATGGCCCGGAGGCGTGGGGGCAACAGTTTGAACCTCTTCCCCTGTCTCTCCTTTACGTAAAGAAGACTGACGATGGCAGCATTGGTGCAGGTAGGACGGTCCCCTCGCGGTGAAGATTACATTGACGAAATTGCCGGTCTGAAAACTCAGTTCGACGTTTTCCGCTTCATGAAGCGCGTGACCGATGCCTATCGTTGCCGGGCTTTCATGGTCGTGAACCTGCCGTCGCTTACGTCATTCGAGCTGCAGAGCAATTCGGTGATCAACAACTGGCCGGCCGAACTGCTGACGGTCTATGATCAGGAAGGGCTGTTGCGCAACAGCACCGTGTCGCGGCGCCTGCGCGTTTCGACGTTGCCCTTCGTCTACGACACCGCGGCAAACACCAATCGCGACGACAGCAAGATTCAGCTCAGGGCTTCTTTGTTCGAACGTTTTCGGATGGCGAGGAGCATTTGTTTGCCGACCCACGATGCATCCGGCATTCGCGGCGCTGTCATCCTCTCGGGCGATCGCGAGCCTTTCACGGCTGAGGAGACCAAGGACCTCTGCTATGTCGCGATCCATGTCTTCGACAGGCTCGCCGAAATCCGCAACCTTGACGTCCGTATCGTCGATACGCTGACCGACCGTGAGCTCGATTGCCTGAACTGGACGGCGGCCGGCAAGACCAGCGCCGAAATCGCTGAAATCCTCACGCTCTCGGAGCATACGGTCAATCATTACCTGAACCGCGCCACCAAGAAGCTGGATACTGTCAACCGCACCCAGGCGGTCGCCAAGGCGTTGCGGGTCGGGTTGATAAAATAGATAGCATGCAGACAAGTGTGAGGCCGGACGGAATTCGGGCAGTTTTCTGCGCGAATTTTGTGCGCTGCCTATAAAATTTGCTCGCGCTGTTTGCGGGGCTCTGTGGGCCGAAATTGGTGATGCTTGGTCAACGAACTGAAAAATAATGGCTTTTCCAATTCATTGAAACTGGCATGCTTTCTGCTTCGCAATATTTAGAGGTCCAGAGGGGACTTTGATAACAGCGCCAATGAATGCGCGCGGATCAGGCAGCCGTCGTCGATACCATAGTCGTTGCTTCTCCCGGCGACAGGTCTTGACGGCGGCTGTTGCTTATTTGGCACGTCCTTGAGTTCAGCGGACATTGCGAAGCGTTTTTTCGCCGACTTGCCCTATTCCTTTCCAGACTTTGCTTTATCCCGGCCCCGCAAATCTTTTGCGTCTCCAAGCGAGCGTTGCGGCTGGTAGGGTTATAAAACCCGGCGGACCTGCCGGCCGCAACGAACTCAGCCACTTTTGTCGATCCTCCCCTCAATTTTGTTTGGCGAAGCCCCGCCACTCCACTATCTAAGCCTGAGAGATCCGGAGTGTTTGCCCGATGTGGCGCACTGAGGATGGAAATTGCGCAGTGAGGATGGAATGGCTGGCATCACCAAGGAACAGGTTCTGGATACGCTGAGGACCGTTCGCGGACCGGACCTGGAGCACAATATCGTTGAGCTCGGCATGGTGTCGGATGTCTTCATTTCCGACGCCAAGGTGTATTTCTCCATCACCGTTCCGGCCGAGCGCGCCAAGGACCTGGAGCCGATGCGCCTTGCCGCCGAGCGCGTCATCAAGGAGTTGCCCGGCGTCAAGGGCGCCATGGTCGCGCTGACCGCCGACAAGAAGGCCGGCAGTGTACCGACGGCGCGTCCCGCTCCGCCGCAACCACAACCGCACGCCCATCCTCATTCCCACGCGCCTGCTCCGCAACAGCAGCCCCGCGCCAGCAAGATCGGCGTTCCCGGTGTTGGCGCGATTATCGCCGTCGCTTCCGGCAAGGGCGGCGTCGGCAAGTCGACCACGGCGGTCAACCTTGCCCTCGGACTGCTGGCCAACGGCCTGCGCGTCGGCATACTGGACGCCGATATCTATGGCCCGTCTATGCCGCGCCTCTTGAAGATCTCCGGCAAGCCGTCACAGATCGATGGCCGCATCATCGTTCCCATGGAGAATTACGGCCTCAAGGTCATGTCGATGGGCTTCCTCGTCGAGGAGGAAACGGCGATGATCTGGCGCGGGCCGATGGTGCAGTCGGCGCTGTTGCAGATGCTGCGCGAGGTCGCCTGGGGCGAACTCGACGTTCTCGTCGTCGACATGCCGCCGGGTACCGGCGATGTGCAGCTGACCATGGCGCAGCAGGTGCCGCTTGCCGGCGCCGTTATCGTCTCGACGCCGCAGGATCTGGCGCTGATCGACGCCCGCAAGGGTCTCAACATGTTCCGCAAGGTGGAAGTCCCCGTCCTCGGTATCGTTGAAAACATGAGCTATTTCATCGCTCCGGACACCGGCGCCCGCTACGATATCTTCGGTCATGGCGGCGCGCGCAAAGAGGCCGAGCGCATCGGTGTGCCCTTCCTCGGCGAGGTGCCGTTGACCATGGGCATCCGCGAGACATCCGATGCCGGCACGCCGCTGGTTGCGTCCGATCCCAATGGTATCGTCGCCGGCATCTATCGCGATATCGCTGCCAAGGTCTGGGCGCAGGTCAGCAACACGCCTCTGCGCGCCGCACCCTCCATCGTCTTTGAATAATTCGTGAAGGTTCGTGCCGGCGACGATCGGTGTGATTGCCTTGCCCGTATCATGTGCTATGACTTCGCAAATCGGAAAGCTGCGGTGAAAACGCGCATTGAAGGGGTTGTGGCTTGATTCTTTGCGCGCTTTGCTGCATATGCGCCGCCGGCGTGAATTTGGTCGGGCATATTGGATGATGGCCGTCCGCCGCATGATGTCTTCGTCTCGCCCGAGCGATCGGCGTTGTTTATGACGAGCGAAGAATTGGTACAGCAGCGCAATCAGCATGGACACGGATTCCCAGCCGGCTTGGCGGGATACGCCCGGAGTTTTATGAGTTTTCTTCATTGGCCATTGGTAGGATCGCAGTCGGAGCGCATAAAGCGCCTTGGCTATAGCTTTGTCTGCGCCGTGTCGGGAGCGATGCGTTGATCACGGCCTACTGTTCCGACTGTACCTCGCTCGAACTGGCAAACCTTTCGACGCTTGCCCAATTGCCAGACAATGCCGTCTGGATCGACATGGTCGAACCGTCTCGCGAAGAGGAAACCAATATCGAGCGTCTGCTCGGGCTCGAGGTTCCGACCCGCGAGGATATGAAGGATATCGAGCCATCCGCCCGGCTCTATGTCGAGAATGACGCGGTCTTCCTGACGGCTTCGCTGCTGTGGAAGGCCGATACCAATCTGCCGATGCTGACCGACGTCGCCTTCATCCTGACGGGACACCGCCTGGTCACGATCCGTTATGCCCGGCCGAAATCCTTTGCGCTGTTCATCGCTGCCCTGCAGCGAATTCCGCAAGGCCGACTGACGGGTATCTCGCTGCTGGCGAAACTTCTCGAAACAATTATCGATCGGACGGCCGAGGTTCTTGAACAAACGGTTGCCGGCATCGATATATTGTCAGCGCATGTATTCGGCGACCGCGTGAAGAAAATCCGTCGTCCGGCAAACTATCTGGAAGAGAAGCTGAAGGATATTGCAGGCTACCATCGTACGATCAGCAAAGTGCGGGATAGCCTGAGTTCGTTGTCGCGGCTTTTGGTCTTCCTCAATACCATACCTGCCATGCAGCAGGACAAAGAGGCCAAGGAATTGTGCCGTAACGTCTCGCGGGATGTGCAGTCTCTATCCGAGCATGCCTCTTTCGTGGCGGGCAACATTACCTTCCTCCTGGATGCATCGCTCGGCCTGATCAATATCGAACAGAACTCGATCATCAAGATTTTCTCGATCGCCTCCGTGGTCTTCCTACCCCCGACGCTTGTGGCATCGGTTTATGGTATGAACTTCGAGCTCATGCCGGAATTGCATTTCGCCTACGGTTACCCGGCATCGTTGTTGCTGATGGTGATATCCGCCATCGTTCCGTTTTTCTTTTTTCGCTGGAAAGGCTGGCTCTGAGAGTCTAGTGATCCTGAATGTCTGACGAAACCCATCATTCTCCCGACGGGAAAATGAGCATACGCAAGCTGTCCTACCTCGCCGTCGGGTCTATCGGCGTTGTGTATGGCGATATCGGAACGAGCCCGCTTTACGCCTTTCGCGAGGCGCTGAAGCCGGTGGCCGCCGACGGTCTGACGCGCGGCGAGGTCATCAGCCTTGTGTCGCTGATGTTCTGGGCGCTGACGATCATCGTCACCATGAAATATGTCCTTTTTCTGCTGCGCGCAGACAACGACGGCGAAGGCGGCACGCTGTCGCTTCTGGCGCTGTTGATGAAGACGGCGAACGGCCACACCGCCGTTCTCATGCTGCTGGGGCTTCTGGGGGCCGCGCTCTTTCTCGGCGATGCGATGATCACGCCGGCCCTGTCGGTTCTTTCCGCCGTCGAAGGTCTGAAACTGGTCACGCCGACGCTGTCGGACTATATCGTGCCGATCTCGGTCGCGATCCTGGCCCTGCTCTTTGCCATCCAGTCGCATGGAACCGGCGCCGTAGCGCGCTTCTTCGGCCCGATCACGGCGCTCTGGTTCATCGTCATGGGCGTCGCCGGCATCATGCATATCTCCGATGATTTCGGCATTCTGGCCGCCCTCAATCCCTGGTATGCGGTCAACTTTCTGATGAACGAGGGCTTTCTGGGCGTCGTCGTGCTCGGCGCGGTCTTTCTGACTGTCACCGGCGCCGAAGCGCTTTATGCCGACCTCGGCCATTTCGGCCGGCGGCCGATCCAGTGGGCCTGGTTCGTCCTGGTCTTTCCGTCGCTGACGCTGAACTATCTCGGCCAGGGTGCGCTGGTGCTGCGCGAGCCGCTCGCCATGTCCGATCCGTTCTTTCTGATGTATCCGCATTGGGCGCTTCTGCCGGTGGTCATTCTTGCCACCATGGCAACGATTATTGCCAGCCAGGCGGTCATCACCGGCGCCTTCTCGCTGACGCGTCAGGCCATCCATCTCGGCTTCCTGCCGCGCATGGAAATCCTCATCACCTCCGAGACCAATACCGGCCAGATCTTCCTGCCGTCGGTCAACGCCATACTCTTCTTCGGCGTCATCTTCCTGGTGCTGAGCTTCAAGACTTCGGATGCGCTGGCGACGGCCTATGGTATCTCGGTAACAGGTGCCATGGTCGTCACCTCGATCATGGCCTTCGAATTTGTCCGTGTTCGCTGGAACTGGACGCTGCCGATGGCGATTGCCGTACTGACGCCGCTGCTGCTGCTGGAATTCGTCTTCCTCGGCGCCAACCTGCTGAAGATCCACGACGGCGGCTATGTTCCGGTGCTGATCGCCACCGCCTTCACGGTGATCATGTGGACCTGGCGCCGCGGCAGCGCGATCCTGATGGAGAAGACGCGGCACACGGATATCCCGCTATCGTCCTTCGTCAGCTCGATCGAGCGCAAGAGCGATCACTCCCCGGCGCATGTGCCGGGCACTGCGATCTTCCTCACCAGCGACCCGGAATCGGCGCCCGCAGCACTCCTGCACAATCTGAAGCACAATCACGTTCTGCACGATAAGAACGTCATCCTGACGATCCGCACCACGAACAAGCCGCGTGTCGCCCAGGAAGAGCGCTATTCGGTCGAGAAGGTCTCCGACCGCTTCTCGCGCGTCGAACTGCGCTTCGGCTTCATGGAATCGCAGAATGTCTCGCAGGCGCTGGCGACCTTGCGCAAGACCGGGCTGAAGTTCGACATCATGTCAACCTCCTTCTATCTCGGCCGCCGCAAGCTGGTGCCCGACGCCAAGTCCGGCATGCCGCACTGGCAGGACCGGCTCTATATCGCGCTCGCCAACGCCGCGACCGACCCCTCCGACTACTTCCGCCTGCCGGCCAATCGGGTGGTGGAACTGGGCTCGCACGTCATTATCTGACGCAGGCATCATCGCTGTTTTGTCAAAGGCCCGGTGGATTTCCGCCGGGCCTTTTGCTTGCGGGCTTTCAGAATGTATCCGCGGCCATGCAAAAGCCTAAATTAACCATCCATCAAGGTTAATGGGAGATTATTCCGGCTCCTAGTCCCGAGTGCCGTTTGGAGTCCGGTATTGCTTCGTCCGCGTCGTGCTTTCCGCAAATTTGGCCTGTTGCCGAAAAATTGGACGTCTCCTGCCGTCTTCGGGCTCTGCGCATGGATGATCTTTCCGTCGACTGCGGCCTATGCCGACCTCGCCGGCCTTTTATCGGGCCTCGATAGGGGCGGCAGCAACTGGCGCATGGTGATCACCAATTCTCCGGCCGGCTCGACGCATCACGCCGAACTTGCCTTCGGTGATGCGTCGACCGCGGCAGCCGTCGGCGATGGCGGTCTCGTCTTGCCGGACGGCCGCCGGGTCGCCTTCCTGTCGGAGCAGAAGGGGAGTGACCCCAAGCCGGACGAAGAGCGTATCAATCGCGAGGATAAGAAGGGCCGGGTGGTCGCCGTCGCGCCGATGCAGCCACCAAAGGATTTCTCCGCCGGTTCCGTGTTGCAGCGCCAGAGCATGCTGCTCCGTCCGGAACTGGACAGCAAGGACAGAACCGCTTTCCTGAAGCCCAGGATCGGCGGCAAGGAAATCCAGATCGCCACGGCCTTCTATAAGAAGGAGCCGCCGAAGCCGGACAATAGCGTGCCGTCCTATCTGGCGAGCCTGGTGACCAGCCAGGATGCGGATGTTCTCGCCGCCGCCTACGCTTCGCCGTCGCCGGACTATGCCAACGTTTCCCCCTTCGATTCGATCCTGGCCAAAGACCAGGACAATGAGGGCCGCTTCGTGCCGCAGATCGGGCCGCAGGATCATGCCTGGGCCGCGAGCGTCCTGCCGCCCTCGGTCTTTTCCTCCGACGAACAGCAATGTCTGGCGACCGGCATCTATTTCGAGGCGCGCGGGGAATCGGTGAAAGGGCAGGCGGCCGTCGCTCAGGTCATCCTCAACCGCGTCCGCAATCCCGCCTATCCGAAAACCATTTGCGGCGTCGTCTACCAGAACGACGACTGGCACAATGCCTGCCAGTTTTCCTTCGCCTGCGACAACGTCAAGGAGCGCGTCAATTCGCCGGAACATTGGCGGATTGCCCGTCAGGTCGCCATGGCCGTGACCGCCGGCAGGATCTGGCTGCCGGAAGTCGGCTCGGCCACACATTACCATGCCGTCTATGTCAGGCCGAAATGGGCCGCCGAGATGGTGAAGGTCGGCCGCATCGGCATGCACATCTTCTATCGCACCTATGGCGGCGGCTGGAGCTGACGCGGTTGCCGGAGCAGGTTGCCCGCCACCGCGGGTGACGGGCGGCAGGCAAAAAAGCCACGGTAACGCACGGCCTGAAGAGGATTCTTCGGCTCAGATTTCGCCCCGTACCGCTTATTCGCGCTAAGGTTATGATTTAATTCGGCTAATTTATGGCTGGACAGATGACGTCTACGCCTTGACTATGCTTTTTCCTAAAACTATGTTGCGCGCGACTTCAAAACGGGCTGAAAGGTGGCGAAACCTCCTGTTCGTTTACGCGTTGACCGGGGAAATGGGACTGCGCGCGACGAAAAGGGGGAGGATATCACCATGACGGATGACCGCGACGAGGGTCTGGAAGAGCGACGGGCGCACTTGGGAGCCGAACTGGCAAGCAAGCGTGCTGAGATGAAAGATGATGAACGCGCGGAGGGTCGCGCCGAGGTCAGCCGAAAAGGCTATGCCCAGGCGATGAAGCTTTCCAGTGAATTCATCGCTGCAATCATCGTTGGCGCTGTTTTGGGCTATGTTTTCGACCGTTTTGTTGGTACGGCGCCGTGGGGCATGATTATTTTGCTGCTTCTCGGATTCTGTGCCGGCGTGCTGAATGTTCTGCGCTCCGCGGGCAAGGTGGCGACACCGATGCTCGAGAAGCACGGGCTTGATAAAAAATGAGGCGGAAGCGGCGCTGAGGCGTGGTTTCCTGGTGAGAGGCATCCGCTCCGATCGAGCGGGAAAATGAAAGAGAACAAGCGGTGGCAAACGGTCCTACCCATCAGTTCCTGATCTTCAAGATTATCCCGATCGATATCGGCGGAATTGATTTTTCGTTCACCAATGCTTCGCTGTTCATGGTTGCTTCGGCAGTGCTGTCTGCCGGCTTCCTGTATTTCGCGACCTCGGCGCGCAGCGTCATTCCGGGCCGCTCTCAGTCCGTCGCTGAAATGGCCTACGAGTTCATCGCCTCGATGCTGAAAGAAGGGGCCGGAACCAAGGGGATGAAGTTCTTCCCGCTGGTCTTCTCGCTCTTCATGTTCGTGCTGACGGCCAACCTGCTCGGCATGGTTCCTTATTTCTACACCGTCACCAGCCAGATCATCGTCACCTTCGCTCTGGCGCTCGTGGTCATCCTGACGGTCATCCTCTACGGTTTCTTCAAGCACGGTTTCGGCTTCCTCAAGCTCTTCGTGCCGCATGGTGTTCCCGGTGTTCTGCTGCCGCTGGTGGTGATCATCGAAGTCATCTCGTTCCTGTCGCGGCCGATTTCACTCTCCGTTCGTCTTTTCGCCAACATGCTCGCTGGTCATATCACGCTCAAGGTGTTCGCAGGCTTTGTCGCCTCGCTCGGAGCCCTTGGCGCGCTTGGTATCGGCGGCGCCATTCTTCCCCTGATCATGACCGTCGCCCTGACCGGTCTCGAGTTCCTCGTTGCCTTCCTCCAGGCTTACGTCTTTGCGGTGCTGACTTGCATGTACCTCAACGACGCAATCCATCCAGGTGGCCACTAAGGATTAAGACATTGGCGTCTGCAGGGCGTCAGTCATTCACCGCAACAACCATTTCAAAGGAGTTCAACATGGACGCGGAAGCAGCAAAGTTCATCGGCGCAGGTTTGGCTTGCTTTGGTATGGCCGGCACGGCTCTCGGCCTCGGCAATATCTTCGGCAGCTACCTGTCCGGCGCACTGCGCAATCCGTCTGCCGCTGACAGCCAGTTCGGCCGTCTGGTATTCGGTTTCGCCGTTACGGAAGCTCTGGGCATCTTCTCGCTGCTCATCGCTCTCCTCCTGCTCTTCGCCGTCTGATTTCAGCGGCGTCTAATAGATCACGGTTCGCGAGACAGCGAGCCGTGATTCTTTGTATTTGCAGACCACCTGGAGGTGAGCATGTTTGTGACCCCGGCTTACGCTGACGAAGCACCGCCGGCAGCCGGCGCGGTGCATACGGAAACCGGTGCGCCCGAACAGGGCCATCACGCAGGCGTATTCCCGCCGTTTGACCATACGACCTATCCGTCACAGCTGCTTTGGCTGGTGATCACTTTCGTCATCTTCTACGTGGCCATGCAGAAGATCGTTATTCCGCGCGTCGGCAATATTCTGGAAAGCCGGCATGACCGTATCGCCCAGGATATCGAGGAAGCTTCGCGCCTGAAGTCCGAAGCCGATGCGGCTGTCGCGACCTATGAAAGCGAATTGGCTGCTGCTCGCGCCAAGGCGAATACGATCGGCGCGACCGCTCGCGATGCCGCCAAGGCCAAGGCTGAGGAAGATCGCAAGGCGATCGAAGCGAGCCTTTCGCAGAAGCTGAAGGCCGCTGAAGCGCGCATCGGTGAAATCAAGACCAAAGCCTTCGCCGATGTCGGCGCGATTGCGGAAGAAACGGCTTCCGCCGTCGTCGAGCAGCTCGTCGGTAATGTTGCCGGCAAGGCTGATGTCGCTTCGGCCGTTGCCGAAGCATCCGCCAAGCGGGAGGGTTGATCCATGTCATTTGCTCTTGACGAAACTTTCTTTGCTTTCGTTGCGCTGCTCCTGTTCATCGGCCTCGTCGTCTATCTGAAGGTTCCGGGCATGATGGCGAAGTCGCTCGACGACCGCGCCGATCAGATCCGCAACGAGCTGGCCGAAGCCAAGCGCCTGCGCGAAGAGGCCCAGCATCTGCTGGCCGAATACCAGCGCAAGCGCAAGGAAGCCGAAGCGGATGCGGCGAATATCGTCGCTGCTGCCGAGCGTGAAGCCGAAATGCTGACGACGGAAGCCCGCAAGAAGACGGAGGAATTCGTCGCCAACCGTACGACGCTCTCCGAGCAGAAGATCAAGCAGGCGGAAGCCGATGCGATGAAGGCGGTTCGTTCCGCTGCCGTCGACCTGGCCATCGCCGCTGCCGAAGCCGTGCTCGCCAAGAAGGCTGGTGGTAAAGTCCAGTCAGAGTTGTTCAACACCGCTGTTAGCGAAGTGAAGACACGGCTGAACTAAGCGCGTAAACGATCGATGTCTAAAGAGCCCCGCTTCGGCGGGGCTTTTTGTTTTTTGCGGTCCTGTCGCGCCGCATTTGACGATGGCGGGGGATCGAAACTAGATTGCCACCCGGCGGGGGAGGTGACGATGCTGACAATGGATGGTGGCGAGGGCGATGGCATCGAAGGACCGTTTCGCCGGGGTGATTTCATCCATAGGCGCACCCAGCCATGGACGGCGGGTGTTCATGCGCTGCTCGTGGCCTTGCGAACCCATGGCTTTGCGAATGCGCCCCTGTCCGCCGGATATGACGGGATGTGGGAAAAGGTAAGTTTTCTTCCCGGTCTCACCGGCGATCTCGCCGAGTGCGAGGCTATGCGATCCGAGACGGCCTTGCGATCGGCAGCGTCCCTGTTGCGGCTCTATCACGACTGCACGGCGCTGTTTTTGCCGGAGATGGCAGCGCGGCAGGAATGGCAATTATCGCCTCGTGTGCCGGTCGAGGTTATCTGCCACGGTGATTTCGCGCCCTACAATGTCGTTCTGAATGCGGGCGTCGTAACAGGCATCATCGACTTCGAAACGGCCCATCCCGGTCCGCGTGGCTGGGATCTTGCTTATGCTCTTTATCGCTGGGCGCCTCTCTCCACCGGTATCGCGGCGGAGAGCCTTGGCGGGTTGGATGAGCAGATCCGTCGCGCTCGCATCTTCCTCGATGCCTATGGCTTTGAGGCGAAGCGACGCCCGGCGTTGCCGGACATGATCATCGAGCGACTGAATGCCCTGGTTGGTTTCATGGAAAGCGAGGCGGCGCGCGGCGTGGAGAAATACGGCAGCGATCTTCGCGACGGCCATGATCGCATCTATCGTAACGATATTGGCTACATCAGCGAGAATCGGCGAGCGATTACCGCCGGTCTCACCGAATGAGGGATGCGCGAGGATAGATCCGTCAAGCCTCGTCTCTTCGAAGCGGTCGAAAGCTCATGCGATGCAGCGAGCAGGGACCATGCTTCTCGATGCCGGCTCGATGCTGGGCCGTGCCATAGCCAGCATGGGCGGCAAAGCCGTAGGCGGGGAAGACATCGCCAGCCCGCGCCATCATCCGGTCGCGCGTCACCTTGGCAACGATCGAGGCGGCTGCGATGGAAAAGGAGCGGGCATCGCCCTTGACCACGGCCTTGCCTGGGCAGACAAGCCCGGCCGGTACATCAAGCCCGTCGGTCAGGACATAGCTTGCCGGTATGGCGAGACTGCATATGGCGCGGCGCATGGCATCGAGGCTTGCCTTGCGAATATCGGTGACATCGATGCGGGTAGCGCTTGAGGAGGCGATGGAGACGGTTGCCGTCGCCAGGATCTCGGTAAACAGCGCTTCGCGCCTGGCGGCGGAAAGCTGCTTGGAATCGTTCAATCCCTCTGGGATGCGTTCAGGGTCGAGAATGACGGCGGCAGCGACCACCGGCCCCGCCAGGGGGCCGCGCCCTGCCTCGTCGGCACCGGCAACGGGCCAATGCCCGGCACGGCGGGCAATCAGTTCCAGTTCGAAGGTCGGAACGATCGGGCCTTCGTCGAAAAGCATGGGAGAATCGGGTGGTCTGCGTGGCATGCGGCAACGCTCGCACACCACCCGATCTCCTGCAAGCCCCCGGTGGATCATGGCGGCGAACCGGGGGGCTCTTCCAGCGGGCAGGGAAACCCGCGAGGAAAGGGTCAGAGCAGCGAAAGCTGCACGCCGCTGCCATCCGGCGGCACGAACAGGTCGTCGCGCAGCGCGATATTGCGGCGGATCAGCTGCAGCCGCCGGGTGGCCATTTCGAAGCGGCGGCTGATCTGCCAGGCATAGGGGCCAGCGCCCTTCATGCGCTTGCCGAAATCGGCGTCGTAATCCTTGCCGCCACGCATCGAGCGGATCAGAGACATGACGTGGCGATAGCGATCCGGATAGTGCTGCAGCAGCCAGTCGCGAAACAGCGGGCTGACCTCCAGCGGCAGGCGCAGGATGACATAGCTCGCCTCCATAGCGCCCGCTGCCTTGCCGGCATCGAGGATGCGCTCGATCTCATGGTCGTTGAGGGCGGGGATGATTGGGGCCACCATGATGGCGGTCTGGATGCCTGCTTCGCTCAGTGCCCGGATCGCTTCCAGCCGCCGCTGCGGCGTCGCCGCGCGCGGCTCCATGGTGTGGGCCAGCTTGCGGTCGAGCGTCGTCACCGAGAGGCCGACGCGTACCAGATTTTTGGCGGCCATTTCCTTCAGGATATCGATATCGCGCATGACCAGCGCCGACTTGGTGACGATCGCGACGGGATGGTTCGCCTTGTTCAGCACTTCGAGAATCTGGCGCATGATCCGCCATTCCTTCTCGATCGGCTGATAGGGGTCGGTATTGGTGCCGATGGCGATGACGCGCGGCTTGTAGCCCGGTTTTGCCAGTTCGCGCTCCAGCAGTTTCGCCGCATCCGGCTTGGCAAACAGCTTCGCTTCGAAATCGAGCCCCGGCGACAGGCCCATATAGGCGTGCGTCGGCCGGGCGAAACAATAGATGCAGCCATGCTCGCAGCCACGATAGGGATTGATGGAGCGGTCGAAGGGGATATCGGGGGATTCGTTGCGGGTGATTGCGGTGCGCGGCTTTTCCACCTGCACTTCGGTCTTGAAGGGTGGCAGCTCTTCGAGAGTCTGCCAGCCGTCATCGAATGTCTCGCGCTGCAACGGCTCAAACCGACCGCTCGGGTTGAGCCCGGCACCACGGCCGCGCCTGCGGTCGATCTCGACCCTGAGACCGGTGTCGGCGATCAAAGCATTGGCAATATCTGCCGTATTGGCAGGCGCAAACGCGGCCTGCCCTGCAAGGGACTGCTCGTTCATCGGTAACTCCGGGGCGGTTTATGACATTGCATGCCGCGTCTAGGCTGATTAAATTCCTATCCGACAAATGAGAACAATGCAAGAACAAAATGCTGGAGGCTACTCTCATTCGAGGGATGGGTGGAAACTGGAATGGCACTTTTCAAGTTGCATATGATTCTTTTCTTAAACGCTCTGGTTTTCGGCTTAGCCGCTGGCAATAAATTGTGCGGCGCTCTATAAATGGGCAATGTTGACGGTCATTATTGAATGCCAGGATCAGGAACCTGAGCTGGCACAGACATTGGCGGCATTGGTGGTGGGCGCGATTGAAGGGCTCGTCTCCGATGTCGTCGTGCTCGATCACGGCTCGCGTGACGGCACCTCGCGGGTTGCCGACGCTGCCGGCTGCCGTTTTTATTCGCAGTGGGATATCAAGGACATATTGCGCTCGGCGCGAGGTGAGTGGCTGCTTCTGGTCGAGCCCGGCGCACGGCCGCAGGCGGGCTGGATCGATGAGATCGCCGAATACGTCTCGCTGAACAAGGTGCCGGCCCGCTTCACCGCGTCACGCGGCTATCGCCGCCCCCTGCTGAAGCGCATCGGCCGCAGTTCGCCGCCACTGGAGCTGGGGCTGCTTCTCTCCAAGCGCCAGGCCATTGCGGTCGCGAAGACCGGCATGCGGCTTGCCGAGTTCGCCAAGGGGCAGAAGGGGCGCCGTCTGTCCAGCGAACTCATCCCCTCCTGGGTCGCGCGCGCGGCGCGGTAGGCTTGGCCCTGCCGCGAATCCAGATTTCATTTGTAAATACTGGAATAGCTGTCATAATTTTCGTGTGGCGGCCGCTTTCGCGTGTCGCGTCGGGCGGCCGACCATGAAGATGCCGGTATACGGCAGAACAGGTCAGCAGAACTCTCCTCTTCTGCCGGATTTCCGGCGAAAGGAGGTGCGTCATGGAACGCACGATGTTCAACCGCCTTATCGGAACGGCCGTCTTGGCAACGGCAATCCTTCTCCCCAATGTCGCCGCCGCGCAGGCGACAGTCGCTTGCGCCGAGCGCGCCGAAATCGTCGCTTTTCTTGATGGGCACTATTCCGAGAAACCCTCGGCCATCGGTCAGCTCGATTCCAAGACGATCGTCGAAATCTTCGCCGCTCAAAGCGGCAGCTGGACAATGATGATCACCGATGTCTCCGGCCGCAGCTGCGTCATTCTCACCGGTCAGAATTGGGATTCTATTCCTGTTCTTCCCGGGCCGAAGGCATAGCAATCCAGAAGGCCGGCCGCGTTATCTTAGCGAAACGCCAATCTCAGTTGGAGGCGGAGCCACGTTTCAGGTGCTCGTCGAGGCGCGGCATGATCTCCACGAAATTGCAGGGCATGTGCCGATAGTCGAGCTGCGCCTTCAAGATCCCGTCCCAGGCATCCTTGCAGGCGCCGGGCGAGCCGGGCAGCACGAAGATGAAGGTCGCGTTTGCGACGCCGCCGGTTGCCCGCGACTGGATGGTTGCCGTGCCGATCTTGTCGTAGGAGATGCGATGGAACACTTCGGAAAAGCCGTCCATCCGCTTTTCGAACAGCGGCTCCAGTGCCTCGGGCGTCACGTCGCGGCCGGTAAAGCCGGTGCCGCCGGTGGTGATGACGACATCGATGGTCTTGTCGCGCGTCCAGGCTTCCACCTGGCTGCGGATACGCTCCTTGTCGTCGGGGACGATGGCGCGGGCAGCCAGCCTGTGGCCGGCCTCCGCGATGCGGGCGACCAGCGTGTCGCCGGATTTGTCGTCGGCCAGCGTGCGCGTATCGGAAACGGTCAGCACGGCGATGCCGACGGGAATGAAGGGTCTTGCGTCACCTGGGCCAGCCATCATGCATCTCCCGTGATTGTTTCCGTCGCCTGGAAATACCAGTCCGGCCGCAGCCTGTGAAGCGATGTCGCCGCCGCGGTTGCCTGCCCATGATCATGAAACAGGCCGAAACAGGTGGCGCCGGAGCCGGACATGCGGGTTACAAGCGCCCCTTCATCGACGATCATCTGCGACAGCGTGGCGATTTCGCCGCAGAGCGACCGCGCCGGCGGCTCGAGATCGTTGCGCAACTTGCCGATCGCTGCGATCCATTGCGCGTGGTCGTTCGATGTTCGCGAGGCGAGTGCAAGCGGTGGATTATCCTTGCGGGCTAGCCGGCGAAACACCTCCGGTGTCGAAACACCGACCAGGGGATTGCCGAGGACCATGGCGAAGGACGGGAAGTCCGGCAGCAATTCGATCGCCTCGCCGATGCCGCGCGCAATCAGCGGCCGGCTGGCAAGACACATCGGCACGTCGGCGCCGAGCTTCAACGCGAGCGCCGTCATTGCATCGGCAGGCAGAACAAGGTTCCAGAGCCTTGCCAGGCCACGCAGGGTCGCTGCCGCGTCCGCCGAGCCGCCGCCGATGCCCGAGGCGATCGGCAGGTTC
The DNA here is from genome assembly GCF_009498525.1 of Rhizobium sp. ICMP 5592. Taxonomy (GTDB): domain Bacteria; phylum Pseudomonadota; class Alphaproteobacteria; order Rhizobiales; family Rhizobiaceae; genus Rhizobium. Next base: position 654,949 of record NZ_QSNT01000003.1, on the reverse strand, counting down.
TTTTCCAGATGAATATGCACCGGCGGCGCTTCTAGCCCGGCATCATGGACGGCCCGCCGCAGCAGGTCGCGCGCCTTCAGCACCAGATTGCCGTTGGCATCCGCGTCGGCGGCAAGAAGAGGGGAGAAGCGTCCGGAAAGGCTGAATTCGTCGCGCTCACTTACACGGAAGCCAAGCCTGTCGCCGTGCCGCGTGAAGGTCACCAGCATATCGAGCAGATGATATCCATCGGCCCGCTGGCCGGTGACATGCAGGGCAAGATTGATCTTGGCGGGCGCTTCCTCCGTGAGGTCGAAATCACCCGCCGCTAAGATCATGGTCATTGGTGGTCTTAGGACTTCTTATCGACGGGCGCCGGCGTATTCGGGTCCGTGACGGGTGCCGGAGCCGGGTCCGGCTGCTTGCTTTTGTCGACCGTCTTGGGGTCGGTATCGAGCGCCGGCAGGCCCTTTTCGACCTTCTCCTTGATCTTCGGAATGTCCGCTTCCTCCGGCTTGGAGGCGAGCGCACGGTTCCACTGATAGACCGCTTCCAGCTTGCGGTTGACGCGCCAGTAGGCATCGCCGAGATGGTCGTTGATCGTGGGGTCGCCGGCCTTCAGCTGCGCGGCGCGTTCCAGCTCGGTCACCGCATCGTCGAAGCGGTTGAGGCGGAAATAGGCCCAGCCGAGTGAATCGACGATGTAGCCGTCATCCGGCTTCAGATCGACAGCCCTGCGAATCATGTCCAGGCCCTGGTCGAGGTTGGTGTTCATGTCGACCCAGGAATAGCCGAGATAGTTCAGCACCTGCGGCTGGTCGGGATTCAGTTCCAGCGCCTTCTTGAAGTTTGGCTCCGCTTGTGGCCACTTCTTCAGCCGTTCATAGGCGATGCCGCGCTGGAAGAACACGGCCCAGTCGCTGCGCTTCGGCACGGGGCCGATGACCTCGACGGCCTTGTCGTAATTGTCGGCCATGCCCTGGAAGTCCTTGGCGTCGGAGAGAACGCTGCCATAGGCCAGGTAGCTGCGGATATCCTTCGGGTCGGAATCGATCAGCGCCTTCAGGTGCTTGCGCGCATCGTCGACCTTGCCGGCCTGTGCCAGCGCAAGGCCGAGTTGCAGCTCGGAGATGCGGGCCATCGGCGAATTGTCGGGCACCTTCTTGTAGAAGGAGATGGCGCGGTCGACCTGCTCCTGCTTTTCGGCAAGCCCGCCGAGGAGAACCAGCGTGTCGGCGCTCTTGGGATCGAGCGTATTGGCGATCTGCAGATAGAGCGAGACGACATCTTCGGCGCCGTCGCGGTTCAGCGCCGCGCCGATGGTGAAGAGCACGGAAGCAGCGCCCTGTGTGGCGTCGGTCACCTGCTGATCCGGCTTTTCGCCCTTGTTGATGCTGTCGCGCAGCGCGTTCAACGGTGCGTAGTTGTTGATGAGGTTGTCGCCGACCGAAACCGTGTCGAGCGCCTTCTGCTTGTCGCCAGCCTTGCTTTCGAGGCGCGCCAGCGCCATGACCGCGCGCATGAAGGTGTCGGGGGCGGTTGCGCCGCCGGCCTTGTCGAGAATGGCGTCGTTCAGGTGCGAGCGGGCGGATTTCACGTCGCCGATGGTGATGGCGATGGCGCCCGCATGATAGTTCTTGAAGATGTTGAACCAGTCCGGGCCCTTCATCTTGTCGATCATGGCGATGGCTTCCTTGCCACGGCCAGCGCCAGCGCGCGCCCATGCAAGCAGCAGATTATTCATCATCCGGTCGAGATCGTTCGGACCGTTATATTTGAGAATATCCTGCGCAGACTTGTATTCGTGCCGGCGGATGGCGTCCATGCCGCGCACGATCGTGGTGACACGCTCGACGGAAGGATCGCTCTTCAGTTCGTTGGCGTATTTCACGCCCTCTTCAAGATTGCCGTTGAGCAGCAATGAGATCATCAGGCGCTGACGGATTTCCAGATTGCCTGGCTCGAGCATCAGGGCCTTTTTATAGAGCGCGATCGCCGTATCGTAATCATGATCAACATCGGCGGTACGGGCGGCGAGGAAGGCGCCTGCGAACGTGTCGACGGCTTCTGCGTCGAAGACCACCTCGTTCTTGGTTTCCTGCGTCGCCGGAGCATCCTCCGCGCGCGCGCTATTCAGCGCCGACACCGAAAGGATCGCCGCCAAGGCTGCGCCCGAGAGGAAACGGATGGCAAGTCTCTGCCGCATTAGAATGCCTTTCATCAAGGGATTGCCAGCGAAGGCGCCGGCGACACAAAGCGTTCGTGTCAACTGATTCACAACAGGATGGCTTTTTTGAAGCGGCGGCGCAAGAAATTCGGGCCGCTGCCGATCAGTTCACACGTTCGATGCAGAAATCGATCACTTCCATCAGTGCCGATTTCCACGGCGTTTCCGGAAGCGGCGCCAGCGCATCACGGGCGATGGTGCCGTAGTGAACGGCGCGGGCAATCGTGTCGGTAAGCGCGCCATATTTGGTGATCAGGCCCAGTGCCTTTTCCAGGTTTTCGTCGCTGTTGTTGCCGGTCTCGATGGCTTCGCGCCAGAAGGCACGTTCCTTCTCGGTGCCACGACGATAGGCGAGAATGACGGGAAGGGTGATCTTGCCTTCGCGGAAGTCGTCGCCGACATTCTTGCCGAGATCGGCGGCTTTGCCGCCGTAATCCAGCGCGTCGTCGACGAGCTGGAAGGCGAGGCCGAGATTGGTGCCGTAGGACTTCAGCGCGTTGCGCTCGGCCTTGCCGGCATTGGCGACGATCGGGCCGACTTCGGCGGCGGCGGCGAAAAGCGCTGCCGTCTTGGCGCGGATGACGGAGAGATAATCGTCTTCGGTGGTCTCCATATTCTTGGAGACGGAGAGCTGCAGCACCTCGCCCTCGGCGATGACGCAGGCGGCCGACGACAGCACGTCGAGCGCTTCCAGCGAGCCGACCTCCACCATCATGCGGAAGGCCTGGCCGAGCAGGAAGTCGCCGACGAGAACGCTCGCCTGGTTGCCCCAGATCATGCGGGCCGTGGACTTGCCGCGGCGCAGATCGCTTTCGTCCACCACGTCGTCATGCAGCAAGGTCGCCGTGTGCAGGAATTCGACCGAGGTCGCGAGCTTGATGTGATTGTCGCCCTGATAGTTGTAGAGTGCGGCGGAGGCGATGGTCAGCATCGGTCGCAGGCGCTTGCCGCCGGACGAGATCAGGTGCTCCGCCACTTCCGGAATCATCTGCACGTCGGAACCGGCTTTCGACAGGATAAGCTGGTTCACGCGCTCCATATCCGCCTTGGTCAGGTCCACCAATGGCTTAATGGATGCCTGTTTATTCTTGCTTTCTTCAAGCGGTATCACGACGCCCAACTGTCCGGACTCCTGTTCATTTTTCACAAAGCACAATAAGAAGGGGCGCAAGGGGCGGCAAGAGGCGAATTGTCTCGTCGCGTAAATTTGACAGGAAACCCGAGGCTTATGCACGAACTCATCCGCACGAACGATCCCGTTCTACTCTCCTTTGCCGAGAGCTTGATGAAGGATGCCGGGATTCATTGCTTTGTCGCGGATCAGGCCATGAGCATTCTCGAAGGTTCGCTCGGCATGCTGCCGCGCCGGTTCCTGGTGGAGACGGACCGTGCCGATCAGGCCCGGCGCATCCTTATCGATGCCGGCCTCGGCGACGAACTGCGCTCCGCAGGCGACTGAGGTTTGCCATGACCGGCCATTCGTCCGAAACGATAGACGCTTTCCATCGCGGTGCCTTTCATATCGTGCAGCCAAAGGGCAGGGGACATCGTTCCGGCATGGACGCCATGCTGCTCGCGGCTCTGGTGGCCGATGAGCGCGACATCAGGGTGGCCGATCTCGGCGCCGGCGCGGGGGCGGCCGGAATGGCGGTGGCCTCGCGGCTGGAGCAAGTCGAAGTGGTGCTGTTCGAGCGTTCCGCGGAAATGGCCGAGTTTGCGCGCAAGAGCCTCGCCCTTGTGGAAAATGCGCGGTTCGCGGACCGCGTCTCGGTGATCGAAGCCGATGTGACCCTGATCGGCAAGGAGCGCAACGCCGCCGGCCTGATCGACGACAGTTTCCACCATGTCATCATGAACCCGCCCTTCAACGACGCCAGCGACCGGTTGACGCCGGACGCGCTGAAGGCCGAGGCGCATGCCATGACCGACGGCCTGTTCGAGCGCTGGGTACGCACGGCGGGCGCAATCATGATCCCCGGTGGCCAGCTGTCACTGATCGCCCGGCCGCAGTCGATCGGCGAGATCATTACCGCCTGCGGCCGCCGCTTCGGCGGCATCGAGATCACGCCCATCCATCCGCGCGACGGCGAAAACGCAGTTCGCATCCTGGTGACGGCAATCAAGGGTTCACGGGCGCGGCTGGCGTTGCGGGCGCCGCTGATCATGCACGGCGAAGGGACGCACAAGTTTTCCGACTTCGTCGATGATCTCAACAATGGTCGTGCCGCCTACGCGCGGAAATGACCTGCCGTCCTCGGCGGGTTGATGGCCGCGCGATTCGCTTGCGGCAAGAATAACCATCCGCAGTTTCATTCATTTCGGCCAAGGTGTCGGTATAGTCCGCGATAGCGGAGGAATATCTGCAATAGCGAACGTTGCTCGATATCAAGCGGACATGTTTCCATTCTGTTGGAGGAAAGATTATTGGAACGTTTTTTTACCTTGAACGTTATTTTTAGTCGTTCTACCTCAATTCTCATTGAAAGCCGAAATACGGCCGAGCACCGGAGATGACCCAGATGAACCCCGCCATGAACATGATGCCGATGATGAACCCGATGATGGGTGGTATGATGAATCCAATGATGAGCGGCATGATGATGCCGATGATGAATCCCATGATGGGCGGTATGATGAACCCGATGATGATGGGTCAGATGCCGATGATGAACGGCATGATGCCCATGATGCAGATGATGATGAGCAAGATGACCTGCAAGATGACGCCGAAGGGCATGGTCTGCGAAATGATGCCGATGGAAGGCATGGACAAGGACATGTTCATGGAATGCTGCAAGCGCATGATGTCGTCCGGCATGCCGATGATGATGATGTGCGGCAACATGATGATGTGCTGCATGATGGAAGCAGCCTAATTCCTGAGGGCATCCACCCCCTGGAATAACAAGCAGACCGCCATCTGCCTCAGGCCGTCCGCAAGGGCGGCCTTTTTGCATCTCCGGGCAAGAGTGTATTAGCCGCGAACTTCCTCGACATAGGTCGAGACCAGATAGAGCACGGCTTCGCTGCTGGTCATGTTGCGATAGCTGTGAGCGACGTCGGCATCGAAGATCACCGCGTCGCCTTCGCCGAGGATCTGCGGCGGATGCTTGCCCGCGACGATTTCGACCGTGCCCCGCGAGACCACAAGATTTTCGATCGTGCCGTGATGATGCGCCTCGGTGATCTCCGTATGATAGGGCGCGATGCGCAGCTCGTAGAATTCGACCTTGCGCTCGCTTTCATAGGGAAAGAGCGCCCGTGTCTGGAACTTGCCTTCGGAGGCGGACAGCACCTTCGCCTTGGCGTGGGTCAGCACCTGCAGCGAGGTGTCGTGCGGCTGGGCGATCAGCGAGCCGCAGGGGACATCCAGTGCTGCGGCAATCTTCCAGAGGATACTGATTGTCGGGCTGCTCTTGCCGGTTTCGACCTGTCCGAGCATGGCGCGGCTGACGCCTGAAATTTTTGCCAGCCTATCCAGCGAATAGCCGCGACGCGTGCGCAGCCGGCGAAGGTTCTGGCCCGTCAGCGCCGAAATCTCGTCGACCGACTCGGCTCTTGGGAGCAGATGCAGCGGCTCGATGGATTCAAGCGCCATAGTTCGGGTTGCCAATCGGCATCACCGGGACGAAACCCATGAAAGGAACCCACATCAGGAAAGGCTGCGACGGCCACGCGGAACCGGGAGCCTGTTCGACCGGTACGCTCTTGGCGCGGGCGTCACGATAGGCCTGGAAATCGATGATGTTGGCAGCCTGGCTGGACATGCGATGCTCCTGCAGTTCAATGCCATAAATCTATTTTTTTGATCGACGGATGTAGAGGGCGCAGCGCCCAATCTTGAAGGACACCGAGGAATGTTTTTCCTGACCTTTGCGCTGACGGCGAAAGCGTGTCCTCTCTTGTGCCATCGATGAAAAACATGGCGCCTGGAGCAATGCCGGCGCGAAAATGCAATGATCGATGTTGCGTTTGCCATTTCCATGCATACATCACGGCAGCAAACATCATGATTCAGGGACGTCGAATGGCTGGTTTTTTCAGGCGCATGCTTCCGAAGCGGTTTCGCAAGGAAAGAGTGGTCATCCCGGTCGTCCGGCTGAGCGGCGTCATTGCGTCCGGCGGCGGACCTCTTCGGCAATCGCTCAATCTTGCCGGTGTCTCGCAGGCATTGGAAAAAGCCTTCGAGATGAAGGCTGCGCCTGTGGTCGCCCTTGTCGTCAATTCGCCCGGAGGCTCGCCGGTGCAGTCGCGGATGATCTATAACCGTATCCGCGACCTCGCGCAGGAAAAGCAGAAGAAGGTGCTGGTCTTCGTCGAGGACGTCGCTGCATCCGGTGGCTACATGATCGCGCTGGCCGGTGACGAGATCATCGCAGACGCCACCTCCATCGTCGGCTCCATCGGCGTCGTCTCCGGCGGTTTCGGCTTTCCGGAACTGTTGAAAAAGCTCGGTGTCGAGCGTCGCGTCTATACCGCCGGCGAGAACAAGGTGATCCTCGATCCCTTCCAGCCGGAAAAGGAAAAGGACATCGAATATCTGAAGAGCCTGCAGCTGGAGATCCACAAGGTTTTCATCGACATGGTGCGCGAGCGCCGGGCAGGCAAGCTCACCGACGACGAGACAGTGTTTTCCGGCCTTTTCTGGACCGGCGGCCGTGGTCTGGAACTCGGCCTGATCGACGGGCTCGGCGACATGCGCCAGGAGCTGAGAAAGCGCTTCGGCGACAAGATCAAGCTCGAGCTGGTTACCACGCCGCGTAGCCTCTTTGGCCGCCGCGCGCCCGGCATTTCGCTCTCGGGCATGGATAACATCGGCGCCGGCCTCGCCTCCGGACTTGCGCAAGCGGCGGAGGAAAAGGCATTGTGGGGACGGTACGGATTGTAATCGGGAGCGCTGCGTAATGCCGCAGATCATTTTCTTCGCCGTCGTCATCGGCGGCATCTGGTGGCTTTATCGACGCTTCGTGCGTGATGCGCAAAAGCTCACCGAAAAGTCGCGCAGGGCCGAAAACGAGCGGCGGACGGGTGCTGTCGGTACCTTGGTGAAGGATCCGAAAACGGGGGAGTATCGGGTGAAGCGGGATGACGAGTAGGATGGACAAGACCGAGTGGCGCAAGCGGGCTTTAGAGAAGGTAAAGTTATTCCGATTGGAGCTTCCCGCCGATTGGAAATTTGATCGCGATCAAGCCAATGTGCGTAGCGATGACATGGATATCAGCGCTGCTCCTTTACCCGAGACCTCCAATCCGCGCCCGCATAGCTGATGCAGATGACATTGACGGTCTGTTCATTGACTGTGAAGCAGACGACCGCTTTTCCCGCTGCGGGAATGGCGCGTAGGCCTGGGTAAATGTCGTCGCGTGTCGTTCCGATATGAGGAAAATCGGTCAGCGAGTGACCTCATACGCCATTCTGCTTCTCATCCATTTTTTGCGGATAAGGGTACGGACCTCGTTAGATAAGATATCGCCCTTCAGCGGTATCCATTGATCTTCAGGCAACTCCACGCGCCGCCGAATTTCATCCGCCATGCCGACACCACGTCATCCGTTATGCCATCATGATGCGTCGTCTGGTCAATCTACTCGATAGCCGCTTCAACAAGGCTGGAGATCGAAGGAAATGCGCCTTCCTCGACCATCTTTTCCGCAAGGCGGAGATGGTATTCGGACAAGGTGATTTCGGTTTTGACGTTCATTACTCTTCTCCAAGGCGGCGCGGAGATGCATCACCATATCTATACGTCATCTCTTGACCCTTGTCTTCCATCGTGGCACCTGTCCGCCAAACCGTTCGTTACCTGAAGAAATCAATCCCATGACCGCCACCGTGCCCGACCATATGAACCCGAAGCGCTCGTTCCAGGCGTTGATCCTGACCCTGCATAATTATTGGGCCGACAAGGGTTGCGCGGTTCTTCAGCCCTATGACATGGAAGTCGGCGCCGGTACGTTCCATCCGGCGACCACGCTGCGCGCGCTTGGGCCGAAGCCGTGGAAGGCCGCCTACGTGCAACCGTCCCGCCGCCCGTCCGACGGTCGCTACGGTGAAAACCCGAACCGTATGCAGCATTACTACCAGTATCAGGTCATCCTGAAGCCCAATCCGCCGAACCTGCAGGAGCTCTACCTCGGCTCGCTGGCGGCGATCGGTCTTGATCCGCTGGTACACGACATCCGCTTCGTCGAAGACGATTGGGAAAGCCCGACGCTCGGCGCCTGGGGTCTCGGCTGGGAGTGCTGGTGCGATGGCATGGAAGTGTCGCAGTTCACCTATTTCCAGCAGGTTTGCGGCATCGAGTGCGCGCCCGTCGCCGGCGAGCTGACCTATGGTCTCGAGCGCCTTGCGACCTACGTCCAGGGCGTTGACAGCGTCTACGACCTGAATTTCAACGGCCTCGAGGGCGACGAGAAGATCACCTACGGTGATGTCTTCCTGCAGGCCGAGCAGGAATATTCTCGGCATAATTTCGAATATGCCAATACCGAAATGCTGCATCGTCACTTCATCGATGCCGAGAAGGAATGCCTGGCGCTTCTGGCCGCCGGCGCGCCCGGCGACAGCGACAACCAGCGCCTGCACAAATGTGTGTTTCCGGCCTATGACCAGTGCATCAAGGCAAGCCACGTCTTCAACTTGCTCGACGCGCGCGGCGTGATCTCCGTCACCGAGCGCCAGAGCTATATTCTGCGCGTGCGTACGCTCGCCAAGGCCTGTGGTGAAGCCTTCCTGTTGACGGATGCCGGCGGTATCAATTGGGGTAAACAGGCGGCCTAAGATACTGCTCTGACAGCGAAAGCGGGTGACAATATCCGCGAAGCCGCATAGTGTCCCTTTGATTGTAATCGCAACGGGGGGTTCGCGATGTATATTATCCTGGCGATCATCGTCCTTGCCGCGCTGTATGCGGTTTTCACCTATAACGGCCTCGTCCGCGCCCGGCAGGTGGCCGAAGAGGCATGGTCCGGCATCGACGTGCAGCTGAAGCGCCGCGCCGATCTGATCCCCAACCTGATTGAAACCGTGAAGGGCTATGCCTCTCATGAGCGCCAGACGCTGGAAGAGGTCGTCGAGCTGCGCAACAAGGCACAGGCCGTACCGGCAGGCGATGTCGCGGGTCGTGGCGTGGCCGAAGGCCTCCTCGGCCAGGCGCTTGGCCGCGTGATCGCCCTTGCCGAAGCCTATCCGGATCTGAAGGCCAATACGAACTTCCTCGAATTGCAGCGTTCGCTGGAGGGTATCGAAGGCGAGATCCAGATGTCGCGGCGCTATTACAACGGTGCTGCCCGCGACCTGAACGTCAAGGTCGAGAGCTTTCCTTCCAATCTCATCGCCGGCCAGTTCGGTTTCGCCAAGCGTGCTTTCTTCGAGATTACCAACGAAGCGGACCGCGCCGTTCCGACCGTCAAGTTCTGAAATTCCTCCTATCGGTTTTTCATGCAAGGCGGTAAAGGAAGCCGACCGCAGGCCATCGGCCGCTTTCCTGACTGACCAAAGAGAATGATGATGGGTAGAGCCAAACTCACGATTATCCCGCCCGGCAAGCCGTTGACCGGCCGCGCCATGCCGCCGGGATCGAAGTCGATCACCAACCGCGCGCTGCTGCTTGCCGGCCTCGCCAAGGGCACGAGCCGGCTGACCGGTGCGCTGAAGAGCGACGACACGCGCTATATGGCCGAAGCGCTGCGCGCCATGGGCGTGACCATCGACGAGCCCGATGACACCACCTTTATCGTCACTGGCAGCGGCAAATTGAAGTCGCCGACGGATCCGCTCTTCCTCGGCAATGCCGGCACTGCGACGCGCTTCCTGACGGCCGCCGCCGCCCTGGTCGACGGCAAGGTCGTGGTCGATGGCGACGCGCATATGCGCAAGCGGCCGATCGGTCCGCTGGTCGACGCGCTGCGCTCGCTCGGCATCGACGCATCGACTGAGACCGGTTGCCCGCCGGTCACCATCAACGGCAGGGGCCGCTTCGAGGCGAGCCGCGTTGAGATCGATGGCGGCCTTTCCAGCCAATATGTCTCCGCCCTCCTGATGATGGCCGCCGGTGGCGACCGGCCGGTCGATGTCGAACTGCTTGGCGAACATATCGGTGCGCTCGGCTATATCGATCTCACGGTCGCTGCCATGCGCGCTTTCGGCGCCAAAGTGGAGCGCACCAGCCCGGTCACCTGGCGTGTCGAGCCGACCGGCTACCACGCGGCGGATTTCCTCATCGAGCCGGATGCCTCGGCTGCGACTTACCTCTGGGCGGCGGAAGCGCTGACCGGCGGCAAAATCGATCTCGGTACGCCGGCGACGGAATTCTCGCAGCCGGACGCCCGTGCCTATGACCTGATCTCGCAATTCCCGCATTTGCCCGCCGTCATCGACGGATCGCAGATGCAGGACGCGATCCCGACGCTCGCCGTCCTTGCCGCCTTCAACGAGACGCCGGTGCGCTTCGTCGGCATCGCCAACCTTCGGGTCAAGGAATGCGACCGCGTCCGTGCATTGTCGAGCGGCCTGTCGCGTATCGTTCCCGGCCTCGGCACGGAAGAGGGTGATGATCTGATCGTCGCATCCGACCCGAGCCTTGCCAGCAAGGTGCTGCCCGCCGAAATCGACAGCTTTGCCGATCACCGCATTGCCATGAGCTTTGCGCTCGCCGGCCTGAAGATCAGCGGCATCACCATTCTCGACCCTGATTGCGTCGCCAAGACCTTTCCGGCCTATTGGCGGGTACTGGCGTCGCTGGGTGTCGCCTACGACGACTAATGCCTGGCTCCCTTTGGGAGCCTAGGTATCGTTCATGCTATGCGGCGCCCTCCACGGGGCGCCGCCCGGATCACATGGGGGTGTGATGATGCGTTGGCTTTCCGGGCTTTTCCTGGCCTTGGTCCTGCTGTTTTCCGCAACGGCCGCCTTGGCGGCCGAAGTCATCACAAACTTCGCCCAGGCGATTGCACTCAATCGCGACGGCTCGATGAACGTCACCGAGACCATTGCCGTGAACGCGGAAGGCCGCGCCATCCGTCGTGGCATCTTCCGGGATTTTCCGCTGACCTTCCTCGATGCTGACGGCCGCCGGGCTCAGGTGGATTTCGATGTCGTCTCCGTCGAGCGCGACGGGCAGCCGGAAGAGTGGCGGCTCGAGCGGATCGAAGGCGGTGAGCGCATCTATATCGGCCGGGCGGATCAGGGGAGCATGCAATTCCTCCTCAGTCCCGGCCCGCACACCTTCCGCATCACCTACACCACCAACCGGCAGATCCGTTATTTCGACGATCACGACGAACTTTATTGGAACGTCACCGGCAATGGCTGGCTCTTCCCGATCCTGCGTGCCTCGGCCACTGTTACCCTGCCGGATGGTGTGATGGCGCAGCAGCTTGCCTATTACACCGGCCCGATTGGCGGGAAAGGCCAGGATGCAAGCGCCAGCCAGCAAGCGGGCAGGGTCACATTCGCCACGACGCGGCCATTGGCCCAAGGTGAAGGGCTGACGATCGCTATCAAGCTGCCGAAGGGCGTGATCCTGCCGCCGAGCAGCGGCCAGCAATGGCGCTGGTTCATCGCCGATCATCTCGATGCCATCATCGCCATTGGCGGCCTGATTCTGCTGTTTGCCTACTATCTGCGCAGCTGGCTCGCTGTCGGGCGCGATCCGCCGCGAGGCGTCATGGTTCCGCGCTGGGATCCGCCGGATGGCGTCTCGCCGGCGCTGGTCAACTATATCGACAACAGGGGCTTTTCCGGCGCCGGATGGACGGCGCTGTCGGCGACGGCGATCGATCTTGCCGTGCGTGGTTATGTCATCCTCGACGATCTGAAGGACAAGGTGATTCTCAAGGCGACAGGCAAAACGGCCGGCCGTGATCTGGGCAGCAGCGAGAAGGTGTTGTTCGGCGCCATCGGCCCGTTCACGCCGCTGGTGATCGACGCGGCGAATGGTGCCGCCGTCCAAAGGCTCGGCCAGCAATTCCGCAGCGCTATAGAGCGCGACCATCGCGACGAATATTACAAGGCCAATCGGCTCTATATCGTCATTGGCATCGCGTTGTCGGTGCTCATCCTGGCAGCCATCGTCATCTTCGGTCGCCTGCATGAAAATGCGCTGCCGTTGATCATTGTCCCCGGCTTCCTGTCGATCGTCGTCACGGTCTTTGCCGGCGCCATCGGCCGGATGTTCCTTCGCCATGATGCGGGCCTCGGGCGACGGATTTTCTCGGTCCTCGTCTTCGCCTTCATCGGCTTCGTCATCGTCTCCATCGTCACCAGCATTTTCGCGGCTGTCGTCGTGCCGCTGATGGAAGCGGGCGAGCTGCCGCTGCTGGTCGGGATTGTGGGAATTTTCGCCCTCAATGTCGTGTTCTTCTTCCTGATGGGCGCACCGACGCCGATCGGGCGGAAGATGATGGATGGCATTGCCGGCCTGCGGCAATATCTGACGCTCGCCGAACGCGACCGCATGAACATGCAAGGCGCGCCGCAAATGTCGCCGCAGCATTTCGAAAAGCTGCTGCCCTACGCCGTCGCGCTCGGCGTCGAAAAACCCTGGTCAAGCGCTTTCGATGCCTGGCTGGCGACGGCGGCAGGGGCTGCGGTGGCGGCGAGCTACGCTCCCGGCTGGTATGTCGGCAATATCTACGGCGGCAATCTTGGCGGCCGGATCGGAGAGTTCTCCTCCTCCATGGCCTCGACCATCGCCTCTACCATCCCCGCACCAGTCTCCAGTTCGTCCTCCGGCTTTGGCAGCGGTAGTGGCGGTGGCTTCTCAGGCGGGGGTGGCTTCTCCGGCGGCGGTGGTGGTGGCGGCGGCGGCGGCGGGTGGTAGTCGCAGCAGATCGGTAATTTCACCGTTTGCCTTGGTGACTTTTGCCGCCGGGCTTGCTAAGTCCGCCCGGATCCTTTCGCCTCAACATAAAAGACAGTTCCCATGCCCGATCTCCTTCTCGAACTCCGCTCCGAGGAAATTCCCGCCCGTATGCAGCGCAAGGCTGCCGGCGATCTGAAGAAGCTGGTGACCGATGCGCTGGTCGAGGCTGGTCTGTCCTATGAGGGCGCGCGTGAATATTGGACGCCGCGCCGTCTGACGCTGGATATTCGCGGCGTCACAGCACGCTCCGCCGATGTGCGCGAAGAGCGCAAGGGACCGCGCACTGACGCCAACGAAAAGGCGATCGAAGGCTTTTTGCGCGGCGCTGGTCTCTCTTCGATTTCGGAAGCGCAGGTGATTAGCGACCCGAAGAAAGGCGATTTCTACGTCGCGATCATTTCCAAGCCCGGCCGTGCGGCGGAAGAAATTGTCGCTGCCGTGATGCCCGATATCGTCAGAAATTTCCCCTGGCCGAAGTCGATGCGCTGGGGCAAGGCATCGGCCAAGCCGGGCTCACTGCGCTGGGTGCGCCCGCTGCAGTCAATCGTCTGCACCTTCGGCACCGAGCATGAAGAGACCGTCGTCATCCCCTTCGAGATCGACGGCATCGTCGCCTCGAACGTGACCTACGGCCACCGCTTCCATGCGCCCGGCCCGATCGCCGTCAAGCGTTTCGACGACTATGTCGCAAACCTGGAAAAAGCCCAGGTCGTCCTCGACGCCGAGCGCCGCAAGGACATCATCCTGCACGATGCCCGCGATATCGCCTTTGCCAACGGCCTGGAACTGGTCGAAGACGAGGGCTTGCTGGAAGAGGTGTCCGGCCTGGTCGAGTGGCCGCAGGTGCTGATGGGCTCCTTCGAAGAGGATTACCTGTCGATCCCTTCGGAAATCATCCGTCTGACCATCAAGACCAACCAGAAGTGTTTCGTCACCCGTCCGCAGGCCGGCGAGATACTCTCCAACCGCTTCATCCTCGTCTCCAACATCCAGGCTACGGATGGCGGCAAGGAGATCATTCACGGCAACGGCAAGGTCGTGCGCGCCCGTCTTTCCGACGCGCTGCATTTCTGGAAGCGAGATCAGGGTAATCTGCCGGACCTCGAAACGCTGGAAGCGTCTGCCGCAAAATTCGGCCTCGACCTGAAGAAGCCGCTGGATCAGCGCATGGCCAAGCTCGACGCGCTGAACGTCACCTTCCATGCCAAACTCGGCAGCCAGGGCGAGCGCGTTTCCCGCATCCGCACGCTCGCGGCCGAACTCGCAAAGATCACCGGCGCCGATCCGGTCAAGGTCGATCGCGCCGCAGTATTGGCCAAGGCCGACCTGCGCACCGAAGCCGTCGGCGAGTTCCCGGAGCTTCAGGGCCTCATGGGCCGCAAATATGCAGCGCTGCAGGGCGAAGACGCTTCCGTTGCCGCCGCCATCGAAGATCACTACAAGCCGCAGGGTCCGTCCGACCGCGTGCCGGACGACAAGGTGGCGATCACCGTCGCGCTCGCCGACAAGCTGGATACGCTGATCGGCTTCTGGGCGATTGATGAGAAGCCGACGGGTTCGAAGGACCCCTATGCGCTGCGCCGTGCGGCTTTGGGGGTTGTCCGTATTCTGCTGGAGCGCAAGGTGCGCTTGCCGCTGCTGGCGGTGACCAAGGATACGGATCTCCTCGCCTTCTTCCACGACCGTCTGAAGGTCTATCTGCGCGATCAGGGCGCCCGCTACGATCTAATCGACTCCGTGCTGACGTCGGAAGCCGACGATCTCCTGATGGTTGCCCGCCGCGTCGAGGCACTGACGGCCTTTATCACCTCGGAGGACGGCAAGAATCTGCTCGCCGGCACCAAGCGCGCCACGCAGCTTCTCGCCGCCGAGGAAAAGAAGGGCACTGTCGTTGCCGATGGCGTTTCGGAAGCATTGCTGAAGCTCGATGCTGAAAAGGACCTTTTCGCCGCCGTCACCAAGGCTTCGGCCGAAGCCGCCAAGGCGATTGCCGGTGAAGACTTCCGCTCGGCCATGGCCGCGCTGTCGACGCTGCGCGCACCCGTCGACCGCTTCGCCACGGACGTGTTCGTCAACGACGAAGACGCCGCTATCCGCGCCAACCGTCTGGCACTGTTGCGTCTGATCCGCGAGGCGACGGGGACGGTTGCCGACTTCTCGAAGATTGCGGGGTAAGAAAGGGAGGCGCGATGACCGGAAAAATTCTCGTCAGCGCCTGCCTCATGGGCCACGCCGTCCGCTATGACGGTCGCGCCAAGCCACTGCTCCATCCGGCCATCGACCGCTGGCGCGAAGAGGGGCGTCTCGTAGCCATCTGTCCCGAAATGTCGGCCGGCATGGTCGTGCCGCGACCGCCGGCTGAGATTGCTGTGGGAGCGACAGGCGAGGATGTGCTCACGGGCACGGCGCGCGTGATGGAAATCAGCGGCGGCGATATCACCGACGGATTTCTTCGGGCGGCGGAGAACGCTCTGGCGCTTGCCCAGGAAACTGGCTGTCGTTATGCCCTATTGATCGACGGCAGTCCGTCCTGTGGTTCGAGTTTCATCTATGATGGCACGTTCTCTGGGGAGAAGCATCCGGGCGATGGCGTCACCGCAGCCTTGCTGAAACGCGCCGGCGTGGAGGTCTATTCCGACCGCGAGATCGACCGGCTGGCCGTACGGATCGCTGCCGCCGAGTGACCCTCTCCGACATCTGGACAAAGAAAAACCGCCGGGGTGCGCCCGGCGGTTTGTCCTGTCTGTTACCAGCCAGCTTACGCTGCGCGGCGGGTCTGTACGACGGGGCCGCCGTCATTGACGTGGAAACCGCGGATCAGGCCGAGCAGGTCCTCGGTGTCGGCGGCGAGCGTTTCGGCCGATGCCGTCGTCTCCTCCGCCATGGCGGCGTTCTGCTGCGTGGCGGCGTCGAGCTGGTTCATCGACGACGAGATCGAGCGCAGCGTCGTATCCTGTTCGGAGGCGCTGTGGGCGATCTTCGAGACGATCTCGTTGGCGGCCTTGATCTGGTCGGAGATGCGCTTCAGCGCTTCGCCGGCCTCGCCAACAAGACGGACACCCTGGTCGACCTGGCCGGAGGAGCGGGCGATCTGGTCCTTGATCTCCTTGGCGGCCGCGGCGGACCGCTGCGCCAGTTCGCGCACTTCCTGGGCGACGACGGCAAATCCCTTGCCGGATTCGCCGGCGCGCGCCGCCTCGACCCCGGCATTCAGCGCCAGAAGATTGGTCTGGAAGGCGATCTCGTCGATGACGCCGATGATCTTGCTGATCTCCGACGAGGACTTCTCGATTCCGCTCATCGCTTCGATTGCCTGGGCAACCACGGCGTCGCTGCGCGATGCCTCGGTGCTGACGGCGTGAACGCGCTTGCTGGCCTCATGCGCGCCTTCCGCCGTCTGGCGGACGGCGACGGTAAGCTCGTCGAGTGCGGCCGAGGTTTCCTCCAGGCTGGCAGCCTGGCGTTCGGTGCGCTGTGACAACTCGTTGGAGGCGCGGCGGATCTCTTCCTTGCTGACGCCGATGTCGTTGCCCTTGGCATTGACCCGGCCCATGGCGGCCTCGAGATGGGAGAGCGCCTCGTTGAAGTTGTTGCGCAGGCCGGCATAGCTGATGCCGATATCGGCGCAGCGTACGGTCAGGTCGCCCCGTGCGAGTTGTTCCAGCGCCTTGCCGATGGTCGAGACGACGCGAGCCTGTTCCTGGGCTTCACCTTGCTGCTGGAGCAGGTTCTGTTGGCGCTCGGCGTTGATTTCCTCTTCCTGCGCGGCCTGGCGTTCGGTCAATGCATGACGCTCGCGGATCTTTTCCTGCAGCGCCAGCGTGGCCTTGGCCATCAGACCGATCTCGTTGCGCATGGCAGCATGCGGGATTACGATCTGCACATCCTCGTCGGCGACGGCCTTGAGGGCGGTGTGCACCTCGGTCAGCGGCTTGGTGATACCGCGAATGAAGTAGAGCGAGGCGCCGATGCCGACGAGGAAGACAATGCCGCAGATCATCAGCGCACGCCACATCGTCGCGTTGATCTGTGCTTCGAGATCATCCATGTAGACACCGCAGCCGAGAACGATCTGCCAGGGCGCGAAGGCTGCGGAATAGCTGCCCTTCAGGAAAAGCTCGCTCTCGGGATGGCCGGGTTTAACCCAGTAATAGACGGTGCGACCGCCACCCTTGATGCCCTTCTCCACCATTTCCTTGCTGAAATGGGTGCCATTCTTGTCAACCTGGCCAGACATATCCTTGCCGATATTGACCGGACTCGGATGAATACGCTGCACGACGTTATAATCGAAGCCGAAGAAATAGCCCGCCGGCGCAAAGCTTACATGCGACAATAGCTTGAAGGCCTCCGCCTGGGCGGCCTCGTGCGTCATTTCGCCGGAATTCTCGCGCTGATAATATTGATTCATGATCGAAATGCCGGATTCGACCTGCGTGCGAAGCAGGTTGAAACGATCGTCATAGATGGAGTCAGCTTGCGATCGGATTTGGAAATAGGTCGCCACGGAGAAAGCGGCAATAAGTACGCCCAGAAGGGCGAAGAGCTGATGTGCGATCTTGAGATTTTTCATGGCGCCTCGCAACAGGGTAGGGTGAATACCGGCGCGGTTTCCTACCGCCTGTGCGATCGTCTGAGAGAATCCCAATACGCTTGCCGCTGCTCGAAAAGACATGCTGCTGTCCGGTCCAAGTAAACTCGCGTTTTATGTCTAATAAAGATTTAATCAAAACGGCGTGATCGGCAATTAAGCGGCCTTGAACGCGAGATATGTTGCGCTGCAATAAATAATATTGAACCAATTTCAATATTATCTTGAGTCGCAAGCGAAGCTTCCGCGCTTGTCCGTGAAAAACGAATGCGCCCCTGCTTCTCTTCAGGGGCGCATTGGTCCGCCTTGCGGCAGACCCCGTCGACCGAAACTTAGGCCGGGCGGGGCAGGGAACTGGATCGGACAGCTATTTTACTGTCGAAGCTGGAAGCCGGAGAGGTCGAGCGGCGCGGGCTCCTGCGTCCGGGCGAGCTTGGGCAAGGCCGCGGTCTTTGCGGTCATGTCGATGCCGTCGGGCGTCGTGTTCGCGGCTGCCAAAGCCTCGGGCGTCGGCTTGGAGATGAAGACGACCGGCGAGCCGCCCATCCAGGCCTCGGTACGCACCACCTTCTTCTGGCCGTCGACGTCGCGGATGACGACGGATTGCGTGCCCGGCGTCAGTTCCGGCACCACATAGTCCTTCTTGACGATCTGCGGCTTGATAGCAGGGCAATCAGTGCAGACCTTGTCGAGGATACTGCCGCCGCCTGTCTGTGTCTTGCTGTCGATGGGTTGGATCGACGATGCCATGGCCGAGCCTGCCGCCAGCGCGCATGCCAAGGTCAGGAAGAAGGGACGCATAACTACCACTCCGTCTTATCGTGACCGAGAGATTAGCGTCTCTTTGTTTCCATCCCGTCAGGAGATTAGGTAAAAGTTTAGTGGAGACGGGAATTCGGGACAGGCTTTGTGTTTACGTTTTCAGGCTTTTTCCCGCGCGATGGCCTGCCAGCCGATGTCGCTGCGGCTGAAACCGTTTTCCCACTCCACCTTGCCGGCCAGGGCATAGGCGCGCTTCTGCGCCTCGCTGACGGTCTTGCCGGTCGCGGTGACGTTCAACACCCGGCCGCCGGTTGCGACCAGCGCGCCGTCCTTCAGCGCCGTGCCGGCATGAAACACCTTGGCGCCGTCGCTGTCGGCGGGCAGCGCCGCGATCGGTGTGTTCTTGGCGTATGCGCCGGGATAGCCCTTCGATGCCATGACCACGGACAGCGCCACGTCGTCGCTCCATTCGGCACTGACCTGATCCAGCGTGCCGTTTGCGCAGGCGAGAAGCAGCGGCAGCAGGTCGCTCTTCAGCCGCATCATCAGCACCTGGCATTCCGGATCGCCGAAGCGGACATTGTATTCGATCAGCTCCGGCCCCTTGGCGGTGATCATCAGCCCGGCGAAGAAGACGCCGGAGAAGGGATAGCCGCTTTCCGCCATGCCGCGCATCGTCGGCTCGATGATCTCCTTCATGGTCCGCTCGACCATCTCCTCCGTCATGACCGGAGCAGGCGAGTAAGCGCCCATGCCGCCGGTGTTCGGGCCGGTATCGCCGTCGCCGACACGCTTGTGGTCCTGGGCGGTGGCGAGCGCCAGTGCGTGCTTGCCGTCGCTAAGGCAGAAGAAGCTCGCCTCTTCGCCGTCGAGATAGGCCTCGATTACCACTTCCGCACCGGCCTCGCCAAAAGCACCTTCGAAGCAGTCATCGACGGCGGCAAGCGCCTCGTCAACCGTCATGGCGACGGTGACACCCTTACCGGCGGCAAGCCCGTCGGCCTTGACGACGATGGGAGCGCCTTGCTCGCGGATATAGGCATTTGCTTTCGGCGCATTGTTGAAGCGCTGGTATGCGCCAGTCGGGATATTGTAGCGGGCACAGATATCCTTGGTGAACCCCTTGGAGCCCTCGAGCTGGGCGGCCTCAGTGGACGGTCCGAATACGGCGATGCCTGCGGCACGCAGCGGGTCGGCGATTCCCGCGACCAGCGGCGCCTCCGGGCCGACGACGACGAAGTCGATGGCCTTTTCCTTGCAGAAGTTGACGACAGCGCCATGGTCTTCGATGTCAAGCGGGACAAGCGTTGCATGTTCGGCAACACCGGGATTGCCGGGCGCGGCATAGAATTCCGTCATCAGCGGCGATTGCGCCAGTTTCCAGGCCAGCGCATGCTCGCGTCCGCCCGATCCGATCAACAGAACTTTCATGGCTTGCCCTCTTCATTAGGTTCTTGTGCGCGGTTAAGGGGGGAGAGCCCAAAGGTCAAGCGGCAAATCCTGTGGAGGCGCGGGCTGCAACATTGCCCTGCCTTTTTATGTCGCTAAAGCGAGATGCTGGTTTCGAGTCGCGGTCCCCTCAGTTGCCCTGATTGGCGGGATCTCATCGGAAACCGCTTCGTACTTTCCGGGATCGCGCCTATGGTCCCGCCACCAAGTTCAATTCAGAGAGACATATGGCCGCCGACATTCGTTCCCTTGCCGCAACCATCGCCAACGAGATCAATTCGCGCCCCGATCAGGCCAAGGCCGCGATCGAGCTTCTCGACGAAGGTGCGACGGTGCCGTTCATCGCCCGCTACCGCAAGGAAGTGACCGGCGGCCTCGATGACGGGCAGTTGCGCACGCTGGCCGAACGCCTCGTTTACCTGCGCGAGCTGGAAGCCCGTCGCGCCGCCATCGTCGAGTCGATCAACGGCCAGGGCAAGATGACCGACGAGCTGATGCGCAAGATCGCCGTGGTCGCCACCAAGTCGGAGCTGGAAGACCTTTATCTGCCCTATAAGCCGAAGCGCCGCACCCGCGCCGAAATCGCCAGGGAGCGCGGCCTCGGTCCGCTTGCCGATACCATTCTCGCTGATCGCTCCAGGGAGCCCGCCACCCTGGCCGAGGGCTTCCTCACCGCCGACGTGCCCGACGTGAAGACGGCGCTCGAGGGCGCGCGCGACATCATCGCCGAAGGCATTGCCGAAAATGCCGACCTGCTCGGCAAGCTGCGCACCTACATGAAGGCCAATGCGGCGTTGAAAGCTAAGGTCGTCGATGGCAAGCAGGAAGCGGGCGCGAAATTCTCCGATTATTTCGACCACCAGGAACGCTGGGCAACCGCCCCCGGCCATCGCGCGCTTGCCATGCTGCGCGGCTGGAACGAGGAGGTGCTGACGCTGACCATCGAGATCGACGTCGATGCCGTCTCGCCGAACAAGCCGGTGGAGCGGATGGTCGCCACGGCTTACGAGATCGGCTCAGTCCGCCCCGGCGACCGCTGGTTGACGGAGGTCGCGAGCTGGACCTGGCGCGTGAAGCTCTCCATGTCGCTGTCGCTCGATCTGATGCGTGAGCTGCGCGAGCGCGCCGAGGAGGAAGCCATCCATGTCTTCGCCCGCAATCTGAAGGATCTGCTGCTGGCAGCGCCCGCCGGCTCGCGCGCCACCATGGGCCTCGATCCGGGCATCCGTACCGGCGTCAAGGTCGCCGTGGTCGATGGCACCGGCAAACTGCTGGAGACGACGACGGTCTATCCGTTCCCGCCGAGGAACGATGTACGCGGCACGCAGGCGACTCTGGCGGCGCTGGTCCGCAAGCACAATGTCGAGCTGATCTCCATCGGCAACGGCACCGGCAGCCGCGAGACGGAGAAGCTGGTGGCGGATATGCTCGCCGACCTCCCTGCGCCGAAGCCGACCAAGGTCATCGTGTCCGAGGCAGGCGCTTCCGTCTACTCGGCCTCCGAGACCGCGGCACTGGAATTTCCAGGCCTCGACGTCTCGCTGCGCGGCGCCGTTTCCATCGCTCGCCGTCTGCAGGATCCGCTGGCCGAGCTCGTCAAGATCGAGCCGAAATCGATCGGCGTTGGCCAATACCAGCACGATGTCGATCAGCTGAAGCTGTCGCGCTCGCTGGATGCCGTCGTCGAAGATGCGGTGAATGCCGTCGGCGTCGATCTGAATACCGCCTCTGCGCCATTGCTCGCCCGCGTCTCCGGCCTTGGACCGTCGATTGCCGACGCGATCGTCAAGCATCGCGACGGCGAGGGGCGTTTCGAGACCCGCCGCGATCTCCTGAAGGTCGCGCGCCTCGGCCAGCGCACCTTCGAGCAATGTGCCGGCTTTCTGCGCATCCCCAATGGCAAGGAGCCGCTCGACGCCTCCTCGGTGCATCCGGAAGCCTATGGCGTCGCCAAGAAGATCGTTACCGCCTGCGGCCGCGATCTGCGCAGCCTGATGGGTGATGCGACGGCGCTGAAGGCGGTCGACCCGCGCCAGTTCATCGACGAAAAATTCGGCCTGCCGACGGTGCGCGACATCATCGCGGAGCTCGAGAAACCCGGCCGCGACCCGCGCCCGAGCTTCAAGACCGCGACCTTCGCCGAGGGGATCAATGAGATCAGCGATCTCAAGCCGGGCATGGCTCTGGAAGGGACGGTGACGAATGTCGCCGCTTTCGGCGCTTTCGTCGATATCGGTGTTCACCAGGATGGCCTCGTGCATGTCTCGCAGCTTGCCGATCGCTTCGTGAAAGACCCGCATGAGGTCGTCAAGGCGGGCGACGTCGTGAAAGTGAAGGTTGTGGACGTCGACGCCAAACGGAAGCGAATCAGTCTGACGATGCGCAAAGATGGCGGCGCCGAGGCGGTCCCGGCTGCGCGTGAGTCGCGAGAGCAAAATGGCGCGCGCAACGCTGGCGGTAAGAGCAATAGCCGCCCGAATACCACTCAGCAGGGTAGCTTCGGCGCTGCTCTGGCAGATGCCTTCAAACGAAAATAAGTACTTAGCACGAATTATTGCAAGAATATCACACTCCGGCGGCGTTGTTGCCGGAGTGCCACAGAGTGCGAAAACGTGCGCTTGCCACAATGTTCTGAGGCGCTAAAGTTAGCGCTATTGTCATGTCATAACATTCGAGGCGTCCATGGCGTCGGCACTGTTCTCTCTTGTCAAAAAACTCGTCCGTAAAGGCTCCCTGAAACTTACGCTTGCTTCCGGCGAGACACATATGATCGGCGATGGATCCGGCGAAACAGTCGCCGTCCGCATCGCCGACCAGCAGGCGGAGGACGCGGTTGCCCGCGATCCGACGCTGAAGCTCGGCGAAATGTATATGGAAGGGCGCTTCATTCTCGAGCAGGGGGATATCTATGACTTCCTCGCGCTGGTGAAGCAGAACACCACCAACGAAATCTTCGACCTGCGCATGGCGACGCTGCTGATCGGCCGCATCGTCTGGCAGCAGCTCAAGAGCCGTTCGCCGGTCAACCGCAACAAATACAATGTTGCGCACCACTATGATCTCTCGGCCAAGCTGTTCGATCTCTTCCTCGACGAGGACTGGCAATATTCCTGCGCCTATTTCGTGCCGCCGGGTATCAGCCTGGACGAGGCGCAGGTGGCCAAGAAGCGCCATATCGCCGCCAAGCTTCTGGTCGAGCCCGGCCAGCGCGTTCTGGAGATCGGCTCCGGCTGGGGCGGCATGGGCATGTATCTTGCCGAAGCCAATCCCGGCCTCGATTTCACCGGCATTACGCTGAGCGAAGAGCAGCTCAAGGTCTCACGCGAGCGGGCCGCCAAGCGCGGCCTGTCCGATCGCGTCCGCTTCGAGCTGCAGGACTATCGTTATCTCAAGGGCAAGAAGTTCGACCGCATCGTCTCGGTCGGCATGTTCGAGCATGTCGGCATCGGCGACTACCGCAAATTCTTCAACAAGGTTTCGGAACTGCTCGACGACAACGGCGTCATGCTGCTGCATTCCATCGCGCGTCCGAAGCCGAGCTTTGCCACCAACGCCTTCATCGAGAAGTACATCTTCCCGGGCGGCTATATTCCCTCGGTCGGCGAGACCCTGCCGCCGCTGGAAAAGGCCGGGCTTCTGGTCAAGGACGTCGAAATCCTGCCGATGCACTATGCCCATACGCTGCGGCATTGGCGCAATCGTTTCGTGGCGCGCAAGGCCGAGGCCGTGGCGCTCTACGACGAGAATTTCTTCCGTATGTGGGAGTTCTACCTGGCCGGCTCCGAAATGGGCTTCCGCTGGGATGAGCTCTTCATCATGCAGATCCAGATCACCAAGAACCAGTTCGCCGTTCCCGACAACCGCAACTATATCGGCGAGCGGGAGGCGAAGCTGAGGGAGTTCGAGGCGACCCGCGCGCCGCTGGAAAAGATCGTGTTCTAAGCGTTTGCCATCGTTTGGAAGACTATGCCGGCCCTGTAAAATCATGGGGCCGATGTTTTGTCTCTGCGTGGCCAAACATCGGGGTGCTATTTGACCACCTTGATCGCAATATCAGTCGTCAGTCCTGGCTGGCGAAAGGTCGCCCGGTCGGAGCCGACGAACCCTGGATCTGATCGATAGAAGACAACGGCACCTTCTACCGATTTTTGGGCGCACGCTCGACTGGCGCCCTCAGTTATTGCTTTTGGGCGACCTGAGTGCACTTCAAAACTGATGTTACCGTGATCTGGGTATCTGATAGTTTCCGGATAGGTGTAGCGTGTATGCTTGCAATCTTTTGTTGCGGAGAACATGATTACGAGTGACGTTTTTTTGCCCGAGACGGCCGTTATCGCACGTTGCTCTTGCCTGCCTCCGCCAAACGGTGCGCTGACGCAGCCTGGAAGCGTGGCAACTATAACGGCGAGCAAAATACCGCCGCGGACCAGATAGCTGTTTTGCATTTCGCCCCTTTCAAAATCGCACCGAACCATGGGCTCATGGTTCGGTGTTTGATTTTTGGCCTCGCCGCCACCTCTCTACCGCGGAAATGATGGGGCGATGGTCCGGTTATTTACCGACATGAACCACGAATGTTCCGTCTTGCACCGTGCCGTCCGTATTCAGCCCAGTGAGACGTACCGTGAATTGATCGGTCCCGACGAAGCCGGAGTTGGGGGTGTAGAAGATGATATTGCCTTGAACGGTTCTGCCACTGCACATGTACGCGGTGCTGTCCTTGGGAAACTTCGAGGCAACCGGTCCATGCTCGATATCGATCTTGCCATGGGCAGGCTGCTTGACAATGCCGGTGTAGGGAAAGCTTGCAAACGTACAATCCTGCTTCACCAGCGAAGCGCTCGTAATTCGTGTTTTCTTGCCGGGCGCAACCCTGCCTGAAAACTGGATTTGCTTGGCGCCGCCGATTGGCGCGGACACGCAACCTGAAAGCGCCATGCCGATGCTGAGAAATGCGCTGAGATAAATCAAAGGTCTGGGTTTCATTCCACTCTCTCGTCGATTTTTATATCGGAAAATCATTGCCTGCGCACGGACCCTGGTGGGTACTTTTGATTGAGTAGCGCATACCGAAATTAAATCGCTGCGACAGATCGGCGCAAGCCGGATACCGGCGCAAGTCGCGTCGAGAATTTTGCCTCTAATCCCGAATTCAACCGCGCGTGGTTAAGAGAGCGGTAATGCGATCCGGATAATTTGAGGCAACTCTCGGGGTGCGAGTATTGCCCCGCTGTATTGCGTATCAAGGAGTTGTGTGTGTTTATAAAATCACGTCTATTTTTTGCCATCGGTGTCTTAGCCGCTTCCGCGGGCTCTGCCTCTGCCGGAGACGGCCAATACCTGTGGTCGGGCAACTGGTACCTAAGCGTCGGTGCGGCCGGTTTCTCGGCGCCCAAGTTCGAAGGCAGCAAGCACAACAAACTGCAGTGGTCGCCGTTGATCTCCGTCGGCAGGCAGGGTCCGGGGCCGCGCTTCTCCTCGCGCAACGACAATCCGTCCTTTGCCTTGATCGAGAGCGACGCCTTCCGCGTCGGTATTGTCGGCAAGTTCGTGCCGAGCCGCGACAGCAGCGATGGTCGCGAGCTGAGGGGCCTCAAGAAGGTAAAGTGGGGCCTTGAGGCCGGCGGTTTTGCCGAGGCCTATCCGACCGACTGGCTGCGCGCCCGCGTCGAAGTCCGCCAGGGCATTCGTGCCCATAGTGGTATCGTTGCCGATGCCGCTATCGACGCCTTCACCGACATTACCCCGGAACTGCGCCTGTCCGGCGGTCCGCGCATGACGCTCGCCTCCAACGATTATTTCAACACTTACTACGGCGTCGATGCACGGACGGCGGCGGCATCCGGCCTCAGCCGCTACAATCCGGGCGGCGGGGTGAAATCCGTCGGTGCCGGCGGCGCATTGACGTGGAAGCCCTCCGAGAACTGGACCACCAGCACTTTCCTGGAATATACGCGCCTTACCGGCCCGGCCGGTGACAGCAGCCTTGTGCGCGAGCGTGGCGATCGCAACCAGCTACTGATCGGCGTCTCCGCCAGTTACAAGTTCAATTTCACGGTGAACTGAGAAAAGCGCGGGGCTATGGCCCCGCCGCTTGACCGCGGGCGGCGGATATCACTACTACTCGCCTATGCAAAAGATAGGCGACATCAACGGGCGCGTCGCCGACGCGCCATCCGGCAACTGGGTTTATCGCATCCTGCCCCCGGTGCTCTGGCCCTATGCGCAGCTCGCGCGCTGGGACAGGCCGATCGGCTGGCAGCTCTTGATGTGGCCATGCTTCTGGTCGGCGGCGCTTGCCGCCAATGCCGCAGCCGCCGTGGGTCAGTCGCCGGGGGGGCTGGTGGTCTACCACCTCATTCTCTATTTCATCGGCGCGGTCGCCATGCGCGGTGCCGGCTGCGCCTACAACGACCTGGTCGATCACGAGATCGATATGGAAGTGGCCCGCACACGCTCGCGTCCGCTGCCGTCCGGCCGCGTGACGCGCCTCCAGGCCAAGGTCTTCATAGCGCTACAGGCTGTGGTCGGGCTGCTGGTGCTTTTGCAGTTCAACTGGTTTGCCGTCATTCTCGGCGTCCTGTCGCTCGGCATCGTCGCGCTTTATCCCTTCGCCAAGCGCTTTACCGACTGGCCGCAGTTTTTCTTAGGACTGGCCTTTTCCTGGGGCGCGCTGATGGGCTGGGCCGGGCTGTTCGGCAGCCTGTCGCTTGCGCCCATCATGCTCTATGCCGCTGCCATCCTGTGGACGATCGGTTACGACACGATCTATGCCCATCAGGACAAGGAGGATGACGAGCTGATCGGCGTGCGCTCCACCGCCCGGCTCTTCGGCGACAAGACCCGCCTCTGGTTGGTGGGTCTCTACGGTGTCGCGTTGGTGCTGATGCTACTGTCCTTCGCGCTGGCGGGGGCGGGATGGCTTTCCTATCTCGGGCTTCTTGTTGCCGGCGGCATGTTCGCCTACCAGATCGCCGTGCTCGACATCAACAATGGGGAGCAGTGCCTGGCCCTGTTCAAATTCAACGGCAAGGTCGGCATCATCATCTTCGCCGGCCTCTTCCTGTCGTTCCTGCTGCTTGTGGCCTAGCGAGAATCACAAAGCCCGGCACTGTGGGTACCGGGCTTTGATCCAATCAATCTCGATTGGTTTCAACGCCGCGCGATGATCTCGCGGCCTTCGATCTTCATCTTGAGGCCCAGCGAGCCGGTCGAGCGGCGCACGAGGAAGCGCGGACGGCGCTCGGCGAAATAAGAGTGGCGGCGGCGCGGCTGGGTATCGCGGGCGGCGACCCCGCCCAGATGCTCTTCCAGCGGACGGGCGACGCCATCGGCCTCGATCATCAGCATCGGGATGCGGAAGGCTTCCGACCACGAACGCCAGTCGGCGGCGATGTCGCTTAGATCGTGGGCGACCAGGAGAGGGATGCACAGATCCGGATCCGAGTGATGCAATTCCAGCGTCACGGTGACTTCGCCGTCGCCATGGTCGATGGCACGGGCGGCAACACCCATGAAAGCGCGTTTCGGCAAGGCGACGGACAGCGGCAGGCCGCTGGACGGCAGGATTTTGCGCAGCACCGCGCCGCGCTCGTCGATCGTGATGGTGACGTCACCCTCGGCACCCCGCATGGCATAGCTGACCTGTTGCGGGAAGCGCGCCGGATCAAGCCGCAGTGTGTTTCCAGCCCAATCGGGCTTCAGGACGGTATTTGTCATCTAATCTCTACCCTTGCTTTACCTGAGAGCCGGTTTTCCGGTCTTCTTACGGAGAACGTCATGTCCTCTCGTTGGGTTCAGATTAGGCGGCGTCCCTTCCAGACAGCTTAAAAATTGCGGTTAAGAAAACTTTGCGTCCTCAAATGGTTAGCAAAACCGAATCGATCAGGGTTTCCATAAAGTGAATGCACGGCGCAAGCGGAGCGTGCCAATCCGGCACACGCAATAGATGAAGTATTGTAAGTCTCAGGTAAGGTTTAACTGCGATACTGCGGAGAGATTCGCTGGCTTATATTAGAGAATTATTGAGGTCGCGCTGATGATATCCACTTATCTTGGTTACACGATCGCGACCAGAAGTATGGCGACCACGCTCAATCAGGTGGCGTCCCAGTCACAGAACAAGCGTCAGATCGACTACTACAATGCCAATATTGGCAAGGTAACCAATGTCGATGACTTCATGGGCGATTATCAGCTCTATAGCTATGCAATGGAAGCCTACGGCCTGTCGGACATGACCTATGCCAAGGCTTTTATGAAACAGGTGCTGACCAGCGACCTCAGCGATTCCACCAGTTTTGCCAATAAGCTGACCGATCCGCGCTACAAGGAATTCGCCGCAGCGTTCAATTTTGGCACGGGCAGTTCCTCGACGGCACAAACCAGCACCCAGGAAGACGATCTGATCGGTCTTTACAATCAGTCTTTTACGACTGAGGCAACGGATGCGCAGACCGAAACGACCTATTTCAGCCAGAATATCAGCAGTGTTAAGACGGTAGACGACCTCCTGGGCAACAGCCGTCTTAAAAATTACGTGCTGCAGGCCTATGGCCTCGATCCGACCTATACGTCGAATTCATTCCTGAAGCAGATGCTGACGAGCGATCTCAGCGATCCCGACAGCTTCGTCAATCAGAACGGCAGTGCCACCGACAAGGCGATCGTCGCGGAGTTCAATTTCAACGCTGACGGAACGGTGAAGACGTCGACGGCTGACGCCGATACGACCTACTACGAAAACCATATCAGCACGATCACGTCCGTCAGCCAGCTTACGTCCGATCCCAAGCTGTTCAACTATGTCAAAACCGCCTTCGACATTCCGGCCTATATCACCGCGACCCAATTCAACGCTGCCGCCGAGGATACAAGTGTTGCGGCGGCGAAGGGATTGACCGATATCATGGCGCAATTCAATTTCCAGAGCGACGGCACCGTCGCGAGTGGCTCGCAAGCACAGACATCGGATCAGATAAGCACCACAACGGCCGCCTACGCGACGAATTATAAGGGCGGCCCGCAGACGCTCGGCCAGATGGCCGATGTCATGAGCGCTTACAATTCCGCGGTTCCATCGTACACGACCGATGTCGGCGCTGCCGACAACGACCTCTACTACAAGGAGCATATCGGCTCCATCACCACCGTCGACGAGCTGACGTCGGATACCCGCCTGTTCGACTATATCAAGACGGCCTACGGGGTCGCCGCGGATACGCCCGCCGTCGTGTTCAAGAACGCATTTTCCAGTTCTTCTACCGCCTCAATTTTTGGTCTTACGGACGTCGTCTCGCAGTTCAATTTCCAGTCGGACGGCACACTTGCTACGGGTGATGAGGCGCAATCCCAGACGGCGATCGATGCCGCCTCGACGGCCTATATGAAGAACTACCAGACGTCGCAGACGTCCTTGACCACCAAAGCCGTCAGCAACTATCAGACGCGCATCGCCGCGGTGAAGACCATTGATGATTTCTTCGCCACCAATGCCACGGCCGACAGCGATACCAGCAACGACAGTCTTCCCGAGCTCTACCAGATGGCGATGCGCGCTTATGGCATCAGCCCGGACGAGATGACGAAGACACAGATGAAGAAGATCCTCGAGAGCGATCCCTACGATCCGAAGAGCTATGTCAGTTCGCTCAAGGACACACGCTTTACCAATCTCGCCAAGGCCTTCAACTTCGATAGCGACGGCAAGTTGAAACCGCCCGTCCAGTCCTTGTCGCAGACGCAGATCAACAGTTACATCTCGCAATATTCCAGTCATAGTACGATAGGACTGACGGGCGCCCTGCTTACCAAGGCCACCAGCGATGCCAAGGATGCCGGCACCTATTTTGCGACCAATATCGTCAAGGTTACCAGCGTCACCGACCTTCTCGCCGACAGCAAGCTCACCGACTACATCCTGAAGGCCAATGGCATCGATCCAAAGACGGTCGATACCGCGACGCTGAAAAAGGCCTTCGCCTCCGATCCGAGCGATTCGAAGAGCTTCATCAACACGGATGACGGCGCGCAGTTCAAGAATATCGTCAACGCCTTCAATTTCGACACGGACGGGAATCTGACCAACACGAAATTGGGGACCGCGCAAAATCAGGGCACGATTGCCGAGACGAACGACCTCTTCCTGCATCAGACCCTTGAGGACCAGGAGGGAGAAACCAATACGGGCGTGCAACTGGCGCTTTACTTCCAGCGCAAGGCTCCGGATATCAACTCCATCTACGATATCATGGGCGACACCGCCCTCTATCAGGTCATCACCACGACCTACAGCCTGCCGAGTTCGATGTCCTCGATGGATGTCGACACCCAGGCCAAGCTGCTTGCCAAATTCGTCGATGTCAGCGATCTGCAGGATCCGACCAAGGTCAACAAGCTCCTGCAGCGATTCTCGGCGATGTACGACCTGGCGAACAACACCACTTCGTCGACATCGCCCGCGCTCTCGATCCTCCAGGGCTCCAGCTCTTCGAGCGTCGGTATCAGCGGCGATACGCTGTTGTCGATCGCGCAGCTTTCCTCCTCCAAGTAATCAATCCCACAAGGGATCATCGTCGATTCGCGCGGCTTTCCAGCGCGACGTCGAGCCGATCGGCATGCCTGTTGCCGCCGTGCCGCTATGGGGCGCTCCCTTGGGCCGGGGATGCGGAATAAGTGCATTCTGTGACGATCAGAAGGAACTTATTAACCGTCTTTGCCCTATTCGATTTGGGAAGCCATCGGCAATATCAATGACTGGGTTGCAGGTCTCATGCGTCTTTCCCGAACGAACATTTCGAATGCTGCAAATGGCTCCCAGCCTGAAGGCGAGCTTGACCCGGAACAGGTCGCGGAAGAAGCCCGCCGTGCCGAGCAGATCGCTGCTCGCCGCGCATTCCTGGAAGAAAAGATCCGCACCGTCCGCGAAGCCAAGCGCCAGGCCGAAGAGCGCCGCCGCGCGGAGGAACGGCGGATTGCCGAAGAGGCACGCCTGCGAATCGCCGCCGCGCCGAAGCCGGTCGTGGAGGCCCTGCAGGCGAGCACCGTGGCCGCCAGCGGCCCGATCATGCCCGTCACGCCGCAGGGCATCTCGGCTGAAGAGCTTGCCTCGCCCGGCTGGCAGAATGCCTTCCTGATGGGGCCGAACGTCCGTTTCACCCGCACGCGGGAGAACGAGATCGTCAGCCGTCGCGCGCCGGCAGAGCCCTTGCCTGTCCTCGCGCCGCCGGCCGCGAACCATGCCGCGATGCGGGTCATGGAGCCGCCGGTAGTCGAATCACCGGCCCCGGTTGTCGCTCGCCCAGCCGAACCGTCGGCCGAATTCGATCTGCCGCCATGGGAGGGCGTGCCGTTTGCGGCCGAAACCTACCAGCCCGCCGTAATTCAGAACTCTCCGGCGACTGCGCCGGACGCATTGGAGATGACTGTCATCGCTACCGCATTTTATAAGGCTCCCGCGACCGCGCTGGATGCTTCGCCGTCATTGCCGAATGTTGCAGACTCCGTTGCCGCGCCTGCCGTCGAGTCGCGGCTCGCCCATCTCTCCGATTTCGCCTTCTGGGACGCTATGCCCTTCGAGGGAGAATTCGTGTCCGCCATCAAGGGTACGCTGGCCCAGCCGGTGCTTGTTCCTGAGATCCAGGCTGAGGTCGAATCGATCGTCGCGAAATTCCGCGTCGTCGAGTGCCGTCGTCCGTCGTTGGTTGTTGAAGCGTCGCAGGAGACCATAGTCTCGCCGGTTGTCGCAGCCGTTGCTCCGGTCGAATCGCAACCGGTCCCGGTCAATACGTTCGTCATGGATGAGCTTACCGCGTTGGAAGCCATGGCTTTGGCGCCTGTCGTGCCGGCAGCGATCGAAGCGGTCGCTCCCGTCGCCGTGAAGCTGGAAGCGATCGAGCCCGCAGCCTTCGTGCCGCCTGCTTTCGTCACCGCCGTTTTCACCAATGAGGCCGAGGTCGTTGCCGTGCCGAAGGTCGTACCAGCCAAGCCGACTCCGGTCATGGTCGTCGCTCCCATGCCGGTGAAGGCACAGGCGGCGCCGGCATTGGCACCCGTTGTCGAAGCAGCGCCCGTCATACCCGCCGTCGAGGCTGCCAAGCAGCGCCTGATCGATCCGCCGCCGTCGCAGATCACGCCGCGCCGGCCGAATGCCATGACCCCGCCGGAATGGCGGCCGATCGCCCGTAGCGGAGAAGGCGAATATGAATTGCCGCCGCGCGAGCTGCTGCAGGAGCCGGTCGCCCGACCCGGCGTGATCATGACGCAGGAAACGCTGGAACAGAATGCCGGCCTGCTGGAAAGCGTGCTCGAGGATTTTGGCGTCAAGGGCGAGATCATTCATGTCCGCCCAGGCCCGGTCGTCACGCTTTACGAATTCGAGCCGGCTCCCGGCGTCAAATCCTCGCGCGTTATCAATCTCGCCGACGATATCGCCCGTTCGATGTCGGCGCTGTCGGCCCGCGTCGCCGTCGTCCCCGGCCGCAACGTCATCGGTATCGAACTGCCGAACGTCATTCGCGAGACCGTCTATTTCCGCGAGATGATCGAATCCGCGGATTTCGAGAAGAGCGGCTACAAGCTGGCGCTGGGCCTCGGCAAGACCATCGGCGGCGAGCCCGTCATCGCCGAACTCGCCAAGATGCCGCATCTGCTCGTCGCCGGCACCACCGGTTCGGGCAAGTCCGTCGCCATCAACACGATGATTCTGTCGCTGCTTTACCGGATGACGCCGGAACAGTGCCGCCTGATCATGGTCGATCCGAAGATGCTGGAACTCTCCGTCTATGACGGCATCCCGCATCTGCTGACCCCCGTCGTTACCGATCCGAAGAAGGCCGTGATGGCGCTGAAATGGGCGGTGCGCGAGATGGAGGACCGCTACAGGAAGATGTCGCGCCTCGGCGTCCGCAACATCGACGGCTACAACAGCCGCGTTGCCCTGGCCCGCGAAAAGGGCGAGACGATCCACGTCTTGGTCCAGACCGGCTTCGACAAGGGAACCGGCGCTCCGATCGAGGAGAGCCAGGAAATGGACCTGACGCCGATGCCCTACATCGTCGTCATCGTCGACGAGATGGCCGACCTGATGATGGTCGCCGGCAAGGAAATCGAAGGCGCGATCCAGCGTCTGGCGCAGATGGCGCGTGCTGCCGGCATCCACCTGATCATGGCGACGCAACGTCCGTCCGTCGACGTCATCACCGGCACGATCAAGGCGAACTTTCCGACGCGCATCTCCTTCCAGGTCACCTCGAAGATCGACAGCCGCACGATCCTCGGCGAGCAGGGCGCCGAACAGCTCCTCGGCCAGGGCGACATGCTGCACATGGCCGGCGGCGGACGCATCTCCCGCGTCCATGGTCCCTTCGTCTCGGACGAAGAGGTCGAAAAGGTCGTGGCACATCTGAAGACGCAGGGCCGTCCGGAATATCTCGACACCGTCACCGCCGACGAGGACGAGGAAGAAGACGAAGAGGATACCGCAGTCTTCGACAAGGGCGCGATCGCCTCCGAAGACGGCGACGACCTCTACGAACAGGCGATCAAGGTCGTCATGCGCGACAAGAAGTGCTCGACTTCCTACATCCAGCGCCGCCTCGGCATCGGCTACAACCGCGCCGCCTCGCTCGTCGAACGCATGGAAAAAGACGGCCTCGTCGGCCCGGCCAACCATGTCGGCAAGCGCGAGATCATTTCGGGCAACCGGAACGGTGGCGGGCAGGCAGCGCAGCCGAGCAATGAGGATTTTGATTGATCCAGCAGGGGATCGCATTGGCCGCGGTAGTTGCGGAGAGTGTTCACCCCCTCTGTCACTTCGTGACATCTCCCCCACAAGGGGGGAGATTGGTAACTCGTAGCGTCTTCTTGTCACAAGCAAGTGTCGCATCCGCAGAGACCAAAGCATGATCACTTGGTTTGGCGGTGCGGCATACTCCCAACGATCTCCCCCCTTGTGGGGGAGATGTCACGGTAGTGACAGAGGGGGGTATCAGAGGCTCGGCGTACTCAGAGCTTTTTGATCTTCTGCCGAAAGCCCTGCTTTCTAAACCCTCAAAACCTTCCCCGGATTCATCACCCCGGCCGGATCGAACGCCGTCTTGATGCGGCGCATCAGATCCATCTCGATATCCGAGCGGATCGAGGCCAGTTCGTCGCGCTTCAATTGTCCGATGCCGTGCTCGGCCGAGATCGAGCCGCCGTGCTTCAGCACCAGGCCATGCACGATCCTGTTCATGTCGTGCCAGCGGCCGATGAATTCGTTCTTGTCGGCGCCGACGGGCTGGGAGATGTTGTAGTGGATATTGCCGTCGCCCATATGGCCGAAGGCGCAGATGCGCGCGCCGGGCAGGGCCGCCAGCACGGCCGTCTCCGCTTCCGCCATGAATCGCGGGATCTGCGCGACCGGCACGGAAACATCGTGCTTGATCGAGCCGCCCTCCGGCTTCTGCGCGTCCGACATGCTCTCGCGCATGTGCCATAGCGCTTTCTGTTGCGCCTCTGAGCTGGCGATGGTTGCGTCCTGGATCAATCCGTCCTCATAGCCCTGTTCCAATAGCGTCGTCATCATCCGCTCGGCGGTCTCGACCGAATCCGAGGTGGAAACGTCGATCAGCACATACCAGGGATGCGCCGTTTCCAGGGGATCGCGTACGCCGGGGATGTTGCGCGCGGTGAATTCGACGCCGATGCGCGGCATCAGTTCGAAGCCGGTCAGCGCTGTGCCGCAGAGGCCGGATGCGTTCTTGAACAGGGTCAGCGCATCGTCGACCGATTGGATGCCGGCAAAGGCCACCTGATGACCAAGCGGTTGCGGGAAGAGTTTCAGCACCGCGCCGGTGATGACGCCGAGCGTGCCTTCGGCACCGATGAAGAGATCGCGCAGGTCGTAGCCGGTATTGTCCTTCTTCAGGCGGCGCAGCCCGTTCCAGATTTCGCCGGTCGGCAGCACCACTTCGAGGCCGAGGCAGAGCTGGCGCATGTTGCCATAGGCGAGAACGGCGGTGCCGCCGGCATTGGTGGAGAGGTTACCGGCGATGCGGCAGGAGCCCTCCGAGCCGAGCGTCAGCGGAAACATCCGGCCATGCTCCGCCGCCGCCTTGTGCACGTCGGCGAGAATGCAGCCGCCATCGACGACCATGGTGTTGCCGACGGGATCGACGTCGCGGATGCGGTTCATCCGTTCCAGCGACAGGATGATGTCGGAGCCGCCCTCGCGTGGCGTCTGGCCGCCGACAAGGCCGGTATTGCCGGTCTGCGGCACGATCGCCGTGCCGGTCTCGCTGGCAAGCTTCAGGATTGCCGAAACCTCTTCCACCGAGCCGGGCTTCAGCAGCATCGGCGATGCGCCGTGATAGAGCCCGCGGTTTTCGACCAGATGCGGGGCGAGATCCGCCGCATCCCGCAACGCGTGCTTTTCGCCGACGATGGCGGCGAAGCGATCGAGAAGGGCGGAGGAGGGGGCGGCGCTGCTCATGGCGTGTCCTTTACCGAAATGCGTGTGGTCGGATTTACTCTCTCGGCGCGGCTGCTCGTTGCAGCCGATCGTTGATGGCCTCGCCGAGGCCCTCGTCCGGAATGCTGGAAAAAGCGATGGTCGCAGCGCCGCTGGCATCGGCGCGCTTCATGAAGTCGAAGAGATTGGCGGCGGCCTCGGCGAGGTCGCCGGACGGGCTGAGGTCGAGCACGATGGCCGCCGTCTCGATGCCGGCAATATCAGGCCTGCCGAAGCGGATCAGCGCTTCGCCTGCGGAAACTGCGGTCGCATCGAGCCGCACCGCCGCACCCGGCGCATAATGTGAAGCCAGCATCCCCGGCGCTTCGATGGCCGCCGACGCACCATTCTTGCGCTTGAGGGATTGGCCCGCGACCCGCTCGATCTCGTCTGCCGCCAGCCCGCCGGGCCTGAGCAGGCGCATCTGGCCGTTCTCGACCTTGACGATGGTCGACTCGACGCCGACGACCGAAGCTCCGGCATCGAGGATCAGCGAAATCCGCTCGCCGAGATCGTCATGGACATGATCGGCGCTGGTGGCGCTGATCTTGCCGGAGGTGTTGGCGCTGGGAGCGGCAAGCGGCCGTCCGAAGGCGCGGATCAGTTCGCCGGCAAAGCCCTGCGGCACCCGGATACCGACTGTATCGAGCCCGGCAGTCGCCAGCGGATGAATGTCGCTTTCCAGCCGCAGCGGCAAAACCAGCGTCAGCGGACCGGGCCAGAAGGCTTCCGCCAGCTTTCGCGAGATGGGATCGAAGATCGCATAGCCCTCGGCCATCGCGAGGTCGCTCATGTGGCAGATCAGCGGATTGAAGCGCGGCCGACCCTTGGTCTCGTAAATGCGGGTGATGGCTGCGGGATTGGTGGCGTCGGCGGCAAGCCCGTAGACCGTCTCGGTCGGCAGCCCGATCGGCAGACCTTCGGCGAGAGTTGCCGTTGCCGCCGCTATTGCCGCCTCTGGATGCTGGAGAATATCTATATGTCGCGCCATGACCTGACCGATTGCCGTTCAGGCCGTTCTTATGCTTTTCAAGTTTGGGGATCAATAATCAAAGCTGGCGAATGATGTCGCGGAGCTGTTCGCTGCGCGCGCCTAGCAGCAGCACATTGCGGATGGCGATCTGGGGATCATGGGTGTGGAAGAGCACGCCGTTGCCGCGCACGTCGCGATTGATCGTCAGCTTCTTCTTCGAAACGTCCTCATCCGGCCTTATGGCGACGGCGAAATACATCCTTGAATATTCCAGGCTGATATCTTCGAAGAAATTATCGTTCTGGCCTAGGCGGGCGAAGAAATTGGCGATGTAGAAGGCCCAGCTCACCTCCTCGTACTGTGCGAATTGCGTTCGCGCCGCCGTGACGTGGCAATAGCCGAGATGCGGCGTGTCCCTGAGCGTGTGATGGAAGATCAGTTTCGGAAAGCGGATCGACTGGTGAAAGCTGTTGAGCCGGCCATGGGTCGCCTCGCCGGCGTTCCGTAGCTTGCTCGCCGTACGTTCGGCCACCTCCTCGAAGGTGAGGTAGCGTCGCTCCTCGGCGAGCCAATGCGTCTTGTCGCGGTTGATGCGGCCGGTGCGCAGGAATTCGGTATACCCCGGCGCCGGCAACGTCGGTTCCGGGTCTGCGGGTTTCTTGGCATCGAAATATCTGAGCTTTGCCATGCCGGCTCGCCATGAAGGTCTGGATACCACATGATAGATCGCCTAGCTTGAGCCGGGCTGAAGCGCGCGCTGTGCTGATGGATCGCTAAAGAGGACAGGAACCATGCCTGGCATTACCGACCTCAAGCAGCTGCTTGCCGGCATGAAGCCCGATCTCATCGAGGGCGAGTTCGTCTATTGCAGCGTGCCGCCATCGGCGCTGGTGGATTACATTCATATGAATCCGGTTGGACTGTTTCAGGAAAGGGAGGGTGTGACGCTGATCCTGCCGGTCGCGGCGGCGCGGCAGGCAGGGCTTCCGACCGGCCCCGTTATGCGGATGATCACCCTCGAAATCCACTCCTCACTGGAGGCCGTGGGTCTCACGGCCGCCTTTGCGACGGCGCTGGGAAACGAGGGGATCAGCGCCAATGTCGTTGCTGGTTATTACCATGATCATATCTTCGTGCCGGCGGCCGATGCCGCGCGCGCTATGGCGGCACTACAGGCGCTTTCGGCAGCGCAGCGCCCGGTTTGAGGTGCGCTTGCAAACAGCTCCGTCGCAATTAAGACAAAGCGTCACTGTTGCTGCGCGGTCCGGGTAGAAAACGATGCCGCTCGTGGAAGCATAAGGATTTGAATTGTCTTCCGATATTTTGATTCCGTCGCCTCCGTGAAACTCTTCTTTGGTCTGTCGTCAATTTCGAAGCGGATGTCGCATTGCAGCAGAGCGGCGAGAAAGGCGCGGATTATGATGACATCAATCTCAAGGTGCCGCCCGCTAGGGGGGCGGAGAATTGGGAAGCCGGTCGAAATCCGGCGCTGCCCCCGCAACGGTGGTGGAGTAAGGCATGGCGAATGAAGCCACTGGGCAGAGATAGCCTGGGAAGGTGCCATGGGGTCCTTTAGGGGGCCGCTCCAGAGCCCGGAAACCAGCCTTGGGGAGACTGATTTACTGACCGCGGCGGGCGGTCGGGACATTGCGTTGCGGTCGTTCGCGGCCGGTCGTGCATGTCCTCTGCCTGCTGATCGCTACCGCGCAAGGATAGGCAAATGGACATCAGCAGCAACGTTTTGCGGCAATTGAAGAACCGCCGCGAAGGCTTCAGCCTGGAGCAGCCCTTCTATACCGATCAGGATTATTTCAAGCTCGATATGGAGATGATCTATTATCGCGACTGGCTGTTCATCGGCCATGATTGCGAGGTGCCGCGCGCCGGCAACTATTTCACCGTCCAGATCGGCGATTATCCCGTCGTCATCGTTCGCGGTCGCGATCAGGTCATCCGTGCCTTCCACAATAGCTGTCGCCATCGCGGCTCGCGCGTCTGCACGTCGGAGCGCGGTTCTTCGGCAAAGCTTGTCTGCCCCTATCATCAGTGGACCTACGAACTGAACGGGAGCCTGCTCTTTGCCCGGCATATGCCGGAGGATTTCGACAAGAACCAGTTCTCGTTGAAGCCGGTCCATTGCGAAAGCGTCGGCGGCTATATCTTCATCTGCCTTGCAGAGCAGGCGCCGGACTTCGCGCCGTTCCGCGCGATGGTCGAGCCCTATCTCGTCCGCCACCGCCTCGGCGAAACCAAGGTCGCCTTCGAAAGCACGATCATCGAGAAGGGCAACTGGAAGCTCGTCTGGGAAAACAATCGCGAATGCTATCATTGCGCGGCCAACCATCCCGAACTCTGCCGTACCTATCCGGAAGCGCCGAGCGCGACCGGCGTACAGGGCGCCAAGGACGATCCGGTGATTTCGGCGCATTGGGCGAAGTGCGAGGCGGCGAATCTTCCAAGCGAATTCCGCATGTCGCCGTCCGGCCAGTTCCGCGCCGCACGCATGCCGCTCATCCAGGATGCCGAGAGCTACACCATGTCGGGCGCGCGCGCCGTGCAGCGGCCGCTCTCCAACGACGTGCTGGAAAGCCATATCGGCACCTTGCTGCTCTTCCACTATCCGACGACATGGAACCATGTGCTCGCCGACCATGCGATCACCTTCCGCGTGCTGCCGCTCGGGCCTGAGCAGACGCAGGTCACGACCAAGTGGCTCGTCAACAAGGACGCGGTCGAAGGGGTCGACTATAACATCGACGAACTCACCCACGTCTGGACGGAGACCAACGATCAGGACCGCCGGATCGTCGAGGAAAATGCCTTCGGCATCCGCTCACCCGCCTATCAGCCCGGCCCCTATTCGCCGGAAGATGAAGGCGGCGTGATGCAGTTCGTCGAATGGTACGCGAATTTCATGATCAACCGGCTGCAGGGCGACCAGGCCAAGCTGTCGGCGGTTGCCTGAGTTATGAACATGACCGTCTCCCTCCGCCATCAGCACCTGGACCAGATGAAGCCCTGGAGCGACAGGCAGCATCTGCTCGAATGCCTTTCGGCAACGCCGGAAGCACCCGATGTGATGACCTTCACCTTCCGCTCCGATAAGGACAACTGGTTCCGCTATCTGCCGGGCCAGTTCGTCACCCTGGAGCTGCCGGCAGCTGCGGAGCCGGTCATGCGTACCTACACGCTGTCCTCGACCCCGTCGCGCCCGCTCTCGATCGCCATCACGGTCAAGGCGCAGAAGGACAGCATCGGCACGCGCTGGATGTTCGAGAACCTGAAGCCCGGCATGCGCGTCAAGGCTTTCGGCCCGCTCGGCGATTTCAGTCATATCCGTCATCCCGGTGAGAAATATCTCTTCGTCTCGGCCGGATCCGGCATCACGCCGATGATGGCGATGACCCGCTACATGGCCGACACCGCGCCGCTGTCCGACATCACCTTCATCAATTGCTCGCGCAGTCCCGCCGACATCATCTTCCGCTCGGAGCTGGAATATCTCGCCCGCTTCATGCCGAACCTCGATCTCGGCTTCATCGTCGAAGGCTGCGGCCGCACCGACCTCTGGTCGGGGCTGAAGGGCCGCATCGACAAGGCGAAGATCGGGCTGCTGGCGCCCGACTTCATGGACCGCACGATCTTCTGCTGCGGCCCGGAAGTCTTCATGGACGCCGTCCGTTCCATGCTGGTAGCCCACGGCTTCGACATGACGCGCTACCATCAGGAAAGCTTCCAGCCGGCGCAGGCGCCAACGCCGCTGGCTGAAGTCAGCGATGACGCCTCCACGGAAGCGGCGACCTCGATCAGCTTCACCATGGCCGGCAAGGATGTTCCCTGTGCGCCTGGCCAGACGATCCTGCAAGCCGCGCGCGGCGCCGGCGTCCGTATCGGAGCGGCCTGCGAGTCGGGCCTCTGCGGCACCTGCCGGGTGATGAAGCTCTCGGGTGAAGTCGAGATGAGCCACAATGGCGGTATTCTCGACGACGAGATCGAAGAAGGCTACATCCTGGCCTGCTGTTCGCGTCCGAAGACGGATGTGCAGATCGAAGCTTAGAGCAACTCCAGGAAAAGTGCGTAGCGGTTTTCCGTCCGGAATTGCGTCAAAAAACTGGATAGAGCGGTGAAGCCTGAACCGCTCTAGAAATCCTGGTAGTTCAGTTCGTTGATCTCGACCGGTGTCTCTTGCTGGGTCGAGGCGGTAACGACCGGGTCGATCATCAGCGATACGAGCGTCTGTAGCGGCTCGACACAGCTCGGCGCCTTGGCGATCATCATGTCGGGTGCCGGCATCGGCTTGGCGGGCAGGAGATCGCCCTGCGGCCAGACCTTGGCCAGTTGCAGCTTGGTCATCGGCACGACATTGACGTCGATATCCTTCAGTGTCCCCGGCACCCGGTAGGGGCAGCTCTTGTCTGAACAATTGTCGGACGAGGCGAATTGCCAGAGGGCATAGGTGTCCCAGTTGCCGAGCGGGAAAGTGCCCTTCACGTCGGATTTGTAGCGTGCATACCATAGCGGCAGCCGCGCCAGGATCGGGTAATCCTGGCGGTGGTCGGCGATGTATTGAGCGGTATTGTGGTTGGTATAGAGGATCGGATAGCGCCCGGTCCTCACCTTGATATGGCCGACGAAGACCTGCGCGTCGGAGAGCGACATATACCGCAGGACGTCTAGGCCCTCGATATCGAGCACCATCAGCTCGTCCGGTTTCGGATCGGCATAATCGAGAAAATGATTGGCCTGATCGACTGGATTGCCCGGTCGCCCGAGATGATAGGCGCCCCACAATAGCCCGTTCATTTTCGCCAGCATCCGCCGCGTCTGATAGAGCTCGCGGCTGACCGCGTATTTGCGCCACATGGTCTTGCAGTGTGCGAAGGTGTCGCCGGCATGGTCGCCGGTGCAGCTGAAGCTCTCGGGCAGGCCGTCGGAAGCCTTGGAGATGAAGGCGGAAATGCGCTTGTCCTGCAGGAGCTGCTCCCAGTCGATGGTGTTCAGCTCGTAGGCATCGACGATGAGGGCGTTTTGCGGATCGGTCCAGGGTTGGCTTTCACCGGCCGCAAGCCTGGAGGTCAGTCCCAGCAGCGCCAGGACCATCAGGAGACTGCAAATCAGAGGGTGAGTCTGCCGGTATCCCTTCATGAATTAAGGGTAAGGATGAGTGGTTAATCTCGGGTTAAGAATGAGATCGCTATAAATTTACCGTGGAGTCTGTGCATAAGGCCTTAAATAGGTGCATATTTAAGGTTGGACTAAATGTCCGCGCGACTTGTGGATGCGCAGAGCAGTAAGGGGGCTGTCCCCGATACTTAACATTGTTTGCTTGAGCACAAGACAAGCCAGGGAATGGAGAAGTAAATGCTTGGTTTCCGTGCGAAAATTGCGACTATCGCTCTTTCGGCTGCCGTGGCTCTGACGAGCTTCACGCCGTCCTTCGCAATGCAGATGCCTGCCGCACCCGTTGTTGCGGTGGACAAGGCCGCGCCTGCCGGCGTCGAGCGGGTTCAATGGCGCGAGTATGGTGGTGGTTACGGTGGCGGCTATTATCGCCGTGGCTACTATCGTGAGGGTTGGTATGGCGGTCATCGTGGCTACCGGGACTATCGTCGCGGCTATCGCTATCACGAGGGCTACTGGTTCCCGCTGGCCGCATTCGGCGCCGGTGCCCTGATCGGCGGGGCGATTGCCAGCCAGCCACGCTATGCGGCTCCGCCACGCGCCGCCGGCGTCAATCCGCGCCATGTCGATTGGTGCTATGCGCGCTATCGGTCCTATCGGTCCTATGACAACACGTTCCAGCCCTATAACGGTCCGCGCCAGCAGTGCTACTCGCCCTATTTCTGAGCGAGGGATCAACATTTGCCGAAACAAGCCGCCCGGTGATCCACCGGGCGGTTTTTTCTTGGCCGATGGTCGATGTCAGAGAATATTGACCCGCTTCAGCAGCCACCAGGCGAGCAGCATGGAGGCGATGATCAGGGCAACGGCATATTCCGTGCCGCCGCCGCCGCCTGAAAAAGGCAGGCTCGACGTGTTCATGCCGAAAAAGCCGGTCACCAGCGTCGGTGGCAACAGCAGCGCCGTCATGATCGACAGAATGTAAAGGTGGCGGTTGATCTCGGAGGAGAGCTTCGAGTCGATCTCTTCATGCAGCAGGCGCGCACGCTCCTGAAGCGCATAGACGTCGTGGTCGACCGATTCCAGCCGTCCGGTTAGCCGACCCGCGACGTCCTCGAAGCCGAGCGGCATCTCCTCATCGTCGGAGGCTGCTGCCCTCCGCATCAGCGTCAGCACCGTGCGCAGATGCCGATGCAGCCGCACGATCGTCCGGCGCACCGGCGCCAGCCGCCGCCGTTCGTCGCGGGGCGCGTTGTCGTAGACGAAATCCTCGATGAGGTTCAGCTCCTCGGTAATCTCGATGACCAGAGAGATCAGCGTGCGCTGGAACTCGACGACCAGCAGTTCGAACAGGTCGATCGGGTTTGCGAATTTCGCGGCATTCTTCTCCACCGCCATGCGTACCCGTTCGACGCTGCGCAGCGGCTGCAGCCGTGTCGTGATGAGGAAGCGGTCGGTGAACACGAAATGCAGCCAGCCGATATCGCTCGTCTCCTGATCGAAGTCGCGCTGGAAATCGACTAGGGTGCCGAACAGCATCTGCTCATCGACGGTGATCGTCGCGTGCGTCTCATGCGTGGTCAGTGCCGTGCGGGTGGAGTCGTTTAGTCCGGGGACCTCTTCGAGGAATGCGGCGACACGGGCATCGACCAGGTTCAAATGCAGCCAGACGAAGCCGTCGCCGTCGAAAAATCCGGCGCGTTGCGTCTCATCGGATAGCCGCTCGGCCTTGCCCGCGCCGGGACGGAAGCGATAGGCCCAGACAAAACCCGGGATCCTGTTGGCTGTCGTGATCGTGTTCATGGCCGGAGGTTTCGCATTATCAAGAGAGTTGCCATAGTCATTGTTCATGACGATTGTTTATGCAAGTGCCGACAAGAGAGGGACAATCGCGTGGAATGGCGAAATATCGCGGCTTTTATCGCCAGGACGGTCGGTAGTTCGAAATTCTTCCTGTCGGCCGGGGCTGGAGACACCAGTTCCAGTCGGCCGCAATTTTGATGTAGCATTCGTTTCCTAAAATTGACGCTTACGTAAAAATCAATTAGCTATAGATTTGAAGCGGCCGCTGGTCTGGGTGAGGTAGACTGTCGGCATCATCACTGCGGAGGAAAACACCATGTACAAAGCGCCTGTCGAAGAAATCGCATTCACGCTGAAGCATGTCACCGGCATGGGGCAGGCGATGGAAGAGGGGCGCCTCGGCGATCTCAGCGGCGATGTCGTCGATGCCATCCTGACCGAGGCCGGCCGTTTCGCCGGCGACGAGATGGAACCGCTGGCAGAGATCGGCGACCGGCAGGGCGCCAGGCTTGTCGATGGCAAGGTGGTGTTGCCGGATGGCTGGGAAAAACTCTATCGCGACTGGATCGCTGGCGGCTGGAACGGGCTGACCGCGCCGGAAGAATTCGGCGGGCAGGGCCTGCCGCATATGCTGAACGTCGCAACGCTGGAAATGTGGAATTCCGCCTCGATGGCTTTCGGTCTCGCGCCGACGCTGACGATGGGCGCCGTCGAAGCGCTGGTTGCCCATGGCAGCGAAGACCTCAAGAGCAAATACCTCGCAAAGCTGGTGACCGGCGAATGGTCTGGCACCATGAACCTGACCGAGCCGCATGCCGGCTCGGATGTCGGTGCGCTGCGCACCCGAGCCGATCGCCAAAACGACGGCACCTATCGTCTCTTTGGCCAGAAGATCTTCATCACC
Organism: Rhizobium sp. ICMP 5592; assembly: GCF_009498525.1. Classification (GTDB taxonomy): domain Bacteria; phylum Pseudomonadota; class Alphaproteobacteria; order Rhizobiales; family Rhizobiaceae; genus Rhizobium. Next base: position 610,785 of record NZ_QSNT01000003.1, on the reverse strand, counting down.
TGGGGCGACCATGAGGCAGCGGAAAACATCATCCATTTTGTCCTCGCCCGCCTTCCGGATGCGCCGGCCGGCACGCGCGGCATTTCGCTGTTCCTCGTGCCGAAATTCCTCGTCAACGATGATGGCTCGCTCGGCGCTCGCAACGACTATTTCGCCCATTCGCTGGAACACAAGCTCGGCATCCATGGCTCGCCGACCTGCACGATGATCTATGGCGACGGCAAATACGGAGATGAGAGAGGCGCGGTTGCCTGGCTCGTCGGCGAGGAGAACAAGGGTCTCGCCTGCATGTTCACGATGATGAACAATGCCCGTCTTGCCGTCGGCATCCAGGGCGTGGCGATCGCCGAGGCCGCGACACAGAAGGCCATTGCTTATGCGAAAGAGCGTACGCAGGGCAGGGCGCCGGGCACGACGGCTTTCGGCATGAGCCCAATCATCGAACATCCCGACATCGCCCGCATGCTCTTGACGATGAAGGCGCTGACGCAGGGCTCGCGCGCCATCTGCTATGCCTGCGCCGAGGCGATCGACATGTCGCACCGCGATGCCGGCAAGGCACGCTATTGGCAGGAGCGTGCCGCGCTGCTGACGCCGATCGCCAAATCCTTCTCCACCGATGCCGGCGTCGACGTCGCCTCGCTCGGCATCCAGGTGCATGGCGGCATGGGCTTCATCGAGGAGACGGGTGCCGCCCGCCTACTGCGCGACGCCCGCATCGCGCCGATCTACGAAGGCACCAACGGCATCCAGGCGATCGACCTCGTCACGCGCAAGCTGACTATCGCCAATGGCGACCAAGTGCGTGGCTTCATCGCCGAATTGCGTGAGACCGCCGATGCCGTCGCCAAATCCAATCTCGACGGTTTCGGTGAGACGGCCGACCGGCTGAATGCCGCCATTACCGATCTCGAAACGGCAAGCGAATGGCTGTTGGCCCAGCAGGCCAGCGGGCACGTGGCCGAGGCTTTGGCGGGGGCTACGCCCTATCAGCGGCTCTTCGGTCTTGTGCTGACCGGCTGCTACCTCGCCAAGGGCGGCCTGGTGGACGTTGCGGATGGCGACGGTGAAAAGCGGATCGCGCTCTGCCGCTTCGCCGCCGAAAACATGCTGGCCGAAACCGCAGCACTCACTGATCGCGTCGTGACCGGCGCGTCCAGCCTGGAAGCCGCACGCATCGCTCTTGCCTGAGGACAAACATTTGACCGACCATATCCTGATCCAGCGCCCCGAGACCGCACCGCATGTGCAGGTCATCCGCTTCAACCGGCCGGAAAAGAAAAACGCCATTACCCGCGTCATGTATCAGACGATGACGGACGCGTTGCGGGCGGCGAATGAGGATCCGGATATCCGCGTCACCGCCTTTCTCGGCACCGAAGGCTGTTTCTCCGCCGGCAACGACATGGGCGATTTCCTGGCCTTTGCCATGGGCGGCAGCATGGGCCGCGAAGTGCTGGATTTCTTAGGTGTGCTCGCTACTGCGAAAAAGCCCATCGTCTCCGGCGTCGACGGCCTGGCGATCGGCATCGGCACGACCATCCATATGCATTGCGATCTGACGATTGCCTCCGACCGCAGCCTGTTCAAGACGCCCTTCGTGGACCTCGCCCTCGTCCCCGAAGCCGCGTCCAGCCTGCTCGCCCCGCGCCTGATGGGTCACCAGCGCGCCTTTGCCCTGCTCGCGCTCGGCGAAGGTCTTTCCGCCGCCGATGCAAAGGATGCCGGCCTGATCTGGAAGGTGACGACACCGCAGGCGCTGGAAGCCGAAACCCTGTCGCTCGCAGCCAAGCTCGCAGCCAAACCACCCGAAGCACTGCGGATCGCCCGCGATCTGATCCGGGGTTCGACGGCGGACGTCCTCGCCCGCATCGACGAGGAAGCAACGCTCTTTGCAGCACAGCTGAAGAGCGCGGAAGCAAGGGCGGCGTTTGAGGCGTTTATGAAGCGGTGAGGCGAAGCCTCACTTCTCCAGCGCCACCACCACCTCGACATGCGAGGTCCAGAGGAACTGGTCGATCGGGGTCACCCTCGTGATCCGATAGCCGGCCTCCGTCAGCAGAGCGAGGTCGCGCGCCAGCGTCAGCGGGTTACAGGAGACGGCGACGATCTTCTTGACGACCGAGCGAGCCAGTTCCTTGGTCTGGAATTCCGCGCCGGCGCGCGGCGGGTCGAAGACGACGGCGTCGTAGTTCTTCAGTTCCTGCGCCATCAGCGGCCGGCGGAAGAGGTCGCGACGTTCGATCGAGACCGGCTTCAGCCCTTGGGTGTTGCGGGCGGCGTGGTCGAGGGCGGCCAAGGGTTTGTCTTCGCTTTCGACGGCGTGGACCCGGCCAATGCGCGCCAGGCGCAGCGAGAAGGTGCCGCTGCCGGCGAAGAGATCGGCAATGCGCTTCGCCTTGCCGACATGGGTGGCGACCAGCTCGACCATGGCCTCTTCGGCGGGCTTTGTTGCCTGGGTGAAGGCGCCAGATGGCGGCGAGACCTTGACGCCGCTGAAATCGACGATCGGCTTCATCGGCTCGACCAGGATTTCTCCGTTCAACGAGACGCGGCCGACGCCGCGAAGGGCAAGCACGGTCTCGATGGCGCTGCGCCGCTGCTTGTCGTAGAGACCCTTGATGCCGTCGACGGCAAGGTCGAGGCCGGTGAGCGTTTCGAGCACGGAGATGCGGAAGGCTTCGGCATTGACCGCAAGTGCCGCCCCGACCGCCCGGATCGCCGGTAGCCGCGACATGATGCCGGGCGACGCGATAGGACATTCCTCGATGGCGACGATGTGATGGCTTTCGGCTTGATTGAAGCCGATCAGCATGTCCTTCTCGGTCTTGCGCGCCGCAAAGACGACGCGGCGGCGCTCGCCGGGATGGGCCGCGACGAGCTCATCGACCTCGGGCGTCAGCCCCTTGGAGCGCAGCGCGTCGATCACCAGCTGGCGTTTGAAGGCGCGGTAAGGCGCATCAGCATAGTGTTGTAGCGTGCAGCCGCCGCAGGTGCCATTGACCCCATCCGGGCCGAAATGCCGACAGTGCGGCTCCTGGCGGTCGGGCGAGGCTGAAGCGATCGACATCAGCGTGCCCTGGCTCTTCACCCGGGCAATGGCGACGGTCTCATCGGGCAGCGTGAAGGGCACATAGATCGGTCCGTCCGCGCCTTGCGCAATGCCGTCGCCCTGGGCGCCGAGCTTCTGGATGGTGACGGTTTCGGTGCTCATGGCTTGATCCCTGCAAGAAGAAATTCGTTATTGCCGTCGCCGCCCGCGATCGGCGAGGGGATAAGGCCGAGGCTGCGCCAGCCCATATCTTCGACAAGCCAGCGCTCCAGCTCCGCCGCAACGGCCGGAGCAGAGGAGGGATCCTTCAGGAGACCAGCCTTGCCGACAGCATCGCGCCCCGCCTCGAACTGCGGTTTCACCAATAGCGCCGCGCGCGTACCCGGCTCGGCGAGTTCAAGCGCCGGTGCCACCGCCAGTTTCAGCGAGATGAAGGAGACATCCGAGACAAGGAAGGTGAAGGGCTTGCCGACATCCTCCGCCGTCAGGTTGCGGGCGTTCAGCCCTTCCATACTGGTCACGCGCGGATCGGCCGATATACGCGGATGCATCTGTCCATGGCCAACATCGATCGACGTGACATGCTCGGCACCCCGCAGCAGCAGCACTTCAGTAAAGCCGCCCGTCGATGCGCCGACGTCAAGACAGTGATGTCCCCTGGGGTCGAGCGCGAAATGATCGAGCGCTGCCACCAGTTTCAGGGCCGCCCGCGAAACGTAATCCTGTGCCGGATCGTCGATGGCGATTTCGACATCTTCGGTAAACAGCGAGCCCGGCTTGGTCACGACCGTGCCGCCGACCTTCACCGTGCCGCGTTGAATGGCGTCGCGCGCCCGCGATCGGCTGGCGAAAAGCGAGAGAGAGACGAGAAGTTGGTCTAGGCGTTGTGGTTCGGACATGGGCAGTCCATGCAGGGCAATGGGCGAGGTTGCAAGCGTTTTATGCTGATGGCTGCAAATGTAGGCGTAGAGGCTATACTGATCCTCGATATAGCGCGGTGGAATAGGGTTTCCGTTTCATCGCTTGCGTCTTGCAAAATTAAATGAATTTAAAGCCACAGCGTCTAACTATGCGTGTGATTGCGATCGTCCGGTTCGGGAATGATCGCCTGCCATGACGGCTTTGCGCCCTTTGCGCCCAATCATGCCTCTTCCCCGAATTTTCGAGCATCCGGCCGCGTAATTCTCCGTGGGTTCGTCGATGCTCGCCAGGACCAGCGCTCAAGGAGGCGCTCGCCCATGTTTGCGAAGAACCTGTCTTTGAATGGCAAGCTTGCCATCACCTTTGCCGCTCTTATTGCTATTTTCGCCGGTGTCTGCGCATTCGTTTACGCCAAGGAAGAGGTATCCGCCGGGGCTGCCGCCGAACAGGACAAGTCGCAGCAGCTCGTCAATCTGATCGACGATTCCCTGCAGGCCCTGCTGGAGCAGGCCGTCAATCTCCGTGGCTTCCTATTGTTGCGCAGCGACAGCACCTATGGCGGCATCTTCGAAAATCGCGACCGCATGCTGAAGAGCATCGATGCAGCCAAGCTGGTTGCGGCCGACGCGCCGGATCTGCTGCAGTCCATCGGCAGCATGCAGAAGGCCGCCGACCTCTATTTCCATCAGCTTGCCGAGCCACAATCGAAGGCCCGCAAGGAAACCGAGATGCCGCTCGACCAGATCGTCAAGATCGGCCAGAACGAGACCAAGGGTCAGCTGGACGGCTTCCGTGAGGCGGCGGCCAAGATCAAGCAGGCTGCGCGCGCCAAGGCCAGCGAGCTCGCGGCCACCCAGGACAATGCCAATGCCGACTTGCGTCTGACACTGATCGTCGGCAGCATCGTTGCTTCGCTGGCCGCTGCCGTGCTGGCCTGGTTGCTGTCGCGCACCATCGTCCGTCCGATCGTCGGCATGACCGCCGCCATGGGCCGGCTTGCCGGTGGCGAGCATGCCATCGATGTCCCGGCCATCGGCCGCGGCGATGAGGTCGGCCGCATGGCCGATGCCGTCCTCGTCTTCAAGGAAGCGGCGATCGAGAAGCTGCGTCTTGCCGGCGAGACGGAACGCATGCGCGGCGATGCCGAACGCCAGCGTCAGATGACCGACGAACAGAAGGCGCACGAGGACGGTGAGATCCGCTTTGCCCTGGACGCCTTGGCCAGTGGGCTTGCCGGACTTGCCGCCGGCGATATCGCCGCACGTCTCGATCGCGCCTTTGCGCCGCAGTTCGACAGTGTTCGCGCCGATTTCAACAACGCCGTCGAGAAGCTGGAAGCGGCCCTGCAGTCGGTCGGCAGCAACGCATCGGCGATCAATGCCGGCGCCGGCGAAATCCGCTCAGCCGCTGACGACCTTGCCCGCCGCACCGAACAGCAGGCTGCCGCTGTCGAAGAGACCGCTGCCGCCCTCGAAGAAGTGACGACGACGGTTCGCGATTCGGCCAAGCGCGCCGAGGATGTCGGTCATCTGGTCGAGCGCGCTCGTCTTGGCGCTGAAAAGTCCGGCGACGTGGTGCGCAAGGCTGTCTCCGCCATGCAGCAGATCGAGAAGTCCTCGGGCGAGATCAGCAATATCATCAGCGTCATCGACGACATCGCCTTCCAGACGAACCTGCTGGCGCTGAATGCCGGCGTCGAAGCCGCCCGTGCCGGTGATGCCGGCAAAGGTTTCGCCGTCGTCGCCCAGGAGGTGCGCGAGCTGGCACAGCGGTCCGCCAACGCCGCCAAGGAGATCAAGGCGCTGATCACCACCTCGAGCGATCAGGTCAATACCGGCGTCTCCCTGGTCGGCGAGACCGGCAAGGCACTGGAGCTGATCGTTTCCGAAGTGCAGGAAATCAACCGCCACGTCGGCGCGATCGTCACGGCCACCCGCGAACAGTCGATTGGCTTGCAGGAGATCAACACGGCCGTCAACAATATGGATCAGGGTACGCAGCAAAACGCCGCCATGGTCGAGGAGCAGACGGCGGCCAGCCATTCGCTTGCCCGCGAGGCGGCGGCGCTGAACGATCTGCTGCATCAGTTCCGCTTGAGCGGCCGGCCGGCCGAAGTCAAGCGTCCGGTAGCCGCGTCGACGCAGTCCAGGCCCGCTGCCTCGCCGGCGCGTGCGCTCGGTCGCACCGTCGCCAAGGCTTTCGGCGGCAAGGCAACGGCAGCAGCGGCCGCTCAGGATGAGTGGGAAGAGTTCTGATCTATCACCCTCCCCTTAATGGGGAGGGTCAGCACGGAGTGCCGGGGCGGGGTGACCACGGCATACGCCGAAGTCTCATTCCATTTCACGGAGATCACCCCCACCCGCCGCTTTGCGGCGACCTCCCCCCTCAAGGGGGAGGTAAATTTACCCAGCCGCCCCAACGATCCGGCTACGGCCGAGCGCCTTGAATACCGTCTGGACGATACCGGCGCGGTCGAGGCCGGCCATAGCGTTCATGACTTCAGGCTTGGCCTGTTCCACCCAGATATCGGGCATGACCAGCGTGCGGATCTTCAGGCCGTTGTCGAGCAGGCCCTCGCTGGCGAGGAACTGCATGACCTGGCTGCCGAAGCCGCCGACCGAGCCTTCCTCGATGGTGATCAGCACCTCGTGGTGGCTGGCGAGCTGACGAATGAGATCGTGGTCGAGCGGCTTGGCGAAGCGGGCATCGGCAACCGTCGTCGGCAGGCCGGCGGCGTCGAGGTCCTCGGCGGCGGCCAGACTGTCGGCGAGGCGCGTGCCGAAGGACAGCAGCGCCACTTTCGAGCCCTGCTTGACGATACGGCCCTTACCGATCTCGAGAATCTGCCCGCGTTCCGGCATCTCGATGCCGACACCCTCGCCGCGTGGATAGCGGAAGGAGATCGGGCCGAGATCATAGGCCGCGGCCGTACGCACCATATGTTTCAGCTCAGCCTCATCAGCAGCCGCCATGACGACGAAGCCGGGCAGGGTGGCGAGGAAAGTCGTATCGAAGGAGCCGGCATGGGTCGGCCCATCGGCGCCGACGAAGCCGGCGCGGTCGATCGGGAAGCGAACCGGCAAACCCTGGATCGCTACATCATGCACGACCTGGTCGTAAGCGCGCTGCAGGAAGGTCGAATAGAGCGCGGCGAAGGGCTTGAAGCCTTCGGCGGCAAGGCCGGCGGCGAATGTGACGGCATGCTGCTCGGCGATGCCGACGTCGAAACAGCGCTTGGGGAAGAGTTCCTGCAGCTTGTCGAGGCCGGTGCCGCTCGGCATGGCGGCGGTGATGCCCACGATCTTGTCGTCGAACGTTGCTTCCTGCACAAGGGCGTCGGCGAAGACGCTGGTGTAGCTCGGCGCATTCGGCTTCACCTTGGCCTGCGCGCCGGTGATGACATCGAACTTGTTGACGCCGTGATACTTGTCCGCCGCCGCCTCCGCCGGGGCATAGCCCTTGCCCTTTTGCGTGACGACATGGATCAGCACCGGACCTTGCGCATTGTCGCGGACATTACGCAGGACGGGCAGCAAATGGTCGAAGGAATGGCCGTCGATCGGGCCGATATGGTAGAAACCCATCTCCTCGAACATCGTGCCCCCGGTGACATAGCCCCGCGCGTGCTCGACAGCACGGGTGATCGCGCGGTCGACATTCTTGCCGAGATAGGCGGTCAGCTTCTTGCCGAGATCGCGGAAGCCCATATAGGTGCGGCCGGAGGCGAGGCGCGCCAGATAGGCGCTCATGGCGCCCGTCGGCGGCGCGATCGACATGTCGTTGTCGTTGAGGATGACGATCAGCCGCGCGTCGAGCGCGCCGGCATTGTTGAGGGCTTCATAGGCCATGCCGGCCGACATCGCGCCGTCGCCGATGACGGCAATGACGCGGCGATCAGTCTTGTCGAGATCGGCGGCAACCGCCATGCCGAGACCGGCGGAAATCGACGTCGACGAATGGGCCGCGCCAAAAGGATCGTATTCGCTCTCGGCCCGGCGGGTGAAGCCGGACAGTCCGCCTTCCTGGCGCAGCGTGCGGATGCGGTCGCGGCGGCCGGTCAGGATCTTGTGCGGATAACATTGATGGCCGACATCGAAGATCAGGCGGTCGTTCGGCGTGTCGAAGACATTGTGGATGGCGATGGTCAGTTCGACGACGCCAAGGCCGGCGCCGAGATGTCCGCCCGTGCGCGATACCGCATCGATCATCTCGTCGCGGACTTCGCGGGCGAGTTGCGGCAAATCCCGGTCCTCCAGCTTTCGCAGGTCGGAGGGATAATGGACCTGATCCAGCAGGGGCGTCTCTGGCATGTGTGTCAAGGCTGGAGCCTCTTTCTTGCTATTCTTGGGCGGCGGCCCGCCTTTGCGTCAAAACAAATTGCGACAAAAGCCGACGAATTCAAGGAGTGGCCGAACAAGAAACATTTGGCACTGTTATGAACCCGTTAGCTCTCAGGCAAGGGAATGAACTCTTCCTCGTCTCCCGGTACGATATCGAAACGGCCGGTGCGCCATTCTTCCTTTGCCTTTTCGATGCGCTCCTTGGAAGACGATACGAAATTCCACCAGATATAGCGCTTCGAATTGAGCGCCGCACCACCAAAAAGCATCAAATGACAGTCTTTTTCGGCCGCTTCCAGCGTTATCGCGTCGCCGGGACGGAATATCAGGAGTTGATCCTGCTCGAAACGATCACCGGCGACGACGAGCGAGCCGGAGAGAATATAGACCGCGCGCTCCTCATGTGCCGCCCCGAAAGGAAACTTCGCGCCCGGCCGAAGCTGAAGATCGACATAGAGCGTGTCGGAAAAGACCTTTACGGGCGAAGTCACACCCTCGAAGCTGCCGATCACCACCCGCCCGGTCGCACCACCGTCGCTGATCAACGGCAGGTCGGTCTTTTCCGTATGGGCGAAGGCCGGATCGATCTCTTCCTTGTCGTCGGGAAGCGCCAGCCAGGTCTGGAGGCCGGACATCGCCAACGGATGGCCGCGCAGATTGTCCGGCGTGCGCTCCGAATGGACGATGCCGCGCCCTGCCGTCATCAGATTGATATCGCCGGGGCGGATGACCTTCTCCGTCCCGAGGCTGTCCATGTGGCGGATTTCGCCGTCGAAAAGATAGGTGACGGTAGAAAGCCCGATATGCGGATGCGGCCGGACATCCAGCGCTTCGCCGGGTCGCAGCACGGCCGGCCCCATGCGGTCGAAAAAGATGAACGGCCCCACCAGCCGCCGCCGGCTGCTCGGAAGCGCGCGGCGCACGGAAAAGCCGCCGATATCGCTGGTACGCGGAATGATCAGATGCTCGATCGCATCGCAGGCGAAAGCGTCGCCGGGCTGCGGATCTTTTCCGGGAAAGAAGGACATGATGAGCGCTCCGTTGGCCACCCGCTAACTTAGCGGGGATGAGGAGCGAGAGAAAGCGGAAGTTGCGGTCGGCCCGCGACGTGTGATGCGTTCATTGTAAATTAAATATCACACGCGAACGCCTGCGAATCTCGGCCTTCCGGGGTTGGCTTCGTGCCGAAGGTCATGCCATCACGCGGACAGTGATGGCGCGCGCAAGAAGGCAAAAGCAAACATGGGTGGCAGGCTAAGGAAACAAGTGAAGATGGGCGTGCTTATGGCGCTGGCGAGTGCGCTGAGCGCCTGCGGTACCTATTCGTCCACCCAGCTTGGCGCGGGAGCCAAGGAGGTTGCAAAAGCAGCTCCCGGCATGGCGAAGGATGCAGGAGCGGCTATCGTTGTCCGCGTCTCCCTGTCCGGCAGCTATTGCGCCAATGGCCAAGTCGTTTTGAACAAAGTTGTCGATGGAAAAATCGACAAGAACCAGTCCGTGACGATCGGCCAAGTCGGAAGTGGCAATCTCGGCGATGGTTTGAAGGACATTGGGAAAATGTATGTCCGTTTTCTCACCCTGAATGTCCCGGCAATCGTCAAGGAAGTCGACAAGGGAGATATTCGCACATCCTACAGGCCAATCGCCCCTGGCAGCTATGTGGCCACCTATGCGAGCTGCTCGATCGGCCGGACACAGGCGACGATGGGCGGCAGCGAAGGCGGTTCGCTTTTCAAGGCGCCCCCACCACCGGTCCTTCGTCCGCTCTTGGGCGCGAACCATATCGTGATCGGAAACGGTCAGATCGTCGATGCGGGCATTCTCGATATCAAGGTGCTGTCGCAACAATATCGATTCACCGGGCCAGGGATTGCCATGTTGATCGGCTCCGAGGCGCCTCCCGTCTTCAGGGAAACGATCAGGAAGAATCTGCCGGAGCTTTATCCGAAGATCACCTATTCAAAATTCGCGCCCTATCCCGGACTTCTGGCTCCGGTTCCGATCAAGTAACAAACCAAAAGACCGAGGAAGCATGATGAATAACCGTGTCGTTCATTTCGTTCGCCCGGCTCAGGCAATGGCTCTCGCTTTGGCGATGGGTTTGGCCGGATGCACCACTGCGCAGCAATCTCAATCCGTCGCGTCGGCGCCTGCCGGCAAGACCGATATTGCCATCAAGGCATTCAAGGAACTCTGCCTGCAGACGGCACCATCCTTTGCCGCCGGCATTAGTGGTGCCAAGCGCTATGGCATCAAGCAACTCCTCGATCTGGGCGGCGATCAGAGCGGCATGACGGACGACAAATCCATGTCGGTTCAGATCAAGCCAAACCGCGAATGCGCGATCACCAGCCCCAACCGGGCCGATCCGACGCTGCATCGGCAATTTGTAAGCGTTATCGCCGAATTCGCCGACAAGGTTCCGGCCGACAGCAAGGCCAACCAGCCTTTCGTTGCAATGGTGAAGGGCAAACGCTTCATCTTCCAGCACGATCGCAACGGCGGCGAGGCCTATGTCATGTTAAACCTGGAAAAATAACGGCAACAGACGTCGCTGGATCGGGCCTCACTGCCCGTCCAGCGGCTCCGTGCCCTGCGGCTTGCCGGCGCGGTCGAGCCTGATCTTTTCGATCCGGTTTTCCGCCGCCGAGAGCAGCGTCTCGCAATGCTTCTTCAGCGCTTCGCCGCGCTCATAGATGGCGATGGATTCGTCCAGCGCCACGTCGCCGCGTTCCAGCCGTGCCACGATGCTTTCAAGCTCCGCCACGGCCTTTTCAAAGGAATAGCCGGACACATCCAATTTGGCGCCTTCGCTCATCGTCAACCCTTCATCATGCGCAGAATATGCAGCCCGGCCGACTCGGCCAGACCTTCCAGATCATAGCCGCCTTCGAGCAGGCTGACGACCCGGTTCTTGGCGCTGCGATCGGCCGCCTCCAGAATCCGCCCGGTCGCCCAGTCGAAATCCTCGCCGGTGAGGTTCAGTTGCGCCAACGGATCGCGGTGATGGGCGTCGAAGCCGGCGGAAATGATGATGAGGTCGGGGCGGAAATCGTCGAGCGCCGGCAGCACGCGCGATTTGAACGCCTCGCGGAAATGATCGCCGCCGGTGTTGGGCGAGAGCGGCGCGTTGACGATGGTGTTATGCGCTCCGCGCTCGTCCTTCTTGCCGGTGCCGGGATAGAGCGGCATCTGGTGGGTGGAACAGTAGAGCACGGACGGATCGTCCCAGAAGATGTCCTGCGTGCCGTTGCCGTGATGCACGTCCCAATCGACGATGGCGACGCGCTCGGCCCCATAGGCTTTCTGGGCATGGCGGGCGGCGATCGCGGCATTGTTGAAGAAGCAGAAGCCCATGGCCTTGTTCTTCTCGGCATGGTGGCCGGGCGGGCGGGCCGCGACGAAGACATTGTCGGCAGCACCCGAGAACACGTCGTCGACGGCCGCCGTTGCCGCGCCGACGCCATGCAGGATCGCCTGCAATGTCTTCGGGCTGGCATAGGTGTCGGCTTCGATCTGGTTGATCTCACCATCGTCGCCTTTGTCGGGGATCGAGCGCAGGACGAAATCCAGATGCTCTTCCGGATGGGCAAGCAGCACCATGTCCTCATGGGCAAGCGGCGCCTTGCGCCGGTCCAGCCGGTCGAAATTCGGATGCTCGAGCGCGATATTCAGCGACCGCAACCGGTCCGGCCTCTCGGGATGACCCGGCGGGACAATGTGCTCGAGAAAGATCGGATGTTCGTAAAGACGTGTGCTCATGAAAACCAATCTATAGAGGAGATATGACGGCTGCTACAGGACATGGGCGGTATCACCGCAATGTCAACAATTACCGGTAACGAGGGGAGGGAGTGTGCCGTTTACTTCCGGGGGCGCAGTGTTAAACTTTCAAACAGGCGCGAGCAGCGCCGGCCAAGGTCTTTTCGTGATGACAAGTGCAGAGCGATCCGATGTCGTCGAGATGCGAGTGCCACCTCGCGATGTCGACAGGCATGGGCGAATGTTCATCGCGTCCTACATCTCGCAGGCGGAAACCGCCCTGTCGAATTTCTGGCGAACCCGGCCGCTGGTTGATGATGAGCCGGCCTATATCGCCACCAAGGCCTCCTGCGCGCTGCATCGCGGCCTGCGCTATGACGATCTCGCCCGCTTTTCGGTCCGGGTCGGCAAGATCGGCGGCAAGTCCGTCGGCTTCAAGATCGTGGTTGAAACCGGCCAGGAGCTGGCGGCCGAGGTGGAGATCCTCTGGCTTGCAGTGCGCGGCGAGGAACAAGAGCCAGTGCCGCTGCCCGAAGACACCCGCGACTGGCTCTATAAATATCTCGATTAGCAATTCCAGGAAAAGTGTATTGCGGTTTCCCGTCCGGAATTGCGTAAAAGCATTCCAGCGATCAGGTCCGCTGCGGCAGCAGCGGATAACCGGCCATGACGGCGCGGCCGACGAGAGCGGCGATCACTGCCTTGGCGAGATCGCCGGGCACGAAGGTCAAGGAGCCAAAGAATGCCTTGCCGAAGTCGATATTGGCCACCAGGGCCAACCAGCCGATGCCGAAGGCATAGAGGACGATAACGCCACCGATGACCGAAGCGATGAAGAAGCCGATGCCCTGGGCAATGCCCGTCTGCTCGGCCTTGACCAATCGCTCGGAGAGATAACCGGTGATGTAGGCGGCAAAGGTCCAGCCGATGAAGAAGCCGGCCGTTGGTCCCGCGAAGACGGATAGTCCACCGCGCCCGCCCGACAGTACCGGCAGGCCGATCGAGACCAGCACCACGACGATCAGCACCGCAATCGCGCCGCGTTTCGCGCCGAGCACCACGCCCGCCAGCATGACGCCGAGCGACTGCGCCGTGATCGGCACGGCAATGATGCCGATCGGGATCGGCGGCAGCAGGCCGAGCGCCACAATGATGGCGGCAAAAAGTGCGGAGAGGACGAGGTCGCGGGTCGTCATGGCGGCTCCATTCAAAAACGATCTCTGTTCAATGCCGCCGAATGCCGCGGGCGTCAATCGCAGCCGCGATATTATCGGCATCGCGCAAAGTCAGGATGATCAGCGGCACGAGCGTCGTGGCGACGCGGATCCTGATCCCACGCGCCTCATGCGCCTCGCGGATGGCGCTGTAACGGTCGAGAATTTCCGGCACGAAACGGACGACGAGGCCGATCGCAAGGCCGATATCGGCGGCCCTCAGCAGGCCGAGCCTTTCCAGCGGTGCGGCAAGCGCTGTGATCTCGTCCATGAAAGCCGCAATCGAGGTCGTCGCCGTCACCGTCGCCGCGAAAAGCACCAGCGCAACCAGCCGAAGTGTGGTGACGATGGCGACATGGGGCGGATTGAAGACCAGGCCGAACAGCGCCACGATGGCGATGGAGAGAAGGATCGGCCGCAGTCGTTTCAACGCTTCGCCCGCCGGCAAGCCGGTGCGGAAGTAGAGGAGAGCACCGATGACGATGGCAAGACCGAGCAGCGCAATGGAGTCGGTCAGGAACAAGACGACGCCGAGCACCGCCAGCACGCCGAGCTTCAGGCGCGGCGATATCCGGTGCATCCATGTATCGGCATCGACATGCAGCGTCTGCATCAGGCGGCCAGCTCCCTGTATCGAGCGATGGCCTCGGCCGGCGGCGCGTCGGCGACAAGGTGGCCCTGATCGAATAGCAGCACGCGGTCGAAATCCTCGACCAGCGGCAGGTCATGGCTGATGACGATGACGTTTTCCGGCAGGCCGGCGATAGTTTTCTGCACCAGCGCCCGGTTTTTCAGGTCGAGTTGGTTGGTCGGCTCGTCGAGGATGAGGATATCAGGCCCCGTGACGAGCACGGAGCAGAGGGCGGCCATTTGCAGCTCGCCGCCCGAAAGTTCGTGCGCCCGCCGCTCCGCCAGATGCCGCACGCCGAAGCGGTCGAGAATGCCATCAACCGCCGCTTCGATTTCGGCCTTCCCAAGCCTGCGGGCTTTGAGGCCGAAGGCGATGTCGTCGCGGATGATCGGGAGGATGATCTGGTTCTGCGGCGACTGGAAGATATAGCCGACCTTGCCGAGCACGGTCTTGGCATCACTAAGCGTGTCGAGCCCATCGACGATGACGCGGCCGGTGGTTGGTTTGGTCAGTCCGTTGATCAGCCGCGCGAATGTCGTCTTGCCGGAACCGTTGAGGCCGATCACGCCGATGCGCCGCTCGCTGAGCGTCAGGCTGAGCGGCAGGAGCGCGGACCGTGTGCCGAAATCGACGCCGGCATTGTCGAAGCGGATATCCAAGCGGCTGGTCCCATTCCGTGGTGCTGTTGCGGTCCTATAGCCCATCATGGCGAATTATCAAATCAACGCCTGTTGGAAAGCATGGGAATTTATGCCTATGATCCCGCCATGACGAATCTGCTGTCGAATCGTGATGCCCGCCGCGTCTTCCTCGCCAAGCAAGGGCTTGCCAATCCTCCGAACCGCGCCTTGACCAAGGCGGGGTTGTTGCAACTGATCCACGATATCGGTTTCGTGCAGGTCGACAGCATCGGCACGGTCGAGCGGGCGCATCACCAGATCCTGTTTTCGCGCAACCAGACCTATCGGCGCGAACACCTAACCGAGCTGCTCGAAAAGGACGGTGCGCTGTTCGAACACTGGACGCACGACGCCTCGATCCTGCCGAGCGCCTTCTTCGTCTATTGGAAACACCGGTTCCGCCGCGAGGAACTGGCGCTGGTCGAGCGCTGGCGCAAGTGGCGCGGCGAGGGGTTTGAGTCTGCTTTTGAGGAGACCTATGAGCGCGTGCTGAAGAACGGCGCCATCATGGCCCGCGAGATCAAGGCGGAGAACCATGTTTCCGGCGGCTGGTGGAACTGGCATCCGAACAAGACGGCGCTCGAATATTTCTGGCGCACCGGCAAATTCGCGATCGCCGGCCGCACCAACTTCCAGAAAGTCTACGATCTCGTCGAGCGGGTCCTGCCGGATCATGTGCACACGCCGGAGGTCGGGCATGACGAGTTCGTCGATTGGGCCTGCCGTGGCGCTTTGCAGCGTCTGGGCTTTGCCACCTCTGGCGAAATTGCTGCCTTCTGGAATCTGGTGACGCCGCAGGAGGCGAAAGCCTGGGTGGAAGCGCATCGCGACGAACTCTCGGAAATGCTGATCGAGCCCGCGGTCGAGGGCAAACCGCGCCCATCCTTCGCCTTCGCCGAATTCCTTTCCACGCTCGACAGCTACCCCGAAGCGCCAGCCCGCATCCGCGTTCTGAGCCCGTTCGACCCGACCCTGCGCGACCGCAACCGTACCGAACGTCTGTTCGGCTTCTTCTACCGGATCGAGATCTTCGTGCCGGAGCCAAAGCGCGAATATGGCTACTACGTCTTCCCGCTATTGGAAGGAGACCGTCTGATCGGACGGATCGATATGAAGGCTGACCGCAAGGCGGGAACTCTGGATGTCAAGCGTCTGTGGCTGGAGCCGGGCGTCAAGGCGTCCGCTGGCAGGCTGGAGAAGCTGGAGGCGGAACTGGAGCGTGTGGCGCGCTTTGCCGGGCTCGAGAAGGTGGTGTTCCTGGAGGGGTGGCGGGGTTAACTACCTCCCCCTTGAGGGGGGAGGTCGCGCGGAACGCGCGGGCGGGGTGACCCTCAGCGTGGGGAGACATCACCCCACCCCGGAGCTTCGCTCCGACCCTCCCCCTCAAGGGGAGGGTGAAGATCAACAAATCTCCGTCGCGGCGATCTTGATGCCAAACCCTTCCAGGCCGACATAATGCCGCTCGCGGCTGGTGAGCAGCTTGATCGAGCTGACGCCGAGGTCCTTGAGGATCTGGGCGCCGAGGCCGATTTCCAGCCATTCGCTGTCGCGCGCTTGCGCCTCGGCATGGCTTTCGCGCTCGGCCTGGCGCGCCTTGCGGCCATTGTCGAAATGGCCGACGCCGACGGAGCCTTCGCGCAGATAGACGATGATCCCACGGCCTTCGTCGGCGATCTTCTTCATGTAGAAATCGACCGGGCGGCGCTTGCCGAACAGGTCCTCGGCGACGCTTTCCGGATGTAGGCGCACCGGAATGTCGATGCCGTCGCGGATGTCTCCGAAGACGACGGCGAGGTGCTGCATCGTGTCCCAGGGCAGCGAATAGGTATGCGCGCGCGCCTTGCCGAACGGCGTGTCGATATCGAAGCTGGTGCCGAGTTCGATCAGCGTTTCCTTGCGCTGGCGATAGGCGATGAGATCGGCGACGGAGACGAGCTTCAGCCCGTGCTGTTCGGCGAACTCGACCACTTGCGGGCCGCGCGTCACCGTGCCGTCGTCGTTGACGAGTTCGCTGATGACGCCGATCGGCGGCAGATTGGCGAGCTTGCAGAGGTCGACCGCCGCTTCCGTATGGCCCGAGCGCATCAGCACGCCGCCTTCACGCGCGACTAGCGGGAAGATATGGCCGGGGCGGACGAAATCGGTCGGGCCGACATTCGGATTGGCGAGATTGCGCACCGTCAGCGTCCGGTCGTCGGCGGAAATGCCGGTGGTCGTGCCGTGCTTGAAGTCGACGGAGACGGTGAAGGCGGTCGTGTGCGCCGAATCGTTTTCCGCCACCATGGCGTTGAGATTCAGCCGCTTGGCTTCTTCGCGCGGCATCGGCGTGCAGACGATGCCCGAGGTATGGCGAACGATGAACGCCATTTTCTCGGGCGTGCAATGAACGGCGGCAACGATCAGGTCGCCTTCGTTTTCGCGGTCATTGTCGTCCATGACGACGACGATTTCGCCGGCTTCGAATGCCCGGATAGCATCGACAACGCGCTTCTGGTCGTAAGGCATGAGAAAGTCCTTATTTCAGCCGGCCAGTCTGGCCACGGTCTCTGAGGTAATGATCGGCAATGGCGCATGCAACCATCGCTTCGCCGATCGGCACGGCGCGGATGCCGACGCAGGGGTCATGGCGGCCCTTGGTGCGGATATCGACATTCTTGCCGTCGGCGTCGATCGACTGACGCTCGGTCAGGATCGAGGAGGTCGGCTTGATGGCAAAGCGGGCGACAATGGGTTCGCCGGTGGAAATGCCGCCCAGAATGCCACCGGCATGGTTGGACAGGAAAATGCGGTTGCCGTCATTGCCCATCCGCATCTCGTCGGCATTTTCCTCGCCGGTCAGTTCGGCGGATGCAAAGCCTTCACCGATCTCGACGCCCTTGACGGCGTTGATCGACATCAGCAGCGAGGCGATATCCTGGTCGAGCTTGGCATAGATCGGAGCGCCAAGGCCGGCGGGCACGCCCTCGGCGATGACCTCGACCACCGCCCCGATCGAGGAACCGGCCTTGCGAATGCCGTCGAGATACTCTTCCCAGACCGGCACGATCGCCGGATCGGGCGCGAAGAACGGGTTCTGGTTGACTTGAGCCCAATCCCAGTTGGCGCGGTTGATCTTGTGCTTGCCGATCTGCACCAGCGCGCCGCGGACGGTCACGCCGGGCACGACGAGGCGGGCAATACCGCCGGCGGCAACGCGCGCCGCGGTCTCACGGGCAGACGAGCGACCGCCACCGCGATAGTCGCGAATGCCGTATTTGACGTCATAGGTATAGTCGGCGTGGCCGGGGCGATAGCTGCGGGCGATCTCGCCGTAATCCTTGGAGCGCTGGTCGGTGTTTTCGATCAGCATCGAGATCGGCGTGCCGGTTGAAATCATCGTCTCGCCGTCCTCGTCCAGCATCACGCCGGAGAGCACCTTGACGAGATCGTCCTCGCGCCGCTGTGTCACGAACCGCGACTGGCCGGGCTTGCGCTTGTCGAGCCAGGTCTGGATGTCTTCCAGCTTGAAGCGCAGGCCGGGAGGGCAGCCGTCGACGACGCAGCCGAGCGCCGGCCCGTGGCTTTCGCCCCAGGTGGTGACGCGGAAGAGGTGACCAAAGCTATTATGCGACATGGGAACAACCGGATTGCGGCGGCCCGGCGGCGGGCCGCGTCTTGTCTCTTGGAATTGCGGCACACTCATAGGCCAAAAAGCCGCCGAGGCAAATCTTTCTTTCCATGATGACGGCGCAGGCACGGGGGAGGTGAAAGTCCGTCAAGCACCTGATATGGTAAACAAAGATTAGGCCATGCTGTGGATTGTGACGATACATTCATCAATTGGGCGGCGAAAGCCATTGTTGCGGGCAACTTCCGCCATATTCAAAGTATTATCTATGTCAGATCAAAATTGGCACCGAAATGGAATAAAAAGGGTCCCTCCGATGCGCTTCTTTGTTGCGACGCTCCTGGCCACGGCAAGCCTTCTTGCCCCTGTCGCCGGCTTTGCCGAAAGCGCCGACGTCGAGTCCACGATCAAGAAGGTCGATGCGAAGAATTTCAGCATCACGCTGGATGACGGCAAGAACTATCAGGCGCCGGAGGATTTCGATTTCAGCGGGCTGAAAGCCGGCGTCAAGGTCGTCGTCTTCTACACCGAAGTCGACGGCAAGCGCGTTATCAACGATCTCGATATCGTGCAGTGAGAATTGGCGGCCGTTAGCCGATCAAGCGTCGTGGAGTGATTTCACAGAATCGCTTCGCTATTCGGCCCTGCCGTCTTCACCCAATTCCGGACCGAAAACCGCTACGCATTTTTCCTGGAATTGCTTCAGATCCAGCCGATGATCTTCATCTGCGGATCGACCTTCAGGACGCGGTCCTGCGGGATTTCCGCCTCCGAGGCATCTTCTTTCGAGACATCGCCGACCAGCCGGAATAGCGACCGGATGACGCCGCCATGAGTGACGCAGACGGTCGGCTTGTCGATGGATGCCAGCCATGAGCCGACGCGCCAGGAGAGTATCTCATAGCTCTCCGCATCCTCGCCGGGCGGGATGAAATCCCATTTGCCGGCATTGCGCTCGGCAAGGCGCTCAGCCTCGGTCGCCTTCAGTTCCTTGATGGTGAAGCCTTCCCAGGCACCGAAGGAGACCTCGACCAATCGCTCGTCGGTGCGATAATCCTTGGGCGGCAGGCCCATGGCTTCCCGCGCGATTTCCATGGTCTCGCGCGTGCGCCGCATCGGGCTCGCAACAAAGTCGAAGGGCTGGTTTTCGAAGGCGAGAATTTCGGCCAGTTCAAGGCCGTTCTGCCGCGCCTGTGCGCGGCCGATGGCGTTGAGGTCTATGTCCTTCTGGCCTTGCAGTCGGCGCTCGGCATTCCAGTCGGTCTGACCGTGGCGGATCACATAAAGGATAGGCGGCACGGTTGAGACTTCCTGTTGATCAGTCCTTGAGGACCGACATGTCGGGCGCATCCACGGCCTTCATGCCGACGGTGTGGTAACCGGAATCGACATGATGGACTTCGCCGGTGACGGCGGTGGAGAGATCGGAGAGCAGGTAAAGTGCGGAATTGCCGACCTCGTCGATCGTAACCCCACGCTTCAGCGGCGCGTTATATTCGTTCCACTTCAGGATATAGCGGAAATCGCCGATACCGGAAGCGGCGAGCGTCTTGATTGGGCCGGCCGAAATCGCGTTGACGCGAATACCGCGGCCGCCGAGATCGACGGCGAGATAGCGCACGCTTGCTTCGAGAGCGGCCTTGGCAACGCCCATGACGTTGTAATGCGGCATGACCTTTTCCGCACCGTAATAGGTGAGGGTGATCAGCGAGCCGCCGTCATTCATGATTCGCTCGGCGCGCTGGGCGACGGCGGTGAAGGAATAGACCGAGATGTCCATCGTGCGCGCGAAGTTGTCGCGGCTCGTGTCGACGTAACGGCCGGTCAGTTCGTCCTTGTCGGAGAAGGCAATGGCATGCACGACGAAATCGATCTTGCCCCACTTGGCTTCGAGCGCATCAATGACGGCATCGATCGTCGCGGGCTCGGTGACGTCGCAATGGCCGGCCATGAAGGCGCCGAGTTCCTGAGCCAGCGGCTCGACGCGCTTCTTCAAAGCGTCGCCCTGCCACGTCAACGCGATTTCGGCACCGGCGTCCGAACAGGCCTTGGCAATGCCCCACGCTATGGAACGGTTGTTTGCAACGCCGAGAATGACGCCGCGCTTGCCTGCCATGAGGCCAGTGGCTTGAGCCATATTATGCTCCCTTGAATTACAATTGAACCTGCCTATGGCATAGGCCGATCCCCTGTTCAAGCATTGTCAAGATCATCAACTGTTAGGGATCGTAACAAAGGGTGCGGTTGTCACTGAAATTTCACAGAAAAAAGCCCTCGCGCATGCTGCGCATCAAATCGGTGACTTTGTCATCCGGCTTTTCCCAGAGCATCAGGCGCAGCTCCACCACCAGGTCGCCTTTTCCGCCCTGTCCGTCCGGAAGGCCCTCGCCGGAGATTCGGATGACCTGATCCGAGCCGGACCAGGCGGGAACCGTCAGTCGAACCTGACCGTTCAATCCCTCGACCTCCGTCTCATAACCGAGCACGGCATTTTCTATGGTGACCGGAAGCGTCGTGCGGATGTCGCAGCCATCGAGGGTGAAACGGCTGTCGGTGGAAAGATGGACGGTGATCGCCACATCGCCGCGCAGCATTCCCGGCAGTTTCAGTCCCTGATTCTTCAGGTGCAGGACTTGTCCGTTGCCGATATCCGTCGTCGCCTGGAAGCGCGCTTCCCGCCCTTCGGGGAGCGGAACGGTGATCCACTGTCCCTTGAGCATGTCGTCGAGCGTGATGGTCGCCTCGGCGGCGATCTCCGGCGTTTTCTCCGGAGGCCTGTCCTGAGCGACGCCGGTGATGCGGCGCACGAGCGAGCCGAGGATACCCAAAGGGGAGCGCACGGCGCTCGAGCCTGTTCCGGTCGCAAGCTGCTCCTCTTCGACGAAAGCTTCGCTGTTTGCGTCGCGTTGCTTCGCCGTCTCCGTGGCGCTGGTATCGGCAGCAGCCTGATTCTGTGCCATTTGCGCGGCCTTCACGCCAAAAATGCGCTCGACCATATCTTCGGGCGATTCGCTCGCGCCGCTAGCCTGCGGATTGGCGGTCGCTGCTGCCTGTGCCTTGCGGGCATTGGCGCGGGCGAGTTCTTCCATGATCTTTTCGGCGTTGGCACGGGCTGCCTTGGCGCGCTCTTCGGCTTCGCGCGCTGCCTGGCGCTGCTGCATGATGGTCTGCTCGCGGCTCTGTGCCTTCGCTTCGGCCATGTGTGTTACCTGATCGTAACGGCTGCGTTTCTGCGGGTCCTTCAGCGTTTCGTATGCGCGACCGATTTCGGCAAAGCGCGCCGTTGCGGTAGGATCGCCGATATTGTGGTCGGGATGGACGGTTTTCGCCAGATTGCGCCAAGCCGCCTTGATTTCGTCTGGTCCGGCATCCTTCTTCACGCCAAGTAGCTTGTACGGATCGCGCATCATCTCAACCACCGATTTGGACGGCGCCAGGTCTCGTTGGGGCGCCCAAAAGGAAACAATAGAATGGATCGCGCTTCCCTCCGTGGTCCCCGGACGCGAAGAGGGTCGGCGCGAATATGGTGTGATCCTGCGGGAACAGTTGCTAATCAGTTGTTACGCCGAGTGCGCCCCGTTCAGGCGATCTGCTGGAATGGTTAGCCGTTCGCTAAGCTGCGGGGTGGGATGGTAAGACGACGTTGCCAGCCGGCGCGCATTGCATCGCGCCCACCGGTCCAGGCGAGATCGTTCGATGGGCATGAATAAGGAGGGGAGAGCGGTCAGCCGGCCTGCTGGAAGCTCAGCAATTGCCATTCGCCCTGGCCGAGAAGGCAGGTCCTGCCGGAAAAATTGGCGATGCCCTGATAGGAATGCCGGGTGGTGCGGAACTGGCGGCAGACTTGGCCCGAGGCGCTGTTTTCGACGATCGTGTCGATGACGCCGGCGCTGCCCGTCGATGCATTTGCCCAGGGAACGGGCTGTCCGTTGAGCTTGTGGAGATCCGCCGAGGTCACGGCATTGCGCACGGTGGTCTCGTCGGAAACGCTGTCGGCGGTGACGGGGGCGGTCGGTATCGTGCCCGTGGCCACGCTTCGATCCACCTTCGCAGAACTCAGGACATCCATGCCGCCGCTGACACAGCCGCCAAGGGAGAAAAGGGAGAGAATGGCAACCGCCATCGCCGCGCCTTTTACAAGCTTGCGCTTTGTATGAACCGTCGACTTTGCTATGACTTCCACCCGAGTGTCTTGGCCAGCGTCAGGGGCTGGCGATTTTTAGGAATTGCGGAGCATTTGAGCTAATATGTCGGAAAACGAGTTAACAAGCGGTGACTTCACCGAACAGAATGAACCCTTCGCGCTTTTCGCCGCCTGGCTGCGCGAAGCGGAAACCACCGAGCCGAATGATCCGAATGCGGTTGCCCTGGCAACGGTTGATAAGGATGGATTGCCAAATGTCCGCATGGTCCTTCTGAAAGGTTTCGATAGTCAGGGATTCGTATTCTATACAAATTTCGAGAGCCAGAAAGGCCAAGAAATTCTTTCCCAGAAGAAAGCTGCCATGTGCTTCCACTGGAAATCGCTAAGACGGCAGGTGCGGCTGCGCGGCCTGGTTGAGGTGGTGAGCGACAAGGAAGCCGACGAATATTACAAGACAAGAGCGCGCGGCAGCCGCATCGGCGCCTGGGCTTCAAAGCAGTCGCGCCCGCTCGAGGGCCGTTTCGCGCTGGAAAAGGCGGTTGCCGAATATACAGCGCGCTATGCCCTCGGCGACATTCCGCGCCCGCCATATTGGTCCGGCTTCCGCATCAGGCCGCTGTCGATCGAATTCTGGCACGATCGTCCGTTCCGTCTGCACGACCGCGTCGAATTTCGCCGCGAGGTGCCTGAAGGTGCCTGGGAAAAGGTGCGGATGTATCCATAACGGATTATGCCGGCGCCCGGCGCCCCATCAGCCGCATGGGGATGCCGGAGGCAAGCGCCGAGGCATAACGCGCCTTCTGATAATGGCCGTTGAGAGATAGCCGGGGCAGGAGGGTCGTGGCGGCAGCATTTGCGGCCGCGATCGTCCCGGGCCGGGTCGTGACGCCGACCGCAAAGCCGAGTTCCGCCGCAAGCCGGGCCTCGCGCGGTGAGACCGCCTCAGTCGTACCGTAAGGATAGGCGATCGACGCCGGCCGCCGGCCGATGATCTCGGCAACATAATCCGCCGATAGCGACATTTCCGCCGCCGCTTCCGCCTCCGGCAGCCGGGCAAGCGCCCGGTGGCTCACCGTATGAGCGCCGAGCGAGGCGAGCGGATGCGCGGCTAGCCGCTTCAACTCCGTCCGGTCCATGATCGCGGTACGCACGAGATCGAGCGGCTCCAGACCGTTCCGGCGCGCAAGCTCATCGATCCGGCCGACGGCTTCCGTCTCGTCGTGGCCATGAACATAGGTCGCGAAACGCGCGAACACGGCCCGTCGCTGGCCGTTCTTGTTGAGAGCGAAGCTTTCCGAACCCGTACCGAAATCGAATGTCAGGCGGTCCAGCCGGTTAAGCAGCTCGGCCAGTGTTTCCCACCATAGGCTGTGCGTCCGCTCCGATAGGCCGCGCGCGACGAAGATCGTGAAGCGGACGCCATGGCGGGCAAAGACCGGCAGTGCATGCTCGAGATTGTTGCGATTGCCGTCGTCGAGGGTGAAGGCGGCAAAGGGCTGCCTGTCATCCTTGCGTGCCAGCCGCTGCGGGAGCGCGTCGAGAGCGATGAAATCGTAGCCGTCCTGTTTCAGCCGGGTCAGTGCGCGATCGAGGAATTCAGGCGAAATTTCCAGATGCGCGTTCGGCGCAAAGCGGCGGGGCTGTGGCGGGCGGACATGGTGCAGGGTGAAGATGGCGCCGAGGCCGGCGGCGTCGCGCATCAGCCCGAGGCTCTTCAGAATTGTGGCGGTTTCCAGCCCGCCGGAAATCGCGGCGCGCTTTAGACGGTCTCTGATGGCCTGCTCCATGGGGATTGACCCGGTTGACGAAGACCCATGCTGTACCGGAGCGCCGTTAATCCTTGCTGAATCTGCGCCATATTTTCAATGTGTTAACCGATATTTTACCAGCAAAGGCAAAATTGGGAATCTCTTGAGGGTGTTGCCTCAATATCGCACCGAATATCAGGCTTCTGTCGCAAAAGCGCACAACGGATTGACGCGGTGTATTGGCATTTGTTTCGTTTGGGGACGAATATGAAAAAATTTCTGATGGCCCTCTCTGCGGCCGTCGTGCTTCTGGGCGCGCCCGTCGCAAGCTTTGCGGGCAGCGCCTATTTCATCATGGACGCGAAGACCGGCACGGTGCTTGCCTCGAGCAACGCCGATGATCTCAATCATCCGGCGTCGCTGACCAAGATGATGACGCTCTATATGACGTTCGAGGCAATTCATCGTGGCAAGCTGAGCTGGAACAGCAAGATACCGGTTTCGAGCAATGCCGCCGGCAAACCCCCGACCAAACTCGGCCTGAAACCCGGCGGTACTGTCACCGTGCGTGAGGCCGTCGACGGCATGATCATCAAGTCCGCCAACGATGCCGCCGCCGCGATGGCGGAAGCGCTGGGTGGCAGCGAAAGCGGCTTTGCCCGCCTGATGACGCAAAAGGCCCGCGAGATCGGCATGCGCCGCACCGTTTTCATGAACGCTTCGGGCCTGCCGAACATGCAGCAGGTGACCACCGCCCGCGATATGTCGACGCTCGCCGTCGCGCTCATCAATAATTATCCCCAGGAATACCGGCTGTTCTCGCAGACGGGCTTCACCTACCGCGGCCAGCGCGTTCGCGGTCACAATAACCTGATGTATCGCTACGAGGGCATGGACGGCATCAAGACCGGCTACACCAATGCCTCCGGCTTCAACCTTGTCAGCGCTGTACGCAATGGCAATCGCCGCGTCATCGGCGTCGTCATGGGCGGTGCGACGGCCCGCGGCCGCGACGCACTGATGGCTTCGCTTCTCGACCGCTACGTGCCGAAAGCCAATTCCGTTTCGACGTCGCGCCTCGTAGCAAGCACGGGCGGCGGCAAGGTCAAGCAGGTGGAAGTGGCTTCCGCCTCGAATGATGTCGCCGTTGAGGTCGATACGCAGACGACAGCGACAACGCGTAAACGCGCCGAGTTCAACCCAGCTCAGACCCCAACCCCACTCGCCTACGCAGCCGTCCCGAACGTCACCGTGCCAATGGACCGCCCGGTGGCAATGGATGAGATCCTCAATGCCGGCAAGCCTGCGACCGGCCGTTGGCAGGTGCAGATCGCTGCGACCCCGACCGCGCAGGCCGCCAAGGACCTGCTCTCCGCGGCCCAGTCCAAGGCCGGCAATGCGCTCGCCAATGCCTCACCCTATACGGAAGCCGTCGGCAAGGGCAGCAGCACCGTCTACCGCGCCCGCTTCGTCGGCTTCGGCAGCCGCGACGATGCGAACTCCGCTTGCGCCGCGCTGAAGCGGAACGATTTCGACTGCCTGCTATTGCCGCACAAGAGCTGATCGAAAATCAAAATCTGGAGCAATCGAGACGGCGGAGTGCAAGCTCCGCCGTCTCGACATTTTCGGCAGAATCGTTCATTGATGACTGGAACATATAGGGAACGATATCGATGCTTTCCGGTCTGATCCAACAATTCGAAAAAGCCTCCACCACCTATGCCACCGCCCACGGCGTGGAGCGCGACGACGATTGGTTCGTGCTCAAATTGCAGGAGGAGATGGGCGAACTCACCCAGATCTGGAACAGGAAGACAGGTCGCGGCCGGCGCAAGGGCATGACGAATGAGGAAGTGGCGCTGGCGCTGGCGGACGAGACTGCCGATGTGCTCGGCCATATACTGCTGTTTGCTCACCGCAACGGCCTCGATCTTGCCGCTGCCGTGGAACGGAAATGGCGCTTTCGGCCGGAGGAGGGATGAGATCCGGCTATAGGCAGGTGGATTTGCGCGTTTGCGCCACGGCTTACGAGTTGGGGAAGTCGACTTGCGCTTCCGGGCGGGCAAGACGAAAGGCCTCGCGTTCGATGCAGCGCTCTTCCGTTGCGAGCAACTGGGCGTAGCCGGATAGATCGATACCAAGGCGACGGGCCGCACTCAATTGCGGCACGAGATGCAGATCGGCCCAACCGGGCTCCGCACCGAAGCAGAAAGGCCACTGAGCTGGCCGCCGCAACAGGGTTTCTTCCAGGGCGTTCAGACCCAGAACCAACCAGTGATTAACCCAGGTCGCGACCTTTTCGTCATCGGCGTCCATGTCAGACTGCAGAAAGCGCCGCACGCGCTGAACGCTCAAGGCGTGCATCTCCGAGGCGATGTGGGCGGCAAAAGCTCTTGCCTCGGCACGAACGACAGGGTCGGCCGGCAGCAGGCTTGGTTGAGGATACGTCTCCTCCAGATAATCGAGAATTGCCGAAGACTGAGCAATGATGCGGCCGCCGATATCGAGGGCAGGCAGGAGGCCTTGGGGGTTGAGCCTTGCATATTCTCCCGGAGCCAACGAGCCCACGGGAGCATAGGTGAAGGGTATGCCTTTGAGGTGAAGTGCTATCCGCACTCTTTCTCCCGCGGAGTTCTGCCAGCGCGACAGTAAACGCATCCGGAAAGCCTCATGGTTCAATAGTTGCCGAGAGTACCGATCCTGTCGCTGGGCGATGTTCCGTCCAGGCAATCCCTGAAGGCAGATGTCAGGTCTTCGTCCCGCCGACCGTGACCTGATCCATCCTGAGATGTGGCTGGCCGACGCCGACGGGGACCCATTGGCCGGCCTTGCCGCAATTGCCGATGCCGGTGTCGAGTTTCATGTCGTTGCCGACCATCGAGATGCGTTTCATGGCGTCTGGGCCGTTGCCGATCAACATGGCGCCCTTGATCGGCGCGCCGACCTTGCCGTTCTCGATCAAATAGGCCTCGGTGCAGCCGAAGACGAACTTGCCGGAGGTGATGTCCACCTGACCGCCGCCGAAGGAAACGGCATAGATGCCCTTCTTCACCGAGGCGATGATTTCGTCGGGCGTCTTGTCGCCGCCGAGCATATAGGTGTTGGTCATGCGGGGCATCGGCGTGTGGGCGTAGCCCTGGCGGCGGCCGTTGCCGGTCGCCTTCATGCCCATCAGGCGGGCATTCTGCCGGTCCTGCATATAGCCGACCAGCTTGCCGTTCTCGATCAGGACATTGTAGGCCGAAGGCGTGCCTTCGTCGTCGACCGTGATCGAGCCGCGACGGTTTTCGATCGTGCCGTCATCGACGACGGTGACACCGGGTGCGGCAACCATCTGGCCCAGAAGTCCGGCAAAGGCCGAGGTCTTCTTGCGGTTGAAATCGCCTTCCAGCCCGTGGCCGACGGCTTCGTGCAACATGACGCCCGGCCAGCCGGAGCCGAGAACGACATCCATCGTGCCGGCCGGCGCATCGATCGCCTCGAGATTGACGAGCGCCTGGCGCAGTGCCTCGTCGGCGCCGCGGCGCCAGTTCTCTTCCGTGACGAAATCGCCGAAGCCGACGCGGCCGCCGGTGCCGAAGGAGCCGGATTCCTGCCGGTCGCCATCGCCGACCATGACGGAGATGTTGATGCGGGTCATCGGCCTGATGTCACGGACGCGATGGCCGTCGGCGCGAAGAATGTCGACCACCTGCCAGCTCGCGGCGACGGAGGCCGTCACCTGGCGCACCTTGCCGTCCTTGTCGCGCAGATAGCTGTCGATCTGCTGCAGGAGCTTCGCTTTGTCCTCGAAGCTCGGCGCTCCAATCGGGTTCTCGTCGCTATAGAGCACCTTGTTGGTGCGCTGGGGCGCCGCGGCATAGGAGCCGGCATAACCGGTGGTAACCGCGCGCACCGCATCGGCGGCGCGCTTCAGCGCAGCTTCGGATAGATCGCCCGCATGAGCATAACCGACCGCTTCGCCGGCGACGGCGCGCAGGCCAAAACCCTGTTCGGTGTTGAAGCTGCCGCCCTTCATCCGCCCGTTGTCGAAGGTCAGCGATTCCGCCTGAACATGCTCGACGAAAAGCTCGCCGTCGTCGGCGCCGGCAAGCGCCTCGGCGACGATGGCGCGCAGCTTGGTTTCGTCGGCATCGAACAGGGTAAGCAGATCGGTATTCATGGGTCAGGTGCTCCGTTCAGAGCCGATGTAGGCGTCGCATGACGAGAGGGCAAGCCCCGCCGCGTTACGGAAGCGCGTCGTAGCCGTCGGCGAAGCCCTTGAGATCGACTGGAATGCCGATGCCTTCTTCCGGCGACTGGAAAACGATGAACGTCGCCGTGGCGCCGCTGCGCAGCGTCTTCAATAGTTCGTCCTCAAGCACCACTTCCGCATAGCAGCCGTCGGCGAAGCAGCGGACGAAGTAGGCGCGGCCGATATCCTTGCCATCGATGTTGAGGCCAAGGCCGTTCGGCAGCAACACGCCGAGTGGGGCGAGCACGCGCAGGATCTTCGATTTGCGATCGGCGGTCTTCAGCACGACGACCGAAAGGCCAACTTCCGGTCGGTCCTCGGCGATGACATTCTGCATCAGCGCGCATTGCTCGGTGGCGGCACCCGCTGGCTTGTCGCAGACCACGGACCATGCGCCATGGCTCGAGCGCACTGTGCCCGGCGGTTGTGGAACCTGGGTGGTTGGGACTTGCTGGGTATGCGTCGGCTGCTGCTGACCCTGCTGCGGTTGCAACTGTTGGGCCTGCGGCGCCGGCTGTGCCTGCTGCGCTGAAACGGGCATGGCAACCGCGACAGCGATGCTGGCGGTGGCAAACCAAAGCCGCGCGAGGGAACGAAAACCCATGGAAACCTCTAGATTCGAATCAGTGCCGCTATTGTTGAAGCCCAGCCCGGCAAATGAAAAGCCCCGCCTGCTGAATTCCAATCGAGTGCGGCGGAAATACGACCTCTATCCTATTTTGTCACGGCGATACGATGGACCGTCATGCAATTTTTCGTATGATGATGAAATGCTTGTCATGTTTAGACGGGTCGGAGGAGTATATTTCGCGCAAAAATGCCGCACGGACAAATGTCGTGAGTTGTTGCGGTGTGCCCCAAACTGTGGTTTGAAGCGCAGAGGACTGTAGGGATACTGCGTTTGAGGTTGATCTGGGATCAAACGCTGGAGGGAGAGACATCGTGATTAAGAGGGCTTACGCAGCTCTGGCGGCTATCGCCTGTCTGCTTTTTGCGACCGGCAGCTATGCCGATCAGCCAAAACCATGGGAAACCGGTCTGCAGGAGGCGGCGACCGGCAACATGCATGAAATTCGCTGGTTCGAAGCATACACGCTTTGGTTTATCATTCCGGTTACATTGCTGGTGCTGGTCCTTCTGATCGTCGTCATGGTCAAGTTCCGGGCCTCCAAGAATCCGGTGCCCTCCAAGACGAGCCATAACACGGTGATCGAGGTGATCTGGACGGTAGGCCCGGTTCTTGTTCTCCTGTTCCTGGCCGTTCCGTCTTTCGAACTTCTGACCAAGCAGCTCACCTTTCCGCAGAATCCCGACGTGACCGTCAAGGCGACGGCGACGCAGTGGCAGTGGAATTACGAGTATGAAAACAGCGGAAATAACCCGCTGGCTTTCGATTCCTTCATGCTGAAGGAGCCCGATCGCGCGGCGGCCGGCAAGGAAGACAAGTCGAAATATCCGCGGCTTCTCGCCGTCGACAACGAGTTGGTGCTGCCCGTCAACAAGGTCGTGCGCGTTCTCGTCACCGCCGCACCCACGGATGTCATCCATTCTTTCGGCATGCCGTCCTTCGGCCTCAAGATCGACGCCGTTCCGGGCCGTCTGAACGAGACCTGGTTCAAGGCCGATCGTGAAGGTCTGTACTATGGCCAGTGTTCCGAGCTCTGCGGCAAGGACCATGCGTTCATGCCGATCGCCATCCGCATCGTCTCCCAGGATCAATACCAGCAGTGGCTGACCACCGCCGCCGGTGATCTGACCAAGGCGAACAAGGCTCTGATGGCCGCCGTCGATCAGCCGGCTACCGTCAATGTTGCTGAAAACGTCGCGAAGTAAGAGGGATTAGGGACAATGGCTGGATCCACGGCACACGACGATCACTCGCACGATCATCACGACGCCCACGCGCATGACGATCACCACGCTCACAAGCCCAGTTTCGCAAACCGCTGGCTTTTCTCGACGAACCATAAGGACATCGGCACTCTCTACCTGATCTTCGCGATCTTCGCCGGCCTTATCGGCTTCCTGCTCTCGATCGCCATCCGCATGGAGTTGCAGGAGCCTGGCATCCAGATCTTCAGCGGTCTGGCTTCCATGGTCTACGGCTATTCGGGCGATGCCTCCATCGATGGCGGCAAGCAGATGTACAATGTCTTCGTCACCGCCCATGCGCTGATCATGATCTTCTTCATGGTCATGCCGGCGATGATCGGCGGTTTCGCCAACTGGATGGTGCCGATCATGATCGGTGCGCCGGACATGGCGTTTCCGCGTCTGAACAACATCTCCTTCTGGCTGATCGTTCCGGCCTTCCTGCTGCTGATCCTGTCGATGTTTGTCGAAGGCCCGGCTGGCGCTTACGGCGCGGGCGGCGGCTGGACGATGTATCCGCCGCTCTCGGGCATAGGCGGGCATCCGGGACCGGCGGTCGACCTGGTGATCTTCGCGCTGCATATCGCCGGCGCGTCCTCGATCCTCGGCGCGATCAACTTCATCACGACGATCCTCAACATGCGCGCTCCGGGCATGACGCTGCACAAGATGCCGCTCTTTGCCTGGTCGGTGCTGATCACTGCCTTCCTGCTGCTTCTGTCGCTGCCGGTTCTGGCGGGCGCCATCACCATGGTGCTGACCGACCGCAACTTCGGCACGACCTTCTTCGCCCCTGAAGGCGGCGGCGATCCGATCCTTTACCAGCACCTGTTCTGGTTCTTCGGTCACCCGGAAGTCTACATCCTGATCCTACCCGGCTTCGGCATGGTCAGCCACATCATCTCGACCTTCTCGCGCAAGCCGATCTTCGGCTATCTCGGCATGGCCTATGCCATGGTCGCGATCGGCGCCGTCGGCTTCGTCGTCTGGGCTCACCACATGTACACGGTCGGCCTGTCGCTCGACACGCAGCGCTACTTCGTCTTCGCGACGATGGTCATCGCCGTTCCTACAGGCGTAAAGATCTTCTCCTGGATTGCGACGATGTGGGGCGGCTCGATCGAGTTCCGTACGCCGATGATCTGGGCGATCGGCTTCATCTTCCTGTTTACCGTCGGTGGCGTTACCGGCGTACAGCTCGCCAATGCCGGCCTCGACCGCGTATGGCACGACACCTACTACGTCGTGGCGCACTTCCATTACGTGCTGTCACTCGGCGCCGTCTTCGCCATCTTCGCCGCCTGGTACTACTGGTTCCCGAAGATGACCGGCTACATGTACAACGAGAAGATCGGCAACCTGCATTTCTGGGTCACCTTCATCGGCGTCAACATGGTGTTCTTTCCGCAGCACTTCCTCGGTCGTGCTGGCATGCCGCGCCGTTACATCGACTATCCGGATGCGTTCGCCGGCTGGAACTTCGTCTCCTCCATGGGCTCCTATGTCGCAGCCGTGGGTGTGGTCATCTTCCTCTATGGCGTTTATGACGCCTTCGCCAAGAAACGCGTTGCCGGCGACAATCCTTGGGGCGAGGGCGCAACGACGCTCGAATGGCAGCTGTCATCGCCGCCGCCGTTCCACCAGTGGGAAGAGCTGCCACGCATCAAGTAGCCTATTTCCGGACGCCGTGATAAGCGGCGTCCGGCTCAACTGACATTGGAATGAAAGAATGACGGTCATCGACAATCACGAAGCGCTTGCGAAGGAAGGCGAAGTCGGCCTCTCGGAAGCGGGTGCGCGCGATTATTTCGAGCTTCTGAAGCCGCGTGTCATGTCGCTGGTCGTCTTCACTGCTTTTGCCGGTCTGGTTCTGGCGCCGGGCCATATCAATCCGGTTCTCGGTCTGATCGCCATTCTCTGCATCGCCGTCGGCGCCGGCGCGTCCGGCGCGCTGAACATGTGGTACGATGCCGATATCGACGCGATCATGACCCGCACGGCGAAACGCCCGATCCCGGCTGGCCGCGTGGCGCCTTCCGAGGCGCTGGCTTTCGGCCTGGTATTGTCGGGATTCTCGGTGACGATCCTCGGGCTTGCCGTCAACTGGCTGTCGGCCGCGATCCTCGCCTTCACCATCTTCTTTTATGCGGTCGTCTACACGATGTGGCTGAAGCGCTCGACGCCGCAGAACATCGTCATCGGCGGTGCCGCCGGCGCTTTCCCGCCGGTCATCGGCTGGGCTTGCGTGACGGGCAACGTGACGATCGAGAGCGTCGTGCTCTTCCTGATCATCTTTCTCTGGACGCCGGCGCATTTCTGGGCACTGGCGCTGTTCAAGATGGGGGATTACGAGGCCGTCGGTGTGCCGATGCTGCCGAATGTGGCGGGTGTGCCCACCACGAAAAACCAGATTGTCGCCTATGCCGTTCTGACCGCCATCATCGGCGTCGTCCCATCCTTCATGGGCTTTGCGAGCCTCGGCTACGGTGTTGTCGCCACCATTCTCGGTGTGATCTTCATTCACTGTTCCATCTCTGTCTGGCGCATGCCCGATGGCGATGTGAAGATGGTGCCGGCGAAGAAACTCTTTGCCTTTTCGATCTTCTATCTCTTCGCAATCTTTTCGGCGCTCTTGATCGACAGGCTCGTTGCCGTGCTGATGTCGGGCGGCGTGGGGGGCTGGCTATGATCGAACTTGTCAAGCTTACGGACGCGCAAAAGAAATCGCGGCGAGGGCGCAATATCGCGCTCGGCCTGGTGCTCGCCGGCCTGGTGATCCTGTTCTACGCGATCACCATCATCAAGGTCGGCACCGGACACGTTTGAGGAGGCGTGATGGAGGAGGGGACAACGAACAAGGTGAGGACGGCAGGCCGCAACAACGGCCTGGTGGTCGCCATGTGCCTGAGCTTCGTCGTCGGCATGAGCGCGATGTGCGCCGCCGCCGTGCCGCTCTATCGCATCTTCTGCGAGGTCACAGGTTTTAACGGCACAACGCAGCGCGTCGACCAGGCATCCAGCATCATTCTCGACAAGCCGATCAAGGTCACTTTCGACGCCAATGTCGCTCCGGGCGTGCCCTGGGACTTCAAGCCGATGCAGAAGGAAGTCAATCCGAAGATCGGCGAGACGATCGAGATCAGGTTCGTGGCTGAGAACAAGTCCGACCAGCCGACGCGAGGACAGGCTATTTTCAATGTCTCGCCGGTGGAAGCGGGTGCCTATTTCAACAAGGTGCAATGCTTCTGCTTCAACGAGACCGATCTGGCGCCGGGGGAAAAGCGCGAGATGCCGGTGGTCTTCTACGTCGATCCCGAGATCACCAAGGCGGAAGAGACGAAGACGATCACGGCGCTGACATTGTCCTACACCTTCTATCCACGCGATGGCGCAAAGCCGGTCGCGTCGAACGAGGGCGCGGCGACAAAGGCGGCGCAGAAGAAACTTTGATGGAGAGTGCTTTTCGGCTTGGCCGGGAGCAATATGGGAAAAAGTCATTCGGGGATTGCTGACATGGCAGAGGCGCATCAGAAGAAACACGACTACCACATCATCGACCCGAGCCCGTGGCCGCTGCTGGCAGCCATCGGGGCCTTCATCATCACCTTCGGTGGCGTCGGCTTCATGCGCTATCTCAACGGCGGCTCGCTGCACCTGTTCGGTCTCGATTGGGCGCACCCATGGCTGTTCTTCATCGGTCTGGCGCTGATCCTTTACGTCATGTACGGCTGGTGGTCGGACACGGTGAAGGAAGCGCATGAGGGCGCGCATACCCGCGTCGTCTCGCTGCATCTGCGCTACGGCATGATCATGTTCATCGCCTCCGAGGTGATGTTCTTCGTCGCCTGGTTCTGGGCCTATTTTGACGTCAGCCTCTTCCCGAACGAGGCGATCCAGGCATCGCGGACGGCCTTCCTCGGCGGTCAGTTCCCGCCCAAGGGTGTCGAGGTTCTCGATCCCTGGCACTTGCCGATCTACAACACCATCATCCTGTTGCTGTCGGGCACGACGGTCACCTGGGCGCACCATGCGCTGCTGCACAATGACCGCAAGAGCATGATCCAGGGCCTGACGCTCACAGTTCTGCTCGGCGCGTTCTTTTCCTGCGTGCAGGCCTATGAATATGCCCATGCACCTTTCGAGTTCAAAAACTCGATCTACGGCGCGACCTTCTTCATGGCGACCGGTTTCCATGGTTTCCACGTCTTGATCGGCACGATCTTCCTGCTGGTCTGCCTGATCCGCGCGATCAAGGGCGACTTCACGCCGAAACAGCATTTCGGCTTCGAAGCGGCTGCCTGGTACTGGCACTTCGTCGACGTCGTCTGGCTGTTCCTGTTCTTCTGCATCTACATCTGGGGCAGCTGGGGTGCGCCGGTAGCGGCCGGCTGACCGGCCTCTGCTCCGGAAGTCGGCTTTCGGCCGAAATGAACAATGCTTGCCGCCGCAAAGTCTGGCCTAGTCCGGAACGTTTGCGGCGGCATTTTTTCGACATGGCATTGCAACATCATGTTCGCCCTCCATCTCCAGGGTCGCCTGTCCGTGCATAAGGGATCGCTCCGTTGCCCATCTGGATCTGCAAGACATGTGGCGCCCATTCCGCGTTAAGCGCCGTCCCGCCTCCGACCTGTTCCATTTGCGAGGATGAACGACAGTTCGTTCCCGAAGGCGGCCA
This sequence comes from Rhizobium sp. ICMP 5592, assembly GCF_009498525.1. Taxonomy (GTDB): domain Bacteria; phylum Pseudomonadota; class Alphaproteobacteria; order Rhizobiales; family Rhizobiaceae; genus Rhizobium. The sequence continues at coordinate 575,905 of NZ_QSNT01000003.1, read as the reverse complement.
GGAGTGGATCGCGCGGGAAGCGCTGGTTTCCACCCATGCGAACGAATGGAGCGAGCTGGAACCGGGCTTGATCGCCATCGGTGTTTCGCCGGCGGTTGGCATCGGCCAGCGTGCGCTTCTGGTGCTCACTCCGCATGGAAATGTCCTGTGGGATTGCACCCCTGTTCTGGACGAGAAGACGCGAGCCCGTATTCTGGCACTCGGCGGCATCAAGGCCATCTGCCCGTCTCACCCGCATTTTTATACCGGCATGGTGGAATGGAGCGAAGCGCTCGGAGGCGTGCCGATCCTGTTGCCCGAGGCCGATCTCGCCCATGTCACGCGCCCGAGCAAGCATATCCAGCCTTGGCGGGGAGACCGTCGCGAGGTGCTGCCCAGCGTAATTCTTCACCGGTTGGGCGGGCATTTCGAGGGGAGCAGCGTTCTGGAATGGCAGGCCGGTGCGGATGGAAGTGGCGCGCTGCTCGTCGGTGACACCATGCAAGTGGTTCCGGCGAAGGGATGGGTTTCCTTCATGTATTCTTTCCCCAACCTGATCCCTCTGCCGGCACGCGAAGTCCGGCGTATTGCGAACCGCGTTGCAGACATACGCTTCGACCGCATCTACGGCGCCTGGAGCGACAAGATCATCGCGAGCGGTGCAAAGGACAGTGTCGCCCGCTCAGCTGAACGCTACATCCGGTTGCTTGAATCGCAGCCGTAGGATTCCGCCGAAAAACCACGCTGAGATTTGTCGCGGGAGCCAGGTCGGGTGAGACACACCGCTCGACCATCCGGCGCGAGTGGGTGAAGGCTGGAAGATGGTCATTCACCGGGCTCAGGACCTATTAAACCGGATTGCGGATCAGTTGATTCATTGCGGCGCGAGGCGGCATTGGAATCCATCAAATCAATTAGTATTGACTCATCAATTAGTATTAGCTATTGGTTTCCCATGACCGAAGCCGCTCCCATCAATGCCGTCATGCGCGCACTTGCCGATCCCACACGGCGGGCCGTGTTTGAGAAGGTCGTCAGCTCCGACGAGATTACCGTTGTCGAACTGACGCGAGGGAGCGGAGTGACGCAGGGCGCCATTTCTCAACACCTCAAGGCCCTGAAACAGGCCGGCCTGGTCGCCGAGCGCCCGGAAGGCCGGAAAGTCTATTACCGTGCCCAACCGGAAGGCCTCGAGCCGCTGGTCGACTGGATGAGCCATTATGGCGTCTTCTGGCGCGAACGTTTTGTGAATCTCAGGACACTGCTGAAGGAAATTGATCCATGAACGACGCCGTATTGGAGCCCGACACGCAAGACATAGTGGTCGATGAGGTTTTTCCGCATGCGCCGGAGGCGATTTGGAAAACGCTGACCACGGCGAGTTTGATGGGCCGGTGGTTGATGATGCCGGCGGGTTTCGAGCCTGTGGAAGGCAAACACTTCACCTACCAGACCACGCCGGCCGGTGCGTGGGACGGCACCATTCACTGCCAGGTACTGGAGGTGAAGCCGTATGAACGTTTGGCTTACGCCTGGAAAGGCGGACATGCGGGAAACGTCGGATACGGCTCACAGCTCGACTCTGTAGTCACGTTCATCCTTTCCAAGGTTGAAACCGGCACGCGCCTCCGCCTCGTCCATTCCGGTTTCGTCGTGCCGAAGAACGATACCGCCTTCAACAAGATGAGCGAAGGTTGGAAGAAGGTAGTGCAGAACATTGGCGCTATCGTCGACGGGAAAGACTGACGCGACAGAAGCGTCGTGGCCGATGAAGTGCTTAACCAGGAGGGAGAGAGACATGAACAAGCCTTACACCGGCGGATGCGCCTGCGGTGCGATCCACTATGAAATCTCGGCTGAACCGATCGCGATGAACGACTGCCAGTGCAGCGACTGCCAGAGTACGAGTGGCACGGGGCATGGATCCTATTTGACCTTCCCGAACAGGGAGGCGGTGAAGCTCGAAGGCGACGCGACGCATTGGGATATGGTCGGCGACAGTGGGAACGTGAAGACGCGCGGCTTCTGTCCCGCCTGCGGATCGCCCGTCTATCTGACCTTCGCGGCCATGCCGGACCTCTTCACCATTCACGCCGCGAGCCTCGACGATCCAGGCCGATACGAGCCGCAGATGGTGACGTACACGGTGCGCGGTCATGCTTGGGACCGGCTCGACCCGGCCGTGTCGAAATTCGAGAAGATGCCGCCGATGTGAAGCAAGGCTCAGGACTTATTGATCAGCGCCGCGTCTTTGCAGTCACTCAGCCGCTCGCCCGAGCTGCTCGAATGCCGTCGGGCGCGAAACGCCTCGGTCCATCAGCTGCCTGATCTCTTCGGCGCAGGCCTCAGCGCTCTTGATCGAAGTATTGAGCTCCAGATCGTAGAGCCCCGGCCGGTGCACCTCTTCCTGCCAGGCAAGCACCGGCGCGGGAATGGGAGCATCGGCGGAAACGCCGACATAGGTGCCGCGCCGCTCCGAGCCTTCCGCCAGACGCCGCTGCATGATGGTCTCGATCGGGCAGTGTACACCGACGAAGAGAACCGGCAGGCCGGCCAGCTGCCGGGCGCAGTCCTGAAGGATACCAAGGGGACGCGAATATGCGTCGTGATGGCCGAACTCGGCGACGACATTCAGTCCCAGCCGGCTATGGGCGGCGATGGAAGCGTAGAGCGCGGCATAAAGGCGCGGGATAAGTGGCTCGAGATCGGGCCTCTCGCCGCCGGGGCGCAGGCCGACGCCTGGCCGGTAGCGTTGCGGCGTGGCGTGCCTGACATAGGTGTCGACCCCGAGATTCATCCAGGGACCGTCGAAACCGGCCTGTATAGCCTCGACAATACTGGATTTTCCGGATCGCGGCGCACCGTTCAGAATGATGATCCGCCCGGCGTCGTGGTCTTGATTGAGTTCCATGAGCCTCCTCCGTGGCGTTTGTATTGTAGCAGGCCCGCCGCGTTCACCTAGCTTTTGGATTGGACGGACGGCCGCATCGCGGCTACTGATGACGAAAGGGACGAGAAGTGGAGCTCGTCCGGGATGATGGACCGATCGAGACCAAATCGTGAGCTCAGAGCAAGACAAAACCCCGGATGATGGGGCAAGCAGCGACAGCGCCCTGTTTCCGCCTGTTGATCCCTTCAAGGTCGGCATCCAGGGATGTTGCCCGCGTTGCGGAAATGGCAAGCTCTTCGACGGGCTTTTGTCGCTGAAGCCGCGCTGTGCGGCCTGCGATCTCGATTATGCCTTTGCCGACGCCGGCGACGGGCCGGCGGTCTTCGTCATCCTCATCGTCGGCTTTATCGTCATTGGTTTGGTCCTGTGGCTGCAGGCCAATTACGGGCCGCCGATCTGGGTGCATATTCTGCTGTTTGCGCCGCTGACCATCATCCTGTCGCTTCTGTCGCTGCGCTGGTGCAAGGGCATTCTGATCGCGCTGCAATACCGCAACAAGGCCAGCGAAGGACGCCTTCACCGTGACTGATGTCGTTGCTCCCGCTCGCCGCGCCAACCCATTCTGGCAGGTCGGCAAGGCGCTGATCCTGCTCGTGGCGCTTGCCATCCTGCTGGTGCTCGGCACCTGGCAGGTCGAGCGGCTGCACTGGAAGGAGGGCCTGCTTGCCGATATCGCCGAGCGTCAGTCTGCGCCGCCCGTGCCGCTGTCGGCGATCGAGGCCATGGCCGCGTCCGGTGGCGATATCGAATATCGCGTCGTCACGGCGACGGGCCACTACCTTAACGACAAGGAACGGCATTTCTTTACCACTTACGAAGGCGATGCCGGTTATCACGTCTATACGCCCCTACAGCTTGCCGACGGGCGTTATCTCTTCGTCAACCGTGGCTTCGTGCCCGATGTCGACAAGGCGCCAGAAAAGCGCATGCAGGGGCAATTGACGGGCGAGCAGACCGTCACCGGCCTTGCCCGCGCCAAGCTCGCCGGCCAGCCCTCCGGCATACCGGACAACGATCTCGCCAAGGATATCTTCTACTGGAAGGATCTGGACGCCATGGCGGCGAGCGACGGGTTGCCGAAGGACAAAGTGCTGCCCTTCTTCGTCGACGCCGGCAAGGCTCCGAACCCCGGCGGCCTGCCGATCGGCGGCGTCACCATCGTCGACCTGCCGAATAGCCATCTGCAATATGCCGTGACATGGTATGGTCTGGCGGCGGCGCTCGTCGTCATCGTCGCGATCTCCTGGTGGCGCAAACACCATCCGGGCGCGCCTCAGCAATAGAGGCATGCAATAGAATAGCTTCATTTCGATGGAATATTCGGCTAGAGCATGATCCCGAAAAGTGCGCAGCGGTTTTTGGATAAGATCATGCGGACTAATAGGATAAGCGGCAGGGCGAACCTATCTATGGCTTTGCCATCGTCCCGGATTTCGGAAGAGACATGAACATAGCAGTTTCCAAACCTGACCTGACCATCCGGCTCTGCGGCCCGCGCGGCTTCTGCGCCGGCGTCGATCGCGCCATTCAGATCGTCGTGCTGGCGCTGAAATCCTATGGCGCGCCGGTCTATGTCCGCCATGAGATCGTGCACAATCGCTATGTGGTCGAAGGGCTGGAAGCCAAAGGCGCCATCTTCGTCGAGGAGCTGGACGAGATCCCGGCGGAGCATCGCGCCCAGCCGGTGGTCTTCTCCGCCCATGGCGTGCCGAAAGCCGTGCCGGAAGATGCCGACGCCCGCAATCTCTTCTATCTCGACGCCACTTGCCCGCTGGTTTCCAAGGTGCACAAGCAGGCCATGCGCCACAACCGCCTCGGCCGCCACGTCGTCCTCATCGGCCATGCCGGCCATCCGGAAGTGATCGGCACCATGGGCCAGCTTCCCGAAGGCACGGTGTCGCTGATCGAGACCGTCGAGGATGTCGACGTCTATGAGCCTATTGATCCGGACAATCTCGGCTACGTCACGCAGACGACGCTTTCGGTCGACGATACCGCCGGCGTCATCGCGCGGCTGCAGGAGCGCTTCCCGAACCTGACGGCTCCATCCGCCGATTCGATCTGTTACGCCACCACCAACCGCCAGGAAGTGGTGAAGCAGGCGGCTCCCGGCTGCGATCTCTTCATCGTCGTCGGCGCACCGAATTCGTCCAATTCCAAGCGTCTGGTCGAAGTGGCGCTCAGGGCAGGGGCGACGAAGTCCGTGCTCGTGCAGCGCGCCGCCGAGATCGATTGGGACGATATCGGCGATATCAAGACCGTCGGCCTGTCGGCTGGCGCATCTGCGCCGGAAGTCATCGTCAACGAGATCATCGAAGCCTTCCGCGCCCGCTACAATGCGGTGGTGGAACTGGCCGAGACGGTCAAGGAAACCGAGAATTTCCTCGTCAATCGCGAGCTGCGCAACATCGAGCTGACAACGGCCGACATGGCTTTCGTCAACGGCGAATAATCAAATCCCTTAAAGCCTTTTCCAGGAATAATTCGTGGCCGTTTATACCGATATTACCGAAGACGATCTGAAGTGGTTCCTGACGGAATATGATGTCGGCACATTGCTCTCCTACAAGGGCATTGCCGAGGGCGTCGAAAACTCCAATTTCCTGCTGCACACCTCGCGCGATCCGCTGATCCTGACGCTCTATGAAAAGCGCGTGGAAAAGAACGATCTGCCGTTCTTTCTCGGCCTGATGCAGCACTTGGCGAGCCGTGGCCTTTCCTGCCCGCTGCCGCTGCCGCGTCAGGATGGCGAGCTGCTCGGCCATCTCTCCGGCCGCCCGGCGGCGCTGATCTCCTTCCTCGAGGGCATGTGGCTGAGGAAGCCCGAGGCGAAGCATTGCCGCGAAGTCGGCAGGGCGCTGGCCGCCATGCATGTCGCCGGCGAAGGTTTTGACATCAAGCGGCCGAACGCGCTGTCGCTGGCCGGTTGGCAGGGGCTTTGGGAAAAGTCGGAGACCCGCGCCGATGAGGTCGAGCCCGGCCTGCAGGACGAAATCCGCGGCGAGCTTGAATTTCTGGGCAGCCATTGGCCGAAAGACCTGCCGGATGGCGTCATCCATGCCGATCTCTTTCCGGACAATGTCTTCTTCCTCGGCGACGAGCTTTCCGGCCTGATCGACTTCTATTTCGCCTGCAACGATCAGCTCGCCTACGACGTCTCGATCTGCCTCAACGCCTGGTGCTTCGAGAAGGATGGCGCCTACAACATCACCAAGGGCATGGCGCTGCTGGAGGGCTATCAGAGCGTCCGGCCGCTGAGCGACGCCGAAATCGCCGCCTTGCCGACGCTGGCGCGCGGCTCGGCGCTGCGCTTCTTCCTGACCCGCCTCTACGACTGGCTGACGACGCCGGCCGGCGCCATGGTCACCAAGAAGGACCCGCTCGAATATCTGCGCAAGCTGCGCTTCCACCGCCAGATCGCCTCCAGCGCCGAATACGGGCTGAAGGCATGAAACAGGTCGATATCTTCACCGACGGCGCTTGCTCCGGCAATCCCGGCCCAGGCGGTTGGGGCGCGGTGCTGCGCTATGGCGAGACGGAAAAGGAACTGTTCGGCGGCGAAGCCGAGACGACCAACAACCGCATGGAACTGATGGCGGCGATCTCGTCCCTCAACGCCCTGAAGAGCCCCTGCGAGGTCAACCTCTATACCGATTCCAAATATGTGATGGACGGCATCTCCAAGTGGATTTTCGGCTGGAAGAAAAACGGCTGGAAAACCGCCGACAAGAAACCGGTGAAAAACGCCGAACTCTGGCAGGCGCTGGAAGAAGCCCGCAACCGGCATCAGGTGACGCTGCACTGGGTGAAGGGCCATGCCGGGCATCCGGAGAATGAGCGCGCGGATGAGCTGGCGCGCAAGGGGATGGAGCCGTTTAAGAAGAGGTAGGGGTAGGTTTGTGAGATTGGTTGAACTACGTCTTCTGTGTTGTGCGCAGAACCACCTAAATTCAGATAACGGGTGGTCGATTTTCGGTAGCAGACTAGCGTTATTCCTCCCCGCTCGCCTTTTTCAGTGCAGCTAGCAGATAGTTTTTCAAATCTGGCTTCGCGGCTTCTTCTAATTTCCAGTGCGTCACACCTGACGATTTAGCATCCGCTACACACTCACTCATCACATCACCTAGCTCCTCCGGTGTGCGAGACTCGGCATAGATATAACTCTGCCGCCATTCCTCTAGGAACTTATCCGCGCTCTGCCGAGGTATTTGCGGATCGATATAGGCATCATCCCCATAGATGATCAGATGCCCAAGATCGAGCAACAGTTCTTCTGGCAGATTGTCGAAGAGGGTGTATTTTTTGATATACTTCTGGAACTCATGCCCTCTGGGGGTCGCGCCATTGTAAAATAGGATCAGCAGCTCGTAGTCTGACAATTGCGCACGCAACAGCCGCATGTACGCTGTTTTATCGACGCTGCTTCCATCGATGATACGGATCATGTTGTAGAGAAACCGGAAATAATGCGCTAAATCCTTTTGATTGCGCTTCCAGAAAATCTCGTAAGCTTCGTGGACAGAGTTAGAATGACCCCGTCGCTTAGCGCGTTTGTATTCGGTGGTAAGATGTTCATAGAAGCGGGCGAAGCAGTCGCGGCCATGCCATTCTCTTCCAGGACCTTGAGTATCAGGGCTACTCCGAAGATCGATCGCGTTCACGATGGAATCATGCAGCGTGAGCATCTGAAAAAACATGGTCTCGAACGCCTGCTTGTCAGCTTGCGCTCGGGCTTGCCTAATTTCGCTCTGTTGCATAATGATGGTGATCAACAGACCGATGAAGGTCATAAAGCTCAGAATGGGATTCAGGACTCCGCCGAAGAAGTCCCCGAATGCACCGAGCTGATGATCGTAGATCTCCGCCACAACGGCAAATACGAAGACTATCCCGACTAGGGCGGCCGCTACGACGAGAAATACGAAGAAGGTTCCTCGGGAATCGCCCTCCTTCGGCTCCATCATTTGGTCAAAATAATATCTTGGCCAGCGCATCGGCGATATCCTCATGGTAGCTGGCCTAGAACGGGATATCGTCATCAAGGTTGCGGCTAGGCTTCGGACCTTCAATTTGCTTGCGTGGACCCTGGATTCTCTTCTTCTCATCAGGACGAGGCAATGCTGGCGGTTCTGGTTCTTTCTCCTTGGCCGCGCCTAGGATGGCTAGGATACGGTCGAGAAATCCATTGATAGGCAATGTCTTGGCATACTTCTCCACGACATGATGTATCTCGATTGCCATTCTCATGCCGTTGTCAAATGGTGTTCGAACACGATCTACGTCAGCCTCGAACTTATTCAATTTGTCGAACAGCGAATTTTGTTTCCGCTCATCAAGATCAGAATTCTCTATGGCCTCGCGAATCTGAGCCACAAGATTATGAATCCGCTTTTTGGTCGCAGCATCAAGCTCAACTGAAGACGTTTTGCTTGATCTATTCTTTCTTAGTTTGAGCTGTAGAACATAACTCTTCACGAACAGGGAAAACCGAGCATAGATGTCATATGTCTCGTCATAGTCCGGGGTAGTCCAGCTATTGAAAGTTTCGATGTTCAACGCACGTGCTACGGCCAACACGCTATTCATATAGTCCAGAAGAAATGTGCGGGTGTCAGTATTCTGGTTGGCTCGTTCCAATTGCTCATGTAGCTGGTCATCGAAGTTCTCGACCATCGCCACGAATGCAACTTCATCATCATCAGACAGGTGATCGAATTCCGGAAAGTGAGTCATGAGATCCTCGTGAGTCCGAACCTAGAATAGAAGCGAGTGTGACGACCTACAACGTGGAAGCGTTGTATTCCACAACCAAACTTGTTCTTTTTTGTTCATTTTAATGTGGCGAGATCTTTTGGGGCCTTGCTCTCCCGCCGCGAGTTCCCTTTTATCGCCGATGAGCGTTCGCCGCTAAGAGGCCTGCAGCTTGCCCACTGCTCGTCATGAGGCAGGATTGCACAGGGGTAATCCCCGCGCAGTTCCATCAAAGCGAGACACAGAGGACCTTTAGGTGGGGAACGGGGTGAAGTTCCTCTGTTCCAGCAATAATCGGCAAATGTTTGCTTGGGTCTACAAAGCGGTCATTGCTTGCCACCCAAAAACCAACAACATCGCCCCACATCCCACCTTGCCCCATCCCCCTTTCCCTCTATGCTGCCCCCAACATCCAGGGAGGCTGTATCCATGATCCTGCACTGCGTTTTCCTGCGGCTGAAATCCGCCATGACACAGGATGAGAAGAAAGCGCTTTTCGAATCCGTGGCCGCGTTGCAGCAGGTCATTCCCGGCATTGTCGATATCAAATACGGGCCGAATGTCTCGCCGGAGGGGCTGCATGGCGGCTTTGTTGATGGGTTTGCGGTGACGTTTGAAAGTGCCGAGGCGCGGGATGCCTATCTGGTGCATCCGGAGCATGTCGCCGTCGGCGAGCGCATCGTCTCGTCGACCGATGGCGGCCTTGCCGGGTTGCTGGTCTTCGATCTCAATCTCTGAATAAAAATATGGCCGCGGGCGGGTGCTCGCGGCCATATCTCCGTCCGGCTGCCTCAGCTCGATTTCGCCATAGCGGCGGCGAGCTGGTCAACGTTATAACGGAACATTTTTTCATATGTCGGAGCCGGGCCGTTGGCCTTGGAGAGGGATTCGACATAGAGCTCGCCGCCCGGCTCGGCGCCGGTGGCCTTGGCAACCTGCTTGACCAGGCGCGGATCGTTGGAGTTTTCGAAGAAATAGGTCTTCACATGCTCGGTCTTGATCTGCTCGATCAGCTGGGCGACCTTGGCGGCCGAGGCTTCGGTTTCCGTCGAAAAGCCAAGCGGGGCGAGGAAGTTCACCTTATATTCGCGGCCGAAATAGCCGAAAGCGTCGTGGCTGGTCAGCACCTTGCGGCGGTCTTCCGCGATCTTGTCGAACTTGCTATGGGCATAGGCGTCAAGCTCGGTCAGCACCTTGGTATAGCGCTCAGCATTGGCCTTGAAATCGGCGGCGTCGGCCGGATCGGCAGCGGACAGCGCCTTTTCGATATTGCCGACCCAGATCTTCACGTTGACCGGGCTGTTCCACACGTGCGGATCGGTAATCGTCTTGCCGTCATCGACCATGGTGCGGGTGTCGATGCCTTCCGAGGCGACGACCGGCGTGCCCTTGTAGCCCGAAGCGCTGATCAGCCGGTCCATCCAGCCTTCCAGGCCTTCGCCGCTGACGAAGGTGATTTTCGCGGCGTTGAGCTTCTTGGCGTCGGCCGGCGACGGCTCGAATTCATGGGGGTCGCCGTTCGGGCCGACGAGGCTCGACACCTTCACATGGTCGCCGCCGACCTGCTTGACGACGTCGGCGAGCACGGTGAAGGAAGCGACGACGTTCAGCGTCTCGGCGGAGGCGGGAGCCGCAACGCCGAAGGCGACGAAGGCGGCCGCCGCAGTGGAGAGAAGCAGTCTGTGTTTGCTCATGAATGTCTCCTTGATCGAGATTAGCCCCTGAGATGGGGACGGGGGATGAACCGACGGGCGATGCCCGACGGCGCGAAGAGAATGGAAAATCCGTAGATGATGCTCGCCGTGATGATGATGGTCGGGCCGGAGGCGAATTCGAGATGGTAGGAGGCGATGAGGCCGATATAGCCTGAGGCCGCCGCCGTTACCGTCGCGATCGCCATCATCGCCGGCAGGCTGCGTGACCAGAGCTGCGCAATCGCCGCCGGCAGCATCATCAACCCCACGGCCATCAGCGTGCCGAGCGCCTGGAAGCTGGCGACGAGATTGAGCACGACCAGCAGCAGGAAGAGGAAATGATAGACCGGCCCGCGCCCGCCGACGGCGCGCAGGAAACCGGGATCGAAGCACTCCATGACAAGTGGCCGGTAGATGACCGCGAGCATCAGCAGCGTCACCGTGGTGATCGCGCCGATCTGGTAAAGGGCAGGGGCGTCGATGGCGAGGATCGTGCCGAACAGCACATGCAGCAGGTCGATATTGGAGCCGCGCAGCGAGACGATCAGCACGCCGAGCGCCAGCGAGGTCAGGTAGAAGCTGGCAAAGCTCGCATCCTCCTGCAACATCGTCATGCGGCTGACGAGCCCGGAGAGCAGCGCCACCGAGAGCCCCGCCACCAGCCCGCCGAGCCCCATGGCCGTCAGCGACAGCGAGCCGGCGATGAGATAGCCGATCGCGGCACCCGGCAGCACCGCATGGCTCATGGCGTCGCCCATCAGGCTCATGCGCCTGAGCATCAGGAAAACGCCGATCGGGCCCGAGCCGAGGCCGAGGCAAAGACAGGCGATGAGCGCGCGCCGCATGAAGCCGTAATCGGCAAAGGGCGCGAGGAAGATATCATAGGCCGTCATTCAGCCGGCTCCCGCTTCGCCAGTTCGTGGCCGGCATGATCCGGCTCGGGCGAGCAATCCTCGGCCTCCTCGTCCCAGCTTTCGGCCATGGCCCGCGCCTTAATGAGGTTGGCGGGGCTCATCACATCCTGTGTCCGGCCCCAGCCGACCAGTTCGCGGGCAATCAACAGCGTCTCGGGAAAATGCGCCCGCACCTGATCGAAATCGTGCAGCACGGCAATGACGGTGCGCCCGTCGCCATGCCAGCGCAGCACGATATCGAGCAGGTCGCGCGTCGTGCGCTGGTCGATTGCGGTGAAGGGTTCGTCGAGCAGGATGACGCGGGCGTCCTGCAACAGCAGCCGGGCAAAGAGCACGCGCTGGAACTGCCCGGCCGAGAGCGAGCCGATATGCCGGCGCTCGAAGCCGGAAAGGCCAACGGCGGCCAGCGCATCGCGCGCCCGCTCGCCATCCTCGCGCGAGAAACGGCCGAAAGCGCCGGAATTCTTCCAGGCGCCGAGCATGACCGTATCGGCGACCGAGATCGGAAAGCGGCGGTTGATATCGGCCGCCTGCGGCAGATAGCCAAAATCGTTGCGTGTCAGCTGGCCGCGATCGATCGACCCTTCCGCGACCCTGAGCTCACCGATGATCGCCTTCAAAAGCGTCGACTTGCCCGCCCCGTTCGGCCCGGCAATCGCCGTCAGACTGCCGGCCTGGAAGGCACCGGAGACATGATGCACGGCGGGATGGCGCTCATAGGTGACGGTGAGGTTGTTCAGGCGGATCAACGCGCTCATGCCAGGGCCACCGCCCAGCCGATGGCCGCCCAGAGCACCGCAACGCCGGCCGCGACAAAGAGCAGACGCGTCAACACGGAGCGCCCGATCAGGGAGGCGGCGAAGGGATCATTGCTGAAGGGCATGCTACATTCTCTTAATGTAATAACGTTACGTGTAGTAGCCGAGAGAATGCGGCGAAAAAGAGGCAGGGTGTGGATTGATGAGTGTTGCGGACTGAAATGTTGATGGGAAGATATTTCAGTGAGTGTCGCCGTGATTAGCCTCAAAGCAAAAGAGGGCGCCGTCTGGCGCCCTCTTTTGTTTATCAAAGCTCGGGAGAGCTTAAAGCTGCTCGATCATCGCCGCCGCCGCCGAAACCGTGGCCTGGCCGGGGCTTTCCTCGATGTTGAGCGTCTTCACCACGCCGTCTTCCACCAGCATGGAATAGCGCTTCGAGCGCACGCCGAGGCCGCCGGCGGAGAGGTCGATGTCGAGGCCGACGGCCTTGGCGAAGGAGCCGTCCCAGTCGGCGAGGAAGTGGATCTTGCCGAGACCGCCGGAGGATTGCGCCCAGGCGCCCATGACGTGCCAATCGTTGACGGAAATCACGGCGATGTCGTCGACGCCCTTGGCGAGAATAGCGTCACGGTTTTCCAGATAGCCCGGCAGGTGGTTCAGCGAGCAGGTGGGCGTGAAGGCGCCGGGTACGGCGAACAGCACGACGCGCTTGCCGGCAAAAAGCTGCTCGGTGCTGATTTCCACCGGGCCGTCGGCGGTCTTTTCCTTGAAGGTGGCGGCAGGCAGTTTGTCGCCGATAGCGATGGTCATGGCTCTCTCCTTGGGTCGCGATTGTGGGGCGGCGGGACTGCCGCCCCGAATTTGAATGTCGGGCGAAACTATAGATCCGGCCTATTCGAACGCAAGCGTGGTTTCCATGGCATGCTCGCCGTCGATGACGAGAATGCCCCAGCTCTTGCCCTTGATGTCGTAGTTTTTCGGCAGCTTGCCGATGGCGATATCGGTCGCAAAGCTCTTGCCGTCGCGCCGGCCGTTGGCCTGTTTGAAAAAGACGTAGCCGGCCGGTCCGGTCACATAGACCAGCGGCGCGTCTCCGCTTGCCTCCGGCAGCGTCAGGCGCAGTGAAAGTGTCTTCGCATCGGCTGAAAGAGTATGTCTTTCGACGGCAAAGTCCGGGGCAGGGGCCTGCGGCAGCGCCGAGTCGGCGGCGTTGAGCAAAGCCTGCTCATGCGAGGTCGATTGACCGGCGGACGATAGCGGCAGTGAAAGCTCCGCCTGGAAGGGAATGCAGATATCCTTGCAGAGCCCGATGAAAGCCGTGAGCTCAAGCTTTGCTGGTTGCTTGCCCTCGACGCGGAAATCCAGCGGCAACGTCACCGGTGCATCATAGCCGATTTCCTGGATCGCGCCGACGGTGATCGGTCTGGGCACGGGAAAGCTCATCTTCGCAAGCGCCACGCCGCTGTCCGGTGCCGGACTGACCTGCGGTGGAATTCCGCTCTCGCCAGGCTCGCGCCAATAGGTGATCCAGCCGGGCGCCGGCTCTATCTGCAAGGCGGCGCGGATATGACCTTGCGCGTCCGGCGCCAGCGCCACCAGCCGCATGCGGCCGCCCTGATTGTCGGCCCAATCGCTCGTCGCCGCATGGGCTGGCGAAGTGGCCAATATTGCTGCCACGAGCATGCCGATCGGCATGCTCAACAGGTGGATGAAAGAGAGTTTTTTCAACATGGAGCAAGGGTTTACCGTATGGCGCCGTGCTGTTCCAGAACGGCGGAAAAAAGAAATGATCATTTTCAGTTGATTGATTTATGACATTGCCCCATCTTTCTTCTTGGGGGCGCAGTTACGAACTGCAGTCAGGAGGCATGATGTCCCTATCGACGTTGAAGAATAGACGCGAAAGAGGTTTGCTCGACGGCCAGTTCCTGATTGCCATGCCCGGCATGGAAGATCGGAATTTCAGCCGGACGGTGATCTATATCTGTGCTCATTCCGATGCCGGCGCCATGGGTTTCGTTATCAACCGCGCACAGAACCTGACCTTTACCGACGTGCTGCTGCATCTGGATATGATTAAGGACGACGATGCCATCGTCCTGCCGCCCGTCGCGCGGGATTTCCCGATCCAGACCGGCGGACCGGTCGAAAGTGGTCGAGGCTTCGTGCTGCATTCCGACGATTATCTGAGCGACGGCAGCATTCCGGTCAGCGATGATATCAGCCTGACCGCGACGCTGGATATCGTCAGGGCCATTTCCAGGGGAAGCGGGCCGAAGCGCGCCACCATGCTGCTCGGCTATGCTGGCTGGGGCGCAGGCCAGCTGGAAGCGGAGATCGGCAGCAACGGCTGGCTGAATTGCCCGGCCAATGAAGAGCTGATTTTCGACCGCAGCCTTGACGATAAATATGAGCGTGCTCTGGCTTTGATGGGCATCAACGCCGCCATGCTGTCGCCGCATGCGGGGCATGCGTGATCGGTTCGCGCGGAACGAAACATTGCCGGTGACGTTTCCTCCTAACAGCACCGGCAACCCCGTTGGTGCCGAATGAGGAGGTGCTCGACATGGGCAGCATGAGCGACAAGATTTCCGGCAAGGTCAATGAAGTCGCCGGCAAGGCCAAGCAGGCCGTCGGCAAGGCTACGGATAACAAGCGGATGCGCGCCGAAGGGGCAGCCCAGGAAACCAAGGGCAAGGTGCAGTCGACCGTTGGCAAAGCCAAAGATAAGGTCAAGGGCGCGGTCGACCGGATGTAGTCCGTCCGGCGATTAAGCATCAGCTTATAAATCGCCGCGCCATTTGATAGACTGCTGCATAAGCGGCAAAGCAAAAGAGCCTGTCACGAACGCGCGACAGGCTCTTTTATGTCCGTCGTGGCTTAATTGCGGGGGATTTCCATGCGGCTTTTTGCCTGCGACCATTGCGGCCAGCCGGTGCATTTCGACAACAGGCAATGCATGCGCTGTGGCCACCAGCTTGGTTTTGTTCCCGAGCTTCTGGCGATCTATGCGCTGGAAACCGGTGACGGACAAGACTGGCGCGTGGTCGCCGAGCCGGATCGCACGGTGCGTTTCTGTGCCAATGCCGAGCTCGATATCTGCAACTGGCTGGTGGATGCGGCGGATCCGGAACCTTTCTGCCTGGCCTGCCGTCACAATCGCCTGGTGCCGAACACCGATACGCAACAGGGCGTGGACCGTTGGCGGAGGATCGGCCAGGCTGAGCGGCATCTGTTCTATTCGCTGTTGCGCTGGAACCTGCCGCATCCCGATCGCAAGCAGGATCCGCAGGGCGGGCTGGTCTTCGATTTCCTCGAGGATGAAGTGAAGGGCGGCTATGTCGTGCCGGCGAGGACCGGCCATGAGGAAGGGCTGATTGCTATCCGCGCCGCCGAGGCCGATGACGTGACGCGCGAACAGGCGCGCGCCTCGATGAACGAGCCTTACCGCACGCTGCTCGGCCATTTCCGTCACGAGACCGGCCATTTCATCTGGAACAAGCTGATCCGCGACCGCAACCAGTTCGACACCTTCCGCGCTGTCTTCGGCGACGAGCGGGTGGACTACGGCGTGGCCCTGCAGCAGCACTACGACAACGGCCCACCGCCGAACTGGCAGGAGAATTTCATCAGCGCCTATGCCAGCGCCCACCCCTGGGAAGATTTCGCCGAATGTTTCGCGCACTCTCTCCACATCGTCGACACGCTGGAGACCGCCCGCTCCTTCGGCCTGGCGGTCGACCCTCACGGCTATCACGAGATGGCGGCCGAGGTAGATTTCAATCCCTACAGGGCCGAAAGCGCTGCACAGCTGGTCAGCGCCTGGATCCCCTTGAGCGTCGCCATCAATGCCATCCAGCGCAGCATGGGCCAGCCGGATTCCTACCCCTTTATCCTGTCGTTGCCGGTGGTGGCGAAGCTGGAATATATTCGGCAAGTGATTGGCGGGGCGTAATTTTCACCTTCCCCTCAAGGGGGAGGTGAGCAATAGATCAAGCCCGCTTCGTCAGCGGAAAGCGTTCCTTCAGCAGCCGCAGCACCGAGTCCGTGCCCATCGGCGGCCCGAAGATGAAGCTCTGGCCGTAGGCGCAGCCCATCTTGGCGAGTTCGAGCGCGTCCTCTTCCGATTCGATGCCTTCGGCGACGACACCCATGTTGAGGTCGCGCGCCATGGAGATGACGGAGCGCAGAAGTATGGCCTTCTTGTCGCTTTCGTCGCTGACCATCGTCTTGTCGAGCTTGATCGTGTCGAAGGGAAAACGGGTGAGGTAGGAGAGGGAGGAATAGCCGGTGCCGAAATCGTCGAGCGCCAGGCCGATGCCGGCGTCGCGCAGCTTGCTGAGCACAAGGCGGGCCTGTTCCGGGTTCTCCATCACCTGCGATTCCGTCAATTCGAGCTTGATGCGGTGTGGCTCGCAATGGGTTTTGGCGAGCAGGGCGCGAATATCGTCGTAAAGCTCGTTGTTGAGGAGCTGTACGCTGGAGAGGTTGATGGAGACGAAGAGCGGCAGGTCGCCGGTCTGGCGCTGCCACGCCATCAGGTCGTTGGTCGCCTGTTCCAGCGCGAACATGCCGAGCGGGCCGATGATGTCGGACGCCTCGGCAATCGGAATGAATTCCGACGGCGGAATATTGCCGCGCTTTGGATGTTCCCAGCGCATCAGTGCCTCGAAACCGGCAACTTCGGCATCTTCCAGCCGAACGATCGGCTGATAGACCAGCGACAGTTCCTTGCGCTCGACGGCGCGGCGCAAATCGGTTTCAAGCTGCAGGCGATCAGTGCCGAAGCTGCGGAAGGCGGGCTGGAAAGGTTCGACGCGATTGCCGCCGGCGCGCTTGGCACGGTACATGGCAAGCTCCGCGTCGCTTAGCAGGCCGGAGGCGTTTTCCTGCTGGTCGACCCAGGACGTCAGGCCGATCGAGGCTGTCAGAATGATCTCGCGATTGGCGAAGTTGATCGGCACCATGATTGCTTTGCTGATCGCATCGGCGAAATCGGCGACCTTGGCCGGATCGCGCTCGGACACCAGGATCAGGCCGAACTGGTCGCCGGAAAGTCTAGCGAGTGTATCCTGCGGTTTCATCAGGCGGCGCAGGCGGCGAGTCAGCGCAATCAGGATATTGTCGCCCGCCGCAACGCCGAGCGTATCGTTGACCAGCTTGTAGCGGTCGATGTCGATCACCATCACGGTCGGGCGGAGCTGATTGCCTTCCGGCGCCAGGGTGAGAACAGCCTGCAGGCGGTCGAGGAAGACCTGACGGTTCGGCAGGCCGGTCAGATTGTCGTGCAGCGCGTCATGCAGCAGCCGCTCGATCGAGTTTTTCTGCTCGGTGACGTCAACGATGGTACCGACGCAGCGGATGATCTCGCCGTTCGAGCCGAGCACCGGCCGGGCGCGGATCGACAACCAATGGAAATGCCCGTCCTCGGCGCGAATGCGGAACTCATGGTTCAGCCGGCCGCGCCGATGTTCGAGAAGCACGTCGAGCGTCGCGCGGAAACGGTCGCGATCGTCTGGATGTAGTCGCGGCAGCCAGTTGCGCGCCGCGCCATGCATGGTGCCGGGCGACAGGCCGAGTTTCGTTGAAATATCCGGCGTCGTCACCACACGATCGCGCGCCACGTCCCAGTCCCAGACGGTGTCGCCGGAGCCGGTCAGCGCCAGCGATTGCCGCTCGAGATCGGAGAACAGGCCCTGCTGAAACGCGCCGCCTGCAAAAGCATGCTGCATCACCGTGAAGCCGATCAGAAGTACGATCAGCACCAGGCCACCGCCCAGCGCCGGCTGAATGATGTCGTTGTCAAGCTTGCCGGTGATCGTCATCCAGCCGCCGAACAACCAGACCAGGATCAAAGCCCAGGCGGGCACCAGCAAAATGGCGCGGTCGTAACGGCTGAAGCCGAGATAGATGATGAGCAGTAGGCCCGCCGTCGCCGTCAGCGCCAGCGACAGGCGCGCAATGCCCGACGCTATGGACGGATCGTAGATCGCCACGCCGAAGAGCAAGGCGAGACCGAGGATCCAGGCGAGCGTCACGTAGCCCAGATGGGCATGCCAGCGATTGAGGTTCAGATAGGTGAAGAGGAAGATCACCAGGCTCGACGCGAGGGCCACCTCCGCACAGGCGCGCCATATTCGCTGGTCGCTGGAGGTGATGCTGATGAGTTTGCCGAGGAAGCCGAAGTCGACGCAGATATAGCCGAGCACCGCCCAGGCGAGTGCAGCCGTCGCCGGCAGCATCGAGGTGCCCTTGACGACGAAGAGAATGGTCAGGAACACCGCCAGCAGGCCGGCAATGCCGAGCACGATGCCGCGATAGAGCGTGAAGGCGTTGACCGTATCCTTGTAGGCGTTTGGTTCCCAGAGATAGAGCTGCGGCAGGTTCGGCGAGGAAAGCTCGGCGACGAAGGTGACGACAGCGCCGGGATTGAGCGTAATACGGAAGACATCAGCCTCGTCGCTCGGCTGCCGGTCCAGCGCAAAGCCTTCGCTCGGCGTGATCGCGACGATGCGCTGCGAGCCGAGGTCCGGCCAGAACATCTTCGAATTCACCAGGCGGAAGTGCGGCGCGACGATGACGCGCTCAAGCTGCTCTTCCGAGACATTGGCAAGCGCGAAAACGGCCCAGTCGCCCTGATGGTTGGGTGAAGAGGAGCGTACCTCGATTCGGCGACGAATACCGTCGGCGCCGGCGGCGGTTGAGACCTGAAAGGCCTCGCCCTGGTTGGTGTAGATTTCCGTCGTCGCGGTGAGGTCCAGCGCGGTGTCGTCGCGCGAAATCTTCACAGGCTCGGCCGCCTGCGCCATGCCGGCCAGAAAAAACAGCGTGATGGCTGCAAGCGCCGCGAGGATCGCGGACGGCCATTTGGTCACCGGCAGGGATGGCTTGAGCGCGGCGGTCATCGCTTGTCGGAGTTTCCGTTCAAGTCGGTGTCGGACACCAACCGGGAAAACATCACATGATCACGCCACTGACCGTTGATTTTAAGATAACCGCGCAAATGACCTTCCCGCTGGAAACCGGCCTTTTCTAAAAGCCGTATGCTACGCTCGTTATCCGGAATACAGGCTGCTTCAATACGGTGCAACTCAAGTCCGGAAAAGATATAGGGTATAACCAACCGAAGTGCGGCGAACATATGGCCCTGACCGGAATGCCGTTCGCCCATCCAATATCCGATCATGCAGCTTTGCGCGGCACCCCGGCGAATATAGCCGATCGTGATGCCGCCAAGCAATGTGTTGTTTTCTTTTAGGAAAACGAAAAGCGGTATGGCCTGGCCGGAGCTATATTCCTGTTTTCCCCGGATGACTCTGGCCCGATAAGCGCCTTCCGTCAGCTCATCGTGGCGCCAGGTCGGTTCCCAGGGCTCCAGAAAGCGGCGGCTCTCGGCTCTCAGCCTGTGCCATTGGTTAAAATCGGAATAACGTGGAAGGCGCAGCACATAGGTCGCGTCTTCAAGTTCAACCGCGTCCGGATGACGTGACAGAAACCGAAAGACCGATTTTTGCATTCCGCCCAACACTCCCCCGAGAATTGACCTGATCGGCACGCGAAGCGGGGTTAGCCGCTCGCGCTTTTGGAGGCGGGGGTCGATGAAGACAGCGACGTGATGATGTCTTCCATCGGCGCCAGCTGCTCCAGCGGCCCGATTGCCGATAGCGTCGGCACAGTATCGAAGAACAGGCGTCCGGCAAGATCCGTCAGGCGTTCGATGGTAATGCCCTGCAGACGCTCCTGCATCTCCTGGTTCGGGATCGGCCGGCCATAGAGCATCATCTGCCGGGCAACCTGGCCGGCGCGTGCCGCCGGGCTTTCCTGACCCATCAGCAGCTGCGCACGGATCTGGGCGCGGGCGCGCTCGATTTCCTGCTGCTCGATCTTGTGGGAGGCTTTGTGCAGTTCGTCGACGATAACAGGCACCAGTTCCGGCAGGTTCTCGCCGCCGGTCGCGGCATGAATGCCGAAGATGCCGGTATCGGAGAAGCCCCAATGGAAGGCATAGACGGAATAGCAGAGGCCGCGGAGCTCGCGCACTTCCTGGAACAGCCGCGAGGACATGCCGCCGCCAAGCACATTGGCGAGGATCTGTGAACAGTAGAAGTCGCGCGTGTGATAGGCGCGGCCTTCGAAGCCGAGCAGGATCTGCGCGTCCATCAGGTCGCGCGTCTCGCGGATGTTGCCGCCGATATAGCGGGCCGGCTCGATGATGGGCGGCGCCGACGGCTTGGTCGGCAGGCTGGAAAAGCGCTCCTCGACCTGACGCACGAAGCTATCGTGGTCCACGGCACCGGCGGCCACGACGAACATGCGGTCGGTCGTGTAGTTGCGGTCGAGATAGCCGCGAATCTGTGCGGGCGAGAAGGAGACGACGGTTTCCGGCGTGCCGAGGATGGCGCGTCCGAGCGTTTGGCCGCGATAGGCGACTTCGGAGAACTTGTCGAAGACCACGTCGTCGGGCGTGTCGTTGGCCGCGTTGATCTCCTGCAGGATGACCTGCTTTTCGCGGGCCAGTTCCTCTTCGTCGAAGGCGGACTCCGTCAGGATGTCGGCAAGAATATCGACGGCGAGCGGCACGTCGTCCCGCAGCACGCGGGCATAATAGGAGGTCGTCTCAGTGGAGGTGGCGGCGTTGACTTCGCCGCCGACATTCTCGATTTCCTCGGCGATCTGCCGCGCGGAGCGACGGGCCGTTCCCTTGAACGCCATGTGTTCGAGCAGATGGGCGATGCCGTGCTCCGCCTCGGTTTCATTACGCGAACCCGATTTGATCCAAACGCCGAGCGCCACGCTTTCCAGATGTGGCATCGTTTGGGTCGCTACTGTCAACCCGGACGCAAGCCGGGTGCACTCCACTGTCATCGCTTGTCTTTCTGCGCCTGTCATTCCCCGGCCCGGGCATGTTTGCCGATGAAAGTTTCAACGGCCTTCAGCTCGGGATCGAGGACATCGAAACGCTCCTCCCTGTTCATCAGTCCAGCAAGCCACGTCGGAAGCGCCGGGTCAATACCACATGCCGATTTTACTGCGGCGGGGAATTTTGCGGGGTGCGCGGTTGCAAGCGTCACCATGGGACTCGTTGGTTTCTCATTCTTTTTCGCCACGAAGACGCCGATGGCAGTATGCGGATCGATGAGATAGCCGGTGTCGTCGAGCGTTTTGCGGATCGTCGCGGCCACCTGCTTTTCGCTGGCGCGGCCGGCGCGGAAGTCCTTCTTGATCGCCTTCAGCGCGTCTTCGCCGATCGAGAAACCGTTCGATTGCTTCAGGCTCTCCATCGCGGCGCGCACCTTCGATGCATCGCGGCCATATGCCTCGAACAGCAGCCGCTCGAAGTTGGAGGAGATCTGGATGTCCATCGACGGCGCCGTGGTTGCCTTGACGGCGCGCATTTCGTAGCGCCCGGTCTTCAGCATGCGGGCGAGGATGTCGTTCTCATTGGTGGCGATCACCAGCCGGTCGATCGGCAGGCCCATGCGCTTGGCGACGTAGCCGGCGAAGATATCGCCGAAATTGCCTGTGGGCACAGTGAAGGAAATCTTCCGGTCCGGTCCGCCGAGCGCGACGGCGGTGGTGAAGTAATAGACCACCTGCGCCATAATGCGCGCCCAGTTGATCGAATTGACGCCCGAGAGCCTGACGCCGTCGCGGAAGGCCGTGTCGTTGAACATGGCTTTGACGAGGTTCTGGCAATCGTCGAAATTGCCGTTGATCGCGAGCGCATGCACATTGGCGGCCGTCGAGGTCGTCATCTGCCGCTGCTGTACCGGCGATACCTTGCCATTGGGGAAGAGGATGAAGATGTCCGTGCGATCGCGCCCGGCAAAGGCGTCGATCGCCGCGCCGCCCGTATCACCCGAGGTCGCGCCGACGATGGTCGCTCTTTGTCCGCGCTTTTCCAGCGCATAGTCCATCAGCCGCGCGAGCAGCTGCATGGCGACATCCTTGAAGGCGAGTGTCGTGCCGTGGAACAGCTCCATCACGAAGCTGTTCGGCCCGGTCTGCACCAGCGGCGCCACCGCCGGATGGCGGAAGGTGGCATAGGCCTCGTCGATCATGCCACGGAAGACGTTGTCGGGAATTTCACCGTTGGTAAAGGGCGACAGCACCGCGAAGGCCACGTCCTGATAGCTCTTGCCGCGGAAGGCGCGAATCTCTTTTTTCGTCAGGCTCGGCCATTGCCGGGGGACATAGAGCCCGCCATCACGAGCAAGGCCGGCCAGAAGGGCGTCGCAGAAGCCAAGGGCAGGGGCTTCTCCCCGCGTTGAGATATAGTCCACGGTCTAGAATTCCTTTGGTCGCAAAATTGCCTGAGTGATGGGTTGAGAGAGTAGAAGAACGAAGCGATGGCCGTCCGTCTTTTTGCGTCGGATCAGCCGCGTGGTTTTCGCGTTTGCGCAATGTCCGTCCGGTCGCTTCCGGCGGGCGGCGGCTTTCGCCAATCTGTCGACGTCGAAAAGTGAGCCAAAACGGTGTCTACCCAATCGATTTTTCGCTGCGTCGCTGGTATAGACCATCGCCAAGTGTCATAAAAGGCCCGTCGAACAGGCTGCAGGCCGATAATGTAAATTATATGCAGAGGGTGGAATTATAGTGTTTGGCAGGGTTTCGCGTCGTCTTTTCTCCGCTTCGCTTCTGGCATTGCTGGCTGGTTGCAGTTCTCTCGGTTTCGGCGGTGGCGGCGACAAGCAGCCCGCGACGGATGTGACGGTGGCGCCCGCGGCGGGAGCCGTCGGCTCTGCTCAGCCGGTTACCGGCGGTCAGGCCTATATCGCCGGCAAATGCCCGCAAGTGGTGATCCGCGACGAAGCATCCACCTATCGCACCTATGCCAAGGGCGCCAAGGACGATCCGAACCAGTTGACCTATCAGGCATCGCTCGCCCAGGCGACGCGCCAGTGCACGAGCGACGGCACGAGCCTCGGCATCAACATCGCCGCGCAGGGGCGCCTTGTCGCCGGCCCGCAGGGCAGCACCGGCAAGGTCACCTTGCCGGTGCATGTCGCCGTCATGGACAACAATACGGCGCTCTACGACAAGACCATCAATTTCGTCGCTGAAATCCCGCCGGGTGAGACGACCACGCAGTTTCTCTTCACCGCGAACGACATCAAGGTCGCCGGCGGTTCCGGCGGCTTCACCATCGTCCAGCTGAGCTTCGATCAGGGTCCGCAGAAGCCTGCAAAGGCCGAGAAGCCGGCTCGCAGGAAGCACGCAGCGACAAACTGAGGTATAGGCCGCCGGCAATAGGTTGAAGCTATTGCCTGTCGCCCCTTACAAAACTCCGTCCCATTCCGCCAAAGCCATCACCACGCCCGGAAGGTCAACCATCCGGGCGATGACCGTTTCCGCGCCCGCATCCGTCAGCTTGTCGGCATGTGACGGATAGGTGTGTGATGCCCCTGTAAAGCCGATGACGCGCATGCCGGCGGCCCGCGCCGCCTGGACGCCATGAACCGAGTCTTCGACGACGATGGTGTTGGCCGGCGAGACGTTCATCTGCTTGGCGCCGTGCAGGAAGATATCGGGCTTCGGCTTGACGCGATCGGCGCCGAGATCCTTGGCGGAGTAGATATGTGGTGCGAACAGCTCCTTGTAGCCGACCTTGGTGAGCATCATGTCGAGACGCGCAGAGCTGGAATTCGAGCAGATGCAACGCGGCATCGGCAGACGCGACAGGGCAAGGGGAACGCCGGGGATGGCCTTGACGTCGTTGGCAAGCCTGACGTCCAGCAGCTTCTCGGATTTGTCGAGGAGCGATGCGGAGAGCGGGATGCTCGCCTCGCGCTCGACCTGAAACAGAATGTTCTGCCAGGTCATGCCGGCGAAGCGCTCGCCCATTTCCTCGACGCTGATCGGATAGCCGGCGTCCGTCAGCAGCTTGGATTCGACCTCCGCCGCGATGATTTCCGAATCGACCAGAACGCCGTCGCAGTCGAAGATGATGAGGTCGAAGCCATTGCTCATGAGGATATTCTGCCTTTGAAGAGGGCGCTGGATCGGGCATGACCTTGTCCGAAAACCGTCTCGCGGCCTTCAGGGCATGCTCTGAAATGGGATTGTGCGGCTTTACACGATACGCCGGCAAAGCTCAACCGGCCGGCGGACATGGCTGGACTGCGCTGGCGGAAAGGGTCCTTGGGCGCTCGACATTCGGCAATCCCGCCTTTAAGGATCAGCCATGGCCAAAGAGCGCGACGACACGATTGCCAGCCGTATCAGCCGGGTGCTTGCCGACCGCATCATCCGCGGCGAGATCGCGCCCGATGCGCGGCTGCGGCAGGATCACATTGCCGAGGAGTTCGGCGCCAGCCATGTGCCGGTGCGAGAGGCGTTCCGGCGGCTGGAAGCTCAGGGGCTGGCGATCAGCGAGCCCCGTCGCGGCGTTCGCGTCGCCTCCTTCGATCTCAAGGAAGTGCGCGAAGTCGCTGAAATGCGGGCGGCGCTCGAAAGCCTGGCGCTGAAGCATGCGGCGCAGCACCTGACGCCGGCCATTCTCGATGCCGCCGAGGAGGCGACGCGGGAAGGGGACGTCGCTGCCGATGTCCGGGCCTGGGAGGAGGCAAACCGCCGTTTCCATCGCCTGATCCTTGCCCCCTGCGGCATGGCGCGACTGCTCGCGTCGATCGACGACCTACATGCCGCCAGTGCCCGTTTCCTCTTTTCCGCCTGGCAATCGGGCTGGGAAAAACGCACCGACCATGATCATCGCGCCATCCTCGCGGCCCTGCGCCAGGGACGGGTGGAGGAGGCTGCGTCTATCCTGCAGAAGCATGTGCAGTGGATCGGCCGGGCGCCGGTGCGGACCCCTTCCGGTGTGACACGCGAAGCATTTGCGATTGTCGGATAGTTCTCCCGTATAAATTATAGATAATTTCAGCGACGACCTCTCGCCCACCTTTGCAGCGTAAAGGCGGATTACGCACGCCTGCCTCTTGCCTCTCTTCTCAATCTCCTCCATAAAAATAGATGAGACTCAAAAATTATCTATAATTTAAAAGGAGAGCTACATGTCCCTGTTGCATCATCATGAAGAGGCTACCTTCGATCCGCTGCGCCTCGGCCAGCGGTCGCTGGTCGTCAAGGCGATTTTCGTTCTTGCGGGCACGCTGGTGCTGACGCTTGCCTCGTGGATCTCGGTGCCGATGGTGCCGGTGCCGATCACCATGCAGACCTTCGCGGTCACGATGATCGGCGCGCTCTATGGCTGGCGTCTTGGTGCGCTCACCATTCTTGCCTGGCTGGGCGAGGCCATGATCGGCTTCCCGGTTCTGGCCGGCGGCGCTGGCGGCATTGCGCCCTTCATGGGGCCGACGGCCGGCTACCTCGTCTCCTTCCCGATCATGGGCGCACTGGTCGGCTGGCTTGCCGAGCGCGGCTGGAGCGGTGATCGTGTCGTGCGCAGCTTCACGGCACATCTTGCCGCCAACGCCCTTGGTCTTGCGATCGGTGGCGCCTGGCTCGCCATGCTGATCGGAGCGGAAAAAGGCTGGCTTCTCGGTGTTGCGCCTTTCATCCTCGGTGCGGTCCTGAAGTCGGCGCTTGCTGCCGCCGTGCTCAAGGGTGTGAAGCTCTATGGCGGCAAGGCGCGCCTGAATTGACCATCCGGCTTCGTGCCCATCATCTGCTCTGCATGCTGACCTTTGTCGGTGAAGGCTATACGCCGGCCTTCACCGCCAATTATCGCCGCATTGCCGAGCGCCTGACAGCCGGAGAGGAGATCAAGCTCGTCTCCGGCCCCGACGACATCTGCGCGCCGCTTCTCGACGAAAAGGAGCCGCACTGTTTCAAGGATTCCGTGATCGAGCGCGACGCCGCGGCCCTCGCGGATGTGGTCGCGCTACTGGGCGAGGAACTCAAGCCCGGTTCGGTCGTCGTTCCCGATGCCAGCCTCCTTGCCAAGCTACGCCGGAATTTTGCAAGCGGAGACATTCGCCATGCCTGTCTCGGCTGCGAATGGACAGGACTTTGCAGCCGTATTGCCACGGATAGTTTCAAGGGCGTGCTGGTGGGGCAAGCCTGATCGCGCTGTACCGCATCACTGGCACAAGGTCGTTTACATTCCGGCGTTCGCGTGATCCCGCGCCTTGTCTGTCTGGCGGGTCGCAAGTGGAAACAGCGCAAGAAAACGACGCTCGCCTTCCGAGGTAAACAGGATCGAGCGGCTGTCGTCGATTCGTCGTGCCCAACCCTTGTCGAAAAAGCTGGATAGCAGAGCCTTACCAAGGCTGCCGGCAAGATGGGCGCGCCGTTCGCTCCAGTCGAGGCAGGAGCGGCAGAGCGGGCGGCGTGTCGAACGCAATCCCGTCACATCTATGCCGATCGAGGTGAGATGCGTTTCGCCGCGTTCCGTCAGCCGCAAGCTCTCATCGACCGCCGAGATCGCGCCGGCCGCAATCAGGCTGTCGAGCATGCGAACGCCGTAATCGCCGGCGAGATGATCGTAGCAGATGCGCGCCTTGCGCAGTGCCGGTTCCTTCGGGCCTGGGCGATGGCGCAAGTGCCCGCGCGTGGCGGCAAAGCCCATGATACTCTCGAGAAGCTTGCCGACGCTGTCGTCGGCCAGGGTGAAGTAGCGGTGCCGGCCCTGCTTGCGCTGCGTCAGCAGCCCGCCGGCTTCAAGCTTCGACAAATGCGTGCTCGCGGTCTGCACCGTGATGCCGCCGGCCGCCGCCAGTTCCGTTGCCGTCAGCGCGCGGCCATCCATCAGCGCGGTGAGCATGTTCGCCCGCGCCGGATCGCCGATGAGCGCGCCGATTTGCGCTATGTCAGGACCTTCCTTCATACTTCGATCGTAACCGAAGCATTGACGTCAGGCAATGTGCGAAAACATCTCCATCAGCAAAGGAGAAAATCATGATCACCTGTTTCATCCGCTACGAGATCGACCCGTTCAAGAAGGACGCTTTCGTCGAATATGCGAGGGCCTGGGGCCAGGTCATCCCGCGCAACGGCGTCGATCTCATCGGCTACTTCGCCCCGCACGAGGGCTCGGCGACGACGGCTTACGGCGTCTACAACATCGAGAGCCTGGCCGCCTATGAGGCCTATCGCGCTCGTCTTGCCGCCGACCCGCTCGGCCAGGCGAATTTCGATTTCGCACGCCGCGAACGTCTCTTCGTCAAGGAAGACCGCATCTTCCTGAAAAACGTGTCGTTGCCGCATGGTCCGAAGGTGACGCCGTGATCGCCGTCATCTTCGAGGTCATGCCCTATCTCGGCGAACGCCATCACTATCTCGATCTTGCCGGCAAGCTGCGCGCTGAACTGGAGACGATCGACGGTTTCATCTCGATCGAACGCTTCGAAAGCCTCAGCTCGCGCGGCAAGATCCTGTCGCTGTCCTTCTGGCGCGATGAGGCGGCGGTCAAGGAGTGGCGCAATCGCGAGGCTCATCGCACCGCGCAAAAGGCCGGGCGAGGGGGCGTGTTCGCCGACTATCGCCTGCGGATCGCGCATGTGGTGCGCGATTACGGGATGAACGAACGCGACGAGGCGCCGGCCGATAGCCTGATGGTGCATGATGGACCGAGGACTGCGGAGCCAGGTGACGACTGAAGTCCGACTTATTTCCGGGAAATCGTGAAATCTGAAACCCGCTTTAGTCTTTGGTAACCAAGTTAGGTAACCATAACACTCAGTTAAGCGTAACGATTCAGTGTAACAGCGAGTATCACATGGCGTCAGTTTTCCCGCTTGCCGACCTTAGAACTTCCGCAACGCCGGGCTCTTGGGTCGACACGATCATCAAGGGCGATTGCGTGGCGGCTCTTGAAGCACTGCCCACGCATTCCGTCGATGTTATCTTCGCCGACCCACCCTACAATCTCCAGCTCGGGGGTACATTGCACCGCCCCGACCAGTCGCTGGTCGACGCTGTCGATGACGAGTGGGATCAGTTCGCTTCCTTCGAAGCCTATGATGCTTTCACCCGCGCCTGGCTGCTCGCCTGCCGCCGCGTGCTGAAGCCGACGGGCACCATCTGGGTCATCGGCTCCTATCACAACATCTTCCGCGTCGGCGCGACGATGCAGGACCTGAATTTCTGGATCCTCAACGACATCGTTTGGCGCAAGACCAATCCGATGCCGAATTTCAAGGGCCGTCGTTTCCAGAACGCCCATGAGACGATGATCTGGGCGAGCCCGAGCGCCAAGGTGAAGGGCTATACCTTCAACTACGACGCCATGAAGGCTGCCAATGACGATGTGCAGATGCGCTCGGACTGGCTGTTCCCGATCTGCAATGGCGGCGAGCGCCTGAAGGGTGACGACGGCAAGAAGGTGCATCCGACGCAGAAGCCGGAAGCGCTGCTCGCCCGTGTCATCATGGCCTCGTCCAAACCGGGCGACATCATTCTCGATCCGTTCTTCGGCTCCGGCACCACCGGCGCCGTCGCCAAGCGCCTCGGCCGTCACTTCGTCGGCATCGAGCGCGAGCAGGATTATATCGATGCGGCCAGCGCCCGTATTGCCTCCGTCGAGCCGCTCGGCAAGGCGGAGCTGACGGTCATGACCGGCAAGAAGGCCGAGGCCCGTATCGCCTTCAACGTGCTCGTTGAAAGCGGCCTCATCAAGCCCGGCCAGGTGCTGACGGATGCACGCCGCCGCCATAGCGCCATCGTTCGCGCCGACGGCACGGTCGCTGCCGGCGGCGAGGCCGGCTCCATTCATCGCCTCGGCGCGAAAGTCCAGGGCCTTGATGCATGCAACGGATGGACGTTCTGGCACTATGACGACGGGCAGTCCCTGCGCCCGATCGACGATCTCCGGACGATCATCCGCAATGATATGGGAAAGGTGGGGTAATTTCACTCAACTGATGGCCGCGATCCCGTTCCAAAGCCGCCCCACGGTTCCAGGGATCGCACGGCTGCCCATCCCATACACTCGCCTTTCTCTGTCTTGTACCTCCAGTTAGGGAGGAAGGCGAAACGCCCAGGGCCAAAACCCTGGGCGTCATCTTTTGAGCCTCTTGGCTGATGGCTCAGAATTCCTGATAATCCGTCACATCGACCCGCACGACGCGGCCATCTTGGTCGAAGGTGATCGTCTCCTCGCCCTCGCGGATGAGCGGCTTGCCGGTCTTGCTGTTCGTCGCCCGCACCGACCAGACGGAGCGGCCGGAGAGCGGCGTCAGCGTTTCCACCAATGAATTGGAGGCCGTCTGGTCGGGATAGGTGTCGAAATAGCCGCGGAAGGCCTCCATGATCGCCTCCCGGCCGGCAAGGCTGCCGACGCCGTTCGAAACATAGGTGGCGTTTTCCGCGAAGAAATTCTCGATCGTCTCGTAGTCGAGCCTGTTGATGGCGTCGTGAAACAGGGCGATGCGTTCTGCCGGGTCGAAAATCATAGGTTCAAACCTTAATGCCATAGGCGGCGAGATCGTTGCGCAGCTTCGCAGCGCCGGTGAAATGAACTGCATGCCAGCCGGCCGCCCTCGCGCCTTCGACGTTGGCGATGGAATCGTCGATGAAGATCGTCGACGCCGGGTCGAGACCGAAGCTTTTCGCGTGGGTGTCATAGATCGCGACATCCGGCTTGATCAGGCCGATATCGCCGGACACGGTGACGCCGCGCGGCTTGTTGAGGAAATCGAAGCGCGCCTGCGCCTCGCGAAACGTGTCTGAGGCGAAGTTGGTGAGCATGGTGACGTCTCGGTCCTCCGCGATCAGTCCTTCGAAGATGGCGATGCTGTCGTCATAGGCATGCGGCACCATCTCGTGCCAATGCTTGCGGAAGGCGCGGATCTGCTCTTCGCGCTCCGGATGTTCGGCAATCAGCAGTGCCTCGGCCTCTTCCCAGGTCCGGCCGCGATCCTGCTCGATGTTCCATTCATGCGTGCAGACATTGGTGAGGAACCAGTCACGCTCAGCCTCGTCGGGAATGATACGGCTGTAGGGAATGCTTGGATCGTAATGAATGAGAACCTTACCGATATCGAAGACAATATGCCGGATTTCCGTCGTCATGAATCATTTCCTGATGGTTAGGCGCTGGCTTTGCTAAACGCGAGAGGAATAGCCTGGGTGATCGCTTTTTTCATGACGGTCGGCAGGGCCTGGGCTTCAAGATTTGTAACCGGTTCCCACCATCCGTCATTGCGGTTGCTGCCCGATGCCACTTGAGCGCGATAGATCGACAGCCGCAGTTCGAAATGGGTGAAGACATGCGTCACGGTCCCCGCTGCCTGCCAGTCGGCCGGGAAGGGGGCGGCATCGGTGCCGGTTTCTCCGTCGATCCGCGCCGTCCAGCCGGTGGTCGGAACTTCGGTCATGCCGCCGAGCAGGCCGCTTGCGATGCGCCGGCGTAGATAGATCTCACCCTCGGCATTCACCGCGACGAAAGCGGCTCCCTGCCGCACCGGCTTATCCTTCTTCGCCGCCTTCACCGGAAAATACTCCGGATCATGCGAGGCCAGCGCCTCGCAGGCATTGTTGAAAGGACAGAGCGCACAGGCCGGCCGTTTCGGCGTGCAGATCGTCGCGCCCAGATCCATCATCGCCTGCGCGAAATCGCCGGGGCGGTCGGCAGGCGTCAGCAAGGCCACCTTCTGCTTCATCAGGGGCTTGCCGGCAGGCAACGGCGTCGAGACGGCATAGAGCCTGGAGATGACCCGCTCGACATTGCCGTCCATGACGGCCGCTTGCCGATTGAAGGCGATGGCTGCGACTGCCGCGGCTGTGTAATCGCCGATCCCCGGCAAGGCCCGCAGCCCGTCCTCGGTGTCGGGAAAGCGCCCGCCATGCTCCGCTGCCACGGCTTCCGCGCATTTCTTCAGATTACGGGCGCGGGCGTAGTAGCCAAGACCCGCCCAGGCGGCCATGACGTCATCGGTCGGTGCCGCCGCGAGATCGCCGACCGTCGGCCAGCGCTCGAGGAATTTGGCGAAATAGGCTTTGACCGCCGGCACTGTGGTCTGCTGCAGCATCACCTCCGATAGCCAGATATGATAGGGATCGGGCCGGATCCCCCGCGCAGCCATCGGCGGCGAGATTCGCCAGGGCAAGTCGCGGTGATGGCGGTCGTACCAGGCAAGTAGGGATGCGGCCGTCGGGAATTGGGATGTCATCGTCATGATTTGCCGCATCGAGGGGAAGTGCTCTATACTTGGCCAAGCAGCGCCGGGCGATCAAGGTCCCGGACGCGCAAACGAGGTTCCGGACCGCTATTCAGATGAGTTATCCCCGAAAAGGCGAGAAGCAGATTTCCGAACTGACCAACGGCATCATCGATCCGGTGCTGGCAAAGCGTGCCGGGATCAACACGGCACTGCTCGGATCCTGGGACGAGATCGCCGGCGATGATTTCGCCGAATGCACGCGGCCGGAAAAGATCGCCTGGGCCAAGCGTAGCGGTTCGGGCGACGACGGTCGCTATCAGCCCGGTGTACTGACCATCGCCTGCGAGGGAGCCCGCGCCCTGTTCCTCACCCATGCCCAGGGTGAACTCATCCAGCGCATCAATGGCTTCTTCGGCTTCCACGCCGTCAGCCAGATCCGCATCGTCCAGAAGCCGGTCTCGGTTGCGTCAAGACGCTCCCGCACTCCGCCGCCATTGAAGGGCGAGGCGGCCCGGAAGCTGGAGGGGATGATGGACGGTATCGAGGACGACAAGCTGCGTGCCGCAATCCAGAGGCTGGGGACGGCTATGGTCTGGAAGCGGGGCAGGTAAACCGGTTCAATCGCCTATCCCATGCAATTCTGACGATAATTTAACCTGTTCGTCTTCTCCAGGTCACAATTCTTTGAAGAAAGTTGGTCAACCGTGCCTTGTTAGCGGCAACGAGCCGTTATATCGCAATGGACCATTCACAGACCTCCTTAACGACGGGTGACTCTATGCCGATGTCCGACATGCTCTTGACCAAACGCCACCTGCTGGGCGGCAGCGCCGTTGCGGCCCTCTCGGTAGCGTTCGCTGCCTTTGCCGACACGGCATCCGCCGCCAACGCCACGACGGTCGGTGGTGCGCAGGAGACCACTGCTGCGGGCTCTTCGCCGGAAGACGCAATTCCGTCGGCCGATGGCAGCGTCGACATGAACGAAGTGTTGAAGCCCGGCTCCCTGCCGGAAATCGCGCTCGGCAAGGAAGATGCCCCGGTCAAGATCGTCGAATACATGTCGCTGACCTGCCCGCACTGCGCGCATTTCGCCGTCACGACCTTTGATGCCATCAAGCAGAAATACGTCGATACCGGCAAGGTTCGCTTCATTATCCGCGAATTCCCGTTCGATCCGCGAGCCGCCGCCGCCTTTATGCTGGCCCGTTGCGCGCCGCAGGAACAGTACATGCCGATGGTCGAAATGCTGTTCAAGCAGCAGATCGCCTGGGCTTCGCCTGACGTCGATGGCCGTGCCGCATTGCTGCAAATGTCGAAACTTGCTGGTTTTACTGAGGATAGCTTTACGAAGTGCTTGACGAACCAGAAGCTTCTGGATGATGTCAACTCAGTTAGGGAACGTGCAGCCAAGGACTTCGGCGTCAATGCGACGCCGACCTTCCTGATCAACGGCAAGCGTTACGCAGGAGACATGTCGGTTGGTGCCATGTCGAAGCTTATCGACAGCCTTCTCTGACCCGCGCATTTTGCAAATGGCGGGCGGCGGGGAAACCTGTGCGCCCGCTTTTTATTGCCTCCCCCTTGCGGAGGATGACTTCTGGGGTGAACGCATGATCACCCCACCCCGGACCTTCGGTCCGACCCTCCCCCTCAAGGGGAGGGTGGAGATCGGCCCATGAAGTTCAACAGGCTTCGTCTCGTCGGCTTCAAATCCTTCGTGGAACCAGCGGAATTCGTCATCGAGCGCGGTTTGACCGGCGTCGTCGGTCCGAACGGCTGCGGCAAGTCGAACCTCGTCGAGGCGCTGCGCTGGGTGATGGGCGAGAATTCCTACAAGAACATGCGCGCCTCCGGCATGGACGACGTCATCTTCTCCGGTTCCGGCAACCGCCCGGCACGCAACACCGCGGAAGTCGGCCTTTATCTCGACAATAGCGACCGCACGGCACCTGCCGCTTTCAATGACAGCGATGAAATCCAGGTCACCCGCCGTATCGAACGCGAACAGGGATCGCTCTATCGCATCAACGGCAAGGAAGCCCGCGCCAAGGACGTGCAGCTGCTGTTTGCCGATGCATCGACCGGCGCACGCTCGCCCTCCATGGTCGGCCAGGGACGTATTGGCGAACTGATCCAGGCGAAGCCCCAGGCCCGTCGCCAGCTTCTGGAAGAGGCGGCCGGTATTTCCGGCCTGCATTCGCGCCGCCACGAGGCGGAGCTGCGCCTGCGCGCCGCCGAAGGCAATCTCGAGCGTCTGGACGATGTGACCTCGCAGTTGGAAAGCCAGATCGAGAGCCTGAAGCGTCAGGCCCGTCAGGCCAATCGTTTCAAGATGCTGTCTGCCGACATCCGTGCCCGCGAGGCGATGCTCCTGCATATCCATTGGGTGCAGGCCAAGGAGGCGGAAGCGGAGGCTGACAGCGGCCTTAACCAGGCAACCGTTCTGGTCGCCGAAAAGGCGCAGTTGCAGATGGAAGCGGCGAAGGCGCAGGGCATCGCCAGCTTCAAGCTGCCGGAATTGCGTGAAGACGAGGCAAAAGCGGCAGCCGCCCTGCAACGGCTCCAGTTCGCCCGCAATCAATTGGAAGAGGATGCCAACCGTATCCTGCGCCGTCGCGATGAGTTGACCCGCCGGCTGGCGCAACTCGCCGAGGATATCCGTCGCGAAGAGCGTCTTGTTGCCGATAACGCTACGATTCTGGCCAAGCTCGACGCCGAGGAAGCGGATATTGCCGAGATTCTGGCCGATTCCGGCCGGCTTGCCGAGGAGACGCGCGAGGCTTTTGAGGAGGCTGCTTCCAAGCTTGCCGATAGCGAACGTATCTTCACCGCGCTGACGGCGGAACGTGCTGAAGCCGCTGCCGCGCGCAACCAGCTCGAACGCGCCATTCGCGATCTCGCCGACCGCAAGATGCGGCTGGAACGCCAGATGGACGAGGCGAACCGCGAGCTTTCTGCAATTGATGAGAAAATTGCCGTGCTGCCGGATCCTGGCGAAAAACGCGATATTGTCGAAACCGCCGAAGGTGTCGTTGCCGATGCAGAGGCGGCAATCCAGCGTGTTGAAACGGCTCTTGCCAAGGCCCGCGAGACCGAAGCTCTATCGCGCGCGCCGGCCGATCAGGCCCGCTCGCGGCTGAATGCCCTGGAGACGGAAGCGCGCACGATTTCGAAGATGCTGGCAGCGGGCGCCGCCTCCGGCACCTTCGCGCCGGTTGCCGAAGAGCTGCGTGTCGATCGCGGCCTTGAGACCGCGATTGGCGCAGCGCTCGGTGACGATCTGGAATCACCGCTGGATCCGCAGGCACCTGCGTACTGGTCGGACAATGGCAGCGGCACTGCCGATCCCGCCTTGCCGGAAGGTGTGAAGCCGCTGATTTCTCATGTCGGCGCGCCGGCTGCCCTGACGCGTCGTTTGCGCCAGATCGGCCTTGTCGCGGCCGGGGATGCCCTGCGTCTCATGCCGGCGTTGAAGCCGGGACAACGGCTTGTGACCAAGGAAGGTGCCGTCTATCGCTGGGACGGCCATGTGAGCGGCGCGGATGCGCCCAGCGCCGCCGCCTTGCGGCTGGCGCAGAAGAACCGCCTTGCCGAGCTTGAGGCCGAAGTCGAACTTGCACGCGATGTCCTGCTTGAGGCTGAAGAGCGCCTGGCCGCGGCCGGCGAGGCAATTCGGTCAGAGGAAGGCCGCTTGGCCGTCGCCCGCGATGCCAGCCGCCTTGCGGCCCGCCATCTCGCGGAAGCCCGCGAAGCCCTGGTTGCAGCCGAACGTGCTTCCGGTGATCTGATCCGCCGTCGGGATGTCATCACCGAGGCTGTCAGCCAGCTGCAGGCGCAGATGGAAGAGGTGATGGTGCAGGATGAAAATGCCCGCATCGAGCTGGAAGACGCGCCGGATTTGACCGCCATCGACCTCAAGCTGCGCGACCAGCAGGTGGAAGTCGCGACCGATCGCGGCGTGCTGGCCGAAGCCCGCGCCCGTCATGAAGGATTGAACCGGGAAAATGAAGCCCGGCAACGCCGCATCCTGGCGATCCAGCAGGAGCGCGATGGCTGGAACCAGCGTGCCGCCAGTGCCGAGGAGCATATCCAGACCCTGCGCGACCGCGAGGAAGAGGCGCGCGATGAGGCCGCCGAGCTTGACCTCGCTCCGGATGAATTCGACGACAAGCGCCGTGCTCTGATGAATGAACTGCAAAAGGCCGAGGAGGCCCGTCGCGTCGCGGCCGACCGCCTGGCGGAAGCGGAAATCGTGCAGCGTGATGCCGACCGGCAGGCCACGACGGCCCTGTCCGAACTGGCGGAAAGCCGTGAAAAGCGCGGGCGCGTCGAGGAGCGGCTGGTATCGGCCCGCGAGCGCCGGCAGGAGAGCGAGCTGCGCATCCGCCAAGCGCTCAATGTCGAGCCGCACGAAGCGCTGCGGCTCGCGGGGCTGGCGGTGATGCAGGATATTCCCGATCCTCGCGAGGTCGAGCGTGAGCTGGAGCGGTTGAGGATCGAGCGCGAGCGCCTGGGCGCCGTCAACCTGCGGGCAGAGGAAGAAAGCAAGGAGCTGACCGAGCGGCTGCAGGCCCTGATCAAGGAGCGCGACGACGTTATCGACGCCATCCGCAAGCTGCGCGGCGCGATCCAGAGCCTCAACCGCGAAGGCCGGGAACGGTTGATCGCCGCTTTCGACGTCGTCAACGCACAATTCCAGCGGCTGTTCACCCATCTCTTCGGCGGCGGTACGGCTGAGCTGCAACTGATCGAATCTGACGATCCGCTGGAAGCGGGCCTCGAAATCCTTGCCCGCCCACCGGGCAAGAAGCCGCAGACGATGACACTACTCTCCGGCGGCGAGCAGGCATTGACGGCTATGGCGCTGATCTTCGCCGTCTTCCTCACCAATCCGGCGCCGATCTGCGTGCTGGACGAAGTGGACGCGCCGCTCGACGACCACAATGTCGAGCGCTATTGCAATCTGATGGACGAGATGTCCGCCTCGACCGAGACGCGGTTTGTGGTCATCACCCATAATCCCATCACGATGGCGCGCATGGATCGCCTTTTCGGCGTCACCATGGCCGAGCAGGGCGTTTCCCAGCTCGTCTCCGTCGACCTGCAGACCGCCGAGCGGCTGAGGGAAATAGCCTGAGCGCATTCTCCCGACTGGAAAGAGAGAAAACTGTTTCCATATCGACAAGAAATTGCCGCTTCGGCTGCCGTACAGCTACAAAGCGTGATAGTTTTGTTTTCGATCAATAATACGTGGCGCTGAACCGCCCGGAAGGGAAGCATGTCTGGGTCTGATGGCAGTATTTTCGATATTCTCGGAATACTCGCTGTATTGTTTCTTGTGGCAGCCAATGGATTTTTCGTCGCCGCCGAGTTTTCTCTCGTCTCCGTGCGGCGCAGCCGCGTGAGCGAGCTTGTCGCCGAAGGGCGGATGAACTCCAAGGCGCTGCAAAAGGCGGTCGACAATCTCGACGCCAATCTCGCCGCCACGCAACTTGGCATCACCATCTCCTCACTTGCGCTTGGCTGGGTCGGTGAACCCGCACTCGCCCATCTCCTCGAGCCGCTTCTTGCCTTCCTGCCCGGCTCCTGGGCTGCGGCGGGATCGCATGCCGTCGCGGTTGCGATCTCCTTCATCATCATCACTGCTTTGCATATCGTATTGGGCGAACTCGCGCCGAAGAGTCTGGCATTGCAGCGCAGCGAAGGCACGGCCTTGAGCGTCGTGCGGCCGCTCGGCCTCTTCCTCTTCCTGCTTCGCCCGGCGATCACGGTGCTGAACGGTCTCGGCAATCTGGTTCTGCGGCTTTTCGGCCTGCGACCGGGTACCGGCGAAGGCTCGCTGCATTCGCCAGCGGAAATCAAGCTTCTGGTTGCCCAAAGCCAGGAGGCTGGCCTTTTGGAGCAGGCGCAGCAGGAGCTGGTCGAGCGCGTCTTCAACATCGGCGACCGGGACGTTTCCGACATCATGACACCCCGGCTGGAAGTCGATTGGATCGACGCCGACGACACGGCCGAGGAGATACAGAAAACCATCCGGGAAAGCCGTTTCGAGCAGCTTCTCATTGGCCGAGGGACAATAGATGAGCCGATCGGCATGGTGTTGAAGAAGGATCTTCTCGATCAGCTTCTGAACGGCAAGCCGCTCGATCCGATGGCGGTCATTCGCCAGCCGTTGATCGTCCATGAAGCCACAGCCGTCTTCAAGGTGCTGGAAAGCTTCAAGCGCGCACCCGTGCGCCTCGCCATGGTCATCGATGAATATGGCAGCCTGGAGGGGATCGTCACCCAGACGGACCTTTTGGAAGCCATTGCCGGCGATCTGCCCGACATGGAGAACGAGAGTCCGGATGTCGTCGAACGCGCCGATGGTTCGCTGCTGATGGAAGGCATGATGCCGGCCTATGACGCGTTCGAGCGGCTGGGTCTGCGCGATCGTTCCGAAGACAGCAACTTCCACACGCTCGCCGGCTTTGCGCTCTATCATCTCGGCCACCTTCCGGATGTCGGCGAAAGCTTCACATTCGACGGCTGGCATTTCGAGATCATCGACTTGGACGGCATGCGGATCGACAAGATATTGGCGCGGCGAGAGCCGGGGGTTTAATTACCCATTTGGGGTCATTTTGGTTGCGTTGACGGCGGATCGCTGGGCTTCGCCTTGAATGGTGCGATCTCGATCTCTCCCTCTCGCTTTCGAGTTTGAGCAATGTCGTAGCTATTCTGCATTCGCATCAGCGTATCCATAGATACGCCGAACGCCTTTTCGATCCTGAGAGCCATCTCCGGCGAAAGATGCGCTCGTTCGTTGAGAAGAGCGGAGAGGGCCGGGCGTGTGACGCCGAGCGCCTTGGCCGCGTCGGTGACGGAAAGCTCAAGAGCCTCGATGATCTCGCTTTTGACGAAGCCGCCGGGATGGGCTGGGTTTTTCATGCGGATGCCCTGTATAGCGTTCATGACCACCTCCTAGTGATAGTCTTCATAATCGAGGTCGATGATCTCAATTTCCGTCCGGTCTATTCGAAACGTCAATCGCCAGTTTTTCGTGACAAACAGGCTCCAGCTGCCTTTGCGGTCGCCTGTCAATTGATGGGCTTTCCAACTCGGAACCGTCGGTAATTCCTCTTCCTGTTCCATGTCCTGAAGGAAAGAGATAATTCGCCGCAGCTTCGGCACGAAGGCGGATTGCAGGTCGGAACCATCATCATCCTCGATGAAGCGGCGCAGCCCTTTATGGATCACGTTTCCGATCTTCATGGTTTTAGATAGTAAATGCTCCGTATCGCGTCAAGTTACGCTTTACGAATTTGCTACGAAGGCATGGTTTTGATGGCCATGATCCCATATTTATTGTGCAGCGCAACAATTTGCCGCATTTGTCGATTTTCATTTCCGTCTCAATGAATTAAGTTCATCTTGAGGAGTTGGACGGGGGAAAATGACCAAGTGGGTTTATACATTCGGCGATGGTAGGGCCGAGGGTCGCGCTAAGGATTATGAGCGGCTCGGGGGGAAGGGTGCTAATCTTGCCGAAATGTGCAGTCTTGGCCTGCCAGTTCCGCCCGGCCTGACGATCGTCAGCGAGGCCTGCTCTTTCTATTACAAGAATGGTCGCAACGTTCCCGATGCGCTGAAGCCACAGGTCATGCAGGGGCTGAGGCAGATGGAAGCGATCACCGGGCGCAAGTTCGGCGATACCGCGCAGCCGCTGCTGGTCTCCGTGCGCTCCGGCGGGCGCGCCTCCATGCCCGGCATGATGGATACCGTCCTCAATCTCGGCCTTAACGACGCCACGGTGCAGGCGCTCGGACATGATGCCGGCGATGCCCGCTTTGCCTGGGACAGCTACCGCCGCTTCATCCAGATGTATGCCGATGTCGTCATGGGTCTCGACAACGAGGTCTTCGAGGAGATCCTGGAGGACGAGAAGGCGCGCCTCGGCCATGAGTTCGATACCGATCTTTCCGCTGTCGAATGGCAGCATGTCGTGTCGCTCTACAAGACAGTCATCGAAGAGGAACTCGGCGAGGCCTTCCCGCAGGAGCCGGAAGTGCAACTCTGGGGGGCGGTCAGCGCCGTCTTTTCCAGCTGGATGAACCCGCGCGCCGTCACCTATCGCCATCTGCACAATATTCCGGAAGCCTGGGGCACCGCGGTCAATATCCAGGCCATGGTCTTCGGCAATCTCGGTAATTCGTCGGCAACCGGCGTCGCCTTCACCCGCAATCCCTCGACCGGCGAGAAGGAGCTTTACGGCGAATTCCTCGTCAATGCGCAGGGTGAGGATGTCGTCGCCGGCATTCGCACGCCGCAGAGCATCACCGAGGCTGCCCGCATCGCTTCCGGCTACGACCGGCCGTCGATGGAAAAGCTGATGCCGGAGGCCTTTGCCGAATTCCGCCGCATCTGTACCCAGCTCGAAACGCATTACCGCGACATGCAGGATCTGGAATTCACCATCGAGCGCGGCAAGCTCTGGATGTTGCAGACCCGCGCCGGCAAGCGCACCACCAAGGCGGCAATGAAGGTGGCGGTCGATATGGTCGACGAGGGCGTGATCACCGAGGACGAGGCCGTCGCGCGCATCGAGCCCTCGACGCTTGATCAACTCCTGCATCCGACCATCGACCCGCGCGTTCGTCGCGAGGTCATCGGCTCCGGCCTTCCGGCGTCTCCAGGGGCGGCCACCGGCGAGATCGTCTTCACCGCCGAGGAGGCGATCGTCGCCGAGGAGGAGGGCCGTAAGGTCATCCTCGTGCGTATCGAGACCAGCCCGGAGGATATTCACGGCATGCATGCCGCCGAGGGGATCCTCACCACGCGCGGCGGCATGACCAGCCATGCGGCGGTTGTGGCCCGCGGCATGGGCCTGCCCTGCGTCGTCGGCGCCGGCACCATGCGCCTCGACCTGCGCAACGAAAAGCTGATCGGCATCGGCATTACCCTGAAGAAGGGCGACATCATCACTATCGACGGTTCCGCCGGCCAGGTGCTGAAGGGCGAGGTACCGATGATCCAGCCGGAACTTTCCGGCGATTTCGGCCGCATCATGGAGTGGGCCGACCGCTCACGGCGCATGACAGTGCGGACCAATGCCGATACGCCGGCGGATGCCCGCGCCGCCCGCTCCTTCGGCGCCGAAGGTATCGGTCTTTGCCGCACGGAGCATATGTTCTTCGAAGGCGACCGCATCCATGTGATGCGCGAGATGATCCTTGCGGAAGGCGAGGAGGGGCGCCGCGCCGCGCTTGCCAAGCTCCTGCCGATGCAGCGGCTCGATTTCACTGGCCTGTTCACCATCATGCACGGTCTGCCGGTGACCATCCGCCTGCTCGATCCGCCGCTACATGAGTTCCTGCCGAAGACGGACGAGGAGATCGCCGAGGTCGCCGGCATCATGGGCATGGAGCCGACCATCCTGCGCCAACGGGTCGACGCGCTGCATGAGTTCAACCCCATGCTCGGCCATCGCGGCTGCCGCCTGGCGATTTCCTATCCTGAAATCGTCGAGATGCAGGCTCGCGCCATCTTCGAGGCGGCGGTCTCCGCCGCGAAGGAGACGGGTGCGGCGGTGGTTCCGGAAATCATGGTGCCGCTGGTCGGCCTGCGGTCCGAGCTCGATTACGTCAAGGCGTGCATTGACGAGGTTGCGGGCGCCGTCATGACCGAAGCCCGGATGAAGATCGATTATCTCGTCGGCACGATGATAGAGCTGCCGCGCGCCGCCCTTCGCGCCCATATCATTGCCGAGGCGGCCGAGTTCTTTTCCTTCGGCACCAACGATTTGACGCAGACCACCTTCGGCATGTCGCGCGATGATGCCGCCGCTTTCATCCCGACCTATCAGCGCAAGGGCATCATCGAGCACGATCCCTTCATCTCGCTGGATTTCGATGGGGTGGGGGAGCTGATCCGCATCGCCACCGAGCGCGGCCGCCGCACCCGCAACGACATGAAGCTTGGCATCTGCGGCGAACACGGCGGCGATCCCGCATCGATCCATTTCTGCGAGGAAATCGGGCTGGATTATGTGTCCTGCTCGCCCTTCCGCGTGCCGATCGCGAGACTCGCGGCGGCTCAGGCCGCCATCAAGGCCAGGATCTGACGCTTACGCGATCAACGCCAGTAGCCGCGATGATGATAATAGCGCGGCCCGATGACGTAGGGCGGTCCCCAGAAGAAATCGTCATTGCTTTCCATGAAGGCGCGCTGGTCGGCGCGGCGGCTCAGATCCTGGTTCATCATGCAATTCGCGAAATTCTGTGTGCCGGGCCTGAAGCCGTAGCCGCTGCATCTCGACTGGTCCGCCGCTCGGATCTCCTCTGCCGTCTGGCAGCCGGATAGAAGCAAGCCCGTTGCTATGAGGAGGAGTGCCGGAGAAATACGCATGACTCTATGTCCTGGATTGAGATGTGCAGGCTGAGATCATAATGCCGCGCGGCAGGCTGCGAAAGGGCTGTCGCACGGTGAAAGCAACTCTAGGAAAAATGTGCTGCGTTTTCCGTGCGGAATTGCGTAAAAACAAAGAGATAGAACCTCTAAGCCGCGTCGTCCAGCCTTTCCGGCAGGCGTTGCAGCAGATCGACGAAGGCGTCAGTGAAGCTGAGCAGATGCTCGGTTTCTTCGCTCGGCTCCAGAACGCGAATTTCCGCGCCGTCCAGGTCGAGCGCCGCGAAGATGATACGCATCTTCTCTCCGCCCTCCGGGATCCACAGAACGGCCAGCCGGCGGTATTCCGATATCAATCCGGTGGCTGGAAGATCGAACAGGAGTTCGCCGCCCACAGCTCTGGCGGCGGTTCGCACCGCTTCGCAAAATCCCGCTTCGCCGCCGGAAAAACCATCGAGCGAAAGCTCCAGTTCCAGCAGCTCGAGCGGCAGGGCAGGTTCGCTGAAATCGGTGGCCGGGCCAGCCGCTGCGGGCGACGGCTTGGCGGCGATGTCGGGCGATCGCTTCGTTCCCATCTCCTCAAGTCCTTTCATAGCCACGGTAAAACACGAAAATCATGGCCTTTTTTCGGAATTTAAGCAAGTACTCACGCTTTTGTGCTAGGCGAGACC
Source organism: Rhizobium sp. ICMP 5592 (assembly GCF_009498525.1). Taxonomy (GTDB): domain Bacteria; phylum Pseudomonadota; class Alphaproteobacteria; order Rhizobiales; family Rhizobiaceae; genus Rhizobium. Next base: position 533,738 of record NZ_QSNT01000003.1, on the reverse strand, counting down.
CAATCGGCTTGCCGTCGAGGCTTGTTTATCCGTGCCGCGACATCCGATTTATTTTCGCCGTTTCTTGCTCTAAACATGGGATCAACCCTGGGGATTCGGTTCACCCGCTTTCCGATCCGACGCGCCGACGAGCCCTTGATGACCATTCGCTTCGACCGTCCAGTTTCGCATGCCGCCCGCGCCGCGCGCCTGATTGCTTCCTTTGCGCTGGTGCTGTGCGGGGTGATCCTGATCGGCCATCGCTTCGGGCCGCTGGAGACACCCTATTTCGTTCTGCTGCTGCTGGTTTCGGCCGGTTTTGCGGCCCTTGCCGTGCTGCTTGCGGTCATCGGCCTGACGCAGCTCTGGCGGATGGCGGCGCTCGGCGGCGTTTCGGCCGTCAAGGCGCTGATCTATGCCGCTCTGCCGCTGGCGATCGTCGGCGTCGGCGTCGAGCGCTACTGGAGCCGGCCGGCGATCTACGATGTGTCCACCGATCTCGTCGACGCTCCGGAATGGCTGGCGACGCCGGAGGCGAAGCAACTCTGGCTGCCGGCAAGGCGGCTCGTGACGTCGGGGGATCGCGAGGCGCAGAATGTCGCCTATCCGGCGCTCACCAGCCGCCGCTATGAGGGCGCCTCCGACCGCGTGCTCGAAGCCGTGCGCAAGGTCGCCGGCGACAATCACATCACCATCGTCAAGGTTGAAGGCACCGACTTGGTTGATCCGAACGGCGATCAAAGACCGCGCCGGCGCACGCCCCGGCAACGCCCCAGCCCGACGGCGGACGACAGTGCCGTCACCGACATGCCCGATATCATCCCGGTGCCGACGCCGCGCCCCTATCGCGACGGCGTGGCGGACCTCATCCGCCAGAACACCGATGTCATCCTGCAGGGGCAGACCCGCACCCGCATTTTCGGCCTGCCTTTCGACGTGCTGATCCGCCTGCGCGAGGAGGCGGAGACGACGCTGGTCGATGTCCGCGTCGCATCGCGCTACGGTCAGGACGATCTCGGCATCAGTGCCGATATCGCCGAAAGCTATTTGAAGGCGCTGGACGCCGAGCTCCTGGGTATTGCCGGAAGCTGACCTGTTTAGGCGGGCCTGTAAGCCCCGAGCAGCGCCGGCGGCCCGTCCGTCAGCACCTGACCCTTTTCCACCAGATCCTCCAGATGCGCCAGCACCGACAGGGCGGCGGCGCCATGCAGGCGCGGGTCCGTGTCGCGGTAGATGGCCTTCACCATGTCGGGGATCAACCGGTCGCCGGCCTTGATGCGCTCCAGCACGGCGCGCTCGCGCATGCGTCGGTGGGTCCTGAGCCCACGCATGAAGGAGGCGGGCTCTTTCACCGGGCCGCCATGGCCGGGGAAAAACAGGCGGTCGTCGCGGGCAAGCAGCCGCTCGAGCGAGGCCATGTAGTCGGCCATGGAGCCATCCGGTGGTGCTACGATCGTCGTTGCCCAGGCCATGACATGGTCGGCGGAAAAGACGATGCCGCTGCCCTCCAGCGCAAAACAGGCGTGGTTGGCCGTGTGGCCGGGCGTCAGAAGCGCGGTCAGCTGCCAACCGTCCCCCGAGACGCTTTCGCCATCGTCAAGCGTGATATCCGGCCGAAAATCCATGTCCGAGCTCTCGGCGAAAGGATTGACCTCGCCTTCATGCAAGGGCCGTGCGGCCCGATGCGGCCCCTGGCCGACCGTCAGCGCACCGGTCGCCTCCTTCAGCCGTTTTGCGAGCGGCGAGTGGTCGCGATGCGTATGGCTGACGAAGATATGCGTGACCTCGCGCCCCTTCAGCGCCGCCATCAGCGCGGCAAAATGCTCTTCATTCTCCGGACCGGGATCGATGACCGCCACGGACGAGCCGCCGACGATATAGCTGTTGGTGCCGTGAAAGGTAAACGCGCTGGGATTGTTGACCGTCATCCGCTCGATGCCGGGCGCAACCGGCACGGCGCGGCCATAGGCGGCCTCGAAGGCAAGGTCGAAGTCTGGATTGCTCATGATCGCTTGTATTCGACCTCTATGAAGGACATCGGCTCGGCGCCGGCATTGACGACATTATGCTCGACGCCGGCTTCCCGCCGGTAGGCCGCGCCCTTGGCGATGTCGACGCGCCGCTCTCCGTTCGGCTCCTCGAGCAGGAACTGGCAATCGGTCATCGGCACCACGACATAGCCGAGGCCATGGACATGATGGCCGGTATCGGCGCCCGGCTCGAAATCCCAGCGGGTAATCCGCACGACATCATCGTCGACAAGCACGGTGGGGACCGCGGGCGGGTGGGCACGATACTGGCTCATTGCATCTCCTGACGGGATTTGGGGATGACAAGACCTAGCATAGCCGCTTGGGAAGCGGATAAAAATATGCGCTCACCTATAACTTAATGATTGTGAGCGGATGCGACCTTTGCTAATCAGGCGGTGATTTGGCGCGGATCGTCGCCATCTCACTCTGGTGGGGCGTAGCCAAGCGGTAAGGCAGTGGTTTTTGGTACCGCCATCCCTGGTTCGAATCCAGGCGCCCCAGCCATTGTTTGTTTTTCAATTTAATCAGCAATTAGCAAGTATTAGCGAAGCCCTGGTGTTGTAGTCTTGTGGATAGTCCATATGGAATCCACAGCGTTGGCCTACTTCCTGAATTGCATTCACCCCATCCCACCTGCAAAATTAGGGATACGCGATTCTAAGGGGATAGGATGAAAGCCGAAGTTCTACAAAGCTTGCTTGTTGCGCGAACACTCTATGATCAGGCGCGCGTCCTTCTATACTCCGACAACAAGTATTCTACGTCAGCCGCGCTGGTTATCCTTCAGGATGCTTTCGAGTTAATCATGAAGGCCGCCCTGATCGAAAAGGGCGTTGATGAGGTGAAGAGCTTCGAAAAGGCTTCCTTCGATGACATCATGGCGTTGCTACGCAACAGCAGTGTTTCAGTGAAGAAGACCGGGACGCTGAAGGCCATGAACCGAGAGCGCGTCAACGTAATCCTGCTGGCGATGCCGGAGCGCGACCGTTTCATTCGCGGCATGGTGAGCTGGATCGGCGGACGGCAGGTGGCGCTGCCCTATGAGCGCGACGCCCGCTTTGCCGGCACGACCAAATATCCGCTGCGCAAGATGGTCAATTTCGCCATCGACGCCGTCACCAGTTTCTCCACCGTGCCGCTGCGCATCAGCACCTGGCTCGGCATGGTCTCCGCCGCCTGCGCGATCTTGCTTTTGATCTATACGGTGGTGCGCTGGATCGAGGGTGAAACGATCATCGGCTGGTCCAGCATCATGGCCGCGATCACCGCCTTCAGCGCCATCCAGCTGATCTGCATCGGCATCATCGGCGAATATATCGGCCGGCTGGTTCAGGAAAACAAACGGCGGCCGATGTTCATGATCGAGAGCCTGGCTCAGGGCGGCCGATCCATCGAAATCACCGGCGATTTCGCCGAACTGAACGCAGCCGGCAAGCGCCGCGAGCTTGAACGCCTCCTCGCGGATGAAGGAGAGGCGGAAGAGGATAGCAGCCGGGTGAGGGCAACCCGCTGATGCCGCATTCGTCCGCTAACCTGTCTCCGGTCGAGCCGGTAATCCCGGTCGAAGCCGCGGCCGTTCCGGAGGGCGCGATCGTCCGGCAGCGTCCGGGCTTCGCCATTGCCGCCTTCGTCGTCTTCGTCGCCATCTTCGTCGCCGCCTTCCAGTTTCCGCCGCTCCTGGACTATCCGAACCACTATGCCCGCATGTGGCTGCTTGCCGGCGGCATAGCCGAACCGCCGTTCGACCGGATCTATGCGCTCGACTGGAACCGGACTTTCACCAATGTCGGCATCGATCTCGCGGCCTATTGGCTGGGGCCGTTGGTCGGCGTGCCGCTTTTGGCGCGCAGCCTGTTGTTCCTGGCGATCGTGCTGCCGCCGCTCGGCGCCATCGCCCTGCATCGCCGCCTGTTCGGCGGCGCCTATTATTGGCAGATTGCCATCCTCTATTTCGCCTGGTGCGCAACGCTGATCGGCGGCTTCATCAATTTCCAGATCGGTCTGGGCATGGCGCTGTTCTTCGCAACGATCGACCATGCGCTGCAGCGCAAGAGCCGGGCGGTGCTGTTTGTCTGGCGTGCCGTCGCCGGCCTGTTGCTGACCGTCATGCATATCTTCTCGCTCGGCTTCTATATGGCGCTCGTCTGCGGCCTCGAGTTTTCGCCGACGATGGCCGCCCTGAAGTCGCCGCGTGCTTTTATTCGCCTGTGCCTCCGGCTGGCCGTGGCGATGCTCGCCTGCACGCTGCCGGCAATCTGCCTGTTTCTTTATGCGCCGGTACTGCCCGACAGCGGCGATACCCGCCTCGGCGCGGCATGGAACGATGCGCCGGGCCTGATACTGGCCAATCTCATTTCGGCGATCTGGACCTATACGGGGCTGGTGGATATGCTGTTGCTGATACCGCTGTTGCTGATCCCGCTGGTGCTCGTCTGTACCAATGCAGTGCGTACGCGCCTGTTGAAGCTGCATGCGGGGCTTGCCGTCACGGTCGTCGGGCTGTTGATCCTCGCCTGCATCTCGCCGCGCCATGCCATGGGCACCGGCTGGATCAGCTGGCGCTTTCCGATCATGGCGGCGCTGGCGGCGATGGCCATGATCTGCCCGCTACCTCGGCTACCGCGCCGGGGGGCCTTCATCCTGGCGATGGTACTTACTGGCGTGGTGCTTGGCAGGACGGCCTGGATCGGGGTCAACTGGTGGCATGGGCAGGCGGATGTCGCCAATATCCGCACCGTCCTTGACGCCGTTCCGGAGGGCTCGGCGATCCTGCCGATGACTCATAAGCCGAAGGACATGCCGCTCGGGCTCGCTCAGCGCTACTATGCCTGGAATGAGGATACGTTCCGGCATCTGCCGACGCTGGCGGTCCCCTATGCTCACGCCTTCGTGCCGACGATCTTTACCGCCGCGGGCAAGCAACCGCTCACCGTACTGCCGCCGTGGAAGGATATTGCCGTGCCGGAGGGCAATCTCTTTTCCATCGGCCTGTTGAATTGCCCGGCCGAATTGAAGGTGTTCAGCGCCGTCGCGCCCTATCTCGCCAATTGGCGGCAGCGCTTCGACTTCGTTCTTGTCGTCAACGCCGATATGCCCGACCAATATGGCGGCGAGAGCATTCCGCCCGGCCTTCGGCTTGCCGCCGACACACCCTTTGCCAAACTCTATGCCATCGACAAGGCTTTCGTGCCCAGAGCAGATGCCGTGTCGGCGAAAGCCTGTCCCGACCTATGGACATCGGAAGGCTGAGCCTGTGCCGATTACAAGACAGGCGGCCCTTTCGAACCGCCTGCAAAATCTTGGTCCCCGATAGTGTGCGAGACTCAGCTGGCCTTTTCAGGCGGCGGTGCCAGCAGTTCGGCGCAATAGGAGGAGCCGCTGGTGCCGGGCTGGTCGCCGAGGATGCGGACCGAGCGAATGACGTAGCTCTGGCTGGTGACGATATCGGCCTTGCAGCTCAGATAGCGCTTGCCGCCCTTTTTCCCGTCCTTGGTCGCGATGGTGATGGTCTTGTAGCCGCCCCGCCAGGTGTAGACGCGGTTGCCGCTCTCGTCGCGGTCGGAGATCGGCGGGCCGTAGGCGGCGAAGAAGCGCCCGGCCGACTGGCCTTCCCAGCGGTCCTGAACCGGGTTGCTTGCAAGTGCCGGGATAATTGGTGTCGTGGTCGTGCTGGCGCAGCCGGCCAGCGCCAGCAACAGTCCCGCCGCGGTGATCATGCGGATATTCATCGTATCGTCCTTGAGCTTCTGTCTCGCATTCGGTTGCGGAAGCGCCGCTGTCCCACGACATTTCCGCCTGTCCCGCTAAGGGCTTTAGCGCCAAAGCCGGCAAAAGAAAATTCCCATCCGCGTGTACAAGTGGGATTTTGCCGAATGTGTTGCGTCTTATGCACTTCGCTCCGTCCGCTGCCTGTTTTTTCTGCCGATTTTCCAGGCAATTGCCTCTGTAATCTTTTCGTCAAGAAACGAGCCGTTTTTTTGAATTTGGTGCTTGTGCATCAAAAATGGCTGGTCTATAGAAGCGCCGCTGGTCACGGAGTGTAGCGCAGTCTGGTAGCGCACCACGTTCGGGACGTGGGGGTCGAGTGTTCGAATCACTCCACTCCGACCAGCTCTAAACTCCCGATCTTTTCCCGAAAATTTGACGCGCTTCCGTGGCTGGTCGCCATATCTGCACCCCGTCACGCCTCGGGCGTCAAACCATTCATCCGCTTCGCAATATCCTTTTACCGTATGGGCTCTTTTTGTCGCTCGCAGCACCATATACAAGGGAAGGATGAGCGCATCCGACTCGATGTCAAGGATGGGGCAATGGTTGCGGAAAGCGGAGCGACGAGATGAGCAGCCTTTTTGAAAGACTGGTCTGGCAGGCTGGAGCGGACGTCCGGCAGGGCCGGAATATTGGCGGAGCCGCCCTTGGTCGTCTCGCAGGCATCGCAACGGTGGCGCTCCTGCTTGCTTCGGGAGCCGGGCAATCCGCTTTCGCCGGCGATTGCGACAATGTGGTCGCGGCACCCGGCATCGACTGGAGCTCATGCAGCAAGACCAACATCATGCTGCCGGGCAGCGATCTGCATGGAGCCAATCTTGCCAGCGCTCATTTCGACAGCACCGATCTCAGTAATGCCGATCTCACCTCCGCCAATCTGGAAAAGGCAACGCTGGTGCGTGCCTGGCTGAAGAACGCGCGCGCCGAGGGGACGAATTTCGCCAAGATCGAAGCCTATCGTTCGGATTTCAGCAATGTTGTCGCCAATGGCGCCACTTTCGCCAATGCCGAGCTGCAGCGGGCTGAATTCAGCGGCGCGCAGCTTGCGAATGTCGATTTCCAGAAGGCCGAACTCGGCCGCGCCGATTTCGATAAGGCGGTGCTGACAGGCGTCAATTTTTCCTTCGCCAATCTTTCCCGCGCCACCTTGAACGGCGTGACCATCCAGGGGCCGGTTACCTTCGGTGGCGCATTTCTATATCTGACCCGCATCGAGGGAATAGACCTGTCGGCGGCAACCGGGCTGGTGCAGACCCAGGTCAATCTGGCCTGCGGCGACCAGTCGACCATATTGCCTCCGGGGTTGAAGGCGCCTGGTTCCTGGCCATGCCCACCCGATGACAAGGATTGACGGTAATAATCCGCCTGGCAACGGCGCAACCGAAAGACGACCGCAATGTTTGCAGAACAGACGATTCAATCCTCCAGCAAGCCCGAATTCTACCGCGAGCTTGCCGGCCAGTTGCAGGCCCTGCTCGACGGCGAGGCCGATCCGATCGCCAACGCCGCCAATACATCGGCGCTGATCTTCCAGACGCTCCCGGACCTCAACTGGGCCGGCTTCTATTTCCTGCAGTCGGATGACGAGCTGGTACTTGGGCCGTTCCAGGGCAAGCCCGCTTGCGTCCGTATCGCTGTGGGATGCGGGGTCTGCGGCACGGCGATCGAGAAGGAGCAATCGATCCTCGTCGCGGATGTGCATGCCTTCCCGGGTCACATCGCCTGTGATGCCGCCTCCCGCTCGGAGCTGGTGGTTCCCTTGTTCCGGGATGGTCTTGTCTTCGGCGTTATCGATCTCGACAGCCCGCTTCCCGGCCGTTTCGACAAGGACGACCGGGCCGGCATCGAGGCGCTCTCGGCAATTTACACCGCTGCCTGCGATTGGGATGAGTGACTGCCTGTTGCCGCACAATGCGTTATGCGGCCCTGTGCGTTATGGCAAATCGACTGCCCCATACCTATATTTTCGTCGCAACCACTCCCGTGACGCTTATTGAGCTTAACCTCTGTAACGATGTCCAGCATTCTCCCGTAATGACTGGTGAAGCTTGAGGTATGCGTCCAAGAGCAAGGAGAACAAGAATGCAAAATTACAGCAAGACCTCCGAGGCCATAGCGAAGCTGTCTCCCGAACAGTATCGCGTTACGCAGCAGAGCGGCACGGAACGGCCCTTCACGGGCGAGCATCTCGACAATAAGCAGCCGGGCATCTACGTCGATATCGTATCGGGCGAGCCGCTGTTTGCTTCTTCAGACAAGTTTGATTCCGGTTGCGGCTGGCCGAGTTTCACCAAGCCGATCGAGACCGCCAACGTCAACGAGCTCACCGATTTGTCCCATGGCATGCTGCGCACCGAAGTTCGTTCGGCGCATGGCGACAGCCATCTGGGTCATGTTTTCCCCGACGGGCCGCGCGATCGTGGTGGTCTGCGTTACTGCATCAATTCCGCCTCCCTTCGCTTTGTGCATCGCGATCGCATGGAGGCTGAAGGCTACGGCGCCTATCTCGACCAAGTGGAGGATATCCGATGACTACGGAACGTGCAGTTCTCGCCGGCGGTTGTTTCTGGGGCATGCAGGACCTCATCCGCCGCTACAAGGGCGTTATCTCGACCCGCGTCGGCTATACCGGCGGCGAGGTTCGCAATGCGACCTATCGCAACCACGGTACCCATGCGGAAGCGATCGAGATCGTCTTCGATCCCGAGAAGATCAGCTATCGCGATCTGCTGGAATTCTTCTTCCAGATCCATGATCCGAGCACGCGCAACCGCCAGGGCAACGATGTCGGCACGAGCTACCGCTCGGCGATCTTCTACACCAGCGATGAGCAAAAGCGGGTCGCCCTCGACACGATCGCCGATGTCGACGCTTCCGGTCTCTGGCCGGGCAAGGTCGTCACCGAGGTAGTGCCGGCAAGCGACTTCTGGGAGGCCGAGCCCGAGCATCAGGATTATCTGGAGCGTATCCCGAACGGCTACACCTGCCATTTCGTCCGGCCCGGCTGGAAGCTTCCGGTCAGGCAGGCCGATACGACGCAGCGCGCGGCGTCCTGAAGGATGCAAGCCGCCGCAGCCAAGCGGCTGGAACGCTATCTCGGCACATGGGACGTGAAGCGGCGGATCATCGACCGCCTCAACGAAACCCTCATAACCTTCGAAGGGCAGGCGTTGCTGACGCCTGTCCAGTTCGAGGAACACGGCGACACCACGAGTGATCATGGTGCGCTCAGGAGCAGCCGCACCTACAGGCTAGGCTGTGAGGCGGAGCGTCTGACCGTCTATTTTCCCGACCTTGGCGAATTCATCCACATCGGCGACGCTGCATCGCAGCGTGTTGACCATCAATGCGGTCCTGATCTTTATCGGGGTCGTTTTTTCTTTCGCGGGCCAAACGCCTGGGCTGAAATGTGGCAAGTGCGAGGGCCTCGAAAGCACTATGTAAGCCTCGCCCACTATCGGCGGGTCTAGCCCGTCGGGGCAGGATGTGAGGCTGAGAACGACTGCGCTTCCTTTTGCAGCCACTCGCAGAACAGCGTGGACTTGCGGTTTCGCCGGGCGCGCCGCAGCGCGACGTAGTGATGGCCGCTGTCGATGAAACCCAATGGGGCGGTGAGGCGACCGAAACGGATATCGTCGGTCACATAAGGCCACGGCGCCACGCAGACGCCGAGGCCAGCACTGGCAGCCTCCAGCATGAAATAGAAATGTTCGTATTCCACCCGGGTTCCAGCCTCCACTGGCACGCCTGACCGCGACAGCCAGTCTCCCCAAGCACGAAGCCGCGTTTTTGTGTGGAGTTGCGGAACGCCGGCGAAATTTTCCGCGACGGCTTTTGCGAGCGAAGGGGAGAGAACCGGACCCGTCTGTTCGGGAAACAGTGTGATCACTTCAGCTCCTTCCGGCCAGGGTGCTGCACCGACGCGGATCGCGACGTCAAATCCATCACGCGTAAAATCGACCGGACGGGACGATGCCGTCAGCCGGACTTCGATATTGGGGTATTCCGCCTGGAAGCGGTAAAGCCGCGGGATCAGCCAGCGCATGGTAAAGGTGCCGGGGCAGGAGACGTCGAGCGATCCGTCTTCCGCATCGGCGACCGAGCGCACCGACATGTCGATTTGATCGAAGGCGGAGGTCAGGCCCAACAGCAGGGTCAAGCCCACCTCCGTCAAACGTAGCCTGTTCTTCGGTCCCTCGAACAGCGGCACGCCCAGCACATCCTCGAGATGCTGGATCTGGCGACTGACGGCGCTGTGCGTCACGTTCAGCTCTTCGGCCGCCAAGGTCATCCGCCCGTGCCGGCCGGCGGCTTCGAAAGCACGCAAAGCGTTTAGGGAAGGGATGCGACGAGCCATGTGAGTTTTCCGAACAATACTTGTTCGATCATATCGATTTTCTTCCTACATGCCATGATGTTTTCTCCCGCTGCAAACAGAAGCTTTCCCGCTAAGGGAACAATGAAGGGCGGGATGCGGGAGCGTTTCCAGCGTCGGCGGAGCTGTGTCTGAACCGGGCGATGACGCTTCCCCATGCCGCTAGGCGAAGAGGATGAAGACCCCGATGACCAATAGACATAATGACGGTAGCGCCGGTGACGCAAATTACGGTGTGATCGGCACGAACTATACGAGCTACCGTCAGCCCGACCCGCAGATTGCCGAATTCATCCGCGCTGCATTGGGCGATGCTCGCAGCGTCCTTAATGTCGGCGCGGGCGCCGGCTCCTATGAGCCCTTTGATCGCGAGATCACGGCGGTCGAACCATCGGCGTCGATGCGAGCACAGCGGCCGGCGCATCTGCCTGCCGCCATCGATGCCACCGCCGAAAAGCTGCCTTTCGCGGATGACAGTTTCGACGCCAGCATGGCGACTTTCACCGTGCATCAGTGGTCCGATCTTGCGGGCGGGCTTGCGGAAATGCGGCGGGTGACGCGGGGTCCCGTGCTGATCCTCACCTGCGATCCGAATGAATTGGACCGGTGCTGGCTGGTTGACTATGCGCCGGAGACGATCTTGGTGGAAGCACGCCGCTATCCGCAGATGGCAGCCATCAGCGATGGGCTGGGTGGCAATGCGGAGGTCATTCCCGTTCCGATCCCGTTGGGTTGCACCGATGGCTTCAGCGAAGCCTATTACGGGCGTCCGGAGCGCCTGCTGGAGCCGGGCGCACGTCTTGCCAACTCGGCCTGGAGCTTCGTCGATCCCTCCGTCGGTGACCGCTTCGTTGCCGATCTCAGCCGTGATCTCAATGATGGCACCTGGGATGCCAGACACGGGCATTTGCGGACACAGCCGGCATTTGAGGGTTCGCTGCGACTGATCGTCAGCCGCAGCAAATCCTGATCCAGGCGTGGAGGAGGCAGTGAGATCGTTCACAGGCTCTGGTCTGTGAACGATCCATGACCTGCTATTGGCGAGACAGCCGCCGTCTTGCCTGGACAGCCCGGGCCAGTTCCTCCAGCGTACTTACCGAGGTCGGCCAGTCGATGCAGCCGTCGGTAATGCTCTGGCCGTAGACCAGTGCCTTTCCGGGAACGAGATCCTGGCGGCCGCCGACGATATTGCTTTCCATCATCATGCCCTTGATGCGGTGATCACCGGCCGACACCTGTTCGGCGACGGAGTGGACCACCGCCGGCTGGTTTTCCGGGTTCTTGCTGCTGTTGGCGTGGCTGGCATCGATGATGATCTGCGGATCCAGTCCAAGCTTGGACGCCTGTTCCGATACGGCCTGCACGCTGGCCGCATCGTAGTTGGGCTGCTTGCCGCCGCGCAGGATGATATGGCCGTCGTCGTTGCCGCGTGTCGAGGCGATGGCGGCAAGCCCGTCCTTGGTTACGGCAGGGAAATGATGCGGTTGCGATGCCGCCAGGATCGCATCGAGCGCGATCCTCGTGTCGCCGTTCGTCCCGTTCTTGAAGCCGATCGGGCAGGAGAGGCCGGAGGCCAGTTCGCGGTGCACCTGGCTCTCGGTTGTCCTTGCGCCAATGGCGCCCCAGCTCACGAGGTCGGCGATGTATTGCGGTGTGATCGTGTCGAGGAATTCGCAACCGGCCGGCAGCCCGGTCTCGTTGACGTCGACGAGGAGCTGCCTGGCAAGACGCAGTCCTTCTTCGATGCGGTAGCTTCCGTCCAAATGAGGGTCGTTGATGAGACCCTTCCAGCCGACCGTGGTCCGCGGCTTTTCGAAATAGACCCGCATGATGATTTCAAGGTCACCGGCGAACCGGTCGCGCTGTTCCTTCAACCGGGCCGCATAGTCCCGCGCCGCGACAGGATCGTGGATCGAGCAGGGGCCGATGACCACGATCAGGCGATCGTCGTCATTGTGCAGGATATTATGGACGGCACCGCGTGCGCCCGTCACGGTCGATGTGACCGCTGCGTCTCGAGGGATCTCATTTATGATGCGAGCGGGCGGGGAGAGCGCGGTAATTTCGACAATGCGCAGATCATCAGTGGAATTCAACACGGTATCGGTTCCTTTTGGGGTCATACCGTGGCGACAAAAAAGCCGCCAGGTAGACTAGCGGCTGTTCGGATCTTTTATTGCGTCAGTCTTATCTACGCACAGGTCCGCCTCCGCTGAGAGCAGCGGTACCAATAAAATCGCGAGGCGTTTGCGTAGGTGAATGACATATGGTGTCTCTACGACAAAAAATATGGCTTGTCGATGTCGTTGATAGCTTGGGAGCTGATCGCGGGTGCTCGGTCCAGCGTCCAATTTGTTGGCTGCAGAAAAAACACGAACCCCGGATCGGAAGAACTGGCCCCGCTTCGCTGGAAGCAGGACCAGTCCCCATCCGATCAGGGGTCAAGTCAGATCAGATCTCGAAAACGAGGTCTTAGAAAGTACGCTGGAAGCGCAGAACGCCAGCCCACTGGTCCTGATTGATGGAGTCCCAGTTGGTGTAGGATACTTCCGGTGTGATCTGCAGGTTCTTGACCGGGTTGAACTTGACGTTCGCGGTCGCTGCGAAGATCTTCGAGTCGGTGTAGGCAACCTGAGCGTTCGCCTGCAGCTTGTCGTTGATCGGAACGGTCACGCCGCCCCAGACAGCCCAGTCACCCCAGCCGATGCCCTTTGCCGGGCCTGCGCCGTTCGAGCTTGCGTACTTGTTCAGCTTGTCGCCGTCCGTGTTCCAGCCGCCCATCAAGAAGGCCTTGAAGACGCCGAAGTCACCATCGATACGAGCCTTGACTGCACCTTCTTCGACGATGGAGTCGTAACCGCCAACGATCTTGAAGCCGAAGTTGCCAGCCTTGTAGCCGAGACCGGCGACAACGTCAGGAGCGTAATGATCCGAGCTGTCTTCGCCGTTAACGCCCGTGGCGCCAGCGCCGGAGTTGCTGTCTTCGAGCGAAATCACAGCCGTGAAGCCGTTGCCGGCGTCGTAGTTGTAGGTGATCTGGTTGAGTTCGTACGGGCCGTCATAGACAACGTCGTCGTTGATGACGCCGCCGGCATAGCCTGCGTACAGGTTGTAGGCCGAATCGAGCTTACCAACGGTGAAGCCGGCGAGGCTGATGTTGGCTGCGATCAGCTTGGTGGTGGTCGAACCGCCATCCTGCCAGTCCCAACGCAGGACGGTAGCCGTCTTCAGCGGGCCGTACTCGGTGTCGGTTGCGGTGTCGAGCGTGAGGTGAGCACGGGTGTGCCACAGCGTGCCGTAACGGTCGGCCGGGTTGTAAGCATTGTACCACTTGCCTTCGGTACGGACATAGCCGCCGATCTTGAGGCAGGTTTCGGTGCCCGGAATGAAGAAATAGCCGGCGCCGTATGCGTCGCAGATACGGACGTATTCGAGCGGTTCCGGCTCAGCGGCAACGATAGCGTCGGCTGCATGAGCGCCGGATACTGCTGCGAGGGCAGCAGCGGAGCCGAGAAGAAGGCTCTTGATGTTCATAAAAACTCCAATCCAATATAGATTGGGCATAGGCTATCGCGCCGAAAAATCGACGTGCCTCACCCTATCCCTGTTAAAAACCCCGACTCGGGAGAAACGGGCCCCACCCGCTTCTGTTCGCTATTAAAGACGAATTCCTGCAAAGTTATATGATATATTTTTCTCAGAATGACGTTTTCGTGATTTTTCATTTTTAGTTGCATGAAAGACACATTTGCAAACATAGATAGTAAGCCTGCCATAATATTGGCTGCGTAATGATCAAATCGAAGTAGGAAATCGGAAATTGACGCCTCGTTGGGCGGCTGACGGCCTGCCGAGAGCCGCCGTTATATTGCTGTGTGAGCTGTGGCGTGCTGCGCTCACACGCAGCACATTCCTCCGCCGACGCCGGCAAACGGGCGTCTACATCCGATAATGGCTGAAGGGTGTTGGCTTAATACAGCGCGGTTCGCTTCGAGGTCGGCGATATCAGCCTGCTGAGCATGGTGCCAATTGCGAGACCCCACAGCGCGCCCGTCATGGCGACGATGAGGTCCATGGGCGAGCCGTAATTGCCGTTCACCAGGAAATGCGAGAAGCAGAGCGCCGAAACGCTGGCAATCATCAGCAGGCAGGTGAAGGAGGGCGATTGCGGATAGGCCAGCCGTGCCAGCATGCCGGCAAGGCAGAGGGCGACAGCTCGATACAGATTGAAGGGATTGCCAAACTCGGCCTGCCAATTGAGATGCGCGAAGGTCACGGCAACCAGTACCGCGATATAGCCCCAAGCAACAATCTTCAAAAAGCGCTCTGTTATCATAGGGATGTCATATAGCAGCAGTGCGCCGGAACGCCAGTCTCGTCACGGTTTCGCAACCTGGTTCAACCTCCCGCATCGCACACATTTTGTGTGTCTGCGAAATATTCCGTAGCGGATACGAGAAGGGAAGATGTGCTTTTTACACGTATTTTCAATATGTTATCATGTTCTTCGAGGGTCGGAAGAAATCGCGGCATGATTCCGTATCGGCGAGGGGCGCGCTGATGGCCACTGGCGGTCCAAAGTCGGCCGGCTGCGCCTGCTATCGCCGACTTATGGCGGGCTGGGGCTCTCGCGCCAACCCACCTTGGGTGGGGAAGCAGCGTCAGGCGTTGGATGCCTTGGGTGCCTCGGCATTGTCAGTCGGCTCCAGTGTCCCGGCTTCGATGGTGCTCTCCTCCGCATTGCGACGACCGAGAAAGGTGAAGACGACGATTGCCGTGAGAGCCGTGATTGCCGTTAAGAGCCAAAGCAGCTCGCTAAAGGCATCGCTGTAGCTCTGGATCAACGTGGCATGCCCGATTGCAGGCACGTTGGAGGCTGCGTCGAGTAGATTGCCCGTCACCAGTCGCTGCGCTGCGAAAGACGCGTGGTCTCCGGCCGTTACGCCGAGATTTGACTGGATGAAGGTGGAGAGGATGGCGCTGACGACGGCCAGTGCCACGCCTTCGCCGGCGACGCGTGTGGTGCTGAAGATGCCGGTAGCCATTCCCGCGCGCTCCTTCGGGACGACGCTGACGGCAAGTCCGTCCATCAGCCCCCAGGGCAGGCTGATGCCGATGCCGATCGTCAGCAGCGGACCGATCAATGACGCCGGTGCCGATCCCGTAGCGAGATAGCTGAGCCAGAACAAGCCCATGGCGGAGATAACAAGTCCCGCGCCGCAAATCATGGCCGCGGTGAACCACCGCGTCAGCAGGCCGGCAATGATCGGCAGAACGAGAAGCGGCGCCGACAGGGCGACCATCATGCGGCCGGCGGCAACCTCGCTCATGCCCTCGATGCCGACGAAACGAACGGGCAGAAGGATGAGCAGCACGACGAAGGCATAGGCAGGGGCTGCCGCCAGCAGCTGTACGCCGACGAAACGGGGATAACGAAACAGGGTGAGGTCCAGCATCGGCCGCTTCACGACGCGTTCGATGATGCCGAAAACCAGGAAGAGCAATGCTGCACTGGTCAGCAGGACTATGACCAGCGTGTCGCTCCAGCCGTTCTCCGGTGCGTGCAGCACCCCATAGGTGAACAGCGTCAGGGCAAGCGTGAAGCTGAGGGCGCCGGGCCAGTCGAGACCGGTGGCATCAGGATCTCTGGATTCGGTGAGGAAGCGTGTGCCGAGGCCAAAGGCGATGACGGCGAGGATGACGACAAGTACGAAGATTGATGGCCAGCCGAAGGCCTCGATCATCAGGCCGGAGGCGATCGGCCCAAAAGCGAGCCCCACCCCGAAACTTGAGCCGACGATGCTGAAGGCGCGCATGCGCGCCGTGCCGTCGAACTCCTGTGCGAGAGACGCCATGCCCCCGGAAAAGGCAGCGGCCGCCCCCATTCCCTGCAAGGCCCTCAGGATATCGAACCAGACGATATTGGTGGCGAAGGCCAGCCCTACGGAGAAGAGGGCGAAACCGCCGAGCCCCATGAGGAAAATGCGCTTGCGCCCGAAACTGTCGGCAAGCGCGCCGGCGGCCATCAGGCTGCTGCCGAAGGTCAACATGAAGGCATTCGTGACCCAGTTGAGTGCGATCGGACTGCCGCCAAGCGTCCGGCTGATGGCCGGCAAGGCGACGGCGGGGCCAGTGAAGGTGAGGGGCATGGCCGCCGCCGCGCAGCACACGGCGACGAGAACAAGGAGTTTTTCGGCCGGGCTTGCGGCCTTTGTCTTGTTGGGATGCATCGGGATATCCGCTGAATTTGAGCAAAAGAGGCCCCGCGGATGACTTGGGAGCACGAGCCGCCTTAGAGGACGGTCGTCATCATCTGCGCGAGCATCGAAATACTCGACCAAGATAGTTTTGATGCAATTGGCTGAAAATGGGGCTATCTTTCCATATATACTGGAAGAAAACGATCGAATGGATATGCGGATGGATCGGTTAAGCGGCCTCAATGCCTTTGTGCGAAGCGCCGACCTCGGCAGTTTTGCCGCCGCCGGGCGCGTGCTCGGTCTTTCGGCCTCGGCCGTCGGCAAGGCGGTGACCAATCTCGAGCGGCAACTCGGCGTGCGGCTGATGCAGCGCTCGACCCGCAGCATTCGCCTGACCGAGGAGGGACGCCTGTTTCACGAGCGTTGCCGCCGCGTGCTGGACGATCTCGACGACGCGCAGGCTTCGCTCGCCCAGGCGGTGGCCGTTCCGCGCGGGCGGCTGCGCGTCAGCGTGCCCATCGTCAGCTACCATTTCCTGCTGCCGGTCGTGCCGGAATTCCTCGCCCGCTATCCGGACGTCGAACTCGATATCGATTTCAACGATCGCATCGTCGATATGATCGAAGAGGGCATCGATGTCGCGATCCGCAGCGGCGATCTGCCGGACTCGCGGCTGATGTCACGGACCTTGCGGCCGTTCCAGATGCTGCTTTGTGCAGCCCCCGCCTATCTCGAGCGTCACGGCGTCCCGGATTGCCCGTGTGACCTCGACGGTCACCTGGCGATCCGGTTTCGTTTCCCCAACAGCGGCAAGCTGCAGAATTGGCCGCTGACCCTGCCCGATGGCGGGCTGGAACTGCGCATGAAAATCGTTCTATCCTGCAACAATATGGAGGCCCTGCGCGGCGCCGTCATCAGCGGCCTCGGCATCGGCTGCATGCCGGATTTTCTCGCGCGTGGTCCGCTGAGTGAAGGCAAGCTGTGCACGGTGCTCGACGATCACATCGACGGCCCCGGCCACTTCCACCTGCTCTGGCCGTCGAACCGCCATCTGTCGCCAAAGGTCCGTGTCTTTGTTGATTTTCTGAGCGAGCGGCTCTTCGCAAAGAGCTGCGAAGTCTTGCAGAGCGCTTCAAGCGTATGAAAAAAGGGGCCGTGAGGCCCCTTTCTGTCATCGATCTTATCTGGATCAGATATCGCTGGCGGCATTTGCCCAGATGTCCGCAGCCTGCGCGGCGGTGACGCGGCGGACTTCCGTTTCGTCGCGGCGGCTGGCGAAGAGTTCGCTGGCCATGATCTGGTCGGCAAGATCTGCCGGCAGCGACAGGAGAACGCGCTGGCCCTCTTTGTGGATGCCGCCAAGATCGGTGCGCTTGCCGGTGATCATGCCGCCGGCGACCGTGTTGTTGCTGTCCGGATCGATCAGGATGAAGGAGCCGGTCGAACGGTTCTGATCGTAAGGATCGAAGACGGCAGCTTCGTCGAACGAAAGGCGGACCTTGCCGATGGCGTTCATCCACAGGGCTTGCGCCGGCGCCCAGGCACCGGTCTTCAGCTCGAGCTGCGCGATCGGCTGCACCTGCACGCGCTGGCGACGGCTGCCGCTCTTCAACCAGTAGCGCTTGCCGGGCTCGATACCTTCCGGTTGCAGCGCAACGATCTGCGCGTCGAAGGCAAGGCCCGATTGCGGCTGGCTGTCGATGGCGACGATCATGTCGCCGCGCGATACGTCCACCTGACGGTCGAGCACGAGCGTGATCGCATCGCCGGCAACGGCGGCATTGCGCACGAGATCGAAGGTGACGATCTTCGAGACATTGGCGACCATGCCCGACGGCAGGATCATGACGCTGTCGCCCGGCTTCACCGAGCCGCCGGCAACCGTGCCCTGATAGCCGCGGAAACTTTCGCCGGGGCGCGACACGCGCTGTACGGAGAGGCGGAAGCCGACGGACTGAGCCGAGCGCACGGTGGCAAGCTCCAGCGTCTCGACCAGCGTCGGGCCATTGTACCAGGGCATGGCAGCCTGGCCGGAATAGACGACGTTTTCGCCCTTCAGCGCCGACATAGGAATGGCGGTGATCTGCTTGACGCCGAGCGACAGCGCGAATTCGCGGAAATCGTGTGCGATCTTCTCAAAGCCAGCGCGGTCGTAATTCGTCAGGTCGATCTTGTTGACGGCGAGCACGAACTGCTTGATGCCGAGCAGCGAGGCGATCGTCGCGTGGCGGCGCGTCTGCTCGAGAATGCCCAGGCGCGCGTCGATGAGCAGGATGGCGAGATCGGCGGTGGACGCGCCGGTCGCCATGTTGCGGGTGTACTGCTCGTGGCCGGGCGTGTCGGCGACGATGAAGGAGCGGTTGTCGGTCGAGAAATAGCGATAGGCGACATCGATGGTGATGCCCTGTTCGCGCTCGGCCTGCAGGCCGTCGAGCAGCAGCGCGAAGTCGGGCAGGCCGAGATCGTTCTGCTTGCCGGTGGAATCGCGCTGTAGCGTGGCGGCCTGGTCTTCCTTGACGGCCTTGGTGTCCCAAAGCAGGCGGCCGATCAGCGTGGATTTGCCGTCGTCAACGCTGCCGCAGGTGATCAGGCGAAGCGGACGCGTATCGCGCACAGCCTTGAGGGGCTCGACTGCGGGTAAGGTGACGACGTTTGCGGTTACGGCTGCGGTCATCTCAGAAATATCCTTCGCGCTTCTTTTTTTCCATGGAGCCGGACTGGTCGCGATCGATGGCGCGGCCCTGTCGTTCGGAAACCGTGGCGATTTCCAGCTCTGCGATAACGTCTTCAAGGGTGGTGGCGGTGGAGCGGATCGCACCCGTCAGCGGGAAGCAGCCGAGCGTGCGGAAACGGATAAGCTCCTCGCGCTTGACTTCGTCAGGCAGCAGCTCCAGCCGTGGATCGGCGGCCAGGATCATCATGCCGTCGCGTTCGACGATCGGGCGCTTTTCGGCAAAATAGAGCGGCACGATCGGAATGTTTTCCGCCTGGATGTAGCGCCAGATGTCGACTTCGGTCCAGTTCGACAGCGGGAAGACGCGCACGCTCTCGCCCTTGCGGATCTGGCCGTTATAGACGTTCCAGAGTTCCGGGCGCTGGTTGCGCGGATCCCAGCGATGGTCCGGCGTGCGGAAGGAGTAGATGCGTTCCTTGGCGCGGGATGCTTCTTCGTCGCGGCGGGCGCCACCGAAAGCGGCGTCGAACTGGCCGGCATCGAGCGCCTGGCGCAATCCTTCCGTCTTCATGATGTCGGTGTAGAGCACCGAGCCATGGGTGAACGGGGTAATGTTCTCGGCCTTGCCGCGCGGGTTGATGTGCTCGATCAGGTCGAGATCGTATTTCTTCACGATCTCGTCTCGGAAGGTGATCATTTCGGCGAATTTCCAGCCGGTGTTCACATGCAGGAGCGGGAAGGGCACCCGGCCGGGATAGAAGGCCTTGCGCGCCAAATGCAGCAGCACGGAGGAATCCTTGCCGATCGAATAAAGCATCACCGGACGCTCGAATTCGGCCGCCACCTCGCGGAAAATATGGATGGATTCGTTTTCCAGCGCCTTCAGGTGCGGGTCGAGCGGCGACTTGGTGCTTTGCGGATTGGAGAGTTCCGTATCCGGACGGCTATCGGGCATTTTCAACTCCAGAACTTAATCATTTGTCCCGGCCGGAAGGTTGGCCGGAAAGAATAGGATGCTTTGGGTCCCGGTAGGTTTGGCGGCAGTGATAACCGCGCCTTGAACCGATGCCGGGAACCGGCGGGGTATGTCATTGCGCGGCGGCGACGGCTTCTTCCGCAACATGCAGGCCGCATTCGCGCTTCTCGTCGTTTTCCCACCACCAGCGGCCGGCCCGCTCAGGCTCGCCCGGCTTGATGGCGCGGGTGCAGGGCTCGCAGCCGATCGAGGGATAGCCGCGTTGGTGCAGCGGGTTCACCGGCACACTATTGTCGGCGACAAAGGCGCGGATCACGTCGATATCCCAGTCGGCAAGCGGATTGACCTTGATGAGATTGCGCTCCGGATCGTATTCCGCAAACGGCGTGTCGGCGCGATTGTTCGACTGGCCGCGGCGCAGGCCGGTGACCCAGATCGTGGCGCCGGAAAGAGCGCGCGCAAGCGGCTTCAGCTTGCGCACGCCACAACAGGCATGCCGAGCTTCGACGCTCTCGTAGAAGCCGTTGAGGCCATACTTTGCCGCATAGGCATCGATGTCGGCCTGCTCCGGCTCATAGCGATTGATATGGATGTCGTATTGGCTTTCCGTCTCGTCGATCAGCGCCAGGGTCTCGGGGAAAAGGCGGCCGGTCTGCAGCGTCACGACATCGATCGGCAGGCGATGATTACCGATCTCGGCGGTGATGACCTGGTCTTCGATCCCGAGGGAGGTCGTAAATACGGCGCGGCCGCCAAGGCCGGCGACCAGCGACAGGCGGCCAGCAAGGTCAAGCGCCGCCAACCGGCTGTTCAGTGTCCCGGCTTCTTCGATGAGATTGATGGCAGTCATAGGGAATCCTGTCCTGATATTGCCGGGAGTATCGCAGCTTGTGCGGGCAGCGGACAGAAAAACGGATTTCGAAAGCAAGGGGATAGGGAGCAAATATCTCCATGAAGCCGCGCCCATACGAAAAAGCAACCGCCTCGGCTGTTAACCAAGGCGTTTTGCCCTCTGAAGCGGGCCAGCAGGGAGGCGCTGATAAGACTAGTCATATCTAAGCGCTTGCTTTAATGTCTATAGAAATAGTAGAGTTACACGCGGCTTGTCAAACGGAAATCGGAAGTGATGTCCAAAAAGATGCGGAATGCCAAATTATGCGCTAAACTATGGGCATAGTAAGAAGACTTAAAAACAAGGCTGGGTTGCTGGCGCTTCAGACTTTCCGCAATCCGCGTGCTTGAAGCGGAGCGGGGCCGGCCAAGTGTCTAAGAGTTGCGAAACGATGCGGCCGATGTATCGGGTGAGCGCATCGTATGTGTGTGTAAGCGGTTCGAAATGATCACTCAAAAAGCAAAATACGCGTTGCGGGCGCTATCTGCTCTGGCTCAGGCCGAAGCGGGCGATCCGATGATGATTTCCGACATTGCCGCGCAACAGAAAATCCCCAAGAAATTCCTGGAACAGATCCTGCTCGACCTGAAGCATCAGGGTATCGTCATCAGCCGCCGCGGCAAGCAGGGCGGCTATCTCTTGCGCAAGCCGGCCGAGGAGATCACCTTCGGCGAGATCCTGCGCATCATCGACGGTCCGATCGCGCCATTGCCCTGTCTTTCCATCACCGCCTATCGCCGTTGCGAGGATTGTGACGGCGAGCAGACCTGCGAAATCCGCCATGTCTTTGCAAGGGTCGCCGACGCCACCCGCAAGGTTCTGTTCTCGACCACTATTGCCGACGCGGCGGCGCTGCCGGATGGCGCGGAAGTCACTCGGCTCTTGGCGTAGGCCTCAATGCGCGGCGTGTTCTTCGCCCGCCTCTTTCTCAATTGCCCGCCGCGCCCGGATCGCCGCCGCGATGAAGACGCGCGACAGGCCGTGATAGAGCGGCTCGCGCGATAGCAGGCGCGAGGTGACATAGCCGATCATCGACACCGCCATGATCGGGATGACCGCCTGATGGTCGCCGGTCATTTCCAATATGATGACGAAGGCGGTCATCGGCGCCTGCACGACGCCGGCGAAATAGCCTGCCATGCCGAGGATTGCCGCAAGGGCTATGCTGCCGCCGATCAGCGTGCCGACCGTGCTGCCGAGGCCAGCGCCGACAGCGAGTGACGGCGCGAAGATACCGCCGGGAATGCCCGAGATCATCGACAGGAAGCTTGCAAGCAGCTTTTCAACGAAGAAGAGCAGCGGCAGGGCATGTCCTTCGACTGCGCCGCGCGCCTGTTCGTAGCCGGTGCCAAACGTATTGCCGCCGGAGGAGACGCCGATAGCGGCGACCAGAAGGCCGCAGCAGCCCGCGAGCATCAGCATGCGCTTGAGAGGCTGCGGCTGCGCCCAGCGCCGGATGCGGATTCCGGCATAGAGCGCAAAGCCGCTGAAGGTCGCCCCAAGCGCGCCGCCGCCGACACCGCAGATCAGGACCAGCGCCCAGTCGACAAGCGCTACCGGCGCGGCGTCGGCCGTGCCGAAATAGTTATAGCTGCCGGAGAGCCCGAGAGCCGCAAGGCCCGAGAGGATAACGGCCGTCAGCACCAGGCCGTTGGCGCGGGATTCATAGGTACGGCTCATCTCCTCGATGGCGAAGACGATGCCGGCGAGCGGTGTGTTGAAGGCCGCCGCGATGCCTGCCGCCGAGCCGGCAAGGATTAGTCCCTTCGCCTGCGCCATGCCGCTGAAGCGGGCAACCGCCAGCATGAAGGACGCGCCCACCTGCACCGTCGGTCCCTCGCGGCCGATCGAGGCGCCGCAGAAGAGGCCGAGTATGGTCAGCACGATCTTTCCGAAGGCCAGACGAAGCGACAGCAGCTTGGTGCGGTCCTCGTCATGATGCAGGTGCCGCGCCGCGATCGCCTGCGGAATGCCACTGCCTTGCGCATTGGGAAACAAGGTTGTGGCGAGATAGGCGGAGAGCACGAAGCCAAGCGGCGTCAGCACAAGCGGTAGCAACCAGGTCCACTCCCCGGAACTCGTCACCCCGGCAAAGGCGCGCTGCGCCAGATCGGCCAGCTTGGCAAAGCTGACGCTGATCACCCCGATCGCCAAAGCTCCCGTCCAGAAAACCAATCGCGGCCGCCACAGATGGATCGAACCCCAGAATACACGAGAGCGGCGGAGGAGCTTGGATTTGCGGTAGATTGGGGGCATGGGATTTTGAACCGACAGGCTGAGCGACATGTCCACTTAGGACTCAATTCTAAACAGTCTGCTTAAAAACGAGGGGGCAGGATATTCACACTGTCTTACAAGCCTTCACTTTACCGCTGAGATTTGTGCGAGTGTTGACATGTTTCAGTCGTGTCTTAAGATGCATCGCAATTGCAATGCAAAAAGGTGAGCCATGAAATCCGCTTCCATTCCTTCGCTGAGAGTCGATCCGGAACTGCGCGCCGCCGCCGAGAGCGTACTGAAGGAGGGCGAGACCCTGTCCGCTTTCCTGGAGAATTCTCTAAGAGCCCAGATTGATTATCGGCGGACGCAGGCTGAATTCATCGCTCGTGGCCTTGCTGCGCGGAAAGACGCCAAACGGACGGGCGTCTATTACGGCGCCGATGAGGTGCTTGGAAAGCTGAAAGGCAAACTTGAAGCCGCAAAAGCGTCCAAGCAGAAATGAAGTTTGCCGTCCGCTCTTCCGAAGGAGCGGTCGAAGATCTCAATCGGCTTTACGATTACCTTCTCCTGAGAGACATTGAGCTGGCGGAAAGAGCCTATCAGGCGATTGTAAAGGCAACCGAGTTTCTCGAGACCTTTCCGTTCAGTTGCCGCAAGGCGTCTTCGGACAATTCATTTCTCCGCGAGCTGGTCATCCCCTTCGGCTCTGCCGGCTATGTTGCTCTGTTTGAAATCGAAGACAGCGACACAGTGACGATACTGGCGATCCGACATCAGCGCGAAGATGACTATCATTGACGTCCGCCCATCCTACCGATCGCTCACTTCCCAGCGCGGATTGATCCACGGCTCCTGATTGGATCGCGCCAGCCTCTGCTTGCCGAGAATATGGTCGGCGGCCTTTTCGCCGGTCATGATCGAGGGGCCGTTGAGGTTGCCGTAGGTGAGGCTGGGGAAGATCGAGCTGTCGGCGACGCGCAGGCCCTCGACGCCGATGACGCGGGTGTCGGGATCGACGACCGCCATCGGATCGTCCTTCGAGCCCATCTTGCAGGTGCCGCAGGGATGATAGGCGCTTTCCAGATGCTCGCGCAGGAAAGCGTCGATCTGATCGTCGGTCTGAACGTCAGGCCCCGGCTGGATCTCCGGCCCGCGATACTCGTCGAAAGCCTTCTGCCCGAAAATCTCGCGGGTGAGGCGGACGCAATGGCGGAACTTCTCCCAGTCCTCCGGATGGCTCATATAGTTGAAGCGGATGACCGGATCGGCCTTCGGGTCGGAGGAGCGCAGCGTCACCGCACCGCGCGACTTCGACAGGTTATAGCCGACATGCGCCTGGAACCCATGGCTCTTGGCCGCCGCCTTGCCGTCATAGCTGATGGCGACGGGCAGGAAATGGTACTGGATGTCGGGTTGCTTGACGCCCGGCGCCGAGCGCAGAAAGGCGCAGGCTTCGAATTGGTTTGAGGTGCCGAGGCCGGATTTGAAGAACATCCACTGTGCCCCGACAATGCCCTGCATGTACCAGGGCAGCCAGGAATAGAGCGAGACCGGCTTCAGGCTGGTCTGCTGGAAATAGAATTCCATATGGTCCTGCAGGTTGGCGCCGACGCCCGGCCGGTCGACCTTCACCTCAATGCCCATCTCCTGCAGATGCTGCCCGGGGCCGATGCCGGAGAGCATCAGCAGTTTCGGCGAGTTGAAGGAGGAGGCCGAGACGATCACCTCGCGGTTCGCCTTGACGATCTCGATCTTGCCGCCGCGCTCGATCTCGACGCCGGTGGCGCGGCCGTTCTCGATCACCACTTTGCGGGCGAAACAGCGGATCAGCTCGACATTCGACCGTTTCAGCGCTGGCTTCAGATAGGCGGTCGCCGCAGACCAGCGCCGGCCCATCCAGGTCGTCTGCTCCATCAGGCCGAAGCCTTCCTGCTTGCCGCCATTATAGTCTTCCGTCGCCTCGAAACCGGCCTGCTTGCCGGCCTCGATGAAGGCATGGAACAGCGGATTGCGAGCGTCGCCGCGCCGGACATGCAGTGGCCCGTCGGTGCCGCGCCAGCCCTCTTCTCCGCCATGCGAATGCTCCATCCGCTTGAAGTAGGGCAGTACGTCGGCATAGGCCCAGCCCTGGGCGCCGAGCTCTTCCCAGCGGTTGAAGTCCTCGGCGTGGCCACGGACATAGACCATGCCGTTGATCGAGGAGGATCCGCCGATCACCTTGCCGCGCGGCGCGGTGATGCGCCGGTTGTTGAGCTGTGGCTCCGGCTCCGAGAGATAGCCCCAATTGTAACGGTCCATGCTCATCGGCCAGGCAAGCGCCGCCGGCATCTGGATGAACGGCCCGACATCGCTGCCGCCGAATTCCAGCACGATGACCGTATGCTTGCCGTCTTCCGACAGCCGCGAAGCCATGGCCGAGCCGGCGGAACCTGAGCCGATGATGACGAAATCTGCTTGCATGACGATGTGTTCCAGATGGATAGGGGCGTAGATCGAAGCGGTTCTGCACCCTCCCCTTGGGGGGAGGGTCGGCCGTAGGCCGGGGTGGGGTGATTACTGGTATGAGCGCTGCGGCTGGTCACCCCCACCCGCCGCTATGCGGCGACCTTCCCCCTTGAGGGGGAGGTATATCAATAAGGCGCCTGCACCGGTCCCATGCCGACATAGACCGTTTTCAGCTCGGAATAATGCTCCAGCGCCGCTAGCGAATTTTCGCGGCCGAAGCCGGATTGCTTGGAGCCGCCGAAGGGGATTTCGACCGGCGCGAGATTATAGGCATTGATCCACAGCGTCCCGGCTTCAAGCTGGTCGACGACGCGGTGGGCGCGGGTGAGGTCGGCGGTGAAGACGCCACCGGAGAGACCGAATTCCGTGTCGTTGGCGCGGGCGATCACCTCCGCCTCGTCATCGAAATCGAGCACGCACATCACCGGCCCGAAGATTTCCTCGCGGGCGATGGTCATGTCGTCGGTGACGTCGGCGAATACGGTCGGCTGCACGTAATAGCCTTCGCCGGAGACATTGTTGGGAATGCCGCCGCCAGCCACCAGCGTCGCGCCTTCCGCCTTGCCCTTCTCGATATAGGAGAGCACCTTTTCGCGCTGCGCCCAGGACACCATCGGGCCGACTTGCGTTGCCTCGTCCATGGGGTCGCCGATCAGCATCGCTTCGGTGCGCGCCTTCAGGCGCTTCAGGAATTCGGACTTGATCTTCCGGTTGACGAAAACGCGCGTGCCGTTCGAGCAGACCTGGCCGGTGGAATAGAAATTGCCGAGCATGGCGCCGCCGATAGCGCTGTCGATATCGGCATCATCGAAGACGATCAGCGGCGACTTGCCGCCGAGCTCCATGGTGACGTGCTTGAGGCTTCCGGCGGCCGCCGCCGCGACCTTGCGGCCCGTCGGCACCGAGCCGGTCAGTGACACTTTGGCGACATCGGGATGGTTGATCAGTAGCGGCCCGGTTTCGCGGTCGCCCTGGATGACGTTGTAGAGCCCCTTCGGCAGGCCGGCCTCGATTAGGATCTCGGCGATCTTCAGCGCACCGAGCGGCGTGTTTTCCGAAGGCTTGAACACCATGGCGTTGCCGGCCACCAGTGCTGGCGCGCCCTTCCAGCAGGCGATCTGCTGCGGATAGTTCCAGGCGCCGATGCCGACGCAGACGCCGAGCGGTACGCGCTTGGTATAGGCGAAATCGCCGCCGAGCGGGATGTAGGAGCCGTTAAGGCCGGCGGCCGCGATGCCGCCGAAGAATTCGAAACTGTCGGCGCCCGAGGTCGGGTCTGCGACGATGGTTTCCTGGATCGGCTTACCCGTATCCAGTGTCTCAAGCTCGGAAAGCTCGCGGTTGCGTTCGCGCATGATCTCGGCGGCGCGCTTCAGGATGCGGCCACGCGCGGTCGGGCTCATGGCGGCCCATTCCGGCTGCGCCCGCTTGGCAGCGGCAATCGCCTTCTCAACGATGGCGGGGGTAGCGGCGTGCAGCCGGGCGATCACTTCGCCGGTTGCCGGATAGATACTCTCGATGACGGTGCCGTCGGTATCCTCGACATATTCGCCGTCGATGAAATGGGAGGCGGTGGGCTGGGCTTTGAGGGTCATTTGTCAGTCCTTTGAACGGCGGCCTCTCCGGAAAGCGGCGCAAGCAGGGAATTGATGTAATCTTCCGTAAGCGCGATCGAAGCTTCGATGCTGATGGGCGCTGATCTCAGACTTTGACGGATATAGAGGCCATCGATCATCGCGGCAGCGCCCTCGGCGATGCGTTCTGCGTCTTCGCGCGGGCACAGAGCCTTGAGGTTGGCGAGCAGATTGGAGCGCAGCCGTCGCGCATAGATGACGAGAAAGCGGCGGGTCTCTTCGGAGCGTTGTGCCTCGGCATAGAAGGCGAGCCAGGCGGCAATCGTCTCCGGCGCGAATTGATCGGCGTGGAAGCTGACATGGATGACGGCGGAGAGCTTTTCCCGTGGCGTCTTTGCGGCCCTCATGGCCGTCACTGTGCTGTCGCGCAGCCGCTGTAGGTGATGACGGACGGTCTCGATCAGCAATTGTTCCTTGCTGCCGAAATAGTGATGGGCAAGCGCCGGGGAAACGCCGGCCTGCTTGGCGATTTCGGACATGGTGACGGTCAGCGAGCCGTGATCGCCGATCACGCGCATTGCAGCATCCACAAGCGCCTTGCGGCGCACCGGTTCCATTCCGACTTTCGGCATCAATTACCCCTGAGATTGCAGTAGTGTATTTTTGATTGACTGATCAATCAATAAAAAAATCACTTTACGGCTGGATATGGGCTGAAAATCCTGCACCCCTTTCCGAGTTGCATTTCTGTGCCATACTCTTGAGGAGGAGGAGGTACAGTCATGGTCAATGTTCTGGATGAGGTTCCCCCGTCTGCAATGCGCGAAAAATGGGGTTGGTTCGTTGCGCTCGGCGTGTTTCTGCTCATTTGCGGCGCGATCGCCTTCGGCAATCTTTTCGTCGCCACCGTCGCGTCTGTCTACTATGTCGGCATGCTGATGCTGATCGGCGGCATCATCCATCTGGCGCATGCCTTTCAGGTGCGGGGATGGGAGCATATCCTGTTCTGGATATTGAGTGGCCTGCTCTATACGCTCGCCGGCATTCTTGCCTTCGCCAATCCCTTGCTCGCCTCGGAAGCGCTGACGCTCTTCCTTGCCATCGCATTGCTGATCGCCGGCACGTTTCGTGTCTGGGTCGGGCGTAAGCTGAAGCCGGAGCGGGGTTGGGTCTGGATCGTCATCGGCGGCGTCATGACTGCGCTCGCCGGCATTGCCGTTGCGCTCGGCTGGCCGGTCAACAGCCTCTGGGTTCTAGGCCTGTTTCTCGCGGTCGACCTGACGTTCCAGGGCTGGACGCTGATGGCTTTCGGCTTCGCGCTCAGGCGGTAAAGGCGGGTAAAGCCGGCGGTAACGGAACACGAATTTTTGACAAGAGACGTGAGCGGGGTTACTCTCTGAGGGCTGTCATGCAGGATGACGCGGCGCCGGGAGAGGTGCCATCGCCAGGAGTTGACGTGTCCATAGAGGCGCGTCCTGAAGGCTCCTGTTCCATATCCTGGAGCGAATCTCCAGCGACGAATTCTGCCTAACAACGAAAAGGGAGGAATATCATGCCGATGGTAACGGTTTCCATCTCTCCGCTTCAGGCTGCCGGTATCCGAGCGGCCGTCGACACAGGTACTTATGCATCGAGCAGCGAAGTCGTGCGCGAAGCTTTGCGCATGTGGGACGCCGCGCGCAAGCGTGGCGAGATCTGCGATGTGCCGCGCGCGGCCAATGATCCGGATGGTGCGGTGAAGAGCAGCCAGTGCGTTGCTGACATGTTTGCCGATTATGAGGCGGAGGCAGGCCGGCATAACTGAGCGTCGAGGACTTCGCATCTTGCGAAGCCGGTGTCGCCGATCCCCGGATCGTGGCGGTATTTATGGTTAACGCTCTTTTACCATTCACGAAACTTTCACATGGGGGAAAGGTTTCGTTGACGCTTGTGGCTCATCTTGGGCCGAAAATGCACTAAATCCAAAGTTTACTCAAAAGCTTAGATCAAAAATTCTTTAGTGGAGATTGGCATGTCCCCGACTGCCGCCGTTGAGCCTGGCGCATTGCGCCGGTATGCCAGCGACCAGATTGTCACGCTCGCCAAACTCGTGATCGAAAATGCCTTCCAGCCGATCGTCGAAGCCGGTACAGGCACGGTCTTCGGCTACGAAGCCCTGATGCGCGGGCAGGAGCGGATCGGTTTCGACAGCCCGATCGACATTCTCGATGAGGCCGAGCGCACCGGTCAGCTCCTGGGGCTGGAGCAGATGGTAACGAGCCGGGCGCTGGCCAAATTCGCGACGCTCCCCAATGCCGGCACTGCAACTCTCTTCCTCAATCTCGATGTCCGCCTGATCCCGCAGGGCGACCTGCTGGTCGACGGTTTGCTGCAGCACATGAAGAAGGCCGGCATCGCGCCGTCCTCCATTTGCTTCGAACTCTCCGAGCGCTTCGACAATACCAGCGTGCCGGAATTTTGCGATCTGGTCGCCAAGATGCGGGATGCCGGTTTCAAGCTGGCGATCGATGACTTCGGCGTCGGTCATGGAGAGATGAAGCTCCTGTCCGACTATCCCGTCGACTATCTCAAGATCGACCGGCATTTCGTCGCCAATGTCGACCGCAATGCCCGCAAGCGCCATATCTTAAGAAACATCGTCAATATCGCCCATGTCCTCGGCACGCGTGTCATCGCCGAGGGCATCGAGACCGAGGCGGAATTTTTGACCTGCCGCGAATTCGGCGTCGATCTCGTCCAGGGCTGGTTCATTGCCCGCCCGACGATGCTGGTCAACGAGCTGAAGCCCGCCTTTCCGCATCTGCAGGATCTCGGCAAGATGGCGCGCAACAGCCAGTCCCTGGATGAAATTCTCATCCGCAAGCAGATCGAGGTGTTGCCGACCATCCGCGAGAATGACAGCATCGACAGCGTTTTTGAACTCTTCCGCCGGAATCCGCGCCGGGCTTATTTCCCGGTCGTCAACGCCAATGGCGAGCCGCGCGGCGTCATTCACGAGTACCAGCTCAAGGAATATATCTACCAGCCCTTCGGCCGCGACCTCTTGAAGAACAAGGTTTATGAGCGTTCGATCTCCCATTTCGTCGAAATGGCGCCGATCGTCGGTCTGGATTCCGATGCCGACACGCTGATGGCGATCTTCGCCAATATGGAGAGCAGCGATTGCCTGATCGTCACGGAAGGCACGCATTATGCCGGCATCGTCTCGGCCGCTTCGCTGATCAAGGTCATCAACGAGAAGCAGCTCAAGGTCGCCCAGGACCAGAACCCGCTGACCGGCTTGCCGGGCAACCGCGCCATTCATGACTTCATGCAGAATGCCGGCCGCGATGGCGATGAGGTCAGGCACTTCTGCTATTGCGACTTCGACAATTTCAAGCCGTTCAACGATGCCTATGGCTTCCATCTCGGCGACCACGCCATCTCGTTGTTTGCCGCCCTGATGCGGCGTTATTTCTTTGCCGAGCGCCACTTCCTCGGCCATGTCGGCGGCGACGATTTCTTCATCGGCGTCTCCGGCTGGACTGTGGTGGAGTTGCGTGAGGTCCTGGACAGGCTGCTTGCCGATTTCCACGCCGATGTGTTGGAGTTTTATTCGGCGGAGGATCGAGCCGCTGGCCGTATCCGCGGTCATGACCGCAGCGGCGCCGAGGCGATGTTCCCGCTGATGCGCTGCTCTATCGGCATTCTCGAGTTGCCCGAGGGGCTGGTCATCGACGATATCAACCGTGTCAGCACCTCGATCGCCGGTATCAAGGCTAGGGCGAAAGAGAGCGAAATCGGCGTTTCATTCCTGAGCCTGGGCGAGACGAATTGACGCCCTCCCATACCAGCTTCTTTTCAAGCGGCATGCGCTAAACTATCTCCATTGCTTTGCTGGGATGAGGAGAGTCGAGCCATGCGCTTGCCGTCTGAAATGCGTTTTGTGGATTTACCGTCCTTCGGTGCGCCCGAGGTGATGACGATCGCCCGCAAGCCCCTGCCGGTGTTGAAAGACGGCGAGATCCTCGTTCGGGTCGAGGCGGCCGGCGTCAACCGGCCGGATGTGGCACAACGCCAGGGCATCTATCCGCCGCCGAAGGATGCCAGCCCCATCCTCGGGCTGGAGGTTGCCGGAGAAGTCGTCGATGTCGCGCGCGGCGTCACGGAATTTGCCATCGGCAACAAGGTCTGTGGTCTCGCCAATGGTGGCGCCTATGCCGAATATTGCGCCATCCCGGCCAGCCAGGCATTGCGTTTCCCCAATGGCTACGATGCCGTTCGCGCGGCGGCGCTGCCGGAGACATTCTTCACCGTCTGGGCCAACCTCTTCCAGATGGCCGGCCTCACCGAGGGCGAGAGCGTCTTGATCCATGGCGGCTCCAGCGGCATCGGCACCACGGCGATCCAGCTTGCCCACGCTTTCGGCGCCACCGTCTATGCCACCGCCGGCTCGAAGGAGAAATGCGAGGCCTGCGAAAAGCTCGGCGCGAAGCGGGCGATCAACTATAAGGATGAAGATTTTGCCGAGGTCATCAAGGCGGAAACCGGCCATGGCGTCGATATCATCCTCGACATGATCGGCGCTGCCTATTTCGAAAAGAATCTGGCCTCGCTCGCCAAGGACGGTTGCCTGTCGATCATTGCCTTCCTCGGTGGCGCGGTGGCCGAAAAGGCCAACCTGCAGCCGATCATGGTCAAGCGCCTGACGGTGACGGGATCGACCATGCGCCCGCGCACGGCGGAAGAAAAACGCGCCATCCGCGACGATCTGCTCTCGCAAGTCTGGCCGCTGCTCGACGAGGGCAGGATTGCCCCCGTCATCTGCAAGACCTTCACCTTTGACGACGTCATCGACGCGCATCGGCTGATGGAAACCAGCAATCACATAGGCAAAATCATGCTGAAGCTGGCCTGAGGGTAAGCGACATGGCGATGGCGACGAGACCGGGCAGGGCCATCAGCGCATAGAGCCATGTCGCCGCCGACAGACTGCCCGCGATGCCGCCGGGATGGGCCAGCCCGGCACTGTTGACGATCACACCGGCAAGTGCCGCACCAAATGCGCCGCCCAGCGACTGCACCATCGAGATGGCTGCTGACGCTTTGTCCTGCTCTGTTTGCTCGGCGAGGCTGATGATCCTGGCGATCAGATGTCCCCAGCCGAGACCGACGCCGAAGCCCATCAGGAACATGGAGACGACAGCGGGCGCGAGCCAGATGAGATGGCCGGCCGGATTGTCTCTGGCGACAAAGGGGATCAGCGACGCGGTGGAGACGGTTTCAAGCACGCAGCCGATGATGATCGCAATGGCGGCCTGCCGTCCGGAAAACGAGGCACTGAAGAAGGCGGCCACGGTCCAACCGAGTGCCACCAGCGCGACGAGATAGCCGGAAGCGAGCGGCGCGACACCATGCAGGTTCTGCAGGAAGTAAGGGATATAGATATCGCTCGTCAGCACCAGCATCATGGTGAACATCATCAGATAGAGCCGGGATATCGGCTTGGCGAGGGTGACCGCCCCCTTCGGCAGGAGCCGGGTCTGCCCCTTCCGCTCGAAGATCAACATTGCCGCGATGAAAGCGACGGATAGGCCGATCAGCAGGATCTTGTAGGATTGATGATCGCTTGTGCTCGCAAAACTCGTCAGCAGGACTGCCGTAAGCAGAAGCGTGATCTGGACCAGCGGCGTTTTTCCCTCCGCGCGATCGTCCTTGACCTTTGGCAGCAGCCACCGTGCCGAGAGGGCCATGAGGCCAGCCACAGGCACGAGAATGACGAAGGCCTCGCGCCAG
Organism: Rhizobium sp. ICMP 5592; assembly: GCF_009498525.1. GTDB lineage: Bacteria > Pseudomonadota > Alphaproteobacteria > Rhizobiales > Rhizobiaceae > Rhizobium. The sequence goes on along the minus strand of NZ_QSNT01000003.1, from coordinate 500,767 downwards.
GCGTGCCCGGTAGAGAACATGCCGCCGAGCGTCGGCCCGAGCACCGTGGCGACACCCCATATTGCGGCGTAAAGCGTGGAGGCCTTGCGCCACATCGGCTCAGGATAGACGAAGCGAATGAAGGCATAGGCGAGACCCGCGAGCATGCCGACGCCGTAACCCTGTACGGCGCGACCGGCCAGCACGACATGCATCGTGGGCGCGAGGGCGCAGATCAAGTTTCCGGCGCCGAATATCAGCGCCGCCGCGACATAGACTGCGCGCAAGCCCATGCCTCTTGGTCGTGTCGCAACGGTGATCGAGCCGAGCACGCCGGCCGCGACGAAAAGCGTCGTCATCCAGGAAAACAGCTCCAGGCCGCCAATATCTCGAACGATGGATGGAGCGAGCGTCGCGGTGATGTAGGATTCGACGGCGTAGAGCGTGACGCCGCCGCCGAGCATCAGCGTCGCGGGCAGGAGCCGGGGTGAGAACAGGGTGAAAATGGAGTCGGAGCGGGACATATCTGCGTGGTCGATGCTGGACATCGGGCAATTCCTCGGTGTTTTCCCTGGCGAATAATTATTTTCCAAGTTATAGATTGGAAAATTACATCGTCGCGGAATTAAAACAAGAGAAAACTTGGAAAATGCGTCAGTCGCCCGTCAATCGAATCCTGATCCTGTTGAAAACCGATGGCCCGCAGCTCGCGGCGGCGCTCGGCAGCGCGCTCGGCATATCGTCGGAAGCGGTGCGCCAGCAGTTGACGAAGATGGCGGAGGAGGGGCTGGCCGAGCCGGTGACTGAGGCGTCCTCGGGCAGGGGCAGGCCGCGCCAGCTGTGGCACTTGACGGCGGCCGGCAACCGCCAGTTTCCCGACGGCCATGCCGATCTGACCGCGACGCTTCTGGCGACCATGACCGACCAGCTTGGGCAGAGAGCGGTCAACGCGGTCATTTCTGCCCGTGAGGTGGAGACGTTGAAGCGCTACCGCAGCGAAATCGACATAGCATCCGATCTTCCCTCACGCGTTGCCACGCTTGCGGCCATCCGCACGCGCGAAGGCTACATGGCCGATCATTGGCTGGAGGACGACGGCTCCGTCATCCTGGTCGAGAACCACTGCCCCATCTGTTCAGCCGCGAGCGTCTGCGCTGGCTTTTGCCGATCGGAGCTCGAGACGTTTCGTGAGGCGCTGGCGGCGAGCGTGGAGCGGGAGGAGCATATTCTGCTCGGGGCGAGGCGTTGTGCTTATCGGATAAGGGTGGCCGTATGAAGGAGGGGCACAGTCAGTTTCAAGCCGAGAGCCCGAGTGACGCCCATCTGCACGAACTTTGTAACCGGATAGCCATCGCCACTATATGCCAATTGGCAACCCTCCCGGCAACGGCTAACAATACCTCATCCCGCAAATCGAAGAGCGCTTCCGATCATGTCCAATCCCGTCTGCGTTGAAGTCACCCGTGGAAATCTCGTGGAGAGCCGTCATCGCGGTTCGGTCGCCGTGGTTGATGGCGACGGGAAGGTGGTTTTTTCGCTCGGCGATATCGAGGCGGGCGTGTTTCCGCGCTCCGCCTGCAAGGCGATGCAGGCTTTGCCGTTGGTCGAGAGCGGTGCGGCGGATGCCTATGGTTTTGGCGATAAGGAGCTGGCGCTGGCCTGTTCGTCGCACAATGGCGAGGATGAGCATGTGGCGTTGGCCGCCTCCATGCTTGCGCGTGCTGGTCGTGACGTCGCCACGCTCGAATGTGGCGCGCATTGGTCCTTCGACCAGAAGACGATCATCCATCAGGCGCGCACTCTCGACAAGCCGACAGCGCTGCACAACAATTGTTCAGGCAAGCATTCCGGCTTCATCTGCGCCTGCTGTCATCAGGATATCGATCCCGAGGGCTATGTCGGCTACGACCATCCGCTGCAACAGCAGATCCGTGCGACGATGCAGAGCCTGACGGGCACGCCGCTCGGTCATGACAATTGCGGCATCGACGGCTGCGCCATCCCGAGCTACGCCGTGCCGCTCAGGAGCCTGGCGCATGGCTTTGCCAGGATGGCGAGCCGCAATGGACTGGAGCCGTCGCGTGCCAAGGCCTCCCGCCGACTGCTCGACGCCTGCATGGCCGAGCCTTTCTATGTCGCCGGCACCGATCGCGCCTGCACAAAGCTGATGCAGATCGCTCCCGGCAGGATTTTCGCCAAGACCGGTGCCGAAGGCGTCTTCTGCGCGGCGATCCCCGAACAGGGCATTGCGATCGCGGTCAAATGCGATGACGGCACCACGCGCGCTGCCGAAACCATGGTGGCCGCGACGCTCGCCCGCTTCTTCGAAAAAGATGGTGACGTCAACTCGGGTTTGATGGCCATGGCCGATAAGGTACTCAAAAACTGGAACCGCATCCATGTCGGCGATATCAGGGCGACGGCAGCCTTGACGGCTTAGAATACCGTTGTCCCTTATCTGCGGCACGCGCTTGTCTACTCGGCTGGCAGATGCTGCCGCACGAGCCTGTATTCATGCCAGATCAGGACCATGACCACCAGGTCGAAGGCGGTCAGCACCAGAAGCCCAACCCCATGGGTCTCGGTGAAGCGATAGAGCTGGTAGACGATAAACAGCCCCAAGGCTGCCAGGGACGCCGGATATGCCCATAGCTTGCCCTTGAGAAGACCGATGACGAGCAGCACTTTCACCAGGCCGTGGGTCAAGAGATAGAATGCGTAGAAGTGCTTGGTCGTGAGGGAGAAGTTTTGCGCCCAGGAAAGCAGGTGCGTTGCGATGAAATCGTTCGGATTCTTGATCAGTTCGTCTTGGGTGAGCAGGTTCACGAGATGAACGATCGTATCGGTGCTGATGAGTGCAAGCGCTATTCCGCCAATGCATTCGATCAGGGCATGGGCTCCCTTCAACAGCACGCTGATCTCGAAGAGCTGATGAATTCGACGTTCGTTCATGCTCTTACAACCCACTTTCGATGAAATAGCCCGACAGACCCGACAACCATGCGATGGATGCATATTTTCGCAGGTTAGTGTCGTTGTTACACCGTACGCGAGCATGATAGCGCAAGTTTAAGACTGCTACCTCTGTCGCCAGTCAAACGGGGCGGCGCCGTGCTTTCGGTCACACTGCGAAAATAAGCATCCCTGCACTCCGATAGGGCGCCAGGCTTTCCTCGGTAACATCTGCTGGCACGATCATGTCCGAAACTGCCGTGATGGGCAGGATGTGGCAGGGCGAGGCGGCGTTCAGCTTCTCCTGCGTCGCCAGCACATAGGTCTCTGCCGAACATTGCGCGATATGCCGCTTGATGGCCGCCTCCTCGAAATCGCCGGTCGAAAGGCCGCGGGCGGGGTGAATGGCGGTGACGCCCAGGAAGAAGATGTCCGGCCGCACCAGCGAGATCGCTGCCATTGCCACGGCCCCGGTCGCTACCATCGAATGCTTGTAGAGCTTGCCGCCGATCAGGATCACCTCGGCCGTCGGATGATGTTCCAGTTCTCCCGCTATCGTCGGGCTGTGGGTGACGACGGTGAAGGCAAAATCCCTGGGAAGATGGCGCGCGATTTCCGCGGTTGTCGTGCCGCCGTCGAGGAACACGGTCTGTCCCGGCCGAACCATCCCCGCCGCATAGGCACCGAGCTGACGCTTCACCTCGGATGATAGGCTTTGTCGCGCCGAAAAATCCGGCAACTCTGGCGAGAGCGGCAATGCGCCGCCATGCACGCGCTTTAGCAGCTTTTCCGCTGCCATGTCTCGCAGATCCCTGCGGATCGTGTCCTCGGACAGACCGAGATCGTCGGCGACGGTCTTGGCGATGACCTGGCCGTCACGGCGAAGAATATCGAGGATGAGGGTCTTTCGCTGACTGGTGAGCATGTCGCCTGTTTTTGCACGGTAATTCATGATTTATCGTGAATTTATCAGAAATGAGTCGACAATCAAGAAATTTAATGCATTTTCGTGCAAATTCCTGCAACGGCAGGAGAAAGAGGAGATATGACATGTTGATCTTGATTGCCGGACCGTATCGCTCCGGAACCGGGGATGATCCCGAAAAGATGGCCGCAAATCTCAAGCGGCTGGAAGAGCCGTCCCATGCGCTGTTCAGGGCAGGGCACCTGCCGATGATCGGCGAATGGGTCGCCCTGCCGGTCTGGCACGCCGCCGGCGGCAAGAGCATCGGTGATGATCTCTATGAGGAGATCTTCCACCCAACCGCCCACCGGCTGTTGCAACTTTGCGAGGGCGTATTGAGATTGCCGGGTGAGTCCAAGGGTGCCGACAACGACGTCCGTATCGCCCGCGAGCGCGGCATTCCCGTCTGGCATCGGCTGGAGGATGTGCCCGGCTGCGCCTAAGGCACTTGCCGCCCATCTTCATGGCATGACGTGCATGCCCTCGGTTTCCGGCGTCGCGTCATGGGGATGGGCATGCCCTTCCACATCAATCAAAAGCTTTCATGGCAAGTATCAGTGCCAGCTACTTCCGTATTTGCCCGGTTGGCTTTAGTTTTCCTCGGAGTCGAACCGAGGAAGAGAATATGCCGACACTCTATTTTGCAACGGGCACCTGTGCGCTCGCAAGCCTGATTGCGCTTGAAGAATCCGGTCTTGCCTACGAAGCCCGGCCTATCAGCTTCGCCCAGGGCGAGCAGCGTTCGCCGGAATATCTGGCGATCAATCCCAAGGGTCGCGTTCCCGCGCTGATAACTGACAAGGGTGTCATCACCGAGAACGTGGCGATCCTCGCCTATGTCGCCCAGATTGCCCCGCAGGCAAAGCTGGCACCGCTCGACGATCCCTTCGAATTTGCCCGCATGCAGGCCTTCAACAGCTATCTCGCTTCGACTGTGCATACCAATCATGCCCATAAGATGCGTGGCCATCGCTGGACCGACGATGCCGCGGCGATCGAGGCGATGAAGGCCAAGGTGCCGCAGACCATGGGCGAAAGTTTTGCGCTGATCGAAGAGACGATGCTGGAAGGTCCATGGGTCATGGGCGAGCAATATACCGTCGCCGATGGTTATCTCTTCACCCTGACACGCTGGCTGCCCGGCGACGGCGTCGATCTGGCCCGCTTCGAAAAGGTCAGCGCTCATCACGCCCGCATGCTGGAGCGCCCGGCGGTGCAAAGGGCGCTTGCCGCCCAGCAGGCTTGATCAGACGGCGTCGAAGGCGGCCCGCAGCTTCTTCGGTGCGCGGAACCGCCATGCTTCGATCAGCCGGACCTGCAATTCCGCGTCGCCGATTTCGGCGATGCGCAGCGGTAGCGAAGGCCAGCCGATATAGTGATCCGTCTGGAAATAGATCTCCGGCGCCATCTCGATCAGGTGTTCCTTGCGGTCGACGGGCAAGGACAGGACGATGATTTCGGTGTTCTTGACCGAGACAAATGCTTTGCCGCCGATTTTCAGCGCCGGTAGACCGTAATGGGTGCTGATCTCGACCTCGGGCAGGCGGGCTGCTGTTACGAGCCGCAGAAGGCGCTGGAGAATGGCATCGGTTTCGCCGTTCGGTTTCATGCCGTGCTCGTCAACGCCACAAACTGTGCCACTCTTCTTCAGGCGCATTCATTCGGGCAGGCTTCCCGTCTTTCCATTCGCCGTCCCAGATTTTCCGGCATGAGCGGCAGATCCGCCAGTTCTTCCAGCGACATGGCCTCAAGCGCCGGATGACTGAGCGGATCGTCTTCCCGCTCGCGATCCTCGTCCAGCAAATGGTTGAAGAAAAGCTTCAGTATCGACATGACATGCCTCCTCGTCTCTCCGCGAATATGCGCCCATGGGGCATTCAGTGGGTCTGTGGCGGCAGGTTTCAACTCTGTGATGTGATGATCGCGCATTTCGCGCCGGATTTCAATTGAGAATGCCGGGATGCTGATATAGATATTCTATATGAGAAATCTCAACAGCGTTCATCTGAACGGGCTTCGTGCCCTGGAGGCGGTCGGCCGGCTTGGGTCGTTGCAGGCGGCGGCCGACGAGCTTGGCGTCACCATCGGGGCGGTCAGCCAGCAGGTGATCAAGGCTGAGGCGCAACTGGGGCGGCCGGTCTTCGAACGCACGCCAAAGGGCATGGCGGTGACGGAGGCGGGCATTGCCGTGCTGGCGCGGCTTCGTGAGGGGTTTCAGGCGTTGTCGGCGGCGGTGACCGTCGCGCAATATCGCGACGACAATATTCTCACTATCTCGGTCGCGCCGGTTCTCGCCGCCCGCTGGCTGGTGCATAGGCTCGATCGCTTTGCCAAGCGTCACCCGGATATCCGCTTGCGCATCGACGCCACCACGCAACTGGTCAATCCGGCAACGTCGGATGTCGATATCGGCATCCGCGTCGGCAGCGGGCAATGGCCGGGCGTCAAATCCGAGCTGCTGCTGGCGCAGGAGGTCTTTCCCGTCGTCACGCCGCAGATTGCCGCCACGCTCAGGGAGCCGGCCGATCTTTTGAAAGTGCCCGCCGTCATTGACGGGCACGCCATGTTCACCTGGGATATCTGGCTGAAACAGGTCGGCCTTGCCGGCAAATGCATGGAAGAACGGCATATCTTCAACGACGCCTCGCTCTGCCTCGACGCCGCCATGGCCGGGCAGGGCGTGATGCTCGCCTGGCAGACGCTGGCGGCCTATGCGTTGCAGCAACAATGCCTTGTCGATCCCTTTGGCATCCGTGCCAAAACCGGCTTCGGACATTATTTCATCACGGCCGAAGGCGTGCGCGAAGCCAAGAAGGTGACGGCCTTCAAGGCCTGGATTCGCGAAGAGATGGAAGCGAGCATGCGGCTCTTCCAGTGAGCCGGTTTCAGACGGGTTCCTTGGCTCGTCCCGCCTGCATCGCTTTGTAAGCAGTGCGCGACTGGCAACGCTCGATCCAGGCCTTCACCTTCGGGTGGCTGTCGAACAGCGCCTGCTCCGTCTGCGCATAGCGCAGGACTTCGGCGGCGTTGAGGTCGGCGACGGTGAAGCGGTTGCCGACGATATAGTCCTGGCTCTGAAGATGCTGTTCGAGCACATCCAGCGGCTTCTTCAGCGAGCGGCAGGCAACCGCGATCCCGGCCTTGCCGGCTTCGCTATTCTCAAGGCCATTGTCGTAGATCCTGACGAGCGCGACGGAATAGGGCTCCACCTCGGTCGCTGCCCACATGGTCCACATCAAAAGCTGTCCTTCTTCCTCAACCGTCTTACCGGCGAGCGGACCGCCATATTTGCGGGCGAGATAGAGATTGATCGCCAGGGATTCATTCAAGACGAGATCGCCATCCTTGATGCTCGGGATCATCGCCATGGGGTTTACGGCCAGGAATTCCGGCGACAGTGTGTTGAGCGGCGCATCCGGGCTCAGGGGATTGTCCAGCCGGCGAGCCTGAAGCACCGGCACGGACCTGAACTCGATGCCGAGTTCTTCCGCCATCCAGTAATTGCGTGAGGCGCGCGAGCGATAGACGCCATAGATCGTCAGCATGTTCCGTCTCCGAAGTGTTTTGTGCCGGGCGAGGGTATTGGCGGGTCTTGGTGAAGGGAAGGGGTGTTCGCTGATATCTGGATGAAAGCTTTTGATGAGTGCGCGGGACCAAGCACGAAAATATCCGCAAGCCACCCGGAATCTTTGCAAATCATGCTGTTGATAGCCCGCCTTCGTTCGGAAATTAGCGTCGGTGCATGTTAGAATCAGGTTATGGTTTTCGTCGGATGCGGTAGGAGGCATCCGGCGAAAAAGTCCATACGCAATTGGTGACTGCGATCTCGGGAGGAGAGCAGATGCTGGCGACGAGCGTATCGCTTGACGACAAATATACCGCAGACGAGGGCCGTGTCTTCATGACCGGCCTGCAGACGCTGGTGCGGCTGCCGATGACCCAGATGCGCCGCGATCGCGCCGCCGGTCTCAACACCGCCGCCTTCATATCCGGCTATCGCGGCTCGCCGCTTGGCGGCTACGATCAGCAGCTTCTGAAAGCCAAGACTTACCTCGACGCGCATGACGTCACCTTCCAGCCCGGCATCAACGAAGACCTCGCCGCCACCGCCGTCTGGGGCACGCAGCAGGTTGGTCTGTCGCCTGGCGTCCGCAAGGATGGCGTGCTCGGCATCTGGTATGGCAAAGGCCCCGGCGTCGACCGCTCCGGCGACGTGCTGAAACATGCCAATGCCGCCGGTACCTCCAAGCATGGCGGCGTCCTCTGTTTCGCCGGCGATGATCATTCCGCCAAATCCTCCACCATTCCGCACCAGACCGACCATGATTTCATGTCGGCGGTCATTCCGGTGCTCTATCCCTCATCCATTCACGAATTCCTCGAATACGGCCTGCTCGGCATCGCCATGTCGCGCTATTCCGGCTGCTGGGTCGGCATGAAATTCATCGCCGACACCATCGAGACCACGGCCGCCGTCGATCTCTCCGGTGAAAGGCGCCAATTCGTGTTGCCGACCGATTTCGAACTGCCGCCCGGCGGCCTCAACCTGCGCTGGCCCGATCCGCCGCTGGTGCAGGACGATCGTCTGCAGACCTACAAGGCCTATGCGGCGATCGCCTTCGCCCGCGCCAATCGCGTCGATGAAGTCACCCATGATGTGCCCAACGCTCGCTTCGGCATCATCTCCTCCGGCAAAGCCTATGAGGATGTGTTGCAGGCGCTGCGCGAACTCGAGATCGGCCCGAGGGAAATGGCGGCGATCGGCCTGCGGATCCTGAAGGTCCGCATGCCTTGGCCGCTGGAGCCGGAAGCGGTCCGGCATTTCTCCGAAGGACTGGACGAGGTGCTGGTCATCGAGGAGCGGCGCGAGATCATCGAAAACCAGATCAAGCAGCAGCTCTTCAATTGGCGCTCGGACGTCCGCCCGCGCATCGTCGGCAAGTTCGACGAGCACGACAAGCCCTATCTCAGCCTGTCAGCAGCGCTGACTGTCGGCGCAGTGGCGCGCGCCATCGCCGGCCGTATCGTCAAGCTCGATCTCGATCCTTCATTGCATGATCGCATCGCCGCCAAGCTCACCTATCTTGCCGAGCGCGGCCAGATCAGCCGCACCCATGTCGCGCCGGTGAACCGCACGCCGTTCTTCTGCTCCGGCTGTCCGCACAATACCTCGACCCGCGTGCCCGAAGGCAGCCGCGCCATGGCCGGCATCGGTTGCCACTACATGGTCACCTGGATGGACCGCAAGACCGAGACCTTCACGCAGATGGGCGGCGAGGGCGTGCCGTGGACGGCAATCGCCCGCTATACCGACGAGAAGCACATGTTCGCCAATCTCGGCGACGGCACCTATTTCCATTCCGGCATTCTCGCCATCCGCCAGTCCGTCGCCGCCAAGGTCAACATCACCTACAAGCTGCTCTATAACGACGCCGTCGCCATGACCGGCGGCCAGCCGATCGACGGCTATCTGACGCCGGAGCTCGTGACCCGCCAGCTGCACGGCGAAGGTGTCAAGCCGATCTATCTGCTCTCGGAAAATCCGGAGGCCTATTCGGCATCGGACCTGGCACCCGGCGTCAAGGTCCTGCATCGCGACAATATCGATCAGGTCATGCTGACGCTGCGCGAAACCGAGGGCTGCTCGGCCATTGTCTATGTCCAGACCTGCGCCGCCGAGAAGCGCCGTCGTCGCAGCCGTGGCCTGCTGGAGGATCCGGCCAAGCGCGTCTTCATCAATCCCGCCGTTTGCGAAGGCTGCGGCGATTGCTCGGTGCAGTCCAACTGCATCTCCGTCGAGCCGCTGGAAACGGAATTCGGCCGCAAGCGCCAGATCAACCAGTCGAGCTGCAACAAGGATTTCTCCTGCGTCAAAGGCTTCTGCCCCTCCTTCGTCACCGTCCATGGCGGCAAGCGCCGAAAGCGCAAGGCGCTGGAACATGCGGATGTCGAGGTGCCGATGCCGGAAGTTCCGGCTCTCGGCGAGCGTCCCTGGAACATTGCCATTGCCGGCGTCGGCGGCACCGGCATTCTGACGATCGGCGCCATCCTCGGCATGGCCGCACATCTCGACGGCAAGGTGCCGATGATCCTCGATATGGCCGGCCTCGCGCAAAAGGGCGGCGCCGTGATGAGCCATCTGCGTATCGGCCACAATCAGGCCGACGTCACCTCGTCGCGCATCGTCAACGGCGGCGCCGACCTGTTGCTTTCCGCCGACGAAGTGGTCGGCGCGTCCAAGGATGCGATCACGCTCTGCTCTTCCGCCCGCACCACCGCCATCGTCAATACCGGCCTGATGCCGGTTGCCGATTTCGTCCGCAACCGCGATTTCGATTTCAAGGTCGGTTCGGTGCAGCATGCCATCGCCAAGACCGTCTCCGACAAATCCGTCTTCCTCGATTTCGGCCATGTCGCAAGCGAAGTCACCGGCGACGCCATGTCGACCAACATCCTGCTCACCGGCTTTGCCTGGCAGCGCGGTCTGCTGCCACTGTCGCTGGAAGCCATCGAAAAGGCGATCGAGCTCAATGGTGTGGCGGTCAAGGCCAGCCTCTCCGCCTTCCATTGGGGCCGGCTGCTGGCGCATGATCCGAAGGCCGTGCACGAGATGATGAGCGAGCCGGATGCGAAAAAGACGCTGGTGGAGATGAGCCTCAACGAGCTGATCGCCCACCGCAAGGCGCATCTGACCGCCTATCAGGATTCTGCCCTTGCCGATCGCTACGCCGCCTTCGTCACGCGCGCTTCGGCAGCGGCCGCCAAGGCCCAGCTTTCCGACAAGGTGCCCTTCGCCGTTGCCGTCACCTATGCACGGGTGCTGGCCTATAAGGACGAATATGAGGTGGCGCGGCTTTTGACCGATCCGGCCTTCGAGGCGCATCTGCGCGACGAGATGGAAGGCGATTTCAAGCTGGCCCTCAATCTTGCCCCGCCGATGCTCGCCGGCAAGGACCCGAACGGCCGGCCGAAAAAGCGGGAGTTCGGCCCCTGGATCTTGCCGCTGCTGCGCTGGCTCGCGCCGATGAAACGGCTGCGCGGCACCGCCTTCGATCCCTTCGGCTACATGGCCGAGCGTCGGCTCGAGCGCCGGTTGATCGGCGAATATGAAGCAATCGCCGAGCGTGTCCTCAGCCGCCTGCGCGCGGATAATGAAGCAGAGGCCCTTGCTATTCTGTCATTGTTTGATGAGATCAGAGGCTACGGACCGGTCAAGGAGGAGGCCGCCCGGAAGGTCATGGCACGGATCGCCGAGAAGCTGAAGACCTATGACATGCCGCAGGAGAAGCAGCACGTTCCCGCCGACGCGGCGTGATGTTCAGGAGAGAAGCGGGAGGAGAAAGCCATGTATGACGGGGGACTGAATTTTGCGCTCGGCGAGGAAATCGAGGCATTGCGCGGCAGCGTACGCCGTTTCGCCGGCCAACGTATCGCGCCGCTTGCCGACGAGATCGACCGGAACAACGGTTTTCCGATGCCGCTCTGGCGGGAGATGGGCAATCTCGGCCTGCTCGGCGTCACCGCCGATGAAACGTTCGGCGGCGCCGGCCTCGGTTATCTCGCCCATACGGTCGCCATGGAGGAAATCAGCCGCGCCTCAGCCTCCGTCGGCCTCAGCTACGGCGCCCATTCCAATCTCTGCGTCAACCAGATCAACCGCAACGGCACGAGTGAGCAAAAGGCGCGCTACCTGCCGAAGTTGATTTCCGGCGAGCATGTCGGCGCGCTCGCGATGTCGGAACCCGGCTCCGGCTCCGATGTGGTGTCGATGAAGCTTCATGCCGAAAAGCGCGGCGACCGCTACCTGTTGAATGGTAGCAAAATGTGGATCACCAACGGTCCGGATGCCGAAGTGCTGGTCGTCTATGCGAAGACCACGCCGGATGCCGGCCCGCGCGGCATCACTGCCTTCCTGGTCGAGAAAGGCTTCAAGGGTTTCTCTGTCGGCCAGAAGCTCGATAAGCTCGGCATGCGTGGCTCCCACACATCGGAGCTGGTTTTCATCGATTGCGAGGTGCCGGCTGAGAATGTGCTGGGTCAGCTCGATGGTGGCGTCCGCGTGCTGATGTCCGGCCTTGATTATGAGCGTGTCGTCCTCTCCGGCGGCCCGCTCGGCATCATGGCCGCCTGCATGGACGTTGTGCTGCCCTATCTGCACGAGCGCAAGCAGTTCGGTCAGCCGATCGGCGAGTTCCAGCTGATGCAGGGCAAGCTTGCCGACATGTATGTGACCATGAATGCCGCCCGCGCCTATGTCTACGCGGTCGCCGCTGCCTGTGATCGTGGCGAGACGACTCGTAAGGACGCCGCCGGCTGCATCCTTTACTCGGCCGAAAAGGCGACGGCTCTTGCGCTCGAATGCATCCAGGCGCTTGGCGGCAACGGCTACACCAACGACTACCCCGCCGGACGGCTGCTGCGAGACGCCAAGCTCTACGAAATCGGTGCCGGCACCTCCGAAATCCGCCGCATGCTGATCGGGCGGGAGCTGTTTGCCGAGACTGTCTGATTTCGAGATTTCACCCCAACACATTGGTGATGCCGCATGACCGTCCTGAAATCAGAGATCTCAACCCATTCCGACCGGTTCAGGGACAATCGCGCCGCGATGCTGGAGGTGATCGATGTGGCTGAGGCGGCGGCTTTGCGGGCGGCGGAGGGCGGCGGTGCGCAGGCGCGGGAGCGGCATGTCGGGCGCGGCAAGATGCTGCCGCGCGACCGGGTGGCGGGGCTGATCGATCCGGCGACGCCCTTCCTCGAAATCGGTGCGACGGCCGCGCATGGCCTCTATGGCGATGAAGCGCCTGGCGCAGGTCTGATCACCGGCGTCGGCCGCGTTTCCGGCCGTGATTGCATGATCGTCTGCAACGACGCCACCGTCAAAGGCGGCACCTATTATCCGGTCACGGTGAAGAAGCATCTGCGGGCGCAGGAGATCGCGGCGGAAAACAATCTGCCCTGCCTCTATCTGGTGGATTCCGGCGGGGCCAACCTGCCGAACCAGGATGAGGTCTTTCCGGACCGCGATCATTTCGGCCGCATCTTCTACAATCAGGCCAATATGTCGGCGGCGGGCATTCCGCAGATCGCCGTGGTCATGGGCTCCTGCACGGCGGGCGGTGCCTATGTGCCGGCCATGTCCGACGAAACCATCATCGTCGAGGGGCAGGGGACGATCTTCCTTGCCGGACCGCCGTTGGTGAAGGCTGCGACCGGTGAGGTCGTCTCCGCCGAAGATCTTGGCGGCGGCGATGTGCATACGCGCCTTTCGGGCGTTGCCGATCATCTGGCGCGCGACGATGCCCATGCGCTTGCGCTCGCCCGGCAGGCAGTCGCCAATCTCAATCGCCGCAAGCCAGAGAGTGTCGAGCTGCGCGCGCCGGAGCCGCCGCTCTATGATCCCGAGGAAATCCTGGGCATCGTGCCTTCCGACCTGCGCACGCCCTATGATGTCCGCGAGGTCATCGCCCGCATTGTCGACGGTTCACGCTTCGACGAGTTCAAGGCGCGCTATGGCGCGACGCTGGTCTGCGGCTTCGCCCATGTCCATGGTATCCCCGTCGGCATCATCGCCAACAATGGCGTGCTGTTTTCGGAATCGGCGCTGAAGGGCGCGCATTTTGTCGAGCTTTGCTCACAGCGCAAGATCCCGCTGGTCTTCCTGCAGAACATAACCGGCTTCATGGTCGGCCGGAAATACGAGACCGAGGGCATCGCCAAGCACGGCGCCAAACTGGTGACGGCGGTGGCAACGACCAAGGTGCCGAAGATCACCATGCTGATCGGCGGCTCTTTCGGCGCCGGCAATTACGGCATGGCCGGCCGCGCCTATTCGCCGCGCTTCCTCTGGACCTGGCCGAACAGCCGCATCTCCGTCATGGGCGGCGAGCAGGCGGCCGGCGTGCTGGCGACGGTGCGCGGCGAGGCGCTGGCGCGCGCCGGCAAGCCCTGGACGAAAGAAGAAGAGGCCGCCTTCAAACAGCCGACCTTGAAGATGTTCGAAACCCAGAGCCACCCCCTCTATGCCTCGGCGCGCCTCTGGGACGACGGCATCATCGACCCACGCAAGAGCCGCGACGTGCTGGCGCTATCGCTGTCGGCCGCGCTCAATGCGCCGATTGAAGACACACGCTTTGGCTTGTTCAGGATGTAAGGAGACGCAGATGAAACGCGACACCATCAATGCCAAGAACGCCCCCCAGCCGCGCGGTGGCTATGCCCAGGCGGTGAAGCTTGAGAATTTCGAGAAGCTGCTGTTCGTCAGCGGCCAGATTCCCACGACCGCCGACGATACGCTTCCCGAAGGGTTCCAGGCGCAGGCCCGCCAGGTCTGGCTCAATGTCGATGCTCAGCTCAAGGCCGCTGGCATGAGCAAGGCCGACATCGTCAAGGTCACGACCTATCTCGCCGATCGTCACCACACGCTCGAGAACCGCGAGATCCGCAGCGAATATCTGGGCTCGCTTTCGCCGGCCATGACGGTGGTGATTGCTGGCATTTTCGACACCGCATGGCTGCTCGAAGTCGAGGTTATCGCCGCGCAATAGGATCTGCTGATGTTTTCGAAGATACTGATTGCCAATCGCGGAGAAATCGCCTGCCGGATTATCCGGACGGCAAGGCGCATGGGCGTCCGAACGGTCGCCGTCTATTCCGACGCCGATATGGATGCCCTGCATATCGCGCTTGCCGATGAAGCGATCCGTATCGGTGCGGCTGCCGCCAGCGAGAGCTATCTTTCGAAGGAACGGATCATCGCTGCTGCACAGCGATCCGGCGCTGAGGCGATCCATCCCGGTTACGGCTTTCTATCGGAAAATGCCGATTTCGCCGAAGCCGTCGAGAAGGCCGGACTGACCTTTATCGGCCCGTCGCCCGCCTCGATCCGTGCCATGGGCCTCAAGGATGCGGCCAAGGCGCTCATAGAGCAGGCCGGCGTGCCGGTCGTTCCCGGCTATCATGGTGACAAGCAGGATGCGGGATTCCTTGGCCAGCGGGCGGCGGAGATAGGCTTCCCCGTGCTGATCAAGGCGCGTGCCGGCGGCGGTGGCAAGGGCATGCGGCGCGTCGACCGGCCGGAGGATTTTGCGGCGTTCTTGGACGCGGCGAGGCGCGAGGCGAAATCGGCCTTTGGCGACGACGCCGTATTGATCGAAAAATATCTGCTCCAGCCCCGTCACATCGAAATCCAGGTGTTTGGCGATAGTAAAGGCAATGTCGTGCATCTCTTCGAGCGCGACTGCTCCTTGCAGCGGCGGCACCAGAAGGTGATCGAGGAAGCGCCGGCTCCCGGGATGACGGAGGAGATGCGCTGCGCCATGGGCGAGGCGGCAGTCCGTGCGGCGCGTGCCATCGACTATCGCGGCGCCGGCACTGTCGAGTTCATCGCCGATGTCTCGCAGGGCCTGTTGCCGGACCGGTTCT
This sequence comes from Rhizobium sp. ICMP 5592, assembly GCF_009498525.1. Lineage (GTDB taxonomy): Bacteria > Pseudomonadota > Alphaproteobacteria > Rhizobiales > Rhizobiaceae > Rhizobium. The sequence continues at coordinate 485,448 of NZ_QSNT01000003.1, read as the reverse complement.
TCTTCATGGAAATGAACACGCGCCTGCAGGTCGAACATCCCGTCACCGAGGCGATTGCCGGGGTCGATCTGGTCGAATGGCAATTGCGGGTTGCGAGCGGAGAGCCCTTGCCGAAGACGCAAGCCGAACTTGCGATCGACGGCTGGGCCTTCGAGGCGCGGCTGTACGCCGAGGACCCGTCGCGCGGCTTCCTGCCTGCGACCGGCACGCTTGCCCATCTGAGATTTCCCAAGAGCGATGCCCGCATCGACGCCGGCGTGCGCCAGGGTGACGGCATCACGCCATACTACGATCCGCTGATCGCCAAGCTCATTGTTCACGCCCCGACCCGCGAAGCGGCACTCGGCAGGCTGACGCGGGCGCTGCGAGATACGCAGGTGGCGGGAACGGCAAGCAATCTCGATTTCCTGATCCGCCTGAGCGAGCAGCCGGATTTCGTCGCCGGCCATCCGGATACGGGCCTGATCGATCGCGAGGTGGAGGCCCTGACGTCGGTGCAGGCACCTGATGATATCGCGCTCGCCCTTGCCGCTATCGTCGAGGTGGGTGGCCTCAAGCGGTCCTTGGGCGATGACCCCTGGTCATCGCTCGGCGCCTGGCAGCTTTGGGGTGAGGCAAGCCGGCCCGTCGTTCTGCATCATGGCGGCGGCCAGACGAGTTGTCGCGTCATTGCGAACGGACAGGATCTTTTTTCGGTGCATTTTGATGAACGCACTATTGCCGTCCGCCTCATCGACCGCAGCGACGATGCTTACTGGGTGGAAATTGATGGCCGGCAAGTGAGTGCGAGTATTTTCCGGATACCGCATGGCCTGACGCTTTTCCTCGACGGTCAAACCCATCATTTCCATTGGCCCGATCCACTGGATGGCGGGGTGGAGGCGGCGGCTGGCGGCGACCGGCTGATCGCGCCGATGCCCGGCCTCGTCAAGATCGTCCGGGTGCGGGAGGGCGATATGGTGGCGAAGGGCCAGGCGCTGATCGTCATGGAAGCCATGAAGATGGAGCTGACTTTGGCCGCCATGCGCGATGGCGTGGTGGAAAGCTTGCATGTCGGCGAGGGCGACCAGACCAGCGAAAGCGCCGTGCTGCTGTCGCTCCGCCCGGAGGATGCAGCATGACAGGTCGTGCTTCCAACCATGTCACCATCGTTGAAATGGCGCCACGCGACGGTTTGCAGAACGAAGAGCGGCAGATCGATACGCAGGACAAGATCAAGCTGGTGGACCTGCTCTCCGACTGCGGCTTCGAGCGCATCGAGGTCACCAGCTTCGTCAGCCCGAAATGGGTGCCACAGCTTGCCGATGCCGCCGAGGTCATGGCTCGGATCAAACGCAAGCCGGGTGTCACATATGCGGTGCTGACGCCGAATATGCGAGGGCTCGAGGCAGCCCTTGCCGCCGGCGCCGACGAGGTGGCGATCTTCGCCTCAGCCTCCGAAAGCTTCTCGATGCGCAACATCAATTGCTCCATCGCCGAGAGCATCGAACGTTTCCGGCCGATAGCCGAGGCGTGCCGTAATCGCGGCATTCCCCTGCGCGGCTATGTGAGTTGCGTTGTCGAATGCCCTTATGAAGGTACGATGCCGCCGGCAAATGCCGCCAGCGTTGCCGGATTGCTGGGCGGGCTCGGCTGCTACGAGATCAGCCTGGGGGATACGATCGGCAAAGGCATGCCGGAGGCGGTGAACAGGATTCTGGAAGCCGTGCTCGGCGAGCTTCCGGCCACCATGCTGGCCGGCCATTTCCACGATACGTCGGGCCGGGCACTGGACAATATTGCGGTTGCCCTGGAACGCGGCCTCAGGGTGTTCGACGCTGCCGCCGGTGGCCTCGGCGGCTGCCCCTTTGCCCCCGGTGCCAAGGGTAATGTCGATACCGTTGCGGTTCACGACTATCTAACGGCGCAGGGCTTCGAAACCGGCCTCGATGAGGAGAAGCTCGCCCATGCCGCCGCCTTCGCCCGTAGCCTCAGGAGTGCCGCATGACATCGCAAACGATCCGTATCGCCATCGACGAACGCGGCGTTGCAGAGCTCACCCTGGCGCGTCCGGAAAAGCACAACGCCTTGTCGGCCGAGATGATCGATGCCCTGACGACGGCGGCCCATGATCTCGGCCGCTATGAGCGCGTGCGCGTCGTCGTCCTTGCGGGCGAGGGGGCGAGCTTCTGCGGCGGCGGCGATCTCGGCTGGATGCGCGCCCAGTTCGACGCCACCCACTCCGGGCGGATCGTCGAAGCCCGCCGACTGGCAATGTTGTTCAAGGCTCTGAATGAAATGCCCAAGCCGCTGCTTGCCCGCGTGCACGGCAACGCCTTCGGCGGCGGCATCGGTATCCTCAGCGTCTGCGACATGACGGTTGCCGCGGCCACTGCCCGCTTCGGCCTGACGGAGGTGCGTCTCGGCATCATCCCCGCCACCATCAGCCCCTATGTGATCGCTCGCATCGGCGAGGCGAATGCCCGCCCGCTCTTCCTCTCCGGCAAGATCATCGACGCCTGGCAGGCCCATGCTGCCGGGCTGCTGTCCCGCGTCGTGCCCGAGGATGCGCTGGACGAAGCTGTTGAATCCGAAATCCGCCATTTTCTCGCCGCCTCGCCACAGGCAGCTGCCCGCGCCAAGGCACTGGCCCGCTCTCTCGGCATGCCGATCACCGACGAACTCATCGATCGCGTCATTGTGCAGCTCGTGGAGGCGTGGGAGAGCGAGGAGGCACGGGAAGGGCTTGCCGCCTTCTTCGAGCGGCGGCAGCCGAAATGGCGATAGGGGCTAGGCCCGCCTGTTTTTCTCGATTGTCAGCTGCGGGAACTCTTCTTGTCCCTTCACTGCCAAATCGCCCGTCGCCGGCTTGTCCCAGCGGAAGCCGATGATCACGCCTTTTTCCACCTGCTGGAACAGATTGTCCGAGATCACCGCGGAGCCGGCACCATCGGCCACGGAAACGGCGCAGCCGATCGGCGTTTGGCGAATGATGTTGCCGGTGGCGACGAGATTGCGGAGATAGGGACCCCAGCCGAGTTTCAGGCCCCAGAACGGGGCGTTCTCGATGATGTTATCGGCAATCAGCGTATCGGCTTCGGCGGAGATGCCGATGCCAAAGCCGCTCTCTTGTGGATAGGGGCCGGTCAGCGACAGGTTGCGGACGATATTGCCGGTGACGCTGGCAAGTCGGCCGCCCTTGTCGAAATTGGCGATCGAGATGCCGTTCGCAGCCCCGTCAATCAGGTTGTCGCTGACGATGGCGCCTTCGAACTCGAATTCGCAGAAGATCGCCGTTTCCCCGGAGCGCAGGCATTGATTGTCCGTTATCTGCACGTTTGACGCGGAATTGGCCCTGATGGCGGTAAAGGCGCAGTCGGTTATCCGGTTGCCGGAAACGAGGACCGCGCCGGCGCGGAAGATGTTGATGCCGTTGCCGTTCTGGCCGGTGCCGCCGTCCTTGGCGCCGATGCGGGCGATGCGGTTGCCGGTGACGATACTGCCGTCCTCGCCCTTGTCCCAGCGGTGGATGAGGATGCCGCCATTGCCGCAATCCTCGACCGTATTGCCCGTCACCGTCAAACCGACCGACTGGACGGAATAGAGACCGGAATCGGCAGCGCCAGATATCCGGCTGCGCTCGATCCGCCCGCCGCAACGCTCCAGCTGCAGCGCATGCTTGCGGCTGCCGGCGATCTCGCAATTGTCGATCAGCATCTCGTCGACGCCGGTAAATTGCAGCAACCCGCCGGCATAGTCGGCAAGCCAGCGGTTGCCGCCATCCAGCACGAGGCCGGAAAGTTCGATGCGCCTGGCTTTGTCGGCGCTCATCAGATGGCCGTCACCGCTATAGACCAGTCGTGACGCGCCAGGCACGCCGGTGATGCGGGTATTGTCCGGCAGGGTCAGGTTCGAGACGTTGTAGTTTCCGGGCGGCAGGAAGAGAGGCGTGTTGTCCCGCGCGGCGCTGTCGATCATCGCTTGCAGCTTGCCGCTTCGGACATCGTTGGTGCCCGGCGTCGTCTTGTAGGCGATGGCGTCGATCGGTCCGCGCATTTCGGCCCCGGCGATCTTGGCAAGCGGTGCTGCAAAGCTGCGTGGTGCAAGCAGGCCGGCCGCGGCCGAGGCGGCGATGTAGGCTATGAACGCGCGGCGCTGCATCATGACGAACTCCCGAAACAACATCTATGGAAGCAGAAAGCGTGCCATCTGCATCTGTCCCATTCTGGTGCAAAAATGATCGACAGGTTTTGCGTTTTATCCCTTTGTTTACCCCTGCGGCGACATGGAAATAATCACGCGTCGCTCTGTGGGCGACTCGCGAAGCGTGTTAGCCCTTCGCCATGCGGATCGCGGCCTTTCAACGTCTGGCATTGTTCGACGCCGTCGATAAGGTGGGCGAAGTGCTTGCGCGCGACCTTGCATGGGCGGACGGCCAAGGCATCGACCTCGCTCTTTTCCCCGAATGCTATCTTCAGGGACACAGCTACAACGAGGCCATTGTCCGGCGGCGCGCATTCTCTCTCGATGACCCCGAGTTGAATGCTCTTGTTAGCCGCTGTGTCTTGGGCAGAACGACAGCGATCATCGGCCTTTTCGAGCGGCGAGGGGAGGCGATCTACAACAGTGCGATCGTCGCGAAGGCCGGCCGGATCATTGGGGTCTATGCCAAGGCGCATCCGCTGGAAAGCGGCTGTACACCGGGAACGGATTTTCCCATTTGGCCGCTGGACGATTGGCGCTTCGGCATCAATATCTGCGCCGATCTCAGATATCCCTACACGGCATCGCGGCTTGCCAGGAAGGGCGCGGGGCTCATCTGCAATCCCATCAACCTGATGCTGCGGCCGCACAAGGCGGAGATGTGGCATAAGCCCGGCATCTCCGGCCTGCAAGTATGCGCCATGCATACGGGTTGCTGGGTCATGGCATCGGATGTCGTCGGTAGCAACGAGGATGGCTGGCTGAGTTACGGCAGCAGCGCGATCGTCGATCCGAACGGCGTCGTCGTCGCCAAGGCGAAGCCGCATAGCGAGGATGTCCTGGTCTTTGACCTGCCCGATCAGCCCCTGACACGCGGCTTCAATCGAAAAGCGTCGATGATCGCTACATAATTGCGTAAATTACACTATCTTTTCCCTATGAGACCGGAGCAACTGCTTTATCCTGCCCCCGAGGGGCTGTTCTGTCCGATCGGCGGCTTCTACGTCGATCCGGTGCGGCCGGTAGAGCGGGCGTTGATCACGCATGGGCATTCCGATCATGCCCGCGCCGGCCATGCCCATGTGCTCGCCACCCGCCAGACCCTGGATATCATGCGGATACGCTATGGCAGCGGTTTCACCGGATCGGAGCAGGCTGTTGGTTTCGGCGAGGAAGTGACGCTCAACGGCGTGAAGGTGCGGTTCCATCCGGCCGGGCATGTGCTCGGCTCCGCGCAGATCGCGGTGGAAAAGGATGGCCTGCGCATCGTCGTTTCCGGCGATTACAAACGGCGGCCCGACCCGACCTGTGCGGCCTATGTGCCGGTTCCCTGCGACGTCTTCATCACCGAGGCGACCTTCGGCCTGCCGGTGTTCCATCATCCCGATCCGATGGCGGAGACGGAAAAGCTGCTGGCCTCGCTCAAGCAGTTTCCGGAGCGCACCCATCTCGTCGGCGCCTATGCGCTCGGCAAGGCACAGCGCGTCATCCGGTTGTTGCGCGATGCAGGCTACGACAGGCCGATCTATATTCACGGCGCGCTGGAAACCCTGTGCGGCTATTATGCTGGGCAGGGCATAGCGCTTGGCGAGTTGTTGCCGGCAACTGTGGAAAGCCGCGATCAGTCGATCTTCAAGGGCGCCGTGGTCGTCGGCCCGCCATCGGCTTTTTCCGACCGCTGGGCGCGGCGGTTTCATGATCCGCTCCCGGCCTTTGCCTCGGGCTGGATGATGGTGCGCCAGCGCGCCAAGCAGCTCGGCGTCGAGCTGCCACTGGTGATCTCCGATCATTGCGACTGGCCGGAATTGACCGAGACGATCGCGGAGCTGAAGCCGGGCGAAGTCTGGGTCACGCATGGGCGCGAGGAAGCCCTGGTGCGCTGGTGCGAATTGCAGGGCATAGCGGCCAAGCCGCTGCATCTCATCGGCTATGAAGACGAGGGCGACTGATGAAAGCCTTTGCCGATCTCCTCGACCGCCTGGTGCTGACGCCGAGCCGCAACGGCAAGCTGAAGCTGCTGACAGACTATTTCCGCGATACGCCCGATCCCGATCGCGGTTACGGGCTGGCGGCAATTGCCGGCACGCTCGAGGTACGCAACGTCAAGCCGGCCATGCTGCGCGAACTCGTGCTGGAGCGCATGGACGAGGTGCTGTTCCGCTATTCCTACGACTATGTCGGTGATCTCGCCGAGACCATTTCGCTGGTCTGGGACAAGGAAAGCGATATCGTCCGCCCGCCCGGCGAGCAGCCGAGGCTTGGCGAGGTCGTGCGCCGCATGAATGCACTGGGGCGTACCGAGGTGCGCAGTTTCGTGCGCGACCTGCTTGACCGGCTGGACACGTCCGGCCGCTTCGCCTTCCTGAAGCTTGCAACTGGAGCCTTGCGCATCGGCGTGTCGGCGCGGCTTGCCAAGCAGGCGCTGGCGGAGCTGAGCGGCAAGGACGTGACCGAGATCGAAACGCTGTGGCACGGGCTACAGCCGCCTTATGAGAGCCTGTTCCAATGGCTGGAGGGCAAAGCCGAGCGGCCGGTGCTGGCGACGCCGGCGATCTTCCATTCGGTCATGCTCGCCAATCCCGTCGAACCGGGCGATCTCGAGGGTCTCGATCCGAGGGATTTCGCCGCCGAATGGAAATGGGATGGCATCCGCGTCCAGCTTTCGCGGGCTGGCGCGACGAGCAAACTCTATTCCCGCTCCGGCGACGATATCTCCGGTGCTTTCCCCGATATCGTCGATGCCATCAGCTTCGAGGGCGTCGTCGACGGCGAGCTGCTGATCGGCGGCACGGTGCGTTCCAACAGCCCGACGCGCACATTCTCCGACCTGCAGCAGCGGTTGAATCGCAAGACGGTGACGGCAAGGATGCTGGAGGACTATCCGGCCTTCATCCGCGCCTATGATCTGCTCTTCGATGGCGAGGAGGATGTGCGCGCTCGCGGCTTTCCCGATCGGCGCGAACGGCTGACGGAGATCGTCGAGGCCGCACCCCATGATCGTTTCGATCTGTCGCCGCTGGTCGATTTTACCTCCTGGGAGGAACTGGATCAGCTGCGTTCGTCGCCGCCGGATCCCGTCATCGAGGGCGTCATGATCAAGCGCCGGGACAGCGCCTATCTTGCTGGCCGCGCCAAGGGGCCTTGGTTCAAGTGGAAGCGCAATCCCTACAATGTCGACGCGGTGCTGATGTATGCCCAGCGCGGCCATGGCAAGCGCTCCAGCTATTATTCCGATTTCACCTTCGGTGTCTGGTCGATGACGCCGGAGGGCGAACAATTGGTGCCGGTCGGCAAGGCCTATTTCGGCTTTACCGATGCCGAACTCGAAGTGCTCGACAAGTTCGTGCGCAACAATACGGTCGATCGCTTCGGCCCGGTGCGGGCGGTGCGGGCCGACCGCGATTTCGGCTTTGTCCTCGAAGTCGCCTTCGAGGGGATCAATCGGTCGACGCGGCATAAATCCGGTGTCGCCATGCGTTTTCCACGCATTGCCCGGCTTCGGCCGGAGAAGCCGCCCTATGAGGCTGACCGGCTTGAAACTTTGGTGGCGCTAATTGACGCCAAGGCTCCCGCGGTTGATGAATAAGGACAGGTTGATTCCTCACTACAAAGTGAATTGGCCTCGCCTTTCAACCGGTGCAGATATCGATTCGCCGGGCATATTTGGACAGAGCATATGACATCGTCTGAAGAAAAAGCATTTCGCCCCAACCGTCGCATCGTTCTTGCCGGTCTGGCCGCAACTCTCCTGGCCCCCAATATCGCTAGAGCAACCGACACAAAGGTCCTTGAGACCAAGGCGGCGGATGCCAAGGTTGCAGATCCCAAAACTGTAGATCCCAAGACCCCGGTCACCAAGACGACCGACGCTCCGGCCGACCCGCCGCTTCTGGCGGGCGATTACGCCAAGGAACGCCGCAAGTTTCGCACCGATCTCTTGAGCAAGGGGCCGGCGCCCGACAAATATGAACCGCTGGTCGCCCCTCTCGGCGCCGATCAGATCTTTTATCGCAGCGGGCTCGGCGGCGAGCTTGAGCTGGTTGCCTGGGTGTCGCGCTACGAGCGCACGCCGAAGCCGAGGCCGGCGGTGCTGTTCCTGCATGGCGGCAATGCCATCGGCCAGGGTCATTGGATGCAGGCGAAAGCCTATATTGACGCCGGCTATGTCCTGATGATCCCGTCCATGCGTGGCGAAAACGGCCAGAAGGGCAATTTCTCCGGCTTCTACGATGAGGTGGCGGACGTGCTGGCCGCCTCCGACCGCCTGCGCCATCTTCCCGGTGTCGATCCGCATCGCCTCTTCCTTGCCGGCCACAGCGTCGGCGGCACGCTGGCGATGCTGACAGCGATGTCGACCAAGCGCTTTCGGGCTGTCGCGCCGATCTCCGGCAATCCGGATGCCTTCGCCTTCTTCCACCGCTATCCTGAGGATATCCGCTTCAACACCAAGAATCCGCGCGAATTCCAGATGCGTTCGCCGCTCTGCTACGCGCATAGTTTCAAATGCCCGGTGAAGGTGATGCATGGCACGGAGGAAAGCCATTTCGATGGCCGCGCCGCCCTGCTTGCCAAGCGCGCCGTTGCCGGTGGCGTCAAGATCGAGGTGGCGACCGTCCAGGGCAACCATACCTCGGCCCTGCCGGCGGAAATCGAGCAGAGCATCCAGTTTTTCAAGAGTGTGGCGGCGTAGAGCTGCCTTGCTTTTTCTCACCTGCCCAATAGGGTTGTGGGACGCTAGCGCATGTCGTGCAAAATGGTGCAGTGATATGCGAAAGCAAAGACTTGAAGCGTGAGAGGCGCATCTGAAAGGTTCGGGGCGCTTTGGGTGACGGCAAAGCATGGGAGGGCGTGTGGGTTCGGTCGATAAGAGCTTCAACCTGACGGGCATCTGGAATGGGATTTATAATTATCCAGCGAAGTATGAGATTCCCGAAAGCCATTTTCTTGCAACGCTGATCGAATTCGGCGGTTCGTTCTCCGGCTCGATTCACGAAATCATGCAGCGCCGAGGCCATCGGGGCGTCAAGGCCAACGCCTCGGTTGAGGGCAAGCGGACCGAGGACCTTGTAACTTTCGTCAAGCTCTACGACGGCGGTGGCCTGTCACACAGCGTCCACTATGAAGGACATCTAAGCCTGGATGGCTGTGAAATTGAGGGACATTGGCACATTCCGCATGAGGATCCGGCACGCATCTTCGCCGGTCGCTTTCTGATGATCCGCCGCCGCGCCGTCAGGACGCAGCAAGCCCTGCACGAACGGTTTGAACACATTGCACCGTAGTTGCGGCGTTGCAGAGCGCCTCGAATTCGGAAGCGGCCTGATGTCTTTACAGCGGGTTCGAAACGCCGCTGCCTATTCCATCAGCCGATCGATCAGCGCCACCGCGGCCTCCGCGATCACCGTTCCCGGCGGAAAGATCGCGTCAGCGCCGGCGGCTTCCAGCGCTGCGAAATCCTGCGGCGGGATGACGCCGCCGACGGCGATGAGGACGCGACCGGCATGGCGGCGGGCGAGCGCCTCCTTCAGCTCCGGCACCAGCGTCAGATGGCCGGCGGCGAGCGACGAGGCGCCGATGATATCGACGCCTTCGCGCACCGCGACGTCGGCGACTTCCTCCGGCGTCTGGAACATGGCGCCGACGACGACATCGAAGCCGAGATCGGCAAAGGCGGTGGCGATCACCTTCTGGCCGCGATCATGACCGTCCTGGCCCATCTTGGCGACGAGAATGCGAGGCTTCTCGCCGCGTATCTTGCGGAAGGCCTCGACCTTGGCGACTGCCTTGTTGAAGACGGGATCGGCGTCGCCGACTTCCTTGCGGTAGACGCCGGAGATGGTTTTGATCTCGGCGACATGCCTTCCATAGGCCTTTTCCAGCGCCAGCGATATCTCGCCGACCGTTGCGCGCGCCCGCGCCGCCTTGATGGCGAAATCGAGCAGGTTGCCGGTGCCATTGCGGGCTGCATCCGTCAACGTATCCAAAGCACTCTCCACGGCGGCCGTTTCGCGCGTGCCCTTCAATTGTTGCAGTTTCGAGAGCTGACGGGCGCGGACTTCGGAATTGTCCACCTTCAGCACGTCGACTTCGATATCCTGTTCCGGCCGTGAAAAGTTGATACCGATGAGGGTCTGGTGACCGCTGTCGATACGCGCCTGCGTGCGGGCGGCGGCTTCTTCGATGCGGAGTTTCGGAATGCCCTTTTCGATCGCCTTCGCCATGCCGCCGAGCGCTTCGACCTCCTCGATATGGGTGAGGGCGCGGGCAGCCAGATCATGGGTCAGCCGCTCGACATAGGCCGAGCCGCCCCATGGGTCGATGATGCCGGTCGTGCCGGATTCCTTTTGCAGGAGGATCTGCGTGTTGCGGGCGATACGGGCCGAGTGGTCGGTCGGCAGCGCCAGCGCCTCGTCGAAGGAGTTGGTGTGCAGGGATTGCGTATGGCCCTGCGTTGCGGCCATGGCCTCGACCATGGTGCGGATGATGTTGTTCATCGGGTCCTGTGCCGTCAGCGACCACCCGGATGTCTGGCTATGCGTGCGCAGCGCCAACGATTTCTGATCCTTCGGCGCAAAGTTCTTCTGCATCAGCGCTGCCCAGATCAGCCGCGCCGCGCGCATCTTGGCGACTTCCATGAAGAAGTTCATGCCGACAGCCCAGAAGAAGGACAGGCGCGGCGCGAAACTGTCGATATCAAGCCCTGCGGCTACTCCGGCGCGTGCATATTCGATGCCGTCGGCGATCGTATAGGCCAGCTCCAGATCCGCCGTCGCGCCAGCCTCCTGCATGTGGTAGCCGGAAATCGAGATCGAATTGAACTTCGGCATCCGCTGGCTGGTATAGTTGAAAATATCCGAAACAATCCGCATCGAGGGCTGCGGCGGATAGATATAGGTGTTGCGGACCATGAACTCCTTGAGGATGTCGTTCTGGATCGTGCCAGATAGTTTGTCCTCGGAAACGCCCTGCTCCTCCGCCGCAACGATATAGAGCGCCATCACCGGCAGCACCGCACCGTTCATCGTCATCGACACGCTCATTTCATCAAGCGGGATGGCGTCGAAGAGCTGGCGCATGTCGAGGATGGAATCGATCGCCACGCCCGCCATGCCGACATCGCCGGCTACGCGTGGATGATCGCTGTCATAGCCGCGATGGGTGGCGAGATCGAAGGCGACGGAAAGCCCCTTCTGACCGGCCGCGAGATTGCGGCGGTAGAAGGCATTCGATTCCTCGGCGGTGGAAAAGCCCGCATATTGGCGGATGGTCCAGGGCTGCTGGACATACATGGTCGGGTAGGGGCCGCGCAGGAAGGGGGCGGAGCCGGGATAGGTGTCGAGGAAGTTCAGGCCGGCAAGGTCGGTTGTGTCATAGAGGCGTTTGACCGCGATGCCTTCCGGGGTTTGCCAGGAGGGAGCGTCGGTTTGTGGCGTCTTGGTCTGGGGCCTTTTCCACGGGATGGTGGTGAAATCGGGGATAGGGGTCATGGGGACACCACCTCATCCAGCCGCATCGGCGTCAACCCCATGCCTCCAGTAACAGTCCCCAACTCTCCCAAAACCACAACCGGCCGCTCCGTCTTCATCGCAAACAACGTCGTCCCCACGATCGGCTTTGCCGCGCGGCTTGCGCGCGCCTCCGTCACCATTGCCGCCAACTGGCCGCTGGCGATCATCGTCGCCAGTCCGCCATCCCGCTCTATGCGGACAAAGATTTCCCAGGCTTTTTCCGCCAGTGCTTCCGTCAGCGCCTCGATGCCGCCGGCGCCGGCGGCCGGGTCGATGACATGATCGAGGTGGCTTTCAGCGATCAGAACGGTCTGCGTGTTGCGCGCCAGCCGCCGTGCCAGCGGGTCCGGAATGCCGTAGGTGAGGGTGTGCGGCAGCACCGAAACCTCGTCGGCGCCACCGGTGCCGGCGGCGAAGACGGCGATGGTGTTGCGCAGGATGTTGGTTTCCGGATCGAGCCGGGTGAGCATGCGGTAGCTCGTTTCCATGAAGAGATGGGCCGTCGGCGGATTGGCAATGCCGCAAGCCTCGGCGATGCGGGCAAACAGCATTCGCGCGGCGCGGGCCTTCGCCATGGTGACGAACTGGTTCTGGTCGGCCGAAAGACAGAGGCTTGTGGCGTTCAGGATTGCCTCCGGTGCCAAGCCTGTTTGTCCCAGCAGCCGCAGATGAGCGACGAGAGAGGCGGCAACAACGGCCAGTTCCTGCGCCTCCGTGCCGCCGGCATTGTGGACGGCGCGGCCGTCGGCATTGAGGATCGTGCCTGCAAATCCGGTATCATACAGGCGCTTGACGCTGTCTGTCAGCTCGTTAGGTGCCCGGTTCGGCGTGAACATGTCGAGGCCTGCGTGCAGGGTGGCAAGCTTGGAGGAACCGGCAAGCGCCTCGGCAAGGGCCGGCGAAAAGCCGTCAAGCCGCAGCGCGATATCCTTGCCCGAAAGCGCGGCTGCCAATCTCGCCGCGAGCCCATCGGTCTCTGCGTCTATGCCGATGCCAAAGGCCGATGCGCTGGCATTCGAGACGGCATTGATACCGCTCGCGCCGTTGGCGATATCCGCTTCGAGTTGCGTGAAAGCGCGGCCGATGTCCGGGTCGTCTATGCGCTGGCTGATCGTCCAAGGGCTGTCGATGCGCCGGCGCGGCAGCGGCGCGCCATCAGAGCGGCGGGCGTAGAGCGGTTGGATTGCGACGCCGTCATCGGTGCGCGATACCAGCGCCTCCTCGAAGTCGGCCCCCTTCAGCGCCCGGTTCACCAACTTGAGCCAGGCGTCCCGGCTTGCCGGCGTAAAAAGATTAGGGTCGAGACTGTCGATATTCATGCCATCCTCCGTCTGGCTCAGGTCTAACTCAAGCCAAGGCGAGGGAAAACAGAAGTTTGAGCTCCTGGCGCAATATCTTTGCGTCCGACGCCAGCCTCGCGCCAGCCGAGCCGGTCATCATGCGGTTCAATGATCCATATTCCAACTGGTTCCCGATGATGGCTGATCTCTTGCCCGTTTCCCGCCTTCTGCCCGCCGTTGCGGCTCTTGCCATGCTGTCCGCCTGCAGCATCATTCCTGATACGGGCGCGACCGATCCCGACCGTTTCGCGCAGGAAACCTCCCCCGTCTTCTATCGGCCGGAAGGCATCGATCCGCAGAAGGTCAAGCGCTTGCCGGTGCAGCCGGTGCCGCAATCACGCGATCTCTTCCGCACGCAATTCCACCAGACCTATGGCCTGCCGACCTTCAATCCCGTGCATCAAGCTATGTATGCGCAGAGGAGCGAGGATGATTTCACGCTGCCGGCCATCCCCTACAAGCGGATAGATTCACAGTTCCTGCGTCAGGAGGTGGACTATCAGACCAATGAGCGGCCCGGGACGATCGTTGTCGATACTCGCAGCCACTATCTCTATTTCATCGAGCCGGGCGGCCGGGCCATGCGCTATGGCGTCGGCCTTGGTGCCGCTGGCTATGCCTGGCATGGCAGGGGTGTCATACAGTGGAAGCAGAAATGGCCGCGCTGGACGCCGCCTGCCGAAATGGTGGCGCGAGAACCGCAGATCAGGCCGATTTCAGCCGAGCGTGGCGGCATGAATCCAGGCCCGACCAATCCGCTCGGCGCGCGGGCGCTCTATATTTTCAAGGACGGTAAGGACACGCTCTATCGCGTCCACGGGACGCCGGATTGGCAGTCGATCGGCAAAGCAGCATCGTCCGGCTGCGTGCGTATGCTCAACCAGGATGTGATCGATCTCTACAACCGGGTACCCGATAAAGCGGAAATCGTCGTTTTATAACGACAGTTTATAACAAATTTTCGTGATGTTGCATAAGTGCGATAGCCGCGGTCGCTTGTGCTCTTTAGTTTTGCTGCTGTCTCTGCGAATCTCGTGGGAAGCCGAATCAGCTTTATTGTCATCGGTTCTTGCTTCCCTTCCAACAGGAATGATGCTGTCGACATGAGCCTGCCCTCTTCTTTTTCCCGACGAAATTTCCTTGCTTTCGCTGGTATCGGTGCCGTTTCGACGCTCGCCGGCTGCGCTTCCACGGTCGAAAGCGGCCCTGTCGTCAGCCCGGTGCAGTACACCGGCGCTCCGCCCTCTCGCCCCTTCCGTAGCTGGTTCTCCAGTTATGGTGGCGAACAGCCGGATCCGGCCGTGATGTACGCGGCCGTGGAGGATGGCGGTTTCCTAATCCCGCCCGTGCCCTACCAGCAGATCGATCCGCAATTCTATCGCCAGCGCGTTGCCGACCCGACCGGCGAAGCGCCGGGCTCCGTTGTCGTCAATACGCGTGAGCGTCATCTCTACGTTACCGAAGCGGGCGGCACGGCGATGCGTTATGGCATTGGCGTTGGTCGTGAAGGCTTTGCCTGGCAGGGCCGGGGCGTTATCCAGTGGCGCAAGAAGTGGCCGCGCTGGAATCCGCCGGATGAAATGGTCGCCCGCCAACCGGAGCTCGTCAAATATTCGATCGCCAATGGCGGCATGGATCCCGGCCTGAAGAACCCGCTTGGCGCGCGCGCGCTTTACATCTTCGAGGACAAGCAGGATTCGCTCTATCGCCTGCACGGCAATCCGGACTGGCGCTCCATCGGCAAGGCTGTTTCCTCCGGCTGCGTTCGTCTGCTGAACCAGGATGTCATCGATCTCTACGATCGCGTGCCGGAACGCGCGCCGATCCTGGTGACGCAGGCCTAGGCTTACATAGCTTTACGATAGGATAGGGCGGATTTGGCGGCTTTCATTCAGCCGTCAAATTCGCCCTTAGTCTTTGCAGTCGGTCGCGCAGGCTGGCCACTTCATCCATGTCGCAGCCGGTGGCTTCGCCGATGGCGGACATGATAGTATTGACCTGGCATTTCATGCCGGAGCCCTTTTCCGTCAACGAAACGATCACCTGCCGTTCGTCCTTCGGGTCACGCACGCGGCCGATGAGGCCGGCCTGTTCCAGGCGCTTCAATAGCGGCGACAGCGTGCCCGAATCGAGATCGAGCTGTTCGCCGATGGTCTTGACCGGCAGGCAGCCTTTTTCCCAGAGCACCAGCATCACCAGATATTGCGGATAGGTCAGGCCGATACGGTCGAGGATCGGCTTGTAGGCGCGATTGAAGGCGTGTGCGGTGGCGTAGACTGCAAAACAAAGCTGCCGCTCCAGCCGCTTTTCCTCATCCGGGATTGCTTGCCCCTGCACCTTGTCTGTCATCGCTGCTCCACCATTTTGTTGTTAGGGTCATTGTCACAGGTTCACTTTTCAAAATCAAACCGCAAAAATATGTTGTACACGATTAAATCGTGCTATATATAAAATCCATCCAACCCGCAAAGGAGATCCGACATGCCTATTCTCTACACCACCAAAGCTTCCGCCACCGGCGGCCGTGCTGGCCACGCCGTTTCCGAAAACGGCGTTCTCGACGTCACGCTGACCGTGCCGAAGGAACTCGGCGGCGATGGCGCTACCGGCACCAATCCCGAGCAGCTTTTCGCTGCCGGCTACTCCGCCTGCTTCCTCGGCGCTCTGAAATTTGTCGCCGGCCAGCAGAAGGTCAAGATTCCGGAAGACGCCAAGGTGACCGCAACGGTCGGCGTCGGTCCGCGCGAAGACGGCGGCGGTTTCGGTATCGACGTGGCCCTGTCGGTACATATTCCTGGCCTGGACAAGGCCGAAGCTGAAAAGCTCGTTGCCGCAGCCCACATCGTCTGCCCTTACAGCCACGCCCTGCGCACCTCGACGGAAGTGCCGGTCACGGTTGCCTGAGTAGGCTCTACCGTCGCACCGGATTGACGGAGCGGACGGTGCACAAAAGAGGCGGCACGCTTTTCGGCGTGCCGCCTCTTTTTCTTTTGCAAGAAAGTTGCTATATATTTTCTTGAGAAAGGATGTGGCCATGGCAAATGCTCAAGCGATACATCATGCAATTCCCGGCGAGGCGCTGGTCATCACGAAGGCTGTTGTCAATGCCGCCGAGCGGCTGGGACTGAACGCACGCATACTCGCTGACGTCATCGGCGTATCGGAAGCGACGGTATCGCGCATGAAGCGGCGGGACCATCTGCTGGAACGTCACAGCAAGCCGTTCGAGCTTGCGGTCCTCTTCGTGCGCCTCTTCCGCTCGCTCGATGCCATCGTTGGCGGCGACGAAGCCGTGGCGCGGCAGTGGCTGCGTAATCCCAATCTCGCCTTCAGCGCAACGCCGCTTGAAAAGATCACTTCCATTTCCGGATTGACCGATGTCCTTGCCTATCTGGACGCCCGCCGCGCTCTCGTCTGAGGCCCGGCTGATTTCCGGCCGCTATTGGCGGCTGGTGGAGGCGCAGCATCAGGTCTCGACATTGAAGCTGATCGACACGCTGGAGGAGCAGGCGCTTCTCGAAAACCTTCTGGAAGAGAGCAAGCCGGCCTTGCCGCCGGAATGCGCCAGCCTGGATTACCTGCTGGCCACGCCCTTTCGTTATGGCGCGATCTATCCCTACGGCTCGCGCTTCCGGAGGGCAGGGCGCACACTGGGCGTCTTCTATGCGTCCGAGCAGGTCGAAACGGCACTGGCGGAAATGAGCTTCTACCGGCTGCTTTTCTTCAGCGACTCTCCGCAAACGCCGTTGCCCGCCAATGCGGCGGAATATACGGCCTTCGCGGCTGTTATTACGACCAAACAGGCAGTCGATCTCACGCTTCCGCCATTGGAGCGCGATCGCGAAGCCTGGGTCGATCCTGTCCGTTACGAAGCCTGCCAGTCGCTTGCCGATGCGGCGCGGGCAGGGCGCGTTGACGCGATCCTCTATCAGTCCGTGCGTGATCCCAGGGGCGGCAAGAATATCGCGC
The DNA here is from genome assembly GCF_009498525.1 of Rhizobium sp. ICMP 5592. Lineage (GTDB taxonomy): Bacteria > Pseudomonadota > Alphaproteobacteria > Rhizobiales > Rhizobiaceae > Rhizobium. Next base: position 468,449 of record NZ_QSNT01000003.1, on the reverse strand, counting down.
TTCTGACCGCTCGCGCCTTTGCCGCGCGCGAGCCCGTCGAGCGCCAGACTTGGCGTATCCGGCTGTCGCCAGCCGGCGTGCAGGCGCTTTGCGATTTTCCGAAAAGCCGCATTGGCTTCGCGCGCAGCGATTTCGGCGACGATCCGCGGATGCGAGGATAGCAGTCAGGTCAGCGCCAGCAGCTCCCGCCGCAATCCGTCCGCGTTGCCATCGGGCAATTGCTGCTCGACCTCGGCATGCGTCATTTCCCAGATCGGCACCGCGGCGGCCAGCACCGCCTTGCCTGACGGCGTCAGGCTGAGCAGCCGCGCGCGTCGATCCCTGGGATTGGGAAGAACGCTCACCCAGCCCCGCCGCTCTAATGGCTTTAAGGCCGCTGTCAGCGTCGTCTGGTCTATTGCGAGCAGGGTCGCGACCGGCCCCATGGGCGCTGGCTGCGGCCTGTTCAGGGACATCATCAGGGAAAACTGGCCGTTGGTGAGCCCGAGCGGCCTGAGCGCCTCGTCGAATCGGCGCGCCAGAGCGCGGGCGGCGCGCTGCACATGCAGGCAAAGGCAGGTGTCGCGCACCAGAAGCGTTGTTTCGAAAGGAATCTCAATCACATTTGACATGATGAAATAATATTGATATCAATATATTTGTCAAGATTTGGAATAATGAACGCCGGAGGAGGGCGGACAATGAACCAGATCGTTTCCCGCGAAGTTTGGCTGGAAGCCCGTCGCAAATTGCTTGCCCGGGAGAAAGAGTCGACGCATCTGCGCGACAGCGTCAATGCCGAGCGGCTGGCGCTGCCCTGGGTCAAGGTCGACGAGACCTATGTCTTCGACACGCCGGCGGGCAAGAAGACGCTTGCCGATCTCTTCGGTGGCCGCAGCCAATTGATCGTCTATCACTTCATGCTCGGCCCGGATTGGGAAGCGGGATGTCCCGGCTGTTCTTTCCTGGCGGATCATTTCGATGGAGCCTTGCCGCACCTCAATCATCACGATGTCAGCCTGGTCGCCGTTTCCCGCGCGCCACTCGAGAAGGTGGAGGCCTATAAGACGCGCATGGGCTGGAATTTCCCCTGGGTCTCGTCCTTCGCCGACGATTTCAATTTCGACTATCACGTCTCCTTCTCGAAGGAGCAGCTCGCCGGCGAGACGATATTCTACAATTTCTCGGCCATGGACCCGTCCGAAGGCCATGATGAGCTGCCGGGCCTCAGCGCTTTCTACAAGGACGAGGCCGGCAATATCTTCCATACCTACTCCAGCTACGCCCGCGGCCCGGAAGAGCTGATCGGCACGCTGATGATCCTCGACCGCGCGCCCAAGGGTCGCAACGAAGATGGCACCATGTCTTTCGTTCGCCGTCATGACGAATATGAGGAGACCCCCAAGGTGCAATCCTGCTGTCACTGAAGCGTGGGAGGCTAGCCGCATGGGGTCACGGCTGAAGGCTATAGGGAACAAAGATCCGGAGCGCCGTGTTTAGACCTCATGGATAGGGCTTGCCAGCCGGATGAAGCCGGAAGCAGCTCATGATCGTCAATCACCGCCGCAAGCAATAGGGAGAGAGACAATGGCTGCAGTGAAGGGATATTTTGTCTGGTACGAACTGATGACCACCGACATGGCGGCGGCGGAAGCCTTCTACCGCAAGGTCGTCGGCTGGGACGCGCAGGATGCCGGCATGCCGGAAATCGAGATGGCCTATACCTTGTTCAGCGCTGGCGCTGGACCGATCGCCGGGCTCATGATCTTGCCGGAAGACGCCAAGGCCATGGGCACACCACCCTGCTGGACCGGCTATATCAGCGTGCCCAATGTCGATGAAGCGGCCAAAACCATCATGGCCAAGGGCGGCAAGGTCTATCGCGAGCCCGGGGATATTCCCGGCGTCGGCCGCTTCGCCGTCGTCGCCGACCCCTATGGCGCCGCCTTCTGCCTCTTCACGCCGCTGCCGGGGCAGGACTGGGAGGTGCCGGCACCCAATGCGCCCGGCTATGTCGGCTGGCACGAGCTTTATGCCGGTGACGGCCCGAAGGCCTTCAATTTCTATTGCGACATGTTCGGCTGGGAATGGAGTTCCGATTTCGACATGGGGCCGATGGGCCAATACAAGATCTTCAAGATCGACGGCCGCGACTTCGGCGGCATCATGACGAAGCCGGCGGAGATGCCGGTGCCGGCCTGGAATTTCTACTTCAATGTGCCGGCAATCGATTCCGCCATCGGCCGCATCAACGAAGCCGGCGGCAAGATCGTCAACGGCCCGATGGAAGTCCCCGGCGGCAGCTGGATCGTCCAGGCCACCGACCCACAAGGAGCGTTCTTCTCGCTCGTTGCGCCTGGGCGGTAATTTCTACCCTCCCCTTGAGGGGGAGGGTCGGCCCGAAGGGCCGGGGTGGGGTGATCTCCGTGTTTGCGGCATGTCACCCCCACCCGCGGCTTCGCCGCGACCTCCCCCCTCAAGGGGGAGGTGCTAATCTAGCGCTTCAAGCTTCCCAGAATTCCCCGCACCAGCGCCCGGCCGACCTGCGTCGCGACTGTACGCGCCATGCTTTTCATCGTTGCTTCCAGGATCGTCTCGCGCTGGTAGCCGGAGCGGCCGCGGCCCGCCGGCTTGTTGCTGTCGCCGCCGAAGCCGGGAAGCGTCCAGCCGCCGGTGGTCGAGCTATCTTCGTTGGCTGCTGCCTGATCGGCTGCCTTGCCGGCGCGGGCGGCGAGGATTTCATAGGCGGATTCGCGGTCGATGGTCTGGTCGTAAAGGCCGGCGACCGGGCTGGCATTGATGATGGCCTGGCGTTCGGCATCGGTCAGCGGGCCGATGCGGCCGGATGGAGGGCGGATCAGGGTACGCTCGACGATAGAAGGCGCACCCTTGCCTTCGAGCATGGAGACCAGCGCCTCGCCGGTGCCGAGCGTGGTGATGACGTCGGCGGTCCTGAAGTCGGGGTTGGCACGGAATGTGTCGGCGGCCGTCTGCACGGCCTTCTGTTCGCGCGGCGTATAGGCGCGCAGTGCGTGCTGCACGCGGTTGCCGAGCTGGGCGAGCACGGTTTCCGGTACGTCGAGCGGGTTCTGCGTGACGAAATAAACGCCGACACCCTTGGAGCGTATCAGGCGCACGACCTGCTCGACACGCTCGATCAGCACTTTCGGCGCATCGTTGAAGAGCAGATGTGCCTCATCGAAGAAAAACACGAGCCTCGGCTTTTCAGGGTCGCCGACTTCGGGAAGCTCCTCGAAGAGTTCGGAGAGCAGCCACAGCAGGAAGGTAGCATAGAGGCGCGGGTTCATCATCAGCTTGTCGGCGGCAAGCACCGATACCTGCCCGTAGCCATTGTTGTTGACGCGCATGATGTCGGAAATTTTCAGCGCCGGCTCGCCGAAGAAATTTTCCGCCCCCTGCTGCTCGAGCACGAGAAGTGACCGTTGCAGCGAGCCGACGGAGGTTTTCGAGATCAGGCCGTATTTGCTGGAAAGCTCGCTGGCATTTTCGCCCATGTAGTTCAAGAGCGCCTGAAAATCCTTGAGGTCGAGCAGCGCCAGGCCATTTTCATCGGCGATCTTGAAGGCGATATTGAGTACGCCTTCCTGCGCTTCCGATGCATCCATCAGTCTGGACAGCAGCAGCGGTCCCATCTCGGCGATGGTGGCGCGCACGCGATGGCCCTTTTCGCCATAGATATCCCAGAAGATCACCGGGAATTGTTCGAATTCATAGGGCTTCAGGCCGACGTCCTCGGCCCGTTTCAACAGGAAATCCTTCGGCTCGCCCTTGGCGGCGATACCGGAAAGGTCGCCCTTGATGTCGGCGCAGAAGACCGGCACGCCGGCCTTGGAAAAGCCTTCCGCCAACACCTGCAGCGTTACCGTCTTCCCCGTGCCGGTTGCGCCGGTGATGAGACCGTGGCGATTGCCGAACTTCAGCGTCAGATATTCGCTCTTGTTGATGCTGTCGTCCGGCTTGCGGCTGGCGCCGACGAAAATCTGTCCATCTTGCTGCGGCATGAGGTGTCGTCTCCCTGTGGGCGGCGGCACGGCAACGCTCAAGAGCTTGCCAGGGCCATTCATCGATTTGTCCAGGTACTGTTATAGGAACAGAGTTGAATGAGGACAACTAGTCGCGTCATGGTTATGCTTCTGGTAATATAGACATATCCGGCACGGCTTGTGTCTGTCGGTTCATTCGGTTACGTTGACGTTAACGTCGGAATTAACAGGCTGGAGGTTTAAGTGAACGAAGTTATTGATCAAATCGCGGCAAAGGCCGGTATTGCCCCTGATGTCGCGGAGCAGGCCGTGGGCACGATCCTTGGCTTCCTGCAGCGCGAAGCGCCGGATGGGCCGGTCACCAAGATGATTGCCGCCATTCCCGGCGCTTCCGATCTGGTTGCGCAATATGGTGGCGAGGAAGCCTCCGGCGGCGGCGGTCTGCTCGGTGGACTCCTGAGCGCGGTCGGCGGTGGCGGCGGCCTCATGGCGCTCGGCCAGCAGCTGATGAGCAGCGGCCTCAGCATGGGTGAGGTCACCTCGCTCGCCAAGGCAACCATCGAAACCGCCCGCCAGCATGCCGGCAACGACGTGGTCGACCAGGTCGTCGGCTCCGTACCGGGCTTGAACCAGTTCCTGTAATCTGCTGTCATTCGTGATCGGGACCCCGCGGTTCATCCGCGGGGTTTTTTGTTTTGTTGTGCTGTAGATTGCAGGCCGCTCATGTCAGCCAATCCTATTCCGTCTCTTCTGCCGCAAGGATCAGGCCACAACTTCGTGCTTTATGGCGACGCCTGTTCCGGCGTTTCGGGAGCGCTGCACGAACAGACCTTTGCCGCCGTCAATGCTGTCCTGCGACGGCTCGATTCGCCACCGGAATTCATTCTGTTTCCGGGTGATGAAGTCATCGGCCTGACCGCCGATGCCGAGGAGTTGAGGGCACAATGGCGGCATTGGCTCGATCACGAAATGAGCTGGCTCGATCGCCAAAAGACGCCGCTTTGGCACACGACCGGCAATCACACCACCTATGACGAGATGAGCGAGCAGATCTTCCGCGAGGTCCTGCAGCTTCCGCAAAACGGACCGCCGGGCCAAGAAGGCCTGTCCTATTGGGTGCGCCGCGGCGATCTTCTGCTGGTCTTCGTCCATACGCTATGGACCGGCCTCGGCGGCGAAGGCCATGTCGAGACCGAGTGGCTGGAGGTAACGCTGAAGGCACATAGCAATGCCCGCCACAAGATCGTCCTCGGCCATCATCCGGTCTTCCCGGTCAACGGATTTTCCGGCACGTATCAGCGCGAAATAGGTCACGAATACGCCAAGCGCTTCTGGAATATTCTGGTCGACGCCAATGTGCTGGTCTATGTCTGCTGCCATATCCTTGCCTTCGACGTTCAGGTTCATCGTGGCGTCCTGCAGCTTTGCACTGCCGGCGCGGGCACCGCACATCGGATGCCGGAGGGCGTGGAATATCTTCATTGCGTCCAGGCAGCGCTTGATGCGGATAGTTTTCGCTATCAAGTGCTGGATACGGACGGAGCTATTCGCGAACGGCTGCAATGGCCCTTCAAAGAGGCGGGTTTGGAAAACTGGCAAAACCTGTTGCCCGGGATGCATGCGGCTGGCTTTAGCGGCTCGACGAGCAATGATCGTATCGTCGAATTACGGATACAAGGTCTGATGCCGGAGCCGGCCCATGCCCCGGCCCAAACCCTCTTTTCCGCTTTCAATCCGGATAGCTCCGCGCCACTCTGGCTCGGTCTGCGCGGCCCACGGCAGACCTTGACGCTGATCCTCGGTCGCGAACCCGGACGCAGCCCGCATTATTGGGTTGGTCCCGATCTCACAGCCGGCCAGGCTTTTGACATCGATATCGCCCTTCATGCGGGTATGGGTCCGGGTGGCGTGCTCTATCGCATGCATGGCGATAACAGATGGACCTCGTTCGATGCAGCCTCCGCCACCGGCCTCGACCGTCTGGTCTGGCCGGCGCAATGGAGCGTGGGCCAGGGCCAGGGCGGGGCGGGAGATCGCCCTTTCATGGGCGGTGGACTGCAGGTTGCGATTGCTGCTCGCAGTGATCGTCACGGCTGAGTTGCGCCGTAACTAAAAGATCGCGGCCGGCTCCGTCGCCAGAGCCGACCCTTGCAGATTCAAACCTTCTTGCCCTCCGGCTTGTCATCCGGCTGATGCCAGGCGCGGCCGTCGCGTTGGATGAGGTCGTCGGCGCAGGTTGGTCCCATGCTGCCGGGCGCGTAGGGATCGGGCTTGCCGCCCTCGGCCCAGAGGTCGAGAAAGGGCTGCACGGCGGCCCAGCCGGCTTCGATGCCATCGGCACGCTGGAAGAGGGTCTGATCGCCGACGAAGAGTTCGTAGAACAGGCTTTCGTAGCCGGTCTGCTTGCCGATGTCGAAGCGGTCGGCATAGCGGAAATCGAGCGAGATCGGCACGGTCTTCAGCACGAGGCCGGGGGCCTTGATCGAGATTTCCATGTCCAGCCCTTCGTCCGGCTGCACCTGGATGATCAGCCGGTTCGGCGGCAGCTGCGGGCGTGAGGCCGGGCGCGGGAACTGCGCGAAGGGCACCTGCCGGAAGGTGATGACGATCTCGGTGTCGCGCGCCTTCAGCGCCTTGCCGGTGCGCAGGTAGAAGGGCACGCCGGCCCAGCGCCAGGTATCGACGAGTAGTTTGAGCGCCACGAAGGTCTCGGTGTTGCTGTCGGGCGCGACATCGGCCGTCCCGGTATAGGCGGGCAGATCCTTGCCGGCGAGAGGCCCGGCCGTATAGGCGCCGCGCACGCCATTCTGGATTGCTTCCTCGCGCGAATAGACGCGCAAAGCTTTCAGCAGCTTGCCTTTTTCATTGCGGATTGATTCGGCATCAAAGCTGTTCGGCGGCTCCATCGCCACCATGGCCAGAAGCTGAAAGAGATGGTTCGGCACCATGTCGCGCAGTGCGCCGGTCGAATCGTAGAATTTGCCGCGCGTGCCGACATCCACCAGTTCCGCCGCGGTGATCTGGACGTGATCGATATAGTTGTTGTTCCACAGCGCCTCGATCATCATGTTGGCGAAGCGCGTCGTCATGATGTTCTGGACGGTTTCCTTGCCGAGGAAATGGTCGATGCGGTAGATCTGGTTTTCGTTGGCGTGGCTGAGCAGCCGGGCGTTCAGCTCGCGCGCCGAGGCAAGGTCGTGACCGAAAGGTTTTTCGATCGCAATCCGTCGGAAAGCGCCGGCAGTTTCGTTCATAAGCCCGGTGGCGGAGAGCTTTTCGGCGACATCGCCAAAGAAGCGCGGCGGCACGGCGAGATAGAAGGCCGCATTGGCGCTCGGCGCCTGCGACAGATATTTGCCAATCTCGTCATAGACGGCGTTCTGCGTGAAATCGCCGGAGATATAGGCGATGCGCTTGCGCAGGCTCTGCCATGCCTCCTGCCGCTCCGGCTCCTGCATATCGCCCGATGTGGCGAGAAACGAATCCAGCTTCTCCAGCAGCATGTCGACGCCGCCGGGCTCGATACCGATGCCGAGAATATGCAGGTCGTCGCCGACAAGTCCGCTGCGAGACATATTGATCAGCGTCGGGATTAGCAGCCGCCGCGTCAGATCGCCGGTGGCGCCGAAGATGACGAAGGTCAGCGGCGGAGCCGGTGCAACATCCGGGCCGCTCATGCGTGCACCTCGGCCAAGCGGATGAACATCGGGTTTCTGGACGACATGGGGTATCTCCTCGGACCTGTTGCAGTTTTTGCTTTGGCTGCGCATGTTCTAGCGCGGGCCGGCGCCGGTTGTCGATGGGATCGATGACGTACAGCCGGCTCGTCATTACGGCTCTTGGGATCGGTCTACTTCTTCACCACCACCAGAAACAGCCGGGGAAACCGCAGCAGGACCTTGCCGTCCGTAAGTGGCGGATAGGCCTTTTCGATGCGCGCGAGATAATCAGCCGTGAAGGCGTCGCGATGTTCGGCGCCGGCATGGTCGAGATAGGGGCGCAGGCCGGTACCCTTGACCCATTCGACGATGGCGGCGGCGTTTTCCAGGGTGTGATTGTAGTTGGTGTGCCAGAGGTCGATGCGGGCGGATTTGCCGATCAGCCGGTTGTAATAGACCGACGGTGCGGGCAGGGGATTGCGGCGGACGCTCTTCTTCGCGAAGGTCTCGCTCCAGGGGCCGTTTTTCGCGGTTTCTTCCATCATCAGATGGCTAAGCTCAGTGAGATTATCCGGCATCTGGATGGCAAGCACGCCTCCCGGCTTCAGCCCGTCCATCAGCCTGTCGAAAATCTCGAGATGATCGGGCAGCCACTGGAAAACGGCGTTGGCGAACAGCAGGTCGACGGGCTCATCCGGCTGCCATGTCGCAAGGTCGGCCTTGACGAAGTCCGTGCCGGGCATGCGGGCGCGGGCAGCCTCCAGCATATTGTCGTCGCTGTCGAGGCCGGAGACGCCGGCCGCGCCATAGCGCTCGACGATCAGCTCGGTCGAATTGCCGGGGCCGCAGCCGAGATCGATGGCGCGGTCGATGCGCGTGAGCGGCACCTGCGCCAGCAGGTCGTGCGCCGGGCGGGTGCGCTCATCCTCGAACTTTACATATTGGCCGGCAGACCATGCCATGATGCCATCCTCTTATCAGATTGCTTCTGTCTCCACCGGGCATAGCACCGGGATATATCAGAACCGTGTAATCACGCTGATCCCCGTGCCCTCGGCCTTGTCCAGCGTCATCAGCGCTGGCACAGCCTCCTCCAGGCTGATCCGGCGGCCGATCAGCTTTTGCGGCGCGATCTTGCCGGCGGCAAGCATGTCGAGCATGGCGTCGTAACGCCAGGCCTGCATGCCGTGGCTGCCGTAGATTTCCAGCTCGTGGCCGATCACCTGCGCCATCGGGATCTGCGGTGTCGCATAGTCGCCGAGCATCAGGCCCACCTGCACATGCCGGCCGCGCCGACGGAGGTTCTTGATCGAGTTGAAGCAGGTGACGGGATGGCCGAGCGCATCGATCGACACATGCGCGCCGCCCTTGGTGATCTCGCGGACGGCTTCCGCGACATCGGCGACACCTGCGGCATTGATGGTCGCGACCGCGCCGCATTCGCGGGCGAAAGCCAGCTTCTCGTCGGAAATATCGATGGCGATGGCATTCGCTCCAAGGGCGCTGGCGATCATGATCGCGGACAGGCCGACGCCGCCGCAGCCATGCACGGCGATCCATTCGCCCGGCCGTGTTTTCGCCTGGTCGGCGACAGCGCGAAACGAGGTGGCGAACCGGCAGCCGAGGCTCGCCGCTGTGGCATCGTCGACCGTCTCCGGCAGATGCACGAGATTGGTGTCGGCATAGTCGATCGCCACATATTCGGCAAACGAGCCCCAATGGGTGAAGCCGGGCTGGAACTGGCTCGGGCAGACCTGCTGGTTGCCGGAATGGCATTCGGCGCAATGGCCGCAACCGGACACGAACGGCACGGTGACACGGTCGCCGACCTTGAAGCGGACAACGCCACGGCCGGTCGCCACCACCTTGCCGGCAAGCTCGTGGCCGGGCACATGCGGCAGCTGGATGTCGGGATCATGTCCCATCCAGCCGTGCCAGTCGCTGCGGCAAAGCCCGCTCGCGCCGACGGCGATGACAACGCCATCTTCGCCGGGTGTGGGGTCGGGGAGGGTGCGGATCTCGGGGGTGGCCTCGAAGGCCTCATAATACATAGCTTTCATGGGTATCCCGTATAGCTCGCCGCGTTTGCTTTGGCTCATCATTTTTCCTGATTGACCCATTCGTCAAGCTGTTGTTTCAGCGCATGAAAATTGCGCGCCGAAAGCATCATCCGGCGCTTTGTTGCGTATGGATTTCGGGTTGCAATTTCCGCTTGACCCCCAGGTTGCGTGGGGATTTCCTTCTTGCCGCTTGCAGGAGGAAACCATCATGGCCGTCGATACATCGCCCCGCACCACCACCTGGACCCATGTCGATGGGGAATGGCTCCCCGGCAATCCGCCGCTGATCGGGCCGACTTCGCATGCCATGTGGCTGGCATCGACCGTCTTCGACGGCGCGCGCTGGTTCGATGGCATCGCGCCGGATCTTGACCTGCATTGCCAGCGCATCAACCGTTCGGCGCTTGCCATGGGGTTGAAGCCGCTGAAGATGCCGGAAGAGATTGAGGCGCTCGCCTGGGAAGGCATCAAGAAATTCGACGGCAAGACGCCGCTCTACATCAAGCCGATGTATTGGGGCGAACATGGTTCTGCGGGCAGCGTCGTCGCTGTCGATGGGGAATCGACCCGTTTCGCGCTCTGCCTGTTCGAGGCGCCGCTGGGTGGCCAGGGTGGTATCTCGCTGACCGTATCGCCCTTCCGCCGCCCGTCGCCGGAAACCGCGATGACCGACGCCAAGGCCGGCTCGCTCTACCCGAACAGCGGCCGCATGATCCTGGAAGCCAAGAAGCGCGGCTTCGACAATGCACTGGCATTGGACATGAACGGCAATGTCGCCGAGACCGCCTCGTCCAACGTCTTCATGGTCAAGGACGGCATCGTCTACACGCCGGTCGCCAACCGCACCTTCCTCGCCGGCATCACCCGCGCTCGCGTCATCGGCCTCCTGCGCCAGGAAGGCTTCGAGGTTCGCGAGGAGACGCTGTCGGTCGAGCAGTTCATGGCCGCCGACGAGATCTTCACCACCGGCAATTTCTCCAAGGTCGTCGGCGTCACCCGTCTCGATGGCCGCGAATTCCAGCAAGGCCCGATCGCCCGCAAGGCGCTGGAACTCTATATGGATTGGGCCTATGGCCGGAGTGCCAGCGAAGAATAGGGGATATTGGACCGCCGTCGCCGGATCATGATGCCTTCGAATGGGCTTCGAAGGCTTCCCTTGTGATCCGATAGGATGCAAAGGGCTGGCCGAGATATTCCGTTGCGCGCGTCGGTGACAGGCCGAGTTTTTCGGCAACCCGCATGGAAGCCGTATTCCCGGGCGCGATATCGGCGATTACTTCTCTGAGGTCGAGCGTCCTGAACGCATGGGCGAGGACCGGCCTTGCCGCCTCCGTAGCGTAACCCTTGCCCCAGGTGAGCCTGTTCAGCCGCCAACCAATCTCGATCTCCGGCCCAACCGCATCGGCGGGTATGAGCAAAATCCACCCCAGAAACTGTTCCGGATTTTCCTTGGCGAAAACGGACCAATAGCCGAGGCCTTCGCCAAAGTCGGCCTGAATACGGTTTGTCAGGAACAGCCGGTGTGCTTCCGGATCGTTCCATGGGCCGGGAATGAACTTCGTTACCTCCGGATCGCGATCCATGGCCATGCACGCCTCGATATCGGCCATGGTGCGCGGACGCAGGATCAGGCGGCCGGTTTCAACGGTCACAAGCACGGTTGTTTCTCCTGATTTATCGATGGCCGTAAAGATAAGAATAGACGCCAGGATGCGGAAGAATAATTCGCAGTCTAAGAAAATGCAGCGAATTCTCCCACGACAATTGCTTTTGTGCTATCATGGAGTTGGTCGGCAAAACCACTGAGGAGGCCGCCATGAAGATTTCACTTCCTGCTTCTGTCTATCTTTTCGACTACTACAGGCTGTTTCTGCAGCTCTGTGTCATCGCGGCGATCGGGTTCGTCATCTATTCGATGCTGTTCGGATTGACGTGGTGAGGTCGGAAACCGTTGAAGCTGCCGGCTCCTTTTGGGGCCGCCGGGTCCGTTTTGTTAAGAGGTAGTCGACCATGAGCCTGAGTTTCCCCAACCGGAGCCGCAGTTACGACGCCTCGGCGCGGCGTATCCGTTTCATCGGGCATGACGGCATGTTCGAAGTTCCATTCCTGGTCGAGGTCGATGTTTTTCCGGAAGCCAACACCGAGGCGGGCTATCTCGCCGCCTTCGATGCCGGGCGTGATGCGATACAACAGGTGGCCGTGAAAGCCTATGGCTATGCCCGCCGGCGCATGTACATCCTGACGGCGAATGATTTTCGCTAAGGAGACATTCCGTCTCTTTCCTCGGGCTGACACACCAACAATAGACAGCACGGACTGCCAGCAGCACGCAGGTGCCGGGGAAGACGGCGCATGCGAAAATGCAGTTCTTGGCCCGGACTTTAGGGTCCGGGCCTTCTCATCCTGTCGAACAAGGCGCGCTGGATTACGCCGCGAGGTGCTGATCGAAGAAGGCGGACAGCTTGTCGAACGGGATGAGGTCCACACGGTCGTAGAGATCGACGTGTCCTGCACCCTTGACCCAGACGAGTTCCTTCGGCTCTGACGCGCGCTTGTACGCATCTTCGCTGAATTCACGGGAATGAGCTTGGTCTCCGGTGATGAACAGCATCGGCCTGGGAGAGATCGTCTCGATGTCATTGAACGGATAGAAGTTCATGAACTTGACGTTGCTGGTCAGTGTTGGATGCGTGGTCGTGAGCCGTGTCGCGCCGGCTGGGGTAAACTCGCCTCTCGGCGTGCGGTAGAAATCGTAGAATTCACGCTGGATGGGATGGGTGTCCGCGACCAGTTCATGGACAGTTCCGCCGGTGAGTTCGACTGCGCCGCCTGCAAATTCGACATATCGTTGTTCCGCGGCGGCGGCGATGATTCCCTTCCGCTGCTCGACGGTCAGCGAGTGGTTGAGCGCATCGCGATTGGCAGCGCCCATGTCATACATGCTGACGGTCGCGATGGCCTTCATGCGCGGATCGATCTTGGCGGCACTGATGACGAAGCTGCCGCTTCCGCAAATGCCGATAGCGCCGATCCGCGCCCTGTCGACATAAGCCTGGCTCCCAAGGAAATCGACGCCGGCACTGAAGCCTTCGGCGTAGACGTCGGGCGAAACCAGATTGCGGGACTGCCCCTCGCTTTCGCCCCAGAACGGCAGGTCGATGGACATCGCGACAAAGCCCTGTTCAGCCATCTTCGTGGCGTAGAGGTTGGCGCTCTGCTCTTTCACGGCACCCATTGGATGCCCGACGATGATCGCCGGAGCCTTCGCATTGCGGTCGAGGTCGTTGGGGAGATACAGATTGCCTGCGACGTTCATCTGGTATTGCGTCTTGAAGGTGACCTTCTGAAGCGTCACCCGATCGCTCTTGTAGAAGTTGTTTGCGCCATTGGACATGTCTTGGGCCTTTGCGAATGGAAGGTTGATAACGGACATCGCGCCAAATGCTGCGATGCTGGCGCCGCTCATTTTCAGCAGATGACGGCGGTCGATCCCTGCGCCGGATATTGTGAGTGTGGCTTCGGATTCATTCTTCTCGTTCATCGTCGTGTCTCCATGGGTGAGGATAAGGGAATGCAAACTCGGAACCGGGTCGTCAGACCCTCTCGATGCGGAGCGGAAATTCGCCACGCGTGAGCAAAGGTTCGAAGTCATTGTCGAAACGGCCAAGACGGACTAGGCCCGTCGAGTAGCGATAGCCGCCGTGAAAAAGCGCTAGATTGCCCCATGGGGCAAAATAACAGAGATCGCCGGGACGCTCGTTGTTGAACGGGCCGCTTCCGGCCTCAGTCAGCTTGCGCGGAAGGTATGTGATCTTCTCGTTGGTCGAGTAATCTTCGATTTTCGCATCGAGCGGCAACATGGATGCAAAGTCACGGGCCGATGCATTGTCGTAGAGGGTCGCGGTTATCGTCTGCCCGCCAAACATCATCCTGATCTTCATCTTGGTCGGCTCCTGGCTAGCTGGATCGTGACCTTGCCGAGTTTGGGCCAGCACCGGGAATGCTGCCGTCGCAATCATCGATCCGAGAACGGTACGGCGGCTGAGGGTCTTCGAACTCGAAACCATGTCGGATGCCTTGTTTGTAACGCCACGCGACAGCGGCAAGGGCGGACGAACCAGTCATAAGTACTGCGGCAAGGGCGAATGTGGTCCACCAACCCGCTGTATCGAACAGAACGCCGCCCAGAGATGCGCCCACGGTGATGGCGAGCTGGATAGTGGCAACCTGCAGACCGCCGCCTGTCTCTGCGTCGTCGGGCATGGTCCGGCTCAGCCATGTCCCCCAACCGACAGGCGCGGCAGTGCCGAAGAACCCCCAGGCAACGAGAAGAGCTCCGGTGACGACGGACGAGGTGCCGAACGCAATCAACAACAGCGCTATGGCGGCCATCACGAGCGGGATTGATCCCAGGATGCTGAACAACCGGGTCCGGAGCAGGCCGCTGACACAGTAGGTACCAACGATGCCCGCCAGGCCCATCAGGAGCAGAAGCAGGGAAAGCGTCGATATCGGGACCCGAGTGACCGTTTCCAGGAATGGGCGGAGATAGGTGAACAGCGCGAACTGGCCCATGAACAGCAGCATGACGGAGGCCATGCCGATTGCGACCTCGGGACGTGCAAGCAAGCTCAGGACGTTCGGAGAGCCTTCCTTGCGACGCGAGGGAAGCGATGGAAGGCTGATCCACTGCCATACGAGTGCCAGCAGAGCGAGCGGCACGACGGTGAAGAACGCGCCGCGCCAGCCTATGTATGCCCCTAACAGACTACCGATCGGTGCGGAGATCGTGGCGGCAATAGCATTGCCCGCATTCAGCATTGCCAGACCCTTTGGCACCGCCCCCTCGGGTAGGAGGCGCATGACGATGGCTGTCGACATCGACCAGAAGCCACCGATGGCGACACCCAGCAAGGCGCGGCCGATCATCAGCACCACGTAGTTCGGAGCAAACGTAACGATCGCTCCGGACATAACTAGTAGAAGCGTCAGTGAGGTCACTACCAGCCGACGGTCCAGCCGTTGCGTAACCGACGAAACGACCAGGCTGGTGACAACCGCGAATATACCCGAGATCGAAATTGCTTGGCCCATATGGCCTTCGGTCACGCCGAGGTCCGCCGCAATCGGAGACAGCAGGCTGACAGGCATGAACTCGGATGCGATCAGGACGGCGACGCAAAGCGCCATGGAGAACACCGCCCCCCAGGCTGCGGTCATCGGAACGTCTTCGCGTACTGGCCGGGCCGCGTTCTCGGCCATGAAGACGGCGATGCTATCGGTATCAAGGATGAGTGTTTTCTGTGTCATGAGGCTAATTTAGAGCGTCTCCACCTCCCTTATTAGCCATTGCAATTGGGATGGACTTATTGGATTGTGATATAAATGGCCCGGAGATGTGCGTGAAAAGAGAAGACTTGAACAACATGCTCTGGTTCCTGGCCGTCGCCGAAGAGCGCAGCTTCACGAAGGCCGCTGCGAAGCTCGGCACCTCGCAGTCGACGCTCAGTCACACCATCAAAAGGCTTGAAGCGCGCATGGGCCTGCGACTTCTCACCCGCACGACGCGGAGCGTTTCGCCGACGGAAGCTGGTGAGCGGCTCATTCGCTCGCTCGCGCCACGTATCGAAGAGATCGAGACTGAAATCGACGAGTTGATGGAAATCCGGGACAAGCCGTCCGGCACGATCAGGATCACCCTGTCCGATCACGCGCTCGAAAGCCTGGTGTGGCCAAAGCTGTGTCCCGTCCTGAAGGACTATCCTGATATCAAGCTTGAGCTCAATACAGACAACGCCTTCCGCAACATTGTCGAAGACCGGTTCGATGCGGGGGTTAGACTGGGTGAGAGCGTGGACAAGGACATGATTGCTGTTCGGATCGGGCCAGACTGGCGTCTCGTGGCGGTTGCGTCTCCCGAATATTTTGCTACGCGGCCCGTTCCTCGGTCTCCCCAGGAGCTTGTGACGCATAACTGCATCAACCACCGCCAGTCCCGGTCAGGTGGACTCTACAGCTGGGAGTTCGAACAGAAAGAGAAGGAGCTTCGTGTCCGTGTCGACGGACAGCTCACCTTCAGCACCTCCTACGCCATGATCGATGCTGCCGCCAATGGCTATGGGATCGCCTATCTGCCCGAGAATCTGGTGGAGGGCGACATCGCTTCGGGACGATTGATTCAAGTCCTCGACGACTGGTGTCCGATGTTTCCGGGCTATTATCTATACTATCCGAACAGGCGGCAGAATTCTCCCGCATTCAAGGTCATCGTCGATGCATTGCGTTTTTGAGACGAAGACTCTCTCCAGCTCCAGCTCTCCTCCAGACGGCGAATGATTTTCGCTGCGGAGATTATTCCGCTTCTTTCCTTGGGCTGACCCACCAGCAATAGATCGCCCCCATTGCCAGCAGCACGCAGGTGCCGAGGAAGACGGCGCGCATGCCGATATGACCGCCGACGAAGCCGCCCATGACCGGGCCTGCCACCTGACCGACATATTGCGACGAGATCGAAAGCCCGAGGATGCTGCCAGCCGCCGCGTCCGGCACATTATGGCGAATGACGGCGGTGATGCAGGGCAGCAGTCCCCCAAGCGCGATACCCATCAGGAAACGCAGCACAATTAATTGCCAGGCTGAGGTCACGAAAGCCTGCGGGATCAACAGCAGTGCCGCGACGGCCAGAGCCGCCATGATCACCGTCCAGTGGCCGATGCGGTCGGCAAGCTTGCCGAGCCATGAGGCCGACAGGATGCTGCCGAGCGCCGCCGCAGCCATGACGACGCCCGAAACCATCGTGACATGCGCGCCCTCGACGAATTGCGCGACATAGACGGTGATGATCGGCTCGATCGACATGTTGGCGAGCATCAGCAGCAGGCCGATCGACAGCATGGCGATGGCGGGCCGTTTGTCGGGGATGGAGGCCCAGCCGCCGCTTGCCTTCGCGGCCTTCTTCCGCGCCGGCGATTTCTCCTCCTTGATCAGGAAGGTCGTCGCCAGGAAGGTGAAGAAAATCACGCCACCGGCCAGCAGAAAGGTGCCGCGAATGCCGATGATCGGCGGCAGCGCGCCGCCGATTAGTGGTCCAACGAGATTGCCGGCCATGATGCCGGAGGACAGCGTGCCGAGCGCCCAGGCCGAGCGATGCTTCGGCGTCTGGGTCGCCACCAGCACCATCGAACCCGAGGCATAGCCGCCGGCAAGGCCGGTGAACAGGCGCAGTGCCACCAATTGCCAGACGCTGCCGGCCATCCCCATCAGCGAGATCGCCACCGTCATGCCGAGGCTGGCGCGCACCAGCATCAATTTGCGGCCATAGATGTCGCCGAGCCGCCCCCAGAGCGGCGCGACGAAGGCGGCGGCAAAAAAGGTGGCGCCATAGGCGATACCGGACCATTGCACGATCGCCGCCTTATCGGTGACGCCGAGTTCCTCGACATAAAGCGGCAGGAAGGGAAGCAGCAGCGTCATCGCCACGATGGTGGTGAAGGAGCCGACGAGGCAGATGATCAGATTCCGCATCCAATAGGCGGTTTCCGGTTCAGCCGGCGCTGCTGCCTCCCATCTCGTCTCAGTCATTTTCTGGCCTTTGCATTCAACGTGTAAAACAGTTCCCGGCTGCCTGATGCCAGGATATGACCTTTCGCGGCGGCGATGAGGTCGGCGCGGGTGAACAGGTCCGGAAGGTTCAGTCGATCGACATCGAGCGCGTAGACGGTCACATGGTAGCCGTGCACTCGCTCGTCGTTCCAGGGCGGGCACGCGCCCTTATAGCCCCCCTGCGGCCCATTCTTCAAGGAGCCGTCGCCCATGCCATTCTGTCCACGCCGGCCATGATCCGTGCGCTCGAGCGGCAGCCCGGCCGCCGGCGAATGATCGCCATCGGCGCCTTCGGGAAGGCTAGTGAGGGAGGCCGGGATATCGGCGAGCACCCAATGGACGAATTCGATCCGCTTGAAGTTTTTGGGGATGGTCGTGCCGTCCTTGTTGAACAACGAGAAATCGCCGGGCACGTCGGGGTCGACCATGGTCAGCGCATAGGAGCGCGTGCCCTTCGGTCCCTTCGACCAGGACAGGGCCGGGCTCTTGTTCGGTCCGATTGCCGACTTGTCGTTCGCGGTAGTGATGCAGGAGGCGTTTTCCGGCAGCAGCATGCGGCCATCGCTTTTTTCAAACATGACCTTGAGATCAGTGGCAAAGGCCGGCGAGCCGGTGGTGACGGCTGCTGCGATAGCGATTGCGCCGAGGAGATGGGGGATATGTCGCATGGTCTTGCCCTTTCGCGTTTCAGCCCTTTCGAGCTTTCATGGGGCAGGGTCTAACAGATCGTTCCGGCACATCGACGTACGCAAACGCTCAAAGTTCAGCCGCAAACGCTCAAGTGTCTCGCAGTCGCTCGGCGAAGCGGCGAGGGGAGCGATAGCCGGTGGCAAGCGCCGCCTCGCGCAGCGACAGCCCGTCCTCGGTCAGCAATGTGGTTGCCAGCGCCACGCGTTCGCTTGCCAGCACATCGCGCAGCGACGAGCCTTCCCGGGACAGACGCCGGCGCAGCGTCGCATTGCTGGTGCCGAGTTCGACGGCGATGAGGTCGGCGGTCCAGGCCCGGTCCGGCTGCCAGCGCACCAGCGCGCGCACGGCCTCCGCCGTCGTCTCGGGTAGTGCGGGCAGGGCGCCGCGCGTACCAAGCACCATCAGCACCTCCATCAGGCGATGCTCGATCAGGGCCGCCGGCAAATCTCCGGCGGCAATACCTTCTCCGGCATGATGAATAGCGGCAGCCAGCACCGGATCGAGCGGCAGGTCGATCTGCGAGGCCACGCGCCCCGGCGGAAAGGCTCTGACGGCGCGGTGGACGAGTTCGTCGGGAAAGGTGATGCAGATGGCACGATAGACGCCGCTCCGCGCATCGGGATCGTTGACGATATCTCCACGCCAGCCGGCGGGCAGAACCAGCACGCTGCCGGCCGGAAAGCGCCTTTGCCGTCCCATGCTGAGCACATCCTTGGAGCCCTCGACGAGAACGACGAGCGCCAGATGGGAAAAGGTCACGCCGGCGATCCGCTCGCGTTGCCGGGTGACGAAGGTGAAGAGCGTGGAATAGCTTTTGCCGTCAGCCGGCATGACGAGCGGCCGATTGTCTTTCCCCGCCAGGCGGCGCAGCTTCTCCAATATCTGATGAGCCTCGGGCATGGCGATGGCGTCCTGTTGATGTCGACTATCAGGATAGTTTGGGCCACGTCGCCGACGATGCCAAGCCCGCAAAGCGCCTTGTCGGTTCCCTCGGTTCCAGTTTGGTTCAGCTTGTAGCAATTGCCGCCATAGCTGCTTCCAGCGCGACGAGCGGCCCGGTCATCGGCCGGGCATCTCCTTCGCTCAGCAGCCGTAGCGCTCCAGTCATCGACGCCTGTGCGAAGGCGACTGTCTTTGCCCCTTCGCGCTGCGCTGCATCGGCCGCCTTGGCGATCGACGTCAGATAGGCCTCCTGTTCGCCGGCTCGGAACTGAGCCCAGGCGCCCTCGATCAACCGGACATCGATATCGGCGCCGGTTGCCTTCGCGGCATCCTCGAATAGGCGGGTGGTTGGGCCGATGGTCGTTTCGACGGTGCAAAGGACAATGACCTTGCCGCCCGCCTTCACCGCTCTTTCCGCCAGGATGCCGTCGGCTCTGATAACGGGAACCGGCGACTTCCCGGCCGCCAGCAATGCCGCCGGGCCAAGGGTGGAGCAGTTGAGCACGACGGCATCGGCCTCCTGCGCAAGGCGCAGCAGGACATCAGCCGTTTCCGCCGTAATATCAGCCGTCAATCCTCCCAGCCGTTCAGCGGTCAGGAGCAGGTCGGCGCGGACATGATGATGGAGGGCACTAACCGGAAGGCCAAGCTCCCTGGCGGCGTCCTCATAGATCGGGATATTGCTTTCGGCTGTGTGCAGGCAGGCGATTGTCACGGAACTGGTCTCGCTGAGGCCACCCGACAGGGCGGCGGTGCACGGAGCCTAGCCTCTGACGATCTGATTGTCGACGCGTGCAATGCCGCAGATCGCAGCCGCGATCTTGCCGGCGCGAACGATCTCTTCTTTGGTGGCAAGCCAGCCGCTGAGGACGATCTTGGAACCATCGGTGGTCACGAAGACATCCGCACAATCGATGTCCTCGGCGACGGCCAGCGCATCCTCCACCACCAATTCGAGATCGGTCGTTTCAGGTGCGATGGGACGCTTTGCTCTGGGAGGGGATAAGGCAGTCATGCCGTTGATTTCCTCAGCCTTTGGTTGTCGCGACCATTCTATCGGCGAATATCGCTGCCGCCATGTCGATGCTGCCGTCGAGCAGCGGGTCCGGGAGTCGCGATCCGTAATGTCCCACATGGATCGACAAGGCTTGCTTGTAGGCTTCCACAAACAGATCGAAGTTGATCCAGGGCTCCAGCGCCAGATGCGCCGGCCAGAACAGAAACGTGCCCTCCGGCGATGTCGTCACTTCGCCCAAGCGGCGGGCGGGTATCTTGAAGCTGCCGGCCGCCATCTTCGCTTGGATGCCGAAATCGTCAACCAGCCACTCGTCGTTTTCAAACAAAGGTGTGTGGTCGTCCATCAAAGACGGGTCGATGGCACGGAGGGACAAGCGGTCTCCCAAGAACGCGGTTCGCCCGCTGGGACTGCTGATCTTGGTGGCGTTGTCGGGGTACATCATCAATCCTTTCGGCGTAGCTGATGGTCTCAAAATTCAATATTGCGGCGCTGCTGCCGCGGCGCGATCTATTCGGCTTTTGCTGCAAGGATGACCGGTTCGATATCGATTTCCTGCGTCACCCGTTCCTGGGCGACCTCGTCATTGCGCATCCGGTATTGCGGGGAATTGTCCCGCGCCGGAAGGTAGGCCGTGATCCGATAAACCTCCGCCGCCTTCGGGGAAAGGCCTTTCCGGCTCTTTAGTCGAACGGTCTGGCCGATGGGGAAACGGTGAATGGCCACGGTGCGCTACGTCTTTCCGGCCCTGTCTGTTGCAAGGGCCCTGTTATCACGGCGCTTTCGCGCGAATGTCGTCAATCGGGAAATGCATGTCCGGCAAGACGGCGAAGATGCCGCTTGCCGAACATTCAGGCTTGATTGCCAATGGAGTGATCTCGGGGTGCCAGTACATCCGTGGTCAGCGCCGCATTTCGTTGCAATCAGGCCAATCTGAGCTTGGAGATCGAGCTGCGGCCCATGCCGTCCTGCTCGATTTCGAAGATCAGCTTCTGGCCTTTCTTGAGCGTTTCCAGGCCGGATTTCACGACTATTTTCGCGTGAACGAAAATAGCGACGCCGCCATCGGCCGGCTGAATGAAGCCGTAGCCCTTTTCCAGATCGAAATTCTTGACGGTACCGTTGAACATGCTGTCTCCTCCGGCCTGACATCACCGATGCTGGCGATTGTGCCATCGATATTCAGCCCATACGGTTGAGGAGGTCGGCGGGTCGAGAACTCTGACGCCGCGAAGAGCCAAGCTGCTCAAAACGATAGAGCTGCAACTACAGGATGATTAAGGTTTAAATAAGACCTTTCGCGAGTGAAGGGCCGGATAGGTGGCCAATGCCACATTTGAGCAGCGAGCCCCAGTCCAGGTCGGCTTGATCGGTACAAGTGGTATCTGGTTGAAAGACGGGTAAATTTTCCTCCAGCCCACGATTTTTTGGCATGTCGCCGGTTGCCCTTCCCATCGTCCCCTCCTATGTTCCGGGTCACCTGCCGACGCAATCAATTGCCAAGAGGAGATATGACCATGGCTTTCGAATTGCCTGTACTTCCCTACGATTACGACGCTCTTTCCCCCTTCATGTCGCGTGAGACCCTTGAGTATCACCACGACAAGCATCACAAGGCCTATGTCGACAACGGCAACAAGCTTGCGGCTGAAGCCGGCCTTTCCGATCTCTCGCTTGAAGAAATCGTGAAGAAGTCCTTCGGCACCAATGCCGGCCTCTTCAACAATGCTGCCCAGCACTACAACCACGTCCTCTTCTGGAACTGGATGAAGAAGGGCGGCGGCGGCAACAAGCTGCCGGGCAAGCTCGAAGCTGCCTTCGCTTCCGATCTCGGCGGCTATGACAAGTTCAAGGCCGATTTCGCCGCTGCCGGCGCGACCCAGTTCGGCTCCGGCTGGGCTTGGGTTTCCGTCAAGAACGGCAAGCTCGAAATCTCCAAGACCCCGAACGGCGAGAACCCGCTGGTTCATGGCGCGACCCCGATCCTCGGCGTCGACGTCTGGGAACACTCCTATTACATCGACTACCGCAACCTGCGCCCGAAGTACCTCGAGGCCTTCATCGATAGCCTGATCAACTGGGACTACGTCCTGGAGCGCTACGAAGCCGCCACGAAGTAAGCTTTGCCGTCTCGGCGTGCTTTCACACCCGGCGCTGTCGAAGCGTCGGGTGTTTTCGTATCTATCGTCCGATGATCAACCCGTCAGCCCAAGGAGGCTGCATGTCGTCTCCGTCCGTTCCGCTCTTCCGTTTCGGCGTCGTCGCCGATCCGCAATATGCCGCTCTCGAGCCCAATCTCGAGCTCGACCGTTATCCGGCGAAGAGCCTTGCCAAGCTCAAGGAGGCTATTGCGGAATTCAACCGTCATGACCTCGCCTTCGTCGTGACGCTGGGGGACATCATCGATCGTCATTGGGGAAGTTTCGACGACATCCTGCCGGTCTACGAGACCCTTCGGCATGAGCGGTATTTCCTGCTCGGCAATCACGATTTTGCGGTCGCGCCAGAGCATCTGAGGGTGGTCGCAAACCGCGTCGGGCTGTCGTCGGCCTATTACGACTTCGCCCATGCCGGTTATCGTTTCATCGCGCTTGACGGCAATGAGGTCAGCCTGTTTGCCTCACCGGAAGGCGATCCGCGACGCGATGAAGCCAAGGCGTTGATGAGGGCGCTGAATGACGCCGGCGCGCCGAATTCGCACCGCTGGAATGGCGCCATCAGCGATCCGCAATATGCCTGGCTTGCCGTCAAGCTGCATGAGGCGAAGGCCGCGGGCGAGAAGGTCGTGATCATGAACCACTATCCGGTTTTCCCGGAGAATTCGCACAACGCGCTCGACAGCGAACGCCTGCTAGCATTGTTCGCCAAACACGATCATGTCGTCGCCTATCTCAACGGCCACAATCATGCCGGCAATTTCGGCACCGTCGACGGAACTTATTTCGTAAATTTCAAAGGCATGGTCGATACCGAAGACAGCAACGCCTATGCGATCGTCGCGGTTTATGAGGATCGGCTGGAGATTACCGGTTTCGGGCGGGAGGAGAGCAGGGTGCTGGCCTTGCGCTAGCGTTTCATTCCGCCGCCACCCGCATCTCCGCCACGTCCCGCTTCGGTGGCGCGCCGAACATGCGCGTATATTCGCGGCTGAACTGCGAGGCGCTTTCGTAGCCGACCCGGTAGGCGGCATTTTCCACATTGGCACTGCCAGCAACCATCAGGCGGCGGGCTTCCAGCAGCCGCATCTGTTTCTGATATTGCAGTGGTGTCATCGAGGTCAGCGTCTTGAAATGCTGATGGAAGGACGAGGGGCTCATGCGCGCGGCGGCGGCAAGCTGCTCGATGCGTACCGGCTCGGCGAAATTGTCACGCAGCAGGCGGATAGCGTCGGCGATACGGCGTGTCTGGCTGTCCGGCAACACCAGCTTGCAGACTTCGCCGCCGTTGGGGCCGGTGAGCAGCCAGAAGCAGATTTCCCGCATGATCGCCGGATGAAGCACCGGGATAGCCCTTGGGGTCGCGAGCAGCCCGATCAATCGCACCAGGCATTCAGCGAGCGGCTGACTGAGATCCTCGACGAAAATGCCGAGACCGGCACCGCCCGCCGGCTTCGGTGGCGCATCGAGTTGTTCCATCACCTCGCGCATCATGCCGACATCGAATTCGAGCGAGATGGCGATATAGGGCTTTTCCGGGCTTGCCTCGATCACCCGGCCGGCTGCGGGCAGCTCGATACTGATGATGAGGGCTTGCATCTCGGCATAGTCGATCACTCGGTCATGCAGCATCAATTGCTTCGCGCCCTGAACGATGACGCAGAGCGCCGGCCTGTAGATCATCGCATGCGGCATCTTCGGCTCGCTCGAGCGCATGATGCAAAGGCCATCGATGCCGGTCGAAAATACCCCGTTGTTGCCGCCATCGCTGGTTTCGATGAAGTGTGTGAGCGCGTCTTTAAGGGCTGACGACATCGGCGGTCTCCAGGGCAGGGGGCGAAGTGCCATCATCATAGCAGTGTGACATCGGTCGGCAAGGCGGTTGGAGGAATAGGCAAGAAATTCGAGAGTTCCGGCATTCACGGAGATGTCGCAACGGGCGTAGGTTTCCGTCATCACGCATTCCCTGGAGAACGGCAATGACGACAGAAAATATCGATAAATCAAAGACAAAGATCGCAATCATCACAGGAGGCAGCCGTGGTCTCGGCCGAAACACGGCCGTCCATCTTGCCCAACGCGGCGTCGACAGTATCATCACCTACCACTCAAATCGGGCAGAAGCGGAAAGCGCGGTTGGCGAGATCGAGGCGCTCGGACAGAAGGCCGTGGCGTTGCAACTCGATGCCGGGGACGTCAGCTCCTTTGATGCGTTCGTCTCCAAGATTGGACAGGTTTTGCGACAGGAATGGGATCGCGATCGTTTCGATTTTCTCGTCAACAATGCCGGTACGTCCTATCACGCATCCTTCACCGAAACGACGGAAGCCGAACTTGACAAGCTCTATAACGTTCATTTCAAGGGCGTCTATTTTCTGACGCAGAAACTGTTGCCCTTGATTGAGGATGGTGGCCGCATCGTCAACATCTCCTCCGGCCTTGTCCGCTTCAGCAACCCTGGTTCGTCTGCCTATGCTGCGATGAAAGGTGCGGTCGAAGTCCTCTCGCGGTATCTCGCCAAGGAACTGGGCGCGCGCGGCATCGCCGTCAATACCGTCGCGCCGGGCGCGATTGCGACCGATTTTAGCGGCGGCATGGTGCGCGACAATCCCGAGGTCAACAAGCTCGTGGCTTCGATGATAGCGCTCGGCCGTGTCGGCTTGCCCGATGATATCGGCCCGATGATCGCTTCACTCTTGTCGGAGGACAATCGTTGGATCAACGGCCAGCGCATCGAAGTGTCCGGTGGCATGATACTTTAGATAGGATAGGGGGAGCTGATCGGCCGCCGGCACCGTCAACCGCCGGTGGCCTGGGCATTGACTTCCCACCCATTCACCCAGATCTGTCGCAACCGATCTCCTTCGCCCTTGAACCATAGCCCCGCCGCCTCGCAGCCTTCGATCCGGTCGCTGCGGAAATTGCGGATGGCCTGGCGCAACTCGCACCAGGCGACGACATTGGCGGTTTCGGCGTAGTAGATGAGGGCGATCGGGCGAACGATGCGTTCGCTGGCGCGGCCGAGTTCGTCGCGGTAGGAGAGATCAAGCTTCTCCTCGTCGCGGATGGCGCGGCGGACCAGTGCCAGATCGATCGCGCCGGCCAAGGGTGCGGCGAAGCCCCAGGCATGCAGCGCATTGGCCTCGAATGTCTGGCGCAGCGGCGGCGGCACCGCCCCGGCGATCTTGCCGCTGACACGCTTGGCGGCGAGCTTCAGCTCGTCGTCGCCGGTGCGCTCCAAGAGCGCCAGCGACAGCACGATCGCCTCCATCTCCTCGATCGAAAACATCAGCGGCGGCAGGTCGAAGCCGGGGCGCATGATATAGCCGATGCCGCGCCCGCCCTCGATCGGCACGCGCATCGCCTGCAAGGCGACGATATCGCGATAGACCGAGCGCACCGTCACTTCCAGCCGCTCGGCGATGACGGCCGCCGTCACCGGCTTTTTCGCCAGCCGCAGGATCTGAATGATCTCGAACAGGCGCGACGCCTTGCGCATTTCATCCTCCCGGCTTGCAGGCTCCTGACAATACCCTGTCAGTTGGGTTGGTCTATAAAACTGCCTATCAACTTGAAAATCAACAAATTCCTCTGCGGTTCACCCGCACGAGACGATAGGCAACTGACATGGGCTATACCGAAAATCTCTGGCTTTTCTTCCTCCTCCTCTTCGGCATCATCATCGTTCCGGGCATGGACATGCTCTTCGTACTCGCCAATTCGCTGACCGGTGGGCGCAACAGGGGGCTGGCCGCGACCGGCGGCATCATGCTGGGCGGCGCGGTGCATTCGCTGAACGGCGCGCTCGGCGTCGGCCTGCTGATGCATTTCGTGCCGGTCCTCTTCAATCCGCTGCTTCTTGCCGGCGCCGGCTACATGGCCTTTATCGGGATCACGCTGATGCGCAGCTCGATTACCGTCGGTCATGAGGGGCCGACCGGCAGCCGCTCCGCCTGGCGGGCCTTTCGTCAGGGGGCGGTCACCTGCCTGATCAATCCCAAGGCCTATCTCTTCATTCTCGCCGTCTATCCGCAGTTTCTGAAGCCGGATTATGGGCCGATCTGGATACAGGCGACGATCATGGGGCTGATGACCGTCGCCACGCAGTTCGCCGTCTATGGCGGGCTTGCCGTCACCGCCGGCCGCAGCCGCGATCTATTGATCGCCAATCCCGGGGCTACCGCATTTGCCGGGCGTGCCGCCGGGCTACTGCTGTTCGCGGTCTCGGTCTTCACCGTCTGGGAAGGCTGGAGGGCGGCGTAGGTCCCTGCATATGTCTCGAATATGACACTGATTTTGCTCAACTCTCACCATTTTGTGACTTCATCGCCTGCGCGGAAAACGGCAAACATGCTAGCGTGACGATGCGCCGACCGCATTCGCGGTCCTGATCATATCCGCAGAGGTAGGAGAAGCAGATGAAATGGAGAGCGATTGTGGTGGCGACGGCTCTGGCCGGCGTTGCCTTTGGTTCGGTGCTTGCGGCCGATGGCGGCACGCATGATGCCCGTATTGCGTTGATGAAGAAGATTGGCGGCGCGACCGGCGCTCTCGGCGCCATCGCCAAGGGTGAGAAGCCCTACGATGCTGAAATCGTCAAGGCTTCGCTGACGACGATCGCCGAGACGGCCAAGGCTTTCCCGGATCAGTTCAACCCCGACAGCGACAAGGCCGATGCCGAGGTCAATCCGAAGATCTGGGACAACCTCGACGACTTCAAGACCAAGGCCGCCAAGCTGTCCACCGATGCGGAGACAGCACTTGCGCAGCTCCCGGCCGATCAGGCCGGCGTCGGTGCGACGCTGAAGACCCTCGGCGGCAATTGCGGCGCCTGTCATCAGGCCTACCGCATCAAGAAGGACTAGCGGTAGGCCGGCATCGTCCGGACATCAGATTATGCATCCACACCGGCTTTGCCGCCGGTGTGGATTTCAGTACTTCATGATGCAGGTTGAGTGTAGGGGGTGCGAGGCATGGTTGCGCGATTTGTCCGGTGGCTGCTCTGTCTTGTTGGCCTCGTCATCATCGGTTTCGGTGCCTTCTATGTCGTCACCGCGCCGTCACCCCTGCCGGCAAGCCATTGGGCAAATCTAGGCGATCCCGACATCAAGAATGGCGAGATGGTGTTCTGGGCGGGCGGCTGCACGAGCTGTCATGCGGCGCCGGGTGCAAAGGGCGATG
Source organism: Rhizobium sp. ICMP 5592 (assembly GCF_009498525.1). Lineage (GTDB taxonomy): Bacteria > Pseudomonadota > Alphaproteobacteria > Rhizobiales > Rhizobiaceae > Rhizobium. The sequence goes on along the minus strand of NZ_QSNT01000003.1, from coordinate 441,161 downwards.
CTAAACTGGTGCTGTCGGGTGGGCTGGCGCTGGCCAGCCCCTTCGGCACCTTCCATGTCCCGAATATCTCGCCGGATGAAAAGGCTGGCCTCGGCAACTGGACGCTGGCCGATTTCGGCAGTGCCATGAAGCGCGGCGTCGGCAAAAACGGCGAACATCTCTATCCGTCCTTCCCCTACGGTTCATATGCCCGCATGAGCGACAAGGACGTCAACGACCTCTGGGGCTTCCTGAAGACCCTGCCAAAAAGCGACCATGTCGCCCCGCCGCATGAGCTGCCGTTCCCCTTCAATATCAGGCTGGCGCTCGGCGGCTGGAAATTCCTCTATTTCAACGATCAGCCGCGCATCGTCCTCGCCAATGCCGACGACAAGATCAGGCGCGGCCAATATCTGGTCGAAGGCCCCGGCCATTGCAGCGAATGCCACACCCCGCGCGACGCGCTTGGCGGCTTCCTTAGGGATCAATGGCTGGCAGGTGCACCGAACCCGGAGGGCAAGGGCAACATTCCCGATATCACCCCCGGCTCGAAGGCGATCGGCAGCTGGAGCGCCGCCGACATCGCCACCTATCTCGAAACCGGTTTCACTCCCGATTATGATTCCGCCGGTGGTTCGATGGCCGAAGTACAGCAGAACATCGCGCATCTGCCGGCCACTGACCGCGAGGCGATCGCGGCCTATTTGAAGGCGCTGCCGGCGCGGTGAGGGGAGGGCAGTTTTGCCTGTTCCCTCAGCGTCGCGTTGCAAGATAGAGATGCGTTTCGTAGCGAAGCTCGAACTCGCCGCCATGCGTGGCGATTGCCTCCGCAATCTCTGCAAGTAGCGCCTCCCTCTGCCCATCCGCCAGAAGCCTATGGCCTGAGAGTGTGCGCAGCAAATCGGTGTAGCTTGTGGCGCTATGCATCCGGCTCCAAGGATAGCAGCGGTGCGTTACCGGCCCGAAATGATCGGACTCTTCGAACAGCGCCGCGAAGGGGCCATCCGGCAAATACCAGGCTTCCGCCGGCGGGCCGGAGAGAGATGGCGCGTATTGCGAATAGATGCGGGAAAATTCCAGGCCGAGCGGCGATGCCGGCGGAAGCGGCACGTTACCGAAAACGGCCAGTGTTCCATCCGGCGTCAGCTGGGCGGCTGTCTTGGCAAAGCGGATCTCCGGCGCAACCCAGTGAAGGGACTGGGCGGCGAGCGCGAGCGTGAAGACTGCCGCGTCGCCCTGCCAAGCTTCGAAAGTCGATGTCGTGAAGCGGATATTGGGAAAGTCCGCCAGGTTTTCCCGCGCGATGCCGATCAGGTCAGAACCGGGATCCAGCGCGAGGACCGAAAAGCCGCGTCGTGCAAACCCTTGTGTCGCCTGTCCCGTGCCGCAGCCGATCTCTAGGATCCGATCCATGTCGTCTAAACCGGCGAAGGCGACGATGTCATTGAAGAGCGGCTCAGGATAAACGGGGCGGGCGCCACCATAAAGGGCTGCCACGCCGTCAAAAGTAAACCGCTGTTCCAAGGGGGTATCCTCAGTTGAGAAATCGCCGATGCGCAGCCATTTTTCTAGCGTATTTCCGTTGAACTTTACAACGGCGCGAGCTTGGGATGTAGCAACGGGAGAGGGTGGCGGTGGATATAGCGGTGAAGCAGAAAGTTCCTTATTTCAGCCAGTGGGAAACGCCTGATATGACGCTGGCCGTGGTAGCCGAGGGCGCGCAGGCAGCTTTGCTGAAAGACCCGCTCTGGGTGTCTTCGGGAGCCAGCACCGTCGAGAATTATGCCCGCTGGGCCGGCAATCTCTGCGGTATGGCCTGCCTGAAGATGGTTCTCGCCGCCCGCACCGGCCTGATAGTGCCGATCATGGATCTGGCCATGGGATGCAAGGACTATGGCGGCTATGTTGAGGAGACCGACGGCAGGATCAAAGGGTTGATCTATGCGCCCTTCGTTCCCTTCGTCAAAGACCGGTTCGGTCTGCACGCCAGGGTCGTCACCGGGATTTCCGCCGGAGATATCGGCGATATCCTGGCGCAATCCGAATTCTTCATCGCCTCCGTGCACCATTCCATTCGCTGGTCAGATACCGAGCCGCCGTCGAAGGGCGGACATCTCGTTCTGGTGACGGCGGTCGACGCAGGCTCGGTCCGTTTTCACAATCCCTCCGGACATGAGGTCGCGACGCGCGAAAATGTGGAGCTGCCGCTGGAGGTATTCGAGCGCTTCTTCGCCGGGCGCGGGATCGCCATCGATCGCTGACGATAGGAAGGTCAACGGCGATCCCGGCTGGCCCATTTCATGCGAGCGCCTGCAAGTAGCGCATGCCGGTGACCGGGCGTGGCTTGAAATCCATCTGTTCGTAGAAGCGATGCGCTTGGACATTGCCGGTTGCCGCGCCAACGGAAAGAAAGCTGCAGCCGGCCTTGCGGGCGACGTCGCGGGCGCGGTCGACGAGATGTTGGCCGATGCCATGGCCACGATGGCCGTCGCGCACGAAGAGATGATGCAGGTCCATGCCGCGCTGGCCTTCCTGCGCTTTGTAGAGCGGCACGAGAATTGCGTAGCCGATCAGCCCGTTTTCGCCTTCGGCCACCAGCGCCGTGATCCAGGGCATCGGGCCAAAGAGATCGCGCTCGAGTTGCTCGGGCGTTGCGGCGGAGGGGTCGCCGTGATGGGCGGCGAGCAGCCGGATCATGTCGTTCAGTTCCGGCATGTCGCGGAGCTGCGCGCTGCGGATGGTCAGCACCGGCGGGCGGAGAAGGGAAATTTCGCTATCGTCTAGCATGGCATTTTGCGTCCTTGTTTCGAATGAGCCGTCAGGACGCTGCTGATACAACAAAGCCGCCTGACGGCGGCTTGTTGACAATATGATCTGTCTCAGCCGCCCTTTACAGGTACAGCCAAAAATACGAGCAGGTGTGGAGCGAGTGCTTGATCATGCGCGCATCAATGATCCGGAATGGCGGGTTTGTCAATGGGGGCCCATCTGCTCGCCCAGCCGGCCAATTCCTTAGCACCGAACTGCCGCGAGGGCGCGTCAGTCTATCGCACCCGTGCTTCATCAAGAGAGGGTTGGCTCTTGGTGTCACATATAGTATACCCCCCTATATTATAGCTTGAGGTCACCATGTCCCATACCGTTCGTGAGCAAGCCAAGCTTCTTTCGCGTGTCCGTCGCCTGAAGGGGCAGATGGAAGCGGTGGAGCGGGCGCTGGAGGCTGAGCGCCCCTGCGGCGAGGTCTTGCAGCTTCTCGCTTCCATCCGAGGCGCTCTGACGGGACTGACCGGCGAGATACTGAACGATCACCTGCATGAGCATGTGCTCCATGCCGAAAGCGAAGCGGACCGTCGTCAGGCGGTCGATGAAATATCCGATGTGCTGAAGACCTATCTGCGCTGAGCAGGGGCTTTGGAACATTCAACAGGAGACGGATGTCATGAGTGGTTCTTCGGATGCGTTGACGCATAACCATGTGTTTCTGGGCGCCGATCACCGGCGCAACGAGCGCCGCGTCTGGCTGGTCATCGCGTTGACGACGGTGATGATGGTCGTCGAGATCGGCGCCGGCACGCTTTATGGCTCGATGGCGTTGACCGCCGATGGCTGGCACATGTCTACACATGCCAGCGCCATGCTGATTTCGGCGCTGGCCTATCTCTATGCCCGCCGTCATGCTCATAATGCCCGCTTCACCTTCGGCACTGGAAAACTCGGCGATCTCGCCGGCTTCGCCAGCGCCATCATCCTTGCCATGATAGCGGTGCTGATGGGCTGGGAAAGCCTGCTGCGATTGATGAACCCGGTCGCGATCAATTTTCGCGAGGCGATTGCCATCGCGTCGGTCGGCCTCCTCGTCAACATCGTCAGTGCATGGTTGCTGCGTGACGATCATAGTCATCACCATCATGGCCATGGTCACGCGCATGGACATGATCATCATCACGAGCACGGTCACGACCATGACCATCATCAGGGTGGCAAGGATAACAATCTACGCTCGGCCTATGTCCATGTCATCGCCGATGCCATGACATCGGTACTGGCAATCGTGGCCCTCGTGCTTGGCAGTCATTTTGGCTGGACTTTTCTCGATCCGCTCATGGGTATCGTCGGCGGCCTGGTGATCCTGCAGTGGTCCCTGAGCCTGCTGCGCTCTTCCGGTTCGATCCTGCTCGACTTCATCCCGTCCGGCGAAGAGCTGCCGGATGAAATCCGGGAGGTGATCGAGACCGATGGAGACCGCATCACCGACCTGCATGTCTGGCAGGTCGGCCCCGGTCATCATGCGGCGATCGTCGCCGTGGCGACGCCGGAGTCGCGGGATCCGGCCTTCTACAAGGCCCGGCTGGCGGATCTGCATGAATTGTCGCATGTCACCGTTGAAGTCACGGTCGAAAAGGCGGCATAAGGCGGGTTGAAGGAAGGGTGTGCCAGAGGCTTGCCATATTCCTCGCTTAGCTCTGAATCCGCCTGATTCCGCTGGAGGTTTCCGCATGCCCACTTTGCTTACCCGCCGCCGCCTCATGGCAGGCTCGGCGCTGCTCCTTCCCGCCCTGACATTTGGCCCGCAAGCCCTGTTCGCGCAGGATGCCAGCGCCAACAAGAGCCCGGACGCGACGGCTCCAGCGCCGGGCGCCTCCGATGCGCCGGACAATTCCGCGACGCCTGACGACGACGATGGAATGGATGGCACCCAGGGGGCGGACAATTCTCAGGTAACCGAGGATGCGGACAAGCTGCTGGCGGATCTGGAAAAGAGGACCGGCGGTCGCCTTGGTGTTTCCGTGCTGGATACGGAAACCAATATTTCGCTCGGCTATCGCGAGGCGGAGCGCTTCGCCCTATGCAGCAGCTATAAGGCGCTCGCCGCCGGCTTCGTGCTCGCCCGCGTCGATCAGGGCGTTGAGAAGCTCGACCGTCGCGTCACCTACGGCAAGGATGTCGTCGTCACCTATTCACCGGAAACTGAAAAGCATGCCGGCACGGACGGTATGACGATTGCCGAGCTCTGCAACGCGGCCATTACGCTCAGCGACAACACCGCCGGCAATCTGTTGCTCGACAGCTTCGGCGGTCCGGCGGCGCTGACTGCGTGGCTGCGCACGACCGGTGACACCGAAACTCGGCTCGACCGCAAGGAGCCAGACGTCAATCAGGCGATCAAGGACGATCCGCGCGATACGACGACGCCCGATTCCATGCTGGATACGATCGGGCTTCTGACGCTCGGCAACACGCTGTCGGAGACTTCAAGGGATCAATTGTCGAACTGGCTGGTCAACAACACCACCGGCAATGCCCGCTTGCGCGCCGGCCTGCCGAAGGAATGGAAGGTCGGCGACAAGACCGGCACCGGCGAGAACGGCTCCTATGCCGACGTTGCCGTTGTCTGGCTTCCGGATCGCGGCCCCATCCTCGTTGTGACCTATGTCGGCGAAGCCACCGCGCCTGCAAAAGATATCGAAGCCGTCTTCGCCGAGGTCGGCAAGATCGTTGCGGGCATGGTTGGGTGAAATAGTAGCGTTCCGAAATGCAATCGACAAATCAGGGCGGTACGGTCGCGATGTGAATCAAGATCGCATCGCCTTCATGTTGTTCGAGAAGTTCAGGTGCTAGTTTCCCTTATGTCCCGCAGAAGGTCTGCAGTACCCGTTCCGCCGGCTGTGGCGGTTCGGCATAGGGCGCGAAGGCCGGCTGGTCCTCATAGGGCTTGGCAAGCACGGTCAGCAGCGCCTCGAACAATGAAAAATCATCCTCCTCGACGGCAGCGGCGATCGCCTGTTCGATGCGATGGTTGCGGGGGATGAAAGCCGGGTTCACGCCCAGCATCGCCTTTGCACGCGCAGTCGGCGACTGCGGGTCGCGGCCCAGCCGCTCTTGCCAGAGCGCGAGCCACGGTGCGACGGATTGTGCATCCTTGAAGCTGGCGGCAAAGCCGGCTTCGTTGTCACCGCTTGCGGCAAGGGCCGCAAATCGCCGGAAGGTGAGGGTGAAGTCCGCCTCCTGCTCGTGCATCACCGCTAGCAGCGACTGGATCAGATCGAGATCATTGTCTTCTTCCGTTGCGAGGCCGATCTTGGCGCGCATGCCGGCAAGCCAATGCGTCTGGAAGCGCTCGCCATAGGCCTTGATTACCCCATTCGCCAGTTCAACGGCGGTATCGAGCGTCGGATCGATCAGCGGCAGCAGCGTTTCACCAAGCCTGGCGAGGTTCCATTGGCCGATGGCCGGCTGGTTGGCATAGGCGTAGCGGCCCTGCCGATCGATCGAGGAAAAGACGGTGGCAGGATCGTAGGTGTCCATGAAGGCGCAGGGGCCGAAGTCGATCGTCTCGCCGGAAATCGTCATGTTGTCGGTGTTCATCACGCCATGGATGAAGCCCACATGCAGCCAGCGGGCGATTAAGGATGCCTGCCGATCGGCCACCGCTTCCAGCAGCGCGAGATAGCGGTTCTTGCGATCCTTGATGTCAGGATAATGCCGGTCGACAACGTAGTCGGCGAGGATGCGCAGACTATCCGTATCGCCGCGAGCGGCGAAATACTGGAAAGTGCCGACGCGGATATGGCTTGCAGCGACGCGCGTGAAGACTGCACCGGGCAACGCCTCCTCGCGATAGACGGGCTGGCCGGTGGTGACTGCCGCCAGCGCCCGTGTTGTGGGGATGCCGAGCGCATGCATGGCTTCGCTGACGATGTATTCGCGCAGCACCGGCCCGAGTGCTGCCCGCCCATCGCCGCGCCGCGAAAACGGCGTCGGCCCGGCACCCTTGAGCTGGATGTCGCGACGCCTGCCGTTGCGGTCGATGACCTCGCCAAGCAAGATCGCCCGGCCATCGCCGAGCTGCGGCACGAAGCCGCCGAACTGGTGGCCGGCATAGGCCATGGCGAGCGGCTGGGAGCCGGGCAAAAGCGCGTTGCCGGAAAAGATCGCCGCTCCATCCCGCTCCAGAACCTTGGCGTCCAGCCCTAGCTCGGACGCCAACGCCGCGTTGAATTTGATCAGCCGCGGTACCGCAACCGGCGTCGGCGCCTGTTCCGCGAAGAACTGCGGCGGCAGGCGCGCGTAGCTGTTGTCGAACGGTATTGGCGGTGCTTCAAGCACTGCGTTGTCGTGAAGAGAAGAGCTCATGTGACTAAGGTAGGGCCGGTGGAGATGCGGCGCAAGGCGCTTGTCTCCAGCAGGAAATTATCCCACTTTCTCCCACCAAGGATAGGAGTGTGCCGTGAACGAGAAACTCAGCATCTCGCTCCCCAGCGAAATGGTCGCCGCCATCAAGAGCCGCGTCGATGCTGGAGCCTATGCCTCGACCAGCGAAGTCCTGCGCGCGGCCGTCCGGGTCTGGTTGCGGGAAGAGGAAGAATATCAGGAACGGATCGCGGCGATCCGGCAGAAGGTCAAGGCATCACTGGATGATCCGAGGCCCGATCTGAGTGGGGAGGAAGTCGAGCAATATTTCGAAGCCTATTTTCGGCAGGCCGAGCTTGGCTCGAAGTAGGAGGTACTGATTGTGCACTTGAACCAGGTGACGGTTACGATGCCGGATTTGAACGCGGGATGGGATTTCTATTGTGCCCTGGGTCTGAAGCCGATCGTTGATGCTCGCCCCCGATATGCGCGGTTTGTCTGCCCGGACGGAGATAGCACCTTTTCCTTGCATCAGGGCGAGAAGGGTGGCGGGGGAACCACCGTGTATTTCGAGTGCGAAAATCTCGACGCCGTGATCCTTACTCTGCGTGCATCCGGTATCCAGTTCACTAGTGGGCCTGAAGACAAGAATTGGCTATGGCGTGAGGCAGAATTATTCGATCCCGGTGGAAATCGCGTCATTCTTTACTTTGCCGGATCGAACCGTATCGATCCTCCTTGGCGGATATCCCCGCAAGATACGTCGCGTCCTTAGCCCTTTTCCATCTCTCGCGCCATTTCCGCCAGTTTCCTCACCGTATTGAGGTTCCGCGAGGTCCCAAGCTTCAGCGCCGGTAGTTTCAGCTTCGAGCGGCCGGAGCCATCAGGATAATAAACGTAGATCTCTTTGCCCGCGGCATGCACTTCTTCACCTGCAGGCGCCACGAGCTTGTCCAGAACATCGACGGATGCGCGTTCCGGGAGGAAGGTGACGAGCAGATAGTTCGGCTTGGCATGCGGGAAGGGCGAACCCTCGGCGACTGTTTCCAGCGCTTGCCGGCTGCGCAGGATCACGCCCGGTGATTTGCCCATCTTGTGTGTCAGGGCTTCTTCCAGGCGCGCCTGCACCGTCACCTCGTCTTCATCCGAACGGAAGAGGACGTTGCCGCTCTGGATATAGGTCTTCACGTCGGTAAAGCCGATCTCCTCGCAGAGCGTCTTCAACTCCGCCATCGGCAAAGTGCCGGTGCCGCCGACATTGACGGCACGCAGCAGGGCGACATGGACCGGCATCGGCTCCTCCCGCAATCCCGGTTACATCTTGCCGGCGACCTTGATGGCGAAGCCGTATTCGAAGGCGATCTCTTCCAGGCGCTGGAAGCGGCCCGAAGCGCCGCCATGGCCGGCATCCATGTTGGTCTTCAGCAGGATCGGCGCGTTGCCGGTGCTCTTCTCACGCAGCTTGGCGACCCATTTTGCCGGTTCCCAATAGGTGACGCGCGGGTCCGTCAGGCCGCCGAGCGCCAGGATCGGTGGGTAGGGCTTCTCGCCGACATTATCATAGGGGCTATAGGCGGCGATCTGCTCGTATTCTTCCTTGCTGTCGATCGGATTGCCCCATTCCGGCCATTCCGGCGGCGTCAGCGGCAGGGTGTCGTCCAGCATGGTGTTGAGTACGTCAACGAAGGGAACGGCGGCGATGACGCCGGCGAATTTTTCCGGCGCCATGTTGGCGACGGCACCCATCAGCATGCCGCCGGCCGAGCCGCCCTCGGCGATGATGTTCGCGTAAGAGGTGAACTTCTGTTGATTCAGATAGTCGGCAGCGGCGATGAAGTCCTTGAAGGTGTTGGTCTTCTTGTCCATCTTGCCGTCTTCGTACCAGGCAAAGCCCTTGTCCTTGCCGCCACGGATATGGGCGATGGCATAGACGAAGCCGCGATCGGCAAGCGACAGGCAATTGGTGTTGAAGCCGGCCGGAATGGTGACGCCGTAGGCGCCGTAGCCGTAGAGCAGGCAGGGTGCCGTGCCGTCGAGCGGCGTATCCTTGCGATAGAGCAGGGTCACCGGCACGGTTTCTCCGTCCCAGGCCGGCGCGAAGACGCGGCGGGTGACGTAGTCGTCCGGATTGTGGCCGGACGGCACTTCCTGCGTCTTCAATAGGCTGCGCTCGCGCGTTACCAGGTTGTAGTCGTAAAGCTGGCTCGGCGTCGTCATCGAGGAGTAGGAGAAACGGATGACGTCGGTATCGTATTCAGCGGAGCCTTGCAGGCCGAGCGAATAGGCTTCTTCATCGAAAGCGATCGCATGTTCTTCGCCGCTGCGGCGGTCGCGGATGACGATGCGCGGCAGGCCGTCCTTGCGCTCCAGCCAGATAAGGTGGCGGGCATAGGCCTCATGGCCGAGGATCAGCGTGCCCGGCTTGTGGGCCACGACGTCGCGCCAGTTTTCCTTGCCTGGTCTGTCGACCGGCGTCTCCATGATCTTGAAATCCTTGGCGTCGCCGTCATTGGTGAGGATGTAGAAGACATCGCCGCCTTCCGCCATTTCATATTCGATGCCGGTGTCGCGTTCGGCCACCAGCTTCGGCTCGGCGGTCAGGTCCGAGGTCGGGATCAGGCGGTATTCGCTGGTCTCGTGATCGTGAATATCGATGAAGATGAAGTCGTCGAGCAGCGAACCGCCGACGCCCATGAAGAAGCCCGAATCCTCCTCTTCATAGACCAGCCGATCTGCCGATTGCGGCGTGCCGACGATATGATGGAAGATTTTTGAAGGACGGTGGTTCTCGTCCTGCAGCGTATAGAAGAAGCTCTTGCCGTCCGGCGCCCAAACGCCGTCGCCGCCGGTGTTCTCGATCACGTCGGCCAGATCCTCGCCGGTGTCGAGGTTGCGGACCTTCAGCGTGAAATATTCCGAACCCTTGTCGTCATAGCCCCAGATGCCGTGGCTATGGTCGGTGGAGTGGTCGATGCCGGAGAGGCGGAAATAGGACTTGCCCTCATTCTCTTTGTCGCCGTCGAGAAGCAGCTTGCGGTCGCCGCCATCGCGTGCCTCGCGGAAATAATGCGGTTGCTCGCCGCCGGTGACGAAGAGCGTGCCATAGGCATAGGGGCCGTCTTTGACCGGCACCGAGCTGTCATCCTCCTTGATGCGGCCCTTCATCTCCGCGAAGAGCAGCTTCTGCAGCTCTTTCGTGTCCGCCATCGCGGCATTCATATAGGCGTTTTCGGCCTCCAGATGGGCGCGAATTTCCGGGTCCAGGATCGAGGTATCCTTGAACATCGCCTGCCAATTGTCGGCGCGCAGCCAGGCGTAATCGTCGCTGCGGGTAATGCCGTGGCGCGTATCCGTGACCGGCTTTTTCGGTGCGGCGGGCGGGATGGGGAGGTTCTTGAATGAAGACACTGGGAGGCTTTCTCTGGGATGAAAGTCGGGTATGCGATGAAAGAGAAATAGAGGGCGCTTGGCCGAGGTTCAAGCGGCAATTGCCGGCTCAAGCCTCATGCAAGCGGATGCTCTTAAGCTCATCTCGAGCTGATGACGATGGCTGGCCTCGCGTAGGGCTGCCTTGATGTGACCACATTCTTTAACGAAGTCCGCATAGCGTCGCGTCGATAGTAAGTGTTTCTTAGAATCGTGCTCCCTCGTGGAGCAGATGCAGCCCAGCCCGGAAAACAAACAAATGAGGGACCGGACTTCATGCTGAAATTCATCGCCATTCTCCTGCCTTTGGCCTGCATCGCGAGCTCGGCGCTCGCCGTCGATGCGACCATGAAGAAGGAGCTGGAAAAGCTCGATCCTTCCGAGCGGATGGAGCAGGCCTGCGATGCGGAAGCGATGAAGCGGATCGGCACGGAGAAGACCGGTTTCAAGCCGGACAAGGTGATTGCCTATACCTTCGGCGATCCAAACATGGCGCCGGATTCGATGAATGCTCCTGGCGCCGTCTTCCGCAGCAAGGGCGATTGGTATCATCTCTCCTATAAATGCACGACCGACCCGGAGCATGTCGACGTGCGCAATCTCAGCTATCAAATCGGCGACAAGGTGCCGCGCGACGCCTGGCAGCAACATTATCTCTACGATTGATGCCTTCAGCGCCCTTTCTGGTGCTCCAGGTGATCGAGGTCGGAGAGAATGTGCTGCTGCACATCGAGGTTCTGGCGACGGACGGCATCCGTCAGGTCGCGTAGTGTCGATCTCAACCCATGAATCTGATCGATCAGATCCATCACCAGGTCGACGCCGGGCTCGTTGAGGCCCATGGCGTCGATCAGATCGAGGATCAATTGTCCGCGGGCGAGATCCGCATCGCGAAAATGCCGGCCTTCATTCGTGGTTTCGGGAATGAGCCAGCCCTGGTCGATCCAGACTTCCAGCACTGTGACATCGATCTCGAGGCGCAGACGAAACTCGCTCTCGTTCATGGATCAGCCTCCCATGGTCTTTCTGGGATCATGCGTCTTGCCGGCCTGCCAGTCGGAAACGAGCGCGGTCAGCTCTGCATCCGGCGCATCCGGCAGGACGATCTTCAATGAAACATAGGCGTCGCCGGCGTCCTTGCCACGCACGGGCACGCCCTTGCCCTTCAGCCGCAAGACCTTGCCGGTATTGGAGTTCGGCTGGAGCGTAACGGTCACCGGGCCGGAGGGCGTGGGCACGCGGACCTTACCGCCGAGCACCGCCTCCGTCAGCGAAATCGGCAAGTCCAGCCTGATATCGTCGCCGTCGCGGGTGAAGAAGCGGTGCGGACGCACATGCACCTCGATCAGCGCATCGCCGGGGGCGCCGCTGCCAAAACCGGGATCGCCCTTGCCGCGCAGGCGCAGCGTCTGCCCGTCCTTGGTTCCTGCCGGTATCTGCACATCGAGCGCGGGTCCGTCCGGCAGGCTGATCTGCTTTTTCGTGCCGTTGACGGCGTCGAGAAAATCGACCTCCATGGAATATTTGCGATCCTGACCCTGCATTCCGGATTGGCCTCGGCTGCGACGTGAAAAGAAGCTGGAAAGGATATCGTCGGTATCGCCGAAATCGGCGAAGCCGCCCGCGTTGCGGTAGGGGCCGCGCTGGCCCTCGTTTGCCGCGTAGTCGCGATAATAGTTGCGTGGCGGCTTCTCCGCGCCGCTGCCGTCGATCTCGCCGCGGTCGAAGCGCGCACGCTTGTCCTCGTCCCCGAGGATGCCGTAGGCCGCGGAGACTTCCTTGAATTTCTCCTCGGCCTGCTTGTCGCCGGGATTGAGATCGGGATGCAGCTTCTTCGCAAGCTTGCGATAGGCACTTTGAATGTCTTTTTGCGGGGCGTCCCGTTTTACGCCCAATATGTCATAGGGATCGCGGCTCATGGATGGTTCCCTTTGGGAGCGCAGGAAAATATGGAAATAGTGGCAGGCCGGTTAGGTATCAATGATATCATAAATGAGGAGCTCCGACGCGGCGACTGCCGCAGAATGGTTATAGGCGCTTTTGTGATGGGAAATGATCCTCCTGTGGGCAAGCCGCCATATTTCCGTCGCCTTGCCGGACGATGGCGGGCGCAAGGGAAGAGCCTATGGCAATCGCACGCTTTTTCCGCCAAACTTCACGTCGTTCAATCCGATCGGTGGCTGCCTGATGAATCGCTTTCTGCTGACGTCCGCATTCTTAGCTGCCGCCGTTCCGGCCGCCTTTGCTGCTAAGCAGGAAACACAGCCCGCCGGCTGGCCGCCGCTGCCACCGAAGGCGCCTGTATCGAACGTCAAGCTGGTCGAGCCGCATCTGCACGTCAACCGCGCCGGCAAGGGTGCGCCGCGCATCGCACTGACCTTCGATGCCTGTATGGGCAAGACCGATCCCCGCATCCTTTCCACCCTCGTCGATCAGCGCATCCCCGCAACGATCTTCGTCACCGCCCGCTGGCTGCGGACCAATCCCGATGCGCTCGCCACCTTCCTCGCCCATCCCGAACTTTTCGAGCTTGAGAACCACGGCCAGAACCATATTCCCGCCGTCGATATCCCGACGAAGGTCTATGGTATCGCGGCTGCCGGCTCGCCGCAGGCTGTGGCCCAGGAAGTCAAGGGCGGCGCCGACGCCATGCTTGCCGCCGGTATCCCGCAGCCGCGCTGGTTCCGGGGCGCGACCGCAAAATACAGCCTTTCGGCCATCGCTCAGATCCGCAGCATGGGCTATCGCATCGCCGGCTATTCCGTGAACGGTGATAGCGGCTCGCTGCTACCGGCCAAGATGGTGGAAAAGCAATATGCTTCCGCTAGGGATGGCGATGTCATCATCTCCCATATCAACCAGCCGACCCATGCCGCCGGCGAAGGGGTTGCTGCGAGCATTCTCGCGCTGAAGGCCAAGGGCGTGCAGTTCGTCCGCCTGCAGGACATTCCCGAACAGGGCGATGACGACACCACGAACTGAGTGACCAGCAGCAGTCGATCGCCAGGCATGCCGGCGTCTTTACTCAGGCAATTGCGGCTGCACCTTTTCCTCGAAGAACAACTCGTTGACCACGGTCATCACTACCAGGGATAGTGGCAAGGCGAGCATGGCGCCGACAGCGCCCCACATCCACGTCCAGAAGATGATGGCGAGAAAGACGACAAAGGGATTGAGTTCCCATTGCCGGCCCATGACCGCCGGAAACACCAGATTTTCCACGGCGAGATGGACGGAGAAGAAGGCGACGGCGGGCGCAAGGGCGAAGATGATGTCGTCGTGGGTGATGATGCCGGCGATCGCCAGCGCGATGGTCATGGTTGCGATGCCGACGAAGGGCACGAAGCTGGAGAGAAAGGCGAAGACGCCCCAGAGGATCGGCGCGCTCAACCCGCCGACATAGGCGATGATCGTCATGATGACGCCGAGACCGGCATAGATCAGTGCGGCCGTCGCGAAATAGAAGCCAAGCACTTGCTCCACCGCATTGATGATGCGGATTGTCGCCAGCCGCGACGTCCGGCGGGAAAAGGTCAGGATGATCGTCTTGCGCAGGTTGGTGCGGCCGGCGAGGAAGAGCAGCAGCGCGGCGAAGAAGATCAGTCCCTGAACAATGGCCGGCGTCAGGCTGTTGGTGACAAGATGCAGCACATTGCCGGTGTTTTCGAGCAGCACGCTGATCGACATTGGCCCGCTTTCAAAGGTTTGCGACGTGATGTGCAGCCATTTGATCCGTTCTAGATAGGGCATCAACCGGTCGATGGTGCGCTGGAAGACGTCGGGTCCTTCCTGTGCCAGCCGTGCCAGGGGGCCGGCTAGCGCATTGACGAACAGGAAGATGACCAGCGCCACCGCCGACGACAGCAGGACGGCATTGAGGACGCGCGGAACGCCGAGCTTGCTAAGCCTTTCCGCAGCCAGGCCGAGGATCATGCCGACCACCACGGCGAGCGTCACTGGAATGAGGATGATCGACATCATGTAGACGGCGGCGAGCGTGAGGACGAGGAAGATGCCGATGAGAGCCCAGGCGGCGGCGATATCCAATCCGCTTTTCTCAACGCTTCTTACGGGGGTGGATTTATCCAGTTGCTCGGTATCCGCCCGCAACGTGTCAACCCAGTCGCTGGAGCGTCTTTCGCGTTCCGCCGCCGGTTTGCGCTCCTGCTTGCTTATGCCTTTGGCGATATCCATCCAGAACAATCCCCGAAGCTCCATTGCCTCGATATGCAAACGCAAATAGGCCCGTTCCGGTTCCGGAACGGGCTCTTGAATGATCGATCAGTGGTTGTGATCAGGCGATCAAATTCAGCCCGATGCCCCAGGGATCGCGCAGTGAAACGCCGCCGTCGCGCTTCTCCGTCTTGATCTCATGCGCGTCAAGTGCGGCAACCGCCTTGTCGAGTGCTTGCCTGTCGTTGAAGCGCAGCGTGTAGTCGGAGAGGCCGGTCATGTGTTCGGAGCGGACGCCGGCGCCGCGGCTGTTCCAGGTATTGGCGCCGAGATGATGGTGATAACCACCGGTTGCGAGGAACGTCGCGCCGGGATACCGCGCCGCCATCACCTTCATTCCAAGCACGTTGCGATAAAAGGCATTTGCCTCCTCGACATCGCCGACCTGCAGATGGATATGGCCGATTGCCGAACCGTCAGCCATGCCGTCCCAGCGATCCTGCGGCGCGCTTTCATAAAGCTTCTGCAGGTCGAGCCTCAGCGTCGCCATCTCGACCGTGCCGTCGCCATGGAATGTCCATTGCTCATGCGGTCGGTCGGCATAGATCTCGATGCCGTTGCCTTCCGGATCGGAAAGATAGATCGCTTCGCTGACGATATGGTCGGACGCGCCTTCAAGGGCGACGTTGTTGTGTGCCGCATGCCGCAGCCAACGGGCAAGCTCGACACGGTTGGGCAGCAGGAAAGCGGTGTGGAAGAGACCGGCCGCCGTCTGCGGCGCGCGCGTGGCGGCGCGATCCGTCGTCAGCGTCAGCAGCGGCTGCCCGGCAACGCCCAGCACTTCGCCGCTCGCGGTCTTTTCGATGACCTTCAGGCCCAGTATGTCCTGATAGAAGCGCGATACCGTCGCCAGGTCGGTGACGACAAGATGCGACTGGCCGACATAGGAGGGGCGCGTCAGCGCATAGGGAAGGGCGGTTTCGGTCATGAGCTTATTCCAACCTCGATGTTCGGAAGAAAGAGGAACCGGCGCCTACGGCGAAAGCGCCGTCAATGGCAGGCTTGAGAGCTGTCGTCGGTCGATATGCCTCTTTAGAGATCCTCTGGCCTGCTGTACTTAAACTCGTATATGGCGGATTTCGATTGTTCACAGAAGGCCAGAAATTGCGGATGAAGCGTTCGCAATTCGTTGACGGAGCATCTCACTTGCGCGTCTCGCCATTCACGAAGATTTACCGTCATGCCGGTCGAACGTGGTTGCCTGGATGCTTCCGAGATGCCACGGTTGATGCCGATATGGAATTGGAACGTATATAGATGGCCGAGTTCAAAGGCATCCGTTGGGCCTATGATCGATATGAAGTGATCGCCGACGGTATCGTCAACGGCGTCGGCGTGGTCTTTGCCCTGATCGGCGCGACCGCGCTGATCTTCTATGCCACTGTGTGGAGTTCCCATGGCGAGATTGCCGCCGCCTGGATCTACGGCGTCGGCCTCGTCCTGACCCTTGCCATGTCCTTCACCTACAATCTCTGGCCGGTATCGCAGACGAAGTGGTTCCTGCGGCGCTTCGATCACTCCGCCATCTTCGTGCTGATCGCCGCCACCTACACGCCGTTCCTTGAGCGTGGCTCCGCCGATCCGCTGTTGTTTGCGACGTTGATCGCCCTGTGGGTCTTTGCGGCCTGCGGTATCGCGCTGAAATGCTTCTTTCCCGGCCGCTACGACCGGCTGGCGATCCTGCTCTATCTTGCCATGGGCTGGAGCGGCGTGCTGGTCGCCAAGCCGGTTTCCATGCATATACCCTCCACCTCGATGCTGCTGATCGTGATCGGCGGTGTCATCTATTCGTTGGGCGTGATCTTCCATGTCTGGGAGAAACTGCGTTTCCAGAACGCCATCTGGCATGGGTTCGTCATTTCGGCCGCCGCCGTGCATTATTCGGCGGTGTTCACTTGCTTCAGCCTGTCACCGGGAAGCTTTTGACGACCTGCGTTGTCGGGGCACATTTCTTCGTGGGGTGCAGGCTGCGCACCAGCCGCATGACGACTGCATCGTAGCGCTGCATAGATGCCTTCGGATAGTCCATCTGGAAGAAGGCGGCAGCGCCGTTGCAGAGAGCGACGCCGCGCACATAGATGATATGGCCCTGTTTCGTGCCTGAGAAGCTGATGCCGCGCGATGTCGATTTCGAATAGGAGATCTGCCAGCCTTCATCCTTGGCGCTCGCGATACGGATATTCGCTTCCGAGGAAAAATCGCCGTTGAGTGTGTCGGCGCCGAAAATCAGCAGCCGTGCCGACTGATCGGCCGGCGTCAACGTCAGTCCGTTGCCATCGTCGCTTCGCGCGGATAGTCGAAATTCCGACGGCAGTTCAATTGCATAGCCAAAGCGCGCATTGTCATAGGACCACCAGTCGGCGGCTTGCGCCGGCACGACGGAAAGAAACAGAAGGGCGGTCAATCGCGCGAGCATTGCGGTTTCCGGGAGGCGGGATCTGCAAACCAGCTACGAATAGCGCATTTTTCAGCAGAAATTCCATAGTGATTCTCAGAATGATCGAAAAATAGCGCAAATTCGTTACAGCTTCATTGTGAGCCATGCAGGAATGGCGGATTTACTTTGCCAATTTCGCGGAGTAACGCCGAATTTAAGTCTCATGAACAATTGGATGACGCGATTATGGACAAAGCCGTACTGCTTCGTGACGCCACCGAGGCCGATCTACCGGCGATTTGCGAGATCTACAACCACGCCGTCGTGCACACGACCGCGATCTGGAACGACACGCTGGTCGACGTCGACAACCGCATCGAGTGGCTCAAGGCGCGTGAGGCGCGGGGCTTCCCGGTCGTTGTCGCGGAGAAGGACGGCAAGGTCGCCGGCTATGCTTCCTATGGCGACTGGCGCGCCTTCGATGGCTATCGTCATACGGTCGAGAATTCCATCTATGTCGACAAGGATCATCGTGGCCTCGGCATCGGCGAGGGCTTGCTGCGCGAACTTGTCGCGCGTGCCGCCAAGGGCAATGTCCACGTCATGATCGCGGCGATCGAGACCGGCAACGCCGTCTCCATCCGCCTGCATGAAAAGCTCGGTTTCCGCATTGCCGGACAGTTCTCGGAAGTGGGCACCAAGTTCGGCCGCTGGCTGGATCTGACCTGCATGGAATTGCGCATCGGGGCCTGATCCAGCCGGTCATGCCAAAAAATGATTTCAGTGGGTTAAGGCCGGCTTTTCTCCCGCAGGGCTTGAGGCGATCCGGCCTTTGGCCTATCCCAAGGGTAGTGTTTCGGCTTTGCCGGATTCCGCGCAATCGTTCAGCAGGGAGAAGACATGGCCAGTGTCACCGGCCTGACATTCCTGGCTTTGTGTCTGCCTTTTCTCGGTGCAATCATCGCGCCGGCCGTTGTCCGTTATCTCGGCCACAATGCGGCCTGGCCGCTGGCGCTGTTTCCGGCGCTCGTCTTTCTGCATTTTGCCGGTTTCCTTCCGGCGATCGCCGCTGGCCATAGTATCCAGGGTGGTTTCGACTGGGTGCCCAGTCTGGGTCTGCGCTTCTCCTGGCTGCTCGACGGCCTGTCGCTGACCTTCGCATTGCTGATCACCGGCATCGGCACGCTGATCGTGCTCTATGCCGGCGGCTATCTGAAGGGGCACGTAGACCTTGGGCGCTTCTTCTCCTTCATCTTCCTGTTCATGGGCTCGATGCTCGGCCTCGTCGTATCGGACAGTTTTTTGACGTTGTTCGTCTTCTGGGAACTGACGTCGATCACCTCCTTCCTGCTGATCGGCTTTGATCATCAGCGCGAGGCGGCACGCCGGGCGGCGTTGCAGGCGCTGGTCGTCACCGGCGGGGGAGGGCTGTTGTTGCTCGCCGGGCTGTTGCTGATCTGGCAGATCACCGGTGCCGCCGACATGTCCGGCCTGCTGAAGGCGGGCGGCACGTTGCGCGAAAGCCCGCTCTATCTTGCAGCACTGATCCTGATCCTCGGCGGCGCCTTCACCAAGTCGGCGCAGTTTCCCTTCCATTTCTGGCTGCCCAACGCCATGGAAGCGCCTACGCCCGTGTCGGCCTATCTACATTCCGCGACCATGGTGAAGGCCGGTGTCTATCTGTTGATGCGCCTTAATCCCGCCATGGGCGGCACGATGGCCTGGCAGACGATCCTGCCGCTCTTTGGCGCGGCAACGCTATTGGTGGGCACGCTGCTTGCCGTTCGCCAGACCGACCTGAAGCTGAAGCTTGCCTATACGACGGTCTCCTCGCTCGGGCTGCTGGTGCTGTTGACCGGCTTCGGCTCAGACTATGCGATCGAGGCGGCCGTGCTCTATCTGGTGGCGCATTCGCTGTTCAAGGGCGCGTTGTTCATGGTCGCCGGCATTGTCGATCATGAGACGGGAACGCGCGACATCACCCGCCTCGGCGGCCTGCGCGCCGCCATGCCGCTGACTTTTGCGGCAGCACTCGTCGCGGCGATCTCGATGGGCGGCTTGCCGCCAGCCTTCGGCTTTCTCGCCAAGGAGGAGATCTATGCCGCGCTGGCCGGGGCTTCCGTGTGGTCGATTGCTCTGACCGTCATTGCTGTCGCTGGCAACGCGCTGATGTTTGCCATCGCCTTCGCGGTGGCGCTGAAGCCGTTCCTTGGCGCGCGTGTCGAGACCCCCAGACATCCGCATGAAGCGCCGTCTTTGCTCTGGCTCGGTCCGGTCGTCTTGGCCGTTCTCGGGCTGGTCGCCGCGCTGTTCTCTGGTCTCTGGCACGCCTATATCTCCTCGCCGATGGCGAGCGCCGTCAGCGGCAAGGCGATGGAGATATCGGTCTCGCTCGTTCCGCATATTGGCATGCCCTTGCTGCTGTCGGCGCTGACCGTGCTGATCGGTCTCTTTGTCTACTGGAAGCTCGACCGCGCCCGCTTCCTGATGTCGGTGGTGTTGCGCCATCTCGGACCGGGGCCTGATCGCGGTTTCGATGGTTTGATCTCCGGGCTGGTGCGCCTGTCGCATGTCATTTCGCGCGTCTTGCAGCCCGGCCGGCTGGAAATCTATGTCGCCGTGACCTTCCTCTGCCTTGCGGCCATGCTGCTGCTGCCGCCGGTGCTCCATGGCGAATTGCCCGCCGTTCCCTCATGGCCTGATATGCAGTGGCATGAGGCGGTGATCTTCCTCATCGCCGTCATCGGCCTCGGCGCTGTCGTCATGGCCCGCGACCGGCTGACGGCGATCGTTTCGCTCGGCATTCAAGGCTTTGCCGTCGCCGTCATCTTCCTGCTCTTCGGTGCGCCGGACCTGTCCTTCACCCAGTTCATGGTCGAGACGCTCTCGGTCGTTATCCTGGCGCTGGTGATGACACGGCTGCGCCTTTCCGCCTCTGATCGCCGCCCGCCGTTGCAGATGCTCTTGCATGCGGTGCTTGCCGCCGCCTGCGGCCTCGGTTTCGGGCTGCTGTTGCTGAAGGCGACGCAGGCGCCTTTCGACCTGACGCTGACAGCGTTCTTCAATCAATATTCAAAGCTGATTGCCCATGGCAGCAACGTGGTCAATGTCATCATCGTCGACTTCCGCGGCACGGACACGCTCGGCGAGATCGCCGTCGTCACCATCACCGGCCTTGCCATCCTGGCGTTGATCCGCATCCGCGCCGGCGGCGAACGCAAGCTCGCGGCCAATGATCCGGATCTGGACGAGAAGATGGAGGCCGAGCGCCGATGAACACTCTGATCTTCCGCACCGCCGCACCGTTTCTGACCGCACTGATGCTGCTCTTTTCCGTCTTCGTGCTGCTGCGCGGCCATAACGAGCCCGGCGGCGGCTTCATCGGCGGACTGATCGCGGCATCGGGCTTTGCGATCTACGGCATTGCCTGTGGCGTGACGGCGGTGCGCCGTGCCATCGTTTTCCATCCGCTGGCGATTGCCGGTTTCGGCCTGCTGGCGTCGACGGCTGCCGGGCTGCTCTCGATCTTCTCCGGCGTGCCCTTCATGACAGGGTTGTGGATCTATCCGCATCTCCTGGGCGTCGAAGTGCCGCTCTCCAGCGTCATGCTGTTCGATATCGGCGTCTATCTGGTCGTCGTCGGCGCGATCACCTCGATCGCGCTGACGCTCGAAGAGCGGGAGGTAGAGTGATGGAGGCTGTCTTTGCCGGCCTCGTCGGCCTGTTCTTCGCTGTCGCGATCTATCTGATGCTATCGGGGTTCTCGATCCGCATCATGCTGGGTATCGCCATTCTCGGCAACGCCGTCAATCTGCTGCTGTTCACCGCCGGCCGGGTGACGCGCGAAGTGCCGCCGATCATTCCCGCCGACGCCGACACGCTCGGCATGGACGCCGCCAACCCGCTGCCGCAGGCCCTGATCCTGACGGCGATCGTCATCTCCTTCTCCTTCCTCGCCTTCCTGCTGGTCCTGACCTACCGCGCCTATCAGGACCTCAAGACCGACAATACCGGCGAGATGCGGGTGGCGGAACCGGACGAGCGGCCGATACCGCCCCTGGGGTATTAGCAACATGGCGGCACCCGCAAACACCGCTGTCGATCTTTCCGCCGCGCTGGTGACAGCGCCGGTGGATGCGGGGCATTGGCTGGTCATCCTGCCGGTGGCGCTGTGTATCGGGCTCGGCGCTATCTTGATGATGCTGCGCGACCGCACGGCATGGCACGGCTGGATCGCCATTCCCGGCCTCGTTCTCTTGGTGCTGATCGATGCGGCCTTGCTGCACAAGGTCGCCGCCGAAGGCCCGATAACCATGGTCATGGGCCGCTGGCTCCCGCCTTTCGGCATCGCCTTCAGCGTCGACCTCTTCAGTGCGATCATGGCGCTGACGGCGGCGGTCGTGGCGTTGGCAGCGAGCCTCTACGCGCTCGGCGAGATCACCACCAGCGGCCGCCGCTACGGCTTCTTCCCCTTCCTGCTGCTGCTGCTTGCCGGCGTCAGCGGCGCGTTCCTGACCGGCGACGTCTTCAATCTCTACGTCTGGTTCGAGGTGCTGCTGATTTCGTCCTTCGGCCTCCTGATCCTAGGATCGGAACGGGAGCAGATCGACGGTGCCTTGAAATACGCCGTGCTGAACCTGATCGCCACGACGCTGTTTCTCGTCTCTGTCGGCTACCTCTACGCCATTTTCGGCACGCTCAATATGGCCGATATCGCCATGAAGGCGAGGGCGCCCGGTAACACGGCGCCGCTGATGACGCTTGCCGGCCTCTTCCTTCTCGCCTTCGGCATGAAGGCCGCGGCTTTCCCGGTCAATTTCTGGCTACCGGCCTCCTACCATACACCGCGCATCACCGTTTCGGCGCTGTTTGCCGGCCTGCTCACCAAGGTCGGCATCTACGCGCTGATCCGGGTGCTGGTCATGCTTTTGCCGGTCGAACGCGCCGGGCTCGGCCCGATCACGACGGTGGTTGCCATCGCTACCATGCTGGCCGGCGTGCTTGGCGCGCTCGGCGAAAACGATCTCCGCCGCCTGCTCGGCTATGTCGTCATCTCCGGCATCGGCACGATGCTGGCGGGCGTGGCGCTCGGCAGTGCCGACGGCCTCAGCGGCGCGATCTTCTATGCGCTGCATTCCATGGTACTGATGACGGCGCTCTATCTGTTGGCGGGCCAAGCGGCGCGCCGCGGCGGCGGCTTCTCGCTTTCCGAGCTCGGCGGGCTGTACCGGCAAAGCGGCTGGTTCGCCGGTCTGTCGCTGGTGCTGTTTTTCGCGGCTTGCGGCCTGCCGCCATTTTCCGGCTTCTGGCCCAAGGTCGTTCTGGTGAAGGCGGCGCTCGACACCGGTGCCTGGTGGATTGCCGCCACGATCCTGTTGGCCGGCTTCCTCACCACCATCGTCTTTGGCCGGATCTTCCTGCTTGCCTATTGGCGTCCGAGAACAGCGCCGGACGCCATCGCGCCGGTACCGATCGTCTGGCAGGCCGGCTTGCCGATCCTGGCGTTGACCGCTCTGGTGATCGGCTTCGGCCTGTTTCCCGAACAGCTCCTGCATCTGACGCAACGGGCAGCTAGCGGTCTCGAAGATCCGTCCGCCTATCTGCATTCGGTCTTTCCGGGAGGGGCGGGGGCGCAATGATCCTGTTTGTCTTCAACCTTCTGCTTGCCATCGTCTGGGCTGCGATCACCGGTAGCGCCTCCTTCCTCAATCTCGTCTTCGGCTTCGTGCTCTCCGCGTTTGCGCTGGCGATCGTGCGGGAGTCCTATGGCGGTGTGCTCTATCTCGGCCGTATCAGGCGCATTCTGGCCCTGCTTCTCCTGTTTCTGCGCGAGCTGGCGAAATCCGCATGGGCCGTCGCAGTCACGGTCATGAGCCCGAAGATGGACGTAAAGCCCGGTATCTTCGCCTTTCCGCTCACCGTCGACCGCGATTTCGAGATCGCGCTGCTCGCTAATCTCATCACGCTGACGCCCGGCACGCTCTCGGTCGACGTCTCGGAGGACCGCAAGACGCTCTATGTGCATGCGCTCGACTGCTCGGATCCGGAGGCGGTGAAGCACGATATCGCCGAGGGTTTCGAACGCCGGATACTGGAGGCTTTCCGATGATCGCCGCGTCCATCGTCTCCACTGCTGCCATGCTTGCGCTTGGCATTCTCGGCCTGGCCTTTCTACTCACGGTCTATCGTGTGGTGGTTGGTCCGACGCTGCCCGACCGGGTGCTGGCGCTGGATATGCTGGTGGCGGTTGCCATCGGCTTCATCGCCGTGATCGCCATCAAGACCGGTTTCACTCTCTACATAGACATAGCCATCTCACTTGGCCTTGTCGGCTTCCTTGCCACTGTCGCCTTCGCCCGGTTCATCCTGAGCCAGGGCGCGTCAAACGGAAACGAGCCGTCAGCCTCGTCGATACTTACGGCGGAGAGCGGAGCCAAGCCAACCGCAAGTAAAAAGACCTGCAAGGATAACCGGCGCAAAAGAGGAGGGCGGTAATGGAATTGATCGCAGCGCTCATCGTCGCCTTCCTGCTTGTGGCCGGGGCTCTGTTCGCGCTCGCCGCCGCGATCGGCATCGTCCGCCTGCCGGATCTCTACAGCCGCATGCATGCCGCCTCGAAGGCTGGCACGGTCGGCTCCGGTCTGTTGCTACTTGCGGTCGGTATTCACTCTCAGGATCTGTCCATATTGGCACGGGCACTGGCCGGTTTCCTGTTCTTCGTCCTGACCGCGCCGATTGCGGCCCATCTCCTCGCGCGGGCGGCCCACAAGGCCGGCCACCGGTTGACGTCGCCGTCGGTGCGCGATGATTTGATGAGGGAACAGATGGTTCGGCGTACTTACAAAACGAAAGGCTAACAAACGCAAGGATTGCTAGAAGAGGAATACAATTCTAGTTGCAAGTTACCTATTTTTAATAGATGAGAATTTTGCCAGTAAGTGATACAATTAAAAACTGGACTTTTGGATAAAGAGTGCTAATTCACATTCAAGTAGAGTTCTGATGTTGAATTAGTCTCGGCCGGCTTTAAGTGCCCAATGTTCTGATCTTTCTTTCAAGCAACGGCGGGCAAAACTTGCTTCCGGTTAAGGATTGGCGGACCTATCTCCGTCATCACTGATTCTATCATCAGGCGGTACAGAAACGGGTTTCGTCGTACGGCGTCTAGGGGTGGATGTCGTATTGTCGGCACTTTGGCATGTAATGCCCCGTTTTTTGCCGCTGACTGCTACGAATATGGACGATACGCGCTTGCGCGGATTGCCCAGTGCATAGGCCCCGAAGATCAAAATGGTTTTCGACAGGATTATGCGCGGATCATGTGAATGCCGTGTCTTGCGCGCTCAAGTGGAGGCGTGACACGGTAAGCAAGCCGATGAACAGGAGAAGATAATGACAGATACGGCCCTTGGCACTGGCCAGGACTTGCTGGTTGAGCTGACCGCCGACATCGTGGCGGCTTATGTCAGCAACCATGTAGTCCCGGTCACCGACCTTCCGAATCTGATTTCCGACGTACATTCCGCCTTGAGCAGCACTTCGGCTCCGGCACCCGCCGTTACCGTGGTTGAAAAGCAGAAGCCGGCGGTATCCGTTCGTAAATCAGTACAGGACGATCAGATTACCTGCCTGGAATGCGGCGGCAGCTTCAAGTCTTTGAAGCGTCACCTGATGACCCACCATAGTCTTTCTCCGGAAGAATACCGCGAGAAGTGGGACCTGGCGGCCGATTATCCGATGGTTGCGCCCGCCTATGCTGAAGCCCGTTCGCGTCTCGCGAAGGAAATGGGCCTCGGTCAGCGCCGCAAGCGCGGTGCTCGGTAAGGTCTCGACTGGACGCTATCGAAAAGACCCGGCTTTCGAGCCGGGTTTTTTATTGCCGTCGCGCATCGAACCCTATGCGGCGGCCCGGACTCTCGCTTCTTCCCGGATGCGCCTGATCATCGAGCGCAATCCATTGGCACGCTGCGAGGAAAGATGTTCGACGAGGCCGATCTTGCCGAAGACGTCAAGCGCGTCGAGCGCGGCGATCTCGGCGGCGGGTTTGCCGGAATAGGTGGTCAGCACGATCGCCACCAGCCCGCGCACGATATGGGCATCGGAATCGCCTTCGAAGGTCAGCACCGGATTGTCCGGATCGCCCGAGGCATGAGTCACGAGCCAGACCTGACTGGCGCAGCCCTGCACCTTGTTTTCCAGGGTTCGTTTCTCTTCCGGCAGGTCCGGCAGCATCTTGCCGAGTTCGATCACATAGCGATAGCGATCCTCCCAGTCGTCCAGGAAGGAGAAATCCTCAATGATCTGCTCAAGCGTCGCCATTATGCCGGTCCAATTGTCTATTTGCTTGCATATAGGTGAAATGGCCGATGATTTGAACCCGTGACAAAAAAGAACGCCGTAAGCGATGGACAGGCTCATGGCGTTCTTTTCATGAAGTGGGTATCAGGTCCGGGGTTTCGGCAAGGGCACCGGAATGAAAGAGGGCAGCTTGACCGTGCCGGTAACGACCGCATCCGCGGTCTGGGTGCCGGCCACGCGCTTCGGGGGCATGGGCTGCGCTTCCGCGGCTGCCTGCTCATGGCCGGTGACGGGCGTCGTCGCGGCCTGTTCGCCGGGCTTCTGATCCTTGAAATGCTGGCCGAGCAGGTCATAGGCAACGCGGGCGCCGTCGCGGGCCTGGTATCCCAGCGCGGTCAGCGTTTCGCCGCCCTTCAGGCAGACATCGGGCTTCTCGCTGCACATGGAGCCGACATATTGCATCACGCCGGAAGCAGCCGACAGCGCGTCGGAAACCTGCACCTGCGGCTCGCCCGCCGGTCGGGGATCGCCCTGCGGCTTTGCGAAGATCGGCAGGAACATGAGAACCAGCGAAAACCAGAACCCTGTTCTAATGAGAAACCACATTGCCTTGCCCATCCTGTACTTCGTTCGGTCTTGCCACCGATTCGAATCCGTTGATCCGACGTTGCTCAAACCCTATCCGGCAGAGGACAACATCGCTTTTCAAAACTTGGATGTATTTTTGGCAAATTTGATTCAAATTTTAGCTTTCGGAATTTGAAGCCTATTTAGCTCGAATTGTAGCGATTGCTGTTAAGTATGTCTCGGCCGATCTGCTTGATCTCCAGGGGATTACGGGCGCCGGCGGCGTTCCAAAAGTTAACGCGCAACGGAAATCTAAATAAAATCCGTTGCTTACCCGCTGTTAACCACAAAAACCAAAGGTCCCCTCATGTGCGCCAAAACGGGACTTTCGCGCTTTTTCGGCCGATCCGCGTGCCTGTCCTTTATTCTTTCCTTAAGCCGCCGGAGCCTATTGTGGGCCTGGATAAATGACCGTTTGTGCGGGTTTTGGTGTGCGCGTATTGAGTAACATGGCTGGCAGGGCTGGAGCCCTCGTGGACCGGACGGGCGAAAGCTGGCTGTCCCGGACAAGCGGGAATGGCGAAGTCCGTGGACAGGAATTGGCGATCCTGCGTCGGCTCGCGCTCGCCTCCTCCGTGGCGCTTGTCGCCGTTCCGGCAGGACTTTCTTTCATCACCTCCGCGGCCGTGGCGTTGCCCGTCGGCGTTGCCACGGTCTGCGCCGCATTCCTGTTTTCCGCCGTCGGCAGCATCGCTTTGTCGCGTCAGCGGCCCGCCTCGGACGCTGTGGAAGCTGTCGTCGTCGAGCATTGCGACCTGATGCTCGAAGCCGCCAGCGGCCTCGTGCTCCTCTTCGATCCGCAGGGCAGCGTTACCGCTGTCGGCGGGCGCGATCGCGCGGAATTCCTGAGCTGGATGCGCGACCCCTCCGGGCGCGGTTTCATCGAGCAGGTGCATATCTCCGATCGCATCCTCTTCCTTCAGGCCGTCGATACCCTGCGTCAGGGCCGCGATGCCCTCGGCGTCGATCTGCGTCTGGAGCGCTCGGCCGTTATCGAGGGCAACGACCAGTTCATTCATATCCGCATGGAGATGAGCGCGCGGCGCGACGGCGAAGGCCGCCTGACCGCGATCGTCAGCCAGTCGCGCGATATCTCCTACGACCAGCAGCTGCGTGACGAGGCGGCCCGCAAGACCGCGGAAGCGGAATCGGCCAATGACGCCAAGTCGCGCTTCCTCGCCGCCGTCAGCCACGAGCTGCGCACGCCGCTCAATGCCATTCTCGGCTTTTCGGATATTTTGAGCGGAGAATATTTCGGCAAGCTCGAGAACAATCGCCAGCGCGAATATGTCGGCCTGATCCGCCAGTCCGGCGCGCATCTGCTCTCAGTGGTCAACACCATGCTCGACATGAGCAAGATCGAGGCAGGACGCTACGAGCTTGTGCCTGAGCCATTCCCCATCGAGGCCTCCATCGGCGCTTGCGAAGCCATGCTGGCGCTGCAGGCGAAAGAGAAGGGGCTGACGCTGACGAGCCGCGTGCAGCGCGGCCTCGGCGATATCGTCGCCGATCAGCGCGCCATCCAGCAGGTTCTCATCAACCTCGTCGGCAATGCCATCAAGTTCACCGATGCCGGCGGCGCCGTCACCATTGATGCGGCCATGGCCGACGGGATGCTGAAGCTTTCGGTGTGCGATACCGGCATCGGCATCGCGGCCGATCGGCTCGCCTCGCTTGGCCAGCCTTTCGTGCAGATCCAGAATGATTATACTCGCCGTTACGCCGGCACCGGTCTTGGCCTGTCGCTGGTCAAGGGACTGGTCGGGCTGCATGGCGGCAGCTTTGCCATCGCCAGCGAGCCGGGCGAGGGTACGGTGATTACGATCCTGATCCCGCTCGACGGCTCTGGCGTGGTGGTGCAACAGTCTGTGGATGCCAACCGCACGGTCGATTTTCCGCCACGTCTGAAACATAATCTGGAGATGAATGGAAAGCGAAAAGAGGAAGAGATGAATGGCCCCGCAAAAGCGAAAATCGCCTAAGGGAAGGGGCAAGGGCAGGCGCAAGCAGCCTGGCCTTGCTTCCCGAGGGGCGGTTGCCGTTGGCAGCCTTGGCCTGCGCGGTGCCGGCGCGCTGGGTGGCCTTGGCGTGCGTGGCGCGGGTGCATTGGCCGGGCTGCTTGGCGGTGCTGTCGGCCGGCATCCGGCCGCCGCCGGCGGTATTGCGCTCTTCTTCGCGGTCTTCGGTTTCGTCACGGCCAACGCTCTCTGGTATCAGGCGGGCACGCACCCGTCACCGCTCTTGCGCACCCGCGAGCCCGGCGCGCCCTACCAGATCCCCGGTCGCAAGGCCTTCCTGCTCGGGCAGCAAGCCGATACCGGCAATGTCACGACGTTCCGCATCGAGCGCCAGGATTCCGAAGCATCGAGCGATGCCGCCTCCAATCAGCCAGCTGCCGTATCGACGGCATCCGTTCAAACCGCCAGCCCAGCCTCCCGTACGGCCAGCAAACCGACTGTCGCCGCCGTTCCTGTGGAGCGACCGATCAACGTGTCCGCCGACGCTTCGGCTGTCGATCCCGTCGCCGCGGCCATCCAGAGCGCCGAGAAGGGGTTCGGCAAAAGCGCAGCGACGCCCAGGAGCGCCCCGAGTGACGCGGTCAATACCGTCAACATGGTGATGCAGATCCAGAAGGGCCTGAGCAACATCGCCTATAGCAATGTCAGCGTCGACGGCGTTGCCGGCGAGCAGACCAAGGCCGCCATCCGCCGCTTCCAGAAACACTACCGGCTACCGGAAACCGGTGAGCCCGACTTGGCTGTCCTGAAGAAACTGCAGGATATCGGCGCGCTTTAATCTTCGCCGTCAATTGCCTCGCCTCCCGCCGGCCGCTATAGCTCCGTCATGAGATTGCGCAGCGACATCTTCGTTTCCGCCCTGACCCGCCGCCTCTTTTCGCGCGGCGATTTCGCCGCCGTCGAGCACAAGGGCGCGGAGGAGG
Organism: Rhizobium sp. ICMP 5592; assembly: GCF_009498525.1. Lineage (GTDB taxonomy): Bacteria > Pseudomonadota > Alphaproteobacteria > Rhizobiales > Rhizobiaceae > Rhizobium. The sequence goes on along the minus strand of NZ_QSNT01000003.1, from coordinate 412,149 downwards.
CTGGGGCGATCTTCATTCGCCAGCGTTTTCGCGATGGGCTGGAAACGCTCTATGCGCCGGCGCCGCAGAGCTTCTTCGACGAGGAGGAAAGCGGTGCGCGCCTGTTTGAAATCCGCATGGATCGCAAACAGCCTGAAGCGGTCAGGCAGATGCTCGATCGCGAGCTGAAATTCGATCCCGATCTCTGGATCATCGAGCTGGAGACGGATGATATAGCCGATATCGTGCCGCTGACCGACCAGCGCATCAATCCACTCGGGTAACGGATACCTTTAGCGGCGGCTGACGACGCGCAATTCGCGGATCGGGCTTTCTCTGTTGCCGAACAGGGGCGCAGCCGATTGCGGGACGGTCTTCTGTTCCGGCGGTAGATAGGTGTAGCTGTCGGCGCGGCGCCAGGCCTCGACGCGGGCGTGGCTTTCCTCCGCATCGATGCTGTCCAGTACCAGCCAGGCGCGGCTGACGCTGCCGAGGCGTTCGGCAAGGTGCGGATAGAAGCGTTCCAGCGCATAGACGGCGTCGGCAAAGCCCATGCCGAGGCTGACCAGCGTCACCGCCAGTTGCTGGCCGGATGTGTCGATCATGATGCGCTCGGCAAGCCAGTGGCTGGAGGCAAGCGCATCGGAAAGCGTGGCAGCAAAGTGCTGCGCGTCCCGTTCCCGGGCGAAGCGCACTATCAAGGCTTCCTGTGTATCGGAAAGAGTGCGAAGGCCAAGGCGGTCATTGTCATCGCGGCCAAGATGGCGCGCGACCTGCTTGATCGATTGCCGCAGCGATTCCTCGCGGGCAAGTCGCTCCACCTCGGGGTTGGGTGAGCTTGTCTCTGGTTCCAGGGCAGTTTCGATCGCAGGGGCCCCCCATGCGGTCATGCCGCGCTCCGGCTCCGCCTGGTGCAGGCCGACAAGAGCGTCGATGACTTTGGGAGACAGCGACGGCCGACGGACAATGGCTCTCGCATGCGCGGCGCCCTGCGTGCGGGCGATGGTAATCAGCGTGTCGTCGTCGATCGCCTGCGAACTTGTCAGAAAAGGTGCTGCGATAGCGATCGGCTGACAGCCGATGAAGAGGGAGACGGCGGCCGGTACGGTCGGGCATTGCGAAAGAGCGGCGACGGCCTGGCGTTTTGCCTCGTCGGTCGATGCCTGGAAGAGGGGGCTGAAGAGTTCGGCGAACTGGCGAAGCTCGGATTTGGACGGGTGGTTCATGCCTTCGAAACTCGTGACTGTCGCCATCAGGACAACATCCTTCTTGCGGACTGTCGCAGGTTCTTCCAGATCTCGAAACCGGTCACGCACGCCAACACCCATACTGATACGCGAAACAAAAAGAACGGGAGCCCGATCATCAAACGCATGCGACGCGGCATCTTTCCTCGGCCAAGCCGGAGCACGCTTGGTTCTTGCGTGCGCAATCGGCGGTGGCTGTCGAAACGGTCGTATACACGGTCGTCCTGATCTGGCTTTTTTGGAGAGTAAGGCTGGCAGGGTTAATGGTTGGTGAAAACTTTATTAAAATCCAAATAAAAACTGCGCGTTAAGCTTGCGCAGGGTTTTACGCGGCATTCGCGGCGGATCGCCTGTGTTTGATGGTTCCCAACCCGCATCGAGGCCGTTTTGGCGGGATACCCGGATTGTTGTGTTCAACTTATGGGGGCGTTGACGGCTTGTGCCGTCCAATCGCGTGAAGATGGGGCTGGATGATCGGGTTTTGATGGCTCCGGCTTAGAGCCCTTTATGTTCCCGCAACGCCACCAGCAGCTTCTCGGAAGTGTCGCAACCGGATTGAAACAGGCTCATCGCCGCCGTTGTCGCGAACTGGGCTTCGGTGCTTTTGATGTCGATCCGCTTCTCCAGGCACCACTTGTCGAGCGCGCCGCGCAGGACGTTGACGTCCTCGGGAGAGAAGAAGGAATTGGCCGACACTGACATTGCCCACCCTCTGTTTCACCCGCAACAATACGTTAATTTGTTGTGACCGCAAATAATATTTGCGTGACACTTTTCTGCAACGCGCCGGGTCCCGACTCCATTTGCGGACGGAGGGTAATATTCATCTAAGAATATGATTTTTCGATGTTTTATAGATGAGATGATCTTCGGTTTTTTTACATCGCATATGAAACCAAATCCGGCTTCTCCGCGTTTATTGCTCAGGAGGCCGTGGAAGCCCGTGGCAGGGTGCGGCGATAATTAGCATTCTGTTAACCACAGTATGTCTGAATTCGGGTGAAAACAGCGATTTGCAGAATTTGGTCGCATGATAGTTCGCATGGAAGCCACAGTTGGGCATCCATGTCACGGTGTTCAGGAAATACCGTGAGAAGGCGTGAATGCCCTTTGTCGGAGCCGCAGGAGGCAGCGAAGATTGGAGGGCACGCTGGTCCGCTTGGATGGCGGACAGGGTGAAATCAGTCGCAAATTCATCCGTCTCGGGTTGTTAATGGAGACGAGAATGGCAAAGATCATATCCCTTTCGGACCGACGATCGCGGTTGCCGCGACGTGCCCAAAAGGAGCCGGTTGAGGCGAAGATCCTTCTGTTCACCGGCGTGCGCTACGAGCGCCTCGACGCCAGCTCCCACCGTCCCGGCACGGGACCGAAGCGGGCAAAGGGCAAGTAGTTCGATCATAGGCCGGCACAACCTGCCGCGCCCAGCCGTCAAGGCGGCTTTCAGCTTCGCGGTTCAAACCACGATATGCCGTCGGTTAGCCCCGGCTTTTCAGCTCGATTTCACTGTCATCAAACACATCGCATCCCGCTTCCGACAGGAAGGTCCGGGCGGCATCGTCGAAGCTTGCTTCGGGCGCCATGGCGCGCAGTACGACATAGCCCTCCGCGCGCGGCACCTCGACCAGGATCGATTGCGCAAGCGATGCCGGCAGCGCCTTGCGGATGCCCGTCAGCTGGACAGGCGAGGCGAGCAGGAGGTCCAGCGCACCGCCGACCGAAGTGCGGTCGCTCATGCTGAACACCTCGTTGGATGCCGCGTCATAGACCGATAGCGACCAGAACGGCACTTTGCCCTTGGCGGTCAGGCGAACCGGCTGAGACCCGATATCGAAGGCGCAGACGGCGGTGCGGATATAGGGGTCGCTATTGGAAAGCCCCGCATCGTCATCCTTGTTGTCCAGCATGTAGAAATGGTTTTCATCGCCTTCATCCTCGATGCGGGTATAGGCGTCGCGGTCCGAGAAATGCGGCAGGGAGAGGATGATAATGAGGTGCAGCAGGGCTGCGCCAAGCACTCCGGTCAGGATGGCAAAGACGGTCCTAAACATGGCCGCATCCGATTCTCTCGAGCTTCGGCATGGACAGATCGATCAGTCCGGAATTGCCGGCAGCCGGCGTATCCAGCAGCGTCCATGTCAGCCGGAAATTGCCTCCGGAGGGCAGGGCCAGCCAATTGCCGGCTTGTGCGTCGGATGAGACAGTGATGCTGAAGCTTGAATCCGGATTGCGCAGGACCAGCCAGGAATTGATCGCCGAGGGGCGACCCGGAGGCGCCTCGAGCGGTTCGCCGTCATTGCCGGCGATGAACAGTGTCCAGAGCCGCGCCGGCGGTGTCTGGCCACTGATGCGATAGCTGCAGGCCGCCGTCAGCCGAGCGCCGCTATCGTCATCGGATGCAACGAACGACAGTCCCTCCGCTGTGCCATAGAGCAATCGTCCGGCGCGCGCGCGATGCGACTTCGCATAGGGGTCGGCGTCGGAGGTGTGCATGTCCGGAAAAGCCTGCCAGACGCCAAGTTTGATCGCACCGAAGCCCGATGTCGCGTCCAGAGCAAAAATCGTGAATAGAATTCCGCCGCCAAAGGCGAGCATCAGCGAAAGCGCAACAAGAAGGGGAACCCGGAACACCCTAAGATCGTCCTTATGACCAATCAGGTGGCGATTTATCCCTGATTCTGACGGCAGGGGAAAGGGTTAGTGGGTAGATTGCCGAACTTGCGCATCAAAATTCGGCTTATAACGCATTGAATTGTACGGATGGCTCGACCTTATTTCGCCGTTGCCACCTTCTGCGTCGCAAGCGGTGCTGCCGCCTTCAGCTTCTCGCCGAGGTCGCGCAGGATCTTCGTGGAATCCACCGATAGCGTGCGTGGACGGATGAGTGGCGGCAAGGTGTTTTCGGATCCGTCAGCCGGCTTCTTGGCGGCCACTGCCTGCGGCTTCTGTACCGGGAAGGGATTGTCGATGCCGGGAATGGGCTTCAGCACGATGCCCTGATGGGCATAGTCCATGATCTTCTTGAAGGTCATGGCCGGCAGGGTGCCACCTGTCATGTTGTTGGTGGAGGTGTAGTCGTCGTTGCCGAACCAGACGGCGCAGGTGTAGTTGCCAGTGAAGCCGATGAACCAGGCATCGCGATAGGCTTGCGTCGTGCCGGTCTTGCCGCCGACGAGAATGCCGCGATCGAGCGCCGCCCGGCGGCCCGTGCCAATCTGCGGGATCTGGATCAGCATCTGGTTCATGTAGGAATTGGCTTTTTCGGTGAGGATGCGCTTGGCCGGCAGCTCGTCATGGCTGAAGTCATAGAGCACCTTGCCATCATAGCCGACGATCTGCCCGATGCCGTGGCGGCGAGACTGCATGCCGTCGGCGGGAAAGACGGCGTAGGCCGTCGCCTGGTCGAGCACTGTCACTTCGGACGTCCCGATCGGAATGGTCTTGTCATTGCGGATCGGCGTTTCCACGCCCATGGCCTTGGCCATGTCGCGGATTGGCTGAATGCCGAATTTCTCCTTGGCGAGGCGGACCGGAATGGTGTTGATCGATTGCGCGATGGCGGTCGCCAGCGTCACCTTGCCTGAATAGCGGTTTTCGTAATTGTGCGGGCTCCAGTTGCCCCAGGTGATCGGCGCGTCGACGATGGTGGAGGTCGGCGTCATGCCTTTCTCCATGGCAACGGAATAGGTGTAGATCTTGAAGGACGAGCCGGGCTGACGCAGCGCCCGTGTGGCGCGGTTGAACTGGCTCTCGCCGTAATCCCGGCCGCCGACCATGGCGCGCACCGCGCCGCCGTTTTCGATGATGACCGTGGCGCCCTGCTTGGCATGATAGCGCTCGCCATATTCCATCAGGCTGGACTCGACCGAATCCTCTGCCGCCTTCTGCAGCCCCATGTCGATGGTGGTGCGTACGATCAGCGAGCGCTCGGGGAAGCGGGCGGCGAGACGCTGCACCTCGTCGAAAGCCCAGTCGAGGAAAAAGTCCGGGGATTCGATCTGGGCGCGGTCGACCACGGAAGCGGGGTTGCGCCGCGCGGCAATTACCTGTCCCTCGGTCATCAGCCCGCTTTGTACCAGATTGCTCAGAACGTCGTTGGCGCGGGCGCGGGCGGCCGGCAGATTGACATGCGGTGCATATTTCGCCGGGGCCTTGAACAGGCCGGCGAGCATCGCGGCTTCCGCCAGATTGACGTCGGTAATGCTCTTGCCGAAGTAGAATTGCGCCGCCGCGGCGGCGCCAAACGTGCCGCCGCCCATATAGGTACGGTCGAGATAGAGGCTGAGAATATCTTTCTTCGAGAGATTGGCTTCCAGCCAGATCGCCAGGAAGGCTTCTTTGATCTTGCGGTCGAGGGAGCGCTCGTTGCTGAGGAAAATGTTCTTGGCGAGCTGCTGCGTCAGGGTAGACCCGCCCTGAACGACGCCGCCGGCCTGGGCATTCACCGATAACGCCCGGAAGAGGCCGATGACGTCGATGCCGAAATGATCAAAGAAGCGCCGGTCCTCGGTCGCCAGCACCGCCTTGACGAAATAGTCCGGCAACTGGTCCACCGGTACGGAATTCTCATGGATGATGCCGCGATGGCCGATGACGTTGCCATAGCGGTCGGTGAAGGTGACGGCGAAATTGCCACGATTGCGCCAGTCGCCCTGCGTCGCCTCGAAAGCCGGCATGGCGAGCATGAGCAGCACAACGGAGCCGGCGGTGCCGAGCGTCAATCCTTCGCCAAGCAGTTCGAACAGGATACGCTTCCAGCCGCGGGTGCGGAAACGTCGAAAGAAAATGGTAATGTCTTCCCAGAGTTCGCTGAGGCGAAAGCCCGCGTTCCATAGGGAGGAGTCGATCCAGGAATCGATGCGCAGCAGAATATGCCGCTTCCGGCGCGGCCGCTTTTCCGCCGGGCCCTCCGGTTGCGTGTCGGGCTTGGTCTCTGGCCCGTTTTCTGGGTTGGATGGGTCTTCCACGCTCTACTTCCCGACCACAATGCCGCGTCGCGTATTCTTTTGAAACACGCAATGCCTATCTTCTGATAGACTGGCATATTGAATATTTGGTTGATTTACCAAAAAGAACAAGAGACATGCATGCCGCAGCCCGCATTTCCCTCGCGCGCGGCGAGGACGACGATCATGGATGATACACCTTTCTGGAAAAGCAAGACGCTGACGGAGATGAGCATACCCGAATGGGAAAGCCTCTGCGACGGCTGTGGCCTCTGTTGTCTCAACAAGCTGGAGGACTGGGATAGCGGCGACGTCTATTTCACGTCGGTCCGCTGCAAGCTGATGGACGGCGAGAGCTGTCGATGCACCAGCTATCCCAACCGCTGGGATTTCGTGCCCGACTGCGTACAGCTCACGCCGGAAAAGGTCCCGGATATACAATGGCTGCCGCCGACCTGCGCCTATCGTCTCGTCGACGAAGGCCGCGATCTCTACTGGTGGCATCCGCTGGTGTCGGGCGATCCGGAAACGGTTCATATTGCCCGCGCTTCGGCACGCGGCCGCACCATCAGCGAGAATGAGGTCTCCGTCGATGATTTCGAGGATTATATCGTCGACTGGCCGTTGACGGTGGAAGACGATATGGAGGCTAATCCTCCGGCAGGACGATAGATTTTGGCGCCACATTGCGCCATGCCTGCCGAACCAGCGAGCGTATCGCGCCCTCATCCGCGGTTAAATGGAAAAGCCGCGTCCAGCCTTTCGTTCCCCAGCCACCCGGCACGGCAAGAGCATGGCCCGGCGCGGTTGCAAGAGCCATCTGCTGCTGGTCGGGAGTAAGCTTGACGACACAGAAATCCGGGTTGGGAAGCGCCAGGTAAATCTTGCCTCGAACGCGGAAATCCCGATTGCCGAAATGCGAACTTGCCATCGCTTCCGGCAGGTTGAGGGCAAAGGCAATGAGCTCGTCATCGGTCATGATGCGGAAGGATAGCACGTTGGAGCTTTACAGGGGAGGCTGCCGTTTCTCCGGACATGCTGCGACGAAACGGCAGCCCGCTCAAGCTCGGCCATCGTTGAATTGACCGGATACGCATGATATCGCGCTGTGCCTTCGCCAATGTACAGGGAGCCTCCGCGTGATCCGTCATATCGTCTTCTTCACCGTTCCCGATCGCGCCAATCTCGAGGCTGTGCGGTCCGGGCTGTCGATCTTGACGGCTATTCCGCATGCGCGCCTGCTGGAGATCGGCACCAATGTGAAGACCGATCAGCTGGGCACCGATGTCGATATCGTGGTCTATGGCGAATTCGACGACGAAGCGGCGCTGGCCGCCTATAAGGCGCATCCGAACTATCAGCTTTCGATCGAGCGGGTCCGCCCGCTGCGCGAAATGCGGATTGCGGCGGATTACGAAAGCACAGCGGCGGTGCGCGAGCCGGTTTAACGGTTGGCGAAAGCGTTTAGCACAGTCGATCCGGATAGTTGGGCATGGGAGCGGATTCAGTTTTGCCGCGACCGGATCCATCACGCGAAGATCCCGACTCAACTTCTCTTGCTGACGATTCAACTCGCGAAAAAGTGACGGCAAGCGATTCAAAAGACTCAAGGAAGTCTACGCGTCTTACGTGCGTAAAACACTTTAAGGCCGGTTGCATCGGCCCGTGATGCATCACCCTGTCATGGTGCGCTTATCGGATAATGATAATCAAGAAAGATTAAAAATGCCTGACTTCTCCCGAGTCTCGGGCCTGGTTCCGGCATTCGGGAGCGGTAATTGGCGCGGCTTGTCGGCCGTTTCCGGGTGCTGCCAGGGTCTTGGCCGCTTTGACGAACCGCTCCTCGCCTGATCAGAGATATGGATTACGATAAGTATAATTAACGCAATGACTTAAAAGAGGAAAAACGCCGACCGCACGTTTTGCGCGTGGAAAATTACCACCCATTCATTTGCCATTCAGACGCGTTTGGGTACATATTCGGTCAAGTTAATGTCCCCGTGGGAAGTCTGAGTATGGCATCATTCATAAGCATAGCAGCAGCGGCCGCGCTCATGGCCGGCTCGACTGTTCTGCCGACGCCGACGCCGACCCTGGTGGCGCGTGCAAACAGCGACTGCAGCGAGGCTGCGGCCGAAGTTGTCGCCAAGACCGGAGGGCAGCTCCTTTCCGCGCAGCCGTCGGGTGATAGTTGCGTCGTCACCGTCCTCGTTCAGGGCAACGGTCAGCGACCCCGCAAAGTGACCATGAAGGTGCCGATGTAGGTGGAAACACTGTCACGCCGACACGCAGGGAACACTCTAACGCTTTGAATCTCACGCAAAATCTTATGGCCGAGTGGATTCCACTCGAATCTGATTTGCAGTACTGTTTCTCGAACCGGGGAAATTGGGTCGGAATATGCGAATTCTCATTGTCGAAGACGATATCAATCTCAATCGCCAGCTTGCCGACGCCTTGAAAGAGGCTGGTTATGTGGTCGATACCGCCTTCGACGGCGAGGAAGGGCATTTCCTCGGCGATACCGAACCTTATGACGCCATCATTCTCGATATCGGCCTGCCTGAAATGGACGGGATCACCGTGCTCGAGAAATGGCGCGGTGCGGGCCGGGGAACGCCGGTGCTGATCCTGACGGCGCGCGACCGCTGGAGCGACAAGGTCGCCGGCATCGACGCCGGCGCCGACGACTATGTCGCCAAGCCCTTCCATGTCGAAGAGGTGCTCGCCCGCATCCGGGCGTTGATCCGCCGCGCCGCCGGCCACTCCTCCTCCGAAATCATCTGTGGCCCGGTGCGCCTCGACACCAAGAGTTCGAAGGCGACGGTCGACGGCAAGCCGCTGAAGCTCACCTCGCATGAATACCGCCTGCTTGCCTATCTCATGCACCACAAGGGCGAGGTCGTCTCGCGCACCGAGCTGGTCGAACATATGTACGATCAGGATTTCGACCGCGATTCCAATACGATCGAGGTTTTCGTTGGCCGTCTGCGCAAGAAGATGGGCGTCGATTTGATCGAGACCGTTCGCGGTCTTGGCTATCGCATTCAAGCTCCGACCAATGCGAATTAAGTCGCTCACCGCTCGCGTCCTGCTGTTGACCACACTCTGGTCCGCCGTGGCGCTGGTGGTGATCGGGCTCGTCATCTCGAATATCTATCGCAAGAGCGCCGAGCGCGGCTTTCAGGACCTCCTGAGGGCGCAGCTCTATAACGTCATCAACTCCGTCACGATCGGCGATCAGGGCGCTCTGTCGGGCAGCCCGCAACTCGGCGATCTGCGTTTCGCCCAGCCGAAGACCGGCTGGTACTGGATGGTCGAGCCGCTCGGCACCTATACCGCGACACCGCTGGTTTCGCCCTCGCTCGGCGCCTCGACCTTGCCCGTTCTCTCGGTGCTGGAAGCGCCCTTCGACAAGAACTACGAGCGCTATTACATCGTCACGGATGCCTTCGGAAATCAGGTGCAGGTGGCCGAGACCGAGGTCGTGCTCGACACCGACGGCCGCGCGGCGCGCTTCCGCGTCACCGGCAACGTCGCCGTGGTGGAGGACGATGTCCGCAATTTCTCCCATAGCCTTTATTTCGCGCTCGTCGGGTTTGGTGTCGGCAGCCTGATCGTCAATGCACTCGCCATTCTCTACGGCCTGATGCCGCTCGATAAGGCACGCGCGGCGCTGGAGCGCATTCGCGCCGGCGAGAGCGAACGATTGCAGGGGGATTTCCCGCGCGAAATCCTGCCGCTCGCCAACGAGGTCAACGCGCTGATCGAGAGCAACCGGCGCATCGTCGAGCGGGCGCGAATGCAGGTCGGCAATCTCGCCCATTCGCTGAAGACGCCGATTGCGGTCCTGCTCAATGAATCCCGCGTGCTGGAGCGCTCGCATGGCGATCTCGTCAAGAGCCAGGCCGAGGCCATGCAGGGACAGGTGCAGTCCTATCTCAACCGTGCCCGCATCGCGGCGCAGCGCGAATCCGTGCTGGCCCGAACCGAAGCGGAGCCGGCACTGGAACGTCTGGTACGCGTCATGCGGCGGCTCAATGCCGATAAGGAATTCGAGCTTTCCGTGTCGCCGAACCTGGCGCTCGCCATGGAACAGCAGGATCTGGAGGAAACGGTCGGAAACCTCCTCGAGAATGCCGCCCGCTTTGCGGAGCATAAGGTGCGTGTGGCCGCCAGTGAGGCGCCGGCGGAGGTCAAGGGCATCGATCCGGCCAGGCGCCATTGGGTGGAACTGGTGGTCGAGGACGATGGACCTGGCCTGGAGCCGGACCAGATACGCGAGGCGATGAAGCGCGGCCGCAGGCTCGATGAGAGCAAGCCGGGCACGGGCCTTGGGCTTTCGATCGTCAGCGAGATCACCAACGAATATCAGGGGCGGCTCGAGCTGTCCCGCGGTCCCTGGGGCGGTCTTCGCGCCAGCTTAATTCTGCCGGGGGTAACGAAGGATGTTGCTTGATGCGCGGCATGATGCCAAAAAGATGTGCTGCGTCATGAAGATGCCGCACTGCAGTACCTCTGGTTTGCTCGTTGATATTGGTTCGGTTGTATGAAGCTTCGCACCTTTTTTCTGATCGTTCCGTCCTTTCTTGTCATGATTGGCCTTTCCGCCTGCTCGACAACGAGCGGTAAGATCCCCGGCGTCAGTTTCCTGTCCACCGCCAAGCCGCCGGCTTCGACGCCGTATATTGCGGCCTTGGAGGGCGGTATCGTCGGTCGCACCGGCATCCAGCTCAGCGACAATGACCAGCGGCGGGCGCTGGAGGCGGAATATCGGGCTCTTGAAACCGCGCCGCTTGGCATGCCCGTCGTCTGGACGAGCAAGAATGTCAGTGGCGAAGTCGTGGCTGCCGCCCCTTATCAGGTCGGCTCGCAGAATTGCCGCCAGTATCGGCACACGGTCACCGTCGACGGCAAGCCGACCCAGGCAAGGGGCGCTGCCTGCCGCAATGACGACGGCACCTGGTCGCCATTGAACTAGAATTCCATACGCCTGAAAGCGCGGCCAAACGCCTCAAATCTTCGTCAACCGGGCTTTGACGGTTGGAATAAGCGCCCGGTTAAAGTATTGGGCGTCTATGCTGTTCTGGATTCTCGTGGCCGTTCTGACGGCTGTTGTCGGTGCCGTCCTGCTCTATCCTCTTTTGCGCGGAGCAAATGTGGCGGATGACGGCCGTGCCGGGGAGGCAGCCGTCTACCGTGATCAGCTTCGCGAGCTGGACCGCGATCTCGCGGGCGGCCTGATCTCCGCCGAAGAGGCCGGTTACGCCCGTGCCGAAATCGGTCGGCGCCTGTTGGCCGTTTCGAATGCCGCGTCGAATACCGCGAAAGCGGCGACACGGGGCAATTATCGCTTCTCGCAAGCCTTCATCATCGTTATCCTGCCGGCGATCGGTCTCTGTCTTTATCTCATGAAAGGCGCTCCCGGTCTGCCGTCGCAGCCGCTGGAAGCGCGTCTCGAACAGCCCGGCAACGATCTTGCCATTTCCATCGTCAAGGTCGAGCAACATCTGGCGCAGAACCCCGATGACGGCAAGGGCTGGGAAGTGCTGGCGCCGATCTACCTGAAGACCAACCGCATCGTTGATGCGGAGCTTGCCTATCGCAATGTCATTCGCCTGCTCGGCCCCAGCGCCGAGCGGTTCGGCAGCCTAGGCGAGGTGCTGATCATGAAGGCCGGCGGCATCGTCACGGCGGAGGCGCGCGGTACGTTGCAGCAGTCGCTGGCGCTCGATGCCAACAATCCCCGCGCGCTGTTCTATCTGGCGCTGGCGCTGGAGCAGGATGGCAAGGCGGCGGAAGCCAGAACCGCCTTCGTGGCGCTGGCGAAGCAATCGCCGCCCGAAGCGCCCTGGATGGCTGCGGTCAACGATCATATCGCCAAGAACAGCGGCACAGCCGATGATATGGCGACGGTTGGATCGACTGAGGCGAGGGCGCCGGGGAACCCGACGCCTGAACAAGTCGAGGCCATGAATTCGTTGAACAGTGGCGATCGGCAGCAGATGATCCGCGGCATGGTCGAGAGCCTCGACGCCAAGCTCAAGGAAGATCCGAACAATTTCGAGGGCTGGTTGCGGCTGATCCGCTCCTATGCCGTGCTGAACGACAAAGAGCGTGCGGCCGATGCGCTGAAGCGCGGTCTTGCCGCGTTTCCCGCCGATGGCGGTGAGGGGCAGCAGCTCGTGGCTCTGGCGAAAGAGCTTGGCCTGCCGACGGAGGTGACGCAGCAATGACTCGTAAGCAGAAACGTTTGGCTGTCATTGCCGGTGGCATGGGCTTCATCGCTACCGCAGTGCTGCTCGTCCTCTTCGCCTTCAGCCAGTCGGTTGCTTATTTCTACATGCCCGGCGATCTCGCCAAGAACCCAATCGGCGCGGGGACCCTGATCCGCCTCGGCGGTCTCGTCGGTGAGGGCAGCATTGTGCGTGGCGAGGGGACGCAGGTCCAATTTTCCGTCACCGACGGCTCCGATGCGATCAAGGTCAGATATAACGGCATCCTGCCCGATCTCTTCCGTGAGGGGCAGGGGGTCGTCACCGAGGGCAAATTCGAGCCGGGCAGCGACGTCTTTGTTGCCGACAGCGTACTGGCCAAGCATGATGAACGCTACATGCCGAAGCAGGTTGCCGACAGGCTGAAGGCCGACGGCGTCTGGAAGGGCGAGGAAGCAAGCCAATGATCATCGAGCTCGGACATTACGCGCTGGTGCTGGCGCTTGCCACCGCGATCATCGTCTCGATCATTCCGGTGATCGGTGCGCGGCGGGGCGAATTGTCGATGATGGATATCGCCCCGGTCGGTGCGGTGCTCATGTTCGCGCTGGTCGCCTTTTCCTTCGGCGTGCTCACCTATGCCTATGTCGTTTCCGACTTTTCGGTGCTGAACGTCTGGGAAAACTCTCATTCGCTGATGCCGCTGATCTTCAAGATCTCCGGGGTATGGGGCAATCACGAGGGATCGATGATGCTCTGGCTGCTGATCCTGGCGCTGTTCAGTGCGCTGGTTGCGCTGTTCGGGCGCAATCTGCCGGATACGCTGCGCGCCAATGTGCTCGCGGTGCAATCCTGGATCTCGGCTGCTTTCCTGGTCTTCATCCTCCTGACCTCCAATCCCTTCATCCGCCTCAACCCGGCGCCTGCCGAGGGCAAGGACCTTAATCCGGTGTTGCAGGATATCGGCCTGGCGATCCATCCGCCGCTGCTTTATCTCGGCTATGTTGGCTTCTCGGTCTGTTTCTCCTTCGCGGTCGCGGCCCTTCTCGAAGGCCGCATCGATGCCGCCTGGGCGCGCTGGGTTCGCCCGTGGACGCTCGCCGCCTGGACCTTCTTGACGCTCGGTATCGCCATGGGTTCCTACTGGGCCTATTACGAGCTCGGCTGGGGCGGCTGGTGGTTCTGGGATCCGGTGGAGAATGCCTCCTTCATGCCCTGGCTTGCCGGCACCGCGCTGCTGCATTCGGCCCTCGTCATGGAAAAGCGTGATGCGCTGAAGATCTGGACGGTGCTACTGGCGATCCTGACTTTCTCGCTGTCGCTGCTCGGCACTTTCCTGGTGCGCTCGGGCGTACTGACCTCTGTGCATTCCTTCGCCAGCGATCCGACACGCGGCATCTTCATTCTCTGTATCCTGATGCTCTTCATCGGCGGCGCACTGTCGCTCTTCGCTTTCCGCGCTCCGAGGCTTGCCGCCGGCGGCCTGTTCGCGCCGATTTCGCGCGAGGGTGCGCTGGTGCTGAACAACCTCATCCTGACGGTCGCCTGCGGCACAGTGCTGACCGGCACGCTCTATCCGCTGGCGCTGGAAACCCTGACCGGCGACAAAATCTCCGTCGGACCGCCCTTCTTCAATATGACCTTCGGCCTGTTGATGACGCCGATCCTGATCGCCGTCCCCTTCGGACCGTTGCTGGCCTGGAAGCGCGGCGATCTGCTCGGCGTGCTGCAGCGGCTCTATGTCGCCGCCGCCCTTGCCCTGATGGCGGGCCTTGTCCTGTTCTACATCCGCCACGGCGGGCCGGTGCTTGCTGTTCTCGGTCTTGCCGCTGGCTTCTTTCTGGTTTTCGGCGCTGTCACCGATCTCTGGTATCGCGCCGGCATCGGCAAGGTTAAGGGCAATGTCGCCTGGCGGCGGCTGAGCGGCCTGCCGCGCTCCGCCTTTGGGACGGCGCTTGCCCATGCCGGGCTCGGCGTCACCGTGCTTGGCATCGTCGCCGTCACCACGTTCGAGACCGAGAATATCACCACGATGAAGCCGGGCGGCACGGCGGAACTCGGCGGCTACACATTGCGTTTCGACGGCACGAAACCGGGCGTCGGCCCCAACTTCACCGAGGATCGCGGCCACTTCACCGTCAGCCGCGGTGGCGTCGCCGCCGCTGATGTCTCCTCCTCCAAGCGCGTCTTCACCGCCAGCCGCACGGCGACGACCGAGGCCGGCATTCTGACCCTCGGTTTGAGCCAGCTCTACGTCTCGCTCGGCGATCCCACCAATGATGGCGGAATGGTCGTCCGCATCTGGTGGAAGCCCTTCATCCTCTGCATCTGGGGCGGCGCGGTCATCATGGCGCTGGGCGGTTTTGTCTCGCTCAGCGACCGCCGCCTGCGCGTCGGTGCCCCGAGCCGGAAGGCGAAGCCGGCGCCTCGTCCAGCGATGGAGCCGGCGGAATGATCCGGCAATTGTTCCTGGCCCTTGCGCTTTTCTTCGCGGCCGCACCTGCCTTCGCCGTCAACCCGGACGAGGTGTTGCCCGATCCGACTCTGGAAACACGGGCGCGCACGATCTCGGCCGAGCTGCGCTGCATGGTCTGCCAGAACCAGTCGATCGACGATTCCAATGCCGATCTCGCCCGCGACCTGCGCCTTCTGGTGCGCAAGCGCCTCGCTGACGGCGATAGCGACAAGCAGGTGCTCGACTATATCGTCTCCCGTTATGGCGAGTTCGTTCTGCTGAAGCCGCGCTTCACCGAAAAGACCTTGCTGCTCTGGGGAGCGCCGATAACGCTCTTCGTTGTCGGCGGGCTTGCTCTCGCAGTTTATGCCAGACGCCGCGCCGGAAAGCCGACGGGGACGCGGTTGACGCCGGAGGAAGAGGCGCGCCTCAGCGAGATCCTTGACAAGTGACGTTACACGACACGTTGTTTTGCTCCTGTCGACAATATTTCGTTACATTACCAAGTTTTCATGGGTCGGACAGTTCGCCGTAAGGTCCGAAGCCCTATATCATTCCCATAAGCCTTCATCACCGGTCCCGCCGGTGGAAGAAAATCGGACGAGAGAAGAAAAGGTAACTCGCATATGTTCAGGAATATCAAGGACACTTTGTCCCGTAGCACCGCTATGAAAGCTTCTGTCGTCGCCGGTCTCGCTGTCGCTGCCCTTGCCACCGGTGTCCCGGCTGAAGTCAGCCGTTCCTATGCCGATGCCGTCAATGTTCAGGCTCCGCAGGTTCCGAGCTTCGCCAATGTCGTCGACGCCGTCTCTCCGGCGGTTGTTTCCGTTCGCGTCGAATCCCGCATCAATCCGGTTGCCGACGAAGACGATTCCTTTGGTCTCGGTCGTGGTTTCGATGAGTTGCCGGACGATCATCCGCTGAAGAAGTTCTTCAAGCAGTTCCAGCAGCAGCAGGGTCGCAACCAGCAGCAAGGCCAGCAAAAAGGTCAGCCTGATAGCAAGGGCCATCTGCGCCCGGTCGCTCAGGGCTCCGGCTTCTTCGTCTCGGAAGATGGCTATATCGTCACCAACAACCACGTCGTTTCCGATGGCGCTGCCTTCGTTGTCATTCTCAACGACGGCACCGAGTTCGATGCCAAGCTGGTCGGCAAGGATTCGCGCACTGATCTTGCTGTGCTGAAGGTTGACGGCAAGGGCAAGAAGTTCACCTATGTCAACTGGGCCGACGACGAGAAGGTTCGTGTTGGCGACTGGGTCGTTGCCGTCGGCAATCCCTTCGGCCTTGGCGGCACGGTGACAGCCGGTATCGTCTCGGCCCGTGGCCGCGACATTCATTCCGGCCCCTATGACGACTACATCCAGATCGATGCGCCCGTGAACAAGGGCAATTCCGGTGGCCCGACCTTCAACCTCAACGGTCAGGTCGTCGGCATCAACACCGCGATCTTTTCGCAGTCGGGCGGCAGCGTCGGCATCGCCTTCGCCATCCCCGCCACCACCGCCAAGGACGTCGTTGCCGACCTGATCAAGAGCGGCACCGTATCGCGCGGTTGGCTCGGTGTTCAGATCCAGCCGGTCACCAAGGACATTGCCGAATCGCTTGGTCTGTCCGAGCCGAGCGGCGCGTTGGTCGTCTCCCCGCAGGATGGCTCTCCGGGCCAGAAGGCCGGCATCAAGAACGGTGACGTCGTAACCGCCGTCAATGGCGAGCCGGTCAAGGATCCGCGCGATCTCGCCCGCCGCATCGGTGCGATGCAGCCGGGTGCCAAGGTCGATGTCTCGCTGTGGCGGGCCGGCAAGTCCCAGTCGGTCACCGTCGAACTCGGTACGCTGCCGGCTGAACAGAGCCAGGCGTCGAACGACGACAATTCGCAGCAATCTCAGCCGCAGCAGCCGTCCTCCGAAAAGGCGCTTGCCGATCTCGGCCTCACCGTCGGCCCGTCCGATGATGGCAAGGGTGTTGCGATCACCGGCGTCGATCCGGATTCCGACGCCGCCGACAAGGGCGTGAAGGAAGGCGAGAAGATTACCTCGGTCAACAACCAGGAAGTCTCCAATGCCGGCGACATCGCGAAGGTCATCGAGCAGGCGAAGAAGGATGGCCGCACTCGCGCGCTGTTCC
The DNA here is from genome assembly GCF_009498525.1 of Rhizobium sp. ICMP 5592. Classification (GTDB taxonomy): domain Bacteria; phylum Pseudomonadota; class Alphaproteobacteria; order Rhizobiales; family Rhizobiaceae; genus Rhizobium. The sequence continues at coordinate 395,183 of NZ_QSNT01000003.1, read as the reverse complement.
AGATTCAGTCCGGCGACGGCAGCCGCTTCGTTGCCCTGCCGATCAACGCCGGCTGATCTTTCCGTCGATTGAATGAATTGGGAGCCGCGCTGGCCACGGCTGGCGCGGCTCCTCTGTTTCCAACGTGCCTTCATCGATCAACGTTTTCAGGGCAGGTACAAGATGACAACCTCTGGCCAACATGCTGTGGACTCCTCCGATTCCGGTTGTGCTAAAGCACTGCCGGCGGATAATGTTGCCCACATGAAGATTTTGATTATCGAAGACGATCTGGAAGCAGCCGCCTATCTCACCAAGGCGTTTCGCGAGGCCGGCATTGTTGCCGACCATGCGAGCGACGGTGAGAGCGGTCTCTTCATGGGCACGGAGAATGTCTACGACGTCGCCATCATCGATCGCATGCTGCCGCGCCGCGACGGTCTTTCCGTCATCAGCGAGCTGCGCCGCAAGGGCGTGCACACGCCGGTTCTCATCCTCTCTGCCCTCGGCCAAGTCGACGATCGCGTCACCGGCCTTCGCGCTGGCGGTGATGACTACCTGCCGAAACCCTACGCCTTCAGCGAATTGCTCGCCCGCGTCGAAGTCCTCGGCCGCCGCAAGGGCACGCCGGATCAGGATGTGCTCTACCGCGTTGCTGATCTCGAGCTCGACCGGCTGTCGCATGAGGTCCGCCGCGGCGGCAAGGAGATACCCTTGCAGCCGCGCGAGTTCCGTCTGCTGGAATATCTGATGAAGAACGCCGGTCAGGTGGTGACGCGTACCATGCTGCTCGAAAATGTCTGGGATTATCATTTCGATCCGCAGACGAACGTTATCGACGTCCACGTCTCGCGCCTGCGCTCGAAGATCGAAAAAGACTTCAGCCAGCCGCTGCTGAAGACGATCCGCGGCGCCGGCTACATGATCAAGGACGAGGGATGAGCCGCTTCCGCGTCCTCTTCAAGTCCACCGCAGTCCGCCTTTCCGCCCTTTATATCCTTCTCTTTGCGCTCTGCGCCGCCACGCTCGTCTTCTACGTCACGGCCATGTCTGAGCGGTTGCTGACCGGACAGATCCGAGACGCCGTGCAGCAGGAGGTCAGCCAGGTCAAGCGTGCCTACGATGTCGGCGGGTTGAACCTGCTGCTGCGCACGATGGAGCGCCGCGCCCGCCAGCCGGGCGCCAATCTCTATGTCATTGCCAGCCCCACCGGCGATATCCTCGCCGGCAACGTCGCCTCGGTGCAGCCCGGCGTTCTCGGTCAGGCCGGGTGGACGGAACTGCCCTTCGTCTATGAACGCTACACGGATTCCGGTGTCGACCCCGAGCGCCGGCATCTGGCCATTGCCAATATCTTCCTCCTCGACAACGGCCTGCGCATCCTGATCGGCCGCGACCTCGGCGAGCCGGAGCGTTTCCGCGTGCTGGTGCGCCAGGCGCTGATGCTGGCACTGGCGATTATGGGCCTCGGCGCGCTGGTGATCTGGTTCGGTATCGGCCGCAACGCGCTGAAGCGCATAGACCGCATGACCGATGCCAGCCGCAAGATCATGGCCGGCGATCTGTCGCAGCGCCTGCCGGTCGGCGGCTCCGGCGATGAATTCGACCGCATGTCGACATCGCTGAACGCCATGCTCGGGCGCATCGAGAAGCTGAACGAGGGCCTTCGGCAGGTCTCCGACAATATCGCCCATGACCTGAAGACACCATTGACGCGGCTGCGCAACAAGGCGGCGGATGCGCTCGACAATGCGGACGGCGAAGGCCGTCGCGTGGCGCTGGAAGGCATTATCGGCGAGTCCGATCAGCTCATCCGCACCTTCAACGCGCTGCTGATGATCTCCCGCGTCGAGGCGGGTTCGGTCGCCGCCGAAATGACCGGCGTCGATCTCTCCTCCATCGTCGCCGATACGGCCGAGCTCTACGAGCCTGTGGCGGAGGAGGCGGGTCTCGCCCTGACCGCCGAAATCGAGCCCGATGTCGAAGTACAAGGCAATCGTGAGCTGATCGGCCAGGCGATCTTCAATCTCATTGACAATGCCGTCAAATATGCCTCCGGCTGTCCCGGCAAGCAGGCGGTGACACTGAAACTGTCGCGGACGCCGGACGCCGTGAACCTTGCCGTCGCCGACCATGGGCCAGGTATTCCCGCCCACCAGCGGACCGAGGTGATCAAGCGCTTCTTCCGCCTGGACGAGAGCCGCTCCAAGCCCGGCACCGGCCTCGGCCTTTCGCTGGTGGAGGCGGTGATGGAGCTGCATGGCGGCCAGCTGGAGCTTTCCGATACCGACCCGGCCAGCCCCGATGCCCGTGGCCTCACCGTGACCATGATCTTCCCCACGCAGAAACAATAGGTTAATCCTGCTTCATCGGATTGTTCGAAACATGATCGCGAAAATCATTGATGGTTTTCGGGATCATGTTTCGCTTCAAGGGGTTACCGTGTCTTCGCCTGTCCAATCGGACGTGCGCCGCGGTAGGGAGGAGACTGCATGACGATGATGGAAAGCGATCTGCTGCGGAATGTTCCGCCCGGTCGGCTTCGGCCGCTCAACCAGACGGAGCTGAAAGCGGCGCTTGCCGACCTCAAGGACATCGCCAAATCGGAACCGGCAATCGCCGCTCTTCTCGATGGTGACAGTTCCTTGCGCGATTTTATCGTCGCCGCATTGACGCTCTCGCCTTATCTTCGCGAAACCGCCAATCTCGATCCGGCATTGCTCGTGGCGGCCATCAGCAAACCGTTGTCGCCGCAGATCGAGACCCTGGTGGCCGAGGCCCGCCGCGCCTGGCTGCCGGGAGAGGGGGATACATCCTCTCCTTCCGAATCTGAGGTCATGAGCCGTTTGCGCATTGCCAAGCGCCGCGCCGCCTTCCTGATCGCGCTTGCCGATCTCGCTCGCATCTTCGATGGCAGGGTGACGACGCGCTGGCTGAGTGCGCTTGCCGAAGCCTCGATTTCGGCGGCGATCGATCATCTGCTGCTGTCGTCGCATGAGGCCGGCAAGATCACGGTTCGCGATCTCTCCGCACCGAGCCTTGGTTCCGGCCTGATCGTGCTTGGCATGGGAAAGCTGGGCGCCGGCGAGCTGAACTATTCCTCCGATATCGACCTTGTCGTCTTCTTCGACGAGATGGCAGGGATCGTCTCCAATCCCGACGATGCCATCGATATCTTCCCGCGCCTGATGCGCCGTCTGGTGCGTATCCTTCAGGAGCGCACGGCAGATGGCTATGTCTTCCGCACCGATCTGCGCCTGCGCCCCGATCCCGGTTCGACACCGCTTGCCATCCCCGTCGACGCGGCAATGATCTATTACGAGGGCAGGGGACAGAATTGGGAGCGCGCCGCTTTCATCAAGGCGCGCGCCGTCGGCGGCGATATTGCGGCCGGCCAAGCCTTCATCCGCGATCTCGTGCCCTTCGTCTTCCGCAAATATCTCGATTATGCGGCGATATCGGATATCCATTCGATCAAGCGCCAGATCCATGTCCACAAGGGCCACGGCGCGATCGCGGTCAAGGGCCACAACGTCAAACTCGGTCGCGGCGGCATTCGCGAGATCGAGTTCTTCGTCCAGACGCAGCAGCTGATCGCCGGCGGCCGCATGCCGGAGCTACGCTCCCGCGCCACCGAGGAAACACTGGCGGAGCTGACCAAGGCGAAATGGATCGACGCCGAGACGCGCGACGAGCTGACGGAGGCCTATTGGTTCCTGCGCGATGTCGAACATCGCATCCAAATGGTGCGCGACGAGCAGACGCATCTGCTGCCCGAAACCGATGCTGAGTTGAAGCGTGTCGCCTTCATGATGGGCTTCACCGATATCTCCAGCTTCTCCGAGGCGCTGGTCGCCAGACTGAAGACGGTGGAGCGGCGCTATGCGCGTCTGTTCGAACAGGAAGCGAAGCTTTCCGGCGGGACCGGCAATCTGGTCTTCACCGGTCAGGGCGACGATCCGGACACGCTGGAAACGCTGCGCCGCCTCGGCTTCGAACGCCCATCCGATATTTCCAATGTCATCCGCACCTGGCATTACGGCCGCTACCGCGCCACGCAGTCGGTCGAGGCGCGCGAGCGGCTGACAGAGCTGACGCCCGAGCTGCTGCGGGTTTTCGGCGAGAGCAAGCGGGCGGACGAGGCGCTGCTACGCTTTGACAGCTTCATTTCCGGTCTGCCCGCCGGTATCCAGCTGTTCTCGCTACTCAGCACCAACCCGGCGCTGCTCTCCCTCATCGTCAACATCATGTCGTCGGCACCGCGGCTCGCCGAGATCATTGCCGCCAAGCCGCATGTCTTCGACGGCATGCTGGATCCCCGCCTGATGGCGGAGCTGCCGACGCGCGATTATCTGGCGGAACGCATCACCAGCTTTCTGGCCTCGGCAGGGCATTACGAGGAGGTGCTGGACCGGCTGCGCATCTTCGCCTCCGAACAGCGCTTCCTGATCGGCATCCGCCTGCTGACGGGCACGATCGGCGGCGCCATGGCGGCACGCGCCTTCACCTATCTTGCCGATCTGATCGTCGAGGCGGCGTTGAACGCGGTGATGAAGGAGATCACGGCAGCGCATGGCGACTATCCCGGCGGCCGCGTCGCGGTCATGGGCATGGGCAAGCTCGGCAGTTTCGAGCTGACCGCGGACTCCGACATCGATATCATCCTGCTCTACGATTACGACGATACGGTCGGCGAATCCTCCGGCCAGAAGCCGCTCGACGCCACCCGCTATTTCACGCGCATCACCCAACGGCTGATCGCGGCTCTGTCCGCGCCGACGGCGGAGGGCGTGCTTTACGAGGTCGACATGCGCCTGCGTCCCTCCGGTAACAAGGGGCCGGTCGCAACCCGCATCAATTCCTTCGAGAAATACCAGCGCGAGGAAGCCTGGACCTGGGAGCATATGGCGCTATCCCGTGCCCGCCTGATCTGCGGCGATGAGGACCTTATCCTCAACGCAGAGCGGATCATCGGCGAGGTGCTCTCGGCAAAACGAGATATCCCGAAGATCGCCGGGGATGTCGCGGAGATGCGTGGTCTGATCGAGCAGGAAAAGCCGCCGGTCAGCATCTGGGACCTGAAGCTGATCCCCGGGGGGCTGATCGACATCGAGTTCATCGCGCAATATCTGAGATTGATCGCACCTGTTCGCGGCGTGGGCATCGATGCTAATGGCTTGAGCACCGGCGAGGCGTTGAAACTGCTTGGCGGCAGCCTGATGGACCGCAACGATCTCGATCTCTGCCTGGAGGCGCTGCATCTCTACACCGAACTGTCGCAGCTCATCCGGCTTTGCGTCGATGGCCCCTTCGATCCCGGCAAGGCTCCTTCGGGCTTGATCGAGCTGGTCTGCCGCGCTGGCGACTGCCCGGATATTCGCACGCTGGAGGCGGAGCTGAAACGGTTGTCGAAGGCGGTTCGAAAAGTTTTTCAGTCGGTCGTGAAGGCTTGATTCAGCCCCGGTCGGGGATGCGGATGGCGATGACGGTGCCGATGCCCTCGCGTGAGCGGATCCGCATGCGGCCGTGATGCAGCAATGTCAGCGACCGCGAGATGGCGAGCCCAAGGCCCGAGCCGCCCTTGCTCTTGGCATATTGGCTTTGCACCTGCTCGAAGGGCTGGCCGATCTTGCTGAGAGCCGATTTGGGAATGCCGATGCCGGTATCGGCGATGGTCAGCACCACGGCGTCATCGACCTTGCGGGTCCGCACCGCGATGCGGCCGCCATTGTTGGTGAACTTCACGGCATTGGAGAGGAGGTTGAGCAGGATCTGCTTCATCGCGCGGCGGTCGGCCGTCAGCTTGATGCCGGAGGAGATGCTTTGCTCGACGAGGATGTTCTTGCAGGCGGCCGGGATGGAGGTAAGGCGGAGGCACTCCTCGATCAGGGGCGCGAGATCGACCGTCTCGCAGGATAGCTTGATATGACCCGCCTCGATCTTCGACATGTCGAGAATGTCGTTGATGACGTTCAGCAGATGCTTGCCGCTATCATGGATATCCTTGGCGTATTCATTGTACCGCGACGAACCGAGAGGGCCGAACATCTGGTCCTGCAGGATTTCGGAGAAACCGAGGATGGCGTTGAGCGGCGTGCGCAGCTCATGCGACATGTTGGCGAGGAATTCCGATTTGGCCTTGTTGGCGGCTTCGGCACGTTCTTTTTCCGCAAGGTAATTGGTGTTGGCGGTCGAAAGCTCCGCCTTCTGTCGCTCGAGGATCTGCCGGGAAGCGGAGAGATCGTTGATCGTCGCCATCAGCCGGCGCTCGGATTCGCGCAGGCGCTCCTGGTTGCGCTTGAGCTGGGTAATGTCTGTACCAACGGACACCAGGCCGCCGTCGCGGGTCCGGCGTTCGTTGATCTGCAGCCAGCGCTCGTCGGCAAGCTGCACTTCCGTCGTCTGCGAATGGTTGGAGCGGCCGGGATCGACGATGCGCCGCTCGATGATCGGGCGAGCCGCTGCGGCATTGACGACGGCGCGTTCCGTGCCCGGCACCAGCACCTTTTCCGGCAAGCCGTAAGCTTGCTGGAAATGGTCGTTGCACATCACGAGCCGGTCGTTCTTGTCCCAGAGCACGAAGGCTTCCGAGGTACATTCGATTGCATCCGCCAGACGCTGGTCGGCCTCGGCATAGCGCTGCGCCAACCGATGCTGCTCGGTGACGTCCATGGCGATGCCGATCATGTGGACGCGACCGGAATTGGTGCGGATAACCTGGGCGCGGGCGCGCATCCAGACATAGTGCCCCTTGGCATGACGGATGCGCAGGATCTGGTCGACGTGACCGGCACTGCCGCGGGTGATCGATCGCGCCAGCGTATGCAGGCTGTTGTCGTCGGGGTGCATCAGCCGTTCCGCGTCGGCAAACGACAGCGGCCGGTCGGCCGCCGGCAGACCCAGCATGTCGTACATCGAGCGCGACCAGAAGAATTCACGGCTGGTGAAATCGAAATCCCAGAGACCGCAGCGACCGCGCGACAGTGCGGTCTCAACGCGCATGTTGGATTCGAGGAAGATCTCGTCGGCGTCGCGGGTCCGTTTCACCTGGGTGTAATAGGCGTAGAGGATGACGAGCAGGATGGAGGAAATGCCGGCAAAGAGTGTGACATTGAGGGTCAACTCATCGCGCCAGAGCTTGTCGATCTGCTCCATGGAGGCGGCGGAGAGAACGAAATCGCCCTTGTCGCCGATCAGCGAGATCGCCGCATAATAGGGCGCCCCGTCGATCATGGTCTCGATCACGCCGGCATGGTCGCCGAAACTGCGGATGGCCGAGACCTCGGGAAAGAAATCCGAGATCGTCAGGCCGATATAGTTGGAACCGGCAGCCGATGAGCCGAAGACGCGGCCGCTCGCCTGGACCAGAAGCACGAAGGCGCCGGTATCGAGCCGGTCCTGCGGCAGGTAGGTCGAAAGCTTCCTTTCCGCTCCATCGCGATCACCCGCTCGAAACAGGCTGGCATCGTTGGAAAAGGCGGCCGCTGCCGCGGCAATGGAAAGCGACGTCGCCTGGCGGGCCGAAGCTGCCATGCGGCCGTGTTCGGTGACCATGCTGAAGAAATGCGAGGCGGCAACGACCATCAGGAAGGAGACGATGAGCACGGGAATAACCCGCTTCAGGATATGCTCCGTTTGCGGAAAGCGTCGCGAAATGGTCTCCGCGCGGACTCCCGCTCTGTCGTTAACACCGCTATGCCAGGATTTCAGACCGTCGAAATTAACACGCAGCCGTCCTTCGGCCGCGGTTGCCCGCCGCACGTCCACCATCGCTCTAGCCTTGTCCCTCGTGTGATTCGCTGCGCCGCTCGCCCGAATCTACCCTAATGAATCACTCGTGATTCGCCTTGTCCAGAGGGTCCGGTAAAACTTTGTTAACCATAAGTGATTTCAGTGCTTTTTGTACCCGCGACGGTAGGGCACGGGCACCCGAGACTCGCTCAAGATGAAAAAGCGGGTGCAAATCACCCACCTCGATCACCGGATGGCAAGCGGAAAATCAGTCCTTCAGGATGCGGTCCACAATGTCGCGAACGTCGGTCGAAAGGCCGCCGGTGCGTTCGATCTGCATCAAAGCAGAGCGAGCATGGTCAGCGCGGACGGGCTCCAGCGACCGCCAGGAGCGCATCGAGGTCAGAATGCGCGCGGCAAGCTGCGGATTACGTTGGTCGATATCGAGGATTTCCTGCGCGAGGAAACGATAGCCGGCGCCATCGGCGCGGCCGAAGCCGGTCGGATTGGAGAAGGCGAAGGTGCCGACGAGGGCGCGCATCCGGTTGGGATTGGTGCGCTTGAAGAAAGGCATCTTCATGAGGCCCTGAATACGATCGAGCGTCGCAGCACCTGGAATGGCGGCCTGGATGGAGAGCCATTTGTCGATGACCAGAGCGTTTTCGGTGAAACGGTCGTGGAAGTCCTGAAGGGCAGCCTTGGCCTCCGCCGTGTCGGGGAAACGATGTGCAAGGATGGTCAGCGCGGCACTGAGATCGGTCATGTTATTGGCGCCGTCATAGGCCGTCTTGGCGCGGGCGGGGCTATCATCTGATTGTGAGAGATAAGTAAGGGCCGCATTACGCAAGGCCCTCCGTCCGGCGCTCGCCGCATCCGGGCTGAAGGGGCCGGGTGTCTGCATGCCGTCGTAGAGTGCTGCGAAGATGTCCTTCCCGGCCTCGGCGATCTGCTTGAGGATCGCCTGGCGGCCAATGTGGATTGCGTCAGGATCGTTGTCGCCGCCAAGCTCGCGGCCGATGTCGGCCTCACTCGGCAAAGCGAGTGCCAGGGCGCGGAAAGCGGGCTCCAGGCTCTCGTCTTTCGCCGCTGCCAGAAGCGCATCGATGAAGACCGGGTCGCAGGTGACCGGAGCACCCTTGCGGGCGTCGCGGGCGGCCTGCAGCAGGTTGGGCAGACCAAGGTCGATCAGCGCCTGCCAGCGGGCAAAATGATCGGTCTCGTGGCGGGCGATCAGTGCCAGATCCTTGGCGCTCTGGCTGAATTGCAGATTGATCGGCGTGGAGAAGCTGCGGTTGAGCGACAGGACCGGCCGCGACGGGATGCCGTGGAAGACCACGGTCTGCGTCCGCGCCGTCAGGTGCAGAACGTCGCCCGTCAGTTCCGCGCCGCTTACCGATGTCGGCGTCAGCAACGTGCCATCCTCGGCAATCAGCGCCATGCGCAACGGAATGTGCAGCGGCGCCTTGCTCGTCTGGCCCGGAGTGGCTGGCTGCATCTGTTCGAGCGACAGTGTGAAGGCCTTGGCGGTGGCATCATAGGCGCCGGAAGCGGTGACGAGCGGCGTGCCGGCCTGGTGATACCAGAGCGAGAACTGCGCGAGGTCGCGGCCGCTGACATCCTCGAAGCATTTAACGAAATCCTCGATCGTCACCGCCTGTCCGTCGTGGCGGTCGAAATAGAGGTCCATCCCCGTCTTGAACAGATCGCGGCCGAGCAGGGTGGCGATCATGCTGGTGACTTCACTGCCCTTCTCGTAGACTGTTGTCGTGTAGAAGTTGTTGATCTCACGATAGGTCGTCGGGCGCACCGGATGGGCGAGGGGGCCGCCATCCTCCGGAAACTGCTCCGACTTCAGATGACGAACTTCGGCGATGCGCGTGACCGGACGCGAACGCTGGTCGGCGGAAAATTCGTGGTCGCGATAGACCGTCAGACCTTCCTTGAGGCAGAGCTGGAACCAGTCGCGGCAGGTGATGCGGTTGCCTGTCCAGTTGTGGAAATATTCGTGCGCGATGATCCGCTCGATATTGGCATAGTCGGCGTCGGTGGCGATATCAGGATCGGCAAGGACGTATTTGTCGTTGAAGACGTTGAGGCCCTTATTCTCCATAGCTCCCATGTTGAAATCGGAGACGGCGACAATCATGAAGATGTCGAGATCGTACTCGCGGCCGAACCGCTCCTCATCCCATGTCATCGAACGCTTCAGCGCGTCCATCGCATAGGCCGCGCGCGGCTCCTTGCCGTGTTCGACATAGATCTTCAGTGCCACTTCGCGGCCCGATGCGGTGACGAACGTATCCTCGACCACGCCGAGATCGCCGGCGACCAGCGCAAAGAGATAGCTCGGCTTCGGATGCGGATCAAACCAGGCGGCGAAATGCTTGCCTTCGCCATAGCCGGCGCCGCCGAGGAAGTTGCCGTTCGACAGCAGCAGCGGATTGGCGGCCTTGTCGGCGATGATGTTGACCGTATAGGGCGCAAGAACATCAGGGCGATCGGGGAAATAGGTGATGCGGCGGAAGCCCTCGGCCTCGCATTGGGTGCAGTAGACGCCGCCGGTGCGGTAGAGCCCCATGAGCTGCGTATTGGCTTCGGGATTGATGATCGTCGTGATCGTCAGTTCGAAGGGCGCGCTTTCCGGCAGGTCGCGGACCGTCAAGCTGTCGGGCGTTGCGATATACTGTTCGTCCGGCAGTTCGGTCTGGTCGAGCAGCAGTCCCGAAAGGACCAGTTCGTCGCCGTCGAGTACCAGCGGTGCCTTGGGATCGATGCCTTCGCGACGGTGAAAGATCAGCCGGGCTTCGACCTTGGTCTCAGTCGGATGCAGGTCGAAGGTAAGGTCCACGCGTTCCAGTACGAAGTCGGTGGGACGATAGTCTGCCAGATGAACGATCTGGCCGGTGTCTGTTCGCATGGTCTATCCTGATCGGGCTGATACTGCGGCGGGCATTGATCCGGAGCAATGCTCCGAAGGAAATCCGCCGCATCATTACATCGAAATCTGAACCAAAGTTAAAGTCATATCATCGCATCGCTGCAATTTGTGACGGCGGGGAAAGTATTTGATCGAGAAGGTTATGCTTCATTTCAGGTTGAAAGCCGCCCTGATCGTATCGTCGTCTTCAGTCTGTTGCACGACGACGCCATACCATCCAAGACCATCATAATCCTCGTAGCCAAGCGTCTTGGCGTAGGCGACGATGGCGCCGTTGTTGTCGTAATAGCTTCCCCGCGTCGTGCCCTCGGGATTGGCAAGCGCGAAATGCGAGAACATGAGTTTAGGGTCGCTGCAGGCGATCACGCGCCTCTTGCCGTCAAGCAGCATCACCACGGTCTTTTCGGCGACCTGCGGTGGCAGGTTGGCTTCCTTGTCGACGATCGCCTGTCCCTGGTTCTGCCAGTCGAAATAGACACCCAGCGTGCCGATCTGCCTGCCGTCCGATCGTCCGCCTTCGCGAATGCCGGTGGCATAGACGAGCGCGTTTCGCTGCTCGTGAAATTCGCTCGGTCGGACCTCGTCGACGATATAGTCATCGCCTGACCGGCAGGCCACGGCCGCCCTGAACCAGGAATCAGAGGCAAGATTGGCGCCGGCGAGTTTGCGCTGATAGGCGGGGTTGGCCGAGGCGATGACCTGTCCCTTCATGTCGGTCACGACCAGATCGAGATAGACCGTATAAAAGCGATTAATGACACCGAGCCGTTCGGCGGCAAAGGCGATGCGTTGGGGCTGCGGGTCCTGAAGCGCTTCCCAGAGGGCCGTGTCGGTCGCCCACCAGCGAACATCGGCGGTGCGCTCGAAGAGATTGCGGACGATGAGCTGAACCAGGGTCTGGGCGAGATCGGTCAGGCGAACGCCCTCCATCTCCTCCACCAGCGCTTCGGCCATGCTGCGGCTGACACCGATGCGGCTGAGCACATTGTCCTGAAATTTGCTCGCGATATCGGTCGCGATCTGTGCCAGGCGCTGCACCTCGTTGGCGACCACCGCGAAGCCCTTGCCGGTTTCGCCGGCGCGTGCGGCCTCGATCAGCGCGTTGATCGCCAGAAGCTTGATCTGCTTGACGACATGGGTGTTATCGGTGCTGAAGCGCTCGAGGTCGTTGCCGATGCCATCGGTAACGACGCGCATCGAACGCGGCGTTACCGCATGCTGCTGGGAGCTCCGTTTCATCGATGGGGCTGCTGTCATCGGACCTAGACCTCGTAAACAGTAAAAGCTGTAGTAGTTGTTGGAAATACATGTTGCGCCGCAGGAATTATTGAATGCGGTGAAATGAAGTTGAAATACTATGGTTTTTAAAAGGTTAATACCGCCCGTTATGAAGTAGCCATATTGTTTTGACCCAAAAAAAGTCTTGGCCGCGAGGCCTGAACCGATCAGTCGACTGTCGCTGGAGCCGGGGGAACGGGCGGCTCACCGCCGCGCATGGGAAGCGGGATCGACTGGAAATCGGTCTTGTCGATACGGCCTTCGTTCGGTTTCCGCCTGGCGATGCGCCAGCCGGCGTAGCCGGCATAGAGCGCGAAGGCGAGTGCCAGGAACCAAAGAAGGCCGGATGGGCCAGCGAATTCCATCATCGCGCCGCCGACCAGCGGGCCGGAGACGGTGCCGAGCCCGTAGAGCAGCATGATGCCGCTGGAAATGGTGACATATTCGTCGGGTGCGGCGCGATCGTTGGCATGGGCCACATTGAGCGCATAGATCGGGTAGAGCACGGTGCCGATGAAGAAGCCGGCAATATAGAGCGTCATCAGCGTATGGGCGTCGAACAGGGTCATGATGATGCAGGCGAGAACGCCGATGCCGCCGCAGACGATCATGACATAGCGCCGGTCCACGAGGTCGGAGATGCGGCCAATCGGCATTTGCGACACCGCGCCGCCGGCGAGTACGCAGGCGAGCAGCGTCGCGCCCTCGGCCGTGTTCATGCCGACATTCTGGGTGTAGACGCCGCCAAGGCTGCTCCAGGTGCCGGAGAGGGCGCCCGATAGCAGTGAGCCGATGAAGGCAATGGGCGATAGTCGGTAAAGCTTGGGCAGGTCGAACTTGGCCTCATGGATTGGCGTCGGCGACTTGGCGGTCGAGAGCGCCGTCGGCAGCATGGCAAGCGCGAAGATGATACCGCACAGGATGAAAAGCGAGGTATTGCTGGGGTCGCCCAGCGGCACGAGATATTGACCGCCGATCGAACCGACCAGGCAGGTGATCATATAGACCGAGAAGATGGTTGCGCGGTTCTCGTTGTTGACCCGCTCGTTCAGCCAGCTTTCGATGATGAGATAGGCGCCGGCAATACCGAAGCCGCTGATGCAGCGGAAGGCGAGCCAGGCACGCCAATCGACCATCAGGGCGCAAAGCAGGATACCGATGCTGAGCAGTGAGATCAGCGCGCCGAACACGCGTACATGCCCCACCCGCCGCACGAAGCGCGGTGTGATGATGCAGGATATGGTGAAGCCGAACGTATAGCCGGTGGCGATCACCGATATGGTGAAGGTCGACCAGCCCTCCGCTACCGAGCGGATCGGAACGACGAAATTCATCAGGCCATAGCCGATCATCATCAACAGCGTTGACAGCATCAGACTGGCGATCGAGACGAGGCTGGCCAGCATTGGAACGGGATTCCGGTCAAGTGAGTTGAAGAGCGCCGATTGCCACGGCCATCTTGCTCTAACCCGGCAATGACGCGCGATCAATCGCGACGCCGCGTGACGCGAATGGTTGGTCCGGTCTTGGTATCGCGCTTAGCCATGGAAAAGACGGCTATGAAAGTATTTTTTGTTTAACCTATTGCGCCAACTGTGTTTATAGCATGCTATGTTGTGTCAGTATTGTACACGGCGACGATAAGTTCGTGTAAGAATTAGAAAAATTCCTTGCCTATTGGTATTTAAAAGGGCGCCATAAGGAGGCCCGCTTGAGCTTTTCCGTCGAGCAACTTGCTCGCCATTCCGAATTCGTACCTTCCTTGCGCTTTCTGGCAGAGGCGCTGCGCAACCGTTATGACAGCGGACCGCGGATCGCGCGCCTCCTGGCCTCGCACCAGCGCTGGCTTTTGACCCAGATGGCCTATGCACTTCATCTGGAATATGACTCTACCGTACCCGGTTCCGGCCTGACCGCTGTCGAGCTTCGCAATCTCATTACCCACTACCGTGTGGCAAGCCGCAATACCGTGCTGACCTACATTGAGGAGTTGCTGACCTATCGCTTCCTCCTTCCCGCTGCCGGCCCGGTCCTGCGCCCGCGGCGCTATGAGCCGGCGGAGATCAGCCATGCTGCGATGTTCAGTTGGTTTCTCGCCAATCTTGCCGCTCTCGACCTCATCGACAATGGCAGCCGCGCCGTGACGCTTGCGGCCCATCCGGGGTTGTTCGATCTGGCGCAGCCACGTATGGCGCGCCGCTGTCTGGAAGCGACGGCCTGGCGCGAGCCGCCGGAGCGCGTCGGCATGTTTCTCTGGACGGAGGCCGGCGGCCTCGTGGTCGACAATCTCATGTCCCGGCTGGAGCCGAGTGCCGATACCGACGGTCGCATCGATCTTGGCCGCATCGATACGCGCGCCATCGCCGCGCAGTTCATGATGTCGCGCACCCATTTGCAGCGCCTTCTGCGCAAGGCCGCCGATCACGGCTGCATCGGTTGGTACGACGAGCCGAAGAAGACGCGATTATGGATGTCGCGTGACTTTCTCGATGAATATTGCAGCTGGCAGGCCGTCAAATTCGCGGCTGTGGATGAGGGGTTCGAATGGGCGCAAGCCGTTGTGGCAGGCGCTGTGCCGAAGGAATGATCCGAAGAAAAAACGCCGGGCTAGGCCCGGCGTGTACTTCATGAAAATTGATGATGAAAATCCGAAACGAAAAAGGGCGGGATCATCGATCCCGCCCTTTTCAAACTTATAGGGGAATGCCGGCCGCCGCTGCATATGCGGGGGTCATTTCGTGCTTCGCGACCTTATGTAGGCTGCGGGAGCGCTCGAATTCTTCCGCCGCGCGCACCGCCGAGCCAATATGCCCAACGGTATCGAGGAGGGTAAAGAAGGAACGAAATCCTGTAGACATAGTATGATCCTTCTTTAGCACTGACGAAAATCGGCGAATATGGCGGCCGGGCGGGCAACGCGCGCGGAAATCCCGGTGCCGCGAGCAGTCATCTGCTCATTAGCGGCAATGCCGACGCTGCGATGGCCGTTGATGGCGCGCACAGGTTCGATGGCGCGGCGCAGGGTATCAAACCCACAATGGATAGGACGAAAACGTGCAGTCACGGCCTTGGTTCCTTTCAAAATTCCTCCCAAGACACGCACTATATATTGCAGTGCAACATCGATTTCGCAATGCACGCAATTGGGGTGCTGCTATGCGTAATGTGCATGGCAGCTTTCATATTCCGTTAATGCTGCTAAAAAATTAGCCTTTGGCTTCGGTGTCGATGCGCGTTCTGAAGGCTAACAGGTCGTTCCAGGCCAACCGCTTGTTGATTGGGGCGGTGAGCAATTCCTGGGGGTGGAGGCTGGCGATTGCCGGTATCGCCCGGCCGGATATCGTCACGTCCCGCCACTGCCCGCGCAGGCCGTGGATCGTTTCGTTGCTTCCAAAGAAGTGGCGTGCCGTAAAATTGCCGAGCAGCAGCAGGGCTTGCGGTTCGGCAAGAGCGATCTGCCGCTCGATGAAGGGACGGCAGATCTCGATTTCCGGTGCCGACGGTGCGCGATTGCCCGGCGGCCGCCAGGGAATAACATTGGTGAGCAGGATGTTGTCGCGCTTGAGGCCGATGGCGGCCAGCATCTTGTCGAGCAACAGCCCGGTCCGCCCGGCAAAGGGCGCACCCTCGCGGTCGTCATCGGCGCTCGGCATCGGGCCGATTACCATGATGCGGCCCTCGGGGGTGCCACTGGCGAAGATGGTCGAGCGGGCGCTATTCTTCAGATTGCAGCTATTGAAAGCCTCGAGCGCCGTCTTGAGTTCGCTGAGAGACCGCGCGCTTTCGGCCGCGAAGCGGGCCTGCTCGACGGCTTGTTCGTCGGGAATGGCAGGTGCGCTGCGCGGCGGCGCTACAGGGGCGGCCGCCTTTGGTGCGGCCTGACGGCGCTCCGGTTGTTGTGCCGGCCGTGCTGCGGGTTGCTGTGTCACCTCGACACGCGGCTGCGCCGCTCGTGCACCCTGCCGAGCGGCCTTCATCGCCTCGAATTCGGCAAAGCGGTCGACGGCCTCTTCTTCGAGCAGCCATTCCACGCCGGCATCCGCATGAAAATGCAGAAGGGCGGCGAGTTCGGCTGGCGAAAGGTCGTTGGCGGAGATCATGGGTGAACTCTAGCCAAAGCCGGGGCAGAACGAAAGGGCAGGGGCGTGACTACCCTCACGCCGTCCACTGGCTGATGTCGTCGCGCTCGCCGATCAGGGCGAGACCATGGGCGATCGACAGCAATTCGCCACCGGTCTCGATCCGCTCCTGACCGAAGCGCTTGGTGAAGATGCGGCGCACCGCCGGCACGAAGGAGGTGCCGCCGGTGAGGAACACCTTGTCGATGGTGTCGGGCGACGTGTTGGTGGTCGTCAGAACATCATCCAGGGCGCCCTCGATACGAGAGAGATCGTCGCTGATCCATCGCTCGAAATCGGCGCGGCGTACTGTCTTGCGGCCGGCTTTGCCAAGTGGCGGGAAATTGAACTCGGCTTCTTCTTCAGCCGACAGCGCCATCTTCGTCGCCGACACCGCCTGATAGAGCGGATAGCCTTCGTCATGCTCGACGAGATCGATGAAAGTCTCCAGCTTGTCCGGCTCCATGCTGCTGCGCACCAGCTTCTTCAGGTCGGCATATTCGCGCGAAGTCTTGAAGATCGAAAGCTGGTTCCAGCGGCCGAAATTGGCATAGTAGGAGGTTGGCACTTCCAGCAGCTTGTCGAAGCTCTTGAAGTAGCTGCCCTTGCCGATTTCCGGCGAGACGATGTTGTCGATCATCCGGAAGTCGAAATGGTCGCCGGCGATGCCGACGCCGGAATGGCCGATCGGGGTGGCCGTCAGCCGGCCGGCATGGCTCTCGAAGCGGATCAGCGAATAGTCCGTCGTGCCGCCGCCGAAGTCGGCGACCAGCACGGTCGCATCCGCCTTCAGATGCTGGGCAAAGTAAAAGGCGGCTGCCACCGGTTCGTAGACATAATGGATTTCCGGAAAGCCGAAGCGCGACAGGGCCGTATTGTAGCGCTCGGTCGCCAGCGACGCATCCGGATTGGCGCCGGCAAAATGCACCGGTCGGCCCGTAACGATGCGACCGACTTCCGACGGCCAGCCATCGCCGGCATAGGCGCGCAGACGACGTACGAAGATCTCCATCAGATCCTCGAACGTATGGCGCTTGGCATAGATCAGCGTGCCCTGAAAAAGCGCGCTGGCGGCAAAGGTCTTGATCGACTGCAGAAAGCGGCAGTCGCCGGGATTGTCGATGAACTGCCGGATGGCGGCATGCCCCGCCTCGACCTTCAGGGCCGCGGCACCCAAGCCCGGATCCTTCATGAAGGACAGAGCCGTACGCATGCTGTCCGCCGTGCCAGCGGCGCTGGTGAAGGCGACCGATTGCGTCGCCGGACCGTCGGCCAGAGCCAGAACCGTATTCGTTGTGCCGAAGTCAAGACCAAGCGCCCGAGCCATGCCCGCACTCCCTTCTGTCGAAATTTTATGGAATGAGGCCGATGCCCCTCATGGAACGCGAGACGCGCCCCTGTCTGAAAGAGGGCGCGTCATGGCATGGCTGGATTGCAAGCGCAAGACTGGAAGGCGGATTTATTTGGGTGGGATCCGATCCGCAAACGGCCTTGCGCTTTTCGCCGCGCCAAAGTGAAACGGACGCCTTTTCGGCGCCCGTTATCTATCACTCGGCCGCGATGGCGGTCGGCGTTTCCTCTTCGTGCGGATGCTTGTCCTTGCGCTTGCCGAGGCGGCCGACGAAGTCGTTCAGGCGATTCATCTCCAGGAAGATGACCGGCGTGATGAACAGCGTCAGGATCTGCGAGACAACGAGACCACCGACGACGGCGATACCGAGCGGCTGGCGCAGCTCCGAGCTGGCGCCACCGCCGACGGCGATCGGCAGCGCGCCGAGCAGGGCGCAGAAGGTCGTCATCATGATCGGACGGAAACGGCGGACGCAGGCTTCATGGATTGCCTCCGCGGGCGATATGCCGGCAGTCGTTCGCAGCGTTTCCAGCGCCACGTCGATCATCATGATCGCGTTCTTTTTGACGATGCCGATCAGCATCAAGAGGCCGATGAGCGCGATGATCGACAGGTCGAAGCCGAAGAGCTTCAGGGCGAGCAGTGCGCCGAGGGCTGCGGCCGGCAGACCGGAGAGAATGGTCAGCGGGTGGATGAAGCTTTCATAGAGAACGCCGAGCACCACATAGATCGTCAGCACGGCGGCAAGGATCAGGTACGGCGTGCTACCCTGCGACTGTTGGAAGATCTGGGCGGTGCCGCCATAGGACGTAAACACGTCTGCCGGCACATTGAGGTCCTTCTTGATCTGTTCGATCTGAGCGGTGGCGTCGCCGAGCGCCTCGCCGGCCGGCAGGTTGAAGGACACCGTGGTCGAAACGAGCTGTCCGGTCTGGTTGATGGTGACCGGACCCGTCGTGCGCTCGACATGGGCGAAGTTCGACAGCGGAACGAGAGCGCCGCTTGCGGAGGCGATCTGGATCTCCTGAAGCTTCTGGTCGTCCCAGGGTTTGCTGGTGTCGAATTCGACGATGACGTCGTAGCTGTCGCCGGTGGATTGGATCTGCGCGGCTTCGTAGCTGCTGAAAGCCTCTTCGAGCGTGGTGCGCAACTGGTTGTTGTTGATGCCGTAGGCCGCGGCCTTTTCGGTATCGACAACGATATTGGCTTGAAGCGCATTATTCTGCTCGTCCGACGTCACGTCGGTAAAGCGCGGATCGCGCCGCATGGCGTCTTCGATCTTGTTGGCCCAGAGGTTGGTCTGGTCGGCGCTGAGCGCCTGGACGACGAGCTGATACTGGCTGGCCGTCTGCCGGCCGCCAAAGCGCAGGCTCTGCTGTGGCGTGATGAAGGCCTTGATACCGGCGATCTTGTTGATGCTGGCGCGCAGTTCACGCAACGTCGTGTCCAGAGGCTCGCGCTGATCCTTCGGCTTCAGTTCGACGAACATCGTGCCGTTGTTCAATGGCTGGCGCGCATTGCCGCCGACGATTGACATGACATGGGCGACTGCGGGGTTCTGCTTGATGGCCGCCGCTGCCTGATTCTGTAGATCGCGCATGGCCGTATAGGAAATATCCTGTCGGGCCTGGGTGGATATCTGCAGGCGGCCGATATCTTCCGTCGGGAAGAAGCTCGCGGGCAGCACCATAAACAGGTACACCGAGAGACCGATCGAGCCGGCGAAGCAGAGAAGAACGATACTGCGGTTTCGCAGGCACCAGCCGACACCCCTGTCGTAACCGCGCTGGACCCAGTCGAAGCCGATATTGAAGAGGCGTACCGGCAGCGGTGGCGGGCGATGGTCGTTGGAGAGCCGAGAGCTGAGCATCGGCGTGACGGTCAGGGAGACGATCGCCGACGACACGATGGCGATGGCGACCACCATGCCGAATTCGTTGAAGATACGACCGACCACACCGCCCATCAGCAGGATCGGAATGAAGACGGCGATCAGCGAGATCGACATTGAGATGATGGTGTAGCTGACTTCCGCCGAGCCCTTGATCGCCGCCTGCAGCACCGGCATGCCTTCCTCGACATGCCGCAATATGTTTTCGAGCATGACGATGGCGTCGTCCACCACAAGGCCGACCGCGAGCGTCAATCCCAGCAGCGAGATATTGTCGACGCTGTATCCGAGCACATACATCATGCCGAATGTGGCGATCAGCGACAGCGGCACGGCAAGACCCGGAATGATCGTTGCCATCAGCTTGCCGGTAAAGAGATAGATGACCAGGACGACAAGGCTGATCGTCAGCATCAGCGTGAATTTGACGTCGGCAATGGCATCGCGGATTGGCTGCGCCGAATCGTTCATGATGCTCGTTTTCACCGAGGCCGGGATTTCCGCGTGCAGCTGCGGCAGCTTGGCGTTGATCGCATCGACCACATCGACGGTGTTGGCGTCCGGCTGGCGCTGGACGGCGAGAATGATCGCCCGTTTGCCGTCATACCAGGAGCCCGTATTGGTATTCTGCACGCTGTCCTGGACGTCGGCGACATCGCTCAGATGGATCGGCGCCCCGTTGGGGTTGGCGATGACCAGTGTGCGGAACTGCTGGGCGTTGAGCAGCTGTGTGTTGGCATTGACCGTCATGCTCTGCGATTTGTTCTGCAGAGTGCCGATCGGAACCTGGCTGTTGGCGTTGGAAAGCGCGGTATTGACGGTGTCGATACCGATGCCGCGGTCCTGCAGCTTGCTCGGATCGACCTCGACGCGCACTGCATAGGTCTGCGCACCATAGACAGTCACCTGGGCGACGCCGGAAATGGTCGACAGCGACGGCGAGATGATGTCTTCGGCGATTTCATCGAGCTTGCTGCGCGGCATCGTATCGCTTTGTACGGCCAGAAGCAGGATCGGCGCATCGGCCGGGTTGGTCTTGCGATAGCTCGGCGGCACGGTCAGATTGTCGGGCAGCTGGCGCGTCGCATTCGAGATTGCCGCCTGGACGTCGGCGGCGGCGGCATCGATATCGCGGCTGAGGTCGAACTGCAGAACGATACTGGTATTGCCGAGCGAGTTCGTCGACGAGATTTCACTGATGCCGGGAATGGTCTCGAACTGCTTGATCAGCGGTGTCGAAACCGAAGTCGCCATGGTCTGCGGCGAAGCGCCAGTCAGCTGCGCGGTGACGTTGACGGTTGGAAAGTCGACCTGGGGCAGGGCGGCCACGGGTACGAGCTGATAGCCGGCCAGGCCGGCCATCACTACACCCAGGGCCAGAAGTGTCGTCGCAACCGGCCGTTGGATACAGAAATTGGGGATCATTGCTGTGCTCCAACCGTGATCGTTTCGGTTTTCTGACCCGACTCGCCGTCGGCCGAGGCGACATTCTGGGACTTGCCGTCGTTGAACTGTTCGACAACGCTCTGGCCGTCGTTGAGCTGCACCTGGCCTTCGATCACCACATGGTCGCCTTCCGAAAGACCCGTGGCGACGGCGGAGAAGCCGCCATTCTGGCGGGCAACGGTGACCGGTGTCATATGAACCTTGTTGTCCTTGACGACGAAGGCGTAGAAGCCTTCGGCACCGGGACTAACTGCAACCGTGGGCGCGACGAGTACAGGTTGGTTGTCATTGAAGTGCACGACGATATTGACCGACTGGCCGGGCCAGATGGCGCCATTGGCATTGTCGAACTTGGCTTTGGCGAGGATGGTGCCGGAGGCGGCATCCACCTGGTTGTCATAAAAGCTCATCACGCCCTGGCGCGATTTGCCTTGTTCCGAGCGGGGCACGGTGCTGACCGGCACGGAGCCGCTCTTCATCGCTTCTTCCAGTTCGCGAAGATGGCTCTCCTGCAGATGGAACTTGACGTAGATCGGATCGTACTGCGCGATCGACACGATCGCCGTACCGGGGCTCACATAGGCGCCGACGCTGAGAGCGACGTCGCCGAGGCGGCCATTATAGGGCGCGCGGATCTGGGTGTTCTCTAGCAGGACCTGGTCGGAGGCGAGTTGTGCCTTGTCGCCGTTGACCGTCGCCACCGCGGTGTCGCGCGCCGCGACGGCCTGGTCCAGCGTCTGCTGCGTGCCGGCGCCGTTCAACAGGCTCTTGGCGCGGGTGAGGGCGGATTCGGCTTGGGTCAGCGTTGCCTGGTCCTTGGCCAGCGTCGCCTGGTCCTTGTCGACCGAGGCCTGGGCCGTGCGCGGATCGAGCTTGGCGATCAGGTCGCCGGCTTTGACCATGGCGCCGTCCTGAGCCTCGATCGAGACGATAATGCCGGACTCCTGCGCGGCGATCGTCGTCGTATCCTGCGCATCGGCCCAGCCGGTGGCGGTGACATCGTTGGCCAGCGTCGTTTTCGTGACCGCCACGGTCTTGACGACCTGGGCGGCGGCCTGGCGTTTACCATGGCCGCCGGCGTCTGCCGTCTTGGTGCTATCCTCGGTCTTGGCGGATGCCTTGTCGACGAAAGCGGACATAAAAGGAATACGGTCGCGGTAATTCCATACTGCAAAGGCGGCAATAACGATGAGGCCGAGAGAGAGCCAGAATTTCTTCATATTTAAGAACCGGTCGAGGCGAGTTGCGGGAAATGCGATGACTTCGAAGTGGATTTGTTGCGGCGCAAACAAAGACGGGTTTCGCTACAACTCCTCACATCGCCGTTACCGCTAACGTTCGGTTATTCTGTCCCTATAACGCGAATTCATGAACGCCATTCCGTCGCAATTTACCACAGTTCGCGGTGGTGAAAAATTAAAGCTTGGAAAGCTTTGCCGGCGCGACGCTTCTCGCAGCGCAGCAAATGACCGAAATGACTATTTTTTGATTGCCGCCATGTAACAAAACCGGGGCAAAGCCGATTTTTGCTGGGTTTATCTTGAAACAGCGAGTCCTGGCGTCATGGCGAGACTCACAGTTACTCACGCAATTGTGTTGCCTTTGGTGGTTTCAATCCATCTCTTCTGGCGCGTGAAAGTTGTTATTTAGAGCGACCGCGCCGCGCCGCCGTCGCAGCGGATCATCGAACCGGTCACATAGCTTGCGGGTTCGCTGCAGAGGAAGGCTGCGGTGGCGGCAAATTCCTCGACGCGGCCGTATCGGCCGGCGGGGATGCGCTGCTGTCGCTCGGCGCTGATGTCCTCCAGGCTCTTGCTACTGCGTTTGGCGGCCGCATTGTCGAGGTCGGCAAGCCTGTCGGTGGCGATGCTGCCCGGCAGGAGCATGTTCACGGTGATGCCCTGCGCCGCCACTTCGCTCGCCAGCGTCTTGCTCCAGCCTGCAAGCGCGGGGCGCAGCGTATTGGACAGTGCCAGATTGGAGATCGGCTCGATGATGCCGGAGGATGCGACGGTGAGGATCCGCCCCCATCCTTGCGCCTTCATGCCTGGCAACAGCGCATTTGTCAGCGTGATAAGCCGCGCCACCATCGACAGGAAATAGGTCTCCAGCCGCTCGGCGGTCATATCCTCCGTCGTCCCTGGCATCGGCCCGCCGCTATTGTTGACGAGGATGTCGAGGCCGCCAAGCTTGTCGGTGACCGCCTTGCTGACGACCGCCACGAAGTTCTCGTCGTTGAGATCGGCCCAGATCCAGTCGGCCCGGCCTTTACCCTCGGCATTGATGGCCTTGCAATTGGCTTCCAGCCGCTCGCCGCTGCGCCCGCAAAGCAGGACATCCGCTCCCTCGCGCGCCAGCGCCACAGCGATCCCGTGACCCAGTCCCTTGGACGAGGCGAGAACCAGCGCCCGCTTTCCCTTGATGCCG
Source organism: Rhizobium sp. ICMP 5592 (assembly GCF_009498525.1). GTDB lineage: Bacteria > Pseudomonadota > Alphaproteobacteria > Rhizobiales > Rhizobiaceae > Rhizobium. The sequence continues at coordinate 372,024 of NZ_QSNT01000003.1, read as the reverse complement.
AGATCCATCCTGTTCATCCTTCATGGTGTTTGAGTCTTTCAGGCGGAATTTATAGAGCGTTGCAAACTGCTTTTGAAAGTTGAATGCCAACAAACGACAGTGAAATGCGGGTTAAAATATTGACGTTAACGTAAGCGTCATTTAACTTGATTGACGCGTTGGGTGAATTGGAGGATTGCCTGTCGCTTCCCGGCTCGACAATCCTCTCTTGTTTTGACAAGAGATAATCGAAATGGGGAAGACGTCCAAAGGGGACAAGGCCGCGCATCCGGTTCAATCGGAGCCTGGCCAATCGGAGAGAGTGAATGACTGACGCCAGCGAGCTGCCTGAACGCGAGAGCATGGAATTCGACGTCGTGATTGTCGGGGCAGGCCCTGCCGGGCTGTCGGCGGCGATCCGCCTGAAGCAGGTCAATCCGGATCTGACCGTCGTCGTGCTCGAAAAGGGCGCCGAGGTAGGCGCGCATATCCTCTCCGGTGCCGTCGTCGATCCTGTTGGTATCGACCGCCTGTTGCCCGGCTGGCGCGAGGAGGAGGGGCATCCCTTCAAGACCGAGGTGACCGACGATCACTTCATGCTGCTGGGTCCCGCAGGCTCCATCCGCTTACCGAATTTCGCCATGCCACCGCTGATGAACAATCACGGCAACTATATCGTCTCGCTCGGCAATGTCTGTCGTTGGCTCGCCGAAAAGGCCGAGGCGCTCGGCGTCGAGATCTATCCCGGCTTTGCCGCAACCGAAGTGCTCTATAATGACGACGGCGCCGTCATCGGCGTCGCCACCGGCGACATGGGTATCGAGAAGAACGGCGAGCCCGGCCCGAACTATACCCGCGGCATGGAACTGCTCGGCAAATATGTGCTGATCGGAGAAGGCGTGCGCGGCTCGCTCGCCAAGCAGCTCATCGCCAAGTTCGACCTGTCCAGGGATCGCGAACCGCAGAAGTTCGGTATCGGCATCAAGGAGCTCTGGCAGGTGAAGCCCGAGAACCATAAGCAGGGCCTCGTACAGCATTCCTTCGGCTGGCCGCTCGGCATGAAGACCGGCGGCGGTTCCTTCCTCTATCATCTGGAAGACAATCTGGTTGCCGTTGGCTTCGTCGTCCACCTGAATTACAAGAACCCCTATCTCTTCCCCTTCGAGGAATTCCAGCGCTTCAAGACGCATCCGGCCATCCGTGGCACGTTTGAAGGCGGCAAGCGCATCTCTTACGGCGCCCGCGCCATCACCGAGGGCGGCTACCAGTCGGTGCCGAAGCTCTCCTTCCCCGGTGGCGCGCTGATCGGCTGTTCGGCTGGCTTCGTCAACGTGCCGCGCATCAAGGGCAGCCATAACGCGGTGCTGTCGGGCATGCTCGCTGCCGACAAGATTGCGGACGCGATCGCGGCGGGCCGCGCCAATGACGAAGTTATCGAGATCGAGAACGAATGGCGCGGAAGCGACATCGGCAAGGACCTGAAGCGGGTTCGCAACGTCAAGCCGCTGTGGTCGAAGTTCGGCACGGCGGTCGGCGTGGCGCTCGGCGGTCTCGACATGTGGACGAACCAGCTCCTCGGCTTCTCGTTCTTCGGCACGCTGAAGCACGGCAAGACCGACGCCCAGTCGCTGGAGCCGGCGGCCAAGCACAAGAAGATCGACTATCCGAAGCCGGACGGCGTGCTGACCTTCGATCGTCTCTCCTCGGTGTTCCTGTCGAATACCAATCATGAGGAGGACCAGCCGGTTCATCTGAAAGTCAATGACATGGCTCTGCAGAGGAACTCGGAGCACGATATCTTTGCCGGCCCGTCGACCCGCTACTGTCCGGCCGGCGTCTATGAATGGGTGGAGAAGGACGGCGAGGAAACCTACGTCATCAACGCCCAGAACTGCGTCCACTGCAAGACCTGTGACATCAAGGATCCGAACCAGAATATCAACTGGGTCCCGCCGCAGGGCGGCGAGGGACCGGTCTATCCGAATATGTGATGGGGATGGGAGAGGCCGGGCGAGACATCTACGCGATACGCTTGGCTCGCCCGGACGAACTGCACCTGCTGGCCGCAATCGAGGTCGACGCTTTCTGGGCGCTACACGATGCCGGCGCGGTTGCCTGTGAACCGACATCCTTGCCGATTGGCGTGCTCCGGCAATCCCTGGAGACGGATCTGTTGTTCGTCGCAGTCGATGCGCTGGACCAACCGTTTGGGTTCCTCGCGGGTATCGCCATGGCAGATGCTGTTCATATCGCCGAAATCGATGTGATCCGGCACTGGCAGAAAAAGGGTGTCGGACGCCGCTTGATGCAAGCCGTGATCGAGGTTGTACGCACGCGCGGCGCATCGGGTGTTACCCTGACGACGGATCGTCATGTCTCCTTCAACGCACCATTCTATGCCTCGCTTGGATTTAGCATATTGGACGAAAGTGAGAGATCGGCGGAGCTATCGCGAATCCTGGAAAGGGAGGTCGAGCACGGCGCCGAACCGGCCCGGCGGGTTGCAATGGCGCTGTGGTTCTGAGCGGTAGCTTTTACAATTGTGCGTCCGGGTGTTGAGCATCGCGGCTGCCGTCAGATGGGTGCCGACATGGCCGGGCTTCTCGCAATGAAATGATCGATCCAGATCGATACTATCGACTTGGGTCATTCGACGTCAGATCGATGACGAAGAGGAGCCGCAATATTCGGTTCCGTACCGCCAAGACGGATAAGAATTCTCGCAGCGTCGTATTCTACAAGCGCTTTCAACGCTTCGCGCACGATCGCCGAAGTCTCGGCTAATCCGGTGACCTCTCGTGCATCCGCGAGCAATTTGTCATCGATTGTGACGGTGGTTCGCATTGATATGCTCCTTCACCACCAAAATTAGAATCACATGATGTCATTTTCAATGCCGAAGGCTGCCAATGGCAGCCTTCGATCTATCCCTTTACGGACGGTGCTCTCACTTCCGTGACAACAGTCCCGTCGACAGCGCGACCCCCAATCCCGTAACCACCGCTGCCGAGATCTCCGCCATGCCGAGCGGCTCGCCCAGCAGCAGCCCGCCGCCGAAGGTCGCGAGAACCGGGGTGATGGCGGTGAAGGCGGCGGCCTGTGTGCCGCCCAGGGCCTGGACAGCAAGACCGTAGGCGAGGGTGGCGGCGAGGCCGGAAAGCAGGCCTTGGCTGACGACCTGCAGACCGATTTCCGGCAGCGGGATGGAGGCGAGCGAGCTCCCGAAGACGAAGGCCAGCCCAACATGGATGAAGAACGACCAGACAGCGATAATGGCGCTCGACTGGACGGCGTTCAGGCCGGAGCGGCGGAAGGCGTGGGTATAGCCGGCCCAGAGCAGAGCGCCGAGCGGCAGCAGCGTGAAGCTCACCCAGGAAACCTCCGCACCGGAAAGGCTGCGCACCAGAAGGATAACGACACCGACAACGATGCCGCCAAGGCCGAGCCAGCGTGTGATATCCGGACGTTCGCGAAACAGCAGCACGCCGATTAGCGCGGCCGCCAACGGCATGGACCCACCGAGCAGAATGCCGGCCGAGGCGGCGGGCGTGAAGTGGATAGCGAAGGTGGTCAATTGGAAGAACAGCGCGCCAGAGCCGCATACCATCAACGCCAGAAGCTTCAGCGGCACGCCTTTCGGCAAGAGGCCGGTGCGCAGCCAGACGGGGGAGAGCACCAGCGCCGGAATACCATAACGGATCAGGCCGAGATCGATCGTGCTCATCTGCGTTTCGGCGGTGTGGCGGGTGGCCAGGATCCAGTTGGCCCAGATCAGCACGGTGATGATGGCGCCGGCATAGCCGATCGCGGTGGGCATCGTCTTGCGGGAGGAGAAAGCCAAAGTGGTCATCGACATATCCTTTCTAACCGTCCGGATCATCATCCGGTTGAAGAAAAGATAGCGCCGGAGGCCGAGGCATGTCCTTGCTAGTTATGGCTCCAGAAACATGCTAATAGCAATAATCTGCCAATATGGGCAATTGGATATAGCAAAAATGCCAAAACTGGATAAATTCGATATTGCCATCCTCAATTGCCTGCAGGAGGATGCGCGCGCCACCAATGTCGAGATCGCCGAGAAGGTGAACCTCTCTCCGTCGCCGTGCCTGCGGCGTATCCGCAATCTGGAAAAATCGGGCCTGCTGCGCGGCTACCGCGCCGATATCGACCGCAAGGAAGCAGGTCTCGGCCTGACGGTTTTCGTCGAGCTCAAGGTCGGGCATCACTCGAAGGAAAATTCCGAGGCGCAGCAGGCGGCGCTGCTTGCAATCCCGGAGATCGTTTCCTGCCATCTGATTTCGGGAACGGCCGACTTTCTGGCCGAGGTCGTGGTGGAAGATCTTGCTGCTTATGAAAAGGTGATGTCGGAAAAGCTTCTGATTCTGCCCGGCGTCTCCGACCTGCGCTCGAATTTCGCGATCCGCACCATCAAGACCAACGGTGCCCTGAAGCTGCCCCAGCCTGCCTGAAATGAAAAAGGGGCCGTCGCCGGCCCCTTCGATATCAGGATTTCGATTGTCCTCAGAGCAGCGTGCCGCTGAGGATCAGCAGCGCGACCGAGAAATAGATCACCAGGCCGGTCACATCGACCAGCGTTGCGACGGCCGGAGCCGATGCGCTGGCTGGATCGAGCCGCAGCCTCTGCAACAGGAACGGCAGCATCGAACCGGCAAGCGAGCCGAAGGTGACAATACCGATCAACGCGGCGAAGACGGTCAGGCCGACCAGTTGCCAGTGCGGACCGTAATCGAACAGGCCGATGGTCTGCCAAAGCACGACGCGGGCGAAGCCGACGAGGCCGAGGATGGAGCCGAGCACGATGCCGGTCGGCAATTCGCGCAGGGCAACGCGCCACCAGTCCGAAAGCTTGAGCTCGCCGAGCGCCAGCGCCCGGATGATCAGCGACGTCGCCTGCGAGCCGGAATTGCCGCCCGAGCTCATGATCAGCGGGATGAACAGTGTCAGCACGACGGCCTTTTCCAATTCGCCTTCGAAATGCTGCATGGCGCTTGCCGTCAGCATTTCGCCGAGGAAGAGGGCGGCGAGCCAGCCGGCGCGCTTGCGGATCATGCCCGCAAAGCCGATCTTCATATAGGGCTGGCCGAGGGCTTCCATGCCGCCGAACCTCTGGGCTGCTTCCGTCGTGTCGGCGATCATCGTGTCGATGACGTCATCGACCGTGACGATGCCGAGCATGCGACAGTTTTCATCGACAACCGGCAGCGCCAGCAGATCGTGGCGGCGGATCAGGCGAGCGACATCCTCCTGCTTCATCAGCGCGGGCGCGGTGACTGGTGTGCCCTTCTGTGCAACCGTCAGGATGCAGGCATCGGGCTCGCCGGTGATGAGGCGGCGCAGTGTCACGACATGCAGCAGCGCCTGCGTTTCGTCGTCCAGCACATAGATGGCATAGACGGTCTCGCGGGAGCGTTCGACCTGGCGAACATGGTCGAGCGTCTGCGCAACAGTCCAGCTGGCGGATACGCTGACGAATTCCGTCGTCATGATGCCGCCTGCCGTGCGCGGCGGATAGCCCATCAGGCCCTGGATCGCGACGCGAACCGGCTCGTCGAGGGTGGCAAACAGCCGGGTGCGCGCGTCACCGTCCAACTCCAGCAGGACGTCGGCGACGCGGTCGTTGGACATGCCGTGCAGCAGCCGTGCGGCGTCGGCGTTGCTCATGACCTCGAGAATGGCGGGGGCGTTGCGCAGTTCCGGCCGGTCGAGTATGCGAACGGCACGTTCCTCCGGCATTTTGGCGAGGATGCGCGCAGCTTCTTTCGCGTCGATCGCATTCAGCGACTCGACACGTTCCGCGATGGTGACGGCGCGGTTGTTGTTGATGAATGCACGAGCGGCGTTGCCGGCCCGCATGGGGAAGCTGTTGATGTTCATTATAGCTCGCCTTTCCAGTCGATCTGCCGTCGTGGCGGATCGTGGCGAGCCGACAGGAGTCGGTTACTGCACGAAGGCCACTGACGGCAAAGGCAATCGACTACTACTGTCGCTAGGCATCGTAAGATGGCTCCGGTTAATCGGTATGGAAAACGCTGCTCTCCACATGCGGGCAGAAGTCGCTCCGAAGTGGCGAAAAGTCAAGTGGCAGAGACGGTTAATGCCATAATGTCGCAGAAAAATTTCAGTTGCTCAGCGAACGGCTTTTGCATTGCAGCAATCACTATTTCAGAAGGGCCAAAAATGGCTTGGCCGGGCGTCCTGCACCCGGCCGTTTTCGCGAATGAATGAGCCTCAGAAACCGGCCAGAACGACCTTGCCCTTCATCTTGCCGGTCTCGACCAGCGCATGCGCCTTCTTCAGGTTGGCGGCGTTGATCGTGCCCAATGTTTCGGTAAGCGTCGTGCGGATCTTGCCGGCGTCGACCAGTTCGGCAATCTTGGTCAGCAGCCTGTGCTGTTCGATTATGTCGGCCGTGTTGAAGAGCGGGCGGGTGAACATCATCTCCCAATGGATTGAGATCGCCTTGCGCTTGAAGGGGACGATATCGAGCACTTTCGGATCGTCGATCAGCCCCAAGCGGCCCTGCGGCGCGATGATCTCCACGATCGAGGCGATATGATCGCTGGTGTTGGTGGTCGAGAAGACGAAAGCCGGAGCACCGATGCCGAGAGCTTCGATCTGCGGCGCCAGTGGCTTGGAATGATCGATGACGTGGTGGGCACCGAGTTCCTTCACCCAGGCCTGGGTTTCTGGCCGAGAGGCGGTGGCAATCACGCTCAGGCCGGTCAGTGCCCGGGCGATCTGGATAGCGATCGAGCCGACGCCGCCGGCTCCGCCGATGATCAGAATGGCGTTGGCCGCACCCGGAACCGGATCCTGAACCTTGAGGCGGTCGAACAAGATCTCATAAGCGGTGATCGAGGTCAGCGGCAGGGCTGCCGCCGCGGCGAAATCGAGGCTCTTCGGCTTTGCGCCGACAATACGCTCGTCCACCAGCTGAAACTCGGCATTCGAGCCGCCGCGATTAATGGCACCGGCGTAGAAGACTTCGTCGCCAGGCTTGAACATGGTGACATCGGGGCCAACCGCCTTGACGACGCCGGCGGCATCCCAGCCGAGCACCTTGTATTCGCCCTCGGCGGGGGCAGTGCTGGCACGGACTTTGATATCGACCGGATTGACAGAGACAGCCTTGATTTCGACCAGGAGATCACGGCCCTTGGCTTCGGGTGTCGGGAGGTCAATGTCGAGAAGCGACGTTTCGGCGGAAATGGGCTGGGGGATCTTGTAGGCGACGGCACGCATGGCAAACTCCTGTTTTGTTGCACAGGATCCAGATGCGTCTTATGATCGGAACATACAAGAATGCACAAATTCTGTACGTAATACCTAAAAGGATACTGTCGATGTCACTACCCCGCGCCAAGCTCGTCCAGAATTTCCCCGGTTGCCCGGTTGAGGCGACGCTGAGCTTGCTCGATGGCAAGTGGAAGGGCGTGATCCTGTTCCATTTGATGGAGGGGACGCTGCGCTTTAATGAAATCCGCCGAAAGCTGCCGTCGGTGACGCAGCGCATGCTGACGAAGCAGCTACGGGAACTGGAAGTGTCCGGCCTGGTGTTGCGCACCGTTTTTCCGGTCGTGCCGCCACGCGTCGACTATGCGCTGACGCCACTTGGCGCCAGCCTGGAACCGATCATCAAGGCAATGGCCGTCTGGGGTGAGGAAAATGTTCTCTGCCACACCGGCAGGCAGCAGGTGCGGCTTTCGCCAGCCTCATGCGCTCCGGCTATTGCGCTCCAGGGCAACTGAGATTCCGAAGACGCCCAAGCCGAGGACGGACAGCACCGCGCCGACATAACCGGTGGCAGCCGCGGTAAAGCCCCAGGCGATCACCATGCCGCCGAGCCAGGCGCCGAGCGCATTGGCGATGTTGAAGGCGGAATGGTTGGAGGCAGCGGCGAGCGTCTGCGCGTCGGCCGCGACATCCATCAGACGGGTCTGCACGGCGGGGCAGGCGGCAAAGCCGCAGCCGATCAGGAAGACGCAGAGACAGAGCATCACCGGGTTGGCGGCGGTCAGCGAAAACAGCGTCATGACGATGACGTTGAAGACCATCATGCCGCCGATCGTGCCTTTGATCGACAGATCGCCGAGACGCGAGCCGACGACGTTGCCGACATTCATGCCGATGCCGAAGAGCGCCAGCACGACAGGCACCATGGCAGTACCCAGGCCGGCTACTTGCGTTGTTGTCGTTGCGACATAGCTGAAGACCGAGAACATGCCACCGAAGCCGACGGCAGCGATGCCGAGCGTCAGCCAGACCTGAATGCGCTTGAGTGCGCCGAGTTCGCGAGTAATGCTGGCGCCTTCCTCAACCCGGTCTTTGGGCAGGAACAAGGCGATCAGCAGCATGGTCGCAAGGCCGATGCCGCCGACCATCATGAAGGCGGCCCGCCAATTCAGGATCTGGCCGAGGAAGGTGGCGATCGGCGTGCCGATCAGGGTGGCGATGGTGAGGCCGAGCATCACCTGACCAACGGCGCGGACGCGGCGATGAACCGGCACCATCGAGGCGGCGACAAGTGCTGCAACGCCGAAATAGGCGCCATGCGGCAGGCCGGTGATGAAACGCAGGGCCGCGAAGCTTTCGAAGGTCGGAGCAAAGGCGCTGGAAATGTTGCCGGCTGCAAAGATCGCCATCATCAGCAGGAGCAGCGTGCGCCGCGCCATTTTTGCGGCGAGAATGGCGATGATCGGTGCGCCGACGACGACGCCGAGCGCATAGGCGCTGATGACGTGGCCTGCCTGTGGGGTCGTGACCCCGAATGCGTCGGCGACATTCGGCAACAGGCCCATGATAACGAATTCGCCGGTGCCGATGCCGAAACTCCCGACTGCGAGAGCCAGGGTGACGAGCGCGATCGCGGTGCGCGACGGCGCCTCGATAACGGATTGGGAATCGATGACGTCGGCGGTAATATCGCTCATGAAAACTCCATGTCGGCGATCATGCGGAAGTGCCGCGAAGCAGGCAGCGAAACCTGGGATAGAGGCTTCGGGCACAGCATAGAAAATGAAAAGATCGGGAAGGCACGAATATGCCTCATGCGATAGTATGAGCGGCGCCATACCTCTGTCGCGTGCATTTTTTGCAGTGCAGCATGTCGTTCCATGCATACGTATTGCCGTGGGCTTGCTTCTTGCCGCCCGTCACGGTCGTTGCAAGTGACACCGGCTGCTTGAAATCGCTCCGGCTAGAACCACCTGTGAAGGAGCAGGCGTGGGGATCAGCTCCTTCCTGAGGCGCAACTGGCAGGAAATGAGAGCATTGATGAAACTGATCGGTTTTTTCAACCGCGATGGCGGCACGTTCAAGACCACTGACATGGCCGCCTATGAGAAGAAGGCGGAGCAGGTTTTTCGCGACGCAGGCCACGAGTTCGAGGGCCTGGTCGTGTCGGGCGGCGAGGTGGTGGCGGCGATGGAGCGCGCGGCGCGGCGCGACGATATCGATGGCATCGTTGCCGGTGGCGGTGACGGTACGATCTCGGCCGCAGCGTCCGTCGCATGGAAAAACGGCGTCGCGCTCGGCGTCATTCCGGCTGGAACCATGAATCTGTTCGCGCGATCGCTGAAGCTGCCGCTCGATATCTGGCAGGTGCTGGACGTGCTGGCGACCGGCGAGGTCGAGCAGGTCGATATCGGCAGCGCCAACGGCCGGCCTTTCATTCACCAGTTTTCGGCTGGCCTGCATGCGCGCATGGTGCGCTATCGCAACGCCTATACCTACCGTTCGCGCATCGGCAAGATGTCGGCCAGCACCCGCGCCGCCTTTGGCGTCATCGTCAATCCGCCGGAATTCGATGTCGATTTCGAAGCCGATGGCATTCGCGAGCGTCGCCATGTCTCAGCAATTTCGGTCTCCAACAATCCTTTTGGCGCCAATGCACTGCTTTATGCCGACGATCTGCGCAGCGGTGAGCTCGGCTTCTATACAGCACGGCCGCTGCGGCCGCTGGGCGTAGCAAGGCTCGCCGTCGACATGCTGCGCGGCCGGTTCCGCAAAAACGCCGATGTCATGGTCATGCATACGCGCGAAGTGCAGCTGCATTTCCCAAAGCTGCGCAACCTCGCCAATTGCGTCATGGACGGCGAGCTGTTGCCGCTGGAGCGCGACGTCACGCTCAAGCTGCATGCCGGCGAGCTGAAGGTGATGATCCGGCAGGGCACGGCTGCGCGTGCGGTCGAGGAAGAGGCGATCCGCCGTGCCGCCGTCTGACGTTCTTCAAAGACGCGGCAGATAGGTCCGATAATCGAAGTCCGATACGGTGCGCAGGAGGAGGATCGCTTCCTTGCGCTTGGTGTCGCCATAGAGCTTTTGATACCGCCCTCCGAAAATATCGGCGATGAAGGGGGAGGCGCGGAAGCGTTCGACGGCGGTGAGGAAATCATGCGTCAGCTGCGGCGCATCTGCCGGCACATGGTTCGGCGTTGTCTCCTCGCCGGGATCGAGATCGTTCTCCAATCCAAGCAGCATGCCCCCGAGGATCGCCGCCAGCATAAGATATGGATTGGCATCGGCGCCGGCGACGCGGTGTTCGATGCGCGCGGCTGGCCCATCCTTTTCGGGGATGCGTATGGCGGTCCCGCGATGGCCGTAGCCCCAGGTGAGGTCCACCGGTGCAAACGAGCCGGGCTGGAAACGGCGATAGGAATTGGCATAGGGCGCAAAGATCAGCTGCGCATCCAGCAGCGTTTGCAACAGGCCGGCGCAGAGCGACTTCAGCTTCACCGGCTCGCCGCCTGCCGCATCGAGAATATTGCGGCCCTTGCTGTCGATGATGCTGGCATGCACATGCAGGCCGGAGCCGGCATGGTCGGTATAAGGTTTCGCCATGCAGGTCGATTTCAGGCCATGCTTGCGCGCCGCCTGTTCGGCCACCCGCTTCAGCAGGATGCAATCGTCGGCGGCCGCCAGTGCATCCGGGCGATGTAGCAGGTTGACCTCGAACTGGCCGGGGCCGAATTCCGCCGTCGTCGCATCGGCCGGCAGACCTTGTGCCTTGGCATAGGCGCGCAAAGTCTCGAGATAGTCGCCGAGCAGATCGACGGCATCCATGTCGTAAAGCTGGTAGCCGTTCGGCTCACCGCGATACATCAGCGCCGGCGGCGGCGAGGGGGTATCGCGCTCGCGCCAGTCGCCGGCAAGCAGATAGAATTCCAGCTCGGTCGCGACGACAGGCGTCAGGCCGAGCGCCTTGTAGCGTTCGAGGACGGAGGCAAGGATCGCGCGCGGGTCCTGAAAGCTTGGGCTGCCATCAAGCTCATGCATGGTGGCCAGCACCTGCTTCGAACCTGGCGGCGCCCAGGGCATGTCGGCGAGCGTGCGCGGGTCGACGACGCAGGTGCCATCGGGGTCGCCGATGGTCATCGACAGGCCGGTGATCTCGTCATTGTCATAGCCCCAGATGTCCAGCGATTGGGTGGAGGTCGGCAGGCGCACCGCGCCGCTCAAGACCTTCTTTTCGGCTTCGATAGGGATCTGCTTGCCGCGAAGGCGGCCGTTCATGTCGGCGATCAGCACTTCGATGCGTGCTAGTCCCTTGGTCGCGTTGTCAGCCGCCATGCCCTTGTCATTCCCCGATGCTCACGTCATGGTCGTAAACGATCGAAGCCAGCCTTTCAATCCGATAGGGATTCTGCAAACGATGTCCGACACTTCCAGCCGCTCCAATCTCGCCGCCATCGATGCCGCTCATCATCTCCATCCCTTCGCGGACATGAAGAAGTTGAACGCCGACGGCGCGCGGATCATCCAGCGCGGCCAGGGCGTTTACATCTTCGACAGCAACGGCAATAAATATCTCGATGGCTTTGCCGGGCTCTGGTGTGTCAATATCGGCTACGGGCGAACGGAAATTGCCGATGCCGCCATCCGGCAGATGAACGAGCTGCCCTACTACAACACCTTCTTCGGCACGACGACGACGCCGGCGACGCTGCTGTCGCAGAAAGTCTGCGCCCATGCCGGCCCGCATTTCAATCATGTCTTCTTCACCAATTCCGGCTCGGAGGCCAACGACACCTGGTTCCGCATGGCGCGCGTCTATTGGAGCGCCGTGGGCAAGCCGACGAAGAAGGCCGTCATTGCGCGTCGTAACGGTTATCACGGTTCCACGGTTGCCGGCGCCAGCATGGGCGGGATGAAATACATGCACGAGCAGGGCGACCTGCCGATCCCCGGCGTCGTCCATATCGGGCAGCCCTATTGGTACGGCGAAGGCGGCGATCTCTCACCGGAAGAATTCGGCCTGAAGGTCGCTCGCGAGCTGGAAGAGAAGATCGACGAGCTGGGCGAGGACAATGTCGCGGCCTTCATCGCCGAGCCGGTGCAGGGAGCGGGCGGCGTCATCATTCCACCCTCGACCTATTGGCCGGAAATCGCCCGCATCTGCAAGGCAAGGAACATTCTTCTCGTCTGCGACGAGGTAATCTGCGGCTTCGGAAGGCTCGGCTCCTGGTTCGGCTATCAGCATTTCGGGGTCGAGCCGGATCTCGCCCCGATCGCCAAGGGCCTGTCATCCGGCTATCTGCCGATCGGCGGCGTGCTGGTCAGCGACCGCATCGCCGATGTGCTGATCAACGAGGTCGGCGAGTTCAACCACGGCTTCACCTATTCCGGTCATCCGGTCTGTGCTGCCGCAGCGCTGGAAAATTTGAGGATCATCGAGGACGAGAGGCTGATCGAGCGCGTCCGCGACGACATCGGCCCTTATTTCGCCAAGGCGTGGGGCAGCTTGGCCGATCACGACATGGTGGGCGAAGCGGTGAGCATCGGGCTGATGGGCGCACTCCAGCTTGCCGCCGACAAATCCACCCGCCGCCGTTTCGAAAAGCCGGATGCCATCGGCTCGGCCGTGCGCAACCACGCCTTGACCAATGGTCTCGTCCTGCGGGCCACCGCCGACCGCATGTTGGCCTCGCCGCCGCTGATCATCAGCCACGATCAGGTGGACGAGATGGTCCGCATCACGCGTCTGGCGCTGGATGCCGTCTGGGCGGAGGCGAAAATCTAGTCAGTTCTTGTTCGCCGGGGAAGGCGCGTCCCATTTGCCCGCCTTATGCAGGGCAAGCGTCAGTGCCGCGACATGAATGACCTGGATCATCTTGCCCTCGAGCGCCAGCCCGATAGCCTGCCGGATCGGCATGCGTATGAGGCGGATGCGCTCGGTCGGATCGTCCGAGGGCTTCTCGGTGAGTTCGACGTTGCGGGCAAGTACGATATGGCAAAGGTTGGTGTGGGTGGCCGGGTTGGCGGCAAGGCTGCCCACATATTCCCATTCAGGAGTAGAGAGGCCAGTCTCTTCCCTCAGCTCTCGCGCCGCAGCCTCGACCGGGCCTGCATCGCGCGCGTCAATAGCGCCGCCCGGCAGTTCCAGCGCGACGACGCCCAGACCATGGCGATATTGCTGGACCAGATAGATATTGTCCTCGGCATCGAGCGCCACCACTTCCACCCAGTCTGGGTATTCCAGCACATAATAGGGCGCAATCTCTACGCCTTCCGCCGTGACGCAAGTGTCGGCCCGGACCTTCAGCCACCGGTCGTGCAGCAGATGGGTGGAGCTTTTGACCTCCCATGCTGGAAGATCGCCGGGGTCAAGCAAGGCACTTGTTGGCTTTTCGGTCGGGTCCATGAGTGGTTCCGGCGTTGAGACGACGAGGATCGGCCTATCCGTGCATCGGAAGCCTATGCTTCCTGATTATTCCGATCGAAGATCTTGCGGACGATATAGTTCGGCGACAGATCGTCACGATAGTAGATGCGCGCGATCATTTCGGCGAGGATTCCGGTGGTGATCATCTGGACTGACGACAACAGCAGCACGATCCCGACCAATAGCAGCGGCCTGTTGCCGATATCGTCGCCGAAGATGAACTTGTCGATGAAGAGCCAGAACAGCACGATTGCGGACAGCGCTCCGAGACCAAGGCCGAGAGAGCCGAAGAAATGGCCCGGCCGGGCCTTGTAGCGCATGAAGAACATCACCGACAGCAGGTCGAGGATGACGCGGAAGGTCCGCGATATCCCGTATTTCGACGTGCCGTGCTGGCGCGCATGGTGAGTAACCGGGACTTCGCCGATGCGCGAGCTCGGCACGACGCCGGCGACCCAGGCGGGGATGAAGCGGTGCATCTCGCCCATCAGCTTCACCTGCTTGATGATCGTGGCGCGGTAGATCTTCAGGCTGCAGCCATAGTCGTGCAGCTTGACGCCGGTGATGCGACCGATGAGGTAGTTGGCGCACCAGGAGGGGATCTTGCGCAGGAGCAACCCGTCCTGACGGTTCTTGCGCCAGCCGACGAGCAGGTCGAGCTGCCGGCGCTCCAGTTCCTCGACCATCGAGGGGATGTCCTTCGGGTCGTTCTGCAGGTCACCGTCCATGGTGGCGATCAGCCGGCCGGTGGCGGCGTCGATGCCGGCCTGCATGGCGGCGGTCTGGCCGAAATTGCGCTGAAGCTCGACGATGCGCAGCGTCAGCCCCGCGCGCCCGAGCGAGCGGCGCGCATTGGCGAGCGTGGCATCGGTGCTGCCATCGTCGATCAGGATCAGTTCCCACGGCTTGGTGAAATCCACCATCGCGGAACAGATGCGCTCGATCAGCGGTCCGACGCTTTCTTCCTCATTAAAGACGGGCACGACCAGCGAAAGCTCAAGGGCGTTTGCCGTGTCGGCCAGGGAGAGGATCGACTCTGCCGTTGTCTGCAACTCTTCTTTCTCCTAAAAGACCGGCAGAACCTGCCGGACAGAACGAGCGACATGTCCGGCGTCAGCCTCCGCTCGCATTTGGTGCTCTAACTACATGAAGACTCCGATGGTTGCCAGCCGACAGAACTGGTTTATTCGCAACCGAATGACGTTGCTGACACTGGCTGTCGTGCTCGCCTATGCCGCCTTCATCGAGTGGTTCTGGGGCTGGAGCTCGATCCTGGCGCAATGGGGCAAGGTCGGCGTCCTGCCCATCCTGCTGGCGCTGGCGCTTTTGACCGGCACCTATTTCCTGCGCACCTGGCGCATCTACGATTATTTCCCGAAGGAGACCGGCGGCCATTTCGCGGCACTCTTCCGCGTGACGCAGGTTCACAATCTCCTCAACATCATGATGCCCTTCCGCGCGGGCGAGACCAGCTTCCCGGTGCTGATGCGCTCGGAATTCGGCATTCCCCTGGCGCGCAGCACTTCGGCGCTGTTCGTCATGCGGCTCTTCGACCTCCATGCGCTGCTGGCCGCAGCCGGCATCGGCCTTGCGTTTGCCTCGCCCTATCCGGCACTTGCCTGGATAGTCTGGGTCGCCTTCCTGCTTTTGCCGGTCGCCGGCTTTGCCTTGCGCCGGCCGCTGATCCGCTTTGCAGCCAAGGCTCTGCCGAAGAAGGCGCAGGGACTGGTGCATGAACTGGAGCGCGGCCTGCCCGCCGACGCCGGCGCTTTTGCCCGCGCCTGGCTGACGACGGTGGTCAACTGGCTGGTGAAGGTGGCGGTACTCGCCTGGGCGCTCGGCCTGATGAATGTCACGCCGCTCTCGGCCAGCTTCGGCGGCGCGCTCGGCGGCGAGCTTTCCTCGGTGCTACCGGTGCATGCGCCCGGTGGCGTCGGCACCTATCCGGCCGGCATCACCGCCGGGGCCATGGCCTTCGGGGCGTCGGGCGCGAAAGCGGCTATCGATAATCTCGCACAGGCCAGCATCAACGCCCATCTGCTGATCGTCGTCTCGGCTCTGACGGGCACGGCGCTTGGCCTGCTCGCCTCCAGGAAGCGGGCCTGACCGAGCCTATCGCCCGGTCTTGCCGGCAAGTTCGGCCAGTCTTTTGTGCAAAAACGCCTGCTCGGGTTCCTGATGGCAAAGCGAGAGCGCGGTTTCGTAAGCTCGTCGCGCATCGTCGTCGCGGCCGAGCTGACGCAGGAAATCGGCTCTTGCCGCGTGGGCGAGGTGATATCTCGCCAGCCGCTCCTCGCCAAGCAGGTCGTCGACGATCCGCAGTCCCGCCGCTGGTCCATCGCACATCGAAACGGCGACGGCCCGGTTGAGCTCGACGACAGGCGAGGGATGCGCCACCAGCAACAGATCGTAAAGCGCCACGATCCGTCGCCAGTCGGTCTGGTCCGGCGTTATAGCGCGTGCATGCTCGGCGGCAATTGCCGCTTGCAGCGCATAACTGCCGACGCTTTCGCCCGCCATCGCCTCGGCCGCAAAGGCCAGTCCCTCGCGGATCTTCGCGCCATCCCAGAGCGACCGGTTCTGATCGGCAAGCAGAATGAGGTCGCCTGAGGCGCTTGTCCGCGCCAGCCGCCGCGAATCCTGCAGCAGCATCATTGACAGTAGGCCGGCCACTTCCGGATCAGGCAGGAGCGTCAGCAGCAGACGGCCGAGACGGATGGCCTCGGCGGCAAGGTCTGCGCGGACGATTGCCGCGCCGGAGGAAGCGGAATAGCCTTCGTTAAAGACGAGGTAGATGACGTGCAGCACCTGCGCCAGCCGTTCCGGCAGCTCCGTCTTTGCCGGGACTTCATAGGGAATATGGGCGGCGCGGATGCGGTTCTTGGCGCGGACGATGCGCTGGGCGACGGTTGGTGCCGGAACCAAAAAGGCATGGGCGATCTCTTCCGTCGTCAGGCCGCAGACCTCGCGCAGCGCCATCGCCATCTGTGCTTCGGCGGGAATGAGCGGATGGCAGCAAGTGAAGATCAACCGCAGCATATCGTCTTCGATCTCCTGGCTTTCGGCGATCTCCATCATCTCGCCCTCCGGATAGAGGCTATCGGTGATATCGGCCCTGGAGGCGTCGAAACGCGTGCGTCGCCGGATGTGGTCTATCGCGCGGAAACGGCCGGCCGAGACCAGCCAGGCATAGGGGTTGGCCGGTATCGTCTCCTCTGTCCATTGCTGCGCCGCCGCTGCGAAGGCATCGTGCAGTGCCTCTTCCGCTCGGTCGAAATCGCCCAGCAGGCGGATCAGCGTCGCCAGCACACGGCGCGATTGGCTGCGGTAGATATCGTCGATGGTTGCGTTCAGAGACACGGCGTCAGCGCTCCTCTGCTAGGTCTCCCCGAAGGGTCAGGATACGCACCGGTCGAATCTCTATGGCACCATAACGTGCCGAGGGAATGTGTTTGGCGATATCGGTCGCGCGATCCAGATCGGGCGCCTCGATGAGGTAGAAACCGGCCAGATGTTCCTTCGTCTCCACGAATGGCCCATCCGTCACCGAAAACCTGTCGCCTTGCGGCCGGATGACGATCGATTTGTCTCGGGGCTCCAGCGCATCCGAAACAATCAGGGTGCCGTCCTGCCGCAGTCCCTCATCATAGACGAAATGCTCGCCGATCAGATGATTCATCTCGCTTTGCGTCAGCCTTCCGTCGACGTCGACAGATGTGTAGATCAGGCATAGAAATCGCATCACTCTCTCCCTTGGCGCCTATTCATCCGGAAACCGGATGTCGAAGGCTGCGCGGACTTCGATCATGCCATATCGGGCAACGGGGAAGGTAGCGGCGATACGCGTTGCTTCCTCCATGTCCTTAGCCTCGATCAGTACGAAGCCGCCAAGATGCTCCTTGATCTCGGCAAAGGGGCCGTCGGTGACCGTGGCTTCGCCCTTGCGTACCCGCACGGTTCTGGCGGTCTCCGGCTCCCGCAAGGCATTGGCGACGATGAGATGCCCGCTGTCGCGCAACCGGTTGTCGCTATCGATGGACTCCAGCGTCAGCCGCCGTCCTTCTTCTTCGGTGAGGGTGGCGATTTCGGCGGAGTCGAACCAAACCTGGCAGAGAAATTTCATCGTCGTCTCCTCAGAGTTCGGGACCGAAGGAATAGATCGGCCGCACTTCGATTGCGCCGAGCTTTGCCAGCGGTATGCCCGCCGCGATGCGAATGGCGTCGTTCAGATCCTTGGCGTCGATCAGGATAAAGCCGCCGAGATATTCCTTGGTCTCGATAAACGGGCCGTCGGTCACCGAGGTCTCGCCGTTGCGCACCCGCACGGTCACCGCCGCGCTTGGCGATTGCAGCGCCTCGGCATGGATCATGTGCCCGCTTGCCATCAGATCCCGGTCATATCCGAGCGAATCCGAATCGAGCCTGTGCTTTTCCTCTTTCGTCATGGCATCGAGCCTCGTGCCGTCGAACCAGACCTGACAAAGATATTTCATCGCAGCCGTCTCCTCTTCCATTTGCTGATGGCCATAGACGAGCGGGCCGCGCGCAAATCGACATCCCTTTAAGCAGCATGACAAAAAATTTGACCGCTGTCGAAAAGGGCTGGGTCCGGTCGACAAGGTCCGTCTTCAACAAAGGAGAGACGGACATGTATAATCTGGAAGCAGCACTGCTAAGTCAGTGGAGAGAGAAGGCCCTGTCGGAAAAGGAGCTGTTGGAGATCGGCGATCTCCGCAAGGACATTCTTCGCACGGCAGTAGGCTTCGGCGCCTTCGCCATACTGATCCTCTGCCTCAGCTGGGCAGCGGAACCCACGACCGGTTATCCGCAAGTGGCGGCAAGTCAACGTGCAGATATAGTGGCGCCGATGTCAGCGAATTGAAAAGTTGCGTTAAAAACGCTGCGCAAAATCCGATATGGCAGCATAAAATCTGGACACTCGATCGGCCGGCGCATCCTTCTCCGGCCATATAGCGATCAGTTCCTCGAGGTTCGTCTTGATCGCACGGAAAGTGTCCAGACTCTCCTGCTCACTGCCGATAAAAACAGTGTGGACCATGTTGCCGTAGAGGCCAAAGGTAATGGCAAATGGCACGCGATCACATTTTTCGAGTGTGACGCGCGCACCCGCGGTGTGTTCTTCATCCAATAGAATCACGCCGTCTTCCGATCCTCGATGACCCAGCGTTGAACCGCCGTCAAAGCTTATCCAAGACACATCGCATCCTATCCAGAAATTGCAGCGGCTTCCGACTACCTCATTGAAACGCCGTCTCGAAGAAGCTGCGCAGCTTGCGCGAATGCAGCTTTTCCGGCGGCATTTCGGCCAGCTTCTGGATGGCGCGGATGCCGATCTGCAGGTGCTGGTTGACCTGCGTGCGGTAGAAGGCAGTCGCCATGCCAGGCAGCTTCAGTTCGCCATGCAGCGGCTTGTCCGAGACGCAGAGCAGCGTGCCGTAGGGAACACGGAAACGGAAGCCGTTGGCGGCGATGGTCGCCGACTCCATGTCCAGCGCCACGGCGCGGGCTTGCGACAGGCGCTTGACCGGTCCCGCCTGATCGCGAAGCTCCCAGTTGCGGTTGTCGATCGTGCCGACCGTGCCGGTACGCATGATGCGCTTCAGCTCGAAGCCTTCGAAACCGGTGATTTCGGCGACGGCCGCTTCCAGCGCCACCTGCACTTCGGCAAGCGCCGGGATCGGCACCCAGACTGGCAGGTCGTCGTCGAGAACGTGATCCTCGCGCATATAGGCATGTGCCAGCACATAATCGCCAAGCCGCTGGCTGTTGCGCAGGCCGGCACAATGGCCAAGCATTAGCCAGGCATGCGGACGCAGCACGGCGACGTGATCGGTGATCGTCTTGGCATTGGACGGGCCGACGCCGATATTGATCAGGGTGATGCCGGCATGGCCCTTCTTTTTCAGATGGTAGGCCGGCATCTGCGGCAGCCGCGGCGGGGTCGTGTCCCCTTCCGGGTGGCTGGAGCCGGCCGGCGTGGTGATGTTGCCCGGCTCGACGAAGGCGGTATAGCCGTCGCCGCCCTTGGCCATCAGGTCGCGTGCCCAGTTGCAGAATTCGTCGACATAGAACTGATAGTTCGTAAACAGCACGAAATTCTGGAAATGCTTCGCACTGGTCGCAGTATAGTGAGAAAGGCGGGCGAGCGAATAGTCGATGCGCTGCGCGGTAAACGGCGCGAGCGGCGAAGGCTCGCCCGGCGGCGGGATATATTCGCCGTTGGCGATTTCATCGTCCGTGGTGTTCAGGTCCGGCGTATCAAACAGATCGCGCAGCGGAATATCGTCGAAGCCGGCGGCGGATGCCTCCACATAAGCTCCTTCGCCGAAGGCGAAATGTAGCGGGATCGGCGTCGTCGATTCCGATACGACCACCGGCACATTATGGCTGCGCATCAAGAGCGCGAGCTGTTCCTTCAGATAGTGCTTGAAGAGCTGCGGGCGGGTGATGGTGGTGGTGTAGACACCGGGCGCCGTGACGTGGCCGTAGGAAAGGCGGGAGTCGACATGGCCGAAGCTGGTCGTCTCGATGCTCACCTGCGGGTAGAAGGCGCGGTAGCGCGCCGTAATCGGCCCGCCCTTGGCCAGCTCCGTGAAGCTGTCGATCAGGAAGGCGGTGTTGCGATCGTAAAGCTCTGTCAGAGCCTCGACTGCCTTGCCGGGATCGGTGAAGCTCCGTGGCTGAAACGGGCTGGGGGATGAGATTTCGAGAGGCGAAAAGGGAGAGATTCGGTTGCTCATGCGCTATTATATAGTGGCATTTTTAACAAGCAAACGACGTTGCAAGGCGCGGTCTTGGATTTTCGCAGCTATTTTTATGCCGTTACACGGTTTAGTTCCTGAAAATCGGCCAGAGATTCCCGACTACTGCACCGTGGTGCAATAGGGAGCTCCCGTCTGCAGGCAAGTGAAGCTTGCGCCGAAATGCGATTGCGCGCCGCTGCGACCGGTATGTTCGACCGCCATCGAAAACGTGAACGCAAAGACGGCGGCAAACAGCACAATGACTGCGAAACGCCATGCCATGATGATCGTATTCATATTCCTGGACCTACCCATGCCCTATACTGGACACTCTTTTGCCATGGTCAGGCTGAACGGGTGCTGAGATACCGGTTCATCCGGCGTTCAGGAAAATGACTAGGAAAATGCGCCGCGCCAATCCGGCGACAGCGCTTTGATCACGCCTGCGTCGAAGGCTCATTGAGCATGGCTTCGATGTTGTAGCCATCGGGATCAAGAACAAAGCAGGCGTAATAATTTGGCGTGTATTCCGGTCGCGGGCCGGGTGCGCCATTGTCTGCGGCTCCCGCCTCAAGAGCAGTACTATAAAATGCCTCGACTTCCGCCTTGCTTTTGACCCGGAAGGCGACGTGCAGATGTGTCAGTGGTGGCTTGCTGTCCGTTTGCTGAATCTCGAACAGACTGCCCTCGCCAACATCGAAAGCCCAGAACACGCCCTCTTTTCCAAAGGAGAGGCGATATCCCAAGGGTGCGAGCGCTCTTTCATAGAAGAGTTTGCTTTTCTCCAGATCGCTGACGGCAATTGTTATGTGATCAATCACGTTGCGCGTATCCCTGAAGATGCCGGACATTGTAAAGAGAATAATGGGCGAGGGCGTTATCGTCCTCGCTGAGCCTTGTCGATCAAGAGAGGCTTTTAAAGCCGCGTCCAGGTCTGCGATTTGCAGAAGACCTTCAAGACGCAACCCTGCATCTTCAAAGCGTTGCCTTTCACGGAGCCGGAACCGGCATAGGTCTTGTCGGCCGCCGGGTCGGTAATCTCACCGGTATAGGTGCCGCCCGTGCCATGCATCTTGCCGATCTGCCGGCCGGCATATTTGCCGTTCTTCAGCGTCACGCAATATTCGCCGCCGCAGGATGTGATGGCGGCGGTATCGCCCGCCTCGGTCTTCCAATTGCCGACGATCTGCTCGTCGGCAAAAGCGGTGCCTGCGCTGAAAACCAGCGCAACGGCAATAATGGTCGTGCGGATCATATCTTTCCTCCCCGAAAGTCTCCCGTTCCCATAGCCGGGATCGCGGTGAAATTATCTAACGCGAACGTAAAGGTAAATATAGTTTTCAATCGCAATTTTCCTGTTTGCCAGCCCTGTTCGTCACGCCAAAATTGGAGAGTCTTGTTTTGCCGGCTCTTTTCATGGTGAAGGAAGGGTTTAAATCCAGATCTTAACAATGGGTAAAACTCGCTCAAAAGTCCTTAATTTGCAAGGGAGGCGATGTTTAACAAAATCCCAAATTTACCAAGCATTTGTACTTTGTTTGCATCGAATTAAGCATGCATTTTAGCCGTTTTTTGAAAGCCGTCTGCGATAGTGAGGTCATCAAACGAGCGGGGCAAACCCGCCGACCGAAAGGACCATCAAGCTGCGATAGACGGCAAGGTCCGGACGGAAAACAGGGCAGACGCAACGAGACTGAAACAGGGATAAAACCGATGGCACGCTTCGAAATTCCGATGTCTGAAATGGCCATGATGGGTGGCAACAACGCCGATGCCCTTTGCGAACTGGGCGTCAATTATGCAACCGGCAGGGGCTGCAAGGCAGACCCGGTTGCCGCCCATAAATGGTTGAATATTGCTGCTATTAAGGGCAGCGACCGCGCCGCCGAGCTTCGCGCCGACGTCGCCGCAACGCTGACCAAGATGCAGCTCGCCGCAGCGCTCCGCGCCGCCCGCGAATGGATGACCATGCACTGAAGCGTGCCACACAGAATACGACAATAATAACCTCAAAAGAGGGGCGACCGGCAGCGGGCGGAGAAGCGCGCTGCCACCAACAGGGAGACCGCGACCGGCCGGACACAAGGCCGGCGCGGTTTTTTGTTGTTTGGGCGTTTAGCGGATCGCCTTCAGCACTTTCGGCAGGGCTTCCGCCAGAAGATCGAGATCTTGGCTGGGGCCGACGCTGACGCGGATGCAGCGGTTGAGCGGCGCCACGCCCGGCATGCGGATGAAGACGCCGTGCTGGATCAGCCCGTCGACGATGGCGCGAGCATAAGTCCCGTCGCGGCCGCAATCGACAGCGACGAAATTGGTCGCCGAGGCGAGCGGAGAGAGCCCGTTGTCGCGGGCGATCATGCAGATCTGGTCGCGGGCGGCTCGGATCTTGCCGACGACTTCGGCAAGATAGGGCTGGTCCTTCAGTGCGGCGAGTGCTGCTGCCGTTGCCAGCCGGTTCATGCCGAAGTGATTGCGGATCTTGTCGAAAGCCAAAACCGTCTCCGGCACGCCGATGGCATAGCCGACCCGGGCGCCGGCAAGGCCGTAAGCCTTGGAGAAGGTGCGGGTACGCAGCACGTTCGGCAGGTCGATCAGCGCTGAGATGTCGGGCAGGGAGCTGGCCGGTCCGGTTTCGCTATAGGCCTCGTCGAGGATGAGCAGGCAGCGTTCCGGCAGGGCGCGGGCAAAGGCGACGATCCTGGCTGCATCCCACCAGCTTCCCATCGGATTGTCCGGGTTGGCGAAATAGACGAGCGGTGCATTTTCGCGGGCGACCGCGGCCAGCAGCCCGTCGAGATCCTCGCGGTCATTAACATAGGGCACCGTCACCAGCCGCCCGCCGAAGCCGACGACATGGAAATTGAAGGTCGGATATCCGCCGAGCGAGGTGACGACGGGCGTTCCCGGCTCGATGACCATGCGGGCGATCAGGCCGAGCAAGCTGTCGATGCCTTCGCCGACAGCGATGTTCGCCGGTCTGACGCCGAGATGCACGGCCAGCGCCTGCTTCAACGCGAAGTTTTCCGGATCATTGTATTTCCAGATATCGCCGGCCTGCTCGCGCATCGCCTCTATGACGGAGGGGGCGGGGCCGAAGCCGTTTTCATTGGCGCCGATGCGCGCCTGAACGGTCAGCCCGCGCTGACGCTCGAGAGCTTCCGGTCCGACGAAGGGCACCGTGGAGGGAAGGGCGCTGATCAGTGGCGTGAAGCGCGAAAAGACGGACATTCTGGCTGGTTTTCCCGAATTCTGTTGCAAGGCGCAGCACAATAGGCGCTTGGCGGGCGGTTGCAAGAGTGGAAAAGGCAACTGCATAATTCCTTAAATCGGCATCGATTTAAGGAATTATGCAGCATATCTAAAGTGCTACAGCGGCCTTTCCGCGTCAAATGTGACGCGCAGCGCTGTAGTGCTAGGCGCGCGCAATCCGCTTGCCGCGCGCGGCCAGTGCTTCGGTGTTGCCGATCATGAAATCGGCGCGCACGACGCGTCTCAACGTTTCCGGCTCCAGCAGATTGATGAAGCGAACATAGATGCGATTGTCGATCCGGCTCACTTCGGCGCAGGCGATGCGATAGGCGAGACCGAGGATGTTGAGGTAGTAGTGCGCCGGCAGCCCGACGGTTGTGCCGACAAAGAAGCTTGCGCCACCCCTCGAAATATCGACGATCTCGGCGCTGCGCACGGAGATACCCGTCAGACATGGGCGCACGGCAATCAGACGCGCCGGCCGTTGAACGTGGAACCGTTCCCAGCTTCGTTCGTAGACTTCGGATTTGACTTTCGCCAGATGCGTTGAGCGAAGCATTGTCATTCCCCGTTGGAGGCAGCCCGAATTCATCTCGGTACAGCATGAACCTTGCACGGAGGTTTTGCATAAGCGTCAATCGTGCCCGTCGAATTTTAATGAATCGGCGCTTTCGCGGTCGATCGGGTGCCGACTCCTCCCGAATCTGTCGTTTTTTGAACCCTTCGCGTCATGAGGCGTTCCTTCTCATCGGCATTTTCAGCCGTGGCATGAAAGCATGAGGACAGGGATAATGGTCGATATCAGGATTGCGCGAGGGACATGGGTCGTCATTTGTAACGGCGCCAAGGCATTGATGCTGGAGAATGCGGGCGGTGGCCTGCAACCGGATTTGCAAACGCGCGAAACCCTGGAACAGCCGAGCGCCCCGGATCGGGAACGCGGCACGGAAAAGCCGGGACGCACCCATCAGGCTGGAGGTATTGGTGGCAGTGCCGTGGAGGAAACGGCATGGCAGGACCAGGCGGAGGAAGAGTTCCTGAAGGGCGTGGCCGGAAAGATCGACACGCTCGTGCAGAGCAAGGGCATCAAGAGCGTCGTCCTCGTGGCGCCGCCTCGTGCGCTCGGCATCCTGCGGCCGCGGTTGGCGGCTCATTCACAAGCGGCCATCGTCGCCGAACTTGCCAAGGACCTGACGAATTTCCCGGTTGATCAGATCGAGCGCTATCTGGCCGCCTGAGAGGGAAGGAAAGGCGCGAGCTGCCTTTCCTTCACACCTTGAGCCGACATCCGCGTTCCGGCGCCTTGTCTTGACAGAGGTTCTGGCTTCGAGCATAGGAAGACACGGTTCGAGGCACCGGCCGCTCGCGGATGAAGATCCAAGGTGAAGCCCTCGCGAATATGGTCACAGCCATTTGAAGGTGTGCTGACTGGCGGTAATGCGAGCCCCGATCTGCAGTCGTAAAAGCATGCCTTAGCAAAGGCTGATCCCGTGACGACGATCTATCCGTCCATCGATGAACTGAAGGCTCAAGCCAGGCGCCTGCGCCAGGCCATGGCCGAGCGCGGCAACGATATTGCCCATAGCGCCGCGCTGGAGCTGATTGCCAGGCAACATGGCTTGCGCGACTGGAATACGCTGTCGGCACTCGCCGCAAAACCGAATGCCGCGCCGAGTATGCCGTTTGCCGTCGGCTCCACCGTTCGCGGGCGCTATCTGAACCAGCCCTTCACCGGCAAGGTTCTGGCCCTTTCGGAGCAAGCCGGCGGGCTCCACAAGATCACCATTCATTTCGACGAGCCGGTGGATGTCGTGACCTTCGAGAGCTTTTCGGCCTTTCGCCGGCGCATCAACGCCCAGATCGACGCCGACGGTATTTCGCCGAGGAAGACATCGAACGGCGTGCCGCATTTGTTACTCGACATCTGACAATCCTCTTTTTATCGATGGATCGCCGCCGCTACAGGTGGCGCGCGATGCCGCGTGGATATTGCCATGACCAAGCATTCCGAAAATAATATCTTCCTGACAGGTTGGCTGCCCGGCGTCTTTGCCCGCACAGCCGCACCGATCGTCATGATCACCACCATCAGCGGCTTGTTTTCCGTCGTCGACGCCTATTTCCTCGGTATCTATGTCGGAGCGGCGGCGCTGTCTGCGGTGAGCCTGATTTTTCCGGCGCTCATGCTGCTGATTGCCCTGCAAGCTTTAGTCTCGAACGGCATGGCGAGCATTTTGGCGCGCCGCCTGGGGGCGGGGGATTGCCTGGGAGCGGGAAAGGTTTTTACCGGAGCCCATTCCCTCGCCCTCGCGGTCGTAATCCTGGTCAATGCCGTCTATTGGACAGTCGGCCGGCATGTTATCGCCGCGAGCGCGGCCGGCGACGCCGCGGTTGCCGCCAATGCCAATGCCTTCATGGGTGTCATGGTCGGCTGCGCACCGGTCAGCTTCCTCTTGCAGCTGCACATCGACGCGCTGCGTTGCGAGGGCAAGATCGGCTTCATGACGCTGGTGACCCTTGCCTCGACACTGCTCAATATCGTTGCCAATTGGCTGCTGATCACGGTCGCGCATTGGGGTGTCATCGGGTCGGCCGCCGGTTCGATCGCGGCGCAGTTCATTTGCCTGATGATCGTTCTTGCCTATCGCTGGCGTCATCCCGCCGTACTCAGGCCCACAACGACGGTCGCGGTCTCGGAATGGCGTGGAATCATCATCTTCGGAGCACCGATGAGCCTTGGCTTCATCGGCATATCGCTGAGCTCGGCGGCAATCCTGTTCAACCTGTCGATTTGGCATGATCGCGATTATGTCGCGACGGTCGCCGCCTACGGGATCATCACCCGGATATTGACCTTTGCCTATCTACCGCTGCTCGGTCTCAGCATCACGCTGCAAACCGTCTCCGGCCACAATCATGGTGCAGCGCTTCCGGCCCGTGTCGGCCGCAGCCTGCAGATCGCCATGGTCTCCGCGCTGATCTATTGCGCGACGGTGGAGCTGGTTGTCGAATTGCTGGCCCGGCACCTCGGGGGCGTTTTCGTCGGCGATGCCGTCATTGTCGCGGAGGTGGGACGGATCTTGCCCTGGACGATCGGCGCGTACTTCCTCTATGGGCAAATGATGATGCTCTCGTCCTATTTCCAGTCGATCGGCGATGCGAAACGGGGGGCGATCTTCGGCCTGTCGCGGCCTTATCTCTTCACGCTGCCATTGACATTCCTGTTGCCCTTCATCTTCGGCGAACGCGGGATCTGGATGGTGCCGGTCTTTGCGGAGGCGGGGATGTTCGCGCTTGCGTGGCTGGTTCTGTCACGCAACGCTCGGGATCGCGGCTGGCGATACGGTTTACTGCCTGCATGAAACGAAAGAGGCCGCGCTGTCGAGGCGCGGCCTTTTCGATATCCAAAGAGGCTATGCCTTGAGCAGCCACTCATGCTCCGGCGCATTGTAGAATTTCCAGATGCGCGTCGGGCCGGCCATGACGTTGAGATAATAGAGATCATAGCCGTGGCAGGCGGCGCAGGGGTGATATCCCCTAGGGACCAGCGTGACATCGCCATCTTCGAGCACCATGACTTCGTCCAGCGACCGGTCGTCCGTATAGACGCGCTGGAAGCCGAAGCCCTGCGGCGGATTGAGGCGATGGTAGTAAGTCTCCTCGAGGAAGCTTTCGTTCGGGAGATTGTCCTGATCGTGCTTATGCGGCGGATAGGAGGAGCTATTGCCACCGGGCGTGATCACTTCGACAACGAGCAGCGAATGCGCAGCACCGTCGTCTTCCGGCATGATGTTGTTGACGTGGCGGATATTGGAGCCCTTGCCCCGCGTTACAGGCGGATGCGTGCCCGGCGGGATGGCGCGGGCCTCGTAGGAGCCGCCGCCCGGAGCCGAGCAGACGGCGAGTTCCAGCTCGGTTTCCGCGGTCACCGACCAGCTTGAACCGGCTGGAATATAGAGCGCGTGGGGCGCGCCCTCGAATGGGCTCATGCGGCCGCCGAGCAGGCCGAAATCCTTAGCACCTGCCTTGGCGCTTCCCTTGCCGCTGACCCAGACGAGGCAGACCTCGCGATCGCCGGTTTCAGCCGAGGCTGTTTCGCCCGGCTTCAGGCGGTGGAGATCGAAGCCGACATAGGTCCAGCCGGCGCTTTCGGGCGTGACATGGGTGACGCGACCATGGGAGCCATCAGGTTTGACCTTGAGATTTGGCATGGACGTTCTTCCTCTATCCCTTGGGAAAACCTTCGGTTTCCACCGTATAACCTGCGGCCGTCATGACACGCATCAATTCGGCATGGCCGATCTCGGCCATTTTCTGCGGCGGAGCTGTGCGCGGATCCTGTTCGGCCTCGACGACGAACCAGCCTTCATAGCCGTAACCGGCCAGACGCTGGACGATCGCGCCGAAATCGAGCGAGCCGTCGCCCGGCACTGTGAAGGCGCCGAGAGCCACCGCGTCGAGGAAGGATTGCCGGCTGCGGTCCAGCCCATCCACGACAGGCTTGCGGATATCCTTGACGTGAACGTGGTTGATGCGGGCGTGGTGGTTGTCGATGGCGCGCAGCACGTCGCCGCCGGCAAAGGCCAAGTGACCGGCATCGAGCAGAAGCGGAATGCCTTCGCCGGAATTGCGCATGAAAGCGTCGAGTTCCGGCTCGGTTTCCACCACCGCCGCCATGTGATGGTGATAGGAGAGCGGCATGCCCTGATCGGCACACCATTCGCCGAACTGGGTCAGTCGGCGCGCATAGGCCTTCATCTCGTCATCCGACAAGCGCGGCTTGGTGGCGAGCGGCTTGGAGCGGTCGCCCTGGATGGATCGGCCGACCTCGCCATAGACGATGCAGGGTGCATTGACCGCCTTGAACAGCTCGATCATCGGAGCGATGCGGTCCTTGTTGGCGGCAAGCTCTTCATCGACAAGCGTGCCAGAGAACCAGCCGCCGCAGAGCGTCACGTCGGCGGCGCGCAGGATGGGCAGCATCACCTCGGGATCGTCAGGGAAGCGGCGGCCTTTTTCCATGCCGGTGAAGCCGGCGCTACGCGACTGCCGCAGGCATTCCTCGAGGGACACGTCGTCGCTGAGCTCAGGAAGATCGTCGTTCCACCACGCGATGGGCGACATGCCGAGTTTGGCCTTCATCAATAGTCTCCTTAAAGGCATCGTTTGGAGGAGCAATGCTGCTCCTCCAGAAAAATGACAGAAATCGATCAGCGGATACGCTGGGCGCCGCGAGCCTGTTCATAGGCCGCGCGGGCCTTGTTGACTTGCAGGCGCGGGCTGACCTCGGGAACGGCGACATCCCACCAGTGCCCGCCTTCGCTTGTCGTGATCAGCGGATCGGTATCGATGACGAAGACCGTGGTGCGGTCATTCTTCTTCGAGGCTTCGATCGCCTGCTCCAGCTCTGCAATCGAGGCAACCTTGACGGCAATGGCGCCCATGCTTTCCGCATGTGCCCGGAAGTCGATATCCGGCATCACCTCATGATACGAGTCCTTCAGCAGATTGTTGAAGTTCGCGCCGCCGGTTTCCATTTGCAGCCGGTTGATGCATCCGTAGCCGCGATTGTCGAGCAGCACGATGTTGAGCTTCAGTCCGAGCATGACCGACGTGGCGATCTCGGAATTCAGCATCATGTAGGAGCCGTCGCCGACCATGACGATGACGTCCTTTTCCGGGTGGGCCATCTTGGTGCCGAGGCCGCCGGCAATCTCGTAGCCCATGCAGGAGAAGCCGTATTCCATGTGGTAGCTGCCGGGAACCGTCGCCGGCCAGAGCTTGTGCAGCTCGCCCGGCAGGCCCCCGGCCGCGCAGACGGAAATGGCGTTTTCTCCACCGATCGTGCGGGTTACCGCACCGATGACCTGGGCGTCGGAGGGAAGGGCGGTATTGGTCGAGGCCATTGCCTTGGCGGCGGCTTCGACCCAGATCTTCTTTTCCTGGGTCGCCTTTTCCAGGAGCGCTGCCGGTGCCCGCCAGCCGGCGAGCCCTGCCGAAAGCGCCTTCAGCCCTTCGCGCGCATCGCAAACCAGCGGACGGCCGTCATGCTTCGATGCGTCATATGCCGCAATATTGAGGCCGAGAATGGCGAGCTTCTCGTTCTTGAACAATGCCCAGGAGCCCGTGGTGAAATCCTGGCATCGCGTGCCGACAGCGATGATCAGATCTGTGTCTTCGGCAATCGCGTTCGCAGCCGAAGTTCCGGTTACGCCGACGGAGCCGAGTGCCAACGGATGACGTTCGTCGATTGCCGATTTGCCGGCCTGGCTGACGACGACGGGTACGCCGTGCGTTTCTGCAAACGCCGTAAGTTCCTTGGTCGCCCGCGAATAGAGCACGCCGCCGCCGGCGATGATGACCGGCTTTTCAGCCTTGCGGATGAGTGCAATCGCTTCGGCGAGTTCGTCCGCGTCCGGCTGCGGGCGTCGCGTCGTCCAGATGCGCTCCTCGAAGAAGCTTTCGGGATAATCGAAGGCTTCCGCCTGCACATCCTGGCACAGCGAGAGCGTCACCGGGCCGCAATCGAGGGGGTCGGTCAAGACCTGCATGGCGCGCTTCAGCGCCGTGATGATCTGTTCGGGCCGGGTGATGCGGTCGAAATAGCGCGAGACCGAACGGAAGGCGTCATTGGCGGACACCGTGCCGTCGCCGAAATCCTCGATCTGCTGCAAAACCGGGTCGGGCGCACGGTTGGCGAAGACGTCGCCGGGGAGGAAGAGCACGGGGATGCGGTTAACATGGGCGACGCCGGCGGCGGTCACCATGTTGAGGGCGCCGGGGCCGATCGAGGTCGTGCAGGCCATGAAGCGTTGGCGGAAGCTCGCCTTGGCATAGGCGATGGCGGCGTGGGCCATGCCTTGTTCGTTGTGCGCGCGATAGGTCGTCAGTTCGTCCCGCACCTGATAGAGCGCTTCACCGATGCCGGCGACGTTGCCGTGGCCGAAGATCGCCCAGACGCCGCCGAAGATCGGCAGCTTCTGACCATCGATCACGGTCATCTGCTTCGTGAGGAAATGTGTGACGGCTTGTGCCATCGTCAATCGGATCGTCTTGCCCATGGGGCGCCTCCCAAATGCTTCTAAACTATTGCAGGCCGCGGGTTTTCAACCATGCCTGGGTCAGTTGCCGGAAGCGGCCGGCCATGTCGGCGATCGCTTCCTCGTCGTTCATGCCGCCCGACAGCCAGGCTCGCGCCGCGTCCGAAAAGATCGTCCGCCCAACGGCGAAACCCTTCACAGAAGGAGCGGCCAGCGTGGCTTCGAAGCTACGGATCAGTTCATCCGCCGGTGCCTCCAGGCCAAGCAGCACGATACCGCGGCACCATGGATCATTTTCGGCGATCACGGCATCGATTTTTTTCCAGGCCGCGGTCGAATCCTGTGGTTCCAGCTTCCACCAGTCGGGCTTGATGCCGAGAGCATAGAGCTCTTCCATCGCGGTTGCGATCGTGTCGTCGGTGAGCGGCCCATTCTTGCCGGCGATGATCTCAACCAGCAGTTCGCGGCCGACCTTGCGGGCCGCTTCGAACAGAGTGCGCAGCTTCTCCTGCTGCTCCGCCTTCAGCTCCTTCGGATCGTCCGGATGGTAGAAGCACAGGCACTTTATGCAGTGGTTGAGCGGCCATTCGACAAGCTGCGAGCCGATATCCTGGCTGAATTCGAATTTCAGCGGCTTGGAGCCCGGCAGTTCGACGGGACGGCCGATCCAGGAGAAATTCTTGGTGGCGGCATCGAAGAAGGCGTCGCGGCCGAAGCGCTCGTCGATCAGCATGCCGTAGCCGGAACGGCCGCTCGACACCCGAGCCGCCGCCTCGACGGCCAGCCGTTTGAAGGCGACGATCCTGTCATGGCCGACACCCAGTTCGTCGGCGACGCTGACGAGCTGCGAGCGGTGATCGATGGCGAGCGCCATCAGGAGCGGGATGTCGCCATTGCGGGTCGAGGCCCAATGGATGTGGTTGATCGCCTCGTCCTTGCGCAGCGCCCGGTGCTTGCTGCCCGTCTTCAGGAAGAAGTCGAGCTCGGCCCAGGTCGGATATTCCGGCGAGCACAGCAGGCGCGAGACCGCGAAGGCACCGCAGGCATTCGCCCAGGTGGCGCAGGTCTTCAGCGGCTCGTCGCGCAGGTAGCCGCGCAGGAAGCCGGACATGAAGGCATCGCCGGCGCCGAGCACGTTGAAGACTTCGATCGGGAATCCCTGACCGACAATGCCGGCTTCCAGGTCGTCCGAGATCGGCCCGTCATAGACGATGCAGCCCATGGCGCCGCGCTTGAGCACGATGGTCGCGGAAGAAAGGCGGCGGATTTCCTTCAGCGCGCCCAGCACGTTGTCGACGCCTGAGCCGATCATGATCTCCTCTTCCGTGCCTATGATGAGATCGCAATCCGGCAAGGTCTCCCGCATCTTCGAGGAAACGCGATCCGACTTTACATAACGCTCGAACCCTTCTGCGTGGCCGGCTAGGCCCCAGAGGTTCGGCCGGTAGTCGATATCGAAGATCACCTTGCGGCCGTTCGCCTTGGCGATGCGGATCGCCTTACGCTGTGCGGCCTCGGTGTTCGGTTTGGAAAAATGCGTGCCGGAAACCAGCACGGCACGGGAGGACTTGATGAAATCCTCATCGATATCGTTCTCGTCCAGCGCCATGTCGGCGCAGTCGGAACGATAGAAGATCATCGGCGAGACGCCTTCGGCCTCGACCGCCAGCAGCACCAGCGCCGTCAGCCGTTCCTTGTCGGTGGCGATCCCCTGAACAGCCACGCCCTCGCGGGCCGTCTGCTCGCGGATGAAGCGACCCATCTGCTCGTCGCCGACGCGGGTGATGAGGCCGGATTTCAGGCCGAGCCGTGCCGTGCCGATGGCGATATTGGCCGGGCAACCGCCGACCGATTTGGCGAAAGAGGCGATATCCTCCAGCCGCGAGCCGATCTGCTGGCCGTAAAGATCGACGGAAGAGCGGCCGATGGTGATGACATCGAGTGTCGCCTCCGGCTGAGTGCCAGGATTGTCGTGAGCCATGATGTCCTCCCGTCCAGGCATGATCCCGGAAACTCTTCAGTTTCTCCTGGGGATCACGCGTCATTGAAAGTCCCGGTGCGTCTTGGTTTCATCCGGGTTGTGGTCGATTTCGCGGCCGTCTCCCGAGACCGTGAATATGGATGCAATGAAACAGTGGTTCCGAAATTTTGTCAATTCGGAATATTTATTCCATTTTAGTTTTCTGAGGTTTTCCTATCATCTCTTTCCGCCGCCGTTCGGCAATGGCGACGGGAAAGGCCATGATCAGCGCCATGGACGCCGACAAGGAGCGGAAGCCGGCAAAATCCGCCTCCGCCACTTCGAACCAGTGGGTGGCGCAGGCGGTGAGTGGCGAAAAGGCCGAATCGGTGATGGCGATGACCGGCACGTTACGCGCGGCAAGGTCCTGTGCCTGCAGCAGGCTTTCGGCGGCATAGGGGGAGAAGCTCGCGGCGATCGCCGCATCCTTCTCGGTGGCAAAGCGTGCGATCTCGCCGTCGATACCGTTCGGTGAGGCGACGATCTGGTGGCGGATGTTCAGCTTCGAAAAGGCATAGGTCAGATGCGCCGTCAGCGGATAGGAGCGGCGCTTGGCGATGAGATAGATGGTCTCGGCCGCGGCCAGCACATCCACCGCCTTGGCGAAGGTATCGGTCTCGATGGTCGCGGCAAGCTTGTTGACCGACTGGCTGGCAGCCGAGAGAAAGCCCGAGAGAATGCCGGCCTCTTCATCCTTGATACCGGATTGTTCAAGCGTGATCAGGCGTTCCTCATAGCTCAGCGTCCGGTCGCGGAGCCGCTCGCGGAAGATGCTCTGCAGGTCGGAAAAGCCTTCATAGCCAAGATGATGGGCAAGGCGCACCAGCGTCGAGGGCTGGACGTCGGCGGCAGCCGCAATGCTCGCTGTCGTACCGAAAGCGATTTCGTCGGGATTGGCAAGTGCAAAGGCGGCGACCTGTGCCAGCCGCTTTGGCATCGAATCCTTGCGCTCTATGATGATGCTGCGCAGGCTTTCGAAATCCCGCGGCACCTTGGTTCGCGTCTCGATACTGTTGTCCATGTCCCCGCCTTTTCGCCGTCATGCCTGTTAATGAAACAAATATTCCATATTTCGAACGATAACGGATTTCGAAACAGTCGGCACGATTATTTTTAAGTCTATGAATTTATGCTATTAAATTGCGATTACTCTGATCTTCCGGCGTAGCTGCCCAATGAGACTGCTTGTCAAAACGGTCTAAATATTCCAAAAAATGCGTGTGCTTCAGTAGGAAGCGTGTGGAGGAAACGAAAATGAAGCCATTGGGCGTGGGATTGATCGGAACCGGCTATATGGGCAAATGCCATGCGCTGGCCTGGAATGCGGTCAAGACCGTGTTTGGTGATGTCGAGCGGCCGCGCCTCGTGCATCTTGCCGAAGCGAATGCCGATCTGGCGAGATCGCGCGGCGACGAATTCGGTTTCGAAAAGGCGACCGCCGACTGGCGCCAGCTGATCGCCGATCCCGAAGTCGATGTCGTCTCCGTCACCACCCCCAATCAATTTCATCCGGAAATGGCGATTGCAGCGCTTGAAGCCGGCAAGCACGTCTGGTGCGAAAAGCCGATGGCGCCGGGCTATGCGGATGCCGAACGCATGTTGAGCGCCGCCAAGGCCTCGGGCAAGGTCGCCATCCTCGGCTACAACTATATCCAGAACCCGGTGATGCGACACATCAAGGCGCTGATTGGCGAGGGCGCCATCGGCGAGGTCAATCATATCCGCGTCGAGATGGACGAAGATTTCATGGCCGATCCGGAAGGCCTGTTCTATTGGAAGAGCGAGCTTGCCTCCGGCTATGGCGCGCTCGACGATTTCGCCGTGCATCCGCTGTCGCTGCTCTGGTTCCTGTTCGGCCATGTCGAGGCCGTCATCACCGATATGGCAAAGCCCTATGCCGAACGGCCCCTGAAGGAGGGTGGCCGTCGCACGGTCGAGAATCACGATCTCGCCAATGTGCTGATGCGTCTCGGCGGCGGCATTTCCGCCGTGCTGATGGCGAATCGTTCCGCCTGGGGCCGAAAGGGCCGCATTGCGTTGCAGATCTTCGGCTCGAAGGGCTCGATCACCTACGATCAGGAGCGGATGAACGAATTCGAGCTCTATCAGGCCGATGGCAGGGGCTCCGAACAGGGATTCCGCAAGGTCCTCGCGGCTCCGGCCCACAAGCCCTATGACCGGTTCATCCCCGCGCCCGGCCACGGTCTCGGCTTCAACGACCTGAAGATCATCGAGTGCCGTGAATTAATCCGCGCCATTTCCGGCGAAATGGCGTCGGTCATCAGCTTTGTGGACGGCCTGCGCATCGAAAAGTCGGTGCATGCCATGGCACGTTCCTTCCACGAGCGCCGGTGGGTTGAAGTAACAGCCTAAGGGTCTGCCCTAATTTCTGCCCGATCCGAGATGCAAGGTCAGCTGCAATTGACGCTTGCAAGGGTAAGCGTTACCCCTGAAATCCATAGGCTCGAGGCCCTATATCAGGACGGCGAGCCACTATAACAATAATGGAGTGAGGATCGTGACGGGCAGATTGGTCATTGTTGGGGCCGGGCAGGCCGGATTCGCGCTTGCCGCCAAAGTGCGGGCGATCGGAGATCTGAGGCCGATTACCATTGTCGGCGCGGAAGAAAGCCTTCCCTATCAGCGGCCGCCGCTGACCAAGAAATACCTTCTCGGCGAAATGGCCTTCGACCGGCTGCTGTTCCGTCCGGAGCATTGGTACGCCGACAACAATGTCGAGATCCGCCTGTCCACCTGGGTCGAACAGATCAAGCGCGCCGCAAAGCAGGTCATCATGCAGGATGGCTCCGCGCTCGATTATGAGACACTGGCGCTTACAACCGGCGCCACGCCGCGCCGCCTGCCGCCCGCCGTCGGCGGCACCCTCGAAGGCGTCTATGTCGCCCGCGACAAGCGCGATGCCGATCAGCTCGCCGCTGAGATGCGCGCCGGCCGCCGCGTCCTTATCATCGGCGGCGGCTATATCGGCCTCGAAGCGGCGGCGGTCGCCCGTCATCGTGGTCTTGAAGTCACCCTCATCGAAATGGCCGACAGGATCCTGCAGCGCGTCGCCGCTAAGGAGACGGCCGACATTATGCGGGTGATCCACCGGGAACATGACGTCGTCATCCGCGAAAAGACCGGCCTCAAGCAGCTGATTGGCAAGAATGGTCACGTCGTTGCCGCCGAGCTGTCCGACGGCTCCACCATCGATGTCGATTTCGTCATCGTCGGCATCGGCGTCGCCCCGAACGACAGGCTCGCCAAGGAAGCGGGTCTGGAAGTCGGCAATGGCATCATCGTTGATTCGCTCGCTCGCACGTCCGATCCCTCGATCTTTGCCGCGGGCGATTGCGCCGAACTGCCCTGGAACGGCGGCCGTATCCGCCTCGAATCGGTCCAGAACGCCGTCGATCAGGCGGAAGCCGCAGCGGCAATCATCGCCGGCGGCGAAGCGGCCTATGATCCGAAGCCATGGTTTTGGTCGGATCAATATGACGTGAAATTGCAGATCGCCGGCTTCAATCTTGGCTACGACGAGACCCTTTTACGCCCCGGCTCCCGCGAAGGGGCGGCTTCGGTCTGGTATTTCAAGCAGGGCCGTTTCATCGCAGTCGACGCCATCAACGACGCAAAGGCTTATGTGACCGGCAAGAAGCTGCTGGAAACCGGCATCAACCCGGCAAAGTCCGCTCTGGCCGATCCCGCCACGGACCTCAAGCAGCTCCTAGCCTGAGAGAGGCCGCAAGCCGGCTATCGGGTTCCTCCCTGTAGGATGCGTGCAACGCCGAATGCAGGGAGAACGCATGCGCAGGCGAAAAAGGGCTTGCGTCGATAAATGAATGGCCCTATCAGGGCCGCACCGGAGAGGTGGCCGAGTGGTCGAAGGCGCTCCCCTGCTAAGGGAGTATACCAGAGATGGTATCGTGGGTTCGAATCCCATCTTCTCCGCCATAATTATAATAAAATCAAATAGTTATGGCGTTAAAGAGACCTCGGAATAACAAGTAATATAGCTGTAAATTTCGCGTCTGTGCTGAATATGCGCCGCGAACTTTCCATTTCTCTGATTCCTTGCGAACAAAAAGCCCTGATCTTTCGATCGTGCGGCCTGATGTGCCGTATCTTGTAAAGTTTTCGCGTGGTGATTGACCGCAACTTCTTAAAAATAAAACAAAAAAGACGTTGTGGAACAATTTCTAGCCGACGCGCCAAGAAAAGTACGATGGCGTGATGGAAGAAATCCGAAAGCGCACACTGCCGAAAAGAAGAAGTCAAGAAGACTATAGTTTCGTGCAGCCTATAGACGCGCGAAATTACTTATGTCATCACTCTACCATAACGGGAGGAGTGAAATGGCTGACGTTCGGGTAACTTGCATCAATAAGACCCCTCGAAATAATACAAATGAGGGCATTACGCATCTTGGCAATTCAACAGGAAAGTGGACGAGGCAGCAGGTTATCGATTGGATTGAAAATAAGACTGACACGTTCTTTACTTTGGCGAACGGTAAACGAGCGGACATTGGTGTCGTCAAAGGTCCAAATGGAAAATATCTCCGTACTTATGCTGACGGAGTCTGGAATGACAACTTGCTAGCTCTTCCGGAATGCAGCTGAGGAATTGTGGATGAACTATTCCACCATTTTCCAGGCAATATGAAAAGCTGGCTTTTGTTGCATTACTCTTTGAGCGAACGCGAGACATGTTGAGGCACGATCAGCCGACGCTCTAGGCGTCAGTCGCGACAGGAACCTTTCACAGCAACACCGCCAGCACATCCACTCCGCGCTCGATCTGATGCTCATCAAGGCTCGCATAGCCGATGATGAAGCCGGCGCGATCGGGCCGATAGGGTGCATCGGCAGCGGCATAGGTCGGCGTCACGGGATAAAGGCCGATTCCCGCTTGCCTGGCGCGTTCGATCAGTTGGCTTTCCTCGCTTGCGGATTTGGCGTTGCACCAGACGATGACATGCAGGCCGGCATCTGCCCCGACGATCGTGAGGCGGTTGCCAAGTTTGGCACGCAGCGCGGCAAGCAGGGTGGCCCGCCTGGCGGCATTGCGCCGCCTTGTCCGGCGGACGTGTCGTTCATAGGCGCCGGTCGCAATCAGCGTCGCGGCTGCCTCCTGTTCGAGCTGCGGCGAATGACGGTCGGTGAGCCGCTTGGCGGCGGCGAATGCGTCGCCCAATTCCTGCGGCACGACCATGTAGCCAATGCGAAGGGTCGGCGACAGCGTCTTGGAGAGGGTGCCCAGGTAGATGACATTGTCCGCCCCGCCGAGTGTCTGAAGCGGCGGGACCGGCGCGATATCGTAGCGGTATTCGCCATCGTAATCGTCCTCGATCACATAGGCCCCGCATTGTCGCGACCAGGCGAGTAATGCGTTCCGTCGTCCGATCGGCATCACGCCGCCGAGGGGGTATTGGTGCGAGGGCGTGAC
This sequence comes from Rhizobium sp. ICMP 5592, assembly GCF_009498525.1. Taxonomy (GTDB): domain Bacteria; phylum Pseudomonadota; class Alphaproteobacteria; order Rhizobiales; family Rhizobiaceae; genus Rhizobium. The sequence continues at coordinate 333,843 of NZ_QSNT01000003.1, read as the reverse complement.
ATAGGCCAGCCGCGCATCGATGGCGGAGAGCAGGGATGTGTTCAGCCCTTCATGATCCGCCGGGACAGATACGACGGTCGCGCCGACGGCCGCAAAGACGTGCCGTGCCATCATATAACAGGGATCCTCGATCACCACGGCATCGCCGGGATCGACGAGCAGGCGGGTGCAGAGGTCGAGCCCTTGCTGCGATCCGTTGACGATAATGAGCTGGTTCAGTTCGCAGCGAATGCCGCGTGCGCGCCAGAGATAAGCTTGCAGCGCCGTGCGGAGCGCAAGGCTGCCGCGTGGGTCGTCATAGGCCAACCGGTCCCGCCGCCGCTTGACTGTGTCATCGACCGCCCGTTTCCACAGCAGCGTCGGAAAGTCCGATGCGGCCAGATCTCCGTAGCGGAAATCGGCGACCAGCTTTGAGGGATTGTGCTGCGGCGGATGCGGCAGAGCCTGAAGCCGTTCGCCAGAGGCGGAGAGTCGGCGCCCGGTCGGGGTCGTCGAGGCGACCGGCTCTGGAAGGGTCTCCTCCGGACGCAGCATGGCGACGCGGGTGCGCGCGCCCTGCCTGCTCTCGATGAAGCCCTCCGACAGCAATTGTTCATAGGCGATCGTGACTGTCGAGCGCGCCACGCCAAGCTCGGCCGCGAGCGAGCGGGTCGAGGGTATGGGCGAGCCGGTGGCATAGATACCGTTTGCGATCTGCGCCTTCAGTTCCTCATAGATATGGCGGGCGCCGAGCCTCGAGGCATGGCCGGCTCCATCATCTGACTGGTCTTCCATTTATTCTCCAAACTGGCCGTTTATAGCATGCCAGTGTGCCGCTATTGCTCCGGAAAACCAAGGATGATGTCCATGTATGTTCCGCCAGCCTTTCGGGAGGACGATCCCGCTGAACTCCATGCCATGATGCGGGAAGCGCGCCTCTGCAATTTTGTCACGGCAACCGCCGACGGATTGCTCTCGACCCCGCTGCCCCTGTTTCTCGATCCGGACGAAGGCGAGCATGGGACGCTCTACGGCCATCTTGCCCGGGCCAATCCGCAATGGAAGACGCCAGTGATCGGCGATGCCCTTGCCATTTTCATGGGGCCGGACGCCTATATCAGCGCGTCCTGGTATGCGAGCAAGCGGGAGCACGGCAAGGTCGTGCCGACCTGGAACTATGCCGCCGTGCATGCCTACGGGCCGGTGGAGTTCTTCGAGGATGCGGACAGATTGCTCGAAGTCGTCTCGCGCCTGACTAATCTTTACGAACGGCCGCGCGCCGAGCCATGGGCAGTGACCGACGCGCCGGAGCCCTTCATCAAGGCTCAGCTCAGGGGCATCGTCGGGATACGCCTGCCCATCGGCCGCATCGAAGGCAAGCGCAAGATGAGCCAGAACCGCAGCGCGGCGGACCGGGCGGGTGTCGCCAAGGGGCTCGGCGAGAGCGATCGGCCGACGGACCGGACTGTCGCTAGTTTCATTCCGCTGGATGACGCTTGAGATTCTCGCCGCCGCTGATCTCTCGAGGGCCAGCGACGTCAACCAGCCTGCGGTTTGCGATACAGTCGCGCAATCCCCATAAAGGCCAGCAAGGCTCCGCTTCCAAGAATGGCGGTGATCGTTAGCGCCCAGCTCACGCCGATATTTTCCATCAGCAGGGCGAAGGCGAAGGGTGCAGCCGAAGAGACGATCAGGCGCACCGACATGAGCTGCCCCTGGCGAGCGCCATATCCGGAGCTGCCGAAGAGGGCCAGGGGCAATACGCCGCTGACGATGCTGTAAAGCCCATTGCCCATGCCGAACAGCACGGCGAAGGCCAATGCTCCAGGAACGGAAGGTGCGGTCAGAAGCAACAGCACCGCCGATGCCGGCAGCAGTGCGGCGGAAATCATTGCAAGCCTGAGCTGAGACAGATTCTTGCCGAACATCATGTTGATGAAGCGGCTTGCAACCTGCGCAGGCCCGAAGAGCGTGCCGACCATGACGCCGGCAACACCGAGCCCTAGCGCGCCGAGAAGCGGCAGCATGTGCACGAGAATGGCCGAGCCGACGAAGCTCTGGAGCGCGAAGCCGATTGCCAGGAGAATGAAGCCTCTCGGTCGCGCGGCAAGGGGAAGGCTGCCATCAATGGCTGCGATCGGCGCGGTGGCATCGGCTTTACCTGCTTCATCGGGAGGCCCGTTCGGCCGCGACAGCCACGCATGGATCGGCAGGCAGATGAAAAGATTCATCGCCGCGAAGACAAGATATACCTGCTGCCACGACAGTATATTGTGGAGCGCCGTGGTGACCGGCCAGAAGATCGTCGAGGCAAATCCCGCGATCAGAGTCAGATGGACAATACTGCGCTGCGCCGTGTGTGGCTGTTGTTGCACGAGAAGGGCAAAGGCGGCGCCGTATTGCACCAGGGTCGAGGCAATCTCGATGGCGATCAGCGCCGGCACGAAGGCGATGCCGACCGGCGCCAGGGCGCAGGCGACCAGAGCGGTCGCTGCCGCCAACGATCCGACCGTCATGATGCGCCCGGCACCGTAGCGGTCGATCCAGCGGCCCGCCCATGGCGCGGCCAGGCCGCCGATCAACAGCGCGCCGGACAGAGCTCCGAAGATCCATTCGGTCGGCCATCCGAAGTCACGGGCCATGGCGGGCGCGAGAATGCTGAAGCTGTAATAGAGCGTGCCATAGCCGATGATCTGCGTCAGGCCGAGCGTCGCGATAACGAGCCAGGGTCTTACGTGCGGCCCGTCGAGGCAATCGGTGGACGCACCCGCAAGATCCGCCGACATCAACGATGAGCCTCGGCGACCACCGTGACCCTGTCGCCGCGCTCATACCAGCCCCTAGATCGGTTCACGACCCAGACGACGGTGAGCATGACCGGCACTTCGATCAGCACGCCGACGACAGTGGCGAGTGCCGCGCCGGAATGAAAGCCGAACAGGCTGATAGCGGCGGCGACGGCAAGTTCGAAGAAATTCGACGCCCCGATCAGCGCGGAAGGGCCGGCGACGCAATGCTGTTCGCCGGCAATGCGGTTCAGCAGATAGGCAAGCCCCGCATTGAAATAGACCTGGATCAGGATCGGCACGGCAAGGAGCGCAATGACCAGCGGCTGCGCAACGATCTCACCGCCCTGGAAGCCGAACAGCAGCACCAGTGTCGTCAGCAGCGCAACAAGCGATACCGGGCCGAGCCTGACCAGCAGCCGATCGAGAGCTTCCCGCCCGCCAGAGGCAAGCAATCGACGGCGCAGGAGCTGTGCGATGATCACCGGAATGACGATATAGAGTGCGACCGACAGGACAAGCGTGCCCCATGGTACGGTGATGGCGGAAAGGCCAAGCAGTAGGCCGACGAGCGGCGCAAAGGCGACGACCATGATGGCGTCGTTGAGCGCCACCTGGCTCAGCGTAAAATGCGGTTCGCCTTTGGTCAGGTTCGACCAGACGAACACCATGGCGGTGCAGGGCGCGGCGGCAAGGATGATCAGCCCGGCGATATAGCTGTCGATTTGGCCGGTCGGCAAATAGGGCCGGAACAGCCAGCCGATGAACAGCCATCCGAGCAGAGCCATCGAGAAGGGTTTCACCGCCCAGTTGATGAACAGCGTCACGCCGATGCCACGCCAATGACGGCCGACCTCGCCAAGGGCGGCGAAATCGATCTTGAGCAGCATCGGAATGACCATAAGCCAGATCAGCACGGCGACCGGCAGGTTGACCCGGGCAATCTCGGCCGCGCCGACGGCCTGGAATGCACCGGGCATGATGTGCCCGAGCGCGATGCCGACGACGATGCAGAGGGCGACCCAGAGGGTGAGATAGCGTTCGAAGATTGACACGATGCCCCCTCACGCCGTCGCAACGCGGCGGCCGTGCTCGTCGACGATGCGCTCGCCGTCCTCCTTGAAGAATTCTCCGAGCTGGGGAGGTAGCAGGTCGAGAACCTCTTCGGACGGCCGGCAGAGCTTCACGCCCTTCGGGCTGACCACGATCGGCCGATTGATCAGAATAGGATGCCGCATCATCGCGTCGAGGAGCTGGTCGTCCGTCAGGCCTGGATCGCCAAGGCCGAGCTCCGCATAGGGCGTGCCCTTTTCCCGCAGCAGGTCCCGGGTGGCTACCCCCGTCCGCGCGATCAGCTGGACCAGCATCGCGCGCGACGGCGGTGTCTTCAGATATTCGATGACATGCGGCTCGATACCGGCATTGCGGATCAGAGCGACTGTGTTGCGCGAGGTGCCACAGTCGGGGTTGTGGTAAATGATGACATCCATGATCTGTCTCACTTTGCTTTGTTCCGGTGCGAGGTTGAGCCTTCGGATTGAGCGGCTTTGTTGAATAAATGGTCTGATTGATTGGCATCACGCATGGGCGGCGTCCTTCTCGGGCTCACAGCAGGAGGATAGCGCCGCGACAGCCGGGCTGCACACGTCGGGATGGCCCTGGCAGCAGTCGTGCATGAGGAATTCGATGAGACCGGAGAGCGCCGGATAGGCGGCGGTGTAGATGATCGAGCGTCCTTCGCGGCGAGACTCGACCAATCCAGCGTGTTCGAGATGGCTCAAGTGGAACGACATGCGCGAGGAGGAGGCGCCGTCCATGGCCTCGCCGATCGCGCCGGCCGGCAATCCTTCGGGTCCGGCCGTCACCAGCAGGCGGACGATTCGCAGCCGGGTCTCCTGCGAGAGTGCCGCGAAGGCGTCGAGGGCTTGCTTTTCGTTCATCATTGCCTCAATATCTCAAGAATAATTGAGATAAAGGTACACGAAGATGATTGACGATGCCAGATCCCTGGAGATGGATTTTCATGGTGACGCTTCTCTCGGCGCCCTTTCGGCGGCATTGGAGCCGCATGCCGGCAAGGCGCTGGTAATCGATTACGGCGGGCAGACGATCCGGCCCGGCTATCATGTCACCGAGGTGAAGGCCGGTTCGTTCGTCACGCTCGACTGCGGCGGAAACCCGGATGCGTGGCGCGAGACGATTCTGCAGATAGAGGATATCGCCCAGGAAGGTGGGGGCGATTATTTGTCGGTCGACAAGTTTCGAGGAATTCTCGATCAGGTTGCCCAGCGGGTCGAGCTCGACGCCGGCGCAAGGCTCACCTTCGAGATAGGCCCTCCCGACGCCGCCATGCAGATTTTCGACGTTGATAGGCTGCGTGTGGAGGTTGATCGCGCCATGTTGTTGCTTGTCTCCCGCTCGGCGATCTGCAAGCCAAGGCATCGGGTAAAGCAGGCAGCGGTTGGATGCTGCGGTCCAAAGGTGGCTGGCACGGACTGTTGCGCGACATGACGCTCGTAGGACGCACTGAGGGGCATCCGTTCCAGCGTCTGTAAAAGCTTTGTCGCTGGTATTTTGTCATTCTGCTGCAATCGTGCGAGCGAATAATCCGCAAATCGTCGCTCGCCGTCGAATCGGTCGCAACAGAATCGCGTACTCGTGAGCATCGGTTCGAGACCGCGGAGTGGGGTTTGTCCGTTCCGCACCATTGATAGGGATGCGGCAAATGTCGGAAATGGCGGGTGCGGCGTCGTTGATGTCATGGATTTGCCGCGGATCTGCCATGTTGGCAGCCTGTCCCATTTCCGTGTCTTATTTAAAATCGGCTCGTAAGTGTCCGTACATTAAGGGCTTTCTTAACGAAGTCTAAACAAATGTGGCGCCTGTGTTGCTGACTTGTGTCCTTTCGGCAACAGGAATTGCGTAAGGCTCATGCGAATCCCCCTTTCCGGCAAGATGTAGATTGCGTGACAGTTCGCGTCTTGTATTTTCAAATTCGGAAGCGAGGGCGATTGATCGTCCACTTCTTGAAACACGAGGATGGGGCAGGGAATACCTTCGGGTAGTTCTCATTCTCGAATGAAACTTTGACTGGAGGTCAAT
>NZ_QSNT01000003.1:125892-327942 GCF_009498525.1 Rhizobium sp. ICMP 5592 | reverse complement strand
TGCGACGCATACGGCGCCGGCTACTTCTTCATTCCGGGCACCGAAACCTGCCTCAAGATCGGCGGCAAGGTTCGTACCGAAGGTCAGTGGTACGATGCCTACAACCCGAACAACGTTCGTGGCACGCTCTGGCACACCCGCGCTGAGTTGAACGTCAACACCGCGACCGACACCGAGTACGGTCCGCTGAAGACCGAAACCATCGTTCGTTGGGATTGGCAGGAAGGCGCTTCCACCAACACCAACCTGCTGTGGGCTTACATTAGTCTCGGCGGCTTCACTGTCGGTAAGACGGACTCGCAGTTCAACCAGTTCACCGGCTACGCCGGCGACGTCATCAACGACGACGTTGTCTATGACGGCCCGTACGAACTCAACCAGTTGACCTACAACTACGATGCAGGCAACGGCTTCACGGCTGTGATCTCGCTCGAAGACAGCAACTCCGGCGTTGGCGCTACGGGCGCTAACGGCGAGGACAGCTCCGACCATTACGCTCCTGACGTTGTCGCTGGTGTTGGCTACAAGGCTGGCGCATGGGCCTTCAAGGTCGTCGGTGGTTATGACTCCATCGTTGAAGAAGGTGCTGTCAAGGCTCGCGTTGACGCTGACTTCGGTGCCTTCTCGGCATTCGTCATGGGCGGCTACAACACCGACGGCAACAAGCTGAACAAGTATGCTGGCTCGAACGGTGGCGGCGACGCTGCTGATATCGGCTGGGGCGACTGGGCAGTTTGGGGCGGCGTTGGCGTTCCGATCAACGAAAAGCTGAAGTGGAACCTGCAGCTCGCCTACACCGACTCGAAGATCTTTGCCGCGACCACGAACCTCAAGTTCAACCCGGTCAAGAACCTCCTGATCGAGCCGGAAGTCTCCTACACCAACTGGGACTCCATCAATCAGGACCAGTGGGCTGGTATCCTCCGCTTCGAGCGTTCGTTCTAATCTGATTTGACTTCGGTCACGATCTGATTTTTCACGCAAGTGACAAAAAGCCCGGCTCAAGAGCCGGGCTTTTTGCGTTCGAGGCATAGTCGACCGCCATCTACTTTCGAGGGGCGGAAGCACATCCGTCTCTATTTTATGTATTAGTTTTACATAAAAAGAAGGGCGGCATAACTTGATAGTTCAAGGAAAGTAATGTCGGGCAAAGAGCGGTAGCAAGCTCGGCCATTTCATGTGACAATTTTGCGACGTGATTTTTGTGCAACGCAAAATTCGAAACGATCGTCACATACGCTCATAGTTTATCTCTGATATTGCTCTGAAAAATTCGATCTGTAGGTTCGCAAATCAGAAGCGAGGCTTACGGTTTCGTTTCTCCCAGATCAGGGGTCAACTTTGAACACAAGGTGGGGTGGGGCGCGTCGTTTTTCGGCGTGAATACTCTTGCCTAATTAATTTTGGAACTGGAGTTACTATGAACATCAAGAGCCTTCTTCTCGGCTCCGCTGCTGCGCTGGCAGCAGTTTCCGGTGCTCATGCAGCCGACGCTATCGTTGCTGCCGAGCCTGAGCCGCTTGAATACGTTCGCATCTGCGACGCTTATGGCGCCGGCTATTTCTTCATCCCGGGTACCGAAACCTGCCTCAAGATTGGCGGCATGGTTCGTACCGAAGGTGGCTGGTACAATGCTTACAAGGCTGGCCAGGAAGCCGGTGAACGCGGCACCTACTGGCATACCCGCGCTGAGCTGAGACTTTCGACGGCTTCGGACACCGAATACGGTCCGTTGAAGACCAGCACGGTCTATCGCTACGACTGGAACGACGGCAACTCCACCACCAGCAAGCTGCTCTGGGCCAATATCAGCCTCGGCGGCTTCCTCGTTGGTAAAAACGATTCGGTCTACTCGACCTTCCTCGGCTATGCCGGCGACGTCATCAACGACGACGTGATCGAGTACGGTATCAATGGTGGCGACGAGCTGAACCAGCTCACCTACAACTATGATGCCGGCAACGGCTTCACCGCCGTCATCTCGCTGGAAGATTCCAATTCCGGCACGGGTGCGACCGGTGCAAACGGCGAAAACAGCTCCGACCATTACGCTCCGGACGTTGTCGCCGGTGCTGGCTACAAGGCCGGCGCATGGCAGTTCCGCGTCGTAGGCGGCTACGACTCGATCGTTGAAGAAGGCGCTGTCAAGGCTCGTGTTGACGCCGACTTCGGCGTTCTGACCGCTTTCGTTATGGGTGGCTATAACACCGATGGCAACAAGCTCAACAAGTACGCCGGTGCAGGCGGTGATGGTCTTGGCTGGGGTGACTGGGCTGTCTGGGGCGGCGTTGGCGTTCCGGTCAACGACAAGCTGAAGTGGAATCTGCAGCTTTCGTATGACGACGTGAAGACTTTCGCTGCGACGACGAACGTCAAGTTCAACCCGGTTAAGGACCTGCTGATCGAGCCGGAATTGACCTACGTGAACTATGACGCTGCCAACAAGGATACCTGGGCTGGTATCCTGCGCTTCCAGCGTACGTTCTAATTCGGTTCGAAGAACCGGATTTGATATAGCTCATATTCTGATCTGACCTCCGATCAGAAGGAAATGGCCCGGTTTTCCCAACCGGGCCATTTCTGTTCATGGCTTACGCGCGCTGTCGCGCGAGGCTCAGCTCGCCGCGAGGAAATCCTTGATCGCAGCCGGGATATCCCCGAGATGCAGGATCGGCGCATGTCCTTGCCCGAGGGCAATCTTTACAGTCATGCCGGGATGGCGCCGTGCCATTTCCTCGACCGTGGCCGTTGTCAGCAATTTGGAATTTTCGCCGCGAATCACCATCAACGGGATGTCTCGGAATGCCTCGAATTGCGGCCACAGATCCGGAAGCGGCGCCTCGAGGTCCAGCGCCTGCATCTGTGCGGCAATTGCGGGATCATAATCGGTGACGATTTTTGTATCCTTGACGGTGTAGATGGCGCGCGCCATGTCACGCCAATCCTCTTCCGCGAGCGCTGAGAAGGTGACGCCGTGATTTTCCCGCAGGATGTCGACGGCCTCGCTCCAGTCGGCCGGCTTTCGGTCGCGGTTGAGATAGTCGCGAATATCGCCAAGTCCTTCCTTCTCGAGAATGGGACCGATGTCGTTGAGAACGATCGCTTTCAGAAGATTGGGGTGGCTGGCGGCCAGCAGATGCAGGACGAGGCCGCCGCGCGATGTGCCGATGAAAACGGCTCGCGGGATATCGAGCGCTGCGCACATGGCAAACACGTCCTGGGCTTCCACTGCGAGATTGTAGTGGCTTTTATCGTCATCCCAGGCCGAGAGACCTCGCCCACGCGCATCGAGCGTGAGTACCCTTCGTGGTGCAATTGGATCGCGGGACAAAAGCAGCGCCAATTGGTGAAAATCCCGCGAATTGCGGGTCAGTCCCGGCAGGCAGATAACCGGCGGTGTGCTGAAAGCGGGTGATTCGTCATGGCCGTAATCGCGCGCATGGAGCTTTAGTCCGTCCGGTGCCGAGATCGTTCTGGCGACAAAGCCGCTCTCATCGTCACTGCTCATCGATAATCCCTCGTGGCTGATATTTCACGAGGGATGTAACGCCATTTTGCCGCTGCGGACAATCGGGCTTGCGAGAGCTGGGCTTAGCCGCGGCCGTAGATCAGATCATGCTCGATATCGGTCTTCTGGCCGAGCCGCGCCTTGTAGACCTGATAGTTCTCCATGACGCGCTGGACGTAGTTGCGCGTCTCGGGGAAGGGGATGCGTTCGATCCAGTCGACGACATCGTCGATCGACTTGCCGCGCGGATCGCCATAGCGGCTGATCCATTCCGGAACCTTGTTCGGGCCGGCATTGTAGGCAATGAAGGTCAGGATGTAGGAGCCGCCGAAGGCGTCGATCTGTTCGCCGAGGTAGTGAGCGCCGAGCGTCGCGTTGTAGCCGGCATCCTGCGTCAGCTTGGCGTCGGAATAGGCCAGGCCATGTCTGCCGGCGACCGCCTTTGCCGTCTTCGGCAGAAGCTGCAGCAGGCCGCGCGCATTGGCCGAGGAGACGGCAGCCGGATTGAAGGCACTCTCCTGCCGCGCGATGGCATAGGCGAGCGCCTTGCCCGCGCCGGAAATATTGGCATTGTCCGGAATGACGCCGATCGGGAAGGCAAGTGCGGCGACATCGATGCCACGGCCATAGGCGATCTTGCCGACCTGAAGGGAGAGCTGATGATTGCCGGAGCGCTCGGCGCGCGCCGCCAGCATGGCGATCTCGCCGGGGCTATCCAATTGTTTGGCCAGTGCCCGATAAAGCGCCTCGGCCCGCCAGCCATGGCCTGCCGCCTCAAGCCGCGTGATGGCCTGGACGGCTTCGCGTGACTGGAAGATACGCCGGTCGTCGCTCGTCGGCGAGGGGTAGGCGACGTTCAATGTCCGCCGGCCGAGCTTTTCGGCGGCGAGTTGGCCATAGAACGTGCTCGGATAGGAGGCAGCCTTCGCATAGAATTCCGCAGCCTTACCGGGACCGCCGGCTTCGGCTGCGCGGCCGAGCCAATACCAGGCGCGCGACTGCGAGATCGGGCCGTTCGACACCTGCAGGATTTTACGGAAATGCGTCGAGGCCGCAGCGCCGTTCTGCAGGCCGCGCAGCGCATACCAGCCGGCATGGAATTCCGCCTCGCCGACATCCTGCGGGCTTTCCGCGGCGCTGGCATCGACGACGCGGTAGGCGGATTTGAAGTTGCCCTGATCCACCAGGCCGCGGCTGACGATGCGCTGTTCGTTCCACCATGCTCCGGCATTGACGAGTGCTGCGCGGTCGCGCGGCATTTGTGTCAGCAGACTGGCAGCATCATCATATTTGTCCTGGCGGCGCAGGTTTTCGATCTGCATGAAAAGATAGGCGGGATCCTTGCGCCATTGCGCATCGATATTGGCAAGCAGTGCGCCGGCATTGGCGGAGCGATTGTTGACCGCCGCCCAGGCCTTATAGAGCGACTGCGCCCTGCCGAGATCACCGAAACGCTTGGCCTGCGCCGTGCGGTCGCGATAGAGCAGATAGTCCATACGCGCCTTGTGATCGGCCGGCGTCAGCAGAGGGGAGAATTCCGCGAGGATCTTGTCTTCGAAGGATTTGTCCAGCGCCTCGTCGCGCCAGATCTTGCGGATGAGCTTGGCGGCCTGCGCCGATGCGCCGCGCGAAACCAGCGCGCGCGACAAGATCACGCTGCCTTCCGGCGTTTCCGGCTGCGTATTGCCGAAGGCGGCCAGCACTTGATCGGTCGGCGGATTTTCCGTGTAGAGCGCCCGTTCGGAATTGGCGCGCAGGCTACCGAGGCCCGGCCATCCTACGAGCTCGCGCGCGGCGGTGGCGATTTCGCCGGAGGGAACGCCGGCCTGGCCCGAGGTGGCGATCGCCCAGCTCAGGATATGACGGTCAAGCGTGCCCTGGCCCATGCCGTTGCGGATGGCAAGCGCCTGCATCGGGTTCTTGTTGGAAAGAGCATCGAGGCCGGACTTGAGGTCGCTGTTGAGAGGAGCAACGGCGGTGCCGCGTGGAATGGATCCCGTGTTCAACGGATCCGGCGCGCTCATTGCCACATCGGTCGTCTTGCTGGACAGTGCCTGTTCACCGGGAATCTGTGACGCAAAAGCACCCCACGCGACTGCCACGCCCACAGCAGTCATGATCACGAGAGGTCTTTTCATCCGGTTACTCACAACAAAAAACAGGTCCCTTCCATTTGCCGAAATTTATATTAACGAAACCTTAGCGTTGGTTCGAATTTCAATCAATTATGATACCGGAAACTGCCCTTCACCATTGAAAGCCTGCTTGTCGCCGGCAAGTCGGCGCTTTATGGTGCGCGGATTCATAACCATGGATTGCGGCTGAAGCGTGAAAGCGCCGCCGCGAGGAGACTTGCATGTTCCAGGGGTCCATTCCCGCACTCGTTACGCCCTTCACTGACGCCGGCAAGGTGGATGAAGCGTCCTTCGCTTCCCATGTCGATTGGCAGATCAAAGAGGGTAGCAGCGGGCTTGTTCCCGTCGGCACGACGGGTGAATCGCCAACCCTGTCGCATGATGAGCACAAGCGTGTCGTCGAGCTCTCGATCGAAGTTGCGAACAAGCGCGTCCCCGTCATGGCCGGCGCCGGCTCCAACAATACGCGCGAGGCCATCGAGCTTGCCCAGCATGCCGAAAAGGTTGGCGCCAACGCGGTTCTGGTGGTTACGCCTTACTACAACAAGCCGACGCAGAAGGGGCTCTACGCCCACTTCGCGGCCATTGCCGAGGCGGTGAAGCTGCCGATCTATATCTACAATATTCCCGGCCGCTCTGTCGTCGACATGACGCCGGAAACCATGGGCGCGCTTGCCAAGGCCTATGGCAACATCGTTGGCGTCAAGGATGCAACCGGCAAGATCGAACGTGTGTCCGAGCAGCGCATCACCTGCGGCAACGATTTTCGTCAGCTTTCTGGCGAGGATGCAACGGCGCTCGGCTTCAACGCCCATGGCGGCGTCGGCTGCATCTCGGTCACGGCCAATGTCGCACCACGCCTTTGTGCCGAATTCCAGGCGGCAACGCTTGCCGGCGATTATGCCAAGGCGCTTGCCCACCAGGATCGGCTGATGCCCCTGCACAAGGCGATCTTCCTGGAGCCTGGCCTCTGCGGCGCCAAATACGGCCTTTCCCGCCTCGGCCGGATGAGCCGCAATGTGCGTTCGCCGCTGCTCTCGACGCTGGAGCCGGGCACAGAAGCGGCCATCGATGCCGCCATGCGCCACGCCGGCCTGCTGAACTGACGGAAACGCAGCGCTGACTGAAGTCCTATTCGAGACCGCTCTCTTCACAAGGGGGGCGGTCTCGCTTATTTAGGGTCTGGAACCTTGGCGTGCCGGTGGCCACTGCCGGAATTGACGCACGAAAAAGAAGAAGAAAAATCATGGCCCCCAAAGGCAGCCAACGCGTAGTGAAGAAGATTGTCGCGGAGAACCGCAAGGCGCGCTTCAATTACGAGATCATCGACACCTATGAGGCCGGCATCGTGCTGATGGGCACTGAGGTCAAGTCTCTGCGCGAGGGCAAGGCCAATATCGCCGAATCCTACGCTTCCGATGAGGACGGCGAGATCTGGCTGATCAATTCCTATCTGCCGGAATATCTGCAGGCGAACCGCTTCAACCATGAACCGCGCCGCCGCCGCAAGCTGTTGCTCTCGGGCCGTGAGATCGGCCGGCTGCGCTCTGGCATCAATCGCGAAGGCATGACGCTGATCCCGTTGAAGATCTATTTCAACGACAATGGTCGCGCCAAGCTCGAACTGGCGCTTGCCAAGGGCAAGAAGCTTCACGACAAGCGTCAAACCGAGAAAGAACGCGACTGGAACCGGCAGAAGGGCCGCATTCTCAAGGACAACAGGTAAGTGCGAGAAGCGGCCGGGCAATCGATCCGAAGAACCGCTCACGACGAAGAGCGGCCGTCCGGCTAAACTCAAGATGTCCTAGTAAAAGGCGGGTGGCGCAGCGAATACGAAACGCATCCGCTGCGGCTTCACCTATTCCTCGGCATCTGCCGCAGTAGCCGCCGGTTCGGCCGGACGCTGTGGACGATCGGAGGGGTCGCGGCCGATCTCAGCCTTCAGCGACACGAGGTCGATGAAGTGGTCGGCCTGGCGCCGCAGATCGTCGGCGATCATCGGCGGCTGGGTGGCCATGGTGGAGATGACAGACACCTTGCGGCCGCGGCGCTGCAACGCCTCGACCAGGGTGGTGAAATCACCATCGCCGGAAAAGATCACCAGATGATCGACGGTTTCGGACTGCTCCATGGCGTCGATTGCCAGCTCGATATCCATATTGCCCTTGATCTTGCGGCGGCCCATGGAGTCGGTGAATTCCTTCGCCGGCTTGGTGACGACCTTGTAGCCATTATAGTCGAGCCAGTCGATCAGCGGGCGGATCGAGGAGTATTCCTGATCCTCGATCAGGGCGGTATAATAATAGGCCCGCAGCAGATATCCGCGCTTTTGGAACGCCTTCAACAGCTTACGGTAGTCAATATCGAAACCGAGGCTCTTGGATGCGGCGTAGAGATTGGCGCCGTCTATAAAAAGGGCAATTTTTTCGCGTGGGTCGAACATCGCTTACATATCCACTGTTATCAAAATGCAATTACTGTACGCAAAATGTAGCCAAAACAATGTCTTGCATGACGCCGGCGAACAATTCGTATTACTTTATGAATCATTCATATAGCCGAGATTTAGGGCACGTAATGTGATATTCCAAGCAATCTTAAGTAGAATCCATGATTTGTCTATTGAATTTTAGCGCATTGTGGAGGGATTGGGACCCCTGGAGCAGGAAAAACTTGAATTTGCCTTCGTTTGCTTGTATCGGCGTGCTACTCCGAGACATGATGACGACATCACGACCGCAAAGGACAGGCAATGGCCCGTGTCACAGTAGAAGATTGCATTGATAAAGTTGAGAACCGGTTCGAGCTCGTGTTGCTCGCCAGCCATCGCGCGCGCCTGATTTCGCAGGGTTCCTCGATCACCATCGACCGCGACAACGACAAGAACCCGGTCGTGGCCTTGCGCGAAATCGCCGACGAGACGCTGTCTCCCGACGATCTGAAAGAAGACCTGATCCACTCGCTGCAGAAGCATGTCGAAGTTGACGAGCCGGAACCCGATCCGGCGAGCCTCCTGGCCGCTGGCGGCAGCGCATCTGCTTCGGGCGACGAGGAAGAAGATGCTCCAGAAGCCGTCACGTTCGACCAGATGTCGGAAGAAGAACTGCTGGCTGGCATCGAAGGCCTTGTTCCGCCAGAAAAAAGCGACGATTACTGATCGTCGAGCTTGATGCTCTAACCAAGAGCGATATGATGAAGTAATGTGTGCGCCGGTCGTATGATTGGCGCGCTTTTGTTTTTGCTGGAGTAGCTTGGGAATGATGCGGCAATACGAGCTTGTCGAGCGTGTGCAGAAATACAAGCCCGATGCCAACGAAGCTCTTCTCAACAAGGCCTATGTCTATGCGATGCAGAAGCATGGGCAGCAGAAACGCGCCAGCGGCGACCCCTATATTTCCCATCCCCTCGAAGTTGCCGCCATCCTGACCGACATGCGCCTGGATGAATCGACGATTGCTGTTGCTCTCCTGCACGACACGATCGAAGACACGACCGCGACGCGCGCCGAAATCGATGAGCTGTTCGGCGAGGATATCGGCCGCCTGGTCGAAGGGCTGACCAAGATCAAGAAGCTCGATCTCGTTACCAAGAAGGCGAAGCAGGCGGAAAATCTGCGCAAATTGCTGCTCGCCATTTCCGACGATGTCCGCGTGCTCCTGGTCAAGTTGGCCGACCGACTGCACAATATGCGTACGCTCGACCATATGTCGCCGGAAAAGCGCGCCCGCATCTCCGAAGAGACGATGGAAATCTACGCGCCGCTTGCCGGCCGCATGGGCATGCAGGACATGCGCGAAGAGCTGGAGGAGCTTTCCTTCCGCCACATCAATCCCGAAGCGCATGATACGGTTACCAAGCGCCTCGAGGAGCTGTCGCGGCGCAACGAAGGCCTGGTGAAGAAGATCGAGGTGGAGCTGCGCGACCTCCTGGTTGCCAATGGTCTTGCCAATGCCATGGTCAAGGGGCGGCAGAAGAAGCCCTATTCGGTCTTCCGCAAGATGCAGTCGAAGTCGCTGTCCTTCGAGCAGCTATCCGATGTCTATGGCTTCCGTCTGCTGGTTGACGATATTCCCTCCTGCTATCGTGCGCTCGGCATCGTGCATACGCGCTGGCGCGTCGTACCCGGCCGGTTCAAGGATTACATCTCGACGCCGAAGCAGAACGACTATCGCTCGCTGCATACCACCATCGTCGGTCCGTCCAGCCAGCGCATCGAACTGCAGATCCGCACCAAGCGCATGCATGAAATCGCCGAGTTCGGCATTGCCGCCCACGCGCTCTATAAGGACAAGGACGGCAACAACAATGGCGACGGTGAGCTGCTGTCGCGCGAGAGCAACGCCTATTCCTGGCTGCGCCACACCATCGAGGCTTTGGCCGAAGGCGACAGCCCGGAAGAATTCCTCGAGCATACCAAGCTCGAGCTCTTCCAGGATCAGGTCTTCTGCTTCACGCCGAAGGGCAAGCTGATCGCGCTGCCGCGCGGCGCCACGCCCATCGATTTTGCCTATGCGGTTCACACCAATATCGGCGACACCACCGTTGGCGCCAAGATCAATGGCCGTATCATGCCGTTGGTGACGCGCCTGACCAATGGCGATGAAGTCGAGATCATCCGCTCCGGCGTGCAGGTGCCGCCGGCGGCGTGGGAAGAGATCGTCGTGACCGGCAAGGCGCGCGCCGCCATTCGCCGTGCCACGCGCCTTGCCATCCGCAAGCAATATGCCGGCCTTGGCCACCGAATTCTGGAGCGCACCTTCGAGCGCGCCGGCAAGGTCTTTTCGCGCGAGGCGCTGAAGCCGGCGCTGCATCGCCTCGGCCAGAAGGATGTCGAGGACGCGATTGCCGCCGTCGGGCGCGGGGAGATGTCATCGCTCGATGTGCTGCGCGCTGTCTATCCCGACCATCAGGACGAGCGCGTGACCGTCAAGCCCGCCGGCGACGAAGGCTGGTTCAACGTTCGCAGCGCCTCCGGCATGATTTTCAAGATCCCTGGCAAGACCAAGGCTGATCTTGCCGCGAGCATCGAGGGTATTGATGCCCTGCCGATCCGTGGCCTGGCCGCGGATGTCGAGGTGCATTTCGCCCCGACCGGCGCCGTGCCCGGCGATCGCATCGTCGGCATCATGGAAAAAGGCAAGGGGATCACCATCTATCCGATCCAGTCGCCAGTGCTGCAGCGCTTCGACGATCAGCCAGAGCGCTGGATCGATGTGCGTTGGGATCTGGACGAGGCCAACAAGTCCCGCTTTGGCGCGAGGATCCTGATCAATGCGCTGAACGAACCCGGCACGCTCGCCAAGGTCGCTCAGACGGTTGCCGGCGTCGACGTCAATATCCGCATTCTCAACACGGTGCGCGTTGCCGCCGACTTTACCGAGATGGCTCTCGACGTCGAAGTCTGGGATCTGCGGCAGCTGAACCAGCTCCTGGTGCAGCTGAAAGAGCTCGACTGTATTGCCACTGTAAAGCGGCTCTACGAGTAATTATCTCTAGCCGTGGTGCGGATCTGGCGCGGCTGCATATTTTGTGACCAATTTATGGTCAAATTCGACCGCCATTATGTGAAGCCATGCGATATGTGCATGGCTGCATCGGTTTTACAGCGTTGGTAATTAACCTTTGCAACGCTTATCTTCTGGTCATCGAAGAAACGAAACAGAGATGAGAGAAGACAATGTTTGGTCCTATCAAGAAATTCGCCCGTGCCCTGCGTGTTCCGAGTGCTGAAGAGCGCGAAATGGCTTACCTGAACGGCTCGCACGACCGCTTTGACCTTGAGTATCGTCAGCGTCAGGTCGATCGCGGCATGTTCCGCCAGCGTTAATCGCTGACAATACTTTCGAATGGGAAGGGGCGTGACAGTTGCTGCGCCCTTGGAGCATCCCGCCACGAGCGGATTGAATGTTCCTGATCCAGAAGCTGGAGCAGTTTTCGTGTTTTGAACACGTAACGCTCCAAAGAGCAGGGCACGGTTGCTGGACAATCGGCGCATGAATGCTTTGCCGCTCTTGTCATGACGGCCCCCAGTGCACTAGATAAGCCGCATGTTATTTCGACGCCGAAAACCACTGACGTTCAGCGAGAAACTGCGGGATCATCTTTGGCCCCGTAAGGGTTTTGTTCGCTCATTCCAATACTTTGGAAAACGCCTCGTGCGCCTGGCCGCGTCGCCGCATTCGGTCGCGGCGGGCTTTGCAGCGGGCATCGTGGTTTCCTGGACTCCTTTTATCGGCGTGCATTTCGTGATGGCGATCATTATCGCCTATCTCATTGGCGGCAATGTGATTGCCTCCGCGCTCGGCTGCCTGGCGGCCGGCAATCCCATCACCTATCCCTTCATCTGGGCCTTCACCTGGGAAATCGGTCATCTGATCCTGGCACGCGACAGCGGCGGGCAGGGCGGTGGCGTCGATCTGCCGGCGCTGTGGCACAAGGGCGATCTCTCGCAAATCTGGGATCCGGTTCTGAAGCCGATGCTGATCGGCGGCATTCCGCCGGCCATCGTTTCGGGCGTCATCGTCTACGCCCTGACCTATTACGGTGTGAAGAGCTTCAAGACCCGCCGCAAGGAACGGCTGATGGAACGCGCCCGCGAACGCATGTCGCTTGCCGAAAACGCATCGGGCGTCTGACGGGCGCTGATATCGCCGCGGCCGGCTGGAGGGCCTTCTCATGATCATCGGGATCGGCAGCGACCTCATCGACATCCGCCGCGTCGAGAAATCGATCGAGCGTTTCGGCACCCGCTTCACCGAGCGCTGTTTCACCGACATCGAGCGCGCCAAATCCGAAGGACGCAAGAACAAGGCCGCTTCCTACGCCAAGCGTTTCGCCGCCAAGGAGGCCTGTTCCAAGGCGCTCGGCACCGGCCTGGCGCAAGGGGTCTTCTGGCGCGATATGGGTGTCGTCAATCTGCCGAGCGGCAAGCCGACCATGCAATTGACGGGCGGAGCAGCCAGGAGGCTGGCCGCCATGCTGCCGGAAAATCACCGCGCTGCCATTCATTTGACGATAACCGATGATTTCCCTCTTGCTCAAGCTTTTGTGATTATCGAGGCGCTGCCGATTGCCGGCTGAATGACAGCCGTATGTCGCTTTTGATACCGGCGCCATTGCCGCCGTGGTATGAAGCGGGTAGAGAGTGCCTGAGTGAAAGTGCGCCGGTGGGGTGCGAACAAGGAATAAGACTGCGTGTCCGAGAAAGCCGAAAAACAGCAGAACGCCCTCTGGGAAAACATCAAGGTTATCGTGCAGGCTCTCGTCCTGGCCATGATCATCCGCACGGTGCTATTTCAGCCCTTCACCATTCCGTCCGGCTCGATGATGCCGACGCTGCTTGTCGGAGATTATATCTTCGTCAATAAGTTCGCTTACGGCTATTCGAAATATTCGCTGCCTTTCTCGCCTGACCTGTTCAGCGGCCGCATCTTCGGCAGCGAACCGAAGCGTGGCGACGTCGTGGTCTTCCGCTTCCCGCCGAATCCGGATGTCGACTATATCAAGCGCGTCATCGGTCTGCCGGGCGACCGCATTCAGGTGAAGAACGATATTCTCTACATCAACGGCGAGGCCGTTCCGCGTGAGCCGCACGGCACGTTCGCTTCCGATTACAGCCAGGAGCCGGGCGACAAGATTCCCGTCTATAGCGAGCGACTGGCCGACTCTGGCAAGGTTTACGATACGCTGGACCTCTCTCCGACCTCGCGCGGCGACAACACCCAGGAATATGTCGTTCCGGCCGATCATTACTTCATGATGGGCGATAACCGCGACAATTCCGACGATAGTCGTTTCGACGTCGGTTACGTGCCGGCTGAGAACTTGATCGGCCGCGCCAGCGTCATCTTCTTCTCGCTCGGGCATGACACATCGTTCCGCGAAATCTGGAAATGGCCGACCAACATGCGTTGGGACCGCCTCTTCAAGGTTGTCGAATGACGAAGGCGCCGACGCTCTCTCAGGCGGATCGCACTACGCTTGAAGCCGCGATAGGCCATGCCTTCGTGGAAAAGGAGCGTCTGGACTGGGCTCTGACGCACGCCAGTGCCCGCACGCATAAGGCGGGCAATTACGAGCGGCTGGAATTTCTCGGTGATAGGGTTCTCGGCCTGTGCATCGCCGAGCTCCTGTTCCGCACGTTCGGTGCCGCGACCGAGGGCGAACTTTCGGTGCGCCTCAATCAGTTGGTCAGCGCCGAAACCTGCGCGGCGGTCGCCGACGAGATGCAGCTGCATCTCTTCATCCGCACCGGTGCCGACGTGAAGAAACTCACCGGCAAGCGCATGCTGAACGTGCGCGCCGATGTCGTCGAAAGCCTGATTGCGGCGCTCTATCTCGATGGCGGCCTCGAAGTGGCGCGCAAGTTCATTCTGCGCTATTGGGAAGGCCGCGCTGTCCGGCCCGATGGCGCTCGCCGCGACGCCAAGACGGAATTGCAGGAATGGGCGCATGCGAAATTCGGCGTCACCCCCGTTTATAGGGTTGATGACCGCAGCGGACCGGATCATGATCCCCGCTTCACGGTGACGGTGGAAGTGGCGGGAGCCGCGCCTGAGACCGGTATAGAACGCTCCAAGCGCGCCGCCGAGCAGGTGGCCGCGACGCGGATCCTGGAGCGTGAAGGCATATGGCAGCCGCAATCGGCTCAGAAATGACGGAAAAAATGACCAATCAGGAAGACACGGCTGCCGGCGAAGGCGCGGCTGAAAATAGCGGCCCGACGCATTCGGGCTTCGTGGCCCTTATCGGCCCGACCAATGCAGGCAAGTCGACGCTCGTCAACCGGCTCGTAGGCGCCAAGGTGTCGATCGTCAGCCATAAGGTGCAGACGACGCGCGCCATTGTGCGCGGCATCGCCATCCACGACAATGCGCAGATCGTCTTCATGGACACGCCCGGCATCTTCAAGCCGCGCCGTCGTCTCGACCGCGCCATGGTGACGTCCGCCTGGGGCGGCGCCAAGGATGCCGATCTCATCATGCTCCTGATCGACAGCGAGCGCGGCATACGCGGCGATGCCGAAGCCATTCTCGAAGGACTGAAGGAAGTCTCTCAGCCGAAGATCCTCGTGCTCAACAAGATCGACCGCGTTCGCCGCGAAGACCTCTTGGCGCTTGCCGCCGCCGCCAACGAGAAGATTGCCTTCCAGGAGACCTTCATGGTCTCGGCCGAAAACGGCTCGGGCTGCGACGACGTCATGAACTATCTGGCAAAGACCTTGCCCGAGGGGCCGTGGTATTATCCGGAAGACCAGATCTCCGATCTGCCGATGCGCCAGCTCGCCGCCGAAATCACCCGCGAAAAGCTGTTCCTGCGGCTCCATCAGGAGCTTCCCTATTCCTCGCATGTCGAGACGGAAAAGTGGGAAGAGCGCAAGGACGGTTCGGTTCGCATTGAGCAGGTGATCTATGTCGAGCGCGAAAGCCAGAAGAAGATCACCCTCGGCAAATCGGGTGAGGCGATCAAGGCGATTTCGACCGCATCGCGCAAGGAACTGTCCGCCATCCTGGAACAGCCCGTGCATCTCTTCCTCTTCGTGAAGGTGCGCGAAAACTGGGGCGACGATCCTGAACGCTTCCGCGAAATGGGTCTCGAGTTTCCGCGCGGATAGAATTAAGTTCCGGCGACTGTCTCGCCTCGCGACAATCGCCGGACAAAAGCTTGAGCCGGCAAGGCGATTTTTTGGGGGTGCTTACCCCCTCGCATATCTCTTCGGTTGGATCTTTCGCAGCAGGCCCTTGAAGAAGGGTGTTGATAGGCCGTCGCCCATTTGATCCCGACGACCTCACCCGCCTCTGCGCCATTCAGACAAACAAGACATTGAAAAAGCTGCCGAAACGCGGGTTGATCCACTCACGGCGCGCAGCTGTGACGTGTTGGCGGACCGACGGGTTCACCACGCTTGCGCGAATCGCGACGGCTCTGTTCGGACAAGTGAATGCTCGGCAGGCGGGGCGTTGACACGATCTGACACATGTCTTTTTAATGTCGGCCGATAGTGTATCAACATAGACTAGTATCACCGTCACTTTTCGACCAGTTTCACCTCTTACTAACCGCAGCGGCAAAAGCGATTGGAGCATGATCACGAGCCCATAGTACCGCGAGGCGAAAAGTGCGAAGCGGGTTAGGGCAAGGTCATGTGACTTGAGACCGAGCCAACACGGATGGGGGAATGCCGTCCATTCAACACGGGCCGATGATTGGCGCCGGAGGGATAGATGTGGAAAGTACTACGGGGCATGGCGTCGCCAGGCGCACGCATGCAGGGGTGGCGCTGATATGACGGTTCAGCGCGCTCTTATTTTGGAAGATAACCTGATCATTGCCATGGAGGCGGAGGAAATCCTTCGCCTTGTCGGGGTCGAGGAGGTGGAAATCGCCTCGAACCTGGAGCAGGCGGTCAACGCCATTCATACCGATCACTATGATTTTGCGATGCTGGATGTGAATCTGGGGGAGTCAATGAGCTTTGGCTTTGCCCGGTTGCTGGTCGAGCGCGGCATCGCCTTCGGTTTCGTCAGCGGCTATTCCGATACGCTCGATTTCCCGGCGGACCTGCGGCATGTGCCGCTGCTCAACAAGCCCTTCGACGAGGCCGCCATGCGGGTGTTCGTCGACAAGCTGTCATCGGCAAGCAGATCCTCCGGGATGTGACAGCGCCCGCCGTTTGTCCTAAACTCGAATCAAGACAGTTTACGGGACAAACCGGCCGATGCAGTGGCAGGACCATGCGATCATTCTGGGCGTCAAGCGCCTCGGCGAGACCAGCGTCATCGCCGAGGTGATGACGCGTGATCGCGGCCGGCACATGGGGCTGGTGCGCTCCGGCCGATCGCGCTCCATGCAGCCGGTGCTACAGCCCGGCAATCTGGTCGAGGTCACCTGGCGCGCGCGGCTGCACGAACATCTCGGCGAATTCCGCATGGAGCCGGTGCGACTGCGGGCGGCACGGCTGATGGAGACGGCGACCGCTGTCTATGGCGTGCAGGCCATGGGCGCGTTGCTGCGTCTGCTGCCCGAGCGCGATCCGCATCCCTATCTCTACGACGCGCTCGACGTCATCCTCGAAAACCTGCAGAACCCGCTGGACGCTGGTGAGCTTTTCGTCCGCTTCGAATTGGCGGTGCTCAATGAGCTCGGCTATGGCCTGGATCTGGGCGAATGCGCTGCGACCGGCGTGCGCGAGGATCTGGCTTTCGTGTCGCCAAAGACCGGCCGCGCGGTCTGCCGTGCCGCCGGTGCGCCTTGGGCTGACAAGATGCTGGCGCTGCCGCCGTTCCTTGCTTCGGGGGCCGTCGAGGCTGCGAATGGCGAAAGCCTCGCGGCCGCCTTCCGCCTGACCGGATTTTTCCTGCACCGCCATGTCTACGAACCGCGCGGCATCGAGATTGCCGCGGCGCGCGGCGGTTTCATTCAAGCCGCGCTGAAGGCGGTGAATGCCGTTTCGCTGGATCGACCGGACAATCAGCCGGTCATCGCCGCTAACCGTTGAGGCATGTGAAGTGGCGAAGCGACTAGAGCGTTTCAACGCTTCACGGAAGGACAGAAACGCTCTATCTCATTGTTTTTACGCAATTCCGAACGGAAAACCGCTAACGCACTTTTCCGGGAATTGCTTTAGCGCCGCTTGAATGCCCAGCCTTCCGGCCGCTCCTCGACCACCGTCACTGTATCGCCGACCTTCACGGTACCTTCGCCGCGCGGCACGACATTCCAGCCAAAGAGCGGGCCGGGAACGCGACGATCGGCAGACATGCGGACGCGGCCCATGGCTGGCATAGGGTTGGGAACATCGCGCGAGCCTGTCTGCTGGTCCTGTGTCGTCATGATGCAGCGAGCGCAGGGCTTGACGAGGTCGAGGCGAATGCCGCCGATTTCGATCGCCGCCCAGCGGTCCTCCGGCCACTCTTCGTCGCAGTCGATGACGATATTCGGGCGAAAGCGTTCCATGCCGACCGAGCCCTCGCCATGGGCGGCAAGATTGGCATTCAGCGCCTTCAGGGAGCCGGTGGTGGTGATCAGGATCTGGTAGCCGTCACTGAATGTAACCGGCGTTCCGTCGCCCGCCCATTCCGGGCTGGCAATGCGCGTGGCGAGCCTGTCAAAGAACACCATTTTGACCTCACGCCCGAGCCAGCCCGACAGCGCCGTGTTCGTCGCGTCGTCGGCGACGGAGGCATTGACGGCCGATTTCCAGACGACGACGTCCATGCGGTTGTCCGGGTGCGGCGGGGGCACGATGATGTCGGCCTTGCCCTCCATTTTCAGCCGCAGATAGGAGGGGGCTGGCTGGATGTCGATGCGGGCAATGTCCTGCAATTCGCGCTGGGTGATGAAACGGCCCGAGGGATCGACCAGCATGGCCCGGCGATCGCCGGCCAGACCGAAGGCATCGATGGTGGCCGAGGAAATGGCAATGCCGCGTGCGCTCTTGAGCGGATAGATGAAGAGGTCGCTGACCTGCATGAATAGCCCTCAGATTTCGTCGATGAACATTGCCAGCACGGTCTTCAGCCGTTCATGCCGGGCGCCTGCGAACTTGCGGCCGGCTTCGGTCTGGAAGCCATCCGCCAGTTTGAACAGCTTGGTCTCGAAATGATCGATGGCGAAGCGCTTGTCGTCAAGCGGACGTTCCGTGGCAAGCGGATCGAACGGGTCATAGAGACCGGAGCCCATACGCCCGGCAATATAGAAACAGCGGGCCGCACCCACCATGCCGATCGCATCCAGCCGGTCGGCATCCTGCAATATCTTTGCCTCCAGCGTTTCCGGCGGAAGATTGGCGGAGAAGCTGTGCGTGGTGATCGCATGCGCGGCGGCCGCGATGTCCTCGGCGGTCCATCCAAGCTCTCTGAGAATGCCGGATGCCTTCTCGGCGGCAAGCCGTGATGCCTGGGCGCGATGCGGCGAGTTCTTCTCGACCGAGACGCAATCATGCAACAGCACGGCGGCGGCGAGGATGCGGGCATTGCCGCCTTCCTGGGCCTGGATGGCCATGGCGTTCCTGAAGACGCGCAGGATATGGGCGATGTCATGCGAACCGTCATCGCCCTCGGCTGCATGCGGAATAAGGTCCGCAGCCAGCGTTTCGAACGGGGCAAAGGCCCGCGCCATTCTGTTGGTGTCCATCGTCAGCCCCGCCTCGACATAATCTCTGCTGTTCCTACCGAGTGCGGAGATTCGCCGCAATCACTCCGGCGCCTTCTTGGCCGTCAGGAGCTTCTGATAGAACAGGCCGATGCCGATCAATACCGCGCCGAGGCCGATGAAGGACAGCGCCCGCAGGAAGCCTTCCAGATTTGCCATGTCGATCAGGAAAACCTTGACGACGGCAACGAACACCAGCGCGGCCGATGCAATACGCAGGCTGCGCGCGTCGAAGCGTGCCCCGAACCAGAGAAGCGCGATGCCGATGGCTAGCCAGACGACGGAGTAGGAATAAAGCTCACCCTGAATGAAGCCGTTCCAGAACGGGATATATTCGCCCTGCCAGAAACGGCGCACCGACAGGGTCGCCCAGGCAAAGGTCATGACGGCGCCGGCCACCGCCAGCATCGTCACATAGGGCAGGGGCCGCCTGTTCCGCGCGTAGAGCGCCAATCCGGCATAGGCGAGCGCCGGCAGGAGATAGCCAAGCAGCAGCAGGTTGAAGAAGGGGATCCTGCCCGTGCTCTCGCCGGTGAGGAACGGATTGAGCCCAAGCAGATGCAGCGTCAGGATCGAGACGACGGAGAGGACGCCGACCGCCATGCCGCCATAGCGGAAGACGGGGCTCGATGCGCTGAGATCGAGCGCCATCAGCGTTGCCGAGGCGCCGATCGCCAGCAATGTGTAGATCGATTGCTCGCCAAGCGTCGGAACGTTTGAATTCAGTACGCCGCCGTTCATCGCATGACGCACGAGGATGGCGATGGTCAGCAGCACCAAGAGGCTCGCCAGCGCCTGCAATGCATTGCGCAGCCTGAGGCTCGGCGAGCGCCTGACCTCGAATGCGGACCAGACCGCGAGTGCGGCGGGGATGCCGTAGCCGGCCAGCAGCATGTTGAAGACCGGCGTCGTGCCGAGTTCACCTGGATCGACAATGGTCGGCTGCCAGCCGATGCGTCCCATGGTGATGATCAGCGCCGCGACCATCGTCCATGGCAGCACCAGCCACGAGCGGACCCGCCCGGCCATCAGATAAGCCACGCCCAGCACCGGCAGCAGGATCGTCGGTATGGCGTCATGTGCAAGCGTATGCAGGGCAAAGACGGCTGCGGCAAAAGAGCCGGCTGCGAGGATATTCGTCGGCAGCGCCAGGCTGTCCTCGACGGAGCGGCGATGCTGCCATTCGGCCAGCGCCATCAGGACAAGGGCAAGCCCGATGCCATAGAACCCGTGCAGCCAGTCGCGGGTCCAGTTGCCAAATGTGATGTAGCTGATGACGGCGATCGCCAGCGGCGTGGCTGCGATGATGATGCTCCAGAGCGCCGCAAAGGGCTTCTCGCTTTCGCCGAACCGTTTGAGGAAGAAGGCGCCGATCAGTACGAAGACTGCGCCAAGGCCCAGACCTTCATAGATCACGACATCATAGAGCGCCGGCGATATCTCCGCGATGCCCCAATCCACGGCATTCATCGGGGATGTCAGAAGCATGGACATACCAAGACCGGCGGTGACGGCTGACAGGATCGCCGCCCAGGCAGCATGCAAACGGCTGGCTCCGAAGGCCGCGACTGCCGCAACGATCGCCGCGAACAGAAGGGTGGCGTTGGAGAGCGGGTATCCGTTCAGCAGGCTGTAGCCCAGCAGGGACAGCGCGACTGCGCTGGCGCCGATGGATGCCGTCAGCGTCATGCCGAGTGGCTCGCGAGCCAGGAACGGGACCGGATGGCTCACGGGCGGCAAGGCTGGCGACTCTTCTGAATCGGTTAGCTCGGCTGGGGCTGGAAGGTCTTCGCCAGGCGCTGCTACGGTTTCATAACGTCCCGGCCAGATGAAGATCGTACCGGCGATCATCGCCAGCATGGCCAGGGTCAGCGGGATGAGTTCGACTTCGGGGCTATTGAGAATGTAGAGCAACGCCCAGAAGCTGAGGAAGACATTCGCCAAGGCGGGCGCGATCTGCCAGCGGCGCAGCCGAGAGGCGACCGCAGTGGCGAGCCAGGTGAGGACGAGATAGCCGAACAGCACCCACGGCCTTGGCGCCGTCGAGGCGATTAGGGCCGGGGTCACCATCGAGGCCAGCAGGCCGAGGCCGGCAAGCGCCTGACCGTGCAACAGCGAGAGGCCGAGCGTGGCAAGCGAGATCAGCGCCAGGAGAAAGAAAGCGGTCGCCGGTCCGATAAAGCCGTAAATGCCATGCGCGGCATAGGTCGACCCGAACAGCGCGACGACACCCGCCGCCGTCAGCACGCCGGGGATCATCGCATTCTGGAAGGTGTTGGCAAGAACGGGTTCGGAGCGACGGCGGATCACTTCGCCAGCGGCAACCAGGACAAGGCCGAAGAGTGCGGCGAGTGCCAGCCGCACGCCAGGGCTGAGCAGGCCGCTTTCGATCGAGTACTTGATCATGAAGATGCCGCCGAACGCCAGCGCGATGCCGCCGACCCAGACGGCCCAGCGCGCGCCGATCTTGCTTTCCAGGCTTTCATTTTTGGAGGCAGTATCCCGCGCAAAGGCGGGAGTTGCGGTCTCGTGGATTGATGCTGCTTCGCCGCCATCGTTCATGGCGTCAACTACCACGGCAGGCTCCACGACCGTCTCTGCCAATGGCTGCGCGGGAACTTCGGTATGCGAATCGGCCATTTCGATGGATTCGGCTGCGATGGCCGATTCGCTGGTTCCCACCGTCAGCACCCGGCCGGTGAGCGCATTTTGCAGCTCCTGGACGCGGCTTTCGAGCTTTCCTAGCCGTAGATTGTAGCTTCGCAGTATAAAAATACCGACGACCACGACGGCGATCAGCAGCAAATCCATGATGTCCCCTCCGTGGGCTCTTGCCCACACATTATACGAAATGAGCCGTGGAGTAAGGGATGATCGACCAATTCACCTATGATTACAGGGGATTATGCCTCCGAGATGGCATGTTCGGCTTTGTCGGCGATCAGTGTATTATTAGGGAATTATAATTTATAACTTGGAAACTATTGTTAATACTCATTAACAATTTGCCCTTTACCGGTGCTGCGAACCGGCCTATCAGCGCAGATAGTTCAACCGAAATGTATTGCGTACAAACGACGTCGCATGAGGCGGCTCCTACCCTAGGAGGTTTGTATGTCCCATGTATCTTCCGTATCCAATAGTTCCTATCCGTATCGTGCCACCCTCTCGCGGCTCGATGCGAATGGCGATGGTGTCCTGAGCCGCGAGGAGCGCGAGGCCGACGAGCGTCCGGGCATCCTTGAAACCGATCCGAATGCTGACGGCAGCGACGGAACGAGCAGCGCGGTGAGCAACCTGATGGCGAAGCTCATGCAAATGCCGGGTGCCGGCGTTACGGCGACAGGCAAATCGCTGGAGACGAACAGCGCTTTCGACCTCGATCTGTTGACGCCCATGGATGCCTATAACAGCACCTACGGCCAGTACGACGTGGACAGCGTAGCGGCCTGATCCGTTTTCCGGATAATGATAGCGGTCCGCCGGACAACAGCGGACCGCTATTTTGTGATTGAAACCATTCATTTTCCTCCTCGCCGGAACACCCGTCCCCGTGGTGCGTTGCATTGGCAATGCCAAAAGGGAGGATGTATCCATGAGAACGATCATTATTGCCGCAACGCTGGCGCTGGCCGCGGCCTTGCCCGTGTTCGCGCAGGGCAAGCAGACGGCGATTGCCAATTTTGTCGGTGCCGACGGCAAGCAGTCGGGACGGGCGGTCCTGACCGAGGCGAAAACGGGCGTGCTGATCGAGCTCGATGTCTCCGGTCTGCCGGTCAACCGCTGGGTTGCCTTCCATATCCACGAGAGTGATCGATGCGACCACACGCACGGGTTCGATTCAGCCGGTGGCCATTTCAATCCCACCAAGGCGGAGCACGGTCTGCTCGCGGCCAATGGCCCGCATGCCGGCGATATGCCCAATCAATATGTCGATCAGGATGGCAAGCTGCGGGCGCAGGTCTTCAACGGCATGGTGTCGCTCGACGGTAAGAACGGCATCCGCGGCCGGACGCTGATGATCCATGCGGACTCTGACGATTACCGCAGTCAGCCCGTCGGCGGTGCCGGCAAACGGCTGGCCTGCGCGGTCATTCAATAGTTTTGCCGCCTTAGTGATTCGCGGCATTTGTCCCGATCTTTGCCAAGCGCCGGTTGTCCTCCTCATGTGGAGGCCCACCGGCGATATGATTCGATGCCTGTCAATTGGGGTTAATGATCAATTAACACCTATCTTTGACCACCCCTCCAAATCGGCCTATCCCATCAGGCATTTCAACAAGTGTGCTGCGTCCCACCGAAAGCGCCTGGTGGCGTTTACTTCAGGAGATTTGGATGAGTGGTATTTCTTCAGTTGGAAGCAGCATGAGCGCTGCCTCGTACAATCCCCTTGATAAAAATCAGGACGGCGTTGTGGACGCCCAGGAGCTGCAGGAAGCAGCGCAATCAGGGCTTCTGTCGGCGAGCATTCTCGGCGACGAAGACAGCGATGACAGCAGCGATCAGAGCCCGACAAGTGCGTTCTCCGGCAATCTGGCGTCCATGCTGCTGCAGATGCAGCAGACGAGTGCGAGCGGCCAGACCGGTACGGACACGTCGAGCGATGGCTCCTCTGATCAATCGCCGATGGACCAGCTCTTCGCCAGCCTTGACACCAACAAGGATGGCAAGGTGTCGTCCGACGAGTTCGTGGCCGGACGCCCGAAGGACATGAGTGAAAGCGATGCCGCAAACCTGTTCAAGAGCCTGGATACCCAAAGCTCAGGTTCGCTGGACAAGGATCAGTTTGCCGAAGGTCTCGATGTCCTGAAGCCGACCGATGCGTCCGCCGCCGATGTCCTGTCGCAGGAGCAGCCCTCCAGTGATAGCACCAGCGACAATGCCGACCAGAATGCCCTGGAAGTTTTCATCAGCGAGCTACAGGCCTCGATGAACGTCTATCAGAATACCTATGGTCAGTATGACACGGAGCAGACGGGTAGCGTCGCCGCCTGATCAGTCGCCATGACTTAAACCTGAAATGGACGGAGATTGCGCAAATGCAGTCTCCGTTTTTTATGTGATGTCGATCTTCGCCAATAATGGCAGCACGAAGGGCGCGTTGCCATCCGCATCGACACCCCGGCCGATCGCTTTAACGGCATCGACCAGCCGCCCTTTGCGGCCAAGCACCTCGTCACCGATCATCACCAGTCGCGTGTTCGGCGTCGCATAGGGCGAGGCGGTACGCAGGCGACGGGCGAGAGCCATATCGTCCTCTTCGGGATGGACGGCAAGTGCTGCGATCAAAGCCGCTGCCGGCGAGCGCGACACGCCCATCCAGCAATGGATCAGTAGCGGCGATGTGCGATCCCAGCTTCTCGCGAAATCGATAATGTCGCGGACATGTGTCTCCTGTGGGGCGACGAGATCGCCGGTGCCGGCAAAGCTGATATCGTTCATGCCGAGCAAGAGATGCCTATCCGCCTTGATCACCGCCGGCCGGTGAAAGCTCTGCTCCTTCGCCATCAGGCTGATCATTTCGGATGCGCCGTGGCGAACCGCCATTTCCGCGATGCGCGCCAGCGGCGAGACGACGATCGCGGTCATGCCTCGCTTCTCACGGTGGCGCGCTCGGCTTCGATCGCCTCGAAACGCTTCAGGAACAGCCGCTGGGCTTCGATCGCCGGCATTGGCTGGATCGGCAGCATGTCCTGCGTAATGCCGCGCGGTTGGCCGAAGAACTTTCGCGCTTCCTGCGGCGTAAAGCCGGCCAGCAGCGTCGCCTCGAAATAGGCGGAGACCGTGTCGGCCTTCTTGATCTTGTCCTTCAGGCGCGGGGCGCAGTGTGGCGGCAGGGCGAAGCGCCGGTAGATTGCGGCCTCCAGGCGCTTTTCCACCAGCTTGTATTCGCCGCCGACCACTGATTTGAACGGCGAGATCATGTCGCCGATGACGTATTCGGGAGCGTCGTGCAGCAGTGCTGCCAGCAGTTCGTCCGGTGTCGCCGGGTTGAGCTGGCGGAAGATCGCCTCGACCACAAGACTATGCTGCGCGACCGAAAAGGCGTGATCCCCGGAGGTCTGGCCGTTCCAGCGCGCGACGCGGGCAAGGCCATGGGCGATATCGCTGATCTCGACGTCGAGCGGCGAGGGGTCCAGCAGGTCGAGCCTGCGCCCGGACAGCATGCGCTGCCAGGCACGCGGGGTAGCACCCGATGTCATGCCGAAGCCTCATCGGTCTGCGTCGGGAAGGAGAGGCCGGACCAAACGGGCAGTGCAACGGCGACCTCGTGACCGGCGACCAGGATCGGCGTGCCGGCAGCGATAGCTTCGCCGGCGCGGTCGATACGAACAATGGCAAGCCCGTTAGCGCCCTCAGTCGAACCCAGCGTGCCGATTGGCTTGCCGCCCGCAGTCAGTTCTGTGCCGGTCGCCGGCAGATCGGTGGCGCCGGTGACGATGACCACCCGCCGGCGCGCTGTGCCGCGATGCTGCATGCGGGAAACCACTTCCTGGCCGACATAGCAGCCCTTGCGGAAGCCGAGACCGCCATTGAGGTCCAGCAGCACGTCATGTGGAAAAGCGTCCTGCAGGGCGAAATCCGGGCCGGAGACGGCGATGCCGTTGGCGATGCGCAGCGCCTCGTAAAGCGCTTCGGCATCGTCGCCGTGATGGCCAGGCGTGCGTGTCAACGCAATGCCCGCCTTGGCGAAGCGGCTGTCCTTGGGGCCTTCGGCTGCATTGTCGCCCCAGGCGACTGTAACGCCTTCAGTGTCGCCGACCGCGAAATCGACCGGCGCGCGCAGCCGGTACATGGTGAGCCGCTTCAGCAGCCCGTCCCTTTGCTCCGTATCGGTCTCCAGCAGAAAGCCGGGGCCATCTCTGGAGATCATGAAGTCGAACAGGATCTTGCCCTGCGGCGTCAGCAGCGCGCCCGGACGTACCTCGTCCGCGCCAAGCGAGGCAAGATCGGTGGTGATGAGATTGTGCAGGAAAGGCTCCGCCTCGGCGCCGGTGACGCGAAGGAAGGAACGGTCTTTCAGGAATACGACTGGCATGATGGACCCGCTAATTTCGCCTATCGCTGAGAGGTAGGGTCTCTGCTCGGGAACCGCAAGTTCTGCGGCCGGATCATTCGCCGGAGGTGAAGAATTTCCATTTGCCATCGGGCGTGATGCCGACGCGGTAGAAATTGTAACCACCGAACTCCAGCATGTCAGAGAAATCGCCGGCCGTGACGATCCGCATCAGATCGACCTTTTCCGGCGCGGTCAGAGTTTTGATGTCCTTCTCGGCGAAATAGGGCCAGACATACATTTCGTTCGGCGTTCCCTGGCCGACATGGGCGCAGGCGCTCGACAGGATATCGAGGAGGATGGAGAGGATCTCGATGCCGTCGGAATCGCCGGAGAGATCGTGCAACGTCTTGATCGGATCTTCGCCCGGATCGTCCGCGGTCACCTGTGTCTGGTTGAGGCCGCCGCCGATGTTCATCAGCGGGCGCAGACGCTCAAGATCACCGGAAGCGGCCGCCTCGACGATCGTCTCGCGCAGCTTGCGTACCGGTTCCGGCACCTTGCTGATATCGTAGATGATTTCCACGGACTTGCCGTTATTCGGAGCGTCAGCGGTGGCGGCGCTGTTACTCGTCTGCCCTGCTTGGCTCTTGACCAGCGGGTCCGGCATTGGAAGAGCCTTGGAGGGCGCCTCAAGCGCCTGCTCGATCGGCTTGTCATTGTTCTGCTGCGCGGGCTTGCTTGCAGCACCCGGCTGAGCGGCGGGCGGGTTTATCAGCGAGAAGGCGAGGGCTGGCAGCGGCTGGGCAAGGCTGCCGAAAAACATGGTCGCAGCGGCGAGCGAGGCAATGGAACGTCGAAACTCACTGCCCGGTACGATATGCATAAGGGATCTCTGGCTGTTATTGCAGGGTGCGGTTCGGAGAGAATTCACCAGCAAGCATGCGTTCCCTAAGCGATTCGAGCAAGGCCTCGGCGCCCTGTTCCCCATGAATGCGAATAGTCTCGCGGATGGCATGGGCAATAGCGGCGTCGGCAATGATTTCCGGCTCGATGCCATCGGCCATTCCGTCGGCCCAAGCTTCGTTCTGGTATTCCAGCGCTGCCTGCATCTTTTCGTGGACAATCATGTCGTCGATTTCGTTCAGGCTGGCTTCCATTGATTCTTCCTTAAGACGTTCATGTCCTTACCGCTTGATTAACGACTTTATCAGCCTTTTCCTAAAACGACACGGCTCGGTACGAAAAGGGGTTAATAAATCGTCAATTTCCAAAGCGAGCGGTTATTTCTGTCGCAAGTGTTGCACCTTCGTTACGGTATCGCTCCTCGGCGACAACGGCCTGCGAGGTGCAATTTGTGTAAACCGACGCAAAGGATCTGTATCCACGGTTGAACGCGGCGGTCAGTCTTTCCTTGCGTTTCGGCTCGTTCTTGGTCTCGGTATCGAGCAATTGCTGCATGCCGACCCGCCAGCCGTCTTCCGTGGCGGGGTTGCAGAGGTTGCGCAGATAGTTGACCGATCCGAGGATTTCGGAGAGCCGTAAAAGTTGGTCGTCATAGGGCGTCGGTTGCTCGGTCTCGCCACTATTGCCGGGTGCCTGTCCCTGCGGAACGGTCGTCGCCGACTGCGCAAAGGCCGGAAATGCGGCCGCAAGCGCAGCGCAGATCACAAGCGGATGAATGAGGCGACGATGAATCATGTGTTCAATTGATACGGCAAGCATGACGGGAACAAGGCGAAATGCGCGCTTTCCACCCCGTTATTGTTAAGCATCGTTAACGCCGGAGCCCGGTCCATCCTGTCAGTCGCGGGTTGCGGCGATCCGCTCGACGCATTCGAGCACGCTTGCCGGAACGGGCAGAACGCGGATCTCTTCCAGCGTGTACCAGCCGATCGCGGCAGCGTCGTCGGCGGCCTCGGCGGTCGCCTGCTCATCGGCATCGACCCGGAAGACCGACAGGAGGAAGTGACTGGTGAGCGTCCCATCTGCTGCATGGCTTCTGAGGTCGTAAGTCTCGAACAGGCGGGGATTGCGGGCCGATATCCCCGTCTCCTCCTCGAACTCCCGCAACGCCGTTTCCGCCGGCGTTTCACCATCCTCGGCTCGGCCACCCGGAAAAGCATACATATCGGCCGATGGCGGATTACGGCGCAGCACCAACAGGAAGCGACCGTTGCGTTCGAGAATGGCGGAAGAGGCGGGGCGGGGGATCGAGGTCATGGATCTCAGGATTCCAAGGGAAATATCATGCGGCGATGGACGCTTTCAGTCCCGCAAGATACGGCTCTTGTTGCGCCGGATGAAAGCCCTTTTACTCGCAAATCAGAACGACGATTCGAAACCGCTACCCGAGCAGCCGAATATCATGCTGACGTACGCACTCTACGCCCTTGCCGCTCTGGCCGAAATTGCCGGCTGCTTTGCTTTCTGGGCGTGGCTGCGGCTGGCAAAGCCGATCTGGTGGCTGGCGCCCGGGCTGGTGTCGCTGGCGTTGTTCGCCTGGCTTTTGGCGCTGGTGCCGAGCGATGCCGCAGGGCGCACCTACGCGGCCTATGGCGGCGTCTATATCGTCGCCTCCATTCTCTGGCTGTGGCTGGCCGAGGGACGCTTGCCCGATCGCTGGGATATTTCCGGCGCCGCCGTCTGCCTTGCGGGCGGCGCCATCATTCTCTTCGGCCCGCGCGCCTGACCTTCTCCTTGACCCGGCGCTTTCAGGGTGCAAAACAAGCCCTATGTGCGGACGCTTTGCATTGACATCGACGCCGGAATACGTGGGCGAGGCGCTGGGGGTGCTGCTCAGCGAAGGCTTTCCCGCGCGCTACAACATAGCGCCGACACAGCCGATCCTCGTGGTCATCTCGGGCGACCGACAGGAGCGAGGCAGCAATCTGCCGGATCGTCGCGCGGTGCTGGTGCGCTGGGGCTTTACGCCCGCTTGGGTGAAGGACCCCAAGGAATTTCCGCTGCTGATCAATGCGCGTGCCGAAACCGCGATCGGCAAGGCCTCATTCCGCGCCGCCATGCGGCATCGGCGCATTCTGATCCCGGCCTCGGGCTTTTACGAATGGCATCGTCCCTCCAAGGAGAGCGGCGAGAAGTCTCAAGCTTATTGGATACGCCCGCGCGAAGGCGGCGTCATCGCCTTTGCCGGCCTGATGGAGACATGGGCGTCGGCCGATGGATCGGAAGTCGATACCGGTGCGATCCTGACGACGGCTGCGAACAAGACGATACGTCACATTCACGATCGCATGCCTGTGGTCATCAAGCCTGAGGACTTTACCCGCTGGCTGGATTGCAAGACGCAGGAGCCGCGCGAGGTTCTCGACCTGATGGCGCCGGTTCAGGAGGACTTCTTCGAGGCGATCCCAGTTTCGGATCGCGTCAACAAGGTCGCCAATATGGGACCTGACTTACAGGAGCCGGTAACCATTGAGGCTCCGGCCAAGCCGCCGAAGAAGCCGGACCCTGGCGATGGCCAGTTGAACCTCTTCTGAGCGGCTTCGTGTCGAGATCGGCGCTGCCACAAGCCGCGGATAATAGTCGGCTCCCCCTGGCTGGCGGATAATGTCTGGTCTTAGGCGATCTTCTTTTTTATCGGTTTGGCTTTCAGCATCAGATGTGCTGCCAGAACGGCCTTCAGGCCGAGCGGACGATAAAGCAGGCTGGGATCGATCTTTGCCTGCGGTTGTGCCGCGTCGTCTTTCTTCGTGGTCATGGGTTACTCCTCACCTTAGTTCCCGCTGGTGTTTGCTGAATCACCAAACTGCTTCGCTAATGTGTCGTAAATCATGACAAATCAAAGGCGTTTGCCGATCAGCTTTTGTAAACACCGACCATATTTCGCGAGATGAGGGCGAAATTTCCGTATTTTCCCAATCTACCTACAGTGTTAATTCTTCATTAACCATCTTCGCGCTTTGCGTGAGCCGCCACAACCAGTCGCTCAACGAGACGAGCGGCGCGCCGAGCCCCGCCAGCTTTTGGGCTAGATATGCCGACCGATATCGTCGTTGGAATCGTCGACGTCGGGATCGGCTGGGCCATTGATGGTGAAGGTGCCGTATTTGCGCGCCCAGGAGCGGGCGCCGAGCGGCAGCGACAGCAGATAGACAATCACGGTTACCACCATGACATGCCAGGTGTAGCTCATCAGCAGCGCCACATAGACGACGAGCGCCAACATGATCGGCAACACGAGATCGCGGCGAATGCCGCTGCCCCCCGTCTTGCCCGACCAAACGGGCAGGCGGCTGACCAGCAGGAAGCCGATCAGCACGGTATAGGCGGCACCCCAATAGGCGAAGGTCCGGCTGGGCTCGACGCCCAGAAAACCGAGATAGACCGGCAGCAGCACCAGCATGGCGCCGGCGGGCGCAGGCACGCCGACGAAATATTCCGACTGCCAGGACGCCTTGTGCTCGCGCTCCGCCATGACGTTGAAGCGCGCAAGGCGCAAGCCGGCGGCAATGGTGTAGATCAGGGCTGCGATCCAGCCGAGCGAACGCGCCTGATCCAGCAGGAAAACATAGACAACAAGCGCCGGCGCGACACCGAAATTGACGATGTCGGCAAGCGAATCCATCTGCGCGCCGAATTTGGACGTGGCCTTCATCAGTCGCGCCACGCGTCCGTCGACGCCGTCGAGGAAGGCGGCGACCAGCACGGCAACCACGGCAAGCTCATAGCGGTTTTCGAAAGCGAGACGGATGCCGGTCAGGCCCGCGCAGATCGCCAGGACGGTGATCATGTTCGGCACCATCAGCCGCAATGGAATTTCCCGGAGGCGCGGCCCGCGCGCCTCGTCATTGGGACCATTCGGCTCGAAGGGCGGAAAAGGCGTCTTCATCCTGCTCGTTTCCTCGGGGCTCAGCTGCGGCGGCTAACGGTCGGGCCTTTCGGCGAACCGAATTCAGCGATCACGGTCTCGCCGGCAATTGCCCTTTGGCCGACCGCGACGCGCGGTTCGGCACCTGCGGGAAGGAAGACATCGAGGCGCGAACCGAAGCGGATCAGGCCGATGCGCTCACCGGCGTCCAGCGGCTCGTTGACGTTGACGAAGCAAAGGATGCGGCGGGCAACAAGGCCGGCGATCTGCACGACGCCGATCTCACCATGCTTGGTTTCGATCGTGAGGCCGTTGCGCTCGTTCTGTTCGCTGGCTTTATCCAGTTCCGCATTGAGGAAGCTGCCCTGGCGATAGGCGATATTGGTGATGCGGCCGCGCATCGGCGAGCGGTTCACATGGCAATCGAAGACATTCATGAAGATCGACACGCGCAGCATCGGCTCGGTGCCGAGATTGAGCTCGGCCGGCGGCGTTACCATTTGCACGCCGGAGACCTTGCCGTCGGCGGGCGATATGGCGAGATCGTCGTCCTGCGCCGTCATGCGCTCGGGGTCGCGGAAGAAATAGGCACACCAGAGCGTCAGGATCAGGCCGATCCAGAAGAGCGGCTTGAAGACCCAGCCGAGAACCAGCGATGCAACAAAGAAGCCTGCGACGAAGGGATAGCCTTCCTTGTGCACGGGGACGATTACGTTGCGGACGCTATTCAACAAGCTCATCGATGGCGGGCTCCTATGATTGCCAGTTGACGGTGACTACAGGCAAAAGCCGTCATGGGCAATGGTTTCGCGCGGTCACCCCCAGGCGAAACCGGCCGGGATAAGCTTGCATTCCGAAACGAATGATCATCTGCGTGCCGTTGCGTCGTCGAAAGGGCTGTCGCGGCAGCAAATGAAAAGCCGCCGGAAGATGGTCCGGCGGCTTGTTATGCCCGTGCTGTGCTCAGCGATGATCAAAGGCCGAGGGCGGCGCGCAGCTCTTCCCTGGCGTCCTCATATTCGGCCTTGTAGTCCTCATGCGTGGTGATGGTCTGTGCGATCACCGTGCCCGCGATGCGGCCGGCCTCGATGTCGGTGGCGTAGTGTATGCCGCCGACGATACGGTTATGGCCGTATTCCCAGGCGCGGGTCATGATGGCAGCCTTCTTCTCCGGCACCATGTTCGAAAGCACGATACCCATCAGCGTTCCGAGCGTCGTGTGGCCAGACGGATAGGAACCGGACTTCGACAGAGGCACGATCGGCTTGACGAGGTCGCTGTAGAGATGCGGACGCGGGCGCTTCCAAACATCCTTGGCCGGGTCGACGACAGCGCCTTCGGTCTCGACGATGCGGTCGAAAAAGGCCGAGAACTTCGGAAGGTTTTCCTTGGTGAACTTCGGATTGTCGATGACGTCGGAGAAGCGCCAGACGTTTTCCTCGGCATCTGCAACGGCGCGGGCCGCCATGTCCGGGGTGCGGGTGACCTGCAGCGTCAGGATTTCTCCCAGCTCGGCTTTGGTCTGGGCCGAGTCATTGGCCGGCGGTGGGGGCAGAAGGTTCAGGAGATTGATCTCCTTGGCATCGGCAAACGGCTTGGCGTCGTCGGCAAAAGCCGGCGCGGCAAGACCGACGGCGAGAAGAAGGGTAAAGGTTCTGGCGAGATTGCGCATTCGGGGGGCCTTTTCGAATGAGTGACCGCTCTCGCTATCAAGCGGGTATCTCAGTCTCATGACAGCCGCTTGCTTCAGCGCGCCGGCGCCAGCCGGTTGACGACGCCGAGGTCGTCGTTCTCGCGCACCTGCTTCAGATGTTCCTCGGCCTGCGTTGCCTCGCGCTGGCGGTTCCACATCGAGGCGTAGAGGCCGTTCTGTTCCAGAAGCGCGGCATGGGTGCCGCGTTCGGCAATCTCGCCGCTTTTCAGCACGATGATCTCGTCGGCGCCGATGACAGTGGAGAGCCGGTGGGCGATGACCAGCGTCGTGCGGTTCTTCGAAACGACATCTAGGGCCGTCTGGATTTCCTGCTCGGTCGTGGTGTCCAGCGCCGAGGTTGCTTCATCGAGGATG
The DNA here is from genome assembly GCF_009498525.1 of Rhizobium sp. ICMP 5592. Lineage (GTDB taxonomy): Bacteria > Pseudomonadota > Alphaproteobacteria > Rhizobiales > Rhizobiaceae > Rhizobium. The sequence goes on along the minus strand of NZ_QSNT01000003.1, from coordinate 295,251 downwards.
AGCACGGGCGGAGCCTTGAGCACGGTGCGGGCAATGGCGACGCGCTGCTTTTCGCCGCCGGACAGCTTCAGGCCGCGTTCGCCGACCTTGGTCTCGAAACCCTCGGGCAGTTGGCGGATAAAGTTGCCGATCTGGGCGATTTCGGCCGCTGCCGTCACCTCCGCTTCGCTCGCGCCCGGCCGGCCATAGCGGATGTTATAGGCGATGGTGTCGTTGAAGAGCACGGTGTCCTGCGGCACCATGCCGATCACCTTGCGCAAGCTCTTCTGCGTCACTGCGCGCAGATCCTGGCCGTCGATGGTGATCGTGCCGCTCTGGACGTCGTAGAAGCGGTAGAGCAGCCGCGAAAGTGTCGATTTGCCGGCGCCCGAGGGACCGACAACGGCGACAGTCTTGCCGGCCGGCACATCGAACGAGATGCCTTTGAGGATCGGCCGGGCGGCGTCATAGGCGAAATGCACGTCCTTGAAGGCAATCGCGCCCTGGCCGATGACAAGTTCCCTGGCGTCTGGCGCATCCGTCACCTCGGGCTTGACCTCCAGAAGGTCGAACATCTCCTCGATGTCGGTCAGACCCTGGCGGATTTCGCGGTAGACGAAGCCGATGAAGTTGAGCGGCACGGAAAGCTGCAGCAGCATGGCATTGATGAAGACGAAGTCGCCGACAGTCTGGTGGCCGTTGAGAACAGCCCAGCCGGAGACCACCATCATGACCGTGGTGCCCAGCCCGAAGATCACGCCCTGGCCGAAGTTCAGCCAGCCGAGTGAGGTCCAGACACCGGTGGCGGCTTTCTCGTAACGCGCCATCGACTGGTCGAAGCGCTTGGCCTCCATCTCCTCGTTGCCGAAATATTTGACCGTCTCGAAGTTCAACAGTGAATCGATCGCCTTGGTGTTGGCGTCCGTATCGCTCTCGTTCATCGTCCGGCGGATGGAGATGCGCCAGTCGCTCGCTTTGACGGTGAACCAGATATAGAGCCAGACCGTGACCGCCGTGATCGCGAGATAGGAAAAGCCGTAGCCGCGCCAGAAGATGATGGCGGTCAAAAGGAACTCGACGAAGGTCGGGACGGTGTTGAGGATGGTGAAGCGGACGATCGTCTCGATGCCCTTGGTGCCGCGCTCGATGACGCGCGACAGGCCGCCGGTCTTGCGTTCGAGATGAAAGCGCAGCGACAGCTGGTGAATGTGCACGAAGGTCCGGTAGGCGAGCTGGCGCACGGCATATTGGCCGACGCTGGCGAACAGCGAGTCGCGGAGCTGATTGAGGCCGAGCTGGATGAGGCGCGTGACGTTGGTGGCGACGATTAGCGCGAGGGCGCCGACCATGAAGGCCGGCAGGATGCCCTGCATGTCCAGCTTGCCGTTCAGCGCATCGACGGACCATTTGAAGAAATAGGGCACCAGCAGCAGGAAGAATTTCGAGATCAGCAGGTAGACGGTCGCCCAGACGACCCGCATCTTCAGGTCCATGCGCCCCGTCGGCCACATATAGGGCCAGAGATTGATGAGCGTATTCAATGGATTGCTGGAATCCGCCGATATGGTTTTCTTGCGGTCTGCCATGTCCGTCTCCGGCGAATATGTGAGGCGGCCAGGCAGTGGCGCGCAATGGTGCAGCCTGGCTGGAAAGGCCCGGTCGGATCATGACCAGGGCAATGGGGTTGGAGGCAGGCTTATACCATTTTTATGGCGGGTAAAAGCAATGGCCAGGCGTTGATCGCGCCTGGCCATATCGTGTCCGTCTATCGAGAGTGCCTTTTACAGATGCTCGCCCGAAAGCCGCTTGCGGTGCAGCTCTTCCGCATTCGGCAGCGCGTCCTTCGGTAGGCCGAAGACCTGGCCCGGCAGGATGCGGTCCGGATTGTTGATCTTGTCTTCGTTGGCGATATAGATCGTCGTATAGCGCACGCCGGCGCCATAGATACGGCGGGAGATCTGCCAGAGCGTATCGCCGCGGCGGATGATGACCGCATTGGTGTCTTGCGATAGCGGCGCCTGCTCAAGGGTCTTGGGACCGCCATTGGAGGCGGTTTCGGCGCTTGCCGGCGGCGCTGTCCTGGGCTTGGCGACAGCGGCGATCAGCTGTTCCAGATTGGGCAGCGCAGCGCCGACCGACTTCGAATCCTTCGGCAGGGCCTGTAGCGCGGACAGCGCCTTGAGCGCGGCGTTGGAGGCATCCGTGGCCGCCTGTTTCAATGCCGCATTCGCATCGATCGTGGGACGGAATTCCGAAAGGGACTTGAGCGCGATTTCCGTTCCCGAACGGGCGGCGGCGAGCTGTTCGGCATTCGGCTGCTTGCCGTCGGCAAACAGGCCCTTCAGCAGGGTAAAGGCCTTGGAGGCATTCTCCGTCAGCTTGCCGAGTTCGCCTTCGTCGAGCGGCACCATGGTGGTGGTGGCAGGACTGCCGCTGGCACCGGCAGCCGCGGGCGTCTGCGCCGCGACTGTCACCTGATTGCCCGCGGGGCGGGTGAAGTTGACGCTGGTGCGGACCACCACGTCGCCATTGGCACCGAGGACATCGACCCGGATCTTGTGATCGCCGACCGCCAGAGGCAAGGTGCCGTCGACGACGAAGTGCCCATCGGCTCCAGCCGTGATCTCGCCGATCAGCTTGTCGTCGGCATAGGCGCGAACCTTGGCGTTCGGCTTGGTCGCTCCGGCAACGAAGATGCGGTCGTTCTCGATCTCGACCGCATTGACCATCACGTCAGGCTCGCCGCCGGATGTTGTGGCAGGCGGGGTGGCGGCATTGGTGCCGGCGGCTGGATTGGCAGAGGCGACGGCGGCATTGTCCTGCGGTTTGGCATCGGTGGCGGTTGCCGGCGCGTTGGCGGCCGTTGTCTGTTCGCCGGAAGTGACGCGTCCCTGCTTGGACGATGGCGCGGTGATGATGCGGCTTGCCGCGCCGGGTTTGGACACCATGGCGAGAAGCTGGCTCTTGTCGTCCTTCGGAACCGAAACGGTGGCGACTTCTTCCGATGTCACGACCTTGCCGTCCTTGCCGGTTGCGCGCAGCGCCAGTTCATGGTCGCCGGGTGGCAGCGGGTTGTCGAGCACGGCAACGAAATCGCCGGTCGGCCCGACCTGTGTCGTCGTCACCACCTTGTCGCCGTCGATGATTTCCAGCTTGGAATTGGGTTCGGCCGAGCCGGCAATGACGGTGGAGCCATCGGGCTCGACACGCAGCACGTCGAAGGACGGCGTCGAGGATCCGGCCGCGGCCTGTGTCTGCGGTTCGGTCTGGCCTGTCAGCGCCGCCAGCGCCTTGTCGATCGCGGCACCGGCCTCGGCGATGTTTTCCGGAAGCGACTGAATGATGGTGAGGGCCTTGCCGGCGCCGTCATGCGCTTTGTCGACCAGGGCGGCGGTCGTGGCGTCGGTCCCTTGCGGAACGGTAAAGCCGACGACTGCTTGCAGCGTCGTGATCACTTTCGTTTTGGCGGCTGCGAATATATCCTCGCTCGGACCCTTGCCGTCCTTGAAGAGCGCCTTGAGATCGGTGAGGGAGGCGGTCGCCGCGCCGCTGAGATCGGTGAGTTTCTTGACGACATCGGCGGCATTGGTTGCGGTCGCGGTAGCGTTCTGCGTTGCTTCGCTTGCCTTTTGCGCCGCATCGTCAGCCTTTTGCGCGCTCTCCGTAATCGTGTTCTTTACCGCGTCACTGGCCTGATTGACGGCGTCGCCAATCGGCTTTTTGTCGCCGTTGATGCGCGGCATCACGAAAAAGACCATCAGCAGGGTCGCAATTACCAGCACCAACAGAGCCAGCCAGCCGGCACGGTTCTTCATCATCATTCATCTCCAAGCGGCGGCATCGTCCCCACTCTTGAAATTGCTAACGATTTCGCCTGCTTTTACAAGCTTTCTCAGCCATTTCCGCATGTTCTGGCACAAGTTTTCTTGTGAAAATTCTTGACTGAGCATCTGCAGCATAGTTGTTTGCATGCATGACTGACGATTCTGCGCCAATTCGATCCATTTGCGTCTATTGCGGCTCCAGGCCGGGACGTGATCCTGCCCACATGGCCGCGGGCCGCGAGCTTGGCAAGCACATCGCCGAGAGCGGGCTGCGTCTCGTCTATGGCGGCGGAACGAAGGGCATCATGGGCGCTGTGGCAAGCGGTGTCCTGTCGCATGGCGGCAAGGTCACCGGCATCATTCCGGAATTCCTCGTCGATATGGAAGCGACGCGTCATTCGCTCGGCCAGTTGGACGAACTCATCATAACCCCGGACATGCATACTCGCAAACACGGCATGTTCGAGCGCGCCGACGCCTTCGTCGCGCTGCCGGGCGGTATCGGCACGCTGGAGGAGATTGTCGAGATCATGACCTGGGGTCAGCTCGGCCGTCATGAAAAGCCGATGGTCTTCGCCAATATCAACGGTTTCTGGGACCCGATGATGGAGCTGATCCGCCACATGACGGAGGAAGGCTTCATCCATACGAGCCACCGCGTCCAGCCCCTGGTCATCGACCAGATCGCCGATATCATCCCGGCGATCCGCAAGCATGCCGCCGAAACGCAGGGACCGCGTGACGGCGAAGAGGCGGTTATCTCGAAGCTCTGATTAAAGATTTGCTAACCACGTTTAGCGGTTAGCGCGCCCGGCTCTGACGCAGCATTGACCAGCTATAGAGCACCAGTCCCGCCCAGATCAGCGAGAAGGCTGTCATCTGCGTCGTGCCGAAAGGCTCCTTGAACAGGAAGATGGCGATGAGGAAGATCATCGTCGGCGCGATATACTGCATGATGCCGATGGTGGAGAGCCTGAGCAGCTTCGCTCCGTTGGCGAAGATCATCAGCGGCAGCGCGGTTACCAGGCCGCAACCGAGCAGAAGCGCCGTATCCGTGATGCCCGTGCGGTAGAGATGGCCTTCGCCGCGCGCTTCCAGATAGAGGATGTAAAGCGCAGCCGGAATGCAGAGGAGCAGTACCTCCAGGAAAAAGCCCTGGTTTGCCCCTACCGGCAGCGTCTTGCGGAAAAAGGCATAGAAGCCCCAGGACAAGGTCAGCGTCAGCGCCACCCAGGGCACGGTGCCGGCCTCGATGGTCAGAATGACCACTGCCGCCGCTGCAAGGCAGATCGCGGCGATCTGTAGCGGCGCCAGCTTCTCCTTCAACAGCAGGGCGCCGAGGGCGATACTGAACAGCGGATTGATGAAATAGCCGAGCGCCGCGTCGAGGGAATGTCCGGCACTGATCGCCCAGACATAGGTTCCCCAGTTAATGGTCACCAGCGTCGCCGTCAGCGATACCATGGCGACCGTGCGTGGACTGCTGAGCGCCGCCTTGATATCGCCCATACGACCAAGCGCCAGAAGCACGATGCCGGCAACGGGCACGGACCATAAAATACGGTGGGCGACGATCTCCGTGGCGGGGATGTGCGCCAAGGCTTTCATGTAAAGTGGCAAGACGCCCCAGAAGAGGTAGGCCGTTAGCGCGAAGCCGAAGCCGCGCAGGCTGTCCTCGTTCTTGACGTCAGGTACAACCGTATCGGTAGCCATTGGTGTTTCCCGTCCTAATATTTTTTCTTTAGGACGGGACTACTCCAAAGCGCGGAGCAGGGCCAATTCATTTCCTTGACGGCATGGTCAAGGTTTTTGATGAGCGGCGGATCACTCCGCTGCTATTCTGCCCGCCATATGCCGGTTCTTCATCAGCTTGTAGATGACGGAATCCATCAGCGCCTGGAAGGAGGCGTCGATGATGTTTTCTGAAACGCCGACCGTCCACCAGCGCACGCCGTCGCTATCGGTGGATTCGATCAGGACGCGGGTCACGGCTCCCGTACCGCCGTTGAGGATACGCACCTTGAAATCCGCGAGCTCCAGATCGTCGATCTCGTGTTGGTATTTGCCGAAATCCTTGCGCAGCGCCAGGTCGAGCGCATTGACCGGGCCGTCGCCTTCGGCAACCGACATGATCGTCTGGCCGTCAATGATCATTTTGACCACCGCTTCCGAGACGGTTTTTACCCGGCCATGGGAATCGAAGCGGCGCTCGACCATGACGCGGAAGCCATCGACGGCGAAGAACTCCGGAATGGTGCCGAGTGTGCGGCGGGCCAGAAGCTCGAAGCTGGCGTCGGCGCCTTCATAGGCGTAACCCGTGGCTTCCCGTTCCTTGACGATCTGGATCAGCCGGTCGAGCTTCGGGTCGTCCTTGCCGACCTCGATGCCGCGCCGCTTCAGCGCATTGATGAAATTCGACTTGCCGCCCTGGTCGGAGACCATGACCTTGCGGAAATTGCCGACGCTTTCCGGCGGCACATGCTCATAGGTGCGCGGGTCCTTCAACAGTGCCGAGGCATGGATGCCGGCCTTGGTGGCAAAGGCGGAGGCGCCGACATAGGGCGCTTGATGATCCGGCGAACGGTTCAGCAGTTCGTCGAAGGCATGCGACAGGCCGGTAAGGCCAAGCAGCCGTTCGCCGTCGATCGCCGTTTCGAAGCGCTCGCTATAGGTTCTTTTCAATGCCAGCGTCGGGATCAGCGTGATCAGGTTGGCATTGCCGCAGCGCTCGCCGATGCCGTTCAGCGTGCCCTGGATCTGCCGCACGCCGGCTTCGACGGCGGCAAGCGAATTGGCGACCGCCTGGCCGGTATCATTGTGAGCATGAATGCCAAGACAGTGCCCCGGAACGCCCTCAGCGATCACGGCCTCGACGATGGCGCGCACCTCCGGCGGCTGCGTGCCGCCATTGGTGTCGCAGAGCACGACCCAGCGCGCGCCGGCCTCGTAAGCCGTCTTGGCGCAGGCGAGCGCATAAGTGGGATTGGCCTTGTAGCCGTCGAAGAAATGTTCGCAGTCGACCAGCGCTTCCTTGCCCGCGCCAACAGCCGCCTTGACGCTTTCGGCAATACTTTCGAGGTTTTCCTCGTTGGTGCAGCCGAGCGCGACCTTGACGTGATAGTCCCAGCTCTTGGCGACGAAACAAATGGCGTCGGCCTTGGCTTGCAGGAGGCTCGCCAGGCCCGGGTCGTTGGAGGCGGAGACGCCGGCGCGCTTGGTCATGCCGAAGGCGACGAAGGAGGCCGTCTGCGTCCTCTTTTCGTCAAAGAAGGCGGTATCGGTCGGATTGGCACCGGGATAACCGCCCTCGACATAATCGAGGCCGAATTCATCCAGCATGGTGGCGATCGAAATCTTGTCCTCGACCGAAAAGTCGATGCCGGGCGTCTGCTGCCCGTCGCGCAAGGTCGTGTCGAAGAGATAGATTTTTTCGCGTGTCATACTGTTTCCTCCGGCGAGCCGGTTTCTTCTTGCTCAGTCGCTTCCTCTCCCCGTTAACGGGGAGAGGGTCTTTCCGTGTCAAATTTTCCCGGCAAACTTATCCGTCGCGCGGATCAGCTGATCGAGGATGCCGGGTTCGGAATAGGCATGCCCCGCGCTTTCGATCAGGTGAAACTCCGCTTTCGGCCAGGCCTTGTGCAGCGCCCAGGCATATTTGGCCGGGCAGGGCATGTCGTAGCGGCCATGGACGATGACGCCGGGAATATCCTCTAGCTTATAGGCATCGCGCAGCAGCTGGCCTTCCTCCATCCAGCCGGCATTGACGAAGAACTGGTTTTCGATGCGCGCAAAGGCATGCGCGAATTCCGCGTCTTCGAACGGCGTGCTGGTCGCGGGGTCCGGCAGAAGCGTGATGGTCTCGCCCTCCCATATCGCCCAGGCCTTGGCGGCCTCGAGACGGGTCGCCTTGTCCTCATGCGTCAGCCGGCGGTGATAGGCGAGCATCATCTCGTGGCGCTCTTCCGGCGGGATCGGCGCGATGAAGCGCTCCCACTTCTCCGGGAACATTTCCGAGACCCCGAACTGATAGTACCAGTCGAGCTCCGCTTTGGTCAGCGTATAGATGCCGCGTACGACCAGCTCCGAAACATGCCCCGGATGGGTCTCCGCATAGGCGAGCGCCAGCGTCGATCCCCAGGAGCCGCCGAACACCAGCCACTTGTCGACACTGGCTATTTCGCGCAGCCGCTCGATATCGGCAACCAGATGCCAGGTGGTGTTGGCTTCCAGCCCCGCATGCGGGGTGGACTTGCCACAGCCGCGCTGGTCGAACAGCATCACGTCATAGAGCGCCGGATCGAACAGGCGGCGATGGCTCGGAGAGATGCCGCCGCCGGGGCCGCCATGCAGAAAGACAGCCGGCTTGGCGCCGGGCGTGCCGACACGTTCCCAATAGATGACATGCCCATCGCCGACATCGAGATGGCCGGAGGCATAGGGCTCGATTTCCGGGTAAAGCGTGCGCAACACTTCCGTCATATTTTCAGCCCTTCTGAAGGCCAGATATCGGTGTCGTGGTCCGGGTGCTGGAAGGAAATGATCCGTTCCTGCTGGGCGTAGAAATCCGGATCCTGATGCACCGGCTGTTGGAATATGGTGTCCACCCAGGGCAGGCGCGAGGCGTGGTTCACCTGGATCTGCGGCGCCAGATCGTCGCGTTCGTCGAACGCGCCGATGGCGATCTCCACGCCGCCGGGATGGCGATAGGTCAGTGGCGTGCCGCAATTCTTGCAGAAGCCGCGCTCGATGTTGACCGAGGACTGGAAATAGGTCGGCTCGCCACGCGTCCAGTCCAGCCCATCGGCCGGCGCCGTGACCAGGGCGGAGAAGAAGCTGCCGAACTGCTTCTGGCACATGCGGCAATGGCAGATCGAGGGGCGGCCGAGTTGGCCGCGAATGCGAAACCGCACAGCGCCGCACTGGCATCCTCCGCTTCTGATGGCTTCAGTCATGGCTCTTCTCCTGTGGCCAGGTTTGGGTATCGTGATCGGGGTGCTGATGGTTGGACGCGCGGATCGCCTCGGTGCGCTCGGCCTCGTCGCCATCCGGTTCCACCGGCAGCCCATCCAGCGCATGAAACCACGGCATTTTTGCCCCGAGGTTCGATTGCGCGACGGGCTTGACCGCCATCGGCTCATCCAGCGAGCCGAGCGTCACATTGATGGAGTCCGCACCGGGAATATCATAGAACAACGGCGTGCCGCAGATGCCGCAAAAGCCGCGGCGCACGAGGTCGGACGAATGAAACCACGAGGGCTCGCCGCGCGTCAGTTCGAAATCCACAAGCTTGGCGCTGCCCAGCGGCAGGGCATAGTTGCCGGAGGCTTTCTGGCACATGCGGCAATGGCAGAGATGCGGATAGCCTAGGGCACCGGCAGTTCGATAGCGAACCGCGCCGCATTGGCATCCACCCGTGTGAGTCGAGACAGTCATGTCTTATCCTTCCCCGCGACGATGAGGATATGCATGCAGACATTGTCGATATCCTTCAGGACATCATCGTTCCAGAATCTGAGAACGGTCCAGCCGTCCGCTTCGAGACGGCGGGTGCGAACCTGATCATAGATTTGATCGCGATTATTTGCGTGCTGAGACCCGTCGACTTCTACAATGAGCTTCTCGGCAGGGCAGGCAAAATCAACGATGTAACCGGCGATGGGCAGTTGGCGGCGAAAGCCGAGGCCCATGAGGCGATGCGCGCGCAGTTCATTCCAGAGACGCAGTTCTGCGTCCGTCATCATCTTGCGCATAGCGCGGGCATGTCTGCGGAGCTTCGGCGGGACCGGAGTATGTGGCAAGAGACCCCCCTCTGTCACTTCGTGACATCTCCCCCACAAGGGGGGAGATCGTTTGCGGCGAACGCTTCGCTTCCCATCTTCTTTCGAAAGGATACGGAAGCATCTTTCTACTGCAAGAGGAGTTGGGTTTGTGTCTGAACGACCGGCAGCCACCCCCAATCTCCCCCCTTGTGGGGGAGATGTCACGAAGTGACAGAGGGGGGTATCCACACTCACCGCTTCACCTCCCATGTCGTGATACGCTCGCCCGTCGCCGCGTCCTTGCCGTCCTTCAGCTGAATGCCTTCCGCTAGAAGCGCGTCACGGACCTTGTCCGCCTCGGCAAAGTTCTTCGCCTTCAGCAATTCCAGCCGCGCCTGCACTCGTGCATCGATCTCCGCGACGACGGCATCATCCATCTCGACCTTTTCGGGCAGCAGGCCAAGAAGCGCCGCGCTTGCGGCAAACACAGGCAAGATGCTGGCATCGGCATTGGCGGCTTGCGCCAGGGCATGCAGCGCCTGGATGGCGACGACGGTGTTGAGGTCGTCGGCAAGGGCGGCCAGCACGGCTGCGTCTGGTGCAGCATCACCAGCATCGGCAGCCGGCCACTTGGCAATCAGCCGCTCTGCTTCCTCCAGCCGCTTCACCGAGAAGTCGATTGGCTCGCGATAATGCGTCATCAGCATGGCAAGGCGCAGCACGGCGCCCGGCCAGGTCCGGCCGCCGAGTTTCTCGGTCTGCAGCAGTTCGTAGATGGTGACGAAGTTGCCTTCGGATTTCGACATTTTGCGGCCTTCGACCTGCAGGAAGCCGTTGTGCATCCAGACATTCGCCATCACGTCCGTGCCATGGGCGCAACGCGACTGGGCGATTTCGTTTTCATGGTGCGGGAAGATCAGGTCCAGCCCGCCGCCATGAATGTCGAAGACATCTCCGAGATAGCGGCCGCTCATGGCCGAGCATTCGATATGCCAGCCGGGACGGCCGCGACCCCAGGGGCTTTCCCAGCCCGGTTCGTTGTAGGCGGACAGCTTCCAGAGAACGAAGTCGCCAGGGCTCTTCTTATGAGCGTCGACGGCAATGCGGGCGCCGGCCTGCTGCTCATCGAGATTGCGCTTCGAGAGCTGGCCGTAATCGGCCATGGATTTTGTGTCGAACAGCACTTCGCCGGCCGCCTGATAGGCATGGCCCCTGGCGATCAGTTTCTCGATGATCTCGATCATCTCAGCGATATTGTCCGTCGCCCGCGGCTGCACCGTCGGCTCCAGGCAGCCGAGCGCGGTCGTATCCTGATAATACTGAGTCTCGGTCTTCTCGGTGACCAGGCGGATCGCATCGTTCAGCGGCAGGCCGGGATGATCGCGCAGCGCCCGCGCGTTGATCTTGTCGTCGACATCGGTGATGTTGCGCGCATAGGTAACGTGGCTTTCGCCATAGACCTGCCTGAGCAGCCGGAAGAGCACATCGAAGACGATGGCGGGGCGCGCATTGCCGATATGGGCGAAATCATAGACGGTCGGGCCGCAGACATACAGGCGCACGTTCTCGCGATCGATCGGCTGGAAGTCGACCTTTTCGCGCGTCAGCGTGTTGTACAGCTTCAGTTGTGGCTCGGTACCCATTTCATTCTCCCAAAGGCATAAATCCGAAAAATATCGTCACCGGCAGGCCGGGGCGTTTGTCATCTTGGATTTTGGGAGACGAAAACGGCCAAGCCAGCGAAGCGCTAGCGAATAATTTTCCGGCAGATAATGCAGATAACCGTTTTCATGGCAGGCTTTATCGCTCGACTACAGTGATTGGTCAAGAGCTAGGATAGGGACCTAGAGAGCGATTATTCCGGCATCCGATAATCGACGAGCTTGTTCTCGCGCACGACGAAGAGCTTGCCGGTTTCCGTCACATCCGGGCCGGCGAGCGGCAGGATGGCCTGGGCCACGTCGCGGGGATGCGGCAGCGTGTCCGGATCCTCACCGGGCATGGCCTGAGCGCGCATGGCGGTGCGGGTGGCGCCGGGGTCGACGCTAGTGATGCGCAGCGTGGTGCTTTGGGTTTCTCCGGCCCATGTGCGGGCGAGCGCCTCGACGGCGGCCTTGGACGCGGAGTAGGCGCCCCAGAAGGGCCTGCAGCGATGGGCCGCTGCCGACGACAGGATGATGGCGCGGCCAGCGTCGGAACGCATTAGCAGCGGCTCGACCGAGCGGATCAGCCGCCAGGTCGCGGTGACGTTGATGGTCATCACCTTTTCGAACACCTTGGCCTCGATATGGCCGATCGGCGAGATGACGCCGAGCACGCCGGCATTGGCAACAAGGATATCGAGCTTGCCCCAGCGCTCGAAGATCGATGCGCCGAGCGCATCGATCGCATTCATGTCGGCGAGATCGAAAGGTACGAGCGTCGCGGACCCGCCGACGGCCTTGATGGCGTCGTCGAGTTCTTCAAGGCCGCCCACCGTGCGGGCACAGGCAATCACATGCGCGCCGGCCTTGGCGAGTTCCAATGCGGTGAAATAGCCGATACCGCGCGATGCGCCTGTAACGAGGGCGATCTTGTCCTTGAGATTGATGCTCATGCTGCCTGGATCCGAATGCTCTGGGGAAGGAAAGGGGCGAAAAAACGCCCCTTATCAGCCGTTGCTGGCAAGCATGGAAAGCTTGCGCACATTGCTGGTGCTGTCCCGGTCGAGCAGGCGGGTCGGATAGTCGCCGGTGAAATAGTGGTCGGTGAACTGCGGCTGCGCGTTGTCGCGCGGCGCGCCGCCGACGGCGCGGTAGAGGCCGTCGATCGACAGAAACGCCAGCGAGTCGGCGCCGATGAAATCGCCCATCGCCTTGAGGCTGTTATACTGATTGGCGAGCAGCTTTTCAGCGTCCGGCGTGTCGATGCCGTAGAAATCCGGATGGAAGATCATCGGGCTGGCGACGCGGACATGCACTTCGCGAGCGCCGGCATCGCGGATCATCTGCACGATCTTGACCGAGGTGGTGCCACGCACGATGGAATCATCCACCAGAATGACGCGCTTGCCTTCGATGATGGCGCGGTTGGCGGAATGCTTGAGCTTGACGCCGAAAGCACGGATCTGCTGCGTCGGCTCGATGAAGGTACGGCCGACATAATGGTTACGGATGATGCCGAGCTCGAAGGGGATGCCGCTTTCCTGCGCATAACCGATGGCCGCCGGGGTGCCGCCATCCGGAACCGGTACGACGACATCAGCCTCGATGGGGGCTTCCTTGGCAAGATTGATGCCCATGTTCTTACGAGTGACATAGACGTTACGCCCGCCGACCACGGAATCGGGACGGGCGAAATAGACATATTCGAACAGGCAGAGCCGCTCGGGCTTGGAGACTTCCGGCTTGCGGGCATCGATGGTGATCGAGCCGTCCGGCTGGATCTCACAGATAACGACTTCACCGTTTTCGATGTCGCGGACGTATTTGGCGCCGATGATGTCGAGTGCGCAGGTTTCCGAACAGAAGATCGGCTTGCCGTCGAGTTCGCCCATGACCAAAGGCCGGATGCCGATCGGGTCGCGCGCCGCGATCAATTTCGTGCGCGTCATGGCGAGCATTGAATAGCCGCCTTCCATCTGGCGGATCGCATCGATGAAGCGGTCGGAGGAGGAGGCCTGCTTGGAGCGGGCGATGAGATGGAGGACGACTTCGGTGTCCGACGTAGCCTGAAAGATCGCGCCGTCGGCGATCAGCTGCCGGCGCATGGTCAGGCCGTTGGTGAAATTACCGTTGTGAGCAATGGCGATACCGCCGACTTCCAGTTCGGCGAACAGCGGCTGCACGTTGCGCAGGATGGTTTCGCCCGTCGTCGAGTAGCGCACATGGCCCATCGACCGGTCACCGGGCAGGCGGGCAAGCGTGGCGGGATCGGTGTAATGATCGCCGACGAGGCCCATGCGCCGTTCTGAGTGAAAGCGCTGGCCGTCGAAGGAGACGATGCCGGCCGCTTCCTGGCCGCGATGTTGCAGGGCATGCAGGCCGAGCGCCGTCAGCGTCGCCGCATCGGGGTGGCCGAGAATGCCGAATACGCCGCACTCTTCATGCAGCGTATCGCCGTCGATGTCATCCTCGATGGAAAGGGAATGGGTCATGGCTGCAGGACCTTTGCTCTCAACATGGGTGGGTCGGGGCGGCATCGCTACTGAATGCAAAAATAGCTGAAAATCCGGCCGGAAAGATTATCGGGCCGGATCTTCGGTTTTCATGGCGTTCACATGGCGATTATCGCCCGGCGGGTCAAGCCTGTAAACGCACTGTTAGTTATTCGTTTGCGGCGCAGGCGCATCGTCGGACGGCGCCGTATCGTTCGTTGCGCCACTATCCTGCGGCTGCGACTGCTGCTGGTTCGGCGCGATCTTGTTGATGATCTCTGCCGGAAGCATTGCCTGGACGTTCTCAGGCAGCGCGGACTTCAGCTTTTCGACCATCGAATCGAGGAAAGGCTTCGATTTTGCGTTGTTGACCCAATCAGGACGGGCCGGCGGCGCGACCAGCCAGTTCCAGAAGGCCACGACGACGACCATCAACAACAGGCCTCGGGCGGCGCCGAACAGAAAGCCGAGGGTGCGATCCAGCGCGCCGATGCGGCTGTCGATGATGAAGTCGGCGATCCTGATGGTGATGAAGGAAATGATGATCAGCGCGATGAGGAAGATGACGGCTGCGGAGGCGATCGTCGCGATGCGCGTGTCGGCCGTATAGCGCAGCGCATAGGGTACGAGCAGCGAATAGAGATAGTAGGCGGCGACGGCCGAGCCGCCCCAACTGACGATCGAGAGGATTTCGCGGGAAAATCCGCGCACCATGGCCAGAACGGCGGAGAACAGGATGACGCCGATAACAATACCGTCGAAAATCGTAATGGGCATGTATAATCCACTCCAAGACTTGCCATGCCAAGCATGGCTGCCATCGGCTTCACTATGCGCCTCTCTTGCCGTCAAGAACGGCTGAAGTAAGGCTCAGTCTTCGTCTTCCGCACGCTTCAGCGCGCCCTTCGACCCGGCAATACGCGCCACCAGATCCGGCAGGCTGTCTATCTCGCTCCAGCGTCCGCCATTGCCTTTCGGCAGGTCGGCGGAGGCAGTCGGGAGAAGCGCCGCAGAAAATCCCAGCTTCTCGGCTTCCTTGAGGCGCTGGCCGGTGTGCGCAACCGGCCGGACGGCGCCCGACAGGCTGACTTCGCCGAAATAGACGCAATCGGCGGGAAGGGCAATACCGGCCAGGGACGAAACCAGTGCAGAAGCGACGGCAAGGTCGGCAGCCGGCTCAGAAATGCGATAACCGCCGGCAATATTGAGATAGACATCGTGTTGGCCGAGCCTGACGCCGCAATGCGCCTCGAGAACCGCGAGAATCATCGATAGGCGCGCCGAATCCCAGCCGACGACGGCGCGTCTGGGCGTTCCGAGCGATGTCGGGGCGACCAGCGCCTGCACTTCGACCAATATCGGCCGCGTGCCTTCCATGCCGGCAAAGACGGCAGCACCGGGCGATTTGGAATTGCGCTCGCCGAGGAAAAGTTCAGACGGATTAGCCACTTCGCGCAGGCCCATGTCGGACATTTCGAAGACGCCGATCTCGTCGGTCGGACCGAAGCGATTCTTCACCGTGCGCAGGATGCGGTAGTGATGGCCGCGATCGCCTTCGAAATAGAGAACAGCGTCGACCATGTGCTCGACGACGCGCGGGCCGGCGATCTGGCCGTCCTTGGTGACGTGGCCGACCAGCACCATCGCGGCGCCCGTCTGCTTAGCAAAGCGGATCATCGCCTGCACGCCGGTACGCACCTGCGTCACCGTGCCGGGCGCGGATTCGGCAAGCTCGCTCCACAGCGTCTGGATGGAATCGATGATGACAAGATCCGGCCGCTTGCCCTCGGCGAGCGTCGCCAGGATATCCTCGACATTGGTTTCGGCGGCGAGCATCACATCGGTATCGGCGGCATGCAGCCGCTGCGCGCGAAGGCGAACCTGCGCCACGGCCTCTTCCCCAGAGACATAGACGATCTTGTGCCCGCGCCGGGCAAGGGCCGCCGCCGCCTGCATCAGCAGTGTCGACTTGCCGATGCCGGGATCACCGCCGACCAGCACGGCCGAACCGCGTACGAAACCGCCGCCCGTCGCCCGGTCAAGCTCGGAGATGCCGGTATAGATACGCGGCGCTTCCTCGATTTCGCCGGACAACGCCGTCAACGTCACCGCTCGGCCCTTCTTCGGCACTTTGGCGGGACCGCCGCCGATGCCGCCCATCGGGTCTTCCTCGACGATGGTGTTCCACTCGCCGCAGCCGTCGCATTTACCTGCCCAGCGATTGTGGATCGTGCCGCAGTTCTGGCAGATGAATTGTGTACGGGCTTTTGCCATCGGATGCTGTTCTCAATGTTCGAATGCTTCGCTCTTCAAAGCGAATCGCGATCGGCTGTCAGATAATGTCTTTCTCGGCCTATCAAAACTAATGATTTTCGTATCAGCGGCCATCGTGTCAGGCTTATGCCAGCTTTTTGATGGATGATGACCGATGTTCGACTATTCGCTGGCTCACTGGATCGCGTTTCTATCCGCAGCGACACTTCTGAATTTGTCGCCGGGGCCGGATATCGCCTTCATTCTCGGTCATACGATCAGAAGCGGTCAGCGGTCCGGTTTCGCGGCCCTGTTTGGCATATGGAGTGGCGCGTGTCTGCATGTGCTGATGGCCGCCGCCGGGCTGTCGGCAATCCTGGCCGCCTCCGCGGTCGCCTTCTCGACGGTAAAATGGGTGGGGGCCGCCTATCTCATCTGGCTCGGCATTCAGGCGCTGCGCTCGAAGGGCGATGGCGCCTGGATCAAGGAGACGGGCAAGACGTTTCCGTGGAGCCGGATCTATCGGCAAGGTATTTTCGTGTCATTGCTCAACCCGAAAGTCGCGATCTTCTTCCTCGCCTTCCTGCCGCAATTCGTCGTTGAAGGCGCCGGTCCGGTCTGGGCGCAGCTCCTGCTGCATGGCAGTCTTATCATCGTGGTTGCCGCCTTCATCGAGCCACCGCTTATCATCCTCGGCGGCCGTCTCAGCGCGGCGCTGCGGCGCAATAGAAGCGTCGGCTTGTGGCTGGATCGCGGGCTTGGAGCGCTGTTCGTGGCTCTCGGTGTCCGCCTGGCGATCAGCACGCGCTGAGGCTGGCTATTCCTCAATCTCTTCCGAAACATACCGCCGCTCGTGCCGGAGCCCCAGGCTGGTCAGCATTTCATAGCCGATCGTACCAGCCGCGCGGGCCGCATCGTCGACAGGAATGTTGCTGCCGAAGAGTTCGATATAGTCGCCGGCGCGAACGAGATTGTCCGGCAGATCGGTGATGTCGAAGATGGTGAGGTCCATGGTGATGCGGCCGGCGACAGGAACCTTGTGGCCGGCGATGAAGCCGTAACCGCCGGGCACGTCGGTCTGGCGCAGCGGCACGCCGCCGCTCGACTGGCTGCGCATATAGCCGTCCGCATAGCCGGCGGAAACGATCGCCAGCCGGCTGTCGCGTGTCAACTGCATCGCCCGTCCGTAACTCACGGTCTCTCCTGATTTCACGAAGCGGGTCTGGATGATCCGTGCTTCGGCGGTCGCGACCGGCCGCATCGGATTGGCGATGCCGGGAACCGCTTCGCCGCCATAGATGGCGATGCCGGGACGGGTAAGGTCGAAATGATATTCCGGGCCGAGGAAGATGCCGGCGGAATTGGCAAGGCTCGCCTCGATGCCTTCGAAGGCGGCGCTCACCTTGCGGAAGGCCTCCAGCTGCTGCCGGTTCATCGGGTTGGCGGGATCATCGCCGCAGGCGAGATGGCTCATCACCAGCACCGGCGCAAAGCTTGCCGGGCGGGAGACGTCGTCGGCGAGCGCCAGCGCGTCCTCCATCGGCAGGCCGAGGCGGTTGAAGCCGGTGTCGACCTGCAGCGCGCAAGGATAGTCGCCATAATCCGAGAGAACCGACATCCAGAAGGTCAGCTGCTCTTCCGAGGCGATGACCGGCACGAGGTCGTTTTCGAAGAAGACCGGTTCCATGCCCGGCCAGATGCCGCAGAGTACGAAGATGCGGGCATCGGGCGCGTAGAGCCGCAAGGTCGCGCCCTCGTCGGCGGTCGCGACGAAGAAATCGCGGACGCCGGCCAGATAGAGCGCCTCGCCGACATCCTCGATCCCGAGCCCATAGGCGTCCGCCTTGACGACGGCGGAGGCGCGGGCGCGTCCGGAGCGGTGCGCCATGTCGCGCCAGTTCTCGACAAGGGCGTCCAGATCGACCGTCAGTCGCAGGCCGGCCGCGGCGAAAGCGTCATTGTCGTTGAAACTATCTGTCATGAAACCGCCTGAACGAGAAATGGCCGGAGTGGATTATTGCTCCGGCCAGAATAGTGATCATCGCTGCAAAGAGAAAGTGCTGCACCGCACATATGTGCCGTGGGCGGCCTTCATCAATGCTCTTCATAGGGAGAGAAGGACGGATCCGCGAGGTCGGCGAAGCGCGTGAATTCCGACTGGAAGGCGAGCTTCACCGTGCCGGTCGGCCCGTGGCGCTGCTTGGCGATGATGACATCGGCCGTGCCCTTCACCTTTTCGAACAGGGCTTCCCATTCGGCATATTTCGGATCGGCCGGATCGCGCGGTTCGGAGTTCTTGACGTAATATTCCTCGCGGAACACGAACAGCACCACGTCGGCGTCCTGCTCGATCGAGCCGGATTCGCGAAGGTCGGACAGCTGCGGCCGCTTGTCGTCGCGGCTTTCGACGGCGCGCGAGAGCTGCGAAAGTGCCACGATCGGAACGTTCAGCTCCTTGCCGAGCGCCTTCAGGCCGGTGGTGATCTGGGTGATTTCCTGGACGCGGTTCTCGTTCGACTTCCCCGAGCCGGTCATCAGCTGGACGTAGTCGACCACGAGAACGTCGAGGCCGCGCTGCCGCTTCAGACGCCGCGCGCGTGCAGACAGCTGGGCGATGGAGATGCCGCCGGTCTGGTCGATGAAAAGCGGCACCTTCTGCATCATCATCGAGCATGCCACCAGCTTTTCGAAGTCGGCATCGTTGATGTCGCCGCGGCGGATCTTCGACGAGGAGACTTCCGTCTGCTCGGAGATGATACGGGTGGCGAGCTGTTCGGACGACATTTCCAGCGAGTAGAAGCCGACGACGCCGCCGTTCTTCGCCTTGGTGGAGCCGTCCGGCTGCACTTCGCCTTCGAAGGCGGCGGCGATGTTATAGGCGATATTGGTCGCAAGCGAGGTCTTGCCCATGCCGGGACGTCCGGCAAGGATGATCAAGTCCGAACGCTGCAGGCCGCCCATCTTGCTGTCGAGCGAATGAATGCCGGTGGAAATGCCCGACAGGCCGCCATCGCGCTCCTTGGCGACAGCCGCCATGTCGATCGCCAGCGCCACCGCGTCGTTGAAGGCCTGGAAGCCGCCGTCGTAGCGGCCGTTTTCGGCAAGTTCGAACAGCCGGCGCTCGGTATCCTCGATCTGTGTCTGCGGCGGCATGTCGAGCGGTGCGTCATAGGCGATGTTGACCACGTCCTCACCGATGGTGATCAAGGCGCGACGCAGCGCAAGGTCATAGATGGCGCGGCCATAATCCTCGGCATTGATGATCGACACGGCTTCGGTGGCGAGGCGGGCGAGATATTGCGCGACAGTCATGTCGCCGACCTTGTCGTCGGCGGGCAGGAAGGTCTTGATCGTCACCGGATTGGCGGTCTTGCCCATGCGGATGATATCGCCCGCCACTTCGTAGATCTTCCGATGCAGCGGCTCATAGAGATGGATAGGCTTCAGGAAGTCGGAGACACGGTAATAGGCGTCATTGTTGACGAGAATGGCACCGAGCAGGGCCTGCTCCGCCTCGATATTGTTCGGCGCCTCGCGGTAATGCGCTTCGGCGGGAGCAATGGCGGCAATGTTGCGCGCGGCTTCGTTCATTTTCCGTCTCTTCGTCTCTTGGTGTGCCGAATGGTTTGCGATGTTCCGGTGTCACGGTCAATTGCAGAAGAGCCTCAGCGTGGCGCGCGAGACGAATTCGCCCGTGCTATTCACATTGTTCCACTCATCCACAGGGACAAACTCTCCGCAGTAAAAAAGTCTTTGTCGCTGGCTTGCAATGGAATTGCCGACACGCGAATCACTTATGCAGAATGTCTGGCGAAGATTTTAACCCAGCCGGCCCCGGCATACATCGGTAAACTGGCGGTCGCCCTTGTAAAAATGAAAAAATCCAGCTATTTCCTAGAAATAGGGTAGGTTTTTAATCATATAAAGTAGGTATATGCCGGGTCATCCACAACGCCGAGAAATCTTCGACGAGCTTTCCGCCTTTAATCGGAAGCTTAGGGCGGCGTTCGACAGCCTGGTGCGCGAGCATGGAATGACATTGGCGAGAGCCAGGGTCTTCCATAAGCTGTCGCGCCGTGACGGCATCAATCAGCGGGAACTCGCCGACGAGCTTGAGCTTGAGACCCCGACGCTGGTCCGCATTCTCGACGCCATGGAGGCGCAGAATTTCATCGAGCGCCGCGCGGTGCCGTCGGATCGGCGCGCCAAGCAGATTTTCATGACGGAATCCGGAAAAGTCGTGGCCGCCGAAGTCGAGGCTCTTGCCAGTGGCGTGCGCGCGGATATCTTGCAGGGAATTCCGGACGAGGATATCGGCATGGCTCTCAAGGTCATCCGCGCCATGACTGCGAATCTGCAGAATGTGGGCAAGTCATGAGGTGACGTATGAGCGGTGAGCCAGGCCCGATCGCAAATGCGGAAGCCACCGTCGCCGCACCTGCCGTCCAAGCCGCTCCGCCGCCCATGCCCGGCTGGAAGATGCTGCTCTACATCCTGGCATCCGTCCTGTTCTTCCTGACGCAAGGCCTCGGTCTCAATCTCGCCCTTGCCAATCTCACCCAGATCCAAGGCTCGATCGCCGCGACGACCACCGAATCGGTATGGCTGTCGGCCGCCTATATGGCGCCGAACGTCAGTCTCGCCATCGCGCTGGTGAAGATCCGCATGCAGTATGGCGTGCGCAATTTTGCCGAGGTCAGCATTATCGGCTTTGTCGTCGCCTCGCTGCTCAATCTCTTCGTCTCCGACCTGCAATCGGCCGTGGTTGTCCGCTTCCTGAGCGGCATTGCAGCGGCACCGCTTTCGACGCTCGGCTTTCTCTACATGCTGGAAGCCTTCGAGCCGGCGCGGAAGATGACGATCGGCGTCAGCCTGGCGATGATGAATACACTGCTGGCCGCCCCCATCACGCGTCTCGTCTCGCCGTCGCTGCTCGACCACGGCGAATGGCGCGGGCTCTACACGCTGGAAATGGCACTGGCGCTGCTGGTGATGCCGATCATCTATCTCCTCCCGCTGACGCCGCCGCCGCGCGTAAAGGTCATCGTCTTCGGGGATATCATCAGCTATCTGCTGGTCGCGATTGGTTTCGGCTGTCTGGCCGTCGTTCTCTCGGTCGGGCGGCTCTATTGGTGGCTGGAGGTACCTTGGCTCGGCGTGCTGTCGGCGATCAGTATCGCCAGCCTGATGCTCGCCGCCGTCATTGAGTTGCGCAGGCCGACGCCGCTGATCGACGTCCGCTGGCTGCTCAGTCCGGCGATCCTGCATCTGACCGGCATTCTTCTGCTCTTTCGCATCATCTTCGGCGAGCAGAGCGCGATCATCATGACGTTCTATCAGAATGCCGTTGGCCTGCTCTATGACCAGCTCTCGATGCTCTATTGGATCATTCTGGTTTTTACGATTTTCGGCGGCCTCGTCTGCACGGTACTGATGCGCTATGGGCTGAGCTGGCAGATCCAGTTTGCAGCGCTCGTCATGATGGCAGCGGGTGCCTTCATGGATGCGCAGGTCACCACGCTGACCCGGCCCGAGCAGATGTTTCTCAGTCAGGCACTTGTGGCGGCGGGCGCGGCCCTTTTCCTGCCGCCTTCCATGTCCGAGGGCTTCAAGGCGGCCTTTTCGAAGGGTCCGCCTTACCTGGTGACCTTCTTCGTGGTCTTCACCTTCACACAGAGCATCGGCGGCCTGATCGCCTCGGCGTTCTACGGAACCTTGATCGTCATCCGCGAAAAATTCCATTCCGCCGTGCTGACCGAGCGTGTGCTGCTGACCGATCCGCATGTTGCGCAGCGTGTCAGCCAGCTTTCATCATCCTACGGCAAGGTGATCGGCGACAGCGCGCTCCTGAAAGGCGAGGGATTGGCGCTGCTCGGCGCACAAGTCACCCGCGAGGCCAACACGCTCGCCTATGCCGATGCTTTTTGGGTTGCCGGCGTGATCGCCGTCGTGTCGCTCGCCGGACTTTCGCTGCATGTATTCTATCGCTTCATCAAGGCACGGCTTGCCGACGATCGGCCGCAGACCGTGGCATCCAACCCCTGAGGATATGAAATAGCGCCATGTCGAGGCTCGTTCGCTCCCCCATCGAAGTCATTGCCGTTCTCGCCGGCGTCGGCGGCGTCATGCTGGTGCTTTACGCTTGGCACCTCCCGCCCTTCAAGAGCTCGGTCGAGACGACCGACGATGCATATGTCAAAGGCTATGTCACCACCATCAGCCCGCAGGTCAGCGGCTATATTACCGAGGTGCCGATCAAGGATTACAAGCTCGTCAAACAGGGCGACGTGCTGACCAAGATCGACGACCGCATCTATCAGCAGAAGGTGGCGCAAGCGCGCGCGACGCTTGATGGCCAGAAGGCGGCGCTAGCCAATTCGCAGCAGCAGGAGCAGGCCGCCAAGGCCGGCATCGCCTCCAGCCAGGCACAGATCGACAGCGCCAACGCAGCGCTGAAACGTGCGCAGCTCGCCTCGGATCGTATAACGACGCTGGTTGCCAAGGGCGTGTCCACCACTAGCGATTCCGAGCAGGCACAGGCGACGCTGCAACAGGCACAGGCCGCCGTGAGCCAGGCGAAGGCCGGCCTCGACGTATCGCAGCAGAATCTCACGACGATCATCGTCAACCGCGCCTCGCTGGAAGCGGGCGTCAGCGGCGCGGAAGCGGCCGTGCAGCTCGCCGAGATCGATCTTCAGAACGCAACCATCGTCGCGCCGCAGGACGGTCGCGTCGGAGAAGTCGGCGTACGCCTCGGCCAGTATGTGACCGCTGGAACGCAGCTTATGGGTCTCGTGCCGAAAGATATCTGGGTGATCGCCAATTTCAAGGAAACCCAGCTTGACGGCATGAAGATCGATCAGCCCGCGACGATTTCGGTCGATGCGCTCGGCCACCGCCAGCTCAAGGGTCACGTCCAGCGCTTCTCGCCGGCGGCGGGCTCGGAATTCGCCGTCATCAAGCCTGACAACGCGACCGGCAATTTCACCAAGGTTGCGCAGCGCATCGGCGTCAGGATCAAGATCGACAAGGATCAACCGCTGGCGGATGATCTGGCACCGGGAATGTCGGTCGTCGTCTCGATCGACAAGGATTCCCAGCCGGAAGTGGGCGTCAACGACGACTAGAGCGTTTTCGATATTCCTTCGTAACTCCTGTCATTCCAAATCAGTAATGGTGTGATTGAAGAGGCTCACGGGCGAGGTCTGCCGATGAGGCGGTTCACTCTGCCTTTGGGAGTTGAAGGAGAATGAATTCGTGGCTTCGAACAGGCATTCCTACGTCGATTACATCACCGACCCCGATCGATCCTGCGCGATCACCGTCCATCGCGGTGACTGGCACGCGGCCCCGGAAAACAGCCTGCTGGCAATCGAGCGGGCCATCTCGGACGGCTACGACGTTGTCGAAATCGACGTGCGGCGGAGCAGCGACGGCGAGTTCTTTCTGTTGCACGACGATACGCTCGAACGCATGACCGGGCTTGATCAAGAGCCTGAGGCGCTGACGCTGCGGCAATTGTCCAGCCTGAACCTGCGCAATCGCGATGGCGTCGAAACGAACACGCTAACGGACGAAAAGCTACCGAGCCTGAGGCAAGTCTTTGATCTCACGCGGGATCGCATTTTTATCCATCTCGATATCAAGCACAAGGAAATCATCCCTGATGTCATTGCTTACGCGCGCGCGGCAGGCATGGATCAGCAGGTTGACTTCTGGTCGGTCGTTAAGACGGATGAAGACTTGAAATGGGTTTACAAAGAAGTGGTGCCACACCGGGTCCCTTTCATAGCTAAGACCCGCTTGGAAGAGCCGGATGCTGAAACCCAGCTCGAACTCGTGTTCAAGTTGAAGCCGTTTGTATGTGAGATTACCTTCGCCCGGCTGCAGCAAGTTGCTGAGCTCAAGGACCGGTTCAATGAAGCAGGTATCGCGCTCTGGGCGAACACTCTTGACTCGGTCACTTGCGCCGGCTTCACCGATAGCGCGGCGCTGAAAGATCCAGCGGCAATCTGGGGCCGTTTGATCGACGCTGGCGTTTCCGCCATTCAGACTGACGAGCCGGAAGCGCTGAGAGCCTATCTCGGCACGAGAGCGTAAGTTTGCGTCATCGCGCAAATAAAAAGCCCGGATCGTAAGATCCGGGCTTTCCGTTATCCAGCGATGGGCTGGAAATTATGCGTCGTCGTCTTCGGCGTTGCCGTCGGCTTCCGGATCGAAGAAGTCTTCCGGACGCAGGGCGTCTTCGTCGATGCCGTAGATGGCGTCAGCGGAGGTGAGGGTTTCGCCCTTGGACTGACGTTCGGCTTCTTCAGCGGAACGGGCAACGTTGAGTTCGACGGTGATTTCGACTTCGGCGTGGAGGCCGATCGTAACATCGTGCAGGCCAATGGCCTTGATCGGCGTGTTCAGATGAACCTGGCTGCGGCCGATGTTGAAGCCTTCAGCGGCGAGGATTTCAACGACGTCACGGGCAGCGACCGAACCGTAGAGCTGGCCGGTTTCGCCAGCCGAGCGAACGACGATGAAGGACTTGCCGCCGAGAACGTCGGCAACCTTCTGAGCTTCGCTCTTGCGCTCAAGGTTACGGGCTTCGAGCGTTGCGCGTTCAGCTTCGAAACGGGTCTTGTTGGCGGCGTTGGCGCGGAGTGCCTTGCCGAGCGGCAGCAGGTAGTTACGGGCAAAGCCGTCGCGAACCTTAACCACTTCGCCCATCTGGCCGAGCTTGGAGATGCGCTCCAGGAGAATGACTTCCATTTTAGTGTTCCTTTCAGATGTCAGATTTTCGTGTCTGGTTGTTTGGGTATTTCGGCATTCTTGTTCGGGGTGAGCGCGATCGCCTTGCGCGTATCGTAGAGCCCGAGAACAAGGATGATGAAGAGCGGCACCGTCAGCATCAGCGATGTCAGGTAGCAGAGGATCAGCACGGGGATGCGCCAGTCCTTGCCACGCGTGCGATAATGCAGCGAAGCGAAGCCGGAAACGATAAAGCCGGCGCCGAAGGCGCCAAGCGTGGCGGCGCCAATCAAGGCCGGGATGCCGCCGAAGAACATGGCGACGACAGCCGCAAGAAAGACGAAGATCGCATTGCGGTTCATGCGCAGCGCAGAGGGAATGTCCTCGCGCGGGCGCAGGTTGCGGCTGGAGGCCGCGACGATGCGGATGGCCATGTAATAGGCGGCCAGCAGCATCATGACCCAGATCATGCCCCAGACGAGGGGGATGGCGTAGAGCATCAGCGACTTGGTCTTGTCGATCACCGCCGGATTGAGCTGAAGCTCAGGCTGCGGCTGCTGGTTCATGACGCTGACATAGGCATCGACCACCTGGCCGACGAGATCGGCGTTGTAGCCCATAATCGCGCCGACAATGACGATGACAACGGCTGCAAGGCCGCAGAGATGCAGCATGATGTCCGAGAGCGGATACCAGGCCGTCAGATGCTCCGGCCCGCCGAGTTCGGAGGCCGGGCGCGCAAGATTGGCCAGATGGCTAAGCCAGGCGGGCACCAGCGCCAAAAGCACGGCGAAGAGCCCGAAAGACGGCGACTGGCCGACAGCACCGACGACGCCGGCCGCGACAACCGCGGTGATGACGGCGATGTTGCCCCAGCCGAGGCCGACAATGAGAATGGGGAGCGCGGACAGCGCGCCGAACAGGATGAACAGCAACGGCTGTACCGTCGCGCCATACACGAGTAAGGCAGCGGTAAGACCGGCGAGGGCGCCGATGGCCAGCACTTTAGCGTTCAAATTTTTCAAGTCGCTGTCCTGCTTCATGATCGAGCAGTTAGAGGATGCTTCCGACACTCCGGTCCAAAAGCCGTCCCCAACATGGGGTTTAGAGTTCCGATCCGCGCCCACCGCGAAAGGGAGAAGGGAAGGCACGAATGCCTTCCCTCAATTCATGCAGCGTCGGCTTGAATTAAGCGACGACGTAAGGCAGCAGGCCCAGGAAACGAGCGCGCTTGATCGCCTGGGCGAGTTCGCGCTGCTTCTTCTGGGAAACGGCCGTGATGCGGGACGGAACGATCTTGCCACGCTCGGAAATGTAGCGCTGCAGGAGACGGACGTCCTTGTAGTCGATGCGCGGCGCATTGGCGCCCGAGAACGGGCAGGTCTTGCGGCGGCGATGGAACGGACGACGGACCGGTGCGGAGGAAACTTCAGACATTGTTCAAAATCTCCTTATACGCGGTCTTCGCGCGGACGGCGCGGACGGTCTTCGCGGTCACCACGATCCGGGCGCGGACCACGGTCACGGTCGCCGAAGCTACGCTCCGGACGGTCGCCATCGCGGCGCGGACGGTCGTCACGGTCGCGCTTCTGCATCATGGCAGACGGACCTTCTTCGTGCTTTTCAACAGCGATCGTCATGTAACGCAGGACGTCTTCGCTGATACGCATCTGACGTTCCATTTCCTGGACGGCAGCGGCCGGTGCATCGATGTCCATCAGGGCGTAGTGAGCCTTGCGGTTCTTCTTGATGCGATAGGTAAGGGACTTGAGGCCCCAGTTTTCGATACGCCCGACTTTACCGCCGTTAGCTTCGATAACACCCTTGTACTGTTCTACGAGGGCATCGACCTGCTGAGCGGAAATATCCTGTCGGGCAAGGAATACATGTTCATAAAGAGCCATGACAGCTTCGCCTTTCTTGCGTTGATCTGAACCCGATATTCGGCGGCTAAGCCTCAACGACTGCTCCTGAGGGGGATAACCCCAAGCAAGAAAAGCGTTTCCGAGACGGTCGAGAGCGGAGACACGGGAGGCTGGAACGCTTCCGTTCCGACGATTCTCCCAAAGGAAAACCGGCCCTCCGTTCAGCCACCAGCCAGAAGACCGGGTTGCGAACAGGGCGGCTTATACGGATTTTTGCGGGAAAGGCAAGGGGAGGGGTGAAATTGCGGTCTTTGGCACTAATTGCGCTGTCTCAAGATGACGGAGCCGCTATCTCGATCTTCTTTCCGTCGCGAAGCCTGCCGGAGACATACCAGCCGTCCCATTGGGAAAACTGCTCGAATACTCTCTCGTATCCCTTGCTCTCCAGCAGCCTTTGTATCGCTTTTTCCGTCTTCGGATTGTTCTCCACCGATATGAGATCGAATTGGCGGTCGAAGCTGTAGGCGGACAATATGTCCAGCTCGCTGCCTTCGGTGTCGATCGACAGATAGTCCACGGTGGGCGGGGCCTTATATTTTTCCAGCAGATCGTCCAGGGATATGGTTTCCACCTGAATATGCTTTCCCTGGCTGCGAACGTCGGAGAAGTGATCGCCCGTGGAAAAATCGGCGATTGCGCTCAGCTCGGGGTCGGATTCATCGGTCGCGATAAACGTGACAATCTCGTTGGATTTCGAAGAGACGCATTTGTGCTCGATGGAAGCTGTTCGGTTGGCGGCGAGATCCGCGTGCCAGATTGGATTGGGTTCGGCCAGGATACCGTTCCAGTCGAATTTCTTTTCGAGCAGCCAAGTATTGCTGTTTTTCAGTCCATTGGTTGAACCGAATTCCACGAAAAACCCGTTTCTCTTTTCCGACAGTTCAAAACAGACCCACAAATCCTGCATGATTTGAGCCTTGGACCGCTCGCGCCTAGCTAGGCAATAGCTGATAAACCTGACGTCTTCATTTAGGATGATGTCTGATATCTGGGGCCGGTTCAGACGAATGGCATTGAATATCATTTTCTGCATAGATTTATTGTTATGAAATCTATCGAAAATAGCTGCCATGCTGGAAAAAGTAAGTTTTCTTACATCGAACATTCTGACTATCCAGATGAGATTATAAGTCAGATCAGACTAAAGTAACTTTACGTATCGATCAATACTTATGCGCGATGATCGGCGTACGGGCAGCTCTCATAGCGTGCGCAGCGCAAAATCAGCCTGACAACTATCATGGTCCAAGGCCGTCGTTGCACCTCGCCCGAAAACGGGCAAGGCGCCTTATCCCTGGAGATTACATCGGCAGCGGATACACCCGATGCACTTTTTCGATCTCCGCCAATACGTCTGCCGACAGCCTCACATAGGCTGCGCCGATATCGGTTTCGAGTTGGGCAATCGACGTTGCGCCGATGATGACGGAGGCCATGAAGGGCTTGGTGAGACAATAGGCGATCGCCAGCTTGGACGGGTCGAGATTGTGCCTGGCGGCGATCTCGAGATAAGCTTTGACCGCCGGTTCCTGCAGCGGCTGCAGGCGGCCGCCGATGTCATGGTTGATGGAGCCGCGCGAGCCGGCCGGCCGTGCGCCGCCGACATATTTGCCGCTGAGGATACCGCCGGCGAGCGGGGAATAGGCGAGAAGGCCGACATCCTCATGATGCGACAACTCGGCGAGATCGAGATCGAAGTGCCGGTAGAGCAGGTTGTATTCATTCTGCGTCGAGACGACACGCGGCAGGCTCTTCTGCTCGGCGAGCGTCAGATATTTCTGGATGCCCCAGGTCGTTTCGTTGGAAAGGCCAAGTGCTCGGATCTTGCCGGCCTTCACCAGCTCGCCCATCGTCTCCAGGATGTCGGTGATATTTGCGGCCACCTTCTCCCGATCCTGGGTGAAGGGGTTGTAGTGCCAGTTCTGGCGGAAGTGGAAGTGGCCGCGGTTCGGCCAGTGCACCTGGTAGAGATCGATATAGTCGGTCTTCAGCCGCCTCAGGCTGCTGTCGATCGCCGCGCGGATATTGGCGGCATCGGCACCCTGGCCGCTGCGCAGATAGTCGCGGCCGGGGCCGGCAACCTTGGTGGCGAGCACGACATCCTTGCGCTTGCCGGTCTTTTCGAACCAGGTGCCGATATATTCCTCGGTGCGGCCTTGAGTCTCCGCGCCGACGGGCGTCGTCGGGTACATTTCGGCGGTATCGAAGAAATTCACGCCCTTTTGCAGGGCGTAATCCATCTGCTCGTGCGCCTCGGCCTCGCTGTTCTGCGTGCCCCAGGTCATCGTGCCCAGGCAAATCTGCGAAACGGAAATGTCGGTGCGGCCTAAATTCTTATACTTCATGGGAAAACCTTGCGGATAACAGGAACGTCTCTAAGGGGAAGGTCGAGCGAATTTAGGCTCGAATTGAGCAAGCGCAAGAAGAAAATTGACGCATTTCGCAGTCGCAAAAGCCGTTGGCTACAGGGCTTGCGCTATTGACTCCACCGCAAACAATGTCATTTGGGAACGAAACGACCCCATAGGAAGCCTAATATAATGACTGTAGCTTTCACATTTCCCGGCCAGGGCAGCCAAACTGTCGGCATGGGCAAGGACCTCGCAGACAATTTCGCCGAAGCGCGTGCCGTCTTTGAGGAAGTTGACGAAGCGCTCGGTGAAAAGCTTTCCGACGTCATCTTCAACGGTCCTGAGGACAAGCTG
Source organism: Rhizobium sp. ICMP 5592 (assembly GCF_009498525.1). Taxonomy (GTDB): domain Bacteria; phylum Pseudomonadota; class Alphaproteobacteria; order Rhizobiales; family Rhizobiaceae; genus Rhizobium. The sequence continues at coordinate 265,935 of NZ_QSNT01000003.1, read as the reverse complement.
ACGCTGACGGCGAACGCCCAGCCGGCGCTGATGGCCGTGTCGATCGCCGTCATCCGCGTTCTGCAGGCACGCGGCCTCGATCTGAAGAGCAAGGTCGCCTATGTCGCGGGTCATTCGCTCGGTGAATATTCGGCGCTCTGTGCCGCCGGCACGTTCTCGCTTGCCGACACGGCGCGGCTGCTGCGCATCCGCGGCAATGCCATGCAAGCGGCGGTTCCGGTTGGCGTCGGCGCCATGGCGGCAATCATCGGCCTCGAACATGCCGATGTCGTCGCGGTCTGCACGGAGGCGTCGGTCCTCGGCGCCTGCCAGATCGCTAACGACAATGGCGGCGGCCAGATCGTCATTTCCGGCGAGAAGGCCCCGGTCGAGAAGGCCGCCGAACTGGCAACCGCCAAGGGTGCCAAGCGCGCCATCCTGCTGCCGGTCTCCGCGCCCTTCCATTCCTCGCTGATGGCGCCCGCCGCCGAGGCGATGCGCGCGGCACTCGCCGACGTCGCGAAATCCAATCCGATCGTGCCGCTCATCGCCAACGTTCGCGCTGCTCCGGTCACGGATGCCGGCGAAATCGCCAATCTGCTGGTGGAGCAGGTCACCGGCCAGGTGCGCTGGCGCGAGACAGTGGAGTGGTTCGCCAGCCATAACGTGACAACATTGTATGAGATCGGCGCCGGCAAGGTGCTGACGGGACTTGCGCGGCGCATCGACAAATCGATGAACGGCATTGCAGTGAATTCGGCCGCCGATATCGATACCGCGCTGACAAGCCTGCTTTAAAAATATTACGGAACGAGGAACACCACATGCTTGATTTGACCGGCCGCAAGGCCCTGGTAACCGGTGCTTCGGGTGGTATCGGCGAAGAGATCGCAAGGCTGCTGCACAAGCAGGGCGCCATCGTCGGCCTGCACGGTACCCGCGTCGAGAAGCTCGAGGCGCTCGCTGCCGACCTTGGCGACCGCGTCAAGATCTTCCCGGCCAACCTGTCCAATCGCGAAGAGGTCAAGGCGCTTGGCGTCAAGGCGGAAGAGGAGCTCGGCGGCGTCGATATCCTGGTCAACAATGCCGGCATCACCAAGGACGGTCTTTTCGTACGCATGAGCGACGAAGACTGGGATAGCGTGCTGGAGGTCGATCTCACCTCCGTCTTCCTCCTGACGCGGGAGCTGACCCATCCGATGATGCGCCGCCGCTATGGCCGCATTATCAACATCACCTCCGTCGTCGGCGTCGTCGGCAATCCCGGCCAAGCCAACTACTGTGCCGCCAAGGCCGGCATGGTCGGCTTCACCAAGTCGCTGGCGCAGGAAATTGCAACCCGCAACGTGACGGTCAATTGCGTCGCTCCCGGCTTCATCGAGAGCGCCATGACCGGCAAGCTCAACGACAAGCAGAAGGAAGCGATCATGGGTGCCATTCCCATGAAGCGCATGGGCAACGGCGCCGAAGTCGCATCCGCCGTCGCTTATCTCGCTTCCTCCGAGGCGAGCTACGTCACCGGCCAGACGATTCACGTCAACGGCGGCATGGCGATGATCTGAAATGGAAAAGTCCGTTGGCGGGAATTTTCCCTCCAATAGCATGTTGAGCAACGCAGAACCGGCGATTTTCTGGCTTTGCGACGGACTTAAACCGTGTTAAGCGGGCCATGACTGTGAACAGTCGCCCCGAAAATGCAGAAGGACCGCGCCGCGTATAAGGCGGCTGGGCTGGATCTCAGGGCGGGGTTGAACAGATTTGCCAGCGGCGCCAATAGGGGCGTTGCAGGCTTTGAACAGGGTAGGGATGTCAAACGACATTCTGATCAGGATATAAGGTCGAGGAAACCGACATGAGCGATATCGCAGAACGCGTAAAGAAAATTGTTATTGATCATCTTGGCGTTGACGCCGACAAGGTTGTTGAAGGCGCTAGCTTCATCGACGACCTCGGCGCTGACTCGCTCGACACTGTCGAACTGGTCATGGCTTTCGAAGAAGAATTCGGCGTTGAAATTCCCGATGACGCTGCTGACTCGATCCTGACGGTCGGCGACGCGGTAAAGTTCATTGAAAAGGCCCAGGCCTAATCATTTGCACTTTGTGATGGGCGGGCTCTCTGAGTCCGCCCTATTTCGTCCGGCGATGCCGGGCGCTTTCTATTCATACGCATGGCATAAGAGGACGGGGGTCTGCAGGCGATGAGACGTGTCGTTATCACGGGTACCGGCATGGTATCACCTTTGGGCTGTGGCACGGAGGTGTCCTGGTCGCGCTTGATCGCCGGACACAACGGCGCGCGTCTGGTAACGGAATTCGAGGTCGAAGACCTCCCCGCAAAGATTGCTTGCCGCGTTCCGGTCGGCGATGGCAGCGACGGCACCTTCAATGCCGACGACTGGATGGAGCCCAAGGAACAGCGCAAGGTCGATCCTTTCATCATCTACGGCATGGCCGCGGCCGACATGGCGCTGGCTGATGCCGGCTGGCATCCGACCTCGGATGAAGACCAGATCGCGACCGGTGTCATGATCGGCTCTGGCATTGGTGGTCTCGAAGGCATTGTCGAGGCCGGCTATACGCTGCGCGACAAGGGTCCGCGGCGCATTTCGCCCTTCTTCATCCCCGGACGCCTCATCAACCTCGTTTCCGGCCAGGTTTCGATCCGCCACAAGCTGCGCGGTCCGAACCACGCCGTCGTCACGGCCTGTTCGACCGGCGCGCACGCCATCGGCGATGCGGCCCGCCTGATCATGCTCGGCGATGCCGACGTCATGGTCGCCGGCGGCGCCGAAGCTCCGGTCTGCCGTATCTCGCTTGCCGGCTTCGCCGCCTGCAAGGCGCTGTCGACGGAATATAATGACAATCCACAGAAGGCATCACGTCCCTACGACCGTGACCGTGATGGCTTCGTCATGGGCGAGGGCGCCGGCATCGTCGTTCTGGAAGAACTGGAACATGCCAAGGCGCGCGGCGCCAAGATCTACGCCGAAGTGGTCGGCTACGGTCTTTCCGGCGACGCCTATCACATCACCGCGCCATCCTCGGATGGCGAGGGTGCGTTCCGTTGCATGACGTCGGCCCTGAAGCGTGCCGGCCTGACACCGGCTGATGTCGACTATATCAACGCACATGGCACCTCAACCATGGCGGACACGATCGAGCTCGGCTCCGTCGAGCGGCTGGTCGGCGACGCCGCGTCCAGGATCTCGATGTCTTCGACCAAGTCGGCGACCGGCCATCTCCTGGGGGCCGCCGGCGCGATCGAGGCGATCTTCTCCGCGCTCGCCATTCGCGACAATATTGCGCCACCGACGCTGAACCTGGACAATCCGGAGCGCGAGACGGTGATCGATCTCGTCCCGCACAAGGCCCGCAAGCGGGAGATCAACGTCGCATTGTCGAACTCCTTCGGGTTCGGCGGTACGAACGCGTCGCTTGTCCTGCGGCGCTATCAGGCATAATAAACTGCGCATATAAGTCCGAAAGGCGGAGGTGCTTTTCGGCAAGGTTTTGCGCCGCCCTTGAATGTTACCGCGTCTTTCACGTATCGCAGATGCGTTCGCGGTAATGTCTGATCGGTCGAAAGCGGAGCTCCACCGAGCTCCGCTTTGTTTCCAGAACCTGCTTTTTGCCGCATTGCTTGGCCAAACAGCAGGCGACGACAAAATGAAGGGATTGCCGGTGAGCGATACGAATCAGAGCAACGGAACTCCGAACGGGCAGAAGGGGCCGATCATCCCGAAATCGGCCAACGAGGCGCTGCGTCCGGAGCGTGTTCCGGATCCGCCGAAGCGCTCCCGCAAAGCCCGCAGCCAGATGGTGATCTTTCTGAACTTTCTGATGACGCTGGTGGTCTTCGTCATCGCTCTCGCGGTCATCGGTGCCTATTACGCCATCTCCGCCTATCAGAGCCCCGGCCCGCTGGCGACCAACAGCAACTTCATCGTGCGCAGCGGCGCGGGCCTTGCCGAAATCTCCAATCGACTGGAGGCCAACAACCTCATCTCCGACGCCCGCGTCTTCCGCTATATGACAGCCACCTATCTGCATGATGGCGAGACCCTGCGGTCCGGCGAATATGAAATCAAGGCCGGCGCGTCCATGAAGGACATTATGGAGCTGCTGAAATCCGGCAAGTCGATCCTTTATTCCGTCACCCTGCCGGAAGGGCTGACCGTGCGCCAGATATTCAACAAGCTGCAGGCCGACCCGGTGCTGGAAGGCGAATTGCCATCGGCACTGCCGGCTGAAGGCAGCCTGCGGCCCGACACCTATAAATTCACGCGCGGCACCAAGCGGACGGAGATCGTCCAGCAGATGGCGGGCGCGCAGGAAAAGCTGGTCGATCAAATCTGGCAGAAGCGCGATCCGAACCTCACGCTTGCCAACAAGCAGGAATTCGTGACGCTCGCTTCGATCGTCGAAAAGGAAACCGGTCTGGCGGATGAGCGCGCCCATGTCGCCTCCGTCTTCCTGAACCGCATTGGCAAGGGCATGCGTCTGCAATCCGACCCGACGATCATATACGGTCTCTTCGGTGGTGATGGAAAGCCGAGCGACCGGCCGATCTTCCAGTCGGATCTGAAGAAAGAGACAGCCTACAACACCTATATCATCAAGGGCTTGCCGCCGACGCCGATCGCCAATCCGGGCAGGGATGCGCTGGAAGCCGTTGCCAACCCCTGGAAGACGCAGGACCTCTATTTCGTCGCCGACGGCACCGGCGGGCATGTCTTTGCCGCGACGCTGGAAGAGCATAATGCCAACGTCAAGCGCTGGCGCAAGCTTGTGGCGGAGAAGGGCGAGGACCCGAGCGCGATCGCGGTCGACGGTCAGCCTGACGATGGCGGCGCTGCTACGACCGGTTCCGGCGCACAGCAGAAAAAGAAGACGAACTGATCCCTACCGCATCGTGCTTTCGATGGGACGCACGGGCGGACTCACTTTATATTCGTCCGCAATGCACCGATTTTCGGTGGATGCGGACTAGAATCATCGGAGGCTTGCATGGTGCTGCAGTCCATGACCGGTTTTGCCCGGCGTGAGGGAACGAGCGGGCGCTCTCGCTGGACATGGGAGTTGCGGTCGGTCAACGGCAAGGGCCTCGACGCCCGCCTGCGCCTGCCGCCGGGGTTGGAGCGCCTGGAAACCGATGTGCGCAAGCTGATCACCGACAGGTTTTCGCGCGGCAATCTTCAGGTCGGCCTTTCCGTATCCGTCGATGAAAGCCGGGTCGAGGCCGTCGTCAATCAAGGTGCGCTGGCGACCGTGCTGGCGCTGCGCGATCAGCTCACAGGCATCATCGATCCCGCGCCGCTGCGACTGGACACGCTACTCGGCATCCGAGGGATCGTCGAGTTCAAGGAGGCCGAGGAGAGCGAAGACGCACTCACAGCGCGCGACGCCGACATCATGGCGGGCCTCAAGGCCGCACTTGCCGATCTCAGCGAGATGCGCGGCCAGGAGGGCCGGGCGCTTGGCCAGATCCTGCTCGGTCACGTCGCCACGATCGAGACGCTGACGGCAACGGTGGAGCGCGATCCGTCGCGTTCGCCGCAGGAGATTGCCACGAAGCTTGCCGCTCAGGTCTCCATACTCCTCGACGGTGCCGGCAGCCTCGATCGCGATCGGCTGCATGTCGAGGCCGCGCTGATCGCCACCAGGGCCGATCTGCGCGAGGAAATCGACCGGCTGAAGGCGCATGTCGTGGCTGCTCGCGAGCTCATCGCCAAGGGCGGTCCGGTCGGGCGTAAGCTCGATTTTCTTGCACAGGAATTTAACCGGGAATCGAATACCATCTGTTCGAAGTCGAATTCCGCAGCGGTGACCGCCGCCGGTATCGAATTGAAAGTGGTCATCGACCAGTTCCGCGAACAAGTCCAGAATTTGGAGTAGGCCATGAAGCCGGCGACATCCACATCCATTCCCATTGCCCGCCGGGGGCTAATGCTGGCTATTTCCTCGCCATCGGGCGCGGGAAAGTCGACGATCGCGCGCACGCTGCTCGACACCGACAAGCATGTCGGCCTTTCCGTCAGCGTCACGACGCGCCAGCGTCGGCCGAGCGAGATCGCCGGCGTGCATTATCATTTCGTCTCGCAACGGGAGTTTGAGCGGCTTCGTGATTCCGATTCCCTGCTCGAATGGGCCGAGGTACATGGCAATTTCTACGGCACGCCACGCGAGCCGGTGGAGACGGCGATGGCCGAAGGCCGCGACATGCTCTTCGATATCGACTGGCAGGGTGCACAGCAGCTTCAGGAAAAGATGCCCGCCGATGTCGTCTCCATCTTCGTGCTGCCGCCGACGATGACGGAGCTGCAATCACGCCTGCACCGCCGCGCCGAGGATTCTGAAGAGGTGATCGCCACGCGGCTTGCCAATTCGCGATCCGAGATCGCCCATTGGCGTGAGTATGACTATGTCATCATCAACGACGACCTGAATGCCGCCTTTGACGCCGTTCAGTCGATCGTCAAGGCCGAACGTCTGCGCCGCGACCGTCGTCACGGCATGTTCGATTTCGTCCGCGGTCTCCTGGAAGAAACGCCGAAGCTCTGATCCCGATCGGAAACTCCGATCCGATCAGAAGCTCTGATCTCAGATCAGAGGCAATTTGCCAGTCTGCAGAACTCCTCGACGGAGAGCGTCTCGGCGCGTCGCTGCGGGTCGATATCGGCCTTCTGTAGCAGCGTTTCGCCACCGAGCGGCTTCAGGCTCTGCCGCAGCATCTTGCGACGCTGGCCGAAGGCTGCCTGCGTCACCTTTTCCAGCTTGTCGACGGAGCAAGGAATCGGGTTTTCCCTGGGCGTCAGATGCACCACCGTCGAGGTTACCTTCGGCGGCGGCGAGAAGGCCTGCGGCGATATGTCGAAGGCCATGTGGGCGTTCGTGCGCCAGCCGCAGAGAACACCGAGGCGGCCATAGTGATCGTCATCTTCGTCGGCGACGATCCGCTGGCCGACTTCCTTCTGGAACATCAGCGTCAGCGATTGCCAGAAGGGCGGCCAATGGTCGGGCAATAGCCAGTTTACCAGCAGCTGCGTGCCGACATTATAGGGCAGGTTGGCGATGATCTTCACCGGGCCTTTCGGCGCCATCGCCGCGAAATCCGTCTTCAGTGCATCGCCTTCGATGATCTCCAGCCGGCCGGGATAGTGATCGGCGATTTCGGCGAGTGCCGGCAGGCAGCGCGCGTCGCGCTCAACGGCAATGACTTTGGCGGCTCCGAGCGCCAGGATGGCGCGCGTCAGTCCGCCTGGTCCCGGTCCGACCTCGAAGACGGTGACGCCTTCCAGCGACCCTGCGGTGCGGGCGACCTTCTGGGTCAGGTTGAGATCGAGCAGGAAGTTCTGGCCGAGCGCCTTGCGCGCGTCGAGGCCGTGGCGCTGGATGACATCGCGAAGCGGGGGCAGGCCGTCGAGTGCAGCCATCAGCGAGTGCTTCCTGTTACGCGGCTGATCTCGCTTGCCAGCTTGAGGGCGGCCACGAGGCTATCCTCCTTGGCGACGCCCTTGCCGGCGATGCCGAAGGCCGTGCCATGGTCGGGCGAGGTGCGGACAAAAGGAAGGCCGAGGGTAACATTGACGGAATCGTCGAAGCCGAGCGCCTTGGCCGGGATCAGGGCCTGATCGTGATACATGCAGATGGCGACGTCATAGCGACGGCGGGCGTCGTCATGAAACATCGTGTCGGCGGGAAGGGGACCGAAGGCATCGATGCCCTTATTGCGGAGCACGTCGATCGCCGGGCGAATGACCTCCTCATCCTCCTTGCCGATCGCGCCGTTCTCGCCGGCATGCGGATTGAGCCCGGCGACCGCCAGTCGTGGCTTGGCGATGCCGAAGCGCGCCCTAAGATCGTGGTCGGTGATCCGGCAGGTCTCGATGATGAGGTCGGCGGTCAACGCGCCAGGCACGTCCTTTAGGGGAATATGGATAGTGACCGGTATGGCCCGCAGTTTCGGTCCGGCCAGCATCATCACCGGCATCACCGGCTTGCCCGTCGTGCGTGTCGCAAGATCAGCGAGGAATTCGGTATGGCCGGGAAAGCCGAAACCGGCATCGTAGAGAACGGATTTGGCGATCGGATTGGTGACGACGGCGGAGGTATCGCCGTTCATGGTGAGCGCGACTGCCGTTTCTATGGCGGCGATGGTGGCCTTGGCGGTCGCGGCATGCGGTTCGCCCGCGACCACGGTCACGCCGGCGGTGATCGGCAGCACCGGCAAAGCCTCGGTGAAGACATGGCACGCTGTCGATGCATCCGCTTCCCGCAGGGGCACATCCAGGTTCAATTGCAGGGCGCGCTCCGCAAGGACGTTCGGGTCGCCCAGAAAGAGGAAAGGCGGCAGAGAAAGCTCGCCGCGGCGGAGCCAGGCGGCGAGCGTGATGTCAGGTCCGATACCTGCCGGGTCCCCTTGCGTCAGCGCGAGGGGGCGGGAAAAGTGCTGCGGCATCGCGGCGATCAGCGATAGAGGATCTGCGCCTTGGAGCGCAGTTCGTCCATATACTTCTTGTCGTTGGCGCTGATGCCCTGGGCACCCGCCTTGCCGATGTCTTCTGCACGGAAGACGGCCGCGGCGGCAACGTCATCATTCACCTGACGCTGCGAGCAAATGGCGACATATTCAACGCCGCGATCAGTGACGACGGGGGTGGTCGTATTGCCCTGGGCTTTTTCAAGCAGCGGCTTCCAGATTTCGGGAAGATCGGGGGCCAGCACGCGACCGAGATCCTGGACGGAAACGTCACGCATCGTCGCGGCAAAGACCTTCGCCTGATCGCAACCTGGGAACTTGGCTCGCGAGGCTTCCGCCTCGGACTTGCGCTGGTTGAGGATGGCATTTCGCTTCGCGGCCGGGACGACGAAGACGATCTGTTTCAGGAAGTATTCCGTCGTGACCGGCTTTGTCTTGTTTTCCGTCATGCGCGTCACGAGGTCGTCGTTCGACAGGCGGTTGCCGCCGTTCGACCCGAAACGGGCGTTGACGACGCGCGGCCAGCTCATGGAGACGGCGATATAGGATTTGAAGTGATCGACACCGACGCCCATCTTGTCGAGAATTTGACCGAGCTGCTGCGGCGACATCTTGTTGCTCGCGGCGAAGCGGCCAAAGGCACTGTCGACGTCCGACGTCGACACCGACATGCGTACGCGGGAGATTTCAGCGCGCTTCAGCGTCTCGTCGACAAGCTGTTCCTGTGCCAGCTTGTTGAGATCGCCCTTCTGGTGCTGCAATTTGAGGAAGTTGACACGTTTGGCGATATCGCCCGAGGTGATCACCGAATTATTGACAACGACCTTTACCTCGCTTGCCGCGAAGGCAACATCGCTGCTCGGCATGGCGAACGTGGCCATGATCAGCGCCGCGGCTCCGAATAGCACAGCGCGCATCGGTGTCTTTTCAGAGAACATCAATTACCCCTTCCCAAAGGTCCTTATCCGCACTGCGTCACATCGGGACGCCGTTCGCGCAATACGGCAATCTTGCGCCACATGTCTACAACAAGCACGACGAATTGCAAAATCCTTGCGGCGAAACAATGACGCGGAGGGGAGTGCAGGCCGGTTTCAAACAAAAAGGGCCGGCTTACGGAGCCGGCCCTTTTTTGGAGTTTGATAGGTTAGAACGTGGCATCCTGGGTGTTGCCAAGATTGACGTCGCCGAGCGTGCGGAACGTGATTCGGGCACCGATCGACCAGTCGCTTGCCGAGGCGCTCGTCGAATCCTTCTTGTTCAGGAAGGAAACGCTGAAGATCGTGCATTCGTCCTCATAGGAGAGGCCGACGCCCTGGCGAGTGATCTCGCTATCGTTGATGTCATAGTTCACCGTACCAAACACCGACCAATATTCCTTGAACTTGATCTGAGCGCGTGTCTGGATTTCATCCTGATCCGAGGTGAAGCCATATTGCGGCTGTGCGGCAATGTGGGTGTAGGTCGCCGTGGTCTGGAAGACATCGTTGGCGAAGCCGACCGTGGTATCGCCGCGACGGAACGCGAAATCCTTTTCGTCGAAACGATAGGACTGCGAAAGCGAGAAGCCCTGCGGCGTGGTGATGCCGAACATGGTCACATAGTCGGAACGGGTGGTTTCAAGCCCCGAATCCGTGCCGACGCCGGCAAGATCAGTCTCTGCGAAGGAGTTGCGGCCGGCAAGCTGGAAGGACTGGCCAAAGATATGCTGCAACTTGTAACCGCTGTCGAAGCTGCCGGTGTAGCGCCAACCGACGTTGGCGCGCGTGCCGCCTTCGATGCGGTCGAAGCCGGAGAACTTGTCACGATCGAACAGGTTAGTCGCATCGAAGACGAAGCTTTGCGCATCCTCATTCGGCAGACGTCCGGCAAGCTGCTCGTCCGGACGCACATAGAGCTGTGCGATCGGCTCGAACACATGCGTGCTGTTGCTGGTGGTGACGAGGAAGGGATACTTCGCTTCAAGACCGGCCGTCGCCATGCCACGCGTGGCATAGTCGCTCGTGTCGTAATTGCCGGAATAAGTGCCAGCTCCCGGCGCATCCATATCGAGGCCGTAGACGTCACCGCGAAGTGCCGCCAATGGCGTCAACACCAGACCTTGATCCGTGGTGAAGGTACGTTGCCACTGCACCTCGGTGCTGAGGCGCGTATAATCCCCTGAAAGACCGAGATAACGGTCGTTCAGGCTGGAGTCCCCGAGCGTATTGGTGGCATCGAGCACCGATGTCGTATTACGCGACAGGTGCGTGAAGTTCATGGTTGCCGACAATTCGCCGCCATAGACCGACTTCGGATCGACATAATGATAGTCGATGCTCGGGTAGACGGTCGCCTGTTGCTTCGTGGCGGTGTCGTTATTGTCGGAGTCCTGGACCTGGTAGTAGAAGGCGCGCATATCGAAATAATTGCGCTTGCCGAGACCGGTCAGGTAGGCTTGGTTGGTATGGGTGCTCTGGTTGAGACCATCCAGCCCATAGGTTCGCGAGAAGTTGTTGTCGCTCTGCGCCATGACATCCCAGCCGAACGTCCAGCGAGGATTGATCCTGAAATCCGCCTTGGAGGAGATCATGCCGCGAGTCTTGTGCTCGGCATCGGTGGTCCCGGACGTGAAAGCGCTGGGATCCATCTGGTTGATGCCGGCGACGCGCAGAGTATGCGTGCCGTTTTCAAGGCGTTGCCGGAATTCACCCTCCAGCAGCAGACCCTGGTTCGTATAGCCGGTGGCGCTGATCGTGGCGTCCATGCTCGGAGAAATGACGTAGTAATACGGCACCTTCAGACCGAAGCCGAGGTGCTGGGAAACACTCATCGACGGGAACAGGAAGCCGGACTTGCGCTTGACCGTGTTGTCCGGAACCTCGATCCACGGAATATAGGCGATCGGCTGGCCGAACAGCTCGAAGCGGGCATGCTCGAGGCGGACGGTATGCGTCACGCCATTCTGCACCACGCGCTGTGCCTTGACCTGCCACAGCGGCGCACGACCCTGCTCGGAGCATGACTGACAGGCCGTATAGACGCCCTTCGTCAGAATCATCTGCGTCCCGCCGACACGTTCGCCCTTTTCGGCGGCCATGCGGGTATTGTCCGGCATTTCGATGCGCAGGGCATTGACGAAGCCGTCGGAGAAGCTGTCGGTGACATCCATTTTGTCGCCGTACATGCGATTGCCGTCGGGGCTGATCAGCTCGACATTGCCGATTGCCGTCATCCGACCGGACTTCTGATTATACTCAACCTTCTGGGCGACCATTTTGTAGCCGCCATAGTTGATCTGCACGGCACCGGTAGCGGTGACGATCTGGTTGTCCTTGTTGTAGACCAATTCGTTGGACGAAAGGATCAGCTTGGAGCCGTCGGGTACCTTGACCTTTACGGGAGCGGTCGCAGCACCGGCGCCGCCATTGTTGTTGGTGGCCTGGGCGTAAGCTACGACCGGGCTCATGATATACGCGCATGTAGCCGTGCCCGTAACAAGGGCAGCCACAAACTTCCTGATACTCTTGCGGTTGCCCGCCACTAGCCGTCCTCCTGATGAAGCAGGATCGTTGCTCCGAATGCCAAAGCGACGATCACGGGTATCCATGTCGCCACGAAGGGAGGAACCACTCCGCTGCTCCCAAATGCTTTTACAAGCACGGTGACAACATAAAGCACGAAGCCTGAGAGGATTCCACCCAGAATCACGGAGCGCGATTGGTTGAATCTACTGAATTTTAGGGACACGGTTGCTGCGATCAGCGTCATTGCCACCAAAAGAAATGGCTGTGACAGCAGCGAATGAAATTGCGTTTCAAGCGCCTTGGTTGAGATGCCAAAGGACTTTGCAATCGCTATTCGATTAGAAAGATCATAAAAAGCAATGGTTTCCGGCTGCGCCAAACGCTCCGAAACGAAATCCTGTTTCAGATTCGTACGAACCTGTGTCGTGCTCTTGTGAGCGGGAATCTCGCCTGGGGCGCGCTCGACGACATTGTTAAGAAGCCAGTAACCATCTTCCAACTTAGCCGACTGGGCATCCTGCCTCAGAGTGATATTTCCCTGTGAATCAAAGTGGATAAACACGACGTTCATCAGCGTCGTGCCGTTGTTGAGAACGGCCTTGGCACCGATGATGATGTCGCTTTTGCCATCCGACTGACGCAGCCACGGAATCGAAAGTGTATTGCGATAGGACGGGTCACCGCGCAGATCGGCTTCCATCGTTTCCGCCTGCCGCTGACCCCATGCAGCCACCGGATTGAGCGCGAACATGGTCATCAGCCCGACAGCGAAGGCGCCGACTACGAAAGGCGTCATGAATTGCCAGACTGAGATGCCGGCGGCGCGTGCGATCACCAGTTCGCGGCGGCGGTTAAGCGTGATCAACACGGTCATGCCGACAAACAGGGCGATGAACGGTACCGTCTGCTGTATGATGAACGGCAACCTGACCGCCGTCATCAGCAGGCCAATTTTGACCGTGTATCCCGGAAGGCCAGCGAGCCGGCCAGCGGTCTCACTGAAGTCGATCAGATACACCAGCGAGGTGACGCCGAGAAAAAACCAGAGCGTCGTGGCGATGTAGCGCGTGAAGAAGTAGCGGCCGAGCGTGCTGAAGATCATGCGCCGCTCCCGTTCGAGCTACCGGGTGTCGGGATGCGCTCCTGGAGCTTTTGCCGCCAGGCGCCGAAACGGTTGCGGATCGACACCGGCATGGACATTCTCCGGTTTCTGAACAGCAGGAAGATCGCAATCAGCGTTGCGGCGATATTGATCCCATAGAGGATGCCGACGAAATAGGGCGCCGTCTCGATCTGGTTGGCCGCATAAAAATCCGCCCAGCGCAGTGCAAAGGCGATAGTGAGCGCCGATACCATGGGATGCAGTCGCGCCTCGCGATGGGATCGCGCATCGCCGGCGATCACCAGGGATATCAGCGCAAAGATGGCCGGCAGCGCCCAATCGGTCAGGCGTCGATGCAATTCGGAACGGTATCCGCTCGGTTTGGCCTTATAATCCGCATCGTTCGGATCCGGATTTAGCAGGAAGCCGAGACTGCGGTCCCCGGCGCGCAGGGTGGCCTGACCGCGGCTTTGCGTCATGTCGGAAAGGTCGAAGGAATAGGAATCGAATTTGATGACGGAGACGTCGCCGTCGGCTGTCTTGCGGTGGACTTCGCCGTCCCTCATCAAAAGCGACGAGCCGCTCGCGTCGACGGCGCCTTCCTTGGCATAATAGATGAGATCGAAAGCTGGATCACGCGAATCCACCACGAACAGGCCCTTCAGGATTCGCCCCGACATGCGCTGGGTGATCTGCACGTAAAGCCCATCTTCGATGCGCCGGAAATTCTTCTCCTCGATCACGGTCGAAAGCAGGTCGGCATAGGCTTCCGCGACCATTTGCCGGGCGGCGACGCGAGCCTTCGGTTCGACCATATTGTCAACGAGGAAGGAGAAGACGCTGATCGCCATGGCGAGAATCATGATCGGGCGGATGATGATGCTGCGTTTCGCGCCCGCCGCTTCCATGACGGTCAGCTCCGAATCGCTGTTCATCGCGGTCAGCGTCTGGGTGATGCCGATGACCAATGCGAACGGCAAGACGACGGGAATGATGGTCGGCAGAATAAGGGTCGCAAGCTTTGCGAACGAACCGATCGATTGGCCGCTATCGGTCACGAGATTGATGCGCTGCAATACCTGAGTCGTCCAGATAATAGCGAGCACCGGCAGCAGGGCTACCAGGAACATCATGCCGACACGCCGTATGATATATGTTTCGAATAACTTCATGCCGGCCCTTAAACGCAACGCTCCATCGGGCGAGCCGGCAGAGATTCATCCTCCTCTACGCTGTTTGCGTTTTTTTGGCGACAACCCACTCGCAAAAAATTCGTTAATTTTCTGAGATTCTTCTGCTGTGTGTCGTTTGGGAGAGGGCCATAAGCGCGGCGAATATGACGAGGGAAGAAAGCCAGCCAAGCACGGCATCCGACAGATAGTGGCTTCCGAAAGCGACTCTGAGGGCGGGAATGAGAATCGAAACGACCGCGATCGGCGGCGCAAGAGCGGTGCGAGCCGGTTGTGGAATGATGAAGATCAGGCAGAAGAGCCAGCCGGCCGCTGCCGCTTCGCCGGAGACGAACGAACAGTTGCTGACGCACTTCCCGGCGAAGGAACCCGCATGAACGAAATCAAGCGTACCGCCGAAGAAGTCGGTCTGCCGCGGCCGCGGGCGGCCTGAGAACGCCTTGAGCCAGAGATTGACGATCAGCACGGGGCCTAGAAGCAGCGAGCCGAGTGCGACCTTCAGATTGCGTGCCCGCAGCGTCTTGAAGGTCGCGCCATGCTGTTGCCAGCAATGTACGAGCATCCAGCAGAGGACAACGGCGACGATATAGGGAAGCTGGAAGAAAATCTCCCTGAGCAGGCGCATATGCGGATCGTCACCATAGGGGAAAATGCCGCAGATCTGGCTGGCTTTGGCAGGGACGATGCACTGTTCCGGCAGAAAGAACAGATTGGCGACGGCGAGATCGATCTGCGGGAAAATCGAAAATAGCCCGAGCAGTATCCACCATAGGCAGAAGAGAGCGACGAACGCGTCGCCGGCCGTGCGCGGTCGCAGGATCTCGGGAAATCGGTCCTGGCGATCGAACGTGCTGAAATCGATGATCAAGGTGGCATTCCTGTCAGTGACAACGCCGGGCAGGCGGCGGCACGCAACGCATGCGCCAACAGGCTAGCAACAATAGATGACAGGGATTTGAAGGCGGCAGAGATGCTTCTTTGCCGAATGTCTCGCCAAAAGCTTGTATTTAAGGGGGAAAGCTTGAATGATCGAAGTCTATAATTCTATTTTGCGATACGCATATATATCGGAGCAGAAATGTCTGTGAAATTCGAGATTTCCTTTGCCAAAACGGTTCGATTGAACGGCGGTCTGGCCATCCAGCTGAAAGACACGGACAGCGAATCGCCGGCGGGGGCCGCAAGCGCCGATCCGGCGAATGTTTTCGCCAAGGCCGCACGCATCGCTCGTTTCACGGCCAAGGGCCTGGCAAGTCTCGATATCGTTGCGCCCGAGGGCGCGCCGGTCGACCGGATTATCGTGATCGGCACCGGCAGAGCAAAGGAACTGAACGCACACTCCTGGCTGAAGCTTGGCGGAGCTGCGGCAGGGCGGATCCGCAATGTCGAAAAGGCCGCGATCTTCATCGACCTGCCCGGCGTTCAAGCCGGTGGCAAGGCGGCTGCCGATTTTGCGCTCGGCATGCTGCTGCGCGCCTATAGCTTCGACACGTACAAGACGAAGAAGGGCGATGACGAGGACAAGAACGGTGCGCAGAAGCCCGTTAAGGTGACCATCGTCACTCCGGATGCCGCGGCCGCGAAGAAGCTTTTCGCCGCCTCGGAAGCGATTGCCGACGGGGTTATCCTGGCGCGCGATCTCGTCAACGAGCCGCCGAATGTGCTTGGCCCGGTCGAGTTCGCCGCCAAGGCCAAGGCGCTGGAGAAGCTTGGCGTCGAGGTAGAGATATTGACTGAGCGCGAGATGCGCCGGCTCGGCATGGGCGCGCTTCTTGGCGTGGCGCAGGGTTCCGTGCGTCCGCCGCGCCTGGTGATCATGCAATGGAAGGGCGGCAAGGTGAAGGAGAAGCCGGTCGCCTTCATCGGCAAGGGTGTCGTCTTCGACACCGGCGGCATATCCATCAAGCCCGCCGCCGGTATGGAAGACATGAAGGGCGATATGGGCGGGGCCGCCGCCGTCACCGGCCTGATGCATACGCTTGCGGCTCGCGGCGCGAAGGTCAACGCCGTCGGCGTCATCGGGTTGGTCGAAAACATGCCTGATGGCAATGCTCAGCGTCCGGGCGATATCGTCACCTCCATGTCCGGCCAGACGATCGAGATCATCAATACCGATGCCGAAGGCAGGCTCGTGCTCTGCGACGCGCTTTGGTACACCAATGACCGCTTCAAGCCGCAATTCATGATCAACCTGGCGACCTTGACCGGCGCGATCCTGGTTGCACTCGGCAATCTGCAGGCTGGCCTGTTCAGCAATGACGACCAGCTGGCAAACCAGCTCACCGCTGCCGGCCTTGTCACCAACGAGCGCCTGTGGCGCATGCCGCTCGGCAAGGACTACGACAAGATGATCGACAGCAAGTTCGCCGACATGAAGAACACCGGCGGCCGCTATGCCGGCTCGATCACCGCCGCGCAGTTCCTCAAGCGCTTCGTGCAGGAAACGCCCTGGGCGCATCTCGATATCGCGGGCACGGCGATGGGTTCCACCCTGGACGAGATCAACCAGTCCTGGGGCTCGGGCTACGGCGTGCGCCTGCTCGACGAACTGGTTCGTGAGAACTACGAATCGTGACCTTCGGGCGCGTTTGAGATAGGAGAGGCGGCATGACCGACGTTCTCTTCTACCACCTGACCGAATCGAAGCTTGAAGATGCCCTGCCGCCGCTGGTCGACAAGAGTGTCGAGCGCGGCTGGCAGGTCGCCATCCAGACGCGTGAGCCGGCCAGGCGCGATGCGCTCGACACGCATCTGTGGACCTATCGCGAGGACAGCTTCCTGCCGCATGGCACGGACGAAAGCGAGATGGCGGACAAGCAGCCGGTTCTTCTAACCGTCTCGCCCGACAATCTGAACAGTGCCAGCGTCCGCTTCTTCATCGACGGCGCTGAAGCCACCGATATCGGGACCTACCAGCGCATCGTCTTCATCTTTGACGGCTACGATCAGGAACAATTGGAAGGCGCCCGCGCGCAATGGAAGAAGCTGAAGGGCGAGGGGCATAATCTCACCTATTGGCAGCAGACACGGGAAGGACGCTGGGAGAAGAAGGCGTGATGGTTCTCCTTCTCCTCGCTGGGACGAAGTAAGGCCTAGTCGCCAGACACAGCCAGAACCTTTTCGATGAAATCTTTCTTCGATGCCGTATAGGCGGCGCGGTTGTTTGCATATTTCGCAGCCAGGTCGATTTTCAACGCTTCGTAGGCCTGGGCGATATGGGGATCGGCGCGGAGCTTGTTACGGAACAGGATGAAGTGGTTCCAGTTGGCGCCACCAAGCTCGACGACATGAACGAGATGCGTGCGCGTCTGCCCTTCGACATCACGGCCGAAAATATGATCGTCGGGAACGAGGTCGGTACCAGCATAGCAGTAGCCGATTTCTTCCATCGGCTTGATGCACACTAAGCCGTCGTCGAAGCGCCTGACGCCGACGGCGATATCGATGATCGGCTTGGCCTTGATCGACGGGATTGACGTGCTGCCGATATGCTGGATGTCGAGGGCGAGATCGCCGAGCGCCTTGCGAATGGTTTCAGCTTCGAGCGTGTAGGCTTCGTGCCATCGGGCATTCGGCGCGGCGAGTGTGACGCATTTGTTGCCGACGCCCAGCCCGAAATTCTTCCCGCTCTCCGATGACATCGCAATCTCCCTGACGAATGAAGATGCGCCACCCTAGCATGTGGCGCGGCGCATCTCACCGCTCAATCGAGCCTAGTCGTGGAAAGCCTCAACGAATTTGCGCTTGCCGAGCATGAAGGCATCGGCGACGTGGCGCAGCGGCGCGAGGTCGACATCGGACGTGCCGGCTTTGACGATCTCGGCGAAGCGGCGGTAGAGCGACGGATATTCGGCCTCCGGCGCGGTGAACGTCAGCTCGCCATTGACGGAGAGCTTCGAGCCGCCTTCGGCGAGCACCATCTGGCCCGCTGCGGTTTCGGCGACGATATCCCAGCTCTGCTTGCCGGTCTGGCGCCAGTCGAATTCGGCGCGAACCGGAAGCCCCTGGCCGCTCTTGAACTGCAGGTCGGCGGCGATCGGCGAATCCCGGTTTTCGGGGAATTCCAGCACGGCGCCGGTGAGGAACAGCGGCGGCAGGATGTGGGTGACGATCGACAGCGCGTTGATGCCCGGATCGAACACGCCGAGGCCGCCGGCCTGCCAGATCCATTCCTGGTTCGGATGCCAATGGCGCACATCTTCCTTCCAGATCACATGCGCGCTCTTGATCGTGGTTCCCTCGAGGAAAGCCTTGGCGGCTTCGACCGCCGGCGCGTAGCGCGAATGCCAGCTGGCGAACAGCGAGACACCCTTTGCCTTGGCGAGGGCCTCCAGATCAGCAACTTCGCTCAGCGTCGCACCTGGCGGCTTTTCCAGGAAGACATGCTTGCCGGCCTGAAGCGCCTTGTAGGCGGCTTCATAACGATATTGTGGCGGCATGCAGAGCGAGACCGCATCGATCTCGGGAACCGCGTCCAACATGGTCTCGATAGTGGTGAAGGCCGGAATGCCTTCGACCGTGCCATGGCGGCTTGCCGTGGCGACCAGTTTGAAATCCGCATTGTTGGCGATGGACGGAAGGTGCTGGTCGCGGACGATCTTGCCGACGCCGACGATAGCGAGGTTGATGGGGGACATGGGGTGTCTCTCGATTAGTATGATTATTGGTATGGTCTTTTATCAGAACGCCAGAGGTGGGCAAGGGCGGGAAAGCGCAAATGCGACGCTGCTCCCGCAGGCCACACTCACCCTGCCACCATCACACTTGGAAAACCAGCTTAGGCTCTTGATTGACAGCGTGAAATCGGCACTCTGCCTGTGCGCGGCGAAAGGATCCTGGGAAGAAACTGCCGCGGGGGGAAAAATCATGAAAGCATTGCTCGGCTTCAGCCGGCTCATAGATCATGTCACGGAGATCATCGGTAAATCGGTCTCCTGGCTCATTCTGGTCGCCGTTTTGGTCAGTTCCGGAAATGCCATCGTCCGCAAGGTATTCAACATTTCGTCGAATGCCTGGCTGGAAGCGCAATGGTATCTGTTCGGCGCCGCCTTCATGCTCGCCGCCGCCTATACGCTGCGGCAGAACGAGCATATCCGCATCGATATCCTCTACGGCTCCCTGTCGCGGCGCGTGCAGCACTGGATCGATCTTCTCGGCCATTGCCTGTTTCTGATGCCCTTCGTGCTTTTGATGATCTACGATCTCACCCCCTATGTCCGGATGTCCTTCATGTCCGGCGAGGTTTCTTCCAGCGCCGGCGGCCTGATCATCTGGCCGGGCAAGGCGTTACTGCTGGCGGGCTTCTTTCTATTGGCGCTGCAGGGTGTCTCCGAGATCATCAAGAAGATCGCCATCATGCGCGGCGATATGGATGACCCGACTCCCTATGTGCCGACCCATGCACCTCTCGATATCGAGACGCATGCTGGGGAGGTGCGCTGATGTTGGAATTCATTGCCGTGAACATGGCTCCGATCATGTTCGCTTCGCTGATCATCTTCCTGCTGATCGGCTATCCCGTCGCCTTCGCGCTCGCCGCCAACGGCCTGCTGTTTTTCTGGATCGGCGTCGAGCTTGCACCCTATTCCGGCGGCTCGATCAATCTGTCCTGGCCGCTGCTCAACGCGCTGCCGGACCGGTTCTGGGGCGTGATGTCGAACGACACGCTGCTGGCGATCCCGTTCTTCACCTTCATGGGCATCGTACTCGAGCGCTCCGGCATGGCCGAGGATCTGCTCGACACGGTCGGCCAGCTCTTCGGCCCGATCCGTGGCGGCCTTGCCTATGCGGTGATCTTCGTCGGCGCGCTTTTGGCGGCCACCACCGGCGTCGTTGCCGCTTCGGTCATCGCCATGGGCCTGATCTCGCTGCCGATCATGCTGCGCTATGGCTATGACCGGCGGGTCGCGTCCGGCGTCATCGCCGCCTCGGGCACCTTGGCGCAAATCATTCCGCCGTCGCTGGTGCTGATCGTGCTGGCGGATCAGCTCGGCCGCTCCGTCGGTGACATGTATGCCGGTGCCCTGATCCCCGGCCTGGTACTGACCGGCCTCTACATGCTTTACGTGCTGATCATGTCGATCGTCCGGCCTAATTCCATGCCGGCGCTGCCGAAGGAAGCGCGCTCACTCGGTTCGGGGGTGACCTCGCTCTTCGTCGCGTTGCTGGTCTGCGCCGGCGTCGCCTATGCCGCTCATGTCTATCTGACGCCGATCTACGGGGAAAACGCCGACATTCTCGGCGCAACTGTTGGCGTCGCATTCATCTATGCCATCGCCGTCATCGACAAGGCGATGAAGTTCAACCTGATGTCGCGGCTGGCGCAGCAGGTGATCATCGTGCTGATCCCGCCGCTGGCGCTGATCTTCCTCGTGCTCGGGACCATCTTCCTCGGCATTGCGACGCCGACCGAAGGCGGTGCGATGGGTGCGGTGGGCGCGCTGATCATGGCGTTGGCCAAGGGCCGCTTGAGTATGGATGTCATCCGCTCGGCGCTTGCTTCGACCACACGCCTTTCGTCCTTCGTGCTGTTCATCCTGATCGGCTCGCGCGTGTTTTCGTTGACCTTCTACGGCGTCAACGGCCATGTCTGGGTGGAGCATCTGCTTGTGTCGCTGCCGGGCGGCGAAGTCGGCTTCCTGATCGCCGTCAACCTCCTGGTCTTCGTGCTGGCCTTCTTCCTCGATTTCTTCGAGCTGGCCTTCATCATCGTGCCGCTGCTGGCGCCCGCCGCCGAAAAGCTCGGCATCGACCTCATCTGGTTCGGCGTCCTGCTGGGCGTCAACATGCAGACGAGCTTCATGCATCCGCCCTTCGGCTTTGCGCTGTTCTATCTGCGCTCGGTCGCGGCAAAGGTGCCCTATCTCGACAAGGTGACGGGCAAGAACACGGCTCCGGTGACGACAGGGCAGATCTATTGGGGTGCCGTGCCCTTCGTCGGCATCCAGATACTGATGGTGGCGCTGACGATCATGTTCCCGCAGATGGTCATGCATTACAAAGGTTCAGGCACGGGCATCGATCCCAACACGATCAAGATCGACGTGCCGGGCTTCGGCGCTCCCGGCCAGGACAATGGCGGCGGTCTCGGCTTGCCAGGCTTGCAGCTTCCCGGTGGCAATCCACTGGAGGACAAGCCGGCCGGTCAGAATGGCGGGCAGGCCAGTCCGCCCGCCAACGACCTCAGCCAGCCGCCGTCGTTTAAATGAGGGCAGGGCTACCGCTCCTGATGCATTCAAAAAGAAAAACCCCGGAGCAACGCTCCGGGGTTTTCATTTGACGGCGAGTGAGGATCAGATCTTGCCGGCGCGCTGCTGTGTCATCATGTAGACGTCGTAGCTGTATTCCGCGACCTGGGCGTAGAGGTAATGCTGGCCACGGAAACCCTTGATCGATTCCCAGATCTTCTTGAAGGTCGGGTTCGAGGCTTCCATTTCGGCATAGACCTCGTTCGACTTTTCGAAGCAGGCGTTGAGGATTTCGGTGCTGAACGGCCGCAACTTGGCGCCTTCGGCGACGACGCGCTTGATGGCGGCCGGGTTCAGATAGTCGTATTTCTGCAGCATGTTGGCGTCGGTCGCCTGGGCTGCGGTGCGCAGCAGCGACTGATAGGCTTTCGGCAGGCCCTCATACGCCGCCTTGTTGAACATGAAATGCACCGTCGGGCCGCCTTCCCACCAGCCGGGATAGTAGTAATAGGGGGCGACTTTGTAGAAGCCGAGTTTTTCGTCGTCATAGGGGCCGACCCATTCGGCCGCGTCGATCGTGCCCTTTTCCAGAGCCGGATAGATGTCGCCACCGGCGATCTGCTGGGGCACGACGCCGAGGCGCTCCACCACCTTGCCGGCAAAGCCGCCAATACGCATCTTCAGGCCCTTGAGATCGGCAACCGTGTTGATTTCCTTGCGGAACCAGCCGCCCATCTGCACGCCGGTATTCCCACCGGGAAAGCCGACCAGCCCTTGCGTTGCCAGGAATTCGTTGAACAGATCGATTCCACCGCCGTGATATTGCCAGGCATTCATCCCACGGGCATTGAGCGCGAAGGGAACGGCCGCTCCCAGCGCCCAGACCGGATCCTTGCCCCAATAATAGTAGGAGACGGTGTGGCATGCCTCGACCGTGGCTGCCGACGTCGCGTCGGCGGCCTGCAGGCCAGGCACGATTTCACCGGCCGCGAAGACCTGGATCGTGAAATTGCCGTCGGTCGCTTCCGATACATATTTCGACAGCACTTCCGCGCCGCCATAGATCGTGTCGAGCGACTTCGGGAATGATGACGCCAGGCGCCAGTTGATTTTCGGATTGCTCTGAGCAATGGCCGGAGCCGCAAGGGCCGCGGCGGCAACCGAGCCCGCACCGGCAACGCCGGCTTTCCTCAGAAATGAACGACGATCCATCTATGTACTCCCCCCAGGATACGAGCGGGCGGGTTGGCCCGCTCTTCGTGATCACGCTGCAACTAATCATGTCGTTCGATGCGTTTCAAGCGCACCGAACCATCTGCAACCGCTGATTTTCCAAGGATATCGGGAAGGCCCAATTCAGGCGCCGTCCGGCTTCAAGATCGTCTCCCGGAGGAAGCTGTATCCCAGTGCTATACGCGCCGCGAGGTCGCTCGACGCGCCATCGCCGCCGTGGCCGCCGGAACCGAATTCATGGAACATCGGATGATGGCCAAGCTCTTCCATCCGCGCCGCGAACCGTCGCGCATGCGAGGGATGAACCCGGTCGTCATTGCTGGAGCTTTCGACATAGATCGGCGGATAGGCGACGTCCGAGGCGGACTTAAGATTATGCAGCGGCGAGTAGGTGAGCAGGTAATCGCGATCGGCCTGGTCGTCGGGATTGCCATATTCGTCGATCCAGGCCTGACCGGCGGGGAAGACGTGGAAGCGGGTCATGTCCAGCACCGGCACCTGGCACCAGATCGCGCCGAAATCCCGTGGATAGCGGGTCAGCATCGCGCCGGTCAAAAGCCCGCCATTGCTGCCGCCATTGGCAGCGATACGCGACGGCTTTGTATAGCCGCGGGCAACGAGATCGCGGGCGATGGCTGCAAAGTCGGCAAACGCCCTGTGGCGGCCATGGCCCTTGGCGGAGCGATGCCAGTTCGGCCCGAGCTCGCCGCCGCCGCGAATATAGGCCTGCACATAGGCACCGCCCTGTTCCAGCCAGCGGCCGATGACGCCGGAGTAGTTGGGGCTGAGCGAGACGTCGAAGCCGCCATAGCCGTATAGCAGCACCGGCAGTTCGCCTTGCGTCCACGTCCTCGGCAAGACCAGCCGATACGGCACCTTCGTGCCGTCCTCGGATGTGGCCTCCAGCAATTCGGAGGTCATGCCGTCGCTGTCGAAATAGGCCGGCGAGCTGGCGGCGCGAATGAGTTCGAGCGGCTTCTTGCGGTTGGAAAGTTCCAGGCGATAGCATGTTGGCGGCCGCAGGAATCCTTCGCCATAGACCTGCAGCGTGTCGTCGCCGAGATGCAGTTCGGAATAAAGCGGCTGGAGCGCAATTGTCTCGACATCTCCGGGCAGCGGAATCTCCTGGATCTCCGCATCCGGCTTGGTCAGGTCCAGGACGAAAAGACGGGGCTGCAGATTGTCGGAGACGACGAAGACGCACCATTCGCGCATCAGAAGGAACTGCGATACGGACTGCCGCTCATTGGGCGAAAACAGGATGCGCGTCGCCTCGGCGCTGATATCGCCGGCCTGTCGCGGCAGGGGCTGCAACGCCAGAGCGCCGGCGGGGATGCGCTCATCAGTCTTGGCGAGCCAGAGGCAATAGGAATAATTGAACTGGACGTCGATTTCCCTCGGCAGATCGATCCGCCGCAGTGAAAAATCCGGGTCCTTGACGAAGACGCTGCAACTGCCGATCTCGTGGCCGGTGATGAACAGGCGGATCGGCTTGGCAGTCCCCTTCTTCGCAATGCCGGAGAGCACTGGATCGATGACCACGCAGGATCCGTAAACATCCGTATCGGCAGTGGCGTAGAGCAGCGGAGCGTTCGCCGGCGCCTGGCCGCGCTTCAGGCGCCGGCCGACACGGGGCCAGCCGGAGCGCGTTGCGGAAAGGCGGTCGATCGAACCGAAATAGGCGATCTCGTCGCGGCTGAGCCAGGTCGCATGGCAACGCGCGGGTGGCGTATCGAAACCTCCTTCGACGATGCTCTTGGCCTCGCAATCGAATTCCAGCAACCGCCCCAGATCCGAGCCGCCGTCGGAGAGGCAGATCAGCACCCTCGTTTGTTCCCACGGGCAGGTGATTGCGCCGCGCCAGATCCAGAGTTTGTTCTCCGCCCCGCAGAAGGCGTCGAGATCGAAAATCGGCTCCCAGGGAGCGCTCGGCACCGGGTCCAGGTTGGCTGGAAGCCGCCGCCACACGCCAAGGGGATGATCCGCGCTGCGGTGGAAATCGAATAGCCAATTGCCACGGCGAACCGGCTGGATCAGCCGGTCCTCGCGCTCGATCATCGCCTTGATCGCCGCGCTGTCAGCCTCGAATTCGGGCGTCACGAGAGCCCGTTCCGACTGCGCATTCCTCTCGGCGACGAATTGCAGGGTGAGGGGATCGTCGTCGTGCTCGAGATGGAGATGCATAAGATACCTGATACGCTATTGATAATGTGAATCGCATATAAACAAATCAAAATGCACCCGGAGAAGCAACCATGCTTCCCCAAGTGCATGCCGTCATACAGATTTCTGCTGTCTATCCGCCTCAGCGAACCATCTTGATATCGGCCTGGGCGACCAGATCCGAAGTCGGCTTGGGGGCGGCTTTGTACTTCAGCGTCACGACCTTGTAGCCCTCTTTTTCCATGCGGGTCAGAAGGGCGGGCAGCATGGTGGCGGTGCGCTGGTGGATGTCGTGCATCAGGACGATGCCACGGCCGCGCTTGCGCAGCTCGTTCATGGTGCGCGCCGCAACGGCGGCAGGCGACAGGGTGAAATAGTCCTTGCTGTCGACATCCACATCCATGATCACGAGATCACGCATGGTGACGGCCGCGCGCAGGCGCCTGGAGTCGGCAAGGTAAGGGAAGCGGAAGAAGGGAACATCCGTGCCGACGACCTTGGCGACAGCATTCTTGCCGCGCATGATCTCGGCCATCGCCATGTCGAAGCTCATCTTGTCGAGATCGGCATGGCGGAAGGTGTGGCTGCCGATGGTTTCGCCCGCGGCAACGACCTTGAGCGCCGTTTCCGGATGCGCCTGCGCCATCTCGCCGACCATCATGAACGTCGCCTTGACGCCGAATTTGTCGAGTGTCGCGAGAATGCGCTCCGTCTTGCCGGGGGCAGGGCCGTCGTCGAAGCTCAGGATGACTTCTCTGTCGGCGAGCTTCAGGTCTTGCAGGGAGGAAACTTCCAGCGTGCGTCCGGCGAGTGTGTGGGAGCGGCCCTCGTCGCTTGTTTCGCGCGTCTCAGGATCGGTGCTCGCCCATTTGGTCGGCTCCATCTCGATGGGGTCGTTGGCCTTCAATGTCTTGCGTTGCGGCTCCTCGGCGGCAAAGCTCGTCTTCAGCGATGCCTCGCCCCCTGGCTTCGTGGCGCAACCGGCAAGGGACAGGGACACGGCAAGGCCGGCCAATAGGAGACGGTAGGTCATCGGAAGCGCTCAACATATGTGTTTGAATGTTGGGCGCATTTTCTCCGACTATGGTTAATGATCGGTTAGGATCGGCGCTGGATGGCCTGCGGAATCAACCGTTCTAACCGGCCATTGCGCTTTCATATTCTGAGGAAAGCTCAAGCCACTGCTCTTCGGCGGTGGCAAGCTTGTCCGCCGCATCGGAGCGCTGCTTGGCTTTCTCGGCTGCCTTGGTGGGGGCCTTCTCGTAGAGTGCGGGATCCGCAAGTTCCACATCAAGCGCCTGAATCAATTTCTCCAGCTTGGCCGTCAAGGATTCGATTTCGTTGATCTTTTTCCGGAGCGGCGCGAGCGAGGCGCGGCGATCGGCATTGAGCTTGCGCTGATCCGCCTTGGAGACGGCGTCGTCGGTGCCGTTCGCCTTGCCCTTGTCATCCCTGGCCTTGGGGCTGGCGACGACGAGGCTGCGGTATTCCTCAAGATCGCCGTCGAAGTTCGAAACCGTGCCGTCGCGCACCAGCCACAGCCGGTCGACGGTCGCCTCGATCAGATGGCGATCGTGCGAGATCAGGATGACGGCGCCAGAATATTCGTTGAGTGCCTGGATCAGCGCGTTACGGCTGTCGATGTCGAGATGGTTGGTCGGTTCGTCGAGGATCAGCAGGTTCGGCGCGTCGAAGGCGGCAAGCCCCATCAGCAGCCGCGCCTTCTCGCCACCAGAGAGGTCCTTCACCGGCGTATCCATCTTCTCGGTCGCCAGGCCCATCTGCGCGACGCGGGCCCGCACCTTCGCCTCCGGCGCATCCGGCATGCGGCGCCGGACATGCTCGACGGCGGTCTGGTTCGGTATGAGGTCGTCAAGCTGATGCTGCGCGAAGAAGCCGATCTTCAGATTCGGCGCCAGCTTCACGTCGCCGCTATCGGCATCGAGACGGCCGGAGACGAATTTCGCGAAGGTGGATTTGCCGTTGCCGTTCGAGCCGAGGAGCGCGATGCGGTCGTCGGCATCGATGCGCAGGTTGAGGCGCTTCAGGATCGGCTTGCCGGGCTCGTAGCCGACAGCGCCACCGGTAACGGCGATGATCGGCGATGCCGCCTGCTTTTCGGGTTCCGGAAAGCTGAAGCCCATCACATGATCTTCGATGACGGCGGCGACCGTGCCCATGCGCTCCAGCGCCTTGACGCGCGATTGCGCCTGCCGGGCCTTCGTTGCCTTGGCCTTGAAGCGGTCGATGAAGCTCTGCAGGTGCTTGCGCGCCGCATCGTTCTTGACCTTCGCCTTCATCTGCAGCTCGTCGGCCTCCGCCTTCTGCCGCTCGAACTGGTCGTAGGAGCCGCGATAGAAGGTCAGCTTCTTCTGATCGAGATGGACGATGGCGTTGACGGCCGTGTTCAAGAGGTCGCGGTCATGCGAGATGATGATGACCGTGTGCGGATAGCGGCGGATATAGTCTTCCAGCCAGAGCGTGCCTTCAAGGTCGAGATAGTTGGTCGGCTCGTCGAGCAGCAGCAGGTCCGGCTCGGCGAACAGCACGGCCGCAAGCGCAACGCGCATGCGCCAGCCGCCGGAAAAGGAGGAGGCGGGGCGGTGCTGCGCTTCATGGTCGAAACCGAGGCCGGCCAGAATGCTGGCGGCCCGGGCTTCGGCGGAATGGGCGCCGATATCGGCAAGCCGCGTCTGGATGTCGGCGATACGATGCGGATCGGTCGCCGTCTCGGCCTCCGCCAGCAGGGCGGTGCGCTCCTTGTCGGCCTTCAGCACGATCTCCATCAGTGGCTCTTCCGTGCCCGGCGCTTCCTGCGCCACCTGGCCGATGCGGGCGTTGCGCGGGATCGAGACCGAACCGCTTTCGGCGGCAAAATCACCGGTGATCACCCGGAAGAGCGTCGATTTGCCGGCGCCGTTCTTGCCGACAAGCCCGGCTTTCGTGCCCGCCGGAAGCGTCACGTTGGCATGGTCGATGAGGAGACGGCCGGCAATGCGGGCGGAAAGGTCGGAAATCGAAATCATGGCGCGGTTTTGGCCGAACTCCGCGCCGAAGGCAAGAGCCGCTGAGCCCTTAGACGCGCGCGTCGCGTGCTTGCACCGGCAGGTTGGCGCAGTCCCGCAGCCGTTCGGTCAGCTCGGTTTCATAAAGCAGCAGATTGCTGAGCAAGGCGTTGAGACAGTCCATAGCGTCGGCGGTCTGCGGCGCCGCGTCTCTCTCTCGGGTGAAGCGCTGCTTCTTCCTCAGCCCTTCAGCCAGCTGATTGGCCACATCGCGCAGCATCTCGGCCGCGTCGGTTTCTGACTTCCGGGCGACCAGGCCGCAATGGCTGACGAGGTGATGTTTCAAGCCGATATCGTCGAGTTTGGTTTGCGACGGGGTAGGGCCAAGTGCCGCAATCTCGCTGGCGATCTCGCGATCATGGCCGTAAAGTGCCTCATGGAAGAGCTGGTAGTTGCGCGGCAGGTTCTTGACCTTCAGTTTGGCCATATGACGGCCGATCGCCTCAAGCTCGGTCTCCGCCTCGCCATGGTCATCGCCGATGGAATATGCCAAAACACCTGCCTTGGAACTCTTCATGCCCACTCTCTGATTGCCACCCGGCTGATATATCTCTCCAATTTGCAGGCTCGCAGGTTAAGGCAACATGAACGAAACGTCTTATCGGTGTGATCTCGCATCAAAATTAGACGGTACGACAATGCACGACTGCAATCGCGGACCAATGGCTCGCCTTTAACTTTACATCCAGTGTCTTCCTTCGCCGCGCAGGAAATGCAGCAGATCGAGCCCCAGCGACGGCTTTCCCATGGCTGTCAGCGTCATGTGGCATTGGCCACGGTGGTGGGTCTGGTGGTTGAACAAATGTGTGACTGCAGCCCTCAGCGGGTGTGCGATGGCACCTGGCAAGGTGATGGGCGAGTAGGTGATGTCTGCGACCAGTGTCTCATCATCGAGTGTCTCGACCCAATCGATGATACGTTGGTCCTCGGCCTCGCGAGCAGCACGCAGGTTGACAAGATTGTCATGCAGGATGGCGTTCAAGGTCGCTGGGGCCTCGCCGGTGCCGGTGAAGCGGCGCATCCATATCCGGTCGGCCACCAGTAGATGGTTGAGTGTGGCGCCTAGCGAGCCGAAGAAGGCACCGTGGTCTTCGCGATATTCCGCATCGCTGAGTTGGGTAGCGGCGTCGTATAGCAGGGTATTGGCCCAGCGATTGTAGTGAGCGAACATTCCGAAGTGTCTGTGCATATTGGTTCTCCTCTTGGGGCTTTGCTGCAAACCTAGAATAAAATTGAGCAAATGGGGCTGATGGCATCAATGAAATTTGACGATGGGATTGTCGTTCCTCAGTCGGCCTCGCCGCGAATCGCCTGTCCGGACTGTGACAGTGGCGTGAAATTGGCGTATGCCCCTTGTTTTCAGGCTGTGGGGCGGGTAAAGACCGCCCACTTTTCTCTGAATACAAGGAATTGACCCATGGCGATTGAACGCACTTTTTCGATGATCAAGCCGGACGCAACCAAGCGTAACCTGACCGGCGCCATCACCAAGATTTTTGAAGACAATGGCCTGCGCGTCATCGCTTCCAAGCGCGTCTGGATGAGCACGCGCGAAGCTGAAGGCTTCTACGCCGTTCACAAGGAACGTCCTTTCTTCGGCGAACTCGTCGAAGGCATGACCTCCGGCCCGACCGTCGTTCAGGTCCTGGAAGGCGAAGGCGCCATCCTGAAGAACCGTGAAATCATGGGCGCAACCAACCCGGCCAACGCGGCTGAAGGCACGATCCGCAAGATCCACGCCCTTTCGATCGGCGAAAACTCCGTTCACGGCTCCGACGCTCCGGAAACCGCTGCCGTCGAGATCGCCTACTGGTTCGCCGAAACCGAAATCGTTGGCTGAATCAGCCTTTCAGCCGAAGCGCTGAAAAGACTGAATTGATTGAGGAAAAGCCGGGGCCTTGCGCCCCGGCTTTTTCATGCCGGGCAGGTGCTATCGTGTCCGTAGTCGACGCTGCCGTCAGCTTTGAAGACCTCCGGATTTTCAGTGTAGACCGGGCCGACCACCAGCGGCCTCGTCGGCAGCACGGTCTGGTCGAGATCGGATTTCACCTCGGTCTTGATGGTCTGGATCGTCTTGTCGCTGGCATCGACCAGCCTGATCGAGACGGAATAGGGGCGGTCTTTGCGCACGCAGCGCAGATCAGGGCTTTCGAGCGTGATCTTGTCCCAGAACGCAAAGATCTTCTGCCGCACCACCAGGGGATCGCCGCCTGCCGGATTTTCGAATTCCGCGATGGCCGTCGTGCCTTCCGGGATCGGCGCGATCTTCTTCAGGGTGATCATATAGCTCGCGGTCGCGACGCGATAGTTGAAAACGAAGAGCCGGCCGCTGAGTTCGGTTGGCCCGCTTTCCGGTTCCCGCTGGCAACCGGCAAGGGTTAGCCCGGCGATTGCCGCCATCAAAACGATCATCCCGGTCTTCATGGCGTGCTCTCCTCCCTTTTGCGGCGATAATGCCGGCTTGCCTTGGCGCGGTTGCCGCAGACCGCCATGTCGCACCAGGCCCGGCTTTTGTTCTTGCTGCGGTCGATGAACAGCCAGCCGCAGTTGCGGCAGATCTTCATGCGCTCGGGATCGGGCATCGCGATCAGCCGCAGGGTGGAATGCACCGTCGCGGCATCGAGCCCATCGGGAGAGGTAGCCCGTCTCAGCACTTTCGATAGCGCCTCCAGCAACTCGGCCAGAAGCGCATCGGCGCCGTGATCGAGAGTACGGGCGCGAAAATAGCGGTCGATCGCCTCGCGGAGTGTGATGAAGCCGGATTTGTTTTCCGGCCGTACCGGCAGGATATCGCCGAACAGCGCCCGTTCGGCGCAGAAATTCGCGGCTGCCTTCGGAAAACTCTCCATCTGTCCGGAAGCTTCGAAACGATCGGTGCGTCGCTCGTCGTCATGGCGCAGAATGACGCTGTTGGCGACATCCAGCGCCAGCGCGCCACCGGAAAAACGATGCGGGGTCCAGGAAAAGTTCATGATGAAATTATAACTGGTAAAATTGGTTTTACCAGTTACTATTTGCCGACCATGGGAGGATCGATGGCCTATCTCCTGCAGCAATTGGCAAATGCCGTTCCGCTTGCGGCACTCTATGCCGCGCTGGCCTTCGGCTACGCCGTTGCTTTTGGGGTGATGAAGCGGGCCGACATCACCTATGGCGCGCTCTTTGCCTTTGCCGGCCAGATGCTGGTCCTGTTCACCGACGTCGGCTATACGAGGCTCATCCTGATCCTGCCGGCGGCTCTTGCTTTCGGCGCGGCCATCGCGGCTTTCTATACGCTCGGAACAAGTCTTCTCGTCGGCCGTGCGATCATGCTGCCGTTATCGCGCAAGTCGCCGAACACGGTGATCGTCGCGGCTCTCGGCATGATGATCATCCTGATGGAGACGGCGCGGCTCGCCTCCAATACGCGCGGCATCTGGCTGCCGCCTTTTCTGAACGAGATGATCGTCTTCTGGGACAGCGGCGATTTCCGCGTTACGCTCACCAAGATCCAGCTTATCAACACCGTGCTGATGGTCCTGATGGTCCTCGGCGGAGCCTATGTGCTCCGATATACCGGATGGGGCCGCATCTGGCGAGCGGTGACGGATGATGCGCTGGCCGCCGAGCTTTGCGGCACAAGCGCCAACCGCGTCTTTCTCCTCGCCTATGTCGCCTCCGCCCTAGTCGCCACCGTCTGCGGCCTGCTGGCGACATCCTATTACGGCACGATGGATTTCGGCGCCGGTCTGATGTTCGGGCTGAAGGTGTTGTTGATCGCCGCCGTCGGCGGCTATTCCGATCCGCTGAAATCGGCGGGCGGGGCGGCGCTGCTCGGCCTGTTCGAGACCCTGTGGGGCGCCTATGGCCCGTTCCTGTGGCGGGATTTCGTGATCTTCTCGCTGCTGGTCCTGCTGTTGGTGCTGAGCCGGCGCGAGCGCGTGGTTCCCTGAGAGCCTATTTGTCGCCGGCCCACTTGTCCCGCGCGGCATCGTCGGCATCCTTGGCCGACACCCAGTCGCCTTCCGTGCCATCCTTGGCGTGTTCCTTCTTCCAGAAGGGTGCGGAGGTTTTCAGGAAGTCCATGACAAAATTGGCGCCGTCGAAAGCGGCTTGCCGATGCGGAGCGGCGGCGATGACGAGGACGATGTTTTCGCCGGGTGCGATTCTGCCGTAGCGGTGAATGGCGGTCAGGCCGCGAAGCTCGAAACGCTCGATGGCAAGCGTCGCGATGCGGGCGATCTCCGCTTCCGCCATGCCGGGATAATGCTCAAGCTCCAGCGCGCCCAGCATTCCGCCTTCGTCGCGGCAGAGGCCGGAAAAAGTGACGACGGCGCCGATATCATGCCGCCCATTTGTCAGGCGATCGATCTCGGTTTGGAGATCGAAGTCCTCACGCTGGACTTTGACGAGTGGGGAGGTCATTGCAATTTCCTTATCACCCTCTCAAAGAGATTGTGGAGACTCCCGGCCCTTCGCTCTGGCTCAGGGCGTTCGTCGCTGCAATCGATTCACTGGATCGATTGCTCGGGCTTTGCCCGACTGCTCCTCACCCACCCGTCATCGGCGGGAATATGCCGATTTCGCGGGCGCCAGCGATCGGTTCGTCGTGATCGGCATGTTCCATATTGATGGCGACCCGGATCGCGTCGGGAAATTGAAGCGCCGTCTCGTATTCCTCGCCCAAGGTCTTCAAATGGTTGAGGAGATCGCCAACGGTGACCACGTCAGAGGGGAGGGAAATCTCTTCCTCTCCCTTGCCGATTCGCTCCCGCACCCAGGCGAAATAGACGAGCTTCGTCATCATTCTTCGTCCACGATATGCTTCAGGCCGGCGCGGAAATAATCGTAGCCGGTATAGATCGTCAGCAGCGCCGCGATCCAGAGCAGGACGATGCCGAGTTCCGTCGTATAGGGTAGCACTTTGTCGCCCGCCGGCCCAGCCAGCAGGAAGGCGATGGCGACGAGCTGCGCGGTCGTCTTCCATTTGGCGATGCGGGTCACCGGCACGCTGACCTTCAGCGCCGCCAGATATTCGCGCAGGCCGGAGACGAGGATTTCGCGGCACAGAATGATTATCGCCGCCCAGAGCGACCAGCCGGCGATGGTACCGTCGGCGGCAACCAGCAGCAGGATCGAGGCGACCAGCAGTTTGTCGGCGATCGGGTCGAGCATGCGGCCTATATTCGAGGTCTGATTCCAGATGCGCGCCAGATAACCGTCGAGGAAATCGGTGAGCGAGGCGATGATGAAGATCCAGAGCGCTACCCATCGCGCGAAATCGGATCCCTCCAATCTGCCTTCGACGAAGAAGCACAGGACGATCAGCGGTACGCAGAGGATGCGGCCATAGGTGAGCAGATTGGGAATGCTGTATGCGCGCGAAGCCATGGGGTTCGTTTCGTTTCGGTTGTTTCACTGGACCGAAATGGACTTGTCCTTGAGGGCGCCATCTCGTTCCAGTCATTTGATTTAGCATGATCTTGCCCAAAAACCGCTCGGCACTTTTTGAGACCATGTCCTAGATGATGGTTTGAGAACCTTACCGTCAACATTGTTTCTGTTTTTTCGTCGTTATTCCGTGGAATTTGCGACGGGCTGTTCTTATTTCGCGGCGTCCTCGTGAAAATGGTTGTAGACCTGCGTTGCCACGGCTTCCGATATGCCTTCGACCGCCATCAGGTCGGAAAGCGCTGCGCGTGACACGGCCTTGGCGGTGCCGAAGTGCTGCAGCAGCGCCCGCTTGCGAGAAGGGCCGATGCCGCCGATTTCATCCAGCGGGTTCTTGACCATCTCCTTCTTGCGCCGCGCCCGGTGCGAACCGATCGCGAAGCGATGCGCCTCGTCGCGCATGCGCTGGATGAAGTAGAGCACGGGATCGCGCGGCGGCAGGGTGAAGCTCTCGCGGGAAGGGGCGAAGAAACGCTCGCGGCCGGCATCGCGGTCGACGCCCTTGGCAACGCCGATGGCGATGACGCTGTCGGTGATTCCCAGCTCTTCCAGAATGGCGCGCACTGCCGTCATCTGCCCCTGACCACCGTCGATGAGGATGACGTCCGGCCAGGCGGGGAAGGGTTGATTGGCTGCATCCACGGCGGTAGCCTCCGCCGCGCCGCTGCGGTCCGGTATGCCCTCTTCCTTCAGCAGGCGAGAGAAGCGCCTCGTCATCACTTCGCGCATCATGCCGAAGTCGTCGCCGGGGGTGATGTCGGTCGATTTGATGTTGAACTTGCGGTACTGGCCTTTGACGAAGCCTTCCGGCCCGGCCACCACCATGCCGCCGACCGCATTCGTGCCCATGATGTGAGAATTGTCGTAAATCTCGATACGCTGCGGCACGTAGGGAAGCTGGAAGGTCTCCTTGAAGCCTTCGAGCAACCGCGACTGCGAGGCGGTTTCGGCAAGCTTGCGGCCATGTGCCTCGCGGGCATTGGCGACGACATGATCCACCAGATCGCGTTTCTCGCCACGCTGCGGCACGAGGATAGAGACCTTGTGCCCCGCTTTCTCGCTCAGTGCTGCCGCCAGCAGTTCGATCTCCTCCACTGTCTCCGACAGCAGGATTTGTTTCGGCACCGGCTTGTCGTCGTAGAACTGCGCCAGGAATGAATTCAACACTTCGGCGCTGGAAAGCGATGGGTCGGCCTTCGGGAAATAGGCACGGTTGCCCCAGTTCTGGCCGGTGCGGAAGAAGAAGACCTGAATACAGGAAATGCCACCCTCGTGATGGATGGCAAAGACATCGGCTTCTTCGACGCCGGCGGGGTTGATGCCCTGGTGGCTCTGCACATGTGACAGCGCCGCCAGCCGGTCACGAAAAACGGCGGCGCGCTCGAAATCGAGGTCTTCGGCGGCGGCATTCATCGCCTCGGCCATATGCGCCTTGACGTTCTGGCTCTTGCCGGACAGGAAATCCTTCGCCTCCTGCACCAGCTCGGCATACCCTGCATCGCTGATCTCATGCGTGCAGGGGCCGGAACAGCGTTTGATCTGATAGAGCAGGCAGGGCCGGGTGCGGGTTTCGAAGACGCTGTCGGCGCAGGTGCGGATCAGAAAGGCGCGTTGCAGCGAATTGATAGTGCGGCCAACGGCGCCGGCCGAGGCGAAGGGGCCAAAATACTCGCCCTTGCGCGCCCGCGCGCCGCGATGCTTGAAGATTGCCGGTGCCCGATGATTACCGGTGATGAGAATATAAGGGAATGACTTGTCGTCCCGCAGCAATACATTGAAGCGCGGCCGCAAGCGCTTGATCAGATTCGCTTCCAGCAGTAGCGCTTCGGTTTCGGTGCGGGTGGTGACGAACTCCATGTTGGCGGTTTCGCGCACCATGCGGGCGATGCGGTTGGAATGCACCCGGCCCATCGCATAGTTGGCGACACGCTTCTTCAGGCTGCGCGCCTTGCCGACATAGAGCACGTCGCCGGCCTCGTTGAACATGCGGTAGACGCCGGGATTGTTCGGTAGGCGCTTGACGAATTCGGCGATCAGTTCGGCGCCGCGCAGGCCGGTTTCGTTCTTGCCGCCTTCGTTCCAGTCGACGGGCACGACAGGGGAGGCGCCGGCATCGCCCTCTACCTCGATGTCGTCTTCAGTATCCTCTGATTCGTCATAGAGAATGCCGCCGTCGGGCAGCTTTCGTCCGTTCATTCCATGCTCTCCGACACATCAGGCGTTTCCCAGGCAAGGTGCTGGCCGCCATCGAGCGCTATCATTTGGCCCGTGATCGAGGGCGTGTCAAAAAGAAAGCGGGCGGTACGGCCGAATTCCCCAAGCCCGGGCGCGGCCTTCAATATGAGGCCGTCGATCTGCGCCTGAAAGTCCTCTTCCGTCTGCCGGACGCTGCGCACCGTTGGCCCCGGGCCGATGGCGTTGACGCGGATGCGCGGCGCAAAGCTCTGCGCCATCGTCTGAGTCGCCGTCCAAAGTGCCGCCTTCGACAGCGTATAGGAATAGAAGCGCGGATTGAGCGCCCAGACGCGCTGGTCGACGATGTTGATGATCAGCCCGGGAACGCCGTCCGGAAGCTGGCGTGCGAAATCGGCGGCGAGGATCGAGGGTGCGCGGACATGCACGGCGAAATGCGCGTCAAAGGCCTCGGCGTCAAACCGGTCGGCAGAATCACCCTGGAAGACCGAGGCGTTGTTGACCAGCAAATCCAGCGGCCCGAGCTCCGAAACGACCCTTTCGATCAGCGTCGATGTCTCTGCCGCATTTTGCAGGTCGGCCTTGATCGCAATCGCCTTTTTGCCCTTTTGCCGCAATTCGGCCACGATCTCGACCGCCTCGGCGAACGATCGGTTGGCGTGCAGTGCCACCGCGAAGCCGTTCGCCGACAAATCCTCGGCCATTGCTCGGCCTATTCTTTTTGATGCACCCGTTATCAGCGCGGTGCGTAGTTTTTCCTGGCTCAAGATGCTGCCTTTTCCTCGCCGTTACCCAACAGAAGCTCATATAGGGCGTCGATACACCATATGAAATGGTGCTTATGCAACACAAGCGGCGAAGATTGTCTGTGTAAAGCTTTAGATATATTTGGAATAAAATAAGTATACGCGCTTTAACCACTCGTTATGGTTAACAATTCGCCTGTTGCGCTGAAGCAACATCGAAATTCAGCCACGCGTGTGCCACAATGATATCATAATTTAGCTCTTCGATTTCCTCATTTGCATTCCAATTTCAGTGTCGATCCGGGAGGGGACATTTAGTAATTGCTCGTGGTGCTCCGAAGTCGACAACAGTAGACGAAGAACACGAGCCTGAAAGGAGAAAAGTATGCGTACTCTTATCAAGACCCTCATGGTCTCCGCCTTTGCTATCGGCGGCTTCAATGCAGCTCATGCAGCTGACGCCGTAGAGCAGATTCCGCAGCCGCCTGTTGCACAGGACGCGGCTCCGGCCATCAACAACTGGTCCGGTTTCTATATCGGCGGTGCTGGCGACTGGAACAAGGGTCACTTCAGCCACAACGGCAACGGCTACGGCTTCGGCGGCGAGGCCTTCACCGGCTACAACTGGCAGCAGGGCCAGATCGTATACGGTGTTGAAGCCGACCTTGGTTACGCTGGCATCGACTCGACCCGCAACGGCCTGACTGCCAAGAACGGCGTCAACGGCTCGGTTCGCGGTCGTCTCGGTTACGACTTCAACCCGTTCATGCTGTACGGCACGGCCGGTCTGGCAATCGGCCAGAACAAGCTCTCCGACGATACCTCGTCTGACAGCAAGACGGCTGTTGGCTACACGGTTGGTGCAGGTGCTGAAACCTTCATCACCAACAACGTAACGGCTCGTCTCGAGTACCGTTACACCGACTACGGCAAGAAGAACTTCGACCTCGACTCCGGCAACTTCTCTCGCGGTTACGACGAGCAGAGCGTCAAGGTCGGTATCGGCGTGAAGTTCTAATAATCTGACAGCAATGTCTGACGAAGAAGCCGGGGTTTTGCCCCGGCTTTTTTCGTTTCTGGACAAGTCCCATCCATTCGTTGTTTCGAAATTTCCTCAACTTTGCCGTTTGAATTTTTTGTCGAAGTCCGTCTATATGGTTGTGGTTGGACGGGGACATATACATGGCGAAGTGGCTTTACGGGGTAGGGAACGGCTATCTGGGGCCGGTTGAAGAAGATGAGATACGCGCACTGATCCACTCGGGAGCGGTTAAAGGCGAAACGCTTCTGTGGAGCCCTGGGGCGGATAAGTGGTTACGTGCCCAGGACGTTGAGGAGTTCGCAAGCGCTTTTGTGCGACCAGAGCTTTTGCCAATACCGCCCTCGCTGCCAAGCGCAGCGGCAGTATCCATAGCCGAAAATTTCGATTTGCCGACTCGCGCGCGCCCATGGTCAC
This sequence comes from Rhizobium sp. ICMP 5592, assembly GCF_009498525.1. Classification (GTDB taxonomy): domain Bacteria; phylum Pseudomonadota; class Alphaproteobacteria; order Rhizobiales; family Rhizobiaceae; genus Rhizobium. The sequence goes on along the minus strand of NZ_QSNT01000003.1, from coordinate 228,204 downwards.
GTTTCTGGGCGAGACTCATCGACAATATTGTTGTGATATCGGTGCTCGCGTTTGCGATTACGCTTGCAAGCCGGCTCTACGCTCCCGCTTTGTATATCAAAATTATCGAAATAAACGATACCGTCTGGGGAATATGCCTTTTGCCGCTCGCTGCTTTAGTGCTTGCGCTGACAATGGGACTGACGGGAACGACGCCAGGTAAAGCAATATTGGGGATACATGTGGGCGTCCCAAAGAATCAAGGCAGGCTAAAGTTCTTTCTCTTTCGGGAGTTAAAGGTATGGTTAGCAGGCCTCGGGCTTGGTATCCCAATCGTTGCACTGTTTACCCAATTCTACCAATATCGTCAGGTGGCAGCCGGAAAGCCAGCGAGTTATGATCATGGCAGAACTGAGGTCGTTGGAACGTCGTCCAAATTCCGTATTGGAGTAGGAACATGTCTCGCTTTGGCCCTGTATTGTTTTGTAGTGTACGTGCAAACCGAAGGTCTATGGGCTAATCGCAATATTTATGCGGCCAGACTTTGGACCAATCCCGTCAACAATCGCTCCGCCCCCATTGCCAGGATGTGGCAGGCGGAGGAGTTGAAGACAAACAGTGGTCGTGTGTTCTACTTCGCGGCGAACGCGCAACTCGCAGAAGCGCTCTTTGGTTATGAACAGTTGGAGTTGGATAGTATTAGTAATCTTACCTATGCCAACGCCATTAAGAGCACGCTCGCTTCGGATATTAGCATTAGCTCGGAGTGGGAGCCTGTGCTTGTTTACGGATATCCTGCTCTTCGCGCCGTTGGTAAGAGTATCACGGACAATGATACCAACGTTGAGATTACCGTTGCAGTTACCAGGAGGCATGCCTGGAGAACGCTTGTCTTCGCGCGCGGGCGTCAAGTAAAGGACTTGCCGGGTAAAAACGAATTTGTTCAAGCCGTATTCACGACGGCTGATTGAAGCGATTTATTGAAGAAAACCGTAGTTTATCGAGCGCGCTAACGGGTCAGCCCTGAGGCTTCATCGCCTGATAGTCGGGAAAATGCTTTTCGAACTTGCGCACCCAGGCGATCAGATCGGCGTGGTCCGCTTCCCACTGTCCTTCGAAGCGAAGTTGCAGATAGCCAAGTAAGGCGGCCAGCGCAAAATGCCCGCCATGCAGCTTCTTGCCGATCTTCGGCGGCTCGGCATTGAGATGGGTGAGGGCGCGGCCGACCTTCGTCCACTGGCGGTCAATCCAGGGCTGATGCTGCTTGTCCGGATCGCGCAGGCGGCGTTCGTAGACGATCGACAGCAGGCATTCGGCGGTGCCGTCGCAGAGCGCTTCCAGCACCTCGGCTTCGGTGCGCTTGCCATCCTTGGCGGGATAGAGCGTCTTGCCCTTCAGCCGGTGGAAATAATGCATGATGGAGCGGCTGTCGAAGATCGCTTCGCCGTCATCCGTCAACAGCGTCGGGATCTTGCCGAGCGGATTATTGTCGACCAGCACGTTAGGCCCGGCATTGGTATCGACGCGGATTTCGTTGATCTCGATGCCGAGATGCCGTGCGGCCATCCGCACCTTGCTGGAAAAAGGGGAGGTGGGCGAGCAGAGCAGCTTCATGGATTCACCTTGTCGTGTACGGAATGAAATTCAGTGCTCGCCGCGCAGCCAGAAGGCTCGCTGCGAGGCGAAACGGTCCTGCGCCAGCATATCCTTCAGCGCCGGCAACAGCGCATGCAGCTCGTCCTTCAGCGTGAAGGGCGGGTTGACGATGATGAGGCCGGAGCCGGTCAGCCCTATGACGCCGCGGTCGCTTTTGACCGTCAGTTCTGCGCAGAGCATCTTGGGGATCTCCAATGCCTGCAGCGTCTCGTGGAAGGCCTTGATCGGCGCATCCTTCTTGATCGGATACCAGAGGCAATAGGTGCCGCCGGGAAAGCGGCGCCAGGCTTTGGCAAGGCCATCCGCCAGCCGCTCATATTCGCCGTCTTCCTCGAAGGGCGGATCGACCAGTACGATGCCGCGCTTCTCCTTCGGCGGCAGATGCGCGCCGAGCGCCAGCCAGCCGTCGAGCTCGGTGATGCGGGCATGGTGGTCGCCCTCGAACAGGCGGTGCAGCCGCTGGAAGTCCTCGGGGTGCAGTTCCATGGCAGACAGCCGGTCCTGCGGGCGGAACAGCATGCGGGCAAGCTTCGGCGAGCCGGGATAGAATTGCAGGCCGCCATCGGGATTGAGCTCGCGAACGGCAGTCAGATAGGGCTCCAGCAGATCGGCGAGCTGCGGCACGAGCTCGGCGTCGAGAAGCCGGCCGATACCGTCCTGCCATTCGCCGGTCTTCTGTGCTTCCTCCGAAGAGAGATCATAGAGCCCGATGCCGGCATGGGTATCCAGAACGCGGAACGCCTTGTCCTTGTTCTGCATGTAGCGGACGAGCCGGGCAAAGACCGCGTGCTTCAGCACATCGGCGAAATTGCCCGCGTGGTAGATATGCCGATAGTTCATTGTCGGTGAAGTCCGCATGAATTGTTGCGATGGGTCAGATTATACCTTTTGGCTGGGCATGGCTTGAAATATACAAACATCATGAACATTGCGACCCCCATTCCAGCCAAATCCAAGATAGGCCACACGGCCTGTCCGCACGACTGTCCCTCCACCTGCGCGCTGGAGATCGATCTGACCGAGGATGGCAAGGTCGGTCGCGTACGCGGCGCGAGGGATCATTCCTATACGTCAGGCGTTATCTGCGCCAAGGTCGCCCGCTATGCCGAGCGGCTTTATCATCCCGACCGGCTGATGAAGCCGCTGCGCCGGGCTGGCGCCAAGGGCGAGGGGCGCTGGCAAGAGCTCTCCTGGGACGACGCGCTGGACGAGATCGCCAATGCCTTCGTCAAGGCGGAGGCTAAGGACGGCAGCGAGGCTGTCTGGCCCTATTATTATGCCGGCACCATGGGCCTGGTGCAGCGCGACAGCATCAATCGCCTGCGCCATGCCAAGCGCTATTCCGGCTTCTTCTCCTCGATCTGCACCAATCCCGCCTGGACCGGCTTCACCATGGCGACAGGCACGCTACGCGGCCCGGACCCGCATGAAATGGGCCGCACCGATTGCGTCGTGATCTGGGGCACCAATGCGGTTGCCACCCAGGTCAACGTGATGACCCATGCGGTGAAGTCGCGCAAGGAGCGCGGCGCCAAGATCGTCGTCATCGATATCTACGACAATCCGACGATGAAACAGGCCGACCTGGCGCTGATCGTCAAACCGGGCACGGATGCGGCGCTCGCCTGCGCCGTCATGCACATCGCCTTCCGTGACGGCTATGCCGACCGCACCTATATGGCGAAATACGCAGACGATCCCGCCGGTCTGGAAGCGCATCTGAAGACGAAGACACCGGAATGGGCGGCAGCGATTACCGGCCTGTCGGTGGATGAGATCGAAGCCTTCGCCAAGCTCGTCGGCACGACGAAGAAGTCCTATTTCCGTCTCGGCTACGGTTTTACCCGCCAGCGCAACGGTGCGGTCGCCATGCACGCGGCGGCGTCGATCGCCACCGTGCTCGGCTCCTGGCAATATGAGGGCGGCGGTGCCTTCCATTCCAACAGCGATATCTTCCGCATCGATGGCAGCGAACTGACCGGCCGCTCGATGCTGGATCAGGATATCCGCATGATCGACCAGTCGCAGATCGGCCGGGCGCTGACCGGCGACGCCGTGGCGCTGCGCCATCGCGGGCCGGTGACGGCGATGCTGATCCAGAACACCAATCCGGTGAACATCGCGCCGGAACAGCGGCTGGTGAAGCGCGGCTTCGCCCGCAACGACCTCTTCGTCGCCGTGCATGAACAGTTCATGACCGATACCGCAGAGATGGCCGATATCGTTATCCCCGCCACGATGTTCGTCGAGCATGACGATATCTACCGTGCCGGCGGCCAGAACCACATCCTGCTCGGCCCCAAGCTGGTTGAACCACCTTCGACGGTGCGCAGCAATCTCTTCGTCATCGAGGAACTGGCCAAGCGCCTCGGCGTCGCCGATCGTCCCGGCTTCGGCTTTTCCGCGCGAGAGATGGTCGATCGTCTCCTGTCGGATAGCGACCTGCCGGATTACGATTACTTCCGCGAGCATAAATGGTTCGACCGTCAGCCGGCTTTCGCGGAGGCACATTTCCTCAACGGCTTCGCCCATCCCGATGGCAAGTTCCGTTTCCGTCCGGACTGGGTCAGTCAGCCCGCTCCGAATCGCCCGCCGGAAGCCGTCGGCCTGCTCGGCCCGCACATTGAGCTGCCGGAGTTTCCCGATCAGGTCGATGTCATCGAAGTCGCGGATCCCGACCATCCCTTCCGTCTTGCCACGTCGCCGGCGCGCAATTTTCTGAATTCGAGCTTTGCCGAAACCAAGACCTCGCGCCAGAAGGAAGGCCGCCCGGAGGTGATGATCAATCCGGCGGACGCCGCAGCGCTCGAAGTAATCGACGGCGATCTCGTCCAGATCGGCAATATCAGGGGCGATATCCGCCTCCATGCGCGGGTTACGACGGAGGTAAAGCCCGGTGTGCTGATCGCCGAGGGCTTGTGGCCGAACAAAGCGCATGTCGACGGCGAGGGGATCAATGTGCTCACCGGCGCCGATCCCGTCGCGCCGTATGGCGGCGCGGCCGTTCACGACAACAAGGTCTGGCTGCGCAAGGATGCGAGATGACGAAGTTCGAAAAGGCGAAGGTCGAGATCGTCAACGAGAAGACGCTCTCGGATCAATGGACACGGCTTAGCAACTACGACATCGACTATACGGATTCCAGCGGCGAGACGCACAGGCTGAAGCGCGAGATCTATCACCGCACGCCGGCCGCCTGCATCCTGCTCTACGATCCCAAGCGTGAGACGGTCATCCTTGTGCGACAGTTCCGCCTGCCGGCCCATCTCACCGGCTTTCCCGCCTGGATGATCGAAGTGCCGGCCGGTCTGCTCGACGGCGATCATCCGGAAGAGGCGATCCGCCGCGAGGCGATGGAGGAAACCGGTTACCGCGTCCGCGATATCAGGTTTCTTTTCAAGACATTTACGTCGCCGGGCGCGGTCACTGAAATCATCCATTTCTTCGCGGCTACCATCGACGCCACCGACCGTGTCGCTGACGGCGGTGGGTTGGCCGACGAACATGAGGATATCGAGGTGCTCGAAGTCCGGCTGGCCGAAGCGGTGGCGATGATCGAAGCGGGCGAGATCTACGATGCCAAGACAGTCATGTTGCTGCAATGGGCCGCCTTGAACAGGACGAGCTTGGTGTAAATTGTTGGATGCGTGCGCGTGCCGCAAAGCGGTGCTGCGACCTTCATCACTGTGTCACGAATCGCGCCTATCGGGAGGCATTCGCCGGATAGGTCCGGACCATTGTCACATAATCGAAACAATTGACGCTATTCCAGGAGAAAGCCGATGTGGCTCAGCAATTTCACGCTCGTTCTTCCCAATGAGGTCGTCGATCAGGGTTCCATTCGCATCGAGGATGGCGTGATTGCCGAAATCCGCGCCGAGCCGGTGGCGAACGCGACTTTCGATGGCGGTGGACGGCTGCTGATGCCGGGCTTTGTCGATCTGCATGGCGATATGATCGAGCGTGAAATCGCGCCGCGCCCGAATGCCACCATGCCGATCGATTTCGGCATCCACGAACTCGACAAGAAGCTTGCCGCCGCCGGCGTGACAACGGCCTACGCGGCCGTCTCCTTCGCCACGGAAAGCGTCTACGGCCATGTGCGCTCGCTGGAGACCACGTCGGCGGTGATCAAGGGCATCAATAGCCTGCGCGACCACCTGCTGATCGACCATCGCGTTCACGCCCGCTACGAGATCACCAATGTCGGCGCCGCGCCGACACTGGAGCGGCTGCTGGAAGATGGCGTCGTCGACATGGTGTCGCTGACCGACCACACACCGGGGCAGGGGCAGTACAACAATATCGAGGCCTATGTGCTGAGCATGTCCGAGCGCCGCTCGATGTCGCGGGAAGCGGCGGAAGAGATGGTGGCCCGCCGTATCGCCATGCGGCAGGATCCGGATATCGAACGCAAGCTGCACGACATCGTAAGCCTCTCCCTGAAGCATAAGCTGTCGCTGGCCTCGCATGATGACGATAGCGCGGAGAAGGTGGCTGAGATGCATGATCTCGGCGTCACGATCAGCGAATTCCCGGTGACGCTGCCGGCCGCCGAGGAGGCGCGCCGTCGTGGTCTCTGGACGCTGATGGGTGCGCCGAACGCGCTGCGCGGTCAGTCCATGTCGGGCAATCTGAGCGCTCTCGATGCGGCGAAAGTGGGCCTGCTCGGCATCATCGCCGCCGATTATCATCCGGCCGCTTTCGTGCCGGCGATCTTCAAGATTGCCGAGGTCGCCAGTGGCGGCCTGCCCGCGGCCGTTGCCATGGCGACGGCAAATGCCGCGCGCTCTGCGGGCCTGACGGATCGCGGCGAGATCGCTGTGGGACAGAAGGCCGATCTGGTGGCTATCGAACACGGTTCGGTTCACCGCATTCGTGCCACCTTCCGCAACGGCCGTGTCGTCTATAGCGACGGCACGCTGCATCCGCTGGTGGCGATGGCTGCGTAAGGGGAAGCGTTCTAGATCCGGCTGACGTCGCCGAGCAGAGACAGGATCTGCTGTCCGGCGGCAGCCGGTGCCTTAGCCGTGGCAATGGCCTTGCCGCTTTCCATCCGCACCTTGCCTTCGGCCAGCAGCCGCAGCGACTGCGGATAGAGCTGATGCTCGATCGTGAGCACGCGGGTAGCCAGCGCGTCGGCACTGTCGTCGGTGAGTACTGGCACGGCGGCCTGGCCGATCACCGGACCTTCATCCATGCCTTCAGTGACGAAATGCACAGTGCAGCCAGCGATCCGCTGGCCCGCGTCGATGGCGCGCTGATGCGTGTGCAGGCCGGGGAAAAGCGGCAGCAGCGACGGATGGATGTTGATGATCCGGCCTTCATAGCTCTGGATGAAGCGGCCGGTGAGCAGGCGCATGTAGCCGGCAAGGCAGATGATGTCGGGCGACAGCGCCTCAAGCTGCGCGAGGATTGCTTCCTCATGCGCGTCCTTGCTGGCGAAATCCTTGCGGACAAAGGCGAAGGTGGCGATGCCCTCGGCGGCGGCTTTCGCCAATCCGCCCGCATCCGCCTTGTCGGAAATCACAGCGACGATCTCCGCCGGATAGTCCGAAGCCGCAGCTGCCTTGACCAGCGCCATCATGTTGGAGCCGCTGCCCGAAATGAGGACGACGACGCGTTTGCGGGCCGAACTCATATTGCCAGTGTGCCCTTATAGACGGTGCCGGCAGCGCCTTCGTCGCGGGCGATCATGCGGCCGAGCGTGACGATGGATTCGCCTTCGGCCTCAAGCGCCGCCTTGACGGTGTCGACATTTTCGGCGGCGACGACAGCGATCATGCCGATGCCGCAATTGAAGGTGCGCAGCATTTCCTTGGCCTCGACACCGCCGGTCTTGGCGAGCCAGGAGAATACCGGCGGCACCTTGACGGCGGCCAGATCGATCTCGGCGGCAAGATGCTTCGGCAGCACGCGCGGAATGTTTTCCGGAAAGCCGCCGCCGGTGATGTGGGCGAGCGCCTTGATGGCATGGGTTTCGCGGATCGCCTTCAGCAGCGGCTTCACATAGATGCGCGTCGGCGTCAGCAGGGCTTCACCCAGCGCCTTGCCTTCTGCAAAGGGAGCTGGTGCATCCCAGGCGAGGCCGGAGAGGGCGACGATCTTGCGCACCAGCGAGAAGCCGTTGGAATGAACACCGGAGGAGGCGAGGCCGAGAATGACGTCGCCCTCGGCGATATCGCCGGAAGGCAGAAGCTGGCCGCGCTCGGCCGCACCCACGGCAAAACCGGCGAGATCGTAATCGCCGTCGGAATACATGCCCGGCATTTCCGCCGTCTCGCCGCCAATCAACGCACAGCCTGCCTCGCGGCAACCGGCTGCAATGCCGCCGACGATCGCAGCACCCTGGTCGGGGTCGAGCTTGCCGGTGGCGAAATAGTCAAGGAAGAACAGCGGCTCGGCGCCCTGGACGACAAGGTCGTTAACGCACATGGCAACGAGGTCGATACCGACGGTGTCGTGATAGTCGGCGTCGATGGCTATCTTCAGCTTGGTGCCGACGCCGTCATTGGCGGCAACCAGCACCGGATCGGTGAAGCCCGCGGCCTTCAGGTCGAAGAGACCGCCGAAGCCGCCGATTTCGCCGTCGGCGCCGGGGCGGCGCGTCGAGCGCACGGCGGGCTTGATCTTTTCGACCAGCAGGTTGCCGGCATCGATATCGACGCCCGCGTCGCTATAGGTCAGACCGTTTTTTCCAGACTGGCTCATGCTTACGCCTCCGATGGCCGCCCTTCAATCGCGACAGGGCCTTGATCGGGTCGCCATTGCATGACGTGGGCCTTTATGCAAGGCGCTAACATAGGCAAACCCTCGATTTTCCCCGCTTCACAGTGCTCAAAGGCCGATTTCCGGCCGCAGGCTTGACCATAATTGCGGCGTCATCCTATGTCCTAAGCGAGCGGCAGCAGGGCGGCGAGCAGTGGGGACGACGATGAAGCAACAAGTCAGCGGGACAAGCCTCAAGAGTCAGGTTGCCTTCTGGGTGATTGTGCTTGTCGTCTTTATTGTCTTTCTCTACCTCTTCAGCTCGATCCTCTTGCCCTTCATCGCCGGCATGGCGGTTGCCTATTTCCTCGATCCGGTTGCCGACCGGCTGGAACGGATCGGCCTCAGCCGCCTGATGGCGACGGTGGTGATCCTCGTTGCCTTCGTGCTGTTCTTCGCGCTGGCGCTGACGATCGTCATTCCGATCATCATCAATCAGTTCAATGATTTCGTCCAGCATATACCGGGCTATGTGCAGCAGCTGCAGCAGCTCATCGCCAAGGCGCAGACAATGGTGTTGCCGGACTGGATCCGCAACCAGCTCGGCGTCCTCAAGGACAATTTCTCCAATATCATGTCGGACGGGCTGAGCTTCGTTGGCGGCCTGTTCGCGCAGATCTGGAGTTCCGGCAAGGCGCTGGTCAACATCATCTCGCTGATGGTCGTCACCCCCGTCGTCGCCTTCTATATGCTGCTCGACTGGGATCGTATGATCGCCAAGGTCGATGCCTGGGTACCGCGCGATCACGTCGCCACCGTCCGCCAGATTGCCACCGAGATCGATCAATCGATCGCCGGCTTCATCCGTGGCCAGGGCTCGCTCTGCATCATCCTCGGCATCTATTACGGCGTTGGTCTGTCGCTGGTGGGCCTGAATTTCGGTCTGTTGATCGGCTTCTTCGCCGGCATGATCAGCTTCATTCCCTATGTCGGTTCTCTCGTCGGTCTGTTCATCGCGCTCAGCGTCGCGCTGGTGCAGTTCTGGCCGGATTATATCTGGGTCGGCCTCACGCTCGCCGTCTTCTTTACCGGCCAGTTCCTGGAGGGCAATGTGCTGCAGCCGAAGCTGGTCGGCGAAAGCGTCGGCCTGCATCCGGTCTGGCTGATGTTTGCGCTTTTTGCCTTCGGCGCGCTCTTCGGTTTCGTCGGCCTGCTGGTCGCCGTTCCGGCCGCTGCGGCCTGCGGCGTGCTTGTTCGCTTCGCCCTTTCGCGGTACCTTCAGAGCGACCTTTATTATGGACACTCGGAAGCCGGTAAGGCGCGCGGAGCCAAGGCCGGCAATCCTGAGAAAAACTAGACATGACCGATGTGAAGAACGCTGATTTGAGGCGCAAGCCCGCCGAACAGCTACCCTTGGCTTTTACCCATGACGCGGCGAGCGGCCGCGACGACTTGCTGGTCGCCGATCCCTTGAGCGCGGCGGTGAAGATCGTCGATTCCTGGCCGCAATGGCCATCGCCGGTGGTCATTCTTGCCGGCCCGGTCGGCTCGGGAAAATCGCATCTCGCCAGCATCTGGTGCGAGAGAAGCGGTGCTGTCCCGATCCATCCGAAAGCCGGCTCGGACGCAGCCGTCATCGCGGCAAATGGACCAGTCATCTTTGAAGACGTCGATCGTCTGGGCTTCGACGACACCGAGCTTTTTCACGTCATCAACAGCGTCCGGGAAAACGGCACGGGCCTGCTGATGACGAGCAGGCTCTGGCCGATGTCCTGGCCGGTCACGCTCCCCGACCTGCGCTCGCGGCTGAAAGCGGCGACCGTCGTCGAGATCGGCGAGCCGGATGAAGAATTATTGTCGCAGGTGATCGTAAAGCTCTTTGCCGACCGGCAGCTTTATATCGATGACAAACTTGTCCTTTATATCGTCAATCGGATGGAGCGGTCCCTGAATGCCGCGCAGTTGATCGTCGACCGGCTGGACCGGCTGGCGCTTGGCCGCGGCACGAGAATCACACGCATACTGGCCGCTGAAGTCTTGAATGAATTGGGCAATTCCGGCCCGGCAGATTGAGCGACAGGTGAACTGTCACAGTTCCGTCGTCAAACTGCTATACGTGGCAAGGTTCTCAGATGAGGGTAGGTGGAACATGGACTCGGCAGTAACGGAACATCAGGAAGCCAACCAGCAAGCCCCGGAGGCTGCGCCGCCGATCAACGAGCTGCTGAGCAGCCCCGAACGCTTTATCAACCGTGAATTCTCCTGGCTGCAGTTCAACCGCCGCGTCCTTGAGGAAACGCTGAACACGGCGCATCCGCTGCTGGAACGCATCCGTTTCCTCTCCATTTCCGCCGCCAACCTCGATGAATTCTTCATGGTGCGCGTCGCCGGCCTCGAGGGTCAGGTCCGCCAGAAGATCCTCGTACGCACGCCGGACGGCAAGACGCCGGCCGAACAGCTCGACGATATCCTGCGCGAGATCGACAACCTGCAGATGGAACAGCAGGCATCGCTTGCCGTGCTGCAACAGTATCTCGCCAAGGAAGACATTCTGATCGTTCGCCCGCCGGCTCTGTCCGAGGCTGACCGGGTCTGGCTCGCCAATGAATTCGAACAGGCGATCTTCCCGGTTCTGACGCCGCTCTCCATCGACCCGGCGCATCCGTTCCCGTTCATTCCGAACCTCGGCTTCTCGATCGCGCTGCAATTGAACAGCATGAACGGCCGCGAGCCGATGACCGCGCTTCTGCGCCTGCCGCCGGCGCTCGACCGTTTCGTCCGCTTGCCTGACGCCAGCAACGTCATCCGCTACATCACGCTCGAAGATGTCGTGAACATCTTCATTCAGCGGCTTTATCCCGGTTACGAGGTGCAGGGCTCGGGTACGTTCCGACTCATCCGCGACAGCGATATCGAAGTCGAGGAAGAAGCCGAAGATCTGGTGCGCTTCTTCGAGACGGCGCTGAAGCGCCGCCGCCGTGGATCGGTGATCCGCATCGAAACGGACTCGGAGATGCCGCTCGAGCTGCGCCAGTTCGTGGTGGAATCGCTGAACGTGCCGGAAAACCGCATCGCCGTTCTGCCGGGCCTGTTGGCGCTCAATACGCTGTCCGAGATCTGCAAGGCTCCGCGCGACGACCTGCGCTTCGAGCCCTACAATGCGCGATTTCCTGAGCGCGTCCGCGAACATGCCGGCGACTGCTTCGCCGCCATCCGCGAAAAGGACATGGTGGTCCACCACCCTTACGAATCCTTCGACGTGGTGGTCCAGTTCCTGCTCCAGGCTGCGCGCGATCCTGACGTTCTGGCGATAAAGCAGACGCTGTACCGCACCTCCAACGACAGCCCGATCGTGCGTGCGCTGATCGACGCGGCCGATCTGGGCAAGTCCGTGACGGCGCTGGTCGAGCTCAAGGCCCGTTTCGACGAAGAGGCCAACATCCGCTGGGCGCGAGATCTGGAACGTGCCGGCGTGCAGGTCGTCTTTGGCTTCATCGAACTCAAGACACATGCGAAGATGTCGATGGTCGTGCGCCGTGAAGATGGCAAGCTGCGCACCTATTGCCACCTCGGGACGGGTAACTATCACCCGGTCACCGCCAAGATCTATACGGACCTGTCCTACTTCACCTGCGACCCGAAGATCGCCCACGACATGGCGAACATCTTCAACTTCATCACCGGTTATGGCGAGCCCGAGCCGAGCACGAAGATTGCCGTTTCGCCCTATACGCTGCGCCCACGCATCCTCCAGCATATCGAGGAGGAAATCGAGCACGCCAAGAACGGCAAGCCGGCGTCGATCTGGATGAAGATGAATTCGCTCGTCGATCCCGACATCATCGACGCGCTCTATCGCGCCAGCAATGCTGGCGTCGAGATTGATCTGGTCGTGCGCGGCATCTGCTGCCTGCGTCCGCAAGTGCCGGGCCTGTCCGAGAATATCCGCGTCAAGTCGATCATCGGCCGTTTCCTCGAACACAGCCGCATCTTCTGTTTCGGCAACGGCCACGGCCTGCCGTCGGACAAGGCGCTGGTCTATATCGGCTCGGCCGACATGATGCCGAGAAACCTCGACCGGCGTGTCGAGACCCTCGTGCCGCTGACCAACAAGACCGTGCATGAGCAGGTTCTTTCACAGATCATGCTGGGCAACATCATTGACAATCAGCAGAGCTACGAGATATTGCCGGACGGTACTTCGAGGCGTACGGAGGTGCGCGCGGGGAAAGAACCGTTCAACGCGCAGCAGTATTTCATGACCAATCCCAGCCTGTCTGGCCGTGGTGAAGCTCTGAAATCCAGTGCGCCGAAACTGATCGCCGGGCTGTTGTCAGGCCGCAAGAAATAACTGGACCTGCATGGTTGAATCAGAAGCCCAGGGGCGCCTTCCCGGTATAGCCCCGGTCTCCGTTGTCGATATCGGGTCGAACTCCGTTCGTCTTGTCGTCTATGAGGGCCATTCTCGGTCGCCGACCATTCTTTTCAACGAGAAGGTGTTGTGCGGCCTCGGCAAGGGCATAGCCTTGACCGGAAAAATGGACGAGGAGAGCGTCGCGCGCGCTCTCGCCGCCCTGCATCGCTTCAAGGCGCTGTCCGACCAGGCGCGTGCATCGACCATCTATGTCCTGGCGACGGCTGCGGCCCGCGAGGCGAGCAACGGTCCTGAATTCATCCATCAGGCTGAAACGATCCTGCAGCGCAAGGTCCGCGTGCTCTCAGGCGAGGAAGAGGCGCGGTTTTCGGCGCTCGGCATCGTTAGCGGCTTTTTCCATCCGGACGGCATTGCCGGCGATCTCGGCGGCGGTTCGCTGGAGTTGATCGACATCAAGGACCGGGAGATCGGCAAGGGCATCACTCTGCCACTCGGCGGTCTCAGGCTGTCGGAATATGCCAATGGCTCTATCGAGAAAGCCCGCAGTTTTGCCCGCAAGCATGTGAAGACCGCAAAGCTGCTCAGCCAGGGCGAGGGCCGTACCTTCTACGCGGTCGGCGGTACCTGGCGAAATATCGCCAAGCTGCACATGGAAATCCGCAAATATCCGCTGCACATGATGCAGGGTTATGAAGTGCCGGTCGATGAGATGATGCGCTTCCTCGATCAGATCGGCGAAGCCAAGGAAACGCGGGATCCGGCATTCCTGTCGATCTCCAAGCACCGCCGCTCGCTGCTGCCCTTTGGTGCGGTGGCGATGCGGGAAGTGCTGGCGGCGATGAAGCCATCCGTTGTGACATTCTCGGCCCAGGGTGTGCGCGAAGGCTATCTCTATTCGCTGCTGACCGAGGCCGAGCGCAATAGCGATCCGCTGCTGACGGCTGCCGGCGAGCTTGCCATCCTGCGTGCCCGTTCGCCGGAACATGCCCGAGAACTTGCCGAGTGGACTGGCCGGATGATGCCCTTCTTCGGCATCACCGAGACGGAAGAGGAGAGCCGCTATCGTCAGGCTGCCTGCCTGCTTGCCGATATCAGCTGGCGCGCCCATCCGGATTATCGCGGTTTGCAGGCGCTGAACATCATCGCCCATACGTCCTTCGTCGGCATCACTCATGCCGGCCGCGCCTTCATCGCACTCGCCAACTACTATCGTTTCGAAGGCCTGCACGACGACGGCGCCACCGAGCCGCTGGCAACGATCGCCACGCCGCAACTCATCGAGCGTGCCAAGCTGCTCGGCGGCCTTCTGCGCGTCGTCTATCTGTTTTCGGCCTCGATGCCGGGCATCGTGCGCAACCTGTCGATCCGCCGCTCGTCAAGTCCGGATCTGGATCTCGAATTCGTCGTTCCAGCCGAATATCATGACTTTGCCGGCGAACGGCTGGACGGCCGGCTGCAACAGCTCGCCAAACTGACGAATCGGCGGCTGGCATTCCGGTTTGAATAGAAAAGCCTTCTCCCCGAGGGGAGAAGGCGGGTTTTTTTACTTGGCGTTCAGGAAATCAACGACTTCGAGAATGCTGAACTCGTTGTCGTCGGCCTTGTCGACGGCGCGGCCGGCTGAGAAGGGCAGGTTGTTGTCGTTGCCAATGATGATGTGGGTGGCATCGACGCGGTCGACATTCTCGATGGTGACGAACGGCATATCGTAGAAGCCGTCACCACCGCCCTGGCGGCGCTTGTGATCCGGATCTTCGATACGCAGCAGGTCGATATAGCCGATCTTGCGCACGGCCTTGCCGACATTGGCGTCGCTGAATTCGATCTTGTAGACGCGCTTCAGTTCAGCCGGAGCCTCGAAGCAATCGGGCTTCGGCTGCTTCGGATCGGCGCAGGCCTTGTCCTTGGTGCCGGCACCGTTGTCGCGTTCGATCACCAGGGCGGTCTTGTCGTCCAGCATATTGAAGTCGCCGATCGATACGCCCTTGTCCGCAAAAGGATAGAGCCAGCTGCGGCCGGTCCAGCTTTTCGAGGCGGTGTCGAACTCGATGACGCGGATGGCGGTGTGGCCGTCGACGCTCTCCATCTGGCCGTCGTCCTTGTAGAGCGCGCCTTCGAGCAGGCCATAGAGCTTCGTTCCGTCCGTGGACAAAGCGAGACCTTCGAAACCGCCGGAGCGCTTCAGGTTGAAGGCAGGCATCTTCTGCGTCGGGTTGCCCGGAAGCTGCAGCAGAGCGTTGTCGGGAGACATCACCGGCTTGCCGTCGAGCGTGGTCGGGAAGACGTCGGTCAGCTGGCCTGATGTGTCGAATTTCAGCAGATAGGGGCCGAATTCATCGCCGATCCAGAAGCCGTCGGCAACGGGCTGGATCGATTCGATGTCGAAATCAGTGCCCGTCAGATACCGCGTATTCGAGCCTTCAAGGACGATCGGGAAGGGGGCTTTCTTGTTCGGGTCGGACAGGAACAGGTTCTTGACGACGTCGACCTTGCCATTGTCCCAGTCGAACTTGAGCTGATGGAGGAACAGCATGGCATCGCTCGAATTCTGCCTGGAGCCGAAGCCGTTGTCCGACAACGTCCAGAAGCTGCCGTCGGGCATGGCCTTGATGCCGGAGAAGCCCTGGATCGGCTGGCCATCGAAAGGCAGCTTCAGGTCGGTCACACGGGCGCCGTCCTTGCCCGGAACCGTGCCGAGCGCTTCGGTGCGCTTCCTGTCCGGCGTCGTAAACTTGCCGGAGGTCTTCAGGAAATCGGGCGCATCGGTGGGGGCTGCGACCATGGTATTGGCCGGAAGAATGGCCTGCGAGGTCAGTTTGGCGGGAAACTGCTGCTCATCGGCCTGAACCGAGGCAGCCATCAGAACAAAAAGTGCCGTGGAAGCGAAAAGAATTCGGGTCATCATGTCACCTTGTTGGCTTGGGTTGGCAAGACAACCCTCGCTTAACAGGCGAGCTATGTCGGTGAATTAACGCTTAGGTGAAGCTTTGGTGACTGTGCACAACTCATGGGCTGTAGTCCGTCGGTGCCCAATGAAGACCTATCTACTGCGCGCCGCTGATGGCCTGCGGCACCGCGCGTCTCTGCATATGCAGCGCGATGACGCCGAGCGTCTGGTCGCGACCGCGCACGGCATGGTCGCCGAGATCCTCCTTGATGACCCCATCGGGAAGCTCCAGTTGCCGTGCAAGGTCGGTCGAGATCAGCACCTGACGTTCCAGCGTCTTGCAGAAGGATTCCAGCCTTGCCGTGGTGTTCACCGTGTCGCCGAAATAGGCGATCTTGTGATGATCGACGCCGATTTCTGCGGTGACGATATTCCCGCCGT
This sequence comes from Rhizobium sp. ICMP 5592, assembly GCF_009498525.1. Classification (GTDB taxonomy): domain Bacteria; phylum Pseudomonadota; class Alphaproteobacteria; order Rhizobiales; family Rhizobiaceae; genus Rhizobium. The sequence goes on along the minus strand of NZ_QSNT01000003.1, from coordinate 212,158 downwards.
GTAGCGCTGCCCGTAGGCGTGGCACCCGGCCGTAGGATTTCAGCCATTTCTCCGCGTTTGCCTCGATGTCGGCGAGGATATCGAAGACGCAGCGCACGCAGCGGGCATCCTTTATGCCGCGCTCCAGCGGCCAGGTGATGATGGCGGCGTCGCCGATATAATCGTCGATTGCGCCCTTGTGTCGCCGTACCGGCTCCGCGAAGGCGCTGAACAGCGAGCCGAGGAATTCCTGCGCCTTGAGGTCTCCATGCTCTTCGGCAAACGCCGTCGAGCCGACAAGGTCGATGAACAGGAATACGCGTTCTTCCTGCACCGGATTGCGATAGCGACCGGTCAACAGGCTGAGGAAGACGTCGCGGCCGAGCAGTTCGCGGACACGCCCGATAAAGATGACGATCGCGGTTACCGCCACGGCATAGAGATAGACGTTGAGCTGCAGCAGCGTCACGTCGGCCCAGGAGCCGTTTATCAGCCCCGTGGATTTCATCAGGCTGCCGGCGATCGCAAAGCCGGTGGCGATCAGGGCGAAATCGACGATGAGCGCGGAGGCGATGAAGGCTGGCGTGGACAGGCGATGCATCCAGTGGTTCAGGCGCGGCAGGATCATGCGGCGTTCGAAGGCCAACAGCGGCATGCCGGTGAACACTGCGAAGACTGCGCCGATGTACATCGGCGCTTCCGGGAAAAACATCTTGCCATAGGCAATGCCGCTTCCCGCGACGAAGAGGACCGTCAGGATCCAGTTACGTATTGAAGGCAACGTTCCCATTCGGTCGGCCCACCCAGAGATGACGCATACTGCCAAAAGCGGAGCGTTTCGGCAAAGACTATACGTCACCAAGGATATGATGACGCCAAGCGTTCATTCCAAGAGATTTACGGCGTATTCGTGGTTGCGGCCGGAAAAGAGCGCACCGCGATTACAGGGCGACCGTCTCGACCCGTTTGCCGACGAAGCGCAAGGCGACCTGACCCTGGATGAGCTGCAGCGCCGTCTCGCCGAAGAGATCGCGCCGCCAGCCGGTGAGGGCGGCCACGTCGGCTTTCTCGCCTTCAGCGGCGATCTTGTCCAGATCTTCGCTGTTGGCGATGACCTTCGGAGCGACGCCATGCTTTTCGGCGGTGAGCTTCAGCAGAACCTTCAGCAGTTCGGCCGCGGCGGCCGTACCTTCGGGGGCTTGCTGATGACGTGGTGCGTGCGGCATGTCGGCCTTGGGTAGCGCTAGCGCCTGATTGATTGCTTCCAGCACGGCAGCGCCCGAGGCCGAACGCTCCCAACCCTTGGGAATGGTGCGCAGTCGGGCGAGCGCCTCCGTATCCTTCGGCTGCTGCTGGGCAATCTCGTAGATAGCATCGTCCTTCAGGACGCGGGCACGCGGCACATTGCGGGCGCGGGCTTCGCGTTCGCGCCAGGCGGCGACATATTTCAGCACGGCCAGTTCCTGCGGCTTGCGCAGCCGCATCTTCAGCCGCTGCCAGGCATCGTCCGGGTGCAGGTCGTAGGTCTCGCGCGCCTCGAGGATCGCCATCTCCTCAAGCAGCCAGGAGGCGCGGCCTTCGCGCTCGAGCTGCTCCTTCAGCGAGAGATAGACATCGCGCAGATGGGTGACGTCGGCGAGCGCATAGTCGAGCTGCTTTTCTGACAGCGGCCGGCGGCTCCAGTCGGTGAAGCGCGAGGACTTGTCGATCTGGATATTCTTGATGCGGCTGACCAGCTGGTCGTAGGAGACCGAATCGCCGAAGCCGCAGACCATGGCGGCCACCTGCGTGTCGAAGATCGGATGCGGAATGAGATTGCCGCGATTGAAGATGATTTCAATGTCCTGGCGGGCGGCGTGGAACACCTTCATGACGGCGGTATTGGCCATCAGCTCGAAAAAGGGTTTCAAGTCGAGGCCCTTGGCCAGCGGATCAACCAGCACTTCTGTTGTCGGGCTTGCCATCTGAATCAGGCAAAGCTCCGGCCAGAATGTCGTCTCGCGCAGGAATTCGGTGTCGATGGTAATGAATTCTGACTTGGCCAGCTCTTGGCAGGCCGCCTCTAACTGGGCGGTAGTTTCGATCATATCAACACATTCATCGGTAAAATAGTTTGTTAATCTTCCTTCTCCTTTCGGCCGGATATGTCAATACGTGGAGAGACGAAGTATCTCACAGCATTCCGCTTTTCGGAAAAATCGTCGAAAAGGCCACTGCTTAAGCCACGCGCATATAACTGGTCATGCCTGTCTTCTGATGCTCGATGATGTGGCAATGCAGCAGCCAGTCGCCCGAATTGTCGGCGACGAAGCCGAGCTGCACCTTTTCGTCCGGCTGGATCAGGTAGGTGTCGGAGACGAAGGGCGGCACCTGCCGGGTCGAGGAGGAGAGCACGGTGAAGCTCATCCCGTGCAGATGGATCGGATGGGCATGCGGCGTCACGTTTTCCATGTCGAGCACATAGCTCTTGCCGAGTTTCAGTTCGGCCAGCGGTGCGGTCGGATCAGGCGTGTCGCCCGGCCACGGCACTTTGTTGATCGCCCAGAAACTGTAGCCGAGCGAGCCGCAGATGCTGTCGGCGGACGTATTTTCCGCTGTTGCGCTGAGGATGAGCGGGATATGCTGCGCGGCACCGATATCGGCCTTTGCGACGGGGTTATCCTCCAGAGGCGCCAGATCGCGAACGTCGCGCTTCAGAGAGCCGCCGATCGAGCGCAACGTCGCCAGCACTTTCGGAGTGGTGCCCCGGATATCCTCCAGCTTGACGATCGCGCCTTCCTCGTCCGGCATCCGCACGGCCAGCTCAAGGCGCTGGCCGGGGCCGAGCTGCAACAGATCCAGCGGAAAACGTTCAGGCACCGGATTGCCGTCGATGGCGATCACCGTCGCCTGGGCTCCATCCATCCGGAAGGAATAGATGCGCGTGACATCGGTAATGGCAAGCCGCAGCCGCACCAGCCCGCCGGAGGGCGCATCATATTGCGGCTGCTGCTGCCAGTTGGCGGTCCGGACCGTCCCATAGGTGCCGGATTTGGCGGAATCGCGCGGGCGGAACTGGGCGATGAACTGACCGTCGCCGCCGAGCCGCCAGTCGCGCAGATTGAGTACCACCTCCGAATCGAACGTGGGATCCTTCGGATTTTCGACGACGATGACACCGGTCATGCCGTGGCCCATCTGGATCAGCGTGTTGCAATGCGGATGATACCAGAAGGTGCCGGCGTCCGGGGGCGTAAAGGCGTAATCGAAGTGGTCGCCGGTATAGACATAGGGCTGCGTCAGAAAGGGCACGCCATCCATTTTGTTCGGCAGCCGGATGCCATGCCAGTGGATCGTCGTGGGGTCGTCGATGCCGTTGATCAGCCGTGCGGCAAAGGGCTCTCCCTTCCTCATGCGGACGACCGGCGGCTGGCCCGCATCGCCATAGGTCAGCACATCCCTGGTCACGCCGCTATCCGCCAGGCTGGCCTGCGTCTTCACGGTCTTCAACACTTGCGGTTCCGCCGCCAGCGCCCTGCCGCCGAACTTGCCGGCGAAGCCAAGCCCGACACCGTAGGCACCGGCCACGGCGGAGGCTTTCAGGAGATTGCGGCGGGTGAGGATCGGCATGGGGGCTCCGGGGATGCGGGACTATGCTCATCTGTTTAAAGTTGAGCGTGGTGTTCAGCAATAGCACTGAGGTAGCCAAACCGCCGCATCGGCTACTGGGGGTGGAGGTGGTTGGAACGTGACGAAAGCAGTATTAAACCAGCTGCACGGTGCTTCGAGCCTTGACAAATCAGGCGCACCATGCGCTTTTCCGCCCGATTTTCTCGTCGGCAGGCGAGGGGCTTTTGTCCTTATTCGCCGCCGACCGCCAAGTCCAGGATATATACTATGCATCGCTATCGCAGCCACACATGCGCCGCCCTGCGCAAGTCCGACGTCGGTTCGACTGTCCGCATCTCCGGCTGGGTTCATCGCGTCCGAGATCATGGTGGCGTGCTGTTCATCGACTTGCGCGATCACTACGGTATCACCCAGGTCGTCGCCGATCCGGATTCACCCGCCTTCAAGCTGGCCGAGACCGTGCGCGGCGAATGGGTCATCCGCATCGACGGCCTGGTCAAGGCCCGCACGGAAGATACCGTCAACAAGACGATGCCGACCGGCGAGATCGAGCTTTACGCACAGGAGATCGAAGTGCTCTCCGCTGCCAAGGAGCTGCCGCTGCCGGTCTTCGGCGAGCCGGATTATCCGGAAGATGTGCGCCTGAAGTATCGCTTCCTCGATCTGCGCCGCGACACGCTGCACAAGAACATCGTCAAGCGCACGCAGGTCATCTCCTCGATGCGCCGCCACATGGGTGAAGTCGGTTTTACCGAATACACGACGCCGATCCTGACCGCCTCGTCGCCGGAAGGCGCACGCGACTTCCTCGTGCCGAGCCGTATCCATCCCGGCACCTTCTACGCCCTGCCGCAGGCGCCGCAGCAGTACAAGCAGCTGTTGATGGTTGCCGGTTTCGACCGCTATTTCCAGATCGCGCCGTGCTTCCGTGACGAAGACCCGCGCGCCGACCGCCTGCCGGGCGAGTTCTACCAGCTCGACCTCGAAATGAGCTTCGTCACCCAGGAAGACGTCTGGGACACGATGGCACCGCTGATGACCAGCGTCTTCGAGGAGTTTGCCGAAGGCAAGCCCGTCACCAAGGAATGGCCGCGCATCCCCTATGACGTCGCGATCCGCAAGTATGGCTCAGACAAGCCGGACCTGCGCAACCCGATCATCATGGAAGCCGTGACCGACCATTTCGCCGGTTCGGGCTTCAAGGTCTTCGCGAACATGATCGCCTCCAACCCGAAGGTCGAAGTTTGGGCGATCCCGGCCAAGACCGGTGGTTCGCGCGCATTCTGCGATCGCATGAACGCCTGGGCGCAGAGCCAAGGCCAACCCGGCCTCGGCTACATCTTTTGGCGCAAGGAGGGTGAAAAGATCGAGGGCGCCGGCCCGCTCGCCAAGAACATCGGCGAGGAGCGCACGGATGCGATCCGCACCCAGCTCGGCCTTGATGACGGCGACGCCTGCTTCTTCGTCGCCGGTGATCCCGCCAAGTTCTACAAGTTTGCCGGTGAAGCCCGTACCCGCGCCGGCGACGAGCTGAACCTCATCGATCGCGACCGTTTCGAGCTCTGCTGGATCGTCGACTTCCCGTTCTTCGAATGGAGCGAGGAAGAAAAGAAGGTCGACTTCGCTCACAACCCGTTCTCGATGCCGCAGGGCGGCCTTGAGGCGCTGCAGAACCAGGATCCGCTGACGATCAAGGCGTTCCAGTACGACGCCGTCTGCAACGGCTTCGAAATCGCTTCGGGCTCGATCCGTAACCAGTCGCCGGAAACCATGGTTGCTGCCTTCGAAAAGGTCGGCCTCAGCCAGGCGGATGTCGAGGAGCGCTTCGGCGGCCTCTACCGCGCCTTCCAGTACGGTGCGCCTCCGCACGGCGGCGCCGCCTTCGGTATCGACCGTATCGTCATGCTGCTGGTTGGTGCCAAGAACCTGCGCGAAATCTCGCTGTTCCCGATGAACCAGCAGGCGCAGGATCTCCTGATGGGCGCCCCGTCGGTGGCAACGCCGACGCAGCTGCGCGAACTGGCGATCCGCCCGGTTCCGCCGGTGAAGAAGGACTGAGGCTCTTCGCGAGCTTTGAACATGCAAAACCCGGCGACCGAAATCGCCGGGTTTTTTATTGGCCTTGGAAAAGCTTTAGAGCCCCGCATAGACTGCGTTGTCGAGGTCGACGGTGAATTGTCCCCACATGCCTTCAAGCGCCGTGTTGGTGAGTGCCACCACGGTCAGGCCTTTCTGCGGATCGATGAACCAGTGATGGCCATAGACGCCGCCCCACTTCACGGTTCCGACGGAGAACGGAACATTCGCAGCAGCAGGGTCGGTGACGACCGACCAGCCATAACCAAAGCCGACGCCCGGCATCAGCGGCTGCATATGCCCACCCGCCTGGTCCACCATCATGGTTTTGACCGTCTCGCCGGACAAGAGCGGCGCGCCGCCCTTTCGAACGGTTTCGAGAACGGCGAGTACATCATCCGCCGTTCCGGCCATGCCGGCGCCGCCGGAGTTGTAGGAGGCCGGATCGAAGATCCGGTCCGGCGCGAACCGAATGAAGCCGTCGAGTATAGGCGCCACGGCCTCGTCTCCCATCCGCTGTGGTTCCGGGGAACCATTCATATAGGGAGCAGCGAGGCGGCTCGGGTCGCGCACGGAAAAGGTGGTATCGACAAGACCAAGCGGCCCAGTCACCAGCTCTGCAACGGCCTTGTCGAGGCTGCCGCCGGTTTCCTTTTCAAGGACGCCGCCGAGCACATCCATCGCCAGCGAATATTGCCAGTTGTCTCCGGGGGCGAAGCGCAGCGGTGCGCTTGCGAGACGCCTCAGGTTTTCGGCAAGCGCGAGACCCGGCTCACCGAGCCCATCGGACACGCCGGCGCGATGATAGCGGCCGCCTTCTTCTTCTGCGAATGCGTAACCCAGTCCGGAGGTATGCGTCAGCAGGTGGTGGATGCGAATGATCGCTTCGGTTCCATCCGGCAGGCGAGGCCGGAAATCCGGCAGCCATTTCGTTATCGGATCGTCCAGGCCTATCCGGCCCTGTTCGACAAGTCGCATAGCGGCGATGGCGACGATCGGCTTGGTGACGGAGGCGAGGCGGAAGATTGCCTTTTCCCGCATGGCCACTGCGTTCTCGCGATCTGCCAGGCCGGCGGCGCGACGGTAGATCTGCTCGCCATTCCGTGAGATCAGAACCACGGCTCCGACCAGTCTCTTATCCGTCAGGGCAGCATCGATTGCGGCATCGACGCCCTCGGCTAGGGAGCCGAGGGATGGCCGAGAGGCGTTTTCAAGGGGAAGACTCATGGTAAGAAACCTTCTATAATCACAATGACCGCTCCTGAATAAACCAGATTGCGAGATATTTCTAGAGTGACCATTGTGAAAAATAACGAAGACACGAAAAATTCCACTCAACGCAAGCGTGGCCGTCCGCCGGCCTTCGATCGCGAGACGGTTCTTGCGGCCGCGCGCGATACCTTCTGGAAGCATGGCTATGATGGCTCGTCCATCGCCGATCTCACCGCCGCCATGGGGATCACGCCGCAGAGCCTTTATGCCGCCTTCAGTTCGAAAGCCGATCTCTATCGCGAGACGCTGGAGCAATATCGGCGCATGCCGCGACCCGAGCCGGGCAATCCGTTGCAGGAAGCGGTGGATACCGTCACCGCATTCGATCGCTTTCTCCGCAATGCAGCCGGAGTATTCACTGCGCCGGAACATCCGAAGGGCTGCATGATATCGACGGCCGTGCTGAATTGTGCCGAAGAGAATGAGCCGGTCGCCCATCATGTCGCCTCCATGCGCCTGCAGACGCTGGACCTGTTTGCGGCACGGATCGAGCGTGGCATCGCGGAGGGGGACATGCGACCGGATGCCAATGCGCGGTCACTGGCCCGCTTTCTCGGAGCGATCGTGCAGGGCATGTCCGTCCAGGCGCGGGACGGTGCGACCGGGGAAGAACTGCTCGAGATCGTTGCTCATGCCCGCGGCGAGCTGACGCGGCATTCGCTTGGACCGGTTGCGGTGAAATGAACCCATGAAAAAACCCGGCAATCGAAATCGCCGGGTTCCTTTTATTGTCGCGATCGAAGGTCCGATCAATCGTTCGATGAAACCTTGAGGCCGATGACCTGCGGGATCGAATTCGGAGCGCCCATGGCGGCGCCGATGATCATCGGCAGCGGCACCGGCTTGTCCGGCGAAGCCGTGACCGTCAGGCTCTTCGGATTGTCGAGATAGGCGCTGACGGCTGTGGAGACGGCGTTCTGCAGCTCCGGAATGTTGAGCTGGGCCATCATGATCGGCGTCATCGCCTTCAGCGTGTCGGCCAGTTGCTTGCCGGTAACGCCCTGTTGCTTGCCGGCAAATTCCAGCGCGCGCGAGGTGATCGAGGCGTCGTCGAAACGAATCTGGGCGCTGTTGAAGGTCAGCTGCTGCAGAAGGCCGAGCATGGCGAGGCCGGCGGATTGCTGCGCGTCCTGCTGGTTCGGGTTGGAGCGGACGGTCTTCAGCGCTTCCTGCAGCGACTTGGCGAAGGCCGGCGTGTAGCCGGAAAGGCTGAGCGCAATGTTCAGCTTGCCGACATCCTTGAAATCGAAGGAGTATTCGGTGATGTCGATCTTGCCCGGAGCGAGCTCCCAGCCGCCCTTCATGGCGATCTTGCCGTTCAGCTGCTTCAGGTTCAGCTGTTCGATGGCCAGCTTGCTCTGCGGGTCATCGACCTTGCTCAGGTCGGCCGTGACGCCGTCGACTTCAACGCCGAAGTCAAGGCCGGACTTGTCGGCGCGCTTGGTCATCGTGGCGTCGGCATTGGAGATTGCGAAGACCTGCGTGCCGTCCTTGGTGGCGGAGATCGCACCTGCATGCGCGCTCTTGTAGAAGAGCAAGGAATCGAGGTCGCCCTTTGTCGTATCGGCCGGGATTTCGACGCCGTTCAGCTTGAGGTCGGCGGCGGCAATGGCCACGCCGTCCTTGTTCAAGGCCACGTCGGGAAAGGCCACCTGATCGACGGTATAGCCGCCGCCCGCTTCGGCGACGCCGGAGAACGTGACGTCGCCCAGCTTGACGCCGTCGGGCGTGCCGGCTGCCTTGAAGCTTGCGCCCTTCAACGTCACCGTTGTGCCGCTGACATCGACGCTGTCCGCTGCGATCGAACCGCCCTGCTGTGCATAGGCATCATTGATCTTCTTCAGCAGGTCGTTACCGTCGAGCGCAAAGGCGGAGCTGGCGAAAGACAGGATGACGGCGCTGGACAGCATCAGCCGTGTTGTCCGATAGAAAGTCATGGTGGCGTTTCCTCATTGAGCTGTTGTCGGCGGGCGTACAGATTCTGCGTGTACCGCGGCGGTATATATTCACCTTTGCCTGAAATTCCAATGACAATGGCGGCTACGGGCGCGGGTATGAGAGTTGTGTGCAACCTTACGCCAGATTGTGCTTGAACTGAGGCGTCATCCACAAGTGCTTTCCAGTGATTTCTTGCCGGGAATCGGCTTCTCCGCTAGTCAAGGGCCATGGGAAAAAATCTTTTACCGCCTGGTGGCGGCGACGACGACAGCATCGTTCCGGTCGACCTGAAGGCCGCGCTCGAAGAGCGCTATCTGTCCTATGCCTTGTCGACGATCATGCATCGCGCACTGCCGGATGTTCGCGACGGCCTGAAGCCGGTTCATCGCCGCATTGTCTATGCAATGAGCGAGATGGGCCTGCGCCCCAATGCAGCCTTCCGCAAATGCGCCAAGATCGTCGGCGAGGTGATGGGTAACTATCACCCGCATGGCGACCAATCGATCTATGATGCGCTGGCCCGCCTGGCGCAGGATTTCTCGCAGCGCTACACGCTGGTCAACGGTCAGGGCAATTTCGGCAATATCGACGGCGATAGCCCGGCCGCGATGCGCTACACCGAATCCAAGATGACGGCGGTCTCCGAGCTGCTGCTCGAAGGTATCGACCAGGATGCGGTGGATTTCCGCGATACCTATGACGAGTCGAATTCCGAACCGATCGTCCTTCCCGGCGCCTTTCCGAACCTGCTCGCCAACGGCTCCTCCGGCATTGCCGTGGGCATGGCGACCTCGATCCCGTCGCACAACGCCCATGAGCTTTGCGACGCAGCGCTGCATCTGATCAAGGATCGCGATGCCACCGTCGAGACGCTGGTGGAGCTCTATATTCCCGGCCCGGACTTTCCGACCGGCGGCATCATCATCGACGATCGCCAGAGCATCATCGAAAGCTACAAGACCGGCCGCGGCGGATTTCGCGTCCGCGCCAAATGGGAGATCGAGGATCTCGGCCGCGGTGGTTACCAGATCGTCATCACGGAAATCCCGTTCCAGGTGCAGAAATCGCGGCTGATCGAGAAGATCGCCGAGCTGCTTCTGGCGCGCAAACTGCCGCTGCTCGAGGATATTCGTGATGAATCCGCCGAGGATATCCGCGTCGTCCTGATCCCGAAGAGCCGCACCGTCGATGCGACGATCCTCATGGAATCGATGTTCAAGCTGTCGGAGCTGGAAAGCCGCTTCCCGCTCAACATGAACGTCCTGTCCATGGGTCGCATCCCGAAGGTCATGGCGCTGAACGAGGTGCTGAGGGAGTGGCTCGATCATCGCCGCGAAGTCCTGCAGCGCCGCTCGCGCTTCCGGCTTGCAGCCATCGAGAAGCGCCTGGAAATCCTCGGCGGTTTCCTGATCGCCTACCTCAACATCGACGAGGTCATCGCCATCATCCGCGAGGAGGATGAGCCGAAGCCTGTGATGATGGAACGGTTCAGGCTTACCGACAATCAGGTCGAGGCGATCCTCAACATGCGGCTGCGCTCCTTGCGCAAGCTCGAGGAATTCGAAATTCGCAAGGAGTTCGATGGCCTGAGCAAAGAGAAGGCCGATATCGAGGCATTGCTCGCCTCCGACGAAAAGCAGTGGCAGACGGTCGCCTGGGAAATCGGCGAGGTGAAGAAGAAGTTCGCCAAGGCGACCGAAGTTGGCCGTCGCCGCACGCAATTCGCCGAGGCGCCCGAGGCCGATGATGCGGCGATCCAGCAGGCGATGATCGAGAAGGAACCGATCACTGTCGTCGTGTCGGAAAAGGGCTGGATTCGCGCGCTGAAGGGTCACATTTCCGAGACCGCGACGCTCACCTTCAAGGAAGGCGACGCGCTGAAGGTGGCATTCCCGGCGCAGACGACGGACAAGATCCTGATCGTCACCACCGGCGGCAAGGCCTATACGCTCGGCGGCGACAAGCTGCCCGGCGGGCGCGGTCATGGCGAGCCGCTGCGCATCATGGTCGACATGGAAAACGACCAGGACGTGCTGACCGCCTTCGTCCACGATCCGCAGCGCAAGCAGCTCGTCGCGTCCACCGCCGGCAACGGCTTTGTCGTGGCGGAAACGGAACTGGTCGCCAATACCCGCAAGGGCAAGCAGATCATGAACCTCACGACGCCGGACGAGACGAAGCTGCTTGTGCCCGTCTCCGGCGATCATGTCGCCGTCGTCGGCGAGAACCGCAAGCTGGTGGTTTTCCCGTTGTCGCAGGTCCCGGAAATGTCGCGCGGCAAGGGCGTGCGCCTGCAGCGTTACAAGGACGGCGGTGTCTCGGACATCAAATGCTTCGCCATCGCCGACGGCCTGACCTGGGAAGACAGCGCTGGCCGCACCTTTACCAAGACGAAGGACGAGCTGGCCGAATGGCTGGGCGATCGCTCCGCTGCAGGCCGTGCTGTGCCGAAGGGTTTCCCCAGGACTGGCAAGTTTTCGGGTTGAGGGACGATTGCAATAGCTGATAAAGCGCCCCCGAATGGGGCGTTTCGGGCGACGAACGCCCTAAGCTCGAGCGAAGGGCCGGGTGGTGCGACAAATGCTGAAACGCTATCTAGCGCTTAGCGACCCAGATAGATCCGAACAGCATCTACTCAGCCGCCACTGCTCGTGCCTTGACGCGCGCCTGCCATAGCGAATGCGCCGCAAGCGCCAGGATCAGCACAAGTCCGCCGGTGAGCGTCATGTTGCTCGGCGCTTCGGCGAAGATCAGCCAGACCCAGATCGGCGCTAGGATTGTTTCCAGCAGATAGAACATCGCCACTTCCGGTGCCGAGAGGAAGCGTGTGCCGGTCGCGAGGCACCAGAAGGCCAGCGGCATCAGGATCCCGCCGTCGAGCAGGATCCAGCCGGGATGATCGATGCTGAGGCCTGAGGGAACGATGTGATAGAGGCCGACGGCGGCCGGGATGACGGCGGAAAGCAGCGACGCAAAGCCCATGTCCCGGCGCGAGGCGCGGCCGATGGTGATGGCGCAGGCGATGGCGAAGGACGCGAAAACCGAGAGCGCGTCGCCAAGGAAATGGCCGCTCTCCATACCATCCCGGACGATCAGGCCGACACCGAAGATCATGGCGATCATGGTGACGATGGTGGAAAGGGCGGGACGCTCCTTGAGGAAGATCCAGGAGAGGAGCGCGGCGAACATCGGATTGAGGGCGATGATGAAAACGACATTGGCGGCCGTCGTGTAATAGACGGCAAGTACAAAGGCGATGGTCGTCAGGCCGTAGAGCAGGGCGACGGGAAGTCCGGCTCTGCCCGGCAGGACGCTGCGCAGGGAGCCGCTGAGGCGGCGGATGACGATAAGGGCGAGAAGCGACACAATGACGGTCGCAAGGCTGCGCGCCGACAGCACCGACCAGGCATCGCCGCTCGAAAGCCGGATCAACGGAATATCCACGGACAGCGCGAGACCGCCGATCGCGCTCAGCAGCAGGCCTTTCCTGTGATCGGAGAGATGCGAAGCCATTCAGCGGGAGTGATCTTCGCCGGCATCAGCGGGGTCGAAACGCTCCCAGCCGCGTGGCGTCAAATGCTCTTGCGGCTGGAACCGTGTCTTGTAGTCCATCTTGCGCGAGCCCTTGACCCAATAGCCGAGATAGACGTGCGGCAGGCCGAGCGCCTTGGTCCGCCTGATATGATCGAGGATCATGAAGGTGCCGAGCGAGCGATCCTGTTGATCGGGATTGAAATAGGAATAGACCATCGACAGCCCGTCGCTCATCACGTCGGTCAGGGCCGCCGCCAGCAGCTCGCCTTTCGGCCTTTGCTCCAGTCCCGAGCCTTCCTCGCGCCGGCGATATTCGATGATGCGGGTGTTGACGTGGGTGTCCTCGACCATGATCGCATAGTCGAGCACGGTCATGTCGGACATGCCACCCTGTTGATGGCGATAGTCGAGGTAGCGGCGGAAAAGGGAGTATTGCTCGCTCGACGGCTGGGCCGGGAATTCGGTGGCGATGATGTCGCTGTTTGTCGACTGCACGCGCTTCATCGAGCGGCTGGGCTCGAATTCCTGGGCGAGAATACGGACGGAGATGCAGGCGCGACAGGCTTCGCAGGCGGGGCGGTAGGCGATGTTCTGCGAGCGGCGGAAACCGCCCTGGGTCAGGATATCGTTCATCTCCGCCGCGCGCGGGCCGACAAGATGGGTGAAGACCTTGCGCTCCATCTCACGCGGCAGGTACGGGCAGGCTGCCGGTGCCGTCAAATAAAACTGCGGAGATGGCGTCGACTGCGTATTCATCTGCCGCTGGTTGACCTTTCATCCGGCATTCGACATCGCACAAGCATGGCCCAAGTTTGGAAAACGTCAACCATGTCCTTCATATGAGATCACAGTTTCCTGCCCTGTTTTGATGCAAAATGCCTTTCCATGCGCAATAAACGGCCCGGATAACCCGGCCGCGAGGATAGTTGAGGTGGATATCGTCTCGATTTACGCTGTTTTGACGATAACCGTGCCGAGCAACAGGTCATGAATCAGGCGGCTGCGTTCGATGAACAGGCCTGCCAGCAGGATGAGAGGAGTCAGGACGGAATTGAGGATCCAGAACAGCGCCAGATGCACGATGGCGGTCAGGAAATCCATCCGCCGGCCATCGACCCGTACCATCGCAATGCCCACGGCGCGCATGCCAAGCGAAGCCTGGTGCGGTCCGCCGAGCGTCCAGCCGAAATAGAGGCCGGCCACGAGGATGAAAAGGACGGGATAGAGGAAAAAGCCGAGCCCAAGCGTCAGGACCGACACGAAGAACAGAACGACCGCTGCCGGAATGCAGAGCAAGGCGACGATGACGTAGTCGATGATGAACGCGAAGATGCGCCGGCTCAGCACGCCACTATAGGCGCGCCAGTCGTCCGGTGCTGCATAAAGTGGGCTGGGATTAGAGCTCATTGTCTTCTTCCTTAGAGAAACATTCGCGGAACATATGGTGTGAGGTTCGGCAAATGCAATAAGACTGTGGTTGGTAATTACCTCTTTGCCAGAAGCTTCGCCACGTCCATGGCGAAATAGGTGAGGATGCCGTCGCAGCCGGCGCGCTTGAAGGCGAGCAGCGTTTCCAGCATCACCCGTTCGCCATCGATCCAGCCATTGGCGGCGGCGGCCTTGATCATCGAATACTCGCCGGAGACCTGATAGGCGAAGGTCGGAAGGCCGAATGCCTCCTTCAGGCGCCAGCAGATGTCGATATAGGGCAGGCCGGGCTTGACCATCAGCATGTCGGCGCCTTCCTCGACATCGAGGGCAGCGTCGCGCACCGCCTCTGTGCCGTTGGCCGGGTCGATATAATAGGTCTTCTTGTCGCCCTTCAGCAGGCCGCCGGTGGAGATGGCCTCGCGGTAGGGGCCGTAGAAGGCCGAGCTGAACTTGGTGGCATAGCTCATGATGCCGACGCCCTGGTGGCCGGCGGCGTCGAGCGCCCGGCGGATGGCGCCGATGCGCCCATCCATCATTTCCGACGGTGCGATAATGTCGGCGCCGGCATCGGCCTGATAGACCGCGGCGCGCATCACCTGCTCGACCGTCTCGTCGTTGACGATTTCGTTGCCGCGCAGAATGCCGTCATGGCCGTGGCTGGTGAAGGGATCGAGCGCGACGTCAGTGATGACGCCGATATTCGGCACGGCCTTCTTGATGGCGGAGGTGGCGAGGTTGATGAGGTTGTTCTTTTCCAGGCTGTTCGAGCCGGTCGCGTCGCGCAGCTCCATTTCGATGTTCGGGAAGGTCGCAAGCGCCGGGATGCCGAGATCGGCGGCTTCCTTTGCCGCCTCCACGGCCTTGTCGACGGTCATGCGATTGACGCCAGGCATGGCCGGGATCGGCTCGACGATGCCGCTGCCGGGGATGACGAAGATCGGCCAGATCAGATCATCGACGGTCAGGCGATTTTCCTGCACCAGGCGACGCGTCCAGTCGGCCTTGCGGTTGCGCCGCATCCGCCGATGCCCGGTTATCTCGTCAACAAGATGCGTCTTGTCCTGCATGGTCCCGCCGTCCTCTTTGGTCTATCTATGGCCTTACTGCATAATTCCTTAAATCGGAGTCGATTTAAGGAATTATGCAGCAGTCTTGAAGTGTTACAGCGTCCTTTGCGCGTCATATTTGACGCGCGGCGCTGTAATACACAGGCAGCGTACCTATCACGCTGTCCCCAGGATTCAAAACCAGGCGAAAGGCCGCAGCCATTATAACTCTGGCGAGCCCAAGGCCTCCTACGTATTGTTCGCGCATGGAACCTGATTCTTCCGCCATACCCAAGAGCACGCTGACGGACATCCTGTTCGTCGTGTTCCTGCGACTGATCGCCATCGCCTGTTTCTGGCTCGGCCTGCAATATTGGTCGATGCTGGTCGGCTATTCGCTGGCGGGCCAGGCCCGGTTCGATCTGCTGAACCTGCCGTGGAAAGTGGCGAGCGCTGGCCTGGCCGTCGTCTTCCCCGTCGCGGCGCTCGGTCTGTGGCTGACAGTCTCCTGGGGGCCGGTCATCTGGGTGCTGGCCGCGGGAGGTCAGGCGCTGATGTACGGCCTCTGGCCGCAGATCTTCGGCTCCAATTTATTGATCGTGATCCTGCATGGATGCGTGGCCGTTCTCTACTGTGCTTTCCGCATTTTGCTATGGCTGGAAAAGCGCCGGCGCCAGCAGCAGGTAATGGTTGATTTACCCTGAGACACTAACCCGTCGTGGTAAGGTGCTGTTAAGCTTGCAGTTTAAGTAGAATTTTATGTGTATTCGATAGGGTCTCACTCAAGGCGGGAAGAAAACGACACCGCCAAACAAACAGTGAGGCCAAGTCATGATGAACACGAAAATCAAGCCGCAGGCAGTTGCAACCGCTCGGGACCAGCAGGTCGAGGACATCCGTGGTCTGTACATGGAATCCCTCCACCTGGTGGAGCGTCTTCACCGCCGTCTCCTCGATGTGATCAAGGACGAGTTCGACCGCCAGGGTCGCGACGACGTCAACGCCGTCCAGGCGCTGCTCCTCTTCAACATCGGCAATTCCGAGCTGACCGCCGGCGAGCTGCGCTCGCGTGGCTTCTACCTCGGCTCCAACGTTTCCTATAACGTCAAGAAGCTGGTTGACCTCGGCTTCATCAACCATCAGCGTTCGCGCATCGACCGTCGCTCGGTCCGCATCAGTCTTACGGAAAGCGGCCAGGACATCGCCGAGACCGTCGCCAAGCTCTACGACCGCCACATCGGCTCGATCGATAAGGTCGGCGGCATCGGCACGGACGAGTTCACCCAGATGAACAAGCTCCTCCAGCGCCTGGACCGCTTCTGGAACGACAGCATCGCTTATCGCATGTAAGCAATACCCGCGGATTGACCGCGACACTCTCCAGTCAAAACAAGCCGGATGCGTTCCCTGCGCGTCCGGCTGTGTTTGTTCAAAGGGAGGGATATCTGCCCCGTTCTGTGGGCTTTTTGCCACGTCCCGCGGCGACCTCGCGGAAGTAGTGCCGTCCGCGACCTCTGCGCCATTGACGCCGGATCAACAGGCGCTATTAACCGCACTCATCTAGTGGTATTTTAGCAAGTGCAACATGGCATTTCTTCCGATCCGGCAGACGAAGGCAAGTTTCATGCCGGGCGACACGAATCGGCCATATTGCTATGACAGCGGAAACGAACGGCAAGCTGCGCCTCAAGTCTTGATTTTCATGCCTGAGCGCTTTGGGCTCGCAATATAGTGACGGTCCGTGACGAAGTTTTTGTGGTGCTTTGAGGCAACGGATTGATATTGAGCTGCACGACTTGGCGCGAGCCGGGGTATTTGCTGCTTCTTCTCTTGGCTGCGGATGAAATTGATCGCAGCGTCGAACGGTAGGGATATGTCGAAGAAAAACGGAATTGAAGCTTTCTCGCGCCGCTCCTTCCTGCGGTCTGCGGCAACTTTTGGTGTAGCTGCTCTGGCCGCCCCTGCTCTTGCGCAGCAGGATCAGACGCCTCTCGACGCGTTGATCAACAACCGCGCCCGCGGCAACTGGGATGACCAGTTCGACGCAAAGGCCGCGGCACGCACGGCCGCCGCCGTCCAGTCGAACACGCCGATCCTCGGGCCTGATTCCGTCCCGAACATCCAGCAGGCGATTGCCCAGTATCAGAACATCGCCGCCAATGGCGGCTGGCCGCAGATTACCCCCGGCGATCAGAAATTGCAGCTCGGCGTCACTGATGGTGCCGTTCAGGCGCTGCGCCAGCATCTGATGGTGACGGGTGACCTGCCGAGGGAAGCCGGTATTTCCTCCGCCTTCGACTCCTATGTCGATGGCGCTGTGAAGCGTTTCCAGGCCCGCCACGGCCTGCCGCCGGATGGTGTTATCGGTGACTTCACGCTGAAGGCGATGAATATCCCTGCCAATCTCCGCCTGCAGCAGTTGAATACCAACCTCGTTCGCCTGCAGACGTTCCCGGCCGATCTGGGCCGGCGTCACGTCATGGTCAATATTCCGGCGACCCGTGTCGAAGCCGTAGAGGACGGTCAAGTCGCGCTGCGTCACGAGGCAATCGTCGGCCGGGAATCGCGACCGACGCACCTTATCAATTCAAAGATCTACGAGGTCATCCTCAATCCGTACTGGACGGCGCCGCGCTCCATCATCATCAAGGACATCATGCCGCTGATGCGGAAGGATCCGACCTACCTGGCGAAGAACAACATCCGCCTTCTCGACGGCAAGGGCCAGGAAGTTGCGCCTGAGACGATCGACTGGAATTCGGACAAGGCGCCGAACCTGATGTTCCGTCAGGATCCTGGCAAGACCAACGCCATGGCGTCCACGAAGATCAACTTCTATAATCCCAACAACGAATATATGCACGACACGCCTGAGCAGGGCCTGTTCAACAAGCTGATGCGTTTCGATAGCTCGGGCTGTGTGCGCGTTCAGAACGTCCGCGACCTGGCGACCTGGCTGCTGACCGAAACTCCGGGCTGGCCGCGTCAGCACATCGAGCAGGTCATCTCTACGCGTGTTAACACGCCGATTAAGCTGGCCACGGAAGTGCCGGTCTATTTCGTCTATATCTCCGCTTGGAGCGCTGCCGACGGCATCGTCCAGTTCCGCGACGATATCTATAATCTCGACGGCAATTCCCAGCTCGCGCTCGACACGACGCAGGGCATGGAGCAGCCGGTTCAATAATTGGCCTCGCTTTGAGGGAATTTGCGAAAAGCCGCGTCTTCGGATGCGGCTTTTTCGTTTGCGGGAGCCGCTCATCGTAGAATGCCCAGCAAATGTCGCTGATCGTATTGCTCTCGGGCGACCCTAACGCTAATACCGTCCCATTGCCGTTCCGGCCTGTTCAGGAGCTTCCACCATGACCACCGCTTCCACCGAACCTTTCTTCAATCGCTCGCTCGCCGATACCGATCCGGAAATCTTTGGCGCAATCGGCAAGGAGCTGGGTCGTCAGCGGCACGAGATCGAATTGATCGCCTCGGAAAACATCGTCTCGCGCGCCGTATTGGAAGCGCAAGGCTCGATCATGACGAACAAATATGCCGAGGGCTATCCGGGCAAGCGCTATTATGGCGGCTGCCAGTACGTTGATATTGCCGAAGAGCTCGCCATCGAGCGCGCCAAGAAGCTGTTTGGCGTCAACTTCGCCAACGTGCAGCCGAACTCCGGTTCGCAGATGAACCAGGCCGTGTTTCTGGCGCTGCTGCAGCCGGGCGACACCTTCATGGGTCTCGACCTCAATTCGGGCGGTCACCTGACGCATGGTTCGCCGGTCAACATGTCCGGCAAGTGGTTCAACGTCGTGTCCTACGGCGTGCGCGAAGGCGACAACCTGCTCGACATGGATGCGGTTCAGCGCAAGGCCGAGGAAACCAAGCCGAAGCTGATCATTGCAGGCGGCACCGCCTATTCCCGTATCTGGGATTGGAAGCGCTTCCGCGAGATTGCCGACAGCGTCGGAGCCTACCTGATGGTCGACATGGCCCACATCGCCGGCCTTGTTGCCGGTGGCCAGCATCCGTCGCCGTTCCCGCATTGCCACGTTGCCACCACGACCACGCACAAGTCGCTGCGTGGCCCGCGCGGCGGCATGATCCTTACCAATGACGAGGATCTGGCAAAGAAGTTCAACTCGGCCGTCTTCCCTGGTCTCCAGGGTGGCCCGCTGATGCACGTCATCGCCGCCAAGGCCGTGGCGCTCGGCGAAGCCCTGCAGCCTGAGTTCCAGGACTATGCCGCGCAGATCGTCAAGAACGCCAAGGCGCTCTCCGAAACGCTGATCTCCGGTGGCGTCGACGTCGTTTCCGGCGGCACCGACAACCACCTGATGCTGGTCGACCTGCGCAAGAAGAACGCCACCGGCAAGCGCGCCGAGGCGGCTCTTGGCCGCGCTTACGTCACCTGCAACAAGAACGGCATTCCCTTCGACCCGGAAAAGCCCTTCGTCACCTCCGGCGTCCGTCTCGGCACCCCGGCTGGCACGACGCGCGGCTTCAAGGAAGCTGAGTTCCGCGAGATCGGCAATCTCATCATCGAAGTGCTGGATGGCCTGAAGGTCGCCAACTCCGATGAAGGCAATGCCGCTGTCGAGGCTGCCGTGCGCGAGAAGGTGGTCAAGCTCACCGATCGCTTCCCGATGTACGGCTACATGGGCTGAGGAGAGCGAATGCGCTGCCCCTATTGCGGTTCGGAAGATACCCAGGTCAAGGATTCGCGGCCGGCGGAGGATAATACCTCCATTCGCCGGCGGCGGATCTGTCCGGATTGTGGGGGGCGCTTCACGACCTTCGAGCGCGTGCAGTTGCGCGAGCTGATGGTCATCAAGAAGACCGGCCGCAAGGTGCTCTTCGATCGTGACAAGCTGGTGCGGTCCTTCGAGATCGCGCTGCGCAAGCGCCCGGTCGACCGGGATCGCATCGAGCGCGCCGTTTCCGGCATTGTCCGTCGCCTGGAAAGCTCGGGCGAGACGGAAATCAGCTCGGAACAGATCGGCCTGCAGGTGCTGGAAGCGCTGAAGAGCCTCGATGACGTTGCCTTCGTGCGCTATGCTTCCGTCTATCGCGATTTCTCGCATGCGGAGGATTTCGAGAACGTGATCACCGAGATCAACGCCAAGATCGCCCGCGATCCACTGGATCCCTGACCATGACGCTCCGGCCGGACGACGAGCGTTTCATGGCTGCGGCGATCCGCCTGTCGCGCTGGCATCTGGGGCTGACCTCCACCAATCCTTCCGTCGGCTGCGTGGTCGTCAAGGACGGTGCCGTCATCGGCCGCGGCGTTACCGCGGTTGGCGGCCGGCCGCATGCCGAGACGCAGGCCCTGGCCGACGCCGGTGAGGCGGCGAGGGGCGCCACAGCCTATGTCACGCTCGAACCCTGTTCCCACTATGGCAAGACGCCGCCTTGCTCCGAGGCGCTGATCGCCTATGGCGTCGCCCGTGTCGTCATCAGTGTCACCGATCCCGATCAGCGCGTTTCCGGCCGCGGCATCGCCATGCTGCGGGATGCGGGGATAGCGGTCGATATCGGCATTCTCGAGGAAGAGGGCCGGCGTGCGCTCGCCGGCTATCTCATGCGCCAGACGAGAAACCGGCCCTATGTGACTCTCAAGCTTGCCGTTTCCGCCGACGGGATGATCGGCAAGGTTGGTACAGGGCAGGTACGCATCACCGGCGATGTCGCCCGCGCCCAGGTGCAGGTCCTGCGCGCCGAAAGCGACGCCATCCTTGTCGGTATCGGCACGGCCATCGCCGACGACCCTGAATTGACCTGCCGCCTGCCGGGCTTGGAAGAACGAACGCCGCTACGCATCGTCATAGACGACCAGCTCCAGCTTCCGCCCGGTGGCAAGCTCGTGAAGACAGCGCGGCAATATCCGGTCATCGCCGTCGCCGGTCATCCGCCGCCCTTCGACGAAAATACCGACAAGGCCTTCATGGCCCGCCGCGCCGCGCTGGACGCCGCCGGTGTGGAGGTGCTGCAATCCAATTCCAGCGAACCGGGCGAGCTCCTGGAAGCGCTTGGCACGCGTGGCATTTCCTCGCTTCTGGTCGAGGGCGGCGCAAGGGTAGCACAACGCTTTCTCGACGCGGATCTGGTCGACCGCATCCTTTTGTTCCAGGGGCCGGATACGATCGGCGAGGGCGGTATTGAATCGCCGGTCACGAAGACCAATATCCCACCCAGTTTCAGACATATCCGCGCGAGCCAGTTTGGCGACGATCGCTGCGACGAATTTGAAAGAGGTTTTTGATGTTTACCGGAATTGTCACCGATATCGGCACGGTCGAATCCGTCTCTCCGCTCAAGGAAGGCATCAAGCTGCGCGTTGCCACCAATTACGATCCGGCGACCATCGACATGGGCGCCTCGATTTCCCATTCCGGCATCTGCCTGACGGTGACCGGTCTGCCGGAGGCGGGCAGCAACGGCCGCTGGTTCGAAGTGGAAGCCTGGGAGGAAGCCCTGCGGCTGACCACCATCGGCAAATGGCAGGCCGGCAGCAATATCAATCTCGAACGCTCGCTGAAGATCGGCGACGAGCTTGGCGGCCATATCGTCTCCGGCCATGTCGACGGCAAGGCGGAAATCCTGTCGGTGACGGAAGAGGGCGATGCCACCCGCTATCGCCTGCGCGCGCCTGAGCATCTCGCAAAATTCGTCGCGCCCAAGGGCTCGATCGCCCTCGACGGCACGTCGCTGACGGTCAACGCCGTCGATGGCACCGATTTCGACGTGCTGCTGATCCGCCACACGTTGGAGGTCACGACCTGGGGCGAACGCAAGGCCGGCGATTTCGTCAATTTCGAAGTCGACACCATGGCGCGTTACGCTGCGCGGTTGGCGGAATTCCCGGCTGTCCGGGAAGGCTGACCTTCGACCCAATCAGGCGAGCATCTTTTCCGTGCGAAAGTTTGGAGGGGTCTGCCCGCGCTTTTCCACGGTTTGAGCGGCGAGGACAATAAACCCCTTTCGTTCGAAGAAGGGTCTGGCGGTCAGGCTGGCCTCGGTGAAAATCCGCCGGTGCCCTTGATGGCTGGCCGCAGTCTCCACGGTTTTTAAAAGCAGGCTGGCGACGCCCTTGCCCTGATAGTCCGGGTGGACAAACATCATGTCCAGGCAGCCGTCCGCCTTCAGATCGGCAAATCCAATGGGCTGCGTCTCGCAGATCGCCAGCCAGGTCGGCCTGCTCGCCCGCCACTGCGCCCAGACTTTGGGATCATCGACCTTTGCCCAGGCATCGATTTGCGCAGGATTGTAATCCTTCGACGCGACCTCCCGAATTGCTCGCAGGAAAATATCGATGGTCGCGCCGGCGTCCGTGGCGTCATATTCCCTGACGCCGATGTCATCTCGTGAACTCATGGGCATCGATCCCTCCGACGGTCGGGTCTGCTCTATTTCCAGCGCTCGAGCATGACGTTCATCCCACCCTTGTAGTAGGTTTCACCGATCCGGTGGAAACCGACCTTTTCGGCGACCCGCAGCGATGGTGTATTTTCGGGGACGATGATGCAGGTCATGCGCCGATCGGCGAAGGTCCTGTCGGCCCATGCGATTGCCGCACGGATGGCTTCCGTTGCGTAGCCTTTGCCTTGAAATGGCGGCGAGATGACCCAGCCTGTCTCCAGGGTGCCCTCGGTTGTCGGATTCATATCGCGATGGGAATCCAGGAAGCCGGCCTCGCCGACAAAGCGGCCGCTCCCACGCTCCTCAATGGCGAAGAAGCCGAAGCCCAGATGATGCCACATGCCGGTATAGCGCAGGAAGCGCGCCCATGTCTGTTCGCGTGACGGCGGTTCGCCTCCACCGAAACGCATCAGCTCTTCCTGGTTCCAGAAGTCCGCATATTCCTCGAATTCCTCGGGCCGGTGGGCACGCAGGATCAGCCGTTCTGTCGTCAAGGTGGGGGCGATAGTCATGGTGGGGGCGATTTCCTTCCTTTCAGGCATTGCAGAATTCATGCTCATCTTCTCATGCTCCCGGTTCGCCATCCCAATAATCCATGGGCGCGCTATCGCGACCGATAAAGCGGAACCGTGTCTCATCGGCGCGGTTGGTCTTTGCCAGGAATTTGCCGGAATCGGGATATTCGACGATTTCCGTCTGCGCCTTGGTCGAGATGCCAAGATAGGTCAGCACGCCCGGACCGGTGTTGATCAGCTGGTGAGCGGTCTCCTGGCCGCCGGCCGGAGCGCCCAACACATCGCCTTTTGCAACGGCAAAGCGCTCGTTCCCGAAACGATATTCACCTTCGCCGTCGATGATGACGAAAAGCTCTTCCTCGACATGATGATTGTGAAAGGGACAGCCTGATTTTCCGGGCGGCACTTCGTTGTAGCTTATGCCGAGATCCTTGAGGCCGAGCAGCGCGCCGAACGAGGCGTCACTGCCGGCAAAAAAATCTCCCTGCTGCCAATGGTCGAGCTGAAGCTCGCCAATATTGACGGCGCGTCTGGTCTTCTTCGTCATGAGGGCCTCCCTTGCCGGTCGCGAATTATTATCGAAGCGAGTGCGGCGGCGGAAGATACAATTTCCAGCAAGGTCCGATCTTCCCCAAATCCGGATCAGAATCGGGGCGGACAGCCGAAAAACACTTGCCAAGCGCGGCCCGCCGTGGTTTGACCCGCCGTTATCGGTGCTGCCCGCCCTCTCATTCCGCAGGTGACGTATGTCCAGCTCTACCAATGCCCACATCCTGATCGTGGAAGCCCGCTTCTACGATGATATGGCTGACGCCCTTCTCGATGGCGCCAAGACCGCGCTTGAAGAAGCCGGAGCGACCTATGACATCGTCACCGTGCCGGGCGCGCTGGAAATTCCGGCTGCCATCGCCATGGCGCTCGACGGCGCCGACAATGGCGGCACGGAATATCAGGGCTATGTCGCCCTCGGCATGGTCATTCGCGGCGAGACCTATCATTTCGATATCGTCGCCAACGAATCCTCGCGCGCTCTCATGGATCTGGCTGTCAGCGAATCCCTGGCAATCGGCAACGGTATTCTGACCGTCGAGAACGACGACCAGGCCTGGGCGCGTGCACGCCGTTCGGACAAGGACAAGGGCGGCTTTGCCGCTCGCGCAGCGCTGACGATGATCGCGCTAAAACAAAAGTTGGGTGCATAAGTTCATGAGCAATCAGGATAACGAGCGACCGGCAAAGACCGCGAACCAGCGCGGGGCAGCCCGCCTTGCCGCCGTTCAGGCGCTCTATCAGATGGATATCGGCGGAACCGGCGTGCTGGAGGTGGTGGCCGAATATGAGGCGCACCGTCTCGGACAGGAGCTGGATGGCGACACCTATCTGAAGGCCGACGCATCCTGGTTTCGCTCCATCGTCTCGGGCGTCGTGCGCGAGCAGACCCGCCTCGATCCGCTGATCGGTTCCGCGCTTCAGGACGACTGGGCGCTGTCGCGCCTCGACAGTACTGTGCGTGCCATTCTGCGCGCCGGCACGTTCGAGATTCTCGACCGCAAGGATGTCCCGGTCGCGGTCATCGTTACTGAATATGTCGAGATCGCCCACGCCTTCTTTGATGATGATGAGCCCAAGCTCGTCAACGCCGTGCTCGATCGAATCGCCAAGCAAGTTCGCGGCGAAGCCAAGAAATAAGCAGCGATGCCGGCGCCGCTGATGGCGCCGTCTACTTTCGTTTGCTTCGTTCGCGCCTGATTTCAGCTACGAATGTTCTTTTGAACCGCCATCGGGTGATTTACCCGCGGGCGGTCTTGACGCGACGTTTTCCCAAACGCAATCTCCGCTATGCACATCTGTCGACTGCCTTGGAGGAGGGGGGTCACGGTTGTCGCAGGCGGCCGGAGGAGGAGTGAACCGCCGGCTTTTTTGGAGGGAAAAAGCGAAATGTCGATTCTTTTTGGTGTTATCGCGTGCGGATTGCTCTCGGTGGTTTACGCCATCTGGACAACCCGGTCGGTGCTATCAGCCGACCAGGGCAATGCACGCATGCAGGAGATTGCGGGTTATATTCGAGAAGGCGCGCAAGCCTATCTGGCGCGTCAGTATAGAACCATCGCCGTTGTCGGCGTCATCGTCTTCATCGCGGCCTGGCTTTTGCTTTCCGCCGAAGCCGCTTTCGGTTTCCTGATCGGCGCGGTCCTGTCGGGTGCTGCCGGTTTCATCGGCATGCATGTCTCCGTGCGCGCCAATGTCCGCACCGCGCAGGCCTCGTCGCACAGCCTGTCGGCCGGCCTCGATATCGCCTTCAAGTCGGGCGCCATCACCGGCATGCTGGTCGCCGGCCTCGCGCTGCTGGGTGTTTCCATCTATTTCTACGTGCTGACCGGCATTCTCGGCCATGAGCCGGGCTCGCGCGATGTCATCGATGCGCTGGTGTCGCTCGGTTTCGGTGCGTCGCTGATCTCGATCTTCGCCCGTCTCGGCGGCGGTATCTTCACCAAGGGTGCCGATGTCGGCGGCGATCTCGTCGGCAAGGTGGAAGCAGGCATTCCCGAGGACGATCCGCGCAATCCCGCCACCATTGCCGACAACGTCGGCGACAATGTTGGCGACTGCGCCGGCATGGCCGCCGACCTCTTCGAAACTTATGCGGTCTCCGTCGTCGCCACCATGGTTCTCGCCGCGATCTTCTTTGCCGCCACGCCGGTCCTTGCCGCCGCCATGATCTATCCCCTGGCGATTTGCGGCGCTTGCATCATCACCTCGATCATCGGGACCTTCTTCGTCAAGCTCGGCGCCAATGGTTCGATCATGGGGGCGCTCTACAAGGGGCTGATCGCCACCGGTCTATTGTCGATCATCGGTCTTGGCGCGGCCACGTCGCTGACCATCGGCTGGGGTTCGATCGGCACTGTCGCAGGTTTCGATATTACCGGAACGAACCTCTTCCTCTGCGGCATCGTCGGGCTGATCGTCACGGCGCTGATCGTCGTGATCACCGAATACTACACCGGCACCAACAAGCGGCCGGTCAACTCCATCGCCCAAGCGTCGGTCACCGGCCATGGCACCAACGTCATTCAGGGTCTGGCTGTCTCGCTTGAATCGACGGCATTGCCGGCGATCGTCATCGTCGGCGGCATTCTCGCCACCTATCAGCTCGGCGGCCTGTTCGGCACGGGTATCGCGGTTACCGCCATGCTCGGCCTCGCCGGGATGATCGTGGCACTGGATGCCTTCGGTCCGGTTACCGACAATGCCGGCGGCATCGCTGAGATGTCGCATCTGCCGCCGGAGGTACGCAAATCGACCGATGCGCTGGATGCGGTCGGCAACACCACCAAGGCGGTGACGAAAGGTTACGCCATCGGCTCGGCCGGTCTCGGTGCCCTGGTGCTCTTTGCCGCCTATTCGAACGATTTGAAATATTTCGCGTCGCACGGCGATCAGTTCCCCTATTTCGCCGATGTGGGGACGATCTCCTTCGATCTCTCCAACCCTTATGTCGTCGCCGGGCTGCTGTTCGGGGGGCTCATTCCTTATCTCTTCGGCGGCATTGCCATGACGGCCGTCGGCCGCGCCGCAAGCGCGATCGTCGAGGAGGTGCGCAAGCAGTTTCGTGAAAAGCCGGGCATCATGCAGGGTACGGAGCGCCCCGACTATGGCCGGGCTGTCGATCTTCTGACCAAGGCCGCCATCCGCGAGATGATCATCCCGTCGCTGCTGCCAGTGCTGGCGCCGATCGTCGTCTATTTCGGCGTGCTGCTGATCTCCGGCTCCAAGGCCTCGGCCTTCGCGGCACTCGGCGCTTCGTTGCTCGGGGTCATCATCAACGGCCTGTTCGTCGCCATTTCAATGACGTCGGGTGGCGGTGCCTGGGACAATGCCAAGAAGAGCTTCGAAGACGGTTTTGTCGACAAGGACGGCACACGCCACCTGAAGGGCTCGGAGGCGCACAAGGCGTCCGTGACCGGCGATACCGTCGGCGATCCTTATAAGGATACGGCTGGCCCCGCGGTCAATCCGGCGATCAAGATCACCAATATCGTCGCGCTGCTGCTGCTTGCCGTTCTCGCCGGATAAGGGCGAAGGCGAAACCAATGAAAAACCCGCGGGGCTCGCGCCTCGCGGGTTTTTTGATGCGGTCTATCCGGTCTATTGACCCGGATTGAGGTTGTTGAGGAAGTTCCTCGCGCCATTGATGCCGTTGCCGCCGCCCTGCAGGATCTGTTGCAGGAAGGTGATGTCGCGGCCGCCGGTCGGCGTCGTACGGCTGATCATGTCGAAGACCCTGCCGTCCTTCAGCGTGTAGTTGGCTTCCTGCTTTACGATGCCATCCTTGTCGAAGTAGATCGCCAGAATGTTCTGGTCGACCAGCTTCGGCTTCATGAAGGCCGCAGCGCGGGTGCGCTTCTGGGATATGTAATAGAAGACTTCGCCGTCGAAGGTCGCCGTCGTCGATGGCGTACCGAGCGAAAGCAGCACTTGCTCGCGGCTCGAGCCGACGGGCACGAGATTGAGCGATTGCTGATCGAAGATGTAGCCGTTGTTCATGACCTCAGTGGTCTTGCAACTCGTAAGCCCCGCGGTCCCGATCACCAGGGCGATGGCGGCACTGCTGATGAAAGTTCTGTCAGACTTGAAATACCGTTTCGTCAACGACATCCCATCTCCCCTAATGAATCAAACCGATGGCCGGGCGGCCAATAAGATCTTGCTGTGCACATCATTGTGGCCTTTCCGCGATTGGGTAAGGCATTAGCGATGTTGTTCGGCACTCTTCATCACCAATCATGCACAGTGCGACGACGGGTCGGGGCGGGGCCTTGAAGCGGGCACAAACGGCATTGCAATTCGCGCCTGCTTCGGTAAACCAGCTTTTAAGTGGATGCAACAAGGCCAAGCGCGACGCGGCGCTCTGAATGAGCCAATTCCGGGAATTTTCATGATTTTTGGGCTGTTCCGCAAAAGAAATCACAATCAGATCATCGTCGTCAGACAATATGGTGTTCTGACCGCAATGGCGCGCCAGCCGGTTTTCTATACCGACTATGACGTGCCGGATACGGTCATGGGGCGTTTCGAACTGCTGTCGGCGGTGATGATCCTGTTTTTTCGCCGGACGCGTTCGTCTGCGACCAGCGGCCAGGAGCTTGCACAGGAAATTATCGATGCCTTTTTCGAGGATATAGATTATTCCATCCGCGAACTTGGAATCGGCGACAACAGCGTGCCCAAGCGGATGAAGAAACTGGCCGGCATGTTCTACGGGCGGCTCGAAAGCTATGCGGCCGCCATGAATGGTAATGATCGCGATGCCCTGGCTACGGCGCTTCAGCGCAATATCTATCCCAAGCCGGCAGAGGATACTCCCTCGATGCTTGGCTTGGCGGATTGGATGATGATGGCAGAGGCACATCTGGCGAGCGTGACGGAAGCCGAGGTCGCCACCGGTTCGGCAACCCTGCCGCAGCCTGGCGGGATTGACAAAGACGTAGCCTAGGAGACAAAAAATGAAGAAACCGAACTCCGACGAAACGCCCTTTTCCTATCCGGTGAAGGTCGGCCATATCTCCGCCAATCCGGTGGAGGTTCGTCTTGCAGCCGACAACCGGGAGCTTGAGGGTCTCGCCAAGCTTTGGAATGTGCTCTCCGTGCCGAAGCTCGAGGCGGATCTGAAGATCGCCCGATGGAAGCGTGACGGGGTTCGCCTTAAGGGCAATGTGCGCGCAAAGATTGTCCAGGCTTGCGTCGTCACGCTCGATCCGGTCGAATCGGATATCGACGAGGAATTCGAGCAGATCTTCGTCCCCGAGGGGTCGAAGCTGGCGCGGGTGCCGTCCGTAGATGCCGGGGAAATGGTGCTTGATCCGGATGGTGCGGATCTTCCGGAAACCTTCACCGGGGATACGATCGACGCCGGTGCGGCCGTCGCGGAATTCGCCGCGCTTGCCATCGATCCTTACCCGCGCAAGCCCGGTATCGAGTTTGAAGATCACATCGAAGACACAGGCGAAGATGACAAGAAACCGTCGCCATTCGCTGTCCTGAAAGACTGGAAAAAGGAATAGACACCCCTGGCAATTGAACACAATTCAGTTGTAACGCGGGGAGAAACCGGTATTTTGACGCCAATTTCGCCAGGCCCGGCGGACAAGAAGGACTAGGGACGCGTGATCAGAATTTCTCTTGACCTAATGGGTGGCGATTTCGGCCCTGAGGTTGTTATTCCTGGCGCGGCCAAGGCGCTGGAGAGGCATCCCGATATTACCTTCATCATGTACGGCATGAAGGATCGTTGCGAAGCAATCCTGGGCAAATATCCGAAACTCCGCGACAAATCCGTCTTCCACGAATGCGATGTCGCCATCAGCATGGACGAGAAGCCGAGCCAGGCACTGCGCCGTGGCCGTTACGTCTCCAGCATGTGGCGCTCGATCGAGGCGGTGAAAGTCGGCGAGGCCGACGTCGTCGTCTCCGCGGGGAACACCGGCGCGCTGATGGCGATGGCCAAGTTCTGCCTGCGCACCATGGCTAACATCGAACGACCGGCGATCGCCGCCATCTGGCCGACGCTCCGGGGCGAAAGCATCGTGCTCGATGTCGGCGCGACCATCGGCGCCGATTCGCAGCAATTGCTCGATTTCGCATTGATGGGCGGAGCGATGGCCCGCGCCCTCTTCGAGATCGAACGCCCGACCATCGGTCTGCTGAATGTCGGTGTCGAGGAAATCAAGGGCCAGGAAGACGTCAAGGAAGCCGGTCGCCTGATCCGCGAAGCCAATCTTGAATCGCTCGAATATTTCGGCTTCGTCGAAGGCGACGATATCGGCAAGGGCACGGTCGACGTGGTGGTGACGGAAGGCTTTTCCGGCAATATCGCACTGAAGGCTGCCGAGGGCACGGCAAAGCAGATCGGCGCTTACCTGCGCGCGGCGATGACGCGGACCCTGCTTGCCCGCATCGGCTATCTCTTCGCCAAGGGTGCCTTCGACTTGCTGCGCGAGAAGCTCGATCCCAGCAAGGTCAATGGCGGTGTCTTCCTCGGCCTTAACGGCATTGTCATCAAGAGCCATGGCGGCGCCAGCGCCGAGGCCTTTGCGGCGGCCATTGATGTCGGCTACGACATGGCCAAGAATGGCCTGACACAAAAAATCGAAAATGATCTGAAAAGATACCATGCCAGGCGGCAGCCGCCGATCGGACCTGAAGCGGCATGAGTGACGGGGTATAACAGGAATGATTCGTTCAGTTGTTCGCGGATTCGGGTCGGCGCTGCCTCAGCGCGTCATGACGAACCGTGATATGGAGCAAGTCGTGGATACCAGTGACGACTGGATCGTCCAGCGCACCGGTATTCGCCAGCGTTACATTGCCGGCGAAGGCGAAACCACGGCCTCGCTCGGTGAGCAGGCGGCACGGGCAGCACTCGCCAATGCCGGGCTGACGGCGGATGATCTCGATCTGATCATCGTCGCTACTTCGACGCCCGACAATACCTTTCCCGCCACGGCGGTGAACATCCAGAACCGCCTCGGCATGCATCATGGCTTTGCCTTCGATGTTCAGGCCGTGTGTTCGGGGTTCGTCTATGCCGTGACCACCGCCGACGCTTATATTCGCGGCGGCGTTGCCAAGCGGGTGCTCGTCATCGGCGCTGAAACCTTCTCCCGCATTCTCGACTGGACGGACCGCACGACCTGCGTTCTCTTTGGCGACGGCGCCGGTGCGCTGATCCTCGAAGCGGGTGAGGGGACCGGCGCGAATACCGATCGCGGCGTGCTGACGGCGAGCCTGCGCTCGGACGGCGCGCACAAGGACAAGCTTTATGTCGACGGCGGACCGTCCTCGACGGGGACGGTCGGCGTACTGCATATGGCGGGCCGCGAAGTGTTCAAGCATGCCGTCGGCATGATCACCGATGTCATCGAAGCGACGTTCAAGGCGGCTGAGGTGACGGCCGACGATCTCGACTGGCTGGTGCCGCACCAGGCCAATCGCCGCATCATCGACGGCTCGGCCAAGAAACTTGGCATTGCTCCCGAAAAGGTTGTGGTGACGGTGGATCTTCACGGCAATACATCTGCCGCGTCGATCCCGTTGGCGCTGGCTGTTGCTGCCGGCGACGGCCGAATCAAGCGGGGCGATCTGGTGATGCTGGAGGCCATGGGCGGCGGTTTCACCTGGGGCGCGGTTCTGCTGCGCTGGTAGGCCAAGTCTCTAAAACCCGATTCCGAACAAGAGCTTGACCGTTTGGCGCAAGGGCAATACTCTCGCGACTTGGATAATAATACGCAGCAATTTGGGCGGGGAACCATGACGGGCAAGACAGTGACGCGCGCAGACCTGGCGGAGTCGGTATTCCGGAAAGTTGGCCTCTCCCGAACCGAATCTGCGGAACTCGTCGAGACGGTGATCGATGAGATTTGCAACGCCATCGTGCGTGGCGAAACTGTGAAACTCTCTTCCTTCGCGACATTTCAGGTGCGCGACAAGAATGAGCGCATCGGTCGAAATCCGAAGACCGGCGAAGAGGTGCCGATCTCTCCGCGTCGCGTCATGACCTTCAAGGCGTCCAACGTGCTGAAGACGCGTATCCTGAAGGCCCATGCCAGCCGCAAGGCGAAGGCGCGGCCGGCAAATCCCGCTTCCTGATCCATTGGAAATTGCTGTCGGTGTGACTTGCCACCGGTGCGGTCGCGCCGTTTTCCCGGCCTTTCTTGGTTGTTTTTCGTCTTGCTTGTGAAACAGCCGAAGAGATGACTTGAATTTCTCCCGGCAAACCGTTGAAATATGGTGAGTCGTATCGCGACGAGCCGCGGTGCGGATATCCGGTTTTGCATGGTCTGGCCCGCGTGGCGTCGGAAACATGCTGTGGGAGTATGACGATGGACAAGAGCCCGGATGCATTTCGCACGATCAGCGAAGTCGCGGAAGACCTTGATCTGCCGCAGCATGTCCTGCGTTTCTGGGAAACCCGTTTTCCGCAGATCAAGCCGATGAAGCGGGGCGGTGGCCGGCGCTATTATCGGCCCGAGGACGTCGATCTGCTGAACGGCATCCGCCATCTGCTCTATGATCACGGCTATACGATCAAGGGTGTCCAGAAACTCCTGAAAACCAACGGCAACAAATTCGTCATCGCCGTCGGCCATGGCGATCTCGCCAGTGTCGAAGCGCTTGCCGCCGCCGCGCAGGAACCGGCGCCTGCCGAGCCGCGCGTCGGATCCGGCCATCCCGATGAGGATCAGATCGTCGGTCGCGCCAAAGCGCCGATCAGCCGCCGCTTCTTCAACTTCGTCAGCGGCGAAGACGACGTGCCTGATGTTTCCCTCGGTAAATCGAGCGTCGGCAAGGAAGACAGGGCGCTGCTTCAGGAAACGCTCTATGACCTCCTGGAATGCAAGCGATTGCTCGATCAGGTGCGCTAGGCGAAGCCTTCTGCTTCAAAACAGTCTGGTCAATTGCACTTGCGTGGAACGACGGGCTTAGCCTGGCTCGGCGCGACAATGGATTTGCCGTCGGCGGAGCGTGGCAGCGTCCAGCAGGCATTCGGATCTTTTTCGTCCGTACCGGCCGTGTCGCTTCTGTCGATGATGGTGCTGCGATAGTTGTTGTTGTCTTCGGCGCCGGGGCTATCTCCCCAGCCGCCTCGATCGCCGCCGCTGTGGCCACTGGAGGCGGCCATTGCCGCCGTACCCATGCCGAGGGTGAGCAGAAATACGCTTAGAATTTTGAAAGGCATAGCTTTTCCTCCGAAATATACCTCGCTGGCATCGCGTTTGATCACGACCGCCTCCTGAACCCGGCAGGCGATTGTATTTATTTATCGCCGCTCTTCAATACAGCTGGCGCAGGGTGAGCGCCGCCCTGGCCGGATTAAGGGCAGTGATATTTTTGTCACGAACGGTAATCCATGCCAACGTGACAATTAGCTTGCTATGCTTATTGGCTTGCAAGCTTTCTGCGCCGGGTTCAATTTTGTTAATGAAGCGTTATTGCTTCGCCCCGTCGTGGGGAGATGCCAAATCAGGCTATGGGGCGGTATGGATTTGTCTACCGCGGAGCTCCATCCCCTGATGGATATTCGAATGGAGACACCATGAACATCAAGAGCCTTCTTCTCGGCTCCGCTGCCGCGCTGGCAACGGTGAGCGGCGCCCATGCGGCCGATGCCATCGTTGCGGCCGAGCCCGAGCCTTTGGAATACGTCCGCATCTGCGATGCATACGGCACCGGCTATTTCTTCATTCCGGGCACCGAAACCTGCCTGAAGATCGGTGGCAAAGTTCGCACCGAGGGCGAATGGTACGACGCCTACAATCCGACCAACAAGGTCGGTACGCTCTGGCACGAACGCGTCGAGCTCAATGTCGATACGGCGACGGACACGGAATATGGTCCCCTGAAGACCAACATGATCCTGCGCTGGGAGTGGAATGACGGAGGTGCCACCGCCGAGAAGCTGCTCTTTGCGAACATCAGCCTGGCCGGTTTCACCGTCGGCAAGCTTGACTCGCAGTATAATCTCTATGCCGGCTACGCCGGCGACGTCATCAACGACGACGCGATCTATGACGGCCCGTACGAACTCAACCAGCTGACGTACAAATATGATACCGGCTCCGGTTTCTCCGCCGTCATCTCGCTGGAAGACAGCAATTCCGGATCGGATTCCGACAGCTATGGCGGCGCCTGGGTTACCTCGAAGGCCGATCAATATGCGCCCAACGTCGTTGCCGGTCTGGGCTATACGACCGACACGCTCGGCTTCAAGGTGGTCGGCGGTTATGACTCCATCGTCGAGGAAGGCGCCATCAAGGCTCGCCTCGACGCCAAGTTCGGCGGCGTGGAAGCTTTCCTGATGGGCGGTTGGAACACGGACGGCAAAAAGCTCAACCAGTATGCCGGCTCCTATCAGGATGAATCGGCCTGCACGACCTCCGATGGCGTCGTTCATGGGGCAAAGTGCGGCTGGGGTGACTGGGCCGTTTGGGGCGGCGTTGGTGTGCCGGTCAACGATAAGCTGAAGTGGAACCTGCAGCTTGCCTATACCGACTCGAAGATCTTCGAGGCAACGACGAACCTGAAGTTCAACCCGGTGAAGAACCTGCTCATCGAGCCGGAACTGACCTACATGCACTATGACTTCATCAATGATGACACCGTTGCCGGCATTCTGCGTTTCGAGCGGAATTTCTGATCGGACATGATCTCGGTGACCTTCGTACGGCAGGGTCAGGGTAAGAAAATGAAAGAGGGGCGGGCGGTTGTGCTCGCCCCTTTTGTTTGACGTCGTCTCGCGGGTATGCGTCCGGGCGAAAAGCGCCTGTCCATGGTGTCTTCTTGTTAACTAATTGGTAATGAACGGCTTGCGCTTGATTACCTTTGGCTGTATTCCTCAATCCCGGGACAACACTTTAGATTGCTGGAGAGGAATATGCGCGTACGTGCTGCCATGGCGCTTGGTCTTTTTGCCATTTCGACCATTTTGACAAGCTGCCAGACACCTGAACAATCCGCCACAAGCGCCGAAATGACTTGCCAATCCCAGGGCTTGCGTCCGGGCACGCAGCGCTATAGCCGCTGTGTCGGCGCCACCTATCAGGCCAATCGCGCCCAGGCGCAGCAGGCTGAAAACCAGGCTGCTGCAGGCATCGCCGCCGGTGTCATCGGCGGCGTCCTCGTCGGCGCGGCGGTCAGCGACAATCATCACCGTGGCTATTATGGCCGTCCCTATTACCGCCGCTGCTATCGCTGCTGGTAAGCCGGAAACGACAGAATATAGAAACTCCGCCGGCATAGCGTCGGCGGAGTTTCTGTTTGTAAACTTATTCCAAGCCTATAGCGGCCGCGTCATCACCTGGCGGCTGACCAGCTTCAGGCTGTGATCCGGCTGGATGATGTAGGTCTCATAGACATCCTCACCCCATTGATTGGTGAAATGATGCGGCAGCCGCGTGCCGGGAGGCGATTGCGTCAGCTTCATTTCCGGCTGGCCGCGATAGGTGATGCTGCCGGGGATCGGTTGCAGAGATTGTTCGGTCGTCGTGCATGCGGCAAGCAGTGGCGCGCATAGCAGAAGGGCAATCAGCGGCTTCATTGTGTAACTTTCCAATGACCTCATTATCAATGACAATCCGTCGGGAAGAAAGACGGAAAGACACCTGTGAGCGTGGCTTGAACCCACTATATATAGGTAATGTCGGAGTGGCCGGCGGCAAGGTTTTCACGCAGAAGTGCTTGGATAAGCCGCTGTCGGACTTGGAAGGAGCTGCAGATGCGAATGATCACCAGATCGATGGTTGCCGCCGGTTTCGGTCTATTGCTGGCCGCAAGCGCGGTCGTGCCCGCCAGCGCCATCACCATGCCCGCGCTTTCGGCGCCGGAACAGCAGTCCGACATCATCCAGGTTCGCGACCACGGGCACGGCCATTGGCACAACCACAACAATTGGCGCGGCGGCCACAAGCGCCACGGTTCCGACAGCTATTACGACGACGATTCGGATAGCGGCGTGCTGTTCAAGTCCTTCGTGACCGGGACGCTGTTCTACAGGCAGCATGCGGAACGCTACTACGACGGTCACGCACGGGCCTGCGCCAGCCGCTATCAATCCTACCGGGCGTCGGACAACACTTACCAGCCGAACCATGGGCTACGCCGGCAATGCAGGTGAGTAAGAGAGCGGGGATTTTTCTCGCTCTGCACGCCATTTTTCACCCAGGCCACGATTTTACCTCTTGCGCTGACATGGCTGACAGACTAATGCAATCAAGCCGTTTCGGCAGGTCGGGGCGTAGCGCAGCCCGGTAGCGCACTTGACTGGGGGTCAAGGGGTCGTCGGTTCAAATCCGGCCGCCCCGACCAATTAGATCCTTGATATCCCTAGTCAAATCTCACTGATTAACTGCACCAGGCTGCTGCCCGCCCTGTCCAGTGGCGTGCCAGCCCTTCGGACACCAGTTGATCGCCGATGGAGCGGCCGGCGCGCATGGCGATGCGGAATTTGCCGCCATTTTGATCCTCGCCGCGGGCACTGCCGGACAGTGCGAACGTGCCGTCGTTCAGAAGCGCCTGCAGGCGCAGCTTTGCGGCGGCGCCCTTTTGCTGTTCGCCGGCGCAGTGTGAGGGGGCGATGTCGGGCACATCGATGTCGGCCAGGCGGATTTTGACCCCATTTTGCCAGAAGGTACTGCCGTCGACGACGCAATTGACTCCGGTCGAACCACCACAGAGGCCGAATCGACCGCTGCTTTCGCGGGCAGGGGCGGTGGCCAGAACCGGCGCTGTGCGCTCCGCCGGCAAGGAGACCGGAATGGCAGCGGGTGGGACAGGCATAGTAGAGTTGGGGCGCTCGGGCACGACGACCGCCATCTTGACCTTCGGTTTCGCCGCCGGCGTCGGCGCCGGCTGTACTGCCTCTGTCACCTGCGATACATGCCGGGCGCCAGTAGCGCCGGCATTGGCCAGCAATGCCGGCATTTCCCGGCGGTGTTCATAGGCGAAGATGCCGGCTACGGCGGCGAGGCCGACCGTGCCCCATAGCCACATCGAATTGCCCGCTTTGGACTGTGGCTTGCGCCGCGTGCGCCGTTTCGCTTTTGCCATGGTGTCATCCCTCAATTGCGGGGGGATTATCGCCGCGATTTCTTACCGATCCGTTGGCTTTTTTGATTGTCGGCGTTCGGCGCCAGCTTTCTTCACTTCGCGGTCGGGGTGGCCGGCTTCAATTTGACAGTCATGCCGACCTGGCCACGCACCGTCAGCTTCGGCCCGCGGCCATCGATGTTGGTAACATCGGTGTTGCTGGAAAGGCTGTTGATCTGGCAATCGTCGGCGATGGTGTCGAGCAGCACGGCACAATTACTGGTAGCAATGCGATAGAAGGATTTGAGAGCATCCCGCTGCCGCGCTTCATTGTCCCCGTCTGCGACTGGAACTGAAAGCGATATGCCGGACTGCACGGAAATATAGCCGTCGGGAATTTGGCGCGGATTTCGCAGCGGCAATGCCGACAGCGACTGGGCAAGGGCTGGTTCGATCGCGCCAAGCAACAGCATGCAGAATGTTGCCGGGATCATGCACTTGTTCATCA
The DNA here is from genome assembly GCF_009498525.1 of Rhizobium sp. ICMP 5592. Lineage (GTDB taxonomy): Bacteria > Pseudomonadota > Alphaproteobacteria > Rhizobiales > Rhizobiaceae > Rhizobium. Next base: position 175,250 of record NZ_QSNT01000003.1, on the reverse strand, counting down.
GGAAGCCTCCGTTTCGTTGCCTCCTTATGTCATGCGTCCGTCAAGGCTTGATGATTGTGCCGCTTAAAATTGTAATATTGCAAAGGTTGTATTGGCGGCGGCCGGCACGTCTGGCTTACAAAACCTTCCTTGCCAAGCCCCAGGACAGGGCGCATAGTTAGCCGCGATATGCCGGTTATAAAGCGGGCTCCGGCGAGTGTACTAGCGTGCTTCCGCCCGACGGACGAGGCAGCGCAGATGTTGGAAACCTCCATCCATCCCCAGGATTTACCCCTGTTTTCGGACGATCTGGATCGCCTGGAAAAGGTGCTGGATACTGTCTGCAAGGATCGCGGCATCGATCATCGCGGTCCGGAGGCCGAGCGTCTCGGCGCGCTGATCATCCAGCTCTATCGCCAGGGCGTGAAGGAAGACGCGAAGCTCATTGCGCTGGCTCGGGCCTATCTCTGACATCTAGGCTCATCTGTTGACGATAATCTAATCGATTTAAGCTGATTTCACATAGCTGCAATGATGCATTGTGACTGTTCGAATCCCGTTCTCCGCCCTATATTTGCTGCATCGCACAAATAGAGTCGCATTGCTCGATGCCGACCCCATGGGGACGGAGTGCGGTCGCCGCCCGCCAAACAAGATCAACAACGGTGGGCGCGGATAATTTGAAAGGTCTAGGATGAATTTCAAGGTTCCGAGCCGGCTCCGCCGTCTGCTCGTCGATTCCGTCGAGTTGCCACAGCTCAAGTTTCCCGTAACGCGGCCGCGGTCGCAGCCGGCACGTCAGCGCGTATCCACGCAGTTCGTGCCGCAGAGCCTGACGGAGGTCTTGTGGTTCGGGCGCAATCCGGGTGACTTGCGCATGCTGGAATATGTGCCGCCGGGCGTCGAGGGGCCGATGCCGCTCGTCGTCGTCCTGCATGGCTGTCAGCAGAATGCCGAGGATTTCGATCGCGCCAGCGGCTGGACGGCTCTGGCGCGCAAGCATGGTTTCGCCGTGCTCTATGCCGAGCAGAAGGCCTTCAACAATCCCAATCTCTGTTTCAACTGGTTCCGCCCGAGCTCGGTGACGCGCGATCGCGGCGAACTGGGTTCGATCCGCGAGATGATTGATTTCAGCCGCCGGCTGCACAAGATCGACGACAACAGGATTTTCGTCATGGGCCTCTCGGCCGGTGGCGCCATGGCGTCGGCGCTGCTTGCGACCTATCCGGACCTGTTTGCCGCCGGTGCCATCATCGGTGGCCTGCCCTTTGGTGCCGCCCGCGATGCCATGTCGGCGCTGGATGTCATGAGAAGGGGTGCTGCGCGCCCGGCCGAGAAATGGGCCGAGCTCGTCCGCGAAGTCTCTCCGGATGCAGAGCGCTTTCCTTCGGTTTCCATCTGGCATGGATCTGACGACAGCACTGTCTCATACGTCAATGCCGAGGCGTCGGTGGCGCAGTGGCTGGCAGTGCACGAGCGCCCGCAAACAAAGGGCCGGCTGCGCCTGTTCGAAGGCGGCGAGCGGCGCGAATGGCGCGGCGACCATGGCGACGTGGTGGTGGAGCTGGTAACGCTTAACGATTTCGGCCACGGCTTACCGGTTCGCTCCACTGTCGCGGGCAGGGAGCCGGCCAACGATACCGAACGCTTCATCCTGTCCGCCGCCATTTCCGCGCCGGAGCAATTGGTTCAGAGCTGGAAGCTGGCTTAAGGGTCAGTCGTCGTTGGTGGCATTCAAATTTTCAGGCCGGGTGCCGCCATCTTCCGCCCAATGTTTGAAGCGGATGCCGGCGCCGCCGTTTCCGTCGCTGCCGTTGGCGAGAAACAGGACGCCGTGGGCTTCAAGGACGGAGCGCACGGCGACAAGCGACTTGGCGTCCGCCGAACTGACATCCGTTTCCAGCATTTTGATCGTTGCCAGGGGCAGCTTGCTTTCGGCGGCAAGCGCCTCCGGTGTGAGGCCGAGCATGGCGCGTGCGCCGCGGAGTTGCGCTGATGTAATCATGGTTGAAATTTAGCGCAAAAACCCGAAAATCGGAACTGATTTCCAACGGGGTTCATCTGCAAATTTAAAGAATGCCACCTTTTTCGCGCGTCTCTCAGGAGGCGCTGCGCAGCAGGAGTTTTTCCTGTCTTCGCAGCGGCATCGGCGCGCGATAGCCGAGCAGTTCGAAATAGATTTCTTCTGTCGCGTCAGCCATGCCGGCAAGCGTATAGCCATCCTTGCGCTGGCGGGCCTCGGTGGTGAAGTTCCGCAGCAATTTCGGATCGGCAAAGCGCCGCATCGTCATCGCCAGTTCCGAGGGATCGTCGCTATTGGCGACGATATAGCCGTTGCGTCCGGGCTCGATCACAGTGCGCGCGCCGCCGACATCGGTCAGAAGCAGCGGCTTGCCGCCGGCCGCGGCCTCCAGCATGACATAGGACATGGCCTCATAGCGGCTGGGCATGACGACGACATCGAAGGCATCGATGGCAGCAGCACCCGGGATCGCATCGTCGAGATGGGCGCGATCCTCAAGGCCGGCAGCCTTGATCATGCCCCTGACTGTGTCGGAGAGTTCGCCGACCCCGATCATCAGCAGATGGGCTCGCGGCAACTCTCTGGCAATGCGGGCGAAAGCCTGGACGAGCCGCTCCGGCGCCTTCTGCCGGGTCAGCCGGCCGACGAAACCAAAGAGCAGGGCATCCTGCGGTATGCCGTAGCGGGCGCGGATGGCGGCACGTTGCCCAGCCGGCGGCGCGCTGACGCCATTGACGACGATGCGCAGGCGGGCCTCTGGAATGCCCAGCGACCGCGCGTGATCATATTCATCGCGGGACACGCAGATCAGACGGTCGGACAGCCGGCTGCCGAGCAGCCGCTCGATGCCGCCATAGATCGTCCGGCCCCTGGAGTCGAGCGTCGGGTCCATGGTGCGGAAGGCATGCGGCGTGTAGATGACCGGGACATGCGGCCCCGGCAGCCGCAGACGTGTCAGCGCACCCGCCTTGGAGCTGTGGCCGTGGATCAGATGAAACGGCCCATGCTGCGCAATAATCCGGCGGATGTTCCACCATGCGGTCAGATCCCATGGCCCCGGCGCGCGCCGCATGGCGAGCGGAATGACGCTGTCGAGGCCCATGCCTTCAAGCTCCGCGACGAAGGCGGCTTCGGCGCGCAGCGGCGAATAGACCGCCGTCACCGAATGGCCCCGGTGCTGCATGGCGCGGCAGAGGTCGAGGAAGTGCCGCCCGGAGCCGCCACCGCTGGGTTCGAGAACTTGCAGCAGCGACAGGCGTTTAATGCCGACATTGATGGTCATGGTGCAGCCCCCCTCCGGGTCAGACCACGCTGATAATGTTGCTCCAGCGCCCCGCAGCCCCAGACGATACCGATCAGCATGTAAAGATGGCGCCAATGGTCGGTATCGATGACATTGCCGATGCCGACATGGCCGAGAATGACGATCCAGGCGATCATCACGTAGGGCTGCCAGGGCCGCTCCCTCAAAAGGTTGCGAAAGCCGATATAGATCGTCCAGCAGATCATGCTGACCCAGCAGAAGAAGCCGAGCCAGCCATAGGTGGTCAGCGTCTTCAGCCAGATATTGTGCTCGTCCTCGCGAAAGAGGGTGGAGAACACCAGCGGCCCGATGCCGAGCGGCCTTTCCATCGACATCATGAAGCCGAGGCGATGGCGCTCGAAACGGCCGAGATGGCCGCCGTCGTAATCCTGCACGAGCTGTGTGCGCGTTGAGAACAGATCGCTGACCTGATGGAATTGCAGCGCGACAATCAGCACGGCGACCATGAGAACGATCGCCGTCAGCGACATCACGAGGATGCGCAGCCGAAAGGCATTGCTGCGGTGCTTCAGCAGCATGCAGAAGATCAGCATCACCGAGGCGAAGGCGAACAGCGCCCAGGCCGCACGTGAGAAGGAAAGAAAGATGCCGAAGGCCAGGACAACCAGGCAGAGTGCCTTGATCGGTGCTTTCTTGAGGTCGCCGATCAATATACCGTGCATGAGGAAGATGCTCGGTGTCACCAGATAGGGACCGAAGACATTCGGGTCCTGGAAGGCGCCCATGGCGCGGTCGTAGCGCGTGAAAATCCCGAAGCCGGGGACAGCATGGAAGTAGCCGAGGATACCGAGGCTTGCCGTGATCAGCGCGGCAACGACCCAGGTGTTGAAGATCAGTTTCAGCCGCTTTTCGCTATCCTCGATGATCGCGGCGTAGAAGACGGCACTGAGCGCCAGAAAAGTGGAGACGGCGATATAGACCGGTCCGTCGAGATGATCGCTGGCACCGAGATCACGCATCTGCGTCAGCGACAGCATGCCGCCGACATTGAAGGCCAGGAACAGAGCCAGCAGCGGTGCCGTGTTGCGGGAGATCTTCAGCCCGAGGATGAACCAGGCACCGATGAGAAAGGCGAGCCACAGCTCATAGGGCGCGGGCTCGGCGATGACGAAGCCCGACAGGAACACCCCGAAGGCGACGCAAGCTGTGCCGATCAGCCGAAGCGTGGCAAGCTGCGGCCGGTCGACGCGCTGGTATGGGAGGTCGATCGCGGTCAATAGGCGTTTTCCGTGTTCAGAAGACGGAAGGGCGTCAGGAACAGGATCTTCAGATCGAAGAGCAGCGACCAGTTCTCGATGTAATAGAGGTCATAGGCCGTACGGAACTTGATCTTGTCGTCGCTGTCGATCTCGCCGCGCCAGCCGTTGATCTGCGCCCAGCCGGTGACGCCGGGCTTGACGCGATGGCGGGCGAAGTAACCCTCGACCACATCGGCATAGGTGCGGTTATGGCTCGCCGCCAGCACGGCATGCGGGCGTGGGCCGACGAGCGACAGGTTGCCGAGCAGCACGTTGAAGAGCTGCGGCAGCTCATCGACCGAGGTCTTGCGGATGAAGCGGCCGACAGGCGTGACGCGGGGGTCGTTCTTGGTGACGGCGTTGCGGGCCGTCGGGTCGCTCATATGCGTGTACATCGAGCGGAACTTGAGGACCTTGATGATCTCGTTGTTGAAGCCGTGACGCTTCTGCATGAAGAAGATCGGCCCCTTCGAGGTCGTCTTCACCGCGATTGCGGCGGCAAGCATGACCGGCCAGAGCAGGGACAGCGCGAGCAGGCTGAAGAAGACATCGAAGATGCGCTTGGCGACGCCATCCCAATCGCGGATCGGCTTGTTGAAGATGTCGAGCATCGGCACCGCGCCGACATGCGAATAGGCGCGCGGGCGGAAGCGCAGCTTGTTGGCATGCGCCGCCAGGCGGATATCGGCGGGGAGCACCCAGAGCATCTTCAGGAGTTGCAGAATACGGTCTTCGGCACTCATCGGTAGTGCAATAATCAGCATATCGACCCGGGTCAGCCGGGCGAATTCGACCAGCTCGGGGACGGTGCCGAGTTTCGGATAGCCAGCCACCATGACCGGCGACCGCTTCTCGCCGCGGTCGTCGAAAATGCCGCAGATACGGATATCGTTATCGGGCTGATGCTCGAGCGCACGGATCAGCTCCTTGGCCGGCTCGCCGCCGCCGACGATGACTGCGCGCCGCTCCATGATGCCGTTGCGAGCCCAGTGGCGGATGCCATAGGCGAACATCAGGCGCGCGCCGACAAGGAAAACCGCGCCGGTGACAAACCAGGTGGTGAGAAGGCGAACGGAATAGACGCCATCGACGTGGAACGGCAGGAGTGCAATGGCGACCACAGCGAATGCCGCCACCCATGGCAGCAGGATGCGCTGCAGGAAGCGGTGCGGCATGCGCAGCATTGGGATTTGATAGGCGTCGGCCACCTGCAGAAAGATGATGGCGAGCGTGCTGAGCGAGATCGTTACCGTTGCCTTCGCCAGAAAGGAATGATCGCCCGGCGCTGTCAGGAAGAAGAAAATTGCAAGTCCGACGACGAGCAGCCAGAGGAACTCGAAGAGCCGGTATTGGCCGATGATGATCGCTGGTGTCTGGTTGCCGTCGCGAAACTGCTCGGCGATCTGGCGGGCATAGGCATTGATGTCGCCGGACAGAGTCTCGCCACCGTTTTCCTCGGCGCTACGGGCGCGGATTTCCGAAACCTGCTTGCGAATATGGTCCAAGTCGAATTGCTTGGACTTCTCGATGGGGTTCATGGCAATTCATCCGATCGTTACCGGATATCGCCTAGCAGGGATGAGCTAAGAAACGCTTACAACACTCGCTTGTATTCTAACGTTCGGCACCTGGCTCAAGTATATTGTAATATAGGTCGACAGTATCCCTCGCCATGATCGAGGCCGAAAACGCCGAGCGGATTGTGCCAATATCGGGCATGATGCGGTGAGCCCAATCCGGCTCGGTGATGGCCTCGGCCATCACGCGCGAAAGATCGTCTGTATCGTCGGGAACCACAAGCGCTGTACTCGTCTCGCCAAGCGCTTCAGGAATGCCGCCGACGCGCGAGGCGATCACTGCTTTCTCCGCCGCCAGCGCCTCCAGCACGATATAGGGCATGGCCTCGGCGCGCGAGGGAACGACTACGGTTTGTGACAGGGCAAAGGCGTCCTGCACGCGCATGGCGGGCAACAGGCCGATGCGCTGGCCGAGGCCGCGCTCGATCATCATCGTCCGATATTTGTCCCTGTCCGGCCCGTCACCGATCATCAGCGCGGAGAGGGGATGGCCGATCCGCCGTTCGGTCTTGGCGAAGGCCTCCACAAACAGATCGGGACCTTTGAGGTCCCGCAGCATGCCGATATAGACGAAATGGACAGCATCCGATCGTGTCGGGATATTCCCGAAATCGCGATCGCTGACGCCGTTGTAGATCAGAGCGGTACGCGTCCGTGGCTTGCCGATCTTGTGCTCGTAACTTCGACGTTCGAAATCGCAGATGAAGATCAGCCCGTCGGTCAGGAATTCCAGCAGCCGCTCCAGGCTATGGACCAGGATGCCTTGCGGCGAGGTACGCGAGAAATGCAGGCTGCCGCCATGCGCTGTGTAGAGGCGGGCTACGCGATACTTCTTCACCCGCAGGACTGAGCCGATGATGCGTGCAAGCAGGCCGCCCTTGGCGCCGTGCCCATGCAGCACATCCGGCCGCAAATTTTTGATTGTCTTATAGCTTTTCCAGAGCGTCGTCATATCGGACAGGCTGATATGCCGTCGGATCGGCAGGCGTGTCACGCCGAGCGCGAGGAAAGGTATGACATCGTCGAATAACCGGTCCTCATGCGCCCCGCCGGTCAGGCTGTCGCAGAGAATGCCGACCTCATGACCCGCCTTGCTCTGCTCTTCCGCCAGATCGCGGATATGGCGGAAGACCCCGCCGACCGGTGACCTGAAGCAATGGAGGATGCGGAGCGGTTTTGTCATGATCGTGAACGGTCAGAACAGCCGTTCGCGGACATAGATCGTATCGCCGGCCAGCACCGGGTCCGAGATGCCGACCCGACCGGTCATGACGTGACCGTTGATCTTGCGGGTCACGTCGGCATTGGACTGGTTGGCACGGCTGCTGAAGCCGCCGGCAACGGCAATGGCGTTCTGGATCGTCATGCCGGGCACGTAGGAGTACTGGCCGGGCTGGCCGACTTCGCCCATGATGTAGACAGAGCGGTAGCGATCGATGTCGATAGTGACATCGGGATCGCGGATGTAGCCCTGGCGAAGTTTCTGCGCGATCTGGCCGGAGAGCTGCTGCAGCGTACGGCCGCGGGCAGGGACCTGGCCGATCAGCGGGAAGGAAATGTAGCCGGCCTGGTCGACCGTATAGGTGTTGGTCAGGCCTTCCTGGTCGAAGACGGTCACGCGCAGGCGATCGCCGCTATCCAGCATATAGGGCTGGATCGTCGCTTCACTGAAGGCCTTCGGCGCAGGCTGATAGGTGTTGCAGCCGCTGAGCGCGGCGCTCACGGCGGCCATGCCGAGTGCCAGGACAATCTTTGGCTTTGCGAAGGACATTTCGCGCTCACGGGTGAGGAAAATTACTATCGTCGTTATCGGTCCGTTAGGGTTAACGGCCGGTAAAGAACGAAGAAAAATTCATGTCATTCATTAGTGATCTCGAAAATAATACTCAAAAATACTATTAACGCTTGGGTTACTATAGTCGTTTACATTTAATCTTGGCTTTATATTATGGAGTTCTTGTATATGCCCGGCGTCAATAACAGCCAGCAGGATGTTGATATTGATCTGGCGCTGCTCTTTCGCGCCGTATGGCAGCGACGGCTGCGGGTCATCGCCATCACGCTCGCCGGCGCCTGCCTGGCGTTTGCCGTTGCCAAGGTCGTCTCCCCGGAATATCGCAGCGAAACCCGCATTCTGATCGAGCAGCGCGCGCCGGCATTCGCAACGACGACGCAGAATAATGACGCCGGCTCGGCTCCTGTGCTGGACGAACTCAATATCGCCAGCCAGGTGCAGATCCTGCAATCGGCCGATCTCGTCAAGCAGGTGATCACCAATCTGAAGCTCTACGAGCATCCGGAATTCGACGCGGCGACCAGAAGTTCGGCCTTTGCCGACATTCTGGTTATGCTGCACCTGAAGAAGAGCCCGCTCGATAAGGCGCCGGAAGAGCGGATGCTCGATGCCTTCACCAACCGGCTGCAGGTCTACCAGATCAACAGTTCCCGCGTCATCGGGGTCAGCTTCACCTCCCGCGATCCGGATCTGGCGGCCAGCGTTCCGAACGCCATGGCGCAGGTCTACCTGTCGATGCAGAGCGGCGCCAAGCTCGATTCCAATAGCGAGGCAACGCGCTGGCTGGAGCCGGAAATCGCCAATCTGCGCGAGAAGGTCAGCGAGGCCGAAAAGAGGGTCGCCGACTACCGCTCCGCCAATGGCCTTCTGCAGACCAGCGACACCAATACGTTTGCGACGCAGCAGCTTGCCGATATCTCAGGTCAACTGGCGCAGGTGCGCGGCGAAAGGGCCAATGCCGAGGCACGCGCGCAGGCCGTGCGCGGAGCATTAGCCTCCGGCCGCTCCACCGATGCGCTGACCGACGTCTCGGGCTCGCAGACCATCCAGCGGCTGAAGGCAACGGAATCCAGTCTGGAGTCGCAGATCTCGGATCTGTCCACCAGCCTGATGGAGGGGCATCCCCGGCTGAAGAGCCTGCGCGCCCAGCTGACCGACATCCGCCAGCAGATCGACCGCGAGACCCAGAAGATCCTGGCCAGCATCGAGAGTGAAGCCAAGGTCGCGCAGTTGCGCGAGCAGCAGCTCGTGGCGCAGTCGAACACGCTGAAGGCCGATAGCGCCCGGGCAGGGCAGGATGAAGTCGGCCTTAACGCTCTGGTGCGTGAAGCGACCGCGCAACGGCAATTGCTGGAAACCTATCTCGCCCGCTATCGCGAGGCGGCGTCCCGCGTCAACAAGAATTCGAGCCCGGCGGATGCCCGCGTCGTCTCTCAGGCCGTCGAGCCGGTCGATCCCTATTTCCCCAAGGTCGGACCGATCGTCGTTGTGGCCGCGCTCGCATCCTTTATCCTGACCTGCATCGTCATCATGCTGATGGAGCTTTTCAGCGGCCGCGCCCTGCGTCCAGTCGGCCCGGCCGAGCGTGACGCCTTGGTCCGCAAAGAAAGCGCTGCTCGTCCGCCGACCGCTGCCAACGCACAACAGAATACCGTGCCGGCAAGCATGCTCTCCGTCGCTGCCGATCAGGCATTGGCGCGGGATATGGAAGCGGCGGTCGATTTCGGACACTTGCCCAACGAGGCTGCCGAAGAGCCGGAAGACGAGGAGGATTTCTCCATCCAGTCGGTCGCCGATTATCTGATCGACCGCGGTTCCCGCCTCGCTATTGCTATATCGCCGACCGGTGACAATGGTTCCACGGCGACCGTAATGCTGGCCCGCACCGTCGCCGATGCCGGATGCCGTATCGTGCTGGTCGATATGACGGGAACCGGCTGCCCGTCGCGGCTGATGGCCGAATCCGACGATCTCTCAGGCGTGACAGACCTGCTCTGCGGCGAGGCTGCATTTGCTGATACCATTCACCCGGATCGCCTGTCCGACGCGCATCTCGTGCCGCAGGGCACCAGCGATGTCAACCGCGCCATGCGCGGCGCCGACCGGCTGTCGCTCATCCTCGATGCGTTGGGTTCTGCCTACGATATCGTTTTGGTCGAATGCGGTGCCGCCGACGTCTCCGGCGTTGCTAAGCTGACGCGTAGCAAGGATACGGAAATCCTGCTCTCCATGCCGGAGCCCGAGGAAAATCAGTTCATGACGGCGATGACGGAATTTCAGAAGGCAGGCTATGAGCACATCATCCTGATGTCCGGCTGGCGCGCTGAGCGTGGCTCCGACGCCCGCCAATATGCAGCCTGATCAATCCTTGTCGGTTTCTTCCGTCGAGGGGGCGTTGATGTCTTGCCGCGCGCGCCGCCGCTGGATGAGGCTATAGAGCCACGGATTGGCCTTGATGGCCGCCTTGGCGCGGGTCATGCCTTTTTGCGCCAAGGCCGCGACATGGCCGACCGTCGAGATCGGTAGGATCAGGTCGTGCTGCACGGTCTCCGTCGGACACCAGGAGCGCTTGTAGCCCTGGTCGCCGATGCCGAAGTCGAAGAGGGCAACATCCTCGCGGTGCAGCCGCTCGATCATGAGCCAGAACAGCAATTCGCCGGGGCTTGCTTCGGGAACCAGCGTCTCGTCGATCGAGGCGAACTGGCAGATGACATGATCGCCCTTGCGCGACAGCGCGGCGATTGCCGGGATATGCCCTTCATGCTCGCCCTTCAGCCGCAGCGCGTGCATCTCCAGCGCGGTATTGGATCCTCCCGCGTCCCGGTGCGCCAACAGCCGGTGCAAGGCGGATTGGGTCGATGTATCCCGGAACACGTCCGGCAGGCCCGCAGCTTTGAAGCGCACCGCCTTCTGCCGGAAGAACAGGTCGAGCAGCGCATCCCGTTGATCCGGTCCCGCGATCAGATGTTCATAACCGCCCTTGTCATCGAGAATGCGGCTTTGATGCTTGAATTTCTTGCGCCGCCGCTTTGCATTCACCTGCTTCAGTGTTGCCTCGAACGAGCCAAGGAAGGGCAGCTGAAAGGCGTGGTTCTGGTTCTGGACGGCGGGCAGCGAGGCGAGGGGGCTTGTGCGGCCTCGCCAGGTGACCGGCACATTGCGCAGCAGCATCAAGTCGGCCTTGCCACGCAATGCCTGCACGATCTCCGCCTGTAGCGAGGCTGTCATGCGATCGGCTGTGGTTTCCAGAAATTCCGCGGAGAACAGACCGGTATTGATGTTGCTGTGATGCGCGCCGATGAATTCGGCGCGGCGCACGCCCTTGGAACGAATGATCTCCAGCGGCAGGATGAAGGCGGTACGCCCGTTGAAAGAGCCGTGCACGATTGCCAGTTGATGGCCGGAGGTTTCGGCCCAGGCCGCGCACCAGTTATAGCTTTGGTGAAGCGAGGCGAGATCGTCCCGCTCCAGCGCCCGCCACTCGGCCTCCAGCGGCGCCATGCTGTCGAAGACTTCGATGTGGATGCCACCATTCGCTGTCGATGGCACGGCAGCGGACGCAATATCCTCGCGTGCCGCGTTCGCAGCGGGCATGTTGGCGATATCGAGTTTCTGCCTCTGCACCTGATGTCTCCGATCGGACGGCATTCGGGTGCAGTCTTCGCTCAGGCGGCTTATTTTTGATTTAAGGCGAGGTCATGCGAAGGATTTCCCGCTCATCACGGTTATCTCCACGTTAATCCGCGACCGTTTGGGTGCGCGTCTATCGGGCGCGAGGCCCAGCCATCCACTTGATGATTCCCATCGCCGGCAGCACCCAGATGATGCCGCTGACGAAGAAATAGAGGAAATGAACCCAACCGGGTTGGTCAGCCAGCGTGCGTACCGCCACGATCATCGCCACGATCGCATAGATCACCACCAGCAAGACAAGCAGGATCATGCCGACAAATTTGCGCAGGCGAAGGGGCACGGGTTGGTCTCTCCTCTTACGACGGCATACCGCGACGGCATGCCGCAAACTCCCGGGACTTGTTTTGCACGCCCCCATCAGGCAAATCAACAGGCGGATTGAAGGGAGACATTATGGCTGTCGCTAATTTGACGTCGGAACAGGCTGTTTTGAACGAAGTGGCCCGCCAGGACCGCAATCGCCGTGCTATCCGTATCTGGCTCGGTTGCGTCCTTCTGGCGCTTTTTGCCCTCGTGTTGGTGGGCGGCGCGACGCGCCTAACTGAATCCGGCCTGTCGATCACCGAATGGAAGCCGATCCATGGTGTCATCCCGCCGCTCAATGCACAGGAATGGCAGGAGGAATTCGACCTCTACAAGCGTATTCCGCAGTTCCAGCTGTTGAACAAGGATATGACGGTCGACGAATTCAAAAGCATCTTCTGGTGGGAGTGGGTGCATCGCTTCCTGGCCCGCGCCATGGGTGTCATCTTTGGTGTGCCACTGCTTTTCTTCGTGCTGACCGGCCGCGTCGAGCGTAAGCTATGGTTGCCGCTTGGCGGTATTTTCCTGCTTGGCGGACTGCAAGGAGCGATCGGCTGGTGGATGGTCTCGTCGGGACTGCAGGCGCGTACCGACGTTAGCCAGTATCGCCTCGCCACCCATCTCGTCATGGCCTGTCTAATCTTTGCCGCCTGCATGTGGTTCATGCGTGCCCTGTCGCCGCATTCGAATGAGCCGGCGCCGACGCTCTATTCGGCGAAACTCGCCGGCCTTATCGCCTTCATGTCGCTGTTCCAGATCTATCTCGGCGCGCTCGTTGCCGGCCTCGACGCCGGCATGTCCTACAATACCTGGCCGTTGATGGACGGTGCGGTGGTGCCGGGCGGGCTGTTCGTGCAGTCGCCGGGCTGGATCAATTTCTTCGAGAACCCGAAGATGGTGCAATATGTCCATCGGCTCGGCGCTTACGCGCTCTTTGCCGTCGTCGCGATCAATATGATCATCTCGCTGCGCGCGGCGGCAGAGACCACCCATGCCCGCCGTTCGGTCGTGCTATTCGTGCTGGTGTTGATCCAGGCGATCCTGGGGATTACGACGCTGCTGCTGCAGGTACCGCTGCATCTGGCGTTGACCCACCAGGCCGGCGCGCTGATCGTCTTCGGCTTCGCCATCGCCAACTGGCGCGGCTTTTATGGAGAATATCCGCGCCAGACGGTCATTGCCGTGAGGGACTGAGGCGGGTTCGCCTCGCCCTCTTGTTTTGCAAAGCTTCAGCGCGACGCAATATTGCTGGGCGCCGACGACAGACGCGCCACCACCTGCAGACGTTTGAATTCGCCGCGCTTAAAGGCAGCCAGGAAGCGGGCGTAATCCTTAAAGACCACGCAGCCGTTCGATTCGCCGCGGCCTCCTCTGAGCATGTATGAGTGCGTGAGCAAGCCGTCGCGGCCATAGACGCGGGCGCCATTCGCGGGTGTCAGGCGTAGTGCCTGCACGCCATGGAACAGGCTTTCCCTGTATGTCAGATTATAGGTTTCAGGCGGCGTCGGGCCGGTGTTCTTGCGGTCGACATAGTGGGGATTGTCACGCATGTGGCCGAGGCCGGAATGCGCTTCGAGGCGTTCGCCGCTCGGCAGATAGACCGTTCCGGCCGAGATATCGTAGATGGCGGTGCCGTTGCCGCCGCGCGGGCTGATCGCGGCAAAGGGGTTAAGGAACCGCTGCGGCCTGGTTTCATCGTCGTCCGTCTTGGCATAGGCCGTCAAATGCGCGGGCGGCGCCACGGCAACCGTGTCTTCGCTGCGGGACCTGGCAGGCACGGCAGAGGCGACAACGGGCGTCTTTTCCACCACATGCTCCGGGCGAGCGAGTGGTATCACGCTCGGAAGGTTCGCGGCGACCGGCAACGTCTCCGCGACAGGCAGGTCAGTGTCCTTTGCAGGCAGCGGCACGGCATCAACCACGGCCGGCATGCTGGCAACGGGAGCAGCGGAGGCAATTTCAACCGGCTGCGGAGCGGCGTTCACCGAGGCGACTGTTGGCATGGATGCAGCGGCATATCTGGCCTGCATCAGCGGCAGCACGGTGTTGGCGAAGTTGAGGGCGATCACCTTGCGCAGGTGATCGATCGCGGCCGGAGAGGCCTCTATGACCGGACGGCTGCCTTTCATGCTCGATGCTGAAGCCTGCGCCTGTCGAAACTCGGAGGCTTGCTGAGCAAGGGCACTTGCAAGCTGCGCCCGCATCGCATCGGCAGCGGTTGCCTTGGGCTGAACGACGACGTCTCTTGTCGCCGTGTATCCGGCCCCACCGATCGGCGCGTCGGCCGGCACGCTGCTGGTGCGACTTTGCTGGTTCATGGGCAAAGTCTGGCTCGCCAGGCGGGCAGGGCGTGTCAGATGGCTCTGCGGCACGATGAAAGCAGACGCTCTCGGCGTGAACGAATCTATCGCCGACATATTCGCGCCGGGCAGGGACAGAACCATCGATTGCGTGGTGATCAGCGTCGCTGCCACCCAGGCGAAAACCACCACCGAGATGCCGGTGACGACTGTGCCGGGACTGATCCCGGAGGGTTTTTTCCGGCGCAGAGCAGACCCGGAACGGGGATTGATGTTACCGAACGTCGTCTCGGTCGCAAACGCCATGATACTCTTGATCCAAACTAAATACGCACCACACCGGCTCACAAAAAGGACCCATGCCGCGACGCAAAATCAGCGTCCGGACGTCACTTTGCCGGTTGTCGGAAAGCATGCCGAATTATGGTAACCAATTCCTTTACGCTGGCGCGATCTTGAAAATTGCCTGACGAGCAATGCTCATAACCGCTGCGTCCCCGGAGCGGCTGATGCAGGCCGTAGGGAGCGAATGTGGCGTAATTATCACAGGCAACTTTTTTTGTTGTAGTGGTGGGTTTGCATATGGCAGGACAGCGCACCCGTCCGCAAGGCAATCGTCAAACGCATTCGGCGGCCGGAATGAAATCCCGACCGCCGAAGATTGGAAGTGCCGCTGAGAAGTCTTAAGCGGAGAGCATCAAGTCCATGTTCTGGACGGCAGCGCCAGATGCGCCCTTGCCGAGATTGTCGAGCAGGGCGACGAGGTTGACCTGGGTGGTGCCTGGTGTGCCGAAGACGAACAGCTTCATCGTGTCCTTGCCGGCCAGTTCGACCGCATTGACGCGCGGCAGGGCGCGGCTCTCGGCAAGCGGGACGACCTGTACGATGTCCTGACCGGCAAAGTGGGCGGCAAGCGCGGCATGGATGCTTTCCAGCGTCGCGCCTTCCGCAAGCTTATCGAGATGCAACGGCATCTGCACGATCATGCCCTGCGGGAACTTGCCGACCGACGGGGAGAAGATCGGCGCGCGGTCGAGCAGCCCGTGCGTCGTCATTTCCGGCACATGCTTATGGGTCAGCGGCAAGCCGTAGAGGAAATGCGGCGCGGTGATCGCATCCGGATGATCGGCATTTTCCATCTGCGCGATCATCTGCTTGCCGCCGCCGGTATAGCCGGAAACAGCATTGACGGTCACCGGATAGCCGTCCGGCAGGATGCCGGCGGCACGCAACGGCCGGATGAGGGCGACGGCGCCGGTCGGATAGCAGCCGGGATTGGCGACGAAACGCGCACTCGTGATCTTGCCACCCTGTTCCTTGTCCATCTCGGCAAAGCCATAGGCCCAGTCCGGATGCACGCGGAAGGCGGTCGAGGTGTCGATGACGCGGACATTGTTGTTGGCCGAGACCATCTTCACCGCTTCCTTCGACGCATCGTCGGGCAGGCAGAGAATGGCGATGTCGGCGCTGTTCAGCATGTCTTCGCGCATGGCGGCATTGCGCCGTTCAGCTTCCGGAATGGACAGAAGCTCGACGTCGCGGCGGTCGGCCATGCGCGTGCGAATCTGCAAGCCCGTGGTTCCGTGTTCGCCATCGATGAAGATCTTCGGTGCCATGTTCTTTATTCCTGTTCTTTCAATAGGTTCAGAATGTTTCCGGACTCAGTTTGCCATGAAGTTGATTCAAAATGATAACAGCTGGTTTAGTCTAGCCATGATCCCGAAAACCGCTTCGCACTTTTCGGGATCATGCCCTAACGTCCAGCCGCACGCTTTTCAGCGTGAAGACCGAGCATATACATCGCCACCGTCGCCCCTGCAATGGCGGTGATGTCGGCATGGTCGTAGGCCGGCGATACCTCGACGACATCGGCGCCTCTGATATCGAGCTGATGCAGGCGTTGCAGCGTCGACAGGATCTTTGCGCTGGACGGCCCGCCCGCCACCGGCGTTCCCGTGCCTGGTGCATAGGCCGGGTCGAGGCAGTCGATATCGAAGGTGAGGTAGGTGGGGCCGCCTCTGGTATGGGTGATGATGGTCGATGCGATATCGGCAGCGCTCATATCCTCGACCTCGTGACCGTAGAGAACCCGGATCCCGTAGTCCTCCGGCGCATGCGTACGGATGCCGATCTGGATGGAGCGGTCGGGATCGATCAGCCCTTCGCGGGCGGCGCGGGCGACGAAGGAGCCGTGGTCGATGCGTCTGCCGTCGTCGAACCAGGTGTCCTGATGGGCGTCGAACTGCACCAGCGCCAGGGGGCCGTGCTTGGCGACGTGCGCCTTGAGCAGCGGCCAGGTGACGAAGTGATCGCCGCCGAGCGTCAGCAGGAAGGCGCCGCTGCCGAGAATGGTGTTCGCCTGGCTCTCGATCGCCGCCGGCGTCTCCTGGTGATTGCCGTAGTCGAGCAAACAGTCGCCATAGTCGATGACGGACATCTCGGCAAAGAGATCGCGGTTGAAGGGGTATTGCGGGTCGTTGTCGAAGATCGCCGAGGCGCGGCGGATTGCCTGCGGCCCGAAGCGGGTGCCCGGCCGGTTGGATGTGGCCGCGTCGAAGGGAATGCCCCAGACGACCGCATCGACGCCATCGAGCGATTTGGTGAAGCGGCGGCGCATGAAGGAGAGCGCGCCGGCAAAAGTCGGGTCGCTGGCCGCGGATGTCAGGTTGGTCGCTGTAAAGGCATGATCGATCGACGTGCTCGGCACGGAGTTCTCCTTCGGTTAGGCTGAAAGCACAGGCTGGCTCGACGCGGGCAAACGTCCATGCCTGTGAGGCTTCAAATGGAGGGTTTTCCCGTCTTTGCTATTTACTGGCTGGAGCCGAGCATTGATAGGCCTGCTTGATGCAAGCGATTTGCGGCGTAGAGCATTCGGCTTTTCCGTTGGTGAGGGTGCAGATCGAGCATTGATCGGTGAACTCCTTGCAATCCGGATTGGCCTGTATGAATTCCTTCATGCTCTCCATCTGCGCTTGGTCTTGCGTCGTCGGCTGCGGAGTGTCCGCCGAAAGGGCAGGCGAGATGCCCGATATTGCGAGCAGAAATGGCAGGATCAATCCAGCTATCGTCCGTGTCATCCTAGAGCTCCTCCATGGGTGATGCGGGAGTTTGCCATAAAATGCACGCTTTGCCTGCATGGCGATGTGGCATTCGTAAAAAAACATCAGGAAAAACAAAAAAGGCCGGGCAAGGCCCGGCCTTTCGGCGACGTTTCAGCTTCTCTTCTGCAGGCGCCACAAAGACAACAGCGTGACAAGCGCCATGACGGTGCAATAGCCGGCGAGCGGCCATGCCGTATCGCCCCCGAGGAAGACGACGAACAGGGTGCCGATCAAGCCGACGATCAGGCTTTCGACGCAGAAATAGAGTGCGACCGCCGTTCCTGCCGTATCGCCAAAGGCTTGAAGCGCGCCATTTGCGGTGACGGCTGTGGTGAAAACGATGCCGATTGCAATGATCCACATCGGCAGGACGAAGCTGACGAAAGAGGGGGACAGAAACAGCTCCCCGACGGCGAACAGCAATGCGCCGATGAGCAGCATAATCATCCCCCGGGCAAGGCTGCCGGCCGAACCCCATCGCTTGACGAAGCGTCCAGCGAAACGCGCTGTCGTGATCATCACCACGGCCGCCGTTGCGAAGGCAAGGCTGAAGGCGAGGCTGGAGAAGCCGGCCCGATCGATCAGCACGCGCGGAGCGGTCGAGAAGAAGATGAAGAAGGCGCCCATCGCTGCGCTGAAGCCGATCGTATAGGTCCAGAAGGAAAAGTCCTTCAGGATCGATCCAAAGGCTGTCTTCGGTGTCGAAACGGTTGCCGGTCGGGTTTCGTGCCACCGCAGAGCCGCATTCAGGATCGCGGCAAGTGTCAGTATGCCGAGAACCAGAAATATGGCGCGCCATCCGAAGTGGTTCGCAATCAAGGCGCCGGTAATCGGACCGAATGCCGGCACGAATGAGAGCATCGAGCCCAGCAGGCTATAGATCACCGCACCCTCCGGACGTTCGGCATAGACATCGCGAACCGTTGCAAAGGTTGCAACGAGCGCTGCCGAAGCGCCGACCGCCTGCAGCAGGCGCAGCGCGATGAAGAGGCTGGCGGAGGAGGTGCCGGCCAGCAGGAAGGATGTGACCGCAAACAGCGCCGCACCACCGAGCAGCACAGGGCGACGGCCGGCGACATCGGAAAGTGGGCCGAAGACGATCTGGCCCGCGCCAAGTATGAGCATATAGAGGCTGAGGGTCAGCTGGATAACGGCCGGCGACGTATCGAGTGCACGAGGCATGATCGGGACGACCGGAAGATAGATGTCCATTGCGAGGGAGGTGAGGATATCGAAAGGCGCCATCAACAGCAGCGCTGCCGGTAGGCGATAGTTCCACGTTGGAATTCTTGAAAGCATGAGTAAACACCCGCTCAAATAACTGGATTTGGCGGCGGCCTGTCTTTTCATCACGATCAGATTGGCTGGGACAGACGCCGCAACAACAAAAAAGCTGCTGCGGCCTATCTGTCTGCTGACGGAGTGCTTCCCATTATAAGGTCCTGTCTAGGCCTCGATTGTTTCGGAGGCGTTGCGACTGTCTATCAGCATCACCCCGATGCGACAATGCGCAAAAGAAAAAGGCCGGGTTTGCACCCGGCCTTTCCAAAGTCCGATCTCGGATAAGCGATTAACGCTTGGAGAACTGGAACGAACGACGTGCCTTCGCACGGCCGTACTTCTTGCGTTCGACGACGCGGCTGTCGCGGGTCAGGAAGCCACCCTTCTTCAGGACCGAGCGCAGGCCCGGTTCGAAGTAGGTCAGAGCCTTGGACAGGCCGTGACGAACGGCACCGGCCTGGCCGGAGAGACCGCCACCGGCAACGGTAGCAATGATGTCGAACTGGCCGTCACGGGCAGCAGCCACGATCGGCTGGCGCAGGATCATCTGCAGAACCGGACGAGCGAAGTATGCCGTGTAGTCCTTGCCGTTGACGATGATCTTGCCAGAGCCGGCCTTGAGCCATACGCGGGCAACAGCGTCCTTGCGCTTGCCGGTCGCGTAGGAGCGACCGAGCGAGTCAACCTTGCGGACGTGAACGGGAGCAGCTGCTTCCGATACCGTGCCGAGATCCTTCAGGGAAGAGAGATCAGCCATTATCAGGCGCTCCTTACGTTCTTCTTGTTCAGCTTGGCCACGTCGAGAACGACCGGCTGCTGGGCTTCGTGGGGATGGTTGGAGCCGGCGTAGACGCGCAGGTTCTTCATCTGGCGACGGCCGAGCGGGCCGCGGGGAACCATGCGTTCGACAGCCTTCTCGACGACGCGCTCCGGGAAGCGGCCTTCGATGATCTGACGAGCGGTACGTTCCTTGATGCCGCCGGCATAACCGGTGTGCCAGTAGTAAACCTTGTCTTCGTACTTCTTGCCGGTCAGAACGATCTTGTCGGCATTGATGACGATGACGTTGTCGCCGTCGTCGACGTGCGGCGTGAAGGTAGCCTTATGCTTGCCACGCAGACGCATAGCGATGATAGAAGCGAGACGACCAACGACAAGCCCTTCGGCGTCGATGAGAATCCACTTCTTCTCCACCTCTGCAGGCTTCTGGGAGAAGGTTGCCATGTTGTATACTCTCTTTTAGGACCCCGGACCCGAAGGCATCAGGGCGTTTCTTGTTGCTTGGTTTGGCGAGCGAAACACGCGCCAAAAAGAAAGCAGCCCGGAAAGGCTGCGATCTGGAGCGGCTTATAGAGGGAATGGCTGAGAAGGTCAATATGACGGATTTTGGCGGCTGCAAAAATTATCAAGCAAAATCAGCATGTTGATTATGCGGTATTTATATACCACATACTTTTCGCCTCAAGCCAGCTTCAGGATCAGAACGCCCGCGGCAATGATCGCGCCGGCAATGTAGCGCCAGATGCTCGATCGCTCCTTCAGAATGACCACGGAAATCACCAGCGCGAACAGGATCGAAGTTTCGCGCAATGCAGCGACGGTGGCGACGGGCGCCTTTGTCATGGCCCACAGCGCAAGGCCATAGGAGGCGATGGACCCGGCGCCGCCTATCAGGCCGCGCCACCAGTTGTAGCGGACATGGGCGGCAACGGCATTCACGCCGCGCTGCGAGATTGCCCAGGTGAACAACAGCACTGGCGGCAGCAGCGACATCCAAAGCGTATAGGATATGGAATTACCCGACAGCCGCGCGCCGATGCCATCAACATAAGTATAGGTGGCAATCACCACGGAGTTGGAAAGTGCCAGTTTGATAGCTGTCCGGCCACCCTTCCGCGCTTCGAAGGCCAGTGTCATGATGCCTGCGCAGATGGTCATGATGCCGAGCACGACCCCGCCCGACAGGCTCTCCTTGAGGATGAAGCCGCTGGTCGACGCGATGATCATCGGTGCAACGCCACGCATCAGGGGGTAGACGAGGCCGATATCACCGGCGCGATAGGCGGCGGCCACCAGTTGGAAATAGGCAAACTGCAGGATTGCCGACGCGCCGATAAAGAGCCATGCAGCCGGGGCTGGCAGCGGCAGAAATGCCAGGAAGGGCAGGGCGGTGACCGCGCCGCCGGCCGAAACCAATGCCGCATCCAGCGACTTGTCCGTGCCGGCCTTGATGATCGCGTTCCAGGTCGCGTGCAGCAGGGCACCGAGAAGGACGAGAGCGATGACGTCGAGAGACACGGAAACCTCGGAAAAACGGCTATGGCGGGCAAAAACTTGATAATTTGTGGTTATCTCGCCGCCATTTGATCCTCAATGCATCAAAAAGCAACAGACGAGCTGTTTGTGGGACGTTGCGGCCATATCACCGTATTTCAGACCCGCGGAAATATATGGGCCTTCTCGTTTCCTGTCTGTTCTATTTCCGGCTTACAACTATAAGGCGTTTCTAATGCATATGAGTATGAAGCGAGAACAAAAATCGGATGTCGAGTGAACGCATTATGGCAGCTTTTGCCGATAAACTCCCAAAGCGCTGTGAAAATATGGGAGAGGAGTAGGTTAACCAATTGGGCCATCCCGCTCCGTTCGGTCATCCATCAGACGGAGCGGAACAAGTATAGCGCAACATGAAGGGTGGCCAGTGAAAGCGGGGGTCGCAAACTTCAAGAACAATACCTAATCGGCGCAAATCTAGCTTTTTATGGAAAAATCAACTAGTATTCCCAATAGAGACAATAATAAGTAATATTTATTACGGAAATAAGTGATTTTTAATCACGGTCTTTTCCTCTCGAAATTTCATGTCGTGGCATATATCGGTCGTTCGCAATCGGTTCTCATTTCCTCATGTATCATGAGTTATTGCTAATTATCCTCTGAATGAACGGTGAACAAAAGTTGCATTTCATAAGAACGCAACCCACCATCTGCGGGGAACGTGATTGAAAGCGCTTTGGGCGCTTTCCCTGAAAACCTATGCGCCAGAAACTATTTTGCATTGCAACGGCAGCAAACGACGACCTGACGATAGCGGCCGCTCCGATTCGAATCCGGGCGGGCTCAATTGAAAATGGAGAGAGGCCCGGAGCGATCAGACGCTTGTCGGGTCGTGATTGATCCGGTGACGATGAAAATCCGATCAGCGCCGAAAGAGAATATCGTCGTCGTCGAAGTCGCTTGACGGCCGGCAAGTATAGACGGGGCAATTGGCCCGGTCTTTGGTTGGCATATAGTCCTGATAGGCATAGTAGCCGGCATTGCAGGCATTGCTGTCCGAGACGTAGCGATCGTAGAGCGTCATGTTGCGCACTCTCGTGGACGGATAGCGCATGATGACGGCTCGCTCGCGGTCGATGACCGCCCTGGCCTCCGCACAGGTGAAAGATAAGGCGTTGTAGCGCGATATCGCCAGGGCCGGCGTGGTGACTGAGGTGATCAGCAGGCCCAGCAGGATGATTTTTTTCATCGAGGCAATCCTCCCTGAAACTGTTATAATTCTTATATATACATCCAAAAGCGAAGCTGTGGCTTCTGGATTTGTGACAAAACACAAGTGTGATCGAATAGGGAGGCTCCGTGATGAACCACGACCGTTATGACGATTCCTATATCGCCGATATTCTTCTATCCGTGCGGACCATCGCGCTCGTCGGCGCATCACCCAATCCCGCGCGCCCGAGCAACGGCGTCATGGCCTATCTGTTGGCGCGGGGCTATCGCGTTATTCCCGTCAATCCCGGACAGGCCGGCAAGGAGATCATGGGCCAATGGGTCTTCGGTCATCTGGCCGATATCCCGGAGCCGGTCGACATGGTCGACGTCTTTCGCGCGCCGGAATATCTGAGAACGGTGGTCGAAGAGACGATCATGATCGAGCCGCGCCCGCCAGTCATCTGGGGGCAGCTCGGCGTGCGTGACGATGCGGCCGCCGCAAGAGCGGAAGCAGCCGGCGTTAAGGTCGTCATGGATCGCTGCCCGGCAATCGAATATCCGCGTCTGGTCGCCTGAGACGGCCAGCGCTCGCCAACCAGCCCTGGCCATTTGTCGCGCCGTATCGTCGAAAGAGAGCCAAGTTTTTCCTGTAAGGGGAAGAGCTTGGAAAACTTCGCTGTTACCTTTCAGAACCCGGGCGTTATGATCCCGTTGCTGCAATAACAATCTCGACGGGAGGAAAGAGCATGGCGACGAACAATCCAGGTTTCGACACACTGGCGATCCATGCGGGTGCGCAGCCGGACCCGACGACGGGTGCCCGCGCGACGCCGATCTACCAGACGACTTCCTTCGTCTTTCAGGATGCTGATCACGCCGCCGCACTCTTCGGGCTGCAACAGTTCGGCAATATCTATACCCGCATCATGAACCCGACCCAGGCGGTGCTGGAGGAGAGGGTGGCGGCTCTCGAAGGTGGCACCGCGGGGCTTGCGGTTGCCTCCGGCCATGCCGCCCAGTTGCTCATCTTCCACACCATCCTGAAGCCGGGCGATAATTTCGTCGCGGCCAAGCGCCTTTATGGCGGCTCGATCAATCAGTTCGGCCATTCCTTCCAGAATTTCGACTGGCATGTGCGCTGGGCCGATTCCGATGATCCCGCCACCTTCGAGGCGCAGATCGACGGACGCACCCGCGCCATCTTCATCGAGAGCCTTGCCAATCCCGGTGGCACCTTCGTCGATATCGCGGCCATCGCCGCCATTGCCCGCAAACATGGCCTGCCGTTGATCGTCGACAATACCCTGGCCAGCCCCTATCTCATCCGTCCGTTGGAACATGGCGCCGATATCGTCGTGCATTCGCTGACCAAATTCATCGGCGGCCACGGCAATTCCATGGGCGGCATCATCATCGATGGCGGCACTTTCGACTGGTCCGCATCAGGCAACTATCCGACGCTGTCGACGCCACGGCCGGAATATAACGACATCGTGCTGCACGCCACCTTCGGCAATTTCGCTTTCGCCATCGCCTGCCGTGTCCTTGGCCTGCGCGATCTCGGTCCTGCCATTTCCCCCTTCAATGCTTTCCTGATCCTGACCGGCATCGAGACGCTGCCGCTGCGCATGCAGCGCCATTCCGACAACGCAATCGCGGTCGCCCGCTGGCTGAAGGGGCAGGACAAGGTCGCCTGGGTTAACTATGCCGGGCTTGAAGATCATCCGAACCATGCATTGCAGCAGCGCTATTCGCCGAAGGGAGCGGGCTCCGTTTTCACCTTCGGCCTGAAGGGCGGTTACGAGGCGGGCAAGGGCTTCGTGGAGGCCCTGGAACTGTTCTCCCATCTCGCCAATATCGGCGATACGCGCTCGCTGGTGATCCATCCCGCTTCGACGACGCATAAGCAGCTCACCGACGAGCAGAGGATCGGCGCAGGCGCCGGTCCCGACGTCGTGCGCCTGTCGATCGGCATAGAGGACGCGAAGGACATCATCGCCGATCTGGAGCAGGCCCTGGCGAAGGTTTGACGGGCACCAACTACTTTCTCGGTTCACGGCTTCGTGGCGATCTCAATTTCGTTACAATTGGTCCGCTACAACTTTAGCGACGAATTGAAACGGTGAGCTCCAGAAAACCATGATCTCAAGATTGCGCGTAGCGGTCCTCTTTGGCGGACAGTCCTCCGAACACGATGTTTCCCTCCTGTCCGCCCGCAACGTCATAAAAGCAATCGATGCCGAGAAATACGAGATCGTACCGATCGTCATAAGCCGTGACGGACGGTGGCTGCTGATCGATCTGGAAGGCGGATCTCTGCCTGACCCGATCCCTTATGCCGGTCGTGAAGTCTGCTTGCTGCCGGGCGGCAAGGGCCGGATTGTCGCCGTCGACGATCCCGCCGGAGCGCAAGAACTGCGGGCGATAGATATCCTGTTTCCGGTCCTGCACGGTCTCTATGGCGAGGATGGCTCCATCCAGGGCCTCGCCCGAATGGTTGGAGTGCCCCTGGTCGGCTGCGGCATTCTCGGGTCGGCAACAGCCATTGACAAGGATATTGCCAAGCGCCTGCTGCGCGACGCCGGCCTGCCGGTCGCCCGCTCGATCACCATGAGACCTGGCGATACTCTATCGTTTGAGGAAGCAGCAAGCGTCTTGGGCTCGCCGGTCTTCGTCAAGCCGGTGCGACAGGGCTCTTCCGTCGGCGTCAGCAAGGCGGCGAACGCCGGCGAATTTCGTGCGGCGCTCGTCGAGGCGTTCAAGCATGACGACAAGGTTCTCATAGAAGAGTTCGTCAAGGCGCGCGAAATCGAATGCGCCGTCCTGGAGCAGACCGATGGCACGCTGTTCGTTTCCCTGCCCGGCGAGATCGTCACCGGCCAGGACCACAGCTTCTATACCTATGACGCAAAATACGTCGATGAGGATGGCGCGGTCACCAGCGTTCCCGCACAATTGCCTGCCGATCTCACCCAGCATCTCCGCGAGTTCTCGCTGGATGCATTTCGCGCATTGGGCTGCGAAGGTCTCGCGCGCGTCGATTTCTTCGTGAGGCCGGACATGAGCATGGTGGTGAACGAGGTCAATACGATGCCTGGTTTCACCAATATCAGCATGTATCCGAAGGCCATGGAGGCGACCGGGATCTCCTATCCGGCGCTCGTCGACCGGCTGATCGAACACGGGCTTGCAAGAGGCGGACGATAACCGGATTGTCGTTCTTGAACGTCGCGAAGCTGACCCAATGCCGTGCGCTACGACCGAGTGTTTCCGGATCGTCATGAGGGGTTTATGACAACATATTTACGATTGGATACCGCCGGCATCGAGCCAGAAATAGGCGCACCGGCTGAAGATCGCGTCATTTCCGGAGCGCCGGAATTCCGCACCTGGAATGCCGAGGAGGCCGATGGCGGGCTCTATGCGGGCATCTGGGAGGCGACGCCCGGCAAATGGAAAATCGTCTATGACGAGTGGGAATATTTCCACATTCTCTCCGGTCATTCGGTGGTAACCGCCGAGAATGGCGAGACTTTTCACCTGCGTGCCGGTGACCGGATGATCCTAAGGCCTGGCTTCAAGGGGACCTGGGAAGTCATTGAAACGACTCGCAAGGACTATGTGATCCGCCTCTGACGGCGCCCTGGATTTCGCCGCAAAGCCAGTTGAATCAAAACATGAAGACCGGTGTCGTGTCCATTGCGCGCCGGTCTTTGTCGTGCCGTCCGCGCGATGGCCGTTTCCATTGCCAGAGGTTGTGTCACCGGGCTTTCACCAAACTGTCATCAAACTGAAACACTGCGCCTTTAGACGCATCTCTGTCGCCAGGAGATTCAGGTGGGCGCTACCAACCGATGGGACACCCGCGCCGGACTCCTGCTCGCCATCCTTTCATCACTTGAGGAAGTGAGTCTAACATGCTGAACCAGAAATTTCGTTCGCTTTGCCTGACGGCAGGCTTTATCGCGGCTATGTCCGTTTCGGCCTCGGCCGCCGACATCACGGGCGCCGGCTCGAGCTTCATCGCGCCGGTTCTGTCCAAGTGGGCTGAAGGCTATAAGGCTGCGACGAACAATGTCGTCAACTACCAGTCGGTCGGTTCGGGCGCCGGCATCAAGCAGCTCCTCGACAAGACCATCGTATTCGGCGCTTCGGACAAGCCGATGAGCGACGCTGACCTCGAGAAGAACGGCATTGCCCAGTTCCCGATGATCTCCGGCGGTATCGTCGTTTCCTATAACGTTGAAGGCGTAAAGCCGGGCGAACTCATTCTCGACGGCAAGACGCTGTCCGACATCTTCCTCGGCAAGATCGCCAAGTGGGACGATGCGGCCATCAAGGCCCTCAACCCTGACGTCAAGCTGCCTTCCACGCCGATCTCGGTCGTTTATCGCGCCGACAGCTCGGGCACGACCTTCAACTTCACCGACTACCTGGCGAAGGTTTCGCCGGAGTGGAAGGAAAAGGTTGGTTCGAACACGGCGGTTGAATGGCCGGTCGGCTTCGGCGCCAAGGGTTCCGAAGGCGTTTCCACCACTGTCAACCAGACGGCTGGTTCGATCTCCTACGTTGAATATTCCTACGTCATCGCCAACCACATCGGTTTCGCGAAGATGAAGAATGCTGCCGGCAAGGTTATCGAGCCGAGCCTCGACACGTTCAAGGCTGCTGCTTCGAACGCCGATTGGGCCAATGCCAAGAACTTCAACCTGATCATCACCAATCAGCCGGGCGAAAAGAGCTGGCCGATTGCAGCTTCGACCTGGGTTCTTCTCTATAAGAAGCCGGCCGATCCTGCGCTCAACGAAGAAGCGCTGAAGTTCTTCAAGTGGTCCTATGAGCATGGTCAGAAGGACGCGACCGCCCTGTCTTACCTTGCGATCCCGGACAATGTTGCCGCGGTTGTCGAGAAGTCCTGGACGAAGGACTTTGGCACGAAGTAATTTGTGCTAGCTGAGAAGTTGCGGCGGGCAGGGCAATAGCCCTGTCCGCCTTTCCTGACAGGACAAGGGGAAATCGATGGCTGACGCGACTCAGACGGCTGGCTTCCAGGGATTGGATACCAGCGCCAGCACCAGAAAGTTCCGAATACAAGACCGGATTTTCTACTTTATGACGCTTGGCTCGGCTGCTCTCGTCGTGCTTCTGCTGCTGGCAATCATTGTGGTTCTCATCATCGATGCCTTGCCAACTTTCCAGGCCTTCGGGTTTTCGTTCCTCTGGGGCACAAAGTGGAGTGCTCCCGCCGATATCTATGGTGCCGTGCCTGCCGTGGTCGGTACGCTGGTGAGTTCGCTCATCGCCATGCTGATTGCCGTTCCCATGGGCATCGGCATCGCCATCTTCCTTACAGAACTTTGCCCCGGCAGCCTGCGCCGTCCGATCAGTACGGCCATCGAGCTTCTGGCCGGTGTTCCCTCCATTATCTACGGCATCGTCGGTCTGTTCATCCTCGTGCCGCTGATGCAGACCTATATCCTGCCCTTTCTTATGATGACGATCGGCCAGGTGCCGGTGATCGGCCTGCTGTTCCAGCCGCCGGCCCCGGGCGTCGGTCTGCTGACCGCAAGCCTCGTGCTGGCCGTCATGATCCTGCCGTTTATCACCGCGATCGCGCGCGACGTGTTCGGCACCGTGCCGCCGATGCTGCGTGAATCCGCTTACGGCATGGGCATGACGACATGGGAAGTGGCTCGCCATATCCTGATCCCCTATACGCGTCGCGGCCTCGTTGGCGGTATCATGCTCGGCCTCGGCCGCGCGCTTGGTGAAACCATGGCTGTTACGTTCGTCATTGGCTCGGTGAGCCGTCTGCAATCGTCGATCATTTCGCCGTCCACCACGATTTCCGCCCAGATCGCGAACAACTTCGGCGATGCCGACGGTCTGCAATTGTCGAGCCTGATCGCGCTCGGCCTGCTCCTGTTCGTCCTTTCCTTCTGCGTGCTTGCGGTGGCAAGGTGGTTGATCGGCCGCGGCGACGCGCTTTAAGGAAAAAACCATGGACAATGCAATTCGTCAGAACCTCGTGTCGAGGCGTTATGGGAAGAACCGTGTGATGATGGCCTTGTGCTTCATCGCGGCCATCCTCGGCATATTCTTTCTCAGCGTGATCCTTGTGAGCCTGGTTTATCGCGGTGTATCGGCACTCAGCCTCGACGTGTTCACCATGTCGATCCCGGCCCAGGGCTCGCGCGGCGGCCTGATCAACGCAATCTACGGCACCGTGCTGGTCACGGGATGCGCCATCCTGATCGCCGCGCCGATCGGCATTCTCGCCGGCACCTATCTGGTGGAATATGCCAACGGCAGCAAGCTTGCCGAGGCTGCCAAGTTCCTCAACGACATCTTGCTGTCCGCACCTTCGATCATCATCGGCGTGTTCGTCTACGGCGCCGTGGTCGTGCCGATGCGCGGCAACTCTGCCGTCGCCGGCATCCTCGCGCTGGCGCTGATCGCCCTTCCGGTCGTCAATCGTACGACGCAGGACATGCTGTTGCTGGTGCCAAATGCGCTTCGCGAGGCGACCGCCGCCCTCGGCGCGCCGCGCTGGAAGTCCATGGTAATGGTGATCTACCGGTCCGCCTGGACGGGCATCCTCACCGGCATCCTGCTGGCCGTTGCCCGTATCAGCGGCGAAACCGCGCCGCTTCTCTTCACGGCCGGCTACAGCAAATTCATGAATGCGGGCCTGACCGGTCCAATCGCCACGCTGCCGGTTGCCATCAACACGCTCGCCGCCGATGCAGGCGAAGATCTCAAACAACTTGCCTGGGCCGGCGCGCTGATCATCACCGTTGCCATCCTTGCTCTCAATATCCTTGCCCGTGTCTTGAGTGGGCGTCGCCAATGACGCAGCCGCCGAACGATAGGAATGAAACCATGAACATGAGCGACAACAATTTCCAGAGTGTCAACGCACAGCCGGGGAAGGACGCCGTTTCTCAGTCGGATCTCGGCATGATCGCGAAACTTGACGTGAAGAACCTCGATTTCACCTATCAGAACGGCCATCGCGTTCTGAAGGGCGTGAATATGAGCATCCGCAAAAATGCGGTCACAGCCTTCATCGGCCCTTCGGGTTGCGGAAAGTCCACGCTGTTGCGTACCTTCAACCGGATGTATGATCTTTATCCGGGCCAGACGGTTGCCGGCGAGATCCTGCTGGACGGCCGCAATATTCTTGCCAAGGACGTCGATCTGAACGATTTGCGCGCCAAGGTTGGCATGGTGTTCCAGAAACCCACGCCGTTCCCGATGTCGATCTATGAAAACGTCGCTTTCGGCATCCGGCTCTATGAGAAGATTTCCAAGGCGGAAATGGATGCTCGCGTTGAAGCGGCGCTGACGGAAACAGCGTTGTGGAGCGAAGTGAAGGAAAAGCTGCATCAGAGCGGCCTTGGCCTTTCCGGCGGTCAGCAGCAGCGCCTCTGCATCGCCCGCGCCATCGCCCTGCGTCCGGAAGTCCTGCTTCTCGACGAGCCGACCTCGGCTCTCGACCCGATCTCCACCGCCAAGATCGAGGAGCTGGTATCTCAGCTGAAGGGCGAGTTCACGATCGTCATCGTGACGCACAACATGCAGCAGGCAAGCCGTATCTCCGACAGCACCGCCTTCATGTATCTGGGCGATCTGATCGAATACGGCCCGACCGAACAGATTTTCCAGGCGCCGAAGGTCAAGCGCACGGAAGACTACATCACCGGCCGTTACGGCTGATATGGCAAAAGCGGGTATCGCCCGCAGCTGGCAATTTTACGATGGCGCGCCTGTTTGGCGCGCCATTTTTCATTTTGGGGCATGATCGAGCGAAGAGAAAGGCTCGCCCCCGCTAAACTCAGCTCACCAGCTCAGTTCGAGCTTGTCGAGGCCGTGGAAGTGATAGACGTCCTTGACCTCGGGCGCCTTCTTGAGCTTCAGGCCGGGCAGGCGTTCGAACAGGATCGGCAGCACCACGTTCAGCTCCAGCCGTGCCAGCGGCGCGCCGATGCAGAAATGGATGCCGGCGCCGAAGGAGAGGTTCGGCGCCTCGTTGCGGTCGGGCTTGAAGGTGAGGGGATCGGAGAATTTCTTGGGGTCCAGATTGGCGGCGGCGAGAATCATCGCCACCTTGTCGCCGCGCTGGAAGGAGACCCCGTCTATTTCCGTCGGCTCCAGGCACCAGCGGTCGAAGATATGCACCGGTGCGCAGATGCGCAGCGTCTCTTCCACGGTGCGCTCGGTCGTCGCCTCGTCCTTGAAAAGCTCCGATGGCGCATAGCCGCTTTCGAGGATGACGCGGACGGAATTGCCGATCTGATGCACGGTTGCCTCGTGCCCGGCATTCAGCAGCACGATCGTCGTCGAGACCAGCTCATCCTCGGTCAGATACTGGCCTTTGTGCTCGGTGGTGATCATATGCGTCAGGAGGTCGTCGCGCGGATTGGCGCGGCGCTCGCGGATGACGGTTTTCACATAGTCGGAGAATTCCTTCGCCGCCTGATCCGCCGCGTCCTCGTCTTCGCGTGTGCGGCCGAACATGTACATGCGAACATAGGCATGCGACCATTTCAGAAGCTGCGGCCCCATCTCCTCCGGGATGCCGATCATCCGCGCGATCATGGTGACCGGGATGATATCGGCAAAGGCCGATAGCAGCTCCACTTCGCCATCCTTCTCGAATTTGTCGATCAGCCGGTTGGCGAGATCAGCCAGCTCCGGCTTCATTTTCTCGACATGGCGGGAGACGAAGGCGCGGTTGACGAGGGTTCTGAGCCGCGTGTGTTCCGGCGGCTCGATTTCGAGCAGGGAATGCTGCTCGGCCAGATCGAAGTTTTTCAGATGCGGCAGTGGCGCGGGCATGCCGAGCTCGTCGCGGCTGGCGATGTGCAGGATCTGCCGGCCGAAGCGCCGGTCGCGCAGCAGCCCGTTCACATGGTCGTAGCCGATGAAATACCATTGCTTCTGCTCTTCCCAATAGAAGGTGGGACATTCGGCATGCAAGGCGGCGTAGACCGCATTCGGGTTGCTGTAGAAAGCGGGATCGCGGCCGTTGAGGGAGAGGCGGTGCGCGACGGGGTCGATGGAAAAAACGGAGGATATGGTCATGATGAGAGGATTATCGGAATAATTCGGATGGGAAAAGACCGTTACATCTGGGCGAGCGTACCGAGACGACGGAGTGCATGGATCTGGTCGTCGAGCGTTGGCACCAGTTCTCCGCCGTTCGGATCCGGCGGCGTGTCGGTTGCCATCGTCGCCTCCGCCTCGCCGAAGACGACGGTGCAGTTGCGGCCGGCGCGTTTGGCGGCATAAAGCGCCCGGTCGGCGGCTGAAACGAGCCGATCCCAATTGGCGATGTCGCAGGGCATGATCGCCAGCCCGACGCTGACCGTCGCCGAAACGAGCGATTGGCCGGCGAGCAGTGGCGTGCGGCAGAAATCGGCGCGGACCGTCTCTGCGATCGCCTCGGCTTCGGCCTGATCGTTGACGGGGACGAAGGCGATGAATTCTTCGCCGCCCATACGGCCGAACGCGCCGCTTCCGGGTACGAATTGCCGGCCGATACGGGCAAATTCGGCAAGTACGATATCGCCGGTCTGATGGCCATAGCGGTCGTTGATCGCCTTGAAGTGATCGAGATCGAACAGCAGCGCGGCAATCTTTTGCGAGCCCCTTGCTGTCTTTTCGACGACAAGCGGGAAGTAATCCTGCAGGCCGCGTCGGTTCAGGACACCCGTCAGCATGTCCGTGATCGAAATCGTCCGCCAGCGTCGCTCCGCGCGTTCCATCAGCAGCTGGCCGCTGAGCGCAATGGCCGTGATGATCAGCAGTGCGCAGCCGAGGGCGGAATAGCCGCGATAGATCAACGCCTCTTCGAGGCTCGGCCTCAGAAGGATCATCGACATGGAGGAGATGAGGCAGACGCAGGCGAGCGCCATCAACACGAAACCAAGCGGCCCGCGCGCTGCCTCATGCCGGCCTTCGGCCGGGCGCACTGCGCGGGCCATCAGCGTCGCACCGACAGCGCCCGCGAGGTCATACAGGAAGACACGATTGACAAAGCTCTCATGGATCCATGGCAGCCCGATGCCGGCGATCCAGATCGCGGGCGGCAGCAGTGCCGACCATTGGAGCCTTCGTTTGTCCATCCGGTGGAAGCCGGCGATCCAGGCGCTTTCGCCGAGAAGAGCGATGCCATTGCCGAACTCGATCGACAGTAGATCCGGAATGAGGCCACGCGCCGCCACGAGACCGAATCCGACAGCGCTGAAAGCAAAGCCCAGCGCCCACATCAGATAGGCCGTCATGCGGCGATCATGCCGCCAGACGAGAAAAAGCACGGCGGCGAGCGTGATCGCCTCCGAGCACCAGATGGTCAGTCCCGTGGTGATATTGAGCACGGTCGGCGTTTCTCCCTTTCCGCGGCGCGGATGGCGTCGGCGTAAGGGAACACGGCAACGCTTGCAATCTGTGTATCGTCGCCGAATAAGATGGTGAGTTTCTTAAGCCGCTTGGTAAATTTTAGCTGCGCTTGTCACGACGGTTGTGCCAACATCGCCCGGATTTCATCCTTCCTTCACCTTTTGGTTGGGAAATGCGGTGGAGTACGCGTGTCGCGTCATCGGATCTATTGGCATCGGCGGTTGAAAACGCTTCTTCAACATCTATTCAGCCATTAGGCCTTTTTGACGTTATCCCTTCGGGCGTCTTGAAGTGCAGGGCAGGGACACTCTATGTAGGGATAAAGGATTTTATTCGATTCCCGGCGTTATCGCCGTCGGGGCAAGCTTGGTAAAGGATGCACATGAGAAATCCAGTCGATACAGCTATGGCTCTGGTGCCGATGGTTGTTGAGCAGACTAACCGCGGGGAACGGTCCTACGACATCTATTCCCGCCTGCTGAAGGAACGCATCATCTTCCTGACCGGCCCGGTCGAAGATCACATGGCGACGCTGGTCTGCGCCCAGCTTCTCTTCCTCGAGGCGGAAAACCCGAAGAAGGAAATCGCGCTCTATATCAATTCGCCGGGTGGCGTCGTGACCGCCGGCATGGCGATCTACGATACCATGCAGTTCATCAAGCCGGCCATTTCGACGCTTTGCATCGGCCAGGCTGCGTCCATGGGCTCGCTGTTGCTTGCCGCCGGTGATAAGGACATGCGTTTCGCAACGCCGAATTCCCGCATCATGGTTCACCAGCCCTCCGGCGGTTTCCAGGGGCAGGCTTCGGACATCGAGCGCCATGCCCGCGACATCATCAAGATGAAGCGCCGTTTGAACGAAATTTACGTCAAGCATTGCGGCCGGACTTATGAAGAGGTCGAGCAGACGCTGGATCGTGACCATTTCATGTCCTCCGACGAGGCCAAGGATTGGGGTCTGATCGACAAGGTGCTGACATCGCGTACCGAAATGGAAGGTGAAGCCGCTACGTGAGTTATCCACGCAGCGGTGACTTCTACGCCACAGTTCTATCCCATTTGTGATCGAATAGGGGTTTAATGTGGAGCGGAACACGGTAATAGTACGCATTCATGCTATGTAGCGTTTTTATGACATAGCATTCGGCATTCGAAGGGGGATTCGTTGCCACCGCGGCCCGGTATGATTGCTGGGCTGCGTTCAGTACCCCGAAGAGCGCCGCGATCTGCTGATGAAACGAGGGGCAGGTCCGGCGGGCGCATTGAGTGGACCGCGGTTTCGATTGGAAAATCCGCGGCGTGCTGGAAGGAAAAGGATATGAGCAAAGTCAGCGGCAGCAACGGCGGCGACTCCAAGAATACTCTGTATTGTTCATTCTGCGGCAAGAGCCAGCATGAAGTCCGGAAGCTGATTGCCGGACCGACCGTCTTCATCTGCGATGAATGCGTCGAATTGTGCATGGACATCATCCGCGAGGAAAACAAATCCTCGATGGTCAAGTCCCGCGACGGCGTGCCGACGCCGCAGGACATCATCAAGGTTCTCGACGAATACGTCATCGGCCAGAGGCAGGCGAAGAAGATCCTGTCGGTGGCGGTGCATAACCATTACAAGCGTCTCGCTCACGCCTCCAAGAACGGCGATGTCGAGCTGGCGAAGTCGAACATCATGCTCGTCGGACCGACCGGCTGCGGCAAGACCTATCTCGCGCAGACGCTGGCCCGCATTATCGACGTGCCCTTCACCATGGCTGACGCCACGACGTTGACCGAAGCCGGGTACGTCGGTGAAGACGTCGAAAACATCATCCTGAAGCTGCTGCAGGCTGCCGACTACAATGTCGAGCGCGCCCAGCGCGGCATCGTCTACATCGACGAAGTCGACAAGATTTCCCGCAAGTCGGACAATCCGTCGATCACTCGCGATGTCTCGGGCGAGGGTGTGCAGCAGGCGCTTCTGAAGATCATGGAAGGCACGGTCGCTTCCGTTCCTCCCCAGGGTGGCCGCAAGCATCCGCAGCAGGAATTCCTGCAGGTCGACACGACGAACATCCTGTTCATCTGCGGCGGCGCTTTTGCCGGTCTCGACAAGATCATCTCCGCCCGTGGCGAAAAGACCTCGATCGGCTTCGGTGCGGCCGTCAAGGGTCCGGATGACCGTCGCGTCGGCGAAGTGCTGCGCGAGCTGGAGCCGGAAGATCTGGTCAAGTTCGGCCTGATCCCGGAATTCATCGGCCGTCTGCCGGTCCTGGCGACGCTGGAGGACCTCGATGAGGATGCGCTGATCCAGATCCTGTCGGAGCCGAAGAACGCACTTGTCAAGCAGTACCAGCGCCTGTTCGAGATGGAAGATGTCGAACTGACCTTCCACGAGGATGCGTTGCGCGAGATCGCTCGCCGGGCCATCATCCGCAAGACTGGTGCTCGCGGCCTGCGTTCGATCATGGAAAAGATCCTGCTCGACACCATGTTCGACCTGCCGGCGCTGGAAGGCGTTCGGGAAGTGGTCATTTCCGAGGAAGTGGTTCGCGGTTCCGCCCGTCCGCTCTACATCTACGCCGATCGGCAGGATGAAAAGGCCAACGCCACCGCTTGATCGACAGATTTGCGGCTTAAATCCAGGGGCTCGTCGTTGACGGGCCCCTTTCTATTTGAAAAATCGTACAGTTTCCTGATAAAGTCCGGGATAAGCTTATGGGAACGCCGTCCAAACCGGTTGTGAAGAGCGCCCGCCGCAGCCATGATGGCATGATTCCGGAATCGTCGGTGGATCGGGTTTTTGTCCGGCTTTGGTCCTCCGGGGCCGCGTTGCCGGCAGTGTTCGAGTAGCCGGGGTCCGGTGTTTGTTGTTGCGTTCCTCCTCGTGAATACGTGTTTCGCTGCCTCACGGCGCGCGCGTCCCGCACGACTTGAAATAGATAATGTGAAGCTCCACTTCTAAGCCAAGTGAGAGAGCCGGCTAATCCCCTAAAGCCGGTAGAGAGCCCGGGAACGGGACGACGGAAAGGAAATGACATGACTAAGAAAACGTCTGCGGCAAATGAGAGCATTGCCTATCCGGTATTGCCGTTGCGCGACATCGTGGTTTTCCCCCACATGATCGTGCCGCTGTTCGTCGGACGGGAAAAATCCATCCGCGCGCTGGAAGAGGTCATGGGGTCTGACAAGCAGATCATGCTGCTCACCCAGATCAATGCCAGCGATGACGATCCGGCCCCGGATGCGATCCACAAGGTCGGCACCGTGGCGAACGTACTGCAGCTCCTGAAGCTTCCCGACGGTACCGTCAAGGTGCTGGTCGAAGGCAAGGCACGCGCGGAGGTCGACACCTATACGGCGCGCGAGGATTTTTACGAGGCCTTGGGCCACGTCTTGCCTGAGCCGCAGGAAGATCCGGTAGAACTGGAGGCGCTGAGCCGCTCGGTCGTTTCGGAATTCGAGAGCTATGTGAAGCTCAACAAGAAGATTTCACCGGAAGTGGTCGGCGCGGCCAGCCAGATCGAAGACTATTCCAAACTCGCCGATACGGTTGCCTCGCATTTGTCGATCAAGATCACCGAGAAGCAGGAGATGCTGGAAACCACCAGCGTCAAGGGCCGCCTCGAAAAGGCGCTCGGCTTCATGGAAGGCGAGATTTCGGTCCTGCAGGTCGAAAAGCGTATCCGTTCGCGCGTCAAGCGCCAGATGGAGAAGACCCAGCGCGAATACTACCTGAATGAGCAGATGAAGGCGATCCAGAAGGAGCTCGGCGACGGCGAGGAAGGCCGTGACGAGATGGCCGAACTGGAGGAGCGCATCTCCAAGACGAAGCTCTCCAAGGAAGCCAAGGAAAAGGCCGACGCGGAGCTGAAGAAGCTGCGCCAGATGAGCCCGATGTCCGCGGAAGCCACCGTCGTGCGCAACTATCTCGACTGGCTGCTGGGCATCCCCTGGCACAAGAAGTCGAAGATCAAGACCGATCTGAGCAATGCCGAGAAGATTCTCGAAGCCGATCATTTCGGCCTGGAAAAGGTCAAGGAGCGCATCGTCGAATATCTGGCCGTCCAGGCACGCGCGACCAAGATCAAGGGTCCGATCCTGTGCCTCGTCGGCCCTCCGGGCGTCGGCAAGACCTCGCTCGCCCAGTCGATCGCCAAGGCGACCGGCCGCGAGTATGTCCGCATGGCGCTTGGCGGCGTTCGCGACGAAGCCGAAATCCGCGGTCACCGCCGCACCTATATCGGTTCGATGCCCGGCAAGGTCATCCAGTCGATGAAGAAGGCCAAGAAGTCCAACCCGCTGTTCCTGCTCGATGAGATCGACAAGCTCGGCCAGGACTATCGCGGCGATCCGTCTTCGGCTCTGCTCGAAGTGCTGGATCCGGCGCAGAACTCGACCTTCATGGATCACTACCTGGAAGTCGAATACGACCTGTCGGACGTGATGTTCATCACGACGGCGAACACGCTGAACATCCCGGCGCCGCTGATGGATCGCATGGAAGTCATCCGTATCGCCGGCTACACCGAAGACGAGAAGCGCGAAATCGCCAAGCGGCACCTGCTGCCGAAGGCCATCAAGGAACACGCGTTGCAGCCGAGCGAATTCTCGGTCAGCGACGATGCCCTGATGGCCATCAGCCAGCACTACACCCGCGAAGCCGGTGTTCGCAGCTTCGAACGCGAATTGATGAAGCTCGCCCGCAAGGCGGTCACCGAGATCATCAAGGGCAAGACCAAGTCCGTTGCGGTCACCGCTGCGAATATCGACCAGTATCTCGGCGTTCCGCGCTTCCGCCATGGCGAAGCCGAGCGTGAGGACCAGGTCGGTGTCGTCACCGGTCTCGCCTGGACGGAAGTCGGTGGTGAGCTGCTGACGATCGAAGGCGTGTTGATGCCGGGCAAGGGTCGCATGACCGTTACCGGCAACCTGAAGGAAGTGATGAAGGAATCGATTTCCGCCGCGGCCTCCTACGTCCGCTCGCGCGCCGTCGACTTCGGCATCGAGCCGCCGCGCTTCGACAAGAGTGACATCCACGTCCACGTACCGGAAGCGGCAACGCCGAAGGATGGTCCGTCGGCCGGTGTCGCGATGGCAACCGCCATGGTCTCGATCATGACCGGCATCCCGGTTTCCAAGGATGTGGCCATGACCGGCGAAATCACGCTGCGTGGCCGCGTGCTGCCGATCGGCGGCCTGAAGGAAAAGCTGCTTGCAGCGCTTCGCGGCGGCATCAAGAAGGTGCTGATTCCGGAGGAAAACGCCAAGGATCTGGCGGAGATTCCGGACAACGTGAAGAACAACATGGAGATCATCCCGGTATCCCGCATGGGCGAGGTGATCAAGCACGCGCTGGTTCGCCGGCCAGAGCCGATCGAATGGGACGGCACCGTCGAAACACCGGTGATCGCAACGGTCGAAGGTGTGGACGATGTCGGGGCGACGATCGCGCATTAAGTGCGGTTTTGCCTGATTTATGACAAATTGACACAAAACGAGAAAAGACCGGCGTTTTTGCCGGTCTTTTTTTGTGAAAAGCTTTTGGCAACGCTTGCTTTTCCTTGATTTGCAGGGCTTTTGGGGTTGCGGCGGGCCGGAGCATACGTATTCTGCGCCCCGCTAACAGACTAGTCGTTTCATACCAGTAGAAAGGGGTGGAAACATGAATAAGAATGAGCTCGTGTCCGCAGTGGCCGAGAAGGCCGGTATTACGAAGGCCGACGCTGCTTCCGCTGTTGACGCTGTTTTCGACGCCGTCCAGGCTGAACTGAAGAAGGGCGGCGACATTCGTCTCGCAGGTTTCGGCAGCTTCACCGTTTCTCACCGTGCAGCCACGAAGGGCCGTAACCCGTCCACCGGCGCTGAAGTTGACATCGCAGCTCGTAACGTGCCGAAGTTTACGCCCGGCAAGGGCCTGAAGGACGCTGTTAACAGCTGATTGTTTTCACCTGCCGCCAGGAGTTTTCCGGGTGGCGGAGGATATTGGGGGTCCGATTTTTCGGGCCCCCTTTTTATTTGCGCTTCCTGCTCAGAGAAGCGTCCGCCCGCCGTTGACCGCGAATTTCTGGCCCGTCAGGAAGTCTGCCCTGTTCGAGGCGAGGAATACCACCATATGGGCGATGTCCTCCGGCGTTCCGAAATGGCCGAGCGGGGTTTGAGAGAGATATCCATCGATCGACTGTTGAGACGCCCCGGCATGGCGTTCGACGGGAATCCAGCCGGGAGCGACCAGATTGACCGTAATCCCTTCGGGTGCCAGTTCCCTGGCCCAGGAGCGGGTCATGGACAGCATGGCACCCTTTGCCGACGCATAGTGTCCGACTTCAGGGTTA
Organism: Rhizobium sp. ICMP 5592; assembly: GCF_009498525.1. Lineage (GTDB taxonomy): Bacteria > Pseudomonadota > Alphaproteobacteria > Rhizobiales > Rhizobiaceae > Rhizobium. Next base: position 136,429 of record NZ_QSNT01000003.1, on the reverse strand, counting down.
CCAAGTTCCGCTATTTCCGAACCGATATTGATAATGCGTCCCGATTTGCGGGTCCGCCAATCCGGCAATACCGCCTGAAGCAGTTCGAGGGGCGCTTTGACGAAGAACTCAAGCTGATCGAGATAGGTTTGCCAGGATTGCTCCATCAATGGCATGCTCGGTTGCGGACCCGTTGCATTGTTGACGATCAGGTCGACGGGACCGAGCGCGTTCCTGATAGCATCCAGACCCTGGGTCAGCTGGGCCTTGTCGATCACGCTGAATTTCGCCGCATAGGCTTGGCCGCCCCGTTGCCGGATCGCGTCAACCACTGCGTCCGCTCCAGCGGTATCGTTCGCATAATTGACTGCGACAGCCCAACCCGCTTCGGCCAGTTCACGCGCGATGACTGCGCCAAGCCCACGAGATGCGCCGGTTACAAGCGCTACTTTCATTGAATTCTCCTCCTGTGTCTCCGCTCGTGGCCGGATTTGCACCCGGCCACCTATTCTCTAAAAGGTCATTGCTCTTACCAGCGATGATGGACGTGCGGGGCGATCAGGCGCTCGTAGAGCTCGCGCGTTGCGGCCATGACATCTGCCGATAGCGGCGCCAGGTCAGCGGCGGCCGCATTGGCCTTGGCCTGTTCGGCATTGCGAGCGCCGGGGATGACGACGGTGACCGCGTCGTGCATCAGGATCCAGCGCAGCGCAAAGGCCGCCATGCTGGCGCCGGCCGGGACCAGCTTGCGTACTTCTTCCACCGCCTGAAGGCCAATCTCGAAGGGCACGCCGGCAAAGGTCTCGCCGACATCGAAGGCTTCGCCGTTGCGGTTGAAGTTGCGGTGATCGTCGCTGGCGAAGTGGGTGTCGCGGGTGATCTTGCCGGAGAGCAGGCCGGAGGCCAGCGGTACGCGGGCAATGACCGCGACTTGCTTCCGCTTGGCTTCCTTGAAGAACAGATGATCAGGACGCTGGCGGAAGATATTGTAGATGATCTGGATGCTGACAACGCCCGGATACTCGATCGCCTTCAGCGCTTCCTCGACCTTCTCGACGCTGACGCCGTATCCCTTGATCTTGCCAGCCTTCTGCAACTCGTCGAGACCAGCGAAGACCTCAGGACGATAGAGCACTTCCGTGGGAGGGCAATGCAGCTGTACCAGGTCGAGGCTGTCGACGCCGAGGTTCTTCAGGCTGCGGTCGATGAAGCCTTCGAGATTGGCCTTGGTGTAACCATCGGCCACATGCGGGGAAAGCCGGCGACCGGCCTTGCTCGCGACCATCGGGCGCTCGCCGCCACGCTCCTTCAGCACATCGGCGATGATCTTCTCGGAACGGCCGTCGCCATAGACGTCGGCTGTGTCGATGAAGGTCATGCCGGCGTCGAGTGCTGCGTTGAGCGCCGCGCGGCCATCGGCCTCGCTGACATCGCCCCAGGCGCCGCCGATTTGCCAGGCGCCGAAGCCGACATCCGTGACGGTGAAGGGCGTGCGGCCGAAAGCATGGTGTCTCATGAAAATCTCTCCGTTCGTGCTGAAAGTTGAGCGCAGTAGCAGCCGTCTGAAGCAGCGGCAAGCGCGTGAGGGTGGTACAGCATCGCAATCGTGTGACATAGGAATATGACAGCGTTCGGCAATCCACGAAAGCATGGGATGACCGCCGGCGGCAGGTATTCAATGCCGCCGTATTTGCCTAAAAGGGATGCCAGATATCTGACATCGACCGGAGCCTATGGCCTCTTTCAGCTTCATCCACGCCGCCGACCTGCATCTCGGCAGCCCTTTCCAGGGGCTGGCTCTGAAGGATGCGGCTGTCGCCTCGATTTTCGTGGAGGCCAGCCGCAAGGCTTTTTCGACGCTTGTAGGGCAGGCGATCGAACGGCAGGTCGATTTCTTCCTGATTGCCGGCGATGTCTATGATGGCGATTGGAAGGACAACAAGATCGGCCTGTTCTTCAATCGCGAAATGGCGCGGCTGGAGCGGGCTGGCATTCCCGTCTATCTGCTGCGCGGCAATCACGACGCGGCGAGCGTGATCACCAAGACCATCACGCTGCCGGCAAATGTCCATGAATTCCCGACCGGCAAGCCCGGTTCCGTCCGGCTGGAGGCTTTGCGGGTAGCGCTGCACGGGCAGGGCTTTGCCGAGCGCTCTGCCAATGACAATCTCGCGGTAAACTATCCGGCACCCGTGTCCGGCTGGTTCAATATCGGTATTCTCCACACCTCGCTCACCGGCCGCGAGCCGCATGCGCCCTATGCGCCGTGCTCGGTCGATGATCTGCGTTCGCGTGGCTACGACTATTGGGCGCTAGGCCATGTCCATGATTATGAAGTGGTGGCAACCGATCCGCTGATGATCTTTCCCGGCAATCTGCAGGGCCGCAACATTCGCGAGCGTGGCGCCAAGGGGGCCGTGCTCGTCACCGTCGAGGATGGTCGCATCAGCCATGAGCGGCTGATCGTCGACGAAGCGCGGTTTGCGCAGATCGATATCACAGTCGACCCCGAGGACGATCAAGCCGCGATCCTGCGCCGCGTCGAGCAGGCAGTGCAGCCGCTCGCCGATGACATAGCGGGGCGGATGACGGCGCTGCGGGTCCGGCTGTCCGGCATCACACCGCTGCAGGGCGCCATTGCCGCGAATCGCCAGCAATGGCGTGATGAAGTCGAGGCGGCCTGCCATCGTGTCCATGAGGATATCTGGCTGGAAAAACTGGAACTGCGGCTGGAAGCACCCGTAGCGGCCGCTGTCGAGGCCAACGGCACGCTCGATCTCGGGCAGTTGCTCTCCGAGCATGCCGGCGATGCGGACATCGTGGCCGAAGCCGGTCGGCTCGTTGGCGAGATTGCGGTCCGCCTGCCGGGTGGGCTGGGCGCTGCGGAATTGCCGCTGGAGGATACTCTGGAGACCTTGATCGAAGAGGCGCGGCAATTGCTACTGGCGCGCGGGCAGGGGGCGGGCTGACCCATGCGCTTTAACCGGCTCGACATTCTCCGCTACGGCGCGCTGACCGACCGCACGCTCGATTTTCGCCCCGGCGCCAGGCTGCATGTCATTTATGGGCCGAATGAGGCGGGCAAGTCCTCGGCGCTCAGCGCGATTTCCGACCTGTTATTTGGTTTTCCCTCTGCTGCCGAGCAAAGCTTTTTGCACGAGCCGACGACACTGCGCGTCGGCGCATCGATCGCCACGCGCGATGGCGCAATACTCGACTTCCGTCGCCGTCGCGGGCGCAAGAACACGCTTCTTGCGCCAGACGACAAGGAAACGCCGCTTGCCGAAGACGCCCTGGCGCCATTTCTCGGCAATCTGAGCCGCGACGTCTTCGAGCGCGCCTTTGGCCTCGATTCCCTGCGGTTGCGGCAGGGGGCGACGGCGATGCTGCGCAGCGGCGGCGAAATCGGCAGCCTGCTATTTTCTGCCGCTTCCGGCCTTATCGGTCTCTCTCGCCTGCGCCAGTCGCTGGAAGGCGAAGCCGATGGCATCTATGCGCAGCGCCGCTCCAAGGATCGCAGTTTCTATCAGGCGCTGGACCGCCATGATGAGGCCCGCAAGGCCGAGCGCGACAATGAGCTCAAATCCGGCGACTGGAAGAAGCTGCTGGCTGAAGCCGCTGAACTCGAAGCCGAGCTGGAGCGTCTGCAGGACCAGCGCCGCCAGACGCGCCAAGCGCTCGACCGTCTGCAAAAGCTGAAGACGCTACAGCCGCTCCTGGCTGAAATCGACAGCGAGAGGACTGCTCTCGAAGACCTTGCCGATCTCTCGGCGATATCGGACAGTTTTGCAGATCAGCTGGAGCAGGGCTTGAACGATAAGCGCGCCGCCGAAGACGAACTGCGCCGCGCCCAGCAGCTTGCCGCGCGCACCGGCGAAGAACTGTCGCTGATCCGCATCGACGACACCGTGCTGCAAATATCAGACGATATCACCCAGCTCTTTGCCGATACCGGCAATTATCGCAGCCAGCGCCAGGATCTGCCGCGCGTCGATCAGGAGCTGGCCGGTTATGACGCGACGCTTGTTCAGCTCGCCCGCCGTCTTGGTTTCACCGATGCTACACAGCTGGAAAAGCAGCAGCCCAGCGATGCCGATCGCGTCCGCCTCTCCGAGCTGGTCGAAGAGGGCAGGTGGCTGTTGCTGCAAAGCCAGGGAAATGCCGAGCAAGTGGATAGCGAGCGCCGCCAGCTCGTGGCACTGGAGAAGGACGGCTCTGCGGGCCGCCTGATTGATCCCAGGCCCTATATTGATCAGCTCGAAGCATTGGCCGGTGATCTCGCCAGCCTTACCCGCCTTGATGGGCTGGAGACGCAGATCAGCCGTACCGAGACGGATCTTCGCGAGGCCGCCGCTCGCTTGCGCCCGCCGGTCGCCGATATCGACGCGCTCTTTGCAACCCCGCTGCCGGACAGCGCCGAGATTGTCGCGCATCGCGAAACCATCGATGCGGCCCGTGCCGGCCTACGCGAAGCATCCGACAAGCTGCGCACCTACGATGAGCAGTTGGCCGAGATCGAACAGGCGCTGGCGGATGCGGAGCGCACCGGTCCGATCGTCACCCGTGAACAGATCGTCGGCGCGCGTGAGGCTCGCGATGGCCGATGGCAATCGATCCGCGAGCGGTTGACGGATGCTGGCCCAGCTCCCGATAGCAAAATGATTGCCACCTTTACAGCAAGCCTCGCGGAAGCCGACCAACTGGCCGATGCGGCGTTGAGCGACGCGGATCGCGTTTCGCGCCATGCCGATAATCGCCTGCGTCAGGCGCGGCTATTGCTGGAACGCGAGGCTGCCGCAAAGCGATTGCAGGAGCGCGAAGAGACCTCAGCAAAGGCGTTGGCCGCCTTCGCGGCACTCTTCGATGCATCCGGCGTTTCCGCCGTCGATCCGGCAGCCATGCTGGAATGGCGGCGCGGAGTCGAAACTCTCTTCCGGGAGCGCCGGGCTCTTCGCGATCTGCTGGATCAACGAAATGAGGCTGCCTTGGCAGAGACGCGTGTCTCGCCGGCGCTGAGGGATATTGCCGAGGCCACCGGCTACAAGAGCGGCCGCCTGCCGCCGGGCGCGATGGCCGAAGGCTTGCGCAAACATCTCCGCCTGCTTTCGGAGCGCTGGAATGAAAGCCGCACGCGCGAAGGCGAGATCGGTGCTGCGCGGGATCGGCTGACCCGGCTTGGCGAGCAGCAGCAGGATATCGAGCGACGTCAGGCGACTTGGCGCGATGCGTTCGGAAAGGCCGTCCTGTCGCTCGGCCTTTCCGCCGATGCGACGCTGGAGATGGCCTCCATCGCCTTGAAGGCATGGACAGAGTTGCCGGATGTTTTGGCCGAGCACGACAATCGCCAGCGCCGCGTCAGCGGCATGCGCCGCGACATGGCCGATTTCGAGCGGAGGCTCGCAACATTGGCCGCAACCGCCAGCCTGGAGCTCGATCATCTGCCACCGGACGCGGCTGCCGAGGCGTTGCACGTCCGCGTTAGCGCCGTGCGCGACGAACAGAAGAAATATGACCGGCTCGAGGAGGAGCGCCAGCGCGCCGAGGCGCAGGCTGCCCATTGCGGTGAGGCGCTTGCGACGGTCACTGCCGTTCTCGCCGATCTGACGGCTGATTTGCCGGGGGACGCTGATCTGTTTGCTCTGTTGTCTCGCCTGCGTGATCGCGCCCGGTTGCATGCGCGACTGGCGGAAAGCCGCGACCGTTTGCGCCAGCAAGCGGAAGGCGATGGCGAGGAGGCGATCCGCGCCGAGCTTAACGGCTTCGAACGCGTTGCCGCTGGGCTGGAGATCGAGCGGCTCTCCGCCGAGGATCAGAGGCAGTTCACAGCGAATGGTGCGCTCGCGGCCCGCCTGGCGGAAAACCAGCGACAGCGAAGCGCCCTCGAAACCGGCGTCAGCGCCGAATACGCGGTCTTCGAAAAGCTCTCCGCCGAGCAGGAAGCCAAGGATCTGGCCCGGCAATGGGTGGTGCTGAAGCTTGCCGGGCAGATGCTGGCAAGCTCGATGGAGGCCTATCGCGAGCAGCAGGCCGATCCGGTGATCACACGGGCAGGCGAGCTGTTCTCGCTATTGACCGGCCACGGCTTTACGCGGCTGGTCGAGGAACACGACGACGCCGATACGCTGCAATTGCTGGCCGAACGCTCCGGCGGCGAGCGCGTCCCGCTCGCAGGCTTGAGCGAGGGCACCGGCGATCAGCTCTACCTCGCCCTGCGGCTTGCCTTCCTCGAAGACTATTCCGCCCGCAACGAGCCGGCTCCACTGATCGTCGACGATATCTTCCAAACCTTCGACGACGAGCGCGCCAGCGCCGGGCTAAAGGCACTTGCCGGCACGGCGGCGCGCTTCCAGACCATCCTCTTCACCCATGAAATGAGCGTCGTCGAGATTGCCAAACGCGAGATCGGCAAGGATCTGGATCTGATCCGGCTTTGAGCGCCGGTAGAGTGTCGGCCTTCCCGCTTGGATGCCGTCTTCGAATGGCATAGGCTGGCTGTGGGAACGAAGCGCGGTGAGCGCCGTTCGAAGCAGGAGATAAGCCTTGGAAATCAAGCCCAATGGATCGCGACCGGTGTTCAAGGCGCCGGTCGAGTATTTCACCGGCGACGTGCGCCAGGAGCCGTTGATACAGGCTCAGGCGCCAGCCCGCGTCCAGGTCGTCAACGTTAGTTTCGAGCCCGGCGCCCGTACCGCCTGGCACACGCATCCCTTCGGCCAGACCCTGGTGGTGACCGCAGGCAAGGGGTTGGCGCAGAGCTGGGGCGGCGACATTCGAGAGATCAATGCCGGCGATGTTCTCTGGTTCGCGCCCGGCGAAAAGCATTGGCATGGCGCCGGGCCGGAGACCGCGCTCACGCATATCGCCATTCAGGAGACGCAGGATGGCAAGGCCGCGGATTGGATGGAATATGTGAGTGAGGAGCAGTATCACGCCTGATGACACGACAAGAGATCGATCCGACCGGATCGCCGTGAACTCACTGTGGCGTGTGCAATTTCGTCGGGATCAGGATCTTCGGGTCTGATTTGTCCCGGCTATAGGCAGGATTGAGGGCGCGGTCCGAGAAGGTCCGCGTGTCGTGCAGCCTGCGCAAATTATCCTTCTCCCGTTCGAAGCGCTTCTTCCTCTCTCCCGACTTGTCGGATCCCCGCGACAATGATTCATGGTGGTAGAGGCAGGCGAACGGCTTCCATATGATGCGGAATCCGGCCTTGTGAGCGCGCACGCAATAGTCGACGTCATTATAGGCGACGGCGAAATTCTCTTCGTCGAATGTGCCGATGGCGCGGGTGCAGTCGCCCGAAATCAGCATGACCGCACCCGTCACGCAGGTCATGGAATTGCGGACGTGCAGCCTATTCATCGGGCCGCCGAACTCCCTGGGTTTGCTCATGTACCAATGACCCGCCAGCCCGCCGAAGCCGACGATGACACCGGCATGCTGGAGCTTGTTGTTGCCATAGAGCAGCTTGGCGCCGACAATGCCGGTTCCCTCATAGGCGAGGCAGGTGACCATCTCTTGCAGCCAGCCCGGCTCGATGATTTCGACATCGTTGTTAAGGATCAGATAGTGCTCACCCGTAGCAGTGCCGAGGCCGCGATTGACCGAGCGCGAGAAGTTGAAGGGTTCCGGCGTGATCGACGCGGAGAACTGCGGGTAGGTCCGGCGGTAATGGTCGTAGAGATCGAGCACGGCCTGATCCGAGGAGCCGTTGTCGACGACCAGCACTTCGAAATTGGGGTAATCCGTGCGTTCGAAGATATCCTTTAAAACCCTGGAGATCAGGTCGAGGCTGTCCTTGCTGGGGATGATGATCGAAATCCTGGGCCAGGCAGCCTCCGGCCGCTCGAATATGACGCGATGGAGGGTGTCCGTCAGCGCCTCTTCCACGCGAATTGGTTGGTGCCGGTGCGCGAATCGTTCGGAAAGCGCCTTGCGGGCATTGGTGGTCGCCGCATCCATGAACTTGCGGGAATAGGTGCGGCCATTACGCCGCCACCAATAGGCCGGGTAGGGCAGATGCAGGATGGTATCGTCTGGCAAACCTTCCAGATAGCGCAGCAGCAGGTCATAATTCTGCGAGCCGTCATATCCGGTTCGCAGAAAGCCGATCTCCTGGAGCCGGCTGCGGCGATAGATGGAGAAATGATTGATGTAGTTGACGCCCGTCAGGAGAACGGGATCGTAGGCCGGCTTCAGCATGAGCCCCGTGGGCCTCAGCGTGTCGTCGACCACCAATTCGTCGGTATAGAGAAAATTCGCACTCGGGTTCTGCTCGAAGGCGTTCCGCACGACCTTGAACGCATGCGGCGCGACCATGTCGTCGTGGTCCAGAAAGGCGACCCATAGGCCGCGGGCCTGAGAAAGCCCGGCATTGGTGGCAGCCGCTATGCCGCCATTCCTGCCGTTCAGAACGAAGCGGATATTGTCCTTCGGCTTCTGCGCCTCATACCAGTGCTTTGTTTCCGACGAGGTGGATCCGTCGTCGCTGAGAATGAGTTCGGTGCCCTGCTCATTTTGCGGGTGGACAACTTGGATGACGTCATTGAATGGCATAAGTTGGAGAGGGGCGAAGCGTGGCGAGCGCCGTCGAAGCTGGAGCGTGGCCTTGGAGATCAAGCCTAATGGATTAAGTCCGCTGCCGAAGGCGCCGGTTAAATATTTCACTAGTGAATTGCCGGCCCAACCGATCAAAATTGCCTTCGTCTTCTCTGGTAACGGTTCGCAATGGGCGGGAATGGGAGTCGAGGCATATCAGGAGAACCGCCATTTCCGGCAATGTTTCCAGTCGTTCAGCGCTCTCTTCGAATACTATCTTGGCGAGAAGCTGACGGATATCCTAGTGTCCGCTGATCTGTCTTCGCGGCTTGCCGATACGAAGGTTGCGCAGCCCCTGCTTTTTGCCGTTCAAGTTTCCCTCTCGGATTGCCTCTCGGCACTTGGTGTAAAGCCTGATGTTGTCCTCGGCCACTCGGTTGGTGAAATCGCAGCCGCGTATGTGGCCAAAGCATTGACGGCTGCGGAGGCGGTCGCCATCGTCGCTAAACGCTCGCTGCATCAGGATCTTCTTGCCGGGGAAGGCAAGATGGCAGCCGTTGTTCTCGATGAGGATGGCGCACTCGCCTTTGCCAAGTCACACGGCCTAGACGATATTTGCATCGCTGCGATCAACGCACCGAATTCGGTTACGATTTCCGGTCCCGTCCACCAGGTCGAGGCATTCAAGAATGCTGCCCGCAACGCACACATCGTCGTGCACATACTCGACATCAACTATCCCTTTCATCATCCGATCATTGACCGGGCGAAGGATGCCTTTCTCGCGGATCTGCTAAATGTCGCACCAGACGCGGGCACGGCCTCTTTCATTTCGACGGTGACAGGTGAGCTCCATGATGGGCGTCTGCTGGACACTGAATATTGGTGGCGCAATGTTCGTGCCCCTGTGCTTTTCAAAGTTGCCTGCCAGGCGGCGATGGCGATGGGATGCAACTTATTTATCGAGATCGCGCCGCGCCCGATTCTGTCGAATTACGTGACGGAAATCGCCAAGGAGGCATCCATCCAGGCGGTCGCGGTCCCTACCTTGCTGCGTGAGGTGCCACTCCCGGGCCGTGATCCGGTCTCGCAGTCCTTCGCACGAGCTATTGCTCACGGCGCGCTAGCTTAAATGAGCTTGGTTCAATGACGCTGCACCAAAGATTTGGTCTCTATCGCATCCATGGCGAATCACTGGCCATAGGAATATGGCCATCGCAGCTCTCGTCGGCGTTTCTTCGGTGCTTTTGATGATCGTCATCACGGGCAACTACTGAGCGACACGTTTGGCTGCCCTCGATTCGTGCTCAAGATGACAGCTGGCATACTCTCGTTGAAGTGAGTGATCGCCTAACGAAATCGGCATAACAACCGCTTTGTCCAACCATATTTACTTCTGGAAAAATGGTGGGCGATGAGAGACTCGAACTCCCGACATCCTCGGTGTAAACGAGGCGCTCTACCAACTGAGCTAATCGCCCTTCAGCGAAGCGGTGCAATTGCCCGCCGCGTTTCGGTGGCCGTGATCTATGCGGAACGACGAAAAACCGCAAGAGTGTTTGTGAAGATTTTTTGATTTTTTTGTTCGCGCGGTGTCGGCGCAAGTTATCAACAATATGTGCTTTCTCGAAAGCAGGCCGGGCGAGGGCGGGGCGTATGGGATGTTTTTGAAATGCGTGGCACGCGAACCTGCCATGCTAAATCGATGGAACCGAACCGCGTCGCCGCTGTCTCTGAAAACAATTCGCGATCTGTCACGGATTTGTATTCAAACCTGCTTGACACCCAAACACGAACCCCGTAGTTAGCCGCTCATCGAACGGCCAAGGCCGCTTTGATGGGTGCGAAAGCATCCGGAACGCTTTGAAATGAATGCGGGTGTAGCTCAGTTGGTTAGAGTGCCGGCCTGTCACGCCGGAGGTCGCGGGTTCGAGCCCCGTCACTCGCGCCATTTCAAAGAATGAATTCCGGGCTTTTGCCGGACCGCAAGGTCAAACAATGCGCGGGTGTAGCTCAGTC
>NZ_QSNT01000003.1:0-125869 GCF_009498525.1 Rhizobium sp. ICMP 5592 | reverse complement strand
GGTTAGAGTGCCGGCCTGTCACGCCGGAGGTCGCGGGTTCGAGCCCCGTCACTCGCGCCATTTCGCTTCAAGTAACTACAATCAATCATCTATTTGCTGCGAGTGCGAAAGGCCGTTTTCGCCTTTGCGCCGATTTGTCGCGATATCGTTGCAACACATTGATAAGTCCGCTTCGCTAGTGCTTGAAGCGAGACATTCAAAAGGCTTGCGCCCGCGCTCCGGCTGCGCTAACCACGGCTTTGTTGCAACGCTCTTTCGCTTGGCTTGGGCATTTGCTCAAAGGCGCCGCCCCGGCGCTCACGGCAAGCAGGGATGGACATGATGACTGGACTGCTCAGTTCCTATATTCCGATAGCGATTTTCATTGGTATTGCCATAGTGATTGGCCTGGCGTTGTTGATCACGCCGTTTGCCGTCGCCTTCAAGGCGCCCGATTCGGAAAAGCTCTCGGCCTATGAATGCGGCTTTAACGCATTCGATGACGCCCGCATGAAGTTCGATATCCGGTTCTACCTGGTGTCGATCCTCTTCATCATCTTTGACCTGGAAGTCGCCTTCCTCTTCCCCTGGGCCGTATCCTTCGGTGCCATCGGCTGGTTTGGGTTCTGGTCGATGATGGTGTTCCTTGCGGTGCTGACCATCGGCTTTATTTATGAATGGAAAAAGGGAGCCCTGGAATGGGAGTAGCCCAAAGCAACACGACGCTCGTTGCGCCGCAGCCGAAGGGGATCATCGATCCCGCGACCGGCAAGCCGGTTGGCAGCAACGATCCGTTCTTCGGTGAGATCAACAATGAGCTCGCCGACAAGGGTTTCCTGGTCACCTCGACCGATGAGTTGATCAATTGGGCTCGTACCGGTTCGCTGATGTGGATGACCTTCGGTCTCGCATGCTGCGCTGTCGAAATGATGCAGGTTTCCATGCCGCGTTACGACGTCGAGCGCTTCGGCTTTGCGCCGCGCGCCTCGCCGCGCCAGTCGGACGTGATGATCGTTGCCGGCACGCTGACCAACAAGATGGCACCGGCGCTGCGCAAGGTCTATGACCAGATGCCGGAGCCGCGCTACGTCATCTCGATGGGCTCCTGCGCCAATGGCGGCGGCTACTATCATTATTCCTATTCGGTTGTGCGCGGCTGCGACCGCATCGTGCCGATCGATATCTACATACCGGGCTGTCCTCCCACGGCGGAGGCGCTGCTTTACGGCGTGCTTCTGCTGCAGAAGAAAATCCGGCGCACCGGCACGATCGAACGGTAAGGCAGGGGACAAGGTATTATGAGTGAAGCCCTGAACGAGCTCGCCACCTATCTCACGGAAGTTCGTGGCGCCCTGATTTCGTCCAGCGAGATCAAGTATGGCGAGCTGAACGTGACGACGACGGCCGAAAACGTTATCGCACTGCTGACCTTCCTGCGTGATGATGCCAAGTGCGGTTTCGTCAACATGACGGATATTTGCGGCGTCGACTGGCCGCAACGCCCCGATCGCTTCGACGTGGTCTATCATTTGCTGTCGCCGAAGAAGAATCTGCGCATCCGCGTCAAGGTTCCCGTCGCCGAAGATCAGCCTGTTCCTTCGGCCTGCGGCGTCTATCCCGGCGCCGACTGGTTCGAGCGCGAAACCTGGGACATGTACGGCGTTCTCTTCACCGGCCATCCGGATCTGCGCCGCCTCCTGACCGACTATGGTTTCGAAGGCCATCCGCTGCGCAAGGATTTCCCGACCACCGGTTTCGTCGAAGTTCGCTACGACGACGCCGCCAAGCGCGTCGTCTACGAGCCGGTCGAGCTGAAGCAGGAATTCCGCAACTTCGACTTCCTCTCCCCCTGGGAAGGCACGGATTACGTGCTGCCGGGCGATGAGAAAGCAAAGGCATAATTTGATGGTGTGTGGCGGGCTTTCAGTCTGCCATTCTCTAGAATACCTGAAAACGCGAGCCCGTCGCCATGACAGAACATAACGTCCGCAACTTCAACATCAATTTCGGTCCGCAGCACCCGGCTGCGCACGGCGTTTTGCGTCTTGTCCTCGAGTTGGACGGCGAAATTGTGGAACGCGTCGATCCGCATATCGGCCTGCTGCATCGCGGCACGGAAAAGCTGATCGAAACGAAGACCTATCTGCAGGCCGTTCCTTATTTCGATCGCCTCGACTACGTCGCGCCGATGAACCAGGAGCACGCCTATGCGCTGTCCGTCGAAAAGCTGCTCGGCATCGAAATCCCGATCCGCGGCCAGCTGATCCGTGTGCTCTACTCGGAAATCGGTCGTATCCTGTCGCATCTCCTGAACGTCACGACGCAGGCCATGGACGTCGGCGCGCTGACGCCGCCGCTCTGGGGTTTCGAAGAGCGCGAAAAGCTGATGGTGTTCTACGAGCGTGCCTCGGGCTCCCGCATGCATGCTGCCTACATTCGTCCGGGCGGCGTTCACCAGGATCTGCCGGAAAAGCTGGTTCAAGATATTGGCGATTGGTGCGATCCTTTTCTGAAGGCGCTCGACGATATCGACAACCTTCTGACCGGCAACCGCATTTTCAAGCAGCGTAACGTCGATATCGGCGTCGTCTCGCTGGAAGACTGTTGGGCCTGGGGCTTCTCGGGCGTCATGGTTCGCGGCTCTGGCGCCGCCTGGGACCTGCGCCGCTCGCAGCCCTATGAGTGCTACTCGGATCTGGAATTCGACATTCCGATCGGCAAGAACGGCGACTGCTACGACCGTTATCTGATCCGCATGATTGAGATGCGCGAATCCGTCCGCATCATGAAGCAGTGCGTCAACCGCCTGCTCGGCGATGCCAAGACCGGTCCGGTTTCTTCGCTCGATGGCAAGGTCGTACCGCCGAAGCGTGGCGAGATGAAGCGTTCGATGGAAGCGCTGATCCACCACTTCAAGCTCTATACCGAAGGTTATCACGTCCCGGCCGGCGAGGTTTATTGCGCCGTCGAAGCGCCGAAGGGCGAGTTCGGCGTCTACCTCGTCTCCGACGGTTCGAACAAGCCGTACCGCTGCAAGATCCGCGCGCCGGGTTACGCGCATCTGCAGGCCATGGATTTCATGTGCCGCGGCCATCAGCTTGCCGACGTCGCGGCCGTACTCGGTTCGCTCGACATCGTGTTCGGCGAGGTGGATCGTTGATGCAGCAATGGCCGGTCATCGTTGCTGCGCTGCTTGTCGCTTCGGGCGCTTCCGCCCAGCAAGTCGGCAAGACGCAGACGTTGCCCAGCATCTCTCTGCAAGGTTCGACTGCGAAAGGCGCGAATGTTGCAAAGGGTGACAATACAGCCTCGTCGGGCACGGAATCGACCATGGCCGATCTCGTGTCACGCGGTTATGAAATCAAGGCCGCTGTGCCGAACGGCGGAAAGTTTGTTGTGTTTATGCAAAAAGACCAGTCGGCCTATGCCTGCGAATTCTTGTCCCTGACAGATACGCGGTGTGGGTCCATAAACTGAGATAAGGCGTGAAAGATGTCCGTTCGTCGACTAGCCGAAGATCAATTCCAGCCAGCAGCCTTCGCCTTCAACAAGGAGAATGCGGTCTGGGCGGAAAAGACGATCAAGAAATATCCAGAGGGTCGCCAGCAATCCGCGATCATCCCGCTGATGATGCGCGCGCAGGAGCAGGAAGGCTGGGTCACCAGAGCGGCTATCGAGACGATCGCCGACATGCTGGATATGGCCCATATCCGTGCGCTTGAAGTCGCGACCTTCTACACGCAGTTCCAGCTCAACCCGGTTGGCACCAAGGCGCATATCCAGGTTTGCGGCACGACGCCCTGCATGCTGCGCGGCGCCGAAGGACTGGTGAAGGTCTGCAAGAGCAAGATCAACGGCCACGCCTTCGAACGCAACGCCGACGGCACGCTTTCGTGGGAAGAGGTCGAATGTCAGGGCGCCTGCGTCAATGCACCGATGGTCGTGATCGGCAAGGATACCTATGAGGATCTGACGCCTGAACGTCTCGAAGAGATCATCGATGCATTCTCGGCAGGCGAGGGCAGCAAAGTTCCGACCGGTCCGCAGATCGATCGCGTTTTCTCCGCGCCGGAAGGCGGCCTGACGTCGCTGACGACGGAAGCTCCGAAGGCAAAGAGCGCGAGCGGCAAGGCTTCCGCCAAGGTCGATGCCGCTCCGGTTCCTCCGTCTGAAGCGGCTCGCCCAAAGAGCACCGATGCCGAAACCAATGCAGCGCTGAAGACGCCGGCGACCGCGCCGGCAGCCGCCGCCCAAAATGCCAAGGCAGCCGTAGCACAGCCGCTTTCCGGGACTGCTGCCGCCGAACCCGTCAAGGCGCCGGTGAGCAAGGCCGAAAGCGCGCAGAAGCCGGCATTGACCGACAAGAACCGTCCCGCCGGCATCGAAAAGCCCGCGACCCCGGACGACCTGAAACTGATTTCCGGCGTTGGCCCCAAGATCGAGGCCATCCTGCACGAATTGGGTATTTTCACCTTCGCGCAGGTCGGTAGCTGGAAGAAGGCCGAACGCGAATGGGTTGACGGCTATCTGAATTTCAAGGGCCGGATCGAGCGTGACGACTGGATCAAGCAGGCCAAGGCACTCGCTAAGGGTGGCGAAGCGGAATATATCAAGGTCTTCGGCAAGAAGCCGCGGTAAGAGGTGAAGCATGTTACAAGATCAAGATCGCATCTTTACCAATATCTACGGCCTCAAGGACAAGTCCCTGAAAGGCGCGATGTCGCGCGGCCATTGGGACGGTACCAAGCAGATCCTCGAAAAGGGTCGTGACTGGATCATCAACGAGATGAAGGCGTCCGGTCTTCGCGGCCGTGGCGGCGCAGGCTTCCCGACTGGCCTGAAGTGGTCCTTCATGCCGAAGGAAAACGATGGCCGTCCGCATTACCTCGTCGTCAATGCCGACGAGTCGGAGCCGGGCACCTGCAAGGACCGCGATATCATGCGCCACGATCCGCATACGCTGATCGAAGGCTGCGTCATCGCCGGTTTCGCCATGGGCGCGAACACAGCTTATATCTACGTTCGCGGCGAATATATGCGCGAGCGCGAAGCGCTGCAGGCGGCGATCGACGAATGCTACGATGCCGGACTTCTTGGCAAAAACAACAAGTTGGGCTGGGATTATGATGTTTACGTTCATCATGGTGCCGGCGCTTACATCTGCGGCGAGGAAACTGCACTGCTCGAAAGCCTGGAAGGCAAGAAGGGCCAGCCGCGCCTGAAGCCGCCGTTCCCGGCCAATATGGGCCTCTACGGCTGCCCGACCACCGTCAACAACGTCGAGTCGATCGCCGTTGCTCCGACGATCCTGCGTCGCGGCGCTGGCTGGTTTTCCTCCTTCGGCCGTCCGAACAATGTCGGCACGAAGCTGTTCATGCTCTCCGGTCACGTCAATCGTCCGTGCACGGTCGAAGAAACCATGGGCATCACCTTCCGCGAGCTGGTCGACAAGCATGGCGGCGGCATTCGTGGCGGCTGGGACAACCTGCTTGCCGTCATTCCCGGCGGCGCATCGTGCCCGATCGTTCCGGCGGCTGATATCATCGACTGCCCGATGGATTTCGATGGCCTGCGCGAAGTCAAGTCGTCCTTCGGTACGGCGGCTGCGATCGTCATGGACAAGTCGACTGACGTCATCAAGGCGATTGCCCGCATCTCGGCCTTCTTCAAGCATGAAAGCTGCGGCCAGTGCACGCCGTGCCGCGAAGGCACCGGCTGGATGTGGCGTGTCCTGGAACGTATGGCCCGGGGCAATGCGCAGAAGCGCGAGATCGACATGCTCTTCCAGGTGACGAAGCAGATCGAAGGTCATACCATCTGTGCGCTCGGTGATGCCGCCGCATGGCCGGTACAGGGCCTGATCCGCAACTTCCGCCCGGAAATCGAAAAGCGCATCGACCAGTACACGGCCAATGCGACGAGCCACGGTGCAGTGCTGGAAGCAGCCGAGTAGGGATGACGATGGCGAAGACCACGGATACCAGGCAGGACAGCGGAGCGGCCGATGCATCGGCTGATCTCGGCCGTATTGCCGTGGATATGCTGCGGAACGCGCCTGTCATGCCGATCCACCCGTTGATGGCGCATCCCGCTGCGGCATTCGCCGCCGCTGCCGCCATCGGCTTCGGTTTCACGTCGCAGATCGCCGGTGCGTTCTTCGGCGCGCTGCAGGGCGCAGTCGAAGCGACGAACAAGCGTGCTGCCGCGCCGGCCGAGGAAAAGTCGGTGGCAAAGAAGGACGGGGCAGGGGAAGCGAAGCCGGTAAAAGTATCGCCCGCTGTCAAGCCTGCCGCTGCAAAGCCGGCGGTCACGAAAAAGGTCGAGCCGAAGCCGGCGGCAGTGAAAGCTGCGCCAGTAAAGGTGCCGGCCAAGGCCAAAACCGAGGTTGCCGTTGAGGTGCCGATTGCGGCAAAGCCGGTAACGGCTCCGGTGCGGAGCCGCAAGTTGGCTGTGAAGACGGATGACCTGAAGCGGATTTCGGGCATCGGCCCGAAGCTGGAGCAGGTTCTGAACGGACGCGGCATTTTGCGGGTTGCCGATATCGCCGCCTGGAGCGACGCGGATGTCGCGCGGATCGACGAGGAGCTCGGTTTTGACGGGCGCATCCGCCGCGACGACTGGGTCGGCCAGGCAAGGGCACTCCAGCCGAAAGGCCGGACTTAAGAGTTTTCCGAGGCTGATCCAGCCTTGGAGTGAGAATGAGCGGTGAACATGGTGCGGGTGCTGCCCGCGATAGTTCGCCGGAATGCGGATCTTGTGGGGGACAAGGTTCGGCAAAGGTGATTGTGAGCAAGACTGGTGCCACGCGGCTCAAATGCCGTGCCGGTGGCGAATAGGTGTTGCGGTCATGAAATTGTCTGTGGCCAGGTTCGGCGGCAGACGTGACATAGGACTGAGTGGACGATGGCAAAACTGAAGATTGACGGCAAAGAGATCGAAGTCCCGGATCACTACACGCTTATCCAGGCGTGCGAGGAAGCCGGCGCCGAAGTCCCGCGCTTCTGCTTCCATGAACGACTGTCGGTGGCCGGCAATTGCCGCATGTGCCTCGTTGAAGTGAAGGGTGGCCCGCCGAAGCCGCAGGCTTCCTGCGCCATGGGCGTTCGCGACATCCGTGGCGGCCCGAACGGCGAGCTTCCGGAAGTCTTCACCAACACGCCGATGGTCAAGAAGGCTCGCGAAGGCGTGATGGAATTCCTGCTGATCAACCATCCGCTGGATTGCCCGATCTGCGACCAGGGCGGCGAATGCGATCTGCAGGACCAGGCCATGGCCTTCGGCATCGATAGTTCGCGCTATCAGGAAGACAAGCGCGCTGTCGAAGACAAGTATATCGGCCCGCTCGTCAGCACCGTGATGAACCGCTGCATCCATTGCACGCGCTGCGTCCGCTTCACGACGGAAGTTGCCGGCATTTCCGAACTCGGCCTGATCGGTCGTGGCGAAGACGCCGAAATCACCACCTATCTCGAGCAGGCGATGACCTCCGAGCTCCAGGGCAACGTCGTCGACCTTTGCCCGGTCGGCGCGCTGACCTCGAAGCCTTTCGCCTTCACGGCCCGCCCGTGGGAACTGAACAAGACCGAATCGGTCGACGTCATGGACGCGCTCGGCTCGGCCATCCGTGTCGACACCCGCGGCCGCGAAGTCATGCGCGTGCTGCCGCGCGTCAACGAGCAGATCAATGAAGAATGGATTTCCGACAAGACCCGCTTCATCTGGGACGGCCTGAAGACGCAGCGCCTCGACAAGCCTTACGTCCGCAAGGATGGCCGCCTGCAGCCGGCAACTTGGGGCGATGCCTTTGCCGCCATCAAGTCCGCGGTTGTCGCCACCAGCGGCGACAAGATCGGCGCGATCGCCGGCGACCTTGCTTCCGTCGAGGAAATGTACGCGCTCTCCGAGTTGCTGAAATCGCTGGGATCGGAAAATCTCGACTGTCGCCAGGACGGGACGGCGCTTGATCCGTCGCTGGGCCGCGCAAGCTACATCTTCAATCCGAGCATCGAAGGCATTGAAGCCGCCGATGCGTTGCTGATTGTTGGTGCCAATCCGCGCTTCGAAGCAGCGGTGCTGAACTCGCGCATCCGCAAGCGTTGGCGCCGTGGCAAGTTCCCGATCGGCGTGATCGGCGAACATGCCGACCTGCGTTACTCCTACGATTATCTCGGCGCCGGCCCCGAGACGCTTGCCGACCTGGTCAGCGGTTCGCACAGCTTCGCCGAAGTTCTGAAGACCGCGCAGAAGCCGATGATCATCATCGGCCAGGGCGCGCTCGTCCGCGAAGACGGTGCCAAGGTGCTGGCGAATGCTGCCAAGCTCGCCGCTGCTGTCGGCGTGGTCAAGGATGACTGGAACGGTTTTGCCGTACTGCATACCGCGGCTTCCCGCGTCGGCGGCCTCGATCTCGGCTTCGTGCCGGGCGCGAAGGGCGTCAACGCTGCTCAGATGCTTGCCTCGATGGATGTTCTCTTCCTGCTCGGCGCCGACGAGCTCGACTTCAGCCGCAAGGGCTCGAAGTTCACCGTCTACATCGGCTCGCATGGCGACAACGGCGCACACAATGCCGACGTCATCCTGCCGGCCGCTACCTATACCGAAAAGTCGGGTACCTGGGTCAACACCGAGGGCCGCGTTCAGGTCGGCAACCGTGCAGGCTTCGCACCGGGCGACGCCCGCGAGGACTGGGCTGTCATCCGCGCTCTTTCCGACGTGCTCGGCAAGAAGCTTCCCTTTGATTCGCTGAGAGAATTGCGCGTCAAGCTCTATGCCGCTTTCCCGCATTTCGCCGGTATTGATGAGATCGCCGAAGGCGATAGCGCTCAAATTGTCGCACTTGCGAAAAAAGCCGGCGCGATGGGCAAATCCGCGTTTGCTTCGCCGATCAAAGACTTCTATTTGACGAACCCGATAGCGCGTGCCTCGGCGGTTATGGCCGAGTGCTCCGCATTGGCCCGCAACAATTTCCAGGCTGCGGCAGAGTAAGGGCAGAGGACCATGGATTCATTCGTTTCGACCTATCTCTGGCCGGCGCTGATTATGATTGGTCAGTCCCTGCTGCTTTTGGTCTGCCTGCTGGTCTTCATCGCCTATATCCTTCTTGCCGACCGCAAGATCTGGGCGGCCGTTCAGCTGCGCCGCGGCCCGAACGTCGTCGGTCCCTTCGGCCTGTTCCAGTCCTTCGCTGACCTTTTGAAGTTCATGGTCAAGGAGCCGATCATTCCGGCCGGCGCCAACAAGGCGGTCTTCCTCCTGGCGCCGCTGGTTTCCGTGGTGCTGGCGCTCTCCACCTGGGCCGTCGTGCCGGTGGCGAACGGCTGGGTCGTCGCCAACATCAATGTCGGCATTCTCTACATTCTGGCGATCTCGTCGCTCGAAGTGTACGGCATCATCATGGGTGGCTGGGCTTCGAACTCGAAGTATCCGTTCCTCGGCGCGCTGCGCTCGGCCGCGCAGATGGTGTCCTACGAAGTCTCGATCGGTCTGGTCATTGTCACTGTCCTACTCTGCGTCGGTTCGCTGAACCTGACGGATATCGTTATGTCGCAGCAGACCGGTCTCGGCACCAAGCTCGGCCTGCCGGCCTCGTTCCTCGACTGGCACTGGCTGTCGCTGTTCCCGATGTTCATCGTGTTCTTTATTTCGGCTCTGGCTGAAACGAACCGTCCGCCTTTCGACCTTCCGGAAGCGGAATCGGAACTGGTTGCCGGCTTCATGGTCGAATACGGTTCCGCGCCGTACATGATGTTCATGCTCGGCGAATATGCCGCCGTCGTTCTGATGTGCTCGCTGACCACGATCCTTTTCCTCGGCGGCTGGTTGCCTCCGGTCGATATCTGGATCCTGAGCTGGGTTCCGGGCATCATCTGGTTCATGCTGAAGGCATGCTTCGTCTTCTTCATGTTCGCGATGGTCAAGGCTTTCGTGCCGCGCTACCGCTACGACCAGCTCATGCGTCTCGGCTGGAAGGTATTCCTGCCGCTGTCGCTCGCCATGGTCGTCATTGTTGCATTCGTGCTGAAGCTGACGGGATGGGCATGATGATGTCGATCCTCGCTTCAAGCAGATTTGGAGGTTGAAGATGGCCGGATTTTCCAACGCCGTCAGCTCGGTGTTCCTCAAGGAATTCGTCGGCGCATTTTTTCTGTCGATGCGTTACTTCTTCAAACAGAAGGCGACGATCAATTATCCCTTCGAAAAGGGACCGGTCAGCCCGCGCTTCCGTGGCGAACACGCCCTGCGCCGTTATCCGAACGGCGAAGAGCGCTGCATCGCCTGCAAGCTTTGCGAGGCGATCTGTCCTGCCCAGGCTATCACCATCGAAGCCGGGCCGCGCCGCAATGACGGCACCCGCCGCACGGTGCGTTACGACATCGACATGGTGAAGTGCATCTATTGCGGCTTCTGCCAGGAAGCCTGCCCCGTCGACGCCATCGTCGAGGGGCCGAACTTCGAATTCGCCACCGAAACCCGCGAAGAGCTTTATTTCGACAAGGCGCGGCTTCTGGAAAATGGCGACCGCTGGGAACGCGAAATCGCGCGCAACATCGCGATCGACTCGCCGTACCGCTAAGCGGAACTTTGAATATGCCGTGACGGGCGGCTGAGGTTGTCGCCGTCGCGGTTGAATAGAGACCGGGGCTTTGTGCCGGACATGTGTCCGGCCAAGTCCCATCGGGCAGGGACACTCCCGGCTGCCCGGGGGAAGACGAAAAAGGCACCAACATGGGTCTGCAGGCTCTTTTTTTCTATATCTTCGCCTTTGTCGCGGTGGCGTCGGCGTTCATGGTTATCTCGGCGCGGAATCCGGTCCACTCGGTCCTGTTCCTCATCCTGGTCTTCTTTAATGCCGCTGGCCTCTTCCTCCTCCTGGGGGCGGAATTCCTGGCGATGATCCTGCTGGTCGTCTATGTCGGCGCGGTTGCGGTTCTCTTCCTCTTCGTTGTCATGATGCTCGACATCGACTTCTCGGAGCTGAGGGCAGGCATTCTGGAATATGCTCCGATCGGCGCGCTGATCGGCATTATCCTCGCCGCCGAACTGATCATCGTCGTCGGTGGCAGCGTGATTTCGCCCGAGATCGCCAAGTCGGTCGCCATGCCGATCCCGGCTTTGACGGAGCGGACGAACACCGCAGCACTCGGCGACGTGCTCTATACCAACTACGTTTATTTCTTCGAGATCGCCGGCCTTGTGCTGCTGGTCGCGATGATCGGCGCCATCGTTCTGACGCTGAGGCATCGCACGCACATCAAGCGCCAGAATATTTCCCAACAGGTCGCCCGCACGCCCGCGACCGCCGTCGAGGTGGTCAAGGTCAAGCCGGGGCAGGGCGTCTGAGGCGAGGCACGAGGGTCAAAGGAACAAGAACATGGTCATCGGACTTTCCCACTACCTCACGGTCAGCGCCATTCTTTTCGTGCTCGGCGTCTTCGGTATCTTCCTGAACCGCAAGAACGTGATCATCATTCTGATGTCGGTCGAGCTCATACTGCTCGCGGTCAACATCAACATGGTCGCCTTCTCGTCGTTCCTCAACGACATTGTCGGCCAGGTCTTCGCTCTGTTCATTCTGACCGTCGCTGCTGCGGAGGCGGCCATTGGTCTGGCAATTCTCGTCGTCTTCTACCGTAATCGCGGCTCCATCGCCGTCGAAGACGTCAACGTGATGAAGGGCTGATACAGCTATGTTTTTATATAAGGCTATCGTCTTTCTTCCCCTGATTGGCGCGATCATCGCTGGCCTGTTTGGCCGCGGTATCGGCGCCAAGGCGTCGGAATACGTCACCACCGGCTTGATGATCATTGCCGCGATCCTGTCCTGGGTCGCCTTCTTTACCGTGGCGCTTGGCCATGTCGAAGGTTCGATCAAGGTCGAGGTGCTGCGCTGGATCCAGTCCGGAGGCATCGATGCAGCCTGGACGCTGCGCATCGACACGCTCACCTCGGTAATGTTGATCGTTGTGAACTCGGTTTCGACCCTCGTTCACGTTTATTCGATCGGATACATGCACCACGATCCGCATCGTCCGCGCTTCTTCGCCTATCTCTCGCTCTTTACCTTCGCCATGCTGATGCTGGTGACCTCCGACAACCTTGCCCAGATGTTCTTCGGCTGGGAAGGCGTCGGTCTCGCCTCCTATCTGCTCATCGGCTTCTGGTTCAAGAAGCCATCGGCGTCTGCGGCCGCGATGAAGGCCTTCATCGTCAACCGCGTCGGCGACTTCGGTTTCGTGCTCGGCATCGCCGGCGTCTTCGTCCTCTTCGGCTCGATCAACTTCGACGTCATCTTCGGCAATGCACAGGCATTTGCCGCGGGGCAGGGCGGTCAGCCGGGCGATATCGTGCTGAACCTCTTCGGCCTGCATCTCGATCGCGGCCATGCGCTGACCGGCGTCTGCCTGCTGCTCTTCATGGGCGCCATGGGCAAGTCGGCACAGTTCCTGCTGCACACCTGGTTGCCGGACGCCATGGAAGGCCCGACCCCGGTGTCGGCGCTTATCCATGCCGCGACCATGGTCACCGCCGGTGTCTTCCTGGTCGCCCGCATGTCGCCGATCTTCGAACTCTCGCCGGATGCGCTGACCTTCGTCACCATTATCGGTGCGATCACCGCCTTCTTCGCGGCGACCGTCGGCCTCGTGCAGAACGACATCAAGCGCGTCATCGCCTATTCGACCTGTTCGCAGCTCGGCTACATGTTCGTGGCGCTCGGTGTCGGTGCTTACGGTGCTGCCATCTTCCATCTGTTCACGCACGCCTTCTTCAAGGCTTTGCTCTTCCTCTGCGCCGGCTCGGTCATCCATGCCGTCGATGGTGAGCAGGACATGCGTCACATGGGTGGCCTGCGGACGCACATCAAGAAGACCTACTGGATGATGATCATCGGTACGCTGGCGATCACAGGCGTCGGCATTCCGTTCTCGCCGATCGGCTTTGCCGGCTTCTTCTCCAAGGACGCCATCATCGAGGCTTCTTATACGTCGCATAATCCGGCTTCCGGCTTTGCCTTCGCGCTGCTGGTCATCGCCGCGCTGTTCACCAGCTTCTATTCCTGGCGCCTGATCTTCATGACCTTCTTCGGCAAGCCCCGCGCTTCGCACGAGGTCATGCACCATGTGCATGAATCCCCGAACGTCATGCTGATCCCGCTCTATCTGCTGGCGATCGGTGCCGTCTTTGCCGGCTGGTATTTCCATGATTACTTCGTCGGTCATGACTACGAGGAGTTCTGGAAGCACGCACTCTTCACGCTGCCGAACAACAAGATCCTCGAAGAGATGGAGCATGCGCCGCATTGGGTCGAGCTCAGCCCGTTCATTGCGATGGTCGTTGGCTTCGTGACCGCCTGGTACATGTACATCAAGTCGCCGGAGACGCCGAAGGCGCTCGCAAAGCAGCAACCTGCACTCTACGAGTTCCTCTTGAACAAGTGGTACTTCGACGAACTCTATGACTTCCTCTTCGTCCGTTCCGCCAAGGCGCTCGGTCGCTTCCTCTGGAAGAAGGGCGACGTTGGGGTCATCGATACCTACGGTCCGAACGGTATTGCGGCCCGCGTCTCTGATGTCACAAACCGGGTCGTTCGCCTGCAGACCGGTTACCTCTATCACTATGCCTTCGCGATGCTGCTTGGTATTGCGGCCCTCGTTACCTGGATGATGCTCGGGAGTTCCCTCTGATGACCGATTGGCCTATTCTTTCAACGGTCACGTTCCTGCCGCTGGTCGGCGTTCTCATCCTGCTGTTCATGCGGGATGACGGACCCAATGGCCGCCGCAATATCCTGAACGTCTCGCTGTTGACGACGGTCTTCACCTTCATCGTTTCTCTGTTCATCTGGATCGGCTTCGACAATGCCAATCCGGGCTTCCAGATGATCGAGAAGCATGGTTGGCTCGGCAGCGGCATCAGCTATCACCTTGGTGTCGACGGCATCTCCATGCTGTTCGTCATCCTGTCGACTTTCCTGATGCCCTTCTGCGTGCTGGCAAGCTGGCTCTCGGTCGAGAAGCGCCTGAAGGACTACATGATCGCCTTCCTCGTCCTCGAGACGATGATGATCGGCGTCTTCGTGTCGCTGGATATCGTGCTGTTCTACGTCTTCTTCGAAGCCGGCCTCATCCCGATGTTCCTGATCATCGGCGTCTGGGGCGGCAAGGATCGCGTTTACGCCAGCTACAAGTTCTTCCTTTATACGCTGCTCGGCTCGGTTCTGATGCTGCTCGCCATCATGGCCATGTACTGGCAGGCCGGCACCACGGATATTCCGTCGCTGCTCGCCTACAAGTTCCCGCCGCAGATGCAGACATGGCTATGGCTTGCCTTCTTCGCCTCCTTCGCGGTGAAGATGCCGATGTGGCCCGTGCACACTTGGCTTCCAGACGCGCACGTTCAGGCGCCGACGGCGGGCTCGGTCATTCTGGCCGGCATCCTGCTGAAGCTCGGCGGCTACGGTCTTATCCGCTTCTCGCTCGGTATGTTCCCGAACGCGTCTGAGTATTTCGCACCGCTCGTCTTCGCCATGTCGGTCATCGCCATCATCTACACCTCGCTGGTGGCGCTGATGCAGGAAGACATCAAGAAGCTGATCGCCTACTCCTCGGTCGCGCACATGGGCTATGTCACCATGGGCATCTTCGCGGCCAACCAGCAGGGTGTTCAGGGCGCGATCTTCCAGATGCTGTCGCACGGCATCGTCTCGGGCGCACTCTTCCTCTGCGTCGGCGTGATCTATGACCGCACCCATACCCGCGAGATCGCGGCCTATGGCGGCCTGGTCAACAACATGCCGAAATATGCGGTCGCGATGATGGTCTTCACCATGGCCAATGTCGGTCTGCCTGGCACTTCCGGCTTCATCGGCGAATTCCTGACCCTGATCGGCGTCTTCCGCGCCAACACCTGGGTTGCGCTGTTTGCCGCTACCGGTGTCATCCTTTCCGCCGCTTACGCGCTTTGGCTTTACCGCCGCGTCATTTTCGGCGCGCTGGAAAAGGAAAACTTGAAGAAGTTGCTGGATCTGTCGCCGCGCGAACAGCTGATCCTCTATCCGCTGATCGCACTGACGATCCTCTTCGGCGTCTATCCGGCTCCGATCTTCGATGCGACGGCCGCTTCGGTGGACCTGCTTGTGAACAACTACACCGCAGCCCTGCACGCCGCGCAGAATGTTGCGCTGTCGATGAATTGATGACGGGACTTATTCGACATGACTGCTGACACAATTCTTGCAAGCCTGCATCTTTCCATCCCGGAGCTCATCCTCGCGGTCGGTGCGCTTGTGCTGCTCATGATCGGCGTCTTCTCAGGCGAACGGTCCGGTCCCACGGTCACCGGTCTTGCTATCGCGGTTCTCGCGGTGGCCGGTCTCTGGATCATCTTCGTGCCGGGCGAAGGCCTGGCCTACGGTGGCGCCTATCTCGCCGACGGCTTCTCGCGCTTCATGAAGATCGTCGCGCTGGTCGGCTCGATCGTCGCCATGTTCATGAGCATGGGGCAGGCGCGCGAGCAGCAGCTCGATCGCTTCGAGTTCCCGGTGCTCCTGCTGCTGGCGACCCTTGGCATCCTGCTGATGATCTCGGCGCATGACCTGATCTCGCTCTACCTGTCGCTGGAACTGCAGTCGCTGGCGCTCTACGTCGTCGCTGCCATCAACCGCGACAGCCTGAAGTCGACGGAAGCGGGCCTGAAGTATTTCGTGCTCGGCGCGCTGTCCTCGGGCATGCTGCTGTACGGCATGTCGCTGGTCTACGGTTTCACCGGCCACACGACCTTCGATGCGATCGCTACTGCGCTCAGCGCCGAGACCCGTTCGCTCGGCCTGGTCTTTGGCCTGGTCTTCGTTCTCGCCGGCCTTGCCTTCAAGATCTCTGCCGTGCCGTTCCACATGTGGACGCCGGACGTCTATGAAGGTGCGCCGACCCCGGTCACTGCCTTCTTCGCCGCTGCTCCCAAGGTTGCGGCCATGGCGATCCTGACCCGCATCGTGATCACCGCTTTCCATCCGGTGCTTGCCGACTGGCAGCAGATCATCGTCTTCATCTCGATCGCCTCGATGCTGCTCGGCGCCTTCGCCGCGATTGGTCAGCGCAACTTCAAGCGACTGATGGCCTATTCCTCCATCGGTCATATGGGCTACGCGCTGGTCGGCCTTGCCGCCGGCAACCAGACCGGCGTTTCCGGCGTGATGCTCTACATGGTCATCTACATGGTCATGACCCTCGGTACCTTCGCCATCATCATGGCGATGCGCCGCAAGGACGGCCGTCAGGTTGAAAATGTCGACGATCTCGCCGGCCTTTCGACGACCAATCCCTTCATGGCGGTCGTGCTGACGGCGCTGATGTTCTCGCTGGCGGGCATTCCGCCGCTCGCGGGCTTCTTCGGAAAGTACTTCGTCTTCGTCGCCGCCATCCAGGCCCATCTCTATGCGCTCGCCATCATCGGCGTTCTCGCATCGGTCGTCGGCGCTTACTACTATCTGCGCGTCATCAAGGTGATGTGGTTCGATGAAGCCAAGGACGAGTTCGTCCGCACGGACGGTTCGCTGCGTCTGGTCTTCGGCCTCTCGGGTCTCTTCGTCATCACCTACATCTTCTTTGGTGGTGCTATCGGTGGTGCTGCCGATCTTGCCGCCGCGACGCTGTTTTGATGGCGTCTGACATGAACAGCCGGAAGTCGCTCGCCGACTTCCGGCATGATGCTCTCTTGGAGACTGCATCCACCAACAGCGAATGCCTCGAGCGGGCAAGGGCGGGTGATGCCGGAAATCTCTGGGTAACAGCGGCCCGCCAGACCGGTGGCCGTGGACGCCGCGGCCGTCCCTGGGTGTCCGAGTCCGGCAATCTCTACGCTTCTCTTCTTCTTATTGATCCCGCCCCGATGGACCGCCTTGGCTCGTTGCCTCTGGCTGTCGCTGTCGGTGTGCATCAGGCGGTGCGCGGCGTGCTGCCCCTGGCGGCGGAGCCTGCGGAGGTCAAATGGCCGAACGATATCCTGATCGGCCGCAAAAAGACCTGCGGCATCCTGATCGAGGGTGAGGCGCTTTCCGATGGACGCTATGCGCTGGTGATCGGCATCGGCATCAATGTCGCCACCAAGCCCGATAATCCGATGTATCCGGTCACCTGTCTGCGCGAGCAGGGCTCCACGGTGTCGCCGGAAGAACTGTTTGCGCACCTCTACGCCTCCATGGCTGAGGCGCTCGCCGTCTGGAACGGCGGCAAGGGTATTCGCGAGATAACGGCGCGCTGGCGCGACGTTGCTTGCGGCATCGGTGAGAAGATCACAGTGAATCTGCCAGACCGTTCGATTTCCGGGCATTTTGCTGGAATTGATGATAATGGCTTGTTGATGCTCGACGCCGGCGGCGGCAAGGTTTTGCCGATCGCGGCGGGCGACGTTTTTTTCAGATCGTAGGTAAAAGATAGATATGGCGAAGCAAGACGAACTGGTGTTCCTGCCTCTCGGCGGCGTCGGCGAGATCGGCATGAACCTCGCCCTTTACGGCTATGGTACGCCGGAGCATCGTCAGTGGATCATGGTCGATTGCGGCGTCACCTTTCCGGGGCCGGATCTGCCGGGTGTCGATCTCGTGCTCCCCGACATCCGTTTTCTCGCCAAGGAACGCAAGAACCTCAAGGGCATCATCATCACGCACGCGCATGAGGATCACTACGGTGCGCTCAGCGATCTCTGGCCGGGCCTGAACGTCCCCGTCTATGCCTCCGGTTTTACCGCCGGTCTGCTGGAAGCCAAGCGCGATTACGAAAAGACGATGGGCCAGATCCCGATCACCCCGTTCAAGGCCGGTGATCGCATCAATGTCGGCCCCTTCAGCATTGAAGGCGTCGCCGTCAACCACTCCATTCCCGAGCCGATGTCGCTGATGATCCGCACGCCGGTCGGCAATGTCATCCATACCGGTGACTGGAAGATCGACCACGAGCCGTCGCTCGGGCCGCTCACCGACGAGGCACGCTTCCGCCAGCTCGGCGATGAAGGCGTGCTGGCGCTGATGTGCGATTCCACCAATGCGCTCCGCGACGGTGTGTCGCCCTCGGAAAAGGATGTGTCCGCAAGCCTGCGCAAGATCATCGAGAATGCCGAGGGCAGGGTGGCGATCACCACCTTCTCCTCGAATGTCGGCCGCATTCGCACCATTGCCGAGGCAGCCGAGGCTGCTGGTCGCGAGATCTTGCTGCTCGGCAGTTCGCTGAAGCGCGTCGTCGACGTCTCCCGCGATATCGGCATCATGGAAGGCCTCAAGCCGTTCATCGCCGAGGACGAGTATGGCTATATCCCGCGCGACAAGGTCGTCATCATCCTGACGGGCAGCCAGGGCGAGCCCCGCGCCGCCCTTGCCAAGCTCTCACGCGATGAGATGCGCCACGTCGCGCTCGCCGCCGGCGATATCGTCGTCTTTTCCTCGCGCGCCATTCCGGGCAACGAGAAGGCGATCCAGGATATCAAGAACGGTCTTACCGAGCAGGGCGTGCATGTGGTGACGGATGCCGAGGCGCTCGTCCACGTCTCCGGTCACCCGCGCCGCAACGAGTTGCAGAAGATGTATGAATGGACGCGACCGAAGGTCGTCGTGCCTGTGCATGGCGAGCCGACGCATCTGGCAGCGCATAAGGAACTGGCCGAACAATCCGGCATCTCCATCGTGCCCAAGGTCCGCAACGGCGACATATTGCGTCTGGCGCCCGGCTCGGTGGAGGTGATCGGTCAAGCACCGCATGGCCGTATCTTCAAGGACGGCATATTGATCGGCGATTTCGACGAGATGGGCATCGGCGAGCGCAAGAAGCTCTCTTATGTCGGCCATGTCGCCGTCAACGTCGTGCTCGATGCCCGCTATGACATCGTCGGCGATCCGGACATCGTCGCGATCGGCCTGCCGGCCTATGACGACGAGGGCGAGGAGATGGAAGACACGCTCTTCGACGCCGTCGTCAGCGCCATCGAGAGCATTCCGCGCGCTCGTCGCAAGGATATCGACATGTTGCAGGAAGCCGCGCGCCGCGCCGTGCGTGCTGCCGCCAATCATGGCTGGGGCAAGAAGCCTGTGGTGACGGTCTTCGTCACGCGCATGGCGGGTTGATATCCACGGTTTCTATCCGATCAAGGAAGAGAGAAAAGCCATGCTCGGACGCATCAATCATATTGCGATTGCCGTTCCTGATATTGCCGCCGCCGCTGCCGTTTATCGCGAGACGCTGGACGCGAAGGTCTCCGAGCCGCAGTCCTTGCCGGAGCATGGCGTCACCGTCGTTTTCGTCGAGCTGCCAAATAGCAAGGTCGAGCTCGTGGAGCCGCTTGGCGATAGCTCGCCCCTGTTGAAATTCCTGGCCAAGCATCCGACTGGCGGCATGCATCACATCTGCTACGAGGTGGAGGATATCCTGGCGGCGCGCGATCGTCTCATCGCAGGCGGCGCGCGGGTGCTGGGCGATGGTGACCCCATGATCGGCGCCCATGGCAAGCCGGTGCTCTTCCTGCATCCCAAGGATTTTTTCGGGACGCTTATCGAACTCGAGCAAGTGTGACATTAGGGCGCTGGGCCGCGCTTTGAAACCTGGCGGCTTTGGCTCTATAAGCTGTTGTGGATGAGGAGGAGACGGGCCGTTTTTGCCCGTCTTGAGGGAGCATATGGCCCAGCAGATTTTCTCGACTTGCGCCGTCTATTTCGTTGTCTGGTGGATCACGCTGTTCGCCGTGCTGCCGTTTGGCCTGCGCACGCAAGCCGAGGACAATCATGTCATCCTCGGCACGATCGAAAGCGCGCCGACGAAATTCCGCGGCTTTCGGGTGGTGCTGATCACGACGCTGGTATCCGCCGTGATCTATGCGGCATGGTATATCAGCGCGCATTATTTCGGCTTCGGTTTCAACTCCATGCCGCAAATTATTCCGCACTATGACGACTGAGGTCCGTGTCCGGAAATTTCCGGGATACGCGGTTGGAAATTCGATGTCACTGAATGGCCCGGAAACTGTCACACCTTCGTCATGTGACTAGGGCAAAGAGGCTGCGCAGCAAGGGGCGTCGCATCATACCGGCTGGCCGGTCTCGAAGGGCGTTTCAACGCTTGGTTTTTTGAGAAAACTCTGCGGCTGCTTGAGACGAGAAAGCAAAAAAAAACAAGGCAGTAAGCCTTGTTTTTAAGTATCGCGTGATCCTTATCCGTTGCCGGGGCAGCGACGAGCGCGCCTAAGATCTGATCCTCCCAAGACTTGACCGCGAAACGACAAGAATTTAGCCTTCCTGCCTCTTTTGTGAGCTAAAATTAGCTCAAAGAATGAGCTTTGTCATCTGTTTTTTTGCTTTTTTGTTACAGTCGCGCAGAATTTTTCTGTTGACAGTTTCTCGCCACAAATCCTTATAAACATGCATTTTTTCGAATTCGCGAAAATGGTTGATGGCGTCCGGTATCTGTGGGCGCACGCCAGATTCGCGCCGCGCAAATGCGGGTTTCCTTCCTGCCCCGAAGCAGTTATGAACTGCCTCCAGCAGTCAATTTTTTAACGATTCCGCCGGACGCGGAACGTCAAACCATCTGGAATCGACCCATGCGCCTGTCTCGTTATTTCATGCCCATCCTGAAGGAAAATCCCAAGGAGGCGGAAATCGTTTCCCACCGGCTGATGCTGCGTGCCGGCATGATCCGCCAGCAGTCGCAAGGCATCTATTCCTGGCTGCCATTGGGCAAGCGCGTTCTCGACAAGGTCAACAAGATCATCCGCGAGGAGCAGAACCGTTCCGGCGCCATCGAGCTCTCGATGCCGACCCTGCAGTCGGCGGAACTCTGGCAGGAAAGCGGTCGTTACGACGCCTATGGCAAAGAGATGCTGCGCATCAAGGACCGTCAGGAACGGCCGATGCTCTACGGTCCGACCAACGAGGAGATGGTCACCGACATCTTCCGTTCATACGTCAAGTCCTACAAGGACCTGCCGCTGAACCTCTACCATATCCAGCTAAAATTCCGCGACGAGATCCGTCCGCGCTTCGGCACCATGCGTTCGCGTGAATTCATGATGAAGGATGCCTATTCCTTCGATCTGACGCAGGAAGGCGCCGTGATCGCCTATAACAAGATGTTCACGGCCTATCTGCGCACCTTCGATCGCCTCGGTCTTCGGGCAATCCCGATGCGCGCCGATACCGGCCCGATTGGCGGCGATCTCAGCCACGAATTCATCATCCTCGCCGACACCGGCGAATCCGAGGTTTTCTGCCACAAGGATTTCGTCAATTTCGACATTCCTCCGGAAGACACGAATTTTGATGACGCCGCCGGACTGAAGGGCATCTTCGACAAGTGGACGTCGCTTTATGCGGCAACCTCCGAAATGCACGACGAGGCGGCCTTCAACGCTATCCCCGAAGGCGAGCGACTGTCGGCACGCGGCATCGAAGTTGGCCATATCTTCTATTTCGGCACGAAATATTCCGAGCCGATGGGCGCGAAAGTGCAGGGTCCGGATGGCAAGGAGCACGCCGTCCACATGGGATCTTACGGTATCGGCCCGACACGCCTTGTTCCCGCCATCATCGAAGCATCGCATGACGAGAACGGAATCATCTGGCCGGCTTCGGTCGCGCCCTTTGATGTGGTCGTGATCAACATGAAGTCTGGCGACCAGGCCTGCGACGCTGCTTGCGAGACGATCTACGCGGCTCTGTCCAAGGCGGGCAAGGATGTCCTGCTCGACGATCGGGACGATCGCGCCGGAACGAAGTTCGCGACGGCCGATCTGATCGGTGTGCCCGTGCAGATCATCGTCGGACCGCGTTCGATCGCGGGCGGCGAAGTGGAAGTCAAGGACCGCAAGACGGGCGCTCGCGAGACGATGACCGTCGAAGCGGCGATCAATAAACTGGCAGGCTGATACAGCGATAGGATGAGAAGCGAATGGCGGTAACCGCGGCAGCCCAGCAGCAGGAAAAGTCTTTCACGACTGGTCCGTCATCGCGTCCATTCTCCGGTTTCGAGCGGCTTGTCGCCTGGCGCTATCTGCGCTCCCGGCGCAAGGAAGCGTCGATTTCGGTCATTGCCGGCTTCTCGCTGGTCGGCATCATGCTTGGCGTCGCGGCGCTGATCATCGTCATGGCCGTAATGAACGGCTTCCGCGCCGAGCTTTTCAAGCAGATTCTCGGCTTCAACGGCCATGTCATTGTCCAGCCAATCGATTCACCGCTGAATGACTACGCCTCGCTGGCGCAGAAATTTGCCGCCGTTCCCGGCGTCACCATGGCTTTACCGCTGGTCGAGGGCGAAACGCTCGCCTCCGGTCGCGGCGGTTCCGGCACGGGTGCGCTCGTGCGCGGCATCCGCTCCGAGGACCTGACGAAGCTGAAGACGGTTTCGGACCATATCGTCGATGGCGACATGGTCGGCTTTGCCGCTGGCCAGGGCGTTATGGTGGGTTCGCGTCTGGCACGGCAACTCGGTCTGACCGTCGGCGATCAGATCACGCTGACCGCGCCCGATGGTGATGTCACGCCGTTCGGGGTCAATCCGCGCGTCAAGGCCTATAGCATTTCCGGCATCTTCGAAGTGGGCATGTCGGAATATGATTCCTCCGTGGTCTTCATGCCGCTCGAAGAGGCGCAGCTGTTCTTCAACGCCGAAGGGATCGTCGAGAAGATCGAGCTCTTCATCAGCAATCCCGATGATGTTGACCTGTTGAGGCCGAAGATCGAAGCGGCGGCGGGGCGGCAGATCTTTCTGACCGACTGGCGGCAGGTCAACGCCACCTTCTTCTCGGCGCTCCAGGTCGAACGCAATACCATGTTCATGATCCTGACGCTGATCGTCATCGTCGCGGCGCTGAATATCATTTCCGGCCTGATCATGCTGGTGAAGGACAAGGGCAGCGATATCGCCATCCTGCGCACTATGGGTGCGACATCGGGGGCGATCATGCGTATCTTTTTCATGACGGGCGCCGCGATCGGCGTTGTCGGTACTCTCGCCGGCGTCGCGCTTGGTGTTCTCGTCTGCCTCAATATCGAATCGATCCGTCAGTTCTTCTCCTGGATATCGGGCACGGTGATCTTCAATCCGGAGGTCTATTTCCTCAGCAAGCTGCCGGCGCAAATGAATGCGAGCGAGACCGTTTCCGTCGTCGTGATGGCCCTGACGCTATCCTTCCTCGCCACGATCTTCCCGGCCTGGCGCGCCTCGCGGCTCGATCCGGTGCAGGCGCTACGGTACGAATAAGGAATTCCACATTTGATGAAACGCAACGTCGTTCTCCAGCTCTCGGGCGTGGAGCGTCATTACGGGCAGGGCGATACCCGGCTGTCGATCCTGAAGAGCGCCGATTTCGCCCTGCATAGCGGCGAGATCGTCGCCCTGGTCGCGCCGTCCGGGACAGGCAAATCGACGCTGTTGCATGTCGCCGGCTTGCTGGAACATCCCGATGCCGGCGAGGTGCTGGTCAACGGCCATGCCTGCGAAGGACTGTCCGATGAAAAGCGCACGGCCGTTCGCCGCAGCGAGATTGGTTTCGTCTATCAGTTCCATCATTTGCTGCCGGAGTTTTCGGCGCTTGAAAACATCATGATGCCGCAGTTGATTTCCGGCCTGTCGCGGAAGGAGGCGAGCGTCCGCGCTGCCCAGCTTCTCGATTACATGCGTATCGGCCACCGCGCCGACCATCGCCCGGCCGAGCTCTCCGGCGGCGAGCAGCAACGCGTCGCCATCGCCCGCGCCGTCGCCAATGCGCCGCTGGTGCTGCTGGCCGACGAGCCGACCGGTAACCTCGACCCCGAAACCGCGCATTACGTCTTCGACGCGCTCGAAGCGCTGGTGCGGCAGTCGGGTCTCGCGGCGCTGATCGCCACGCACAATCACGATCTTGCGGCCCGCATGGACCGTCGCGTTACCATCAACGACGGCAAGGTCGTGGAATTCTGATCGCTCGTCAGGGGACGACCAGCCCGCCGCGATAGTCCAGCTCGTAAGCTTTGCGCTCGGTCACCAGGATAGCTTCGTGGCCGCTGAAGTGATCACAGTCGCCGGTGCTGCGGTCCACATAGCGGCCGAGCGGATGGTCGAATTCGAAGCCGCCGAGGAAGCGTTTCTCATCGAGGTAGAGCCGCAGCAGCGATGCCTTGATGATCATCCCCGCGGTCGTGCCGTCGATAAGATCGGGCTCGACGATATGTCCGAAATAATTCATCGCCCAGACCGGCTCGTCATCGAGCCAGACGATTTCCTGCCCGGCGAAATCCGTGCCGCCGAAATAGCTGTCGAGATAGCGCCAGCGGCCGCTGGCATAGCCGATATCATGCGAACCGCTGCGGCAGGACGGCAGTCTCTCGCCATCGCCGACATAGGTTTCGGCCTTTGCAGTGACAATGAAATGATTCAGCTCGGCAAGATCCGGCACGGTTCTCTCCATTCATGGTGAGCGGGCAGCATGTCACGCGCACCACGGTTTGTAAAGAACATATAGTGAACAAATGGAGGGGTGCTACTGGCTGGCGCCGCAGCCTTTCTGGCCGAAATCGTCCTTCCAGTCCTCGATCTTGATGGTCTTGCCCTCGGTCTTGAGGTTTTTACCGCCCTTTGTCGCCTTGCCGGTCAGGACATTGTAATCGCAGCTATAACCGCCATCGGGGTTCAGCGTATCGCGGTAATCATAGGTGTAGCCGGCGACCACAAAGGCGTTGTTGCGGAAGGCGAGCGTGAGCGTCTGCTCCCAGCGATCGCGTCCGATGGCGTCGTTCTGCGAGGTGACGGCGATCGAGCCGTTCGGCAGCGCCTTGATCGAGGGTTCCTGGCCAAAGATGCCGTCGGGCTCCGTGCTGCCCGGAACCTTGTTCGGTGCGGCCGCCGCAAGCCTCAGCAGGGAATGTTCGTCGTCGCGCAGATAGATGTAGATGCCGATGGGATTGTCGGCTTGATCATCAGGCGCCGGCGCCACCAGCAGGGCGAGATCCGGTTTGCCATCCTTGTTCCAGTCGCCGATCGCGGCATCGACGATACGTCCGGGCGCGATGGCGGTTTCGGCGGCGACCGTGGCGGTAGCGGAAAGCGAAATGAGGGCTGCGACAACAAGCGGCTTCATGATGATCTCCCGGTTCATTCTCTCTCCTTAGCAATTGCTGCCGAAGGCTTGGTTAAGCGCTTTTGAAATGTTCCTCGCACTTATGTCGAATACACTAAAAGCCAGATTGGTGGGCAGCCATCCAAAGGTCGGACTAAAGCGTAGCGGCTGTCCAAGCTTGATACTGTTTGACCTCCTCATCCAGTAAACTAGTCTAGATGGGACATGAGACTTGGAACGCGGGACGAATTGCGCCGGCGAGATGGGCGAGTAGGTGCTGTGGAAGGGTAGTATATGGCAACGCTATACATGTTAATGGGGTTGCCAGGGGCGGGGAAGACAACAATTGGCAAACGCTTTGAACAGGACTGCCCTGCATTGCTGCTGTCTCCAGACGTGTGGATGGCGCGAGTAGTTGGGGACGGCTACGATGCCGACAGACGACGAGCGGTACAGCAATTGCAGCTGGAATTGGCCGATAGGGTCCTTCGTCTCGGGCGCGACGTGGTCCTGGAATTTGGATTCTTCCGTCGAGCAGAGCGAGACGAAGCACGAACGCTGGCGTCAAAGGCAGGCGCCGAGGCTCAGCTGATCTTCCTGGACCCGCCTTTTGAGGAACTGGTTGGCCGTGTCGAGGCGCGTAACCGGGACTTGCCGCCTGACACGTTTTCGGTAACGCGGGAGCACCTCGAATTGTGCGCGACGTGGCTTGAGCGGCCGCTACCGGAGGAGGAGGCTTCCATATATCGTTAGCGCCTCCGGCGGTGGTCAAGATAACCGGAATGCGAATTTACCTGACATCGTCCGGAAATGCAGCGCGATTGCTTGCGATTACCCCGGAGTTCCTGAGATGCCGCCCATCTCTGGCTTTCGGCGACGCATTTGTCTCGGCTTGTTCGTCGGTTCATCGGCATTGAAAACATGATGATGAAATTTATTGATGTTCCTATTGACTCTCGAACAAAAATAGAACAAATAAGAAACATAACGAGTAAGGAGCGCGTAAATGACCGATATCATTCGAGACGTTGCAGCATTCACCTCCATCGTGATGTTCGTCGCCAGCTTTTCCCTGATCATGATGGCGATGTGAATCTTATCCCCGCGGGTGTTGCGATGCGCCCGTAAATCATGAGGACAGCTTCTGGACTTTATCGTCCGCTATGCCGACAATGCAGCCGATTCATTAGGGCATGCGGAAGGGCATAGAATGGCGGATATGACGAGCAGCGGCGCGACGAGCGCACCGGTCGGTGATACGCCGGAATTCGTGCATCTTCGCGTCCATTCCGCCTATTCGCTGCTCGAGGGCGCATTGCCCTTGAAGAAGATTCTCGCCAAGGCGGCCGGCGACAATCAGCCGGCGATCGCCGTCACCGACACCAACAATCTTTTCGTCGCGCTGGAGTTCTCCCAGAAGGCGATGGACGAGGGCCTGCAGCCGATCATCGGCTGCCAGGTGTCCATCGATATGGAGGATGGTGTTGAGGGCGAGAAGCGCGGTCCGCAGCAGGCTTTGGCCAAGCTGCCGTCGATCGTATTGTTTGCTGCCACCGAGCGAGGCTATGAGCGGCTGGTCGACCTTGTCAGCCGCGCCTATCTCGGCGGTGAGGGCAATCAAGCCGTCCATGTCACCGCCTCCTGGCTGGAAGAGATCGGCACGGAAGGCGTGATCGCGCTGACGGGGTCGCTCGGCGGTCCGGTCGACATGGCACTGAAGGAGGGGCACGCCCCTCTGGCGCTGTCGCGGCTTTTGACACTGAAGCGCCTGTTCGGCGACCGGCTTTATATCGAGTTGCAGCGTCACGGTACCTATGACCGCCGCCACGAACAGAAGATGATCGCGCTCGCCTACGAGCATGAGCTGCCGCTGGTTGCCACCAACGAAGCCTTCTTCCCGACCCGCGACGATTACGATGCCCATGATGCGCTGATGGCGGTCGCCCACAACGCCATCGTTTCGGATGACACCCGTTTCCGCCTGACGCCGGATCATTATCTGAAGAGCCGTGCCGATATGGCGAAGCTGTTCGCCAACCTGCCGGAGGCTCTGGAAAATACCGTCGAGATCGCGCGGCGCTGCTCTTTCGTCCTCAAAACCCGCAAGCCGATCCTGCCGCGCTTCACGGGCGCCGCCGACGATGAGGAAGAGGCCGATCGCGCCGAATCCGCGGAATTGCGCGCCCAGGCGATCGAAGGTCTCGACCAGCGGCTCGCGTCGCTCGGCATGGCGCCGGGCTATGTGGAAAAGGACTATCGCGAGCGGCTGGAGTTCGAGCTCAGCGTCATCGAACGCATGAAGTTCCCCGGCTACTTCCTGATCGTTGCGGACTTCATCAAATGGGCGAAGCGGCATGATATTCCGGTTGGCCCCGGCCGTGGTTCGGGTGCGGGTTCGCTCGTAGCCTATGCGCTGACCATCACCGACGTTGATCCGTTGCGTTTTTCGCTGCTGTTCGAGCGCTTCCTCAATCCCGAACGCGTGTCAATGCCGGACTTTGACATCGACTTCTGCCAGGATCGCCGCGAAGAGGTGATCCGCTATGTTCAGGCCAAGTATGGCCGCGAGCAGGTGGCCCAGATCATCACCTTCGGTTCGTTGCAGGCGCGCGCCGCCCTTCGCGACGTCGGCCGCGTGCTGGAAATGCCCTATGGTCAGGTCGACAAGATCTGCAAGCTGGTGCCGAACAACCCCGCCAACCCGACGCCGCTGCACCAGGCGATCAAGGAAGAGCCGCGCCTGCAGGAGGAGGCCGACAAGGAGCCGGTCGTCGCCCGCCTGCTGGACATCGCCCAGAAGATCGAGGGTCTCTATCGCCACGCCTCGACACACGCCGCCGGCATCGTCATCGGCGACCGCCCGCTGTCGAAGCTGGTGCCGATGTATCGCGATCCGCGATCCGACATGCCGGTCACCCAGTTCAATATGAAATGGGTCGAGCAGGCCGG
The DNA here is from genome assembly GCF_009498525.1 of Rhizobium sp. ICMP 5592. Classification (GTDB taxonomy): domain Bacteria; phylum Pseudomonadota; class Alphaproteobacteria; order Rhizobiales; family Rhizobiaceae; genus Rhizobium. Next base: position 97,873 of record NZ_QSNT01000003.1, on the reverse strand, counting down.
CCTGGTAAAGTTCGACTTTCTCGGCCTGAAGACGCTGACGGTCCTGAAGACGGCTGTCGATTTCGTCGCCAAGCGCGGCATCAGCATCGATCTCGCCAGCATCCCGCTCGACGACAAGAAGACCTACGACATGCTTTCGCGCGGCGAGACGGTCGGCGTGTTCCAGGTGGAAAGTGCGGGCATGCGCAAGGCGCTGATCGGCATGCGCCCGGACTGCATCGAGGACATCATTGCGCTTGTGGCGCTCTATCGCCCAGGCCCGATGGAAAACATCCCGGTCTACAATGCCCGCAAGCATGGCGAGGAAGAGATCGAATCGATCCACCCGACCATCGACTATCTCTTGAAGGAAACCCAGGGCGTCATCGTCTACCAGGAGCAGGTGATGCAGGTCGCCCAGGTGCTCTCCGGCTATTCGCTCGGCGAGGCCGATCTTCTGCGCCGCGCCATGGGTAAGAAGATCAAGGCCGAGATGGATCAGCAGCGCGAGCGCTTCGTCGACGGCGCCGTCAAGAATGGTGTGTCGAAGGGCCAGTCGGACGTCATTTTCGATCTGCTCGCCAAGTTCGCCAATTACGGCTTCAACAAGTCGCACGCCGCCGCCTACGCGATCGTCTCCTACCAGACAGCCTATATGAAGGCGCATTATCCGGTGGAGTTCCTCGCGGCGTCGATGACGCTCGATATGGCGAACACCGAAAAGGTCAACGACTTCCGCCAGGACGCCAAGCGCCTCGGCATCGAAGTCATCGCGCCGTCGATCCAGACCTCGTTCCGTCGTTTCGAGACGGGCGAGAACCGCATCTATTATGCTCTTGCAGCCCTCAAGGGCGTCGGTGAATCTGCCGTCGACCATATTGTCGAAGTTCGCGGCGACCAGCCTTTCGCCGGCATCGAGGATTTCTGCCTGCGCATCGATCCCAAGCAAATCAACCGCCGTGTGCTGGAAAGCCTGATCGCCGCCGGCGCCTTCGATTGTTTCGAGATCGATCGTGCGCAGCTGATCAGTGGTATCGATCGGATCATGGGCTATGCGCAGGTCGCACAGGAAAACAAGCGCAGCGGTCAGCACGACATGTTCGGAAGTGCGGCCTCGGGGCCTGAGAAGATCTCGTTCCCGCCGTTCACCCCCTGGCTCGCCTCGGAGCGACTGCTGCGTGAATTCCAGGTTCTCGGCTTCTATCTGACGGCCCATCCGCTCGACAGCTACAAGAGCGTGCTGGACAAGATGCGTGTGCAGAACTTTGCCGATTTCTCGGCGGCGGTGAAGCAGGGGGCCAGCAACGGCCGTCTGGCGGGCACGGTCATCTCCAAGCAGGAGCGCAAGACGCGCACCGGCAACAAGATGGGCATCTTCGTCTTCTCCGATGCCTCAGGCCAGTTTGAAGCCGTGCTGTTCTCCGAAGTGCTCAATCAATATCGCGATGTGCTCGAAGTGGGCAAATCCTTCGTCGTCACGGCCCAGGCCGACGAACGGCCGGAAGGTATCAGCCTGCGCTTGCAGACGGCGCAGTCACTGGAAGAGAAGTCGCTGCAGATGCAGAAGGCGCTGCGCGTCTATGTCCGCGATTCCGGCCCGCTGAAGGCGGTGGCCGCCCACCTCAACGCCAAGGGCGATGGCCTGGTCTCCTTTATCGTCATCAAGGAGGAGGGTAAGCGCGAGGTCGAGGTGGTGCTGCAAGAGAAATATCGCATTACGCCGGAGATCGCGGCCGCGCTGCGCACAGCGCCCGGCGTGATCGATGTGGAGCTGGTCTAGCCCTTCTTGCCCAACGCGCCTTTGTTGGTGATGGTGATGAAATCGGTGCCGCTACCGGTTTCAGGGCCAACGCCGGTGTCGGAAATCGTCAGGGACGACCCTGCCGTCAGCAGATCGCCGATCCTGCGGCGGATATCGTCGGGAACGGTAATGCGGTTCAGCGCGCGGTCGGCGGCGTCGAACGATTGCGCCTGCTCTTCGCTGGTAATGCCAAGCCGTTTCTTCGTATCCTTGGAGAGATCGTCCTCCAGCGTCACGCCGAACCAGTCGGTCTTGCCGTTTATCCTGTCGACTGCATTTGCGGTGAAGAAATGCGTGCCGAGCGCTTCCTGTGGCTCGGCGATGATTGCCGGCGCTTCGAACAGCGGCTTGAAGTTCTGGCGAACCATGATGGCGCCGTTCGGCGGCTCACCCTTGCCGGCAGCGGCATAGACGGCTGTCATCAGAGCCGGGCTGACGAGGCTGCCCGATGTGGTGATGCCGTGAGCCTTCTTGAAGTCGCCGATCGCCTGCACGGTCGCCGGTCCAAGCAGGCCGTCCGGGGTGCCGGTGGCAAAGCCCATATTGTTCAACAGACCCTGCAGATCGCGAACGTTTTCGCGCAGTCCCCGGCGGGTCATCAGGATGCTGAGCGGTGCCTGGTCGACCGGTCGTGCTGTCCGCACGGCGGGCGGCACCGGCAAGGCGGCGACATCGTTGGTGGCAACCTGCACCGGCTGTGCCTGCGGCATGAAGATGGCTGTCGTCGGACGCAGTTCGAGATCGGAGAACAGCACGGAAGCGGGTGCTGCCTCGGGCTGGAACAGCATGGCATGCTGGAAAGGCTGCGGCACCAGCGGATGGTCGGCGATGACGACGTGCACGCCGCGCTCGGTCATCTGGTAGAGCATCTTGGCAAAGGCTTTCGGCATACGCACGCAGCCATGCGAGGCAGGGTAGTTCGGCACCGAACTCGATTCGTGCAGCGCGATGCCAGACCAGGTCAGTCGCTGCATGAAGGGCATCGGCGAGTTCGAATAGAGATTGGATTCGTGATAGACCTCCTTCTCCAGAATGGAAAAGATGCCGCTCGGTGTCGTGTGGCCGCGCTTGCCGGTCGAAACCTTCGACGTCGCGACCACCTTGTCGCCGTCATAGACGGCCAGCGACTGCCGGTCCTTCGACACGACGATCTGCAAGGTGCGGACATCGTCCGCCGCAAGGGCAGGATGAAAGAGGGCTGTGGCCGACAACAGGCCAAGTCCGAAAAGAAAACGCGGCTTCATACACATACCAAAACGCAATACTCGTATTGATGCAGACTAGACTTCGAAGTTTAAGGAAGACTTGAAGATAAGCCGTCAGTTCGAAATGCTTTTCCGGCGACTAGCCAGAAAAAGACCCGCTCAATAAGCACAATTGCAGCATGAAGTATTTTATGTAATTCTTAAGTTACGGAATGTGGAGCCGGGTAGGGGTTCGACATGCAAGTGGACGTGATCGAAACGCTGGAAGATCTGCAAGCGTTGAAAGGCAACTGGGATCGGATCTACGAGATCGACCCGGAAGCGCACTGCTTTTTGTCCTCGACATGGTTATCGAGCTGGTTTGCCTCGCGCACCTTGCCCTGGTTCGTGCTGGCAGCGAGGGAGGAGGCCGATGGCGCCTATGTGGCTTTCCTCCCGATCCAGATCGGCACCGGCCTTGATCGCGGCAAGGGCTTTTACAATATCGTCGCCATGGGCGGCTCCTACTTCGCGCCCTATACCGGCATTCTTAGTGATCCTGCCCACGCGGATGCATCGGCTAGGGCCTTTGCCGAGCACATCCGAACCTTTCACTGGCGCAGCCTGCATCTGGACGGCATCGATCGGTCATCCGCGCGGATCGGGCGTTTCCTCGAGCATTTCCCGCCCGAGGATTTCACCGGCGACAGGGTCAGGCACCCCGCCCGGATCCAGAATGCGACAGACCGCGTCGATCCGGAGATCCATCTCCATGTGACGCTGCCGGCGGATTTCGAATCCTTCCTCAGCGAAAAACTGCGTCCGCGCGTGCGACGCAATGTCCGCCTTGGCCTGCGCAAGCTGGATGGCTCGACGATGCTGCGGGTGACGCATGGCGAGGGCGGAGCCGGTGAGGCAGACTTGGCGACGCTGCTTGGCCTCTGGGAGAAGCAATGGGGACAGCGTGGTCCAGGTCATGCGCGCTACGTCCTCGACAATGCGCGGTCGGTGCTGCCGGATTGCCTCCGCGACGGCGATCTTTTTTTGCCGATCCTGTGGCAGGGCGAGACGCCGATCGCGGCTGCTGCCATCCTTCTCGACCGCCCCAGGAAAAGCCTGATGTGTTTCCTGAGCGCACGCGATGTGACGATCCGGGACCTGTCTCCGGGCTTGATCCTGCATGCCCTTACAATCCGTTGGGCGATCGAGAACAGCTTTCGCATCTACGATCTCGGTGCGGGCAATTATGCACATAAATATGCTTTCGGCTCCGTCAGCCGGCGCATCGAGCACTATCGGATCGACACAAGGACGGGGTGGAATCTGGGCGAGCGGCTGGATCCGCACTGCCTGCCGCAAGTGCTTGTCCGCGTCAAAGATCTGCATGCCGCCGGCGATCAGACCGATGCCGAGATCGGCTGCCGGCAGATCCTTGCCGTCGAACCTACGCATGGTGGGGCATTGACGCTCTACCGCGACATCGCGGCGTCGCGGACGCTCTGGCAACAAATCTGGTCCGACGATGCCGTGGCTGGCGATCATGGATCCGCCGATCGTGCACAAGCGGAGAAGCAATGCCGTGCCGCGATCGCTGAAAATCCCGGAGATTTCGATGCCGCGCACCGGCTGAGCATACTCCTGCTGCTGCGTGGCCAGGCCGGTGAGGCGGAGGCCGAGATCGTGCGGGCGCTGGAGCTTCGCCCCGATTCCGCTGCCGCTCATTGCACCTGCGGCAATATCCTCGCCGCAACCCGGAATTTCGAGGCTGCCGTCATTCGCTATGATCGCGCGATCGCCCTGGAGCCGGGTCATGCGGTTGCCCATAACAACAGGGGTAATGCGCTGCGTCACCTCGGGCGCCCCGACGAGGCGCTGGCAAGCTATGACGACGCGATTGCAGCCAGGCCGGACTACGAACAGGCGCTTGCCAATCGCGCCGCACTTTTCGATGAGGAGCCGGACATGCTGCCGCCCCTCTCTCACGTCCCGCGCTTGCCGCCGAATGTGTAGCCGGTTTCCACCGTCTTGTTGCCAAACTTTTCCCTGAGCTTGTCCATTGCCGCCTCGGCTGCCGCGCGGCGGCTCGCCTGTTCGTCGATCAGATCCGGCGGATCGGCGCGGCCGGCATCGCAGAGATCAGTGACGCCGATGCCGATCAGGCGGAATTTCGTGCCGTCGGTCTCATGTTCGAGCAATCGCAGGCCGGTGCGGAAAATACGGTCGGCAAGCTGGGTCGGGTCTTCCAGGCGGCGATTGCGGGTCCGGCTCTTGAAGTCGGCCGATTTCAGCTTCAGCACGACGGTGTGCCCGGCAATGCCGCTGCGTTTCAGGCGTCGCGATACTTTTTCCGAGAGATCGCGCAGGATCGGCACGAGATCGTCATGGCGTGAGATATCGTCGAAAAAGGTGGTCTCCGCCGACACGCTCTTTGCCGCCTCGTTCGGATGCACCGTGCGGTCATCGACGCCGCGCGACAGGCGGAAGAGCCGCTGGCCGATGACGCCGTAGCGGCGCATCAGGTCGCCTTCCTCCATGGTCTGCAACTGGCCGATGGTGCGAATGCCGTCGCGCTCTAGCGTCGCGGCAAAGGCCTTGCCGACGCCCCAGATGGTTGTCACCGAACGCGGCTCCAGAAACGACAATGCCTCCTCGCGGCCGATCACGGAAAAACCGCGCGGCTTTTGCAGGTCGGAGGCGACCTTGGCGAGAAACTTGCAGTAGGAAAGACCGACCGAGATGGTGATGCCGATCTCGCTTTCGATACGTTTGGCGAATTTCGCGAGGATTCGCGCCGGCGGATCATGATGCAGGCGCTGGGTGCCCTGGAGCTCGAGAAAGGCCTCGTCGATCGAAAGCGGCTGCACCAGCGGTGTCAGCTCCTGCATCAGCATCCGCACCTCGCGGCCGACGCTGACATATTTTTCCATATTGGGGCGGATGACCACCGCCTGCGGACAGGCCTCCAGCGCCTTGAACATCGGCATGGCCGAGCGCACGCCATGGATGCGGGCGATATAGCAGGCGGTGGACACGACGCCGCGTTTGCCGCCGCCGATAATGACCGGCTTATCCGCCAGTTCGGGATTATCGCGCTTCTCGATCGATGCATAGAAGGCGTCGCAATCGATATGCGCCAGCGTCAGGTCGTAGAGTTCGCGGTGATAGACAAGGCGTGGGCTGCCGCAGGCGCGGCAGCGCGTTCGCTCGCTCAATTGCTCGCTCAAGCAATCGCGGCAAAAACCGGAAATTTTGTCGGGCGCGCTGGTCATGAAACGAGAACAAAAATTGAACATCGCTACCTTATGTTCTAAGCTCGCGAGTCTCAAGGCGGAAAAATGCCAAAGGAGGGGATGTTGGAGGAATTGAAAGCGCTGCCCTTGACGCCGGATCGCTGGAGCGATTTTGAAATCCTCTTTGGGCCGAGCGGTGCCTGCTATGGTTGCTGGTGCACCCATTTCCGCATTCCGACATCAGTCCGCAAGACGATGGACGGCAATGCCAAGAAGGCCTTCATGCAGGCTCGGGTTGCGACAGGTTCGCCGCCCGGTATTCTCGGCTATATCGGCGAACGTCCGGTCGCCTGGGCACAGGTTGGTCCGCGCTCGGAGCTGCCGCAGTGGAATTCCCTGAAAACCGTATCACGGCCGCTCGATCCGGCCGATGCCGAAGACGGTTTCGTCTGGGCCGTGAGCTGCTTCTTCATGAATTCGCGCGATCGCGGCAAGGGATACAGCCACCGCATGCTTTCGGAGGCGGTAAATTTCGCCAAGGCGTCCGGCGCGCGCATTCTTGAAGGCTGTCCGATTGAGCGGACGAAGCAGTCGAAATCCGTCGGCCTCTATGTCGGATCGCTGCGTATATTCGAGGCCGCCGGATTTTCCGAAGTGGCGAAACGAAAGGATGGGCGACCCTTGATGCGCCTTGCTCTCTGATGGCGCCGCAGCAGGGTTCAGCGGGCGATATGGGCGTGGATCAACGGCGCGGCCTCAGCCCAGTCGTTCGTCTGGGGAATATCGGCGGCGACGGTCGGGGCCATGCGATGGACGATCGAATCCGGCCTCAGATTGATCAACAGACAGCTTTCGACATGGTCGCGAACCGAATGCAGATTGTGCGCCATGTCGTCGACGAAGGCGACGGGAAGGGGACGGCTGCCATGCAGGGTCTGCAGGATCGGCCCTTTGGGTTGCAGCGAGGCGATCAGCGGATAGACAAGGCCGAGCCTGTCGAGAAGGCGGCGGCGCTGAGCCGAGAATTGCGGCGGCATGGCGGTGAGGAAAACGACGTCGGCATCCTTGGAAAAGTCGCCGAGGGCATCGACGACCCGGTCCAGAGGCGTCTGCCATTGTTCCTGCGCCTCGAAGAAGGCCTCGATCAGGCGATGGACGTCCTTTTCCTCCAAAGCCGCGCCGTTGGCCTTCGAAATGATATTGCCGGTCAGTCGGAAAGAACGTGGCAGGAATTCATGGCCCTCGGCATCGAGAAAGACCAGGAAAGGCGCGAAAAAATGCAGCACGACATCATCGACATCGCAGACGACCAGCGGCCGGTCTCCGAGGTGGACATGCGACATGTCCAGTTCGAGCGGGGCGTCCATGGTCAATATTCCCCCGAGGAGAGGCCAGGCGGCGAGAAATGCGCAGCGGCCGCCATAACGGTTTCCGGCGCCATCCCGCTTGTCTCGCAGAAGGCAAGCAAGGTCGGCTCATGGTTCATCAGGAAATCCAGCATGCCCGCAAGAAAGGCCGGTTCGTTGATGGCGTTGCGCACCTGTGCCGGCTCGACGCCGGTCAGGGCCAGGAAACGACCGAACATATCCGGCTCGTTGGCGAGCCAGCCAAGTACCGCGATCGCAGTCTCCTGCGGGTCGGCGGCGGCCTTCTTCGAGTTCTTGAAGTTACTTTGCATTTTGAGAGGTAAGTTACCTATTTTTCAACCAAATGCCGCTAAAGTCCGATTCAAATATTTTTGGAATCGATTTGTCGCGACCTTATATTTTCAGCAAGTGGATGCAATACCGAATGCAGGGACAGCTCTCCATGCCTAAGCAAGTGATGATTGTAGAAGACAACGAGCTGAATATGAAGCTCTTTCGCGATCTGATCGAGGCGTCCGGCTATACCACGATCCAGACTCGGAACGGCATGGAAGCCCTTGACCTTGCTCGCAAACATCGCCCAGACCTGATCCTCATGGATATCCAGCTTCCCGAAGTTTCGGGGCTGGAAGTGACGAAATGGCTGAAGGAGGATGACGATCTGCACGTCATTCCGGTGATCGCGGTCACCGCCTTTGCGATGAAGGGCGACGAAGAGCGCATTCGTCAGGGCGGCTGCGAGGCCTATGTCTCGAAGCCGATCTCCGTTCCGAAATTCATCGAGACCATCAAGACTTACCTGGGCGACGCCTGAGCGCGAGGAACGACCGATGACCGCGCGCATCCTGGTAGTTGACGATATCCCGGCCAATGTGAAGCTTCTCGAAGCGCGGCTGCTGGCCGAATATTTCGAGGTGCTGACGGCCGAGGACGGCTTGAAGGCGCTCGCGATTTGCGAGAGCACGCAGGTCGATCTGGTCCTGCTCGACATCATGATGCCCGGCATGGACGGTTTCGACGTCTGCGAGCGGCTGAAGTCCGATCCGCGCACTTCGCATATCCCCGTCGTCATGGTCACGGCGCTGGATCAGCCAACCGATCGCGTGCGCGGGCTGAAAGCCGGTGCCGACGATTTCCTGACCAAACCGGTGAATGACCTGCAACTCATCTCGCGCGTCAAGAGCCTGTTGCGGCTGAAGACGCTGAGCGACGAGCTGCGCATGCGCAATGAGACGGCCCGCAATCTCGGCATCGAGGATCTGCTGCGCCTGGGAGATGGCCGCATCGACGAGGCTGGCCATGTGCTGCTGGTCGATGGCCGCGCCAATTCGCAGGAGCGCATCATCCGCGCCCTGAAACCGATCGCCGAGGTAACGGCGACCTCCGATCCGCAGGCAGCCCTGTTCGAAGCTGCGGAAAAGCCGTTCGAACTCGTCATCGTCAATTCCAATTTCGATGACTACGACCCGCTGCGGCTTTGCTCGCAGCTCCGCTCGCTGGAGCGCACGCGCTTCCTGCCGGTGCTGCTGGTGACGGAGCAGGGGGCTGACGAGATGATCGTCCGGGCGCTTGATCTTGGCGTTAACGACTACATCGTCCGGCCGCTGGATCCGAACGAGCTGGTTGCCCGTAGCCTGACGCAGATCCGCCGCAAGCGCTATAATGATCGTTTACGCGCCAGCGTGCAGCATACGATCGAGCTGGCTGTCACCGACGCGCTCACGGGCCTCAACAACAGGCGCTATCTCGACAATCACCTGAAGATCCTCTTCAACCGCTCGCTGGCGCGTGGCCGGCCGCTTTCGATCCTGATCACCGACATCGACCGCTTCAAGTTGGTGAACGATACCTATGGTCATGATGCCGGCGACGAGGTGCTGAAGGAGTTTGCCGCTCGTATCCGCTCCACCGTTCGTGGCGCTGATCTCGCTTGCCGCTATGGCGGCGAGGAGTTCGTCGTGGTGATGCCGGATACGCCTCCGGAAGTTGCCGCCGCCGTCGCCGAACGTCTGCGCGCCGCGGTGGAAACCGTGCCAGTCACGCTGCGGGAAGCGGGAGCAGCACTTAATATCACCGCCTCTTTCGGCATTTCGTCCCGCCTGGAGTCCATAGAGACGCCCGAGCAGCTGATGAAGCAGGCCGATCTCGCCCTTTATGAAGCTAAGAAAGCAGGCCGCAATCGCGTTGTTGCCGCGGCAGCCTGATCCGAACGGATCCAGTGCTCAATTTCTTGGCCCTTCAATATCCACGGGCTTTTCGGAGTTTTGAACAGCAGTTCCGAATTTATAATGGTGATTCCACAGCTATATGCGAATCGATCGGAATTGCAGAATAAACGTTATAATTGTCGTATAGTTCGACGGAAATACCCGCGTAGCGGCAATGATCAGGTGTACAATAGTGTATTGCGCGCGATATTCTTGATGGCTCTGAGTTTGAATTGATAAAGAACCATGAGAGTTTCACTCATAATATGGTTGTCATTATAGTATGAAATCGTCTTTAAATATCTCTCGCTTGAATTTGCTATGCATACGCTAATTATCTCTTCGTTTTTGCGATGTACTCGCTCGAGGATTGTTATCTTTTCAAGGGGTAGAACTGGGTGAAAGTGGGAATTTTAACCATTTGGCCAGACCAGAATTTTTTATCATTAAGAATTTGTTGATTTTCTTTCGATTTCGGGCAAATTTAGTCCCGTACAGAGATAGCCCGCAAGGGTTTGAGAATACCCCATGATGCTCAGGTCCGCCGCATCTCCTGGGTCGTGGGGTCGGTCGGCTGGCAGGCAAATTCAAGCGGTTCCTCGTGCCGTTTTGCAGGCTAGCCGGCCCCCGATTTAAAACGCCGCTCTTCCTTGGGAAGGCGGCGTTTTTCTTTGGCCATAAATATCAGTGGGATGCGTTTTAGATTTTTCTGATTGTCTGGCGCCGCGTGAAGTTTTGCACAGGCAATAAGGGCTGAAAAAGAAAAAGGCGCTAACCTTGCGGTTGCGCCTTTTGCTGTAACCAGAAGTTTAGGAAACTTACTTGATCTTCGTTTCCTTGAACTCGACGTGCTTCTTAGCAACCGGGTCGTACTTCGTCTTCGTCATCTTGTCCGTCATCGTACGGCTGTTCTTCGTCGTGACGTAGAAGAAACCGGTGTCGGCCGTCGACAGCAGCTTGATCTTGATAGTGGTAGCCTTGGCCATGGTCGTCCTGCCTTTAAGAAAAATGAAAGCCGTGGACGGCCAGTGCGGAGGTCCACGGCAAATTCTGGCGCGAAAATACAAATCGCGCCCGAAAAGTCAACCTCTGTTGCCCATGAAAAGCAGCCGTATCCCCGAAAGCAGGACATAAAGGCCGAAGAAAAAGGCGATCGCCCAAGCAAAACCGCTGGGGCTGGCAATATCCATGGCGGTGCCGACGGTCGGTGGCCCGAGAACCATGCCGATCGCGTAACAGAAAACGAAGGCGGCGTTGGCGGCGACCAGATCGGAGCCCCGCAGGCGTGTTCCGAGGTGGCTGAGGCCTACCGTATACATGCCGGAGACGCAACCGCCCCAGAACAGCAGGATGACCGCCAGAAGGATCCAGTTCGAGGCGAGCGAGGGCAGCAGCAGCGCGCCGACGAGCCCGATGGCGGCCATGATCGACAGCAGCGGCCGCTTGTCACGCATACGGTCGGCAAGCAGGCCTAGGGGGATCTGGAAGATGAAGTTGCCGACGCCCATCACCGTCAGCAGCAGGGCCGCCTGTGATTCGTTGAAACCGAGGCGCGTTGCATAGCTGGTGAACAAGGAGCCGCCACCGACCGTCACCGCACCGAACACGAAGACGGCGGCCGTGGCTGTCGGCACCAGGAAGATGTAGCGAACGAAATGCAGTTCCGGCTTCTCGTCGACGATCGGGCTCTCGTTGCGGGCGATGAAGATCGGTATGGCGGCCGCGAGAATGATGCAGGCGCCGATGGCGAACGGCATCAGCCCCTCGCTGCCGACCAGCGAGAACAACAGCGGCCCGGCGGCAAAGCCGAGCGAGAAGACAGTGGAGTAGAGGCCGAGCACAAAACCGCGCTTGGAGGGCGGGGAGGCGGCGTTGATCCAGAATTCCGACAGGATGAACAGGGTCGTCGTCGAGCCGTGAAAGATCAGGCGCAGCGGAAACCAGAGGACCAGGCTCTCAGCGTAATAGAAGCCGAGGGAGCTCAATGCGGAGAGCACGACAGCCCAGATCATCGTCTGCACCACACCGAAACGGTGGGCGAGCTTCGTGGTGATCAGGGCCGCTATCATCGCGGCGACCCCCATCATCGCCGTGTTCAGCCCGATCAGGCTCGAGGGAATGCCGCGTTTTTCCAGGATGATGCTGAGAAGCGGAAGGCCGAGGCCGATGGCGATGCCGACAGCGGAAACGGACGAAATAGCGGCGACGAGCGAAGGCCAGTGAATTTCTTCGACATGGCCGGCCTTGCCGTTCGTCGGTTCAGTCATGAATTGATCCTTAGAGCATTTGGCGAACGAATCATTCGCGACGCGGGGGGATAGAAAGGCACGGCACGGCCAAATCCAGGTGACGGTTCGGCTTTCATGGGATCGGTCACACCCTCCAGAATGATCCTTTCGACGCCCGGCATGTTCAGACAAGAAACGCCGTCGATGTCAAGCCGTTGGAGTTCAGGCAATTCGCGCGAATCACCAATATGCGATGATTCGAGACCGATCATGGCCGAAGGCCGTAGCGGCACATGCTGACCCTGGCCGGCCGACAAGGCTGGCAATATCCGTTCGAGCATGATGTTCAAGAGCGGCCGTTCCCCTGATCCCACTCGTCCGGGCTGTCGTCATGGCCGCCGAAGCCATGCATCCTGAGCGCCCATTGCAGGCCGATGACGCCGCCCTTGATCGGCTGGATGATGGCCAGCGCGGTGATCACCGTGATCGGCGCCCAGATGGCGAGATGGACCCAGACGGGCAGATGAAAGGCCATGTCGGTCATCATGAAGCCACCGACCACGACATGGCCGAGCACAAGGATCACCAGATAGGGCGGCAGGTCGTCGGCGCGCTGGTGGAATATCTCCTCGCCACAGGCGGCGCAGTGGTCGACCGGTTTCAGGAAGGCACGGAAGAGCTTGCCCGTGCCGCAGCGCGGACAGCGGTTCAGCAAACCGCGCATGATGGAGCGCCCCAGCGGTCGTTCAGCCTCGTCGGGACCGCCATAACGGATCGTGGAATCGGACGGGCTGCTCGTCATGAACGTTTCCTTCCTGCCGGCAGCCGCCGTCTATCGGCGGCCGCGCGGTGGTCTCGTTCCCGGTGCCTTGCGCGCCGGGCTCTTGTTGCGGCGGGTCGCCTTGTGGAAGGAGCGCACCGCTGTCGGCATGGCGCGGCCATCGCTCAGCATTTCGAAGCGCAGGGCACCGGCAAGCGGGATCGCTTCCGCCAGCCGCACCGTGACACTATCGCCGAGACGAAAGCCGAGCCCCGTCTTTTCACCCGTCAGCGCCTGATGCGCCTCGTCATAGATGAAATAGTCGGAGCCGAGTGTGGATATAGGGATGAAACCGTCAGCGCCATAGTCGGGCAGAGTGACAAAAAGTCCCGACTTGGTCACGCCGCCGACGCGGGCCTCGAATTCCTCACCGACGCGTCCGGCAAGATGATGGGCGATCAGCCGGTCGACCGTCTCGCGCTCGGCCGCCATGGCGCGGCGCTCGAAGGTGGAGATCTCGGCGGCGATATCGTCGAGCGCGGCCTCTTCGTCCGGCGTGATGCCGCCTTCGCCCAGGCCCAGCGAGCCGACGAGGGCGCGATGCACGATCAGATCCGCATAGCGGCGGATCGGCGAGGTGAAATGCGCGTATTTCATCAGGTTCAGGCCGAAATGCCCGATATTGTCGGGGCTGTAGATCGCCTGGCTCTGCGAGCGCAGCACCATCTCATTGACCATGGTCTGATGCGGCGTACCCTCGGCCTTTGCCAGGATGCCGTTGAAGCTGTTGGCACGGACATTGCCGCCCTTGGCAAGCGAGATGTCGAGCGTTGCGAGGAATTCGCGCAGCACCTCTTGCTTGGCAAGCGTCGGGCCGTCATGAATGCGATAGATCAGCGCCTGCTTCTTCTTCTCCAGCGTCTCGGCGGCTGCCACGTTTGCCTGGATCATCATTTCTTCGATGAGCTTATGGGCGTCGAGACGCGGCGGAACGAAGACGCGGTCGACCGTGCCGTCCGGCTTCAGCTGGATCTTGCGTTCGGGCATGTCGAGCTCGAGCGGCTGGCGTCGGTCGCGGCCACGCTGCATGATCTTGTAGGCATGCCAGAGCGGCTTCAGGATGGGCTCCAGCATCGGTCCGGTCTTGTCGTCCGGCTGACCGTCGATCGCCGCCTGTGCCTGCTGATAGGACAGCTTGGCGGCACTTCTCATCATGATGCGATGGAAGGTGTGGCCGGCCTTGCGGCCTTCCTTGGAAAAGATCATCCGCACGGCAAGGGCAGGGCGGTCGACGCCTTCCTTGAGCGAGCAGAGATCGTTGGAAATGCGCTCCGGTAGCATCGGCACGACGCGATCCGGGAAATAGACCGAATTGCCGCGCTTCAGGGCCTCGCGGTCGAGCGGGGAATTGGGGCGCACATACCAGGAGACGTCGGCGATGGCGACGGTGACGATCACGCCGTCGGGATTGTCAGGCGAGGGGTCCATTTCGGCATAGACGGCGTCGTCATGGTCCTTGGCATCGGCCGGATCGATGGTGATCAGCGGCAGGCTGCGCCAGTCCTCGCGGTGCGACATGGTGGCGGGCTTGGCTGCGTCCGCCTCGGCGATAACGGCCGGCGGGAAGACGTGCGGAATGCCGTGTGCATAGATGGCGATCATCGAGATCGCCTTTTCCGAGGCAACCGAGCCGACGATCGACAGAACCTTGGCGCGGGGCAGGCCGAAACGGCCAAGGCGGGCCACTTCGACCTCGACCAGATCGCCGTCCTTGGCGTCGCCGGTATACTCCGGATCGATCACCATTTCCTCGCCGCGCCGCTGGATCGGCATCAGCCGTCCACCGCCGCCGGGTGTCTCGCGGAAGACGCCCATGGACGCGCCCTGGCGCTTGTCGATAACCTTGATAATACGTGCGGTATAGGCCGGTCCGCCGCGATCGACGGCCGAAAAGATCTTGGCGAGGATGCGGTCGCCCATGCCGGCGACGGGCGCCTTGCCTTTGCCGTTGCGGCCGGCGGGCGAGGACGACTGCTTGATCATCACGGCGGGGGCCACGCCGTTTTCTTCCGGCCATTCGGTCGGTCGGCCGATCAGGCTGCCGTCCTTGTCGCGCGTGGTGATGTCGAGAACGGCGATCGGCGGCAGCGCGCCCGGGCGGATGAGCGACTTGCGGCTCTTCTGCACCATGCCGTCCTGTTCAAGCTCGCGCAGGAGGGTCTTCAGTTCGATGCGGGCCTCGCCCTTCAGCCCAAAGGCCTTGGCGAGTTCGCGCTTGGACGCCTGCTGGGGATGATCGGCGATGAAGCGCAGGAGAACTTCGCGCGGCGGCAGGACGCCGTGAATGATCGCCATCATCGGCTCCGTATCGCCGCCCTTTTTCGTCACGCGGTCAGCCTTGCCGGGGCGCCGCTCCGGCGATGAATTCCTGCCGCGTGGTTCTCTGCTCACTCTGCACTCTTCTTCGTTGACTTCGGCTTGGCGGCCGCTTTGGCCTTCGGCTTGGCGGTGGTCTTCGTCGTCTTGCTGGCGGCCGCTGCCGTCTTGGCTTTGGCCTTGGCGGGCGCCTTGGCCGGCTTCCCGCCGCCAGACTTTCCGGCCTTGGCAACGATCAGCGCCAGGGCCTCTTCGACCGTGATCGCCTGCGGATCGGAACCCTTCGGCAGCGTGGCGTTGACCTTGCCCCAGTTGACATAGGGGCCGTATTTGCCGTCGCGAACGGTAATCGAGCCGCCGCCGTCCGGATGCGCGCCGAGATCCTTCAGCGCCGCGGGCGTGCCGCGTCCGCCGCCTGCCTTGCTCTGCTTTTCGGCAAGAACCGTGACGGCGCGGTTGAGGCCGACGGTGAAGACGTCTTCGACCGTCTCGAGATTGGCGTAGCTACCGTCATGCAGCAGGAACGGCCCGTATCGGCCGATGCCGGACGAGATCATCTTGCCGCTTTCGGGATGCTTGCCGATATCGCGGGGAAGCGAGATCAGCGCCATGGCCTTTTCATAGTCGATCTCTTCCGGCTTCCAGCCCTTCGGCAGCGAGGCGCGCTTGGCTTCCTTGCCGTCGCCGCGCTGGATATAGGGTCCGAAACGGCCGGACCGCAGCGTCAGTTCCTCGTTGGTCACCGGATCGGTGCCGAGCGCCTTTGGTTCGTTCAGGCCCGAGGCTTCGGCTTCCGTGCCGCCTTCCGAGGAAAGCTGGCGCGTATAGTTGCATTCCGGATAGTTCGAGCAGCCGACGAAGGCGCCGTATTTGCCAAGCTTCAGCGACAGGTTGCCCGTGCCGCAGACCTGGCAGATGCGGGGATCGCTGCCGTCTTCGCGCTTCGGGAAGACCAGCGGCGCCAGTGCCTCGTTCAGCGCGTCGAGCACATTGGTGACGCGCAACTCCTTGGTGTCCTCGATCTGGGCGAAGAAGTCGCGCCAGAAGTCGCGCAACACGTCCTTCCAGTTCAGTTCGCCGGCCGAGATGCGGTCGAGTTTCTCTTCGAGATCGGCGGTGAAATCGTATTCGACGTATTTGGTGAAGAAGCTTTCGAGGAAGGCGGTCACCAGCCGGCCCTTGGCCTGCGGCAACAGCTTACGCTTGTCGATCGTCACATAATCGCGGTCGCGCAGCGTCGCCAGCGTCGCCGCATAGGTCGACGGGCGGCCGATGCCGAGCTCTTCCATCTTCTTGATCAGCGACGCTTCCGAATAACGCGGCGGCGGTTCGGTGAAATGCTGCGTCGAGTTGATCTTCTGCTTGGCGAGGTTTTCGCGCGCATTGATCTCCGGCAGGCGGCCATCCTCGTCGTCGGCGTCGTCGCTCTGCTCGCCATCTTCCTTCTGGTCGGTATAGGCGGCAATGAAGCCGTCGAAACGGATCACCGAACCGACGGCGCGCAGGCCAGCCTTCTGGCCGCCATTGTCGGCGAAGATTTCGACGGTGGTGCGCTCGATCTCGGCCGAGGCCATCTGGCTGGCAATACCGCGCTTCCAGATCAGGTCGTAGAGCCGCAACTGATCGGCATCGAGGTACTTGCGGACGTGGTCGGGCGTGCGATCGAAACCGGTCGGGCGGATTGCTTCGTGCGCTTCCTGGGCATTCTTCGCCTTGGTCGAATAGAAGCGTGCCTTTTCCGGCAGGTAGCGGTTGCCGAACTGATCGGCAATCGCAACACGGGCCGCATCGATCGCTTCCGGCGCCATCTGCACACCATCGGTACGCATATAGGTAATGAGACCGACGGTTTCGCCACCTATGTCGACACCTTCGTAGAGCTTCTGCGCCACCTGCATGGTGCGCGAGGCCGAGAAGCCGAGCTTCGAGGACGCGGCCTGCTGTAGTGTGGAGGTGGTGAAGGGCGGGCTTGGATTGCGCTTGACCGGCTTTGCCTCGACGGTGTCGACGACATAGGAGGCGCCTTCGAGGAGCGCCTTCAGTTTGCCGGCCTCTTCGCCATTGCCGATAGCACGCGGCTGCAGGCGCTTGCCGTCGGCAGACACTAGGCGGGCTTCGAATTCATCGCCGCGCGGCGTCTTCAGGATCGCCGAGAGGTTCCAGTATTCTTCCGAGATAAAGCGTTCGATCTCGGATTCGCGGTCGCAGACGAGGCGAAGCGCCACCGACTGCACACGGCCGGCCGAACGGGCACCTGGCAGCTTGCGCCAGAGCACCGGCGACAGGTTGAAGCCGACGAGATAGTCGAGAGCACGGCGGGCGAGGTAGGCGTCGACCAGCGGTACGTCGATGTCGCGCGGGTCGGCCATGGCGTCGAGCACGGCCTTCTTGGTGATGGCGTTGAAGACGACGCGCTTGACGGGCTTGCCATTGATGACGCGCTTCTTGTTGAGAAGATCGAGCACATGCCAGGAGATCGCTTCACCCTCGCGATCCGGGTCGGTTGCGAGAAACAGGCCGTCAGAGGATTTCACCGCATCGGCGATGTCCTTCATGCGCTTTTGCGAGGCAGGGTCGACTTCCCACAGCATCTCGAAGTCCTGATCGGGCAGGACCGAGCCGTCCTTGGCGGGCAGGTCTCGCACATGGCCAAAGGAGGCAAGAACCGTATATCCGGGTCCCAGATATTTGTTGATTGTCTTGGCCTTGGCAGGCGATTCCACCACTACAACGTTCATCATAATTCTCTGAATAAGAGGTCGCGCCGGAAAAAGGCGCGGGAGAGACCGGGTATTTTCGCTCCCCGGCCTTTCGACATGGACAGGGAATTCGTCGCGGTCAAGAGGCGATGTCGATTTTTGCCATCGGCTCGATGCTGCGATCCCTGCCGAATGGCATCCGGGCTACATCCCGAAAGAATGCCTGTGGGCGCTTCCAGAAGGGGTGCTGCCATCATATCGGGATGATCGATCATGCTTTCAATCCAGCATTGAGATCGACACCAGTCCGCCGGGATGTCGATGCAGCCGGCCGGCCATGTCCAGCTCAAGCAACACGGAATGGACCGACAACACCGACAGGCCGGTATGCCGGATGATGTCGTCGATCTCCACCGGCGTCGGCCCGAGCGCGTCGATGACCTGGTCGCGGTCGGTATCGTCGGGAGGCGGTGACAGCGGCTTGTTGCTCTTTTCGACCGGCGTCTCGGCAAGCTGCGGGCGGAAGAGGTCGGGTTCGGCCAGCGGCCGCAGCGCTTCGATAATATCCTCCGGGCGGGTGACGATGATCGCGCCGTCCTTCAGCAAGCCGTTGGTGCCCTCGCAGCGCGGATCGAGCGGCGAGCCGGGCACGGCAAAGACCAGCCGCCCAAATTCGCCGGCAAGGCGCGCGGTGATCAGCGAGCCGGAGCGTGTTGCCGCCTCGACCACGGCGAGGCCGAGGGAAATGCCCGCGATCAGCCGGTTGCGGCGCGGAAAATCGCGTGCGCGGGGTTCCCAGCCGAACGGCATTTCGCTGACGGCAAGGCCGTTGCCATCCCATATTTCATTCAGCAGGCCGACGTTCTCGGGCGGGTAGGGCTGGTCGAGCCCGCCAGCCATGGCGGCTATTGTGCCGGTCTGAAGGCTGGCGCGGTGAGCGGCCGTATCGATGCCACGAGCGAGACCCGAGATGACCGCATAGCCGGCCTCACCACAGGCGCGGGCGATCATGGCGGCAAATTTCGCGCCGCTGATCGAGGCGTTGCGCGAACCGACGATGCCGATGGCGGGCCGAACCGCCGCCGATAGATTGCCTTTGACAGTCAGAAGCGGCGGCGCACCGTCGATTTCTTTCAGGGCCTGCGGATAGCCCGGTTCGCCGATACCGACAAAGCGGGCGCCGAAGCGATGCACCGCTTCCAGCTCCCGCAGCGCGTCCTGCTCGCTGGCGATGCGGATCACGCGTGTGCCGCCGCCGCGTTGCGACAGGTCCGGCAAGGCGGCGAGCGCGGCTTCGGCGGAGCCATAATGTTGGATGAGATCGCGAAAGGTCGAGGGGCCGACATTGTCGGATCGGATGAGCCTGAGCCAGGCGATCCTTTGTTTTTCCGTCAGCGCAATTCCGGTTCGTCCTGCGCTGCCTGCGACCATTACCCCTTCGCTCCGATCTTGGTTTCCGTGCCGGCGGTCAGCCTGACGATATTGGCCCGGTGCTTGTACCAGGAGATGACGGTCATCAGCGCCATGACGGCGGCGATCTTGTCGGCGCCCAGTATCCACAATGCAACCGGAATGACAAGTGTTGCAACCAACGCGGAAAGAGAGGAGTAGCGCGTGGTGAAGGCGATGACCAGCCAGACAATAGCGAAGATCAAAGCCATGAACGGGGCAAGACCGAGCAGAATGCCCAGATAGGTCGCAACGCCCTTGCCGCCCTTGAAACCGATCCAGACCGGGAAGATATGACCGATGAAGGCGGCAAAGCCGGCAAGTATGGCCGCGTCCTCACCGAAGAAATGCCAGACGATCAGCACGGCGGCCGTGCCCTTGAAGGCATCGAGGAGCAATGTCGCCGCTGCCAGGCCCTTGTTGCCGGTGCGCAGCACATTGGTTGCGCCGATATTGCCCGAGCCGATATTGCGGACATCGCCGAGGCCGGCCATGCGCGTCAGGACCAGGCCGAAGGGGATGGAGCCGAGCAGGTAGCCGATGACGGCTGCTGCGAGCGCAGTCTGCGGAGAGAGCTGCCATGTCCAGAATTGCGCCATCACGTCTTATTCTCCATAAGCCCTAGCTTTGCCTACAGACTGTGAACCAGCTTGCCCGCGACATAGGTCGCAACGGCCCGGCCGCTCATTCTCGCGTCTTCGAACGGTGTATTCTTCGAGCGCGACAGAAGCATGTCTTTGGCGACAAGCCAAGGCTCGTCGAGATCGATCAGCGCAATATCCGCCTTCGCGCCCGGCTTCAGCGTGCCGGCGTCGAGGCCGAAGATCTGCGCGGGGCGCGTCGACAGGGCGTCGATCAGCCGCATCAGGCTGACCTGGCCGCTATGATGCAGCCGAAGGGCTGCAGCGAGTAAGGTTTCCAGCCCGATCGCACCGTCTTCCGCCTCTCCGAACGGCAGACGCTTCGTGTCCACGTCCTGCGGATCATGCGACGAGACGATGATGTCGATAGTGCCGTCCGCCAGCGCCTCGATCATCGCCGAGCGGTCGTCTTCCGAACGCAGTGGCGGGTAAAGCTTGAAGAAGGTGCGGTATTCACCGATATCGTTTTCGTTCAGCGCCAGATTGTTGATCGAGATGCCGCAAGTGACTTTCGCGCCGCGCGAGCGGGCGAGGCGGATGGCCTCTGCCGATTCTGGCACAGAGATCATCGCCGCGTGATAATGGCTGCGTGTCAGCGCCGCGATCCTCAGATCGCGCTCGAGCGGAATGAGTTCGGCTTCCTTCGGAATGCCGGAAAGGCCCAGCCAGCTGGCAAACAACCCTTCATGCATGACGCCGTTGGCGCCGAGATATTTGTCGCGGGTCTCGCAGGAGATGACGGCGCCGAATTCGCGCGCATAGGTCATGATCCGACGGAGAACCTGCGTGTCGTGGACGCCGGAATGCGCGTCGGTGAAGACGACGGCGCCGGCCTCGCGCAGGAGCCCCACCTCCGTCATTTCCTCGCCGGCGAGACCCTTGGTGAGGGCTGCTGCCGGATAGACATTGACGACAGCGGTGTCGCGCGCCGTCTTCTTGACGAATTCGACCAGGGCGATGTCGTCGATGATCGGATCGGTATCCGGCATCATGATAAAGGAAGTCACGCCGCCGGCCGCTGCCGCGCGGCTTGCCGAGGCGATGGTCTCGCGATGCTCGCCGCCGGGCTCGCCGACATGCACGCGGGCATCGACCAGGCCGGGAACGGCAAGGAGGCCGGTGCAATCGCGCACCTCGGCACCCCTAGGCACGGCCTGGGCTTTCGCATCCTTGCCGGCAGCGACGATGACGCCGTTTTCGACGATAATCGTGCCGATCTCGTCGAGACTACGCGAAGGGTCGATGATGCGGACGTTCTGGAGGACGATCGAGTTGCTCATGCGCCAGCTCCCTCGGTGCGCGGCCCCTGGTTCTGCGAGACCAACAGCGTCTCCATGACCGCCATGCGGACCGCGACGCCCATTTCCACCTGCTCGGCGATGACGCTCTGCGGGCCGTCGGCGACTTCGGAGGCAATCTCCACGCCGCGGTTCATCGGGCCGGGATGCATGACCATGGCATCCTCTTTGGCCGCTTTCAGCGTCTCGGCGTCGAGACCGTAGAAGCGATAATATTCACGCACGGACGGCACGAAGGCGCCGGACATGCGCTCACGCTGCAACCGCAGCATCATCACCACGTCGGCGTCCTTCAGCCCTTCCTTCATCGAATGGAAGACTTCGACGCCCATGTCGGCGATACCAGCCGGCAGCAGCGTTGCGGGCGCCACGACCCGGACGCGCGCGCCCATGGCGTTCAGCAGCAGAATATTGGAGCGGGCGACGCGCGAATGCAGCACGTCGCCGCAGATGGCGACGATGATGCGCGATAGCTTGCCCTTGGCGCGGCGGATCGTCAGCGCGTCGAGCAGCGCCTGCGTCGGATGCTCGTGCTGTCCGTCGCCGGCGTTGACGACGGAGCAGGAAACCTTCTGTGCCAGCAGTGCTGCGGCACCGGCGCTGGAATGGCGGATGACCAGCACGTCGGGGCGCATGGCATTCAACGTCATCGCCGTGTCGATGAGCGTCTCGCCCTTCTTCACCGAGGAGTTGCCGACCGACATATTCATCACGTCGGCGCCGAGTCGCTTGCCAGCCAGCTCGAAAGAGGCTTGCGTACGGGTCGATGCCTCGAAGAAGAGATTGATCTGTGTCAGCCCACGAAGCGTCGATGTCTTCTTTTCGCGCTGGAGGCTGATCTTCACCGCCTCGTCGGCCTTGTCGAGAAGATAGGTGATATCCTGCTCGGTGAGGCCCTTGATGCCGATGAGGTGGCGGTGGGGAAAGAAGACCATGAAGCTGCCCTCTGAATTTCGTCAGGGGGTCTATAAAGAGGGAGTGGCCCAGGGGCAAGCGCGGGCTTTGGATAAGCGCATTTGTTCCCCATGCAATTTGATTCGAATCTCGTTACAGCGCTAATCTCAAAAGCCGAAACTTCAGGTTTCCTTTTGCAATCCTCTTGCTCTAAAAGCGAAATATGACCCAATCGACCCGGAATGACGATACATTTGCCGAACTGAACCAGCCGAGCCTCTGGTCCGGTATCAATGCCTATCGTTCCGATCCGCTGATCGTCGATCTGACCTCCACCCTGCCGCGCTCGACGCGTGAAGACCTGGAGCAGATGGGCCGCTATGTCACCTCGCACGAGGCGCAGGAACTGGCGCGCATGGCAAATCAGGG
Organism: Rhizobium sp. ICMP 5592; assembly: GCF_009498525.1. Classification (GTDB taxonomy): domain Bacteria; phylum Pseudomonadota; class Alphaproteobacteria; order Rhizobiales; family Rhizobiaceae; genus Rhizobium. The sequence continues at coordinate 75,331 of NZ_QSNT01000003.1, read as the reverse complement.
CACGCCGCAACTGCGCACCCACGGGCCGCGCGGCGAGCGGCTGGATGTAGTCGAATTCCATCCGGCCTGGCATGCGCTGATGCGCCGCTCGATGTCGGCTGGCCTGCATTCCTCGATCTGGGATGCGCAGGCCGATCCGGACGCGAAAGGCCAGTCGCACAAGGTCCGCGCCGCGCGCTTCTATCTGACGGCGCAGCTCGAATGTGGCCATCTCTGCCCGCTCACCATGACCAGTGCCTCGGTCGCCGCGATGATGGCGTCGCCCGCCGTCCAGAAGGACTGGGCGCCGAAGGTTCTGTCGCGCAAATATGATTCGTCCAACAAGCCGGCCATGCAGAAGTCCGCCGTCACCATCGGCATGGGGATGACGGAAAAGCAGGGTGGCACGGATGTGCGCGCCAACAGGACGACGGCCGACAAGGTCAGTGAGGGCATCTACCGGCTCTCCGGCCATAAATGGTTCATGTCGGCGCCGATGAGCGACGCCTTCATCATGCTGGCGCAGACCAAGGACGGCATGGGCTGCTTCCTGGTGCCGCGATTGCTCGAGGACGGCTCCGCCAACGGCCTGCAATTCCAGCGCCTGAAAGATAAACTTGGCAATCGCTCGAATGCCTCTTCCGAAGTCGAGTTCAGCGACACTTTCGGTTTCCTGCTCGGCGCGCCCGATGGCGGTATCCGCACGATTCTCGATATGGTGACACTGACGCGCCTCGATTGCGCCCTGGCGTCAGCCGGTATTATGCGGGCGTCGCTCGCCGAGGCCGTGCATCATACGCGCGGTCGCAGTGTCTTCGGCAAGACGCTGGTGCAGCAGCCGATCATGACGCGCGTGCTCGCCGACATGGCGCTCGATGTCGCGGCCGCCACCGCGCTTGCCTTCCGCCTGGCGGAATCCTTCGACAAGGCGAGCAGCAGCAGCGAAGATGCCGCCTATGCCCGCGTTATGACGCCGGTTGCCAAATACTGGTGCTGCAAGATTGCGCCCGCGCTGATCTACGAGGCAATGGAGTGCATCGGCGGCAGCGGCTATATCGAGGAACGCCCGATCGCCCGGCATTACCGCGAGGCGCCGGTCAATGCGATCTGGGAAGGCTCCGGCAATGTCATGGCGCTCGACGTGCTGCGCGTCTTGAACCGGGGCAGGGACCTGTTCGAGACGGTTTTCGCCGGTCTCGCCCGCGACCTCGGTCCAGCCGGCAAGAAGACCATCGACGTGCTCCGCGCCGCCATGGCGCTGTGCGAACAGGACGAGGGCGCTGCCCGCCTGCTGATCGAACAGATGGCGCTCGCCGCCGGTGCCGCCGAACTCTATCGTCTGGGTGCCGGCAAGATCGCCGACGCCTTTATCGAAACCCGCCTGGCCGGCGGCTGGCGCTCGACCTACGGCATGCTGGATGCGCGCTTCGATGCGAGCTACATCGTCGATCTGCTCTATCCGCCGGCGACTTGATGCGTCGTTCCGCTGACGCCGCGGGTTTGCGATGGCATCAGTTGATGCGATACCAATAATTATTATATATTGGTATCAGCAAGGGAGCTGCTCATGGCCCGCAACACATCTGTTTCGCTTGGTGACCACTTCAACACGTTTATCGACGCTCAAGTGCAGACGGGCCGATATGGCTCGGCCAGCGATGTCGTTCGGGCAGGCTTGCGTCTGTTGGAAGAACACGAAGCGAAGGTCAAGGCTCTTCAGGACGCGTTGATTGCGGGAGAGGAATCCGGGCAACCTGCTCCGTTCGACAATGCCGCGTTCCTGAAGCGGATGCGCGCCACTTATGGTGAATAAGTCCGGCCGATACGGCTTATCACCTCTTGCAGAGGCGGATCTCGAGACGATCTGGCGCTATACTGTCGAAAACTGGTCGGTAAGTCAGGCGGAGACTTACCATGCTGATATTCTCAGTGCTTTTGAGGGGTTGGCTTCCGATCTGAAGATTGGCCGTCATGCCGACATTCGCGAGGGCTATTTCAAATACGCTGTTGGTTCCCACATCATCTACTATCGGCAGCAGGATACGGAGATTGTGATCATTCGCATATTGCATCAGCGAATGGACGTGAGCCGTCGTCTCTGAAAGTGCTCTTCGACCCGATCGAATCTCTCACGCATAATTCAAGACCTATGGAAGAGCCCCCATGATCAACCTCCGCCCCGTCCGATCCGACGACATCGACCAGCTCTATGTCGTCTCCCTGGTCACCGGCGATGCCGGCAAGGATGCGACGGCGCTTCATCGCGATGGGCGGATGATCGGGCATATTTATTCGGTACCCTATGCCGTCCTCAGCCCGCAGACCGTCTTTGTTGCCGAGGACGGGGAAGGTGTTTGCGGCTATATCGCCGGCGTCTTCGACACGGTTGCTTTCGAGGAAAGGCTGGAGCGCGATTGGTGGCCGGAGCTGCGCGGACGCTATCCGGAGCCAACGGGCGATCCGTCGACATGGAATGCGGATCAGCGGCGCAGTTATGCGATCCACCATCCGAAGCGAGTGCCCGCTGCCCTCACCGACCGGTTTCCGGCCCATATCCATATGAACCTTTTGCCGCGCACACAGGGGCAGGGCATTGGCAGCACGCTCCTTGAGAAATGGCTGTCGAACGCTCGCGACAATGGTGTCAAAGGCGTGCATCTCGGCGCAAGCGCGGGCAATTGCAGCGGGATTCGATTCTGGGCGTCGCGCGGGTTTACTGAGGTGGAACTGCCGCCGGAACTTGCCTCGCCGAGTACCGTCTGGTTCGGCCAATATCTCTAATCTGTGGATTCCACGGTTTAAGACGTCTCCATTCCCGTCGCGTCATTGTTCGCTAGTACCAGGCTTGTTAATCACCGGGCGGTGACTGACTGGAGTCGACATGATGCCGAGCGCAAACGCCATTCTGAGAAAACCGATCGAAATATCCGCCGAGCCGGAAAAGCGGGTCCGTAACCGGGCCGCCACCGAGCAGGCTATCCTTGATGCCGCCAAGCGGCTGTTGGCGGAGGAGGGGTTCCAGAATTTCGGCATCAATGCGGTCGCCCGCGGCGCCGGCTGCGACAAGCAGCTGATCTATCGCTATTACGGCGGTCTCGATGGCCTGGTGGAGGCGATCGGCACGGATCTCGGAAGCTGGGTGAAGGATCGCATCCCCGACGATACCGGCGGCATGTTCCTGTTGACCTATGGCGACCTCATGGAGCGGCTGGCCCTGCTTTTCCTCGACGCGCTGCGCGCCGATCCGCTGATGCGCCGCATCGTCGCCTGGGAGGTGTCCGAGAATAGCGAGCAGGTTCGCCGGCTTTCGGAAGCGCGTTCGAAAGCGCTTGCCGGCTGGATCGAGCGCATGCGCGGGTCGCTGACGCCGCCGAAGGGGATCGACGCAGTCGCCGTCAATGCACTGATCTTCTCCGCCATACAACACCTCGTTCTCTCCGCCGCCGTCGGTGATCAATGCGCCGGCCTTACGCTGAAAACAGCGAAGGATTGGGAGAAGGCGGCCACGGCGTTGAGGCGTATTGTACGCGGCGTCTACGGCTGATGTTTTGATTGCGCGGGAGATATCCACAGCTCGGCCCGGCTGTTAACCTTAACAATTAGTTTACGTTGCGCCGCATCGGTTAACTCGCCACTGTGCACAGACTGATTGTTAACCAATAAGCGTGCAGCCATGGGGTCCAGACCCGCAAAAATCGCGTTTCTCATCGCGGCGATGATGTTCTTCGCCATTCTGGCACTAGATATAACGGTGCCGGCACTGGTGTTGAGCGCCATGGCGCTGACGAACTGGCTGGTCCTTTCGACTGGAACGACGCAATATCAGCGTCGAAGGGGAACCGCATGAAGTGGTTGCTGATCTTCTGGGCCGCGCCTGTCTCGTTCCTCGGGGCGTGGTATTACCTGTCATACTACGACATGAGCTTCGGCATCTTCATGCTGACACGGCAAATGCATGACCTCGTCTTCCATATCTATGGCAATATCCTCGGGATCCCGCCGGAGACCATTCCGCCGCTGGTGGCCCGCGCCATTGCCTTCGACACCCTGCTGGTTTTCGCGATCCTCGCCTTTCGCAAGCGCGCCGAGATCCTGGCGTGGTGGAAGCGTCGTCAGGAATCGAGATCGGGGAAGGCCGGCCTGCCGAGAGCCGAGAGCCTGTCCAAGGCGCCCTGAAGAATGAAGCTTGCGGCGGCCGAATCGATACGCTCGGCCCGCTTGGCGCGCGAAACGTCCATTTCCAACAGCGCCCGTTCGGCGGCGACGGTTGACAGCCGCTCATCCCAGTAGACGAAGGGCAGGGCGGTCTTGTCGGCCATGCTGCGCACGAAGGCCCGCGTCGCCTGAACGCGCGGCCCCGCCGACCCATCCATGTTCATCGGCAGACCGATAACGAAGGCGGCGACCTTTTCCTTCTCGGCGAAGGCAAGCAGCGTCTGGGCGTCCTGGGTGAATTTCACCCGCTTGATCACCGGGCGCGGTGTGGCGAACCTGCGGCCGAGATCGGACATGGCAAGGCCTATCGTCTTGGTGCCAAGATCAAGCCCGGCAATCGCCTGTCCGGGCAGCAGCATCACGGCAAGGTCTTCGATGGTCAGTGTGGTCATATGCTCTTGTCTCCCCGTCAAAACAAAGTGAAGTCCGTGCTGCTTTTCTTTGTGACGGTTTCGGATATGTCCTAACACCAGTCTTGCATTTCAAATCAAGCATTAAGGAGAAATCCATGAAGATCACTTGGCTCGGCCATGCCGCTTTCCGTCTCGAAACGGCCAAGGCTAAAATCCTTATCGACCCGTTCTTTACCTATAATCCGTCTTTTGCGGGTCTCGATCTCAAGGACGTCACCGCCGGCGTCACGCATATTTTGCTCACTCATGGCCATGGCGACCATGTCGGCGATACCGTTCAGATCGCGAAGGAAACCGGCGCTGTCGTCCTCGCCAATGCGGATCTTGCCGCCTGGCTCAGCACCAAGGGCGTCGAGAAGCTGGAAATGGGCAATACCGGCGGCACCGTCTCCCTGGGCGGCTTCACCGCCACCTTCACCAACGCGCTGCATTCTTCCGCGCAGATCACCGAGGATGGCGTGTCGCATGCGCTCGGCAATCCGAACGGCCTGATGCTGCATTTCGACGACGAGCCGTCGCTGTTCCACATGGGCGATACGGACATCTTCTCTGACATGGGCCTGATCAACGAGTTGCATCAGCCTGATATCGGCATCGTACCGATCGGCGACCGCTTCACCATGGGCGGCGCTGTCGCGGCGCTTGCCTGCCAGCGCTTCTTCAACTTCAAGACCGCCATTCCCTGCCACTACGGCACCTTCCCGATCATCGACCAGACCCCGGAAAAGTTCATCGCCGGCCTGGAGGGTTCGAAGACGGCGGTCGCGGCGGCGAAGCCGGGCGAGAGCATTTCCGCATAACGATACCCGTTGCGTATGGCGGACATGGCCTTTATAGCGATAGGAAAAATCCTATCCGGAGAATGCCATGTCCGTCGATCTTGCCACCGTTAAACGCGTCGCCCATCTTGCCCGCATCGCCGTCAATGAAGACGAAGCGCAGCGGATGATGGGCGAGCTGAACGGCATTCTGGGCTTCGTCGAGCAGCTCTCCGAAGTGAATGTCGACGGTATCGAGGCCATGACCTCTGTCACGCCGATGGCGATGAAGAAGCGGACCGACGAAGTCACCGACGGCAGCAAGGCCGCCGATATCGTGGCTAATGCGCCGAATACCGATCAGAATTTCTTCCTGGTGCCCAAAGTCGTCGAATGAGGGCTCGCTTCGAGCCTGTTCCGACCCGTTGCCCTTTTTAAAGATCTGAAGCGAAACAAGATGAGCGAACTGACCAGCCTGACCATTGCCGAAGCCCGCGACAAGCTGCGCGCCAAGGATATCACCGCCACCGAACTCACCGAGGCCTATCTCTCGACGATCGATGCGGTCAATGATCAGCTCAATGCCTATATCAAGGTGACGCCGGAAAAGGCGCGCGACATGGCCAAGGCCTCCGACGCGCGTCTCGCCGCCGGCAAGGCAGGCGCGCTCGAAGGCATTCCGCTGGGGATCAAGGATCTCTTCGGCACCGAAGGCATCCACACCCAGGCCTGCAGCCACATTCTCGACGGTTTCGAGCCGCGCTACGAATCGACCGTGACCCAGAACCTCTGGAACGACGGCGCCGTCATGCTCGGCAAGCTCAACATGGACGAGTTCGCCATGGGCTCCTCCAACGAGAGTTCCTATTACGGCCCAGTGATCAACCCCTGGCGCGCTAACGGTTCGAACCAGCAGCTCGTTCCGGGCGGTTCCTCGGGCGGTTCGGCCGCAGCAGTTGCCGCGCATCTCTGCGCCGGCGCCACGGCCACCGACACAGGCGGCTCCATCCGCCAGCCCGCCGCCTTCACCGGCACGGTCGGCATCAAGCCGACCTATGGCCGCTGCTCGCGCTGGGGTATCGTCGCCTTCGCCTCGTCGCTCGACCAGGCTGGCCCGATTGCTCGCGATGTTCGTGACGCCGCCATCCTCTTGAAGTCGATGGCCAGCGTCGACGCCAAGGACACGACCTCGGTCGATCTGCCGGTGCCGGACTACGAAGCCTCGCTCGGCCAGTCGCTGAAAGGCATGAAGATCGGCATTCCGAACGAATACCGCGTCGACGGCATGCCGGGAGAGATCGAAACGCTCTGGCAGCAGGGCATTGCCTGGCTGAAGGATGCCGGCGCTGAGATCGTCAATATCTCGCTGCCGCACACGAAATACGCTTTGCCGGCTTACTACATCGTCGCCCCCGCCGAGGCATCGTCGAACCTCGCCCGTTATGACGGGGTGCGTTACGGCCTGCGCGTTGACGGCAAGGATATTGCCGACATGTACGAGAAGACCCGCGCTGCCGGCTTCGGCAATGAGGTCAAGCGCCGCATCATGATCGGCACCTACGTGCTCTCCGCCGGCTATTACGACGCCTATTACCTGCGCGCCCAGAAGGTCCGCACGCTGATCAAGCGCGACTTCGAACTCGCCTTCCACGCGGGCGTCGACGCCATCCTGACGCCGGCCACGCCGTCGTCAGCCTTCGGCATCGCCGACGAGGACCTCGCGTCCGATCCGGTGAAGATGTACCTTAACGACATCTTCACGGTGACGGTCAACATGGCCGGTCTCCCCGGGATCGCCGTCCCCGCCGGCCTCGATGCGAAGGGCCTGCCGCTCGGCTTGCAGCTCATCGGCAAGCCGTTCGACGAAGAGACGCTGTTCAAGACCGCACACGTCATCGAACAGGCTGCCGGCAAGTTCACGCCGACGAAGTGGTGGTAAGCAACCGCCTCACTTGAGATCTATGACCGTCGCCGACCATGAAGCGGTCGGCGCGGTTGGCTTTGCCGCTTTGCTGAGCGGCGGCGCGCGAAGAGCCATCGTCATCACATTTTGGACCGAAATACGATCATAAATTGCAGTAAGCCACTTGGCTCTATCATCTGCAACCGAATCGGAAGGTCTCTTCATGCTCAAGCAAGTCACGGCGATCCTGCTTCTCAGCGTAGCATTTCCAGCAGTTTCGCTGGCGGCCGACAATGGGGCCATTCGGGCCATTACCTTGTCCTCGGGTGGCCTTGCCGAGGTCTCTCGATCGGCAGCAGTGGGTAGCGACGGCGTGGTCCGGCTCGAGGTGCCGCTCGATCAGGTTGACGACATGCTGAAAAGCCTTGTGGTCAATGGGACCGAGGGCTCGGTGGCTGACATTTCGCTGGCAGGGCCGCGGCCGTTGCAGGAAACCTTCAAGGGCTTGCCGTTCACGCCGGAAGCGCTCTCATCCGTGCCGTCGCTTCTGACATCGATACAGGGCGCCAGGGTATCGGTAACCAGCGGCGGGAAAACCGTTGAGGGAGATATTCTCGGGATCGAGACCAGAGAGGCCGGCGAGAACACGACAGTTCATCTGCTGACCGTTCTTGACAAGGATGGCGCGGTGGAGACGCTGGCTCTTGGCGAGGACGCATCCGTCCGGATTGACGATGCCGATATGAGGGCAAAGGTTGCTAAGGCGGCGGCAGCTCTTGCCCGTGGCAAGAACGACAACGCCCGCGCCATTGATATCAAAGTGAACGGCGTGAAGAACAGCGGTGATATCGGCCTAACCTATGTTGTTCCGTCTCCGATCTGGAAAACCGCTTACAAGGTTGTGACCGAGGGAAATGGCAAAGCGCGTTTGCAGGCCTGGACCGTGCTGGAAAATGCCAGTGGCGAAGATTGGAAGGGCGTAAAACTTACGTTGACGTCGGCCGAGCCGGTGACGCTGAAGCAGGGCCTGCACCAGCTCTACTGGAGAGAGCGGCAGGAGGTGCCGGTCAACACGGCTTCGAACAATGTCCCCGATCCCGATAGTGGAGACCTGTCCAACAGGCAGCGTCTGGCATGGGATGTCGAGGAACAAGCAGCGCCGGCGCCCGCCAAGGCAATGGGTGGGGTCAGCAGAAAGGCAGCGGCGTCTGCATACATGTCTGACGAGTTGGAAAAGCCGGTAGTGGCAATGCAAATGGCCGCGGCCAATCCGACCGCTGCGACCGAAAGCGATATCTCGGCCACGTTCGAACTTCCGGGGACCTACGATCTGGCGAATGGCGACACCTTGTCGGTGCCGATCGTCGATGCGGAGCTGGATGCCGATATGGTGGACATGTATCGGGCGGGCAGCTCTCTCCGCAATCCGATCGCCGCCGTGATGCTCAAGAACACCGCAGGTGTCAGCATGCCGGCGGGCATTCTCACATTGTACGATAGCAAGATCGGCTATGTCGGCGATTCCCAGCTATCCGCGCTGCCCAAGGAGGATACGCGTCTCGCCAGTTTCGCAACCGACCGAAAGGTATCGATCAGCGAGCAGCAGACGCCGACCGAGGAGATTGCCTCGCTGAAGGTGTCCGACGGCGTGATGCAAGCAGTCGTCAAATATCGACAGACGACAACATACACCGTTTCAGGGGCGCTTGACGGCGAAAGGACTGTCATTGTCGAGCACCCGATCAGGGACGGCTGGTCGTTTTCGTCGGATCAAAGCTTCGGCAAGATGGCAACACACCAGCGACTGAGGACGGTTGTTCCGGCGGCTGCGGAAAAGACACTGACAGCGGTCGACGAGCAACTTCAGAGTAACAGTTACGCTCTGGTCGATGCGGAGCCGGACATGCTGCTTGGGTGGTCGGCCTCGACCCATGACAAGGGACTCACGGACAAGCTCACGAACCTGGCGGAGGTGCGCAAGAAACAGGTCGCCGCCCAGAACGATCTGCAGAGTTTCGACAACGAAATAGAGAAGCTCACCAATGACCAGGAGCGGATAAGACAGAATATCGGTGCTGTGCCGGAGAATAGCGATTTGAAGAAGCGCTATTTGAAGGCTCTGGCAGATAGCGAAGACCAGATCGCTGCAGTCGACGAAAAACGCGCGGCAGTACAAAAGGACAGCGATAGCCTGGGCAGCCAGGTGGCGGAGATTATCAGGACGTTCTGATCGCCACGAGCGCTTCGCCATATGAGCAGGTTGAGAGCCGCCCCGACGGTGCGGCTCTCATGTCTCTATCGATTGTCCAACTGCGCCCTTACCAGCCTCAGCCCCCTTTCCGTGATCCGGTAGGGATGGCCGTCGGTAGACCTGATGGCCTTCAGGCGCCTGAGCTTGCGAAAAAGCTCAATACCGAAGTCGGGATAGAGCCAGCCGTCGCGCGTGTAGCAACTGGCGGTCTCGATCTTCTTTTTTTCGGTGCGTTCGAGTTCGATGCGCCCGCCCTGGGCGAGCAGATGCAGGATGCGCTGTTCTGCGCGGGAAATGTCCATGGTTTTCAAGATCCGGAAAGCGCCATAAGGCGCAACAAAACGGTCCGGCGCTCCCTTCAGGGAAGCCGGGGCTTCGTTTTCTGGCCCAGCGCACAAGAAGACTTGCGGGCGGGGCCTTTACCGGGACTCAGACGAGTTGGACATCAAAACTCCTTTGACCCCGCATTATTAAAACAGGTTGCAGCCGGCGGTCAAGTTGCACTCTCCTGGGGGCACGGGCCGCTATTGTGCACCTGCTTTCATCTCGTGCTGGAAAAAGCCGCGGGCCGGTGTTTTACTGCTCACAAACATCGGGGGCTCGATGATCCATATTCGCAATGCGCGCGAAGGCGAGACGGAGATATTGACCAATATCGGCCTGCGGTCGTGGCGCAAGGCCATGGGCTCGATCGGCGGCTCCGAGGCGATGCTGGAAAGCGCCAGCGAGGCCTTCTCGAATTTCACTCGCGATGTCTGGTTGACGATTACCGTCGTCGAGCTGAACGGGCAGGTCGCCGGCTGGGCGGCGCGCGAGGCGCTGGACGAAACTATCTCCGATTTCTGGATCGATCCCGACTATCTCCGGCAGGGGCTCGGCTCGGCGCTACTGGCGCGCATCGAAGAGGATGTTTTGGGGCAGGGGCTGGAGAAGGTCTCGTTGCAGACCCATGCCGACAATGGCGAGGCGATCGGTTTCTTCAAGGCCCACGGCTATGCCATCCATTGGCTCTCCGTCGTCTATTCTCCGAAGCTCGATCGTGACGTGCCGACGATCGGCCTGTCAAAGGCGCTGGTCGACAGCAGCGACGGGACATATGGTTCGGGCTTATAGCGCCTGAGCGGTGCCGAAAGTCTTGCGCCGCCCCGCCAATTGCTCTACCTCACACAGTTCAGAAGAACAGCATTTCAAGAGCTTCCCATGACCCTTGTCGACGTCCGTACCCCAGATCCGAAGCGCTTCATTCCCGGTGCCACCGGCGATTGGGAGATTGTTATCGGGATGGAAGTCCATGCCCAGGTGTTGAGCAAATCCAAGCTCTTCTCCGGCGCTTCGACCGAGTTCGGCAAGCCGCAGAATTCCAACGTCTCGCTGGTCGACGCTGCCATGCCCGGCATGCTGCCCGTCATCAACGAGGAATGCGTCGCGCAGGCGGTTCGCACCGGTCTTGGCCTGAAGGCGCAGATCAACAACCGTTCGATCTTCGACCGCAAGAACTATTTCTATCCCGACCTGCCGCAAGGCTATCAGATCTCGCAGTTCAAGGACCCGATCGTCGGCGAAGGCAAGATCGTTATCTCGCTCGGCCCCGATCGTCAGGGACAGTTCGAGGATATCGAGATCGGCATCGAGCGCCTGCATCTGGAGCAGGACGCCGGCAAGTCGCTGCACGACCAACACAACACCATGTCCTATGTCGACCTCAACCGCTCTGGCGTGGCGCTGATGGAAATCGTCTCCAAGCCGGATATGCGCTCGTCGGATGAGGCGAAGGCCTATATGACGAAGCTGCGCTCGATCGTGCGCTATCTCGGCACCTGCGACGGCAACATGGACGAAGGCTCGATGCGCGCCGACGTCAACGTTTCCGTGCGCCGTCCCGGTGGCGAGTTCGGCACGCGCTGCGAAATCAAGAACGTCAACTCCATCCGCTTCATCGGTCAGGCGATCGAATACGAAGCCCGTCGCCAGATCGGCATTCTGGAGGATGGCGGTTCTATCGATCAGGAAACCCGCCTGTTCGACCCGAACAAGGGCGAGACCCGCTCCATGCGCTCCAAGGAAGACGCGCATGACTATCGCTACTTCCCCGATCCTGACCTGCTGCCGCTCGAATTCGACGATGCCTTCGTCAAGGAGCTTGCGGCGCATCTGCCGGAGCTGCCGGACGACAAGAAGGAGCGCTTCGTGCGCGAGCTCGGCCTGTCGATCTACGACGCCTCCGTTCTGGTCTCTGAAAAGGCGATTGCCGATTATTTCGAGACGGTTGCAGCTGGCCGTGACGGCAAGATGGCGGCAAACTGGGTCATCAACGACTTGCTGGGCGCCTTGAACAGAACCGGCAAAGATATTGAAGAGACTCCGGTTTCGCCCGCCCAGCTCGGCGCGATCATCGACCTCATCAAGGCTGAAACCATTTCCGGCAAGATCGCCAAGGACCTGTTCGAGATCGTGCTCACCGAAGGCGGCGATCCCACCGAGATCGTCGAAGCCCGAGGGATGAAGCAGGTCACCGACACCGGTGCCATCGAAAAGGCCGTCGACGAGATCATCGCCGCCAATCCGGATCAGGTCGCCAAGGTCAAGGCCAAGCCGACGCTCGCCGGATGGTTTGTCGGCCAGGTGATGAAGTCGACCGGCGGCAAGGCCAATCCTCAGGCTGTGCAGGCCCTCGTCAAGGCCAAGCTCGGCATCGAAGAGGAATAATCGGGTGTATTTCGTCCGCACCGCCGGCGAGCAGGATCTGGAGAAGGTCCGCGCTCTGCTGCGCGAAACCTGGCATGCGACCTACGACCGTATCTATGGCGTAGAGAAGGTCAGCGAGCTGCATGCTTCCTGGCATTCTCTTCCGTCCCTAAAGGCGCGGCTGGCCAGAAAGAATTCCGAATTCCTCGTTGCGGACGATGGCAAAACCATCGGCGGCATGGGCTATGCCGCCATGTCGACGGAGCTGACGAAAACCGTCATGCTCCACATGCTCTATGTCAGCCCCAGCTGCCAGCGACAGGGCATTGGCCGCGACATCTTCGCGGAGCTGGAAACCTGCTTTCCGGATGCCGAGATCATGCGGCTCGAAGTCGATCCTCAGAACGAGCCGGCGATCGCCTTCTACAAGGCGCATGGCTTTGTCGAGGTCAGCCGCACCGAAAACTGCGGCAATGCGCAGTCGGGCATTCCGGCGCTGATATTTGAGAAGCCTCTCGAAAACCACTGAAAGCTGAGGCAGTTCGATCATGAACAATGCCGATCTGATCATTCGCGAAGCTCGTGAGTCTGACCTTCCCGCCTTGATCGCGTTCTTCGCCGCCGATGCTGTCGGCGGCCACGGCGATACCACCGATCCATCCGCCTATGACGATTACCTCCGGGCTTTCCGCACGATTAAGGCCTCGTCCGACCAGACGCTTTACGCCGCCGAACTGGCCGGCGATGTCGTCGGCACGTTCCAGACGATGATCACGACATCGCTGACTGGTCGCGGCTCCTCCGCGATGATCATCGAAGCCGTGCAGACGCGGGGCGATCTGCGCGGGCAGGGGATCGGCGCCGCGATGATCAACTTCTGCATCGGCGAGGCAAAAAGTCGCGGTGTGCGGCTGGTGCAGCTGACATCGAACGCCCTGCGCAAGGATGCCCATCGTTTCTATGAGAGACTGGGTTTCAAGCCGAGCCATCTCGGCTTCAAGATGGCTTTGAAATGACCGCTTTTCCCGCTGGAATCACTGGACAAGCCGGCACAGTGGCGGCATAAGCAAACTATCGATTTCTGGTATTGCTCGCCCCACTGTGGGTATCGAGGAAAAGACATGTGGAATTTCATCCTGCAAACCTTCACCTGGTGGAATGGTCAAACGATGGGGACGCGGTTCGCGACCTGGCGGTTCGGCAAGCGCGTCGGCGAGGATGAATTGGGCAATGTCTATTACGAGGGCGGCATGTCGTCCTACGGTCTTCCGAAGCGCTGGGTGATCTACAAGGGTTATGCGGAGGCTTCCGCCATTCCTCCGGGCTGGCACGGCTGGATGCATCACCGCACCGATATTCCGCCGACCAAGGACAATTACGTCGCCAAGGAATGGCAGATTTCGCATCGCGCCAATCCGACCGGCTCGCCGCAGGCCTATCGTCCGCCGGGCTCGCTCGCCGTTGCCGGCGAACGTCCGCGCGTTACCGGCGACTATGACGCCTGGACGCCGGGCAACTGAGCATAGAGACCCGGCTCGTCCTTTGGCCACATTTGGCCTATAGGCGCAGAACATGCCGGCTCGTGCTCGGCGCTTTGACCGAGACCAAGCGGAGATTGGCGGATATGACGTTTTTCACGCGGAGCGCTACTTTGCGTGCGATATCGGCAGCAGTTCTTGCCCTTGCCGCGGGAACCCTGTTGCCACCGGCGGCCGATGCCGCCCGCATTTCCAATCCCGTCGCCGTTTTCTCCGGCCTCGACAAGATTACCGGCCGCATCACCACCTTCGATGTCTATGTCAACGAGACCGTTCAGTTCGGCGCTTTGCAGGTGACGCCGAAGGCTTGCTATTCGCGTGATGATACCGAACAGCAGAAGGTCGATGGCTTCGTCGAAGTGGACGAGATCACCCTAGACCGCCGCATCCGCCGCATCTTCACCGGCTGGATGTTCGCCGACAGCCCCGGCCTCAACGCTGTGGAACATCCGATCTATGACGTCTGGCTGAAAGAGTGTAAGCAGAAGTCCGACATCCCGCCGCCGGACTCGGCTGGCACCAAATAAAGTGTTTCCCTTGATAGTGCCGTGAGATTGGCCCGCAGAAGTGACCTTCTGCGGGTTATTTCGTCAGTTATAGTCTCGCAGCAAGCCCGGCCGAATGCCAATCGGCTTGGTCGGCAAGATCGATGACAATACGCGTGCTATCCTTGACCCTTCTCCGCATGGCATCGGCGCGATCCGGATGGATTTGCAGTTTCCCGCTTCTATACAGCGCCTGAAGCCGGGATCGCGAGAGGCCGAGCTCCGAGGCGAGCAGGCGGTCCAGCCGCGCGCTGTAGGCAAGCGTGACCACCAATTCGATCTCCAGCATCGTCCAGCCGTCCGTTTCGCCAAGTACCTCCTTTTGAACATGGGCATCGGTAAATTCCTCAATGTGCTGAGCCTTGCGCCTCAGCGCGTCGAGATCGAATTCCTGCGCCCGTATCCAGCGGATGTCATTGGTTTGCAGCGCCTCCAGAGCGGCTGGGGCGAGGCCACGAACTGTCTGGCGCTCGAAGAGCGTCCGGTTCCATGTCTTGTCGCAGACCGAGCATTTGTAGACGAGCCAGGCATCGAGCTTCTTGCCGTTGGCGTTGAGCCTGATCTTGCCGCTGGATCTGAATGGCTTGAGGCCTCCGCAACCGCTGCAGGCGATCCACGGCTCAGGGGCAATTCGAGGATTGATGGTCCATCGGACCTTGAGAATAGTGCACATACCGTCTTGGTCTTCCGTTCGGAAGTTCACCAAGCTGGCGGCAGGACAAGCCCTTTACGGGCGCGGTGTGGCGATGTTTTGGACGGATGAAGAGCTGAGACAGCAATGGCTGCGCATGGCGCATGTCAACAATGCCAAACCGGTCTCAGACCACCACCCGATGAACATGATCATACGCCGGGCAGCGATGCGCCGCCCTGACATACGGGGTGAAATTGGATGAGACCGGTATTTACGATGGCAAAGTGAAACCTCGGCGCGCCAAAACTCCTCGCGTCGAGCGATAGCAGATAAAAGGATAGAGTTGAAGCCGGCGACATGCCGGGATTTTTGAGCACACTAAGGAACTTGAGCTTAACCGCCCGAGAAGCTCAAATTGGGCGATTCCATCGCCTTTTCCAGCATCCTTGCGTATTCGTCCTTCGGCATGTCGATCGCGCCGAATGTCTTCAGGTGCTCGGTGGTGAACTGCGTGTCGAGCAGGGTGAAACCGCGCTCTCTCAGGCGCTCGACCAGATGCACAAGGCAGATCTTCGAGGCGTCCGTGCGGCGCGAGAACATGCTCTCCCCGAAGAAGGCCGAACCGAGCGATACGCCGTACAATCCTCCGACCAGCATGTTGCCATCCCATGCTTCGACGGAATGGGCGTGGCCGATATGGTGGAGGGTCGAATAGAGCGCTCGGATCGTCTTGTTGATCCAGGTGCTGGGGCGGCCGCTGGTCTGCTCGGCGCAGGCGGCGATGACGGCGTCGAAATCCGTATTGAAGCGGATATCGAAAGGTTTTTGGCGGATGGTCTTCGTCAGGCTTTTCGAAATGTGAAAGGCGTCGAGCGGCAGGACGCCGCGCAGTTCCGGCTCGACCCAGAAGATTTCGGGATCATCGGCCGATTCCGCCATCGGGAAGAGCCCGATGGAATAGGCGCGCAGCAGAATTTCCGGAGTAATGCCGGGATTTCTGCCGCGCGGCCGTGCCATGGGCGCTTAGACCGAGGTCTTCGCCAGGTAGTCTTCCAGCCAATGGATATCGTAATCGCCATTGGCGATATCCTGATTGGAAACCAGATCCTGGAACAGTGGCAGCGTAGTCTTGATCCCATCGACCACGAATTCGTCCAGCGCGCGACGCAGGCGCATCATGCATTCGACGCGGGTGCGGCCGTGCACGATGAGCTTGCCGATGAGGCTGTCGTAGTAGGGAGGGATCTTGTAGCCCTGATAGGCACCGGAATCGATACGCACGCCAAGACCGCCGGGGGCGTGGAAATGCGTGATCGTGCCGGGGGAGGGTACGAAAGTGCGCGCGTCTTCGGCATTGATACGGCACTCGATGGCATGGCCATGGAAATGCACTTCATCCTGCGTCACCGACAGACCGCCGCCCGAGGCGACGCGGATCTGTTCGTGCACGAGATCGATGCCGGTGATTGCTTCCGTGACCGGATGCTCCACCTGCAGACGGGTGTTCATTTCGATGAAATAGAACTCGCCGTTTTCGTAGAGAAATTCGATCGTGCCGGCGCCGCGGTACTTCAGCTTCTTCATGGCGTCAGCGCAGATCTGGCCGATCTTCATGCGCTGCTCGACGTTGAGTGCCGGCGAGTTCGCTTCTTCCCAGACCTTCTGGTGGCGGCGCTGCAGCGAGCAGTCGCGTTCGCCCAGATGGATGGCATTGCCTTCGCCGTCACCGAAAACCTGGATTTCGATGTGGCGCGGCTTGCCGAGGTATTTTTCCATGTAGACGGATTCGTTGCCGAAGGCGGCTGCCGCTTCGGTGCGCGCCGTCGACCAGGCTTCAAGGACATCCGCTTCCGTGCGGGCAACCTTCATGCCACGGCCGCCGCCGCCGGCGGTCGCCTTAATCAGCACGGGATAGCCGATTTCCTTCGCCGTCTTCAGCGCTTCCTCTTCGGTCTTCACTTCGCCGTCCGAACCGGGAACGACGGGAATGCCGAGTTGCTGCGCGGTCGTCTTGGCGGTGATCTTGTCGCCCATGATGCGGATGTGATCCGCCGTCGGGCCGATGAAGGTGATCCCATGTGCATCGAGGATATCGGCGAACTTGGCGTTTTCCGACAGAAACCCATAGCCCGGATGCACGGCGTCGGCGCCGGTGATCTCGCAGGCGGCGACGATCTGATGGATGTTGAGATAGCTCTCGCGTGACGGCGGCGGGCCGATGCACACGCTTTCATCCGCCAGACGCACATGCATCGCGTCGGCGTCGGCTGTCGAGTGCACGGCAACGGTCGCGATGCCAAGCTCCTTGCAGGCGCGCAGCACCCGAAGGGCGATCTCTCCGCGATTGGCTATGAGTATCTTCGAAATCATGGGCATGGGCTTACTCGATGACCACCAGGGCTTCGCCGTATTCGACCGGGCTTCCATCCTTGATGAGGATTTCGGTCACCGTTCCGGACTTGGGCGCAGGGATCTGGTTCATCGTCTTCATCGCTTCGATGATCAGCAGCGTCTGGCCTTCCTTGACGGCGGAGCCGACCTGGACGAAGGCGGCCGCACCCGGCGCGGACGCCAGATAGACCGTGCCGACCATCGGGGCGCTGACGACACTGTCCGGGTTGCGAACCTTGCCGGCGGGAGCAGCAGCTGCTGCCGGTGCGGCAGCGGGAGCCGCTGCGGCATAGGCAGGCGCTGCGATCGGCGCCTGAACATATTGCGTCGTGCCAGCGCGGGAGACGCGGATACGCAGATCTTCCTGTTCGACTTCGATCTCGGTCAGATCGGTTTCATTGAGAATATTGGCGAGGTCGCGGATCAGCGCCTGGTCGATACCCGTTTTCTTTTCAGCCATGGATCTTGTGCCCTGTAATTCTTGTCATTGTGTGATGGATTTCAGCGCGTGCAGCGCCAGGATGTAACTGTGAGGCCCGAAACCGCAGATCATGCCCTTGGCGGCGGGCGCGATCATCGATTTGTGCCGGAATTCTTCGCGCGCGTGGATGTTGGAAATATGAACCTCCACCACTGGAATGGAAATCGCCCGGATTGCATCATGAAGCGCTATCGACGTATGGCCATAGGCGCCGGGGTTGATCGCGACGCCAGCGGCCGTGTCGCCGGCTTCGTGCATCCAGTCGACCAGCACGCCTTCATGATTGCTCTGGCGGAAATCGACGACGAAGCCCAGGCTTTCGCCCACGGACTTACAATCGGCTTCGATATCCTTGAGTGTCTTGCCGCCATAGATGCCCGGCTCGCGCTTGCCAAGGGCATTCAAATTGGGTCCGTTCAGGACGAAAATGGTTTGCGCCATCAGAGGTTCCGTCAAAGTGCAGCGCAACCTATAGACTCCCGAGGGCCCAGAGGAAAGCCCCCAGATGGGAGGGTGCGCGTGTCTGATGTGGAAACGCTCCGATTTTGGCGATTTTGCGCTCAATTCGGAAGCGGTTCGATTTCATGAAGGCCTGGCTGCCTTCTAGAGTGCTGCCTGCCCGGCGACCGCGTGAGGTCGTCAGGCCCTTTGGTTCAGCAGGTGGTCTTGCCGCAACTGCGGACATTGGCGATCTTCTGCTGGATGGCCTCCAGGCCGATGGCGCCCGAGATCGTCTCGTTGCCGATGACATAGGCCGGCGTGCCGGTGACGTTGAGATCGGTGGCGAGCTGGTAGGTGGCCTTGACCGAATCGGTGTTCGGGCTCTTGGCCATCTCGGCGCGGATCGCGGCCTCGCTGACGCCGAGCGAACCAGCGACTTCGATGGCGCTGTCTTCCGAGGCGCGGCCGTCGCTGCCGAGCAGGGCGCGATGGAAGGCGGCGTATTTTTCAGGCGCCAGCTTGCGGAAAGCATCGGAGACCCTTGATGCCGCAACGGAATCCGGTCCAAGGATCGGAAATTCCTTCAGCACGAAGCGCACATTCGTGTCCTGCTTCAGCAGCGTGTCCATGTCGCTGAGCGCATGGCGGCAATAGGTGCAATTATAGTCGAAGAATTCGACGACGGTGATATCGCCCTTCGGATTGCCGATCGAGACATCGTTCTTCGAATTGAAGATGGCGTCCTTGTTCTGGGTGACTGCCTGGCTCGACTGGGCAAGGCGTGCCGCGTCCTGCTTCTTCTCAAGCGCCGCCTGCGCATCCAGCAGGACTTCAGGGTGCTCGACGAGATATTCCTTGATGAACTCTCCGAACTCCTTCTTCTGCTGATCATCCAGCGCGGCTGCGGGCTGGACGAAGGCGAGCGATGCGGCAATGGCAACCGCCGAAACCGTCAGCAGGGTTTTGGAAAAAAGGGTCATTGGGTCCTCGTTCGAGTCGATGCTAAGACGTCATCGTCGGGTGCGGCATAGCACCGGCAGGTTAAAATCCGCAAATAGCTATCGGCAATTTACGGTGCATGCTTATTTCCAGAAACAGGAATTTTCACGGCGAAGCGGCAATCGCGGGATTGTGAACAGGCCGATATTGCGGCAATTGTCACACGCCCATCCGATCTGAAGAGAGAATTGATCTTGTTTTCCCTATCCAAACGCAGCGATGTCGAACCCTTCCATGCCATGGACGTGCTGGCGGAGGCGACGCGGCGACGGCAGGCGGGGCATGCAGTCATCTCCATGGCCGTCGGCCAGCCGTCGCATCCCACACCCCAAGCAGCACTTGTGGCGGCCCGCACAGCGCTCGACCATGGTCGTATCGGCTATACCGATGCGCTCGGCACGCTGGCGCTGAAGCAGGCGCTCGCCGGCCATTACCGGACGCGGCATGGCCTGGAAATCGACCCTGCACGGATCGCCATCACCACCGGTTCGTCGGCCGGTTTCAATCTCGCCTTCCTGACGCTGTTTGACCCCGGTGACAGTGTCGCCATTGCCCGGCCTGGCTACCCGGCCTATCGCAACATCCTTGCCGCCCTCGGGCTCGATGTCGTCGAGGTACCCGTCACGGCCGAAACGCATTTCACGCTGACGCCGGAGAGCCTGGAGGCGGCGCAGGTCGCCAGCGGCAAGCGGCTGAAGGGTGTGCTGCTCGCAAGCCCCGCCAATCCGACCGGCACGGTGACGGGCAGGGCGGCACTGAAGACGCTCGCCGATTATTGCGCCGATCGCTCGATCGCTTTCATCTCCGACGAGATCTATCATGGCCTGACCTTCGTCGGCGAGGAGACGAGTGCGCTGGAATTGACGGACGAGGCGATCGTCATCAACTCCTTCTCGAAATACTATTGCATGACCGGCTGGCGCATCGGCTGGATGGTATTGCCGGAGCGGCTGGTGCGCCCGGTCGAGCGCGTCGCTCAAAGCCTTTACATCTCGGCGCCGGAACTGTCGCAGATTGCCGCCACGGCAGCTCTGGAGGCAGGGGTCGAACTGGACACCTATCGCGAGAGCTATCGCCGCAACCGCGATTTCCTGACGCAGCGCCTGCCCGAAATCGGCTTCTCCATCGCCTCGCCGATGGACGGCGCCTTCTACGCCTATGTCGACGTGACGAGGTTCACCAACGACAGCATGGCCTTCGCTCGCAAGATGCTGGCAGACATCAATGTCGCCGCCACACCCGGCCTCGACTTCGATCCGATCGAGGGACACCGCGCGATGCGCCTATCCTATGCCGGCTCGAATGCAGAGATCGAGGAAGCCGTCGAGCGCATGGCTGCCTGGCTGAAATAGAATCCTATATCAGCCACTTGCGATGGGTTTTGAAGGTATTTCAGGAAGCCCTTGAATCAAATTGTGAGGAGCGGGAGGCCCGCCAATCGGGCCGCATCGCCCTTCGACAAGCTCAGGGTGAGGCGGAGCGAGTGTTCTGGCCTGTCCAAAAATGAGCACCTCCAGGCTTGAAGATCAGCAATTACCCGAGCTTGAAGGGCTAACCCTCACCCTGAGCCCGTCGAAGGACGAGGGTGGGGTTGGGAAAAGAATAGTCTTTCAAAACAAAAAAACCGGCCGTGTCACCGCGGCCGGTTTTTTAATTCATCCGAATAGCAGCGTTCAGAAGAAGCCGCGGCGCTGCCACCAGCCAGCCTTCTTTGGCTTACCGTCGCTGTCGGTGCCCTCGTTGGTGCGGGTGGATTTGACTACCGGCTCGGAGGAAGAGACGTTCGATTCGCGGTTGGCGCGTGCCGGCTTGGCCGCTTCGGGTTCCGCGGCAACGACCGGTTCAGCCGGGGTGTCGAGATCGACTGCGATTTCGGCAACCGTTTCGGCTTCAGCGCCAGCGACAGGCGCCGCTTCGACGACCGGAGCTTCCACAGGCGATGGTTCGGCCTTCGGCTTGCGACGGCTGCGGCTCTTGGCAGGCTTTACGTCTTCGGTGACGGTGGATGCCGTCTCGACAGCGGCCATGGCCGGCTGGCTTTCAACGGCGGCTTCGCCTTCGGTAATGACGATTTCGGCGACTGTCACGCCGACATTGTTTTCGCCGTTATCCTCACCGTCAGTGCCTTCGTCGGCGCCGGATTCTTCGCCGGCAGCCAATTCATTGCCTTCGCCTTCACCATCACGATTCCGACGACCGCCACGCTTGCCACGGCGGCGACGCTTACGCTTCTGCTGGGCGTCCTCGTCGCTGCCGGAAACGGCCGAGACGTCACCGTTCTCGTTGCTATCGTCCTCGTCGCCTTCATCTCCGTCCTCATCTCCGTCTTCGACGGAGGTATCTCCGGGCTGAGAAGCTGTCTGGACTTCGTTGCCGCGACCACCGCGACGGCGGCGGCGGCGTTTGCGCTTGCGATTGCCGTCATTGGCCTCGGAAGACCGGGCAGCGGGCGTCTGCTCGACGCTGGCTGCCTTTTCTTCCAGTTCTTCGTCTTCGTCCTCATCGGCCTCGATAACGATATCGTCGTCATCGTCTTCCGGAATGGCGGCGAAGTTGAACAGGGTCTCGATTTTCACCGGATTTTCCACCGGCTCGCCACGGTCGATCGCGAAATGCTGTGCACCGACGGCATTGTCAGCGCCGATGATGATGGCGACGCCGAAGCGGCTTTCATAATCGACGATCGTCTGACGCTTGTGGTTGAGCAGGTAAAGCGCGATTTCAGGCGTCGTGCGGACGGTGATATCGTGCGTGGTGTTCTTGAGCAGATACTCTTCGATCCCACGCAGAACATGCAGCGCGATCGAGGACTGCGAGCGCACATGGCCGGAGCCGCCGCAATGCGAGCAGACCTGCGTGGTGCTTTCAAGAACGGATGCGCGAATGCGCTGGCGCGACATTTCCAGAAGGCCGAAATGCGAGATGCGGCCGACCTGGATGCGAGCGCGGTCGTTCTTCAGGCATTCCTTCAGCTTCTTCTCGACAGCGCGGTTGTTGCGCTTCTCTTCCATGTCGATGAAGTCGATGACGATCAGGCCGGCAAGGTCGCGCAGGCGAAGCTGGCGAGCCACTTCGTCGGCGGCTTCGAGGTTGGTCTGAAGCGCCGTGTCCTCGATCGAATGTTCGCGGGTCGAGCGGCCGGAGTTGACGTCGATCGAAACCAGCGCTTCCGTCTGGTTCATGATCAGGTAGCCACCGGACTTCAGCGTCACCTGCGGCTGCAGCATGCGGTCGAGCTGTGCTTCGATGCCGGAGCGTGAGAAAATCGGGTGGATGTCGCGATAGGGCTGAACCACCTTGGCGTGGCTCGGCATCAGCATCTTCATGAAGTCTTTCGCTTCACGATAGCCTTCCTCGCCGGAGACGATGACTTCGCTGATGTCCTTGTTGTAGAGATCGCGGATCGAGCGCTTGATCAGGCTGCCTTCTTCATAAACGAGGCAAGGAGCGGTCGAAGCGAGCGTCAGCGTGCGGACGTTTTCCCACAGGCGCATCAGATATTCGAAGTCGCGCTTGACCTCGACCTTGGTGCGGTTGGCGCCGGCGGTACGCAGAATGACGCCCATGCCCAACGGCACTTCGAGCATCTTTGCGATTTCCTTCAGGCGCTTGCGGTCCTGCGGATTGGTGATCTTGCGGGAGATGCCGCCGCCGCGTGCCGTGTTCGGCATCAGAACAGAATAGCGGCCGGCAAGCGAGAGATAGGTGGTGAGAGCCGCGCCCTTGTTGCCGCGCTCTTCCTTGGCAACCTGCACCAGCAGGATCTGCCGGCGCTTGATGACTTCCTGGATGCGATACTGCTTGCGCGGCTTGCGCTGCACACGATCCGGAACCTCTTCCATCGCGTCTTCGGCGCCGACGGATTCGATCACTTCCTCTTCATGGTCGTGATCATCGTCGTCGTCATCGTCATGACGGCGCTTGGAAACGTCGACATCTTCGGAGATCGAGTCGGTTTCGACCATCGCGGCCATTTCGCCGGACGGGCCTTCCTCGTCTTCGCCGGGTGCGTCGACCTTTGCCTCGGCAACGGGTGCTTCGTCGGCAGGAGCTTCCGCGACCACCTTCTTGCGGCTGCGGCGCGGCTTGGCCTTCTTGGCCGGTGCTTCCGCCTCGGCGGACGGAGCTGCTGCCTCGAGGGCAGGGGCTTCTTCCGCAATGGCGGGCGTAACCGCTACCGCTTCGTCCTTCTGGACGATACCGATATCCGGCTGGTCCTGCTGCGAAAGATCGAGAGCCGTTTCGACATGCTCGACATCGTCGTCGCGGCGATGCTCTTCGGCTTCCGCCCTCAGGAGCGCCTGCCGGTCGGCGAGCGGGATCTGGTAATAGTCGGGATGGATTTCGGCAAAGGCTAGGAAGCCGTGCCGGTTGCCGCCGTAATCCACGAAAGCGGCCTGTAGCGAGGGCTCTACCCTGGTTACCTTGGCGAGATAGATGTTGCCGCGGATTTGCTTCTTGTGCTGCGACTCGAAGTCAAATTCTTCTATGCGGTTCCCGCGAACGACAACAACGCGCGTCTCTTCCTCGTGAGACGCGTCGATAAGCATTTTGTCTGCCATGAAAGTTGTGCTCCTCGGCGCTGGCATGCGGAAAGGGTCCGGCCTGTCATTGAGACAGGCTGGATGCAATCCACCACTGCTGCACCGGATAATGAAAGTCGCGATTGGTTGTTTTGCGATGACAACAGCCAGACAGCAGCCGGGACGTTAGTTCCCCGGGGTCTGTTCACTTCTTGAAAAAGCTGCTGCGGTAACATCCGTAACCAAGCGAGATCGACAATGCCTTAGACCCAATGTTCGGGTCCGATGAATGTGCTCTTTAAAGAGCGTTTGGTGGCTATCCACCGATGAATTTCCCGCGCAAAACCGGAAATCCAGATATCCAGTATGGGAGCAGAAGCACTGGAGACGGCGGATGACGGCCGCTTATGGCGCCTAGTACTCGAGGCGGCTGCCTTTGCGGCGACTCTATCCCGTCAACACTTCTACCCTAATATGCGTTGTATGTTTTATCTGTCACAATAGCAAGGGGAAAGCCAAGTATGCCATAATATTGATGGATTCGTCGGATGTTGAAGGTGCGGGGACCGCGCTTCCGATTCTTCATCCGGCGCGCCGTCACATCAAAGACTATCGTGCCATCGATGGCTTTCCCGTCCTTTTGGGACTTCAGAAAACGACATCGGATTGAATATGGGGCGCGGCGGACAGTTGGCAAAGGGATTGCGGCATGGGGCGGAGAGTGGCGTGAGGGTGTTGCGAATGGCAATAGCGGCTCTCGCCGTGACGGCTCTTTCAATTGTTTCGCCGCTTGGCAGGGCTGAGGCCGCCGCCGATCCCGTGCTTGCCTATGGTGCCCGCATTGCCGGTGACGACGCCCGTACCCGCATTGTTATCGACATGGACCGCGAGCCGGCCTTTTCCGTCCATTATCTCGACAACCCCGTGCGCGTTGTCGTCGATCTCCCGGCAACAGCCTTTGGCTTTCCGGCTGCCGACCTGAAGCCGATCGGTCTCTTCAAGGATATCCGTTACGGCACCATGGATCAGGACAGCGCCCGCATCGTGCTGACGGCAACCAAGCCGGTGAAGCTGGTCATGGCCAAGGTGCAGGCCGACGAAAATGGCAAGGGGCATCGCCTCGTACTCGATGCGGAGATGCTGCCGGCCGCCCAATTCGCGGAGCTCGTCAAGCAGCAGAGCTGGACCAATGACGATACCGCCAAGGATGTCGGCCCGGTGGTGCCGATGGAAAAGCCCGATTCCGGCATCTTCCTCGTTGCCGTCGACGCCGGCCACGGCGGTATCGACACCGGCGCGACCGCCAGCGATGGCGTCACGCAGGAAAAGGAAATCACGCTCGCCTACGCCAAGCTTCTGGCTGACAGACTGAATGCCCAGCCCGGCATCAAGGCTTTCCTCACGCGCGACAAGGACGAATATCTGTCGCTGTCGCAACGGGTGACCATCGCCCGGCAGAACCACGCCTCACTCTTTATATCCCTGCATGCCGATACGCTGAAGCAGAAGGATATTCGCGGCGCGACGGTCTACACCATCTCCGACAAGGCTTCCGACAAGCTCGCCAGCGAAGTGGCCGACCGTGAAAACAATTCCGATCAGCTCGCCGGTGCCGAGACCCAGGCCCAGCCCGCCGCCGTCGCTGACATCCTCATGGATCTGACCCGGCGCGAGACGCAGGCTTTTTCGATATCCCTGGCGCAGGACGTGCTGACTTCCTTCAATGGCCAGATCGCCATGATCAACAATCCGCATCGTCACGCCGGATTCCGCGTATTGCAGGCGCCGGACGTGCCTTCCATTCTGCTCGAACTGGGTTTCCTGTCGAACAAGGAGGATGAGAAGTTGCTGCTCGATCCCGATTGGCGGCAGAAGCTGGTGGGGCAGTTGACCAATGCTGTCAAACAATACCGCGCTTCGATCGTTGCGAATGGCGGTTAAAGGGATGGACGGCAGGCGCCGTTCGTGTCTTCCATGTAACAGCCGCTGCTAATAGGCCGGGATGAAATGGCAAATACCGGCGGGAGCCCTATTTTGCTCACATTCCCGCCGTTACAGCGAAGTATCGTTCGCCCACGGACGGCATGCACGGCTTTGTGTTGTTGCTGTCTTGCATTAACACCGTCAGCGTGCAAAACGCCCGTAAATATGCGATTGTCCCGCATATGTGCCGCATGAAGAAGAAGCACCGGTAGCATCATATGGTCAGACTGATAGGATATTTCTTTGGACTGGGCTGCATCCTGTTCCTGGGTGTTGCGGCTGCGGCGGCTATTTATCTGAGCGTCGTCTCCAAGGATCTGCCGGACTACGAGGTCCTGGCGAAGTACGCGCCGCCGGTAACGACGCGCATCCACGCCGGCAACGGCGCGCTGATGAAGGAATATTCGCGGGAAAATCGGCTGTTTATCCCAATCCAGGCCATTCCCGACCGCCTCAAGGCTGCTTTCCTCTCGGCTGAAGACAAGAACTTTTACAATCACCCCGGCGTCGATGTCGGTGGCCTGATGCGCGCCATCGCCGTCAATCTGCAGAATATCGGTTCCGGCCGCCGCTTTGTCGGTGCGTCGACCATCACGCAGCAGGTTGCCAAGAACTTCCTTCTGTCGGCCGACCAGACCTTCGACCGCAAGCTCAAGGAAGCGATCCTGTCCTTCCGCATCGAGCAGGCCTACAGCAAGGACAAGATCCTCGAGCTCTATCTCAACGAGATCTATTTCGGCCTGAATTCCTATGGCATTGCCGGTGCAGCGCTCACTTATTTCGATAAGTCGGTCAACGAACTGACCATTGCCGATTCGGCCTATCTCGCCTCGCTGCCCAAGGGGCCGGCCAACTACAATCCTTTCCGCCATCCCGAAGCTGCGATGACCCGCCGCAACTGGGTGATCGACCGTATGGTCGAGAATGGCTATGTCAGCCAGAGCGATGGGGAAGAGGCCAAGAAGCAGGCCCTCGGCGTCGTGCCGCCGAAGAATGGGCCGTCGCTTGCCGCCTCGGATTTCTTTGCCGAGGAAGTTCGTCGCCAGCTGATCGACCAATATGGAGAGAAGGCTCTCTATGAGGGCGGCCTTTCCGTCCGGACCTCGTTTGATCCGCAATTGCAGCTCGAAGCGCGCAAGGCGCTGCAAGACGGCCTGATCGACTATGACGAGCGCCGTGGCTTCCATGGCCCGATCAAGCAGATCGCCACGTCGCAGGACTGGGGTCCGGAGCTTGCCAAGATTCCGGCTTTGAATGACGTTCCGGAGTGGCAGCTTGCCGTGGTGCTTTCCGTATCCGACCAGGCGGTCGATATCGGCCTGCAGCCGAGCGTCGATGCCGCCGGCAGGGTTGCGTCCGAGCGCAAGCGTGGTGTCATAGCTGCCGCCGATATGCGTTGGGCGTTCCGCCTGGCTGGCAGCGGCAAGACCGCGAAATCGCCGAGCGGCGTGCTGAGCCCCGGCGATGTGATCTTCGCCCAGAAGACCGGCGGCGCGGATTCCAGCACCTATCGCCTGCGTCAGCCGCCGAAAGTGCAGGGTGGCCTCGTCGCGATGGATCCGCATACCGGCCGCGTGCTCGCCATGGTCGGCGGCTTCTCCTACACGCAATCTGAATTCAACCGCGCCACCCAGGCCAAGCGCCAGCCCGGCTCGTCCTTCAAGCCCTTCGTCTATGCCGCGGCCATGGACAATGGCTACACGCCGGCTTCGGTCATTCTCGATGATCCTCTGCAGATCACCCTCAGCAATGGCGATGTTTGGAAACCGACAAACTATGAAGGCGAGGGCGGTGGCGCCCATACGCTTCGCTTCGCTATCGAGCATTCGCGCAACCTGATGACCGTGCGCCTTGCCGCCGACATGGGCATGCCACTGGTTGCCGAATACGCCAATCGCTTCGGTATCTACGATCGCATGAATCCGGTGCTTGCCATGTCGCTCGGCGCTGGCGAAACGACAGTGCTGCGCATGGTGTCGGCCTATTCGGTCATTGCCAATGGCGGCAAGCAGATCAAGCCGACATTGATCGACCGTATTCAGGACCGCTACGGCGCCACCATCTTCAAGCATGAAGAGCGTGTCTGCGAAGCCTGCAATGTCAGCGAATGGAAGAACCAGGACGAGCCTGTGATCGCCGATAATCGCGAGCAGGTGCTCGATCCGATGACGGCCTATCAGGTCACGTCGATGATGCAGGGCGTGATCCTTCGCGGTACTGCCGCCGGCAAGATCAAGCTGAACACCGACGTCGCCGGCAAGACCGGCACGACCAATGACGAGAAGGATGCCTGGTTCGTCGGTTACACGCCGAGCCTCGTTGCGGGCCTCTATATCGGCTACGATACGCCGAGCACGCTCGGCCGCGGCGGAACCGGCGGCTCGCTCGCAGCGCCGATCTTCAACGAATTCATGCAGGCCGCCACCCAGGGCCAGCCGCCGCAGAAATTCCAGGTTCCGGCGGGCATGACGATCACGGCGGTCAATCGCGGAACCGGCATGGCGGCTCAGCCCGGTGATCCGAACGCCATCATGGAAGCCTTCAAGCCCGGCACCGGTCCGGCCACGACCTTCACGGTCATTGGCGGCGGCGATGCTTCGGCACAGGTTGCGCCGGAGGAGATTCTCAGAACTTCGCCGCAGGCCAACCAGGCGGTCACCTCAGGCTCCGGCGGCCTCTTCTGATCCAATCGGATTTGTTCAATGAACATGCCGCAGGGCTTTACAGCCGCGGCATGTGTATCTATGTCACCAGCACTCTTTGAATTGAACAGCGGTTCACATCGAACAGCCGAATAAAGAAGCAGGAACATGCGAGCGGAAATCGAGAAAATTGTCGACGAAACCAAGCAGGCCATAAGCCTGCTGAGGAGGCATCTTTGACTGGGATCAGGCGGTAAGACGACTGGACTGGTTGAACAACAAGTCAGAGGATCCGAACCTCTGGAACGATGCTGCCGAAGCACAGAAGCTGATGCGCGAGCGCCAGCAGCTTGATGACGGCATCAGTGGCGTGCGGGCTCTCGAGCAGCAGGTTGCCGACAATGTCGAGCTGATCGAGCTTGGCGAGGAAGAGGGCGATGCCGATGTCGTCCGCGAGGCAGAAGAGGCGCTGAAGGCGCTGAAGACCGAGGCTGCGCGACGGCAGGTGGAAGCCATGTTGTCGGGCGAAGCCGACAGCAACGACACCTATGTCGAAGTTCATTCCGGCGCCGGCGGCACCGAGAGCCAGGACTGGGCGAACATGCTGCTGCGCATGTACACCCGCTGGGCCGAGCGCCAGCGTTTCAAGGTGGAGCTTCTCGAAGTTCACGACGGCGAAGAAGCCGGCATCAAGTCCGCGACGCTTCTGGTCAAGGGTCACAATGCCTATGGCTGGCTGAAGACCGAATCGGGCGTTCATCGCCTGGTGCGTATCTCGCCCTATGACAGCAACGCGCGCCGTCACACGTCCTTCTCGTCGATCTGGATCTATCCCGTTGTCGACGATTCGATCCAGATCGATATCAATGAAGGCGACTGCCGCATCGATACCTATCGTTCGTCCGGCGCCGGCGGCCAGCACGTCAACACGACCGATTCGGCCGTGCGTATCACGCACATCCCGACCGGCATCGTCGTGCAGTGCCAGCAGGAGCGCTCGCAGCACAAGAACCGCGCCAAGGCGTGGGACATGCTGCGTGCCCGCATGTACGAGGCGGAGTTGATGAAGCGGGAAGAGGCAGCCAACGCCGAAGCCGCGTCGAAAACCGATATCGGCTGGGGCCACCAGATCCGCTCCTACGTCCTGCAGCCCTACCAGCTCGTCAAGGACCTGCGCACCGGCGTCACCAGTACCGCTCCGGACGACGTGCTCGACGGTGATCTCAACGAGTTCATGGAAGCGGCGCTTGCCCACCGCATCAGCGGCGCAGCCGATGCCGTCGTCGACGACGTGGATTGAGATCAGGATTTGTTTGAACAATAGAAGCCCCGGAGACGGGGCTTTTTTGTTGGCTAGCGATATGCCGTCACGATAGTGGGCAAAACCATGTTCAATCCGAAAACTGTTCCGCCAGGATCCGGTCCGACCACGACCTGTCCGGATCGGACAGGATGCGCGCCGTCGTGTCCTCGCTCTGGGTAATCCGGACGCCGACGACCGATTTCACCTCGGTATTATCGGCTGCGGCGTTGACGGGGCGT
This sequence comes from Rhizobium sp. ICMP 5592, assembly GCF_009498525.1. Lineage (GTDB taxonomy): Bacteria > Pseudomonadota > Alphaproteobacteria > Rhizobiales > Rhizobiaceae > Rhizobium. Next base: position 45,408 of record NZ_QSNT01000003.1, on the reverse strand, counting down.
TTTTCCGCCTCGAGCACGGTGATATTCACCGTGACCTTGTTCGGCAGGAGCGCGCCGCGCCAGCGGCGGGGACGGAAGGCGCTGACCGGCGTCATGGCGAGCAGCGGCGCTTCCAGCGGCAGGATGGGACCGTGGGCGGATAGATTATAGGCGGTGGAGCCCGCCGGCGTCGTCACCATCAGCCCATCGCAGATCAATTCCGGCAGGCGGACGCGGCCGTCGATCTCGACCTTCAGCTTTGCCGTCTGATAGGACTGGCGAAACAGCGACACCTCGTTGATGGCGAGCGCAACGCAGCTACTGCCATCCGCATTGCGCGTGGTCATCTGTAGCGGATGAAAGGCGTTCTCGACCGCGGCCTCGATGCGCTCCAGCAGGTTTTCCGTGCGATAGTCGTTCATCAGGAAGCCGATGGAGCCGCGATTCATGCCATAGACGCGCTTGCCGGAATTCATCGTCGTGTGCAGCGTCTGCAGCATGAAGCCGTCTCCGCCGAGCGCCACGACGATATCGGCATTCGCCTGCGGCGTCTGGCCATAGAGGCGAATCAGTTCCTCTTGCGCGGCCTGGGCTTCCGGTGCGGTCGAGGCGAGAAAACAAACAGATTGAAAAGCGCGTGACATGCAACGTCCCTTAAACAGTCATACTACGAGGTAATGATATTCCGCCCGTGCGACAAGACGTTTTGCAAAGACTGGTGAATCCACAAGGGGATGGCCGATCCACTGCTGCGAGGTCGAACAGCCGATTTTCCTCTTTACAGGAAATCAAAATCTGATACTTGGCATGCCGTTGTGCCCTTGTAGCTCAGTTGGTAGAGCACCTGATTTGTAATCAGGGGGTCCCGGGTTCGAACCCTGGCGGGGGCACCACGATCATTCTGAGATCGTTGAATTTTACATAAATCCCTAAATTATGAGACTTTTTTTGAGACTTGAGACTTTTCGGAAATAGTCTCACGAATGTCTCACAAAAGTCTCACGGCCTCTGCTAGCGCAGGCTGGGGATCTGCCGATCCTGCCGGTCTTGCCGCACCAGGATCTCGCGAACGACCTTCACATCGCCGTTCAGCTCGTTGACCGAGGATGTCAGATCCTTGATCGAGGCGAGCACGGATCCGACGGACTGCTCGCTGGCCGACATGCGAAAGCCGAGGGTCTTGATGTCACCGTCCGCTAGCGACTGCTTTCCCTCGAGCGATTTCAATCGTTCATCGACCCGGACGCCCGTGGCTTCGTTCTGGATGATGAAGTCCTTTTTCCAGTTTTGCAGGTCCTCGATGTCGCGGCTCTTGTTGGCCGTGACCCAGACGCCCATGCCGACCGATGACACGATCGAGAGAATACCGACGACGGTATTGATGTTTGCCCCCATTCTCTTCGCGCGCTCCGGCATCTGCATGGTGTCGTCTCCGGTTAGGTCAGTCACGGTATGCCCTTCATTTCCTGCACATCGGATCCTTGCCGCACTGGATATTGTGCGCGGCGACTTCCTGGGTAAACGGTCGATCGTTGGCGAAGATGAATTCGCGTGTGGCAGCACTCGGATGCAACGCGGCATAGCCGGCGCCGTCACTGGCACCGGTTGTCACGCCACACCCCGAAAACAGCCCGGCAAAGCTCAGGATCAGACATGCTCTGAACCTTTTCATCGGTGATGTTCCTTTCCTTGAGCTGGTTGAAGACGGCTTGCGTCTTCTCGGCCTCGCCATTGGCTTTTCCGTCCGCATGCCCCTTGAGATAGACGCCACCGATCGCCGCAATGATGGCAAGCACGATTAGGATCGGGATCCAGTTATCCTTGAGGAAGAGACCGATCACAGCGCCCATCAGCCTTGCTCCACCGTCCTGGTCGATTTCCACCAGCCGTAGAGCGCGTAGCCGGTCAAACCGACGCCGATGATGGCGGCAGCCCCCAACAGCAGCTGTGAGGCAACGTCGGCGGCCTGGAAGCCGGTTCCGGTGAATTGCGCGGCTGCATCCGAGATCTGGCCGCGCATGGTCGCCAGGAGCGCCACCGGCGCCATGCCCTTTGCAGCGTTCTGGACGGCCGGCACGGCGCTGAAGGACATTGCCCCCGGCCGCTCCGTCGGCGTCACCTGGTAGGCCTTCAGGGCGGCCTGTGTCTCAGGTCCGGCAACGCCGTCGACCGTCAGGCCCTTGACCTGCTGAAACGCCTTGATGCTGTCGCGGGTGGACGGACCATAATCGCCGTCGACCTTGATCGTGTAGCCGGCACGGACGAGCAGCGTCTGCAGCTCGCGGACGCCGGCGCCGGAGGATCCCATGCGCAGCATGCCGGTCGCCGCCGAGGCAGCCACGGCGCCGCCATAGGCCACGAACGCTTTCGCCATCTTGGTATCGTAGGCGTTGACCTTATAGCTAGGCCCATTATAGCCACGCGCGAAACCGGCCCAGTCCTGCCGCTCGATCTCGTCGAGCAGACCGTTGCGCTCGATAAAGCGCACCATGACCTCGACCTGGCCGCCAAGACCGGAGCAGACGGACAGGCGGAAAGCCTCGGCCGAAGCGAAGCCCAGCGCCTTCCAGTGCACGCCCATGACCTGGCCGACGCCCCAGCTGCAGGACGAGATCGCCGCGTCCCGATCGATGTCGCACATCGCCGAGAACATGCGATAGCGATCCTCTTGCGATTTCGGGTTCTTCACTCCGCCGACAACGGGAGAGGCGAAGCCAGTCTTGCGTGCCTCAGCCTGCTTTGCCGCAGGAACAAGTTTGTCGAAATAATGCCCCTCGATCCGGATCACCGGCATTTCGACGCCCTGGATCCTGGTCGAGACGACGCCGTTGCTCTCGGTATCCACCACAGCACAGAGCGCAGCGGCCGGGATCTGGCGGGAAGCCGCGGTCGTAGCGATGGCGGAAATAGTGGCTGGATCGAACATGAGCGGCTCCGGTGATGATCGGAGCCGAGTTTAGGCTAGCTGCGGCAAGGTCAAATGCGGCCGGCCGCCGCCAAACGAACCAAAACTGAAATTGCGCGGCGTCGAAACGATTTAGGATATAGGTTTCGCCAGGACATCGATGTGGTCTTTGCCGCTTTGTCCAAACGCGCCCATGATAGTCGCAATGCTTTGCGCTCGGGATAGATCGACGCCATCCGATACGGCCACGAACTCGTAACCCTTATTGGCGAGCCAGGAGAGAAAGCCTTCCCCACTGATGCCATCGATGCCTGTCGCAGCAAATTCAAAGATGATGCGAGGCTTGTCCGTCGAAAGAATTGTTTCAGCTCCTTGAAGCGCCCTATACTCAAAGCCTTCCACATCAATCTTGATAAGCGATACTGCCTTTTTTCGACCGGACAGCAATAGATCGAGCGGAATGCCTGCCACAGTCCTGGTGGCGAATAGATCGAATTCGCCGAGGCGGCCCGTCTCACCATTTCCCGCAAGCGAGTTCAAAAATAGCGTCTCGATGTTCGGCGATGCACCAACCTGCATCACCGAGATATTTTCAAAGTTGTTGGCCTTGCGGCTGCTCTCCAACAATTTGACGTTCAGGTCATTCGGTTCGACGGCGTAAACATGGCCTTCTCGCCCCACCAATAAGGCGCCAAGCAGGCTAAAATAGCCGATGTTCGCCCCGACATCGAGGAAGGTATCGCCTGGCTTCAGCAAGCTCTCGATCACGCTCGCAACTTCAGGCTCGTAGGATCCAACTAAAGCTGGAGATCCGATTACGGGATCATTAGCATTCGCAAAAATCTCAAACCGGCCATTATTTTTCTGGACGACACCTTTCGGCATTTCAGGAATCTGTAAGCAACGGTTATGAAATTCTCGGCTATTCAGATACGTTGCGACGACATCTGAAAGCGGCTCGCCAGCTCGTGAGGAGTGTCCGCGCCATTCCTCGAGCGAGGTGTTGCGTCCGAGCAGAAGTCGGAAACAATACATGATATCCTCGAGAGTTGCGGCCTCTGGAAACGGTCTCTCCCAGGGACGCAACTCATTGACGGGCAATGGAGGATCAACCAAATCTTGTATAGCGGCCCCTTCAACACGAGCTTCCGAAGCTCGATGTTGAAATCGCAATAGTTGCCTAATGACACTTCCCATGCTTTCCCCCAACGAAAACGGTCTATTTAGAAACATTCGGCAATAAACTACGCGCTGCAAGCGATAGATGCCACCCCCGGTATACAGAAAATACAATCGGCGGCCACATTCCGCCGATTTCCTGTGGGCGATTAGTTGCCCTTCACGCCCACCTGCCAGCCGAAGAACCATTGTGCCGGCGCGGCGGCCGAGAATGTGACAGTAAACGTCGTCGACGTGGTAGCGGACACCCAATAGCGCGGCCCCTGGGTATCGGTGACAGGGATGATCACGCAGTCTTCTTTTGCTGGGGTGAACCCAAGTCCGTGCGTAACGGTTACGGAGGTTCCGGCGCTTGCGATCGACGAAGATCCTTTCGCAAAGGTCTTGCAGCCAGAGCAATTTGTGATCACCGTCCCTGTGCCGCTGTCGCTCACCGGAGCTGTCGCGTTACCGATGAGCTCCATGCCATCGATAACAACGTTGGTGACGCCGCTGACGATCGTCACGCCATATCGCTGATTTGCTCCAAACCCTCCGCCAGAGCCACTCTCGCCTCCAATGAGATTTACGATGGAAACGCCGGCGCTGAGCGAGATGCCGTCCGAAACGCCATCAACCCCGTTCGATATAAAGCCGCATCCGATGCAATTGATCTTCTGGCAGTAACTCGCAAAGAGACCATATTTCTTGTTGATCATCATTTGGCATGCGAGAAATTTGAAAGTGTCAAGGAGCGTAGCGTCCGACGACAGGCCTCCCAAAATAATGCCGCTGTCATTTTGCGAGGCATTGAAATGGCAGTTGACGAAGATCGCATCCGAGGCGCGAGTTCCAGCAATAACGGAGACGTTAAGGCAGGCATTTACGCAGGTATCCAGATAGACACTATTAATCCGAACGCCATTAACTCTGCGCCCGTTGACATCCGGAGCGATGTTCAAGCCGATACTCTTATTAAGTGCTTCGCCGCCAACCCACTGCAAGCCGCCGCAATTGCGGGCCACGACACCCATCCCGACGCCACCGCCGGAAAAATTGCAGTTGTAGAGATAGATGCCCTGTAGATCTCCTGTACCGGTGGCGCCGAGGAGCAACCCGGCCGTTGTGGCGCTATCGTCGAGGCAGTCTCTCAGCGTGCCGTTGTAAGCTACCGCGCCATTTTCAAATTCAAATCCGGTGGCATGCGCGCCCCAGACAGATACGTTCTGCCCAAGAAACTGGTAGTGATTGCGAACGCGAACGGCGCGGTTGATTGCTACAGACGGGAGGATCACAAGATCACTGATCCCGTTATTCTTCATTTCCGCAGCGCCACCGGAATAGAAGATGAAGGCGTCCATGCCAGCAGTGCTCGGGGTAACCTGCGTAGCAAATGGCCCAACACCAACGATATCGACATAGTTCTTCGAGACGGTGATTGCTGTGCCCATTTTGAAATTACCTCTCGGCAGCAACACCCTTCCGCCGCCGAGAAAACCGCACAGGTCAACAGCTGCCTGAATGGCTACATTGTCCGCCGCCGCACCGTCTCCAACAGCACCGAACCACTTGACGTTGATGTCGCCGTGATAGACACGCGCCCAGGCACCTGCGGTGGCAGCCACCGCATTCGCCTTTACGTAGATGCCTTCTTGTGTATCCGCAGCGATCCTGGCAGAGAAGTCGCCAGCTAGCCAAAGGAATTGGCCTTCTCGGCCGCTTTCACGCAGAAATGCTGCAGTAACCTTGGTTGTGTCGATCGCCTTCAATGCTGTTCTGGTCGCGGCGATCGCGGAGACGACATTGATGGCATTACTGAGCTGGCCGGCAGGCACCTGGCCAGTTGCATCGAGAGAGGCAACGCCGTTTGCGACGGCCAACTCGCTCACCATCAGCGTGCGATTGCCGCCAGGCGTCGCGCCATCATGCACGCGGATTGCCTTGTTCGTAGTGTCGTGAGTGAATTCGCTCAGCGCCCCGGTAAAGGTATCGTGCTGGATTGCCGTACCACGGCGGCGTTGTACTGCTGTAGACATGGCAGGCTCCTTTGTGCCGAGAACGCCGCGTTAAACGATCGTTCCCCAATTCTGATCGAAATAGGTGGTGGCATCGGTGATGTAGCCGAAGTCGTAGCCTTGGCCGTCGAGGAAGCCGGAGAAACCGGCCGTGGCCTCGATCACGAGTTGGTGGGCGGCATTTGCTGCGCCCTCGGCCTCCTCTGCGGCAGCCTCTGCCCGTGAGGTATAGCCTTCCACTGTCCCGACGATGACGTCGATCCTGGCGTTGATGACGGTATCGGCAGCTGTTCTGGCGATTGTTTCGCTTTGAAGGGCGGTAGCAAGTTCGCTGTCCGTTGCATGAAGCTCGGACACCACGGCATCGAGATCGAGGCCAGAAACGAGACGGTTGCCGGAAACCTTGAGATAGCTTCCGTCGACAACGAGGCTATCGATGACAAAGGGAGGCGCGCCAAAATCCGACTTGACAGATCGGTTGATGTCCCGACGCAGTTCCTGCTCTATTGTCGCGATTTTCGACAGCTCTTTTTCCAGAGCGGTGGGGTCGATCTTTGTTCCGCTGATCACGCCAGCCGATCGGCTATCAAGCCGCATCGAGACGACGACAATTTTCGTCGTCTCAGGCTGGCCGGAAAGAAACTCGACCGTGAAATAATCGAATGGCTCATCGGAAAGCTTGATAACGGAAACGGTTGCTTGAGCGAAGCCCAGCGCGCCGGCCGGCAATGTCCATACCTCGACATCATCGACGTCGAAGATCTTGAATGTAAACGGTCCATAGACACTTGCGCCGTTGCCGGTGAATATATCCGTTATTCGAAGTTGCTCCGGAATGGGATATGGTAGCGCCATAGATTTGCCCCTGCGATTACTGCATGAGCATCGCAGGAGTGGCCTGCGGTTAAGTGCGCGCTTGCAATTTCTCCTGGTACCGGCAACGGCGGAAGGAGGCGCTACCGGGATCCGAGCGCCGTCGACAGATCCGGCGCCCTGGTCGGCGTCAGCTCGCCCGGTTTCCACCACCAGCTGCTCTTTGCCGCTTGCGCCTTGAAGCTCTTGTCGGCATCCGGATCCGTCGCCCATTGCAGGTTATCGACGAACAGACGACGGTACCAGGCACGGGTGAACGGGTGCGAGGAAAGGATCGGCGTATAGCGGCCGACATACTTCGCGGCAGCCCGCCCAAAATTCGGAGCGTCCTGTCCCGTGGGCGCTTCGCCGCCAAAGATCGCCCGCTTGCTGTCGCCGACGATCTCCTGAATGCCGCGCAGTGTCAGATCGGCCGTATCGCCGATGAAGGCGCCACCGATGCCGCCCAGTGTTTGCGCGAAGCTTTGGCCGTATCGATTTTCCGCCTTGTCGACGAAGTCGGCGAAGAGGCCGCCGCCGCCGCCCTTGACGAAGGCCTTGAGCCAGAAGGGAACCGATCGCATATCCTCCGGATCCTTGCCGTTCAGCACGTTGAGGATTTGCGAGTAGAAGGCGGCACCGATCGTCAGCGGCACGGCCATGGCGCCGAAGTAATACGCGCCTCGAGCAACGCGGCCGGAACTGGACTTTGCCAGCATCGAATAGACGTAGTGCGCCTCGAGCTGGCGGGCCGTATAAGAAAATCCGAAGCTCATGAACTGGGTCGCAAAGTCCAGGATCTCGCCGCCGATCGTGCCGCGCGGAGCGATGCCGGTCACGACACTTTTCACGCGCGGATCTCCAGACGGTACCGATCGCTCAGACCATTGGGCGATCATCTCGGCATAGCGCTCCGCAAGATTGCGATCGCCGGTTTTATCGAAGACGCCGCCGGGATCTAGAAAGCCGACTTCGTCGACGGCCGGGCGCATTTTGTGCCAGTCGGCATCGCTGAAACCGAAACCTTCCATGGTCTTTTTCAGGAGCGGCGGCATGTCGATCCAGTCGGTATTGCTCTTGGCAAAGCCGCCGAGCGTATCGTGCCAGGCGCCGGCCTCGACGCGCTTCCTCGCCTCAGTCAGCGGCTTCAGTGCATTGATGGTCAGCGCCCGGTCGACCAGGTAACGGCTCCATTCGTGGCCGAACATCTGGTCGACGAAGCGCGCCTGTTCGTTCATCGTGTGGAGGTAATCATCCCAGAGCACCGCCTTGCGCGCCATGCCGGCGTCGTCGACCTTGTCGGCCGCGAAGCGCGCGAGGTCGCCGAGGATCTTGTGCATGGTGAAGGTGATCGGCAGCCCAGCCAGGCGCCGGGCCGCTTGCGAGACGAAGGGATCCGTCACCGCCGCAAGGATGCTGGTCGAGCCGAGGGCAGCCGCCGTCGCGACATTGCGGATATCGCCGGCATATTGCGCCGGCGCCGAGAGCACGGTTTCGCGGCCGCGCAGCGATCGCCAAAGGCTGTTGATGCGGTACTCCGCCCATTTGCCGGCATCGAGCCCGGGCAGCTTCATGCCCTCGATATTCATCGCTCCGGACTGGCGTTTGCCGATATCGACCTGGACGGCCTGTTTCAGCCATTCGATCGCTGCATCCGGATTGGGGCCGAACCGTTCCATGGCGGCGATATCGCGGGCCATGCCGTTCACATGGTTGAAGATCGCCGAGATCGGGTCGGACTGGCCGAACTTGTCGTTATAGCCGAGCCAGCTTTCGGCGTCGCGGAAGATCAGGAAGCGGCTGTCCTGGTAGCGGCTGGCGACGTTCCCGGTACCGAACTTGCGCGCCTCCGGACGCCGATGCGCCCAGCCGTCCGACATGATGCTCTCGAAAACATAGTCGAGGCTGCTGTCGAGATTGTCGGCGCCGATGATTTCGCCCGTGCGCGGATTGGTCATCTGCTCGGCATCCAGCAGCGGAGAGACGAAGGCCTTCCAGCGCTCCCGGGCAAGGTTCATGTCGAAGCGCTTGCCGCCCATCCGGCCACGGCCGATATTGCCGAGATCGCGGATCTTGCCGCGATCGTGGCTATGCGGCAGGCCATGGTCCTCGCGTTTCGGGATATTGCCGCCGGCGGCGTTGAAGCGCTGGCGCAGATCCTCGAAGACGCCGCGCACGGCTTTCGCCATGGCTTTCGCCGTGCCGTTGCCGGTGGGTTCGCCATGCATGGCCTTGATCAGGTCCGGCAGGTCGACTTTGTTGATATGCCGGCCGGAGATCCGCGAGCGGCGGAAATGATGCATGGCCTCGGCGAGATCCCGTTGCGCCATGGCGATGATCGCATTCGCCTTTCCCGCCATGGATTGCGTGCCCTTGTAGCCGTTGTGGATCATCAGGGAGAGCACCGCATCGAGCTTGTCCGGTTTACCCTTGAGGTTGCGATAGTTTTCAACGAAGGCGGCATTTTCCTTTCGCCGCGCTTCCGACAGCAGCGCCCGCCGGCGCGCTTCCTGCGCATCGGCGCGCAGCGAGGCCACCACTTCGTCACGCGCGGCGACGCGCGCCTCGGCATCCGTCATGCCCGGGTTCTTCCGGCGCTGCTTTGCCTCGTAATAGCGCTGCAGCTCCTCGGCATCGCGGCTATTGATCACGCCTTGTTCGACGGCCTGGCGCAGGCAATGTCTGAGGCTCATACTTGGCATACCTCCAATAGATCGGCGAGAATGTTGCCCTGGTCGGCGATCTCAAGCGCTTCGCTGGTGGAGACGAGACGGACATTGCCGTCACGATCCTGGATCGGGATGTAATCGAACAGGGACTGCGGATTGCCGTTGGCGTCGATCGACGGCTCGGCCAGCGCACCGGCCTGCTCCTCGGCCAGGCGCATCGCCTCGGCATCACCAGGCTCGGGCGCAACGCGCGGCCGTATCGTCTGGCCGGCGATAGGATCCGCGACGGTGGCGGGATCCGGACGCGGCCGCACCTCGAAAACCCATTTCTCACCGGGCCGATCGGGAGCGATCCAGCCGCGTTCCGTTTTCACGGCATCCGGATTACGGCGCACGTCATAGCCGCGCCGCGCCAGGCTGTCATAGACGCGGGTGACATCGTTCGAAACGACGATATCGGAGCGCAGCGCACCACCCTCTTCGTCGGCCAGGCGCACGGCATCCTCATAAAGCTGACGCGCCTTGCCCTGGCCGCGCGATGCTTTCGAGACCGACGTCATGCCGATCTTCAGATTGCCGTCTTCCCGCTTCACGGAAATATGCGCGTCGCCGGCCTCGCTCCTCAGCAGCACCGTGTCGCCCTTGTCCTCGATGACGGTGCGCGGCGCCGGGGGCGCGCTTTCGGCGACGACATCCGGCGTCGTGTCGGTCGCCAGCGCCGGCGCCACGGTCTCGGCCGACGGCGACCGCGTCTGATCGTCGATGATGCGGGCGGCATCGTCGAGGCTTTCGGACTGCATCACGCCCTGAAGATCGTCGATCGCGTCGGGATCGCCGCCATAGATCCGCTCATAGTCGTCGGCCGTCAGGGTGCGGGCAGGGCCAGCCTGTTCGTCGGCGATCGCGCGCTCGACGACGTCGGGCGGCGGATGGTTGTCGGGATCCTCGGCATAGCGCAGCGCCGCCTCGAAGACCCGCTGTTGCTCCGGAGGCGCGTCCGGAGAGATCATGTGTTCGTCGAGGACCCTGTCCTCAAACGACCGGTTCAGCTGATCGATATGCTCCGGAGTGAGATCGACGCCAACGGCTTTCGAGACGCGCTCGACATCGCCGGGCAGGGGATTGCCGTCGAGGACGCGCGTTGCAGCCTCGGCGCCGCCGTCGCCCATCCTGTAGATCCTGGCGAGCGCCGCACCGCCCTCGACAGTGCCGCCGAACAAGGCGCCGAATGTGGCGGCAATGCCGACATTGGCAAGGGCGTCATTGAGACCATATTCGAGGCCGGCGGCTTTCTTGCGCTCCTGGCTGGCGGCCTGCAGCACGGCTTCCTGGCCGCCATTCATCAGGCCTTCCGTCAGCATGGTCTTGCCGATCCGACCGGCGACCGTGCCGCCGGTGGAACCGCCGCCGCCGAGGATGGCCGCCTGCCACTGGAAAGGATCGTGTGCTGCGCCACGCAAGCCGCCCAGGAGCTGCGCCGTGAAATGGCTGACCGGATCCAGCGTCGGATCGGCCGCAGCGGCCGTAGAGGCCTTCTGGGCCTCGCGCAGCATGCGGTTTTTTTCGTCATCGACGGTTTCAGGCAGCGCCGTGGAGAGCTGTGGATATTGGTCCTGCAGCTTCGTCACGCGCTGATTGAACTGATCCTCGTACAGGCTGTAGTTTTCGCGGTTGGTCGGCTGCAGAAAGCTCGGTACACCGATCTCGCTCCTGGTCATCGGATTTTCGAGCGTTTGCCCGGTGATCTCCTCGATCTTGGCGATACGGCGAGCGTAGATGTCCTGCAGCACATTGCGATCGGAATTGGTGTTTTCGATCATCTGCTGCGCGGTCGAGGTCGTCGCGGCGAGCGTGCCGAAGGCCTCGCCCCATGTCTGCGGGCCGTCTGAGGTGGCGTCTTTCAGCTGCGCGGGATCGATGAAGTTCATCGGAACGCCCCCGGATTTCGCGAATTGAGCCTGTCGCGCATGCCGGCGATGTCGAGCACGATGGGATTGCCCTTGTCGTCGGCGATGAACATCGGCGAGGGTCCGGCGGGGTCGCCGCGCGCGAAGGCATAGCCGCCATCGACGGCGACCGGCATCGCCTTCTTGAAGTCCGCCGCCGTCCAGGGGCGGCCATTCTTGGCGGCAACCGAGCCGACGTCGGCATCCGTCAGGGACTGCACTACGTCCTGGAAGCGATCGGAGCGGATCGACGGCGGCACATAGACCTTGCGGCTGCGCCACCAGGTTCCCGGATCGTAGTCGCCGAAGCCGCCGAACTGGACGTTGTTGACGTAGGTTGCGCCGGCGGCTTCATTGTAGGCGCGCTGATAGATCGGCTTTGCCGCCTCGGATTTCGGATCGATACCCGCGTCATAGAGGCGCTTGCGCGCGATTGCGGCGGCGCTGGCGTCAAGCCTTGTCTGCTCTTCGGGTGTGAAGGCCAGCGCCGAACCCGTCACATCCTGGGCGATCGGGATGCGCTTCGTGTTCGGCATATCGGGATAGTCTTTGCCATCAGGTGATTTGGCGTAACCGCCGATCAGATCGAGCGCCGCTTTCGGATCGCCCCCGCTGACGATGATGTCGCCGGACTGGCTGACGGCCGGCGCGTCGGCGCCGAGCTCGGCGAGGATCTTGGGTGCATCCTTGCCGCCGGCATTGACCAGGCCGGAAGCGATCATCAGCCCTTTCTGCGGATCAGACTTGACGGCCGCCTCGATCTGGGCGGCTTCACCAGGACGAAAATATTTCGGTGGCACGCCGAAATGGGACGCAGCGGCGCGGGCAGCATTGATGCGCTCGGAAAAAGCGCCCGAGACGGCACCGGCGTCGACATCGCCGTCGAGCGGCAGGCCGGGAGAGGACGGCAGCACGCCGAAGCGCTCGGCAACCCCGAGCGGATCCGTTTGCAGATCCTTCTTTTGCTGTTCGATCGTCTTCTGGGCATAGTCGTAATCATCAGGCGTCCCGCCCGCGCCAAGGATCTGACGCACGTTTCGTTCGACATCGCCGACCGGCTGGGTTCGGATCGCCTCGGAAACACGGATCCGTGCCAGCGTCGATCCGACGATATCCTTGCCTTTCGTGGCCGTGCCGGCGTCGAGCTGAAAGCGGGCAAGCTGCGCAGGATCGACGGGCAGGCCGCGCGCGACGCGATCGGCGATGTCATTGCCGCGCGATGTCAGGTCCTGATTGGCTTTTTCGTCCTGGGTCCGCCGTGCCTGTTCCGCAGCGGCAAGGCCCGTCTGGATGCGATCCCAATCGTCGCCGCCGACGCCCTCGATGCCGCCATCGGCATAATCGGCCGCCATATTGGCGCGCATGGCCTTGATGTCCTCGGCAGACTTGCCGGACGCCTGGCGCAGATAGAAGCCGGTCACCATGTCGGACTGGCTTTTTTTCTTGTAGACGGAGGCCTCTTGTGGCGAGAGGATGCCGCGCGCCACCGCCGTATTGTAATGATCCTCTATGCCGTGTTGCAGCTCGGCGAGGTTGCTCGCCGCCGTGCTGTCATTCGGCTGCATGGCCGCCAGGCGCTGGCTCTTCTGATCCTCGAGCGATTGCACGCGATCGAGGAAATCGACCTTGTCCTGGGCGCGCTTGCGCGTGTCAAACAGCTCCCGCGATTGCTGGACGTAGCCGAGGGCCTGCTTATCGAAGGCGACGGAATATTCCGGCGCGATCTCCGGAAAGATGTTGTCCCGCAGATGCTGCGCCTTCAGCTGGGTTAGCGCCTTCTGCAGCTCGGCCGGATCATCCTTGTACTTGTCGTAGACGGCCGCCTGATCCTGCAGCATCGTCAGGTCGGCTTCCTGCAGGTAGGTTTTCGTGCCGGCGACGTTATAGGCGCGATCATAGATCGTATCGCCCTCGCGCGGCCGGAACGTGCCGGCGCGGCCAGGCTCGACCTTTACTGGCGTGCGGACAGGCGTCACCGAGATCGGCGCGACGGAAGCGGCTGAAGGAATGGTCGCATAGGCCGGACCGGTCGCCGTGGTCGCTCCAGTTGCGGTTGCGTCAGTGGCTGCGACTGCGGGAGCGTCAGCGCTTGGCGCCCCGCCGCCGGGACCGACATTGACAACCAGCGGATCCACATAGCCGGGAGATCCGCCAGTGACGCGGGACGTCCACATCTTCGCGAATTCGCGGGCGCTCATCCCGATAGAGCCGCCGTTTGAGGCGACCGCGCTCTCGCCGACCAGCTTGGCCGCGTTGGCATCGGGATTTTGCAGCAGCTTCAACGCACCGCCGGCGCCCTGTTGATGGGCGAGATAGAGTTCTCCGCCGGTAGGGTCGCGGCCGAGACCCCGTTTGAGCACGGCTGTGTTGTCTTTCCACAACCGTGCGGCGGCGTCGGCCGATTGGTCGGCATCGCGGGGATTGGACAATCCGTATTGCCGCGCGGTACCACTCACAAACTGGAAAAGGCCGCTGGCGCCGGAGCCTTTATTAAAGGCATCCGGATTGAAGTTGCTTTCGACGCCGGCAGTTTGGATCAATGCATTCGGATCGACGCCGTGGCGCACGGCCGCATTGGTGATGATGCTGCGGATTTGCGCCGGCGGCATGCGGACGCGAATGCCACCTTGAGCGCCGGCGATATGGCCGGCCTGGCCGTTGACGCTAGCCGTCGTGCCCGCGTCTTCGCCGCCGGTGACCGTGGCGGCACTGGGTCCGGCATTATAGGCATCGAGCGCGCCCTGTTTGGCGCCGGCGCGCGCGGCTTCCTGGTCGGCTTGCTGGCCGAACTGGTCGGCGAGATTGGCGAGGCCCTGCGCAACCTTGCGCTCGAGCGCGCCATCGTCGCGCTGCACCGACAGCAACCCGTCCGAAAGGATCGGATTGGCCTGAAAAGGGCGATAGGAAACGGGATCAGCTCGTCTATTCGCCATCAGTCTTAGCCCCGCTGCGCGAAGGAGGTCAGGCCCTTGACGCCGATCAGCGCGGCATCGAACAAGCCGCTCTGACGCGCCTTGCCGGCCAAGTTCAGATAATTTTTCGTGCGCTCGTCGAGACGCGCGATCGTCGATTGTTCGGTGCCGACCTGTGTCGTCATCGCGTTGTCGGCTTCACGGAAGGCATCCTTGCGCGCCTGCGCCGGCGTGCCGAAGGAAAGATCCGTGCCGGAGGCGCCATAGGCGACATCCTGCGCGCCGAGCGCATCGCCGAGCTGCTTCTTGATGGCGGTGCGCTGTGAAATTCCCTGCAGCATCGTCGTCGGGATCTCGCGCTGCGCATCCGTCGCGGCGAGCGTCAGTTGCTCGGCCTGACGATTGCCGGCGGAGATCGCATTGGTGATTCCGAGGATGCTGGTGGCGCCCTGCAGGATCGAAGCGAAGGATATTCCGCCGGCAGCAGCGGCGCCGGTGGCTGCAGCACCGGTTGCGGCCGCACCTGTTGCAGCCGCTCCCGCTGTCGCAGCCGTGCCGCCAAATGCGGAGGCAGCCAAACCTATCAAAGCCTGCATTAGAGCTTGACCCCCGGAATGTAATCGCGAAGACGCAGCCGACCCGGCCGCACTTGCGTAATGACGAGCGTCGGATCCATGGTGGCGCCGATCAGACCGAGCACCGTGACATGGCCCGTATAGCCCTGTGGCGGCAGTGTAAGATCGTCGCTCATGCGGTTCAGTGGGATATCCTTCGCCGCTCGGCCGTTGGCGCCGATCGCGAGGCTGGTCGCATCCATGACGTAGAGTTTTGCCGACTTGACGGCGCCGGGTCGGCGCACAACGCTATCGTCCGGATTGACCAGGACGAAGGGCATGCTTTCGAAGATTGGCGCCATCCATAGGCCGATTTTCGCGGCAGCTGAGGGAACGCCGGTATCGATCGCATTGCCCGATACGGTGAACGGACCATAGATGTCGCCGGCGATTTCCGCCCAGACCGTCTTGCCGTTCAGCGCCGTGAGGCCAGAGGCACGGCCCGCCAGGTCGGTCGTTACCGCATAGGCCTGGCGGAACAGGTTGACATCCTGTTCCTCGAGGATCTCTTCGGAGATCTGGCCGCCGCGATCGACGGTGATCCAGACCTGTTCGAGGCCATCGACAACCACATCCTTGACCAGGCCGCCGCCGACCACGGGCCATTCGCAGGCCGCATTGATCTGTTGCGTCTTGTTGATGACGACGCAGACCAGACGACCGTCTTCGCGCAGCATCCAAAGCCGGCTCGAGGTCGTCGTGCCGATCTTGCGCTGCACCGCCATGCGCTTGATATCGGAGACGAGATCCTTGTCGAGATCGTTCCTGCTGTCCGGAACATAGGTGGTCGACACCGCGTCATAGGCGATGGAATAGAGCTTTCCGCCATCAGGAGAGATGAAATAGACGTCCCCCTCGAGCACGACAGGCCTGCAATTCGCCTTCGAGCCGATTTCCGAGGCGCGGACGAAATTAAGAGGGTCGTTGCGGCTGACCGTCCGGTTGCTGGCAAACCATTCCGCCTTGTCGGTCATGACGACGAGATAGGTGTTGTCGAGCACATGGCGGATGGTTTCCGACGTCTGCGATCGCAGCGCGTCGAGGCGGGCGCCATTGTCGGCCTGGCTCTTGATGTTGAGGTTGAAATATTCCCCGACTTCGGACGAGGCGAGCGACGCCGTCTTTGCCGCCGCTGCATAATAGACGCCACGGTCCTGGTAAAGCTCGAGCCCGGCGAAACCGCCGCGCGTTGCCGAGATCAGCGGCTCGCCGGCGGTGTCTCCGATCTGACGATGGCTTGCGAGCGCCGAGGCTTCGCTGGTGTTGACGACATTGGCGGTGAATTCATATTCGTCGCCGGAAAGAACGCCGCCGAAGGTGACCGTCATCTGGCGATAATTGCTGCCGAGGCTGCCATCATAGTGGACGGTGACGCCCGAAGAAAAGCCGGCAAGCGCCGCGATCGCGTCGCGCAGATCATCGGCGAAGTCGTTCCATTGCGCCGGCGTGGCTGCGTCTGGACCGGCGGCAAGGGCGACGGCGGCCGTGGTGGTACCGTCAACCTCGCAATTCATCTGCAGCGCGGAGACGCCATCGGCCCAGCGAATGAAAAGTTGCCAGATGTCATCCTTTTTCGCATAGACACCACCGAGATCGACATCTGGGATGTCGGAGTATGGCCAATCACCGACAGTCCAGACAGCATCGTTGGAGCTGTCGCGCAGCAACCGCATGCCATAGGTCAGCGACGGATGGAACACTCCGAACGTGTCGGCCTCGCCATAGAACGACAGGTCAGGCAGCAGCTCGGCCGTGATCGATGGCAACGCGATCGTCGCCACCTTGACGCGGTCGTTGCGCCAGATGTCAACGCTGCCGGCCGTGAAGATCAGCACATAGGAACGGGTGGCATTGGCGTTCAGAACCGCCTTGCGGCAGGTGGCGGAGGCGACGGATCCGACATAGGCCGAACCCGGAAGCAGATCGAAGCCCGCCTGCGGGATCGGCTCGACGCCGAGCATCTGTAGGGCGCCGTTGTAATATTCCTTGATGCCGACCTTGCCGGCGAGATCCTTGGAAAGTTGACCGGCATTGGCCGAGCTTTTAAGCGGTCCTGCGGTTCTTGCCATCTACCACCTCCCATGCCAGGCGTCGCCGGCGCCGTTCGGTCGTACGTCTGTAAGCGGATCATGGCTGAGGAGCGACTGTTCGCCGATCGGCGCCGAGGCCTTGTCCTGGGCCATCAGCCGGCCGATCTCGCCGCCGGTGCCCTGCAGGGACGGCGTCCCGAAGGCCTGCGCCAGGCGGCGATCGCGCATGTCCTCATCCTGCCAGACGGGCACGGCGAGCATGCCGGCGAGCGCAATGACGAAGGCGGCGCGAAACGCCGGATCCCAGTAATCGGGATCGACATAGGTCTTATAGACGGCCCAGACGGTCGGTTCGTTGCAGTACATCTTGCCTTGCTGCAGCGTAAACTGGCGGATCACGTCGCGGCAGCGCGTCGGATCTGGCAAATAGGCGAGGGGATTGGAAAGGCGCGGACTGGGCAGGGTGAAGCCGTATTTCCAGCCATTGACCGGCGTCGCCGCATCGCGGTTCATGATCGCCGTGGTCCTGCAGAAGGTCCAGTCATGCTTGCCGAAGGTGCTGTCGACGACGCGTTCCCATGTCGCGGCGACCTGCTCTGCGAGATCGCTGTCGTCGTCGATCGAGAACATCGGGCCGGCACCGATATCGGTCAGAGCCCAATTGATGATGGTTGCCTTGTCGATGCTCATGCCGCCGCCCTCGAATGGAAAAAGCCGCGGCGATCATGCCGCCGCGGCGAAGTTGGGCCGGTGATCAGGCGCTGAGGTTCACGACCGTGACGCCAGTGCCATTGGCCGGGATGGTCGCGATGCGGAGATCCGCATAGGCCGGCGTGCCGTCGGCATCGACCACGGCGTGGATGATCGAATTGACCGACAGATCCTTGACGCAAGTGTCGAAGTAGCCGGCGGTCGTGACCTGGGCGAGCGTGTCGTCGGTCACGAAGTTGAAGAACTTGATAATGCGCGTGTTCGACAGCGTGACCGATCGGCCAGCGGTGACGAGCGCATATTTGTTGGCAGGCATGATATGACCCTTTCGATTTCGATGATGGAGACGGAAACCGGTCGCGCCGCGCGGGCGCGACCGTCACCCCGAAACGTTAGCCGCCGCCGGCCGTGGCAAGCGCGGCCTGGTTGATCGCCTTGATGCGGATACGCTTGACGCCTTCCGGCAGGATGCCGACCGCGTTGCCGGAGAGCTGAACCTTGCAGAGGTTCGGCGTGCCTTTAAGCTGCGGCTGCGGATCGATCGTCATGTTTTCCTGATCCCACTCGATTTCCGAGCCGATCGCATCTTTCGCCCATGCGAAGGTGTCGATATAGCCGGTGGGATCGAAGGGAAGGCTGCCCGCACCGGTGCCATAGGCGCCGGTACCGAAGCGGAACATGGCATTCGGCAGCGCCATGAAGTGCACGCCCTGGAACGTCTTCAGACGCACCTTTGCGCTGGCTGCCCACCATTGATCAGTCGGCCCCTGGTACTGCGAGTTGGAAAACTGCTTGTACATCATGAGCTGCGAGAATTGCGCATAGGGGATCGGGCAGAAGAGATCGTCCTCGGCGCCGGAACCGGCGATGCTGTCGCCGATGTAGACCGCCTGGTCGAGGGTGATCGCGGCGGAACCGTCGCCGATGGTTTCGACGGTAACCGGCGCGTCCGTCAGCGGCGAGGTTGCCGTGGAGAAGGCGTTGAGCGCGTCGAATTTCAGGCTGTCGCGCTTAACGCGAACCGAACGGGCCATCAGCTTCGCCAAAGCGTCCTGCTGGCTCGGCCCCATCTTGCGGACGTCCTGCTGGCGGAAGTAAGCCGCAGCTTCGAAATCGCGGATGGCGAGGCTGACGGTGTCCATATTGATGTTGGACGCGTCGATTTCCTGAATGGCGCCGCTCAGCTCGTACATCTGAATGGTGCCGCCGGCGACCGGGAATTTGATTTCCCCGGCGTGGCCGTCGCCGCGCGTCATGGTGTCATCGAGATAGCCGCCCTGCTGGGAATAACGCAGGCGCGTCTTGTCACGGATGAGTTCTATAAACCAATTTTCTACTGCCATGGATTGGCCCTCAAAGGAGTGATGGACGAAATCACCGTGAGGGCCGATTAGCCGGCGTCCGCGCCGGGTCCGGTGAAGGATAGCCAGCGCTTCGTCCAGGTCGCTCCCGTCCGGTATGCAGGACAAAGCCTGCCATCGGGCGGGAGCCGTTCAGTGCGGCTTAGCCCTTGCCGAGGAGCGCCTGATATTTTTGCTGCAGAGCGTCGTAGGAGGCGCGATTGAATTTCGCATTGCCGACCGTGTTTTCCGGCTTTGCCATTTCCAGGCGAAGCGCCTCGCGGCCATCGTTTGGCGCCGTGACGCCGCCATTGAACGGCTGGATGCCGCTGCCCGCGACCATCGAACGGAAGAATTCGATGAACTCATGGCCGCGTGCCGTATCGCCAAGCATGGCCTTGCCGAATTCGGCGGCTTCCTTGGACAGGCCGCCCTTATCGGCGCCGCGCGCCACCATGGCATCGATATAGGCGAAATTCTCGCTCATGCGCCGTTCGCGCGCCGCCGTCTGCTCGGTTGCGGATAAATGCTTGGCACTGGCGGGAACCAGAGCCGCCTTTTCCGCCTCGAAGTCGATCGGCGGTTCGAGCAAACCGATTTCGGCGGCGGCGGACATCATTTCTGTTGTCAGGGATTGAAAGACCGGGAGCGGCACTTTCATCTCGAGCGCCTTCGCCGAGACCCGCTCGAAGAGCTTATCGCCCTTCAACGTTTCCATGTGGGGCTTGATCGGTTCCGGCAGATCCGCGAATTCGGCATAGGCCTCGACCTTATCCGGGATCTTGTTCGCGGCGTCACGTTCACGATAGCCATTCAGCGCTTTGTTGAGATTATCGATCGTTTCGTTGTTGCTCTTGCCGAGCAGATGATCGGCGAGGCCTGTGGGCTTGTAGATATCGACGGCAGCCGGCGTTGGATTGCCGCCAGCTGCCGTCGCTGCAGCAGCGGCAGCGGCAGCAGCCGCGCCAGCCGCATCGGCTGCATTGGCGGGAGGATCCACCGCAGCCGCTGCGTTCCCGCCGGCACCAGCTGCGGCAGCGGCCCCGTCACCGCCGCCACTGCCGCCACCATCATCAGGACTGCGCAAGAGGTTTTCGAGAAAGAATTTCATGGGGTGTCTCCATTCGGGGGTGCGGGTTTCGGCTTCTCCGCCAGTTCCTTGCCCTTGGCGATCGCCTTCAGGATGGCTTCGCCGACGCCATTGATGCCCTGGCGGGTGGCCGTCATCAGCGCCGTATGCTCGAAAGTCTGCCCGGTTGAACGCAGGGGCATACGAATGGTGATGTCCATGAGCCACTCGATCAGCTCACGACCTTGCGAGAGATACAGGCCGTACAACAGCATCGCGACCTGGTCAGACGGCTGCAACTCGCCTTCCTTGATAGGCGCAAACAGCTCGTTAAGACCTTCCCAGCCGCCGCCGGCGACACCCTGTTCGAGCAGATCGAGAGGTTGCGCGACGCGCTCGGCAATGAAAGGTCCGGACATCAGGCAGCCTTTGGCATGGAGTTGGTGATTGCGTTGCCGAGAACCTCGGGCGCCTTCTGGGCGGCGCTCTGGGCGAACATCTGGGCGAGCTGATTTTGCTGTTGTTGCTGCATGTCCCGCAAGATCTGCTGCTTCCGTTCATCGCTGGGGATCAGATCCTTGTCGATCTGCAGCCCATCGGCGATGCGATCCATGACCTTGTCCTGGTCGAGATAGAGCGCCACCTTGTCCGGACCGGCAAAGGCGGCGACCATGTCGTGATAATTGGCGATCGCGGCGAGACGATCGGCGTTCAGCGCGGCCGCCATGGGCGAGCGCACCTTGACTGTCACAAGGAGATCATCGATGCGGGCTTGCTGCGGCAGGATGCCGAAATCATAGAGGATCTCAGCGACACGCGGCACGATCACCGGCATGATCTCATTGACCAGGCGTCCGAAAGCGCCGATGTGGATATTGGCTTTCTGCTGCAGACGGCCGGTCATCTCCGAGGCCGAGCGCGGAGTGCCCTGATAATCCGGGAGGCGCTCGTCATACATCGCCTGTTTGACCTGGTCCTGCAGGCCTTGCGTCACCAACTGGCCGATCTGCAGATTGCCGGAGGCGGGATCCAGGCGCTGGACATCGGGACCGAGCATGCCGCCTGTCGATTGCATCGCCCAGAATTCGCCCGGCGCCATACGCACCGTATTCGGATTGAACGTGCCGCCGGCGCGATATCCCCAGATACCGAGCATGGAGATGGCGGCGGATTTGAGCGTCAGCTCCTGGGCCTTGTTCAGCGTCTTGATCGACGGCAACGCCGTCAGGATGACGCCGCGACCATAGGCCTCGCCGGGCACGCGGTAATAGCGCGGCACGGCGATCGGCTGCGTGCGATAGCGTTCGTAAACGATAAAGTTGCTGCATTCCCGGAGATAGGCGCCGAAGTGCCAGCCGCCATCAGGATCTGCGTCGGCCCAGAAATCCTGTATAAGCTCGACTTCCGTGCTCGGATTGTTCTTCGCCTTGTCGCTAAAGCCCTCCGGATATTCGCCTTTCGGGAAAGCACCGTAAGCTTGCTCGAGCGTGATCATCTGTCTCCAGGAGATTAAATTCACGCGGCCATAGGCATCGACACCAATCGCGAGCTGGTCGAAGGGGATGCACAAAAACAGCACCGGATTATTCTTCGTACCCTTGACCGGCATGATCGCGGCCGTGCCGACGGCGAGATCGATGCAGGCCTCATGCAGTGCGGTATCCCAATCGCCCGCGTTGAAGAACGGATGCATCAGGCGGGCGATATTGTCGAGCTGTCGATTGAGCTGTTTGACGCCGTCCTCGCCAATGAGGATTGCGGCGAGTGGGCCGGTTTCGAGCACGAAGGTGGGCTGTCCGGCCGGGAAGAGATCGCGCTGCAGGTTGCCGGCGAAGTACATGGCCGACATCGGTGCGGTCATGTCGAAGAGGCGATCTGGGCTTGACTTGCGCTTGCCGTTGCCGCCGGGCCGGCGCATCGGGATCGCGAAATCATAGGCCTCGCAATAGATGCTGTCCCAGGGAGAACGAAGCGTCCAGGTGCGTTCCGACCGGCGCTTGACGGGAGCGAGATCCGGACCCGCCATCAGCCGAGCACCGCCGAGGCGCTAGCCGGGCCGCTGTCTTCGAAAAGACGGCGGCCGCGCGGCTGTTTGCGCGTCGAGGCAACGGCGCTGTCCTGCTGCTGCAGGCTGGCGAGCTGGCGATCATTCGCCACCTGCTGCAGCTGAGACGACTGCGCCGCCGCCTTCGTCGCCGCCGAGTTCGAGCTGCCCCCGCCGAACAATCCCGAGATCATGTTTGTCATCGCTTGCCCCGCTGAAAATCCACATGGTGCCTTCGGAGGGGACGAAGCCGACAAGACGCGCCATGCGCGCGCCGGTCTCGTTTCCCGTCATCACATGGCAGATGATGACGGTGCCAGTCTCCGCGATGCCGCCAAGCGTTAAGTGGGCAAGCCGGCAGAGGCGGCGCATGTGGCGGGAGGCATCCGGCTTGATCGCAAGGGCGAATTCGAGCCGGCCGAGATCGTCGCGGCAGAGGAAGGCAAGGGCGAGCAGCTGATCGCCGTCAGAGATCGCCAGGCTGTCGCCCTTCGAGCGCATGTAGATGTTGGCCTTACGCGTGTACGCGCGCGAGCCCCCCATATCGACGCAATCCCACCAGGTCGCCGGCGAGCGAACCGTCAGCTGTTCCATACGTCGAAATCTCCCGGCCGTGCCGGTTGCTGGTGACGGGCGGCGCGCTGGTCGCGGGCTTGCTGCAGGCTGACAATGCCGGTGGGGAGTGCACTACGGGCCGCATCGCCGATAACGGAGGCAAGGCCGCGATAGCCGAGCAGGCGATATTGCTCTCCGTCATGCGGATGAGAATATTCGTTCTTCACCACGGCGAGCTTGTCCGTGCCGCTGACGCTCGCCAGTTTCGTGAGCTTGTAGTGGCCGGCAAAGCCGCCGATCATCCGTTTGCAGCGCGGATCGACGAGATAGCGCGGCGTATGTCCGTCGATCATGCCGGCGAGATGCCAACGCACCGCCTCTTGCCGGATATGCGGTTCGTTCGAGGGAGCCGGGTTTATCGGCGTCCGGATGATGCCCTGCACCACCTGGATCCAGTTGAATTCGCCCGTGACGGTGTCGCCGCCCATGAAGGCCGCCGGGTCGCCCCATGCGGCTAGGATCGGCAATCCGGGAAATTGCTGGATCAGGAGATCGATCAGCATCTGGCCGAAGCGCGTCGGACCGGTGCCCGGTTCCGTCACCAGCTCGGCCAGGAGACGCTCCTGGCCATTTGGCTGCGGCTGGCCGATGGTCGCCGCCGGCGAGCCGCCGGCATCGATACCGATGGTCAGCCCAAGGCCTGCCGTGGGCACGATCGGTTGATCGGCGACATGAACGGAGAGATTGAATTCGGGATAGACCGGCTTGCCGTCCTGCGAATAGCCGGGCTTGCCGTGCACCATACGCCGCGACATGTGCTCCGGCATGGCGATCAGATCCATCTCATAAGCCGAGCGCGGCCGGCCGATGCGGTTCTCGGCGCCGGCATCGAGGCCGCCGGGCTGCTCGAAGAAATTATAGGCCGGATTTTTGGTCGCCTTGTCCTCGTAACCGCATTCCTTGAGGATCGGATGGTCGATATCGGGCGGGTTCATATCGCCCCAGAACATGCGCGGCAGTACGGTTTCGCTTGGATCGACCGTCAATCCCATCTTGCGCATGGCTTCGCGGCCATCCTTCGAAACCCGCTGCAGCTCGCTATCGGCGATCATGCTGACGGGCGGATAGCGGCCCGTTCGCATGAAGAGCGCGCCAGGCACAGACGGATCCAGCAGATCCACTTCGTTGCCCCAGGCCATCGAGACTTCGTAGCCCTTGACGAACTGCATGACGTTGTTGTCGCCGATCGCGCCGGTCTCGAGCGAGAATTCGACGATGACCTTTTCCGGCCCGCGCCAGGCCTCCCAGATGAGATGATGCTTGACCGGCCGGTCTTGCCCACCCTCATACCCTTTGTCCGGCCGTTGCCAGGGGTGCCCGATCGGAAACATTTCGTGCCAACTGGCGAGCGCCGTTCGGGCGAAGTCGCGATAGGTGTCACGCACGCACACGAGCTTGACGCGCACCCGGCCATCCTTGCAAACCGGCATATATGCGGCCGATGTCAGCGGTCCCTTGATGCAGGACGCGACCGTCTTTCCGGAGCCGGCCGGCCCCATGATGATATCGATAGGACCGCGCGACGCGATGAACCTTGCGCCGACCGGCCCCGGCGGCTGGTATTGCTTGACATCGATACCCATAACCCAAAACCCTTTTTTGCTCCCGGAGCCCGCGCGCCCGCGCCCTCCACCGGAAGGCAAACTTTAGGTTCGGCGCTGAGTGGTTCAGTCGGGCACGGCCGAATGGGCCGGTGTGTGTGAGCCGGGAGGCCCGTGGGGGGAGGGCCGCTTTGGATTTTTGAAGCCGGATCTTGGCCGCGCGCCCGGAAAAAATGAGGCCACCCCCTGGCTATTGCTGGCCTCGCGCCGGGCGCTCACGCGTACGCGAGGGGTGGGGGTATAACTCCTCCTGATTTCTGATCAGGTGGACATGTAGCAATATCAATTCGTTATGCGACGTGAGACATTCTCCAGCCAATGTCTCACGGTTAAACCATTGAAATCATTCATCCGGGGTATCGAAGCGGGTGATGTCGATCGTTCGCTTGTCGTCGGCCTGAACGATGTTCATCTGGCTGATGACCATCACGCCGAGCGGGCGGTCATTGTCGCCGGGATCCTTCGGCTGCGGCTTCTTGCTCTCGAAGTAGGGCAGCAGCTCGGCGTTGGCAGTGCGTATCATGCCATGCGCCTTGTCCATCAGCGTGATCACGTCGTCGCGCTTGAGCAGGCCCACTAGGATCGCCGACGTCATCGCCTCATCCGGCGTGCTGCTGCCGACGATGGGGATGCAGGCCAGCTCGAGCGCCAGTGCGACGGGATCCGCGTTCGCCAGGGCGGCAAGGTTGAGACCGGGATGCTTGAAGCCCATACGCATTAGCGTCTGAGCGAATTCCTTGCTGGCCTTGTTCTGGCTGCCTTTCGGCCTCCCCCGCGCCCTGTTGGCGGCTTCCAGTGTTGACGCGACGTGTTTCACCGGTCCTCGGAAGAGGCATTGCTGGTCGTCGATCTCGTCGAGCAAGAGCGATTGCTGTTCGGGTTCGGCCTCCGGAGCGATCGCCTGGGCGAGGCCGGCCATGGCGGCTTCCGTCGTCGCCCTGGTCGCACCGATCTTGGCCGCGCGCTCTGAATTTTCAGCATTTTCTCCCGGCGTGTGTGCCACTGGATGCCCCAAATTCTCGCCTTCGTCGCCGCTCATCCGTATTTCCCTATTTGTTTATTCCGGTCGACGGCGTCTACCGGCGTCTACCGTTTCGTCTACCGCGTTTCCTTAATCTTTTCAGGAACATATACCTATGGGTAGACGAGTAGACGAATATTATTCTCACGTTACGCGCCTGCGCACGCGCGTAGAAAACCTCTATATTGCGTCTACCCGTCTACCGCCGCCATAAGTCTATGATTTCCTTGAAGGAACGCGGTAGACGCCATGTCTACCAATCGTCTACCCGTCTACCGGGCCGTGAAGGCGAGACGCCGATCGGTCCCGCACCCTGAAAGCTCACACACTCCCCGCTGTGTTAAGTGCCCGCGCGCCAGCGTTCTCGGAGCCTCGAAGCGAGCGGCCACTTAGCATCCTATGGCCTTCAACTGGCTCCGCTCGCATTGCGTTGAGCGCGCGCGGGCTCCGCTTTATTTCCTCCCGGGGCGGGGGATAGAGTTAAATGCGCCGCCGATTTGGGCGAGGGATTTGACGCAGATGAGACAGGGCGAGGGATCGATGTCTAAATTTGCGCCGCAGAATGATGGCAAAGAAAAAGCCCGATAGGGTGGCTATCGGGCTCATGGGGCTTCGTTGGCTAAGTGGAGCTATTCCGTCTCGTCGTGATCCGCGATCGCGTCATATCCCGCCAGATCGACGATGGTGCACCTTTGCGGCACGCGGTTGATCTTCACGTCCATATACTTCTTTTCCAGCCCGCGTAGCGCCACCGTGGGCGGCGCTTGGCGCAGTGCGTTCGTCCAGCCGCCGCGATAATAGTCGGTGCCCTCGAAGATCTTGTCGACCTTCGACGAGGAATAGGGGATTGCCAGGCAATAGCCGGGCTGTGGGCTGTGGCGATCGCGAAGCCCGAGGCCGACCGTCGCCAGCATGGCGCGCGCCTCGGGAAGCTGGAAGAAGTTCCCTTCGAGGCTGGCGATGACGTGGCCGACCGTATGTTTCTCGCCGCCCTTCCACTGGTCGATCGTCGTGAACATGATGCGCTCGATGACGTCCTGCCACTTCTCTTTCGTGTCGGCGACGTCGCCGGCGGTCGCCTCGAGCATAGTGTCGACCAGGTGATCGATGTCGATCGCGTCCTCGAGCATGTCGTCGGCCCTGAGACCGCATTCGATCATGCCGGCCTCGCCGACCAAAAGCTCGCAGCAGGCCAGCAGCGTGCCATAGGTGTCGATCGCGCGCGCATCGAAGGGCAGGCGTGGATCCGAAAGCCATTTCTTCCACTTCGGCAGGATATGCCAATAGAAGTCGTGATAACCGTCCATGATCTGCCGGAGGATCATACGGCCGTATTCTTCCTTGATGACCGGCTGGCGGCCATGGTCGCGCTTCAGCTTGTCCAGGTTGAGGATCGCCATGCGGGTCCTGTCCTGGTGCTCGAGCGGCGGATGGATGATGGCGGAAAACAGGAAGCTCGAGCGCAGCTCGAATTCGATGCCTTCATGGTTCGAGCCGCCGCGATAGAGCTTCGCGCCGGAATAGCTCTGGCGGGCAAGCTCGATGATCGCCTGTTCCTTGTAGCTGTTGCCCTTGCGCTCGAGCTCGTCGACCGCGACCGGCCGGCTGTCCTGGCCGATATTCTGATAGATGCCGGCGGCCGTCGTGTTCGCCGTCGAATAGAGCGCCGGGCCCAGCACCGCCTTGATGAAATTGTGCAGCGTCGATTTGCCGACGCCGGCGCCGCCCGTGGTGAAGACGATCGGCCGCACCTCGAGCGCGCCGCCCATGAAGGCCGAGGCAATCCAGCCGAGCAGCAGCAGCGGGTCGAGATAGGGCCGCTCCCAGTTCCAGGTGCGCAGATCCTTGAGCAGCCCGTGCGCTGGGCTCTCGGTCATCTCAACGCGCGTCTTCCAGGGGCGAATGGTGTCGCTGTCGCGCTTGTAGAAGATGCCGTCATATTCGGCCGGCCGCGACTGTTTCAGATCCCAGCCATTGGCCTTGTTCTCGCCGTCCGTCTTCGTCTCGACGCTCCACAGCATGGTGCCGGAGTGCCAGATAAACTTGTCCTGCGCCTTCCAGCCGCCCCGGCCGCGCACATTGTCTTTCGGGTTGAAGATGCCGCGCCGGCCGGCCTCGGCGATGATCGCTTCGACGGCCTTGTCGCGGGCGACGCGATCGACCTTCGGCGGAATGACCTGCTCGGTCTCGGGATCGATCTTCGCCTTCGTCCAGGCGGGGAAGGCCCATTTCAGATAATTGACATGCGGGGTGAACAGCTTCACCAGCGTCGGGTGATCCCAGCGGCTGACCTCATGCAGGATCCCGGTGGCGGAAATCACATAGACGTTCTCGCCCATCATGCCGAGCACGGTGATCGGGCAGTCCGGCGGCATGCTGTCATGCGGGAAGCCTTCCCATGCGCCGGCCTTGACGCCGTTGCGCAGCAGGTTTGGATCCGGGTCGTAAAGGCTCTTTTGCTCCTCGAGGTCGCTCATCGCGTCGAGAAAATGCGCGCGCGTTCCTTTGGTGCCTGCCTGAATTTTTGGTGTTTTTGCCACGTGCGCCCTGTCATGCTGGAGAATGCGGCCGCCGCGCCATCCCCTGTGGCGCGGCGGGTATTGATCAGATGGGACCGTTATCGTGCAGCTGCTGCTGCAGCAGGTAGCCTTCCAATTCCCAGATCTTCTGCCGAGCGTTGTCACGCGAGATCTTCGCGCCGATTGCGGGGTCGAAGTTTTCTTTGCTGACGGTGGCGGCCTCACCGCGTACCGTGAAGCCGTTTTCCAAGGTCAGCTCGCAAACCATGACCTTGCCGCTCGGTAGTATGGTGAAGCTCTCGCCGACGATGACGCGGTCGATATCCGCCGGCGTCAGGCGGGGAGCTGTAAGGCCCTTAGCTTGGATTTCCTGTTCGATGGCTGTTTCGTCTTTCATGCTTTTCTCCTTGAAGGTGATCGCTCGAGCGAGGGCAAGTGCAGCAGCGGTCGAGCGTCCGCTGCCGATGATGTGAACGATCCGCGTCACCAGGTATCACCAGGTCCATCGCTCGGCTCGAGCGTGGTCTCCTCGATCGGCACGGGCCTGGTCGCCGGCGTCTCTGCAGGCGTCAGCTTTTTCCGCTCGGCGGCAACGAAGTCGTCGAAGTCGAGCAGGGTATTGATGAAGGCCTTGAGCGCGATCGCCGCCGGCGGCTCGAGGATATTGCTCTCCCAGTATTTCTTCAGGAACAGATGCTGGGCAAGGATTTCCGGCGCGGCGTTGCGGCCGAGCCGGCGCGTGAAGTGCACCAGCTCGCGCACCAGGTCTTTCTCCTGGAAGATGTTGGGCGAGGGCACTGCCTCGCCGACATTCATGCTCTCGACGATATCTAGCCCGCAATCATAGGTGCTCCACAGCACCCGCATGCCGGCAAAGGCAGCCCAGTCTATCGGCCTGCCTTCGCCCTTTACATTCACATCTGTGGCCAGAGGCTCATTTCCCGATTTACCATCCGCGCCGTTTCCAGCTCCGACATCTGCGAGATCTCCGCCAGCTGCAGCAGCACCCGCCGCAGCTCCACCGTCAGATCCGCCAACAAGCTCCGTGCTTTCGTTTCTTCCGGCGTCTCCTCCGGAGGCAGCACCGTCCAATCCTCCGGCCTGGTCGAGCCCTTTGGCACGATCAGCGTCGGCATCGGTGCCACCTCCCTCATTTTCAGCAGCGCGTGAAAGATCCGCTGGCGCCGTGCCTTCAGATGCGATCGACGCGTCTGCAGCGCTGTCAGCCGCAGGGCCGGATGCATTTGCGCCTCGTGCTCCTGGAGCCGCATCTGCACTTCCATCGCCGTCGTTTCCGCTTTGCTGCGGATCAGATCCGAGGGCAGTTCCATCTGCTTTGCCATCTGCCTCAAGGCTTCCTGCATTTGCTTCGACGCCGCCAGAGTTTCCGTCGTGACGAACATCATTCCCGTCCCGAACACTCGCGCGTCTTGAAACATTTCCTCCTCCGTCGCTGCTATCCGATGTGGCTCCATCGCTCACCTCCGTCCCATCGTCGCCGCTACCGCCGCCAGGCTCGGCAGCTGCCAGCGCCGCGCCCTGATCAACCACTGCGCCATCGTCCCGCTCATCCGCGCCCGCTGTTCCGGCGTCGCCGAGCGGATCTGCGCCGGCCAGGCCAGCCGGGCTTGGCTGACCATCGCCAGCCGCGCCAACGTCAGTTTCCGTCGCTGCGCTGCCTTTTTGCGGTCCAGCACCTGCCTGCACTTCTTCATCGATCTTTCCTTTCGGGGGCATTTTCAGTCTCCTCGGTTGATGAAAATCACCTGCCGGCCGCACGGCAGGGCATGCGCGATCGCCGCGTTATTCGACGATCATCTCAAAGCTTTTGTTGAACAAGGCGTCATCCATGACGACCATCTGGTAGTCTTCGTCGCATACGATCCACTCGCCGTTCTCGATGATCTGGAAACCGCCGCCCAACTGGTTGAGCTGGTATTGACCATCTGGCCGGAGGCTCACGCGATCGGCGCGGGCGCCCTCGGCAAGCCAGTCTGGAAATGCGGACTGATCGACCGGATAGTTGAAGCGGAAGGCATCAATCGGATCCGGCCTGTAACGATATCTGGGCATGCTGATCTCCTTTCGTGGGTTAGCTCTCAGTCCATCCCGAGCGCGGCCTTGTAGGTCTCGTAGATGCTCTCTTCCTCGAGGCGTTGCTGGGTATCCTTCGCGCGATCGCGAATGATGCGTTTGACCGCCTTGACGTCGTAGCCGCGGCCTTTCATCTCGCCGAACTTTTCGGCCTTATCCTCATTGATCGCCTTGCCCTCGTCGTTCAGGCGCTCGATGCACTCGATGAACTGCCGCAGCTCGGCGGCTGCGACGTTCTCGATGTCGCTGTTGTGTCCGATCTCGCTCATTGGCCGGAACCCTCGCTGCCCATAACATCGTCATAGCGAAAGGACGTGATCGGCCCATCCGACGGCTCGCCGGTATCGAGATTGACGGTCGGCGAGCCCTCGAGACACGCGGCATGGCAAATGCCCAGCTCGATATCGGTCGCGCAAAGATCGTCGTCGTTCATCGGTTCGGCACAAACCGGGCATTTTCGATCCAGCTGATCGGCCCGATCCATGACTTCGATCTGGGCGATGATCAGCGCTGCAGCACGCACCAGGTCGCGCCGGCGGTCTTTCGGCTTCCACCAATCGAGATGCCACGGCCAGGTGCCAGGCGCGAACGTGCGCTTGGCGGCGTCTTTCCGGGTCTTTTCCTTGTAGGTAGCAACGGTCGCATAGCAGGCGCCGGCGCGGGCGAGCTCCCAATTCAGGTAGCGATCGTCATGCTCGGCCGTGAAGCCTTCGACCTCAATCTGGCGCAGCCGTTCCGAGACGACGTCGTCGATCGCCCGGCTATAGTTGCTCAGTCCCGTCATCACTCATCCCCTTCCTGGGCCATATCGTTGAAATCCTTGCCGACGTGGCTGGCGATCGTGGTGATCGGCTTGCCGGCGGCGGCAAGCGCCTCGAGCACACGCTGAAACTGCTTCTCAGCGGTCTTGTTGCTCCAATCATTGTCCTGGGCGACGATGACGGCGGAGACGCAAGGGAGCCACACGGGCGCGCTCGCCATGGCCGACAGGCTGCCGGCAGCCCAGACGCGGGCCTCGGGGCAGGCGCGGGCAAGCGAAAGCCCGTCCTCGATGCCTTCGCAGAGGATCAGCAGGTGCGGGACCATCGCCGTTTCCGGCGGCTCGCCTTCCGGGCCGTGGGAGATCCGGATCATCGCGCCCTTGGCCTCGCCGAACATCAGCTTTGCGCTCTCATCCTTGCCGACCGGCAGCTTTTTCGGGCCGAGCGGCGAGAGGAAAGTGCAGTGGACGGCTGCAATTTGACCGCTATCCGTCCGCATGGCGGTATGAATGGCCGGGTATTCCGGCCCGGGCTTCACCTTGATCCGCCGGCCGCCATCGTTGCGATATTCCGCCCGCCGCCAATATTCGGTGGCCGAGGAAAACCGCATCGTCGAGCGATCGCGGTTCGGGATCGTCTCGAGCGGGATGGCGCGGGCCGCAAAATAGCGCAGCGCATAGGCCTCGGCAGCACTTCCGGCGCCGTCCTGGTAGCCCTGGTTGAACAGCCGCTCGGCCGCCTGCAGGCGCTTCAGCCGCTTTTGCTCGGCCTGCTCGTCTTCCTGCTGCCGATCGGCCTGGACGACCTGCTGAAACCGCTGATACTGCTCCCGCGTCATCCGCCGGATCCCGAGGAAATCCCGGGCAAAATCCATCGCCTCGCGAAAATCGCAGCGCTTCACATATTGGATGAGGCCGATCACATCGCCTTTTTCATCCGCCCGCCAGCAGCGCCAGGCGCCGATATCCCGCGTCAGCGCCACCTTGAGTTCCGGGCTCTTGTCGTAATCGGCGGTTACCGGGTTGTGGGAAACCCAAAGCCGACCTTGCTCGCGCCCGTCCGGCAACAGCTTCTTGCAGAGACCTTTGATCTCCCGCTTCAGGCCCTGCTTTATATCGTCGGTGTCGCGATCGCGGGTCATCAGCGTTTCCCCCTGGCGACATGGCGAGCCGCATGCAATGTGCGATAGACGGCGTCTTCGCGCACATCGAGCAGCTGGCCGATGTCGGCGGTGTCGAAATGGCCGGAGTTCCAGAGCACGATGGCTGCCAGTGCCTGGCGCTCGTCGATCGCGCCGCTCATGGCGGAAGACGTCGAAAGTGTTTCGTCGGACCGATCAAGGGTGCTCATGACGAAAAAGCCCCTTCCACGGCCGCCAGCAGCTTTTCCAGCTCCGGATCCCCGCGCTCGTCTTCCACGTCGTTCATGGCGTAGCTGACGGCCGCCTTGCTCATGCAGGCGGCGCGGGCGAGCTCGGCCTGGGGCACGTTGAGATAGACATTGGCGATGTAGATCGCCCAGCGCCGCAGCTGCGCCGCCTCCATCCAGATCTTGTCGGCCGTCGCCCGCTTGCCGGGATCGGCCGACAACACGAAGTCCGGCGTCCGGCCGCGCTCGCGGGCCACATAGGCGACCGCCAGGCGATAGCAGGCCGAGGGCAGGGAGCCGTCGATCGACGTTTCCCCGCGCTTGATCCGCGCGATCGCCAGGCGGATCCGGTTTGCCATGACAGGCGTAAGTTTTTTCTGGCCGGCGCGAAGCCGGGCTAGATAGCTCGTCTGCAGGCCCGCCATGCGAATGACGGCCGCGTCACTCACGGCGGAGGCTTTCATCATCAGATCAAGCTCGGTAAAATTCAGCATGCACCACCGGGTTAGGTGGCCGTACACAATACAAATCGGCATTGGTTGAGATCAGAAATCAGGAACTTCCAAGAAGTGGCGCGTAGCGGGCCTCGATGGCCGCCAGCTCCTCTTGGGCACGCGTCAAAACTGCAAAATGAATGTCGGGCCACATGTTGAAAATGTGGCGATCGACGAGATTGGCGGCCTGATAGGAACCGTTATCGCCCTTGAGGAGATCCTGCGCCCAACGCACCTCGGCGTATTTGAGCGCGCCGATTTGGTCTGCGCACTTTAGAAAATCGATCGCGCTGCGGAGGTCATCGGCCCGGCGGGCGTCGTTGGTAACATCTTTGGCGAAGTCGATGAGCGCGTGTGTCATGCCTTCGCTCCGATCTGAATATGATTGAGCTGCAGGCCTTTGTTGTAGATCTCGACAAGAGCCTTCGCGAGCGCCAGTGGTGCATCGCCGCCGCCCATCTTCCGAAGCGCTTCGGCATCGCCAATGAGGATACGCCGGTCCTTTGCCCGCAACTTCAGTACCAGGCGTTCGATGTCGATCGTCTTGTTGTTGCGGTAGAGCCGAGCCAGCGCCTGGATAATCACGCCGTTCAGCGCTCCATTGTCTTTTGGCCAGGAAGCGATCAGCGTCATGCAGGCCTTCTGCACTGCCAGATCGCCGTACCGCAGGATCGCGCGCTCGATCGCAGTAACGGAGCTGGTACGGTTCGGCGCCGGCGACTTCGTTCCCGGCGGCACGACCTCGCAGCCAGCCTCCTCTAGCACGGCGCAGATCCGCATCATCATCTCATCGCCGGCCTCGATGCCGGCCCAATATTTTTCGACGGTGGAGATCGAACTGCGGTTGATGTTGACGCCGAGGAAGCTTTGCGCTTCCTCATAGGCCTGGTCGAGGCGAACGATTACGCTCGGCACGGCCTCGATCGCCGGATGGAGCCTGGCTGCCTCGAAACGGTGCTGGCCATCATAGACGGTATAGCTGCCGTCGCCCTGGTCGACGAGCTGCAGTGCGCCAAACTGCGCCCAACGGAAATCCCGGAGGATCTGCGCTACTCGTTTTTTCTTCATCGGGCGCTGATAGCTGCTGTCGACGCGGATCTTCGAAAGCTCGGTCCATTGCAGTTCCGGCTCTTGGCCGAGATCCAAATTGATTGCTGCATCCATCACACCAATCTCCCTTGTTCCGGTTGCTCGCGCTCTGCCTGGCGCTGCCGTTCGCGAAACGCCCGCAAATCCTTCATGCTCGCCGGCGCGTTGCCGGGCTCGATCGAGATGGAGACGTAGCCGTCGATGCGGATGTACTGGCAGACGGCAGACCCCTTCCAGCCACGGCTTTCCGCCTCGCTGTTGAGGTTCGTCAGGAACATCTCGTGAAATCGGGTATTGTCCGCCGGCGTCGGCTCGACCGGAGCCTTGAACGCCGTGCAGATCTGCAGGGTCTCGCTCATGGCGCATCATCCTGTCGTGCGGCAATCTCGCGCTTGGCGGCATTGATCCAGTTGGTGAACAGCCCGTGCAGGCCGGAGGTGCAGGTGGTCCGGATGCCGGCGAGCGTCATGAAACGATCGTCCATGCGCAGTTTGCCGAACCTGCCGCGTTCCCTCTCGATCAGATGATCGACCATCTTGCTGAGCCCGGCGTCATGCCGTCCCCAGCTGTCGCGATCCTCATACTTCCAGTCGGGCACCATGCACAGCTGCAGCTCGACGACGTCGATCAGCCGGCGCAGCTCATCGGTGGAGACGGGCTTTTTCATTGCCGCACCTCGCCGGTCTTGTCGTCGACGAAGACGATACCGCGCTCCTGGGCGATCTCTCTGACCGCCGCGTCGAGCTTCCGGAGGATCCGGGGCGTCGGACTGCCGGCCGCGTCGCGCCCGCAATAGCGGCTGTATGTGCTTTCGTGGACGTCGGCCTTGCCACAAAGTTCCTTCTGCGTGAGGCCCAGCCTCTGGCGTCTGGTATCAATCTCGTCAAACGTGTGCATTGCAGCATCCAATTTGCAAATCACTATTGCTTTTGCACATACCGGTGTGATTTGGTGTGCAAAGTCAATAGCTGTATTGAGTTTTGAACATGGGTTTGCAAACTGCGATATTTCCGCGCATGACGACTTTGCGCGACCAGCAGTTAGCGTGGCTTGACCACATTGCAAAATCCGGGAACATCACGCTCACGGAGATCGCGCGCGTTTCCGGGCTGACGCCCTCAACTTTAACGCGCTTCAAGAATAACGATACCGATGGGCACACGCTCACGGCGAGAAGCGTCAAGAAGATTGAGGATGCAACGAAGGTCCCTGCCTATGAGGCCAGGGTAAAGCCGCGCATTCAGGCTTTCAGCGAAGGCGAGGCAACCCCCTATGTCGTCGACAAGACGACCCTCAATCCGCTCGAGCAATCGCTCGCGGAAACGATCTCCCGATCTAACTCCATTGATCTTTGGCGTCTCAAGACCGGCACGATCGCGGCGGTGGGTTACCCTGCCGGCATGGTCGTCATGGTCGATCGTGATGAGCAGCCGCGCAATGGCGACGCTGTTTGTGCTCAGAAATATGATTTTCGCCGTGGCACCGCCGAAACGCTGTTTCGCGTCTGGCGCACGCCTTACCTGCTGACTGCCTCTTCCTCTGAAGAGCCCGGCATTCCGGAGATCGTCGACAACGAGAACGTCGTCATCGTCGGCGTCGTTGTTGGCGGCGCACATATCCGCCATTAAGGCCGATGTCGCAATTCTTTCACTCAGATTGAACTGAGGGCTTGCCCTATCTTTGGTTGCGCACTGAATTCAGGGCGCGCCCCGAAGCTGTCCGCGCATTGAACTGAGGGCTAGCCCTGAAGGTTGCGCCGCACTGAACTGAAGGCATGCCCGATTTCTATCGTGAGGCTCGGCTCATATTTGCAATTGTGACGATTAGAGCTAACTCATCCAATGCATGAGAATGTGCGCAAATTGTAAGTTTGCGTGAAATTCACATTTGTATTTGCAAATCACATTGCATTTGTGCATTCTCGTTTTCGCAGTGATTTGCAACTGTGGAGACGCGAAACATGACCCTACAGGAAACGACGATCGAGGCCGGCGAGATTGCCGCGGCGCTCGGTCTCGGGCGGCCGACCTTCATGCGCAAGGTCAGCCAGCTCGTCAACGAAGAGGGCATGCCGTCGCGGCTGCCCGGCCGCAAGCGCTGGTCGCGCGCGGCGATCGAGATCTGGATCCGCACCTATGGCGACCGCAAGGCCGCCCAGGCCGTCGGCGCCAGAACCGCCATCAACATCGCCACCGACCGCGCCCACCTGCGCGCCGCCTATGTCAATGCCGGCGGCCCGCGCGTCGTCGTCGACAATACGGGGGTAGGGGCATGAGGCATTACGATCTCTCAGCGGCAGAGGTAAGCCTCAGAGCCTCGATCGCAGCAATGACCTTGCCGGCTTCGGCAAGCAAGGGCGCGAAATGCCTGCAGCGCAATCGCGAGGTTTCCGTACAACTGATGCTGCTCGCCTTGGCGGAAAGCAACCGTGGAACGGACCTGCACACCATCGTCGAGGCAGTGGCCGGCGCTGCAGCGGAATTCATGTACAGCTTCCTGCTGCCCTTCAGCGCCGATGATCAAGAGCATCTGGTCGATCACTTCCAGATGGCGTTCGACAAGATCCTCGAGCACGCCTTCACCAAGGGTCCGATCGGCGCCGTCGGCATCGAGCTTCCTTCCGAGCAAGGCGGGCACGCATGATGACGCCCCTCACGGAAAACCCGGCCGTCGTCGATCCGCGCAAGATCCTGACGAAGCCGCAGCAGAACGCGCTTGGCGCCATCTGCTTCTTTCGCCACCAGGCGCTGCGCAACGGCAAATGGCAGATCGGCAACAAGCGTTTCGAAGTTCAGACCGTGCGCGCGCTCGAGGACATGGAACTCGTGCGGCGGACCCGCGCCGGTCTGGAGCCGACGACGGGCGGCGCGATCGCCGCCGCGAGGCTGAAACAGGGAGGCTCCCATGGAACCGCGTGAGCTGATCGCCAGGCTTGAAGCCCTCGGCCAGGAGCAGGACGCCTTGACCCTGCAGCTGATCGCCGACCTGAAAGAGCGCGAAGCCGCCAAGCTCGATCTGATCGAGCTCGAGCTTCGCCGGCTCGATCAGCAGAGCGCCGTCGCCTCCTTCGTCGTCGAGGCCGCTTTCGCCATCGACGACATCAACGGCGCTGAGCGGCGCAAGCTGCTCTATCGCCACCTGCGGATGGGAGGCACCCAATGATCGCCCTCATCTGCACCGCCTTCCTGGTCGGCATGAATGTCGGCGCCTGGTCGATCCTGACGCTGCTCAGCCTGCGGCCGCAGAAGGCCGAGGCCTGGAGACGCCGGCGATGATCTTCTCTTGCGCCATCGCCGCCGGCGTCGCGGTCACCGCTCTGTTCTTCTGGATGCTGTTCCGGAAGCTGCCGGAGGTGATCCGTATCGCTCGCGATCGCCGGCGCAAATGAAGTGCCGTCGCGGCCTCGCATCCCGCGACGGCATCAAGGGGCAGCTCCGGCCGCGCGGGGCTGCCCCACCAATCGAACCCGGTGCACGCTGAAGTCACCCCCACTGCTTCAGCGCACATCAGAGGCCGGCGCCGCGCCCCCGTAAAAACCGGCGCCGGCAACACCAGGCCCGGCGGTCTTTGTTTCGCGTGACCGCCGGGCTTTCCTTTGTCTGGAGATAGATAATGCACGAAGACATTCCCCAATATGCTCTGTCGATCATGCAGCCCTGGGCATGGCTGATCGTCAACGGCCACAAGGATCTCGAGAACAGGGATTGGCCCACGAAGTTTCGCGGGCCGGTCGCCATTCACGCCGGCAAGAAGGTGGACACTGATACCGAGTGCTGGCTTGCCCAAGGCGTTCATCCCGTCACCGGCGATCTGCTCAGCTCGAAAGACGGGATGATGAGCTACCCGTATCCGATTGAAGATCGCGGCGGCATCGTCGGCATTGCCGAGATCGTCGATTGCATCGCCTCGAGCGAAAGCAAATGGTTCGTCGGCAAGCATGGCTTTCTGATCCGCAACGCCCGTCCGGTCGATTTCATTCCCGTTCGCGGCGCGCTTGGCTTTTTCAGCTGGCGCAACAACCTGGTCGGAGCCGCCACATGAGCCCCGATCCTGAAATCAAATACGTCACCTGGCGCGGCGGCCGCCCGCGCTTCGTTCCGTCGCCATCGATGCGCAAGGATGGCTTCGACGGCCAGGACCTGAAGAATGACGACGGCTCCTGGATGACCGCCGGCCAGGCGCTGGAATGGTCGCGGGCTTTCGAGCAGCACTTGAAGGCCGCCAGGCGCGCGGCGGGCAAGAAGCCGAAGAAGAAGGCGTCCCCGGCACTGCCAGTGCCCCGCGCGCGGTACTACCCTGTCAGCCAGCTCTTCG
The DNA here is from genome assembly GCF_009498525.1 of Rhizobium sp. ICMP 5592. Lineage (GTDB taxonomy): Bacteria > Pseudomonadota > Alphaproteobacteria > Rhizobiales > Rhizobiaceae > Rhizobium. The sequence continues at coordinate 7,288 of NZ_QSNT01000003.1, read as the reverse complement.
AGGACTGGCTGAAGGCCTGCTATGTCAAGGTCGATCTCGGCGATCTCGCCAAGAAGACGGTCGACGAGTACCGCTACAAGGTTCGGGCGATCGAGAAATACGAGCCGGCGATCTACAATTCCGAAGTGCTGGCGCTGGATCCCGACATCTGCGAAGGTGTCTATGACAATCTCCGCCTCAAGGCCGGCCTGCCGACGGCGGTCGGCTGCCTTCGCGTCCTCGGTATCGCCATCGAGTGGGGCCGCAAGAAGAAGAAGGACTATCTCGGCACGATGACCGGCAACCCGGCCCATGGCCTCGCCATGGTCACGCCGCAGCCGCGCCTGCGCGTCGGCTCGATCGAGGAGATCGATCACCTGGTCGCCACGGCCGACGCCATGGGCTGGCATGAGATCGGCGACGCCATCGTCTTCGCCGTCTGGACCGGCCAGCGCCAGGCCGATCGGCTGCTCTATGTCAATGAGAGCGAGACGAACGGCCGCATGGTGTTCCGCCAGCAGAAGACGGGCGCGATCGTCTCTCTCAAACGCGCGCCGGCGCTGAAACTGCGCCTGGACGCCGCCAAGATCCGCCGGGCCGAAAAGCGCATCAAGACCGATTTCGTCGTCTACAACGAACGCGGTAATGCGCCGTTCCAGGCGAGCTTCTATTCCCACATGATCCTCGATATCCGCAAGGCCGCCGCCGCCGGCCTGCCGGATGCGCTGGGCCGCCCCACGGTCAAGCCGATGCCGAGCCTGATGACGCTCACCGACCAGGACTTCCGCGACACGGCCGTCACCTGGCTCGCCCGCGCCGGCGCCACCATCGCCGAGATCTGCGCCATCACCGGCCACAGCTTCAAGACGGCAACAGAGATCCTGAAACACTACCTCGCGCTGGACGAAGAGATGGCGGACAACGGGATGGACAAGCTCACCATCTGGCACGCAAAGGAGAGAGCATGAGCGCGCGAACTGTGGAAACCTCGGGCAAACACGAGACGCTTTACCAGGAGGTGATTGCGGTCATCCGCAAACATTCCGACGACATGGATCCAGCCGAGATCCTGGCCGTGCGCGCCAACATGACGGGCAAGGTCCTCGCGATGCTGGACCAGCGCAAATATTCTCTCGAAGCTGCCATGGCGATCATCTCCCGCAATATCGAGCTTGGCAATCAGCAGGTCATTGACGGGCTGATGAATTCGGAGGGGCAGGCATAGTGATGTCGGATGAAAAGACGATTTTGAACCTCGTCGTAACTCGCGATGGCGTTCCGCTCGAGGACCAGGCGGAGGGCATCAGGCAGTTTAAGGAAGCCTGCCTATTCGCCGCTGAACGTGCGAAGCAAGAGCGGATCATATCGGCCCAACTCGCTTCACTCGAATTTCTGCCGGCGAAGCTTCTGACAGGTCCGCATGGTTCATTCCACCTGAACTATAATGACGGGCACGCTGTGCAGTATCAGACGGCGGCGGAATATTTTGCAAGCTTCCCAGATCAGGACCTCGGCTGGATCTCGGCCGAGGAGCGCGACAAAGCGATTTCAAGCAACTCGGTTTGGACCGTGCAGTGGTATCCAAAAAATCCGATCTCCCACTACGTTGTCCGAGGAAGCACCGCCGCCGCCGTTCTTGCGGCCGCGCTCAAGGAGCAGGCAAAGGAGGCGCAGAATGGTCGAGATACTCAATAAAGGCACATTTCCACGGCATTCCCACTATACAATGCACTGCCGGAAATGCAGAACGACCGCGACGTTTGAGCAAAATGAAGGCCGCATCGTCCATGACCACCGCGATGGCGACGCCATCGTTTTTGACTGCCCTGTCTGCAATGCCGAGCTTTGGCACCATGCAGACTATCGAGGTCCGACAAGCTGGTGATGAAGATCGACCGCCGCAAACCGAAGCGCCTTTGCGAGGACTGGCAATGCCCGATCAAATGGAGCTGCGCCAGGGCGCTTTGCCGATCGGAGGAATATTGGTCGATGAGCGAGGCACCGTTGGATCTCTATAAGGGCGACCGCAATAGATGGGGCTGTCCCGATTATCAACAGGATATCCCGAGGTCATGGCTGAAGGATGCCTTCTCCCCCTTCAATACAGAAGCTCCGGAGATACCGGACGATTATGAAGGTCTTAAACTCGTGCGTCCGGCTTAGTCCGGGCGTTTTATTTTGGGGATAGACGGTTCGTATCTCTTCAGCACGAGGGTGCAAACGCCGTCAAATCCGCCACTCAAACCCACAAAACGACTTTACTAACTATCTGAAATTGCTATATGTACCCCTCATTTGTAATCAGGGGGTCCCGGGTTCGAACCCTGGCGGGGGCACCACATTTTCCCAATGACGAAAGATCTCACGAGTTGGTCGCCAGATCGCCCAGCGCGAGAAGGCATTGCGCCGGCGTGATTGGAAATGTCATTCTTTGGGTATTCATGATGATCGCCGATATGCGATTCTCTTTTTTGCTAGGTGTGGAAAGATATGACCGGTAAGCCCAAGAAGCCGAAACTTGAACATTCCGAACTCTCCGGCGAATTCACCGAGGACGGGATGACCGTGCTCGTGGATATTTTTCGCCCGGCGGGCACCCAGCAGGACTGGCGGATGGAGGTCATCACGCCCGATGAGGACCTGATCGAATGGGAAGAGCCCTTTGCGACCGATCGCGAGGCGTTTGACGAGTTTCTGGCGACGGTTGCCCGCGACGGCATCAAGACGTTCTTTGACGATTCCGATCCGGCGGTTCACTAGTCGGATTTGACAAGTCCAATACGGCGACCGCAACGCCAATCCGCTGCGAATGCGGGCGTATTTACAATGCCTGAAATGGGCATACACTTTCCCCTTCGACTGCGGATGAGGGAATGGCCATGCGCAAGGCATTGAGGCATATCGTCTTGGGATTGTTGCTCGTCGCGAGTACGTTGACTGCAAGCGCGCCGGCAATGGCCGGCCAGGACTGTTACTGCAAGAACCGGGACGGAAAGCAGCACGCTATCGGCGAGGTCGCCTGCATGACCGTCGACGGCAAGAGCTATCTTGCCCAGTGCGAGATGAACCTCAACGTCACCTCCTGGTCGAAGCTGCAGGAGGGATGTCCGGTCACCCAGCGATCCCCTTGGCAACAATCGGCCTGGCATCCGCAGCCCGTTGTGGTTCGCTGAGCCAGGCTTGGTTCAGTGACAGCGACAGTTTCACGCTATCGCCGACGACGAGAACGCGGTCGTCCGGAGAGCTGATCTTTTCAGGAGAAAATAGGAGCGGCCGAAATAAGCGCCGATTTCGGCGACGCCACCTTCCAGTTCATGCTCGCGCTGACGCTCCAGGACGGACAGATAAACAAGGGCATCAGGCGGATCGATATATCCTTCAACGCTTCGCAAATCGTGGAAGATGAATTTACGGATATTCGATGGAATCATGCACGCTGCGCCTGTTTTGCAATATGTCTTATCTCAATCAGTTTTAGGCTGATCTAATATCAGATAGTCATATTGCGGGATTTCAACCTATAGCTGGATATCGGGTTTTTAGCCGCCCTGCTTGCGCACCAGCAGCATCGGATCACCCTCTTCCTCGTCGGACGTCTTGAAGCTGCCGTCCGGCCGCATGTCGAAGGAGAGGGAGGAGCCATCGCCTCCCATCAGCACCAGACCGAAGCCTTCCATGGCCCAAAGGGAAAGCTTGAGATCGGCAATGTTGGCTGGGCAGTCGCCGCCCGGTGACATCTTCGGCGTGCCGTCCTTGTCGGTCTCGCTGGTCAGCGTGACATCGCACATGGCTTTTCCGTCCGGCTGCCGGACCTGCCAGATGCCGCTCAGGCTTGCGGTGGTGGGTACATGGTCGACATCGCCAAGCGCCGGCAGCAGCCACATCGGATCGCTCCCTTCGCTTTCCCAGGGCGAGCCTTCCTCTTCCTGAAGGCGAAGCAGCACCTTCTGCGCCGCATCGCTGATGGTGAGCGAACCGTCGTCGGTGAAATTCCACGCGGTCGCCTTGGCGAGCGCGGGTAGGGCGGTTGCGCAGGCATCCGCGCCGCTGATGACATAGCCGCCGTTCGCTTTCGCGGTCTCGAAGGCGAGGCGGCAGCCCTTGGCACCATTCTCGGGCGCCAGCAGCCAGGTGCCCGCCTGTGCCTGCACAAGTTCGTCATCGGCAGCACGCGCCGGCTGGCCGGTGGTGAGGATGACGGCGGCAAGAGCCGCCGCGAGACCAGAACTACGGATCAAGGCAAATTCCCCCAAAATCTGCTGCGACAGCGTCGTGCCGCTAGCTTCTCAGATAGGACCGTGCCGCATAGAGCGCGATCGCGGCCGCGTTCGAGACGTTGAGCGACTTGATTGCGCCCGGCATGTCGAGCCGCGCCAGCGCATTCACGGTTTCCCGCGTCTTCTGGCGCAGCCCCTTGCCCTCCGAACCGAGGACAAGAGCGACCTTCTCGCCCGAAAACGTGCCTTCAAGCGGCGCCGGCCCTTCCGAATCAAGGCCGATGCTGACGAAGCCGAGGCGATGCAGCTCGCCGAGTGCGTCGGCAAGGTTGGTGATCTGTATATAAGGGATGAGCTCCAGCGCGCCGGAGGCGGATTTTGCCAGCACGCCTGATTCGGTTGGGCTGTGACGCTGCGTAGTAATGACGGCGGCGGCGTCGAAGGCGACGGCCGAGCGCATGATCGCGCCGACATTGTGCGGATCGGTCACCTGGTCGAGCACCAGCAGCAGCGGGCTGTCTTTCAGCGCTTCAAGGCGGCGAACGGGGAGGGGGCGGGTCTCCAGCATCACGCCCTGGTGGATGGCTTCAGGACCGAGCACCTTGTCGATATCCTGCGGCGAGACGATCTCGACCGGAAGGCCGAGTGCGTCAACCGGGCCGATCTCCAGCCGCACCAGCGCATTCTGCGTCGTCGACAGCTTGATATTTTTCCGCTCGGGATTGGCAAGGGCGGCGCGAACCGTATGCAGGCCATAGAGATAGACCTGATCGGGGGCGAGTGCCGGCGGCTTCCAGTCGTCCACGCCTGGTCGTTTGCGTTTCTGCGGCACCGGCGTTGGGATTTCGCCGCGCTTGCGCTTGGCGTCGCGATGCGCCCGCCGCAGGGTGGCGTAGTGTGTGTCCTTGGCCGATTTGTCGTCGGCGGTGTTTTCTGGGCCTGAAGGGCCGGAGGTTCTGTCTTTGCTCATGCGGCTTTATAGCGGCAGCGCCTCGGAGCGCATAGTCCTCTTTCATCCACGGGTTTTTCCCGAGGCTGAAATTTTTTCGTCATTTTTGGCAATTCCTTGTGTTGACAGACGGAAACGGGCCGGTCATATACGCGGCGCAGATCGCAGCGGCGACGCCCGGTCTAGCAAGCTTGGTCGCAAGATCCAGTCGGAATACTGGAGGGATGCCCGAGTGGTTAAAGGGGACGGACTGTAAATCCGTTGGCTCAGCCTACGTTGGTTCAAATCCAACTCCCTCCACCATTCCGGACCGGATCTTGACCACCCGCGGGTATAGCTCAATGGTAGAGCAGCAGCCTTCCAAGCTGAATACGCGGGTTCGATTCCCGCTACCCGCTCCAGTATTCTCAATCGCTTAGTTGTATAACGTGTCGTCGTATGTCGGCTGCGACTTTTGATGATGCTCTTGCCTTGAGTGCACACGTTTAGATCAGGCGGCGGCGTAGCGGCGGCCTTGTTCATTTTGAGCAATGGGAACGTATTCCTGGACAGGAACCTGACCTCTGGCCGCTCAAATGGAGCTCCCAGCCTTCAGGCAACGACAGCCGCTCCCGGCCACATCAATCCGGTGACGCCCGGTAAGATCGAAGGTATCCGCCGCTATCAAGCGGGCGTGAGCATTTTGCCCATGGCGATGTTGAGCTTCTGCCTTACCTGCTCGACGCTATCAGCGACATACAGCAAAAACGGCACGCCGTTCTGATTGGACACTGTTGTGGCGAGAATGGTGTATTTTTTTCCGGCGGCAACGTAGACCACATTATGTGGGTTCACGTAGATTGTGCCGATGTCCGCGTCCGCGCTTGTCAGTTGAGCTAATGCCATCTCAAATCTCCAAAACGGTCGATGTGCTATCAATGCACGTTCTGTTTGCAAAGTCGATAGTCTAATAATCGCAATGCGGCTCTTTGCCGCGTAAGGCCGGACGATATTCGCCGTATCCAGAACAGATAGCCCGGGGTCGACTCCAAGGGCGCATCATAGATTCATCGCCGTGGCTTCAATGGGGATGGAGCCGGCGCAACTGGCTGCTCTTGCGAAAACCGGTCCTCCTGCACTCCAGTGATTCATATGATATTCAGCTATGCATCTTTGACGTGAGGGGTTGCTTATATTTTAATGAGCGGTAGATATTTGTGGGCCAACCGAAAAGGGGGAGTGCACATGGGTATCTTCGACAAGATCAAGAATGCAATCTGGGGAGAGGCAAAGGCTGCCGAAGTTTCTCCCACGGCAACGCCAACCGCCACCACTGCTGGCGCGGCACCTTCGTCTTCCGCGCCGACGACGCCAGCTGCAACCGCGCCGGCCTCAACGACATCGGCTTCCCCCGTAGATATCGCTTCGATCCTCGACGCGGCCGTGAAAAAGAGCGGTCAGAAACTCGATTGGAAACATTCGATAGTGGATCTGATGAAGGCGCTCGGGATGGATGCGAGCCTTACGGAACGCAAGGAGCTCGCACAGGAGCTGGGTTATACCGGCGATGCGGGCGATTCCGCCAAGATGAACATCTTCCTGCACAAGGCGCTGCTGAAGAAGCTTTCGGATAATGGCGGCAAGGTGCCGGCCGATCTGCTCGATTGATCGCAGCAGGCTTATCGCGCGCTGCACCTGGAGCAGCGCCATAAGTTTACGCTAGACAGGCGATCCCCGAGATCGCAACTTTCAGCGCCCTCTCCCTTTATCGGAGAGGGCGCTTTGCGTTGGCAGGGTGCCATCGGCTCGATAAATGCGGGTGCAATCTTGCTTCCGGCATCTGGAACTATTTCCTCGACATCCCTATCTAAACTGCTGAACCGGCAAATGCTTTTGCGTCTTTCCGGATCGGCCGGCGAAGCCTTCGCGGCGAATCGGTGCCGAGGGCCGCTCACTGCCCGTCATCGGCCATACCGAGCCAAGAACAGGGCCTGCAATTAAGTCTTGCGCAAATGCGATGAAAGCCTTAAACGGCGGCACTAAACCGGTTCGCCGGGGTCACTCATTTACGTTCACAGGAAGCATTCAAATGGCAAAGAGTAAGTTTGAGCGCAATAAGCCGCACGTTAACATCGGCACGATTGGCCACGTTGACCACGGCAAG
>NZ_QSNT01000023.1 GCF_009498525.1 Rhizobium sp. ICMP 5592 | reverse complement strand
CGATGTCTGAAACACAACTCTCCGTCCGCAGCACAAAGGCGAGGGACCTGGCCCATGCGCTGGCGCGCCGCACCGGCCAGCCAATCAATAAACTCGTCGAGCAAGCGCTCGAGCGCTACGATCTGGAACTGCGCCAACAGTCTACACGGACGCCGATCGATGTTCTATCGGACTTGATGGCCGAGGGCCGGCGTGCTGTGCCGACCGGCACGACATCCGCGCATGACGATTTCTACGACGAATATGGTTTGCCACGATGATCGCTGTCGATACGTCGGTCATTCTGGCGATGGCCTTGGGAGAGCCGGAGGCCGAACGGTTCACATCCTTGGTGGGTCGGGAGGCACTTGCGATCGGCTGGCCGACCCTGCTTGAGGCTCGAATGGTGCTGACAGGAAGAGGATTTTCAAACGCTTCGGACATAGTTGATCAGTTTGTCCGGCTGCCGAACGTAACCACGATTGCTTTCGATGAGAAGCATTATCGTGAAGCGGAACGAGCGTTCGACTGCTTCGGTAAAGGTCGCCATCCAGCCACACTTAATATGGGCGACTGCTTTTCCTATGCCGTTGCCGCGGTCGCCAGG
>NZ_QSNT01000022.1 GCF_009498525.1 Rhizobium sp. ICMP 5592 | reverse complement strand
TCGATCATTCCACGATTTATCGTTGGGTTCAGAAATATGCGCCAGAGATGGAAAAACGGCTACGCTGGCACTGGCGCCGGCCGCAGTCAACAAGTTGGCGCGTCGACGAAACCTATGTGAAGGTCCGCGGACAATGGACTTACCTTTACCGCGCCGTCGACAAATTTGGCAACACGATCGATTTCTATCTCTCGCCAACCCGCAATGCCAAGGCAGCAAAGCGCTTTCTCGGCAAAGCCTTGAATGGTTTGAAGGATTGGGAAAGGCCAACCATCATCAACACCGACAAGGCGCCGACTTACGGCATCGCGATTTCAGAACTGAAGGCCGAAGGCAAATGCCCCGGAGAGCTTGTGCATCGTCAGGTCAAATACCTGAACAATGTCGTTGAGGCCGATCATGGCAAGCTGAAACAGCTGATCCGTCCGGTGAGAGGCTTCAAAACCTTGAAAACCGCTTACGCGACGATCAAAGGTTTCGAGGTCATGCGCGCTTTGCGCAAAGGCCAGGCAGCCATTTTCAATCTCACCGGCGACGTCCGTGGAGAGGCACGCATCGTTGAACGGGCATTCGGCATCGGACCAAGCGCGCTGACGGAAGCGGTAGCACTGCTCGCTCAGAGTCTCGAAAACCGCGAGGCTGCCAGGTAAGCGACGTCCCAACCAACGGTCATTATGACCGAAATGGAAATTTGCAACAGAGCCC
>NZ_QSNT01000021.1 GCF_009498525.1 Rhizobium sp. ICMP 5592 | reverse complement strand
TTTTTTTTTTTTTTTTTTTTTTTTTTTTTTGCTAAACGGACCCATACTTTTCCCATGGGGAAGAGTCTTTATTCATAATGTCCACCTTATCCTACTTTTTGCATAGGTTTACCTGTCTGTGTGTGCTTTAGACTTGTTTGCCGTAGATGTGAGGTCATAAAGTCTAAAATTAGGACACAAATTCGGAGTCCGGGCATGAACGATTTTTGGGTTAAAAAAAAATGGGTCAAAAAATGTCGGTTTTTTCCTTTGTATTTTGTAATGCAATTAAAATGTCCGGATTACTTGCTATCATTTTAAAGCTACATCTGTCTACTTTACAATGATACCACCCACTGTAGTGTATCATGTATGACCTTGACGCTACAGACCTTGGAGGTAGGCTACTACCTCATGCCCCGTAAAGTCGTCGCCAGGGGTTAATGTGTTAACAAGAATTTTGAAAAAAAATTAGAAAATTGTCTCGGAATGGCAAAATTTGTAATTTATGTTCAGTGTTGATACACAAGCGATTAAATGTGCAAGGAATATTTAAATTTTGTGATATCATGAAAAGTGACTGTTTAACACATTAACCCCTGGAGGTTTTTGCTGTTTTCGCATGAAATGCGAGTAGGCAACACATTTTGGGTACTATTTCTGAATACACCGTAATACATCACTTTCCAAACAATAATCCGTCAGACAATAGGCTGCTACTGCTGAAGAAAATGTATTTCATTGGTTAGTTTGCTGGCGCATGAGCAGAAGGGCAAAAATTGGACTTCTTTTTTTTTTTTTTTTTTTTTTTTTTTT
>NZ_QSNT01000020.1 GCF_009498525.1 Rhizobium sp. ICMP 5592 | reverse complement strand
GTCATCCCGCGTCGGCAACCCAATGACACGCGAAGCCATCACCCGCCCCGCCCCTACCGATCCGGTACAGCGTCGTGCCGAAGAACTCGATGCGCTCGACGCCATCCTGCCGTTTGCCCGGCGCGATCAACTGGCAACACTGCTGACTGACGACGATGTCACCACCTTAAAACATCTGGCAAAGGAGGGCATGGGCGACAATACGCTCAGGGCGCTTGCCTCCGACCTTGGCTATCTCGAGGCCTGGTGCGTGCTTGCCACCGGTGCTCCCCTGCCCTGGCCGGCGCCCGAAAGCTTGCTGTTGAAATTCGTCGCCCATCACCTCTGGGATCCTACCGAGCGTGCCGAGGATCCAAACCACGGCATGCCGCCCGAGATCGAGGCGGCATTGCGCGCAGAAGGTTTTTTACGGGTCGACGGCCCGCATGCGCCAGACACCGTGCGCCGGCGCCTGACCTCCTGGTCGATCCTGACGCGCTGGCGGGGTTTGAGCGGTGTATTTAGTGCCCCCTCCCTGAAGACCGCATTGCAGCTGGCCGTTCGCGCCGCGCCACGGCAACGCCGCCGCAAGAGCAAGAAAGCGGTGACCAGCAATGTCCTGTCGAAGCTACTGGCGACCTGTGCCGGTGATCGCCTGGTCGATCTTCGCGATCGGGCGCTACTGCTCCTCGCCTTCGCCTCAGGCGGCAGGCGGCGATCGGAAGTGGCGAGCCTTCGGATCGAGGATCTTGTCGACGAAGAGCCCGTGCACGCTGATCCCACCGACGCGAGCTCCCCTTCCCTCCCCTGCCTGACCATCCATCTTGGCCGCACCAAGACCACGACAGCCGATGACGATGAACAGGTGGTACTGATCGGCCGGCCCGTGATCACCTTGAAACATTGGCTAGCGGAGGCCAAGATCGA
>NZ_QSNT01000002.1 GCF_009498525.1 Rhizobium sp. ICMP 5592 | reverse complement strand
AGAAAAGCTGCGCTTCGCGATCCGTGAAGGCGGCCGTACCGTCGGCGCAGGCATCGTTGCTAGCATCGTTGAGTAATTCGAAGACGGCCGCTCCATCTGAGCGGCCGATTCGATGACAATATTATGATGCAAGCGGCTGTAGCCGCTTGCTTATGACATCGAAATGTTGCAAATGGCGCGCGAGCGCGATTTGCGCGCTGCTTCGGATGACGAAGTGGCCAATGAAACTAATAATAAGGTGGGTCGAAAGGCCTAAAGAGTGGATGGGGATGCCGTCACCGGCGTCCCTCTCGATCTTTGATACCGGTGGTCCGCCTTAGGAAACAGAACAAACCGTGCCCTTTTTAAGAGGCACGCGAGATAACAAAACACAAGGATAACGTCGAATGAACGGCCAAAATATCCGCATTCGCCTGAAGGCGTTCGATCACCGGATTCTCGATGCTTCCACGCGCGAGATCGTGTCGACGGCGAAGCGCACCGGTGCAAGCGTCCGGGGCCCCGTTCCGCTTCCGACTCGTATCGAGAAGTTCACGGTAAACCGGTCCCCGCACATCGACAAGAAGAGCCGCGAGCAATTCGAGATGCGTACGCATAAGCGCCTTCTCGATATCGTTGACCCGACCCCGCAGACGGTAGACGCGCTGATGAAGCTCGATCTCGCCGCCGGTGTCGATGTTGAGATCAAGCTCTGAGACCTCTGGTCCTCGAGCTGAGTGAGAAGGATTGAACCGATGCGTTCAGGTGTGATTGCACAGAAGGTGGGAATGACCCGCGTCTATAACGACGCCGGCGAGCATGTCCCGGTAACCGTATTGCGTATGGAAGGCTGCCAGGTCGTAGCCCAGCGCACAGTAGAAAAGAATGGCTACACCGCAGTTCAGCTCGGTGCTGGCCAGGCTAAGGTCAAGAACACGTCGAAGGCCCTTCGCGGTCACTTCGCCGTTGCCAGCGTTGAGCCGAAGGCCAAGCTCGTTGAATTCCGTGTTTCGGACGACAACCTGCTTGAAGTCGGCACCGAGATCAAGGCAGCTCACTTTTCGGCGGGTCAGCTCGTCGACGTGACCGGCACGACGATCGGTAAGGGCTTCGCCGGCGCCATGAAGCGCCACGGCTTCGGCGGTCTGCGCGCCACGCACGGTGTGTCGGTTTCGCACCGCTCGCACGGTTCGACCGGCTCGCGCCAGGATCCGGGCAAGGTGTTCAAGAACAAGAAGATGGCTGGTCACATGGGCCAGACGCGCGTCACGACGCAGAACCTCGAAGTGGTATCGACCGATGAAGATCGCGGTCTGATCCTCGTCAAGGGCGCAGTTCCCGGCTCCAAGGGTGCCTGGATCATCGTACGCGATGCCGTCAAGTCGGCAGCGAAGTAAGGGAGCCAAACCAATGGAATTGAACGTCAAGACCCTCGAGGGCAAAGACGCTGGGAAGGTTTCCCTTTCTGACGCGATTTTCGGCCTTGAGCCGCGTGAAGATATCATCGCACGCGTCATTCGCTGGCAGCTCGCCAAGAAGCGCCAGGGCACGCACAAGGCTCAGGGCCGCGCGGAAGTTTCGCGCACCGGCGCCAAGATGTACAAGCAGAAGGGTACGGGCCGCGCTCGTCACCATTCGGCTCGTGCTCCGCAGTTCCGCGGTGGTGGTAAGGCTCACGGCCCGGTCGTGCGCAGCCATGAGCATGACCTGCCGAAGAAGGTTCGCGCCCTCGGCCTGCGTCTCGCTCTGTCCGCCAAGCTCAAGGCCGAGGATGTCATCATTCTCGACAACCTGGTCGCAGCGGATGCCAAGACCAAGGCTCTTGCCGGCGCTTTCGAGACGCTCGGCCTGACCAACGCGCTCTTCATCGGTGGTGCAGAGCTCGACAGCAACTTCAAGCTCGCAGCCGCTAACATCCCGAATATCGATGTTCTGCCGGTTCAGGGCATCAACGTTTACGATATCCTGCGCCGCGGCAAGCTCGTGCTGTCCAAAGCTGCAGTTGAAGCTCTAGAGGAGCGATTCAAGTGACGGATCTTCGCCATTACGATGTGATCGTTTCTCCTGCGATCACCGAAAAGTCCACTCTGCTTTCGGACAACAACCAGGTTGTTTTCAACGTTGCCAAGACCGCGACGAAGCCTGAAATCAAGGCTGCCGTCGAAGCTCTGTTCGGCGTCAAGGTTACGGCCGTTAACACTCTGCTGCGCCTCGGCAAGACCAAGCGGTTCAAAGGTCTCGTCGGCAAGCAGAAGGACGTGAAGAAGGCTATCGTGACACTCGCCGAAGGCCAGTCGATCGACGTCTCCACCGGTCTCTGAGGAATAAGAAAATGGCATTGAAAACATTCAATCCGACGACCCCGAGCCAGCGTCAGCTGGTCATCGTCGATCGCTCGTCCCTCTACAAGGGCAAGCCGGTCAAGTCGCTGACGGAAGGCCTGTCCTCCAAGGGTGGCCGTAACAACACCGGCCGCATCACCGTGCGTTTCCAGGGTGGTGGTCACAAGCGTACCTATCGTCTGGTGGACTTCAAGCGTCGCAAGTTCGACGTTGAAGCAACCGTCGAGCGTATCGAATACGACCCGAACCGTACCGCATACATCGCTCTGGTGAAGTATGCCGATGGCGACCAGGCCTATATCCTTGCTCCGCAGCGTCTGGCTGCCGGCGATAAGGTCATCGCTTCCGAGAAGGCTGTGGACGTGAAGCCGGGCAACACCATGCCGCTTCAGTTCATTCCGGTTGGCTCCATCATCCATAACGTGGAAATGAAGCCGGGCAAGGGCGGTCAGATCGCTCGTTCCGCCGGTGGTTACGCTCAGCTCGTCGGCCGCGACCAGGGCATGGCGATCCTTCGCCTGAACTCCGGCGAACAGCGCCTCGTGCACGGCACTTGCCTTGCAACGATCGGTGCGGTCTCGAACCCGGACCACGGCAACATCAACGACGGTAAGGCTGGTCGTTCGCGTTGGCGCGGTAAGAAGCCGCACGTTCGCGGCGTCGTCATGAACCCCGTCGACCATCCGCACGGCGGTGGTGAAGGCCGCACCTCCGGTGGTCGCCATCCGGTGACCCCGTGGGGCAAGCCGACCAAGGGCAAGCGCACGCGGTCGAACAAGTCGACCGATAAGATGATTATGCGCTCGCGCCATCAGCGCAAGAAGTAAGAGAGGAAGTCTCAAGTGGCTCGTTCAGTATGGAAAGGTCCGTTTGTTGACGGCTATCTTCTCAAGAAGGCTGAGAAGGTGCGCGAAGGCGGACGCAGTGAAGTAATCAAGATCTGGAGCCGTCGCTCCACGATCATGCCGCAGTTCGTTGGTCTTACCTTCGGCGTCTACAACGGCAGCAAGCACATTCCGGTCAGTGTCAACGAAGACATGGTCGGTCACAAGTTCGGTGAGTTCGCCCCGACCCGCACCTACTACGGTCACGGCGCGGACAAGAAGGCGAAGAGGAAGTAACAATGGGCAAGGCAAAAGCCGAACGCCGGCTGAAGGACAATGAAGCGCAGGCAGTTGCGCGCACGCTCCGCGTCAGCCCGCAGAAGCTCAACCTGGTTGCAGCGTCTATCCGCGGCAAGAAGGTTGATCGTGCACTCGCAGAGCTGGAATTCTCCCGCAAGCGTATCGCAGGCGCCGTCAAGAAGACGCTTGAATCTGCGATCGCCAATGCAGAGAACAACCATGATCTCGACGTTGACTCGCTGGTCGTGGCGGAAGCCTACGTCGGCAAGTCGATCGTCATGAAGCGTTTCCACGCTCGTGGCCGTGGTCGTGCGTCTCGCATCGAGCGTCCGTTCGCCCACCTGACGATCGTCGTTCGTGAAGTGGAAGCTGTGGAAGCTCAAGGGGAGGCCGCATAATGGGTCAGAAAATCAATCCAATCGGTTTTCGTCTCGGCATCAACCGTACCTGGGATAGCCGCTGGTTTGCGGACAATGCCGAGTACGGCCAGCTTCTCCACGAAGACCTGAAGATGCGTAAGTTCGTCATGGACGAACTGAAGCAGGCTGGTATCTCCAAGGTGGTCATCGAGCGTCCGCACAAGAAGTGCCGCGTCACGATCCACTCGGCTCGTCCGGGCCTGATCATCGGCAAGAAGGGCGCAGACATCGACAAGCTCCGCAAGAAGCTGTCGGATATGACGAATTCCGAAACGCACCTCAACATCGTTGAAGTTCGCAAGCCGGAAATCGATGCGGTTCTGGTTGCTCAGTCGATCGCTCAGCAGCTCGAGCGCCGCGTGGCTTTCCGCCGCGCCATGAAGCGCGCTGTTCAGTCCGCGATGCGTCTTGGCGCCGAAGGCATCAAGATCACCTGCGGTGGCCGTCTCGGCGGCGCTGAAATCGCTCGTACGGAATGGTATCGCGAAGGTCGCGTGCCGTTGCATACGCTGCGCGCCGATATCGATTACGGTACGGCTGAAGCAGAAACCGCATTCGGCATCTGCGGCATCAAGGTTTGGATCTTCAAGGGCGAAATCCTTGAGCATGATCCGATGGCCTCCGAACGCCGTGCGCTGGAAGGCGACGCCCAGGGTCCGGCTAGCCGTGATCGCGATAGAGACCGCCGCCGCGATAACGCTTGATAGCGTACGTGGCAGATAAGTTCGGAGAATAGAAAAATGTTGCAGCCAAAGCGTACGAAGTACCGGAAGCAATTTAAGGGCCGCATCAAGGGCGTTGCCAAGGGTGGTTCTGATCTGGCGTTCGGCGAATTCGGCCTGAAGTCGCAGGAGCCCAACCGCGTCAACGCTCGTGAGATCGAAGCGGCTCGCCGCGCGATCACGCGCTACATGAAGCGTGCCGGCCGTGTATGGATCCGCGTGTTCCCGGATGTTCCGGTAACCGCAAAGCCGACCGAAGTCCGTATGGGTAAGGGTAAAGGCTCTGTCGAATACTGGGCATGCAAGGTCAAGCCCGGCCGTATGATGTTCGAGATCGATGGTGTGAGCGAAGAAATCGCTCGTGAGGCTCTGCGCCTCGGCGCCGCCAAGCTCTCGGTCAAGACGCGCTTCGTGCAGCGCATTGCAGAGTAAGGAAGAAGCTCATGAAAGCCGCAGATGTTCGCGCCCTGAGCGCCGACCAACTCAAGGACGAGCTTGCCAAGCTGAAGAAGGAGCAGTTCAATCTGCGCTTTCAGAAGGCAACTGGCCAGCTTGAAAAGTCCTCGCGCATCAACGAAGTCCGCAAGGATATCGCCCGCGTGAAAACCATTGCCCGCCAGAAGGCGGCAGAAGCAAAGGCCTAAAGGAAAAATAACATGCCGAAGCGCATTCTGCAGGGCGTCGTGGTCAGCGACAAGAACGAGAAGACGGTAGTTGTCCGCGTTGAGCGTCGTTTCGCTCACCCACTGCTCCAGAAGACCGTTCGTCGTTCCAAGAAGTACAAGGCTCACGACGAAAACAATCAGTACAAGGTCGGCGACACCGTTTCCATCGAGGAATGCGCGCCGATCTCCAAGGACAAGACCTGGACGGTCGTTTCCGCCCAGTCCAAGTAACAGAATTTCGCTCAAGCCCTTGCGCTTGGGCGAAATATCTGTATGAAGCACGAGCTTGGAAGCAGGACGCTCGAGTACGAGCGTTCTTTTGCTTTATTGATGGCCGGCAAAGCTAACCCTGGTGGTTCCGCGCGCTGGAGAAATCAGACAAGAGACTAGTCCATAAGCCGGGATAGGGGGCTGTTCAGCCCAACCATTCCGGTAACAACAAGAAGGCGACCTGACATGATTCAGATGCAAACAAACCTCGACGTGGCGGATAATTCCGGCGCACGTCGTGTCATGTGCATCAAGGTGCTGGGCGGCTCGAAGCGCAAGTATGCCTCGATCGGCGACGTTATCGTTGTTTCGATCAAGGAAGCCATTCCGCGCGGCCGCGTGAAGAAGGGTGACGTGATGAAGGCGGTGGTCGTTCGCACCGCCAAGGATATCCGTCGTCCGGATGGCAGCGTCATCCGCTTCGATACCAATGCAGCAGTCCTCATCGACAACAAGAAAGAGCCGATCGGCACCCGTATCTTCGGACCGGTTCCGCGCGAACTTCGCGCCAAGAACCACATGAAGATCATCTCGCTGGCTCCAGAAGTACTGTAAGGGAGCGGAGCGATGCAAAAGATCCGTAAAGGCGACAAGGTTGTCGTATTGGCCGGCAAGGACAAGGGCCGTACCGGCGAAGTCATTCAAGTAATGCCGAAGGAAGACCGTGCGGTCGTCCGTGGCGTCAACGTCATCAAGCGCCATCAGCGCCAGACGCAGACCCAGGAAGCTGGCATTATCAGCAAGGAAGCCTCGCTTCACCTGTCCAACCTGGCAATCGTCGACAAGGACGGCAAGCCGACCCGCGTCGGTTTCAAGGTTGTAGAAGGCAAGAAGGTCCGCGTGGCCAAGACCTCGGGAGAAGTGATCGATGGCTGAGGTAAAGTACGAGCCGCGGCTCAAGAAGGAATATGTTGCCCGCATTCGTGCGGCGCTGCAGGAGCAGTTCTCCTACGCCAACGAAATGCAGATCCCGAAGCTGGACAAGATCGTGATCAACATGGGCGTTGGTGAAGCAACGGCTGATTCGAAGAAGCCGACTGTTGCTGCCGCCGACCTCGCGGCGATCGCTGGCCAGAAGCCGGTCATCACCCATGCGCGCAACTCCATCGCTGGCTTCAAGGTCCGCGAAAATATGCCGATCGGCGCCAAGGTAACCCTTCGCGGCGCCCGTATGTATGAGTTCCTGGATCGTCTGGTCAACATCGCGCTCCCGCGCGTTCGCGACTTCCGCGGCCTGAACCCGAAAAGCTTTGACGGTCGTGGCAACTTCGCCATGGGCATCAAGGAGCACATTGTGTTCCCTGAGATCAACTACGATAAGGTTGATCAGATGTGGGGCATGGACATCATCGTTTGCACGACGGCGACAACGGATGACGAAGCTCGGGCTCTTCTGAAAGAGTTCAACTTCCCGTTCCGTCAATAACCGTAACGACGAGCGTAGAAAAGGAACCTAAATATGGCGAAGACAAGCGCAGTTGAAAAGAACAAGCGCCGCCGCAATACGGTTGCCACTCAATCCGCAAAGCGGGCTGCTCTGAAGGCAATCATCATGAACCAGTCTCTCCCGATCGAAGACCGGTTCAAGGCCACGTTGAAGCTGGCATCGCTCCCGCGCGATGGATCGAAGACCCGTATTCGCAACCGTTGCGAAGTCTCGGGCCGCCCGCGCGCCTATTACCGCAAACTGCGCATGTCGCGTATCGCGCTGCGTGAACTCGGCAATTTCGGCAAGGTGCCGGGCATTGTCAAGTCGAGCTGGTAAGGAGCAGATTAGATGACTATGACTGATCCTTTGGGCGATATGCTCACCCGCATCCGCAACGGCGCTTCGCGTCGCAAGTCGTCGGTTTCGACGCCTGCTTCCAAGCTCCGTGCGCGTGTTCTCGATGTTCTCCAGGCTGAAGGCTACATCCGTGGCTATTCCGTCGTCGATTTCGGCAACGGCAAGTCTGAGCTCAGCATCGAACTCAAGTACTATGAAGGCTCATCGGTGATCCGCGAGATCGGCCGTGTGTCTAAGCCGGGCCGCCGAGTTTATGTCTCGGTCAAGTCCATTCCGCAGGTCGCGAACGGTCTCGGTATCATCATCCTTTCGACTCCGAAGGGTGTGATGGCCGATCACCAGGCTCGTGAACAGAATGTTGGTGGTGAGGTTCTTTGCTCGGTCTTCTAAGATCGAACATGGATCTCTCTCGAAACAGACAGGTTTGAAAAAATGTCTCGTATCGGTAAGAAGCCCGTTCAGGTGCCTGCAGGAATCACGGCCTCGGTTGATGGCCAGAAGGTGACTGCTAAGGGCCCCAAGGGCGAACTGTTTTTCGTTGCTAACGACGAAATCGGTCTCAAGCTGGAAGATAATGCAATTGTCGTAACGCCGCTTAGCAACTCCAAGGATGCTCGTTCGAAGTGGGGCATGTCCCGCACGATGATCGAGAACATCCTGAAGGGTGTTAAGGAAGGCTACGAGCGGAAGCTCGAAATCAACGGCGTCGGTTACCGTGCCGCCCTGCAGGGCAAGAACCTGCAGCTCGCGCTCGGCTTCAGCCACGACGTGATCTATGAGCCGCCGGAAGGCATTACCATTGCTGTGCCGAAGCCGACGGAAATCGTCGTCACCGGCATCAACAAGCAGCAGGTCGGCCAGGTTGCCGCTGAAATCCGCGAATATCGCGGTCCTGAGCCCTACAAGGGCAAGGGCGTTAAGTATGCCGGCGAGCGGATCGTCCGCAAAGAAGGCAAGAAGAAGTAAGGATCACGCGAAATGGCTAGCAGGAAAGAAGCACTTGCACGTCGTGCCAACCGCGTGCGCCGTCAACTTAAGTCGGTGGCCAATGGCCGTCCGCGCCTGTCGGTTCATCGCTCGTCGAAGAACATTTACGCCCAGGTTATCGATGATGCGGCCGGCAAGACGCTTGCGTCTGCCTCCACCCTCGATAAGGATCTGCGCGGTTCTCTGAAGACCGGTGCCGACACCGCAGCCGCAGCCCTCGTTGGCAAGCTCGTCGCCGAGCGCGCCTCCAAGGCCGGCGTCAAGGAAGTCGTGTTCGATCGCGGCGCCTTCATTTACCACGGCCGTATCAAGGCCCTGGCTGAAGCAGCCCGCGAAGGCGGTCTGTCCTTCTGATCAAGTTTCCGGCCGGTAGCTTTAAGCGCCGGCCGGATATTCACCGGACCGCACGTTTCCCCGTAAGGGGAGGGCATGCGGTCTTTGTTGTTTGCCGATTGCACCCGGAAAAGAAAAAGGAAGAGGACAATGGCACAGGAAAAGAGGGGCTCGCGGGATGACCGTCAGAGCCGTGAAGAGCGCGATAGCGAATTCGTCGACAAGCTGGTCGCGATCAACCGCGTCGCCAAGGTCGTAAAGGGTG
This sequence comes from Rhizobium sp. ICMP 5592, assembly GCF_009498525.1. Lineage (GTDB taxonomy): Bacteria > Pseudomonadota > Alphaproteobacteria > Rhizobiales > Rhizobiaceae > Rhizobium. The sequence continues at coordinate 1,588,482 of NZ_QSNT01000002.1, read as the reverse complement.
GCCGCCGTTTCGGTTTCGCCGCTCTCGTCGTCGTTGGTGACCAGAAGGGCCGCGTAGGCTTCGGTCATGGCAAGGCACGCGAAGTGCCGGAAGCTATCCGCAAGGCCACTGAAAGCGCCAAGCGCGATCTGATCTTCGTACCGCTGCGCGACGGCCGTACGCTGCATCACGACGTTCATGGCCGTCATGGCGCCGGCAAGGTTCTGCTGCGCTCGGCCAAGGTCGGTACCGGTATCATCGCCGGCGGCCCGATGCGCGCCGTTTTCGAAACGCTCGGCGTTCATGACGTCGTTGCCAAGTCGACCGGTTCGTCGAACCCGTACAACATGGTTCGCGCTACGTTCGACGCCCTGAAGCACCAGGTTCACCCGAAGGACATCGCAGCTCAGCGCGGCATCAAGTATGCCACCCTGCAGGCTCGTCGCTCCGCTTCGGGCAATGCCTCTGAAGAATAAGGGAGTTTGACCTATGGCCAAGACGACCAAGAAGGCTGAAGCCAAGGCGACCGTTACGGTCGAGCAGATTGGCAGCCCGATCCGCCGTCCGGATGTTCAGCAGAAGACGCTGATCGGTCTCGGACTGAACAAGATGCACCGTCGCCGCACGCTGGAAGATACTCCGGCTGTTCGTGGCATGATCCGTGCTGTCCAGCATCTCGTTCGCGTTGTCGACGAGAAGTGAGCCGGAGGTATTCGCTATGAAATTGAATGAGATCAAGGATAACGAAGGCTCTACCCATAGCCGCAAGCGCCTCGGCCGCGGCATCGGCTCCGGCTCCGGCAAGACCGGTGGCCGTGGTGTGAAGGGTCAGAAGTCCCGTTCGGGCGTTGCGATCAACGGCTTCGAAGGCGGTCAGATGCCCATCTACCGTCGTCTGCCGAAGCGCGGCTTCAACAACATCTTCGCCGCCGATTACGTCGTCGTATCGCTGGCGCGCATCCAGGCCGCGGTTGACGCCGGCAAGCTTGATGCCAAGAAGACTGTCGATGCTGCCGCTCTCAAGGCTGCCGGCGTGATTCGCCGCGTCAAGGACGGCGTTCGGGTTCTTTCGGACGGCGAACTGAAGGCGAAGATTTCGCTGGAAGTTGCAGGTGCCTCCAAGCCGGCGGTCGAAAAGATCGAAAAGGCTGGCGGTTCCATCAAGCTGCTCGCTTCTGCCGCAGAATAATCTTATCAATAAGTCGCCCGGGGTGCTTCACACCGGGCGATTTTGCTCCCATATGTGAGCCTCACGAACCTGAATGATGCAGCTGTGTCTTTCCGGTGAATAACGGGACCCCAGGGTGAGGCATCCGATTGCAGTGCAATCCGTCCAAAGCCCGGCTTTTGAACAATTTGAAAACTGATTCCGGACCCGGCCGATTATGCCGGAATTGGTAGTGCGGAGATTTGCATGGCTTCTGCTGCGGAACAATTGGCGTCCAATCTCAATTTCTCGACCTTTGCCAAAGCCGAGGATCTCAAGAAGCGCTTGTGGTTCACGCTCGGAGCTCTCCTGGTTTACCGACTGGGAACCCATATCCCGCTTCCGGGTCTCAACCCGGCGGCCTATGCCCAGGCGTTCCAGAATCAGTCTGGCGGCATTCTCGGCCTCTTCAACATGTTTTCCGGCGGCGCCGTCCAGCGCATGGCGATTTTCGCGCTCGGAATTATGCCCTACATTTCCGCTTCGATCATCGTGCAGCTCATGACTTCGGTCGTGCCGGCGCTTGAGAATCTGAAGAAGGAAGGCGAGCAGGGCCGCAAGATCATCAATCAGTACACCCGCTACGGCACGGTGCTGCTCGGCGCATTGCAGGCCTATGGCATTGCGATCGGCCTTGAGCATGGCAACGGCGTCGTTCTCGATCCGGGCTGGTTCTTCCGTATTTCGACCGTCATCACGCTGCTTGGCGGCACGATGTTCCTGATGTGGCTTGGCGAGCAGGTGACCTCGCGCGGTATCGGCAACGGTATTTCGCTGATCATCTTCGCGGGCATTGCAGCCGGTCTCCCGACGGCACTTGCCGGTACGCTTGAACTTGGCCGCACCGGCGCTCTGTCGACGGGCCTCATTCTCCTCGTGCTCATCGTGGCCGTCCTGGTCATCGCACTGATCGTCTTTGTGGAGCGCGCCCAGCGCCGCCTGCTGATCCAGTATCCGAAGCGCCAGGTCGGCACCCGCATGTTCCAGGGTGACACCTCGCATCTGCCGCTGAAGCTCAATACTTCAGGCGTTATTCCGGCGATCTTCGCGTCGTCGCTGCTGCTGCTGCCGGCGACGGTCGCCGGTCTCGGCAACAACACGGCGCTGCCGACTTGGGTCACCTCGATTGTCGCGGCCCTCGGTCACGGCCAGCCGCTCTACATGGTGCTCTATGCCGCCCTGATCGCCTTCTTCGCCTTCTTCTATACCGCGCTGGTCTTCAATCCGAAGGATACGGCCGACAATCTGAAGAAGCACGGCGGCTTCATTCCGGGTATTCGCCCGGGCGATCGTACCGCCGAATATATCGACTATGTGCTGACCCGCATCACGGTCATCGGCGCGATCTATCTCGTCTTCGTCTGCATTCTGCCCGAAATTCTCGTGTCCCAGACCGGTATTCCGCTGTCCCTGGGTGGCACTTCGCTTCTGATCGTGGTTAGCGTAACGCTGGATACGGTGGCACAGATTCAGGGTCACCTGATTGCACAGCAATACGAAGGCCTGATCAAGAAATCGAAGTTGCGTGGAGGAAAGAGGGGGCGATGAGATTGATACTTTTAGGGCCGCCGGGTGCAGGTAAGGGAACCCAGGCCCAGCGTATCGTGGAAAAGCATGGCATTCCGCAGCTTTCCACGGGAGATATGCTGAGGGCCGCCGTGGCGGCCGGGACTGAAGTAGGCAAGCGTGCCAAGGCTGTCATGGATGCCGGCAAGCTTGTTTCAGACGATATCGTCAATGCCATCGTGTCCGAGCGAATTGATCAACCGGATTGCGCCAGGGGGTTCATCCTCGATGGTTTTCCGCGGACGCTTGTTCAGGCCGATGCGACGGAAGCGATGTTGAAGGCGAAGGGTCTCGAACTCTCCGCCGTGATCGAGATCAAGGTGGATGACGCCGTGCTCGCCGATCGTATTTCGGGCCGTTATACCTGCGCCAACTGCGGCGCCGGCTATCACGACGAAAATCTGAGGCCGAAGGTGGAGGGTGTGTGCGACCGCTGCGGTTCCACGCATTTCAAGCGCCGGGCCGACGATAACAGGGAAACGGTCGTCGAGCGTCTGCAGGTCTACTACAAGGAAACCTCGCCGCTCATCGGCTACTACTATGCCAAGGGCAAGCTTCAGTCGGTCGACGGCATGGCGGATATCGAACATGTGACCGCCAATATCGAGGCGATCCTCTCTAAGCTTTAGATAGCTTAAAATAAACTTGCCGGGAGCGGTTGCTTTTTTGCACTGATTCCGTTAAACACCGCGCCAACTCGCGACATACCAAGCGATCGGCGCGGATTTCCATCGGGAAGTCCGGGCACGGTCGTTTTGACGTGTTACGGATCTAATCGAACAAGCAGCTTCCGGGCTGCATAACAAAAGCCCTTTGCTCAGGCAAAGGGAATGCAAGGAGAACAGGCGTGGCTCGTATCGCTGGCGTCAACATCCCGACTGCAAAGCGCGTAGTTATTGCGCTTCGCTACATTCACGGGATCGGACCGAAGTTTGCACAGGAAATCTGCGAGAAGGTCGGTATTCCGGCTGAGCGTCGCGTCAACCAGTTGACGGACGCTGAAGTTCTGCAGATCCGCGAAACCATCGATCGCGATTATCAGGTCGAAGGCGACCTTCGTCGTGAAACCTCGATGAACATCAAGCGTCTGATGGACCTTGGCAGCTACCGTGGCCTGCGCCATCGTCGCAGCCTGCCGGTTCGCGGTCAGCGCACCCACACCAATGCCCGCACCCGTAAGGGTCCGGCAAAGGCCATCGCTGGTAAGAAGAAGTAATTTCCGGGAAACCGGATGTGGGAGGCTGGCGGTCTGCGCCGGCCTCTTTTGAGTTTGGAACAGCGCCGATCGGGCGCTGCTCCGGTGGAGCCGCTGGCATTACGGCGGTGCAGAGATCCAAGAAAGGACTACCATGGCCAAGGAAGCCGTACGCGTTCGCCGTCGCGAGCGTAAAAATATTTCGTCGGGCGTTGCGCACGTCAACTCGACCTTCAACAACACGATGATCACCATCACCGACGCACAGGGCAACGCTATTGCCTGGTCGTCCGCTGGTGCCAAGGGCTTCAAGGGTTCGCGCAAGTCGACCCCGTTTGCTGCCCAGATCGCTGCTGAAGACTGCGCCAAGAAGGCCCAGGAACATGGCATGAAGTCGCTGGAAGTTGAAGTTTGCGGTCCGGGTTCCGGTCGTGAATCCGCTCTGCGCGCGCTCCAGGCTGCTGGTTTCATGATCACGTCCATCCGCGACGTGACGCCGATCCCGCACAATGGTTGCCGCCCGCGCAAGAAGCGCCGCGTCTGATCATTGCTATCAACGACACCGGCCGGCGCATATGTGTCCGGCTCGGTGCTTTTCAAGCTCGGTTGTCACGATTGGATGGTGACAACGAACGGAAGGCAAGAACATGATTCAGAAAAACTGGCAGGAACTGATCAAGCCGAACAAGGTCGAGTTCACCTCGAGCGGCCGCACCAAGGCAACGCTCGTGGCCGAACCGCTGGAGCGTGGCTTCGGCCTCACCCTCGGCAACGCGTTGCGTCGCGTTCTGCTGTCCTCCCTGCGCGGCGCCGCTGTGACAGCCGTGCAGATCGACGGCGTATTGCATGAGTTCTCCTCTATCCCGGGCGTCCGGGAAGATGTGACGGACATCGTGCTGAACATCAAGGAAATCGCCATCAAGATGGATGGCGATGATGCCAAGCGCATGGTGGTCCGCAAGCAGGGCCCCGGCGTCGTAACGGCTGGCGATATCCAGACGGTCGGCGATATCGAAATCCTCAACCCCGAGCATGTCATCTGCACGCTCGACGAGGGTGCCGAAATCCGCATGGAATTCACCGTCAATAACGGCAAGGGCTATGTCCCGGCCGAGCGTAATCGTGCGGAAGATGCTCCGATCGGTCTTATCCCGGTCGACAGCCTTTATTCGCCGGTCAAGAAGGTGTCCTACAAGGTAGAAAATACCCGCGAAGGACAGGTTCTCGACTACGACAAGCTGAGCATGTCGATCGAAACCGATGGTTCGATCACCGGCGAAGATGCTGTCGCTTTCGCGGCTCGCATCCTCCAGGATCAGCTTGGCGTGTTCGTCAACTTCGACGAGCCGCAGAAGGAAGCCGAAGAAGAAGCAGTTACCGAACTCGCTTTCAACCCGGCGCTCCTCAAGAAGGTGGACGAACTGGAACTGTCTGTTCGCTCGGCAAATTGCCTGAAGAACGACAACATCGTCTATATCGGCGACCTCATTCAGAAGACCGAAGCAGAAATGCTCCGCACGCCGAATTTTGGTCGCAAGTCGCTGAACGAAATCAAGGAAGTTCTCGCTTCCATGGGTCTGCACCTCGGCATGGAAGTGCCGGCATGGCCGCCTGAGAACATCGAAGATCTCGCCAAGCGCTACGAAGACCAATATTAACGTTTCAAACGGCAGGCAGAGTTAGCCTGCAAGTGAAGGAGAATAGCAATGCGCCACGGTAAAGCCGGCCGCAAGCTGAATAGAACCGCTAGCCACCGTAAGGCGATGTTCGCCAACATGGCGGCTTCGCTCATCACCCATGAGCAGATCGTAACCACCCTGCCGAAGGCGAAGGAAATTCGTCCGATCGTCGAGAAGCTGGTTACCCTCGGCAAGCGCGGCGACCTGCACGCTCGTCGTCAGGCCATCTCGCAGATCCGCGACGCCGTTGTCGTTGCCAAGCTGTTCGATGCGATCGCAACGCGTTACGCCACCCGCAACGGCGGTTACCTGCGCATCATGAAGGCTGGCTTCCGCCAGGGCGACAATGCCGCTCTCGCCGTCGTCGAATTCGTCGATCGCGACACCTCTGCCAAGGGCGCAGCCGACAAGGCCCGCGTTGCTGCCGAGGAAGAAGCCGCAGCCGCTTAAGGCTTGCTTCGGATAAAAATCAAAAGGCCGGATGAGCGATCATCCGGCCTTTTTGTGTTTAACCTGAACTGGTTGTACACCTAATTCAAGCCAATGAGGTTGCAAGCAAGACCTACAATAGAAGAGCGTGTGCCTGTTAAGGGCTTATGAGCGCGCGGCTCCTTTGCCCACCCAGGTTTTGGTAAGGCCGAACGGGTGTTAACGGCCATTGCACATGCACCTAAAAGTCGTATCTTCGGGCATGGCGATTTTCGACGACCTTAAGGTGCGTTCAATAGCAGAACTCCTGAAGCTGCACGCTGCGGTAAACGAGGAACTGCGAAATAGGAACGTTCTACGGACGGCCAATAGCCCGACAGGCGACTTGGCCGAATATCTGTTCTGCCAAGCCTTCGGCTGGAAGCAGTACCCGAACTCCGAAAGGAGCTTTGACGCCACGGATGAGAGCGGAGTTCGGTATCAGATTAAGGGTCGTCGAATTCATATTCGTAACAAATCTCGTCAGTTGTCGGCTATCCGAGATCTTGCCGGTTTCGATTTCATAGCGGCAGTTCTCTTTGACGATTATTATAGGGTGACAAAAGCCGCCCTAATTCCCGCGTCGGTGGCCCATACAAGGTCCAAATATGTCGAGCGAACCAATAGCCATAAGTTCATGCTTAGGGACGACGTTTGGCAAGACGCGGGCGTTGTCGACGTGACTCATCGTCTTCTCGCTGTCGAAAACCGCTAGAGGGGGCGGCAACGGTTGGAAGCAAAATTGGGGCGTAATTGACGACGTTCTAGTGGAGGGTACCTGAAAGAGGTGCCCACACGGAGGCAAGGTTATGGGCAGAAAAATAAGGGTGAAGATCGATGAGAACCGGCAAATTTTCATCCACAACGACCTAGCGAACGCTGCCTACCACTTTAAAGAACGCGTCGAGCAAAAACAGAGAAACAACAACCATACGATTGGTCTGGACATGATGGGCTGCATCATAACGCTGTCCTTTACGAACGAAGCCCGAATGAATTTTCTGGGGTACAAGTTGATTGAAGACTGGAACGAGTGGCAGCCGATCAAGGGCAAAGTCAAAGAGGTCGCTCGCAAGCTCGGAACGACAGCGGACTTCGGTAAGCGCCCATATTTAACAATCTTGGAAGTCAAGGAGTTCCGTGACATCTTTGCGCATGGAAAGCCTATCGTTGTTAATTCAACTCACGAGGCAGTCACTACACAAGACGAAATTGACGGGTACAATATTCTACAGCCAGAGTGGCAGCGCTTTCTGACTCTTGAGTTTGTTCAGCGAGCCTATGGTGACTTCGAAGAAATCTGGGATGCACTGCTAAAGCTCGCTGGGCTAAGCGTCTTCGAAACCAGAACCCAAGGTGGCCGCTCCATTCAGTTCATCGAATATGTTGATGGAGAAGAAGACGATGATTCCCCTCCAGTTAAGGCTACCTGAGAGCAGGCTCAAGAACGTCGATAAGGCGGGCCTCCTTTTGGCTGTGCGATTTCGCCTCATCGACGAGGTCGGGGTATCTGGCCGATGACATGGGAATAATTCATCAATCGTATCGAGATGTGGCGCTGTCGTCAGGTCGCGCCACACATCCCTGACTGCATAGCTGCCTTTCCAATTTGGCAGGCTCATTTCCTGCATATTGTTTGAATCCTAACTAATTTAATGCTAATAGATAGCCATGAAATCGTTCAGCGCACTGCAGCGCATCTTCACAGCCAACCTCCTGTCGACCGGTCGCCAATGGCGGAAGGTCGTCGACCTTGTCCTGAGTTCCCATGGGATCTCGGAGGCGTCCGCCGCGCCGTTGCTGTGGATCGGCCGTCTCGGCGGCGGGGTGCGGCAGGTGGTTCTTGCCAATTATGTCGGCATCGAAGGCCCGTCGCTGGTGCGGTTGCTCGATCAACTCGAAGGTCTCGGGCTTGTCGTGCGCAAGGACGATCCGACGGACCGCCGGGCGAAAGGTCTGTGGCTGACCGCAGAAGGCGAGGCGCTTGCTGCCCGCATGGAGGAGACGCTCGACGAATTGCGGGGCAGGATCCTCGCCAATGTCGCCAAGGCAGATATCGAAGCCGCGATCCGTGTCTTGCAGGCCTTCGAGGATTTCGAGGCGCCAAAGGCGACCGGAGCCAATCAGCAGCGCGAGGACGCATTATGAGCCTCCCATCCTGGCGTGACTGGCTGTTCTCCGCCAAGGCCTTTGTGGCCGCCATGCTTGCCCTGTTCGTCGCATTGTCGCTGGATCTGCCGCGTCCCTATTGGGCGATGGCCGCCGTCTACGTCGTTGCCAATCCGCTGGCGGGAGCGACCAGTTCGAAAGCGCTTTATCGCGCGCTCGGCACGCTGCTCGGGGCCTCCGCCGCCGTCTTTTTCGTTCCGCTCTTCGTCAATGCGCCCATGCTTCTTTCCATGGTCGTCGCGCTCTGGACAGGCACGTTGCTGTTAATATCGATGCTCGACCGGACCTCGCGCAGCTATGTATTCATGCTGGCCGGCTATACGCTGCCTATGATCGCCCTGCCGACTGTCGGCTCGCCGGAGACGGTCTTCGATGTCGCGCTTGCCCGTTCAGAGGAAATCATCATCGGCATCGTCTGCGCCAGTGTGGTCAGCGCCGTCTTTTTCCCGACTAGCGTACGCTCGGTGCTTGGCCAGCGCATCACGACATGGCTCGATGACGCCGGCAGCTGGGCCGATGAGATCCTGCGCGGGGAGGGTGCGTCACCCGCCACGCCCCTGAAGCGGCAGAAGCTCGCCTCCGATGTCACCGGGCTCGATCTCATCATCAGTCAGCTCGGCTATGATGCCGACAGCCGTGATATCGTCCGCCATTCCCGCGAGCTGCGCGGCCGTCTCCTGATGTTGCTGCCGCTCTTCTCGTCGTTGGCTGATCGCCTGCATGCGTTGAAGGCGAGGGAGAAGGTGCTGCCGCCGGAACTCCTCGCGGTCATGAACGAAGTGGCCGACTGGCTGTCCGAGGGTGGCGGCAGTGAGGCTAACACGACGGCCATCGCCCTCTCCGGAAAGATCGAGGCTCTGCAGAATGCCGATCCCGATCTGAACTGGGATGACCTCGTGCTCTCCAGCGCACTCGCCCGGCTGAGGGAAATCGTCGATCTGTGGCAGGATTGCCTGACGCTGCGCAATGAGATCGTCGCCGGCAGACGAGCTGGTTCCTGGCGCCCCGTCTTTCGCCATCGCGACGTCGTCGGGCGCAACCGGCACTACGACTATGCGCTGCTGGCCTTTTTAGCCGGTTCGGTCGTCGTGGGTATCTTCATGGCCTGCATCTTGTGGATCGTGACCGGCTGGGAGGACGGCGCCGGCTTCGTGACCATGGCCGCCGTCGCCTGCTCCTTCTTCGCTGCGCTTGACCGTCCGGCGCCGTTCATCACCTCAATGTTCGTCTGGACCGCATTCAGCCTGGTGATCGCCTTCGTCTATCTCTTCGGCATATTGCCTGGCATCAATAGTTACGAACTGCTCGTCCTGGTCTTCGCGCCGCCCTTCCTGGTGATCGGCCTGCTGATCCCGCGGCCGCAATCGACCATGCTCGCGATGCTGCTGACGGTGAACGGGGCCACCTTCATCGCATTGCAGGATCACTATACGGCCGATTTCAGCACCTTCGTCAATGGCGCGATCGCCGCCTTGGCGGGTGTCGGCTTCGCGTTGGTCTGGACGCAACTGACGCGGCCATTCGGCTCCGAACTTGCCGCATCGCGGCTGGTGAAGGCCGGCTGGAACGATCTTGCCGAAACCGCCGCTGGTATGCGTAGAGGCGATCATATGCGTCTGTCCGGCCGCATCCTTGATCGCCTCGGCCAGCTCGTTCCCCGCCTTGCCGCCGTCGAGGATCGCGAGCTGAAAAAGGTCGACGGCTACGCTGACGTTCGCCTGGGCTTCAACGTACTGATGCTCCAAAAGGAACGTCCGCAGCTCAGCATCACCGGCGCGTCGTCGGTCGGCACGGTTCTTTCCGGCGTCGCGGATTTCTATCGCAGGCGGGTAAAGGCCGGGCGGGCCATCGATCCGTCGGATGGGTTGCGCCAGTCAATCGACAACAGTCTGGAAGCCATCGCGCTCCGGGATGGCTCAGCGGGCCGTCCTAGCCTCGATGCGCTGGTCGGCCTGCGCCGGGCGCTCTTTCCCCATGCCGCGCCGCCGGAGAGCTGGCAGCCACCCATGTCGGATACATCCTCACCACTTCCCATCGCCGCCGAGTAGCATCATGCCCGCAGAATTCGATCTTTATGGCGTCTATATCCCACGCCTCCTCGTCCTCATGCTCGTGACGCTGCTTGCCGTCATTCCCGTCCGGCGCCTTCTCGCAAGGATCGGGGCTTACGCTCTGGTCTGGCATCGCGGTCTCTTCGATCTCGCGCTCTACGTCCTGCTGCTCGGCGCCATTTCCTCACTCTCCCGTTGGTATTTCACATGAACACGTTCAAAATGATCGGTCGTCTTTTCGTTACCCTCGTCTTTGTCGTCGGAGCCGTTTTCGTCGGCCGCGAGCTCTGGGGGCATTATATGGATGAGCCGTGGACGCGCGATGCGCGCCTGCGGGCCGATGTCGTCGGCATCGCGCCGGATGTCGCGGGTCTTGTCAGCGATGTGCTAGTGAAAGACAACCAGACCGTCACCAAGGGCGAAGTCCTTTTCCGCGTGGATCGCGAGCGCTTCGCCATCGCGCTGGCGCAGGCCGATGCGGCGCTGGAAAGCAGCAAGGCGGCGCTCGATCAGGCCCATCGCGAAAGCCAGCGACAGGCACGCCTCGGCGACGCGGGCTCCCTGCAGCAAAAGGAACAGGCGCAGACTGCCGAGCAGCAGGCCGATGCCTCCTTCCGTCAGGCAACTGCCAATCGCGATCTCGCCCAGCTTAACCTCGATCGCTCCGAAGTCCGCGCCACCGTCAACGGCAGGATCTCGAACCTCAGCCTGCGTCCGGGCGACTACGTGACGGCCGGCAGTGCCGAAGTGGCGCTGATCGACAGCGATTCCCTGCGCGTCGAGGGCTATTTCGAGGAAACCAAACTGCCACGCATCCATGTCGGCGACGAGGTTTCGATCCACCTGATGGGTCAGACGGAAAAACTGTCCGGCCATGTCGAGAGCATCGCCAACGGCATCGAGGATCGCGAGCGCACGTCCGGCAGCATGCTCGCCAATATCACGCCGACCTTCAGTTGGGTGCGCCTGGCGCAGCGCGTACCGGTTCGCATTGCGCTCGATAAAGTTCCAGACGGCACCAAGCTGATCGCCGGCCTGACGGCCACCGTCGAGATTTCCGATGGTCCGCAAAAGCAGGCTTCGCTCGGAACAGCGGTCGAATAGCCCCGCGTGTCACGCAGCCTTTGATCGCGTCGAGGCGGCTGGTTTCCGTGCCGCCCTTCGTCGCTCCATCATGATCGGCCGGTAGGACCGGTAGAGGATCATGGCAATCAGCAGGCCGATGTAGATATATTGCTCGAGCGACAGCACCTTGGTCGACAGCGCGAAATGCAGCGCGCCGCAGGCAGCGATGATATAGACCAGCCGGTGCAGCCAGATCCATTTCTTGCCGAGGCGCTTGATCGAGAAACTGTTGGAGGTCACGGCCAGCGCCAGCAGCATCACCAGCCCGGCCATGCCGAACATGATAAAGGGCCGCTTCAGGACATCATCGATGACGGCCTGTACGTCGAGCGCCTGGTCGAGGATCATGTAAACAGCCAGGTGCATCAGCGCGTAGTAGAAACAGAGCAGGCCGAGCGCGCGGCGATAGCGCAGATAGTTCCATCCGAACAGATCGCGTGCCGGAGTGACCGCGAGCGTCAACAGCAGGAAGCGGATCGCCCAGAGCCCGAGGAAGAGCTCGAAGGTCTTCACTGCATCGGCGCCGAGCTGGTCCGTGGCACCGAGATAGAATTCCCACGCCGCCGGTATCAGGCCGACGATATAAAGCGCCCAGACGGAAGCGGGTTGCCAGCGCTTGGGCAAAGCGAGAGAGACCGCCATTAGAAGTTCGCCCTCAGATCCATGCCCGTATAGAGGCTTGCAACCTGGTCGGCATAGCCGTTGAAGGGCAGGGTGGGGTGGCGATTGGAGCCGAAGAAGCCGCCTTCGCCAATGCGACGCTCGGTTGCCTGGCTCCAGCGCGGATGGTCGACCGCCGGATTGACGTTGGCATAAAAGCCATATTCCTGGCTGTTGGCGACCTGCCATGTGTTCATCGGCTGCTTGTCAGTGAGCGTGATACGCACGATCGACTTGATGCCCTTGAAGCCATATTTCCACGGCACGACAAGGCGGATCGGCGCGCCGTTCTGGTTTGGCAGCGTCTCGCCATAGAGTCCGACGGCGAGTAATGTCAGCGGATTGCGCGCCTCGTCCAGCCGCAGGCCCTCGATATAGGGCCAGTCCAGCGATTGCAGGAGGCCTGACTGCCCTGGCATTTCCGCAGGCCGCACGACTGTCTCGAAGGCGACGAACTTGGCGCTGCCCAGCGGCTCCACCTTGTCGAGCAGGGCCGAGAGCTGGAAGCCGTCCCACGGGATGACCATCGACCAGGCCTCGACACAGCGCATGCGGTACACGCGCTCTTCCGGCGGAAATTCCTTGATGAGCGCATCGACGTCGAAGGTGCCGGGCTTGTTGACCATTCCATCGACCTTGACGGTCCACGGGCGCGGCTTGAAGTTGCCGGAAAGCTTTGCCGGGTCGGCCTTGTCGAGGCCGAATTCGTAGAAATTATTATAGGTGGTGACGTCCTTGATCGGCGTCAGCTTCTCGTCGACCGTATAGTTGCTTTTCGTTGCGGTCAGCGGATCGGCGAGCGCGCTCTTGCCGCCGGCGATCGCCAGGCCGGCACCGGCTGCCGCCGCCGTCAGGAACTCCCGGCGCCTCAGATAGATCGAGCGCGGGGTGATCTCGGAGGCGGTGATCTTTGGCGGGCGATAGGAAGGCATGCTATAGTCCTTTCAGCGATCGTGGAGATGATACGACCTCTACGTACGGGACGCACGATTTGTTACGCTCTTACGCCGGTATTTCCTCCGAACGGAAACCAATTTTTCGTGTCTGCCCGTGATCGATGAAACGGCTTCCTGGCGTGTTAACGTCGTTTGGCCAATGAATGCGCCCGACAAACGGCTCGAGGTCGGGTTTGCCCTTGCGGCGTACCGGATTCGGCTGAGTTGATAGTGACAGTCCGGTGCGATTGGATTAGGACAATTTCAAAAAGCAGGAATGTCGGCGCTCCCTCTGGCGTAAAGCCCGGGCCGGCCGACGCCTCACAATTTCCGAGACGACGAGGAATACACCATGCCAGCTTACCGTTCCAGAACCACGACCCACGGCCGCAACATGGCGGGCGCGCGCGGCCTTTGGCGCGCGACGGGTATGAAGGACAGCGATTTCGGCAAGCCTATCATTGCGGTGGTCAATTCCTTCACCCAGTTCGTGCCGGGTCACGTCCACCTGAAGGATCTCGGCCAGCTCGTCGCGCGTGAAATCGAAGCGGCCGGCGGCGTCGCCAAGGAATTCAACACCATCGCCGTCGATGACGGCATCGCCATGGGCCATGACGGCATGCTCTATTCGCTGCCGTCGCGCGAGCTGATTGCCGATAGCGTCGAATACATGGTCAACGCCCATTGCGCCGACGCCATGGTCTGCATCTCCAACTGCGACAAGATCACCCCCGGCATGCTGATGGCGTCGCTGCGCCTCAACATCCCCACGGTCTTCGTCTCCGGCGGCCCGATGGAAGCCGGCAAGGTCGTCCTGCATGGTAAGAAGGTCGCGCTCGACCTGGTCGATGCCATGGTTGCCGCTGCCGACGACAAGATCAGCGACGAAGACGTCGCGACCATCGAACGTTCGGCCTGTCCGACCTGTGGTTCCTGTTCCGGCATGTTTACCGCCAATTCGATGAATTGCCTGACGGAAGCACTCGGCCTGTCGCTGCCCGGCAACGGCTCGACGCTTGCCACCCATGGCGATCGCAAGCGTCTCTTCGTCGAGGCCGGCCATCTGATCGTCGATCTCGCTCGCCGCTACTATGAGCAGGACGACGTCAACGTTCTGCCGCGCAACATCGCTTCCAAGCAGGCTTTCGAGAACGCCATGGCGCTCGATATCGCCATGGGCGGCTCGACCAATACGGTTCTGCACATCCTGGCGGCGGCGCATGAGGGCGAAATTGATTTCAACCTGGCCGACATCGACGCCCTGTCGCGCCGCGTGCCCTGCCTGTCCAAGGTCGCACCGGCCAAGAGCGACGTGCATATGGAAGACGTGCATCGCGCCGGCGGCATCATGTCGATCCTCGGCGAGCTCGACAAGGGCGGCCTGATCAACCGTGATTGCCCGACGGTTCACGCCGAAACGCTGGGCGACGCCATCGATCGCTGGGACATCACCCGCACCAACAGCGAAAGTGTGCGCGAATTCTTCCGGGCAGCGCCGGGCGGCGTTCCGACGCAAGTCGCCTTCAGCCAGAGCTCCCGTTGGGACGAACTCGACACCGACCGCGAGAACGGCGTCATCCGCTCTGTCGAGCATCCCTTCTCCAAGGATGGCGGTCTCGCCGTCTTGAAGGGCAATCTGGCGCTCGACGGCTGCATCGTGAAGACGGCCGGCGTCGATGAATCGATCCTGAAATTCTCCGGTCCGGCCAAGGTTTTCGAAAGTCAGGATTCGGCAGTCAAGGGCATCCTCAGCAACGAGGTCAAGGCCGGCGACGTTGTCGTTATTCGCTATGAAGGCCCGAAGGGCGGCCCCGGCATGCAGGAAATGCTCTACCCGACCAGCTATCTGAAGTCGAAGGGCCTCGGTAAGGCTTGTGCACTGATCACCGACGGTCGCTTCTCCGGCGGCACCTCGGGTCTCTCCATCGGTCACGCCTCGCCGGAAGCGGCAAACGGCGGCACGATCGGCCTGGTGCGCGAAGGTGACATGATCGACATCGACATCCCGAACCGCACGATCAGTCTGCGCGTCGACGAGACGGAACTCGCCGCCCGCCGCGAAGCCCAGAACGCCAAGGGCTGGTTCCCGGCCGAAAAGCGCAAGCGCAACGTCACGACGGCGCTGAAGGCCTATGCGGCCTTTGCGACCAGCGCCGACCGTGGCGCCGTCAGGGATCTGGGCGGGAAGTAACCAATCACCTAAAGCAACTGCAAAACCCCTGATTACAAATCAGGGGTTTTGTCATTTTTGGAGAACTTTACGTTTAGATCGGCCGATTGATCCTCTTATACGTCTCATCCAGCTCCTCCATCCGCTCCTGATAAGAGGACGTCAAACACCCGACATCCGCGCCACATGCCTGCCGCTTCTTCAGCCAGGCGGACTGTTCATCCTGTAGCGTGCCACGGGAGCCCATGGCGAGCAGGCCGGAGAGCAGGTCGAAGGTCGTCACCATCTTCACGTCGGCATCGTTGAGTGCCCTCACATCGCAGATCGTCTTTTCGTCCGGCTGAAGATTTTGCGCGTCGCAGTTGAAGCTCGCAGCTTGGGATGTGCTGGTCGCACCGAGGGTGCCGAGGAGGGTGAGGGAGGTGATGAGGAAGGCTGCCGTCAGGTTGTTTGATCGCATAAGGTCACTCCATCTGCCGATTTCCGAAGTGAAATGCGCAATCACATAGTTTTGTTCATTTCACCTGTTTTTCATGAGTGCGCAGGACCATCTATGCTTCATGCTTCCGCCCTCTTTTCTTTCTAGCGTCGGGCGTTACAACGTTGTTTCAAGAGCATTTAAAAAGGAAAATTCCATGCAGGTCCTGCTGAAGCGCACTGCCGTTTCGATGATTGCCCTCATCATGGCGATGCCGCTTTCCGCCGCGGCGCAGACTGCGAAGTCGGTGCCGCAGAACCAGATGCAAATGCAGCTGTCGTTCGCGCCGCTGGTCAAGCAGACGGCCGGCGCGGTGGTCAATGTCTATGCCGAGCGGGTGGTGCAGCGGCAATCGCCCTTTGCCGGCGATCCCTTCTTCGAGCAGTTCTTCGGCCAGCGCATGCCGAATCGCACCGAGAAGCAATCCTCGCTGGGCTCCGGCGTCATCGTCGAGGCAAACGGCACTGTCATCACCAACAACCACGTTGTCGATGGCGCCGATGATATCAAGATCGCGCTGTCGGACGGCCGCGAATTTCCTTGCAAGGTGATTCTTAAGGACGACCGCGTCGATCTCGCCGTGCTAAAGATCCAGTCGAAGAACGAGACCTTCCCGATTTTGCCGCTCGGCAATTCCGATGGCGTTGAAGTTGGCGATCTCGTGCTGGCGATCGGCAATCCCTTCGGTGTCGGCCAGACGGTGACGAGCGGTATCGTCTCGGCGCTCGCCCGCAACCAGGTGAAGAACGAGGTCGGCTTCTTCATCCAGACCGACGCCTCGATCAATCCCGGCAATTCCGGCGGCGCGCTTGCCAATATGAACGGCGAGTTGATCGGCCTCAACACGGCAATTTTCTCCCAAGGTGGCGGCTCCAACGGTATTGGCTTCGCGATCCCCGCCAATCTGGTCAAGGTTTTCCTCGCCGCCGCGGATCGTGGCGACAAGACTTTCGACCGGCCCTATATCGGCGCCTCTTTTGAACCGGTGACCTCGGACGTTGCCGAAGCGCTCGGCCTCGACAAGGTGCGCGGTGCGCTGGTGACCAAGGTGATTGACGGTGGGCCGGCGGCGAAGGCCGGCCTGAAACCGGGTGAAGTCGTCACCGCTCTCAACAATATCCCGGTCGAACATCCGGATGCTCTTGGCTACCGTCTGACGACGGCCGGCCTCGGCGCCACCGTGACCTTGACGGTTCTGGATGGCGGCAAGGAGCATGAGGCGAGCATGACGCTTGCGGCCGCGCCGGAAACCACGCCACGCGAGGAAAAGCTCATTCAGGGCAACAATCCCTTCTCTGGGGTGACGGTCGCCAATCTGTCGCCGCGTGTCGCCGACGAGCTGCACCTGGCGCCGGATACGGCCGGTGTCGTGGTCGAGAGCTTGAAGGCGAATTCACCGGCCGATCGTGTTGGTTTCGCGCCGAAGGATATCATTATTTCCGTCAACGGCGTCGCCATCACCACGACCGACGTGTTACAGCAGGCCGTTAGCGGCAATCCAAGCTTCTGGCGCGTCGAGATCGAACGCGACGGCCAGCGCATACGGCAGTTCTTTCGATGAGCGATGACCTGTTTGCACCGAAGATACCGGAAGGGGTCGCCAGCAAGCGGCCTCTCGCCGATCGTCTGCGGCCGCAAACTCTGGCTGATGTCACCGGTCAGTCACACCTGACCGGTGAGGATGGCGCGTTGCGGCGGATGATCGAGTCCGGCTCGCTCGGGTCTATGATTTTCTGGGGGCCGCCCGGCACCGGCAAGACGACGGTGGCGCGGCTGCTGTCGGGTGAGGCGGGCCTGGCCTTCGAGCAGATCTCGGCGATCTTTTCCGGCGTCGCCGATCTCAAGAAGGTGTTCGAAACCGCGCGCCTGCGCCGCATGGATGGCCGTCAGACGCTGTTGTTCGTCGACGAGATCCATCGCTTCAACCGCGCCCAGCAGGATAGCTTCCTGCCGGTGATGGAGGACGGCACCGTCATCCTGGTGGGGGCGACGACCGAGAACCCGTCCTTCGAGCTCAACGCCGCTCTTCTGTCTCGCGCCCGCGTGCTGACATTTCGCTCGCATGACGAGGAAAGCCTCGAGGAGCTGCTGAGCCGCGCCGAGAAGACGGAGGGCAAGCCGCTGCCGCTGACTGAGGATGCCCGCGCTAGCCTGATCCGCATGGCCGATGGCGACGGCCGCTCGGTGCTGACACTGGCGGAAGAAGTCTGGCGCGCCGCCCGCAAGGACGAGCGCTTCGATCCGGACGCACTGGTAAAGATCGTGCAGCGCCGCGCACCGGTCTACGACAAGGCGCAGGATGGCCATTACAATCTGATTTCGGCTCTGCATAAATCGGTGCGCGGCTCCGATCCCGATGCGGCGCTCTACTATCTCGCCCGCATGTTCGATGCCGGCGAAGACCCGCTCTATCTCGGGCGGCGGCTGGTGCGGATGGCAGTGGAGGATATTGGGCTTGCCGATCCGCAGGCGCTGGTGATCTGCAACGCCGCCAAGGATGCCTATGATTATCTTGGGTCGCCGGAAGGGGAGTTGGCGCTGGCGCAGGCCTGCGTCTATCTTGCCACTGCCCCCAAATCGAACGCCGTCTACACCGCCTTCAAGGCTGCCACCCAGGCCGCCAAGGAAAACGGCTCGCTGCTGCCGCCCAAGCAGATCCTCAACGCGCCAACGAAGCTGATGCGTACTGAGGGCTATGGCGACGGCTACCGCTACGATCACGACGAGCCGGATGCCTTTTCAGGTCAGAACTATTTTCCGGAAAAGATGGGTCGCCAGACTTTCTATGACCCGCCGGAGCGTGGCTTCGAGCGGGAAATTCGCAAGCGGCTGGACTGGTGGTCGAAGCTACGCAAGGAGCGCGGCGAGCGGTAGGTTAGATATCACCGATTGGTGACAGTCTGGGCTCCGGTCTTCTGCATGCGTGGCGCAGGCGCCTTGTCGATCATCTTGACGCTCGATTCGGCCAGGCCGTTATGGCCTTCCATGTCGACCACCAGATGCCAGTGGCCGGTCTCCGGTATCGTAAGCCGGATCGGCGATTTCTTGGCGACGCCGCCAAGAAACTGATGCTTCAGGGTTTCCGTAAAGCGTTCGAAATTGGAGCCGTTCATCAGCCGGACATTGGCGATGGCCGATAGCGTGATCTCGATCACGGTTCCGGCACGCTGCTCCTTGAGATCGTAGTGGCTATAACGGAAGGCAGGCTTCGACATTGCGCTTTCACTCTGATGGCACCCGGCCGCTATTTTACCCAAGCGCGGGTTAAGGAAGCGTTGGGCCGGGTGCGCGAGGCGGTCGAAGAATGTCTCGAACTATCCCGCCTTAATGCAGGTTGGGGAACGGTATGACGAGGCCGTTAAGGTCCAGAACTGAACCTTCCGGCGCGCGGCAGATATCGGCCGGATTATGGTTGCATTCTTCCGCCGCGAAATGCAGCGCTGCCGCTTCGTTGGCGAACAGCCCGCCGACGAGACCCTGCCGGTCCTGGACGATCCAGGTGCCGCGCCGGTCGCGGCCGACGGTGAAGCGGGCGGGCGCCGGGGAAGCCGTAATAGAAGCCATGCGGCGTTGGATATGCTGTGCGTTTGCCATGTTTTTCTCTCGTAATCGCTAGGATAAGCTCAGTTGCCGGCCCAGTGCATCAGCGCCTGGACGACGCCGGCGGCGAGAACGACGAGGGCAAGCCGCGGCGCGACGGCGAGAAGGCCTTTTTGCAACGCATGCGGATGGGCCGGTCGCATGGCCCTGGCTGCAGCTCGAGTGCGTTGGAGCGGGTCGGCGGCAGCGCCGTATTCCATGTAGCGTGACATCATAGTTCCTTTCCAAGTGTCACCGACGCTGTTGTCGATCCGAACCGACGCAAGCGCCACGCAACCAAATCTATGAGCAATGCGGTATGATTTCCATTTGGCAGGAAAGACTAAAATATAAAAATCTCATAGGGATAGAGCGATTTTATAATCCCAGGCGGAATGCCAGCGGCGCGGTAACGCGGTGATCGCAATCCAGTCGAAGCGAAGCAATGGCTGTCTGGATTGCCACATCCGTCTCCGCCTCGACGCCGGTTAGCGGCAGGCGCACATCGGCGGGCATGCCCTTCATCAAGGCCAGGGCATGTTTCACCACCGCCGGTTCGCTTTCGCGCGAAAGGGCCTTGAACAACAATTGCAGCCGGTCATCGATCGACCGCGCCGCCGCTAAGTGGTCACATCCTGCTGACATCTGCATGGAATGGCAAAGCCGCGGCACGATATTGGCGGCGCTGGAAAATGATCCGCGTCCGCCGGCAAGGGTAAAGGCAAGCGCCGTCGCATCGTGTGTCGAATAAAGCCCGATCCGCTCCGGCAGCAACGGCCGCCACGCACCGACGCGTGTGACGTCGCCGGTGCCGTCGGCAATGCCGACGATGCTGGGAATCTCCGCCAGCCGCGCAATCGTCATCGGCGTCAGATCGACGGCGGTGTGCGACGGAAGGTTATGGATGATCAGCGGCAGGTCGGTGCTCTCCGCCAGCCGCTCGAAATGATGGATGATGCCCTTCTGGGTTGGCTTGGAATAATAGGGAAGGGTGACGAAGGCGGCCTCGGCGCCAAGCTTTTCAGCCTGCCGCGTCTCCTCGATGGTCGTTGCCGTATCATTGGTGCCCGTGGCGACGATGACGGGAACCCGTCCCTCCGCCAGTTCGACGCAGATTTCGATGACCCGCGCCCGCTCGGCTTCATCAAGCACCGGACCTTCGCCGCTCAGCGAACAGGCGAGCAGCCCGTCGATGCCGCTGAGCAATTGCCACTCCACATGCGCCATCAACCCGACACTGTCGAGCGCGCCGTCACGAAACGGTGTGACGAGCGCGGTGATCACACCACCGATAGGCCTTTGCAAGGCTGTTTTCGTCATGATCCCGAGGCAGCTCAGAGATAGTGCAGCACAATGAAGAGCTCGAGGGCACCAAGCAGCAGCCCGAAGGCGAACATCGCATAGAAGGTGCGCTTCTCGCGGACCTGCCGGTTACGAAGCCGGCGTTTCGGCTGAACCCTGCCGGCAGGGGCGGAAGCGGCAACGCGATGGTGTCTCTTGTCGCTGTCGTGGACAAGGAAGCGGATGGACTCGGCCAGGTTGGGTGAATGTGTGTCAAGCATGGTGTCTACCTCTGCATTCGACCGTGAGGGTAACGCCGGGCGGCATAGGAAATCCATTCGCGGCGAGAGGCGAAGAAATAAGTGGGATATAAAGACGTGGATGCTGGGTCTGTAACTCCCTCTTCCCGCGCAAACGGGATGAGGTCGGGGTGATGAAGGGCCAAGCCTGTTGCAAACCTGTCCGCTGTCGTCCGCTCGCATGACAGGTCAGGGCACCTCTCCATGCCATGATGCTTGGATCAAGGCGTCAGGAGCGGAGGAAATCATGGACATTTACAGTCTCGCCATCACACACATTCACACCAGACCCCAACCGGTGCGGATGAGTTCTTGGGCCGAGGACTGCTACTACTCGAACCAGATCGTTTTGCCGCGCTTGAGCTCGGGACTGCTTGGGTCGGTCACGATAACGGTTGGCGTGGTCTTGATCCTTGGCATAACACTGATCTGAGGCAGCCTAGTGCCATGAGATATCAGCGTGTTATGCTGCGACCCGAGGTCACCGGAGATCGTGGAATGGACGAAAGCGAGGCTGGCAAGGCCGCGATCATTGCCGTGATCCGCAGCGAGACCGAGGCCTGGTTGCAGCGGGACTTCGAGGCAGTGGCAAGCCATTGGGTGCAGTCGCCGCAGACCCGGCGGATGGACTCCTTCGTCTCACTGGGCATCCGGGTCGACGAAGGCTGGGACGCGATCGCCGCGCGACTTAAGACGATCCTGGAGCGATTTCCGGAGAAACACCTCTTTTCGGAGCGCGTTCGGTGGGAGAAGGTCAACGTCATCGTTGCCGGGAATATGGCCTGGGTCACCTACGACGAGATCGGCACCAACGCCAACGACGATCTGAAGCGCATGCTAAAAATCCTGCACCGGGTCGATGGTATCTGGAAGATCGGTTGCATGGTGATGATGGAGAGCGCTGTCGAACAGGCGAACTCCCCGTTGATTGAGGTCGATGCCGATAGGCGTATCCTGTGGAGCAACCGACTCGCGCAAGAGCGGATACGCCACCATCAGGGACTCGCCGTCGCCGCCGGATGCCTCCGCGCCAGGCGGCGCGAACACGATCCCGTGCTTCGTGACGCCGTCCGCCTGGCCTTTCGCGAATTGCAGGGCCAGACACGGCTACGTTTATCGCCGAAGCAAGCCTGGGCGGTGGCGCTTGGCGAGGACGCGGCGGGAATACCGATGCACTGCTGGGTCCTGCTTGAAGATGGCAAGGCGCTGGTGTCGTTCGACGATGCGGAGACGGTCGCACGCCGGATAGATGGGGCACGGGAGATCTATGGTTTGTCACCCGCGCAGGTCAAGCTTGCCCGCCTCATCGTCGATGGCCACGATCTCGCGGAGGCAGCCGGCCTCCTGGCAGTTAGCGTCAATACGCTACGCACTCAGCTGCAGCGCATTTTCGACAAAACCGGTGTGCGTAGCCAGGCTGCATTGGTGCGTTCGCTGCTCAGCGTCGACGCGCCCAACAAGTAGCACTCCACCTTGCAGACTGCTGCGCCCTCCGTGAGCGGACCTCACAGAACCCTCCAGATTCCCACCTCAGCATGAGGGCGAGTGACGGCTACTCAGCCGCCCGCAAGTTCTCCTGATCCAGTTGCGTCACCAGCGCCAGGATCGTCGCCGAGGTCGGGGTTGCCACGCCCGTCAGCTTGCCGAGCGAAACGACCGCGCCCACCAGCGGTGTGATTTCCAGCGCCTTGCCCGCGAGGAGATCCTGTAGCATGGAGGTTCGCACCGGGCCGATGTGGCGGGAGCGTTCCAGGCGCTCCTCGATGGAGATCGCCAGGTGTGAGCCCACGGCTTCCGCGACCGACTTCACCTCGTTCATCACTTGGCCGACCATGGTCGACAGGGCAGGGTTGGCCATGATTTCCGACATCCGCGCCCGTGTCAGCGCGCTGATCGGATTGAAGGCGGCGTTGCCCATCAGCTTGCTCCAGATCTCGTCGCGAATGCGCGGCGAGATCGAAATGTTGACGCCCGCCTGTTTCAACAGGGCCGCGATGGCTTCGATGTCGCCTGAGGTCTCGCCCGAGGGTTCGCCGAGGATGAAATGACCGTTGTTGCTGAGTTCGATTTCGCCGGGATTGATGACCTCCGCGCCCTGATAGGCGACGCAGCCGATGACGCGCTCTGGGCCGATCGACCGCCAGAGATCGCCGTTCGGATCGAGTTCCTCCATCTGGCGCTCGGCATGGCCGCTTTGCTGGTCCCGATGAAAATACCACCAGGGTATGCCGTTCAGGATCATCACGACACGGGTGCCGGCGTGCAGCAGCTTGGCGATGCCGGGCACCGCCGCGCCGAGCTGGTGGCCTTTAAGCCCCGTGATCACCAGATCCTGCGCGGCAATTCCGCCGCATCGTCGGTTGCCGTCACCTGTGCGACGAGCGGCTTATCTGCCCCAGCCTCCCACAGGCGGATGCCCTGCGTGCGAATGCCATCCAGATGCGCGCCGCGCGCAATGACGGAAATGCGTGCCTGCTCGCCAAGCCCTGAAGCCAGTTTTGCCGCAATCGCGCCGCCAAGCGCGCCGGCGCCGTAAATACAGATATTCTTGAGGGGGGAGGATGTCATGGCCTTGGTCTCCGGCTCTGTCGCGATTGGAGCAAATTAGGCGATCTTGATGATTTGGCGAGCGGTTTGTTGAGACCGATGACAAAAATCCCGGGCCTTTGCCGTCAACCGCGGCGGCTTCCCGGCCGGCAAGATTGTTTCGGGCTATTCTTTACCACAATCCCGTTTTAACTTCGCCGGTACTGCTCTGGACCAGGGACAACCGGTGCGATATCGGTCTATCGCTAGTCCTTCTAAAGTTGACGGGTTTGCCTGGGGAAGATCATTGCGTTTCGAAGCCTTAAACCGCCTCTGGGAGACAGTTCGGGAGACCAGCCATGATTTTCGGGCCTCGACCGACGTATTTCCCGTCGTCGATATCGAGAAGCTGAGCACGACGCTCAGCCTGAAGGAGAAGGGTGCGACCGCCGGCAGGCTCAACCGGCCGGGGACAAGCGCCCAATCCCTCGATGAGACCGAACAGAACGTGGTCACCTGGATCGAGACCGAAAAGAAAAGCTCGCATCAGGTCCTCGAGGATCAGTTCCAGACCTTCGACAGCCGACTGCGCAATCTTGATTTCGAGGGGCAGTTCGGGCTGATCCGGCAGGCGAATGCGTCGAGCATTTCGGATTTCAAGGCGGAGGTCGCGAGCGGCGTCGACGAGCTGCACGGCCTGCGCCGCAAGCTGAAGACCGCCGAGGATGAATTGGTGGACTTCAAGTCTAGGCACAAGCTGCAGCGGGCTGCGAAAATTTCCAGCAAGGCCGCCTGGGGCTTCAAGGTGGCGTTGATCGTCTTTCTGGTCCTCATCGAAATGGTGATGAACGGCAGCTTTCTTGCCAAGGGAAGCGAGCAGGGTGTCGTCGGCGGCGTGACGGAAGCGGCGGCCTTCGCCTTCCTGAATATCGGCGCGGCGCTGATGTTTTCCTTTTTCTGCGTCCGTTTCCTCGTGCACCGATCATTTCTTCTGAAGCTGCTCGGCCTGCTCGGTCTGGTCGCCTATGTCGCAGTGGCGCTGGCGATCAACATTGCGCTGGCACATTACCGTGAGGTGTCGGCGACCATTCTTTCCGGCGCCGGCGTGGAGGTGATGCAGCGGCTGAAGACCGCGCCGCTTGGCTTGCAGGAGCTGAATTCCTGGATGCTGTTTGCCGTCGGGCTGATGTTCTCGCTCTTTGCCTTCATCGACGGCTGCTATTTGACAGATCCTTATCCGGGCTTTGCCGGCGTGCAGAAGCGGCTCGATACGGCGAGAAGCAGCTATATCGACCGCAAGCTCGATCTGATCGATGATCTCCGGGATATCCGCGACGAACACAACAGCAAGATCGAGGCGATCATCCGCGACCTCAGTATGCGCCGGCAAGAGACCGCCGCGATCCTCGCCCACCGTGCCCGGACGGCCGGCCTCTTCGCCGAACACCAGAACCATCTCGAACGTACCGCCAACACGCTTCTGACCATCTATCGCGAGGCCAATCGAGGGGCGCGCACGGAGCCGGAGCCGGCTTATTTCGCCACCCGCTATCAGCTCGAGCGGCTGGTGCCGGTGCTGCATAGCAACGAGGAGTGGGACGATAAATTGCTTGGAGAACGCATCCAGAGCGCGCAGGCCGAACTAAGCGAGCAGATCAAGCGGATCGGCGACGAATTCGAAAGCGCCATCGAGAAGTATCACAAGCTCGACAATCTTTTCCCGGAGAGCACCATTGGCGCGACGCAAGCGGCGTAGTCGGGGCGGCAGCTCGGCGGGTCTGATCATCGCGACGGTTTGCCTTGCCGTCCTGTCCCTTGGCATCGTCGGCGCCTATGGCTGGCTGCGTTATAAGGCAAACGCCAATGTTGCTGTCGATCAGGCATCGCTTTGCCCGGTGGACGGACCGAAATCGGAAACGGCAATCCTGCTTGACGTCACCGATCCGATCTCGGACACGACCGCGCTCGACCTGCGCAACCAGTTCCAGAAGATCGTCGCCGATGTGCCGGTCGGCGGCGCGATCGACATCTACGCGCTGACGGCGAAGGAGGGCGAGCTCATCCAGACCTTCCACGGCTGCAATCCCGGAAGCGGCGCCAACGTCGACGAATGGACCAGCAATCCGCGGCTGGCGCAGGCGCGCTGGGAGAAGGGGTTCCAGAAGCCGCTTGCCGATATCGCCGGAAAACTCAGTGTCGGCGAGGCGGGCAAGCTGTCGCCGATCATGGCCGCGATCCAGAAGATCAATCTCGAGGTCTTCGCGAGTGCTGCCCCCGGCGTGCCGAAGCACCTCTATATCGTGTCCGACATGCTGGAGCACACCGACGCCTTCTCCAACTATCGCGATGGCGCCTCCTACCAGAAATTCCAGGCAAGTCCCGCGCGTGATAAATACCGGACGTCACTGGATGGTGTCATGATCAGGATCCTCGCCTTTCAAAGGCCGAATACGAAGTTCAGCATGGAGGATCTTGCGAATTTCTGGGCGCAGTGGATCAAGAACAATAATGGCTATTTCGACGGCTTCGTTCGATTGGAGGGGATACGCTGATGGCCGATGCTGAGGCAAGGTTCGCCATGCGCGACTACGGGCCGATGGTCCTCTTCGCCTCCACCACCATCGGCGGCATGATCTTCATCTGGACCTCGAAGCTCCTGGGCTGGTCGCTGCTGGTCGTCACCGGCGTGCCGCTGTTGCTTATGGCGATCTATTTCGTGGCTTCGCTGGCCTTCGCCGGGTTCCGCCTCCAGAACGAACAGACGGGCGACAATCTCTATTACATGGGCTTCCTGTTCACCCTGTCGAGCCTCGGTGTCTCGCTCTATCTCTTCGCCGGCGAGACCTCTATCGAAACGATCGTCCGCAATTTCGGCATCGCCGTCACCTCGACCATCGCCGGCGTGACGCTGCGCATTCTCTTCAACCAGATGCGGCGAGACCCGATCGACATCGAGCGCAGTACACGCCATGAGCTGGCCGAGATGACACGGCGTGTGCGTACGGAGCTTGATGCTTCCTCGCGTGAATTTTCCCACTATCGCCGCGTCAGCCAGCAAATGCTGTCTGAGGGGTTCGAGGAGATTGCGCACCAGGCCGAGCGCAATGGCGAGGAAATCCAGAAGATACTTGAGGTCCTGGCGAAACAGGCGGTCAAGCCGATCAATGATGCGGCGGCGCAATTGACCGAAACGACCTCGCAGCTATCCGAGATCATCGGCAAATTCGGCACCGCCGTCGAAACCGTCGGCAGGAAGCTCGAGGATATCCGCGCGCCGGAAGACGTGGTCCGGGCCGAGCTCGCGCCGGCCATCGCCGCGATCAAGGACATGGCCGAGGCACAATTACAGCCGCTGCGGAATATCGAGCGGACGCTGAGCCGGATAGCCGAGCTGCCGGGACGGCCGCTATCGCCCGAACTCAAAGTGGTTGATCCGCAGGCGGAGAGATCGTCCGGTGCCGAGAACATGCTCGTGCATGACGAGGTGCTTTCCGGGACGGCGGGGCGCAAACGCCGGTGGCATCTATGGTGATGCGCGCCACGGACGCCAAGCCGAAGCTGGAACACAGGGGCTACAATCGTGGCCTCATCCTCGGCTTGACTATGGCTGAATCCATGCTGCTCCTGGTCTTTTGCCTGTTGCTGGTCGCGGCGGCGATGATTTCGCGCGAAAGAAGCCAGCGCTATGAGGCAGAACGCAAGCTGAAGAATGCCGAGCAGCAGCTTGTTCTTCTGGAACAGAAGCGGTCCGAGCAGAGCTATCTCATCGTGCAGCTGCAAAAGCAGCTCAAGTCCGGCGACCTTTCTCCGGCGGATCAGGACAAGCTGGAGAAGGACTGGCGCGAGCTGGTGTTGGCGCGCGAGACGCTGGACAGCATAGGCACCGAGGGAACAAAGCCCGAGGATCTGCGCGAGCTTGCCAAGGTCGCGGCAGTATTGAAGCAGCGCGGCGTCGAGCTTGCCAAGGCGCCGGACGAAGTGGACAGGCTTCTGGCGGCGGGGCTTGGCGGCACAGGCCCCCACGAATGGCCTCCGATCATCAATCTGGAAGATGTCAGGACAAATTATTTTCAGTCGGGCAGCACCGATCTGACCAGGACCTTCGTGCAGTTGCTCAATACCACCGTGGCCGATGAGATCGCCGGCAACCTCAACGACTACGATGCCAATATCGTCGAGGTGATCGGCCATACGGATGAACAGCCGGTGGCGCGAAGGGTCTCCAACCTCGATGACACGCTGATCGGCGCCATGGATGGCAGGCTGCCGATATCGGCAGTCGAGCCGGCAGACAATGCCGGGCTTGGTCTTGCCCGCGCCATCGCCGTCGCCAATGTGCTCAAAGCCAATCCCAAGCTGAAGAACGCCACGATCCTGCCGATGTCGGCGGCCCAGCTGATCCTGCCGGGCGATACGATCTCGGCGGGGCAGGCGGGTGCCGTGGAAACCCGCCGCCGCATCGAAATCCGCGTCCGCGGCAGGACGACGCCTGTCGCCGTGATCGGCGGGACAACGCCTCTCCCCGTCAGCGTGCACTGAAGGGGCATTGCCGCAAACGCTCTTATGCCTCAGCCATGCAGGCCGGGCGCCTCATGGCCGGTGCGCGCCACATATTCCGTATAGCCGCCGCCATATTGATGGACGCCTTCGGGCGTCAGCTCAAGTACGCGATTGGAGAGCGCGGCGAGGAAATGCCGGTCATGCGAGACGAACAGCATCGTGCCCTCGTATTGCGACAGCGCCTTGATCAGCATTTCCTTCGTGTCGAGGTCCAGATGGTTCGTGGGCTCGTCGAGCACGAGGAGATTCGGCGGGTTGAAGAGCATGATCGCCATGACCAGCCGTGCTTTCTCACCACCCGACAAGACGCGACATTTTTTCTCTACATCGTCGCCCGAGAACCCGAAGCATCCAGCAAGCGCGCGCAGCGACCCTTGGCCCGCCTGCGGGAAGTCGTGTTCGAGCTGCTGAAACACGGTGCGTTCGCCGTCGAGAAGATCCATGGCGTGCTGGGCGAAATAACCCATCTTGACGCTGGCGCCGAGCGCGACGCTGCCTTCGTCCGGCGTCGTCGAGCCTGCAACCAGCTTCAGCAGGGTGGACTTGCCGGCACCGTTGATGCCCATGATGCACCAGCGCTCCTTGCGCCGTACCATGAAATCCAGCCCCTCATAGATAACGCGGCTGCCGTATTTCTTGTGGATGTTCTTCAGGTTAACCACATCTTCGCCGGAGCGCGGCGCCGGCTGGAATTCGAAGGCGACCGTCTGGCGGCGCTTGGGCGGCTCCACCCGGTCGATCTTCTCCAGTTTCTTGACGCGGCTCTGCACCTGCGAGGCATGCGAGGCCCGCGCCTTGAAACGCTCGATGAACTTGATTTCCTTGGCGAGCATTGCCTGCTGGCGCTCGAATTGCGCCTGCTGCTGCTTCTCGTTCTGCGCCCGCTGTTGTTCGTAGAATTCATAGTCGCCCGAATAGCTCGTCAGTGAGCCAGCATCGATTTCGATAATCTTGGTGACGATGCGGTTCATGAACTCGCGGTCGTGCGAGGTCATCAGCAACGCGCCTTCATAGCCTTTCAGGAATTCTTCAAGCCAGATGAGGCTTTCGAGATCCAGATGGTTGCTCGGCTCGTCGAGCAGCATGACATCGGGGCGCATGAGCAGAATACGGGCGAGCGCCACGCGCATTTTCCAGCCGCCCGACAGGGCGCCGACATCGCCATCCATCATCTCCTCGGTGAAGCTCAAGCCCGCCAGCACTTCGCGGGCGCGGCCCTCCAGAGCATAGCCGTCCAGCTCCTCGTAGCGCGCCTGCACCTCGCCGTAGCGCTCGATGATACCGTCCATGTCGTCGGCCTGATCGGGATCGATCATGGCCGCTTCGAGCTCGCGCAATTCGGCGGCAACGACGCTGACCGGACCCGCGCCTTCCATCACTTCGGAGACGGCGCTGCGGCCTTCCATCTCGCCGACATCCTGGTTGAAGTAGCCAATGGTGATGCCCTTGTCGGCGGAGACTTGCCCCTCGTCAGGCTGCTCCTGTCCGGTGATCATCCGGAACAGCGTTGTCTTACCGGCCCCGTTGGGGCCGACGAGCCCGACGCTCTCGCCCCTGTTGAGCGCTGCGGACGCTTCGATGAAAAGGATGCGGTGGCTGTTCTGCTTGCTGATATTTTCGATACGGATCATATTGTCTACGCGAGGCCCGAAGAGAGAGATTTTGGCGCCCTTATGCCATGTGTCTCTCGGTCTGTCCCAGGTTTTCAGCCATCCGGTCCGTCGAAAATCACCGCCGAGACGAGAAGAGCACAGTCGGCCGGGCGGCCGCTATGCAGCCTCGGTCTTTTCGGATGACAGCAGAAGCTTGTCGATCCGCCGGCCGTCGAGATCGATGACCTCGAAGCGCCAGCCGTTCTTGCTGAAGCTCTCGCCGAGTTCCGGAAGGTGTTTCAGTTCCTCCAGGACCAGGCCCGCGACGGTCTGGTACTCGGCATCCTCGTCCAGCGGGATGTTCATGAACTCTGAGAATTCGTCGATCGGCATCCAGCCGGAGACGAGATAGGAGCCGTCGTCGCGGCGGGCGATTGCCGGCTCTTCGCCATGTTCCGTCTGGAACACGCCCATGATCGCTTCCATGATGTCGCCGGAGGTGACGACGCCTTCGAAGTGTCCATATTCGTCGAAGACGAGCACCATGTCGGTGGGCGACGTGCGGATCATCTGGATGACGGTGTTGGCGGTGGCAAGGTCCGACACGACCGGAACTTCGCGCGTCAGTGCCTTGATATCGGCGCGGCCGTCGGTGGAGATCGCGTCGTAATAGTCCTTGACGAACAGAACGCCCAGAACCTCGTCGGAACTTCCCCTGCGTACGGGAAGCTGCGAACGGTTGGTGCGATGAAGCTGGGCGCGTATCTCTTCCGCACTGTCGTCGATATCGATCAGCTCAACCTCGCGTCGGGGTGTCATCAGCGCCCGGGCCGTGCGATCCGCCAGGCGCATGACGCCCGAAATCATCGCGGACTCTTCCCTCTCGATCACGCCGGCGCTCTGCGCTTCGGCAAGAATGGTCTTGATCTCCTCATCGGTGACGCCGTCGCTACCCTTTCCGGATTGGCCGAGAAGGGAGAGCACCAGACGGCCTGACGCATCGAGAAGCCAAACCAGCGGCAAGGCGAGCTTCGACAGAACGGTCATCGCCGGGGCGACTTTGCTTGCGACCGTCTCGGGTGCCCGAAGCGCAATCTGCTTCGGCACGAGTTCGCCGACGATCAGCGAGAGATAGGTGATCGCCACGACGACCGTTCCGACGCCAAGAGCGTCGGCCAAGCCCTGAGACAGCCCTTGCGCGACCAGCCAGTTTGTGAAACGCGCGCCGAGTGTCGCGCCCGAGAACGCGCCGGACAGGACGCCGACGAGCGTAATGCCGATCTGGACCGTCGACAGAAAGCGGCCGGGGTTCTCGGTCAGCCTGATCGCCAGGCGGGCGCCCCTGCTGCCCTGATCCGCGAGCACCTTAAGGCGTGCCGGTCGGGAGGAAACCACGGCGAGCTCCGACATTGCCAGGACACCGTTGAGGATGGTCAGCAGGACGACGATTGAAATTTCGAGAAACAAAACCGGCTCTTATAATTGATGAGGATGCCGGTGAAGATATGCATCAATGCCCCGCCGCGCCAGTGGGGAGGGCGCCATAATATCCTTGGGATGCCGGTTGTAGGGTTCAAAAGAGGGCCGACTGGCGGTTTTGATCATTCGGAGATTTTTTAACATACGATCGACCTCGATGGCTCTGCTGGGTGGAAAACGCAGGAAAGCTAAAATGCGAACAATCTTCTTTTGAATAAATTTGATGGCCTTTCGGCTTCATGGCGTCGTTCATGGAGCCAAAGATGCGATCGTTACTCGTCACATGCATTCTGTTTTTAGTCGGCTTTTTGTTCTTTTCGGGCGCGACCGTAGCGAAGCCCGCAGGGAATGTGTCCGGCTCACCGCTGCATAGCTTTGCGCGGGTAACCGTGAGGACGACCGTGCCGATCGGCTGGATCAGCTTCTGCCAAGCCCAGCCTAACGAATGCGTCGCAGGGCAGAAGAGCGAGGAATTCGCAAAGGTCGACGAGGACCGCTGGACCGAACTGCAGCAGATCGACCAATTGGTCAATCATGAGATCCAGGGCGTCGGGGACGATGACCACTATGGAATTTACAAGCTGGGCATCATGAACTGGTGGACCTATCCCGATGACGGCATGGGCAATTGCAACGACTATGTCCTCCTGAAAAGGAAGCTCCTCATAGAAGCTGGCTGGCCCCGTTCGGCCCTACTGCTGACGGTCGTTCTCGACAAGCACAATGAGGGGCATCTGGTGTTGATGGCCCGAACGAACGACGGCGATCTCGTACTGGACAATCTGACCGATGCTGTGAAGACGTGGAGCGCTACGGGCTATACCTATATCAAGCGGCAATCCGCTGACGATCCGAATGTCTGGCTCCGCCTTGAGGCGGGCCGTACGCCCGAAGAGCTCGCCATGATCAGCAAGGCCCTGGCAAATCACTTACATTGATTTGCGGACCAGTAGGTATCCACGAGCTTCGATCCGTCGCGGTCCAGGATTGCGAAATCGCCGGGTATGACGACAAAGAAACGCTCGTTCTTGTCCCCGTCAGCGGATTGCTCGTCAACGATCCCGCAGACGACAAAGCCGGGCATTCTCGTGCTCGGTTTCGCGCTCGATATGTGGATGTTCGACATCGGCACATCAACCCTTCGCGTGATCGCAGCGGCGGCAAGCGCCGGAACATCCGCAATGGTCGGAATTGCGGCGCCAGGGGCGGCAGCGAGCAGAATGCCTCCGGTCACGAAAAGATGGTTCACCGGGTTCCCCTTTGAAGCCGTGGATTTGTGCACGGGCAAGCGCCATGTCAATTAAAGTTTATTGCGATTCGCCTCGCGGAAGAACCGCTCAGCCTTGCTTCAGGAGCCTGTTCGAATATGAAGGCGGTCCTATGATTGGGGCCGTTTACGAGAGCGATTATCAAATGCGAACAAGCCTATCGAAGATTTCGGCGACCAGTCTCATCCTTTTTCTCGCCATTACCTCCACTTGCGCCGCCCGGGACGTGGTGCGCGTGCCTCCAGGCAACCGCAATTCCGAGCAGCCCACGATCCCCAGCACATCGGCGCTGCGTGCAAAGGCCTTCTCCACGACCTATGAGGAGAAGTACGAAAAGATCCTCACGGTGCTTCGCCAGGACAAGAGCCTGATGCAGCAGATCAAGAAGGCGGCTGATACCTATCAAATCGACCCGATCCACATCATCGGCGCCCTTGTCGGCGAGCACACTTACAACATCACCATCGTCGACCGGGTTCAGTCCTACTATGTCAAGGCGCTCGCCTATTCGAAGGCTGATTTCACGTTCAGCTATAAGGGTGTGTCCGTGCAGTCCTTTGTAAAGAGGCCGGAATTTGCGCGTTGCAACGGCTTCACCGGCAGCACCGAACTCTGGGAATGCCGCGACGAGGCGTGGGACCAGAATTTTCGCGGCAAGACCGTCGACGGCGTCTCCTATGAGAACATGACGTTCCAGCGGGCGTTCTTTCAGCCCTTCTATGCCGGACAGACCTTCGGCCTCGGGCAGATCAGCCCCCTGACCGCACTGGAGGTCACCGACCGGGTACATGCCACCAGCGGACTGCCGAAACTGTCGCCGGACGATCCGCAGGCGATCTATCGTGACATCATGGATCCGGCGCGCAGCGTTCTCTACATTGCTGCGATCATCAGGGATGCGATCGAGGCGTATCGGGATCAGGGTTTCGATATCTCCGACAATCCCGGCCTGACCGCAACGCTCTACAATGTCGGCCAGCCGCGCCGCCGGGCGCTCGCGCTCCGGCAGGACGCCGACAAGCCCGGCGGCCGCAAGCTGCCGGAGGAAAATTATTACGGCTGGCTGGTCAACGAGAAGCTGACGGAGCTTCAGGGCCTGCTGGCCGGATCTTGAATGGCTAAAGGCGGGTGAGGCAGCGATGCCGACCCGCCTTCTGTCGCTACAGGCATGAAGGGGTTACCCTTACGATCTCGCGCCCTTCCATCCGAGAAGCCGCATCGCATTGGCGGTGACGAGTACGGTGGCGCCGGTATCGGCGAGGATCGCCGGCCAGAGCCCGGTGATGCCGACGATCGTGGTCACCAGGAACACGGCTTTCAGGCCGAGTGCCATGGTGATGTTCTGGTGGATATTGCTCATCGTCGTGCGCGACAGCACCACCATGTTGGCAACATCCGTTACGCGGCCATGAAGAGCGGCGGCGTCGGCCGTCTCCAGCGCCACGTCGGTGCCGCCACCCATGGCGATGCCGACATCGGCGGCTGCCAGCGCCGGAGCGTCGTTGATGCCGTCTCCGACCTTGGCGACGATCTGCTTTTGCGCCTGCAATTCGCGCACGATGCGCTGCTTGTCTTCCGGCAGAAGCTGGGCGCGCGGTTCGATGCTGAGACCCCTGGCGATGGCCGCCGCCGTCCGCGCATTGTCGCCGGTCAGCATGACCGCGCCGATCCCGGCTGCTCTCAGCGCCTCGATCCCGGCGCGGGCGTCAGCGCGCGGCTCGTCGCGCATGGCGATCAAGCCGGCGACCTTGCTCTCCACGACCAGCACGGAGACGCTCTTGCCGTCGTCGTTCATGGCTACGATTTGTGTGTCCTGTTCGGCTGAAAAAGCCTCGATCTCCCGCGCAGCCTGCGGCGACAGAAGCGACATGGCCTCGCCGCCGACCCGGCCTCTGACGCCCTTGCCGGGCAGGGCCTTCGCTTCGGCGGCAGGCGGAACCGGAAACCCATCGGCCTTAGCCCGCTCCAGGATCGCAAGCGCTAGCGGATGGCTCGAGCCGTTTTCCAGCGCGGCGGCCCTCGACAGCACCTGCGCCTCGGTAAAGCCGAACCCAGCGACGTCGGTCACCTTCGGTTTGCCCTCGGTCAGCGTGCCCGTCTTGTCGAAGGCGACCGTCGTCACCTTGCCCATGGTTTCCAGCACGGCGCCGCCCTTCAACAGCAAGCCGTTGCGCGCACCCGCCGAAAGGGCGGCCGCGATGGCTGCGGGCGTCGAGATGACCAGCGCGCAGGGGCAGCCGATCAACAGGATGGCGAGACCCTTGTAGACCCATTCCATCCAGCTCGCGCCGGCCACCAGCGGCGGCGTCACCGCGATCAGCGCCGCGACGGTGACGACGCCTGGCGTATAATAGCGCGAGAACCGATCAATGAAGCGTTCGGTCGGGGCCTTGGATTCCTGCGCTTCCTCAACCAGCTTGACGACGCGGGCGATGGTGTTGTCGGCCGCAGCGGCGGTGACTTTGACGCGCAGCACGGCATCGGTGTTGATCGTGCCCGCGAAAACCTTGGCGTCTACGCCCTTACGGACGGGCGTGCTTTCGCCGGTGACCGGCGCTTCATCGATGGCGCTTTCGCCTTCGACGATGATGCCATCGGCGGCGATGCGGTCGCCGGGGCGTATCAGGATGACAGCGCCGACCTTGAGGCTGTCAGCCTGGACCTCGCGGGTCTGGCCACTCTCCTCGACCAGTGCGGTTTTCGGAACCAGTGTCGCCAGCGACTGGATGCTGGCACGCGCCTTGCCGGCGGCCACACCTTCCAGCAATTCGCCGACCAGGAAGAGGAAAACGACCGTTGCCGCCTCTTCGCCGGCATTGATGATGACGGCGCCGACGGCCGCGATGGTCATCAGCATTTCGATGGAAAACGGCGTACCCGCCAGAGCCGCCATGACGGCGCGGCGCGCGATCGGCACAAGGCCGACGAGCATGGCGACGATAAAGGCATAGGGTGCGATCGAGGGAACGAGATGGCCAAGCGCATAGGCGGCAACCAGTGCGCCGCCCGACAGGATCGTCAGCCGGCCCTTTTTGCTTGCCCACCACGGGCCGTTCGTTGGCCCATGGTCGTGACCATGCAGCCCCTCGATGTCCTTTTCCGCGTGCTTGTGATCGGTATGATGATCAGCATGGTCATGCGCCGAATGATCGTGGCCGCT
This sequence comes from Rhizobium sp. ICMP 5592, assembly GCF_009498525.1. GTDB lineage: Bacteria > Pseudomonadota > Alphaproteobacteria > Rhizobiales > Rhizobiaceae > Rhizobium. The sequence continues at coordinate 1,553,056 of NZ_QSNT01000002.1, read as the reverse complement.
GTGATTATGGGAATGATCATGATTGCCCTGGCATTGGTGACCGTGATCGTCATGTTGGTGCTCAGCGGGCGAGGGTACCGCCTTGCCGGCAAGCGGCGCGACGGAATAGCCGAGGCCAACCACCTTCTTTTCGATGGCGACAAGGTTGCTCGTCTCGTCATGGTGTACGGTCATCGTGCCGGCAGTCACTGAAACCGAGACATCCTCGACGCCGGGCATGCGCCTGACGGCCGTATCAATCTTGGCCGCGCATGATGCGCAATCCATGCCGCCAACTCTGTATCGTGTCTGTGTCGCCGCTGTCATGATCCGCTTCCTTGTCAAACCGTGGCACTCTACCTACATCCTCTAGCGACTAGAGGTGCAAGAGGTAAATCATGAAAAAGATCACGATCGGCGAAGCAGCCCGGCAAAGCGGCGTGAAAGTGCCGACGATCCGCTATTACGAAAGCATCGGTCTCCTGGCGGAGCCGGAGCGGAGCGAGGGCAACCAGCGCTCCTACGAGCAATCGCATCTGCACCGGCTCGCCTTCATCCGTCACGCCCGCGAACTGGGCTTCGAGATCGACGCCATCCGCACGCTCCTGACGCTGCAGGACGACCCGCACCAATCCTGCGCCTCCGCCGACGCCATCGCCAAGGCCCGCCTGATCGAGGTCGAACAGCGCATCCGCAGCCTGACGGCGCTGAAAGCGGAACTGGAAATGATGGTGAAAGGCTGCGGCCACGGCCGCGTCGACCAGTGCCGGGTGATCGAGGTTCTCGCAGATCACGGGGAGTGCATGCATCCGCAGCATTGATGGGCTGGATGTTGAATTCACCCCAATTGCCATCTTGCGATGCTCCATCGAGCATCATGAAAAGCAATGTTTTTCATTGCTTTGTCTGAAGCCGAGACTGGTCAGCACCGAGCTGGATAGCAGTCGTCCTTTGTTCAAGCGCCTTGTCCAAGCCAACTGCGTACCATTGCGATGACGCTTCTTTTCATATCAGCGACCGAGTTCCGAACAGCCTCCACACGATCCATAATCCATTTGAGCCAGCCGTAAGTCAGCAGCTTCTCGCGGCCTGCGTGGAAAAGGCGTTCGACCAGGAGGAAGCTCGTCAGGTAGGCCAATGCGATTATGACGAGCCCGGAGATGACGTGGCCCTTGGCGATGACGAATAAAGCATAAATCTTCAGCGGCTCAGCAACTGCCAGAGGCACCACGAATAGAACGAGAATGACGCCTCGTGGTAGCGAGCCGACAAACTCGCTGAAGTGCACCACGATGGCGAGCGAAGAGAACCAGTTCACGAACGGTCGATATAGTGGTCGGGCGAGCTCGCTGATGATGACGAGCACTGCTATGACGAACCGCAAGGGCAGCAAAAGCAATTGCCAGACAGACCGGCGTCGGGTTTTGATGACCATCTCTGAATGCCTCGGCCAGTATCGTTCGCTTAGATTCCGGGTGTCCTACAATGTCTGGAAGGTTGTTTGCGGGCAAACTCGAAGCCGTCCCACGACCGTTACTTCGGATTGAACGCGCTTTCGAACATCACCATGCGCCAACCAGGGCATTGCCGACGAGCGGCACGACGTTGGTTTTCCCGTCCTGATTCCGAACTGTGATCGACGCCTGCATTTTCTTAGGCGACTTCCGGAACCAGTTGGTGGCGACGATGGCGAGATCTCCGATCATTGGTTGCTTGCGCCAATCGGCGAAACGCTCGGCCGTCGCCTCAGGCTCGGAATGATAGAAGAAATCTCCGGTTTGGCTGAGATCGTTGATGGATTGCGCCATGGATGAAAGCGGACGCTGAAACATCTTCGAATGGATGAACAGGCCTGGCGCAGTTTCTGAGAATGCAGGAGCCATGAAGTCAATTGCCCAGCCGTCCGCTTCGAGCCAGCAGTGGAAGTTCTCGCCAGCGCCGGAGACGTAGCCATCATCGCGCTGGTCGGCGAAAAGGATGTGCTTTCCGTCTAGATTGTAAGCAACGAGGCCGCCCTTCGGCTTTGCCTTGATCTTGAAATGATGTTCGAGAATGAAGGCTCCGAACGTGCTGAAATACATGGAAGCCGTGGCGGGATTGGCGTTTTCGTTGATCAGCAGGCTGTTGATGACCCGGTAGATCCGATGGTAGTCGCTTTGCTTGATCAGCATGATCGTTCGCCCTTAAACCCACATATGGGCCTTCCCGTAAGTGATGGCAGCGGCCATGTAAACGTCAGATGCGACGGATATGGCTTCTATCCTTCGCTCAGGCTCACATTCGATCGTGTGTTGCTACGGACAATCTTAGCCGGCAAGAATTATGCTTGTTAAGTATCGAATATGAAGGCACGCGATTTCAGGTTGTTTCGGTCGCGGTCGAAAGCACCTCCCCAATGGCATAGAAGTGTCCACCCGCGACATGATGAAGGCTGCGCCATTCCGGTCCCGCCGTTTCGAAATGCCAGTGTCCTTCCCGGAACACGCGGTCGTCTGCCCAGGCGGCGATGACCTCGGCAATGAAGAGGTCGTAGGCATCCTGAGTATGCGGCTCGCTGACCAGTCTGCAGGCAAGCCAGGCCGAACAGCCTTCGACGAATGGCAGGTCCTGTCCTGGCACTTCGAAGATCGAGACACCTGATTTCTGAAGCTTATCCGGTTCGTCGTACAACGTCCGGGTTCCGACTTCCCGTGTCAGCGCAAGTTGGGCGACTGTTGGAACTTGTACGACGAAAACCCCGCTCGCCTCGATAAGGGAGCGCGTCTGCGCAACCTTGTCGACGACGACGGTGAGCTTCGGTGGATCGATATCAAGACCACAACACCAGGCCACGGCCATGACGTTGTCTATGCCGCCATGCCGTGCCGACAAGAGCACGGTCGGGCCGTGATTGATCAGACGAAAGGCCTTTTTAAGCTCGATGGATTTCATGTGTTCGTTCATCGGACGTCCAGATAGATGAAGTTGTAATTGCCCGTGGCTTTCTGGCCGGTACTTATGTCGTTCGGACGCACGCGAAATGAAATAAGCCGAAACATGCGCCAGGATGTTCAAAACAAGGAAGAGCGGTAGCGCGCGTCTTACCTCGACAATGACCTCAATTCCTCTGGTGCAACTAGAATAAGATCCGCGCCAGCAAGTTCGAGTTCTTCACGGTTGCCGTAGCCCCAAAGAACACCGACGGCACGCATCTGGTTCGCATGGGCTCCAACGATGTCAAATTTTCTATCGCCGACCATCAGGCAGTTCTGGGCGGCCAGTCCAGTGTCTTGCAGAATATGCGCCAGCAGTTCGGGCTTATGGTCCAGACCGGCTCCAGGTACTGAGCCATATATGCCTTGGAAAAGGTCCGATAGTCCGTGATTGTCGAGAATGCGCTGTGCGAATGTTTGCCGTTTGGAGGTCGCTAGAAGGAGGCGGATGCCTTGAGAATGCAGCTCGACGAGTGTTTCCCCGATGCCGGGGTAAAGCTCGCTCAGCAGCAGACCGCGAGTTCCATAGTCAGCTCGGTAGGCGTCGACTGCTTTTGCGACACGATCATCGCCGAATGAGCTGAGAAGGTACCGCATCACGTCTTCGATCGGCGGCCCAATGATCGAGCGGATATCCATCTCCGGGTCCGTTTCATGGCCAAGAGCCCGCAACGCCGCGCGGCAGCTTGAAAGGATACCTGGTTGGGAATCGACCAATGTTCCGTCGAGATCGAGGAGGAGGTTGGAAGAGGTGTGGGACACGGGGATATCACTTTCTCTATCGATGTTCGAAAACAGTGCGATTTATAAACACGGATATCAGGGGAAGTGCACATGAACCTATGTATGGCCTCGCAATGATTGCGGCAAAAGGTTCGCTCTAACGAATGAGAGCGGCCTTTCGGCCGCTCTCTGACATTTCTAACGGAACAGAATGCGCGGAAACCTGGGCACAATCACTTTGTGACAAGCCCAAGCAGGCCTGCCCACCTTTGATCAGCTGCACCCACTTGTACTTCCGCATGTGTCGCACTTCTCGCAAGTTCCATTCCGGACCATGGTGAAGTTCTGGCATTCGGTGCACATGTTGCCGGTGTAGCCCTGCATGATGGCGCGGGCGCGGCGTTCGGATTCCAGCTTCTTGGCGTCAGCCTTCGCCGCTGCCGCGTCGTCTGCCGCCTTGTCGGTGAAGAGGCCGGTTTCTTCGACCACTTCCTCGGCGATTTCTTCGGCCAGTTCCTTGGCGCGTTCCTCATAATCACGCTTGAAGGCGACGACTTCGGAGGTGGAGACGGCGCTCGTCGGTTCCAGCTTGCGCACGGCATTGCCGGAGAAGGCGGAGATCGTCGAGACCGAGGAGGCGCGGGCAGGGGCGGCCGTGGCCGAACCCTTGACCTCGGCTGCCGGGCGTTCGCCTGCCGTCGGCACCAGCGTCGGCTTGTAGCCGCGGGTCAGACCCTTGGAGAACACATCGGCCTTGCCTTCCGAAATGCCGCGGCCGAGCGCCGTGGCGTTGAAGTCCGAGGTGTCGACATGGGCGAGGTCGTGGCGGCCAAGGTAGGAGATGGCCAGTTCACGGAACACGTAGTCGAGGATCGACGTGGCGTTCTTGATCGCGTCGTTGCCGGTGACGATGCCGGCCGGCTCGAACTTGGTGAAGGTGAAGGCGTCGACATATTCCTCGAGCGGCACGCCATATTGCAGGCCGAGCGAGACGGAGATGGCGAAGTTGTTGATGAAGGCACGCAGGGCCGAGCCTTCCTTGTTCATGTCAAGGAAGATTTCGCCGAGGCGACCGTCGTCATATTCGCCGGTACGCAGGAAGATAGTGTGTCCGCCGATCTTGGCCTTCTGGGTATAACCCTTGCGGCGACCGGGGAGCTTTTCCTGGCTGCGGACGACCTTTTCGATGACGCGCTCGACGATCTTCTCGGTGATGGTGACGGCCTGGGCGGCAGCCGGAGCCTGCAGGAACTCCTCCAGTGCATCCTCGTCATCCTCGTCTTCGATCAGCGAGGAGTTGAGCGGCTGGCTGAGCTTGGAGCCGTCGCGATAGAGCGCGTTCGCCTTCAGGCCGAGCTTCCAGGAGAGCATGTAGGCGTTCTTGCAATCCTCGACGGTTGCTTCGTTGGCCATGTTGATCGTCTTGGAAATCGCACCCGAGATGAAAGGCTGGGCAGCCGCCATCATGCGGATATGGCTTTCGACCGAGAGGTAACGCTTGCCGATCTTGCCGCAGGGATTGGCGCAATCAAAGACGGCGAGATGTTCGTTCTTCAGGAATGGAGCGCCTTCCAGCGTCATCGCACCGCAAACATGGATGTTGGCGGCTTCGATGTCCTTCTTGGAGAAACCGAGATGGTCGAGCAGGTTGAAGCTGATGTCTGCCATCTGCTCGTCGGAAACCTTCAGCGTACCCTTCAGGAAGTCGGTGCCGAGGGTCCACTGGTTGAAGACGAACTTGATGTCGAAGGCGCTCTTCAGCGCGGCGTTGACGGCTTCTACCTTCTCGTCGGTGAAGCCCTTGGCCTTCAGCGTCGAGGGGTTGATGGCCGGCGCCTGGTTCAGGTTGCCATGGCCGACGGCATAGGCCTCGATCTCGGCAAGCTGGCTTTCGCTATAGCCGAGCGCCCGCAGCGCTTCCGGAACGGCGCGGTTGATGATCTTGAAGTAGCCACCGCCGGCGAGCTTCTTGAACTTTACCAGCGCGAAGTCGGGTTCGATGCCGGTCGTGTCGCAATCCATGACGAGGCCGATCGTGCCGGTCGGCGCGATGACGGTTGCCTGAGCGTTGCGGTAGCCGTGCTTTTCGCCGAGTTCCAGCGCCTTGTCCCAAGCAGCCTTGGCATGGGCGACGAGATCCTGGTCCGGATTTTCGGAGTGGATCAGCGCCACCGGATTGACCGACAGGCCTTCATAGCCGGAGGTCTCGCCATAGGCGGCACGGCGATGGTTGCGGATGACGCGCAGCATGTTCTCGCGGTTCGGCTTGAACATCGGGAACGTCCCGAGTTCGGAGGCCATTTCGGCCGAGGTCGCATAGGAGATGCCGGTCATGATCGCGGTCAGCGAGCCGGCGATGGCGCGGGCTTCGTCCGAGTCGTAGGGAATGCCGGAGGACATCAGCAGGCCACCGATATTGGCGTAGCCGAGGCCGAGCGTGCGGTATTCATAGGAAAGTTCGGCAATGCGGCGCGACGGGAACTGCGCCATCATTACGGAGACTTCGAGAACGACGGTCCAGAGGCGGACGGCATGCTCGTAGTCGGCGATATCGATGCGCTTCGTCGCTGCATCCTTGAACGTCATCAGGTTGAGCGAAGCAAGGTTGCAGGCGGTGTCGTCGAGGAACATGTACTCCGAGCACGGATTGGATGCACGGATCGGGCCGGCAGCCGGGCTGGTGTGCCAGTCGTTCATCGTCGTGTTGAAGTGCAGGCCCGGATCGGCCGATGCCCAGGCGGCGTAGGAGATGGATTCCCAGAGATCGCGCGCCTTCAGCGTCTTGATGACCTTGCCGTCCTTGCGGGCGGTCAGATGCCAGTCGGCGTCGTTCTCGACAGCGCGCAGGAACTCGTCCTTGATCGAGACGGAGTTGTTCGAGTTCTGGCCGGAAACGGTGAGATAAGCTTCCGAGTCCCAGTCGGTGTCGTAGGTCTTGAACTCGAGGTCCTTGTAGCCCTGGCGAGCGAACTGGATGACGCGCTGAACATAGTTTTCCGGAACCTGGTCCTTCTTGGCGGCGCGGATTTCGCGCTTCAGGGCAGGGTTCTTGGCCGGGTCGAAGCAATCGTCATTGTCGCCTTCGCAATTGACGGTAGCCTTCATGATCGCCTTCAGGTGCTTGGCGACGATCTTCGAACCGGTGACGAGGGCGGCAACCTTCTGCTCTTCCTTGACCTTCCAGTTGATGTATTCCTCGATATCCGGATGGTCGATGTCGACGACGACCATCTTGGCGGCGCGGCGCGTCGTGCCGCCCGACTTGATGGCACCGGCAGCGCGGTCGCCGATCTTCAGGAAGCTCATCAGGCCGGAGGAACGGCCGCCGCCGGACAGCTTTTCGCCTTCGCCGCGCAGCAGCGAGAAGTTGGAGCCGGTGCCGGAGCCATATTTGAAGAGACGAGCTTCACGAACCCAGAGGTCCATGATGCCGCCTTCGTTGACGAGATCGTCCTCGACCGACTGGATGAAGCAGGCATGCGGCTGCGGATGCTCATAGGCCGACTTGGACTTGGTGAGCTTGCCGGTGAAGGGATCGACATAATAGTGGCCCTGGCCGGGGCCATCGATGCCGTAGGCCCAATGCATGCCGGTGTTGAACCATTGCGGCGAGTTCGGCGCGACGCGCTGGGTGGCGAGCATATAGGCAAGCTCGTCCTGGAACGCGGAGGCGTCTTCCTCGGACGAGAAATAGCCGCCCTTCCAGCCCCAGTAGGTCCAGGTGCCGGCCAGACGGTCGAAGACCTGGCGCGCATCGATTTCGGAACCGGTCTGGCTTTCCTTCGGCAGATCCTTCAGGGCAGCTTCATCGGGAACGGAGCGCCACAGGAAGGAAGGAACGTCGTTTTCCTCGACCTTCTTCAGTTTGGTCGGAACGCCGGCCTTGCGGAAATACTTCTGCGCCAGAATATCGGCGGCGACCTGCGAGAACTGCGCCGGCACGTCGATGTTCTCGAGACGGAAAACGATCGAGCCATCGGGATTCTTGATCTCGCTGGTGGCCTTGCGGAATTCGATCTCCGCATAGGGTGACTGGCCTGCCTTCGTAAAGCGACGTTCGATACGCATGGTCCCTAACCTCATTCGTTGGCGCGCGTCTGCCTCGTAAACAGGGCGCAAAAATCCTTGTCCGGCCTCACGAGTGCAGCGTGCAGCCAGTATCCAATCCGCTATTTGACAGGAGGTGTCATTCGGAGATGACTTTCCTGTATCTTGTGGTGATGGTGGCTGCAAACACTAAATATAGTATTAACAGCTTATTGCCGCCAGTCCCCGCATGTGTTTTTTTGGCAGCTTCGACATCGGCACAAAAAGCCTCACGGCGCCACCAGCATTGGTGCATCGCCCTGAATTCAAATCCGATTTCGAGTTGAGGACCAGCCCCTCGTTATTCCGCCTGGCCCAGTCGCCGCCGCAACGTTTCTTATTAAGTTTGAAAGACCCGATTCCGTCAAGGGGTGGTTTGCGACAGATTTTTAACCACAATATCTTGTGGGCTTACCTGTGGAAACTGGGGAAACGCTGGGATGTCAGAAGATTCAAGCGCTTGGCGGAAAATGCTCGCCCTTTGCACGACTGCTTTAGCGGTAAATGCCATCAACGAAGGAGGCCAGCGCGACAATATTGTGAACGTGGCCCCGAAACCATTGGTTTTGGAACAAAACCATGCTGTGGCGTCTCATGATTCGCGTGGAAGGCCTTGAATCCCGCGTGTTCTTGTGGGGCGAAGGCTACTAAATATAGTGGGCGCCCGAGCGCCCACCTCTATTGCTGATATATTAGATGGGTCGCATGCATTGCGGAGAATCACCGCTGATTCGTGCGAGCCCCGAGTTGATTTCAGCCCTTATGGCCCTTGGCGATCGGCTCCTGATAGGTGAAGCCCATGTCCCAGGGGAAGTAGATCCAGGTGTCCTGGCTGACCTCGGTGACGAAGGTGTCGATGGTCGGAACGCCGGTCGGCTTGGCATAGACGCAGGCGAAATGTGCTTTGGGCAGCATGGCGCGCACTTCGAGGGCGGTTTTGCCGGTATCGGTCAGGTCGTCGACAACCAGTACGCCTTCGCCGCCGTCGGTGAGGAGTTCCGGAGTGATTCCCTTGAGCAGGTTCATTTCGCCCTGGCTCGAATAATCATGGTAGGAGGCGACACAGACGGTCTCGATCATGCGGATGTTCAATTCACGCGAAATGATGGCCGCGGGAACGAGGCCGCCACGGGTGATACAGACCATCGCCCGGAAGTTCTTGTTGAGGCCGGCAAGCCGCCAGGCAAGGGCGCGGGCATCGCGATGGAACTGATCCCAGGATACGGGAAAGGCTTTATCGGGCAGGGACATGGCTCAGGAGCTCCGGGAGCAGACATAACAACACACCGGCGCTACCGGCGACCCTGAGCAGACCCCGCGACGGGCGCGGACCATGGACCAAATCCTGAAACGCAATTCGCTGCCGTCTGGCGGAACATGATCTCACCCAGAAGCTTCTGGGCAGTTTTGGGGCATGTTCCCTGGACCGCGCGAATGGTTCCCTGGCGGGAATTCTGTCATCGGTCGCTGTTTTCTGCTGGATTTACGGCCAAAAGGCAAGAGCTGCCGCTTCACCGCCCCTTCGGCAGGGTGTGCAAAAGGTCCGTCGGCAACCTTGAAGCCGGGCGATCTTGCGCCCTTCAGGCAATCATAGGCGCACTTACCTTGCCAGCAGCGTCATCGCCGTCATCGACTGCAACAGCGTTCGCGTCGTGCCGCCGAAGATCAGCTGCCAGAGCCAGGAATGCGTATAGGCGCCCATGACGAGCAGATCGATCGAGTTGTCCGCGAGGCGGTTTTCGATGACCTGCGACGGCGTCTTGCCGCCGCAGCTTTCCGTCGTCAACGTGGCACGAACGCCATGGCGGGCAAGCGTCGCTCCGATCTCGGCGCTCGTCTCCGTCGGTGCGTGTTTCGAGCTTTGAGATGTGTCGACCGAGAAAATCTCCACGGTGTCGGCAGCCTTCAGAAACGGCATGGCGTCGAAGGTGGCGCGGGCGGCTTCTTTCGAGCCGTTCCAGGCAATCAACACGCGGCGGATCGGCTTCGGCTGGGTGAATATATAAGGGATCATCAGCACCGGCCGTCCGCTTTCGAACAGAAAGCTTTCGACGTCGACATTCGCATCGGACGATCTCGACGGATCGGGCTGTACGGCAACCAGCAGATCGGCGCTGCGGGCGCTTTCGATCAGGGGTTCGGAGCCATAGCCGACGGTGCTGATAAAGCTGCGCCAGTCATAGTCGAGACCCTCTCGCTCCATTTTCGCGCGAAACAGCCGTTCGACTTCGACAGCCTGGCTGTGTGCCATGTCCTGCAGGGCTTGCACTGCGACCGGATCAGGGATCTCCATCGGCGCAACCAGCGGCACGGTCGAGACGATTTCCGCATGCAGGCCGACAATGTGAGCACCATGCTCCTTGGCGAGAGCTGAAGCAAAATCGACCGCCACCTGCGCATTGTCGGGCGTGTCGAGAATGACCAGAATGGTTTTGTAGGACATGACGTGATCTCTCGTGCGGAAGGGGTCTGATCGGTTCATTATATCATCATTCCGCATGACATTAATGCGCCGATATCACTCCGGTTCCCTTCCGGACGAAAAAGACCTCGTTGAAACTCACGCCTCAGCGGACTGATTTTCCTTGGCTTTCGACTGTCTGATGGTCTCGATCATCGCCCGCACCTCGGCTGCGACGTTTTCAACGAGCTCGGCGGAGCGGGCGCGAACGACGATCTCGGTGGAGAAGGATTGGCCGACATAGCGCGGATAGGAACCGATGCTGGTATCCGGATGCGCTTTCTGGATGGCGCCGAGCGGCGTGCCGATCTCGCCTTCGCCGTAAGGGCAGGAAATCGCTGTCGACAGCATGCGGGTGCCGGAGCGCAGCGTCGGCACGACATTGTCGAGCATCGCCTGGAAAACCTGTGGCACGCCGGCCATGACATAGACGTTGCCGATGTTGAAACCCGGTGCCGTCGAAACCGGATTGGCGATATGCTTCGATCCGACCGGCATGCGCGCCATGCGCTGGCGGGCCTCGGTGAACTCCATCTCGCGCCGAGCATACATCTCCGCCATTATCCGCATCGCTTCCGCATCATGCTCGCAGGGGACGCCGAACGCCTTGGCAATGGCGTCGGCGGTGATGTCGTCATGCGTTGGGCCGATGCCGCCGGAGGTGAAGACATAGTCATATTGGCCGCGCAGAGCGTTCAGCGCCGCAACGATGGCGTCTTCGTCGTCGGCAACGATACGGACTTCCTTCAGGTCGATGCCCGACAGCAGCATGACATCGGCGAGATGGCCGATATTCTTGTCTTTCGTCCGGCCGGAGAGCAGTTCGTCTCCGATGGCCAGCATGGCGGCGGTGACAATGATTTCATTGGTCATGGAAGTATCCGTGGAATTGCGCAGGCGCGCGTTCGAAAAAGTGTTTGAAATAGGTAGCGCCGTTTGCGGTGAATGAAAACTGCCGTTTTCATGTCCACGGCAGCGGGCGAAAGCGACCGCAAATGAATTTTCGTCTTCGTCAGGTGAACAGTCCGTTCCCGTTGCGGGGGCTGCGTCCTTGTCCCGTCGCTGATACAACTTGGGCCGATAATCAACGCATCCAACAAACGGGAGACATTCATGGCTAAGGTTCTAGTACTTTACTATTCCGCCTACGGTCACATCGAGAAGATGGCCTATGCCGTTGCTGAAGGTGCCAAATCGGCCGGCGCCGAGGTGACCGTCAAGCGCGTTCCCGAACTTGTGCCGGAAGAGGTCGCCAAGGCGTCCTACTTCAAGCTCGACCAGGAAGCGCCGATCGCAACGCCGGACGAGCTGGCCGAATACGACGCCATCATCGTCGGTGCCGGCACCCGCTTCGGCACGGTCGCCTCGCAGATGCGCAATTTCTGGGATCAGACCGGCGGCCTCTGGTTCGCGGGCAAGCTCGTCGGCAAGGTCGGCTCTGTCTTCACCTCGTCCGCGACCCAGCATGGCGGTCAGGAATCGACCATTCTCGGCTTCATCCCGACCCTGCTGCACCAGGGCATGGTCGTCGTCGGCCTTCCCTACGCTTTCCAGGGCCAGATGGGTACGGAAGAAGTCAAGGGCGGCTCGCCCTATGGCGCATCCACGATCACCAATGGCGACGGCTCGCGCCAGCCTTCGGAGATCGAACTGGAAGCCGCGAAATACCAGGGCGCTCACGTCGCCAAGATCGCGGCCAAGCTCGTCGCCTGATTCGCACTCAATCTATTGGAAAGCGCAGCGAAAGCTGCGCTTTTTTGCGTTATGGAGCCAGCGGGCATTAGCGCCAATAACCGGTCCCATCAGCAAAAAAGACCACTGCAAAGTGCGAAAGAAGCAATGCCTTTGATGTGATCGCTATTTCTGGTGGCATTCATGATGCGTTCATCAATTAGGGTTCAATGATGGGCTGTAAACTTTGAATGGAGACGTCATGAGCAAAATTTTCAATATCGTCGGCGCAGGCGCGTTGACGCTGATCATGGGACTCGCATCCTTTACGCCTTCGGTCGCCGCGCCGCTCAACACCGGCAAGCCGGCAGCGAGCACCGCCGTCGAACAGGTCCAGTACCGCGAGGGAGATCGCCGGCGCTGGGACGACAGAAGGCATCGCCCGAACCGTCGTCCGCCGCATTATCGCCCCGGTTCGTGGAATGGCTATCAGGGCTATCAACGTCCCCGCCCGGGCTACCGCCGCCACAGCGACGGCTGGTGGTATCCGCGCAGCGCATTCAGAATCCAGATTCGCTAAGCGTCCAACGCTAGCGCAGACGAAGAAAAGGCGGCCCAACGGGTCGCCTTTTTGTTGGGGGAAGGCCGATCAGGCGAGTTGAGCCCGAAACTGTGCAACACGCTCGCCATAGTCTGCAGCGGAAAAGAAGTCGCTGCCGACGACGAACGTATCGGCGCCCGCATCCGCGATTGTTTTGATATTCGACAGTTTCACGCCGCCATCGACCTGGATGTGAGTTGATAAGCGATCGGCCTCGAACAGGCTTCGAGCCATTTCAATCTTCGGCAACGCTGCGGGGATGAGCGCTTGGCCGCCGAAGCCGGGGTTGATCGTCATGATCAGCAGCATATCCAGCTGATCATTCAGATAGGGGAGGAAATCAAGCGGCGTTGATATGTTGACGGCCAGGCCGACGTCGCATCCAAGCTCCCGGATACGGCTCAATGAGCGATGTACATGCGGTGTCGCTTCATAATGAATGGTGATGCTGTTGGCGCCAGCCTCGACGAAGCTCTCTATCAAGCCATCGACGTCATACGTCATCAAATGCACATCGACATAGCCGTCAAAACCGCCTTCACGCAACGATTTCAGAAGAGGCGCCCCGAAGGATAGGTTCGGGACAAAGCGATTGTCCATGACATCGAAATGAATCAAATCGCCGCCGGCGCGGATAGCTGCGCTGCATTCTTCCGCAAGGCGCGCCAGATTGCAGGCTAAGATAGACGGCGCAATTCGATTGTCAGGTTTCAATTCCGGCTTTCCGCATTTGTTCGTGTAAACGGTGTGTACGACGGTGTGAGCCCGTACGAATCCCTCCAGGGGATTTTAATTCTTGGAATCAATGCCTTGTAGGGTCATTCCTAACCCGTTTCATGGCATATGCCCAGCGCTTTTCGCGACATCGTCGTCGTGCGGGACCGTGTCGGACCTGGCCTCGTGCCGGGTCGGACGCCGGGTCCAAACCATGCGCCAAGGAGCGAAGACATCACGACGAAATCGACCCAGGGCACTGTGAACAAGGTTGCCGAGACGCATCCCGCCGAAACTCAAATCTGCGGCACGGAGATTGCTGGACTGCGGGTGAGGGTGGTGGTGAGGAGCAGGTCCTCCAGCGACGAGCTCGTGAACAGGATCAATAATGGGAGCAGCCGGTATGTCGCGATCGTCATCGGCAGGACTGATGAGGTGAGCCTCGGGACTGGGCGTAAGCGCTCGGCGGAGCTCAGGCTCGCGCTTCGGCGTGGTCAGGGGCGGAATCCAGGATCTGCCCGCGTCAGGGTCGAAGGCGAGGCGCAGGATGGCATGGCCGCGGCAATCGGCCCAGAGGTCGGGAGGCAGAAAAAGCCGACCGTTGGTCCAGCGCCAGGCGCAACCCTGGACAGCCTCCTCCGGGTAAAGGCCCTCAACCTCGTCGAGCGAAACCTGGCAATTGACACGGAGACCGTCGAGGAATGTAAGGCCATGGATCGAAAGGCCGAGCGTCCGTTTGTCCCAGCTTGCGCCATCGTCAGCCGGGATCCAAGTGTGCGACGCAAGTATGGCTTCCTTGGCATCGGCTGGGAAGATAAACGCCGCCAGGTCGCCGTCGATCGTCGGCTCGACGCGCCGGCCGTCCACGATGAGGTGCGGGTCCATTCCTGTCGCGTGGCGCCAGCCCATCGATTCTGCGCGGGAGAGCAGACGCTGGCGGATCGCTGCCAAGACCGAGCCGCCATTTACCAACGACCGGGCGCGTTGCTCGACGATGGCCGTCGTTTGTTCCGTGAGCGGGGCGTCGGCGAGCCAAATGGCGCTGCAGTTCAGGCAACTCTCGCAGCCGAGCCCCTCGACCAGGAGCACCTCGCGGCTTTCTAGCTCGAGATACCAATAAGTGACTTCATCGACGTCGACTGAGGCAACCGTGGCGTCATTGATCAATTGGCCGATCGGGATCAATACCTCGTCCACCGCCCGCACGCATATCGCGTGGCCCGGTGACAGCAGCAGGTCCCGTCGGGGAACATCGCCCGGAAAAGCCCGGGCCTTGATCTGAACCGGACAATACACGCGCGCAGGCTTGCGGATTGTCTGTGAACCGATGCTGACGATGGCGCGTACGTTTCCCGCGGCGGTTATCACCAGGTTGCCCGCAATCAGGTCCTCGACGGCGATTTCGCCGCGCGGGGTACGGATGCGCGTTCCGGAAACGAAGCTGGCCGGCACCTCGGACATGGGCGTCATGGCGACTTCGCCATTGTCGATCCCGGAGGACATCATCGGACAACCCCTGAAAAACTGCTAGTCCGTGGAGACCAGCGTGTGGCGGATTCCACTATCCCATCGCTCCAATTCGCGGACCAACAGCTAATTCTACCTCGTAAGAGGCTGCCACGCCTGCCGGCTGAGGAAGGCGGGCACCCAAGGTCATGCAGCTTTATTTTCCTGTTTCGGTCGGAGCGTTTCGGCGCGGCAGGCGAGGTGTTCCCTGATGGCCTCGACGATCAAGCCATCATCAACGAACGGCCGGGCATATCGGGTCAAGCTCTCGGCGACGCGCTGAGGATCAACTCCGCCGAGCCGTCCATACGCACGGCCAAAGAAAGCCCCATTGCCGGCATCCATGTAGCTCTCGCAGGGCATCCCCTCGGCGAGCAGCACGTCATGGTTCTTGAGTTCCACATGCCAATAGGTCACCTCTGGAACCTCGACCCAGTCGATGGTCGATCCATTGACCAGCTGGCCGACGGGTACGAATATCTCGCCGGCCATGTCGACGCAAACCGCGTGGCCGGAGGAGAGGAAGAGGTCGCGGACGGGAAGGTTATCGCCGAACGCGCCGGCCATGACCCGCACCGGCCAAACTGCTGGCGCCGGACGCTCGATCTGGCGATGGCCGATCCAGACGATGGGGCGTTTTTCGCCCGAGGATGTCACGGCCAGGTCGCCGACCCGTAGGTCCTCCACCGCTATCTCGCCGCGCCTCGTGCGGATGCGCGTGCCGGAGACGAAGCAGGGCACCTGGTTCGTGGTGATGGTGTTGCCCGAGATTACGAAGTCGGCGGTGTTCACGCTTGGATCGAAGTTGATCGTGAACGTTCCGGCCGTTGTGTTGAATACGGCGGCGTTGCCGACGATATCGACAGAATTCACCGTGCCGGTGCCGGTATAGGAGATGATGTCGCCAGCATTGAAGTCCGTGATCGTGCCGTTGAAGGGCTGCGAGAACTGGAACGTGCCGTTATCCGTCGCACCGAGATCGACGGTAAGGCCCGAGGCGTCGGCGCCTCCCACGAACTGGCCGCCATTCCACTGGAATGTTCCGTAGTTGGAAAGGATGATGGTCCCGCTGGCCGAAGTGAGGAAACCGCCGCCGATCAGCGCGCCGCCATTGACGGTGATGGGACCGATCGCCGTGAGCGTGTTGGGAACCATATTGAGGTGGGCTCCGCCGACTTCGAGCGAGCCTTCGATCGTCATGCTGGCCCCGGCATTCACCGTTAGGGCGGAAACTTGCTCAAAGTCGATCGAGCTGACGTCAACCGAGCCGCTGTTGACCGTGGCTGTGTCTACCGCCCCCGGCGTCCCATTGGGCGACCAGTCGCCGGCGGTGCTCCAGTCGCCGTTGGTCCCATTCCAGGTATAATTCGTCATTCTCCCCTCCTGAGCGGCTCCACCGCTCTCGTAACCCGCGGTTGCGTGATTTTCGCAACCAGTGCGCCAAGGTGAAATGCGTCGACACTCAAAAGTAATATTTCTATGAAAGGTCGAACGACTGCGTAAGTAACTGCATCGTAGATTGAATCTGGCTAGCGGCTCAGCGGAGAGTACTTATATGACGTCCCCCGAATTGCGTCCGGTGCGCCGGCTACAGTCAGTGGGTTGCGATCGCTGAGGTAAGTATAGATGGCCATCATTGCACTTTGTTCCGTTACAAAGCTGCTTGCCGTTGGTTACGCGTAACCTATCCCATGCCCTTGTTCAAGCACATATATATTGTGTATCTAAAATAATTCCCGCCTAATAATCGTGGCATTTCGGGCTGAAGGGGAGGCCGAGAAGGGCACCCGCCCAGGCTATCGTCGCCACCGCGACGGCTGGTGGTATCCGGGTGCAGTATTCAGGATCCACCTTCGTCAAGCGCTAAAGACAGACGCAAATAACACCAAGGCGATCCAACGGGCCGCCTCGTTTTTTAAAGCAACAATTTCCGACAGGAAGGCAAGCGTTCAGCGCCTGCCTTAAGATTTGGTGCGGACGACGGGGGTCGAACCCGTACGGATCACTCCGAGGGATTTTAAGTCCCTTGCGTCTACCAGTTTCGCCACGTCCGCGTGCCTTTCCCCTTCAAGCACTTGAGCGATTCAGTCAAGGGAATGTTTGCGGCAAAGGGCACAACTTTACCCGGCTTGCTACCGCGTAGAGTGGTTCCGACGCAACTATCTCACCGCCCTCCGAGAGCGTTCGTCAGCGCGGGTATAATCATTGTAAGTTATGCCGTGGGGTGGGCGACCATATACAAGCGAAGCCCGCCGGCACCGGGTGAACCGGATTGAAGCGGGCCTCTAACCATCATCATGATGGCTGGTCGTATTGGAGACGGACGGTTCCGCCGAGTCAATTCGAAGATTTTGGGGGTAGCTGTAGGCTGTAACCGTTGACGTAAATCATGGCAGTTGCGTGTTTGCTGGTCGCAAACCTTGGCTCCGCGAATGCGGAATTTCGCTCGCACAGGTCGGAAACCGCGACAAACAGGCTTTCGTTACTCATGTTTCCTGTGCCATAGCGAAGGCGAATTGAACAAGGACGGATAAAGCCCGTGGACAAGCAGAATGTTCTCGACGCCACCGAAGCCATGCGTGGCCTTTTTCCCGCAACGCCACTGCAGCTGAACGAGCACCTTTCGGCTCGCTATGGCACCGACATCTGGCTGAAGCGCGAGGATCTGACGCCGGTGCGTTCCTACAAGATCCGCGGCGCATTCAATTTCTTCCGTAAGGTCATCGCCGGGGGCGGCACGGGCAAGACTTTCGTCTGCGCGTCGGCCGGCAATCACGCGCAGGGCTTTGCCTTCGTCTGCCGCCATTTCGGCGTGCCGGGCGTGGTCTTCATGCCGGTGACGACGCCGCAGCAGAAGATCGATAAGACCCGGATGTTCGGCGGTGAATTCATAACCATCAAGCTCTTTGGCGACTTCTTCGACCAGTGCTATCAGGCGGCGCGCGAACATGTGCAGCATATCGACGGCGTCATGGTGCCGCCTTTCGATCACGCCGATATCATCGAAGGGCAAGCGACGGTCGCTGATGAAATCGCCGAGCAGTTGCCGGACGGCGTTCTGCCGGATCACATCATTCTGCCTGTCGGCGGCGGTGGATTGGCGGCCGGCATCACCGGTTATTTTGCCGATCGGCTTGGCAAGGAGACATTCGTCTTCGCAGAGCCTGCGGGAGCGCCGAGCCTTCGGCGCAGCATCGAGGCGGGGCAGGTGGTGACGCTGACGAAGGTCGATAATTTCGTCGACGGCGCGGCGGTCGGCCGTATCGGCGACCTGAATTTCGCTGCCTTGAAGGGGTTTGCCGCCGAGCAGGTCAGGCTGATCGAAGAGAATGCCATCTGCGTGACGATCACCGATATGCTGAACGTCGAAGGCGTCGTGCTGGAACCCGCAGGCGCGCTGGCGATCACCGCGCTGGAGACCATGGATCCCGATGCTATCCGCGGCAAGACCATCGTTGCGGTCGTCTCCGGCGGCAATTTCGATTTCGAGCGCCTGCCCGATGTCAAGGAGCGCGCCATGCGCTACGCCGGGTTGAAGAAGTACTTCATCCTGCGCCTTGCCCAGCGCCCCGGCGCGCTGCGCGATTTCCTCAATTTGCTTGGGCCGGACGACGATATCGCCCGCTTCGAGTATCTGAAGAAGAGTGCCCGCAATTTCGGCTCCATCCTGATCGGCATCGAGACGAAGGATCCCGACAATTTCAAGCAGCTGGTCGAAAAGTTCGAGCGTGCCGGCATGGGCTATGAGGATATCACCGAGAACGAGATCCTTGCGAACCTGATCATTTAACTTTGCGACCTCACGTCCTTCATGCTAAAGGCGATTCATGGCTTCGATCTTGTCCAATATTCTCTCGATCTTCACCGGCGGCGGCGCTTCGACGACGAGCGCCGAAAAGGCTGGTGGTTCCACCATCAGCGCCGAGCCGCAGGCGCATGGCGATTGCACGATCCATGCGACGCCGCAGCGCGAGGGCAATCAGTTTCGCCTGATGGGGCGGATCGAGAAGGATGTGAACGGCGAAACGCTGGTGCGCAATTTCATCCGCGCCGATGTCTTCACATCCTCGGACGATGCGCTCGAATCCACCTTCCGCAAGGCGCGGCAGATCATCGACCAGAACGGCCCGTCGCTGTTTGGTGATGGCGAGAAGGTTCGCCAAGTCTAATTTCCAAAGCCTGATGACGATAAGCCCTGAACGGCGATCGCCATTGAAGGAACTGAATGTTCTTTCAATGGCTTGTAGTTGCTATGCGGCCGTCGAGATCTGCGGCTCGTTGGTAACGGGAAAATTCACCGAGCGGGCGATGAAGCACATCTCGTGCGCCTTGTGATGCAGCTCAAGCGCCGTCCTTGTGTCCGATGTGGTATCGATAACGATTCTGGGGCGGAGCACGACCGAGGTGAATTGCCCGGCGCCGCCGCTCTCCTCCAGCATGGTTCCCTCCGCCGCGTCCTCGTAGGAGAGGACGATAATACCGGCTTGTGCGCAAAGGCCGAGATACCAAAGCTTGTGGCAGGCCGACAGCGACGCGAGCAGCAGGTCCTCGGGGTTCCAGCGGGCGGGGTCGCCACGGAAGCTCGGGTCGGAGGAGCCGGCGATCGTCGGTTTCCCCTCGGCACGTATCTCATGATCCCGTCGATAGCCGCGATAGCTTGAGGTGCCGGTGCCGTCATTGCCGGTCCAGACGACGTTGACGTGATAGGTATGTTGCTTGTCCTTCACTGAAATCCTCCGACTGCTATTGCCCTGGATGAGCCTTAGCGACGCATCGTAGCTGCGTATATCGCAGGAGATTATCAGAAGGCCAAAGCCACTTTTGCGATAAATTGCGGATCGGTCTCGCGTGGCCGTCGAGATCCAGCGGTTTACGCTCGATATACGAAGGCCGCCATCAGCATCGTGCATCAAGCGGCCTTTGCCATCACGGTGGAGGTTACGTCCGCCTAGGCCTTTTATGACTCTCGTGCAGCCCGGAAAAGCTTGGCGCCTGACGGAGCGCTGGTGGCGCCGCCGTCGACGGTGATTTCGATGGCGGTGACGTTGCTCGAGTCGTCGGAGGCGAAATAGAGGGCCGCCTTGGCGATCTCTTCCGCCTCGCTCATACGGCCGAGCGGGCTCAGGCTGCCGAAGCGGGCTTCCAACGCATCCTTGGCGTCTTCGGTCATCGCCCGCGTATTCCAGATCGGCGTCTTGGTGGCGCCCGGCGTCACCTGGTTGACGCGGATGCCGCGCGGCGCGAGTTCGGAGGCGAGGTTGCGGGTCATGGCGCGCACGGCACCCTTGGTGCCGGCATAGGCAGAGTAGCCTGGGATGCCGAGCACGGCATGTACGGAACCGTTCAGGATCACCGAGGCGCCATCGTTCAGATGCGGCAGCGCCGCCTGTACGGTAAAGAAGACGGCGGTGAAATTCGTGCGGACCACCGTCTCGAATTGTTCGAGCGTGGTCTTTCCAACGGCGGTTTCGCCGGCAATCCCGGCATTGGCGAAGAGGATATCGATATTGCCAAGCTTTTCAGCCACTTCCGCAAAGGCCTTCTCAGTCGCCGCAACGTCGGTGACATCAACCTGCAACGCCAGGACATTGCCACCCAGCTCTTCGACGGCCGCGGCAAGGGTCTGCGGGTTACGGCCGGTGATGGCGACCTTGGCACCCTCGGCGAGGAAGACGCGGGCGGTGGCAAGGCCGATGCCGCTATTGCCGCCGGTGATGATGGCAACCTTGTTCTTGAGGCGCATGTTGGTAACTCCTATTGGCTTCAATCGCGATCTGGATTATGATCGTTCTCTATAAGGATTATGATGATAATCCACATTCGTCAAGGCGGCTTGAGAGGATTCTTCGATGGGCCATTCGCAACTGGAAAAACAAAAGACGCACGAGCGGATCGTATCGCTTGCGGCCAGGCGCCTGCGTGAGGAGGGGCTGGAAGGGATCGGTGTCGCCGACCTCATGAAGGAAGCGGGGTTGACGGTCGGCGGCTTCTACAAGCATTTCGCCTCGAGGGACGAGCTGGTGGCCGAAGCAGTTCAGCTCGCGGTCCAATCGCAGCGGCGGCAATTGGAGGAGAAGGGGATTAATCCGGCGGATATCCCGCTGAAGGATTATGCCGAGAATTATCTCAGCGCCTCCCATCGCGACCATTGCGGCGAAGGCTGCGCATATGCGGCTCTAACCGCCGATATTGCGCGCAGCGGCGAAACTGTCCGGACGATCGCCACGGAAGGAATGCGGAGGAATATCGAGACGATGACGGCGCGGATGCCGCAAGCGGATGCCGCCGACGCGCGGCGCAATGCCCTCATCGCCACTTGCCTGATGGCCGGCGCGGTCGGTCTTGCCCGCGTTGCGAACGACGAGGCGCTTTCCGACGAAATTCTGGAAGCCGCAAGGAGTTTCATGAGGGAGCTGGTGGAAGACGACGGAAAATAAAAAAGCGGCCGGTGAGAACCGGCCGCCGTGACGTGTCGTCGTACTTGCGAATTAGGCGGCAAGCGCCAGTTCGGCAGCGCGAGCCTGGGCAGCGCCGATTGCCTTTTCAGCAGCTTCCGGACCGAAGGCAAGGCCTTCGACATAGACCGTTTCCACATCGGTGATGCCGATGAAGCCGAGGACCGACTTCAGATAAGGAACGGCGTGGTTCAGCGGGGCGGCCGGGCCTTCGGAATAGACGCCGCCGGATGCGAGCACGATATAAGCCTTCTTGCCGGTGGCCAGGCCCTTCGGGCCGGTCTCGGTGTAGGTGAAGGTGCGGCCGGCACGGGCGACGTTGTCGATCCAGGACTTCAGCGACGAATAGATGCTGAAGTTGATAAGGCCGGTACCGATGACCAGCGTATCGGCGGCGAGCAGCTCGTCCACCAGCGCTTCGGAAACCTTGATGGCTTCGTTCTGTTCAGCGGTGCGGGCATCGGCCGGCGTACGAATAGCGGCGGTGAAGAATTCGTCGATATGGGCCAACGGAGCGCCGGCCAGATTGCGATGGACGATCGTCTTGCCCGGATTTTGGGCCTTGATCTTGTCGGCAAGATCGCTGGCGATCTTGGTCGAGATCGAGTCCGAGCGCGGGCTGGATGTCAGAAGCAGAATGGAGGACATGCTAACGTTCCTTGTCAATGGGTTGCGACAGCCGGTTGGGAAGTTCGGCCGCGTTTCGCCTCCATAGATAAGTCTTCAGTGCTATCGAGAAAAACTGTGATAATATGGATTGGAATGATCGATAAAATGGATAGCCCATGCTTCCCAATCCGACGCTTGACCAATTGCAGGTTTTTCTGACTGTTGCTGAATCCGGCAGCTTCTCCGCAGCCTCACGCGTGCTCAACCGCGCGCAGTCGGTGATCAGCTATACGATCGCCAATCTCGAGGCGCAGCTCGAAATGCCGCTGTTCGAACGTTCGGGTTCGCGTCAGCCGAAGCTGACGGATGCGGGCAGGGTGATGCTCGAGGATGCGCGCCGCATTCTCTCCGATCTCCAGGTGATGCGCGCCAGGGTCAAGGGCTTGAAGACCGGGCTGGAGGCGGAGGTCGCGGTCGCCATCAGCGTCATGGTGCCGACCAATGCCACGGTCAACGTCCTGAGTGAATTCCGGGATCGCTTCCCGTCGGTCTCGCTACGGCTCGATACCGGCGAACTCGGTTCAATGATGGAGTTGGTTGCCAGCGGAAAATCGACGATCGGGATCGGTGGCGCGGTCGTGAAGAAGGACGATTCCATGGTGATCGAGCGCATCGGCCATTCCTTCATGATGCCGGTCGCCTCACCACTCCACCCGCTTGCCCAGATCAAGCGGCCGCTGACCCTTGCCGACGTGCGCGAAGAGGTGCAACTGGTCGTCACCGACGCTTCGAACCTCACCAAGGGGCGGGATTTCAATGTCCTGTCCTACAAGATCTGGCACCTCAGCGATATCGCGACCAAGCATCAGCTGATCCGCGGCGGGCTTGGCTGGGGCGGACTGCCGGCCTCACTGATCTATGAAGATCTGCAGAAGGGCCGGCTCGTGCATCTTGACCTCGATGCCTATGAACAGGGCGAGTATCCAATCTATGCCGTGCGCAAGCTCTCCAATCCCCCGGGGCCGGCGGCGGCCTGGATGATCGAGGCTTTCCGCGAACGCCTGTCGCAATGTCCTGACCGGGTGGATTTCAAGGCGGCCATAGAAGAGTTCAGCCCCAACGTGAACTCGCTGGCGGCGGAATGAAAAATGGGCGCCCTTTGAGGCGCCCATTTTCATTTGTGGAATTGTGTAGCCGATTACAGAACCAGCCGGAAATTGTTGAAGCCATCCGTTCCCTCACCGGCGTCCTCGATCTTGACGCTCTTCACCTCGGCAAGGAAGTCCTTGGCCTTGGGGGAGCTTGGGAACAGGACGGTGGTGCCCGGAAGCGGCTTGAAGGTCCAGTTGCCGTCGGCGGTCGGGTTGATCGTGCCCTGGTCGTGGACATAGCGGACGATGACGTCGCGGTTGGTGTCCGGGGCCTTGTAGATGACCTTGTCGGCTGCGATTTCCGGGAAGTTGCCACCGCCGCCGGCGCGGTAATTGTTGCTGACCACCACGAATTTCTGGGCGGGATCGATCGGCTTGCCGTTGAATTGCAGGTTCTGGATGCGGTTCGCATCGGCGTTCAGGAGCTTGCCGTCGTCGCTGAAGCGGCGCGGCTGCGACACGTCGATCTGATAGGTGACGCCGTCGATGACGTCGAAGTTGTAGGACGGGAAGCTGTCGTTGAGCAGAGCGACATCCTTGGCGCCCGGCTGCACCTGATTGAACATCGCCGCCGACATTTCCAGCCAGTTCTTTACCTGCGCGCCGTTGATGACGACCGCCTGCACCGTATTCGGGTAGAGATAGAGATCGGCGACGTTCTTGATGGCGATATTGCCCGCGGGAACGTCGGTATAGTAGTCGACGCCGTTGCGGCCACCGCATTTGAAGGGCGCGGCTGCCGAAAGCACCGGCAGATCCTTGTACTGCGTCTCCTTTAGCATGTCCTTGATGTACCAGATCTGCGCCTGGCTGACGATCTGCACCGAGGGATCGTCGGCGACGAGCGCGAAATAGGAGTAGAGCGGCGCCGAGGTCTTGCCCACAGGCGTGCGGACGTAGGTCAGCGTCGCCTCGTGCTCGGCCTTGGCGGCTTCGACCACTTCCTTCTTGTCTGCCACATCGGCGATGACTTTTTTCTTGTCGTCGCGGTGATAAATCGGTCGAGCCTCGGCGGTGAAGTCGACGATCTTCCAGCTATTGCCGTCCTTTTCGAGGAGCAGGTCGATCAGGCCGAGATGCGAACCCCAGAAACCTGCCATGACGGTCGGCTTGCCATGCAGCGTGCCCTTGACCGGATCGGCATCCTTGATGCCGTCCCAGGTCTTGGGGCCGGGGAAAACGAGATGCTGATGACCGGTAAAGACAGCGTCGATACCGGGAACGGCGGCGACGTAGAGCGAGGCGTTTTCCATCTTGTCGGAGGGGGCGCTGCCGTCGATGCCGGAATGGGAAAGCGCGATGATGATATCGGCGCCTTCTTCCTTCATGACCGGCACCCAGGCCTTGGCGGCCTCGACGATGTCGCGCGTCTGCGCCTTGCCTTCGAGGTTCTTGATATCCCAAAGCATGATCTGCGGCGGCACGAAGCCGATGAAGCCGATCTTGATCGGGCTCTCATTGCCGGCGCCGTCCTTGATCTTCTTTTCGAGGATCAGATAGGGCTTGAAGAACAGATCGTCCTTCTTCGGGTCGGAAGCCAGCTGGCCCTTGGTCAGGTTGGCGCAGACGAAGGGGAAGTTCGCGCCGCCCAGCACCTTGAACATGAAGTCGAGGCCGTAGTTGAACTCGTGGTTTCCAAGCGTGCCGACCTCGTAGCCGAGCGTGTTCATCGCCTTGATCACCGGATGGACGTCGCCCTCCTTCATGCCGTGCTGATAGGCCATGTAGTCGCCCATCGGGTTGCCCTGCAGCACGTCCCCATTGTCGATGAGCAGCGAATTGGTGGCTTCGGCGCGGATATTGTCGATGATCGTCGCCGTGCGCGACAGGCCCATCGTGTCGTTCGGCTTGTCGGCGTAATAGTCATAGGGGAAGACGTTGACGTGAATGTCGGTCGTTTCCATGAGGCGCAGATGCGCCTGATTGCCGGCCGCGCGGGCAGCGAAGGGGTGCAGCACGATGAGCGCGGCAGTGGCGCTCAGGCCCTGTAGCAGGGAACGGCGCGACATGCTGGACAATTCCAGAATGGAAGACATGAAACACTCCTTCAACGATTATTATGGTTCTCGATCACCTCTGGGGGTGAGGGAGATTAGGACGATTTTTGAAGGTGTGCACCTGTAATATGACAGGCTTATTGTGGTTCCCGCGCCGAGTGAACAAACAGGCCGTCAGCGCCTAAGAACCGGCTGTATGTCCTTGTGGAAAAAGCGGAAATAGGAGGCGACCAGAGCCGAGGCATTGGAGGAGGGATCGAATTCGATGCCGATTCGGCCGTTATGGACCCAGCGCACGATACCATCCAGCAGGCCGATCTCGCTGCACTCGACGCGAACCTTGCTGCCGGCGGCAGCATGGATCGGGGATTGCAGGTCAAGCGCGATGCCGCTGGCGGAAAGATCGACCACACGGCCGGTTACCGCCTTTGCGAGATACCATACCTGGCCCATCAGCCGGACACGGCGGCGCTGCGAACGCCTGGTCTTGATCTTCAGATTGTATTGGGCCGGCGGTTTTGAAAACGACTGCATGATTTCACCTCGACGCGTGCGTATCACTGATGTCACCGATAGCGGGCATGCATTGAAAGGTGTTTAGCATGATCGGTAAAATTGCAGTCATCCGTATCGATTCGGAGCGATCCGCCTCGATGCTTCGGCACAAGGCTTGCGGGATTGCGATAGAAGCGGGGCTATTCTGTTGCAAATCGGGCGAATCGCGAAACTCGACGCCCTTGAATGAGCGTTTGGCGAGAAGAGGAAATGGCATTGCGCATCGTTTCGTTGAATGCATGGGGTGGCCGGCTGCATGAGCCGTTGATGCGGTATCTGGTCGAGGTCGACGCGGATATTCTCTGCCTGCAGGAAGTCGTGCGGACCCCCAGCGCTGAAGCTGATTGGCTGGTCTATCGCGGTCATGGCGTCGAGCTTTTGCAACGGACCAATCTCTTCGATGAGATCAAGGCGGCTCTTCCGTCCCATGACGCCTTCTTCTGCCCGGTGGCGCGCGGTGAGCTCTTCGACGGCGATCGGCCGTTTGCTTCCGAATTCGGTCTGGCGACTTTCGTTCGCAAGTCATATCCGCTCATCGGCCAGGCGCTGGGCTTCGTGCACGGGGAATTCTCCTCAGACGGCTGGGGTCCGCATCCCCGGTCGCGCAACGCCCATTGCATTCGCCTGTTCGACTACGAAGCCGGCTATCCGATAACCATCGCCCAGATGCATGGCCTGCGCGATCCCGAAGGTAAGGGCGATACGCCGGCCCGTCAGCACCAGGCGAAGGCGCTGGTCGATCTGATCCGTCAGGTGTGGCCGGGGGAGGAGCGGCTGGTGGTCTGCGGCGATTTCAACGTCCTGCCCGGAAGCGTGACCTTCGAGGCACTCGCAGCTCTGGGGCTTTCCGATCTCGTCACCTCGTGGGGACATTGCGACACCCGCACCTCCCATTACCGCAAGGAGCCGCGCTTCGCCGACTACATGCTGGTGACGCCGACGGCCGAGGTGGTCGCATTCGATGCCGTCGCCGAACCCGAAGTCTCGGATCATCGCGCCCTGCTGCTGGATCTGCGGTAATCCGGCTCAAAGACCGACATTCGGCCGGTCGATGACCTCGCGCAGCGCGAAGCTGGAATTGATCTTCACCACATGCGGCAAGGCGGAGAGCCAGTCGCGGTGGATACGCTCGTAGTCCTCGAGATCGCGCGCCGCGATGCGCAGGATATAGTCGTATTCGCCGGACATCAGGTAGCAGCCGAGCACGTTCGGACACAGTTTCACCGCCGCCTCGAATTCCGAAAGCGTCTTGGCGAACTGGCCGGACAGCGAAATATGTACCATGGCGATCATCTTGTAGTCCAGCGCCTTGTGCGACAGCCGCGCATGATAGCCGCCGATAACGCCGCTCTTCTCCAGAATGTCGAGCCGACGCGAACAGGCCGACGGCGACAGACCGACCTTTTCGGCAAGCTCGGCATTGGTGATCCTGGCGTTTTGCTGCAGCACCCGTAGGATCGAACGATCCATGGCGTCGAGGTCAGACATTCGAAGATCCTTCGAAGAATTTTCCTTTTGCACAATAATTCACGAAAAATGACCGCCGCGCAAATTCTCTTTGCAAGGACATTTCAAGGCGGAGGTGGTCTCATTCGGGGCAGGCATTCAGGGAGGAATGATATGTGTGTCGGTTGCCCGAAAGAGATCAAGAACCACGAATACCGCGTCGGCCTGACGCCTGCGTCGGTCCGCGAATATGTGGCTCACGGCCACGAGGTCTGGGTCGAGACTAAGGCCGGTGCCGGCATAGGCGCCGACGACCACGCCTATGTTGCCGCCGGTGCGAGGATCGCCGCCAGCGCGAAGGACATCTTCGAGAAGTGCGACATGATCGTGAAGGTCAAGGAACCGCAGCCGTCCGAATGGGCGCAGCTGCGCGACGGCCAGCTTCTCTACACCTACCTGCATCTCGCGCCCGATCCGGAGCAGACCAAGGGCCTGATCGCCTCGGGTGTCACCGCCATCGCCTATGAAACCGTCACCGATGAGCGCGGTGGCTTGCCGCTGCTAGCGCCGATGTCGGAGGTCGCCGGCCGCCTGTCGATCCAGGCGGGCGCAACCGCCTTGCAGAAGGCCAATGGCGGCCTCGGCATCCTGTTGGGCGGCGTACCCGGCGTTTTGCCGGCCAAGGTGGCAATCATCGGCGGCGGTGTCGTCGGCCTGCATGCCGCCAAGATGGCGGCGGGCCTCGGTGCTGATGTCAGCATCCTCGATCGCTCGTTGCCGCGTCTGCGCCAGCTGGACGATATCTTCAATGGCCGCGTCCACACCCGCTATTCCAGCATTCTGGCGCTGGAAGAAGAGGTCTTTTCCGCCGATCTCGTCATCGGCGCCGTTCTGATCCCCGGTGCCGCCGCGCCGAAGCTGGTCACGCGCGAAATGCTGTCCGGCATGAAGAAGGGCTCGGTCATCGTCGACGTTGCCATCGATCAGGGCGGCTGTTTCGAAACCTCGCATGCCACCACCCATTCCGAGCCGACCTACGAGGTCGACGGCGTCGTGCATTATTGCGTCGCCAACATGCCGGGCGCCGTTCCTGTCACCTCGGCACATGCGTTGAACAACGCCACCATCTATCACGGACTAGCATTGGCCGACCGTGGCCTGCGGGCGATCGCCGAGGACAAGCATTTGCGCAATGGCCTCAACGTGCATAAGGGCCGCGTCACCAACAAGCCGGTGGCGGAGGCGCTGGGCTACGAAGCCTTCGCGCCGGAAAGCGTCTTGAACGTAGCGTAAAGCCCATCGCGCTACGTCAGATGGAGGCGCCGGCATCACCGTATGCCGGCGCCTCCTTTTTATCGATCCGGCATTGATAGCAATTGTTGCGCGCTGAGCGGACATGCACATAGGCAATGCCATCGCGCCCCAGCAATTCCGCCGCATAGGTGGGGATATCACGGATCGGCGTTACGGCGCCGGTGCCATAGACGATGCGGTTGTTCTCACCATAGCCGCGCACGATAAAATCGGGGCTGGTCGTCAGCACCGGCGGCAGGACTTCCTCGGCGGCATAGCGTTCGCAGGGTTCCTTATGCAGGAAGACCGGCCCGGTCTCGGCATAGGGCTGCAATTCCGGAAACGGCCGATAGGAGAAAACGAGAAACGCTTGGCCCGCATCGATATTGCGCAGGCAATGACGGCAAGGATGGCCGGGGCCGTCGGAGGTCATTGTCTCCGGCTGGTGACCGTAGGCATCCGCGCCGCCATTCCAGAGGTTTTCTGCATCGGATGTGGGCATGGCGGCGAAAGCGATGATGGACATGACAAATCTCCTTGCTTGAGGTTCGCCATGTGATGCGCCGCAAGGGCGGCAGAAACCACCCGATTCCTGCCGTCAGGCCCTTTTCGCCAGCTCCAGCAATTCCTTGTCGCTCAGTGGTCGCACGATGCCTTCACCGGTCGAGACCGGGGAGAAGCCAAACATCTGGTAGAGCTGAAGCGCGCGCGGATGGTCGAGATTGTTGGTGGTCGTGGTGACACGCTGCGGGTTCAGCGTCCATATGGCGTAGAGCGACTGCAGCAGGAACCATTTGCCGATGCCGAGGCCGAGCGCGTGTTCGATCAGACCGAAATGGCTGAGCTCGATCGTCTCCTCATCCTCACGGAAATATTCGAAAAAGCCGGCCG
This sequence comes from Rhizobium sp. ICMP 5592, assembly GCF_009498525.1. GTDB lineage: Bacteria > Pseudomonadota > Alphaproteobacteria > Rhizobiales > Rhizobiaceae > Rhizobium. Next base: position 1,523,946 of record NZ_QSNT01000002.1, on the reverse strand, counting down.
GTGCGCCGTTGACATAAAGCACGCTGATATCGTTGCGCTGGTCGTTCAGGACAGCGGTCAATTCTTCGTCGGACATGCGAAGCCGGTCGACCCAATGCCAGCGAGCGCCGACCTGGCGATAGAGATAGCGGTAGAAGGGCAGCGGAATTCCCGGCGCACGCATGATCGCCGTCTGGATGTTGACGGGCACAGCCAGGCTCGCCTTGGGCGGCGCCGTCATTTCCAGCCGGGTTATATGAACCTTGAGCGACGAGGGCGTCTTCACGGGCCGCAACGCTCAGTCTTTTCCGGTGACGATGGGCGTATCCGGCCGGCTGCCCCATTCCGACCACGAGCCGTCATAGAGCCGGTTACTGTCATGGCCGAGCGATTCGAGCGCCAGCGTGATGATGGCGGCGGTGATTCCGGAACCGCAGGTGGTCACGACGGGCTTTTCCAGATCGATGCCAGCCTTCTCGATCGTCTCGCGAAGTTCCGACAGGGACTTGAACTTGCCGTTCACGGCGAAGACGCCAGATGGCAGGTTTTTGGCACCTGGCATATGGCCGGAGCGCATCCCTTCGCGCGGTTCCGGTTCGGTGGCGGCGAAGCGGCCGGCGCTGCGGGCGTCGGCAATCTGCAGGGAGCCACTATCGACAATGCCACGCATCTCGTCGAAGGAGACGACGCGGGCAGCATTGAAATTCGGCTTGAAGGTCGTGGGCGCAAATGCGGGCAGGGCAGTTTCCAGTGGCCGTCCTTCGGCCTTCCAGCCATCCAGGCCGCCGTCGAGCACGAAGACGTTCTTTGCGCCCATCACGGCGCGGAACAGCCACCAGACGCGCGGCGAGGCAAAGAGGCCGGGGCCGTCATAGACGACGATGCGATCATTTTCGCTGACACCGAGCTTGCCGACCTCGGCCGCGAAGAATTCCGGTGAGGGAACCGTATGCGGCAGGCCGGTGGAATGATCGGCGACCTTGTCCTGATCGAAGCGGATGGCACCGGGAATATGGCCACTGGCATATTCGGCATCGGCATCGCGCTTCTGCGCTGGCAGATAGAAGGAGGCGTCGAGGATGCGCAGATCCTTGGCGCCCAATTCGTTCTGCAGCCAATCGGCGGATACGACGAAACGGCTTTTCTCCGCTGTCATGATGATCTCTCCCTGCCTACTTTTGATTCTGGGGGTTGTGTCAGGATGTGGGACTTGGCCGGCTTTACGCGTCGTCCGTGGGCGTGCCGAAACGGATGCGGAAGCGGCGGTTCTCCTTGCCCTTCTTCTCGATCTTGGCGATATGGACTGCCCCGACTTCCTGCGTCTCCGACACATGTGTGCCGCCGCAGGGCTGGCTGTCAACGGCGGAATTCTCGCCGATGCAGACAAGGCTGACGCGGCCGAGGCCAACGGGCGGGCGCACGTTCTTGGATTTGACGATGCCCGGATTGGCCGCCAGCTCCTCATCCGTGATCCATTGCACGAAGACGGGATGGTTCTCGTTGACGAGTGCCATCATCTTCGCCGTCACCTCGTCCTTGTCGATCGTCTCGCTCATGTCGAAATCGACGCGGCTTTCATCCTCGCCGACAGCCGCGCCGGTGATCGGATATTGGCAGACGACGGAGAGCAGGTGACAGGCGGTGTGCATACGCATCAATTTGTACCGGCGCGGCCAGTCGACATGCAGCACCAGCTTCTCGCCGAGGATAAGCTGCGCCTCGCCCTCGAGCGGCACATGGATAATGATGTCCTTGATCGGCCCGTGCCTGGTCTGTCCCAACATGATCTTCGAACCGTCTGCGCGCTCGAAGAAACCGGTGTCGCCCGGTTGTCCACCCGAAGTGGCATAGAAGCAGGTCTGGTCGAGCTCGATGCCCCCATCCTCGTGAATTGCTGTGACGACGGCTTCGGCGGTCGAGAGATAGAAGTCGTCACGATAAAGGGCATTCACGGGCATGACGTCACGCTTGGTTTTCGTAAGGGATCGGAATATCGGAGCTCTTCGCAAGATATGACGGCAGCGGCAGGCCCTTCGATTTCAGGAAATCCGGATTGAAAAGCTTGGACTGATAGCGATTGCCGTAGTCGCAGAGGATGGTCACGATCGTGTGGCCGGGGCCGAGATCCCTAGCCAGGCGCACCGCGCCGGCAATGTTGATGGCCGTCGAGCCGCCGAGGCAAAGACCTTCATATTCGACGAGATCGAAGACATAGGGCAGGGCTTCGGCATCGGTGACCTGATAGACGTAATCGGGCGTGAAACCTTCCAGGTTTGCTGTCACGCGGCCCTGGCCGATGCCTTCTGTGATCGAGGAGCCGGAGGATTTCAGCTCGCCATTCTTATAGAATTCGTAAAGGGCGGCCCCTTCCGGATCGGCGATGCCGATCTTGATGTCCTTGTTGAAGGCGTGCAGGCCCATGGCCACACCCGCCAGCGTGCCGCCGGAGCCGACCGAGCAGATGAAGCCGTCGATCTTGCCGTTGGTATCGGCCCAGATTTCCTTGGCCGTGGTCTCGATATGCGCCTGCCGGTTGGCGACGTTGTCGAACTGGTTAGCCCAGATCGCGCCGTTCGGCTCGGTCTTTGCCAATTGCGCGGCAAGCCGGCCGGAAAGCTTCACGTAGTTGTTGGGGTTCTTGTAGGGAACCGCTGGCACTTCGACGAGCTCGGCGCCGAGTAGCTTCAGCGCGTCCTTCTTTTCCTGGCTCTGCGTTTCCGGAATGACGATGACGGTGCGGTAGCCGAGCGCCTTGGCGACCAGGGTCAGGCCGATACCGGTATTGCCCGCGGTCCCCTCGACGATGACGCCGCCGGGCTTCAGCAAGCCCTTCTTCTCCGCATCGCGGATGATGTAGAGCGCGGCGCGATCCTTGACCGACTGGCCGGGGTTTAAAAACTCCGCCTTGCCGAGAATGGTCGAGCCCGTCGCCTCGGAGGCTCCCTTGAGCTTGATCAATGGCGTGTTGCCGATTGCTTCTAGGACGGAGGGATGGACGGTCATGGAATCTCTGCCTTCTGTTCAGCACTACTGTAAGAACGGTCTTTTCCCTTCACAAGGCAGTATAGGCAAGAAATTCTGTTCCATGCTCCTCGTCCGGGCCGCAAAATTCCACTTGGATGACAAAAGACTCCGCAGGTTGTCTTCGGAAAGTCCGCTCCTCCGTCCGGCCGGCACGGATTTCGACCATGCCTGCCTCATGTTGGCCGAAAGCGGCCACAATGATGCGTTAGTCCTAAAATGCTGAGGAAGACCGCCTGAATGCGGCATCCGGGCAGGTCGCCAGCCGAGGAGAAAAGCCATGAACCCATTCATCGCCCGTCCCGAACATGGAGTGGCCTGGATCACCGGTGCGAGCTCCGGGATTGGCCGTGCGCTGGCGCTGAAGCTCGCGGGCGAGGGCTACAAGGTTGCTGTCACTGCACGTCGTCACGACAAGCTGCTGGAGCTGCAGGCGGAAGCAAGCAAGCTCTCCGGCAGTATCGTCGTCCTCGACGGCGATGTTACCAGTGCCGAAGACATGGAGCACACTGTTGCAGCGATCGAATACCAGCATGGCCCGCTGACACTGGTCGTCCTCAATGCCGGCATCTTTCTGCCGGCGCGCGCCGAAGATTTGAATCATGATGTGTTCGACCGCAGCTTCGCCGTCAATCTGCATGGCGTCGTCAACTGTCTGGTGCCGGCGGTGCGTCATATGCGGGCGAGAGGGCATGGCCAGATCGCGATCGTCTCCTCCGCTGCGGGCTATGGCGGCTTGCCGGGAGGCGCTGCCTACGGCGCCACCAAGGCGGCGCTGATCAACATGGCCGAAAGCCTGAATTTCGACCTCGGCCGTGTCGGCATCCGCATCCAGCTGGTTGCGCCGGGCTTCGTCGAGACGCCGCTGACGGCAAAGAACAAGTTTCCGATGCCGGGGCTGCTGTCGAGCGATGATGCCGCCACGGCGATTGCCGCTGGTCTGAAGTCACCGTCATTCGAAATCACCTTCCCGAAGAGCTTCACCTACAAGATGAAACTCATGAGATTCCTGCCCTACAGCCTTTATTTCCGCGTTGTCAGACGCATTACAGGCGGCCGTCGTCCGCGACAGGCCCCGGGCCATCATCCGACTCCGCACCCCGCAGAGTAGCCCTGGACGCGCCGGATATGCTGAAAAGCCTGCGCTCGAGCCAATTCGCCTGATCCTGTCACCGTTCTGTAATGCAAGTTCGCTAGCAGTCCAGCCAACTGGCAGGCCCAGAGATGACAGGCAGGGAAAATAAGATGGCAGAAATCCGGATCGAGCAGGTTCGCAAGGCTTATGGGCGCAATCCGGTCGTGCATGGCGTCGACCTGAATTTCCGTTCCGGTGAATTCGTCGTCATTCTCGGTCCATCCGGTTGTGGCAAATCCACCCTGCTGCGCATGATCGCCGGTCTTGAGGACATCACTTCGGGCGAGATCGTCATCGACGACAAGGTCGTCAATCAGCTCGAGCCGCGTGAGCGTGGCTGTGCCATGGTCTTCCAGAACTACGCGCTTTACCCGCACATGAATGTCGCCGCCAATATGGGCTATGCCCTGAAGGTGGCCGGCGTGCCGCGCGCCGAGCGTGACCGTCGCATCAAGGAAACCGCCCGCATCGTCGGTCTGGAAGACTTCCTCGACCGCAAACCGGCCGAGCTTTCCGGCGGCCAGCGCCAGCGCGTCGCCATGGGCCGCGCCATCATCCGCGAGCCGAAGGTTTTCCTCTTCGATGAGCCGCTCTCCAACCTTGACGCCAAGTTGCGCGTGCAGATGCGCGTCGAAATCCGCCGCCTGCACAAGCGCCTGTCGGCCACTTCCGTCTTCGTCACCCACGATCAGGTCGAGGCCATGACGCTCGCCGACAAACTGGTGGTCATGTACAAGGGCAATGTCGAGCAGGTCGGCACGCCGCTTGAGGTTTACAACACGCCGCGCACCCGGTTCGTCGGCTCCTTCATCGGCTCGCCGGCCATGAACTTCCTTGAAGGCACCTTCTCGGCGAATGGCGAGCAGTTCATTTTCGACGGGTTGCCGTTCTCCATCGATGCCAATATCGGCAAGCGCCATGCCGGCCAGACGGTCGCGCTAGGTATTCGTCCGGAACACGCGCGTCTCGTGCCGGCGGGCACGCCAGGCGCTGTTCCGGCAACGGTGGATTTCGTCGAGGAGCTCGGCTCCGGCCGTGTCATCCATTGCGATATCAACGGCTCCAGCTTCGCCGTCGCGGTCTCCGACCATACATCCGGTGAAACCGGCCAGGCCGTGGCGCTGGAGCTGCCGCGAGACAACATCCATCTCTTCGCCCAGGACACCGGCCTGAGACTCGACGCTATCGCCACCGTCACGCCTCTCAAGGTGATGGCGAACTGATTTCAGCTATCAATTTTCAGCAAGTGCGCCCGGAAATCCTGACCGATTTCCGGGCTTTTTCTATGATGCGGAGCTATGATCGGCTGCGGCCGTAATCCGGACTTTAAACCTGGCTGCGGATCATTTCGTGCATTCGAAATTCTCCGCCTTGTTCATATCCGTCGCCCTCGGCTTGTATCGCGGATAGGACGGATATTCGCACATTGGCCGCGTGCGGCCGCCACCGTCCTTGCCGGCATCGCTGACGGTCAGATTCTCCGGAGCTTTTCCCTTTTCGACCCAGTTCTCCAGCGCCGTCAGGGGATCCCAGGCGGCGATGAACTTGCCGCTGCCATGGCCGAAACCCGGTACGAGATAGAAGCGCATGAAGTCATGGGCATTCTCCATCCCCATCGTTTTGATCACGCGCTCATAATAGGAAACCGTATTGTAGGGCGAGATCGCGAAATCGGTGGTGCCGTGCATCAGCAGCATTCTGCCACCGCGCTTTTCGAATGCGGATAAGTCGGCGCTGTTTGCATCGGTCAGTTTGGAAACTTCCGCGATGCGCTTGGCATATTTTGCCGGATCGAACGTCATCGTGTTGAATTTAGGATCGCGCACGATGGCGTAGCGGATCAATGGATCGGCAAGGACCGCAAGACCGAAATTGGCAACGGGTGTCGGCGGATCTGTCAGGTCCGGCGATAAGCCGAAACCCCACAGGCCATAGAGATCGCCGCCTTGAAAGATCGGCCAGCGCGCGAAACCGTCGACACCGTCCTCCAGCCTCACCGGAGACTTGTAGGGCGTATTGATCGTCTTCAGGACCTCGATCTGGGCGTCTGAAAGGCATGTGTCGCCTTCATCTTTTCCGCTTCCGCAGCGAAGGTCTTCCACCTTGAAGGTCGCGTCGCATGCAGCCGTATTCGAAATAAGGCCATCTTCGACACCATCGAGCTTGTCGCATGCTTTGGCGACGGCAGAATTGAGCAGCTCGACTTTGGCAGGGCTCAGATAGCCGCCCTTCCGATAGAACGCCTTCGCGAGATGATTGCCGGAAAGCTGCAGGGCCGAGAAGGGGTTGGCTGGATGGGTAACGATGGCGCCATCGTAGTCGGCTGGCCAGCGCTGGATCGCAATCAGGGATTCGTGTCCGCCTTGCGAATTGCCTTGAATATAGGTCTTCTGCGGCTTCTTGCCGTAATAGGCGGCGACCACTGCCATTGCGACATCGTGGGTCTTCTTGATTTGCAACCCGCCGAAATTGGCCAGGGCCTCATCGTTCAAGAGGAATTTGCCGTCGAGCACCGATGGCGATTGGTGGCCGCTGTCGCTGCCGAAGGTGACATAGCCGCGCTGCAGAGGCGTCTGGACCGCGTCGGATCCGAAGGAAACGTTCTTGACCGCTTCGATCAACGTTCCGTCGTAGCCTCCGCCGCCGTACTGGATGATCTTGTCGTTCCAGGTCAGCGGCAGATTGATTTGGAAATTGATGTTCGGCGCCTTGGGATCAACAGGCTCGATCCCGCCAAGCACCTTGCAGAAACCGCTGCCGGCGGCTTGGTCGCCTTTGACGAGATCGGCGGAATAGACGGTGGCGCGGCGGGCCGGCTCGCCGATCTTGTCCGGAGAAATCAACATCCCGCGCAGAGCCATGCAATGCGCTTCTTCCGGTGTCGGCATGCCTTGAGCTGCACTAACCCCCGCGCTCAACAAAACCACTGCATTCGCCGCGATCAATTGCCAAAGTCTCATTGTATCCTCCTCCTTGCAATTTCGATGCGCCCGCACTGTCGGATTTGCCGCCCCAACGAATTCCGGTATTCGCTCCGGAAATTTCGCGCATGCCGCATCGTTTCACCGCCTGGGCTCAGAGCGGATGGCGAGATCGCGACAAAAAACATGCGATTGGCTGACGCTTGACGACTCCCTAACTCAGTCCCTCCAACCGACTGAGTTAGGGAAAAATGCAGGCAACGGAGGAGCGTCACAATGCATTTTTCAAGCAAATAATTGTATTAATCGAACATCGGCCGGGGCGCCCGCCGCCGGCTGCCAACGAAACGCAATTGCCCTTAAGCCCGAGCCTCCATTTGAGACGCTTTGCAAGCGATGGATAGGGCAGGCAACTGCCGCGCCAACGTATGAGGTGCGGCAGGAGATTCAATCACTTCTCGGTGGAAATCAGGCCACGAACGAACCAGCGCTGCATCAGGGCAACGATGAGGAGTGGCGGCAGCATGACGATCAGCGTACCGGCCATGGCTATATGCCACTCAGGCAGGCCGCCTATGTTCGGGATGAGCTGTTTGAGCTCGGTCACCGCGGTTGCGTGCGACGGATCGGTGGTGACCAGCAACGGCCACAGATACTGGTTCCAGGCCCAAAGGAACATGATGGTGCCGAGTGCCGCCATATTGGTGCGCGACAGCGGCATCAGGATGTCGATGAAGAAGCGTAGCGATCCGGCGCCGTCCATGCGGGCGGCCTCGGTCAGCTCGTCCGGTACCGTCAGGAAGAACTGACGGTAAAGGAAGGTGCCGGTTGCCGTCGCGACCAGCGGCAGGATCAGGCCGGGATAGGAATTGAGCAACCCGAGGTTCAGCGAGACCTGAATGCCTGTGATCTTCTCGATGAGCCAGCTGATGCCGGTGACGTCGAGGATCGCCTGGTAGGGCGACAGCGCGTTGGCGACGACCGCATAGGTCGGTACGGCACGTACTTCCAGCGGCAGCATCAGTGTCACGAAGACCATCCAGAAAATGAGGTTGCGGCCGGGAAAACGGAAATAGACCAGCGAAAAAGCGGTAAGGGCTGAAAGGATCACCTTGCCCACCGCGACGCCGCTGGCAAAAATCAGGCTGTTCAGCAGCTTGGGGCCGAGATTGGCGGTCGTCCAGGCCGTCTTCATGTTGACCCAGAAATCGGTGCCGGGGATCAACGACATCGGTACCTGATTGACGTCAGTCATGTTGTGAGATGCGGCGATGGCAACAAGGGCCAGCGGCGTCATCGCCGCGACGAAGCCGAGGAACAGGATCACATGCGTGAAGAAATTCAGAATTGGGGTGCGCTCGACCATGTCAGCCTCAACGGTAATGCACGCGCCGCTCGATGAAGCGGAACTGGAAAATGGTGAGCACGATGATCAGCAGCATCAGGATGATGCTCTGCGCCGCCGCGCCGGAATAATCGAGACCTCTGAAGCCGTCGAAGACGATCTTGTAGACCATGAGGTTGGTCGAGTTGTGTGGGCCGCCTGATGTCATGATGTCGACGATGCCATAGGAGTCCTGGAAGCTCTCGGTGATATTGATCACCAACAGGAAGAAGATCGTCGGCGTGATCAGCGGGAACTGGATATCCCAGAGGCGCCTGAGCACGCTGGAGCCGTCCATGGCGGCTGCTTCGATCAACGAGCGCGGAATGGCCTGGAAGGCGGCCAGGAAGAAGATGAAGCTGTAGCCGATATATTTCCACGAGAAGGCGGCAATGATGGAAGCCATCGCGGCATTGCCGTTGAGGCCCGGGTCCCAAAATCCCGGCCAATAGTGATTGACGACCGACATGAAACCGGCTTCCGGCGCCAGGATGAAGCGGAAGGCCATGGCCGATGCGGGGGCCGCGACGCCGTAGGGCCAGACGAGCACGACGCTATAGAATTTCGAGCCGCGAAGCTGCCGGTCGGTCAGTGCTGCGAGGATCAGCGCGACGCCCATGGAGATGCCGGTGCTGATGGCAGCGAAGATGATGCTGATCGTCACCGAGTTCCAGTAATCGGCACTGGCGAGAATGGCTTTGAAATTGTCGAGCCCGACCCAGATATTGCCGCCGCCCCAGGGCTGCTGCAGCGTCAGCGACCAGTAGATCGCCTGGCCCGCCGGCCAATAGAAGAAGGTGAAGATGAGGAGCAGTTGCGGCACTGCGAACAGGATGCCGACACTCCACTTGCTGAAAGTCGTACGCTTTTCCATTGCTTCTTCCGGCTTTGGTCTGATGCCATTCTCGATCATGACAAACGTCCGCCGGGAAAATCCCGGCGGACGCTGTCTATCTTAGCTTGCGGCTTACGGGAGCTGCTTGCCCTTGTAGGTGGCTTCGAAACGCTCGAGAACGGCATTGCCATTCTTGGCGAGGTTGTCGATGCCTTCCTGGACGCTGAGCTTGTTGGCGAAGATGGCCTGCATCTGGTTGCCGAATTCAGCGCGGATCTGCGTGAAATTGCCGAGACGGATGCCGCGGGTGATCGCGGTCGGCTCGGAGGCGGTCAGGCTGGCGATGGCGACTTCGCGGCCCTTATAGGGAGCCTTGTCGTAGAAGCCGGAGGACTTCATGAATTCAAAGCCGGAATTCGTGACGGGGATGTAGCCGGTGTTGGTCGACCAGAAAAGAGCGGTCTTGGGGTCGTGGATGAAGTTGAGGAACGCTGCAGCGCCCTTGTATTCATCGGCGGACTTGCCGGAGAGAACCCAGAGCGAAGCGCCGCCGACCAGCGAGTTCTTGCGCTCGGTGCCGGCGTAGACCGGAAGCTCGGCGACATCCCAGTTCATGCCGGCCTTCTGCGTCTTGCCGACCGTGCCGTGATCGCCGACCGAGGTCATGATCATCTGGCAATCGCCCGATGCAAAGGCCTGAACCATGTCCTGGCCAAGATCCTTCGACTTGATCTTGACGAGGCCCTGATCGTACCAGCTCTTGAGGTCGGCGACGTATTTGACGAACTTGGTCTTGTTGACCTCGAGACGGGCGTCGAGACCGTCATAGCCATTGTTCTTGGTGGCGATCGGCTGATTGTGGAGCGCGGAGAACTGCTCCATCAGCTGCCAGCTTTCGTTGCCGGAGATGTTGATGGCCATCGGGCATTCGTAGCCGGCACCCTTGAGCGCCTTCATGTCTTCGGCGGCTTCTTCCCAGGTCTTCGGAGCGGCAGTCTTGCCGATCTTCGCGAAGGCGTCCTTGTTCCAGTAGAGCAGGGCGGTCGAGGAGTTGAACGGGAAGGAGAGCAGCTCGCCCTTCGACGTTGCGTAGTAGCGTGCGATGCCGGGGAAATAATCCTTCCAGTCGATCTTGTAGCCATTTTCGGACATCAGCTTGCCGGCCGGATAATAAGCGCCGGAGAGCATCATGGTCGCGGTGCCGGCGTCGTAAACCTGGACGACTGCCGGCTGCTTGCCGGCGCGGAAGGCGGCAATGGTGTTCTGCAGGGTGGCGTCATAGTTGCCCTGGCTGGTGCAGACGACTTCATAGTCCTTCTGTGACTCGTTGAAGTTCTTGCACATCGTCTGAACGACGCGCTCCAGATCGCCCGACAGGCCGAACCAGAAATCGAACTTGGTCGGAGCAGCAGCGGCGGGCAGGGCCAGAGCAATGCTCATGACGCCGGCGGCGGCAGCCGAAATGCAGTTTTTAAATGTCGACATAATCCCTATTTCCCTCTTGAAAGCTCGGAACCGGTGGTCTTGGGCAAGCCCGCGGTAGCGGCGTTATAGACATGCTGTGTGACAGTTTGTTGTGGGTGCGAATCTCCCGCGCAGGGCCGGTTTTTCGTCTCTACAAGCGCTTTCAAAGACCTGTTGTGGATAAACTGGAAAGGCAGGACAGTTGGCCCGGCAAGCATAACTTGATGCTTGTCTAATATTGATGATTTCAGGAAGGATGCACATGCGTCGCCGATCCCGTGTCTTGTCGGGATGGAGCGCTATATGATGAGGGAGTCGTTTTCGATCAGGGCTATACTTGCTCGGATCATGCGTGGCCGTCTGACGGTCGAGGAATGTCGATGGTGCCGGCGGGTCTTCCTTGCCGTGTGCCTGCGCCTTGATGCATGATCACGCCGATATAACGACGGAAGCATAGGGAGCGAATCCATGGCGCAGAGCGAACGGCAGAAGATGGCGGCAGGCGAATGGTATTGCTGCCTAGATCCCGAACTGGACGCCCTGCGTGTGGCGGCCCGCAATGCCGTGCATCAGCACAACATGATGCCACCCCTCCAGCGCGGCAATTTCGGCCCGGCCCTGTCGACGCTTTTTGCCGGCGCCGGCGAGGGTGTGTTCATCGAGGCACCGTTTCACTGCTCTTATGGCATCAATATCTGGCTTGGTCCGAGGGTCTATTTGAATGCCGGCTGCACGATTCTCGACAGCGCCCCTGTGCGAATCGGCGAAGGCAGCATGCTGGGACCGGGCGTCCAGATTTATTGCCCGGAACATCACAGGGATCCGGCACTGCGTTGTGCTGGGCAGGAAATCGCGAAGCCGGTCGAGATCGGCAAGGCTGTCTGGATCGGCGGCGGTGCCATCATCCTTGGCGGCGTGACGATTGGCGACGGTGCGATCGTCGGCGCCGGCGCGGTGGTCACGAAAAGCGTGCAGGCGGGCGCGGCCGTGGTCGGCAACCCGGCGAGGGCTCTGCCTTCAAAGTAAGGCGGCGAGGAATCAGTTCGCCGGACGGCGCCGTTTCGTCCACCACACGGCAAAACGACGGCGCCAGCGCCGCACCAGCGGCAGGTCATGCGAGAGCACCACGAAGCCGAGCGGCAGCATCCAGAAACCGAGGACGGGCAGGAAGCCGAGCAGACCGCCGAAAATCAACGTGACGCCGAGGCCGACGCGTGCAAGCCGCGACCGCGGGAGTGGAATGCGGATGGAGCCAATGACAAGCTCGCGCGTGCTGGGGTCTATGCCGAAACGACGGGCCTTTTCGCCCGCATTACGACCGTTGTTTTCCGTGGTTCTGTCTGGATTGGTCATCCACAGGAGATGGTAAAGCGACAAAATAATACAAGGGAAATGAACTTTTTTGAAAAAATCGCTTGGCAAATCGGGAAAGCATTTGTATTAGCCCACTCACACCGCGCCAAGCGGTATTCCCTGGTAGCTCAGCGGTAGAGCATTCGACTGTTAATCGACAGGTCGCCGGTTCGAATCCGGCCCGGGGAGCCATTTTCAGACGTAGGTGCCTGTTATCTTGATATTTTCGATAGCAGGCACTTATTTCCTCCCTTTTTCTCTCCGCCTTTTTAGACTTCCTTTTATCCTATGGATAATTGACGTTCGGCCAGATTGGTGGCGGCTCATTCTCGACCATGACAGGAGAAAGCCTGCGGCTTTATCCGCGGTAGCCAACGAACTGCCAACGGTGTAAAGCTCGCGGCATGGCCCTAGACCCACTCAAAGCCCTTTCAGACTATGGTGAAGCGCAATGCACCGTGCAGTTCTGGATTGCTGACGCTCCCGCAGTTGAATTCAATTCCCTCAAAGCCGCCGTTCGCTATGCAAAAGATCACGGCGGTCGATGGCAGGAAATCGAAATCACCGTGCATCTGCCCAGCGAAGATATCGTTTACGCGACCGAGAAGGTGCACCGATTGATCGATGCATTGCGGGATCGCCGCCGGAAGTAGATTTTCATATTTCAGAGATCTCCAGATGGAGGAGGTCACTTGAGCGCAAAGAAAGCCGCCCGCATTCCCGCCGACGGCCGCAATCTCTTTCATTCCGGCGCATTCGATCCCACGGCATGACCCCTCTCGAAAACGTGAGGATGCATTCATGTAACGTTAAGGTGAATCGGCGCATCAAAAGCGGGCGCAATCGCGCAGCATAGTCCCCCAATGCTTTAGAGGTTCGACATGAAAAACCTGATTCTCGCTTCCGCCGTTGCCCTGGCATCCGTCGTCGCCGTCAGCGCGCCGTCGCAGGCTGCTCCGTTCCATCGCCATCATCATGATTGCTTCGTGAAGACCGTGAAGCACAAGGTTCATGGCCACTGGGTCATTCGCAAGGAACGCGTCTGCCGTTAATTCGGCATCAGTGTTTACGCCGGTGGCGCTGACCGGCGGTAAACTAAACCGGCCGCTGTCGAGTTCCTTCGACAGCGGCCGGAATGTTTTGTGGGGTATGCAAGCAGGCAGGATCGGCGATCGTCGCCTGATCGGTCAATCGTCAGCGAAATTCATCGTGCTCACCATCCGGAATCACGGACGGATTTCAAAGATGATGCCGCCGCGGCGCGGACGATAGTCGCGTCGGTCATAATAGCGACGGTCGTCATCCCAGTAGCGGCGACGGTCCCAACGGCGATCCCAGCGCCGGTCGCGGCTCTCGCGCCAATGGCGGCGATCATGATGACGCTCGCGCCAATCCCGGCGTCCGCGATCGAAATCCTGATTACGCCGAGATCCGCGTTCCTGAACCAGAACGATGTCGGAAACGCTGGGCGAGGGCGAGTTTGTCACCGGCATCGCTCTTGCCGGGGCCACGGCGGCCAGCATTGTTCCCATGGTCAGCGAAGCTGCCAGGGCAATCGCAGCAAATTTTTTCAAAGCACCCACTCCTTTGTTCGAGTATTCGAACCATGTCCCTTTTCGGTGGTTAAACGCCGCTGGAGCGGTAATGTTCCACTTTAAAGTTAATATGGCCTAGCGGCAACACGTAATACGATCGTGGCGCCTGGATCTAGCGGAGCCGAGAAAGGGGCGAGCCATTGCGGCGGCAGGTGAGTCCGGATCAGACATAAAAAAGGGGCCTGGCAGGGAAAGCCAGGCCCCTCTCTTCTCTGATCGGAGGTCAAGTCAGATCAGGTCAGAAGTTGCGTTCGAAGCGGAGGATACCGGAAACGGTATCGTCCTTGGCATAGTCGTAGTGAACGTAGGTCAGTTCCGGCTCGATGAGCAGGTCCTTGACCGGGTTAAACTTCAGGTTCGACGTTGCTTCGAAGATCTTCGAGTCTGTGTAGGCGAGCTGCAGGTTCCACTTCAGCTTTTCGTTGACCGGAACGCCAACGCCACCCCAAACGGCCCAGTCACCCCAGCCGCACTTGGATTGGTTGACAGTGCCGTTCGGCGCCGTGCAAGCGGAGATATCCTGGTTGGTGCCGGCATACTTGTTCAGCTTGTCGCCGTCCGTGTTGTAGCCACCCATCAAGAAGGCCGTGAAGCCGCCGAAATCAGCATCGACGCGAGCCTTGATAGCGCCTTCTTCGACAATGGAGTCATAACCGCCGACGACCTTGAAGGACCATGCACCAGCCTTGTAGCCGGCACCGGCGACAACGTCCGGAGCGTAGTGGTCCGTGCTCTGATCAACCCACCAGCTTGCGCCATAGGAGTTGCTCGAACCGCCGGAGTTGCTGTCTTCGACCGAGACCACAGCTGTGAAGCCGTTGCCTGCATCGTAGTTGTAGGTGATCTGGTTGAGTTCGTACGGGCCGTCGTAGATCACGTCGTCGTTGATGACGTCGCCAGCGTAACCGATATAAAGGTTATAGGCGGAGTCTTTCTTACCAACGGTGAAGCCGCCGAGGCTGATATACGACCACAGCAGGTTCGTGCTCGTCGAGCCGCCGTCGTTCCAGTCCCAGCGAACGATGGTTTCGGTCTTCAGCGGACCGTATTCGGTGTCGGTCGCGGTGTCGACGTTCAACTCGGCGCGGGTATGCCAGAGGGTGCCTTGGCTGCTGGCGCGATTATATGCATTGTACCATTCACCTTCGGTACGAAGCTTGCCGCCGACTTTGAGGCAGGTTTCAGTGCCCGGGATGAAGAAATATCCAGGACCGTAGGCGTCGCAGATGCGAACGTATTCGAGCGGCTCCGGCTCGGCGGCGACGATAGCGTCAGCCGCGTGAGCACCGGTTGCTGCTGCGAGCGCGGCAGCGGAGCCAAGAAGAAGGCTCTTGATGTTCATAATAACTCCAATCTGTTCCCGATTGGGCATGAGATATCGCGCCAAAAAATGACGTGCCCAACCCATCCCGTTCATGTTCCCTATCAGTAGGTGTGAAGTAGTAAGCTTCACGAACTATTTGGTGAACCCGCTCCGCTGATTTGGCAAGTTACTAAGATTGACGAACTATATGTACGCTACTCGAAAAAAATCTTTGTTGCAAAAATGACGCAAATCGCTGGTTCGCCTTATATTGCAGGCGTTCTAGGGGTTGCGAAGGGGCGGCGTCTGTAACCACAAGAAGGGGTGCGGGAAAAGGATGCTGATGGAATCAACAATCTCGTGCGTTCAGAGCTGTGGGTGACATCCGTTGCGAGCGCCACGAGACTATGTGGCTTTGATGTCTCGTTACCATTTGTCGCCTCAACGAGAAGCGAAGGCGCCAGGCCGGGCGCGAGCCGTTGCAGCTGCCAAATTCGATCCTGAACGACAGGTTGAGAGCTGCAGTCCGCCGACAGTCAGAAAGCTTGCCGGTGCCGGGAGTGTTTCGCCGACGGCGAGGCCCTCAATCCTCCTTCATTGGTATCCGTGCTTCCTTGACCGCCGCAATGAAGGCCAGCCGCGCATCCTCGGGAGTGCGTTTGCCGCTGATCACGCCGGCACAGATGGACAGCGCCCGGTCCAAGGCAGGGGCTTCCTCAATAGGCCAATCCTCGATCAGCGCCCAGGAGGCTGCTTGGGTCGTATCGATGATCACCCACTCTTCGGGTTTCTCAAGAGCGATCGTGACCGCCTTGCTCCATTTTCTTTCCGTCATCGAAAACTCTCAGATTTGCGGATGCTTATAGCCTGTCTCATAGGCCGATTCATTTCGCCTGGCGAGGCGGTTTCCTCCGGGATCGATGCTCGCTGGAATGTTTCGGGGACGGTGAGGTGACGAGACAAAACGGAATCAATGTTCATCATCCAGGCCAGCGCTCCGACATGCTTCGATGTCATCACAGCCTGATCGGTATGGTGCTTTGCCGTGCCTTTTTGGACAGCTGAAAACCAAGGGAATGGCGCGCAATATGAAGCCGGAAATTTCCAGCCTGACTATCCCATATCCGATTGATTTTACTGGGGAAATAAATGGAGGCCTCGCCCGGAATCGAACCGGGATGCAAGGATTTGCAGTCCTCTGCGTAACCACTCCGCCACGAGGCCATCCGATTTAGTAAAGGCGAGTGATGGCGGGCGTTTAGAACGAATCTCAGGAGAGTGCAAGACCTATCGCGGTCGATGATCAAATAACTTGTCGATTGACGTCGATAGGGCGCGTTTCATGGGTTGGATACCGCAACGACGCATTTGCGGAAATGTTGCTGCATTGCAAAAATAGATTGCTCCTCTATTTCCGACCGAACATTCGGATAAGCTGGTGGAGCAGTTTATGAAATATGTCAGGGAATTCGAGGCCCTCAGGGGCATGTTGGCGATCTGGGTCCTTGTCGGCCATGTCGCTTCCGCCGTCGCCATTCACGGACGGCTGTTTCAGGAGCGGTTCTATAATGAACATGCGGTGGATGTGTTCATCATCCTCAGCGGCTTCGCCATCACCGCGCTGATCGACAAGCGGCCGGAACCCTATCATCTCTATATCGCCCGACGCGCGCTCAGGATTTTCCCGGCCTATCTGTTTTATCTGGCGATCTCCGTGGCAGTCGCAGGAGTGGCGGCGCAGATATGGGCGGCGTCACCAGACGGCTCGATGAAAGCGGCGCGGGTCGGCATTGCCGCCGATACGCTTGCCTATTGGCCCTGGCACCTGCTGGCGCATATCACAGGCCTACATGGGTTGGTGCCGCCGCGCTTCCTGCCGTTTACCGATTACGCCTTTCTCGGTCAGGCCTGGAGCATCTCGCTCGAATGGCAGTTTTATCTGATGGCGCCGCTCTTGATCGGATTGATCACGAGGCCGGTGTCGTGGTCACGAATCGCCATTCTCATTCTCCTGGCCTTTGCCGTTGCCGCAGTCTCGCCCGCGCTGCCGGGAAGCTTTCTTGGCAAATGGCTGGTCGATTTCGGGATCGGTATCGCCAGCTTCTATTTCATGAAGCACCGTGCCCTCGGCGAGCCATTCCTGAAATCATTGCCGTTGCCGCAGTTTTGGCTGGTCGGGGTCGGCCTGTGCATATTGCAGCGCTCCGTTGACTATCTGCCGCTCGTCATCTGGCTGACGGCGATCCTGATCATCGTTTCGGCGCGCGAGGGCAGGGGCACCGTTTATGAGCGAATGTCGGCTCTCGCCTGTAGCCGGCCGCTCCAATGGCTGGGCAGCATGGCCTATTCGCTCTATCTCTCGCACATGCTGGTGCTGCTGTTTGCGCTCGGTACGTTGCCGAGCCTCGGGATCTCGTCGCCCTGGGCGCAGGCCGGTTACCTGCTCGCGGTGACGCTCATCGGTTCACTGATCGTTTCGCGGCTGTCCTATCTTTATATAGAGAAACCGTTTCATGAGTTCGGCCGCAATCTCGGCAGACATGAACCCGCTGCGACGGAATCTGCTTCGATCAGTAAAAAGAGAGCGGTTTGATCCGTACATCACGAAAGCCGCTGTTGTCGCGGCGCGACGCATCGCCATGAATCTCTGCGTCCGCCGCAGCAACGCCTTGAAAGCGCAGCCGCACGCGATTAAGACACGCTAAGCATAGAAGCAAAACCGGCTTAGCCTTCGGGCGCGAGAGGATATGATGGATTTCGAAGCAGCACGCGTGAAGATGGTCGAGAACCAGATCCGCACGACGGATGTAACCTCCCATTCCGTGTTGAATGCGTTTCTGACGGTGCCGCGCGAGAATTTCGTGCCGGAGAAGTCGAAGCTCCTGGCCTATATCGACAATGATATCGAGGTCTGTCCGGCGGCTTCCGGTACGCCGGCGCGCTTCCTGATGGAGGCTTCGCCTCTGGCAAAGCTCCTGCAGCTCGGCGCAATCACCAAGGAAGATAAGGTTCTCGACGTTGGTTGCGGTACGGGTTACGTCTCGGCGCTCCTGTCGATCCTTGCCGGCAAGGTTGTCGCGCTCGAATCCGACGAGGCGCTCGCCGCGACCGCCAAGGCCAATCTCGTAGCGCTCGGCCATGACAACGTCACCGTCGTTACCGGCGAGCTGGAAAAGGGCTATGCCGCCAGCGGCGCCTATGATGTCATTTTTGTCGATGGTTCGGTTCAGGAAGTGCCACAGGCACTGCTCGACCAGCTCGGCGAAGGCGGCCGTTTGATCGTGGTGCTGGGCTATGGCCACGCCGCCCGCGCCACCGTCTTCATGCGCGAGCGCGGCGCCCTTTCGGAAAACGTCTTTTTCAATGCGTCGATCAAGCCGCTGCCCGGCTTTGCCAAAGCCAAGGAATTCGTGTTCTGATCGGCAGTATGCCGACCGAATGATCCTTTTGAGACGGGCGCTTCAGGCGCCCGTTTTTTGTTGGGCTTACCAGCGACAAAATCGGCAATCGCATGCGATTCGTCCCGACCGTAACAAAACTGTGCATCAGCGGGCTTAGTGCTTTCGCGGTGATTTTTTTCCCAAGGGTAGTATTCTAGGGTGGCGCTGATTCGGGCGCTCCTTTGACGGGATTCCGGTCGTTGTATCTGGGAAAACGGGGATGAATATGGCTCAGCCAAGTGTCGTGCGTGAACCGTCCATGGAGGAGATTCTGGCGTCCATCCGCCGGATCATCGAGAGCAACGAACCCGGCGCCGCCCATTCCATTTCGCCGTCCCTGCCAGCTGTCTACACCACCGCCGACGATGAGCGCGACGACGATATCCACCTGACGGTCGATGAGGAATTCGCAGCCGCGGACCTGGCGAATGCATCACAGCTTACAGCCGCAGACTCCGAACCGCGTTTTGTCGCCGCCAATTCGCAGGTGCCGATGCGTGAGCCGGAAGCGCCTGGTCGCACCCTGTCGCTTGCCGATGTTGCCGCGCGTGTCCGTGCCGCTTCCGAGCGCAATGCCGCGCAATTGAACCCGGCTCGTGAAGCACCGCAGCTGCGCGAATTGCCGCCGGCCATGGTCGCGCGCCTTGCTGAAGCCCGCGTCGAACCGCTTACCGGCGTGCCGCTGCGCAATACTGTCACTGAAGCGTCGGTGTCGGCTGTAACTGCGCCGACAGCCGCACTTCTCGCCGAGGCTGCGCTTCACGCGGCAAAGGTCGAAGCGCAAGCCGAACCGAAACAGGCGGAAGAGCGCCCAGCCGCCGTCGCCCCCGCACCGGTCGAAGCGCCCGTTTCCAATCCGTCGCCGCAACAGCCGGCAGCGGCCACCGCCGATCGTTTCCTGCCGCAGGTGCAGGCCGAACTTTCGTCTTCGCTGATGTCCGAGGCCGCCGGTGCACAGGTCGCACGGTCCTTTAGTGAGCTTGCCGCTGCGATCGACGGCAGCGAGCGCCGGTCGCTGGACGAGATCGCGGAGGAGATGCTGCGGCCAATGCTGCAGGATTGGCTCGATGACAATTTGCCGACGCTGGTCGAGCGTCTCGTGCGCGAGGAAATCGAACGAGTGGCCCGCGGCCCGCGCCGCTGACAGCCTGAGCTTCGGGTAGACGATCCGCCGCTCCGGCTTCCGGGGCGGCTTTTTTATTGACTTGCCTGCGACCATCCTATTTACAACCCGCATCACCGAACCCTCTAGATCCGGTCCCAAAATGCTCGACAAAACCTATGATTCCGCCGCAGTCGAACCGAAGATCGCCCAGAAATGGGAAGAGGCCGACGCCTTTCGCGCCGGTGTGAACGCCAAGCCTGGCGCCGAAACCTTCACGATCGTCATTCCGCCGCCGAACGTCACCGGTTCGCTGCATATGGGCCATGCGCTGAACAATACACTGCAGGATATCATGGTGCGCTTCGAGCGCATGCGCGGCAAGGATGTGCTGTGGCAGCCGGGCATGGACCATGCCGGCATCGCCACGCAGATGGTCGTCGAGCGGCGCTTGGCCGAGAGACAGCAGCCGGATCGCCACAAGATGGGCCGCGAAGCTTTCATCGAAAAGGTCTGGGAGTGGAAGGAAGAGTCGGGCGGCCTGATCTTCAATCAGCTGAAGCGCCTCGGCGCCTCCTGCGACTGGTCGCGCGAGCGCTTCACCATGGACGAGGGGTTGTCGAAGGCCGTTCTCGAAGTCTTCGTCACGCTCTACAAGGAAGGCTTGATCTATCGCGACAAGCGGCTGGTCAACTGGGACCCGAAGATGCTGACGGCGATTTCGGACATCGAAGTCGAGCAGCATGAGATCAACGGCCACCTCTGGCATCTGCGCTATCCGCTGGAAGAAGGCGTCACCTATCAGCATCCGATTGCCTTCGACGAAGAGGGCAAGGCGACGGAATGGGAAACGCGCGACTATCTGGTCGTCGCCACCACCCGTCCGGAGACCATGCTCGGCGACACCGGCATTGCCGTCAATCCGGACGACGAACGCTATAAGGCGATCGTCGGCAAGCATGTCATCCTGCCGATCGTCGGCCGCCACATCCCGATCGTCGCCGACGAATATCCGGATCCGACCGCGGGCACCGGTGCCGTCAAGATGACACCCGCGCATGATTTCAACGACTTCGATGTCGGTAAGCGTCGTGGCCTGCGCGTCGTCAACATCCTGACGCCGGAAGCTTCCATCACCATCAAGGACAACGAGGACTTCCTAGAAGGCCTGGACCATCCCGCAGCCCTGCACGGCGCCTGGGATGAGCTGGAAGGCACGGATCGTTTCGAAGCGCGCAAGATCATTGTCCGCATCTTCGAAGAGGCCGGCCTGCTCGACAAGATCGAACCGCATAAGCATATGGTCCCGCATGGCGATCGTGGCGGCGTGCCGATCGAGCCGCGCCTGACCGAGCAATGGTATGTTGATGCAAAGACGCTTGCCGAGCCGGCGATCGCCTCCGTTCGCGAAGGCCGCACCAAGCTCGTTCCGAAGAGCTGGGACAAGACCTATTACGATTGGATGGAAAACATCCAGCCCTGGTGCGTTTCCCGCCAACTCTGGTGGGGCCATCAGATCCCGGCCTGGTATGGCCCAGACGGTCAGGTTTTCGTCGAGAAGACCGAGGAAGAGGCGCTGCAGGCGGCGATCCAGCACTATCTCTCGCATGAAGGTCCGATGAAGGCCTATGTCGAAGACCTGCTGGAAAACTTTAAGCCGGGCGAGATCCTGACGCGTGACGAAGACGTTCTCGATACCTGGTTCTCGTCGGCGCTCTGGCCGTTCTCGACGCTCGGCTGGCCGGATGAGACGCCGGAGCTGGCGCGTTACTATCCGACCAACGTGCTCGTCACCGGCTTCGATATCATCTTCTTCTGGGTCGCCCGCATGATGATGATGGGCCTGCATTTCATGAAGGACAAGAACGGCGATCCGGTCGAGCCCTTCAACACGGTCTATGTTCACGCCCTGGTGCGCGACAAGAACGGGCAGAAGATGTCGAAGTCCAAGGGCAACGTCATCGATCCGCTCGAACTGATCGACCAGTACGGTGCCGATTCCCTGCGTTTCACGCTGGCGATCATGGCAGCACAGGGCCGCGACGTGAAACTCGATCCGTCCCGCATCGCCGGCTACCGCAACTTCGGCACCAAGCTGTGGAACGCCACACGCTTTGCCGAGATGAACGGTGCCAAGAGCGATCCGCATTTCGTGCCGGAAGCCGCCGAGCTCACCATCAATCGCTGGATCCTGACGGAGCTGGCGCGGACGGAGCGCGACGTCACCGAGGCGATTGAAGCCTATCGCTTCAACGACGCCGCCGGCACGCTTTACCGCTTCATCTGGAACCAGTTCTGCGACTGGTATCTCGAACTCCTGAAGCCCATCTTCAGCGGTGATGACGAGAACGCCAAGGCGGAAGCGCAATCCTGCGCAGCCTATGTTCTCGAAGAGACCTACAAGCTGCTGCATCCCTTCATGCCCTTCATGACCGAAGAGCTGTGGGCGCATACGGCGGGTGAGGGCAAGGAGCGTGATGGCCTGATCTGCCACGCCGAGTGGCCAGTTCCCTCCTATGCCGATGATGTTGCGGCCGACGAAATCAACTGGCTGATAGACCTTGTTTCCGGCCTGCGCTCCGTCCGTTCGGAAATGAACGTACCGCCGGCTGCCACCGCGCCGCTGGTGATCGTTGGCGCCAATAGCCTGACCCGCGAACGTCTGTTCCGCCACGATGCGGCGATCAAGCGGCTGGCCCGTGTCGAGGCAATCTCACTCTCCGATACGGCGCCGAAGGGTGCGGCACAGATCGTCGTTGGCGAAGCGACCGCCTGCCTGCCGCTCGGCAGCCTGATCGACCTTTCGGTTGAGAAGGCGCGTCTGGAGAAGGGTATCGTCAAGAACGAGCAGGAAATGGCCCGCATCGTCGGCAAGCTGTCGAACGAGAAGTTCGTCGCCAATGCCAATCCGGATGTGGTTGCCGCCGAGCGCGAGCGCCTGGACGAACTCCAGGGGCAGCTTGCCAGCCTGAAGGTCGCTCTCGCAAGGGTCAGCGAAGCCGGCTGAGGTCGCAGATAATCCAAATAAAAAGGGCACGCGGACGAAGGTCGCGTGCCCTTTTTTATTCGCGCCATCGATTCGATGGCATCATCAAAAATAGGCGGTCTTGCCCACCGCCAGCTTCGCGCAGGTAAAAACAATTACCCTTAAATCGATAGCTTTCTCGAAAAGCGAAACTGTTGTCGGATTGTAACAGAATTGTTTCAGTAGAGAATATTAATCTATGTGGGGCATCAAATGTTTTTGAAGAAGAAAAAAATATCTAACGCGAACCGTAATGGAGCATGTAGCTCACTTTCTTACGTAAATCAGTCACTATGTCGCGATCTCTCCGAGCGTCAGCGGTGCATTGCCAATTCGGATGATCGTCGCAACAATCAGACACATAGATGCACAAGTGGGGGAGACACAATGGCATTTCGTATTGCGTTGAAGGGTGCGTTCGCGCTCGTTATCACGTCGTCATTTGCAAGCGCCGCATTCGCGGGTGGGCTTGATCGCGGCGGTTACGATATCGATCTGCTCTTCGACAAGGGTCGTTACGCTTTCGAATCCGGTGTGACCTATGTCATGCCCGGCCGCAAGTTCAAGAATGCCAAGGATACCAATCCGGCTGACGGCAATCTCAATGGGCGCAGTAGTTCCACGGATGTCACCGAGAATTATGCCATCCCGTATATCGGCTTCAAGGTCGGTATCACTGATAACATCGATTGTATGGCCGACTATTCCGAACCGTTCGGCGGCCATAGCAATCCGGGCCTGAACTGGGCCGGCGCCAACAACGAAATCGAGACCAAGCTGCGCACGCATAATTATGGGGCGACATGCTCCTACAAGTTCGATGCTGGTCCGGGTCAACTGCGTTTGATCGGCGGCGGTTTCTACCAGGAGGTCACCGGCTACAAGTCACGCCTGGTCTCTGCCATTCCCGCTCCGCTTTCCGCTGTCTATGACGGTGTAGGTTCGCTGGACGTTGACGGTCATGGCTGGGGCTGGCGCGCTGGTCTTGCCTATGAGATCGAGGAATACGCTTTCCGCACTAGCCTCGTCTATAACAGCCGCGTCAAGTACGACAACCTCAAGGGCACGGTCGATCTGACGGAGCTGCCGCCGATCCGTGCATTCTTCGGCAAGACCACCTCCGTCTTCGGCTCGGCCGATGCGCCGGATTCGCTGGAATGGAAAGTGCAGACCGGCATTGCTCCGGACTGGTTGGCCTTTGGCTCGGTCAAGTGGACCAACTGGAGCCTTCTGCAGAGCATCGCGCTTTGCCCGACCTCCACGCGCGGCATTTCCTGCCGTCCGGGCGGAGCGACCGAGCTCACCTCGCTCGACCTGCTTTATCAGGACGGCTGGACGATCTCCGGCGGTATCGGTCATAAGTTCAATGACAAGTGGAGCGGCGCGCTCAGCCTGACCTGGGATCGCGGCACCAGCCAGGGTTACGGCATGAACTCCGATACCTGGACGCTCGGTGCCGGCGTCAACTACAAGGCAACCGAACATGTCCAGTTCACCTTCGGCGGTGCGCTTGGCCTGCTGACGAGCGGCAAATCCGGCCAGGTCACGTATAACGGCCTTACGTTCGGCAATGACGTCAACTACAGCTACGGCAACGACCTTGTCGCTGCACTTTCCACGTCTATGAAGGTGAGCTTCTGAGTCTAACCCATTGAATTGAAGTAATTTCCGAGAACTCTCGTTGTTACCTCAAGTGATTCCCGCGCCGCGAGCCCCATTCGGTCTCGCGGCGTTTCAGTATCAAGTTCAGGGCGAAGTCATTTGCAGATATGGCATGCAAAACAGTCCCGAATAGCCGCTTTATGGTTAATAAAACTGCAAGATCGACAATCTTCTTGTGGTGAATCGGCAACACTTTATTTCAACCGGTTACAGGTGCGTGTCCGCCGCCCAATTTGTCCATTTCCCGCCACAAATGAGGAGCAGCGATTATACGGGCACAGGGGCAGGCCTTGTAGAGAGTGCGTAAACGGTTGATGGGTCAGTTTCCACTTTGGCAGAATGAGCAATCCTGGATCGGAACGGTGACGTTTCCGATGCGGTCGGAAATGCTTTATTTCTCGCGGGAATCCCGAAATCGTCCGATCTCAAGTCTCTCCTTTGGGGCAGTTGAATGGTGTGCTGTTTCGGCAGCGACGCGTGAACGCGGCGGCAGGAATGCTCGTTTGGACATAATTTCGAACTATGCTCGGAAATGTGGCAAACGGCCTCCGGCCGGTGCCATGCGAACCCTCTTGACGGGAGGTTTCGCTGGTTCGCGCGCGGGTAGGGAATACATTCGCAAACCTTGCGGTGCAGATGGGGTTGCCGTGACGAGTGCGGATGGAGCGAGAGAAGTCGACTGTTATGTTTAAGTCCGAGTTCATATCAGCGAGAGTGATGTTGCTCAGCCTGTCGCTTGCCACCTTTGTGGTCCTGACAGGTCAGTGCCGGGCATTCGATATCAATGCCGGCGTCACCAAGGAATCCGGTCCTTTCGATCTCTTCAAATTCGGCTTTCGAGCCTACAAGAACGGCCAGAAGGAAGAGGCCGTCGAAGCCTATCGTTACGCGGCCGAAAAGGGTCATACCGGTTCGCGCTGGGCGCTGGCCAATATGTATGCCGACGGCGACGGTGTGACGCAGGACGATTTCGAGGCCTTCAAGATCTATAGCGAGATCGCGCAGCAGGGTGTCGAGCCCGGCTCCGAGGACACTGGCTTCTTCATCAATGCGCTGCTGGCACTCGCCAATTATTACAAGACCGGCATTCAGAACAGCCCGGTCAAGACCGACCTCAATCAGGCGCGCCAGCTCTATTTCCAGGTTGCTTCGACCTTCGGCGTTCCCGAGGCGCAGTTCCAGCTCGCGCAGATGATGCTGTCGGGCGAGGGCGGTGCCCCCAACGTGCAGCAGGCAAAGAAGTGGCTGAACCAGGCCCGCAAGAGCGGCCATCCCGGCGCCATGGCCGTCTTCGGCAATATACTCTTCCAGGAAGGCCAGACCGTCCGCGGCCTCGCCTTCATGACGGCGGCGCTCGACAAGTGCAAGCCGAAGGATTGTGGCTGGATGGAAGACCTGCAGGAGCAGGCTTTCTCGGTCGCCAATGAGAACGACCGCCGCGTCGCCGTCTCCATGTCGCATCAACTGGATGTTGCCGGCGCCGAGTGACGGTCTTTAGATCAGACCGATTCGCCCCGAGTGCGCGATAGCGACCGTGCGCTAATTCTGAAAATCGAGATGCGCGATGACCGGAACGTGGTCTGACGGTTTTTCCCAGGCGCGTACATGTTTCTCGATGGCTGTGGAGGTCAGGCGATCGGCCGCTTCCGGTGACAGCATCAAATGATCGATGCGGATGCCGTTGTTCTTCGGCCAGGCGCCGGCCTGATAATCCCAGAACGAATATAATTTGACCGCATCCGTCGTGGCGCGCACCGCATCGGTGAAGCCGAGATTTTCGAGCTGGCGGAATGCCTGGCGGGTCTTCGGCAGGAACAGTGCGTCATTCTCCCAGACCTTCGGATCGAAGCAGTCATGCGGTTCCGGGATGACATTATAGTCGCCGGCAAGAATGATCGGCTCTTCCAGAGCGAGCCGGTCGGCCGCGAATTTCCGCAGGCGTTCCATCCAGGCGAGCTTGTAGGGATATTTTTCGGTGTCGACGGGATTGCCATTCGGCAAATAGAGGCAGCAGACACGCAATGCGCCGTGGTCCGGCACGGAGAACACCGCTTCGATGAAGCGCGCCTGTTCGTCGCTGTCGTCGCCGGGAAGACCGCGCGTCACTTCGTCGGGCTTCGTCTTGGAAAGGATCGCGACGCCGTTAAAGCCTTTCTGTCCGTGCGTTTCGACGTGATAGCCGAGCGCCTCGATCTCCAGCCGCGGAAAGCCTTCGTCGACCGTCTTGATTTCCTGCAGGCAGGCGATATCGGGATCGGAGTCCTTCAGCCACTGGCAGAGGTTTTCGATACGCGCTTTGACGCCGTTGATGTTCCAGGTGGCGATCTTCATGACGGGGCGGCTCCTCTGCTTCGCCTTCTTTTATCCGCAGCAATCGGCCTTGACCACGTCCAAATGAAAACCGGCCGGTAGCAGGAGCTTCCGGCCGGTGATCAATCTGTGGAAAAACGGGAGCGTCAGATCGAAAAACTTGTTCCGCATCCGCAGCTTGCGACCGCATTCGGATTCTTTATCTGAAAGGACTGGCCGAGCAGGTTGTCGACGAAATCAATCTCGGAGCCGGCCATATAGACCAGCGACAATTGATCGATCAGCACCGTGGCATTGCCTTTTTCGACAATGATATCATCGGCTTGCGGGCCGTCTGCGAGGTCGAACTTATAAGAAAATCCGGAACATCCGCCGCCTTCGACCGCGACGCGAAGCGCGCGCTTGCCGGCTTCGGCGCTGACGATCGCAGCGATTCGCTTTGCCGCTGCGTCCGATAGGGTTACACTCGTCTCAGTCATGCTTTCCTCCTGCCGGGGTCAAGATCCGGAGAGAACCAATGGGCCGTCCGACTTTCAAACGGCTGATATCAATAGCCTTTATCATGAAAGTGCGGCGGGTGATAGCTATGGTTTCACGGTTGAGCCATGCGCCATTTTGCTGTTTGTATTCGGTATAGGTATGAAGGCGGCGAAGCGGCGTCAATGGACCAGCGCATTCAGCATTTGGATGGCATCATCAAAATGCGGTGAAGATGCTCTGGATCTAAGAAAATAGAGCGACCTTTGCGCGTTCAATCGAACACGCGGCGCTCTACCGCCGGAATGGATGGATGATGACGATCGACAGGCACGCATTGGGTTTCGGTTATGGCGAGAAGGCGGTCTATGCGACTGATCCCTGGACATCGCGCGGGCGGCTTTACGAAGAAGGATCGAGCCCGACGCGCTCCGATTTCCAGCGGGACCGCGACCGCATCGTGCATACGACTGCTTTCCGGCGGTTGAAGCATAAGACGCAGGTTTTCATCGCGCAGGACGGCGATCATTACCGCACGCGCCTGACGCATACGATCGAAGTGGCGCAGGTCGCCCGCGCCCTGGCGCGCGCCTTGAAACTCGACGAGGATCTTGCCGAGGGTGTGGCGCTCGTTCACGATTTCGGCCACACCCCCTTCGGCCATACTGGCGAGGATGCGCTGCACGAGATGCTGCTGCCCTATGGTGGCTTCGATCATAATGCGCAGTCCTTGCGTATCGTCACGAAACTCGAGCGGCGCTATGCCGAATTCGATGGCTTGAACCTCACCTGGGAAACGCTGGAGGGTCTGGTCAAGCATAATGGCCCGCTGCTGGCGCCGGATGGCAGGGATACGCGTGGCCCCGTGCCGCAGCCGATTCTCGACTATTGCGAAATCCACGATCTCGAGATCGCGACCTTTGCCAGCCTTGAAGCACAGGTCGCGGCGATCGCCGACGATATCGCCTACAATACCCATGATATCGACGACGGCCTGCGTTCCGGCTATCTGACCTTCGACATGCTGGAGGAAATACCGTTTCTTTCGGAGCTGATGGCCGAGGTGAGGGCGCGTTATCCGAATCTCGAGGCAAGCCGCTTCACGCATGAAATCATGCGCCGGCAGATCACGCGCATGGTGGAGGATGTGATCTCCGTTGCGCAGCAGGCGTTGAGCGAGATCAGGCCGGGCAGCGTTGCCGATATCCGCGCCGCCGGTCGTGTCATTGCCACCTTCTCTCCCGAGATGGCGGAAACGGACAAACGGATCAAGCAGATGCTGTTCAAGCGCATCTACCGCCATCCGGATATCATGCGTATCCGCACCGGCGCCGCGCAGATCGTCACCGATCTGTTCCGGGCCTATATGGACAATCCCAAGGAGATGCAGAGCCATTATTGGGTCGACCATATCGCCGGCCTTGCCGTCGCCGCCAAGGCGCGCCATGTGGGGGACTATCTGGCCGGCATGACCGACACCTATGCCATCAGCGCCCACAGGCGTCTGTTTGACCAGACTCCCGATTTGCGGTAGGCAGCGGCGGCGTCGGGCCGAAAGAGCCCGCCCAAGCTATGCGTGGACAATATGATGAACCTTTTCACCGACTTCGAAGTAAGAATTAAGAACGCTCTCGAGCAAATTGATATTGTGAGGGAAAAGCGATCCGAACTCGACTTCGGGCGTATCGGCGTCGAGCCGCCGCGCGACGCCAGCCATGGCGATGTCGCTACCAATGCGGCCATGGTGCTGTCGAAGCCGCTGGGCATGAATCCGCGCGCTCTTGCCGAGATCATCATTGCGAAATTGCAGGAAGATGCCGACGTCGCCGAGGTTTCGGCCGCCGGTCCCGGCTTCATCAATATTCGCCTGTCTGTCGGCTATTGGCAGCGCCTTCTGGCAACGATGATCGCCGAAGGCGAGAAATTCGGCCGCTCGACGGTCGGTGCCGGCCAGAAGGTCAATGTCGAATATGTCTCCGCCAATCCGACGGGGCCGATGCATGTCGGCCATTGCCGCGGCGCCGTCGTTGGTGACGCGCTGGCGAACCTGCTCGGCTTTGCCGGCTATGAGGTTACCAAGGAATATTACATCAACGACGCCGGCTCGCAGATCGACGTGCTGGCGCGGTCCGTTTTCATTCGCTACCGCGAGGCGCTCGGCGAACAGGTCGGCGAGATCCCGGCTGGTCTCTATCCTGGCGACTATCTGGTTCCGGTCGGCGAGGCGCTGGCCAAGGAGTTCGGTACCAAGCTTCGCGGCATGCCGGAAGAGCAGTGGCTGCCAATCATCAAGGAACGCGCCATCGACGCGATGATGGTGATGATTCGCGCCGATCTGGAGGCGCTGAACGTCCATCACGACGTCTTCTTCTCGGAGCGGACCTTGCACGCCAATGGCGCCGCCCTGATCCGCACCGCCATCAACGACCTGACCTTCAAGGGCTATGTCTACAAGGGCGCTCTGCCGCCGCCAAAGGGGCAGTTGCCGGAGGATTGGGAAGATCGCGAGCAGACACTCTTCCGTTCGACGGAAGTGGGGGATGATATCGACCGCCCGCTGATCAAGTCGGACGGCTCCTATACCTACTTCGCCGCCGACGTCGCCTACTTCAAGAACAAGTACGACCGGGGCTTCAACGAGATGATCTATATTCTCGGTGCGGACCATGGCGGCTACGTCAAGCGCCTGGAAGCCGTTGCGCGCGGCGTCTCGGAAGGCAAGGCGAAGCTCACGGTACTGCTGTGCCAGCTGGTCAAGCTGTTCCGCAATGGCGAGCCGGTGAAGATGTCGAAGCGTTCCGGCGACTTCGTCACGCTGCGTGAAGTGGTCGACGAGGTCGGCCGCGATTCCGTGCGGTTCATGATGCTCTATCGCAAGAGCTCCGAGCCGCTGGATTTCGACTTCGCCAAGGTCACGGAACAGTCCAAGGACAATCCGGTCTTCTACGTGCAGTATGCACATGCACGCTGCATGTCGATCTTCCGGCAGGCCCAGGAAGCCTTCCCGGATCTCGATATCGCCTCGCTCGATCTGGCGAAAGCGGTCGGCGGCGTGATCTCGGATCCGGCCGAGTTGCAGCTCGTCGCGAAGATTGCGGAATTCCCGCGAATCATTGAAGCTGCGGCGCAGGCTCAGGAGCCTCATCGCATCGCCTTTTATCTTTACGATCTGGCAAGTTCGTTCCACGGACATTGGAACAAAGGTAAAGATTTACCTGAATTACGATTTGTTAACGATAAGAACCGAGAATTAAGCATTGCCAGACTTGGGCTGGTGCACGCTGTCGCGTCGGTTTTGAAGTCGGGTCTTGGTATAACCGGGACCGCCGCACCGGATGAAATGCGATAAACGTCACCGTTTGCCCACATTGCACTGGCATTTAACTGTAGCGTTTGCGAGTGGATTGGGTGATGGCAGAAAAACAGTTGGCGTATCGCGCAAGCGGAAACGACGGGTTCTTTGCGGATGATGATCCGCTTGCCGAACTCGCCCGTATCGTCGGTTTCGAGCCGCGGCCTGCCGCCCAGGCGGCACCTGCGGCTCAACGGCAAGATCCGGCCTTCGATCTCGAAGACGAGCTCCTGCGGGAATTCGAGCGCTATGATGCGCCACGTTTGAGTCCTGCGAATGACATTCCGGTCTTGCCGGAAGATAAGCCCTTCGCGGGTGAAGCCGAACTGTCGCGTCCCGCCGAGCCGGCAATCGCCGAACCTCAGCCTGTCGAATTGCAGCAGCATGCGTCGGCGATCAAGCCGACCGTCGGTGCACGCGATCTAATCGACGAACTTGAAATGTCGATCGCGCCGGCATTGCAGGCCGCCCCGGCTCCACAGCCGGCCCCGGTTCCGCAACCTGTTGCTCCGCCGGTCGTCAAGCCGACGCCGCAGCACGCCGCGGCGACTGTGCGTTTGCCAATTGCCAATTTTACTGTGGCGCCTCCGTCCACACAGCCAACGCCCATCGCCCCGGCTCCCGTGGCTGCCCCGGTCGCTCAAGCGCAGCCCATCATTGAGGCGCTCGATTTTGAATTGCCGACGATGGGGGATGCCCGAAGCGTCGAGCCCGTCGCTGTTCAGCCGGTCGCCAAGGCGCCGGAACCGGTCAAGCCGACAAGCTTTGATGCGGCGGCTCTTTCCGCCGAGATCGACGACTTGCTGGCCGATGTCGACCGCTATCCCGTTCCCGCCAGAGGCAGCGAGCCGGCGGCAAGGGTCGAGCCGGATTTCGATATCTTTGCCTCGCAGCCCACCACGCCGGCCGTTTCTGCCGCAAAAGCTTTTGTTGCTCCGGTGGCCTCGGTCGCTCCGCAGCGCGAAGAGCCGAAGCCGATCTTGCTGGAAGATGAAGACCCATTCGCCGGCGAGGACTTCGAATTCGATCTCGCTGATATCGAGATGGAGCTTGCCGAGCTCGATTTTGCAGAAGCGAATAAGTCTGCTCCCGTGACCTCGCCGACGCCCGCGCCGCAGCCGGCACCAATCGTTTCGAGAGCCACGCCGGTGGTATCGGCTCCGGTGGCTGCCGTTGCCGCGCCATTCGTTGCGGAAACCCCGCGGTCGGAGCCGGTCCAGATGCCCGTCGTTGCCGCCGCGCCGGTCGTTGCAAAGGTAGCGCCGACGCTCGATATCGATCAGGCTTTGCCTTTCGACCCGTCGGAAATCTCCGATACGGAAGATCGTGTCGAGACCTTCGAGGGCTCGCATGTTCCGAACCTGCCGCCCGTCGAGCCGGAAGCGCCGATCGCGGTTCCCTCGGAATATGATTTCGATATCGATGCCGAAATGGCGAGCCTGTTCGGCACGCCCGCCAAGGAAGCAGCTCCCGAGCCGATCAAGCCTGCAGCCGCTGCTCTCGGCGGTGCAATGGCTGCTGCGTCCTGGTCGAAGAATGCAGCGGCAAAGCCCGCAGCCGCCAGGCAGCCTGTCGAAGAGTTCGACGAGTTCGAGCGGGCTTTGGAAGAGGACTTCCGCCGCAGCTACCGCGAGGCATCCAATCCGGTTGAGAACGTTGCTCGCATGACGCTGAACCCGGCTGTGCAGGCCATCCGGCGTCCGGCGCGTTCGTTCCGTGGCATAGCAACCGCCGCAGCCCTGATCGCGGTTCTCGGCCTCGGCGCTTATGGGGTCTACGGCTGGGTTCGTCACGGTTCGCCGATTTCGAGCTTCTCCGGTGAGCCGCGTGTGATTACGGCCGATGCCGATCCGATCAAGGTCGCTCCGGAAAATCCGGGCGGAACCGTTGTGCCGAATCAGGACAAAGCCGTCTACGACCGCGTCGCCGGCGATAGCGCTGCTGCGCCCAAGCAGAAGCAGCTGGTGTCGTCCAACGAGCAACCGGTGGATGTCGTCCAGAAGACGTTGATCCCTGAAGCGGTCTCGCCCGATGACGGCAGCGCCGATCAGGTCACGCCGACGCCGGTTGGCGAGACGCAAGATCCGCGCCTGTTGCCGAGCCAGAACGGCGATAATGCCGACATGGCCGCCAACGATGACGGACAGGTCCCGTCCGTGTCGCCGCGCAAGGTTCGCACGATGATCGTCAAGCCGGACGGTTCGCTGGTTGCTCGCGAAGAGCCGGCCGTCGACAAGACCACGACGGCAGCGGCTCCGGCTTTGGCACCGAAGACCGCTGCGGCCAAGCCGGCCACCGATAATCAGGTTGCCTCCGCCGACCTTCGTCCGGCCAGCACGGATACGCAGGCGTCGCAGCCGGCTGACGTCAGCGATGCTGCCAGCGCCGAGAGCACGCCGATCCGCGTCGTCAAGACCACTCCGCTTCCGACCGCGCGCCCGGCACAACAGCCGGCCAAGACGGCTGCCGCCACCGAGAACGTGGCTGCTCATCCTGCGCAGGCTCAGCCGAAGCCGCAGCAGGTTGCTTCGGCAAGCCCGGCCGCAACGCAGGCAGCTCCGGTCGCGTCGGTAAGCGCCGGCGGCGCCTATGGCGTGCAGATCGCCTCGCTGCCTTCCGAGGCTGAAGCGCAGCGGTCACAGGCGAACCTGAAGACCAAGTTCGCCAGTGTCATCGGCGGTCACCAGCTCGAAATCCGCAAGGCCGATATCGCCGGCAAGGGCACCTACTATCGCGTCCGTGTCGTCGCCGGCTCCAAGGACGATGCTGCTGACCTCTGCGTACGCCTGCGCGCCGCGGGCGGCACCTGCCTGATCTCGAAATAAGAGATCAACGCGCCACGTATCAGCTGAGAACGGCGGGCGAGAGCCCGCCGTTTTCTTTTGAACCAGCTTCTTTTTATGTATCTCGCCTTGACGTGCTTCGCATTTCGCGAAGCGGCCGCTATGATTCGGATATGAACGAATCAAAATCCATGATCCTCGGCTGTAGCGGCCACTCCATCACACCCGAAGAGCGTTCCTTCTATCAGGCGGAACAGCCATGGGGCTTCATCCTTTTCGGACGCAACATTTCTGAGCCGGCGCAGATCGCCGATCTCGTCGCCTCCCTGCGCGATAGCGTCGGTCGCGATGCGCCTGTTTTTATCGATCAGGAAGGGGGCAGGGTGCAGCGCATCCGTCCGCCGATCCTGCCGCATTATCCCTCCGGCCAGGCGCTAGGCGATATCTATCGCCAGAACCGCGAACAGGGCCTGCGCGCCGCCTGGCTAATGTCGCGGCTTCATGCCTTCGATCTTTTGAAGTTCGGCATCAATGCCGATTGCCTGCCGGTGCTCGACGTACCGGTCGAAGGGTCGAGCAATGTCATCGGCAACCGCGCCTATGGCGGCGATCCGGTGACGGTGACCGAGATGGGCCGTGCTGCCGCCGAGGGCCTCAAGGCCGGGGGCGTCCTGCCGGTGATGAAGCACATGCCGGGCCATGGCCGAGGCTTTGCGGATTCACATCACGAATTGCCGGTGGTCACGGTGTCCCGCGCCGAGCTGGAAGCGCATGATTTCCCGCCCTTCGTCGCGCTCAAGGACGAGCTGATGGCCATGACCTGCCATGTTGTCTTTGCCGACATTGATCCCGCCAATCCGGCGACCACCTCGCGCAAGGTCATCGAGGAGATCATCCGCGGCCATATCGGCTTCAGGGGCTTGCTTCTCTCCGACGATAGCTCGATGAACGCGCTGGCCGGTACGATCGGTGAGCGCGCGGCGAATATTGTTGCCGGCGGATGCGATATCGTGCTGCATTGCAATGGCGTCATGGACGAGATGCAGCAAGTGGTGCGCAATGTGCCGGTGCTCAACGGCGGCGCGCTTGAGCGGGCCAAGGCTGTGGAAGCGGCCTTCGGCTACAATGACGGTGCGGATGAAGCGTCGATTCGCGCTGAATTCGATGCGATGTTTGCGGTGGCTTAGGACCGAACTCCGGGGATCTGACGAGTGAACAAGGTGAGCGGCACAGAAAAGAGCCAACAGGCGGCAGCGCCGATGGACAAGCTGTGGCAGGAGAGCAATGGCGAGCGCGGCATGCACGAGCCCACCATGCTCGTCGATATCGCCGGCTTCGAAGGTCCCCTCGACCTCTTGCTGCATCTTGCCCGCACCCAGAAGGTCGATCTGTCGCGCATCTCCGTGCTGGCGCTGGTCGAGCAATATCTGTTGTTCATCGATACCGCCCGGCGAATCCGCATCGAGCTTGCCGCCGATTATCTCGTCATGGCCGCGTGGCTTGCCTATCTCAAGTCGAAGCTGCTCATTCCGCAGCAGAGCAAGGAAGACGGCCCGAGCGGCGAGGAAATGGCCGCGACGCTTGCCTTTCGCTTGAAGCGCCTCGAAGCCATGCGCGATGCGGCAACAGATCTTGTCAATCGTAACCGTCTCGGCCGCGATATCTTCGTGCGCGGTGCGCCGGAGCATATTCCCGACCGGCGCCGGTCCGCCTATGACGCCAGCCTCTACGATCTTCTGACCGCCTATGCCGGTCTGCGCCAGCGTCAGGCCGTCACGCAGGTGACGATCGAGCGGCGTCAGGTCTGGTCACTGGGCGATGCCCGTACGATCCTCAATCGAATGATCGGAGAGATTACCGACTGGACGGCTCTGGAACACTATCTGCTGCGCTATATGACCAGTGCCAACGAGCGCGTCACTGCCATCGCCAGCGCCTTTGCCGCCTCGCTGGAACTCGCGCGGGAGGGCAAGCTGGAAATTCGCCAGGAGGGCGCGTTCCAGCCGCTCTACATGCGGCGCGGGCCGAAGCATGATGTCGATGAGCTTGAGGCTGCGGAATAGGTGCGGGTGTGAGCGGTTCTGATAACGATCAGCATTTGAATGACGATGCGGTCGCGCCGGCGATCGCCGAGCGCGCTTTGCGCGAAGCGGAACGCATTGCCGAAGCGCTGGTCTTTGCCTCCGCCCAGCCGGTATCCGAGGGTTTTATCGCCGAACGCGTCGCGAAGGGCATCGATATCAGTTCCGTCATGCAACGCTTGAAGGCCGATTATGCGATGCGAGGCGTCAATCTGGTTCAGGTCGATGGCGCCTGGGCCTTTCGTACAGCGGCCGATCTTTCCTTCGTTATCCGCCGCGATGACAACGAAGCCCGGAAACTGTCGCGTGCGGCGCTCGAAGTTCTGGCGATCATCGCCTATCACCAGCCGGTGACGCGTGCCGAGATCGAGGACATCAGGGGAGTGCAGACCTCCAAGGGAACGCTCGACGTGCTGATGGAGTCCGGTTGGGTTCGTTTTCGCGGCCGCAGGCGCACGCCCGGCCGCCCGGTGACGCTGGGTACGACAAGGGATTTTCTCGATCATTTCGGCCTGGAAGAGCTGCGCGACTTGCCCGGTCTCGAGGAGTTGAAGGGGGCAGGGCTGCTTTCAGGCCGTATCCCTGCCAATTTCAACGTGCCGTCGCCGCTGATGAGCGATGAATTGACCGAGGACGAGGATCCGATCACGCAGATGGATCTGGAGGAGCTTGGCCTCCTGGCGCCGGGCGGCGCTTCGGACGATTGAGCTCAAAATCAGCGCTCTCGACATGTTTGAGCCGCCTGGTAGCCCATAAAGCTTTTTTTCAGAACAAGAGCCCAAGCCTCTGTTTCGCCATTAGCTGATGCGAATATGGAGCTCATTCTCCTGAGTTGGAGACGTTTGGCTATTGCATTGTCGCTCGCTATCCCCATAAGCGTCGATGCAGTACATTTTGGTGTTTGAAAAACATTCACAAACGTCTTACATCGGGAAGACACTGAAATCGGGAGTTATCGCAATGGGTTCTCTAAGCATATGGCACTGGCTGATCGTCCTGGCCATCGCGCTGTTGTTGTTCGGCCGTGGAAAGATCCCGGAGCTGATGGGTGACGTCGCCAAGGGCATCAAGAGCTTCAAAAAAGGCATGAACGACGACGAAGAGACGCCGCCGGCGCAGACGACAACGTCCCGCACCGTCGAACACAAGGCCGACGAGTCGAAGTAATCATGTCGGGCGCGTCAGGGGCTGAAATGCTCGCTGTCGGCCCAGGAGCCTTTGTATGTTCGATATAGGCTGGTCCGAGCTGCTGGTTATCGCCGTGGTGGCGCTTGTGGTCATTGGCCCGAAGGAATTGCCGGCGACGTTACGAACGATTGGCAAGATGACGGCGCGTGCCCGGAAAATGGCGGGTGAGTTTCGCTCGCAGTTCGACGAGGCCATGCGTGAAGCCGAGCTGGACGATGTGCGCCAGACGATCTCGGATGCCCAGAAGCTCAACCCGGTCAATTCATTACGTGAAGCAATGAACCCGTTGCGGCAGATGGGTAACGATATCAAGGCGGATCTGCAGCGTTCAACCACGTCGGACAA
Organism: Rhizobium sp. ICMP 5592; assembly: GCF_009498525.1. Taxonomy (GTDB): domain Bacteria; phylum Pseudomonadota; class Alphaproteobacteria; order Rhizobiales; family Rhizobiaceae; genus Rhizobium. The sequence goes on along the minus strand of NZ_QSNT01000002.1, from coordinate 1,487,191 downwards.
GCCTGAAGCAACATCGACCCCCGCTGAGCCGGTTTCCGAACCATCCATGGGATTGCCGGAAACGTCGGTCGCCCCTGCGATAAGCGGAGCCCCTTCGGTGGTCGCTCCCGCACCTGTTGCCGCGACGCAGGAAGCGCCCGCAAAGCCAAAGGCTGTGCGCAAGCCGCGGACAAAGGCGCCCCCCGCGAAGGCGGAAGAGGTCGTTGCTGCGGTCGTCGATACTCCGGTTGTCGCGGACAAACCGAAGCGTGCACCGCGCAAGGTCGCTGTGGCTGCTGCCGAGGCTCCCGTTGCTGCCGCTCCAAAGAAGCGTGTAACGGCCGCCAAGACCACACCGGTCGCCAAAGCAACGCCTAAAAAGAAGGACAAGGCATGACGGGCGACATCGACGATAAGCCGCAGCCGCTTATCGAACACCTCATGGAATTGCGCACGCGACTGATCTGGTCGCTGGTGACGTTTTTCATCGCCTTCATCGCCTGCTTCGCCGTTGCCAAGCATCTCTTCAACTATCTGGTCTATCCCTATAAATGGGCCGTCGTCTGGGCTCATCTCGATGTCACCAAGGCCGAGTTGATCTACACTGCACCGCAGGAATTCTTCTTCACGCAGGTGAAGGTCGCCATGTTCGGCGCGCTGGTCATCGCCTTCCCGGTCATCGCCGCACAGATCTACAAGTTCGTGGCGCCCGGCCTTTACAAGAACGAACGTTCCGCCTTTCTGCCATTCCTGATCGCGTCGCCCATTCTGTTTCTGATGGGTGCGGCGCTCGTCTATTTCTTCTTCTGCCCCATGGTCATGTGGTTCTTCCTGAAGATGCAGCAGGCGCCGGCGGACGGACAGATCGGCATTGCGCTGCTGCCGAAGGTCTCGGAATATCTGAGCCTGATCATGACGCTGGTCTTCTCCTTCGGCCTCGTCTTCCAATTGCCCGTCATCACCACGCTGCTTGCGCGCGTCGGTCTGCTGACATCGACGTGGCTGGCGGAAAAGCGCAAGTTCGCGATTGTCTTCGCCTTCATCGTTGCCGCCGTGCTGACGCCGCCGGATCCGATGTCCCAGATCGGCCTTGCAGTGCCGACGATCCTTCTCTACGAGATTTCCATCTACGCGGCGCGACTCGTGGAACGCCAGCGTGCCCGGCAGACGGCTGAGGAGAATGACGAGAATTCCGATGTTGCCAAGACGGATAGTGTCTGAGCGGCGGATCGGAAACGTCCTTCCATAAGGGTTTGCCAATTCGATCTCCGACCGAAGTCTCGGTCGGAGCTGTAGTCATGTCTAACGACCTGGAACGACGATGCTTGATATCAAATGGATTCGTGAGAATGCCGAGGTTTTGGATGCAGCGCTTGCCAAGCGCGGTGCCGAGCCTTTGTCGCAAGGCCTCATTGCGCTCGACGAGAGGCGCCGCTCCATCATCCAGTCCGTCCAGGATATGCAGTCCCGCCGTAACGCCGCCTCGAAGGAGATCGGTGCGGCCATGGGCCAGAAGAACACCGAGCTTGCCGAAAAACTGAAAGCCGAAGTTGCCGAGATCAAGACGTCGCTTCCGGCTGCGGAAGAGGAAGAGCGCGTGCTGACGGCCGAGCTCAACGACGCCCTGTCGCGCATTCCCAATATTCCGCTCGATGACGTGCCGGTCGGCAAGGACGAACATGACAATGTCGTCAAGCATTCCTGGGGCGCCAAGCCAGCCTGGAACCACAAGCCGAAAGAGCATTACGAAATCGGCGAAGCGCTCGGCTACATGGATTTCGAACGGGCTGCCAAGCTCTCCGGTTCGCGCTTTACCGTGTTGACCTCGCAGCTCGCGCGCCTGGAACGGGCACTCGGCCAGTTCATGCTCGATCTGCACACCAGCGAGCACGGCTATACCGAAGTCAGCGCACCGCTAATGGTACGTGACGAGGCGATGTTCGGCACCGGCCAGTTGCCGAAATTCGCCGAGGATTCGTTCCGGATCACGGATGGGCGCTGGCTGATCCCGACCGCTGAGGTAACGCTCACCAATCTCGTTTCCGGCGATATTCTCGACCAGGAGAAGCTGCCGCTGCGCTTCACCGCGCTGACGCCATCTTTCCGCTCGGAAGCGGGTTCGGCCGGTCGCGATACACGCGGCATGCTGCGCCAGCATCAGTTCTGGAAATGCGAGCTCGTGTCGATCACCGATGCCGAAAGCTCGATTGCCGAGCATGAGCGCATGACCGCCTGTGCCGAGGAAGTATTGAAGCGTCTTGGCCTGCATTACCGCGTCATGACGCTGTCGACCGGTGACATGGGCTTCGGTGCCCGCAAGACCTACGACCTCGAAGTCTGGCTGCCGGGGCAGGATACCTATCGCGAAATCTCCTCCTGCTCGGTCTGTGGTGATTTCCAGGCCCGGCGCATGAATGCGCGTTATCGCGGCAAGGACGACAAAAGCACGAAATTCGTTCATACGCTGAACGGCTCGGGTACGGCCGTCGGCCGCTGCCTGATCGCGGTTCTTGAGAATTATCTCAATGATGATGGTTCAGTGACGGTACCGGACGCACTGCTGCCATATATGGGTGGTCTGAAGAGGATCGAAAAAGCAGCATAATTTACTGGTGGGGCGATGCGGATACTTCTGACCAATGACGACGGCATTCATGCCGAAGGGCTGGCAGCGTTGGAGCGTATCGCCCGAACCATGTCGGACGATGTCTGGATCGTCGCGCCGGAAACGGATCAGAGCGGACTTGCCCATTCGCTGAGCCTTTCGGAGCCGCTGCGTCTGCGCAAAGTCTCCGACAAGCACTATGCGCTGCGCGGCACCCCGACAGATTGTGTCATCATGGGTATTCGTCAGGTCATGGACATCAAGCCGGACCTGATCTTGTCGGGTGTCAATTCCGGTTCCAACGTTGCCGACGACGTCACCTATTCAGGAACGATTGCCGGTGCGATCGAGGGCACGTTGCAAGGCGTGCGCTCTTTTGCCTTGAGCCAGGCCTATGTGCACGAGAACGGCACACGCATCGTTCCCTGGGAGGTGGTCGAGGCGCATGCGCCGGCACTGCTCGGCAAGCTTATCGATATCGACCTGCCGGAAGGCACCTTTCTCAACCTGAACTTCCCGAATTGCCGGCCGGACGAAGTCTCCGGCACGGAAGTTACCGCACAGGGCAATCTCGCCTTCAATCTGCAGGTCGACGAGCGTGCCGACGGCCGCGGTTTTCCCTATTACTGGCTGCGCTTTGGCGAGCGCAGCGGCGTCTTTCGCCCCGGCACCGATATCCACGCACTGAAACAAAATCGTATTTCGGTAACTCCTTTGAAACTCGATTTGACGGATTATTCGGTGCAAGACCGCGTGGCGCGGGCGCTCGGGCATGGAGTAGCGGATTGACACCTCGTTTGGTCGAGAAGGAAGGCTTCGCAGCCGTTGTGCTGCGGCTGCGAGCCGAAGGCATACTGGACATCGATCTGATGACGGCAGTCGAGCAGACGCCGCGCCTGCCGTTCGTGCCGCTGCAATTTACCGATGACGCCTATTCCAGCCGGACGATCCCGATCGAATGCGGAGCCTTCATGGAAGGCATCGATCTCGTGGTCCGTATTCTGCACAGTCTGAAGATCAAGCCGGGCCACCGCGTTCTCGAAATTGGGACTGGCACCGGCTTCACCGCCGCCGTCATGGCGCGCATTGTCGAGCGGGTGTTGACGGTCGATCGCTACAAGACCCTGACGACGGCCGCGCAGCAGCGCATGGATACGCTCGGGCTGCGTAACGTCATCATCCGTCAGGCGGATGGCAGCGTCGGTCTGCCGGGCGAGGGCACCTTCGACCGCATCCTTGTGACCTCAGCCTTTACCGCCATGCCGCGTTTTTATGCCGATCAATTGGTGTCCGGCGGCTCGATGATCGCGCCGCTGATGCTTTCGGACGATGTTTGCCGCATGGTGCGCCTTACCAAGACCGGCAGCCGCTTCGAGCGCGAGGAACTCTTCGACGTTCCCTATCAGCCGATCGTGCCGATGCTCGCCTCCTATCTTTAAGACCAAATTTGGATCGAAATGCCCGGCGCATTCCGCATGCGCGGCGGATTCATTTTCTATGGTTAGCAATTCCTCAAAAAAACACATGTGGTGCCAGTGCTTTAACCGCATGGTAAGATTAACGCGCTTTAATCGACCCATAAACAGTTGCGTCTCAAGTGGGTCGAGTCATGGGTTTCAGTCTTTCGTCAAACTTCGGTAAATCGGCAGGGAAAGTCCTTGTGGCAGTTCTCCTGGCGAGCACAGCGACAGCTTGCAGTTCAGACACGACGCGCTTCGGCGGGCTCTTTGCGGGCTCGCCGGATCGGACGACGACAGGTTCCATCAATCGCGGTGGGTCGAACAACCTGGATGGTAGCGCCGTGCCAAGGGCCGATGTCGCTCAGGGCGGCAGCTATCAACAGCAGGATTATTCGCAGCAGAGCGCGCCTGCCGCGCGAACCTATCCGAATTCTCCGGCCGGCTACAATCCTTCTTATTCCAGCGCCCGCGTATCGACCGCGCCGGTCGCGATCCAGCGTTCCGATTTGGCGGCCCCGACGGCGGCCTCCGCTGCGCCGGCCCGTTCGCGCGGAGTGTCCAATTCAGAAGATCAGGCCCTCGCCCAGCCTCTGCCTGCATCGCGTGGCAGGCAGGCGGCTTCCCGTATGGAGCCGGCTTTGGCTTCCGACACGGCGTCGGCTGGTACGCTGAAGGCGCCTTCAGCTTCGACGACTTCTTCCGGTTGGACGACGGTCAATGCGCCGAGCGTTACCCTGCAGCAGGGCGAAAACATCGACCTCCTGTCGCGTCGTTACGGTGTTCCGGCAAAGGAAATCCTGCGCGCCAACGGCTTGAGAAACAGCGCCGGCGCCCAGCCCGGCCAGCAGATTATCATTCCGACCATGAACGGCGCAGGGGTTTCGAGCCCGGCGAAGGTTGCTTCGGAAGCGACCGATCTGTCCAGGGGCGGCAAGATGCCAGGCCCGGCCAAGGCTCCCGAGCAGGACGCAGCAGTGCTGCCATCCAACGGCCAGTTGCGCGGCAAGTCGCAGGCCGGTCTCGCCGATCCGAACAAGCTTGCTGCTGGTAATGGCAAGGGTCCGCTGCCGAAGGGCGATGGTACCTATGTGGTCAAGCCGGGCGACTCGCTCGCCAGGATTGCCCGCAACACCGGCGTCAGCGTCGATGAATTGAAGCAGGCAAACCGCATGAAGTCGGGTGAGGGCGTCCGCGTCGGACAGGCTCTGAAACTGCCGCATGCCGGTGCCGACCCGATCAGGACCGCTTCGATCGATCCGCAGAAATCTGCCGCGAAGTCGCTCGCTGAACAGAAGGAAGTCGCGGAAGCGCCGGTAACGAAGGCGAACGCCAAGGCTGAAACAGCAGCAAAGGCGGCGCCCAAGGCCGCTGCCGACACCGCACCGGATTCGGCCAAGCCGCAGGTTGTTGCAAGTGTAGCGCCGACGCAGTCCGTCAGCGATGCCGCGACCAAATCCGACGTCTCGGCTGACGCGCCGGAAGCAACCGGTATCGGCAAATATCGCTGGCCGGTTCGCGGTGCGGTCATCGCCGGCTACGGCTCCAACGTCAACGGCAGCCGCAACGACGGTATCGATATCTCGGTTCCCGAGGGCACGCCGATCAAGGCGGCCGAGAATGGCGTGGTCATCTATGCCGGCAACGGTCTGAAGGAACTGGGCAACACGGTTCTCGTGCGCCACGACGACGGTACGGTCACCGTCTACGGCCATGCCGACGCCCTCAGCGTTGCCCGCGGCCAGAAGGTCCAGCGCGGCCAGACGCTTGCGACCTCCGGCATGAGCGGCGACGTCAAGCAGCCGCAGCTTCACTTCGAAGTCCGCAAGAATTCGGCCCCGGTCAACCCAATGACCTTCCTTGAATAGGTAGTGCGTCTCAAGGAGTCTGCAAAAAGCCCGGTCACAGCCGGGCTTTTTGTCGTTTGAGGCTCGGAGAACCGCGATCAGTCCCGCTCGAGCACGATCCTCTGCCGTCCGGCCAGGTCCTGGATATATTGCCAGGCTACGCGCCCGGAGCGGGCGCCGCGGGTGGTTGCCCACTCCAGTGCTTCATGGTGCATCTGGGCGTGGTCGAGGGTGAGCTTGAAGTGATCGGCATAGGCATCGATCATCTGCAGATAGTCTTCCTGGCTGCATTTGTGGAAGCCGAGCCAGAGGCCGAAGCGGTCGGAAAGGGAGACCTTTTCCTCGACGGCTTCCGACGGATTGATAGCCGTGGACTGCTCGTTCTCCATCATATTGCGCGGGAGCAGGTGGCGGCGGTTGGATGTCGCGTAGAACAGCACATTGTCCGGCCGGCCCTCCACGCCACCGTCGAGCGCCGCCTTCAGCGACTTGTAGGCGGTATCGTCATGGTCGAAGGAGAGGTCGTCACAGAAGAGGATGATACGGTGCGGTGCGGTTTTCAGGATATCGAGCAGCACGGGCAGCGAGGAAATATCCTCGCGGTGCACTTCGATCAGCTTCAGCGAAATACCGGTGGCGCGGCGCACGTCCTCATGCACGGCCTTGACGAGCGAGGACTTGCCCATGCCGCGCGCGCCCCAGAGCAGGACATTGTTGGCGGCGAAGCCTTCGGCGAAACGCAGCGTGTTCTCGTGGAGGATGTCGCGGACATGATCGACGCCGCGAATGAGGGTGAGCGCCACGCGGTTCGGCCTCAAAACCGGTTGCAAATGTAGCCGGGTAGGAGCCCAGACGAAGCAGTCGGCGGCGCTCCAGTCGTTAATGGCCGGCGGCGGGCCAGCCAGGCGTTCGAGCGCGTCGGCGAGACGGCGGACTTCCGCAAGGATCAGGGCGTTTTGGCTTTCGATCACCGTTTTTCCTCCAGAACGTTAGTCAAGAAAGTAGTAAAATGCGCCTTGTGTTGTCGGGTATCATGCTCCTTGTGGGGCTGAAAGGCTAAGAGGCCGGGAAAACGGTACGGTTCGCGGCTGTTTTTGTTGCAATCGCTATGATCGCAACTATATTCCGGCAACCTGACGCGGGCCCCGTTCCCGCAAGGAGTTCAAGGGAGTTTTTGATGTTTGTCACCAACGCATATGCGCAGAGCGCAACAGATTCAGCCGCGAGCGTCTTTGGCGGTTCCGGCTTTGAAATGATCATCCTGTTTGTGCCGCTGATGGTCGTTTGGTATTTCCTCCTCATCCGTCCGCAGCGCGCGCAGGCGAAGAAGCGTGACGAGATTCTGAAGAACATTCGCCGCGGCGATCAGGTCGTTACGGGCGGCGGCATCGTCGGCAAGGTCACCAAGGTTGTCGACGACAAGGAACTGGAAGTGGAAATCGCTGAAGGCGTCAAGATTCGCGTCGTTCGCAGCGCCATTTCGGAAGTGCGCGTCAAGGGCGAACCCGTCAAGGCAGACGCCGCATAAGGTCTTGATGAGAGGGCTGGCCGGCAAGGCTTGCCCTCCTTGTGCATGGCTGCGAAAATCGGAATCGACTTTCGGGCGGGATTGTGCGCAAATTCAAAGTGTTACTGCGTCCTTTGCATGCCATCACGCATGCAGGGCGCAGTAAGAAAAGACCAAACTTGAGAGAGCGATGCTGCACGTCTCCTGGTGGAAGACCGTCCTGATCTGGTTCGCCGTTCTCTTGAGCGTTCTCCTTGCTGTGCCCAATCTGCTTGATGAGCAGCGGCTTGCTTCCTTCCCGAACTGGTTTGCGCAACGAAAGGTCGAGCTTGGCCTCGATCTCAAGGGCGGCTCGCATATCATGCTCAAGATCGAGCGTGACGACGTCGTCAGAAACCGGCTGGAAACTGTCGTCGGTGACATCAGCGCCAGACTGCGTACCGTCAATATTGCCTATTCCGGTTTGACAGGCACCGGTCAGAAGATCCAGTTGCGCATCAACGACCCTGCCCAGGTGCAGGCTGCTGTGAATGCCCTCAAGCCGATTACCGATGCGGCTTCCGGCAAGCCGGAAGCGACCTTGTCTCAGGGTGACAAGGGTGCGCTTAGCATTGATATCACCGATGCGGGCATCAAAGACGGTCTTTCCGCCGCCGTGACCCGGTCGCTCAAGGTCATCGGCAATCGCATCGCGCAACTCGACGTCGGCGAACCGCTGATCCGCCGGCAGGGTGCTGATCGTATAGTCATCCAGGTACCGGGTCTTGCCGATCCGCAGCGCCTGAAGAACCTTCTGAACCAGCCGGCCGAGCTCAGCTTCCGTTTGGTCGATTCATCGATGCCGGTGCAGGACGCTATGAACGGCCGTCCGCCCGCGGGCTCCGAGGTGCTGTTTTCCGAGGATGATCCGCCGGCTGGCTATCTTCTGCAAAAGCAGCCCCTTCTTTCGAATATCGATTTTGCCGACGCTGCGGCGGTGTCGAACACCCAGAACAACGACGGCACTGTCTCCGTCAGGCTGACGCCGGAGGCGACTGGCCGCTTTGCACAGGCAACGGCCGCCAATCTCGGCAAGATCATCGCCGTCGTGCTTGACGGTCAGGTCCTTTCGTCGGCTACGCTGAAAAACGCGATCACCACCGGCGAGATCAATATCCCCGGCGACTTCACGGCCCAGGGCGCGCAGGATCTGTCCGTCATGTTGAAATCCGGGCCGCTGCCGGCGACGCTCACGACGGTCGAGGAGCGGACCATCGAGCCCGGTCTCGGCAGCGAGACGATGCGCTCCGGCATCATCGCCTGCGTCATTGCCGCTATTTTCGTCGCCGCACTGATGATCGGTTTTTACGGGCTGCTCGGCGTTGCGGCGACGATCGCGCTCATCATCAATATCGTCATGGTTCTGGCGCTCATGGGGGTGTTCGGCATTACGCTGACGCTGCCGGGCATCGCCGCCATCGTGCTGATCATCGGCATAGCGCTCGACGCCAATGTGCTGATCTATGAGCGCGTCCGCGAGGAAGAGAAAAAGACGCATCTTCTCGTCGATGCACTGCGCCACGGCTTCAACAGGGCCGCTGCTACCGTTGCCGATGCCAATTTCACGGTGCTGATCATCGCTGCCATCCTGTTTTATGTCAGCAGCGGCGCGGTGCGTGGTTTCGCCGCGACGCTGATCGTCGGCGTTTTCACCACCTTCTTTACCGCCTGCTTCGTCACGCGGTCGCTCGTCAATGCCTGGATTTCGCATCGCAAGCCGCGCGTGCTGCTGGCCGGCGTTCGCAGTGGCATCTTCGATGGCGCCAATATCCGTTTCATGGGCATCCGCCGCTATACATTCACGGTATCGGCAGCATTGTCGGTGGCGACCTTGCTCGCCTTTGCAACGATCGGCATGCATCTCGGTATCGATTTCACCGGCGGATCGATCATCGAGGTTCGCGCCAAGCAGGGGGTTGCCAACACCGCCGATATCCAATCGCGCCTGCAGGATGCTATTCCGGGTGATGTTCAGGTCGAGCGGCTGGATGACCGGTTGGGGGCCGTGATCCGGGTCCATGCGCAGGACGGTGGCGAGAATGCCGAACAATCCGCCGTGACCCTCGTTCGCGATGAACTGAGCAAGGATTACGACTTCTCTCGTGTTGAAGTGGTCGGCCCCTCGGTTTCCGGCGAGATCACCAGGACGGCGTCGCTTGCTGTTCTGGCGGCGCTGGCGGCGATCCTCATTTACATCTGGCTGCGGTTTGAATGGCAGTTTGCAGTTGGTGCGATCATCGCGACTCTGCATGACGTGATCCTGACGCTCGGCCTCTTCGTGCTGACCGGCATGGAATTCAACATGACCGGCATAGCGGCGCTCCTGACCATCGTCGGTTATTCGCTGAACGATACCGTCGTGGTCTATGACCGTATGCGCGAGAATCTGAGGCGTTATTCGCAGATGCCATTGCCGATCCTGATTGACGCCTCGATCAATCAGACATTGTCGCGCACGGTTCTGACATCGGCAACGACGTTGCTGGCGCTGCTTGCTCTCTATATATTCGGCGGCGAGGTGATCCGCTCCTTCACCTTCGTTTTGCTCTTCGGTGTTGCGGTCGGCACTTTCTCGTCGATCTATATTGCGGCGCCGGTCCTGATCGTCTTCAAGCTGCGCCCGGACAAGTTCCAGGCCGGTGGCGAAAGTAAGGGTCAGACAGGGAGCGACATGCAATCAGAAAAACCAGCGGTGTGACAGAGTGGCAAAAGGTATAGAAATCCGAAGCGCGCATTTTCCTGGCCGCGCGCCGATCGACGCATACGGCAATGGCGGTTTTCGCTTTGCGGACATGTCGCATCGCGGCTCGCTGCTTTGCCTGCCCTCCGGCATCTATGGTTGGGATATGACGATGGAGGATGCGCTGACGCCGGCGCATTTTCAGAGGGTGCTCGACGAAGCCGCCCAGATCGAAGTGCTTCTGGTCGGTACCGGCACGGAGCTGCGCCCGCTGCCGGCGGAATTGAAGACGGCGCTGCGCGCCAGGCAGATTTCCTCCGATCCGATGAGCACAGGGGCTGCCGTACGCACCTTCAACATTATGCTGTCCGAGTCGCGCGCCGTGGCCGCGGCGCTGATCGCCGTTTGACGAGAGATCGGGCCAAGCATGACGACAGACGCTGCGCCCCGTAGCAACCAGGATCTTTGCCTGGCGACGCTTCGCGACACCGATCGCGATCGCTATCTCGCTTGCCTTCTGGCACCGGAGGACAAACGTGGAGCTCTTGCGGCACTCTATGCCTTCAATGCCGAACTGGCGCGCATTCGCGATCTTGTGCACGAGCCGCTGCCGGGCGAGGTACGCATGCAGTATTGGCGTGATCTGCTTGAAGGGCAGGCGCATGGATCGAGCGCGGCCAATCCGGTTGCCGCTGAATTGCTTGCAACGATAGAACAATACCGCCTGCCAACGCAGACGTTGATCGATATGATCGATGCGCGCATTTTCGATCTCTACGACGATCCGATGGAGACGCGCGGCACGCTGGAAGGCTATGCGGGCGAGACCGCCTCGGCGCTGATCCAGCTTGCCAGCCTGGTATTGTCGGCAGACGACGCCCGTCGTTCCGCCGATGCCGCGGGCCATGCCGGGGTGGCGCAGGCGATTGCCGGGCTGCTGCTTCTCATGCCGCTGCATCGTCGTCGCGGCCAGCTTTACCTGCCGCTGGAAATCCTGACGGCCACCGGTCTCGATCGTGACGCATTCCTCGCCGGTGAGGACAGGGTGCGGATATCGGCGGCCATCGAAGCTTTCGCCGGCCTTGGGCGCGAGCATCTGGCGAAGGCAAGGGCCGGCGGCATTATTTCGCCCGCAGTGTTTCCCGCCTTTCTGCCGGTGGTTCTGGCCGAACCTGTGCTGAAGCGCGCGCAAAAGCTGGGCGCCGGGGTGTTCGATCAAGCCTTCCAGCCGCCGCAATGGCGCCGGCAGATGCGTATGGCGCTCGCCTCCATGACGAAGAAAATCTGAAATCGACCAAGTTCGCGCAAGTCTCGAGGTTTATGGAGATTGCCGAACTGCCGCCCGTATTCCTGGAGAAGCCGCCATGGGCATTATCGTCTGGTGCACACTCTTTGCGATCGTCGTCTTCTTTGCCTTCTTTATAGCGCGCATGACGTCGCAGAATAAGGAAGACGGTTTGCACGATACCGGTCTTGCCATTCTTGAATTCGGGCGAGCCTTTCCGACGGAAGCGATCCGGCAATTGCAGACGACGGCGAATGGCCAGGCGGTGTTCGTGCGCCTGCATGACGACAAGGCCGGATTTATGCGCAGCCTGCGCAATCACTACAGCGTTCATCTGATCGAGCCGGGCAGGGCGCGTGCCAAGGATTCCGGGAGCGGCCGTGGCTTGACGATCGATTTTCTTGATGCCCCGCACCACAACGGCACATTCGAATTCGCGACCCCGGCGGAGGCCGCGGAAGTATCGCTCTGGCTGCTTGGCAATTACGTTGCTGGCGAAGATCCCAAGCCGTCGGCAACTGATACCGACGGCAAAGGCTTGAGAAGGTCTTAGGCGCTCTCGGCGACCGCAGGCGACGGGAAGACCGGCGCCGGAACGCCGAGCCATGCTGCGCAATCCGCAAGCGCCCGTTTGGCGATCAGCTGCCGCTTCATGATCGTCTTGTCCTTGCCGCGGAAGCGCTTGACGCCCTCAGGCTTGACGATCGAACCCGGTTCTAGCTCCGGGAACAGTCCGAAATTGATGTTCATCGGCTGGAAAGAGCGCTTGCCGGGCTCTTCGTCGGATACGATATGGCCGCCGGTGATATGGCTGAGCAATGACCCCAGCGCCGTCGTGGCCGGCGGCAGGGAGGGTGCCTCACCCTTGCGCGCGGCGGCGGCGAAGCGACCGGCGAGCAGGCCGATGCTGGCGCTTTCGACATAGCCTTCACAGCCGGTAATCTGGCCGGCGAAACGCAAGCCCGGCCGGGATTTCAGTGTCAGCGAGCGATCGAGCAGGGTCGGAGAGTTGATATAGGTGTTGCGGTGCAGGCCGCCGAGCCGTGCGAATTCCGCATTCTCAAGGCCCGGGATCAACCGGAATATCTCGGCCTGCGCGCCATATTTCAGCTTCGTCTGGAAGCCGACCATGTTGTAGAGCGTGCCGAGCGCATTGTCCTGGCGCAGTTGCACCACAGCATAGGCCTTGACGGTCGGGTTATGGGCATTGGTCAGGCCCATCGGCTTCATCGGCCCGTGGCGCAGCGTCTCGCGTCCGCGCTCGGCCATGACCTCGATCGGCAGGCAGCCGTCGAAATAGGGCGTGCCTTCCCATTCCTTGAAGCCGACGGCATCGCCGGCGATCAACGCGTCGAGGAAGGCATTGTATTGGGCCTCGTCCATCGGGCAGTTGATATAGTCCTTGCCGGTGCCGCCCGGTCCGATCTTGTCGTAGCGGGACTGATACCAACAGATGTCCATGTTGATGCTGTCGCGATAGACGATCGGCGCGATGGCGTCGAAAAAGGCAAGCGCATCCGCGCCGGTCTCGGCCTGAATGGCGCTGGCAAGTCCAGGTGCAGTTAGCGGACCGGTGGCGATGATCACCTGATCCCATTCCTTGGGCGGCAGGCCCTCGATTTCCTCGCGCACGACGGTGATCAGCGGATGGCTATCGATCGCTTGCGTGACTGCCGCGGAAAATCCGTCGCGGTCTACCGCGAGCGCCCCGCCGGCTGGAACCTGATGCTTGTCGGCGCAGGCCATGATCAACGAACCGGCAAGACGCATTTCCGCATGGATGACGCCGACCGCATTGCTGGTCGCGTCGTCGGAGCGGAAGGAGTTGGAACAGACGAGTTCCGCGAGATCATCGGTCTTGTGTGCCTCGGTGCCGCGCACGCCACGCATTTCATGCAGGATGACCGGTACGCCGGCGCTGGCGATCTGCCAGGCGGCCTCGGAGCCGGCAAGGCCGCCGCCGATTACATGGATGGGAGAAGGGGAGCTGGTCTTTGTCATGGGCGCGTCATTATCACGGGCAGGCCGATGATCCAATTGCTTTACGCAAGGCCCGGAATCAAAAACGGCGCCGAAAGGCGCCGTCTTGAGGCAGTCCGTTCAGTCCGTTGTGATCAACGGAAAGAACGGGAAGCGATGTTGCGGATTTCGTAACGGCTAACGCCGATGTCCGACAGGGTCTGGCTGGAAAGGTTGCCGAGTTCGTTAAGAGTGCGGCGGTAGCTGATCCAGTTCTTAGCAATGCGAATCGGGTTCATGATCTTGTCCTCAAGTAGTCAGTTGCGAGCGGCGCGATTGCCGCCTCAGCGCTTGAGATACATATATACATAAAGACGTTGATTTTGCAGTGCGAATAAAAAGCATCTGCTATGCATTTGTGCAATATGACGCCTAAAAAGCCATCAACGCCTAAATTTTATCCGGCATGCGCGTGGCGAATGGCTTGAGGGCAGCCCGACTGTGTGCGGCTGCGAACAACGCAAAAAAGAACGCCCGTCGCGGAAGTCCGCAACGGGCGTTGTGAGGCTGTCGCCGTTGGGCGAAGCCAGTCCGGCGATTAGCGGCCGGTGGCTTCGCGAGCTACGCGATGGATGTCAGAACGGTCGATGCCGAGGTCGTGCAGTTCGCGGGTGCTCATGCGGCCGAGTTCGGTAACGGTCTGACGATACTTGCGCCAGTTGTTGAAAGAGCGGGTCAGGTTCATCGCAGTTCCCTTTCGAGGGTTTGGAGATCGGCGGTTCCGCGAATGGTTCCGGCTTCGATCTAATGGATTTAAATATATTGTTGCGGCGCGAAAACTAAAAGCGCGAATGCTTCATGTCACCTATGCATAAAGCGCAATCCTTAAAGGCGTTCTGCCTAAGATGATGGCTGCTTTATGTACAAATCACGACGGCGTGATGGTGGTTCTCGGATCAGTTATTCGGTCAAATGTAAATACTTACGCCCAAGGGTCGGGCAATTGCCCAGATGCTGTCTGCGTCCTGCCATGATCCTTGAGCTCTTTCGAGCCATATTGTGTCGAAAAGATCGCTGAGGGAATGTCGAGGAAAATTTCGCTTCGTGCGGCTCTCGCGTCAGCTTGCCTTGGATTGTCATGATAAAAAATGACGTACAGGCGAGAACTGATGATCTTCAGGGGATTAAACGATTTAATCGGGGGTAAAAATAACGCCCACCGCGGGAGGAGGATGCGGTGGGCGTCATTTGTGGTGATTGACGACTGGGAGGAGGAGTGTCGTCAATCTATCGGAGTGCACTGGGAGGAGGAGTGTGCGGCCCCGAATTCCATATGAGGAAATCATTCCCCAGGCTCTTTCCAGCTTACGCCGAAGCGGCGCGCCACTGCCGTCTTTTGATGCGATATAAATAGTATGACTTTTGAATTTTGTGCAACGCAATAATTTCATGGGAGGTATGTTGGCTGCGCATGTCTTTGCCGAGCTTTCGACGCCACCTCGCATAATGGCGAATGGAGTCTTAATGCTGCATTAATATGAGACGGCTCGCCTGCATTTTCAGGGGGCGGGATGCGGGCATGTGGCCTCGATTGCAATCCATTATGGGATAGGACACGTTGAGGTAAGGGAATCGCAGTCGGGAGCGCGCGATGTATCGGGGCAGGCTTGAGCGTGATCTGAAGATCTGGGTCGACAAGGGGCTTGTCGATGCGACGGCGGCCTCGGCGATCCTGGGCGAATATGACAGCCGGCCCGCAAGCTTCAGCGCCGGTCGCGTGCTGACCGTCATGGCGGCGCTCTTGGTCGGTGCAGCGATCCTGCTCTTCGTCGCTTCGAATTGGGAAGAGATTCCAAGGATCGTCCGCCTGCTTGGTCTCGTCGCGCTGATCTGGACGTTTTATCTGGGCGGCGCCCATCTGTTTGCGCGCGGCCGCGCGACCATCGCCTCCGCATTGCTGATTCTCGGAACGATGACCTTCGGCGGCGCAATGTCGCTGGTCGGCCAGATGTACAATATGTCCGGTGATGTGCTGACGATGATGATCGTCTGGTTCGCGGCCGCCGGTATTGCCGCAGCGCTGTTTCGTTCGTCTGCGCAGGTGGTCCTTACCGGTTTTCTTGCCTGGGGCTTCTGCGGCTTTTATCTCTGGGATCACTCCGACCAGTGGTACGGCGTCATGCCCTGGGCGCCGCCGATCATGGCGGCGATCATCGTCGCTCTTGTTCGATACGTCGACGCGCCCCGGGCGCGGCATCTCGCCTATCTCATGCTGGTCGGTTGGCTGACGTGGCTTTTCGCGCAATATGAGAGCCTGCATGCCGCCATCCTGCTGGCCGCCGCCGGCTTGATTGTCTTCCTGGCGGTCAGCCTTCCGGTTTCGCCCCTGGCACGGATCGCCCGGTCTGCCGGCGCGGCACCTGCCTTCTATGCTTTCCTTGTGTGTGGGTGTTATCGGGCTCCTGGCGATCCATGGAGAGATTTCCGGCGGTTTTTTCGAGAATGACATCTGGGTTCAAAACAAGGTGCCGCTCGTCGTGCTCGCGTTCATAACGTTGGCAAGCGCGGTCATCGCGATCATTCTCGGCGGTCGCGACAATGGTGCCCTGCGTTATCTCGCCTATTTCGTCTTTGCCTGCGAGATCCTCTATCTTGCAAATGAAACGGTCGGCTCGATCATTGGCACCTCAGGTTTCTTCCTGATCAGCGGCGTGCTGGTCGCGATTGCCGCCTGGCTGGTCATCCGGCTGGAACGGCGGTTTTCCCATGGTGACGGGCAGGAGGACAAGGCATGACGTTGATCGCCGATACGAAAGCCGGCGGCAATTTCGCGCGTCGCATGTGGATCGCCGCGATCATCGTTGCCGCCCTGCAGACCGCTGTGCTCGGCTATATGGTCGGTGAGAGGGCCTGGGGTCTGAGGAGCGGCGTCGAGGTTCTGCTGAAAACGGCGCCTGTCGATCCGCGCGATCTTCTGCGCGGTGACTACGTCACCTTGAACTACGACATTTCGCGGGTTCCTATCTCGACGCTGGTCGACGGCCCACCGAAGAAGGGCCTGAATGCTCCGATCCTGTCCGTTCGCCTGAAGAAGCAGGACGACGGTTACTGGGGCATTGTCGAATCATCATTCGAAGCGCTCGATCCGAAGCCTGATACGGTCGTGCTCAAAAGCCTGCCTTTTGTCGGTTATGTTTTCGATGGCGAGCCGACCGATGCGTCGCAGGCGATGACCGGGGTCACCTACGGCATTGAGCGTTACTACGTGCCCGAGGGACAGGGGCGTGATATCGAGAGTGCGCGCAATGCCGGCCGCGTCGCCATCGCTGCCCGGATCTCGTCTGATGGCGCTGCCCACATCAGAAGCCTGCTTCTCGACGGCAAACCGCTGTATGAAGAGCCGCTTTATTGACCGGCTTGCACTATAAAACCGAACAACCTTCGTGGACGGTCGTGGAACCGTCATTTTTCCTTTGCGTGGTTTGAAACGGGTGATATAGAGACGCCGCGCTCCGGAAGGCCCCATGAGCAGGCATTGCCATGCGGTTTTGGGAACGCGGGTATGGTGAAATTGGTAGACACGCCAGATTTAGGTTCTGGTGCCGCAAGGCGTGGGAGTTCAAGTCTCTCTACCCGCACCAAGGCTGCCTTGTGGACGGGGGAGGCTTAACGGCCTGTCTCCTGGCCCGCTGTTGGAAGCGCCATTCTGCCTGGAACATCCCGTTTTCAAATTGAAAGCGGATAAGATGTTCCGGATTCTAAAGAGGTAGAGCGGCCTTTGCGCGTTCGGTCGAACGCGCGGCGCTCTAGCAGAATGACAAGGAATTGCATCCAAGCCACGCTCGGGATTTTCCGGCGTCGTGCTCATCGAAACGAACGGCTGTCTGGGCACGGCCGCCATGAATGAAGGTAGGACAATGCAGGTTATCGAAACGCTCGCTGAAGGGCTGAAGCGCGAAATCAAGGTGGTCATCTCCGCCAAGGACATGGAAGGCCGGATGAACGAGCGCCTGGCCGAGGTCAAGGACAAGGTCCGTATCAACGGCTTCCGTCCGGGCAAGGTGCCGGTTTCGCATCTGAAGAAGGTCTACGGCAAGTCGATCATGGCCGACCTCGTCAACGAGATCGTTCGTGACCAGCCGCCGGCAATTCTGACCGAGCGCGGCGAAAAGTCGGCAACGCAGCCGGAAGTCGCCATGACGGAAGACAAGGACGAAGCTGAAAAGATCCTCGCAGCTGAAGCCGATTTCGAATTCACGCTCTCCTACGAAGTCATCCCGGCGATCGAACTGAAGTCGGTCAAGGGCGTCAAGGTCACGCGCGAAGTCGCCGAGATCGGTGAAGACGAAGTCACCGAGCAGATTCTGAAGATCGCTGAAAGCGCTCGCAGCTACGAAGCCAAGAAGGGCAAGGCCGCCGACGGCGACCGCGTCACCATCGATTACCTCGGCAAGGTCGACGGCGTTGCCTTCGACGGCGGCAAGGACGAAGATTCCCAGCTGGTTCTCGGCTCCAACCGCTTCATCCCGGGCTTCGAAGAGCAGCTCGTCGGCGTCAAGGCTGGCGACGAGAAGACCATCACCGTGACGTTCCCGGCTGAATACCCGGCCAAGAACCTCGCCGGCAAGGAAGCCACCTTCGACATCACCGTCAAGGAAGTTGCAGCTCCAGGCGAAGTCGAAATCAACGACGAACTCGCTTCCAAGCTCGGCCTCGAATCGGCCGATCGCCTGAAGGAAATCGTTCGCGGCCAGATCGAAAGCCAGTACGGCTCGGTTACCCGCCAGAAGGTCAAGCGTCAGATCCTCGACCAGCTCGACGAGATGTACCAGTTCGACACCCCGCAGAAGCTGGTTGATGCCGAATTCGCCAGCATCTGGCGCCAGATCCAGACCGATCTCTCTGAATCGGGCAAGACCTTCGAAGACGAAGACACGACCGAAGAAAAGGCTCGCGAAGAATACCGCAAGTTGGCTGAACGCCGCGTCCGCCTCGGCCTCGTTCTCTCCGAAATCGGCGAAAAGGCCGGCGTCGAAGTCAGCGAAGACGAACTGCAGCGCGCGCTCTACGCTCAGCTTCAGCAGTTCCCGGGCCAGGAAAAGGAAATCCTGGACTTCTTCCGCAACACGCCCGGCGCTTCCGCCAACCTGCGCGCGCCGATCTTCGAAGAGAAGGTCATTGACCACCTGCTGACCGAAGTCGACGTCACCGACAAGACCGTTTCCAAGGAAGCGCTGCTGGCTGATGACGAATCCGAAGACAAGCCGGCTGCAAAGAAGGCTGCTCCGAAGAAGAAGGCCGCCAAGGCCGAAGCCACCGCTGAAGGCGAAGAAGCTGCCGCTCCGAAGAAGAAGGCTGCTCCGAAGAAGAAGGCCGCTGAAGACAGCGCCGAATAATTCGGTTCTCTTTCAGGATGAAATCAGGCCCTGCCGTTCGCGGCGGGGTCTTTTTCGTTGGTGTCAGGTGATGGGAAATCGCAGAAATCGATACTAGATGTCTCTGGCCGCCGTGATAGTGCCAATGGCAATATCGTGCCAATACCGGACATTGTGGCCGGCGTAAAACTTCCTATGCTGTGATGTCGGAAAAGTCAGGAAAACAAGTGGCGCTTTAATCGGAAGTTTTGCGACTTACCCATACCATAACTAGGGTTACGTTACCCGAGGTTGGGGACCGCTTGGGTACCTTAATGGAGATGAAGCATGTTCACCCATGTCATGATTGGAAGCAACGACTTGGAGCGGGCCAGAAGCTTCTATGATGCCACGTTCGCTGCATTGGGAGGCAAGCCCGGCGAGATGGATGCGAGAGGCAGGCTGATCTATGCCCACGACGGCGGTCGGCTGATGATCACGAGACCGATCGACGGTAAGCCGGCGACCGTGGCCAACGGTGGGACTATAGGTATCGCCGCCGCGAGCCACAACCACGTTCTAGCGTGGCATGCCGCCGGTACCGCACATGGTGGCACAGCGATCGAGAGCTCACCCGCGGAGCGTCCGAACGGTTCATTCGTCGCATATCTCCGCGATCCTGATGGAAACAAACTGACCGCGCGATCTCAGCCGACGAAATGAGACATGTGTCAGTAAAGCCTAGTGAACAGCGTGATCGATGCTCAAGAGGCAAGTAGGCGTGGGAATGTTGGCTTCGGGCCGAAGCTGGCCATTGGCGGCATTCGCTTCAAAACTTCGGCGAATTGGGCCTCCGTTTACCGTCTGGACGAGGAGAGGAGACTATGTAACACCCCCCCCCCTCAAAGCTCCGACTTGATATCGCCCATGCGGTTCCACGCATCCAGGCCGGCGATCTTGTAGGCTTCGGCGAGTGTCGGGTAGTTGAAGGTGTTTTCGACGAAATATTCGACCGTGCCTTTGAGGTTCAGCACGGCCTGGCCGATATGGACGAGTTCCGTCGCTCCTTCGCCGACGATATGGACGCCAAGCAGGCGGCGGGTCTTCAGGGAGAAAATCAGCTTCAGGAGGCCGGTGTCGAGGCCCATGATATGGCCGCGCGATGTCTCGCGGAAACGGGCAATGCCGCATTCATAGGGGATATGACGGTCCTTGACCTCTTCCTCGGAGAGGCCGCAGGTGGAGATTTCCGGCACGGCGTAGATGCCGTAGGGGAAGTACTTCGGCGGCTCCTTGGCGATGGCGCCGACAGCGACGCGGGCGGCGATGCGGCCTTGCTCCATCGAGGTCGAAGCCAAGCTCGGGAAGCCGACGACGTCGCCTGCCGCGAAAATATGCGGAACGCTGGTGGCAAAGGTTTCCGGATTGACGCTGAGGCGGCCACGATTGTCGGCCTCCAGACCGGCGGCGGCAAGGTTCAGCGTATCGGTCGCGCCCATGCGGCCGGCCGCAAACAGCACCATGTCGGTGACGATGCGGCGGCCATTGTCGAGCGTCAGCTCCACCTTGCCGTCCTGTCGAACGACCTTCTCGGCCTTCTGCCCCAGCAGCAACTTCATGTTGCGGTCGCGAAGCTGGTAGATGAAATCCTCGACGATCTCCTTGTCGATGAAGTCGAGCATGGTCGATTTCGGGTCGATCAGCGTCACTTGCGTGTCGAGCGCGCTGAAGATGGTCGCATATTCGATGCCGATAACGCCGGCGCCGATGACGACCATCGAGCGGGGCAGTGTCTCGATCTCCAGCAGCTCGTCGCTGTCGAGAACGGTCTTGTTGTCGAAGGGCATGTAGTCCGGCCGGAAAGGCTTGGTGCCGACCGCAAGCAGGATGCTGGCGCCGCTGACGTGAATGATTTCGCCATCGTCCTTGACCACCTGCATGGTCTGGGGATCGATAAAGCTAGCCTTGCCGCGAATGTGCTGGACGCGATTGCGGGCGAACTGATGCTCCAGCACCTCGACTTCATGATCCAGCGTGATCAGCAGGCGGCGGCGCAGGTCCTCGGCGCTGATCTCCTGCTTGACCCTATAGGCGCGGCCATAGAAGCCGCGCTCGCGCCAGCCGGAGAGGTTGAGCGCGGTCTCGCGCAATGTCTTTGACGGAATGGTGCCGGTGTGAACGGAAACGCCGCCCACACGCTTGCCCTGTTCGATCACAAGCACCTTCTTGCCAAGCTTGGCGGCCTGAATGGCGCCTCTGCGGCCGGCAGGGCCACTGCCCACGACGAGGAGATCGAATTGGTCCATCGGGAAGCCTCGGATGTTTGATTACGGAATCAATGTCGCAATGCAACATGCTGTCCGTCAACCGGTAGCTGCTCAATGTTACAGATTATCTAACGGGAAAGGTCCGATATTCAGGAGTTTGAAAGGCCGAGCCAGGGCTCAAGCTTTTCAAATGTCCGATCCATCGCATAGGCACGGGTAAAGGAAAGCGGCAGGTGCCCATAAATGATCGACATCTGGCTCTCTGCGGTCGCTTCGCCGGCCTTGGCGATTGCCGCGAGATAGAGAGCGGATGCCAGTCCGGTGCGATCTGCACCCGCCTGGCAGTGGATCAATAGCGGTTTCGGCGCATCGCGCATGATCTCAACCAGCTGGGCGGCCTGTTCCCGGGTCAGCTCGTGAGCGGAGGACATGCGGAAATCGATGTGACCGATGTTCAATTCCTTGGCCTGGGCGACTTCGCTGTCATACCAGGCGTGGCCGGTATTGTTGCCGCGCAGGTTGATGATGGTCTTGATGCCATATTGCTTCTGCAATTCCGCAATTGTCGATGCCGACGGCTGCGATGAGCGGTAAACCTCACCCGCGATGACCGGATGGAAGTTCGTCGTCCAGAGCATATGCGCGTAGAAGCCGCTGGCGATCAGTGCAAAGGGGGAGATTGCGAGAAGCACACCGCGGCCGATACGGCGCAAGTAACGAAGGAGCGGCGATGAGGTCTTCGGCATGTAATCTCCGTGAGCGTCGAACCAGGAACGATAAGGCGCAATCAAAACAACGGTTTCCTTCGGCAGGCCCGCCGATGTGGAAGCATCGTCCTTTTGCCAGATCATCCTGACGCCTACCTGAAAAATGCGGACGGAGATCGTGGAGTGGAGATGGAAGGTGCCGTCGGTCACCATCGAGACGCTCATGGGCAACGTGCCGGACGACGCGCTCTATTGTGTCGCGTTAGACGGCAGACACGGCAACCTGCAGCTTATGAGGTCAAGTGGCCTTGAAGTAAGATCGTTGGCCTGATGTTGCCGACGCTCATGATAGCCCCATTTCTCATCGGAGTAGTTACCCCATTCAAGGACTGTCCGACATGTCAGCAAAATTGAAACGCCGTGATGTCTGCTTAGGTCTATCCGCTTTGGCTATGTTCGAACCCAAATCCGCCTTTGCTCAAGAGAAGGTAAATGCGAATAGCGCATCAACGGCTTATTTGTATTTCTCGCAGCAGATTGACGACAAATCCACGCTCGAGCTTACGAGTGGATTGATAAGCCTGAGGTCTCAAGGTTACAAGACAATAGACCTGATGATAAACTCAGGCGGCGGGGACATATCTTCAGGTATAGCGCTCTATCACATCCTATCGTCTATGGATGTAACGCTTAACACTTATGCAATTTCTAATGTAGAATCGGCGGCAATTCTTTTGTTTCTTGCTGGGAAAGAAAGAGTTGCAAATAAAGAATCTATCTTTGCATTTCACTCCGGTCGGATGAGCTTCAACAACGAAAAGCTTACCCCCGGCGAAATCAATGAGAGATATAGCGCCCTTGAAAACGATGATGATCGAATGAAGGAAATATATAAAGAGCGGCTTTCAATCACCGACAAACAATATAGCGACTTTTTCGGCTCGGAACTTCGATTTGTAAGGGCGCCGGAGGCATTGAGTATCGGCCTGGCAACACGGATCGGCGAAGTAAGTATGCAGCCGCATGACGGCCTCTATTTTGTTCAGTCCTCCGGGGGCAAGTAATTTCTGGCGAAATGTATCCATCGCTCGTCGGCAGTCGCGAATGACTGCATGAATGGGTTGCTTTCCGCGCAGGTGCCCTCCGCTGGAGAACTCGACCAATGACGAGCGCTGGATGTAAGTCTGGCGTGCAATAGTACTCAGGCAGATCTCGCAACCTCAATGCGGCGAAGCCAGGACCTTGGAATGACGCTTTGCTGTCAATCGGCGGAATATTGGATGCCGAAATACAGTCGAATCTGCTCACACAAGGAAATGTAATTGTAAACAAAATTATATATTAATATTATAATGTATTTTCTTATGCTCAGGCGGGCGATTTAGAACAACCGCAGCGCCTTGAAGCTGACATGGCCGTTCTTGCCGATGATAATATGATCGTGAACGGCAATCCCCAGGGGGCGGGCGGTCTCGACGATCGTCTTCGTCATGTCGATATCCGCGCGCGAGGGTGTGGGGTCGCCCGAGGGATGGTTGTGCGTCACAGTCAGTCACGTTGGATCACGCTCGATACCGCCGGCCTACGGACGTAAAAGGTAGGGGATTGGGGTATGTGCGGATATTTCGCATATTTGGCGGCGTTCATTACCAAAGCGTAGGACGGAAAAGCGCGTACAATAACACTGGCTTCTGATCATCCTACTCTCGAATTGACGCTGCGCTGCTGGGCAAGATGGGCGTGCTTCGGCCTCCCCACCTGATCCCTGCGGATAGGCACTGTTGGCGGCGGTATGGAGTTCTCGGGCGATTTGCTGGGCGCATAGCAGAGCTTGAAGGAGGTCCTCAGTAAAACGGTGCGCGATAAACCGCGGTGGAGGTCGCGCGGGAATGCGTTACGCGTCCATTGCGTCCAATGACTGCTATCCAGCGCGACTAGCCTTGGAGTAATCATTCATGGGCGACTCGACCTTCCTCGGAAGCGTTTTTTGTGATGCTCTGTATCATGTCCAGCAGATATTCCCGCAGCTCCGAGATGCTCGTAAACAAGATCGTCCCATAGTGGTTGCCAAGCCTCGCTTGACGAGCCCTGTTTATGAATGCCTTTTCACCCACGACAATGTCGGCGTAGGGCAAGACGATGTTAAGGGCGGCCAGATCTCGAAGGTCGTTCTCGTTTATCGGTCGCATCTCGCTTTCTGTTATCGCGGCAAGCTCGCGCTCGATATGAAACGCGGGCACCTGTGCCGTGAGCGCTCGCGCTCGCGAGCTTCCGAGATCGCTGACCGTCGAGATAGGAAGGCCAAGCTCCCCTGCGAGGGAGAAGATTAAGTCGAGGTGATCGATGAGAAGTCGAGCGCTATGCACGCGCTTGCGCATGGCTAGCGATTCGCCGTTCACGAGTTCCCTCTGAGCCTCAAGTCGCGCGATAAGGTCGCTTGATCCAGCCGAGTATTTCCGCACAGCGGTTGCTCGAATGGTCTCGGATTTATCGGTCAAGTAGGTGAAAAGCGCACGCGGAGGATTTTCTCGTATCCACGTCATGAACTTGTCTGAAATTGTGACGCCGAAGACCTCGGGGCTGTAGTCGGCAACCGCCTCAAAAAACACATCGGAAAGGAACCATTGATGTGATCGGGTGGGTCTCGCAATCGAGAAAACAGTGGTCAGGTGCTCGACAAGCTGCTCGCGCAGCAGAGCGCTCCGTCCGCGAAAAACCCAACCTTGGCTTAACGACGCTTGCACCCACGCCAGGTGCGCTCTTCGATCAAGATCGTTTACCTTGTGAGTCTCATAGATATTGGTGAACGACAGAGGAATGGTGAGCTTATTAGCCGTTCCAAGCGCGACAAGCAGTTCGACGACCGCATATGCTTCAGAATAGCGATCTGGCTCCTTTACGCCTTGAGCAATGGCGATCCAAATGTTTTGATCAAAATAAAGGATACGGGAGTTGCTCATTGACCAATTAGATATCCGGATCGAATCATTTAGTATCCGTAATAGTATATATTGTATCAATCACCGGAAATATTTGGATGAAGGTGCTCTGATCAGCCACGGAACTGATGTCTTGTTATGTTGAAAAGCGCTGGTGGTTGAAGATTGTATTGATCGAGGAATGTGAAGGGTTGGACCGCTCGGTGCTCGTCTGCGAGTGGTATATGGAACAAATGACGGTGCGTGGCGGCCCCACAGCATTCCGACTAACTCCACTCGAATCCGGGCAGCAACGCTGGCAGGCCTATTCATACGCGGTGTACGACGCAGCGTGATTAAGTTCCGGTGCATGGGGTGTTCACTTTCGCGCATTATGCCGGCCCTATCGAGGAAGGCGGCGCTGGATGCCTTCCAGAAGATAGGCGATAAGGAGGGGCAAGCCGCGTATTTCAACGCCCATCTTTCGACGCGCGTTCACTGCCGCCAGCAAATCCCGCCATTCCGCGAGAAGCTCCGCTTCGTCGTCCTTCGTCAGGATGCTCAGGTCGATGTCGTTCCCCAAGCGCTGCCGAAGAAAGTCGAATATCGTTCCGTTTTCGATTTTCGATTTTACCTCGGAAATCGCGAGGTCGTCGTATCGCCCGCTGTCCATTGCGGCGTTCAGATAGAAGGCCAAAAAAGTAAGAGCCGTAATTCGCATTCTTTGTCCGTTTCAATTGAGTGAATACAAGTTTGCGTCCTTGGAGAGGTGGTCGCGCGACCGGCCTTCTATTTGGTCAACCATTGTCCATAGGCTTCGACGTCGATCATCGGCACGGTTCCGCTGAATTGTAGTTGGGATATCAGCTTGAACAGGAATGCCGTCGCCGGCTTATTTTCATTGACGAAGCTGTAGCTCGCAGCCGTCTGGTCGAAGGAGAAGTGGCCATGTGAGGCTACGCAGCCGATATCGAGCCGCCCGTCGCCGACGTTGGTCGCCAGGGCTTTCTCAAATGAGGCCCCGAGCGCGGGGCTCCATTCGCTTTCAAAGGTCAGGAGACCGCCCAGGATCGGGATCAAGGGTTTCGCCGGATAGACGCCGTGGGCGTATGGAATCGGAAGGCTCGTGCGGTGGAGGCGCCTGACGCTCGCAACCTTTTCCTGCGCGTAGGCGACGAGGCTGGCGTCCGCCGTCTGCTTCGCCTCGAAAACGGCATAGACGCTTTCGGCAGGGATAATCGTCTCGTTCTCATAGGTGAAGATGAACGGTGAATATTGGCGGTCGAAGATCACGACATCGATTTGTTGGCTGAAGTTGCCCAAGCTGTCGACCACATGCGCCTTGGCGGCCTGATAGCGCTTCGGCAAATACGTCTCCAGCATGCTGATCCAGACATTCTCGCTGGCGTCGCCCTTCGTCCCCGGATGGTTGAACGACTTCCGGACGGTTGCGAGACGCTGCTGAATATCTTCATGCAACGAGGAAAGAAGCTGGGACAAAGACCATTCTGACATCGGTAAACCTCACTGTGATCTCGTGGCTGCCGTCACGACAGGGGAAATTTCGGGCCAAACAATTCTCGCCAGGCGCGCAACGCCTCGCCGTTCCGGCCGCGGCGCACATGGTCGATTGCAAGAGTTGCTTCGCGCTCCGCCGCGAGCAGAAGATCGCGCGCCCGCGTCTTGCGCGCGGTGTCCATGCCGTTGCTGATCGGTGGGCCGAGGCCGGCGGGGTCGGGCCATTCATCGAAAATCCGGGCCGCGAGCGTCGCAAAAAATCCCTGAATCTCCCGGTCAAAGCTGCCACCCCAGCCGCCATAAAGGCATTGCATCGCCATGACTTCGATAAGGAACGAGGGCTTCACTGGCTTCTCGCCGTGCTTGAGGTTGTTGTTCCAGTATTTCAACATCCGTACGAGACCCTTCCATTCGCTGGAATAGGCCTGATGCGCGGCGGCGGCCTCCGCTGCATGGGTCTGAGGGTTGGTTCCAATCCACTTGCCGAGTTCGTTGTCGGGAATTTCGAAATCGTCATCTTTGTCGAACGCAGGGACGACATCGACGCTGATGACGCGGTAATCGGTATTGTCCTCGGCATCGGCCTTCACGCCAAAATCGACGTTGATCGAGCGGTTCTGCTTCTTGGCCTTGTCGCCGTACTTCTCGACCAGGGCGTTGTGGAAATCGGTCAGCACCACCGAGGGCCCCTTGGAACGATAGTGATCTTCCGACGATTTCAGGACGAAAAAGATGTCAATATCCTTCAACGGCTTAGTTTTAGTCCAGCGCGCATAGGACCCGGTGAGAAAGCTCCGGTCGATCTTGAACTTGGTGTCGAGATAATCTCGGACCTCTTTCTGACGCGCCGAGGCGTTGGCCTGTTCCCGGTCATTCAGCTCGAGACGGCTCTTGAATTTCCGGAAAGCTTTATCGATCGTGAGCATCAGGCTCTCCTCAAATATGACGTGCTGGCGCCAAGGCCGCTGTGCTCGACGGTCGTTCCGAGGCTCTGGCGAACCATGCCCTCCGTCGAACGTCCGCTCGCCTTACTCCAACCGGCCACGTCGGGACGGCCGGGTTTGTTTTGCAGAAGCAGTCGATACCGCGCCTCGGTCGGAACCAGCCCCGCCTTTCTGATGGCGTATTTGAGCTGTTCGGTATCCGTCCAGAAGCTGCCGTCGCCGCCGGACCAGCCATAGGCGATGTCGATGTCCCACCGGAAAATCAGCGCGTCGGTCTTCGGATTGTAGATTTCCAGCTTTACCGTTTCGAGGTCGCCCGTGTTCAACCAGGTCTGGACACCGCGCATGTGCAACGCCCAGTCGCCGACGAACTCGGACGGGTCAAGGCCCACAAGGCGGATGATATCCTTTAAGCTTTTGAGGATGTTGTCCGCCACATAGGTGACAGAGTGGGTATAGGTGTTGACGGCGACGTTGGTCATGAGCCCAGAAACCCTTTCGGATCGAACACAAGGGTCGGTGATTTCGTGGTCGCCGCCTCTTCGGCGCTCGAGACAGCCGCATCGTGATCGCGCGCCGTGATCCGGGTGCTGTGTTTCTTGAGCGCGCCCTGAACCCAGGCGAGATCGTCCGCCAGGCAAGGTAGCGAGACCCGCCAGTCCCCTTTCAGCGGGTCAAAGCCAAGCGCGTCTTCGTTGGCGTCGGAGCCCTCGATGGCGTCATCGTCATAGAGGCAATAAATCCGCGTGCGCGGACCATCGCAGGTCACTGTGATGGCGGCATCCTTCGGCGCCTGATCCGCGATCACACTGGCGGCGACACCGGTGACGGCAAGAAGCTCTGTCCGTGCATCACCGGTCTTTCCCTGGGTCAAAAGATCGACGATCGCCGTCCAGGTCCGTGAGGCGTCACGCTCGGGCGTGCTTTTGAAGGTGCGGCTGGCGACGGTGCTCATGACGCTTTGCCTCCCGACATGCGGCCCGCCTTGGCGGCGCGCGCCGCGCCGAACAGATCCTCGATCGTCACGCGTTCGGGGTTCATGGCCGTTTGTGGGCTGCTGGCCAAGGCGTTGGCTACCATCTTGCGGATGGCGCGTCCGTCGAGCCCGACGCATTCGGCCGCGCAGCGGTCGAAACTCTGGGAGGAGGGCAGTTTCGCGATGGCGGGGTAGGTCTTGCCGAGGCCGGTCAGGCAATCCTTCAGGATAAGCCCGCACGCTTCACGATCGGGCAGCGGCACATGAACGACCAGGTCACAGCGCGAGGTGAAGGCCGCATCGACTGCCTGGGGAAAGTTGCTGGTGGCAAGGAACAACAGGTTCGGATGTCGCTCGGCCAGCGCGTCGAGCTGAACGAGCACGGCGTCGGTTGCGCGGTGGATATCGATCGGATTGGCCTCCAGGCTCATTTTCGACCGGTCGGCGGCAAGTGTCTCGACTTCATCGAGGAGCACAATCGTCGGTCCCGCGGCGGCGGCCTCGGCGATCGACTGTGAGAACAGCTCCGATACCGCACGCTGGGTCTTGCCCATCGCCGAACTGGTAAGCGCGTGCGGCTCGACTTCGAGCAGGCGGAACCCGCCGCTCGGAAAGGTCTCGGCGGTACGATGCGCCAATCCGCGAGCAAGAGAGGTCTTGCCGGTCCCGGGCGGTCCGACAAGCAGAATGACGCCGTGGAGCGGAATGACACTACGGTCGACCTTGCCGCGCATCGTGAAGTTCAGCATCGCCTGCGAGAGGAGCTGGGCCTTCAGGCGCTCGTCCAGGATGATCGAATTCCAGAGCGCTCCGAGCGTGGGATCGGGAAGCCGGCGTGCGCGCTGGATGCCCTTGGGTTGGTTGAAGTCCTCGTTCTGCACCGCCGTCAGCTTCTGCATCTTGATCGTCCTCGCGTCGCCTGCCTGGCGGGTTGAATGCGAAAATGGGAAGAGCCGCGCCCGGGCGGGCGCGGCCGCTGGGCTCACCCCTTCGGAGGGAAGGGATCGTTGCCGTAGGAATTGGCGTCCCGGATGCGGCCATCGGGACGGTGAATCACCACCTCGCCACGCTCGCGGATCGCGGTGTTGCGCGCCGCTTCGGTAGCCTGCGCCTGGGTGCCGTGGGTCGATCCCACTCGGGAAGCTCCTTCACGGCGCGTCGCCCAACCGGAATCGTGGGGAACGACATGGATGCGTTTTGACATTCCGAATTCCTTTCTTTTAGCCGCCGGCCGAATTCGACATCCACCGACGGTTAACTAATTTCACGGCGCCGGAATGTTGTCAATAAGCACGTTTCAAATGATATCATTAAGCACAATATGTTTGCGACGTTGACATTATGCGGTGCGGAGAGCAAACATCGCTCATGTCAGACGAGTCGATCTATGTAGCGTTCGGGCGGCTTGTCGCCTCGAGACGAAAGACACTTGAACTCACTCAAACCGAGCTGGCGGCAAGGGTGGGCATGTCGCGTGCGTCAGTGGCAAACATTGAGAGTGGCCGGCAGAACGTGTTGCTGCATCACGTTTACAGTCTCGCGTCGGCACTGGAATTTTCGAAGCCTGCTGATTTGCTGCCCGCCGCGCCGAAACCACAGCCCCGGGAGGACCTGCAAATGATCTTGTCAGACGAAACCGTGACTGCGCGCGGCAAGGCTCAAATCAATGATTTGATTGCGGACGCACTTGCACGCCATGGTTCCGGAAGGAACGGGTCGTGACCGCAAACCCCGAAATGGCGCGGGAGGCCGCGCGCACGATTTTGCGGGAGTTCGGAGTGAAGGGAGCCCCGGTTCCCATTGAGCGCATTATCAAGGCCAGGAACGTCATGCTTCAATACGCGCCGTTGGAGGATGATCTCTCCGGCATGGCGTTCATAAAGGACGGTGTCGGTATCATCGGCGTGAACGCCTTGCATCACCCGAACCGGCAACGGTTTACGGCCGCGCATGAGCTTGGACATCATGTGTTGCATGCTGCGGATATCCAGAAGGCCGTGCATGTAGACAAGGGGTTTCGGGTCCTGTTGCGCGACGACGTCTCGTCCCAGGGCATTGACCCGCTGGAGATCGAGGCCAACGCATTTGCCTCCGAGCTACTTATGCCGCGAGAACTCCTTGCAAGTGCGCTGGACGCAAGTGGATTGGACATGGAGGATGACGCTGGGATCGAGGCGCTTGCCAAGAAATTCCGTGTGAGTGCGTCGGCCATGCGATTCCGCCTGGCTGGGAATTTCTAGGGTAGGGGATGTGAATGGGCTTCGTATTCTTCGACACGGAGACAACGGGGCTCAGGCACGGTTTCGATCAGATCGTACATTTCGCGGCAATTCGGACTGACAACGATCTCAACGAGGTTGATCGGTTCGAGGCGCGCTCACGTCTTTTGCCACATGTCGTGCCCCACCCGAGCGCACTTCTGACGAACGGACTGCCCATTGAACGGCTTACCGATGAGGGATTGCCGTCGCACTATCAGATGGTTGTCCTTATCCGACAAAAACTACTGTCCTGGTCTCCCTCGATTTTCGTCGGCTATAATTCCATCCGGTTCGACGAGGAGATGCTCAGGCACGCTCTTTTTCAGACGCTTCATCCAGCCTATCTCACGAGCAACCACGGCAATTGCCGTGCGGACGTTTTGGGCCTTGTAATGGCGGCGGCCGCTCTCTCGCCAGCCAGCCTGTCGGTCCCGTACGGGCCAGAAGGGCGCCCGACTTTCCGTCTGGAACAGCTTGCGTCAGCAAATGGTATAGCTCACACGCAAGCCCACGACGCAATGGCCGATGTGATTGCAACGCTCGGTCTTTGCCGCTGCGTACATGCAAACTCATCCGAACTCTGGCAGCGCTTTGTACGCTTTTCGAAGAAGGCGGCGGTCGGCGATTTCGTCGACTCGGAAGACGGATTTTTCCTCACAGAGTTCTTTGGCAACGAGGCCTATCACACACCAGTCGTCTGCCTCGGCCCCGATCCGGATCAGCCTAATGGCCGCTTGTGCTTGCGTTTGGACGCGTCCCACGAAGAGTTCGCCGCAATGCCGGATGAGGTATTGCAGAGCTATTTGTCGGCAAAACCAAGCCCTGTCCGTAGGTTTAGAATCAATGCAGCGCCTACGCTGACAGCTTTTTATGATGCGCCCGAGGCAATGCTCAACGGGGCTGACATCGACGATCTTGAATGTCGTGCTCGAAGCATTAAGGAGGATCAAGCATTCCGTTTCCGGGTCATCTCGACCTTCGTGGCTATGCGAGAGCCCCGTTCACCGTCCACCCATGTGGAAGGGCAGATATACGATGGCTTTCCCGGCCCAGATGACGAGATCCGCCTGGCAAACTTCCATGAGGCGAGCTGGGGAGATGCCGCAGCCATCGTTCGAGATTTTGACGACGAACGGCTCCGAATTTTTGGCCGGCGATTGATCTATTTCGGCGGCCGGTCAGTGCTATCGGATGACCTAAAGCTTGTCGTGGAGCGCGACTTGACCGACCGGCTGGTGGATGTTGCTGCTGGTGGCTTCACGCTCCGGCAGGCGCTTCAGGAGACGGACCGGCTCTTGGACGAGCAAGGTGCTGATGCGGGCGGTATCTTGCCCAACTACCGCAGCTACCTGATCAATCGAATTGAACGTGTAACAATATTCCGCACCAGGCAGTTTGCGGCCGAGTCGGGTTAAATCGGGCAAACGCGGCGACTATCGCGTCGATCGCGCCGCTTTTTGCCGCCATTGCCCGTTACCTGCGCTATAAGTCACGTAAGGATATTCTGTTGGCGTCGACATGACGGAACGCCTTGGAACGGCAGGTGAGTAGGACAACTTGCATTCGCTCAGATGCCTCAAGGAGGATATCTGTCATCGTTTCCAGACGTGTATCATCGGAGTATACAAGGGGGTCATCAAGTATCAGCGAGACTGGCGCCCCTTTTTCGATCAGAAGGTCAGCAAAGGCCAGCCGGGTTAAAACCGCTAGTTGCTCTTGAGTGCCACGGCTTAGGTCTCCGGAGGCTTCATCAATGCCGCCTCGTGCAATATTGACGAGGCCCATTTCGTCATTGAATGTCAGGCCGGCACCCGGAAGTATTCGCTCGACATAACGTGCGGCGCGACGCGTTACCGGGCCAAGAAATGTCTTTGATGCGTCTTCGCCAGCGTTTCTCAGAGTAGTGCGCAACAACTCCAGCATATCCGCTTCTTGGCGCAGCCTATCATAGTTTTCCGCCGCCGCC
The DNA here is from genome assembly GCF_009498525.1 of Rhizobium sp. ICMP 5592. Taxonomy (GTDB): domain Bacteria; phylum Pseudomonadota; class Alphaproteobacteria; order Rhizobiales; family Rhizobiaceae; genus Rhizobium. Next base: position 1,454,922 of record NZ_QSNT01000002.1, on the reverse strand, counting down.
TGCTCCACCTCCCGCGCCTCAGCAGCCATGCCAGCAAGCCCCTTGGGGCCTTCGCTTGCTATTGTTGATTCCAGAGACGCTATTCGAGCCACGAGTTCGATGCGTTCCTCTTGGGCACGCTTTTCGGATTGGTCTATGTTGGCAATGCTCCGCCGGAGTTTCTCGGCATCAAAGGCGGCTGCAGACGCCTTTGCCTGCTCATAAGCCTCAGCTCGTCGTGCCAATTCCTCACGATCAGTCACGAGTTTCGTGGTGATTGCGTCGCGATCTTTTTCTTGTACCAACAATTGAAGGCGCTCGCGGGCGACAATCACAACGCTTTCCGCAGCAGCCCGCTCGGCTTTAAGCTTTACTAGAGATTTCTCAGTGTCGTGCAACCGTGCCTGTGTCGTCTCGAGAACGGCCGCGGCTTTGAGTTCCTCATCCCGCATTGAATTGAAAGCTTCTTCAAGTGTGACTAGGTCCGCTTCTGACGGCGGCTGTATCGCCGTTTCTTCGTCGCCCCCAATCTCGCTGAGCCACGACTTAAGTGCGGCGGCTCCCGGCGGCAGACCCAGTGCTATATCTCCAGGGCACAATGCCTCAATCTGCCGCTTTATCGCGGCAGTTTCCTGTTGGGCGGCTCGAGCATGTTCACTTTGCGTGACAGCTCCACCATAGCTTGTTACCCCGTGGAACGTGAGAGCGGAAGCAAGTGCTTCCTCGGCGGAGCGGAGGTTCGCCTCCGCGGAGCGTCCTCCCACATTCACGGGTGTGATGACCAACTTTGCCACCGTTCCAATCGAAACCTCTGTCCGAGTCACCACGTCATGATGGCCGGACTTCGCGAGTATCCCATCGATCTTGACTGGGTGGTCGCCAACGACCTCGATATCAAGCCCCACAGCCCCAGCCGCGAAAAGGGCTCTGGCCTCAGTGACTTTACGGTCGAGGGAGTTCAATTCTTCCAGCGCGTCAAGAGGCAAGTTGGTATCGGAAATCGTCGCCTTTGCGCCGAGTTCGGCTTCGAGGCGTTGAACCTCTGCCAATTGTGCGCGAGCACGCATGATACCGCCGCGACGCAGCTGTTGGGTGGAAATCGCTCGCGCCTGTGTGAGCAGATGCTCGGCCTCGGTACGGCGACTGCGCGCGTCGTTCAAACTTAGTCTGAGTTGATTGAGCTCAGCCAGAGCCTTATCGAAGTCCGCTTGTTGCTCCGCGAGAAGGGCATCAAGCTTAGTTAGCGTAGCTCCACCGTCATCCGCAGCTTCTACTGCCGCTTGAATGCGCTGCAGTTGTTGATCCGCGCCAAGCACGACGAGTTCCGCCTCCGCGTATCGTGCCGAGGCTGAAGCCAGTCGAAGTTGCGACGTCTCTGCAGTTCGCAGATCTTCAACCAACAATAACTTGCGCTTAGCCTGTTCCGGATCTGCAAGGTCGCGCTCAATTAGGCGTTTAGATGAACGGGCTTCATCCAGCGCTGTTAAGGCTTGTTCATACTGTTGAAGCAATGATTCACTCTGCGCGCGTCGCTCCCGAGCAGAGTTTAGTGTCGCCTCAGATTCTGCTAGTCGACCGGTTGGCCTGCCTGACCGAGGTGTTCTCAGCGCAGCGTACGAATCTTCAACTCGTGCCTTCACCAACTCGAAGCGCCGACCACCGACCACCGCTCCCACTTCACTCTCTAGTGCTGAGCGAATGTTGTCGCGCACCAAGCGACCGGGGGCCTCGACCGCGAGTGCACTTGCTTGTTCTACCCAAAGAAGGCCGAGAGCGCCGCGCGTTTCAAGGTCACCACCACGATTATTGCCCTTCTCGAACCCAAGAAGGGACTGCAACTTGTCTTCCGCCGCATCGCTTTCGATTCTTCCGGGAGGCCCTGTCAGCCAGATGTGAGGAGATTTAAGAAACTGCTTTTCGATCTCCCATCGCTCTCCCTCGATCTCGAAGGTAATAGCAACCTTGGGGGCGACGTCGTCGCCGAATGGGCAAAATGACCGTACCAGTTCGGTCTTTGCAGAATGGCGGATAAAGAAGGTCGCGCGCAACGCTTCAAGCAATGTTGATTTACCGGCCTCATTTGGCTCAACAACTATATTAAGGCCGTCGGTAAAGCCCGAAATCGTCTTTGGTGCACGAAATTTTCGAAAATTTGAAAGAGATAGAGAGCGTATTTTCATCGCGCGGCCCCATCATTCACGCGGAGCGCCTCCACGTACAACCGTTCCAACGCCAGACGAGCAAGCGAGGCGCCCGGGCCATCAGCCTCGACCTTGGCCTGAAGGGTTGCAGCTGCGACGGACAAGGTCCCCTGGATGTCAATGTTGGCGAGGTCATCCGCGGTTGGCCGGGCAATCAATTGATCGGTAGTGAAACTGAGCCAACGTAATTCATGTGATAACCCATCATCGAGCGCACTCATAATGGCGACTCGGTCAGAAAGCGAAACCGCACCGCTAAGGCGCAAGTCGAGCAACGTGCGCGCCGGATCAATTCCTTGATGAAAACCCGCCAGTTCTCTTTGAAAATCTTCGATGCACGTTATCTCCCAATTTCGCGAAAGCCATTGGAACCGACCGGTCTGGACACGCTCTAGCCTTGGTGGTTCACCGGCCCTTACGTCAGCAACAATCACACTTCCCAAGTCATCCCTGCCAAACCTGTCAACTTCCGGCGCCCCGCTATAGGCAGTGCGGTCGTTGACTATGAGATGACCGTGCCAGTCGCCGAGCGCCAGATAGTCAAGCCCCGATGTTTGGGCGCGGTCAGGGGGAATGAGATTGGTGGCGTCACTCGTTCCCCCAAACTCGGCAATTGACCCATGAGCGAGTCCAATTCGGATAGCACCGCTGGGCGTTGCTATACTGCTGAAGAGACTTGTTGGGTCTTCCCGAGTACGTCGAAATTCGAGTGGTGCCGGAAGCACCCACGCACCATCCTCCAATTCAACGGTTGCCGAGGTATCGAGTACGAAGACGTTGTCTGGCGCCTTCGCCAGCACGCGCGCCCATAGACCATCGGCACGGCCATGATCGTGATTGCCCGGCATCAACCACCACCTGACAGATGAGCGCCCCATTCTGCTGAGGGCCTGAATAAGGACCCTGTCACCTGGGTCTACATTGTCGAAAACATCTCCCGCGACTAAGACGTGCTTGGCGCTATGTGCGTTTGCCACGGTTCCAATCGTATCAATAATCTCCAATCGCGCTTCAGACAGCATACCGCGCACGCTGTCAGGAAACCGCCGGAAGGGTTTTCCCAGTTGCAGATCTGAGGTGTGAATGAACCTAACCATCAGCGCCTATCGCTCGGCTAAAGAGCCGTTTCATTTTCATTAAAGCTTTGAAAAGCGATATTTATCCTTGATATGCTCGTGGAAGTAAGTTCCATGAGAGCCTGCCGCCATCAAATCGTCATATACGCTTTCTGGGACATCGTAATACTCATAGAGTCCACCACTGTGAAATTCGATTTCAAGGGTTTGAGAGCGGCTGTTATAGCCGACTGAGGCGATATTGCTTGAACTCACCGCTTGACGTTGCATTAGGGTTCCCCCTTTGGCTTTTGTCCCCATTTAGGGTCTTGCGAGCGCCATGCAGCTGCTAGACGATCGTAGTTTTCTTCGCCGCGTGGCTTCGCCCAAGCTGCACTAACAGGCGGATCTTCGCTGTTTGGACGCGAACCTTCGGGTGGGAGATCAATCCGACACCGTATCGGAAGCCGAGCGGCTTCACCCATGACAATTGCCTCACCGGTGCGAAGCACGGGCAATGTATCAACAAGACCGCTTAGGCTATCGGGGAGTGCCGACTTGACCTTGGCTTGGTCTGCACTGTTGGACAGTCTGAGGGCGAGCAGGGTTCCGCATTGAGACAGAATGGTCTCGTCGATTTCAGAAGGGCGTTGGCTGACGATCATGGCGCCAACGCCGAATTTGCGCCCTTCCTTGACGATGCGCTGCACCATGTCACGTGCAGGATTGTCGCTATCCTTGCCGAGGTAGCGATGGGCTTCTTCCATCACCACAAGTCCCGGCCGGGCACGCCCGCCCTCGGGCAAACTGCGGCCCCAGAATAGCGCCTCATAGGTAATATTGAGAATGCCTCCTATCAGCCGGATCAGGACTTGGCTGGGGACACCTGACAGGTCAAGCACGGTTATTGGTTTGTCATGCCCGAACCAACTTTCTAGCAATTCGGGAAGATCCTTTTCGGGCTTTCCTTTAAGATCCGGTTCCCATTCGCCGGGATGCAGCATGAAATCGTACTGACGGTCGAGCAGCCTCGAGCGCATCTGTGTCAATTGGCGCCGGATGTTCAGTACGTCGGCGGTATTCATGTCCGGAAGCGCGCTGCCTGCACCTGGCGCTTTGTATTTTGGAGGCTTCAAAGTCTCCGCATTACCTTCCTCTTCGATCGCGGGCTTCGTACGCTCCTTGTCAGCCCACGTCTTGTATTCGGGTTCGATCAATTCAAACCAAAGCTGTTTCAAGCTGAAGGGTAATGGTGTGTTGACCGTCAGCGCATTGATGTCGATGCCGTCAACCCCGTCGGCCACTGCCAGTTTTGCGGCCTGAATCTTGTCAAGTATGCCGGTAGATGGGCGCTCGTCGATGGAGCCCATCAAGAATTCGACAAGTTCGAGCGTATCCATTGCCCAATAGGGGACGTAGAGCGGCTTTTCATCCTCTCCGGTCGGGTTGACCCGAAATACGGCCGCGACGGATTTGAGCGCGTCACCATATTCACCATGGATGTCGATTAGCAGAATACGTGCGCTGGCGCAGCCACCCGCAGGTCCTCCACTGCAAATCGATCTGAGCAGACTTGCAATTGTCGTCGATTTGCCCGATCCGGTCGAACCGAGTACTGCGCTATGGCGTGTAACCAGGCGATCAAGATCTATTCGGACTGGAATGCTCTCAGCGCCGGCGAGTCGTCCGATCGTGATTTGTCCCGCGTCTACCACCCCATAGATTCGAGCAAGGTCATCTTCCGTGACGAGATGCACCTCATCGTTGATGCCGGGGTATTGGCTGATTCCACGCTCAAAACTAGTCTCGACAATCTCACCAACGAGTTGGACGGTCATCCAGCTCTCACCGCGTTGTCGAGCGTCCTGCAGGGTTTCGGGCGTGGCCTGCGCCCCGACCTCAGAGATCACGCCGTAGAGGTCGTGATAGCCTTGCGGGATACGAACAAAGCTTCCCACCTGTCCGACTCGATAGCTACGACCGCCAATGATGGAAATACCAGAGGCAACCGATTCCGCCTGCCGTACGCTGACGGTTGAACCAGCCACACTCCCAACACGACCGAGGAAAGTTGGTGCGGTCATGCTGTCGCCGGAGTTGACGTTGCGATCATCGGAATTGGTGCTCCCGCGGTTGCCGGCAGGTCGAACGCCTGCGGCGAGCGAGAGTTTGCAAAGAAGCGCGAGAACGCGTCGATAGCACCGAGTGTAAACTCACTCGGTTGGCCGTCAACAGGCGGAGCCCAATAGCTCTTGCGAATGGGTCCCCAATCTCTCGTCGGTAATTCGCTCGGTGCGGACCATGCTGCCGCGACGCCGTTGATCACAGCCTTATCGCGTGCGTAGACGCTGAAATTTGGGCGACGACGGGCGATCTCCGTAGCGTAAGTTTCCTTATCGAGCGTCTGAAACTGAAAAGCGAAAACACTGGCGGCAGGATTGGCAGCGAGAGCTTCGTCCACTCTCGCTGTGATGTGTGCATCGGCAAAAGAAAAGCCGATCGAAACCAGAAGCGTGTCCTCAGTTGCCAAAAAGCTGCGAAGCCTATCAAGCAAGGCCGCATAGGGAGCTTTCTGCGTCTGGTCATATTTTAGGTGTTCAGGGAAAACGAGATGAGTAGCGTCGGCTTGACCGGTTCGGATCACCTCGCCGTGCTCATTCGCCTTCCAGCCGAGCGAACCGTGCAATTTCCACAGTCTGGTCCAACGAGTTGATAGTTGATCGCCTGACACCGAAGCCGGGTCGAAGAAGGCTTCGCGCGCACCAGCAAAACCGTCAAAATATGGCGCCCTGGCCCGTTCGAAAGCTTCTTCAAAAAGTAAGTCGTAGTTGGTTGTGAAAATCTCAACTGCATGAGTTCGCGGCGCGCCCGTGACCCAACCAACCAACTCGCTGTATGGCGACGTCGCCGTTGGCAGGCGCACTTGCACGATTTTGCCAATCTCGACACAGATCGCCTCGGCCATAGACTTGTAACCAGGGCCATCTAGTCCATGCACTTTGGTCGTACCGATAACGCTGCTCAGCGAGCGGATACGCGAAAGCATCGTTTCAATGTCGGATTTGCTGAGGTCGCCTTTCAGCCCATCGATCTGGGCCTGATAAGTAGGTGCTATCTTAGTTAGTACCTGGGTTGTTAAGCCAGCCACAGCAGGGATCAACGGCCGCGATCCATCGTCGCGTGCCATACCTGCCGGTGCTCCAGCTCCAACTAAAAGGCCAACACGCTTTCGGCCTTGCGCAATTATTGTGCGCAAGGCAGCCATATACTGGTCCGGATTGTGAACACTGATGCTCAAACTTCCCCTCCCGCTTATTGTGATTCCTATCTTTGCACGACATATACGTGCAGTAAATGACTGCCAGTCAACTACTGGGTTCCTCTATTAGAGTTTGATAGTGAGTTTGAGCAGGCGCTATACTATGCGCCCGCTAGATTTTTCCGGAGATAAATATTGATAAACTAAGTATATCTAATATCGGGGATACAGACCGTTGGTTAACGTGATAATTCAAGAGCGGAATCATGTTTGAATTTCCAAGAATTCGTCCATTATCCGAGGATAAGGATATCGATTTTGTTATCGCTCAGGCTGGCGGTAGGCGAGCCCATGACGATTCGGATCGAAAAAATACCAAAAACTCAGATTACGTTCTTGGGCGATCAATAATAGAACTTAAGTTGCTAGACGACGAACGGCTTGAAAAGCCCGAAGCTCAGGTAAAGATCGGTTCTCTGTTTGGAGCGCTTCAACCGGACCGCCCGGTGGTGGTGATCGATCCGACAATAATCGAGCAGAAAGACCGCTACACCTACGCGACGATAATGCAAGGGCCGATCAAGGTCGCCGTAAGATCAGCACGTGCGCAACTGAAGCAGAGTCGAAGAGAGATTAGCGAAGGCGCCACGACGGTCCTATTCGTCCTCAACAACGGCTTCACCGCGCTCACGCACGAGGAGCTTTTGGATCACGTCGTGAGACGGGTGCGTAACGATACCAACGAGATCGACGCGGTCGTGGTCGCGGGATGCTATCTTCATGGAGACGGGTTCGACACCTTCGCGCTATGGCCGATGGACTACGTGCCAATCCACGAGGAGCGCCCATTTTTGGAGTTCGAAGCCTTGAAATCGGCTTGGGGCAAGCTTGCCGACCGGCATATGACCGAATTTGTAAGAGGCGAGCACGGTCCGACTGCGGCTAGGGAGGCGCAGACCGACATCGTTTTCGAATGGGAAGGACGCACCTTCGTAAAGCCTGCCACACCGATTGGTGCCGAGAGCAAGTTCTTCGGAGCGCGGCGACCGCGACTCAATCACCTTCCTTTCGAACGCGTAAAGCACGTGGCTCTCACGGTTCCGCGACTTTCGCCAGTAGAATACCGCCGAGTGAAAGTCGCGCTGAAGGACGAACCACTGTTGGAGAGTTTGGACACCTGGAACGATCATGTCGAGGAGGCACTCTCGCACAACACGCCTCTCCTGCCGGTAGTGCCGATAGATATTTCACGGGGAAGTTGGGAGGCGTGGAAACGTCACAATCGAGGCTTCTCAGGACTGGATTCGTTGCGGGCAGCGGCGAACGTTCGCTATGGTGTGGAAGCAAGCAAGTTGGTGCATACATCAAAGGAGTTCTGTCAAGGGATCGCCGTTCCACGAAGGTACATCGCCGTGGTCATTGAACTGATTGGACAGGATGAGAGCAATGACGTCTCGCATATCGGCGTTTGCACTAGCGGAGATATCGAATGGATCGCCTTAAACGTCAGAGTGCAGCATTTTCGAGCGCTGGCTTTGGCGGCCGCTCATGCAATCCGTCTTGGCCTGACTGACATTCTCTGGAGACATGACTTAAAATATGCATGGGTTTAGGCTGCGAAAATTGGGCCATGCTTCGACGAGAGGTAGGCAGGGACACATACGCTGCAGCAGCAGCGCCTAGACCTGTTTTGGACAGGCACGCATGTCCCTGCGCGAGTAGGGAACATGCTACTATCGCGTTCTCACGCCTGCCGATGGCAGCCTAGTTCCCGGGCAGATCGCTTTCGCCGTAAAGCGGACGATACCGTTCTACCGGTGTCTTCCACGACATGAAGAACTCCAGTGGGTCCTGCGTCCCAAGGAACTTGCGAGCTAACTGGAGCCTTTGGAGGACCTGAACCCTCTCATCTCCGGTCAGCAACGCCGCACGCTCTTCTACTCCGGTCAAGAACCGTTCGATGTTTAAAACACTCGACCATTGATGAATGATCTGACCGAGATGCTCTTTACTGTCTCGAACGGACTGTTCGGCACGCCGACGATCCTCCTCTTTGCGACGCTTCTCCTCGGCGGCTAGGTATTCAAGGTGGGCAATTTCTGCCTTGCGGTCCGCTTCCTCCAGCTTGATAACCAGTTCGGCCGCTGATGCCTCAATGGTCTTCACGATGGATTTCAGCGCCGAGGCTAGCGATGTTTTGCTTGTTTCCTGCCAATCGGTCGACCAGGGCACCCGCCAGTAAGGTGAGTAGGCTATGAGACGTAGGCGACCACAGGGCGTATCTCGAGTGGTTGTCCAGGTGTGATCAACGAAATGGCGGCTCTGTTTAGGTGGCACATAGTCCGAATCGCGAATGTAGTTACCGCGCACATATCGCAGCAGCACTTCCTCTGACATCTCGATGACGGCGACGCCGATCGCAACCGCGCCTATGTAAACAACCGTGGGACGATAAGGGGACCAGAGATTGCTATGGTGATATCCACGAGCTTTGGCACGGTCCTCTCGTTCGTCAATCGTATACCCTCTGAGCTTCTCGTTAGACGACGCCATGACGACACGATAGCCAGCAGACTCAAGGGCGTTGAAGAGGTCGTTTGCAAAACCAAGCGTCTTGTCGAGACATGCTTTTGAAGTCGTCACGTCGACGAGTAGCTTCTTGTAAGGCTTGAGATAGGCGCCATCCTCGACTGGGCGGCCTGCTTCGAAAAGTTCCCTGGCACCATGGATCAGCGGGTGAATTCGCTCCTTGGGTATGTGTGCGCGAGCCAGGTTTGTCCGCCGAGGTGGATACTCTGGTCTGGGAGGCGGGAGAAGTTCTCCGCCCCTTGTCCAAAACAACTGATCCCCTGGTCGTGCTTCAGGCATGGGATCGGGTGTCGGCGCTTTGCCGACGGCCAGTTTCGCCCAATAACCTCGCTCTGGCCGCGGAACATTCAGGGCGACGCAAACGCGAGCCATATAGCTGCCGGAAACCTCAAACTGCTCAGCGACTTTCGTCATGGGCTGGGACCAAATCAATTGGTAAAGTTCTTCTCGTGATATCAACGCAAATCGCTCTCTCATCCGTTGGTTGTCGCAATGATGTTCGGCAATACTGCAAGCTAATGGACTGTAGCCGTCAGCGCCCAGCTCTGATGGCACCTCAGTTGGTGTGTCGCACCGATAGGCGCGGCGCGCAGATCACCATATTTTTTCGTTCCCAGGTTTCAAGCTCGGCTAGCGGATACAAAACGGATTTGCCGAGTTTCAGGAATGATGGACCGATCTTCAGCCCTCGCCAGTTACGAAGAGTGCCCGTACAGATTGCTCCACGGTATCGCTCGACAACTTCATCCACAGTGAGAAACAGAACATCAAGCAAGAACAATCCCTCCAAGAAGCGTGAAGCCCTTGGTGCGGAATGAGCGGGAGTAGGGCGACGAGGGCGCCGACTTAACCGATTCGAAGTTTATGAGTAGTGATCGTAGGGGGGAACTATCCCAAGCCTGTCAAAGATAGCGAGCGAAGACCTAGGATCTTTCATCTGTTTCGGGTTGAAGCTGATTGTCGCTTACGGCCGATGCTGAGCCGTTCCGCTCGTTATGAGTATTCAGCCACAACAAGTTCCTACTTGTCAGGGGCGTCCAACACCGGCACGCCTCCTCATTGGTCGGCTGTTTGGTTTGTGCAACAGGTTGCTGCACAATTGGGTCAGGCTGCCTTGCGGTTCTGCCCCTTGCTAAGTAACGCGGTGATAAATTTGTCCCATTTTTTCATGCCTGCGCGCTTTTCAGGCATATAGCTCCATCTGTCGTAGTTCTTCGAACTGACATCATGCAGGGCATGGTTCTGAATACGGTCCCGGATTTCCTTCGGGATCCCCGCCTTGCCCGCGAGCGTCTTCCAGGTGCGCCGCAGATCCCGATTGGTGGCAACCGGGATCACGCCACGATCACGCTGCCTCCAGATGAAGCTGTAGAGCGTGTTGTGGCTGACCGGTACGGACGGGTCCTTCGCTGAAGGAAAGAACCATCCATGCTCGTTTGGCTTGATGGAGTTGATCAGCTCCGCGGCCAGCGCCGGAACAGGTATGGCGTGTGGCCGACTGTTCTTTGTCTTCGACCAGTCGATGATCGCTTCTTTGATATCCCATTGATCGACATGCAGGCGGGCAATTTCCTCGACGCGTTGTCCCGTCAACATCAGGATGCGGACGGCACGGGTGTACGGCGGATGGACCGGCACATCGGGGCATTCGAGCCAGCGATAGAGCCGCACAAACTCATCTTCATCCAGCCATCGGGTGCCAACATTTTTTGGCTCGGTCGGAATGCCTGCCGCTGGATTGTAGGTTAGCCTGAAGCGGCGAGGGGAGGTGTTCCTATAGTCGTGCTCCGACTTCATGCCCCAACTAAAGGCGGAGCGGATGTAGCTGCGAACATGATCCGCCATTGCGCGAGCCCCGCGCTCGTAGATCGGGCGGATGACATTGGCAACTTCCTCAGGCTCGATCTCGCGCGCCAGACGACTGCGCCCGAGAGTGTCGGCAACCTTGTTCAGCCCTTTCTCGGCCTCTTTCCAGGAAGATTTGCCGTTCTCCTTGAGGTTCTCGACATAGGCCTCGAACAAATCGCCGACGGTCCCCGGCCGGGTGTCCGTGGCGATTTTAATGCTGCGGCCCTTCTGAATCAGATTGGCGAAGTCGCGCTGAAAGAGCTCACGCGCTCCTGCCAATGAGATAGACGGATAGGAGCCGATCTTCTTTTTGGTCCGTTTGCCATCTCGCCACTGCTGAGCCATCCACTCGGCAGTCACTCGCGTGGGCATCGCCTTCAGAACCAGTATTAATCGGCCGGTACCGCGGCCCTCGCCATCGGCCAGGCTCGCCTGTTTGCCGGTGTTCTCTACCTGCTTGATGGCTCTACGAATGGCTCCGTCAGTGAGGCTCGGCATAGCTGGACTCTTGCAGATTTGGGGGCAGTAAGCGCTCGTTAATTGGTGACGGTAAGGCTTCCGCTAGCCGAAAGCCGCCCCCAATATGCCAAATATCGCCCCCAGTACGCAAGGTCAAAAAGATCAATGATTCAATGTAATTGAGCGTGATTGTTCGTGACGTTTAAGAGGTGAAATGGATGGTTGTGCACGAGAATCACGGCCGTGGCCGAGAGTTCGAGCGCCCGTCTGACCACTTCGCGCGGGTAGACCGGCGTGTGGTCCACCGTGCCCAGGCCCTGCACTTCGTCGGCGATCAGGGCATTGCGCTTGTCGAGAAACAGGATGCGGAATTGCTCGCGCGTCTCATGTGCCATCGCCGTGTGGCAATAGTCGATCAGTGCCTTCCAGGAGGAGAGCACCGGCTTGCCCGTCAGCTCGCTCTTCAGCATGCGCTGCGCAACGCTTGCCACTAGTTTCAGATCGAGCGCCACCGCTTCGCCAACGCCGTTCACCTCCTGCAGCAGATTGGTCGATGCACCGAAGACACCGCCGAGCGTGCCGAAGCGCGCAAGCAGTGCCTTGGCGATCGGCTTGGTATCGCGGCGCGGAATGAGCCTGAAGAGCAGCAGTTCGAGGATTTCGTAATCGGCGAGTGCGGTATCGCCGCTGTCGCGATAACGATTGCGCAGGCGCTCGCGATGACCGTGATAATGGGCCTCGGGCGTTGCTGGCGCGCTTGGCGGTTTCGCCGGTTTATCGCCTTGAGTGGGCTTGGCGGCCCGAGGAGCAAAGAACAGTCGCTCGTCGAAAAGCGATGCGTCCTCAAGGCCATCCGTCACCCCGCCGCCATCGAAGGGCATGTCACCATGTCCGGAGGAAGGAGCGGGGCGTTTAGCCATGAATTATGCCTGCAGCGGCGGCAGGCCAGGACGATCGAGACCGCCGGGCGACAGGGTGAAGATTTCGCAGCCCGTGGCCGTGATGCCGATGGTGTGCTCGTACTGCGCCGAGAGCGAGCGGTCGCGGGTGACGGCGGTCCAGCCGTCGCCAAGCACCTTCACATGCGGCCGGCCGAGATTGATCATCGGCTCGATGGTGAAGATCATGCCTTCGCGCATTTCAGGGCCTTCGCTGGCGCGGCCGTAGTGCAGAATGTTTGGAGAGTCGTGGAAGAGGCTGCCGACGCCGTGGCCGCAGAAGTCGCGAACCACAGAGCAGCGCTCCGCTTCGGCAAAGGTCTGGATCGCCTCACCGATGGCGCCGGTCCGGGCGCCGGGGCGTACGGCGGCGATGCCGCGCATCAGCGATTCGTAGGTCACTTCGAGCAGCCGCTCTGCCGAGCGCTTGATTTCGCCGACCGGATACATGCGGCTGGAATCGCCATGCCAGCCGTCAAGCACATAGGTCACGTCGATATTGACGATATCGCCGTCGCGCAGCGGCTTGTCATTGGGAATGCCGTGGCAAACGACGTGGTTGATCGAGGTGCAGGAGGATTTCGTATAGCCGCGGTAGTTCAGCGTCGCCGGATAGGCGCCGTGATCCATGCCGAATTCGAAAACGAAGCGATCGATGACATCGGTCGGCACGCCGGGCGCAACGATCGCGGCGAGTTCGTCGAGACAGCGGGCGGTGAGCTGGCAGGCCTTGCGCATCCCCGCGAAGGCATCCGGTCCGTAGAGGCGGATCGCGCCCGTGTTTTTCGCCGGCGCGGTCGCCGCCTCAATGTAATTCACCATGATCAGCCTTCAGTAGAAATTTTATACTTGCTATTTAATGCAGCTATGCCGGGTTCGTCTATCGGGATCAACCCTGCGGGCGTTATTTCCGTGGGTGAGACCCTGCATTTCAGCGCGTAGACTTCGACGCCGCGCTTCAAGGCCCGCTCGAAGGCTGTGGCGTAGACCGTATCGAGATCGCCACAGACACGAAAGCGCTCGCAATCGTGCCGTTGGATCACGAACAGCATGACGGCGCGATATCCGGCTTCAGCCATATCGCCCAGTTCTTCGAGATGCTTGGCACCGCGCGCGGTGACCGTATCGGGGAATTCGGCAAGACCCGGCTCACGCATGAAATGCACGTTCTTGACTTCGACATAGGTGGTTGTCCGCAGCGGGTCGGTCAAGAGCAGGTCGATGCGGGAGTTGCGGCCGTAATTCTGCTCGCGGCGCACTGTCGTATAGTCGCCGAGATCGGAGATTTGGCCAAGCGCAATGGCTTCCGCCGCCGTGCGGTTTGGCATCGCGGTGTTGACCCCGACCGTGGTGCCGTCGGCTTCGATCAATTCGAAGACGTGGCGGTATTTCCGCTTTGGACTGTCATGCTCCGATAGCCAGATGCACGATCCAGGCGTTGTCAGGCCCTGCATCGAGCCGGTATTCGGGCAGGAACCGGTGATGATCTCACCGCTCTCCAGCTCGGCGTCAAAGAGAAAGCGCTTGTAGCGGGCGATCAGCCGCGCGGGCACGAGGGGCGGGTTGAAGAGCATGGGTATTGCCGCTTAGGCGCGCTCCATCACGAAGCTGCCGGGTGCTTCCTCGAGAGCGTTGAGGGCCGCGCCGCCGGGCTTGCGGGCCTCGGTCATGCGGCTGTCCTGCTTGAGGATCCAGGCATGCCAGTGCGGCCACCAGGAGCCAGGGATTTCGCTGGCTTCCGTCAGCCATTGATCGTATTCGCCCTTGATCGGCCCGCCGGTCCAGAACTGGTATTTGTGCTTGTCCGGAGGGTTGACGACGCCGGCGATATGGCCGGAGCCCGTCACGACGAATTCCACCGGCCCGCCGAAGAAGTGGCTGCCGACGAAGACTGATTTGGCCGGTGCGATATGATCCTCGCGCGTCGCCAGATTATAGACGGGGATCTTGACGTCCTTCAGCGACAGTTTCTTGCCGTCGAGCACCATCTTGCCTTGGCTGAGCGCATTGTCGAGATAGCAATTGCGTAGATAAAACGAATGGTTGGCGGCGGCCATTCGTGTGGAATCCGCGTTCCAGAACAGAAGGTCGAAGGGCAGGGGATCCTGGCCCTTCAGATAGCTGTTGACGAAATAGGGCCAGATCAGCTCCGAGGCGCGCAGCATGTTGAAGGCCGCCGCCATCTTCGAGCCTTCGAGATAGCCGATCGCGTTCATCTGCTGTTCCAGGGCCTCGATCTGCTCCTCGTCGACGAAGATTTTCAGATCGCCGGCAAAGGTGAAATCGACCTGTGTCGTCAGGAACGTCACCGTGCGGATACGCTTGTTCTTTTCCTTGGCATGCAGGGCGAGCGTGGCGGCCAGCAGCGTGCCGCCGACGCAATATCCCACGGCGTTGACTTCGGTCTCGCCGGTCGCCTTCTCGACGGTCTCCAGCGCGAAGTCGATGCCTTCGCGTGCGTAGGATGTCCAGTCCTTGGCCGCGTGGCGGCGGTCTGGATTCACCCAGGAAATGACGAAGACGGTGTGCCCTTGTTCAACGCACCATTTGATGAAGGATTTCTGCGGGTTGAGATCGAGAATGTAGAATTTGTTGATCCAGGGCGGGCAGATCAGCAGGGGCCGTTTCAGCACCGTGTCGGTTGCCGCCTCGTATTGGATGACCTGGCAGACATCGCTTTGCGCGATCACCTTGCCGGGCGTCAGCGCCATGTCCCGTCCGACGGCGAATTTCGTCATGTCGGTCTGGCGCACCCGCAGCTCGCCTTGCCCGGCGCTGATGTCCTCGGCAAACATCTTCATGCCGCGCACCAGGTTTTCCGCATTGGAGGCGACCGTTTCCCGGTAGAGCTGCGGATTGGTGGCGACGAAATTGGCCGGCGATAGCGCCGCAGTGATCTGCCTGGTGTAGAAGGCGGCCTTGTGGCGCGTGTGCTCGTCCAGCCCTTCGGCGTCGGTGACCAGTTTCTCCGCCCAGCCGGCGGTCAGCAGATAGGTCTGGCGCAGGAAATCGAAGAAGGGGTTCTTCTGCCAGTCCTCATCGGCGAAGCGCTTGTCCTTGATCTGCTCGGCTTCAGCAACGGTTGGCGAATCGCTGCTGAGGCGCTGCATGGTTTTCGTCCACAGGCCGAAATAGCCGGATAGCAGATAGGTCTGCGCCTCCAGCGTCCGGCGCGGATCGGAAAGCCAGTATTCGCCGATCTTGGAGAGCGTCTTGACCATATCGGTGACCGGGTCGGCGACGGTATCGACCTTTTCACCGCGTTCGCGCGGCGCAAGCCATGCGGAAGCGGCCTTGCCGAGGTTTTCCAACGCGCGGGCAAAGTTCACGGCCATCGCCTCGGGATCCCTGACGATATAGGGCTCGACCGATTTCGGATCGAAACCGGGAAAGGCGCCGTTGCCTTCACTTTTGTCCCGCTTGCTGTCGGTCACGCATCATCCTCCCGGCGGCAAATCTCTTTTGTTTTCCATTTGTACATCTTGCGGGAAAAGGAATACAAGTCGAATGAAACGCAACCCTGCTCTTGCTTTGCCGCTGCGACAAATTTAACAGTCGCATCCCACAGCAAGGGAATAGGGCAGGACGACAATATGGGCGGCGGCATGGTGGCAAGACTAAACCGGTATTCCGTACTTAGCGGTGCTTTGTTCGGCATTCTCGCGCTGGCGCTCGCCGGTTGCTCGACCCCTGAGGAAAAGGCGGCCTTTGCCAAGCGCAAGCAGGCGCCGCAGGCCGTGGTGGTAAGGTCCATCGATGGCAAGCCTGTCGATGAGGGCAGCACGCAGCAGCATTACAAGGACGGCTATCCCTCCTTCAACGCTCCGCCGACCGCGGCGAATGTCCAGATCAACGACCAGCAGGCATCCGACATCGGCAAGCAGCTGACGTCGCTCGGCGCGCAGCGCAAGGCCGGCACGATCTCGGAAGCCGAATACCAGAAGCGCGTTGCCGACATGCGCAAGCTTGCCGCCGAACACGGCCAGGATACGCTGTCTGAAATTCAGCAAGGGGGCGCACAGCCCGGCCAGACGCAGAATTAGCCTTGCGTTTCAGGCGATTTGGACGCAAAGCGTTCGGATAGGCCGAATTTCGATGTTTCTTTCTGGTTGAGAGCGCTTTGCGTCCCCAGCCGCCCAAGATTCACCGTATCCTTCGTGTCAGCTTGAGTGCGGTGCCGCGATTCCGGAGTTCGTATCGCGGGTCACCGGGAGATCGACGAACTTCATTGCGGTTGCAAGGGCCGCTGTCCCATGGGGAAATAAATGGAAGAGTTTCATAAAGTCCGGCGTTTGCCGCCCTACGTCTTCGAACAGGTCAACCGTTTGAAGGCCAGCGCGCGAGCGGGCGGGGCCGACATCATCGACCTCGGCATGGGCAATCCGGACCTTCCGACCCCCAAGGCGATCGTCGACAAGCTGTGCGAAGTGGTCCAGGATCCGCGCACGCATCGCTATTCCTCGTCGAAGGGCATTCCGGGTCTGCGCCGTGCGCAGGCCGCCTATTATGCCCGCCGTTTCGGCGTTAAGCTCAATCCGGATACGCAGGTGGTCGCCACCCTCGGCTCCAAGGAAGGCTTTGCCAACATGGCGCAGGCGATCACGGCGCCCGGCGACGTCATCCTTTGCCCGAATCCGACCTATCCGATCCACGCTTTCGGCTTCCTGATGGCGGGCGGCGTCATCCGTTCGATGCAGGTCGAGCCGGACGACAGCTTCTTCCCGCCGCTCGAGCGCGCCGTGCGCCACTCGATCCCGAAGCCGCTGGCGCTGATCATCAACTACCCGTCCAACCCGACGGCCTATGTCGCGACGCTCGATTTCTACAAGGAAGTCGTCGCCTTCGCCAAGAAGCACGACATCATCGTGCTGTCGGATCTCGCCTATTCGGAAATCTATTTCGACGATACGCCGCCGCCGTCGGTTCTGGAAGTGCCGGGCGCCATGGACGTCACAGTCGAGTTCACTTCGATGTCGAAGACCTTCTCCATGCCCGGCTGGCGCATGGGCTTTGCCGTTGGCAACGAGCGCCTGATCGCCGCCTTGACGCGGGTGAAGTCCTACCTCGATTACGGCGCCTTCACGCCGATTCAGGTGGCGGCAACCCATGCGCTGAACGGCGACGGTTCCGACATCGCGGAAGTGCGCAGCATCTACAAGCGCCGTCGCGACGTGCTGGTCGACAGCTTCGGCAAGGCCGGTTTCGAGGTGCCGCCGCCGGCAGCGACGATGTTCGCCTGGGCGAAGATCCCGGAGAAGTTCCGTCATCTCGGTTCGCTGGAATTCTCCAAGTTGCTGGTCGAAAAGGCCGATATCGCAGTGGCTCCGGGCATCGGCTTTGGCGAGCAGGGCGACGATTACGTCCGTATTGCACTGGTCGAAAACGAGCATCGCATCCGCCAGGCGGCGCGCAATCTGAAGCGCTTCCTCTCGACCGCGGACGAGACCATGCATAATGTGATTTCGTTGAACGCTCATCGCTCCTAATTTTTCACGGCAGCCGTTCCCGCGGCTGCCGTGCCCCAAGACATTGATCAGGAACTATCCATGGCAGATGCCCTCAAAATCGGCGTTGCGGGCTTGGGCACCGTTGGTGCCTCGCTCGTTCGTATCATTCAGAGCCGCGCCAACGAGCTTGCCGTCACCTGCGGCCGACCGGTCAAGATCGTCGCCGTCACGGCGCGCGATCGCACCAAGGATCGCGGCATCGACCTCACCGATATCGAATGGTTCGGTGGCCCGGTCGATCTGGCGCAGAAGGCTGATATCGATGTATTCGTCGAGCTGATCGGCGGCTCCGAAGGGGCGGCCAACGCTGCCGTGCGCGCGGCACTTGCCCGTGGCCTGCATGTCGTTACCGCCAACAAGGCGCTGCTGGCCTATCACGGCGTCGAGCTTGCGCAGATTGCCGAAGAGAAGGGCGCGCTGCTCAACTTCGAAGCGGCGGTGGCCGGCGGCATTCCCGTCATCAAGGCGCTGCGTGAATCCCTGACCGGTAACACGATCTCGCGCGTCTACGGCATCATGAACGGCACCTGCAACTACATCCTGACCCGGATGGAGAAGGAGGGCCTGTCCTTTGCCGATTGCCTGAAGGAAGCCCAGCGCCTCGGCTACGCCGAAGCCGACCCGGCCTTCGACATCGAGGGCAATGACACGGCGCACAAGCTCGCCATCCTGACGACGCTTGCCTTTGGCAACCGCATCGCGGCCGACGACATCTATCTCGAGGGGATCACCAATATCTCCATCGAGGATATCCGCGCCGCTGCCGACCTCGGTTATCGCATCAAGCTGCTCGGCGTCGCCCAGCGTACCGAGACCGGCATCGAACAGCGTGTTCATCCGACGATGGTGCCGCTCGATTCGGTCATTGCCCAGGTCGATGGCGTCACCAATGCCGTGGCGATCGAATCCGACATTCTCGGCGAATTGCTGATGGTCGGCCCCGGTGCCGGCGGCAATGCGACAGCCTCGTCCGTGCTCGGTGATATCGCCGATATCGCCAAGAGCCAGCCGGGCGCGCAGCGCGTGCCGGTGCTCGGCCATCCCGCCAAGGCTCTGGAACCCTATCGCAAGGCGCAGATGCAGAGCCACGAAGGCGGCTATTTCATCCGCCTGACCGTTCTCGATCGCACCGGCGTTTTCGCCAGCGTCGCGACCCGTATGGCGGAAAACAACATTTCGCTGGAATCGATCGTGCAGCGCTCGACGCAGCACCTGTCGCCGTCGCACCACCAGACGATCATCCTCGTTACCCATGCGACGATGGAGGATTCGGTGCGCAAGGCGGTCGCCGCGATCAAGACCGAGGGCTATCTCGTCGGCGAACCGCAGGTCATTCGCATCGAGCGGCCGAAGGAATAATGTGACGCGCGGCCCGTTCCGGTAACGCGGAGCCGGGCCGCTCAATTATGGGAGACATGGTGGAACAACCGGCAGATCCTGTGCAGCGGGCATTTCTGGGCGTCGAACGCTCCGTTTCCGGCAATCGCTGGGTCTCCCGGCTCGACCAGGCCGGCCAGAACCGGGCGCTGGCCATGGCCCAGACCTACGGTCTGCCGGATCTAATTACTCGCGTACTCGCCGGGCGTGGCGTTGGTGTCGACGAGGCCATGGCCTTTCTCGATCCCACCATCCGCAGCCTGATGCCGGATCCCTATCTGCTGACTGACTGCGAGAAGGCCGCACAGCGCCTGCTACGCGCCGTCAAGGCGGGAGAGACAGTCGCGATCTTCGGCGATTACGATGTCGACGGTGCCGCATCTTCCGCGCTGCTCTACCGCTTTCTTACCCATTTCGGCGTGCCCGCCAGCATTTATATTCCTGACCGCATCTTCGAAGGCTACGGCCCCAACCCCGCCGCCATCAATCAGCTGATCGATAATGGCGCGACGCTGATCGTCACCGTCGACTGCGGTTCCACCAGCTTCGAATCGCTGGATGCGGCAAAGGCGCGCAACATCGATGTCGTGGTCATCGACCACCATCAGGTCGGCCACGAGCTTCCGCACTGCCATGCGTTAGTCAATCCGAACCGCGAGGACGATCTGTCGGGGCAGGGGCATCTCTGCGCCGCCGGTGTCGTCTTCCTGGTGCTTGTTGCGGCGCTGCGGCAGCTGCGCGAGGCGGGCGATGCCCGTGTCCGCTCCATCGACCTGTTGGCCTGGCTTGATATCGTCGCCTTGGCGACGGTCTGCGATGTCGTGCCGTTGAAGGGGCTCAACCGCGCCTATGTCGTCAAGGGCCTGATCGCTGCCCGCCATCAGGGCAATCCGGGCCTTGCAGCACTCTTCCGCAAGGCAGGGCTGGGTGGCCCGGTGACCCCCTATCATTTCGGCTTCCTGATCGGCCCGCGCATCAATGCCGGCGGCCGAATCGGCGATGCGGCGCTCGGCGCCCGCCTGCTGACGCTGGAGGATACCAGCGAAGCCGAGACCATCGCCGAGAAGCTGGACGAGCTGAACCGCGAGCGCCAGGCCATGGAAGCCGCCATGCTGCAGGAGGCCGAGGCCGAGGCGCTGGCGGAATACGGCAATGGCGACGGCGCCTCCGTCATCGTCACCGCTCGCGAGAATTGGCATCCGGGCATTGTCGGCCTGATCGCATCGCGGCTGAAGGACAAATTCCGCCGTCCGGCCTTCGCGATCGCCTTCGATCCCATGGGCAAGGGCACTGGCTCAGGCCGCTCGATCAACGGATTCGACATGGGCCGCATGGTGCGCGCCGCAGTCGATGCCGGTCTGCTGGTCAAGGGTGGCGGCCATGCCATGGCGGCGGGCCTGACGGTGGAGCGCGGCAATCTCGGAAAACTGCGCGCCTTCTTCACCGAGAAGGCGGAAAGGCAGGTACCCGGCCTCGTTGCCAACGAAACGCTGAAAATCGACGGCGCACTCGGCGCCAGCGGCGCGACCGTGGATCTGATCGACCAGCTAGAAACCGCCGGCCCATATGGCTCCGGCCATCCGCAGCCGATTTTCGCCCTGCCGAGCCATCGCCTGCGCGATTCGCGCCTGGTCGGCCAGTCACACATCAAGGTCACGCTGGAAGCACAGGACGGCGGTCGCCTCGACGGCATCGCCTTCCGTGCCGCCGAGACGCCGCTCGGCGAACTGCTGATGTCGTCGCGCGGATCGCAGATCCACGTCGCCGGCACGCTTGGCGCAGACCACTGGCAGGGCAACCGCCGCGTCCAGCTGCGGGTCACGGATGCGGCAAAGGCGCCTTGAGCGCAAAGCGGTATCGCCGCGATAGCAACATAAGTCCAATGATTTCAGGGGGAAGACAGTGGCACGCCCTAGGGGAGTCGAACCCCTCTTTACAGAATGAAAATCTGTCGTCCTAACCGATAGACGAAGGGCGCGTGCTGTGGCGCCCTTATAGTCAGCACCTTTTGATCCCGCAAGCGGAAAATCGAGAAAAATCCACGACTAGAGGCAGATTTTTCGATGCGATTGTGGAAAAGTTCGAGGCTGTTCCGTTTGGTACGCCCTAGGGGAGTCGAACCCCTCTTTACAGAATGAGAATCTGTTGTCCTAACCGATAGACGAAGGGCGCATGATGCGCTCAGGGTCATATAGGAATAGCGCAAAGCCGCCGCAAGCGGAACAAGCATTCTTATCAGGGGAGAGAACAACAGTGGCACGCCCTAGGGGAGTCGAACCCCTCTTTACAGAATGAAAATCTGTCGTCCTAACCGATAGACGAAGGGCGCGTGCTGTTGTGTGGCGCGCTTATAGCGGGGTGATTTCATTCCCGCAAGCGCCTATTTCGCTTTTTCTTCGAAAAAATGACAGGTGCATGAAGCTACAGCGAAATTTGAATAAGCCTGCCTTAACAGGACGTTGTGAAGATCTGCAGAGAGGAATGGCTCAAAGCCCCGATGCGCCCTGCGTTGGCGTGATCAGCGACTTGGCGCCCGGGCCTTGGCCCTTCGAGGCGGCGATATGCGCCAGCATCAGTGCTTCCTTGCTGTCGATCGTATGGACCGAAGAGCCGGGGGCGGGCATGATTTTCGAGGGGGTGGCATCCGCTGTCGGCTTCATCGGGCTCGTCGATGTGGGAGCGGCGTTGCGGATGACGGGTGGAGGAAGCACGGATTCGGAGGTCGTGCCTACCGGCATGCCACCATCGTTCTGCGGCGGTGCGACGTTCTGTGCTGTACCCGGCGGCAAGGTGTAGACGCTGCGCATGAACGGCGTGATTCCCTGCTGCCCGGCGTCCGGCTGTGTCTTGGCCAGCGTTCCATCCGGATTGACGGCGATCGGGGCGGGGGCGGCATAGATGCTACTCCTGCTGGCGTTCACCGCGGTCGGCTGCGTCACCAGCCCGGCAATGCCGGCTGGTGCGTCGGTGGCGGGAGCTGGCGGATAGCCGGATTGATTGTTCGCTTGTTCGGTGACGATCTGCCGTCGCACATCATGCACGCTGCGAACCAGCGGATCACGATAGGCGGCATCGCCTTTCAGCCGCTTCGCCTCGGCGCTGCTGTTGAGAGAATCAGCAAGCTGCTCGGCAGCGCTTGGTGGTGGCGCCGTCTCCGCCGCCAGCTTTGGCTTATCGGCCGTTGTCGCGCAGCCGGAGAGCATCAGAAACGAGAGGGCGATTGCAATAGCGCTTGCGCGCATCTCATTGCCGGATAAAATCTGCCGATCGTACAAAGGACGTTCCCCGCTTTAAAGAGTGTGCACCGGAACGGCCTCTTGCGAGGGACGATGATATCGCGCGATGCTGACTGGGAACGATGGGAACCCGCGAAATCCGATGCATGATGCTTCGAGTCGTCCAAGCATGCAGGAGAGCGGGTATGGCCGGCAAGCGCGAAACCGATGGTTCCGCGCGTGCCGTAAGCCTCGCGAAAGCTTGCTTTTACCAGGCGCCTGTATTTTGCATCGAAGCCCAGGGTTCAGTGGGCGCAAGGTTGGCGCCCTTCTGGAGAATCTCGATGGAAATGCCGTCCGGCGAGCGCACAAAGGCCATGTGACCGTCGCGCGGTGGCCGGTTGATCGTGATGCCGTTGTCCTTAAGCTTCTGGCAGGTCGCATAGATATCGTCGACCTCATAGGCGAGGTGACCGAAGTTGCGTCCTCCGGTATACTCCTCCGGATCCCAGTTGTAGGTCAGCTCGAGGCTGGGCGCTCCGCTGTTGCGAGACGCTTCGACATCGTCGCTGGCGGCCAGGAAGACGAGCGTGAAACGGCCTTTTTCGTTTTCATAGCGGCGGGTTTCGGTAAGGCCGAATAGAGTGCTATAAAAATGCAGCGACGCCTCGAGATCCGTCACGCGGACCATGGTGTGGAGATAACGCATTCTATTTCCTCTCTAATGTTGCGCTGGGCCGATCATGAAACGGGACACCAGCTTCGGGCAAGACTTTGGCTTGATAATCAAGAGTGGGAATAAACAAAACTAGGACTTGCGCATTTCCGTTACCAAGATGTTAAACTTGATTTCAAGGAATCAGTTAACCGTAACAGTGTGACGCGTAATCGAGGGCTGGCCAGGATGAGCGACAGAATTTCATCGAAGGGAATAGCCGACTTCGGAGAGTTATCAAGCGAGGCCGTCGATCTTATCGAGATCTCCGGCGTCGTAAAATGGTTTGATGTCGCCAAGGGCTTTGGCTTCATCGTTCCGGATAACGGCATGCAGGACGTTTTGTTGCATGTGACATGTCTACGTCGTGACGGTTATCAGACTATTCTTGAAGGAACCCGCATCGTCGCGCTGATCCAGCGCCGCGAGCGTGGCTATCAGGCCTTCAAGATCCTCTCCATGGACCAGTCGACCGCCGTGCACCCGTCGCAGATGCCGCCGGTCCGCACGCATGTCCAGGTGACCGCGACGAGCGGCCTTGAGCGCGCGCTGGTCAAGTGGTTCAACCGCACCAAGGGCTTCGGCTTCTTGACGCGCGGCGAGGGCACCGAGGATATCTTCGTGCATATGGAAACGCTGCGTCGTTTCGGCCTGGCCGAGTTGCGGCCGGGCCAAGTGGTTCTCGTTCGGTTCGGACCGGGCGAAAAGGGGCTGATGGCGGCGGAAATCCATCCGGATGCGCCGAGCCCGGCAACGCGGCCGCATTGAGATGACCGGGAGACCGTCTTTTACCGTTATGAAAAGCGCCGCTTTGGCGCTTTTTCTTGTTTGCGGTGCCATCCCGACCGCCTTTGCCGCGCAGACCGCGATCGAGCAGATGGTCAAGTTTGAGTCAGAACCCTTGTCGATCAAGACCGCGAAGGGGGAGGCACACAAGTTCACCGTGGAATTGGCGTTGACCGAATCACAGCTGGAACTCGGCCTGATGTATCGCGACACGATGCCGGCTGATCACGGCATGCTGTTCGATTTCGGCACATCGCGTCCGGTGATGATGTGGATGAAAAACACCAAGCTATCGCTGGACATGCTCTTCCTCGACAGGAATGGCGTCATTACCCATATCCAGGAAAATGCCGTTCCCTATTCGGAGGCGATCATCAGTTCCGGCGGGCCGGTGGATTACGTCATCGAGCTGAATAGCGGCGTTGTGAAGAAGCTTGGCCTTGCTGTCGGCGACAAGGCAACCAGCGCCACTCTTTCCGCAAAACACGGCAAATAGATCTTTCCCCGGGGATCATCGGTTCGACACGATTTTAGCTGTTGCAGCATTGGGGCGAACCGTGTATCTCCCCACTCGTTCTGCCAAGCAGGGCGACGCGATCTTCTGAAGATGGCGGAAGGGTACGGAGTGTAGCGCAGTCTGGTAGCGCATCTGGTTTGGGACCAGAGGGTCGGGAGTTCGAATCTCTCCACTCCGACCATTTTAAAATCCCCCAAAACTATCGATGGATTGAGATGAGGCTGCGCCGCCTTTTTGCTTGATAACAAAGGGATTCGCGGCTAAGCAGAATCCCATATGCGCTCTGCCCGAAAGGGCCGGGCGAAGACAAGAGAAGCAAGGAAGCGGGCTATCCCGCTTATTCGGAGGCGCTGCAGCGATGCCTGCCAAGATTTACCGTCCCGCAAAGACCGCCATGCAGTCCGGCAAGGCCAAGACACACCTCTGGGTTCTGGAATTCGACCAGGAAACCCCGCGTAAGATCGATCCGATCATGGGCTACACATCCTCGGCCGACACGCGCCAGCAGCTCAAACTGACCTTCGATACGCAGGAGCAGGCCGAAGCCTATGCCCAGCGCGAAGGCATCGAATATCGCGTCATCGCTCCCAAGGACGCCAACCGCCAAGTGGTCTCCTACACCGACAACTTCCGCTTCAGCCGCATCCAGCCCTGGACTCACTGAGCCGGGAGTTCATTGCAACGCCGCCCATTGAGTTTGGCGGCAGTTTCAGGCATGTAGTGCCCGCCGCGACCAGCGCGCGGCGCCTTGGCTTTCAAGGCCCCTTAGCTCAGCTGGATAGAGCACCTGCCTTCTAAGCAGGTGGTCGCAGGTTCGAATCCTGCAGGGGTCGCCATTTCTAGTTTGTCCATTCCCGATACATAGGTAACACGCCTCAGCGTGTCGCCGCCAACCAGCCGCCACTATCGGTCGGCCTGGTCGCATTGACCGCCATCTCGATCAGATCGTATCCGGACATCGCGCCGATCATCTTTATGACGATGATTGCTGCGCCCAGAAGCGCGAGTGCCATGACTATCCTGTCGCTCTTCTTCACGCCCGTTCCCCAACGCCTCGTGAAAACTGCGTCCTGCGCAGCCGGCGATAGTATATCGCGTTCATTGCGGTGCGCTATATGCCTTTTCAGGCCGCAAGCCTACCGGCTGGGGTATCGAAGTAACCGTGTGCGCCGGCTGCCGTGATCGCGAAGCTGCGGCTTGCCTCTACCGTATGAGAGGCCTCGGTTAGTGAGCAATATCAAGCGGCGTTCAGATCCGCGATCTCGCCGTGCCGGGCGAGCAGGCGAGGGGCGGTCATGTCGCCGGTCTCTTCGTCGACCATGACTGCATAGGCGGCGACGCCGATGAAGCGGGCGGACATGGAGGAGGCGATCTTCTCGGCGCCGGCGGCGCTGGAGGCCTGCCGCATTTCCCCTGGCACCAGGTTTCCGCGATTCTTTTTGTAGGGAAGGATGATGAACTTTTCGCCAGATGCCATTGTGTTTGCCCTCATTTGTTCGCACAATGTTCTGGTTTGTTCCGGGTGTCAAGATGGTTAATGGCGACAATGGCCGAATGACGCGCATCAAATGAAAAACCCGCCGGCTGTGTCTCAGCCGGCGGGTTTTGATTGTCGGATAACCGTTTGATCAGTGCAGGATCTGGCTGAGGAACAGCTTGGTGCGCTCGTGCTGCGGATTGTCGAAGAACTCCTTCGGCGAGTTCTGTTCGACGATCTGGCCCTGATCCATGAAGATCACGCGGTTGGCGACCTGGCGGGCGAAGCCCATTTCGTGGGTGACGCAGAGCATGGTCATGCCTTCCTCGGCAAGGCCAACCATGGTGTCGAGCACTTCCTTGATCATTTCCGGGTCGAGCGCAGAGGTCGGCTCATCAAACAGCATGATCTTCGGGTTCATGCACAGCGAGCGGGCGATTGCCACACGCTGCTGCTGACCGCCCGAGAGCTGGCCCGGATATTTTTTCGCCTGCTCCGGGATCTTGACGCGGGTGAGGAAGTGCATGGCGATTTCTTCCGCCTGCTTCTTCGGCATTTTGCGCACCCAGATCGGCGCCAGCGTGCAATTTTCTAGGATCGTCAGATGCGGGAAGAGGTTGAAGTGCTGAAACACCATGCCGACTTCGCGGCGCACTTCGTCGATCTTCTTCAGATCGTTGGTGAGCTCGGTCCCGTCGACGAAGATGTTGCCCTTCTGGTGTTCTTCCAGCCGGTTGATGCAGCGGATCATCGTCGACTTGCCCGAGCCCGACGGGCCGGCGATGACGATGCGCTCGCCGCGCATGACCTTGAGGTTGATGTCGCGCAGTACGTGGAAATCGCCGTACCACTTGTTCATGTTGATCATTTCAACCGCGACTTCCGTATCGGAAATGGTCAGTTTTTTCGGTTGGGCGTCAGCCATATTATTTTCCCTCAGTTTTTATCGTTTGTGGCCAGTGTCGAGGTGGCGTTCCATGAAACCTGAATAACGCGACATGGCAAAGCAGAAAAGCCAGAATATGAAGCCGGCGAAGACGAGGCCCGTGATCGGGGTGACCGCACTTGCCCAGTTCCCGTCGGCGAAATTCTGGCGGACGATGCCGAGCAGATCGAACATGTTGATGATCGACACCAGCGAGGTGTCCTTGAACATGCCGATGAAGGTGTTGACGATGCCGGGGATGACCAGCTTGATCGCCTGCGGCAGCACGATGAGCCGCATCTTCTGCCAATAGCCGAGGCCGAGCGAATCGGCGCCTTCGAACTGACCCTTCGGCACTGCCTGCAGGCCACCGCGAATGACTTCCGCCATATAGGCCGACGTAAACAGCGAGACACCGACCATCGCGCGCAGCAGTTTGTCCATCGTCCAGCCCTGCGGCAGGAAGAGCGGCAGCATGACGCTGGCCATGAACAGCACCGTAATCAACGGAATGCCGCGAATGACCTCGATGAAGAGGACGCACAGCATGCGGATGACGGGCATTTTCGAACGGCGACCAAGCGCCAGGATAATGCCGAACGGAATGGATACCCCGATCGCGACGAACGAGAGTATCAGCGTCACCATCAGGCCGCCCCAACGCGTCGTTTCCACGACCTCAAGGCCGAACCCGCCAAGAAGCAGGAAGAACGATACGATCGGGAGCACGATGAAGGCGAGGAGCGCATTCAGCCCTTTCCTGGGAAAGGAGGGTATCAGCAACGGCCCAACAATAAGAACGGTGAGAATGGCAACGAGGATCGGCCGCCAGCGTTGCTCCGGCGGATAGAGGCCGAACATGAAGATGCTGAACTTGGCGCGGACGAAAGCCCAGCATGCGCCGCTCCAGCCGTCGGGCTGGATGCCGCCCTGTACCGCCGTCGCGCAGAAGGTGCGGTCGGTGCCGCTCCAGGCGGCCTCGATGAACAGCCAGTTGACGATATGCGGAATGGCCCAGGCGAGGAAGGTGATGGCGATGACGGTCAGCACCACGTCCTTCGGCGTTGCCAACAGATTCTTTCTGATCCAGTGTGCGACGCCCTTTTCATTTGCGGGAGCCGGCAACGGCGGAAGAATGGTTTTGCTTACGAAGCCTTGGTTTGCGTCGGACATCTTATCTCTCCACCAGGGCCATCTTGGCATTGAACCAGTTCATGAACAGCGAGGTCACGATGCTGAGCGTGAGGTAGACGATCATCCAGATGATGACGACCTCGATGGCACGGCCGGACTGGTTGAGAATGACACCGCCCACGGCCACGAGATCGGCGTAGCCGATGGCGATCGCAAGCGACGAATTCTTCGTCAGGTTGAGATATTGGCTGGTCAGTGGCGGAATGATGATGCGCAGCGCCTGCGGAATGACGACAAGCCGCGTGATGGCGGAGGCGCGAAGGCCGAGCGCACTGGCGGCCTCCGATTGTCCCTTGGCCACGCCGCGAATGCCGCCGCGGACGATCTCGGCGATAAAGGACGCCGTGTAGAAGGAAAGCGCCAGGAACAGGGAGATGAATTCCGGTCCGATGACGAAGCCACCCGTCAGGTTGAACTTTCCGGCAACGGGGTAATCGAAGGAAAGCGGCATGCCGGAGGCGAAGAAGGTCAGAAGCGGCAAGCCAACGAGCAGGGCGATAGACACCCAGATGGTGTGGAACTGCTGGCCGGTTGCGGCCTGACGCTTGTGAGCCCATCGCGACAGGAAAAATACAGCCACAATGGCAACGATGAGAGCAAGGCCGACGGCCCACATCCCGGCGCCGAAAATCGGGCTCGGAGAGGCGAGGCCGCGATTGCTGAGATAGGTAGAGAACGGCAGGTGCAGCGCGTCGCGCGCTTGCGGCAGCAAGACCAGCACGCCGCTATACCAGAAGAAGATGACCAGCAGCGGCGGAATGTTGCGGAAAAGCTCGACATAGGCCTGGCAAAGCTTGGCAATCAGCCAATTGTGCGAAAGCCGTCCGATACCGACCAGGAACCCGATGATCGTCGCGGCGATGATGCCGCTCACCGATATGAGGATCGTATTCAGCAGGCCGACAAGGAGCGCATTGGAATTGGTCGAATCACTTGAAAAGGGAAGCAGCGCTTGCCCGAGATTGAACCCCGCGCGTCCAAAGAGGAAGCTGAAGCCGAAAGGCTGGTTCGTTGCGCGCAGATTTGCAATTGTATTGTGGACGATGAACCAGCCAAGCGCCAACAGAATGACAAGGGTAAGAACCTGATAGAACACCCCCCTGACCTTGGGGTTGTTTATAGCTGATGCGGATGAGCGCTCGCCTTCAGGCGAATTTGTAGCAATTGCCATGCGGAATTTTTTCCCCAGTACGCCCGTTTCGGGCTTGTTTTCTTAAAGAGAAAGGCGGAGGCCGCCTTTCTCGGAAATCATGAGGTCGAGGCTTAGCGGACCGGAGGTGCGTACTGGATGCCGCCCTTGTTCCACAGCGCGTTGAGGCCGCGGGCGATCTTCAGCGGGCTGCCGGCGCCGATGTTGCGGTCAAAGACTTCGCCGTAATTGCCGACGCCCTTGATGATGTTGTAGGCCCAGTCGTTGGTCAGGCCGAGATCGGTGCCCAGCGTCGAGCCCTGTTCGCCGCCGAGGAAGCGCTTGATGTCCGGGTTCGGCGAGTTCTTCATCTCGTCGACGTTCTTCTGCGTGATGCCGAATTCTTCGGCATTGATCAGAGCATAGGCGGACCAGCTGACGATATCGAACCACTGGTCGTCGCCCTGGCGAACGGCCGGGCCGAGCGGCTCCTTGGAGATGATCTCAGGCAGAACGACGTTATCGTCGGGGTTCTTCAACGTCAGACGTAACGAATAGAGGCCGGACTGGTCGGTCGTATAGACGTCGCAACGACCGGAATCATAGGCAGCGTTGACTTCTTCGAGCTTGTCGAAGACCACCGGATTGTACTGCAGGTTATTGGACTTGAAGTAGTCGGCGAGGTTGAGTTCCGTCGTGGTGCCGGACTGTACGCAGACGGCTGCGCCGGACAGTTCGAGCGCCGACTTCACGTTCAGTTCCTTGCGGACCATGAAGCCCTGGCCGTCATAATAGGTGACCGGGCGGAAGTTGAGGCCAAGCGCCGTATCGCGGCTGATGGTCCAGGTCGTGTTGCGCGACAAGAGGTCGATTTCGCCGGACTGAAGAGCGGTGAAGCGATCCTTTGAGCTGAGGGGAGTGTACTTGACCTTGGTCACGTCTCCGAAGACGGCAGCGGCAACGGCCTTGCACAAGTCGACGTCAAAACCTGCATAGTTACCCGATGCGTCCGGCTGCGAAAAGCCAAGAAGGGCCGAGTTCACGCCGCATTGGATGAAGCCCTTGGCCTTCACATCGCTCAGCGTCGATGCCGACGCGCCAGAAACGCCGTAAGCCAATGCCGCCGCTCCGAGGAATGCGGACAGAGCAATCTTTTTCATCTTTCCCAACCTTTGTCTCTTGTTTTATAGTTAAAATGTATCGCTCCCGAAGCAGGTTCTCGGAGAACCGTGTTCCTCACTCTCCCGGTGCGAGTGGTCCTATCTCATTCGTAAATGCATTTCGGGTCAAGACATTGCCCGAATTATTGAGGAATATTCCGGCATTTTTGCTCGGATCGGCGTTAAAATGGGCAATTGGCTCCAGTTTAGGCAGCGTTTTGTCAAAAAATGCACGAAAACGGCGTAAAATTCTGTCGTTTTAGTATTTCTGTAGGTGGTAATAGTAGGAACTGCTGAACCATTCGGGGTTGACCCCGCCAGACTTGGCCGCCACAAATCGAAATCCCACAGCGCCAAAGGCATATCCAAGCATGAAAGACAAAGACACACCGCTGCAAAACGCCGGCATCAACACGCGTTTGGCCCATATCGGCTATTCGCCCTCCGACTATCATGGCTTCGTCAATCCACCGGTCGTTCATGCGTCCACGGTGCTGTTCCGCGATGCGCGGACGATGGAGACGCACGACCAGAAATATACCTACGGCACGCGCGGCACGCCGACGACGGATGCGCTTTGCGAGGCGATCGATGCGCTGGAGGGATCGGCAGGCACGGTTCTCGTGCCGTCGGGGCTCGCCGCGGTCACCGTGCCGTTCCTGGCCTTTTTATCCGCCGGCGATCACGCGTTGGTCGTTGATTCGGTCTACGGGCCGACGCGCTTCTTCTGCGACACCATGCTGAAGCGTCTCGGCGTCGAGGTCGAGTATTACGATCCGTTGATCGGCGCCGGCATCGAGCAGGTGATCAGGCCCAATACCAGATTGGTACACACTGAAGCGCCTGGCTCCAACACCTTCGAAATGCAGGATATTCCCGCAATATCGACCGCTGCTCACAGGCACGGCTGCGTCGTCACCATGGACAATACCTGGGCGACGCCGCTTTATTTCAAACCGCTCGATCATGGCGTGGACATCTCGATCCATGCCGCGACGAAATATCCGGCCGGCCACTCCGACGTTCTGATGGGTACCGTCTCCGCCAATGCGGCGCATTGGCAGAAATTGCTGGACGCCCACGGCCAGCTCGGCATCTGCGGTACGCCGGATGATGCCTATCAGGTGCTGAGAGGCCTGCGCACCATGGGTGTGCGGCTGGAGCGGCATCAGGAAAGCGCGCTTGCCATCGCGCAATGGCTCGAGGGCCGGGAGGAGGTCGCGCGCGTCCTGCATCCAGCCTTGCCGAGCTTCCCGAGCCATGCGCTTTGGAAACGGGATTTCAAGGGATCGAGCGGCATCTTCTCCTTTGTACTGGCTGTCGACAGCCCGGAGAAATTCAAGGCCAAGGCACAGGCCTTTCTCGATGCGCTCCGGATTTTCGGTCTCGGCTATTCCTGGGGCGGCTTCGAAAGCCTGGCATTGCACGTCAAGCTCAACGACCGGCGCATCACCAAGGCGCCGACGGAAGGCCCGGTGCTACGCCTGCAGATCGGGCTTGAGGACGTCACCGATATCAAGGCCGATATCGAAAAGGGTTTTGCCGCAGCGAAAGAGGTCTGATCAACCGATGGCGCGGTAGCCGTAGATCCAGTCCATGTCCGCCGCGAGGCTTTGCGGCGGACGCATGGAGAGAACCAGATCGCGCGCCAGCCGCACGGGGCCGCGGGCGTGATAGGCAAATTGATTGAAGGCGGCGCGCTGGCGCAGGCGCGCGATGCGGGGCGCCCGATGCCTTTCAAAGAGATCGAGCGCTTCGCCAAGAGGGCGTGAAGCGACCGTGCCGGCAAGCTCGAAGGCATCCTCGATCGCCATCGCCGCGCCCTGAGCCGCAAAAGGCATCATCGCATGCGCGGCATCGCCGATCAGGACGGCATCCTTGCCATTGTGCCAGCACCCGACGCTGGCTTCGTAGAGCGGCCAGAAGCTTGCCTGCGCCTGCTGTTCCAGCATCCTTGTGATCGCCGTATTCCAGCCAGAGAAGCGCTGTAGCAGATGATCACGCTGTGCTTTGGTGCTGGTGGCATTCCAGTCATGGCTCGCGCTGCTTCCAGGCGTGTTTGCGACGATATTGAAGGCGGATTTCTCCCGGATCGGATAGCAGACCAGATGCGCCGAAGCACCGAGAAACGCGGTAACGCTTGCTCTGTCGAAGATCGAGGGAGCCAGCGCCTCGGGGATGGTGAAGCGCCAGGCGATGTTGCCGGAGAAGAGCGGCGAGGGGCCGCCGGGCACCAGCGCCCGCACCTTCGACCAGACGCCATCGGCGCCGATGATCAGATCCGCTTTATCGCCGATGGCCGCATCCAGCGCCTGCCGGTTCGTTGCGTCGATTTGCCGACCGAGATGCAGCGCGCAGAGCGGATTGGCGGTCACGGCATCGAGCAGCGCCTTTTGCAGCGTGGCGCGATGCACAGCACCATAGGGCGAACCCCATCGCTGTTTGGCGAAGCTGCCACAGGGAACGGATGCGATCAACCGGAGCGACGAGCCGGAGACCAGTCGCACTTCCCTCGGCTCCAGCCAGACGGGCAGGAGCGCATCGAGCACACCGAGCGTGTCGAGAATGCGGGAGGCGTTGGGAGAGATCTGCAGGCCGGCGCCAACCTCGGTCAGCGCTTCTGCCTGTTCGAAAATCTCAGAGCGAATACCGTGCCTTGCCAGCGCCAGCGCTGCCGTGAGGCCGGCTATCCCGGCACCGATAATCGCGGCGCTCTTGATCGGCATTCAGTTATGTCCGATCCGCTCTCGTAGAATCAGGCAGCCTTGAAGTGGAAAACACAGCCGGCCGGATTGGTCTGGTCTGCCTTCAGCGACGGATTGTAGCGATAGAGTGTCGAGCAATAGGAACAGACCTTCTCGCTTTCGTCACCCAGATCGATGAAGATATGCGGATGGTCGTAGGGGACCGAGGCGCCGGTGCACATGAATTCCTTCACGCCGATCTCGATAACGCGGTGACCGCCGTCGTTCTGGAAATGGGGAATATTGTGGCCGGCCATAATGATCTCCGAATACGTCTTGCCCTGGATGGCATGAATGTTGCGCCAGACTTGATAGCCCTTCTTTATAATCCTTCTTGGCGATTGTGTAGTGCGAAAGTCTGGCTCGGCGCACAGATTTTCTCTCGGTGCGGGGTTCACCTGATATCCCCGATAAAATAAGGTCCGGCGCCAAAGAGACGATGTTTGCAAAGACCTTGCCATGAATCTGAATGTCCCCGCCTTTTCTCACTTCACCCATGATGGACTGAAGCTCGCCTATTTCGACGAGGGCGATCCAAACGGTCCGCCGGTGCTGCTGATTCACGGATTTGCCTCGACCGCGATTGCCAACTGGGTCAATCCGGGATGGCTCAAGACGCTGGGCGATGCGGGTTACCGTGTCATCGCCATCGACAATCGCGGCCATGGCGCAAGCGACAAATCCTACGATGCCGATGCCTACCATCCCTGGATCATGGCCGAGGATGCCGTCGCTCTGCTCGATCATCTCGGCATTCCCGAAGCCCATGTCATGGGCTATTCGATGGGCGCGCGCGTCTCGACATTCCTGGCGATGGCGCACCCCGACCGCGTTCGGTCGCTGGTGCTCGGCGGTCTGGGCATCGGCATGGTTGATGGCGTCGGTGATTGGGATCCGATCGCCGATGCGCTGCTGGCACCGTCGCTGGACGACGTCACGCATCAGCGTGGCCGCATGTTCCGCGCCTTCGCCGACCAGACGAAGAGCGATCGCCAGGCGCTGGCCGCCTGCATCAAGGGCTCGCGCGATCTCGCGGCAAGAGAAGACGTCGCGAAGGTCGAGCAGCCGACCCTGATCGCTGTCGGCACCAAGGACGACATTGCCGGTTCGGCGCAGGAACTTGCCGCGCTGATGCCACATGCCGAAGTCCTAGATATCCCCAACCGCGACCACATGCTCGCCGTCGGCGACAAGCTGTTCAAGAAAGCCGTCCTGGAATTTTACGAGCGGCTGGCCGGTTGATAGGTCAAGTCACTTCCCGGTGAAATGCGGTTTGCGCCGCGCGGCAAAGGCGGCGCGGCCCTCGGCATAATCGGCACTATCGAAAGTTTCGGCGCCGATAACCTCCGCCTCGCGCAGAAGGTCGCTGTCCTGTTCGACGACGGCGCGCACGGCGAGCTTCGACGCATGCAGCGCGATCGGCGCATTGGCGGCGATCGCATGGGCAAGCGTCGCGACTTCGCCATCGAAGGCTTCGGCTGCGACCTCTTCCAGCAGGAAACCGGCCGTCACCATCTTGCCGGCCGGCATCGGTGCGCCGGTGAAGAGCGTGACCTTGGCCATCTGCGGTCCGAGCGCATTGACGATATCCTGCACAGCATCGGCGGGGTAGGCGATGCCGAGGCGGACGGCGGGCACCGAGAAGCGCGCGCCTTCCTCGGCGACGCGCAGATCGCAGGCGGCCGCGATACCGAAGCCGCCGCCGTAGCAGATGCCGCGGATCGCCGCGATCGTCGGCACGCGGCAGTGGCGGATGGCGGTGAAGGCATCGCTGTTCAGCGCCTCGTAGGCGATGGCGGTTTCGGCATTCTTGCGCAGGCTGTCGAATTCGCTGATGTCGGCGCCGGCGGAAAAATCGCCGGCAGCGCCGCGAACGACGATCACATGTGCATGGGCTTCGTCGGTCAGAATGCGAATGGCTTGCGGTATCGCACGCCACATCGCCGCGGTAACGGCATTCTTGCGGTCGGGATTGTCGATGATGAGTGTCCCGACACCATCGCTGCAACTCGCACGCAGGAGACCGCCGGCAAAATCATGCGCAAAACTCATACGTGCCTAACCCATTTATGTTGTCGGACTTTTACTCTATATAATGTCCTACCAATAGGAAATCAGGAGACCGCCAATGGTCGCAGCAACGGACATTCGCCCGGTCGAAGGCTTAGGCTCACTCAAGGTCGTCGACCCCATCTGGGACAGCATGCGCGAGGAAGCCCGCGCTGCCGCCGATCGGGATCCGCTTCTTGCCGCCTTCCTCTATTCCACGATCATCAATCACCGGTCGCTGGAAGAATGCGTCATCTATCGGATCTGCGAGCGTCTGGACCATCCGGACATGCAGGGCATTCTGCTGCGTCAGACCTTCGAGGAAATGCTGTCCGACTGGCCGGAATGGGGTTCGATCCTGCGTGTCGATATCCAGGCCATCTATGACCGCGACCCTGCCTGCCTGCGTTTCCTGGAGCCGGTTCTCTATTTCAAGGGCTTCCATGCGCTCCAGACCCATCGCCTGGCGCATTGGCTGCTCAATCGCGGCCGTCGCGATTTCGCGCTTTATCTGCAGAGCCGCTCTTCAAGCGTTTTCCAGACCGACATCAATCCGGCTGCGCGCATTGGCAAGGGCATCTTCCTTGATCACGCGACCGGTCTGGTCGTCGGCGAAACCGCTGTTATCGGCGACAATGTCTCGATTCTGCATGGCGTCACCCTTGGCGGCACCGGCAAGGAAGGCAGTGATCGCCACCCGAAAATCGCCCATGGTGTGCTGATCGGCGCTGGCGCGAAAATTCTCGGTAATATCCAGATCGGCCATTGCTCGCGCATTGCCGCCGGCTCGGTGGTGCTGAAGGAAGTGCCGCCGAAGACGACGGTGGCCGGCGTGCCGGCCAAGGTGGTTGGGGAGGCGGGCTGTTCGGAGCCTTCCCGCTCCATGGATCAGCTGCTTGCCGAGAAGATCATCGTCGACCAGATCATGGGCGCCGGAATCTAAGGAAAATCCTGTTTATCGTTCAGGATTTTGCGGCGCCGGCCGGGGTGGAAGGCGCGCTTCCGGTCTTTACACTGCCGCTTTTCCTATGCAAGAAGCGGCCAACCTGAGATTCCTCGCGGAGATAAATTGTGAAGCCTGACGAAATCAAGAAGCTCGACGCCTATTTCAAACGCACGTTCAATCCGCAGATGGTGGTCAAGGCCCGTCCGCGCAAGAACGATTCCGCGGAAGTCTATCTCGGTGAAGAGTTCCTGGGCGTTGTCTATATCGATGATGAGGACGGTGACCGTTCCTACAACTTCTCGATGGCTATCCTGGACATGGATCTCTAATCGATACGTCGATTTCCAATAGTGTACTGATCTTGCAGAGAGTCGCATTTTCATCGAAATGCGGCTCTTTTCTTGAGTAATCGCTCGAGAATGACCCAAATGCTCGTCATTTCGAGCCGAATTTCGCCGGATTTTGGTCGGATTCCGGATTTCTCTGGTAAGGAAGAATTTTTCTCCCAAAGCCTGCAGTTGCAACTTGCTTGATATATTTTAGAGAAATCAAAAGGATGCCCTGCGGCATCTTTAGGCGTCGCTTCGTCTTTGTCGGAAATGCAATCTTAAATAGATATTGCGACGCACAAGACTACTTGACTATTTGTGCGTCGCATTTAAGTTTTCCCTTGCTAGACCGATTATCGGCCAATCAGCAAAGGGACGGAGAAAACATGTTCAATTTCGATGAAGCCAATAAAAAGGGCAAGGAAGCGATCGACACGGCGTTGAAGAACTATACCGATGTCAACAAGGGCTTTCAGGCGATTGCCAGCGAAGCCGCCGAATATTCCAAGAAGTCGTTCCAGGACGGCGTTTCGCATTTCGAGACGCTCGCCGGCGTGAAGAGCTTCGAAGCCGCTTTCGAGCTGCAGAGCAGCTTCGTGAAGTCCTCCTACGAGAATTTCGTCGCTGAGGCGACCAAGCTGGGCGAAATGTACGCCGATCTCGCCAAGACTGCCTACAAGCCTTTCGAAGCGCCGATTGCCGCTGCCACGAAGGCTGCAAGCAAGGCTGCCTCTTCGGTTGCGCCTTCCGCATAAGCGTTTCGCTTATCGCTGGTAATTTCAGGAAAGACCGGTTGCGCGACGCGCGGCCGGTCTTTTACGTTTTCGATTATCGGTTTCTGCTGGACTATGGCCGCGACTTTTTTGATCATTGCCCGTTTTGGCAACGAATAGTGATTGCAGTGTCCGGCAGGGGGCTTAAAATCGCGCCAATATGAACTACGTTAGGGGTTCGGATATCCGGCCCGACAGAGTCAGTTAGCCAATCCAGTTTGCCAAGTCGGAATGCGATAGCTTCTGCCGGATGATTTGAGGAATGAATGAAATGATCGCTGAGCCGATCCGGATGCAAAAAGACAGCGAAAGGAACGGGGATAACGGCAATCGCGGAACCTCGGTGATCACGCGCACCAAGGCTAAAACCAAGAAACCCAATCTCTACCGCGTGCTGCTTTTGAACGACGACTACACGCCCATGGAATTTGTGATCCACATCCTGGAGCGTTTCTTCCAAAAGGATCTCGAGAGTGCCACCCGCATTATGCTTCATGTCCACAACCACGGCGTCGGCGAATGCGGGATATTCACATATGAAGTAGCTGAAACGAAGGTGAGCCAGGTGATGGATTTTGCCCGGCAACACCAGCATCCGCTGCAATGTGTTATGGAAAAGAAGTGAGGATCTGAACGTGCCAACATTTTCGCCTAGTCTTGAGAAGGCGCTGCATCAGGCACTGACCTACGCGAATGAGCGGCATCACGAATATGCCACGCTGGAACATCTGCTATTGGCCTTGGTTGACGATGCCGATGCCGCAGCTGTCATGGGCGCGTGCAATGTTGATCTCGACGCGCTCCGTAAGACGCTGACTGAATACGTCGATAATGAACTTTCTAACCTGATCACTGGTTATGACGAGGACTCGAAGCCGACCTCCGGCTTCCAGCGAGTCATCCAGCGCGCCGTCATCCATGTCCAATCCTCGGGCCGTGAGGAAGTGACGGGCGCCAACGTTCTCGTCGCGATTTTCGCGGAACGGGAAAGCCATGCGGCCTTCTTCCTGCAGGAGCAGGAAATGACCCGCTATGACGCGGTCAACTACATTTCTCACGGCATCGGCAAGCGTCCGGGGGCCTCCCAGACCCGCACGCCGCGCGGCGCCGAAGATAGTGAATCCGAGAGCAAGCCGGCCTCCCGCGGCGAGCAGGAGGAGAGCGGCAACAAGAAACAGCAGGACGCGCTGAAGGCCTATTGCGTCAATCTCAACGAGAAGGCCAAGAACGGTAAGATTGATCCGCTGATCGGCCGTCATTCGGAGGTCAGCCGCACCATCCAGGTGCTGTGCCGCCGTTCGAAGAACAATCCGCTCTATGTCGGCGACCCGGGCGTCGGCAAGACGGCGATTGCCGAAGGTCTTGCCAAGCGCATCGTCGAGGGCAAGGTTCCGGAGGCGCTCGCCGATGCTACGATCTTTTCGCTCGACATGGGCACGCTGCTTGCCGGCACCCGTTATCGTGGCGATTTCGAAGAGCGGCTGAAGCAGGTCGTCAAGGAGCTGGAAGAATATCCCGGTGCCGTGCTGTTCATCGATGAGATCCATACGGTCATCGGTGCCGGTGCGACCTCTGGCGGCGCGATGGATGCGTCGAACTTGCTGAAGCCGGCTCTATCTTCGGGCGCGATCCGCTGCATCGGTTCGACCACCTACAAAGAATATCGTCAGTTCTTCGAGAAGGACCGGGCACTCGTCCGCCGCTTCCAGAAGATCGACGTCAACGAGCCGAGCATCGAAGATGCCATCGAAA
This sequence comes from Rhizobium sp. ICMP 5592, assembly GCF_009498525.1. GTDB lineage: Bacteria > Pseudomonadota > Alphaproteobacteria > Rhizobiales > Rhizobiaceae > Rhizobium. Next base: position 1,415,999 of record NZ_QSNT01000002.1, on the reverse strand, counting down.
TCATGAAGGGCCTGAAGCCCTATTTCGAAGAGTATCATCACCTGCGCTATACGAACGACGCTATCAAGTCGGCGGTCGAGCTGTCGGCTCGCTACATTTCCGACCGCAAGCTGCCGGACAAGGCGATCGACGTCATCGACGAAACCGGTGCCGCGCAAATGCTGCTACCGCCGTCGAAGCGTCGCAAGCTGATCACCGAGAAGGAGATCGAGGTCACCATTGCGACGATGGCGCGCATTCCGGCGAAGACGGTTTCCAAGGACGACGAGATGGTCCTTGCCAATCTCGAACAGGAATTGCGTTCGGTCGTCTACGGCCAGGACACCGCAATCGAGGCTCTGTCGACGGCGATCAAGCTTGCTCGTGCGGGCCTGCGCGAACCGAACAAGCCGATCGGCTGCTACATCTTCTCCGGCCCCACCGGCGTCGGCAAGACGGAAGTCGCCAAGCAGCTTGCTTCGTCGCTTGGCGTCGAACTGCTGCGCTTCGACATGTCGGAATATATGGAGCGTCACACGGTTTCCCGTCTGCTCGGCGCACCTCCCGGCTATGTCGGCTTCGATCAGGGCGGCCTGCTGACCGACGGTGTCGACCAGCATCCGCACAGTGTTGTGCTGCTCGACGAAATCGAGAAGGCGCATCCGGATATCTTCAATATCCTGTTGCAGGTCATGGACCATGGCGCGCTGACCGACCACAACGGCAAGAAGATCGACTTCCGCAACGTCATCCTGATCATGACGACCAACGCGGGCGCGTCGGAAATGGCCAAGGCTGCCATCGGCTTCGGCTCAGCCAAACGCACCGGCGAGGATGAAGAGGCTCTCAACCGGCTCTTCACCCCGGAATTCCGCAACCGTCTGGATGCGACCATTCCGTTCGCGCCGCTGCCGACCGTTGTCATCCACAAGGTCGTGCAGAAGTTTATCATGCAGCTGGAGGCTCAGCTTTCCGAACGCAACGTCACTTTCGACCTGCACGAGGACGCGATCGCCTGGCTGTCCGAGAAGGGCTACGACGAAAAGATGGGCGCCCGTCCGCTGGCGCGCGTTATCCAGGAAAACATCAAGAAGCCGCTGGCGAACGAGATCCTCTTCGGCAAGCTGAAGAAGGGTGGCGTCGTCACGGTGACCGTCGGCAAGAAGGAAGACGGCACGACCGGGATCGTGCTCGATTCCGTCTCCGAGACCGCGCCGATCCGGCCGAAGCCTGAGGCCGAGGTAGTCGATGCGGTGGTCGAAGTGGAAGAGGATGATGGCGATACCGTCAAGACCCGCAGCCGCGTCGGCAAGGCAGGCACCGCTTCGGATGCCCGCCGCTCGCCGAAGCCGTCAGCACCCGCCGGCGATGTGCAGGATGGCAAGTCGTCGCGCAAGGGCAGCACGGTACCGAAAGTGCCGCGCAAGTAGGCCGTAATCGACTGCTTGAGAAAACAAAACGGCTGCATTGGCAACAATGCAGCCGTTTTCATATGTTTATGATGTTTTTCTTATGAAGGGATTTATCAGCCACAATCGCCTTGGGCTGAAGTTCAGCGCAAAGCCTCGATGATCTTTTTGGCGTTCTCCGCCAGGACCGCGCCGTCTTCCATCTTGCCCGAATGCGGCTTCAGCGCGATGCCCTCATGGCGCGGAATGACGTGGAAGTGCAGATGGAACACCGTCTGGCCGGCGGCCGGCTCGTTGAACTGGGCGATATAGACGCCATCGGCATCGAAAGCCTCCTGTACCGCGACGGCAATCTTCTGGACCGTCGTGATAAGGTGCTGAAGGGCGGCCGGATCGGCGTCGAGCAGGTTGCGCGACGGGGATTTCGGCAGCACCAGCGTGTGGCCGGGCGATTGCGGCATGACATCCATGAGGGCGACCGTGTGTTCGTCCTCGTAGACGCGGACAGAGGGGATTTCGCCCTTCAGGATCTTTGCGAAGATATTGTTGGTGTCATAGGCCGGGCTGGTCATGAAGGGTCTCCTCGTCTTCCGATTATGGTTATGCAGAGCAGCTAGTTATCCTGCCGCTCGCCTTTGCGGAAGGGGCTGTGTTCCGTCAGGATCTCGCTCATCTCCTCCACCTGCTCGCGCTCCTGCTTGAGATAGTCGGCAACCGCGCGGCGAAGGCCCTGATGGCCGATATAATGTGCCGAATGCGTGATGACCGGCAGATAGCCGCGCGCGAGCTTGTGTTCGCCCTGCGCGCCGGCCTCGACCCGCTTCAGCCCTTTGCTAAGCGCAAAATCGATCGCCTGATGATAGCAGACCTCGAAATGCAGGAAGGGATGATCCTCGATGCAGCCCCAATGCCGGCCATAGAGCGCGTCTCCGCCGATGAAATTGATGGCGCCGGCGATATAGCGGCCCTCGCGCTTCGCGATGACAAGCAGGATGTCGTCAGCCATGCGCTCGCCGATCAGCGAGTAGAATTTGCGGGTAAGATAGGGCCGGCCCCATTTGCGGCTGCCGGTATCCATGTAGAAGGCGAAGAACTGATCCCAGATGCCTTCGGTCAGATCGCTGCCGGTCAGCCAGTCGATGCTGATGCCGCCTTCGAGAGCGGCGCGGCGCTCCTTCTTCAGCGCCTTGCGTTTGCGCGACGCCAAAGTTTCCAGGAAGACGTCGTGATCGGCATAGCCGTCATTGATGAAATGGAATTGCTGGTCAGTGCGATGCAGATAGCCATCCGTCTCGAAGACGGAAACCTCGTCTTCCGGCAGGAAGGTGATGTGGGCGGAGGAGACGCCGATCTGTCGGGTCACTTCCTTCACGCTTTCGGCCAGCGCCGGCTGGATCGCGGTGCGATCCTGACCTTCGGCCACCAGCAGCCGCGGACCTGTCGCCGGGGTAAAGGGGATAGAACATTGCAGCTTGGGATAATAACGGCCGCCCGCTCGTTCAAAGGCGTCGGCCCAGCCATGATCGAAGACATATTCGCCCTGGCTGTGATTCTTGAGATAGCCGGGAATGGCGCCGATCAGCTCGCCGCTATCGGTTTCGAGCAGCAGGTGGTTGCCGAGCCAGCCCGTCCTGTCGGTGGCCGAGCCGGACTCCTCCAGCGATGACAGGAAAGCATGCGAGACAAACGGGTTGTACGGCAGCAGCGTACCCGTTCTCGATGCCCCGGCGAGCCTGGACCAGCTCTCCGGAGCGATATTCTTGAAGGACCGTTCTACGCGAATGGATAATTCGTCTGTCATGAAATGAGGGGTGGACTTTCCCTTGGATCAAAACCTTCGAAGGTCATCTGGTCTGCGTTGGCAAAAGTGTGTTGACGGGCTGCTTCGTCGCGCACGGTCCAGGTGATGACCGGAATGCCGCGCTGGCGCTGCGCCGTGATGAATGGGTTCGGCAGATGGCCGTAGAAATACGAGATGAAGTCTAGCCCAAGCTGCATGGCTTCGTCATGCTTAAAAAAGGTCTCTGGCTTATTTCCCTCCGCCGTCAGACCGACGGGGTAGGGGGCGTTGAGCACCTTCAGGTCCTTGAGCAGCCAATGGTCGAAGCTCATCAGCGCCACATGGCCCTTGTAGCCTTCCAGTACTTCGAGCACGGTTTCCGCAAAGCCTTCATCGTCGCCTTCACGGCCCTTGAGCTCGAGCACCAGCGGCACCTTGCCGTCGCAAAGCCGCAGGAGCTGCTTCAGCGTCGGGATCTTGTCCTTGGTGCCGCCGATCGACAGCAGGCCGAGTTCGCCCGACGTGCGGTCGCGCACTTCGACGGGAAGATTACAGACGCGTTGCAGGTCGTCATCGTGAAAGACGACAGGGACGCCGTCCGAGGCATAGTGCAGGTCGCATTCGATGGCAAAACCCGCCTCGATCGCCCTGGAAAAGGCCGATAGCGTGTTTTCCCAGACCTGCTTGTTCATGTCGTGATAGCCGCGATGGGCGACGGGACGTTCGGTCAGCCAGGCAATCTTGCTCATTATGCGATTTCCAGGATGGCATCGATCTCGACGGCGGCGTTGAACGGCAGCGCCGCCATGCCGACGGCGGCGCGGGCATGCTTGCCGGCCTCGCCGAGTACATTTGCCAGAAGATTGGAGGCGCCGTTGATCACAAGATGTTGTTCGGTGAATTCCGGCACCGAGGCGACGAAGCCATTCAGCTTGATCAGGCGCTTGATGCGGCTGAGATCGCCGTCCAGGGCCGCTTTTGCCTGAGCGAGGATATTGATGGCGCAAAGCTCGGCAGCGCGCTGGCCACCGGCAACATCGACATCCTTGCCGAGATGGCCGGTGACGCCGACCTTGCCGTTTTCCATTGGCAGCTGTCCCGAGAGATAAAGAAGATTGCCGCTGATGACATAGGGAACATAATTCGCAGCCGGCGCAGCGGCTTGTGGCAGGGCGATGCCAAGCTCCTTCAGACGACCATCGATAGCGTTGGACATTTTCATCTCCCGTTTTGTTGTAAAACCTTCAAAAATCCGCCATCAAGATTAAATTCCCATATAAGGGACCGGCGGCCTCGTTTTAGCCGAAAGCGTTCTTATAACATCGCGTGCGAGTCCAACAGGAGATAATGAATGTTCCGCTCGAGTCTTGCCGCCGTCATTGTTTCGAGTTTGGGCATCGCATCTCTGGGCGCTCCGGTAGCCTATGCGGCTGGTCCGAGCGGGCTGATCGCGCATCGCGCCGTCTACGATCTCGAACTCAAGGATGCCACCGACCGCTCCGGCATTGCCGGCATGTTCGGCCGCATGGTCTATGAGTTCAACGGTTCCGATTGCACTGGCTTCACCACCAATTTCCGCTTCGTCACGCAGATCGACACGGGCGACACGACCCGTCTCAGCGACCAGCAGACGACTACGTTCGAGGATCTCGCCAAGCGCACATTCCGCTTCGAGACCAAGTCCTATACCGACGATCAGCTCGACAAGGATGTACGTGGAGCCGCGGCGGACGATCAGAAGGGCATCAAGGTCGACCTGACCCAGCCCAAACCCAGGCAGCTCGAACTCATCCAGAGCCGCTTCCCGACGGAGCACATGCTCGACATCATCCACAATGCCAAGCTCGGCAAGAACTTCTTCGAAGCCCAGGTTTTCGATGGTTCGGACGATGGCGACAAGCCGTTGCTTGCAACCACAGTCGTCGGCAAGTCGGAGACACCCGCCACCGACGATCCGGATGCCGACAAGGCAGGCGCCTTTGCCAAGACGCCGTTCTGGCCGGTGACCGTTGCCTATTTCAACGAAAAGTCAAAGGGTGACGCGATCCCCGTCTACCGCATGTCGTTCAAACTCTATGAAAACGGTATCACCCGCGACCTCACCATGGATTACGGTGACTTCGTGCTGACCGGCAAACTCTCCAAGCTGGAAGTGCTCGACGCCAAGGCTTGCCAGTAAAGCATCAGGCCAAAGCTGCCCAAATCGCTCTTTTTTCTGCCGTGCCCTTGCATTCCCGGTGAATCGAATGTATGGCCAGCCGCATTCCACACGTAAGGCATGGGATTGTCCGGGAGAAATCCGGATCGTTCCGCCCGGTGGCATTCTCGAAGAGGATGCTGTTCGCCTTGCGGAGGTTCAACCGGAAAAGGATACAAAGGCATGGCATTGCCCGATTTTTCTATGCGTCAGCTTCTGGAAGCTGGCGTTCACTTCGGCCACCAGACGCATCGCTGGAACCCGAAGATGAAGCCGTACATCTTCGGCGATCGTAACAACATCCACATCATCGACCTCGCCCAGACGGTTCCGTTGCTGAGCCGCGCTCTGCAGGTTGTCAGCGACACTGTTGCCCGTGGCGGCCGCGTTCTGTTCGTCGGCACCAAGCGTCAGGCGTCCGAACTGATCGCCGACAGCGCAAAGCGTTCGGCTCAGTACTACGTCAACGCCCGCTGGCTCGGCGGCATGATGACCAACTGGAAGACGATTTCGAACTCGATCCAGCGCCTGCGCAAGCTCGACGAAATCCTCAACGGCGAAGCCCAGGGCTTCACCAAGAAGGAGCGTCTGAACCTTGAGCGCGAACGCGAAAAGCTGGACAAGGCTCTCGGCGGTATCCGCGATATGGGCGGCACCCCGGACCTGATGTTCATCATCGACACCAACAAGGAAAAGATCGCGATCGACGAAGCCAAGCGCCTCGGCATCCCGGTCGTCGCCATCATCGACTCGAACTGCGATCCGGACCTGATCGACTATCCGATCCCGGGCAACGACGACGCGTCCCGCGCCATCGCTCTCTACTGCGACCTGATCGCACGCGCTGCCATCGACGGCATCGCTCGCCAGCAGAGCGCATCCGGCCGTGACCTCGGCGCTTCCATCGAAGCTCCGGTCGAGCCGACCCTGGTCGAAGGCGGCACCGAAGCCTGATCACGCCCTGCGGCGGACAGACACTTGTCCGCCCGAGCGTATTGACATCCGGGACAAGGCCGTTTTCGACTTCAAGGAGTTCGAGCGGCCTTGTTCTGTTTCAGGGAATGCATGGCCTGGGCGGTAGATCCAAGCCTGTTCCAATCAAGAATTCCAGAGTATGACGCAGCTTCATAACGCTGTCATACTTACGGGTACATTTCGTCCCTCAAATCGGTGCCGCCTCGGCTCAAAGCCGCTTGCCGCACCGTATGAACCGACAAGAGGAAGCTTATGACCGAGATTACGGCTGCACTGGTGAAGGAACTGCGCGAAAAGTCTGGCGCAGGCATGATGGACTGCAAGAAGGCGCTTATCGAAACCAACGGCGATATCGAAGCCGCGATCGACTGGCTGCGCGCGAAGGGCATCTCCAAGGCTGACAAGAAGTCCGGCCGTACCGCCGCTGAAGGCTTGGTCGCCATTGCCGGCGCCGGTCACAAGGCTGTTGTCGTCGAACTCAATTCCGAAACCGACTTCGTTGCCCGTAACGATGCCTTCCAGGAACTCGTTCGCGGCATCGCCGAAGTCGCGCTGTCCACCGATGGCACGGTCGAAGCCATTTCGGCTGCGACCTATCCCGCATCCGGCAAGCCGGTCGCCGACACCATCAAGGACGCGATCGCAACCATCGGCGAGAACATGACGCTTCGTCGTGCGGCCAAGCTGGAAGTCGAGCACGGCGTCGTGGCGACCTACATCCACAACGCTGCCGGCGACGGTATCGGCAAGCTCGGCGTTCTGGTTGCCCTGAAGTCGGTTGGTGACAAGGCCGTTCTGACGTCGATCGGCCGCCAGGTTGCCATGCACATTGCTGCTACCAACCCGCTGGCTATCCGCGCCGAAGAAGTCGATGCCGCAGTCGCAGAGCGCGAACGCAACGTCTTCATCGAGCAGTCCCGCGAATCCGGCAAGCCGGAAGCCATCATCGAAAAGATGGTGGAAGGCCGCATGCGCAAGTTCTTCGAGGAAGTCGCTCTTCTCTCGCAGGCCTTCGTCATCAACCCGGACCTGACGGTCGGTGCTGCCATCAAGGAAGCTGAAAAGACCGCAGGCGCCCCGATCGAAGTCGTCGGCATGGCCCGTCTGCTCCTCGGCGAAGGCGTCGAGAAGGAAGAGGCCGACTTCGCCGCCGAAGTCGCTGCCGTGGCCAAGGGCTGATCATCAAATTCGTTTCGTCTGTTGACGAAACGAAACCATACCCCAGATAGGTGAAACCATATCCGGGAAAACCCGTGGGCATCGCGTGACAACGCGATGCCCTTCGTGTATCCGGCTTTCACAATCTTCCCCGCGATCACTTCAAGGAGCCATGATGACTCAGCCGATCTACAAGCGTGTATTGCTCAAGGCCTCCGGCGAAGCTCTGATGGGCAGCCAAGGGTTCGGTATCGACGTGACCGTCGCCGACCGGATTGCCTCCGATATTGCAGAGGCGCGCGCAATGGGCGTCGAAGTCGGCGTCGTTGTCGGCGGCGGCAACATTTTCCGTGGCGTCGCTGTAGCCTCGAAGGGCGGCGACCGCGTGACCGGCGATCACATGGGCATGCTCGGAACCATCATCAACGCCTTGGCGCTGGCGACGTCGCTGCGCAAGCTCGATATCGACACGGTGGTTCTCTCCGCTATTTCCATGCCGGAGATCTGTGAGAGCTTCTCGCAACGCGCCACGCTTTATCACCTCTCGCTTGGCCGTGTGGTGATCTTTGCCGGCGGCACCGGCAACCCCTTCTTCACCACTGATTCAGCCGCAGCCTTACGTGCCGCCGAAATGGGCGCTCAAGCGATCTTCAAGGGTACGCAGGTCGACGGCATCTATTCCGCCGATCCGAAGAAGTTCCCGGATGCGACCCGCTTCGAGCAACTGACCCATAGCCAGGTGCTCGAAAAGGGTCTCGCTGTCATGGACGTTGCCGCCGTGGCGCTGGCGCGGGAAAATTCCATTCCGATCATCGTCTTTTCCATCCATGAAAAGGGCGGCTTCGCGGAAATCTTGACCGGCGGCGGCCGCAAGACCATCGTATCAGACAACTGACGTTCCTGTGGCGCCGGACCTTCCCGGCGCCGCCTATTACACGGGAGTATAAACATGAGTGAAGGCACTGACCTCAAGGAATTGAAGCGCCGCATGGACGGCGCCATTGCGGCATTCAAGAGCGATATCGCTTCGCTGCGCACCGGACGTGCGTCTGCCAACATTCTCGACCCGGTGACGATCGAAGCCTACGGTTCGCGCATGCCGCTGAACCAGGTGGCCAATATCACCGTTCCCGAGCCGCGCATGCTGTCGGTCTCAGTCTGGGACAAGTCGATGGTCGGCGCCGTCGAGCGTGGTATCCGCGAATCCAACCTCGGCCTCAACCCGATCGTCGACGGTCAGAGCCTGCGAATTCCGCTGCCGGAACTCAACGAGGAGCGTCGCCGCTCGCTGGTCAAGGTCGCCCACGAATATGCCGAGAAGGCAAAGGTGGCGATTCGCCATGTTCGCCGTGACGGCATGGACGGTCTCAAAAAGGCCGAAAAGGACGGTGACATCGGTCAGGATGAGGGCCGCTCCTTGTCAGAGCGTGTGCAGAAGATGACGGATGAGACGATTTCGGACATCGACCGCTTGCTAGTCGACAAGGAAAAGGAAATCATGCAGGTCTGATTTCACGCTAGGGCATCGCGCTTTCGATCACGAGATATTGAAAGCGGCGAGGGTGCTCTAGATTAAGAGGCCAGAACCTTTCCCGCCGAACAAAACTGGACGCATATGTCACTTCCGACCTTCTCTGCCATACCCGAACACGTTGCCATCATCATGGATGGCAACGGGCGCTGGGCCAATGCACGCGGCCTGCCGCGAACCATGGGCCATCGTAAGGGCGTGGAGGCGGTGCGCGAAACCGTGCGGGCGGCCGGCGATATCGGCGTAAAATATCTGACCCTCTTTGCCTTTTCGTCGGAGAACTGGCGCCGACCGGAGACGGAGGTGAGCGATCTCCTCGGTCTGCTCAAGGCCTTCATCCGGCGGGACCTTGCCGAGTTGCATCGCCAGAATGTCCGCATCCGCGTGATTGGTGATCGCAACAATCTGCGCGGGGATATCCTGCCATTGTTGATCGAAGCGGAGGAGACCACCAGGGACAACACCGCCCTGACGCTGGTCATCGCCTTCAACTACGGCTCGCGCGATGAAATTTCCCGCGCCCTCGTCAGCCTCGCAAAGGACGTCGAGGCCGGGCGGCTGCGCCCGCAGGATATCAGCCCCGAACTGGTCGGTGCGCGGCTGGACACGGCCGGAATTCCCGATCCGGATCTGATCATTCGCACCAGCGGCGAAGAGCGCTTGTCGAATTTCCTGCTCTGGCAGGCCGCCTATTCGGAATTCATGTTCATGCCGGAATACTGGCCGGACTTCAGCCGGGACCTGTTTTTCTCCGCGCTGGAAAAATATGCCGCGCGCGATCGGCGTTTTGGCGGTCTTTCCGCCAAGCAGGCGGCGGCCGTGGGGTCTTGATGAGTCGCGAACTCAGGCTGCGCGTTATCTCCGGCATCATTCTTGCCGCAATCGTTCTTGTCGCCACCTGGTACGGGGGGCTGAGCTTCCGCCTGCTGGCGGCGGCGATCGGCCTGCTCGTCTATTACGAATGGTCGACAATATCCGATCTTCATGGTCGCGATCCGCAGGGCAATGCGCTTGCCTGGCTGGGCCTGGTGGTGATTTCCGGCTCAACCCTGATGGAAGAATCGGTTTACTCCATCGAGGTGCTGTTCGCTTTTATTGCGGTGACGGCGATCATGGTCGCCATGCGTGGCAAAAGCTGGTGGTTGCCCGGCGGAATATTTTATGCCGGGTTGACCGCCATCGCCCTTGCGGAGATCCGCGACGATGACCTGCGCGGCTTCGTGCTGATGCTGTTCATCTTCGCGACGGTATGGGCGACCGATATTTTCGCTTATTTCGTCGGCCGGGCCATCGGCGGACCAAAGCTTGCGCCACGCATATCGCCGGGCAAGACCTGGTCGGGCGCGATCGGCGGCGCAATCGCCGCCGTGATTGCCGGAACGGCGGTCGTCTGGAGCTATTTCTCCGCAGATGGTTTATGGATTCCGGCGCTCGCGCTGATCCTGTCGATTTGCAGCCAAATCGGCGATTTATTCGAGTCTTTCATGAAGCGCCGGTTCGGCGTCAAGGACTCCAGCCATCTGATTCCCGGCCATGGCGGCGTCATGGATCGAGTCGATGGACTAATTTTTGCTTGTTTTGCGGCGTTTATGTTGGCTATCGTGATATCGCTGACAATGAGCGGCGAGACCATGTCATTGGGCAGTGTCCTGCTCGGTGTATGAAATCAACGCGAACAGGATCAATGCATGGGTAGCGTGGCAGGCATCATCGGCTTCTTGACGAACAACGTCATCACGTTTGTTTTCGTCCTGTCACTGCTCGTTTTCGTGCACGAGATGGGTCACTATCTGGTCGGGCGCTGGTCCGGCATTCGCATCATGGCCTTCTCGATCGGCTTTGGCCCTGAGATCGCTGGTTTCACCGATCGCCACGGCACGCGATGGAAATTGTCGCTCATTCCGCTTGGCGGCTATGTACGCTTCTTCGGCGACGAGGATGCCTCGAGCAAGACCGACGTCGACCAGCTCTCGGCTATGACCGAGGAAGAACGCGCCCAATCCTTCGCCGGCGCCAAGCTGTGGAAGCGCGCTGCAACCGTTGCCGCTGGCCCGATCGCCAATTTCATTCTCGCCATTGCAATCTTCGCCGTGTTGTTCGGCGTTTACGGCCGCACTGTTGCGGATCCGGTCGTTGCCATGGTCACGCGTGGCGGTGCTGCCGCCGAAGCGGGGATCGAGCCTGGCGACCGTCTCGTCGCCATTGATGGCAACAAGATCGCGACCTTCGATGAAGTGCAGCGCTATGTCGGCATGCGGCCCGGCCGCAATATCGTACTCAGCGTCGAGCGCGATGGCCAGAAGCGCGATTTCAACATCGTGCCGAAGCTCGCGGAAGACACAGATCAGTTCGGCAACAAGATGGAGATGGGCCGTATCGGCATCGCGCTCGTCGATCCCCAGGTAACGGCGGTGGAGCCGGGCGGGCCGGCGGCGCGAGCGGGCATACAGGCCGGCGACCGGCTGGTTGCGATCGATGGCAACAATGTTGCGACCTATTACGATATCGTCCGTTATATCGGCGACCGTCCTGGCAAGGGTGTGGTCCTGACCGTCGAGCGCGATGGTCAGACGCGCGATTTTCCGATGGTGCCGGAGACGCTGGCTGAAACTGATTCTTCCGGTAACAAGAAGGATGTCGGCAGTGTCGGCATTTCGCCGGTCGATCCGCTCGTCGCCACCATTGCACAGGATAGTCCTGCCGCCGGCGCGGGTATCACGCTTGGCGATCGCATTCTTTCTGTGGATGGACGCGCCATCGGCTCCATCGGCGAGGTGCAGCGCTATGTTGCCTCCCGCGCGGACAAGACGGTGATATTGTCCGTCCAGCACGACGGCGTGACGCGTGACGTCAAAGTCACGCCGAAGGTGGCGGCGGAGCCCGATGCCTTCGGCAACGAGACGGAGATCGGCAGCATTGGAATCAGTGATGGCCAGACGCCTATCAAGCTGCGGTATCAGGCATACGGGCCGCTGCAGGCGCTAAGCGAAGGCGTGAAGCAGACCGGCAGCATCATTTCCGGCACCTTCGAATATCTCGGTAATGTCATCGGCGGCTACATGAAGGCGGATCAGCTCGGCGGCCCGATTCGCGTGGCGCAACTCTCCGGCCAGATGGCAACTCTGGGCTTCTCCGCGGTGCTCCAATTCGCCGCCATACTTTCTGTTTCAATTGGTTTATTAAATTTGATGCCGGTCCCGGTACTTGATGGCGGCCATCTGATGTTCTATGCGATTGAAGCAGTAAGGGGAAAACCGCTAGGTGCCCGAGCGCAGGACATCGCTTTCCGGATCGGGTTCGCAATGGTTTTGTCACTCATGGTATTTGCGACATGGAACGACATCAGCTCCAGGATAGGCTGATGGGGGAGCAAGGGAAGAATTACGATTTATTTACGATGTTTCAAAGCTGTAGTGGCCAATGAGCCACTCTTTGAAATGAAGTAAACAGAAATTAACTTGCTCCCTTGCTTGTATGTCAAAAGCGGGTAAAACGACACACGTGGCCGGAATCGGGTTCTTCCCGGGGCTGGGGACGACTGAAAAAAGGTAAGAAGTGAAATGAAGGCTGGTTCAAGATTTTTGAACGCAGTGTCGGCGGTAGCGCTGTCTGCTGGTGTTGTTGCGTCGGGCGCTGGTGTTATCACCCTTGCTTCTGCTTCGGTCGCAGAAGCCGCTGTCATACAACGGATCGATGTCAGGGGGGCAGAGCGCGTTGGTGTTGATGCTGTTCGCGACAATCTCACGATCAAGCCTGGCAAGAGCTTCTCGCCCGGTGACATCGATAATTCGGTGAAGCAGCTCTATGCCACCGGATACTTCTCCGATGTGCATGTAACCGTTTCCGGCAGCACGCTGGTTGTTTCCGTCAAGGAAAATCAGCTGATCAATGCCGTGGTTTTCAACGGCAACCGCAAGATCAAGGACGACAAGCTGCAGGGTGTCGTACAGACCCATGCCGCTGGTCCCTATAGCGAAACCCAGGTGCAGGCCGACATCAAGACGATCAAGGACGCCTACGCGGCGATCGGTCGTAATGAAGTTCAGGTGACGACGCAGACCGTTCCGGTCGCGCAGGGCCGCATCAATGTTGCCTTCGTCATCAACGAAGGTGATCGCACCAAGATCGACAAGATCAACTTCTCCGGCAACCAGGCTTACAACAGCGGTCGTCTCGCTTCGGTGATCAGCACCAAGAAGACGAACTTCATGTCGTTCCTGACCCGTAAGGACGTCTACAGCGCCGATCGCCAGCAGGCGGACCAGGATGCGCTGCGTCAGTTCTACTACAATCACGGTTATGCCGACTTCCGCATCGTCAGCGCCGATGCGACGCTGAACGAGCAGAACAACGAATACACGCTGAACTTCAACGTCGATGAAGGTCCGCGCTATACCTATGGTGACATCAACGTCGTTTCGACGGTTGATGGCGTCAATGCCGAGGACCTGAAGAGCCTGGTCATTACTCAGAAGGGTAATGTCTACAGCGCCAAGGATATCCAGACCTCGATCGAAAACATCTCCAAGCGCGTCGCTTCGGCCGGTTATCCGTTTGCCCGCATCACCCCGCGCGGCAACCGCGACCTCGGCGGCCACACGATCGGTATCGAATATCTGGTCGACCAGGGTGAGCGCGCCTATGTTGAGCGTATCGAAATCCGCGGCAACACCCGCACGCGCGACTACGTTATCCGTCGCGAATTCGATATCAACGAAGGCGATGCGTTCAACCAGGAAATGATCACCCGTGCCAAGCGCCGCCTCGACGCGCTCGGCTACTTCACGAAGGTTGATATCAGCACGGCAGCGGGCAGCGCTCCGGACCGCGTCGTCGTTGTCGTCAACGTCGAAGATCAGCCGACCGGCTCGTTCGGTATCGGTGCTGGTTACGCAGTCGGCAACAATGGTGGTCTGCTGCTCGAAGCTTCGGTTGAAGAAAAGAACTTCCTCGGCCGCGGTCAGTACATCCGTATTGCTGCGGGCGCCGGTACGGAAGGCAATCGTACCTATAATATCTCGTTCACCGAGCCCTATTTCCTCGGTTATCGTCTGGCCGCCGGCTTCGACATCTTCAAGAACCAGACGTCGAGCGACGACTACTATGATTACTCGGAAGAGGGCTTCTCGCTGCGCGTGACGGCTCCGATTACCGAGAACCTCGCGACGACCCTGCGCTACAACTACAAGCGCCTGACCTACGATGGTACGAATGACTGGGAAGACAATCTTTCCGCTCCGTACCAGAATCTGGTCGAGAACGGCCCTTGGATTCAGTCGACGGTTTCGCAGACCTTCACGTACAATACGCTGGATGACCAAAATCTGCCGCGTGAAGGTATCATTGCCAAGTTCACGCATGAATATGCGGGCCTGGGCGGCGACTCCGACTTCTACAAGCTGAGCGGCAAGGCGCGCTATTACAAGATGATCAGCGATGAGGCCGATATCATCGGCTCGCTGACGGTTGGTGCCGGCTACGTCATGCCGACGGATGGCAAGCTGAACGTCTTCGACCAGTTCACGCTCGGTGGCCGTGAAATCCGCGGCTTCGAGAATGCCGGTATCGGTCCGCGCACGTCGAATGGCGATCCGCTGGGCGGTACGACCTACCTCACGGCTTCGGCTGAGGCCAGCATGCCGATGCCGGGTGTTCCGCAGGATATCGGTCTGCGTCTTGCAGCCTTTGCTGACGCGGGTACTCTCTACGGCAACAAGGCTAATCTGTTCGGCGATGTCTTGCATAATGACAGCTCGATCCGTGCCTCGCTCGGTGCAGGCCTGATCTGGTCGTCGCCCTTCGGTGTTATCCGTGTTGACTATGCCGTACCGGTTCTCAAGGAAGACTACGACAAGGTTGAGAATTTCCGGTTTGGCATCGCCAACCAGTTCTGATATCGGCAGCCCAGAACTGCGGGCTTAACACCGTTCTGGAGCTGGTGCTTATGGAACATATCGGTTTTTTCCCGCCCCATGATGGCGTCAGCCTCCGTGCGCTGGCCGAGCATCTTGGGGCGGAACTTGCTGATGAGGCCTTTGCGGGCATCATCATCAAGTCCATTGCGCCGGTCTATCGGGCCGGCGACGGCGATGTTTGCTACCTTCTTTCCCGGAAGAATCGTGCGGAACTGGAGACTTGCAGGGCTTCGGCGATTATTTGTTTGCCGACTTTGAGGTCTTTGGTCCCGGAACACATTCCGGTTCTTCTTTCCAAGAAACCACACACGGATTTCGCGCTCGCCGGTGCTTTGCTGCATCCGCAAGCCATGCGTCCGGTTGCGCTGACATCAACACCGACACTGATTTCGCCAACGGCTTTCGTCGATCCGACAGCCAGGCTTGAAGCTGATGTCGGCGTCGAGCCGGGCGCCGTCGTCGGACCAGGCGCCGAAATCGGCGAGGGAACCCGCATCGGAGCTGGCGCCATCATTGGCCCCGGCGTCAAGATCGGCCGCCATTGCACGATCGGCGGCGGCGCCAGTGTTCTGTGTTCTTATCTTGGCAACGGCGTCATCATTCACAATGGCGCGCGCATCGGTCAGGATGGATTCGGCTACGCGCCGGGACCGCGCGGCATGATCAAGATCGTGCAGATCGGCCGCGTCATCATCCAGGATAATGTCGAGATCGGCGCCAACACGACGATCGACCGTGGTACCATGGATGATACGGTGATTGGTGAAGGCACCAAGATCGACAATCAGGTGCAGATCGGACATAACGTCCGGATCGGCCGCCATTGCGCCATCGTCAGCCAGGTCGGTATAGCCGGCAGTGCGGTGATCGGCGACGGCGTACAGATCGGCGGACAGACTGGTGTGAACGGCCATATCCACATTGGCGATGGTGTTCAGATCGGCGCCAAGAGCGGCGTCATGAATAGCATCCCGGCGGGCGAGCGATTTGCGGGCATTCCTGCGCGTCCCTTGTGGGATTTTCTGAGAGAGGCGGCGGAGGTCGCAAAGCGATCTGGAGCCAGAGAAAAGAAGGATGGGAGTGCGGAGCATGACTGAAGACGCCAAGACGTCGCTGTCGTCGGCTGATATCATCGAGATTATGAAGCTTTTGCCGCATCGCTATCCTTTCCTGATGGTCGACAGGATCATCGAGATCGATAGCGATAACTCCGCCATCGGCATCAAGAACGTCACGGCCAACGAGCCGCAATTTACCGGGCATTTTCCGGGCTCTCCGATCATGCCTGGTGTTTTGCTGATCGAAGGCATGGCACAGACGGCCGGTGCGATTTGCGCCCGCAAGGACGGCATCGGCGGCAACCTCGTCTACTTCATGACGATCGACAATGCCCGCTTCCGCAAGCCGGTCGTTCCTGGCGACCGCGTGGAGTTCCACGTCGTCAAGCAAAAGCAGCGCGGTACGATCTGGAAGTTCCATTGTGATGCCAAGGTCGAGGGGTCGGTGGTTGCCGAGGCCGATATCGGTGCGATGATTGTACGGAAGGACCCGGATCAGGCATGAGCAGCATTGCAAAAAGCGCGCGCATTCATAAGCTCGCGATCGTTGAAGACGGGGCGGTCATCGGCGAAAATGTTGTCGTCGGTCCGTTCTGCCATGTCGGTCCGAAGGCCGTGCTGCATGATTCTGTCCAGCTGTTGACGCATGTGGTCGTGACCGGCCGGACGACGATCGGCAAGGGTACGAAGATATTCCCCATGGCCGTCGTCGGCGGCGATCCGCAGAGCGTGCATCACGGCGGCGAAGAGACGACGCTGGATATCGGCGAGAATTGCACGATCCGCGAAGGTGTGACGATCAATACCGGCACCGCTGATTACGGCGGCAAGACCATTGTCGGCAACAACAACCTGTTCCTTGCCAATTCGCATGTTGCCCATGATTGCCGCGTCGGCAACAATGTCATCATGTCGAACAATGTCATGCTGGCCGGGCACGTCACCGTTGAAGACCGCGCCATTCTCGGCGGCGGCTGCGCGGTGCATCAGTTCACCCGCATCGGCCGTCAGGCTTTCGTTGGCGGCCTTTCGGCTGCGAGCTACGATGTCATTCCCTATGGCATGCTAAACGGCAATCCGGGTGTCCTGTCTGGCCTGAATATCGTCGGCATGACCCGCGCCGGCATCGAGCGTTCGGTGATCCATCGGGTTCGCCGCGCCTACAAGAGCATTTTTGAGGGCGAAGGCTCGATCCGTGACAATGCGACGGCGATCCGCGAGGAGTATGCCGATTGCAAGGAAGCGATGGAGATTCTCGATTTCATCGCAGCCGATAGCGATCGCGCACTGTCATCGCCCAATCGTGGCAAGGGCTGAAGTGGCCGCGAGCGGTCAGGACAATAAGGGCAGGCTGGCGATCATCGCAGGCAGCGGCTTTTTGCCCGCCTATGTCGCTGAAGCCGCCCGCCAGGCTGGTGAAAATCCTGTTATCATTGCGCTGACCAACGAGGCGGACCGCGACTGGTCCGCTTTCGATCATGCCAATCTCGGCGTCGGCAATTTTGCCGGCCTTGAAGCCATGTTCCGCCGATATGGCATCGACCGGGTCGTCATGTCCGGCGGTGTCGCGCGCCGTCCGCCTTGGCGGGAGATACATCCGACCTGGCGGGTGATCAAGGAATTGCCTTCGACCATTCGCACGCTTTTGTCCGGCGGCGACAATGCTGTTTTGCAAATGGTCATCCGGCTGATTGAGGCCGGTGGTGTCCGCGTCGTCGGCGCCCATGAGATAGCACCGGACCTGCTGGCGACCACCGGGCCACTGGGCAAGCATTCTCCTTCTAAAGAGGATTTGAGAGACATCGCTCAGGGTGCGAAAGCAGCCGATGCGCTTGGGCTGCTGGATGTCGGGCAAGGCGCCGTTAGTGTCGGCGGCCGCGTCGTGGCGCTGGAAGGTGCTGAGGGCACGGACCAGATGATCGAGCGTGTCGCTGGCCTGCGTGCCGAAGGGCGCATATCGACGCGCCGTCGCGGCGTGCTGGTCAAGCTCTGCAAGCCGCAGCAGGACGTTCGCGCCGACCTGCCGTCGATCGGCGTCTCGACCGTGCTGAACGCCAAGAAGGCCGGCCTTGCCGGCGTGGCGGTGGAAGCAGGTAGGGCGCTGGTGCTGGAGCGCGAGGCGGTCATCGCAGCTGCCGACGAAGCCGGACTTTTCGTCTGCGGCATCGATCGCGGCCTCAGCGCGGAGGGGTTCATGTGATCAACCGGCCGCTGAAACTCGCGGTAATCGCCGGTGAAGTCTCGGGCGATCTGCTCGGCGGTGATCTGGTCGCCGCATTGAAGCGTCGTTATGACGGCCCGGTGGAATTGATCGGCGTCGGCGGTGAAGCGCTGGAGGCGCAAGGCCTGCGATCGCTGTTCGACTATTCCGAACTATCAATCATGGGGTTTGCGCAGGTCATCAAGCAGCTGCCGAAACTGCTTGCCCGCATCAGGCAGACGGCGAATGCCGTTATCGCGGCCAAGCCGGATGTGCTGCTGATCATCGATAGCCCGGATTTCACCCATCGCGTTGCGAAAAAGGTGCGGACAGCTTTGCCGGACCTGCCGATCGTCAATTACGTCTGCCCCAGCGTCTGGGCGTGGAAGGAATATCGCGCGCAGAAAATGCTCGCCTATGTCGATCATGTCCTAGCCATCCTGCCGTTCGAGCCGGCGGCGATGCAGCGGCTGGCGGGGCCGGCGACGACCTATGTCGGTCATCGCCTGACGGTGGATCCGAGCCTCGTGGAAACCCGCCGCCAGCGCGCGCTCCGCACCGTCAGCGCCGCCGATAGCGAAAAGACGATCCTGCTGCTTCCCGGCTCGCGGTCCTCTGAAATTCGCCAACTCATGCCAGTTTTCGAGCAGGCAGTGATGGAGCTTAGCCGGCGAAACGATCGCATTCGCTATATGCTGCCGACTGTCCCACGGCAGGAAGCATTGGTGCGCTCCCTTGTTGAAAGCTGGAGCGTCAAGCCGGATGTTTTCGTCGGCCAGGAGGCCAAATGGAAGGCCTTTGCGGAAGCGGATGCGGCGGTTGCCGCCTCCGGCACCGTGATCCTGGAGCTGGGTCTTGCTGGCGTACCTGTCCTCTCCACGTATAAAACCGAATGGCTTGCCCGATTTGTGATGTCGCGCATCAAGGTCTGGACAGCGGCTTTGCCGAACCTGATCGCGGATTATGTCGTCGTGCCCGAGCTCCTCAACGACGTGCTCCGGGCCGGTAAGGTGGCGCGTCATATGGAACGCCTGTCGAACGATACGCTGGAGCGGGCGGCCATGCTGGAAGGCTACGGTCTGGTCTGGGAGCGAATGCAGACGGAAGAGCCGCCCGGCGAGAAGGCGGCTGCGGTCCTCCTCGATGTTTTAGCCAATAAAAAACCCGGCCATTTCTGACCGGGTTTTTTGTTGTTCTGTCGCTCGGTTTAACGCTTGGAAACCGGAACATATTCGCGCGGCGGTTCGCCGGTGTAGAGCTGGCGTGGACGGCCGATGCGCTGCTGCGGGTCTTCGATCATCTCGTTCCACTGGGCGATCCAGCCGACGGTACGAGCAAGCGCGAAGAGCACCGTGAACATGGTCGTGGGGAAGCCCAGAGCCTTCAGCGTGATGCCAGAATAGAAGTCGACGTTCGGATAGAGCTTCTTCTCGATGAAATATTCATCGGTCAGTGCGATGCGCTCCAGTTCGATTGCGATGTCGAGCAACGGATCGTCCTTGATGCCGAGTTCGCCGAGAACCTCGTGCGCCGTCTTCTGCATGATCTTGGCGCGCGGATCGTAGTTCTTGTAAACGCGGTGCCCGAAACCCATCAGACGGAACGGATCGTTCTTGTCCTTGGCGCGGGCGATGAATTCCGGAATGCGGTCGACCGTGCCGATTTCCGTCAGCATGTTCAATGCAGCTTCATTGGCGCCGCCATGGGCGGGGCCCCAGAGGCAGGCAATGCCAGCGGCGATACAGGCGAACGGATTGGCGCCGGAGGAGCCAGCGAGGCGGACCGTCGAGGTCGAGGCATTCTGCTCGTGATCGGCATGCAGGATGAAGATGCGGTCCATGGCGCGAGCGAGCACCGGATTGACTACATATTCCTCGCAAGGAACGGCAAAGCACATGCGCAGGAAGTTCGACGCATAATCGAGATCGTTCTTCGGGTAAACGAAGGGCTGTCCGATATGGTACTTGTAGGCCATGGCGGCAAGCGTCGGCATCTTGGCGATCATGCGCAGGCTAGCGACCATGCGCTGGTGCGGATCGGTGATGTCGGTCGAGTCGTGATAGAAGGCCGACAGAGCGCCGACGCAGCCGCACATGACGGCCATCGGATGCGCGTCTCGGCGGAAGCCAGTGAAGAAGCGGCTCATCTGCTCATGCACCATCGTGTGCATGGTCACGCGATGATCGAAATCCTTCTTCTGGGCAGCGGTCGGAAGTTCACCGTAGAGAAGCAGGTAGCAGACTTCGAGGAAATCGCCGTGTTCGGCCAGCTGATCGATCGGATAACCGCGATGCAGCAGAACGCCTTCGTCGCCATCAATATAGGTGATGCTGGACTCGCACGACGCGGTCGAGGTGAAGCCAGGATCGTAAGTGAAAGTGGAGGTGTTCTTATAAAGGGCACCAATATCAATGACACTTGGGCCGATGGTTCCGGATTTTACCGGCAGATCCACCGTCTTTTCGCCCCAAGTTAGTTTCGCGCTTTGTTCCGTCATGCTGATCCTCCAAGATTTGGCGGGGGGTTGACGCCATAAAAAGCGCCAAAAGGTTAAGCGACTAGGGATTAGCTATATGATCCAGAGCCTAATGCCAAGTTATCGTTACAGCTATTTGTGCATTGCGGTATCAACTTTTGGGCACTGCGGTAGATGAAATTGCCTCGCTCGCGCGCCGGCTGAGGTGATTTATCCACCGCACGCATGATTTTGGTTGAATTCACCGGCCGGTGACGGCAAAAATCTCGCTATAGCTGTAGTTTTGCGTAAAGCGCGGGGGCGCATGCCTAATTTAGAGGCACCGGATCGGCAGTCGGATGACCTGAATCTTGCCGTTGTGGTTGATCGCAACAGCGGCTTGATGACGATTCCTGCTCTTGTCGGAGCAATGCCGCCGGACCGGACGCAGGATCAAGCCACCCTCGCGATACGTCTTCTTCTCGCGGCAGGCCGCATCAGGATCGGCTTTTCCCGTTTGTTCGAAGAAGAGGCGGATTATGGCCGCGGGATCCTGCTTGTGCCTGTTTATATCGGCATCGGCGCAATTTTCTGGTTTACGGCAGCCGCCGATCCGCCGCCGCAAGCCGTCTTTGCCGCTCTCCTGATTTTCGCCGTCGGTTTCTTTTTCAAGCGCGAAGCCGGGTCGAGGCTCCGGCACCTTCTTCTGGCCGGCATGCTGGTGTGTTCCGGGATGGCGTTGGCGCAATGGGAGGCTTGGCGCGCATCGACGGTAATGCTCGATACTGCGGTGACGACCACGATAACCGGGCGTGTCGAGCGGCGCGAGTCCAGCGACAAGGAGCGATGGCGTTATGTCGTCGCGCTCGACGCAACGGAAAATCCGACCATTCGCAGAGCGCCCGAGCGAGTGACCGTCTTCGTGCGCAAGCAGCCGCAACCCTTTGAGCTTGGAGATCTCATCCAGACCAGGGCGCGGCTGACGCCACCGGCTGGGCCTGCCTTGCCGGGCCTGAACGATTTTGCCTTCAGCGCCTATTTCAACGGCATCGGTGCGAACGGCTTCGCCTACGGAACGCCGACATTGTTGCTATCGGCTGCTGATATCGTTGAGGGCTCGGTTCTCGATAAAGCAGATATCTGGCTTGCTGGTTTGCGCAACAGCATCGGCGACAGGATTAGAAGGACGCTGCCCGGCGATACCGGTGCCTTTGCAGCAGCCCTTGTCACCGATGAGAGACGGGCGATCTCGAAGGAGACGACCGAAGCACTGCGAACTGCCGGCCTTACGCACATCATCGCCATCTCCGGCCTGAATATGGCGCTGTCGGCCGGCATCTTCTATGTCGGTCTGCGTTATGCCCTTAGCCTGTTCTTCGGCGTAGCACAGGCCTGGCCGACGAAGAAGATCGCGGCCTTCGGCGCGCTGGTGACGGTGACGGCCTACTACCTCATTTCCGGTTTCGGCGTTTCGGCCGAACGTGCTTTCATCATGATGGCGATCATGCTGATCGCGGTGCTGTTCGACCGGCCATCCATCAGCCTTCGAAATGTGGCACTGTCGGCGATCATCATTCTTGTTCTGTCACCGTCGCAGGTGCTCGGCCCCAGTTTCCAGATGTCCTATGCGGCGACTCTGGCATTGGTGTCTGGCTATACGCTCTGGACGCGGCGTCGACATCGGGAAACGGTCTTCTCCCGCTTCCAGATATTGCGCCCGCTGCTCTTCGTCTCGCGCTTTTTCGGCGGCATAGCGTCAACGTCGTTTCTGGGTGGCGCATCGACGGCGATTTTCTCGATCGAGCATTTTCACCGACTGGCGACATACGGGCTTGCCGCCAATCTCGCGGCCATGCCGATTGTCTCCTTTATCGTCATGCCGTTCGGCATGGCAGCGATGCTGCTGATGCCATTCGGCCTCGATGCCCCGTTCTGGCAAGTCACCGGCAAGGGACTGGAGCTTGTCATCGGTATCGCCAAGACGGTTGCTGGCTGGGGTGGTGACATTCCTTTTGGACGACAGCCAGCCTGGATGTTCCCGGCTGTTATCGCCGGATTCCTGCTGATGACATTGCTGCGAACGCGGCTGCGACATGCCGGCGCGCTCGTGATCATTGGCACAATCGCAGCCGTCGCGCTCGGCCCGGATGTCAGAAAGCCTGACCTGATGATTTCCGAGGATGGTACGTTGGTCGCGCTGCTGCGAGACGACGCCTTGGCGACCAATCGCGAAAAGCCGCCCAGTTTCATCTTCGACCAATGGCGAGGAGCATTGTCGATAACCGATCACAAACCGCCGATGATGCTAACGCCAGACAGCCAGCTACCTAAAATCAATAAGTCGGATACCCGTCATCGCCTGAGCTCTGAAGAACGGAATGCCGTCCGAAAGGCAATGGACGCGGCGCTGGACAGTGCGGGGCAGGGCGGCTTTGTCTGTCAGAAGCGGGAATGGTGTGTCGCTATGCTGGACAATGGCGACATACTCGTCACCATCGAGAATGCCGCCTATCTTGGCCCGGCCTGCGACACAGGCAATATTGTCGTCATCCCTGTCCGGCTGCGGCTTGATCGCTGCCGGACAGGGGGGATGCTTTTCACAGGAGCTAACCTTCGTCGGACAGGATCCATTGAAATGGATCTCAGCACCGACAAGCCGATCGCCACGACCGCGTTTGATACTCTAGTGCGGCCATGGAGCCTGCATCGCGCCTATGACTGGCGAACGGGTGCATTCGGCGCACCGGTCGCGCCGGTGTCACCTGTCAGTGATAGCGGCGGATAAGGCCGACGAGCTTGCCCTGCACCTTGACGCGATCCGGTCCGAAAATACGGGTCTCGTAGGCGGGGTTAGCCGCCTCGAGTGCGATCGAGGCACCCTTGCGGCGGAAGCGCTTCAATGTCGCCTCTTCATCGTCGACCAGGGCAACGACGATATCGCCGGGATTGGCGGTGGTGCTGTTGCGTATGATGACGGTGTCGCCATCGAAGATACCGGCATCGATCATCGAGTCGCCCTTGACCTCGAGCGCATAATGCTCGCCGGAGCCAAGCATGTCGGCGGGGACGGTGATATCGTGGGTGTTGTTCTGGATGGCCGAGATCGGAACACCGGCAGCGATGCGGCCCATGACCGGCACCGAAACGGCGCTGTTGTTCTCGTCGTTCGCCGGCTTGGCGGGGGCAGGCGGCTGTACGGGCTGGGGCTTGCCCAGGCTGCCCTCGATGACGCTCGGCGAGAAGCCGCGGCGTGGCTGCAGGCTCGGACTATAGGCTTCCGGCAGCTTGATGACCTCCAGCGCCCGAGCCCGATTCGGCAGGCGGCGGATGAAACCGCGCTCTTCCAGAGCCGTGATCAAACGATGAATGCCCGACTTGGACGCAAGGTCCAGCGCATCCTTCATTTCATCGAAAGAAGGTGGAACGCCGGACTCCTTCATCCGTTCGTGAATGAAGAGAAGCAGTTCCTGCTGCTTGCGTGTCAACATCGTATTTGAACCCCAGAATCGTGAAGGTGTCGTGAAACAAATCCAGAACGGACACTATATGTTCCATATGTGTTCCGCAAGTCCCTAATTTTCGATGAATGTTTTGCCGGCGCACTAAATAAAGGGAACATAACAAGTTCCGAGCCGGCGGAAACGTGGAGTATTTCAGCGCTGATCACTGGAACATAGGCGGAAATCGGCCATGATCGATTCTGCGGGAATGGGAGCCGGCTATCTTTGCATGGCCGCTGAAATTCGCAGTATTCACGGGTTCCGCGCAGTTGCAAGGCATTCGATAATGAGCCCTCCCATTTGCAATGCGCCTGGTTCTTAAGCGCTGCGTTTTCATCTTGAATTGAGCGTCGGAAGAGCGCAAACCTGCGGCATGCATCAAGGGGGAAACCATGGTTTCATCGCCGCATCCGCTGGATCATCTCGTTCTGCCGACGGTCAATATTGCCATGGCGCGGGAACGGCTGGGCAAGCTCGGCTTTACCGTCGCCGCCGATGCACGCCACCCCTTCGGCACCGAGAACGCTTGTGTGTTCTTTTCCGACATGACTTATCTGGAGCCTTTGGGCGTCGCGTCGCAGGAGCAGTATGAAACGAGCATCGACG
This sequence comes from Rhizobium sp. ICMP 5592, assembly GCF_009498525.1. Lineage (GTDB taxonomy): Bacteria > Pseudomonadota > Alphaproteobacteria > Rhizobiales > Rhizobiaceae > Rhizobium. The sequence continues at coordinate 1,391,236 of NZ_QSNT01000002.1, read as the reverse complement.
AAGGCAATGTTTTCGTTGCCCGTGACCAAGCCTATCGTTTTCGCATCGGCGAGGAAGGATTTTCGGCCATCGTTCTCGGCACGAAGGATGCAGCTGCCGATGATAAGCGTTTCCTGGCCAATGCCATGTCGGCTGGGCGGATGCTGAATTTCGAGCGGCCGATGCGTATGCCTAACGGTTCGGAAACCATCGCCGGCTTCCGTCTCGCTTTCGCGGCCGACCTGCGGTCGCCGGACTTCCTGGCCTTCTGCTGCCAGCGCGTCAACCCTTTGCCGGCTGATCGTGACGCCCTAGAGCGGCATGCCAATGGCGTGACCGGTATTGCGCGCGTCGCCGTATCGACGCCGAAGCCGGCCGTGTTCCGGGGCTTTTTCGAACGGGTTGCCGACGGATCAAAGATATCGGAGCATTCCTTTGGGCTGACGATCGAGACGGCGAACGCCAGGATCGAGGTCCTGACCCCGCAAGGCATGGAAGCCTTTTACGATTTTCCCTTGCCGGCGGGCGATCCCGGCCTTCGGGCGCGCGCAATCCTTTTCAAGACACGCGATCTTTCCGTGACATCGTCGCATTTGGCTGCTAACGGCGTCACATACACGCGTAAGAACAATCGTATTCTGGCAAAGCCCGCCCCTGGACAGGGCGCGTTGTTCGCCTTCGAGGAGATAGCATGAGCACCAATTCCGAAGTGATCGTCGGCGAGGGCGCATCCAAGGTTCTGTTTTCCAACACCGCCAAGCTGTCGCTGATTGCCGGCCCCTGCCAGATGGAAAGCCGCGATCATGCCTTCATGGTAGCCGGCGTTCTGAAGGAGCTCTGCGGCAAGCTCGGCATCGGTCTTGTCTACAAGTCCTCCTATGACAAGGCGAACCGCACCTCGCTCTCCGGCAAGCGCGGCATCGGCCTGGAAAAGGCCATGGAAGTCTTTACCGATCTCAAGAAGGAATATGGTTTTCCGGTCCTGTCCGACATCCACACGGAAGAACAGTGCGCTGTCGTCGCCAAGACGGTAGACATCCTGCAGATCCCGGCCTTCCTGTCGCGCCAGACCGATCTTCTCGTCGTCGCCGCCAAGACCGGCCGCGTCGTCAACGTCAAGAAGGGCCAGTTCCTGGCGCCATGGGACATGAAGAACGTGCTGGCCAAGCTGAACGACAGCGGCAATCCGAACATCATGCTCTGCGAGCGTGGCGCCTCCTTCGGCTACAACACGCTGGTCTCCGACATGCGCTCGCTGCCGATCATGGCGGCCATGGGCGCTCCGGTAATTTTTGACGCGACTCATTCCGTGCAGCAGCCGGGCGGGCAGGGCGGTTCGACGGGCGGCGACCGCCGGTTCGTCGAGACGCTGGCACGCGCCGCCGTCGCCGTGGGTGTCGCCGGCGTTTTTGTTGAGACGCATGAGGATCCGGACAATGCACCATCCGACGGTCCGAACATGGTCTATCTGAAAGACATGCCGCAGCTTCTGGAGAAGCTGCTGGCCTTCGACGCCATCGCCAAGGCTTGAGACTTTAAGCGGCATTCAACAGGCTGACATGAACTTGCTATACGCGGCCTGTTGGAGCGCCAGATCGAGGTGCGGAGCGGCATTTTCGATTAAGACGATTTCAATCGATTTATAACCCAGCGAGCAGGAAGCTATCATGACCGCAATCACCGACATTATCGCCCGCGAGATTCTCGACAGCCGTGGCAATCCGACTGTTGAAGTCGATGTCTACCTCGAAGATGGCAGCTTGGGCCGCGCAGCGGTTCCGTCGGGTGCCTCGACCGGCGCGCATGAAGCCGTCGAGCTTCGTGACGGCGGCAAGCGCTATCACGGCAAGGGTGTCGAAAAGGCCGTCGAAGCCGTCAATACCGAGATCTTCGACGCGATCGGCGGCATGGACGCTGAAAACCAGATCCAGATCGACGACATCATGATCGAGCTTGACGGCACGCCGAACAAGTCGCGCATCGGCGCCAACGCCATCCTTGGCGTATCGCTCGCCGTTGCCAAGGCTGCCGCCCAGAGCGCAAACCTGCCGCTCTACCGCTATGTCGGCGGTGCTCATGCCCGCCTACTGCCGGTTCCGATGATGAATATCATCAACGGCGGCGCCCATGCCGACAATCCGATCGATTTCCAGGAATTCATGATCCTGCCGGTCGGCGCGGACACCTTCCGCGACGCCGTGCGTATTGGCTCGGAAATCTTCCACGTCCTTAAGAAGGAACTGGCGTCCCAGGGCCACAACACCAATGTCGGCGACGAAGGCGGTTTCGCCCCAGGTCTCTCCAGCGCTCCTGCTGCCCTCGACTTCATCATGAAGTCGATCGAAAAGGCCGGCTACAAGCCAGGCGAAGAAGTTGCTCTCGGCCTTGATTGCGCTTCGACCGAATTCTTCAAGGACGGCAAGTACGTTCTCGAAGGCGAAGGCCGTACGTTGGAACCCGGCGCCATGGCTGAATACCTTGCCGAGCTCGCCGCCAAGTACCCGATCGTTTCGATCGAAGACGGCATGGCTGAAGACGATTGGGAAGGCTGGAAGGCACTTACCGATCTGATCGGCAAGAAGACGCAGCTCGTCGGCGACGATCTGTTCGTCACCAACTCCGCTCGTCTGCGCGACGGCATCCGCATGGGTGTTGCCAACTCGATCCTCGTTAAGGTCAACCAGATTGGCACGCTGACGGAAACGCTCGACGCTGTCGAAACCGCGCACAAGGCCAATTACACGGCCGTCATGTCGCACCGTTCCGGCGAAACCGAAGACTCGACCATCGCCGATCTCGCAGTTGCCACCAACTGCGGCCAGATCAAGACCGGCTCGCTGTCGCGCTCCGATCGTCTCGCCAAGTACAACCAATTGATCCGCATCGAAGAAGGCCTCGGCCCGCAGGCAAAATATGCCGGTACCTCCATTCTTCGCGGCTGATCAGAGCTTGGCTCGGACAAATGATCCGGGCCGCCTCTAAAGCCTGTAATGTCTTGAACCGCGCCTTCGGGCGCGGTTTTTTGTTGAGGGGGAACGTTAGAGTCAACGGATGGTTAATCTCTACCGGCTAGAGTCGCCGTAGATGTTTGATTTGGCATGATCTTATCCGGAAACCCGCTTCGCATTTTAGCTGCGCGGACATAAGGTTCGGGATCATATTCCGTAGGGCGTTTCGAGCGGGCGAGTATGTGGACAAAATATCATAAGAAGAGAAGATTCGGTCGTTTCGTCCTTCCCGCCATCACGATCGCTTTTGTCAGCTATTTCGGCTATCACTGTATTCATGGCGACTACGGCCTGAAGGCCACAGAGGTTTTCGAGCAGCGTCGCATCGATCGCAGCAAAGAACTTGCCGATCTCGTTGCCAAGCGCGAGCACCTTGAGAAGGCCGTGGCGCTGCTGAGCGACGGCTCGCTGGACAAGGATATGCTTGATCAGTATGCGCGCTATCAGCTTACCTATTCCAGGGCCGACGAAATCGTCATTTTCAACAAATAGTCGCAATTAACCGAATTTAGGTTAATCGAATTTTTTGAAGCTATAACAATAGCTTGCGGTGAATATGAGCCATGCAATTATAGCATTGCTGTGGCGGACAATCTTCCCTATGTTACGCCACACTATAAAACGAGGCTACTCACACAGGGAGGGTTGAATGGCGCCACGCAAATCCGCGTCCGTTTCCAGCCGCAAGACAGCATCGAGGCCTGCCAAAGAAACCAATGGCGGCGCAATCGCGGAATTTGACCGCGATGCGGAATTGAGTGCCTATCGTGAGATGCTGCTGATCCGCCGCTTCGAAGAGAAGGCAGGCCAGCTCTATGGTATGGGCTTCATCGGCGGTTTCTGTCACCTTTATATCGGCCAGGAAGCTGTCGTTGTCGGCATGCAGATGGCCCTGAAGGATGGCGATCAGGTCATCACCGGCTATCGTGACCATGGTCACATGCTGGCAGCCGGCATGAGCGCTCGCGGCGTCATGGCCGAGCTCACCGGACGCAAGGGCGGCTATTCCCGAGGGAAGGGCGGCTCCATGCACATGTTCTCCAAGGAAAAGAATTTTTACGGCGGCCACGGCATCGTCGGCGCGCAGGTCTCGCTTGGCACAGGTCTAGGCTTTGCCAACTGGTATCGCGGCAATGACAGCGTCAGCGTCGCCTATTTCGGCGACGGCGCTGCCAACCAGGGCCAGGTCTACGAAAGCTTCAATATGGCGCAGCTCTGGAAGCTGCCGGTGATCTACGTGATCGAGAACAACCGTTACGCCATGGGTACGTCGACGGCGCGCGCGACCGCGCAGCCCGACTTCTCCAAGCGTGGCGCCTCCTTCGGCATCCCCGGTATCCAGGTAGATGCCATGGATGTTCGCGCCGTCAAGGCAGCTGCGGATGAAGCGGTCGAATATTGCCGTTCCGGCAAGGGTCCGATCATCCTGGAAATGCTGACCTACCGTTACCGTGGCCATTCCATGTCGGATCCGGCCAAGTACCGCTCCAAGGACGAAGTGCAGAAGATGCGCTCCGAGCATGATCCGATCGAGCAGGTTCGTGTCCGTCTTCTGGACAAGGGTTGGGCGTCGGAAGACGACCTGAAGGTGATCGACAAGGACGTCCGCGACATCGTCGCCGACAGCGCCGATTTCGCCCAGGCCGATCCGGAGCCGGATGCATCCGAGCTCTATACCGACATTCTGCTCTAAATCGGGGAGGGAAGAACCATGCCCATCGATATTCTCATGCCCGCCCTTTCTCCAACGATGGAAGAAGGCACTCTTTCCAAGTGGCTCAAGCAGGAAGGTGACAAGGTCACCTCCGGCGACGTCATTGCGGAAATCGAAACCGACAAGGCCACCATGGAAGTGGAAGCCGTCGACGAAGGCATCATCGGTAAGCTGCTGATCGAGGCCGGCACCGAAGGCGTCAAGGTCAATGCCAAGATCGCCATCCTGCTGCAGGACGGCGAATCCGCATCCGACATTTCCAGCGCCAAAGCTGCTCCGGCTGCCGAACCGGTCAAGATCGAAGCGCCGGCTGCTGCTTCGGCGCCGGTTCCGGCACAGCCGAAGGCCGCTGCTCCTGCCGATCCGGAAATCCCGGCCGGCACGGAAATGGTGTCGATGACGGTGCGTGAAGCACTGCGCGACGCCATGGCCGAAGAAATGCGCGACAACCCAGACGTCTTCGTCATGGGTGAAGAAGTCGCCGAATACCAGGGTGCCTACAAGATCACCCAGGGCCTGCTGCAGGAGTTCGGTCCTCGCCGCGTCATCGATACCCCGATCACCGAACACGGCTTTGCCGGCGTCGGCGTCGGCGCTGCCATGGCCGGTCTTCGCCCGATCATCGAGTTCATGACCTTCAACTTCGCCATGCAGGCGATCGACCAGATCATCAACTCCGCCGCCAAGACGCTCTACATGTCCGGCGGTCAGATGGGCGCTCCGATCGTGTTCCGCGGCCCGAATGGTGCTGCAGCCCGCGTCGGCGCTCAGCACAGCCAGGATTATTCTGCATGGTATAGCCAGATTCCCGGTCTCAAGGTCGTCATGCCTTACTCGGCAGCTGACGCCAAGGGCCTGCTGAAGGCGGCTATCCGCGATCCGAACCCGGTCGTCTTCCTTGAGAACGAAATTCTCTACGGCCAGCATTTCGACGTGCCGAAGCTCGATAATTTCGTTCTGCCGATCGGCAAGGCTCGTATTCATCGTACTGGCAAGGACGTGACGATCGTTTCCTTCGGTATCGGCATGACCTATTCCATCAAGGCGGTTGCCGAGCTGGAAGCTTTGGGCATCGACGTCGAACTGATCGATCTGCGTACCATCCGTCCGATGGATCTTCCGACGGTTATCGAATCCGTCAAGAAGACCGGCCGCCTGGTGGTCGTCGAGGAAGGCTATCCGCAGTCCTCCGTCGGCACGGAAGTCGCGACCCGCGTCATGCAGCAAGCCTTCGATTATCTCGATGCGCCGATCCTGACGATCGCCGGCAAGGATGTTCCCATGCCCTACGCCGCCAACCTCGAGAAGCTGGCGCTTCCGAATGTCGGCGAAGTGGTCGATGCGGTGAAAGCCGTTTGCTACAAATAAGGGGAGGGCTTTTCGATGCCTATCAACATCACCATGCCTGCCCTCTCGCCAACCATGGAAGAGGGCAACCTTGCCAAGTGGCTGGTCAAGGAAGGCGACAAGATCAAGTCCGGTGACGTCATCGCCGAGATCGAGACCGACAAGGCGACGATGGAAGTCGAAGCCGTCGACGAAGGTACCATTGCCAAGATCCTCGTTCCCGCTGGGACCGAGGGCGTCAAGGTCAATGCGCTGATCGCGGTTCTGGCCGGCGAAGGCGAGGATGTTGCAGCTGCCGCTTCCGGCGCGGGTGCGGCTCCGGCCGCTGCGCCGAAGACGGAAGCCGCCCCGGTCGCTGCCGCTCCTGCGGCAACGCCTGCTCCGGTGGCTTCATCTGCGCCTGCTGTGGCGTCAGCTCCGGCCGCGACTGATGGTCATCGCACCTTCGCATCTCCGCTCGCCCGCCGTCTCGCCAAGGACGCTGGCATCGATCTGACCGCGCTCGTCGGCTCCGGCCCGCATGGCCGGGTGATCAAGAAGGACATCGAAGCTGCCGCCGCTGGTGGTGGTGTTGCCAAGGCCGCTCCGGCTGCCCAGCCTGCGGCTGCCCCGGCACCCGCTTTGGCAAAGGGCCAGTCGGACGATGCCGTTCTCAAGCTGTTCGAGCCCGGCTCCTACGAACTCGTGCCGCATGACGGCATGCGCAAGACCATTGCTAAGCGCCTGCAGGAATCCAAGCAGACCATCCCGCATTTCTACGTCACCGTCGATTGCGAGCTGGATGCATTGCTGGCGCTGCGTACGCAGCTCAATGATGCCGCTCCGAAGTCGAAGGACGGTGTTCCGGCCTACAAGCTCTCGGTCAACGACATGGTCATCAAGGCCCTGGCCTTGGCTCTGCGCGACGTACCGGATGCGAACGTCTCCTGGACCGACAGCAACATGGTCAAGCATAAGCATGCTGATGTCGGCGTTGCCGTTTCCATCCCGGGCGGCCTGATCACGCCGATCATTCGCAGCGCCGAGCTGAAGACCTTGTCTGCCATCTCCAACGAGATGAAGGACTATGGCAAGCGCGCCAAGGAGCGGAAGCTGAAGCCCGAGGAATATCAGGGCGGCACGACCGCCGTGTCCAACATGGGCATGATGGGCGTCAAGAACTTCGCCGCCGTCGTCAATCCGCCGCATGCGACCATCCTCGCCGTCGGCGCGGGCGAGCAGCGGGTGATTGTCAGGAAGGGCGAAATGGTTGTTGCCACCGTGATGAGCATCACGCTGTCGACCGACCATCGTGCCGTTGACGGTGCACTCGGCGCGGAACTCCTGGGCGCCTTCAAGGGCTACATCGAAAACCCGATGGGGATGCTCGTCTGAGCCTTGTCGTCAAACGGAGGCATGAATGACCAAGACCGTTCTGTGTTATGGCGACTCGCTCACATGGGGCTATAACGCCGAGACAATTGGCCGTCATGCCTTTGAAGATCGATGGCCGAGCGTGCTGCAAAAGGCGCTCGGCGATCAGGCCCGCGTCATCCCGGAAGGGTTGAACGGCCGCACGACGGCTTTTGATGATCACCTTGCCGATTGCGACCGCAATGGTGCAAGGGTGTTGCCGACGATCCTGCAGACGCATGCGCCGCTCGATCTCGTCATTATCATGCTCGGCACCAACGACATGAAGCCGGTTGTTGCTGGTCCCGCTTTCGCGGCGATGCAGGGCGTCCGGCGGTTGATCCAGCTCGTGCGCAACCATACATGGGGGTTCGATCATGAGGTCCCCGATATTCTGATCGTCGCGCCGCCTGTCATATCCGAAACGGCCAATGCGGCTTTCGCCTCGAGTTTCCTTGGCGGGGTCGAGGAGTCGGGCAAGTTGGCGACGCTCTATCGCGATCTTGCGGACGAGGAAGGTTGCGGCTTTTTCGATGGCGCTTCGGTTGCCGTCACCACGCCGCTCGACGGCGTGCATCTCGATGCCGAAAACACCCGGGCGCTCGGTCGTGGCCTGGAGTCGATCGCTCGCATGATGCTGGGTATCTAACAATTCAAGGCAGGCTGACGCTTTACCGGCCGCCACCAAAAAGGCAGGAAACATATGGCTGAGAATTACGACGTCATCATCATCGGTTCCGGTCCGGGCGGCTATGTCGCTGCCGTGCGCGCCGGTCAGCTTGGCCTGAAGACGGCGATAGTCGAACGCGAGCACCTGGGCGGCATCTGCCTGAACTGGGGCTGCATCCCGACCAAGGCACTGCTGCGTTCGGCCGAAATTCTCGACCATTCCAACCACCTGAAGGATTACGGCCTCGTTCTCGAGGGCAAAGTGAGCGCCGATGTGAAGGCGGTTGTCGCCCGCTCGCGCGGCGTTTCCGCCCGCCTCAATCAGGGCATCGGCTATCTGATGAAGAAGAACAAGGTCGATGTGATCTGGGGTGAAGCCAAGATCACTAAGCCCGGCGAAATCGTCGTCGGCAAGTCGACCAAGCCGGTTGTCGAGCCGCAGCATCCGTTGCCGAAGAACGTCAAGGGTGAGGGCACCTACACTGCCAAGCACATCATCGTCGCGACCGGCGCCCGTCCGCGCGCGCTGCCGGGCATCGAGCCGGACGGCAAGCTGATCTGGACCTATTTCGAAGCGCTGAAGCCGGATTTTCTGCCGAAATCGCTGCTGGTCATGGGCTCGGGCGCCATCGGCATCGAGTTTGCGAGCTTCTATCGCTCCATGGGCGTTGATGTCACCGTCGTCGAGGTCATGCCGACCATCATGCCGGTCGAAGATGCTGAAATCTCCGGCATCGCCCGCAAGCAGCTTGAGAAGCGCGGCCTGAAGATATTCACCAAAGCCAAGGTCACCAAGGTCGAGAAGGGTGCGAACAGCATCACTGCCCATGTCGAAACGGAAGACGGCAAGGTGCAGCAGATAACGGCTGACCGGATGATCTCCGCTGTCGGCGTGCAGGGCAACATCGAAAATCTCGGTCTGGAAGCGCTCGGCGTGAAGACCGATCGCGGCTGCGTCGTCATCGATGGCTACGGCAAGACCAATGTTGCGGGCATCTACGCGATCGGCGATGTCGCCGGTCCGCCGATGCTGGCGCATAAGGCCGAGCATGAAGGTGTTGTCTGCATCGAGAAGATCGCCGGCCTGCCGAACGTGCATCCGACCGACAAGAGCAAGGTGCCGGGCTGCACCTACTGCAACCCGCAGGTTGCCTCCGTCGGCCTGACGGAAGCCAAGGCTAAGGAGCAGGGTCGCGATATCCGCGTCGGCCGCTTCTCCTTCGTTGCCAACGGCAAGGCGATCGCGCTCGGCGAGGATCAGGGCATGGTCAAGGTCATTTTCGACAAGAAGACCGGTGAGCTGCTTGGCGCCCACATGGTCGGCGCCGAAGTCACCGAGCTGATCCAGGGCTTTGTCGTCGCCATGAACCTGGAGACGACGGAAGAGGAGCTGATGCACACGATCTTCCCGCATCCGACCGTTTCGGAATCGATGAAAGAAGCCGTGCTGGACGCCTACGGCCGCGTGCTGAACGCTTGATAATTTCCTTGCAGGTTCTCTATCCTCTATGGTGAGGGTGGAAAATAGCAAAGGAAATCATCATGTCTATCACTGCGGAAGGTTGGGCCGTCTTTCTTCTGATCGGTCTGGTGGCGGGGTTTCTCGCCAGCCTGATCGTTGGCGGTGGCGGCGGTTTGATCGGTTGTCTGGTCAGCGGCGTGATCGGCGCTTTCGTTGGCGGGTTCCTGTTCAATTGGTTCGGGATCTCGCTGGGAATTGAGAGCCCGCTGGTGGTCGAGATCATTCACGCGACGGTGGGCGCGATAGTCGTGGTGCTTTTGGCGAGGTTGATCGCCTAGAGCATGATCCGGAAAAGTGCGAAGCGGTTTTCTGACAAGATCACGCTTCAAGAAACGCTTGGCGCGAGGGTGTGATGGAAGGTATCGGCTGGTTGGGTCTGGTCATCATCGGTGGTCTTGCGGGTTGGCTCGCGGGCAAGCTGATGGAGGTGCGCTACGGCGTCATTCTCAACATCGTCCTCGGCATTGCCGGCTCGGTGGTCGCGGCTGCCATTCTCGCGGGGCTGCATATCAGCGTGCCCGGTGGAAGGTTTGGTTTTTTCGTCACCGGTTTCATTGGTGCATGCATTCTGATATTTCTCGCCAAATTCGCCCGGCGATGAATGGGCCGCGGACAAGCGGCGGAAAGTAGACGTTTCATGGTCACGATTCTCGACAGGATCAATCCAGACGCAAAGCGCGTAAGGCATCCGGAAAAGGCCCATCGGCCGGACACGGAAGTTCTGCGTAAGCCTGACTGGATCCGCGTCAAGGCGCCGACATCGAAGGGCTATGCCGAAACGCGCTCGATCGTGAAGGAGCACAAGCTCGTCACGGTCTGCGAGGAGGCTGGCTGCCCGAATATCGGCGAGTGCTGGGAGAAGAAGCACGCCACCTTCATGATCATGGGCGAGATCTGTACTCGCGCCTGCGCCTTCTGCAATGTCGCGACCGGCAAGCCGAATGCGCTCGACATGGCCGAGCCTGAAAACATCGCCAAGGCCGTCAAGGAAATGGGCCTCAGCCACGTCGTCATCACCTCCGTTGACCGTGACGACCTGGCCGACGGCGGTGCCGAACACTTCGAAAAGGTGATCTGGGCGATCCGCGCCGCTTCGCCGGCAACCACGATCGAAATCCTGACGCCCGACTTCCTGAAGAAGCCCGGCGCGCTGGAGCGCGTCGTGGCCGCCAAGCCCGATGTGTTCAATCATAATATGGAAACGGTGCCAGGCAATTACCTGACGGTACGTCCCGGTGCGCGTTACTTCCACTCGGTCCGGCTTTTGCAGCGGGTGAAGGAACTCGATCCGACCATGTTCACCAAGTCCGGCATCATGGTCGGCCTTGGCGAAGAGCGCAACGAAGTGCTGCAGCTGATGGACGACCTTCGCACAGCCGACGTCGACTTCCTCACCATCGGCCAGTATCTGCAGCCGACCCGCAAGCATCACCAGGTCATGAGCTTCGTCACCCCTGAGGAGTTCAAGTCCTATGAGACGGTTGCCTACACCAAGGGCTTCCTGATGGTTGCCTCCAGCCCGCTGACACGCTCGTCCCACCACGCCGGCGACGATTTTGCGCGGCTGCGGGCGGCACGCGAGAAGAAGGTTCTGCTCGCCGCCGAGTAAGCTTTCACAAGCTCTTGCCTTTTCAACGAACCGCGGCGATCTTGCCGCGGTTTTTGTTTGTGCCGTCATCAGATCATCATCTATGCGGTTTAGAGCACGCGTCCCGTCGTTTGTTGCCGGTATTGGCGTTCGTCAATTTTCAATGTGGAGTTGGACCGTGGAGCAGACCGTCGCGCCGCAAGCGCCCCCCTATGTCGTCGACATCGAGACAGCGGCATCCATCCTCAAGAGCGCCGAGCGCATCCTCGTCATCGGCTGCTCAGGCGGCGGCAAGTCGACCTTGTCGCAGAAGATCGGCGAGCGGTTCGGCCTCGTCTATGTCTCGCTCGATAGAGATGTCCGCTGGCTTCCAGGCTGGGCCGAGCGCGACGAGATCGAGCGGAAACGCATCATCGTGGAAAAAGCCCAGGAAGAGCGTTGGATCATGGATGGTACGAATACCACGACGTTCGACCTACGCCTGCCGCGGACGGATCTCGTTATCTGGGTGCGTATGCCGCGGCTGCTCTGCCTATGGGGGGCCGTGTCCAGATGGTTCAAATGGATAGGGCGGACGCGCCCGGAAATGGCGCCAGGCTGCCCCGAAAAGATCGAGTGGCAATTTCTGCGTTTCATATGGACGTTCGAGCAAGTCTATTCGCCGCGGATTATCGCCGGTCTTGCCGAGCACGGCCCGGACATCCCGGTTCTTCAATTGACGAGCCGTCGGCAGATGCATGCGCTGCTTGACATTTTCGACTGACTAAAGCCGGACTTCACAGCGATGCAATCAGCTGGTTTTGGGAGATGAAATGTGAAGGAATTGAATAGCATAGACGAAGCGGTCATCCGCCTTAAGGCTACCGATCGTGTTCTTGTCATGGGCTGCTCAGGCGGTGGAAAGACGACCCTTTCGCGGAAGATCTGCGCACGCACGAATCTGCCTTACGTCTCGATGGATCGTGAGTTTTTCTGGCTGCCGGGTTGGGTCAAGAGAGACAAGGCGGAGGAACGTGCTCTGATCGCGGCAAAGGTTGCCGAAGAGCGCTGGCTGATCGATGGAACAGCGCCATCAAGCTTTGATCTGAGATTGCCGCGCACAGAGCTTGTTCTTTGGGTGCGTATGCCGCGCTGGTTGTGCATGTGGGGCGCTCTGTCGAGAGCAGTACGGTGGTTGGGGCGGTCTCGCCCGGACATGGCTCCGGGTTGCCGCGAGCGCCTCGATGGGGAATTCTTGCGCTATATCTGGGATTGGGAACGCAAGTTTGCACCCAAAGTACTGGCAGGCCTCGCACAGCATGGCCCCCATGTCCCTGTTTTCCAGCTAAAATCCCGCAGCGAAATGCGTCAGCTGCTTGATCTTCTGGGCCGTCCTGCTTAATTGCGGCTCATGCCACAGTTTGAAACGCACCGCCCCGTCCCGCACACGCCTAACCAGATGTTCGACCTCGTCGCCGATGTCGAGCGCTATCCGGAATTCCTGCCGCTCTGCGAGGCGCTGGTGATCCGCAATCGCAAGGAGCGTGACGGCAAGGTCCTGCTGGTGGCCGACATGACCGTCGGCTACAAGGCGATCCGCGAGACCTTTACGACGCAGGTGCTGCTCAACAAGGCGGAGCGGGCGATCGACGTGAAATATATCGACGGGCCGTTCAAATATCTCGACAATCGCTGGCGCTTCCAGCCGGCCGAAAACGGCAGCGTCATCGATTTCTTCATCGACTATGAGTTCAAGAGCCGTATTCTCGGCGCGCTGATGGGTTCGATGTTCGACCGTGCGTTCCGCATGTTCACGGACGCCTTCGAAACGCGTGCCGGCAAGATTTACGCCTGATCCAGCGCGATCAGCATTTCCAGCGCTGTCCGCACCGTGGCGAGGCGGACCTTGTCGCGGCCAATATCACCGTAACGCATCTCGCGATGGATGAGGCCACCCGCTCGCGCCTTGGCGGCGAGGTGGACCAGGCCGACCGGCTTTTCCGCCGATCCGCCGCCCGGCCCGGCGATGCCGGTCACTGCGACGGCAAAGTCGGCATTTGAACGGAAGAGGGCGCCATGCACCATCTGCAGAGCGGTCTCCTTCGATACGGCGCCGAATTGCACAAGCGTCTGTTCCTGAACGCCGAGCATCTCCATCTTCGCCGTATTCGTATAGGTGACGAAGCCGCGATCGACGACGGCGGAGGAGCCCGGAATCTCGGTCAGCGCGCCGGCAATCAGCCCACCGGTGCAGGATTCCGCCGTGGCGATCATCCGGCCCTTGGCAGCGAAATCACTGATGATGCCGCGCGCAAGCGTCAGAAGCTCATCCGGGAAATGGCTCATGGTCTACCGCCGCGATAGACGACCGTTGCCGTGGCGATGGCTGCTATGCCCTCGCGGCGGCCGACGAAGCCGATCTTTTCATTGGTGGTGGCCTTCACCGAGCAGCGCTCAAGGCTGATCCCTAGAAATTCCGAGAGCTTGGCGCGCATGGCCTCGCGGTGCGGGCCGACCTTCGGCGCTTCGGCGATCAGCGAGACATCGGCATTCATGATCGTGCCGCCGTGATCGCGGACGATCTTCGCGGCATGCTCGATGAAGATGCGCGACGGAGCACCCTTCCATTGCGGATCGGAAGGCGGGAAATGATCGCCGATATCGCCGGCGCCGCAGGTCGCAAGCAGCGCATCGGTCAGCGCATGGAGGGCGACGTCGGCATCGGAATGGCCCTTCAGCGTCTGGTCGTGCGGAATAAAGACGCCGCAGAGCGTCACGCCGTCACCCGGTTCGAGCTGGTGGACATCATAGCCGTTGCCGGTACGCACATCCGGCAGCAGGCCGGCGGAAAGCTTTTCATCGGCCATGGCGATATCCCTCTTGATCGTCAGTTTGACATTGTCCGCGCTGCCGGCAACGACCGTGACCGGCAGTCCGGCCCATTCGGCAATCGCCGCATCGTCGGTGAAATCCGTCTTGCTGCTGGCAGCCGCTTTTTCATGCGCGGCCAGAATATCGGCCAGCCGGAAGGATTGCGGCGTCTGCGCGGCATAGAGCCCGGCGCGCGGCACGGTTTCCGTCACCAGCGCATCCGTGCCTGCCCGCTTCAGCGTATCCGTCACCGGCATGGCCGGCAGGACGGCAGGTGCTCCGGCGGACAGTGCTGCGGCGACGCGATCGAGCAGGTCGTGATCGAAGAAGGGGCGCACGGCGTCGTGGATCATGACATGGGTGACGCCAGTCTTTTCCAGCTGCCGCAGCCCCGCGAGCACCGATTGCTGGCGCGTGGCGCCGCCGAATGCGATCTCGACGCCGGACGAATCGGCAATCGTCTCCAGCGCCGAGCGCAGCAATTTTTCGTCGTCGCGGTGAATGACGATCACGATCTTCGCCGTCTGCTGCCATGTCACGAATTTTTCAAGCGTATGCGCAATAACCGGCCTGCCGCCGATCGCGCGATACTGCTTCGGGCCTTCCTCGGGCGATCCCGCCCGCTCACCGCGCCCGGCAGCAACGATCACGATTCCGATCGACATCGGTTGCGTTGAGTGCATTTGCGTCATAAACCCCCGGGGATGAAAGGCTCCGCTCCAGCATGATCCCCAAAAAAGTGCGAAGCGGTTTTCTGGACAAGATCATGCTAAGAAGATCGCCAAAGCAGGATCTTACTACAGCAGGGTCTATCGCCTCGAATGGGTATTTTCCAGCATTTGCCCAAAAAATATCGGCATTCTCCGAAACCTCTTGGCAAGCCTCTCAAGACTGTCTAAAAATAGTGCAGATGCATGGTGTGCCTGAAAGATAATCATTTGCTTCCGTCCGAGCTTGCAGCCCCGTTTTCCATTGGCCCGGTGCCCATCCGTAATCGCGTGATCCTCGCGCCGATGTCGGGCGTTACCGATTTGCCGTTCCGGCAATTGGCTCTGCGCTATGGGGCCGGCCTTGTCGTGACCGAGATGGTCGCAAGCCGCGAGCTGGTGCAGGACACGGCTGAATCCTGGGCGCGTCTGAAGAGTGCCGGGCTGAAGCCGCATATGGTGCAGCTGGCCGGACGCGAGGCGCATTGGATGGCGGAGGCAGCGAAGATCGCCGCCGATAACGGCGCCGATATCATCGACATCAATATGGGGTGTCCCGCCAAGAAGGTGATCGGCGGCTATTCCGGCTCGGCCCTGATGCGCGATCCGGACCACGCGCTGGGCCTGATCGAGGCGACCGTCAAAGCGGTCGATGTCCCCGTGACGCTGAAGATGCGCCTCGGCTGGGACGAAAATTCCATCAATGCGCCGCATATCGCCCGCCGCGCTGAAGAGGCCGGCATCCAGCTAGTGACCATCCACGGCCGCACCCGCATGCAGTTTTACGAGGGCAGGGCGGATTGGGATGCGATCCGTGCCGTACGTGATGTCGTTTCCATCCCGCTCGTTGCCAATGGCGATGTCGATACGCCGGAAGACGCGAGCGAGATACTTCGCCGGTCCGGCGCTGACGCCGTCATGGTCGGGCGCGGCTGTCAGGGGCGGCCCTGGCATGCGGGCGTGCTTGCCGGTCACCGCGCGCCCGATCGCGGCGAGATCGCCGACATCGCTCTCGAACATTACCGGATGATGCTGGATTTCTATGGCGAGGCCGTTGGCATTCGTCATGCCCGCAAACATCTCGGCTGGTATCTGGACCGCTACGCTCCCACCATCATCGGCGCTGAAAAGGCAAGAATCATGACTTCGAAAGACAGCCAAGAGGCGGCCGCCTTGTTGCATGCGGCGCTACAGGCCGGGTCCGATCTCGCCCGAAGCCTCCAGGAGGCCGCATGAGCTCGAAATCCAATTCCGGCGGTGCCGAGCATACGGGTGGCGCTGTGGCCATGGCGGTTCTCAACGCGATCCAGAATCCGGTCGTCATGGTCAACGAGGCCGGCCTGATCGCCTTTGCCAATTGGGAGGCCGAGGCCTTCTTCGGCGCCAGCGCCTCGCATCTGGCGCGCTACGAGATTTCCGCCTTCATTCCCTTCGGTAGCCCGTTGCTGGCGCTGATCGATCAGGTGCGCGAACGCCGCGCGCCGGTCAATGAATATCGTGTCGATCTGAGTTCGCCGCGCCTCGGCCAGGACAAGCTTGTGGATATCTATGTAGCGCCCGTCTCGAGCGATCCCGGCTCCGTGGTGGTCGTTTTCCAGGAACGATCCATGGCCGACAAGATCGACCGGCAGCTGACGCATCGCGCCGCCGCCCGTTCGGTCACCGGCCTTGCCTCGATGCTGGCGCATGAGATCAAGAACCCGCTCTCAGGCATTCGCGGCGCTGCCCAGTTGCTGGAGCAGTCGGTCGAGGATGACGATCGCGCGCTGACGCGGCTGATCTGCGACGAAACCGATCGTATCGTTTCGCTGGTCGACCGCATGGAGGTCTTTTCCGACGAGCGCCCGATCGATCGCGTCCCGGTCAACATCCATTCCGTGCTCGATCATGTGAAGGCCGTCGCCAAGGCTGGCTTTGCACGCAACATCAAGTTCAGCGAAAACTACGATCCATCCTTGCCGGCGGTCTATGCCAACAGGGACCAGCTCGTACAGATATTTCTCAACCTGGTGAAGAATGCCGCCGAAGCCATCGGCGATCGCCCGGATGGCGAAATCATGCTGACGACTGCCTATCGTCCGGGTATCCGCCTTTCCGTCGCCGGCACGCGCGAGAAAATCTCGCTGCCGCTCGAATTCTGCGTGATCGACAACGGCCCGGGCGTACCGACCGATCTCCTGCCGCACCTCTTCGATCCGTTCATCACCACGAAGACGAACGGAACCGGTCTTGGCCTGGCGCTTGTGGCCAAGATCATCGGTGACCATGGTGGCATCGTCGAATGCGACAGCCAGAACCATCGCACCACTTTCCGGGTTCTGATGCCGGCCTCCAAAGGCATCACTCTTGAAGACGCCCCCTTTCCGAACTCTACAGGGACTACTCGATGACAGCCACGATCCTTGTCGCCGACGACGATGCAGCCATCCGTACCGTGCTTAATCAGGCTTTGAGCCGTGCCGGTTACGATGTCCGCATTACCTCCAACGCCGCGACGCTCTGGCGTTGGGTTTCCGCCGGCGAAGGCGACCTCGTTGTAACCGACGTCGTCATGCCGGATGAAAACGCCTTCGACCTTCTGCCGCGCATCAAGAAGGCGCGGCCGGAACTGCCTGTCCTGGTCATGAGCGCCCAAAACACCTTCATGACGGCGATCAAGGCCTCGGAGAAGGGGGCCTACGACTATCTGCCGAAGCCGTTCGACCTGACAGAACTGATCGCCATCATCGGCCGTGCTCTGTCGGAGCCCAAGCGCAAGCCCGCCAAGCTCGATGACGACATGCAGGATGGCATGCCGCTGGTCGGCCGCTCCGCCGCGATGCAGGAAATCTACCGCGTGCTGGCGCGTCTGATGCAGACCGACCTGACGCTGATGATCACCGGCGAATCCGGCACCGGCAAGGAGCTTGTCGCCCGCGCGCTGCACGATTACGGCAAGCGCCGCAATGGCCCCTTCGTTGCCATCAACATGGCCGCCATCCCGCGCGATCTGATCGAATCGGAATTGTTCGGCCACGAGAAGGGCGCCTTCACAGGCGCGCAGACGCGCTCGACCGGCCGTTTCGAGCAGGCCGAGGGCGGTACGCTGTTTCTCGATGAAATCGGCGACATGCCGATGGATGCGCAGACGCGCCTCCTGCGCGTCCTGCAGCAGGGTGAATATACGACGGTCGGCGGCCGCACGCCGATCCGCACCGATGTCCGTATCGTTGCAGCGACCAACAAGGATCTGAAGCAGGCGATCAATCAGGGCCTGTTCCGTGAGGATCTCTATTACCGCCTCAACGTCGTGCCGCTGCGCCTGCCGCCGCTGCGCGATCGCGCCGAGGACATTCCCGATCTCGTCCGTCATTTCGTGACGCAGGCCGAAAAGGAAGGGCTCGGTTCCAAGCGGTTCGATCAGGAAGCGCTGGAGTTGATGAAGGCCTATCCATGGCCGGGCAACGTGCGCGAGCTCGAAAACCTTATCCGCCGGCTGATGGCACTCTATCCGCAGGATGTCATCACCCGCGAGATCATCGATTCGGAATTGCGCGCCGATGTGCCCGATAGCCCGATCGAAAAGGGGCCGGTGCGGACCGGCACCATGACCATCGCCCAGGCCGTCGAGGAGAATATGCGCAGCTATTTCTCCAGCTTCGGCGACAACTTGCCTCCGCCCGGTCTTTATGATCGCGTGCTGACCGAAATGGAGTACCCGCTGATCCTCGCGGCGCTGACCGCCACGCGCGGCAATCAGATCAAGGCCGCCGACCTGCTTGGCCTCAATCGCAATACGCTGCGCAAAAAGATCAGAGAACTGGGTGTTTCCGTCTATCGGAGCTCGCGTACGGCTTGACAATGTGATCGGATGCGTTGCATTTTCGCCACAATGCGTTGCTTAAAGGTCACGCAGCCGGTTCGCGGTTTTTGCGGTGGCGATTCATCGGCAAGACTTCTGCACAAGTAGAATTTGTTCAGAGGTTTCAGTCCGTTGTATCGATAATTTTGAGTAGGGGTTTCGCGTTGATGCGAAACCGGGTGGCGCTGCCGCCCTTGCCTGCTGCGCTCTGCCGCCAAAACAGTGCTGATTGCAATTAGGCCAAGGCGCCAACCGTCGCCTGTGCCTGGAGATATTGGGAATGAAGCAGGACGCGGTGTCGTCGGCGGCGAGCGACGAGGCGGTTGTCAAGGTGACGGACCGTCGTGCGTCCTTCGCTCTTCCTGGCCTGATCCTGGCCGGTGGCGCATTGTTGTGCGCGATTGCCACGCTTCTGGTACTTCTGGGCCTGACGCCCATTGCCCCCACATCCTCCGTCGTCTTTACCTCCGTCGTGATCAACGGCCTGTTCGTTCTGGGGCTGATCGCCCTGATCGGGCGCGAGGTCGCGCGTCTCGTTAAGGCGCGCAGCCGGGGCCGTGCAGCGGCGCGCCTGCATATCCGTATTGTCGTTCTCTTTTCCATCGTGGCGATCACGCCCGCGATCCTTGTGGCCATCGTCGCCAGCCTGACGCTGAATGTTGGTCTCGACCGCTGGTTCGCATTGCGCACACAACAGATCATCAGCTCCTCGCAAAACGTCGCGCAGGCCTATCTGATGGAGAATGCCAGCTATCTCCAGGGCCAGACCGTGTCCATGGCGAATGACCTGGAACGCAACCGCTCGCTCTACAACCTCGATCGCACCGGTTTTGCCGATCTGATGACCAGGCAGGCCAAGGGCCGCGGTCTGCTCGGCGCTTTCCTGGTACGCCGCGACGGCACGGCGATCGTCCAGGCCGATATCAAGACGGAGCGTCCGCTGCCGGCAATCCCCAAGGATGCGCTCGACGCCTCGGCCGATGGCCAGCCGACGCTCATCCCGCCCGGCGTTACCAACCTCGTCGGTGCGATCATCAAGCTCGACGATCTCCCCGGGGCGTTTCTCTATACCGTGCGTGCCGTCGATCCGCGCGTCATGAACGCCATGCGGATGGTCGAGGACAACACGGCCGAATACAAGGCGATGGAGCAGGGACGCATGTCCCTGCAGATCGCCTTTGCCGTGCTTTACATCGGTTTTGCCCTGATCGTGCTTCTGGCGGCGATCTGGACCGCCATCGCGGTGGCCGACCGCATCGTTCGGCCGATCCGACTTCTGATCAGCGCCGCCGACAACGTCGCTTCCGGCAACATGAACGTGCTGGTGCCGGTGCGCGCCGCCGATGGTGATGTCGGCAGCCTGTCGCGCACCTTCAACAAGATGATTTCGGAGATCCGCACCCAGCGCGACGAGATTCTCGAGGCCAAGGACGAAGTGGACGACCGCCGCCGCTTCATCGAAGCGGTGCTTTCCGGCGTGACAGCCGCTGTCATCGGTGTCGAACACGACCGGCGGATCACCATCGCCAACACGTCCGCCGAAGAGCTTCTGTCCCTGAAGAGCGACGAGCTCGTCGGCAAGAACCTGGCCGAGATTGCCCCCGAGGTCGAGCAGGTCGTGACCGAGGCCACCTCGCGGCATCGCAATGATTTCCGCAAGCAGATCAGCCTGGTACGCGGCGGCACGGTGCGGACGCTCAGCGTGCAAGTGACGCGCGAGGAAACGCGCGATACGAACGAATCCTACGTCATCACCCTCGACGATATTACCGATCTCGTCATCGCCCAGCGCTCGACCGCCTGGGCCGATGTCGCGCGTCGTATCGCCCATGAGATCAAGAACCCGCTGACGCCGATTCAGCTGTCCGCCGAGCGCATCCGTCGCCGTTTCGGCAAGAATATCGCCGAGGCCGACCGCCCCGTTTTTGATCAATGCACCGACACCATCATCCGCCAAGTTGGCGATATCGGCCGGATGGTCGATGAATTTTCGTCCTTTGCCCGTATGCCGAAGCCGACCATGGAGCCTAGCGACCTGCGCGATATCCTGCGCGACGCCGTGTTCTTGCGCGAAATGGGCAACAGTCATGTCAAGTTCGAGCGCGAACTCGGCGACGAACGGCTGGAGGGCATGTTCGACACGCGCATGCTCGGCCAAGCCTTCGGCAATCTCATCAAGAATGCTGTCGAAGCGATCGATGGCGTGCCGAGCGATGAGGCCCGCGAGGAGCCGAAAATCCTCGTGCGTGCATCGCTGGACACCGAGCGCGACCGCTTTACCGTCGATGTCGTCGACAATGGCCGCGGCCTGCCGGTCGAGAACCGGCACAGCATTCTCGAGCCCTACATGACGATGCGCGAGAAGGGCACGGGCCTTGGGCTCGCGATCGTCAAGAAGATCATTGAAGACCATGGCGGGCAGCTCGAACTCCACGATGCTCCCGCCGATTTCGACCAGGGCAGGGGGGCCATGATCCGCGTGCATCTGCCGCGCCGTGAGCAAGCCATCGTCGCCCAGACAGCAAGTGACAAGGAAAGCGTTTATGGCATCTGATATTCTCGTGGTGGACGACGAGGAAGACATTCGCGAAATCGTTTCGGGAATCCTTTCGGATGAGGGGCATGAGACCCGCACCGCCCATGACAGCGACAGCGCGCTCGCGGCGATCTCCGATCGGGCGCCGCGGCTGATCTTTCTCGATATCTGGATGCAGGGCAGTAAGCTCGACGGGCTCGCGCTGCTGGACGAGATCAAGGCGCGGCATCCGGAGCTGCCGGTCGTGATGATCTCCGGCCACGGCAATATCGAAACCGCCGTCTCCGCCATCAAGCGCGGTGCCTTCGATTTCATCGAGAAGCCCTTCAAGGCCGACCGGCTGATCCTGATTGCCGAGCGCGCTCTGGAGAATTCCAAGCTGAAGCGCGAAGTCTCGGAGCTGAAGCGCCGCACCGGCGATGCCGTCGAGTTGATCGGCACCTCGGTTGCCGTCTCCCAGCTTCGCCAGACCATCGATAAGGTTTCCCCGACCAACAGCCGCGTGATGATCTTTGGCCCCTCCGGTTCCGGCAAGGAGCTTGTGGCGCGCATGATCCACAAGAAGTCGGCGCGCGCCAATGGACCTTTCGTGGCCCTGAATGCCGCGACGATCACGCCCGAGCGGATGGAAGTCGCTCTCTTCGGCACCGAGGGATCGCCCGGCCAGCCGCGCAAGATTGGCGCGCTGGAAGAGGCGCATCGCGGTATCCTCTATCTCGACGAAGTTGGCGAAATGCCGCGCGAGACGCAGAACAAGATCCTACGCGTGCTGGTGGATCAGCAGTTCGAGCGTGTCGGCGGCTCGAAGCGCGTCAAGGTCGATGTCCGCATCATCTCCTCCACTGCCTACAATCTCGAAAGCCGGATAGCCGAGAGCCTGTTCCGCGAGGATCTCTATCACCGGCTTGCCGTGGTGCCCGTACGCGTTCCGGCGCTCGCCGAGCGGCGCGAGGACGTTCCTTTTCTGGTCGACCAGCTGATGCGGCAGATTTCCGAGCAGGCCGGCATTCGGTCGCGCCGGATCGGCGATGATGCCATGGCAGTGCTGCAGGCGCATGATTGGCCCGGCAATATCCGCCAGCTGCGCAACAATATCGAACGACTGATGATTCTCGCGCGCACCGATGGTCCAGATACACCGATCACGGCGGAAATGCTGCCGACCGATCTCGGCGACATGCTACCGAAGGTCTCCGCCAAGAACGACTATCACATCATGACGTTGCCGCTGCGCGAAGCCCGAGAAATGTTCGAGCGCGACTACCTGATCGCGCAGATCAATCGTTTCGGCGGTAATATCTCGCGCACGGCAGAGTTCGTCGGCATGGAGCGTTCGGCGCTGCATCGCAAGCTGAAGTCGCTCGGTGTCTGATGTGGTTTGTGCGGCTGCAACAATCTGTCGCACGAATGCCGTAGTCTCGTGAAGTTCTGATCAAGGTCCGTCATGCCGAGAATAGCCTATGTGAATGGTCGTTACGTCAAGCACAGCGACGCCATGGTTCACGTCGAGGATCGCGGCTATCAGTTTGCCGACGGCGTCTATGAGGTTTGCGAAGTTCGTCATGGCTTGATCGTCGATTTGACCCGGCATCTGGATCGCCTCAATCGTTCGCTTGGTGAGCTGCGGATTGCCTGGCCGATGGGCCGTGCCGCACTGATCCATGTGATTCGCGAGACGCTTCGCCGCAATCATGTCCGCAACGGCCTGTTCTATCTGCAGGTAACGCGCGGCGTTGCCCGGCGCGACCATGCCTTCCCTCCGGAAGGGACGCCGTCCTCGATCGTCGTCACCGCCAAGAGCACCGATCCCTCCATCATCGCCAGGAAAAATGCCAATGGCATCAAGGCGATTACCGTGCGCGACAATCGCTGGGACCGGGTCGACATCAAGTCGGTCGGGCTTTTGCCGAACGCACTGGCACGTCAGCAGGCCAAGGAGGCCGGCGCACAGGAGGCGATCTACATCGATCACAACAGCATGGTGAAGGAAGGGGCTGCGACCAATGTCTGGATCGTCGATCCCGACGGTAATCTGGTCACGCGCCCGGCTGAGCACGGCATTCTGAGGGGGATCACGCGCACGACATTGATGGAGGTTGCGGCCAAGCTCGGGCTCACCATCGTCGAGCGTTTCTTCTCCGTCGAGGAGATGATGGCGGCCCGGGAAGTGTTCATCACGGCGGCCACAAGTATTTGTTTTCCCGTGATTGCCATCGACGGCGAGGCGATTGCCAACGGCCATCCGGGTAGTGTTTCCGAGAAAATTCGTGAAGCCTTTTTCGACGTTGCGGAAAAGACTGCGATTTGATACCAACAATCGATGGCGGGAGAGATTGAGGGTATCTCCTGTCCGAGACCTCAATATATCTTGATATTGCACCGGCTTAGGTCGGCAAAAAAGAAAGAATCGGCGCGATGGCGGAACGTTCTCAGAACTTGCAGGACTTGTTTCTCAATACTGTTCGCAAGCAAAAGATTTCACTCACAATCTTCTTGATCAATGGCGTGAAGCTCACGGGCGTTGTTACGTCCTTCGACAATTTCTGCGTCCTGTTGCGCCGAGACGGTCATTCGCAGCTTGTTTACAAGCACGCGATTTCGACCATCATGCCGGGTCAGCCGATGCAGATGTTCGAGAGCGAAGAAGTCGCATCCTAACTAGGATTTGCCGTTATCACGACACGCGATACCAAAAATGATTCCATCATCCCGGAAGCCGTAAAGCATCGGGATGATATGCGGGCTGTCGTCATCGTGCCTGTGCTGAAGCAGGGGCGTTCGCGCGCGGCGCAGGCGGATGGCACGGCGACAACGTCGCGCACACCTGAGAGCCGCCTCGAAGAAGGCAAGGGCCTGGCGCAGGCGATCGACCTTGATGTCGTCAACGGCTCCATCGTACCGATCAACGATCCGCGTCCAGCGACCCTGCTAGGGACCGGCAAGATCGAGGAAATCCTCGCGCTGCTCGATGAGTTCAATGCCGGTCTGGTGATCGTCGATCATCCGCTGACGCCGGTGCAACAGCGTAATCTCGAAAAGGCATGGAACGCCAAGGTCATCGACCGCACGGGCCTCATCCTGGAAATCTTCGGCCGCCGCGCCTCCACGAAGGAAGGCACGCTGCAGGTCGAACTCGCGCATCTCAATTATCAGAAGGGCCGGCTGGTCCGGAGCTGGACCCACCTTGAGCGCCAGCGCGGTGGTGCAGGCTTTATGGGCGGCCCTGGTGAAACCCAGATCGAAGCCGACCGGCGACAGTTGCAGGAGCGGATCATCCGGCTGGAACGCGAGCTGGAGCAGGTGGTGCGTACCCGCCAGCTTCACCGCGCCAAGCGCAGGAAGGTGCCGCATCCGATCGTGGCGCTGGTGGGATATACCAACGCTGGCAAGTCGACGCTGTTCAATCGTATCACCGGCGCCGGCGTGCTCGCCGAAGACATGCTGTTTGCAACGCTCGATCCGACGCTGCGGCGCATGAAGCTGCCGCATGGACGTACCGTCATTCTCTCCGATACCGTCGGCTTCATTTCCGACCTGCCGACCCATCTCGTCGCCGCCTTCCGCGCCACGCTGGAAGAGGTGCTGGAAGCTGACCTGATCCTGCATGTCCGCGATCTCTCGGACGACGACAATCAGGCGCAGAGTGCCGATGTCATGCGGATCCTCGGCGACCTCGGCATCGGCGAGGCGGAAGGGGCTGAGCGCATCCTCGAAGTCTGGAACAAAATCGACCGCCTGGAGCCGGAGGCGCATGACGCCATCGCCCAGAAGGCATCGACCGCTGAAAACGTCATCGCCGTATCGGCAATGAGCGGCGAGGGTGTCGATCGCCTGATGGACGAAATTAGTCACCGGCTTTCGGGTGTTCTGACCGAAACGACGATCACGCTGCCGGTCGACAAGCTGGCGCTGCTGTCCTGGGTTTACAATCATGCCATCGTCGATAGCCGCGAGGATAATGAGGACGGTACGGTGAAACTGGACGTGCGTTTGACCGAGACGGAAGCCGCGGAACTGGAGCGGCGTCTGGGCCGCGGCCCGAAGCCGCAGCGCGAGGATTGGGAATAGGGAAGGCAACTCTCTATTCGGCAAGCTGCCTTTCGATCGCCTTTGCCGCCTGCCAGATGTCTTCCATCCGTTCCAGCGAAGCTTCTTCCAGCGTTTCGCCCGCCGCCTCAAGCGTTGTCTCGATGTGATTGAAGCGGCGGCGGAATTTCGTGTTGGTGCCGCGTAGCGCCTGCTCCGCGTCCGTCTCCACATGCCGGCCGATATTGACGACCGCGAAGATCAGGTCGCCGAGTTCATCGCTGACCTTGGCCTTGTCGCCGCTGGCAAGCGCCACCCGCAATTCACCGATCTCTTCCTCGATCTTGTCGAGGATCGGCTCCGGAGCGGACCAGTCGAAGCCGACCTTGGCGGCACGTTCCTGTAGTTTCAGTGCCTCGGTCAAAGCCGGAAATGAGCGCTGCACGGAGCCAAGGAAACCCGCCTTGAAATCCTCTGAAATGCCGCGCCGCGCCCGGCGTTCTGTGCGCTCGCGCTTTTCCTCGGCCTTGATCTGATCCCATTGCAGCTTCACCGCGCCCGCCGTATCTGCGTCCGAAACGGCAAAGACATGCGGATGCCGGCGGATCATCTTGCGGGTGATGGCTTCGACGACATCGCCGAAGGAGAAGTCGCCCGCTTCCTCGGCCATGCGGGCGTGGAAGACTACCTGCAACAGAAGGTCGCCAAGTTCATCGCAGAGATCATCCATGTCCTTGCGCTCGATCGCATCGGAAACCTCGTAGGCCTCCTCGATCGTATAGGGCTTGATCGTCTCGAAGGTCTGGACGATATCCCAGGGGCAGCCGGTCTGAGGATTGCGCAGCGCCGCCATGATCTCGATCAGGCGGGATATGTCTCGTGATGCTTCCATTGGGATCTCTGTGGTCCGGCCTTGGTCAGTTCAGCGGAATGTCGTTGTCGCCCTTGGACGACTGGTAACTATCGGAGAGCGCGGCATAGGCGGTTTTGATGCGTGCCGTCTGTTCCTTGAGCGCTGTCTTCAGCGGATCCTCTTCCGTCTCCACCAGATCGGCGACGGCGAAGCTGTTCCAGAAGGCATTCTGCCGCCGATAGCCGCCGGGCTCCAGTCCGAAGACCTCTTTCAGAATCAGCAAGTCATGCGGGATCGCAAAGGCGTCGCGGGAATCCTCATGGCTGAAGAAATAATAGTAGTTGTCGAAGCCGGCCCAGGTGATCGCCGACATGCACATGGTACAGGGCTCATGGGTCGACAGAAAGATCAGGTCCTTGGTCGCGGACTTGTCGCCAAGCTCGTAAAACCGCTTCAGCGCATGCACTTCGCCGTGCCAGAGTGGATTTTCCAGCTCATTGTTGGTTTCGGCGACCACCAGCGACAGGTCGGACTTGCGAAGGATCGCTGCGCCGAATACCTTGTTTCCAGCGGCAACGCCTTTTTGCGTCAGCGGCAGGATATCCTGTTCCATGACATCGAGAAGGCGGGTGGCAATGGTGTTTGCGGACAAGCGGTGTACTCCGAGGACTTTCTTTTAGCTTAGCGGTATTGCCGGCGCGGCGGAATGCGCAAATGACGTATAGACACTGTTGGCCACAGGCAATAAATCTATCTCTGATGCCGAAAAGTCATAAAAGTCTATAGATTTCCTGTATTTATCTAATTTTCGGTTTCAGGTGAGTTTTGCTCAAATCGGAGAGATGTCGAGCAAAAGAATACGGACTTGCCGGAGCATTAGAATTTCTGTTTCTTCAATCTTATGGCTGCAAAGGCGATATTCGGGCAATCTCGAAGTGGAATGATAATGCCTCCCAGGACTGACCAGCTTTCGGTGTTTCCAGCTTTCTTTCGCGTGGAAGGAAGGGTCACGGCTGTCTTCGGGAATGGCGATGAGGCTTTCGCCAAGACGCGGCTTTTGATGAACACCCAGGCGAAGATCGTCGCCTATACCACTGCGCCGCAAGCGGACTATCACTCCTTTCTGATTGCCAACCGTATCGAAACCGTGCGTGCCGCTTTTTCTTCGGATCAGGTCAAGGGCGCTGCCCTTGTTTTCGCCGCCACTGGCGATGCCGAGGCTGATCGCGCGATCGTTGATGCGGCGCGTGTCGAGAGAATCCCGGCAAACGCCGTCGATCAGCCCGACTATTGCGATTTCTACACCCCGGCACTCGTCAATCGCGCTCCGGTCGCCGTTGCCATCGGCACAGAAGGCGCTGGTCCGGTGCTGGCGCAGATGATCCGCGCCCAGATCGACCAGATGCTGTCTCCGTCGCTGGGTAAGCTCGCTGAACTCGCGACACGCTACCGTAAGCCCGTCGAGCGCCTGGTGCCGCGCGGCGTCGCCCGCCGGGTCTTCTGGCGCCGTTTCTTTTCCGGCCCCGTTGCCGATGCCGTCAGTGCCGGCCACTTGCCGCAGGCCGAGCATGCTGCTGATAGCCTGTTGCACTCGGCGCATAAGGTCGAGGGCCACGTCTGGCTGGTCGGTGCCGGTCCTGGTGCGGAAGACCTGCTGACGCTGCGCGCCCAGCGCGTGATGATGGAAGCCGACGTCATCGTCTATGATGCGCTCGTGCCGCAGGCGATCGTCGACATGGGGCGCCGCGATGCCGAGCGCCTCTCGGTCGGCAAGCGCAAGGGCTGCCATTCGAAGTCTCAGGAAGAGATCAACGACCTGCTGGTGCAGCTTGGCCGTGACGGCAAGCGCGTCGTGCGGCTGAAATCCGGCGATCCGCTGGTCTATGGCCGGGCGGGCGAAGAAATGGCCGCGATGCGTGCCGCCGGCGTGACCTATGAGGTCGTTCCGGGCATCACTTCAGCCTTCGCCGCCGCCGCCGATTTCGAGCTGCCGCTGACGTTGCGCGGCGTTGCCTCGTCGCTGGTCTTCACCACAGGTCACGACCTGACCGGCGACGTGCTGCCGGATTGGGCAAGCCTTGCCATTTCCGGCGCGACCATCGCCGTCTATATGGGCCGCACGGTTGCCGCTTCCGTTGCCGGTCGTTTGATGGAAGCCGGGCTTCCGCCCGAGACCACCGTTGCCGTCATCGAGAACGCCAGCCGGCGCGACCGCCGCCTGATGCACGGCACATTGAAGGATCTGCCGGATCTGGAGCATCGCGACGAGCTGAGCGGTCCGGTCATGGTCATCATCGGCGAAGCTGTTGCCGGTGCCAATTTCGAACAGTCCGAGCCGCTGGTCCGTCAAGAGACCGCCGCTCAAGAATTTGCAAGGAGCTGATCCCATGGTCGACAAGGTTCTGACCGCTAACCGGCTGACCGATGGTGTCGCTGTCTGGTTGAATGCCAATGGCGAGTGGGTAACGTCTCTGCAGGAGTCGCTGGTTTCCCGTCATGCCGAGGCCGAAGCTGCGCTGGAAGCGATCGGCAAGCAGGCTTATGCCGACAACTTGGTTGTCGACGTCAATCTGATCGAAGTTCAGGAAATCGGCGGCAAGCTTTGGCCGCTGCGCCTGCGTGAGCGTATCCGCGCCGAAGGTCCCACCATGGAATACGCGCCGGGCTATGCCGCGGCCGATCCGGAATTTATTGCAGTCTGAGGAAGCCCCGAGGAAGTTTATGTATCGCTACGACGAATTTGACCACGCCTTTGTCGCGGAACGCGTTGCCCAGTTCCGTGATCAGGTGGAGCGGCGCCTTTCGGGAGAACTCGCCGAAGATGCGTTCAAGCCGTTGCGCCTGATGAACGGCGTCTATCTGCAGTTGCATGCCTACATGCTGCGGATCGCCATTCCCTATGGCACGCTAAGCTCGCGCCAGATGCGTATGCTCGCCCATATCGCGCGCACCTATGACCGTGGCTATGGCCATTTCACCACCCGTCAGAACCTGCAGTTCAACTGGCCGAAGCTCTCGGACATGCCGGATGTGCTGGCTGAGCTGGCATCTGTCGAGATGCATGCCATCCAGACCTCGGGCAATTGCATTCGCAACGTCACCGCCGATCATTTCGCCGGTGCCGCGGCTGACGAAGTCGCCGACCCGCGTCCTTATGCGGAAATCCTGCGCCAGTGGTCCTCCGTTCATCCTGAGTTCTCCTTCCTGCCGCGCAAGTTCAAGATCGCCGTCACCGGCGCGGAACGCGACCGCGCGGCGATCCAGGTGCACGATATCGGCCTGCATCTGAAGAAGAACGACAAGGGCGAGATCGGCTTTGCCGTCTATGTTGGCGGCGGGCAGGGCCGCACGCCGATGGTTGCCAAGCTGATCCGCGACTTCCTGCCGGAAGAAGACCTGCTGTCCTACACGACCGCTGTCATGCGCGTGTACAATCTGCACGGTCGACGCGACAACAAGTACAAGGCCCGCATCAAGATCCTCGTGCACGAAACCGGCGCGGAAGAACTGGCCCGTCAGGTCGAAGCCGAATTCGTCAAACTGAAGGACACGGAGCTGAAGCTCCCCGAGGCCGACGTTCAGGCGATTTCCGCCTATTTCGCGCCGCCGGCTCTGCCTGAGCGCGCCGAAGGCTGGGAAAGCCTTGCCCGCTGGAAGAAGACCGATCCGGACTTCGCCCGCTGGGTGCAGCAGAACGTGCAGCCGCACAAGAACCCCGACTACGGCATGGTGACGATCTCGCTGAAGCCGATCGGCGGCATTCCAGGCGATGCCTCGGATGCGCAGATGGATGTTGTTGCCGATATCGCCGAGGAATATGCTTTCGACGAAATCCGCGTCAGCCACGAACAGAACCTGATCCTGCCGCATGTGGCGCTCGCCGATCTCGAAGCCGTCTATCGCGGCCTGGTTTCCGCCGGGCTTGAAACCGCCAATGCCGGTCTGATCACGGATATCATTGCCTGTCCCGGGCTCGACTATTGTGCGCTCGCCAATGCCCGCTCAATCCCGCTCGCGCAGGAAATTTCGACACGTTTCGGCTCGGCCGAGCGCCAGGCGGAGATCGGTGAGCTGAAGATCAAGATCTCCGGCTGCATCAATGCCTGCGGTCATCACCATGTCGGTCATATCGGCCTGCTCGGCGTCGAGAAGAAGGGTGCGGAACTCTATCAGATCACACTCGGCGGCTCCGGTGACGAACACACCTCGATCGGTGAAATCATCGGTCGTGGCTTCGAGCCCAACAAGGTCACCGACGCAATCGAGACGATCGTCGACACCTATCTCGGCCTGCGCCTCGATCCGTCCGAAATCTTCCTCGATGCCTACAGGCGCGTCGGGCCGCAACCCTTCAAGGATGCGCTCTACGGCTCGTCCTCGGCTTCGGCCGAAGCGGCGTAAGGAGATGACCATGACGAAGATTTGGCGCGAAACCGGTTTTGTCGAAAACGATCCGTGGGTTATCGAAACCGAGGAGTTGAAGGCGACCGAAGAGCAGAAACCGCTGCTTGGCCTTGACGCCCTGATTGCCAAGGCTGAAGAGAGCAACGATGTCGGCCTCGGCGTGGTGATCAAGCCGGCCGACGATGTGACAAAGCTGGAACCCTATCTCGATCGGCTGGCTATCGTTGCCGTGGCTTTCCCCGCCTTCAACGATGGCCGTGCCTTCAGCCACGCCTCGCTGTTGCGCCAGCGGCTCGGCTTTACCAACGAGCTGCGTGCGGTCGGCGATGTGCTCATCGACCAGGTCCCGCTGATGCTGCGTGTCGGTATCGACAGTTTCGCAGTGACCAACGAAACAGCGCTGAAGCGGCTTTCGGAAAACCGCCTGCCGGGCATTCCACATTACTATCAACCGACGGCCCGGCCTGCCGAAGGCGGCGAGACCTATAGCTGGCGCCGGCAGGCTGCCAAGACGGCCTGATTCGGCTCTTCATCCCAGGAGTGTCGCACTGGTATACACCGGATTGCCACATTCTTGGTGATGATTGCATGTAGCCTGAAAGACCGCATAAAACTTGACTGAGATACACATATTTTATGCTTGCGCTGCGAGATGGAATGGAATGCCTTTAAATCCGGGCTATAGTGTAATATCAGCCTCGCCAGACACAGACTGCCACGAACGACGCCCACACGACGAATACGGGATCTGAGACCGAATGAACGCCCCTGCAAAGACCGAAGAATTTGTTTCCGCAGTACCCGCTGGCGTTTTCGCCGAGAAGGTGCTGAGCGTGACGCATTATACCGACCGGCTCTTTCGTTTCACGATGACCCGGCCGCAGGGCTTCCGTTTCCGCTCGGGAGAGTTCGCAATGATCGGTCTGATGGTTGACGGCAAGCCGCTTTACCGTGCCTATTCGATCGCAAGCCCGGCCTGGGCTGAAGAGCTTGAGTTCTTCTCCATCAAGGTGCCGGATGGCCCGCTGACCTCGCATCTGCAGAACATCAAGCCGGGCGACGAAGTGCTGATGCGCAAGAAGCCGACAGGTACCCTAGTGCTCGACGCTCTGACGCCGGGCAAGCGGCTTTACATGTTCTCGACCGGCACCGGCATCGCGCCCTTCGCGAGCCTGATCCGCGATCCCGAAACCTATGAAAAGTTTGAGGAAGTGATCCTCACCCACACCACCCGCGATGTTGCCGAGCTGAAATATGGCTTCGATCTCGTGGAGGAAATCCGCAATGACGAGCTTCTGAGCGAGGTTGTCGGCGACAAGCTGCGCCACTATGCGACCGTTACCCGCGAAGACTATCCTTTCACGGGCCGCATCACCGATCTGATGGAAAACGGCAAGCTCTTCACCGATCTCGGTATTCCGGCACTCGATCCCGAGACCGATCGCGGCATGATCTGCGGTTCCTCGGCGATGCTGAAGGATACCAAGGACCTGCTGGAAAAGGCTGGCCTCAACGAGGGCGCCAACAGCAAGCCTGCCGAATTCGTCATCGAGCGTGCTTTCGTCGGCTGAAATCTTTCAGATATTGCAATAAGCAAGGGCGGTCTCGATAGCGAGGCCGCCCTTTTTATTTGCCGCTGAGATAGTCGATCAGTATCGTCATCGCCTTGCCGGCGTCTTCGGCATTGCCTTGATGAATGGCGCGGATGACGCCGACGTGCAGCGCAATCGCCTGGTCCATGCCGTCAGGCGGCGCGCTGGAATACCAGAGCCGGCGCGAGTGGGTCTGCACTGGGCCGAGTGCTGCGGTGATGAAGCCGTTTGGGCAAGCTTCTTCCAGGATTTCATCGAATGTCTTGTCGGCAGCGAAGAAGCCGGGCAGGTCGCCGGTAACGGCACAATCCGTCATCAGGCGGGCGCATTCGAGCAATTGGTCGCGCTGCTCCTGATTGGCGTTGATGGCGACGAGTGACGCCGCGATCGGCTCCAGCTCACGCCGCACCTGCATGACATGCCCATGGTCTTCCGCTCGGATCTCGGCAATCTGCAAGCCGACGCGCGGACGCACATGGATAAGCCCCTGCCATGCCAGCTTCTGGATCGCCTCGCGCACCGGCGTGCGGCCGTGGCCTGCGAGCTCTATCAGTTGTTTTTCCGTCACAAGCGCCCCGGGTTTCAGCGCCAGCGTGACGATCAGGTGCTCCAGGGCGAGATAGGCGAGGTGGCTTTGCGAATTCTGCATCCCAGCCGATTCCCATATCCATGCTGATATATCATTTTTTGCACGCCGCATTTGCGATGGCAAGGTGCACTGATATATCAGAATGGAGAGAGGGCGCTGTCGCGTGTCTCATTTCTGATGCTATGGGGCAGGGAGATCAGGGGAATGTCCGGCTTCCGTGCCGCGATAGCGATCAATGGCCGATGACGGTGGCGAGACTCGGCGGCTTCCGCTTGGCGGCCATCAGCAGATCCAGCTCGGTGGCCGATGGGCCGAACTTGTCGAAGAGGCGCTTGGCTTCGTCGTTGTCGAGGCGATATTTCCGCGCGAATTCGGCGATGCTGTAGGGGCGACCACGCAGTACCTTGCGGTTCGGCGTCTGATTGGCGCTTTCCATCATACTTCCAACCTCCTCTTTGCTTCTGCTTTCGTACCTAGCGCTCTCCGTGCGGTTGAAAAGGGTCTCGGTCACCGGAACGCATGCACGAGCAATAAAAAAGGGAAGGCGGTTGTCCCGTCTTCCCTTCTGTTCCCACTCCGAGCGAGCTTTCGCCCGCGCGATGCCTATCGTCTGATCAGTCGACCGACAAAGATCAGGATGCAGGCACCGATAAAGCCGGTGATCAGATAGTTGATCAAGGCGTTGAAGGGCAGCGAGAGGCCCACAATCCCGAAAAGCCAACTGGCAACGAGCGCACCTACGATGCCGAGGACGATGTTCATGATTATGCCGGTATCGCTTTTCATGATCATTTCAGCGAACCAGCCGGCAAGGCCACCAATAATAATAGCTGCAATCCAACCGACTTCCATAAGGTCCTCCTGAGACTCGGTGGGTTGTTCACAAATGCTGATATACACCAAAAGCGATTCGTGCGGCAAACAATTGCGCGCGCAAGGTGGGAAGCGGCCATCTCCACCCCGATTATTGACGATTATTGTTACAATTGGCCCGCCGTGACGGGACGAATTTGCATATCGACAAGATATTTTGCTGATTTGTGAAGGTCCAGTTTTCAGCCGATCCGGGCGATTCCGTCGGCGGTGCCGAAGGATTTTGCGACTTCGACCCGCGGAAAAGCATTTTGCGACGCCGCCACGGCGATTTTATGGGTTGACCGCAATGGGGCGCCTGCATATGTTCCGCGCACTTCCAGCCGGGGTGTCAATCACCCGCGGACGGGGAGAGCGTAGCTCAGCTGGTAGAGCAACTGACTTTTAATCAGTAGGTCTCGGGTTCGAACCCCGACGCTCTCACCACGGTTCCTTTAAATGGCCGTTTTGGTGAAGTTAATCCAAGAGACAATGATCTTTCTGAGCTTGGGGTAACGGCGACGGAAAGACCTGCGCTATGGATCAAACGCAAGGGCCGTGTTTACGACATCGACGCATTGCCTGACCAACTCTTCAGGCTTCATAGCGCCCCGAACCATCCTGAGAATGTTGGCCGCATTTCCTGGAACGTCTTTTGCAAGGTTATTCGCGTCTTTACGCTTTTGAGGTCATCAGTTTTGGAACGAAACACTTTGCAACCATTTCCAGCCGCCGTAACGCTTGTGATGAGCGACACGGGCGGATATCGACGTGTCAATACGGCACAGGATGCGACTGAGACGCTGTTGGACCATTGGCCTATTAGGGACGGTGAAGCCTACCTGACCGCGATCCAGGCATGTCTCGACGCGATAATGGAACGCGTTCACCCTCAAGCCGCCCGGAATGCCTTTATCAAGGCGGCAGAAGAAGCTGGGGTATCTTTGTTGCAGTGAAGTTAGCCGAGTCGCGCAGGTGCTCATACCTGAGCTCTTGTTTTGTTTTCAAAGACGCGGTTGATTGCGCTCATTTTGATTCAAAAAAATGGGCGGAGCCACTCTGTGATTAGAGCCTTCAGACATGTTTCCTTTATTGCAATCGCGCTAGGCCTTTCCGCGGTGACCTGCGCAGCGGCCGATATTCCTTCGTTCTGGCGCAAGACGATGACCAACGATCCGGCTACCAATTGGTATCTGTCGGAAGTGATGAAGCCACTGACGAATAGGGATGCTGAAGTCCTCAGGGTACAGGACTTGGGGGGTATCGTCGGCAACCTATGTGCGGGTGCGATACTCAACAGGTCAGTAGGGGAGAACTTTATGAAGCATTCTGGCAATTCGAAGTTGAGCAGTAATGCCTACAAAGAGGCTGTGTTTCTAGCCGACGATCAATTCAAATACTTCGACTATCGAGCTCTGGCGCATCTATGCGCGGGAAGTGATTATCTATTCGGCTCGCAGGGCCACCTTATCCCCAACCTGATCAGCGGCGCGAAGGAAAAGCCTAAGTTCGCTTACGATCCTGATAACAGCTACATTCGTCTGGCCTCCATTTCCACAGCAAGGCAAGCTCATTTCAGATCGCCGATCGGCAAAATACCACATATAAAAACTGCGACCCGGCATAGCCGCGAAATGTCAGTTGATGCACTCCCCGATCGAATCGTGCGAGATCGCCTAAAAAGTCGGCGCGCCAATCAGTAGCTTTATCCAGCATCTTGGATGCAGCAGCGTGGATCTTGGGATCGGCTATGGCTTCATCGAGAGAGTTAGTCATGTCACCCTCCTATTAAGCGAGAATAATGGACGAATGACCTTTGCCGGCTCCAGATGCTGAGCACCAGCGTCCAGCACTAGCCGCACGATAATCGTGATCAAATCGATGATTTCGACAGAAGGCCGGTTCCCGGCCCAGGTGAACAAATCCAGTTGGTCTCTGCTACGGTCTTGATACTGCCAACAGATCGGCCGACTGCCGCAACGTTCATGATGTAGCCGGATGCTCTCATCATCTCCGCACCACCCCCGAAAAGGTGATTGGCGTTCCGGCTTGCGCGACGCTAGTAAGACGGCTGAATGACATAGCCGGAGTCTATCGTGTCGCTTGCCGATATCTCGCTTCTGAGTGCCTTGCTCGCCGGGGCACTTTCGTTTCTGTCGCCCTGCGTTTTGCCGCTGGTGCCGCCCTATCTCTGTTACATGGCCGGCATTTCCGTCGAGCAGTTTCGCGGCGGCGGCGGAGCGGCGGTGGCAAGCGGGCCGAGCGTTCGTGGCAATGTGCTGTTTTCAGCACTGTTCTTCACGCTCGGCTTTGCGACCGTCTTCATCGCGCTCGGCGCGGGTGCGTCGTCGATCGGCATGCTGCTGCGCCAGCATCTCGATATCCTCTCCAAGATCGGCGGTCTGATCATCGTCGTCATGGGCTTGAATTTTCTCGGTGTTTTCCAGCTCGGCATTCTTGCGCGCGAGGCGCGGTTCCAAGGCGGCGGCAAGCCGGCGACGCTGACGGGCGCCTATGTCATGGGCCTCGCCTTCGCCTTCGGCTGGACGCCCTGCATCGGTCCCGTGCTCGGAGCGATTCTCGGGGTTGCAGCGTCGCGAGAGACGATCGGCGCCGGCGCCGGGCTGCTTGCCATCTATTCGCTGGGGCTCGCCATTCCTTTTTGGATCGCCGCCGGCTTTTCCGGGGCCTTCATGAGCTTCCTGGTTCGCTTCCGCCGCCATCTCGGCACCGTCGAGAAGGTCATGGGCGGATTTCTGGTGCTCACCGGTTTGGCCTTCATATTCGGCTATGTCAGCGATATGGCGATCTGGTTCCAGCAGACCTTTCCAATCCTGATGAAAATCGGCTAAGCCGGACGTCACCGTCCGTTCCTATTTTCATCATCAGAGTGGAAAATGCCCGATGGCTGACATTGTCGGTCTGTTGTTGCCGTTCTTCGGCCTGATCCTGATCGGCTACATCGCCGCGCGGATCACGAAGCAGCCGGCCGAGGCGCTCGGCTGGCTCAATACCTTCATCATCTATGCCGCACTGCCGGCCCTGTTCTTCAAGCTCGTTTCACAAACGCCGATCGAGCAACTGACGCGCGTCGACTTCATCGTCACCGACATCGCCGCGACCTATTCGATCTTCCTGCTGGTGTTTCTGGTCGGGCGTGTCCTGCGCCGTAACTCATTGGCCGATAGCACGATCCAGGCCTTTGCCGGTGCCTACGGCAATATCGGCTATATGGGGCCGGGTCTGGCGTTGCTGGCGCTGGGAGAGAAGGCGGCCGTTCCCGTGGCCCTCATCGTCTGCTTCGAAAACGCGCTGCATTTCATCGTCGCGCCGGCGCTGATGGCCGTCGAAGGCGGCGACAAGCGTTCACCGGGTCGGATTGTCATCGATATCGCCCGGAAGGTTCTGCTGCATCCCTTCATCCTGTCGACTGCCTTTGGCTTTGCCGCTGCCGCTTTTTCGGTCCACCAGCCAGTCGCTTTCCAGCGTTTCGTCGATTATCTCGCCCAGGCCGCCGCGCCTTGCGCGTTGTTTGCCATGGGCGTGACGCTTGCCCTTCGTCCGCTAAAGCGCATTCCGGC
The DNA here is from genome assembly GCF_009498525.1 of Rhizobium sp. ICMP 5592. Taxonomy (GTDB): domain Bacteria; phylum Pseudomonadota; class Alphaproteobacteria; order Rhizobiales; family Rhizobiaceae; genus Rhizobium. The sequence continues at coordinate 1,354,186 of NZ_QSNT01000002.1, read as the reverse complement.
CGAGATCGGCTATATCGTGCCGGCAAAGCTCATCCTGCATCCGCTGGTGGTTTATCTTGTGCTGCAGATGGTTGGGGGCTTCGATCCGATCTGGATCGAATCGGCGGTGCTGCTTGCCGCCTTGCCGACGGCAACCAATGTTTTCGTCATCGGCCAGCAATATGGCGTCTGGCAGGAGCGGGCCTCCGCAACCATCCTCATCACCACGGCATGTTCCGTGGTGACGGTGTCGCTGCTGCTTTACCTGATCAAGTCCGGCACCTTACCGGCGCAGCTTTTCCCGTAGCATCGAGGTAAAGCCGCGCAGGCTGCCGCCGGGCTCAATGCCCTCGCGCATGACGACGTTGCGCAGCGGCGGGATGGCGGAGAGGACGTGCAGGCCGGCGGCCCGAAGCATCTGCACCGGCAGGAAATCGGATAGCAGCGAGCGGTTCAGCAGATCGACGCTCGCCGTCCGGCTGAGGATATCCGTACGCCGCTTGCGATCGAAACTATCTCCGGCGGAAGCGGCAATCGGCTGATCGGCGCGGTCGCAGAGAACATCGGTCAGCGCCAGGATGTCGCGCAGGCTGAGGTTCAGGCCTTGCGCGCCGATCGGCGGGAAGACATGGGCGGCCTCGCCGATCAGCGCGGCGCGACCCTTGCCGAAGCGATGCGCCGTCATGCCGGAGAGCGGCCAGACCTGTACATTATCCTCGACAGTGACTTTGCCGAGCATCGATTGCATGCGCTCCTCGATCAAAAGACCGAGCTCTTCCAGCGATTTCTCCGCATTGGTGGCGGCCTCCGCCGGCTTCTGCACCCAGACGAGACTGGAGCGGTTGCCGGGAAGGGGAACCTGGGTAAACGGCCCGTTCTCGGTGTGAAATTCCGTCGATATGTTCTGATGCGGCAGGGAATGCGCAAAATTCAGCACCATGGCCGATTGCGGATAGGACCAGCTCTTGACCTTGATCCCGAGCGCTTCCCGCACCATCGAATTGCGCCCGTCCGCACCGACGACGAAGCCAGTTTCAACCGTGTCTCCGTCTTCAAGCGTGATGGTGACGCCATCGTCGCGGATGGCGACCTCGGAAGCAGTCGTCTCGATTAGCATGATATTGCCCTCGGCCTTGACGGCTTCGCTGAGGCTGTCGAGCAGCACGGCGTTGGGGATATTGTAGCCGAAGGCGTCGAGGCCAATTTCCGAGGCGCGGAAGGAAACGGTCGGCGCGCGCAGCAGCCGGGTCGTGCCGTCGATGATCTGCATCGTCGTCAGCGCGGCGGTGGATGGTGCGATCTTGTCCCACAGCGCCAAGCGCTCGAGGAAGCGAATCGATTGGTCCATCAGTGCAGTGGTCCGCCGGTCCGTCCTGGTGTAGGGCGCGGCGGCCAGCGCGACGGATCTTCCGCCGCGCGCCAGCGCGATCGCCGCCACCATTCCTGTCAGACCGCCGCCGATGACGGCCACTTCAACCTGTTTCATATCCATGCCTCACTTGTCTTCTTCCTGAAAATAAGCGCTTAGCCTGTTGAAATCCATGGGATGAAACATCGCAATGGGTGAAAATGACGGCTACACGCTATAGCGTGCACTGGAAATAGAGCTTTTGCGCTGGCGGTACCGGGCAAACGATGCATATTAGCGAGAAAAATCATCTGCCGGGGCAGGTGAATAAACAGGCGAGCAGTGGGGCGGATGAAAGTCTTCAATTACAAACGGGTGCCTTATGCGGAGATTCGTGCCTTCTCCGTGCATATATTGACGGCATCCGGCTCTTTTCTCGCCTTTCTCGGCGTTGTCGCGGCAGCAGAACATCGCTTTGTCGACATGTTCTGGTGGCTCGGCCTGGCACTGCTTGTCGACGGTATCGACGGGCCGATTGCCCGCAAGGTCCGCGTCAAGGAGGTGCTGCCCAACTGGTCCGGCGACACGCTTGACAATATCATCGACTATGTGACCTACGTGTTGCTGCCGGCCTTCGCGCTCTATGAAAGCGGCATGATCGGCGAGCCCTGGTCCTTCGTTGCCGCCGGCATGATCGTCGTTTCCAGCGCCATCTATTACGCCGATACCGGCATGAAGACGGATGAATATTTCTTCTCCGGCTTCCCGGTCGTCTGGAACATGGTGGTCTTTACGCTGTTCGTCATCGGCGCGAATGCGACGACAGCCATGATCATCGTCGGCGTCTCCGTTGTCCTCACCTTCCTACCGATCAATTTCCTGCATCCGGTGCGCGTCAAGCGGCTGCGGCCGCTCAACCTCGGCATCTTCCTGTTCTGGTCCGCGCTCGGTGTCTATTCGCTGCTGATGCATTTCGTCATGCCGCACTGGGCCGTTGTCCTGTTTGTTCTCAGCGGCATCTATCTCTATTGCATCGGCGGCGTGCTGCAGTTTTTCCCGTCCCTCGGACGTCAATAGGATTTGCGCGTCATGAAGAAGACCCAGGCCATTCGCATCCATCAAAACGGCGGCCCTGATGTCATGAAGCTGGAGGAAGTGGACCTGCCGCCGCCGGGCGCCGGCGAGGTGCAGATCCGCCACGCCGCGATCGGGCTGAATTTCATCGACGTCTATTTCCGTTCGGGCCTCTACAAGGCGCCGTATTTCCCGCTGCCGCTCGGCAAGGAAGCGGCCGGTACGATCACTGCCGTCGGCCCAGACGTGACCGATTTCGCCGTTGGCGATCGCGTCGCCTATGTCGGCAGCGACGGCGCCTACAGTGTCGAGCGCAATATAGAGACCCGCCATCTCGTCAAGGTTCCCGACGATATTCCGCTCGAAACCGCTGGCGTGATGATGCTGAAGGGGATGACGGTGGAGTATCTCCTCAACCGCACTTTCAAGGTCGGACCGGGAACCGTGATGCTGTTCCATGCTGCCGCCGGCGGTGTCGGATTGATTGCCGGACAATGGGCAAAGGCGCTTGGCGCCACCGTGATCGGCACAGCCGGCTCGCCGGAGAAGGTCAAGCTGGCGCTTGAGCATGGCTATGATCATGTGATCGATTATAGCAGCGAAAACTTCGCTGATCGTGTCAGGGAGATCACCGGCGGCAAGGGTGTCGATGTCGTCTATGACTCTGTTGGCCGGGATACGTTTCCACAGTCTCTCGATTGCCTGAAGTCGCGCGGCCTGTGGGTAACCTTCGGTCAGTCCTCCGGTCCGATAGAGAATTTTAACCTTGCCATCCTCAATCAAAAGGGCTCGCTTTTCGCCACAAGGCCCAGTCTGTTCGCCTATATCGGCACGCCTGAGGAGTTAAGAGCCAGTGCGGACGCATTATTTGCTGTTGTGCAAAGCAGCAAAGTGCGTATCAATATCAGCCAGACCTATCCGCTGAGCGATGCAGGGCGCGCGCACTCGGATCTGGAATCAAGAAAAACGAGTGGAACTACGCTGCTGATCCCATAGATCCAAAAGGGCGGATTGTTGGGAAAGAAATGAGGGGAACGTGTCGTCATCCGATATGCCGGCAGCCGGTGCGTTATTGTCGGTTCGAAAACTGACGAAGCTGTTCGGTAGCTTTGCTGCCTGTAATGAAATTGATCTGGAAATCCAGCCGGGCGAGATCCACGCTCTGCTGGGTGAAAATGGTGCAGGCAAATCCACTCTCGTGAAGATGCTGTTCGGTGTTTTGGAGCCGACCGCGGGCGAGATCGCCTGGCAGGGTAAACCCGTGTCCATCGCTTCGCCGGGCGACGCGCGCAGGCTCGGCATCGGCATGGTGTTCCAGCATTTCTCGCTGTTCGAAGCACTGACGGTTGCCGAGAACATTGCGCTTTCTCTTGATGACAGCGTTCCGATCGGGAAGATCGTCGAGGAGGCCGCCAGCCTGTCGCGCGCCTATGGCCTGCCGCTCGATCCGCACGCGCATGTCGCCGATCTCTCCGTTGGCGAGCGCCAGCGCATCGAAATCGTGCGTGCGCTGCTGCAGAACCCGAAGCTGATCATTCTCGACGAGCCGACCTCGGTGCTGACGCCGCAGGAAGCCGATCGCATGTTCGAAACCCTGTTTCAGCTCAGGGATGAAGGCCGCTCGGTCCTCTATATCAGCCATCGCCTGGAGGAGGTGCAGCGCATCTGCTCGCGCGCCACCGTGCTGCGCCATGGCAAGGTGACCGGCGCCTGCGATCCACGACAGGAAACGACGGGCTCGCTCGCGCGCATGATGGTCGGCAGCGATGTCGCCAGCGTTCAACACGAGGGCCTCGGCAAGAAGGGCGATATCCAGCTGGAGGTCGCCGGCCTTACCGTTCCCGCGCGCACCCCGTTTGCCATCTCGCTGAAGGATATTTCGTTCCGCGTCCGTGCCGGTGAAATTCTGGCGATCGCCGGCGTGGCCGGCAACGGGCAGGGGGAGCTGTTCGATGCCATCTCCGGCGAGCATACCGTGATCTCGGACGATTTGATCCATGTGCGCGGCCAGGCGGTCGGCACCAAGGGCATCAACGCGCGCCGTCTGCTCGGTGCCGGTTTCGTGCCGGAGGAACGCCAGGGCCATGCCGCGGTGACGGGCCTGAAACTGTCGGACAATCTGGTGCTCGCTCGCGCGCAATCGGATCGCAAGGCTTTTCTCGGCGGCGGTTTCCTGAAGGTGATCCGTCACGGCGCGGTCAGGCAGGCGGCCAAGCGCATTTGTGAGGCCATGGATGTGCGCAAGAGCGGCGAGGATCCGGCTGCCGGCGCGCTTTCGGGCGGCAATCTGCAGAAATTCATCGTTGGCCGCGAACTGGACCGCCAGCCGACCGTGCTGGTGGTCAATCAGCCGACCTGGGGCGTTGATGCAGGGGCTGCGAGCCGCATCCGTCAGGCGCTGGTTGACCTCGCCCGCAGCGGTTCGGCCGTGCTCGTCATCAGCCAGGATCTCGACGAGATTTTCGAAGTGGCGACCGATATTGCGGTGATTTCCGAGGGGCGGCTGTCGCCGGCCTATCCGGCTAACGAGCTGACACGGGAGAAGATTGGTCTGCTGATGGGCGGCCTGCACGAATCCAAGACCCATTTGGAGCCCGCGCATGCGAATTGAACTCGAAAAGCGCCCGCAGGCTTCGAAGCTATACGGGTTCGTATCGCCGCTGCTCGCGCTGGTTTTGATGCTGATCGCCGGTGGCATCATGTTCTGGATGCTCGGCAAGGATCCGCTGGATTCGCTCGAGGCCCTTCTTATCGAGCCGCTGTTCGATCCCTGGTCGCTGAACGAACTGGCGAAGAAGGCCGGGCCGCTGATCCTGATCGCTGTCGGCTTGTCGGTCTGCTATCGCTCCAACAACTGGAATATCGGAGCGGAAGGCCAATATAGCGTCGGCGCCATATTCGGCTCGATCATTCCCGTCTATTTCTACGATTGGCATTCGCCGCTGCTGCTGCCGCTGATCATGATCTGTGGCGCTATCGGCGGTGCGCTCTATGCTGCGATCCCGGCGCTTCTGAAGACGCATTTCAACACCAACGAAATCCTGACCAGCTTGATGCTGACCTATGTCGCCCAGCTCTTCCTGGACTGGCTGACGCGCGGACCCTGGCGTAACCCTGATGGCCACGGCTTTTACGGAACGCGCGACTTCGTTCCCGAAGGCGTCCTGCCGCCGATCTGGGGTGACACCATCACTGCGCACTGGGGCTTCGTCTTTGCGATCATCGCGGCCATCCTTCTCTGGTTCATGATGCGTTATACGCTGAAGGGCTTCGAGGTGGTGGTGCTCGGGCAGTCGGAGCGGGCAGGGCGTTTCGCCGGCTTCTCGCCGAAAAAGATGGTCTGGTTCGCGTTTTTGTTGTCCGGCGCGCTTGCTGGCCTCGCCGGCATTTCCGAGGTTTCCGGCACCATCGGGCATCTGCAACCGTCGATCTCGCCGGGCTACGGTTTCACCGCGATCATCGTCGCCTATCTCGGCCGCCTCAATCCTCTCGGCCTCATAGCATCCGGCCTGGTACTGGCGCTGACCTATATCGGTGGTGAAGGTGCGCAGTTGACCATCGGCGTTTCCGACAAGGTGACCAGCGTCTTCCAGGGCTTCCTGCTGTTCTTCGTCCTGTCCTGCGACGCACTGATCTACTACAAGATCCGCTTCGTCCGCTCGCGAGCACACGTCAAGGCTGGAGGCGCGGCATGACCTTTTTCGAAGCCGTCCTCCTGACGATCGTCACAGCGGCAACGCCGCTGGTCATCGCTGCTATCGGCGAGCTGGTGACGGAGCGCGCGGGCGTGCTCAATCTTGGCGTCGAGGGCATGATGATCATGGGATCGGTCGGGGCTTTCGTGGCTGCCCAGATCACCGGCAATCCCTATCTCGGTCTTGTTGCCGGTGTGGCCTCAGGGGCGCTGTTTTCGCTGCTTTTCGCCTTTCTGACCTTGACGCTGGTCAGCAATCAGGTGGCGACCGGCCTCGCGTTGACGATCCTCGGGCTCGGCGTGTCCGGCATGATCGGCGAAGCTTATGTCGGCGTGCCGGGCATTCGCCTGCTGCCGATCGAAATCCCGGTCCTGTCGCAGATACCTTATATCGGCACCGTGCTGTTCAAGCAGGATATCGTCTTCTATCTGTCGATCATCCTGGTGATCGCGGTCAACTGGTTCCTGTTTCGCAGCCGTGCCGGCCTCAAGCTTCGCTCCATCGGCGACAATCACGCCTCGGCGCACGCGCTCGGCATCAATGTCATCCGCACCCGCTATCTCGCCGTCATGTTCGGCGGCGCCTGCGCGGGGCTTGCCGGCGCTCAACTATCGCTGATCTACACGCCGCAATGGACGGAAAGCATGTCCGGCGGCCGTGGCTGGATCGCGCTTGCCTTGGTCGTCTTCGCGTCCTGGCGCCCATGGCGCATCCTCATCGGTGGCTATCTCTTCGGCGCCGTGACTATCCTGCAACTGCACGCACAGGCCTTCGGTATCGGCGTGCCGTCACAATTTCTCTCGATGCTGCCGTATCTTTCCACGGTTGTCGTCCTGGTCATTATCTCTCAAAATCGGCGTGCGACGTTGATCAACACGCCAGCATCGCTCGGCAAGTCTTTCGTGCCGGATCGATGAACAATCAAAAGACGGGCTATCGGAAACCTTCCAACCAACAGGGGTTACTATGAAAAAACTAGCACTCTCACTCGCCGCCACTGCGGCCCTGATCGTCGGTATCGGCGCCGCCACCTCGGCGGAAGCAGCCGCCAAGACGAAGATCTGCTTCATCTATGTCGGCTCGAAGACCGACGGCGGCTGGACGCAGGCCCATGACAAGGGCCGCCAGGAGCTACAAAAAGCATTCGGCGACAAGATCGAGACACCGTTCCTCGAAAACGTTCCCGAAGGCCCGGACGCCGAACGTGCCATCGAGCGCCTGGCCCGCTCTGGCTGCGCCATGGTGTTCACAACCTCCTTCGGCTTCATGGATCCGACGATTGCCGTCGCCAAGAAGTACCCGAAGGTGAAGTTCGAGCATGCCACCGGCTTCAAGACGGCCGACAATGTCGCGACCTACAATTCGCGCTTCTATGAAGGCCGCTATATCAGCGGCGTCATCGCCGCCAAACTGTCGAAAACCGGCACGGCCGGCTACATCGCCACCTTCCCGATCCCGGAAGTGGTGATGGGCATCAACGGCTTTGAAGCAGGCGCCAAGTCGGTCAACCCGAACTTCAAGATGAAGGTCATCTGGGTCAACACCTGGTTCGATCCAGGCAAGGAAGCCGACGCCGCCAAGGCGCTGATCGATCAGGGCGTTGATATCCTGACGCAGCACACCGATACCACCGCGCCGATGCAGGTTGCCGAACAGCGCGGCATCAAGGCTTTCGGCCAGGCTTCCGACATGATCGCCGCCGGCCCGCACACGCAGCTGACCGCGATCGAGGATACCTGGGGCGCTTACTACATCAAGCGCGTTCACGCCTTTTTCGACGGTACCTGGAAGTCCGAACAGAGCTTTGACGGCCTGAAGGACGGTATCCTGACGATGGCGCCCTATACCAACATGCCCGACGACGTGAAGAAGCTGGCCGAGGAGACCGAAGCCAAGATCAAGTCCGGTGAACTCGCACCTTTCACCGGCCCGATCAACAAGCAGGACGGTACGGTTTGGCTGAAGGCAGGCGAGCGCGCCGATGATGGCACGCTGCTCGGCATGAACTTCTACATCGAAGGCATCGACGACAAGTTGCCGGCCTCGAAGTAAAAGCGGGCGAAAATCGCAAAAGTTGAAAAAGGGCGCTGATGGCGCCCTTTTTTGTTGCGCTGCATCAACGAATGTCGATTTACAAAAGTATTACTATATGATTTTTTCTACATGGCCTCAGGAGATGGCCCATTGGGAGGATATTATGAAATTGAAGACTGCACTGGTGAGTGCCACGATTCTTGCTGCCTGCATGTTTACGTCTGCATCGGCAAAGGATCTCGTCGTCGGCTTCTCGCAAATCGGCTCGGAATCCGGCTGGCGGGCCGCGGAAACGACCCTGACCAAACAGGAAGCCAAGAAGCGCGGCATCGATCTCAAGTTTGCCGACGCGCAGCAGAAGCAGGAAAACCAGATCAAGGCGATTCGCTCCTTCATCGCCCAGGGTGTTGACGCGATTCTGCTGGCACCGGTGGTGGAAACGGGATGGGATTCCGTTCTGAAGGAAGCAAAGGAAGCCAAGATTCCGGTCATCCTGCTGGATCGTACGATCAACGCGCCGAAGGATCTCTACCTGACGGCTGTTACCTCCGACCAGATCCACGAAGGCAAGGTTGCCGGCGACTGGCTGGTGAAGAATGTCGGCGACAAGAAGTGCAATATCGTCGAGCTCCAGGGCACCACGGGTTCTTCGCCGGCGATCGCGCGCAAGAAGGGCTTTGAAGAAGCCATCAAGGGTCACGACAACCTGAAGATCGTCCGCAGCCAGACGGGTGATTTCACCCGCGCCAAGGGCAAGGAAGTCATGGAAAGCTTCCTGAAAGCGGAGAACGGCGGCAAGGATATCTGCGCGCTCTACGCTCACAATGACGACATGGCCGTTGGCGCCATCCAGGCGATCAAGGAAGCCGGCCTGAAGCCGGGCAAGGACATTCTGACCGTGTCGATCGATTCGGTTCCGGATCTCTTCAAGGCCATGGCGGCGGGCGAAGCGAACGCGACGGTGGAATTGACGCCGAACATGGCCGGTCCCGCCTTCGATGCGCTCGACGCTTATCTGAAGACCAAGAAGGAGCCGCCGAAGTGGATCCAGACCGAGTCCAAGCTGTACACGCAGGCTGACGACCCGGAGAAGGTCTACGAAGCGAAGAAAGACCTGGGCTACTGAGTTAAAAAACGGGTCGCATCGACCGGGAAACCGGTCGGTGCGGTTTTTCGGCGCGGAATTGCCGATGCGCGAGGCGAACGGCAGTTCCGCGTTTTTTATACCGCTCAATCCAAGGAAATTCTTGCTCCATGGCTCACGATGTCGAGCGCCTTCTGACCGCGACTGGTTTCTGCAAATACTTTCCCGGTTCCACCGCCCTTGACCATGTCGATTTCACGCTGCGGCGGGGCGAGGTCCATGCGCTTCTCGGCGAAAACGGCGCCGGGAAATCGACGCTGATCAAATGCATGACCGGTGCCTATCGCCGCGACGCTGGCAGCCTTGCTCTCGATGGCGCCGAGATCGATCCTCACGACACGCTGGCAGCGCAGAAGCTCGGCATCGGCACGGTCTATCAGGAGGTGAACCTTCTGGCGAACCTGAGCGTTGCGGAGAACCTGTTTCTCGGCCGGCAGCCGAAGCGCTTCGGCATGATCAGCACCCGCGTGATGAACGCGATGGCCAAGGATCTGTTGTCGCAATACGGTATCGATATCGATGTGACCCGGCAGCTCGATCGTTTTTCCGTCGCAATCCAGCAGGTGATCGCGATCGCGCGCGCCGTCGATCTCTCGGGCAAGGTCCTCATCCTCGATGAGCCGACCGCGAGCTTGGACACCCAGGAAGTCGCCATGCTTTTCGGTATCATCCGAAATCTGAAGCAGCGCGGATTGGGAATTGTTTTCATTACGCATTTTCTGGAGCAGGTCTATGAGATCTGCGACCGCATAACCGTTCTCCGCAACGGTCGGTTGGTCGGCACCCGCGATGCGGAGGGTCTGTCACGCCAGACCCTGATCGCGATGATGCTGGGCCGCGAACTCGCCGAAGTCGAGGCGGGCGCGAAGGAGGCAGTCAGCGAAAGCGGGCCTTCCAAGTACCATTTCACCAATTTCGGCAAACGCGGCAAGATCAAGCCCTTCGACCTTGAGGTTCGCGTCGGCGAGGTGGTGGGCATTGCCGGCTTGCTCGGCTCCGGGCGCACCGAGACCGCCGAGGTCATGTTCGGCGTCGAGCGCGCCGACAGCGGCGAGGCGAAGATCGATGCGCAGACGGTAAGCCTTTCGTCACCGCGCGCCGCCATCAAGAACGGCTTTGGTTTCTGCCCGGAAGACCGCAAGACAGACGGTGTCATCGGCGATCTTTCCATTCGGGAGAATATCGTCATGGCGCTCCAGGCCCGCCGCGGCTGGGCGCGCCCGCTGTCACGCGGCGAGCAGAACGCGATCGCTGACCGCTACATCAAGGCGCTGGATATTCGCACCACCGATCGCGAAAAGCCGATCAGGCTCCTGTCCGGCGGTAATCAGCAGAAGGCTATCCTGGCGCGTTGGCTGGCGACCAATCCGAGCTTCCTCATTCTCGATGAACCGACGCGCGGCATTGATGTCGGCGCGCATGCCGAAATTATTCGGCTGATCGAGGATCTCTGCCGGCAGGGAATGTCGCTGGTGGTAATCTCCTCCGAGCTGGAGGAGCTTGTAGCCTATAGTTCCCGCGTCATCGTGCTGCGCGACCGGGAGCATATTGCCGAACTGACAGGCAGCGACATAACCGCCAGCCATATCGTCGACGCCATCGCCACGGCGCAGAGCAAGCGGGAGGACGCATGAGTTCCCAGATCAAGGCATCCTTGTTTCGATTGATGCCGCAGCTCATTGCCTTGGCTGCCATTCTTCTTTTGAATTTCATTATGTTCCCGCACTTTTTTAATCTGGAAGTGCAGAACGGCCGATTGTACGGCAGCATCATCGATGTCCTCAATCGCGGTGCGCCGGTGGCGCTTCTGGCGATCGGCATGACGCTGGTCATCGCCACCAAGGGCATCGATCTCTCGGTTGGCGCAGTGATCGCAATTTGCGGCGCTGTTGCGGCCTCGACGATCGTTACCGGAGGTTCGCTGGCCTATACGCTTCTGTTGACTATCGGCGTCGGGATCGCCTGCGGTTTGTGGAACGGATTTCTGGTCGCGGTTCTCGGCATTCAACCGATCATCGCGACGCTGGTGTTGATGGTCGCTGGCCGTGGCATCGCGCAGTTGATCACCGAAGGCGTTATCCTGACCTTCAACAATGACGGGCTCATCTTCTTCGGTAGCGGGTCCTTCGCCTGGTTGCCGATGCCTGTCGTCGTCTGGCTGGTGGTGGGGCTCGCGGTCATCCTGCTCGTCAGGCGCACCGCGCTCGGCATGTTGGTCGAGGCCATCGGGATCAACCGCCGCGCCAGCACGCTGTCCGGCATCCAGACGCCCATACTGTTGATTGCCGTCTATGCGCTCAGCGGTCTTTGCGCCTCCATCGCCGGCATCATCGTTTCCGCCGATATCAAGGGCGCGGATGCCAACAATGCCGGGCTCTGGCTTGAGCTGGACGCAATCCTGGCCGTGGTCGTCGGCGGCAATTCCCTTCTCGGCGGCCGCTTCAGCATTGTCGGCTCGTTGATCGGCGCGATGATCATCCAGTCGGTCAATACGGGCATCCTTTTGTCCGGCTTCCCACCGGAGTTCAATCTGGTGATCAAGGCCGTCATCGTCATCATCATCCTTGTCATCCAGTCTCCGGCCCTTCAGTCCGTCACGACGTTCCTGTGGCGGCGGCGTGGTGAGGCGCAGATGATCCATGAGGAGCAGGCAAAGTGAATTCGAAATATCTCCCGCTGCTTGCGACGATCGTCATTTTCATCCTCGCCTATACCGGCTGCGCTTTGCAGTATCCGACCATGCTGTCGACAAGAGTTGTTGGTAACCTGCTGACGGACAATGCGTTTCTTGGGATAGCCGCCGTCGGCATGACTTTCGTGATCATCTCCGGCGGCATAGACCTGTCGATCGGCTCGGTCATCGCCTTTACCGGCGTTTTCCTGGCAATCGTCCTGCGCGATACCTCGATCCATCCGCTGGTCGCCTTCGCAATTGTCCTTGTGATCACGACGGCCTTTGGCGCGGGCATGGGCGCGATCATCCACTATCTCGCCATGCCGCCCTTCATCGTCACGCTGGCGGGGATGTTTCTCGCGCGCGGTATCGCTTTTGTCCTATCGATCGACAGTATCCCGATCAGCCATGATTTCTATTCGCAGCTCAGCGATATGTATCTGTTGCTGCCGGGCGGCGGCCGCCTGACGGTAATCGGAGCGGTGATGCTCATCGTCTTTGCCGCGGGCATCTTGCTGGCGCATCGCACCCGCTTTGGCGCCAACGTCTATGCGCTGGGCGGCGGCGTGCAGACGGCGCAGTTGATGGGCGTTCCGGTCGCGCGCACGACGATGCAGATCTATGCTTTGTCGGGCTTTCTGGCCGGCCTATCCGGAATCGTTTTTTCGCTCTATACATCCGCCGGATATTCGCTTGCCACGGTCGGTGTTGAACTCGACGCCATCGCCGCGGTGGTTATAGGCGGAACATTGTTGACGGGGGGAGCAGGGTTCGTCGGGGGGACTCTGATCGGGATTCTCATACAGGGCTTGATCCAGACGTACATCACCTTTGACGGAACACTTTCCAGCTGGTGGACGAAGATCTTGATCGGGCTGCTGCTTTTTGCGTTTATTTTGATGCAGAAGGGGCTTCTGTTGCTTTCCCGTTTCAACCGACGTTACGCCTAAGGGAAGGACAGAGCGGTTGCGCAGCAGATTGCTTGAGACACGGAAAGGCCAAGGAAAATCACGAACGAGCCATGCTCAGGTTGTCGATGATCTCGGCAAGGCAATTGTGTCGGGCGTCTTTCCCATCGGCGGCATCCTCCCGGGTGATAGCGATCTCCTGCAACGGTTCAAGGTATCACGTACGGTTCTGCGCGAGAGCATGAAGACGCTGGCGGCGAAAGGACTGGTCGTCCCGCGCGCCAGGGTGGGCACGCGCGTCACCGAGAGAATCCACTGGAACATGTTCGACAACGAAGTGCTGACCTGGCACTTCGAAAGTGGCGTGAACGAAGAGTTCCTGCTTCACCTCTATGATATCCGCCTGGCCTTCGAGCCGTTTGCCGCCAGTCTCGTCGCGGAGCGGGCCGGAGCAGAAGAAGTTGAATTGCTGCGACGGCTGGCGCTGGCAATGGCCGCGCCGGAACATACGGCGGATAGCCTCGCGCTTGCCGACCTTCATTTTCACCTGGCGGTCACCGAAGCATCCCATAATCCCTTCATGCGTTCGCTCGGTGGCCTGATCGAGGCCGCGTTGGTCGGCATGTTCCGCATGAGCGCGCCTCCCTCCAGCAATGGCTTTGCCAATATTGCCGATACGCATATGGCCATTGTCGACGCCATCGCGGCTCGTGATGGACAGACAGCGTATAAAGCGATGGAGTTCGTCATTTTCGACGGTCGCCAGCATGTGCTGGAAGCCTTTTCGGCGCTTGCGGATGCCTGAGTCCCATATCTAAATTCGCCGTAGTTCCCCATTTAACTAGTTGCTAAGAGGAGACGAAGCCTGCATAGGCCTCGCCGAGTCGTATCTTTCGGAGCTTGAAATGGAACGCACCTGCCTCGCCATCATCCTCGCCGCCGGTGACAGCACCCGCATGAAGTCGTCGGTCTCCAAGGTGCTGCATCCGGTCGCCGGTCGTGCGATGATCGCGCATGTGATGGAAGCGATCGCCAGGACCGATATTTCCGCCGCCGCCCTCGTCGTCGGCCGCAACGCGGACGAGGTCGCCGCCGCCGCTGATATCGGCGGGATCAAGGTCGAAGCCTATCTGCAGAAGGAGCGTTTGGGGACCGGCCATGCCGTGCTGGCCGCGCGTGAGGCGATCGCTCGGGGTTATGACGATATCATCGTCGCTTACGGCGATGTGCCGCTGCTCACCGACGTCCCGCTGCGCGCTGCGCGAAAGGGACTTGCCGACGGCAACGATATCGTCGTCATCGGTTTTCACACGGAAAATCCGAATGCCTATGGCCGGCTGCTGGTCAAGGACGGTGAACTGATCGCCATCCGCGAGGCAAAGGACGCGACCGATGCCGAGCTGACGGTGACCTGGTGCAACAGCGGCCTGATGGCGATCAATGGCCGCAAGGCACTCGATCTGCTCGACCGCATCGGCAACAGCAACGCCAAGGGCGAATATTATCTGACGGACCTTGTCGAAATCGCCCGCTCGCTCGGCGGCCGTGCCGTTGCCGTCGATGCGCCGGAAGTGGAAATGACCGGCTGCAACAACCGCGCCGAACTCGCATTCATCGAACGCCTCTGGCAGGAGCGCCGCCGTCATGAGCTGATGCTTTCGGGTGTCACGATGATCGCACCGGAAACGGTGTTCCTCGCCTATGATACGGTGATCGGCCAGGACGCGCTGATCGAGCCGAACGTCGTCTTCGGTCCCGGCGCGGTCGTCGACGGTGGCGCGGTCATCCACGCTTTTTCGCATATCGAAGGCGCTCATGTCAGCGGCACCGCCACGGTCGGCCCATTCGCGCGTCTGCGCCCCGGCGCGGATCTTGCCGATGGCTCGAAGGTCGGCAACTTCTGCGAAGTGAAGAACGGCAAGATCGGCGAGGGCGCCAAGGTCAATCATTTGACCTATATCGGCGACGCCACGATCGGCGCCGGCAGCAATATCGGTGCGGGCACGATCACCTGCAATTATGATGGGGTCAACAAACACGAGACCCATATCGGCGCCAACAGCTTCATCGGCTCCAACTCCTCATTGGTGGCGCCGGTCCGCATCGGCGACAATGCCTATGTCGCCTCCGGCAGCGTGATCACCGAGGACGTTCCCGCCGACGCGCTTGCCTTCGGGCGTGGGCGCCAGGAGGTGAAACCCGGCCGCGCCAAGGTCATCCGGGAAAGAGCCCTGGCCATCAAGGCAGCAAAAAAGGGCAGCCACTAAGTATTGCGCCTGTGGTCGCGTAACGGTTGGAAACCGAAAGTGACCATCGCGGCAATTGTGAAAACTGTTAGAATCATTAGGACTTGCCTTCTTATTTGAGGCCAGACGGAGAATTGCATGTGCGGCATTGTTGGGATTGTCGGGACGAAGCCCGTAGCGGCGCGATTGGTGGATGCCTTGCGGCGTCTCGAATATCGCGGTTACGATTCGGCGGGTGTCGCGACCATTCATGACGGCGTGATGGATCGCCGCCGCGCCGAAGGGAAGCTCTTCAATCTGGAGAAGCGGCTTGAGGCCGAGCCATTGGCCGGCGTCACCGGCATTGCCCATACGCGCTGGGCGACGCACGGCGTTCCGAACGAGACCAACGCTCATCCGCATTTCGTCGAAGGTGTCGCCGTCGTCCACAATGGCATCATCGAGAACTTCTCCGAATTGCGCGAGGAACTGAAGGCCGAGGGTAAGGTGTTCACCACGCAGACGGACACGGAAGTTGTCGCGCATCTGCTGGCGAAATATGTCGGCGAAGGGCTCGATCCGCGCGCGGCGATGCTGAAGATGCTGAACCGCGTCACCGGCGCCTATGCGCTCGCCATTATGTTCCAGAGCGACCCCGATACGCTGATGGCGGCCCGCTCCGGTCCGCCGCTCGCCGTTGGTTTCGGCAATGGCGAGATGTTCCTTGGCTCTGACGCCATTGCACTTTCGCCCTTCACCAACGAAATAACCTATCTCGTCGACGGCGACTGCGCCATCATCACGCGCAACAGCGCCACGATCCTCGACTTCGACGGTAAGGAAGTCAGCCGCCCCCGGCAGATATCGCAGGCAACCGCCTATGTCGTCGACAAGGGCAATCACCGCCACTTCATGGAAAAGGAAATCTATGAGCAGCCGGAGGTGATCTCCCATGCGCTCAGCCAATACGTCGATTTCGTCGGTCATCGGCTGCGCCCGAATGCGTCCGCGATCGATTTCAAGGGCGTATCCGGCCTTGCCATCTCGGCTTGCGGCACGGCCTATCTCGCCGGCCTGATCGGCAAGTACTGGTTCGAGCGCTACGCGCGCCTGCCGGTCGAAATCGATGTCGCTTCCGAGTTCCGCTATCGCGAGATGCCGCTGTCGCCCTCGCAGGCGGCGCTGTTCATTTCGCAGTCCGGCGAAACCGCCGATACTCTGGCGTCGCTGCGCTATTGCAAGGACAATGGCCTGAAGATCGGCGCCATCGTCAATGTCAAGGAATCGACCATCGCGCGCGAATCCGATGCGGTGTTTCCGATCATGGCCGGCCCGGAGATCGGCGTTGCCTCGACCAAGGCCTTCACCTGCCAGCTTGCCGTTCTGGCGTCGCTGGCGATCGGCGCGGGCGTTGCGCGCGGCACGGTGAGCGCCGAGGACGAAAACGCGATGGTGCGCCACCTTGTCGAGATGCCGCGCATCATGGCAAGGGTGCTGAACATCATCCAGCCGCAGATGGAAAGCCTCGCCCGCGAAATTTCCAAGTTCAAGGACGTGCTCTATCTCGGTCGCGGCACCAGCTTTCCGCTTGCCATGGAAGGCGCGCTGAAGCTCAAGGAAATTTCCTACATCCACGCCGAAGGCTACGCCGCCGGCGAGCTGAAGCATGGCCCGATCGCGCTGATCGATGAGAACATGCCGGTTATCGTCATCGCACCCTATGACCGCTTCTTCGACAAAACCGTCTCCAACATGCAGGAAGTGGCGGCTCGCGGCGGTCGCATCATCTTCATCACCGACGAGGCAGGGGCGGCTGCCTCCACGTTGCCGACGATGGCGACGATCGTTCTGCCGGTTGTCGATGAAATCATCGCGCCGATGATCTTCTCGCTGCCGATCCAGTTGCTCGCCTATCACACGGCCGTCTTCATGGGGACGGATGTGGATCAGCCGCGCAATCTCGCCAAGTCGGTGACGGTGGAGTAAGCCGCAGCCCCATTTATTTTCGTGTGATAACGTCGTCGTGAACTGGGCCGATATCCGGCCCGGTGGCGTGGCTGCCGGGTTGTGCACAGCGCCGATTTCTGGCACGATTCATCAAGGAGGTGGTGGGGGAATTTGCCGGTTAGCGGTTGGCGACGGAACGGAGTTTTCGAACGGCGAATGACGGAAAAGCCCATCAAAATGTCCGTGGCGACGCGGCTCAGAAACAATTTCCTGGCCGGCCTCATTATCTGCGCGCCGATTGCCATCACGCTCTGGCTAACCTGGTCTGTCATCCATTGGGCCGACAGCTGGGTTCGGCCCTATATTCCCGCGCGCTACGATCCCGAGAGTTATCTGAACTTTGCCGTTCCCGGCACGGGCGTGGTGATCGCGATGATCTTCATTACGATTATCGGATTCCTCGCCAAGAACCTGATCGGCCAGAGCATCGTTCGCTTCGGTGAGTCGATCGTGCAGCGCGTGCCGCTGGTGCGAACTATCTACAAGAGCCTGAAGCAGATATTTGAAACCGTGCTGAAGGAGCAGGGGACGTCGTTCAAGAAGGTCGGGTTGATCGAATATCCGAGCCCCGGTCTCTGGTCGATGGTGTTCGTCTCGACTGATGCCAAAGGCGAAATCGCGTCGAAATTCAATGCCATGGGGCATGATATGGTGGCGGTTTTCCTGCCGCCGACCCCTGTGCCGACCGCCGGTTTCCTGATCTTCGTGCCGCGCGAGAAAATCACGCTTCTCGACATGAGCCCGGAAGACGGGGCCAAGCTTCTGATTTCGGGCGGTCTGGTTTCGCCCGAATATCGCGAGAAGCTGATTGCGGCCAAGGAATTGCCGCCGCCCGTTCCGATGAAATCCTTGTCTTAATGCGAGATCGCGTGTTGGAACGGTAGCTCGCGTGCCGGCCAGTCCCTGCGATGCAACGCTTCTATCTCACGCTATTGAACATTTCGATCGCGCTGTTGAAGCGGGTGACGACGAGTTGATATTTGTCCGGCGTGGGATCCTGTTTGATCTGGCGGAAGTCGCCGACCATTCCGGTCAAACTGTCGTTGATGCCATCAAGAAGCGGCGTGTTGACGCCGCTGCCGCTTTCCTGCTTGGCTTTTGCCAGCGCGGCGCGCTGATCTTCCAATGTCTTTTCCAGATCGGTGATCTTTGCGTCTATCTGGCTCTGCAGAGCAGGCTTGCCGGGATCTTCCGAACTATTGAGAAGATCAACCAGTTGCCTGGCCTGGCTGAGGGCAAGCCGTGTCTGATAGACCGGCATGTCCCCGCGTTCCTTGATCTTGGCAAGCTCGGCCTGTTCCCGGCGATCGAGCTCCTGCTGCAATTGCTGATGGAACTCCTCCAACGCGGTGGCGGCGGCTTGGAAGTCGGCCAGCATCAAGGGATCTTCGCGCTTTCCGCGCGCCAGCTTGTCTTCCATATAAGCCTTGCTGGCATAGTAGACATCCAGGCCGGAAAGGCGGGGCACGACCTGACCAAGCGCGGAGATCAGCTTGTCGGCGGCGGTATCGAGCTCCGTGGTTGCATCGCTCTTTGCGCCGCGCACGGTCTTCAATTTATCCGCGGATTGTTCGAGCGAGCCCTTGCTGACTTCGGTAATATTGTCGGAAGTCGTGCTCTTCGAAATATTGGCGCTCTGATAGGCCTGATATTGCGCCAGCAGGCCGGAATCCCCGATGAGATCGTTATAGGCCAGCACATAGTCGTTTAATTTCGCGCTATTCGCCAATTTCGCTGCCGTATCGGCCGAGGACTGATTGCTGGCGGCAGTGGAGTTCGACTGATCGTCACAGGCCGAAAGGCCCAGGATTACGGTGAATGCCATCGCAAGAGTAGCGACAAGAGCAGACGTCTTCATGGAATGAAACCCTTCGCTAAAGTATGGCGTTAACGGCAATTGTTGTGACGACATTGCAAATTCGGTTCGCAGCAAGCGTACGAAACGACCTATGTCAAATGCGGCTCCGTTTCAATCTCAAGATGTCGCGGCTACCAAACGGAACCTTATGCTGGCGATCATTTCGCCGCCTGTCGCATCAGCCGATCGAACTGTCATGTCCCTATCATATTGCCGTTCTAGACCGGTTGCCGGAAGGGCAGGCGGGCACATCTCATAGTCGAACGTTCGGGCTTCAATGGAGCCGGCCGGACACTATCGTTCGACGTGGTTTTCGACCGATCTGGAGATGAATGCCATTCCAGCACAAAGAGCTTTCATCAGGAGGATATTGCCGTGAGAAATTTGCGTTCAATGAGTTTGCCGCTGCTATCGGCAGCGCTCGCCACTTTTGTTTTCGCCATGCCGGTCGCAGCCTTCGCCGACAGTTCCGTTGCCGTCGGCAGTGTTACCCTGGTCAACAAGGGCCTCGTCGCTGTCGGCCGTATCCCGGCTAACCAGCGCGACAAGTTCGGTGAGACCTTCGGCTCCGGCTCGGGCATGTCGATCGACGCCAAGAGCTGGGTGCGCAATGCCGATGGCTCCTACAAGGGCTCGCTGTGGCTGCTGCCGGATCGCGGCTATAACGTCGTCGGCACTACCGATTATCGTCCACGTCTCAACACTATCGATGTTCAGCTGACACCGGTCGCGCCGGGCGCAACACCGCCGGCCGGCAAGGAGCAATCGGGCGTGGCCGCCAAGCTCGCCGACACCATGCTGCTGACGGACAATAAGGGCGCCGACACCACAGGCCTCGATCCTTCGGGGGGCAGCCGCCGGCCGGAAGATGGCATGCCCTTGCTGCCGGAAGCACCGAACGGCAAGATTTCGCTCGACAACGAAGCCATTGTCCGCCTGGCCGATGGCACGATGTTCATCAGCGACGAATACGGCCCCTATATCTATCGCTTCTCTGCCGATGGCCGCATGATGTCTGCCACGCCGCCGCCGGCAGCACTCCTGCCGATGCGCAACGGCGCTGTGAACTTCGCGTCGAACAATCCTGGTCCCGGCGAAAAGGCACCCGATCCCAAGGATCCGACGAGCGGTCGCCAGAACAACCAGGGCCTCGAAGGCATGTCGATGACGCCGGACGGCAAGTTCCTGATTGCCGTGTTGCAATCGGCGACCCGCCAGGATGGCGGCGATTCCGGCTCGACCCGGCAGAACACCCGCGCTCTGGTCTATGATGCCGCCGATCTGGCGCATCTGAAGCTCGTGCACGAATATGTCGTGCCGTTGCCAGTCTTCACCAACAACAAGGGCAAGACGGCTGTCGCCGCCCAGAGCGAAATCGTGGCGCTCTCGCCGACGAGCTTCCTGATGCTGGCACGCGACAGCAACAATGGCTACGGCATGGAAGGCGAAAAGTCGCTTTACCGCAGCATCAATGTCGTCGACATCTCGGCTGCCACCGATATCGCCGGCGGCAAATTCGATGCCGACACGCCGGTTGCCCCGAAAGGTGTCCTTGATGCCTCGGTGAAGCCTGCGACGGTCAGCCAGCTCATCGATATAAACGACAGCGCCAACCTTGCCCGTTTCGGCCTTCACAACGGTGCGCCGAACGATCGCAATAACCTGTCGGAAAAGTGGGAGGCCATGTCTTTCGTTAGCGTTCTCGATCCGAAGCTGCCGGACGACTACTTCCTGTTCGTCGCCAATGACAACGACTTCCTGACCCAGGACGGTTTCCAAGTGGGCACCGCCTACAAGGGTGAAGGTGGGGCTGATGTCGACACCATGTTCCAGGTGTTCCAGGTGACGATCCCTGGTCTGTCTGCCAAGTAATAGTCTTTGAAAGGGATGGACGCGCTTGCCACGTCCATCCGGCTATCCGGCCCTCAAGAACCGGATCGCCTCGTCGCGGCGGAAGAGGTAGAGCAGGGTGCGTACCGCCATGCCGCGCTCACTGGTCAGGTCCGGATCGCGGTCGATCAGATAGGCGGCATCCTTGCGGGCGATCTCCAGGAGATCGGCATGGGCTTCGAGGCTGGCGATGCGGAAGCCCGGCGTCCCGGACTGACGCGTTCCCAGCAACTCGCCTTCGCCGCGCAGCTTCAGATCTTCCTCGGCAATGCGGAAGCCGTCCTCGGTATCGCGCATGATCGACAGCCGCGCATGGCCTGTCTCGCCGAGCGGGCCTTTGTAGAGCAGGATGCAGGTCGAGGCTTCGTCGCCGCGTCCGACGCGGCCGCGAAGCTGGTGCAGCTGCGCCAGCCCGAAACGCTCCGCATGTTCGATCACCATGATCGTCGCATCCGGGACGTCGACGCCGACCTCGACGACCGTCGTGGCAACCAGCAAGCGGATCTCACCGCTCTTGAAGGCCATCATCACGGCGTCCTTCTCCGGCCCGCTCATACGGCCGTGGATCAGGCCTATGCCGGGGCCAAGCGCCTTGACGAGCGTTCCATGCCGCTCCTCGACCGACATTAAATCGGATTCTTCGGTTTCCTCCACAAGTGGGCAAATCCAATAGGCTTTTTTGCCTTCAGATATCGCACTCTTCAGCCGGGATACGATCTCTCCGGTGCGTTCGGTCGGGATGGTGATCGTCTGGATCGGTTTGCGGCCGGCCGGTTTCTCGGTGAGCTTGGAGACATCCATGTCGCCGAAGGCGGCGAGCACCAGCGTGCGTGGGATCGGCGTCGCGGTCATGACCAGCATATGCGGCGAGATACCCTTCGCCGTCAGCCGCAGGCGCTGATGGACGCCGAAGCGATGCTGCTCGTCGACGACGGCCAGCATCAGGTTGGCATAGCTGACGCTCTCCTGGAACAGCGCATGCGTGCCGATGACGATCTGCGCTTCGCCCGAGGCGATGCGCTCAAGGATAGCATCGCGCTCGCGGCCCTTGGTGCGGCCAGTCAGCACTTCGACGGAGAGATTGGCGTTGGCGGCGAATTTCGCGATGGTCGCATAGTGCTGTCGCGCCAGGATTTCGGTCGGTGCCATCAGCACCGCTTGGCCACCGCTTTCGATAACGGCCGCAATCGCCATCAGCGCGACCAGTGTCTTTCCCGCGCCGACATCGCCCTGCAGCAGCCGCAGCATGCGCTCGGTACCCGCCATATCCTTGAGGATATCGGCAATGGCTGCCGTTTGGCTGTTCGTCAGAGAGAAAGGAAGGGATTCCAATATCTTGCCGCTGATTGTTCCAGTCGGATGCACGGGCTGACCGGCAACTTTGCGCAGCCGTTGACGCACCAGCGACAACGACAATTGCCCTGCCAGGAATTCATCATAGGCAAGCCTGCGACGGGCTGGCGCCTGAGGATCGAGATCGGCGGCGTCGCGTGGCGCATGCAGCATGTGGAAGCTGTCGGATATCGAAGGGAAACCCTGCTTCTGCGCCAGCGCTTGGTCGTCCCATTCCGGCAGTTGCGGCATGCGTGCCAGCGCCGCCTCGATGGTCTTGCGCAGGAATTTCAGCGCGAGCCCCCCGGTGAGCGGATAGACCGGTTCGACCAGCGGCAGGTTCTGCGCTTCGCTTTCGCGCATGATATAGTCGGGATGCACCATCGACGGGCGGCCATTGAACCAGTCGACCTTGCCGCTGACGGTGACCGTCTCGTCGATCGGCAGTTGCTTTTCCAGCCATTGCGCCTTGCCACGGAAGAACACCAGGCCGAGTTCTCCCGTCTCGTCATGTAGGAAGACGCGATAGGGCACGTTGCTGCGCGGGTTCGGCGGCGGCTGATGGCGGTCGACGCGGCCAGTGATGGTGACGATCGCGCCCTGCGGCGCCCGCGCAATGCCCGGCTGTTCCCGCCGGTCGATAATGGAGTGTGGCGCGTGGAAGAGCAGGTCGATGACACGGCAATCATCGATGGTTTCCCGGTCGAGCAGCTTCACCAGCAGCTCGGCAACCTTCGGCCCGACGCCGGGCAGCGAGGAAATGGATGCAAACAGCGGGTCGAGAATGGCGGGACGCATGGCCGGCAAAATGCGACGGGGAGGGTAGGCTTGGCAAGAGCTGACGGCCACGGAGGCTTCCGCGAGGCACACACTCCCCGGAAAATTGCACGTCAGGCGCTTTTTTCCGAAAAACCGGTTCCCACCTTCCAAGGCTGGTTTTATAGAGACGCATCAACATAAAGGTTTTTGTGATGACTGGGCTGACACTCAGCAGTGCCGATCTCGATCCCCGCCGCCGTCGCATTCTGTTTCGCTGCTGGCACCGTGGCCTGCGCGAGATGGATCTCGTTTTCGGCCAGTTCGCCGACAACGAATTGCCGGGGCTTAGCGAAGCCGACCTCGATGAATTCGAGCGCATCATGGACGAGGAAGACAATGATCTCGTCCGGTGGATCCTCGGAACGCTGCCGGTGCCGGAGTATTTGCAGACGCCGCTTTTCAAGCGTGTGGCCGCCTACAAGCCAGATTTTGAAGAGGTCGCGGAAAGGCTTGGGATAACCAGATGATCCCAGGGTTCGACGCGAAGAAAATGCTCGCGGCGAGAGAGCCGCTGACGGTTGGCCATGTTCCGGCGGGCATGGAGCCTTTCCTGCTGGCCGAACTGGCACGAACCGGCGAGCCGGTCGCCTATGTCATGTCCGACGGCCAGCACATGGCCGATGTCGAGCAGATGCTCGGCTTCCTCGCGCCCGAAATTCCTGTTCTGACGCTGCCCGCCTGGGACTGCCTTCCCTATGACCGCGTGTCGCCCAGTTCCGATACCTCAGCGCGCCGTCTCGCAGCCCTGAGCGGACTGATCGCCTACCATCGCAAGCCGCATGCGGCCATCGTATTGGTGACGGTCAACGCCATGCTGCAAAAGGTGGCGCCGCAGGATGTGATCGAGAGCCTTGCTTTCTCGGCCCGGCCCGGCAACCAGGTCCGCATGGACGACATCGCCGGCCGCCTGGAGCGCAACGGCTTCGACCGCGTCGCGACCGTGCGCGAAGTCGGTGAATATGCCGTGCGCGGCGGTATTCTCGACGTCTTCGTGCCGGGGACGGAAGAGCCGGTGCGCCTCGATTTCTTCGGCGATACGCTGGAAAGCATCCGCAGCTTCGATCCCGCCAGCCAGCGTACCACCGGCCAGGTCCGCTCTCTCGATCTCAACCCCATGAGCGAGGTGACGCTGACGCCGGACACGATCAGCCGCTTCCGCAAGAATTACCTGTCTTCCTTCGGCGCGGCGACGCGCGACGATGCGCTCTATGTCGCCGTCTCCGAGGGCCGCCGCTACGCCGGCATGGAGCATTGGCTGCCGCTGTTCTACGAGAAGCTGGAGACTGTTTTTGATTATCTCCGGGGTTTCCGGCTGGTCACCGACCATACGGTGCGTGAAGCCGCCGAGGAGCGCTCCAAGCTCGTCTTCGACTATTACGATGCGCGCCTGAACTCCGGACAACCGGCCAAAAGCCAGATGTCGCAGGGCACGCCCTACAAGCCGGTAACGCCCGGCCAGCTCTATCTCGATGGCGGCACCTTCGGCAAAGCGCTCGATGCCTTCAACGCTATCCGCATTTCGCCTTTCAACGAGCATGAGGGTGAGGCTCGCCGCGTCATCAACATTGATGCGCGGCAAGGTCCGCGCTGGGCGCGCTCCGCGACCGAAAACGCGGATGCCGAGCGCGTCAACGTTTTCGATTCCGTGGTCAAGCATATTGCGGAGCGTCGCGCGGCCGGCGACAAGGTGTTGATATCGGCCTGGACCGAGGGATCGCTCGACCGCCTCTTGCAGGTGCTTGCCGAACACGGGCTGGCGCGCGTCAAGACGATCGAGGCTTTCAAGGATCTTGCCACGCTGGCGAAAGGCGAGGCGGCCGCCGCCGTGCTCAGCCTCGAGGCTGGTTTCGAAGTCGGCGATCTCATCGTCATCGGCGAGCAGGATATTCTCGGCGACCGCATGGTGCGCCGCTCCAAGCGCCGCAAGCGCGCCGCCGATTTCATCTCGGAAGTCGCCGGTCTCGACGAGGGATCGATCGTTGTCCATGCCGAACACGGCATCGGCCGCTTCGTTGGCCTCCGAACCATCGAGGCGGCGGGAGCGCCGCATGCCTGTCTCGAGTTGCAATATGCCGACGAGGCCAAACTGTTCCTGCCGGTCGAAAACATCGATCTCCTGTCGCGCTATGGCGGCGAGGGTACCGAGGCGCAGCTCGACAAGCTCGGCGGCGGCGCCTGGCAGATGCGCAAGGCCAAGCTCAAGAAGCGCCTGCTGGATATGGCCGGCGCGCTGATCCGCATCGCGGCCGAGCGCTTGACGCGGCATGCGCCGGTGCTCAGCACCCCTGACGGACTCTATGACGAGTTTGCCGCCCGCTTCCCCTATGACGAGACCGAAGACCAGATGAACGCCATCGAGGCGGTGCGCGACGATCTCGGCGCCGGCCGCCCGATGGACCGCCTCGTTTGTGGCGACGTCGGTTTTGGCAAGACGGAAGTGGCGCTACGCGCTGCCTTCGTTGCCGCCATGAACGGCGCGCAGGTCGCCGTCGTCGTGCCGACGACGCTGCTGGCGCGTCAGCATTTCAAGACCTTCACCGAGCGCTTTCGTGGCTTGCCGATCCGCATACAGCAGGCGTCTCGCCTCGTCGGCGCCAAGGAACTGGCGCTGACCAAGAAGGAAGTTTCCGAAGGCAAGACCGACATCGTCGTCGGCACGCATGCGCTGCTCGGCGCCGGCATCCAGTTCGCCAATCTCGGCCTGCTTGTTATCGACGAGGAACAGCATTTCGGCGTCAAGCACAAGGAGCGCCTGAAGGAGCTGAAGAGCGACGTGCATGTGCTGACGCTGTCGGCAACGCCGATCCCGCGCACGCTGCAGCTTGCCATGACCGGCGTGCGCGAACTGTCGCTGATCACCACGCCTCCGGTCGACCGCATGGCGGTCCGCACCTTCATCTCGCCCTTCGATTCGCTGGTCATTCGCGAAACGCTGATGCGCGAGCATTATCGTGGTGGCCAGAGCTTCTATGTCTGCCCGCGTCTGGCCGATCTCGCCGATATCCACGCCTTCCTGCAATCGGACGTGCCGGAGCTGAAGGTTGCCGTCGCGCACGGCCAGATGCCGGCCGGCGAGCTGGAGGACATCATGAACGCCTTCTATGAGGGCCGTTACGATGTGCTTCTCTCGACCACCATCGTCGAATCCGGCCTCGATGTGCCCACAGCCAACACGCTGATCGTGCACCGCGCCGACATGTTCGGCCTGGCGCAGCTCTATCAGCTGCGCGGCCGCGTCGGCCGTTCGAAGGTGCGCGCCTTCGCGCTGTTCACCCTGCCGGTCAACAAGGTGCTGACGACGATGGCCGAGCGCCGCCTCAAGGTGCTGCAGTCGCTCGACACGCTCGGCGCCGGCTTCCAACTCGCCAGCCACGACCTCGATATCCGCGGCGCCGGCAATCTGCTCGGTGAGGAACAGTCCGGCCATATCAAGGAAGTCGGCTTCGAACTCTACCAGCAGATGCTCGAGGAGGCCGTTGCCGAGGTCAAGGGCGTCGACGAGATCCAGGATACCGGCTGGTCGCCGCAGATTTCCGTCGGCACGCCGGTGATGATCCCAGACGCCTATGTGCCGGACCTGCATCTGCGCATGGCGCTCTATCGTCGCCTCGGCGAAATCACTGAAATCAAGGAAATCGATGGTTTCGGTGCGGAAATGATCGACCGTTTCGGGCCGATGCCGGTCGAGGTGCAGCACCTCCTGAAGATCGTTTACATCAAGTCGCTCTGCCGCGTCGCCAATGTCGAGAAGCTGGACGCCGGCCCGAAGGGCGTCGTCGTGCAGTTCCGCAACAAGGAATTCCCGAACCCGGCCAATCTCGTCGGCTATATCGCCAAGCAGGGCACCATGGCGAAGATCCGTCCGGATCATAGTGTGTTCTTGACGCGAGATCTGCCGACACCAGAGAAGCGGCTGCAGGGGGCGGCTGTGGTCATGACGCAGCTGGCGGAGTTGGCGAAGTAGAAAGACCGGTAGTCAGCAGGCGGTGGTATTGACGACAGCTTTGGGGCTGAGAGCAGTCGGGCCGCTATGAAATGAAAAGACGCGGATAGCGGATTTTTCCTAAGCCAAAAAGTCCGCTATCCGGCGATTCGGAAGGTCAGGCGGGAGTGGAGGCGCTTCGCGTTGCTTTGAACTGTTGAGCGCTTCCCGCACACACCCAATACGGAAGCGGGCAGTCTCCGTCTCATGCCTGATCCGTCCCAGCCTTACACCTTGGCGGCGTTCTGTGCAGCCGCGAAGACGTCGCGTGCAGACGTCGTAGCCGCTATGTGCTCCGTACCCTCGGCTCCGAGGTCCATCCATCCTGCATTCACGGCCTCATACATTTCTTCGGCAGGTCCGGTGTGGCCCTTCGGGATGCCAAATTGCTGGAACGCTTCCGCCCACCCTGCACGCGGAACTGCAAAGGCTTTCACGTCGAGATTGAGAACTTCACCCAATTGCTTCGCGACTTCATCCGCGCTGACCATCGAACCAAGCTCGACGACACGCTGCCCTGACCACGCCGGCCCGGTCAAAAGGGTTGCGACCTGCGCGCCGATGTCGTTTGTCCCGACCATGGTCGATTTCCGGTTTGTCGGATTATAGTAGACCGGTAACACTCCACCTTGGGCGACCTGCAAGCCGTAAAGGAAGTTTTCGAAGAATCCGCCTGCTCGCACGAAGGTGACCGGCGATGTTAGGTTGCGAAAACCTTGCTCCAGAAGCGACAGCGCCGTGATCATCCCGAGCCCGCTGGTTCTGTTCGCACCCATCGACGAGAGCGCTACCACTCGCGGCGGCGCTGCATTGGTGAGCGCTGCAACATAGTTCGCAATCACCCCCTTTGCTTCTTTGTAGTCAGGCGAGGGCGCCCATACAGCAGGCAACATGACAAACGCACCTTCAATGCCTTTGAGCGCCTGCTCGATGGCTACCGTATCATTCCAATCGCCGTCTACCAATTCCACGCCCTGGTCCGCCCAATTGGCCGCCTTTTCGCGATTACGGACGAGCGCGCGTACTTTCTTGCCTTCTGCCAACAGATGTTGTGCCGTTGCACCACCGACTTTTCCGGTAATTCCCATTACTAAGAACATGCGTTTTCTCCTGATTTTAAGGACAGAACAATGCCCCTGTTAATTCAATGGATGAGCGGCAAAATGGCCCGAATACGGGGATCGCGCAGATAGAGGCCGCCCCATGTCATCGCGCCCAGAAGCAGAGAAATAAGTTCCGGCGGCGACCCTAACTCACCGATGCGGACATGGGCGCAGATGGCACCTCCCAGAAAGCCAGTCACCAGGATCGCACCGAGGACGGCTGTGGCAGGAATGGCGTAAAGGATGGCGCTGGCGAGTATGATCGGACCCACGACGCGGGTCAGGTCCATCGCGAACCCGGTTTCCTGCAACATGCTCGCAATCTGTGCCGGCGCGAAAAGCTGAATGGTACCGTCTGCCACCAGAACGATAACGACAATCGCGCTCATTATGTGGCCGGCCCATAGGGCGCGATGTAAGGTCATGGTTTCAGACAGCTGATGCGTGTTCATGGTTTTGGACACTTGTTGTTCTCCGATGTGGTCATCTAATTTCGAAGGCTACTGTGTCTCTTGGATATGATAAATGCTTGGGAACCGAACTCACTGTTCTCTTCGATGTGAACAATACCGAGGCGTGAAAATGCAGAATCTTGAACCCATCCTCATTTTCATAACGGTAGCCGAAATGGGGAGCTTCACTCATGCGGCCGATAGCCTGGGCATTCAAAAGGGAAGGGCCTCAACGGCGGTCCGGAAGCTGGAAGAAGATGTCGGTGTCAGGCTCCTGCACCGGACGACACGCAGCGTGCAATTGACGGAGGACGGCCGCGCATTTCATGCCCGCGCCCGCGATCTGCTGGCTGAAGTCGATGACCTACACTCAATGTTCGCAGGCGACAGCGTGGCACTTCGCGGGCGTTTACGGGTCGATCTTCCCACTGAGGTGGCGCGCACAACGATCGTGCCGGCCTTGCCGGCTTTCATGGCGGCTCACCCCGAGCTGGAGCTGGAGCTTTCGAGTACGGATCGGCAAGTCGACCTGGTTCAAGAAGGGTTCGACTGTGTGTTGCGGCTTGGACCCATCGGGGACGAGACGCTGATTGCCCGCCCGTTGGGCCTATTGCGCATGGCCAACGCCGCCAGTCCCGCCTATCTGGCGCGCTATGGCGTCCCTCGATCGCTAGAAGATCTCCAGCGCCAGGGGCATCGGACAATTCATTTTTCGACGATTTTGGGCGCAAGACCCTATGGATGGGAATATCCGGACGGCGACGGCTACGCGACGCTTCAGTTGCCAGGTGCGCTACACGTCAATAGCGCGCAGGCCTACGACGCCGCTGCCCTCGCCGGCCTTGGCCTGATTCAGGCGCCACTCTTAGGGATTGGCCAATACATAGAGAGTGGAGCGCTTATGGAGATCATGCCCGATCTTCGTCGCCGGGCGATCACCGTGTCCCTCGTCGTAGCACATCGAAGCAACCTGTCCCGCCGAGTCCGTGCGTTCATGAAATGGATCGAAGATGTGCTGACGCCGTATCTGGAATAGATGGCCGCTTTCGGTACGATTCACTTTGCCCGCGAATGGCGTGGATGAGGGCGCAAAGCGGCCTTCAACTCTTTCAAGACGCAGCCGTGACCTTCCCTATAAAGGTTAAAATCTGTAGACGCTGCTCAATTCATCCCAGCCCGCGCCTCGGCTTTCATCTTGGCAATATCGCGTAGCGCCCCAACCAGCACATCCGGCGTCTGCGCGCCGCTGACGGCATATTGCTGGTCGAAGATGAAGAAGGGGACACCGGTGACGCCGATTTTCTGGGCGGCCTCGATTTCGCCGATCAGCAGAGCGCGGTCGGCGTCGGAGGCGAGCAGGGCTGCGATGACGGAGCGGTCGAGACCGGCCTTTTCGGCGATATCCAGCAGCACGGTATGATCGCCGACATCGAGGCCTTCCTCGAAATTGGCCTTGAACAGGGCGTTGACCACCTTCTCCTGCTTTTCGCGGTTTTCCGTTCCTGCCCAATGGATGAGTCGGTGCGCGTCCAGCGTGTTCGGGCCGATCTTGATGGCGTCGAAATCGAACTTGATGCCGACTTCGCGACCGAGATCGGTCAGCATCTTGTGCGCCTGCGCGACGCGCTCCTCGCCGCCGAGCTTCTGCGCCAGCGCCTTCTTCTGGTCGACGCCTTCCGGTGGATAATCGGGATTGAGACGGTAGGGGCGCCAGTTGAGGTCGACACCCACCTCGTCCTGCACCTCGGCGATCGCCAGTTCGAGGCGAGCTTTGCCGAGATAGCACCAGGGACATACGACGTCCGAGACGATATCGATCGTGATGCGTTCCATGGTCCGTGTCCTTCCGCTTTATCGGGCTCAAGGATCCCATCTAGGCTTTCCGGTCGGAGGCTTCAACCGGTTACCGAAAGGGAACCTGCAACATTTTGGCGGCTTCGGCGCCCTATTGCACCGAAGCATCCCACCATGTCGGCAGTTGATAGCCGTAGAGAGGCAGCACATCCGGATGCGCGATGCGGCTGCGCCGCGCCACCCATTGCTGGCCGATATGATAGAGCGGCAGGACGTAATAGCCGGAAATCAAAATGCGGTCGAAGGAGCGCACCGCGTTACGGAAATCCTCGGCGGAGTGAGCCGCCAGGAAATGCTCCATCAGCGTATCGACGTCCGGGTCGGCGACGCCGGCGAAATTGAGGCTGCCTTCAGCCTTGGCGGCGGCGGAGCTCCAGCGTCCCACCTGCTCGATGCCTGGCGACAGCGATGATGGGTAGGCCTTGAGGATCATGTCGTAATCGAAGCTGATCGTCCGCAGCTGATATTGCGAATCATCGACGGTGCGGATCGTCACGGCGATGCCGAGCAGCGCCAGCGACCGGCGATAGGCGATCGCGATGCGTTCCTGATCGGGATTCTGCGTCATGATCTCGAAGCTGAGCTGACGCCCGGCGCTATCGACCATCTTTTCGCCTTTGATCGTATAGCCGCCCTGCTTCAGCAGATCGACGGCCTTGCGCAGGATGGCCCGGTCGCGGCCGGAGCCGTCGCTGACGGGCAGCCTGTAGGTGCCGTCGAGCACATCGGGATCGATGCGATCCTTGATCGGGCCGAGCATGGCCAGCTCGCGTGCATCGGCCGGCACGCCCAGCGATGAGAGATCGGAGTTCTGCCAGTAGCTCTGCGTGCGCGTATAGGCGTTCGAGGAAAGGCTGCGGTTGACCCATTCGAAATCGAAGGCAAGCGTCAGGCCCTGTCGCACCTTCTTGTCGGCGAAGATTGGCCGGCGCGTGTTGAAGACGAAACCGAACATGCCGCTCGGCAGTTTCGGCTTGAAAACGTCCTTGATGACGGCGCCGGAGGTGGCAGCCGGGAAATCATAGGCATCTTGCCAGTGGCCGGGACTACCGTCGGGATAGATATCGATATCACCCTTCTTGAAGGCTTCGAACAGCGTCGTTTCCTGCAGGAAATAGGTGACCGATATCTCGTCGTAATTGTCGACGCCGACCTTCGTCGGAATGTCCTTGCCCCAATAATTGGGATCGCGCTGGTAGATGATGCGCTGTCCCGGATCGATGCTCTTGACCTTATAGGGGCCGGAGCCGATGGGAAGGGCAAGCGTGGTTCGATCGAAACTCTCCGGATCGGTGGCATGCTTTGGCAGGATCGGCAGCGTGGCGATGATCAGCGGTGTTTCGCGATTCGCCTTATCGTTGAAATGGATCCGCACGCCATGCTCGCCGACCTTCTCCATCTTGTCGACGGTCTGCAGCGGGGAGGAGAAGACCACGCGGCCCTTGTCGCGCAGGAGCTCGAAGGTGAAAATCACGTCTTCCGGCGTCACCGGCTGCCCGTCCGACCATTTGGCGTTCGGATTGAGGTTGAACTGGATGAAGCTGCGGCTCTCGTCCCATTCGACCGTTTGTGCCAGCAACCCATAAAGGGTGAAGGGCTCGTCGCGCGAGCGCTGCATCAGCGATTCGTAGACGAGATTGCCGTAATCCGGATCCCACATGCCGCGCGCCGTCGTCCGCATGCTCTTCAGAATGAAGGGATTGAGATTGTCGAAAGTGCCGACGACGCCATAGCTGATACGGCCGCCCTTTTTGACGTTCGGATTGACGTAGGGAAAATGCGTATAGTCCGCCGGCAAGGCGGGATCTCCATGCATTGCGATGCCATAGAGCGGCTGTGCGGCCGCCACATTGCAGAATGCTGCGAAGAACAGGAGAGTAGCGATCCGGAGCGCTTGCATGGCATCCTTTCCGGTAAGGGGTATGATTCTGCCGGACCTTATCATGACAGTGCCGAATTCAACACGCGCCCGGGGAATTCTTGGATCTCAGCAGAAAAGACCAAAGAAAAGCTGGATATCCTCGCCTGTGCGATGTAACAGAAGTCCCGGGTTTCCCGGGTCATGCATTCGCCTTATTCATTCGACAGGTGGACGTTAGTTTGACCCGGTTGGCATGGGGCGACAGGCTGTCGTCCCGCATCGGATTTCAGGAGGCGGTTTCGCTATGACGTTCAAGACTGACAACAAAACGCGGGCAGGTCTGTCTGCTCTGGCTCTCATGATCGGTGCGGCGCTTCCGGCTGCTGCCTTCGCTCAGGATGCTTCCGGCGCAGCCCCTGCCGACGGTGGCGGCGACGCCAGCCAGCCGCGCCTCGGCTGGTACAAGACCTGCACCAAGCAGGACGATGCCGATATCTGCATCGTTCAAAACCTCATGATGGCCAACAATGGCCAGCTCGTGACGGCAGTCGGCCTCATCTCGGTCGACGGCAAGGTCAACCGCAAGATCCTGCAGATTTCCGTTCCGACCGCACGTCTGATCCCTCCGGGCATCACCATGCAGATCGATGGCGGCAAGGGCCAGAAGCTTGACTACGCTGTCTGCCTGCCGGATAAGTGCACGGCCGAAGTGCCGGTGACCGACGCCATGATCGCTGCTTTGAAGAAGGGCACGGACGTGACCTTCACCTCGATCAACTTCCGTCGCGCTCCGAACCCGATCAAGATTTCGCTGACCGGTTTCGGCGCTGCCTATGACGGTGCTGCCATCTCCGACTCGAAGCTGGCCGAAAGCCAGAAGAGCCTGCAGGACAGCATGCAGAAGAAGGCCGAGGAAGCCCGAAAGAAGCTTGAAGACGCTCAGAAAGCCGCGAAGCAGTAAGCTGTGGCACCTGTGAGATTTCATGAAAAAGCCCGGCGCGAGCCGGGCTTTTTCTATTGTGGCATCGGTCTGATGAGAGGTGAACCGCTCAAAACGAAAGGGAAGACGTTGGGAGCGTCTTCCCTTCGGGAAACCTGTTATGAAATGGGCGCTTAGTGCGCGAGGCTCATCTTGGGCTTGAGCTCGCCCGTGGGCGCCTTGTCGAAAATCTGAGCGATCTGTGGGTTGCGGAGCGGAACGCCGCTCTCGTCATTGATCAGGTTCTGCTCGGATACGTATGCGACATATTCCGTCTCGTCGTTTTCGGCGAGAAGGTGATAGAAGGGCTGGTCCTTGCTGGGCCGCACTTCCACCGGAATGGAATTCCACCATTCTTCGGTATTGGCGAATTCCGGATCGACGTCGAAGATGACACCGCGAAATGGGAACATCCGGTGTCGAACCACGTCGCCTATATTGAACTTTGCGTTGCGTTGTTTCATGGCGCGACTTCCTTTCAAGCAATCATGTGGTGAGTTTCACCGCCGATATCAAGGATTTTGCCCCCATTCCTTCATGTAACCGTCACATTCGATAAACGCGTATCGTACCCTGATCGTTCGATCATGCGATGCACGAAATGTGACATCCAGTGAGGCAGCCGTGACTGGGAAGTGCCTGCCGCACGCTTGCCGGTAGTGAAAAAGCCCCGGCGAACCGGGGCTTTCGCTTCGGTTCTTATGCCGAATAGTACATGTCGTATTCGACCGGATGCGGGGTCATTTCGAAGCGCATGACTTCCTGCATCTTCAGTTCGATGAACGCGTCGATCTGGTCGTCGTCGAAGACGCCGCCGGCGGTCAGGAACTTGCGATCCTTGTCCAGGCTTTCGAGCGCTTCGCGCAGCGAGCCGCAAACCGTCGGGATCTTCTTCAGCTCCTTCGGCGGCAGATCGTACAGATCCTTGTCCATGGCCTTGCCAGGGTGGATCTTGTTCTTGATGCCGTCGAGGCCGGCCATCAGCATGGCGGCGAAGCCGAGATAGGGGTTCGCGGTCGGGTCAGGGAAGCGGACTTCGACGCGCTTTGCCTTCGGATTGGTGCCGAAGGGAATGCGGCAGGAAGCCGAACGGTTGCGCGCCGAGTAGGCGAGCAGAACCGGAGCTTCGTAACCCGGGACGAGACGCTTGTAGGAGTTCGTCGACGGGTTGGTGAAGGCGTTGAGCGCCTTGGCATGCTTGATGATGCCGCCGATGTAATAGAGGCAGCTCTCGGAGAGGCCTGCATATTCATCGCCAGCGAAGGTCGGCTTGCCGGCCTTCCAGATCGACTGGTGAACGTGCATGCCCGAGCCGTTGTCGCCGAAGATCGGCTTCGGCATGAAGGTTGCCGTCTTGCCGTAGGCGTTGGCGACCTGATGAACGACATACTTGTAGATCTGCATCTTGTCGGCGTTGCGCACCAGCGTGTCGAACTTGATGCCAAGTTCGTGCTGAGCGGCGGCAACTTCGTGGTGATGCTTTTCGACGGTGACGCCCATTTCGCCGAGAACCGTCAGCATTTCCGAGCGCATATCCTGGGCGCTGTCGACCGGCGGAACCGGGAAATAGCCGCCCTTGACGCGCGGACGGTGGCCGAGGTTGCCGGTTTCATAGTCGGTGTCGTCGTTGGACGGCAGTTCGCTCGAGTCGAGCTTGAAGCCGGTATTGTACGGATCGGCCTTGTACTTGACGTCGTCGAAGACGAAGAATTCGGCTTCCGGGCCGAAGAAGGCGGTATCGCCGATGCCGGATGCCTTGAGGTAGGCTTCGGCCTTCTTGGCGGTGCCGCGCGGGTCGCGGTTGTAGGCTTCGCCCGAGACCGGGTCGAGGATATCACAGAGGATAACCATGGTGGACTGCGCGAAGAACGGGTCCATGTGAACCGTTTCGGTGTCCGGCATCAGCACCATGTCGGATTCGTTGATGGCCTTCCAGCCTGCAATCGAGGAACCGTCGAACATGACGCCATCGGCGAACATGTCTTCGTCGACGCAGACGATGTCCATCGTGACATGCTGCAGCTTGCCCTTGGGGTCGGTGAAGCGCAAGTCAACGAACTTGACGTCGTTGTCCTTGATCTGCTTGAGAATTTCGCTTGCCGTCGTCATTAAATTTCTCTTCCCTTGACTTAGATGACGATTTTTAGCCGCGGCCGAAAAGGCCGGGCGGGTTAAATGGCGTCTATGCCAGTTTCACCGGTGCGGATTCGAATGACCTCTTCCACATTGGAGACGAAAATCTTTCCGTCGCCGATACGGCCGGTCTGTGCTGCCTTGCGGATAGCGTCGATCACCGCTTCCGCATTTTCGTCCGCCAATACGACTTCGACCTTCACCTTCGGAAGGAAGTCAACGACGTATTCAGCACCACGGTAAAGTTCCGTGTGGCCTTTCTGACGACCGAAGCCCTTCGCTTCCGTGACGGTGATGCCCTGCAGGCCGACTTCCTGAAGGGCTTCCTTCACTTCGTCCAGCTTGAAAGGCTTGATGATCGCTTCGATCTTTTTCATGAGAAAATGTCTCTCCGCTTTTCCTGTTACAGCAGGACTACTCCCCGCTCGGCCAACGTAATGCACGTATCATGCCAGTTGAGAGTGGTCCGCTGCGAAAAATCCCGGCGAATTGACGCCGAGACCCCGAATTGATGAGGATTTTTCGGGAAAATGAAAGCGATTTCGCACGAAAATGGGCGGGATAAGCAAAATTTTGCGAAAAAGTGCCTCAACTCTCACAATCGTACCTTGGCGCGACGTTTGTGGAGTGTGGGGTTGTTTTATGCAGATGCATAATTATTAGGCAAATCACACCGCGGAATGACGGTTGTTTTTCAGGCAGGTTTCGGATTCAATGTTGTCCATCATGATGTTACCGCTCGCTGACCTGCTTCTTTCGCCCGATGATATGGCTGCCGTCGATCGCGCCGCAGCAGCCTCGGGTATCGATTCCTATGGCCTCATGGAAAAGGCGGGGCAGGCGGTGGCCGCAAGCGCCCTTCGGTATTTCCCCGAGGCCCTGCGATATGTTGTTCTCTGCGGTCCCGGCAACAATGGCGGCGACGGCTATGTGGCGGCGCGCGCGCTTCGGCAAAGCGGCGCGCAGGTCCAACTCTATCATCTGGGTGAGCCCAAAAGGCTAAAGGGCGATGCCGCCCGCGCTTTTGCCGATTGTCCGGTTGCCGGGGAGGCATTGGAGAGCTATCTGCCGCGCGCCGGCGATGTGGTTATCGATGCCATTTTCGGCGCTGGCCTTTCCCGCCCGGTCCCCGATCAGGTCGCCACGATCATCGCGCGGGTTACCGAAGCTGGCCTTCCCGCAATTGCCGTCGACTTGCCCTCCGGTCTCGATGGCGGCAGCGGACAAATACTTGGTGCTGCTTTCCGCGCGGAACGCACGGTCACCTTCATGACCCGCAAGCCCGGCCATCTGCTGATGCCAGGGCGGGAACTCTGTGGTGAGCTGGAGGTCTTCGACATCGGTATTCCCGCGCGGATTATCCGTCCCCATGCCAATGGCTCGATCGCAGAGAATACGCCGGTGCAATGGCAGGCAAACCTGCCAACGGCGGCTACTGATACCCACAAATACAAGCGCGGCCACCTCGTCGTCTTTTCCGGCGGTGCGACGGCCACAGGGGCAGCGCGCATGTCGGCCATGGCGGGACTAAAGGCAGGGGCAGGGCTCGTCACCATCGCCTCGCCGGAACAGGCGCTGGCGGTCAATGCCGGGATGCTGACGGCAATCATGCTGCGTGCGGTCGAGGACGAGGCGTCCTTGGGTGAGTGGCTCTCCGACAAGCGCCTTTCGACCTTCGTCCTCGGCCCGGGATTCGGCGCCGGCGAAAAGGCCCGACAATTTGCCCTGGCCCTGAGCGACCGCCATCTGGTGCTGGACGCCGACGGCATTACCTCATTTCGCGATGATCCACAGCGCCTGTTCGACGCGTTCGCGGATGGCCCGACGCGGCTGGTCCTGACGCCGCATGAGGGCGAATTCTCCCGCCTTTTTCCCGATATCGCCGCCGATGGCGCGCTAAGCAAGGTAGAGAAGGCGAGGGCGGCGGCGGCGCGCGCTCATGCCGCGATTATCTATAAGGGCGCCGACAGCGTTATCGCAGCACCCGACGGCCGGGCGCTGATCAATGCCAATGCCCCACCATGGCTTGCCACCGCCGGCTCCGGTGACGTGCTGGCCGGCATCATCGGCGGATTGATGGCGCAGGGAGCTCCCGCCTTCGAAGCAGCTGCGGCCGGCGTCTGGCTGCATGGCGAAGCCGGGCAGCGCGCGGGAAAAGGATTGACGGCGGAAGATCTCGTCGCCCACGTCACGCCCTTTTGAGACAAGCTATTTCGCAACTTCTTCCTGCAGGGCGATCGCACCATACGGCGCATTGACCTTGCCCTCGTGGATCATGAAGGCGAAGACGTCGCGGGGTTCACCCTTGACCTTGCGGCCCTCGTCGATCAGCGGCAGATCGTCGGGTATCTCGCCCTTTGCCCAGGTCTCCAGCCGCTTTGCCCAGGCCTTCAGATCCCTGGGCGGATAGCAGGTCTTAATGTCGTCAGACCCCTTCTGAAGGCGGGCATAGACGAAATCGGCGGTCACATCGGCGATCATCGGATATTCGAAATGCTCGGCGCAAACCGGCGCGACGTTGTATTTCGCGAGCAGGGCGATGAATTCCGGCACCTTGAACGAGTCGTGCCTGACCTCGACGACAT
Organism: Rhizobium sp. ICMP 5592; assembly: GCF_009498525.1. Classification (GTDB taxonomy): domain Bacteria; phylum Pseudomonadota; class Alphaproteobacteria; order Rhizobiales; family Rhizobiaceae; genus Rhizobium. The sequence continues at coordinate 1,316,250 of NZ_QSNT01000002.1, read as the reverse complement.
GCTGGAGCGCGAGGCCATCCTGTTTGGCCGGCAGCAGCTTCAGGAATGCTTCGAAATCATCCGAATCGAACTTCTTAGTTGGCGCAAACTGCCAGAGCAGCGGCCCGAGATGGTCGCCCAGCTCGCTGATGCCGGAGTCCAGAAAGCGCTGCATCGACTCACCCGCCTCGGCAAGCACGCGCCGATTGGTGACAAAACGCGTCGCCTTCAGCGAGAAGATGAAACCATCCGGCACGTCGGCAGCCCATTTGGCAAAAACCTCCGGCTTCTGCGTGCTGTAATAGGTGCCGTTGACCTCGATCACCTTTAGCTGGCGGCTGGCGAAATTGAGTTCGTCCTTTTGCTTCAGCGTGTCGGGATAGAATGTCCCGCGCCAGGGCTCAAACGTCCAGCCGCCAATGCCGGTGCGGATCGTGCCGGTTTTGGTCATTCTCTCCTCCATCGATTTAGTGAGGCTAGCTCACTCAGCAGCCACCACTTTTTTGATCGGGCGCCGCTCCAGCAATTCCTTGAGGAACTGGCCGGTATAGGAGCGCTTCTCCCTGACGATCGTCTCCGGCGTGCCCGTGGCAACGATCTCGCCGCCGCCGTCGCCGCCTTCTGGGCCGAAATCGAGGATCCAGTCGGCCGTCTTGATGACTTCGAGATTATGCTCGATGACGACAACCGAATTGCCCTGGTTGACCAGTTCGTGCAGCATCTCCAGAAGCTTGGCGACATCGTGAAAATGCAAGCCGGTGGTCGGTTCGTCGAGAATGTAGAGCGTGCGACCCGTCGATCGCTTCGACAGTTCCTTGGCTAGCTTGACGCGCTGCGCCTCGCCACCCGAAAGCGTATTGGCCTGCTGCCCGACCTTGATGTAGCCGAGGCCGACATCCTTGAGGGATTGCAGCTTGTCGCGCACGGCGGGAACAGCCGCGAAGAAATCGACGCCCTCCTCGACCGTCATGTCGAGCACATCGGCGATCGACTTGGTCTTGAAGGTAACGTCCAGCGTCTCCCTGTTGTAGCGCTTGCCGTGGCAGACGTCGCAGGTGACATAGACGTCAGGCAGGAAGTGCATCTCGATCTTGATGACGCCATCGCCCTGGCAGGCCTCGCAGCGACCGCCCTTGACGTTGAACGAGAAGCGGCCCGGCTGATAGCCGCGCGCCTTGGCTTCAGGCAGGCCGGCGAACCAATCGCGGATCGGCGTGAAGGCGCCTGTATAGGTCGCCGGGTTCGAGCGCGGCGTGCGGCCGATCGGCGACTGGTCGATATCGATCACCTTGTCGATATGCTCGAAGCCGTCGATCCGGTCATGTTCGGCCGGGATTTCGCGCGCGCCCATGACGCGGCGTGCGGCCGACTTGTAGAGCGTCTCGATCAGGAAGGTGGACTTGCCGCCGCCGGAAACGCCGGTAACGGCGGTGAAGACGCCAAGCGGGATCGCGGCGGTGACATCCTTGAGGTTGTTGCCCCTGGCGCCGACGACCTTGATCTCCTTGCCCTTCTTGATCTTGCGGCGCTCCTCGGGAACCGGCACGCCGAGTTCGCCGGAAAGATATTTCCCGGTCAAGGACTTCGGATTGGCCATGACCTCCTGCGGCGTGCCGTGGGCCACCACCTGGCCGCCGTGTATGCCGGCGGCGGGACCGATATCGACCACATCGTCCGCCGTCATGATCGCATCCTCGTCGTGTTCGACGACGATCACCGTGTTGCCGATGTCGCGCAGATGCTTAAGCGTTTCCAGCAGGCGGGCATTGTCGCGCTGATGCAGGCCGATCGAGGGCTCGTCGAGGACATAGAGCACGCCAGTGAGGCCCGAACCGATCTGCGAGGCCAGCCGGATACGCTGGCTTTCGCCGCCGGACAGCGTGCCGGAATTGCGCGACAGGCTCAGATATTCGAGACCGACGTCGTTGAGGAAACGCAGGCGATCGCGGATCTCCTTGAGAATGCGGACAGCAATCTCGTTCTGCTTGTCGGTGAAGGTTTCCGGCAGCAGTTCGAACCAGTCGCGGGCAATCCGGATCGACATTTCCGCGACCTGGCTGATGTGCAGCTTGTTGATCTTGACTGCCAGCGCTTCCGGCTTCAGGCGATAGCCGTTGCAGGCAGGACAAGGGGCCGCCGACATGAAGCGCTCGATCTCCTCGCGCGCCCAGGCGGAATCCGTTTCCTTCCAGCGCCGCTCGAGATTGGGCACGATGCCTTCGAAATTCTTGTGCGTCGTATAGGAGCGCGCGCCGTCGGCGTAGTGGAACTCGATCTTGTCCTCGGTACCGTTGAGAATGACGTCCTTCGCCGTATCCGGCAGGTCGCTCCAGCGGCTGCCGAGCTTGAAGCCGTAATGCTTGCCGAGCGCTTCCAGCGTCTGATTGTAATAAGGCGAGGTCGATTTGGCCCAGGGAGAGATCGCGCCGTCGCGCAGCGTCCGTTCCGGTTCCGGCACGATCAACGCGGGGTCGATCTTCTTCAGTGAGCCGAGACCGTCGCAGGACGGACAGGCGCCAAAGGGATTATTGAACGAGAACAGACGCGGCTCGATTTCCGAAATGGTGAAGCCCGAGACCGGGCAGGCGAATTTTTCCGAAAACAGGACGCGCTCATGCGTTTCGTTCAGCGACTTGTTGGCTGAACCACCAGCAGCAGTTTCCTCCGGCGGCAGCGGCTTGTCGGCGAATTCCGCAACGGCAAGGCCATCGGCGAGACGCAACGAGGTTTCGAAGCTGTCCGCCAGGCGAGCTGCCATGTCGGGCCTGACGACGATGCGGTCGACGACCACGTCGATGTCGTGCTTGTACTTCTTGTCGAGCGTCGGTGCGTCGGCGATTTCGTAGAACTGCCCGTCGACCTTGACGCGCTGGAAGCCCTTTTTCATGAGCTCAGCCAGTTCCTTCTTGTATTCGCCCTTACGTCCCCGCACCAGCGGCGCCAGAATGTAGAGCCTGGTACCTTCCTCGTAGGCGAGAACACGGTCTACCATCTGGCTGACGGTCTGGCTCTCGATCGGCAGACCTGTAACAGGCGAATAGGGCACGCCGACGCGGGCAAACAGCAGGCGCATATAGTCGTAGATTTCGGTGACGGTGCCGACCGTCGAGCGCGGATTGCGCGAGGTCGTCTTCTGCTCGATCGAAATCGCCGGCGATAGGCCGTCGATCTGGTCGACGTCAGGCTTCTGCATCATCTCCAGAAACTGCCGCGCATAGGCCGACAGGCTCTCGACATAACGACGCTGCCCTTCGGCATAGATCGTGTCGAAGGCGAGCGAGGATTTGCCCGAGCCGGAAAGGCCGGTCATGACAATCAGCTTGTTGCGCGGAAGGTCGAGATCGATGCCCTTGAGATTGTGCTCGCGCGCGCCACGTATGGATATAGTCTTCAGTTCACTCATCGTCGTCCGCTTGGTCCCTTGATGTCTGCCTTTATTTAGTGATGCCAGGCCGTGAGTCGAGGCTGAAATGAAGGGCAGCGTCAGGTTTTCGATTCGGTTGACAGGATCATAGGGATAAAATAGAACAAAGAAAGAACAAAATTCCTTGTGGATGAAGCTCTCTTGGATGAGTGCTTAAATAGCACCTGATGGCGGCAATGGTCTAAGGTGTGCGGATAAAATTTCAGAGCCGTCGATGGGCGGCAAGTAGGGTGGTGTCATGGCCGGTAGTGTGAACAAGGTAATTCTGGTTGGAAATCTCGGGGCGGATCCGGAAATCCGCCGTACGCAGGATGGCCGTCCGATCGCCAATCTCAACATCGCGACATCGGAAACCTGGCGCGATCGTAATTCAGGCGAGCGCAAGGAAAAGACCGAATGGCACCGTGTGGTGATCTTCAACGAAGGTCTCTGCAAGGTCGCCGAGCAGTATCTGAAGAAGGGTGCCAAGGTCTATATCGAAGGCGCGCTCCAGACCCGCAAGTGGCAGGATCAGAACGGCCAGGATAAGTATTCGACCGAAATCGTGTTGCAGGGCTTCAATTCGACGCTGACCATGCTGGACGGCCGCGGTGAAGGCGGTGGCAGCGGTAATCGCGGCGGCGGCGGCGATTTTGGTGGCGGTGATTACGGCGGTGACGACTATGGCCAGCCCGCATCGTCATCCGGCGGCGGCCGCAGCACCGGCGCAAGCCGCGGCGGTCCCTCAGGCGGTAGCAGTGCTGGCAGCAACTTCTCGCGCGACCTGGATGACGATATCCCGTTTTGATCGCGCGGCTCTGATTGAAAGATCATACCGAATTGTGTTGAGAAGCCCACCCTTCCCGGTGGGTTTTCTATGTGAGCGTGAGGGCGGAGCGCACGCCATCCACGACGAACTGGGCGGCAAGCGCTGCGAGGATGACGCCGAGCAGGCGCGTCAGGATAGCGCGCCCCGTTGCTCCCAGCATGCGGTCGAGCCTGTCGGAAATTGCGAGCGCCGCGAAGACGAGCCCGAGATTGACGGCGATGACGCCGATTAGTTGCGCCCGGTCGAGCGTGGTTTGCAGCGAACCGGCAAGCAGGATGGTCGCCGAGATGGCGCCGGGACCGGCGATCAGCGGCAAGGCGAGGGGGAAGACCGCGATATTATGGATGTGATCCTTGGTGATCGCAACCTCGGTCGTCTTCTCCTTCCGGTCCTGCCGCCGCTCGAACACCATCTCGAAGGCGATCCAGAATAGCAGCAGGCCGCCGGCAATGCGGAAGGCGCCGATGGAGATGCCGAGAATACCGAGCACGCTGGCGCCGAACAGGGCGAAGGCGGCCAGGATGAAGAAGGCGATCAGGGATCCGCGCAAGGCCACCTGCTTGCGTTGAGCCCGGTTCATGCCCGCCGTGAGGCCGATGAAAAGCGGAGCGAGACCTGGCGGATCAACCGTGACAAGCAGCGTCGTGAAGGCATTGATTAGCGTGTCCGCGCTCGCCATATAGTCCCCAGCCATTTGTTTTCTATGGTTGTTGATCCATTGATATGCGAGGAATGGGCTTTCGCAAAGCGCAATGCGGCCAATCCGGGACGTGCTGCCACGGAAATGTTCGATTTAGCGGGTTAAGAGGGCAAAAGCCTGTTCAAAAGCACCCGCCAAAATTGGCGCTCGCAGGGCCTTTCGGCTATAAATTTCGCAGTGATTCTAAAAGAGATCGTGATCTGTTTTGACTGAGCAAACACCACCCGGCGGCGGGAAGCTCCCGCCAGGCATCGAGCCAATTTCCATCATGGAGGAAATGCAGCGGTCGTACCTCGATTACGCCATGAGCGTGATCGTCAGCCGCGCACTTCCCGATGTTCGCGATGGTCTCAAGCCCGTTCATCGACGCATCCTCTACGGCATGTCGGAACTCGGGATCGACTGGAACAAGAAATATGTGAAGTGCGCCCGCGTAACCGGTGACGTGATGGGTAAATACCATCCGCATGGTAACCTCGCGATTTACGACGCGCTTGCCCGTATGGCGCAGCCCTGGTCGCTTCGCCTGCCGTTGATCGACGGGCAGGGCAATTTCGGTTCCGTCGATGGCGATCCGCCGGCGGCCGAACGTTATACGGAATGCCGCCTGCAGAAGGTGGCGCATTCGCTGCTCGACGATCTCGACAAGGAAACCGTCGATTTCCGCGACAACTATGACGGCACGCTGAGCGAGCCTGTCGTCGTGCCGGCAAAGTTTCCGAACCTGCTCGTCAATGGCTCTGGCGGCATCGCTGTGGGCATGGCGACCAATATTCCGCCGCATAACCTGTCCGAAGTGATCGATGGCTGCATCGCACTGATCAATGATCCGGCGATCGAACTGCCGGAGATCATGCAGATCATTCCGGGTCCCGACTTCCCGACGGGCGCCAAGATCCTCGGCCGGGCCGGCATTCGCTCGGCCTACGAGACCGGGCGCGGTTCCATCGTCATGCGCGGCGTCGCAGCGATCGAGCCGATGCGCGGCGATCGTGAGCAGATCATCATCACCGAAATTCCTTATCAGGTGAACAAGGCGACGATGATCGAGAAGATGGCCGAACTCGTGCGCGAAAAGCGCATCGAGGGCATCTCCGATCTGCGCGACGAATCCGACCGTCAGGGCTACCGCGTCGTTGTCGAGCTGAAGCGCGACGCCAATGCCGACGTCATCCTGAATCAGCTTTACCGCTATACGCCGCTGCAGACCTCTTTCGGCGCCAACGTGGTCGCCCTGAATGGCGGCAAGCCGGAGCAGTTGACCCTGCTCGACATGCTGCGCGCGTTCGTGTCCTTCCGCGAAGATGTCGTCAGCCGCCGCACCAAGTACCTGCTGCGCAAGGCGCGCGAACGCGCCCACGTTTTGGTTGGCCTTGCCATCGCCGTCGCCAATATTGATGAAGTCATCCGCGTCATCCGCCGCGCTCCGGATCCGCAGTCGGCGCGCGAAGAGCTGATGACCCGCCGTTGGCCGGCCTCGGATGTTGAATCTCTTATCCGGCTAATCGATGATCCGCGTCATCGTATCAACGAAGACGGCACCTACAATCTTTCGGAAGAGCAGGCACGCGCCATTCTCGAGCTGCGCCTTGCCCGTCTTACGGCACTCGGCCGCGACGAAATCGGCGATGAGCTCAACAAGATCGGCGCCGAGATCAAGGATTATCTCGATATCCTGTCGTCGCGCGTCCGCATCCAAACTATTGTAAAAGAAGAGCTTATCGCCGTTCGCGACGAGTTCGGCACGCCGCGCCGTACCGAGATCGTCGACGGCGGTCTCGAGATGGACGACGAGGACCTGATTGCCCGCGAGGACATGGTCGTCACCGTTTCGCATCTCGGCTACATCAAGCGCGTGCCGCTGACCACCTACCGCGCCCAGCGCCGTGGCGGCAAGGGCCGCTCCGGAATGACGACGCGTGACGAAGATTTCGTTACCCGGCTATTCGTTCTCAATACGCATACGCCGGTGCTGTTCTTCTCGTCGCGCGGCATCGTCTACAAGGAAAAAGTCTGGCGCCTGCCGATCGGCACGCCGACCTCGCGCGGCAAGGCCCTAATCAACATGCTGCCGCTGGAGCCTGGCGAACGCATCACTACGATCATGCCGTTGCCCGAGGACGAGACGAGTTGGGACAATCTAGACGTCATGTTCTCGACGACGCGCGGCACCGTACGCCGCAACAAGCTGTCGGATTTCGTGCAGGTGAACCGCAATGGCAAGATCGCCATGAAGCTGGAAGAGGAGGGCGATGAAATCCTCTCCGTCGAGACCTGCACCGAGCATGACGACGTACTGCTGACGACGGCGCTTGGACAGTGCATCCGCTTCCAGGTTTCGGACGTGCGCGTCTTCGCCGGACGCAATTCCATCGGCGTTCGCGGCATCTCGCTGGCCTCGGGCGACAGCATCATTTCGATGACGATCGTCAATCATGTGGATGCCGAGCCCTGGGAGCGCGCTGCCTATCTCAAGCGCTCCACCAGCGAGCGTCGCTCGACCACGGGCGAGGAAGAGGAAATTGCACTGGTCGGCGAGGAAGTCACCGAAGAGGGACAGCTGAGCGACGAGCGCTATGAAGAGCTGAAGGCACTGGAACAATTCGTGCTGACGGTTTCGGAAAAAGGCTTCGGCAAGCGGTCGTCTTCCTATGATTTCCGTATCTCCGGCCGTGGTGGCAAGGGCATTCGCGCTACTGACACGTCGAAGACCGCCGAGATCGGCGAACTGGTCGCGGCCTTCCCGGTCGAGGAAAGCAATCAGATCATGCTGGTCTCGGATGGCGGTCAGCTGATCCGTGTTCCGGTCGGCGGCATTCGTATTGCGAGCCGCGCCACCAAGGGCGTCACCATCTTCTCGACCGCGAAGGACGAAAAGGTGGTTTCTGTCGAGCGCATCAGCGAGCCGGAAGGCGATGATGACGCGGTCGAGGCGGATGCTGAGGACGGCGTGCCGAATGGAGATGCTGAGGCACCTGCCGGCGATGCCGAAGGGACCAGCGAGGAATAGCTCGCGGTTTTGATGAATTGAAGGGAAAACGGCCGCCTTTGGGCGGCCGTTTTTGTTTGTTCGATAACATCGGTATAGATCTTGGAATGTCGCGATGCCTCATCGAGAGGCGGTAAGGCCTGTCCGCCAGGTGGTCCAGCCTGTCAGCAGCACCAGGCCCAATACGATCGCGGGAGCAATGGCATGTGAATATTCGCCGTGTCCAAACACGGTCGCGATTGCTGCGAGCATGATGGTGGTGGCGAGTGCCAGGCCGAGAAGGCGAGTGGGGCGCAGAAGGATGAGGGCGGCGGCAACCAGTTCGACTATCCCGGTCACGTAATGGAACCATTCGGGATAGCCCCAGCGCTGATAATCATCGAGGATGGCATTGGATGCAAAGATATTGCCCAATCCTCCCACCACAAAGAAAACGCCGACGACCCATGGAAATATCAGGCTCCATTTGAATTTACCCACGGTCTTTGGCCTCCCTTGTCATGGCACCCTGCAGAAATGTTTTGACGGCCGCTTCGCTTAGCCGCTCGATTGTAGCTTTATTCAGCGGTTGGCGATCAATCCCCACGAGCCCGCGCAATTGCGGCGCCATCACTAGCATGCTCAGGAATTGCTCGGCCAAATCAAACGCGGAGATGTCTGTCCGAAACTGGCCATCCGCTTGCTTGGGTTCGATCCAGCCTGCCAGAATACGGGCGGCATTCTCCGGGCCGCCGAACCAGATTGCCTGGGAGAGCCTCGGGAATTGGTGGCCTTTCGATGCCATCAGGCGATGTAATGCCAGTGTTTGTGGTTGCAGCACGATACCAAGAACGCTGCATCCGAAGGATGAGAGTGCCCTGTTGAACTCTCCACTTTGGGGGATTTCAAGCAGTTCGAGGGGAGCGGAAAGATCGGCGCAAAGCCGCGTGACCGCTTCTATGAAAAGCCCTTCCTTGCCGCCGAAATGATCGTAGACATTGCGTCGCGACCCGCCGGAGCGGGATATCACCATGTCGATCGAAACGGCATCATATCCCTGTTCGAGAAATAATTCCGCCGCACTTTCCACAAGTTGGTTGATCCGGTCCGCCCCACGTTCTGTCCTATGGATTTCCATATGAATCTCTCTTGATGAATTATGGTATGGTACTATACCATACCATTTAACGGCACAAGATTTGTCAAAGGTTTCGCCGGCGCATGCGACCTTTTGTCGATTTCATGATTTCCGCTGTGCAGCTGCTGCATAGAAAAAACCGGACGCTGGTGAGCGTCCGGTTTGAATGATCCCGGGCGCCTGGAGGGCCGCACGCGGGTTGGGGAGATTGTCAGGAACCCGGAGGGTTCAGAGTGTTCCGTGGCGCTTGTTCAGCTTCTTGCTCTCTTCGCTTTCGCGATGGAGCGCCGATATGGTGGATGCGACAGACACAACGAACATGCAGCTAATGAAAAGCGTAAGCACTGTTAATATCGTGAACATGATCGCTCCCTTCCTCTCGTGGAACTAGCGTTCAGATCCCTTTAGTATTGGCTGGAGGCGGTAAAGGAACGAGCCGAAGCAAAGGGACCATAGATCTTCGACTGGTCAGGCTTTTGATCGTAAAGTGCGATCGTTGCTGCAAGCATTCCGGAAATCATCGTCATCCAAACAACGTTAATAAGGGTGATCTTGTCGGGCATACTCTGTTTCCTTCTTACAGCAATGTGCAAATTTAACGTTCGTACTTTAACGCAGCGGCTCGTGAATGGTTCCGCCATATGTTGGCCTCTATTTACCAACGCCCATCTGAAGCAACCTTGAATGCCTTGTTCATCTGGCGTTCAGATTCGCGATGCGTTTTGCGCATGGCGCTGATTATTTCTTGAGCAGAAGTAGTGTCGTCCCTGTCGGTATGCGCAGCCCATTCGATTTCGTAGTTGTTCGCGAACAGGTGAACGATGTGCTCGATGAGGATGGAGGCGACAATGGCGACTGCGACGATGAGGATCAGCATGGACTGATATTCCTGAGCCGAGGGCGGATGGCTCGATTGAGCCGGCCCGTTTCGATGTTGGGGTGAGTAAAGCATTGTCGACCTGAAACAGGCTTGAACGTCGCATTCATCTGTTGTTCAGAGGCCGTCGCCGGGTTGCAAATGACTTGCGAGAAGGGGCTATCCGTGACAAAAGGCGTCGAAACAACGAGCCGGCTTGGTATGACGACAGCCTTTTATCCCGGATCCTTCGATCCCATGACCAACGGACATCTGGACGTCCTCGTGCAGGCGCTGAATGTTGCCTCCAAGGTTATTGTCGCGATCGGCATTCATCCCGGCAAGAAGCCGCTGTTTTCCTTCGAGGAACGGGCCGCGCTGATCAATCGGTCGCTTGCCGACGCGCTGCCGCGGAAGGCAGCCGATATTTCCGTCGTCTCCTTCGACAATCTGGTGGTCGATGCGGCTCGCAAGCACGGCGCGAGCCTTCTGGTGCGTGGCCTGCGTGACGGTACCGATCTCGACTATGAAATGCAGATGGCGGGCATGAACCGACAGATGGCGCCGGATATTCAGACCTTGTTTCTGCCCGCCGGCACGGCATCGCGGCCCATAACCGCCACATTGGTGCGGCAGATCGCCTCCATGGGCGGCGATGTCAGCGCCTTCGTCCCGCCGGCGGTGCTTGAAGCGCTGACTGGCAAGTTAAAAGATCCGGCCAAATAAACGCAGGCCGATATCCATTTTCCGAACGGAGCACCCATGAAACTGTTTCATATCGCATTGGCAGGCTTTCTCGGCCTCGCCGCCTTCGCAGGCAGCGCCATCTCGGCTGCGGCCACCGATCTTCTGACGATTCAGTTGAAGGACGGCCCGGTTGTCATCGAGTTGATGCCCGAAGTTGCGCCGAAGCATGTCGCGCAGATCGAAGCGCTGGCGAAGAAGGGTGCGTATGACAATGTCGTCTTCCACCGCGTCATCGATGGCTTCATGGCGCAGACCGGCGATGTCCAGTACGGCAACACGACGAAGGGCTATAACGCCGCTAAAGCCGGCACCGGCGGTTCCGATCTTCCTAACCTTCCGGCTGAATTCTCCAAGGTTCCGTTCACGCGCGGCGTTATCGGCATGGCGCGTGCCCAGGATCCGAATTCTGCCAATTCGCAGTTCTTCATCATGTTCGCCGATGGCGCTTTCCTGAACGGCCAGTACACGGTCGTCGGCAAGGTCGTCTCCGGCATGGAGCTCGTCGACAAGATCAAGCGCGGCGAGGGCCAGAACGGCGAAGTGAGCAACCCGGACAAGATGCTGAAGGTCACCGTCAGCAAGAAGTAATTTCACAGGCATGATCCCAAAAAGTGCCATGCGGTTTTTGGATAAGATCATGCCAAGCCAAGCGACATGATCTCCAAAAGTGTGAAGCGGTTTTGGGACAAGATCATGCACAATCAAACATAGAACGAGGAAACGAAAATGGCTGAGATCAAGGATCCCGAAAACACCCTCATCCTGGAAACCACCAAGGGCGAAGTTGTCATTCAGCTCCTGCCGCAGGTCGCTCCCGAGCACGTTGCGCGCATCAAGGAACTCGCTCGCGAGAAGGCCTATGACGGCGTAGTTTTCCACCGCGTCATCGACGGCTTCATGGCCCAGACCGGCGACGTGGAGCATGGCAAGGTCGGCGGCAATACGGCTCGCGCCGGTACGGGCGGCTCGTCCAAGCCGGACCTGAAGGCTGAATTTTCCGCCACCACGCACACGCGCGGCACCTGCTCGATGGCGCGTTCGCAGAACCCGAACTCGGCCAACTCGCAGTTCTTCATCTGCTTCACCGATGCGCCTTGGCTGAACAAGCAGTATTCGGTCTGGGGCCAGGTGATCAGCGGCATGGATAATGTCGACAAGATCAAGCGCGGCGAGCCGGTGAAGGATCCGGACTCGATCGTCTCCGCGCGGATTGCCGCCGACGTCTGATTGTGATTATTCCTGAAACCCGCCTCTTGCGTCTTTGGCGCGGGGGGCGGGTTTCGCTTTGCCTGGATTATCTGAATGCGTGTTGACCTTTTCGATTTCGACCTGCCGGACGAGCGTATCGCGCTCAGGCCCGCCGAGCCGCGCGATAGCGCGCGTCTGCTCGTGGTCGATCCGAATGCCGAGATGGTCTTGAGCGATCGCCAAGTCTGCGATCTCCCGTCCTTCCTTCGTCCCGGCGATGCCATCGTCTTCAATGACACCAAGGTCATCCCGGCACAGTTGGAAGGCATTCGCCATCGCGAGGGCGCGCCCGGCCAGCAGGTCTCGGCGACGCTGCATATGCGTGCCGCACCCGATCGCTGGAAGGCATTCGCCAAGCCGGGCAAGCGCATCAAGATCGGCGACCGCATCCAGTTCGGCCATGGCGAGAATGTCTGTGCTCTCGGTGCGCTTGATGCCGTGGTCGAGGAAAAGGGCGAGGGTGGCGAAATCACGCTACGCTTCGATCTCTCCGGTCCGGCGCTCGACGAAGCGATTGCCGCTGTCGGCCATATTCCGTTGCCGCCCTATATTGCCGCCAAGCGTCCGGAAGATGAGCGCGACCGCGCCGACTACCAGACTATCTATGCCCGCGAGGAGGGCGCCGTCGCTGCCCCCACCGCCGGCCTGCATTTCACGCCGTCACTGTTTGCCACGCTGGATGCCATGGGCGTCGAGCGGCATTTCGTGACGCTGCATGTCGGCGCCGGCACCTTCCTGCCCGTCAAGGCCGACGATACTGAAGACCATAAGATGCATTTCGAGATCGGCCACGTCGATGCGGAGACGGCGGAAAAGCTGAATGCCGTGAAGGCGAGGGGCGGGCGCATCGTCTGCGTCGGCACGACCTCGCTACGGCTCCTCGAAAGTGCCGCCGCCGAGGATGGTACGATCAAGCCCTGGTCTGGCGCGACCGGCATCTTCATTACACCCGGTTACCGCTTCAAGGCGGTCGATCTGCTGATGACCAATTTTCACCTGCCGCGCTCGACGCTGTTCATGCTGGTGTCGGCCTTTGCCGGCCTCGATACCATGCGCGCGGCCTATACCCATGCTATTGAGACGGGCTATCGCTTCTATTCCTATGGCGATGGCAGCCTGCTCCACCGGAAAGACTAAGACGAGATGAGCGAGAGCTTTCAGTTCACATTGAAGAAGACCGATGGCGGCGCCCGTCTCGGCGAAGTCTCCATGCCGCGCGGCACGATCCGCACGCCGGCCTTCATGCCGGTCGGCACGGTCGGCACGGTCAAGGCGATGTATCTCGATCAGGTGCGCGAAAGCGGCGCCGACATCATCCTCGGCAATACCTATCACCTGATGCTGCGCCCGACCGCCGAGCGCGTCGCCCGCCTCGGCGGCCTGCACGAGCTGATCCGCTGGCCGCATCCGATCCTGACCGATTCCGGCGGCTTCCAGGTGATGTCGCTGTCTGGGCTGCGCAAACTCGATGAGCAGGGCGTGACCTTCAAGTCGCATGTCGACGGCAGCCTGCACCACATGTCGCCGGAACGCTCGATCGAAATCCAGGGCCTGCTCGGTTCCGATATCCAGATGCAGCTCGATGAATGCGTGGCGCTGCCCTCGACCCCGAAGGAGATCGAGCGCGCCATGGAAATGTCGCTGCGCTGGGCCGAGCGCTGCAAGGTTGCCTTCGGCGATCAGCCCGGCAAGGCGATGTTCGGCATTGTGCAGGGCGGCGACGTGCCCGATCTGCGTGTTCGCTCTGCGCAGGCGCTGAGCCAGATGGACCTGAAAGGCTACGCCGTTGGCGGCCTTGCCGTCGGTGAGCCGCAGGATGTGATGCTGCGGATGCTGGAAACGACCCTGCCGGAACTGCCGACCGAGAAGCCGCGCTATCTGATGGGTGTTGGCACGCCTGACGATATCCTGAAATCCGTCGCCCGCGGCATCGACATGTTCGACTGCGTGATGCCGACCCGTTCCGGCCGCCACGGCTTGGCGTTTACCCGTCGCGGCAAGGTCAATATCCGCAATGCCCGCCACGCCGAGGACATGCGCCCGCTCGACGATCAGTCGAATTGCCCGGCCTCGCGTGATTATTCCCGCGCCTATCTGCACCATCTCGTCCGTGCCAACGAGGCGCTCGGCGGCATGCTGCTCTCCTGGAACAATCTCGCCTACTATCAGGAATTGATGCAGGGCATCCGGCAGGCGATCGCCGAGGGCCGTTTTGCCGACTTCATGGCGGAGACGCAAGAAAACTGGGCGAAGGGCGATCTAGAGCCGGTTTGAGATGCGTCTGGCTGACCACTTTGGTTTCAGTCCACCGTTCGCAGTCCTTGCGCCTGTCCGAATTCAGCGCTAATCGGAACTGTCGAAAAAGGCAAGGTCGGTTTCGGTAAGCCCAACCCCTTCCATCTGGAAGCTCTGTTCCGCGCCTTGGCGCGAGTACCCACGACGCGGAAGCTTGGTCATATCGGCCGAGCCACCCGCGTTGGTGTGGGCAATTTCGGCCGTCATGCCTCCGCGGGATAGACCTATGGAGCTGCCTGCCATGCGACTAAATCACCTTGATCTCCATGTTCCCGATGTGGCTGCGACAAGGGACGTTCTGGTATCCGCCTTCGGCCTGACGGAAGTCGAGACTCGGGGCGCAAATGGTCTTGCGATTCTGCGAGACGACGCCGGGCTAGAGCTGGTCATCAGCCGTCCGATCGAGAAGTTCGGCGGAGGTGATTCGGTCTCGGTCGGACGCAATACCTATCACATCGGCTTCATACTGCCCTCGCGCGAGGCTGTGGACGAACAATTTGAGCGGGCCAAAACGGCCGGCTGCGACATCTGGCAACCGCCCTCGGCGGTGCGCGGTGGGTGGTTATTTTACTGCTTTGCGCCGGGGCGAATTCTCATCGAGGTCGGCTGGCGTCCGGACCCAATCGTGTAGTCAAAAATATTAATGCCTGTAATGGTTTGTGATGTGATCCTCGCGTCATAAACCATGCGTTTTCAGCCGGCGCATTCGAGGTTTTTCGATGGGTCGCGAGGCCACGCGAAATACCGGCGTGATGAGAAAGCATTTGGAAAAATGGCGAATCGGAATAAACGGTCCGTCCGCCAATGATAAGCTTCATTGGCTAATTTAATCGCGATGGGTTTGGAATTCCTGTGGATTTCGGCTACAACGCTTTTTCTTGATCGATAAGGGCTGTTCTAATCATAAGTAGGAGGCACCTGCCGTTGAGGGCGCAAGGTAAATTGGGGACATGTCTGTCCGGCTTGTTGTTTGTCGGATTGGCGGCCACGGGCTGCACGACTGAAACGAAAACATCTTCGGCTACTCATAGTTCGACCAAATCGATCCAGCCGGCGAAGGTAACCTATAATTACACCGCCAAGGATCGCGACTGTCTGAAGCGTGTCATGTATTTCGAGTCCGAGCATTCGGATCACGATGGGTACATGGCGGTCGGCACTGTCGTGATGAACAGGCTGACGTCGGGAGCTTATGCTAATTCGATTTGCGGCGTCGTCGCACAGGAGCGGCAATTCGCGCCGGGCGTAATGACAAGGCTGGTGCGCCCCGAGGCGGAACCGGAGCTTGATACGGCGGCCACGGCCATTCTGCGTGGCGAACGGCATGCGGGTGTGAAGGACGCGATGTTCTTCCATACCAACGGCCTGAAGTTCCCCTACGATAACATGCACTATGTCGCGATAGCCGGTGGGAATGCTTTCTACGAGAAGCGCGGCCGGGATGGCGAGTTACAGACCCCGGCACCGCTTCCGGCCTATGAGGTTGCGATGAACTATGTGTCGACGCAAGGCATGTCGACAACGCAATCGCCGTTCATATTGCCGGAAACGCGGCAAGTACAACAAGCGCCGTCCGTGGCCACCTTTACGCCGGTGTCGAACCCGACTTTCACCCTGCAGACAACGACGGCTGCTATCCCGGCAGAAGTTCCTATTCCGACGCCGGCTCCGGCTCTGATTTCGGCACCGGTTACCCATGGGACGGAAGTCGTCGAGCCGATCTCGACCATAGCGATTCCCCAGCCGCGCCCCGATTTCGAGGGTGAGGGCTATTCCGGCAACTCGCTTAGAATTCGCGGCTGATAGAGCCAGCAACTGCCTTTTCAGCGGCGCGCACTATCCCGGATGATAGACGCGCCGCTCCATGGCACTAATCCCGCAATGTCGCTCAAATGCCTTTGCTCGCTGTGTTGGGCAGGATTTGCACGCCGTTGATCTTGTAGGTGCCATCCGGCTGGCGGGCGATCTGATAGATCGCCGTCCAGTCCTTGTGGTCGAGACCGGTGATCAATACTTCCTGATAAACGACGGCGCCATTGTCGATAGCGCGGCTTTTGCCGAAGGCATAGTTGCCGGGGTGATAGACCGGCTGGTAGCTCTTCTTCACCATCGCGAAAAAGGCGTCCTTGTCTGGAAAGAGCGCCTTTATGCCGGGCGCCGCAAAGGAATAGGCCGTTGCCGCGTCATTACGCAGGAAGGCATCTATCTGTCCCTGGATCAGCGTTTGCGCCGTCAGCACCGGATCTTCCGCACGCGCTTCGGGCGCAAGGATGAGGCAGAGCGTGACGGCGAAGGATAAAGCGCGCATGGACGATCTCCGGCGAATATCCCGCAGAGCATAGCGCGCTTGATGTCCTTGCAGAAGCGGCTATTGCCAGCGGCGGAACAAAGCGCTGGCATTCACGCCACCAAATCCAAAACCGTTGGAGATCGCATATTCCATCGGCATCGGCCGGGCCGTTGCACCAACCAGATCGATACCTTCGGCCGCCGGATCGGCTTCCTGCAGATTGCAGTTCGGCGGTGCGATCTGGCCGCGCAGCGCCATGATGGTAAAGACAGCCTCCAGGCCGCCGGCGGCGCCGAGAAGATGGCCGGTTGCCGCTTTCGTACCGCTGACGGCGATGCCGCCATCGCGGCCGAATACCGTTTTGATCGCCTCCATTTCACCGTGGTCGCCGACCGGTGTCGAGGTGGCATGGGCGTTGAGATGTTTGACGTCTCGGGGCGAAATTCGCGCCTGCGACAAAGCTGTCAGCATCGCCCGGCGCGCGCCGTCGCCGTCTTCGGGACCGGCTGTCATATGATAGGCGTCAGCGGCGGTACCATAGCCGACGAGTTCCGCAAGCGGTGTGGCGCCGCGGGCGAGCGCATGCTCCAGCGTCTCGATTACCAGTATGCCGGCACCTTCGCCCATGACGAAACCGTCGCGGGCCGTATCGAAGGGGCGGGAAGCTTCCTCCGGCCGGTTGCTGAAGCCGGTGGAGAGGGCGCGCGCCGCTGCAAAGCCACCGAGGCTCACCTTGTCGATGCAGGCTTCGGCCCCGCCGCAGATCGCCACATCGGCCTCACCGGCGCGGATCAGCCGCGCCGCATCACCGATCGCCTGGACGCTGGCGGCGCAGGCAGTGACTGGTGCGCCGAGCGGCCCCTTGTAACCGTAACGGATACTGACCTGGCCGGCCGCGAGGTTGACGAGGAAAGAAGGGACGGTAAAGGGCGACAGCCGCCGCACCCCGCGCGTCTCCGCCGTCCGGACCGCATCGGCGATTGCCGGAAAACCGCCGACACCGGAGGCGATCACAGTCGTGGTGCGCTCAAGGTCGCGAAGATCGGTCGGCTGCCAGCCCGCTTGTTTCACAGCCTCTTCGGCTGCCGCCATGGCAAAAAGGATGAAGCGGTCCATCTTCTTCTGGTCCTTCATCGGCACGTAGCGGTCAGCGTCGAAACCTGCTTCACTATCGTCCTCGAGGCTCGGCACGACACCGCCCACCTTGGCGGCGAGATCACCGACCATTGTCTCCGGCAAAAGCCTGAGACCAGAACGGCCTTCGAGCAGTCGTTTCCATGCTGAGTTAACGCCGACGCCGAGTGGCGAAACCAGGCCCATACCTGTTACGACGATGCGATCCATGTCTTGCTCCTATTAAGTCAGGCGTCGAAGCCCAAGAACCATGCCTTCATGTGCTCTACCCGCTCATGAACGGCTTCATCGGCTGCCGGCCCGGGCACGAGAATCGTATCTTCGGGATGAAAGGCGCGGCCAGTCACGCGATCGATGAGAAGGGGATCGCGGTCTTTACCGGTGGCCGCGTCGGCAAGCCGCATCGCGACGTCCTCGGGCGGCAAATGTCGGTTGCCCCAGGTGAACAGTGCCATCAAGACAGGGAAGAAATCGCGCCCCTTGTCGGTCAGGACATATTCGTATCGCGGGGGCCGCTCGTTGTAGAGGCGGCGCTCGAACAGACCTTCATCGGTCAAATGCTTCAGCCGCCGCGTCAGGATATTCGGTGCGACGCCAAGATTTTTCTGGAATTCATCGAACCGCGTCAGCCCCTGGAGCGCATCCCGCAGGATCAGAATGCTCCACCAGTCGCCGACGCTTTCAAGTGCGCGGGCGGCGGGACATTTGAAGGTGCTGAAGCTGGTCCTCTGCATGGCAGAGGCGAATAGCATAAGTAGCTATCATCATGCAAGTTACTAGTATGGAAGAGCGTCAACGTGGGGGAGAGCTTGGAGCCTAGGAAAAAAAGAGGCGGCCAAAAAGCGAAATGTGATGAAGCGACAAGGTCGCCTTGGCCGACGTGGACAAGCCGGCGATGCGAGGCGAGGGGAAACTAGCCTTCATGCGCGAGTTTGCGGAACTAAGCCTCAAACCACTCGGGCGGACGGCTTTACGTCCGCGACTCCGTCGGCGCGGAGGTGGCCGCTTCCTCCTCGGGAATATCGTCGAAGGAGGAATAATTGAGGTTATAGAGCTTGGAATAGAGCTTGCCGTTGGCCATCAGCTGGTGGTGGTTGCCGCTTTCGATCAGCTGGCCATTCTGCAAGACGATGATGCGATCGGCCTCGCGGATGGTAGCGAGGCGGTGGGCGATCACCAGGCCGGTGCGGCCTTCCAGCAGTTTGACTAGCGCCTTCTGGATCAGCATCTCGGTGTAGCTGTCGATATTGGCCGTAGCCTCGTCGAGCACGAGGATCTTCGCGTCGGCAACAAGGGCGCGGGCGAAGCTGACGAGTTGGCGCTGGCCGAGCGACAGGCCGCCGCCGCGCTCGCCGAGCATAGTTTCGTAGCCATCGGGCAGCCGTATGATGAACTCATGCGCGCCGACGGCCTTTGCTGCCTCGACGATTTCTTCGCGGGTCGCCTCGGCCTTGTTGTAGCGAATGTTTTCCAGCACGGTGCCGGTAAAGAGGAAGGGCTCCTGCAACACCATGGCGATCTGCCGGCCAAGCGAATCCTGGGTGAGGGAGCGTACGTCATGGCCGCCGACCAGCACCTGGCCCTGCTGCACGTCGTAGAACCGGTGGATCAGCGCCATGGAACTCGATTTGCCCGAGCCGGTCGGCCCGATCAGTGCAACGGTCTCGCCGGGATTGACCTTGAAGCTCACGTTTTTCAGCACCGGATGTTTCGGATCATAGCCGAAGACGACGTCGCGGAACTCGACCGAGCCATCCATATCCGCCGACAGCACCTTGGCGTCGGGCGCATCGTTGATATCGATCGGCACATCGAGCACGTCCGTCAGCCGCTGGCCGGAGGCCATGGCGCGCTGCATGACGGAATACTGCATCGTCAGCGAGCGGATCGGGTCGAAAAAGCGCTGGATATAGAACAGGAAGGCAACCATGACGCCGACATCGAGCTTGTCGTTCAGCACCATCGAGCCGCCGACGATGATGACGATGGCCATGGCCATGCCCGTCAGCGTGTCGACGATCGGCACCATGATCTGCGCATATCGTGCCGCGGTCAGATGCGCCTTCAGATTGGTATGCGCCTTCTCGTCGAAAAGGTCGAAATTGACGCGTTGCCGGTGCATGCCCTGAACGGCGCGCACGCCATGGATCGCTTCGGCGAGCGCGCCGCTGGTGATCGAGTTGGTCTCATGGGCGTTCATGAAGGCGACACGCGCCTTCGGCAACCAGAACAGCCGGACGATAAAAAGGATCGGCATGACCGAAAGCGTCAGCAGGCCGAGCCGGAAATCGAGCGACAGCATGACGACGACGATGCCGAAGAGCAGGGCGATGTCGCCGACGGAAAGTACAGATGTTTCAAGAAATTCCTGCATGGAGTTGACATCGCCCTGCAGGCGCGACATCAGCCGGCCGACCTCGGTCTTGTCCATGAAGGAGAGCGAAAGGCGCTGTATGTGCGCAAACATTGCCCGGCGAATATCGAACAGCACCTCTTCCGCGACCTGGCCGACATAGGTTTCCTGCACATAGCTTGCGGCGTAGTTGACCAGGATCGCCACGCTGAAGACCGCCAGAGCCAGCCAGAGTGCGGAATAATTGACGGCGCCGGGCGCCATCGCATGGTCGATCGCATAGCGAATGACCAGCGGTATGACGATCTGCGACGCGGTGAACAGAAGCACCGCGAGGACGGAAATATAGACCTGCCGACGATAGGGGCTGACGAAAGTCCAGATGCGGCGGATGATCTTGCTGTCGAAGACCTTGCCGAAGATTTCCTCTTCGACGCGATGCGAACCGACCACGGCACGGGGAGGACGGCGACCGTCCTCGCGCACATCGTTGCGCTCGGTTTCGATGGTTTCCGACATTGTCAGGCCTCCCTCTTCACGGCGACGACCCGGTCGGCAGACACCTTCACGCCGTCTTCAGGGCGAACCTGCAAATCGTAGAGCGCCTTGTACCGCCCGCCCACGGCCAACAGCTGTTCATGGGTTCCACGCTCGACGATCTCGCCGTCCTCGATGAACAGGATCTGGTCGGCATGCATCAGCGAACTCAGCCGATGGGCGACGACGAGGGTCACGCGGTCGCGGGCAAAACGCTTCATCGCACTGCGGATGCGCTGTTCGGTCGCCGCGTCGATCGCTGCGGTCGAATCGTCGAACACCATCACCGCCGGCTTCAGCATCAGCGTCCGGGCGATCGTCAAACGCTGGCGCTGACCGCCGGAAAGCGATACGCCGCGCTCGCCGACGACGGTGGTGTAGCCGGCCGGCAGGCCGAGAATGTAGTTGTGCAACTGCGCGGATTCGGCGGCGCGCTCGATGCGGCCTTCCTTCGCCCAGGGATCGCCATAGGCGATGTTGTTCTCGATGCTCGTGGTGAACAGGAAGGAATCCTGCTGCACGACGGCGACGTTCTGGCGGAGCGATTGCAGCGTCGCCTTGTTGATGTCCTGACCATCTATGGTGATGCGGCCGGAGGTCACGTCGTAAAAGCGCGGGATGAGATGCGCGATGGTGGATTTGCCGCTGCCGGGCGGTCCGACGATGCCGATCGTCTCGCCGCGCCGTGCCTCGAAACTGACACTCTTGAGCACGGGGCGGTCTTCGAGGCCGGGATAGGTAAAGCCGACATTCTCGAAGCGCAGCACGCCGTCGGAGACGACCAGCGGCTTGGCGTCCGGCGCATCCTTGATCGCGATGTCGAGGTCGAGCAGGGCAAAGAGCCTTGAGCCGCAGGTCGAGGCGCGGGCATAGGCATTGACCATCAGTCCGAGCTGGCGCACCGGCATCTGCAGGATTGTCATGAAGGTCAGGAATGAAGCGAGGGTGCCGACGCTGATTTCGCCGGCGATCACCTTGTTGCCGCCAACCCAGAGCACGAGGCCCATGGCGGCGAAAAACGAGAAGTTCATGGCGCTGGTATTGATGACGCGAATGCCGACACGCTTGTGGGCGAGGGTGAGCGCATTGTGCGAGGCCTTGTCGAACTTCATGATCTCATGGGTTTGAGCCGCGAAGGCACGTACGACACGTATGCCGCCGAGATTTTCTTCCATGACGCGGGTCAGGACCGACAGCCGTTCCTGCAGATCGAGCCAGGTGGCGCGCAGCCTGAGCTGCGTCACGGACGAACGCCAGGCGACGAAGGGCACGAAGCTGAGCGCCAGAAGCCCGAGCAGGAAATCGGTCGACAGCAGCATATAGGCGCCGACACCGATTAAGACGGTGAGGAGCACGGTGCGGACGAGCGCCGTGGAGAAATACATGCGTACGCCTTCGAGATCGAGCAGTCCGACGGTGATAAGATCGCCGGAATGAACCTTGTCGTGAAAGCTGAAGGGGAGCTGCTGGATCTTTTCGTAACAGGCGAGGCGCAGCTCGTAGCCCATATGGTGGCCGACGGCTTCGCTGTAATAATTCTGCACCATGGTGAAGAGGCCGCGCAGAATGCTGACGACCAGCAGGAGCAGGGCGGTCGTCATCAGCGCGCTTTCGGCAACCTGTCCAGCCGCACCGCCGGCGAAGGCCGATTGCGTCTGATCGACCGCATGGCCAAGGAGCCGCGGGATCATCAACTGTAACGTTGCAGCTACAAAAGTGGCGCCTATGGCGAAGCTGGTTTGCCAAGGGTGGCGCAGCGTCATATGCGTGATCCGCACGATGGTAGAGAGACCTCGACCCCAACCGGCCGCACTGACATGCGCCAGCGAAGTCAATGACTTCGCGGCGCTTCTTGATGAATCGCTGCTCACGCTCTTATCCAGGCATTTTTAGAACGAGGCGGGCCCGGAATCGGGTTCGGATCGCAAGGGGAAATATTGATGTGACGAATGTCGCCGATTCCAATCGGTCATTCAAGGGTTCAATTGGTCACAAGTGCTCCCCGAACGTTAGATTGCGTGTTCACAGATGTTCAGTTTCGAAACTCGCGCAAGCAGTTGACAACCTCTCGCAGCCCCTTGCTCAGGTGTTTGTCGCGGCGCATGACCATGCCCAGCTGGCGCGCAAGCCGCGGCTTTAAGGACGATGTCGCCAGGTAATCGCTTCGATCGCGCTGCAGGGCCAGCCCGGGAAGCAACGACCAACCAAGGCCCGCCGCCACCAATTCCTTGACCGCCTCGACGCTGCCGAACTCCATAGCGGGCTTCAACCGGATTCCGGCGGAAGCGAACCAGTCGTCGATCGCGCGCCGCGTGTTGCCACCCTCGTAAAGCATGAGGGTCTTATCGCTGAAGAATGCAGGCTCCGGCCCATTTCTAGGTATCTGGCTGCCCTTGGGGGCTACAGCGAGAAGCTCATCCTCGTAGAATGGTTCTACCTCGAGCGAGCGTCCGGCAGCAGGCAGGACGACCACTGCGAGATCCAGCGCATTCGCCTCCAGATCGCGAAGGATCTCGTCGGTGTTGCCGATGCGGACGATGATCTCCAGCCCAGGCATGCGCTTCTTCACGGCGGCGATGGCGCGGGGCAGGAGGTGGATGGAGGCAGTGCCGCCACTGCCGATCCGGACGCGTCCGATCGATCCCTCGCGGTAAGGCATCATCGCCTCCTGCGCCGCGGAACAGTCGTCCAGTATCCGGCGCGCATGAAGCAGCAGTTCGACGCCAGCCGGAGAGGGCTGCGCCCGTCGGCCCACACGCTCGATCAGCCGAACGCCAAGCCGCTGCTCGAGGAGTTTCACCTGCAAACTGACGGCCGGCTGCGTCAATCCCACCTTGTCGGCGGCGGCGGTGAAACTGCCGAGATCGACGACGCTGACGAATGCGGCGAGCTGATCGAGATTGAGCATCAGAAGCATTCCTTATGAATTGTATTAATTTCATAAGCTTCCTTCGCGGAGAGCGCCAGTGCATTTTATGGGCATGCCCAAAAGCAGCATGAAGTTTCATCGGCTGCATGGCGGATCAGGAGCTTACGTGATGACGACCGACGTTGAAAACCGAATTGCGGTGGGGCCGGGAAGGGACTGGAATGTGGCGATAGGGATCGTGCGGCGAGCGCTGACCACGCTCGTTAGCCGTCTGCAGAAACGCAGGACCCGAAGAGACCTTTCTGAACTCACCGACACTCAGCTTCTGGACATCGGTGTGACGCGTTCAGAAGCAAAAGCGGAGGTCAACAAGTCATGGTTCTGGAGCTAGCGCTGCGGAGCCTGTCCTATTGATCATAAGTGCTGATATCTCCAAAGGCATAACCACGTTGTCTAAGCGCATCGATCAACGCCTTCAGATTCCGCGTGCCATCGAACTTGTCCTGAAACATCTCATCATGCATGAGCAGGATCATTTTGCCCGGCCGCACGAATTTGCCATACGCAAACAGATGATCAATTTCCCTGACGAGGTGATCGACGGACTGGACGGGTTTGCCGTCACTGCTGTGAACCCATTCGAAGTCCCAGCCATAGAGATAGAATCCGGCTTCGGCGACGAGTTCATAGTCCAGCCACTCGCGTTGCCACTCCGCAACATTGAGGGAAAGATCCTCGCTGGAAGCATTGCGAAGTCGAAAGACATTGCGCCCCGGCAGACGGGCGTCGACCTTCGGCGTCAGATCAAGGATGCCATTGGCGCGCAGCATGTCGGCGACCACGGCGTCGGTGTTTGAGTAGTAGTGTCGATAGTGATTATTGGCATGGCTATAGCTGTGGTTTCCCACCGTGACGAGCGGCAAGGCTTTGGCCTCGGCCAACAACGCGCGGCCTTGCGGATTGCTCTCGACATGCTGACCGACCATGAACAGAACGGCGGGAACATTTTCCTGTTTCAGTGTGGAAAGGATATTCTCCGTGCCGAGCAGCGGACCGTCATCGAATGTCAGATATATCGTCCGCTCCGCCGCCGATGCAGTGGAGATGCAAGCCACGAGAAAAAGCCCGACCTGAAGCGACCGTTGAAATACGTTCCAAAGCAAATCGTATCCGCCCGAAAGTCTCTACCGTAAATTCGCGGCAGGTTGGCATATCAGCCTTGATAAGGAAAGCATGTGGCGCCAGGGGATCGAGCGATGGAGGCGGTCTGCGTGATGACTGGAGCTAGAAGTAGGTGGGTGCGTTTCATTGGCATGTCGCGCCTCAAATTCGAACCCACCCAGTAAAATACGAATATCACATAAGATAGATTATGGAACTAAAACCTATATCCAATTTGTCGCGTTATCGCGAACAAACCATATTCCCATAACGCTAAAATCGTTTGGTAAGTGTTGTGTTTAGCCTCGTAATGGCCGTTTAGGTGCGAGCAACCGAGAATTTTCCGATGTGGATATAGCGCTTAATCATAGCGGCAAGTTAAGGCCATGTGCATGCACCACCGTTCGAACGAGGCAGCGCGCCCACGTTGCGCACAATCGGAAAACCATCTATACTTGAATTGCGGTTGGGGCTTTCTACTCACGATATCGACAAGGATCGCAATCCACGACTGACGCGATCGCTGTGGCCTCCCTGGAAGCAGGATGAATTAGCCGAGTTAGCGGCATTCTTTTCCGTGACGCAAGATCCCGCAGGCCTGTAGCGCATACCTCTGTTTCCGACGCTTCTCGTAAGACCTAGAGATCGGACGTTGTCATGCTTGGATATATCGCCTTTGCAGCCGTGTTGATGATCGCGCTAGCGGCGTGGCTCTCTCGAAAACGACACATGCGTCCACATTCAGTTGCTGAAGCTTCGGGACCTAAGATTACCATTTCACCAACCCTCGGACGCTTTCTCGAGGCACTCAATTCGGAGAACTCGATTGACGCCCCGAATTACGTCAAGAGCCTTAGCTTACTGAAATCGGAAAGCAAATCTGTGATCGACGAGGCGGATCGCCTTCTTGTCGAGCTTCCCGAAGAGCTCTTCATGCTTCGCCATTCGATTGTCTTGTCCGTTGCGGCACTCCGTAATCCCGACGCACTCGATTTTCTAAGCAAGGTTGCCCTCAATCCCCAACCGCTTCCTCCGAAGGAACGGCCCAATGGCGCAGGTGCGGAATCGCCCGAACTGGAGAGAGCGATCCAAGGGACCTTGATATCCCTGGATGCCATCGACGGCATTGAAGCACTCGCTCTGGATGGGCAGTCTGCAGCGATCGAGGTTCTCGTTCGAGCTGCGCAGGTCGAGTCAAACACGATACGGGCTGCCGCGATTACGGCCCTCGGTGCGAGAGCGGAATGGACGCAATATCACCAACGAGCGCTGTCTGCTCTTCCCTTGGAGCTCGATCACCTCGGAAAGCTGCATCGCGCCGACGTCAGCAGAATCACGCAAATCAGGGATCCTCGCGCGCACCTCGCGGGCAGCGAACGCCAAAGTC
Source organism: Rhizobium sp. ICMP 5592 (assembly GCF_009498525.1). GTDB lineage: Bacteria > Pseudomonadota > Alphaproteobacteria > Rhizobiales > Rhizobiaceae > Rhizobium. The sequence continues at coordinate 1,290,356 of NZ_QSNT01000002.1, read as the reverse complement.
CGCCTGCCCCGTCACTGCCGGAAGATCAGGGGTCTGAGTCGACAAGGCGAACTTTCGAAACTCGGGGTGCGCCCCAGATCGGCAGGAGGTAACCCATGGCAGACTGCACCTATTCGGTTCCCGACCTGGTTGCGAGCGGTGACCAACTCTACGGACCACGTATTTGCAATCAGGAGTTCATCGACTGGGCCTGGCATACGCACGGCTTCAACGGCGACTACTGGCAGGACGGATGGGGCTACGATGACGTCTGCAATATCCGAAAACCTCTAGCCCGTTGTCTGAGCGCCATATGGCTGCTCAATTATTCTGCCGAAGACTACAACAACGAAGATTGGAACACGGATGCATTGCATTGGGGACCCCGTTACGTCCGCGAGCAGTTCAAGCACTACGATGACTTGCGCGCGTCGTGTGGCGACGGCGACGCGAAGGCTCGCACTTCCGGTTGCCAGCAGTCGCGGCAGTGGAATGAATGGCGCTGCACGAGCGGATACGACGAGACACAAAGGGAGTGCAGGTCCTGGTTCTTTCTTTTCGCGTGGATTTGCCACCTGTGGGCAGAGGTAAAGCGTTTCGTCTGTACGATTTGGGGATGGGTCTCGGTCGCAGCCTGCACAATCTGGTATGGAACCTTCGGCGGTGGGCAGAATGTAACGCTCTTCCTTTCGTTCTTCTATCCACTGGACGGAACAGGCAACGCAGACGTAATCTCGCGCGCAGGAACCTTGATCCATGAAGCCCGTCATATCGGAAACCGACCACACAACGCGCAGTTTCCCGCAGGATCGATTTTTGGTGCGGGCAAGGATGGCGCGGACTCCACCTGGGGCTACGAGGGTGCTTGGATGTACAACACCCTTTATCTGTGGTGGTTCTACGCTGCTGGAACGCGCACGAACATAGCTATGCGTCAGGCTGCAAAACAGCGAGCTAACCTGCTTCTGACAAATGCATTCGCCACCTCGCCAGGCCTTACGGTATCATGAGAGGCCCAAAAACTAACTCTGTGTGTTGGCCATGCCTCCTCGGTGGAAGCGGCGTCTTGTTGCTTATTGGCGTCACCGTTGCATGGCTGGTCGAGTATATCCTGAAACTGACGTGATGAACCGCTATCGTCCCGAAGCGTTGAAAATCAGCGCTTTATCGCGCTTCAGCCCGCCTTCACCCGTATTACCTTGGCCCCGATCTTCTCCGCCAGAACTCTCGGATCGCAAGCAAAAATACTGTCCGGCCGTCCCGCCGCGCACCAGACCTGATCGTAGCCCAGCAGATTTTCGTCGACGAAGACCGGCAAATTGACGCGGTGACCGATCGGGCCGACGCCGCCAATGGCGAAGCCGGTTTCGTCGCGGACGCGATCGATGTCGGCACGCTTCAAGCGCAGGCCGTAAGTGGCTGCGATATTTGCCGTATCGGCATTGTGCGCGCCGGAAACGAGAAGCAGCGTTAGGCTATTGGTGTCCGCATTGACGAAGACCAGAGATTTGACGATCTGGCCGACCGCACAGCCGGCCGCATTGGCGGCTTCCTCGGCCGTGCGGGTCGATTGTTCCATGCGTTTGATGGCGATGTCGAGGCCGAGATCGCGAGCGGCCTGCTCGACGCGCTCCAGGCTTGAAAGTTTCCTGCTATCCTCGCTCATAGATCATCATCCTCTACATCGAGCTCAATACGCATCTGGTCGTAGGCCGGTTCGACATTATCAGGCGTTTCCGCAAGTACGGTCTCGTAGTCGAGCGGTGTGTGCATATGGGTCAGGATCGCATGTTTTGGCTGCAAGCGTTCGATCCAGGCGAGCGATTGCTCAAGCGAAAGATGGCTTGGATGTGGTCGATATTGCAAGGCGTCGATGATCAAGATGTCGAGATTTTGCACCTTCTCGACGGATTCCGCCGGGAAGTCGCTGATATCGCTGCAATAAGCAAGTTTGCCGATGCGAAAGCCGAGCGAGTGGATGTCGCCATGCTGTTGCTTGTGTGGCCAGAAGCTGATCGGACCACCCGGCCCTTCGATCGTAAAACTCTTGTCCAGGCTGTCGATGATAACCGGCCGGACGATTGGTGGATAGCTGCTGCCCGGCGGCGTTTCCAGGCAATAGCCGAAACCTTCGCGGATACGGTCCATGGTCGGCTGATCCGCATAGATCGGAATACGTTCATGCGAATTGTGGAAGAAACCGCGCAGGTCGTCGAGGCCGTGAATATGGTCGGCATGGGCATGCGTATAGAGCACGGCTTCGATCGAGCCGACGCCGGCGCGGATCATCTGTTCGCGAAAATCCGGACCGGTGTCGATGACGACGGTGGTCACGCCACCATCGGGCGCAATCTGCTCGACCATGAAGGCCGAGCGCGTGCGCCGGTTTTTCGGGTTTTTCGGGTCGCATGCGCCCCAATCGCCGGTAATGCGCGGCACGCCCGGCGACGACGAACAACCCAATATGGTGAAGCGCCGCCGATGTGTCACGCCGTCAGACCCTCGTCATCCGGGAGAAGCAGCGGAATGCGTTCTCGGTGGTGATTGCTGAGATCTCATCCATGCTGACGCCTATCGTGTCGGCCAGCACCTCGGCGGTATTGACGACATAGGACGGCTCGTTGCGCTTGCCGCGCCAACGTTTCGGCGCGAGATACGGCGCGTCCGTCTCGACCAACAGCCGGTCGTGCGGGATCGTCTTGGCGATGTCGCGCAACTCTTCGGATTTCGGGAAGGTCAGAATGCCGGAAAAAGAGATATAGCCGCCGAGTTCGACGCCGGTACGGGCGAGGGCCGGGCCGGCGGAGAAGCAATGCAGGATGAAGGGGAAAGCCCCCTTCCCTGTTTCCTCGGTCAGGATCGCGGCCATGTCCTCGTCGGCGCTGCGGCTATGAATGACCAGCGGCAGCTGCGTTTCGCGCGCGGCTGCGATATGGCGCAGGAAACCGGTCTTCTGATCTTCAGGCTTCACCGTGTCATAGAAGTAGTCGAGACCGGCCTCGCCGATGGCGACGATCTTCTCGTGCTGATTTGCCAGCCGCACAAGATCCTCGGTCTGGATATCCAGCTCCTGGTCGGCGCTGTTCGGATGCGTGCCGACTGAGCAGAAAACGGACGGATACCGGTCGGTGATCGCAAGCAACCCGTCGAGCTTTCGGACCTTGGTCGAGATGGTGACCATCTGCTTGACACCGACCTCGTGGGCGCGCGCGACGATCGTATCGCGCTCCTCCGCGAAATCGGCGAAATCCAGATGGCAATGCGTATCGATCAGCATAACAAACCTTATTCGACTGTCGGCGCCACATAGCGTGGGAAGACCGGCTTCGGCGCTTCCAGCGGCGTGCCGGGGACAAGACGGCCAGCCTCGCCTAGGGCGGCGAAATCGCGCTTATCGGCCGGAATAGCGATCAGATCCAGCAGCTTGGCCGAGGATTCCGGCATGAACGGCTGCAAGAGAATGCCGATCTGGCGAACCACGTCTGCCGTGACATAAAGCACGGTCGCCATGCGAGCTGGATCGGTCTTCTTCAGCGCCCAGGGTTCCTGGCCGGCGAAATAGCGGTCGCTTTCGGAGACGACGGCGATGATCGAGGCGAGCGCGCGGTGAAGCGCCTGCTTGCCCATATCCTCGCGCGTGGAGGCCAACAGCGCATCGGCTTGTGCGAGAAGCGCCTTGTCTTCTTCCGTCAGCTCACCGCATTCCGGGATCTTGCCGTCGCAATTCTTGACGATCATCGACAGCGAGCGGCTGGCAAGGTTGCCGATGCCGTTGGCGAGATCGGAGTTGATGCGCGTGCCGATTGCCTCTTCGCTATAGCTGCCGTCCTGACCGAAGGAGACTTCGCGCAGGAAGAAATAGCGCACCTGGTCGAGGCCGAAATGGTTCACCAGATTGACCGGATCGACGACGTTGCCGAGAGACTTCGACATCTTCTCGCCCTTGTTGAGCAGGAAGCCATGGGCAAAGACGCGCTTCGGCAACGGCAGCTTCGCCGACATCAGGAAGGCTGGCCAGTAGACGGCATGGAAGCGGATGATGTCCTTGCCGATGATGTGGACATCGGCCGGCCAGTATTTCGCACGCGGATTGTTGCGGTCCTCGATATAGCCGGTCGCCGTGATGTAGTTGGTCAGCGCGTCGACCCAGACATACATGACATGCGCCGGATCGTTCGGCACTTTGATGCCCCAGTCGAAGGTCGTGCGCGAAATCGACAGATCCTTGAGGCCCGACTTGACGAAGGAGATCACCTCGTTACGGCGCTCGGCCGGACCGATGAAATCGGGATTTTCCTCATAGAGTTTCAGCAGGCGGTCCTGGTACTCCGAGAGCTTGAAGAAATAACTTTCCTCCTGCACCCACTCGACCGGCGTGCCCTGCGGCCCGTAGCGTACGCCGTCGGCGCGCAGCTCCGTCTCGTTTTCCTGGTAGTAGGCTTCGTCACGCACCGAATACCAGCCGGCATAGGAATCCTTGTAGATGTCGCCGGCATCGGCCATCAGGTTCCAGATGTTCCGCGAGGTCTCGTGGTGGCGTTCTTCCGTTGTGCGGATGTAATCGTCGTTCGACGAATTAAGCAGCTTGCCCATCGCCTGGAACTCGGCCGAATTGCGGTCGGCAAGCTCCTGCGGAGACAGGCCCTCGGCGCGCGCCGTCTGCTGCATCTTCTGGCCGTGTTCGTCCGTACCCGTCAGGAAGAAGACGTCGCGCCCGTCCAGCCGCTGGAAACGTGCCATGGCGTCGGTGGCGATCAGCTCATAGGCATGGCCAATATGCGGCTTGCCGTTGGGATAGGCGATCGCGGTGGTGATGTAGAACGGGGTCTTTTCGGTCATATCAGGCAATGGTCCGCTTTACGGTTTCATCATTGTTATTCTTGCTCATGCTCGCTTTAGCGCATGTTTGCAGGGAGCGAAACACCAAGTTTCGCGCCTGCAGCATTCCTTGGCTCCGAACGTGCTTTGCTTGACAGGGTCTCGACCCGGCTTTACCCCTGCGGAAAACCGAAGGGCAGGACAGAAATCACCGTGAATTCCATTTTCATTTTTGGCAGCCTGTCCGATGGCTCGAAAGGGCCGTGGTTTTGAGTTTTCCAGCAACATTTCAACCCCTCTATTCCTTTTCCGGTTTCTTCGTCGGCATGCTGGTGGGCATTACCGGCGTTGGCGGCGGTTCGCTGATGACGCCGTTGCTGGTGCTGCTCTTCGGCGTGCATCCGGCCACGGCCGTCGGCACCGATCTCCTTTATGCTGCCATTACCAAGACGGCGGGAACGGCCGTGCACGGCATGCATGGGCGGGTGAACTGGAGAGTGGTCGGTCTGCTCGCCTCGGGCAGCGTGCCGGCCGCGCTCGCAATGCTGTGGCTCATGACCGGCGTCAACCGCGAGAGCCCGGAGGTTGCGCATGCGATCACCCTGTCGCTCGGCTGTCTTCTGCTCCTGACGGCGCTGATGCTGCTCTGTCGTGGCCAGGTGTTGAACGCCATGCGCAAATGGCGGGGCGAACGCGGGGTGCTGGCGCCGCGCGCAATCGCGCTGCTGACGCTGGTCCTCGGTCTGGTGTTGGGCACGCTTGTCACCATGACATCCGTCGGCGCAGGCGCGCTTGGTGTGACCGTGCTTCTGGTGCTCTATCCGAATCTCGATGTCCGCGAGATTGTCGGCTCCGATATCGTCCATGCAGTGCCGCTGACCCTGATCGGCGGCATGGGTTATTGGTTCATCGGCGAGATCAATTGGGCGATGCTGTTTGCGCTGCTGCTCGGCTCGATTCCCGGCATCGTCGTCGGCAGCCTGCTCGCGCCACGCCTGCATGAGCGCCTGATCCGCATTGTTCTCGCGGTCACGCTGATGATCGTCGCCGTGAAGCTGATCTTCCCTTAATAGGACAGCTGCTGCTTCAGTTCGCCGAGTACGGTGATGATGGTCTGCTTGCGATCGAGATTATAGGCTTGCGACACGGTGAGCCGTTCCGTGACGTCGGAATAGAGGCGGGCGAGCTTTTCCGCCACGGTCAGATGCCCTTCCAGCGCGGCCGCCCTCGCCCGCGCCATGATATCGTCGCCGATATGGGACACGAAGAAGCCGAAGATCGTTTCGCTATCCTTGCTCGACAGCGCATCGGCGAGGCGATGCATCGCCCGGCGCGCGGCGGGGCCTTCCGCTGAAATCACCTGCTCATAGGCCGCAACAATTTCGCCCCCACCGTAGTTCAGCAGCTTCAGCGCCTCGTTGACGCTGCCCTTGGCTGCCGCCAGCAGTTCTGCGCCCTGCCCTGGCTGCAGGCCGATACCGAGATGCCCAAGCGCCTTGCTCAAGGCGTCATCGCTCAGCGGTGCCAGTTTCAGCGGCAGGCAGCGCGAACGAATGGTCGGCAAAAGCTTGCCCGGCGCGTGCGACAGCACCAGGAAGAGCGCCCGCTTCGGCGGCTCCTCAAGGATCTTCAGGATGGCGTTGGCGGCATTGCGATTGAGGTCGTCGGCGGGGTCTATGATGACGACACGCCAGTTGCCCGTGCCGGAGGTCTGCGAAAAGAATTTGCCAGCGCGGCGCACCTCGTCAACGGTAATCGCCGATTTCACCTTGCCGGTCTTCTCGTCGACCGGACGGGCAAGATGCAGCAGATTGTGCGAGGCGCCGCCGGAAATCTGCCGGCTGACGGCGGAAGCCGGATCCGGATCGGCGATCGTCTCGGGTGCCGTGGTTGGATCGGGATGAGACAATACGTGGTTGGCGAAGCGGAAAGCGAGCGTCGCCTTGCCAATACCCTCCGGCCCTTCGATCAGCACGGCATGGTGCCCCTTGCCGGACCGATAGGACTGCGCGAGAAATGCCTCGGCCTCCTCATGACCGAAAAGACGGGTGTTATCCTGCGGAGGGATTGCTCCGTCCAGAACGCCGGGCCGATCTTCGCTCATTGCGCCACTTCCGGCCTGGCGGTTTGCAGCTCGCTTGCCGGGCTGAGCCGCTTTTCGATAATGGCGGCGATCTCATCGGCAATGGCGTCCTCCCCGCGTTGCGCGTCGACGACATGGCAGCGGTCCGGGTCGCGTACGGCGATATCGAGAAATGCCTCGCGGCGCTTCTCATGGGTCTGCAATTCTTCCTTTTCGAAGCGGTCTGGCGCGGTATCGGCCGACGCGCGCTTGCGGGCGCGTTCCAGGCCCAGTTCGGCGGGAATATCGAGGATCAGCGTGCAGTCCGGCACGACACCGTTGACGGCCACCCGTTGCAAGGCTTCGATGAAATCCGGCTCCAGGTTGCCGGTGATTCCCTGGTAGACGCGGGAAGAATCCATGAAGCGGTCGCAGAGCACGATCGTTCCGCGCGCAAGCGCCGGGCGGATGATCTCCTCGACATGATCGTTGCGCGCCGCGGCAAACAGGATGGCTTCCATGCGCGTGCCGAACATCTCCGCCGCACCCGAGAGCAGCACATGCCGCACTGCTTCCGCTCCCGGAGAGCCGCCCGGTTCGCGCGTCACCAGCACATCATGGCCAAGCCCGCGCAACCACGTTGCCAGACGGCGAATCTGGGTCGATTTACCGGCCCCTTCCCCGCCCTCGAAGCTCACGAACAGTCCGGTTGCATCAGCCAATGATCATGTCCTGCACTTGTTTTGCGCTCTTTTGCCGCTGCGCCATATGTGTTCTGTTTAACCCAAGACGCGAGCGGGTGAAACCACCAGCTCGGACATTCTATATAGGCTGTGAACAGGGATTTCGCGAGGCGGGAAGCGGTCAGGTTGGCGTCGGCGTATCCCAGAGCCAGGAAAACAGCAGCGTTTCCGCCAACTCCACGAGAGCATCGAAAGCGCGGCGGCTGAGCGTTCCCTGCGCGACCGATTCCTTGGTGTAGAGCGGCAGTTCGCGCAAAAGCCGCGCGCCGGAAAAGACGCGGAGCGTTCCGGCTTCATAGCCGGCCGCAACGGGCGCCGTCAGCGGCCAGCGATAGATGATGCGGGCAGAGAGGCGATCTGGATTGTCGTTCGGCACATAGACATCGACGGGCATCTTGGCGAGCAGGCCGACCGTGGATTGCGCCCCGCCATAGACGCTGGCATTGCCGATCACTTCGCCATCGGCGAAGAGGCGTTGGCTCTTGAAATTGCTGAGGCCCCATTCCAGCACGCGCCGGCTTTCCTCGGTGCGTTCCTTGTCCGTTTTCAAGCCACCGAGCGCCAGGAACAAACGCTTGCCGTCGCGCTGAATGGAGGCGACGATCGAATAGCCTTCGCCGTCCGCAAAGCCTAGGCCAAGGCCGTCAACGCCGATGTTCAGCGGCAATAGCGGGTTGCGATTGCGCTGGAAGATCTTGTTCCAGGTGAAATCCGTCTGAGCGAGATATTTGTAGAAATCGGGATAATTCTGTTGCAGATCCTGCGCCAGCGTCACTAACTCGCGCGCGGAGATCTTGCCGCCACCGTTCGGATCGTCCGAGCTCGGCAAACCAGTGGAATTGGTGAACACCGCGCGCGGCATGCCGATCTCTCTCGCACGCGCCGTCATGCGTCGGGCGAATTCCTTTTCGCTGATCGAAATCCCCTCGGCAACGACGATGCAGCTGTCATTGGCCTGCTGCACCGCAATGCCCTGGATCAGGTCTCCGACGCGCACGCGTGATTTCAGCGCGGCGAACATGGTCGAGGTGCGCGACGGCGCCCCGCCCGTGCGCCAGGCGTTTTCTGAGACGGGATATTCGGTGTCGAGTGTGATCTCTCCCCGCTTCAGCGCATCGAAGATGACATCCAGCGTCATCAGCTTGGCGAGCGATGCGGGAGAAATCGGCTGATCCGCACTCTTGGCAAGCAAGATCGTGCCGGTCGAGGCTTCCACCATGAAGGCCTGGGTGGCCTTGGTATCGAAAGCGGGAGGCGCTGCCTGCTGCGCAACGGCCTGCAGGCATCCGATTCCGACAAGGAAGAAAAACGCAACAGTAAAGCGTCTTAGCATGTCGGCTCCCCAATGCGACCACCCCCGAACATATTAGCCAGGGGTGAAGATTCAGGCAATCACGCCGATCAATCGACTTGCGTCTGACTTTGATGCTGGCGGTGATAGGCGGAGAGAATCGACTCCTGCGTCAAGCCGTCATTGCGGACCATGACCGCATCGAAAGCGAGGTTGACATAGACCGTCTTGACCGGCGCATCCTGGTAAGCTGCAACCGTGGAGGCGAGCGATGGGGCAGCGAGGCTGGCCATCCCCGGCGAGAAATCGGGACGCTCGTAAGGGATCGGTCCGATCATAGGCAGGACGACAAGTGTCGGCTCGACAGGATCGACGGACGGCGCGGCGCCGCCATTCCAGGTCATCGGCGGCAGATTGTTGTGCTTGCTGGCGTTGGAGGTCGTCGGGGTCGAGCCGGCAAAGGCAACGGCAGAATTTGGCGAGGATCGCGGTATCGGTGCTAGCGCCGGCGTGGTCTCGAAGCTGCGCTGTTCACGGCTCTTGCGGGCGTAGCTATCAGACGGGGGCAATTGATCGGCGGTAATGCCGCCGTTCGAAGCAACCATCACGCCCGTTGCGATCTGGCCGCCGGGATTGATGCCTGGAATGCGAGAGCCCTTGGGAGTGTAGGAGGCCATCAGATAGGGCTCGTCGTGGCCGTCCATGCGGGCGCGGCCGACATATTGCACACGCACGTCACCGGTGCCGCTGTGCTGCAGATCGAGCAGCTGCGCCGTCTTGTTGGAAAGGTCGATGATACGGCCGGGATGATAAGGCCCGCGATCGTTGACGCGCACAATGATCGAGGAGCCGGTTTCGACATTGGTTACGCGCGCATAGCTCGGCAGCGGAAAGGTCGGATGCGCGGCGGTTAATGCCTGCTGGTCGTAGACTTCGCCGTTGGCGGTCAGGCGGCCGTGGAAAGCCGAACCATACCATGAGGCGATGCCTGTCTTGTTATAGGCATAGTCTTCCTTGGGGTAATACCATTTGCCCTTGACCTGATAGGGATTGCCGACAAGAAACCGGCCGCCGCCCTTCGGAACCGGCCCGTTGGCGACAACCCGCGGGCTCGCCTTGACTCCATATTCCTTCTCGGAAAAATATTCCTTGCCGTGCTGACGCTTCGTTGCAACCTGCTGCGAGGTTCCGCAAGCGGTAACGGTGGCGCACATCAAAGAGAGAGCAAGCCAACGCATACCTGTCGCGTATGTCACCGCACGATTATCGAATTTCATCTGTCCCACGCCGCTTAACAAATTACCAGGACCGAGGCATGCACCAGCATATCCCTCATGCTGATACCTGCTACGCCCCAATCACCTAACGGTACTTTAATCATGATTGCATGTTGTCGAATTTGCGTTCCGATTTGAGCGGATACGGATAATTCCGAATGTTATGGTTAATGAATTATTAAAATAAAAGCTAGCCTTGGGGCCGCAGCACGCTGCCGAACAGCCCGGGCGTGCCGTTGTTGCGTGAGCCCGATGGAGGGCTCGGCCGCGACTTTCATGAAGTCTCACGGAGCCATGACATCGATGGGATGGCGAACCCTGCAAGGGTTAGTTGATTGCTTTTGTTCAAACAATGATCCAAGTTTCCACCGTTAGTCTGACATTACATACCCCCACCCACGTCAGGCAACGGAGGAAAACATCATGCGATTTGTGAGAACATTCACGGCTGCGGCCATTGTTGCTTTGATCAGCGCAAACGCGATGGCGCAGACAGCGACCCCATCGACGACAACGACCACGCCGGCCACCACCACGACCACGACGGCGCCGACGGCCACGATGAAATCGACCGCAACCACGACCAAGCAGAAGGCTGCACAGCCTGCTCAGACGGAGGTTTCGAAGGCTTGCTCCGGACAGGCCGATGCAAAGGGCCTGCATGGAAAGGAACGCTCCAAGTTCCGCAGCCAGTGCAAGAAAAACGGCGGCAAGTCATAAGCTAGCCTGACACCGAGGCTGCGGCGTGCGTGAAAACCGCCGCAGTCCTTCCCACCCCTATCCTCGGTTCCGGGCGATGGACATCGTCAAGCCGATTCATCTGTGGTGGAAATTGCCTATTATATTGATAGGGTTGAATAAAAATCAGAAAAGCAAGGCCACTGAACGCCAAAGTCAGTGAAGCAGCTGCGCCACCATAAGCGCCACCGTGATTGCGCCTGCACATACTGTCAAAGCAGTCAAAATCGAAGTCGACATCAATCCGTCCCTCAAAGCTCTTTGCCTCAAACCCGAATGTTGGAGGCTAACTACAGGAGCAAGTGAGGAATGTCGCGTGACAGCTGGCGTGACATGGTGAGACATCGCTCAGGGCATGCAGCCACAGGCACATCATGTCTCGTGTTTTCAGGAAAAAGAACGGCCACGTAATCTCGTGGCAGCAGCGTGACGTCAATCGGCCGCCCGACCCCGCCCTAAAGTTGACGGCAGTCGCGTTCTTCGGTGGTGTCTACAGGATCGACGGCGACAATCAAGTGGCATCTCGCGGGTGAACGTGAGCGCTGCTACACCGGGCCGAAATATGAAATTGAGTGCCGGCTGCCATGGACAAGGGTAGAGATGGCGGAAGAGGTGGGATTCGAACCCACGGTACGGTTTCCCGCACGCCGGTTTTCAAGTTTTATTACGCTTAACCTGCAGATGTACTTAGTTGCACGTAAATGTCCTAAAATACCTTATAAATCAATATCTTGATCTCCTTGCTTACCCGTCGTAACCTGTCGTAACACGCTATAGCGCGCTAGTAATGCGCTAGAAACGGTTTCAGGAGAGACAGCGATGGCGAAGATCACGAAGGGTTATATCGACAAGGTTCAGGCCCCTGCGGAAGGCTACAAGATTCATTGGGATGAATCTGTTCGTGGGTATGGTCTCCGGATCATGGCGAGCGGCAAGAGGGTCTTCATCGCGCAAGGGCGCGTCAGGGGCAAGCCCGTGATTGTCACCCTTGGCCCTTATGGGGTGCTCACCGAAGATCAGGCGCGGAAGAAAGCGCAGAAAGCTTTGCAGGACATGCGCGAAGGCATTGACCCACGCGATGCCAAGAAGGCGGATGAGGCGGCTGCCGTGACTCTGCGCACCGTCGCAACCGAATATAAGAACCGCCCTGGCAAGCTGAAGGAGAGCAGTAAGGAGGCGATTGAGCGGCATGTGGTTACCACGCTAGCAATCTGGAAGGACAAGCCAATCGTCGCGATCACCGAGGATGCCTGCCGCCAGCAATATAGAAAAATGCTGGATGGCGGTCTGCGCGGAAAGCGCAAAGATGGCTCACCCGGCCAAGCCAATCAGGCCTTCTCGGTTCTTCGTGCACTGATCAATTATGCAGGTCGCCGTTATCGGCGTGCCGACGGATCGCCACTAATCCTCCGCAATCCGGTTGACGGGTTAAAGGATGATTGGGTCGAGTTGCAGCCCAAAACTTCGATGATCCCTATGGGCAAAGTTGGCGCGGTATGGGCAGCGCTACAACAGTGGCGCACGGAAGCCTATACCCGCGACAGCCTAGCCGGGATTGATATCGTCACGCTGCTTCTGTTGACCGGGTGCCGTTGGGAAGAGATGGCAAGCATGAGATGGGAACAGGTTCATTTGGAGGAAGATGCCGCCCGATGCTGGATGCACCTCCCTGACACCAAGAACAAGAACCCCGTCTGGCTCCCCTTGTCCTCGCAGGCCGTCGAACTGCTCAAGACGCGGCAGCGGGTCGAGCGGTCGCCATTCGTTTTTACCACATGGAGCAAGGCAGGCTACATTCGGTCCGCGCGCGAATTGATGGAGAAAGTCAGCAAGGTTGCGGGCGAGCGGGTCACGCCGCACGATCTGCGACGGACCTATATCACCGTAGCTGTTTCTGAATGCAGCATTGACCTGTATCGGGCCGAATTGCTGACGAACCATGTTCCGAAGGGTGTCACCGCTCGCCACTATCTTGAAACGTCCCGCCTCCAATATCTTCACCCCGAAGCCCAGTGCATTGGTGATTGGATCGAGGTACAAGCGGTAAAGGCAAGTGGCGCAAACGTTGTGCAGCTTCGTGCGTGAGGATCAGTTGGCCATGAGGCTTTGGATGTAAGCAGGAGTGATTGCACCGTCATGCAAACTACGATTCCATCGCATCCCATCCCAAACAAAAGGGACGCTGCGGTTATCATTCAATAACGCTGGGACCAAATTCGGATTCGATGTCCATTGTAAACTGCCATCGTCGAAACGCACTGCGGTATCAGTAACCTCGACAACGACGTCAGTAGCACATGAGGAGATGACGCGTAGTTCCATTACATGGAGCAAATCAAGTCGCTCAGCGGCGAAACTCGCGGGCATCGCTGTATTGTGCGATAATTCCAAATCAAGAACCGACGGGTATTTCAAAGCGACGTATCCATCCTCCGCAATATTATGATGTCCTGGCTCAAACTTTGATGTGAGCTGTTGAGCAATCGCTGCGGTGAATTTGTAATCGTCCGCAAACGTTTCGTGTATTCTTCTCGTGAATTGCGTGTCCAAATAAGTGATAATCAGATCGTCATTGTCGCCGCTCAAAGTCGATTGGTATTCGCCGTCGAATATTCTATTTACCGGAATGTTATCGCGACCGATCCACTCGCTCAGATACACAGTTTCTCCCACGGTGACCCTAGATTCAATCAGCGCGCCGATCCTCCGAGAAGCCGCATAGAACATCGGCACCCCAGGGGGATTGCATCGTTGAAATCCTGTCACATACTTCGCTGGTGGTGCTTGTAACTCGCTGATAAATCTTGGCTTTTCTCCCCCTGTTTTGCGTACACGGTAGAATAATTCACCTCCACCTGCTGTACCGACAACAATACTAAGGCCGTTGGTCAATCGTTGATATGTCGCCTCGATCGCCGAATACCAAGCGCGCTTTGGATCCAAGCGGTTCAATTTTGTAATTTCTTGTCTGACTGCTTGGCGCGAGAGCGTTGACATGGACGATTCGAAGTCCCTTTTCCAAAGTTGGACAGTTTGGGCAAGATCTAGTTGGTGCTTTTTAGTAAATCAGGCAAGACCATAAGTTACTAAAACGTAATTAAAGCTTGTGCGAGTGATCGCGTGTAATATAAGGTATGACAATCAACTCGCTATCCGCCACGTCTAGTACGAGCGGACGCCTCAAAGGCGCATTCGGTTGCCGCATCATGGGTTGGGTAACCGGATACTGAGATGACCACATGGGTGGTCGGCGGGTCAACGCCTCGTCCGGAAACGGATGGGCGCTGTTGGAAGCACAAACCCATGAACCTCACTGAATCTACCTTTGATCAGCTCTGCGAAATGTTCAGCTATACGCCGAAAGGTCGGCCGCTGGACGTGAAGGAATCTGCCGAACTGCTTGGCCTCTCCACGGACACTCTTGAGGGCTACCGCTATCGCGGCGTTGGTCCGCGATACTTCATGCCCAAGGGCACCCGCCGCGTCTGGTATTCGGAGCGAGACCTGCTCGCGTGGCTGGCTTCAGGTCTTCGCTACAGTACGAGCGATCAGCCCGAAGAATGCGCGGCAGCCTAAACCCACACCAAACATGGAAAACGCTGCCGGGCCGGAGGAAAACGGAATGCATTCGCAGGGTTCACGCCCAGCGCGGATGCATCGTCTAGCCCATTTGCAGCCAGCTCAAGAAAAAGCGGCAGGATGTTCCACCATCCCACCGCTCAGGATCAATAATCACCATGCGAAATTTAGCAGACTCTGCCGCGAGCGGCACTAGTGAAATGCACATTGATGCGCCTCCGTTGCGAAAACCAGCACAGCCGCCGCGTAGCGGGCGATCTCCGATTGGCCTAAGGGTTTATGGCGGCGGGGTACGAAAAGCGGCTGTAGCCGAGGCTGTGCGGCCTGCTGCCGGGGAGATGCAGCATGGTTAGGATCCCCCAGGCCGAACAAGGATATGCGAATACTGAAAACGGTCGAGTTGACTGGTCGGCACTAATGGAACGGAACAAGCAGCAGCCGAGCACGGACCTCAGTGCTGAATGGGCTGTTCGCGGGGCGGAAGTGATGGGCGAAGCCGCACGGGACCTCCGCGCTGCCAAGGAGGCGGATGAGCGCATGCAGTTGCGCAAAATGACCGGCCAGAGCGTGATGTTTGAGTTTCGCAAGCCGCGCGATGTGCTGCGAAAGGTGGCTCCCCCACCTTATGAGTTCGATGAGGTGCCGCCCTCCATCGGGACTTTCGCCCACCATTACGCTCGCGCAACAGGCTTCGACCGAAGCGGCGTTATTGTAGCGGCAGTCACTGCTGCCGCTTCCGTCATTGACGACCGTTTTAAGCTGATCGTGCGCGGAGAGTCCAACTGGCATGTGTCCGCCCGTCAGTGGTCATTTTTATGCGGCGGCCCCAGTGCAGGAAAGTCACCAGTGATCAGAGCCGCGAGTGACCACATCAAGCGCATGCACGGCATCGTTCATGAACGCTGGCGGGGCGAAAACGAAGGCAAACCCCGTAATGAGCAAGACCCGGCACCCGCACTCTTTACCAGCGACACGACTGTCGCCGCGTTGTCGGAGCGATTGCAGGGCAACCCGCGTGGGCTGCTCATGCTCACCGAGGAGTTCGCGTCATGGGTCGGAGCTATTGATAGTGGAGACAGGGGTGATGCCTCCAAGAACCGTGGCGACTGGCTGCAACTCCGCGACGGCGGTCCACACCAGATTGACCGCGTCGAACGGGGATCGGTGTTCGTTCCAAACTGGGGCGTGTCGGTGTTGGCCGCTTGTACCCCTGACGGACTGGCAAAACAGATGAAGCAGATGCCGGAAGACGGATTGATCCAACGTTTCGTTCCCTGCATCCTAGGGGCTCCAGACTTGGACGCGAAAGGCGACGCAACTCAGGCGATGGCTACATGGGGGCAATGGCTTGAATGGGCATACAGCAAGACATCGCAGAACGACGACACCTACATCCATCTCAGCGTTGATGCGCGTGCCTTGTTTGATGCCGAGGTCCGAAGCCTGCGTGAATTGGTAATTGCCACCGAGGAGTTTCTGCCTGCCTACGCCGCGCATCTTGGAAAGCATTCCGGTATGTTGGCAGAGGTCGCGCTGGTGTTTCATGTCTTTGGACAGCATAGCGGAAATCTAGGAAATGAGGTCGGTACGCAAGCGATGGACTACGCCATCCGCTACATGCGCAAGGTCCGGCGTCATGCCTACACGCTCTATTCCAGCATTCTCAGCGCCGCTCCTGCCTTCGAGCTTGCGAGAGCGCTAGCGAGATCGATTGTTGCTGCGGAAGAGGTGTTAACCACAGTGGCGCGAGATTGGATGACACAGCATTGTCAGGCGTTCAAGAAGGCCGACGACCGCTTGCGGCGAGAGGCGGTGCAAATCTTGGAGGACGCTGATTGGCTGGAAGCCCAATCCGGAGTGCGTGCCTATGGCGGCTGGCCCAGCAAGTATTCAGTTCACCCTCAAGTCTTCACCATGTTCGCGCCCGAAGGGGAACAATGGCGCGCGCGCCGCGCAGCGGTACGAGATGCCATTGGTGAAACTGGATGACGCCGCGCAGAGATAGCAGAGATGAAACGAGGCGGCGGCGGATCTCTGCTAACTCTGCATTGCGCGCGCCATATAGGGAAGAAAAATCCCCTCTCTCTATAAGAGTGTATGGCATGCGTAATGCAGAGTTAGCAGAGATTGTGTTAAGGGTCGCCTCCCTGTTACGCGCTCGTCTGTTGCATAAACTTCCGCCATGCATACAACTCGCAGACCGCGTTGTTAACGTTCCAGCCCTGCCCCGCTGCGGCTTCGCGCAATTCCTTCACGGTAGCCTTCGGGTTGGCGTCGAGGTAGTCCCACACAGCAGCGCACTTGCCACCGGCATTGGGGCGCTTCGGGGTGCTGTTCTCGCTGTGCGGGCGGCTGGTGCGCGTTTCGGTAGCTATCGCCGGTGTGTTGGCAGCGGTGCCCGGTCGCTGCTGGAGCCACCCCACCACGCCGCTGTCGGGTTCCTTCTCTTTCCAGCCAAAGCGTACTTCGCCTTTGTCCTTATGGACGGTGATCTTGACGCGCTCTGCGGGCACGCCTGCTTCCACCCCAGCGCGGCGAGCGTTTTCGCGGCGGGTGTATGTGGTTATCGCTTCCATATTTGCACTCCTGTTCATGATTTGTTCGAAGGCCCGCCCGTTACACGACAAGTCATCCGAGATCGGCAAGGATTTTTTGGACAAATCACCCGCACCAAATACGCAAACTTGTGCTGGGTGCCGTGCGCGCCAGACCTAACGCATTGATGTTAAAACATTTTGTTTGCATGACCTATTTTGAAACAGGTAGCCTTGCAGCAAATAACAAGCCAGTATCAAGCTTCACGAGGACAAAATGTCTGAAAATATTGACACCAGAGTCTCGATTTCGCTCCACCCCGATAACGTTACCAAGCTGGACGGCTACGATTCCGAAACCGAGGCAATTCTCGCGCCGACAATGACTGCATTTAGCGAGGCTTACGAAGGCCTGCGGAAGGTTCATGACGCGAAGGCGGCCGCTGACCGCAACCCCACTTGGAACGACGCACAAAAAGTTGTCGTAACCGACGATTACGCGCAGAAGCAATTTGCGCGGATTGCCAAAGGCTTTGATGCCACCCGCGCCAACCTTGAAAAGGGCATTGCATCCATTGAGCAGGAGCTGTCGCGTCCCGTTGAGAGCAGCGCCGCGAATGCCATTGCAGTCGAGGTCCGCGCTCACATCAAGGGTCTGTCTGTCAGCGAGCGCATGACGGTCATCCAGCAGGCGATCAACGAGGGTGACCACATCATCGCTCAAGCTGCGCTCGGCGCTCCCGCCATGTTGTCCGGGTTGGACCCGCAAATGCAGAAGGTGCTGTCCCGTCAGTATCACGAGCGCCACAATCAGCAGGCTTCAAAACGTCTGAAAGCGATGAAGGCGGCAAAGGCGATGATCGAGGATCGCGGTGGATTGGTCTTCAAAGAAATGGAGAAGGCTGTCGGCATGAGAGCGGACAAGGTCAAAGCTTTGCGTGACGCCAAGAACGCCGCCGAGCAGGCTTTCATTCTCAAGGACGCATGATCGCACCCTGATTAGATCACGGAGCAGCACCGCATGACGGATACATCTCAACCCGAATGGATGAGCGGCTTTGAACCGAAGTCTTTGAAGTGGTCTCGCGGCATGAAAAGCCCGAACCCTGCCGGGAGACCCAAGGGAATTATCGACAAGCGGCAGAAGGTGACTGAAACGCTGCGAGACGACGCGCCTGCCGTTGTCCGCGTCGTAGTGGATGCCGCACTGGCCGGTGACATGCAGGCAGCGGGTCTGGTTCTGAGTCGTATCGCTCCCACGCTGCGCAGCCAGTCGGAGAAGGTGACGTTCGACTTTGATGCCAACCTACCCATCAGCAGGCAGATTGAAGCCGTGCTCGCGGGCATCGCTTCCGGCGCAGTGTCGCCCGATGTTGGCAAGTCGATCATTGAGGCGATAGGCACCCTCTCCTCCGCTCGCGCGGTTGAGGAACTTGAGACCAGATTGACGATCTTGGAGGCGAAGCAAATCTAATGGCAGTCATTCGCACGAAACGGAACCAATTTGTTTACGCCTACGAGGCGGAACCGCAGGACCGATGGGTCAAAACTCTGATCGGCAATCACTGCCTGACGGTGCAGCACATCAGCGAGTATCAGCAGGCGGTAGATTGGGCCGTTAGCATGGCGGATCAGTTCGACCCGCCGCTGACTATCCTGCCGTTTGACGTCAACGACTTCGTAAAGCTGAATCGAGACCGGCTGGAGCGTGGGCTTGCCCTCCTAACGCCAGAGGAGCAGCACCAGCTTAGACAGGATGTGGTTACCACATGCGTCGAGGTCATGCGCGATTGCGACGACCCGGATGTCCGCGCCGATGCCTATGACGTTCTACAAAAGATGAGGGTTGTTCAATGAAGAATTACGGTCTGTGCCAACCTGAAATCACCTACGTCGATGGGCGCGCATATCGCAACGAGGCCTTGGAGCGAGATGGCTACCACCGCGCGATGACGCAAGAAGAGCGGAAGACGCTGGTTGAGCGCCACGTTGAGCGGGCGGAACTTCGGCAAGCCGAAAGTGACCTTAACCTGCTCAAAGCCGTGGAGCTTGGCAAAGCGCTTCGGAAGCTGAAGGAAGGTTAACCACATGGCCTCAGTCGGTTCCATGCTGTCGCGGGTCCGCCGCCTCGAGACGGCGCGCGCTACGCCCGTCTCACCGTTTGCTAAAGCCTATGGATCGTTCGAGGCCTTTGAGTCGGAGGTGCAAGCTGACATCGACACCGGGAATCTGGACCGCATGGACATGCCCATCATCCTGACGTGTCTTCGCCGTTGGGAGGGAGACGGGACATGGGGTGCCTGGCATCGGGATCGAGTATGGGAGCTTGGCAGATGAGCGTTCCGGTTCCTGCGTGGTTACAGGTATGGCGGGAGGGACGCTCTCAGCCCCAGCGCGGCGAGCAGCCGCCCACACAGCCGCATAAGCACACGGCCAAGGGTATTGCACCGGCAACGGTGAGCGCCAACGCTACTGCGGCTGTACCGCCGCCCGCAATTCCAGCCATGTCCGCGAGTGCCCGCGCATCTAAAAATCTGGGTTTCATTGAGCCGGAGCGCTGGTCATACGATGGCGGTAAGCGGCGGGAACCAGTGCTCGACGTTGACCACAATCCTCCCCGTGTGGTCAGGAAGGTAGGATGGCGCAATTGCATAACATGCACCAATCCGTTCTTTTCCGACGACGTGGTGGCATTGCGCATATGCGACAAATGCAAGCCGTCAAAAGATCCTAGAAAGCTGCTGCGCGATTAGGAGACGCGAAGCGGTGCGCGGAGGAACGCCATCCGCGCCGTCCCAAAGGGAACCGTCGGACGTAAATCAAACGGGCTCAGCCGCGGGAGCAACTCTCCTTAGCTTTGACGCTGCTCTCAACGGGTGCCGGTGGCACCCGTTGTCGTCGCTAGCCGTAAATTCTCTTATAGGTCTCGGAGGCAAACTCGATGAGGGCAACATTGTCGTTGTGGAGGCCCTTCCGAATATCATCTCCGCTAATCTCAATTGCATCGTTCACTCGTTCCAGCACCTTGGAGTTCTCCCAATTCCACGTAGTGGAACCGATAATAAGAGCGAAGCCCTCCATTCTATCGAGTTGCCATACAAGCATCGCAATCGTCTCCTGGCATTTGCGATAGTCTTTAAACTTAAAAACTTGTCCCTTCGCTGCTAACGATCTCAACTTGATTGTTAGCGGCTTAATAGCCTCAAGCACTTCCAGCAAGCGCTTAGCCTCGCGCTCTCCATCTTTCCTGATATAGGAAATCGCACCCTTGACCGCTTTGTCGGTCTCACTACCGCTTTGGGTAAACGCATGGCTGTCCATGCCGACCTTAGCTATATCCAAGAGCGTGATCGGCTTAGGCATTTCTGCAATGTAAGCATGAGTAGCGTCAACTAAGGCGTCAAGAAATTCTGCTTCTCGTTTAGCCTTGTCCTGTCGTTGCCAGTTTTTTAGAGCGCGATACGCGATGAATGCCGTCACGACGGGAGCGATCGTCCTGATGATCTCGCCCCAACTGATTTTCATTATCGTGTCAAGGAGCCATACAAGGGCGTCATGCATCGGATTTCTTCGTTGTTGGCGGATGGAGTGGGATTCGAACCCACGGAACCTTTCGGTTCGCTGGTTTTCAAGACCAGTGCCTTAAACCGCTCGGCCATCCATCCTTATGCATTGCAGCGGCTAGCAATGCGCTATACCACAACCGCACACGAGGCCAAGACCCTACGTAAGCGATTGCGTTTATTCCCGGTTTTCGCCCTCGCCGCTCCAGCAGCATAAGTTTTCAAGACCGGTTCCTTAAACCACTCGGACACTCTTCCTGTCGCTGAAGCTCAATGCCTCAGAAAATGTGGTGGGCTGGCTTTACAGCTATTCGGGCCGAAGCGTCAACCGGTTGCGCGGCGGTGTGCGGTCCAATTCGTGGACCCAATCGAAGACGCTGGGATTGGGCTAGGCGTTTCAGCGATCGGGCGATAGTAGTTTCCGGCATCGACCATCCGGAAGGACAGCGCCCTCGCCCATGACGCCCAGCGACCAACCCCTGCCTCTCGGCCAGGCATCGCTTGCCGGCCCTGCCCTTGCCGCCTTCTTTTCCCGTGACGCCGTGGTCGTCGCGTCCGATCTCATCGGCGCGCGCTTTACCGTTGCGGGCGTTGGCGGGCGTATCGTGGAGACGGAAGCCTATCGGCCGGATGATGAGGCATCCCATGCTTTTCGCGGGCCGACGGTACGCAATGCGACGATGTTCGGCCCGGCGGGGCATGTCTACGTCTATCGATCCTACGGCATTCACTGGTGCGTGAATTTCGTCTGCACGACCGGGAGCGCCGTGCTGATCCGGGCGATGGAGCCGGAAAGCGGGATCGGGGAGATGATCCACAGGCGCGGCACTGCCGACATGGCGGCACTTTGCAGTGGGCCGGGAAAGCTGGCGCAAGCCATGGGCATCGACATCAGCCTGAACGGGCTGGCGCTGAACCAAGCGCCTTTTGAATTTTCTCTGGCCGAACCATTGTCTGTCGTCGCGGGCAAACGCATCGGAATCACCAAGAATGTTGATCCGCTCTGGCGTTTCGGCGCGGCCGGCTCGCGTTTTGTCAGCCGCCGCTTCCCGCAAGGATAAAAAGGGCCGCCGGCGTGGTGTCCGGCGGCCATGCAACCGCGCAGTGAAACTGGAAAGTCTGCGCGACTATTCCATCGCGACGCTATGATCGACGACCGGCGGTGCCTTCGGCTTGCGCAGAAGCACGAGCAGCGGCATGGCGAAGATCGACATCAGCATCAGCAGCTTGAAATCGTCCATATAGGCGATGATCGTTGCCTGCGTGGTGATGATGCTGTCGAGCGAGGCGCGACCGACGGCCGTCACCGGGCTGAGGCCTTGCGCCGCGGTCGCATCGAAATAACGATTGAACGGCGTCACGTAGGCGGCAATCGTCGAATGATTGACCTGGGTATTCTCGGTGATCAGCATCGAGACGACGGAAATGCCGACGCTGGAGCCGATGTTGCGCGAGAGATTGTAGAGGCCGGTCCCCTCGCCGCGCATCTGCGCCGGCAGCGTCGCAAAGGCGATCGTCGTCAGCGGCACGAAGAGAAAGCCGAGACCTGCGCCCTGCACGAAGCCGACCGAGATCAGCGTCCACTGCGAGACGTCGGGCGTCCAGCCGGTCATGTCGTACATCGCCCAAGCGGTCAGAGCGAGGCCAATAAAGAGCAGCCAGCGCGTATCCACCTTGCCGATCAGCCGCCCGACAAGGAACATGCAGAACATCGTGCCGAGGCCGCGTGGTCCCATGACGATGCCGGCGGTGACGACGGGATAGCCCATCAGCGTCTGCAGATAGGGCGTCATCAGCGCCAGCGAGGCGAGATAGGTGACGCCGACGATGAAGATGAACAGCATGCTGACAGCGAAATTCTGGTCCAGGAACAAGCGTGGATTCACGAAGGATTTCTTCGCCGTGAACGTATGCACCAGGAAGAGATAGAAGGCGCAGGCGCAAACCAGCGCCTCGATGATGATCTCGCCGGAATAGAACCAGTCCAGCTGTTCGCCGCGGTCGAGGAAAAGCTGTAACGCGGCGATACCGATCGACAGCATGCTGAAGCCGAATATGTCGAGCTTGGCGAGCGCGTCGAGCTTGGTTTCCGTCACATAGACGACGATGCCGAAGAAGGCGAGCGCGCCGATCGGCACGTTGATGTAGAACACCCAGCGCCAGCTCATATTGTCCGTCAGCCAGCCGCCGATAACAGGTCCGAGCACCGGGCCAACCATGACCGAGACGCCGAACAGAGCCATGGCTTTGCCGCGTTCCTCGACATTGTAGATGTCAAGCAGGATGCCCTGTGACAGTGGCACGAGCGCTGCGCCGAACAGGCCCTGCAACAGGCGAAAGCCGACGATCTGGTTCAGTGATTGCGCCAGGCCACAGAGAACGGAGGCGACGACGAAGCCGGCGATCGCCACCAGCAGCACGCGCTTGCGGCCGAACTTGGCCGACAGGAAGCCGGAGGGCGGCGTCATGATGGCGGCGGCCACGATATAGGAGGTCAGCACCCAGTTGATCTGGTCGGCGCTGGCCGAAACGTCGCCCTGGATATGCGGCAGGGCGACGTTGGCGATAGTGGTGTCCAGCGCCTGCATGATGACCGCCAGGATGACACAGGCGGTGATGGCGCCGCGATTGGCGATCGGGCCGGCGGGGGAGGCGGCGGCAGCGTTACTCATGATCCTGACCGTGGGATTGGCCCAACAGGCTGGCGATGGAGTCCGGCAGGCCGCGGGCGTGGCCGGTATCGACATCGGCGACGACACTCATGCCAACGCGCAGCGGCGGCTTGCCCTGCGTATCATCAATGCTGATGATCATCGGGATGCGCTGCACGACCTTCACCCAGTTGCCCGTGGTGTTCTGTGCCGGCAGCAGCGAGAAGCTTGCGCCGGAGGCCGGCGAAATGCTGGAGACGGTACCCTTCCAGGTGACGCCGGGATAGGCATCGACCGAAATGGCGACCTTCTGGCCGGTCTTGACATAGGTCAGCTCGGTTTCCTTCGGGCTGGCATTGATCCACATATTGGTGGTGGACACCAGCGAGAAGCCCTGTTGAGCGGCCGTCAGATAGGCACCGACCTGCAGCGAAGGAACATTGGTGGTGATGCCGTCGAAGGGTGCGCGCACGACCGTATCGTCGAGCTCGCGCTGGGCGTTGTCGACAGCGGCCTTGGCCTGCAGGTAGAGCGGATTCTGTTCGACCGGCAGGTCGGCGTTGCCGCCGAGTTGGGCAATCGTGGTTGCCGCCTGCGCCTGAGCGACGGAGACCTTCTGCTGGGCCGCATCGAGATTGTGCTTGGCCTGATCGTAAGCGGCCTTGGAGGCGACCGAGCTGTTGATCAGGTTCTGCTGGCGCTCGTATTCGTTCTGATAATAGGGAATGTCGGCCTGCGCCTGGGCGATCTCGGCGAGAGATTGCTTGTAGCTTGCCTGCAGGTTCAGGATCTGGTTGCGGGCGTTGCCGAGCTGCGCCTGCGCCCCTTCCAGCGTGATGCGGAACGAATCGGGCTTCAGGCGGAAAAGCACCTGCCCTTTCTTCACCGCCTCGTTTTCATGCACGTCGACCGAAATCACCGTGCCGGAAACATCGGTCGAAACGCCGACCATGTCGGCCTGGACATAGGCATTGTCGGTGGACATGATCTGCCCGCCGGTGACGTAATAATAGCCGCCCACCACGAGCGCGACTGGCAGCAGCGCAAAGAGGATCGGCCGCGTCAGGCTGCGGCGCTTGCGCGGCTTTTCGGGAGCGGCGGCCGGAGCCGCTGTACCTGCCGGCGCGGGCGCAGGGTTGGAGGACGGCGCCTCCGCGACTGCGGCCTGGTTCTGCTCGATTGCGGAATTTGCGTTTGCGGGTACGCGAAGCGGAGAGGATGCGTCAGCCATGATGTGTCTCTTTGTCGCCCACAGTTGTACGGCAGGCCTGGACCAGGTTCGATTTCATAAGGGTAAGCAATTGATAAAGGCGCTCATGTTCCTCGATGGGAACGCCTTGCAGGGCCTCCCTGCGGGTCTGGTCGCCCAGGTTACGCATGGTGTCGAGCAACGGCCGGGCTTCATCGCGCATGTAGAGCAGCCAGCTCCGACGATCATTCGGATGCTGGCGACGTTCGACCAATCCGCGATCGGTGAGCTTGTCGAGGATACGCACCAGCGTAATCGGCTCGATTTCCAATATTTCGGCAAGACCCGCCTGATGGATACCCTCATTGTTCGAGAGATAGGCGAGCGTCTGCCATTGGGAGCGTGTCAGCCCCAAATCTTTCGCACGCTGCTCGAACCGCTTCCGAAGAAGCCGGGCAACGTCATGGAGGAGAAAGCCGAGTGTCGGTGCTGTGTGCATGATACGAGAAGCCTGCTATTCATAAGCAACCTTATAATGCCGTGACGTATAATAAGTGGACGTCCGATTCAAGAGGTTGAGGTGCGATCATTGGCGGATTGTCAAAAATGCCGCAGGGGTGTCGCAAAGATGTTGCAGTCAGAGAGGAATGTGAGGCGGCGCGACCGGGATTCGAAACTCAAAATGAGATCGCTGTCCGCAGGCCTCAAGCCTGCGGTTTTATAGATTCATCACGTACATGCGTTTGGGATTTAGCGGCGGCTGAGCAGCCCTATCAGATAGCCGATACCGGCCGCGGCGGCGACCATGAAGATCGGCTCCTGACGAACCCGTTCGCGAAGCTGCTCGGTTACTTCCTGAGCCTCCTCGGTGACGACCGACCTTGCGCCCTGCCCGACCGCTGCCACGCTATGGGAAAGTCTTGTCAAATCCTCGCGCAGCGCTGCGATTTGTGCTGCGAGGTCGTCGACGGCGGTTTCGGCCTGGGCTCGCGCAGAGGCAGATTGAGCGGAAGCGGATTTCGTCTCGGCCATCGTCGGCTCCTTTTGTTGTTACCTTGTCAGTCAACGTCAATCCTGGGTAAAGGTTCCGGAGCTTTGGTGCCTCGCCCGGTTGATTTCCTCGGTAGCTCTTCAATTCCGTTTCGGATTGCTCTAAGGAACTCCGATTGCTTCGCCCGTGGGCGAAGAGGGTATTGATGACGAGGTTTGCCTTCCGATGTTCGATGTGTTGAGAAAACTGGCCAAGACCTGGGTTGCCAAGGGTATCTTCGTGCTTCTGATTGCTGCTTTCGGCATATGGGGCATCGAAAGCCGAATGGTGACGGGAGGGAGCAGTAATGCCGTCGTGACCGTCGGTGATCAGAAGATCGATACCAACGAATTCCGCCTTGCCTATCGTCGTCAGATCCAGGCGATCAGCCAGCAGCTGCGCATGCAGATCACGCCGGAACAGGCACGCGCCTTCGGTATCGCGCAGCAGACCGTCGCGCAGCTTGTGGCCGGCGCCTCGCTCGATCAGCTCGCCAGCGATATGAACCTCGGCCTGTCGCAGGATCGCCTCGCCAAGCTCATCGGCGACGATCCGGCCTTCAAGGCAACGAACGGCACCTTCGACCGTCAGAAGTTCGAGAGCCTGCTGCGCAACAGCAGCATCAATCCCGACGACTATATCAAGGAGCGCAGCAAGGTCGCGGTCCGTAGCCAGATCGTGGAAGCCGTCTCCAACGGCTTTGTCGCGCCGAAGACTTTGGTCGATGCCGTCAAACAGTATCATGACGAAAGCCGCAGCATCGACTATCTGCTGCTGACCAATGCCAATATCGATCCGATCAAGGCTCCGGCAGACGACGTGCTGTCGAAATGGTTTGATGGGGTCAAGTCGAAGTACCGCGCTCCCGAATATCGCAAGTTTTCCTATGTGAAGCTCCAGGCGGAAGATATCGCCGATCCGGCAAGCATCACCGACGATGCCGCTCGCGCCGAATTCGAGAAGCGCAAAAATAGCTTCACCACACCGGCAACGCGCACGATCGAGCAGCTGACCTTCGCCAACAAGGACCTCGCAAATGCGGCCTCGGATGCGCTGAAGACCGGAACGACATTCGATCAGCTCGTTACCGATCAGGGCAAGAAGCCGGCCGACGTGCTGCTCGGCACCTTCACCAAGGATCAGGTTCCGGATCAGACGCTCGCCCAGGCAGCCTTTACCGTCACCAAGGAAGGCGGCACGACGCCCGTCGTCTCCGGTTCATTCGGCCCGGTGATCCTGCGCGTGACCAACGTCAAGGACGAAACCGCGAAGAACTTCGATGACGTCAAGGAAGATGTCCGCAAGCAGATCGCGCTCAGCAATGCCGCTAGTGACATCACCAGCATCCACGATAAATTTGAAGACCTGCGCGGCTCCGGCGTATCCTTGCAAGAGGCTGCTCAGCAGCTGAACCTGAAGGCGGTAACGGTCGATGCAATCGATTCCACCGGGCTCGACCAGGCCGGCAACGAGATCAAGGACCTGCCCGCCAGGCAGCAATTGCTTGGTGAAGTCTTCAAGGCGGACCAGGGCAGCAATGCCGCCCCCCTGACGGTCGGCAACGATGGTTACGTCTGGTATGATGTCCTGGGTATCACGCCAGATCGTGATCGCCCGCTTGCCGAAGTCCGTGAAAAAGCGGTAGTCGACTGGACTGCCGAGCAGCAGAAAATCGCGCTCGCCGCCAAGGCCAACGAGTTGAAGCAGGAAGCGCAGAAGGGCAAGTCGCTTGCCGATATCGCAGCACCCCTCGGCATTGCCGTGGAAAGCAAGGCTGACGTCACGCGCACGACGGACGATCCGGTCCTTGGACGTGCTGGTGTTGCCGCCGCCTTCTCCGGTCCGGTCGAGACGGCCGCCAATGCCATCGGCGCCGACGACACCACGCAGATCCTGCTGAAGGTCACTGACGTCAACAACAATCCGACGACGGATGCGCTGAGCAATCAGGATCAGCAGTCGGCCCAGATTGCCAATGCTGCCGGCGACGACATTCTCGACCAGATCGTTGCCGACCTGCAGTCGAAATACACCGTCACGGTCAACCAGAACCTCGCCGAACAGGCGATGTCTCGCTAGCCCGGTCGGGAGGATCGATAGCCGATGGCTGAATTGAAACCGTTCCTTGCCAAGGTCGCCAATCGCGAGGTGCTGACGCGGGATGAAGCCCGTCAGGCATTCGAGATTTTGATGTCGGGCGAAGCCACGCCCTCGCAGATCGGCGCTTTCCTGATGGCGTTGCGCGTGCGGGGCGAGACGGTTGACGAAATCGTCGGCGCCGTCACGACGATGCGCGCCAAGATGTTGCCGGTGGAAGCGCCGGCGGACGCGATCGATATCGTCGGCACCGGTGGCGACGGCTTTGGCACCTACAACATTTCGACACTTGCAGCATTTATCGTTGCCGGTGCGGGCGTGCCGGTGGCAAAGCACGGCAACCGTGCTCAGAGCTCCAAGGCCGGCACGGCCGATACGCAATCCGTGCTGGGCATCAAGCTCGATATCGGTCCCGAGACGATCGCCCGTTGCATTCGTGAAGCTGGTATCGGCTTCATGTTCGCACAGCTGCATCATTCCTCGATGCGCCATGTCGGCCCTTCCCGCGTCGAACTAGGCACCCGCACGATCTTCAACCTGTTGGGACCTTTGGCAAACCCGGCTGGTGCTCGCCGGCAGTTGCTCGGCGTCTTTGCGCCGCAATGGGTCGTGCCGCTCGCCGAGGTGCTGAAGGACCTGAATGCCGAAAGCGTCTGGGTCGTGCACGGCAATGGCCTCGACGAAATCACCACGACGGGAACGACCTCGGTCGCAGCACTCGAAGGTGGGAAGATCCGCACTTTCGAACTGACGCCTGCCGACTTCGGTCTTGCACATGCCGATCTTGCCGACCTCAAGGGCGGCGACGGTATTACCAACGCGGCAGCGCTCCGCGCCGTGCTCAGTGGTGAAAAAAATGCGTATCGCGATATTTCGCTTGCGAACGCGGCGGCATCCCTGGTGATTGCCGGCAAGGCGGAAACGCTTCATGATGGCATGAAGCTAGCCGCCCAGTCGCTCGACAGCGGCGCGACCGCCGCTGCGCTGGAAAAGCTGATCGCCGTCTCCAACGCCGAAGAATAGGTTCAGGACGTCATGACCGATATCCTCCAGAAGATCGAAGCGTACAAGCGCGAGGAGATCGCCGCCGCCAAGGCCAAGGTCTCGCTTGCCGATCTGAAGGCAATGCAGACCGGCCAGTCCGCGCCGCGCGGCTTTCATAAGTCACTGCTCGCCAAGAAGAATGCCGGCTCCTTCGGTCTGATCGCCGAAATCAAGAAGGCCAGCCCCTCGAAGGGTCTGATCCGCCCCGATTTCGATCCGCCTGCCCTCGCCAAGGCCTATGAAGTGGGCGGCGCTGCCTGCCTCTCCGTCTTGACGGACAGCCCGAGCTTCCAGGGCGCACCGGAATTCCTGACCGCTGCCCGCGCGGCTTGCTCGCTGCCGGCATTGCGCAAGGATTTCATGTTCGAGACCTATCAGGTGCATGAAGCGCGCGCCTGGGGCGGCGACTGCATTCTCCTGATCATGGCTTCGCTCTCCGACAGCGATGCCGAACGCCTCCAGGACGAAGCCTTCGGCCTTGGCATGGATGTGCTGGTCGAAGTCCACGACGCCGAGGAGATGGAGCGGGCGCTGAAGCTGTCCTCGCCACTGATCGGCATCAACAACCGCAATCTGCGCACCTTCGAGGTCAGCCTGACGGTCAGCGAAGCCCTGGCACCTATGGTTCCCACCGACCGGCTGCTGGTCGGCGAAAGCGGCGTCTTCACCCATGCTGATTGCAAGCGGCTTGAGGCGGTTGATATCACAACGTTTCTCGTCGGCGAAAGCCTGATGCGCAAGGACGATGTGGCGGCGGCGACACGCCTGCTGCTGACCGGCGAACCCGGCGCCGTCGCGGCCGAGTAAGATGAGCACGGAGAAAACCGGCCTCACCCATATCAACGCTTCCGGCGAGGCGCATATGGTCGACGTCGGCGACAAGGCCGAGACGGTCCGCATCGCCACCGCCGAAGGCCATGTGACGATGAAGCCGGAAACGCTGGCGCTGATCCTCGGAGGCAATGCCAAGAAGGGCGATGTTATCGGCACGGCAAGGCTTGCGGGCATCATGGCCGCCAAGCAGACCGCCAATCTCATCCCGCTCTGCCATCCGCTGATGCTGACCAAGGTCACGGTCGACATCACCGAGGACGCCGCCCTGCCCGGCCTGCGCATCACCGCCACCGCAAAGCTTACCGGTCGCACCGGCGTCGAGATGGAAGCACTGACGGCGGTCTCCGTCGCCTGCCTGACCATCTACGATATGGCGAAGGCCGTCGACCGAACGATGGAAATCGACGGCATCAGATTATTGGAGAAATCCGGCGGCAAATCCGGCGATTTCCGTCACCCGGAGGCCTGACGCATGAGCCTTTTACCCGTAGTGGACGCCCAGGGGCGCCTGCTGAACAGCGCGAAGCCGCTCCATCGCATCGAAAGCGTGACGCTCGATCTCGCCGAAGGTCGGGTTCTCGCCAAGGATCTCGCCGCGCGTCTTACGCAACCGCCGTTCGACGCCTCGGCGATGGATGGTTATGCACTGCGCTTCGAAGATGCCGCCGAGCCGGGCGCGGAATTGACCGTAATCGGCGCGTCCGCCGCCGGCCATGCTTTCGAAGGTACGGTCGGCAAGGGCGAAGTGGTGCGTATCTTCACCGGTGCCCCGGTTCCGGCTGGCGCCGATACGGTGCTGTTGCAGGAAGACGCGGAACGGCAGGAAGAAGGCCGGATCCGCACAGCTTACCCTTTGCGCAAAGGCCAGCATATCCGTCCGCGCGGCCAGGATTTTGCTGAAGGTGAAGCCGTGCTTCCAGCGGGCACGGTGATGGATTTCTCGCGGCTCACGGTTGCCGCTGCCATGAACCATCCAGCGCTTGATGTCTATCGCCGCCCGCTGGTGGCGATCCTTGCGACGGGCGATGAGCTGGTAACGCCCGGAGCAGAGCCTGGCCCTTCGCAAATCATCGCGTCGAACACCTTCGGGATCGCCGCACTTGCCCGCAGCGCCGGCGCGCATGTGCTCGATCTCGGCATCGTGCCCGACGACAAGGCGGAAATTACCGCCGCAATCGGCCGGGCGCAGGTGGCGAAAGCGGACGTCATCGTCACGCTCGGCGGCGCCTCTGTCGGCGATCACGATCTGGTGCAGGCGACGCTCATCGAAGCGGGAATGCAGCTCGATTTCTGGCGGATCGCCATGCGCCCCGGCAAGCCGTTGATGGTCGGTAGCCTCGGCGAAACCCATGTGCTCGGACTACCCGGCAATCCGGTCTCCAGCCTCGTCTGCGGCCTGTTGTTCCTGGAACCGCTGATCCGCAAGCTGGCGTCTCTGCCGAATGTGAAGCGCGAAGCCATGGCCCATGCTGCCATCTCACTCAAGGCCAATGACCAGCGCCAGGACTATGTACGCGCGACATTGACGAAAGCCGCTAACGGTTCTTGGCTGGCCGCGCCATTTTCCAAGCAGGATTCCTCGATGATGAAGATCTTTTCCCGCTCGGATTGCCTCATCATCCGCCCACCACATGCACCGGAACTTGCAGTGGGCGACGAATGCCCGGTCCTGCTGCTGCGCCCCGACCTACTGAGCTAGATCGGATACAAAACTGCCGGGCAGTTTGACCCGCCCGGCACGACTATCATCAAAACCGTAAGGCGATTACTTGACCGGCTTCTCGTGGTGGCCGCCGAAGCCGGCGCGCATGGCCGACAAAACCTTGTTGGCGTAGTCGTCATTGCCGCGCGAGGCGAAGCGGCCGTAGAGGGCGGCGCTGAGCACCGGCGTGGGGACGCCTTCGTCGATCGCGGCCGAGATGGTCCAGCGGCCCTCGCCGGAATCCGAAACGCGGCCGGCATATTGCGACAGGGCGGCATCGCCATGCAGCGCGTCGGCGGTGAGGTCGAGCAGCCAGGAGGTGATGACGCTGCCGCGGCGCCAGACTTCGCTGATTTCGGCGATGTCGAGGTCGTACTGGTAATATTGCGGATGCGACAGCGGCGCGGTTTCCGCGTCGGCCTCGGTGGTCTGCTTGCCAACATTGGCATGACGCAGCACGTTGAAGCCTTCGGCATAGGCAGCCATCAGGCCGTATTCGATACCGTTATGGACCATCTTGACGAAGTGGCCGGCGCCGGACGGACCGCAATGCAGATATCCCTGTTCGGCCGTGCTGGCCTTTGCGGCTTCTTCGGAGCGCATTGGCGAGGGAAGAACGTCGCCGACGCCCGGTGCGAGCGTTGCGAAGATCGGCGACAGGTGTTCGACGGTATCCTTTTCGCCGCCGATCATCAGGCAGTAGCCGCGCTGCAGGCCGAAGACGCCGCCGCTGGTGCCAACGTCGACATAATGGATGCCCTTGGATTTCAGTTCCTCGGCGCGGCGTATGTCGTCATGGTAATAGGAGTTGCCGCCGTCGATGACGATATCGCCCTCGTCGAGCAGCGGAAGGAGTGCTGTAAGCTCCTGGTCGACGATCGCAGCCGGCAGCATGAGCCAGACGGCACGGGGACGGGCGAGCTTCGATACGAAATCCTCGAGCGAGGTGCTGCCGGTGGCGCCGAGCTGTTCAAGCGTCGCGACGCTTTCCGGACGCGCGTCGAGAACGACGGCAGTATGGCCGCCCTTCATCAGACGCTGCACCATGTTGCTGCCCATACGGCCAAGGCCAATCATTCCGATTTGCATGTTTCAGTCTCCCAAGGAAGGATTTGTATCGGTTGAAATCTCAATAAAGACATTTAGCCGTCTTTGCCAATGAACAAATGACGGGCGAGCTATGCAGCCGCGCGGGATCAGGGTGAAAAATGCGGCGCTCACGCATCTGTGATATTGCCTGGCGCTGGCAAGCTGCGATGCTATCGGCATCGACCGTCTCTGGAGCCAATATGCTGGATCACGTTACAATCGGAGTGAGCGATGTCGAACGGTCGAAGGCCTTCTACGACAAGGCTTTGCTGCCGCTCGGCATAGAGCGCCTGTACGCCGAAGGCGCGATATTTGCGGGATATGGGATCAGGCCCAAAGCCTTCTTCTGGATAGGGCAGCGCAACCTACCGCAGACCAGCGCTCACATTGCCTTCACCGCTCAGGACAGAGCGACCGTTGACCAATTCTATGAGGCCGCCCTTGCCGCTGGCGGGCTGGACAATGGGCCTCCCGGTATCCGGCCCCACTATCACCCCAACTACTACGGCGCCTTCATCCTCGATCCAGACGGACACAATATCGAGGCCGTCTGTCACTCGACCGGCGGGCCGACGTAACGCGCGCGCGGACGGATCAGATGGCCGCTTGTCGATTGTTCCATGGCATGCGCCAGCCAGCCGACCGTGCGGGCAAGCGCGAAGATGATCAGCGGTGCGTCCTCAGGCAGATGATAGGCTGACGTCAGCGCCGTCAGTGCAAAGTCGACATTGACACGCTCTCCAACGAGGTCTTGGGCTACGCTCCGAACCTCTGCGAACAGGGGCGGCAGGGTAAAGCATGCGAGCAGCGCCTTGGCGCGCGCATCGCCGTCCGGATAGAACGGATGCCCGACCGCCGGCACTGGCCGGCCTTCCGCCAGATAGCCGCGCACCGCCTCCTCCGCCCCGATCGCGGCGGCGCGGGTGACCAGCGATCGTACGCTTTGCCATGCGCCGCCATGCAGCGGCCCGGTCAGCGTCGCAAGACCGGAGAGCGCGGCGGCTGACAGCGTTGCGCCAGCGGAAGCGGTGATCCGCGCCGTGAAGGTCGAGGCGTTGAGCTCGTGATCGGCGAAGAGGACGAGGCAACGGCGAATGAGGTCGTTTGCATCCGGCCTGTCCCAGGCCGTTGCCAGACGTTCATGCAGCGGCAACTTTGACGCCCCCGGCGCCAGCGCTTCCGCAACGGTGCCGAATACGCTTTCGGCTTCGTTCTGCAGCGCCGGCAACGAGCGTCCAAGTGAAGGCAGGTCGGTGGTGGCGCGCCCGGCCAGAGCTGAAAAGGCAGTGCTCAGAGCAGGTGATCGTTCGTCTCCACCCTGCCCTTCCAGCCGCAGCGGTCGCTTCATGTCCCAGAGCAGAACCGCGATCTCCTCCAGCGTCGCATGGTCGGCAAGCCCGGCCGCATCCCGGCCGCGATAGAACAGCCGGCCGTCGTAAACCGTCGACAGCGCCGAGGGCAGCACCGGATCGCCCCACTGGATCGCCTCGGCCGCCACCGTCTCGGTCTTGCGCCGTCCGGCATGGCGTGTCGCCAGCCGTTTGACATCATCGGTGAAATAGAGGCTGCGCCGGGTATCCGCCGGATCGGGTTTCGCGCGGATGCGGCCGCGGCTGACATTGGCGTACAGCGTCTGCGGTTTTGTGCCCAGCAGGGTCAGCGCCTGCTCCGCCGTCAGCCAACTCATAATTCCTCACATTGATCAATTTCATCAAGATTGACGTCAATGAAGATAGGACCGATCTAAATGCATAGTCAAAGGAGAATGATGATGAAAAGTGGTCTTGAAGATGTCATTGCTGCCGAAACCAAGCTGTCCGATGTCGACGGTGCCGCCGGTCGACTGATCATTCGCGGCGTGTCGTTGGATGATCTGGTGGCGACGAGCCGTTTCGAGGATGTCGCAGCCCTGCTGCTTGATGGCCTGTTCGAGGAACATGCCGATGCTGCGAGCATCAAGACGCAGCTGGGCGCCGCTCGCGCGGAGTTGTTCGCACATGTCGGTGCCGCCGATCCGGCGTTGCTGGCCCTGCCCCCGGTCGAGGCCGTTAGGGCATTGCTGGCCCGCATCGAGGACGGCGAGGATTTCGCGACCGCCATCCGCCTGATGGCAGCGCCGGCTGTTTTCCTGCCCGCCGTATTGCGTCTTCAGAACGGTGAGACGCCGATCAAGCCCGACGCCTCGCTGTCGCAGGCGGCCGACATCCTGCGCATGCTGACGGGCAAGCGACCGACGCCGGAGCAGACAGCCGGTCTCGATGCCTATCTGGTGACGATTTCCGACCATGGCCTCAATGCTTCCACCTTCGCCTCCCGCGTCATTGCCTCCACCCATGCCGGTCTCACCTCCTCGGTACTGGCCGCGATCAGCGCTCTCAAGGGACCGCTGCATGGCGGCGCTCCCGGCCCGGTGCTCGACATGTTCGACGCCGTCGGCGAGCCGGCCAATGCGCGGGCCTGGCTGTCGCAGGCGCTTGATCATGGCGAAAGGCTGATGGGCTTCGGCCACCGCGTCTACCGTGTCCGCGATCCGCGCGCCGACGCCTTGAAAACAGCGCTCAAGCCGATTTTCGCAAGTGGTCAGGCGGACGCCGGTCGCATCGCGCTCGCCGAAGCGATCGAGACTGCGGCACTTGCACTCCTGAAGGAGCGCAAGCCGGATCGTCCCCTCGATGTCAATGTGGAGTACTACACGGCGCTGCTGCTTGACGCTCTCGGCTTTCCGCGCAACGCCTTCACCGGCGTCTTTGCGATCGGCCGCACGGTCGGCTGGATTGCCCATGCGCGCGAGCAGACATTGGAGGGCCGTTTGATCCGCCCGCAGTCACGTTACGTCGGCCCGTTGCCGAGGGCTGCGTAACAAATGTATTTCATGCGGCCGTGACCTGTCGCGGCCGCATTAGCCCCTCGCGGATGTGGCGGGCAAGCTCAGTGGCGGGAGGCGTCGCTTCGCTTTTCGGCAAATGGAGGTTGACGGAGAAGACCGGCAGCTCCGGCAGGCCTTCGTTAACGCCGAGAATATCGAGATCTGCGGGAACGGTGGAGGCGAGCCAGGCGGTGACCGCAAGATCGGTGCGAACCGTTGCGGTTGTCGCTTCGATATTGCCGTTCTCGAAGACCGTCCGCCAGCGACGTCCATCATCCGACAATGCAGCAAAGACGGATGGCCGGAAGGCGCAGGTGTCGGCCACCATCGAAATCGGCAGTGGATCCTTGCGGTAGGCATTGCCAGCTCTGGCACCGACCCAGACCAGCCGGTCGATCGCCAGGCATTCCCCCTTCGACGAGCCGAGCGGTTCCTCTATGACGCCGAGATCGATGCTGCCATCGTCGAGTGCCCGCATTAGCTCCGGCGATGAGGCGCAGACCAAAGAAATCTCCACCTGCGGGTGACGTTCGGCGTAGGATTTGAGAACCGGCGCCAGCGTTGTTCCGATCAGATCATAGGGCACGCCGAGCCGTACGCTGCCTTCGACCGTACCGTCCGTCATGTCGGCCCAGATATCGTCGTTGAGAATCAACAGCCGGCGCGCATTGCCGAGCAGTCGCTCGCCTGCATTCGTCAGCCGCAATCCGCGCTTCTCCCGCTCGAACAAGGTACAGCCAAGCATATCTTCCAGTCGTTTGATCTGCTGGCTGACCGCCCCCTGCGTCATGTGCAGCGTATTGGCGGCTATCGTCATGCTGCCGTGGTCGGCGACGGCGACAAAGGTTCTGATCAGGGCAATATCGAAGTTCCGGCTCATGCATCCATTATAGATGCTAATGCACCATCCCTTCAACATTCGTTTTTATGATGGCCATCATTCGCCTATGTCTCCGTTGAAAACGGAGTTTGCCTCGCATGACCATCGATGCCTTGCTGCCCCTAATCCTCTTCGCGCTGATCTCGACCATCACCCCTGGCGGCGCCACGACGCTTGCGACCGCATCCGGTGCCCATTTCGGCTTTCGCCGGTCGATTCCCGTCATGGCCGGCTGCGCCGTCGGTCTCGGCTCGATCGCCTGTGCGGCTGCCGCCGGGCTCGGAGGCCTGTTGATGGCCCTGCCCTCATTGCAGGTCGCGATGAAAGCGCTCGGCTCGCTTTACCTGATCTGGCTCGCCATCCGAATCGGCCGCAGCGGACCGCCGCATCTTTCCGGTGAGATGGCGAAACCCACTAGCTTTGTCGCCGGCGTCTGGATGCTCTGGTACAATCCCAAGGGCTGGGCGATGACCGTTGGCGCGGCCGCCTCCTTCGCGGCCCTGGCGAACAGCCCGGCTACGCTCGCAATTCTGCTCGGGTCGACCTTCTGCCTCGTCGCTGCATTTTCGCTGGCGGTCTGGTGCGCGCTCGGCCAATTGCTCGGACGCCTGCTGAAAACGGCATGGCAATGGCGCGTGCTCAATGCCTCGCTCGCCTGTCTGCTCGTGATGTCCATCATCCCGATGTGGCGCGGATAGAGCCTGAAATAATCAGGGCGTTCCGGATGATGCATGGCTGCGCCAGAGCCATATCGCCAGGGATCCGGTACGGCCGCGTAAGCTCGTTTCAACCGGACCTTCAAGCCTGCCCTCAATATAGGGCAGGCTGTCATGTCCGGCAGAATGCAACAGGTGATTGCTGATGGCAATTTCCGCGTGATTGCGGGCGGCCACTTCCATCAGGCGGCTGGCAACGTTCACCGTGTCGCCGGTCGCCGTGATCTGCTGACGGCCTTCGCCGCCGAGTCTGGAGGCGACGATGGTGCCGAAATGTGCGCCGATCTTGAAGCCAATGCGGGAGGCGGTTGCCTCCGGCAGCGTTGCGAGCCAGCCTCTCATCCGGTCGGCAAGGTGAATACAACAGCGTGCCGCATTGGCGGGATCGGTTCGCTTCGGCTGTGGCAGGCCGAAAAGGATCATCGCGCCGTCTCCCATGAAGCTGGTAATCGCGCCGCCGCTGGCAGTCACCTCCTCGTCGACGAGATTGTAGAAGCCGTTCAGCAGCTCCCGCACTGCGGCCGGTCCGATCGCCTCGCTGAGGCCCGTAAAGCCGTTGATGTCGATGAAGACCACGGCAGCCTCCTGATGCACCGGCTCCGCGAGAAAGCCGGGATCATGAGCAAGATGTTCGGCAAGACCGGGCGCCTGGATGCGCTGCAGGCGTTCGCTCTGTTCGGCAAAGCGCCCGGCCTGCCTGCGGCCGAGCCAAAGCTGCGTCGCGCCGAAGAGCAGTGCTGGTGGCACCGTCGCCACGATCGGCAAGGCGGCACTCAGCCATATCCCGTGCTTGAAGGCGCTGAGGTTGATCGCTAACCAGGCAAGGACGACGCAGAGCGCCATGATCAGGCCGATGGTGTTGCGCCGCCAGGCAAGCAGGCTGACGATAACGAGCGGCAGGCCGACGGCGAAATAGAGGTCGATGAGACGCACGCCACGGTCGCGCACCAGGCCGTCGCCAGCGATCAGATGCGTGATCGAGGTGGAGATGACTTCGACGCCCGGCAGCACCGGATCGAAGGGGGTCGGAAAGACATCGCCACCGCCGGTGACGGTCGCGCCGATGACGACGATATGGTCCCGGATCGCCTCCTCCGGCAATTGCCCGTTCAACGCCGCGCTGGCGCTGATGGTGCGGATCGTGCCGCGCGGGCCATAGAAGGAGAGCGGCATCAGATAGCCGGTATCGGTATGCACGGAGCGGTCGCCGATCTTGATGTGGTCGGAGATGACCGTTGGGTGTTCGCCGGTCGCGGCCGAAACCACGCGCAGCGAGAAGGACGGCTCGATCCACTCGCCGCTGCGGAACAGCATGGGCACGAAACGCGGCGTTCCCGTCTTGTCGGTCTGCACATTGACGACGCCATAGCTCGCAGCCTCCGCGAACCGCTGCTGCGGCTCGAGGAATTGCAGCGCGCTGGGGACGCGGGCGAGAGGTTCCTTGCTGTTGTCGGTGACGCGCTGGCGGCTTTCCGGAAAGATGCCGGCGGCGGCCAGTACGATATTGGTTCGCCTGAGCGATTGCTCCAGCGCCGCATCGCCGGCCTCATCGCCCGGATCGACCAGAAGCATGTCGAGCGCGATGGCTTTCGGCCCCAATGCGGCGATCGCATCTATGATTGTGGCGAGGCTGGCGCGAGGCAGCGGATATCGTCCTGCGGCCCGCGATGCATCGTCGTCGATGGCAACAATGGTGACGATATCGGGTGGTTGACGGCTGCCGCCGACCGCATTTCTGAGGTTCGTCAGCGTCGCCTCAGCTCCGTCGATGAAGGGAATGTCGCCGCGCAGATGGGTGATGCCGAGGCCGAGGCCCCAGACGGCGGTCAAGACAAGCGCGATCAGCGTCTGGAGCGGCGGTCTGCGCATGAGCGTCAGGATCTCACTGGCCGAGACGAGCCATCAACGCGTCTATGCGTGGTTGTCCCCAGCGCGTGACATGCAGCGGAGAGCGGCCGCGATCGGCATCAACGCCCTGCCATTGCCCGAGCGTAACACCTTGCCCGGTCGAAACCTTGTTGACAGCGACGCGGCCGCGCAGCACCAGCACGGATGTCTTGCCACGCTGCGCATCGACCGCCCATCGTGTGCCGCGGACGGCTGCTATCGCCTGCGGCGTCACCACTTCGAACCCGCCTTGAATGCGGCTGCTGTCGACATCGACGAACGCCGCCTTGCTGTTGAGCACGATGGCATCCACCTGACCGTCGTGATTTCTGTCCGCTAACCGGTAGCGTGCTCCGCGTTCGATGGTGATGCTAAGCCCCGGTTCGCAATTCAGGGTCTGGCGTTCGGCGCTGACCGCAGGCCGCAGCGAACAGTTCGCGATGGCTTGCGCGGAGGCCGACCCGGCGTTGATGGCGCACAGAACGCCAGCCGCCAGCGCTACGCCGAGAATATCGCTTGTCCGGATCATGATTGTGCCCCCTCATCGAATGTAACCGGGGTCGAGAACGACGATCTCCAGCCGCGGCATTCTCGATCCCTGGAGCCGATGATGCGTCAGGAGCGGTTGATCTGCAAGCTATCGTAGCCCCCGGCCTTATAGAGGACAGTCGAAACCAGCCAGCTCAACAGGAAGATACCGACGATCGCGAAGCCGAAATTGGCAAGATTGTCGTTGAGATCGCCGATGAAGCTCCAGACACCGCCTTCAAGTCCGAGCTTGTCCGAGATCAATCCGATCGCCTCGATGCCGCCGATGAAGATGGCGACGACGACCGAAGCGGCGGTGATGGTCAGATTGTACCAGAGTTTGCGCACCGGCTTGATGAACGCCCAGCCATAAGCACCGGTCATCAGCGTGCTGTCGATGGTATCCATCAGCGACATGCTGGCCGTGAAGAGTGCCGGGAAGATGAGAATCGTCCAGAAAGACATGCCTTGCGCCGCCTGCGCCGCCGAAATGCCGAGCAGGCCGATCTCCGTCGCCGTATCGAAGCCGAGGCCGAAGAGGAAGCCGATCGGATACATATGCCAGGAGCGCGTCACCACCTTGAACATCGGGCGGAAGATGCGCGCGAGAAAGCCGCCACCTGCCAGAAGCGCGTCGAGATCCTCGTCAGCGATCTTCTCGCCCCGCCTTGCCCGGCTGAAGGCCGACCAGACGCCCTTGAGCACGAACAGGTTGGCGACGCCGATGAGAAGCAGGAAGACGGCCGATACCGTCGTGCCGATGACCCCGCCGACATCATGGAACGATTCGAACTGTCCCTGCATAGCAGCCGCCGTCGCGGCAATGAAGATCGAAGCGAGCACGACGATGCTGGAATGGCCGAGCGAAAAGAAGAAGCCGACGGTATAGGGCTGCTTCTTCTCCTGCATCAGCTTGCGCACCACATTATCGATCGCGGCGATATGGTCGGCATCGAACGCATGCCTGAGGCCGAACATATAGGCCAGAAACGCGGTGCCCAGCAACGACGGCCTGTCGGAGAAGGCAACCCATGCCCAAATCCAGGCTGCGATATTGAACGCAATCAAGATAATACAGGTGACGGCAATCTTCGTCTTCGACCGCTCGACCCGGTCGTCAAATGGATTGAGTATCATACTTTTGTTCCCATTATGCTTACTGGCAAGTTGCCATGGAAACGGGAACAGCGCGACAGTCAAATGACGTAGGGAGCAGATTTTTTGCGGTGTCGCATTGACAAAAAAACCCGGCTTTCGCCGGGTTTGACATTCTATCGATGTGCTGATGCTCAAACCAGCCGGCTCTGTTCCGTCGCCGCTTCAATGAAACTCGAGAACAGCGGATGCGGCTCGAGCGGACGGGACTTCAGTTCCGGGTGGTACTGAACGCCGATGAACCAGGGATGGTCGGGATATTCGACCGTTTCCGGCAGGACGCCATCCGGCGACATGCCGGAGAAGATGATGCCGCACTCTTCCAGCCGGTCCTTGTAGTCGATGTTGACTTCGTAGCGGTGGCGGTGGCGCTCGGAAATATCGGTCGAGCCGTAGATTTCAGAAATCTTCGTGCCCTTCTTCAGGGTTGCCTTATAGGCGCCAAGGCGCATCGTGCCGCCGAGATCGCCGGATTTCGTGCGCTTCTGTAGCTCATTGCCCTTCAGCCATTCCGTCATCAGACCGACGACTGGCTCATCGGTCGGGCCGAATTCAGTGGATGATGCGTGTTCGACGCCGGCTAGGTTGCGGGCCGCTTCGATGACGGCCATCTGCATGCCGAAACAGATGCCGAAATACGGCACCTTGCGCTCGCGGGCAAAGCGCGCAGCCAGGATCTTGCCCTCGGAACCGCGCTCGCCGAAGCCGCCGGGCACGAGAATGCCGTGGACCTTTTCGAGATACGGCGCCGGATCTTCCTTTTCGAAGACCTCGGATTCGATCCATTCGAGGTTGACCTTGACGCGGTTGGCGATCCCGCCGTGATGCAGCGCTTCGATCAGCGACTTATAGGCATCCTTCAGGCCGGTATATTTGCCGACGATGGCAATGGTCACCTCGCCTTCCGGCGTGCGGATGCGGTTGCAGACCTCTTCCCACTGGTCGAGGCGCGGCTTCGGCGCCGGCTCGATGCCGAAGGCGGCCAGCACTTCGTTGTCGAGGCCTTCCTTGTGGTAGGCCATCGGCACGTCGTAGATATTCGCGACATCGAGCGCCTGGATAACGGCGGACTGGCGGACATTGCAGAACAGCGAAAGCTTGCGGCGCTCAGCCTCTGGGATTTCCCGGTCGGCGCGCACCAGCAGGATGTCGGGATGAATGCCGAGTGCCTGCAGCTCCTTGACGGAATGCTGAGTCGGCTTGGTCTTCAGCTCGCCGGCCGCCGGAATATAGGGCATCAGTGTCAGGTGAACGTAGATCGCGGTGCCGCGCGGCAGATCGTTGCCGAGCTGGCGGATCGCTTCCATGAACGGCATCGCCTCGATATCGCCGACCGTGCCGCCGATTTCGCAGATGACGAAATCATATTCATCATTGCCTTCGATGACGAAGTCCTTGATCTCGTTGGTCACATGCGGAATGACCTGGACAGTCGCGCCGAGATAGTCGCCACGACGTTCCTTGTCGATGATGTTCTTGTAGATGCGACCGGTGGTGATGTTGTCGGTCTTGGTGGCCGAGCGGCCGGTGAAGCGCTCGTAGTGGCCGAGATCGAGGTCGGTTTCCGCGCCGTCGTCGGTCACGAAGACCTCGCCGTGCTGGGTCGGGCTCATTGTGCCCGGATCCACGTTCAGATAGGGGTCGAGTTTGCGCAGGCGGACCCGATAACCACGGGCCTGCAACAACGCTCCGAGAGCTGCGGCCGCAATTCCTTTTCCGAGGGAAGAAACCACGCCGCCAGTGATGAATACATATCGCGCCATGGGAGTCACCGGATACCTTTTAACAAACGATTCTGCCAGCCCTAAAATTCGTTTCCGGAATTTTGGACACGGAACACGGAATTTCGACAAAACAAAACCGGCAGATCCGAAGACCTGCCGGAGGATGATATGCGACCGGGCTTAGTTGCCGGTCGGAACGCCGTTGCCGCTCTGGGCAGGCGTCGTCGTAGCCGGCGCCGTCTGCTGACCGGTCGCGGCCGGAGCCTGCTGGGTGGTCGCTGCGGGAGCCGGCTGCGTCGTCTGGGACTGCGGAGCAACTGCGCCGCTGTTCGGAACGCCGCTGTTGTTGGCGGGCTGCGTCTGGCTGCCTGCCGGGGCTGCGCCATTCTGGCCGCCCAGCGAATCGAGAATGCCGTTGCCCTGGCCCGATGTGCTCGGAATACGGTTGAGGATATCGGTCGGACGTCCCTCGAAGCGCGACAGCACGTTCATGCCGAG
Source organism: Rhizobium sp. ICMP 5592 (assembly GCF_009498525.1). Classification (GTDB taxonomy): domain Bacteria; phylum Pseudomonadota; class Alphaproteobacteria; order Rhizobiales; family Rhizobiaceae; genus Rhizobium. The sequence continues at coordinate 1,247,882 of NZ_QSNT01000002.1, read as the reverse complement.
CGCCAGTGCGAAGAACAGGGCCGCCAGGATCGCCGTGGTGCGCGTCAGCGCATTGGCCGTGCCGCGCGCCGACATGAAGCCCGATCCACCGCCAATGCCCAGGCCACCGCCCTCCGAGCGCTGAATCAGCACCACGCCGATAAGGGCGACAACAATCATGAGATAGATGACAAGCAATACGGTTTGCATAGGTCCAGTCCTGCCCACGGCCGCGGGCATCAATCAAAAAGAAAAGCTCGCGGCTCTTTACATGAGGCTATCGCCTATTCCAAGCCCTTTTAAGATTGGAATTCAGGCAAGTGAAGCCTTCAGGCGAACTGCCGTTCGAATGCGCCATAGATGGCGAGGAAGTCGACGGCTTTCAAGCTTTGTCCACCGACGAGCAAACCATTGACATTTGCGACCGAAAGCAGATCCGCCGCATTCGCGCCGCTGACCGAGCCGCCATAGAGAAGACGGAACTTCTTGCCGTCCTCGCCGAAGCGTTCAACGAGCTTGCCTCGGATGAAGGCGTGAGCCTCCTCGACGTCGGCACGCGTTGGAACCTTACCCGTGCCGATTGCCCAAACGGGCTCATAGGCGATGACCGTCGTTTCCGAGACGGAACCGTCCGGAACCGAACCGGCGAGTTGGCGCTTGAGCACGTCAAGGGTCTGAGCATTGTCCCGCTCTTCCGCCGTCTCGCCGATGCAGACGATCGCGGTCAGATCGGCATTGAGGGCCGCTTCCGCCTTGGCACGCACCAATGCGTCGCTTTCTGCATGGTTTCTGCGGCGTTCGGAATGGCCCACGATGACGTGGGTGCCGAAGCAATCGGCAATCATCTCGGCGGAGATATCGCCCGTATGCGCGCCGCTGACCAGCTGGTGGCAATCCTGTGCGCCGATCGCAAGCGGGCTGTCATCGCAAAGCGCCGTTGCGACATAGAGGAGCGTTGCCGGCGGGCAGAGCAGCGTGTCGATTTTTTCCGACAGCGGCGCCTTCACCCCTTCCGCGATCGCCTTGATCTGGTCGAGGCTGGCACGCGTGCCGTTCATCTTCCAGTTCCCCGCCAACAGCGGCCGTATCTGCTTCGTCATTCCTCATCTCCCCTTCATTTGTGTGCTGCCGCACTAACAAAAGTGAGAGGGAAAGAAAAGTTAACGGTGGTCCTCGGAACGGTCTAAAATCGTTTAAAAATCGCTTTTGCGAAAATAAACCGAAATTTTTCCGAAAAGACCTAGGTCGGCTGTGGATCAAGGATCCAGTTCAGCACTTTCCGCCAGTCGGTCATGCGAACCGGTGTGCCGTGATTGCCGGCGGCAAACAGCGTGAACCGCGTCAGGTAATGCGCCTTGTAGAGCTTTTCGAACAGCGCCTCCTGGTCGGCGGCGGCATAGACCGGATCCTTGCTGCCATGGGTGAACCAGACCGGCAGCTTCGCCTTGTAGAAAGCGCTTTTGGTAAAGTCAGGGTCGGTCACACCGCTCAAGATCGCCATGCCTTTCAAGCGCTTGACGCTTTCGGCATCGCGGGTGATGCCCCAGCAGACGAAGCTGCCCATCGAGGCGCAGGTAAGGATTACAGGCTTGCCGCCGGATTGCTGATAGGAATAGCGGATCAGGGCCGCGATATCGGCGACGCCGTTGCTGTCGAAGCTTTTGACGCTTGGGGCATAATAGGTACCGCCATTGTTGTAGGCGAGGTTCTTCAGCCGGTTGAAATTGCCGCCGAAGGTATAGTCGTTCGACCCCAGCCGGCGGTCGCCGCCTCGGCCGTGGATGAAGATCACCGTGAAGGCCTGTCCGGATGACGGACCGATGCGGGTGACGTCGAGCTTACGATCGCCGAGCGGCAAGGTTTCGTCCTGTTGTGCCTTCCAGCGCACGCCGGTTTCGACATAGGCCGGCTTGACCCGCTTCTCCGGAATCTGATCGCGGCCGTTAATGTCGCGCATCTCCTGATAGTCGATCGTCTGGAAGGCGCCATTGTCATGGCTTTCGATGATTGTCTGGTTGGAAAACAGCTCATCCTTGAAAGGCTTCAGCGCTTCGGCGGTGGCGCCCGATGCGACGGCCAGCGGCAAAAAGGCCGCAATTGCGGCTAAAATCGACAAATGAGCTGTGGACATTCGCATGCGGACACTTTCCTCGATAGGCTCACGGGCTTGCCATTCGCCGCCCGGCAACGCAAATCTTTTTTCGAATTTCTCCCGTCACCGGGGCGCCATCGCGTTAGAACGTCGTTTCTGGCAGAATCAAGGTGATTCGCGGCATCGACGGCAAATGTGATGATTCTGGGGTGAGACCCCTTCAAGGATAAATCTGAACAGCTCCATGGATAACAGCAACGATCTCTTCTCCGGACTGCCCGTTTCGCCGAAGCCTGAAACGGCGGAAAAGCCGGCCCCAAAGGCTGAAAGCCCTGTGGCCGCTCCTGCCCCGCGCGCGGCTCCGACAACCTCGTCTGCCGAGGAATACGGCGCGAATTCGATCCGCGTCCTCGAGGGGCTCGAACCGGTGCGTATGCGCCCCGGCATGTATATCGGCGGCACCGACGAGAAGGCGCTGCATCACCTCTTCGCCGAAGTCATCGACAACTCCATGGACGAGGCCGTCGCCGGCCATGCCGATTTCATCGAAGTGCATCTCGACCAGCGTGGCTACCTGACCGTCACCGACAACGGTCGCGGCATTCCGGTCGAAAACCATCCGCAGGTGCCGGGCAAGTCGACGCTCGAGGTCATCATGACCAAGCTGCATGCCGGTGGTAAGTTCGACGGCAAGGCCTACGAGACTTCTGGTGGTCTGCACGGCGTCGGCGTCTCCGTTGTCAATGCGCTTTCTGATGATCTCGAAGTTGAGGTTGCGCGCAACCGCAAGCTCTATCGCCAGCGCTTTTCGCGCGGCGTGCCGCAGGGCGGCTTGGAAGAGCTCGGCGATGTCCATAATCGCCGCGGCACCCGCGTCCGTTTCCACCCCGATCCGCAGATTTTCGGCGACCACGCCAAGTTCGATCCGGCCCGCGTCTTCCGCATGGCCCGCTCCAAGGCCTATCTCTTCGGCGGCGTCGAAATCCGCTGGAGCTGCGACCCCGAATTGGCGCCGGCGGGCTCGGATATTCCCGACAAGGCCGTGTTCCATTTCCCTGGTGGCCTGAAGGATTATCTTAAGGCGACGATGGGCAACGAGTTCACCGTTACCCGCGAAATCTTCGCCGGCAAGTCCGAGAAGGGAAGCGGCCACGGTTCGCTGGAATGGGCGATTACCTGGTATGGCGGCGATCCGCAGGTTCATTCCTATTGCAACACCATTCCCACTCCCGAAGGCGGCACCCACGAGGCCGGCCTGCGCATCGCGCTGACCAAGGGGCTGAAGAACTATGCCGAGCTGACGCAAAATAAGCGTGCCGCCGGCATCACTACCGACGACGTGATGATCTCCGGCGTCGGCATGCTCTCCATCTTCATCCGCGAGCCGGAATTCGTCGGCCAGACCAAGGACAGGCTTGCGACCGTCGAGGCGCAACGCATCGTCGAAAACGCGTTGCGTGACCCCTTCGATCACTATCTCACCGACAATCCGACCGAAGCCGAAAAGCTGCTGGAATGGGTGATCGAGCGCTCCGAGGAACGGCTACGCCGCCGCAAGGAAAAGGAAGTCAATCGCAAGACGGCGGTGCGCAAGCTGCGCCTGCCCGGCAAGCTTGCCGATTGTTCGCAGAACACGGCCGAAGGCGCCGAACTCTTTCTCGTCGAAGGTGATTCGGCTGGCGGCTCCGCCAAACAGGCGCGGAACCGCATGAACCAGGCGATCCTGCCGCTGCGTGGCAAGATCCTCAACGTTGCCAGCGCCGGCCGCGAAAAGCTCTCCGCCAACCAGCAGATTTCCGATCTGGTTCAGGCGCTCGGCTGCGGCACCCGCTCGAAATATCGCGAGGAAGACCTTCGCTATCAGCGCATCGTCGTTATGACCGATGCCGACGTCGACGGCGCTCACATCGCTTCGCTGCTGATCACCTTCTTCTATCAGGAAATGCCCGAGCTGGTCCGTGGCGGTCACCTCTTCCTGGCGGTGCCGCCGCTCTACAAGATCACACAAGGTTCGAAGTCGATCTATGCCCGCGACGACGCCCATCGGCTGGAGCTGATGGAGAGCGAATTCAAGGGTAAGGGCAAAGTCGAAATCAGCCGATTCAAAGGCTTGGGCGAAATGCTTCCTGCCCAGCTCAAGGAAACGACGATGGATCCCTCCAAGCGCACGCTGCTGCGCGTCGTGATCGACGAGGTGGATTTCGAAGGCACGCGCGACGCCGTCGACAACCTCATGGGCACCAAGGCCGACGCCCGCTTCCGCTTCATCCAGGAACGAGCGGCATTTGCGGAGAATCTGGATATCTGACAGCCGCGCTTCGGCGGCTGTGGCAAAATCGGTTTCCCAATATTTTTAGGCGATGAAGCACGATCCGTAACGAAAGCGTCATGGGCAGATGCATAGATGCGGCGCGCCCTCGCCAACTCGTATCCGGATGTAACGATATCGCCATGATGAAGCCCTTCCTGACGACTGCCGCTCTTGCCCTTCTTCTCTGCACGACCGCCCGTGCTGCCGATATCGGTGCGGTTGTCGATGTGCCCTGCCCCTTCGGCGACTGCAAGGCCGGAATCAGCCTCTCCTATCTTGGCGAATACGACATTCCGACGGGCTTCATGGAAAACGGCGTCGAGGTCGGTGGTCTCTCGGGCATCGAGTTTGATCCCGCAACCGGTCACTATATATCGATCAGCGACGACCGTTCCGAAAGGGCGCCGGCTCGCTTCTATGATCTCGATATTGATGTCGGCGCTGATGGCCTCAAGGGTGTGACGGTGCTCGATCATGTGACGCTGAAGGACAAGAGCGGCCAGCCTTTTGCATTCCGCACGGTTGATTCCGAATCGATCCGCATCGGCAAGGACGGCATCTATTGGAGCAGCGAAGGCGACGGTAAGGCGCTGTTGCCGCCATTCGTGCGCGTCGCCAATCGCGATGGCAGCTTCGTGCGTGAATTGCCGTTGCCGGAAGGCTTTGCCCCCACGGCTGATAAGAGCACGGGTATCCGCGACAATCTCGCCTTCGAGGGCCTGACGTTTCTCTCCAGCGGCGACCTTCTCGTCGGCATGGAGTCCGCGCTCTATCAGGACGGACCGATGACAACGCTGACCAACGGCGCACTTGCTCGTCTCATCCGCTATGATGCGGCCACGGGCGAACGGAGAGCGCAATATGTCTATCCGGTCTCGCCGATCCCGCAGGCGCCGGCCAAGCCGGGCGGCTGGAACGATTTCGGCATGTCGGAAATCCTGGCGCTGGACGACCGGCATGGGCTGTCGATCGAGCGCGGCTATGCTCAGGATATCGGCAACTCGGTGGTGATCAACATGTTCGATCTCGATGGCGCCACCGATGTCTCCGCTATCCCGTCGCTTGCAAAAACCGATCAGCGTATCGTGCCGGTGCGCAAGACCCAGGTCATGGATTTGCGCGCACTAGGCCTTGCACCCGACAATATCGAAGGCGTCACCTTCGGCAAGGCTAAGGATGGCACGGACGTGCTGATCTTCGTTGCCGACAACAATTTCAATCCGACGCAGAAGACCCAGTTCTTCGCCTTCAAGGTTCTCCGCCGGCCGTCTTAAGGCAAGTCGCACCTTGCCCGCATTGGTAGTCTTCTTGCCGTCACGACAACGGATTATATAGGCTTTCGGATTGCGGCCCTTGAATCGGCCCAGATCATGGCCCATAACCGGTTGATCGAATAAAAAAGGTAAAACAAGTCCGGTGGGTGTATTCGAACGTCAAAAGCAGAGGGAACCACGGTGGCTGGGGCCTACCGCACCTTCACGCATGGCCCTTATTCCGTCCATTTCGGCGGCACGATGGCTGCTGATTCTGATTGCCGCGGCCGGCATCTATTTCTTCTACGGTTTTCTGATCCCGGTGCTGGCAGCGGCCGTGATCGGTTTTGCAACCTGGCCGCTCTATAGCGACCTTCTACGCCGCACCGGCGGCAACACGACACTCGCCGCGGCCATCGCCATTGCCTTTATCGTCACCTTCCTTGTGCTGCCGATCGTGCTTTCCGCCGTCTATATGGCTGGCGAGGTGCGCGAATGGTTCGGCTGGGCCGTGCATGTCAACCGCGACGGCGCTCCGCCGCCGCAGTGGATTCTGGCGCTGCCGATGGTTGGCTCCTGGCTTGGCGATCAGTGGACGCAGTATATAGGCAGCCCTGGTTCCATTGGTGAATTGGCGCAACTCATCAGCGGCGCGCATATCGGCAATATCTATCGCGCCGTGCTTGCCGCCGGCGGTGGCGCCTTTCATGTCATTCTGACCTTGCTTTTCATGCTGATCGCGCTGTTCTTCATCTACCGCGACGGTTCGATGTTCGTGCGCCAGGTCGATCTGTTGGGCGAACGCATCCTGCCGAACCGCTGGGAGCGCATTTCCCGTGTCGTGCCGGCGACGATCAGTTCCACAGTCATGGGTATGACGCTGATCGCCATCGGCGAAGGCATCGTGCTTGGCGTCGCCTATTGGATCGCGGGTGCGCCATCCGCCATCACGCTCGGTGTTCTCACAGGTGTCATGGCGCTGGTGCCGGGCGGCGCGCCGCTCTCCATGTCGCTCGTCTCCATCTACCTTGTCGCCAGCGGTTCGCTATGGGCGGGTATCGCCCTGTTCGTCTGGGGCACGGTTGAACTCTTCATCGTCGACAAGACGTTGCGGCCGAAACTCGTCGGCGGGCCGATCAAGCTGCCCTTCCTGCCGACCTTTTTCGGCCTCGTCGGCGGCGTCAAGACCATGGGATTCCTCGGCCTGTTCATCGGTCCGGTGCTGATGGCTATCATCGTCGCCATCTGGCGCGAATGGATTCGCGAGGCCGAGCTCACCGAGGAACAACATGCCCAGGAGCCGGAACTGCAATTGAAAATCCGGGATGGTTCCGAAGGCTGATCAGCTATCGCCTATGGGGATAGCGTCTTTTCCATGAACAGGCTGAGCGGATCGGGCTTGTACTCGCCGAATGGTTCGATCTCGACATAGCCGGACTTGCGGTAGAGCGCGATGGCTTCCGGCTGGTATATGCCGGTTTCCAGCCGCACTGCCGTCAGGTTTCGTTCCGCCGCCTTTGCTTCAAGCACACTCATCAGTTTCTGAGCGACCTTTTGTCCCCGGGCGATCGGATCGACGAACATGCGCTTGATCTCGGCCGTGCCATCACCGGCCTCGACCAGCGAACAACAGCCGACGATATCGCCATCCAGCCGCGCAACCCAGAAGGTCACTTCAGGCTTTTCCAATGAGCTTAGATCAAGCAGGTGGTTGCTTTCCGCGGGATAAAGCGATTCGGCATAGGCGCTCGACATGTCGAGGAGACGGATAACACCGTCCTGGCGCGGTGGTTCAACGGCAATGGTCAGCAAAAGTCATATCCTGAAAGCTTTGATCGCAGATCAATATCACGCTGCCGCGAGAGCCGCCAGCGCTGCAAAGCTCCGCGCCGTCTGTCGCCGTTCGGCATTGGCGATCTTCTCCACCATATCCAGCAATTGTATTGCCGCGGCAGGCGACCGCTCGGCGACATGGAATTTGCGCATTAGCCGGACCGAGACATTGTCCAGCATGCCGCCGCCCGATGTTTGTGATGCCTCCCGCCAGATCAGTGTCGCCTCAACGAAGACAACACTGATATCGCGCGGCAGGCCAGCGGATTCATAAAGCGCGCGCACGGCATAGACGCGGCCGGTTGACAGGATCGAACGGACCCGCCGCTCGTCGCATCCGGAGAGGTTCGTAATCGCACCGGCGAAGAAATCGACCTTGCCGGAACAAAGCGCGTGCATCAGGAACGCCGGCGTCAGCCAGCCGGACTGGCGCAGATGCTCGGCCAGATGCGGAATATCGTCTTGCTGAACCGATCCGGCGATTGAGACCGTCGCCGTCTCACTAGCCTCGCGGGTAATATGCTGCAGCCGGCCGGCATCGATCGTGGCCTGTATGAGGCTCGAGCTCGACAATGCGGCGCAAACATGCCGCATCAACAGGTGGCGCACATCTGAAGGCAAGGTGTCGCGAGCAAGAAGCAGGCCGCGAATCTCAGCGTGATCGCCAAGCCGTTCGGCAATGCGTTTCAGCGAGACGCGCGACAATGAGGCTGCGTCGTTCTCCAGCAGGCAGAGAATCTCGGTTTCCCCGCCGATCTCGGCCAGTGCCGCGGAAACCGGCCGCGACACCTGTCCGCGCGAGGCAATCAGGACGCGCGTCACATCGCTGCCGCGCAGCGCAAGATCGATGAGATCGCCATCGGTGAAGACCGGCGACAAGAGAATGACCTGCCCGGCAATTTCCGGCTGATCTTCCGCCAAGGAAAGGATGATGCCGCGCGGTGTATTCGGTGCACGCGCCACGGCTTCGGCAAGCGCCAGCCGTACGCGGGGCGATGGATCATCGAGCAGATAGGTCATCGCCATTTCGGCGGCCTCACGCTCTCCCGCCGGCATAACCGATTGCAAATAGGCACGGCCGAGAGCATTGGCCGCCCTTGCCCTGCCCTCTGCCTTGGCGGTCTCAGCCCAGCGAAGAAATGCTTCTATGATCACGTAATGCCCCGATATCGTCGGGACGATTCTTGTCCCGCAAACCCATGAGGGACAAGCTAACGGCGAAAGGTTTACGGGCCGTTTACCTTATTTATTAACCACTAATGCGCGAGCTGTCGTCACGACGTCTTCGGCCGCACCAGTTCGAAGACGTCGTTGCCTTCGCTGTAATCCATATACCCCATGCGCGCGACGGGGCGGGCAAGTGCCATATCGAGCCGGCCGTCACGAATGATCGTCTCATCGATATGGATGCCGACGACCTGGCCAAAGACCATGACATTCTCAGTCGGCTCTCCGTTGAGGTCCTTGGGTCGCATGATCTCTGTTACCCGGCACTCAAGAACGGCAAAGGCTTCGCTGACATAGGGCGCGTCCACCAATCGACCGGGTTCGGCCGTCAGGCCGGCAAGCTCGAACTCATTGGTGCCGTAGGGCACGGAAATGGATGATTGGTTCATCTTTTCCACGAGGTTGCGGCTGACGAGATTGGCGGTGAAGACGCCGGTTTCCTCGACATTGCGAGCGCTGTCCTTGCGGCCAGTCGAAGAAAACATCACCAGCTTCGGACGATCGCTGATTGCATTGAAGAATGAGTAGGGTGACAGGTTGATGGAGCCGTCCCTGCCCTTGCTGCCGATCCAGCCGATCGGGCGCGGCGTGACGATCGCCTTGAAGGGATCATGAGACAGGCCATGCTGATTGGTGTCGGTCGTGTAGAACATTACGCCCCCTCGCCGCCAACCCAGGTCACGGTTTCCACCAGTTCCGGGCGCGGCCGTTCTATCGGAGGGAACTCGGAGGAACCGATATGGATGAAGCCGGCGACCTTTTCACCCGGCTGGACGCCGAGGAGCGGATAGGCGCGCTCATCATAGGCGAACCATTCGGTCAGCCAGTTCGAAACCCAGCCATGGGCATTGGCCGAGATCAGCAGATTGAGGCAAAGTGCGCCCGCTGACATCAATTGTTCCCATTCCGGGATCTTAAAATGCGGCGCCGCCTTGCTGACGACCGCGATGACGACCGGCGCGCGCGTGAAGCGCGTGCGCTCGACCTGGATCATTTCCCCGGACAGATCGGGCTTGGCTTCCAGCGCGAGCTTCAGCAACTCTTCGCCTATCCGCGCGCGCTCCTCGCCGCGATAGACGATGAAGCGCCAAGGAGCGAGTTTGCCGTGATCCGGCACACGGGAGGCAAGCCGCAGGATTTCTTCGATTTCGGTCTTGTCCGGACCTGGTTCCGCCATCTGAAATGCGGGAATGGATCGGCGAACCGCCAGATAATCGACCAGCTTGATATCGGTTTTCATGGAATGATTGCTTTCATTTTCATGCGCGGGAGGAAGTGGGTCTTGAATTTGCCACCGCATTGGTTTTGAAGTGGCCTGTGTTTTATCGGAAGTCAATCGGTTGGGAACGCATGTCAGGTATTTCATCCGCTCACCGATTGGGCGTGGCTTTCGCCATGCTCGCCAGCCTGAGCACGGCTGCCTCGGCGCAGGATGCCTTTCAGGAGTTCAAGCAGCTCGACGGCAGCATGAAAATGCCGAAGCTCAATGCCTTCGTGGCGCCGGGCGGCGAAAATTCGCCGGCACGAATATTGCGCGACGTTTCGCTGGAAGCCAAGCTTGCACCGGATAGCGGCCCGCAGCAGCAGGGCCTGTCCTGGTATGTCTTCAGCCCCTTTGCCGGCGCTGACGGCAAACTGCCGCTGGTGGCGAGCTCCAAGGGCGGCTCGGCTTCCTTCCATCTTCTGCCCGGTGATTATTTCGTCAATGTCTCCTTCGGCCGGGCCGGAGTGACCAAGAAGCTGACCGTGCCTGAAAGCGGCCTGTCGCAGAAGCAGACCATGGTGCTGGACGCCGGCGGCATGGTGCTGAATGCTGTCTCCGGTTCTGACGTTCGCATTCCGCCCGCCGAGCTGAGTTTCTCGATCTATGCGGGCGATGCCAAGGAAGATGGCGAGCGCGGCCTGGTGATGTCCGACGTCAAGCCGAACACCCTCGTGGGTCTCAGCACCGGCACCTATCACATCGTCTCCGAATATGGTGCCGTCAACGCCGTCATTCGAGCCGATATCCAGGTCGAGGCCGGCAAGGTGACCGAGGCGACGATCCAGCACAGGGCCGCCAAGATCACCTTCAAGCTGGTCTCGGATGCCGGCGGCGAAGCGATCGCCGATACCGCCTGGTCGATCCTGACATCAGCCGGCGATATCGTCGGTGAAAGCCTCAGCGCTTTCCCGGTCATGGTGCTGGCCGAAGGCCAGTATACCGCCGTCGCCCGCAACAAGGACAAGATCTACCAGCGCGACTTCACTGTCGTCGCCGGCAGGAATACCGATGTCGAAGTGCTGATGAAGGAACAGCAGCCGCAGGATGCCGACGATCAGCAACCGGCGCAGCAAATTCCCATCCAGTCGCCGCAGGCAGAGCAGAACCAGGGACCATCGGGCCAGCCAGGCGTGTCAAGCCAACAGCGCCCGTTGCCGACCTATGAGCAATTGGCGCCGTCTGCCGGCGATGATGGCGGCGATAGTATGGATTGATGCTGAGGCAGCCTTTGCCTCACCCGGCTTTTTTTCGCAGCGCCCGTTTCGGCGGCGCCATGGAAAACACCGCGCCGTAGAGTTTCGACAACAGATCCTTGCGGTCGCTGCCTTCGCTCATCGCCTCCCAGGTCATCAGCTTGCCGACATGGGCGGTGATGGTGCTGCCGGACAGGCGGCGGAACTCGCGGATCAGCAGCGAGATGCGCAGCGTCATCGATACACGGCTGGCGAGATGAAACAGCCGGCCGTTCTGGCCTTCGAAATAGATGGGAATGACGCTGGCGCGGGCCGCCTGGATCAGTTTTGCTGGAAAGATCTTCCACGGCAGGTCCTCGGCACGGCCAAAGCCCTTCTTGGCCGTTGCGACGCCGCCGGCCGGAAAGACGATGATGGTAGTACCTTCCCTGAGCAGGCGAACGGCTTCATGGCGCGTCTTCATGTTGATCGCCATCGCCTCCTTGGTCTCCTCGAAGGACACTGGCAGCGAATAGTCATTCATTTCAGGTACTTTCAGCAACTCGTTGTTGATGAGCACCTTGAACGGGCGTCCGAGCTCTTCGGCGAGCGCCAGGACGGCGATGCCGTCGCCGATACCGAAGGGATGATTGGCGACGATGACAATCGGCGCATCGGGAACATCGCGCGGCGGCCATTCGCCCTTGGTCACGAGGCGCACATCGATAAGATCGAGCATCTTGCCGAAGACACGCTCGCTTTTGCCGACAATATCGCTACGCCAAATATCATAGAGCCGGGCAAAGCGATCGCGGCCGGAAAGACCCTCTATGGAGCGGATGAACCAGCGCTTGATGCGCGTATCTCGTTCATTGGCGTAGGATAATTCTTTGAAATCCAAATCCGCGACGGGCTGCCCCGCTCCTTGTGCATCCAGGCGCATATATTACAGATCTATGTCAGTTATCTGACGGCGCACTGAAGACGCCGTCAGACGACATATCTATCTGTTTATCAGGCGAGCTTAGCCCGCTTGGCTTCGCGCTTGCGCAGAACGTCCGGCGGCGTGGCTTCGAGCGAGAGCGATGCGATCGCCTCGTCGAGCGACATGGCCGTCTGTGCCTGGCTGCCGAGACGGCGGATATTGACCGAGCGCTCCTCGGCTTCCTTCTTGCCGCAGACGATGATCACCGGAACCTTCGTCACCGAATGCTCGCGGATCTTGTAGTTGATCTTCTCGTTGCGGAAGTCGGTCTCGACCGTGAGCCCGGCGTCCCGCAGTGCTTCGGCAACCTCTTCGCCATAGCCATCGGCTTCCGAGGTGATGGTTGCGACAACCACCTGCAGCGGCGAAACCCAAAGCGGCATATGGCCGGCGAAGTTCTCGATCAGGATACCGAGGAAGCGCTCCATCGAGCCGCAGATTGCGCGATGGATCATCACCGGCTGCGTCTTTTCGGAATGCTGGTCGATATAGAAGGCGCCGAAGCGTTCCGGCAGGTTGAAATCGACCTGCGTCGTGCCGCACTGCCATTCACGGCCGATGGCATCCTTCAGCGTATATTCGAACTTCGGCCCGTAGAACGCGCCTTCGCCCGGCAGGATACCGGTCTTGATGCGGCCGCCGGACTGTTCTTCGATGGTCTTCAGGACCTCCATCATCACGCTTTCGGCACGATCCCAGAGCGCATCGTCGCCGACACGCTTTTCAGGGCGGGTCGAGAGCTTGACGACGATTTCCTTGAAGCCGAAGTCTTCATAGACCGACAGGATCAGGTCGTTGATCTTCAGGCATTCGGCCGCCATTTGCTCGTCGGTGCAGAAGATATGCGCGTCGTCCTGCGTGAAGCCGCGCACGCGCATCAGGCCATGCAGCGCGCCCGATGGCTCATAGCGATGCACATTGCCGAATTCCGCAAGGCGGATGGGCAGTTCGCGGTAAGACTTCAAGCCATGCTTGAAGATCTGGATATGGCCGGGGCAGTTCATCGGCTTCAGCGCGAAGACGCGGTCGTCGTCGGTGTCATCGCCGGCGACCGTCACTTTGAACATGTTGTCGCGATACCAGCCCCAGTGACCGGAAGTTTCCCAGAGCGACTTGTCGAGCACCTGCGGCGCGTTGACTTCCTGATAGTCGCCTTCCAGACGGCGGCGCATGTAGGAGACCAAGGTCTGGAAGATGCGCCAGCCCTTGCCGTGCCAGAAGACGACGCCCGGACCTTCTTCCTGGAAATGGAACAGGTCCATTTCGCGACCGAGACGGCGATGATCGCGCTTCTCGGCCTCGGCGAGAATGTGCAGGTAGTTGTCGAGATCGGCCTGCTCGGCAAAGGCTGTGCCGTAGATGCGGGTCAGCATCGGATTGTTGCTGTCGCCGCGCCAATAGGCACCGGCCACCTTCATCAGCTTGAAGGCCGTTCCGATCTGGCCGGTGGAGGCCATATGCGGCCCACGGCAGAGGTCGAACCAGTCGCCCTGATAATAGATTTTCAGGTCCTGTCCTTCGGGAATGGCGTCGACGAGTTCGACCTTGTAGCGCTCGCCCTTGTCGGCAAAGACCTGCCTGGCCTTCTCGCGCGACCAGATCTGCCTGGTGAAGGGCTTGTTACGCTGGATGATCTCGCGCATCTTCTTCTCGATGACCGGCAGGTCGTCAGGCGTGAAGGGCTCGTTCTTGGCGAAGTCGTAATAGAAGCCGTTTTCGATCACCGGGCCGATGGTCACCTGCGTGCCGGGCCAGAGTTCCTGCACGGCTTCCGCCATGACATGCGCCGCGTCATGCCGGATCAACTCCAGCGCGCGGTCGTCATTGCGGGTAATGATTTCGATCTTGCCGTCGGTCACCGGCTCGGAAAGGTCGCGCACGGTGCCGTCGATCGCAATGGCGACGGCCTTCTTGGCAAGCGACTTGGAAATGGATTCGGCGACATCCCGGCCGGTTGCGCCAGCATCGTAGCTGCGCACGGAACCATCGGGAAATGTCAGGGAAACGGATTGGGACATCGAAATTCTCCTTGTCCAGTCCCGCCAACGAATGCGGGTGGTTTTAAAGACGGGGACTAAGTAAATGCTTACTTATGTCCGCGCGCCTGATAGCTCTATTTCGCTATCTAGTAAAGGAAAAGCAGCTCTACCGGCCGATCATCCGGGCCACTCCGCGTACCGTATTCCAATTGCGCAACGTGCCAACGCCAAGACGTTTTGTCGTGAGGGACGACAGCAGGCGTGTTTCGCTGGCCTTACCGCCAAAATCGATCCAGAGATCGCCGTCAACCACGGCCAGCCGCTCCGGATCGCTTCTGCGCTTTTCGAGTCCTTCGATCACTGACGGATCGAGTGGCCTGCGCATGACGCGGACCGCCACTTCGCTGCCCCCGCCGTCTGCGAACGGATTGCCCGCAACAAGCTCCATCCATGTCGCAGCATCACGCGCAATGATGTCGACGTGCTTGCCGAAGGCCTTCGTAAAGCCTGCTTCGAGCTGAGTTTCGACCACTGCAACCGGTTGTGCGCCAGTCTCGAAGACCAGATTTCCGGTCGAAACCAGTGTTTTGACATTGGTGAATCCGACATCCTCTGCCATCGCCCGCAGATCACTCATGATCACACGACGGCCGGCGGTTAAGACTATGCTGTGAAGCAGTGCGACATACGTCGTCATGCCCCTCAAGCTGCTTTCCGGCCGATGACGAAATATCGCCAGGGTGTCCACCAATGATAGCGATTTTCCAGAGCCTCAGGCACGGGATCCAGCCCGCTGGTACCGCCAGGTCCGCATCGTGCCACCCGAAACAGCGTCATCCAACCGCCGGCCCAGAGGCCATGACGGGCGACGGATTCGTAGCCATATTCCGAGCACGTCGGAATATGGCGGCAGGAATTGCCGATGAAGCCGGAAAGGGTCAATTGATAGAGCCGGATCAGGCCTATGCCAAAGAGGCGATCGGGCGTCTTGCGGAAGGGACCGGAATAGTTGCGGGAATGCAGCGGTTTAGCGTTATCGCGGGATGCTGTCTCGCTACGCCTCAAACCGCTGGAGCCCGCGGCAGCGCCTCCCTCATCATCGTCTTCTTGAATGGAACAGAGATAGCACATGGCTCGCCGTCTTTATGAAACGGCTGCGGCAGTCGCATGATTTCCGCGCGCCGCCTCGATCTGCCCGATCGCATCCACCACGGCATCGAATGTCAGCATCGTCGATGCATGCCGCGCCTTGTAATCCTTGACCGGCTTCAGATAACGCATGTCCTCGAAACGGCCCGATGGCCCCTCGCCGTCCGCCTTCAGCATCGCGAGCATATCTTCGCGGGCCTTGCGCAATTCCTCGGCGGTCGCACCGACTACATGGCGGGCCATGACCGAAGAAGATGCCTGACCGAGCGCACAGGCCTTGACGTCGTGCGCAAAATCGGTAACGACATCGCCGTCCATCTTCAGCCAGATCTTGACGCGGGAACCGCACAGTCTGGAATGGGCCTGAGCGCTTGCATCGGCGTCTGAAAGGCTGCCAATGCGTTCGATATTGCCGGCGAATTCCAGGATCTTGCTGTTATAGATCTCGTCCATCATCGATTTCGCTCCGATGTACCTGTTTTGTGTTTCGAAACAAAAAACACACTGTATCTCATTCGGACACTTTCACAGGGACAATGCCATACTATATGTATGTCGTTCGAAGACCACAAAATTGCAATGGTCTTCTGTAAGTTTGATGGGAAACCGTGCAGGACGGCAGGCTTGTCCGCCAGCCAGAACGCCCCGGAGCCCGCCAAAGGTACACATTTTCCCATGTTTTGGGGAATACCAGTGGCGAGTCCGACAAAACAAGATCCGCGGTGCGGATCAGGAGACCACAGGTAATGGACGCCATTGTAAAGAACTTTCCGCAAGTCGTTGAATCTGATCGTGTATTGGATCGTCCGTCGCAGAAGGAAGCCGAAGACGCCGTTCGCGTTCTGCTTCGCTGGGCAGGCGACGATCCGCAGCGTGAAGGCTTGCTCGATACGCCGGCGCGCGTCGCCAAGGCCTATCGCGAGCTTTTCGCCGGCTATGATATGAACCCCGAGGACGTGCTCGGCCGCACCTTCGAAGAGGTTTCCGGCTACGATGACATCGTCCTCGTGCGCGATATTCCGTTCTATTCGCATTGCGAACACCATATGGTACCGATTATCGGCAAGGCGCATGTGGGTTATCTGCCGAATGGCCGCGTACTCGGCCTGTCGAAGATCGGCCGCGTCGTGGAGATTTTCGGCCGTCGCCTGCAGACGCAGGAGGCCATGACCGCCCAGATCGCCAATGCCATCGACGACTCCCTGCGTCCGCGCGGTGTCGCCGTCATGATCGAGGCCGAGCATATGTGCATGGCGATGCGCGGTGTGCAGCAGCAGGGTGCTTCGACGCTGACGACGACTTTCACCGGTGCTTTCAAGGCCGATCCGGCCGAGCAGGTCCGCTTCATGACGATGGTTCGGAGCCGCTGATCGGGCTCCAGGGAAAGAGCCTGAGATGAATTTGGTATTCAACGCCCCCTCTACGGACAAATCCGAGCTTGAGGACGCGGGCGATTTCACGCCCCGTTTCGACGATCGCGGCCTCATCACCGCGATCGTGACCGACGCCCATGACGGTGAGCTATTGATGGTCGCGCATATGAATGCCGAGGCTCTGGCGCTGACGATCAAGACGAAAACGGCGCATTACTACAGCCGTTCGCGCGGCAAGCTCTGGAAAAAGGGCGAAACCTCCGGAAACTTGCAAACGGTGACGGAGATACGCACCGATTGCGACCAGGATGCCATCTGGCTGAAAGTTGTAGTCGCCGGTCACGATGCAACGTGCCATACTGGTCGCCGTTCCTGTTTCTACCGTACGGTCGAGCTGGAGGATGGAAAACCGGTGCTGAACGTGGTCGACGATCACCTGCACTTCGATCCCAGTGATATCTACCGGAAGTAGGCCAGGCGGCCAAGTTTCCACATATCGATCGGGCGATAACCAAATATACGATTTGGAAACAAAAAAGGGACAGTATTTTAGCAAGGGGCACATAAAGGCCTCGGAGGAAGATATGTCATGCTGAATTGGGGGTTGAATCGTCAGGGCGCCGGACAGACTTCGGCAGGTTCAGATCCGACGACCTCGCGTGACATCCTCGCTCCCCCCATTGCTCCCGCTCCCCCGAAGAAAGTGAAGATCGCGCTGGCGCTCGGTGGCGGCGCTGCTCGTGGCTGGGCGCATATCGGCGTGCTGCGTGCCCTGGACGAAGCGGGTATCGAGGTCGGCATGGTTGCCGGCACCTCCATCGGCGCTCTGGTCGGCGGCTGCTATCTTGCCGGCAAGCTTGATGAGCTGGAGGCTTTTTCCCGCTCCTTGACCATGCGCCGCATCGCCAGCCTGCTCGATCTCACTATCGGCGGCAGCGGCCTGTTCGGCGGTATGCGGCTCACCAAGCGCATGCAGGAACACCTTCAAGGCCTGTCAATCGAGGATCTCGACCGCACATTCGTCGCCGTCGCGTCGGAATTGAACACCGGACACGAGGTCTGGATCGCCAATGGTTCCCTGATCACGGCGCTGCGGGCGTCCTATGCCCTGCCCGGCATTTTCGAGCCGGTTCGTACCAATAGCCGAACGCTCGTCGACGGCGCCCTGGTCAATCCCGTGCCCGTTTCCGTCTGCCGCGCCTACGAGCAGCCGCTCGTGGTCGCCGTCAACCTGAATTACGACCTTTATGGTCGCTCAGCCGTCGTCAAGCACAATGCCGGCCCGCCGAGCAGCGACCAGCAACGCCGCGATGAGGCGCCCTACACCAAGCTCGGAATGACCGGCGTGATGGTGCAGGCTTTCAACATTATCCAGGATCGGATCTCGCGCGCACGTCTCGCCGGCGATCCGCCGGATCTGTCGCTGCATCCGCGCCTCAGCGATATCGGCCTTTCGGAATTTCACCGCGCCGGCGAAGCGATCGAGCGCGGCTATGAGGAGACGTTGGCGAGGCTTACCGAAATCCGGCGCATGCAGGAAGCCTATGCGCGATAAAACGCCAATAGACGTCAATCTCTGAAGATGCAGGTGGCTCCACCCGGCCCTTCGCTTTGGGCTCAGGGCGTAAGCCGAACCGCTTCTCACCCAGCGATATAAGCCTTGATCTGCTCGGCCTCGAGTTCGATTTCGCGGATGCGCCATTTGACAACGTCGCCGATCGAGATGATGCCGGAGAGCTTGCCTTTGTCCTCGACCGGGACATGGCGGAAGCGGCGCAGGGTCATCACTTCCATCAATTCATCGGTGGTGGTCTCTTCCTTGCAGCGATGCACCTTCGCCGTCATCATCGAGGCGATCGGCTGATCGAGACATTCGCCACCGTGCTTGGCCACCGCATTGACCACATCGCGCTCGGTGAATATGCCGGAAATCTTGCCTGCCATGCCGACGACGACGATGGCACCGATGCGGTTCTCGTTGAGAATCTTGGCGGCATCCGCGACGGTCGTATTACCCCCGGTGGTAACGACATTGCGGCCTTTGATATCAAGTATGGCTTTTACGGAAACTGACATTCGATTCTCCCATCTCGAAAGCACAGTGAACATATGAGCCTCGGAATTGTTCCGAAACCACCCCAAGGTTTCGGACCGCTGCTCCCGTCATCGGCCGTGTTGGTCTCCTCCCACGCGCGTCCGATAAAGATGAATGTTGCGCCTGTGCAGCCAAGAAAGCAACAGCTTCATTCCGTTGATGCAGCTGGATTTTCGACTTCGACGCGAGGCTGCCGGTCGAACAGCGAAAACAGCAGGAATCCGAATAGAAAGCCGCCGATATGGGCGTCCCAGGCGACGGGCTGTGAGCTGTCGCCAACCAGCGTGATGCCGAAAGCGACCAGCGCATTGCCGGCGATCCACATGACGATATAGACGACGACCGTCCGGCTGCGCAGCGAGGCGAGGATCGACAGCTGCGGGTTGAGGTGGGCCTCCCGTATGCCGATGCGGCGACCGTCCATGGCCGGAAAGGCGAAGCGGCATGCCGCTCCCATCAACCCCGAAACGACGCCGGATGCGCCGATCAACAGGGTCTGGTCACCCCAATAGATCGCCGCGTGCAGGAATGCGGAGGCGGCCGCCGAAAAAACCCAGAACATCACATAGCGCACGACGCCGATCCGGCGCGCGACGGGCGCTGCGAAGACCATCAGCCACAGCCCGTTGAAAACGATATGCTCGATGCCACCATGCAGAAGCGAATAGGTGACCGGCGTCCATAGCCATTCCAGCCCCTGCTGCGACAACGGGAAAGCATAGCGCGCGGGAATAAAGCTGAAGGTGAAATAGAGCCAGTTCAGCGTGTCGTCCGACCACCAGGGCAGGTTCTGAACAGCGAAGACGACGGCCAATAGCGCCAGGCTTGCAAGGATGACAGGTGGAAGGTTGAAAGCCGGAACGCGCTGCGGCGGCCGCTCGTCTTCTGGCTGTTGGCGCGGCGGCTCTGCATTATCCATGTCTTGCTCTGAGATCCTCAAAAAGGGACTCGAGACATACAGCAGCGACCGTCAAAAAAAAAGCCGTCCAACTGAGGTGGACGGCTTGTGCGGGCGTTCCTCATCGGGATGCAAGGCAATCGCTTGCATCCCACGCCGGAAAGAGTTTGTGCTGAAGGTCACCTCGTGAAGTGATGGATTGTTTCTCCCATTCAGGCGCGCAAAAGGCAAACGATACCCTTTGTTAACCCTAATGGTTCGGCGTTGGCATGAAATAAGCAAGGCAAGGTGCAAGGGCGATGAGCGCCCCGGTATTTGAACTGAAATGGGACACCGACGCGTCATGCGCCAGAAGACGAGCATCGAGATATTTACCTATTGGGAACAACTGCGCGGCAACGCGGATGCCCCCTTGCGCAATTTGGTACAGCCTTCGGCGGTCCGCCATATCTTGCCTGAGCTCTTCATTCTGGAGCTCCTGCTGAATGAAGCTCCACGTTTCCGGTTGGCCGGGACGGCGATTTGCAGTCTCATGGGGCGCGAAATTCGTGGTGAGAGCTTTGCCGCACTTTGGGCCGGCAGCCAAGTCGACGACCCGGTACGCATTGCGACGGGCGTCATGACGCATGTGGTTCCCGCCTTGATCAACGCGACCGGCTATAGCATCAGCGGCCGCAATATGGCCTTTGAAATGGTGCTGATGCCGATGCGTTCGTCGGTGGATGTCTGTGATCGCCTGCTCGGTTGCCTGACACCGGTCGCCCATGCGGCATGGCTCGGCAGCGAGCGTCTGGAGTTCCTGGCGCTTGACCGCAGCCGCCTGCTTTGCGACCGCCCTGCCCGCACCGCGGAACCGCCATCGCATTCGCTATCCGCCGATCCAATCGTCCCTCGGGACGGCGCCCGGTTTGGTGAATTAATGCGCCGGGTACTGAATCTGAAAACGGGCATGCACGATTCACGCGCCGGCTGACCCATCGCGGCACAAATTCATCCATCTCTTCTCAGTCATTCCTTGGCAAAGACAACCTTACCTTAAGAAAGTTCGGCTAAAGATTGTAATAAACATAATCGGTTGAAGAAGCCCTTTCATGCATTCATTCCAGCCAGCACAGCCGACGCGGCCCAACCAGATGGTAGGGGGTGCGTCCCGCAATGATCAGAGAACCTTTCAGCGGGTTCCGATCAATATGCAGGGCCGTCTGATGCTGGCCAGTTACGAAGAGTTCGAATGCCTGGTCACCGAGATGTCGCCCGGCGACATGTATGTCACCTGCCTGGGACGTCCGCGCGCCAATGAACGCATCGTGGCCTATATCGATCATCTTGGCCGGGTCGAGGGCAATGTGGTCGCCATCGACGGTCGCGGCTTCAGCATGTCGATCAACGCGACCGACCGCAAGCGCGAGAAGCTTGCCGCCCAGCTGACCTGGCTTGCCAACAAGCATGAGCTCGGTCTTCCGGAAGATCGCCGTCATGACCGTCTGACGCCGCGCTCCACCACCAGCGAATTGACCTTGGAAGACGGCACTCTCTATGTCTGCCGCATCATGGACCTGTCGCTGTCGGGTGCGGCCGTCGATGTCGAGGCCCGTCCGCCGATCGGAACGCCAGTGCGCCTCGGCAATATGCGCGGCCGCGTCGTGCGTCATTTCATGGAAGGTGTCGCGATCGAGTTTCTCTCGCTGCAATCGCGCGAGACCTTGCGCGAATTCCTGTGATCCCGTCATTCTGATGTCACGTTCTCTCTAGAGACAGAGGCAATTCTCCTCTATCCGCGTGGCCACCGATGAAGACGCTTTATCCGGAAATCGAGCCCTATGATCAGGGCATGCTCGATGTCGGCGACGCCAACAGCATTCACTGGACGCAATCAGGCAACCCGAACGGCGTTCCCGTCGTCATCCTGCATGGCGGCCCAGGATCAGGCAGTTCCGCCGGCACCCGCCGCTTCTTCGATCCGCAACATTATCGCATCATCCAGTTCGACCAGCGCGGCAGTGGCAACAGTCTGCCACATGCGTCCGAGCCGGAGATCGATCTTTCCGCGAACACCGCATGGCACCTGGTTGCCGATATCGAACGGCTAAGGCTCTTTCTCGGCATCGAGCACTGGCTGGTCTACGGCAATTCCTGGGGATGCACCCTGGCTTTAATTTACGTTCAGGCACACTCGGAGCGCATCACAGCCCTTATCGTCGCCGGCGTAACCATGACGCGTCAATCCGAGATCGATTGGCTTTACAAAGGGCTCGCTCGCTTCTTTCCCGAGGAATGGGAGCGATTTCGCGCAGGCGTTCCGGAGAGCCAACGCGATGGTGACCTCGTCGCAGCCTATTATCAATTGCTCCGCGACCCAGACCCCGCGGTCCATCTCAAGGCCGCCAGGGATTGGCACGAATGGGAATCTGCCAATATTCTGGCCGATCCACGGGCCACGCTTTCCGACCGTTGGGCCGATTCACGTTATGTCGTCGCAAGAGCTCGCATCATCACCCATTACTTCCACCATCATGGCTGGTTGGAAGAAGGACAGATACTGCGGGATATCGATCGGCTCGCTGGCATCCCTTGCACGATGATCCAGGGCCGCCTCGATCTGGAGGGGCCTGTCGTCACCGCATGGGAACTGTCGCAGGCCTGGCCCACGGCGCGTCTGATAATAGTTCCCAACGCCGCCCATTCGCCGGGGACATCGGAGATGACGGCAGCCATTGTCGATGCCACGGACGCGTTTCGTGCTCTCGCCTGAAGGCCGTAAAAAAATCAAAAATATTTTCGGGCGCGTCGTCCCAAAATGGCACAATAAACGGAAATCTCCGGTATTCGGACCGCTCCTACTATGTGCCGAGACAAGGCATTAGCCCTGCTTCATTAACGCCTCGCGTCGACGAGCCGTGCGGCTAATTTTAGCAAGCAGAAAGAAAGTTATTCAAAAACAATCGGATATGAGAAATCCAATGAGGGCGACAAATGCCGGAGGATTTCCGAATTCCGATGGAAATTACTTCAAATTTTATTCGCATTTTATGACAATTCGACGCGTGTTTGAATAAACTAAGTGCTTAATTTGACTGCGTAATTTTGCGTGAGGTAAAAGCCTGCATGTCATTCTGGTCCCAATAAAAAAGGGACACGGACATGAGCTTTCAATTTCTTCTTCGCGGATATGCCGCAGTAGCTCTCTTCACCTTCGGCTGTCTCGGCCTCGCCCATGCGGCGCCTGCCAATATGACGATCACCGGCGATGCCGCGCCGCCGATCGGTCATTATCAGTTCTGCAGGGAAAATCCGACTGAATGCTCCTATGCTGGCGGCGATGCCGGTCCCGCTATCCTCACCGAGGATCGCTGGAAGACGATCCTGAAGATCAACTACGCGGTCAATACCACGATCAGGCCGATGACCGACATGGACCTCTACGGCGTCGAGGAAAAATGGGCGATCCCGACCACCGCGGGCGATTGCGAGGATTTCGCGCTCCTGAAGCGCAAGGACCTGATCGAGGCCGGCTTTTCCCCCTCCGACCTGCTGATGACCGTCGTGCTGCAGCCGAACGGTGAAGGTCATGCCGTGCTGACAGTGCGTACCGACCGCGGCGACTTCGTTCTCGACAATATGCGTAACAAGGTGAAGCTCTGGTCGGAGACGGAATACACCTTCCTGAAGCGCCAGTCCGCCGACGATCCGGCCCGTTGGGTTAAGATACAGGATGGCCGCGCTGTCGCTGTCGGCAGCTTGAAGTAAGTCACTCTCCTCCTTGCGACCGCCGGCGGCCTAGCGTTGGCGGCGTGAGCAAAAGGCCCGGTCTGTCCCCAGGTTTCTGTCCCGACCGGCGCCTCGGAGCCGTTCCCACTGTCCCGGGAACGGCTCTTTTCGTTTCCCGGCGTATTCCATCGAAAAATCATCAGGATAATCGCGAGAGCATATCCGTCATTAAATATGCGGGCCGATGCATTCTTAACCGCCCATTAACCATGAAGGCGGCAATCATTCCACATCGGGACTCATCAGGGGTCTCTTGCCGCAGCGGAGATGTCGCCGACGACAATGACCGATGCGGGTTGGAACCGAAGGCAAGAGCATGGCCCCTCCTCTGTCGTCCACCTCCATGATCGACGAACAGCCGTTGATTTCGAGCGGCCTGCTTTACCGTCTGACCGCCGGGATAGCCGTGCTCGCAGCACTGACCGTGGCAATCACCATCGGAGGCCGCTGGCTCGGCGAGAAGATTTCGCTTGCGGGCCACACCGACAGCACCAAGCCGATCACCGTGACGATCGGCGAAGACACGTTGCGCCTTGGCGCCAATACGATCCGCTTTCCGAGCGAACGGGCAAACGGCATCGCCGAACGCGTTGATCTCTACCTCACCTGGCCGCAAATGCAGGGCTACAGCGATGCCGACAGGCTGCGTTTCGACGACATCTCCCAATCCTCCCCGTTAATTTTCCTACAGATCAGCCAAAGCACAATGTCGCGCGACATGTCGGGCCGGCTGGAGCCGATCTATTCGCATTTGATGGAGGGGCAGGCCTTTGTCGGTCCGCACGGTCTGACAGCGCATCCGCTCCGTGCCGATGCAGGCTATAGCGGTGAAGTGCTTCTGACCGCGCCGCGCGCGGGCGAGCCTGATTATGTCGTCCGCTGCATCCTGCCCGCCTCGCCCGGCCTTGCGACCAGTGGCGATTGTCAGAGGGACGTCAAGGTCGGCAAAGATCTCAGCGTCCTTTACCGCTTTTCCGCTAATCAGCTCGGCGACTGGCAGACCATGGATGCGGCCGTCCAGGGCTTCGTCAGATCCCACCTCATCGACGCACCAAACGCCAGCGGCACTTCCGCAGGCGACGGCTAAATTGGTGCCTAAATTTGAAACCAACTGTTCATCATAAACCGATTGGTAACGCTAAGCCCCTACGTTGGAACGCAACGGACGTTCTTGGAGGCGGCGGCCGGATAATCGAGACCGTAAATGCAAGCAGAGAGTGAAGTAGTGTCCAGATCAAATTATTCCGCATCCTCATCGCACTCCGGCAAGTTTCTGGCGAAGATGCTGTTTGGTCTCGCAGTTTCGACGGCGACGATAACGATGGCCGTTGATGCGTCGTACGCAGCCGGTGGCACGAAATATGCGGGCATCGTCATCGATGCGAATACCGGCAATGTCCTCTACAGTGAGAATGCCGACACGCTCCATTATCCTGCATCCCTGACGAAGATGATGACGGTATATTTGACCTTCGAGGCGCTCGAATCAGGTCGAATCACGCTGGATACGCCAGTGGTCTTTTCGAAGAATGCGGCCATGCAGGCGCCGACGAAGCTTGGGATCGGCACCGGCCGTTCGGTTACCGTTCGCGACGCGATCCTCGGCATTGTTACCAAGTCGGCCAACGACGCAGCCATGGCGCTCGGTGAGATGCTCGGCGGCTCGGAAGATAATTTCGCCCGCATGATGAACGACAAGGCTCGCATGCTCGGCATGACGCGCACGACCTATCGCAACCCGAACGGCCTGCCGAACACCGCGCAGATGACGACGGCGCGCGACCAAGCCCGGCTCGGAATCGCCCTGCGCGAGCACTTTCCGCAATATTACGGCCTTTTCTCCACGACGAGCTTTCGTCTCGGCAACCGGGTGATCCCGGGACATAATCATCTGCTCGGCTCGGTTCGCGGCGTCGATGGCATCAAGACCGGTTATACGCGCGCCGCCGGTTACAATCTCGCGACCTCCGTGAAGGTCGACGGCCGCTCGATCGTCGGCGTCGTGCTTGGTGGCGCCTCGACGCCTGCCCGCGACAACCAGATGCGCAAGCTGATCGCAACCTATCTGCCGGTCGCGTCTACCAAGCATATTTCCTCCAACGTGATTGCCCAGACCGTGGCGGAGACGCCGAACGTCCAGGCCGCGAGCGCCCGCATGGCAGCCGCCGGCAATGTGAAGGCGAGCAAGGTCGAGAGCGCTGAGGCTGAGGATGATGCGCAGCCGTCCAGCGCCGCCGCCTTTGCCGCGGTAGCGCCGAACTCCAGCAATCCGTTGCTTACGACCAAGCAGAAGCACCGCGCCGCGTCCGACGAGGTTGCCTCCATCGCGCCGACGGCGACGGACGAGAGCGGCGAGGATGATGTCGATACGCTGACGACAGCTTCGACTTCCAAGTCCGATACGAAGATCATCAAGCCGCAGAAGGTCGAAAAAGCCGAGAAGGCAGAAAAGCTTGCCAAGGCTGACAAGGGTCCGACCGGCTGGGTCGTCCAGATTGGTGTTTCCTCCAGCAAGGACGGCGCCGACGATCTGCTCGACAGAGCCAAGAGCAAGGGCGGCAAGGCATTGCGCTCGGCCAAGGCTTACGCAGTTGCCTATGACAACGGTTATCGCGCCCGCTTCGGCGGCTTTGGAGACCAGAATGCGGCGGTCAACGCCTGCAAGGCGCTCAAGAAAGCCGGCGTGAAATGCTGGGCAAGTTTGGAATAGGAATGTGGCCACGGTTTTCGTGCTGCATTGTCAAGAGATTGCTGGGTTTCGCGTGGCGACGCCCGGCTTTCCGGTCCCGGATGTGTATCGGGCCGGCCCTGAGTTTGTAATGTGTTGCGGGGATATGAGATGGCGATGAACGAGAACTTTCCAGGTTTCTCGCTCGATGGCGCGGGAAAGACCAAACCGAAGGGCTTTGCCCTTCATCCGCTGCATGAAGCAGCATTGCGGCTGGCCGATCTCGGCCTCAATCGTTCGCGTTCGCGTAGTAAGACGAAAGACCTGATCGGCATCCTGCTTTGCCATGGCGCACGCGCCTGGCGCTATTCGCAGCCGGAAGCCAGTATTCGACTGCACATCACGGCGCCGAACGGTCAGGCACCGGTGCAGTTGCGGCTGCGCTGAGCGCCCGCTTTATAACAATCCAAGCTCGGAAAGCTCGCGCCGCAAATCCGCGGGCAGTTCGGCGACACCGCCGAGACTATCGAGGTCGCGCGGCACATCCTCTTGCGGAAGGTAACGCCATCCCTGAAAAGCCCGACGTGGCTGGCCGGCGGTTTCGACAACGCTCGGATCGAGGATGAGCCGGCAGCGATGAATGCCGTCGACATCGGTGAAGGTTTCGATGCCGAGCAACTTCTGCCGCGCCTGCACCTGCCCTTTGATCACCCAATAGAGCGAGCCGCCATCCAGCAACTCCTCCATGCGCTTCGGCACCATGCGCGTCGTATGGGTCGTATGCGGCTCCAGGCCGGCGGCAATCGCGCTCATTGCCCGCTCGGAAACCCATTCACGCAGATCCTCAAGCGAGTCGGCGCCCACGCATAATTTGATCAGATGCAAAGCCATGACGCCGTTGAAATCCTTTTGACCGGCAGCGTCAAGCTTTTAGAGCCAAGCGTCCACACTCAACATTCGACGACATTTACCGCGAGACCGCCTGTCGACGTCTCCTTGTACTTCTCGCTCATGTCGTAGCCGGTTTGGCGCATGGTTTCGATGCAGGCGTCGAGCGGCACGAAATGCTGACCGTCGCCCTTAAGAGCCAATGACGCGGCGGTTACGGCCTTGACGGCGCCAAGCGCGTTGCGCTCGATGCAGGGCACCTGCACGAGGCCAGCGACCGGGTCGCAGGTCATGCCGAGATGATGTTCCAGCGCGATTTCGGCGGCGTTCTCGATCTGCTCCGGCGAGGCGCCCATGACAGCGGCAAGTCCCGCAGCCGCCATCGCAGCCGCCGAACCCACCTCGCCCTGACAGCCAACTTCGGCGCCGGAGATCGAGGCATTGTGCTTGATGATGCCGCCGACGGCCGCAGCCGTCAGCAGGTAGTTGCGGATGCCGTCCTGATCCCAGTCCTCATGAAAGTGCTGGTAGTAACGGATCGTCGCCGGAATGACGCCGGCAGCGCCATTGGTCGGCGCGGTGACGACGCGGCCACCGGCTGCATTTTCCTCGTTGACGGCCATGGCGTAGACGCTCAGCCAGTCATTGGCGAGCAGCGGATTGATGCGGTTGCTGCGCCATTCCTCTTGCAGCTTGTCATGGATGGCGCGGGCGCGACGGCGCACCTTCAGGCCACCAGGCATGATGCCGTCGACCTTGAGGCCACGATCGATGCAGCTGCTCATCGCCGTCCAGATGCGATCGAGCCCTGCATCGAGTTCATCGCTGCTCATGCGCGTCTCTTCGTTAGCGCGCTTCATCTGCGCGATCGAGAGACCGGAACGCTCGGCCATATCAAGCATCTGCCTGGCGGTGGCGAAGGGGAATGGAATGCGCTCGCCGGAAGAGGCTTTCTTCTTGTCGGCGCGCATCTGTTCGAGCTCGGTATCGGTGACGACGAAGCCGCCGCCGACGGAATAATAGATGCGCTTGACGAGCAACCGCTCGTCCTTGTCGAAGGCGGAAAAACTCATGCCGTTGGCATGGCCCGGCAGCGGCACCTTCTTGTCGAAGATCAAGTCGGTTTTCGGTTGGAACTGATAGGCCGGATGACCCGGCGGCGTAATGCGGCCGCTACGCTCGACCTCGTCGATGACGGCATCCATCCGGTCGGGATCAATCTGGTCCGGACGTTCGCCCATCAGACCGAGAACCACCGCCCTGCCCGTGCCGTGGCCGATGCCCGTATGGGCGAGCGAGCCATGCAGGCTCACCTTGATCGAGGCGACATGCACGTTCGAGGACGGCCGCGGCCACTCGCTCGACAGCACGAGGTCAAGAAACCGATTCGCGGCCGACATAGGTCCCATCGTGTGCGAACTGGACGGTCCGACACCGATCTTGAAAACATCGAAAACTGAAAGAAACATGGACCTTTGGTGCCTCCTCGGCAAATCAAGCAGTGACAAGGCTACGCTATCAGGGCTGCCCTGCACGGCGATCGACCGACATCGGATTTCATGCCTGCGACATACCATATAGGCTTGCAACGGCGCAAACATAAGGCCATTGCGCCCGAACAGGCGTGCGTTACAGTCTGGAACAGAAAGACCGGGAGAATCTGCCTTCATGACGACCGTCGACTATGTCGCCCTCGCCCTCTTCATTTTTCTTTGGATTGCCCTGAACTGGATCACCAGCAGCGCCAGCTTCTTCAATCGCACCAGCCTGACGCTGGCGATGAACGAGCGCCGGCGCGAATGGATCCACAATTCGCTGCGCCGCGACCTGAAGATGATCGATACACAGATCCTGGCCGGCCTGCAGAACGGCACCGGCTTCTTTGCCTCGACATCGATCTTCGCCATCGGCAGCTGCTTCGCCCTGCTTGGCGCCACCGACAAGGTCAATGCCTTCTTCGCCGACCTGCCCTTCATCCTCAATGGTGGCCGCGCCGCCTTCGAACTCAAGGTGGCGGGGCTTGCCTGTCTGTTCGGTTACGCCTTCTTCAAGTTCGGCTGGGCCTATCGCCTGTTCAACTATTGCACCATCCTCTTCGGCGCCCTGCCGATGCGGCAAGATGCCGAGCTCGACCCCGCGCGGGCGGAACGGGCCGCAGAGCGCGTCATCCGCATGAACATCATCGCCGCGCGCAATTTCAATGCAGGTTTGAGAACCATCTTCCTGTCGATCGGCTATCTCGGCTGGTTCCTGAGCCCCTACGTCTTCATGGTCACGACGATGTTCATCATCATCGTTCTGGTCCGCCGCCAGTTTTTTTCCGATGCCCGTCTGGCCATCATGGATATCGATGTGCCATGACATCGCCGTGTTGGCGATGATGAAGCAGGTGCCGACGATCTGAATTCATGTCTGGAAGGATCCGCCAAATGGCCGCTATCGCCGAGAGTATCGATGCGCCGCAGAAAACGCCCCGCATCGGCATTCTAGATACGGCCCGTGGCATCGCACTTCTGGCGATGGCAAGCTATCACTGCACCTGGGATTTCGAGTTCTTCGGCTATCTAGAGTCGGGTACGGCGGAAACCGGCTGGCTGAAATTCTATGCTCGCGCGATCGCCAGCACCTTCCTGTTCCTCGCCGGCGTCAGCCTGGTGCTTGCCAACACGCCCGAGGTCCGCTGGCAGTCCTATTTCAAGCGCCTCGGCATGATCGTGGCCGCCGCGCTGGCGATTTCCATCGTCACCTTCGTCGGCATGCGTGACGAGTGGATCTTCTTCGGCATCCTGCACAGCATTGCGGCGGCCAGCATCATCGGCCTGCTTTTCCTACGCCTGCCGGCCTTCGCAACCCTACTGATAGCCGTGCTGCTCTTGGCCGGTATCGTCGTCGACAATGTCATCGCGCCTTTTTCGCTGCACTCCGGCATCTTCAATACGCCCTGGCTCTATTGGGTCGGCTTGTCCGAAAACCTGCCGCGATCGAACGACTATGTGCCCGTCTTTCCTTGGCTAACTCCATTCCTTTTCGGCCTCGGCATCGCGCAGCTGGCGATCTCATTCGGCTGGCTCCGGCCTCTGGCAAAGCTCGGCCCTGGCCGCAACCCGATCGCCCGCGCCGGCCGCCATAGCCTGATCTTCTACCTCGTGCACCAGCCCCTGCTCTTCGGCTTGGTCTATCTTCTGTCGCTGGTCGCGCCTGCTCCGGCGCCAGACCCTACGGTCGGCTATATCAGGCAATGCGAGACCTCCTGCACGCAATCGGGCGGCGAAGCCATGTGCCGCAGCTTCTGCAAGTGCACGCTCGATCAGTTGCAGGCGCAGAATCTCTTCTCGCCGTTGGAGTCCGGGGCAATTAAGGCAGATAGCGATGAACGGATCAGCCGAATCGCGCTACAGTGCACGGAACAAGCGCAATGACAGGGTTATTCGATGAATGCCTATCGTTCCAAGTCGCTGAGTTTCCCGTGGCCGCCTTTATTATATAGTCTCGCAGTCATAACGGCGCTGTATCTGAACCAGGATTATCCGGTGCGACTGCCTTATCTCTGGGCCATCATTGGCTGGGGCGTCGGCGCTCTTTTGACTATTGTCGCGGTGACGTTGAATATCTGGGCGGTAAAGACCCTGATCGAGAGCCGCACCACTGTGCTGACGCAGCGCTGCACGGCGCATCTGGTGACCAAAGGCCCGTTCCGCTTTACCCGCAATCCGACCTATCTCGGCTATACGCTACTGACGGTGAGCCTCGGGCTGATGATCGGCAACGTCTGGTTCGTCGCCATGGCGGCCGTGGCGGCGGCGCTGACTACGCTTCTCGTCATCCGCTGCGAGGAGATGCATCTGCTCTCCCGCTTCGGCTGCGAATTCGAATTTTACTGCAGGCATACGCGCCGCTGGATTTGAGGGCCTAGGTCCCCACGCCAATTTCGGCCAGGCGGCCGAGACAGGCTTCCTCGACATTGTCGAGTTCGGTCAGCGTGTCTTCGATGTCCTTGCGCTTCTGGCGCAGTTCGTTGCGTTTTTCATCGACGCGCTTCATCAGCAGTTTCAGCTGACCCATCTCGCCTGGTGGTTCCTTGTAGACCTGAATGATTTCGCGGATTTCGGCGATGGTGAAGCCAATACGGCGGCCGCGCAGAATTTCCATGATAAGACGACGGTCGGCCGTCCGGAACAGACGTGTGCGGCCTCTGCGTTCTGGGTGGATAAGACCTTCGTCCTCGTAGAAACGCAATGTCCGGGTTGAAACCCCGAATTCCCGCGTCAGCTCCGTTATGCTATAGTATCTGTCCACCAGTCGTGCGCCCCTGTATTGCAGGGGGTATAATATTGACTTTTACGTAATAGTCAATTTGTGCACGATCGTACCCCCGGTCATTTCAGCCTAGTGAATGGCGAACCACCAAGTCGCAATGCCCAGGAATGCGAAATATCCAGTGCAATCCGTGACCGTGGTGACGAAGGCCGACGAGGCGATGGCCGGGTCGGCGCCGAAACGATGCAGAATCAGCGGCAGAAGAATGCCACCAAGAGCCGCCGCGACCAGATTGATAATCATCGCTGCGCCGACGACGATACCCAGCTGAAAATCATGGAACCAGAATGTGGCGACGGCACCCATGATGATGGCGAAAAGAATGCCGTT
Organism: Rhizobium sp. ICMP 5592; assembly: GCF_009498525.1. Lineage (GTDB taxonomy): Bacteria > Pseudomonadota > Alphaproteobacteria > Rhizobiales > Rhizobiaceae > Rhizobium. The sequence continues at coordinate 1,216,301 of NZ_QSNT01000002.1, read as the reverse complement.
GATCAGACCGACGCTCGCCTCCCTGCGAATGACGCGGAAGGCGTTGTAGATGTCGAGGTCGCCAGTGGCGAGCGCCCGCACGGTGACGGTCATCGTCTGGGTGCCGGCATTGCCGCCCATCGAGGCGACGATCGGCATCAGCACGGCAAGCGCCACCATCTTCTCGATGGCGCCATCGAAGACATCGATGATGCTGGAGGCAACGATCGCCGTGATCAGGTTGACCGCCAGCCAGACGAAGCGCGAGCGCACGGTCGAGGTGACATTGTCCGATAGTTCTTCGTCACCGACACCGCCGAGGCGCTTGATGTCCTCGTCGGCTTCTTCGTTGATGACGTCGACCACGTCGTCGATGGTCAGCACGCCGACTAGCCGTTGATTCTCGTCGACGACGGCGGCGGACAGCAAATCGTATTGCTCGAAGAGCTGCGCCGCCTCCTCCTGGTCCATTTCGGCCGGGATCGGGTGCGAGGTCTCGCGCATGATGCCTTCGACCTTCGCTTGCCGCTTGGCCCGGAGGATGCGGTCGAGATCGATGCTGCCGAGTAGCTTGAAAGTCGGGTCGATGACGAAGATCTGGGTAAAGGCTTCCGGCAGCCCTTCTTCGTCGCGCATATAGTCGATTGTCTGGCCAACCGTCCAGAATGGCGGCACGGCGACGAATTCCGTCTGCATGCGGCGGCCGGCAGACTGCTCCGGGTAATCGAGTGCACGCCGAAGGCGGACCCGCTCGGTGAACGGCAGTTGCGACAGGATTTCGTCGCGGTCTTCCTGGTCCAGATCCTCGAGAATGTAGACGGCGTCGTCCGAATCGAGCTCGCCGATGCCGGCGGCGATCTGATCGTTCGGCATCTGGTCGACGATCTCCATACGGATCGCCTCGTCCACCTGCGTCAGCGCCGTCATGTCGAAGTCGTTGCCGAGCAATCGCACCAGCGCCAGACGTTCATGCGGCGGCAGCGATTCGAGAAGATCGCCGAGTTCGGAATCGTGCAGCCGCACGACATTCTGCTGCAGGAACGCAACGTCCTCGCGGTCGATCGCATCGCTGATCTTCGTCAGAAAATCGGAGCGGACGACGCCGTCCTCGTTATAAATGTCGGAATCTGTCTCCGCGGAGGTCTTGCGAAGGCGCTCGTCTTCATCGGTCGTTGTCATTGCCGCCTCCCATCCCGGTTCAATTTATGGAGATATAGGGTTTCGCTTTGGAGAATGACGGCGAAAAGCTTATTGTCAACAATCGGATAGACGAGAAAGCTGACGTTTTGTGTCGGATCTGTAAGACGGTGGCATTAGCGTGGTATTGCCCCTATCCTCAGGCGGTCATTATATCGTTCCCTTAGCAGAGAGTGCCGTGCCAGTCCGTCCTATCATCCGTTTCCCAGATCCATTGTTGAGAACCGCTTGCGCACCGGTGGTCGTCTTCGATGACGGTCTGCGTGGTCTGGCCATCGATCTGCTGGACACCATGCGCGCGGCGCCCGGTGTCGGCATCACTGCCGCCCATATCGGCGTTCTCCAGCGCGTCACGGTAATCGAACTCAGTCGCGAGGACGGCGTCCACACCTATATCAATCCGGAGATTATATGGTTTTCCGAGGAGACCATGCGGCATATGGAAGGTAGCGTCTCCATGCCCGGCTTCACCGACGAGGTCGTCAGGCCAAGGGCCATCCGCTTCCGCTATCAGGATATGACCGGCGAAGCCCATGAAGCCGAGGCCGAAGACTTCCTGGCGATTTGCATCCAGCATGAGGTCGATCAGCTTGACGGCCTGTTCTGGCTGCAGCGGCTGTCAAAATTCAAGCGCGATCGGCTGGTGAAAAAATGGGAAAAGGCGAAGACCTGATCCGGCTCTCCCCGCGCAAAAAATACGGGCGCCTCTGAGGCGCCCGCTGATTGTTCGATGAAGAGGCAGATCAGCCCTTCAGCTTGGTGTTGCAGAGGCTGTAATAGCCGCCGCCCTTCTGGATCCACTTCAGGCCGCCGAGGCTGTTCTTGGCCTTGTTGGCATTGTAGGCATCGACGCAAGTGTGGAAGCGGCCCTTGCCGGGCGTTTCGCTCGAATACTTGGTATCGACGGCAGCCGGGAAGGTCACGCCCGACGGAGCAACGGTCGTCGGCTTCGCTGGTTCCTTTGCCGGCGGCTTGGTGACATCCGGCTCACTGGGATCGACCTTGGCGGTCGTGGTCGGCTTTGCAGGCGTCGTTGCGGCCGGTGCGGTGGTGGTGGTTGCAGAGGTATCTGCACCGCACTGAGCGGCGCGGAAATCATTCCACTTCTGGCCGTTCAGAGTACCCGCATCCTTGGCAGCTTGGTATTTGGTGCTGCACTCTTTCATCGTTAGCGCAGAGGCCGGCGATGAGAGGGCCATCGAGCCCAAAACTGCAAAAGACGCAAAAGACATCAACAGGATGGCACGACTAGTCATTGGCAAATCCTCCGCTCTATGACGAATGTCGAAACTATTAATCATCTCACCCCTTTGATTTGTCAATTGACGCGGCATCAGGGTTCGATGAGCGACACCATATGATGACGAACATGAACGGTAACTGTACAGAAACAGCGACCGCAGCGAGCATATCAAATATCTCGCAACTTAAAAGGATATAGAAAACTCCAACGGAGTAGAAAAACAAAAAAACCCGCCGAAGCGGGTCTTTTGTTTTGGTGCGGTCGAGAAGACTCGAACTTCCACGGGTTGCCCCACAGCGACCTCAACGCTGCGCGTCTACCAATTCCGCCACGACCGCATCGTGGTAGGCGCCGAATTGCTCCGGCGCGGCTGCATGTAGCAAAAGCATTCGGGGGGCACAAGAGATATGTGTCAGTTTTTTTGAAGAGTTTCACAACTGTTTGAATTCCCCTGTGAAAGCCTCCATATAGTCCATGCTTGCTGGTGCGTTGCTTTATAAGAGATGCGCGGCCGCAGGCATGTAAAGGACTGGCAGGATGCTACGCACCGATCTCGAACACCAAATGTTTCCGCTGATTGATTCACCCCCGGTGCGCTGGCGCATCGCCGACTGTCCCGTGCCCTATGACGAGGCGGTGGCGACCATGGAGGCGGAAGTCGCCGCCATTGCCAATGGCCAGGCGCCGGAGCTCGTCTGGCTGGTCGAGCACCCTCCTTTATATACGGCAGGCACTAGCGCCAACGCGGCCGATCTCATCGAGCCTGATCGGTTCCCGGTTTTCGCCACCGGGCGCGGCGGCGAATACACCTATCACGGCCCCGGCCAGCGCGTGGCCTATGTCATGCTCGATCTGAAACGCCGGCGCCAGGATATCCGCGCTTTCGTGGCCGCGCTGGAAGAAGTCATCATCCGCACGCTCGATTCGATGAATGTCCGCGGAGAGCGCCGTGAGGATCGCGTCGGCGTCTGGGTGCGCCGTCCGGAAAAGCCACTGCTGCCGGATGGGACTGTGACAGAGGACAAGATCGCCGCGCTCGGCATCCGCGTGCGCAAGTGGGTGACGTTTCACGGCCTGTCGCTGAACGTCGACCCTGACCTCAGCCATTTTTCCGGCATCGTTCCCTGCGGAATATCCGCCTATGGCGTCACCAGCCTTGTCGACCTCGGCCTGCCGGTGATGATGACGGATGTGGATATCCGACTGCGCGAGGCTTTCGAGCAGGTTTTCGGCGAAACAGCCAATGAGGTTTAATGCGCGACGTCCTTGCTGACGTTGCGCAGGCGAATCTGATGGTCGAGCCTTTCGAGCTGGCGTGTCGTCGTCTCGATAAGCCGGCCGATGTCCTGGTGGGCGGAGCGCAGACGGGACAATTCGTTCCTGACGGCTTCGAGCGCCCGCTCTTCGCTATCTTCGCGTGGCCCGTCCCCCGTGCCGGTCATCAGCCAGGCCGGCGAAACGCCGAACAGGCCGGCCATTGCGGCCAGAACGGTTGATTTCGGTTCCGAACGGTCCGATTCCCAGGCAAGCATGGTTTCCTGGGTCACCCCGAGCTGGCCTGCCAGCAATTCCAGGCTGATGCCGGCGGCATCGCGGGCCATGGAGATGCGGCCACCCAGGGTATCGTCGCTTTCATCCGAAAAAACGGTCGTCTCATGTTCCGTCTTCAACATCGGTGCGATCCTCCGTTTTGGTCGCGCCGGTGAAATTCTAAGCGGCGCGCTTAAATTTTTAGCGGATTAACCAGGCAAACATAGGTCTAGAGGCGTCATGTAGCGACCTCGATGTGTCCGAATTGGGAAAGTCCGGCACTTTACGTCAAATGGTACAACCAATTGAAAAGGACAGGTTGCATCCGATGCCTTGATCGAAGGACGTTCCTGTGATTGATGTCGGTCATGTCTGCTATCGTCACCTCTCCCGCCCAACAAAATCCTCTGCAAGGCATGGCCATCATGGCCGGCGCCATGATCGTGTTGCCGGTGATGGATGCCATCGCCAAATATATGGCGACCTTCGAGGCGATGTCGCCGGGACAGGTGACCTTCTATCGCTTCTTCTTTCAGCTCGTCTGCACACTGCCGCTGCTCTTCTTTGCGTTCGGCTGGGGAGCGCTTTCGGCCAAGCGGCCGTGGATGAACCTGTTGCGCGGCGCTTTGCACGGCGCGGCGAGCCTGCTGTTCTTCGCAGCGGTCAAGTACATGCCGCTTGCCGACGTTTTCGCGATCTATTTCGTCGAGCCCTTCATACTGACGGCGCTTTCGGCGCTGTTTCTTGGCGACAAGGTCGGCTGGCGGCGCTGGCTGGCGATCGTCGTTGGCTTTGGCGGCGCGATGATCGTCATTCAGCCAAGCTTCGAGATTTTTGGCTTGAAGGCGCTGCTGCCAGTCGCCTGCGCCTTTCTCTTCGCGCTCTACCTCTTCATGAACCGGGCCGTCGGCGAGGCCGATTCACCTTTGACTATGCAGACCATGGCCGGTATCGGCGGCACCATCTTTATGACGGGCGCGTTGTGGATAGGCGCTTCGGCCGGAGCTGCCGATTTCGCACCATCCCTGCCCGCCTCGTGGCTCGGCCTCATACTGCTGCTGATTCTCGGCGCGGTGTCCGGCTATGCCCATCTGCTGGTCGTCCGCGCATTCCGGCTCGCGCCGTTATCGCTGCTGGCGCCCTTTCAATATTTCGAGATCATCTCCGCCACCATTCTCGGTTATGCGCTGTTCGGTGATTTTCCCAATTTTTACAAATGGATTGGCATCGTGATTATCGTTGGGTCGGGCCTGTTCATCCTCTGGCGCGAACGGGTGCAGGCGCGATCCTCAACGTCGGCCTGAGCGCTCCCATCTTCCGCATGGACCGCCGGGGCGATTTGTGGCTAAAACGCTAGCAGGGCATATGCATTGGGCGGAGTTTCCATGTTCAAGAAAATCCTGATCGCCAACCGCGGCGAGATCGCTTGCCGTGTGATCAAGAGCGCGCGCCGGATGGGGATCCTGATTGTCGCGGTTTATTCCGACGCCGATCGCGACGCCCTGCATGTCGAGATGGCCGACGAGGCCGTGCATATCGGCGCTGCCCCTGCCGCCGAAAGCTATCTCGTCGCCGAAAAGATCATTGCCGCCTGCAAGGAAACCGGGGCCGAAGCGGTGCACCCCGGCTATGGCTTTCTCTCTGAGCGTGCGTCGTTCTGCGAAGCCCTGGAGAAAGAGGGCATCGTCTTCATCGGCCCGAAGCCGAAGGCCATCAAGGCGATGGGCGACAAGATCGAATCGAAGAAATTCGCCAATGCCGCCAAGGTTTCCACGGTGCCCGGCTATCTCGGCGTCATCGACGATGCCGATCACGCCGAAAAGATTGCGGGCGAGATCGGCTATCCCGTGATGATCAAGGCATCGGCGGGCGGCGGCGGCAAGGGCATGCGAATCGCCTGGAGCAAGGACGAAGTGCGCGATGGTTTTGATCGCGCCCGATCCGAGGCGAAAAGCTCCTTCGGCGACCATCGCGTCTTCATCGAGAAATTCGTGGTCGATCCCAGGCATATCGAAATCCAGATCCTGGCCGACGGCCACGGCAATGTCGTCTATCTCGGCGAACGTGAGTGCTCGATCCAGCGCCGCAACCAAAAAGTCGCCGAGGAAGCACCCTCACCTTTCCTGGACGAGGCGACACGCAAAGCTATGGGCGAGCAGTCCGTGGCGCTTGCCAAGGCTGTCGATTACCAGAGCGCCGGCACCGTCGAGTTCATCGTCGACCGCGACCGCAATTTCTATTTCCTCGAGATGAACACCCGCCTGCAGGTCGAGCATCCCGTAACCGAGCTGATCACCGGCATCGATCTGGTCGAGCAGATGATTCGAGTCGCCGCCGGGGAGAGGCTGCCGTTCAAGCAGGATGACATCAAGCTGAACGGCTGGGCGATCGAAAGCCGTCTCTATGCCGAGGACCCCTACCGCAACTTCCTGCCGTCGATTGGCCGTTTGACTCGCTATCGGCCGCCGCGCGAAGGCAAGAACGGCAAATCGATCGTCCGCAACGATACCGGCGTCTTCGAGGGCGCTGAAATCTCGATGTATTACGACCCGATGATCGCCAAGCTCTGCACCTGGGCGCCGACGCGGCTTGAAGCGATCGATGCCATGGGCGACGCGCTCGACGGTTTCGTCGTCGATGGTATCGAACACAACATGCCGTTCCTCTCCGCGCTGATGAAGCATCCGCGCTGGCGCGAGGGCCGCCTGTCGACCGGCTTCATCGCCGAGGAATATCCTGATGGTTTTGCCCCGATGACGCCGGATGGCCGTGAAGGCGCCCTGCTGGCGGCCATAGCCCTCTCCTGCAGTCTCGTGGATGCCAACCGACGTGAGCGCTATGCCGACAGGTTGCGTCCGGCTATGGGACCATTGCGCGAAGAATGGGCGGTTAAGCTTGGCGCGGATTATATTCCGATCACGCTGCTGGATGGCCTCGTCACCATCCCGTTCGAGATGGATATGCAGATCGCCCGCGAAAACCTGACGGTTGCGACAGACTGGCGTCCGGGCGATGCCGTCTGGGCCGGCTCGGTCGGCGGGCGCAAGGTGACGGCGCAGATCCGGCCCTTCCTCAATGGCCTGCGCATCGATTGGCAGGGGCTTTCCGTCCGGACCAGGGTTTTCACCCCGCGTCAGGCCGAACTCGACAAGCTCATGCCGGTGAAATTGCCGCCTGATACGTCGAAGCTACTGCTCTGCCCCATGCCCGGCCTTGTCGTCGCCATTGCGGTCGCCGAGGGACAGGAGGTCAAGGCCGGGGAGACGCTGGCGATCGTCGAGGCGATGAAGATGGAGAACGTCTTGCGCGCCGAACGTGACTTGACCGTCGGCAAGATCAACGCCAAGCCCGGCGAAAGCCTCGCCGTCGATGCGGTGATCATGGAATTCGACTGATCAAAATACGGCATTAAGTGTCTGATTTTTAGCTTGAGCCGTACTGCGCGCCCATGCGAATGTCGCGCCGACCAAATCATTATTAGAAGGGAATGAAACGATGGACGTTCGCGCCGCCGTAGCCGTTCAGGCAGGTAAACCGCTCGAAGTCATGACCGTGCAGCTTGAAGGCCCGAAGGCCGGCGAAGTTCTGATCGAGGTCAAGGCCACCGGCATTTGCCATACCGACGACTTCACGCTGTCGGGCGCCGATCCGGAGGGTCTGTTTCCCGCGATCCTCGGCCATGAGGGCGCCGGCATCGTCGTCGATGTCGGGCCGGGCGTGACTTCGCTCAAAAAGGGCGACCACGTTATCCCGCTCTACACGCCGGAATGCCGCGAGTGCTATTCCTGCACGTCGCGCAAGACCAATCTCTGCACCTCGATCCGCGCCACGCAGGGCCAGGGTGTAATGCCCGATGGCACCTCGCGCTTCTCGATCGGCAAAGACAAGATCCATCACTATATGGGCTGCTCGACCTTCGCCAATTACACGGTGTTGCCCGAGATCGCTCTCGCCAAGATCAACCCCGACGCGCCTTTCGACAAGGTCTGCTACATCGGCTGCGGCGTCACCACCGGGATCGGCGCCGTCATCAACACCGCCAAGGTCGAGATCGGCTCGACCGCCATCGTCTTCGGTCTCGGCGGCATCGGTCTCAACGTGCTTCAGGGCCTGCGCCTTGCCGGCGCCGACATGATCATCGGTGTCGATATCAACAATGATCGCAAGGCCTGGGGCGAAAAGTTCGGCATGACGCACTTCGTCAATCCGAAGGATGTCGGTGACGACATTGTGCCCTACCTCGTCAACCTGACGAAGCGCAACGGCGACCTGATCGGCGGCGCCGACTACACCTTCGACTGCACGGGCAACACCAAGGTCATGCGCCAGGCGCTGGAATCCTCGCATCGCGGTTGGGGCAAGTCGGTTATCATAGGCGTTGCCGGCGCCGGCCAGGAAATCTCCACGCGTCCGTTCCAGCTGGTCACCGGCCGCAACTGGATGGGCACAGCCTTCGGCGGCGCGCGCGGGCGCACCGATGTGCCGAAAATCGTCGACTGGTACATGCAGGGCAAGATCCAGATCGACCCGATGATCACCCACACCATGCCGCTCGAAGACATCAACAAGGGGTTTGAACTGATGCACTCGGGCGAGAGCATCCGCGGCGTGGTAGTATACTGATCTCTGCTAGAAAATTGCATGCGGTGAATTAATTAAATGCCGCATGCAATTATAATCATTGAAGTATCTCATGATCTACGTTGATGCCGATGCCTGTCCGGTCAAGCCGGAGATCTTAAAAGTTGCCGAGCGTCACGGCATCCAGGTGACGCTTGTCGCCAATTCGGGCCTCAGGCCATCGCGTGATCCGATGGTGAAGAATGTCATCGTCTCCAGTGCCTTCGACGCCGCCGACAACTGGATCGCCGAGCATGCCGGACCCGGCGATATCGTCGTCACCGCCGATGTGCCGCTTGCCGGGCGCTGTGTCGCCACCGGCGCGCTGGTAACCGGGCCGACCGGCCGCATCTTCGACGTCGCCAATATCGGCATGGCCACCGCGATGCGCGATCTCGGCGCGCATCTGCGCGAGACCGGCGAGAGCAAGGGCTATAACGCTGCCTTTTCGCCGCGCGACCGCTCGGCCTTTCTTGAAACATTCGACCGGCTTTGCCGGCGGGCAAAAGCCCATAATCCGTCTGGAGACCAGTCTTGAACATTATTTCCCAGAACACCGCCTTTGGCGGCATGCAGGGCGTGTTTTCGCATGAATCCGAGGCCTGCCAGTGCGAGATGACCTTCGCGGTCTTCGTGCCGCCGCAGGCGATCAAAGAGCCGCGCCCCGTTCTCTGGTATCTTTCCGGCCTCACCTGCACCCACGCCAACGTCATGGAGAAGGGTGAATATCGCCGCATGGCGGCTGAACTCGGCCTGATCATCGTCTGCCCGGATACCAGCCCACGCGGCAATGACGTGCCGGACGAGCTGACCAACTGGCAGATGGGCAAAGGCGCCGGCTTCTATCTCGATGCGACCGAGGAGCCGTGGTCCGAGAACTACAAGATGTACACCTATATCACCGAGGAACTGCCCGCACTGGTCAGCCAGCAGTTTCGCCTGGATATGAGCAGGCAGGGCATATTCGGCCATTCCATGGGCGGCCACGGTGCGATGACCATCGCGTTGAAGAACCCGGATCGTTTCAAGAGCTGCTCAGCTTTCGCGCCGATCGTCCAGCCCTCGACCGCCGATTGGTCGGCACCGGCCCTGGAGAAATATCTCGGAGCCGACAGGGCCTCCTGGCGGAAATACGATGCCTGCGCGCTGGTCGAGGATGGCGCCCGCTTCCCGGAATTCCTGATCGACCAGGGCAAGGCCGACAGTTTCCTGGAAACCGGCCTGCGTCCCTGGCTGTTCGAAGAGGCGATCAAGGGCAGCGGCATCGGCCTGACGCTGCGCATGCACGAGCGCTACGACCACTCCTATTATTTCATCTCCAGCTTCATGGACGATCATCTGAAGTGGCATGCCGAGCGGCTGGCATAAGACGCGTGGCATAGGAGCCATGCAATCGCCAGGTTGAAAAACCGATGCAACTGAGGCATATATCTACCCGCGCAGACGGCTGCGGCGGCCGGTATTGCGTTACCGATCGTAAGATACCGCGGGGACGGCCTCGCTCTCACAAAGGAGCGTAAAATGGCTTGGTTCCTGCTTTTCCTCGCAGGTCTCTTTGAAATCGGTTGGGCCGTCGGCCTGAAATATACCGATGGTTTCACCCGACCGATGCCGACGATTCTCACCGTCATCTCTATGGTCATTAGCGTCGTATTGCTGGGTCTGGCGGTGAAGACTTTGCCAATGGGCACGGCCTATGCCGTCTGGACCGGTATAGGCACGGTCGGCACCGTCCTGCTCGGCATCTGGTTGCTCGGCGATCCCGCAACCCTTGTCCGCTTGTTCTGCATCGGCCTGATCGTTGCAGGCATCGCCGGGCTCAAGCTCGCTGCCTGAGGCGTGCGAGCTCCAATCACCCTGATACGAAGAGCAAACTCGTAATTACAAAGGGCGCGGACGAAAAGCTGAAGAGCTTTTGCGCGCCGCGCCCGATGCGATGGGGGTAATGACGATGTGTCGGATCTGCAGATTGGCCGAGCCCGACGATGGGATTGATTACTTCTTGCGGTTGTCTAGTGCTAAAAGGCCAGGACCCGCAAAGATCAGGAACAGGAAGATGAAGCAGTACAGGATAGCTGCGTCGCCGCCATTATTGGCGGGGAAGAAATTCTTCGGGTAATGCGCCATGAAGTAGGCGACCGCCATGTTGCCGCAGAGGATGAATGCGACGGGACGGGTAAAGAAGCCGACGACGACTGCCAGTCCGCCGATGACCTCGAGAAGGCCCTGAACCAAAAGCAGGGTTGGCAGCGGGCTTGGAAATTGACCACCGGCCGGGAAGCCGAAAAGCTTCTGCGTGCCATGTTCGATGAACAGGACGCCGGTAACGATACGCAGCACAGTAAGAGCATAAGGCTGATATTGATTCAGCCGATCGGAAAGCGCCATTTTAAACTCCAGTTCTAACTCCCCCAAATGAGAGCATTAGAGGGGTTGATTGCGAACGTGAAAACACGGCTTCTAACGTCCAATCAATTTACCGTGTAAAATCCGTGACTTGTTGTCACATGCCTAAAGTGGAATGTTGTCGTGCTTCTTCCATGGATTGGTCAGATCCTTGTTGCGCAGCATTTTCAAACCCTGTGCCAGCCGACGCCGAGTCGAGTGCGGTTTGATCACCTCGTCGATATAGCCGCGCTCCGCGGCGACGAAGGGTGACAGGAAACGGTCTTCATACATTTTCGTATGCGCCGCGATCTTCTCCGGATCGGCGATATCCTTGCGGAAGATAATCTCGACCGCGCCCTTGGCACCCATGACGGCAATCTGTGCAGTCGGCCAGGCATAATTGAGATCGCCGCGCAGATGTTTCGACGCCATGACGTCATAGGCGCCGCCGAAAGCCTTGCGGGTGATGACGGTGAGCTTCGGCACGGTGGCCTCGGCATAGGCGAAGAGCAGCTTGGCGCCATGCTTGATCAGCCCGCCATACTCCTGCGCGGTGCCTGGCAGGAAACCGGGCACGTCGACGAAGGTGACGAGCGGAATATTGAAGCAATCGCAGAAGCGCACGAAACGCGCCGCCTTGCGCGAGGCGTCGCTATCAAGCACGCCGGCAAGCACCATGGGCTGGTTGGCGACGAAGCCGACCGTCGCCCCCTCGATGCGGCCAAAGCCGCAGACGATATTTCTCGCGAAACTCGCCTGAATCTCGAAGAAATCCCCCTCGTCCGCCACCTTCTGGATCAGCTCCTTGATGTCATAGGGCTTGTTGGCATTGGCGGGGATGATCGTGTCGAGCGACATGTCCGGGTCGGTGACCGATTGATAGCACTCGATTTCCGGAAGAGCCGCGGTGTTCGACTGCGGCAGAAAATCGATGAGCCGGCGCACCTGCAAAAGCGTATCAATGTCGTTGTCGTAGGCGGCATCGGCGATCGAGGATTTTGTCGTATGAACCGAGGCCCCGCCGAGTTGCTCGGACGTCACGGTCTCGTTGGTGACGGTCTTTACAACATCCGGGCCAGTCACGAACATATAGGAGGTGTCGCGCACCATGAAGATGAAGTCGGTCATGGCAGGTGAATAGACGTCGCCGCCGGCGCAAGGCCCCATGATGATCGAAATCTGCGGAATGACGCCGGAGGCGAGCACATTGCGCTGGAACACCTCCGCATAGCCGCCGAGCGCCGCCACACCCTCCTGAATGCGCGCGCCGCCGGCATCGTAGATCCCGATGATCGGCGCGCGGTTCTTCAGCGCCATATCCTGGACCTTCATGATCTTCTCGGCATGCGCCTGCGAAAGCGAGCCGCCGAAGACGGTAAAATCCTTGGCGAAGAGGAAAACGGTGCGGCCATTGACCGTGCCCCAGCCGGTGACGACGCCATCGCCGGCGATCTTGGTCTTGTCCATGCCGAAATCGGTCGACCGGTGCTCGACGAACATGTCGAACTCCTCGAAGGAGCCTTCATCGAGAAAGATGTCGATGCGCTCGCGCGCCGTCAGCTTGCCGCGCGCATGCTGCGCATCGATACGCGCCTGTCCGCCTCCGAGCCTTGCGACCTCCCGGCGACGTTCCAGTTCCTGCAGGATCTCTTTCATGATGGTCCTCTTCTGCGCTTATCCGGCTTAGCATGCCGCAGGAATAGTTTGAAGCGGTATGCTCAGTTCACCAGCGGCGGCGCCTTCAGCACGAAGATCGACCGGATACGAGCGGCAACATCCTCGGCCATCAGATCGTTGGCCGCGGTCGGATCCTGTGTGTAGTTCACGATATCGAAGGAGGCGATCGCGAGTACCGCACCATTATCGACCGAGGCAGCATCGACATTGATCTTTGCCGAATTGCGGTCCTTGTTGAAGCTGCGCCCCTTGCGAAGGTCCGTTAGACGGATCGTCAATACCACCTTCGGCAATGGCGTATCGCGCGTCGTTACGGCGATGGCGGCGTTGACGTGATCATTGATGGCTGACAGCAACGTCGGCGGAACTGGCGGAACGGCCTGGTCGGCGACAACCGTGGCGCTGCGAACATCATAGGCCGGAGGCGCAGGTGGTTCCGTCAGCGACCAGCTAGAGCACGCAGCCAGCGCCAAACATCCCACGAGCGCAGATACCGCCCCCGACCTCAATTGCAGCATGATTCGCGTCCCGAACTCCCAACCCCGTAGTGTGCAGAGTTCGATATAACGGACTGGAAATCAACAACATTCAACTGCGAAGCGCAGAAAATACATCCGTTGCCGCCTGAAACTCTTCGAAGCGCTGGGCGCGGCGATGATCCGCTTCCTCGTCATGACCCCATTGCTCGATCGTCCAGTCTTCATCGAGATGCGCGAGCGACCAGACCTCGGCGAGAGGTAGTCGGCCCTCGGCAAAGGCGAGCGCCAAGATCGCCGACCCCGTCAGCGTGGTGATCGTGTGCAGGCTGGCGAGTTCCAGCGGCGTATCGTATTTGCGCAGCGTCACCGCGAAGGCGGCGATCGCCTCGCGCGGCTGTTCCTGATGCATCACGCCTTCCGCCAGGATGAAGCGGGCGCCGAGCTCATTGGCTGCCCAATCGATTAGTGGATCCCACCGTTCCGATTGCCGTTCCACCAGCCGCTCTGGTTGATCGGCGCGGTAGCAGAGTAGATCGCTGGAGGAAAAGCGCAGGATGTCCTCGAAAACCGCTTGCGGATCGGTCGCCACGCCATCAAGCGCGGTATTGACCAGACGTGTTACCGGCATGACGGTGGGGTTAATGACATCGGTCTGTCGCGCCCATTCGGCCGCCAAAAGTTTCGCCAGCGCCTCGGTCGGCACCGCGAGCGATCGGCGGGCTGGCGTCTTCACCACCTTGCCGTCCAGTTCGATCACATAGCCGTCCTCGCCCTCGCGGATGCCCACATCTTTGTAGAATCGCTTCGGCAAGGGCTTCTTCATCTGGATCTGCGCACGGCGGATCGGGTCGGGGTGGCTCAGGCCTTCGGAAAGGTCGTTCAACAGGTCGCGCATGGCGTCACCTCAGAGAATATGGCTCAACAGGTCGTTCGGATGATGGGCAATGGCGTCAGCGCCGGCGGCCAGCAGTTCTTCCACCGAGGCATAGCCCCAGGCGACGCCGATGGCGGTCGCACCCGCCGCCTTCGCCATCTGCATGTCATAGATGGCATCGCCGATGACGATAGTATCATGCGGATCCATGCCCGTCTCGCTGCAGCACTCCGTCACCATCGCCGGATGCGGCTTCGAAGGGCAGTCGTCGGCAGTGCGCGAGACGACGAAATAAGGCGTAAAGCCGTTCACCTCGAGAATATGCGTCAGGCCACGGCGCGACTTGCCGGTAACGGCCCCCAGCAGCAACCCTTCGCGGGCCGCCAGCGTCTCGATCAACGGCTTGATACCGTCAAAAAGCGGCGTCTGCATATCCGCCTCGTCGCGCACGCCGGGATAGATCGCCTTGTAATGCGCCGTCATGGCGATTGCTTCGTCATCGACATGGGGTTTGCCCTGCATGCGGGCAATCGCGATATCGAGCGTCAGGCCGATGATCGACTTGGTGGAGGCAACGTCAGGACGCTTGTGACCGAAGTCGACGAAGGTGCGGGCCATGACCTCGTGGATCAGCCGCGCGCTGTCGACCAGCGTCCCGTCGCAATCGAAAAGAACGAGGCTCATTCGTCGTCCGGCTCCCCCGCCGATGCCATATCAAGGCCGAGAAGGTTCCACGTCTGCACCATATGCGGCGGCAACGGCGCAGTGATGCGCAGGCGGCCGCCATTGGGATGCGGGATATCGATGTGCCGGGCATGCAGATGCAGCCGGTTCTGAACGCCGCCCGGAAAATCCCAGTTATGATCGTCGTCGAAATATTTAGGATCGCCGATGATCGGATGCCCCATATGCAGCGCATGAACGCGCAACTGGTGCGTACGGCCGGTATAGGGCTCCATCTCCAGCCAGGCGAGGCTCTGTGCCGCCGTTTCAAGCACACGATAATAGGTGATAGCGTGATCGGCGCCATCTTCTCCGTGCTTGGCGATACGCATTCGGTCGCCGTCGGCGGTCGCTTCCTTCACCAGCCAGGTCGAGATCTTGTCCTCGTGCTTACGCGGCACGCCCTTTACCAGCGACCAATAGGTCTTCTTGGTATCGCGTTCGCGGAAGGCGGCCGTCAGCTTCTGAGCAGCACCACGGGTGCGGGCAACGACCAGGACGCCGGAGGTGTCACGGTCGAGACGATGCACCAGACGCGGCTTCTCACCCTTCTTGCTCGTCCATGCTTCCAGCATCTTGTCGATGTGACGGGTAAGGCCGGAGCCTCCCTGCACCGCAAGGCCGGCCGGCTTGTTCAGCACGAAGACCTTCTCGTCCTCATGCAGCAGCATGCGCGCCAGAAGATCGGCGTCGCTGGAATGCTTCATATCCTTGTTGCCGATCGGGCCGCTCTTCACCCCTTTTGCGTCGACGTCCAGCGGCGGTATCCGAACGATCTGTCCCGGCTGCACGCGCGCATCGGTCTTCACGCGGCCGCCATCGACACGGACCTGACCGGAACGCATAAGCTTCTGCAACTGCCCAAAGCCCAGCCCAGGGAAATGCACCTTGAACCAGCGGTCGAGGCGCATGCCGGCCTCGTCAGGCTCGACCTCTATATGCTCAATCCCGGCCATTTTTCTTCTTTCAAAAGTCGCGGCGTGGTCCCGAAAAGCGTGAAACGGTTTCGGGCAACATCATGCCAAATCAAGAAACTGAGGACGATCTTGCCCCAGGGCCGGTCCATCCCGGCCTTTTGACGTGGCTTTAGAGCATTTCGAGGAAAAGTGGAAACCGGAATTGTCTATCAAAGGGAATTTTATGACCACGTCGCACGCCTGTGGTCGCTCAAACCTCAGTTTGCGTTCGGCGCGACGACCGGCAAGGGGATGTCGACCATGCCTGCCTTCTCGAACATCAGCATAACCGGCACGGTGCCGCCCTGCTTGAACGGCGTCTTCACCTGCTTGAACATCATGTGCATGCTGCTCGGCGAAAGCGTCACGGTGGCGCCGGCAGGAATGGCGATGCCTTCCTTGACTTCGCGCATCTTCATGACCTCGCCCTCCATCTTCATCTGATGCAGCTCGACCTTGCCGGCTTGCGAGGATGTGACGGAGGTGAGCTTGTCGTCGCTCTTGCCGCCATTGTGGATGGTAATGTAGCCGCCGCCAACCGGCTGACCCGGTAACATGGCGCGCACGTAGCCGCCGCTGATGTCGAGGTCGCCAAGCTTGGCGGTTGCCGAACCCGCCGGCGCCTTGCCCGCATCCATGTGCATCCCGTGCATGCTGTTGGCGTCGTTGCTCTGCTGTGCCACGACGGCCGTCGTCGAAAACGAAAATACGGTCGCCGATATCAGCAATGCCACGGCATAATTGCGGTTCATCATTGTCTCCTGCCCTGCCTCTCCATTGGCCTCATGGGATAGCCTCTAGAGACGCCGTTGCAAAGTCCCTTGCATCCGCTGGTCGCGCACTTCCGCGTGTGCTCAAACAAGCCGCGCGACAAAAATTTGTTCAAGGGCGACATTTGCCCCTTGCCATCTCCGGCGACTACCAGATAATGGCACTCAACCTTGTTGGGAGAATCCGGCGCAAGCCGGTGCCGAAGGAGCAACCGCCCCGGAAACTCTCAGGCCAAAGGACCAGCAAGGGGCAGACGGAACTCTGGAGAGAAACGCGCAAGCGTTCGCCGAAGGGATAACAATCTCAGGCAAACGGACAGAGGGGGCTCATCGTAAGGCGCAGCCGCGCCGAAATTTTGAGCCCTGCGCTTTTAACCGAGCGCAAACCCCGGAGACGTCATTTGGACGAGACCGCTGCCCTGAACAAGACACCCCTTCACGCCCTGCATCTGTCGCTCGGAGCCCGCATGGTGCCGTTCGCCGGCTATGACATGCCGGTGCAATATCCCGCCGGCGTGATGAAGGAGCATCTCTGGACCCGCGCCTCCGCCGGCCTGTTCGACGTTTCTCATATGGGCCAGGTAACGATCCGCGCCCGCTCCGGCAAATATGAGGATGCGGCGCTGGCGCTCGAAAGCCTCGTGCCGGTCGATATTCTCGGTCTCGCGGAGGGACGTCAGCGCTACGGTTTCTTCACCGACGACAATGGCGGCATCCTCGACGATCTGATGATCACCCATATGGACGACTATCTTTTCGTCGTCGTCAATGCCTCCTGCAAGGAAGAAGATCTCAAGCATCTTCAGAAGCATATCGGCGATAGCTGCGAAATCACTTTACTCGACCGCACTCTGATCGCGCTGCAGGGACCCCGCGCCGTTTCGGTTCTTGCCGAGCTCTGGGCGGATCTCGCCTACATGAAGTTCATGGATGTGCGCCATTGTCGCCTGCACGACGTTTCCTGCCTGGTTTCGCGTTCGGGCTATAGCGGCGAAGATGGTTTTGAAATCTCCGTACCGGCTGACAAGGCCGAGGATATCGCCAAGCGGCTGCTGGAACATCCGGACGTCCAGCCGATCGGCCTCGGCGCTCGAGACTCTTTGCGCCTCGAAGCCGGGCTCTGCCTTTACGGCAACGACATCGACCAGACGACGACGCCGGTGGAAGCAGCCCTGGAATGGGGCATGCAGAAAGCCCGCAAAACCGGCGGCCTGCGCGCCGGCGGCTTCCCTGGCAGCGCACGCATCCTTGCCGAACTCGATAATGGCGCCACGCGCCGTCGCGTCGGCCTGAAGCCAGAAGGCAAGGCGCCGGTTCGCGGCCACGCCAAGCTCTACGCTGATGCCGAGGGCAAGACCGAGATTGGCGAAGTCACCTCGGGTGGCTTCGGGCCGAGCGTCGAAGCTCCTGTCGCCATGGGCTACCTGCCCAACAGCGCCGCCGCACCCGATACGCTGGTCTACGCGGAAGTGCGAGGCAAATACCTGCCCGTCCGGGTCTCCGCCCTGCCTTTCATCACCCCGACCTACAAACGCTAAGACGTCATAGCCCAGAGAGGATTATCCATGCTGAAATTTACCGATGAACACGAGTGGCTGAATATCGAAGGCGACGTCGCGACCGTGGGGATCACGGAGTTTGCAACCAAACAACTCGGCGATCTCGTTTTCGTGCAACTGCCTGACGTCGGCACCAGTCTCGACAAGGGTGAAGGCGCGGCAGTCGTCGAATCCGTTAAGGCGGCCTCAGATGTCTATTGTCCGCTTGCCGGCGAGATCACCGAAATCAACAGCGCGATTGTGGATGATCCAGAGCTCGTTAATAACGATCCGATGGGAGAAGGCTGGTTCTTCAAGATCAAGTTGAAGAATGTAGCAGATGCAAATGCTTTGTTTGATGAATCTGGCTATAAGGAGTTCATCAAGGAATGACGACGCCGACGGAATTCACATTCACCGATTATCAGCCATACGATTTCGCCAATCGCCGTCATATCGGCCCGTCTCCCTCGGAGATGGCCGATATGCTCAAGGTGATCGGTTATGGCAGCCTCGACAAGCTGATCGATGCAACGCTGCCGCCATCCATCCGCCAGAAGGCCCCACTTGTCTGGGGTGCGCCGATGACGGAGCGTGAGGCGCTCGACAAGCTGCGCGAGACCGCCAACAAGAACAAGGTTCTCGTGTCGCTGATCGGCCAGGGCTATTACGGCACGATCACGCCACCGGTCATCCAGCGCACCATCCTGGAAAACCCGGCCTGGTACACTGCCTATACGCCCTACCAGCCGGAAATTAGCCAGGGCCGCCTCGAGGCGCTGCTGAACTACCAGACGATGATCTGCGACCTCACCGGTCTCGATGTCGCCAACGCCTCGCTGCTCGATGAAGCGACCGCCGCCGCCGAAGGCATGGCGATGGCCGAGCGCGTGGCGAAATCCAAGGCCAAGGCCTTCTTTGTCGACGCCGATTGCCATCCGCAGACCATCGCGCTGATCAAGACCCGCGCCGAACCGCTCGGCTGGAACGTCATCGTCGGCAATCCTTTCACCGATCTCGATCCGGTCGACGTCTTCGGCGCGATCTTCCAGTATCCCGGCACGCATGGTCACATCCATGATTTCACCGGCCTGATCGCAAGGCTGCACCAGACCGGCGCGATCGCCGTCGTTGCTGCCGACCCGCTGGCGCTGACGCTACTGAAGTCGCCCGGCGAAATGGGCGCGGATATCGCCATCGGCTGCTCGCAGCGCTTCGGCGTGCCTGTCGGCTATGGTGGCCCGCATGCGGCCTATATGGCCGTCAAGGACACCTACAAGCGCTCCATGCCGGGCCGTCTGGTCGGCGTCTCGGTCGATGCGCGCGGCAACCGCGCCTACCGCTTGTCGCTTCAGACGCGCGAACAGCATATCCGCCGCGAAAAGGCGACATCCAACATCTGCACCGCGCAGGTCCTCCTCGCCGTGATGGCGTCCATGTATGCCGTCTTCCACGGCCCGCAGGGCATCAAGGCGATTGCCCAGCAGGTGCACCAGAAGGCCGTGCTGATGGCCAAGGGTCTGGAGAAACTCGGCTACACCATCGAGCAGGAGACCTTCTTCGACACTATCACCGTCGAGGTCGGCCATATGCAGGGCCTGATCCTGCGCGCCGCCGTCGCCGAAGGCGTCAACTTGCGCAAGGTGGGCGAAACGAAAATCGGCATGAGCCTTGACGAGCGCACGCGGCCGGCGACGCTGGAGGCAGTCTGGCGTGCCTTCGGCGGCAATTTCCGCCTCGCCGATTTCGAGCCGGGCTATCGCCTGCCGAAGACCCTGCTGCGCACCAGCGAATATCTGACGCATCCGATCTTCCACATGAACCGCGCCGAAAGCGAGATGACCCGCTATATCCGCCGGCTCTCCGATCGCGATCTGGCGCTCGACCGCTCGATGATCCCGCTCGGTTCCTGCACGATGAAGCTTAATGCAACAGCTGAGATGTTGCCGATAAGCTGGCCTGAATTCTCGGATATTCATCCTTTCGTTCCAGCCGATCAGGCGCTCGGCTATCGCGAGATGATTGACGATCTCACGGAAAAGCTCTGCGCCGTGACGGGCTATGACGCCTTCTCCATGCAGCCGAATTCCGGCGCGCAGGGCGAATATGCCGGCCTGCTCACCATCCGCAACTACCATATCGCCAATGGCGAGGGTCACCGCGACATCTGCCTGATCCCGACTTCGGCGCACGGCACCAACCCGGCCTCCGCGCAGATGGCCGGCATGAAGGTGGTGGTCGTCAAGGTCAGCGACGACGGCGATATCGACATGGCCGATTTCCGCGCCAAGGCGGAGCAATATGCTGCCAACCTCTCCTGCTGCATGATCACCTACCCTTCGACACACGGCGTCTTCGAGGAGACGGTGAAGGAGATCTGCGATCTCGTGCACAAGCACGGCGGCCAAGTCTATCTCGACGGTGCCAACATGAACGCCATGGTCGGCCTTTCCCGCCCCGGCGACATCGGCTCCGACGTCAGCCACTTGAACCTGCACAAGACCTTCTGCATTCCGCATGGCGGCGGCGGCCCCGGCATGGGACCGATTGGCGTCAAGGCGCATCTGGCAGAACACCTGCCCGGCCACCCGGAGACGGACGGACGTCCCGGCGCGGTCTCGGCGGCTGCCTTCGGCTCGGCTTCGATCCTGCCGATCTCCTGGAGCTATTGCCTGATGATGGGCGGCGAAGGGCTGACGCAGGCGACCAAGGTCGCGATCCTCAACGCCAACTACATCGCCGCGCGACTGAAGGGCGCTTACGACGTGCTCTACAAGTCGAAGACCGGCCGTGTCGCGCATGAATGCATCATCGACACGCGCCCACTGGTCGACAGCGCCGGCGTCACCGTCGATGACGTCGCCAAGCGCCTGATCGACTGCGGCTTCCATGCGCCGACCATGAGTTGGCCGGTCGCCGGCACGCTGATGATCGAGCCGACCGAATCGGAAACCAAAGCCGAACTCGACCGCTTCTGCGAGGCGATGCTGGCGATCCGCGAGGAGGCCCGCGCCATCGAAGAGGGCCAGATGGACAAGGCCGACAACCCGCTGAAAAACGCGCCGCACACGGTCGAAGACCTCGTTGGCGAGTGGAACAGGCCCTATTCCCGCGAACAAGCCTGCTTCCCGCCGGGCGCCTTCCGGGTCGACAAATACTGGTCGCCCGTCAACCGCGTCGACAACGTCTATGGCGACCGGAACCTGATCTGCACCTGCCCGCCGGTCGAGGATTATGCCGAAGCCGCGGAGTAGGCTTCTTCCAAAAAAGCGAAGCGGTTCAGCCGCTTCGCTTATGCCCGACATAAATCTATCGTGAAAAATGTCTATGACTGCGCCGCGTATCCGATCGGATGCGTGGCGTTTTCTTGAACGATATGACGGGGCCTGGAAGTCAGACTTATGCCGGAACGGCCGGAATTTCATTTCATAACCGGACGAGAAGAGTTCTCTTCTCCGCCGTTTCTGCTGCTGCATGGCAGCGGCGGAAGCGAGGTCGATCTCATTCCCCTTGCAGAAGACATTGCACCACAACGGCCGTACATGTCGCTGCGCGGCGGCGTGAAATGGGAAGACGGCTTTGCCTTTTTCCACCGCAATCCAGATCGCAGCCTCGACTATGATGATCTTGCCAAGCAGACAAACCTGCTCTGTCGGTTCATTACGGAAGCGATCGAACAAGGCATATTGAAACAGCCGCCGATCCTCCTGGGCTTTTCCAATGGCGCCATCATGGCCGCATCGGCCCTCTCCACGCGATCGGACCTCGCGTCAGGCGCCATTCTGATGCGCCCCTTGTCTCCAGCTCCCGAGACAAGCTTCCCATCGATGACCGGCCTGCCGATCCTGATGACCGCGGGCGACCACGACCAACGCCGGGAGCCGGGCGATGCGCTGCTGGCCAAAACACAATTCGAGAACTGCCACGCGGATATCAGCATGCATGTGCTGCCCACCGATCACGGCTTGCATCACGACGAGGCTGGTATCATCCGTGACTGGCTTATACGGAAAGGCATATGAACATGAATCGGGAGAATCACTTCGGCACGGACAATCCGGATAGCTATATCGCTGCCGCCTTTGCAACGAACGATCCTGCATCGATCGCCAGGGCATTGGGTGATGTGGCCCGCACGCGAAACATGAGCAAGCTCGCCAAGGATGTCGGCATGAACCGCTCGGCGCTCTATCGCGCCCTCAGCGGCGAAGGAAATCCGGAATTCGCGACGATCCTGAAAGTCGTCAAGGCACTCGGCCTCAAGCTGACGCCGGTACCGGCTGCCCATTGAGAATCCCTAATACCCTTGCCTCGCGCACCGTTAACCGATCGCCTCTTCAAGCACGAGTAGCACCAAAAAGCCTGCGAAGAACATCGCCGTCACCCAGGGGCGGTCCGGTGTTTCATGGGCTTCAATCAGCAGCTCCTCGGTAACGAGATAGAGGAGCGCAATCAGGCCGAACGAGAAGAAGCCGGTCAGAATAGGGCCGGGCAGCAACGCTACCGGCGTCCCGAGCAAGGCGCCGATCGGCAGCAGAAGCGTAAGCGCCGCTGTGATTGCAACTATCCTCGTACGGGAGCGGACGCTCTCGCCAAGCTCAGTAGCCACGGTCAAGCCAAGGAACAGCACCTCGATCGTCAGGGCGATCGTCAGCAGCAAGCCGACCTTCGGGCCGGCGGCAAACCCGATGCCGAGCACGAGGCCGTCGATCAGGATATCGATGCCGATAGCCGCCAGGAGACTGACTGGCCCTTTGGCCCAATTTTCCAATTGCTTGACCAGCAGCATGACGACGACGCCGATCGCACCGCCGATCACCGTCGCCAATGGATTGCCACGATGCATAACGTCCGGCAGGATTTCGCCGGCAGCGGCGGCGAACACCACCCCGGCAGCAAAATGCTGGATCGCGCTGACAAGATTAGGACCGGGCCGCGTATTCACCGCAACTATAGAGCCAATTATGGCGGCCGTTGCCGGGATCAACGTGTAAACCCATGCCGAAGCCACCATACAGTCCCTCCGTTGCTCGCCCTGTCGACTTTATCCAGTTGCACCGGTTAGCCAACGAGGCGGCGGAGAAGCCGGCAATTACCAAATCACCTTGGACAATTCGGAAAGAACCGTGTTGCCATAGTCCTCGTCCTTGATGCTGAACTCCGCTTCACCAGACACTAGATTGAAGTTAAAGAAAACCTCGGCTTCGTCCTGAGCGAGGAAAAGCTTGGTGGCATACCAGTCGCCCTTTCCGCCGCCGAAGCCACCGCCGGGAAGCCGGGCCGTCGCTGCTCCGAGAAATGCTATGCCGAACTGCAGCGTTTCCAGCTTTGCGTTTGAAAGGCTGGGGGCATTTGCCGTCAAGGCTTTAGCCAGTTGTTCGAAGAATCGTGTCGGGCGAGAGCCAGGAACGTGGCGAAATGCGCCGCGCGAGAAGCTTATCGGACCGCTGCCTTCTTTTTCATCCGGCGCCTGAATTTCGATGACGAATTTCGTTTCGCTATCACGCTCGCCATAGGTAGCCATCAGGGCGAGGGCTTCCGTATCCGAGCCGCCCGTCAGAGGAGCGACCTTGAAGGCGAGAGGCACGGGAGTATCATCATCAGCAACAAGGGCCTGCGCGCGGCTTCTGCCGGACAGCATCGTACCGGCCAACATGATCAAAATAGAGCGCCGCGTAATCATTCTACTCTCGTAGACGTCAAATAACTGATCCGGAACTACTATAGATAGCAGAAATCCAGATTTCTAATCCGTTCTTGAAGTTGGCCATTTTCGCAGTTTGGGATCGAACGATCCTTTAAGCGGCCGGAGCAGCCTGACGCTGTGCCGCCAGGGCAGCAAGATCGGCCGGCTTCAGCTCGACGGATTCGCCGCAGCCGCAGGCGGATGTCTGATTGGGGTTGGTGAAGGTGAAGCCCGAGCGCAGCGTCGTGGTCTCGAAGCCCATTTGGGTGCCAAGGAGATAAAGCACGGCCGACGGCTCGACCCAGACCTTGGCGCCATCATGCTCGATCAGGTCGTCCTTCGCATTCGGCTCGGTCACCAGATCGATGGTATATTCCATCCCGGCGCAACCGCCCTTCTTGATGCCGACGCGAACGCCCTTGGCATCGGGACCGGAGTTCTCGACGATCGCCTTGACCCGCGCTGCGGCGGTCTCGGTCATGGTCATTACAGCAAAGCCCATGGGCCCATTCTCCTTCCACAACCGGGGTCAAGATCCGGTGCTTCGAGTCTTAATGTAAAGCGAGCGGCTTAAAGCTTCAATACCAGCCGATCGCCACCTGCGCTTCTTCCGACATGCGGTCTGCCGACCACGGCGGGTCGAAGGTCATGGTGACCTCGACGCCCGATACACCTTCGACGGCGCCGACGGCGTTTTCGACCCAGCCGGGCATCTCGCCGGCGACGGGGCAGCCGGGGGCTGTCAGTGTCATGACGATCTTCACCATGCGGTCGTCTTCGATATCGATCTTGTAGATCAGGCCGAGTTCGAAGATGTCAGCGGGAATTTCGGGGTCATAAACCGTCTTCAGCGCGCTGATGACGTCGTCGCTCAAACGCGCCAGTTCATCCTCGGGGATGCTCGAATGCACGAGGCCTTCCCGCACATCGATCTTCTGTTCGCTTTCGTCGAGTGACATCGCGTGCCTCCTTAGGCAAAGAATTTGCGCGCATATTCCAGCGCATCGGCCAGGGCGTCCACCTCGGCGCGGGTATTGTACATGCCGAACGATGCACGGCATGTGGAGGTGACGCCGAAGCGTTTCAAGAGCGGCTGGGCGCAATGCGTGCCCGCCCGCACCGCAACGCCCTGACGATCGATCACCATCGATACGTCATGAGCGTGGATGCCGGCGAGCTCAAAGGAGAATATACCACCTTTGCCGGGCGCCGTGCCGAAAACCCGCAACGAATTGATGTCTCGCAGCCGCTCCGCCGCATAAGCGGAAAGATCGGCTTCGTGCCGGGCAATCGCCTCACGGCCGACGCTTTCCATATAGTCGAGCGCGAAACCAAGCCCGATCGCCTGGACGATCGGCGGCGTGCCCGCTTCGAAACGATGCGGTGGGTCGTTGTAGGTGACATTCTCCTCGGTGACGTCGAAGATCATCTCGCCGCCGCCCTGGAAGGGGCGCATCTCGGCAAGCCTGTCCTTCTTGCCATAGAGCACGCCGATCCCCGAGGGACCATAGAGCTTGTGGCCGGTCATCACATACCAGTCGCAATCGATATCCTGTACATCGACGGGCATATGCACCGCACCCTGCGAACCGTCGATCAGCACCGGAATGCCGCGCTCATGCGCTATGCGGCAGATTTCCTTCACCGGAACAACGGTACCGAGCGCGTTCGACATATGGGTGATGGCGACGAGCTTGGTGCGTTCCGTCAGGCTCTTCTCAAAGTCCTCGATATGGAACGCGCCCTCGTCATCGACCGGCACCCAGACCAGCTTGGCGCCCTGCCGCTCACGGATGAAATGCCAGGGTACGATATTCGAGTGATGCTCCAGGATCGAGATGACGATTTCGTCACCTTCGCCGATCTTGGGCATGCCCCAGCCATAGGCGACCGTATTGATCGCCTCGGTGGAGTTCTTGGTGAAGACGATATTGTCCACCGACGGCGCATTCAGAAAGCGGCGCACCTTTTCGCGCGCAGCCTCGTAAGCCTCGGTGGCGGCATTGGAGAGGAAATGCAGGCCGCGATGCACATTGGCATATTCGCTCGAATAGGCATGCGATATCGCGTCGATCACGACCTGCGGCTTCTGTGCCGATGCGCCGTTGTCGAGATAGACCAGCGGTTTGCCGTGAACGGTCGTCGACAGGATCGGAAAATCCCGGCGGATCGCTTCGACATCATAGGCGGTGGCTGGTACGATCTTGTCCACGAGCATTGCTCCAATCAATCAGGCGTGCTTTTCGAGCCAGGCAAAGATAACGCCTTCCAGCGCCTCGACCAGTGCCTCGTCTTCCAGCTCTTCGACAATTTCGGCCACGAAAGCATTGACCAGCATGGCACGAGCCTTGTTCCTCGGGATACCGCGCGCCATCAGGTAATAAAGATGGTTGCCGTCGATATCGGCGACTGTGGCGCCATGGCCGCACTGCACGTCGTCGGCAAAGATTTCCAACTCCGGCTTGACGGAGAACTCGGCATCGTCGGACATCAGCAGCGTGTTGCAGGCCATTTTGGCGTCGGTCTTCTGCGCATCCGGAGCGACGCGGATCATGCCCTGGAAGACGCCGCGGGCGCGGTCGAACACCACGTTGCGGATGATTTCCGTCGAACCGGTGTGCGGCACGTCATGGCCGAGCACCATCGTCACATCGGTATGCGTATCGCCGCCGAGCAGGTTGACGCCGCGAAGCGCAAGCTCCGCGCCCTCGCCCGAGACCTTGATATGCAGTTCCTGACGCACCAGTTTGCCGCCGGCATTGATGACGAACAGCTTCAGCTTGGCGTCTGCGCCAAGATCGACACGGATCTGGCCGAGATGCGTGTCCTCGGCACCCTGCTCCTGCAGGATGATCCAGGTCACTTCTGCGCCCTTGCCGACCGTGATATCACTGATCGAGGACACCAACGCCGCTGCGCCCGGAACGCCCTCGTGACGCTCGATCACGGTTGCCTTGGTGTCGGCGCCGAAGGTAACCGGCAGGCGGCTGTGAATCTGTCCACCGGCATGGATGAACTGGACTTCCAGCGGCGCTTCGAGTTCGGTGCCTTCGGGAAATTCGATGACGTAGCCATCGCGCACGAAGCTGGCATTGATGCGGCCGATGGCATCATCCCTGCCGAGCGCTTCCAGGCCAATGGCGGCCGTGCCGTCGGTCAGGCTATCGACATAACGGCTGACAACCAGGCCATCGACCGAGGTCTTGCCGGCCGCATGCCCCTGGAGCACCGAAAGAACGGCCGAACCGGCAGCCGTCGGCGGCAGAGGTTCGACACTGCCAGTGCCGAGATCGGTCGGAACCGTGCGCAGCAGGTTCTTGAAATCGGTATAATGCCATGCCTCGAAGCGCCGCGTCGGCAGGCCGGCGGTCTTCAGATCATCCAGCAGGCGGTCGCGGACGGCGAAGACTTCGCCGTCGCCCGGCAGGTCGCCCAGCTGGTTGTTGTAAGCCTCGATCAACGCGGTTTCCGCGGCAGTCAGGCGGGTCGTCGTCTGAACGTTCATCGACGTATCCTTTCCGCCCCGATCAGGCCGCAGCCCCAATGATGTCGGCATAGCCGTTGGCTTCGAGTTCATGCGCCAGCGTCTTGTCGCCGGACTTGATCACCTGGCCCTTGTAGAGGACGTGAACGGTGTCCGGAACGATGTAGTCGAGCAGACGCTGGTAATGGGTGATGACGATCACGGCGCGGTCGGGCGAACGCAGGGCGTTGACGCCGTCGGCGACGATCTTCAGCGCGTCGATGTCGAGACCGGAATCGGTTTCGTCAAGCACGCAAAGCTGCGGTTCCAGCAACGCCATCTGCAGGATCTCGGCGCGCTTCTTCTCGCCGCCGGAAAAACCGACGTTCAGCGGACGCTTCAGCATCTCGGTGTTGATCTGCAGCTTGGCCGCCGCTTCCTTGACGCGACGCATGAAGTCCGGCGTCGTCAGTTCAGCCTCGCCACGCGCCTTGCGCTGCTCGTTCATCGCCACCTTCAGGAACTGCATGGTGGCAACGCCGGGAATTTCGACCGGATACTGGAAGGCGAGAAAAATGCCCTTGGCGGCGCGCTCGGCAGCGTCGAGCTCGAGAATGCTCTCGCCGTTATAAAGGATATCGCCTTCCGTCACTTCGTAATCGTCGCGACCGGCAAGGATATAGGAGAGCGTCGACTTGCCGGAGCCGTTCGGCCCCATGATGGCAGCAACTTCGCCGGCCTTCACCGTCAGGTTCAGACCACGGATGATCTCAGTGCCGTCTTCGGCGATACGGGCATGCAGGTTCTTGATTTCAAGCATAGTGGAATCCAATCGAACGAAAGTGGGTGCGGCGCGCCCGGCGCGCCAAAACTAATTCTTTATGCGGATGTCAGCCGACGCTGCCTTCCAGCGAGATGCCGATCAGCTTCTGCGCTTCGACGGCAAATTCCATCGGCAGCTCCTGAAGCACTTCCTTGACGAAGCCGTTGACGATCAGTGCGATCGCCGCTTCGGTCGGAATGCCGCGTTGCAGGCAGTAGAACAGCTGATCTTCGGAGATCTTCGACGTCGTGGCTTCATGCTCGAACTGCGCCGTCGAGTTCTTCGCCTCGATGTAAGGCACCGTATGAGCGCCGCACTTGTCGCCGATCAGCAGCGAGTCGCACTGGGTAAAATTACGGGCATTCGAGGCGCGACGATGCGCCGAGACCTGGCCGCGATAGGTATTCTGCGAGACGCCGGCAGCGATGCCCTTCGAGACGATACGGCTCGAGGTGTTCTTGCCGAGATGGATCATCTTGGTGCCGCTGTCGACCTGCTGATGGCCGTTGGAAACGGCGATCGAGTAGAACTCGCCACGGCTGTCGTCGCCGCGCAGGATGCAGGACGGATACTTCCAGGTGATCGCCGAACCGGTCTCGACCTGCGTCCAGGAGATCTTGGAACGATGGCCACGGCAATCGCCACGCTTGGTGACGAAGTTGTAGATGCCGCCTTTGCCGTTCTTGTCGCCCGGATACCAGTTCTGAACCGTCGAATACTTAATCTCGGCATCATCCAGAGCGACGAGTTCGACCACAGCCGCATGCAACTGGTTTTCGTCACGCTGCGGCGCCGTGCAACCCTCGAGATAGGAGACATAGGCGCCTTCTTCGGCGATGATCAGCGTACGCTCGAACTGACCGGTATTCTTCTCGTTGATGCGGAAATAGGTGGAGAGTTCCATCGGGCACCGCACGCCCTTCGGCACAAAGACGAAGGAACCGTCGGTGAATACGGCCGAATTCAGCGTCGCATAGTAATTATCGGTCGTCGGAACGACGGAGCCGAGATATTTGCGCACCAGATCCGGATGTTCGCGGACAGCTTCGGAGATCGACATGAAGATCACGCCGGCCTTCTTCAGCTCTTCCTTGAAGGTGGTAACCACGGAAACCGAATCGAATACTGCATCGACGGCAATCTTCGGCCGCTCCACGCCAGCAAGTATTTCCTGCTCGCGCAAGGGAATGCCGAGCTTCTCATAGACCTTCAGCAGCTCCGGATCGACTTCGTCGAGCGAGGTCGGGCCGGGCGTGGTCTTCGGCGCGGCGTAATAATAGATATCGTTGAAGTCGATCTTCGGATAGTCGACCCGCGCCCAGGTAGGCTCGTCCAGCGTCAGCCAGCGACGGTAAGCCTCCAGACGCCATTCGAGCATCCACTCCGGTTCCTGCTTCTTGGCAGAAATAAAGCGAACAATATCCTCGGACAGGCCTTTCGGCGCCTTGTCCATTTCGATGATGGTCTCAAAACCATACTTGTACTGGTCCACGTCGATCAGACGAACCTGATCGATTGTTTCTTGGACGGCAGCCATGTCGTTCTCCAATCTCGCCGGATCCAAGGTCCGGCAGCTTGTCAACGTTTCAGTAGACTTTCGCCTACCCTCTATGTAGTCGGCCAAAAGGGACTTTTCAGCCCGCTTGGCAAGCGGAAATTTATGTTTCCGCAAAATTGTAAGTCGTCAGGCCGCAGCGCCCGCAAGTTTGCGTCGTCCGGCAATTCTGGCGAAGGCGGCAATCGCGCGCTCGACATCCTCTTCGGTCGTCGTAAATCCAAGCGAAATGCGCAGCGCCCCGAGCTTCGGATCGCAGCCCATCGCCGACAGGACATGGCTTTCGCCGACCTTACCGGACGAACAGGCCGAGCCTGCCGAAATCGCCACACCTTCGAGATCGAAGGCGATCTGCCCGGTTTCGGACTTCAGCCCCGGCAGGGTGAAGAAGCTGGTATTTGGCACGCGCGCACCGCCTTCGCCGTGAATGATGACATCAGGCGCGGCAAGCTTCATCCCCACCTCCAAGCGGTCACGGAGCTTTGCCACACCCGCATTGCGACTATCGAGTTCGGTGATCGCCGCGCTAGCAGCCGCACCGAAGCCGATGACACCAAGCGCGTTTTCCGTGCCCGAGCGATGGCCCTTTTCTTGGCCCCCGCCATGGATCAACGGCTTCGGCATCAGCACTTCGCCGCGCGAGATCAATGCGCCCACCCCTTTCGGCCCGCCGATCTTGTGCGACGAGACGATCAGGAAATCCGCCCCGATCGTATTGATATCCAGCGGAACCCGGCCCGCAGCCTGAACCGCATCGACAACAAACACGCCGCCGAACGCCTGCACGATCTTTGCCGCTTCGGACACAGGCTGAAGAATGCCGGTCTCGTTGTTGGCAAGCATGATCGCCACCATCGGTAGGCCATCCGTCTTGTCATGCGCGGCAAGCATCGTCTCCAGCATGGCAAGATCGACGGTCCCTTCCGGCGTCACCGGAATTTCGCTGATCCTATCCTTGGCAAACCGCCCGCCTTCGCGCACGGCCGGATGTTCGATCGCCGAAATATAGAGCTGGCCGATCGCAAGCGGCGTGCGGCCCATGCGAAATTCCGGCGTCAGCACCATATTGGCGGCTTCGGTCGCGCCGCTGGTGAAGACAACATGCGCTGGTTCGGCACCCGTCAGGCTTGCGACCTGCCGCCGCGCCGCCTCGATCGCCGCCCGCGTTGCCCTGCCCTCGCCATGCACGGAATTAGGGTTTCCATAAAGATCCAAGGCATGCAACATAGCGTTGCGCGCCGCCGGGTGGAGCGGAGCGGTGGCATTCCAGTCGAGATAAAGGCGCGTTGCGGCCATAATCTTCTTCCTGCCTGACGAAGCCTTGTTGCGCCGCCCGGTTCATTTTCCTTGAAATTTCGACCGGGCATGCCTTATGACACGTTCCACAAACCGTTGAACAAGCAACGCGTGGAAGACCGTACCAAGTTTCGAATTGTTCTAAACTGCGTTCTAGAAAAGATGAGCGCATTCGTCAAGTCAACTTGCTGCGTCCCACCTGGTTTGAACGCAGAAAAAGAAGAGCCGGAGTATCGATGCCCGAAGTTATTTTCAACGGCCCCGCAGGCCGCCTTGAAGGCCGCTATCAGCCCTCCAAGGAAAAGAGCGCCCCGATCGCGATCATCCTGCACCCCCATCCGCAGTTCGGTGGCACGATGAACAATCAGGTCGTCTACCAGCTTTTCTACATGTTCCAGAAGCGCGGCTTCACCACGCTCCGCTTCAACTTCCGCAGTATCGGCCGCAGCCAGGGCGAATTCGACCATGGCGCCGGTGAATTGTCGGATGCCGCCTCGGCGCTCGACTGGGTACAGAGCCTGCATCCCGATTCGAAAAGCTGTTGGGTCGCCGGCTATTCCTTCGGCGCCTGGATCGGCATGCAGCTGCTGATGCGCCGTCCTGAAATCGAAGGCTTCATGTCGATCGCGCCGCAGCCGAACATCTACGACTTCTCGTTCCTGGCGCCCTGCCCGTCCTCCGGCCTGATCATCAACGGCGATTCCGACAAGGTTGCCCCGGAAAAGGATGTCAACGGCCTCGTCGAGAAGCTGAAGACGCAAAAGGGCATTCTCATCACCCACAAGATCGTCCCCGGCGCCAACCATTTCTTCAATGGCCAGGTCGAGACGCTCATGGGCGAATGCGAAGACTATCTCGATCGTCGCCTCAACGGCGAACTGGTGCCGGAACCGGCAGCCAAGCGGATCAGGTAAGAGGCTCGCCTCTTACCGCGACATCCCAAATGTTGGACATGCGAGCCCGTCGATCACCATCGGCGGGCTTTCTTGCATTCCGATTTTACGTAGAACCCGCTGCGAGGCGGCGTTTTCCGGGTGAGTGAAGGCGATGAACCGCCGAGCAATACCGCGTTTGAAGAACCACTCGGCCAAGGCGCCCGCGATTTCTGTCGCATAGCCATTGCCCCAGGCCTCTCGGCTCAGCGAATAGCCGAGCTCGAACTCACCGCGACCGCGCTCTTCCTGAAACCGCGAGAAGCCTGCCCGACCAATAAAGCGACCATCGTCGCGCCTGAGCATCTTGTACTTCGTCACACCGTCGCGCGCCTGCTCGTCGAACCAGCTCTTCAGCCGTTCCTCGGCCTTCTCCAGCGTCCACGGCACGGCACCCGAAAGATAGCGGGTCGTCTCGATGGTTGAATGCAGCCGCTGAATCAGTGCCGCATCGCCCTTTTGCCACATCGTCAGAACGAGACGAGGTGTTTCCAGTATGATTGTGTCGCTCATCAGCCGATGTCTTCCCGATTCCGCTGAAATGTCCGGCTCATGCCTGACAGGACGAGCCGCCGGACTAGCGTTAAACGCACCGCGACAGCTCAACAATTAGCGATACGCCGATATCATCGCCGCGGCAAACGGAAGCCGCCAATGGGTACTCCCTGGCGGCCATCCGTCCCGATGTCACTTATATGGTGACATCACTCAATGACATGCGGGCAGACCGGGCGCTCCACATTTTTTTACCGGAGGCATCTGCGGCGGATGCGCCTGTGGTGGCCGTTTCGCCTGCTGCACGATCTTGGGCTGAGGTTTGGCGGCCGGTGCCCTCGCTGGCGCAGCCACATGCGGCGCAGGCGCCTGCCGTGCCATCTGTGGCGCAGCTTTGGCCTGGGGAGCAGGCCTGGGAGCCGCATGGCGCGGCGGCGCGGCGGCGACCTTCGGTTTTGCGGGTGCGCCAGTAACAGCCGCAGGCGCTGCCGTCTTTGCTGCTTGAGCATGAGCCGCTGGCTTTGCCGCCGACACCGGATTCTGCACGCTATTGATAACAGGCTGTGAAGGCTGTGGCTTCTTTGCTTGCACCTGTTTGGGGGTCACCTGCGTATTGCCGACAGGCGGCAATGGCTGGCCTTTCGTGCCGGGAAGCGCATGAGCGTTCGCATTCTGGCCTTGAGCAGCTGGCGCCATCGCTGCGGCACCAGGCTTCTGCACTGTATTGGGAACGGACTGTGGCAATTGGACTTTCTTCGCCTGAGATTGCCCTTGCGTTACCGGCGTATTGCCGACGGGCGGCAAAGGCTGCCCCTTGGTGCCGGGAAGCGCGTGCGTGTTCTGCGGCTGTCCTGCGGGTACTGGGCTAACCGCCTGAATCTTCGTCGCGGCAGCCGGATTTTGCTTCTGAATGATCGCAGCCTGCTTTTGCACCGAAGGCGGCAGAGCGACATGCAGCGCTGCGGCACCAGCACCAGCGACAACTGCGGCGCCAGTCAGTTTCTGTCCCATCGTCAGACCCGGTGCTGCGGGGGCGGTCACGCTCTGATTGACGGTCGTGTTGTTATTGATGACCGTGTTGTTGACGACCGTATTGTGGATATTGTTGAAGATGACGTTGTTCTCAGGCGGCGCTATGTCGCGCGGCGGAAGCACCCATTGAGGAACCGGAACGAAGACAGGTGCCGGCAGGACATAGAGATCGACTGACGGCTGCGGCGGCGCCAGCACCACGAAATCCGGAGGCGGCGGCGCCAGAAAGACGACCGGCGCCGGCGGGGCGTAACCGAAATCCGCATCATCGAAATAGAGGATAGGCCGATCGACATAGACGATCTCTGGCGGCGGAGGCGGCGGCACGTCATATTCGATCACCGTAAATGACGGCGGTGGTTCGAGTGCCGCCTCGAAATGCTCCAGGCGGCGGCGGGCGTCCCACACATGCGGGCCGCGCGGATAGCGCCTCAGATAGGACCAATAGGCTTCCGGCGTATCCGCAACCCAGGTCTCGCGCCATGTGATCGCCTCGCGACGGGCGGCGATGATGGCGCGAACGCGCCTTGCCATCGGATCATCCGGATAGGCGGCGAGGAAGTCTTCGTAGCCCGCCAGGGTGTCGCGGTCGAGCGCAGCGAAATAGGCGTCTCTCTCATCGAAATCGCGGATCGCCTTCGTACGCATGGTGGCGCTATTGTAGCTGGAAGCCTGGACGGTGGGTGCGTCGGGGCCACGATCGAGGAATGTGAATCCTCCGCCAAACTTCGAGGCATCCCACGATATCTGCGCGCCCTTGCTGAGGTCGCTGACCCGCAGCCGCGTGCGGTCGAACACGTCGCCGAGCGGAAGGCCACCGACGCGCATCATTTCGGCCAATGCATGCGCGTAGGCGCCATAGGGTCCCGCCTCTGGTGGCGCGACGGTGCCAGGCGCGGCATTGAAAGCGATCAGCTGATTGGCATCGGCCTCGACAAGCGACAGGCCGCCCGCAAGCGGCTGATTGGATTGGGCGAACGGATTGGCGCGCGCGGCATCAAGGACAACGATGCTGCCTCTGTTCCTGATCGCCGCCAGCGACCTGGTGAAATCGCTAACCCTGATGGCTTCGACCGGAACGTCGGTGGCGTTGGCGATCTGTGCGTCGACCGGCGCGAAATAATTGTCGCCCTGATATTGAAGCCCATAGCCCGCCAGATAGACGAAGGCGATCGTGTCGGGGCCGGAAGCATTCGCCTTCGCCAGGAAGTCCCGCAACGTATCCCTCAACCCATTCTGGTCAAGATCGCGCGCGCCGATGACATCGAAGCCTGCTGTCTGCAGCGTCTGCGCAATCAGGCCCGCATCATTCGCGGGCGTCGACAAGGCTCCGGCCTTATAGGCCGAGTTGCCGATGACAAGCGCTATTCGCTTTTCCATGGCGTTTTGCGCTTCGGCCGGACCCGCAACAGCAAGACCAGTCAATACCAGGACCATGGCAAGCCATGCCCAGATCGCTCTTATGGATGACAATCCCATTACCGAAAACAAAGATGACATATCGGTTTCTTTCGCGAGACATGTGGTGCATGCAGGATCAATGGTACGCCACCATGGGATGCGATTTCGGCGAATGCTGGGCGCATTTTCGGCCCCTTAGCGGCGATCTGGCGTCCTATTCGCGCCGGGATACTGCGGCCGGCGAAGCCGTTCGATCATCTTCTCGGTTTTGCTGAAACTTCCGATGCGGCGCCCAACCAAATGGTGACGAACCGCGAAATCAGTGCTAAACGCGCCGCGATAGTTCAACAACAGCGATTTCGCCGCACGACATAGAGATGTGGCGCCCGAGAGACCAAGATCATGGCTGAGTTCAAATCCGATTTCCTGCGCACCTTGCAAGAGCGCGGCTTCATCCACCAGATTTCTGATGAAGCTGGCCTTGATGACCTTTTCGCCAAGGAAACCGTGACCGCCTATATCGGCTACGATCCGACGGCATCCAGCCTTCATGTCGGTCATTTGACGCAAATCATGATGCTGCACTGGCTGCAGGCCACGGGTCACCGCCCCGTCTCGCTGATGGGCGGCGGGACCGGCATGGTCGGCGACCCCTCGTTCAAAGAAGAGTCCCGCCAGCTGATGACGGTGGATACGATCGAAAGCAACATCGCGTCGATCAAGCGCTGCTTCTCGAACTACCTCAGCTACGGCGATGGCCCGAAGGACGCGTTGATGATCAACAACGCCGAATGGCTGCGCTCGCTCAACTACCTCGAATTCTTGCGCGACGTCGGCCGGCATTTCTCGGTCAACCGCATGCTGTCCTTCGATAGCGTCAAGACGCGCCTGGATCGCGAGCAGTCGCTGTCCTTCCTCGAATTCAACTACATGATCCTGCAGGCCTACGACTTCGTCGAGCTTGCCAAGCGCTACGATTGCCGCTTGCAGATGGGTGGTTCGGACCAGTGGGGCAACATCATCAACGGCATCGACCTGGGTCACCGTATGGGGACAAAGCAGCTCTTTGCTTTGACTTCTCCGCTGCTGACGACGTCCTCCGGTGCCAAGATGGGCAAATCAGCCTCCGGTGCTGTGTGGCTGAATGCTGAGCTCCTGCCGGTCTATGATTTCTGGCAGTACTGGCGCAACACCGAGGATGCGGATGTTCCACGCTTCCTAAAGCTGTTTACAACGCTGCCGATGGGCGAGATTGCCCGCCTCTCCGCGCTTGCCGGCTCGGAACTCAACGAGGTGAAGAAGATCCTGGCAACGGAGATCACCGCCATCCTGCACGGCCGCGAGGCCGCCGAGCTTGCCGCCGAAACCGCGCGCAAGACCTTTGAGGAAGGTGGCCTTTCCGAAAACCTGCCGTCGGTCGACATCCCCGCTTCCGAACTCGACGCCGGCATCGGCCTGCTGTCGCTGATCGTCCGCGCTGGCCTGGCCGCATCGAACGGCGAAGCACGCCGTCATGTCCAGGGTGGCGCCGTGCGTATCAACGACCAGCCCGTCGGCGACGAACGCAAGTTGATTGGCAGTGGCGAAATCACCGCCGATGGCGTCATCAAGCTGTCGCTCGGCAAGAAGAAGCATATTTTGGTTCGCCCGGCAGCTTGAGCGGGCAAACATCAACCGAATGAAAATGGCCGGCGCATTGCACCGGCCATTTTCATTCCATCTCCGTAGAAATCCGGTCTCACGACCGTCCATCGGTGAACTGCACGAGATCCCACAGATTGCCGTAAAGATCCTTGAAGACCGCAACAATCCCGTAGTCCGCCTGCTTCGGCTCCCGCGTGAAGTCGATCCCTTTTTCGAGATAGACGGCATAGTCACGCCAGAAATCATCGGTCTGGAGAAACAGGAACACCCGTCCTCCGGCCTGGTCGCCAATATAATTCTCCTGATGGGATGAAGAGGCCCGCGCAAGCAGCAGCGAGGCCGCGCCATCGCCCTTTGGTTTGACGACAACCCAGCGCTTGTCCTGCTCAGGCTGATAGCTGTCCTCAACCAGGACGAACCCGAGCTTGTTCACATAGAAGTCGATCGCATCGTCATAGTCTCGAACGACAATGGCAATGTGAGCAATGTTCTGGTTCATGCCACTTCGGCTCCCGGCTCGTCGCTTATTTCCTCAAAACTCAAAGATCTGCCGGAAAACACCCGGCGCGATGATCGACAGCGGGTTGATCTGCATGCTCGATTTTTCGATCGTGCCGGTCACCCGGAAGGTAATGCCGATCAGGCCGCGGTCGCTGCCGTTGCCGAGGATGAAGCCGACGATCGGAACTTCTGCGAACAGCCGGTTGAGGCCATAGGCGGGCATGAATGTGCCCGTCAGGTCCATATTGCCTTTGGCGTCCTTGACCGTTCCCTGGAAGGTTGCGCCCACCTGCGAGCCGCGCACGACGCCGTTTTCCACCGAGAGTGCGCCGCTGCGGAACACCAACCGCGCGAAACCGCGCTCGAAACTTTGCGACTGCGTGTCGATATTCTGTTTGACGGCAGAATTCAGGCTCTTGCCGTTCTTGCCACTCGGCGTGGAAACAATGGTCGAGAGCTTCTTTTCGTCGATGATCGCGAAGTTGCGGATATCCAGCGAACCATCCCACGCATCCGCGCCCGTAGAGCGCAGCGACAGATTGAGAAGGCCGCCCTTCAGATGCTTGTAGAGGTCGGCAAAGCGCGCCACTGCGCCGGCATCGCCGCTGGTGATGCGAATGGTGCCGCTGCCGCCGCCCTTGCTCATCTGGCTGACGACGGCTTCACCGCTATCGGTAAGCCCGGAAAAATCCGCCGCGACAATGTGCCCGCCGGAGACGGAATAAACGCCCTTGAGATTGCGGATCGATTCGTCGTTGAAACCGATGACCTTGTCGATATTGGCGCGGACCGTCGCGCTGGATGAATCATCCGCGCTGCCGCCATTTCCTCCGCTCGACGAAGCCTTCAGCCGTGCGAGAACCGGCCGCAGGTCTGCCGAATTGCCGGAAACCGATATGTCATAGCCACCGCTCTTGCCGTGCTTGACCGACAGTGCGAAATCATCAAGCGCCGAGAGCTTGACGTTGCTGAAATTGGCTGATGTCAGGCCGCCCTTGCTGACGACGAGATCGCCGCTGACACCAAAGCCATCGCCCTTGAGGACGAAATTCTTCAGCGCCGTCTGGCTGTCCGGCCCGGAGGCCTCGAACTGAGCAGTGGCCGGAATACCGCTGCCCTTCGACCAGCCGACCCACGGCACAGTCAGGGCCGCCTTGCCGAGATCGATCTTCACGGCCTGACGATCTTCATCGATGCGCGTGAGCTCAAGCTTGACCGGGCCGTCTATGATGTCGTTGAGGCCAGGGACAACGGAATTGCGTTGCGCGTCCGTCAGTGTGGCCGTGATCACGCGGCTGCGTTTGGCCGGCGATTTGCTGTCCGTTGGCTCGACCATATCGATCTGTGCGGGAATGCCATCGATCTGGGCCTGAGCATTCAGATGCACGGCCTGAGGATCGGCATCGATGCTCCCCGTAAGATTCGTGACCTTACGATTGTTCATCGGCTTCAGCACGTCGACATTGCTAAGCTGCAGGTTGGCCTTCCAGACGGGAGGCGGCGGCTTCTGATCGCTGATCAGGCCGATTGTCGCATCAACATGGGCCGCGATCTTGCCGTTGAAGTTCTCCGGCTTGAATTCAGTTCTCTGCAGCACTTCCAGCGGCTTATAGGTCAGCAGCTCGCCGATCGCATCGCCTGTACCGGATATTGCAAGATTAAGCTGCGCCATCAGCGGCTTGTCATAGGCTGACGGGATCGAGAAATTGCTGTCGGTCAGCGTCACCGACCGGCCGCTGGAAAAATAGGAGGTCGCGCTCGCGATATCGACGCTCATCGTCGGGCCTGTCAGGTCGAAATGTGCCTTGGTATCGCGCAGCGGCGGGATTTCACCGGGTACATCGAGACGGGTGTTGTCGATATCGAAGGCGATGTGCAGCTCATCCTTTCCGAGCTGCAACTTGCCCGTTTGCGCAGCCTCCCTCAGCCGTCCGGCGGGGATGAAAACCGAGATGACCGCATTGGTCACCGTGCCGCCAAAGAGATTGCTCTCCACCCAGACGCGCGGCTTGGAAGCCATCCAGAACGGCCAGAGCTGCTTGATCGCGGTGGTATCCAGCTTGTCGGCGCGGCCGCCGAAGCTGATTTCCGGCGAGCTGTCGCCGAGTTTCATATGCAGCGAGCCGAACAACGCGCCAAGCGGCGTCGAGATGCCGATATTCTCGAATTGAAGTTCCTTAGTCGCCGCCAGGAAGCGTCCTGTCGCCTGCCCGTCGAAGCTGACCGGCTGTTCGCCGGAAATCGAGGAGGCCGCGGTGCCGCCGCGGATCAGGAAATCGATACCGAAGCCCTTGCCGGCGTTGGTATCGATGCGGTCAAGATCGATGAGAGCGCCGGAGAAGGGTACGATTGTGCCGACGAACTGGGCCTTCGACTGTACGATCTCAAGCTTCTGGCGCGCGAAGTCATAGGCCAGGTTGATATTGGCCTGCGTCAGGTCCTGCTTATCGCGGTCCATGTACAGCGTACCTGGCTGGATATCGATGGAAGCGCTGAGCTTCGGATCGACACCTTCGCCGCCGCGCACCGCGGTGACCGTCATGCCGGCGAGGCTCATGATGCCCTGGCGCGGCGTGCCGTTCTGGTCATAGACCATGGTCAACGGCTTCAGGTCGACATTGGCAAGTTTCGCCGTCAGCGAAGAGCTATGGCCGGTCTCTTGCTGATCGGCAACCACATCCAGCGTCGCCAGGGAGCCGTTGACGGCAACCTCTCCATAGAGATGCAATGCCGTCGGACCACTGCGTTCGAAGGTGAGATTATCCACCACGAGCGAGATCGGCTCTCCTTCGTGCCGCGCAAGCTTGACGGCAAAGCCGGAAATACGCACCGAGTTCGTACCGCCGCGCTGAACGAAG
This sequence comes from Rhizobium sp. ICMP 5592, assembly GCF_009498525.1. Lineage (GTDB taxonomy): Bacteria > Pseudomonadota > Alphaproteobacteria > Rhizobiales > Rhizobiaceae > Rhizobium. The sequence continues at coordinate 1,176,641 of NZ_QSNT01000002.1, read as the reverse complement.
CGTTCCAGGAAATCCAGATTGTCAAAGGCTGAATTCAGCGCCTGCGGCAGGGCGTCGACGCGCAACGCCGTCAGATCGACAGGATCGCCTTGCGGCAGCAACGAGGTATCGAGCGCGATGCCTTCGGCCGAAACATTGGCTACCTCGACGCGACCTTCGACAAGCGCCAGGGGATCCAGCTCCATGCTGACCGAGGACATGGTCGACAGGTGCTTGCCGCTTTCCTGGTCGACCACATTGACGTCGTGGGCCTCGAGCGCCAGCCTCAGGCTCGGCGTGAACCGGACGACGGTCGAGCCGACCTCCGCCTTATAGCGCGGGCCGATCGCCTGATCGAGTGCCGACTGCGCTTTCTGCGACAGAGGCTGGTCGAAAATGCCACTCTCGATGGTGGCGACAAGCGCCCCGCCGATCAGGACAAGGAAGGTGATGAAGACTAGAGTGATGCGGCAGACGTGCCAGACATGGGAGCGGCTGCGGCGGGCAGGCTCCGGCACATGCACGATCATGGGATCGTCGACCTGAGCGGAAGGCAAGTGGTCGAGTGAGACGAGATCCTTCTTGCGGAATATAATCTTTTCGCCTCGGATCACTCCCGTGCGTCCCTTTCGTTTTTCGCAATTTTGTTGGTGACGCTGCGTCCGATGTGGACGGCATACCGGTACAGTATATATGGCTGATGCCCAGTGTCATCTAAAATACCGGCAAAAGAAAGGTTTTCCCGTGACCAAAACCCCAGCGGTTGAATTAGCAATCGGCGACAAAGCACCGGATTTCGATCTTCCGCGCGATGGCGGTGGCCGCATAAGCCTTGCAGACTTTGCCGGCAAGCCGCTGGTGATCTTCTTTTATCCCAAGGACAACACGTCCGCCTGCACCACGGAATCGATCGCCTTCACCGCGCTCAAAGCCGACTTTGAAAAGGCCGGCGCCTCGATCGTCGGCATGTCGCCGGATTCGGTCAAGAGCCATGACAAGTTCGTGAAAAAATACGACCTGTCCGTTCCCCTTGCCTCCGATGAAGAAAAGACGGCGGCCGAGGCCTACGGCGTCTGGCAGGAGAAGAGCATGTATGGCCGGACCTATATGGGTGTCGTCCGTTCGACCTTCCTGATCGGGGCAGACGGCCGAATCGCGCGCATCTGGGATAAGGTCAAGGTGTCCGGCCATGCTGATGAAGTCCTGGCTGCCGTGAAGGAACTTTGATGACGATGCCTGAACCGGCGGGCATCGAGACGATCACGTCACTGCGGGGCGGCGCCATCGCCGCCATTCGCTCAGTCGATCTCGACCGCAAAACGAGCCTTGCGCAGGAGACGGCCACCCGCTGGTTCGCTCGCACCCTGTCGCTGCGCTCGCCGCTCGATCCGCCGCTCGCCGATCGTCCCGGTCGGCCGGAGAAGCCGGAACTGGTGCCGCCGAAGCACATGAAGAAGCGCTCGTTGCACACGCTGCAAGGCCGTATCGCGCTGCTGCATGCCATCGCCCATATCGAGCTGAATGCGGTCGACCTGGCGCTCGATATCGTCGCGCGCTTTGCCACCGGCCCGGTGCCCAATTCCTTTTTCGATGGCTGGATGCAGGTCGCCTTCGAGGAGGCCAAGCATTTCAAGATGGTGCGCGCCCGCCTGCGCGATCTCGGCGCCGACTATGGCGATCTGCCGGCCCATGACGGCCTGTGGCAGGCCGCGCACGCGACCCGCACCGATCTGACTGCTCGCCTCGCCGTCGTCCCGCTCATTCTCGAGGCGCGCGGCCTCGACGTGACGCCGGCGCTGCAGGCGAAGATGCGGGAAACGGGCGACATGGAAAGCGCCGCCGTGCTCGATGTCATCTACAATGACGAGAAAGGCCATGTGGCCGTCGGCGCCAAATGGTTCCGCTTTCTCTGCGCTCGCGAAAGACGCGATCCCGCTCGTACCTTCCAGGAACTGGTGCGATCGAATTTCCGTGGTTCGCTGAAAGCGCCGTTCAATGACATCGCCCGCGCCGAAGCTGGCTTGACGCCGTCATTCTATCGCTCGCTTACATCCACAAGCAATGCATAACATACTAAAACACAAGGACTTTTCAATTTTCTAATAGCGCAGCGTAAAGCAATCATTAACCATAAATCCGTCTACTTCCACAATGGATGCGAGAATGCATCGATTGGGAGATTCTCGGTGACAACGAAGCCTCAGAACCGGGTTTTCGGCAAACAGAAGCAATGTCACACCATCATCGTGGCAAGCGGCGATACGGTGCGTCACATGACCGTCCGTCCGTGGATGGCAGCACTTGCCGTCTGTCTCATCGGCATCTTTTCGATCGGCTATCTCCTGGCGACCTCCTATCTCGTGCTGCGCGACGACCTGATCGGCGCCACCATGGCCCGGCAGGCGCGCATGCAATATGATTATGAAGACCGTATCGCCGCGCTGCGCGCCCAGGTCGATCGGGTCACCTCGCGCCAGCTTCTCGACCAGCAGGTCGTCGAGAAAAAAGTCGACAAGCTGATGGAGCAGCAGCAGGCGCTGTCCTCGCGCCACGGCAAGCTCGATGCGCTGCTCGACCGCGCCGAGAATTCCGGGCTGATGGAGAAGGGTGCCAATGCCGCGACCACCGGCAATCGGGGAGACAAGGGTGACCATGCGGAATTGACCGGCGGCCTCAAGGCAATCGAGACGCTTCTGTCGAGCGGCAAGCCCGCCGATGCCACCCCCGACAATTCCACCCTCGCCTATGTTCCCGCCCCCGAGACAGTCGCCGACCGCGCCGACCGAGTATTCTCCAGGGTGACACTGTCGCTGAAGCATATCGAGCAGGATCAATTGACTCGCGTGCAGCGGCTGACAACCGGTGCCGCCGATACAGCCGACAACATCCAGTCGATCATGCAGAATGTCGGCATCAAGGTTCCCACCGTGACGGCGAGCGTCGCCAGCAAGGACGCCAATGACGACGAAGGCGTCGGCGGCCCCTATGTCGCGCCCGAGAATGTCGATCAGTTCGAACAATCCATGGCCGATCTCGATACGGCCCTGACTCGTCTCGAGACGGTGCGTGGCGCGGCCGAAAGTCTGCCATTCCGCAATCCCGCACCGGGCAAGCTGATCACCAGCCCTTTCGGCAATCGCAAGGATCCTTTTTTCGGCAAGCTGGCGCTGCACACGGGCACCGATTTTCATTTCAGCCCGGGCGAAAAGGTCAAGGCGACAGCGCCAGGCAAGGTCGTTTCCGCCGGCTGGACGGGCGGCTATGGCAACATGGTGGAGATCGACCACGGCGATGGCATCTCGACACGTTACGGCCACATGGAAGCGCTGCTGGTCAAGGCCGGCGATACGGTGAAGACCGGCGACGCCGTCGGTCTGGCCGGTAGCACCGGGCGCTCGACCGGTACACATCTGCATTACGAAGTCCGGGAGAATGGCCACCCGATCGACCCGATGTATTTCATCAATGCCGGCATGAAGCTGGCAAGTTATATCAATGGGATCGGGACAATTTCGGCGCGAGAATTGTGACAAACGAGCAACAAAGATGGCGCTAATCTAAAAATTGCGTTATCAATGAGCTTCAAGCTTTTCGAAGCGCCCGCTTTCCTTGACTTCGCGGGTATTTGGTTCTATGTCGCGCAGCATTGCGGCACGCTAGAACGTGTCGACTCATGAGTGTTCGACCGAACCGGAACGGAAATAGTTTTCCCTTTGACAACATTTGCTGACCTTGGCTTGAGCCAAAAAGTCCTATCCGCTGTAACAGACGCGGGCTACACCACGCCGACTCCCATTCAGGCCGGCGCCATCCCCTTTGCGCTGCAGCGCCGCGACATCTGCGGCATCGCCCAGACGGGCACCGGCAAGACCGCCTCCTTCGTTCTGCCGATGCTGACCCTGCTTGAAAAGGGCCGCGCCCGCGCTCGCATGCCGCGCACGCTGATCCTCGAACCGACGCGCGAACTCGCTGCGCAGGTCGCCGAGAACTTCGAAAAGTATGGCAAGAATCACCGCCTGAACATCGCGCTGCTGATCGGCGGCGTGTCGTTCGAAGAACAAGATCGCAAGCTGGAGCGCGGCGCCGATGTGTTGATCTGCACGCCTGGCCGCCTGCTCGATCATTTCGAGCGCGGCAAGCTGCTGATGAGTGCCGTCGAAATCTTCGTCATCGACGAAGCCGACCGCATGCTCGACATGGGCTTTATCCCGGATATCGAGCGCATCGCCAAGCTCATTCCCTTTACCCGCCAGACCCTGTTCTTCTCGGCCACCATGCCGGCGGAAATCCAGAAGCTGGCCGATCGCTTCCTGCAGAATCCGGAGCGCGTCGAGGTCGCCAAGCCCGCATCGACGGCCAAGACCGTGACGCAGCGTTTCGTTGCCTCGCATGGCAAGGATTACGAGAAGCGCGCAGCTCTGCGCGATCTCATCCGCGCCCAGACCGACCTGAAGAACGCCATCATCTTCTGCAATCGTAAGGTAGATGTGGCCGACCTCTTCCGTTCGCTCCAGCGCCACGGCTTCTCGGTCGGCGCGTTGCATGGCGACATGGACCAGCGCTCGCGCACGACGATGCTGCAGAACTTCCGTGACGGCCAGATCCAGCTTCTCGTCGCTTCCGACGTCGCGGCACGCGGTCTCGACCTTCCCGATGTCGGCCATGTCTTCAATTTCGATGTTCCGATCCATTCGGAAGATTATGTCCACCGTATCGGCCGCACCGGCCGCGCTGGCCGCTCTGGCGCCGCCTTCACCCTGGTGACCAAGCGCGACACCAAGCATATCGACGCGATCGAAAAGCTGATCGGCGAAGATGTCCAGTGGCTGAACGGTGACCTGTCGGCGCTGCCGCCGGCCGAAGAAGGCGGGGACGACAATCGTTCTTCTCGCCGCCGCGAGCCGAAAGGCAAAGGCCGCGAACGTGATCGCAGCCCCAGAGGCCGGAGTGCCTCGAGTCATAAATCTGATATCGACGTCGAAGATAATGTCGTCGTTGAAGTGATCGAAGCAGCACCAGCAAAGGCCGAGAGCGTGAGAAACGAGCGCAAGTCTGAGAACAACAACAAGTCCCATAACGGTTCTCGCAACAACAATCGTCCCTTCCCCGCTGCCAATGACGACAATCGTGAGCGCCGCAACCGTTATCGCGACCACGACGACGGCCCGACTCCGGTCGGCTTCGGCGACGACATTCCCGCTTTCATGCTGATCGTTGCCAACGCCAAGGGCTAACAGGGTCGCGCGGCATGGGGAAACCCGGCATCGATTTCCCAGGATTAGGAACCGGTCTCGCAATTTTGCGGGATCGGAAATTGCTGCTTTATAAGCGCCTCAAGGCGCCAGAAGCCGGATTCTGGAGCATCGTCGGCGGCAAAGTCGACCATATGGAGCCGGCCGCAAAAGCTGCCATCCGCGAGGCCGAAGAGGAAAGCGGACTCTCCATCGGCCAGATCGAGTATCTCTGCACGACCGAAGTCCTCAACGAGGCTGACCATCAGCACTGGATCTCGCTGATCTATGTCACCAAGGATTTTTCCGGTGAAGCAAGCCTGGTAGAGCCGGATAAGCTCTCCGATTTCGGCTGGTTTGGTCGCAACGAGCTGCCGCAGCCGCTTTCGGCTTTCGCAGAAGCGACGATCGCTCATCTGAGCGAAGACGAGTTTCGCTGAAATCTATTTATCCGCGCGCACCGCCGCCTCGTAGGCGAGCCTCACCCAGCGCGCCATGATGTCCGGATCGTCGAAAGCATCGTCCGGGATCGACCAGTAGGGCATATTGACGGGTTTGCTCTTCTTGCCCTCATAGGCCCAACGCCTGGCACCCGCTGCCTCGAATTCCGGGGCACTAATCTCGTCGGCCTTCAACAGCATCTCGCCACTCACCTCCAGCGCAAGGATGCGGCCCATATGGTAGATGCCCTTGCCGCCGAACATACGCTTGATCGTCACCGGGCCGAGCGCCTGGAACATCTCTTCGATCTCGATATTATCCATTCCCTACCCCTTCAAAATACCGCCGGCGGCAAGCACGGCTTCGGGCGTATCGACATCGAGATGGGCGGCATCGCCGATATCCACATCGACGACGGCCAGCCCCGATGTCTCGATGATATGCCTGGCACCAACGTCACCCTCAAGACGCATCACGGCATCGTAGACCGCTCGCGGCAGGATGACCGGGTTGCCACGCTTGCCGCGCGACACCGCCCTAACGATCGCCTGACCGTTCGCCTGGCGGAAGGCCACAATCAACGCCTTCAGGTCGTCGCTCGTGACACCAGGCATATCGGCCAGCATGACCAGCACGCCATCGGCCCGTTGCGCCGCAGGCGCGCCGATGCCGGCTACCAGCGAGCTTGCCATGCCGGAGGCATAGTCAGGATTATAGATCCGCTCGACCGCCAGTCCGGCGAGCGCCTCTTCGATCTCTCCATGACGATGGCCGGTGACCGCAACAACGGAGGCGGCTCCGCTTGAGAGGGCCGTCAGGGCGGAACGTTGCACCAGCGGTATGCCATCGAACTCGGCCAGCAGCTTGTGCGGTCCGCCCTCACCCATACGGCTCGCCTTGCCGGCGGCAAGCAGAATGATGGCAACGGAAATCTGAGCTTCCGGTTTGACTGAGATATCGCGCGGCCGTGGCCGCGATTGTATTTCCATCAGAAGACCTCCGACGCCCATGCCGCTGATTTCCTGTGGCGTCGGCTGCTCGCCGGCGAGAATCCGGTCCAGCACCCAGTCGAAACCGTTTTCCTTAGGGCTGCGCGCGCAGCCGGGGGCGCCGACAACATAGACATCGCCGACCTTGCCGAGCACCAAAAGATTGCCGGGATCGACCGGCATACCAACCTGGATAACGTCGCCGCCCGCCAGCCGGATCGCTTCCGGAATGACATCGCCTGCATCGATGACGGCGGATGCGCCGAAGACGATCATCAGCTTCGGCGCTCGATCCGCGGCCCGCAGCGCGCCACCAATCGCTTCCGCGACTGCTGGCGCACAATGCGCCACGCGCTCCTCCCGCGTTAGTGCGCTGCCGGCAAGCTGCAATCGTTGCGACAGGATACGCGCCGTCTTGTCCATGACGGAGGTCTTCAGCGACGGCAGTTCTGTGGCAATCAACGATACCGCATGCGGCAGGAACGGCTTGACCTCGAAAGGCGTCATCCGCCGCAGGATATCGATACCGGCGGCAATCTTCGTGCCCGCGACCGCAAGCGGAATGATCTTGAAGGTCGCCACCATATCACCGCGGCGCACCGGGACGTGATCGGCAAGACAGGCGAGCGTAATCGCCGGATCGACGCTGTTCAGCCGGTCGACGGCAGCACGATTTGCAACGAACAGACCATCGACCGCGCTATGAACATTGACACGCCCCGTGGCCGCCTCGGAAAAGGTTAGATGATCAGGCGTGATTGCCCGCGCCAATCGCTCCGCAGCCTCGTCCTCCATCAAGTCACCCGGTTCGATCCGGGCGGCAATAACCCGATCGATCCCCGCAACAGCGAGGCGATCAATATCCGCCTGCGCAAGAACGTGCCCTTTGGCAAAGCTGCCATCCGGCAAGCGGACGGAATGCGCCAAAACCGCGCCAACCGCCTCCCTCGTCGGAAAATCACCGAAAATCATCGCTTGTCACCCTTTGGTGATGAAACATTACGGCCGCGCAGCGCTCCGATGATCTCCGCCAGAATGGCGACAGCGATTTCTGCCGGGCTCGACGCGCCGATGGGCAGACCGATGGGTGCGTGAATCCTGGCGAGATCCGCTTCCGTCAGCCCTTCCCGCGTCAATAGCTCCAACCGGCTCGCATGCGTCTTGCGGCTGCCAAGCGCGCCAACGTAAAAACAGCCCATTTTCAACGCTTCGGCAATCGCGAAATCGTCGATCTTCGGATCGTGGGTGACCGCGACCAGCGCCGTATAGGCATCGAGCGGACGCTCCTTCAACGCATCCACCGGCCAGTCGGCGACGAGGTCTACGCCTTCGAAGCGCTCCGGCGTCGCAAAGGCGGTGCGCGGGTCGATGATGCGGATATCGAAACCGGCAAGCGTGGCCATCTGCGCCAGGACCTGGCTGATATGCACCGCGCCGATGACGACGATATGCGGTGGCGGCAAGTGAACATTGAGAAAAAAGTTCTGGCCCTCGATATCCACTGCGGAAGACTTTCCCGAGCGGAAGGCGGAAGCGACGGCATCGGCAAGAAGCCCATCGACCGTATCCCCCTCGACAATCAGCCGGTCCGCGCCGCCCGAGAGATCGGTGATCAGGATCACCGCCTGCCGCGCGCGCCGCAATGCATTCAGCTTCGTCAGTACGTGACGGTCCATCAATGAAGCCTTTCGACATAGACACGGATGCGACCACCACAGGAGAGGCCGACCCGCCAGGCGGTTTCATCGGCCACGCCGAACTCCAGCATCCGCGCCTTGCCGCTTTCAATCACGTCCAGCGCCTCGGTGATGACAGCGCCCTCCACACAGCCGCCGGAAACCGAGCCGTGAAAATTGCCCTCGCCGTCTATGACAAGATGGCTGCCGGTCGGGCGCGGTGCGGATCCCCAGGTGTCGACGACGGTCGCGAGCGCCACGCTGCGGCCGGCGGACGCCCATTCCTCCGCGATCACAAGCGGATCCAGACTTTCGGATATGTTGGTCATGTTTGCCTCACAGCTTGGCGAGAAAACGGCGTGGATCGTAGGCACCGGCGCGGCCGGCGCCGAGGGCCGAGACGAGGTCGGCCAGAGATAATAGATTGTGAACCGGACGGAATTCGTCAACATGCGGCAGCATGGTTCGCACACCTCTGGCACGAGGTTCGAAGCCTTCGAAGCGCAATAGCGGATTGAGCCAGATCAGCCGCCGGCAGGAACGATGCAGCCGATCCATCTCGGTTCCGAGCAATTCCACACCCTCACGCTCCAACCCATCGGTGATGAGGAGCACGATGGCGCCCTGCCCGAGCACACGCCGCGCCCAGAGCCGGTTGAACTCCTTCAGCGTTTCGCCAATGCGCGTGCCGCCGGACCAGTCGCGCACGGCAGCGGCGCATTCGTCGAGTGCCTCGTCCGGATCCTTGTGCCGCATGGCCCGCGTGACATTGGTCAGCCGCGTGCCGAACAGGAAGGTATGCACGCGCCGCCGCCTCTCGGTCAGCACATGCAGGAAATGCAGGAAGATACGGGTATATTGGCTCATCGAGCCGGAGATGTCCGCCAGCACCACCAGCGGCGGCTGCATCTCCCTGTGTCTGCGATAGCGCGGCAGGATCAGGGCGCCGCCGGTGCGCAACGCTGAGCGCATCGTCGCGCGGGGATCGATCCGGACCGGCGCAAGTGCCGACACGAAACGGCGAGTCTGTATGCGATCGAGCGGCAGCTCCAGCCTCGCCAGCTCCTTCTTCGCTACGGCAATTTCAGCGGCCGACATCTGTGCAAAATCCATGCGGCGCAGCACTTCGCTGCCGGATGTGGTGAAACGGGCATCGATCTCGATATCCGGCGTCTCGCGCTGTGGCCGGCGGTCGTTGCGATCCCCGAGCAAGGCATCACCGGCGCGGGTTTCGCCCGGTTTCGGCTTTTCCTTCTCGCGATTGTCGAGTGCGATCGGCGACATCATCGCGATCATCTTCTGTACAAGATCGCGTGAGCGCCAGAACAGCCGGAAAGCCTCGTCGAAAACCGCGAGATCCTCATGGCGCTTGACGAAGGTGGAACAGAGCGCCGCATGAAACTCGTCACGCGAGCCAATGCCGATCGCCTCCACGGCCTCGATGGCGTCGGCAATGGCAGCCGGCCCGATCTTCAGTCCCGCCTTGCGGAGCGCCCGGGCGAAGAAGACGATATTGTCGGCAAGACGCCCGTCACCAGGCGGTGACGATGGGGCAACGATGCCATCCTGTGCTTGCGGCTCCATTGCCTTATCCCGTCGCAAGCAGTTCGGATTTCACCTCATCCAGCACCCGCTTGCCTTCGCCGCCCTGAATACGGGCGATATCGTCCTGGTATTTCAGCAGGGTGCCGAGCGTGTCGGAAATCGTCTCTGGATCGAGTGCCAGCCTGTCGAGTTCGGTCAGAGCCGTCGCCCAATCGATGGTTTCGGCGACGCCGGGATTCTTGAAGAGGTCGAGCGTGCGCAGCTTCTGCACATAGGCGACGATCTGGCGCGACAGCGCCTCGTTACAGCCGGGCACCTTACGGCGGATGATCTCCAGCTCCTGTGCGGCTTCCGGATAGTCGACCCAGTGATAGAGGCAGCGCCGCTTCAGCGCATCGTGCACTTCACGCGTCCGGTTGGTGGTGATGATGACGATCGGCGGTTCGGCGGCCCGGATCGTGCCGAGTTCCGGCACGGTCACCTGGAAATCGGAGAGCACTTCCAGCAGGAAGGCTTCGAAAGCCTCATCCGTGCGATCCAGCTCGTCGATCAGGAAGACCGGCGCGCGGCCGCCGACGCTCGACAAGGCCTGCAGCACGGGCCGGCGGATCAGATAGCGCTCGGAGAAGATGTCCGCCTCGATGCGGTCGCGATCGGTGAGACCCGACGCTTCGGCGAGACGGATTTCCAGCATCTGCGCCGGATAGTTCCACTCATAGACAGCGGAGGAAACGTCGAGACCTTCGTAGCATTGCAGCCGGATCAGCGGTCGGTCGAGCGCCTTCGACAGCACCTTGGCGATCTCGGTCTTGCCGACGCCGGCCTCGCCTTCGAGAAACAGCGGTCGTTTCATCTTCAGCGCCAGAAACAGCACAGTGCCAAGCGCCCGCCCGGCGAGATAATCGTGAGCACCGAGCAAGGCGATCGTCTCGTCGATCGAGCCGGGTAATGAAGGTGCAGCTTTATCGGACATGGTTTCTCCCTTCAGGGAGTTTATAGCGTGTGATAGTCGCGGTTCATATAGATGAGCGCCGGCTTGATTTCACTGAAACGCACCGCCATGACCTCGCCGAAAATGATGTTGTGCGTCGATGCTTCCTTGATCTCGATGACGCGGCAGTCGAAGGCCGCCAGCGCATCGGCAAGCACTGGTGCCCCCGTTACCAACGTCTCGAAGGTGCCGCTGGCAAAGCGCTCGTCGTTGCTGAGGCCGGTCTTGCCGGAAAAAGCGTCAGCAAGCCCCTGATGATGGGCGCCGAGCGCATTCAGCGCGAAGACGCCACTCTTGAAGAAGATCTCGTTCTTCACATTGCTGTTGTTGAGGCAGATAAGAACTGTCGCCGGATTGTCGGAGACCGAGCAGGCTGCCGTGATCGTCACCCCGCGCCGCTCGCTGCCGAGTGCCGTGGTCACCAGTTGCACATGCCCCGCATAGCGGCTCATGGCATCGCGATAGAGCGCTGGTCCCATACTCTGCCTGTCTAGCACGATCGTTTCCCTCATTTCCGTCATTTCGTATGTTCCGTTCAATATGGCGGGCGGATCCTAGCTTTTCTACAATAGGATTATTGAAAACCGAGTGATTTTGTTGCTTTTTCTTTGACGACCACTGTCATGTGGATAAAAGGGCAGAAGATTTGCCCGGGATAACCATTCGATGAATGTTCTGCGTCGCACACCGCTTCTGATGATGCTGCTCCTGGCAGCCGGCAGCAGCCATGCCGCGGGCATCAATATCGGCATCGTCGCACCGCAGGACGGAAACTTCGCAACACTCGGCGCGGAAATCACCGCCGGCGCCAATTTCGAAGTGCAGGCGCAGCAGAATTCCGCCACCGTCGTCAATGAGCCCTGCACGGAAGATGGCGGTCAGGCTGTCGCCGAGGCGCTGATCACCGCCAAGGTACAGGTCGCGATCGGCTTTCTCTGCAGCGAAACGCTCGAAAGCGCGCTGCCGCGCCTGAAGGATGCCGGCATCCCCGTCATTACTGTTTCGGCGCGCTCCCACATCCTGATGGAGGATGCGCGGAAGAACGGCTGGCCGCTGTTCCGCCTCGCTCCTGTCGACAGCGCCGAGGCCGCAATGGCGGTCGACGCCATCCTGAAAGGCTGGACAGCGGAGCCGATGGCGCTGATCGATGACGGCACGATCCACGGCCGCGAACTGGTGAGCGCGGTTCGCAGCGCGCTGGAGGACAAAGGCCTGAAGCCTGTTTTCACCGATACTTTTCGCCCGGGCCAGGACCAGCAGATCGCCCTTGTCCGCCGACTGAAGAAGGCCGGCGCCGCGCGTGTGTTCATCGGAGGCGACCGCAGCGATGTCGCAATCATCGCCCGCGATGCCCAGAGCGAGAACGTCCCGCTGAAATTGATGGGCGGCGACGCGATGCGTGCCGCCAACCAGCCGGTGCCTTTGGCCGACGGCGTGCAGGCCATCGCCTTGCCCGATTACGCCAGCCTGCCCGCTGCCCAGGCAGCGACGCAGGCGATGCACGCCAGCGGTATAGAAGCAGACGGTTATATCCTGCCGGCAGCCGCAGCAGCGCTGATCGCAAATCAGGCGGCCGAAAGTGCCAGGGCTGAGAACAAGCCAATTGCTGACAAGCTCATCGGCACAGCCTTCCAGACCCCGATCGGCCCGATCACCTTTGGCAGCAACCACGAATTGACCGACAATCCCTACCGCTTGCTGGAATGGCGCGGAAACGCCTTTGTGCCTCTGGTGTCGCCGTCGAATTGATTTGGTCGATGCAAGTCTGACGGCCTAGGTTGTCCGCCAGCCGAACCGGTGATAAGCCAAGCGCGAAAAACAGACGGAGTTCAGCCATCTCATGACCCTGCCGATCCGCATTGCCCCTTCCATTCTCGCAGCCGATTTCGCCAAGCTCGGGCAGGAAGTCAAAGATGTGACCGAAGCCGGGGCGGACTGGATCCATCTCGATGTCATGGACGGCCATTTCGTGCCCAACATCTCCTTCGGTGCCGATGTCATCAAGTCGCTGCGTTCCTACACGACCGCCACATTCGACTGCCACCTGATGATCTCGCCCGCCGATCCCTATCTCGAAGCCTTCGCCAAGGCCGGTTGCGACCGGATCACGGTTCATGCCGAAGCGGGTGTACATCTGCATCGCTCGCTTCAGACCATCCGCAATCTCGGCAAGAAGGTCGGCGTCACGCTTAATCCGGCAACGCCGCTGTCGATCCTGGAAAACGTCCTCGACGATATCGACCTGATCCTGATCATGTCGGTCAATCCGGGATTCGGCGGCCAGAAATTCATTCCGGCCATGGCCGACAAGATCCGCAATGCCAAGTCACTCATCGGTGACCGGCCGATCGAACTCGAAGTCGATGGCGGCGTCACCGTTGAGACCGCGCCGATCATCACCGCCGCTGGCGCCAATGTGCTCGTGGCAGGCTCGGCCATCTTCAAGGGCGGTTCCGTCGAGGCCTACAGACAGACGGTTTCCGACCTCAGGGCTGCCGCAGAACGGGGCCGCGTTGGATCAAATTAATCCGGCCAGCACTGTCGTTGTACGCGGACGGCTCAGGGCAGCCGTCCCTTCCTATCGACAGCTGCTGATCGGAGCGCCCTGCTGGGGCGCCGCAATGGCGGCCTCTGCGCTAACGGCGCTTTATCTGCGTAATGGTCTTCTGACGAGCCACCTGCTCGCGCTGACCACCGTCTATTTCCTCGGCGGCATGCTTGCCTGGCCCTTCCTGCTGCCGCTGGCACGGATGCTCGCTCGTGGCCGAGCGCTAGAAGCGCGTTTTGCCGCCTTTTTCCTGGTGCTGTCGCTCGGCACCATCGCCATGACCGCCTTTCTCTTCGCCATGGACTACCGCTGGTTCTATGCCCGCTGGCACGCGCCTTTCGGCACGCTCGTCTGGGCATTTCAATTCGCCTTTACCAGCGCCAGTGCCGTCTATCAGTTCGCCGTCCTCGGCCTTGGCCTGTTTTTGCCGCTCGGTTTCCTCTGTCTGCTGGCTGCAAGCCTCTATCTCGCCAGGCATATGCGTTGAAGCGAACGAAAGATTGCGCCAAGAAACATTGAGATTGCCGCCCGTCTTTGTTATGGGGGCGCCAAGCATTCGTTTCCCGCACCCCAAGAAAGTTGTGAGCCCATGATCCCGCGCTACTCCCGACCGGAAATGGTCGCCATCTGGTCGCCCGAAACCAAGTTCCGTATCTGGTTCGAGATCGAGGCCCATGCTTGCGACGCGCTGGCCCAACTCGGTGTCATTCCGAAGTCCGCTGCCGAAACCATCTGGGAAAAAGGCGGTAAGGCGACCTTCGACGTCGCCCGCATCGATGAGATCGAGGCCGTCACCAAGCACGACGTCATCGCCTTCCTGACGCATCTCGCGGAAATCGTCGGCCCCGATGCCCGCTTCGTGCATCAGGGCATGACCTCCTCCGACGTGCTCGACACCTGCTTCAACATCCAGCTCGTGCGTGCCACCGATATCCTGCTTGGCGATATCGACAAGCTTCTGGAAGCGCTGAAGCGCCGCGCTTTCGAGCATAAGGACACCGTCACCATCGGCCGCTCGCATGGCATTCATGCCGAGCCGATCACCTTCGGCGTCAAGATGGCGCTCGCCTATGCCGAATTCGAGCGCTGCAAGCAGCGCCTAATCGCAGCGCGCGAGGAAGTCGCCACCTGCGCCATTTCCGGCGCCGTCGGCACCTTCGCCAATATCGATCCGCGCGTCGAAGAGCATGTCGCCGCCGCCCTCGGCCTGAAGCCGGAACCGGTCTCGACACAGGTTATCCCGCGCGATCGCCACGCGATGTATTTTGCAACGCTCGGCGTCGTCGCCTCCTCGATCGAGCGCCTCTCCGTCGAAATTCGCCATCTGCAGCGCACCGAAGTGCTGGAAGCCGAGGAGTATTTCTCCCCCGGCCAGAAGGGCTCGTCGGCCATGCCGCACAAGCGCAACCCGGTCTTGACCGAAAACCTCACCGGCCTTGCCCGTATGGTCCGCTCCTATGCTTTACCGGCGATGGAGAACGTCGCCCTGTGGCACGAGCGCGACATCTCGCACTCCTCCGTCGAGCGCATGATCGGTCCGGACGCGACGGTCACGCTCGATTTCGCGCTGTCGCGGCTCACCACCGTCATCGACAAGCTTCTGGTCTATCCGGAAAATATGATGAATAATTTGAACAAGTTCCGCGGGCTTGTTCATTCGCAGCGCGTGTTGCTGGCACTGACCCAGGCCGGCGTTTCCCGCGAGGATTCCTACCGTCTCGTCCAGCGCAATGCCATGAAGGTCTGGGAACAGGGCAAGGACTTCCTCGAGGAGCTGCTCGCCGACCAGGAGGTCCGCGCAGCGCTCTCGGAAGAGGATATCCGCGAAAAGTTCGACCTCGGCTATCACACCAAGCACGTCGACACGATCTTCAAGCGCGTCTTCGGCTAAGCTTGAACCAGCCAAGCTATTGATCCGGTTTTGAAGAGGCGGCGCCGACGATGCGCCGCCTTTTCCGTTTTACAGGCGATTTCGCAGAGGGCCTATTTTCTTGCTGGCCATTTTCTGCCCCATCGCCGCGACTCTTGGCCGCCTTCTCCACCAGTCGGTCCAGATGTTTCAGATCCTCCTCATCGAGATTCTCGATCCCGACGAAGCGGTTTTCCGCGGCACTGGTCAGAATGAGTTCGTTGAGCTTGGCCTGAATGGCGCGCGTATCGCGCGTCTGGGCGTTCTGCAGCAGGAAGACCATCAGAAAGGTGATGATGGTCGTACCTGTGTTGATGACGAGCTGCCAGGTCTCGGAGAAATCGAAAATCGGCCCCGTCAGGCCCCAGACGATGACCGATAGCAGCGCCAGGATGAAAATAACCGGTTTCCCCGCCCAGTCCGAAACTCTGGCGGCGAAATGCGCGAAAACATGCTTGAGGCTTGCCATGATGCATCGAGTCCTCGGCCACGCTCCGCGTATCTCCCGAATTCGGGAGATACATGCGAGGTGACGCGGATCAACGCTACAGGATCACTGTGGTTCCACAGGACCCAGCTGGCTTAATGCGCTTCAGTCGGTACGACCAGCTTACGATAAAGATGCCAGGAGGCATGGCCGAGGATCGGCATGACAACAGCAAGACCCGCAAAGATCGGGATCGTGCCGATCACCAGAAGTGCGGCCACGATCAGGCCCCAGATCGCGACCGGCACCGGATTGAGCAGTGTCGCCCGCAAGCTTGCATCGACCGCCGACACGGCGCCGACATCACGGTCGAGCAATAGCGGGAACGTGACGATGGTGGTCGCCAGGACGATGAGGGCGAAGATGAATCCGGTAAGATTGCCCCAGAACATCATCGCCATGCCCTGCGGCGTCGACAGTACGTTGGACAGGAACGACGATAACGTCACCGGCACCGAGTCACCGAAAAAGGCCATGTAGATGTTCTGCGCCACCACCAGCCAGACGACGAAGAAGGCGAACAGCATGAGACCGACCACGATGATCGACGGCAAGGCCGGCGAAAAGCGCACGTCGAAAGCATGCCGCCAGGACGTATCCATCCCTCTTTCCCGCCGCATGCTGATCTCGTAGAGCCCGATTGCCGCCAACGGTCCGACCAGCGCGAAGCCGGACATCAGCGGAAAGAGCAGCGGCAGCAGGTTGGCGCCGGAACTCCACAATGTCAGCGCAATGCCCGCGATCGGATACATCAGACACAGGAAGACATAGTGCGATGGTTTTTCCCGGAAATCGTCGAGCCCCATTCTCAGGGCGTCAACGAGGTCGGCAATGCCGATCTTGCGAATGGCCGGACGCGTAAAGGTGTGGTCCGCGCCAGCCATGACGTGAAATGCCGCCATAATATTGCTCCTCCTCATCAGCCTATGTGTTCAGCTGGCGGCACGAAAATATCGGGCAAAAGAGGCGCCGACATCATCGATCGCTACCGGCAAGCGCCATCCTAACAAATTTTGCCGCAATTGTCGCCTTTTCGCTTGACAGTCAGGCCTTCCTTTTCCACATCGGCGCATCATGAAAGTCTCCGACGCAGATATTCTTATCGTTCCCGGTTACACCAATTCCGGCCCGGACCACTGGCAGACGCGCTGGGAGCAGAAGCTCTCGACGGCGCGGCGCGTGGAACAGGCGGAGTGGTCGAAGCCCGTGCGCGACGACTGGGTTGCCCGCATCGCCGAAGAGGTGAATGCAGCGACCAAGCCCGTGGTGCTGGTAGCGCATTCGCTTGGCGTGCCCTCGGTGATCCACGCGATCCCTCACTTTCGCAACAAGGTGGCCGGCGCCTTCTTCGTCGCGCCGCCGGATGTTGCCAATCCGAAGATCAAGCCGAAGCATCTGATGACCTTCGGCCCCTACCCGCGCGATCCCCTGCCTTTTCCGTCACTCATCATCGCCAGCCGCAACGATCCCTTCAGCAGCTACGAACAGACCGAAGAGCTGGCTCGTAGCTGGGGCTCGCTGCTGATCGACGCTGGCGAGGCGGGCCATATCAATGCCGATTCCGGCCACGGTCCCTGGCCGGAAGGCACGATGGTCTTCGCCAAGTTTCTGAGCAACCTCAAGCCGTAATCGCGGCCAAGTGTGATACAATGGTTTGCTTGAATGGATCACTAGCCTGTGCAGTACCTGCAGGCTTCATTCCATCGTCAAATAAAAGCCTGTAGAACATGAGACGACAGGATCCCGATTCTCGCATTGGTACCCATCAAAGCCGGAATTCCGAGGAAGGAGGCGCTGGCGGATTGTGAATTTGCTTCTTATCCGTTATGGGGACGCCCACAGACAGATCCAATTGCGCTTCCTCCAGAGCGCCAACGACAGAGAACAATACCAATGAACCGTCGCCGCCGTATTTACGAGGGCAAGGCCAAGATCCTTTACGAGGGACCTGAGCCGGGCACACTGATCCAATTCTTCAAGGACGATGCCACCGCCTTCAACAAGAAGAAGCATGAAGTCATCGATGGTAAGGGTGTCCTGAACAATCGCATCTGCGAATATATTTTCAGCCATCTGAACAAGATCGGTATCCCCACGCACTTCATCCGCCGCCTCAACATGCGCGAGCAGCTGATCAAGGAAGTGGAGATGATTCCGCTTGAGATCGTCGTGCGCAACGTTGCCGCCGGCTCGCTCGCCAAGCGCCTCGGCATCGAGGAAGGCGTGGTTCTGCCGCGCTCGATCATCGAGTTCTATTACAAGTCCGACGCGCTCGAAGACCCGATGGTCTCCGAAGAGCATATCACCGCCTTCGGCTGGGCCAACCCCGCCGAACTCGATGACATCATGGCGCTCGCCATCCGCGTCAATGACTTCATGACCGGCCTCTTCCTCGGCGTCGGCATCCAGCTCGTCGATTTCAAGATCGAATGCGGCCGCCTGTTCGAAGGCGACATGATGCGTATCATCCTCGCCGACGAAATCTCGCCGGACAGCTGCCGTCTCTGGGACATCGAAACCCATGAGAAGATGGACAAGGACCGTTTCCGTCGTGACATGGGCGGTCTGGTTGAGGCCTATTCCGAAGTTGCCCGCCGTCTCGGCATCATCAATGAAAACGAACCCGTGCGCGGCACGGGGCCAGTTCTCGTCAAGTAAAGCGCAGGAAGGACAATCGTGATCAAGGCTCGTGTAACCGTCACGCTGAAGAACGGCGTTCTCGACCCACAGGGCAAGGCCATTGAAGGCGCACTTGGCGCGCTCGGCTTCGAAGGTGTCGGCCAGGTCCGCCAGGGCAAGGTCTTCGACCTCGAGCTCAACGGCGCCGACAAGGCCAAGGCAGAGGCCGAGCTGAAAGCCATGTGCGAAAAGCTCCTCGCCAACACGGTGATCGAGAACTTCAGCATTTCGATCGACTGATTGCCGTTTTCCGGGAGCCATTCTTTCTTTGTCTTGGACAATAGAGTATGGCTCGCCGAACACATCCAAGCCAGCAACTTTCGCGTAATCTCGGGAGCAGAATCATGAAATCAGCAGTCGTTCAACTTCCCGGTCTCAATCGCGACCGTGACATGATCGCGGCGCTGACCAAGATTTCCGGCCAGGCTCCCGTCACGATCTGGCAGACGGAAACCGAGATTCCGGATGTCGACCTGATCGTCATTCCCGGCGGCTTTTCCTATGGCGATTACCTGCGTTGCGGCGCGATTGCAGCCCGCATGCCGGTGATGCAGGCGATCAAGGACAAGGCAGACAAGGGCGTCAAGGTCCTCGGTGTCTGCAATGGCTTCCAGATTCTGGTCGAGGCCGGCATGCTGCCCGGCGCGCTGATGCGCAATGCCTCGTTGAAGTTCGTCTGCCGCGAGGTCAAGCTCGAAGTCGCCAACGCCGAAACGGACTTTACCCGCGCCTATGCCAAGGGCCAGGTGATCCGCAGCCCGGTCGCTCATCACGATGGCAATTATTTTGCCGACGCGGAAACGCTGGCGGCAATCGAAGGTAACGGCCAGGTGGTCTTCCGCTATGCCGAAGGCACCAACCCGAACGGCTCGATCAACGACATCGCCGGCGTCATCAACGCCAAGGGCAATGTGCTTGGCATGATGCCGCATCCGGAAAACCTGATCGAGGCGGCCCATGGCGGCTCGGACGGTCGCGGCCTCTTCGCCTCTGCCCTCGACGTGATCGCCGCCTGAGGCGATCATCCACACCAACGTGAAATTGCGAACCGACCGGCGCTTTGTCCGATAAGGGCGTCGGAATGTTCCTTTCACCTCATCGGCTAGAGCAGCCCAAACCCATCCACTGGAAGAGAGATTGATGCGCCCTCGCCTCGCTACCGGATTTTATTCCGCCGCCGCTCTTGTGGCTCTCGGCCTGCTCGTCACGTCCTGCGGCACCCGCGCACCGACCAATGTTACGGTTGATCGCACCGCCCTGACGACGATGGAACGCGTCATGCTGAGCGCCAATGCCTGCTGGTTCAAATCCGCCGATCCGGCCTTCGCCGGCTATCAGCTCGCTCCTGAGCTTAACTCCTTCACCGGCCGCCCGCGCATTCTCGTGGTCGACAAGAAGCATCCGACCGGCCGCCCGTCCCTCGTCGTCCAGGCGGAAGGAAATCCGGCGCAGCTGCAGGCTTTCGGCCCGATGATGGGTGGTGCTTCAGGCGGCCGCATTACTGGCGACGTCAACCGCTGGGCCGCAGGCTCGAAGGGCTGCCAATAACGGTTTCGCCGCCGCGGTTGTGTTGCCGGTGAGTAGGCTATCACTCGGATTCAAGCAGCCCCACCTTTAAGGCTTCCCAATCCACGCCTCGAACGCCCTGGTTTCGACATTGCCGCCACAGAGAACGGTCGCCACGGTCTTGCCGGCCAAACGCCGTGGGTTCTCAAGAATGGCGGCGACGCCGAGGGCGGCGGCGGGCTCCACGACAAGTCCCGAATGCTGGTATAGAAGCCGCATCCCCTCCTTGATGCTTGCCTCACTGACCAAAAGGGCGTCATCGGCGATGACCAATAGATCATCGAGAACTTCCGGGATCACATAGCGTCCGGCCACCCCATCGGCGATGGTGTTCGGGGCGCCGGCGTCCACGATCCGCCTGGCTTTAAAGGAAAGAGTCATGGCTGGTGCATTTCGAGGCTGGACCGTGATTATCTCCACGTTCGGCCGCCGACATTTGAGGGCATAGCCAATGCCGGTCGCCATTGCCCCGGCCCCCAGAGAAACCAGAACGGCATCCAACGCTTGAGGAAGTTCTGAAAGCTCGAGCCCGATTGTCGCGGCACCTTCACAAGTGTCGAGGTTCTTGCTGTCCTCCAGGAGGAAGGCACCCGTTTCCTCGGCGAAATCCGAGGCCGCCTGGAGCGCGGCTTCGATCTCCCCGTCGACCAGCACCACCTTTGCCCCCAGTAGCCGCATCTTTTCCACCTTAAAGGCATTGGCCGCGGCGGACGCTGTCACCGTGACATCAAAGCCTCTCAGTTGGCCGCCATAAGCGAGCGCCTGGCCCAGATTGCCTGCGCTGGCGCAAACGACCGATTTCGTATCACCTTGCGATTGTAGGCGCGCCAGAACCATCTCGGTGCCACGCCCCTTGAAGCAGCGCACGGGATTCATCGTTTCGACTTTGAGAACGATCCGACAGCCTAGAGCCCGGCTCAAACTTTCACAGACATATTGCGGTGTATGTCGAAAGACCTTGCTTATGGTCGTGGCAGCGGTTTCGATTCGATCGATATCCAAGCGCATATGAGCCCCCATTGCATTTCGCGGCAAGGCCCAGACGGTCGGCATATATCGCTGCGTTCCACGATGGTTCTCCATCATAATCCGCCAGTCGCGCAGCTATCACAAACTCGTTCACAGGCTAGGCGATGTCAAGGATGTGAATCGCCCTGATGGACGCGCGCTAGTTTGATACGCGGCTCAACTCGTTCATTCCCAGAAAAACGACTTGCTGACCTCAGTCCTCGCTTCGCTTCGGGTCAGCCCGATATCGCGCAATTGGTCATCCGTCAGATCTCGCAACGTCCACCTGCTTTCGCGCTTCTGTAGCCAAAGCGCAAAGGATCCAAAAAGACGGTGTGCAAGGCGCGACAGAGTTTGCGCTGGCTTGAAAGCATCAAGCGGCATCTTGACGGGTTCCGCACCCTTGGGAAGACAGATTGTATCTATTGTATCCATTTTGCGCTCGCAGAATTGTGACAATGAAGATGTATCGAGCCAAACGACACAATTGATTCATAGTATTGACTCTATTTCCGGGGCAATCTAAGAAATTGTCATCATGACAAATTGGTTGCCAGACATTTCCAGCGGGAACGGACCGGTTTACATCCGCGTCGCCGACAGCATTGAAAACGCGATCACCCATGGCGTATTGCCGCCAGGGACGAAGCTGCCGCCGCAACGCAATCTCGCCTATGATATCGGCGTGACGATCGGCACTGTCAGCCGGGCCTATGCGCTCGTGCACGAACGCGGTCTCGTCGCCGGTGAAGTCGGCCGCGGCACCTATGTGCTCGACCGTATCAACGGCAAGCAGATTGAGCCGGTGGATCCGATCACACAGGCGCTTGCCGGCACCCGTGGCCTGGAAACCCCGGACGGCAAGATCCGCTTCGATACGACGGCAGCACCCGATATCGGCCAGGGGGAGGTTATCGGCCGGCTTTTTGCCGACATCAGCCGCGATCATCAGGCGGAGATTTCCTCCTATTCGCGGAGTTTCCCCACGAACTGGTTTCGCGCCGGCCAGGTTTGGCTTGCCCGCAACGGTTGGCAGCCGGCGATCGAGACGGTGGTGCCGACGCTTGGCGCCCATGCCGCCGCCATTGCCGTCATTTCGGCCGTCACCTCCCCCGGCGACAAGATCGTCTTCGAAAATCTGACCTACACGCAGGTCAGCCGCGCCACCCGTCTTCTCGGCCGCCGCTCTATATTGGTGGATTCCGACGAGCACGGCGTCATTCCCGACGATTTCGAGCGGCTTTGCCAGCAGCAGCATCCGCGTCTGGCTTTCCTGATGCCGACGGCGCACAATCCAACATTGACGACCATGCCGGAGGCGCGCCGCCGCGCGATTGCCGCCATCGCCCGGCGCCACAGCGTCTGGCTGATCGAGGACGATCTCTATGGCGGCATGACCGAGGATCCGAACCCGCTGATGGCAAGCATCGCGCCGGAGCGCACCTTTCTCGTCAGCGGCCTGTCGAAATCGGTCACCGCGGGCGTGCGCGGCGGTTGGGTTGCCTGCCCGCCGCATTTCGCCCAGCGCATCAAGGTCACCCACAAGATGACGACCGGCGGCCTGCCCTTCATCCTGGCGGAAACCTGCGCCCGATTGGTCCTTGAAGGCCATGCGCTGGTGCTGCGCCGCAAGGCGGTCGATGAAATCCGCGACCGTGAACAATTGGCGTGCGAAGCGCTATCCGGCTTCGAATTCGCCTCGCATCCGCATGTACCGTTCCTGTGGCTGAAATTGCCGGAGCCCTGGCTTTCCGGCACGTTCAAGAATGCGGCCCTTGGCGAAGGCGTGCTTGTCGACGATGAGGACGAATTCAAGGCGGGCCGCTCGGATAAGGTCTATCACCGCGTTCGCGTCGCCTTTTCCTCTCCGCAGCGGCGCGACGATGTCGCCGCCGGCTTCATGACGCTGCGCCGCCTTCTGGAAAACGGCTCGGCCGGCTACGACAGTCACATATGACGGCATTGTTGCGGTTTTGCTTCGGTCTCGCAAAATAAGCCTTGCTTAGCATCACACGCTTTACCTCAAGTTCGAGGGTGCTACGATCCCCCGATACGACGCGATTCGCTCGCCATATTGGGGGGAGTGCATGGTTACGGCTTCTATTTTCGGCCGCCTCTTCGCTAAGAGCGGCCTCGCAGCTATTTTTATTCTGAATGCCTCGATTTTCGCAGCCACTGAAACCGCGGCTGCCGCGGACAACAAGATATTCGATGAACTGCGCTTCGGGGCGAGCGGATCTATCCAGAGCGGATATGATCATGAAAACGGCGTTTTCCCGGATGTCCAGGTGCTGTTCAATCCCTTCGGATACAATCCGACCGCAGACTGGAAGGACCAGCTGACCCATCCGCGCATCCATGTGGGAACCTCCGTCGGCACAGCCGGTTCGGCGACGCAATTCTATGGTGGCCTGTCCTGGACGCTCACGCACAGCAACGGCATCTTCACCGAAGCCGGCTTCGGCGGCACCGTCCATACCGGCAACCTCGATGACTGGACCGAGCACGGCCCGATGCTCGGCTGTCGCCTGCTCTTCCATGAATATGCGGGCATCGGATACAACTTTGACAGCCATTGGAACATGATGGCGCAAATTGCCCATTCCTCGCATGCCGATCTCTGCGACGGCCCCAATGGCGGGATGACGCGCGTCGGGCTTCTGGTCGGCTACAAGTTCTGATCACGGCCAAGCGGCTGCAAATGATCACGCCTGAGACTTGCCTATTGTGAATCGCGGTCATTTTCCTGTCGCGCGACAGGTTCACATGCGCTAAAGAGACCCCGATCCCCTGACCGGCCTTCAAACCCTTTACAGGCAAGGACCTTCGAGCGCCCATGACCCTTTCGAATACGATCCAGATCACCCCGGAACTGATTGCCGCCCACGGCCTGAAGCCGGACGAATATCAGCGCATCCTGGATCTGATCGGCCGCGAGCCCTCCTTTACGGAGCTCGGCATCTTCTCGGCCATGTGGAACGAACACTGCTCCTACAAGTCCTCGAAGAGGTGGCTGCGCACTTTGCCGACCAAGGGACCGCGCGTGATCCAGGGTCCTGGCGAGAATGCCGGTGTGGTCGACATCGATGACGGCGATTGCGTCGTCTTCAAGATGGAGAGCCACAACCATCCGTCTTATATCGAACCCTATCAGGGTGCGGCGACCGGTGTCGGCGGCATCCTGCGCGACGTCTTCACCATGGGCGCGCGTCCGATCGCGGCGATGAACGCCCTGCGCTTCGGCGAGCCAGATCATCCGAAGACCCGCCACCTCGTTTCCGGCGTCGTCGCCGGCGTCGGCGGCTACGGCAATTCCTTCGGTGTGCCGACAGTCGGTGGCGAAGTCGAGTTTGACGCGCGCTATAACGGCAATATCCTGGTCAACGCTTTTGCGGCCGGCCTTGCGAAATCCAACGCCATCTTCCTCTCGGAAGCCAAGGGCGTCGGCCTGCCGGTCGTCTATCTCGGCGCCAAGACCGGCCGCGATGGTGTCGGCGGCGCGACCATGGCATCGGCCGAATTCGACGAATCGATCGAAGAGAAGCGCCCGACCGTTCAGGTCGGCGACCCCTTCACTGAGAAATGCCTGCTCGAAGCCTGCCTTGAGCTGATGCAGACCGGCGCCGTCATCGCCATCCAGGACATGGGTGCGGCCGGCCTCACTTGCTCAGCCGTCGAAATGGGCGCCAAGGGCGACCTCGGCATTGAGCTTGATCTCGACAAGGTGCCGGTACGCGAAGAGCAGATGACGGCCTATGAAATGATGTTGTCGGAAAGCCAGGAGCGCATGCTCATGGTGCTGCAACCGGAAAAGGAAGCTGTCGCCAAGGCGATCTTCGTCAAGTGGGGCCTGGATTTCGCCATCGTCGGCAAGACCACGGACGACCTGCGCTTCCGCGTCATCCATCAGGGCGAAGAAGTCGCCAACCTACCGATCAAGGATCTCGGCGACCAGGCTCCGGAATATGACCGTCCTTGGAGGGAGGCCGACAAGCGCGCTGCCCTGCCCGCCAATCTCGTCGCGGCACCCGAAGATTACGGTCAGGCGCTGCTGTCGCTGGTCGGCTCGGCCAACCAGTCCAGCCGCCGCTGGGTCTATGAACAATATGACACGCTGATCCAGGGCAATTCCCTGCAGCTTCCGGGCGGCGATGCCGGCGTCGTTCGTGTCGAAGGTCATCCGACCAAGGCGCTCGCTTTCTCCTCCGACGTGACGCCGCGCTATGTCGAGGCCGATCCGTTCGAAGGTGGCAAGCAGGCCGTGGCCGAATGCTGGCGCAATATCACCGCGACGGGTGCCGAGCCGCTGGCCGCGACCGACAATCTGAATTTCGGCAATCCGGAAAAGCCCGATATCATGGGCCAGTTTGTCGGCGCCATCAAAGGCATCGGCGAAGCCTGCCGCGCACTCGACTTCCCGATCGTCTCGGGCAATGTCTCCCTCTACAACGAAACCAATGGTGTCGGGATTCTGCCGACCCCGACGATCGCAGGTGTCGGCCTCTTGCCGGACTGGAAGACCATGGCACGTATCGGCTCTGCCTCCGAAGGCGATCGCATCATCATGATCGGCGTCGACGGCAGCCATCTCGGTTCTTCCATCTATCTGCGCGATATCCTCGGCTCAACGGATGGTCCGGCTCCTGAAGTCGATCTCTTCGCCGAACGCCGCAACGGCGATTTCGTCCGCTCTGCCATCCGCAACGCCCAGGTCACCGCCTGCCACGATATTTCGTCGGGCGGTCTTGGACTGGCGCTCGCCGAAATGGCGATGGCGTCCGGCAAGGGCCTGAACATCGATCTCGGAGAATGCAAGGGGCTGGCGCACGCTTTGCTCTTCGGTGAGGATCAGGCGCGCTATGTCATTGCGGTACCCGCCGATGTTGCCGATTTCGTCTGCATCAATGCGGAAAGCGCCGGCGTGCCTTTCCGTCGTCTCGGCACGGTCGAGGGTGATGCGCTTGCCATTGACGGCCTGCTTTCCGTTTCCGTTCAGCAGTTGCGTCAGGCGCATGAATCGTGGTTTCCTGCCTTCATGGATGGCAGCGCGCTCGCTGCTGCCGAATAGGAATGAGGTAAATCACTGATGCCAATGAATCCCGGCGATATCGAAGACATGATCAAGGCCGGCATTCCCGGTGCCAAGGTGACGATTCGCGACCTGGCCGGGGATGGCGATCATTATGCCGCCGAAGTCGTGGCCGAAGCCTTTCGCGGCAAGAGCCGCGTACAGCAGCACCAGATGGTCTATGATGCATTGAAGGGCAATATGGGCGGCGTACTGCACGCCCTTGCGCTGCAGACCTCAGCGCCCGACTGAGGAAAACCGGACGTTGTCACTGCCGGGGCCGAAAGTCAGCTCCGGCATGTCTGTCTGCGAGAATGCAGCAAAACTGGATGCCGGCAGCGGACCGGCCGTCAGAAGCGTGAAATCGAAGGGAGCTCGGACATCCGGTCCGAGCACATATTGCCGGTGAACGCGCAGGAAATCGCGCTTGATCTTGGCATAGTGCTTCGACGACAACATTTTCTTGAAGCGAATGAACTGGATCGTGGCCTGCGGTGCGTCAGCATGTCCGCAGACCGCGACGACCTTGGCTTTGTAGAAATGGATCGCGTCCGTCAGACAGTGAACGTCAAGCCAGAAGATTTCCTGACAGCTCGCCAGCAGGCCAACTCTTGACCGCAGCGTCGTGGCGGGCCGCATCAACGCACATTGCAGGATGGCGCTACCGAGCGTCGTGAAGACAATGCGCTTGCCACGGAATAGCTCCGGCTCTCGTTCGAGCAGTAGCCCGATCACATGAGCAGCAACGCTCGATCCCATGCTGTGCGAGGAAATGACGTATTCATCGGCCGGTTCATCGAGCACCTGACGCGCGCTGATCGCGCAGGCTTCGATCCATTGCTCGGCGCCAATTCCGTTCAGCCCCGCCATGGCAACCGCCATCTCCCAGTCGGCAAAGAGATGCAGCGTGTGCAGCCGTTCTGCCTGGGGCAGAAAGACATAGATGAAAAAGGCCACCGCCAGCGCGATGCTGCCGATATGGCTCCAGGACGGAAGCCCAAGAAGAGCGGGCAGAAGGGCAATGGAGAGGCTGAGAAGCAGCCCGACCAGCATCAACAGGAATGGGAAGATAAAAAACAGACCGAAGCGCCACGCGTGCCGGAAATAGCCCGTCATGCCACCAGAGGCCACCACTCTCCCGGCGGCGAGATACCCTTGCCCCAGCCGCGTGAAAAACGGCCTGCCATTCAGCTTTGCGACCAGATCATTGTGATCGAGGATATGAACGCGGCTATGGGTCTGCCAATCCGCGCCCTTGGCATTCACATCGAAATACGGCGCCCTGCCGAAGTTCTGCAACGAATCGACGGCGACCGAAAAATCCCATGCCGCCGCGCTCTGCCGAGCCGAACGCTCATAACGCGCCCGATGCAAGGACGCATCCAACGGCTCAAAGCCAGGGAAGTGAAGGACCACCCTCTTTTCAACGTTACGCATAATGTATTTGGTTCCCCGGCGCACTGACGGCATTACGTCTATATCAGAGACCGGCAACACCATGGCCAGCCGGCTTTTTCATGGCAGACCGCGATGAAAACTGGCGAAGAGGTTCCCATGGTATGATTAAGGAAGCCTCTACGTCAGCACTCCCGGCCTGAATAGGGCGAGTAGTCAGCGCAAGGATCGGTCGGCGGCGTCATGATCCTATGGACCGCCTGGGGCTGCGGCTGAACCTGCGGCGCCGCTGTTGTGGTCGTCGCACGGTAACCGAAGGCGATGCTGAGCATCAAAACGATGGCGCTGACCGTGACGGCGCTGTTCAGTATCGATGCCTTGGGGGTTCGGACATGCTCATAATATTCCCGCTCGCCTTCGCTCGTCTCGTTGGAACCGTAAAAATCGCGTTCCTCGCCGACCTGGCCGTCAGAATAGTGATGATGGCTCATGATACCCACTCCCTAAAATGCAATGCTCGCAAGGGGACAGGCACCCATCATGCACGCCCTGAAGACGTGCCTCAAAAACTCTCTCGCCACCGGCTCTGAAAAACCCAGTAGCGTAATATTAAGCGTCCCTTGCTTATTTACATATGTGTTGTTCGGTTTCCGAGTTGAAGAAGCGATTTCAAAACGCACTGTTCAAAAAAAGGTGATAATTCCAACATGGCGACATCATTCGGGACCAATGTTGCGCGAAAGCCCATTCATGCGATGAAAAACATTCTGGCGCGTTATTGCGGCTGGAAATCGAACCTTCTCCTTGCTATTTAAGGAAAAGATTTGGAACTGCGGACCTTGACCCCGCATGTGAAAGGACTGGAATATGAGCGGCATCAACGAATTCATCGACAATGAAGTGAAGACCAACGATGTCGTTCTCTTCATGAAGGGCACACCACAGTTCCCGCAATGTGGGTTCTCGGGCCAGGTGGTCCAGATCCTCGACTACATCGGCGTGGACTATAAGAGTGTCAACGTTCTGGCCGACGCGGAAATTCGCCAGGGCATCAAGGACTATTCCAATTGGCCCACTATTCCCCAGCTCTACGTGAAGGGCGAGTTCATCGGCGGCTGTGACATCGTGCGCGAAATGTTCCAGGCGGGCGAGCTACAGCAACATTTTCAGGAACACGGCATCAGCGTTCGCGGCGCCGCCTGACCGGTCACCGGGCACTCTCGTCCGGTTTCCATAGTCCAATTCGATTGATAAGGCGCTGTCGCTCGACAGCGCCTTGATATGTTTATGGGAATAAAACCGTGACGACTCCATCTCCAGCCATGTCCCATTGGCAGCTGCCCATGGGCAAACGCGAGTTCATAGCGCTCGCGGCTTTCCTGATGGCGATCAACTCACTGGCGATCGACATCATGCTCCCCGCCCTGCAACAGATAGGCTCCTCCCTCGGCGTCGAAAACGAGAACCACCGTCAATATGTGGTGACCGCCTATCTGATCGGCTTCGGGTCGGCGCAGCTTTTCTATGGCCCCCTGTCGGATCGCTTCGGCCGCCGCCTGCCGCTGTTGATCGGCCTTGGCGTCTTCATCGTCTCCGCTTTCGGCATCGCGCTCATCCCGTCCTTTGCCGGCCTGCTTGCCCTGCGCTTCATCCAGGGCCTGGGCTCGGCGGCAACGCGCGTCATCACCATTTCCATCGTCCGCGACATCTTCGGCGGTCGTCAGATGGCCGAAGTCATGTCCTTGATCATGATGGTCTTCATGATCGTTCCGGTCATTGCGCCCGGAAGCGGCCAGATCATCATGCTGGTGAGCACCTGGCACATGATCTTCGTCTTCATCGCTACCATGGCGACCCTGGTTGGCATCTGGATGTATTTCCGCCTGCCGGAGACGCTGAAGCCCGAGAATGTCCGGCCCCTGACCGTAAAGTCCGTCGCTGCCGGCTTCAGCATGGTTCTCACGAACCGTGTCGCGCTGTGCTACACACTCGCCAGCACTTTCCTGTTCGGCGCGCTGTTCGGCTTCATCAATTCGGCGCAGCAGATCTATAGCGGCATTTACGGACTGGGCGTCTACACACCCGTTGCCTTTGGCGGCGTGGCGGTGTTCATGGCGCTGTCGTCCTTCATCAATTCGCAGCTCGTCGGCCGTTTCGGCATGCGGCGGCTGTCGCATGGGGCACTCTTCGGCTTCTGCTTCGTCACCTTCATCTGGCTGATGGTGCAGCTTTATGGCCCCGCGCCGATGCCCTTCGCACTGTTCATGGTCTTCTTCGCGCTGGCGATGTTCCAGTTCGGCCTGATCGGCTCGAACTTCAATTCGCTGGCCATGGAGCCACTCGGGCATGTCGCCGGGACCGCCTCCTCCGTGCTCGGCTTCATGAGCACGGTTGGCGGCGCATCGATCGGCGCCGGCATCGGCCAGTATTTCAACGGCACGGCAACACCGATGGTCGTTGGCTACTTCACCGTCTCGCTGATCGGCATCGTCTTCGTGCTAATCGCCGAGAAGGGACGCCTCTTCCAGCCACACAATGCGCCACCACCGGCCGATCAATCCCTCGCCCTTCACTGACAGGCATTTTTACATGACCCCGCCCCAAGCAAAATCAGCGGAACCAACCGGCTCCGCGCGTATCGGCCTCGGCATCGTTGAATTCGTCATCATCATCGCGCTGATGACAGCGAGCATTTCGCTCGGCATCGACAGCATGCTGCCGGCCTTGCCGAATATCGGCCAGTCGCTGGCGGTCGCCAATCCCAACGACACGCAGATGGTCATTGCCGTCTATTTTCTCGGCTTCGGCATCTGCCAGCTGTTCTTCGGCAGCCTGGCCGACGCCTATGGCCGGCGCAATATCCTGCTCGGTGGGCTCGCTTTCTATACGGTGGCGCTGTTTGCCGCCGCCTGGAGCGGCAGCCTGACCATGCTTCTGTTGCTGCGCTTCACCCAAGGCGTCGGCGCCGCAGCCGTGCGTATCACCACCCTGGCCATCGTGCGCGATTGCTTCGGCGGCCGCGAAATGGCGCGGGTGATGTCCTATGTCACGATCGTCTTCATGATCATGCCGATGGTCGCCCCTGCGGTCGGTCAGTTGATCGTCGCCTATTCGAACTGGCAATGGATTTTCATCGCGCTCGGCATCACAAGCGCCGTTCTCCTTCTCATCGCATTCTTTCGAATGAAGGAGACGCTGCCCGATGATGAGCGTCTGCCGCTCTCCGTCGGTTCTGTTATTTCCGGCTTCAAGACGGTACTGACCAACCGCATCACCTGCGGCTACATGATCGGCCTGACGCTCTATACCGCAGTTATTTGCGCCTACATCGTCTCGGTGCAGCAGGTGTTCGGCGAGGTCTATGGCCTCGGCGAGTGGTTCCCGATCGCCTTCGCCGTGACGGCGGCGGGTACAGCGGTTGCGCAGTTCGCCAATGGCTATTTCGTTCGCGGCTTCGGCATGCGGCGCATCTCCCATGCCGCCATGATCATCTTCACGCTTCTTGGTGCCTTCGGCTATATCGTCGGAATGGCCGGCATGCCGAGCTTCGTGTTCACCTATGTTCTGATCTCGGTGATGTTGATGATGTTTGCGGTCATCACCACCAACATCATGGCCATCAGCCTGGAACCGATGGGACATCTGGCGGGAACCGCCGCCTCCATTACCAGCTCGGTCTCCACCACCGGCGGCGTGCTTCTTGGCGGCATTGTCGGCCAGATGTTCAACGGCACGCCCCAGCCTTTGATCGCCGGTTTCACCATTTTCGGTGCGCTGTCGATCCTTGCCACGCTATGGGCGGAAAAAGGCAGGCTCTTCACCCATCCCGGCGACAGTCCGAAGCTGGAGCCCGGAATGGGTCACGTCTGATCAGAGATCTGCGGCGCGGCGACCTGTCAGGTGTCGCCGCGCTGGCGACCGAGCCAGCGCCTGCCAGCAAAAATGGCCAGGGCCAACAGCGGCCATATCACCCACGGCGTTCCGTGCCAGGACAGAAGATTGATGCCGATGAGACCGGCGCCAACGACGGCAAAAGTGGCAAGCTGAGGATCGACCTGCCTGTTTGTCCGTGCCCATCGTAGGCCCGCTGCAAAGGCGAGACCGAGCAAGGGCCATCTGGCCCAGAAATCACCGTGCCAGGTGAACGCGTTGACCAGCAGCACGGCTATGGCAGCCAATGCCAGCGAACCATAAATCTGGGCGAAACCAGCTGCCGGCCCGGCGTTCGCCGCCGCTGGAGTCCGAACTTCTTCGCGAATGCTGCGAGACTCCGGCGAAGCGCTGGCCGCCTGCTGCACTCCAATCCGCACCGCGTAGCTCGGCACGCCGCCGTCGATGTTCTTGACCTCCAATTGGCCGAGAAAATCGAAGCCGACAGCCACCTTGTTGCGAACCTGATCATAGACCGTGTTGGAAATCACAATGCCGCCAGCCGCCGCGCAGGCCTGAAGGCGCGCGGCGATATTGACGCCATCGCCATAAAGATCGTTGCCTTCGGCGATCACATCGCCAAGGTTGAGGCCGATGCGAAATTGCATCTGCGTGTCCGGATCGCTTTTCGCATTGTAGCCGGCGAGTTCATTCTGAACATCAACCGCCGCGCGCAACGCCTCGACGACACTGGGGAATTCGGCAAATACCCCATCACCCCAAGTGTTGACGACACGACCACCATGCGCTTCGATGAGGCGCGCCATCGCCTCGCGATATCGTTTGAGGGTTGTGAGCGTGCCTTCCTCGTCCTTTTGCATCAAGCGCGAATAGTCTTGCACATCAGCGCAGAAAATGGTGGTCAGCTTGCGGCTCGTCTCGGACATCGGCCTCATCCCAGCGGCAAATTCCGCCAGAGGACGGTTGCCTGTCGCGGGTGAAGATAACGCCGCACCCACGACTTTCCAAGAGGCACCGTCTCAGACGGTGAAGACCTCTTGCCGCAGCAACTCCCATGACGGCTTGTCCACCGCAACCAGCAGGCCACCATCGAGATGATGTGGGAGATAGGGCGAACCGTCGAAGCGCCTGACATAGGCACCCGCTTCCTCGGAAATCAGCGAGCCGGCCAGATGATCCCAGGGCATCAGCTTGTTGTACATAAGATAGTGGACATGACCGCCGGCAAAGGTGCGGTATTCGTGAGCGGCGCAGCGATAGTTGGTGATAAAGCGCACCTTGGCGAGATTACCCAGGATCTCGGCACGTTTTCCCTGCGGTAGATAGCCTGTGGAGGCCATGCCGACCATCTCTTCCAGGGCGACCGGCGCTGCCACGGAGAGGCGCTGCGCCTCACCATCCGGCCGGCGCAGCCAGGCGCCACCGCCCTTTTCGGCCAGCACCCAATCGTCCCCCATCGGGTCGAAGATGATGCCCGCCACGGTCTCGCCCTTGGAAACCACGGAGGCCATGACGCCGAATGCGGGAATGCCGGCGGCGAAATTGAACGTGCCGTCGACCGGATCAACAATGATCGCCAGATCCGCACTCTGCAGCTTGTGAAGCAGCGCCGGATCGGCGGCGACGGACTCCTCGCCTACAAACAACGCCTCGGGCCAGAGCCGCGCCACCTCGGCCTTGATCATCCGCTCGGCCTGCTCATCCGCTTCCGTCACCAGATCGGTCGCCTCGCTCTTGGCCCGGACGTCATCGCTGCCGAGCCGGCGGAAACGCGGCAGGATTTCCGCCTTCGCCGCCTGGCGCAGCAGATCGGCAAGGGTTGTCACGTCAACGGATGATGTCATGATACAGTCCTCTCCTGTCAGGCGCCGACGATCTCGCGACGGATAATCCGCCAGCTTTCCTCGTCCGGAGCCGAAATAATGCCGCCCGTCGTCTCGCCGGGCCGGTAGGGTGTGCCGTCAAACTTCGCCGTGAAGCCTCCGGCCTCCTGATGCGCGAGCACGCCGGCCAGGTGATCCCAAGGCATCAGTTTTGAGTGGCCGATGAAATGGATCCTACCGGAGGCGACCATCCAGTATTCGTAGGCCGAGCAGTTCAACGCAAACCCCATGCGTATCTTCGCCATATTGGCGCTGATGCGGGAGCGGTCCGGCTCGTCCATATGGCCCCAGGAGATCAGGCCGGTCATCTCGTTCAATGGAACGACCGGGGCGACTGCAAGCCGGCTCGCCTGCCCGTTGCGCCGCCGCAAATAGGTGCCGGCACCTTTCACTGTGGTGACGGTATCGCCGAGCACGGAATCATGGATAATCCCGGCAATGGTCTCGCCCTTGGCAACGACAGCGAGGATCGTTCCGAAGACCGGCAGTCCGGATGCAAAATTGAAGGTACCGTCGACGGGATCGATGACAAAGGCGAGATCCGCATGCGCCAACGCCGGCACGACGGATCTGTCCGCCTCATAGGCCTCCTCGCCGACCACGAGCGCATCGGGAAAGCGTGCTTTCAGCGCCGCCGTGATGCGCTTCTCCGTCAACAGATCGGCTTCCGTCACCAGATCGACAGTGGAGGTTTTTTCGGAAATATCGCCCGCCCCGAGATTGCGGAAGCGCGGTATGATTTCAAGCGCCGCAGCCTCGGCTACGGTCGCCATCAGATAGTCGAAGTCTGGATCGGAGAGGGTCATCGATGATCTTTACAGAAAGAGGATGGCTCCCCTTATGCCCGATTCGATGACAGCCTTGTGGCAAAACCGATTAAATCCGACAGACGCGGTTCAAGGCTTTTGGACCATCAGCCCGGCAAAATCGAAAAGCTTGGGATCGAGCAGATGCGACGGGTTCACATGCGCCAGCGCCCGCAGCATCGTATCCTTGCGGCCAGGCATGCGGCGCTCGATATCAGCGAGCATCTCCTTCATCGCATTGCGCTGCAGACCGTCCTGCGAGCCGCAGAGATCGCAGGGAATGATCGGGAACTGCATGGCGGCGGCGAACTTGGCAAGATCGTCCTCGGCGGCATAGGCAAGCGGACGCAGCACCATCAGGTCGCCCTCGTCATTGAGGAGCTTCGCCGGCATCGAGGCCAGCCGGCCGCCGTGGAAGAAATTCATGAAGAAGGTCTCGAGGATGTCCTCGCGATGATGGCCGAGCACCAGCGCGTCGCAGCCCTCCTCGCGGGCGATGCGATAGAGGTTGCCGCGGCGCAAGCGCGAACAGAGCGAGCAATAGGTCGCACCCGCCGGCACCTTTTCCTTCACGATAGAATAGGTGTCGCGATATTCGATACGGTGTTCGACGCCGATCTTCGTCAGATATTCGGGCAGGACATGCTTCGGGAAATTCGGCTGGCCCTGATCGAGATTGCAGGCAATCAGCTCCACCGGCAGCAGGCCACGCCATTTGAGATCGAGCAGGATCGACAGCAGCCCGTAGGAATCCTTGCCGCCGGACACACCGATCAGCCAGCGCTTCTGGCCTTTGAGCATCTGGAAATCGTCGAGTGCCTGACGCACCTGACGCAGCAGGCGCTTGCGCAGCTTGTTGAAGGAGACCGAACGCGGCGCATCGGCAAAAAGCGGATGGAGAGCATTACTACCTTCTTCCGCTTCGATATCGAATTCGTCCGCCACTGTCGTTGCGATATTCATCTTGTCATCCCTCAGGCCTTGCCACGCTCATAGCAGAAGGAGCGGTCAAAGACACGATCTCAATCGCCAAAGACCGACCAGCCGGTCCGCGCGGCAAGCATTTCCAGCGCCACGGCACCGAGCTGCGAATTGCCGACCTTGTTCAGCCCCGGCGACCAGACCGCGATGGAGCCGATACCCGGCGCCACCGCCAGAATGCCGCCACCGACGCCGCTCTTGCCGGGCAGGCCGACATGATAGGCGAAATCGCCGGAACCATCATAGTGGCCGCATGTCAGCATCAGCGCATTGATACGCCGCGCCCGCTTCGGCGAAACGACGGAATGGCCGGTGATCGGATTGGTGCCGCGCGCCGCGAGATAAAGTCCCGCCTTGGCCAGTTGCTGGCAGCTCATCGACAGGGCGCATTGATGGAAATAGACGCCGAGCACATGCTCGACCGGATGGTCGATATTGCCGTAAGCGCGCATGAAATTGGCAAGCGCGAAATTGCGGAAGCCGGTCTGCGTTTCCGAGCGCGCCACCTTGTCGTCGATGGTGATCGTTTCGTCATCGGCGACATAGCGCACAAAGCGCAAAAGCTCGCCGATCGCCTCACGCGGCGCATGGCCCGACAACACGACGTCGCTGACCGCGATCGCGCCGGCATTGACGAAGGGATTGCGCGGGATGCCCTCTTCGCGCTCGAGCTGAACGATGGAGTTGAACGCCGTTCCGGAGGGTTCGCGGCCAACCCTGTTCCACAGGCTCTCGCCCACCTTGCCGAGCGCCAGCGTCAGCATGAAGACCTTGGAAATGCTCTGGATGGAAAAGGGCACATCGGCATGACCGACACTGTGGATATTGCCGTCCACCGTCGCGATCGCCATGCCGAACTGGTTTGGATCGACCTTGGCAAGCTCGGGAATATAGTCCGCAACCTTGCCTTCGCCGAGACGTGACGAAAGCTCAGCATGGATACCGTCGAGAATTGCCTGCAAATCCGCCATGGTGATCTCCGGAAAGAAAAAAGCCGCCCAGAAGGAGCGGCTTTTCCATTCGTAAGAAAGATATCCGCTGATTAACGCGAATAGAATTCGACGACCAGCTGCGGTTCCATGACGACTGCGTACGGTACGTCAGCGAGGGTCGGAACACGAGCGAAGGTCGCAACCATCTTGTTGTGGTCGACTTCGATGTAGTCCGGAACGTCACGCTCTGCGAGCGAAACCGATTCCAGAACGATCACGAGCTGCTTGGACTTTTCGCGAACTTCGATAACGTCGCCAGCCTTGCAGCGGTAGGAACCGATGTTGACGCGAACGCCGTTAACCGTGACGTGGCCATGGTTGACGAACTGGCGGGCTGCGAAGACGGTCGGAACGAACTTGGCGCGGTAGACGATCGCGTCCAGACGCGATTCGAGCAGGCCGATCAGGTTTTCCGAAGTGTCGCCCTTGCGGCGGTTGGCTTCGTCGAAGGTGGCGCGGAACTGCTTTTCACGCAGGTCGCCGTAATAGCCCTTCAGCTTCTGCTTGGCGCGCAGCTGCACACCGAAGTCCGAAAGCTTACCCTTGCGGCGCTGGCCGTGCTGGCCCGGGCCGTATTCGCGACGGTTAACCGGGGACTTCGGACGACCCCAGATATTTTCGCCCATACGGCGGTCAATTTTGTACTTGGACGATTCGCGCTTGCTCATCGCATTTCCTTTCAAAGTGTTTTAGCGGCTTGTTGCCAAACCGCGAAGGAAACACGCCCTCCTCTGAACTCCGTTTTCGAGCTCTGACAGGTTCCTCACGTTAGCGAACGGAGGAGCCACGGGACATGTCAGTGAAACACCGGACATTTCTGCCCGGCGTTGGCGCGGTCTGTAAGGGGTCGTCATGAAATTGTCAACACACCGTCTGTTGCTGCCGTTGAGATTATGCCGTGAAATCGCTATATCTGATGCGTGATGTCTGATGCATATTATTCGAGGTGTTGCGATGAGAACGACTTTGGCAATCGATGACGATGTGCTTGCTGTGGCAAAAGCTATGGCAGAGCAGCAGCATCGTAGTGTTGGAGACGTCATCTCGGATTTGGCACGCCGCTCGCTCAATCGACCACAAACGACAAAAGAACGGAACGGCATTCCCTTGCTGATGCCGAAACAAGGCAATGCACCAATCACGCTTGAAGTCGTCAACAAACTTCGCGACGAACTGCTGTGACGGTTCTTCTTGATGTCAATGTTCTGATTGCTTTGTTCGACCCCTTACATGTCTCCCATGACATCGTACATGACTGGTTCAGCTCGATCGGCAATCAGAGCTGGGCGACGTGCCCGCTAACAGAAAACGGCGTCATTCGAATTCTCGGCCAACCGGCATATCCGAATTCTCCAGGCCCACCATCAACGGTCGCACCTTTGATTACACAGCTTCGCAGCTTGCCTGGTCATGAGTTTTGGCCCGATGATATCAGTTTAACCAACACGAGTTTGATCGATCCAACCCGCCTCCTCACACCGGGGCAAATCACCGATAGCTATCTCTTGGCTCTTGCGAAATTCCACCATGGCAAGCTGGCCACTCTTGACCGACGATTGTCCACCGCAGCGGTCAAGGACGGAAAAGCCGCGCTTCACATTATCGGCAGCGGCACCTGATCCGGATTACTCCGCCGCCGCCTGCTCGCCACCATCGACATCAGGCGCATTGGCATCGCCCGGCGCGGTCTGGCTGCCGATATCCGGGAAGGCGACGATGCGCTTGCCGGAGAAATCAGTGTGGACGACGACGCTGCCTTGTTCTTCGAAATAGCTGAGCAAGCGCCGGGCGCGGCGGGCGGAGTGGGTGCCGTAGGCGCGGGCAATGCGGGCGTCGGATGGGCATGGCTCGCCGCAGATGGCCGCCTTGGCGAGCATCAGGAAAACACCCTGTAGATCGTCTGTGACACCGGCCGAGAGCGACATGGCTATTGCCCAGGCCTCCGTCGCCATCGTCGCCTCGTCCGCGCCGGAACGCACGATCGCCACGCGCCGGCGGAATTCCGATAGCGCCATCGGCACGCCCGGCACGCGGCGCATGCGCAGCCGCACGAGAAATTCCTGATAAAGCACTGAATCCGTTCGGAAACCCAAGGCAGGATCGTCAAGGATTTCGGACAGCACAGCGCCTACCCGCGCCTCGCGGTCTTCCGTCGACAATTCAGGCTGGCTTGCCCTAGGCTCAGCCGGCGCCGGGCTGGCAGCAGGCGTGGAACGGGAGAGTTCGGCCAGAATATCCGTCGTCGGGCGCGGCGCGGGTGTGGCGCGGCGAACGACCGGCCTTGAGAATTCCTCCGGGTCCGGTGTGAAAATCAGATCCTCGACATCCTGCGGCGCATCCGGCAACGGCATCAACTTGGGACTGGAGGAGCGCGCCGAGGTTTCGACATTGCCGATGGTGATCGGCAGCGGCCGGCGCGACAAAGCCGGGCCGAGCGCGACGAAATTGCCGCGCTTCAGGTCGCGGAACATCTCCGCCTGCCGGCGATCCATGCCGAGCAGGTCGGCGGCGCGGGCCATGTCGATATCGAGAAAGGTGCGGCCCATCAGGAAATTCGAGGCTTCGGCGGCCACATTCTTGGCAAGCTTCGCCAGGCGCTGCGTGGCGATGACGCCGGCAAGGCCGCGCTTACGGCCGCGGCACATCAGATTGGTCATGGCGCCGAGCGACATCTTGCGTGCATCTTCCGAGACATCGCCGCCGACCGAGGGAGCAAACATCTGCGCTTCGTCGACGACAACCAGCACCGGATACCAATATTCACGCTCGGCATCGAACATGCCGTTGAGGAAGGCGGCGGCGGCGCGCATCTGCTGCTCGATATCGAGCCCTTCGAGCGTCAGGACGCAGGAGACGCGATGCTGGCGGATACGATTGGCAATGCCGGCAAGCTCGGCCTCGGTGCGCTCGCCATCGACCACTACATGGCCGAACTTGTCGGCTAGTGTGACGAAATCGCCCTCGGGATCAATGATGACCTGCTGCACCCACTGGGCCGACTGCTCCAGCAGACGCCGCAGCAGATGCGATTTTCCGGAGCCGGAATTGCCCTGTACGAGAAGACGGGTTGCCAGCAGCTCCTCGATATCGAGTTGGGCGCTGGTCCCGCCGGACGCTGTTCCCATGTCGATGCCGACCTGCAATGCAATACCCCTTTGACAAGACTCAGATGTGGAAGCGCCCATCTTTCAGAAACGGGGCGCTTTCGTCTATCAAACATTTCCGCGGCTTTCGCGAACGGATTTCAGAAACCCACAGGGGAATGCAATCCGGCCGTCCGGCTACCGGAAACGCAGGTTGGCGCGCGACAGCTGATCGACCGTCGTGCAGCCCATGAGCTTCATGCCGCGTTCGATCTCGGTGCGCAGCATGCCAAGCGCCCGCTCGACACCCGGCTGGCCCGCAGCGGCGAGCGGATAGAGATAGAAGCGTCCAACGCCGACGGCCTTGGCGCCAAGCGAAAGTGCCTTCAACACATGCGTCCCGCGCTGAATGCCGCCATCCATCATCACATCGATCCGATCGCCGACCGCATCGACGATTTCAGCCAGCTGATCGAAAGCCGAGCGCGAGCCATCCAGTTGCCGCCCGCCGTGGTTCGAGAGCACGATGCCCGTGCATCCGATCTCGACGGCGCGCTTGGCATCCTCCACGGACATCACGCCCTTGAGGCAGAACTGGCCATCCCAATGCCGCACCATCTCTGCGACATCGTCCCAGTTCATCGACGGATCGAGCATTTCGGTGAAATATTTGCCGATCGACATCGCCCCACCGCTCATGTCCACATGCTCGTCGAGCTGCGGCAGACGGAATTTCTCGTGGGTAACGTAGTTCAGGCCCCATGCCGGCTTCATGGCGAATTGCGCCAAGCCTGCCAGATTGAGCTTGAAGGGAATGGAAAAGCCGGTGCGCAGGTCGCGCTCGCGGTTGCCACCGGTGATGCTGTCGACGGTCAACATCATCACATTGACGCCGGCATCCTTCGCCCGCTGCATCATCGCATGGTTGAGACCACGATCCTTATGGAAGTAGAATTGATAGACCTGCGGCCCCTGATGCTTCTTGCGCACCTCTTCGAGGCTGACCGTGCCAAGCGAGGAGACGCCGAACATCGTGCCCATGGAAGACGCCGCAGCAGCAACCGCGTTTTCGCCCTGATGATGGAAGAGCCGCTGCAAGGCCGTCGGCGAGCAGTAAAACGGCGTTGCCAGCTTCTGCCCCATCACCGTGACGGACATGTCCACGCTGCTGACGCCACGCAGGACATTGGGAACCAGATCGCAGTTTTCGAAGCTCGCCGTATTCCGACGAAGCGTCACTTCGTCGTCGGCTGCGCCATCGATATAGTTGAAGATCGGACCCGGAAGACGGCTTTTCGCCAAAGCGCGGAAATCATGGAAATTATAGCAATCAGTGAGGCGCATGATCTGCCTCGACGGTGAAACCGCAACGCTTTTCAAAAGGCATCAAATATCGTCCTCCCCAATACCGCCCTCACATTGCTCTATAAGCGATGCAACCGCGCTTCCCATTTGTAGAGCACGTCAGGCTCCTTCTCCTCATTGCCCGCCCCGTCCGACTCGTCAACAACCAAGAAGCCGTGTTTCTCGTAAAATCGGCGCGCGGAGAGGTTTCGTTGAAATGTCCAGAGCGAAAGCGACGGATAGGCCGATTTGGCGACCTCCAGCAATCTGGTGCCGACACCACGCCCCTGCGCCTCCGGCAGGACATAGAGCTGATCGATCCAATCCTCGAGGAAAGCGATGACGCCGACCAGCCGGCCATCCTCCTCCGCACCCCATATCTGGCAATCCTTGAAGACCACCGCTCTCCAGAAGCCGACGTCCTCGTCGGACGTATGAAGCCCTGCGAGCGTCGGAAGCCTTTCATTGAAGGAAGCCCGATGAACCGCCGCCGCCGCAGGCATATCGACGAGTTCGAGTTTACGCAGCGAAGTCTTTTCAGCCATATCGTTATGCCCTCAACCCAAAGCCCTGCATCAGCCGCCGTGTCGGAAAATCCGGCGTGCCGGAGGTGAAAACGGCGAAATCGTAAGTGTCGGGATGCACGGCATCGGCCACCTGCGGCACCAGGCTGCGGGCGCGGCGCGCGATCGCCTCGGCGGGGTCGAGCCAATCGACCGGCCAGGGCGCGAGCCGGCGGAAGATATTGGCCATGAAAGGATAATGCGTGCAGGCGAGCACGACGATATCGGTCTTACGGCCATCCATCTCGACAAAGCATTGGCCAACTTCGGAGAGCACCGCATCATCGGAAACCGTGCCGCCGCGAATATAGGCTTCCGCTATGCGTGCCAGATTTTCCGAGCCGACGAGCCGGACATGGCATTGCGTCGCGAAGGACTGGATGAGGTCACGCGTATAGGCGCGCTTGACGGTGCCCGGCGTCGCCAAAACTGAAACGAGACCGGATCGTGTCCGCTCCGCCGCCGGCTTGATGGCCGGCACGGTGCCGACGAAGGTCATTTGCGGATAAGCGGCACGCAAGTCGGCACCGACAAGCGTGAAGGCGGTATTGCAGGCGATGATGCAGATTTCCGGATCGTAATCCGCCAGAAGCTTGGCGAAGAGACCGACGATGCGCTCGCGCAGCGCCTGCTCTTCCCAGTCGCCGTACGGAAAACCGGCATCGTCGGCGACATAGATGAAACCGCGCTCCGGCATCAACACCCTCGCCTCGCGCAGCACTGTCAGGCCACCAATGCCCGAATCGAACATCAGAACCGGTTTCAGCTCATTCGGCGCTGCTATCATCGTTTTTGGTTTCCTTGGGTGCGACAGAGGATCTGGGATGCGAGCCGCTGCCGCGCGGAGATTTTCGCGTGAAGCGGTCGAGGGACGAGACCACGCCGCGCAAGACGCTGATTTCCTGTTCGGTAAACGCCCGGCGCGAGAGGACTGCGCGCAGATTGTCGATCATTTTCGGCTTTTTCCCGGCGGGATGGAAATAGTTGCGCGCATCCAACGCCTCTTCGAGCTGATCGAACAGGCCGAAGAGCTGTTCCTTGGTCGAGGGCCGCTGCTCCATCGCCTGAAAGGGAACGGCGGCAACATCTTCCATGCCGGTCTTCATCCATTCATAGGACATCAGCAGCACGGCCTGGGCGATATTCAGCGAGGCGAAGGCGGGATTGACGGGAAAGGTCACGATCTCGTCGGCCAGCGCCACTTCCTCGTTCGTCAGCCCCCAGCGTTCGCGGCCGAAGAGGATGCCGGTGCCTTCGCCTGCCTTGAATCTCACCCGAAGCGTCTCGGCAGCAACCACCGGCGACCGCACTGGCTTGAATCCGTCACGCTCACGCGCCGTCGTCGCATAGACGAAGTTGAGGTCGGCAACCGCCTGCTCCAACGTGTCGTAGACCTTGGTCGCCTCGATGATGTGATCGGCCTTGGAGGCGGTCGCCTGCGCCCTCTCGTTGGGCCAGCCGTCGC
The DNA here is from genome assembly GCF_009498525.1 of Rhizobium sp. ICMP 5592. Lineage (GTDB taxonomy): Bacteria > Pseudomonadota > Alphaproteobacteria > Rhizobiales > Rhizobiaceae > Rhizobium. The sequence continues at coordinate 1,134,121 of NZ_QSNT01000002.1, read as the reverse complement.
GCGGGTTGACGAGGCGAAGTTCCGCGAGGCCGAAATTCGCCATGGCGCGCGCCACCATGCCGATATTCTCGCCCATCTGCGGCTCGACCAGAATGACGGCCGGCCCTTCGGCCAGAAGTTGACGCTCGCTGTTCGTGCCTGCCATGACGCCTTTCCCCATGCGCGGACCATATCGCGCAAATCACGGTCGCAATAACCAGACAGGCGGCAATCGGCAAGACTTTTGAGCCTCGAGCCGTTCAGTCTGAAACGAGACTATTTCTGATCCGGCTGCTTCTGCTGCTGATCCGCCGACTGCTGTTGCTTGACGATATCCTGCATGACCGACTTCAGCGAATTGGACTGACCGCCCTCATCGACCGTGATGATATCGTCTATGACGGGCTTGCCTGCCTCCTGAATGACCTCGAAACGCACCGTGGTCACCGCCTGACTATTAGCGTCTGAACCCTGGCAAGCAGCACTCTTGAACGTCGCAATGACTTCCGTCGTCTCACCCTTGGGAGCCTGCGGCGCGATATTCAGATCCTGCAGCGGACATGCATCCTGACCGCCGACAATGACATCGTAGTCAAAGGGCGAAATGCCGTCCTCGTCGGCAGCGGGAAACTGCGCCGCCGCCTTGTATTTCGCAATGAGATCCTTGCTGTAGCGTTCATCCAGCTTGTTCTCGTCGAAAATATCCTGCCAGTCGCTGTCGCCGCCCGCCCAGTTGGACACAGTGGCGTCCATCACTTGCTTGACCGGCGTCGTCACATCGGCCGCCGCGGCCGGGCCTGCACTGAGCGAGAGGGGAAGGAAAACAGCGAGAAGCGCGGCAGCGGCAATTTTCTGCATGATAAGAATCCATAGAGATCAGCGAAGCATGCGCGCGACATTAGCCGCATCCGCCGCTTTGGCAATGGTCCGATCGGCAAAAGCAAACAGCGTAATGAGGAGGATGTGATGCGCAAAAACGCCGCTTTGGCGCCTCTTTGGCTTTGCGTTCGGAACTTGCGATGCTATAGCGCTCGAGACTTCATATCACTCACGGGGACATCCGCTCCCATCAGCTTAAACGAGGCAGAAGCATGAAGAAGATCAAGGTCGCTAACCCCGTTGCCGATCTCGATGGCGACGAGATGACTCGCATCATCTGGCAGTTTATCAAAGACAAACTGATCCATCCCTACCTCGATATCGATATCGACTATTACGACCTCTCGGTCGAAAACCGCGATGCGACCAACGACCAGGTCACCGTCGACGCCGCCAACGCCATCAAGAAGCACGGCGTCGGTATAAAGTGCGCGACGATCACGCCGGATGAAGACCGCGTCAAGGAATTCAACCTCAAGCAGATGTGGAAGAGCCCGAACGGCACGATCCGCAACATCCTCGGCGGCGTTATCTTCCGCGAGCCGATCATCTGCAAGAACGTGCCGCGCCTGGTTCCCGGCTGGACCAAGCCGATCGTCGTCGGCCGTCATGCCTTCGGCGACCAGTACCGCGCCACCGATTTCAAGTTCCCCGGCAAGGGCAAGCTGACCATCAAGTTCGTCGGCGAAGACGGCGCGGTGATCGAGAAGGAAGTCTTCGACGCTCCTGGCGCCGGCGTGGCCATGGCCATGTACAACCTCGACGAATCGATCCGCGAATTCGCCCGCGCCTCGATGATGTACGGCCTGATGCGCAAGTGGCCGGTCTACCTCTCGACCAAGAACACCATCCTCAAGGCCTATGACGGTCGCTTCAAGGATATCTTCGAAGAGATCTACCAGAGCGAATTCAAGGCGAAGTTCGACGAAGTCGGCATCACCTACGAACATCGCCTGATCGACGACATGGTCGCTTCCGCGCTGAAGTGGTCCGGCGGCTACGTCTGGGCCTGCAAGAACTATGATGGCGACGTCCAGTCCGACACGGTCGCCCAGGGATTCGGCTCGCTCGGCCTGATGACCTCGGTTCTGCTGACGCCGGACGGCAAGACCGTCGAAGCCGAAGCTGCTCACGGCACGGTTACCCGCCACTACCGTCAGCACCAGAAGGGCCAGGAGACCTCGACGAATTCGATCGCCTCGATCTTCGCCTGGACCCGCGGCCTCGCGCATCGCGCCAAGCTTGACGACAACGCGGAACTCGCCAAGTTCGCTTCCACGCTGGAAAAGGTTTGCGTCGATACCGTCGAAGCCGGCTACATGACCAAGGATCTGGCACTGCTGATCGGCCCCGACCAGCCGTGGCTCTCCACCACCGCCTTCCTCGACAAGATCGACGAGAACCTGCAGAAGGCCATGGCTGCCTAAGCCTCTGCAACATCAAAGCTTACGGAAACCCGGCCTCAACGCCGGGTTTTCTTTTGCCGGAAAATCTTGCCGCCGCGCGTCCCGGATGGCAAGAATGACGGCACAAAAGGGAGGAACGCATGACCGAGGAACTCGTTTTCTACACCAACCCGATGTCGCGCGGGCGCATTGCCCGCTGGATGCTGGAGGAGACCGGTGTACCCTATCGCACCGAATATCTGGATTTCGGCACGACGATGAAAGCGGCCGACTATCTCGCGGTCAATCCCATGGGCAAGGTGCCGGCGATCAAGCACGGCGATACCATCGTCACCGAAGGCGCTGCCATCTGCGCCTATCTGGCCGAAACCTTTCCGCAGGCTGGCCTCGCGCCCACGGCCGCCGAACGCGGGCGCTATTTCCGCTGGATGTTCTTCGCCGCCGGACCGATGGAAATGGCCGTCACCAATCGTGCCCTTGGTTTCGAAATTCCGACTGAGCGCCTGCGCATGGCCGGCTGCGGCAGTCTGGACAACGTCTTCGATGCGCTGGAACAGGCAGTAACCGCTTCGCCTTATATCGCCGGCGATCGCTTCACGGCCGCCGACGTCTATGTCGGTTCGCATGTCGGCTGGGGCCTCAATTTCGGCACGATTGAGAAGCGGCCGGCCTACATCGATTACTGGACCCGCGTGAGCGACCGCGATGCCTATCGCCGCGGCAACGAAATCGACAATGCGGCGATGCCGAAACAGGCGAATGGCTGAAAAGACAAAGCTTTACAGCCATTCTCTGCATCAAGACTTCATGCTGTTATTGCAGTGGCATATAGATCTCAGTCAATAACTCCGTCGGCTGCACGTCACGAGGATTGTTGAGGTATTCCTCGAACATCACCGCGTCGCGTAGCTGCCGCCCGGAGGCAGGCAGCCATTCGGCGTAGAGCCATTGATAGGCCTTGTACATATCGGCATAGGGTCCCTTGTGCCGCAACACGGCGTATTCGCCGCCATCGACCGTCCGACGCTCCAGCGGAGCGTTGGCGACTATCTCTTCGCTGGCATTGACACAGGCGTAGGAGTGCAATCTCTCCGCCGCAACGACATCCGGATCGTCTAGATAGACGCCGATCATCCGCATATCGGGTCTGGCAAGGCCACGGGCATAAAGCGTGCCGAACAGGGCTTCGAAAGCCTGGCCGATCTGCATATAGGGGCCGGTATGGGAAACCCCGATCAGCGAGAGCGAGGGAATGGTGCGAAGCGTAACGTCGAACAAGACCGTGATCCTTCCTTGGGTACTGGGTTCGAAGATCGTGTGGCTTCCCTCATTCCGATATCGCGCCGGCGGCATGCAGTAGACGGATTTGAAGATGCGGTTGAACGATTGGAGGTTGGGATAGCCCGACCGCTTTGCAATGTCGCTGACGGCAAGATCAGTGTTGACGAGATCGCCGGCGGCGCGGTGCAGCCGCAACCGTTTGACGGTAGCAGCCGCCGTCTCGCCATAGATCGCCCGATAGATCCTGTGCCAATGATAGCTGGACATGCAGGCAATCTCAGCAAGTCTCTCCATGTCGAGCTCTTCATCCAGATTCTCGTGGATATAGGCAGAGACCCGCCGCAGACGGGTTTCATAAAGCGCCCATGCCGTTTCGCCGTTCATGTCAGCCCCTTGCAAATCGATCGGCCTCAAGGAACCATAACTCGATTTGACAAATCCTGCTGAGTTTCGAGCACAAGCAAAACGGCGGAGGTTTTTCGCCCCCCGCCGTCTATCAATAGTGAAATGAAATCTCGGGCTTAGGCGGCGAGTGCCGCAGCAACCGCCTCGATTGCCTCATCCGCCTTGTCGCCATCCGGACCGCCGGCCTGGGCCATATCCGGGCGGCCGCCGCCGCCCTTGCCGCCGAGAGCGGTGGAGGCGATGCGGACGAGATCGACTGCGCTGAAGCGGCCGATCAGATCGTCGGTGACGGCGACAACGGCGCTAGCCTTGCCATCTTCGGAGACGCCGATAAGCGCCACGACGCCGGAGCCAAGGCTGGTCTTGCCGTCATCAGCAAGGCCCTTCAGATCCTTCGGATCGACGCCGGAAATGGCCTTGCCGAGGAACTTGACGCCGCCAATGTCGCGGACCGCATCGGCGGAGCCGCCCTGGCCACCGCCCATAGCAAGCTTGCGCTTGGCATCCGCCAGTTCGCGCTCCAGCTTGCGGCGCTCGTCCATCAGCGCTTCGACGCGCGAAACAACATCACCCGGCTGCACCTTCAGCGCTGAAGCCAGCGTCTTCACGCGATCGTCCTGCTCGGCCAAATAATCGCGAGCGGATTCGCCGGTGACAGCCTCGATGCGGCGTACGCCGGCGCCGACAGCGCTGTCGCCGAGGATGCGGATAAGGCCGATCTGACCGGTAGCGCCAACATGCGTGCCGCCGCAAAGTTCGACCGAATAGGGCTTGCCAGCCTTGCCGCCGCGCACGCCCTGCCCCATCGACACGACGCGCACTTCATCGCCATACTTTTCGCCGAACAGCGCCATCGCGCCTTCGGCAATGGCGTCGTCGACGCTCATCAGGCGGGTCGTGACCGTCGAATTCTGCAACACGATCTCATTGGCCATATCCTCGACGATCTTCAGCTCCTCGGCCGACATCGGCTTTGGATGCGAAACGTCGAAGCGCAGGCGCTCGGGCGCGACCAGCGAGCCCTTCTGTGCCACATGGGTGCCGAGCACTTCGCGCAGCGCTTCATGCAGCAAATGGGTTGCCGAGTGATTGGCGCGCAGGCGCGAGCGCCTGTTGTGGTCGACGGTCAGGACAACAGCGTCGCCGGCCTTGATTGTCCCGTCCGCAACCGTGGCGATATGCACGAACAGGCCCTCGCCCTTCTTCTGCGTATCGCTGACCGCAAGCTTGCCATTATCGCTGGAAATCACGCCGGTATCGCCCATCTGGCCGCCGGATTCGCCATAGAACGGCGTCTGGTTGACGATGATTTGCACCTTGTCACCGGCGGCCGCGCTATCAACAGCAACGCCGTCCTTGACGATCGCCTGGATCACGCCCTCGGCGACTTCCGTGTCGTAGCCGAGGAACTCGGTGGCGCCGTGCTTTTCCTTAAGCTCGAACCAGATGGTTTCGGTGGCCTTGTCACCCGAGCCGGTCCAGTGCGAGCGAGCCTCGGCCTTCTGCCGGTCCATCGCATCGGTGAAGCTCGAAATATCGACGCCGATGCCACGGGCGCGCAATGCGTCCTGCGTCAGGTCCAACGGGAAGCCATAGGTGTCGTAGAGCTTGAAGGCGGTTTCGCCATCGAGGCTGTCGCCCTTGTGCAGCTCAGAAGTGGCATCGTTCAGCAGCGAAAGGCCACGTTCCAGCGTCTTGCGGAAACGGGTCTCTTCGAGTTTCAGCGTCTCGGAGGTCAGCGCTTCGGCACGCACCAGCTCGGGATAGGCGCGGCCCATCTGCTGCACCAGCGCCGGCAACAGCCTCCACATCAAGGGCTCCTTGGCGCCAAGCAGCTGCGCATGGCGCATGGCGCGGCGCATGATGCGGCGAAGAACGTAGCCACGGCCTTCGTTCGACGGCAGAACACCGTCGGCGATCAGAAATGCGGAGGAGCGCAGGTGATCGGCGATGACGCGATGGCTGGCGCGATGCTCGCCCTCGGCCTTGACGCCGGTTGCCTCTTCCGACGCCTCGATCAGCGCGCGGAACAGGTCGATGTCGTAATTGTCATGCTTGCCCTGCAACACGGCGGCAACGCGCTCGAGACCCATGCCGGTGTCGATCGACGGCCGCGGCAGGTCGACCCGCTCCTGCTTGGTGATCTGCTCGAACTGCATGAAAACGAGATTCCATATCTCGATGAAACGGTCGCCATCTTCCTCCGGCGAACCGGGAGGGCCGCCCCAGATATGATCGCCATGGTCATAGAAGATTTCCGAGCACGGGCCGCACGGGCCGGTATCGCCCATCGCCCAGAAATTGTCGCTGGTGGGGATGCGGATGATCTTGTCATCAGAAAGGCCGGCGATCTTCTTCCAGAGGTTAAAGGCGTCGTCGTCGGTGTGATAGACCGTTACCAGCAGGCGCTTGGCATCGAGGCCGAACTCCTTGGTGATCAGGTTCCAGGCGAGCTCGATGGCTCGCTCCTTGAAATAATCGCCAAAGGAGAAATTGCCGAGCATTTCGAAGAAGGTATGGTGACGGGCAGTATAGCCGACATTGTCAAGGTCGTTATGCTTGCCGCCGGCACGCACGCATTTCTGCGCGGTTGATGCCGTCGTATACGGACGCTGCTCCAGGCCGGTGAAGACATTCTTGAACTGCACCATGCCGGCATTGGTGAACATCAATGTCGGGTCGTTGCGCGGCACGAGCGGGCTCGACGGCACGATTTCGTGCCCGTTCTTCTTAAAATAGTCGAGGAAGGTCGACCGGATTTCATTCACACCGCTCATGTTTGGCCCTTCAGTATGCCTTCGGCAAGTCCTATCAAAGTCAGTGGCTTTTATCGTTCGCTCCCGGCCCTGTCCAGCCGCACAAACAAAACCGGCCGCACATCCCTTGGACAATACGGCCGGTTTTGAATTTTAGTCCTGGATCAAAGCCTGGAAAGGCTCCGAAAACCGCTATTCCGCGGCAGCATCGCCGTCGTCGGCATCCGGTCCGCCATTCTGCAGGAAACGGTCTGCGATCAGGCCGGCATTCTGGCGCAGCGATAGTTCGATCTCGCGGGCGAGATCCGGATTGTCGCGCAGGAAGAGTTTCGCGTTTTCGCGGCCCTGGCCAAGACGCTGGCTGTTATAGGAGAACCAGGCACCCGACTTTTCAACGATACCGGCCTTGACGCCCAAATCGACCAGTTCGCCGGTCTTTGAAACGCCTTCGCCATACATGATGTCGAATTCCACCTGCTTGAAGGGCGGTGCCATCTTGTTCTTGACGACCTTGACGCGGGTCTGGTTGCCGACCACCTCTTCACGCTCCTTGACGGCGCCGATACGGCGGATGTCGAGGCGGACCGAGGCGTAGAATTTCAGCGCATTACCGCCGGTCGTCGTTTCCGGCGAACCGAACATCACACCGATCTTCATGCGGATCTGGTTGATGAAGATCACCATGGTGTTCGACTTCGAGATCGAAGCGGTGAGTTTGCGCAGCGCCTGGCTCATCAAGCGGGCTTGCAGACCCGGCAGGCTGTCGCCCATCTCGCCTTCGATTTCGGCGCGCGGCGTCAGCGCGGCAACGGAGTCGACGACGAGAACGTCGATGGCTCCGGAGCGCACCAGCGTATCAGTGATTTCAAGCGCCTGTTCGCCAGTGTCGGGCTGAGAAATGAGCAGGTTCTGCAGATCGACACCGAGCTTGCGGGCATAGACCGGATCGAGCGCATGTTCGGCGTCAACGAAGGCGCAAATGCCGCCCTTCTTCTGTGCCTCGGCGATCGTCTGCAGCGCCAGTGTCGTCTTACCCGAGCTTTCCGGCCCGTAGATCTCGACAATGCGTCCCTTCGGCAAGCCACCAATGCCGAGCGCGATATCGAGGCTCAGGGAGCCGGTGGAAACTGTTTCGATTTCGACCACATTCTCGTTAGAGCCGAGCTTCATGATCGAGCCCTTGCCGAACGACCGCTCAATTTGAGAGAGTGCCGCTTCAAGTGCCTTGCTTTTATCCACCGATTTGTCCTCTACAAGCCGCAAAGAATTCTGAGACATTCGATCCACCTTTAGGTTATTGAAGCCGCTCAAGCAATGTCGCCGCTGATGAGAATTGTGTACTCTATTTGTTCTCATTTCACAAGGCCACAACAAGCGATTGAAAGAAAAAGGTAAAATGAATTCCGTTCTACATTTGTTTTCTTCTTTCATCCCAAGCACTTACGTGCCATCACCGGCCATTTCCGGCATGTTATCAACCGCTTCGATTCGCCTTTTGGGCCGCTGAGGAGATCGATATGCGCAAGAAGATTCTCGTTCTGGGCGGCGCTCATATCGATCGGCGCGGCCGCATCTTCGGCGACACTGCGCCGGGTGCCAGCAATCCCGGCGCCTGGTTCGAGGAACCGGGCGGCGGCGGTTTCAACGCGGCGCGCAATCTCGCCCGCCTCGGCTTCGATGTACGGCTGATCTCGCCGCGCGGTGGCGACCCCGCCGGCGAGATGGTGGCGGAGGCCGCGAACCACGCCGGCATCGATGACAAGCCCTTTGTCTTTCTCGATCGCAAGACGCCGAGCTACACGGCAATCCTCGAGCGTGACGGCAATCTGGTGATCGCACTCGCCGACATGGAACTCTACAAGCTGTTCGTGCCGCGCCGGCTGGCGATCCGCGCTATCCGCGACGCTTTCGAGGCCACCAACCTCATCCTCTGCGACGCCAACCTGCCGGCCGACACATTGAGTTCGATCGCTGCGCGGGCAGCCACACACGGCAAACCGCTGGCCGCCATCGCTATCTCGCCGGCCAAGGTCGTCCGCCTGAAGCCCTGCCTTGCGGGCATCGACTATCTCTTCCTCAACGAGGCGGAGGCTACGGCATTGACGGAAAGCCGACCGGATAACCCGCGCGACTGGGTTGCCGAACTGCGTGCGCTCGGTCTCAAGAGCGGTGTGATCACCCGTGGCAAGCGCGAATTGATCGCCTTTTCCGGCGATACCACCGTCAGCTTGCAACCGCCTGTCGTCGACAATGTCGCCGATGTCACCGGCGCCGGAGATTCGCTGGCCGCCGGCATTCTCTCCGCCCTGCTTACCGGCCACGATCTCACTGAGGCGGTGCGCCACGGCACGGCGGTGGCGGCAATCACCGTACAATCCCCTTTCGCCACGGCGGAAAATTTGTCGCCCGTGCTTCTGAAGGCGATGTTGGCTCTTGTTCCACAAGCCGTAATTCTGTCATGAAGCGCATTGATTTCGCATTTCCTGTTTCAGCCGATTGGACTAGACCATGACCAAGCCTATTTCCCCCCTGCTGCCGATCTCCTATTCGAAAGAGGTTGCCGCCGCCAAGCTGCGTGGCGCGCCTCTGGTAGCACTGGAATCGACCATCATCACCCATGGCATGCCCTATCCCGGCAATATCGAGATGGCGCAGAGCGTCGAGGCGATCATCCGCCAGGAAGGCGCCGTGCCGGCAACCATCGCCGTCATTCATGGCGTCCTGCATATCGGCCTGGAGCCTGAAGAGCTGGAAGCGCTCGCCAAGACCGAAGGCGCGATGAAGGTTTCGCGCGCCGATCTCGCCTTCGCGATTGCCGAGCGCCGCACGGGCGCGACAACGGTCGCCGCAACCATGATCGCCGCCGCCCGCGCCGGCATCAAGGTCTTCGCCACCGGCGGCATCGGCGGCGTGCATCGCGGTGCTGAGGAAAGCTTCGACATCTCCGCCGACCTGGAAGAACTCGCGCGCACTGGCGTCATCGTCGTCTGCGCCGGCGCCAAGGCGATCCTCGACATTCCGAAGACACTGGAAGTGCTGGAAACCCGCGGCGTTCCGGTCGTCACCTACGACAGCGCCGAATTCCCGGCCTTCTGGTCGCGCTCCTCCGGTCTGCCGAGCCCGCTGACGCTGAACAGCCCGGCAGCAATCGCCAATTTCCAGGCAACTCGCGAACAGCTCGGCATCGACGGCGGCATGCTGATCGCCAATCCCGTGCCGGAAGCCGCCGAAATCCCGCGCGAGGAGATGGAGATCTACATCGAACGCGCGCTCGACAGCGCCGAACGAGACGAAATCGCCGGCAAGGCGGTCACTCCCTACCTACTCAGCACCATCTTCGACCTCACCGATGGCCGCAGCCTGAAGACCAACATTGCGCTGGTCGAAAACAACGCACGCCTCGCCGCTGAAATCGCGGTTGCCCTGGCGGAATAACAAGACGGCTCGACGGACAGCGCCGCTCATCAGGTCAACCTGAAGAGACCCAGAGCGGCGCGCAGTTCGTCGAGCGTCGCCTCGGTCCGCTCCCTTGCCTTCAGCGTGCCCTGCCGCAGCAAGTCCAGAACATAACCCGGATCGCCCGCATAACGGACACGTCTCTCGCGAATGGGCGCGAGTAGCGCCTGCAGCACATCTTCGAGGTGCCGTTTTACCGCCATGTCACCCAGCTCACCCTTTCGATAACGCACCTTCATCTCATCGACCAAATCCCGATTCTCGGCAAACGCGTCCAGATAGGTGAAGACGACGTTGCCTTCGACCTTACCCGGATCGGCGGCGCACAGATGATCGGGGTCAGTGTACATCCGCCGCACCGCCTGGCGAATAACGTCCGGTGAGGCAGAGAGCGGTATGGCGTTACCCTGCGATTTGCTCATCTTCGCCTTGCCGTCGACACCCGGCAGGCGACCCACCGCCGGGATCATAGCGTCGGCTTCGAAAAGAATCTCGCGGCCAACCTGCCGATTGAGACGACGCACGATCTCGTTGGTCTGCTCAATCAACGGAGCCTGATCTTCGCCGACGGGAACGATCGTCGCCTTGAAGGCGGTAATGTCGGCCGCCTGCGAGACCGGGTAGCAAAGGAACCCGGCAGGAATATCGCGTTCGAAGCCGCGAAACTGGATTTCCGTCTTGATCGTCGGGTTGCGCTCAAGCCGCCCGACGGTCACGAAATTCAGATAGAGAAGCGTCAATTCTGCAAGCGCCGGCAAGGCGGATTGCAGGCAGATCGTCGTCTCCGCCGGATCGATCCCCACGGCGAGATAATCAAACGCGACTTCCATGACATTGCGGCGGACCCTGTCCGGATCATCGGCATTGTCGGTCAGGGCCTGCGTATCCGCGAGAAGCAGGTATTGCCGATGGCTGTGTTGAAGGGCGACGCGGTTCCTGAGGGAACCAACATAATGGCCGAGATGGAGTGGGCCGGTTGGGCGATCGCCCGTCAGGATGACCGGGCGGCTATCGATCGGTGAAGACATTGTCGTTGCTCCGTAAGGGAGCCACCGCGATCGGGAGGAATGTCGAGAAATTGACCATGGCTGCCGGATCACGGCGGCAAGGGTCGATTTCAAGAAATGACGACTGCCGCTCCTAGAAGGAGCGCCACCACATCAGCAGATTGGGATTTGCAAAGTCGATCATGGCTGTTTGATGCCACGGATCGGATAAAAATGGCAATCGGAATATCGAGATCCCCTGGTCGACATCAGGACATCGCCACCTGCTTGCGCTCAATCTCTAGAACAGAAATCCCGTAAAAACATAATTTTACGGCAATCTCTTCATTAGTGATCCAAAGTTTCTCTAACGACCACGGCAAGCTGCTTCAGCGAGAACGGCTTCGGCAGGAAGCCGAATTTGGCGTCGGCGGGCAGGTTGCGCGCGAAGGCGTCCTCGGCATAGCCGGAGACGAAGATGAACTTCATATCCGGATATTTCTTGCGCAGTTCACCCAGCAGCGTCGGCCCGTCCATTTCCGGCATGACGACGTCGGACACGACGACATCCACCTGGCCATCGAGTTCGTCCATGATCTCGAGCGCCTCGACGCCGGAGCCGGCCTCGTAGACGGTATAGCCGCGCGTCTCAAGCATGCGCTTGCCGCCGCGACGCACCGCCTCTTCGTCTTCGACCAGAAGGACGACCGCCGACTTGCCGGTGAGATCCGCCGGTTCTTCCGGCGGAACAACGGCGGCGACGCTCTGGTCCATCGCGGAGATATCGCGGCTCTCCGGCGTCTGGCCTTCGGTCAGAACCGGCATTTCGACGATATGGCGCGGCAGGAAGATGCGGAAGGTGGTGCCCTTGCCGACTTCCGATTCCGGATGGATATAGCCGCCAGACTGCTTGATGATGCCATAGACCATGGCAAGACCGAGGCCCGTGCCTTTGCCCACTTCCTTCGTCGTGAAGAAGGGCTCGAAAATCTTGTCCATGATTTCGGGGGCAATACCGGTGCCGGTATCGTTGACCTCGACCAGCACCATCTCCTCATGCGGCAGGTAGGCATAGTTGAAGGCGGCGACATCCGGGGCCGGGAGATTGCGGGTGCGCAGTGTCAGCGTGCCACCACCCGGCATGGCATCACGGGCGTTGACGCACAGATTGATCAGCACCTGCTCGAACTGCGACAGGTCGGTCTTCACAGGCCAGAGATCGCGGCCATAATCGACATCGAGCTTCACATGCGTGCCCGAGAGCAGCCGTTCCACCAGCATGCGCAGATCGCCAATCACGTCGGTCAGGTTGAGGATCGTCGGCCGCATCGTCTGCTTGCGCGAGAAGGCGAGCAATTGCCGCACCAGCACGGCGGCGCGGTTGGCGTTGCGCTTGATCTCCATCAGATCCGCGAAGCTGGCGTCGGCCGGGCGGGCCTGCAGCAGCAGGTGATCGGAAGACAACAGGATCGCGGTCAACACATTGTTGAAATCATGCGCGATGCCGCCGGCAAGCGTGCCGACCGCATTCATCTTCTGCGTTTGCGCCATCTGAGTTTCCAGAGCCTTCTGCTCGGTCACTTCGACGGCATAGACGATGGCCGCCTCTTCCGGCGCCTCGTCGGTCTGATCGATGACGGCATTGATATAGAAGCGGAAATGCCGCGTATCGTCCTTCGGATTGCGGGAATCGATCGGCGGGATATCGCCCTGCCGGTCCTTGGCGGCGGCCAGCGCATCCTCGAGCCGCGGGCGGTCGCTTTCATTGACGATCGTCTCAAGCGCAGCGCCACGCTCGATATCGTCGCGCGACACCAGATCAGAGAAGAGCTTCAGGAAGGGCGCGTTCGTGCGCAGGATGCGCCCCGCGCCATCGACCGAGGCGATAGCCATCGGCGTATTGTTGAAAAAGCGGCTGAAACGCATCGCCGCGACGGAGGCAGACTGATCGTTGTCGCCGCCATTCTGGCGCGTCAGAACGATGGTCCGGCTTTCGCCCGGCGCACCGTCGCGCATCGAGGTGACGCTATGGACGATCTGCACCGGCAGGCTTTGGCCGTTGGCGCGACGTAGGTCGAGATCGAGCGTCACGGTCTTCTTCAGCCCCGGCTCGGCCTGCACGGACTGGATCAGCGTCAGACCCTCGCCCGCGACGAGATCGCCGACGCTCATCGAGCCCGGCGTGAACTTGGTGAGATCGAAGCCCAGCCATTCGGCAAGCGTCGCGTTCAAATAGAATATCTCGCCCTTGCGACCCGCCGAGAAGAAACCGGCCGGCGCATGATCGAGATAGTCGATGGCATTCTGCAGTTCCTTGAAGAAACGCTCCTGGTCATCACGTTCAGAAGTGATGTCGATGATCTGCCAGATATGCAGCGCCTTGCCGCGTCCCTGCTCCGGCGACAGAACGCGCGCCTTCAGGCGATACCAATGCGCGCCATTGCCAGTGCTTTCCGCAAGGCCGAGCGGCTTCAGCAGCCGGAACTCCTCGGATCCTTCCTTGCCGTCACGCAGGCCATTGGCCAGGCGATAGAGCGCCTCATTCGATTCCCGGTTGCGTGACAGCAGCGTTTCCAGCGACTGCACCTCGGTCGCCTTGGCGGCGCCCGTCAATCGACCGTAGGCGGCATTGGCATAGACGATACGGCCCTTTTCGTCGGTGATCAGCGTGCCGTCCGGATGGCTGTTCAGGAAGGAGCGTGCCAGGCTGTCGGACTGTGTCTGCGGCATCACCTCGACAAAGCCGATGATCGATGACACGAGAAAGAAGATGCCGACCATGGCCAGAATGCCGAGCCCGCCGAGCACGGCCTCATTGTCGAGCTCGTCCTTGAAGACCACAAACGCCGCGGCTGCGGCCACCAACACCAGGGCCAGCAGGATGATGCGCAGCACGGTGCCCGAACGAACCCCGTGGTCCACCAGCGGTACGCTATACTCGTCGGACGGACGCTGCTTCGTCATGGACCCCTCGTCTCCATCCTCTTCCTTGTTGCGTCGTGCACTTGACGGATCGCCGGAATCGGACCTTTCGAATCATCTTTAGCAATTTGCCGCCTCAGCAAAAAGCTTTGCGGAGGCAGAAAGGCTTGTATTCACAAGGAAGAGCGCTGGACAGCGAACGATCCTATCTTGCCTCGAAGGCGGACCTGTCCATATGATTGCCTCATATCAGGACAAAGAGGAAGCCGCGCGGCCAGTCGTATACCACGGCAAGGCCGCGACATCGGGGTTAATTACGGAGTATCTCGACATGTGGGACGAAATCGCCGGGGCCTATGGCAGCCGCTTCCTTCTTGCAGCCGGTGGGGTGGGTATCGCCCTTCTCCTGCTGATCGGCATCCTTTGGATCCTACGCAGCCGGGCGCCGTCGCCCTTTGTGCGGGGCGGAAAGAACCGCCAGCCGCGCCTGCAGGTGCTGGATGCTGCCGCTGTCGATGCCCGCCGCCGCCTCGTGCTGGTCCGGCGCGACGGCATCGAACACCTCATCATGATCGGCGGCCCGACCGATATCGTCATCGAATCCGGCATTTCCGACCCAAGCAAGGCCGCCGCACAGACGCCAGTCCCGGTCGAATTGCCCGCCGCTCCTGAACGACGGCTGGAGCCGGTACCGGAACTCCCTCGCCTTGACCGCCCGGCGCCTGAGCCGGCGGAAGCCAAGATCGAAGCCTACCTGAAAGCCGAACCGACCGTTGCCGTCGCGCCGACAATCGAGCGCCCGCAGCCGGTGGCCGCCCAGCCGCCGCGCCCGCAACAGCCCGCAGCAGCCGTGCTGAGCGAAGCGGAGGCGGCCGAGATACTGGACGCGGCGCGCCACGTCGTCCTGCCGCAAGAGCCACCACGCCCCGCTCCCGCCGCCCCGGCGGTTGCAGCACCGCAAGCGCGCGAACCCGGCAGTGATTTCCAGCGCGTGCTGGAAGCGGAAATGGCAAGCAACCTCACCGCCGAGCGGATCATTCCGAACGTGCAGCCGCTGCCGCAAATACAACAGCAACCTGCAGTCGCTCCCGCGCAGCGCCGGGACCCCGAACTCGCGCCGATCACCGGTTCGGACGCAGCACTTCAGAAGGAAGTTGCGCGCATTTTTGGCGAAATGAGCGTCAACCGCGACAAGTAACCGGTATGCGGCCGCAATTGGCTCTCTACGAAGATACAAAAAAGGCACGACGGAGATTTCCGTCGTGCCTTTATTTTTTGCAGTCCGATTTTAGCCGGACAGTGCCTATTCGTCTTTATAAACTTTTTCGCGGCGCTCGTGGCGTTCCTGTGCTTCGATCGACAGGGTCGCGATCGGACGGGCATCCAGGCGCTTCAAGCCGATCGGCTCACCGGTTTCTTCGCAATAGCCGTAGGTACCTTCATCGATCCGTTGCAGAGCGGCATCAATTTTCGAGATCAGTTTCCGCTGGCGGTCGCGAGCCCGGAGTTCGATGGCCCTGTCGGTTTCCGAGGACGCTCGGTCGGCGAGATCGGGATGGTTTGCGCTTTCCTCGGCCAGATGCTCGAGCGTTTCGCGCGCTTCTCTTAGGATATCATTCTTCCAAGCTATTAGCTTCGCTCGAAAGTAGGCCCGCTGACGCGAATTCATGAACTCCTCGTTTTCCGAGGGCACATACTCGCTAAGATCGATCTTCTCACTCAACGCGATTCTCCTGAAGAACATCTCATATGGCGGGGTGTATATCCCAACCGATAGTATCGGTTCAAGCCAAATAGACGCTGTAAACCGATTTTTAATTTTGTCATAAAATTCGGCTAACGGTCTATTTTTTCATCATATTCTTGAAATATCGAAATTGTGCTGTCACCGTAACCTTCGCGTGATGGGTCGCCAAGTACCCGCATCACCAATAGTTACGCAGTTGACGGCACATGGGATGAAACGATACGTCAAAGGATAAATCCAGCATCGGAATTTCGCCATGACCAGCATCTCGCCGCCGCCCTCCAGGATTTACCTGTTGCGTCATGCCCAGGCTCAGCACGCCGCGCCCGGCCAGCGGGATTTCGACCGGCCGCTAAGCGACGATGGCTATGCGGCGGCCGAGATCGTTGCCGACAAGGCCGCCGACAAGGACTACAAACCGGACCTCGTCATTTCCTCGACGGCGCTACGCTGCCGCCAGACCGCCGATGCCGTCCGCCGAGCCATGACCCCGCCTCCTGAATTGCGTTTCGTCGACGCGCTCTATAATGCGACACTCGACGTTTATCTGGAAATTATCTCCTCGCAGGCGACCGAGGACTCCGTGATGCTGGTCGGCCATAACCCGATCATCGAGCAGACGCTCGAAGCCCTTGTCGGCCATGATGCGCTGGTCGCCGCCCTGCCTGGCGGCTTTCCGACCGCCGGTCTCGCCGTGATCGATGCCACATCCTCGGGCTGGGTCCTGACGGAATTCATCACCGAATAGGCCCGATTGGAAAATATCGGGCTAGGCGATGATTTAGCGAGTTTGGATCTATAAAGCCCGCTCATCTTTTCGGCGCTTGTATTGCTTCCTATATTGACGACCACGCTGTCATTCAGGGATCCCGCCTTGCCGCCAAGCCTGACCTCCTTCACGGACGACGCCCGGATCGCTTTCGACAATCTCGTCGACCGCACAACGGGCCTCGTCAATCCGACCATTCGTCTTGGCGTCACCGGCCTGTCGCGCTCCGGCAAGACCGTCTTCATTTCCTCCCTGGTGCACAATCTCCTGAACGGCGGCCGGCTGCCGCTGTTCGAGCCGGTACAATCCGGCCGCGTCTCCGCCGTGCGTCTGGAACCACAGCCGGACGACGCCGTGCCGCGCTTCCAGTATGAGGATCACATCCGCGCACTGGTGAAGGAGCGTATCTGGCCGGATTCAACGCGGGCGATCTCCGAGCTGCGCATCACGCTGGATTATCAGAGCGCCAGCGGCTGGAACCGGTTGTTCTCGCCGGGCCGCCTTTCCATCGATATCGTCGACTATCCCGGCGAATGGCTTCTCGATCTGCCGCTGCTCGCCAAGGATTTCCGTACCTTCAGCGAGGAAACGCTGGCGCTGGCGAAGACCGGCGTGCGCGCCGAACTCTCTGAAAAATGGCTGGCGTTGACGCAAGCGACCGACATCGCTGTACCGGCGGACGAGATGACGGCGCGCGACCTTGCAACGAGCTTCGCTGACTATCTCAAGGCCTGCAAGTCCGACGAACGCTCGCTGTCGACCCTGCCGCCTGGCCGTTTCCTGCTGCCCGGCGACCTCGACGGCTCGCCGGCGCTCACTTTCGCGCCGTTGATACCGGCAAGCGAAACCATTGCGCAGAAAGGCTCGCTCTGGGCGATGATGGAGCGGCGCTACGAGGCCTACAAATCCGTCGTGGTCAAACCCTTCTTCCGCGAGCATTTCGCCCGCCTCGACCGTCAGATCGTCCTCGTCGACGCACTGCAGGCGATCAATCGTGGGCCGGAAGCTGTACAGGATCTCGAGCGGGCGCTGACGGATGTGCTTGCCTGCTTCCGTCCCGGCACCAATTCCCTGTTATCGTCTCTGCTCGGCCGCCGCATCGACCGCGTATTGGTTGCCGCGACCAAGGCCGATCATCTTCATCACGAAAGCCACGACCGGCTGGAAGCCTTGACGCGTCGCCTGGTGGAACGCGCCATCGACCGTATCGGCATGGCTGGCGCCGGTATCGACGTCATGGCGATCGCCTCCGTCCGCGCCACGCGTGAGGCGACGGTGAAACGCGACGGCCAAACCCTGCCCGTCATCGTCGGCACGCCCATGGACGGGGAAACGATCGGTGGCGAGCGCTTCGACGGCAATCGCAAGACCGCGGTCTTTCCCGGCGACCTGCCGGAAAATCCGCAATGGCTGTTCGATGTGCTTGAACCCGGCGCGACAAATGTCCATCTGCCCGAGGTGAACGTGGTCCGCTTCCGTCCGCCAGAACTGGACGAGACCGGCGGCGGCATCAAACTCTCCGTGCCGCATATCCGCCTCGACCGCGCCATGCAGTTCCTGTTCGGAGACCGCCTCGCATGACGAAGCCGACAGAAGACGATCCCAAGGGCCTTTCCCGCCGTCCCGCCGCCTTTTCGCTGGAGCCGGAGACCTCGAGCGAGAATGTGAATACCAAAAAGACCGCAGAAGTACCGCGCCGCAAGCCCCAAAGCTTCGATACCGAAATCGTCCTGACACCGGACGAAGAGGATCCGTTCCTCAATCCTGCCCTCTCCGCATCCGATGCCGAAGCCGCCATTGCCGCACCGCGCCGCCGCAGATTTTCCTTCGGCAAGGTCGCCCTCAGCGCCTTCGGCATTCTCGTGTCGCTCGCCTTCGGCCTGTGGACCGATGAATTGATTCGCAACCTGTTCAGCCGCGCCGACTGGCTGGGCTATACGGCACTGACCGTGCTTGCCATCGGCATCCTTGCGGTCCTTGCCATCGTCGTGCGCGAAACGGCCGGCATGATGCGGCTCGCGGCGGTGCAGACGATCAAGGCGGAAGCGGACGCCGCCGTTGTCGAGACGCGCCCGGCGCGCGCCAAAGCGCTGGTCCAGCGTCTCTGCACCCTGTTGGAAGCCAATCCGGCAACGGCGAAGGGCCGTGCCACGCTGAAGGCCGCCGAAGACGATATCATCGACGCGCCGCACCTTATCGACCTTGCCGAACGCGAGCTGCTCGGCCCGCTCGACCGCAGCGCCCGCGCGCTCATACTCGGCGCGTCGAAACGCGTCTCCGTCGTCACCGCCGTCAGCCCGCGCGCGCTCGTCGATATCCTCTACGTCCTCTACGAATCAGCCAAATTGGTTCGCGCCATGGCGGAACTTTATGGCGGCAGGCCCGGCGGGCTCGGCATGCTCAAGCTCATGCGCGATGTGCTCGCCCACCTCGCCGTCACCGGCTCCATCGCCGTCGGCGACAGCATCGTGCAGCA
Organism: Rhizobium sp. ICMP 5592; assembly: GCF_009498525.1. GTDB lineage: Bacteria > Pseudomonadota > Alphaproteobacteria > Rhizobiales > Rhizobiaceae > Rhizobium. Next base: position 1,115,059 of record NZ_QSNT01000002.1, on the reverse strand, counting down.
GCTGATCGGCCATGGCCTTGCCTCGAAACTCTCGGCCCGGCTGGGCGAAGGCGTGGTCAACGGCATGATGACGGCGCGTATCGGCATCGCCGCAATGGATCTCTGCCGCCCCTTGTCGTTCAAGGCATTGAAGCGGCCCGGGATCGGCGATTTCGTCGGAGACCTCGCCCCGAACATTACCGGCCGCTGAATGCTGCAAACGCCTGCGAAAGCGGCTTTCTCCTTCATAAGAAACCAAGCATTAACCATTCTAAGGCAAAAGTGGACACTAGTTTCAGGTTCCTCTTCGTTAGGGAATGTCCATGTTTTCGCGCCAGTTTCTTCTTGTTAGCGGCTTTGCCGCCGCGGCCCTTTCCTTAGGTGCCTGGGTACATTCAGCCGATGCGGGATCCCGTGATAAGGCCTTCTTCCAGTCCGTCGCCGGCTCCTGGCGTGGCCCCGGTGAGATCGTCGCCGGCAAATACAAGGGCACGAAGTTCACCTGCAATCTCACAGGTCAGGCGCTCGACAGCGGCACGACCGGCGTCAAGCTCGACGGAACCTGCCGCGTCGGCGTTTTCCAGCAGCCGATGTCGGCGGAAATCACCCAGAATGGCGGCAGCTATAACGGCAAGTTCCTGGACGGAGCAGCGGGCAAAGGCCTCGACATCACCTCCGGCACCGTCAACGACGGCACCGTGGTTCTTGGCCTCAATCGCCAGAAGCTGAACGGCGCCATGATCGCCCGCGTCACCGACAACAAGTCGATGAACGTCACGATCTCGGTCAAGGTTGGCGAACAGATGGTGCCGGTGATCGGCGTCACGTTGCAGCGCGCCGATGTCGACCAGATGGCCGTCGGATCGATCCAGTAAAATACTGGCTCATCATCATTCGTGGAAAAGCCGGCCTTGATCTGCCGGCTTTTTCGTTTCTAGGCTCAGGCCGAGCGCCACCAGTCGCGGTTTTCATCGGCGATCTCAATTCCCTGCACATCTACCGCGCTCAGCCAATCCTTCACCGTTCGCCCCTTGATCACGAGATCGGCGGCAAAATCAGCAAGTGGCGTCAGCACGAATCCCCGCTCGGTCATGCGCGGATGCGGGATCGTCAGCAGGGGTTCGGCCTGCTCGACATCGCCATAGGTCAGGACATCGATATCGATCGTGCGCGGCCCCCAGCGCTCGAGCCGCACCCGCTTCATCTCGCGCTCGATCGTCAGGCAGACATCGAGCAGTGCTTCCGGCGACAGCGTCGTATCGACCGCGGCACAGGAATTATAGAAGAAGGATTGATCGGTCTTGCCCCATGGCGGCGTGCGATAGACCCGCGACACCGCGGCAACGCGGCAATCATCACGCGCGTCCAGCACCCGCAAGGCGAGCGCCATGGCCCGCACGGGATTGTCGAGGTTGCCGCCGAGGCCGAGAGTGGCGCGTACGAAACCAGCTTCAGGCAAAGTGTTCAACGCTCACCTGCACATAATCGAGAACGCCCGGAACCGGTGCATTCGGCTTGCGCACCGTGATTTTCGCCCGGCGAATGTTCGGAAACCGCCGACACAGTTCCTTGGCAACGTCGAGCGCCAGCGCCTCGATCAGATAGCGACGGCGGCCGGTAACGATTTCCTCGATGACGCTGAAGGCGATACCGTAATTGACGGTATCGCCGATCGAATCCCGATCCAGCGCATCGCCGCCATCGACATCGAGTTCGGCATCGACGAAAAAGCGCTGGCCAAGAAATTCCTCTTCATCATGCACGCCATGGCGGGCAAAGAAGGCACAGTTCTGAAGGGTGATGGTGTAGATCATATCGCTTATGGCGTCCTGCCGCCTAATTTCGCCCGTGTCCTAAGGATAGCATCCGCGACCGCCAACGCATCCCTGTTAATTGCGACATTGTGTACTCGAAAAATCGCGGCGCCCTGCAAACGCAATATGGCGCTGGTTGCCGCCGTTCCCACATCTCTGTCCTGAGCCTCCCGCCCGGTGACAGCGCCGACGAAACGTTTGCGCGACGTGCCGGCCAGCAGTGGCAATTCGAAGCGCCGCAAAGCGGTAAAGCGCGCCATAAGCTCCAGATTCTCCTCGGTATCCTTGGCAAAACCGAAGCCGGGATCGAGTACGATATTCTGTCTGTCCACGCCGGCAGCCGCAGCGATATCGAGCGACCGGCTCAGAAACAGCACCTGGTCGTCGATGACGTCGGTGAGCTTCTGCCGCTCGCGGCCGGTATGCATGATGCAGAGCCCCGCGCCCGTCTGCGCCGCCAATGCGGCGATCTCCGGCTCCCGCTGCAGACCGAAGATGTCGTTGACGACATGCGCGCCGGCGCCGATCGCCAGCCGTGCCGTATCGGCGCGATAGGTGTCGATGGAGATCAGCGCATCGGTCCTGCCACGCAGCGCCTCGATGACCGGCAGCACCCGCCCCTGCTCTTCCGTGGCACTGACGGCGTCCGCGTTCGGCTTGGTCGACTCTCCACCGATATCGATGATATCAGCACCCTCCTCGACACAGGCGAGCGCATGGGCAACTGCCGCATCGACGGCTTCATAGTGGCCGCCGTCGGAAAAGGAATCCGGCGTCACATTGACGATCGCCATAATGACGCTGTGCTCGCCAAGGTCGAGCCTGCGCCCGTGTGCGACATGCCAGCTATGGCTGCGAAGCTCCGTCACGAACCGTCCATCCCATTGAAAATGAAAAAACCTCGCGCCCGATATTGCGCTCGCAGTGGCTATGCCGCAAGCTTGATCGAAGTTCAACTGGTAGCAGCATGAATGCCGTTTGCATCCCGCCACATCCGCGTTCCGCTCATCCTGTTGCTTCTGTGCGGCATTTCAGGCGTAGCGGAGGCGGAGGTGATCGCCCGCAAATCCGTCTCCTATTTCGACATCAAGGGCAACAGCGCCGATACGCTCGATGCGGCGCTGAATGCGCGCGGGCCGGTTGCCATGGGCTCCAGCAGTCATCATCCCGGGGCCACGAAAATCCGCTTCGGCGGCAATGCCACCTATGAGCAAAGAAACGGACGTTGCCATATAGCCGGCGTCAAGATCACGGTCGACACCGAAGTCATCCTGCCGCGCTGGCGTGACCGCCGGAATGCAAGCCGACAACTATCGATGATCTGGGATACGCTCTCGGCTGACATCCGGCGCCACGAGGACCGGCATGTGGACATAGCGCGCCAGCATGCGCGCCGGATGGAGCAAAGAATCCTCGCTCTACCACCGGCAAGGGATTGCGATACGCTCCAGGACAAGGCGAACGACGTCACCGCACGGGAAACGGAACTTCATGACAAGGACCAGGCCCGATTCGACCGAATCGAAGCGCTGAATTTCCAGAATCGCATGCAGCGACTGCTGACCTACCGCGGCCAGCGGCGTGGCGAATAAGCGTCGCCAAGGCGGTTTTCCACCGAAATCATGCTTTAATCACAGCCACCTGTGTGAAAACTGTCACTATTAGCTGTGAATCGTTCATCAGTTTCACTCTTAGAACTTTACGAGAATCTAAAACAGGTTCTTCCTACTACTTACAGCGCTGATCCGATGCTGGCGGATCGAAATGCGAAAAAGAAAAAAGTTTTTCGCAAAGACCTGTCAGAGTTCTGCTCTTGATGCACATATCCAGGTGTTCTCCTGGCGCGTCCTGAAACCCGCAGGTGTTTCCTCCCTTGCCTGTTGGTGATGCGCCCGCCTTGCCTCGCTCGCTGCGACAAGCTGAGCGAGGCATCTTTTTGCCAACAGCATGGGAACATTGCGTGCCTATCAGGCCTGTCGTTCGGGAACGTGCACGACGAGACCGTCAAGCGCCTGGGTTATCTTGATCTGACAGGAGAGCCGCGAACTCGGACGGACGTCGAAAGCGAAGTCCAGCATGTCCTCTTCCATCGGCTCCGGACCGCCGACCTTCTCCACCCAGTCGTCATCGACATAGACATGACAGGTGGCACAGGCACAGGCGCCGCCGCATTCGGCATCGATGCCTGGAACGGAATTGCGAACGGCATTTTCCATCACTGTGGAACCATCGTCGGCATTGAGGTCAAAACGCGTGCCGTCGAAAGCGACAATGGTCAGTTTGGTCATGTGAATGAATTCCGGTATTCGTGTGTGAAGAATAATCTGGAATTTTTCTTCCACCAATTCCCGGAAGCAGTCAACATTTGCGCCGCCGAAACGGCGGAAACCGTTTGGCGGCGCAATGACGAGAACCCTTGGTTTCTGGCCGTCTCAGTTCAACGCGACAGCTTGAGAATGAAATTCTCGGCCTCGATGACGCTAGCGGTCACCGTCGCCATGCAGGAGGCGTCACCGGCCTTGTTCTCCAGCGCACTGGCGGCATCGGCCACTTTAAAAGCGCCAACCGCACTGGCGGCTCCCTTCAGCTTGTGCGACGCGGCCCTTACGCGCTTGCTGTCGCCGCTGCTGATTTCCTGCAGACAGGAGCGTGCCTGCCGGGCAAACATCTGGAGCACTTCCACTTCCAGCGCCTTGTCGCCCATCGTCTGCTTCGCCAAATGAACCAGGTCGATGGCCCGCTCCCGCGACGGCGCCGCACCCCGCGAATTATCAGGGGCTTCAAACGCTATATTCAATGCTGCCATGTGCCAACTCTCCCGTCTTATATATCTATGACTTCTTAGGGATCTGCCGCATGCTTGCGGCCTGCTGATGGCCATCGAGTTAAATTTTGGCACATTCAGGGCGCAAATCTCGCGACATGGTTAATGCGCGTTAAACATGGCTGAATTATTAGATTTTCGCCCGGTTCCACAGGCAAAAAATGTTAACAATAGCTTAATGCCGTGATGGATCGACGGTGGAATTAATTGTCACGCTTGGGGGAATGTGTCACTACGATACTGTTAAATTGGGTTTATGGCATACGCCTTTGCCCAAGGAGTGGATAGTGGTAATGTTTTCATACCATCCGTTTGATAAAGCGGGTATCCACCCTGAAATGTAATGGGAAATCCATCTCGACAGCAGTCGAAGACGGGTGACCTCGCGGGAGGCAGGGTTCGTCTTTTCCGGACGTGGCGGATTTTCCGGGAAAGACACGGCAAGCCCGATTGAGTTGTAACGAGGCGTAACCGTATGGCGAACAAAAAGTACATCGAGTCGATCGAGGACAAAGCCTTTCAGGCATTGGACGAAGCTTTACAGATCGATTTCAGTGAGGATAGCTTGGAGTCTCGCGGCGGATCAACGCCAGATGCCCCGGAGGCAATAGTGTCTGAGCCATCAAATCCGCCTGCAACACAGCCCCAGGATGATGCCGCCCGCAAGGCATCCGCAGCGCGCAGCACGACCGCTGCCGCAGCAGCGCCTCGCCCGGCCGAAGCGCCGAAGGGTCCGGTCTTTGCTCCGGCCAATGACGCCAACCGCGCCAGCCCGGCGAGCATCCTCAAAGCTCTCGACGGCGGCTCACAAAGCAATGCCGTTCGCAACGCCACGATCGTCTCGCTGTTCTGGATTATCGGCGGCGCCGGCCTGGCCTTCCTGCTTTACGGCGATCAGATCCGCAACATCCGCACGTTTGCCGATGTCGCCGCCCTTCCCGGCCTCATCGCCTGCCTCGTCGGCATCGTCGTTCCTGTCCTTCTCTTCTACGCCTTCGGCATGATGATTTCGCGCGCCCAGGACATGCGCAACGCCGCCCGCTCCATGGCTGAAGTCGCATTGCGCCTCGTCGAGCCCGAAACCGTCGCCTCCGAGCGCATCATGACCGTTGGTCAGGCCGTGCGCCGCGAAGTCTCGGCCATGAACGAAGGCATCGAGCGGACGATTGCCCGCGCCACCGAGCTTGAGACGCTGGTTCACACCGAAGTCAACGCGCTGGAGCGCAGCTATGCCGATAACGAGCTGCGCGTGCGCGGTCTCGTGCATGAACTCGGCTCCGAACGCGACGCGATCGTCAACCATGCCGAACGCATTCGTTCGTCGATCGTCGGCGTGCATGAGCAGATCCGCGAAGACCTGTCGCTGGCGACCGAGGAAATCGCAGTGCGCCTGTCGACCTCCGGCGAAGCCTTCGCCTCGATGATCGACACACGCGCCGCCACGTTGATGGAGACATCCGATGCCGCCGTGGAAGCGCTCGGCACTCTGCTGTCTGCCAAAACCGACAGCCTGCTGCAGAACCTCAATGCGTCCGGCTTCGCACTGAGCCAGGAATTCGACTCCCGCCTGGAATCCCTGTCCACGACCCTTGCCGAACGCGGCAAAGAGCTGGTGGGCCAGTTCGAGACCCGCGCATCGACGCTCGATGCCAATACCGAGAAGCTGAACACCGCGCTCAACGAGCGTGCCCGTCAACTCAACGAAACGCTGGTGGCCCGCACCCGCGAAATCAGCGAGAGCCTGACCGGCAGCGAGCGCTCGATCACCGGAACGCTGGATGCCGTCCTCTCCAAGCTGAACAGCACCCTCGACGAAAAGGGCGCGAGCTTCCGCCAGAGCCTGCAGTCGACCGCAGACGATACCATCATGGATATCGATCTTCGCTCCGGCTTCTTCGAAGAGCGCTTCCAGTCGACCGTGGCGCATCTCTCGACCACCTTCGACGAACGCGTCTCCGAATTCACCTCCGCCTTCGACAAGCGCGCCGGCTCGCTGGACAGCAAGCTGTCGGAAAGCCTGACACGGATCAACGAGACGCTGAGTGGCGGCTCGGATGCGATTGACGGCATTCTGACCTCCAGCATCGAGCGCCTCGGCTCGTCGCTGACCGACCAGTCTTTCGCGCTGGCAACGACCTTTGCGACAGGACAGGAAGTTCTGGAAAGCGCGATCGGCGACAGGGCCGGCGCCTTCACCTCCGCTGTGCAGGGCGTGGCACGCGATGTCTCGACTGTCCTCAAGAGTGGCACGGACGAACTCACCTCGGCCTTTGCCAGCCGTTCCGGCGAGCTCACCAGCACACTCGCGGCTCATTCCGGCGAATTCACAAAGGCTGTGGAAACCGCCACCTCGGACATCTCCTCTGCTCTCAACAAGGGCACGAGCGAGCTGACGAACACCTTCCTGGGCCGCGCCAACGAGATCAACAACACGCTCTCTGCCCGCACCGGGGAAATCACCCAGGCGCTCGGTTCCGCGCATGAGCATATCGATGCCGTCATGGCGGAGCGTAGCAGCGCGCTGTTCGGCGCACTCTCCGACCATCAGACGCGCTTCGAGCAGTCTCTGGCAGACCGCTCGGCAGGGATCATCAATGCCGTCAGCGGCACGCATGAAAACCTGACCTCGGCCCTCGACGAGCGCACCTCGAAGCTGACGAGTTCGCTCACTGAGAGCCAAGTTCGTCTCGAAAATACGCTCGCAAGCCGTGCCGATACCTTTGCCAATACCGTCGCCGACACCCACAGCAAGCTCGCCGACACGCTGGACGATAAGGCCATGGCTCTTGCCATCGCACTCTCTGACGGCCAGTCGCGTATCGAAGACACGCTGAACAACCGTGCCGAAATCCTGACGAGCACATTGGCCGATACGCATGCCAAGATCGCTGACACGCTCGACGACAAGGCAATGTCGCTGGCTATCGCCCTCTCCGAAGGCCAATCGCGCATCGAAGACACCTTGAACAGCCGCACGGAGAGCCTGACCAGCACGCTGGCCGACACGCACAGCAAGATTGCCGATACGCTGGACGACAAGGCCATGGCTCTTGCCATCGCTCTCTCGGAAAGCCAGGCGCGGCTGGACGACACCGTTGCAGGCCACGCCGAAGCGGTTGCCAACACCCTGGACGGCAAGACCAAGGCGCTCGCCGCCGCACTGACCCACGGCCAGTCGCGCCTTGAGGAAACGCTGGCTCATCGTGCCGAAGCGATTACCAACGCCTTCTCAGGCAACCACAACGCCGTTGCCGACACGCTGGATCAGAAGGCGGTTGCCTTGGCCGCCTCGCTGGCCGATACGCAGGCACGCCTGGAAAACTCGCTGTCCAGCCGCATGGACGCACTCGCTGACACGGTCGCCGGCACGCATGACAAGATCGTCAACAGCCTCGACGACAAGACGCTGGCGCTTGCCATCGCCCTGTCCGACAACCAGGCCAGGATCGAGGAAACGCTGGCAAACAGCGCGGATGCGATCGCTCAGTCGATCAACCATGGCCATGCCGCGCTGACCGACACGCTCGACGACAAGAGCATGGCATTCGCCATCTCGCTCGCCGAGAACCAGAGCCGCTTCGAAAGCACGCTCGAAGCCCGCTCCAATGCCCTGCTCGACAGCGTCTCCGGTGCGGAATCCCGCGTCGCCGGCGCCTTTGGTGACAAGGCCGACGCCATTCGCGCCGCCTATACTGAAAATCAGGAACGCCTCGACCGTTCGCTCAACGCCCATACCGATGCGCTCTCCGGCTTGCTCGGCAGCAGCAGCGACCGCATCGAAAGCGTTGTCGGCGGTTCGGCTGAACGGGTCGAAAAGGCGCTCGGCGCCGGCTTGTCGCAGATGGACGAGAACCTTGCTTCCGCCTATGAGCGCATGCGCTCCACCCTGGACGATCGCAGCAACGCCATCAGCGTGACGCTCCGCGACGCCCATGCCCAGATCGATAATACGCTGATGGAACAGGCGACTGCGATCGGAACCTCGATCGCCACCAGCGCCAGCATGCTGGAAATGTCGCTCGAGGATCGCGAAGCCTCGTTGCGCCAGACCATCGACGCCAGCGCCAAGACGCTCGAGGAGCGCCTGCACAGCGGCGCCGGCGATATTGCCGGTCGCATCCAGCAGGCAGCAGGTGATATCCAGCGTTCAGCCGAGAGCTTCTCGACCAACCTCAACCAGTCGGTCGACGGCATGACCAGCCGCTTCGCCGAGACCGGCTCGCGCGTCGAAGCCAGCCTGTCCGCTCTCGAAAATCGGATCCATGAAGGCGTCGGCGGCGTTGCCGCCCAGGTCGATGCAGCTGGCAACCGGCTGTCCGACACGCTGGCCAGCGGCGCAGCCCGCATCGACAGCAGCGGCGGCGACGCGACGACCCGCCTCACCTCGGCGCTTGACGAGCGTCTGGCAACCTTGGCCGAAGCACTCGACAGCCGTACGACCCATCTGAACCAGGCACTCGAAAGCGGCAGCGCCCGCATCGAAGAGCGTCTGTCCACCATGGACCGCGCGCTGAACGTCGGCCTCGAAGCTGTCAACCGCACCATCGAAGGCAAGGCTACTAACCTCGCCACGACGCTGCGCACCGCCGTTGCCGATGCGGCCCAGGGCATGGACAGTGAAGCCACGCGCACTGCCGATCTGCTTGCCCGCACCGGCCAGCAATTCGCCAACGACCTCGGTAATCACAGTGACGCCTTTACCCGCGTCATGAGCGAGCGTTCGGAAGAAATCGTCGGCCGCGTCTCCGAAACGCATAATCGCCTGGCAAGCCAGGCGGCGGCCGTCGCCCAGACCTTCTCGGAAGCCGGCAACGCGATCGTCAACAAGGTCGCCGAAGCCGAAACCCTGGTCGGCAATCAGGTCAACGCCATCTCGCAGGCGCTGTCTTCCGCCGAACAGTCGCTGGAAGCCCGTGGCGCCGCCATCCGCAACACGCTCTCCGGTGGCAGCGAACAGATCGCTTCCACCATGGCGCAGGTCGAGCGCGCGCTCGACGAACGCAGCCATGCGATCCGCTCCAATCTGGAAGAGCGCGCCAACGAGATCAATGCGACGCTCGCCGATGTCGACAAGGCTCTGGAAGCCCGCGGCACCTCGATCCGCACGTCGCTCGATGAGCGCACCCGTGAGCTCAACTCCATGCTCGCAGGCCGTTCCACCGAACTGTCGCGCCTGATCGACGAGAAGGCCCGCCCGATCGTCGACCGCTACGCCGCAACCGGCCAGGAAGCAGCAGCGCTGATCTCGCAGGCCGCCCAGGAAAGCACCGACCGCCTGCGCGCGGAAAATGCAGCCTTGATCGACGCCATCGCATCGCGCACCAACGATACGCTGGCCGCAATTTCGGCCCGCACCGAACATGCCGCCACGACGGTCAGCTCGCTGGAAAACAACCTGCTTGCCAGCGTGAACGGCATTATCGAGCGGCTGGCGGACAACAATTCGACCATTGTCGGCATGCTGAACAACGCCGCCCGGGAGTTCGCCGCTGTCGACGATCGCCTCAGCGCCACGTCCGCCCAGTTTGCCGACTCCGCATCGAAGGCCGGCGAGATGGTCTCCGCCTCGACCCGCCTTCTCGAAGGCAAGGTCGACAAGCTTGCCGATGTCTCCGGCAAGACGCTGGCGCAGGTCGGCGGCATCATCGGTCGCTTCGATGAGCATTCCAAGGTGCTGACGCAGGCCTCCCAGCTTCTGGGTGCAGCGCAGTCGAACCTCGTCTCGACGCTGGAAGAGCGCGAGACCGCGCTGCAGAACCTGTCTATCGGCCTGGTGCAGCGTTCGGAAGAGATCGAGAACACCATGCGCGCCCTCGGCAGCATGGTGGAAACCGCCTTCGACCGCGCCGAGCAGCGCTCCAACCAGGTCACCGGCAATCTGCGCCAGGGCGTGCAGTCCTCCTTCGCCGATATCGGCCGCGTTCTTTCCGAAGCGGAAAAGCGCGCCGAAGAAGCGGCAGAGGCCATGCGCGGCACGCTGCAGAAGGCCGGCGAGGAAGCCAACCAGTCGATCGAGAACACTTTCGCCAATGCCGAGCGCCGCTCGGGCGATCTGACGAACCGTCTTCGCGGTGGCCTCTCGGCTTCGATCGCCGATGTCGAACAGATGCTTTCGGAAGCAGGAAAGTCCTCGGACGGTGCCGCTCAGCAGCTCCGCGAGACGCTGCGTGTTGCCGTCGACGACGCTGTCGGCCGCTTCTCCGGCGCGACCGATGAAATCCGCCGTTCGGCGGGAGACATTCGCCGCGAGCTCGATCTCACCCGCAGCGAACTGAAGCGCGGTGCCTTCGACCTGCCGGAGGAAGCCAAGGAAAGTGCGGCCGCCATGCGCCGCGCCGTGGCAGAGCAGATCAAGGCCCTGCAGGATATTTCGCAGATCGTCGGCCGCTCGACGCAGCAGCTCGAAATCTCCGAGCCGGCCCGCGCGCTGACTGAAGCACCGCCGGCCCAGCGTCCGCGCCCGGCAGCACCGGCTCCGGCCGCCGCGGCTCCCGCTCCCCGGCCCCAGCAACCCGCTCCACAGGCACCGGTCGCTCAGCAGCCGGCTCCGCAGCCGCAGCAGCCCTCGATCGAGGCTCTGGGCCTGCGCGGCACCATTGCCGAACGTCCGGCGGCTCCACAGCCACGTCAGGCCGAGGCACCGGTTCCCGCTCGCCAGGAAACGGCTGGCGGCGGCTGGATCAGCGATCTCCTGCGCGGTGCATCGCGCGATGAAGCTGCCGACCTACAGCCGGCGCGTCAGGCGGCGCCCCGCACGCCAACGGAATCGGCGCCCGCAGCGCGCAATCCGCGCCATGTGGTGGAATCGTTGAACTCGCTCTCGGTCGATATCGCCCGCGCCATCGATCATGACGCCTCGGTCGATCTGTGGCGCCGTTACCAGCGCGGCGAACGGGACGTCTTCACCCGCCGCCTCTACACGCTGAAGGGCCAGCAGACCTTTGACGAAATCAAGCGCAAGTACGACCGCGAACCGGAATTCCGCTCCGCCGTCGATCGCTACATCGCCGATTTCGAAAAGCTCTTGGCGGATGTTGCCCGCACCGACCGCGACCGCACCGTCACCCAGTCCTACCTGACCTCCGACACTGGCAAGGTCTACACCATGCTGGCCCATGCGGCAGGCCGCCTGAGCTGATTGGTCGAAACCATAAGTGACACAGAAAATCCCCGGTCATTGCGCCGGGGATTTTTGATTCTGACGAAAATATCTGGTTGCGATGCGGTGAACTGAGCCCGAATGCGTGCGCTACGGCGCCGCGAATTCATGTGCGAGCACGCCCATGATAATGTCATCGTGCCAATGCCCGTCAACGAATGCCGTCTCCCGTTCACGGCCCTCGGCAACGAAACCACATTTCTCGTAAGCCCTGATGGCCCGATGATTGTAGGCAAGAACACGAACACCGATCCGGTGCAACTGCATCGCACCGAAGGCATAGCCCAACACAAGCTTGATAGCCTTGCTGCCGAACCCACGACCGAGACATGCCGTATCGTAGATACCGATAGCCATCGAAGCCCGCCGATCCTGAAGATCAACACGATCAAGGCGGACCTCGCCTATCAGCGATCCCTCTGCTTCGATTATCCAGGCATGTGGATGCTGATCGAAGTTCCGAACCCATCCCTCGGCCGCGGCCCTCGTAAACGGGCGCATGTTATCTCGACTGACGCCAAACATTCTCGCGATATCGGCACTCGTTCCCAGAGCAAACCGCGCATCGATGTCGGCCTCACAAGGCCGACGAAGTCTGACACCCGCTTCCTGAAGGTCAGGTATTGTGCTGGTCATCCGCGAATACCCTCAAGATCTATAGGAGAGAAAGTACCGCTTCCGCAAAAGCATCCGGAGCCTCCTGCGGCAGATTATGCCCAATGCCAGCCAAGATCCGACGCTCGTAATGGGCGGAGAAATGAGCCGCGTCGCGGTCAGCCGTTCGCGGCGGGTCGACGCCATCGTCGGCGCCCTGCAACACGATTGTCGGCACAATGATATCGGGCTGCTTTGCCAGGCGTGCCTCGATCTCTGCGAAAGCCGGGTCGCCGGCGATGCCGCCAAATCTGTGACGATAGGAATGGATGACGACATCGACGAAATCAGGATTGTCGAAGGCGGCGGCGCTGCGCTCATAGGTCTCGTCGTCAAACGCCCATGTCGGAGACCATAGCCTCCAGATGAAGCTGCAGAACTCCCGGCGATTTGCGGCTAGCCCCGCCCTGCCGCGCTCCGAATGGAAGTAATACTGATACCAGTAGCGAGCCTCTTCCTCGGGAGAAGCGGGCAGTCCTGCCTTGGCGATATTCTGAATATTGTAGCCGGTTCCGCAGCTTACCAGACCACGAACACGCTCCGGCCAGAGCGCGGCGACGATGCAAGCCGCCCTGCCGCCCCAATCATAACCACAGAGAACGGCGCTCTCAATCGAGAGCGCATCCATCAATGCCAGCAGATCCGCCCCAAGAGCCGCCTGCTCGCCGGAACGCGGCGTCTCCGCCGAGAGGAAGCGTGTCGGGCCATAGCCTCGAATAAACGGGACGATGCAACGCAGCCCTTTGCCCGCAAGCTGCCGTGCTACGTTATCATAGGCATGGGCGTCATAGGGAAAGCCATGGAGCAGCAAGACCGGAAAGCCGTCCTCCGGGCCAGTTTCCTCATAGGCGACGTCAAGTACACCGGCAGCGATCGTCTTCATTGCCATTCCTTTCTTCGGGAATGGCCCGATGAAAACCAAACTCTCCACCGCCGCGAAACCTGATTGCTATCAGGCAACCGTCAGACCATTGAAAACAAAGAAACCACCTGCCGCAGTCTGCTGCAAGCGGCTTTCGGCTTCCGCTTGATGTCGATGCTGCACTAAGCGAAAGGCGCCCATCGGAGCGCCTTTCTGCATGCCAATATCAAGACTGCCCTCAGCGCGCGCTGACGACCTTGGAGATCAAGCCGCTGGTCATACCGACGAGCAGGAAGTTATTCTTGATACGAACCCAGTGATAACCGCGCGGCGGAGACGACAGGTGGTGGCGGCGATAATCGACGTTGGCGGCACGGTGGCGGTCGGACGCCGACAAGCGACGACCCGTTACCCAGCCGCCCTTGCGAACGACAACCTTCTTCTTGACCACGTCTTTCTTGACGACAACGACCTGCTTGTCTGCCGCCGCCGCATTGGCCTCGGCGGCCATTGCCAGCGGCATTGTCAGAACCGAGGCGGCGAGAAAAATGGAGAGGAGTCTTTTCATTGAGATGTTTCCTCGATTCACTATCTGCAAAGAAGGCTTCTATCCCGCAAGAGATGAAGCGAACCTGACGATTCTATTACATTTTTGTAATAAAAATTAGATGCTTGCCCGGATTTACTGATAAAATGAGTGCGACAACTCATCAACAGATCGCATCTGAAAGAAATACCGTCTTCCCTTGCAGATAAGGGTGTACGGATGATCGGTAAAATCAGAGCTCGTCGTAATTGAACCAATCGAAATCGGCAGCCTTTGCCCGGCCCGACGTATCGAAGGCAAACATGCCGACGAAGGCACCGGTGAATGAACCATGCTCGCCGCGCCCACCCTCATCGGAGATGACGCCGGCGTCGAGCACAGGGCCGATCGCCTGCCACGCTCCCATGCCTTCCGCCTGCCAGAAGAACTGCAGGTCGTTGTCGTAGACTTCCATGGCAAGCTGGATGCGTCCATCCGGAACGGCAACGCCGCCACCGATCGGAAAAGTCAACCGGCCGTTCGGATAATCGCCCGAGCAGGTCATGATGGTAACGCAGTGGCCGAGTTTCTCATGCAGCGTCACGGCGATCGCATGCAGCTTAAAGCGATTGTAATAATGCGTCAGGCCCGCGACCTGCTGATAGGTGTCCGGCTGGAACTCGACGACGGTCTCGGCGCGGAAGCTATGATGCTCCTGCCGGCGAGCGACCAGCGCCTGTTCAAACCAGGAGCCGATGCTTTCGCGAGCGAACAGGCGCAGATGACCTGATCGATCCGTCAGGCTGAAGATGCGCTCCGGCTGCGGCGTACGCAACCATTGGAAATCCGCCGGCAGCTTGCCGCCGTCGAAATTATAGCCGCTGCGGCGCGGTTTCTCGATAGGTTCCGCGCCGTTCAGGCCGGGCACCTCCACATCGGGAACAGTGGTGCCGTTTTCCAGATAGAGCCAGCCATCTTCCTTCCAGATACATTTCTGCAGACTGGTTTCGCGGCCAAGCGTGCAGCGCCTGTGCGGCGGCAATGGCCGGCCGGAAAGATGCGTGTGATAGAACTGCCCATCCGGGATCTCGACATACTGGCCATGCCCTGCCCGCTGCAACGCCGCGTCCGGACGGTCCTTCGAAGTGATCAGATGCTTGTTCGGGTGCAGTTCGTAGGGGCCATCGATATTGCGCGAACGCGCCATGGTGACGGCGTGGTCATAGCCTGTGCCGCCCTCGGCAGTCGTGAGATAATACCAACCGTTGCGCTTGAAGAGATGCGGGCCTTCAACCAGACCAAGCTCGGTGCCGGCAAAGATGTTCTTGATCGGACCTTTCAGCGATTTCGTCGACGCATCCCATTCCTGCAACAGGATACCATCGAAAGCCGGCGTCTTCGGCGAGCCGCCATAACTTTCCGTGCGCTGGTTCCATTGCATGTTGACGAACCATTTACGGCCGTCGTCGTCATGGAAGAGCGAAGGGTCGAATCCCGAGGAATTGACATAGGATGGCTCGGACCACGCGCCTTCGATCGTTGGCGAGGTCACGATGTAGTTATGGGCATCCTTGAAATTGCCGTCGTAGCGCTTGACGTCGGTATAGACCAGCCAGAACAGACCATCGGCATAGGAGAGGCATGGCGCCCAGATGCCACAGCTATCGGGCTCGCCGCGCATATCGAGTTGCGAGGCGCGCTCCAGCGGCCGGCGTACCAGCGTCCAGTTCACCAGATCGCGCGAATGATGGATCTGCACACCAGGATACCATTCGAAGGTCGACGTCGCGATGTAATAATCCTCGCCGACGCGGCAGATGGACGGGTCGGGGTTGAAGCCCGGCAGGATCGGGTTGCGGATCATGGGACATCTCCTCCAGAGAACACACCACTATGCGCCGTTCGAACGGCAATAGGCAATCAAGACAAAGAAAAACGCCCGGAACCAAGTCCCGGGCGTTTTTGATCGATCAGTCGCGCTCGGCCGACTTAGCCCAGAGATTGATGTCGGCCTCCCGGGCGTAGACATCGATCTCCTTCAGCTCCTCCGCCGTGAAGTCGAGATTGTCGAGCGCCTTGACGCAATCGACGATCTGCGATGAGCGGCTGGCGCCGATCAGCGCCGAGGTGATGCGGCCGCCGCGCAGAACCCAGGCGATCGCCATCTGCGCCAGAGTCTGGCCACGCTTTTCGGCGATCTCGTTGAGTTTCTGGATATTCTCGATGATCGACGGACGAATGAAGTCGCGCTTCAGGAAGTGGTTCTGGGCGGCGCGGCTGTCGCTGGGGATACCACCGAGATACTTCGTCGTCAGCATGCCCTGGGCAAGCGGCGAGAAGACGATCGAGCCAATGCCCAGATCCTCCAGCGTATCGACCAGACCGTCATCCTCGACCCAGCGGTTGAGCATGGAATAGCTCGGCTGGTGGATGAGGCAAGGTGTGCCGAGATCTTTCAGGATAGCGGCGGCTTCGCGCGTGCGCTGCGAGTTGTAGGAGGAGATGCCGACATAGAGCGCCCTGCCCGAACGGACGATATGATCGAGCGCAGCGCAAGTTTCCTCCAGAGGCGTATCCGGGTCGAAACGGTGCGAATAGAAGATATCGACATAGTCGAGCCCCATGCGCTTCAGGCTCTGGTCGCACGACGCGATCAGGTACTTGCGGCTGCCCCATTCGCCATAAGGACCCGGCCACATGTCGTAGCCGGCCTTCGACGAGATGATGAGTTCGTCGCGCAGACCGGCGAAATCAGTGCGCAGGATTTCGCCAAAAGCGGTTTCGGCGCTGCCGGGAGGCGGGCCGTAATTATTGGCGAGGTCGAAATGGGTGATGCCGAGATCGAAGGCGGTGCGGCACATGTCGACCTTGCGGTCGTGTGGCGTATCGCCGCCGAAATTGTGCCAAAGCCCCAGCGAAACCGCCGGCAGCTTCAGGCCGGAACGGCCTGTTCTGTTGTATTTCATTTTCGCATAGCGGTCAGATGCCGGTTGCCAAGACATGATGCCAATTCCTTTGAGATAAAAACGCGCGGGCTATCCACCCGCGCGCAAACTAGCTTTTCCTGCGCCTACTTCAAGAGCGCCTGAGCTTCTTCGATACCGAGTGCTGCCGGCTGTGTGCAGGTGGTCGTCAGATCGATGAAGCGGTTTTCCGCACCCGATTTCAGGATCGAGGTCATGACATCGACGCCGTGCAGCGTACGGTCGAGCGAGCAACGCGCGTCGCGCCCGTCGATCAACGATGCCGCCATGTCTGCAAGACCGGCCGTGCGATAGTTGGCACGCGCGCCGTTCGGGCTTTCTTGGTTGGCGATGCCGAAAGGATGCGCCCAGTCGGCAAGCGGCTTGATCTCCTTGTCGCGACCGCTGGCCTCGACCACGCCGCCGAAGAAGTTCGGATCCGGCACGTAGAGCGAGCCCTCGGTGCCGTAGAGTTCCATATTGGCATGACGATGCGACCAGACATCCCAGCTCGCCGTCAGCGTCACCGTAGCACCGCTGACGAATTCCAGCAGCGCCTGGATCGTCGTCGGTGTCTTCACCGGGATGATCTCGCCGTTGCGCGGCTGGCTGGTGATCGTGCGGGTTTCCGACGCCATCGAGGTCATCGCGCCGACGCGCTTCACCGGACCGATGAGGTTGATGAGGTTGGCGACGTAGTAAGGGCCGAGATCAAGGATCGGACCGCCGCCGGGGAGGAAGAAGAAGTCCGGGTTCGGATGCCACATTTCCATGCCCGGGCTCATGACGTGGCAAGTGCCCGACGTCACGCGGCCAATACCGCCGTCGTCGATGAATTTGCGGGCAAGCTGATGCGCGCCGCCGAGGAAGGTATCGGGAGCGCAGCCGACGGCCAGCCCCTTCCCCTTGGCGATGCGACGCAGTTCCTCACCCTGCTCCAGCGTCAACACCAGCGGCTTTTCGGAATAAACATGCTTCCCCGCCTCCAGAATACGCTTGGAGATCGGGAAATGCGCGTCCGGGATCGTCAGGTTGACGATAACGTCGAGCTCGTCATTGGCGAGCAGTTCGTCCACCGTCTGCGCCTTGACCTGATATTCCTCGGCGCGCAGGCGCGCCGCATCCATATTGATATCAGCGCAGGCGAGCACCTTCAGGCCCTTGAAGAGCGGAGAGAGCTTGAAGTAGGTCGTTGAGATATTGCCGCATCCGAGGATGCCGACGCCAAGTTCCTTAGCCATGGGATAGTGCCTCAGTAGGTCTTGAAAGATGCGATGGAGCGGGTGATCAGACGATCGATGTCGCTCGGATTGTCATGCTCGATGACGTAATGCTTGGCCTTGGTGCCGGCGAGCACCTTCAGCAGCTTCTGCCAGGGAACGGTGCCGTAGCCGAGGTCGGCCCAGCCGTCTTCGTCCTTGTTCTCGCCGGCGGCCGCGATGTCCTTGACGTGCACCGACGTGATGCGCGGGCCGAGCTTCTCGATCCAGGCGAAGGGATCGCCGCCGCCACGGATGACCCAGGCGATATCGGCTTCCCAGGAGATATCCGGAGCGCCTTCGAAGATCTGCTCGATCGGCAGCGAGCCGTCGGCCTGCTTGACGAATTCGAAGTCGTGATTATGCCAGCCGAATTCGAAACCAGCGTCCTTGTAGGGCTTGCTCATCTCCTGCAGACGCTTGCCGAAGGCAAGCCAGCCGGCGGCATCCTTCGGACGCTGATCGGCGGCAAGATGCGGCGCATAGATCGAATCCATGCCGAGCGTCTTGGCGATCGTCAGCGACTTCTGCACTTCGCCATCGAGAAAGTCGGGGCTGAAATGGCCGCTCGCCATCACCAGGCCGTTCTTGTCGAGCTCAGCGCGCAGGCTCTTGAGGCCAGCCTCATCGAGATCCGCATAGATGCCGCCGAAACCTTCGACTTCGGCATAGCCGGCCTTGCCGAGCTTTACGAACACGTCGGAATAGGGCTGGAAGTTGCGGGCGCTATAAATCTGAAATCCAAGTTTCGTCATCGTCATGCTCTCCAATGGCCTCTCGGCCTTCTGTCATGGGCCAGCGGCCCTGAAATACCGCCGGATGGCGGCCGGATATCCTCAGTCCACCGATTGGCTGGACTGGAGGTCGTAAATGCGGAAGTCCGGAACAATGCCGGCAAGCGGCTTGGCCGGCGTGAAGACGATACGGCGACTTTCGCCGGCGGCAAGGTCGAAGGCATTGTCGGAATAACGCCCCTCCGTCTCGCTCTCGATCATCACGAACAGCGCCAGTCCCCGCGCGGTGACAGTCAGTTCCACAGCGCCGTTTTCCGCGATCTCCGCCCTCTGGACCGCAAGACCCGCCGGTTGAAGCTCCAGCGCCTTGTAGGTGCCGTGGACATAGTGCCCCTCGCCGCCCATGCCGTTCGATGTGGTGAAATGCCATGCCAGCAGGCAATCGTCCGGCACCTGCGAGGCATCGATGGACAATGCTGTAACGGCCGCATCCGGCGTGCAGACCGCATGCGCCGTCGTCAACGGCACGCGCTCACCATCGAGCTTGAGCAGCGACACAGCGATATCGACGGTGACATCGATGTTAGTGTCATTGACCAGTGACAAGCGGATGGTCTTGTTGTCCTCGGACGGGATGGCGGCAACCGAGACCGGCTGGAAGAAGCGGCGCACCAGATAGTGCATCACCTTCCAGCGCCCACCATAATCGAGGCTCGACCAGGAAGCGACCGGCCAGGTGTCGTTGAGCTGCCAGTAGATCGTGCCCATGCAGTGGGGCTTCAGCGAGCGCCAATATTCCACCGCCGTTTTGATGGCGAGGCCCTGCTGCACCTGGCTCAGATAGACGAAATTCGGGAAACCCTTGGGGAAGCGGAAATAGCGGAACATCGTGCCGGCGATGCGCTCGTTGCCGCCGGCATTCTTCTGATGCAGCTCCATCACCGGAGACGCGATATTCATGTCCTTGGCGTCGGCATAGGTCTTGATGACCGGCAGCGACGTGTAGGACTGAAAACCGAATTCCGAGCAAAAGCGCGGGCGCACGGACCGATAGTTGTCGAAGGACTTGTTCTCGTGCCAGACCGACCAGTAATGCATGTCGCCGGAGCCGTCCGCATGCCAGGCGTCGCCGAAGTTGAGATAGCCGGAGGCCGGGCTCGACGGCCACCAGATCGCATCCGGTGCTGCCTTCTTCATCGCCTGCTCGATCGTCCGGTTCAGCCGGTCGTAGGAGACGAGATAACGGTCGCGATCCCTACGGGATTCCTCGAACCAGGTGAGCGCGCCGACCAGCTCGTTGTCGCCACACCAGAGTGCGATCGACGGATGCGTCGCCAACCGCCGGACCTGATAGCCGACTTCGTCCGCGACATTCTCGAGGAAATCGCCGGTCGAGGGATAGAGGTTGCAGGCAAACATGAAGTCCTGCCAAACCATCAGGCCAAGCCGGTCGCAGATGTCGTAGAACCAGTCATGCTCGTAGAAGCCACCACCCCAGACGCGGATGATGTTCATGTTGGCCGCTGCTGCCGACTGCAACAAGTCTTCGGTCAAAGCCGGGCTGGAGCGTGAAAACAGTGCATCCGCCGGGATCCAGTTGGCGCCGCGTGCAAAGATTTCGCGGCCGTTGATCTTCAGCGCGAAACGGCTGCCCGCCTCGTCCTCGTCGGTGATCAGCTCAACGGTGCGCAGGCCGATCTGCCGGGTCGCGGTTTCGGAATTGGTCTCGACGGAAAGCGCATAAAGCGCCTGCTCACCACTGCCGGCCGGCCACCAAAGCTTTGGCTTATCGATATGGAAGACATGGGTGATCGAGGTCTCGCCAGCGTTGACGCCAATATCGAGCCGCAACCGCTCGTCGTCAAGCGAGAAATAGAGCTGGGCGACACCAGTGCCCTTGGCAAACAGCGCTGCAGTCACCTTAAGATCGACCGAGCCGTCGTCATTGTGGAGCTGCTGTGTAACGATACTCTCGATCCTGGCAATCTCGAGCTTCTTCAGCGCAATGGTGCCGTAGAGCCCAAGCGGCGCGACCGCAATATTCCAGTCCCAGCCGAAATGGCATTGCGGCTTGCGCAGCATGTTGCCGTTCGGGATCGGCGAATTGGCCGTGCTGTAGGGGATATAGAACGGCTGCTTGCCCTGCAGCTCGGCGCCTGCCTTGACGCTGGAATGCAACAGAATACGGATCGTGTTCTCGCCCGTCTTCAGAGCCTTGGAAACATCGGGACGGTAGCGCTGGAAGCTGTTGTTGCCCTCGAGCACGAGCACGTCATTGACATAGACGCTCGCCACCGTGTCGAGATAGTCGATATCCAGATACCAATCACCGCCGATATCATCGAGATTGAAGCTGCGCGTGATCTGCCAGTCCTGATTGGCAACCCACTGCACCACCTCCTCATTCCGCCCGAAATAGGGATCGGGAATGAGGTCGGCGGCGTGAAGCGCGGTATGGACGTCGCCGGGGATCGGCATGGAAAGAGAGTGAGCGCTGTCGGGCGACGTGAGCCGCCACGAACCAGCTAGATCGAGATTGAAATCATTATTGAATGCGGACGACATCGGGTCTCCTTGGACCGCTATAGGCGGAGGCGGCCGGGCCGCCTCCGTTTTATGGCTAGATTCTAAGTTCTGTTTGCGCGTCGAAAAGCGAGGCGACCGTCATGTCGAAGCCGAGCTTGACACGCGATCCAGGGCTGAAGCGACGTGCGCCATTGATACGTACCGACATGGTGTGTCCGGCATGATTGAGCCAGAGCAGGTTGTCGGCGCCCATTGGCTCCTCGATATCAACGGTGGCATCGTGCGTTTCAGTGCCGGGACCGAGATCCTCATTGACCTTGATATGCTCCGGTCGCGCCCCGAGGACGACCTTGCGGCCCGCAACCAACGGCTCGGCAGCCCTGTAGCCGTCCAGCGAGAAGATCACATCGTTAGTGGCAAAGGCGACCTTGCCGTCGCGATTGACCAGTTCGCCATGCAGGAAATTCATGGACGGCGAACCGATGAAGCCGGCGACGAACAGATTGCGCGGCTCATTGTAGATCGTTGTCGGATCATCAAGCTGCATGATGATGCCGTTCTTCATGATGGCGATGCGGTCGGCAAGCGTCAGGGCCTCGATCTGGTCGTGCGTGACATAGATCATGGTGTTCTTCAGCGATTGGTGCAGTCGCTTGATTTCGACGCGCAGCTCCGATCGCAGCTTGGCGTCGAGGTTGGACAGCGGCTCGTCGAAGAGGAACACGTCGACATCACGCACCAGGGCACGCCCGATCGCCACGCGCTGGCGCTGGCCACCGGAAAGCTCGGCCGGCTTGCGCTTGAGCAAGGGCTGGATTTGCAGGATTTCGGCGGCGCGGGCGATGCGCTTGTCGATCTCCGCCTGCGGCACCTTGGCGACGTGCAATCCGAACGACAGGTTCTTCTCGACCGTCATCTGCGGATAGAGCGCGTAGGACTGAAATACCATGCCGATGCCGCGATCCTTCGGCTCCTCCCAGGTGACATTTTTGCCCTTGATGAAGATCTGCCCCTCGGTGATGTCGAGCAAGCCGGCAATGCAATTGAGCAAGGTCGACTTGCCGCAGCCGGACGAGCCGAGCAATACGAGGAATTCGCCATCCTGGATCTCGAGATTGAGGTTTTTTAGGACGTTGACCGCGCCGAAATCGAGCGACAGTTCCTTGATTGAAACGCTACTATTCATAAATCAACCCTTCACTGCGCCGGCGGCGATGCCACGGACGAAAAGCCGTCCGGAGACGAAATAGACGACCAGCGGAACAAGACCCGTCAGGATCGTTGCCGCCATGTTGACGTTATATTCCTTCACGCCTTGGACAGAATTGACGATGTTGTTGAGCTGCACGGTCATCGGATAATATTCCGGCCGGGTGAAGACGACGCCGAACAGGAAGTCGTTCCAGATACCCGTGATCTGCAGGATCATGGCAACGACAAAGATCGGCAGCGACATGGGCAGCATGATGCGCAGGAAAATCTGCCAGAAACCCGCGCCATCGATGCGCGCAGCCTTGAAAAGCTCCGCCGGCAGCGATGCGAAGTAATTGCGGAACAAAAGCGTCAGGATCGGCATGCCGAAGATGCTGTGCACCAGGATAAGTCCGCTGAGCGTGCCATAGATACCGATTTCGCGCAGCACGATGACGATGGGATAGATCATCACCTGATAGGGAATGAACGCGCCGACGACGAGGATCGAGAAGAACAGATCCGCCCCCTTGAAGCGCCAGTTGGCAAGCGCGTAACCGTTGACCGAAGCGATCGCGATCGAGAGGATCGTGGACGGCACGGTAATGCGAACCGAATTCCAGAAGCCACGGGAAAGACCGTCGCAATTGAGACCGGTGCAGGCCGTCGCCCAGGCTTTCACCCATGGCTCGAAGGTGATTTCGAGCGGCGGCGAGAAGATGTTGCCGAGCCGGATTTCCGGCATTCCCTTCAGCGAGGTGACAATCATCACATAGAGCGGCAGCAGGTAGTAGACCGCGGCAACGAAGAGCGTGCCGTAAAGCATGATATTGCGGCCGGAAATCACCGGGCGCGGTTTGCGGCCGTTCGGTCCCGAGAAGGTCTTGCCGCTCGCGGCCTCACTGCCATTCGTATTCTTGAGAGTAACAGAATCAGCCACGCTTGCGCCCTCCGCCGAATTCCAGGTAGGCCCAGGGGATGATGATGATGGCGACGGTCACCAGCATCATGGTGGAGGCTGCGAAACCCTGACCAAGGTTCTGCGCCTGGAACATGTAGTCGTAGACATATTTCGCCGGGACTTCCGACGAGATGCCGGGTCCGCCGCTGGTTTGCGCGACGACGAGGTCGTAGACCTTGACGATGCCACTGGCGATGATGACCAGTGTCGTAATGAAGACCGGACGCATCATCGGAATGACGATGAACAGATAGGTCCTCCACATGGGGATGCCATCCACGCGCGCCGCTTTCCAGATGTCTTCATCGATGCCGCGCAGGCCGGCAAGCATCAGGCACATGACAAGACCCGTTCCCTGCCAGAGCGCGGCGATCAGCACGCCGTAGATGACGATGCTCGGCGTATAGAGCGGATCGAAGGTGAAACTCGTCCATCCGAGTGAACGCACCACCGACTGGATGCCGAATTCAGGATTGAGCAGCCACTGCCAGACAAGGCCGGTGACGATGAAAGAGAGGGCAAAAGGATAGAGGAAAATCGTGCGGAAGGTGTTTTCAAACCGAATCTTCTGGTCCATCAACGCCGCTAGCATGAAGCCGATGACGAGACTGAAGATCATGGAAAGCACGCCATAAATCGCAAGATTCTCGATGGACATGATCCACCGTGGCGCCGCCCAAAGGCGATGGTACTGATCCAGTCCGACGAAGCTGAGGCGAGGCAGCAACTTTGAACTGGTGAAGGAATAAACCACTGTCCAGATCGAGCCGCCCAGGAAGATAACGACAGCCGTCAGGATCATTGGAATGGATGCAATCTTCGAGTTCAGATTGCGCAGATATTGATTAGGCCGGCCGGCTTTCGCTTGACCCGTCATTGTAGCTCCTTATGCATCGCGACTGCTTCGTCGATCAGAAACCGGATCGTGACCGCGGCTCCCGCGCTCCTCCCTCATCCACCGCGACCATCACATACATGCAGGTCCGCCGCCTATGAGAGGTGCTGTGGCAAACCGGGTCACGCGATGTGTCCCGGCTGTGATACCGGCCCGCAATGCGAGGCCGGTATCACGACAGCGAGAAGATAAAGATCAGTCAGCTGCGGCGATGATGTCGGCGAAGCGCTTCTGCGCCGCTTCTGGCGTCATCGCGGGATTTGCGAAGAATTCGGAGAACAGGTCCTCCTTCTGCTTCTGAGTATCCGCAGAAAGAAGCTGGTCCGTACCCTGGATCACATTGCCCTTCTTCAGGATCTCGAGACCCTTCTTCATGCAGTCGTTGGCGGCTGCGAGATCCACGTCACCACGCACGGGCAGAGAGCCTTTCTTCAAGTTGAAGGCGACCTGCGTCTTCGGATCGAGCAACGTCTTGGCAAGCACCGCCTGAGCCTTCGACTTGGCTTCATCCTTCAGCAGCGGGAAGTAGAATGCGTCGCCACCCGTCGAGATGATCTCGTTGACGCCGAGACCCGGAAGGCAGGTATAGTCGGTGCCGGCTTTCTGACCCGCCAGGGCGAACTCGCCCTGCGCCCAGTCCCCCATGATCTGACCGCCGGCCTTGCCGGTGATAACCAGGTTCGTGGCCTGGTTCCAGTCCTGAACGTTAGAGCCCTTGGACAGCTTGCGTGCATCGTCCGCAGCCTTGAAGACCTTGGCGATTTCCGGTCCGGCCGCTACTTTCGCATCCTTGTCGCCGAACACTTTCTGGAAAGTATCCTTGCCGGCGATAGCGACCATCAACACGTCGAAGGCACCGGTAGCCTGCCATGGCTGACCACCAATGGCGAGCGGAACAATGCCGGCCTTCTCAAGCGCGGGACCAGCGGCAACGAACTCATCCCAGTTCTTCGGAACCTCGACGCCGGCCTTCTTGAAGGCTGCGTTGGAGAGCCAGAGCCATTGCCAGGAATGGATGTTAACCGGCGCGCAATAGATCTTGCCGTCGATCGTGCAGGAATCGAGCAGGCTGGACGGGCGAATGACGTCCTTCCAGTGCTCCTGTGTAGCGACATCGGTCAGGTCGCGCATGAGGCCGGCCTGCACAAGCTCCTCCGCCTGGCGACCGTGGTTGAACTGGGTGGCACCCATCGGATCGCCACCGGTGATGCGGCTGACCATGATCGGACGCGCGGTGCCACCGGAGCCGGCAATCGCACCATCCACCCAATGATTGCCCGTGGCGTCGAACGCCTTTGCCAACTCCGCCACCGCGGCAGACTCACCGCCGGATGTCCACCAATGGGTTACCTCCAGATCCGTCGCGTTGGCTACTCCCAGCGGCAACACGACCGACGCAGCAAGCGCAGTCGCCATCAAACGAATATTCATGAGTTTTCCTCCCTCACTGAAACGTTGCCGGAAAAACGTAGTCGAATCATTTTCAACGCGCAACCGCTCGCTCGTGAAATTTTCCTGAAAGCGCCTAGGGGCGGTTTCAGATTACATTTATGCTTGTAAAAAATGCGACATGCCTGAGGTTTCATCGGCGACGGACATCCATCAGACTTCTCTTTAGTTCATTGAAATTTTTAAAATAAAATTGCTGCACCGCCTCTTAAACGCTTGAAGATCTCTCGCAATTGCAAAATTTTTCGGCTCTGGCTGTGGATTCAACCTCTGGATATCTCTTTTGATCACCCAACAGAAAAAGCACTCGACTTTTCCACTGTATCGTTACAGATTTCTTCAACGAGGGAGGAGCGACCGCATCACGCATGTGCTTGCGACGCTGCTGCAAGCGATATAAGCGGATTGGCCGCGGGAGGCGGCCGGGAGGCGGGCTTGGACGAGATGGATAATAAGAGAACTTCAGGCGGCGGTATTCAGCCCTCGCCCGAGCGGCCGACGCTGAAGACGATCGCCTTCATGACAGGCCTTGGGATCACGACCGTTTCGCGCGCATTGAAGGACGCTCCGGATATCGGCGCTGAAACCAAGGAGCGCGTTCGCATGGTCGCCCGCCAATTGGGCTACCAGCCAAATCGCGCTGGCGTGCGCCTGAGAACCGGCAAGACCAACGTTATCGCGCTGGTGCTCAGCATCGACGAGGAAATCATGGGCTTCACCAGCCACATGGTTTTCGGCATCTCCGAGGTGCTGGCGGGAACGCAATATCATCTTATCATCACCCCGCACTCACACAGCAAGGACCCGCTGGTACCGGTGCGCTATATCCTCGATACCGGATCGGCGGACGGCGTCATCATATCGCGCACGGAGCCGGACGATCCGCGCGTGGAACTCATGCATCAGCGCGGCATGCCCTTCGCCACGCATGGGCGCACGAACATGGGAATCTCCCATCCTTTCCACGACTTCGACAACGAAGCTTTCGCGCGTGAAGCGGTGCGTGCGCTGGTCGCCAAGGGGCGCCGCCGCATCGCGCTGCTGCAGCCGCCGGGCAAGCTCAATTATTATCTGCATACCCAGATCGGCTTTCAGACGGGCTTGCGCGAGTATCAAGCTCAGGAGGTTCCGCTGAGGGCCAGCACCGATACGACGCTCGCCGACATCAAGGATACGGTCGAGGTGCTGATGCGTTCCCCGCATGCGCCAGACGGCATCGTCTGCTCCAGCAGCGCCGGCGCCATCGCCGTCAATGCCGGCATCGAGGCGGCGGGCTTCCGTCTTGGCCACGATATCGACATGGTCGCCAAGCAATCGACCGACGTGCTGAGCTGGATCCGCCCGGAGATCATCGCGATCCACGAGGACTTCCGCCATGCCGGCCGCGAGCTGGGCAAGGCCGTCATTGCACGCATCGACGGCATCGAACCGGAGCTGCTGCAAAGCATCAGCTCCCCGATCTGGCCGAAGGGCTGATAAAAGGAAAGGCCAACCGGATCTAACCGCCCCCACTGATATTCTGACTTGAAGTAGATAAGGATATAGATCCGCTGCAAACCCGCAGCTCCTGTCGGGTTGGCATGCAGTGCAATAAAGAGGATGTTCTAGATTGCATTTAAGAACAGTCGCCTGCTCGCTAGGTCTCCTTTGTATTGTCGTATTGCTGGGAGCTGCGGTGCTCTTGCCGCTTCAGGATGCCTACGTCGCAAACCTAAGCAATCGTCTGGCGCCGTTGAGCCCAGCCAATCTTCTAGGCACTGACGAAATGGGACGGGATTCGTTCTCAAGATTCATTGCCGGGAGCAAGTACACGATCCTGACCGGGTTGATGACAACGCTTCTCGCTGGCGCGTCAGGCTATCTTATGGAGCGTGCGGCAGGGGCCGGGCCGACTTGGATCGGCCGTCTCGTTACAGTCCTCGGCTATGTCTGCTTCGTCGCGCCCTCATTTCTGCTGACGCCTCGCCGGCCGAACCGCTTACTGACGACGGCTCTTTGTGTATTTTCGGTTTTGCCGTTGTTCATCATTGCGCTGATTGTCGTTGTCCTCGGGAAATTAACTGGTTGGACAACTGCGCTTGCTCTCGGCCCCTTATGGGGCGTTGGAATCGCTTACGTCATCCATCGCGCCCGTCGGCAGGATAAGCCAGTATCGCAAGCCGGCAGAGATAACACGGCCCGTCACTTTGCCGCTCTCATGGCGTCGATCTTCGCATGGGCAGTTTACTCACATGCCATGCTGGACATTCTTGGGCTTGGCGCACAGCCGCCGACACCGAGTTGGGGAAGTATGCTCGTCGCCCAAGGCGTATCCTTTTGGCCCCAGGCCATGGCAATTCTTGGCTTCTTGATAGTCGGGACGGCCGCCTTCAGTTTCAGCGATATAGTGTCGCGCGGCGGAGATGAGAATCATATTCTTGACAAGCGAGAAGAGATCTCGGGAGGATAACTCTCGCGCTGCGGCATAGGCGTCAGCCGCGTACGCTTATCGCTCACATCCCAAGTTTTGCGGCCAATGTCTGCAACACCAAGCAATGCACATTTTTTTGTTTTGAACTGGGCGGAGATCTCCGCCCAGCCCTTTAATACTGGATTCTATGAGGCTTCTCAGCCGTTCGCGCCGCTGCCCCAGGGGCCGTGGTGGATGTCCTTGCCGTCGACGCGATCGAAGCCATGTGCGCCGAAGAAGTCGCGCTGGGCCTGGATCAGGTTTGCGGTGCCCCGCGCCTGGCGGTAGGCGTCGAAATAGGTCAGAGCGGAGGCCAGTGCCGGAACCGGAAGGCCGGAGGCCGTGGCGGCCGAGACGATGCGGCGCAGCGACGGGATCGATTCCTTGACCATTTCGGCGAAGGCCGGGGTGACGATCAGGTTGGCGGCATCCGGCGTCTTGGTGAAGGCGCTGGTGATCTCATCCAGGAACTGCGAGCGGATGATGCAGCCCGCACGCCAGATCTTGGCAATGACCGGCATCGGCAACGACCAGTTGAACTCCTTCGACGCCTCGGCCATGACGGCAAAACCCTGCGCATAGGCGCCGATCTTGGCGGCAAACAGTGCCAGTTCCAGGTCCTTCAGCAGGTCCGGACCGAAGGCGATCGGGAACTTGTAGTCCGGCGTACCGAAGATCTTCTCGGCGGCTTCGCGCTGGGTCTTGATCGCCGACAGGCTGCGGGCGGCGACGGCGGCTTCGATGGCGGTCGCCGGAATGCCCATGTTCTGCGCTTCGATCGCCGACCACTTGCCGGTGCCCTTCTGGCCGGCCTTGTCGAGGATGACGTCCGGCATGGCGCTGCCGGTCGCCGGATCCTTGGCGGCCAGAACCTTCTCGGTGATCTCGATCAGGTAGGAATTGAGGCGACCCTTGTTCCAGTCACCGAAGATGCCGCTGATTTCCGCGGCGCTCTTGCCGAGACCATCGCGCAAGATGCCGTAGATCTCCGCGATCATCTGCATGTCGGCATATTCGATGCCGTTATGGATGGTCTTGACGAAATGACCGGCGCCATCATTGCCGAGCCAGGCAACGCAGGGATCGTTGTTGTATGTGGCAGCAATCGAGGTCAGCACCTTCTCGACACGCTTGTAGGACTCTTCAGTGCCGCCGACCATGATCGACGGGCCATGGCGCGCACCTTCCTCGCCACCGGAGACACCCATGCCGATAAAGGTCAGGCCGGTATCCATCAGGCGGTCGAAGCGGGCGATCGTGTCGCGGAAATTGGCGTTGCCGGCATCGATCATGATGTCGCCCTTGTCCAGATATGGCTGCAAAGCCGCCATCTGCTGGTCGACCGGCTCGCCGGCCTTGATCATGATGATGATCGGCCGCGGCGGACGGATCGATTCGACGAACTCTTCGATCGTCTTGCAGGGAATGATCTTGTCCTTCAGCGCACCCGCATTCGCGTAGAATTCATCCGTCACCTGCGGTGTACGGTTGAACACCGCGATCTTATTGCCCTTTTCGGCAATGTTGAGCGCCAGATTCGATCCCATCACAGCGAGACCGATCAGTCCGATTTCTGCCTTTTCCACGACAATCCTCCAATAATTCTCTTGCTGCGCCTCACATCCCATCGCATGCGCAGAGGACGCAGTGATATTTTGAAATGACGCCTAAGCCTTCCCCGAAACCGATACCGCCTTTCGGGAGTTATGCGTTGGGCGTGTTGTTGCACTCCGGGCGCAAAACGGCAAGCCTTCGCCAGCCTCGATTCGGCCCCATTGCAGAACCGGGCAAAGAATGCTGCAGGATTTTTCAAAAGGCCGGCTTCCGGCAAGCTGACCCGGTGCTCCATCGATGACGCATATAGAGGAGAAAACATCCATGTCGACCATGTCTGCCAAGATCGTTCATGTCTCCATCGGTCGCCCCTGGCGGGAGGTCTACGGCTTTGCCGGCCGCCCGGAAAACATGCCGCTCTGGGCATCGGGCCTTGCATCCGGACTGGAACTGGATGGCGACGATTGGGTTGCCAAAGGCATTCTCGGCACCGTCCGTGTCCGCTTCACACCCCGCAACGACTTCGGCGTCATCGACCATACGGTGACCCTCGACACCGGCCTGCAGGTCTATAATGCGCTGAGAGTCGTGCCGAACGGCGACGGCTGCGAAGTCATGTTCACACTGCTGAGATTGCCCGCAATGACGGACGAGCAGTTCGCGGCCGACGCTGCGCATGTGCTGAAGGATCTCAACACACTGAAGGCGCTGATGGAGCGATAAGCGGAGCTTAGAGCGAGCGCAGCGTCCAGTCGACGATCTCGGCGGTGACGCCGGCGAAGGCCGTGTCGAGACCTTTCACGAAATCCGGGTTGCCGCCGCCGGTGACCGGAACGACCTTGCGGAAGACGCTCTGGGACTTGATGGTGCCCGTGCGGTCGTTGAGGATCTTCACCGAGATTTCGACAGCGGCGGACTTCTGGCCGCCGGCCGCATCGATCTCGAAGGAACGAATGTCGGTGACGATCTGGTAGTCGATCGCCAGCCCCTGCCCCGGCACGCCGACGCCGCCAAGCTTGCCGGTATTCTCGAAGGCTTCGACCAGCTTCGACTGCACCATCCGGCTCAGCTTGTCGCTCCACTGCGCCTTGCCGAGATATTGGATTTCGGAGGGCGAGACGCGGATGACGATCAGGTTGCTGTCGAGCGCCTGCAATGCCGTCGGCGGCGGAATGAGGATCTGTTTACCCTTCATCAGCGGACCGCTCGCCTTGACCGAGGCCGAGAGATCATAGGTATCGTTGGATGGCTTGGTACCGCAGCCGCTAAGCAGGGCCGCGAGCAGCGGCAGGACGATCGCTGCCTTCCGGTACACCTGATAACGCTCACTCGAAACGCAACCGACCATATTCCGCATATCCCTCACAGTCCAAAAACCGCTATCCATCAACGCCGCGCCCGGCCATCATATTGCTTGACCGTATCGCCACCGAACAGCAGGCGCTGCGGATTGCGATCGAAGTTAGTGATCGTGCTGTTGAGATTGTCAACCGTGCCCCGCATATCGTTGATGAGGGCCTGGACGTTGCTCAGACCGCTGCCCGAGAACTTCTGCAGATTGTCGGCGATCGGCCCGATCCGGGCGTTGAGATTGTCCGCCATCTTCTTGAAGGATTCGAGCGTATCCTTGGCTTCGGCAAACAGCGACTGCGTGTCGCCGGAGCCAAGCAGCGAATCGACCTTGCTGAGAACGCCGTCGACCTTGCCGGACGCGGAGTTCAGCTTGTCGGAAATCGACCGGGCATTGGCAATCGTCTGGTCGATATCCTGTTGGCGGGCGGCAACCGAATTGGCGACGTCGCGGATGGATGTGACGGCCGCGCGGGCATCCTTGGTCACCTGCGTAATGTCGTCAACCGAACCTTTCAGCTTGGCGGGATCGATCTGCGCCACGATGGCGTCGACACGATCCAGCGTCTGCTGCGCCTTCTGACCGAAGGCATTGTAAGTATCGGCGGTCTGCTTGAACGCGGCCACCGTCGCCTTCAGATCGGTCGTCGCATCCGCGACGTTAGCGGTGATCTTGTTGGCGTTGTTGACGACCTCGTTGATCTTGTTGGCATCGACCGCACGCACCAGCTTCTCGACGGCTTCCAGCGTCGAGTCGATACGCGTCGAGACATTCTTGAAGGTGTCGGAAAGCTGCCCCATGCTGGCGAGGAATTTGTCGATATTGTCGGAATTGTCCGACAGGGCCTTGGAGAAGGTCTGTGCATTGCGCACCGTATCCGTCAGCGGCGCACGGGAATCCGAAACGAATCCCTGGATATCGCCGATCGTGTCGTTGGCGCGATTCAGGATCTTGTCGGCGGTGTTGAGCAGGTTCGTGACGCTCGACTGGTCGGCGAGCAGCACTGCGCGCTTGCCGGTATCGACGGAGCGCTTGAGAATGTTTTCGTCACCGTTGCGACCGCCGGAAAGCTCGATATAGGCAGCGCCCGTCAGGCCCTGGATCTCCAGAATCGCCTTGGTGGACGTATAGACCGGCGCATCTGCGCGCACTTCGGTAAAGGCCAGCGAATAGTTCGGATCGTCGGCATCGATCGAAAGTCCCTGAACGGAGCCGACCTGAATGCCGTTGAAGCGGACGGGAGAACCGACGCTCAGGCCGTTTGCCGAGCCCGGAATGCGAACGACCAGTTCGACCATCGGTCCGCCCCGGCCATATTCGGCCATCCAATAGACGAAGCCGAACGCGGCCGCGATGACCAGCAATGTAAAGAACCCGACGATCGTATAGTTGGCTTTGGTTTCCATTGTTCCAATTACTTCTCGCGGCTGTGGGCGCCAGCGCCGTTGTCGTCGTTGCGGTCTCCAACCCTTCCCGCCGGCACGATCGAACGCGCGCGTTTACCACGGAAATAGGACTGCACCCAGGGGTCGTCGCAGGCGAGCATGTCCTCAACCGTTCCTTCCACCAATACCCGTTTCTGTCCGAGAACGGCAATACGATCGCAAACGGAAAAAAGGCTATCGAGGTCGTGAGTCACCATATAGACGGTCAGGCCGAGCGTGTCTCGCAGCTTGGCGATGAGCTCGTCGAATTCCGCGGCGCCGATCGGATCGAGGCCGGAGGTCGGTTCGTCCAGGAAGACGAGGTCGGGATCAAGCGCCAGGGCGCGCGCCAGGGCCGCGCGCTTTATCATGCCGCCGGATAGCTCAGACGGGTATTTATCGGCCGCATCCGCGGCAAGGCCGACCATGCGGATCTTCAGATGCGCCAGCTCATCCATAAGGTTCTTCGGCAGGTCGAGATATTCCCGCATCGGCACCTGGATGTTCTCCTTCACCGTCAGCGAAGAAAACAGCGCCCCCTGCTGGAAGAGCACGCCGAGGCGCATATCGAGCCTGTTGCGTTCCGGCTCGGAGAGCTTGTCATAATCTTCGCCGAGGATCTCGATCTTGCCAGAGCGGCGCGGCAGCAGCCGCAGCACCGTGCGCAGCAGCACCGATTTGCCGGCACCGGAAGCGCCGACGAAACCGAGGATTTCGCCGCGATAGATGTTGAGGTTCAGTTTATCGAGCACGACTTTCGATCCGAAAGCGACGGTGACATCCCGTGCCGACAGCACGATGTCCCTGCCATGCTCATCTTTTTCCAGGGAGATTTCCGAGTGAAGCGCGCTCATCGTTGATATCCCTCAGAAATCGATCGCGGCATAGAACATGGCGAACAGGCCGTCCATCAGGATCACCACGAAAATCGACTTCACTACTGAGGCGGTCACATGCTGGCCGAGCGATTCGGCGCTGCCGCCGACCTTCAATCCCTCGACCGCCGCAACGATGCCGATCACCAGCGCCATGAACGGCGCCTTGATCATCCCCGAGATGACGGTGGAAAGGCTGATAGCCTCATGCAGGCGCGCAACAAATGTGGCGAAGGTGATGCCGGAATAAGCCCAGGTTACCGTCGCCGCACCGAGGAGCGAGGCAAAATTGGCAAGGATCGTCAGCAGCGGCAGCGCCACCGTCAGCGCCACCAGCCGCGGGAAGATCAGCACGCCGATCGGGTTCAGGCCCATCACCTTCAGCGCATCGACCTCTTCGCGCATCTTCATCGAGCCGATTTCGGCGGTGATCGCGCTGCCAGAACGGCCGGCGATCATGATGGCGGTCAAAAGCACACCGATTTCACGCAATTGCAGGATACCGACGAGATCGACGACGAAGACCTCGGCGCCGAAATAGCGCAGCTGGAATGCTCCCTGCTGCGCGATGATCGCGCCGATCAGATAGGACATCAAAAGGATGATCGGGACGGCGCGCACGCCCATATGGTCGATCTGGTTGACGATCGAAGCCGGCGAGACGCCGCTGCCGCGCCCGAATTTCAGCTGCGCCCCGCGCACCGCCGAGCCGAGAATATACATGGCAGCGACCAGATTGCCCCAAACTTCGTGGACGGTTTCGCCGATCGGCGCGAAGATGCGTTCCGCCCAGGATTTTTTTAGCCTGGGTTCCGGCTTTTCGGCATCCGGGTCTTCGGTAAAGGCCGTCAGGAGCTCGTCGATATGCGGATTGGAACCTTCAATGCTGACACTGGCGCCATGCGCCTCCTGGCTTTCCCTCAGACGGCGGATCAGCAGCGCGCCGGCGGTGTCGACATCGGAGAGATCGGAAAGATCGATCACCACCCGGCCGCCACCGCGCCGCGTCGTCAGCTCATCGATGCGCCGCAACACGCCATGGACATTAGCACTGCGCCAATTGCCTTCCAGCCGATAGCGATGCCCGCTGCCATCAGGCTCGTCGTCGATCCTCGGTGCATCGGGTTTCTGTACGGCTGCTTTCAAACTCATGCATCTTTCAAGTCTTGCGGCACACTCGCCGACTCGGGAATCCCCGCGCGACGCTAATCGTTAATACACCGAGTTCATAGGCGATTTCTATGCCGCCTACGCGCCAAAGATATGGCACGGCATTTTGATATCTAAATGAAACCACTTTGCGCGACTTACGAAGCCTCGCTTGCTCTTCCGCCGATCGAGGAGCTCCGAGGCTGAAGGTTGCGGGCAACAATCAGCATCGCAAGGCCAAAAGCCGCAACGCCGGACATGATGTAGTAGCTGGAAAGACCGAACCAGGCATAGAGATAACCGGACGCCAGGGTCATCAGCCCGAGAAACATGCCATTGTAAAAGAAATAGGTGCCCTGAGCAGACGCCTCCTGCGTTTCCTGCACCGAAGCGACGATGCGGCGCTGGATGCCGGTATGCACGCAGGCAAAGGTGCAGGCATGAAAACATTGCAGCACGAAATAGCCAGCGAAACCGAGATTGATCGGGAACAGGATCCAGCGAACGACACACACGGCCGATCCGAAAAAGATCAGCGTCCAGGCGCTGAAGCGACGGCCGAGCATCCTCGACATGAAAAATACCATGACCTCCGCCGCGACCCCGATGCACCAGAGGACAGCAATCTGCGTGCCTGAAAAGCCTAGCTCGCGCCAATAGATCGATGCGAAGGTATACATCATAGCGTGGCTCGACTGCTGCACCGACACACCGATCATGGTGACCAGCAATTGCGGAGACCGCAGCGAGCTGCCGGTTGACGCCTGCAAATCGATCGGTTGATGATGGCGCCGACGCGTCGGCCCGATGCGCGGACAGAAAAAGGCCATCAGCGTTGTCAGGACAAAGCCCGCGACCATGGCGGGGAGAACCGTCGTACCGCCCCACTTACCGATCATCTGACCGCCGATAAGGGTCGAAATGATGAAGGCGATCGATCCCCAGACGCGCATCGACCCGTAATCGAAACCCCAGCGCCGCACGCCGGAAACGGCAATCGATTCAACGATCGGAACGTAAGGCGCATAAGTCGCGCCCTGGATGCCGTAGACCAAAAGCACCGGCCAGAAATCGCTCGTCCAATAAAGCGCGATCGCCGTCAACAGCGACAGCGCACCCGACCAGAACAAAACGGTGGCGCGTTCCTGCACACGGTCGGCAAGCATGCCGACAATAGGCACAACGAGAACCCGCACCACCATCGGCACGGCAAGAATGAGGCCAATCTCACGATCGCTGAAACTCAACCCGGCCAGCCACACCGGAAAAAACGGCAAGGCAATCCCGTTGACGATCAACGGAGCGCAATAGGACAAGGCGGTGCGTAACCGAAAATAAGGCGGCGCGGCCTCGCCCTGCAAAGTTTTTGTCGCGGGAATCATGACAGACCTGAAGGGAACTGATGTGTTCCTATCACTCTATCGTTATCACGACTATGGCGGGAAATAGCCCAGCTGCAACGTTTCAGCCCAAAATGACGAAAGCAGCGGGATCCCAGCGATCAATAATTGTGACGGAGCGTTATTAGGTCCGTGAGGCGGCAAAATATTACGCCGCCTGCGCTCCAAGCGCTTCCGGCAGTTCGTCGCCGGCAATACCGATCAGCTGGGTCTCGGCAATCGACTGCCAGGTGATCAGCTCGAACGTGCCGTCCTCATGCTCGGCGATTGCCGTGCAGCTTTCGACCCAGTCGCCGGTATTGATATAGCGGATGCCATCGAAATCTTCGATGACGGCGTGGTGGATATGACCGCAGATGACGCCATCGGCATCATTGCGCCGGGCTTCTTCGACCACGACGCGCTGGAACTCGCCGATGAAATTGACGGCATGCTTGACCTGCAGCTTCGCCCAGGCGGAGAAAGACCAGTAGGGCATGTTCAGGCGGCGACGCACAGCGGCAAGGCCAATATTGATCAGGATTGCCATGTCATAGGCCCAGTCGCCGAGATAGGCGAGTAGACGGGCATTGCGGACGACGACGTCGAATTCGTCGCCATGCAGGACAAGATACTTCTTGCCGTCGGCCGTCTCGTGGATCGCGCGCTGGGCCACTTCGATGCCGCCGAAATGCATGCCGGGGAAATCGCGCAGGAATTCGTCGTGATTGCCGGGGATATAGACGATGCGCGAGCCCTTGCGCGCCTTGCGCAGCAGCTTCTGCACAACATCATTGCAATCCTGCGGCCAGTACCAATTGCGCTTCAGCCGCCAGCCATCGACGATATCGCCGACAAGGTAAATGGTGTCGGCGTCATGAAGGCGCAGAAAATCGAGAAGGAAGTCCGCCTTGGCCGCTTTCGAGCCGAGGTGCACGTCAGAAATGAACAGCGTTCGAAACCGCCGAGTGTCCATGTTTTCATTCACGAACATTTGTTCGCGTCCTATCCTACGTTACCTATTCCAAAATCAGACTCGTGTTTCAGGAAGATGACAAATGCTGTGCGGAGCGCTCGCGGCAGGAAATCAGCCGTGTTTTGCAGCTGTGGCGAGATTTGGCAGGTCGGTTGCAAAACTGGCGCCCCCGAGACGGAACATCGTCCTCTCACTTTCATAGCGTCGGGTCCGCAATGCCGCAGTTTCCGCAAAGGAAAAATTATGCCTTTGCCGCGACAAAAAACCCTTCAGCAGCGTCAAATCCATACTGTGCACTCCGAACGATTGATGTATGGAGGGGGCTTGAGGCGCAGGCGCGCAAGCAGAAATGGAGAAGCGGGATGGATACGCACGACACATCGAAGGCAGCCAAGAACATGGCGAGTGGCAATCTCGACGAACAGGCTCTCTTCTTTCATCGCTATCCCCGCCCCGGCAAGCTGGAAATCCAGGCAACCAAGCCGCTCGGCAACCAGCGCGACCTGGCGCTTGCCTATTCTCCCGGCGTCGCCGCGCCGTGCCTCGCCATCCGCGACAATCCGGAAACGGCGTTCGACTATACCTCGCGCGGCAATCTCGTCGCGGTCATTTCCAACGGCACGGCCGTGCTCGGCCTCGGCAATATCGGCCCGCTGGCCTCCAAGCCGGTCATGGAAGGCAAGGCCGTCCTCTTCAAGAAATTTGCTGGCATCGATGTCTTCGATATCGAAGTCGATGCACCCACCGTCGATGAGATGGTCAGCACGATTTCGGCACTCGAGCCCACCTTCGGCGGCATCAACCTCGAGGACATCAAGGCACCGGAATGCTTTGAGGTCGAGCGCCGCCTGCGCGAAAAGATGGATATTCCGGTCTTCCACGATGATCAGCATGGCACCGCCATCATCGTCGCGGCCGCCATTCTCAACGGGCTGGAACTGGCCGGCAAGAAGATCGAAAACGTCAAGATCGTCGCTTCCGGCGCCGGTGCGGCTGCACTCGCCTGCCTCAACCTTCTGGTCATCCTCGGCGCCAGGCGCGAAAATATCTGGGTCCACGATATCGAGGGCCTCGTCTACAAAGACCGCAACGTGCTGATGGACGAATGGAAGTCGGTCTACGCCCAGGATAGCGACAAGCGCGAGCTTGCCGAGTCGATCGGCGGCGCCGATGTCTTCCTTGGCCTGTCCGCCGCCGGCGTATTGAAGCCCGAGCTTCTGGAGCAGATGGCGGAGAAGCCGCTGATCATGGCGCTGGCCAACCCGACGCCAGAAATCATGCCGGACCTCGCCCGCGCCGCACGGCCGGACGCGATGATCTGCACCGGCCGCTCGGACTTCCCGAACCAGGTCAACAACGTCCTCTGCTTCCCCTATATCTTTCGCGGCGCGCTCGATTGCGGCGCCAAGACGATCAATGAGGAAATGAAGATGGCAGCTGTGCGCGCCATCGCATCGCTTGCCCGCGAAGAGCCTTCGGATGTGGCCGCCCGCGCCTATACGGGCGAGACGCCGGTCTTCGGACCGGAGTATCTGATCCCCTCGCCCTTCGATCCGCGCCTGATCCTGCGTATCGCACCGGCCGTAGCAAGAGCCGCCGCCGAAAGCGGCGTGGCGCTGCGGCCGATCACCGATTTCGACGCCTATATGGACGAACTCAACCGCTTCGTCTTCCGCTCCGGCTTCGTCATGAAGCCTATTTTCGCCGCCGCAAAGATCGCCGAGCGCAAGCGCGTGGTCTTCTCCGAAGGCGAAGACGAGCGCGTTCTGCGCGCCGCACAGGTTCTGCTTGAAGAAGGCACCGCCGTGCCGATTCTGATCGGCCGTCCCAACGTCATCGAGACCCGCCTGAAGCGCTATGGTCTGAAGATCAGGCCGCATACCGATTTCGCCGTCATCAACCCAAATGACGATCCGCGCTTCCGCGAATATGTCGAGCTCTATTTCTCGCTCGTCGGCCGCAGCGGCGTCATTCCGGAAGCAGCTCGGACGATCGTTCGTACCAACACCACAGTCATCGGCGCCCTGGCGCTGAAGCGCGGCGATGCCGACGCGCTGATCTGCGGTCTTGAAGGCCGTTACGAACGCCATCTGCGCATCGTCCGCCAGATCATCGGCAAGCGCCCGGATGTCGGCGACTTCTCGGCGCTCAGCCTGCTGATCTCGCAGCGCGGCGCGACCTTCTATACCGACACCTATGTCACCTTTAATCCGAATGCCGCGGAGATCGCCCAGTCGGCGGTGCTGGCAGCCGAGGAAATCAAACGCTTCGGCATTTCGCCGCGTGTCGCCCTCGTCTCGCATTCGAACTTCGGCTCGCGGGAATCGGAAAGCGCCACCAAAATGCGCGATGCCCTGGCGCTCGTGCGCGAAGCCGCTCCCGAGCTGGAAGTCGATGGCGAAATGCACGGCGACAGCGCCATTTCCGAAAGCCTGCGCCGCCATGTCATGCCGGACAGTACGCTTTCCGGCGAGGCCAACCTGCTGGTGTTCCCGAACCTGGATGCCGCCAACATCACCCTCGGCGTGGTCAAGACTATGACCGATGGCCTGCATGTCGGCCCGATCCTGCTCGGCACGGCGCTTCCGGCCCACATCCTGTCGCCCTCGGTCACCTCGCGTGGCGTTGTCAACATGGCGGCTCTGGCCGTGGTCGAAGCATCGCAACCAAATTGATCTGACATTCAGCAGCGGCGGCCGTCTCCAAAGGCGGCTGCCGCGACGCAGACCGCGGGTTGTTAGCCGGATAAATCATCGCATCTAATACTCCCACTTTCGTCCGTTGCTCCCCGTCTTATGGCCTCATGCCACCGAGAAGGCGCAAGCCAAGTTTGATTTCCGGTCTAACTGCAAAAAAATCTTTCACAATCAGCATGTTTTGATGGATACGTTGTTAAGCAACACGGTATATTCTCCGTGGAAATCGAACCGCTTTTCGAAGAGCACAACGTGAACCGCGGCAAAAAATTCTACTCCTCTCTCTTGCTATCCCTGCTGGTAGCGACGCCGGCCCTCGCCCAGATGAATGCCATTTGCGACGAGTTGCATGGCCGATATGCCGATACGACGGAGATTGTCGGCGCCAATGCCGAAACACGACAGCTCTCGCGCGCCATCGTCCAGCAGAACATGGCGATACGGCGCCTGAAGAGCGACATGCGCAATCAGGGCTGCACCTCCGACAGCAGCGTGACCATCCTCGGCTCCGACAACGAGGCCGCCTGCGATGACATGCACGATACGATGGAGCGGATGCGGGATGACCTTGCATCGCTGATGGACGAGCGTGAATCGAGCGTATCCCGCATCGACGATGCGGGCCTGGAGAGGCGGCGATTGCTGGATGACATGCAGCGGAACGGTTGCAGCACTCCGATGTCCGCCACGCCGGACACCGTCATCGATACCCGCGTAAGACCTGAGCGCTCCCCACCCGAGCAACAATCGCTGGCCCAGCCGGAAAGCTCGATCACGGAGATCGAGACCGAAAAACCCGGGACGGACGCCGCCGCCGCACCGCCGCAGCAGAAGACAGCGGTGATAGCCACTCCGGAAATCACTCCAGTTCAGCCGAAACAACTGCAACCCGACCGGCCTTACGATCCCACGACCAACAAGGTGCGCCAGGTCGGTCCACAATTTCTTGCGACCGACCAGGGCACGCTCGATCTCAAACATCCGAAAGAGGCAGGCCCGCAACCGTCGCAATAGGCTGACGCATCAGCGCGATGACGGCCTCGTCGCCCGCCTCTCTCGCGAGATCGCGATAGGACCGGCCTGAAGCATCTCTCACGGAACGATCGGCGCCGCGCTCCAGCAGGAAGCGTACCGCATCCGCCCGGTGATTGAGAATGGCAAAGCCAAGCGGCGTCATCCAGTCACGATCCGGGCTTGCCTCCCCATGCGGGCGAACATCACCGAAGCGGCTGTTGATCAGTTCAGGGTGAGCATCCAGATGCCCGGTCAGCTGCTCGATCGGGCCAAAAGCGGCGGCCGCGAAGATATCAAGCGGCTGCGTCTTCAGGAACTCCACCATCTCCGCTCTGCCGTTATACTCCGCCCAGCCGATCGGCGGCGCATAGTAATAGGGATCGCGGATGCTGCTGTCCGCACCATGCTCGATCAACAGCTTCGCCATCTCGATGTGACCATGCAAAGCAGCTTCATGCAGCGGCGTGCGGCTGGTCATGGTGTTGACGTCTAACCCGAGCGCCAGCATGCAGCGAACGCGCTCGAGAGCATTTTCACCGGCCGCTTCATGCATCATGGCTGGATGAGCGCGTTGGATCGCATCGGGAATGTCGATATTGCCTGCAACTCTTTTAATGTGTTCGACCAATACCGATTGATCGGTATATGCATCGACGGTTGTTAGCTGGATATAGACCCAATCCTCTTGCTTCAGACGGACGGCTACAGCTCCCAGCTGCACGAGATACAGGACCAAATCCTTGTCATCACCTAGCCGCGCCCACTCGTAAGGCGTCCGACCATTCACGGGTTTATTGACATCGGCCCCATGCTCGACCAGCAATCTTACGCGCTCGCCCATACGCTTCTCGCAAGCCCAGGCCAGTTGATAGTCGAACACGGTCTGCGAGTTCGCCACCATCCTTCCATCCTCGCGCACCAGCCAATTGTTCTTGTCTTCAGCCGACAGGCCGTATTCCAGCAGCAGCTTCAGGCAAGTGTTATCCGGCTCGAACATCCGGTTATAGAGCGCCTGGCTGTCGTTGGTTTCGGCACCCGCATCAAGCAGCAGGCGCGCGAAAGCCTCGCATTCAGCATGCGCCGGCTGGCGTAGTTTTCCCGCTTCGCCTTCGCCGAAGACGCCGGTCAAGGCCGTGAAGCGATACTGACCACCATCAAAGAAGAAGGCGTTGGCATCAGCCCCGCGCCTGACGAGCTCCCTGGCCGCCGGCAAGCTCGAGTGGCCGGGCAAACGGGCATAAGCGGCGGACATCAGCGGAGACCAGTTGAAAGGTCCGCCCTTGCGCTCAAGAAGCTGCGGTTGTCGATCAAGCCAGCGGCTAACGCCGGCGGCATCTCCAAGCACGGCAGCGACATGGATATTTTCCCCGGCAATCTCCGGATGTGCCTCCAGCAGCCTCAGCGCCTCGGCGAACCGTGCCGGATCGGCCGGAATCTGGGGAAAATACGAAATCGTCGCCAATGATAGAAACTCATTGGCAAGCTGATCTGTCGAAGTTGTCTGCCGATCCTGGCTCTCCAGATGCGCCTTCAGCTTCGCCCAGCTCGAGAAACCATGTTCGCGGGCAAGAACAAGCTGGATATCCTGAAGCCCGATATCCGCAACATCGGCAAAATAGGGTAAAACACGGCTTCGCGCCGATGCGTCGCCGGAATGGACGGCTTTTAAAAAAGCCTTGGCCTGCTTTTTGAGGGAATCGAGGGTGGCGTTGCTTGCCAGAGAGCGCGTGGTCACGAAAGACCTCCTTTCATTCACGTCCGGTATCCGCGCCCACAGACTGAAAAGAGGTGTGGCAGTCTTTACGTTCAATGCATCAGGTGGGCCTTGCCCTTCCCGCGGATCGGATGCGCCCTGAGAACGATCCAAGATTTATAACGGAGCGCGCGGCCTGTCCATAGCGGTCATGCGGGCTCGTAGCGGACATAGGCGAATTCATCGCCGTCGGGCGACCAGTTCGGCACATTGATGCTTCCCTGCCCGCCGAAGAGCTCGAACAGCGTCACGAGGTTGCCGCCATCCATGTCCATCAGCCGCATGCGAACGTTCAAATCGCGCGGATGATCAAAAACGTCGGGGTCGTAGGAGATCAGCACGACCTTGTCGTTCCTGGGCGACGGATGGGCGAACCAGTTTCCGTAATTATCGCTTGTCACCTGCTGGAGACCGGTGCCGTCGGGATGGATACGCCAGATCTGCAT
This sequence comes from Rhizobium sp. ICMP 5592, assembly GCF_009498525.1. Taxonomy (GTDB): domain Bacteria; phylum Pseudomonadota; class Alphaproteobacteria; order Rhizobiales; family Rhizobiaceae; genus Rhizobium. Next base: position 1,072,197 of record NZ_QSNT01000002.1, on the reverse strand, counting down.
CAGGCCGGTACGGCTGGAGTTGAAATAGATCCATTGTCCGTCGGCGGAATAGTCCGGCCCGTCGTTGCGGCCCTCGCCGTGCGTTAGCCGCGTTTCCTCGCCGCCATCAACTGAGATCGTATAGATATCGAAGACGTCGTTGCGGATGCCGCAATAGGAGAAGCGCTTCCCGTCAGGCGACCAGCCATGCCAGTAGGACGGCAGATTGGTCGTCACCTGCCGCGGCGTACCGCCCTCGGCCGGCAGGACATAAATGCAGGACTTGCCATGCTGGGTCTTGTCGGAAATGGCGATCAACGAGCCATCCGGCGAAATACCATGGTCGTTGTTGCAGAGCGTTGCAAAGCCGGTATCGACCTGAACCGGCTCGGCTTCGCCATCAAGGGCAATCCGGTAGAGCAGCCCATCGGCGTTCAGCAGCAGATATCGCCCATCCGGCGCGAAATTCGGCGCCTCGATCAACGTGTCCGTCTGCCAGACGATCCGGTTCTCACCGGTACGGATATTGTAGATCTCGACCGAACTGCGCATTGCTTCTCCACTCGCCGGATGGCGTTACGATCAGCGATCGCGGAACCGGTTGGTGATCGGATAACGCCGGTCACGGCCGAAATTCTTCGTAGTGATCCTCACGCCCGGCGCCGACTGGCGGCGCTTGTATTCGGCGAGATAGAGCAGATGTTCGATCCGGTGAACCGTTGCGATATCGTGCCCGCGTGCAACGATCTCCTCGACCGCCATCTCCTTCTCCACCAGGCATTCGAGGATATCGTCGAGCACTGGATAGGGCGGCAGTGAATCCTGGTCCGTCTGGTTCGGCCTGAGCTCAGCCGATGGCGCCTTGTCGATGATGTTTGACGGGATGACCTCACCCGATGGGCCGAGCGCGCCGGGCGGCACATGCAGGTTGCGCCAGCGCGACAGAGCATAGACCTGCATCTTGTAAAGGTCCTTGATCGGATTGAAGCCGCCGTTCATGTCGCCATAGAGTGTGGCGTAACCGACCGACATTTCCGACTTGTTGCCGGTGGTGACCACCATCGAGCCGAACTTGTTGGAGATCGCCATCAGGATAGTGCCACGAGCACGGCTCTGCAGGTTTTCCTCGGTGATACCGCTTTCAGTGCCTTCGAACAAATCGGCCAGTGCGGCGTTGAAGCCCGTCACCGGTTCCTCGATCGGCACGATGTCGTAGCGGCAGCCGAGCGCCTTGGCACAATCGGCGGCATCCTTCAGCGAATCCTCCGACGTATAGCGGTAAGGCAGCATGACGGTGCGTACCCGCTCTTCGCCCAACGCATCGACGGCGATCGCGGCGCAGATCGCCGAGTCGATACCGCCGGATAGGCCGAGCACGACCGACTTGAAGCCGTTCTTGTTCACATAATCGCGGAAGCCCAGCAGGCAGGCGCGATAATCGGCCTCCTCGCCTTCCGGAATATGGGCCATGGGACCTTCGCTGCAATGCCAGCCATCGCCGTTCTTCTTCCAGGTCGTCACCGCCAGCGCGGTCTCGAACTGGCTCATCTGGAAAGCCAGAGTCTTGTCGGCGTTGAAAGCAAAGCTCGCGCCATCGAAAACATACTCGTCCTGACCACCGACCTGAGCTGCAAAGACGAGCGGCAAGCCAGACTCGATCACCTGGCGGAGCACCACCTGATAACGGATGTCGACTTTGCCGCGATAGTAAGGCGAGCCGTTCGGAACCAAAAGAATTTCCGCGCCGCTTTCAGCAAGCGTTTCACAGATACCAAGATCGTTCCAGATCTCTTCGCAAATGGGAATGCCGATCCGAACACCCCGAAAATTGACCGGTCCGGCGATAGTTCCCTCATCGAAGACGCGCTTCTCGTCGAACTCGCCATAGTTTGGCAGGTCGACCTTGTCCCTGACGAAGATGACTTTGCCGCCGTCAATCACAGCAACGGAATTGTAACGCCCCGTCTCATCCTGTCGCGGAAAGCCGATGATGACACCCGGTCCGCCATCGGCGGTATCAGCGGCAAGACTGTCGACGGCTTTCTGGCAGGCGCGGATGAAAGCCGGCTTCAGCACCAGATCCTCCGGCGGATAGCCGGAGATGAACAGCTCCGTGAACAGGACAAGCTGCGCACCCTCGCGCGCCGCCTCGGCCCGGGCTTCACGCGCCTTTGCAAGGTTGCCGGAGACATCGCCGACCGTCGGATTGAGTTGCGCGACAGCGATGCGGATGGTCTGAGTGATGGGGCTTTGCTCTGTCATGCCATATATTTAACGACGGCAGCCACGTTCCGCAACAGCCTTCGCCCTACTGCTCGCGGCAAAATCGCGTCTAACGCGTAAGTGATATTTTTACCCGAAAAAATACTAAGTCCGCCTTGCAGTTCATCCGGTATTCATGACAAAAGCACGACAATTATATGAATATATTATAGCATTCGGAGAGATCATTGGTCGCTTTGGTCATCGGCTCTGCTTTGGCAGGCAGGCTCGCTCTTTTCCAGAAAATCGGCGCAGCAAGACGGCAGTCAGCCATCCTGCGTCAGGTTTTGAGCCTCGCCCTCACCTTCCTGCTCGCGCTATCGACCGTTGTCGCCGTTGAGTGGGTTGCGCGGGGCGAGTTTGCGACCATCCCGTCCTACCTGTTTTCTCCGAGCCGACCCGGTTTCACGACCATTGGCATCATCATGCTGCTGATGCTGTTGTTGGACGCAATTTTCGGCCGCGCACATCAATCGATCCTGATGGTCGCCCCTCTGCTGCTCGTCCCGGCGTTCATCTCCAACCAGAAGCAGAACTTTCTGTCAGATCCGCTTTATCCCTCGGATTTCCTATTTGCCCGCCAAATCATGGAATTGATGCCGGTCATGGTTCGGGACAAGCCCTTGACTGCCATGGCGCTCGCCATCGGTATCATAGCATCCTTGGCCATCCTCGCCATTCTGTGGCGCTACGGCTGGCAACGCGCCGTCATGCTGTCAAAAAAGGCGCGTGTGACCCGGCTCTCTATCTGCCTGCCGCTTGCGGCCCTCTTCGTCTCGCAGATGGATGCGACGCAATATTCGTTCATCCGCGAGAAATTGCGCATCATCCCCATCGTCTGGGACCAGAAGGAAAATTACAGCTACAACGGCTTCATCATCGCCTTCTCGCTGAACCTGCCGATGGCCGATGTCAAAGTGCCGGCGGGTTATGGGCCGGATGCGATAGACGCCATTCCCGCCCGCAATTACGGCTACCTCTCCGGTCCCCGCCGAAAGCCCGATGTCATCATGCTGATGAGCGAATCCTTCTGGGATCCGACCCGGCTTTCCAACCTGAGCTTCACGCCGGACCCGATGCCGACGATCCGCGCGGCGCAATCCGGCCATGTCTTCTCGCCGGAATTCGGCGGCATGACCGCCAATGTCGAATTCGAGGCGTTGACCGGCTTCTCCAACGCCTTCCTGCCCTATGGCAGCATTCCCTATCAGCAATATGTCCGCAAACCGATACCTTCGCTCGCCACCTTCTTCCGCGGCCAAGGCTATGCGGCACGCGCGCTTCATCCGTTCAGCGGCTGGTTCTGGAACCGCAACGAAGTCTACAGGGCCTTCGGCTTCGAGGAGTTCCACACGGAAGACACCATGCCGCCGATGGAAAAGCGCGGCATTTTCGCCTCCGACGACTCGCTGATGAAGGAGATCATGCACGAAGGCGACGAGATGGACCGGCCGTTCTTCTTCTTCGCCGTCACCCTGCAGGGCCACGGCCCCTATGAACCGAACCGCTACATCGAAAATACCGTCGACATCAAGGGAGACCTGACGGACACCGATCGCGATACGCTCGCGACCTATGCGCAGGGCGTTCGCGAATCCGATCAAAGCCTGAAGATGCTGATGGACTGGGCCGCCAAGCGTGACCGCGAAACGATCATCGTTCTCTGGGGCGATCATCTGCCGCCGCTCGGCTCGGTCTATCCAAACACCGGCTATATGCCCGAACAGGTAGCCTCTAGAAAAGCGCCACTCGACGTTATGAAGCGGGAGCACGAAACGCCGCTGGTCATCTGGTCGAGCACGAAGGGCGTGCGCAAGGATGTCGGCACGATCAGCCCGTCGCAGCTGCCCTATCACATCCTCAAGACCGCCGGCTACGAGCACCCCTTCTACACCGGCTTTCTCGGCCGGGTGCAGAAGAAGTACAACATCGTCGATCGCTATCAGCTCGCGACGCGCGACGACCAGACTTTTCCGGACTGGTCGCGCAAGGAGCAGTATCTCGATCCCATGATGCGCGACTACCGCTATTTGCAGCATGACATGATGTTCGGACAAGAATACGGCCTCGACCGCTTCTTCCCGTCGCATGCCTGGCTGGTCAATCAGGGCAGCTAGCGGAGAAAATGCGACACTCGCATCCGTCTCGAAGCCCTAGCTGACTGTGGCGATAGCGGCCTCGTCGATCAAGGCAATGACCTCATGAGGCATGGATGCGAGCGAGGCGTGGCTAGCATCCAACGTGATGATTTTCCTCGCGCCTAGCCGTTCAGCCATCCACCGCTCGTTTTCCGGAGAAATCATCCGGTCTTGGCTGGAAATTTGATACCAGGATGGCTTCTTCTTCCAGGCAGGCGCCGTAATCTTGTCCTCAAAGGTGCTGGCAACAGGGGCTTTTTGGGTCACGGCCATTACCAAGGCCTCGTCCGCGGTCAGATCTTGACAAAAGCTCTCATGGAATTTGTCCTGTTTTGCCCAGAGATAGCCGTCGCTATCAGGGGTCAGGTTCGCTATGGCCCCCGGCGGATGCCTCGCCGTTATACTACCGGGACTCTCTCCCGCATCAGGCGCGAATGCTGCAATATAGACCAAGCCGACGACGTTTGGTTGATCGCCGACCTCAGTGATAACAGCGCCGCCATAAGAATGTTCAACCAGTAGTACCGGTGCCTTTTGTTGGGCAATCATCTTACGAGTGCGTTCGGCATCGTCCGCAAGCGACGTCAGCGGATTTTCGACGGCGTAGACAGATTGATATCCCTTTCCCGCAAGCCCGACGATGACCTTGCTCCAGTGAGCAGCGCCACCCCAAAAGCCATGCACCAAGATAATGGTCGGTTTATTCGGCATGATCCTCATCTCCCTATTACTTTAAGTGCTGAGATTGGACAGAGGATATCAAGACAGGGTCTTCGAGTTTGAAGCGCCTGGATCCGATATGCCTCCATCACCGTAGCACGGGCACATTACGCGCGGTAGATGACGGTACGTTGTGACGCACGAGCCACTCCCCTAGCCGTTGTCACCGTCGATCGACAACCCCAGTGCCAGACCTAACCCACTAGGCTGCGACCCTTTTCGCGTTGCATTTCCATCGGGCAGTCGAATACTTGGCACTCAAAGGCGATCGAGTCCTTGGAGTGTTCTCATGTATAATCTGCCCAATTTCGTTCATCAGCACTTTGACAAGACCACCGACGAGCTAGGCGAGATCGAAAGGCGCGTGCTGAAAAAGGCGCATGAGCGCAAGATCGTGTCCACCGACATCAATGCGGCCTTCTCCGCCAACGCCTCCTTCGGCGCACGTCTTGCGGATGGCATCGCCCGTGTCGGCGGCTCCTGGTCCTTCATCATCTGCTTCCTGCTGTTCCTGGTCTTCTGGTGCTTCGTCAACACCATCGTCCTTCTCACCCGCGCCTTCGACCCCTACCCTTTCATCTTCCTCAATCTCGTCCTCTCCATGATCGCCGCCATCCAGGCGCCGATCATCATGATGTCGCAGAACCGCCAGACCGAGCGCGACCGCTTCGAGGCCGCCAAGGACTACGAGGTCAACCTCAAGGCCGAACTAGAAGTCCTATCGCTACATCAGAAGATCGATATGCAGGTACTGACGGAACTCGTGGCGGTGCGAGAGGAGGTCGCGAAACTGAGCAAGCTCGTCACCGAGGAGAATGGGAGCCGATCACTCTGACGGCCCCGCCGTCAGCAGCCCTGGCCGCCCTTGCTTATATCGCGGCAGCCCATCGTCAATCTCGTAGAAATCGCCCTTGTCGGCGCAATAGATATGGTAGCCGAGCTTTAGATCGTTCGGCTGATCGAACAGCCCGGCCATGATCGAGATATTGTCGGAACTGTCCGCCGACCAGAACAGCGCCGAACCGCAGACGCGGCAGAAGCCCCGGCGGGCGAAGGAGCTGGCGCGATACCAGGTGATCACCTCCTCGCCTTCGATGGTGATATTGCCGCGAGGCACGTCGGTTGCGGCATAATAGAGCCCGGTCTGCCTGCGGCATTGCGAGCAATGGCAGGCAACGACCTCCCGCAATCTGCCGCGTGTCTTGAAGCGTACGGCTCCGCAAAGGCAGGCGCCGGTGTGTTCTTCGTTCATGCTGATCCCCTTCGTTTCCTCGCAATCTTGACGAGGACGCGACCAGCGTCAAACGCAAAGAAATGAAACAATCTTCAGCCGGATTGATTGCGAAAGTACCAAAGCAAACGGGCCGGTTTTGAGCCGGCCCGCGCATGAGGAACAATGTGCAGCTTTCAATCAGCCGTGTGCGGCCAGACGCTTCTCGTCGCGGCCGCCCTTCATGCGTTCGGCGAGCAGGAAGGCCAATTCCAGAGCCTGATCGGCATTGAGACGCGGGTCGCAATGCGTGTGGTAGCGATCCTGCAGATCTTCGGCACCGACGGCGCGAGCGCCGCCCGTGCATTCAGTCACGTCCTTGCCGGTCATCTCGATATGGATGCCGCCCGGATGCGTACCTTCGGCACGGTGGATCTGGAAGAAGCTTTCGACTTCCGACAGGATGCGCTCGAACGGCCGGGTCTTATAGTTGTTGAGCGTGATCGTATTGCCGTGCATCGGATCGCAGGACCACACGACCTTGCGGCCTTCCTTCTCAACAGCGCGAATGAGACGCGGCAGGTTGTCGGCAACCTTGTCATGGCCGAAACGGCAGATCAGCGTCAGACGACCGGCTTCGTTCGTCGGGTTCAGAATGTCGATCAGATTGAGCAGATCGTCCGCCTGCAGCGAAGGACCGCACTTCAAGCCGATTGGGTTCTTGATGCCGCGGAAATACTCGATATGTGCATGGTCGGCCTGGCGCGTACGGTCGCCGATCCAGAGCATATGGCCCGAGGTCGCGTACCAGTCGCCCGAGGTGGAGTCGACGCGCGTGAATGCCTCTTCGTAGCCGAGCAGCAGCGCTTCATGGCTGGTGAAGAAATCGGTCTCACGCAGGCTCGGATTGTTTTCCGAGGAGATGCCAATAGCCTTCATGAAATCCATGGTCTCGCTGATGCGATCGGCGAGCTTGCGGTAGCGTTCGCCCTGTGGGCTGTCCTTGACGAAGCCGAGCATCCACTGGTGCACGTTTTCGAGGTTGGCATAGCCGCCCATCGCAAAGGCGCGCAGCAGATTGAGCGTCGCCGCCGACTGGCGGTAAGCCATCATCTGGCGTTCCGGATTGGGGATGCGCGCTTCTTCATTGAATTCGATGCCGTTGACGATATCGCCGCGATAGCTCGGCAGCGAGATGCCACCCTGGGTCTCGATACCAGAGGAACGCGGCTTGGCGAACTGACCCGCGATGCGGCCGACCTTGACCACCGGCAGCTGAGCACCAAAGGTCAGGACGACGGCCATCTGAAGGAAGGCACGGAAGAAGTCGCGGATCGTGTCGGCGCCGTGCTCGGCAAAGCTTTCGGCACAATCGCCGCCCTGCAGCAGGAAGCCGTTGCCTTCGGCAACATTGGCAAGGTGCGCTTTCAGACGGCGGGCCTCGCCGGCAAAAACGAGCGGCGGATAGCTAGCAAGCTGCGCTTCTGTTGCCGCCAATGCCGCCGCGTCCGGATATTCCGGCACCTGCTGGATCGGTTTTTGCCGCCAAGTGCTCGGTGTCCAATTCTGTGCCATCTCACTCACCTGTTTTCGCACCTGGTCTCTTCGCCAAGTGCCCGTCGCCGTAAATTGTGCGCGCTTATAAACCTTTGCCGGCCACTTGCAAAGGCGAACCAACTATTCGGCAGGTCTTTTGTGCGCCGGGGAATTACTATCCCTATTGCTTACACGCGCTCGCCGTTGCGGATGCGGTAGCTTGGGGAATACATCGTCACCAATTCTTCGGCGGCCGTCGGATGAACGGCCATGGTGCGATCGAAATCTTCCTTGGTGCAGCCGGCCTTCAGGGGAATGCCCAGCAGCTGCGCCATCTCGCCGGCATCATGGCCGAGAATATGCGCGCCGATAACCTTGCGGTCGGCAGCATTGACGATCAGCTTCATGATCATCTTCTCGGCTCGGCCAGACAATGTTGCCTTCATCGGCCGGAACTGAGCGCGATAGACCTCAAGTTCCGGATAACGCCTGGCGGCATCCTCCTCGGTCAAACCGACCGTGCCGATCTCTGGCTGCGAGAAGACTGCCGTCGCAATCAGCTCGTGATCCGGGCGGGTCGGATTGTTCTTGTACACGGTCTCGATGAAGCACATGGCCTCATGGATCGCCACCGGCGTCAGCTGTACTCGATCGGTGACATCTCCAAGCGCATAGATGTTCGGCACCGATGTGCGCGAATATTCGTCAACGACGATGGCGCCGTGTTCGTTGATTGCGACACCGGCCGCCTCGAGCCCGAGGCTCTTCGTATTCGGCGTGCGGCCGAGCGCCAGCATCACCGTGTCCACGGTCAACGCCTTGTCATTCTTCGTCCGGACGCTGAGACCCTTTTCGGTCTTCGTGACACTCTCGATGATGTCGTGGCAGAGGATACGGATGCCCTTGGCCTCCATAGCCTCATGCAGGCCCTTGCGCAGGTCCTGATCGAAGCGCGACAGGATCTCGGCGCCGCGATAGATCAGCGTCGTCTCGACACCAAGCCCGTGGAAGATATTCGCAAACTCCACGGCGATATAGCCGCCGCCGGCGATCAGGATCGATTTCGGCAACTCATCCAGATGGAAAGCCTCATTGGAAGAAATGCAGAATTCGTGGCCTGGCAGCGCCGTATGCAGGTTTGGCGTCCCGCCGGTGGCAACGACAATCGTTTCGGCAGTGACGGTCTTGCCGGTCTTCAGGAGGCGGATCGTATGGGCATCCACAAGCTCGGCGCGCGTATCGAAAATCTCGGCCTTGGCGTTGTCGAGCCCCTTGCGATAGAGCCCCTCCAGGCGCTCGATTTCCTTGTCCTTCGCCTCGATCAGCGTCTTCCAGTCGAAACTGCTTTCGCCGACCGTCCAGCCGAAGCCGGCGGCGTCCTCGAAATGCTCGCTATATTGCGAGGCATAGACGAAAAGCTTCTTCGGTACGCAGCCGCGGATAACGCAGGTGCCGCCATAACGATATTCCTCGGCGATGCCGACCTTCTTGCCGAGCGAGGCGGCGACGCGCGCGCTGCGCACGCCGCCAGAACCGCCGCCAATAACGAAAAGATCGAAATCAAAGGAAGACATCGGATACTCCTGCGGAAACAAGGGCGGCGCACGAAGCGCTCATAGGGGTCGGCACTGATATAGGATCTCGACCCACAAAAAGAAAAGCCCGGAACGTTATCCGGGCTTTTAAATTCTAAGAGCTCGAATTACGCTATCCCCAAAATTCGAATGGGATCACGACAAAGGTCGAGCTTACTTCTTGGTTGCCGGGGCCGGTGCCGGCTGGGCGCCCGTGGCAGAGTCGGTCGGCACGGGAGCGATCGGCGCCTTCACCACCTTCTGCAGAGCGTCACTGCTCTGGTTGGCGAGGTCACGCGAAATGCCCTGCCCCCAGATATCGGCCGCCTTGTAAAGCTCGCGCAAGGCAACCGGATTGTCCTGCAGGAATTTCTTGCCAGTTGGCGAGGTGAAGAACGTCGCGATGGAGTTGAGCTCTTCAGTCGTAAATGCCTTCGAGTACGTTACGGCAGCTTCACGCTCCAGATCAGCGCGACGCGGCGCAAGAGCAAGTGCGGTCGCATCGACGGACGAGTTGATGGCATCGCCGAAGTTTGGATTCGCTTGAATCATCGTGCTTTTCAGCTGCTCAGCGAGGTTCGGCAGGATGTTGTCGAACTGGTTCGTGACGCCGAGCGCGTTGATCGCGGCACGAGCGGCCTTGATCTGCTCTTCCGAGACTTCCTGCGCACTGACGGAGCCGAGCGCGATACCAGAAAGAACGATGGTTGCAGCGGCAAAACGGCCAAGACCCGCAATTTTTATCATGAGTTCAGTGCTCCTATGTATTGTTCGCCTGCAACGTGCGTGCGCCGGAGGGACCGGCAATGATCGCAAGTGTCGCCATGTTGATAAAGAGCCCGTGTTCGACAACACCGGGAATCGAATTTAGCGCAATCGACAGCGCCTCTGCATCAGGAATACGGCCAAAAGATGCGTCGATGATGAAATGCCCGCCGTCGGTCGTGAAGTTGCCGTCTTCCGATTGGCGCAGGTTGAGCGCGCCGGAAAGACCAAGGCGGGTGGCCGTCTTTTCGATCTGAATCCGCGTGGAAACAAGACCGAACGGATTGACCTCGATCGGCAGCGCAAAGGCGCCAAGCGTCTGAACAACCTTGCTTTCGTCGGCAATGACAATCATCCGTTGCGACGAGGCCGCGACGATCTTTTCGCGCAGCAGCGCACCGCCGCCGCCCTTGATCAACCGCAGGGCGCCATCCACTTCGTCAGCGCCGTCGATGGTGAGATCGAGTTCGGGAAGTTCATCGAGCGACTTCAGCGGTACGCCGAGCTCGACGCAGAGACGAGCCGTCCGCTCGGAGGTCGGAACCCCCTCGATCACGAGGCCAGCCGCGACCTTCTCGGCGAGCAAACGCACGAATTCCTCGGCCGTGCTGCCCGTGCCGATCCCGAGCCGCATACCGCTCTCGACATAGGCCAGAGCCGCTCTTGCAGCCTCGATCTTCATTTGGCGGGCGTCCATGCGCCACCTGCTCCCGATTGTTACGTTGGGTGCTGTTTACACGGCTCTCCGGGCAAACGAAAGCCAAAATAACGGCCCCACATAGAAATCCCGGTCCATATTCCAAGCGGCTCGCGGCGCCATTAGTTGCAATTGCCGGCCCGATCTTCTAACTCCGAAAGACCTGCTTTTCTCTTCTGTTCCAAAGGCTGATTCCTGGTGAAATCTCCCCTTGTCGTATTCGATCTCGACGGCACCCTGCTCGACACCCATGCCGATCTCGTCGCCAGTCTAAACCACACGATCGACGCGCTCCATCTCGCGCCCGTCAGCTATGACGACCTGACGCATCTTGTCGGCAACGGCGCGCAGGTGATGATCGAACGCGCCTGCAAGCTGCGGGATTACACGCTTGCTCCCGAGGAGCTGCCGGCACTTCTTCAGCGCTTCATCACCCATTACAGCGAGACGATGCCAGGCCTGACTGAACCCTATCCCGGCCTGCTGGCCGCCATGGATGCCTTGAAGGGCCAGGGCTACAAGCTGGCGGTTTGCACCAATAAGATGGAATCCCTCGCCCGCACGCTGCTCGAGAGGCTCAATCTCACCCACTATTTCGAGGCCATCACCGGCGGGGACACTTTCCCCGTTCGCAAGCCGAATGCCGAACATCTGATCGGCACGGTGGAGCGCGCAGGCGGCGACCTCAGCCGCACCGTCATGATCGGCGACAGCGTCAACGATATACTCGTCGCCCGCAATGCCGGTGTCCCCTCGATCGCCGTGCCCTTCGGCTATTCCGATGTCAGCGTGGAAAGCCTCGGTCCAAGCCGCATTATCAGCCATTACGACGAGCTGACGCCGGCGCTGGTGCAGGGGCTGCTCGCGGCCTGATCCGAATCGGACTTCTTGAGCGGATATGAAAAAGGCGGCCCGATGGACCGCCTTTTCTGTGTTCGAGTATCAAGCTGCAATCAGATCTGCGCCGTGCGGGACTTGGTGGTCGCGTCGAGTGCCTTTTGCGTTGCCGCGTCGCGATCGTAGACATCGTTGAAATACTGCACGACGCCGTCCTTGTTCGGCCAGGCGGTGAAGTAGGCGATATAGATCGGCACCTTCTGCGGCACGGGCACGGCCTTGTTCTGGCCACCAGCAATCTGCTTAGCAACATCCGCGACCGTGGTGTTCAGCACGGCAGCGGCCATGGCGCGCGGATCGGCAAGACGGACGCAGCCGTGGCTAAGCGCGCGCATGTCCTTCTTGAAGAAGGCCTTCTGCGGCGTGTCGTGCATGTAGATCGCATGCGAATTCGGGAACAGGATCTTCAGCTCGCCCAATGCATTGTCGCTGCTCGGCGGCTGGCGCACGGCGACGCTCTTGGTCGAACCGTACCAGTCGACGCTCGACGACGCGACAGCACGGCCACCGACCTCAACCTGATAGCCCATGCGGTCGAGATAGTTCGGGTCGGCGCGCAGCTTCGGCAGCATCTCGTTGATGATGATCGACTGCGGAACGCCCCAGAACGGATTGAACTCGACCGTCTGAATCTGATCCTCGAAGAAGAAGGTCTGATGCTGCTTGCCGCCGACGACGACACGCATCGACAGCTGCTCCTGATTGTTGTTGTGGTAGTAGACCATGAAGGCCGGCTGGTTGATCAGGACGTAGCGCGATCCAAGTTCGTTCGGTAGCCAGCGCAGCTGCTCCATGGCGATAACCAGCTTCTGGATCTTCGCGTCACTGTTTTCACCGACCATGGCGCGGACAGAAGACTGGCCGATAACGCCATCGGACGTCAGGCCCTTCTCCTTCTGGAAGTCCTCGACCAGCGCCACGAGATCCGGGGTATAATCCGGTGTCCCCTGATAGGAAGCGAGCGTGGCGGCGTGAGCCGTCTTCAGGACTTCGGAGCCGCGATGCTGGATTGCCTTGACGATATTAGCCATTTCCGGCGAGCTGCCGCCGGGCTTGAGAATACCTGTCAGAGAAATGGAAACATTGCTGCCATTGGAGCTGCTGGCACCCTTGAGCTTGGCAAGCTCGGCCCTCAGCTCCATGAACTGCTGGTTCGAAGGGCTGCGGCTGTTGAGATAGGCGGCGGCATCCGGGCTTGCGCGCAAGATGCCAAGCACCGGCATCAGGTTGACGTCCTTGCGCTTGAAGTCGTGATAGCCGGAGATCTTGTTCGGGTCGAGACGGCCGCGCACGGTGTCCTGAACGAACATCAGCACCTTGCTGGAAAGCGTCAGCTCGAACTGCATCAGCGCACGGTCGCGCATTTCCTGATCGACGCTCGATTGGTCGAAATTAGGCGGCGTCACCGCATAATCCGCAGGATCGAGGCCAACGGAGCCGGCATCGGCGAGAACAGCCAGGGCAGCCTTGGCCTTGTCGTTGATGGCATTGTCGGCAACCCAGACCAGCGGCTTGCTCTGGTCGGCATAATAAGATTCGACCGCCTTGGCGACGTCATTCGTGGCCATGACGCGAACTTCGGTCAGATGATGGCGCTGCGACGCACTCGAATCGACAGCCACCGGCGTGGCCGAAGCATCGGCAACGGCACCGGTCACCACAGGATCCGCGAAACGATTGGACGCAATCAGCCGTAAGGCCTCGGGCCTGTAGGTATAGTATTGCGGCGCATCAACCTTCGGCAGCGGCCCTTTCGGCTGCGCCGACTTGGGAGCAGCAATGCTCTCCTGCGCTGGATTGGCGGTGACCGGAGCGGAGACTTGCGTGCTCTGCTGACGTCCCTGGCCTCCACGAATGAAGTCCATGAGGGTCATCGCGTTCGCGGATGTCGCGCCGACGGCGGAGATGCAGCAGGAAAGCGCCAGGACGGATGCTGCGGCTTTGGTGACAAGTTTCATTCTCTAATCAGTCCCCGTGTCATGCTGTAGCCTCGAGACAGACGGTGCTGCTTTCAAAGCGGCCACGATGTTCCTAACATCGTTTAACCATCAAAATGAAAACGACCAGCCCCGCCTTTTGTTCAACGCCTCAACTTCGTGTGAGAAAGCAAGGGCGTGCTTCGCAATCTAATTCACACAAAATTATGAAATTATTGGTTAATTTTTTATTGAATTTTCCTGCGGTTTTCATGCGCCTATAAGCACGCTGTAAAGAATATCCGTCGAGCGTGTTAAAAAGAACACGCCCCACGCTGCGGATTAAAAACATGATGAATTCAGTCATGAAATACACGGGCCAGCTGTTTTCTTGGGCGCCGTTCAGACCTATATGGCAACTATCTTTTTCAACGGAAAAGCAGGATCAGAGATCATGACCTCCACCCGCACCGAAACCGACACGTTTGGCCCGATCGAAGTGGCAAGCGACCGCTATTGGGGCGCGCAGGCGCAACGCTCGCTCGGCAACTTCAAAATCGGCTGGGAGAAGCAGCCATTGTCGATCGTCCGCGCACTGGGCATCGTCAAGCAGGCCGCCGCCCGCGCCAATGTGGAGCTTGGGCAGCTGGACCCCGCTCTCGGCAAAGTGATCGCCGAAGCAGCGCAGGAAGTCATCGACGGCAAGCTCAACGATCATTTTCCGCTAGTCGTCTGGCAGACGGGCTCGGGCACGCAGTCGAACATGAATGCCAATGAAGTGATCTCCAACCGTGCGATTGAAATACTTGGCGGCGTCATGGGCTCGAAGAAGCCGGTGCATCCGAACGATCACGTCAACATGAGCCAGTCATCGAACGATACCTATCCAACGGCGATGCACATCGCCTGCGCCGAGCAGATTGTCCATCATCTGCTGCCAAGCCTGCGGCACCTGCATGGAGCCCTGGAGAAGAAGGTCGCCGACTTCGCCCATATCATCAAGATCGGCCGCACCCATACCCAGGATGCGACGCCGCTGACGCTGGGCCAGGAGTTTTCCGGCTATGCCGCGCAGGTCGCCTCGGCCATCAAGCGCATCGAGCTGACGCTGCCGGGCCTCAGCGAACTCGCCCAGGGCGGCACGGCTGTCGGAACCGGCCTCAATGCACCGATCGGCTTTGCCGAAAAGGTGGCCGACGAGATCGCCAGGATCACCGGCCTGCCCTTCGTCACCGCGCCGAACAAGTTCGAGGCGCTCGCCGCTCATGATTCGATGGTCTTCAGCCATGGCGCCATCAATGCGGCG
Organism: Rhizobium sp. ICMP 5592; assembly: GCF_009498525.1. Classification (GTDB taxonomy): domain Bacteria; phylum Pseudomonadota; class Alphaproteobacteria; order Rhizobiales; family Rhizobiaceae; genus Rhizobium. Next base: position 1,057,197 of record NZ_QSNT01000002.1, on the reverse strand, counting down.
GCCGCCGCTCTCTTCAAGATCGCCAACGACATTCGCCTGCTCGGCTCCGGTCCGCGCGCCGGCCTCGGCGAATTGTCGCTGCCGGAAAACGAGCCGGGCTCGTCGATCATGCCTGGCAAGGTCAATCCTACCCAGTGCGAAGCCCTGACGCAGGTTTGTATCCATATCTTCGGCAACAACGCGGCCCTCACCTTCGCAGACAGCCAGGGTCATTTCGAGCTCAACGTCTACAACCCGATGATGGCCTATAACTTCCTGCAGTCGGTGCAGCTGCTCGGCGACGCCGCAGTTTCCTTCACCGATAATTGCATCGTCGGCATCGAGGCCCGCGAGGACAATATCAAGGCGGGTCTGGAACGCTCGCTGATGCTGGTAACGGCACTGGCCCCGAAGATCGGCTACGACAACGCCGCCAAGATCGCCAAGACAGCGCACAAGAACGGTACGACGCTCAAGGAAGAAGCCCTGGCGAGCGGGCTGGTTTCGGCTGAGGACTACGATGCGATTGTCCGGCCGGAGACGATGATTGGGCCGAAGTAGACTGGGCTTACGAAGAAGGACTTCCGGCAGTCGCCGGGAGTCCACACAAGCAATTGCATTTGGACCTTCCCGGATTTAGACCGTTTCCAAACGTCTCTTCCGCCACTTCAAGGCATTGAAAGGTCCACGCATGGCTGACGATCTCTTTCCCCTCGGTGCAGACGCCACTCCCTATCGCAAGATTTCCAGCGATTACGTCTCCGTCGATACGTTCAAGGGCCAGGATATCCTGACCGTCGACCCCGAGGGTATCCGGCTGCTCGCCGAGACCGCTTTCGCCGACATCAACCATCTTCTGCGACCCGGCCACCTCAAGCAGCTTGCCTCCATTCTCGAAGACCCGGAGGCGACCGACAACGACCGTTTCGTGGCCTACGACCTGTTGAAGAACGCCAATATCGCCGCCGGCGGCGTGTTGCCCATGTGCCAGGACACCGGCACGGCGATCATCATGGGCAAGAAAGGCCGTCGTGTCTGGACCGAAGGCGGTGACAACGCAGCCTTGGCCAAGGGCGTGCTTGATGCCTACGAGAAGAAGAACCTGCGCTATTCGCAGCTCGCTCCGATCAAGATGTTCGAGGAAAAGAACACCAAGAACAACCTTCCGGCCCAGATCGATATCTATGAGGACGGCACCGACGCCTACGAATTCCTCTTCGTTGCCAAGGGCGGCGGTTCTGCCAACAAGACCTTCCTCTATCAGGGCACGCCGTCGCTGCTCACCCATGACCGCATGCTGGATTTCCTGAAAGAGAAAATCCTGACGCTCGGCACAGCGGCCTGTCCCCCCTACCATCTGGCGATCGTCATTGGCGGCACCTCGGCCGAGATGACCCTCAAGACGGTCAAACTCGCCTCGACGCGATACCTTGACTGTCTGCCCACGGAGGGCTCCGAAAGCGGGCATGCCTTCCGGGATATCGAAATGGAAAAGGAAATCCACAAGCTGACGCAGAGCCTCGGCGTCGGCGCGCAGTTCGGTGGCAAGTATTTCTGTCATGACGTTCGCGTCATCCGCCTGCCCCGCCACGGCGCGTCGCTGCCGATCGGTCTCGGTGTCTCCTGTTCCGCCGACCGCCAGGCCAAGGGCAAGATCACCCGCGACGGCATCTTCATCGAACAGCTCGAAACCGATCCGTCGAAATACATGCCCGAAATCGATGAGGCGAAGCTGTCCGAATCGATGGTCCGAATCGACCTCAACCGGCCGATGGCCGATATCCTGGCGGAACTGTCACGCCATCCGGTCAAAACCCGGCTGTCGCTGACCGGCACCATCATCGTCGCCCGTGACCTGGCGCATGCGAAAATCCGCGAGCGCCTGGAAAAGGGCGAAGGCATGCCCGAATATCTGAAGAACCACCCGGTTTACTACGCAGGGCCGGCCAAGACACCGGCGGGTTACGCCTCCGGCTCCTTCGGCCCGACGACGGCCGGGCGCATGGACAGCTACGTCGACCAGTTCCAGTCCTTCGGCGGCTCGATGGTGATGCTCGCCAAGGGCAACCGCTCGCGCGCCGTGCGCGAGGCCTGCAACACCCATAAGGGCTTCTATCTCGGCTCTATCGGCGGTCCGGCCGCGCGTCTTGCCCAGGACTGCATCAAAAAGGTCGAGGTGCTGGAATATCCGGAACTCGGCATGGAAGCGGTCTGGAAAATCGAAGTGGAAGACTTCCCCGCCTTCATCGTCATCGACGATAAGGGCAATGATTTCTTCCAGGAGCTCAATCTGGGCTGACCCATTTTTACCGGAATAGAGAGAAGGAAGGCGCCATTTGGCGCCTTCCTGCTAAGTATATCTATATATGAAAGCAATTAATTCTGAATCTTAGATTGCAGATAAAATTTGATATTAATTGCCTTATTTCTTTTCAAAGATTCTTAGGCTAAGTAAAGTTAGTGCTTTCATGAATTGATATTATGGAGTTCGCCGATGAATACGGTGATTGCGCCCAAGGCGCAAGTTCCCGACGTGGCAGGACAGATTACCTATGCCATGCGGTCCATGGGTGTCGCACCCATCCCGCGGAATTACGAACTGTTCTATGAAGCCTATATCGGCTCCAATCCGGTCCTCACACGCGAACTCGCCGCCCTCGGCAGCAACGCCGCGCAAGAAGAGCTGGACGCGATCAGCACGCGGCATTCCGCACGCCATTCCAGCCGCATTTTCGATGAGGCTCATACCCGCATCATTACCGAATTGGATGGCGTGTTGCGAGCACTTCAGCAAGAGCAGACCTCTCTGGAAAGCTACAACCGGCTGCTTGGCGAAACCTGCCAGCGCATCATGTCCAAGAATCACAATAGTGTCGACCTGCTGCGCGGCGCCATCGACATTCTGACCGAAGCGACCGGCGACACCATGGCGCATGGTGAGCGGACCGTCGAGAACGTCAACCAGCGCAGCCAGGAAATGGACCAGGTCCGCAAGGAGCTGGATGAATACAAGCGCATCGCCAACACCGATGCACTGACACGGCTCTCCAATCGTCGCGCCTTCGACGATCGCCTGGCAACCGTTTTCGACAACCAGATGGCCCGTCCCGTGACGGCGCTGGTGCTGGCGGACATCGATCATTTCAAGAAAATCAACGACAACTACGGTCATCCTGTCGGTGACAAGATCCTGGCGACCGTCGCCTCCGTCATTCGCGCCAACGTCCGCCGAGAGGCCTTCGTCGCGCGTACCGGCGGCGAGGAGTTTGCGCTGATCCTCGAAGGCTATACGCCGGATGACGCGCTGGCGACCTGCGAGCGCATCCGGCGAGCACTGGAGGCGACCCCGTTCAAGAATTCACGCACCAGAGTGAATTATGGCCCGATCACCATCTCGCTGGGTGTCTGCATGGCCTCCGATGCCACAGATCCCGGCGAACTCTATGGCAAGGCGGATATCGCGCTCTATTCCGCCAAGAATGCCGGCCGCAACTGCAGTTACGCCTACCAGAACGGCATGCAGAAAGACTTCTCGAAAAGTTGGCTTATCTACAAGACATAAAATCAAAGCCAACGGCCGTCGGCACCCTACTTCTGGAGGCGCCAGCGGCTTTCATTACCACATGCTCTTGGCGGCGCGCACCGGCCATTCGCGGTCATAGGTTTCCTGGTCGAAATCGCCTTTCGCCGCCTTCAGCAGCATGCCGGGCGTCGGCAGGTTCGCAGGGTCGATGAACCTCTCGGTATTCCAGAGCTCCGCACGCATCACCGCCCGCGCGCACTGGAAATAGACCTCGTCGATAGTGATCACCACGACGCTGCGCGGATGCTTGCCGTCCATCTCGAAGCTTGCTAGCAGACTTTCTTCGATGGAAACAACCGCGCGGCCATTGAGCCGCATCGTCGTGTTCGAGCCCGGGATCAGGAACATCAGCGCGATACGGGGATCGCGGACGATATTGGCAAGCGAATCGACGCGATTGTTGCCGCGCCAGTCGGGAAGCAGCAGCGTCTTGTCATCCTCTACACGCACGATGCCGCCGAGATCGCCGCGCGGCGAGCAATCCAGCCCTTCGGGACCAACCGTTGCCAGCGCCATGAACGGAGACGCCTCTATCATCAAGCGGTAAAGCGGCGTCAGCGCATTCGTCACCTTGGCGGTCGCGGCCTCGCCGGCGCCGCCATAGAGTTCATTCAATTCTTCAACGGAAGTAATGATCTTCATGTTGCCTCGCGTCTTTTCGAACCGGATCCGGTGGGTTAGGCGCAAGGCATGACGTGGCTATGACACGCGCCGCGCTCGAGTCCGGGAAAACGATATCACCGTTTCACCGTCGGTTTCGAGCGCATTTTCGTCCTCGTTTGCAGTTTGCCCTTCCGCCAGGAATTCGCCGATCGCCTCCAGCACCGGAGCGGCGCTGACGATGCGGCGGTGGCCAAAACCATTCGCCCAGAGCATGCGAACATCGCCGCCCGCCCTCTCATAGGCACGAGCATGGTCGGCACTCACCTCCTTGTCGTCCTCGGCATGGACAACCAGCATCGGCCTGCCGAGATCACGCGCTCCACGACCGGTGTCGTAATCCTCGAGCGACCTGCCGGTGACACGGCCGACCTCCGCCTCAAGCGCCGTCTGGGTCTTCGGGTTGAGCTTCATCAACCCGCCAAAATCGGTGAACAGCCAACCCATCGCGCTCGGCGCGCCGATCAGCACCAGCCGCTCCGGCAGAACCGGCTCGATATCAGGTAGGAAACCTGCTGCCGCCAGCGCAATGGAGGCGCCACCGAAGGAATGGCCGATAGTCGCGTCGAATGCGCCAAACCGCTCCGCCGCCGCGGCGATGGCGGAAACGGCAAGGCGCAAATTGAGGAACCGGCCCGGCGAATGTCCATGGCCCGGCAGATCGAGCGCGATCACCTCGGCGCCGGTATCGGCGAGGAAAGCAGCCAGTTCCGACATGTATTCGCTGCTGGAACCCCACCCATGAACGACCAGGTATCGCTCACGCCGGCCCTTGGCGCCGCCATTGAAACGATAGGCCATTGCCCGTCCGCCGGGAAAGGACAGCATGATCGCCTCGGCGGAAGCAAGCCGTGCCCTGCCCTCGGCATGAGCAGCCTTGGCCTTGGCGCCCTGGGGCAGACGCGACGGCGCCAGGCAGAAGAGCTTGAAGGCGGCCTGCCCGGCAAGCCTTGGCGAAACACGACTGAGGCTGGATAATCCCAGCCGAGTGACCTTGAGCGCAAAGGATGGCATAGTGGGAATCTCGAAATATGTTCAACTATGAACAATAAAGTACAATGATGAACAAAAATCAATCCCTCCCTTGGGATCATCCGCGTTTTCATAGCTGGATTGCCGTTGCCCGCGCCTGCCAGCTGATGCAGCAGTCGCTCAGCCGGGCGCTCGGTCATCTCAACATCAAGACGCCGCATCTCGATATCCTCATCAATCTCTTCCGTTTCGAGGGCATTTCGCAGCAGGAACTGGCGCGCAAGCTGCTGGTCGGGCGCTCGAACATGAGCATGCTGCTGCCACAAATGGAAAAGCGCGGCCTGATTGAGCGGCGCGGCGACAAAAACGACAAGCGTGTCCTGCGGCTTTATCTCACCGAGGAAGGCCGGCGGGTGACGGAAGAGGCCATCATCATCCAAAACGATCTCATAAGCCGCATGCTGTCGGACGCGCCCGTCGAGGAATGCGAACTGATGACAAAGCATATGGAACGCATTATCGGCCTGCTGCTGCAGGACGAGCGAGAGCCTCTGGAAGCTGTCGGCGACTAGAGCATTTCCGCGTTTCTTCGAATCACGAAGACGCTCTATCCTTTTGTTCTTACACAATTCCGGACGGAAAACCGCTACACACTTTTCCTGGAATTGCTCTAGTGATTGCCGGGCGGCCGGGCGAGCGGTACGGCACGCGACAGCGAAGCATACTCCCAGATCGCCACGACAATCAGCACGGCCGTCGCAAGAACGCCGAGCTGATAGACCACGACCATCGGCAAGGTCAGAAGCAGCAGCGCCAATCCGGTAAGCCCGGCGAGATGCGATAGCGGCGGCCGGCCGGTCGTCGCTCCCTTGAACCAGAGATTGCCGATGAGGAACACCGCCGGGCCACCGAGAATGGCGGCGGCGATATGCAGATCGGCCTGATCGCGGGCATGCGAGAACAGGAACTCGTCGCCGACGACGCTCAGGATGATGCCGGCAAGAATGAGAATATGAGCATAGGTGAAGGCCTGCCGCGCCAGGCTGCCAGGCGCGTCGTCATGCTCGATGCGATGGGCGGCACGTTCATGGCCGAACTGGAAATAGATCCACCACATGACCACGGTTCCGACGAAGGCAATGACGAACACGGCGATCATCAACAGGGAAAGCGGCTCCTCCGCAAAAGTTCTGCCCGCCAGCAACACGGCCTCGCCGAGGCAGATGATGATGAACAGCGCGCAGCGCTCGGCGAGATGCGCGCCGGAGACATCCCAATCCTCGATGGTCGATTTGCCGAGACCAGGCACGCGGAAGCCCAACGCGGGAGACGCATATTCGATCACCAGCGCCACGAGCCATAGCACCACCTGCGCCTCGCCTCCGAGGATCGCTCCGACAATCCAGAAGATGCCGGACAGGATCAGCCAGCTCGAGATGCGCAGGAAATTACGATAATTGCCGGGATTGACACCCCTCAGGGCATAGGCGGCAAACAGCGAGCGGCCCACCTGCATGAAGACATAAGCGCCCGCAAAGAAGATCGCCTTTTCGCCAAAGGCCTCCGGGATCGAGGCCGAGAGCACGAGACCGGCAAACATCAACACCAGTAGCATGATGCGAACCGGCATGCGCTCGGGATCAAGCCAGTTCGTCACCCAGGCTGTGAATACCCATACCCACCAGACCGCGAAGACCAGCATGATGGCCTCAAGAGCGCCAAGCGGCGTGAAATGGCCGGCCAAGGCATGGGATAGCTGGGAAATCGAAAAGACGAAGACGAGATCGAAAAACAGTTCGATGAAAGAGACCTTGCTTTCGCTCTTGCCGCCCTTGGCGCGCAGCCAGCTTTCCCTACCCCGACCGACCATGCCTACCCCCGTTTTTCAAAAAAAGCCTATTCTAGCGAGACTTGCCAGCCGCATCGCGGCTCAAGCCCTTTTCGTTCAATTCAGTCTCATAGGCCGCGAAAAGCTCCGGACCCTTCTCACCGAGTTCGCGAAGATAGGTCCAGGTGAAAATCCCGGTATCGTGCATGTCGTCGAAGCCGATGCGTACGGCGTAGTTTCCGGTCGGTGTCATCGACATGATCCCGACATTGCGCTTGCCAGGCACGGTGATCTTCTGCCCCGGCCCATGCCCCTGCACCTCGGCCGATGGCGACAGCACGCGCAACATTTCCGCCGACAGATCGAAACTTGCGCCGTCGTTGAAGCTCACCATCAGATGATGACGGTCCTTCGATACTCTCAATTCGGTTGGCCAGACGTCGCCCATCGATTTTCCCATGCGTTTCAATGCCTGCTCGGAGAAGTAGGCCGACGCTTGTTCACACGCAAGTGCATTCGAAATGCATTTCCCTTGACGCAACAATCGCCTATGCACACATTAACATGGTAACGGAGGTTTTCGTGAACAGCATTGTCGGTACGATAGGCAACGGATCGCCCCTGGTGGCGGATGCGTCATCGATGGTTGACCCCTTCGGTCGGGCCGTCACCTATCTGCGCGTTTCCGTGACCGACCGCTGCGACTTCCGCTGCACCTATTGCATGGCGGAAAACATGACCTTCCTGCCGAAGAAGGACCTGCTGACGCTGGAGGAGCTGAACCGGCTCTGTTCCGCCTTCATCGCCAAGGGCGTGCGCAAGATCAGGCTGACTGGCGGCGAGCCGCTGGTGCGCAAGAACATCATGTTTCTGGTGCGCGAACTCGGCAAGCGCGTCCAGACCGGCGAGCTCGAGGAATTGACGCTGACCACCAACGGGTCGCAACTCGCCCGCCATGCCAACGAGCTTTACGATTGCGGCGTACGCCGCATCAACGTCTCGCTCGATACGCTCGACCCGGATAAGTTCCGCGCCATTACTCGCTGGGGCGATTTCGCCAAGGTGATGGAAGGCATCGACGCCGCGCAGAAGGCTGGTTTGAAAATCAAGCTCAATGCGGTGGCGCTCAAGGACTTCAACGAGGCCGAGATCCCCGAGATGCTGCGCTTCGCGCATGGTCGAGGCATGGACTTGACCGTCATCGAGACAATGCCGATGGGCGAGATCGAAGAAGACCGCACCGACCGGTATCTTCCGCTCTCCAAGCTGCGTGCAGACCTCGAACAGCAATTCACGCTGACCGATATCCCCTACAAGACCGGCGGCCCGGCCCGCTATGTCGAAGTCGCGGAAACCGGCGGCCGGCTCGGCTTCATCACGCCGATGACCCATAATTTCTGCGAGAGCTGCAACCGCGTGCGCCTCACCTGCACCGGCACGCTCTATATGTGCCTCGGCCAGAACGATGCCGCCGACCTGCGAACCGCCCTGCGGGCCACCGAAGACGACGGCCTACTCTACGCCGCCATCGACGAAGCCATCACCCGCAAGCCGAAGGGCCACGATTTCATCATCGACCGCACCCACAACAGGCCGGCGGTCGCACGCCATATGAGCGTCACGGGCGGCTGATCAACATCGAGAAAATCAGATGCAGCTTGAGCTCATTCGCAATGCGACGCTGAAGATCAACTATGGCGGCCATGTACTGCTGATCGATCCTTATTTTGCGCCACGCCACAGCCTACCGTCCTTCACCGGTCGCTCTCCCAACCCAATGACCGGATTGCCCGCCTCGATCGACGATATTCTCAAGGGAGTGGAACTGGTAATCGTGTCGCATCTGCATACCGATCACTTCGATTCGGTAGCGAAGGAGCGTGTTCCTAAATCCCTGCCGATCCTTTGCCAGCCCGGCGACGAGGGAAGCATTCGAGAAACCGGATTCACCAATGTCACACCGCTGCTTCAATCCACCGTCTGGAACGGCGTGACGGTTACGCCGCAGCAAGGCAGCCACGGCCTCGGCCCGGTCGTGGAGAAAATGGGGCGGGTTATCGGCTTCACGCTGGAGGCAGCTGGCGAACCAACTGTCTATTGGGCTGGCGATACGGTGCTCTATCCTCCGGTCGCCGAGACGATCCGGCAGGTATCGCCCGACATCATCATCACCCATTCCTGCGGCGCGCGCTGGGACGGCGATCTCATCGTTATGGATGCGGAGCAGACGGTCGCAGTCAGCCGCCTCGCGCCGCAAGCAATCGTCGTTGCAACCCATATGGAAGCGCTCGACCATGCCACCATCACACGGCAAGACCTCAGGCAAACCGCAGAAGCGGTGGATCTCGATCCATCGCGCCTGCTGATACCTGCCGACGGCGAAACGCTCAGCTTGAGCGGGTGATCTGACAAGGCTTCGGCAAGCACGACTAGCGCGACGCAAAGCGTTTCTTCGCCACATCGGTCGCAGGCATATATAGCGAAACCGCGGTTCCCTCGGGGTCGCGGAACTGGAAGGTCTTGTTGCCCCAAGGCATCATCTTCAGCTCGTGCACGAGAGCAACCTTGTCTTTCAGTCGCTCGTATTCAGCGTCGATGTCCTCAACCTGGAATTCGATGTAGGCGGTGCGATTGGCGCCGGGCTTGGCGCTGCCCTCTTTCCAAAGCGTAACGGTTTCGACAGCGCCGATGGCCAACGTGGCCGCCGACGTCTGGATCTCGGCAAAGACCGGGGCGAGCCATTCGGCCTGTAGCCCGGTTACCATTTCATAGAAGTCAACCATGGCTTTGATGTCGGCCGCGATGAGACGGGTGGAAACGAACTTCATAGCTAGTCCTTTTGATTGGAGACAAAGCCCTTGCGACTCCGCAGAACCTCTTGTCGCATAGCTCTGCTGCCACCATACTGTCAGCAGGAGTAAGTATGCGATGCGCCGTGCCGACCGACTGTTTCAGATCATCCAGATTCTCCGCCGATCGACCCGGCCGGCGACAGCGAGCGCCCTGGCGGCGGAATTGGAGGTCTCGAAGCGCACCGTTTATCGCGACGTGGCGGACCTGATTGGCCAGCGAGTTCCGATCGAGGGTGAGGCTGGGTTAGGCTACCTGCTTGCCGCCGGTTACGACATGCCGCCACTGATGCTGACGCCTGACGAGTTGGAGGCGGTGGTGTTAGGCGCGCAATGGGTCTCCGCCCATTCGGACAAGGTGCTCGCCAATGCGGCACGCGATGTCGTGGCAAAGATCGCCGCCGTCGTCCCCGAGCGCCTTCGCCTTTTCGTCATCGAGCCGAGCGTGGGCGCAAAGCCGACAATCGGCAAGCCTGAAGAACGTGTCGATGCATCGCTGCTCAGATCCGCAATCCGCAACGGCATGAAACTGCAGCTACGCTACAACTCGGAAGCAAGCGAAGAGACTGAACGAACAGTCTGGCCGGTGATTCTCGGTTATGCCGAGGCGAGCAGCCTGCTGGTCGCCTGGTGTGAGCTACGACAGGGCTTCCGCCATTTCCGCACCGACCGCATTATCGCGGCAGAGATACTCGATGAGCCCGTCGGCTTGCGGTCAGGCGAATTGCGCCGCCGCTGGCAGCGGTGGCGCGAAGAACAGGTTCGTCTATCTCCAGATTTATCGTGATCAATGGAAAATGCCGGCTCATTGGCCGGCATTTTCAATGGATTATACATATTATCTAATATATAGATTTAAGCAGCGCGATACCGTGTTTCAGCGCCGCTATAGCCTTGGTATTCCGCATCACCCTCGCCCGTGCGGAAACGATCGATCTTCTCGGAGAGTGTGTCGACGCGCTGGCGCAGGCCATGGATCTCCGCATTGTTCTCCTCGACCATCGCCGCATTCCTCTGGGTGATCAGCTCGACTTCGCCGACCGCCCGTGTCACCTCCTCGATGCCTGTCGATTGTTCGGCTGTCGCGGAGGAAATGTCGGCCACGAGCGTCTGGACGCCGGTGACATGCTTGATGATCTCGTTCAGCGCCGAGCCGGTCTGCTCAACCAGATGGACGCCGCTGCGCACCTGCGCCGAGCTTGCGGAAATCAGCCCTTTGATCTCCTTCGCCGCGTTGGCGCAGCGCTGCGCCAACTCGCGCACTTCCTGGGCGACGACAGCGAAACCGCGACCGGCATCACCGGCCCGAGCAGCCTCGACGCCGGCGTTCAGCGCCAGCAGGTTGGTCTGGAAGGCGATCTCGTCGATGACGCCGATGATGGTGGCGATCTTTTCCGACGAACGATTGATCTCGCTCATCGCGCCGACAGCCTTGGCGACGACTTCGCCGGATTGGCTCGCATAGGCTTGGGTCTCGTTCACGGAGGCCGCCGTTTGCTTGGCACGCTCGGCGGTGGAGCGCACGACATTGCTGAGGCGGTGCAGCGCCCGCGAACTTTCCTCAAGCGCTGCCGCCTGCTGTTCCGTACGGCGCGCCAGATCGTCGGCCGACATGGCGAGATTGCCGGTGCCGCCCTTGATCTCCTCGGCGGTGTAGCGAACATCCGTCAGCGTCTCGCGCAGGGCCTCGATCGCATGATTGTAGGTGAAGGCCATTTCGACGAAATCAGCGGAAAGATCTTCCCGCATGCTTTCCTCCAGATTGCCGTCGGCAAGCTTGGCGAGAACGTCGGCCAGCGCATTCAGCGCCTGCTTCTGCTCGGATTCAATGCGGGCGCGGTCTGCGGCCTGGCGTTCGGCCTCTTCCGCCGACAAAGCGCGGGCACTCTCTGCTTCCCGCTCCAGCCGAACGTTTTCGACAGCAGCATCGCGGAAGACTGTGACGGAGCGCACCATGTCGCCGATCTCGTCACCGCGATTGCGGCCGTCGATCGCCACTTCCAGATCGCCGCTTGCAAGCCGAGTCATGATCTCGGTCACCCGCTTCAGCGGTCCACGCAGCGTCTCCACCAGCATCAGCCCGCCGACGATCGCCAGCAGCGTGCCAAGGATCATGGCGACAACCGAGACATTGGCCGAACGCTCGCTGTCTTCCTTGCCGATCTCCTGGGCTTGGGCGACGAAGCTGCGCAGCGATGTCATCGCATCTGCCAATATGCCGTTAGAGTCGACGCGCGTCGTCTTCCAATCCGCCGAGGTCTGCAGCAGATCGGCTGATCCCTTGGTCACGCCGTCGATCAGCGGCTGAGTATGCGAGGCAAAATCACGCATCGTGGCATTCGTCGGGCCGAGCACTGAAATCTTTGCGGCAACGTCCTGCAGATCCTTAAGATCGGTAATGACGGCATCGCGCGAGGTTGCGTCGCGAACATTCTCCATGCGTGACGCATGCAATGTCAGGCGATCGACAATACCGAGCGCCACGTCGACGCGGTCCAGAAGCTCCTTCTGTCCGTCGATGATCTTGTCGAGGCTGACGAAGCGATCGGCGGCGGTATCGCTGTTCTTGGCCGATTGCAGGGTCATGTCGCCCTCGATCTTCACGAAGCTCTGCAGGATCGGCCCCATGGCCTCGACCTTCTGATCGGAGGTGCCGTTCCCCTTCAGCAGGGCATCGAGCTTGTTGGCTGCGTCCGCGGCACTATTGACCAATCCGGCGCCGCGCTTGGAGACGAGGGCCTGCGAGATGGTCAGCTGCTTCAGAATGGCGTCGGCATAGGTGCGCGCATCGGTGATTTCCTCATCGGCGTCGGCAGCCATCTGCACCTGGATGCGCAGGTTGCTCATCTTTTCGGACAGGCCCTTGTAGGCAGCCGCATCGTAGAGCAGTTCCTTGGCGAAGGTTTCCTTGTCGCTGAATTCCTTGCGGATGATGTCGATCTGCTTGGCGGCGGCCTTGCCGCCGGCTTCGATGCCCTGCACCGCCTTGCGGATCGCATCGACATCGCTGTCCTGCTTCTGCCTGATAGTCCAAAGGGCAGCCGTCTGGGCGCGCATCTTGTCCGCCAAGGCGCCGACGGTGGAAATCTTGGCGCGCTGATCGTCGCTGAGCAGACCACTCAGGCGCTGAACACCGGCCTCCTGCGCGTCGATCTTGCCGGCCAGCGCCTGGCGCGTCTCATCGGATGGCAAGGTGGTGAATTCCTGTAGCGCCGCCTGCAAATTCTCAAAATCGCTAATGTTTTCGATCGTCGCCCGCGTTACGGTCATATGCCCGTTGAGGATATTGGCCGTGTGATAACCAACCATCCCGACACCGGCGATCAGCACCACCAGCGGCACGACGAAAATCAGAACCTTGGTCACGATACGGCGACTTTGCAGAAGACGATCAATGAAGAACATGCCACGCCCCAATCAAATTGGTTGGTATCCGGCGAAGGCGGGATCATCATTCCTGCTGCGCTGCGGTAGATGCTTCTGCGTCATGCAGAACCGAGTGGGAGCCTCGGGAAATAAGATTGAATAAGAATTAAGCGCATACATAAAAGGTTGTGCAATCTACGAAAAATCCAAAATTCTGTCTCGTTTTGCGATTTTATCGGAGCCAAGCATGCGATCAACCGGAAGTTTCGTTGCAACGCACAATCGAATTCCGCCGCCAGCAGGCTATGAGCGATTCCAATTTGACGAAAAGCACAGTAGGTCAAACTGATATATCCAGGGAATCGTTTCATGCCGCGGACCAAGAATACGCAGGGCGCCCTTTACATGGCCGCATCGATGGCGGGTTTCGCCTGTAGCGATGCCCTGTCCAAATCAGTCATCTCGGTGATGAATGCCGGCGAGATCATTTTTATCCGCGGGCTCTTCACCAGCATCATCGTCTACCTGCTCGCGCGGCACATGGGCGCCTTGCGCTCCTGGAAAGTCATTCTGCAGCCGATGATCGCCCTGCGTATCGCCTGCGAGGCGATCGCGGCGGGAACCTACATCACCGCGCTTGGAATGATGCCCATCGCCAATGCCTCGGCCATTCAGCAGGCGGTGCCACTCGCCGTCACGCTCGGCGCGGCGCTGTTTCTTAAAGAACCTATCGGCTGGCGGCGCTGCGCTGCGATCATCGTCGGTTTCATCGGCGTACTGATCATCGTCCGCCCCGATCCCCAAGGCTTTACGACGGCCGCCCTGCTCTCCATTGCCTGCATGTTTGTCACCGTCGCACGCGATCTGGCCACGCGCTGCATCAGCAAGGACGTACCGTCGCTGATGGTGACGGTGTGCACCGCAGTTTCGATTTCAATCTTCGGCGCTCTGCTGACAGAGCCGCTCGGCGGCTGGCAGCCGGTCAGCCTCACCTCGTTCTCGCATATCCTGCTGGCATCGGTCCTGGTGCTGATCGGCTATCAGGCGACCATCCTGGCGATGCGGACAGGCGAAATCTCCTTCGTCGCGCCGTTTCGTTATGTCAGCCTGATCTGGTCCGCGCTGCTTGGCCTGCTCTTCTTCGGCGAGGTGCCGGATGTCTGGACCTTCATCGGCGCCGCCATTGTCATCGCTTCCGGCATCTATACATTCTATCGGGAGAGAAAGCGGCAAGCGGCCCAGCCTATCGCCCAGGAATCAGAGCCGCGTGTGCCCGCCTGAGGTCGCCAGCATGCCCGGCTTCATCGCAGATCCCGCCGCAATCCCGCCCTTCCTGCTTGCCGGCGGTCGCTCCAGCCGCATGGGTGTGAACAAGGCATTCGTTTCGCTCGGCGGTGAAAAACTTCTGACGCTCATCGCGACACGGATCGGGCAGCGGCAAACAATACCGGTCGCGCTCAACGCCGATGCCGACTGGTCGGATACGGAGGGACTACCGCTGGTCCCCGATACTATTCCGGGCAAGCTCGGCCCCCTCGCCGGCGTACTGACCGCCATGCGCCATACGGCTGTACACCACCCCCTCACCTCCCATCTCGTCACCGTGCCGATCGACAGTCCGTTTTTCCCGATCGATCTGGTTGCCCGGCTCGCAGCCCCCATCAAAGGCCGGGATGACATCGCAATTGCCGCATCGCTCGGACGCGATCATCCGGTCTTCGGTCTCTGGCCCGTCTCCATCGCAGACGATCTCGAAGCCTGGCTTCTCGTGGATGAGAAACGGCGCGTCCGGGATTTTCTGGCACGTCATCTCGTCCGGACGGTGGATTTTCCGATGATCGAAACGGCGATCGGCGCGCTCGACCCCTTCTTCAACATCAATAGGCCGGACGACCTGATCGACGCGCAAAGATGGCTCACGGCACTGGAGAAGACCTCATGAGAATCCCACGCCCGAAAATTTTCGGCATCGCCGGCTGGAAGAACTCTGGCAAGACCGGCCTTGCGGTGCGCCTAGTCACTGAATTCACCCGTCGCGGCTACAAGATTTCGACCATCAAGCATGCCCATCATGATTTCGATATCGACAAGGTCGGCGCCGACAGTTTTCGCCATCGCCAGGCCGGGGCGCATGAAGTCACCATCGTCTCCGGCACGCGCTACGCCATCATGCACGAACTGCGCGGTGAGGCGGAGCCAAGCTTCGAAGAAATCCTCGCCCGGATCGCACCCTGCGATCTCGTACTGATCGAGGGTTACAAGCGCGAACCGATCCCGAAAATCGAAGCGCGCCGGCTGGAAGCCGCAAAGAACGAACCTCTGGCGCCACAAGATCCCCATATCGTCGCCATCGCCGCCGATCATCCGGTGGAGGATGCCGGCGCGCTCACGGTCTTTGATCTGAACGACACCACGACCATCGCCGATTTCATCGCCGCAACGGTCGGACTTGGCGTACCCGCCAAATGACAAAGGCCGCCGGTTTCCCGACGGCCTTTGCATGCGCAAGACAGGATGACTTTACCGGTTGGAAGCGACCGGACGCACCAGCGCCGTGATGCGGCGGATGGTGACGCGGCGGTTTTCCTGTTCGGGTCCCTGCGTGTTCACCTTCAGATATTGCTCGCCATAGCCCTGGGTCACCAGGTTTTCCGGTGGAACGCCATAGACATCGCTCAGCACCTTGGCGACCGATTCCGCCCGCTGGTCGGAAAGGATCAGGTTGCTTTCCGGAGATCCGACGGCATCGGTATGACCTTCGATCATGAAGGTCTCGGTCGGATCCTTCTTGACGATCTGGCCGATGGCATCGGCGACGCCGCGCAGCGTGCTCGCCTGCGACATTGGGATTTCCGCGCTTCCTGTTGCGAAGGTGATCGTATCAAGATCGATACGGCGCACCTTGTCGCGGATACGGGCGGAATAGCGCACTTCGTTGACCGAATAGATGCGCTCGACGGGCTCCACGGGCGGTTCGCGCAGGAAGTCGTAATAGTCCGAGTCACGCTCGCTTCCGGTGTCGATGATGTACTGGCTCAGCGGGATGAGCAGGCGCATCGGTGGCAGGCTGTCGCCCGGATCGCGGAAATAGTCGTCGTGATCCGGTTGCTGTTCGAGCTCCGGCGAGTAGAACAGCACATATTCGCGGCCGTCCGCATCGACACGCGACCGCTGGATGATGTCGCCATAGCGGTTGCGCACGGTGATGATGCGATCGCCATCCGGCTGATCGATGGTCTCGCGATAGCGGTCCCGCGGAAGCTGCTCGTAGATCGGACGCTCGCCGCCGCGGACAAAGCGTTCGCTATCGTCATGGCGAACGACATAATTGTTGTCGACATTCACGATGGTACGGTTGTCCTGATTGATGATGGTCTGGACCGTCGTTCCGCCCGGCGCCGTAAAATTCGGCCGGCCATCCATCCGACGACCCTGCTCGCTGGTCACGGCTTCCATCCTTACGGGCGTCTGTTGCTGGCCACCCGCCGCGCGCTGTGCCTCGGCATCCGAAGTCGGCGGCTTCGTGTAGGCCGCTGGCGGCGGTGTCTGGGCATTTTGGCCCTGCCCGGCCTGACCGGCTTGACCCTGGCCTACAGGAGCCTGGCCTGGCTGGCCCTGCTGCCCTGCTTGAGCACCACCCTGACCGCCGGGGTTCTGGCCGCCCTGGCGGTGTCCGCGACGGGCGGCATCCTTGTCGCTATCCAGCACGGCAGCGCCATTCTGGACCGGCAGGATGACGGGACCTTTGCTCTCGGCGGGATTTTCCGCGATCTTCTTGCGACGTTCGAGCTCCTGCGGCGACACTGGCGCGCTGGCGGGAACCGTCGTCTGGACACCCGGCTGGGCAGTGCCGCTCGGCTGCGCTGTACCGTTGGCGGGCGCCTGCGTGGCTGTGCCCTGTGCGGGCGCACCGGTTTCATTGGTGGGCTGCGGTTGCTTGCCGGTTTGCGGTGCCGCCTGATTTGGCTGTTGGCCCTGCTGAGCTTGCGGCTCACCCTTCGGTGCAGCCTGCTGGGCATTGCCTGCGGGCTGCTGCTCACCCTGCTGCGGCTTGCCGTGCGTCTTGTCACCGCCGGGCTTCTGTCCCTGCTGGCTGCCGGGAGCTGCCTCCGTTGCCGGCTGAGCCTGGGTCTCCGGCTGGGTCTTATGGCCCTGGGGTTGCTGCGCGGCCGGTGCCGGTTGCTGGGCGGGGGCCGTCTGCTGTTCGGCCGGCTGCTGCGTCGGTGCCTTCTGCTGTGGCGCTGTCTCGGCAGGCTGGGCCTGAGGCTTCTGATGCGGTTTCTGCGCGGGCTGAGTTTCAGTCTCCGGCTGAGCCTGCTGGCCCTGAGGCTGTTGCGCGGCCGCTGCCGGCTGCTTGGCGGGTGCTGTCTGCTGCTGTGCCGGCTCGGCTGGCTGGCCTTGCGGCTTCTGGTGCTGCTTTTGCTCGGGCTGACCTTGCTGCTGCGTCTCGGGTGCGGCCTTCGGCTGCGGCTTTGCTTCCGGCTCTGCCGCGGGTTGCTGCTCGGCAGGTTGCTTGTGCGGCTTCGGCACCGGTTGGCTCGGCTCCTGCGCTTGCGGTTCTACGGCCTTCGGCTGTGGCTTGGCTTCAGGCTGCGCCTGAGGCTGTTCGGCATTCTGCTGATGCTGCGGCTTCT
Source organism: Rhizobium sp. ICMP 5592 (assembly GCF_009498525.1). Taxonomy (GTDB): domain Bacteria; phylum Pseudomonadota; class Alphaproteobacteria; order Rhizobiales; family Rhizobiaceae; genus Rhizobium. Next base: position 1,039,326 of record NZ_QSNT01000002.1, on the reverse strand, counting down.
GCGCAGGCGGCTTCTCTGCGGGCTGCTCCTGCTGTTTCGGAGCTGCCTGCGGCTCGGCGGCCTTCGGCTGCGGCGCTTCCTGCTGATGCTTCTGCGGTTGCGGTGCCGCCTCGGGCTGCGCTTCCTTCGCCTTATGCTGAGGCTCGGCTCCGCCCTGCTGCGCGGGCGCTGCCTCATGCTTCTGGCCCTGCGGCTCGCCCTGTTCGGCTTCACCCGGCTTCTTGTGCTTGCGCAGCTCTTCCTCGGACTGGCCGCCCTGAGGCTGCTCCTGGGCAACTTCGAAACTTGCCCCACCATTGACGGCAACCGATCCGCCAGCGTCATTGCTCAGTGGCGCAATGGCCTGGTCTCGCAGCGCAGCGGCGGCTGCCGGCTCAAATGCAAGCGACAGCGAAAGCAGCGGGAATGCAGCGCTGGCAAATAATCTGGATCGCTTTCCCATAGATGGGGTCTCCTCTTATCTTATCTTCATTATCCGCCGGGTTGCGGATGCAAGCCCGCAGAGGCGATGTCTCATGATCCCGGCCGATTTTCGTTCTTCGTAAGGTTGAATCGCGGCAGGGGGCGTATTGTTCCGGCACTATTAGAAGGGCTGAATTAACCCTAGCTGAATGCGTCGGACGGCTTTCATTCAGTTTGTGAAGCCATGCAACGCACTTGGAAGACAGTGTGCAGTGCGGAAGCCCTTTGTAATTCCAGTTGCAATTTGCGGAAAAAAAGTACGATTATCTTACCAAGGCGGGTCCTTGGCCCGCTCCATTCCGGCCGGCCGCCAATGAAGAAAAAGAGCTGCCGGTCGCCAACAGAGAGGATCAAAATGCACATCTCCACCCGTCTTTTCGCTGCTGCATCGCTTGCAGCGATGTCGCTTTTCGCAGGCGCCGCGCTCGCGGACGGCGATTCGATCGTCATCGGCACGGACGCCACCTACCCGCCGTTCGAATCGCTCGATGCCTCGGGCAAGATCGTCGGCTTCGACATCGATATAGCCAATGCGCTTTGCGATCAGATGAAGATCAAGTGCACTTTCGTGAATCAGGATTTCGACGGCATCATCCCGGCCCTCCAGGCCAAGAAGTTCGACGCCATCGTTTCATCCATGTCGATCACGCCGGAGCGTGAAAAGACCATTGATTTCACCAACAAGTACTACAACACGCCGCCGGCTATCGCCGTGCCGAAGGATTCCAAGATTGCCGACACGAGCGATGAGGCCCTGAAGGGCAAGAGCATCGGCGCACAGTCCTCGACCACGCACGCCAACTACGCCACGGCGCACCTGAAGGACGCTGAACTCAAGCTCTATCCGTCGCCGGACGAATACAAGCTCGACCTCTCGAACGGCCGTATCGATGCCGTCATTGACGATGTCGTCGTCCTCTCGGAATGGGTCAAGTCCGACGCCGGCAGCTGCTGCAAGCTCCTCGGCACGCTGAAGATCGATCCGGAAATCAACGGTATCGGCGCCGGTATCGGCCTTCGCAAGGGTGATACCGCGCTCAAGGACAAGTTCAACGCGGCCATTGCCGCGATCCGCGCTGACGGCACCTACAAAAAGATCCAGGACAAGTATTTCGACTTCGACGTCTACGGCAACTGATCGCCTGTCGATTCCTTGGGAAAAGATGACGGCGGAAGCTTGCCCTTCCGCCGTTTTTGTTTGACAACGGCTAAAGAAGAGTAACACGGCCCAAGCCGTGAGGGGAAATATAGTATGGGCGGATTGTTTTCCGCGCTCGGCTCTCTATGGGCTTGGCTGAGTAATATTTTCGATCCGCTGTGCGGCCCGGTCGGACTTTTCACCTTGTTCGGCCAGAACACCGTGATTGCCTGCGGCGATACCGGTTGGGGCGACGAGATCGCGGGTGGCCTCAGGGTCACGATAACGGTGGCCGTCCTGACATTACCGCTCGGCCTGATCGTCGGCTTCCTGGTCGCGCTGGCGCAGCAATCCGAGGAACGGTCGCTACGGCTAGCCGCCGGCGTGTTCACCACCATCTTCCGCGGCCTGCCGGAGCTTCTGACCCTCTTCATCATCTACTACGGCATGCAGATCCTGCTGCAAACGGCCCTCGCATATATCGGCTATAACGGACCGGTCGAGATCAATGCCTTCGTTGCCGGTATGATCGCCCTTTCGATCGTCTTTTCAGCCTATTGTTCGGAAGTGCTGCTATCAGCCTTCAGGGCTATTCCCAAAGGTCAGTATGAAGCAGGCGACGCCCTCGGCTTTCACCGCGTCCGCACGATGCGTCTGATCATCCTGCCGCAGCTGATCCGCATTTCACTCCCCAATCTCGGGAATCTCTGGATGAACCTGCTGAAGGACACGTCCTATGTTTCCATCATCGGGCTTGCCGATATCATCCGCCAGACAGGCTTGGCCGTACGCTCGACAAAGGAGCCGTTCTTCTTCTACGCCGTTGCCTGCTCCCTCTATCTGGTACTTGCCATCATCTCCTCAGCTGGTTTGTCCTACCTCGATCGCTGGGCAAAACGCGCGGAGTTTCGCCGATGAGCTACGCTGAAGCATTGATCCCGGCACAGCCGGCACCGCCGGAGACGATGAAGCGCGTCTCCAAATCCCGTATTGTCGGCTACTTTTTCCTGCTCATCTGGGCGCTGCTCGGCATCGCACTGATCACGATGATGATCACCAACTGGGACAACGCAAAATTCTTCAAGTTCGGCCCGCGTTTCCTGCATGGTCTCTGGATCACCGTAACGCTGGTGGGATATTCCTTTATTCTCGGCGCGATACTCTCAATTCCGCTCGCCCTTGCCAGAATGTCGAAGAACAAGATTCTGGGCAGCCTGACCTATGGCTATGTCTATCTCTTCCGTGGCACGCCGCTGCTGGCGCAGATTTTCATCGTCTATTACGGCTTTCCGCAGGCGCGCGGCTTCCTCGACTATATCGGTCTCTGGTGGTTCTTCCGAGATCCCTTCAACTGCGGTCTGTTTGCCATCACACTGAACACCGCAGCCTATCAGGCGGAAATCGTGCGTGGCGCCATCCAGAGCGTCCATCGCGGCCAGAGCGAGGCCGCTGCGTCGCTCGGCCTGCACAAGCTTGTGACTTTCTACAAGGTCATCATGCCGCAAGCCTTGATCGTCGCGTTGCGTCCCTATGGCAACGAGATCATTCTGCTGATCAAAAGTTCGGCAACCGTCTCCATCATCACCGTCTATGATCTGATGGGAGAGACGCGCTACGCCTTCTCGCAGACCTACGACTATCAAGCCTATCTCTGGGCGGCGATTTTCTATCTTTCGATCGTCGAAGTCATGCGCAACGGCTGGGCTCGCATGGAAGGCTATCTGACGCGGCATCTGAAACGTTGATCCGATTTCGGGCGACATCTGCCAATGCCGCCCGCTGCCTAGCAGCACTCACCTTCATAGGCTGCTATCATATTGATTTCTGTGAATAAATTTTCTTTCGTGACACTTTTATAAAGCATAGGTTTACCTTGAAGTGCTTCCATTTATCCGTGACCATCTATCATGGAAAGCAGTGGAAGCAGAAAGAGAGACCTCATGCACGACGACATGCAAAAGCAGTTGCAAGGCTACGGGTTGACCACGGCGCAGATCTTCTATCGCCTGCCCGATCATCCTCAATTTCTACAGACCTATATCTGGCAGGACTATGACCTCGCCCCCAACTTTCCCGAGATGCGCGGCTTCCTGAAGTTCTGGCAGGAAAAGCTGGACGGACCGCTGCATTCGGTGCGCTATGTCCATCGCAAGCTGATCTCGGCGACCGAGTGGCGCGCGCTGAAGGGAGAGTTCATCCTGCACTAGCGCTGGCTGCCAAACCATTTGCAAAAGCCCCAAACTATTTGCAAAAGCTAAGGAAGCGCCTTAAGGCCTGCCTGACAAACGGAAAGGCTGGTGTCCCATGGCTAAGAAGAAGATCGACGAAGACGCGCTGGCGGAAGCCTATAACCGCGCGCTCGCGCTGGAGAAGGCCGGCGACATCGATGCCGCCGTCAACGCCTATCAGCAAGTGCTGGCGATCGATCCCGACGACCATGGCGGCGCGGCTGTCCGCATCGCCTCGATGGGCCGCGGCGAAACGCCGGTGAAGGCGCCCGACGCCTATGTCGAGACCCTGTTCGACCAGCATGCCGAAGTCTTCGAGGACGTACTTGTCGAGCAGCTTGGCTATCACGTTCCGGTTCTTGTGCGCCAGCGGTTGCAGGCGCTCGGTCTCGGTCCGTTCAAGCGCATGCTCGATCTCGGCTGCGGCACGGGACTGACCGGCGGCACGCTGCGCGACATCGTCGAGGACATCACCGGCATCGACATTTCCGAGAACATGGTCGAAGTCGCACACGAGAAGGACCTCTACGAGACGCTGTTCGTCGCCGAAGTCGAGGATTTCCTTGACGACAATGACGAGGAGCCTTTCGACCTGATCACCGCCACCGACGTTCTGCCCTATCTCGGTGCGCTGGAGCCGCTCTTCTTCGGCGCCGCTGAAAACATGACGCCAGGCGGACTCTTCATCTTCTCCTCCGAGACCTTGCCCGACGCCGCGCTTGCTGGTCGCTCCTACATGGTCGGCCCGCATCAGCGTTTCGCCCACGCGGAAAGCTATGTGCGCGAACGTCTCACAGCGACCGGCTTCGAACTGGTCGAGATCACCGATATCAATGTTCGCATGGAAGACGGACAACCGACGCCGGGCCATCTGATCATTGCGCGCCTCATCGCGGAATGAGGCGCTTCGCGTAGAACATCCTGAATAGTTACCCAACTGGATAACTATTCCTTGCCTGGTCGTTGCCGTTCTGTTACTTAGCCATTCGGTTAAGTTTCAGAACGAAGCCTCGCTGCGGGAAGGTCTCAGCATGTCCCTTTTTCTTTATCAGCACCCCCTTGCCTCTTTTTGCCACAAGGTCCTGATGGCACTCTACGAAAACGGCACGCCGTTCGAGAGCCGTATCATCGATCTCGGCAACGAGGAATCGCGCGCCTCGCTGCTCCGGCTGTGGCCAATCGGGAAATTCCCCGTCCTGCGCGACGAGGCGCTCGACAGCACCGTTCCGGAAACCAGTATCATCATCGAATATCTCGATCAGCATTATCCCGGCCCAACGCCCTTGCTGCCGCCCGATCCGACGGATGCGCTCTGCGTCCGCCTCTGGGATCGCTTCTTCGATCTTTATGTCCAGGCGCCAATGCAGGCGATCGTCGCTGACAAGAATCGGCCCGAAGGCGTGCGTGATCCTGCAAGCGTCGAGCAGGCGCAAACACTGTTGCGCACCGCCTATGGCATGATCGAGCAGCAACTGGGCGAAAAAACCTGGATCGCCGGAAACGCACTGACGATGGCAGATTGCGCCGCAGCCCCGGCACTATTCTACGCCGAAACGCTGGTGCCCTTCGGCAAACAACATGTCCGGCTGACGCACTATTACCAGCGCCTGCTCGAACGTCCGTCCTTCGCCCGCGTGCTGAAGGAGGCGATGCCCTACTTCCATTTCTATCCCTATCACGAAAATCTGCCCGCGCAGTTCCGCTCGGAACGCCCGCATGCTTGAAGAACCCCTAGCCCTCGACCGCATGTTCCAGGCACTGTCGGACCAGAGCCGGCGCGGCATGATCGACCGTCTTGGTAACGGCCCCGCCTCAGTGACGGAACTGGCGCAGCCATTTGCCATGGCGCTGCCGACTGTGATGAAGCATCTGCAGGTACTAGAGAGCAGCGGTCTGGTGCTGTCGGAAAAATCTGGCCGCGTGCGAACCTATCATCTGCGCAAGGAGGCGCTGGCATCGGTCGAGCGCTGGATCACCGAGCGCAAGGCGGGATGGAACAGGAGCTTTGACCGGCTGGATCAGTTTCTGGCCGATACTTCCACGGAGACGATAATGGAATGACCGGGAGATCGACAGAACATACGACGCTCACCATAGAGCGGCATTTCAAGGCGCCCCTGCCGCGCGTCTTCGGCGCCTGGGCAGTGGCCGAGAACAAGCGCCAATGGTTTTCCTGCCATGGGGAATGGACGCCGCTGGACTATCAGCTCGATTTTCGCCCCGGCGGCAGCGAGAGCAACCGCATCGCCTCGACGGACGGCGTGGTGCACGCCTATCAGGCCCGCTATATCGACATCGTGCCCAACGAGCGCATCATCTATGCCTTCGACATGATGCTCGACGACAAGCGGATCTCGGTGTCGCTCGCCACCGTCGCCTTCGCGCCCGAGCCGTCCGGCACCCGAATGCTCTTCACCGAACAGGTAGTCTTTCTCGACGGTTATGGCGACAATGGTTCGCGGCTGATGGGCACGGAAATAGGCTTCGACAATCTGCGGCTCTATGTCGAGGGCAATGAGGCCAGGCCGAATTAGCCGACTTTGGCATCCCCGAGAATAGCAGCCAGCAACTGTCCCTCAAGTTCGGCGAGCGCCGGATTTCCGTGGCGGCGGGGATGCGGATGGGGAACGGCGAGATCAAGCACGATCCGTCCCTCGTCCAGCACGACGACACGATCAGCGAGATGCACGGCCTCGCTGACATCATGCGTCACAAGAACGGCCGTGAAGCCGAGTTCGCGCCAGACGCGGTTCAGCAGTTCCTGCATGCTGATGCGGGTGAGCGCGTCCAGCGCGCCGAGCGGCTCGTCCAGCGCCAAGACGCCGGGCTTGCTCACCAACGCGCGGGCAAGCGCCACACGCTGCCGTTGGCCGCCGGAAAGCCTCGACGGCCATTCGCCAGCCTTCTCGGCCAGCTGCACTTCGGAAAGAACCGCTGCGGTTTCAGACCGCACCACCTGTTGCGGCAAGCCCTCACCCAGACCAACGGCGACATTGTCGGCAACGGAAAGCCAGGGCAGCAATCGCGGCTCTTGAAAGACGATGCGGGCATTTGGCGCTTCATCATTCGCGTCCGTAGTCTCGAAACGAAGATGGCCTGCCGTCGGCTCATCCAGCCCCATCAGAATGCGCAGCAGCGTGCTCTTGCCGCAGCCGCTCTTGCCGATGACGGCAACGAACTGGCCGGCGGGAATATCGAGATCGATGCCGCGCAGCACGCGATTATTGTCAAAGCTCTTTTCCAGACCCTTGATGTGGATGGCGGCAGCACCCGTCTGCAACGGAGCACTCCCGGAGGAACCCCGATGATCGCGTTCCAATGCGATGGCGGTCATGGATATCTCCTCAATTCTGATAGGCCGGGTTCCAGCGCAAGGCCCTGCGCTCCAGCGCCCGGGCGACGACATCGGCAAGCTTGCCGAGCACGGCATAGATCACCAGCGTCAGCACCACGACATCGGTCATGCCGAATTCACGCGCGTTGTTGGCCATGTAGCCGATGCCCGAGGAGGCGGCGATCGATTCCGCCACGATCAGCGTCAGCCACATGATGCCGAGCGCGAAGCGCAGGCCGACGAGGATCGACGGCAGGGCGCCGGGAAAAATCACCTTCTTGAACAGCGTCCAGTTGCTCATGCCATAGACCCGGCCCATCTCGATCAGGCCGCGATCGACATTGCGAACGCCGTGATAGGTATTGAGATAGATCGGGAACATGACGCCGAGCGCGGTCAAGAACAGCTTCGATTCCTCGCCGATCCCGAACCAGAGAATAACCAGTGGCACCATGGCCAAATGCGGGATGGTGCGCAGCATCTGCAGCGTCGTGTCGGTCAGCTTCTCCGACAGCCGAGATACACCGTTGGCGATGCCGAGCAGGAAACCGATCGAGCCGCCAACCAGCAGGCCGGCAAAGGCGCGGCCGGCGCTGACGAGGATATTATGCGGCAACTGCCCGGAGATCGTCGTCTGCCAGAAGGCAACGACGACCGCCGCCGGCGACGGCATGATGCGCGTGGAAATCCACCCGACCGATGAGCCAAGCTGCCAGGCCGCTATGACAACGACGGGCAACAGGAAAGGCAAAAACCGCTCCAGGGAGATGGCCGGCTGCGCTGGCTTGATCGGGCGCACCCGGCTTTGCGCGGCAACGCGGACGAAGGACGTGTCGAATGCCGACATGAGTATCTCCCTGATCTGTTCGCGTTACGAGCCGGAAACGACTTTCAGATTGCCGCCGTGGCTACCACCGGCGAAGATCTGCTTGGCGCCAAATTCGTTGCGGAAGCCTGCTCGCTGTTCCTCGCGGGACAGCCCAAGTTCAGGGAACAGCAATTCCGAGACACGATAGGCCTCTTCCAGATGCGGATAGCCGGAACCGATCACCGTTTCGATGCCGATCTCCTGGTATTCGCGCAGCCGTGCCGCGACCGTCTTCGGCGAACCGACGAGCGCTGTGCCGGCGCCGGCGCGGACAAGGCCAACACCCGCCCAGAGGTTCGGCGAAACTTCGAGCTTGTCGCGGCGACCGCCATGAAGGGCGGCCATGCGCTTCTGGCCGACGGAATCCGATTGATTGACGAATTGCTCCTGCGCTTCGCTGATCGTCTTGTCATCGAGCTTGGAAATCAGTCGGTCGGCTGCGGCCCAAGCCTCTTCGTCCGTCTCACGGACGATGAAATGCAGACGGATGCCAAAGCTGACTTCGCGGCCCTTCTTGGCGGCGGCGGCGCGGACCTTCTCGACCTTTTCGGCCACCTGCGCCGGCGGCTCGCCCCAGGTCAGATACTTGTCGACGCGGCCCACCGAAAAATCGATACCGGCATCCGAGGAGCCGCCGAAATAGAGCGGCGGACGCGGTGACTGCACCGGAGGCAGACCAAGCCTTGCGTTGGTCGCTGTGATGTACTTGCCTTCGAATGTCGAAGAGCCCTTCTCCATAAGCTCTTCCCAGACGGTGAAGAACTCATCGGCGTGAGCATAGCGCTCGTCATGTTCGAGATGAATGCCGTCGCCCGCCAGCTCGGCCGGGCTGCCGCCAACAACGATGTTAAGCAGCACGCGGCCGTTCGAAACACGATCAAGCGTCGAGGCGAGACGCGCGTAGTAGGCCGGCGACGCCGTGCCGGGGCGGATAGCCACCAGGAATTTCAGCTTCTGCGTATGCGCCGACAAAGCGGCGGCGGTGATAAATGACTCCTCGCAGGAGACACCGGTCGGCAGCAGCACGCCTGAATAGCCGAGCCGGTCGACCGCCTGGGCGATCTGCGTGAGATAGCCAATTTCCGGCCCGCGATTAAGATCGGTCGAGCCCAGATAGGTGCCGTCGCCGGAGGTCGGAATGAACCACAGGAAGTCGATGGGTTTAACAGTCGCGGTCATGGTGTTTTCCTGTCTTCTAGGCGCGTGTCATCGGGAGCATGTCCCTTGGGGCTTCCAAGGGATAGTGGCATAGACTACCGATTATATCGACAATGCAGATTTTCTATTGTTGGCCATCTCGCGGAATATTTTTCCGCGAGATGGCCCGCACCCGCCATGTTGCGAGCGGGGGCCATCTCGGTGATAGCGAATAAGTCGTCGTCGCTCAGCTTGCTTTCGGCCGCCAGACGATATCGGTAATGGCAAGCTTCTTCGGAACAATCCCGAGGCCATAAAATTCGTCCGCCAGCCCCTGCTGATAGGCGATGGCTGCGTCGGTGATGGTCGAGACGGCGCCAAGATTGAAATCCGGGCGCGTCAGCGTCACCCGCGTAATGTCGGCCGGCACGCCGGTAATCTCCGAAAGTGCGGCGACTGTATCGTCGAGATTGGTCTGCGCCGCGGTCCCGACCTTGGCGAGCTCATCGAGCACATCCACGATGACCTGCGCATTGTCCTTGGTGAAATCGGCATTTCCCAGAAAATAGCTGTAGGAATCGAGCAGGCCCCGCGCCGTCGTCAGGATACGAGTATCCGGGTCGGCTTCAGCGATGGCGAGATAGGGATCCCAAATCGACCAGGCATCGATCGCGCCGGTCTTGAATGCCGCGGAGGCATCCGGCGGCGCGAGATCGAGCGCCTGTACGTCGTCCACGGTCAAGCCACCCTTGCGCAGCGCTTTGACAGCGACATTGTGGGCGCTCGAGCCGCGCTTGAAGGCCAATTTCTTGCCCTTGAGGTCGGCAAGCGTCTGGATCGGCGAATCCTTGCGTACCAGAATGGCCGAGCCCTCGGGGCTTCCCGAATACTGGCCCACATAGAGCAGATTGCCGTTGGCGGCCTGCGCGAAGAGCGGCGGCACGTCCCCTGTCCCGCCGAAATCGAGCGCACCGGCGCCCAGTGCCTCCAGAAGTGGCGGGCCGGAGGTGAATTCGGACCATTCGACCGAGATGCCGCGATCGGCAAGCCGCTTTTCCAGCGAGCCCTTGCGCTTGGCGAGCGCCAGCACACCGTTCTTCTGCCAGCCTATGCGAAAGGTGGTTGCGGCGGCAGCGCGCGCCGGCCGTATCGAAGGCAGCGCAAGCGCTGCAGCCGTGGCGCCGAGAAGGCTGAGTGTCTGTCTACGCGAGATCATGAAAAGTCCTTTCCCCACCGGATCGAGACTGGTCCCGTTGCCACCGGCATTGCTATTGATGTTCTAAGAATTGCAAATCCATGGATTATATCGACATCTGATATTGTGAATTTCCGCGCTTGCGTCGAAATTCGATTTCGACAAACAAGGAATACGCGGAATTATCTTCTAAACGGAATGAAACCGAGACAAGTTCGCCGACAAATCGGTCTTCCGTCCCCCTCGCCTTTCCGCTAAGCCTTCAGTCAAAATTCGTAAGGGAGTTTCGCGAATGGCAAAGGTCGCTTTCATCGGCATGGGCGTCATGGGCTATCCCATGGCAGGGCATCTAAAGGTCAAGGGTGGCCACGACGTTACCGTCTACAACCGCACCATCGCCAAGGCGGAAGCCTGGGCCAAGCAATTTGATGGCAAGTTTGCCTCCACCCCCGCCGCTGCGGCCGAAGGCGCCGATTTCGTCTTTACGTGCGTCGGCAATGACGACGACCTGCGCTCGGTAACGATCGGCACGGACGGCGTGCTCTCAGGCATGAAGGCGGGTGCGATCCTGATCGACAACACGACAGCGAGCGCGGAAGTTGCTCGCGAACTCCATGCGGCGGCCAAGGAAAAAGGCGTAGACTTCATTGATGCCCCCGTCTCCGGTGGCCAGGCCGGCGCGGAGAATGGCGTGCTGACCGTCATGTGCGGTGGCGACGAGGCCGTATTCGAGAAGGCTAAGCCTGTCATCGACGCCTATGCCCGCATGGTCGGCCTGATGGGCACGGTCGGCGCAGGCCAGCTCACCAAGATGATCAACCAGATCTGCATCGCCGGCATTGTTCAAGGCCTCGCGGAAGGCATCCATTTTGGCAAGCAGGCCGGTCTCGACATTGAAAAGGTCGTGGATGTCATTTCCAAGGGCGCGGCCGGCTCCTGGCAGATGGAAAACCGCCACAAGACCATGAACGCCGGCAAATACGACTTCGGCTTCGCCGTCGACTGGATGCGCAAAGATCTCGGTATTGTATTGGCGGAAGCCCGCCGCAACGAGGCCAAGCTGCCGCTGACGGCCCTCGTCGACCAGTTCTACGGCGACGTCCAGGCCATGGGCGGCAATCGCTGGGATACCTCGTCGCTGCTGGCGCGGCTCGACAGAAAGTAATTTAGCCCGCCGTTCTTTACTAAGCGCCATTGCAAATGTGGCGCTTAGTCCTCCTGCGACTTCGCGGTATCCAGCAGCATATAATCCAACGGCAATTCCGTCGAATACTTGATCCGCTCCATGGCGAAAGCCGAGGAAACGTCGCGGATTTCGATCTTGGCGATCATGCGCTTGTAGAAAGCATCATAGGCGGCGATATCGGGAACGACGACGCGCAACAGATAGTCGACATCACCGCTCATGCGGTAAAATTCGACCACTTCCGGGAAATCGGCGATCACTTCGGAAAAGCGCTTCAACCATTCGATCGAGTGGCTATTGGTGCGGATTGAGACAAAAACCGTGACCTTGGTGTTGACCTTTTCCGGATCAAGCAGCGCTACGCGGCGGCGAATGACGCCATCCTCTTCCATCTTCTGAATGCGGCGCCAGCATGGTGTCGTCGACAGTCCGACCTTTTTGGCAAGATCTGCCACGGCCAGAGTGGAATCCTCCTGCAACAGGCGCAGGATTTTGCGGTCAAGACGATCCATTTCGACTACCCTTTCGAATTATATTCCCTCTATAGCGCGTTTTTATCGAAAGAAAAGAAATTTGTTTCAAGAAACGAGGATTTTCACACGTTCTTGCAACACCGGCAGCAACTCCGCCTCGAACCAGGGATTGCGCTTCAGCCAGCCGCTATTGCGCCAGCTTGGATGCGGTAGCGGCAGAACGGCCGGCGACCGATTGGTCAGAAGATAGCGCCGCCATTCCGAAACAGTTTCGGTCATCGACGCCATTCGTGCCGCGCCAAGGTGCCAGACCTGAGCATATTGCCCGATGGCCAGGACGAGTTCGACCTGCGGCATGGCATCGAGGGCCTTCTGCCGCCACAGCGGCGCGCATTCTCTGCGCGGCGGCAAGTCGCTGCCGGCAGCGTCATAGCCGGGAAAACAGAAGCCCATCGGCACGATGGCGAAGTGATCGGGATTGTAGAAACTGTCGCGGTCGACGCCCAGCCATTGCCGCAACCGGTCGCCGGACGCGTCGTTGAATGGTAGGCCGCTTTCGTGAACGCGCAGCCCCGGCGCCTGCCCGGCGATCAGGATACGCGCCGTGGACGACAATACGGCAACCGGCCTCGGCTCATGCGGCAACCGATCCGCCTCGCCGCGCATTGGTGCGTCGCGACAGATACGACAGACGGCGATCGCCTCGCGGAGTGCCTGCAACTCATCGCCCGGCATCGTCATTGCTCCGATCCCACCAACTTTCGCAGATAATCGGCCAGCCCGCCAAACGGGTCGCCACCGGAAGCATGTTCCATCTGTTCCTCGCGCCGATAGTCGCGTGGCCGCTCGAACTCGCCGGCCCAAAGCCCCGCCTTCGCCTGCCGTGCCTGAGCTTCCTCAGCCGAATAGCCCCCGTAGGACACGGCCATGCCGCTGCGGACCATCGCGGCGTTGATGTCGACATCACCTGCCCTACAGGTGACCAGCAGCCGGCCGTAACGATCCTTTTCGCTACCCCTGCACTCGGGCGAACCTGTCTTTATAAGCCGATCAAGGGCTCTGCGCGCCTCATCGCCGCAAGCCCAACTCACATTATTGCGCTGACACTGCTGCCGATATTCCGGCGCATCGATGCCGCGCAGCCGAAAACGCTCGGCGCCTTGAGCAAGCGTGTCCCCATCGACAACATAAAATCGTCCAGTTTGAACCAGTTCCGGGCGATTGTTCAACTTGAATGCCAGCAAGGCGAGTAGCGTCAACAGGGCGAACGTCGTTACGCCGTCACGAAACAGGCGCCTAGATCGCGTCACGCTTTTGCCTCCTTCACGAACAAACCCTTGGCAAAGATGGCAAACAAAACATTTCAGGCAGCATCTTCTTAAGATTTGACCGCTAGTCTGTAGCCTTCCGCAAGCCAAGTTTCAACGCAACCATGAGTACCGGCGTCAGCACATCGACAGATAAAATCATCGTCGACCGATCACGCAGTCACCGTAACCGGGCTGTGTCGAAGGCCGTGCGGCAGACGCGCGAGCGCCTGCAATCCGGCCATAGCCGGAGTTTCGACCGCGAATTGATGATGACGCATGTCGACACCCTATTGCAGGGCGCCTCGATCATGCCGATCTTCGTGATCATCGTTGCAGCCCTCGGCGCTTATCTTACCCGCGACGCCCAGATCTTCATCTGGGCCATTCCGACCCTGACGATGCATGCCGCCAACATGCTGCTCGGCCGTCGCGCGAGAAAGTATGAGATGACCGCCGGACGCGCCAAGAAATGGCGCCAGATCCTGTTGCTCGGCCAGTTGCTTATCGGCTTCTGCTGGGCTTTCTTCGCGATGCACAGCTGCTCTGCCTGCGGTGGCGACAGCTTCCTGCTCTATAAGGGCGCAACGCTGCTGGTGGCGATCTGTATTACCACCATGGCGAATTTCATGTTGCCGCGCGCCGTGCCCTTCGCCTTCGCCCCGGCAATCGTCGCGCTTGCCGTCAAGGCGGCGTTGACCCACGACCCACTCGATATCACGGTTGCCGCAGCTGTCACGGTTGCCGTGGCCTTCTTCACTTTCATCACCAACCGGATGTTTCAGTCCAACCTGAAAATCCTCTCCTTCCAATCGGAGAAGGACGACCTGATCGCGGAACTCGAGGTCGCCAAATCCATGTCGGATGAAGCCCGCCGGCGTGCCGAAGAAGCCAACCTCGCCAAATCGCGCTTCCTGGCCTCGATGTCGCATGAACTCAGGACGCCGTTGAACGCCATCCTCGGCTTCTCCGAGGTCATGTCCGCGGAGGTCATGGGACCGCTCAACAATGCCACCTATCGCGAATACACGACGGATATCCATCGCTCCGGGCAGCACCTACTCAATCTGATCAACGAGATCCTCGATCTCTCACGCATCGAAGCCGGCAAATACGAGCTGAACGAAGAAGCGATCTCGCTACTGGATGTCGCGGAGGATTGCATCGGCATGGTGCAGTTGCGCGCGCGCGGCAAGAACATCTCCATCTCGCCGCAGTTCGAGCCGCAATTGCCTTCCGTCTGGGCCGACGAGAAATCCATCCGCCAGGTCATCCTCAATCTCCTGTCCAATGCCGTGAAATTCACGCCCCAGGGCGGCGAGATCACCGTCAAGGTCGGCTGGACCTCCGGCGGCGGGCAGTATGTTGCGATCAGGGATAATGGACCCGGCATTCCCGAAGAGGAGATACCGGTTGTTCTGTCCGCCTTTGGTCAGGGTTCGATCGCCATCAAGAGCGCGGAACAGGGAACGGGCCTCGGTCTGCCGATCGTGCAGGCGATCCTTGCCAAGCATGACGGTCAGTTCATGCTGAAATCCAAGCTGCGTGAAGGCACCGAGGTCATAGCCATCCTGCCAGCCAAGCGCGTGCTGCAAAGCCTGCCGGCCGTTGAGGACGCGCCATCGGTCGAACGCCGCAAGAAAAGCTTTGCCTAAGGCTCAAGCGGTAACGGCTACCGGAAAAACAGGTGGTAACCGATGATGTACAGCACATAGAGGCCGGACGCGACGAGCATGCAGAGAACGGCAAAGGATCCCAGATCCTTCGCGTGCTTGCCGACATTGGAAATCTCGGGCGAAATCCGGTCGATCACTTCTTCAACCGCGGTGTTCATCGCTTCGACCGCGAAAACGCCGAGAAACAGCACGACGGCAATCATGATTTCGCCAAGCGTTGCACCGACCACGATCAACAGGATCAACGCGACCGCCGCAAACAGGAGTTCCTGCCGGAACGCGGATTCCTGCAGCAGGCGCTGAAAACCGCCCCAGGAATAGCTGGCAGCGGCAAAAAAGTGCCGGATACCCGTTTCCTTGGTTACCGCTGATTTCGAAAACTCGGCCATTCCTGCCCCGCTTGCACTGTCCTGGCTGCAATTTAGCTGCCTTGCGAATACAGTCTCGCCTTGCCCAAGGCAAGCCGGCGACTGAGTCGGCCCCAGAATTTGTTACGGCTTTATGACATAAATCGAAAGTCGGTCGGAATTTTGGAGGCGAGGCGCGCAATCGTCGCACCTCGCAATTTCATCCGTCAGTGCTTGTTGCTGACGCCAGCGCTCTCAAAAGTCGCCATGCCGGAATGGCAAGCGGCGGCGGCCTTGACTATCCCAGCGGCAAGCGCCGCACCCGTGCCCTCGCCGAGCCGCATGCCGAGCGCCAAAAGCGGCGTCTTGCCGAGCTTGTCGATCGCTTTCAGATGTCCCGGCTCGGCTGAGACGTGGCCGATCAGGCAGTGATCAAGAGCAGACGGATTGGCGGCCTTGAGGATCGATGCGGCGGCGGTTGCCACATAGCCGTCGATGATAACAGGGATGCGCTCCATGCGGGCGGCGAGAATGGCGCCGGCCATGGCGGCGATCTCGCGGCCGCCGAGGCGGCGCAGCACTTCCAGCGGGTCGGAGAGATGCTCGCGATGCAGCGCCACGGCCTTCTCGACAGCGGCAATCTTGCGCTTCAGCATCTCGCCTTCCGAACCGGTTCCAGGGCCGACCCATTCCGCCGCCGTGCCGCCATAGAGCGCGTAGTGAATCGCAGCGGCGATCGTGGTGTTGCCGATGCCCATTTCACCGATACAGAGCAGGTCGGTACCGCCCGCAATCGCTTCCATGCCGAAGGCCATGGTCGCGGCGCAATCGCGCTCGGAAAGCGCCGGCTCTTCGGTAATGTCGCCGGTCGGGTAATCGAGCGCCAGATCGAACACCTTCAGGCCGAGATCATAGGTGACACAGATCTGGTTGATCGCCGCGCCGCCCGCGGCAAAATTCTCCACCATCTGCTGCGTCACCGAAGGCGGAAACGGCGTGATGCCCTGCTTGGTGACGCCGTGATTGCCGGCAAAGATCGCGACGAGCGGGCGGGTGACAGCGGGCGCGCGGCCGGTCCAGGCCGCAAGCCAGAAGGCAATCTCCTCGAGGCGGCCGAGCGCGCCCGGCGGCTTGGTGAGCTGTGCGTCGCGCTCGCGCGCCGCCACCAGCGCTCGGGGATCCGGGCCTGGAAGGTCGCGCAGCAGCGTGCGGAAATCATCGAATGGCAGGCCGGTAACGCTCATGAATGCCGTTCCTTGTCTTTTGGTCTCAAATCAGGTTTTTTGCGTGCGACTCTATTAGTCTTCGGCACGGGCGCGAACAACTGCAAAAAACGCCCGATGCTGTCGCGGGAATAACGGGACGAGAATGAATATTCGGGAATATACAGGCGATATCGCCCGCGCCGTAGCTTTCTTGAGCCGCATTCCCGTGCCCGCGTCCTTCTTCGAGGGCGATGACGGCAAGCTTGACCGCGTCTCGCGCGCCTTTCCCTTCGCCGGCCTGCTGATCACCCTGCCCGCCGCAATCGTCTTCGGCATGCTGTTGGCCTTCGACGCCGATCCGCTGGTGGCGGCACTCCTGGCGCTCGCCGTCCAGACAGTAGCGACCGGCGCGCTGCATGAAGATGGCCTCAGCGATACCGCCGATGGCCTGGGCGGAGGCAAGGATCGCGACCGGGCGCTTGCCATCATGAAGGACAGCCGCATCGGTACCTATGGCGCGGTGGCGCTGATCCTTTCCTTCGGGCTCCGCGCTGCCGCCCTTGCCACCATAGGTCGCGGCCTCGCTCCCTTCGACGCGGCGCTGACCATCCCGGCCGCCGCCGTCTTGAGCCGCGGCGCCATGGTCTGGCACTGGTATGTTCTGCCGGCGGCCAAGCCGGACGGGGTCGCCGCCTCGGCGGGAAAACCGGACTATGGCCCCATGCAGATCGCGCTGATCACCGCGCTGGTGCTTTCGGCGTTTTTGCTCTGGCCGAGCCTCAGGCTTCCGGCCTTTGTCTTCTGCCTTCTTGTCACCGCAGCGGCGGCATTTCTCTTCACCCGGCGCGTGCGTCACCGGCTTTCCGGCCATACCGGAGACACCATCGGCGCCGCGCAGCAGATTTGCGAGATCGCCGCTTTCTGCACCCTTGCCATGTGCGTCTGAAGCATCGATATATGATCTCATGCTAACACCTTGCATTCTTGTCTGTTCCATCGATTTGAACACCGGCTATTGCTTCGGCTGCGGGCGCACGCGCGAGGAAATCGGCGGATGGATGACCTATAGCGACGCCGAACGCTTTGACATCATGCAGGTCCTGCCGGAGCGTCTCGCGACCGTCGAGCGTAAGCCACGTCGGGAAACCCGGCGCCAGCGGCTGGCGCGGGAGCGCAGCGCCGTATGAACCGACTGAACATCGCCCTCGCCATTATCGGCATCGGTCTCGCGCTTCTGCTCTTCAACAACAATAGCGGCATGACCTTCGGCATGCCCAATGACGATTTTGCCCGCATTGTCTATCTGCTGCCCCTTTCGCTGACGATGGCCGCGGGCATCTGGGCAAGCCGCCGAACCGTCAGCCAGTCGGCGCGCAATCTGCTGGTCTGGCTGGTGATCATCATGGCGCTGGCGACCGCCTATGTTTACCGGCGCGACGCCCAGGAAGTCGGCAGCCGGCTGTTTGCCGGCCTGGTGCCCGGACATGCCGTCGTTGTTACGACCAGCGAAGGCGGCCAGGAGGTTATTCTCCACAAGCTCTCGAATGGCCATTTCCAGGCCCAAGTGATGGTCAACGGCCAGCCGATCGACATGCTCGTCGACACCGGCGCCAGCTCAATCGCATTATCGCGAGATGACGCCGAACGTGTCGGCATCATCCCGGAAAACCTCACCTATTCCATGACCATGATCACCGCGAACGGCCGGGCAAGAGCCGCCCCCGTCGAGCTCGGCTCCGTCGCCATCGGCCCGATCGTGCGCCGCGATGTCAAGGCGACCGTCGCCGAGGAAGGCAAGCTCGATCAGAGCCTGCTCGGCATGAGCTTCCTCGAAACGCTCGGATCGATGCAGATGCAGACCGACGAACTGCGGCTGCGGGATTGAGTGCAATAGTTCGATGAGGCCCGAAGCATTGCGGGCCGCATGCACGCTAGGGATGACGGCATATATCCCAATATCGATCCCGAAAGTTCAGCCGTCATGCCACAGACCAAAGCCAACGCCACGATGGAGCTTCTGCTCCTTTTGATGCTTGCGACCCTCTGGGGCGCCTCCTACACCTTCATCCGGATCGGCGTGGCAACCATCCCACCGATCACACTCATTGCCGCGCGCACGCTTATTGCCGGCGGCGTACTGTTTGCAATTATCCGCTGGCGTGGACTGACTCTGCCGAGAGAGCCGGCGATATGGCGTCGCTTCCTCGTTCAGGCTTGCCTCAACAGCGTTATTCCCTTCACGCTGATCGCCTGGGCCGAACGCACCGTTGACGCCGGCCTGGCGACCATCCTGAATTCCACCACACCCATCTTCACCTTTTTGCTCGCGGCTATACTCTTACGCAATGAGCGCGTCACCGCATACAAGCTGTTCGGCATCGCCGTGGGACTGGCGGGCATCTGCTTCATCATCGGCTTCGACGCTTTGAACGGCGTCGGTCGGCAATTATCCGCGCAGCTCGCCGTCGTCGCGGCGTCGGTCTGCTATGCCGGTGCCGCCCTGTTCGGCCGCAATTTCAAGGGCCTCGATCCGATGATGCCCGCCGTCGGCTCCCTGCTCTGCGGCGCCGTCATTCTCATCCCGGTCAGTCTCGTGGTTGATCGGCCATGGATGCTCACGCCGTCCACGGCATCGATCCTGGCTCTCCTGGCGCTCGCCATCCTGTCGACCGCGCTTGCCTTTTCGATCTATTTCCGGCTGATCCAAACCCTCGGCTCGATCGGCACCACCGCGCAGGCCTATTTGCGCGTCCCGATCGGTGTCGCCATCGGCGTCGTCTTCCTTGGAGAGCCCCTGACCCAGACGGCTGGCATCGGTCTGGTCTGCGTCATCATCGGCGTAATGGTCATGACGATGGCGCCACGGAGAAAGGCCGTCAGTGGATGAAAACCGGCACGATGCTACATCAGCAACGACAGATCATCCCATGCGAAGATGATATTTTCGGATCGCCAGACCGGGCCGGGATCAATGTAGCGCCCGGCCATTTGCCCACCCAGCAACTGATAGAATGCAATCGCAGGGTCGTTGCCAACCACGACGCCGAGTGCCGCGCCGGGATAATTCAAGGCGGCCAGATGCAGCGCCAACTCCCGCATGAGGCGGCGACCGACGCCTTGACGCTTGATGGCGGGCTCGACGTAGAGCGATCGTATCTCGCCCCGCCCCTCGAAGAGAGCCAATGATGGCGCGCCGGCCGCGCCAATGCCAACCAAACGCCCGTTCTGCTCAGCGAGAAGCACCAGTTGATCCCGGCTCGGCTCGGACAAAGTGGCCGTCCATCTCGCGCGCCGGAAAGCCTCATCCATGATGCGAATGGCATCGGGCGTGGCCAGCTCCCGATAGGTGTCTCGCCAGACCGCAAGGTGCAGGCGGGCTATGGCCGCGGCATCCTCCGGAGTGGCCGGCCGAATAGTGATTTCCATCGTCAAGCGGCACCTTCCAGCACGGTACCTCGTAGCGCGCCCACCAGATAGAGCGACCCGGTCACGAGGATCCAGCCACCATCTTCGGAGATCTTCATCGCAGCCCGGTCCAGCGCCTTGCGCGGATCTGGCTCGGCTTCGCAGGCTACCCCCATGGATGTTGCCAGCGTTGCCAATTCATCGGCCGGATGAGAGCGACCGGACCCGGACGCTTCCGTAAAGACGACATAGGTGACGGATCGTGACAGGACCGTCAGGAAGCCCTCTGCATCCTTGTCGGACGCCAGCGCGACGATGGCGACGCACTTGCCGCTGAAATCGGGAGAGCGGGTAATATCGCGCAGGACAGCCTCGATATTGAACGGAACATGCGCGCCGTCCATCACCATCGGCACCACGCGCTGCACGGTGTTCGACGTGGCCGGAAGAGTGAAGGCAAATCGCTCCATGCGCCCCGGCAAACGCGCATTGTCCCTCACCGCCTGATCGAGCAACCAGGCGCCGATGGGCGCTCCCGTTTCGGCGCCCACGCGCGCGCGTTCGCCCTGTTGTCCCAAATGATCGAGAACCACGCCGACCAGCGCAGCATTCCTGTCCGCGATCGTCGCATCCTCGGCAACGTCCGTGCGCAGTACGCGGCAACCGAGTTCATCGGCACGCTGCTGCAAGACACGACCGGCGGCGTCGGTGGCGGCAAGCGTAGTGGCAAGCGTCGCACCGGGCTTTAATATGCCGACCTTCTCAGCCGCGATCGCCTCGCGCGTGTTCCCGAGAATTTCCGTATGCTCAAGCTCGATATTGGTGACGACGGCAACTTCGCCGAAGACCACATTGCTGGAGTCCAGCCGCCCTCCGAGCCCGACCTCGACGACGGCCCAATCCAGACCCGCATCCCTGAAGACGACAAAAGCGGCGGCCGTTATCACATCGAACCAGGTAGCGTCCTCGCCCGGCGTCGCCTCTCGCTTGGCAAGCTCGTAGCTGTCCAGCACCTTCTCAAGCGCTTCCGCCAACCGGCCGTCCTCGACCTCCCGACCCAAGACGCTGATACGCTCATTGACGCGGTCGACATGCGGTGAGGCATAACGGCCGACCCGCCATCCCGCCTGCAACAAGGCGGCGGCGGCAAGCGCGCAGACGGACCCCTTGCCCTTGGTGCCGGCAACATGGATGGCGCGGAAACTCTGGTGAGGATTGCCCAACCGCTGCATGAGATCGAACATGGGTTCGAGCCCGACACGCATCTCCCCGCGCGGCTTACGCTCCCAATTGGTCAACCGGTCGAGGCGTGAGAGAACGTCGGGCAGTGAATGCTGCGGGGGGATTGTTGGCATGGAACACCTGCAAAAAGGATCGACTTGGATGCCCAGGCGTGCTGCATGGCCGTCATCTCGCCCCGCCTCCCGATGACCTACCACCCTGCTCCGCCTGCTACATGGGCGCGGAGTTTATGAGCCGCGGGAACCGCGATTGCAACCGTCATCTTTGCGGGAAGAATGCTCCGCCAATCAGTTGCGCAACCGATATCCCGTCTTGAAAATCCACCAGAGCGTCGCCAGGCAGATGAAGAGGAAAAGCGTGATCATCGCAAGGCTCAGCACCGGATTGACGTCGGCAATACCATAGAAGCTCCAGCGAAAGCCGCTGACGAGATAGAGTACAGGATTGAGGTGGCTGACCGCCTGCCAGAAGGGCGGCAGCATGTTGATCGAATAGAAGCTGCCGCCGAGGAAGGTCAGAGGCGGCACGACCAGCATGGGAATGAGGTTGAGCTGCTCGAAATTCCCGGCCCAGATGCCGATCATGAAACCGAACAGGCTGAAGGTCACCGCCGTCAGCACGAAGAACAGGATCATCATAAACGGATGCTCGATGGTGATATGCACGAAGAAGTTCGCTGTGAGCAGGATTATCAGCCCGATCAGCATGCCCTTGGTCGCGGCCGCACCGACATAACCGAGCACGATCTCCGTCATGGCGACGGGCGCGGACAGAATCTCGTAGATCGTGCCTGAAAATTTCGGGAAGTAGATGCCGAATGAACCGTTGCTGATGCACTGGCCGAGCAGCGTCAGCATGATGAGCCCGGGCGTGATGAAAGCGCCGTAGGAGACGCCCTCAACCTGCTGGATGCGCGAGCCGATGGCGGCGCCGAAAACGATGAAATAGAGCGACGTCGAAATGACCGGAGAGACGACGCTCTGCAACAGCGTGCGGCGCGTGCGCGCCATCTCGAAACCATAGATAGCTTTGACCGCCTCGAAGTTCATTTGCTCTCTCCCACCAGCGATACGAAGATGTCCTCGAGCGAGCTCTGGCGCGTCGACAGGTCCTTGAAATGAATGCCCTCGGCCGACAGGCGCGACAGCAGCACCGCGATGCTGGATTGCTCATGTTCGGCATCGAAATCATAGATCAGCGTCGTGCCGTTCGGCCCCAGCGACAGACCGTTGCCATCGAGACAGGGCGGAACGGCCTCCAGCGGCTCTGCCAGATCGAGGATAAGCTGCTTGCGGCCGAGCTTGGCCATCAGCGCCTTCTTCTCCTCCACCAGCAGCAGCCTGCCGCCATTGATGACGCCGACGCGGTCGGCGATCTCCTCGGCTTCCTCGATATAATGCGTCGTCAGGATGATGGTGACACCGTTGGCGCGCAGTCGCTCGACGACGTGCCACATATCCTTGCGCAGCGTCACATCGACGCCCGCCGTCGGCTCGTCGAGGAAGAGGATTTCTGGTTCGTGCGACAGCGCCTTGGCGATCAGCACTCGCCGTTTCATGCCGCCGGAGAGCTGGCGCAGCATGTTGTCCTTCTTGTCCCATAGCGACAGGTCGCGCAGAACCCGCTCGATATGAGCCGGATTCGGCTTCTTGCCGTGCAGACCGCGTGAAAAGCTCACCGTGTTCCACACCGTTTCGAACAGGTCTGTGGTCAGCTCCTGCGGCACCAGCCCGATCATTGCGCGCGTGGCGCGAAACTCCGTTACCACGTCATGACCGCCAACGATCACCGAGCCGCCGCTTGGATTGGCGATACCGCAGACGATGGAGATCATCGTCGTCTTACCGGCGCCGTTCGGCCCGAGCAGCGCTAGGATTTCACCCCGTTCGATATCGAGGTCGATACCTTTCAGCGCCTGAAACCCGTTGGAATAGGTCTTGGTGAGGTTACGGATGGAAATGATCGGGGCCATGATGCAGGCGAAGTCCGGCTTTGTGATTATTTTCGCGGCGTTTGCCCGCTATATAGCCGGGAACAGGCTTTTACCATCCCGCATGACGGAACAGTGCGTTCGCTTAAACGAATAAGTTGTCATCAAATCGTGACTTTCGTCGGGCATATGTTTCCTTAGGTGAGCAACGGTTGTCGCAACCCCGCCCAACGCCTCTTGGTGACAGCGTCAGCGCCGATGATACTTGAAGACTGATTGCCCTCGTATCCATATTTCATGCGTCATTGCGCGATATAGTTTTTTTCCGGAGCCAGCAAAGATCCCCTGTCGTTGCTGAGCACCACTACAGCCGGCCCTCGTGCCGGCTTTTTTCTTTTTGCCGGCTAAATACCGATCAAGCACCGAAAGGGCTGCGGATCACCAGCTGCCGTTCACGCCACAACCAGCCGGTGGCAACGTCTTGTTCTCGAAGCGCGCCTTCAGCATCGAACAGCCCTTCTCGCGGATCGGGCCTGGCATCATCGTGTTGAGACCGATGCCGACTTCATCAAAGGGATCGTCTGCATAGGCGACATAGGCATACCAGCGGCCGCCGATCACAAGAACAATCGCAACGAGAGCGGCAACCAGTGCCCTCCCCAAAGTTCCCTTCCGTCTCGGAACGTCTTCCATCGAATGACTCTCCTACCTTGGCGGGTCGCAGTTAACTGCGATTCCCTTCATGGGTAAACCGCGTTCTCCCAAGCAAACCGGCTCTACATACTGCAATAACGCCGCCCACCCTTGCGATCCCTGAGATCGAAGTGGAAATGGTTCCAGTGTTCAGGATTGCTGCCGGGGCCGAGCACGGTGTCGAAATAGCGGCAGCTGTCGCTTCGCACCGCCTTCAGCAGCCGTCCCTCGCGGAAAGAGAACAGCCCCTTCTTGCGCACATCGATCACATGGCCGTTCTTCAGGACGAAGGTGCCGACATCGATGGCGTTGCCATGGGCATGCTCTGACATCGGATTGTAGCGTTGCCGGCTATTGTTCATGCGCCGGCAGGAATAGCCCCCCAGGGGAACGATCGTGCCAATGCCCGACCAGTAGCGCGTACGCGCCGCCGGCGCCAATTCGTTCTTGACCCATTTCGCGAAGGCAAGCGTGACCTGGCAATTCAGAGTCACCGCCGGCCTGACGGCGATATTGCCGGAGAGGCCGCTCAGCGAAACCGGGTAAGGAACCTGGCAGGCCGGGCCATTGGAGATCGCCGGTTTGTCGACATAGACGACCCCCATGCGCTGCAACTCTTGCCGGCAGGCGATTTCCGAAGCCGGCATGGCGCCCGGCGATGACTGCGGCGCCTCCATGTGCCGGTCGATCCGTGGCATCGGATTGTCGACCCGAGGCAGCATTGCCAGCTGCGTATCCGGCTGCTGTCGGCGGATCGGCGACTGGTTGAGTCCGGCCTGCGCGGCCGGGCGCTGAATGATCGAGCGGTTGGTCTGCACCGGCGCGTCGGAGCCGATGCCGTCGACCACTGGTTGATCGGTCTGGCCTTCGGCGATGTTCTGCTCTTCTTCCTGCGCCAGCCCGACGACCGAACCGGACTGAGCTTCTTCGCTGGGACCGACGCCGAGTTCGGCATCCATGTTGACGCCCTGGGACGGCGCGTTCGATTGCTGCGCAAGACCCTGCTCGACATCCGTGGTGGTCACGGCCTCATCACCGCCGCTCGCCGGCAGGCGAGCTTGCCTGGCCGCGGCTTGCTGGTTGCCGGAGGAATCGTAGGTATTGGTATAGTTGGCGGATGCGGAGTTCACAGGCGCCTGATCACCCTGATAGGTGAACTGCCGCGACGGCACGCCACGATGCGGCTTGATCGAGCTTACCCGGCTGCTGTCAATGCCCGACGGTGGCACGAGACTGTCGGCCGTACAGGCGACCAGCGCAGACGACAACAGCAAAGGCAGTGCCGCCCGCCGCAGAAAGGATAAATACGCCATACTTCGGATCCGCTCTCGCTGCCCCAGCCACGGTCGACAACACTTACGAAGATTAAATAAAAACGGTGAATGAATGCTTACCGCCCGCGAGGGGCGTCCGGCGGGGTGGCCCCGAAGAGCGGGCGGCGCACGAGAAAAGGTCACCCTAGGACACGATTGCCTGGTGACGGCACATCAACGAAGCTTCCCCATCCCGGTCCGATTGCGTAGGCTGATCGCTGGAATCAAGCCTTGAGCCATAGGAGCGAGTGAATGAATGACAGCCCCAAGCCGAGAGGCGAGCTGACCCTGCGCACGCTGGCCATGCCTGCCGATGCCAACCCCGCCGGCGACATCTTCGGTGGCTGGGTCATGGCACAGATGGACTTGGCGAGCGGCATTCGCGCCGCCGAACGCGCGCGCGGCCGCGTCGTCACCGCCGCCGTCAAGGAGATGGCGTTCGAGCTGCCGGTGAAGATCGGCGATACGCTAAGCGTCTATACCGATATCGAACGTGTCGGCCGCACTTCGATCACGCTCATCGTCGAAGCCTGGGCGCACCGTTCGCGCTATAACAACATGGAAAAGGTCATCGCCGGAACATTCATCATGGTCGCGCTCGACGAGAACGGTGCGCCGAAGCCGGTTCCCGCGGAGAGCTGACGGGATGATGGAAGCCGCGCGGACACCCGAGGTCTACGTCTATATCAGGACTGTCATGAGCATGGTCATCGGCCTTTCGCTCGCCCAGCTCCTGACGCGGCTCGCCGGTTTCGTGCAGGCGCCGGGCAAACACCGCGTCTATTTCGTGCATCTCGGCTGGGTGCTGTCGATGTTCCTGTTCATCATCCATTTCTGGTGGTGGGAATATCGGTTGCAATCCGTGGCCGAGATCAGTTTCGGCGTCTACCTCTTCCTGATTTGTTTCTGCTGCCTGTTCTATTTCCTCTGCGTGCTCCTGAACCCTCCCTCGATCGAGGACTATGGCGGCTTCGAGGAATATTTCATCTCCCGCCGGCGCTGGTTCTTCGGCCTTCTCGCTGTCACCTATGCCGTCGATCTGATCGACACGCTGCTCAAGGGGGAGGTCTATTTCCGATCGCTCGGCTGGGAATATCCGACCCGCAACATCATCTACATCGTCCTTTGCATCATCGCCGCCATCACCGCCAACAGGCGCTTCCAAGCCGCCTTTGTGACGATCGGCTTGATCTATCAGATCACCTGGATCTTCCGGCTCTACGATGTCCTGCCGGGATAGAGGCAGCGAGAAAATAACTGCCATCCCCAGGCGTTGCAGCCAGCGGCCAAGACATCGCCATATTGTTCAGATCGATTGCGCGTCAGTGCGCGGCCGGGGAGAGTAAGCTTTGAAAATCGGAAGATTGGCATTTGGACTGGCGGTAGCCCTTTCGCTCGCGCCACTTGCCCATGCCGAAGATCCCGCGCCGGCGCCTGACGACACATCGATCTCGCTGAAATATTGGGTGCAATTCGCCAAAGACGGCAATGCGGCCGCCCAATACGGCCTCGGCTATCGTTACACCAAGGGCCTCGGCGTGGAGCGAGACGACGCACAGGCCGTACAATGGTATCGAAAGGCTGCTGCGCAGGGCAATGTGCAGGCCGAATACGCCCTCGCCTACATGTATTCCAACGGCCTCGGCGTCGATAAGGACCTGAAACAAGCAAATACCTGGTATCGCAAGGCCGCCGAACAGGGTTACGCCGACGCGCAGTATGCCATCGGCTATTCCTACGCCAACGGCCGCGGCACGGATGTCGACAACGAACAGGCGGTCGGCTGGTATCAGAAATCCGCTGACCAGGACCAGGCACAAGCGCAATATGCGCTCGGCTACATATACGGGCATGGCCTTGGCGTGCGCGAAGACGATGCGATCGCGCTCGGCTGGTATCGCAAGGCCGCTGACCACGGCCGCAGCGACGCACAGTATGCGCTTGGCTACATGTACGAAAAAGGGCTCGGCACGGCGGCGGACCAAAGCCTGGCGATCGACTGGTATCAAAAATCGGCGGATCAGGGCGACCCCCAGGGCGAATATGCCCTGGGCTATGCCTACACCAACGGCCGGGGCGTCGAACAGGACGATGCTCAGGCCTATTCCTGGTACAAGAAATCCGCCGAACAGGGCCGCGCCGACGCGCAGTATGGGCTTGGCTACAGCTTCGCCAATGGCCTCGGCGTTCCCCGGGATTACAAGCTGGCGCTGCAATGGTATCGCAAGGCGGCCGATCAGGGCCGCGCCGATGCGCAATATGCCATCGGCTATCTCTATGCCAACGGCAAGAGCGTGCCGGTCAACAACGAGGTCGCTGTCGAATGGTATCGCAAAGCGGCGGCTCAAGGCGACGCGCAGGGCGAATACGCCCTCGCCACCATGTATACCGACGGCCGTGGCCTCCCCAAGGACGATGGCAAGGCGCTGGAATGGTATCGCAAATCGGCCGAACAGGGCCATCCGGACGCGCAATATGCGCTCGGCTATATCTATGACAAGGGTCGCGGCATAACGCCGGACAAGGGCAAGGCGGCCATCTGGTACCGCAAGGCGGCCGACCAGGGCAGCGCGGAAGCTCTATATGCCCTCGGCCATCTCTATTACGATGGCAGCGGCGTTCCCAAGGACTATGGGCAGGCGGCGCATTTCTTCCGCAAGGCCGCGGAGCAAGGCAACGCCCGCGCCCAGTACGGCCTAGGCTCCATGTACTATAGTGGCGACGGCGTACCCAAGGATATCGGCCAGGCAACCAAATGGTTCCGCAAGGCAGCGGACCAGGGGCTGCCGGAAGCGCAACATAGCTTGAGCTATATGGCCGCGAATGGCGAAAGCCCGCTCAAGAGCGCCAGTCTAGAGGGCAACAAACCAACCAAAACGACCAGCCAAAGCGACACACCCGGCTGGATCATTCTCCAGATACTGGCAATGCTGTTGCCATAAGCCGATCATGTATGCGCGCGGAGGCGCCTTGCGCCCTCGCCCGTCACATCATTTAGTATTCACAGACAAAAGACGACTGATTGAGGGGTAGATTGTGCATTTCAAGCGAGCAGCCATCGCACTGTTCTTGGCGCTGGCATCCAGTGGCCTTGCCCATGCCGATATCGGACAAAATGCCTATGACAGGGGCGACTACAAGGCGGCACTGGAATATTGGCGTCCGCTCGCAGACAAGGGCGATGCAGCGGCACAACTGAAGCTTGGCGAAATGTATGACGAGGGCCAAGGCGTACCCAAGGACAGGACCCTGGCTTTCATCTGGTACAGCAAGGCGGCCGAACAGGGAAATGCCGACGCGCAGTTCAATGTCGGCGTGATGTACGACAACGGCGATGGCGTCGATCAGGACAAGAGCCAGGCCATCGCCTGGTATCGGAAGGCCGCCGGCCAGGGCAATGTTGATGCGCAATATAACCTCGCCATCATGTATGACAGCGGCGAAGGCATAACCAAGGATAGCGGTCAGGCGCTCGTCTGGTATCGCAAAGCGGCCGACCAGGGCAAGATCGAGGCACAATACAACCTCGCGGTCATGTATCGCGACGGTGCCGGCGTGCCCAAGGACGGCGCTCAAGCCGTCGCCTGGTTCCGCAAGGCCGCCGACCAGGGCGACGCCGACGCACAATATAATCTCGGCACGATGTATGCCGATGGCGACGGCATCCCTGAAGACGACGCCGAAGCCATCACCTGGTTTCGCAAGGCGGCGGATCAGGGAGACGTCGAGGCCGAATATAATCTCGGTGTGATGTATCGCGACGGCGAAGGTGTCGCGAAGAATGGTCCCGAAGCTGTCGGCTGGTTCGAAAAGGCCGCTGCCGAGAATTACGCCGATGCGGCTCTCAATCTAGGCGTCATGTATCGAGATGGCGACGGCGTGCCCGCCGATCGGGCGAAGTCCCTGGAATGGTTCAGCCGGGCCAAAGCCATGAGCGGCGACGATAGTGAGCCGGATGGCAATGAGGATATGCCGCTGCAGCGGAAAAGCATCCCGATCTGAAATGAACGGACAAACAAGGCCCTCCTCAACCTTACCCGGGCAGCGGGGATAGGCCTAGCTCTTGCACGAACTGGAATCACGGATGGGAGATCGCCGGATGCGGCTCAAACAGATAGGCCTCGGACTGACACTGGCGCTCTTGATCGCCTTCCATGCCCATGCCGAGGATGGGCAAGCGGCCTACGACAAGGGCGACTACGGCAGCGCCCTCGCCTCCTGGCAGCCTTTGGCGGAAAAGGGAGACGCGGCTTCACAGGACAGTATCGGCAGCCTTTATGCCCTCGGCAAAGGTGTTCCGCAGGATTATGCCCAGGCCACCGCCTGGTTTGCCAAAGCCGCCGACCAGGGCCTGGCCAAGGCGCAATTCCACCTCGGCTACGCCTATCTGCGCGGCGACGGCGTCACGAGGGACCGCAACATGGCGATCGCCTGGTTCCGCAAAGCCGCCGCTCAAGGGTATGCGCCGGCACAGAGCATTCTCGACCAGATGAACTGAGCGGAACGAGTCTCGTTCAGAGCATATCCCCGAGGGTCCAATGGTTGCTCCATCGGGCGTCGATCTCGTCCTCGACATTCTGGTAGCGGATGTCGGTCGACAGGCGCAGACGGCCGAGCGGATCGCGATTGGTCGTGGACGCATGGATCATGTAGGGGCTGTGCAACACGATATCGCCAGCTTCGTAGTTGGCGGCAAGCCAGCGCGTATCGAAACGCTCGGCCATATCCGGCAGATCCTTGGAAACCCAGCCGCCTTCGGTCATGTTCTTGTTAAAGGCGCTGACGCGTTCCTCCGGCGTAAGCGCCGCGCCCCTGACCGTGAACTCCTTCTCCATCTCGGCACCGATCCGGTGCGAACCCTCGAGATAGACGAGACCGCCCATATCGACCGGGATATCGCCGATCGGAATCCAGGCCGTGACGATGCGGCTGGTGCCGCCGCGCAAATAGACGAGATCATAATGCGCGGGCGTGACGACGCCGGTGTTCGGGCGGGTGAAGCGCATGATCTTGCGCTTGTGGAGATAGGAGATTCCCTGCACGAACTCGTCCATGAAGGACGCGATCCGCGGCTGGGTACAAAAGCCTTCATAGGCCACCGCACGCACCAGCGACATCAGCCGCCGATCGGCGAGCGATTTGTCGGCTTCCCCATTTGCGGCGAGGCCAATCGTCGGGTTGGATCCAGGCAACAAAAGCCCAGTGTCCATCAGATGCCCGAACACCCAGGCGCGGAAGTCGAGCACGTCGTCACGCTTCAGAAATCCCCTGAGCCAGAGATAGCCATGCTCCTGAAATTGCGCACGCAATGTTGCGACGTCGGTGGCGGCATCGGTAGGTTCGAGATAGCCGAAACGATGCGGCGCCATCGACAGGATCTTGCCGTTCGCCTCCAGCGGCGCGAGGCCGGAGGCCGTTTCGTTCAATATCGACCGCAATGAACCCGACATGCTACCTCCCGTAACATTATTGGCCGGCGGCCTCTCCTCAAAGGTCCCGCCGGCCTGTCCTTTCGAATCATAGGACGAATGAGTCGCGCTGCCTAGCGGCTCTTCTCCTCACCCCCGGAAAATGAAGGAGGCGCCGACGGCGATCAGCGCGAAGCCGATGGCATGGTTCCAGGTCAGGTTTTCGCCGAGCCAGAAGACCGAGAAACCGGAGAATACGATCAGCGTGATCACCTCCTGCATGGTCTTCAACTGCGCCGTCGAATAGACCGCCGAACCCAAACGGTTGGCCGGCACGGCCAGACAATATTCGAAGAAAGCAATGCCCCAGCTGACGACAATGGCAATGAAGATCGCGGTGCTCTTGTGCTTCAGGTGCCCGTACCAGGCAAAGGTCATGAAAATATTGGAGGCAAACAGCATGATGATCGGCCAGATGGCGGCCGGGCTTAGCAGGGAGGGCATGAGGAATCCTTTGAATAAAACGAACGGGCCGCACCATGACCCGCTAACCCCTGAAATTTCAAGAGTGGGGCGCTGCGCTGAAATGCAGCAATGACACAGATAAGCTGATCGCGATTGCATCGTGGACGATAAAATGAAGATGACCGAGACGACGCGCCTCATCTTTGTCGCAGATGCGGCATTGCTACATCGCTTCAAGAGATGAAGAATACCGCAAACGCCTTCCTGACCTGAGCCGCCAAGGGATCGACCGTTGTGACCAAGATATTCTCCCTACCCTCCCCATCGTTATTTGCGCCGCTCCGCATGGGGCTGCTGGCCGCCGCGATCATCCTGCCCCTGTCGCCCTTGCCCATGGCAGCCACGCCAGCGCAGGCAGCACCCGGTTCCTGCTGGTCGCTGCTCCAGAGCAAGTTCGGTCCGCAAATCGAGAAATCGGTGAACGAGGCCGACCCGTGCAAGAAGCTGCCGGGCCTCGATCACAAGGAAAAGTTCGAGGTCAAATCCCTGGATGTGTGCAGCGCGCCCGGCGGCGTGCAGATCAATGCCCGCGCCGATCTCGCCTGCAAATCGCATGGCGTGCTGCAGGCAACGGTGAAAGGACAGCTGGAAGCCTCGGTGACGGTCGATGTCGGCGCTTGCCGCATCACCGATTCGCATGTCGGCATCAGCGGCCCGATCGGCGACCTGATATCCTCCGTTGGCGGCATGCAGGAGCTTGCCCGCGGTTTCGCGCAGGCAAAGATCTCCGAGATTTGCGGCAAATAAGGTGGCGACCGGCGGCACTACAGCGCCGCCGGCCATGCTTCGACAGGGCGCCGCGACCTAGATCGGCAGCGCGCCGGGAGTCTCCTCCACTCCCTTTCCGCCGAAGCGAATATCCTTCTTCTCGAAGCCGAAACCGGCAAGTACCGCCACCACGGCCGCAACGATCACGGCTACAATGAACAACGCAAAAGCATAGTCGCCGTTCCAATGCACCGCCAGGCCCGCCTGAATCGACGCATTGCCCGAGGCCAGCAGATTGCCGAGCTGATAGGCGAAACCGGGGAATGTGCCGCGTATCTCGTCCGGCGACAGCTCATTGAGATGCACCGGTACGATACCCCAGGCTCCCTGCACGAAGAACTGCATGAGGAAGGCGCCGATGGCGAGCATCACCGGTCCATGTGCGTAGACCCAGAGCGGCGCGATCGGGATCGCCAGCAGCGCCGCGATAACGATGCCCCGCCGCCGGCCGATGCGCTGCGAAAGCGCTCCGAACGTCAGCCCGCCAATCATCGCGCCGATATTGTAGACGATGGCGATCGCACCGACCGTGTGGCTGTCATATTGCCGCTGGGTTTCGAGGAAGGTCGGATAGAGATCCTGCGTGCCGTGACTGAAGAAATTGAACGCGGTCATCAGCAGCACCGCCCACAGGAACAGCGGGATATTCTCACGCAACACGGTGAGAAAAGGCCGTTGCGGTTTCGCTTGCCGCTCCACGAAAGCCGGCGATTCCTGGACGTTGCGGCGAATATAGAGCACCAGCAGCGCCGGCAGAGCGCCAACCATGAACATGCCGCGCCAGCCGATCACCGGGAACAGCAGGAAGAACACGATCGACGCCAGCAAATAGCCGGAGGGATAGCCGGCCTGCAGGATGCCGGAGACAATGCCGCGCGACTCCTCAGGCACGGTTTCCATCGTCAGCGACGCGCCGACGCCCCATTCCCCGCCCATGGCGATGCCGAAGAGCGCCCGCAACACGAGGAACATGGTCAGGCCTGTCGAAAAGCCGGTGAGGAACTCGAACACCGAATAGAGCAGCACGTCCGCCATCAACGTCACGCGCCGGCCATACCGATCGGCGGCGAAGCCGAAGATCAGCGCGCCGAGCGGCCGCATGGCGAGCGTCAGGAAGATCGCGGCCGCAACCGCGGGAACATCGGTATGAAATTCCTCCGCTATATGCTTGAGAACAAAAACCAATATGAAAAAATCAAAAGCATCCAGCGTCCAGCCGAGATAGGCGGCGATGACGGTGTTGCGTTGCTGGGGAGATAAAGAGCGTAAGCTATCCAATGCGGTCATCATGATCCTCCGATCGGATGACGGCGGCGAGGCGGGCAAAGTCCGGATGCCGTCGAAGCTGGGGGGACCCGGCTTTCGCCGGGCATATCGACGTTGCGGCCAGCTCCTCCCTTGGCGCCTGCGAGGATCGCGCTATGCCGACGAAATCAACAATAACGCACCAGCCAGTTTTGGCTTGTAACATATTTGACATATTGGGCGAACGGAAAAATCCACCGCTTGTTTCCCTTTTGTACTCTTCCCCTCTTCACATCGGCGTTGACTCTCGCCATATTCGCCCGATGGCCAGATCACCGAAAAATTCTCCCGCGCCGACCGGTTTCGAAGAGGCGCCGCAAGCACCGTTTGAAGGCGCGCCGCTCAGCGGCAGCGTCGCCGACTGGGTGAAGCAACTGGAATCGGAAGCCGAGACATCCGGCATCGAGACGCAGCGGCAGATCGCTTCAAAAGCCGGCAAGCACCGCAAGAAGGTGGAAATCGCCGCCTCCAAATCGGCGCGCGGCACCTCGATGGGCGGCTCGACCGACCCGAGGACGCGTGCAGCGGCGGGCCTCAACCCCGTCTCCGGCATGGACACCTCGCTGGAGAACGCCGCCAATGCCGGTACGGCCGTCACCGCAACAGTCGAGGCGCTGTCGGCGCTGATCGAAAGCGGCAATCCGCTTTTCAAGGACGGCAAGCTCTGGACGCCGCACCGCCCTGCCCGCCCCAACAAATCCGAAGGCGGCATCGCGATCCGCATGGTCTCGGACTATGAGCCCGCCGGCGACCAGCCGACCGCCATCCGCGACCTCGTCGAAGGCCTCGACAATGGCGACCGCAGCCAGGTGCTGCTCGGCGTCACCGGCTCCGGCAAGACCTTCACTATGGCCAAGGTGATCGAGGCGACGCAGCGCCCCGCCGTCATCCTCGCGCCCAACAAGACGCTGGCCGCCCAGCTCTATTCCGAATTCAAGAACTTCTTCCCGGACAATGCGGTCGAGTATTTCGTCTCCTACTACGATTACTACCAGCCGGAAGCCTATGTGCCGCGCTCGGATACCTTCATCGAGAAAGAGAGCTCGATCAACGAGCAGATCGACCGCATGCGCCACTCCGCAACGCGCTCGCTGCTGGAGCGCGACGACTGCATCATCGTCGCCTCGGTCTCCTGCATCTACGGTATCGGCTCGGTCGAGACCTACACGGCGATGACCTTCCAGATGAATGTCGGCGACCGGCTGGATCAGCGGCAATTGCTGGCCGACCTCGTGGCGCAGCAATATAAGCGCCGCGACATGGATTTCATTCGCGGCTCCTTCCGCGTGCGCGGCGACACCATCGAAATCTTTCCGGCCCACCTGGAGGATGCCGCCTGGCGCATCTCCATGTTCGGCGACGAGATCGACGCCATCACCGAATTCGATCCGCTGACCGGCCAGAAGACCGGCGACCTGAAATCGGTGAAGATCTACGCCAACTCGCACTATGTCACTCCGCGCCCAACGCTGAACGGCGCCATCAAGGCGATCAAGGAAGAGCTGAAGATCCGGCTCGCCGAGCTGGAAAAGGCCGGTCGTTTGCTGGAGGCGCAGCGCCTGGAACAGCGCACCCGTTATGATGTCGAAATGCTGGAAGCCACCGGCTCCTGCGCCGGCATCGAGAACTATTCGCGCTATCTGACCGGCCGCAATCCCGGCGAGCCGCCGCC
Source organism: Rhizobium sp. ICMP 5592 (assembly GCF_009498525.1). Classification (GTDB taxonomy): domain Bacteria; phylum Pseudomonadota; class Alphaproteobacteria; order Rhizobiales; family Rhizobiaceae; genus Rhizobium. The sequence goes on along the minus strand of NZ_QSNT01000002.1, from coordinate 1,004,509 downwards.
GACCCTGTTCGAATATATCCCCGACAACGCATTGCTGTTCATCGACGAAAGCCACGTTTCGGTCAGCCAGATCGGCGGCATGTATCGCGGCGACTTCCGGCGCAAGGCGACGCTGGCCGAATACGGCTTCCGCCTGCCCTCCTGCATGGACAACCGGCCGCTGCGCTTCGAGGAATGGGACGCCATGCGCCCGGACACCATCGCCGTGTCCGCAACGCCTGGTGCATGGGAGATGGACCAATCGGGCGGCGTTTTCGCCGAACAGGTCATCCGCCCGACCGGCCTGATCGACCCGCCGGTCGAGGTCCGCTCGGCCCGCACCCAGGTCGACGACGTGCTCGGCGAAATCCGCGAGACCGCCGCCAAGGGCTATCGCACCCTTTGCACGGTGCTCACGAAGCGCATGGCCGAGGACCTGACGGAATATCTGCATGAACAGGGCGTGCGCGTCCGCTACATGCACTCCGACATCGACACGCTGGAGCGCATCGAGATCATTAGAGATCTTCGCCTCGGTGCCTTCGACGTGCTGGTCGGCATCAACCTCCTGCGCGAAGGTCTCGATATTCCCGAATGCGCCTTCGTCGCCATTCTCGACGCCGACAAGGAAGGTTTCCTGCGCTCCGAGACCTCGCTGATCCAGACCATCGGCCGCGCCGCGCGTAACGTCGATGGCAAGGTCATCCTCTATGCCGACAACATCACCGGCTCGATGAAACGGGCGATGGAGGAAACCAGCCGCCGCCGCGAAAAGCAGATGGTCTACAACACCGAGCACGGCATCACGCCGGAATCGGTAAAAGCGAAGATTTCCGACATTCTCGACAGCGTCTACGAGAAGGACCACGTCCGCGCCGATATCGGCGGCGTCTCCGGCAAGGGCTTCGCCGATGGCAGCCACCTCGTCGGCAACAATCTGCAGGCCCATCTCAACGCGCTGGAAAAAGCCATGCGCGACGCCGCCGCCGATCTCGACTTCGAAAAGGCCGCGAGACTGCGCGACGAGATCAAGCGCCTCAAGGCCGCCGAACTCGCCATCATGGACGATCCGATGGCAAGGGAAGAGGCGAAGAGCATCGAGGGGAAAGGGCCGTCATCCTCGGCCAAACGCAGCGCAACCCCGTCATCCTCGGGCTCGACCCGAGGAGCTGCTGCGGCTGACGGAAACGCCGATCAATCGGCTTCTTATTTCGCCAAACCCTCCCTCGACGACATGCGTCCCGGCAGCGAAGCCGGCACGCCGCTCTTCCGCAGGAACACCCTCGACGAAATGACCGTCGGCCGCACGGAAAAGCCAGTGACGGGCAAGCTGCCGGACAAGCCGGTCATCCGGGCGAAGCCGGGCGTCGGATCCTATGAGGATGCGGTGGACGAGAAGCAGCGCAAGGGACGCACCAAGGGCAAGACCGGACGGCCTGGGAGGTAGGCCGCACGCTCCCCTTGTTGAGATCGCGCTTCTGCCTACATGCTGCCTGGTGAGGAGATGCCCCGCCGAGCGCGGGACGAGCGACAACAACAACGGGAGAGAGACATGCCAGAGGCCCTCGTCGTCCGCCGTGAGACCCATATCGCGGCGCCACCCGCCGCCGTGTTCGCCCTGCTGACCGATCCGGAAAAGATATTGCGCTGGATGGGAACGGAGGCCCAGGTCGAGCCTCAACCCGGAGGGCTCTATCTCGTCAATGTCACCGGCGCTCGTTTTGCGCGCGGCTCCTTTCGCGAGGTGGTGCCGGTGCATCGCCTCGCCTACAGCTTCGGCTGGGATGGCAGTGAAATCGTGCCGCCCGGGTCGAGCCTGGTCGAAATCGACCTGATCGAACAGCCGGACGGAACATTGCTGCGCCTGACCCATACCGGCCTGCCCAATGCCGACCAATGCGCCGGTCATGCGGAAGGCTGGGCTCACTATCTCGGCCGGCTGGCTGAAGTCGCGGCCGGGCGCACGCCGCCTCCGGACTCGTTTTCCGGCAGGGTGTGACGGCTTTCCGCCGTCGTTTCTCCTGAGCCGATGACCCTTTCGGGGTGAACCGCCATCGCCATGGCGCGGATGACAACCCTTGGCCGCCATGGCATGATCGCGGCATGGATCTGCCCGCCCCCCTTGCCTGGCTGGTTGACGAGGCCGGCACCTCGCCCGGCCCTGAATCCTTCCTGGCCGATCTCGGCAATCGGCTGCTGGCCGACGGCCTACCGCTGGCAGGCGGCGCCCTAACGCTCGCGGTGCCGCATCCGATCATTGCCCGCCGCACCTGGCTATGGCGGGCGGAAACCGGTGATGTGATCGAGGCGCTGGGTTTCGCCGGCAGTCCGCTCAGCCAAGCCGGGCACGATTGGCTGGCCGGGCTCGGCGCGGTACAGGAAGCAACGATCGGCCCAGCACCGGACAGTCCGCTGCTGGGCTGGGCCGGAACCCGGTCCTTTACCCCCGCCGAGACCGAGCGGCTGCACGAGACCGCCCGCTTCGCCGCAGCACCCCTGGCCGCCTTGTCCGCACGGGCGGCACAGGCAGCGCTGCTCGAAGCCTATCTTGGCCGGCGCAGCGCCGCTCGCGTGCAGGCCGGCTCGCTCTCCCGCGACACCGGCGAGACCATCCGCGCCGCCCTCCTCTGCGCCGATCTGCGCGACTTCACCGCTCTGTCCGAGGTGACGGAGCCAATGACAGTGATCGCCATTCTCGACGCCTGGTTCGACCGCGTCACCGGCTCGGTGAACGCCTTCGGCGGTGAGGTGCTGAAGTTCATCGGCGACGGCGCACTGGCGATCTTCCCGGTCACCGGCACACCCGGCGAAGCCTGCGACGCGGCCCTGCGCGCGGCGGCGGCCGCCCGCGCCGGCATGACCCATCTCGACGGCGTACGGCAAGCGCAAGGGCTGCCGCCGCTCCCCTTCGGCATGGCCCTGCATTTCGGCGAGATCCTCTGGGGCAACATCGGCGCCGCCGACCGCCTCGACTTCACCGCCATCGGCCCAGCCGTCAACCTGGTCAGCCGCCTCGAAGGCCTCTGCAAGCCGCTTGGCTACAACATGCTGATCTCGGGCGCGGTCGCGGCAGAGACGAGGATGGAGCTGATGCCGCTGGGCGAGCATGTGTTGCGGGGGATTGTGGAGCCGTGTGGGGTTTTTACTTTGGTGGAGGGGTGAGGTTGGGAGCGACGTACCTATTTCGCGAGAACATTCTCGACGAAATAACTATTGGCCGCGTGGAAAAGCCTGTGACGGATAAACTGAGCATTCCAGCGAAGTCGTCCGTCAGGTTGTTATTTACTATAATCTACCACGAGTAAGCATTTCTGGAAGATACTCACGCGCCAAATAATCTACTCAGCTCCACCGTATAGTTTATCCTTTGAAATATTCTACCACCCAAGTACCAATTCCCTCTAAAATCGAATGATCTGCGAAGAAAATTCGTATAGGTTGAAATAGACCGACTCGGGAGCGAAATGTCGTGAATCTAATAGATGAGATAGAGGTTTCTTATTTCCGTAGCTTCTACAAATTTAAGATACGCCACCTCAGTGATCTAAATGTTATCTTCGGAAAAAACGACTCAGGAAAGTCAAACGTTATTCGCGCGATAAGCCTTTTCTTTTCAGGCAAGCCTGATCACGTACAGAATTTCGATTTCAATACCGACTTTTGCGATAATCGGCTTCACGAATCAGAAGCTTCCGAAGACGTTCGAAAGTTTTTGTATGTGAAAGTCACGTTTAATACGCCAAAATCCTATCAGCCATCATTGGGGCGTGGCTTCTATGTAAAGCGTCAATGGACCGTGTCCCGAGGGCAGGACTATCATGAAGAAATTTCAAATAGCATTCCGTCAAACAAGCGCCACATCGTAACTAGGCTATTGAACAAGATCCGCTTCATTTACGTACCAGCCATCAAAGATATATCGATTTTTGAAATGCTTTTATCGAATATACATGAAACGCTGGCTAATGCCCCCGAATTTGAAACAGCCGTAGAGGGGTTTTCCACTCAAGTACAAAACTTGACGAACGCAATGTTCACGACACTACCGAGAGATGTATCCTCTAATACGAAAATTGGCGCACCGACCCAGATGAACCAACTTTTCAAGACATTGGATTTTGAAACCCTTGGTGACGGTGAGACCAATCCAAAATCCCTGACACGACAAAGAGGCGATGGCATCAAGGCTCGTCATATCCCTGAGTTACTGAAATATATCTCCGATAATGATAGTTATGATTATCATATTTGGGGGTTTGAAGAACCCGAGAACTCCCTTGATTTCGTTGCAGCTCAATCCGAGGCGGCACGCCTACTTTCCCTAGCGAAGGAGGATAGAGTTCAAGTTTTCATGACAACACATAGCCCGTCGTTTTATCTTTTAGAGGGAGCGAGCATTTCCCGTTTCTATGTAACGAAAGATGAAAAAAAGCAATCTGTTGTCTTGCAAGGGCGTGACCTTGAGAAGCTTGATATACAACAAGCAATAGGTGAAGGATTCTACCTTCCAGCAGTCGCAGAAGCCTTGAGAGGCGTTGCAGAAATTCAAGCGCGCGCGAAAGCGGCCGAAAAGAAAATTGGACTTTTAAAAGACGAGCTTCAAGCGATTACCACCCCTGTTATTCTCACAGAGGGGCGAACTGACGCACGAATTCTATTGACGGCTTGGGATAAGCTACATGGCGGACAACCTCCTTTCAGAATACGCAGTTGTGACACAGGCGGTGAGAACGCAGGATCGGGTAATGGTGGCGCCCAAAGTCTGGCTATTTGTCTAAAGGGTATAGCATCCGATCATCCACATACCGTGATAGGATTATTCGACTACGATGAGGCAGGAATCCGCGAATACAAACTCGATAGAAATTTTGTTGAAGCTGAAATCGGAGGACAGTCAGTAAAGAAAAGCATGCACGGCAAGTCTTATGCCGTACTACTACCAGCACCTGTGTTTCGAGATGAGTGCAAACAATACAAAAACCTCCCCATCGAGTATCTTTTTCGCGACGAGCATCTAGCAACCGAAATCGAGGGGAAAAAATTAGTCCTTAAGCGAAAACAGGCTACGGCAAAGGTTGGCGACGAAATTATCAAAAGGGAACTGGACGACGTCACCCATTTCAAAGACGTGGGCGCAGAGAAAGCTGACTTCGCAGATGTTATTGTTCCAACTTTTAGTCCTCAGGCATTTGATTCATTCAATGCGATTTTTGAGATAATTTCGTATATCATAAATTATGAAAATGATAGTAATGCACAGCATTAGAATTGTCGTGTTGAAATTTTGATCGAGTTCATTTGCTAGAAGAGATAATTGTTACTGGCGCAAAACGATGATCTTGATGGCATGTCCTTACAGCAAGCGCCGATCGCGATGAGGCCGACCACTTTCCAACCCCTTGAAATCCCCCTCCAATCCCTCCTCTTTCTTGGCCCCGCCCTAATATTCCCCCTTGCCTTTTGCCGCAAATCCTGTCACCCATAGTGTGCTCGGGCATTTGCATGCCGGTGACTGGACTGATTTGGCAATGCCGACTGCGCGAGGCAGCCTCAGGGGGTTAACCTCTGCGTAGACGTTCTTTCCCCGTTCGTGAACTTCTCGACTGGCTTTCGCATTTCGCGGGGGCAAAGCCGTCCGGGAGTTTCCCCGGACAGATATTCAGACTGTAGGGAAAAGGACTATCCCAATGGCCACCAAGGGCATCGTAAAATTCTTCAACCAGGACAAGGGTTTTGGTTTCATCACTCCTGATGGCGGCGCTAAGGATGTATTCGTCCATATCTCCGCTCTCCAGGCTTCCGGCATCCAGTCGCTGCGCGAAGGCCAGCAGGTCACCTTCGACACCGAGCCGGATCGTATGGGCAAAGGCCCGAAGGCCGTCAACATCCAGGCTTCCTAAGTCTTAGTTGATATCCGGATCGAGTTTCGAACGGCGCGGTGCAAACCGCGCCGTTTCGCGTTTGTGGGGAATCGGCACCTTCTCTCCCGCGAAATGAAGGTGGTATGCTGTCATCCGCGCAATCGGAAGGAATTCGAAAGACGCGGCAAACTCGGAGCCAATCTCCCCACCTGTGGGGGAGAAAGCAATTTCACTGGTTTAGCCGTTGCGACATCTAAGCCTGCCCGATACGCAGTCAGAACGCGCAACGGCTAAGCCATTGAAATTGCCAGAGGGGGGCCTTGTGTCTTGCTCGAATTGCTTCAGAGGGGCAGTGGGTCCCTGCCTAGCCCCCCTCTTGCAAAATCTAGCACTTAGCTGAAGCTAAGAGCTGATTTTGCTTTCTCCCCCACAGGTGGGGAGATTGGCTTCCGCGCAAGCCGCACCCTCAAGCGCTCGCCCTCTCCGCATCCGCGCCAAAATCCACCGCCGCAAACGCCGCCGCGATCACCTCCGGCCCCGCTCCCGGCTTATTGGCATCGGTCGACAGGATCTGGCGGTAGCGCCGCGAGCCCGGCAGACCGGTGAAGAGGCCGACCATGTGGCGGGCGACGTGGTGCACGCGGCCGCCATTGGCGATGTGGCGTTCGGTATAGGCCATCATCCGGTCGCGCAGGTCGTTCCAGTCCGGCTCGACGGCCGCTTCGCCGAAGAAACGATGATCGACATCGGCGAGGATGGCGGCGTTCTGATAGGCGGCGCGGCCGAGCATGACGCCGTCGACATGGGCAAGATGCGCCTCCGCCTGATCCAGCGTCTGGATGCCGCCGTTGATGCCGATGAAGACATCGGGCCAGCGGCTCTTCATGCGGTAGACGATGTCATAGTCCAGCGGCGGGATCTCGCGATTCTCCTTCGGCGACAGGCCCTTCAGCCAGGCCTTGCGGGCATGGATCCAGATCGCGTCAGCGCCGGCATCGAGCACGCGGGTGATCAGCTCCGGCAGCGCCTGTTCCGGCTCTTGCTCATCGACGCCGATCCGGCATTTCACCGTCACCGGCGCCTTCGAAACCGCCTTCATCGCCGCGATACAATCCGCCACCGTCTCCGGCGTCAGCATCAGGCAGGCGCCGAAGATGCCGGACTGCACGCGATCCGACGGACAACCGACGTTGAGATTGATCTCGTCGTAATTATAGGCTTCGGCGATCTGCAGGGCGTTGGAAAGCTTGGCCGGATCGGAGCCGCCGAGCTGCAGCGCGACGGGATGCTCGCTGACATCATGCCCTAGCAGCCGGTCGCGCGGCCCATGGATGATCGCATCCGCCACCACCATCTCGGTGTAAAGCAGAGCATTGCGGCTGATCTGCCGGTGCAGATACCTGCAATGGCGGTCAGTCCAGTCGATCATCGGGGCAACAGCGAAAATCTTGCGGCCGTTCTTCAGGGCGTCAGCGTACATGGGAAACCTTTCTGTCCGCGCTCTACACCAAAACCTTGCTGAAGGCCAGTTTTCCCGGCGGCAACAATGATGCTAGGCTGGCCAACGGAGTCGGAGGGCCGCAAGTCTTCCAGAGACAGATTGAACATTTGAAGAGTAGCCATGACCGAAACCCCCGCCACCGTCATTCCCCTGCCCGCGCCCGTGTTGCTGCCGATCGAGGGCGAAGCCGCCTTCTTCCCCGTGCGCCGCGTCTATTGCGTCGGCCGCAACTATGCCGACCATGCGATCGAAATGGGTCATGATCCCAGCCGCGAGCCGCCCTTCTTCTTCCAGAAGAACCCGGACAATCTGCTGGTATCCGGCGATTTCCCCTATCCGCCGCTGTCCTCCGACGTGCATCACGAGGTCGAGCTGGTGATCGCGCTCAGAAGCGGCGGCGCCGACATCCCGGCCGAACGCGCGCTGGACTGCATCTACGGCTATGGCGTCGGCATCGATTTCACCCGCCGCGACCTGCAGGGCGAAGCCAAGAAGCTCGGCCGTCCCTGGGAAATCGGCAAGGCCTTCGAACATTCCGCGCCAGTCTCGGCTCTGGTGCCGGCAACCCAGGTCGGCCATCCCGACAAGGGCGGCATCTGGCTGATGCGCAATGGCGAAGCTGCACAGCGCGGCGACCTCCAGCAGATGATCTGGAAAGTGCCGGAGATTATCGCCGAGCTGTCGAAGCTTTTCACGCTGGCACCTGGCGACGTCATCCTGACCGGCACACCCGCCGGCGTCGGCCCCGTTTCGCGCGGCGACAGGATCACCTGCGCCGTCGATGGCGTGGCAACGCTGGTGCTGAACGTGGTTTGATCGCGAGGAGGATCCAATGCCGCTCTACGCCCTTTCCGGCCTGATGCCGAAGACGCCCGAACCCGGCCTCTACTGGATCGCGCCGGATGCCACCGTCATCGGCAAGGTCGAGCTCGGCGAAGATGTCGGTATCTGGTTCGGCGCGGTGCTGCGCGGCGACAACGAGCCGATCGTCGTCGGCAAGGGCACGAACATCCAGGAAGGCGTGATGGTGCATACCGATCCCCGCTTTCCCGTCACCATCGGCGAAGGCTGCACCATCGGCCACCACGCCATCATTCACGGCTGCACCATTGGCGACAATTCGCTGATCGGCATGGGCGCCACGGTGCTGAACGGCGCGAAGATCGGCAACAACTGCCTGGTCGGCGCCAATGCGCTGGTGACCGAGGGCAAGGAATTTCCGGACGGCTCGCTGATCGTCGGCGCACCGGCCAGGGCGATTCGTGTGCTGGACGAAGCCGCCATCGAGGGCCTGCGCCGTTCTGCGCGCAACTATGTCGCCAACTGGCAACGCTTTGCGCGGGATCTCAAGAGATTGGATTAGACGGCGTTCCCAAAAGTGTGCGCGGTTTTGGGATAAAGCGCCGTCCTAAAATTCAAGCCGCGCAACTCGCGCAATGGCCACGGATCTCAATGGTCGACTTCTCGGCCGTGAACTTCTGCGATTTCAGCCAGCCCATCAGTCGATGATCCACTTCATGGTCGTGGAATTCGGTCACCTGGCCGCAGCTCTCGCAGATGGCGAAGGCGACCAGACCGTGGCTATGGCAATTCTCATGCGGATGAGCGCAGGCGACGAAGGAGTTGATGCTCTCGAGCCGATGCACGACGCCATATTCCAGCAGCTTGTCCAGCGCCCGGTAGACCTGCAGAGGCGCGCGGAAGCCGTTGTCGCGCAGCTTGTCCAGGATGGTGTAGGCGCTGAGCGGACCTTCCGCCTTGGTCAGGACATCGAAGACAAGTGTCTGGTTCTTCGTGAGCATCGGAGTGGTCATGATTCCTGTCCTCCTTGTTGCGCCGCCGGCGCGCCGCCCCTGCGAACAAGAGGCAGCAGACTGAAGATAAATAGGATGAGTGCTGCAACCACGATCGACGGGCCGGATGGCGTGTCGTAGCGCAGAGAGCCGAACAAGCCACCGACAACCGCGACGGCGCCGACGAGCGAGGCGAGAACCGCCATCATCTCCGGTGTCGCGGCAAACCGGCGGGCGGTGGCGGCTGGAATGATCAGCAGCGCCGTGATCAGCAATATGCCGACGATCTTCATGGCGATGGCGATGACGACCGCCATCAGCAGCATGAACAACAGCTTCGCCCGCTCCGGCCGCAAGCCCTCGGCCTCGGCCAGTTCCGGATTAACGGTGGAAGCAAGCAGCGGTCGCCAAAGCCAGGCGATCGCCGCCAATACGAACAGACCGCCGCCCCAGATCATCGCGATATCGGCGCGGCTGACGGCAAGGATGTCGCCGAACAGGAAGGCGATCAGATCGATCCTTACCCAGCTCATGAATGCCACGATGACAAGGCCGATCGCCAGCGTCGCATGCGACAGGATGCCGAGCAGTGCGTCCGCCGACAGCGCCTGCCGGCGTTGCAGGAAGAGCAACAGGATCGACACGAGTGCGGCAACCGCAAAGACGGAAAGCGTCAGATTGAGCTGAAACAGCAGCGATAGCGCCACGCCGAGCAGCGCCGAATGCGAGATCGTATCGCCGAAATAGGCCATGCGCCGCCAGATGATGAAGCAGCCGAGCGGCCCGGTGGTCAAAGCAAGACCGACGCCGGCGACGACGGCACGCAGGAAGAAATCGTCAAACATGGCGCACTCCCTCGACGTGATGATGGTCGTGATCATGGTGTTCGTGATCATGATGATCATGGTCGTGATGGCCGTCATCGGCATGGCAATGATCGGTGATCGTGCCGTCGGCATGTTGCACCCGGCCGTCCGGCAGATGCGTATGGTCGTGATGATGGCTGTAGATCGCCAGCGATTGCGCCGCCCGCGTGCCAAACAGCCTGACATATTCCGGGCTCTGGCTGACCGCCTGCGGTGTGCCGCGGCAGCAGACATGCCCGTTCAGGCAAACAACCGTATCGGTTTCGGCCATGACCACATGCAGGTCATGGGAAATCAGCAGAATACCGCAGCCTTCGGAATTGCGGATCGATTTGATCAGATCGTAAAGCGCGATTTCGCCGCTGAAATCGACGCCCTGCACCGGCTCGTCCAGCACCAAAAGATCCGGCTTGCGGGCGATAGCCCGCGCCAGCAGCGCCCGCTGGAATTCGCCGCCGGACAGATGCTGCACCTCGGCCTTGGCGAGATGAGCGATCCCCACCGCCTCCAGCGCTGCCCTCAGTTCGGCTTCGGGCAAATGACCGGTCAGAGTCATCAGGCGGTGGACGCTCAGCGGCAATGTCCAGTCGATCGCAAGCTTCTGCGGGACATAGCCGACCTTGAGACCGGCAATGCGCTCGACGCTGCCTTCATCCGGCTTCAGCACACCGATCGCCGTCTTGGCGCTGGTGGATTTCCCCGAACCGTTTGGGCCGATCAGCGTAACGATCTCGCCGCGGCTCACCGAAAAATCAACGCCACGCACCAGCCAGCGGCCACCACGGCGGACGCCGACATCATGGAGCGACACCAGCGGTCGTCTCTGATTGTCCACGGAAGAAAGCATGAAATTTCCACTTGCGCTGTTGCGCCTTGCTATCGCACACGTTATAGCATAACGCAATTGATGTAATAACATAACAGACCCATTCAAGGGCGATCGCGCATGAACGTTGTAAAGACCATTCTTCCCCTCACCGCCTCTCTGCTGTTTTCCGGGCTTTTCGCCGGCGCCACGACAGCTGCCGATGCGCCGGATGTGGTGGTGTCGATCAAGCCCATTCATTCTCTCGTCGCCGCGATCATGGATGGCGTCGACACGCCGGACCTGATCGTCGACGGCGCCGCCTCGCCGCATACCTATGCGCTGAAGCCCTCGAACGCGAAAGCGCTCGAAGCCGCCAAGGTGGTCTTCTGGGTCGGTCCCGGCATGGAAGCCTTCCTGGAAAAGCCGCTTTCGGCTCTCGGCGCGAACGCTCTGGTGGTCGAGCTCGACAAGGCGCCCGGCATCACCAAGCTGAAATTCCGCGAAGGTGGCGCTTTCGAAGCACATGACGATGGCGACGAGCACGCCGAAAGCGCCGGCCATGACCATCACGACCATGAGGAATTCGACACGCATCTCTGGCTCGACCCGCATAATGCCAAGGCGATGGCGGCGGAGATCACCACAACATTGGTCGCTGCCGACCCCGCTAACGCGCTGACCTATGAAGCCAATCAGAAGGCGCTGGACGACAGGCTGGACGCGCTCGACGCGGAAATCACCGCCACGCTCGCCCCGGTGAAGAGCAAGCCCTTCATCGTCTTTCATGATGCCTATCAATATTTCGAGCGCCGCTATGGCGTGCGTGTCGCCGGCTCGATCACGGTCAGCCCGGAGAGCATTCCCGGCGCACAGCGCATATCGGAAATTCATGGCAAGGTCGCCGAACTCGGCGCCACCTGCGTCTTCGCCGAGCCGCAATTCGAGCCGAAGCTGGTCAACGTCGTCCTTGAGGGTACATCCGCGAAATCCGGCGTGCTTGACCCGGAAGCGGCAATCCTACCGCAAGGCCCGGATCTCTATTTCGACCTGATGCGCGGCATCGCCAACTCCTTGAAAACCTGCCTCTCCTGAGACAGGCATCCTATCGCCGAAGAGAGCGAGCCATCTGCTCGCTTTTTTCAAATCCACAAACGTAATGATATTACATTACAAATGAGGTTGCCATGAACAAGAAGCTCCCGGTCACCGTCCTCTCCGGTTTTCTCGGCGCCGGCAAGACGACGTTGCTCAATCATATCCTCAACAACCGCCAGGGCCTGCGCGTCGCCGTGATCGTCAACGACATGAGCGAAGTGAACATCGATGCCGCGCTGGTGCGAGACGGCGGCGCCAATCTTTCGAGAACCGAAGAACAGCTCGTCGAAATGACCAATGGCTGCATCTGCTGCACGCTGCGCGATGATCTGCTGAAAGAGGTACGCCAGCTCGCCGCGCAGGATCGCTTCGACTATCTGCTGATTGAATCGACCGGGATCGCCGAGCCCCTGCCCGTGGCCACGACCTTCGAGTTCCGGGATGAAGACGGCAACAGCCTTTCCGATGTCGCCAGGCTCGACACCATGGTCACCGTCGTCGACGCCGCCAACCTGCTGGCCGATTATGGTTCGACCGATTTCCTCGCCGATCGCGGCGAAACCGCCGGCGATGGCGACAACAGGACCATCGTCGATCTCCTCGTCGAGCAGATCGAATTCGCCGATGTCGTCATCCTCAACAAGATGGGCGCGGCAAGCCCTGAGCAGCAGGACGCGGCCCGCAAGATCATCGTTGGCCTCAATCCCGACGCACGCCTGATCGAGACCGATTTCGGCAAGGTGGAACCGGCTGAGGTGCTCGGCACCGGCCGCTTCGATATCGATCGCGCCGAGACGCATCCGCTCTGGTATAAGGAGTTGCACGGCTTCAAGGACCATGTTCCGGAAACGGAGGAATACGGCATCCGCTCTTTCGTTTATCGCGCGAAGAAACCGTTCGATCCCATGAGATTTCAGGAATTTCTCAATCGTTCGTGGCCGGGTGTCGTGCGCGCCAAGGGCTTCTTCTGGCTCGCGACCCGCCCGCATTATGTCGGCGAGATGAGCCAGGCGGGCGCGCTGGTGCGTACCTCCAAGATGGGCCTCTGGTGGGCAGCCGTACCGCAGGAGCAATGGCCGACCGATCCCGCCTTCAAGCGAGCGATCGGCTCCTATCTCGACCCGACCTGGGGCGATCGCCGCCAGGAACTGGTTTTCATCGGCGCCGATCCAATGGATCAGCAAAAGATCACTGCCGAACTGGATGCCTGTCTCATCGAAGCGCAGACATTCACGCCCGAACGCTGGAGGAAGCTGCCAGATCCCTTTGCGAGCTGGAACAGACCAGCCGCATGAGCGAACCCAAAGCCATCAGCTTCCGCTGCTTCTGCTTCGAATGCGAAGCGGAAGATGGTGAGAAAAAACCAACAGCAGCAATCCCGAAAGCCGCTTCACCGGCTTTCGATCAGAAAGAGGAAAATGCTCACAAAACAGCGCCCCGCAGACTTGCGGGTGCGCTTGAACGTTTGTTGTTCGGAGCCTGAAACGGCGTAATCAGGCCACCAGCATGCTGGCTGGAACAACGCTGACTTCATGCACGACCAGCAGAGCACCGATCACCTCGCCTCTGGGCTTGGTAGCCCGCAGCGGCGTCATACGGCAATGCAGGGTCTTGCCTGCATCCGTCGGATGCTGGGCCGGAAAGAGGCAATCGACCGTCTCGCCGACAAAGCAGGCATCGAGCTTGCTCCTGAAGCTGCTCTCGAAGCATTCGGAGCCGATGAACTCGGCAAGATGCCGCCCGACCAGCTCGATCGGCTTCGACTTCAGGAATTCGGAATTGGCCGCATTGCTATAGAGATAGCGGTAATCGCGCGTGATCACAGCAACCCGATCCGGCAGGCTGTCGAGAATAACGTCATTCAGAACGTTGTCTTCGTCGAAACCCGAGGCTTCGCTCTCGTGCTCGTCTCTCTCCGCAGAGAATGCCATCAGCACATCCGCCGCCGCATCGCTGGCGCCGCCAAAATAGCGATCGATCAGCAACGACAACGTCGCAGAATTACGCAACACGCGCGAACGGTCATCCGATTCTTCGCGAATGAGATTGCTCATGAATTGGAGCTGCATGTACATTTCAAGAAGACTGTTGGCCTTGTAGGCCATAATAGCCGCTATAAGCGGTTCCAATTCGCGATCCAGAGAACTAACCAGTTCGTCATCACCCAGCTTGATCGCACGTTGAATCTGGGCACATTTCGTGGAGAAGGCATGAAAGAGTGCCAGCAAATTGCCCTCCTGCCCTTGCCCATAAACAACTATCGGGCCTCATTCCCGACGCTATCATGACCAAGGATTTTCAGCTTGGTGTCCGCAATCTCACCAAACTTTCTGAAAATTGAAATAACATGACTTACCCTCACGTTCAATCCTGTGATGAATGGAAGTTCTCGGAAAAGGCGAATTTTTCGAAAGCAAGGGCTTACCCAAGGTCAAGTATGCGACCTATTGGGGTTAAAACTGGTTCAGTTCGACACAAACCACGCTGTTTCGGTAATATTTTAGAAAACAGTCTTCTTGATATTCCAGCGATCGTGGTACCAAAGCCACTGCTCGGGATACTCCCTAACCCAGCTCTCGACCTTGTCGTTCAGCAGTTGCGCGGTAGCGGGCAAGTCCAGGTTTCCGCGCTCGTCGCGCGGCATTTCCAGCCTCGGCTCGATCTCCAAACGATAGCGATTGCCCGGCAAACGTATGCATCTGGCCGGATAGACCTCGCAATTGAACTGCCGCACCAGCTTCGGCAATAGCGGATTGGTCTTCACGTCGCGACCGAAAAACAGCGTCTTCAGCCCCTTGCGAAACTTCTGGTCGACCAGCACGCCGACTCCGCCGCCGTTTTCCAATTGCCGGGCGAGAGTAAAGGATGATCCCGCATGCGAAGGCACGAGACTACCCATGCGCTTGGCGCGAAAATCGAAGACTTTCTGTGCCACATAGGGATTATTGGGCGGGCGAAAGAGCACGGTGACCGTCAGTCCGAAGGCCGCGCCGGCGACCGGCAGCAACTCGAAGTTGCCCGTATGCCCGGTAAAGACGATGAATGGCCGCGGATTTTCCCGCAGATCGAGAAAAATCGGAATGCCCGACACTTCGATGCGACCCGGCTCCTCGCGAGACGGATCAAAATCGAACAACCGGTCGAGGAAAACATATTCCGCCGCTAGCCGCCCCATATTGCCCCAGCTCGCTAGCGCGATCTCTCCGATCTCCGCCTCGCTCTTCTCAGGAAACGCGTTGCGCAGATTGGTCAGCATCAGCTGGTGCCTGCGCATGCGCGGCCCGATTTTCCGGGTCAGCCAGTCGGCGAAATTGATGCCGCCATCGGCCGGAAAGAGCTTCAGGAAGTTCAGGAACCCGAAGATGACCTGCGCAACCAGCCACTGTTGGAAGTTTCTGAGCGCAATGACGATCCGGGTAATGACGAGCTTCACGCCGGTCAATCCATCTTCAGGATGATCTTGCCGAAGATCTGGCGCGATTCCATCCGCTCCAGCGCGCGGTCGATATCGCTGAAGCTCACTTCAGTGTCGATTACCGGATGCACTAGCCCGCGTGCCATCTTCTGCATGGCATTCGCCATATTCTCCATGCGGCAACCGAAGGAGCCGAGCAGCTTCAGCTGCTGCTGGAACAGCATCATCAGGTTCATCTCGGTAGATACGCCCGATGTCGAACCGCAGGTAACGAGACGACCGCCACGCTTCATGCAGAGCATGGAGCCGGCCCAGGTGTCCTTGCCGACATGTTCGAAGACGACGTCGACGCCCTTCTTCTTGGTCAGCTTGCGCACCACGCCCTCAAAACGGTCGGTGCGGTAGTTGATGACGTGATCGGCGCCAAGCGCCTTGGCCTTTTCGATCTTGTCGTCGGAACCGACGGTGGTGATAACCGTGCAGCCGATCTTCTTGGCGAGCTGGATCGCCGCCGTGCCGATGCCCGAGCCGCCGGCATGGACGAGGATCGTCTCGCCCGGCTCCAGCTTGGCATTGTCGAACAGCATGTGCTCGACTGTGCCGAAGGTGACGGGCGCCAGCGCCGCGCCGATCGCATCGACACCGGGAGGAGCCGGGACCAGCAGGCGCGCCGGCAGATTGACCTTCTCCTGCGCGAAGCCATCGAGATGGAAACCGTGCACGCCGCCGACATGTTCGCAGAGATTATCGCGGCCCTCGCGGCAATGACGGCAAAGGCCACAGGTGCGCGCTCCATAGATCGACACGAGCTGGCCCGGCAGCACATTGGCAACGCCCGGCCCGATCGCTTCGACAACACCCGATGCTTCCGCACCGATGACCAGCGGCATCTTGCGTTTGGCAAAAGCCATGCCGCGCCAACCCCAGACGTCGATATGGTTGAGGGCGACCGCCTTGACGCGCAGGGTCACCTCGCCCGCGCCTGGAGCCTCCGGCTCCGGCAGATCGGTGATCTCAAGTTTGCGGTCGTCGATCAGTTGCAAAGCACGCATGGCAAAATCCCTCGCCCCTTGGGCGCAGTTATGTCTTGTTCTTCAAAAATCCGATTAAGCCGGTTCGAGCGCCATGACAAGGCTGGCGTTCTGTCCGCCGAACCCGAAGGAGTTCGAAAGGATGGCGCTTACCTGCTTTTCACGCTTCTGGTTCGGCACGACGTCGAGGATGATCGTCGGATCGGGGTTGTTATAGTTGATGGTGGGCGGCAGCGTGCCGGTCAGCATCGTCTGCAGCGAGAACACCGCCTCGACTGCGCCGGCCGCCGTCAGCGTATGGCCGATCATCGACTTATTCGACGAGACCGGGATGGTCGGCAACCGTTCGCCGAAGACGGCGGACATCGCACCATATTCCATCTTGTCGTTTTCCGGCGTCGATGTGCCATGGGCATTGATATAGCCGATATCGGTTTCGGCCATGCCGGCATCGGCAAGGGCTGCACGGATCGTCGCGATCGCCGGGCCGCCGTCAGGCGACGAGCGGGTGCGATGGAAGGAATCGGCCTTGTCGCCGGCGCCCTTCATGATGCCGAGGATCTTCGCGCCACGGGCAACCGCCGATTCCAGCGATTCCAGCACCAGCGTCGCAGCCCCCTCGGCGATGACGAAGCCGTCGCGATCTTTGCTGAAAGGCTTGGAGGCCTTGGTCGGAGGGTCGTTCTGGGTCGAAAGAGCCGACAGCAGGGAGAAGCGGATCAGTGCTTCCGCGCTGAGCGAGCCGTCGGTCGCAACCGTCAATGCCCGCGTCGTGCGGCCCTGGCGGATCGCCTCGATGCCGAGCTGGATCGCGGTGACGCCCGATGCACAGGCCGTCGACAGGGTCACCGGCAGGCCGCGCGTGCCGAAACGATCGGCAAGGCGCTCCGAGATGGCGCCGAACAGCGCCGCCTCATGGAAGGCCGGATCGGGACGCTGGCGCATCGCGGCAAGGAAGCGATCATAGGCGTCGCCCGGATGATCGGCCGGAGGCGAGCGATCGGCAAGCTCGAAGCGAGCACTCCATTCCGGCTCGATCGGCGGCGCGGCCAGGAAGAGCGGTGCGTTGAAATCACCCGAAAGCCCGGCCTGCGCAAGCGCCTCGATCGTCGTCTCGCGCGCAAAGGCGTAGGAGCGCTCGACGGCGTTTGGCGCTGGAATATCGATGAAATCCACCGTGCCGGCGATGCGCGTCGAAAGCCCGTCAGTCGGAAAACGGGTGATGCCGTGAATGCCCGACGTGCCGGAGGAAAGCGCGTTCCAATTGTCCTGCAATCCCTGGCCGAGCGAGGTGATGATGCCCATGCCGGTAACGGCGACGATGGGGCGGCCGAGATGATCCTTATAGGCGGATGCGGTCATGATCCTAACTCCTCACGCTTCGGCAGACAGGACGGCGATGCCTTCGCCGCGCGCGTGGCCAACGGTCGTAACGACCGCTTTGGTCGCCCCCGTCTTCATCGGCTTTTCATGTGCGCCGTCGAAAGCCGGCACCTTGGCCTTGTTGGCGACGGCGAGCGCCGCAAAAGCGATCCCCAGCGGAAACTGGCTTTCGAGCCCGTGACCGGAAACCCCGGCATAGCCGCGAATGGCCGATGCCGGCAGCTGCGCTTCCAGCACGCTCTTTTCGCGCGTTGCAAGATCGGCGATCGCCGTCGTGCCACAGAAGATGATCGTGTCGTCGCCCTGTGCATCCTTTGCAGGAGCCAGCAGGCGTTCCAACCGCGCCTCGAACTTGCCGCCGTCGCGGCTGCCGCGATCGCCTTCGATCGCATCGATCGTCGCATAGATGCGCGCGCCCCGCGCTTCCGCATGGGCGCGCGATTCAAGCACGAGGAAGGCGCCAAGCGAGCCCATGATCATGCCGCCGCCGTTTTCCGGCTTGCGGGACCAGAGTGGATGCCATTCGCCGATCGCATGCGCGTTGACCGATTCGATCAGCAGCATCATGTCCTGCCGCTCGGCCGAAAACGCGCCGCCGACCAATGCATGGCTCGATTCGCCGGACTTGATACGATGGAAAGCGGTCTCGACCGCCGAGATACCAGCGGCCTCTTCGCCCATGAAAGTGCGCGACGAGCCCGTCACCTTATGAACGATCGAAATATTGCCAGCCAATAGATTGGAGAGCTGTGCCAGGAACAGCGTCGGACGCAGTTCGGTCGTCAGCTTCTCGTTCAGCAGCAATTCGCGATCATTGCGCTTCAGGCCTTCATCGACGATCAGTGTATCGACATTGAGGTCCCGCTCGCCGCCGCCGGCCGCTACGATCATGTCCATGCTGCCGCAGGCCTCGAGATCATCCTTCAGGCCGGCATCGTCCAGCGCCAAGCCGGCGGTGAAGACGCCGATACGCTGCCAGTTTTCCATCTGCCGCTGATCGCCGCGCTTCTGGATCTGCTGCGACCAGTCGATCTCCGGCAGCGGATGCACGGGATAGGGTTTGAATTTCTCGGTTTCGACGATGGTGGTCGGCGTCTTGTCCGCGGTCAGCAGGGCGACATGTGCATCCTTGCCGACACCCTGACAGGTGACGATGCCGACACCCGTGATCACCACATCATTCTGAGCCTTGCTCATTCATCAATCCTCTAAGAATGCGGCGCCATGTAAGCCGGAAGCGTCAGCCATTGGCGGCGATGGCGTCGAAAAGCCCGACCTCGCCTGCCCGCTTGCGCACGATATCGGCGAGCGGCACCTCATTAAACGGCATGGTGCGCAGCTTCAACTGCGCATCGCAGATCTTCTTGCCGGCAATGGTGATCCGCGCCTTTGTCACCGCGAAGCCAGAGCCGTCATGCTCCAGTTCCGCCTCGATGTCGAGTTCCGCCTCGGGCTCGACGAAGGTCCGCATCTTGGCGCCATCGACCGACATCAGGAACGGCATGGAGGCGAAGTTGGTTGCGGCCAGCACCAGCATGCCGGATGCCTGAGCCATGGTCTCGATCAGGAGAACGCCGGGAACGAGCGGCATGCCGGGAAAATGACCTTCGAAAACAGGGCTCTTGGCCGGCACGACCGAATGCGCCTTCAACAGGCCCTTGGACAGATCGATGGACACGACCCGATCGATCATCTGGAAATATTCCAGCAGCATCAACGCCTCCGACCCTGCCCTGCTGACCTCTGATGGTCCGGGCAGGATACGATAGTTAAGAATGAAACCGCCCGGCCGCTATAGTCAGGAGCGGCTGGGCGGCAAAAATGCAAAGACGTTGCTCAGCCCTTGGCGGCGCGCAATTCGTCGATCTTGGCGCAGAGATTCTTGAGGACAAAATATTCCTCGGTCGAAGCCTTGCCGTCGTTGACTTCCTGCGTCCACTGTTCCAGCGGAATCTTGATGCCGAATTCCTTGTCGATAGCGAAGACGATGTCGAGGAAGTCCAGGCTATCGATGCCGAGGTCGTCGATCGTATGGCTCTCCGGGGTGATCGTTTCACGATCGATTTCGCTTGTCTCAGCGATGATGTCGGCAACTTTGTCGAATGTAGCAGTCACGCCCATACCTCATGAAATAATAATTCAATCCCCCTCATAGGGAAATCCATTCCAAAAGCCAATGGTTTCCACCCGAAACCCCGGCAATTTGGCGGAGCACTGTTGCGTAAACAGCAAAGATGCCTCAGGCGCCTGGATGCACCCGGCATGCGAGATGGATGCGGCAGCATTGCGGCCTGACCGTAATGCCCGGCAAATTTGCCGGGATAAGGACCGATCAGTCGCTGATGACGATGCGGGTGTTCTTGAGCCCCGCTTCCGATGTCATCGAGAAGAAGGTCGCGGCGTTTCGCGGCTCCAGACGCACGCAGCCATGTGATGCCGGTCGGCCAAGGCGCTTAAGTTCGTAGGTGCCGTGCACCGCATAGCCGCCATTGAAGAACACCGCGTAAGGCATCGGCGCATCATCATATTTCTTGGAGCGATGATCGCGCGACAGCCATTTCGCCGTATAGGAACCGGTCGGCGTCACATAGCCCTTGCGCGCGGTCGATACTTTCCAGCGATACTTGAGGACGCCGTCCTCGGAAACGGTCATCGTCTGTGAGCGAAGATCAATCTTGGCAAGAACAGTTCCGGCCTGCGCCGAAGCGACATGAAACTGCAGGAATAGACATGCGGTAGCGGCTGCCAGTATCCGTTTCATCTTGTCCCCTTCCATCGTTTGCTTCTCTTTGAAACAATTCCGATGAAGGAAACCGTTATCATACATCAGATTATACTAAATTAATACATATGGTATGCGATTCATTAACGCAAACCGGCCGGTCAAAGCAGCAGCAAGAAGGCCAAGAAAGCAAGGAGCGTCAGCACCGAGCAAGCGGAATAGAAGATCGAGATCCCCGCCTCGACATCGCTGACGGTGGCCGTATCCCGACCGGAACCATTGATCATCGGCTCGCGCACCACTTCGCCGCCGTAGACGCGCGGTCCGGCCAGCTGGATATCCAGGGCGCCGGCCATCGCCGCTTCCGGCCTGCCGGAGTTCGGCGAGCGATGTAGCCCACCGTCTCGGACCGCGACGCGGATCGTATTGCCGAGTGCCGAAATCCCCTTCTTGACGAGCGCGCCGGCGGCAATCAGCAGGATCGACAGCCGTGCCGCCGGCCAATTGGCGACATCGTCGAGCCGGGCGGCGGCCCAGCCGAAATCGATATAGGTCTCGGATTTATGGCCGATCATCGAATCGGCGGTATTCAGCATCTTGTAGATAAACAAGCCCGGCAGGCCGAAAACGCCATACCAGAGCGCCGGCGCCACAACGCCATCGGAAAAATTCTCCGCGAGGCTCTCGATGGCGGCGCGGCAGACGCCGGGTTCATCCAAGGTCTCCGGATCCCGACCGACGATGCGCGACACTGCGCGGCGTCCGCCTTCCAGTCCCTCGCTGCGCAACGCGTTCGACACCTCGCCGACATGATCGGCCAAGCTTTTCTGCGCTAGGAATATCGCCACCAGCCCGGCTTCGACCAGAATGCCGAACCAGCCGAAGAATGCGAGCAGTCCATGAACGGCCCAGCCGGCGACAGCCGCGCCGAACAGCAGCGCGATGATCGACATCACCCCATTGCGACGGCGAACCAGATCCGGCAGATGCACGGCATTGAAATGGCGGTCAAAAAAGGAAATCGCCTTGCCGAACAGCACGACCGGATGCGGCAGGCGCTGCCAGAGCCAGTCGGGATCACCGATGATGCGGTCCAGCAGGAGTGCCAGAATGAGGATGAGCAAATGTTCGTCGATCGTCATATCGAATAATTCTCCAGCACCCCGGCCAGCCTGCGGTCGCCTTCCTCGTCAGGAGCAAGGCCGAAACGCAGCCAATTCGGCGCATAGTCGAACTTACGGACAAGAATATGATGATGGCAGAGATGGGAATAAATGTCGCTTGCGCGCTCGTCGGCAACCAGAGCAAACAGCCCCGTACCGCCGGCAATGTTGAGTTTGGCTCTGTGAAGAACGGCGTCCAGCGCCGAACGGCGGTCGACAATACGTTTACGGATAGTCGTTGTGTCGTTTTCCATCAAGGAAGCAGCCAGTGAAAGCGCCGGCCCGGAAACCGCCCAGGGGCCAAGCCAGTCCTCGAAACGAGCAAGGATCGAGGCCTCCGCGATGACAAAACCGAGACGCAATCCGGCGAGGCCGAAGAACTTGCCGAAGGAACGGAAGATAATGAGGTTCGGCATGGAAGAAGCATAAGGCGCGAGACTGCCTTCCGGCTCCATATCTCCGAACGCCTCATCGACCACCAGCACGCCGCCGCGCGCTTGCTGCCGATCATGCAACTCCCGCAGCCGATCGACAGGCAGCAGCCGACCATCCGGATTGTTGGGATTGACGATGACGACAAGACCATTGCCGTTGGCGACCTCATTGATCTCGTTGACTTCGCTCAACGGCAGTCCGGCCAGTTTAAAAGCGCGGGCATATTCCCCATAGGTCGGCGACAGGATCGCAACGCTACCGGCCGACACAAGTCGCGGCAGAAGCTGGATGACCGATTGTGTGCCGGGAACCGGCAGCGGCAGAATATCGCCGCTGTGATAATAGCCCCTCGCCGCCATCCGCGCCCGCTCCACCAGATGCTGGTCCGGCAGCCGATGCCAGGCGGAAACAGGGATATCGGGCAATGGGACTGGATTGGGATTGATCCCGGTCGACAGATCGAGCCAGTCTTCCGGTCGGCCGCCATGAAGACGCGCCGCGGCGGTGATCCCACCACCATGTATGATCCTGCTCGTCACGCGCCATCACCGGCAAGGTCGATCAGATGCATATAGGACCCGGCGACATTGCCGCGCTGCAGACCCGCCGCACCGAGGTCTGCACCGAGCGCATCCGTGGCAGAAAACAACCGGTCCGCCTCACCTTCCGAGACGATCGTCGAATAGTGAAATTCATGCGCCGTCATCGGGCGCTCGAAAAAAGACCCAGCAAGCGGCGTCACGCGGCGGTAGCCGAGATGACGTTGACGCTTCTCATAGCTGGTGACGACCGGCAGCAGACCGAGCATCTCGTGGTGGGCGCCTGCGGCATCCACCAATCCCTCACCAAGCACCATATAGCCGCCGCACTCGCCATAGATCCGCGCGCCTCGCAATGCCGCAGCCTTTATTCCCTCACGGAATTGCGTTGCAGCCGCGAGCTTGCCCGCATGCAGCTCGGGATAGCCTCCCGGCAAATAGATGGCATCCGCATCCGCCGCCGGAGCCTCGCCGGCCAGTGGCGAGAAAAACGAAATCTCCGCCCCGCGCCGCCGCCAGCCGAGCAGCATGTGCTCGTAGCAGAAGGCGAAAGCGATATCGCGAGCGACGGCAATCCGCTGACCGAAGGGCATAAGCCGGGCGACATTGGCGGCCGATGGCCGAACGATATTCTGTTGCGCGGCGCGCAGCAGCAATCCGAAATCACATGCCTTAGCGAGCGTCTCCGCCGCATGCTCGATGAAGTCTTCCAGACCCGCATGTTCACCGGCCTGCACCAGCCCCAAATGCCGCTCCGGCAATGTTAGCCCCTTGTCGGCGCGGATGACGGCGGCGACGGGAATACGAACCGCTTCCAGCGCCCGGCGCAGCATCGTCTCGTGCCGGTCGCTACCGACCCGGTTAAGGATGACGCCGGCGATACGGATATCGGTGCGGAAATTGGCAAAGCCGCTCACAAGGGCAGCAACCGACTGCGACATGCGCGAGGCATCGACCACCAGCACGACGGAGAGCCCGAGAAAAGCGGCAAGATCGGCCGGCGTACCGGAGCCATCCGCGGCGCCGTCGAATAGACCCATCATGGCCTCGATGACCAGCATCCGGTCGCCGGCACGGTGCAGCGCCGAATTGGCGGAGATCAGCTCATGGCGCATGGCCCAGGGATCGAAATTGAGGCAGGCCGAACCACCCGCTGCCGCAAGAAAGGCGGGGTCGATATAATCGGGACCGGCTTTACCCGGCGCAACCGCAACCCCCTTTTTCCGCAGCGCCCTGAGCAGGCCGAGCGTGATCGTGGTCTTGCCCGAGCCCGAGGCGGGAGCTGCGATCAGCAGGCCGCTCATGCTGGCACCTTACGCCCGCCGCGCGCCCGCATCTCCGTTACGGGCACGAGCTTGCGGCCTGACAGAGCCCCCAGCCAATCGAGAGAGGGACGCAGCCGTACGACATCGCCGACCACGACGATCGCCGGCGGCTCCAGGCCGGATGCGATGACATCGGCCTCGGCACGCCCGAGCGTGGTCTCCAGCACCTGCTGTACCGGCGTGGCGGCATTGCAGACGAAGGCGACCGGCTCGTCGGCCGAGCGGCCGGCGGCGATGAGATTGGCGCTGATCTGGGCGATGTGCTTCATCGCCATATACATGACGATGACGGGCGAGCCCTTGCCGATCGCTTCCCAATTGATCGCATCCGGCACAAGGCCGGAGGAATCGTGGCCGGTGAGGAATGTAACGGCGTGATTGACGTCGCGGTGGGTAACGGGAATGCCGGCATAGGCGAGACCGCCGATCCCGGCGGTGATACCCGGCACAATGCGGAAGGGAATGCCGTGCTCCACCAGCATCAGCGCTTCCTCTCCACCGCGCCCGAAGACGAAGGGATCGCCGCCCTTCAGTCGCAGCACGCGTTTTCCGGCTCGCGCCAGCTCGACCAGACGCAGCGAAATATCCCGTTGCTTGGCGGACGGCTTACCGCCGCGCTTGCCGGCATATTCGAGCACAGCGCCAGGGCGGGCGAGCTTCAGGCAATCCTCGTTAACGAGCGCATCGTGCACGATAATGTCCGCCTCCGCCAATCCCTTGGCCGCCAGCAAGGTCAGCAGCCCGGGATCGCCCGGCCCGGCGCCAACGAGCCAGACGGAGCCCGGCTCCAGCGCCGGCAGATTGGAAAATGCGGTATCGTTCATCCCATCTGTCCTATGCCCGGATGGCAAAAATTGCAATCTTGAGAACGGGATAAGAGGGCAGCGGTCGAACTCCCGATTCCTCGATGGAATGGTAGATCAAATCGGATCGGGACGGCAGCAACGGTGCGCTATTCGTTTTCCCAACGACGACAACAGCAAGCCCAATTCAACGCTTTAAGTGCTTGAATCGAATTGCGACAGGGCGACCACAATTATTTGATAATATTATAGAATAAGCGAACCATATAGTAGAATACCTTGGAGAGGGCAGCATCGCCGCCCTCTCCGGCTCCAATTTCAGCGGCTCACTGGCCGAGAATCACGTCACGGATCAGGTCGATCGTCCCTTGCGAGCGGATGCCCGTGCAGACGATCTGGCTCGGCAGATTGTCCCATTCGTTCGCCGGGAAGTGCCGGCCATTCGGCTTGACGATGGTCTGGCCGTCGGCAATGCCGCCGCAAACGACACGCACCGCACCCTCGATCGTGTCGAACAGCTCCGGCGCCACGACATAGACGCAGGCGCAGCTATCGTGAACCATCATGCCATCATCGACGATGTGGCCGTAGAAATCGATATAGGATTGCGACAGGTCCGACAGGAGCTGCACCGACGGGCCGCCAACCCTAGCCATGTCGGCGAGATAGCCGCGGCTCATCGTCGTGACCGCAGTTACGTCGAGACCGACAACGACAACCTTCCACGATGCGGTCATAACGGCATCTGCGGCTTCAGGATCGCCATGAATATTGGCTTCCGCCACCGGCGTCACATTGCCCGGAACATAGAAATTGCCGCCCATGATGACGACATCCTTGACCAGCGTGGCAATCTCCGGATCGTGCTTCAGCGCCAGCGCCAGATTGGTCATGCGGCCGACGGCTACCAGCCGTACCTCGCCCGGATTGGCGCGAACGGTATCGATGATGAACTGATAGGCCGGACGCGGATCGGTTGGAAGATCGATCGTTGCCGGCACCTCGATATCGCCGAGGCCATTATGACCGTGTACGAAAGTCGGCCATGGCCGCTCCTGCCGCGAGGGATCGAACGTAACGCTGGCGCCCCGGGCGACCGGGCACGGAATATTCCACTCCCGCTTCAAAAACAGCGCATTGCGCGTCGTCGTATCGACGGAGGCATTGCCGAACACCGTGGTTACGCCGAGGAGATCGATATCCGGATGACGATGCAGGAAGAGAAGCGCCATGGCGTCATCGACGCCTGGGTCCGTGTCGTAAATTACCTTGTGCATGATATTTCCTTCTTATCATTCTGATAAAATATAAGATTCTCCAAAAATGGCGCCGCAGTTTCGGAGATCATGTTTTGGGATTGCCAGGACACGCGAGAACCGCGATCGGCGAGATACCTCACCATACCTGCAGCGGCCATTTCTGCAATATCGGAAGCGAACTCAGTCAGTTTCGTCACAGATTGCGACGAAACGATGCTGAGGGGCGGCCAGTTCAGCCGATTTTCGCAATCGCCGCCGTGGCAAAGGCGGATTTGATTTTCGGAACGACGAGCTCTGCATCCGGCCCACCTGCGGCCAGTGCCGCCGCCTCGGCCACGCCATGGCAACCGACATGGGCAAAGACGAGTTCGGATGGATTTTTCAAACGCGGCGTCTCCCGCTCCAGCGCGACGACATTGAAACACCGCAGCGGCAGACGGAAATGCGTGGCCACCTCCAGCATCGCCGGCTCGTTCATTCGCGTATCGATCGAAACCACCGCAAGGAGTTGATCTGCCCCTATCCCTGCCTCTTGCATGGCCCGTTCAGCAAGCAGACGCACATCATTCCAATCCGTGCCACGCTCACAACCCAAGCCAAGAAGATAGCGGCGAGCAGAATTGGAATAAGTCGTCATAGTCACTCCTCGGCGGCGGTGGTTATGGTCAAACACATCTACCCAGCCATCCCCTGCCCGTCAATTTCGCGCAATGTGTCCCACCAGCAATTGCCTTGGCACAACAGGAATGCAAGAAGGCGCCTCGATTTCATGCCGCTGAGTTCCCGCCTTGCCAGACATTACCCTTCATCTGCTGCTTCTGCTCTTTGCCGCCGCATTCTTCGCCGGATTTGTCGATTCGATTGCCGGTGGCGGAGGGCTGGTCACTGTGCCCGCCATGTTGCTTGCCGGCATCCCACCGTTGCAGACGCTTGGCACCAACAAGGTACAGTCGATCTGCGGCGCGGCCTCCGCGACCATCGCCTATGCCCGCCAGGGCCATGTGCAGCTTCGCGAGCAATTGCCGATGGCGTTAATGGCCGTGATCGGAGGCATGTTGGGCGCGGCACTGGCGACGATCATGCCCGGCAATGTCCTGCGCATCATCCTGCCGTTCCTGCTGATCGCCATCGCCCTCTATTTCGCCTTCAAGCCCAATCTCAACGATGTGGAAAAACACCGTCGCATGAGCGCCGGCCTTTTCGGCATCACCTTGGTGCCACTGATCGGCTTCTACGACGGCGCATTCGGTCCCGGCACCGGCTCGTTTCTGATGCTCGCCTTCGTCACGCTCGCCGGCTTCGGCCTGCTGAAGGCGACCGCGCATACCAAGCTTTTGAATTTCGGCTCCAACCTCGGCGGCCTGATCGTCTTCATGTTCTCCGGAGCCATCCTCTGGAAGGTCGGTCTGGCCATGGGCTTGGGCCAGTTCCTCGGCGCGCAAGTCGGCTCGCGGCTCGCCATGCGTGTCGGCGCGCGGCTGATCAAGCCGCTGCTGGTCATCGTCTGCATTGCCTTCGCCACCAAGCTGCTTGCGGACCCTACAAACCCCGTCCGAGTCTGGCTGGGGATCTGATATCAAGCGGCTTTGATTACCTGAGACGTAATTGATACTGCTTGCGGGCTCACCCATGATCGCCCTGCCTGAACGGTTCAGGCGATCCAAAGGAGAAGACCCGATGACCGACGCGACAACCATTGCCGAACGCTATATCGCCGTCTGGAACGAAACCGATGCCACGCGCCGACGCGCGCTTATCACCGAAGCCTGGACGGAATCCTGCACCTATATCGACCCGCTGATGAGCGGCAACGGCCGTGAGCAGATCGATGCTCTGGTCGCCGCCGTGCAGGACCGCTTCCCCGATTTCCGCTTCAAACTCTCCGGTTCCGCCGATCGCCACGGCGACAATATCCGTTTCTCCTGGGATCTCGGCCCGGAAGGCAGCGAACCGCTGGTCAAGGGCACCGATTTCGCCATTCTCGATGGCGAGCGGCTGAAAGCCGTTCATGGCTTCATCGACCAGATGCCGGCGGCCGCATGATGATGCCCGCCCGCTCTCTTGGCGATTACCTGCGCGAATGGCGGCAGCGCCGCCGTTTGAGCCAGCTCGAATTCGCCCTTGATGCAGAGATATCGCAACGGCATCTCAGCTTCATCGAGAGCGGGCGCGCGCTTCCCAGCCGCGACATGCTGATCCATCTCACCGAGCGGCTGGACGTGCCGCTTAGAGACCGCAATCCGATGCTGCTGGCTGCCGGCTTCGCGCCGGTTTTCCCGGAGCGTTCGCTGGACGATCCGGCACTTGCCCCGGCACGCCGCGCCGTCGACCTCGTTTTGAAGGGTCACGAGCCCTTTCCAGCATTGGCGATCGACCGGCATTGGACGCTGATCGCCGCAAACACTGCCCTTGCACCCTTGCTGTCCGGCGTAACCGACATCTCGCTGCTCGAACCGCCGGTGAATGTGTTGAGGCTGAGCCTACATCCCGACGGCCTCGCGCCCCGCATCCTCAACCTTGCGGAATGGCGCGCCCATCTGCTGGAGCGCCTCCGCCAGCAGATCACAGCCACCGGCGATCCCATCCTCGCAGCATTGTTGAAGGAACTCGCAGCCTTTCCCGCCCCGCTCGCACACAGGGCTAATCCACACGAGCGCGATTATGCCGGCATCGCCGTGCCGCTCGAACTCGCCACAGACGCGGGGCGCCTCTCGCTGATCTCGACCACCACCGTTTTCGGCACCCCCGTCGACGTCACCCTGTCGGAACTGGCAATCGAATCCTTCTTCCCAGCGGATCAGCAGACGGCTGATGCATTGAGGGAGATGACATCGGTCGGCTGAAGCACCTCACTCCTCCAATCAGAACTCGACGCCTGGCTGTCCCTTGATGCCGGAGCGGAAGGGGTGCTTGATCAATTCCATCTCGGTGACGAGATCGGCGATTTCGATCAGCTCTTCCTTGGCATTGCGGCCGGTCAGCACGACATGCGTCATGTGCGGCTTTTCTTCCTTCAGGAACTCCACCACTTCATTGATATCGAGATAATCATAGCGCAGCGCGATGTTGATCTCGTCGAGCAGCACCATGGAATTGCGCTCGTCACGAATCAGTTCCTTGGCCTTTTCCCAGGCGGCCGTCGCCGCAGCCACGTCGCGAGCCCTATCCTGCGTCTCCCAGGTGAAACCCTCGCCCATCGTATGGAACTGGCAAATATCGGAGAAATGCGTCTCGATCAGATCCCGCTCGCCAGTCCACATCGCACCCTTGATGAACTGCACCACGGCGCATGGCTTCTTATGAGCGATATGGCGAAAGATCATGCCGAAGGCGGAGGACGATTTGCCCTTGCCCTTGCCGGTATGGACGATGATCAGACCTTTTTCATCGGTCTTCGTCGCCATGATCTTGTCGCGCGCAGCCTTCTTCTTGGCCATCTTGTCGGAATGGCGCGCGTCATCGTTCTTCGGTGCTTCGGTGCCGGTTTCGGATATTTCGTCGCTCATTTTTCACTCCCTGAAATGATGGATTTTTGAGCCAGCGGTCCGCCCCGCCAAAGGTAGAGCGCCACCAGCGGCATTCCCTCGGTCCGCATCGCATGGCGGATGCCTGAAGGATGATGAATGATCTCGCCGGACCAGCGCGGCAGGAAATGTTGACCGTCCTTGCTCCACAGCGCCCCATCGGTCAGCGGAATATAGATTTCCTCGGCGATGTGATGATGATCCGGATAATGGACGCCCGGCCCGAGCAGCAGAAAGCCGCCGGCCATATCACCGCTTACGAAGTGACCGCGCGTACCGAACAGCTCGACCCAGCCATATCTCTGCAGAAAATCCGCGCCAAAATCGGCTATGCTATAGGTCTGCCCCCAATGCAGAGCGCTTGCGGTGCTTGACAGGATGGAGAATAGATTACGCTCTGCGGCATCGGCCGGCCCGGGGAGCCCATTCAGATAGTCCAGAACAGGCAGCCTGTGAGCAGCAAGCAGCCGCTCATCCATCCGCCAATCGAAGCCGTTCATGAAGCGCTGCAATAGGGGATCGCTTCGCGACGCCACGTAGTCATGAAAAGCCTGAAGAAGATCGCCAGCCGCACTCACACCACAACCTCCTTGCCCCGCACGGGGACCTCCAGATCGAACCGGGCAGAATTGCTGCGCGGTGTCCAGAGCTGGCGATCGATGGCTTCCAGAAGGCGTTCCTTCATCTCCTGAAGCGCGGCCGGATTCTTCTCGGCCATGAAGTCGCGCACGTTCTGATCGACCACGAAAGCCTGATAGACCGCCTCGAAATGATGGTTGCGCACGGCGCCCGTCGTCGCCGCGAAGGCGAAGAGATAGTCGACCGTTGCGGCAATCTCGAAGGCACCCTTGTAGCCGTGGCGCATGACGCCATCGATCCATTTCGGATTGACGACGCGGCCACGTACGACACGGCCGATCTCCTCCTCCAGCGAACGGATAACCGGCTTCTCTGGCCGGGAATGGTCGTTGTGATAGATCGACGGGCGCGCGCCGGCGAGCTGCTCCGCCGCCGCCGCCATGCCGCCCTCGAACTGGTAGTAGTCGTCGCTGTCGAGCAGATCGTGTTCGCGATTGTCCTGGTTCTGCACCACCGCCTGGATCGAGCGCAGCCGCTCCTCGAACACGCCGCGCTCGGCTTTCCCATCTTCGCCCGCTCCATAGGCATAGCTGCCCCAGACGAGATAGGCTTCCGCCAGATCGGCGCGCCGCTCCCACCCCTTCTCATCGATCAGCGCTTGCAGCCCGGCACCATAAGCGCCCGGCTTGGAACCGAAAATGCGATAGCCGGCCCGCCGGCTCGCCGAAGCCTGATCCAATCCCGCCGCCTCAAGCCGCGCGATCTCGCCGCGCATTCGCGCCGCGATCGGATTGTCAGCCGCATCCTCTTCCAGCGCGCCGACCGCGCGGACCGCCCTGTCGAACAGCGCGATCTGTTCCGGAAAAGCGTCGCGGAAAAAACCGGAAATGCGCAGCGTGACATCGACGCGCGGACGGCGCAGCAAAGCCGGCGGAATGATCTCATAGCCAGTCACGCGCCGTGAGGTCATATCCCAGACCGGCCTGACGCCGATCAGGGCCAACGCCTGGGCGATATCGTCGCCACCAGTACGCATGTTCGACGTGCCCCAGGCCGTAAGCCCGAAGGAAACCGGCCATTCGCCGTGATCCTGCACGTAACGGCGGATCAACAGCTCGGCCGACTTCTTGCCGAGCTCGTAAGCCGCCGGCGTCGGTACGGCTCGACTATCGACCGAATAGAAATTCCGCCCCGTCGGCAGCACATCCGGCCTGCCGCGCGTCGGTGCGCCGGAAGGACCAGGAGGCACGAACCGGCCGTCGAGGCCTTTCATCAGGGCGGCGATCTCTGCGTCACCACAGGCAAGGATGGAGGGCTTCAGGCGGGTTTCGATTTCGGCCAGAACAGCGCGTGTGTGAGGCCAATCTTTCGGGCATGCGATGTCACCAGCAACGAATTTCGCGGCCAGGAGCTCGATGCGCTCGACGGTATCGCCTTGCGTGCGCCAGGGATCGTTGGAAATGTTGGCAAGGATCTCCGGGCGTTGGCCGGTCCATTCAGCGGCCATATCGCAATCCAACGGGTCGAACGGTGTGTGTGGAGGGATACCCCCCTCTGTCAGCTGTGCTGACATCTCCCCCACAAGGGGGGAGATTGGTGGGAGTTTGCCGCTCGCTTCCACACCATCACGAAGCTCAGGCTCCGCAGATTCAATCTTCATTAGATCCGAACGAGCGCCACGGGCTAACGATCTCCCCCCTTGTGGGGGAGATGTCGCGAACGCGACAGAGGGGGGTATCGCACCCTCCGGCCTAAACGCATCCCGCGCGATCGCCCGCTGCAAACTCTGATCGCCACCCTCGCCCAAGCCACGCGGCACACGCGCCAGAGCCACAGTCAAATCCGTGAGCAGCCTGCCTGTCGGCGAAACCCCGAAAACATGCAGCCCGTCGCGGATCTGCATTTCCTTGAGATCGCAGAGATAGGCATCGAGCTTCTTCAGCGCCTCATCCTCGGCCTCACCCTTGGCAATGCCCGCATCCTGATCGAGGCCGATATCGGCGACGAGATCGAGGATCTGCTTGCGCAGCAGGCGGATACGGCGCGGATCACCACCGGAAGCCTCATAATACTCGTCAACCAGCGCTTCGAGATCCTTCAGCGGACCGTAGCTCTCGGCACGAGTCAGGGGCGGCGTCAGGTGGTCGATGATCACGGCGCTCGTGCGGCGCTTGGCCTGCGTGCCCTCGCCGGGATCGTTGACGATGAACGGATAGAGATGCGGCAACGGCCCGAGGATCGCTTCGGGATAGCAGCTTTCCGACAGCGCCAGGGCCTTGCCCGGCAGCCACTCGAGATTGCCGTGCTTGCCCATATGGATGACGGCGTGCGCGCCGAAGGATTGGCGCAGGAACGCATAGAAAGCGAGATAGCCGTGGGGCGGCACGAGATCCGGAGAATGATAGCTTTCCTTTGGATCGATATTATAGCCGCGCGCCGGCTGGATGCCGACCAGCACCTCGCCGAAGCGGGTGAAGGGCAGCGCGAAAACACCATCGCGAACGTACGGATCGCTCTCGGGATCACCCCAGCGGGCAACGATCTCATCCTGAATCTGTATCGGAAGAGATGAGAGGAAATATTTGTATTCGCTTAAAGAAAGCGTCTCGCGAATAACCCTGCCGTCGTGACCCGAATTGGTCGGCCCCTCCATCAGGTATCGGATCAGCGTATCGCCATCACTGGGCAGATCGGCGACCGGATAACCCGCCCTCCGCATCGCCTTCAGCACCTCGATCGTTCCGGCCGGCGTATCCAGCCCGACACCGTTCCCAAGTCTTCCGTCCCGGTTCGGATAGTTGGCCATGACCAGCGCCACACGCCGCTCCGGTAGCGGCGTCCGGCGCAGCCGTGCCCAATTGGCCGCAAGCCGCGCCGTATAGCGCATGCGGTCCTCGACCGGCTCGCTGGCAACGATATTGGCCTCGACGCGATCATCATATCGTGCGGCCGCCTTGAACGAGATGGCGCGGGCAAGCACACGCCCGTCCACCTCGGGCAGGGCGACGTTCATACCGAGATCGCGCGCCGACAGACCCTGCGACGACGCCTCCCATGCCACTCTCGATGACGCCGAAAAGATTGCCTGCAACACGACGGCATCGCTCGTCTCCAACACGGTCGGCTGCCGGTCGGCGCCCGGCGCCGAAACCGCAAACCCGGTCGTATTGACGACGACATCCGGCGTCAATTCGGTGAACACGCTCTCCAGAATGCCGATCGAGACCGGGTCTTTGAGGCTATAGGCAAACACCGGCAGGGGCCGCATGCGCTCTGCAATAGCGGCTTCGATCAAAGCTTCGACGGGCCTGGTTTCACCACTCTGGACGAGGGCGCGGTAGAAAGAGATGGCGACTGTCGGGGGTTCAAATCCCTCCTCCGATACCATCAAGGAAGCCGAGATTCTTCTCCACTCCTCAACCCCAATCACACCCCTGCCCGGCCACCAGATCCCGGCCTTCATCAATGGCGCTGCCGGTGCTGGCTTCTCCGCCCCCGACAGCATCGCCTCGGCATAGCCAAGAAACGCCCGAGAATTGGCATCCCCGCCTTCGATCAGGTAGGACCACAGCGCATTGAGATCGTCAAGCGCGACATTAGAAAACGGCATGAGCCCCGGATCGGGCTTCGAATCCCCCGGCAGCACCGCAATCAGCAAGCCGCTATGCGCAGCACAGGCATGCAGCGCCTCGAGCGCATAGTGGAAATAGCTGGCCCCGCCGAGCGCGCGGACGATGATCAGCCTCGCATGCCGCGCTGTCCGCTCGACATAGGTATCGACCGACATCGGATGCTTGAGGCTCATCAGGCTGGCGAGCCGCAGCGAATAGCCAGCCTCCCCCTGCCCATGGGCAGCAGCGATTGCCGCAAGCTCGGTATCGGCCGCCGACAGGAACAGGATATCGCCCGGCGACTGACCGAGATCTATCGCCTCCTCGCCATCGCTGATCGTTCCCTTTTGCGCTAGGAGGAGATGCATGGCTCTGCCTTAGACCAAAGCCTCGATCGACTTGCGCACGATCTCCTCGTCCATCTCATGCAGCCCAATCACCACCAGTCGCGTCGCGCGTGCTTCGCCCGGCGCCCAGGCGCGATCGAAATATTGATCGATGCGGCTGCCGACGGCCTGGATTTGCAGGCGCATAGGCTTACCGGGAACGTCGACAAAGCCCTTGAGACGCAGGACGTCGTGTTCGGAAATCACGCCCTTCAGCTTTTCGATGAACGAGGTGGGATCGGCGATCGAACCGAGCTCGACGACGAAGCTGTCGAACTCGTCATGGTCGTGCGGTGCGCCGTCCTCGTGTTCCAGTTCGTGATGCGATTTGCGGTTGGCGATGTCGGCTTCCGTGCCGATGCCAAGGCCGAGCAGGATGGCGGTCGGGACGTCGCCGTTCTTCGCCTCGATGATCGTCGGCTTGCGAAGGGTGCGGGAAGCGACTTCGGCACGGACGCGGCCGAGACCGGCGACATCGATGAGATCGGTCTTGTTGAGAACAATCAGGTCGGCGCAGGTCAGCTGATCCTCGAACAGTTCCTCGATCGGGCTTTCGTGATCGAGCGAATCGTCCTCGACGCGACGCGCTTCGACGGCGTCGTGATCATCGGCAAAACGGCCGGCGGCGACGGCGGCGCTATCGACCACGGTGATGACGCCATCGACGGTAACCTGGGTGCGGATATCCGGCCAGTTGAAGGCGGCGACCAGCGGCTGCGGCAGCGCCAAGCCGGATGTCTCGATGACGATATGATCCGGGCGTATGTCGCGCTCCAGAAGCTTGGTCATGGTGGGGATAAAATCGTCGGCGACGGTGCAGCAGATGCAGCCGTTGGTGAGCTCGATGATGTCGTCCTCGGTGCAGTTCTCCGCGCCACAGCCCTTCAGCACATCGCCATCGACGCCGAGATCGCCGAATTCGTTGATAATCAGGGCGATTTTCTTGCCGCCGGTGTTCTGCAACAGATTGCGGATCATCGTCGTCTTGCCGGCGCCAAGGAAGCCGGTGATGACGGTGGCGGGAATCTTTTCCTGGTTCATGCGGATCAACCCTTCATTTTCAGCGGCAGTCCCGCCGCGATAAAATAGACTTCGGCGCTTGCCGCCGCGATCATCTGGTGCAGCCGGCCGGCATGGTCGCGAAACTCGCGCGCCATGCGGTTTTCCGGCACGATGCCGAGCCCGACCTCGTTGGAAACGAGGACGAGCCGCGACCTGGCCTTCGGCAGAAATTCAGTAAGAGCGGAAAACTCCGCCGCGATATTGCGCTCGGCCATCATCAGGTTGGTGACCCAGAGCGTCAGGCAATCGACGAGAACGGCACGATCATCGCCGTCGATCGCCGCCAGCCGTGCCGTGAGATCGAGTGGCTCCTCATGCGTGGTCCAGAGATCGCCGCGGTCGTTTCGATGCTGTGCGATGCGATCGCGCATTTCCTCGTCCCAGGCTTGCCCGGTTGCCACATAATGACGGTCAAGACCGATATCGGTGATGAGCTTTTCCGCGAATCGGGATTTACCGGAGCGCGCGCCGCCGAGAACGAAGGCAGCGCCGGATGGCGAAGAGGTCATGATCTATTGTCGCCCCACATGAGAGCGCAGATCGGCACAAAGCTGCCAAGCTCGAAAAGCGGGCGCTTGCGCGCGAAAAACTCGTTTGGCGCCATGACAACCTCCGTGCTGGCAGCGAGACATGCGTCCCAGGATGGGCTTTTCGCCCGGCACGCATGGCAGGTCTCCTGGCTCGCGGGTGAGGCGCGGCAAGCGGAGGCGAACCGAAACCGGTTGCCCCCGCTCATGCGCCAGCGGATCTTCCTCGCCTTCCCGGCAGGTCATCATGAAAAGGCGGACGATTCGTAGACATAGAGGCGTCCAGCCCCGGTTGATCATGATGCCACACCAGTGGCTTTTCCGGCTCTGAAGCTGCTTCCGCTTGCCCGCACCATGCGCGCTACCAACGAAATACCCCAAATCCGGATGGAAGACCCTGACCGCTCTACAGTCGCGGGGTCGGCTGTGATGAGAACGCCCGAATTGGGTCCGCCCCTTCACATTCCCTTTTCATCCCATGCGACAGATCGCCGCCCGGGAACCATTCGTTATGCCGCAATGATTAGGCTTTCGGCCCTGGCAAGTCAATCAAGGCGGCGGATGCGACATCGGCTGTTCCAACAGCGAAAATAGCCTGGGAACCTCTGATCGCGCAGTCTTTTTGCCGTATTTGTTTGATGTTAGGAGTTTATGGAAGCCAGGTATATACATCTGAGCACGAAACTATCGTCTGTTCCCCATGTTGCAGAAATTTCAACCACGCCGCCTCGGTGTTCTCTCAGCCTTTTTCAGCGCTAGCCGGCTGAGGGCACTTTTTCGCCGTGGCGAGCTCGGTCTCGTCATTGCCGGCGCCTTCGTCGGCATCACATCAGGCTGCGCCGTCACGGCGATGAGCCTGATTTCGCGTGAGCTGCACAGCCTCGTCTACGGCATCCCCGACGACGACCGGCTGAGCTCCGCCGCCATACAGATTACCGACAAGTCGCTGCTGCTGATCGCCCCTATCGCCGGCGGCATCCTGCTTGGCCTGATGATCTTCATCCTGTCACGCACCCGCAAAAAGCCGATGATCGACCCGATCGAGGCCAATGCGCTGCATGGCGGCCGCCTGTCGCTCACCGACAGCATCCTTGTCGCCGTGCAGAACCTGATCTCCAATGGTTTCGGCGCCTCTGTCGGGCTGGAGGCAGGCTATACCCAGCTCGCCGCCGGCATCGCCTCGAAATTCGGCTATAAGATGCAGTTCCGCCGCGCCGATCTTCGCATGCTGGTCGGCTGCGGTGCTGCCGGCGCCATTGCCGCGGCCTTCAATGCGCCGCTCACCGGCGCTTTCTACGCTTTCGAGCTGATCATCGGCACCTATTCCATCCTGACGCTGACCCCGGTCGTCGTTTCGGCGCTGATCTCGACCTTCATCGCCCGCCTGCTTGCCGGCGATGATTTCGCCATCGATGTCGGCCGGTTCGGTGCGGTCGTCCCCGCCGACTATATTCCGGCCATTCTGCTCGGCGGCTTCTGCGCCGGTGTCGGTATCCTGATCATGCAGGGCGTCGCCTTCGTCGAGGAACTGGCCCGCAAGAGCTCGATCGCGCCGCCCTTCCGCCCGGCGCTCGGCGGCCTCGTCGTCGGCCTTCTGGCACTGATCTCGCCGCAGGTCCTCTCCGCCGGCCATGGCGCGCTGCATCTGAACCTCGGCAGCGAAGTCACCCTATGGGGACTTGCCAGCCTTCTCCTGCTGAAATCGCTTGCCTCCGCGGTTTCAATCGGCTCCGGCTTCAGGGGTGGCCTGTTCTTCGCCTCGCTGTTCATGGGCGCGCTGCTCGGCAAGATCTTCGCCTATTGCGCCCCCTATTTCGACCATGCCACGCTGACACCGGTCATCTACGCCGTGGTCGGCATGAGTTCGCTTGCGGTCGCCATCATCGGCGGGCCGCTGACCATGACCTTCCTGGCGCTGGAAATCACCGGCGACTTCCCGATCACCGCTCTGGTGCTGGCCGCCGTCATCACCTCGTCGCTGGTGGTACGCACCACCTTCGGCTATTCGTTCGCCACTTGGCGCTTCCATCTGCGCGGCGAAAGCATTCGCAGCGCCCATGACGTAGGCTGGATCCGCAACCTGACGGTCGCGCGGATGATGCGACCCGATGTGCACACGGCAAATGTCGATATCAGCATCGAGGAATTTCGGCACGATTTTCCGATCGGCTCGGCCCAGCGCGTCATTCTGCTCGACAAGGATGAGAAATATGCCGGCATGGTGCTGGTGCCGGACATTTATGCGAGCCCGGTTGAAAAGGACGACGAACAACACGGCCTTGCCGACTTCATCCGCCACCGCAATGATTTCCTACAACCGCAGATGAACGCCAAGCAGGCCGCCGCCCTCTTCGACCAGACCGAAAGCGAAGCCCTGGTGGTGGTCAACGACCTCATCGAGCGCCGGGTGATCGGCCTGCTCACCGAGAGCTATACTTTGCGCCGCTACAGCGAAGAACTCGACCGCCGCCGCCGCGAGGTTTCCGGCGAGTTTTAACCCGCGAGGCTATCAAGCCAGGCCGGATCAAGCACCGCTTCCAGCTCCGTCGCAATCTCGTCCAGCGCCGTCTCGACGCTGGCGCGGTAATCCATCCGCTCGCCGCTCAGGCCAAAGCTTGCCAGCAGCTTTGCCCGATAGGCATCGCTGCTGAAAAGCCCGTGCAGATAGGTGCCCATGATCAGGCCATCGGCGGAGCGCGCGCCATCTGGCCGGCCATCGATCACGGTCGAAGGCCGATCGCAGTCCTTGCCGCGCGTCACGCCGAGGTGAATTTCATAGCCGGAGAGCGGAGTATCGTATTCCGTGGACAGAGCCGTGCTGTTGCGCACGGTCTTTTCCGGCGCCATCTCGGTCTCGATATCGAGCAGGCCGAGCCCAGGTGTCTCCGTCACCGATCCCTCGATGCCGAGCGGATCGTGGACCATATGACCCAGCATCTGGTAGCCGCCGCAAATGCCGATGACGCGGCCGCCACGCCGGACATGGGCGGCGATATCCCGATCCCATCCCTGCGCCCGCAGATCCATGAGGTCGCCGATGGTCGATTTCGAGCCCGGCAGGATCACCAGTGCCGCATCCGTAGGCAGCCGCTCGCCGGCGCGAACGAAGACCAGATCGACATCCGGCTCGGCGCGCAACGGATCGAAATCGTCGAAATTGGCAATGCGCGGGAGAACGGGAACGGCGATCTTCAACGCCCCGTCTGAGCCGCGCGCCAGCCGCTCCAGCACCACGGAGTCCTCTGGCGGCAGCCGGCCGGCCGCCTTCAGCCACGGCACGATGCCGTGGCAGGGCCAGCCGGTGAAACTGCCAATCGCCTCGATACCCGCGCCGAACAGCGAGACATCGCCGCGAAACTTGTTGATGAGATAGCCGCGGATCATCCGCCGGTCTTCCTCCGGCAGGATATGATAGGTGCCGACCAGCGATGCGATGACGCCGCCGCGATCGATGTCGCCAACCAGCACCACGGGCACGTTGGCGCGGGTGGCAAAGCCCATATTGGCAATGTCACCCTGCCTGAGATTGATTTCCGCGGGCGAACCGGCGCCCTCGACGATCACCAGATCGGTTCCGGCCCGCATGGTCGCAAAACTTTCCAGCACGGCGCCGAGCAGTTGCGGCTTCAGCGCCTGATAATCCCTACCCTTCGCATGTCCCCAGACCTTGCCCTGCACGATGATCTGGCTGCCGGTCTCCGACTGCGGCTTCAGGAGCACAGGGTTCATATGCACAGATGACGGCACGCGCGCGGCCAGCGATTGCAGCCATTGCGCCCGGCCGATCTCGCCACCATCCTCGGCGACGGCGGCATTATTGGACATGTTCTGCGGCTTGAACGGACGGACCCGAACGCCCCGGTTGGCGAACAGACGGCAGAGCCCGGCAACCAATACCGTTTTTCCGACATCGGAGCCGGTCCCCTGCAGCATGATCGCCTTCGTCATCCCTTATCGCTCCGATCAGTCTTTATCACTGGAATACCGGGATTCCGCCTTGATTTCGCCACCATCACCAATGGCTGAAAACCGACAATCCAGGGCAAGAATGCACCACTTCACCATTTACTCTATTTGCGACATCGGATGACGATTTCATCCGTTGCTCGCACTGCGCAAGAGGATTATCTCCACCGCCAAATCATACAACAAAAGCCGGCCGATACGGCCTGGAGGATACCCCGATGCTCTTCATCTTCAACAACAAGAATTCCATCCAGATCGCTTGGAATTCCAAGCTGCCGTCACCCCGTCCCGACAATCGGCTGCAGCAGCTCGACACCCGCTCCGGCCCCATTGGCTTCATCCGCACCTACAGCGTCGGCTGATCGACCGTCAAGCCAAAGCCTTGCCGCATAACAAGCCGCCATGCGATCGCATCGGCGGCTTTCTTATATTGCCACCCTTCAGCGAGCAGACTTGGCGCCCGTTTATGCCTTTTGACGCATGCTACATCGATTCTGACGGCGACCGTGAGACCAGGGCCTGAAACGCGAAAACCGCGCGATCCGGGGATCGACGCGGTTTGCCAAAAAACGCCGGCTCGCTTGCATATTACACTGCAAGGCTCGCTATCTCCGGGACGCACTACCTGATCCGGAGATGGGCGGTGTCCCCCGCCACATCTCGATTGATAGCCGGACATCGTTACCGGAGGGTTATTAAGTGCTTAAATAAGGATGAATCCGAAAGATTTTCCGAAAATTTTCCGGTTTTTCTCAAGGCGCAAAAAACGACGCGAATGGAATATAAAAAGTCTCTACCGGACGCGATATTTCAGAGACAATTCATCTCTGTCGGATCCAAGCACTCTCCCCGGCTCGCAATGCCCATTTTACAGCCATAGACAGCGGAAAAGAGGCTAATTCAAACGCTTATATAGGCTTCCCGATAAGTCGCCGTAAGTCGGATTGACCAACAGCAGGTTGATTTCCCCCCTCAAATCATTAGGCTGCCTCACGTCGATGTGAAGAGAGCATGGCTGCGACAGGGTTCCGCGGCCGTATAAAAAGCAAACGCACGACAGCAGCATAGGGGACCGGACAGACGTCGTCAGCGGCGCGTGAACGGTTGTGGTTCGACCACGCTGACGGGGGATCGGCAGGCGTCAAGTCCGCCTAGCACCGATTTCCGTAACTTAACGAGAAACTGGGAGACGTAATCCAATGAAGAAGCTTATCGCTTCCGCCATCTTCGCACTGGGTGCCTATGCTTTGGCTGGCTCGGCACAGGCTGCGGGATGCGGCGACGTTTCGATCGCCGAAATGAACTGGGCATCTGCCGGCGTCGCCGCGCAGGTCGACAAGATCATCCTGCAAAATGGCTATGGCTGTAATGTCACGCTGGTGACCGGCGACACACAGCCGACCTTCACCTCCATGAACGAAAAGGGCACACCCGACATCGCGCCCGAACTCTGGATCAACTCGGTGCGTATCGCGCTCGACAAGGCCGTTTCCGAAGGCCGCCTGATCGAGGCAGCACCGCTTCTCAGCGACGGCGGTGTCGAAGGCTGGTGGATTCCGAAGTTCCTCGCCGACGCCCATCCCGACATCAAAACCGTC
This sequence comes from Rhizobium sp. ICMP 5592, assembly GCF_009498525.1. Lineage (GTDB taxonomy): Bacteria > Pseudomonadota > Alphaproteobacteria > Rhizobiales > Rhizobiaceae > Rhizobium. The sequence goes on along the minus strand of NZ_QSNT01000002.1, from coordinate 963,278 downwards.
CAGGACGCGCTGAAGCATCCGGAACTCTTCCCTGCCCCGGAAGATCCTTCGAAGGGCGCCGTCTACAATTGCCCATCGGGCTGGAACTGCCAGATTTCCACCGCTAATCTCTATAAGGCGACTGGCGCCGAAAAACTCGGCTTCACGCTGGTCGATACCGGCTCGGCCGCCGGCCTCGACGGCTCGATCGCCAATGCCTTCGAAAAGAAGACCGGCTGGCTCGGCTACTATTGGGCGCCGACCGCCATCCTTGGTAAATACGACATGGTGCGCCTGAGCTTCGACGTGCCGCACGATAAGAAGGAATGGGACGCCTGCACCTCGCAGCAGGATTGCGCCAGTCCGAAGGTCAATTCCTATCCTGTTTCAGAAGTCTATACGGTCGTGACCAAGGACTTCGCATCCAAGGCAAGTGTTGCCATGGACTATGTCAAGACCCGCAAATGGGACAATGGCACGGTCGGCAAGGTTCTCGCCTGGATGACGGATAACCAGGGCACCAACGAAGATGCAGCAAAGTACTTCCTGAAGACCTACCCCGACATGTGGACCAAGTGGGTTTCCGCCGATGTCGCGACCAAGGTCAAGGCGTCGCTCTGATAGGAGACGCCGGAACTGGCGGCAGGCACTCTGTCGGCCGCCAGTTCCGCATTCGCAACGGCTCTGGCAACGCTCATATACCGACAGGCCGACACCGCCCAAGGTCGCAACAAGTCCAGAATGGCGCCTGTAAATGATGTAAAAAGGAAGCGGCAGCCTGAAGAACCGGCTCAGTGTTGCTGTACCATCCGGCGTGAAAGCCACACGCTCAGGCTGGACAACAACCGGGCAAGAAGGGGAAGTCCATGGCTATTCAATGTAGTTTCTTGCCGGATGTTCTGTGCAATTTTCCGGCGATCGACGACACGCTGATCCGCCTCGCGCGCAAGAATATCGATGACGGCTTCAGAGCGATCGTGCGCTCCTACGGCAATATCATCGACACCGTGGTGCAGCCGCTGCAATGGTTTCTGAACCATCTGGAATGGCTTTTCACCAACACGCCCTGGTTCATCGTGATCCTTGTCATGATGGGCGTCGTCTATGCCGCCAGCCGCAACCTAAAGATCGTCGCCGGCACCGCCATTTCCATGATCCTGATCGGCGTCTGTGGTCTCTGGGGCGACACGATGGTGACGCTCGCCATGGTGACCGTCTGCACCCTCATCGCCATCGTCATCGGTCTTCCGATCGGCATATTGATGGCCCGCTCAGACCGGCTGCAATCGATCATCAATCCGACCCTCGACGTGATGCAGACAATGCCGAGCTTCGTCTATCTCATTCCCGTCGTCGTGATTTTCGGCATCGGCAAGGTGCCGGGGCTGATCGCCGTCGTCATCTACGCCGTCCCGCCGATGATCCGCCTGACCAATCTAGGCATCCGCCTGGTCGACAAGGAAGTGCTGGAAGCGGCCGACGCCTTCGGCTCGTCGCACCGGCAAAAGCTGTTCAACGTGCAGATCCCGCTAGCCTTGCCCACCATCATGGCCGGCATCAACCAGACCATCATGATGTCGCTCGCCATGGTCGTCGTCGCCTCGATGGTCGGCGTCGGCGGGCTCGGCAAGAACACGCTGCAGGCCATCAACAACCAGTTCTTCACTGTTGGCTTCCTCAACGGCTTTGCCCTTGTCGCCATCGCCATCATTTTCGACCGTACGAGCCAGGCCTATGGCAGACGGCTCCAGAAGCACTCGGAGGTCATCCATGGCTAGTCACGCGATCCAGATCAAGAACCTCTACAAGATCTTCGGCCCGCGCGGACGCGACTATGTGGATGCGGTCAAGAACGGCCTTGGCAAGGCCGAACTCAACGAGACGCATGGTCATGTTCTCGGCCTGCAGGATATCAACATCGACATGCCGGCCGGCGCCATCACTGTCGTCATGGGCCTCTCCGGCTCCGGCAAATCGACGCTGATCCGCCACATAAACCGGCTGATCGAGCCGACGGCCGGTGAAGTGCTCTATGACGGTGTCGATGTCTGCAAGATGGGCGAGAATGCCTTGCGCGAGTTCCGCCGCCACAAGACGGCGATGGTGTTCCAGAAATTCGCCCTGCTGCCGCACCGCACGGTGATCGAAAACACCATCTATGGCCTGGATATCCAGGGCGTTGCCCGCTCCGAGAGCGCGAAAAAGGGCCAGTACTGGATCGAGCGCGTCGGACTCAGAGGCTTCGAAAACCATTACCCCAATCAGCTTTCCGGCGGCATGCAGCAGCGTGTCGGCCTTGCCCGGGCGCTAACCAACGACGCCGATATCCTGCTGATGGACGAAGCCTATTCCGCGCTCGACCCGCTGATCCGTGTCGACATGCAGAGCGTGCTTCTCGACCTGCAGAAGGAATTGAAGAAGACCGTGGTCTTCATCACCCACGACCTCGACGAGGCGCTGCGCCTTGGCGACAAGATCGCCATCCTGCGCGACGGCAAGGTCGTGCAGCAGGGCAGCGGCCAGGAGATCGTGCTCAGACCCGCCGACGACTACATCACCGCTTTCGTCAAGGAAGTGAACCGCGGCCGCGTCATCCAGACCCAGACCATCATGAAGCCCATTGCCGGCGAAGCCCACGGCCCCCGTGTGCCCGGCGACATGACGCTGGAAATGGCAGCCAAGCAGATGACCGACAACGCGCAGAACTCGGCCATCATCACCGATGCCGCCGGCCGGCCGATCGGCACGATCGACCTGCAAGGCATCATCACCGCCATGGTCACACCGACGACGCATGAAACGACGAGAATGGCAGCAGCCTGAAATTCATCATCGTCGCAAGATGGAAAGCGCCCTGCCCGGGCGCTTTTTTCCTTCACATCGGACTATCGAGCAAGCTCTGCCTTTATCCCGACATTGCGATCACATAAAGAAATGTTTATATCTGCATTTCAATTCAGAACATCCGAGGAGGCCCCATGACCGTCACAGCCAATCCCTTGACCGATCTTCTCGCCGAAAAGGGCGTGCTGCTCGCCGATGGCGCGACGGGCACCAATCTCTTCGCCATGGGGCTGGAGGCCGGTGAAGCGCCGGAAATCTGGAACGAGCAACATCCCGAACGCATCACCAAGCTGCATCAGGATTTCGTCGATGCCGGCGCCGATATCATCCTCACCAACACGTTCGGCGGCACGCGTCACCGCTTGAAGCTGCACCATGCGCAGGATCGCGTTCACAGCCTGAACAAGACGGCGGCCGAAATCGCCCGCGCAGTCGCGGACAAGGCAGGCCGCAAGGTCATCGTCGCCGGCTCCGTCGGCCCGACCGGCGAGTTGCTGGTGCCGCTCGGCGCGCTGACCTATGAGGATGCCGTTGCCGCCTTTGCCGAGCAGATCGAAGGCTTGAAGGCAGGTGGCGTCGATGTCGCCTGGATCGAGACCATGTCGTCGCCGGAAGAAATCCGCGCCGCGGCAGAGGCTGCCGTCAAGGTTGGCCTGCCCTACACCTATACCGGCTCCTTTGACACTGCCGGCAAGACCATGATGGGCCTGCATCCGAAGGATCTCCATGGCGTTGCCAAGGATGTCGGCGAAGGTCCGCTCGCCACGGGCGCCAATTGCGGCGTCGGCGCATCGGATATTCTCTCGAGCCTGCTCGACATGACCGAGGCCGACCCGACAGCAACCGTGATCGTCAAGGGCAATTGCGGTATTCCCGAATATCGTGGCGCCGAGATCTATTATTCCGGCACACCGCCGCTGATGGCCGATTATGCGCGCCTTGCCCGCGACGCCGGCGCCAAGATCATCGGCGGCTGCTGCGGCACGTCCTGCAATCACCTCGCCGCAATGCGCGAGGCGCTCGACAATTACACGCCCGGCCCGCGCCCGACGCTGGAAACCATCATCGAGCGCATCGGCCCGCTGCGCAACAAGACGGCCAATGAAGGCGGAGCCGCACCCGTGCGCGAACGCCGGCGCCGCGGCTAAGCATCACCAATATCAAAGCCGGCCGCAAAATCATGCCGGCCGGCTTCGACCTCAGCCTGCACTTCGCTTCCCGATCACGCCCGCTATTGCCCGAGCGGGCGAGCATCAGTGATCATCACTCGCCATGTGCATGTCAGCCGGAACCGCCGAGGGGATGAAACTCAAGACTGACGGTTCGGTGCGAACCAATTCTCCCATTCGCCGCCGCTCACCAGTTTCAGTTCATTGCCGCCGCGAAGAGTCCAGGCTTTGACTCGCTCTTTATGCTTCGACAGCAACTCGAAATAGGCAGACACATTGCTGCCGCTGCGGGCAACGAGATGCACTTCGCAGAGAAACTCCGGATGAAGCGTCACATTGCGCATGGCTTCGGTTTCATGATCGCAGGTCACGAAAACGACCGGATCGCGCTCTCGCCCGGCGACAGCCAGGATGAACTCCACCAGCCCGTCGGGACGGTCGGCGTCCACCAGGTAGATGATCGAGGAGGCATCCTTCGCATCGGAGCTCAGGAGCGAGACCGGATACATCGTCGAGAGCACTTCGTCCTGCCTGCTGGAGCTGTCATAAGCCGAGCCCGTGCCGGCTGCCGACTGCGCATAGATCGTCGCGCGCGGCACCTCTATCGACTTCAGCCAGCCGTCGTTGCGCGGCACGACATAGGAGGGAATACCCTGACGATGCAGATATTCCGTCAGCCAGATGTCCGCCATGTTGCGGTGACGGAAATCGGCGAGCGTCACCTTTACGATGCTGGTGTGGAAGGCGCTGGTGCCGGTCGCCGCCACATGGACCCGCCGACGCCGCATCAGGGCGCGCTCGTAATGGAAGACGGCGCGGCTGCGATCCTTGTAATAGCCGTGGCTCGGCTGCAGGATGATCGAGCCATGCACGCTGACGACGGCCTGGCCGCGCAATTGCGCCAATTCGCCGACCATGCGGGCGACAAAATCATCGGGATAGAGAATATCGTCGTCGCAGCTGATATAGATGGCGTCCTTGACCTGCTCCAGCCCCCAGAACTTGCCGGCATCGCCATAGCGGCTGCCATCGGTATCGATGAAATGCCGGATCTTCGGATGTTCGGCGATGAAGCGTGGCGCTTCCGTGAAGCCGTTGAGATAGACATAGAGCCGATCGACCTGCGGCAATAGCGACATGACAGTCGCTCGCAGCGCGACCTCATTGCCAGAGACCGTCGCCATGCCGGCAACGATCTCTTCCGTCGGCGGCAGGGCGGCGACATGCGTGGGGTCGATCGCCTGAATGCGCCTCTCCGGGGAGGCTTCGGCGAACTTCGCTTCGAACAGATAGGTCGGCGTTTCGTTGTAGACCTTGATCTTGCGATAGCCGAGCGGCCGCAAGATGGCCTCGACATCCTGCAGCGACTGCGCCGTCGCCGCTTCGACGAGCAGCCTCGGGCTGCATCGCTCTATCGTGCCGACAGCGCCGCGCAACACCTCTACTTCCATGCCCTCGACATCGATCTTGATCAGGTGCACATGCTGCCCCCGAACGATATCGTCGAGACGGGCCACGGGAACCTGCCCGTCGGCGGTAACCATGACGCGGGCCATCCCCAGCCTGGAGGAATCCTCCTCGATAATGTTTCCCATGCCCGCCTCGGCACCCAAGGCTATCGGCTTGATATCGACGCGATCCTGCAAGCCGTTCAGACTTACGTTCGCCCGAAGAATATGCAGCGCCTCACCGTTCGGTTCGATGGCCAATATCCTGGCTCCGGCGACGGCACTGAAAAACAGTGTGTGATTGCCGATATTGGCGCCGACATCGATGACGAAGGCGTCTTCCGGCAAGGATGATCCGATGTCTTCCAGCATGCCCCGCTCGTAGAAAGCACGGCTTTGCAGGATGATCCTCTGGATATGATCGTTCGGATTGGGAAGGTGGAACCGGACCGGGGTCCGGTAGCTGTTCACTTCGCAGGCGACGGTGGCTTGCAGAGTCATCGCGGTTCTTTCCAACATGCAAAGGTTTATCGAGAATATGCAGGCGCGTTCGAGAGCATGATCAGCGACCGCCGATGACCATCAATCCGCTGCCGCCAATGGCATCGAGGCAGAATTTCAGGCCGGTGCTGACGCTGGCCCAACGTTTCGCCGCCAGCGCCTCGGTGGCCCTGTCCTGGGCGAAGAGGCAAAAACCAAAGCCACGCGGGGACAGGTTGTTTGCCAGCGCCGGCAGGGCAACAAGCGCGCTCTCGGCCGGATAGGACGTATTCCACAGGTCCACGACCACCAGATCGAACTTGATGTCGTCGCTGATCTGCCTTGTATCGGGGAAAGCGGCGGAAAATTCCTCGAAATTTATGTTCGCCGCTTCGGATTCGATGATGGAAATACCCTCGGTCAGGCCGCTAGCCATGAAACGGGCTTCCATATCGCCAACTTGTTCCGGCGAAAGACATAGGCAGTTCAGCCCGGCATCGAGGCCGGAGAGAATGGAGGCCAGCGCCAATGCGGAACGCGGCGCACCGATGTGCAGGATATTCGGGGTATCGCCCCTGCTGAGTGCCGCGCGGCGAAGCGCCCAGATCTGCATCGGCGTCAGCATGTCACGGCCCGCCGCCGATTGGGCGTCGAGCAGGGTCGGATAGCCGGCCACCAGGATCTGGCCCGCCGTTTCCTGCCAGGCCTGAGCTGCATCGGCAGTGGTACTGATAGCCGACGAATGATGTTCGGTGGCAACGTTCGCCACCACCTGCGTCGCGGCCGTCTTTGCCGGCCGGGTCAGCGGCAGGGGCGGCTTGTTGAACACCTCCTGTGCAGACCGCTGCTGCGCGGTGGAATTCAGCCCGCGCGACTGCGGATCGAGATTGTGGTGCGAATAGGGATTGGTCGCCGTGTAACGGTGAGCATTGACCGGGATGAACTCATAACGCCGGGTCTGATCGAGGATGGGCAGGGCAAGGGCGATGTCGCAGGCCGCCATGAACCATTGTCCGGCATCGTCGCGCAAATAACCTTCGGGAACATTATCCAGCAGCGAGGCGCGGAAGCTGAAGAGATGGCTGGTCTTCCAGCCTTGCCGGCGCGGCGAGAGGTTCGGATCGAGAGCGCCATTGCCGCCGACCCCACCGCCATCGGTGACGAAGTTCGTCCAGACGACATCCTGCCCGCCGGCATAGCTCTCGGACATCCGCTCCAGAATATTCGGAATGATCAGCTGGTCGTCGCCGTCGAGGACGGCGATGAACTCAGCCATCTTTGTGCGCGGCCTCAGATGCTCCCAGACGTTACGCGACTTTCCGAGGCGCGTTTCATTGCGGATGAAGGTATGGCGATTGGGGAAAAGATCGTTGAGCAGCTCGGCGGCGATAACACCGGTATCGTCGTCGGAGCGATCGTCGATGAAAAGGACATGCTGATCATCGAGCGTCTGCCGGGAGAGGCTCGCCAGGGATTGCCTGACATACATTTCGCAATCGCGCGCCGTCATGAAGATCAGCGCCTTTGCCTCGCTTGCAATTTCCGTCATCGATGTTCGAAGCCCCAATCCGACAATCCGCATCCGGAGGATAAAATCCCCCCGCAATCTGGATTAGCGATTGTGGCTGGTTCCAACCTTACGCCTCATTGCACTCAGCCTGGCAGCGATTGCGTCACCGCTATGATCGGGCCGAGCGGGAAGAGGCCGTCTCGCCTCCGCCATCCCGGTATGTCTAGACTCGAAATGCTACCGTCGAGGAAGAGCGCATTGGCGCAGCCGAGATCGTCACGGAACAGGGTCGCAAAATCATGGAAGCGGACGGCTCCATCGGACACGGCGAAGATCACCTTGCCATCCACAGCTACACCAACGCCGTTGCGCGTCTTGAAACTGGTGCTGTCGGCAAGGAACGACGGATGCAGCTTGCCGTCGATCACCAGCATTGGCCCGGATTGGGTCGCATAGAAAGGCTTGATGCCGGAGGCAAGGAACGCCTTGCTCTCCATGACACCGGCGCGGCCCGGCTGGATATAGAAGACGCCGTTCGGCAGGAGATGAAAATTACCCCAGCCCTTGTTGGTGTTGATCGCCTTTAACTGCCTACCTGCCTCGACATAAAGGCCGACTGGCGAGAGATCATCCTGATACATGCCGCCGTTCATCGCGAAGCGAACGAAGAGGCGGTCCTGGGCAAGATCGCTTTCCAGTGTCCGGAACGAACCATAGGGCTTGCCGCTGCGGTCATATTCATAGAGCTGGATGCCGTCGACGGCGGGATCGAAGGTGCAGACGGTGTAGCTGTCGCCAAGATGCAGAACCTTGCGGCAGGCCTCGTCGGCGAACGCCGTGGTGGCGCAGGCAAGAATGGCAAGCACAGTCAGCAATCGAATCAAGTGATAACTCCGGAGAGAATTTCGGCCACGCCAAAGCGCATCGCAAATGCGGCGAAAGAAGGAAACGCCTCGCCTTTCTAAGGGTGGAGTGCGGCCATGTGAAAGGCAAGCTGCGCCGGCGAATAACGATAGCTGGCCCCCACCGGACAGGCGTTGCGCGCCAGACAGCCACCGATCATGCAGCCGGCCCGGCCCGTATCCGTCCTCAAATGCGACCGGCAGCCTGCAACATCGAATCCGGCGGACGTGACCGCACCGACGGGACAGGCGGTCAGACAAGGCTTCTCCGCGCAATGATCGCAGGGATACGCGGCAAACTCGGCCGGCTCCCCCACCTCGATAGGCTCTGCAAACCCCAGGGCACCACGATAACCGTGCCACAAGCCATATTCCGGGTGAATCAGGATGCCGAGCGGCGATGCTTTCAAGCCTTCTGCTTGCATCGCCCATCGCTGAAACGGCTGCCAGGGCGGATCGGACGGAAAATAGGCAGTCGCGCCGAAAGCTGCGGCAATCGGTTGGATGATCGCCTTCGACCAGTCGTCGAGCGGATCGCGACATCCGGCATTTTCCGGCAATTGCCGCCAGCGCGAAAACGGTTCCCAGATCGAGCCGCCGATATTGCCAAGCAGGATGACGATTCGTGCCGGCGTCCCGTCCTGCGGTAGTGGTCCCTCGCTCTCGTCAAAACAGACCACGCCACGAACAAAAACTCCGTGGACGCCAAGCGCCGCACGGAGTTTTCCGATCATGGTAGAGCCGCCGTTCATCGCGGCCCCTTATATTCATAATGCGGCCGCCAGACTTCCTTCTGGATCAGATCGGCAACACGTACCGCACCGCCTTGCTCCCTGGCGGCATCGGGCTCTCTTCAGGTAAAGGCGTCCGGCATCGAATCCTTGCGCTTCTGGATATAGGCCAACAGCGCCTCGTCGATCGCGGGGTCAAGCGGCGGGGCTTCGTAGTGATCGAGCCAGGACCGGCAAAGCGCGTTGGCCCGTTGCTCGACACGCTTCTGACCTTCAATCTCCCACTGTTCGAAGGAGTTGTTGTCGGCCAGAGCCGAGCGGTAGAAAGCGCTCTGGAAATTCGCCTGCGTATGGGCGCAGCCGAGATAGTGGCTACCGGGGCCAACTTCGCGGATCGCGTCCAGCGCCTGACCGTTTTCCGAGAGATCGACGCCTTCGGCCATTTTCTGCATCATGCCGAGCTGATCCTGGTCGATCATGAATTTCTCGTAGGAAGACACCAGACCGCCTTCGAGCCAGCCGGCCGCGTGCAGCACGAAATTCGTGCCGGCGAGCAGGGTCATGTTCAGCGTATTGGCCGATTCATGCGCCGCCTGCGCGTCCGGCACCTTGGAGGCGCAAAGCGAGCCGCCGGTCCGGAACGGCAGGCCGAGACGCCGGGCGAGCTGAGCCGAGCCATAGGACACCAGCGACGGCTCCGGCGTACCGAAGGTCGGAGCGCCCGACTGCATCGAGATCGAGGCAGCAAAGGTGCCGTAAAGCACCGGCGATCCCTTGCGGATGAGCTGCGTGAAGGAGGCACCGGCCAGCACTTCGGCCAGGATCTGCGTCAGCGTTCCCGCCACCGTCACCGGGCTCATCGCGCCCGACAGGATGAAGGGCGAAACGACGGAAGCCTGGTTATGCCGTGCATAGACCTTCAGCGCACCGAGCATGGTTTCGTCGAACACCATCGGCGAATTGGCGTTGATGAGGTTCAGCGTCACGCAATTGTTTTCGACGAAATCATCGCCAAAGACGATCTTCGCCATGGCAACCGTGTCCTCAGCGCGCTCCGGCGCGGTCACCGAGCCCATGAACGGCTTGTCGGAATATTTGATATGACTGTAGACCATATCGAGGTGGCGCTTGTTGACGGGCACGTCAACCGGCTCGCAGACCGTACCGCCGGACGAATGCATCGACGGCGCCATATAGGCGAGCTTCACGAAATTGCGGAAATCCTCGATCGTCGCGTAGCGGCGATTGCCTTCGAGATCGCGGACGAAGGGCGGCCCGTAAACCGGCGCAAAGATCGTCGCCTTGCCGCCGACATGGGCATTGCGATCGCTGTTGCGCGCATGCCAGGTGAACTCCTTCGGCGCGGTCTTCAGAAGCTCGCGGCAAAGTCCTTTCGGGAAATGCACCCGCTGCCCCTTGACGTCGGCACCGGCCTCTTTCCACAGCTCCAATGCTTCAGCATCGTCGCGAAACTCGATGCCGATTTCCTCGAGCACCGTGTCGGCGTTGCGCTCGATGAGCTGCAAGCCTTCCTCGTCCAGCACCTCATAGACGCCTATCTTCCGGACGATATAGGGAAGCGACGGACCTGGTCCGCCGCCGCTGCGCGACGCTCGCCGTGCGGCGGCACCCCTGCCCTCGCCACGCGAACGTCGTCCGCCACCATCACCGCCCGCGGCCGGTTGCTCAATGATATCGTCCATGATGCTTCCTCACTCCTCCGCATGAATGCGTCTATTCTGCTCCATGCTACCCTATTCCATCGCATGGACATTCCTCTATGCGCCAGCGACTAGCATAGGACAGACATGCGCGCAGGGATATCGCCTCGTCCCCATCCGTCGCGAATTATCCGTGCAGCGTCGCTTTCGAAAAGAGTTTTGTCATCGTTGAGGTTTATCGCTTATTGAGGCAGTATTTTATACAAGCCTCTGGTGCACTGCACGAAAATGGGATGGAGCGCATGTCTGACGACGAAATCATTCTCGCGGAACTTTCTGATGAGGAACTCGTGCAGCAGATGCATGACGACCTTTACGACGGACTGAAGGAGGAAATCGAGGAAGCGACTAACATCCTCCTCGAACGCGGCTGGACGCCCTATGATGTCCTGACGCAGGCCCTCGTCGAAGGCATGCGTATCGTCGGCATCGATTTTCGCGACGGCATTCTCTTCGTGCCCGAAGTGCTGCTGTCCGCCAATGCGATGAAGGCCGGCATGAGCATCCTGCGGCCGTTGCTGGTGGAAACCGGCGCGCCGAAGCTCGGCAAGATGGTGATCGGCACCGTCAAGGGCGACATTCACGACATCGGCAAGAACCTCGTCGGCATGATGATGGAGGGTGCGGGATTCGACGTCATCGACCTCGGCATCAACAACCCGGTCGAAAACTATCTTGACGCCATCGAACGTGAACAGCCTGACATTCTCGGCATGTCGGCGCTGCTGACGACGACCATGCCCTACATGAAGGTCGTTATCGATACGCTGAAGGAAAAGGGCATGCGCGAGGATTATGTCGTTCTCGTCGGCGGCGCGCCATTGAACGAGGAATTCGGTAAGGCCGTCGGCGCCGATGCCTATTGCCGCGATGCGGCTGTGGCCGTCGAAACCGCCAAGGACTTCATGAAGCGCAAGCACAACAGCCTGGCTGCCGGCGCCTGATCATCACGAATGCCAGACCGGCGGCCCTGCAAGAGGGCCGCCGGCCGAGTTGCATCCCAGATCAGTTGACGACTGCCCGTTTGACCTTGTGACCGGCATCTTCCGTCGCGTTGACAGCACCCGCCGTATCCCTGCCTATGCCGCGAATTGTGTTGGCGCATGAAGCGAGTACCATAAGGACGGCGCAGGCGGCGGCGATTTTGGTGAGTGTCGGTGCAGTCATGATCGGGAGCCCTCTCTGAATGGATGTTGATCGACAAAAGACGGAGATAAACCCTCCGCTCAAGAAACGCATAACGGCACAAAAGGTTCATGTGATCGCGTGCGGCGCAATCGCGCGCGAGATACTTGCGGTCACCAGAATAAATAACCTCGATCACATCGACCTGCACTGTCTTCCGGCAATCTACCATTCCTATCCACAGAAGATCGCACCGGCCTTGGAAGAGGCGATCGCAGACGCACGATCGCGCGGTTTCGAGAGGATCCTCATCGGCTATGCCGACTGCGGCACCGGCGGTGACATCGACAAGATCTGCGAACGCGAGGGCATCGAACGCCTCTCCGGCCCGCACTGTTATTCCTTCTTCAGCGGCAACGAGGCCTTCGCCGCCCGCGAGGACGACATCACCTCGTTTTTCCTCACCGATTTCCTCGCCCGCCAGTTCGAAGCCTTTGTCATCGTACCACTCGGCCTCGACCGTCATCCGGAGCTGCGCGACATGTATTTCGGCAATTACCGCAAGGTCGTCTATCTCTCGCAGGAAGAAGATCCGACGCTTCAGGAAAAGGCAAAAGCCGCGGCCGCCTATCTCGGCCTGGAGTACGAATACCGCTTCACCGGTTATGGCGATCTCGCGCGTGAATTGCTGGCTGTCTGATTACGACATTCCATTCGATATCACCGCTTGCGGCCTCCTTGCGATATCACCATGCTGCGCCGCATCGAAGGTGTTGAATCACGGCCTAAAACACTTGCCGTCTTGCGCGACAGCTTAGTTTATCGCCGCTTGTGACAGTGCTTTGCATGGAGCGTCGTTTTTCGGCATGTGCCGCGTCGTGACGAGCGCAGTCAGAAGATCGACAGGCGTGCATTCTTGATCAAAGAGGAGAACTTCTGCATGGCGGATCGCATTGTCGTCTATTGGCGGGATATTCCAGCCCAGGTGATCATCAAGAAAGGGCGACAGGCGGCGAAACGCGAGCTGTCTCTGCGCTTCACCGAAGCGATCGACATGTGCGCCATGCGTACCGGTGCCGCCGAGACGGATGACTATCTGGCCGAATGGCGAAAGGCCGATCCCGTACCGGTCTCCGACGATCTGGAAGCCGAGGCCAACAGAGCCGCCAGCGAGCTCGAAGCCGCCTATGATCGGGAGCGTCTCCTTGCTCTGGTGAAGGCCGGGGGCCGCGACAATGGCTGATCCCGCCCCGAAACCGGGCAACGCCGCCCCGGGCGCGAAGGCTGCCAGCGGCGCCTATACGCCCGCCGGCGTCTCGCCAAACCGTCGTGCCCGGCACAAATACACCGTCCGCCTCTGGGCCGTACGTCACTCTCGCTTCCTCGAATGGTTCTACCGCCGCTTCGCCGATGTTTTCCTCCTACTGCATCCGCTCTGGAAGAAAATCGGCTACGAGCGCGTCGAACGTCCCATCACCTTTGTCGAGCGCAATGTGAAGGGCTTCCTTTTCGACTGTCGCATGTGCGGCCAATGTGCGCTGTCGTCGACCGGCATGTCCTGTCCGATGAACTGTCCTAAGCAGCTGCGCAACGGCCCCTGCGGCGGCGTGCGTGCCAATGGCAATTGCGAAGTCGAACCTGACATGCCCTGCGTCTGGGTGCAGGCCTGGAACGGCTCACGCAACATGGCCTATGGCGATGCGATCCTGAATGTGCAGAAGCCGGTGAACCAGTCGCTGCGCGAGACCTCCTCCTGGCTGCGTGTGACAGCGGAAGCCGCCGCAGCCCGTGAAGCGGCAAGCAAGGAATCCTGATCGATGGCGCATATCGATGAAAATCCGCTGGGCGCGCATCTGCCGCTCGATCCCCTGCCCGGCCATTCCTCGCTGGGACGGCTGGAACGCGTGCTTCGCCGCGGCGAATTCGCCGTCACCGCCGAGCTGAACCCGCCCGATAGCGCCAACCCCGAAGATGTCTACGAGCGCGCCGCCATTTTCTCCGGCTGGGTCGATGGCATCAACGCGGTCGATGCCTCCGGCGCCAATTGCCATATGTCCTCGGTCGGCATCTGCGCGTTGCTGACGCGCATGGGCTATGCCCCGATCATGCAGATCGCCTGCCGCGACAAGAACCGCATCGCCATCCAGGGCGACGTGCTCGGGGCGGCCGCCATGGGCGTCTGCAACATCATGTGCCTGACCGGCGACGGCGTGCAGGCCGGCGACCAGCCGGGCGCCAAGCCGGTCTTCGATCTCGACTGCATGTCGCTGCTCGAAACCGTCCGCATCATGCGCGACAATGCGAAATTTCTCTCCGGCCGCAAGCTGACCTCTCCCCCGAAAGTCTTTCTCGGCGCCGCCATCAACCCGTTTGCGCCACCCTACGACTTCCGCCCCTATCGGCTTGCGAAGAAGATCGAGGCCGGCGCGCAGTTCGTCCAGAGCCAGTACTGCTACGACGTGCCGATGTTCCGGGACTACATGAAGAAGGTCCGCGATCTCGGCCTGCATGAGAAATGCTTCATCCTGGTCGGCGTCGGTCCGCTGGCTTCGGCCAAGACGGCCCGCTGGATGCGCTCCAACGTGCCGGGCGTGCATATTCCGGATGAGATCATCAAGCGCATCGAGGGTGCCCAGGACCAGAAGAAAGAGGGCAAGCAGCTCTGTATCGACATCATCAACGAGGTGAAGGAGATCGAGGGCGTGTCCGGCGTTCACGTCATGGCCTATCGCCAGGAAGAATATGTCGCAGAAATGGTGCACGATTCCGGCGTGCTGAAGGGTCGCCGGCCATGGAAGCACGAGGCCAACCGCACCGACGCGCTGGTCGCCGAGCGACTGGAACATATCCGCGAAGGCAAGGAAGAGAACCAGCAGGAAATGGCCGAAGCAGCCGCCCACCATCCGCCGCATCAGACGCATTGAAATCAAGCGGTGGGCGGAGGAGCCCGGTCCGCTTGTAACCCCCATCGCGGCACGATAGATCTGCTCTATAGTGCCAACTGACCAGAGGATCAGACATGACGCGCACCATCGTTGCCTCCGCCACCCGCGAAATCATCATCGGCTTCGATCAGCCCTTTTGCGTGATTGGCGAACGCATCAACCCGACGGGGCGCAAGAAGCTGGCCGCCGAGATGATCGAGGGCAATTTCGATACCGTCATCAAGGATGCGCTCGAACAGGTGGCCGCCGGCGCGACCATGCTCGACGTCAACGCCGGCGTCACCTCGGTGAACCCCAACGAGACGGAACCGGGCCTGCTGGTGCAGACGTTGGAAATCGTTCAAGGCCTTGTCGATGTACCGCTGTCGATCGACAGCTCGGTGACGGCCGCCATCGAGGCGGCGCTGAAGGTCGCCAAGGGCCGGCCGCTGGTCAACTCCGTGACCGGCGAGGAGGAAAAGCTCGAGGCCATCCTGCCGCTGGTGAAGAAATACGATGTACCCGTGGTCGCCATCTCCAATGACGAGACAGGCATTTCCATGGATCCGGACGTTCGCTTCGCCGTCGCCAAAAAGATCGTCCAGCGCGCCATGGATTATGGCATCAAGCCGCATGACATAGTCGTCGACCCGCTCGTCATGCCGATCGGAGCGCTCGGCGATGCCGGCCGTCAGGTCTTCGCACTGCTGCACCGCCTGCGTAACGAGCTGAAGGTCAACACCACCTGCGGCCTCTCCAACATCTCCTTCGGCCTGCCGCACCGCCACGGCATCAACGCCGGCTTCATCCCGATGGTAATCGGCGCCGGCATGACCTCGGCGATCATGAACCCCTGCCGCCCGCAGGAAATGGAAGCCGTGCGCGCCGCCAACGTGCTGAACGGCACCGACGCGAATTGCACCAACTGGATCATGACCTACCGCGACTACAAGCCGGCGGAAGGTGGAGCAGCTCCGACCGCCGCCGCCCCGGCAGCAGGCGGCGGTCGACGGGGTGGGCGCGCGGCACGGGCCGGCGCAAGCGCAGCGAGGGAATAGTCATGACCTATCCAAGCCAGAAGCTTTCCGACGACCTCGCCACATTATGGTTTCAAGCCCCCATGGTGATCTCCATGCGCCTGTCGCAGATGTGGATGACGGCCATTACGGGCGGTGGCGTGAATTCCACGGAAATCAATCGCATGGTCTCCGAGAAGATGATGGCCGCGGCCGAAAGTGCGACTGCAACCAATATGGCTCTCGCTCAACAGGGCATCGCGGCAATGACGGCAATGGCAACGGGTGGTCGCGTCTCATCGAGCCGCGCCGCCGATGCAATCGCCCAAGCCACCGTGAAGCCCTATAGCAAGCGTGTTCGTTCGAACGTGCGCCGCCTCAGCAAACAGAAAGGCTGATCCGTGGCTCAAGCCGGCGACAGCACGAATCCCCTCGTCCTCTTCATGCCTTCCGGAAAGCGCGGCCGTTTCGCGGTCGGCACGCCGGTGCTGGAGGCGGCAAGGCAGCTTGGCGTTTATGTCGAGAGCGTCTGCGGTGGCCGCGCGACCTGCGGGCGTTGTCAGATCTCCGTGCAGGAAGGCAATTTTGCCAAGCACAAGATCGTCTCCGCCAACAACCATCTCTCGCCGATCGGCCCGAAGGAAAAGCGCTATGCCGAGGTTCGCGACCTGCCGGATGGGCGCCGCCTCTCCTGCTCCGCGCTGATCCAGGGCGATCTCGTCATCGACGTGCCACAGGATACGGTGATCAATGCGCAGGTGGTCCGCAAGGCCGTCGACGAGCGCATTATCGCCCGCGATACCGCCGTGCACATGTGCTACGTCGAGGTCGAAGAGCCGGACATGCACAAGCCGACAGGTGATCTCGACCGGCTGAAGGCGGCATTGGCCGCCGACTGGAAATACGACAATCTGGAAGTCGATTTTCACATCATCCCGCAGGTGCAGTCGATCCTGCGCAAGGGCGAATGGAAGGTCACTGCCGCGATCCACAGGGATCATGAGAGCGATCCCCCTCGCCTGATAGCGCTCTATCCGGGCCTGAAGAACGAAGCCTATGGCATCGCCTGCGATATCGGCTCGACCACGATCGCCATGCATCTCTCCTCGCTGCTGTCGGGCCGCACGGTGGCGTCGGCGGGCACATCCAACCCGCAGATCCGCTTCGGCGAGGATCTGATGAGCCGCGTCTCCTACGTGATGATGAATCCGGACGGACGGGGCGCGATGACCAATGCCGTGCGCGAAGCCCTGAACGGGCTGATCGACAAGGTCTGCGCCGATGGCGGCGTGTCGCGCCAGGACATTCTCGACGCCGTTTTCGTCGGCAACCCGATCATGCATCACCTCTTTCTCGGCATCGACCCGACCGAGCTTGGCGGCGCGCCCTTTGCGCTTGCCGTGTCCGGCGCGGTGCACCTGACCTCGGCCGAAGTCGGCCTGCCGATGAATACGGGCACGCGTGTCTATATGCTGCCCTGCATCGCCGGCCATGTCGGCGCCGACGCCGCTGCTGCGACGCTGGCCGAAGGCCCCCACCGGCAGGACGAGATGATGCTGCTGGTCGATATCGGCACCAATGCCGAAATTGTGCTTGGCAACCGCCAGCGCGTCGTCGCCGCCTCCTCGCCCACCGGCCCGGCCTTCGAAGGTGCTGAGATTTCCAGTGGCCAGCGCGCAGCTCCGGGCGCTATCGAGCGCGTACGCATCGACCCCGTGACGCTCGAGCCGCGCTACCGCGTCATCGGTATCGAACCGTGGTCGGATGAACCGGGTTTTACTGAAGCCGCCGCAACGGTCGGCGTCACCGGCATCTGTGGCTCGGCCATCATCGAAGTCGTCGCCGAAATGTTCCTCGCCGGTATTATCTCCGAGGATGGCGTGGTCGACGGCGGCATGATGGCGCGCTCGCCGCGCATCCTGCAGAACGGCCGCACCTATTCCTATCTGCTGCGCGACGGCGAACAGCGTATTACGGTGACCCAGAACGACGTGCGCGCCATCCAGCTTGCCAAGGCCGCGCTTTATGCCGGCGTCAAACTCCTGATGGACAAGCAAGGCATCGGTCACGTCGACCGCATCG
Organism: Rhizobium sp. ICMP 5592; assembly: GCF_009498525.1. Lineage (GTDB taxonomy): Bacteria > Pseudomonadota > Alphaproteobacteria > Rhizobiales > Rhizobiaceae > Rhizobium. The sequence continues at coordinate 945,347 of NZ_QSNT01000002.1, read as the reverse complement.
GCCTTGCCGGCGCCTTCGGCACCTTCATCGATCCGAAATATGCGATGGTGCTGGGCCTGATCCCGGACTGCGCGCTCGACAAGGTAAAAGCGGTCGGCAACGCCGCCGGCACCGGCGCGCGCATGGCACTCCTCAATCGCGGCTATCGCCGCGAGATCGAGGAAACTGTCAGCAAAATCGAGAAGATAGAGACGGCGCTTGAATCAAAGTTTCAGGAGCATTTCGTCTACGCCATGGCGCTGCCGAACAAGGTCGATGCTTTCCCGGAACTGTCCAGGGTCGTGACTCTGCCGGAACGCAAGCAGTCCGCCGACGATGCCGGCGGCGAAGGTGGCGGCCGCAGACGTCGCCGCAGCCGGGAATAATTGCTGGTCCGCAACTCAAGACTCTGGATAGACCGTGCCGTCCTTATGCACGAACCGACCATCGGCATTGGTGCTCATCATGTCGATGTCCGAGCAGGTGGTGACATCGGCAGGCTGGCGCGAGCCGATTTCGAGATAGACGGCCGTCGCGCCCGATCTGTTGATCATATGATGGCCATTGCCGGTGCCTTTCGGAAAGGCCGCGCAATCACCGGCGCGCAGCATCGTCTCACCATCATCCTCGACAAGCACCAGCTCACCTTCGAGCACATAGACGAATTCGTCTTCATGCGAATGCCAATGACGCTGGCTCGACCAATTGCCTGGCGGCAGGCGTGTGAGATTGACCCCGAAATCCGTGATCCCGCCGGCGTCGCCCAGCCGTTGACGGATACGTCCGGCACTGAGCGCGTTGAATTGCGGCGGATAGCCCGTGCCTTTGCGTTCCGGCACGGCAATTATATCAACCTTTGGCATGGCAATCTCCCCTGCGACCAGCGATAGAGCTTACGCGCTTGTCGCGACACAGTGAAAAACCACTTTCGTCAAATTCTGTCATGCTGCGTGATTGGGCTTTGCCCCTACGCGGCCATTTTTCGCCCGATTTCCACGAATGCCTGCCGGATGCTATCGGCCACCGCCTTCATCGGACCCGTCATTTGCGATGCCGTCAGCAGGCGAATGTCGAAGGAGGTGAGTTCCGGCAGCCCTTCATTCGGCCCGAGGATCTCCATATCCTCACCAATGTAGGAGCGCGGAAACGGCGCCACCGCGAGATCGGAGACGATAGCCGCGCGCTGCGCCATCGTATGAGCGCTGAGATAGGAGACACGGTAAGGGCGCTTGTGCCGTTCCAATTGCGCCAATGCTTCCGACCGCCAGATGCAACCGTCTTCCCAAATCGAGATCGGCAAAGGATCGCGCCGATAGGCCGTGCCACACTTGGCGCCCGCCCAGACGAGACGCTCCGTAAAGATCACCTCGCCGTCCGTCGGGAAAGGCCGCGTCGCGCAATTGATCAGCGCGAGATCCAGACGCTGCTCCTCGATGCGCTTCTTCAGCTGGAGGCTCATATCCACGACGACATCGACCATGATGCCGGGATAGCTCTCCGAAAAGCTCTTCAGGATGGTCGGCAGCAGCCGCTCGCCAATATCATCCGGCGCACCGAGGCGCACGACGCCACTGAGCTCGGGCATGATGAAACGCGATACGGCTTCATTCGACAAGGCCAGGATGTTGCGCGCGTAGGAAAGCAGCATTTCGCCATGCTGCGTCAGGCTGACCGAGCGAGCATCGCGCAGGAACAGCGTCACGCCAAGCTGCTCTTCCAGCTTCTTGATCTGCATGGAGACGGCCGACGGTGTGCGAAAGACCGCATCGGCGGCTGTGGAGAAATTACCGGTCTCGGCGATGGCGACAAAGGTGCGCAGAACTTCATTGTCGAGCAACGGTATGGGCCGGCGAAACGGTACGGTCATATCGGCATCCTTCAATTTTTCTGATCCTAAGCACCATATCATTTCGTTTGTCTGAATGTCAACGAGGGACCATATTAGCCCTAACGAAATGGATAGACAGCCGAAAAGGAGCAATCATCATGGCTGGCACGGTACTTTACGAGGCATCTCGCCTGTTCAACCTCATGCGTGTCCGCGTCATCAGGCAGACGGCACAGCACACACTTGATGAGATCGTGGCACGCTTTCCGGCGCACCTGATCGATGATGTCAACGCACGCGGCTTGCCGCCGGATCGGATGCTGTCGGCCCACGAACGAAAGCCCGCGAAAGCTCCATCGTTCAATAATACTCATGGCAGCTATAAGATCTATTCGCTTGATTGATGCGTGAAGCAGTCCCATATTAGCTCGTAAAGGTCGCGACCTTTCGGGCATCTAAAAAACCGAAAGGAACCTGGAAATGACGACGATTACCTATAGAGACACTGGCGGGACGCGGGGCACACCTCCGTCGGGCAGTGGTTTTGTACCCTTTATCACGCGAATTGCCGACCGTTGGCAGCAATGGCGCTCCGAGCGCGAGCTTGCGTCCCTCTCGGATGACATGCGCAAGGATCTAGGCTGGCCTGCCATCAACGAAACCAAGAATCCGAAGGCTACGCAATGATTGTGAAAGCCTCCAAATCCGAAAGGCGACGCTCAACCGAAACGAGTGTCGCCTTTCGAACATTTGGCGACTGCAAGCCCGCTTTTCTTTTATCTTGATTGTGATCCCCATATATATTTGGCCATCTAAGGGAATTGCTTGGCTGCCCGGCCTGCTTTCTTTCCTCCGGCAATTTTAATGAGCCAGCGCAAATATCTCTTTGCGGCCGCTATTATCCATGCCAATGTCGCTATTAGACCATCGAGCCGACGCATTTGACGCAAGGTATACGCAATGGTCCTGGAGCATGGATTTTCCCGATATGAGCAAGACTCCGATTAAGACGCGTTCCCTGGTTTTCTTTCTCGTACCCCATTTTACCATGCTGCCGTTTTCCGCGGCGGTTGAAACGCTGCGCATCGCCAACCGTATGTTGGGTTATCCCGCCTACTCCTGGCGGCTCGCCTCGACCGACGGTCAGAAGGTCTATTCTTCCAGCGGCATCGGCCTCGAGGTCAATTCGGCGCTCGCCGATGAGCGCCGCTATCTCGGCGGCGAGAACCGGCCGAACATGGTGCTCGTCTGTTCGGGCATTTATGTCGAGGAGTTCAACAACAAGTCGGTCAATGCCTGGCTGCGCGAGACCTACAATCGCGGCGTTGCAGTCGGCAGCCTCTGTACGGGCGCGCATGTGCTCGCCCAGGCAGGTCTCCTGAACGGCAAGCGCTGCGCCATCCACTGGGAAAACCTCCCCGGCTTTTCCGAGACCTTCCCGCAGGCGGAAGTCTATGCCGATCTCTATGAGGTCGACAGCAATCTCTATACCTGTGCTGGCGGTACGGCTTCGCTCGACATGATGCTGAACCTGATCGGTCAGGATTTTGGCGAGAACCTCGTCAACCGCGTCTGCGAGCAGCAATTGACCGATCGCGTCCGCAGCCCGCACGACCGCCAGCGCCTGCCGCTGCGTGCCCGTCTCGGCGTCCAGAACGCCAAGGTGCTGTCGATCATCGAACTGATGGAAAGCAATCTCGCCGAGCCGCTGTCGCTGCTTGAGATCGCCGACGATGCCGGTCTCTCTCGCCGCCAGATCGAACGCCTCTTCCGCCAGGAAATGGGCCGTTCGCCGGCTCGCTACTATCTCGAGATCCGCCTTGATCGCGCCCGCCACCTGCTGGTGCAGTCGTCCATGCCGGTCGTGGAAGTGGCGGTTGCCTGCGGCTTCGTCTCCGCCTCACACTTCTCCAAGTGTTATCGCGAACTCTACAATCGCTCACCGCAGCAAGAGCGTGCCGAACGCAAGCTCACCATGTCGAGCAATCGCACCGGCGTCGTCGTCTGATACCCATCCTTCATACCTGCCAATAGAAGCGGCCTATTCGGCCGCTTCTTTCGTCATCTTGAAGTCGGAATAGACCTGGTTTCGACCATTGTGCTTGGCCATGTAGAGAAACTGGTCGGCGGCGTTGAGATAATTCTCGAATGCCTCGTAGCCAGCGATCTCCGCTACGCCGATCGATACGGTCACCGACAATTCCTCATCGTCGGCATTGACCTTCAGATTCGAGAGACTGACGCGCACATCGTCGCAAATGGCGGTGGCGGCGCGTGAATCCATCTCCGTGAAGAGAATGGCGAACTCCTCGCCACCGAGCCGGGACAACAGATTATCACTGCCTTCGAACAGGGACCTCAGCCGGTCGGCGACCGCCTTCAGCACCTGATCGCCGATTTCGTGACCGTAGGTGTCGTTCAGCTTCTTGAAGTGATCGATATCGAGAATTGCGACCGAACTCGGTCGTTGACGGCGCAGGCACTCATTCACGATCCTCGGACCCTGATCGTAGAAGTACCGCCTGTTGTAGAGCCCGGTCAAATAGTCGCTCGCCGCCAAAACGCGCAACTGCTTGAGCTGCAACAATGTCTCGACATTGAGCGCAATGCGGCACTGCAGCTCTTCCTCCACGAATGGGCGGTAGATGAAGTCGTTGGCGCCGGCCTTGAGGAAGGCCGCAGAAAGCAGCCGATCATTCGAAGAGGAGACGCCGACGACACGCATCCGATCCGATCCGAAGCGATGGCGAATGCGCCGCGTCAGCTCCTGACCATTCATGTCGGGCATATGATAGTCGGTGAGCACCATTTCGATATCGCTGTATCCCTCAAGCACCGACAGAGCTTCGACGCCGGAGCCGGCTTCAACGACCTTGAACTGCTGCGCCTCCAGAATCTCGACCAGCACGCGCCGGGCCGACGGCATGTCGTCCACCACCAGCACGCGCGTGCTGCGGTTGGCGATGGCGCGTCTCACGGAAGAGACGAGATTATCAAGGGCGAATTCATTGTCCTTCAGGACGTAGTCGACAATGCGCCGCTCCATGATGCGGCTGCGCATCGCCACATCGAAGGACGCGGTGAAGACGATTGACGGAATATCGTGAGCGATGGCGACATCCAGCGCTTCGCCATGCGGCGAATCCGGCAGGTTAAGGTCGACCACCGCCATGGTGAAACCATGCTCGCTCACCGCGAGCACTTCATTCAGTTGCTTTAACGAAGCGCAGTGGGTGACATTAAGTCCAAGTTCTGTTTGGAAGCGGTGGCCGAGGACGGCGGAAAACATGCGTGAATCTTCCACCAGAAGTATCTCCTGGCTGCCACGGCGATGACCAGGGCCATCACTGAGGAAATCCACGCGGACCACCATTTCTTTCACGCCCTCCGAACCGCCTGGCACTGCCTGTTCGTCATCGCTATTGCGAACGAAACGACAGTGCTATCGATCCCATCGTGAACAGGATTTGTGAAGAAAGCAGAACCATAGATTGTACAAATCTTATGAAAAAGATGAATTATCTTCATATTTTCCTTGATTGAACAGTCATGGCTCTCCCCCTCCAACATGTCAGGCACTCATTCTGATCTGCCGCACAGACTGGATCTGCAGCAGCGTGTCGAGATTCTGGTTCACGCGGCAGTAGAATTCCTCATCGATGAACGGCCGCAGCATGAAGTCGTTGCCGCCGGCCTTGAGGAAACGCGCCGACAGGAGCCGATTGGTGGAGGACGAGACGCCGATGATACGCAGCTCATGCGAACCGATGCTGGCCCGGATGCGGCGCGTCAGCTCGAAGCCGTCGATATCAGGCATGTTGTAATCGGTGACCATCAGACCGATGTCACGGTTGGCCTTGAGGATCTCCAACGCCTTGGCGCCGTTCTCCGCCACGCTCACGCGGAAATTATAACGTTTCAGGCGGCTGGACAGCAATGCCCGTGCCGTGGCGCTGTCGTCGACGATCAGCACATGATGGCGATGATTGGTGAGGAAGCGGCAGATCGATTCCACCAGCAGATCGACGGCAAAGACATTGTCCTTGAGAATATAGTCGACAACATCCTTGGCAATCAGCTCGTCGCGCATGCCCGCAAGGAAAGTGCCGGTAAAGGCGATCGTGGGGATGCTGAGATCGATGAGATACTCCAGCGCCTCACCCTTTTCCGCGCCCGGCAGATTGATGTTGGAAATCGCCAGCCGGATCGGCTCCGGCGATTTGTCATAGGCAAGCTGCAACTCCTCAAAGTTGCGGCAGATTTCAATGTCGATGTCGAGGAGTTCCTTCAGCTTCGTGCTGATCATCGACGTAAAGACATTCGAATCCTCCGCAAGGAGAATGCGTGCTCCGGAAAGCGACCCACCGGAATATTGCATTCCGGAAATACCCAAAAATGACATGATAAAAACCTGCTAATAGAAACTCCGCCTCGTCCGAGTTTCTACAGCAAAGCCTTTGAGTATTTGTTAAGTCGACTGGTTTCCCATAGATGAAGAAAGCAGCCATCTGGACACCGGGTGATGCCCTAGTCTTTCGAAACCGGAACATCCCTGTTCTATACTTTCGATTTTCTGATTTGAGACGGGCGGCAGCGCGCACCCGTTCCGATCACATCACTCTGCCGGTGTCCTGCCATGGCGACGCCCGGCGCTTTTGGTTTCCGGCGACCGTTCCTCGGCGCGGGGAGTAACGTCCTTCACAACCTCGACGCTCTCATCTTCCGGCCCATCAGCCGATTCTGCGAGAATGCTGCTCGGTTTGCCCCGCTTGCCATCACGAACAATGTGCAGTTCCTGATGCGGATAGGGAATGGAAATCCCTTCCTCGCGAAACCGCCGGAGGATCTCGATCCGCAGATTGTTGCGGATCTCCATGCCGTCGGAGAGATCCGAGAGATAGAAGCGCATCTCGAAATCGAGCGAAGATGGGCCAAAGCGCAGGAATTCGACATGCGGCTCCGGGTTTCTCAACACCTTCGGGACGCTGCGCACCAGTTCCAGCAGGATATCCATCACCTTCCTGGGATCGGATTCAAAGCTGACGGAAACCGGAATTTCCGAGCGTGCCAGACGGTTGCGGTGCGTCCAGTTGCCGACGGAAGCATTGATCAGCTCCGAATTCGGCACGATGATCGACTGCTTGCGGAAGGTCTCGATCTCGGTGGCGCGCACCGAGATGCGCTTGACGATGCCTTCCGAGGCGCCCGAAACGATCCAGTCACCGACCTTGAAGGGCCGTTCTACAAGAAGGATCAGACCCGAGACGAAGTTCGACACGATATTCTGCAGGCCGAAACCGATACCGACCGAAAGCGCGCTGGCGACGAGCGCCAGGCTCGACAGGTCGATGCCCGCCGCCGAAATGGCAAAGATAGCCGCCAGCGCGATACCGAGATAGCCAATACCGGTCTTGACCGAATTGCGCACGCCCAGGTCCATCTGGCCCCGCGCCATGACATTGCCGTCCAGCCAGCGCTGGAACCAGCGCGTCACCAGATAACCGCCGGCAAACAGCAGGACGCCTGCGAGGATACCGACCAGCGAAATCGACATATTGCCGATGCGGATCTCGGTGAACAGCCGATAGGCGAACAACTCCAGGTCTTGGATATGGAAACCCCAGGACAACAGGATCAGGGGAATACCGGTCAAAAGCGCAATCGCATAAGTCGCGAGGCCGGCAACAAGCCCAGCCTGATCGAGTGCCACATCACCGAGTTTGAAGCGGTTCTCAAGAAAACGCCCGATGATCGTCTCGGCGAAAACACCCTGGCGGGACACCGCCTTACCCAACTGGAAGCCGAGATACATGGTGGCCAAAACAGCGCTGGTCATGATCAGCTGCGTCGCGATGAAGCGCGCCAGACCGACATAGCCGATGACCGCCGTAAAGATCAGCAACGTCCCGAGTACCCGAAGGATGATCGCCATGCCGTGCGGCCAGCGACGGCCGGGGGCATCCGGATCGCCGCTCTTGGCAAGAATGGGCTTGCCGAAGGAGGACGTGATCAGGATCAGGCCGATCAACAGCGCGGCGAAGAAACTCTTCGCCACCGTGACAACGACAGGCGACCCCATGGATTCACTGATGCGGTCGAAGACATAATCCAGACCGTTGACGACAGCCATGGCCTGCATGCACCAGCTCAGCGACGTCGCACCCTTGTTCGACAGCTTGACCAGCCGCCAATGCGGCCTGAAAGGCGCAAAAACGGCATTGCTCAAGCGACCGACGAAATAGACGAGCCAGATGAAGCCGAAGAAGGCCGCCAGTACCGGCGCAATATCCGGCCGCAGCACGTTGAAGTTCGAAAGGCTCAAAAAGGACGTGACGAGAAAGGCGGCCAGCGACAGCGTTCGGATCAATGTCGACCAGAAGGCAACGGAGAGACGACTGATATAAGGTGGATTCTCGATATTTTCGTCCCGGACGTAATAACGTCCGAATAGCCGGTAGCCGCCCAACAGGAAAATCATGGCTGCGGTGAGCGACAGAAAGACGGCGGCAAGGAGCGACCCAAGCTTTGCCTTCACCACAAAGCCGATCCAGCTTGTGATCGCGTCGCTGAACTTTACGCCCTCATCGACGAACGCCGTTCCCGCATCCTCGAAGGTTCCGGCGGAAATCCCTGTGCGCTTGAACAGCGTTTCGGCGAACAGCTTGCGGCGCATTTCGACGAGCTGCATGGAGAGATGGTTGGTCGCCGCGACAAGATTGTCGACGTCAAGGGTAACGGCGCTGATCTGCGAGCGTTCGGCGGTGAGCCGGTCACGTTCCTGGGTGACGATCGGTGCTTCCGGCGGCTGCCCTTCCTTGGGAGCAGCACCGAGCTGCGTCAGACGCGTATCGATCTCGGCAAAGCGTGGCTTCAACCGCGCGGAGAGCGCCGCGACGGAACGATTGAGATCGTCGGCCCGACCGGACAATGCCACCAGCGTATCGTCGTCCGCACCTTCGTTCTTGGAAGCGTCCTCGATCGAGGAGAAATCCTTCTTCGCCTTGTTGAGATCAGCCACCGCGGCGTCCAGCAAACCATTGGCGAGCGGCGGCGATTGCGCGGGCTGATCCGATTGCTGGGCCGGCTGTACCTGTTGCTGATCCTGCGCGAAAACATGCCCGCCCGCCAAAGGATTTGCCATCACGGCAAAGCTCAATCCCAAAAGCAGCAAGGACAGAAAACGGAGGCGGTGTTTCAGCAGGCGCAAGCAAAGCTCCTCGTCGCGGATAAAGTCGCTGGCGGCCTCAATAAACGGATTCGCCGCGCGGAAGAAATGAAAGAACGGAATCAACCCAATACTGAGATTGCGCATTTCATAGTCCCTACGCGTAAGCCTTGTAAGGCAAAGAAAGGCGACAGAAAGGCATTTGCCGCCCTTATCCCCTTAGAAACCCGCTCCCGGACGGGCGAGATACTCTTCCTCGGCCTCTGTCGATACGCGCCCAAGCATGGCGTTGCGATGTGGGAAACGGCCGTAGGTGGCAATAACGGCGCGATGCCGAAGCGCATAGTCGATCTGCTCATCCAGGCCGAGCGCATGAAAAAGCGCAACCGAACGATCCTGCTCGGCAAGATTCTCAGCATGCTCGAACGGTAAATAGAGGAATATCCGCCATTCCGCCGGCATCTCCCGGTCCGCGCCGGCCTCCAGGGCCGCTTTCGCCTCCCGCAAGGCCAAGCCGTCGGTTGCGAAAGCAAGCGGAGTGCCGCGATAGAGATTGCGGGGGAATTGATCGAGGACAATGATTGCGGCCAGCCGGTTTCCTGGCGTTGCCCGCCAGAGGTCGGTCACTCCTGCCGCCAGAGCCAGATGCGTGGCGCGAAACCGACGACCGATCTCTTCGTCAAGTTCGATGGTCGCGCGAAACCAGTCCTCGCTCGCGCATTCCTCGAACCAGAAGCTCAATACCTCTTCCGGCGTACAAACGATCGGCTTTGCTGCCATTGCCTGTCTCCCAACTCTGCCCTCGGGAGATAGGTCCACAAGCCCATGGCGGCAATGGCGAGTTCACCACTACTCATCCTTTTCGCCGGATCAGTATAAAGGCGATGCCGATTGGCAGCTCTCTTGAACGTGCGTACCTGACCATGTGCCACCCTTGACCAGCGATAGCTATTACACTGCCTTGCATTGCGGATAGAACCGCGCCGCAACGCCTTCCGCCGCCGCATAGGCCTGCATCACGATCTCCGGCACCAGATCGATGTCCGGCAGGCTCCCAAGTCCTAGCGGCCCCACAGCGAAAAGCCCGTCGGTCGTCCGACCATCCACCGAAAGCGCGCCGGTGGCCTCAACGGCAAGGCCGAGGCCGAGTTCGTCCGGCATGGCGAGGCCAGCATCGATCAGGCTCTGCGTCAGCGGCGTGGTCAGATCGGGCGCCTGGCAGCGGCAGTCGATCACCTCGTCGGCGTAGATCTGCTCGATACCCTGCTGGCCGGCCGGCCTCATCGTCAAGCCGGTCGGCGTACGCCGCAGGAAGTGCCCGCGACGCAACAACGTGTTGCCCTCCGCGAGTTCCTGTTGCAGCCGGACATGCAGCGCCTCCGGCAGACGATTGCGATGGCTGTCGTAGAGGGCGCGCAGATGGCGGTTGAATTGCTGCTTCTGGCCCGCCGGCAGCGAGCGCCAAAGCGAACGCGCATGCTTGCGCAGGCCGTTCATGACCGATTGCCAGCTTTGCCCGCTGGCCTCGGCATTTTCGCAAGCCGCGCGAATGAAGTGAACGATCTCGCTGAGATTGCTGGGCATCGCTTCGGCAGGAAAGACGGGATCGGCATTGCTGCGGGTGTGGCTCTGCGGCAGGAAGCCTCGTCTGGAAACGAGGGTGATCTGGCCGTCATAACCGCTGTCGCGCATCTGCAATAGCCGATCGACGACGCGTAGACCGCTGCCGAGCAAGACCGTATGGGGGCGTGACACCAGGCGGCGCGCCCGCACTGTCGTCGGCGTTGCCACGGGCTCGCCGCTCTGCGGCTGGTCATCGGCAATGCCGTAGCCGGTCGCCAGGACCACCATGTCGAACAGCGGGTTGGAGACACCAGCGCTTTCCACGAAAAAACGGCCGCCACGCCCACGGCGAAGGCCGACCACCGTCTCGCCGCTGACCTGCACCGTAATATCGCGTCGCGAAGACAGCGCCTCGGAAAAGCGCTGATAGACATAATCGCTGAAAATGCTCTTCGGCACGAAGATCTGCAGAAATCCCGGTATCGCCGCCGGTACGGCACTACGGAACGGGGCGTTGCTACAGAGCCAGTCGTTGAAATCGTCTGGATCGCCGGCGGAGACCGAAAGATCGCGCACGCGGCTGTTGAGGATTTCGCTGCTATGCCCGGAGGCCAGCGCCTGACCACCGCTGACGCTGGAATTCGGGTCGAAAAGCTGCAGGTGAAAGGGCGTCCGCACCGTCTTCATCAAGGCGATCGCCATCATCATGCCGGAAAAGCCGCGGCCGATGACGGCGATGCGCGGTATTCCATAGGCCTGTGCCGCGGCGTTTGCCTTGGCGGAGAAAAATCCCTGAACCGTCATATCAACTCCTGGGGGACGAGGTGGTCGATCATGCTTTTCTAAGGGCATACTGATACTTTGCCGGTGAACCTCATGCGGCTCACAGCCATCCGGCCGCGAGAACGCCGCGCGCCCGTAAACACACAAGGGCCGCTTTGGTTCCTTGAACCTGAAGCGCATTTCCCACTTCGGCTCTCATCCGAAAGAGGGATGCTTCAGGCGGGTTTCCGTTCCAGCACGAAACCCTGTTCCCTTCGTCAACCTTCACGCTGCGAGCTCTTCGGCCCGGAGGAATGTGGTTGCTCATATAGTCTACTTATTTAGTCGTATATGAAAGCGCGAAAATGCGCCGGTAGCAAGCGCTTTCTTGCGACCGGCGTTTCTAATGGCGGCTCATACCTACGACATGGCCGGACACAAGACATCGTGCAATCGCGGTCTTGCGCGCTTATTCCTTTGGTTTTCAAGCGGCTTGGCGAAGTCGGAAAACAACCGATAGCCCTGCTCCCAGCGACCGAAACCGCTGGCAATATTGATGTGGCCGGCATGGCCGAGATCATGAAACTCGCTGCCCCAGTGCGCGGCAAAGCCGCAAAGTGCAGCAAAATCCATATAGGGATCGTCCCGGCTGCCGACGACAAGGCTCGGAAACGGCAGGGGCTCGGTCGGCATCGTGCCGAAATCGATGGCGCCCGGATGCAACCGCTCCGTCCGCCCGAGGTCGCAAGGCGCGACCAGAAAAGCACCTTTCACATGACACGCAGCAGGCCGATTTGCGAGGTTTGCGGCAAGCAGGCATCCGAGACTGTGGGTGACGAGCCAGGCTTCCCCGGCCCGTTCCAGTTCGGTTTCCAATGTCGCCAGCCAATCCTTGAGTACCGGCCTTGCCCAGGAGGCCTGACGGACGATGGTCGCAGCAGCATGATCACGCGCCCAATGGCGCTGCCAGTGCCCCTCGGCGGAGCCGTTCAGACCGGGAACGATCAATGTCGCAACCATGGCGCTCTCCTGGATGGCAATCGGCGGCTCGCCGAGCCGCACGCTTACAATTTCTCCATTCGATGCCTATTATGCCGAGCAGTGAAATCAGGATAAGCAAAGAAAATCTAATGTACACTACATCCATAGAAATTAAGAGCTTATCGATTTAGCGCCGCTAGGTCACTGATTATACCATCGGCTGGTGGAGTGATGAATGGGAACTGTTTCGCAGTTGCACGAGCATGTCAGGCCGCTCGCACACCGCATTCAAAGCGAAGAGGAAGCGCTGCAGATCGCCCGATTGCTGGCCGCCCGTTTCGCGCAGCAGGCAAGTGACCGTGACATCAACCGCGTGCTCCCATACGAAGAAGCGGAGGCCCTGTCTCAATCCGGACTGCTCGGCATCACCACACCCTCTGAATATGACGGCCTCGACATCTCCAACTCCATTCTCGCCGAAATCGTCGCCATCCTGGCTGAGGCCGATCCCTCGATCGCCGAAATTGCACGGAACCATTTCTACATTCTCGAAGCGCTGCGCACCGGCGGCAGCGAAGAGCAGCGGGACCTCTTCTTCGCCAGGGCGCTGGCCGGCGATCGCTTCGGCAACGCCCTCTCCGAACCTGGCACGGCAACGACAGGACAAGACAACACCCGCCTGACGCAGGATGGGCTTGGTCATCGAGTCAATGGCCGCAAATCCTATGCCGCCGGCGTGCTTTTCGCCGACTGGATCGCAATCTCGGCGCTCGATGCGCGGGATGAACAGACCATCTCCCTCACCCCGCGCAGCACCGAAGGCATCCAGATCATCGACGACTGGGACGGTTTCGGCCAGCGTACCTCCGGCAGCGGCACGACCATCCTGCACAATGTCTATGTCAACGCCGACGCCGTCCTTGCGCATCACGCAGGTTTCGAACGGCCAACGACCATTGGTCCGGTGGATCAGATCATCCATGCCGGCATCGATCTCGGCATTGCCCGGGCCGCCTTCGCCGAAACCGTGGAATTCGTGAAGACCAGCGCCCGTCCCTGGATGAACAGCGGCGTCGAGCGCGCGGCGGACGATCCGCTGACCATCGCGAAGATCGGCCAGATCGCCATCCGCATTGAGGCGGCGGCGGCATTGCTGGAGCGCGCGGGCCGGAAAATCGATATCGCTCAGATCAATCCGACCGAAGACCATGTGATCGACGCCACGCTTGCCGTGGCGGCCGCAACGACGCTGACGACGGAAATCGCCATCGAAGCCTCGAACACGCTGTTCGAACTCGCCGGCACCGCATCCACGCGCATCGGCCTCAATCTCGACCGTCATTGGCGCAATGCCCGAACCCACACGCTGCAGGATCCCACCCGCTGGAAATATCATCTCGTCGGCAATTATTATCTGAACGGCGTCACGCCACCAAAGAACTGGTCGCCTTGAAACGCAAACCGCCGGCTTAGAGCCGGCGGAGATATCTAAAATGTTCGGGCTGATATCTCAGCCGACATTCGAAGCGCGATAGTCTTCCCGCTCGTCGGTATCGATCCCCGGCCCACCGCCGGCGACGAACTGCTCCAGCGTCATGTTGTCGAGAATGTCGGCGATCGCATCACGGACTTCCGTCATGGAGCGCCGCACATGACAGCGCTCCGGATCGGCGCAATCGTCGCAGGCCTCGTAGGCGGTGCGGCTGGCACAGCGGATCGGCGCGAGCGGGCCGTCGAGCGTGCGGATGACATGGCCGATGCGAATCTCGGAAGCGAGACGTGACAGCGAATAGCCGCCGCCCGGCCCCTTCTTCGAACGCAGCACGCCGGCATTGCGCAATTCCAGCAGGATGGTGTCCAGGAATTTCTTCGGGATATTGTTACGCGAAGCAATGTCGTTGATGAACGCAGTCTCGCCCGGCGCGAGGCGTGCCAGATCCACCAGCGCCTTCAACCCGTATTTTCCTTTTTTCGTGAGCATCGCTGTCCGCTTTACTACAAGTTCGGTTGTTGGGAGCCCGGCTAACCGGTCGAGACTCGGCCGCCGATCCTGTCATTATTAGCCACGGAAGTAATCCCGCTACCTTTAACGAACAAGACAATAACTCACAAATTGTATAGTTTATATGAGTAAATTTAGGCAATTGTATCGCCGAAGCAACGATTTTGCAGTTTTTCTTGCCTTTACGCGGCGCTGATATCGAAATGCGGCCTATCGTGCCTGCGGTTTTCATAGTCGCCGATTGCCGACGCCACTTGCCCCGCGACGAAGACGCCATGCTCGACCACTTCCGGCAGCCCCATGAGCTCGCCGAAAGTTCCCCGCGCCAACGGCCCGGAAATGAACAGCGACGGCGACACCGCGCCATCCGGCCCCTGTGCCTGGGATGTCGTATTGCAAGCAAGGCCGAGGCGCGTCGCGTCGATGGCGAGATAGCCTGCATCGGCAAGTGCACCGATCCAGCCTTGCGTTTCCAATATACCGCGATGGCCCGGCCCGGTCGTTACCACGACCGCATCGAACTGACGATCGATGCTGCCGGCCGAATGGCTAAGATCGAGCCGACAATCAATCGCCGCATCCTTTGCCTCCACGGACGCGACGGAGGCTGCGAGCACCTCCAGCCTGCCGCTCCGAATCGCTTCCTCACTGACGGCCTCCACCTGCGGTGCGACACGGAAACGGTGCACATCCCAGAAGGGCCGCAAATGCCGCACCACGCGCCGCCGCTCTCCAAGCGGCATCGCCCGCCACAAATCCTGTCCTTGCGCACGCACCTGATCGATGACGGCATGCCAGCTCCGCCCTTCGGCCTCCGCCTCGCGAATGGTGGCGCGTACATGCTGCAACAGGTCGAGCGCGGTGCGCGACGGACGACTGACGAAATCGCCAAACAATTCCTGCCGCACCGGCGCATGGCCGCGCGACCGCAAGCCACGCCTGGAGATGGCGGTGATCGGCCCCCTGTGACCGCGCAGGGTAAGGGAGGCGATGACGTCGGCAGAGGTTAGGCCGTTGCCAACCACCAACACACGATCGTCAGTACGGATGGCGACGAGTGCATCCGGCCGCGTCGGATCAACGACAAAACGAGGATGGCCGGCCAGCGCGCTCCGCAACGGCTCCGGCGGCAACGGCGACGGGTGGCTCGTGGCGATAACGAGGATATCCACTTCCAGCCGCCGGCCCACCTCGTCCGTGATCACCCAGCGACCATCCAACCGCCGCACGTCGGCAGTCTTCTCGGCCACATGGGTGATGCGGCCATCATCGATGAAAGGCTGCACCATGTCATTGATATAACGTCCGAAAACCTCGCGCCGTGGAAACAGGCTGCCATTCGCCGCCACGGCCGTCTCGTCGCCGGCCAGCGCATGATTCTCTTCGATCCAGCGTTGAAAATGCTCGAGATCATCAGGCAGCAGGCTCATCTTCGCCGCCGGCACATTGATACGGTGCGCGGGATCCTGGGTATCATAGGCAAGCCCCGCCCCCAGCCTGGCGCGTGGCTCGAAGATGAAAAGCTGGCCGGGCTGCAGCCGCTGGCGTTGCAGCAGATGAAAGGCAACCGCCGCGCCGGAAACGCCGCCGCCGATAATTGCAATGACTGGCCGATCACGCGACGAATCGTGAGAATAAGTGGTCATCGCCAAATCCTTCCAGTCCGATCGATCGCGCGGACGATCTTGGCGCCGCCAATCGCGCCTCCTCCACAGCAATATACTCCATAAATTTTATTGACAATAGAATGCCATGGCAAGCTGAATGGTTCCCATGATCAGACGCAATGGCGTCGAAAACCGACTTCGCCTTTACGAACAAATACTTCCTTGTGCTCTGCACAACGGCTCTATTGCACCGCAGGATGTAAAAACCTTGGCATACACCCAATAAAAGAACATACTAATGATCGTTCTGGTTCATGTTCTCTGGGAGGAGAAACATCATGGAACTGCTCCGCATGCTGTCCGCCTTCGACTATACGCTGATCCTGCTCCTGGTGGTGATCTTCATCTTCAGCGTAATGGAAGGCGGCGGACATAAAAGGCATTAGGTAAGCGCTGACACGAATGTCAGATACCTGGAAAGCCAATGTCGATTGGTTGAACGCCTGGCGCGTACGGTCGGTCGGATTTCCGCGTTTTCCCTGCGAAATTTCCCAACTCTGATTCTGCTTTGAAAAAAGTGCGCCAATTGGCGTCCATACGGACGAGGCCACTCATCCGTGATCATCAGATCGACTTCCTCAAGCCGATCCGCAAGCTGACGATGCCTATAGCCTTGTGGTCCTGAGATCCCGCAAACAAAACCAAATTCCGAAAGGGAAGGCTGCCAGCTTTAACTAACGCCTTTATCCCTATGTAATCTAAGAGAATTTGGTGGGTGATGTAGGGCTCGAACCTACGACCCGCTGATTAAGAGTCAGCTGCTCTACCAACTGAGCTAATCACCCGTAACCGCTCGCTGGCGGTGTGAACGGGCATATAAATAGGATCGGTTTGATTGTCCAGCGGCCAGATCAATTTTCTTTGGTAATTCGTCAAAAAAATTTCGAAGAACGGAAAAAACTCAAAGAAATCAAAGCTCAAGAATTCCGGTCGCAACACGCACCGCTTGGCCGCCAATTCGTGCATTGGCGATCTCGCCGCCATCGACATCGATATGAAGGTGGATAAAGGACGGGCGACCCATCTCGACTCCCTGCTCGATGATGATTGGATGATGTCCATCCGGCAGTTGATCGAACTTATGGATAGCGCCGGAGAGTGCGGCTGCGGCCGAGCCCGTCGCCGGGTCTTCGACGATACCCATACCAACCGGAAACACGCGGGCGTGGAATTTCGCGTTGTGATTGACGCCGCCGCGACAATAGATGAAGGCGGAGGCAAGCGCACCGTCGACGAAGGGCACCATCTTCTCCCAAAGCTGCAGGTCGAATTCCAAGCGTTCAGCTGCTCCGACATCATGCACAGGCACCAGCAGGAACGGTACGCCAGCGCTCCAGATCGATGGGACGTGATTCTCGAAGCCGACCTCGGTGATCTTCAGGCTGAGCGCGTTGGCGATATCGGCCTTGTCGAGCGGCAGGTGGATTTGCTGCGATTTACGCGGCAGATCGAACTCGGCAAAGCTTGCCTTCTGCTGCCGCAGCCTGACGGCACAGCGCACCGGCCCTACCCGTTCGTCGAGCACCGAAACCAGATCGATATCACCGCCATGATTGGCATGCGTCCGCTCGGCAAGCGCGATCGCGGTGCCGACCGTTGGATGGCCGGCGAAGGGTAGTTCACGTCCCGGAGTGAAGATGCGCAGGCTTGCCGTATGCGCCGCATTCTGCGGCGGCAGGACAAACACCGTCTCGGAAAGGTTCATCTCCTTGGCGATCGCCTGCATCGCCTCGTCGCTCAGGCCTTCGGCATCGAAGATCACGGCCAGCGGATTGCCCGCAAGCCTGCTGTCGGTGAACACATCATAGACACTGAAGCTGCGGGCCACCCCTGCCTCCCTCACATGACTTTAGACTGCATAGCCACCCGGCTTCCCCATACATAACGGCAACACCTTTCAGCGCAAGCTAAAGCTATTCCGCACCAGCGAAGAACCATGCCAGGATGGGCGGCATCGCCGAGCTGTAGCGATGGGCCGTCGGATCGGCGGAGCGGATGGCGACCGCGCCGTCAATCTCCTTTTCCTCGTCCACCAGCATGTGCGCCCTGATCTTTTCGAGCATCTCGTCGGCAGTCCAGGGGAAGCGAAAGACGCGGAACAGGGTGACAGAGCGGCTGGCATGCGTCGCATAATAGCCGGGCTCCGCAAGGGCCACGCCAAGATCGAGGCCGGTCTCCTCCAAAACCTCGCGCCGCATGTTGCCCTCGACATCGCAACGACCGTCGACAATGTCGTTTTCGTCCATCGAACCCGCAGCACAATAGACCTGGCCGGGGTTGGCCGTGTGCTGCGCCATGCGAATGGCAATGATCGCGCCATCGGAGGAAACGGCAATCGGAAAGGCGAAGACATGAAAACCGCCGCCGCGCTCCCTGTGCTTGCGCCACCACATAAATGTAGAGAACGGCGTTAGATAGCCCTCGCCAGCCACGGCTTTCTCGCTGACCTCGAGACGATGCTGAAAGATCATACGACCGTCGTATAGCGCCGGATTGGAGGCAATCTCCTTCTTCCAGTTTTCCCGCGCCGCCTCTACTGCGTTGAGGTGAAAGGGATGATCGCCGGCAATCACCTTGAGATCGATGCGAGCGACCGGAAACACAGTATGTTCCGGCGGCCAGCCGGCCGTGTCGTTTTGCGGTTTGAAAGCGGAGTTCATAAAAGATCCAATGTGATGACGACGGGGCAATGATCGGAGGCCTTCGGCCTGTCCCAGCCCGTGCGCGGATAGCGTTCCACCTCCTGGCCGGACGGAAAGATGGTGCGGAAAGGCTGGCCCGAGCGCACGACATCGGGCAACCGCGCCGCAT
Organism: Rhizobium sp. ICMP 5592; assembly: GCF_009498525.1. GTDB lineage: Bacteria > Pseudomonadota > Alphaproteobacteria > Rhizobiales > Rhizobiaceae > Rhizobium. Next base: position 926,589 of record NZ_QSNT01000002.1, on the reverse strand, counting down.
TGGCGCGCGCCAGGGCCGGAGACAGCCAGATATAGTCGAGCTGGCAGAGCCACTGCTCCTGCGGCCCGCGCGCGTGGTAGAGCGTCCAGCGGTCGAGCTCGTCACGCCGCCGCATGACGTTTTCGACAAAGCCGTCCTCGCTGAAGACATCAAGCGCGCTCGCATCCTCATCCCGGTGCTCGAAGCGATAGCCGGTATGGCGCGTGCCGATGACGTCGACGCGCTCCTGATAGTCATTCATGTCGCCGCAGATGGCGAAATTCTTGGCAGCCGTATGACCAGCGCCGAAACGACTCTCGATGATGTGGCGCACCGCCAGCGTCTCCGCACGGCGCACCGGCATGGTCGATTGGCGGCCATCGACACCCTCTCGCGCCGGCCCCATCGATTTCAGATGCACGACATAGAGCGAAAACGGCACGCCGCCGACGGTGAGGTCGAGCTCCAGGCAGTCGCGCTTGAAGATCTTGTCGTCCTCGTGAAGGCCGAGCGCCGCCAGTTCGTCGGTGAACAGATCGAACTCGCGATACGTCACCATGGCGTGACTCTTGATATCCTTCAGCACGATCGGCTGCCCGTCGCGCGTCTCCTCGCGCATCATTACGGCGACATCGATACCCCTGGAATCATTGCCCTCGATCAGGAATTTCTGCCGATAGCCATTGCCGACCATGCGGTAGAGATAGCCGTATTCGAAAGCCTGCAGCGCCGCCATGCTGTCGACTTCCTGCAGGCAGATGATATCGGCATCCGCATCGGCTATTGCGAGCGCCGTCATCTGCCGCGTATCGTCTGTTGCGGCCACCACGCGGGCGGCTTCAAGCTGCTGGTAGATGTTCTCGTTCTTCACATCGAACAGCTTCAGCACGCGGTCCTGCCGCAACTGATTGCGAAAACCGGTGTAATCGAAACGGGTCAACAGGTTTTCGACATTGAAGGTCGCAAGACGCAGGGACATGAGGCATTCCAATTTATGGCGCCGAGACCGACGATCGGGAAACTCTGATCCAGTACGGCGCGACTCCCATTCGTTACATCAGGCAAATCAAGCACAGGTGGGGACAGCGAACAACCATCTTGTCTTTCCGCGCCGTCGCATCGATCAGAGCTGCCAAGCCGAACGGATGGCGACGGCATAGGCATCGCCCGGCTTCACCGCGTCGCGGCTATAGGCGCGCAACACCTGCCCATCTGGCAGCGACAGACGCAGCGCATAACGCTCGCCCTCATAGAGGACAGAGTCTACCCGGCATCCAATACCCTCCGCATCGGCGACAACATCCTCTGGCCGGACGAGAATATCGGTGCGCGGGATCTCCTCTTCCCGCTCGCTCCAGATCGCTTTCAGTGCCGGCCAATCGATCAGCCGCGGCCTACCATCCGGAATGGCGAGCGACAGGATCGCGCCCTGCCCGACCAATCCGCCGACCAGTCGCCCCTCCGGCCGCGCATAGATCTCTGCCGGCGCCGCGACCTGCAGCAAACGTCCCTCAGACATCACGGCAACATCGGTCGCCAGCGCCATAGCCTCGCTCTGATCATGGGTGACGTAAACCATGGTGGCGCCGGACCGCTGATGAAACTCGCGGAACGTCTCTTCCATCTCCTTCTTCAGGTGGCGGTCGAGATTGGCGAGGGGCTCATCGAGCAACACGACATCGGGCGATGTCACCAGGCAGCGCGCCAGCGCCACGCGCTGCCGCTGGCCGCCGGAGAGATCGGCGGGCCGGCGTTCGGCATAATCCTCCAGCCGCACCGTCGACAGCGCCTCGCGCACCTTCTGACGATATCGCTCGCCGGAAATGCCACGCACCTTCAACGGATAGCCGACATTGTCGGCAACATTCATATGCGGCCAGAGCGCATAGGACTGGAACACCATCGCCATATTGCGCCGCTCGGGTGGCAACGTATGGGCCGCATCGGCAAGCAGGCGTTCGCCAAGATGGATCGAACCGTCCGTCGGCTGCTCGAAGCCGGCGATCATTCGAAGCACGGTCGTCTTGCCGCAGCCGGACGGCCCCAGCAGTGCCAGGAAGCCGCCCTCGCGAACATCCAGCGATAGCGCATGGACAGCGGCGCGGCCGCCCGTTCCGAAATCCTTGCTGACATGATTGAGGATCAGCTTCGCCACGGCACCACCCCTTTCGGCAGGCGCTTGGCCAGGATTTCCAGCAGCAGCATCATGGCAACGACCATGGCGATGACGATGACCGACATGGCGGAGGCAAGATCGGAGCTGCCGCCATCATCGAGATTATAGATGACGACGCCGAGCGTCTGTGTGCCCGCCGACCAGAGTAGGGCCGAGACCGTCAACTCGTTGCAGGCAATGAGGAAGACCAGAATCACCGAAGCCCCCGCCGCCGGCGCGATCAGCGGCACGATGATATCAAAGAGACGCCGGAAGAAGCCGGCTCCCGACAGACGCGCGGCCTCTTCCAGCGCCGGATCAAGCTGCAGGAAGGCGCTCATCACCGGCTTGAGACTGACGGCGAAATAGGCGGAGAAATAGGCGAGCAGGATGATCCAGATCGTGCCGTAGAGCGTGACGTTGAGAACCGGCAAGGGAGCCGCGAAAACAAGAATGAAGCAGACGGCGATAATGATCCCCGGCAGCGAATAAGGGATCTCGATCAGGCCGCCGACGATCCGGCTCAGCATGTCCTTGCGCTTTGTCAGTGCGTAGGCCGCAAGGACTGTCACCACCAGGAGACCAAGCGCCGTCGTCCCGGCGAGAAACAGGGAATTGGAAAAAGCGGTGCGCGTCACCGTCTGGCGGAACAGGATTTCGGAGAAGGCATTCAAAGATGCCGTCTTGAAACTCAGCGGCACGCCATAGGCCGGCACCAGCGCCCCGGCGACCAGGGCGAAGAAGGGCGCGACCAGCATGATGAACAGGATCGCCCAGAGCAGCGGCAGGGCAGCAAAGCGCCAGTTGCCGAGCGAAAAGGCGGCGGATGCACCGGACAGGCCGATCACCCGATAATCCCGACCCTTCAGCGCCCTGCCCTGAACCGCAAGGCCAGCGACCGAGATCACCGCGATCATCGCCGACAACAGGGCGATATCGCCGAAGGTACGCGGGCCGAAGGTGGAGAACTTGGTGAAGATCAGCGTCGACAGCGTGAAGATCGAGGCCGGTATTCCAAGAATAGCCGGAATGCCGAAATTGCCGACCGAGGAGACGAAGGCGATGGCAGCGCCCGCGATGACACCGGGCAGCGACAGCGGCAGGATGATATCGCGGAAGACGCGCAGGCCAGAAGCGCCCGACAATCTCGCCGCCTCGACACCATCGCGCGGCAGCGCCATCAACCCGGCCCGAAGCGCCAGATAGACCAACGGCGCATGCTGCACGCCGTAAAGCAGCGCAATACCGCCGACCGAATAGAGCGGCTGTGGCGAGCCGAGCGGCGGGGCGATATGCAGTGCCTTCAATAGCGGGCTCGACGGGCCGGACATCTGCACCCATGCCAGTGCCGTCACCTGCGGTGGGATCATCATCGGCAGGACGAAAAGGAAGCCGAGCGCCCCCCTGCCCGGCATGTCGGTCAAAGTCAGCAGGAAAGCGAAGAGGCAGCCGAGCAGCACGGAAATCACCGTGCCGAGCACAGCGGTCTCGATCGTGTACCAGGCCGAACGCCAGAGGGCGGGATCGGTGACCAGCTCATAGGCGCCGCCACGCAACAGCGCCACGATGCCGGCCTCCGCCAGCCGCGCCAGCGGCAGCACGCTCAAAAGCATCACGATGGTGACGACAAAAGGAAACAGCCAGGCTGGCTGGCTGTTTCCCTTACGCATATATCCGTACATCGACAGTCCAGGCCGGATCACTTCGATCCGTAATAGGAGGAGAAGGTTTTCAGGTCCTGATCGGTGTTTTTCAGGGCCGCGGCAGCATTCAATGGCAAAACCTTGATGCTATCACGCGCCGGGAAACCGGCAGGCAGCGCCATGCCGTTACGAGCCGGGATATAGCCGAGCTTCAGAAAACCTTCCTGACCTTTTTCGGAAAGAACATAATCGACGAACTTCTTGGCGGCATCGGCGTGCTTGGCGCTGGCGAGAATGCCGACCGGCTCGGTCACAGCCGAAACGCCCTCGGACGGGAACACGAACTCCAGCGGCGCACCCTTGGCCTTTTCGCGGATCGGCATGTAGTCGACGACCATGCCGTAAGCCTTCTCGCCCGAGGCGACCGACTTCAGCACCGCGCCGTTGCCGCCTGCAGCGACCGCGCCATTGGCGGCAAGGTTCTTATAGAAGTCCCAGCCGAGGCTGCCGACACCGGCAAGCGTCTGCGCGTGAATCAGAGCAGCACCTGAAGCAAGCGGGCTCGGCATGGCGACCAGACCCTTGGCTTCCGGCTTGGTCAGATCCTGCCAGCTCGTCGGCTTCATCGAAGCGGCAGTGTTGTAGACGATGCCGGTGGTGATCAGCTTGGTCGAGTAATAATAACCGTCGGCATCATAGAGCGCCGCATCATAGTTCACCGCTTCCGGTGACTTATAGGCCAGCAGCTTGCCAGCTTCCTTCAGGCGCTCCAGCGTGACCGTGTCGGCGATCAGCAGGACATCGGCGACCGGAGCTCCGGCCTGGATTTCAGCCTGGAGCTTGGCAATGATCTGCGGCGTACCGTCGCGAACCCAGTCGACCTTGATGCCGGGATTGGCGGCCATGAAACCGTCGACAGTCGCCTGCGCATCGGCATTCGGCTGGCTGGTATAGAGGACGAGGTCGGCGGCAATGGCGGAACCGGAGAAAAGCGCGACGGCCAGGAGGCCGGCAAAAGCGGAAACAAGCGTCTTCATGGAGCGTCCTCGACTGGGTGATCAGGAGGGTTGCTTAGACGTATGGCTTAACATGATTGTGACAGTTCAATTTAGAGTGTCAGTGTCGTTCATACTATCATTCGACCTTGACCATCCGCGCCCCGCCCTATTTCCTAGCGCACGAATTTCAGATCTGATTTTTGGAGGATAAATCTTATGGAATATCGTCTGCTTGGCCGTTCCGGCCTCAAGGTTTCCACCATCACCATGGGGACGATGACTTTCGGCGGCGTCGGTTGGGCCAAGACCGTCGGCGATCTCGGCGTCAGCGAGGCGAAGCGGCTAGTCGACATGTGTCTGGACGCCGGCGTCAACCTGATCGACACGGCCGATGTCTACTCGCAGGGCGTTTCGGAGGAAATCCTCGGCGAGATCATCGGCGGTCCGCGTAAAAACGGCGTGCTGATCGCCACCAAGGCGCGCTTTCCAATGGGACCTGGCGTCAACGACGTCGGCTCCTCGCGCCAGCACCTGATCCAGGCCTGCGAGGCCAGCCTGAAGCGCATGAAGACAGACGTCATCGATCTCTACCAGCTGCATCAATGGGATGGTCAGACGCCGCTCGAAGAGACGTTGGAAGCCCTCGACACGCTCGTCCGCCAGGGCAAGGTGCGCTATATCGGCTGCTCGAATTTTTCCGCCTGGCACATCATGAAGGCGCTCAGCATCAGCGAGCGCGACAAGTACCAGCGTTTCGTCAGCCAGCAGATCCATTACACGCTGGAAGCCCGCGAAGCCGAATACGAACTGCTCCCGGTCAGTATCGATCAGGGTCTCGGCGTGCTGGTCTGGAGCCCGATCGCCGGCGGCCTTCTCTCCGGCAAGCACCGCCGCAACCAGGCAACGCCGGAAGGCACGCGCCAGTTCGCCGGCTGGACCGAACCGCCGATCCGCGACGAGAACCGCCTGTGGAACATCGTCGATACGCTGGTGGAGATTGCCGACAGCCGTAGCGTCTCGGCAGCGCAAGTGGCGCTCGCCTGGCTGATCGGCCGCAAGGGTGTCACCTCCGTCATCATCGGCGGCCGCACGGACGCGCAGTTCAAGGACAACCTTGCCAGCGCCGAGCTGAAGCTGACCGACGAAGAGCGCAAGCGCCTCGACGATGTCAGCCTGCTGCCGCTGCTCTACCCATATTGGCACCAGGCCAATACCGCCAGCGATCGCCTAAGCGAGGCAGACCTATCACTGATCGCGCCGCATTTGGCGAAGTAAGCATGAAAATGGCGTGGCGGCTTACGCCGCCATCGCCCCGATCTCACTCGCAACCAATTTGCCGAGACGTGAAATCCCCTCCTCGATCATCTGCTCGTTGGCGCAGGAAAAGCTGAGGCGGAAGGTGTTCGGGCCAGAGCCGTCGGCGAAGAAGGCTTGGCCGGGCACAAAGGCAACCTTGACGGTCTCCAGCGATTTCGCCAGCAGCTTGGCACCGTCCATGCCCTTCGGCAGGGTGACCCAGACGAACATGCCGCCTTCCGGCTTGGTCCAGCTCGTGCCCGCCGGCATGTATTTCGCGAGCGCGGCCAACATGCAGTCGCGGCGGTGGCTGTAGGCCTTGCGGACCTTGGCGACCTGCGCATCGAAGCCGCGCTCGGCGACCTGATGGATGGCAATCTGGTTGATGGTCGAGGAATGCAGGTCAGCCGCCTGCTTCATCAGCACCAGCTTGCGGATAACAGGCGCGTTGGCAACGACGAAGCCCACGCGAAGACCCGGCGCCAAGGTCTTGGAAAAGCTGCCGCAATAGATCGTACGCGTGTCGTTTATATGGCCCTTGCGGGCGATTTCCAGCGCCAGGATCGGCGGGACCGGCTCGCCGTCGTAACGCAGCGACTGATAGGCAGCATCCTCGATGAGGGCGATGTCCAACTCGTCGCCGAGATCGATCAGCTTTTCACGCGAGGCAAGATCGACCGTTTCGCCGGTCGGATTGGCAAAATCGGCGGAGAGATAGGCAAACTTCACCCTGCCGCCAGCCTGCTCTGCCGCAGCGCGATAGGAGGCCGGTGTGCGGTTGCCGCCGGGCGTGAGCTGATCGTAGGTCGGCTCATAGGCATTGAAGGCCTGCAGCGCGCCGAGATAGGTTGGCGCAGTCACCAGCGCCGTATCCTTGGGCGAGAGGAACAGCTTGCCGAGATAATCCAGCCCTTGCTGCGAGCCGGAGACAATGAATACGTTCTCGAGCTCACAGGGAACCCCAAGCGCCGCCATCTGTCCTACAAGCCATTCGCGCAGCGGCTTATAGCCCTCGCTGACCGAATATTGCAGCGCCGCGTTGACCGCCGGACCGGAAAAAATGTCCGCATAAGCCTGCTTGAATTCCTGATCCGGAAACAGCGCCGGATCGGGAATACCGCCGGCAAAGGAGATGATATCAGGCCGCTCCAGGAGCTTCAGCAATTCGCGGATTTCGGAGGCGCGCATCCGGCTGGAACGCGTCGCAAAGATGTTTTCCCAATTCAACATGGGGCTTCCTCGTAATTTTTGTTCTTTGCAGCACAAAATCACGCAATAAAATATAAGTCAATAATGCTGACCTATTTTGTTTGTGATGGTGACATTCTCAAGGAGATTTGTAATCGAAGGGGTTGAAGACGGTAACGGGGAACACCGAAAAATCGACGATGTCCCGCGTAACGATCATGAGATTATGGACGGATGCAGTTGCCGCTATCATTGCATCGGCAATCAGCGCCGGCGATTTGCGATGCATGAATTGCGCCCATTGGATCATACATTCCGCGTCCAAAGGGATGACCCGGATCCCAACCAGCAAACCATCCAGCCAGCGCGTAAGTTCTTTTGCCTTTTGCGGATCGGTTTCCGCGGTCAATTCGATACCGCGCTGGATCTCGCCGATCGTAATGGCTGAAATCGAAAGGTCATCGCTCCTGACGCCATTTATCCAGGCAAGTACCGCGCCATGGGGCTTTACTCTGCGCAACTCAGATACCACGTTCGTATCAAGCAAATACAAGATGTCAGCTCTCACCCAGACTGATGTCCCGCCAGACCCATTCCTTGCGAGATGGAATATCGAGTTCGAATCTCGGCTCTGGCGCAAGAAGCACATCCTTGGCCGACGGTTTGGCCCGCTTGTTTAGCGCTTCCCACTCAGAGACCGACACAAGCACAGCTTTGGGTTCGCCCCTCTTTGAAACGAGCTGCGGTCCCTCCTCCAGTGAAGCATCAAGCATTTCACTGAATTTCGCTTTGGCATCCTGAACCGGCCATTGGCGCATGGCATCCTCCATCTGACTAGTTTACAGACTAGTTATTCTTCTTGCGCAATTCAAGATCGAACTTGCCGGACAACAATGCCGCGACGATAGTGAAGTTGATGACTGAATTGGAACACGCATGACAAACGACGACCCCACTTCCTCTTTCTACAACGACAACGCCGCCGTCTACGCCACACGCGAACGCAATCTGCCGCGAAACCGGCTCGATGCCTTTCTCGCGGCCCTGCCCGCAGGCGCATCGATCCTCGAACTTGGCTGCGGCGGTGGGCAGGACTCAGCCTATATGATCTCACGCGGCTTCGACGTGACGCCGACCGATGGCTCGACCGAGCTTGCCAAACAGGCGGAAGCCCTGATCGGCAAGCCCGTGCAGATATTGCGGTTCGAAACGCTCGATATCGAAGACGCTCACGACGGCATATGGGCCGAAGCCAGCCTGCTGCATGTGCCTCGCGCTGCTCTGCCCGATATTCTGGATCGGACCCACCGCGCACTGAAAGACAACGGTATCTTCCATGCCACCTTCAAAGCCGGCGAGGCGGAAGGGCATGATACGTTCGGCCGATACTACAACTACCCTTCAGCCGCATGGCTGACGGCTCTCCTCGGCAATGGCGGCTGGAGAGATATAGAGATGACGGAAGCAGACGGCGGCGGTTTCGACGGCAAGCCGACGAAGTGGCTCTACGTCAAAGCGCGGAAATAGAAAAAGGCCGGAGCTTTCACTCCGGCCTTTCCCATTCCAGCAATAGCCGAAAAGCTTAGTTGACGCTCTTGTCGACCAGCTTGTTCTTGCCGATCCAGGGCATCATGCCGCGCAGCTTGGCGCCGACTTCTTCGATCTGGTGGCTGTCGTTCAGGCGGCGAATACCCTTGAAGCGGGCAGCGCCGGAGCGGTATTCCTGCATCCAGTCCGAGGTGAACTTGCCGGTCTGGATGTCCTTCAGGACGCGCTTCATCTCAGCCTTGGTTTCTTCGGTGATGATGCGCGGGCCGGTGACGTATTCGCCCCACTCAGCGGTGTTGGAGATCGAGTAGTTCATGTTGGCGATGCCGCCTTCATAGATCAGGTCGACAATGAGCTTTACTTCGTGCAGGCACTCGAAATAGGCCATTTCCGGTGCGTAGCCGGCTTCGACCAGGGTTTCGAAACCAGCGCGGATCAGCTCGACGAGACCGCCGCACAGAACGACCTGTTCGCCGAAGAGGTCGGTTTCGCACTCTTCGCGGAAGTTGGTTTCGATGATGCCCGAACGGCCGCCGCCGACGCCGCAAGCGTAGGAGAGAGCGAGTTCAAGCGCGTTGCCGGAAGCGTTCTGGTGAACGGCAACGAGGCAAGGAACGCCGCCGCCCTTCTGGTATTCGCCGCGAACCGTGTGGCCCGGGCCCTTCGGGGCGATCATGACGACGTCGACCGAAGCCTTCGGCTCGATGAGGCCGAAGTGAACGTTAAGGCCGTGTGCGAAAGCGATCGCAGCGCCGTCACGGATGTTTGGGGCGATGTCGGCCTTGTAGATGTCGGCCTGGAGCTCGTCCGGGGTCGCCATCATCATCAGGTCGGCCCAAGCGGCAGCTTCGGCAACCGTCATGACCTTGAAGCCATCGGCTTCGGCTTTCTTGACGGTCGGCGAACCGGCCTTCAGCGCGATCGCAACGTTCTGTGCGCCGCTGTCCTTCAGGTTCAGCGCATGGGCGCGGCCCTGCGAACCATAGCCAATGATGGCAACCTTCTTCGACTTGATGAGATTGAGATCAGCATCACGATCGTAATAGACGCGCATTGTTTTTCCTTCCCTTTGCTTGTCTGGTGTAAGGCGTAAATTGAAACTTCTCAGACGGTTGCGGCTGCTTCCGCCAAAACCTTTTCCGTGCCGTAAAGCTTGAGAAAAGCGGTGACCGCCCTCTCCGCCTGCCGGCTCGTATCCTTCAAACCGGGCTCGCCGAGCAGCATGCGGACATGCAGATCGGAAACGATGAGCCCGTAAAGCGTGTGATAAGCCTCGTCGGCATCCAGAAAGCGCAGCAAGCCTGCCCGCTTGCCGGCATCGATGAGGCCGCTGGCGCGACGGTCGATCTGCCGGCGACCGCGCTCCAGCAGCAGCTTGCCGAGCTTGGAGCCATCGCGGTTCGACTGGCCGATCGCCAGGCGGTTCAACGCCAGCGACACGTCGCCTGCCAGAACTTCGAGCAGGTCGCGCGCGAACACCACGAGATGATCGTGCAGGCTCGCCGCCGTCAGCCGCTCGCCATTGCGCTCGAACGTGCGTACCTTGCTGGCCTGATAGGTGATCATCGCCGACAGCAGGCCATCGCGATCGCCAAACCACTTATAAAGACTTTCCTTTGAGCAATTGGCAGCGCGCGCGACGCCCGAGGTCGTCAGCGCCTTTTCGCCGCCATCGACGAGCAAACGCAACGCCTGCTCCAGAACGGCGTTCTGGCGCGGCGAAAACTCGCTCGACTGTCCTGCTTCGCTAAGCACGATGGCCACCCTCAAATGAGTACCGTACGGTACGGTTCGTGGCGCGTTATGGCGTAGAGCAGAGCGAGCGTCAAGCGAAAATCGTCGCTGCATCGCATCAATAAAGCACGCGAAACTATTCCGCGGCGACCGGACTGCGCATGCCTTCAACGTCGCGGAGCGGCGACAGGCCGTAGAGGCGACTATATTCGCGGCTGAACTGCGAAGGGCTCTGATAGCCGACTCGATGACCGGCGGAGCCGACATCGAGCTGCTCCACGATCATCAGCCGTCGAGCCTCATGCAGTCGAAGCTGCTTCTGATATTGTATCGGCGTCATCGCCGTGACGGCCTTGAAATGATGATGCAGCGAGGAAACGCTCATGCCGGCACGCTCGGCCAGTTCCTCGATGCGCAGCGGCTGGGCGAAATTGCCGCGAATCCACGCAATGGCGCGCGCCACCCTGTTGCTCTGGCTCTCGGCCATGGCGACCTGCAGCAGCCGGGGACCATTCGGGCCGGTCAGCAGGCGATAGAGGATTTCCTGCTCGATCAACGGCGCCATGGCCGGAATATCCTCCGGCCGGTCGAGCAATCGGAGCAACCGCAACGAGGCATCGAGCAGCTCCGGCGATGCAGGATTGACCGCCAACCCACGCACGGGTTCCGCCGCCACCGCCTCGCGTGGAATACTGACGCGCGACAGCAGCTCCTTCAGCCGTTCGCTGTCGAGCGCCATGCCGAAACAAAGATAGGGCGTCTCGCTGCCGACATTGGTGACCTGCGTCGATACGGGAAGGTCGAGGGCGGTCAAGATGTACTCGCCAACGCCGTAGTGGTATATATCGGCACCCACAGTCAGGGTTTTGCGCCCTTGGACCACAATGGCGAAACAGGGCCGATAAGCCCCATGCTGCCAGACGGTCGCGGCCGATTGCCGATAGAGATTGAGCCCTTCTATCGGTGTGCGATGCTCCCCATCCCCCGTCGCGAAACGGGCGATGATGGAAGCAAGTTCCTGATTGGGGTTGAAAGGCAGGGTCATGCGCAACCAATTATTTTCGAGGGTTTGTCGAGACCTATCTAGGTCTCCGCTTGCTGTTTCGAAAGAGCGCAGCTCATCCAGATTCAGAGAATCGTACATAAAGCTTGCAGGATCGCTCTAACGCTGTCGCCTGTTTCCGACGCATAGTCAGTCATCAGAATTTCGACTTTACCTGAAGCCAATCCTACCAAAGAGGAACTCCCCATGGCTATTGCAAAGGGCTACGCCGCCACCGACGCGTCCAAGCCGCTCACCCCCTTCACCTTTGAACGCCGTGCGCCGAATGACGATGATGTCGCCATCTCCGTCAAATATTGCGGCGTCTGCCATTCCGACATCCATCAGGCCCGCAACGAATGGGGCTTCTCCAAGTACCCGATGGTGCCGGGCCATGAAGTCGCCGGCATCGTCACCGCCGTCGGCTCGAAAGTGACCAAGTTCAAGGTCGGCGACCGCGTTGGCGTCGGCTGCTTCGTCAATTCCTGCACGACCTGCGCCACGCGCGACCTCGACTACGAACATTACATGCCGGGCCTCGTTCAGACCTACAACGACGTCGAAGCCGACGGCGAGACGCCGACCTATGGTGGCTATTCCGATTCGATCGTCGTCAAGGAAGGCTATGTCCTCTCCTTCCCGGACAATATTCCACTCGACGCAGGCGCGCCGCTGCTGTGCGCCGGCATTACGCTCTACTCGCCACTGCGCCATTGGAATGCCGGTCCCGGCAAGAAGGTCGCGGTTGTCGGCATGGGTGGCCTCGGCCACATGGGCGTCAAGCTGGCGCACGCCATGGGCGCCGAAGTGACGGTTCTCAGCCAGACGCTGTCGAAGAAGGAAGATGGCCTCAAGCTCGGTGCCGATCACTATTACGCCACCAGCGATGCCGAAACCTTCACCAAGCTCGCAGGCAGCTTTGACCTGATCCTCAACACAGTCGGCACCGCCATCGACTGGAATGCCTACCTGAACCTGCTGAAGTACGACGGCAGCATGGTGCTGCTCGGCGTTCCGGAACATGCCGTTCCGGTCCATGCCTTCTCGCTGATCCCCGGCCGCCGCAGCCTCTCCGGCTCGATGATCGGTTCGATCAAGGAAACCCAGGAAATGCTGGACTTCTGCGGCGAGCACAACATTGTCTCGGAAATTGAGCTGATCAACATCGACAAGATCAACGAAGCCTATGAACGCGTTCTGAAGAGCGACGTCCGCTACCGCTTCGTCATCGACATCGCATCGCTGGCCTAAGCGTCACCGCGTAAAGACCGACAGGAAAAGGGCAGCCGCTTGGCTGCCCTTTTTTCATTCCTCTCGCATGGTTTCCCTTTGCGTGATCAGCCGGGCGCTGTGCTGGCGGCTGATATAGATCCACAGCCAGCTCCACGCGACGGCGATGCGCCAGCGAGTACCGATCAGGAAGTAGATATGGGCAAGGCCCCAGACCCACCAGGCGAGCCAGCCCTTGAGCTTGATCCGGCCGAAATCGATGATCGCGGCACTCTTGCCGATAGTGGCAAGACTTCCCTGGTGCTTATAGTGAAACGGTCCCGGAGCCGGCTGGCCCGCCAGCTTCGCCCTGATCACCTTGGCGACATAGGCCCCCTGCTGCTTGGCGGCCGGCGCGATACCGGGCACGGGACTACCGTCCTCGCGCGTCACCGCCGCCGTATCGCCGATGACGAAAATATCCGGCTGGCCCGGCGCGTGCAATTCCTTGTCGACCACGACACGGCCGGCGCGATCAGCGGGAACATCGAGCCATTCCGCGGCTGGCGACGCCTGAACGCCCGCAGCCCAGACGATGGTGCGGCATGGCACGAAGGTATCCCCGATCGTCACGCCTTCGGCAGTGCAGGACGTGACAGGCTTGCCGAAGTGGATCTCGACACCCAGCCTTTCCAACGCCTTTTGGGCATAGTCCGACAACTCCTCGACAAAACTTGCGAGAACGCGCGGGCCGGCTTCGACTAGGATGATCCTCGCCTTGCTGGTATCGATATTGCGGAACTCCTTCGGCAACGTCTTTCGGGCGAGCTCGGCGATAATGCCGGCAAGCTCGACCCCGGTCGGCCCGGCGCCGACGATCGTGAAGGTCAGGAGTGCCTCGCGAATGGCCGGATCTTTTTCCAGTTCGGCCTGCTCGAAAGCCAGAAGCACGCGGCGGCGGATAGTCGTCGCATCCTCGAGCGTCTTCAACCCCGGTGCCACCGGTTCCCATTCGTCATGACCGAAATAGGCATGGGTCGCCCCCGTCGCCAGCACCAGCGTATCGTAGCCGATCGTGTCGCCATTCTTCAGCATCACCGTATGTGCCTGGCTGTCGACACCCGCGACTTCCGCCAACAGCGTCGTCACCTCCGGCCGGTCCCGGAAAAAGTTGCGGATCGGCCAGGCGATCTCGGACGTCGCAAGCAAGGTGGTCGCGACCTGATAGAGCAACGGCTGGAACAGATGATGGTTACGCCGATCAATTAAAGTGATGCGGACGGGTGCGCCTTTCAGATCATTGGCGAGCTGCAATCCACCAAAACCGCCCCCGACGACCACGACATGATGATTCTGCATAACGACACCCCGCGTCTATTACATCGCCGCAAACGTAGAGTTGAGGGCGACGGCCAGCAACCGCCTTTTATGCATGGCACCTGTGCGGACGTGATTCTTACGGCATAATCGAAAATGTCATCAGCGATTTCGCGCTCGCTGGATCAGATCGAACGTCTCCCGCACATCGGCGATACCGAGAAATTTAGGGGTGTTCGAAAGCGCGGGCGTCCAAAGGCCGATGCCGCCCCCACGGCGGCCATAGCCGATCTGGACATCGTTTCCGAAGCTGATCGTACCCGTTCCATTGCCATTCTGATCCAGATCCAAGGTCTGCAACTGCTCCAGCGGTACGGTCAGAAACTTGGAAAACCAGCCTTCACGCAAGATCATGATACGCTGATCGCTGACTGCATACTGTGTTCTGGCGCGGACAAATGCGTCCAGCGCGAAACGACCGATGATGAGGTACAAGCCGATCAGAATGAAAGGCAGACCCCACAGCTTGAAAAACAACGGTGCATTGGCTTGGCGCGCAGCCATGCTTTCCCAAAAGATCGCAAAGCCACCCCACATCAGCGAGAATGGCACCAGAAGCAGGTCCTTCCTGCTAAACATAAGGCCTTGTTTCGGCCGGCCCAGCCACAACAACTTTTCGCCTGGCACGGCATAGCTCTGAATGTCAGCATTGCTCATGACAAATTGCCTCTAAAGCACACATGCCATGACACCTTAGCGGAGAGAATTCACCGAGATAATATGCAAAACCAGCCTGCGACTCTATGGACCTATTGCGCATAGCCAACGGGAATGGAGGCGCCGCTTTTCAGCTCCTCCATCGAGATCGAGGCGGATACATCGAACAGTTCCACCTTGCGAACGATCTTCTTGTAGATGACATCATACTGCTCGACGCGCGGCAGCACGATCTTCAGGATGTAATCGTAATTGCCCGTCAGCCGGTGCGCCTCGACGATCTCAGGAATATCGCCGATCGCCTTGCGAAACCTTTCGATCCATTCGTCGGCATGATGAGCGGTCTTGATCAGCGCATAGACCGTTGTCGGCACGCCCATTTTCTCTCGGTCGAGGACGACGATACGCCGCGCGATATGACCGCTCTCCTCCAGCCGCTGGATGCGCCGCGAGCAGGCCGAGACCGACAACGCCACCCGATCGGCAAGATCGGTCACCGAGATACCGGCATCCGTCTGCAGGAGGTCGAGAATCTTCCGGTCGCGTTCGTCCAGCATGCGCGGCAATCTCCATGGTGACGCTGTACTTTTGCGTCATTTGACATAATGGCGCAAAAAACTGCAGAAGAAAATGCTCTCGCGACAAAGATTGCAAACACAAGGCGGCTGACATGCCGCACTATTCCACCACTCAAAACAAGAACGGAGAGCAGCATCATGCGTATCATCGGCCTGATCGGCGGAATGAGTTTCGAAAGTTCAGCGGTCTATTATCGCCTGATCAACGAGATGGTTCGCGATCGCCTGGGAGGCCTCGCCTCCGCCGAGGTATTGATGTACTCCGTCAATTTCGAAGAGATCGTTTCGCTCCAAAAGGCCGGACGCTGGGATGCCGCCGCGACCCGCCTCGGCGATGTCGCACACCGCCTGCAGGCCGCCGGCGCCGAATGCGTGCTGATCTGCACCAACACCATGCACCTGATCGCTCCGGAGGTTGCCGCGCGCATTTCCGTGCCGCTGATCAACATCATCGACGAGACGGCGGCCGCGCTGAAGGCCGCAGGCCGCGTCAAGCCGCTGCTGCTCGCCACCCGCTACACGATGGAGCACGGCTTCTACGCCGATCGCATGGCCCGCAACGGCGTTTCCATCATGGTGCCAAGCGCCGAAGACCGCACCAGCGTCCACGACATCATCTTCAACGAGCTCTGCGCCGGCATCGTCAGGGACGAGTCGCGCAAGACACTGGTAGAGATCATCGAACGCGCCAAGGCTGCGGGCGCCGACAGCGTCATCCTCGGATGCACCGAGATCTGCCTGATCCTCGATCCGAACGGGCTCGCTCTGCCGGGCTTTGATTCCACCACGATCCACGCGCAAACCGCCGTCGATTTTGCTCTCGGCGCGGAAAAGACACGCGCCAGCCAGGCGGCATGAATCAAATCGAATTTACTTGACTGGGTCCAATAAATAATGGACATCGTTTCCCATATTGCAGGGAGACGATGTCCATGTCTGTTACCACGGAACTCGCGACCATCGACGCGGTCCGCGACTTCAACCGTTTTTACACGAATTTCCTCGGCGTTCTGAACAAAGCCTATCTCGACAGCTCTTACACGTTGACCGACGCCCGCGTGCTGTTCGAAATCGGCTCCCACGGCGGCATCGCCGCCTCGACGCTTACCCGCGATCTGCACCTCGATCCCGCCTACCTCAGCCGCATCCTGAAGCGTTTCCGCGAAGACGGCCTGATCGAGACCAAGCCCGATCCTAGCGATCTGCGCAGCCAGATCATCACTGTCACCGACAAGGGACAGGCGCAGTTTCTCGAATTTGTCCGCCGTTCCCGCGCCCAGCTCGCCGGGCATTTCGACGCGCTTGCCCCCGGTGAATCCGAGCGCATCGTCGAAGCGATGCGGACGATCCAGACCACGCTCGGATCGGACCACAATGCACCGCCGCCCCTCGTCATTCGAGCCCACCGTCCGGGCGACATCGGCTGGGTCGTGCAAAGTCAGGCCCGCTTCTACACGGAAGAATTCGGTTGGGATGACCGTTTTGAAGGACTGGTCGCGAAGGTCGGGGGCGACTTCCTGTCCAAGTTCAACCCGGATAAGGAACGATGCTGGATCGCCGAACGCGGTGGCCAGAATATCGGCTCCGTCATGATTACCGACGGTGGCGAGGGCATTGCAAAGCTCCGGCTACTTTACATCGACAAGACGGCGCGCGGTCTCGGCCTCGGCAAATTGCTGGTCGACGAATGCATCCGCTTCTCGCGGGACGCCGGTTACCGGCAACTCTCGCTCTGGACCAACGACATCCTCGACGCCGCCCGAGCCATCTATATCAAGGCAGGTTTCCGGCTTGTCTCGGAGGAGAAGCACCGGATGTTCGGTCCGGAATTGAACGGCCAGACCTGGGTGCTGGATTTGTGACCTGTCATTGGCGGAGGTGAATATGGACAGCCGCCAGATCGATCAATAATGTCGATATAGCCTTGATTTGCATGGGGATATCGACATCCATGACCAGCACGACCGAGATCCGGATACTGCCGGTAGCAAGCGAGCATATCGAGGGCTTTCACAAGGCTCTTGATACCGTCGCGCGTGAACGAAAATATCTGTCCCTGCTAGAAGCATTTCCGCTGGAGGAAACACGCACCTTCGTGCTCGGCATGATCAGGAACGGCAATCCGCAATTCGTCGCCTTGGACGGAGAAACGGTGGTCGGCTGGTGCGACATCAGCCGTCATTTCTTCCCCTCGCATGCCCATGGCGGCAAACTCGGCATGGGGCTCATTCCGGCCTATCGCGGCCAAGGCCTGGGACAGCGGCTGATAGAGGCGACCCTGCAGGCGGCACGCGACGCCGGCTTCGTGCGCGTGGAACTGAGCGTGCACGCCGATAATGCCCGCGCCATCGTCCTTTATGAGAGGGTCGGCTTTGTCCGGGAGGGCATTGCGCGCAAATCCGCCTGCATCGATGGGCGCTATATCGACACCATCAATATGGCGATCCTCTACGAATAGACCTGCCAGAGATCGTTAAGATCTCCGAAAACCGAGCAATACGCATCACGATTTTGTTGCGATGCAAAATTCCGCTTGATTTGGAAACGATCATTTCCTAAACATGCCACATGACAACGGACTCATTGGACATTTCACCGAAGCTGCGCGGCCGCCCGCGTGAATTCGATATGGACGCCGCTCTCGACGAGGCGCTGCGTGTCTTTTCCGAGCGCGGCTATTATGCCGCCTCGATCAGCGAATTGACCGAGGCCATGGGGCTGACGGCCGGCAGCGTCTACAAGGCGTTCGGAGACAAGCGTGGCATATTCCTCGCCGCTTTTGGCCGATATCGCCATGTGCGGCAGCATTTGATCGACGAAGCCTTATCGACGGCGGATAGCGGCTACGAAAAGCTGCGGATATTGGTGAGATTCTTTGCCGAGGCGTCCTGCGGCGAGGTCGGTCGAAGAGGTTGCCTCGTCGTTGGCAGCGCGACCGAACTCGCGCTTTTCGACGAGGAAGTCGCCGGCCGCGTCGGTGTGGCTTTCGATTTCGACGAGCGCCGCATCCTGGATCTGATCCGCCTCGGACAGAGCGATGGCTCCATACCCAAGCATATCGACGCCGAAAGCACCGCCTGCACGCTGCTCTGCCTCACCAAGGGCATGCGCGTGATCGGAAAAACCGGCCGGGGAGACGAGCAGATGCTCGCCGTCGCCGAAGTGGCCATGAAATTACTGGACTGATTTTCATCGAATTTTCGGGGAGCATACTCCCCTAGCCCGCATCAAGGATCAAGACATGCCCGCCACCACTGCCGCCACGCGGGAGAGCACACCGCTCCCCGCAAAGACCATTTCGCCATTGATGACCTTCATGTTCGCAGCCGCCTGCGGGCTGGTGGCCGCCAATCTCTATTACGGCCAGCCGCTGGCCGGCCCGATCAGCCAGGCGCTCGGCTTCACGCCGGCGGCAACAGGCCTGATCGTAACGCTGACGCAGATCGGTTATGGCCTTGGCCTGCTACTGATCGTGCCGCTCGGCGATCTCCTCGAGAATCGCCGGCTGGTTCTGACGCTGGTCGCGCTTGCAGCCGTGGCGCTCGTCGGCGCTGCCTTCGCATGGTCGCCGTCGCTCTTCCTGCTGGCCTCGCTCTGTATTGGCCTTGCCTCCGTCGCCGTTCAAGTCTTGGTGCCCTTCGCCGCCCATATGGCGCCGGATGCCAGCCGTGGCGCGGTTGTCGGCAATGTCATGAGCGGCCTGCTCGTCGGCATCATGCTGGCCCGCCCGGCAGCAAGCTTCCTGTCGGAACTGCTGTCCTGGCATGCGGTCTACATGCTCTCCGCCGGAGTCATGATCTGCCTTGCCGTCATCCTGCGCATCGTCCTGCCGACCCGCCTTCCGCATACCAAGCTGCATTATGGCCAGTTGCTCTCATCAATGGGTCATCTCGCTCTGCATGAGCCGGTCTTGCAACGCCGTGCCCTCTATCAGGCCTGCATGTTCGGCGCCTTCAGCCTGTTCTGGACGACGACGCCGTTACTGCTGGCAAGCCCGGCCTTCGGCCTGACGCAGAACGGTATTGCGCTCTTCGCTCTGGCTGGTGCCGCAGGGGCTATCGCTTCGCCGATCGCCGGACGCCTTGCCGATCGTGGCCTGACGAAGCTCGCCACCGGCTCTGCCATGGTGCTCGCCATCGTCGCTTTCCTCATCGGCCATGCTTCTGGCAGCGGCTCCCTGGTGGCGCTCCTCACCCTGACGCTCTCGGGCATCATGCTCGATTTCGGCGTGCAGACCAATCTCGTGGTCGGCCAGCGCGCCATCTATGCGCTGAGCGCTGAACATCGCAGCCGCCTGAACGGTCTCTACATGGCGACATTCTTTGGCGGCGGCGCAATCGGCTCCGCGCTCGGCGGCTGGGCCTATGCCACCGGCGGCTGGAACCTTACCTCGTGGATCGGCGTCGCGTTCCCTGTGATTGCGCTTCTTATCTTCCTGACCGAACGGCAGAAATAATCAGGATGGCTGCGGAACAACGTTCCGCAGCCAATCGCATTCGCTAAGGCCGGCCGCAGCGAAGGGGTCGACCAGAGTGCCGGAAACAATCGACGCCAGTATCTGCGGCCCCGGCGGTATCTTGGCGATGATGGCGACCAGCCGGTCGCGAACCCAGGCAAGGGCTACCGAATCCGATTGATAGAACGGCGTAAACGCCAGCGACAGCAGCTGGAACAGCCGCACATGCAGCCGCCGCGCCTGCGCATAGGCGGCAAGCGCCGTCCCGATATCCTCGTTGCTCGCCAAGGCATGCGCAAGTGCCGCCACATCCAGCAGCGCCATATTGGCGCCCTGCCCGAGCTGCGGGCTGGTGGAATGCGCGGCATCGCCCACAAAGACCGTGCGGCCGCTACAGGGCGTGGCCATGGTTCGATGGGCGTATCGCGCCAGCGTCAACTGCTCCCAATCCGTGATCTGATCGAGCAAGGGCTGGCATTCCGGCCAATAGCCACGGATCGCCACCTTCCAGCGATCGAGCCCCTGCCGGCGCACCTCGTCGACATCCGCAACTTTCAGGCTCCAGAACAACGCCGCCTGCTTCGGCATATCCGGCCTCCGCCGCCCGATCGGCAGCACGCCGATCATCACCTTTGCCTGATCGTAGCGCTGCGTCAGCGCCCTCTCATCCACCAGTCCATCCGGACAATCCAGCGTCGCCCAAAAGGCGCCATAGGCGAGGTTACGTGCCCCCGGCGCTACCGGCGAAGCCGTGACCAGTTCGGAACGCGCGCCGCTGGCGTCAATGACAAGGTCATAGGGTCCCAGCCGCTCATTGCCCTCGACCACAAGATAGGTCTGATCGCCCTCTTCCAGCGACGAGACCACCCGCCGTCCAGTGAAAATCAAATGTCTCCGGGCGGAGACTTCATGGTAGAGCGTGTCGAACAGTGCGGCGCGATGAACCGCGAGCCCATAGCGTCCGCCGGCCAGCGCGTCATAACGCACGTCGAGAACGGTGCAGCCGCGCTTCGTCTCGGTGCCGAACAACCGGTCGATACGATTGCCAGCCGCGTGAATGGCGGGGCCAAGGCCGAGCGACTCCAACACGGTCAGACCGGTCGGCTGCAGCATCAGCGCGGATCCCACCGGCGCGGGATTGTCGAAACGTTCGATAATCTCCGTCGCATGACCAGCACGCGACAGAAACAGGGCAGCGGCAAGCCCGGCAGGTCCGGCGCCGACAATGGCGATTCTCAGGGATTTCACGGGATCGTACTCAGTCCGGGGATTGATCGAAATGAGCGCGCGCGGCGCGCACCGCCTCATGATTGGCTTCGGCCCAGTTCAAAAGCTGTGCCAGCGGCTCATAGAGGGAGTAGCCGAGATCGGTCATGCGATATTCGACGCTTGGCGGCTTGGTCGGGAAAACCTCGCGGCCGACATAGCCGTCGCGCTGGAGTTCCCGCAGCGTCTGCGTCAGCATGCGTTGCGAAATATCGGGCACCATGCGACGCAGCTCGCCGAAGCGATAGGGCCGTTGCGCCAGGGCCTCCAGCAACAGCACAGACCACTTGCCGCCGATCTGCGAGACCAGATCCCGTACCGGGCAATCAGTAAATGTGACCTTGCTGATATCGACGGCACGCAAGGGTGCTTTCGTGCTACGCAGAGTGATGACGGCGCTAGTGCTCAAGACGGTTCCCTTTTAGTAACGTAGAGCCGAAAAACTGCCTCCTTTACAGATCGAAGTCAAATCCCAATGTAGTGCTAGTCTCTTTTTGAGAGCAACTAACCCCTGCAAGCTTGCGGCGGTCAAACAAGGATAAAGACATGAGCAGCACCCTCCTCGTTACCGGCGCCGCCGGCCAGCTCGGCCAGCGCGTCATTCATCACCTGCTGGAAACCTACAAGGTTGCGCCCGGCCGTATCATCGCCGCCACCCGCAGCCCCGAGAAGCTCGCTGAGCTCGCCGCCAAGGGCGTCATCACCCGCAAGGCCGATTTCGACGATGCCGCAACTCTTCCTGCCGCCTTCGCCGGCATCGATCACCTGCTGATCATCAGCACCGACGCGCTTGCCGTTCCCGGTCTGCGCCTGAAGCAACAAACGACCGCCGTCGACGCTGCGAAGAAAGCCGGCGTCAAGCACATCCTCTACACCTCCATGCCGGCTCCGGACGATTCGCTCGTCAGCTTCGCGCCTGACCATCTCGGCACCGAAAACGCCATCAAGGCGAGCGGCATCGGCTACACCATCCTGCGCGACGCCTGGTATTTCGACAATTTCCTGATGGGCCTGCCGCATAGCCTCGCAACCGGCAAATGGTACACCGCAACCGGCGGCGGCCGTACCAGCAACATCAGCCGCGACGATTGCGCACTCGCCATTGCCGCAGCACTGGCCTCCGACGCCACGGAAAGCGCGACCTATACCCTGACCGGCTCCACATCGCTGACGATCGAAGATGTGGCATCCGTCGTCAGCAAGGTCACCGACCGTCCGCTTGAGGTCGTGCAGGTGAACGACGAACAGTTCGCCGCTGGCCTAACCGGCGCCGGCCTGCCGAAATTCGTGGTCGACATGCTCGTCTCCGCCGACGCCAACGCCCGCGCCGGCAAATTCGACATCCTCACCAATGATTTCAACAAGCTGACCGGCAAGGAACCGCAGACCGTGCGCGCCTTCTTCGAAGCGCACAAGGCCGCCTTGCTGGTTTGAGCGTTAAAGGATCAGGCAAGACTTTCTTTACCACCTCCTCGAACATGCCCTTCCCCGCCAAGCGGGGAAAGGGAACTTTCACGCTGATGCATCGCCATTCTGCGCAATTCGGCATTCACGGCATCTTTGATCATTGCACGCGCCGGCGATATTCTCCGGGTGTGACACCGAGACAACGGCGGAACACCGTCGTCAAATGGGACTGGCTGGAAAAACCGCAAGCGAGCGCGATAGCAACGAGCGGCTCATCCCCCCGGCGCAGCAGGGCCTGAGCCCGTTCTATCCGCCGTGCCAGCACATAGGAATGGGGCGACATACCAATCGTCCCCTGGAAGCGATGGGCAAAATGATAGGTGCTCATGCCTGCGACGGCGGCGAGCGATGACAGCCGCAGGTCATGGTCGATGCCATCTTCGATGTAATCGACGACGCGTGCGACACCCCGGGCCGAAAGCTTACCGAATGGTCCATGCCCGTTTCGCTCGCCGTGACTCGATAGCCGCAGCAGGAATGTTTCGGCAAGGATCAATGCCCAACTATCGAGAAGAAGATTGGTAGGCTCGATCGACGAGGCGATACACCGAATGCGTTCCAGGCTATGGTGTAGCTGGGCGTCTGGCACGTCGGCGGGCATCCGGACATGATCGTGCGTGAGCTCCTTTCCGAACAGCGAAGCACACACCATCCCCATCAGGCCGAATGGAATGTGGAATTGCATGAAGCTCACCGGCTGCTCGAAGCGCCATTGGGCGCCTTCGAACGGCAACATGGACACCAAGCCCGACGACGACGCATCACGCCAGGCCGTCGCTGGGCTTGTTCGGAGTGAGGCACTGACAAAGTCCGGATCACCCTCTTGGGGGGAATCTTCAACCGTCGAGAACCAATAGCTCAGCTTTAGCGACGCCGTTTCGGCGCCGATCGTTCGTACCGGTGCGATCAGATGATCTCTCCAGTATCGCGGCGCGCCAGAAGCGTAACCTGCCCTGCAGGATGCAAGGCCAGCGCCCTCGCCATCCCGCACTCCGCTGTGGCCAATCCCCTTCCAGGCCTCTTCGAATTTCATCCGCCCGCCCCCAGGCCGCCGGACGCTTTTGGTGGCGCAAAGTTACGCGAACCACCGAAACGCCCACTGTGGCAAAATAGCAAGATTTTGAAATACGCGCCAGCCGCAACGCTCTATCTGACGTCGGACATCGGCATTGGCCCGACATGGCGGGAATGACGAAACCGTCGGAATGCACGGCAATTTTTCCGGGCGAGATGCAATGTGATGCCGCGCCACGAAACAAGTCAGGTCGCCGAGCGCTCGCGCAAGTTCAGGGGGACAAAATATGGCAGAAGATCATGGGCAGATTTCAGGCAGTTTCAATCGCCGAGACGAGCTGAAAAGCACGGGCGCGGTGCTGGCCGGAATGGCACCGCCGACCGGGGCGCAGGCACGACAGACGGCATCCTCAGCCAAGCCGGAGCAACCCATCGGCCACCGATTGCAAGGCGTCCAACATTTCGGCCTGACGGTCCAGAACATGGAGCGGGCCTTTACCTTCTATACCGAGGTTCTCGGCGGCACCGAAGTGATGCGCGACGGCGATTTTCAGGGCGAGCGTATTCACAACACACTGCTGACCGGTCAGGAAATCGAAGCCCGTGCACGCGGTATCAATCCGCGCGCGATGGGAATTCCTGACCTTCGCAGCGGCGCACAGCGGCTCGATGTACGCTTCATCCAGTTCGACAATGTCGTGATCGAACTTCTGCAATATCGCGACGCCGATCAGCCGATGGGTGGACCGCGAGCCTTCGCCGAGCCGCTCGATCATATGAGCCCTGCCTTTCCGCGGATGATGCACATCTGCTTCCATATTCGCGATGATGTCGATTTCAACCAGTTCATCGCCGACCTTGAAGCGGAATCGGCGCGACGTGGCATGACGCATGTCCGCGCGAACCGCATCGTGACCGTGACGAGCGAAGCGGAACGCAGCGCGGCCCCACTCGACGCCAATTCCAACCCGATCACCGAGGGCAAGTCGGATGGGTGGCGGCTAATCTACTGCACCGGCTCGGAAGGCGAGCAGCTCGAATTCGTGCAGGCGCTAGGCCCGGTCAAGCAAACGTTCGACGATGCGTTCGAAACACGGCGTAAAATGGTTGCCGCATCGCGCTGAGCGGGGGACAGGGTGCCGCCACTGCGATGTCGCTCGCCAACCTCTTCCCCAGAGGTGTGCATACACCGATGAAGGCCGAACTCGCGATCGAGGAAATAGCATGAACGGCGAGATACCTCCGGTATTTGAGGGCCGTTTTGCGCTCAATTCGAACCCCATGACGCAGCTCCAGCGCCAGACCGAAGCGCGAGGAGCAAGCAAGTGAAGGAAGGAGATAGGCAATGTCACCGAGCTTCTCATCCCATGTCACGCCGGCAGAGCCGGCCGCGGCGGCTTGCGCAGCATCTTCGGCGATCGCCCGCAACGCTGGCGGCTTGCGCTACGCCGATATTCCCGCCGATGCTTACGCCGTCGTCGCGCAAATTCGCGCCAAGCCCGGCAAGGAGGATGCGCTACGCGCCGTCACGCTATCGCTCGTACCGCAGGTCCGCGCCGAACCGAATAACTTGATCTACTTCCTTCAAGAGAGCCGCGAGGCGCCCGGACATTTCATCTTTTATGAGATCTTCGCCAGCCCGGCCGATTTCGAAGCGCATAACCAAACGCCGCATGTGCAGTCTTGGTTCGCGCACCTGCCGGAGCTTGCCGATGGTGGGGTCACCGTGATCCGTATGGGCATCCTCAACAATGCGGCCACCGACAGCTGAGTCAGCTCAGAGCTGCGGCATGGCATCGGTTACATGAGGTATCTACGCCGCAGTCCCGCCCTCTCCTCTTTTAAACCGCCTGCCCACAAGCCCGGCAGAAGCGGCGCACCGTTTCGGCCATGCCGTATTCCAACGCATCGGCGGTCAGCCCGTGACCGATCGAGGTCTCTGCAAGCTTCGGAATGCGCTTGAGCAGCGCCGGCAGGTTGGCGACTGTCAGGTCGTGACCGGCATTGACGTCAAGGCCATTGGCAAACGCGGCATCGGCCGTCTTGCCCAGCGCCTCGAGAATGACAGCCGCCCGCTCCGGCGCGTCATAGCAGCCGCCATAGGGACCGGTGTAGAGCTCAATGCGGTCGGCACCGACCTCCTTGGCGATCCTCACCGCGTCGGCATCGCCGTCGCCGTCGGCAAACAGCGAAACGCGGCAGCCGATCGTCTTATATTTGGCGACGACATCGACCAGCAGCTCGCGGTTCTTGCGAAAATCCCAGCCGTGATCGGATGTCGCCTGCGCGGGATCATCGGGCACCAGTGTCACCTGCTCGGGCTCCGCCGAAGCACAGAGATCGAAGAACTCGTCGCTCGGATAGCCCTCGATATTGAACTCGGCTTGCGGAAATTCGTCGTCGATCAGTGCCCGGATCTCCGGCAGATCGGAAAAGCGGACATGTCGCTGATCGGGCCGTGGGTGCACCGTCAAGCCACTGGCACCGGCAGCCAGCGCAATTCGTCCAAGCCCCGTAACGCTCGGCCAGGGTAGATCACGCCGGTTGCGCAGCATCGCGATGGCGTTGAGGTTCACGGAAAGCTTGGCAGGCATGATCGAAATCCATGATTTTCAAAGAGGATAATAGCGTCGTTTTATGCCATTGCGCGCCGCAAGACCAACGAGATTCGAACATCGATCCATGCAAAAGATTGATGATCTTCCGCTCGACGCTGCGAACGAGGAAAGCCGCTATCGGACGATCGTCAGCGTCTCGGCAGCGCGCGTGATCGCCGTATAGAGCCAGCGCTCGCGCGTGTCGCGGAACGCCCAGCTTTCATCGAACAGCACCACATTGTTCCATTGCGAACCCTGCGCCTTATGCACGGTCAGCGCATAGCCGTAATCGAACTCATCATAGCGCTTGCGCGTCGACCAGGGGATCTCGCCCTCGACATCCTCGAAGGCCTGCTTCAGCAGCTTGATCTTCGCCGCACCCCGATCCATGTCGTCATCTTCCGGCCGGATAAGCAGGTTGATGCCGGGCTTCGTCGTTTCCTTGGAAGAGGTCATCACCTGCCAGAGCGAACCATTAAGCAGACCCTTGGCAGGATCGTTGCGCAGGCAGACCAGCTTGTCGCCGGATTGCGGATATTCGGTCGCAAAACCCTTGAGCTCGCGCAGACGCTGATTGTAGCGCTTGCGCGTACGGTTGGTGCCGACCAGCACCTGGTCCGCGTCCATCACCAAGGGCTGCGTCACCTCGTTCTTCGAAATCACCTGCGCGGTGCCGTAGTCGCCGTGCATGATCTCCTTGCCTTCGCGCACATGCATGGCGAGCTGGATGATCGGATTGTCGCGGGCCTGGCGGTGAATATCCGTCAACAGATAGTCCGGCTCTTCATTGGTGAAGAAGCCACCGCCCGAAATCGGCGGCAGCTGGCCGGGATCGCCAAGTACGAGGATCGGCGTGCCGAAGCTCATCAGATCCTTGCCGAGCGCCTCGTCCACCATCGAGCATTCGTCGACGATGATCAGCGCCGCCTTGGCGACCGGGCTCTGCCGGTTGATGGTGAACATCGGCGCAATCGAGGTCTTGCCTGTCTCCTCATCTTCGACGGCCTCCTCGCCGCGCGGGCGATAGATCAGCGAATGAATGGTCTTGGCGTTGCTGGCGCCGCGCGAGCGCAGCACCTGCGCCGCCTTGCCGGTGAAAGCGGCAAACAGCACGTCGCCATCGACATGCTCGGCAAAATGCCGCGCAAGCGTCGTCTTGCCCGTGCCGGCATAGCCGAACAGACGAAACAGCGGCGAGCGCCCCTCTTTCAGCCATTTGGCAACAGCCTTGAGCGCTTCATCTTGTTGCGGCGCGAATTGCATGGCCCGACTTGGCAGGATTCGGCCCGTGGACGCAAGCGGTAAAAGCCACTCAGCGCTGCGGATCGTTTTCCAGCAGGATCGGCTTGCCGTGCGGCGTTGCCTCCGCCGCGCGCTGCCAACTTTTCTGCAGATCGAGGATCGCGCCGGCATCGGCAACACCGTGGCTGATCAGCAGGCCGGAAAGTGCTGCCACCCAGCAATCGAAATAATCGCTGCCGTCTTCGGCACGGCCCGGTTTATGCAGCTCGGACGAAAGCCGCTCCGCCCACTCGCCCCAACTGAAGAGCCCCTGCGCATGCAGATGCACGGTCATGGCAAAGGCCTCCGCAGCCCAGGGTTCAGGGAAGACCGGCTCGCCATCGGCGGATTTCGGCAATTGCGGCGATTGCACCAAGGGCGACGTGGCTTCACACGCGCTCAAGATAGCTCTCCCAGGCATCGATGGAGATAGTGAGCGAAGGATCGGCGCCCTCGCCCCATATTTCGGAAGCGTCGAAGACGACGGTGTAGACCCATTGCGGGTTCTCGCCTTTGCCATGGGCGTTGTCGTCGGGGAAGACGAACGAGCCCTGCACGGCCTCTACCACTCCCGTCTTGGCGCGGGCATAGCGCGGCAGGCGGGTATGCCCCGTCGAGTTGAAATTCTTCGTCTGCACGCGATCGCCGACCGCAAAGATCGCCGCTGTCTCGACCGGCCGGTCGCAAGGTCCGCCCTTGGCGAGAACGCCGGCAACCATATCGGCCTTTAGCACACGCTTAGGCACAGTGCCTTGCTGCGACGAATGGCCGGCCTGCAATTCCTCGCCCGTTGCAAAGCCATGCCGCTCCAGCAGCATCTCGATACCGCGCGTCCAAACCTCGTAATAGCTGGCGGCAAGGTATTTTGCAGGCGGGATGCTTTCCCGCGCATGCCGGCTTTCATCGATGGTCCAGGCGCCGAAAGCGCCACAGGATAGCGTGATGCCGAGCGCGCGCTTTTCCCATTCGGCATGGAAATAGGGCTCATTCGGCTCCGGCGCGACCGGGCCGAAGCCCATCTGCCCGCCAAGATCATGCGGCCCGTTCATAGCGCCGCCTCCGGTGCCCTGGCGATCGCCGTGCCGATCATCGCATCGCGGCTGACGAGATCGGCGAGCGCCGCCTCATCCATACCTTCCGTACCATCCGGACGTTCCGGAATGACCAGATAGCGCAGTTCCGCCGTCGAATCCCAGACGCGGATTTTCTGGCCCTCCGGCAGCGTCAGGCCGAATTCCGCCAATACGCCACGCGGATCGATGACGGCACGAGAGCGATACGCCGGCGCCTTGTACCAGACCGGCGGCAGACCAAGCACGGCCCAGGGATAGCAGGAGCAAAGCGTGCAGACGACGAGGTTATGCGTCTCCGGCGTATTGAACACCGCGCGCATATGCTCGCCCTGCCGGCCGGTAAATCCAAGGCTGGCAATCGCCGCCGTCGCATCGCGCTTCAGCCAGTCGGCAAATTCCGGATCGCTCCAGGCCTTCGCCACTACCTGCGCACCGTTGCGCGGCCCGACATTGGTCTCGTAGGTCTCCACGATGGCATCGATCGCCAAGGGATCGATCAGCCCCTTTTCCGTCAGCAAGGTCTCCAGCGCCTTCACGCGCGCCTGCATATTGGAATAGTGATTGTCGTGATCATGGTGATGATGGTCGTCATGATCGTGCATCATGGATCTCCCTGTCGAATGAGACTCAAGTCTAAGCCCTGGCCAGACGGTCGCCAAGCACCTTCTTCATTGTTTCAACCGCGCTTAGACGCCGCAACCCACTGCCTTTGCTGGCGCTTTTGGCTAGTCTGCCTGCATGAAGATTTTGATTCTCGGCGCAACTGGTTTCATCGGCTCCGTGGTCGCGGCGCGATTGCGCGCGGACGGGCATGTGGTCACGGGCCTTGCCCGCAATCCCGATCGTGCGCGCATCAAGCATCCCTCGACCACCTGGATCAAAGCCGATCTGGCGACAATGACCGATCCGTCAGCCTGGCTGGCGTTGCTGGGCGCCCATCAGGCCGTCGTCAATTGCGCCGGCGCGCTTCAGGACGGGCTTTCGGACGATCTGGCCGCCACGCAGGAAAGAGCGATGCTCGCCCTCTACGCCGCTGCTTCACAATCGGCGACTGAACTTATCGTGCAGATTTCGGCGCGTACCGACGGCGGCGGCGGGGAGCAGCCGTTCCTGGCAACAAAACGCGGCGCCGACGAAGCACTGGCGGTAAGCGGGCTCAATCATGCGATCCTCAGGCCCGCACTCGTTCTCGGCCGCAATGCACATGGCGGTACGGCGCTGCTACGCGCTCTTGCCGCCATGCCCTTTGTCCTGCCGCTCATCCATGCGCAAAGCCCGATCGAAACGGTTTCGGTCGATGATGTCGCCACGACTGTTTCAAACGCAGTCACCGGGCAATTTCCAACCGATGCGGATATCGATCTCGCCGGCGACGATGTGCTGACGCTCCGCGATCTGGTCACACTTCATCGAAACTGGCTCGGCCTTCCGCCGGCACGGGTGATGCCGATACCAGCCGTGCTGGCAAGACCCATCACATGGGCGGCCGATATCGCCGGTCGGCTCGGATGGCGTTCACCGCTTCGCTCGACTGCGATGGCGGTGATGTCCGAAGGGGTCCTGAGCCGACGGGATGAGCAACAGCGTCCCGGCCAGCCTTTGGCAAAGGCGGCTGAAATCCTCGATGCCAATCCTTCCGGCATTCAGGATTTGTGGTCTGCCCGCCTCTATCTGCTGAAACCGCTGCTGATCACCGGTCTGGCGCTATTCTGGATGCTGTCCGGAATTGTGCCTCTGCTCGCCCCGGTCGAGGCAAGCCGGCATTTCCTGCCCTTCATATCGTCGAGCATGGCGACGACGTTGACGATCGCCACCTGTTTTCTCGATATCGCCCTCGGCGCGCTCGTGTTGGCGCGGCCTTTCGCACGCGCGGCACTCTATGGAATGCTTGGCGTCACCCTCGCCTATCTCGCCGGCGGCACCTTGCTCGAACCGTCCCTTTGGCTCGATCCGCTCGGGCCGCTCGTCAAAGCCCTGCCGTCGATCCTGTTGACGGTTGCGACACTCGCGATATTGGAGGAACGCTGATGCTGGCGGAAGAGCTTCTTCGCCTGTTGCATGTCATCGGCGCCACCGTGTTGTTCGGGACCGGCGCGGGCATCGCCTTCTTCATGGTCATGGCGCATCGCACCGGCGACCCCAAACTCATTGCGCATGTCGCCGGAACCGTCGTCATCGCCGATACGATCTTTACCGCGACCGCTGCCATTCTCCAGCCGGTAACGGGCTATCTTCTGGCTCAATCGATCGGCTGGTCGCTGCAGGAGGGATGGATCGCCCTCTCCTTGCTGCTTTACGTTTTGACCGGCGTCTTCTGGCTGCCGGTGGTCTGGATACAGATCCGGCTGCGTAATCTCGCCCGCACGGCAGCAGCGTCGGGATTGCCGCTGCCTGCGGTCTATCACCGGCTCTATAGCATCTGGTTTGCCTGCGGCTTTCCCGCATTTTTCGCCGTACTCGGCATAATCTGGCTGATGCTCAACAAGCCGCCGATTACGCTATTTTAGCATCGGCCAAAGGCTGAGCACCAGCAGGACCGCCATGGTGATGTTAAACCATTTCAGCCGAACGGGGTCGGACAACCAATCGCGCAGGGCCGAGCCGAAGCCTGCCCAGGTCGAGACGCTCGGCACGTTGACGGCCGCGAAAGCGAAACCGACAAGCAGGACGCTGATGAGATAGAGCTGCGGATTGGTATAGGTCGCCATGGCGGTGACAGCCATCACCCAGGCCTTGGGATTGACCCATTGAAAGGCCGCAGCACTCAGAAAGCTCATCGGCTGCGCACCGCTTTCCTTTTCGGCAATGCTGCGCGACGTCGCGATCTTCCAGGCGATCCAGACGAGATAGGCGCCGCCGGCGAACTTCAGGGCGGTATAGAGGAGCGGCACGGTATGCAGCAGCGCGCCCAATCCCAGCCCGACACCGAGCAGCAGCACGAAGAAGCCGACACCGATGCCGAGCATATGCGGGATCGTGCGGCGGAAACCGAAATTCACGCCCGACGCGAACAGCATCATATTGTTCGGCCCCGGCGTGATCGAGGTCGTGAAAGCGAACACAAGAAGAGCCAGAAACGTATCCAGCGCCATAAAGCCTCCTCGGACGCCGCTCCGTTACAACAGGCGGTGTCCATTTCATTCATTGCGACGCGCCCGGATCATAGCGGCGCATATCTGGCACATCCCTAATTCGCCCTGGATTCGAATGCCACAGGACGATTGTCACAGTGACATGAATGCTCCTGATTGAAATCCCGATAAACGGACTTATCCTTGCTCCGGTTCGCAACGAGGACAGGCCATGCACGATCCCATCCCTACAGTCACCCTTCCCTCCGGCATCACGGTTCCGGCGCTCGGCCAGGGCACATGGAATATGGGAGAGAATGCCGCCCGCGCCAAGGATGAGATCGCCAGCCTGAAGGCCGGTCTCGACCTCGGCATGACGCTGCTGGATACCGCCGAGATGTATGCCAATGGCGGCTCGGAAGAAATTGTCGGCAGAGCTATCGAAGGGCAGCGTGACGAGGTGTTTCTGGTCAGCAAGGTCTATCCCCATAATGCCAGCCGCAAGGGTACGATCGAGGCCTGCGAGCGCAGCCTGAAGCGGATGAAGACCGATCACATCGACCTCTATCTGCTGCACTGGCGCGGCGAATATCCACTGGCGGAGACAGTGGCGGCTTTCGAAAGCCTGAAGGCTTCGGGAAAAATCGGCGCCTGGGGCGTATCGAATTTCGATGTCGACGATATGGAGGAACTGCTTGCGGTTCCAGCTGGCGGCAACGTCGCCGCCAACCAGGTGCTGTATAATCTCGCGCGGCGCGGCATCGAATATGATGTGCTGCCCTGGTGCCAGGAGCGCAACATTCCGATCATGGCCTATTCGCCGATCGAACAGGGCCGGTTGCTGCATCATCCCGACCTGATCCATATCGCCAAGACCTATCAGGCGACCCCGGCCCAGGTGGCGCTCGCTTTCCTGCTGGAGCGCGACGGCGTGATCGCCATTCCCAAGAGCGCCAATCCGCAGCGCGTCGAGGAAAATCGCGGCGCCGTTTCGCTTGATATCAGCGATGAGGACTGGGCCACGCTCGACGCCGCCTTCCCGCCGCCATCGCGGAGGAAGCCGCTGGAAATGCTCTAACCACGCGCCTCGGTGCGCTGCTGCGCAACGATCAGATTGATCGCCTGGAAAACATCGAGCAACCGCCAATCGGCGGGATCGCGATAAGTCGGATAGAACGAAAAGGCTGCCGCTGCGATCTGGTCGACCGTGCGCAACTTCGTTCTGTTTCCGGCAAGCGTCACCTTCGCAAGCACGCCAAAATGATCTTCCGTCACGCCCCAGCCGGCATAGAAGGGCGCGGCATAGCAGCGGACCGGAATGCCACGCAGCAGCGCATCGAAACCGAACTGGCTGGACACCGTCCAGACCTCATCCACGACATCAAGAAGCGACGCTACCGATACTTCATCATTAAGAAATATTGCCCCGCCCTTTGCGGCGGCCTCAGTAGTCAGATACCCCTTGGCGTGGCCGGCCATGACGTCCGGATGCGTCCGGATCAGGCATTGCGCCCCATTTGCCAGCGAATCGGCCAGCATTCGCTCGAACGAGGCACGCGAGCCGAGCGCCTTGTCGACGGAGATATCGCCAACGACCTGATCGACCAGCAGAATGCGGCGCTTCGCCGTGCGCTCGATGGCGGGAAGCTTATGCGGCAAATGATTGTATTTAGAGAGCCTGTGATGAACAATCTGTTCGCGGATAGCCTTGCCTAGCGCGCCTGCCTCGTCCGCGCCGGCAATCAGCCGCTCGAGGCGCGAAGGCCGGCTTGCATCCACCGGCAGGCCGAGATCGTCAACCACGATGGAAAGCGGTATCGCACCCGCCTTCCCCAATCCGACCGAGCGCAGAAAGCCGTCTTCGAGATTCCAGCGCGGCAGGCCGCGCCACCGTGAAATCGCTGCCGCCGTCTTTGCCGGTACGCGGCCACCCCAGGACAACACGCCGCCAATGCCGGGCGACAGGGTTGTCGCGATCTTCTGTGCTCCGAAATAGTGACCAAGCCAGGGAAAGGCATTGCGGACATAGAAGGTAGCGCCGAGGCGCATGCCCGCTGGCGGATACCAGCTCTTTTCACCGGCTTCCGGTAAATGATCCCCGGTTGAAAACCCCACCTATGCTACCCCGCCTGAGATAGGGCCAGTCACGCCCCGAACGCCGCGAAACCTATGCGACGTCCGGAGATCGGTCAACGATGGGGCTCTCTTACATCCCCTGCGGGCCGCGGTTCATCGCCGCGATGCCGGTACGGCAAACTTCGATCAGGCCGAGCGGCTTCACGATGGCCACAAATTGGTCGATCTTGGAGGACTTGCCAGTGATTTCGAAAATGAAATGCTCGACGGTGGCATCCACCACCTTGGCATGGAAGGCGTCGGCCAAACGCAGTGTCTCGGCGCGGGTTTCGCCATTTCCGGTAACCTTCAGCAGCGCCACTTCGCGCTCGATCGGCCGTTCCTGGCCGAGTTCGCGGGCGCGCACCGTCAGATCGACGACGCGATGAACAGGCACGATGCGCTCGAGCTGTGCCTTGATCTGTTCCAGCACCTGCGGCGTACCGCGCGTAACAACGGTGATGCGCGACAGATGCGCCTGGTGTTCGGTCTCCGAAACGGTCAGGCTTTCGATGTTGTAGCCGCGACCGGAGAAAAGGCCGATGACGCGGGCAAGCACGCCGGGTTCGTTGTCGACGAGAACCGATAGCGTATGGCTCTCGACCGCCGCCGTTTCCGGCGAAATGAAATAGGCGGAGCCCGTGGGTTGAAGGTGTGCGTTCATTGTCCTTGTTCCGTTTCCTCGGTTCTTATCTTCGGGAAGTCAGCAGGGCGTCTACAATATAGCCGTCAATCGAAAGGTCCGGGATCTGGGAAACTCCCCGGGTCCCGGCCGATCCGATCAAACCAGCTGCCGGCCCTTGGCGTCGATTGCGTTGGCGACGGCTTCGTCGGTGGCTTCGTCCGGCAGCAGCATCTCGTTATGCGCCTTGCCCGAGGGGATCATCGGGAAGCAGTTGGCGAGGTTAGCGACGCGGCAATCGAAGATGACCGGCTTGTTGACATCGATCATCTCCTGGATGGCGGCGTCGAGATCGCCCGGCTTCTCGCAGCGCAGGCCAACGGCGCCATAGGCTTCCGCCAGCTTGACGAAATCAGGCATGGCTTCCGTATAGGAGTTCGACAGGCGGTTGCCGTGCAGCAGCTGCTGCCACTGGCGCACCATACCCATATACTGGTTGTTTAGGATGAAGATCTTGATCGGCGCATTGTGCTGGATCGCCGCCGACATTTCCTGAATGCACATCTGGATCGAGGCATCGCCGGCGATATCGATGACCAGGCTTTCCGGATGGGCGATCTGCACGCCGAGAGCCGCCGGCAGGCCGTAGCCCATGGTGCCGAGGCCACCCGAGGTCATCCAGCGGTTCGGCTCCTCGAAGCCGAAGAACTGCGCCGCCCACATCTGATGCTGGCCGACTTCGGTCGTGATGTAGGTATCGCGATGCTTGGTCAGCTCATAGAGGCGCTGGATGGCATATTGCGGCATGATGACATCGCCGCTCTGCTTGTAGGCGAAGGAATTGCGGGCGCGCCAACGGGTGATGTTCTCCCACCAGCCGCCGAGGCGATCGGCAGCCGGCTTTTGCGGCAAGGCCCGCCACAGGCGGACCATGTCTTCCAGAACATTGCCGACATCACCGAGAATGCCGATATCGACGTGAACGTTCTTGTTGATCGACGACGGGTCGATGTCGATGTGGATCTTCTTCGAATTCGGCGAAAAGGCATTCAGACGGCCGGTAATACGGTCGTCGAATCGCGCGCCGATGCAGACCATGACGTCGCAATCATGCATCGCCATATTGGCCTCGTAGGAACCGTGCATGCCGAGCATGCCGAGCCAGTTCTTGCCCGATGCCGGATAGGCGCCGAGGCCCATCAGCGTCGAAGTAATCGGGAAACCGGTCAGCTCGACCAGCTCGCGCAGCAGCTTGGAAGCTTCGGGACCGGAATTGACGACACCCCCGCCGGAATAGATGACGGGCTGGCGTGCATTCGCCATCAGCTCGATGGCCTGCTTGATCTTGTTGAGATCGCCCTGAAGCTTGGGCTGATAGCTCTTCTGGACATCATGCGCTTCCGGCGGCGTATAGGTGCCGGTGGCGAACTGGACATCCTTCGGAATGTCGACGACGACCGGACCCGGACGGCCGGACTGGGCAATGCGGAAGGCCTCGTGAATGACGGCGGCGAGCTGGTTGACGTCTTTGACCAGCCAGTTGTGCTTGGTGCAGGGCCGGGTGATGCCGACCGTGTCGCATTCCTGGAACGCGTCCGAGCCAATCAGCGAAGTGGGAACCTGACCCGTCAGGCAGACCAGCGGGATGGAATCCATCAGCGCGTCCTGCAGCGGCGTGACCGCATTCGTCGCGCCGGGACCGGAGGTAACCAGCATAACGCCGACCTTGCCGGTCGAGCGGGCATAGCCTTCGGCCGCATGGCCCGCGCCCTGCTCATGGCGAACGAGAATGTGCTGGATATCGTCCTGCTGGAAGATCTCGTCATAGATCGGAAGAACAGCGCCGCCCGGATAACCAAAGATGTGTTCGACGCCATTGTCCTTAAGCGCCCGCAACACGATCTCCGCGCCTGTCATCTGATTGCTGCTCGCCTGATTATCTGTGCCGGTCATACGTTTGTTCCGCTATCTGCTGGAGGTTTGGAAAAATGAAATCTCGATTTCGGGCATAAAAAAAGGCTCCTTGGGGAGCCTGTCATCTAGCGCATGGGTGGCTATCGCCGGATGGTTACACCATCCTGCCCATGCGCTGTCCCACCACAATAAGAAGTGTCGAGTTTTTCATAGGCTGGAGTGATAGACAGAAAATTTCCAAGCGTCAACGTATTCCGCAATAAAAAATCGCGCCCCATCCCGATCCCTTTAAAAAGCGGGGACGCCCGAAAGGATTTTATTAAGCGGCCCTCCCTATGCTCCATTTCCTAACGCTGGGAGTAGCCGTTTGCTCAACAACGACTTGCAGACGTCCGGCAAAGCTGGAGACCTTGATCGCCGTGACGGGCTGAAGCCGGGAAATCGTTTCCTCGGCCGCGTTGTCGCGTGCACTGGTTCCAGGGCAACCATTGCCGCGGTCGCCGAGGATGGCGGCACCGATCTGACCGAGCTCTGGTCGGTCGGCAAACTGATCTCGATCAGCGTCGGCAGCAATCGCGTCGCCGCCCTCGTCTACGCCATGAATACCGGCAGTAACGGCTGGGGTGAAGGTGAGGACAATCTTTTCCGCATCGAGGTCGAGCTGCTGGGCGAAGTCCGCATCGGACCAAACGGCCGCGAGGAGTTTTCAAGCGGTATTTCAGCCTATCCCTATCTCGGCGCCATCGCGCACCGCATTCGTGCCGCCGACCTCATGCGTATTTACGACGCCGGCAAGGACAGCAGTTGCGTCGTCGGCAAGCTGACGCAGGACGAGAGCATCGACGCCGCCATCCATATTCCCTCGATGCTGGCCAAGCATTTTGCCGTGGTCGGCTCCACCGGCGTCGGCAAATCGACCGCCGTCTCGCTGCTCCTGCACAAGGCGATCGCCTCCGATCCCAAGCTGCGCGTGCTGATCCTCGACCCGCACAACGAATTCGCCGCGGCCTTCCCCAGGCACTCCGTCGTCATCGATACCGATACGCTCGACCTGCCCTTCTGGCTGATGCGGTTGGAAGAATTTGCCGAGGTCATCTTTCGCGGCCGCGTGCCGATCCCCGACGAGCTAGACATGCTGCGCGATATCATTCCAGAGGCGAAGCGCGCCTTTCGCGGCAGCGATTCACCGCTGATGCGCCGCCAGTCCGAGAAAAGCTCGGTGACCGCCGATACGCCGGTGCCCTATCGCATGGCCGACCTCCTGGCGCTGATCGATGAGCGCATCGGCCGGCTCGAGGGCCGTCAGGAAAAGCCACATCTGCGCTCGCTGAAAATGCGCGTCATCTCGGCGATCAACGATCCGCGCTACCACTTCATGTTCTCCAACAACACGATCAGCGACACGATCATGGAGACGATCGCGCAGATCTTCCGCATTCCGGGCGACGACAAGCCGATCTGCACCTTCCAGCTCGCCGGCATCCCCTCCGAGGTCGTCAACTCCGTCGCCTCCGTCCTCTGCCGCATGGCTTTCGAACTTACGCTCTGGAGCGATGGCGCGATCCATATGCTTGTCGTCTGCGAGGAAGCACATCGCTATATCCCCGCCGACCCGACGCTCGGTTTCTTCCCGACCCGCCAGGCGATCGCCCGCATTGCCAAGGAAGGCCGCAAATACGGCGTATCGCTCGGCATCATCACCCAGCGCCCGGGCGAACTCGACCAGACGATCCTGTCGCAATGCTCGACGGTGTTTGCCATGCGCCTCGCCAACGACCGCGACCAGGACATCATCCGCTCCGCCATTCCGAACTCCTCGATCTCAACGACCAGTTTCCTCTCCTCCATCGGCAACGGCGAGGCCATTGCTTTCGGCGAGGCGATTGCCGTGCCGATGCGAATGCGCTTTTCCCGCGTCGAGGAACATCTGCTGCCGAAAGCCAATGGCAGCGTCGCAAGAACGAGCGAGGAAACGCCCGATACCGTCGATCTGCGCACCATCGTCAGCCGCATGCGTTCGATCACGAGCCCCGATATCTCCACCTTCCAGCAGAGCTATGCGACCGTGCACGACGCCGCGGACGAAGTGGACGAGGATTTCGGCAATGACTATGTCGAGCAGCCTGCACCGCCACCGCAGCCGACAAGAATTGCCGCACCGCCGATAGAACCCTATCGGCCCGACATGCTGCCGCGCGCGCCAGCACCCGCCGTCGACGCTACATCCCGGACATCTATCGACAGCCGGCTTGCCGAACTGCGTCGCGACTACCGTGGCGATGACAACACAGGCAACCAGCCATCCCCGGCAAGAGACGCCGCCCAGCCGCCGCGGCGCGAACCCGGCCTGTCCCTACGCGACAGCATTCTGAAGAAGCCGCTGAGCAGTCTTTATAACAAGGACTGACACCGGTTATGGACTGACGCGCTCCCAACTCTCATCCATCTGGTTGCGAAACCAGGTCATTTGCCGCTTCGCATATTGCCGCGTCGCGGCAGCGCCGGTGTCCAGAACCTCCGCGCGCGTCATCTCGCCCCGCAGCATCGCAGCGATCTGCGATACGCCGATCGCCTTCATGACGGGCATTTCCGGTGACAGCTCCAGCGCCAGCAGCGCTTTCACCTCGTCTTCGGCGCCCATGGCGAGCATCTTCTCAAAACGGCCATTGATACGCTGATGCAGGATGGCGCGATCCGGCAGCACGACAATTTTCCGCGCGCGATCGGCGTCAATGATGATAGGCCCTGTCTTGCCCTGAAAAGCAGCGATGGATTGCCCCGTCGTCTCGATCACCTCCAGAGCCCGCACGATACGTTGTCCATCCTGGGGATTGAGACTTCGCGCCACGGTGGGATCGCGAGTGAGGAGCTCGCGATAAAGCTCGTCAGTCCCCTCCGCCAGCAGCCGCTCGCGCAGGCGGCTGCGAATCTCAGTGGGAATAGTGGGCATATCGGAAAGCCCACCGGTCAGCGCCTTGAAATAGAGCCCGGTGCCGCCGACAAAAACCGGCATCCGCCCTTCTTCGCGCAATTGCGCCACCAATGCCGCCGCTTCCCGCAGCCAGACGCCGGTGGAATAAGCTTGCCCCGCCGGCACATGGCCGTAAAGATGATGCGGAATGCCCTCCATGTCGGCTTCAGACGGACGGGCCGTCAGCACGCTGAGCGTGTCATAAACCTGCATGCTGTCGGCATTGACCACACCGCCGCCATGCGCCCGCGCCAATTCCACCGCAAGCGCGGACTTGCCGCTGGCGGTCGGCCCGGTTATCAGGATCGCGTCGATATCGCTCATAGGATTTCTGATCATGGCCTTCGTTGCCACGCTTATTGCCAATCCGTCAAACCCCGTTCTCGCTCCGGCTATCGCCGAGCGCGCATCGGACGCCGTCAAAGCGTCGGGACTTTATTGGCTGGCCGACGGCATCGCCTGCGATATCGCATTGCGCGACGGCACCGACCTCAAGACCGCCGAAGCCGATATTCGCACCGTTATCGGCAACGCGCCGATCGATCTGGTCATCCAGGATGCGGAAACGCGCCGCAAGAAGCTGCTGATCGCCGACATGGATTCGACCATGATCGGCCAGGAATGCATCGACGAGCTAGCGGCCGAAGTCGGTCTCAAGGACAAGGTCGCAACGATTACCGCCCGCGCCATGAACGGCGAGATCGCCTTCGAACCGGCGCTGCGCGAACGCGTCGCTCTCTTGAAGGGCCTGCCGATCTCGGTTGTCGACGAGGTCATTGCCAAGCGCATTACCCTAACCCCCGGCGGAGCTGAACTGATCGCCACGATGAAGGCGAAGGGCTACCACGCCGCCCTCGTCTCCGGCGGCTTCACCGTCTTCACGAGCCGTATCGCCGCGACCCTGGGTTTCGATGAGGACCACGCCAATATCCTGCTGGAAGACAAGGGCATTCTGACCGGCCATGTTGCCGAACCGATCCTCGGCAAGCAGGCCAAGGTCGACGCGCTCAACCATATCGCCGAAAAGCTCGGCATTTCTACGGATGACGCGCTTGCCGTCGGCGACGGCGCCAATGATCTCGGCATGCTGCAACTCGCTGGCTCCGGCGTTGCCCTCCACGCCAAACCTTCGGTCGCCGCCGAGGCCAGGATGCGTATCGACCACGGCGACTTGACCGCCCTGCTCTACATTCAGGGCTATCGCAAGAGTGATTTCGTCAGAGCATAATTTCGGCGGAAACCCTTCAGGGATCGGATGCCATCATGATCATCACCGAAACCGAACGCCTCATCATTCGTAACTGGCGCGATGAGGATCGCGATCTCGCCTACGAGATCAATTCCGATGATAAGGTGATGGAGTTTTTTCCTTTTCGCCGCAGTCGCGCAGAAGCCGATGCATTCTTTGAGCGCGTGCGATCCATGATCGCCGACACCGGTCTTGGCCTTTATGTGTTGGAGCTCAGGGCCAGTGGTGAGGCCATCGGATATTGCGGGCTGATGCGGACAGATCATCTGGAGCCGTTCGTTCCGACGGGTACGGTCGAAATCGGCTGGCGGCTGGCGACGCCGTTCTGGGGCAAGGGGTTTGTGAGCGAAGCGGCGCGAGCATTGCTCGCCCATGGCTTCCAAACGCTTAATCTCGACCGGATCGTTTCCTTCGCCGTCCACAACAACATCAGGTCGACGTCCGTGATGGAGCGGATCGGCATGCATCGTGTCGAGGGCGGCGATTTCGATCATCCCGGCGTTCCCGATACCTATCCGCACCTGAAGCGCCATGTCCTCTATAGCCTGGCCGCCGCCGAATGGCGGGCGCGGCAAGCGCCGGAAAACTGACGACTATTCCAGCGCCACGGCGATGAAACGCAGGTCGCCACTCGGAGATGCGATCATCAACTGCGCATTGCGCCGGCCTTCCCGCTTCAGGGACGCGACTTTTTCCGAGGCTGCGGTCGGCGTCTGCACGAACTCCTGCGCCACTTCCACGACGACATCGCCGGGCTTCAGCCCTTTCTCGGCCGCGGCCGAACCCGACGCAACCTCGGTGATGACGACACCATCGACACTGTCGGCGATGCCGAAGCTCTTGCGGTTTTCGGCGTTCAGCGTTGCGAGCTTCATACCAAGCACGCTCTGGGCAGCCAGCTGCTGCGGTGCCTGCGGTTGCTGGTCACCGCCCTGGTCCTGACCGTCCATGCCGTCGTCACTATCGTCACCCCCGCCGGGATTGATGACACCATCATTGCTGCCGCTGCCATTGTCGTCCGGCGCGAGCTTCGGGGTCTTGTTCTTCTCGTCGCCCCCGCTCTTGTCGCTGCTTGCCGCGGCGGCCTGATCGCTGTCCTCGAGCCGGCCGAGCGTGACCTTGACGGTCTGTTGCTTGCCATCGCGCATGATAACCACGTCGACGGCCTTACCCACCGGGCTTTCGGCGACGACGCGCGGAAGATCACGCATCTCGTCCACGTCCTTGCCGTCGAATTTCAGGATGACATCGCCGGCCTTGATCGAACCGTTGTCGACGGGACCGCCCTTGATGACACCGGCCACCAGCGCACCCTTGGCACCATCGAGGCCGAGACTGTTGGCAACATCGTCGGTCACCGGCTGAATACGCACGCCAAGCCAGCCGCGTCGGGTTTCGCCGAAATCCATGAGCTGCTTGACGACGCCCTCGGCCAGCTCGGACGGCACGGCGAAGCCGATGCCGATAGAGCCGCCGCTCGGTGAAATGATCGCCGTATTGATGCCGATCACCTCGCCCTTCATGTTGAAGAGCGGGCCACCGGAGTTGCCCTTGTTGATCGCCGCATCCGTCTGGATGAAATTGTCATAGGGTCCGGCATTGATGTTGCGGCCGCGCGCCGAGACGATGCCGACCGTCACCGAGCCGCCGAGGCCGAAGGGATTGCCGATGGCCATCACCCAATCGCCGATCCGCATCTTGGCGGAATCGCCGAACTTCACTGACACTAGCGGCCGCTTCGACTCCACCTTGAGCACGGAAAGGTCGGTCTTGGTATCCGTACCGATCAGTCGTGCCTTCAGCTTGTTGCCGTTCGGGAAGATCACCTCGATATCATCTGCGCCTTCGATGACGTGATTGTTGGTGACGATATAGCCCGTGGGATCGATGACGAAGCCGGAACCGAGCGAGCTGACCTTGCGGTTGCTGTTGTCGTTGTTGCGGTTCTTGAAGAAGTCGTTGAAGAAATCCTGGAACGGCGAATTGTCGGGCACCTTGGGGTTTGCCGGACCATCGCCCTGGTCCTTGACCTTCTGCGAGGTCGAGATATTGACCACGGCATCGAGCAGGCCGGATGCGAGATCGGCAACAGAAGCCGGACCGGCATTCATCGCCGGGTTTCCGGCAATGGCGGGTGCCGCCGCTGGATTGGTCGCCGGCGCGGTCGAACCGCCCGTTGGGGCCTGAGCCGGATTGGTCGCTGCCGCCGGCGCCTGATTATCGACGGTCGGGGGCGTCTGTGCCGTCTGCGCACGCGCCTGTTCGACATTGCCCAGAACGGGACCCGCAATCAGAGCCACGCTGGCCAGAAGAGCGAACGAACGTCTGAAAGACAGGCGAATGGTCAAGGCCATCAGGCATCCTCATCGAGAAAGGGAAATCTTGTATAAGCATCACCATAAGGCGGAATGATGAAGCGTGTAATCACCTTTTTGCGATATCCCCGTGCCTCGGTCCACCCTTTGCAATCATGGTAAAGCCGAGACGGTTCCACAAAAAACAAGGGGCCGCCAACCGGCAGCCCCTCGAATTTCAGCTATATGTCGCTCGCCAATTCGCGAGCTTCACCGTTCACGGCTTGGCCGGTGCCGACGTGGCAGCAGAGCCGGTCGAACTGTCGAAA
Source organism: Rhizobium sp. ICMP 5592 (assembly GCF_009498525.1). Classification (GTDB taxonomy): domain Bacteria; phylum Pseudomonadota; class Alphaproteobacteria; order Rhizobiales; family Rhizobiaceae; genus Rhizobium. The sequence continues at coordinate 883,466 of NZ_QSNT01000002.1, read as the reverse complement.
TACTTGAAGAATTCCGACTGGTTCGGCGGCAGCACCAGCGTCTTGCCGCCAGAGCCGAACGACGCCCGATAGGCCGCCATCGAGCGATAGAACTCGTAGAAGCTCGGATCGCGCGTGGAAGCATCGGCAAAGATGCCGTTGCGTTCGGCTTCGCCTTCGCCGCGCAGGATTTCCGAATCCTTCTGCGCATCCGCGAGGATCTCGACGACCTGACGGTCGGCGACGGCACGGCGGCGCTGGCCTTCTTCGTTACCCCGGGCGCGGATTAGTTCTGCTTCCGCCAGACGTTCGGCCTTCATGCGGTCGTAGGTCTGCTGCGACACTTCCTGGGTCAGGTCGGTGCGGCGAATGCGAACATCCTCGATGTTGAGACCGAGGGTCTCCGCATCGCGATGCAGGTCGTCACGCACTTCCGTCATCATGGAGGCGCGCTCTTCGGACAGAGCCGCTTCGAAACCGCGCAGACCGTAGACTCGGCGCAGCGACGCATCGAGGCGGGTTCTGAGGCGTGATTCCGCCGCATCGCGATCACCCGATACCGTCTCGCGGAATTTCCGCGCGTCGGTGATCCTGTAGACGACAAAGGCATCGACTTCATAGAACTTGCCGCCCGAAACCTGGACACGGATATTGTCCAGATCGAAGCGCAGTTCCTGATCCTGGATATACTGCACCCGATCGGCATCCATGAAGGCAAAGGGCAGTTTGAAATAGAGGCCGGGCTCGGTCTTGACTTCACGGATCTGGCCGAAGCGCAGAACGATCGCCTGCTCGCGGGCATTGACCACGAAAACCGAGGAATAAACGATCAGCAGCAGCACCGCGAGCGCGATGAGAATGGTTGGCAAACGGCTGGACGTCATTATTTGGCCTCCGGCTGAACTGCAGTCGCAGGCTTGCCGCCCGTCTGCGTCGTGGACTTGCCGAGATCATTCAGCGGCAAGTAGGGCAAGACGCTCTGCTTGTCATCGATGATGATGCTGTTGGAATTGCCGATAACGGACTCCATGGTTTCGAGGAACAACCGCTTGCGGGTCACATCCGGCGCCTTGACGTATTCGTCGTAGATCGAGATGAAACGCTGCGCCTCACCCTGAGCTTCCTTGACGACACGATCCTTGTAGGCGGCAGCCTCTTCGCGAATCTGGGCAGCACCACCACGGGCCTGACCCAGCTTCTGGTTGGCGTATTGGTTCGCCTCTTGTACCTGCTGGTCTTCGTTCTGCTCGGCGCGCTGCACTTCGTCGAAGGCATCGGCCACTTCGCGCGGCGGCGACACGTCCTCGATCGGCACGGCATTGATGGAAATGCCGGCACTATAGCGATCCATCGTGTCCTGAATGATGTTTCTCACCTCGACAGCGACCTGCTGACGATTGTCGCGGTAGATGTCCTGTGCGGGACGACGACCGACCACTTCGCGCATGGCGCTTTCGGCGACCTGCTGCAGCGTCTCGTCGGGGCTTTCAACTTCGAAAAGATAGGCCTGCGGATTGGTGACGGTATAGAGCACCGAGAACTGAACATTGACGATGTTCTGGTCGCCCGTCAGCATCAGACCGGCGTTGGAGCCGGAACCCGAACGCCCGCCGATGTTGCGCTGCTGCTCGGTAACCTTGGCAATTTCGACGCGATCCATCGGCCAGAAATGGAAATGCAGGCCAGGCATGGACACCTCGGCGCGCGGCTTGCCGAACCGCAATTCAACGCCACGTTCATCCGGCTGAACCGTATAGACGCACTGAATAAGCCAGAAAACGGCAATGACCGCCGCGACAATAAGAAAAGCACCGCCATTGAAACCGCCGGGCACGAGCCCCTTTAGCCGGTCCTGGCCACGACGAATAATGTCCTCAAGGTCGGGTGGTCCGCCGCTGCCGCTTCCACGCGGCCGGTTCGGTCCCTGCCCCCACGGCCCTTGATTATTTCCTCCGCCTCCGCCGCCGCCGCCCCACGGGCCGCCGCCGCCATTCTGATTGCTCCAGGGCATCAAAACCTCTTTGTTAGTGGACTCCCAGTCATCGCGCTAAACTTTGTCATTCGCAGTGCGAAATCCACAAGTTGCGGCGATTGTCCCCGTTATAGGTATCGACGCACCTGCTTTCAACGCAACTTCAGGAAGTTAGGCGGATTTATTGGAAAATAATTGAATTCCGCCTGAAGGATTTAGGCTCTCCGTCTGAAATAGCTGACAAAGCGTGTCGGATAATTATCCCTCTCACCCGCCGGCACGGCAAGCTCGCTATCGACCTGCCATAGGGCCGGATCGATGGCCGGAAATGAGGTATCGCCATCCACATCGGCCTCGACATGCGTGATCAACAACCGGTCGGCATAATCCATCGCCTGCCGATAGATCTCGCCGCCGCCGAGGATGCAGATCTCATCCACGCCGCTTTCCGCGGCAAGACGCGCCGCGACATCGATGGCATCATCCAGCGAGTGCACGACCGTCACGCCTTCGGCCGAAAAGCCGCTATCGCGCGTGATCACCACGTTCGGACGGCCCGGCAACGGCTTGCCGATCGACTGAAACGTCTTGCGCCCCATGATAACGGGTTTACCGAGCGTAAGGACCTTGAAGCGCTTGAGGTCGGACGACAGCCGCCAGGGCATATCGCCGTCGCGGCCGATAATGCCGTTGCGCGATACGGCAACGACGATGGTTTTGATTGGTTCGCTCATCCTTCTCCCTCGCTCGACGATCGACAGCCTCATATGCGCGTCGGGCTCACCGCCTTGCAAGCTGATATCCGTGGCTATGCAGGCAAAAATGTCGGTTCTGCCAAAACCTCAAGCACCGCCGTTGAGCCGATCCAATTCGCCGGCAAGCATACCGCCGGCCTCGCGGTCGTCGGCCATCTTGCGATAGAGGCCGGCCATGCCCTTGAAGATCAAGGCGGCGGGATCGTCCTCGCCCAGGAACTCGGCGATCTCTTCCATTTCCGCAACCCAGCGATAGGCTTTCGGATACATGTCCGGAATGCTCTGGGCAAACTTGCGGTCAAGGTCGGACTGACTTTCTTCGAGTTCCCGTTTCAGGCCCTCATCCGCTCCGGACCTGATCGCGGCAAGCAGCATGGCGGTGCCGAGGCCCGTAACGCCTTTGTTGATGCCGGCATAGCACATCTTCAGTGCCGACGAGGCCCCGATCCCTCCATCGATCCGGCGCACCTGAAGCCCATGGTCCGCAAGCACGCCGCTCCTGTTTGCGGCATCGCCGCTGATGTAAAGCTTGGGACCTTTCTGGCCGGGCTTCGGCGGCGCACCAATGATGGATCCGTCCAGCACATCGCCACGATCGGCACCGAAGACCGATGCAACCTGCGCCATCGTCTTCGGCGAGATCGCATTGCAGTCTATGAATGTGGTCGTCCTGCCAAGGCGTCGCAATGCGGTGGACAGAAGCTCGGCCACGCCAATGGCCTCCGCGGGCGGAACGATGGAGAGGATGATGTCGGCCTCGACAAGGCGATCCAGCCCGACGGCCTTCATGCCCACCGCCCTGGCCCGCTCTATGGTCGCTGGTGAGCGGCCTTCAACATAAGTGAGAACGTGAGCGCCACCCTCGACCAACCGCCCCGCGATGGCGCTTCCCATCGCACCGGCCCCAATGACTCCGATATCCATCAGCGATCTCCTTCCCCTTGTTCAAAGATGAAGGCTATCTGGGACCTCGCGGAATGCATGGCGGTCAAGGCGCGAAACGACGACGGATAGCTTCGGGCCTATTCGTAAATAAAAATGGCCCTGGATGTAAGTCAACTTCGCGAGATGAAGAGGCTTCTCCGATCGGCGCCGTGAGAGTGAGGGTCCGGCCTAGAACTCCAAAAGGCCCTTCCTGGCAAGGCCGATAGCCTTCATGATCAAGGCCGGGCTTTGCGCGATGCCGAGCGGGTCCATTTTCAAAAAGCTGAAGATGGCCCCGACGCTCTTGGCACGATCTCGGCGACCGTTGCGCATGATGAGATAGGAGATACCCATTCTCGTCTTGTTGATATGCTCGTCCAGAATCTGCCTGTCGTCATCGTCGAGCGTGAAACTGGCGGCTACCCTTTTCCAGAACAGGAGATTGCCAAGCAGGCGAACCAGAACCTTCGGGCTGTCCCAGGAATAAGCGTCGCGATAAACGGAGACGCCCTTGTCCCGATCCCCGTTCACATTGCTCGAAAACGTCACCGGCGATCCGCTATTGGCGATCAAAAGCCAGAAGAAATAATCCTCACCGGAATAGCGCAGATCGGAATCGAACCGCAGATCCTTGAATTTGGAAAATCTGTAAACAACGGTGGAGGTCTGCGAAATATATTCTCTGATAAAGGCCTTGAACGCCAATCGCGGCTTGAACTGGAAGATATTTAAAGCGGGCTCGACAATCTCCCAATCGCCAGCACTGGCGGCCCGGCTGAAATACTTGGTTTTCTCAAAAGTCGTGACAGGCCTGTCTTCATAATTGTCGCTGAAGTAGAACACGCCTTCGTCGCCAAGCGCCCGCACGGCCGTCCTGAGATGATCTTCAAACCAGACATCATCGGAATCAAGAAAGGCGACAAACTCCGTCTCCGCCGGAACAGCATCAAGCGCGTTGTTTCTGGCCGCTGCCGGGCCGGCATTCTGCTGCGCTATTATTTCAAAACTGACATTAGCCGGAAACTCCAGATGTGAAATTTCAGACAGCGGATCTATGGGGGATTCGTCGTTCACGATCAGGATATGAACCCTGACGTCATCCGGCAGTCTTTGATCAACAATGGACTGTACAGCCGCAGTCAGAAAGCCGCCTTTGCGTTGAAAAAAAGGGATAATGGCAGCAATGTTTTTCATCAAAACCCTTCCAGAGACTATATCGCAGAACGCATGTCGAGATAGCGCACGAATACTGTCCGAAGTGTAACGTGCCACAATTACCACGGCGGACGCAACAATCCTTGAAGAAGGTTTGCGCTGATTTTTAATAAGCTAAATTATAAAATCAAAACCGCAGAGATAATAATGCATACTTATCACACCTTTTATCGAGCATGCACTCGTATCGGCCGCATTGGATTTCGGTATTCATGTAATATTTCAAATATAGAGCAAAATTTCGACGGGATTGTTTCCCCAGATTTCCATAGCCAGCGGTCTTATTTCCAAAGCAGTAGCGATCACGCATAAACGCGAACTCCGGTCGCCGTGAAAATTGGCGCTGGCGTTCACTGCGCTGCTTCGGAAACGGAAATGCCGGCAACCTCGCGGTCGCCGGCATCTCATCCTACACCGATCCAAATCGGATATTCCGAACTCTAGTCGTCAGCGCGTCGTCTGCTCGACCCCGCCTGGATCATCCCGCGAAGACCCGGCCATCAAACAGCTTCCGTGCCGTCCTGACCGTCCCCGCTCCCTTGATCGAACCATCATCGCCAATATCCAGAAAGACCTCCATCGCGCCGGTCGGATGCTCGATCAGATAACGCCCATCCGACGGGGCCGTCGCCAATTGCGCGGCGGGGCTACCTGCCAAGCGCGTCGCGGTCGCAACCGTAACGGCGGCAAGAACGCCGACAGACGCATGAACCCGGTGCGGGATGAAGCTCCGAGTCGAGATCGCGCCACCGTGCTTTGGGGCCGACACCAGGGTCATCTTCGGCACAGAAGCGGCTTTGACATCGCCGAGGTTCATCATCGGGCCAGCTTTCAGGCGGATGGCCTCGATCCGCGACTTCAGCTCGGCATTGGCTTCGATCGCCTCGCGGGTCTCCTCCCCCGTCAGCCCGAAGTCGGCGGCCCGCATGATGACGCAGGGCATGCCGTTATCGATCAAAGTCGCCTCTATCCCGTCGATGACATCGACCTCGTTTCCGGTCGGCAGCAGCGCGCCGCACATCGAACCGGCGATGTTCATGAACAGCAAAGGGACAGCGGCATGGCTGCCGGGAACACCGGCAATTTCGGTGGCGCCGGCATAGTTCACACGACCGCCCGGCGTCTCTATCCGTGCGACCGCCACCTCGCCGGAATTCAGCATGTGGATGCGAACCTCGGTGATGCCGTCGATCGACTTGACGAGACCACGCTCAATCGCCGCCGGACCGACGCCAGCAAGAATGTTGCCGCATCCCTGCGCATCGCTGACGAGCGCTTGGTCCACGAAGACCTGAAGGAACAGATAGTCCACATCGGCGTCAGCGCGCGTCGAAGCCGACAGGACGGCGACCTTCGACGTCAGCGGATCGGCCCCACCGATTCCGTCGATCTGGCGGGGATCAGGCGAACCCATGATTTTCAGCAGCAGCGTGTCGCGTTCGGCGGGGGCCGCAGCGAGATGCTCGGCGAGGAAATACGCGCCCTTGGAGGTACCCCCTCGCATCCACAGGCAAGGGATACCGTCCTCATACATATTTCAGCCCCTTTGCGAGCAGCGTCGGCCGCATTCCGTAGATGTCCAGTCCGAGTTCTCCGGCCGCAAGCCGCTTGCGCTTGGCATCCTCGTTGGCCAGGCGCGTCTCCGCCGCGACAATAACGGCTTCCGCCTCCTCGCGCTTGACGACGCAGACGCCGTCATCATCGGCGATGATGACATCGCCAGCCTCGACATAGGCGCCCGCACAGACCACCGGCACGTTGACCGAGCCTAACGTCTCCTTGACGGTGCCCTGCGCCGATATCGCCTTCGACCAGACCGGAAAGCCCATCTGCGTGAGATCGCGAATGTCCCGGACGCCGGCGTCGATGATAAGGCCCTTGCATCCGCGCGCCATTGCCGAGGTCGCAAGCAGATCGCCAAAATAGCCGTTGTCGCAGGGTGAGGTCGGCGCGAGAACGAGAATATCACCCTGCTTCAGCTGCTCGATAGCCACATGCAGCATCCAGTTGTCTCCGGGAGGAGCCGATATGGTCACGGCCGAACCGGCGATTTGGGCGCTGGCATAGATCGGACGCATGTAGCTGGCGAGCATGCCCTTGCGGCCCTGTGCCTCGTGCACGGTCGCGACCCCGGCATGTGCCAACCGGTCGATCACATCCTGCGAAACCCGAGCAACATCCTGCACAACAATACCCATTACACGTCTCCTTATTTTTTGACCGGGGGCGTCCCGTGGGTGTGGAAAGTCTCGATCGTCTTCAATCCCCAGGCCTGCCCCTTCTTGCGCTCCGTCTCCGTCCAGACCACGGGCTTCCAATCGGGAGCCAGGATCAAGCGTGCGCCGGAATTGGCGAGTTCCACACGGTTGCCGGCGGGCTCCCAGACGTAGAGGAAGAAAGTGCCCTGGATCGCATGCTTGTGCGGACCGGTCTCGATGTGCACGCCGTTTTCGAGAAAGATGTCGGCGGCGCGCAATATCTCTTCGCGGCTGTCGGTGGCGTAGGTCACATGATGAAGACGCCCGCCTCCGCCACCATGCTCTTCGGTGCAGGCGAGATCATAGGTCTTGTTGTTGACGGTGAACCAGCATCCGCCGAGCCTGCCATTGTCGAGCTGGATCATCTCTGTCACGCGCGAACCGAGGCAGGTCTCCATGAAGCGCCTGAACTCGGCAACATCAGAGGCGAGCAAGTTCAGATGATCAAGACGACGCGGATGGCAGCCGCGCGCATGATATCGCTGAGCGACATTCTTCAGCGCCGGCTTTTCCTGCTCTGGCGGCGAATAGCGAACAGTGTCCCAATAGATTTCGAACACATGGCCGAACGGATCCTCGAACCGGAACGCGCGGCCATGGCCGAGATCGCCGTCGACCCAGCCGAGAACCTTGAAGCCGCTCGCCTCGATCGCCTTGACGCGCCGCTCCAATGCCGCCTCGGATGACACCCGATAGGCGATATGCCCGACACCCGTGGTGTGATGCCGGGTGAGCTTCAGCGTGTGGAACTCGTAATCGTCCCACGCCCGCAGATAGGCCGACTGCTCGTCCTGCCCAGCAACCGTCAGTCCATAGACGTTCACGAAGAAGTCGAGGCTTTCCTCGAACTTGTCAGAATACATCTCCACATGCGCCAGATGGGCGATATCGAAACAGGGTTCCATGTCACGCTCCTCTCGAGAGCTCATTAGAGCTCATCGACCGTGCGTGGAAAGACCGACTGGAAACCCTCGGCATATTTCGAGGCACGGCCGCCCGACTGACCGCCCGAATTGCGCTGGAAATGATTGGCGCGGTTCTGGGCAACGCGGGTGTAGAATTCCCAGAGATGCTCCTGTCCCTCCATGCATTCGATGGCGGCGCGCTTCTTGTCCCAGACAGAGGTGATGTCGAGGAAGACATCGGGCTTCCAGCCCATCTGCTCGGTCTGATGCGGCTCGAACAGGTAAAGCTGCGGTGCACCGAGCACCTTCTCGCCGGGATTATGACCCCAGGCCTGCGCGATCATCCGCGTCTCGAGCGCAACCTGCGTCGCATACATATGGTCGGTATTATAGGGATCATACTGCGAATGGCTGAGCATGAAGGCCGGCTGTACCTTCCTGATCACATCGACCAACCGGTACTTGTCCTCGTCCGTGAGACGAAGTGGATAGTCGCCGAGGTCGAAGCTGATAAGATCATGGACGCCGAGCGCCTTGGCCGCCTTTTCCGATTCCGCCCGTCTCGCCGCCTTGACCTGATCCAGCGTGATGCCCGGCTGCTTCCAGAGCTTGGCGGATTCTCCGCGTTCGCCGAAGGACAGGCAAACGACGGTCACCTTATAACCAAGCTCCGCATGCAGCGCGATCGCGCCGCCACAGCGCCATACGAAGTCAGCCGCGTGTGCGCTGATGACAAGTGCAGTCTTTTGTTCCGACATGGGATCTCCTTCCGAATTGCGCGTGATTTCACGCCGGAGGGGGTCCTTTGCCAATTTGGATTTGATGCCTCACCGATAAGTTTTGGCTATAGCCGCGTCGATGGAGGCGCGCTCCCGGCAAGGTGCCTATAGCTTTTTCTTATGAGGCGGCGACCATTTTGAAATGGGCAATCGCCCCGCTTCCCGTCATGGCTAATCACCATTCAAGACCCAAAAGGTCCTGCGAAAGATGCGTTCGGGAGAAACGGCCAGATCTGGCGGCCTCGGAGGAGCGTTATCCGGGACAGGGAGGAAAAATGCTAACCCTTTTATTCGATGGCCTCGCCTATGGCATGCTGCTGTTCGTGCTATCCTGCGGACTGGCCGTCACCCTGGGATTGATGAATTTCATCAACCTGGCGCACGGCGCCTTCGCGATGGCTGGCGGCTACGTCACCGTCATTTTGACGAACCGATTGGGCGTCCCCTTTCTGCTGACGCTGCCGATCGCCTTCATTGCCACGGCAATTGCCGGGGTCATTCTCGAGAAGACCCTCTATGCGCGCCTCTACGACAAGACGCCGCTCGACCAGGTGCTGTTTTCGATCGGCATCGTCTTCATGGCGGTTGCCGGCATCGATTACGTCATGGGATCGCAGCAGCAGATCCTGAACCTGCCGGACTTTCTGCGTGGCCGCGTTGATGTGCTGGGCGTGGGCATCGGCGTCTATCGCGCCTTTCTCATCCTCGTTTGCGGCGCGCTCGCCATTGCTCTGCAAATGATCCTCGCCCGTACGCGATTTGGGAGCCGGCTGCGCGCATCCGTGGATGACCGGCGCGTCGCTCGCGGCGTCGGTATTCACGTCAACACGATTTTCGCCGTGACATTCGCGGTCGGATCCGGCCTCGCCGGTCTTGGTGGCGCGCTAGGCGCCGAGATCCTCGGTCTCGATCCGACATTCCCGCTGAAGTTCATGGTCTACTTCCTGATCGTCGTTTCCGTCGGCGGGACGTCGAGCATGTACGGCCCTCTCTGTGCCTCCATCCTTCTCGGCGTCGCCGACGTTCTCGGCAAATATTACGTGCCGTCGCTCGGCGGCTTCATCATTTATATCATCCTCGTGGCGGTGCTGGTCGTCCGACCCCAGGGTCTCTTCGCGAGGGCCAACTGATGCAGACATCCCATTCCGCAATCCCTGCTCTGAAGCAGCGGGTATCAGACGTCATGAGGAGATCGGCGCGCTGGAGCGTCCTTGAACTGGCATTCTGGGCTCTCGCGCTCGCCTCCTGGTTCCTCTTCCCCAACCAGCATCTGATCCTGACCGAGATCGTCGGTTTCGCCATTCTCGCTCTCTCGATCGACCTGATCCTCGGCTATGCCGGCATCGTCTCCCTCGGTCAGGCGGCCATGTATGGCGTCGGCGCCTATGCAAGCGGCCTCTTCTCGATCCACGTCACTGGCGAGCCGCTGTCGGGACTGGTTGTCGGCGCACTCTCTGGCGCGATCGTTGCCTTCCTGACCAGTTTCCTGTTGCTGCGCGGCGGCGACCTGACACGGTTGATGGTGACGCTCGGCGTTGCCGCCGTCTTTGCCGAAATCGCCAATCAGGCGAACTGGCTGACCGGTGGCGCCGACGGCCTGCAAGGGATTACCATCGAACCGCTCTTCGGCGTCTTCGACTTCGATATCTATGGACATACCGGCTACGCCTACAGCCTTGCCGTGCTGTTCCTGCTGTTCCTGCTGGCACGGCTGATCGTCTCTTCGCCTTTCGGTTATTCGTTGAAGGCGATCCGGGACAATCCGTTGCGCGCTTCAGCCGTGGGCGTTCCCGTCAACGCGCGCCTGGTGGCCATATACACTCTCTCCGGCGCCTATGCCGGGATCGCCGGCGCGCTGTTTGCCCAGACGCAGCAATTCATCTCGCTGGATGCGCTGTCGTTTCAGAAATCCGCCGATAGCCTGATGATCCTGGTCATTGGCGGCACAGGCTATCTCTACGGCGGTATCATCGGCGCCCTGGTCTATGAGCTGATCCAGGACGGACTGTCGTCGCTCACGCCGCAATACTGGCAATTCTGGCTCGGCATGCTGCTGGTCACTTTCGTTCTCTTCGGGCGCGACCGTCCGCGCCAGCTCATGCTTTCGCTTTCCGCCCGCCTCGCAGCCATCCGCGGTAACCTCTTCAGAGGCCGCGCGTCGACCCGGAGGGCACCATGACCACCGCCGTTCTCGAAACCAGACAGCTCAACAAGATGTTCGGCGCCCTGAGGGCCACGACAGATGTCTCGTTCCGCCTGAAAAGCGGCGCTCGCCACGCGCTGATCGGACCCAACGGCGCGGGCAAGACAACGCTGATCAACCTTCTGACCGGCGTGCTCACGCCTTCAAGCGGTCAGATCCTGCTGAATGGCGAGGATATCTCGTCGCTCAAGCGCGAAAAGCGCGTGCAGCGCGGCCTGGTCCGGACGTTTCAGATCAACCAGCTCTTCGGCGATCTGACTGTCGTGGAAAGCCTGGGCCTCGTCATCAGCGAACGGCAGGGACGCGGCAAGGACTGGTTCCGTTTCGCCGGCAAGCTTCCAGGCATCGAGGACGAGATTGCCGGGCTAGTCCAGGATTTCGGTCTGGACACGGTGCTCGACCAACCCTGCTCCGGCCTGCCCTATGGCAAGCAGCGGCTTCTCGAGATCGCCATGGCGATTGCCTGCAAGCCCAAGGTTCTGCTGCTCGACGAGCCGGCGGCCGGCGTGCCGGAAGCCGACCGGCACGAGGTTCTGGCAAGGCTGACGGCACTACCCGCCGATGTCTCGATCCTGCTGATCGAACACGACATGGACCTGGTCTTCAATTTCGCCGACCGGATCTCGGTTCTCGTCGCGGGCGCGCTCTTCGCGGAAGGCACCGTCGATGAGATTTCGACAGATCCCCGCGTCAAGGAAGTCTATCTCGGAGGGGCGCACCATGCCTGAACTCTTGACACTGGACGGCCTGAAGGCCGGCTATGGCAAAGCCGTGGTCCTGCACGGCGTCAGCCTTTCCGTGGGTCCGGGCGAAGCAGTCGCTCTCCTCGGCCGCAACGGCGTCGGCAAGACGACGACGCTCAACAGCATCGTCGGCCTGACGCGCTATCACGGTGGCAAAATCACCGTTGGCGGCCAGAGCATCGAACGACTGACACCGGAACGTCGCGTCGAGGCCGGTGTCGGCTGGGTGCCGCAGGAGCGCGGCATATTCAGGTCTTTGACGGTCGAGGAAAATATCACGGCGGTTACACGCCCCGGGAAATGGAGCCTTCCGGCCGTCTACCTGCTCTTCCCGAGGCTGGAAGAACGCCGCAACAACTACGGCAACCAACTGTCGGGCGGCGAACAGCAGATGCTCTCGATCGCCCGGGCACTGGTTCTCAATCCGAAGATCCTGCTGCTCGATGAGCCGACCGAGGGGCTCGCACCGATCATTGTAGAGGAATTGCTGACTGCCATCCGTCGCATCGTCCGCGGCGAGGGAATGGCCGCCATCATCGTGGAGCAGCACGCGCAGCAAATCCTGGCGATCACCGACAAGGCCGTGATCCTAGAGCGTGGCGCAGTCGCCTATTCTGGAAGCAGTGCTGCCTTGGCACAGGACAACTCGACCTTGGGCAAATTCCTTGGGGTCGGCGCGGGGGCGTCGTCGACCGCAACGCCAGCCGCCGCGCAACAAAAACACTGATCGCCCAGGTCTACGCCGGAAAGAGGGCCGGCTTGAACGGCATGCACAGCACATAGATTTTTCAACAGGAGGAGAGACATGAGCATTAAGAAACTGGCGCTAGGCGCCGTCGCCGCAATCGCCCTGATCGGGGCTCCCACAATGAGTTTTGCGCAGGACGCCGTCAAGGTTGGCGTCGTCATTCCGCTCACCGGCGGGTTCCAGTCCAACGGCCGCCAGATCAGCGCCGCGATCAAGACCTACGTCGCCACCAAGGGCGATACCGCCGGCGGCAAGAAAGTCGAGCTCATCGTCAAGGACGACGGAAGCGCCGCCGACAACGCGCTGCGTCTCTCGCAGGAACTGGTGACCAACGACAAGGTGTCTATCCTGACCGGCTTCGGCAACACGCCTGCAGCCCTTTCCGTGGCGCAACTGTCCAAGCGCGCCAAGATCCCGCAAGTCATCATGGTGGCCGCGACCTCCTCGATCGTGGATGCCTCGCCCTACATTCTCCGAACGTCGTGGACTGTCCCGCAAATGGCTAGCGTCATCGGCAAGTGGGCTCCGGAAAACGGCGCGAAGAAATTCGTCAGCATCGTTTCAGACTACGGTCCGGGCGCCGACGCGGAAAAATGGTTCCAGCAGACGATCGAGGCCAATGGCGGCACGGTCGTTTCGAAGCTGAAGGTGCCGCTTGCCAATCCGGACTTCGCGCCCTTCCTGCAGCGCGCCGCCGATGAAAAGCCGGAAGCGCTTTTCGTCTTCGTTCCGACGGGTGCGGGTGCGGCCTTCATGAAGCAGTTTGTCGAGCGCGGTCTCGACAAGTCGGGCATCAAGGTCATCGCCATGGCCGACGTCACCGATGACGACCTGCTGAACAACATGGGCGACCCGACCATCGGCGTCATCACCGGCGGCCCCTATTCCGCAAACCATGATTCCCCGGAGAACAAGGCTTTCGTGGAAGCCTTCAAGAAGGCCAATGACGGCATGCGCCCCAACATGGTCGCCGTCGCCGCGTGGGATGCCCTCGACCTGATCTACAAGACCCTCGACAAGACCAAGGGCGACGCCAGCGGCCAGACATTCGTTGACGCCGCCAAGGGCATGCAGTTGCCGAGCCCGCGAGGCCCGATCTCGATCGATCCGCAAACACGGGATATCGTCCAGGATATCTACATGCGCAAGGTCGAGAAGGTCGGCGGAGAATTGTACAACGTCGAGTTCCAGACCTACGACAACGTCAAGGATCCGGCCCACTAAGCGAGGGACCATACGATACGAGGATCGCGGCTATGCTGCGGTCCTCACGATAAGTTTTCGCTATACCTTTGTTTGGCTGAATGTTCGCACGAGGAACCGGCAGCATGTCGACGATTGCACTCATTGGATTTGGGGAAGCAGCACAGGCCTTTGTCGCCGGCTGGAAGACTATCGAAGGTAGCCCGATCAAAGCTCCCATCACCACCTTCGACATCAAGATAAAAAGCACAGAACATCGCCGGGACCTTCTTGAAGCCTGTGCTCGGCTGGACGTTGCATGTGGCGAAAGCCCGCGCGACGCGACGAACGGCAAAGGCGCAATCTTCAGCCTCGTGACCGCTGACCGCGCGCTCGAAGCCGCAAAGATGGTGGCCGCCCACCTCGACAAGGGCGCGCTCTATCTCGACTGCAATTCCTGCTCGCCATCGACGAAGGTCGCCGCCGCTAAGATCGTCGAGGAAGCCGCCGTCCGTTATGTCGACGTCGCGGTGATGGCGCCGGTCTATCCCGCCCGCCATCGCACCCCTCTCCTTCTGGCCGGCAACGAGGCAGCAGAAGCCGAGACCTTGCTGACAAGCCTTGGAATGAATGCCTGCATTGCCGGCGACAAGATCGGGCAGGCATCCTCGATCAAGATGCTGCGCTCGGTCATGATCAAGGGGTTCGAGGCGCTGACAGCCGAATGTGTATTGGCGGCGCGGCGCGCGGGCGTGGAGGATGCCGTTCTGGCTTCCTTGCAGGCCTCCGATCCGGGGATCGACTGGACGGCCCGTTCGTCCTACAACCTCGAACGGATGATGGTGCACGGAACGCGGCGCGCAGCCGAGATGGAGGAAGTGGCGGTGACGCTTCGCGATCTCGGCCTTCCCGACGGAATGGCATCGGCGGCCGTCGACTGGCAGCGTCGAATCGGAAAGCTTGGCCTCAGCGCCGCAGATCTCTCGCTAACCCAGCGTGTCGACCTGATATTGGAGCACCTCCTGTCTTGAATTCCGCACAATCGTCAGAGCCGGAGCTGCAGCACAATCTTCGCCATCTCAGGGTGTTCCTGATGGTCGTGGATACGGCCTCGGTCACGAAAGCTGCGGAACTATGTCATGTGTCGCAGCCGGCCGTGACCCAGGCCCTGTCGAAAATCGAACGCGGCGTCGGTATGGCGCTCTTCACGAGGACCGCCCAGGGACTGTTCGTCAACAAGCAGGGCGAGGTCCTTGCAAAACGCGTCCGCCGCGCCTTCGGCTATCTCGATCCGGCGCTGTCCGATCTCAGCCCCAGGCTGCGTATCACCGCGACCACGGCGCAGCTTCAGGCGCTGATTGCCGTGCGTGAAATGGAAAATTTTACACTCGCAGCGCGACGCCTCGGGCTTGCCCAGCCGACCGTGCATCGCGCTGTCACCCAACTCGAACAGGAGGCAGCCCGCCCCCTGTTCGAACGGACCTCCTATGGCATCGTCGCGACGCGGACGGCGCAGACGCTCGCCCAGGCGGCAAGACTTGCCTTCGCCGAACTCAGCCAGGCCGAAGCCGATCTTGCGGAAACTGTATCCGAAGAGGCCGGGCGCATCGTCATCGGCGCAATGCCATTGTCGCGGTCCTATGTCCTGCCGCAGGCAATCGCCAACTTCCGCGCGCTTCGCCCCAAAATACCGATCCAGGTCGTGGAAGGCCCCTATGCCGATCTTCTGGCCGGACTCAGACGCGGGGAGATCGATTTCCTGATCGGCGCCCTGCGCGATCCCGCGCCGATCGGCGATGTGGAACAGCGCGTGCTTTTCACCGATACGCTGGTGCTGGTCGCCGGTCGCGATCATCCGCTGATCGGGAAGGACGATATTGCCCTGGAAGAACTTGCCTCCTACCCCTGGGTCGTCGGCCTGCACGGAACGCCGATCCGGAAGCATTTCGACGCCATGTTCGACAGCCTCGGACGAAGGCCGGCGAGCATCATCGAGTCCGGATCGCTGATCCTCATGCGTGAACTGCTGGACCGAACCAATCATCTCGGCTGCATCTCCCATCTGCAGGCAGAGGCGGAGCTGACACGCGGGCTCATCAAGGCCCTGCCCTATAATCTCGATCACACGGCGCGGCCCATCGGCCTGACGCTGCGATCCGGCTGGATGCCAACGGCGGCCCAGGAGCAGTTTCTGGATCTCGTGCGGCAAAGGGTCAGCACGCCATTATAGCATTTGCTTATGATGGCCATCCGCATTCTACGAATTGCGAAGGACAATCACAGCGTAGGTGCAGGGCCGCTCGCTCTCATTCTTGAACACGCAATCCGTCGGCGGACCGAGTTCAAGGCAATCGCCAGCGGACATTCCGTGCCTGGTGTCGCCCTCGAGGAACACCAGATCTCCATCGAGGACCCAGATAAGTTGCCGGGCAAAGGCATAGACCGACGCAGGCATTGAGACTTCCGCTCCAGCCGGCAGTTCGATGCGAACAAGATCCAGAGGCAAATCCGACTTTGGCGAAATATGCCGCCGCTCGTAGCCGGTTTGCGGGTCGACCCAGACAGGCTGGTCCTCCTTCTTGAGGAGACGCCCCTGATGCATTTCCGCGCGAGCCATCAAGGTCGACATGCTGAGGCCGAACGCCCCGGACAGCTTGCCGAGCAAAGCGGCGGTCGGACTGCTATCACCGCGTTCGATCTTGTGGATCATGGCGCGGGAGACGGCAGACTTTTCCGCAAGCTCCGTCAGCGACCAGCCACGGCTTTCGCGTTCGATCCGGATGCGGGTGCCTATGCGTTTATCAACATTATCAAGCTGAGACATGCGTCCTACTATAGTGGACACCTTCACGCATAGCAATCAGGAGAGGCTACTCCCTCTTTCGATCGAACCTTTTGGGAGACGGATCGGTTCCGGCAAAAGCCGGAATAGCTGCAGAGTGATCGATAAAGCCCATATTGGCATGAAATAATTATATTTTTCAGAAATACCGCATTTTCTGGAACCCCTATCACCGCACTTTCCGTGACAACAGGTCGGCATCTTAGTGGATATTTGTATTAATATAGTAGACAAAGATAGAAATCCGGCATATCGAAAGACATCTTTGGCGACCACAGATATCCAATTTACGAGATTCCCGAAGGAAGAAACCGATGCGAATTCGCGATGCAGCGGCCACAGATATCGACGGTATCACCGCAATCTACAATGACGCTGTCGCCAACACCGCCGCGATCTGGAACGAAAAGCAGGTGGACGCCGACAATCGGAGAGAATGGCTCCGAGATCGCCTGAGGCTGGGCTATCCGGTGCTGGTCGCTACCGATGACGGGGAGGATGTCGTCGGCTATGCGTCCTTCGGCGATTGGCGCGCATTCGACGGTTATCGCCATACGGTGGAGCATTCGGTCTACGTGCGAAACGATCAGCGCCGAAACGGCGTCGGCGAAGCGCTGATGATCGGACTGATCAGCCGTGCAAAAGCAATCGGAAAGCATGCCATGGTCGCCGGTATCGAGGCCGGAAACACCGGTTCGATCCGGCTGCACGAAAAGCTCGGCTTCCGGCAGGTCGGCCTTCTCCCGGAAGTAGGCACTAAATTCGGAAGATGGCTCGATCTCGCCTTCCTGCAACTGCTGCTGGACCAGCGCACCGAACCCGACGCCATCCAGACAGCCTGAAGGCCGAAGCATGTCGAGCTATATCATCCTGGCGACCCTCGCCGTCGCCGGCATATCGCTGGTGTTGCAGAACATCCTCATGGTGCGGATCACCCAGTCCGTGTCCACGGTCCTGATTACACTCGTCGTCAATTCGTCGGTGGGGCTCACGGCGCTTCTGCTCCTGCTTCTTGCCCGCAGAGGCACGGCCGGCATCGTCGAAGCCATCGGCACAATCCGTCCGTGGGCGCTTTTGCCCGGCCTGCTCGGCTCCTTTGTCGTCTTCGCCGGTATCTGGGGCTATCAGCGTCTGGGTGCGGCACCAACCATCGCAGTACTGGTTGGCAGCCAGCTTCTCGCGGGCCTGATATTCGACGCGGTACGATCTGGAAGGATGACATTGTCGGACAATGCCTGGCAGATCGCCGGCGCCGTCTTGCTGGTCATCGGCGCCGTCCTTGTCGCCAGCCGGCACGCCTCTTGAGGGATCCAACGAAAGGATGCCAACAGCAATCTCCAACCCTTAAGCCAGATAGCGTTTGAACCAGCCTTTCGTTCTCTCCCAGGCAAGCTTGGCCGCCGCCTCGTCATAACGGGGCGTCGAGTCATTGTGGAAGCCGTGATTGACGTCTGGATAAATATAGGCTTCATAGACTTTGTTCGAAGCCTTCAGCGCCGCCTCATAGGCCGGCCACCCCTCGTTGATGCCCTTGTCCAGTCCCGCATAGTGAAGCAGCAGGGGCGCCTTGATGCGAGACACCTCCTCCGCACGCGGCTGACGCCCATAAAAGGGCACGGCTGCTGCCAGTTCGGGATAGGCAACGGCGGCCGCGTTCGCCACACCGCCGCCATAGCAGAAACCGGTAATGCCAACCTTTCCGGTCGTGGCATCATGCTTCATGAGAAGCTCGATCGCAGCGAAGAAGTCGTTCATCAGCTTTTGCGGATCGACCTGCTGCTGTAGCTCCCGGCCCTTCTCGTCATTGCCGGGATAGCCGCCGACGGACGTCAGGCCATCAGGCGCAAGCGCGATGAAGCCCGCCTTGGCGACGCGACGCGCGACATCCTCAATATAGGGGTTCAGTCCCCGGTTCTCATGCACGACAACAACAGCCGGCACCTTG
Source organism: Rhizobium sp. ICMP 5592 (assembly GCF_009498525.1). Classification (GTDB taxonomy): domain Bacteria; phylum Pseudomonadota; class Alphaproteobacteria; order Rhizobiales; family Rhizobiaceae; genus Rhizobium. The sequence goes on along the minus strand of NZ_QSNT01000002.1, from coordinate 865,016 downwards.
CCCTTGGCAGCGGCCGGCCGGACGAAATAGCCCCGAACGGTTCCGTTCCCCTGCGGCGACGGATAGGTGATGTATTCGGGCAGGATGTCGGGATCGGTAAACTCGACCTGCTGCGCAAGCGCGTAATTGGGGCTCATCAGCCCGAAGATCGCGGTGGCCGTCAGACCGCCCACGGCATACTTGCCGGCCCGATCGAGAAACTCGCGCTTCGTGATTCTCCCATGCGCGTAGTAGTCATAGAGTTCCAGCAGTTCCGGATGAAAGTCCTTGGCGGTCAGACGTGTCATTGGCGCTCCTCCCTTGCCTACGAAGAGCAGCCTAAACACTTAAGCCAGTTCTTGAATTCACTTTTGCGCTATCGCGGAGGATATCCGCACAGGCATCGGCCTCTAAACCGCAACCTCCGCGGCGATGGCCGCATGAGGCTCGTAATCGCGAACCTCGAAATCCTCGATGCGGTAGTCGTCTATGCTCTCCGGCCGGCGGAGCAGCCGCAAGGTCGGAAATGGCCGTGGTTCCCGGCTCAACTGCTCGCGGATCGCGTCGAGATGGTTGAGGTAGATGTGGACATCGCCGCCGGCCCAGACCAGTTCGCCCACATCCATGTCCACCTGCTGGGCAACCATCGCCAGCAATACGGCCTGCTGGCAAATGTTGAAGGGATTTCCCAGAAACAGGTCGCAGGACCGCTGGTAGACCATCAGGCTCAGGCGCGGCCGCTTGGTCTCGCCGGGAGACGGCAGGTTCGAGACATGAAATTGATAGACCATGTGGCATGGAGGAAGCGCCATTCCGGCGAGTTCGCCGACATTCCAGGCATGGAAGATCATCCGGCGGCTGCTTGGATTATGCTTGAGCTGGTCGATCACCGTCGCGATCTGATCATGCACCTGGCCGTCGGCATCGCGCCACTGCCGCCATTGCTTGCCGTAGACGGGGCCAAGATCACCCCATGTCTCGGCAAAGGCCTCGTCGGCCAGTATCCGCGCCTCGAAATCCTCCTGACTGATGGTCTCGCCCGTCGCCTTGCGATAGGCGGCCAGCGGCCAGTCGGTCCATATCCGCACGTTCTGCTTCAGGAGATTGCGAATGTTGGTGTCGCCGGTCAGGAACCAGAGCATCTCCTTGACGGCGAGTTTCCAATAGACCCGCTTGGTCGTGAAGACCGGAAGCTGCCCTTTGGAAAGATCGAAGCGCATCATCGCGCCAAGCCCGCTCAGCGTGCCGACGCCAGTCCTGTCGATCCGGCGATCGCCGCTTTCGAGCAGGTGCGCCATCAGGTCGAGATATTGATATTCCGGGTGGCGAACCATTCTTAGCTCCGACATTTCGGTAAGAAGCCGGCGAGAACGCCGCCTGCCGATTCCATTCGCCGCTAATTTAATGGCAAGTCGGTGCAAAACCAACCGCAACCGGGCACAATCCCGGCAATTCTCATCCTCGATGGTCAGCTATCGCGGCAAAGCGATATCCAGGCGACGCATTTATGACAATTGCCCTTCCCTTCGCCCAAGGAAAACACTATATCAGCCTTGCCGGTCTTCGGGCCGGCTATGGCGATAAACGAGCGATGTAATAAACCTATTGGACCCGGGGGCGGTACCCGGCGCCTCCACCAAAAACCGACCAGGCTAGCTTTGCTTCAGACCGGCTTTTGATGGGGGCGAAATAGGATCGACAAGGGCGTAAAGATCGACTTTTTGCTCGGCATTGTACCACCGTTATCGGGCTAAAATTGTAGTTGCAAACGACAACTATGCGGAAGCTCGTCTCGCTGCTTAATCGCAGTGTGACACTTCAAATCAAGTCCTGAAGGTTCGCACCTTAAGGCGGGGTTCGAAGGTACCTGGCAACAGAAACCTTCACCTTCTCCCTATCTTCGATATTATGTATGATCAGGCGATGACTCGCGCGGGGGCTTTCCCGTCTGCGCCCGGCGTGGCATAAGCCTTAGAAAAAACATGGCCAACGAAAGACAGGAAAGCATGGGGCAGGATCATATCCGCTACGACATTTTGGCACAGGACGCCCTGCGTGGAGTTATCCGTAAGGTGTTGACCGAGGTCGGCGCCACCGGTCGTCTGCCCGGTGACCATCATTTCTTCATTACCTTTCTGACCGGAGCGCCCGGCGTTCGCATTTCGCAGCATCTGAAGTCGAAATATCCGGAACAGATGACCATTGTCATCCAACATCAATTCTGGGATTTGAAGATCACCGAAAGCCTGTTCGAGATCGGCCTTTCCTTCTCCGACGTGCCTGAAAAGCTGGTCGTCCCCTTCAATGCGATTCGCGGCTTCTACGATCCGTCTGTGAATTTCGAGCTGGAGTTCGACGTTCCGCTCGCCGACGACGAAGAGATGCCGACTGGCGAAATCACCGCCTATCCGGTGGCAGCCGAAGGCAGCGAAGAGCCGGTGGTGGAAGCCAAGGAAGGCGAAGAGAAAAAACCTGGGTCAGTCGTCTCGCTCGACGCATTCCGCAAGAAGCAATAATATCCGAGGGGGAGCGCAGGCTTCCCCTTTCTACATCCTCCGTGGGAACCGTGATGAGTGCCGAAGTCGTCAATCTGCGTCAGTTCCGGAAAAAACAGGCCCGCTCCGAAAAGGAAAAGCAGGCGGAACAAAATCGCATCAGCTTCGGTCGCACCAAGGCGGAGAAGCACCTGACCAAGGCGCTCAACGACAAGGCCGCCCAAACGCACGAGGCCGGCCACATCGAGCCGACCAAGACGGATGACTAGCCTGCCGAGCCGAACGAAATCTTTTCGAAATCAGCAGTTTATTCCTGTACTTTGAATCATTTTCAGAATTCCCTCCCCCCTTCCGAGCTTTTTGATCGATCCACCGATGATCCGCAAACATTCCGCGACGTTGCATGGCCACCGCACGAGCTTTTCCCTTGAAGACGCGTTCTGGAGCGAGCTGAAGGCAATCGCCAAGGCCCGCGGCACCTCGCTCGCCGCGCTGATCTCCGAAATCGATGACGGTCGGGAACCGGAGAGCAACCTTTCCTCCGCCCTTCGGCTCTATGTCCTGAAATGGCTGAAAGAGCGCGCTTAGTAAGCCCGAGCTCGAATGAACGCACAAAGAGCCTCCAGCCCTTCGCTGTAGGAAACCTCATCCAACGGATAACGTATCTTATTGGGCAATGCCGGGAAGACCGTTGAAGTTCAGCGGCGCGATCTTCTGCGGCCCCTGTCCGTTGAGAACCGGCAATTGTTGCGCCTGCGCCTTCGCGCGGGCTTCCGCATCGGCCTTTGCCTTCGACGCAGCTTCCGCCTGCTTTTCGGCGGCCGCCTTTTGCGCCAGTTCCCTCAAACGCTGCTCTTCAAGGCTCCGCTGCTGCTCGATTGCTGCATCGCGTTGGCGCTGGGCTTCGCGCATAGTGGCGGTGTATTTGTACAGCGCTACCTCGCGCCGCAGCCGCTGCTTTTCCAACACGCTTGCCTGAAGCCGCTCGACACGCCGGCGCTCACGTTCAAGGGCGCGCAGCGACAGGAAGCTGGTGATGTCGGTGACATTCATCGTGCGGCCGGGGCTTGCCAACGGACCGGCGAAATCGAGACGCAGCGCCGGCTCGGCCCCGTTCAACACCTCATTGCCGGCATTGAAATCGATGCCGAGCGACCCGCGCATACGCTCGTCCGGCAGGCTGATTTCGGCGCTGCCCGAAAGCTTCGCCACATCATTGCCGGCGCTGAGATTGGTGGCGCGGATGACGCCGGTCGAGATGTTGAAGGGGATGCTCATCGCCGGCAATGCCGCCTCGCCATTGTTGAGCAGCGTCTGTACGATCGGCAACACCTTGTCGGCGGTGATATCGCCCTGGATCTGGTCCGTCGCCGACAACAGCGGTGGGAGTACCGAGAGATTGAGACCGCGGACATGCGTTTCGCCAAGCTTGGCCTCGCCCGATCCGCTGGCATTGGCGGCAAGCTCGCTCATGCTCTTGCCACTGGTTTCCATACTCACATCCAGACCAAAGCGGCCAGTGGCCAGCGGCGTGCCATCGCGCTGCCAGGCGACGGTCGCAAGATCGCCATTGGTGAGATTGAGCTTCGTCTGCATCAGCCCGGTGCCATCGGAATTGGCGAGCATCAGATTGCCCCCAAGCGTACCGCCATTCCAGGCACCGGCAATATCGGTCAGCCGCAGTTCTTCGCCCTTGTAAGCAGCGTTGGCGCTGAAATTGGAAATCGGACTGAAGATACCCGGCCAAACCTGCTTGGCCGAAAGCTTGATGTTGAGATCAAGCCCGCTGAATGTCGGCAGCCCAAGCTTGGCCTTGGTCAGATTGCCCGTCGCGGCATCCGTCATCGGCCCGTAGATCGCTTCGCCCAGCCAGCCAAGGTCGGCCTTGTCGAGCGCCAGTTCGCCTGCCGCCTTGATGTTTGGCGACTTGCGATCGAAGGTCAGAGCGCCGGAGACATTGTTGTCGGCAAGCTGGCCCTTCATGTCGGAGAGCGCGATCTTGTCGGCATCAAGCACGGCATTCGCCTGAAATTTCACCGGCAGACCCGTGCCCATCTGCGGTATGCCGATGCCATTCATCACGAAATAGGGGTCGAGATCAGCGCTGTCGAGCGACAGTGCGATTGTGCCGTTGAGGAAGGTGCCGGGACGGACGTCGACCTTGCCGTTGGCCGTGAACGAGGTCTTGTCCGTGGCAAAAGTCAGCGCCGCATCCGCCGGTTCGGTGCCTTCTGCCATCACCTTCAGCGTCAGACGGCCATTCGCATCGGCTTCGACGGGCAGCGGATCCAGCCCCGCCTGCCCGAACAGGATCGAAGTCACCGAATTCTCAAGCGTCGCCTCCAGCGTCGTCGTACCCTTGCCGGTCAATGCCAGCAGGTCGGACATGCGGTAATCGAGATTGACGCGGCTGCCGTTGGAAACGCCGGCGAGCGTCACCGTTACACCGTCACCTTCGTCACCACCGAGGGATAGCGCACCGCGCAACGCGGTATTTCCGTACCACGCAGCATTACGCACCAGCCGATCCATGACCGGATGATGCGGCAGATGCTGGCTCAGCATTTCGAAGAAAGGACCGGGATCGGCTGCCTTGAAGGTGATCTCGCCCGACCCCTTGTAGTCCAGCAAAGAGCCATCGCCGCGCCCTGTAGCCGTGATCTCCGCCCCGGCGACATCGCGCACCGATAGCTTGTCGAGCGTCAACGCTCCATCAGTAATCGAGAAGGATGTCTCGACATTGTCGGCCTGCACGCCGAACACTGCGAACTTGTCCGCCTTCAGATGCGCCGTGATCCGGTGGTCGAGCAAGGCCTCGCCTGCGTCCTGACCGGTGAACATGCCTGTCAGCGCTCTCAGCGCATCAAGGTCCAGCGCATCACCACTGAGATCGACGCCAAGCTTCGGCGCCTGCTTATCCGGCGCCTGCCGGTCCAGCTTGCCCTTGAGCGTCGCCGAACCGATTGCGATTTCAAGGTTGTCGAAGCGCTGTTCTTCATGCCGCAAGTTGACATCGGCGGAGAAGCCGGCCTGCCGCAGCTGCCGGATCGAGGGATCGACCGAGCCCACCAGCCAGGACGCCAGGCCCGACGGCTGGTTGGAGGCGACGACAAGGTTACCGATGAAATTCGGCTCGCCTTGCAGCATCAGCTTGCCGGTGGCCTCGACCTGCGTGCGCCCCGGCAACATGCCAATCGCGTGGTCGATCTTCCAGCCGGTTCCGGCAGGCTCCAGGTCCAGCTGCACGTCGCGGACGGTCGTGTCGCCGGCAACGATTGCCGGCAGGCGGAATGTCGCCTTGCCGGGCACCTGCGGGATCGGAACCTCGGCGGCAATCGCGATCAAATTGTTCAGGCGCTGGCGGGCGGAGACAGCGGGATTGCGGTTGGTCTTGCCGTTGGTGCCCTGATTGTTGCCGAGACGGTTAACGTCGATCTGCTGGCCATCGGCGGTCAGCAGGAATTCCGGCTTCGTGCCGGTATCCAGCGTCGCCTCCCCGGTCACCACGTATGGATCGTCCGCCGCCCCGACCTCAAGGCGATACTCAGGGATGCGGATGCGCTCATTGGTCAGCTCGAAGCGGCCTTTGACGCGGGGCTGGGCCTGCTCGTCCGCGGCCTTACGAGCCTGTTTGTCCTCGATCCCCGCAGTGAAGAGACCGAGATAATCCGGTTTGCGGTCGACCAGCTTCAGCTCGCCGTCGAGATCGACAATGAGAGGATGACGATCCGGATTGAGCCGGGTGCGGACGCGCAACACGCCGCTATCGTCCGGCTGGCTGCTGGAAATGGTGAAACTGCCGTGCTCGCCATCGAGTGCAGCATCCCCTTCGATCCGCCAGGGACCAGCCAGCGACTTCGCGGACATCTCCGCATTGAAGCCTGTAATGTGCCGGGTGCGGCCGGATTGCTCGTCGATGAACTGGATATCGCCGCCGTCGACATGCACGCTTTCCAGCACGACCGACTTGGCGGGCATTTCCGGCTGGCTGCCGCGCATCCAGTCGAGCGTGCCGTCCTTCAGCAGCCGCAGGCGCACTTTCGGCTCGGAGACGCGCATATCGAAGATCAGCGCTTCGCCGGACAGGAACGGCGCCAGCTCGGCATCCATGGAGAACTGAGCGATCTGCACCAGCGGCGTCCCGTCGGCTTCCTGGCCGACACGGACGTCATGCAATGTCACGGAGGGAAACGGTAGGAGGCGGGCATCGACAGTGCCGTGAACGGTCACTTTCTTGCCGATGATACGGCTCGCCTGATCTTCGAAATTCTTGCGAAAATCGGTCCAGTCTATGAAGAGCGGAGCGAGCAGCGCCACGAACAGCACCACTACAAGCAATCCCCCCAGGAAAACCAGGACCCTACCTAACAATGCACACCGTCTCCATTCTGCATTCCAATTGCGATATCCAAGGCATCATACTTGATCTTTAGCTACCCCGATCCCCATCCAAACCGCGTCGCGGCTCCCAAGGATAAGGGACATCGTAGCCTAGCGCCATTCACGCAAGGGGCAAGCCGAGATCATGGGGTATGCCAATTTTCAGTGGCCATGAAAGATCTTGCCCGGGTTGAAAATCGCATCGGGATCGAGAGCGTGCTTGACCTGGCGCATCAGATCGACGGCGCCGCCAAGTTCCTGCTCGAGAAACGACATCTTGCCCTGCCCGACGCCATGCTCGCCGGTGCAGGTTCCGTCCATGGCCAGTGCCCGCGCGTTCAGCCGCGCAACGAAGGCTTCGACGACAGCGATGCCTTCGGGCGTCTTGTCGTCGAAGAGCACCAGCACATGGAAATTGCCGTCGCCGGCATGCCCAACGATCGGCGCCAGCAATCCGTGCTCCTCGATGTCGGCCTGGGTCTCGGCAACGCATTCGGCAAGCCTCGAGATCGGCACGCAGACATCCGTCGACAGCGCCGCAAGTTCCGGAGCCAGCGCCCGGGCCGCCCAATAAGCGTCGTGGCGTGCCTTCCAGAGCTTGTTGCGCTCTTCGAGATTGCTGGTCCAGAGGAATTCGCCGCCGCCGCACTCCGCCGCGATCTCGGCGAATTGCTCCGATTGCAGCGCGACCGTCTCTTCCGTGCCGTGAAATTCGAGAAACAGCGTCGGCTGTTCGTCATAGGTGAGGCCGGAGTAGGCATTGCAGGCCCGCAGCTGGACGGCATCGAGAAGCTCTATCCGCGCAACCGGAATGCCCATCTGGATCGTCATGATGACCGCATCACAGGCTGCATGAATGGTCGGAAAGGCGCAGGCACCGCCGGCGATCTTCTGGGGAATACCTTGCAGGCGCAACGTCACCGAGGTCAGCACGCCAAGCGTCCCCTCGGAGCCGACGAAGAGCCGGGTCAGATCATAACCGGCGGAGGACTTCCTGGCGCGGCGGGCGGTGCGGATCTCCTCGCCATTGGCAGCAACCACGGTCACTGCCAGCACATTGTCCTTCATCGTGCCGTAGCGCACAGCGTTAGTACCAGAGGCGCGCGTCGCCGTCATGCCGCCGATCGAGGCATTGGCGCCGGGATCGATCGGGAAGAACAGGCCGGTATCGCGCAGATAAGTGTTGAGCTGCTCGCGGGTGACGCCGGGCTCGACCGTGCAGTCGAGATCCTCGGCATTCACTTCAAGCACCCGATTCATCCGGCTGAAATCGATGGAAATTCCGCCCTGCGGCGCATTCACTTGCCCCTCCAGCGAGGAACCCGTGCCGAAGGCGACGATCGGAACCTTATGCTCCGCGCAGGCCTTGACGACCGCCTGCACATCCTCGCTCGTCTCGGCAAAAAGCACCCCATCGGGAAGCTGTGTGGGAATATAGGTGGTCGTATGCGCGTGCTGCGCGCGAAAACTTTCGCCGGTCTGGAAACGCTCGCCGAAGGCCTGTTTCAGAATGCCGAGAACGGCAGCAATCCCTGCCTCGTTGCGTATCCCCGCCTTCGCATCAGCCAGAGCCATCGTCCCGAATCTCCCATCGAAAACATATAAGAGCGCGTTAACCTTTTGCGGTTCTATGGGGCATCAGAACGACGCTGTCCAGTCATGAAAATCGCTCGTGGTTTCCACACCGAGCGAGCACTCGCCTGCGTAAGATCAAGCCACCTCGATTGCGATCGCCGACACACGCCAGACAATGCTGGCGGTCGGTAGTTTTGCTTACTTTTTAAGCAAAGCCTGGCAAAAATGTGCATTTGCCACAAAATTCCCGCCGGGAGAAAGCGCGTCCTGAGCGAGCGGCCGTATCCTTCAACCGACTGGCATACCTCTTGCGTGCTGTCCAGCAGTTACACATAGCCACGTTTGGAAGGATATTCGATGAAGCGCAGACAATTGCTCACGGCACTGGGTATGGCGATGCTGGCGATGGGGTCACTGTCGAGCCCGCACGCAGCCCGAGCGGACGCCTTGAGCGATATCACCTCGCGTGGCACGATCCGCGTTGCCGTTCCCCAGGACTTCCCTCCTTTCGGCAGCGTCGGACCGGACATGGCGCCCATGGGCTATGACATCGACATGGCAAACCTGATCGGCGAAAAACTCGGCGTGAAGACCGAGCTGGTACCGGTCACCAGCGCCAACCGCATTCCCTATCTCCAGACGAACAAGGTCGACCTGGTGATTTCGAGCCTCGGCAAGAATGCCGAGCGCCAGGCCGTCATCGACTTCACCGACGCCTACGCGCCCTTCTTCAACGGCGTCTTCGGCCCCGCCGACGTCACCGCCACCAAGCCCGAGGATCTCTCCGGCAAGACGGTCGGCGTCACGCGCGGCGCCATCGAGGATCTGGCATTGACGAAGGTCGCCCCGCAGGATGCGACGATCAAGCGCTACGAAGACAATAATGGTACCATCTCCGCCTTCCTGTCGGGCCAGGTCGACCTGGTCGCCACCGGCAACGTCGTCGCCGCCGCTATCCTCGCCAAGAACCCACCGAAGAAGCCGGAGATGAAGTTCCTCATCACCAACTCCCCCTGCTTCATCGGCCTGAACAAGAACGAGGCCGACCTGCAGAAAAAGGTCAACGACATCATCGCCGCCGCCAAGGCCGATGGCACGCTCGGCAAGATATCGCAGAAATGGCTGGGCGCCGACCTCCCCGCCGGCTTCTGATCAACGCAAGCCCGGCCGCGCCCTCATCCGAGGGTGCGGCCGGAGCCGAGCGAGGCACCATTTCATGCGCTATCACTTCGACTTCGGCTGGATCGCCGAATACTATCCGGTTCTGATCAAGGGCGTCCTCGTCACCATAGAGCTGACCCTGGTCGGCTCGGTGGTCGGCATCGCGCTCGGTATTGCCTGCGCCTGGGCGCGGGCACTGGGTCCGCGCTGGCTCAAGCCGATTGTCGCGACCTATGTCGAACTTATCCGCAACACACCATTCCTGATCCAGCTTTTCTTCATCTTCTTCGGCCTGCCCGGTATCGGCATTCACATGAGCGAAATCACGGCGGCCAATCTCGCCATGATCGTCAATCTCGGCGCCTATAGCTGCGAGATCATCCGCGCCGGCATTCAGGCGACGCCGCGCGGCCAGTTCGAGGCCGGCGCCAGCCTAGCGATGACACCGTTCGAGACCTTCCGCCACGTCATACTCGTCCCCTCGCTCCAGCGCATCTGGCCGGCCCTGTCGTCGCAGGTCGTCATCGTCATGCTCGGCTCCGCCGTCGTCTCGCAGATCGCCGCCGAGGACCTGACATTTGCGGCGAACTTCATCCAGTCCCGCTCCTTCCGCGCCTTCGAATCCTATTTCGTCTCCACGGCGATCTATCTGCTTCTCGCCATCATCCTGCGACAACTGCTTGCAGCCGCCGGTTCGCTCATCTTTCCGCGCAGGGTCCGCCGATGATTCAATTCACCACCTGGGACATCCTCCGCGGCCTGCTGCTCGCCACGCGCTGGACCGTTCTGCTCTCGCTCGTTTCCTTCATCGGCGGCGGCACCGTCGGGGCAATCCTCCTGTTCCTGCGCATCGGCAAGAACAAGGTCGCGCGCGTCGCCGTCAAATATTTCGTCGAGCTCTTTCAGGGCACACCACTGCTGATGCAGCTCTTCCTCGCCTTCTTCGGCCTCGGTCTCTTCGGCATCGACGTGCCAGCCTGGCTCGCCGCAGGCGTCGCCCTCATCCTCTGGTCCTCGGCCTTCCTCATCGAGATCTGGCGCGGCTGCGTCGAGGCAGTGGCGAAAGGTCAGTGGGAGGCCTCGGCAAGCCTCGGCATGGGCTACCTCCAGCAGATGCGCTACGTCATCCTGCCACAGGCGCTCCGCATCGCCGTGCCGCCAACGGTCGGCTTCTCCGTGCAGGTGGTCAAGGGCACGGCCCTGACCTCGATCATCGGCTTCGTCGAGCTGTCGAAGGCCGGCACGATCATCACCAATGCGACGTTCCAGCCGTTCACCGTCTACGGCTTCGTCGCCCTTATCTATTTTGCCCTGTGCTGGCCGCTGTCGAAGAGCAGCCAGATCCTGGAAAGGAAGCTGAATGTCGCTCATCGAGGTCACTGAAGTCCGCAAAAGCTTTGGCGAGAACGAGGTGCTGAAAGGCATCAACCTCGACATCGAGCCCGGCGAGGTGATCGCCATCATCGGCAAGAGCGGCTCGGGCAAATCGACACTTCTGCGCTGCATCAACGGGCTCGAAAACATCAACGACGGCTCGATTTCCGTGGCCGGCGCCCAGCTCCTGCCCGACGAGCTGCATCTGAAGGCATTGCGGCTGAAGGTCGGGATGATCTTCCAGCAATTCAACCTCTTTCCGCATTTGAGCGCCGGCCGCAACGTCATGCTTTCGCAGATGGTCGTCAAAAAGGCCTCCAAGGCCGATGCCGAGGCAATGGCGCGGCGTATGCTCGACCGCGTCGGCCTCGGGCACAAGTTCGACGCCTTTCCCAACGAACTCTCGGGCGGCCAGCAGCAGCGCGTCGCGATCGCGAGAGCACTTGCCATGCAGCCGATCGCGCTCCTCTGCGACGAGATCACCTCGGCGCTCGATCCTGAGCTGGTGGCCGAGGTTCTCGCAGTTGTCCGCGAACTCGCCAGCGAAGGCATGACGCTGCTGATGGTGACGCATGAGATGAAGTTCGCCCGCGACGTCTGCTCGCGCGTCGTCTTCATGCATCAGGGCCGCGTCCATGAAATCGGACCGCCGGGCGAGGTCTTCGCCAATCCGAAGACGCCGGAGCTCAAGCAGTTCCTCGGCATGCTCTGAGCATTGCCGCCAAGGCTGTTTATGGGTGCCGCGCCGATAGCCGTGCGGCGCCGACCATCCCACCCCATGCACCCGGCGCCATGCCGAACGCCTTCTTGAAATGCCGCGTCAGATGGCTTTGATCGGCAAAGCCAGTGGCAGCCGCCACTTCGGCAATCGGCTCGCCATCGCCAATCATCGCCTTGGCCCGCTGCAGCCGCCGCATCAGCAGGAAGCGATGCGGACTAGTGGCAAAGGCGGCGCGGAAATGGCGTGACAGTGCAAAACGATCGAGGCCGGTGACGCGCTCCAGCTCCTCCGAACGAACGCCGCGCATGGCGTGCGCCTCCAGATAATCCCGCGCCGTCTTCACCTGGCCCCAGGCGATAAGCCCCAGAGGCTTCTGCGGCAAACGCGCATGCGAGGCGAGCCCCGACGCCATCCGTGAAATGAAATCGTCGACGAAAAGCTCATCCAGCTCGCGGTCGAGTTCGCTGAGTGCCCCGAGCAGAAGACCGGCGAGGCGCTCGTCCTCGATCACCGGCTCATCGACGAAAGGTAAGCCGATGCGCGCCGCTTCCAGGCATTGCGTCAGCATCGACGGTTCAAGATAGAGCATGCGGTAGATCAGCCCGTCATCGGTCGCCGCACCGCCGTCGTGCACCTCGTCTGGATGCAGGATGATCACCCGGCCCGGCAGGCTGTAGCGGCGCTCGCCGCGATAGCGGAACGTCTGCACGCCACGCATGGTGACGCCAAGGGCATAGGTGTCGTGCCGATGCAGATCGAAGGCGTCGCCATGGAATTGCGCATGGATACGCTCGATGCCGGGATAGGCCGGCGCCGAGACGATGCGGTTCGCGTCTGGGCTCTCGCACAAACGTTCAAGACCCTCGAAGGCCCGACCGGCTATCTCTTCGCGCAATGGCTCATTCCCAGACAGCATGAAAGTGGCTACCGATGTTTGATACCAAAATCGCGATCGTTCTGCGAAACAATCTTCAGTCCTGGCAAAAACTGAACGTGACCGCCTTCCTGTCGACCGGAATTGCGGGGCAGTTTCCGGACATTATCGGCGAGCCCTACAGCGATCGCACAGGCAACCGTTACAATGCCCTGTCGATCCAACCAATGATCGTACTATCCGCCGACGAGGAAACGATCGCCACCATCCACCGCCGCTCGCTGGAACGCGGCGTCACCTCCTCCATCTTCATCGAGGAAATGTTCTCAACCGGCCATGACGCCGCCAACCGCGCGGTCTTCTCGGAGTTTGCGCCCGAAGACGCCAAGGTCGTCGGCATTGCGCTGCGCGCCGACAAAAAGATCGTCGACAAGATCACCAAGGGCGCGGCGATGCACGCGTAACCGCAGCCGCCCCTATTTCTCAATTCGCTATGGAATGGAGCAGATGGCGCCTCAGCGCTTTCAAATTTATTCGAATAACGCACCCTTTAGGTGTTTATTTCAATATACACAACTTTCAAACGTGACATGCTGACATTTTATGTCATTACACTGCGCTAAATGAGTTCAGCCAAACAATCACCCATGAAAGGATATGACCATGGCTGAACAGACTGGAAATGCCGCCAAGATTGCCCGTGCCTACGTGGACGCAATCGCCAACAAGGACGTCGACACCATCATGGCGATCTCGTCAGAGGATGTCGTCTGCACCTCGCCGATTGGCAAGCTTACGGGCACGCAAGCATTCCGTGGTTTCCACGACGGTTTCGGCCGGATGATCAAGACGATGAGCATTCTTGCCGTTTACGGTGACGATGAACAGGCCGTCGTCGTCTACGACGTCGAAACCCATCCCGTCCCGCACGCCATCACCGTCGAACTTCTCAAGGTCAGAAACGGCAAGATCGCCTCCACCGAGGTGATCTATGACGCAACGCCATTTGCCGCCTACATGGCGACAGTCAAGCCTCACTGAAGTCGTCGCGGAAGGGTATCCAGATGATCATCATCGAAACGACGAATCGTCGCAGTCGCCGTGTCATAGGGGCACGGCGATGAAGCGGGTTCAATATCATCAGTATGGCGGACCGGAGTTGATGAAGCTCGAAGACTACGAGCTTCGCGCACCCGGAAAAGGCGAAGTTGCAGTCAAGGTCAAGTTCGCCGCCATCAATCCAATCGACTGGAAGGTGCGCAGCGGCTATCTCAAGATGGTGACAGGGAAGAAGTTTCCCCGCGCCATGGGCGTTGATTTCTCCGGCATCGTGACATCAGTCGGTCCGGGCGTGAGCCGATTCACGGTCGGCGACGCAGTGTTCGGCCTCGCGCGGATCAAGGATGGCGGCGCCCTCGGCGAAGCCGTAATCGCCCCTGAAACCTTCCTTGCCAGAAAACCGGATTCGGTTTCCTTCGAGGACGCTGCCTGCCTGGGAACACCGGGCGTCACGGCATGGAACGGCCTCGTCGATAAAGCAAAGCTGATGCCTGGCAGGCATGTATTCGTCAATGGCTGTACCGGCGCCGTCGGCGAAGCAACCGTCCGGCTTGCCCGGATGCTTGGCGCTAACGTCTCGGGAAGCTGCGGCGCGTCATCGATGTCCCGTGCCCACGAGCTTGGCGTCCAGCCGTCATTCGACTACCGGACAACCGATTTCTCGAGGCTCCGCGAACGCTTCGATGTCGTCTACGATACGGCCGGCACCCTGAGCACGGCCGTCGGGCTCGGTCTTCTGCGCAAGGGCGGCGTTTTTCTCGATATCGATCCGACGCCCGGCAAGTTCATCCGCGCGATCTTCGACAGGAAACTCAAGCCGATCATCTGCACGGCAAGAGCCGATATCCTGGACGGCCTTGCCCGCGCCGCCGACGAAGGGAAGCTTAGGCTCGCGATTGCCGAGATCGTGCCGCTGACGAACGCGATCCGCATGTTGACGGCCCTCGAAAGTGGTCAGAAGATCAACGGGAAGGCACTCGTTCGCATGGACTGATCAGGACCCTGCTCAAGTCCGCGTCGAAGCGGATTTGAGCATAAGTTGTGCTAGGATATGGCATGTCCCAAAGCCAGAGATTGTTCGACGTTCTCCAGATATTGCGCCGCCATCGCCAGGCGGTTTCCGGCAATTATCTCGCGCAGGAGACCGGCGTATCCCTGCGAACAATCTACAGGGACATTGCGCTTCTGCAGTCGATGGGAGCGGAGATCGAAGGGGAGTCCGGTTTCGGCTATGTCCTGAAACCGGGCTTCATGTTGCCGCCGCTGATGTTCTCGGAAGAGGAGATCAAGGCGATTGCACTCGGCGTGCAATGGATTAGCCGGCAAACAGATGAGGGTCTAGCATCGGCGGCCCACAACGCCCTATCCAAGATCGACGCGGTCC
Organism: Rhizobium sp. ICMP 5592; assembly: GCF_009498525.1. Taxonomy (GTDB): domain Bacteria; phylum Pseudomonadota; class Alphaproteobacteria; order Rhizobiales; family Rhizobiaceae; genus Rhizobium. The sequence continues at coordinate 850,014 of NZ_QSNT01000002.1, read as the reverse complement.
TTCCTTCGGAACTCAGGCATAAATTGGTCGACAATGATTTCCATGTCGGCCGCACCATGCTGCCAACGCCGGCGATCGACCTCAAGCTTCTGCGCCAGGCAATGCAGCAGCAGATGAAGCTTCGGATCGTCTACAGGGACTCGAAAGACGCGGATAGCGAGCGCATTATCTGGCCGATTGCGGTCGCATTCTTCGATTCCAGACGGATCATCGCCGGCTGGTGTGAACTTCGACAGGATTTTCGGATGTTCCGGGCCGACAGGATCCAGCGAACCGAACTCCTGGCGGATCGCTATCCAGGCCAACGGCGCGAATTGGTTCGGCAGTGGCGGCTGCAGGTTGTCGAAGGCGAGCAGCAAAATGCGACGCCGTGATCATTTCCCCGCGGATCAACACGACGTTGCTACGGCAAGCCAGGCGACGCACGGAAGGGGCACTCCACATAAGCCAACGGCCGGGTCGCAAAACCCGGCCGTCTTCATTTCAAATGCTGATGTCGGATCAGCCGTTCTGCGTGATCGGCGCGATCTGGATTTCGACGCGGCGGTTCTGGGCGCGGCCGGATTCGTTGGCATTGCTGGCAACCGGCTGCGTCGGGCCGAAGCCGACGGCGGAGACGCGGCGCTGGTCGATGCCCTGGCTGCCGAGATAGGAGGCGACCGAGCCGGCGCGGCGTTCGGACAGATCCTGGTTATGCTGCAGGCTGCCGGTCGAATCCGTATGGCCGTTGACGTCGATCAGCGTGCGGTTGAATTTGCGCAGCACGATCGCGACCGAGTTCAGCGTCGCGAAGAATTCCGGCTTGATCTCGTCCCGGTCGATATCGAAGGTGATGGCCGACGGCATGTTCAGGATGATGCGGTCGCCGACGCGGGTAACGGAAACGCCCGTACCCTGCAACTGCGCACGCAGTTCGGATTCCTGCTGGTCCATGTAGTTGCCGATACCAGCACCAGCAAGCGCTCCGACACCAGCGCCGATCAGCGCTGCGTTGCGGCGCGAAGCCGGGGAATGTCCGATGAGAAGACCGGCAACCGCACCGACGCCGGCACCGATCGCGGCACCCCCCGCCGTGTTGGAGACTTTCTGCTCGCCCGTATAGGGGTCGGTCGTCGTGCATGCATTAAGAAAGGCCGCCGAGACGGCAAGAATGGCAATTTTTTTGATCATGGAATCGTCGCTCTCCGGTTCGATGGTCCGAAGCAGATATGGAGCATTGCGGCAATATGATGAAGCAGAATCTTCATACCGCAATCAACGGCCTTCCTCGCCACCGTCCGGCGACGTACATCTATCCAGATAGACCAACACAGAGAACCGTGTGATATCCCCGATACCGCCCCTATTTCCCTTGAAACCTAGACACCAGCCCTCAGAAATTCTGGAAAAGCTGCGTCAGCGTATTGTAGCTCGCATTGGCGATCGACAGCGATTGTATTCCCAACTGTTGCTGCGTCTGCAGCGCCAGCAGCTTGCTCGACTGCTGCTCCATGTTCGCATCGACAAGCTTGCCGACGCCGCTGGTGAGCGAATCACTGAGGTTGTTGGCGAATTCGCTCTGCAGGTTGACGCGTGTTTCCAATGAGCCGAAGGCCGAACCTATGGTATTGAGCTGGTGCAGCATGGCGGTGACCGTATTGACCATGTCCGTCAAAGCGCCGTTCGTCGTATTCGCGTCGAGCGAGATTTCCACCTGTCCGCTGGTGTCGCCATACTTGCTGTTGACCAGTACATAATTCTGGGCCGCACCGGCTTCCGTCGCAAAGGCGGTGGAGGTTAGCACGCCATAGCCGCCGGTGCCGCTGGACTGGTCATCGAGCAGATATCGCGCATCCGTCGATACGATGGAGCCACTGGTCGAGGCGACGCCTTCATAATTCAACATCCCGATTGAAATGCTGCCATCGGTGTTACGAATGATCGAACCGGGGATCCGATGCGGTTCGGTAGGATCTTCGCCATCCTGAAGCACGATCCAGTTGACGCCGTTGAAGCTCGCGGACTGACCGACGCTGCGAAGCTGATCCTTGAGTTGGGTGATCTCGTCATTGAGTTTGGTCTTATCGACGCTGTCCTCGTAGGCGCTCACCAGCTTCGAGCGGATCTGAGTGACGATGTTGATCGCGCTGGTGACGCCCGTGGAGGCAGTGCTCACCGTGGCGGAGGCAAGCCCGAGCGCGTCCTGCACGGCCGACACCGCGCCAATATCGGTACGCGTCAAAGTCGAAATCCGCCAATAGGTGGCATCGTCCTTGGCGGTCTGCACACGCAGGCCGGACGACATCTGGCGCTGCGCAACCTTCAAATCTGCCTGGGTGTTTCTGAGGACTTCAAGGGCGGTATTGACGGAGGGACTAACCCTGATGAAGGTCGAAAAAATACTCACGACACACGAACTCCGGACGCAACGATACACAACAGGCACAAGGAGACATTCGAACCATGCCGCGAGCGCTCATGCGCGCGGGCCGACCATGTCGGCGAACGTGAGCCCGGCAAAAAACAGCGCCTGAACTCGGGTGGTTACAGGCGCTTATGATTAACAATCATGTTTAATAAAGGGCTAATCGAAACGGTCGAGTTACTATAAATCTTTGGTTGAAGCTGATTTATTTATTACGCCGAAACGCGCGATTACTCCGCCGCCCTGAGTTTCGTCAGCTTCACTCTCAGCACGGCATCCGACATTTCCTCGTGCAACCGCTGCTCCTCGTGCGCCTGCGGCTTGGCGAAGCGGGCGATCAGGAGATAGGCGACGGGCGTGACGTAGAGCGTCACCAGGGTCGCGAAACCGAGGCCGCCGACGATCACCCAGCCGAGCGCGATGCGTGCTTCAGCCCCCGCCCCGTGGGCGAACACCAGGGGCACGCCGCCGAGAATGGTGGCGATCATGGTCATCATCACCGGACGCAGACGCAGCGCGCAGGCTCTCTCGATCGCCTCGCGCACGCCCTCACCCGCATCGCGCAGCTGATTGGCGAACTCCACGATCAGGATGCCGTTCTTCGCCATGACGCCGACGAGAAGCACCAGGCCGATCTGGCTGTAGATATTGAGGCTGGAACCGGTGATGACGAGCGCAAAGACCGCGCAGGCAAGGCCGAGCGGCACCGTCGACATAATGATCAACGACGACAGCACGCTTTCGAATTGCGCCGCCAGCACCAGGAAGATGATGATGATCGCAAAGCCGAAAGTCAGCGCCATACCGCTGGAATTCTCCTGCAGCGTCGCCGCTTCCGCGAGCGGGATCAGCCGCGCGCCCGGCGGCAGAAGCGGCGCGGCGATCCGTTTCACCTCCTCCACGGCCTGGCCAAGCGACATATTGTTCTTGAGCCCGGCGGTGATCGCCACCGACGCCAGTTGCTGCTCGCTGGTGAGTTGCGGTGCAACCGCCCCTTCCTTCAGGCTGGCAATGACCGACATCGGCACGATCTTGCCGTCGCCGGTCTTCAGGAAGACGTTTTCGAGATCGGTCGGATCGTCGATCGGCCGCATGGTCGAGGTTAGAAGCACCGGATAGGCTTCGCCCTTGACGAAGACATCGACGACGGAACGCCCCTCGAGCAGCGATTGCAGCGCCGTCGACAGGCCGGTGATGTCGACGCCCAGATCGGAGGCGCGCTCCCGGTCAATCGCGACAGAAACCTGCGCCTGGGTCGGCTCGTTGTTGAGGCGCGGCGTGTCGAACTGGCCGGTCGCGTCCAGCGTCTGCACCAGCTTCAGTGCCGCCCGCGTCAGCGCCTCGTGATCGTTGCCCGTCAGCGCCATCTGCACGCCGCTGCCGGCGCCACGAATGCGCAGACTGTTCGACTGGAAGACATTGCCGCGCAGCGCCGGCACCTGTGCCATCGCCCGGTTGATATCGCCAACGATCTCGGTCTGTGTGCGATGACGCTCGCTCCAGGGCGCCAGCGTCAATACCATGAAGCCGGTATTCACCTGCCCGTTCTGGCCCGAAATCGCATAGACATTGCGGATGTCTCCGCTGTCCATCAAGGGCTGCAGGTTTTCTTCAACGCGCTGCAACTGATCCTTTGTGTAATCGAGGCCGGCACCTTGCGGCGTCGTAAGCCTGAGCATCACCAGGGCACGGTCCTCGTTCGGCGTCAGCTCACTCTTGACACCCATGAAAGCAAGAACCGCAGCGGCGGAGAAGATCGCACAGAATGCGATGACCACCAGCGGCGCGTTCAGGCAAGCACCGAGCGTGCGGCGATAGACACCGGAAAACAGCGCGCCGAAGCGGCCGAGCATGCCGTGATCCTCGCGCATCTCCCTGGTCAGCATACGGGAGGCCAGCATCGGGCAAAGCGTCAACGCCACGATCGACGACAGGCCGACGGAGAAGGCGAGCACGAAGCCGAATTCGCGAAACAGGCCGCCCACCTGCCCCGGCAGGAAAGACAGCGGAATGAAGACGGCGGCAAGCGTCGCCGTCGTCGCGATGACCGCGAAGAAGACCTCGCGCGTGCCGAGCACCGCCGCCGCACGTGGCCCCATCTTTTCCGATCGACGCCGAACGATATTTTCAAGCACGACGATGGCATCGTCGACCACAAGACCGGTGGCAAGCACGATCGCCAGCAGCGTCAGGATATTGATCGAAAAACCAACCATGTAGAGCGCAGCGAGCGTACCCGTCAGCGCCACCGGCATGGTCACCGCCGGGATCAGCGTCGCGCGCCAGTCGCGCAAGAAAAGGTAGATCACGATGGTGACGATCAATGCCGACAGCACCAGAGCCAGCACCACCTCATGGATCGCTCCCTGAATGAACACGGCGTCGTCGCTGGTGATCGCGATGCGGGTTCCCTCCGGCAACGATTTCGACAGCTGCGCCACCACGGCCTTGACGCCGTTCGAAATGTTCAGCGTGTTCGACTGCGCCTGACGGATGATACCGAGGCCGATACCCTGCACGCCGTTGGAGCGCAGGGCCGTCGTACCGTCGCGGGGGCCGAGCGTCACGGTCGCGACATCGGCGAGCCGGACGCGATCCTTGATAATCAGCCGCGAAAAATCTTCGGGCGTCTGCAGCGCGGCCGTGGCGCGCACGACGATATCCTGCCGCTTGCTCTTCAGCGATCCCGCTGGCACATCGAGCGCCGCCGTTGCGAGCGCCGTCGTCAAATCGCCGATCGTCAGCCCTCGCCCGGCAAGTGCCCCCTGATCGACATCGATGCGGAAAACTTTCTCCTGGTCGCCATAAAGCTCGACATCGGCAACGCCATCGACGGAGGCCAGCCGGTCGGTGATCTCATTGTCGACGAGCTGCGTCAGGTCATCCATGGTCAGTGTATTCGAGGTGACGGCCAGACGCATGATCGGCTGCGAATCCGAATCCGCCTTGACGATCTGCGGCGCATCCGCCTCGTCCGGCAACTGCTCGGTGATGCGGCCGATCGCATCGCGAACGTCATTGGCGGCAACCGAGAGATCAATGGCATCGGAAAATTCGAGCGTCACCCGGCTCTGGCCGAAGGATGAGCTCGACGAGACCGACTTCAGGCCGCTGACGCGGGCAACCGCACCTTCGATAACCTTTGTCAGCTCCTGATCCACCGTCTGCGGCGAAGCCCCGTCGAACATGGTTCGCACGGTGACCACCGGACGGTCGACATCGGGCAATTCGCGCACCTCCACGCCGAAATAGGCGGCAAGGCCGGCCACAACCATCAGCGTATTGAAGACCAGCGCCAGGATCGGCCGGCGCACGAAAAGCGCGGTAAAAGCCTGCTTGCCGGAACCTGCGCCGGTCCCGGCCCCATCACCACCGGTATCGTTGCCGTGCCCCATCATTGCGTGACGGCCTCCGTGGCCTCGGCGACCTCGCGGGCAAAGCGCACTGCGCCGCCCTCGGTCACGCGCTGCAACCCCTCGGTGACGATCCGGTCGCCGTCCTTGAGATTGGCCTGGACCAGCACCGCATCCGGATTGCGCTGCACGACACTGGCACGCACCTTGGAGGACTTGCCGTCAATGACACGCCAGACATAGGATCCCTCGCCGTCCCACTGTACCGACAACGGATCGACGGAGGGATAGGTTTCGCCGGCAAAGCGCATGCCGACATTGAAGGACATGCCGGCGCGCAGCTCGTCCGTGGCATTGTTAATACGGGCGCGGATCCGCAAGGTCCGGCTAGCGCCGTCGACACGGTTGTCGACCGCCTCGACCACGCCGGAGAACAGCCGTCCGGGCCGGGCCACCGACGTTGCCTCGACCGGTTGATCGACCTTGACCGTATTGGCGAAACGCTCCGGTACCCAGTAGTCCACCAGGATTTCCGAGCGATCGTCGAGCGTGACGATGTTGGTCGTCGTCGTGACGTTGTCGCCGATAACGACGGGAACGATACCGACGATGCCGTCGATCGGTGCGACGATATTCCGGCGTGAAAGCGCCAGCTCGGCCGATTGCAGCGCCAGCCGTGCGCCCTGCTCGGCGATCTCGGAGTCGAAGACATCCATGCGCGACACGCTGGATTTGATGGTGTGATAGAGCTGCGACTTCTCGACTGCGCTCTTCAACGCCACCTGTGCCTGGCCGCGCGCGATGATCTGCTCGTCATCGTCGAGGCGGGCCAGCACCTGCCCCTGCTTTACATGATCGCCGGACTTGATGAGGATCTCACGGATCGTGCCCGTTGCCTGCGGCATGACGACGACGGAACGGATGGCATCGCCGGTGCCGATGGCGCTCAGGCGATCATTGACCACACCGCCGACCACCGCCTCGGTCACCACCAGCGGCGTATCGGCGCCACGCCGCGCGCCGCCATTCGCTGCCTTCTCACTCCTGGTGCTTTCACCAGGCGCAATAGTCCCCACGACAGCTTCAGGGACACCAACGGCCTGCAGCAATCCTGCCGTGCCGGGCACGAAAGCCACGACAGCAACAATGCCTGCCGCTAGCAGGAGAAAGGACAAGGAAAGCTGTTTCCAGGCGGTCATAAACGTCTCCGGCTCATGTGTGTCAGAGGCGATGAAATCGCGTCGTCAGTTTGGTATGGCCTCGTCACGTCAAGCGCATTTGCTGAGGCCAAGGATCGGGCAAACGGCGATATAACGCAGGATTGTGCCCGATTTGTTGCACTATCGTTTTTTTGACAATAGGCGGCAAGCTTTGCCACACATTATGACAAAGTTGTAATCTTGGCTGGGACAACGAGACATTTCATTCGCATCGCCACATCCCGGTTCAGGCATGGAAATAGCCTCTCCATAACCTCAACAGACCTGTGAATGTGCACTTTTTGTTCTGTTTCCGGGCCGTTTCTTTTGCCTTTCAGGGCAGAATCATTACATTGAGCCGCATGACCATCGGACATGACGACATTCCCTTCTTCGACGAGGAGCCGGAACACCTGGTTCCGCGCCGGCCCGCGCCAGCGCCCAGCCCCGCCAGTGTAGGCGGCGGCATTGCGGCCCGCGCCATGGCGGCGCGCGACGGTGGCCGGCGGCCCGACTATCTCACGGGCCTCAACCCGGAACAGACGGAAGCGGTTGAAACGCTGGACGGGCCGGTTCTCGTGCTCGCCGGCGCCGGCACCGGCAAGACGCGGGTGCTGACGACCCGCATCGCGCACATTCTCTCCACCAACCGTGCCTTCCCCAGCCAGATCCTTGCCGTCACCTTCACCAACAAGGCGGCGCGCGAGATGAAGGAGCGTGTCGCGCTGCTCGTCGGCGGTGCCGTCGAGGGCATGCCCTGGCTCGGCACCTTCCACTCGATCGGCGTCAAGCTGCTGCGCCGTCATTCCGAGCTGGTCGGCCTCTCCTCGAGCTTCACCATTCTCGACACAGACGATGTCATCCGCCTGATCAAGCAACTGATCCAGGCAGAGGGCATTGACGACAAGCGCTGGCCGGCCAAACAATTCGCCGGGATGATCGACGGCTGGAAGAACAAGGGCCTCAGCCCCGCCGATATTCCCGAGGGCGACGCCCGCGCCTTTGCCAACGGCAAGGGCCGCGAACTCTATGCTGCCTACCAGAACCGCCTGAAGACGCTGAACGCCTGCGACTTCGGCGACCTTTTGCTGCATCCGATCAACATGTTCCGGCAGAATCCGGATGTGCTGAAGGACTATCACCAGCGCTTCCGCTACATCCTTGTCGACGAGTATCAGGACACCAACACGGCGCAATATATGTGGCTGCGACTGCTCGCGCAGCGGCCGAAGGGCGAGCTGCAGAATGTCTGCTGCGTCGGCGACGACGACCAGTCGATCTATGGCTGGCGCGGCGCGGAAGTGGACAATATCCTGCGCTTCGAGAAGGATTTTCCCGGTGCCAAGGTTATCAAGCTGGAGCGCAACTATCGCTCCACCGAACATATTCTCGGCGCCGCCGCGCATCTGATCGCCCATAATGAGGGCCGGCTCGGCAAGACGCTGTTCACCGACCGCTCCGACCCCGAGGACATCAAGGTGCAGGTGCACGCCTCCTGGGATTCCGAGGAAGAAGCCCGCGCCATCGGCGAGGAAATCGAACAGCTCCAGCGCAATCAGCACAAGCTGAACGACATGGCGATCCTGGTGCGCGCCTCCTTCCAGATGCGCGAATTCGAAGATCGCTTCGTCACGCTCGGCCTCAACTACCGCGTCGTCGGCGGCCCGCGCTTTTACGAGCGCCTCGAAATCCGCGACGCCATGGCCTATTTCCGCCTGGTCTGCCAGCCTGCCGACGATCTCGCCTTCGAGCGCATCGTCAACACGCCGAAGCGCGGGCTCGGCGACACCACCGTGCGCGCGCTGCACGACTACGCCCGAGTCCGTGACATCCCGATGCTGGCGGCATCAGCCGACATCATCGAGACGGACGAAATGAAGCCGAAGCCGCGCAAGGCGCTTTTCGACGTCGTGCAATCCTTCCGCCGCTGGCAGGGCCTGCTGGAAAACACCCCGCACACCGAACTCGCCGAACAGATCCTCGAAGAGTCCGGCTATACCGACATGTGGAAGAACGACAAATCGGCGGAAGCACCCGGACGGCTGGAAAACCTGAAGGAACTCATCCGCTCGATGGACAGCTTCGAATCTATGCGCGGCTTCCTCGAGCATGTCGCCCTTGTCATGGACGTCGAGCAGAACGAAAATCTCGACGCCGTCTCGATCATGACGCTGCACTCCGCCAAGGGACTGGAATTCGAAACCGTTTTCCTGCCCGGCTGGGAGGAAGGCCTGTTCCCGCACCAGCGCTCGCTCGACGAAAGCGGCCGCGCCGGACTGGAGGAAGAACGCCGCCTCGCCTATGTCGGCCTCACCCGCGCCAAGCGTCGCTGCCACATCTGGTTCGTCTCCAACCGCCGCATCCACGGCCTCTGGCAATCGACCATCCCCTCCCGCTTCCTCGACGAACTGCCGATCACCCATGTCGAAGTCGCCGAAGTCGAGCAATCCTACGGCGGTTACGGCCGCGGCGGCTATGGCCAGTCGCGCTTCGATAAGGCCGAGCCCTTCGCCAACTCCTATTCCACCCCCGGCTGGAAGCGCGCCCAGGCCAACAAGACCGACGCCACCCGCGACAACTGGGGCTCCCGCTCCGGCCACGCCGTCGAGCGCATCGGCTACGGTGAAAGCGGCCCCAAAACCCGCACCATCGACGGCGAACTCATCGCCAAATCCACCTCCTCCGAACCCTCAAAATTCTTCGTCGGCGATCGCGTGTTCCACATCAAGTTCGGCAACGGCAATGTCTCCGGCGTCGAGGGCAACAAGCTAACGATCGAATTCGATCGGGCGGGACAGAAGCGAGTGTTGGATGGGTTTGTGGAGCGGGTGTGAGTGATGTAGCTCCTCTGGTTAGGGACCAGAGGGTCGAACGGCTCAACCAATAACGGAGAACGCGCGCTGAATTCTCCGTGTGCTTCCGCGCTCCCCACACATTCCGTCATCCTCGGGCTTGACCCGAGGATCCAGGCACAAGCATTTCGGCACAGCGTTTGACTTCGCTTTGGACGGCAGAAGAAGAGCGCTAGCTATGGTTTTGGCAGCAAGGCATCTGGCGGGGGTACCGTTTTACAAGCCGCGAGGCTTGGGCGTGGATCCTCGGGTCAAGCCCGAGGATGACGGAGTGTGTGATAGGCCACGGTGGCAAATGCGAGTGCGGTGCCCATTTTCCGGCTCTTGACGGCTGTCATTCCCACCAGCATCATACACGTATGGGTGGATATACCTACATCGTCACCAATCAGAAACGCGGCACGCTCTACATCGGCGTCACCTCCGATCTGGAGCGCCGAATTTACGAACATCGAGAAGGCCTCACACCTGGCTTTGCCTGGAAATATGGTTGTACGCGCTTGGTTTGGTATGAAGATCACTCAGATATCAGCGCCGCCATTCAGCGCGAAAAGTCTCTGAAGCGCTGGTATCGTCAGTGGAAAATCGATCTCATCGAGAACGCCAATCCGGATTGGCGTGACCTATATTATGAGTTGTGGTGAGAGCATTATCAGCCTCCCGCCTCAGACATTGCTGCATTGCAAAATCCACATCGCTAGTACGCTACCAATCAGGGCCTAATCGATTATATCGATCTAACGGCTTCGAATGATCGTGCCTCCCGCGATCCCTTCGGCAAGCCGTTGTCAGTCTGCCGTTCGGCGCATTCCGGGTTCCCCCCGATCGACAATCGAAAGCTGGCAAAAACAATAATCGAGGATAAAAAATGGCTGGCATAGCAACAAGCTCTGCGCCCGCCGGCGGTCGCGCTTCCGCGCACCAGGGCCAGGGTAATTATCAATTCGCGCTTATCGCGCTCACCTCACTCTTTTTCATGTGGGGCTTCATCACCTGCCTGAACGACATTCTGGTGCCGCACCTGAAAAGCGTCTTCCAGCTCAACTACACCCAGTCGATGCTGATCCAGCTCTGCTTCTTCGGCGCCTATTTCATCGTGTCGCTGCCCGCCGGCGCACTGGTGAAGCGCATCAGCTATAAATGGGGCATCGTCGTCGGCCTCGTCATTGCCGCCATCGGCTGCGCGCTGTTCATCCCGGCCGCCAGCTATCGCGTCTACGCTCTCTTCCTGGGCGCTCTCTTCGTGCTCGCCGCCGGCGTCACCATCCTGCAGGTCGCGGCCAATCCCTACGTTACCGTGCTCGGCCCGCCGGATACCGCCGCCAGCCGCCTGAACCTGACCCAGGCCTTCAATTCGCTCGGCACCACCATCGCCCCGATCTTCGGCGCCATGCTGATCCTCTCGGCCGCAACGGTCGCTGCCACCAACGCAACGCCGGAACAGCTCGATGCCATCAGGCTTGCTGAAGCCGGCGCGGTGAAGCTTCCCTATCTGATGCTCGGTGCAGCCTTCCTGCTGCTTGCCGCCATCTTCGCGGCTCTCAAACTGCCGGATGTCGAGGACGAGGAAACCATCGAGCCCATGCGCGGCGGAGGCTCGGCCTGGCAGTATCGCCATCTCGTTCTCGGTGCTGTCGGTATCTTCCTCTATGTCGGCGCTGAAGTCAGCATCGGCAGCTTCCTCGTCAACTTCCTCAGCCAGCCGGACATCGCGCATTTCTCCGAGGCCGAAGCCGCGCATTACGTGTCTTATTTCTGGGGTGGCGCCATGATCGGCCGCTTCATCGGCTCGCTGGTGATGCGTCATGTCGACGACGGCAAGGCGCTGGCCTTCAATGCCATCATCGTCGCCATTCTGCTTCTGGTGACTGTGCTCACAACCGGCCATGTCGCCATGTGGTCGGTGCTGGCGATCGGCCTGTTCAACTCGATCATGTTCCCGACGATCTTCAGCCTGGCGCTGCATGGCCTCGGCAAATATACCAGCCAGGGCTCCGGCATCCTGTGCCTCGCCATCGTCGGCGGCGCGATCCTGCCGATGATCCAGGGCGGACTTGCCGACACTATCGGCATCCACCTCGCCTTCCTGATGCCGATCGTCTGCTACGCCTACATCGCCTTCTATGGCCTCAAGGGTCACAAGCCCTCGTAAGCCTTCGAAAACCATTGCGCCGCGCCTGATCGTCAGGCGCGGCGCAAAAGGCTTGATCCGCAGCGCAACGCTTGGCATCGTGCAGTGCAACAGAAGCGGAAGGACAGGCCTCATGAAAGCATTGCTGCTGATCGACATCCAGAACGGTTTCTGCCCCGGCGGCCATCTCCCAGTTCCCGAAGGCGATCAGGTGGTGCCCGTCGCCAACAAGCTCATCGACAGCGGCAAATACGACATGGTCCTTGCTTCCCAGGATTGGCACCCGGCCGGCCATGGCAGCTTCGCCTCCGCCCATCCCGGCAAGAAGCCCTTCGAGATGGGCATGCTCTCCGGCAAGCCACAGATGATGTGGCCGGACCATTGCGTCCAGAATACCGAGGACGCCCGGCTTCACCCTGCCCTCCATGTCGACGGCATCGATTTCATCCAGCAAAAGGGACAGAAGCCGGATGTCGACAGCTATTCCGCCTTTCGCGACAATGATCAGGCGGCGCTGACCGGCCTTGCCGCGCAGCTGCGCGCCGAGGGCGTGACCGAACTCGATCTCTGCGGGCTGGCGACGGATTATTGCGTGAAATTCTCGGCGCTCGACGCCGTGGAGATGCTGCCGGGCGTCACCGTCCGCTTCATCGAGGATGCCAGCCGCGGCATCGATCCCGCTGGCGTTCAAGCGGCGATCAACGAGATGCGGACGCGCGGCGTCGCCATTATCAGCAGCAAAGATGCGCTTACCTAAAATCTCTTATCCCAGGCTAAGGCTTCTCTAAAGAAAATGGCGCAAACTATTCCAGATATTAGAAAATCGGGATATTAGCGTGCAGTCGATCACCATCAACGGGCGTTTTCTCGGCCAGCCTCTGTCGGGGGTGCAGCGCTTTGCACGAGAGCTGACGCTGGCGCTCGACCGCAAGATCGCCGCCGGCGACGTGCCCGCCGCACTGAAGGGCGCAAGCTGGCGGCTGGCCGTGCCGCGCAACGCGCCGGTCGATATTGGCCTCTCTGCCATATCCGTCGACGCCTTCGGCTCCGGCCCCGGCCATCTCTGGGAACAGACGGCGCTGCTTGCCCGCTCCCGAGGCGGCCGGCTGATCGGCTTCGGCGGCAGCGGCCCACTGCTGCATCGCCGGCAAGCCGTGATCATCCATGACGTGACGATCTTCCGCCATCCGCAATCGTTCAAGCGCAGCTACCGGCTGCTGCACGGCGCGCTCGGTGCGATCCTGACCCGCACCGCGAAGATCGGCACCGTCTCGGACTTCTCGCGCCAAGAGCTGGCCTCCGTCTTCCGCGTTCCCGCAGACGGTATCGATGTCGTCGACAACGCCGTCGATCACTTCGCCGCCATCGAGCCGGACGAAACCATCATCCAGCGCCTGGGTCTCAAAACGAATGGCTTCTTTCTGCTGGTCGGCACGATGAAGCCGAACAAGAACCTCGATTTCGCCATCCGCGCTTTTGAGGCACTCGGCGATCCCGATCAAAAGCTTGTGGTCGTCGGCGGCACCGCGCCGACCGTATTCAAATCGGACGGTCCTCAATCCAGCGAACATATGCTCTTCCCCGGCCGACTGAGCGATGCGGAAATCGCCGCGCTCGAACGCCATGCCACCGCCTTCGTCTTCCCAAGCCTTTATGAGGGTTTTGGCATCCCGCCGCTGGAGGCTATGACGCAGGGCTGCCCAGTGCTTGCGGCCGATATCCCCGCCGTGCGCGAAGCCTCGGGCATCGCTGCGCTCTACTTCGATCCGGGGAAACAGGACGAGTTGGTCGCAGCCATGCGCCGGATCGCTGGAGATGAGGCGTTGCGCGCTGATCTCCGCCAACGGGGCCACGAAAATGTCGCCCGCTTCTCCTGGGACGACAGCGCCGAGAAGGTGCTGAGAATACTCGAAGAGCTCTGAGCTACGACACCACGCGTGGACGGAACATCGTCACGAAGTAGCTGTAGAGGCCGAGCAGGCAGAAGACGCCACCACCGACAATCCCCGCCCCCACCGAGATCCACAGCGAATAGTCGAAGCCGGCGGTCGCAAGAACCGGCACGGCAAGCCCGACGGCGGAAAGCACGACCGGCGGCCAAACGAAATCAAACGGCAATGCCATCAGCACCTTCCCCCCGATCACCATCGCGATCAGCGCCCCGACCATGCCGCCCGCCATCAGCGCCCCGTCACTGAAGGAATGCAGATAGCCGCCCGCCAAAGCCCCGGCATTGAGCAGCACGCAATCCACCACCGCCAGCAGGAAGATCGCCAGCAGCCGATGGCGCAGATGCGCCGGCGTCGGCAGCATGTTGAGCGTCAAGGCTCGGCAAACGGCAAGGCCGGTGACGAATGGCGCGGCACTGAGAAAGTCTTCGCGCAGACCGGGCGCGATGACGAAAAGGCCGACCGGTTGCAGCAGCGCGAAAATCCCGGCCGCCGTCATCAGCGTGAAGCCCGACAGCAACGAATAATAGCCGCCAAGTTGCCGCCTGAACGCCGGTGTAGCCCCCTCACGATCATAGGTCGCCACCACATCGGGATATTGGATCGCCTGCAGAGCCGCGACAATGAGCACGAAAGGCCGCTGCAGCAGATCAAGCGCCAATAGCGCCCCTGCCGCACCGCCTGCCCCCAACACCGCCGTCAGGATCGATTTCAGGCCCAGCGGCGCCAGAAGCCCGATGACCGAGGCACCCGCAGCGACGCTGCCATAGACGAAATGTTTTCTGACCAGCGGCGGCTGAAAACTCGCCGCCTCGCGCAGACTGTTGCGGGTGAGAAACATCGCCAGGATACTATAGGCAAGATAACCGCCAAGCAGGCCAGCCACGGTGGAGGTGAAAGTCGGCGTGATCGCCGCACCGGCCAGCGTGCCGATGGCCAGAATGGTGGCGCGTGACCCCTGCAGGCGTGAAAAGGCGTGAAACTCCTGGCGGAAGCGCAGCATGGTCAGATGCAGGTCGCTGCCACCCTGGAGGATGACCACAAGGCTGCCAAGCACCGCAATCTCGGGCGATACCGCAAAGAAGATCGATGCACCGGCAACCAGAATGCAGATCACGGCGCAAGCGGCAAACTCGACGCTCAACGCCGTGCGTTCCGCCGCCTCGCTGCCGGGCGCGTGGCCGGGATAGAAGCGGCTGCAGGCAAAGCGGATCCACTCGAAACAGAAGATCGCAGCGAACTGGCTGATGGAGATGAACAGCGAATAGGCGGCATAATCCGCCGGCACCAACAGATGCGCCACCGCGATCAGCAGCCCGAAGGCAATCGCTGCCTGATAAAAATATGCCGCCAATGCCACGATCTTCGCCATGGCGATAGCTAACCGCAAAAGATTGAGAAAAGCGCTAAGTTATATGAGAAGCTTTGATGGATCCGTGCCACCCCAATCCTTCGAGGCTCCGCCCCTTCGACAAGCTCAGGGCGCTGCGCTCCTCGGGATGAGGTGTAGAGAACGCCGCGCTGCCCGCACGCGCTAATTTGGCATTAGATTGCACCCAATGGCTAGCCCTCATAGTGAGGAGGCCCACAGGGCCGTCTCGAACCCCGAGGGCGGGTGACCGCCTCTCCTTGAATTGCCTTTTTGCACTGCACACGTTAGAAGAGCCGCCAAATAAAAGACGGGAGACGGACATGCGTCGGGTGGCGCGTCCGTGGAGGAGCATCATGGAGACGATCAGCACGATAGCAGCATTGCGCGAGCGCCTTGCCGCGCATCGCAAGGCCGGCAGAAGCATCGGCCTGGTGCCGACCATGGGCTATCTACATGCCGGTCACATGGAACTGGTCTCGCGCGCCAGAGCGGAAAACGACATCGTCGTCGTCTCCATCTTCGTCAACCCTCTGCAATTCGGCGCCAACGAAGATCTGGCGAAGTATCCGCGCGATCTCGAGCGCGATAGCGCCATGCTGCGCGACGGCAAAGTCGATTTCATCTTCGCGCCCGCCGTCGCCGACATGTATCCCCGGCCGATGGAAACGATCGTCGATGTGCCAAAGCTCGGCATGGAGCTGGAAGGCGCGGTTCGTCCCGGCCATTTCGCCGGCGTCGCCACCGTCGTCACCAAGCTCTTCAACATCGTCCAGCCCGACAGCGCCTATTTCGGCGAGAAGGATTATCAGCAGGTGGCAATCATCCGCCGTATGGTGGAAGATCTCGCCCAGCCGGTCCGCGTCGTGCCGGTGCCGACCGTTCGCGATGCCGATGGCCTGGCGCTGTCCTCGCGCAACGTCTATCTCTCGGCGGAACAGCGCGCCGCCGCCGTCATCGTGCCGAGGGCTCTGGCTGAAGCCGAACGACTCTATAACGAGGGCGCTGACGATCCCATTGCTTTCGAAGCGGCACTGCGCGAGTTCATCGCCGGCGAACCGCTGGCAACGCCTGAAGTCGCCGCCGTCCGCCATCCCGACACGCTGGAACCGCTGACGAGCCTGCAGGGTCAGCCCATCCTCGTCGCCCTCTTCGTGCGTATCGGCGCGACCCGCCTGCTCGACAACCGTATCATCGGCCGCAAGCTGGCCGCCAGCGAAAAGGCGGCATGACATGAGCGCGACAGGACAGAGCAAACGCAACACCACCGCCCAGATCGAGGCGATGAAGGGCACCCGCCCGATCGTCAGCCTGACGGCCTATACGACGCCGATTGCCCGCCTGCTCGACCCGCATTGCGACCTGCTTCTGGTTGGCGATTCCCTCGGTATGGTGCTTTACGGGCTGGAATCGACGGTCGGCGTCACGCTCGATATGATGATTGCCCATGGCCAGGGCGTCATGCGAGGCGTCCAAAAGGCCTGCGTCATCGTCGACATGCCCTTCGGTTCCTATCAGGAATCGAGAGAGCAAGCCTTCCGCAATGCCGTACGAATCCTGAAAGAAACCGGCTGCGACGGTGTCAAGCTGGAGGGCGGCGAAGAGATGGCCGAGACCGTCGCATTCCTGACCGCTCGCGGCGTGCCGGTCTTCGGCCATGTCGGGCTGATGCCGCAGCAGGTGAAAACGGCAGGCGGTTATCGCGCGCTCGGCCGCTCGGAAGAGGAAGCCGAGAAGATCCGGCGGGATGCGAAAGCAATCGAGCAAGCCGGCGCTTTCGCGCTTCTCGTCGAGGGCACCGTCGAAACGCTTGCCCGCGAGATCACCGCTTCGGTCGGCATCCCCACCATCGGCATCGGCGCCTCACCCGCCTGCGACGGCCAGATCCTCGTCTCCGACGACATGCTCGGCCTCTTCAGCGATTTCAAACCTCGCTTCGTGAAGCACTTCGCCGAACTGGCGCCGACGGTTTCCAAGGCGGTGGAAGCCTATGCGGAAGAGGTGAAGGCGCGGACATTCCCGGGGCCGGAACATACGTTCCAGGTGAAGAAGTAGAGCCGATCAGCGCTTCTCCCCCTCCCTCTCCAGCAGATAGATCGCCTCGCCAAAATCCTCCATCTTGGTCATCAGCGCGGCATGGGCATCGCGGAGACCCTGATTGTAAAAATGCGGGCCGATTTCGGTGGTGAAGAAGTCAAACAGGAATTCAGCCGGCAGCGTGCCGATCGTCTGATCGAGTTCATCGGCGAAATATTTCTGAATCCGGACCACGATCGCGGCCTTTTCTTCTTTCGGGAAAGTGATTTTTTTCATCGATGACACCCAGGCGTTTCGTAAACATATCCCATCGGATGTTCAACGGAATCGATTGTCCTATCAAGGAAATTGAATTGCCGATGGTCCCTGCCCAGCTTACAGCTCCTCCGTGCGCCGCGCATCCCACCGGACGCGCAAAGCCAGTTGTATTTTTGCTCCGCACATAGCCCGTTAAATCCACGCGGATTTAGCGGGCTATGTGTTGGGTTTTCCATAAAGGACAAAGCGGACCATGAGTCGCGCGGATTTTTTTGAGGGCCTGAAGGGTGGCACTCCGGTCGCCATCGCGGCGGCGCCATTCGGCGCGTTGTTTGGCGCCCTTGCCCACGACCAGGGCATGTCGCTCGGCGAACTCACCCTGATGAGCGGTACCGTCTATGCCGGCGCCAGCCAGATGGTGGGCATCGATCTCTTCGGCCACAACGTTCAGGCCTGGTTGATCGTGCTGTCGATCCTGGCGGTCAATTTTCGCCATGTGCTCTATTCGGCCGCGATTGCCCGCTATATCCGGCATTTCTCGCCGGTCCAGAAATTCTTCACCTTCTTCCTGCTGGTCGATCCTCAATTTGCCGAAACGGTCAAGCGCCATGAGAGCGGCAAACCCGTCACCTTCGCCTGGTATCTGGGTTTCGCCGCCGTCATTTATGTCGTCTGGGTAGTGCTCAGCCTCATCGGTGGCCTGCTCGGCAGCATGATCGGCGACCCCAAGGCGATCGGCCTCGATATCCTGCTGCCGGTCTATTTCCTCGGCATCGTCATCGGCTTTCGCAAGCGTGACAATTTCCTGCCGGTGGTGATCGCCAGCGCTGGCGTATCGGCCATCGCCTATCGCTATGTCGGCTCGCCCTGGCATGTCAGCATCGGCGCGCTCGCGGGCGTCGCGCTCGCCGCCATGCTGCCGCCGGTCAAGGCAAACCGCAAGCCCGACCTCGTCAACGAACATCACGAGGTCTGACCGTGCTCGATTTCGACTTGCATATGGTCCTGCTGATCCTCACGGCCGCCGTCGTCACCTTCATGACGCGCATCGGCGGCTACATCCTCATCGTCAAAATGACCCGCATTCCGCCGCGCGTCGAAGCCGCGTTGAACGCCGTGCCCGCCGCGGTACTCACCACGCTGGTGGCCCCCGCCTTCTTCAACGGCGGCTGGGATATCAAGGCGGCGTTGTTCGCCGCGCTGTTGGTCGGCCTGCGCTTTTCGTCGACCTTCATGCTGATCACGGGATGGGTCGTCGTGATGGCATGGCGACATTTTGCTGGAATCTAACACCTTCTCCCCGATGGGGAGAAGGTAAGTTACGTCAATGGCTTAATTCCAGCGTCGCATTCTCAAGCCATGCCCGGATATCCGGATCGTGGATCAGCGGCATAAGCGCTTCGCGGGTCCTGGCGTGATAGTCGTTCAGCCAATGCAGTTCGTCATGCGTCAGCAGTTCCGGAAGGATGACACTGCGGTCGATCGGGCAGAAGGTCAGCGTTTCGAAGCCGAGCATCGGGATATCGCCGCCGTCGATCTCCTCGGGATCGCGAATATAGATCAGGTTTTCGATACGAATGCCGAAGTGGCCCGGACGATAATAACCGGGCTCGTTCGATAGGATCATGCCGGGAAGCAGCTCCTGCGTCGATAGCCGCGAGATGCGCTGCGGCCCCTCATGCACGGAGAGATAGGAGCCGACGCCATGGCCGGTGCCATGGGCGAAGTCGACGCCGGACTTCCACAGCGCGATGCGCGCCAGCGGATCGAGATCGCAGCCGCGCGTACCCTTGGGGAAGCGCGCCGTGCTGATGGCGATCATGCCCTTCAGCACCAGCGTGAACAGCCGTTTCTGCTCTTCGGGGACAGCGCCGATGCCGACCGTGCGGGTGATATCGGTCGTGCCGTTGATATATTGCGCCCCGGAATCGATCAGGAACAGCTCTCCTGCCTGAATCAGCCGGTCGGTCTCCGTCGTCACGCGATAATGCATGATTGCCGCATGCTCGCCGGCGCCGGAGATCGTGTCGAAGGAAATGTCCTTGAGCGGGTTCTGCATGCTCTGGCCGACACGGGCGCGACTTGCCTCCAGCCGTTCGGCGGCGGCGATTTCCGTCACCGTGCCCGGCTTGCTGGTCTCCAGCCAGTAGAGAAACTCGACCATGGCGGCCCCGTCCTGCAGATGGGCGGCGGCCGAGCCGTTGATCTCGGCGGCATTCTTGCGCGCGCGCGGCAGTTTGGCCGGATCCGTGCCCTCCACCACCTCGCCACCCTCGCGGCGGATGATGTCGGTCAACGCATAGGAGGCTAAGTCGGGATCAACCAGGATACGCCCGCCATTCGCGGAGGCAGCGGCAAGCCGCTTGACGAGTTCGGAAGGCGGAAGCTGCTTGCAGATCTGCGTCAGGTAAGCCTCCGCCTCGATCTTGGTCTTGCGCTTGTCGAGGAAAATCTCGGCCTCCCCCTCGGCATAAATGATGGCGCGCGCCAGTGGATGCGGCGTATGCGGCACGTCGTTGCCGCGAATATTGAAGATCCAGGCGACCGAGGACGGGTCGGTGATCAGCGCCGCTTTGAGGTTCTTCGCCTTCAGATCGGCCGCAATGGTCGCCAGCTTGTCCCTCGCCAAAATGCCGGCCTGCCCGATATCCTGAATGATGACGCCGCCAAGCGGTTCAGCCGGCCGGTCACTCCAAAGCTTGTCGAGCGGGTTATGCGGCAGAAACACCAGCTTGCCGCCGATCTCCGCCAGCGCCTTTTCCAGTCGCCGGACTTCTGCGCCGGTATGCAGCCACGGATCTATGCCAAGCCTGAATCCCTTCGGCGCGTGACGCGGCAGCCAGACATGCGGCGACTCGTCGACCAGATCGCCGCCGGTGAATACGGATCGGTCCACCTGCTCGGCAAGCTGCGTCACATAACGGCCATCCACGAATACAACGGCCTGCGACTGTGTCACGAGCGCAACACCGGCCGATCCGGTGAATCCCGTCAGCCATGCCAGGCGTTCCGAACATTTGGGCACATATTCACCCTGATATTCGTCGGCACGCGGCACGAGGAAGCCGTCAATACCAAGATCGCTGAAGGCGGCGCGCAGGCCGGTGACGCGTTCGCGGCCGAATTGCGGGGTGGACGTGACGTCGAAAGACTGGAACATGGCTTAATCCGAAAATGACCCTGGAATCCGCGAAAGCGAGCGGCGACAGCATGTTAGAGCATGATCCGGGCAAGTGGGAAACGATTTTCCGGCAAGATTGCACAAGCGGCGCACGGAACGGAACTGGCAGCGGCGGCCTGCGAAAATACGAATGCCGGCCGTTAACGAATTCGCCCATTTCATGGGCACCCAGATTCGATTGTGACAACTTAACGGCACGCAATATGCATTAATTGCATAGCTCCCATGAAGCACACCCCCTGCCACTCAAGAGGGCGAGTCGTTATATGGAGCGCATGAAAACGGGGTTCACGAAGAACCCGCTCGAAAAGGACCATGACAATGCCTATCTCTCGCTCCGCATATGTTAGCCCGGCGCTGGCTGGCGAGCGGCGCACCGTACGCCACTCCATCGGCGCGCTTCGTCAGCTCGAAGTCGAAACGTCGAAGGCAATCGGCGCAAACCGTGGCGGTCGCTACTAACAATTACAAGAGCTAGCGTTCGTATTGGATCGGCCCGGGACACCTTCTCCCACCCGGATCGAACCAGAACGGTAGAGCCCGCTTGAGCACTCCTCCTCCACACGCTCGCGGGCAAGATCGGACAAATGCCGATCTGCAAGGCGGTGCTTCGGCACCGCCTTTTGCTTTTTAAGCGCCTTGAAAAGAGTTTCCCAACAGAAGATGGACCGGCTCAAGGCCGGTCGAGATGGATGGTGACCCAGCCATTGCGCCAGATGGTGCGGACATGGCGCATCTTCGCGCCATTATAGGCGGCCAGCACCTTCCAGCGCTGTGTGGCGAGGATGCCCGAGAGAATGACAGAGCCGCCGGGTGCCAGATGAGCAACCAGCTGCGGCGCCATTTTGATCAGCGGCCGGGCCAGAATGTTGGCGATGATCAGGTCGAAAGGTCCATGGCGGGAAAAGGCCGTGGAATGAAAGCCCGGTGCCGTTTCCAGCGCGATGCCGGAGGCGATGCCGTTGCGGCGAACATTCTCGCGGGCGACACGGACGGCAATTGGATCGATATCGGTGGCAAGAACCGGGATATTGCGCAGTTTGCGCACGCCGATCGCCAGAACACCACTGCCGGTGCCGAGGTCAAGCGCATTGCGCACCCGCCGGCTGTCCAGCACCGTTTCGATCATCTCCAGGCAGCCCGCCGTCGTGCCGTGATGGCCTGTGCCAAACGCCTGGCCGGCATCGATCTCGATGGCGATATCGCTCGAGCCAATCTTGTCGCGGTCATGGGAACCGTGCACCAGAAAACGCCCGGCGCGGACCGGCTTCAAGCCCTCCAGCGACTTGGCGATCCAATCGACATCGGGAATCACTTCCTTTTTGACGACAAGCTCGGGAAAGGCCGGCTTCAGCAATGCCACAAAACGCGCGTGCACGTCGTCTTCGTCGTCCGCATAGAGATAGATCGACGCCTCCCAGATGTCGCTCTTCTCATCGATTTCACTGGTCGCGATCGGCAATTCTTCATCTTCGAACACCGGCGTCATCAGATCGAGAACCTGCTCGGCCTTTTTCTCGGTCGTCGTCACGTAAAGGCGGATTTCACTCAACTCTTCGCTCTCTCTTGTTCTTATTCAGCCCAGTCGATCCATGGCGGCTTCGGCGTATCATAGCCGGCAACGCCATGAAGCAGCCTGCGTCGAAACGGCCCAAAACCCAGAAGCCGCGGCGCGAGCAGATTGCGCATCGCGATCGCAAACCCATTTTCCATGGTGATCAAGCGGGTCAAACCATAGGTCTGCTTCAGCACCTGCTTCACGGCCGGAATTCTGAGCGCCGAATACTCCTCTTCGCGCCCTTCCGCAATGAGCCAGGCGAGCCAGCAGGCATCCTCTATGCCGAGATTCATGCCCCGAGCCCCAGCCGGAGAATGAATATGGGCCGCATCGCCGGCCAGGAACACATTGCCCTTGGCCATCGGTTCGACATGGCGGAAATGAATACGGAACTGCGAGACCCAGACCTTCTCGGCAACCACATCCGGATGAACTATGCGGCTTTCGAAATCCTCCCGCGTCGAGATATAGCGCAAGACATCGGAAGACACCGGCAGACGCCCGATCATGCCGGGGTCGCAAAGCGTGATTTCAGCGAAATGCGAGTCCACCGGTTTGGCATAGCGAAAATCGACAATATAGAAATATGCCTCCAGCGCCTCGCCGGGGAAACCGGCGCCGAGCGCCTTGCGCACGGCCGAATGCGCCCCGTCGGCACCGATCAGTATATCGGGACGAACGGTTTCCATGCTGCCATCGGCGCGTTGCAGCGTCACTTCCGGCTTCCGAGTATCGGCGATCGTCTCCGCCACGACCGAGGTCTGCCATTCCGGCGCGATGCCATAGACGGCGAGCGCCTCGATCAGCAACCGCTCGGTCGCACCTTGCGCCAGACCATGAATGGCACCGAAGCGGCCCGGCACCTGCCGCGTGTCAACATCGGCAAGGACTTTCGCTCCGGAACGAATGCGGAAATGCATGATCGACTGGGCGGCCGCAACGATGCGCTCGGTAACGCCGGAAGGCGAAAGCAACGTCAACGTGCGAGCATTGATGCCGAGAGCCCGGCTCTCTTCCAAGGGCGTCGGCCCCTGGCCGTCATCGATAATACGCGGCGCAAAGCCGCGGCGGGCCAGTTCCAGCGCAGCGGTCAGGCCAGCCGGCCCCGCACCCGCAATCAGGATGGACCTGGATTTCCTCTCTCTCCCGGCGCTATCCTCCATCGGCGCCCTATCCCTTCTTGATCAGGTTCTCCAGCTTCTTGACCGCAATATCCGGATCCTCCTGATAGGCGATCGTGCCGGCGAAGCGGCCGGAGGCGTCGAGCAGGAAGACCGAGGCGGTGTGGTCCATAGTATAATCGCCGTTCGGATCCTTCTCGTCGAGCGGAACTTTCTTGGCATAGACCCGGAAGCCCTTGACCATCTCCATCACCTTGGCGGGATCGCCGGAAATGCCGGTGATGCGGTTTGAGACGTTCGATACATACTGATTCATGATCGCGGGCGTATCGCGCTCCGGATCGACGGTGACGAAATAGGCATTGAGTTTCGTGCCATCAGGATCGACCTTCTGCATCCAGCCGTTCATTTCGAACAGCGTGGTCGGGCAAACGTCAGGGCAATGCGTATAACCGAAGAACAGCGCGGTCGGCTTGCCGCGAAAGGCCTGTTCGCTGACCGGCTGACCATTCTGCGCCGTCAGCGTAAACGGCACTCCATAGGGGCCTTCGGCTGCCGCCTCCGGTGTCTTGCTGCCCCCGAAGGTCAACCATCCCAGCACTCCGGCCATGATCAACACAGCCACCCAGACAACAATTCGTACAGTTTTCATCGTTGCTTCTTCCCCACCACGCCCGGCTAACACTCGGCATGCGAGATGGCGGGCGACCATGGCCCGGGTGTAACGGGTCACACCGGGAGACGCAATTCAAGAAGATGTTTTCGCATGCAGCGGAATTCGTCCCCGCGTTAAAGCAATCCTAACCAGTCCGCGCCAACATCAAAATCCAATAGGCGAAGTCAGATTCGCCGCCCGCAGGTCCTGCGGCAGATCCATCTTGATTAAGAAGGGCATGACGCCCGCCGAAGCAGCCGAGCGCCTTTTGCGCGCCAAAGCCTTCGGATGCTGTAGCAGCTTGAACCGCTCCAGCCGATCCCTCTTGCAATCGCCATTGCCGCGTGCCGCCGGCGCCAAACGGGAAGTCCTTGACCATGACGAATGCCATCAAACAATCGGGCGCCTATCTGGAGATCGTCTCCTTCCATCTTGGCGGCCAGGAATTCTGCATCGACATCATGGCCATCCGCGAGATCCGCGGATGGGCGCCAGTAACGCCGATGCCGCATACGCCACCCTATGTGCTTGGCCTCATCAACCTGCGCGGCGCGGTGATCCCGGTCATCGACATGGCCTGCCGCCTCGGCATGAAGATGACCGAGCCGTCCGAACGCTCCGCCATCATCGTCACCGACATCGCCGGCAAGCTCGTCGGCCTGCTGGTCGAGCAGGTGTCCGATATGATGACCATCAAGAGCGAAGACCTGCAGCCGCCGCCGGAAATCGTTCCGGAAGCACAGCGGGCTTTCTGCCGCGGCATCGTGGCACGGGAAAAGACCATGGTCTGCTTCCTCAACCTCGACACCGTCATCGCCGAGCAGTTGGCTCAGGCAGCCTGATCTGGGAAAATATCTCCAACCAAAATCGCCCTGAAGCGGCTGCTTCAGGGCGATCGTGTTATTAAAGCCGACGCCAGCTGGGGTGTAGCCGGCGCGGGCGGATCATGCAGGCCGTGAACGAATGGAAGTAGCACTCCCACGTTCGCCCATAAAATTGCACCAAAATGACGCAATGCGGAAGCATTTAAGTGGGTTTGGCAACTAAAAGGCTAAACTTTTTTTGGTACAATCCGCTTCATGGTTGTTCAACCAGCACCCAGGCAATCTCAGTTGGGCTTGCCATTCTTCCAGGTCACGGTCTGGCCGAACAGCGGGATAGTGGAAATCGCCATCTTCGCCGAGCCGTTGGTCAACTCGCGCGAATGAATGAGATAGATCAGCGTATCGTTCTTCTTGTCGTAAATCCGGGTAACCACCAGCTTCTTCCAGATCAGTGACAGCCCGGCGCGAAATACTTCCTCTCCACCTTGAGACAGGTTGATGTCGCCGATCGAGATTGGCCCGGTCTGCCTGCAGGCGATCGAATTGTTGGAGGGATCCTCGAACCAGTTGCCCTTTCTCAGCCGGTCGATGACGCTGCGGTCGAAATAGGTGACGTGGCAGGTGATGCCGGAGACGCCCGGATCGGGCACCGCGTCGACCAGAATATCATTGCCGGTCCAGTCCACTCCGACCTTGCCGACGACCTCGGCGGATGCGGAAACGGGCGCCAGCGCCAGGAACGACGCGGCAAGAGCGGCAGCCAACTTCAAAGACGTCATCAATCATCCTCCGACATGCGCCGCCGGGAGTTCAGGCGGCATTGCTAACGTAAGATAGTGCTCGGGGGATACAAGAGAGCAAGATGACCGTTTTCCCCCGTTCTTCGTGGTCTCCGCTGGGCCGCTCAAGACTTGGAATAGCCTCGCACACGGCACGGCAAGCCTGTTGACTTCGAAGCAAAAGCACCGGAAGCTGGCGGTATGATCGCAAACCGCGCCACCATGATGCATCTTCTCACCACCTCACCCTTGGCAGGGCGAGTGGGAGCGGCGTTGCGTTAAGCTGACTGCGATCCCCTTCAACCCTGCCGAGGCGAGCAGGGTTTGAAGTCCTTGCTCTCCTCCCAAACATCAAGGAGAGCCATATGAATTCCGAACTGCAAGATCCAGATCAGCGACGACCTCAAAAAGCCGTGGATGTAGAGATTCGCGCCGCAGGTCCGTCCGACGCCGAAGGCATCGCCCTTATTGCCAATCTGCCGGGCTTTCGCGTCGGCACACTCCGCCTACCCTTTCAGAGCATCGAGGAAACTCGGCAATGGCTGGAAAAGCCCGCGTCCGGCGCGATCAACCTTGTCGCCGTGCTCGATGGGCAAATCGTCGGCAATGCCGGTCTGCGCCGCAACACTGGCCGACAGATCCACGTCGGACACATTGGAATGGGTGTCCACGACGATTTTACTGGCCGCGGCATCGGCTCGGCACTATTTGCCGCCCTCGTCGACGCCGCCGACAACTGGCTGGCGATCAAGCGCCTGGAGTTGACCGTCTTTGTCGACAACGGGCCTGCTATCGGGCTCTACGAGAAATTCGGTTTCGAGACCGAGGGAAGGCTCAAAGCCTTCGCATTTCGCAACGGCGCGTACGTGGACGCCTTCACGATGGCGCGGATCAGGATGTGAGCTGGGACCGGCGGCGATCCGTCGGTCTGCCGCCGGTCAATCACCCGCCGATCAGCTCCAGCCACTCATCCTCGGTCATGACCTGCACGTTGAACTCCCGCGCCTTGTCCAGCTTCGAGCCGGCACCGGGTCCTGCCACTACGATGTCGGTCTTTCTCGAGACCGAGCCGGAGACCTTGGCGCCGAGACTTTCGGCCTTGGCCTTAGCTTCGTCGCGGGTAAATTTTTCCAACGAGCCGGTGAAGACCACGGTCTTGCCGACGACTGGGCTGCCCGAGGTGGTCGGCTGCTCCGCCTCCTGTGGTCGCACCTCGTCAAGCAGCTTCGAGATCACCTCGACGTTGCGCGGTTCCTTGTAGAATTCGACGACGGCGCGGGCGACCACTTCGCCGATGCCTTCTATATTGTTGAGGTCGTTCCAGGCGTCGCCCGCAAGCGGGGCCGCTTCCTTCATCCCCGCTTCAAAGGCTTCATAAGTGCCGTAGGAGCGCGCCAAGAGCTTTGCCGTGGTCTCGCCGACATGACGAATGCCTAGCGCGAAGATGAAGCGGTGCAGGGCGATATCGCGCCGCTCGTTGATAGCCGCATAAAGCTTGGAAACGCTGACCTTGCCGAAGCCGTCGATATTCTCCAGCTTGGTCAGCGACGACTGCTGCCGCTTCTCCAGGGTGAAGATATCGGGCGCAGTGCGGACCTGCAGCGCCGGGTCGTCGCTTTCAAAAAAGAAATCGATCTGCTTCGAGCCGAGCCCCTCGATGTCATAGGCATTGCGCGAGACGAAATGCTTTAGATGCTCCGTCGCCTGCGCCCGGCAGATGAAGCCGCCGGTGCAGCGCGTCACCGCGTCGACCTTGCCGGTCTTCTCGTTGATATCACGCACAGCATGGCTGCCGCAGACCGGGCAGGTCTTGGGGAATTCGTAAGGAGCGCTCGACGCCTCCCGCTTCTCCAGCACGACATCAACGATCTGCGGAATGACATCGCCGGCGCGCTGCACGATCACCATATCGCCGACGCGGATATCGCGGCCATCGCGGATCGGTTCGCCCTTGTTGCCGATGCCCTTGATGTAGTCGGCATTGTGCAGCGTCGCATTGGTCACCACGACGCCGCCAACGGTGATCGGTTCCAGCCGCGCGACCGGCGTCAGCGCGCCCGTACGACCGACCTGGATGTCGATGTCGAGCAACCGGGTGAGCGCCTGTTCGGCCGGGAATTTGTGTGCCGTCGCCCAGCGCGGCGAGCGCGAGCGGAAACCGAGGCGCGCCTGCAATTCCAGACTGTCGACCTTGTAGACGACGCCGTCGATATCATAATCGAGATCCGGACGCTGAAGGCCGATCTCGTCATAATGCGCGAGAATATCCGCGACCGAATTCAGCCGCTTCATCAGCGGATTGACCGGGAAACCCCATTCCCCGAATGTCTGCACCATGCCGAACTGCGTGTCGGCCGGCATGTCGGACATTTCCCCCCAGGCATAGGCGAAGAATTTCAGCTTGCGGCTGGCCGTCACCTTGGCGTCGAGCTGGCGCAGCGAACCGGCCGCGGTGTTGCGCGGATTGACATAGGTCTGCTTGCCCTCCGCTTCCATCTGCGCGTTCAGCGCCAGGAAATCGCTTTTGGCCATATAGACTTCACCACGTATCTCGACGACTGCGGGCGCGCCGGCCGGCAGCGTCTGCGGGATCTCCTTGATGGTGCGGATATTGGCCGTGACGTTTTCACCGGTGGTGCCGTCGCCGCGTGTCGCCGCGCTCACCATCCGGCCATTCTCGTAGCGGATCGACATGGAGAGCCCGTCGATCTTTGGCTCAGCGGTGAAGGCGATGGACTGGTCGGGCAAACGGCCAAGGAAGCGATAGACGCCGGCGACGAAATCCTGCACGTCCTCCTGCGAGAAGGTATTGTCGAGCGACAGCATCGGCCGTGCGTGCACGACGGGCATGAAGGTCTCGGACGGTGCCGCGCCAACCCGCCGCGACGGGCTGTCGGCACGAATGAGTGCCGGGAAGCGCGCTTCGATGGCATCGTTGCGCCGCTTCAGCGCGTCATATTCCGCATCCGAAATTTCCGGCGCGTCGTTGCCGTGGTAGAGCGCGTCATTGCGCGCGATCTCGGCTGCCAGATAGGCAAGTGCTGCGGCTGCTTCTTCTTCGGTCAAATCTTCGACGGGCTTCTGTTCGCTACTCATGGATTCGCACTCCCGGATTTCCGAGATGTTTTAGTGAAAATTTGCAGAATGGGAAGTGCGCAGGGCGAGGCTTGACGCTCTCAGCCGTTGCCCGCCAATAGCCGCTTGGCTGCCGCCCTCGCCTCCTCGGTAATCGACGCGCCGGCGAGCATACGGGCGATTTCCTCGGTGCGATCGGTAGGCGCCATGGTAGCGACGCGGGTGGAAATCTTCTCGGAACCGTCAGCAACCGGCCCCTTGGAGATCAGAAGATGCGTCGCGGCGCGCGCCGCGACCTGCGGCGCATGGGTAACGGAAAGTACCTGCACACGATCCGACAGGCGCTTGAGCCTCTGGCCGATCGCGTCAGCCACCGCACCGCCCACACCTGTGTCGATTTCATCGAAGACCAGGGTCGGCGCCGAGCCGCGATCGGCCAGCGCCACCTTGAGCGCCAGCAAGAAACGCGACAGTTCGCCGCCGGACGCGACCTTGGTGATCGGTCCGGGCCGCGTGCCGGGATTGGTCTGCACATGAAATTCGATGACATCGATGCCTTCGGCCGTGGCTCCCTCGGCGTCCGTGGTGATTTCCACCATGAAGCGCGCCCGTTCCAGCTTCAGCGCCGGCAGCTCGGCCATGACGGCGGCGGCAAGTGCCGCGCCGGCATGATGACGCTTGTCGGAGAGGCCGTGCGCGGCCGCATCATAAGCAGCCTTGGCAACGGCCAGTTCGGCATCCAATCGCGCCAGCCGCTCTTCTCCGGCATCGACATCGGCAAGGTCGGCAATCATCTTCACGGCCAGCGCCGGCAGCTCGGTCACCGGCACCGAATATTTGCGCGAGGCGGCGCGCAGCGCGAACAGCCGCTCCTCGACCCGCTCCAGTTCACGCGGATCGTATTCGGTCTTGCGGAGAGCCGCTTCCACTTCCATCTGGGCGTTGGAGAGCTGGTCCAGCGCCGCATCGAGCAGAGCGACCGTGTCTTCCAGCAGGCCCGGCGCCTCATGGCTCTTGCGCTCCAGCCGGCGCACCAGCGAGGCGATATGGGGCACCGGAGAAGCATTGCCATTCAGGAATTCGGAAGCTTCGGCGATATCGCCGGCAATGCGCTCGGCTTTCATCATGCGCGAGCGCTTCTCGGCCAACTCATCCTCTTCGCCATCCTGCGGGGACAGCTTCTCCAGCTCCTCGACGGCTGCGCGGATATAGTCGGCTTCGCGGGCGGCATTCTCCACCTGCTCGCGCTGCTTCCTGAGCGTCCGCTCGGTATCGCGCCAGACCTTATAGAGCCGACCGACACCCTGCACGTCCTCGGTGATGCCAGCGAAAGCATCAAGCAGCATGCGATGCGCGTCGGTATCGACCAGGGCGCGGTCATCATGCTGTCCATGAATTTCGACGAGAAGCTGGCCCGCCTGGCGCATCAACTGAACGCTGAGCGGCTGGTCATTGACGAAAGCCTTGGTGCGGCCATCGGCGGATTGGGTACGGCGGAAAATCAGGTCGCCGTCGTCATCGATGCCGTTTTCACGCAGAAGCTTGCGAGCGGCATGCTGCATGCCGACATCGAACACCGCGGTCACTTGACCGCGTTCCTCGCCGTGGCGAACGAGATCGCCGTCGCCGCGCCCGCCAAGGGCCAGCGACAGACTGTCAAGCAGGATGGATTTGCCCGCGCCGGTCTCGCCAGTTAGTACGGAGAGCCCGGTCTCGAAGGCAAGATCCAACCGCTCGATCAAGACGATATCGCGGATCGAAAGCTGGATCAGCATGCGCGCTCAATCTCACGTCCCAAGAAGAAGTTTCTTGCCCGCTTTCGAAATCCAGGAGCCTTCGTTTTCATTCGGCGAAAGGCCGCCAGTCTTCAAAAGCTTGAAGGAATCGGCGTACCAACGGCTATCCGGATAGTTGTGGCCGAGAACGGCGGCTGCCGTCTGCGCTTCCTGAACGATGCCCATCGCGTAATAGGCCTCGACCAGACGCGCCAGAGCCTCTTCGATCTGATTCGTCGTCGGATACTGCTCAACGACAATACGGAAGCGGGAGATGGCCGCAAGGTAATCCTTGCGCTCGAGATAATAGCGGCCGATCTGCATTTCCTTGCCGGCGAGCTGGTCGCGGGCGAAACGGATCTTGGCCTGCGCATCGCTGACATATTGCGAGTTCGGGTAGTTGGTGACGACCTTGGTCATCGCCTCGATCGTCTGCTGCGCCGCGCGCTGATCCTGCGTTACGCTGACAATCTGCTTGGCATAAGACGAGCCGACGAGATACTGCACATAATCGGCATCTTCGGAGCCGGGGTATTGCTTAAGGTAGCTATTGCCCGACTGCACGGCGTCATCGTAACGGCCTGTGCGATACTTGACGAAGGTGCTCATCACCAGCGCCTTGCGCGCCCATTCGGAGAACGGCTGCTGCTGGTTGATGGCGTCGAACTTGCGTCCGGCTTCCGCCATGTTGCCGGCCTTGATGTTGGCAAGGCCCTGATTATAGAGGGTTTCCGGCGGATCGGTCTCGACACCCAGCTTACTGATGTCGATGTCCTTATCCGTATTGCAACCCGTTACCACCGCACCGGTACCGGCCAGGAGAAGCGATACGAGCAAAGCCCGTGCTGTAATCTTCATGCTTTCAGACCCTGCAAAACCCATCGGATGACTGTCCCACTAGCCGTTGTTGCGGAAACGGCGTTCTCTCGCTGGCGTTTCTAGCCGCAAAAGCACCATCAGGGCAACGCAATGATGAAGCATTAACGCATTTTTGTGGCAAAGCCCGCCGAATGGCAGGCTTTAATCGTTGTATCGACAAGAGATTTCTTTCTGGCGCACCCGATTGCGAGAAAGTGCTCGACCTCCAGGCGCCACTCGCGAATCCCCTGTCAAAAAAAGAGCCGCCCCCTTACGGGAGCGGCGACTTTACTCATCTGGATTTCTGGAGGTCACGCCGACCAGGGAGCAAATTCGGCAGCATTTACGGTGACGAAATCGCGGCTGTGCGCGCGCTGGCGCGGAGCCGAGGTTTCGACAACATCATAGGCAGACGGATCGCTCAGTAGCGCCTTCAGTGCGTTTGCATTCATGCGGTGACCGCCGCGATAAGAACGGTAGCAGCCAATGAACTGCGTGCCGGCCAGCGCCAGATCGCCAACGGCATCCAGCGTCTTGTGGCGGACGAACTCGTCCTTGGCGTAACGCAGGCCTTCGACATTGATCACCGTGTTGTCGTCGGAGATGACGACGGAATTTTCCAGCGAAGAGCCAAGTGCATGACCGGAAGCCCAGAGCCGCTCGACATCCCGCATGAAGCCGAAGGTACGGGCGCGCGACAGTTCCTTCTTGAAGGTCTCGGCAGTCATGTCACCTTCCCACTTCTGACGGCCGATCAGCGGGCAATCAAAGTCGATCTCGACTTCAAAGCGCGTGCCATCATAGGGGCGAAACTCGCACCAGGAACCGCCCGCTTCGATACGAACCGGCTTAGTGACGCGAATGTAGCGGCGCTTGACGCCGAGCGAAACGATGCCGACCTGCTCGATGGCTTCGATGAAGGGATAGGAGCTACCGTCCATGATCGGCATTTCCGCGCCGGTCACTTCAACGATGACATTGTCCAGCCCGATCGCATAGATCGCCGCCATGACATGCTCGACCGTCGCGACCGAGCGCGCCGGAGAGAAACCGAGAACCGTGCAAAGATCGGTATTGCCAACCTGCGAGGAAACCGCGCGCAGTTCCGTCACGTCGCCATTGTCATGCATACGCTGGAAAATGACGCCTGTGCCAGCTTCAGCCGGGTAGAACGTGATCGACACGTTGGCGCCGGAATGAACGCCGATACCCGAAAGTGTCACAGGGTTTGCAATGGTGGTCTGAAAACCCAGCAATCCGATTGCCATATAAAATCTGCCTTCGTCTGTCTGTACCAAGCCGGGGCGGTCATCTTTGGACCCCTGCCTCATTGCCGGTTCAGTCTGATACCTAGCCTGCGAAAACCACATGCAATTATTGTCGGATGCGATTCCGCAGGCTCGCTTGCCCCTTACATACGCGCGGGAGGATCGCATTCCAAATCACTGTTTCTTTCGCTTTGTTACGAAAGCAGATAATTGAATTTGCTAGGTAATTTTAGGATTAAAGACAGGCTTCAAAAAACGAAATCCGGGGCTTGTGAGCCCCGGATTCACTAAACATGGTTAGCATCCTATTAAAAGGATGTCTTGGACCGGATCAGTTCGACTGCCGGCGCAGGAAGGCCGGGATTTCGAGCTGGTCGTCTTCCTGGTTCGTCATGCGAGCCTGCGGAACCTGACGGCCCTGGTCGTCGAGCTGGCCACGACGCGGCGCGTAGAGGCTGGCCTCCGGCGACGGTGCACGGCGCTGCTGCGGGGCAGCACTCGGAGCCGCAGCCGTCATGTCGTTGAAAGCCGGATCCTCGTCGCGGCGGCCGAGCGAATTGGTGATTCGCTTCAGCAGCCCCATCGGACCACGCTCCTCGGCGGCCTGTGCGGCAACCGGCTGAGCGCGATGTTCCATCTCGGCCTTAACGACCGGCGGAAAATCCTCGACCTTCGGCATTCGGACCTGCTCGACAGCCTGCCGAACGATCGGCTGCTGCATCACAGGCTGCTGGTACGCGGCCGGCTGCGGCTGAACCGGAGCCTGCCGTACCGGCTGAGCCTCGGGCGCGGCTGCGAAGATGCGGCTCTGCGGACGGAAGCTCTCCTCCTGAACGACAGGCTGCGGCTGCACGACCGGCTGCTGAGCGGGAACCTGACGAGCTCCCATCTGGATTTCCAACTCACGTTCCATGTCGGCTTCCGCCATGCGAATGGTCTGCGCGATCGGATCGACGGCTCTCGGAGCCGGTGCAACAGGAGCCGGGTTGACCTGAGCCTGTGCGGTATGGGCCTGCGCGACATGGGCAGGCTGGGCTGCGGCCGCTGCCGGAGCGGCGGCCGCAGAAGGACGGATAGCCGGCTTTGCGACCGGGCGGAATTCCATATTCCGTTCGGCAGCTTCGTTCATCGCACGATCGATACCGGTCGCAACGACGGAGACGCGGATGATGCCTTCCAGCGATTCGTCGAAGGTGGCGCCGAGGATGATGTTGGCGTCCGGGTCGACTTCTTCGCGAATGCGGGTCGCGGCTTCATCGACTTCGAACAGCGTGAGGTCACGGCCGCCGGTGATCGAGATCAGCAGGCCCTGGGCGCCCTTCATCGAGGTTTCGTCGAGCAGCGGATTGGCGATAGCCGCTTCCGCAGCCTGCATTGCGCGGCCCTGGCCGGAAGCCTCGCCGGTGCCCATCATTGCACGGCCCATTTCGCGCATGACCGAACGAACGTCGGCGAAGTCGAGGTTGATAAGACCTTCCTTCACCATCAGGTCCGTGATGCAGGCAACGCCCGAGTAGAGAACCTGGTCGGCCATCGAGAACGCGTCGGCGAAGGTCGTCTTGTC
The DNA here is from genome assembly GCF_009498525.1 of Rhizobium sp. ICMP 5592. Classification (GTDB taxonomy): domain Bacteria; phylum Pseudomonadota; class Alphaproteobacteria; order Rhizobiales; family Rhizobiaceae; genus Rhizobium. The sequence continues at coordinate 815,804 of NZ_QSNT01000002.1, read as the reverse complement.
GTTGGCGATGCGGAACAGGTTCTGGTTCGGAATGACGATCAGCGTATCGACCGACTTCTGCAGTTCCTGAATGCCCATTTCAGCAAGCCGCATGCGGCGGCCGCCTTCGAAGTGGAACGGCTTGGTGACGACACCGACGGTCAGGATGCCCTTGTTGCGGGCTGCCTGCGCAACAACCGGAGCTGCACCCGTACCCGTGCCGCCGCCCATGCCGGCGGTGACGAAGCACATGTGGGTGCCGTTCAGATGATCGATGATTTCGTCGATGCATTCTTCAGCGGCGGCGCGGCCGACTTCCGGCTGCGAACCAGCACCGAGGCCTTCAGTGACGTTGACGCCGAGCTGGATGATCCGCTCCGCCTTCGTCATCGTCAAAGCCTGTGCATCCGTGTTGGCGACGACGAAATCGACGCCCTGCAAGCCTGCCGTGATCATGTTGTTGACGGCATTGCCGCCACCACCACCAACACCGAACACGGTGATCCGCGGCTTCAGCTCGGTGATATCTGGCTTATGCAGCTTGATAGTCATTGTACCCGTTCCTTCTCTTTATGGCCGCATCGCCACGCCGGCCAATTCACTATATTTCATTCGCCTGACCCCTGCCCGGAAAGCGCTTGTCGCGATCCGGGATCAGGCACTCAGAAACTCTCCTTCAGCCATTGGCCAACGCGGCCGATACGGCTGTTGTTACCTCCAAGCGACGAGAGCAGACCGCTGCCCGCCGCGTGTGTCTCCATGTCCGCGACCTGCGGATAGATCATCAGTCCGACCGCCGTCGAAAATGCCGGTCCCTTGGCCGCCGTCGGCAGGCCGGAGACGCCCATCGGGCGACCGATGCGGACGTTGCGGGCGAGAATGCGCCGCGCCACGTCCGGAAGACCGGTCAACTGGCTGGCGCCGCCCGTCAGCACGACGCGCTTGCCGACGATCGGGCTGAAGCCCGAACGCTGGATACGGTCGCGGATCAGCTCCAGCGTCTCTTCGATGCGGGCTCTGACGATGCGCGACACCAGCGCCTTCGGCACCTGTGTCGGCTGGTCGCGTTCATCCTCGCCGATCGGCGGGATGGAAATCAGTTCGCGCTCTTCCGAGGAATTGGCGAGCGCCGAGGCATGCACCACCTTCAGCCGCTCGGCATCCTCGATGCGGGTCGAAAGGCCACGCGCGAGGTCGGTCGTGACATGATGGCCGCCAAGGCTGACGGCATCAGTATGCACCAGCTTGCCTTCGGCAAACACCGAGATCGTCGTCGTGCCGCCGCCCATGTCGATGGCGGCGCAACCGAGTTCGACTTCATCATCGACGAGAGCCGCAAGACCGCTGGCATAGGGCGTTGCCACCATGCCCTCGACCGAGAGATGCGCCCGGTTGATGCAGAGCTCGAGATTGCGAAGCGCTGCCCGCTCGGCGGTCACGACATGCATGTCGACGCCCAGCTCATCGCCGAACATCGCCAGCGGATCACGAATGCCGCGTTCGCCGTCGAGCGAATAACCGGTTGCCAGCGAATGCAGAATTGCACGCTCCTGGCGGAGCGACTGCTGGCAAGCGGCGGCAAGCACCTTCTTCAGATCGTTGGCTTCGACTTCCTGGCCGCCGAGATCGATGGTGGCCGTATAGATGTCGCTGCCAAGGCGACCGGCGGAAACATTAACGATCAGACTGTCGACGGTGAGGCCGGCCATGCGCTCGGCCGCATCGACCGACAGGCGGACAACGTTTTCCAGCGCGTCGAGATCGGCGATCACACCGGTCTTGATGCCGCGCGAGCGCTGATGGCCGATGCCGATGATCTCGATATTATGTGTGCGGTTCGGAAGAACCTGACTTTCTTCGCGCGGCGTAAGCCGGCCGATCATGCAGACCACCTTGGTCGAGCCGATGTCGAGGACCGATACGATATGCGACCGCTTGGAGGACAGCGGCTTCAGACGCGGCAGACCGAAATGGGACGAACTGAACAAGCTCATGTATCCTGCCCTGCTTTCTTCAAAGCCTTGGTTCTTGCATCCACCGCCGCCTGGCGACGAATCACTGCATCCGAGGTCAATTCAATGGCCATGCGATCGTCGAGACGAAGATCCACGGCTGCGATATCGCGCTGCAACAGGTTCTGGTCCTTGTCGATCTTGGTCAGCCGGGCCAGCGCACCATCGATATTGTCTTCCGGCAATTTGATGATCACGCCGTTATCGAGATAGAGGTCCCAACGGCGGCCGGCGACACGCACGAATGCCTTCACATGGCTGCGAACATCCGGCCACTTGGCAAAGGCCTCATCGATCGATGCCGCAGCCGTCTCCGCATCGCGACCGACGAAAAGCGGCAGCTTGGCGAATTTGTTGTCGCGCAGCGGCGCGATCACGCTACCGTCCTTCTGGATCAACGACAGTTCGGAACCGTGCTGCCAGATGGCGTAAGCCTTGCGCTCCGTGAGCTTCACCTCGATAGCCTTCGGATAGACCTTGCGGACTTCGACGTTCTCGACCCACGGCAAATTGGCAATCTTCTGGCGTGCGGCATCGGCATCGAGCGCGACCAGCGACGTGGTGCCGTCAAGACCGAGAAGCTGCAGGATTTCGATTTCCGAGGTCTGGTCGTTGCCGGAAACCTTCACGTCTTCGATGGCAAAGCCGGCAGCCGAAGTGGTTGCCTGCGCAACATCCTGCGCATGACCGCCGATCGACATGCCATAGAGGCCAGTCACGGCAAACAGGGCGAGCACGGAGACAGTGCCAGTATGCGCCGGAATATTGACGCGACCTGAACCGAGGCTCACGAGGAAACGCACGACACGACGCATCGGCCGCGGCAATACGAACGCGTCCTCGACATCATCGATCTCGAGCTGAACACGGTGGCGGGACCGCCTCATATTTTTGACCGTCAGCGCGAACAAGACGCGTCCTCCACCATCCACCGGAGAAATTCACCAAAAGAATAGCCGGCGTGAGCCGCCATTTCGGGCAACAGCGAGGTAGGGGTCATGCCTGGCTGGGTATTGACCTCCAACCAGATAAGCTCACCCTCCTCGGAGAAGCGATCGTCAAAACGGAAGTCAGACCGGCTGACGCCACGGCAGCCGATAGCTTGATGCGCCCTTAACGCCAATAATTGTATCTTTTGGTAAAGATTCGGTGAAATTTCCGCGGGGATGACGTGTTTTGAGCCACCCGCCGCATATTTGGAGTCGTAATCGTAGAAGCTATGCCCCAGCGGCACGATCTCGGTGACACCAAGCGCCGTATCGCCCATGACGCCGCAGGTCAGTTCGCGACCGTGGATGTAGCGCTCGACCAGAACCTCATCACCATATCGCCACTCCGACGAGGTGACGATCTGCGGCGGATGCGCCTGATCCTCCTTCACGATCACGACGCCGAAGCTGGACCCTTCCCGCACCGGTTTGACGACGTAGGGCGGCTGCATCGGATGCTCACTGGCAATCGCAAAGCGGTCCAGAACAAGCGAAGCGGCAACAGGAATGCCGGCCGCAGCCGCAACCGTCTTGGCGCGCGCCTTATCCATCGCCAGCGCCGAAGCCATCACGCCAGAATGCGTATAAGGAATTTGCAGATATTCGAGGACACCCTGGATCGTGCCATCCTCGCCGAAGGGGCCATGCAGGGCATTGAAAACGACATCGGGCTTCAGCTCAGCAAGACGCGCGGACACGTCGCGCTCAACATCGACGCGCGTAACGCGATAGCCTTCGGCTTCCAGGGCATCAGCGCATGCTTTTCCCGAGGACAGGCTGACAGGCCTCTCCGAGGAAAATCCGCCCAAAAGGACAGCCACATGCTTGCCACCCATCAATACCCCCAATTCACCATCTTCAACTGACGCCCGCTCGGTCCGTCCGGCAGCGATTCTCGCCACCTCTTCTCTGACCCGATTAGAACGACATTAAGGTTAATGAAGCGTTTACTTTCGTTAACTTCTGGCCGCTCTCGCCGAAATCGATTTTCTCGAATCAAATCGACCTAAAGAATTCTGCCATTAGAATCAGAGAGTTGCTACGTTGGAAATATCCGCCTTTAGATTTTTTTAAATAAATAGGCCCGCGACGGGGTGTCCGGCGCGGGCCTTCGTAAGGATTATGCCGCCAGATCTCAGTCCTTATCGTCGACCAATTTCCAGACGAGGCCACCGATCGCCCCGCCGACGATCGGAGCAACCCAGAACAACCAGAGCTGCTGCAACGCCCAGCCACCAACGAACAATGCCTGCCCCGTCGAACGGGCCGGATTGACCGACGTATTGGTGATCGGGATCGAGATCAGATGGATCAGCGTCAGCGCAAGGCCGATGGCGATCGGCGCGAATCCCGCCGGCACCTTGCTGCTGGTCGAACCGAGAATCACGACCAGGAAGAACAGCGTCAGGACGATTTCGGCAACCAGCGCCGAAACCAGCGAATAGCCGCCCGGCGAATGCTCACCATAGCCGTTGGCGGCAAAGCCCCCGAGCTGGAAATCCGCCTTGCCGCTGGCGATCAGATAAAGCACGGCCGCCGCCGCGATCGCGCCAATCACCTGGGCGACGATATAGGGAATAAGCTGCGAACCTGGGAAACGGCCCGCAACCGTAAGCCCGACGGAAACCGCCGGATTGAAATGGCCACCCGACACACCGCCGACCGCATAGGCCATGGTGAGTACGGTCAGGCCGAACGCCAGTGCAACGCCCAGAAACCCGATGCCAAGACCTGGAAACGCCGCCGCGAAGACTGCACTTCCGCAGCCACCGAATACGAGCCAGAACGTCCCAAGAAACTCCGCAATAAGCTTTTTCTGCATAAACCCCTTCTCCTTTGCCCTAGACCAAAGCGAAAGTTTGCCATTTGCGGAGAAATAGAGTCTTTCCCAACCCGCCGATTGGATGCCTACAAAAACGGCAAACACTCGCCCAACTGCTTGCGACTCAACGATTACGGCTAAATAGTAGCACGCATTTGTTGATTTCTTGCTTTTTAAACATTTGCGCTGAACAAAAATTACGCTAAGGACACGCGTTGCCTGCTGAGGCAGCATTTTAGCATCATAAAAATTGGTGAAACCATGACTGACGCGATATCCCCCTTATCGCCGAGCCCCTCGTCATCGAACAGCGTTGTTGCGAACTCCCCGGCGCGCGTTCTGATCGCGAGCCTTATCGGTACGACAATCGAATTCTTCGACTTCTATGTTTATGCGACGGCGGCGGTTATCGTCTTCCCCAAGCTGTTCTTCCCCGCTAGCGACCCGACCTCGGCGACGCTGCAATCCTTCGCGACCTTCTCGATCGCCTTCTTCGCCCGCCCCATCGGCGCGATGATCTTTGGCCATTTCGGCGACAGGGTCGGTCGCAAGGCAACGCTGGTGGCAGCATTGATGACCATGGGTCTTTCGACCGTGGTGATCGGCCTCCTGCCCGGCTATGAATCGATCGGCATTCTCGCGCCGATATTGCTGGCGCTTTGCCGTCTCGGCCAGGGTCTCGGCCTTGGTGGCGAATGGGGTGGCGCGGTGCTGCTGGCCACGGAAAACGCGCCGGAGGGCAAGCGTAGTTGGTACGCCATGTTCCCGCAGCTCGGCGCGCCCATCGGCTTCATTCTCTCCGCCGGTCTCTTCCTCATCCTGCGCGAAAGCATGTCGGATGCAGCCTTCCTCGATTATGGCTGGCGCGTTCCCTTCCTGCTCAGCCTGTTGCTGGTCGGCGTTGGCCTCTACGTCCGACTGAAGATCACCGAAACGCCCGAATTCCGCCGCGCTATCGAAAAGGAAGAGCGTGTCTCCGTTCCGATCGTGGTGATCTTCCGCTCGCATTTCCGCAGCCTGATTCTCGGCACCATCATTGCAGTGGCGACCTTCGTGCTCTTCTACCTGATGACGGCGTTTACGCTGAGCTGGGGCACCAGAGCACCCGGCAATGGGCCGCTGCCTTTGGGCCTCGGCTATTCGCAGGGTCAGTTCCTGGTCGTCCAGCTCGTCGGCGTCGTCTTCTTCGGCCTGACGATCCCGATTTCGGGCCTGCTGTCGGACCGCTATTCGCGCCGCCTGATCCTCGGCCTGACGACGGTCGGCATTCTGATCTTCGGTTTGTTCTATTCGTCGCTGCTGACTGCCGGCCTCGCAGGTGCCTTCGCCTGCTCGATTATCGGCCTGGCATTGATGGGCTTCACCTACGGCCCGATCGGCGCCGCTCTGGCAGCACCCTTCCCGACGGCGGTGCGCTATACCGGCGCCTCGATGACCTTCAACCTCGGCGGCATCGTCGGCGCCTCGCTGGCACCCTATATCGCCACCTGGCTGGCGACGAATTACGGCCTTGGCTATGTCGGCTACTATCTTGCCGGCGCAGCCGCCCTGTCGCTCATCGGCATCCTGCTGTCGAGCAACAAGGAAATCTGAGGATCTCAGCATAACCAATTGAAAAGGCCGGGTGAAAACCCGGCCTTTTTGTTGAATCGATACATGAGGTCAAAGCGGACGGAGCAATGTTACTCCGTCGTGACGCCCTGGAAAGGCCGCACCTCGCGGCCGGGCATGAAGTTGCCGAGACGCTTGATTTCCCATTCCAGCTTGACGCCGGACTTTTCGAAGACTTCACGGCGAACCTGCTCGCCGAGATATTCGAGATCGTAACCGGTCGCCTGCTCCATGTTGATCATGAAATTGCAATGCAGCGACGACATCTGCGCACCACCGATGACCAGACCGCGGCAACCCGCTTCATCGATCAGCTTCCAGGCGGAAAGGCCGTCGGGATTCTTGAAGGTCGAGCCGCCGGTCTTTTCGCGAATGGGCTGCACAGTCTCGCGATGCGCGCGCACGGCATCCATCTCGGCCCGGATCTTGGTGCGATCTTCGGGATAGCCCTCGAAAAGAACATGCGTGAAGATCAGATCGTCCGCCGCCGCCGAATGACGATAGGTATAGCCCATCTCCTCATTAGTCAGCACATGCTTCACGCCCTTGCGGTCGACCGCATGCACCTCGATGACCCGTTCGCACGTCTCGGCACCATTGGCGCCGGCATTCATGCGCGCAGCGCCCCCAATGCCGCCGGGGATGCCGTAGTAGAAGTGGAAACCGCCAATGCCGTTATCCATGGCCATGGCGGCCACATGCTTGTCCGGGCAGATGGCGCCGGCCAGAATGCGGTTCTCGCCGGCAAGCTCCACCGAACCGAAGCCCTTGGCCGAAAGCCGCAGCACGACGCCGGGAATGCCGCCATCACGCACCAGGATGTTCGACCCCACGCCGACCACCGTCAGCGGCACCTCATCCGGCAGGATCTTCAGAAAATCAATCAGATCATCCGTATCATGCGGCTGGAACATCAGCTCCGCCAACCCGCCGGCGCGAAACCATGTGACGCGATCCATCGGCGCATCCGGCGTCAGCCGACCCCTGATATCCTTTACACTGTCGCCAAGCGACGCCAGAAGCTTTTCCCCATTTACCTGTTTCATGCGGACTTACCCGAGAGGCCTTCCAATTCCTTTGGCAATGACGCTGCCCAATATGTGATGCTACCAGCCCCCAAGAGAACCACAAAATCACCCGGTTGCGCAATCTCTGCAATCAGAGGGGCTAGATCCTCTTGAGACGGTAGATAGCGCGCATCGCGATGAGCGCCAGCCTTGATGCGCGATACCAACTCCTGCGAATCCACACCTTCGATCGGGTCTTCGCCGGCGGCGTAGACCGGTGCGAGGAAAATGCTGTCTGCATCGTTGAAGCAGGCGGCAAACTCTTCGAACAGGCTCGACAGGCGCGTATAGCGATGCGGCTGATGAACGGCGATGACACGGCCCTTGCACGCCTCGCGCGCCGCCTTCAGCACCGCCTTGATCTCAACCGGATGATGGCCGTAATCGTCGAAGACCTTGACCCCGTTCCATTCGCCGGTCAGCGTGAAACGGCGCTTGACGCCGCCGAAGGAGGCAAGCCCCTTGGCGATTGCCTCGTCGGAGATGCCAAGCCGATTGGCAACGGCGACCGCCGCCGTGGCGTTGGAAATATTGTGGCGACCGGGCATCGGCATGACGAGATCCTTGATGTGGATCACCTTGCCGGTACGGCGCCTGCGGATTTCGATATCGAACAACGAGCGCGTGCCGTCGATACGCACATTCGAGAAGCGCACGTCGGCCTGCGGGTTCTCACCATAGGTAACGATCTTGCGATCCTCGATGCGGCCGACCAGAGACTGTACTTCCGGATGGTCGATGCACATGACGCCGAAGCCATAGAACGGCACATTCTCGACGAATTGCCGGAAGGCGGCGCGCACGGCATCAAAATTGCCGTAGTGGTCGAGATGCTCCGGGTCGATATTGGTGACGACGGCGACGTCAGCGGGCAGCTTCAGGAAGGTGCCGTCCGACTCGTCGGCTTCAACCACCATCCACTCGCCCTCGCCTATGCGGGCATTGGTGCCATAGGCGTTGATAATGCCGCCGTTGATGACGGTCGGGTCAAGCCCGCCGGCTTCGAGCAGCGTCGCCACCAGCGACGTCGTCGTCGTCTTGCCATGCGTGCCACCGATGGCGATAGCATTGCGGAAGCGCATCAGCTCGGCCAGCATCTCGGCGCGGCGCACCACCGGCAGCAGCTTTTCGCGCGCAGCGGCGAGTTCCGGATTGCTCTTCTTGATGGCGGTGGAAACGACCACCACCTCGGCGTCGCCAAGGTTTTCGGCCTTGTGGCCGATATGGACCGGGATACCCTTGTCGCGCAGCCGCTGGACGTTGGCGCTCTCCGACTGGTCCGACCCCTGGACGCGATGACCGAGATTATGCAGCACCTCGGCGATACCGCTCATGCCGATCCCGCCGATACCGATAAAATGCACAAGGCCGATGGCCTTCGGCAGCTTCATACGCCTGCCCCCTTGAAGTCTTGAATTGAACGTTTTGCGGCAATAGCCTCAACCATATCGGCAAGCAAGCTTGCCGCATCCGGCTTGCCAGCCTGCTTGGCCGCGGCCGCCATCTTTGCAAGCTTTTCCGGCATCGTCATCGCACCGCGAAGGATGGTCGAAAGCTTCTCCGGCGTAAGCTCGGATTGCGGAATAACCTTGACGCCACCGGTCGCCGCAAGGGCCGCCGCATTGGCTGCCTGGTCGTGATCCAGAGCATAGGGATAGGGCACGAGGATCGCCGGACGGCCGATGACGGCCAGTTCCGACACCGTCGAAGCGCCGGAGCGGCAGAGAACCAGGTGCGCTGCACCGATGCGCTCGGCCATATCGCTGAAGAACGGCGCGATATCGGCGCCCATCTCCAGCTTCCTGGTGCAGCTATTGACGGTTTCCATATCCTCAGGGCGCACCTGCTGCGTGATGCGCAGGCGCTTGCGCAGCGGCTCCTCGAGCAGGCTGATCGCCGTCGGCACCGCCTTGGAAAAATACTGTGCGCCCTGGCTGCCGCCGAAAACGACCAGATTGAAAGGATCATCCGGGACGGACGGCACATAGGGCTGTTTGGCGGCATCGATGACAGCCGGACGCACGGGATTGCCCGTCGTCACCGTCTTATCCGGAAAAGCGCCGCCGTTCTCCGGCAAGAAACCGCCGGCGATCGCCTGCACGCGCCCGGCAAGCGCCTTGTTGGCACGACCCATCACGGCATTCTGTTCGTGGATCATTGCCGGCACGCCCATGCGGGTGGCGGCCAGCAGCGGCGGCACGGTCGGATAGCCGCCGAAGCCAACGACGCACAGCGGCTTGATAGTGCGGATCAGCTTGCGCGCCGCACGCATGCCCGTCCAGAGCGTCCAAAGCGACTTTGCGACCTTGATAGGGTTCTTCGAGCCGATCGTCGCCGATGGCACGACATGAATCTCGTCGGCCGGAAACTTGCCGGCATAACGCTCGGCGCGGCTATCGGTGACGAGGTGCACGGAATAACCGCGCTCCTTCAGCTTGTAAGCCAGCGCTTCGGCCGGAAACACATGGCCGCCGGTTCCACCGGCGGCAAGCAGGATAATGCCTTTACTCATAATCTTCGCTCCCGCGAATACCCCTCTACGCGGGGCATCTCCCTAATATAGGAAGCCGCCGCGGCCGCGTCATCGAAGCGCGTCATGCTTCCTTCATAGACCGCCATCTGCGCGAAAGCGAACAGAGAATGGCCGAAAACCAGGGGATGGGAGCGAGGAATAAACAGATCCAACACGATCACTCCGCCGGCAATCCATGCGTCACCCGGAATTGGCTGCGGTCCTGCGCCCGCTTTTCCGGCCGGTGGCGCGTCAGGGCCAGAATAAAGCCCGCCGTCACGCAGATGGCCGTCATCGACGAACCGCCATAGGAGATGAGCGGCAGGGTCATGCCCTTGGCGGGGAGCAGCTGCAGATTCACGCCGACATTGATGATCGACTGGATACCGATCTGCAGCACCAAGCCGGCGACGGCAAAGCGGTTGAAGTCGTTCTTTTCCTTATAGGCATGCGACAGACCGCGCAGCACCAGGAAGGCGAAGATACAGACCAGAACCATGCAGAAGACGGCGCCGAATTCTTCGGCCGCCACGGAGAAGATGAAGTCGGTATGCGCGTCCGGAATGATGCGCTTGACGATACCTTCGCCCGGACCAACCCCGAACCAATTGCCATGAATGATGGCTTCCTTGGCGGTATCGACCTGGAACGTATCGCCCTCGCCAGTCAGAAACTTGTCGACGCGAAGCGCCACATGCGGAAAGACATAGTAAGCCGTCACGAAACCGCCGGCACCCAGGCCACCCAGCACCGTGATCCACAGCCAGGGCATGCCGGCCATGAAAAACATACCGCCCCAAACGGCGGAGGTGAGGATCGTCTGACCAAGATCCGGCTGGGCGACGAGAAGGGCTGCGACGATACCGAAAAGGATGATGGCGAAGAGATTGCCCGGAATCTCCGGCTGGCGCGCATGCTCGGCAAACAGCCAGGCACAGACGACGACAAAGGCCGGCTTCATGAATTCCGACGGCTGGACGGAGAGCGAGGCGATATTGACCCAGCGCCGCGATCCCTTGACCTCGATGCCGAAGAACAGGGCGAACAGCATCATCGCCAACGAGACGATCAGCAGAATGACCGCCGTTCGCCGCACTTGCCGCGGCGTCATGAAGGAGATGCCGATCATCGCCGCAATTGCCGGAACCAGGAACAGGGCATGGCGCTTGACGAAATGGAAGGGTTCAAGCCCGATGCGCTCGGCAACCGCGGGCGACGCCGCGAAGGAAAGCATGAAGCCGATACCGATCAGCAGGACGAATAATGCTAAGAACACACGGTCGATGGTCCAGAACCATTCGGCCAAGGCCCCACGCTCAACGCGGCTTACCATATCATTTGCCTCCTGTTGCTGAACCAATCAGCATGGTGACACCCTCAATCGCAGCCACATGGCTGACGAAGGCGTCACCCCTGACTTCGAAATTCTTGTACTGGTCGAAGCTTGCGCAGGCCGGTGACAACATCACTGCCGCCGCGTCATGCTCGTCCTTGTCCGCGTCATCAGCCGCATGGGCGACCGCGCGCTCCAGCGTGCCAGAGATTTCATAGGGCACCTGTTCGCCGAGCGTCGCCGCAAAAGCTGGCGCGGCTTCACCGATCAGATAAGCCTTGGCGATGCGCGGAAACAGCGGAGCCAGCGTCGTGATGCCGCCCTCTTTCGGCAAGCCGCCGGCGATCCAGTAGATGCGATCGTAACTGGAGAGCGCAGGTGCCGCCGCTTCCGCATTGGTCGCCTTGGAATCATTGACGAAGACAACGCGACCACGCCGGCCGACCGGCTGCATGCGATGCTTGAGGCCGGGAAAGGATTTCAGCCCGGCGCGGATATCGTCGCTGGAAACGCCGACCGCCAGGCAGGCGGCGATGGCGGCGGCCGCGTTCTGGGCATTGTGGCTGCCGCGCAATGTCTGGATGCCATCGAGATCGGCGATCTCCTCGATCGCACAGGTCGACGCCTCGATGATGCGGCTGCCTTCCGCATAGAGCCCGCCCGCCAGCGCATGCCGGCGCGAAATGCGAATAACCCTGGCGTCCGCCCGCTCGATGCGGTCGGCGATCAGCGAGGAATAGCTGTCGTCAACGCCGACGATGGCCACGCCGCTGCCGGCGACGAGGCGCTCCTTGATATCGGCATAATGCTGCATCGTGCCGTGCCGATCGAGATGATCGGGGGTCAGATTGAGCAGGATACCGGCGGAAGGGTCGAGTGTCGGGGCAAGGTCGATCTGGTAGGAGGAGCATTCGACAACATAATAGCGCTCCGCCTTCGGCGGATCCAACGTCAGAATGGCCGTGCCGATATTGCCGCCGAGCTGCGTATCGCGGCCGCTCGATTGCAGGATATGGGCGATCAAGGCCGTCGTCGTGGATTTGCCGTTTGTGCCGGTAATGGCGATGAAAGGGCAATCCGGCGCATGCTCGCGCCGCTCGCGGACGAACAGTTCGACATCACCAATGACCTCGACGCCAGCCGCGCGGGCAAGATCGACCGTCCAATGCGGCTTCGGATGCGTCAGCGGCACGCCCGGCGACAGCACGAAGACCGACAGCCCGTTCCAGTCGATGGTTCTAAGATCGGCGACCGGGATCCCCTCGGCCGAAGCCTTCGCCACGCTGTCGGGGTTGTCGTCCCAGGCCGTCACCTCCGCGCCGCCGGCGACAAGCGCCCGCGCGGTGGCAAAGCCCGAGCCGCCGAGGCCGAACAGAGCGACCTTTTTTCCCTTGAGCGTGGTGACCGGGATCATCGTCGCCTCACCGCAGCTTCAGGGTGGAGAGACCAATCATCGCCAGGATGACCGCGACGATCCAGAAACGCACGACCACCTGGCTTTCCGTCCATCCCTTCTTTTCGAAATGATGATGGATCGGCGCCATGAGGAAGACGCGACGCCGAGTCAGCTTGAAGAATCCGACCTGAATGATGACCGAAAGTGCCTCCAGCACGAAGAGACCACCGATGATCGCCATAACGATTTCATGCTTGGTGGCGACAGCCACCGAGCCGATCAGGCCACCGAGCGCCAGCGATCCGGTATCGCCCATGAAAATGGCGGCCGGCGGCGCGTTGAACCAGAGGAAGCCCAGGCCGGCGCCTATAACAGCGCCGAGCACCACGGCCAACTCGCCTGTGCCGGGCACGAAGTTGATCGCCAGATAGTCGGCAAAGACGAAGTTTCCGGCGAGATAGGCAATGACGCCGAAGGATGCCGCCGCGATCATGACCGGCACGATGGCAAGCCCATCGAGGCCGTCGGTCAGGTTCACGGCATTGCCGGCGGAAACGATGACGAAGGCGCCGAACAGCACGAAGAACATGCCGAGATTGAGCATGAAACTCTTGAAGAACGGAAAAGCGACAGACGAACCGAAGGTCGAGCCGGCGGGACCGGAAGACAGCGCCGTGTTCATCATGAAGTAGACGGCGATGGCGGCGATGACGAATTCAATGCCGAGGCGGGCGCGACCGGAAAAACCCTTGTCGCTCTGCTTCGTGACCTTGAGATAGTCGTCATAGAACCCGATGGCACCAAAGCCCAGGGTGACCAGCAAGGTCGCAACCACATAGATATTGGCAAGATCCGCCCACAACAACGACGACACCACGATGCCGGCGAGGATCATCAGCCCGCCCATGGTCGGCGTACCCGCCTTCTTGAAGTGGGTCTGTGGTCCATCGGCGCGAATCGGCTGCCCCCTGCCCTGACGCACACGCAGAGAAGAAATGATTCGTGGCCCGAAGAGGAATACGATGAACGCCGAGGTGAACAAGGCGCCGCCTGTGCGGAACGTGATGTATCTGAACAGATTGAGAAATCTGAAGTGGGTACTGAAAAAATGAATGTGGTCCGACAGTTCGGCAAGCCAGATTAGCATAAGAGCCCTTTCTAAAGCCCCTGATGGGAGTGGGGCTCCGTGTCGGAGAATGCTGGAAACTTGTCAAGCAAAGCCGTCACGATCTTCCCGAAACCTGTCCCCAGCGACGATTTCACCATCAAGACGTCGCCTGGGGCGACGGAATTGAGTACGAATTCCGAGAGTTCTTCCGTGCTCTCGCGGTATTCGACATAAACACTGTCCGGAAGCGCATCCCTGAGCGCCGCCATTTCCGGACCCGCCAGCCAGACATACTCGATACCGGCCGCAAGCAGCGGCCCGGCAAGGTTGGCATGCACTCTCTGGGCATAATCCCCCATTTCCAGCATGTCGCCGAGGACGGCGATCCGCCTGCCCGCCCTGCTCCCGACATTCGCATCCGGCGAAGACGTCGCCAGCAGCGCGATAGCCGCGCGCATGGATGCGGGATTGGCGTTGTAACTTTCATCGATCAGCGTGAAATAGCCATTGCCGACGATCCGCTTATGGCGCTGCCCCCTGCCCTTTTCGGCCTGCAGGGTCGCCAGCGCGTCGATCGCCTTGTCGAGATCGGCATCGACCAGCATCACCGCGCCAAGAACGGCGAGCGCATTTTCCGCGATATGCCGTCCTGGTGCGCCGATAGCCACTTCCATCGTCTCGCCGCCAATCGTCAGCCAGAGAGCCGAATTTTCTTCCGAAGCGTTGAATTCCGCCAGCCGAACATCCGCCTTGGCGTGCTGGCCGAAGCTATGCACATGCTCGACACCGGCAGCCAGCGCGGCGCGCTCCAGGAATTCGAACTGGTCGTTGTCGCGGTTGAGAATGACATGACCGCCCGGCGCGACGCCGTCAAAAATCTCCGCCTTGGCGGCGGCTATTTCCGTGATGCTCTTGAAATTGCCGAGATGAGCCGGCGCGATCGTAGTGATGATCGCCACATGCGGCTGCACCATCTTGGCAAGCGGCCGGATCTCCTCCGGATGATTCATACCGATCTCGAAGACGCCGAAATCCACATCCTCAGGCATGCGCGCCAAAGTGAGCGGCACGCCCCAGTGATTGTTGAAGGAGGCGACGGAGGCATGCACCTTGCCGGATGGCGAGAGCGTCCGGCGCAACATCTCCTTCGTGGTCGTCTTGCCGACCGATCCGGTGACGGCGATGATTTTCGCCTGCGTGCGCTGGCGGGCGGCAACACCCAATCTTCCGAGCGCCGCCAGGACGTCGTCGACAACGATCTTCGGCACGGTCAGCCGACCCATGGCCGGCAGCCGTGCCTCGCTGATGACGATCATTGCTGCGCCATTGGCCATCGCCAGGTTCGCATAGTCATGGCCATCGACCCGATCGCCCTTGATGGCGAAGAAAGCTTCGCCGGGCTTGATCGAGCGGCTGTCGATGGAAATCCCCGTAATGCCTTCAGGCATCGCCCCGAAGGAGCGGCCCACAATGGCGGCGATCATGTCTTCAGTTGTCCATAGCCAGCTCAAGACTTTACCTCCTCCAATGCTTTGCGCAGTTCGGCATGGTCGGAGAAGGGCAGCGTAACGCTGCCGATCGTCTGGCCTTCCTCGTGCCCCTTGCCCGCGACAATCAACGTGTCGCCTGATGTCAACATGCCAACCGCCGCACGGATCGCTTCAGCGCGATCGGCAATCTCGGTGGCGCAGGATGCCGCGGCCATGATCTCGGCGCGGATCGCCGCCGGCTCTTCCGAGCGCGGATTGTCGTCAGTGACGATGACTACGTCGGCCAGACGGCAGGCAATTTCCCCCATGATCGGCCGCTTGCCGCGGTCACGATCACCGCCGCAACCGAAAACGACGATGACGCGGCCAGTGGTGAACGGCCGCACAGAAGTCAGCACATTTTCGAGCGCATCCGGCTTATGGGCATAGTCGACATAGGCAAGCGCGCCATCATGGGTATGACCGACAAGCTCCAACCGGCCGGCCGCGCCCACAAGCTTCTCGAGCGCCGCCATCGCGACCGGCGCGGTAACACCGGTGGATATGGCAAGGCCCGCCGCAACAAGCGCGTTGGCGACCTGGAAATCGCCGGCCAGTGGAATATGAATCTCGAAAATATCATCGCCGACATGCACTTCGGCAATCTGCTTGTGACGGAAATGCTCGACGCGCTTCAACGCCAGGAAGTCGCCCTTGCGGCCGACGGTGCGTATGTCCTGCCCGGTATCGCGAGCGGCGACGATCGCCTGTTCCGACCATGGATCATCGGCAAAGATGACCGCCGGCGAACCCTTCGGCAACAGATCCCGGAACAGCCGCATCTTGGCGGCCATGTAATCCTCGACCGTCGGATGGTAATCCATGTGGTCGCGGCCAAGATTGGTGAAGGCGGCAGCCGCCAGCCTGACACCATCGAGGCGGAATTGGTCGAGGCCATGGCTTGAGGCTTCCATCGCCGCATGAGTGACGCCTTCGTCGGCAAGCGCTGCCAGCAACTGGTGCAGCGATACCGGATCAGGCGTCGTCAGCGAGCCGTAATCGTTGCGCGTTGGCGATACGACGCCGGTCGTGCCGATCATCGCAGCCGGATGACCGGCATATGCCCAGATCTGACGCGTGAAGGAAGCAACCGAGGTCTTGCCCGCGGTGCCAGTCACGGCAACCATCGTTTCAGGCTGCTTGCCATAAAAGCGGGAGGCAGCAACGGCGAGAAAACGGCGTGGCTCGGCAACGGTCAGAAGCGGCGCTCCGGTCACGGCGGCACCATGGCCGGCGATAACGACGGATGCACCACGGGAAACCGCGTCGGCGATGAAACTTGCGCCGTCAGCCTTCGTGCCGGCAACAGCGACAAACGCCATGCCCGGTGCAACCTTGCGACTATCGGCGGAAAGGCCAGTTATCTCGAGATCGCCAAGTGCCCCGCCGACCTGTCCGTTGAGTTCCGGAAACGTATTTCCAGCAATGTCCCGCAAGTTCATCGAATATACTTTTCGTTTTTGATCAGTCCGCCCTCTCGCGAATCGACCCGTGTATTCTTTCACGCTTAATAAGACACCAGCAAGGCCGAGTTATCTTTTCCAAAGCTGGGCTGGATTCCGAGGATCGGCGCGGCCCGCGCAATGATATCGCGGGCGATCGGCGCCGCCGTGAAGGCTGAGATCGTGCCGCCATGCTCGCCGGTTTTCGGCTCATCGCAGAAGGTCATAATGATGTATTGCGGATTATCGATCGGGAACGCGGCCAGGAAGGTATTGAAGTTCAGCGTGTTCGAATAACGGCCGTGAACGACCTTGTCGGCCGTGCCGGTCTTACTGCCGACATCGTAACCCGGAACACGGGCAGCGCGACCGGATCCCTTGGAGCCATTGAAGTCGAGCAGAAAGCGGACGTTGTCACTAGTGCTCTTCTTGATAACGGTCTTCGCGACCTCATCGGCCTCGGAGCGGTTGCGCGGCAGGAAGGTCGGGTCGATCAGCTTGCCGCCATTGACAAGGGCGGCACCGGCAACAGCCGTCTGCAGCGGGGTCGTGGAAACGCCATGCCCGAAGGAAATGGTGATCGAGTTGATCTTCTTCCACACGCGCGGCTGGCTCGGCATCTTCACTTCCGGCAGCTCGGTATGCAGCTTGGTGAGCAGCCCTATGCGCGTCAGAAACTCCTTGTGACCGTCGATGCCGACGAGATCGGCGATCTTTGCCGTGCCGATGTTCGATGAGTACTGGAAAATTTCCGGGACGGTCAGCACGCGACGCTGGCCGTGAAAGTCCTTGATGGTGAAACCACCGATGCGGATCGGATTGGTGGCATCGAAGGCATCGCGCAGCGTGACCTTGCCGGAATCGAACGCCATCGCCATGGTGAAGGTCTTGAAGGTCGATCCCATTTCGAACGTGCCGTTCGTCATGCGGTTGAGCCAACCTTCCGAGGCGCTCTCGTTCGGATAGTTGGGGTCGAAATCAGGAGCCGACGCCATCGCGATCACTTCGCCGGTGTGAACGTCGAGCACCACCGCCCCGGCGCCCTTCGCCTGGAAGTTGTTGACGGCATTGACGACAGCGTCATGGACGATGTCCTGCACGCGCAGATCGATCGAAAGCTTGACCGGCTGCAGCGGTTGACTGTTGGTCATGCCGGCAGCGGCGAGATCGGCGAGCCCCTGGTCGTCGATGTATTTCTCCATCCCGGCGACGCCGCGGTTGTCGATGTTGACGTAACCGAGAATGTGGGAGGCCGTGGATCCGCCCGGGTAGAAGCGGCGCTTCTCCGGACGAAACCCAATGCCGGGAATGCCGAGCGCCAGGATCTGGCTCTGCTGCTTCGGCGTCAACTGACGGCGAAGCCAGGCAAAGTGCGAGGTCTTGACCGCAAGCTTCTTGTAGGTGCCCTTGGTATCGAGATCCGGCAAGACTGTGCGCAATTCTTCGACCGCCTCGTCGGGATCGATGATCTTGTTCGGCTCGGCAAACAGCGACACGGTGCGGATATCGGTCGCAAGCAGCGCGCCGTTGCGGTCGACGATATCGGGCCGCGACGCCATCAGCCGGTCTGGCGGCAGGATGCTCGACGTCATATCCGGCGCGGTCATGGCAAACTGAGCAAGACGCCCGCCGATGATGCAGTAAACAACGGTAAAGCTTGCAACCAGTAGAACGACACGGCTCTTGGCCTGATTGGACTTGCGCTTGCGGACGCCTTCGAAGGTCGAATTTCCGAAGCCACCGCTCGGACGGTTGTTGCCGTCGGTGGAGAAATGCGCCTTGCTTTTCAAGACCATGATGCGCGAAAGAAAAGACATCACTCGTTCACCGATCCCGTTGCGATATTGTCGACATCCTGCTTCTTGCGCTTCGCCAGCGACGGCTGCTTTGCAGCTGGGTGCGGCGCGGGAGCCGAAGCGACATCGGCGATCGCCTTCCTGATCTCCGCATCCGTGCTATCGCCGCTCTTTGCCGCAGCAGCAGCAGCAACTTTGCTGCCGCTCGTCTTAGTGCCGCCGACCTTGGCATTCCCTGCCTTCGTGTCATCCTTGGCATCGGCGACAACTTCCGGGGGAAGCTGGCTGCGTAACATCGGCAATTCGCTCGGCTGCACGATCGCCGTCGAGAGCGTCGGCTGCAGCTTGAGTTCGCTACTGTAGGTATTGACCAGTCGCTCGAGACGGTTCGGCTGAACGACCAGCGCCCAGTCCGCCTTCAGAAGCTCGATGGTGTCCTTCTCCAGCTTGATCTCGGATTCAAGGCGATGAACCTCCTCGAGCTTCAGCTCTGCACGATGCTTGATCGTGTAGGTAACGCTGGCCATCGCCGTCATGACGCCAATCAGAACGATGTCAAAAGTTCTCAGCATATCAACCTCCGAGCTTTCCGAGACTGGCGAGATTGGGCAGATCGAAGATGGAAAGATCAACGGCCTCGGCCTGAACACCGGTGCGAAGGCCAGCGCGCAGCTTGGCCGAGCGCGCCCGCGGATTGATCTCCGCTTCCGCATCACCAGCCGAAATCATCGACTTGCCGATCGGGTCGAACGTCGCCAGCCGCTCATGCACCACGGGCATATGGCGCGAACCGCCGGCCCGGCCAGAGCGATCGGTGAAGAACTTCTTGACGATGCGATCTTCCAGCGAATGGAATGTGACCACCACCAGACGCCCGCCCGGCTTCAGCGCCCGCTCGGCGGCAAACAGCGCCTGCGCGAGTTCGCCAAGCTCGTCATTGACGAAGATGCGCAGTGCCTGGAAGACGCGAGTGGCCGGATGGATCTTGTCCTTGGCTTTTCGCGGCGTGACGACTTCGATCAAGCCAGCAAGATCTCGGGTCGTGACGAAAGGCGCTTCGGCCCGGCGCTTTTCGATCGCATGAGCGATCCGCGGAGCCTGCTTCTCCTCGCCGAGAAAGACGAAGATGCGGATGAGATCGGCAAGCTTGGCGTGATTGACGACATCGGCCGCCGACACGCCGCTTGCCGACATACGCATGTCGAGCGGCCCGTTCTTGCTGAACGAGAAACCACGCTCGGCCTCGTCGAGCTGCATGGAGGAGACACCGATATCGAGCACGACACCATCAAGCCCGTCCTGCGGCGCATGATCGGCAAGCTGCGAAAACTGCGATTGAATAAGCGTGAGATGGCCCGCATGGGCCGCAACCATCGCCTGCCCCGCCGCAATCGCCGTGGGATCGCGATCGAGCGCGATCACGTCGGCACCGGCCGCCAGGATGGCTGACGTATAACCACCAGCACCGAACGTGCCGTCCAGAATGAGCTTGCCGGGAGCAGGCGCCAGCGCCTCAAGCACCTCCTTGAGGAGAACCGGAATGTGGCGAACCGGTCCGCCATCGGCATCAGTCAAACCTCCGCCTGAATTCGCCACCATTCCGTTTCCCCGTTCTATTCCGAGCGCCGCCCCGCCAGCTTGCGCTCCTCTCGTGCCTGCGCCTGCAAGGCCTGAAAAGCCTCCGGCTGCCACAGTTGAAAATGATCCGCCCGACCAACAAAAGTCACCTCGTTGGCGATACCGGTGAAGCCGCGAATAAAATCCGTGACCATCAACCGCCCTTCCGCATCGAGCTTCATAAAGACCCCGCCCCCGTGAATGAGGAGCGACATCTGGTTCGCCGCCGGCGAAAACGGATCGTCCGCCGCGATCTGCCGCTCGAACCGATCGAGCAGATCGAGACCACCGACGCTGATCGCCGGAAACACAAAATCCTGGAAACAGTACAGCTCCTGGATATTGCGCTCCGCCAGCACGGACCGAAACGCCGCCGGCACGGAGACCCGGCCCTTGGCATCGATCCTGTTTGTCGCATTCGACAGGAAGCGGTTCATGACGCGAAACACCCGTTCCCCATGACCTGCGGGCAACTACTCGCCCACAGACACAGCCAAAATCGGACACAGCTTCGCAAGCCGAAAGAACGAACACTCTTCCGACGCCTCCTTGAAGGGAGGGATCATGGCTTTGCGATGAATGGGCACTGATTTGCCCTTGTGCAATGTACTTTTGGGATACCATGGGACCATATGGGCGTCAATGGGATGAAGCCACACAGACGTGGCCACAGCCTAAATATTCATAAGCCGTTAAGTTTAACGAATGGTTATGATCGCCCTGAACAGATGCTCCAAAACGGTTTGTTTTCACAGGTGAAAACGCCTCCCCCGGCCACAGCGGAGCGGCTGAAAACCAAGGCTTTCGATCGCCTGAAAAATGTTTCACAAGCCCGGATGACGAGGCATCGGCGCCGCGAAGGATGATTTGCCAGTTGGCCTGTAAGCCGGGTTCTGTATGGCTCCGACCGAGGCCGGAACGTGGCAGCCATTCATCTGGGACGACGCTTGCGCGCCGCCTCATGCAACCCACCCGGATGACCGGCCCGGAAACGGGCTGGAGCGCTTTCGCACTCCGCGTCATCCCTATTCGGTTTTGCTCCCGGTGGGGTTTACCGTGCCGTCGCTGTCGCCAGAGACGCGGTGGGCTCTTACCCCACCCTTTCACCCTTACCCGATCCGAGGATCGGGCGGTTTGCTTTCTGTGGCACTTTCCCTGAGGTCGCCCTCGCCGGACGTTATCCGGCACCGTGTTTCCGTGGAGCCCGGACTTTCCTCCCCCTACCGCCTTTCGGCATTGGTAAAGCGCGGCTGCCCGGCCAACTGGCAGAGGCTCATTAACCGAGACCGCCGGCAATTACCACCGAAATATGCGGCTTTATTCCAGCCTCACCCTAGGCGCGGAAATGTGCTGAGAAATCCGTGCGGTAGCTGTCGTCCTTGATTCGACCTTCGAGCAGCAGCTCGGCGCCGAGCCTGCCGATCTCGTCCGAACTCTTGGCCGCCGTGCCGCAGCCACCGGTCAGAACCGCCACGCGCGGCGAAGAGGTGTAGCCGATCATCGGGTAGCCGGTCGGTGAATAGGAAACGGCGCAGGAACTGGTAAGCGAGGACGGCCGCGTTACACCGGGAACCAGTTCGTGGAAAATCCGTGCCAGGTGATCGCGCGCCTTGTCGCGACCGGCTGTACGGAACCATGCGCGTAACTCCGGCTCGCTATCGAACTGAAGATCGTCCGGATCGCCGCCGATCTTCATGTAATATTTGCCATCGGGATAGCGGATCGGCGGCAGCATATAGATGCTATCGGCATCGTCGAGCGTCTTGGAGATCAGCGACGGCATCGCCGACATCGCTTCGGCTTCGTCGTTGCTAACCTCGAAGAAAGTCACCGTACGGCCATAAACCTTCATCTCAACTGGTCGCGGCAACAGATTCTCGGCAATGGAGAAACCGCCAGCGGCAAGCAGGACCTTCTCTGCACGGAACGTCTCGCCCTCCGCCGTGGTGATGACCGCCAGACCGCCCTCGTCGCGGATCGAGACGGCGGTCTGCTTGATGACCTTCGCCCCCGCCTTTTCCGCCAGCCGCGACTGCGCCTTCACCAGCCGCCTGGGACTGATATGGCCGGCACCCTGCGGCTCGTAGATGCCTTCGCTTTCCGCCGCGAAGGAGAAAAAGGGAAATTTCGCCTTCAGCCCGGCATCATCCAAAAGCTCCGTCCGTACGCCCAGCCGAGACGCCGCATCGATGACGTCGCCGACATAGGCATCAGCGCCTCCCCGTTTCGGTCCGACGACAAGGCAGCCGACCGGCGAATAGAATTGGATGCCGCTCTCACGCTCGAGCTCAGCATAGCGGGCGATCGAGCGGTTGGCGAGCCGCGCCCAGTCGGCATCGGGATCGATAGTGCGGGTAATGCGGCCTTCGTCATAGTGGCTGCCGAAGACGCCCTGATGGCTGGCGCGATCTTCCGGTTCGTCCGGACCGATGACAGCGATACCGTCCGTTTGCCTGGCCAGATGGCGAGCGGCAGCCGCCCCCATCATTCCCCGCCCGACCACGATGAACCTGAAATCCGCTGCCATACTACGTCCCTCGCGAATGATCACGCGTTCGATAACATGGAAAGCGATTCCGCTCTATTCGCAATCCTACCGGAAAGCGGTTTAATCGAGCAGAGCCAGCACCTTGCCGCAATATCTCTTAGAGATCGGATTCATGCGGGTTGCGCCGTGGCCGGCATTGTACTTGAGGATGGTGTTGCAGGTCGGGCCGCCACCGAGATCCTGTGCCATGGCAAGGTATTTCATGCCGAACTTGATGTTCGTCTCGGGATCGTAAAGACCCTTGGTGCTACCGGAATAACCCATCAGCCGCGCCGTCGCGGGCTTGATCTGCATCAGGCCGATCTCGCCGGCGCTGCCACGCGTTCTCGGATTGAAATTGCTTTCGATCTGAACGACCGCGGTCGCCAGTTCGACCGGCACGCCGTTCTGCTTGGCATATTTGCTAATCAGCGCCGAATAGGCTTTTCGTCCGGTGAAGGAATTTTCCACGTCGCGCAATTCCGCAGGGACGCCCGATATCGGATAGTTGGCCGTGCGCTTGGTGATCCGCAGAGAAACGGTCTCGGTTTTTTCGCCACGCGGGCCGGCAAAAGCAGAATCGTATCCTGTCAGCAACACGCTCACGCACGCTGCCGCCGCAACAATCAAATTTTTCATGTAGTCTTTTGTCTCCAGGCGTGGGAACGCGGATGGCGTAAGTCCATCAGTCCGGCTGGAGGCAAAAAGAGCCGCCGGAGGGCACGGTCCCCGTTATTCGTTTACGGCCGCGCGACACACAAACTAAACTTGCACGGCCGCCGTTCAGCAAGCGCCGTTAGACCAGTGCAATGCGGAGATAATAGGGAAATCATGTGGCAGCGCAGCATCTTAGGCTTTTTCAGCGCGCGAGCGGGACTGCAACAGCAAACGAAGAACTGCTTGAATCAGGAAAAACGAGGCAGGCTGGAGAGCAGGCGATGCAGCGTATCGATGGTCGAAAAATCGGCGATCCCGTCCACCCGCTCCGGACGGAAATGGCGCTGGAAGGCCTGAACGTCCCCTTCCAGCTTGCTGGAGAATTCACCTGTGATTTCAGTTCCATAACCATAGAGTGAGAGCATGGACTGCAATGCCTCGATCGGCTGGCCGACATCGCCCTTCTGGAAGAATCGGCCGCCGGTGATCGGCGCCGGCTCGACCCAATGGCCGACACCCGCTGCAGCCAGCCGCGCCCAGGGGAATTTTTCGCCCGGATCGACCTTGCGAACAGGGGCGACATCGGAGTGTCCGAGCACCCGCTCGGGCGCGATTGCCCAGCGTTGGCCGCAATCACGACATAGTTCGATGACCGCTTCGACCTGTGCGTCAGGGAAATCCGGCAGCCCGCCGGGATGGCCGGCATTGGCGATTTCGATGCCGATCGATGCTGAATTGATGTCGGCTTCGCCCCGCCACAGGCTCTTGCCGGCATGCCAGGCGCGACGCTCTTCCGGCACGAGCTGGATCACCCGCCCGTCCTCGAAGACGAAGTAATGGCTCGACACCTGGCTTTCGGCGCGACAGAGCCAGTCAAGCGCACCTTCGGCGGTGCCCATGCCCGTATAGTGCAGAAGGATGATGTCCGGCTTGCGCCCGCCTTCCCGTTCGCCATGGTTCGGCGACGGCTGCACGCTGGCGCCAGCAAAATCTGCCGGAAAGGAACTCATGCGGCGCGGCGTTCTCTCTCGATTTTCTCGTAGGCAGCGTTAAGAGCCGCCATGCGCTCATTGGCGATGACGTGGAACTCCTCCGGAACGCCCCGCGAAACGAGACGATCTGGATGGTTCTCATAGACCAGGCCATGATAGCGTCGGCGAATGGTCGTGAAATCGTCCTGGGGCGAAACGCCCAACACCTTGTAAGGATCGCGGCCGTCGGCGCTGACGTGGCGCGCCATGATCTGCTCGAAGCGTTGCTCGCTCATATGGAAGATCTGCGCGACGTGCTGAAGGAAAGCCATTTCCTTCTCGTGAATCAGTCCGTCGGCCTTGGCGATATGGAAAAGGCCGTCAAGCACGTCTTCCAGAACCGGGCAATTGGCAGCGCAGGTGACGCAGAGCGACGACAGCCGCTCGGCATAGGCCTCGTAACCGGCGACGTCCTGACGCGCCAGATTATAAAGGCGCGCAACGTTCTTCGCCTGATCCTCCGGAAATTCGAAGATCTCGCGGAAGGCATTGACCTCGTTTTCGGTCACAACGCCATCGGCCTTCGCCATCTTGGCGGAGAGCGCAATGATGGCGACGGAAAAGGCTACCTTGCGGCGGGTTTCGGGGTCGCCTTCAAACAGCGTACGGATAGCTTCGACCACAGCCGACAGGGCATTGCCAGCGGTGCTGCCAACAGCATTCAGCAACTTTTCCCAAAACGACATCACGGTCTTAATCATCCTTCCTGATAGGAAACACGTTGATCAAATAATGGTTGCGATTGCAAGCTGTCCATTGGTCGCAAGGCCGAAAACACTTTTCACAATTCAGTAATGATACCGTGTTCGATACTGTCGTTTTCAAACTCATCCGACTGGGAATAATCCCTGTGGCGATAACCGACAAAGGGCGATTTTCTTAAATTCTTTACTTTACAGCCATGCCCGCCTGTCGCATCCATTCCGATGGCACTCACCGAAATGATGCAGTACGGCTGCAAGGAGGATCCCCATGGCCAAACAGAAAGTCGCAATGCTCACCGCAGGCGGATTGGCGCCCTGTCTCTCTTCCGCTGTCGGCGGCCTGATCCAGCGCTATACCGACGTGGCGCCCGATCTTGATCTCATCGCCTATCGCTCCGGTTATCAGGGCGTTCTGCTGGGCGACCGCATCGAGATCACCCCCCGCATGCGCGAGGATGCGTACTTGCTGCACCGCTACGGCGGCTCGCCGATCGGCAACAGCCGCGTCAAGCTCACCAACGCCGCCGACTGCGCCAAGCGCGGCCTGGTCAAGGAAGGCGAAAATCCGCTGCGCGTCGCCGCGGAACGTCTCGCCTCCGATGGCATTACCATCCTGCACACGATCGGTGGCGATGACACCAACACGACGGCGGCCGATCTCGCCGCCTATCTCGGCGCCAATGGCTACGACCTCACCGTGGTCGGCCTGCCGAAGACGGTCGACAATGATGTCGTGCCGATCCGCCAGTCTCTCGGTGCCTGGACGGCGGCCGAAGTCGGCGCGCATTTCTTCGACAATGTCAGCAACGAACAGACGGCCGCTCCGCGCACCCTCGTCATCCATGAAGTCATGGGCCGCAGCTGCGGCTGGCTGACGGCTGCGACCGCCCGTGCTTATATCCAGAAGACCAGCGCCAATGAATATGTCGAAGGCTTCATGACCAATGCCGAGATGAAGAGCATCGACGGCCTCTATCTGCCGGAGATGGCCTTCGACATCGAGGCTGAGGCCGACCGCCTCAAGTCGCTGATGGACAAGACCGGACATGTGACGCTGTTCGTCTCGGAAGGCGCCGCTCTCGACGCCATCGTCGCCGAACGCGAGGCCGCCGGTGAAACCATCAAGCGCGATGCCTTCGGCCATGTGAAGATCGACACCATCAATGTCGGCAGCTGGTTCCAGAAGCAATTCGCCTCCCTCCTCGGTGCCGAACGCTCCATGGTGCAGAAGTCGGGTTATTTCGCTCGCTCCGCGCCGGCCAACGGCGAAGACCTGCGCCTGATCCAGGGCATGGTCGACCTCGCGGTCGAAAGCGCCTTGAACAAGGTGTCCGGCGTCACCGGCCATGACGAAGGCCAGGGCGGCAAGCTGCGCACCATCGAATTCCCGCGCATCAAGGGCGGCAAGCCCTTCGATCTGTCCTTACCCTGGTTTGCTGGGGTTATGGATCATATCGGGCAGAAATACACGCAATCCTAATTGACGGATCGCAAATCCAATGTCTTTGCTGGCGGCGAAAAGGAATAGAGGAGGATTCCATGACGATTGAAACCTGGCTCGCTTTCGCCGCCGCGTCCTGCATCATGTTGGCAATTCCCGGCCCAACCATTCTCCTCGTGATCTCTTATGCGCTGGGCCATGGTCGCAAGACGGCTCTCGCAACCGTTACCGGCGTGACGCTCGGCGACTTCACCGCGATGACGGCTTCGCTTGCCGGCCTTGGCGCGCTGCTCGCTACCTCGGCGACACTGTTTACCGCCCTGAAACTGGTCGGCGCGGCCTACCTTATGTTCCTGGGAATCAAGCTCTGGCGTGCGCCGATCGTGACAGGTCCGATGGGGGACAACGACAATCTTCCCGAGGAAAAGCCGCTGAAAATCCTGATGCACGCCTATGTTGTAACAGCCCTGAACCCGAAGAGCATCGTCTTCTTCATCGCCTTCGTGCCGCAGTTTCTCGACATGTCGAAGCCATTCCTCCAGCAAACCCTTATTCTGGAGGCCACTTTCCTGACCTTGGCGGCTTTGAATTCGTTGGCCTACGTCTTCGTAGCTGACATGGCGCGCGGCTTTATCCGCAAGGCAAGCGTGCAACGCGCCGTCAACCGGACGGGCGGAACCCTGTTGATCGCGGCCGGCGCAGTCACCGCCGGATACCGTCGGATGGCCGCTTGAGGCCGTCCAGGGTTGCGATGGGACTATTCATAGGTTAATGGGAATTCATAAATTTATCGATCCTGTGGCGGATTTGTATCGCAGGACTGGGGTGGTTTTTTCGAAAGTGACAGAATGGTAGCGATTGGATTTCCCAGCCTGAAGCGCAGCGTTGCCTTTTCGGCAATGATGTGCGGCGCTTTAGCGGGGTGCGCTAGCACCCAGCAACAGACGTCCCAGGCCGGACTCCCGTCGGCACAAACCAACGTGCCGCATCCGAATACAGCCTCGACCACTGGCGCTGTCGCCTCGCCCGTTGGCGGCGTTGCCGTAGCGTCCACCGCTCCTGTGATAAGCCCGCAAAGCCAACCCCAGCAGCAGGCAGTCCTGATGAAGTCCGACCGCGTTCAAGCCGGTTCGGTTGGCCAGGGCGAGATCCAGGCAGCTCAGGACCGCATGGGCGCTCCGGCTGCGAATGCCCCCAACGCCGCCAACCAGGGCACGGTTGCCATCGCTGCCGCGACCGGCGCACCGGCGGCAAACACGTCGCCAGCGGCGGCCTATGCCGCCTCCGACGAACCGGTGGTCCCTTCCGTCGTCGCCATTCCGATGCCGAACCCGGCACGTCCCGGCGACAGTGCCCTTCTTCCGGTCTCGAGTTCGGCCTCCGCCGCTCAATCAACCATTCCGATGACCTCAGACATCGCGGCCATCCAGTCAGTCGTTCCAACACCGCGCCCCGGCGAAGATGCGCCGGTCATGGCGCCTGCCGAAGTTGCTTATGCCGCACCCCAGCAGATCGGCGCCTTGCGTTATGCGGACAACCGCATGCACTACGACTTCAACTTCGACACCAGCGGCCCTACCGTCGTTTCGGCCGTATTGACCACTCCGAATTACGAATCCAACGTGCCGCCGGCGGAAAAGAGCTACGTTACCAAGCTCATCCAGAAATACGCCAAGCTTTACGAAATCCCTGAATCACTGATTCATCGCGTCGTTCATCGCGAGAGCCGTTACGATCCGAAAGCCTATAACAAGGCCGGCTATTTCGGCCTGATGCAAATCAAATACAACACCGCCAAGTCGATGGGCTATGAAGGCCCGGCGTCGGGTCTGCTCGATGCCGAGACCAACATCAAATATGCCGCGAAATATCTGCGTGGCGCGTGGATGGTTGCCGACAACAAGGCTGCGAATAAAGAGGCCAGCGCCGTTCAGCTCTACGCGCGTGGCTATTATTATGACGCCAAGCGCAAAGGCCTGACGGACGTCGCCAACGGCAATTACTGATCTGAGCTTTAGATTTACACACGCCGGTCAGGACCTCAGGTCTTGGCCGGCGTTGTCGCATCCAGGATCTTCTTCAGCAGGATCTGCGGCTTGTAGTCCAGCCAGCTCGGCGTCAACCCCATCCGCACCAGCACAAGATTGGCTGAAGGAACGATGGCGACACTCTGGCCGTCATGTCCGAGCATCCAGAACGTATCCGCCGGCAGGCCGAACTGCACATCCGAACCGCCCGGCCCGGCAAGCCAGGCCTGAACCTGCGAATAGGCGCCTTCCGATGCCTTGGTCGGCGTACGCATCGCGCCGACGAATCCTTCCGGCAACAGGCGCTGACCTTTCCAGACACCGTCCTGCAATAAGAACTGCCCGAAGCGCGCCCAGTCGCGAGCCGTAGCGTAGAGATAGGAACTGCCGATAAAGGTGCCTCGCTCGTCGGCCTCCAGCACGGCACTCGACATGCCGAGCGGCGCAAACAATGAATCGCGCGGATAGGCGATCGCAGTGCTTTCGTTCGGGAGCTTGTTCATCCAAACTCTTGAAAGCAGTGTCGCAGTGCCGCTCGAATAGCTGAAACGCTCGCCGGCAGGAGTTTGCTGCGGCGCGTTTGCGGCGATCCCGGTCGAGTCCGGATCGAGATAGAGCATGCGCGTCACGTCCGATACCGCGCCATAGCTCTCGTTGAAGGCGAGACCGCTCTCCATACCGAGGAGATCGCTGAGCTTGATGTTCTTGCGGGCGTCGCCGCTCCACTGCGGCAAAAGGTTCTGGTCGTCGAAGGACATGCGACCGGCAAGCATCAGCCGGCCGATGATCGCCGCATTGACCGTCTTCGTCATGGACCAGCCGATCAACGGCGTACCCTTGCCGAACCCTGCGCCATAGGATTCCGCGACGATGCGGCCATCCTTGATCACGACGACGGCGCGCATGGACGGGCCTGCAAGATCCGGATCGGTCACGAGCTTCGAAAGCGCCGCGCCTGTCTCATCCTGATTACTTGCGGCCTTATCCCCATCCGGCCAGGCAGAATCGCGCTTCGGCGCTTTCACCTTGTTCAGGAAGACGGCACTGCGAGCCGCTTGCAAGTCGCCATCCGGCACCGTCACGCAGCCGAGCGCTCCACGATAGAGCGCATAATTCGGCGCAAACATGCCAAGGATGCGCGCAGTCACCACCCCCTCCTCCCGATCGACGGAAACCCGGACGAGCTTCAGCGCCGGATTGCCCGGCGCCTGCACATCGTCGGCCAAGACCTGCTCGGGATCGCGCTTGGCGATAAAGGTGTTCGAGCAGACGATCTTGGCGGCATAGCCGTCGCCGACCCTCAGCAATTCCGGCGGCGAAACGGAAAGCCAGACGACGCTACCGGCAACAACGATCAGCAATAAAAGAACAAGAGCCGTAATCGCTCTCGATATAAAGCGCATGCCATACACCTCCAAAGGTCTGCGGACACAATCAGGAAACGCCGCAATATGAAAGACCTATCGTCATCACAGTTCCGCAAATATCCGCGCGGCCGCCGCATGGCCGAAGCTACCAACAGGCCGCGTCATCAGACTGTAGCATTGCCGGGTTACACGCCCTGAACCTGACAAATTGGTGACAAGACTCAGATGACGGAATTCGCCCCGGAAGCCGGTCTCCACAAGAATCGGAAACTCAAGGACGCTCTGCTGCAACACAAGGCCCTGTCCAAGGCCGGCTTTTCCGAACGTCTGTTCGGCATGCTGTTTTCCGGCCTTGTCTATCCGCAGATCTGGGAAGATCCGGATATCGACATGGAAGCGATGGAGCTTCAACCGCATCATCGCATCGTCACCATCGGCTCCGGCGGCTGCAACATGCTCGCCTATCTCTCGCAGAGCCCCGCCTCAATCGACGTGGTCGACCTCAACCGGCACCATATCGCGCTGAACAAGCTCAAGCTCGCCGCCTTCCGGCTGTTGCCCGGCCATGCCGACCTGGTGCGTTTCTTCGCCACGCCGGGCGTCGATACGAACAGCCAGGCCTACGAAGAATTCATCGCGCCACGGCTCGATCCGGCAACCGCCGCCTATTGGGATGGCCGTGACATGTATGGTCGCCGCCGCGTTACGGTGTTCAACCGCAACATCTACAAGACCGGCCTGCTCGGCCGCTTCATCGGTACCGCCCATGTACTGGCACGCCTGCACGGCGTCCGTCTCGCCCCCTTGACTGAAGCACGCACATTGCGCGAGCAACGGCAGTTCTTCGACAACGAGATCGCACCGATCTTCGACAGACCGATGGTGCGCTGGCTGCTCGGCCGCAAAAGCTCCCTTTTCGGCCTTGGCATTCCGCCGCAGCAATATGACGAGCTTGCAAGCCTTGCCGGCGACGATTCCATCGCTGGTGTGTTGAAGCATCGTCTGGAAAAATTGGCGTGCCATTTCCCGATGCAGGACAATTATTTTGCCTGGCAGGCCTTCGCGCGCCGCTATGCCGCCCAGCACCAGGGGCCGCTGCCGACCTATCTGAAGCCCGAGCACTACGCCGCCATCCGCGCCAACGCCGACCGCGTCAGCGTGCATCATGCCAATTTCACCGAGCTGCTCGCCTCCAAGCCCGCCGCTTCGCGCGACCGCTACATCCTGCTCGACGCGCAGGATTGGATGACCGACGAACAGCTCAACGAACTCTGGGCGGAAATCACCCGCACCGCCCGCGAAGGCGCCCGTGTCATTTTCCGCACCGCCGCCGAAAAGAGCATCATCGAAGGCCGCCTATCGACCGCAATCCGCGATCAATGGGTCTATGACGAAGAGCGTTCGCAGGCGCTCAACGTACGCGACCGCTCGGCGATCTACGGCGGCTTCCACATCTATGGGAAAAAAGCGTGAGCCAGGCGGACGCAGATCTCGAGACGAATTCGAAGAACCATGCCGGACTGATGGACGGCATGTACCGCTACCAGCGGCATATCTATGATCTGACCCGCAAATATTACCTCTTCGGCCGCGACCGCACGATCGCCCATCTCAACGTGCCTTTTGGCGGCTCGCTGCTCGAAGTCGGCTGCGGCACAGGTCGCAACATGTTGCTGGCGCATCGTCGCTTCCCCTCCGCCAAGCTCTACGGCCTCGACATCTCCCAGGAAATGCTGATCTCGGCCCGCAATAATTTTCGCGGCCTGAAGCAGGCACCGGACTTCCGCGTCGCCGACGCCACCGCCTTCTCTCCCGCCGATTTCGGTGTCGATGGCTTCGACCGCGTCATGGTCTCCTACGCTCTGTCGATGATCCCCGACTGGAAGAGCGCGATCGATGCGTCGCTCGATGCCGTCTCCCCCGGCGGCGAGCTGCATATCGTCGATTTCGGCCAGCAGGAGCGTCTGCCCGGCTGGTTCCGCACGATGCTCAAGGGCTGGCTTAAGAAGTTCCACGTCACCCCGCGCGCCGACCTGCGCACGGTGCTGGAGGAACGGGTTGAGGCCCGCGGCGCCAAGCTGATCTTCGAAGAGATCGGACGGGGTTATGCCTGGAGAGCCGTCGTCATCAAGCCGACCGCTTAGGCCAAAGACCCGAATTCGGCTCGAAATCCGCCCGCTTGGCACTTCAAGTATAAGAATTTACTTGAAGATAACGGATTTTTTACGTTGATATGGCGAATAAAGTGGTAAGGCCGGGCTGCAAGCAGCTTGGCCCGCCGCTTCTTTGGATTTTCGGGGACCAGACATTACGGAAGCCAAGCCTTGGGGCAGCAAGATCACTCGCGCCATAACGGGATATCCATGCGCAGGCTTCTGTTGTGCTTACTGCCGCTCGCCCTTTTTCTGAACAGCTGCACGACGGGCTATGATGTCCTGCAGACCGCATCCATTCCGAAGGCTCGCTTCAAGGATACCAAGCCCCAGGATTTCGGCCGCGACCATCCTGAGCGTCATCCCATCCATGGCATCGACGTCTCCAAATGGCAGGGCGATATCGACTGGCAAACAGTCAAAGGCTCCGGCGTTTCCTTCGTCTTCATCAAGGCGACCGAAGGCAAGGACCGGATCGACCCCCGTTTCAGCGAATATTGGCAGGAAGCCAGCACGGCCGGCCTCGCGCATGCGCCCTATCATTTCTATTATTTCTGCTCGACTGCGGACGAACAAGCCGACTGGTTCATCCGCAATGTGCCGAAGGATGCCAGGATGCTGCCGCCGGTCGTCGATGTCGAATGGAACCCCGGCTCTCCGACCTGCCGTACCAGACCGGATCCGGAAACGGTGCGGTCGGAAATGAAACGCTTCATGGATCGCCTACAAGCCTATTACGGCAAGCGCCCAATCATCTATACTTCGGTCGATTTCCATCGCGAGAATCTTGCGGGTTACTTCAAGGACTATCACTTCTGGGTCCGCTCGGTCGCCAAGCATCCGACAGCGACCTATTCCGACCGTTCCTGGGCTTTCTGGCAGTACACTTCGACCGGCGTCATTCCCGGCATCAAGGGGCCGACGGACATCAATGTTTTCGCCGGTTCCGAGCAGAACTGGCACAATTGGCTGGCGGCAGTACAGAAGGACGGAAATTCTTGAGACTGCCCTAACTTCTCTCTTGCTTCTGTCACAATCTTCTGTGAAAGCGACCCTATTCTATCAGAAAAGAGGATCGCCCATGGACCGCCACACCATTCGACGCAGCGCACTCGCGTTGATCTTCGCTTCAGCCATGACGACCGTGGCAATGGCGCAGAGCGCGACCCCTGCCGCGCCGTCGAATGCGGCGGGTAGCGGCGCTGCCAAGGTCGCCTGCGATGGCGACCTCTCCACTTTCCTCGCGGGCGTCAAGGCCGATGCGATCGCCGCAGGCGCCGATGCCGCGTCCGCCGACAAGACCTTGGCCGGCGCGCAGATCGACCCCAAGGTTCTGGCCATGGACCGCAGCCAGGGTGTGTTCCGCCAGACTTTCCTCGAATTCTCGCAGCGCACCGTCAGCCAGGGCCGGCTGGATATCGGCCGCCAGAAGATGAAGGAATATGCCGATGTCTTCGCCAAAGCCGAGAAGGACTATGGCGTACCCCCCGGCGTTATTACCGCCTTCTGGGGAATGGAAACCGATTACGGTGCCGTTCAGGGCAATTTCAACACCCGCAACGCACTGGTTACCCTCTCACATGACTGCCGCCGCCCGGAATTCTTCCGTCCGCGCCTGATCGCGCTGATCGAACTCGTGCAGCGTGGCGATGTCGATCCCGCCACCACGACCGGTGCATGGGCCGGCGAGATCGGTCAGACACAGATGTTGCCGCCCGATATCATCGCTTATGGCACGGACGGCGATGGCGACGGCCATGTCAATCTGAAGACCAGCGCACCCGACGTCATTCTGACCACGGCAAGATTCCTCCAGCATCTCGGCTTCCAGCGCGGCCAGCCCTGGCTGCAGGAAGTAAGCCTGCCCGACAATCTGCCATGGGAAAAATCCGGCATCGGCGGCACGCTCACAGCCGGCGACTGGTTCCAGCTTGGTGTGAAGCCTCGCGACGGCAATACCAATTTCGGCTCGCTTCCGGCCGCTCTTATCCTGCCGCAGGGCCGCAAGGGCCCGGCTTTCCTGACCTATCCGAATTACAATGCCTATCTCGGATGGAACCAGTCGTTCATCTACACCACATCCGCCGCCTATTTCGCCACCCGCCTGAGCGGCGCTCCGACCTATAACAAGGGCATGCCGGAAGAAGGCCTGAACGATGTCGACATGAAAGCGCTGCAAACCAAGCTGCAGGCACGCGGCTATGATGTCGGTAAGATCGACGGCATTCTCGGCTCCGGCACGCGCGTTGCCATCCAGAAGGAACAGTTCCGCCTCGGCCTCCCGGCCGATGGCTGGGCGACGCAGGCGCTGTTGAACGCGCTCTGAGAAATTCTTCTCATCCCGTGAAAGGCGGCCCTGGGGTCGCCTTTTTACTTTTCCGGCAAAGCTCCCGCAGGAAACGGGTGGAGAACCTCTCTCGTATCGCCAGAATGGGCGAAAGACGAGGAGAGACACCCGATGACGACCAACAACGGCATGAACGCACTCACCTGGAGCTTGCTGCTGGCGCTCGGGCTGATCTGGGGCGGCTCATTCTTCTTCGCACGCATCGCCGTGCACTCCGTCCCGCCATTCACCTTGGTCTTCCTCCGCCTGTCGTTGGCAGCTCTGGCGCTCCATCTCTATATCGCCGGCCGCCTCCGGATCTATGATCTGCTGCAAACACATTGGCGGCAGTTCCTTCTGCTCGGCCTGATCAACAACGCCGTGCCACATGCGCTGATCTTCATCGGCCAAACACAGATGGGTGCCGGGCTCGCCTCCATCCTCAACGCGACGACGCCGATCTGGACCGTGTTGATCGGCAATCATTTCACCACGGACGAGAGGCTGACGCCCGCCAAACTTGCCGGTTGCCTGACAGGGCTCGTCGGCACGATCGTGTTGCTCGGTCCTAGCATAACGAGCAGCACCACAATTCCGCTCTGGGCGCTCCTGCTGCCGATTCTTGCAGCGATCTCCTATGGCTTCGCGGCGATCTATGCCAAGCGTTTCAAGGGCATGGCCCCGCCTGTTGTTGCGGTGGGCCAGTTGACCGGCTCTTCGATCATCATGCTGCCGACGGCCCTTCTGGTGGATCATCCCTGGGCTCTGGCCATGCCGCCGGCTAGCGCCATAGCCGCCGTTCTCGGCATGGCGCTGCTGTCCACCGCCCTCGCCTATATCCTCTATTTCCGCATCATGGCGCTCGCCGGCGCCACCAATGCCTCGCTGGTCACCCTGCTCGTACCGCCAAGCGCCATCCTGCTCGGCTTCCTCTTCCTCGGCGAACGATTGGGATTGCCGGAAATCACCGGCATGCTGCTGATCGGCGCGGGCCTGCTCATACTGGACGGGCGGGTTTACGCGAGACTGCGGCCGGGCACGAGCCGCCTGTAGCTGACGCAGGCGATTACCCGGTGACGCTCCGGCAAGGGGGGCCGACATTAACCTTGCTCACAGCTAAATTAACGATACATTAAATTTCGTGAATGATACTATTATCACATTAAATCAATACCTTATTGGATTATATGGATTCAAATTCTGCGCTGCGTGCCGCGATGCAGCATCGAATTTGCTTTCCAAGCGACACATTTCCGACATAGACTCTAATGGTTGACTAAGGAGGAAGACATGGGATTGACGCGATCCATCAACGTCCTAGTGGTCGGTGCAGCCTTCGTATTCGTCGTGACGATGCTTTTCATCTGACGAAGAACGAGCTTCACAGACAACCAAACTCCTGAAAGCAAACAAAACAGCCTATTCCATTTAAAAAGCGCATGCCGAAGATCGACATGCGCTTTTTCATGGCTGCGTTTCCCGGATTTGTCAGGCGACAGCCCGCGCATCCGCTTTGCGCTGCATGCCCAATCGCTCGAGAACGGCTGAGACAAGCGGCGAACGGTTCATCGTATAGAGATGAAATTCGTGGATGCCGCGGCGCACCAGATCCCTGATCTGCTCGGCCGCGACATCAGCAGCGACCTTGGCACGTTCATCGGCATCGTCGTCGAGGCCGTCAAAGCGATCGTCCAGCCAGGAGGGGATGCTGGTACCGCAGGCCCCGGCGAAACGCTTCAGCTGCGTCAGGTTCTGGATTGGCATGATGCCCGGCACGACGGGGATCTTGATCCCTGCAGCACGAACACGATCATGATAACGCTCGAAAGCGTCATTGTCGAAGAAGAACTGCGTCAGCGCCCTGTCCGCACCATTATCGGCCTTGCGCTTCAGCATGTCGACGTCGGCGGCGGTATCGCGGCTCTCCGGATGCTTCTCCGGATAGGCCGACACGGAAATATCGAAATCTCCCCGCTCGCGCAAAGCCGCCACCAGTTCGGCCGCATTGGCATAACCGCCCGGGTGCGGCTGATAGGCGGAGCCGACACCACCCGGCGGATCGCCACGCAAGGCAACGAAACGGCGGACGCCGGTCGCCAGAAAATCATCGATGACGCGGTGCGTATCCTCACGCGTTGCA
Source organism: Rhizobium sp. ICMP 5592 (assembly GCF_009498525.1). Lineage (GTDB taxonomy): Bacteria > Pseudomonadota > Alphaproteobacteria > Rhizobiales > Rhizobiaceae > Rhizobium. The sequence continues at coordinate 779,218 of NZ_QSNT01000002.1, read as the reverse complement.
CCAACACAAGTCAGATGCGACGCCGTAGTGAACGGTGTCTCATGGATCATCCGGCGCACGGCCGACAATGTCGGCGCCTTGGTAGAGCCACCGGCGCCGTAGGTGACCGAAACGAATTCCGGTTCCCATTCGCTGAGCTCCTCGACCGTATTCCACAATTGTGCTTCGGCTTCCTCCGATTTCGGCGGAAAGAACTCAAAGGAAATGCGAATGCTGCCTTGGCCATTCTCGATCTTCGAAGACATATCAAACTCTCCCGGCAAGAATGGGGGATGACTGGCGGCTCTGCTCGGCAGCGATCAGCAGCCGCGGATCGCGCGCCAGCCAGATCGTAACCGTCAACCCTGAACCGCCTTCCCTCCCCGAATGAAGGTCCTGCACCTGCTCGACATCAAGCCCCGCCGCCTTCAGCCATTCCGACATGGTCTGATGGGAGAAGCCGAGCCGCAGATGTGCATGTTCGTCGCGTAGATATTCCAGCCCGTGCGGTGCCAGATCGATGATCACCAGCCGACCGCCGGGCCGCAGCATTCGCGCCGCCTCGTTGATGGCAATTTCCGGTTGATCCAGGAAATGCAGCACCTGATGGATAGTGATCAGGTCGAAATCCTGCGCCTCGAGCGGCAAATTGAAGATATCGCCATGCCGCACCGAAGCGGCGGTGATGTTCGACCGGTCGAGATTGGCGCGCGCCACGGCCAGCATGTCGCGGCTGGCATCGATACCGACCGCGCGGCGATAGTGCCCCGCCAGCAATTGCAGCATCCGGCCCGTACCGGTGCCAAGATCGAGAAAAGCGTCGATCTGCTGCGGTCCGATCAACTCGATCATCACCTTGTCGACATCTTCGTCGGCGACATGCAGGCGGCGCAACTCGTCCCATTCGGCGGCATTGCGGCTGAAATAAGCTTGCGCCCGCTCAGCGCGAATACGCTTGACGGCGGTCAGCCGCTCACCGTCGCGCAGCAATACGGGATCGTTCTCGGCCGTATGCCGGAGAAGCTCACGCGCCAGGATAACCGCCTTGCCGTCCTGCTTCAGCCTGAAATAGGCCCAGGCGCCCTCCTGATAGCGGTCGATCAGATTGGCCTCGCCGAGCAATTTCAGATGCCGCGAGATGCGGGGCTGCGATTGGCCGAGAATTTCAGTAAGATCGGTGACGGTCAGATCGCCGGCGGCAAGCAGCGCCAGCAGACGTAGCCGCGTCGGCTCACCCGCCGCCTTCAGCACGTCCACCAGATTGTCCAAGCCAAGTTTAACCAGATCCGTCATTCGTCACCCAATCAAGATATAAAGATATCTTTATGTGATTTTGCCGCAATCTGCAAGAGCCAATTCACGGTGAGAGACATTCGGGCGTCGGAAATCTGTTAGTATCTGTCGGCGCAGGAATACGCATTTCCCGCGCCAGGACAAAGAAAAACCCCGGACAGGCCGGGGTTCTTGAAGGCATGAAAGTAGCGAGCTTATCGTGTCAGGCGCTTGTAGGTCACGCGGCTCGGATTGATGCTGTCAACGCCGAGACGGCGCATCTTGTCCTGCTCGTAATCCTCGAAGTTGCCTTCGAACCATTCGACATGGCTGTCGCCTTCGAATGCGAGGATGTGCGTGGCCAGACGGTCGAGGAACATGCGATCGTGGCTGATGATCACGGCGCAGCCGGCGAAGTTTTCGAGGGCGATCTCAAGCGCACCCAGCGTTTCGGTATCGAGGTCGTTGGTCGGTTCGTCCAGCAGCAAGACGTTACCGCCGGCCTTCAGCATCTTGGCAAGATGCACGCGGTTGCGCTGGCCGCCGGAGAGGTTACCGACCTTCTGCTGCTGATCGCCGCCCTTGAAGTTGAACGTCGCACAATAAGCACGCGAATTCATTTCATACTTGCCGAGCTTGATGACTTCGGCACCGCCGGAGATTTCCTCCCAGACGGTCTTGTTGCCATCGAGCGCGTCACGGCTCTGGTCGACATAGCCAAGATGAACGGTATCGCCGATGCGGATAGAACCGCTATCCGGCTTTTCCTGGCCTGTGATCATACGGAAGAGCGTCGTCTTGCCGGCGCCGTTTGCGCCGATCACGCCGACGATGCCGCCTGGCGGCAGCTTCAGCGACAGACCTTCGATCAAGACGCGGTCGCCATAGCCCTTGGTGATGCCATCCATTTCAATGACCACCTGGCCGAGACGCTCGCCGACCGGAATGATGATCTGCGCATCGCCGGGACGCTGGTTCTCGGCGGCATCGACCAGCTCGTCATAGGCGCGGATACGGGCCTTGGACTTAGACTGACGCGCCTTGGGGCTGGAGGCGATCCATTCCTGTTCGCGTGCGATCGCCTTCTGGCGGCCGGCTTCTTCGCGACCTTCCTGCTGCATGCGCTTGGCCTTCGCCAGCAGGTAGGAGGAGTAGTTGCCTTCGTAGGGAATGCCACGGCCACGGTCGAGTTCGAGGATCCAGCCGGTGACGTTATCCAGGAAGTAGCGATCGTGGGTGATCATCAGCACGGCGCCCGGATAGGCTCGCAGGTGCTTTTCCAGCCAGGCGATGGTTTCGGCGTCGAGATGGTTGGTCGGTTCGTCGAGCAGCAGCACGTCCGGCTGCGACAGCAGCAGCTTGCACAGCGCCAGACGACGGCGTTCACCGCCGGAGAGGTTGGTGACGTCGGCGTCGCCCGGAGGGCAGCGGAGCGCGTCCATCGCCATCTCCACCTGGCTTTCCAGGTCCCAGAGGTTCTGCGCGTCGATGATGTCCTGAAGCTTGGCGCCCTCTTCCGCCGTCTCGTCGGAATAGTTCATCATCAATTCGTTGTAGCGATTGAGAACGTCGGTCTTCGCCGCAACGCCTTCCATGACGTTTTCGAGCGCAGTCTTCGACGGATCGAGCTGAGGCTCCTGCGGCAGATAGCCGATGGTGGCACCGTCGGCCAGCCAGGCTTCGCCGGTATATTCCTTGTCGAGGCCGGCCATGATGCGCAACACAGTCGACTTACCGGCACCGTTCGGGCCGAGAATACCGATCTTGGCGTCGGGGTAGAAAGAGAGATGGATATTCTCAAGAATTTTCTTGGCGCCATAGGCCTTATTCAGACCGGCCATATGATAAATGAACTGACGTGCCATAGCTTGGGTTACTCCACGGGCGGATAACATTGCGAATTGTGCCGCTATGTAGGCGAAACCCCGCTCTCGGGCAACGGCGAAACCTTGTCCGAGAGCTATTTATCCGCGTCAGAGGGGCTTCCGGATGTCAAAAGCCGGCTGCATCCACCACGCCTTGATCGCAGCCGAACGACGTGCGGCCGGCACTCTGGATCAGGTCCGCGAGCCGCGGCTCATTCCCTTGCGCGGGCTGAATGGCGTCTTCGGAGAGGCCAATCGTCAATTCGGAGATCACACGCACCTTGCCGACACGGCGGCAGCTCATCTTCACCCGGTCGCTGGCACCCTCGCCGAAACTCTTGTCGAAAGCGGCCTTGATCGTATCGGCGTCGAGCGTCTTGCCGATATTCTGCACGAAGAGATCGCGCACTGCGGACGCATTGAGTTCATCGATCAAACTGGCGGCCGCGCCGAAATATTCATCGGCGCTGAGCTTGGTGCAAGTGCCGTGCTTGATCCATTCATGCCGCTCCAGACCGGATTGCGTACCCGGCATGACCTTATCCAGTGCAGCCTTGGTGTCGGCAGATAGTTCGACAGCCGGCAGGTCCTTCCAGTCGCTGCTGCGAACGGCCTGCTTCAGATCATCGGAAACGTCGCAATATTCCTGTCGCATCGGCCAGAGGCCATGCAGCGAAAAATTCTTTGCATCGTGATTATCGGACGACTGGTTGCGGCACTCCGCTTTCTTCTGGTTCGTCTGGCAGAAAGCAGGCTCCCAGCTTGCCGCCAAAATGAACCGCGTCCGGCCCCGATTATTCTCCTGCGCCACCGCACTCGCCGCCATCAACACCGACAGAACCGCAACCACGCATCCGCGAACCCAATGCCTCATTCCATGCCTCCAGGCAGAACAATATGAGAACAAATAAGCAGTTTGATCGGCCGGGCGCAACCCCGATTCAAAGACGTCGGGGAGATTTATTTCTGTGCGCTTCGCCAACACTCCATTGCAATCGGCGAGATGATAACCTTTCGTCAGCGTGAGGAGGAAATGCACATGTTTGCCGAAACGAGGCATCTGGACAGCCCGACAGGCGCGACGCTCGCCTATCATCATCTGCCGGCGCGGGGCGACGCGCATGGAATTCTTCTCATCAGCCACGGCCTTGCCGAGCATTCCCGCCGCTATGAAGGCTTCGCCGAGGCCATGGCGGCGCGCGGCTTTCATGCCTACGCCCATGATCATCGCGGCCATGGCGAAACGACGGCCGCCGACGCGCCGCTCGGCCGCTTTGCCCGGCGGGATGGCGTCGATATGGTCATTGCCGATGTTCTGGCGATGCGCGAGCTTGCCGCCACCGCCCATCCCGGCCTGCCGATCATCCTGTTCGGCCACTCCATGGGCGGACTGATCAGCCTGAACGTCGCGGTGACGCATCCCGACAAATTCGATGCCGTGACGGTCTGGAATTCGAATTTCAACCCCGGTCTCGCCGGTCGCGCGGCACAGGTCATCCTGAAGACGGAACGTATGCTCAAAGGGTCGGACGTGCCGAGCGGATTGCTGCCAAAGCTGACCTTCGGCGTCTGGGGTAACTCGATCGCCGACCGGCGCACCGAATTCGACTGGCTATCGCGCATCCCCGAGGAGGTGGACAAATATATCGCCGATCCGCTCTGCGGCTTCGATGCCTCGGTATCCCTGTGGCTGGATCTCCTCGAACTGACCTTCCGCGCGCCGCAAAAGACCTACCTTGATCGGCTCCGACGCGACATGCCGATCCATCTGGTGGGCGGCGGCCGGGACCCGGCGACGGACAATGGTAAGGCGATGTCCTGGCTGTCAAACTATTTGAAAAAGGCCGGCTTCTCGCATATTAGCCTGACCATCTATCAGGATATGCGCCATGAGACGCTGAACGAAATCGGCGCGGCCGAAGCCATTGCCGATTTTGCGGACTGGTGTCGGCAAGTGACGACAAAGGCCTGACCCCTAAGGACTTTTCAAATGAATGCCACCGGCAGTTCCCTGCCCCGTTTTCGTCAGTCGGAGCTGACGTTCGGCCTGTTGATGATGTTCCTGTCGGTGATCCTGTCACCGATCATCGACATTTTCGCAAAGCTCGCCGCCACAACCATTCCGCCAGCGGAAGTCACTGCCGCGCGCTTCATTTTCCAGTCCCTCTTCGCCCTGCCGATGATGGCGTTACGAGGACAATGGGGCCTGTGGTCGCTGCGCCGAAGCGGCGTGCATGCCATTCGTGCCGCAGTGCTGACGCTATCGATGGTTTCCTTCGTCACGACGCTGCAGGTCATGGAAGTGGCCGACGCCATCGCCATTTTCTTCGTCGAACCGATGATGCTGACCATCCTCAGCAGCATCTTCCTGAAGGAGACCATCGGCTGGCGACGCTATACGGCCTGCGCTGTTGGCTTCTTCGGCGCAATGCTGATCATTCAACCGAGCTTCGCGGAGGTCGGTTTCGTTGCACTACTGCCCGTCGTCACCGCGCTTTGCATTGCCGTCTACGTGATGATCACACGCGTCGTCTCGCACAGCGAGGATGCATGGCCGATGCAGTTCCAGACAGGCATATGGGGCACGATCATCTGCCTCTTCCTGCTGGCGATCGGCCAGGGCACGGGTTCGTCGATCATCGATCCGGTCGTACCGAACGGCACCGCCATGCTTCATCTCCTGGGCGTCGGTGTTTCTGCCGCTGTCGCCGGCGTCCTCACCATCTATGCCTATCGCTCCGCCCCGGCTTCGACGCTGGCGCCACTGCAATATTTCGAGATCGTCTCTGCGACGATCTTCGGCTGGCTGGTGTTCGGCAACTTCCCAGACCTGATCAAATGGGTCGGCATTTTCATCATCATCGCCTCGGGTCTCTATATTCTCTGGCGCGAGCGGCGCTTTGCTTCCAAGCCGGTATCCGATACATCTGAGGTCACTTTCACACCCTAGCCGCCATCCGGATCGACATGACAGCCAACAGCACCAAGAAACCGCCCCTCACCGGCATCCGCGTCATCGAATTGGCCCGCGTTCTCGCCGGCCCCTGGGCAGGGCAGATGCTGGCCGATCTCGGCGCCGATGTCATCAAGGTGGAAAATCCCGATGGAGGCGACGACACGCGCCAGTGGGGGCCACCCTTCGTCGAGGGCAAGGATGGCGAAAATCTTTCCGCCGCCTACTATCATTCCACCAATCGCGGCAAGCGTTCGATCGTCGCCGATCTCAAGACCGAAGAGGGCCAGGATCTGGTGCACCGACTGGTCCTGACCGCCGATGTGGTGATCGAGAACTTCAAGCTTGGTGGGCTGGTAAAATATGGCCTGGATTATGAGAGCCTGCGAAAGATCAATCCCAAGCTGGTCTATTGCTCGATCACCGGCTTCGGCCAGACCGGTCCCTATGCCGGTCTCGCGGGTTACGACTATATCGTCCAGGGCATGTCGGGCTTCATGTCGATCACCGGCGAGCCGGACGGACAGCCGATGAAGGCGGGCGTGGCGATTGCCGATATCTTCACTGGCATTTATGCGGTCTCCGCGATCGAAGCGGCGCTCATCCATGCCCTGAAGACCGGCGAAGGCCAGCTTGTCGACATGGCGCTGCTCGACGTTCAATCCGCCGTACTCGCCAATCAAAACATGAACTATCTGATCTCCGGCAAGCCGCCGGTGCGCCTCGGCAATGCCCATCCCAATATCTCGCCCTATGAGGTCGTGCCGACCGCTGACGGCTATCTAATCCTTGCTATTGGCAATGACGGGCAGTTCCGCCGCCTCTGCGCGATCCTCGACATCGAGACGCATGCAGATGACGAACGCTATGCCACCAACAAGGCCCGCGTCGCCCATCGCCACGAGGTCCGCGCCTTCATTTCGGCAAAAACCCTGACATGGAGCAAGGCGGATCTTCTGAAAGCCTGCGAGGACAATGCCGTACCGGCCGGCGCCATCAATACGATCGAGGACATGTTCGCGGATCCGCAGATCAAGGCGCGCGGCTTGCGGATCGATCTCGAGGATGCCGCGGGCACCCTCATCCCGAGCGTACGGACGCCGGTGGTCCTGTCGGAGACGCCGCTGACCTATACGCGGCCGAGCCCGCGCCTTGGCGAACATCAGGAGGAGGTTCTGGCCGAATTGGCGGAACTGGAGGGAAAGGCAAAAGCATGAAACGCACCGGCGGCCAGCTCATCGTCGAAGCTCTGAAGGCAAACGGCGTGCAGCGCATTTCCTGCGTTCCCGGCGAGAGCTTTCTCGCCGTGCTCGACGCTTTGCATGACAGCGACATCAAGGTGCTCGTCTGCCGCCAGGAGGGTGGCGCGGCGATGATGGCGGATGCCTGGGGTCGGCTCACCGGCGAACCCGGAATCTGCATGGTTACCCGTGGCCCCGGCGCGACCAACGCTTCGGCCGGTCTGCATATCGCTCGACAGGATTCGATCCCGATGATCCTCTTCATCGGCCAGGTGCAGCGGGATGCCCGCGAACGCGAGGCCTTCCAGGAGGTAGAGTTCCGCCGCGCCTTCACCGAATTTGCCAAATGGGTCGGCGAGATCGATGACGCCGCCCGCATTCCGGAATTCGTAACCCGTGCCTTCGCCGTCGCAACATCAGGCCGGCCCGGCCCGGTCGTCTTGACCCTGCCCGAAGACATGCTGCGCGACGAGGTCGAAGCTCCACAGGCCAAGCCCTATACGCCGGTAGCGGCCCATCCGGGCAGAAGCCAAATCAATGATCTACGCCAACGCCTGATCACGGCGGAACGACCGATGGTCATTCTCGGTGGGACGCGCTGGGACAAGGATGCGGTTGCCGGTATCGAAAGCTTCGCCGAGCGCTTCAAGCTGCCGGTCGGCTGCTCCTTCCGCCGCCAGATGCTGTTCGATCACCTGCATCCGAATTACGCCGGCGATGTCGGCATCGGCATCAATCCGGCGCTGGCAAAGGAGGTCAAGGAAGCCGACCTGCTGATCCTGCTCGGCGGCCGCTTCTCGGAAATGCCATCCTCCGGCTATACGCTGATGGACATTCCCTACCCGCGACAACAGCTCGTCCACATCCATCCGGATCCCTCCGAGCTCGGCCGCGTCTATCGCCCGGACCTGGCAATCTGCGCCAGCCCGGCCGATTTCGTGGCAGCCCTTTCCGATCTCGAAACACCGACGGAGCCGCGCTGGACAGAGCGGACGGAGCGCATGCATGCCGCCTATCTCGCCTGGTCGAAGACTCCGGAAAAGAGCCCCGGCGCGGTGCATATGGGCCGGATCATGGACTGGATCGAGACCAATACGGCTGATGATACGATCTTCACCAACGGCGCCGGCAACTATGCCACCTGGCTGCACCGCTTCCATCGCTTCCGTCGCTTCAACACCCAGGCCGCCCCCGCCTCCGGCTCGATGGGCTACGGGCTGCCGGCAGCGGTTGCCGCCAAGCAGCTCTTTCCGGAGCGTGACGTGATCTGCTTTGCCGGCGACGGCTGCTTCATGATGCACGGTCAGGAGTTCGCGACCGCCGTTCAATACGGTCTACCGCTGATAGCATTGGTCATCAACAACGGCATGTACGGCACTATCCGCATGCATCAGGAGCGTGAATATCCCGGCCGCGTCAGCGCAACGGCGCTGAACAATCCGGATTTCGCAGCCTTGGCCCACGCCTATGGCGGCCATGGTGAAACGGTCAGGGTGACGGAAGATTTCGGCCCGGCCTTCGAGCGGGCGCGCGCCAGCGGCAAGCCGGCGATCATCGAGATCGTGCTCGATCCCGAGGCGATCACGCCTTCCCGCACCTTGACGGAAATTTCGCAAGCAAAAGGCCGGTGAGAACAAACTCACCGGCCTTACGATAAAACACGTCAGATCGAATTAGTCGATCGCGGCGGTGACGATGAACTCGACCTTGTACTTCGGCGCAGCGAGCTTGGCTTCGCTGGTGGCGCGAGCCGGCGTGTTGGCCGGGTCGACCCAGGCTTCCCAGGCGGCGTTCATTTCGGCGAAGTCGGCGATATCGGCGAGATAGATCAGCGTCTGCAGGATCTTCGACTTGCTGGAGCCGGAAGCAGCCAGCAGGCGATCGACTTCTGCCAGCGCCGACTTGCACTGATCCGTAACGCTTGCGCCTTCGCCAACCTGGCCGGCGAGGTAAACGGTGTTGCCGTGGATGACGGCGCCGCTCATGCGGGCTCCGACGTCGATACGCTTGATGCTCATGGTTCTCTCCTGATGTTGTCCGTGGACGGGTCGCAAACCGGGCGCTGCTCACCAGCAACGCCCAAAAGCTCGTCTATGTTCGGGAAGCGGCCGTTCAGCCGCGAATATGATGCGTCTTCTGATAGATCGCGGTCGAGCGCGCGCCGGAGCGGCAATAGCCGAGCATCGGGCGCGGAAACTCGTCGAGCGCATCGACCATGCCCTGCACGGCCTCTTCGGTCACGCCCATCGGCCCGACAGGCACATGGGTGATTTCGAGGCCAAGCTCCTTGGCGCGCGCTTCGATGACGGCGAACGGCGTCTGGTCCGGGCTTTCATTGTCCGGACGATGGCAGACGAGCGACTTGAAACCCAAGGCCTTGATCTGGTCGAGATCCTCCAGACTGATCTGGCCGGAAACCGAGTATTCGTCGTCGATCGGGCGGATATCCATCGTTCGCTTCCTCTATAAAACCGAGGGCTTTGATCTACGCCGCCACAAAGCGAGCGTCAACCGCTGAAGCCCTCAGACGAAGGCAAAGTTGAGTGAGAAACTCCTGGCTTCGCCGGGCTGAAGAATATTGAATTCGCCTGCCTCCTCCAGTTCGTCACGCGGCACCCAGCGGTGCGAAACAGGCTCGATGCCGAGGACATGTGCCGGCGCACGCTGATTGCGCCAGACCTGCAGGAACGGCAGCGTCTCCGTGCCGAATCGCACCCTTAGCGACTTGCCGCCGATGGCGGCGATCGGCCCGAGGCTCAGCTCCGACCAATCCTCACCCTTCCCCGCTGCCGGCACGCAGAAAATCCCACCATGCTGCTCGCCGAAAGTCCAGGGAAAGCCGCCGTTCTCCAACATCTGCCCGGAAAGGCGGACGCCGTCATCGAACCATTTGCCGCCGACATTCATATGATACATCAGGAAAACGGGCATCGCTTCGGTGCTGGTGTTGACGACGCGATCGATGAGCGAAACCTCGCCCGTGGCGCCATCGATCCGCCAATGGCGCTCAAGCCGCGCCGTGCGCCCTTCGGCGGTGATGACATCGATATCGGCACGGCACTCGGCATTACCATCCTCGAACCGGGTCCAGAGAATTTTGGCCGGATGCGAGGAGAAGGAACCGTGCAACGGATAACGCCTGCCCTCGAAGGCACCCGACATCGGCTGCGGATGACGGATGTGGTCTGGGCCGCAGGTGAAGAGAAAGCCTTCCAGGGAATGATCGATGCGCGGGTCGCCGTCATCGGGGATGGCGCGTCCCGGCGCAAGATTGTTGCCGTCGACGACGCAGGCGCCGATATCCAGCACGGAGCTTTCGTCCAGCGTTAGTTTCGGCCCTTTGGCCGCGGCAAAGTCGATCATGTCTCGCAATTCTCCCTGGTCGGCGTCTGATTGGCCACCCATCCGAAACTGGTCTCGAAATGGCGCGCGGCAAGAATAAATGGCGATTTCTCTTACCGAACGTTAACTTGACGCCTTCATCACACAAATTTTTATATTTTATTCAGCATGATAATCTTAAATTCCACACTAGTGTCAAAATTGCCATGTGTGTGTCGGCCAGCCACCATCCGAGGATTCGACTGACGTGAACCGGTTCCTGAAAATAAGCCTTTCTTTGGCCCTGACGGCCACGGCATCCGCTCTCGCATTGACCGATGCGCAGGCGCAGTATTATCGCGGCGGGAGCAACGATGTCGTTCTGGTCACGCCGGATGGGCGAATTCTCGATCAGTATTCAGAGCAGGATTACGTGAGAACGCGCGACGGACGTGGCCGGCGCGTCTTGGTCGACCGCTACGGCAATGTCGTCGCCACCGAGATGCGGGCCAGCACTTACTATCCTCAGGCGCCGGCGCACGACGCCTATGGTGACAATGGTTATAGCGACAGCGGCCGCTATGGCGACACGCAGCTTTCCAACAATGGCGACTACCGCGACTATCGGCAGTATCGCGGCGACGGGAGCGACAGCAGCGTCATTACCGGTGGCATCCCGCGCGACAGTTCCATTCAGCGCGTGCCGCTCGACGACCAGGCCCTGCCGAATACGCAATCCCAGCAAGGTCAGACGAATCCGAACGGCAACGACTACGCCTCGATCGATCCGCAGCAGACGCCGGATGTCCAGCGCAAGCCGCCGGCCGAGCCGGTCATCACGCTGAAGGGCAAGTCGAAGATGGAGATCACGGCGATTGAGGTCTTCCTCGCTCGCCAAGGCATTTCGCCAGGCGCCATCGATGGCCGGATGGGCGGCAATGTCACCAAGGCCATTTACGCGTATCAGCAGATGACCGGCCAGACGCTTGATCCGAAGGATACGGATTCGATCCTCGAGCAGCTGCGCCTTTCGGGTGGCATGCCGATCATCAATTACACGATCACGCCCGCCGATGCCGCCGGCCCTTACGTCGCGTCGATCCCCGAGGATTATGCCGAAAAGGCCCAGATGCCGTCGCTTGGTTATACCTCGACCACGGAAATGCTGGCCGAACGCTTCCATATGGATGAGGGCTATCTGAAGGAGCTCAATCCCGGCGTCGACTTCACCGTCCCGGGCAGCACGATCAAGGTGGTCAATACTGGGCCGACCAAGACCGGCACCGTCGCGAAAATTCTCGCCGACAAGGGCCGCAAGCAGGTCTTCGCCTATGACGCCAACGGCACGCTGATCGCTGCCTATCCCGCCAGCATCGGCTCGACCGACACGCCCTCGCCCTCCGGCACGGTCACCGTTGAGCGCGTCGCCTTCAATCCGGGCTACACTTACAATCCGAAGATCAATTTCAAGCAGGGCACCAACGACAAGATCCTCGACATTCCGCCCGGCCCGAACGGCCCAGTCGGCACAGTCTGGATGGCGCTGTCGAAACCGACCTACGGCATCCACGGCACGCCCGAGCCCTCGAAGATCGGCAAATCACAAAGCCACGGCTGCGTGCGCCTCACCAACTGGGACGCTACCGCGCTCGCCAAGATGGTCAAGCCCGGCGTGGTTGTCGAATTTGTGGATTGATTGGCGGTCTAAACAAACAAAAAGGGCCGCCGGGAAATCTCCCAGCGGCCCTTTTTGTTATCTCAAGGTGGTCGAAGCGCCGCAATCCAGTCACGGCGCACCAATGGTCTTCTAAAAGCAATCGCGGAACAGCGCTTTGGTGTTCTCAAGCGTCATCGGGACCGGATTGCCACCGGCGCTGGGATCCTCGATCGCCATGGCCGAGAGTTCATCGATGCGGTCCGGCGCGATACCCATGGCCGAGAGGCTTTCGGGAACGCCGAGTTCAGCACGCAGCTGCAGCACGTAGTCATAGAAGCCGTCGAAACCGCCGGAAATGCCGAGATAGGCGGCGGCGCGGGCGATTTTGTCTTCGATGGCCTTGCGATTGAAGCGCAGGACAGCCGGCATGACGACAGCATTGGTCATGCCGTGATGTGTGTTGTAGACGGCGCCGATCGGGTGCGACAGCGCGTGAATAGCGCCGAGGCCCTTCTGAAAGGCGACGGCGCCCATGGCGGCAGCGCTCATCATGTTGGCGCGGGCTTCAAGATCGGTCCCCTCCCTATAGGCGCGCGGCAAGAATTCCTTGACCAACCGCATGCCTTCCAGCGCGATGCCAGCCGACATCGGATGATAGAAGGATGAGGAATAGGCTTCCAGGCAATGCGCAAACGCATCCATGCCGGTGCCGGCCGTAATGACCTTCGGCATGCCTACAGTCAGTTCCGGATCGGCGATGACCACACCCGGCAGGAACTTCGGATGGAAGATGATTTTCTTCACATGCGTCTGGGAATTGGTGATGACGCTGGCGCGGCCGACTTCCGAGCCAGTGCCGGCCGTCGTCGGCACGGCGACGATCGGGGCAATGCCCTCGACATCGGCGCGGGTCCACCAATCGCCGATATCCTCGAAATCCCAGACCGGACGGGTCTGACCGGCCATGAAGGCAACGCACTTGCCGAGATCGAGGCCGGAGCCACCGCCGAAAGCAACGACGCCGTCATGACCGCCATCCTTGAATGCCTTGACGCCGGCTTCGAGATTCTTTTCGTTCGGATTGGGATCGACATCGGCGAAGATGGCGCGACCGAGACCGGCATCCTCGAGAATATCCAGCGCCGTCTTGGTGATCGCCATCGAGGCTAGGCCCCGGTCGGTGATCAGCAGCGGCTTTTTGATCCCCAGGCTCTTGCAGGCATCCGCCAGTTCCGTGATCCGGCCGCGACCGAGCTTGAAGGCGGTAGGATAGCTCCAATTGGCTGAGATAGTGCTCATGCTGTTACTTTCTTCAGATGGTAGGATTTCGGGCGCGTCAGATTGTGGAAACCGATGACGGAGAGCGAACCGCCACGACCAGTTTCCTTGACGCCGGTCCAGCACAGCGCCGGGTCGAGATAGTCGGCGCGGTTCATGAAGACCGTGCCGGTTTCGATGTCGCGGCCAATGCGTGCGGCGCGCTCGACATCCTTGGTCCAGAGCGACGCCGTCAAGCCATAGGGGCTGTCATTCATCAGTTCCAGCGCTTCCGCATCGCTCTTCACCTTCATGATACCGACGGCTGGGCCGAAGGTTTCCTCACGCATGAAGGCCATGGAGTGATCGACATTGACGAGAACCTGCGGCGCGAGATAGGCCCCGCCATCATCGGCCGGGAAAAGCTTGGGATCGACCAGCGCCTTGGCGCCCTTCGCGACGGCATCGGCGATCTGCTCGCGCACCACCTTGGCGAAGCGCTTGTGCGCCATCGGTCCGAGCGTGGTTTCCGGATCGAGGGGGTTGCCGAGCTTATAGTTCGACACCCAGGCGACCGACTTCTCGACGAAGGCGTCGTAGAGCGATTCATGCACATAGATACGCTCGATGCCGCAGCAGCATTGGCCGGAATTGAAGGTCGCGCCGTCCATCAGCGTGTCGACGGCGGCCTCAAGGTCTGCATCTTCCATGACATAGCCCGGATCCTTGCCGCCAAGCTCGAGGCCGAGGCTGGTGAAGGTTCCGGCAGCAGCGCGCTCGATCGAGCGTCCGCCTTCGACCGAACCGGTGAAGTTGACGAAGTTGAAGCTACCGGCAGCAATCAGCGCCGAGGTCGTCGCGTGATCGAGGAAGACGTTCTGGAAAACATCGGCGGGAACGCCGACCTCGACAAAAGCCTGCACCAGCCGCTCACCCACCAGAAGTGTTTGGCTGGCATGCTTCAGAATGACGGTATTGCCGGCCATCAACGCCGGCGCGATCGTATTGATCGCCGTCATATAGGGATAGTTCCACGGTGCGATGACAAAGACGACGCCATGCGGCTCACGCTCGATTCGCCGCGCGAAATTCGCGCTGTCCTCCACCACCAGCGGCGCCAGCGCATCGGCTGCGATCGAAGCAACATAGTTCGAGCGCTCATTGAAGCCGCGATATTCGCCGCCATACTTGATCGGCCGCCCCATCTGCCAGGAAAGTTCCGGTACGACGACATCGGCCATTTCGTTGAGACGCGCGACGCCTTTCAGCACCAACTGAACGCGATCCTCCAGCGGACGACGCGCCCAATCCTTCTGCGCCTTGCGGGCGCGCGCCACCACGTCCTTGGCGGTCTCCAGCGACAGTGCCGGGCGCTCCGCATAAACCTCGCCGTTCACCGGGGATACGCATGTGATCATGGTCATGATCGAAATCCTGTTTTTATAGTCACGAACATATTTTCGGCTGGCCGCGAAGAAGATTCCCGCAAGCCCTGCGCCGCCGAAAGAGGCGTTTCACCACAGCCGTCTTTCCTGCCCTTGTCCGGCGACGAAAATTGGGCAGGGTTCATAATCAACGGCAGGCTTACGCCCTTTCAAATCCGCGCGCCACCTCCCAATCGGTGATGCGGCGGTCATACTCCTCCTGCTCCCATTCGGCAGCGCGGGTATAGTGGTCGATCACCTCGTCACCGAAGGCTGCGCGCAGCATCTTCGAATTCGTCAGCGCCACTGCGGCGTCACGCAGCGTGCGCGGAATTTCGCGAACTTCGCGGGCGCCATATGCATCCCCGACGAAAGGCGCTTCCAGTTCGAGCTTGTTCTCGATGCCATCAAGACCAGCAGCGATCAGCGCGGCAAAGGCGAGATAAGGATTGAGATCCGAGCCGCCGACACGGCATTCGATACGGATGCTCTTGGTCTCGGCGCCGCAGAGACGATAGCCCGCCGTGCGGTTGTCCGTGCTCCAGATCGCCTTGGTCGGCGCGAAGGTGCCTGCAACGAAACGCTTGTAGGAGTTGATATAGGGCGCAAGAAAATAGGTGATCTCGCTCGCATGGTTCAAGAGGCCGGCGACATAGTGCTTCATCAGCGGTGTCATGCCATGCTCTGCTTCCTTGTCGAAAAACAGCGGCGTCTTGCCGTCGGCGCTCCACAGCGACTGGTGGATATGCGACGAGCTGCCGGCGGCGCTGTAGTTCCACTTGGCAAGGAAGGTAATGGCCTTGCCCTTCGCCCAGGCGATCTCCTTGCAGCCGTTCTTGATGATCGCATGGCGGTCGGCCATATCAAGCGCGTCGGCGTAGCGAACGTTGATCTCTTCCTGGCCGGCCGAGGCCTCGCCCTTGGAATTCTCGACCGGGATATCAGCGCCCTGCAGGCCCTTGCGGATCGCCCGCATCACATCCTCCTCCTTGGTCGTCTGGAAGATGTGGTAGTCTTCGTTGTAGCCGCTGACGAGATTGAGGTTGCGATAGCCGGACTCGCGGGCGCTGTCATAGGTCTGGTCGAACAGGAAGAATTCGAGCTCGGAAGCCATGTAGGCCTTCATGCCCAGCGCTTCGAGGCGCTTGACCTGCTTCTTGAGGATGGCGCGCGGCGAGTGAGCCACTTCTTCGTGGGTGTGATGATCGAGCACGTCGCAGAGCACAAGCGCCGTGCCTTCGAGCCAGGGAATCCGGCGAAGCGTCGAGAGATCCGGCTTCATCGTGTAGTCGCCATAGCCCTTTTCCCAACTTGTCGACTTGTAGCCGGAAACGGTCTCCATCTCGATATCGGTCGCCTGTAGATAGTTGCAGCTATGCGTTTCCTTCCAGGCGCTTTCGACGAAGAATTCCGCCTGGAACCGTTTGCCCATCAGACGGCCCTGCATGTCCACCTGGCATGCCAGAACCGTGTCGATGCGGCCCTCGGCCACATCCAGTCTGAGGTCGTCGAGCGTATAGCTGGTGCTCATGTTTGATCCGCCTGAACATTAATGGTGACATCGGACAGCAAAACGACATTCCCGAGCGGGAGCAACCCGCATTCCGCGCCGCGTTTGTGCCGGTGAAAGAGGCCGCACGGATGCGGCCTCATGGTTTTGAGACCTGTGGTCCCGCCCTCAGCTTTCGCCGACAGCCGCTTCCGCCGCTGCAATATCAGCCTTGCGCTTGGCGATCGCATCACCAATCGGCGGGCCTTTGAAACGGCGGCGCTCGAAACCGAACCAGACGATTCCCGTCAACACGAGGAAGCCGACCGTGATGATACCCGCCCAGTCATTCGGCGGCTGAATACCGAGAACGAAGATGATGATCATCGCGATGACGGTCAGCACGGCAAACAGCTTGAACAGCCCCTCGCCGAGGTTCCACGGACCCATCTTGTCCCACTTCGACGTGCCCCATGCGAACAGGCCGAGCGTGATCGGGATCGCGAAGGAGAAGAAGAGGAAGATGACGGTGCACGAAACGACGATGCTGTAGACCGGCGTGTCGCCGATTGAGACCAGCGAAGAGCCCCAGACGAACAGTACCGAAAGGATCGAACCGGCCCAGATTGCCGAAACCGGCGTGCGGTATTTCGGGCTGACCTTGGAGAGCGCCTTGGAAGCCGGAAGGCCGCCGTCACGCGAGAACGCGAAGATCATGCGCGAGACCGACGTGACCGTCGCCAGGCCGCACAGCCACTGGCTGATGAAGATCAGGAAATACAGGATATCTTTGACGATCGGGTTCACCTGCGCGTCCATAGCCCAGAAGAACACGTTCCAGCCCTGCTTAGCGGCATCGTCCATGTTCGGGAGCATCAGCACGAAAGAGCACAGCATGATATAGCCGAACAATGCCGACCAGAGCACGGAAGCAACCATGCCGCGGGGAACGGAATGAGCCGCCTTGACGGTCTCTTCCGACGTATGCGCCGAAGCGTCATAGCCGGTGATCGTGTAGATCGGCAGCAGCAGACCGAGAGCGAAGACCCAGAAGGTGGACACCTGCGGCCAGACCGGAGCGCCGGTCGCCGTGCCGTCAGCTGCGATCGTTGCCACGCCCGAGTAGTTCGTGAAGGTGAACAGGCGGGCAAAATCATAGGACGGTGCGGCGATCAGGCACACGATCGCCAGCGCGATCGACGTTGCAAAGATCAGATAGCCGGAAAAGTCCGTCAGCTTCGCGGTCAGTCCGATACCCATGTGGTTCACCAGCGCCTGAAGGCCGGTGATGACGACCAGGAACACCATGCGGACCAAGGTCGTATCGGTCATGCCGAAATAGCCGCCGAAGGCACCGATGAAGAAGTAATAGGTGCCGACATTGATCGCGCCGAGAACCGTGACGAGACCGAGAAGGTTGAACCAGGCGGTCAGCCAGCCGGTAAAGCGGTTGCCGAGGATGGAGCCCCAGTGATAGAGCCCGCCCGCTGTCGGATAGGCCGAGCTGATCTGCGCCATCGCCACGGCGAAGACAAGAGAAATAAAGCAACCGACAGGCCAACCGATGCCGATCGCGGCACCACCTGCGCCTGAGGTTGCCTGTGCGAGCGAGTTGATACCGCCTGAAAGAATGCAAATGATGGAAAAGGATACGGCGAAATTCGAGAACGAGCTCATGCGTCGTTCCAACTCCTGGGCATAGCCCATGGAGTGCAGGATATGCACATCCTCTTTCTTGTCTAAGTCTGTATAATCAGACATGTCATTCCCCCTAAAACCAAGCCTTCCGCGGAATTGCGAAAGACCATGTGTCATGTGAGCCACCGGCTTTTTGCCGTATGACCCGATCGCAGTTGAGCTGCTCCCCGGGGTCTTTTCTTCTTCTAGTCAGGCTTCCAGACTGCTCTGGAGAAGCCCTGTCAGATAGTCGGCCACGACCCCTTGGCCGACGTCATCCACGATAAGGTCGTTGCGGACCTCAATCATTACGTTATGCAAACCATTGCCGATCCCATGCAATTTCAGCGTATGGGTGACGCCATCCTCAGGCCCGTAAGGTTCGTTGCGCTCGGTGCGATAGAGCGGCGCCTCAGCCGCCGCATCGAGCATGCGATCCGCCAGCCAGCGATCCTCATCATGCAGAATACCGAGTTCCACGGATCGAGACTTGCCGTTGTAGACAGGCGTAAAACTGTGGACAGTGACGATCACGTTTTTTTGTCCCCTGGCCGCCCGATCTTTCAAAAGTGCCTGAATGCGGTTGTGGAACGGTATATATAGCGCCTCGGTCCGTGCTTCCCGATCCGCGGCCCGCAGATGCTGATTGCCGGGGATCGTGTAGATCTCGCTGATTTCCGGCATGGCGCCAGCGCTTTCCGGCGGCCGGTTGCAATCATAGATCAGGCGCGAAAAACGCTGGTGGACCAGTGTTGCATCGAGGCTGTCGGAGATTTTCCGGGCGACAGCCAATGCCCCTGGATCCCAGGCAATATGGCTGGAAAGCGCTTCGGGCGACAGGCCGAGATCGCCGAAGCGTTCGGGCAGCCTGCGAGATGCATGTTCGCAAATGATGAAAAACGGACTCTTTCCGTCCGGCCGTTCGACCGCGACGCACTCCCCATCCGCTTCCGTCAGAATGCCTTGTTGGGCAAGCATTGAAGGCGTCCCATCACTTCTTAATAAAAGTTTTATAAGAAAAGAATTCTTCAGGTTTTGGCGACTGTCAACTGCAAACTGAAATTATTTCTTCATTTGTGACATTGACACGAAATGTGACAGCGTTGTTATATCGTTGCAGGAGACTGGCATAAGACCGTCCCGGGGAGCTAAAATCGAGTGAGCAATGCGTCGAAAACAGTTTCGGACGTAATCCATGCCCAATTCGACGCGTTGACGCGCGCCGAAAAGCAGCTCGCCAAGAGCCTGCTCGACAATTACCCCGTTTCGGGGTTGGGCAGCATTACGACGGTGGCCGAGAACGCCCGTGTGTCCACGCCGACCGTGGCGCGCATGGTGCAGAAGCTTGGCTTCAAGGGATATCCGGATTTCCAGTCGCACCTCCATCAGGAGGTCGAGGCGACCATCTCCAACCCGCTGACGAAGCACGACCGCTGGGCATCCAATGCACCCGGCACGCACATCCTCAACCGCTTTGCCGATGCCATCATGGGCAATCTCCGCCAAACGCTGACGGACATCGACGTGGCAACCTTCGAAAGCGTCGCTACGCTACTGTCGGAGCGCAAACGCGGGCTTTATTTCGTCGGTGGGCGCATCACCGGCGCGCTGGCCGAATATTTCTTCACCCATATGCAGGTCATCCGCCCGAACACGACCCTGCTCTCCTCCAATTCAAGCTCGTGGCCGCAATATGTTTTGAACATGAACCCCGGCGACCTGCTCGTGATCTTCGATATCAGGCGCTACGAGCAGGAGATGGTCAATCTCGCTGCCGCCGCCCGTCGCCATGGGGCCGAGATCATCGTCTTCACCGACCAATGGGCGACGCCCGCCGCCAAGCATGCCAAGCACACGTTTCGCGTGCAAATAGAGGCGCCCTCGGCCTGGGATTCTTCTGTCGTGACCCTCTTTATCGTCGAAGCGTTGATCGAGGCCGTGCAAAGTTCGACCTGGGACGAGACAAGCGAGCGCATGAAAACCCTGGAAGGCCTATTCGAACAGACACGCCTGTTCCGCAAGCTGAGTTAGAAGGAAAACGAAGTATTGAATAATGACCTGCGAACCGGCCAGCAAGACAGTGTCCGTCATAGTTGGTGAATAAGAGTAAATCCCTGCATTTGCTGGAAACGCAACTCATTGAACCCGTCACACAACCTTCATGCAACGTCATTAACAGCAACGCCAGACACTGAAAACCTAAAAGGAGGAATACCAGTGATCACGAAAATTCATCGTCTTCTGACGCTCTCCACTGCGATGATCATGGCTTCGACCGCCATCGCTGCTGCTGAACCGAGCGCGGACCTCATTGCTGCCGCTAAAAAGGAAGGCACGCTGACCACCATCGCCCTACCCCACAACTGGTGCGGTTATGGCGATCTGATCGCAGCCTTCAAGGCGAAATACGGCATCGAGGTCAACGAACTCAATCCAGACGCCGGTTCGGGCGATGAAATCGAAGCTATCCGCGCCAACAAGGGCAATACCGGCCCGCAGGCTCCCGACGTGATCGACGTCGGTCTGTCCTTTGGCCCGTCCGCCAAAAAAGACGGCCTGATCCAGCCTTACAAGGTCTCGACCTGGGATTCCATTCCGGACAGCGCCAAGGATGCCGACGGCTACTGGTACGGCGACTATTACGGCGTTCTCTCCTTCGTCGTGAACAAGGACATCGTCAAGAACCCGCCGAAGGACTGGGCTGACCTGCTGAAGCCGGAATATGCCAACACGGTATCGCTCGCCGGCGACCCACGCACGTCCAACCAAGCCGTCCAAGCCGCTTACGCTGCCGGCCTCGCCGCTGGCGAAAAGGATGCGACCAAGATCGGCGAAGCCGGCCTGAAGTATTTCGCTCAGCTCAACAAGGCCGGCAATTTCGTTCCGGTCATCGGCAAGTCCGCTTCGCTCGCTCAGGGCGCCACCCCGATCGTCGTTGCCTGGGACTATAACGGTCTCGCATGGCGCGACAGCCTGAACGGCAACCCGCCGGTTGAAGTCACCGTTCCGGCTTCGGGCGTTGTCGCCGGCGTCTACGTGCAGGCGATCTCGGCTTTCGCTCCGCACCCGAACGCCGCCAAGCTCTGGATGGAGTTCCTCTATTCCGACGAAGGCCAGATCGGCTGGCTGAAGGGCTATTGCCACCCAATCCGCTTCAACGACCTGGCAAAGAACAAGAAGGTCCCGCAGGAGCTTCTCGACAAGCTGCCGCCGGCTGCCGCCTATGAAAAGGCTGTCTTCCCGACGCTCGACGAACAGGCTGCTGGCAAGACCGCCATCACCACCAATTGGGACAGCGTCGTCGGTTCGAACGTACAGTAATCTGACTTGAAATGACCTCCCCGTTTCAACGGGGAGGTTTTCCGTTTTTTCGATGCCGTAGATTGGGCACTGCATGAGCACCGTCACAACATCAACGATCAGTTCTGCTCCCCTGATCAGCAAGCGCGCCGTCGTCGACTGGCTGGGGATCGCACCCTTCCTGATCTTCGCACTGCTGTTTCTGATTTTTCCGACGATCTATCTGGTCGCCGGCGCATTTCTGACACCGGACGGGAGCTTCACGCTCAAGAACATCGCCGACCTGTTCACGCCGTCCATCATGAATTCCTACTGGATCAGTATCAAGGTGTCGGTCGTTTCCGCGCTTGGCGGCGCGCTGATCGGCTTCTATCTCGCCTGGGCATTGGTCATGGGAGGACTTCCGGCCTGGGTCCGCCATGCATTTCTGACCTTTTCTGGCGTGGCCTCCAATTTCGCCGGTGTACCGCTAGCCTTTGCGTTCATCGCCACGATCGGTCGTCTTGGGCTCGTCACCGTGCTGATGGTAGAGTTGTTCGGCTTCAATTTGTACTCGACCGGCTTCAATCTCTACAGCTTCATCGGCCTCACCATCACCTATATGTATTTCCAGATCCCGCTGATGGTGCTGATCATCACGCCGGCCCTTGATGGCATGAAGAAGGAATGGCGCGAAGCCGCCTCCATTCTCGGTGCCACCAACGGGCAATATTGGCTGATGGTCGCGTTGCCTATCCTTTGGCCGAGCCTGCTCGGCACGACGCTGCTGTTGTTTGCCAACGCTTTCGGCGCGATCGCGACGGCCATTGCACTGACCGGCAGCTCGCTCAACATCGTACCCATCCAGCTCTACGCGCAAATCCGCGGCGACGTGCTGCATAATGCCAATCTCGGCTATGCCATGGCGCTCGGCATGATCGTCATCACCGGCATCTCGAACGTCATCTACATTCTCATGCGTATGCGCGCTGAACGGTGGCAAAAATGAAGCTGCAAAAATTCTTTGCCTGGATCGCGGTTGCCATCGGCGCCTTCTATTTCATCGTACCGCTGATCGGCACGCTGGAGTTCTCGTTGCGCATGCGTCGCAACGCCTACAGCTTTGATGCCTATACCTCGGTCTTTTCCGATCCGAACTTCCTCTATGCCTTCGGCTATTCCATGCTGATGGCCGTGCTGACCATCATTTTCGGCATGCTGCTCGTGGTGCCGACGGCCTATTGGGTTCGTCTGCGCTTGCCGCAAATCCGCCCGCTGGTGGAATTCATCACCTTGATGCCGCTGGTCATCCCGGCGATCGTTATCGTCTTCGGCTATTTGCGCCTCTATAATTCCTCGTCGATCCTGCCGCTGACGGGCTATAATCAAACGACGAATATCCTGCTCGTCTGCTCGTACATTGTGCTGTCCTTGCCCTACATGTATCGTTCTGTCGATACAGCGATGCGTACGATCGACATCGGCACGCTAACCGAAGCCGCCGAAAGCCTGGGTGCCAGCTGGACGACCATCATGTTCAAATGCATCTTCCCGAATGTCATGAGCGGCGTGCTTTCTGGCGCCTTCATCACGCTTGCGATCGTCATGGGCGAGTTCACCATGGCATCGCTCCTCAACCGTCCGGCATTCGGCCCCTATATGCAGCTCGTCGGCGCCAACCAGGCCTATCAGTCTTCGGCGCTGGCGATCATCGCACTCGCCGTAACCTGGCTCAGCATGGGCTTGCTCCAGCTGGTCTCCCGTTTCTCAAAATCCGCTCCGATTAAGGCGTAAGGCTCCCCACCATGGCTTTTCTCGAACTCACCCATCTCAAGAAATCCTTCGGCGAAGTTCAGGTCGTTCACGACTTCACCATGCACATAGAGAAGGGAGAATTCATCTCCTTCCTCGGACCGTCGGGCTGCGGCAAGACGACCGTGCTGCGGATGATCGCCGGCTTCGAAAGCCCGACCGCCGGCACCCTGACGATCAACGGCAAGGATCAGCGCCCGCTGAAACCGAACCAGCGCAATATCGGCATGGTGTTCCAGGCCTATGCGCTGTTTCCGAACATGACCGTGCACGACAATGTCGCCTTCGGCCTCAAGGTCGCCGGCATGGCCAAGCCCGACATCAACAAGCGCGTCAAGGAAATGCTCGGCCTGATCAAGCTCGACCATCTTGCCGACCGCTACCCCTACCAGATGTCCGGCGGCCAGCAGCAGCGCGTGGCGCTTGCCCGCGCTATCGCCGTCAAGCCGCAGGTGCTGCTGCTCGACGAACCGCTCTCGGCCCTCGACGCCAAGATCCGCGTATCGCTGCGCGAGGAAATCCGCGCCATCCAGCGGCAGCTCGGCATCACCACCGTCTTCGTGACGCACGATCAGGAAGAAGCCCTGTCGATCTCCGATCGTATTGTCGTGATGAATGCCGGCCGCGCCGATCAGATCGGTACGCCCTACGAGATCTACAACACCCCGGCAACTCGTTTCGTCGCCTCCTTCGTCGGCACGCTGAACCTGATCGAAGGCAAGGTCGTCGATCCGGACAGCAACCGCATCATGATTGGGGATCAGGGCGTAACGCTGAGGCAATCGGTCACCGCCTACAAGCCGGGCGACACTGTATCGCTGGCGCTGCGCCCGGAAGCGGGCTCTCTGGCCGAATCCGCCAAGGGCGATACGGCGCTGACCGGAGAAGTCTCCTCGGCGCATTTCCTCGGCTCCGTCATCCGCACGCGCATGAATGTCGGCGGCAATACCATCTCCTTCGACATGTTCAACAGTCCGGGCCTGCTGCCGCCCAGCGTCGGGGAGAAAGTCACTCTGCGCTTCGCCTCTTCCGATCTGCTGGTCATCCAGGACTGATCGACGCCTGTTGGACAAATTTTTCACAAGCGCCGGGTTAATCGCCCGGCGTTTTTCTTTGATTTCTGCTGCGCTGCACTTATATTCCGATCGTTCTCAGGGCGGGGTGAGATTCCCCACCGGCGGTATGGAGACTTGTTTCCGAGCCCGCGAGCGCCTTCCACACAATGGAAGGGTCAGCAGATCCGGTGAGAGGCCGGAGCCGACGGTATAGTCCGGATGGAAGAGAGCAAGCAGGGTCGATGGCTCCTCCGCGCGAGGAGTTCGGCAGCCTTGCGTGTTCGCCCAAGGGATATTGAGTTAAACCCTTGAAAGGCAGAGTTCATGACTATCTCCATTTCCACACAACCGGGCCGCATTGCACTGATCCGGGCTCGCTGGCATGCCGACATCGTCGATCAAAGCGTCGATTCCTTCGTTGCCGAATGGCAGAAGACCGAGGGCGCTTCCCCCATCGACATCTTCGATGTGCCGGGCGCCCTGGAAATCCCGCTGCATGCCCAGACGCTCGCCCGCAACGGCCGCTATTCGGCCATCGTCGCCACGGCTTTCGTGGTCGATGGCGGCATCTATCGCCACGAGTTCGTTGCCAATACCGTTCTCGACGCGATGATGCGCGTCCAGCTCGACACCGGCGTTCCGATCCTCTCGGCCGTCCTGACGCCGCATCATTTCCAGGAATCGGAAGCGCATATCCAGTTCTTCAAGGAGCACTTCGTTCTCAAGGGCCGCGAAGTCGCAAACTCCTGCCGGCAGATCCTTGCCGAGCGCGCCAAGCTGCTGCCATCGGTAACGGTCTGAGCTAAGATGATGGAGGCGCGGCAAAAGTCCGCCTCCATTTTTCCGTTGGGGAGTACCGCATGGCCGTTCTGCGCATCATTCCCAATCTCCACGCAGCCGATCCGGCGAGCGCCCGTCTTTTTTACGGCGACCTGCTGGGCCTTGATATCGTCATGGATCACGGCTGGATCCTCACCTTTGCCTCCGACGCGCCAACCGTACCGCAGATCAGCGTCGCCAGCGAAGGCGGCTCCGGAACCATCGTCCCCGATCTTTCCATCGAGGTCGATAATGTCGATGAGCTTTATGCGCGCGCCCAATCGATGCAGTTCGATATCGTCTACGACCTAACCGACGAACCCTGGGGTGTTCGGCGCTTCTATGTCCGCGATCCGCTCGGCAGGATCGTGAACATTCTATCCCACCGATAGGACGCCTACCCCAAATCGACCTTGAAGGTCACCCGCTCCGCCGACCATACCGTTTCCGAATAGGCAATAGGCGCACCGTCGATATCGACATCCACCTTGAGGATCACCAGCACCGGCGCCGATTTCGGTTGCCGCAATAGCCGCGCCTCTTCGCCAGTCGGCATGCGCGCCTCGATCTCGGTCGACAGGCGCTCGTAATCGCGAACACCGTAGCTTGCCAGTGCCTCCGTGATCGTCGGATATTGCAGCCGTGCCTTGTCGAAATCGGGAAAACGTTCCGCCGGATAATAGGTGTCGCCGATCTCGATGGGAACGCCATCGGCCGTCATCACGCCCCGACGATGGATGACCGGTGCGCCGGGAACAAGTTTCAGCCGCACCGCCACACGCTCGGATGCCGGAACGATCTCGTGGATCAACAACTCCCCGCCGGGCTCGAAACCCTGCTCGATGAGATTCTTGGAAAACCGGGTCTTCTTCGAGAGCGTGTAATCGATGGCACCCTTGTGCACAAACGTCCCACGCCCCTGCTCCGCGCGTACCAGCCCCCGCTGCTCCAGATGCCCAAGTGCCTGGCGGACGGTAAAGCGGCTGACGCCGAAGCGCTCCATCAGCTCCGGTTCCGTCGGCAGTTTGGCACCCGCAGCAAAGGTCCCGGCGGCAATATCCGCCGCCAGGACCTCGCCGATCTGATGCCAGAGAGCGCTGCCGCTCTTGCGATCGATCGTCTCCATGTCAGACGCGCTTTTCGAGCCGGAACAACAGCTTGTATTCGGCGGGATAGGAGAGCGCATCGAGAATGCTCGGGTAATATTTGCGATCCTTCGAACCGCTCACGAAGCCATCATAACCGAAACGCCTGACGGAGACATCGAAGCCGGCCGCGACGAAGGCGTCGATATAATCCTGCGGAGACCGGTCCTGTACCGGCGCATTGCTGTTGCCGCCGATCAGCTCCCGCCATTTCGGCCAGAGCGGCATTTCATTGTGGCAACCGGTGACGGCATAATAGACGCCGCCGTTGCGCATCACCTGAAACATCTGCTCGGCATGCTGCCGCAACTCCGGCAGGAGATAGACGACCTCATAGCTGAAGGCGACGTCGAAGCTGTCGGCAAAGGGCGAGAGATCGGTCGTGACGTGAAATTGCAGCGGCATATTGCCCTTGGCGGCGTCGGCGGCGGCAACGGATTCCGAGGCAATATCGATGCCGACGCCACGGCGGAACGGCCGCATCGCATGCAGAAGCCGTAGGAAACCTCCGCGATTACAGCCAAAATCCAGTACCGTCTTCGAGGAAAAATCCCGCTCCGGCACGGTCTCGATAAAATGCCGCCAAAGCGGACTATGGGATTCCGCCATCGCGATATCGCCATTCGGTTCGGTATGCCATGTCGCGTAAGTGGAAGCTGCGTTTGTCATGATGCGCTCGCTGTTGGAGTGGACTAAGCGAGAGATAACGCGTCTCTGTGACAGGGATATGAATTCGTCCGGACGACTGGACTATTCGAGGTGATCACAAGACAAATAAAAAAGGGCTCCGTCGAAACGGAACCCTCTTTCAATATGCTGGATGCTAGCGGCTAACCCCGGATGGCCTGACCATTCTCGTCGAAGCGATGCATGTGCGCCGTGTCCGGCGTTGCATAGACCGTTTCGTCCGGCTCGTATTGGTGTTCACCGAACAGGCGCACGGTCAAAAGGCCGGTTTGATCGGATTCGAGATAAATGATGGTGTCGGCGCCGAGATGTTCGACGTGGACGACCTTGGCGGCCCAGGTGCCCTGCTCGCGCGATAGCGTGATATGTTCGGGACGAATGCCGATGGTCTTGGCATCGCCCTGTTCGAGCTTTTCCGCCGGGATGAGATTCATCTGCGGCGAGCCGATGAAGCCGGCGACGAAGACATTGGCCGGGCGATTGTAAAGCTCCATCGGCGAGCCGATCTGCTCGATGGTACCTGCGTTCATCACAACGATCTTGTCGGCCAGCGTCATGGCCTCGACCTGATCATGGGTGACATAAATCATCGTCGCCTTCAGACTGCGGTGCAGGCGAGCGATTTCAAGGCGGGTCTGGACGCGGAGCGCCGCATCGAGGTTCGACAATGGCTCGTCGAAGAGGAAGAGTTCCGGTTCGCGAACGATGGCGCGGCCAATGGCGACGCGCTGACGCTGGCCACCGGAAAGTTCGGCTGGACGACGGGCGAGATAAGGCTCGAGGGACAGCATGCCCGACGCCTTCGCGACACGGCTCTCGATCTCGTCCTTGGCTGTGCCCGCCTGTTTCAGGCCAAGGCCCATATTGTCCTTCACCGTCAGGTGCGGATAGAGCGCATAGGACTGGAACACCATGGAAATGCCGCGCTTGGCCGGCGGCGACACCGTTACGTCCTTGCCGTTGATCAGCACGGCGCCCGAGGTCACGTCTTCAAGGCCGGCAATGCTGCGCAGCAGGGTCGACTTGCCGCAACCGGAGGGGCCGACGAAGATGACGAACTCACCGTCCTTCACCTCGAGGTCGATGCCCTTCAGCACATCATGCGTGCCATAGGCCTTGCGGATGGATTTCAGTTGAAGCGATCCCACAGTCTTTTATCCTTACAAATAAACGGGCTTGCCGGTGCGTACGCTCTCGTCGGCGGCAAGACATATGCGCAGCGATTGAACGGCGTCGGTCATGTGGCGGCTAAGGTCGATATCCTCGTGGATGGCCTTGAGCACAAATGCCTGCTCCCGATCGCACAGCTCCTGATGACCCGGCTCGCCGTCCATGTGAAGATCCCGATCCGGCCGGATAAACTGGCCGTTCGGCCCGGTCTCGGCGCTATGCAGCCGGATGACGGAGGTCTTGGTGTGCGCGTCGATATCGTCTGACTTGGCGTTCGGGTCCATGACGATGGACACAGCACCATTCGGCGACATCACATCCTTCACGAAGAAGGCCGTCTCGGACATCATCGGGCCCCAGCCGGCCTCGTACCACCCGACCGAACCATCCTCGTAGATCACCTGCAGATGCCCGTAATTGTACATATCCGGCGCGATCTCGTTCGACAGGCGCAGGCCCATGCCGCGCACCTCGACCGGCTTGGCATCGGTGATCTGGCACATGACATCGACATAATGCACGCCACAATCGACGATCGGCGACGTCGTCCGCATCAGCGCCTTGTGCGTCTCCCAGGTCGGTCCGCTCGACTGCTGGTTCAGGTTCATGCGGAAGACATAGGGGCCACCAAGCTTGCGGGCCTCGGCAATCAGCCGCGTCCAGGACGGGTGATGACGCAGGATATAGCCGATCACCAGCTTCTTGCCGGCTTTCTTGGCCGCCGCCACGACGCGCTCGGCATCCTCGACGGTCGTTGCCAGCGGCTTTTCGACGAAGACATGGCAGCCCGCCTCGAAGGCCATGACGGCATAATCGGCATGGCTGTCGGAATAGGTATTGATCGAGCAGAGATCGGGATTCAGTTCCTTCAGCGCCGTCTCGAAATCCGGATGGATTGTATAGCCCTGCAACTCATCTGCCAGCTTCGGCCTAGAGCGGTTGACGAGGCCGACGATCTCGAAGCCGGGATTGTTGTGATAGGCGAGCGCATGACTGCGGCCCATGTTGCCAAGGCCAGCAATCAAGACGCGGATCGGTTTTTCGGATGCACTCACTTGACTGCTCCAGAGGTAATGCCGCGAATGAGCTGGCGGGAGAAGATGACGTAAAGTACCAGGATCGGCAGGATGGCGAGCGTCAGCGCCGCCAGCACCGCATTCCAGTTGGTGACAAACTGGCCGATGAAGATCTGCGAGCCCAGCGTCACCGTCTTGGTCGCCTCGCTCGGCGCCAGGATCAACGGGAACCAGAGATCGTTCCAGATCGGGATCATCGTAAAGACGGCAACGGTCGCCATGGCCGGACGGACTAACGGCAGCACAAGGCGGAAGAAGATTGCATATTCACTGAGCCCGTCGATACGGCCTGCATTCTTCAGATCATCGGATACGGTCCGCATGAATTCCGACAGGATGAAGACGGCAAGCGGCAGGCCCTGCGCCGTATAGACAAGGATCAGCGCGGTCAGCGTATTGACCAGGCCGGTTGCGACCATGCCCTGCAGGATGGCGACCGTGCCAAGGCGGATCGGGATCATGATGCCGATCGCGAGATAAAGCCCCATCACCGTATTGCCGCGGAAACGATATTCCGACAACGCGAAGGCGGCCATGGCGCCGAACAGCAGTGTGAAGACGATCGAAACGATCGTCACTATGAAGCTATTCTCGAAATAGGTGAGGAAACTCCCCTGCCCGAGCACGGTCTGATAGCCGATCAGGCTGAAACTGGACGGCGTCGGAATGCTCAAGGGGGCGCGGAAGATCGAGGCGCGATCCTTGAACGAATTGATGATGGTCAGAAACACCGGGAAAATGGCAACGAGCGTATAGGCGATGAGCGCCAGATGCACGAGACCGGTACGGGCAAGGGAAGTGCGTGCCTTGGACATGGTCGCCGCTCCTCAGAACTGGTAGCGGCGGATGCGCCGCTGGACGATGAAAAGATAAAAGGAAACACCGGTGAGGATGATCAGAAACATCACCGTCGCGATCGTCGCGCCCATCGAGCGGTCACCCAGCTGTAGCTGGAAACCGAAGAAGACGCGGTAAAGCAACGTACCGAGAATGTCGGTGGAACCGTCAGGCCCGGCAAGTGCGCCCTGCACGGTGTAGACCAGGTCGAAAGCGTTGAAATTGCCGACAAAGGTCAGGATCGAGATGATGCCGATCGCCGGCAGCACCAGCGGCAGCTTGATCTTCCAGAACTGGCTCCAGCCGGTAATCCCGTCGCATTCGGCCGCTTCCATGACCTCTTCCGGAATGTTCAGCAGCGCCGCATAGATCAGCATCATCGGAATGCCGACATATTGCCAAACCGAGATCAGCGCCACCGTAATCAGGGCCGTTCCCGGCTTGCCGAGCCAGGGGGCAAAGAACGACTTGAGGCCGACCAGGCTCAACAACTCGGGCGCAACACCCCAGAGCGGCGACAGGATCAATTTCCAGATGAAGCCGACGACGACGAAGGAAAGCAGCGTCGGCAGGAAGATGGCAGTGCGATAGAAGGCAACGAAGCGCAGCTTCGGCAGCGACAGGAGCGCCGCGAGCGCGACACCGATCGGGTTCTGCACGCACATATGGATGGCAAAGAAAATCAGATTGTTGCGCAGCGCATTCCAGAAGTCATGCGACCAGCGATCGTCCCCGAACAATACCTTGAAATTGTTGAGACCGACGAAGGTCGTCTGACCATCGACGACGTTGTAGAGCGACAGCCGCAGCGTTTCGATCAGAGGCAGGATCATCACGGCCGTATAGACGATCAAGGCCGGAAGAAGAAAAACGAGTATGTGCCAGCGCCTCGGGCGCTTGATCGGAGCCGCGTCGTAGGCGGCGGAAATATCGGCTTCGCTCATGGCTTTCTGCCTGATTTTATTGGCTGCGGATCGAGGCAGCACACATGTTCAAATCCGTTCGCTATCCCGATTTCTCCAGCAGAGCATGGAAAAGCGATGTCGGGCGCGGCACGATACTGATGTTGCGATAGTCGCTGGTTCGACTGCCTGTCGAAACAGGACATGACGAAGGGTGAGGAGCTATGAGGCCCCTCACCCGGATTGCGTCACAGCAGGATCACTTAGCCGGCTTGTACCAGCTGTCGAGGCCCTTCTGCAGCTTTGCGGCGGCAGCGTCCGGCGTATCCGTGCCGTTGATGACGTTCGCGGATTCCGTCCAGGTTTCGTTTTCCAGGTTCGGCGTACCGCGCGACAGGATCTGGTAGGTCGAGCGAACGGTGGACTTGTGGTTATCACGCCAGGAGACGAATTCCTGAGCGAGCGGATCGCTCATCTTCACCGGATGCGAATTCAGGCTGAAGAAGCCCGGCAGCGCGTTGGCGTAGATGTTGGCGAACTCGTCGGAAGCGACCCAGCTCAGGAACTTCTTGGCTTCTTCCTGATGCGCGCTCTTGGCGTTCAGGCCAACGCCGATGTCCGGATGGTCGGAGATGTAGGCGGTGTCGCCAGCCTTTCCGACCGGTGGCGGGAAAGCGCCCATCTTGAACTGAGCCTGCGTGTTGAAGAGCGAAATCTCCCACGAACCGGCCGGATAGATGGCAGCCTTGCCGAGCGTGAAGAGGTTCTGGCTGTCCGGATAGCTCTGAGCT
The DNA here is from genome assembly GCF_009498525.1 of Rhizobium sp. ICMP 5592. Classification (GTDB taxonomy): domain Bacteria; phylum Pseudomonadota; class Alphaproteobacteria; order Rhizobiales; family Rhizobiaceae; genus Rhizobium. Next base: position 747,510 of record NZ_QSNT01000002.1, on the reverse strand, counting down.
TCGAAGCCGTCGCCGAGATAAGGTTTCCACTTGGCAAGTTCCTTGTAGGGCTCGACCCACGGAGCATCCGTCAGCTTTTCCTTGCCGGAGATCAGAGCCAGACGGCCGTCTTCGCCCTTCCAGTAGTTCGGGCCGATATTCTGGTAGCCCATGGTTGCGGCTTCCCAGAGATCCTTCGTGCCCATGGCCATCGGGATGTAGGTGCCGTCAGCCTTGATCTTGTCGAGAACGGCGAAGAACTCGTCGCGCGTCGTCGGAACCTTGAGGCCGAGCTTGTCGAAGGCATCCTTGTTGTAGATGAAGCCGTGGATGACGGACGCCATCGGCACGCAGAAGGTCGACTTGCCGTCGTCGGTGCTCCAGGCGGCCTTGGCGACCGGCGAGAAGTTTTCGATACCCGACAGCGACGTCAGGTCCGACAGACGCTTCTTGTTGAAGAGATCGAGCGACGCATCGAAGGGACGGCAGGTGATGATGTCGCCCGCGGAGCCGGCATCGAGCTTTGCGTTCAGCGACGCGTTGTATTCAGTCGGAGCCGTTGGCGAGAAGACGATCTTGATGCCAGGGTTCTTGGCTTCGAAAGCGGGGATGATCTTTTCCTGCCAGATTTGCAGGTCGTCGTTGCGCCAGCTTTCAACCGTCAGCGTTACGTCCGCCGCATGCGCGAAGCTGACCGACGTCAGCAGGCTGGATGCGAGGAGCAAGCCTTTCAGAACATTGTTTTTCATTTCCCTCTCCTGTTTTGAGCGCCTGGTGAGGCGCTGTTCTTGGTCTGAAAAATCCGTTGGCATATCCGAGGAAACGGCCAACACACCAACAAGGGTCGCCAACATTGCCAACCCCAAATGCACAAGGGCGCTCGAAGCTGTGCGCCCGACCGGCCCGATCAATCGTGACCTGCCGGACGACCGGACAGAGACACCGGAAACTCAACACACGGGAAAATCATGACGAACACGGTCGCGTGGACCCTCTTGATCCACGCAACTCCTGACAACGGCAGAGGTCCGCCACCTTCTGCTGGGCCTTCCGGCTATTGTTATTTTGCCGGTTCCGCCGATATCAGTTCTCACTGTTCCCTTGGTAAGAATTAAGTCCAAAAAAATACCAATTGTCCAGCCGAATTTAACTTTTAGACGTGATAAAAATAGACAAAAAAATTTTATCGATATTTTTCAATGTGATATACGGAAACAAAAAGCAACGAATTGCCTCTTGGTAAATGGTATTTTTTTGGTATTGTAAGAAAAACGGGGAATGGATGGTATCCGGAGGGTATAATGGCGGAGTTTTCGATCGGTATCGATGGCGGCGGGACAAGCTGCCGCGCTGCCGTAACGGACAGGACGGGCAAAGTTCTCGGCACCGGCAAGGCGGGCGCCTCCAATATCCTATCCGACCTGGAAAACTCTCAGATCAACATCGTTGCATCCGCCCGGCAGGCCCTTGTTGATGCCGGCCTTGATCCGGGATTGACGGACAGGTTGCCCGCAGTCATCGGCACCGCCGGTGCCAATGTCGGCGATTACGGCAAGCGCCTCGAAAAGGCGCTACCCTTTGCGACTGTGCAGGTCGTTACCGATGCGACGATTGCTCTCCAGGGCGCGCTCGGCGATGCCGACGGCATCATCGGCGCCTTCGGCACCGGCTCCGTCTACAACGCCCGCCGCAACGGCAAGAGCTGGGGAATTGGCGGCTGGGGGTTTGTCGTTGGCGACCAGGCCAGCGGCGCGCGTCTGGGGCGCGATCTGCTTGAGCGTTCGCTTCTGGCATATGACAAGGTGTCGGCGCTTTCACCGCTGACAGAAGCGCTCATGACAGAGTTCGAAGGCGATCCCGAACGAGTCGTCGAATTCGCGCATGCCGCCAAGCCGAAGGATTTCGCGCGCTACGCACCGATGGTCTTCGAATATGCCGAAAAGAGTGATGCCGTCGCGGTCGGCATCGTCAAGACCTCGGTGAACGCAATCACCCAAAGCCTCGATGCTCTGTTCTGGCCCGAATGCCCGTCGATCTGCCTCCTCGGGGGACTTTCGCGGGCATACTACCCCTGGCTTGATACCCGCTATAAGGAGCTTATCAGGGAGCCGAAGGGTGATGCATTGAGCGGTGCGATGGAACTGGCAGCAAAGCTTCTGCGGGATGACAAGGGGAGCACGCCATGACCGAGGATCTGAGCCGCATTTTCTCGTCAGGACGCCTGCTCGCGGGCGGCACCGGCCCGCTCTACGTCAAGCTGCGCCGAACGCTGGAAGACGCCGTCAAGCTCGGAACGCTGAAACAGGGCGACGCCCTGCCGGCGGAACGCGATATCGCCGAATATGCCGCGGTCAGCCGCGTAACGGTGCGCAAGGCGATCGACGACCTCGTCGCCGAGGGTATCCTCGTCCGCCGCCATGGCTCCGGCACCTTCGTCACCAAACCGGTTTCCAAGGTCGAACAGCGGCTGTCGCAGCTGACATCCTTCACTGAGGATATGGCACGGCGCGGCATGACGGCGCGTTCGCAATGGCTGCATAAGGGGGTACACACGCCCTCACCCGACGAAATGATGATTCTCGGCCTTGCCGCCGATACCAAAGTCTCCCGCCTCAGCCGATTGCGCATCGCCGACGATCAGCCACTTGCCATCGAACATGCCAGCGTCTCCGGCGAGTTCCTGCCCGATCCTTCGGTTGTGACCTCTTCGCTCTACGCCGAACTGGAAAAACGCCAGGTCCGCCCGGTACGCGCCGTGCAACGCATCTCCGCCACCAATATGAAGGAAGCCGATGCGGGTCTGCTTGGTGTTCCCGTCGGTGCAGCCGGCCTGTCGATCGAGCGCATCTCCTACCTCGGCTCCGGCCGGGCTGTGGAGTTCACACGCTCGCTGTATCGAGGCGATGCCTATGATTTTGTCGCGGAACTCACGATCGGGGCGACATAAATTATATATTGAATCAAATAGATGTGGCCGAGAGATGAATCATCTTTCGGCCACAGGAACAATCTGAATCAATTTATCAGCACAGAGGCTCAAGCCGTGGAAACGACTCGCAATTATGCCGCATCATCCACGGCCGCATCGTTCTTCTCCGGCACATAGTTGAGCACCGGCCCGAGCCAGCGCTCGACCTCTTCAACCGGCATTCCCTTGCGAGCCGCATAGTCCTCGACCTGATCGCGCTCGACCTTGGCAACGCCGAAGTAATAGGAGGCGGGATGACCGATATAGATGCCGGAGACGGAAGAACCGGGCCACATGGCATAGCTCTCGGTAAGCTTGACGCCTGTCGCTGCTTCAGCATCAAGCAGGCGGAACAAGGTCTCCTTCTCGGTGTGATCGGGCTGGGCGGGATAGCCAGGCGCAGGACGAATGCCGGCATAGGTTTCCGACAGCAGTTCGTCGCTGCTCAAATTCTCATCCTTGGCATAACCCCAGAATTCGCGCCGCACCCGCTCATGCATCCGTTCGGCAAAAGCTTCGGCGAAGCGATCGGCCAAAGCCTTGACGAGGATCGAGGAATAGTCGTCATTGGCGCGCTCGAAACGCTCAGCAATGGCGATCTCCTCGATGCCGGCCGTGACGACGAAACCACCGACATATTCCTCGACACCGCTAGCAACCGGCGCAACGAAATCCGACAGGGCGACATTTGGACGTCCATCACGCTTCGACAGCTGCTGACGCAGCGTATAGAAGGTCGCGAGTTCGTCGGAGCGAGCTTCATCGGTGAACAGCTTGATGTCGTCGCCGACAGCGCCCGCCGGCCAGAAGCCGATGACGGCGCGCGGGCGGAACCAGGTTTCCGCGATGATCTTCTCGAGCATCGCCTGCGCATCGGCATAAAGCTGCCGCGCCGCCTCACCCTGCTTTTCATCTTCAAGGATCGCCGGGAAGCGGCCCTTCAACTCCCAGGTTTGAAAGAACGGCGTCCAGTCGATGTATTTCGCTAGCTCGGCCAGATCGTAGTTCTCGAACACCTTCGTTCCGAAGAACTGCGGCTTCACGGTCTTATAGTTCGCCCAATCCAGCTTCTCCGCATTCGCGCGAGCCCTTGCGATCGGCAAGCGCACCTTCTCAGCCTCGCTGCGGGCATGCGCCGCTGCCACCTTGGCATATTCCGCCTTGATGGTGTCGACATAGCCCTGCTTCGCCTCAGGCGACAGCAGCGCCGAGACGACGCCGACAGCACGGCTGGCGTCGGTGACGTAGACCGTCTGGCCCTTCTCATAACGCGGATTGATCTTCACGGCCGTGTGCACGCGGCTGGTGGTGGCGCCCCCGATCAGCAACGGAATGTCAAAGCCCTGCCGCTCCATTTCCGAAGCGACATGCACCATTTCATCTAGCGAGGGTGTGATCAGGCCGGAGAGACCGATGATATCGACCTTCTCGGCAATCGCGGTTTCGAGGATCTTCGTCGCCGGCACCATGACGCCGAGGTCGATGATTTCGTAATTATTGCAGGCGAGCACGACGCCGACAATGTTTTTGCCGATGTCATGCACGTCGCCCTTGACGGTCGCCATCAGCACCTTGCCGGCGGCCTGCCGTTCGCCGCTACCGCCATTGGCAAGCTTCTCTGCCTCCATATAGGGGAGTAGCACGGCAACGGCCTGCTTCATGACGCGAGCCGATTTCACCACCTGCGGCAGGAACATCTTGCCCGAACCAAAGAGATCACCGACGACGTTCATGCCGGCCATCAGCGGACCTTCGATGACATGCAGCGGCCGCGCTACAGTCTGACGAGCTTCCTCGGTGTCCGCCTCGATGTATTCGGTGATGCCGTTGACCAGCGCATGTTCCAGCCGCTTCTCGACCGGCCATTCGCGCCAGGCGAGATCCTGTACCTTGGCTTCCCGAGTACCCGCACCGCGGAACCGCTCGGCAACGTCGAGCAACCGCTCGGTGCCATCAGATCGACGGTTCAGCACCACATCTTCACAGGCCTCGCGCAGCTCGGGATCGATGTTGTCGTAGACCGCAAGCTGGCCGGCATTGACGATGCCCATGTCCATGCCCGCCTGAATGGCGTGGTAGAGGAACACGGCATGCATCGCCTCGCGCACCGGCTCGTTGCCGCGGAAGGAGAAGGAGAGGTTCGACACACCGCCCGAAATGTGGACCAGCGGCATGGTCTGGCGGATCGTCCGCGTTGCCTCGATGAAGTCGACGCCGTAGTTGTTATGCTCCTCGATACCCGTCGCAACCGCGAAGATATTCGGGTCGAAGATGATGTCTTCGGGAGGCAGCCCGGCCTGTTCGGTCAGGATTTTGTAGGCGCGAGAGCAGATCTCGACCTTGCGCTGATAGCTATCCGCCTGCCCCTGCTCATCGAACGCCATGACCACGACGGCCGCACCATAGTTGCGCAGCAGTCGCGCCTGCTTGAGGAAGTTCTCCTCGCCCTCTTTCAGGGAGATGGAGTTGACGATCGGCTTGCCCTGCACGCATTTCAAGCCGGCTTCGATGATCGAGAATTTCGAGCTATCGATCATGACCGGCACGCGAGCGATATCCGGCTCGGCGGCAATCAGGTTGAGGAACTCGACCATCGCCTTTTCGGAATCGATCAGGCCTTCATCCATGTTGATGTCGATCACCTGCGCACCGTTTTCGACCTGGTCGCGGGCGACGGCGAGTGCTGCCGTATAGTCGGCATTGGTGATCAGCTTGCGGAATTTTGCCGAGCCGGTGACGTTGGTGCGCTCGCCGACATTGACGAAGGGGATGTCCTTGGTCAGCTCGAAGGGCTCGAGACCGGAAAGAGACATGAACGGACGGTGCGCCGGGAGCTGACGCGGAGGATATTTGGAAACGGCTTGAGCGATCGCGGCAATGTGCTCGGGCGTCGAGCCGCAGCAACCGCCGACGATATTCACCAGACCGTCACGAGCAAAGCCCTCGACCTGCTCCGCCATCATCTCCGGCGATTCGTCATATTGGCCGAATTCATTCGGCAGACCAGCATTCGGATAAGCGCAGACAAAGGTATCGGCAGCGCCCGAAAGCTCCTGCAGATGCGGGCGCATGGCATTGGCACCGAGCGCGCAGTTGAGGCCGATGGTGAAGGGGCTGGCGTGACGCACCGAATTCCAGAAGGCCGACGGCGTCTGGCCGGAGAGCGTGCGACCGGAAAGATCGGTGATCGTGCCGGAAATCATCACCGGCAGACGGACGCCCTTGGCCTCGAACCGCTCCTCGCAGGCGAAAATCGCCGCCTTGGCGTTCAGCGTATCGAAGATGGTCTCGATCAGGATGATATCGGCACCGCCATCGATCAGGCCGTCGATCTGCTCGCCATAGGCCAGACGCAGATCATCGAAACTGACGGCGCGATAACCAGGATTGTTGACATCAGGGGAAATCGAAGCCGTGCGGTTGGTCGGCCCGATGGCGCCGGCGACAAAACGGCGCTTGCCGTCCTCGCGCTCGGCGCGGATCGCTGCACGCCGAACAACGGCGGCACCCTCCTTGTTCAGGTCGTAAACCGCGCCTTCCATCTGATAATCGGCCTGGGCGATGCGGGTCGATGAGAACGTATTCGTCTCGAGAATATCGGCACCGGCCTTGGCATAACGATAATGGATTTCCTCGATGGCATCAGGCTGCGTGAGGATGAGAAGATCGTTGTTGCCCTGCTGATGACAGGCACAGCCGATGAAGCGATCGCCGCGAAAATGATCCTCGTCAAAGCCGAGACCCTGGATCTGTGTGCCCATGGCGCCATCCAGCACAAGGATGCGCTCGCTCGCCGCCTGCCTCAAGGCTGCAAACACCTCGCTGCCGTCGCGTTTCGCCGTTTCCGAACCAAAAAGATTGTCAAACATAAGCGAATTCCCTTGGCCTGATTGCGACTTCGCATCCAGATCACATAAAGATATCTTTATGTCAACATATCTATGCACTATCGCGCCTTGGCGCAAGAACAATGCTGCTATGATTTGCTGTGCTTAGGAAAAGTTGATGCGATCAACTAAAAATTCCGACAGGGGTGGATAAGGCAAAGCCGCCGACACAGTTTCATCCCATAAAGCCATGACAGCGCTTTCAGGCGGCGCTATAGGGCTTACGGCAAAAGTGTCTCAGGAGGATAGCATGAGCATACAGCGTGAAACGGCAGCTCTCGGGAATTGGAGCACGCGTGCCTACCATCGGCGCTGGCTGCTTGACCAGGCAAGCGGGCTTTTCGATTTCTTCCAATATCGAAGCGTCAATCCCAAGGGTGGATTCTACGATATGGACGATGCCGGCAAGCCTCTTGATGCGGTCAATCCAGTGCGCGGCATTCACTCGACCGCACGCATGGTGCATTGCTTCGCGATCGGCTCGCTGCTCGGCCGTCCCGGCTCGGAAGATATTGTCGATCACGGCATCAACTATCTGTGGAAGCATCACCGCGACACCAAGCATGGCGGCTATGTCTGGTCGCTCAACAATGACGGTCCGGTCGATTCCAGCAAGCAAGGCTATGGCCATGCTTTCGTGCTGCTTGCCGCCTCCTCCGCCAAGATCATCGGCCATCCGCTTGCCGACGGCATGCTCGCCGACGTCACCGAGATCCTGAATACGAAATTCTGGGAAGAGAAACACGGCGCCATTGCCGAGGAATTCAACCAGGATTGGTCACCGATCGATGGCGGCAGCTATCGCGGCCAGAATTCCAACATGCACCTGACGGAAGCTCTGATGGCCGCCTTCGAAGCGACCGGCGACAAAGCCTACCTCGACAAGGCCGAAAGCATCGCCGATCTCGTCATCCGCCGCTCGGCCGGTTCCGTCGGCTGGCGCGTTGCCGAGCACTTCAACGCCGATTGGGTGCTCGACAAGGATTATCGCGGCAACGAGATGTTCCGCCCATCGGGCACGACACCGGGACATTGGCTGGAGTGGGCACGCCTCATCCTGCAACTCTGGTCGCTCGGCGGCCGGCGTCACGGCTGGATGCCGGAGGCCGCAAAGGGCCTGTTCTCCCAATCCATGTCACTGGGCTGGGACAATGACAAAGGCGGCTTCTTCTATACGCTGGATTGGGCCGATGTGCCGGCCAAGCGTAACAAGCTCTGGTGGCCGGCCAGCGAAGGCGCCGGTGCTGCGCATTATCTCAACCAGCATCTGCCGAGCGACTTCCATGAGGCAAGCTACCGCAAGATCTGGGGCGCCATCGGCACTTCCTTCATCGACCACCGGAATGGCGGCTGGCATGAAGAGCTGACGGAAGATCTCGTTCCGGCCCACACGCTCTTCCCCGGAAAGGGCGACATTTATCACGCCCTGCAGGCGTGCCTCATCCCCCTGTTCCCGGCAACCGGCAGCCTGACGAAAGTCATCGCCGAGGCCGGTGGGAAAATCTGAGATCGAAGGCGGCGCCCGCTTTAAGCGCGGCGCCGCAATCGTCTTTTACGACAGGCTGACATTGTGCAGTTCGTGGCCAAGCGTCAGCGCCAGGGCCTCGACGACCAGATTGTGGTCTTCACGCTGCGGAAGGCCCGATACTGTGACGGCACCGATGCAGCCAGTGCCGTTGACGAAGATCGGGAAACTGCCACCGGAAGCGGCATATTCGGCGCTGGAAAGCCCGTTATCCTCGATGGTCTTGCCCTGCTTTTCCAGGCGCAGCGTGCTGGCGTAGCTGCTGCGGAAATAGCGCAACACCATATTGCGTTTCCGCCGGATCCAATTGGAATTGTCCGGTGTCGAACCGGGCAGAGCAATATAGAAGACCGGCATGGAATGCAGCGTGATGTCGATAGCGACCCCGAGATTGCGCTCGCTGGCAAGATCGTGCAGCAACTTACCCAGCACCCAGGCGGTTGAAAGATCGAAAGCGTCGAAACGTAGCGTCTCTTCCTGCAATGCGATGCGGCTGAGGTCCTGTTCGATCGTCATGGAAATCCTTCCTCTAAAATTCGGTCGGTCTATGAAACGCGGGCAAAGCGATTTGTCTACCTATCTCTTCGGCATCTCGAAACCGAGCTGCCATTTCTGGCCGAGCACAAGATCGTAGTTTTCCGGCTCGAAAGCCTCAAAACCGCCACCGGGATAGAAGGTGAGTTCGCCGACATAGACCCAGTCAGCGGAAGCATAGAGATCGACGCGGACAAAATCGATGTCGCGGGCAATCGTCTCGGCAATATGGATCATTTCGTCAAGCCGCGATGGCCGCGCCACCTCGCCCGGATAAAGACCGAGATAATCGGGATCATAGAACGGCAATTTCTGCCATTCCGGCGTATAATTGCAGGAATAGCCCCGACCATTTTCACGGATATCGATCTCGATATGCGAGACTTTGCCGTTGAACGTGAAAAGCCGGTAGTCCCAGGGAACATGTCCGTCGGCAAGCAACATGGTCTCTATGAGAATGCGGGGCTCAACCCGGCTATAGGCCCACTCCCTGTTGTAGAAAGCATGGTCGATCGCCAGCCACTCGGCTGAAGGATCGTTCTTCAGCAGCTGCTCGATATCGTTCTGCCCATAGAGAAAGCGGCCGACACCGCTCGCATGCGTCGGCTTGACGACGGCAGGCAAAGCGATGGCGGACCAATCGACCGTAGAAAGATCGTTGCCGACCCATTGCGTGGGAATGACATGTTGGCTGCCGACCCGTTGGGCAATCAGCGTCTTGGCGCCGGCCTTGTCGACGAAACGCGGAAACAGCGGATTGCGGTCGTAGAGTTTGCGGGCCTGGATCTTGTCGGTGAAGGTCTGCGGCGACGTCAGGTTGGGGAACTTGCCGCGAATGACGAAATATTTGAGCGCACAATAGGGCCTGTCCGGCAGCGGCGACATCAGCCGCCATAGCAGGTTGCGCGCGCGTTCACCCAATCCCTTCTGCAAATATCCGGGAATGAGGAATGCATCTCGTTCGGCAGTTTTATCCGTCACGGCAGCGGCCTCAAATTTCAACTTGAACGCTAGTTAGAAGTATCAGTCGGCCTTTAACACAAGGTTATGAGACTGCCCTCATGATTGGGCGTCATGAGTGCCTATACGTCCAACCTCTTGAAGAGTTCGCTGATCAGCTTGGCGGCGACGGTGATTTCGCTTGCGGCAGGCTTCGCCAGCAGCATTATAGCCGCGCGCCTGCTCGGTCCCGCCGGCTCCGGCAAGGTCGCCTACGCGCTCTGGATCGCGACATCCGCCGCGGCTTTGGCCGACATGGGCCTGCCGCAGACATTGTTGCGCAATGCCGGCGCACTCTCGGGTGAAGGTGACGCCTGGAAGGCATTGGTGCGCGCGGCATTCCGCAGTTTCATGATATCCGTCGCCATGGTGATCACCGGCATCTTTTTCTATGCCATGATCACGTACACCTATCGCGATGCGCGACATGCCTGGTTCTGGATCGTGACAGCGTTGCTGTTTCTGAGTTACGCATTTTACGTCTTTTCAACTGCCATCGCTCGCGGCCGCAATCGGTTCGGACAAACGGCGCGCAGCACGGTCGTCGGTGGCACTCTCCAGGTTCCCATCGTCTTCGCAGGCGCCTGGCTGCTCGGCCCGACGGGAGCCCTCATCGGCTATGTCGCCCGCTATCTGCCGCAGGCATTGTACCTGCGCAGCTATATCGACAAAAGCGTTCCTGCCTCCAGTGAGACATTGACGCCCGAAATGCACCGCTACGGTCGCTACATGTGGCTGAGCGATCTCATCGAGATCCTGGTGCTGTCACGGATCGAATTCCTGTTTCTAGGCTTCTTTTTCTCATCGACCGGCATCGGCTATTTTGCAGCCGGCCTCGGTCTCGCCGGACTGATCGAGCAGGTTATGCTACAGATTTCGCCGGCGCTGATCGTCAGCTTTGCAGACGCCCATGCAAAGGGAGATCGGCAGGCGCTACAGGCGACCTATGGGCGTGTCATCCGTATGGTGGCCCTCGTCATGCTGCCCATCAGTTTCGGCGGTGCAGTTATCATGCCCGACCTGATGCCGCTCATCTTCGGCGATGCCTTCGAGCCCGCCATTCCGGCCGCGGCTACCTTGCTCGCTTTCGTCTGGCTTGCCGGCCTCTCGGTCATTCCCTGGGGTCTGATCAGCGCTTCCGGACGCAGCGATCTGCTATTGCGCGTCCAGATTATCAGCGGCTTGCTGACGATGCTGCTGCTTGTCGTCATGGTGCCGCTGGCGGGCCTCGAGGGCGCAGCCATTGCTCGCGCGACCATCACCACGCTGACCTTTGCCCTGCTCGCCTGGACTGCATGGAAGAGCGCGCATGCCGCTATCCCGCTTGGAACGATGGCAAAGACAATGCTCGCGGCAGCCATCTGCGCCGCTTCGGCCGGTATCGCCGTCTACTATCTCGACGGGTTGGCGGCAATTGTAACGGCGATTCCCGCTGGCGGGGTCGCTTACCTGCTTGCCGTTCGCATCTTGCGTCTGGTGGAAGGGAGCGATGGCCGGTTGCTGATGGATACGATTGGCGGCAAGCTGCCCAGGCCGGCACGCCCGCTGGTCAACGGCCTACTGACCTTCCTCGCGCCAGGTTGAGGCGACTATTTCGTCTCAAAGGCAGCGTCGAGCGTCTGCCGGGCAACATCGTCCCAGGTCAAGATTCCCTCACGAAAAGCCGACGAACGCCGCATCGCCAACGCCATGTCGATCTTTTCTCGCCAGGCGGTCTCTCCATCCAATCGATAGACGATAGCATTGGCGCGAGTAAAAGGGATCAGGTCAGGCAAGAGGATAGGCAAGCCGCAATAGCTATATTGTGCAAGCTTCAGGCTCGACTCCGCCAGATAGATCTCGTCCTTCGTCAAGCGGTAGGGCGCGATGCCAAAATCCGCGTGCTGCAAAAACGGTACGATGCTTTCGAAAGCCCGCTCACCGTAGACTGTGACGTTTGGCAGCACAGAACCTCGCCAATGCGCCCCGAAGATGTGGAAATTTATGTCAGGCGCCGCAGCCGCCATAGCCGCGACTGTGGCCTCGTCGAACAGCATATTGCCGATGGAGACAGCGTTACGGCTGCCGGTAGCATAGGGGAAAGGTTGTTCTCGGTCGAACAGCACCGCATCGACGCCCTGTGGGATGACCCTGATGCGCCCACCGGATGGTAGCAGCGCGCCAAGACGCTCCGACGGTACACAGACCGTATCGAAACGTCCGATCGTGGCCGCCTGAATATCCTGCAATACGGGTGCTGCACCGACGCTCCGGAGCAGGTCGCGACAGAAATAGAGGGTTCGCGTCTCCGGATTCAGGCTCTTCGCATAATCAAAAAAAGCAAGCGCCGAGCCGCTTTCGATTACCACAAGATCGGCCGCAGCAAGAGCACTTCGGGCAAAGCGCGGCAGATAATTGCCGTAAAGCCGGAAAAGCATTCCGTTTGCCGCGTTCAGAATGCGATTGCCGGAGCTAAAGGCATGCAATGGTGGCAGGTAGGCACCCGCCCGAAGATTTGGGGCGACCGTCTCGAACTGGTTTGCCTGACGCTCCGATAGCGCCCGAAAGCGCGGGCGATCCTTCAGCGGAGTGAGCCAACTATGACCAATCGTCAGGAAATGGACATCATGCCCCTGCTCCGCCCAGCGGGATGCCACGAAATGGACCGATGCCTTGCGGTAGCCACGCAGAAAGACATGCGACGTCAGAATGACGATCTTTCGTCGCGGTCCGACACCATCTTCGGTCGCCGCTCCTTTTCCCAGCTCTGTCACGGGCAACCCCAGCTGCGATTCTCGGTCGGCTTCTCTCATGCCCGACATTCAAATCGTTGATTCAAGCTGCGGCGACGAACCTTCATGTCCGGGGCGCTGATATCCGCAGGCAAAGCCCAATACGCATCGTATATGAACCGGAAAGCGTCTAACAGGCGGTTAAAGTGGAGTTATTAAATCAGACAATCGGCATGTGAAGCTTCGCCGGAGCCATCCGATATCGAGCCGGTTATGCTCGGTCACGACATCGCGAAGCACCCTCCTCTTGCCCACGAGAGACGAACAGGTCATTGATAGCACTCGAAGATCGCCCGCCGAAGGAACTCCCGTCATGAACGCAAAATACGCGCTGCCCGCCCTTTTGGCCTGCACTTGCACCAGCGCCATGACCCCGGCCTTGGCCAAGGATCCCGCTCAATTGGTTCTTCGCGACGGTTTCGACGGCACCGACTTCGATCCGGCAGGCCATCTCTACTATCGCGATAATTCCGAACAGAAGGCCGGCACGGTCGAATTCCAATCGGAGGTCAAGCGCAGCGGCACCGGCGCGCTGAAACTCAGCGTCAAGCCACTCTGCGCGCCAGGCAAGGCGAATTGCAGCGAGAGAGCGGAAATCTGGGAACGCACCAAATATCGTGTCCCCTATGATCAAGGAGTTTGGTACGGCTTTGCCGTCAAATTCGCCGATCCCATTCCTTCAGGCGATCATCGCTATCTGATTGCGCAATGGAAGCGGGAGATCGGACCGACGGCGAAGGGTGATTTCAGTCCCTTCCTGGCTCTGCGACTGAACAACGGCAAGCTCTTTGCAACGGTCGAAACCAACTATGTCGCCCCGCCAAAGACCTATTCCCACGATGGGACAAAGGCCTGTGACGGTAACCAGACGCCCGTCTGGTTCCGCTCGGATACCAACCAGATGCGTGCGCTGGTCGCAACCGACAGCAATTGGGGCAAGGGCGACGGCCAGGAATTTACCGGCTGCACGAGCGCCATCACGGTCACCGACCGTGGCAACAAATTGCCGATGCCGGATTCCGGCTGGATCGACTTCGCCATCTATACCAAGCCGGGTCCAGACGGTACCGGCCATATCGAGATATTCGCCAACAACAAATGGATTGTCACCGTTAAGGGACATGTAGGCCATGCCGACAAGGGACTGGGCAAGAACCAGTATTTCAAGTTCGGCCCCTATCGCGCCGCCGACACGACGGAATGGACGCTCTATTACGACGATTTCCGCCGGTCGCCCCGCTGCGCCGATGTGTTGTCGGATCCGAGTCTCTGCCCGATGAAGTGAGGATTTTCGCATATATTGCCACCGGCGGCGGCGCTGGAAAATATTGTCGGCTTAATTCAGATTCTCCTTGAATTAGGCTGAACTTTTTTTCCTCTCGCGGGTTATGCCTTATTCAGAGGAGATCAACGAGATGCTCACCACTCATCGCGATTGCAAACATCACGTTAAGAAAAATGCTATTCCCTCCCTTGGCGAAATCGAAGGACGTGTCGCAGTCCTCGAAGTTGTCGCCCAGTCTGCCCTGACGCATGTTTTTTACGAAGGTCATGTCGATCTGGACGCCACGTTGTTGGTGGAAATTCGCAGGGCCATGCATCACAAATGTCGGGAACTGAAGCTCGATGGCGAAGACACTGCTTCCGCGCTTTCCTATGCGGAGGAATTGATCGAGGCAGCAGTGGAGGCATCGCATCCGGTCCATCAATGATGCCTTCGCGGCCGCGATTTATACTTTTGATCATGGTGACGCTGGCCGTAGCGCTGGGTGTTCTGCTGTTTGTTGAGCCCCATAATGGCAAGGATGGATTCGAAAATCCAGCACCGCACGCGCCAGACCAGAAACCTCAATAACCCTTTTCGCAAGCACCTGTGCCAATACGAAACTCAGCCTGTATCATATCAGGCTGACGTTAACGCCCGCACACGAAGTTGATTGCAAACTTCCGAAATCAAAGCAGTCTCTGCCCCGCCCCCGCTCAAATCTGAGCTTCCAACCACGGTGTAGCGAATGTCTATGATGGTCAACTCGCCCCTCTATCCCGACGATGTCGACATCCTCGCCAGCGCACTTTACGCGTGGTGCGCGGAACGCAGCATCAAACTACAAAGCCAGGAAGGCCTATCGGCCGCCAATGTAGCAATCAGCCTCTACGAGGCCGGCTATCAAACGCAAGACCAGTTGCTCGGCGCTCTGCATGAATACGAGTTCCATTGAGGTTCACAGCGCCGGCGCAGCCTGATAGTGATGTCACGACAGCAGATCCAAGCTGCCAGCGGCACCACTATTCAGAGCCATCACGCCGCGGCAGCCTTGCTCAATACGCTGGCGATGCAATCCCGCTCTTCCAGAATGCCGGACCATTCATTATCGTGGAATGAAGAATCGTAGATCAACGTGAACGGGCCTTTGTAGCCGGCAGCAACGGAGAGCTCGACGCAACGAATATAATCCTCTGCATCGAGACCAGTTTCCGAATAATGCGCCTTGGCATGGCAGAGCTCGGCACGCCCCATGATCTTTGCCAGATCGGCATACTTTCCCGTCCCATGCCAATTGCCGAAATCGCCATTGAGACCGAGTTTACCGTCCAGAGCATCGAGTACCCGATTGACCTCGACGGGCCCCGGCAACAACGAAAACCAGTTTTCGATGACGAGGCGGACGCCGGTGCTTGCCAGCTGCTCAGATAGCTGGCGAAGGTAGGTCTCCGCGCGGCTCAATGCCTCATCAGTCGGCTGCTCCTTGCCGGCGATCACGCGCATATTCTCAGCTCCGAGCGTAACGGCAACCTCGATCCAGCCCGCCATCCAATCGGCATCGCGCTCGGCCGTCTCAGGATTGCTGATATCCCCATCTTCGACCAACAACGTCTGAATCTTCACGCCTGCTCTCTCAAAGGCTTTGCGCAGGTCACCAATATAAGCAGCCGAGCGGCTCGGCAGATGAAACGAGCATATTTCCATGCGGAAAATGCCATGTTCCGCAAATTGTGCCGGGAGATCTATCAATTCCACCGAGCCTTCACCATAGGTTGGCTGGCGCGCGGGCGTTTTGGTTCCACCCGGCTTGTAGAGATAAGTGCCACCAAGGGCACGGTGTAGCGACCATGTAGAAACGGCGAAACGATCCATCAAATCTCTCGCAAAGGTCATATGCCTTCCCCCTCTTTTTTCCCGCGGTATCAGATAGACGACCGATACCTCAATGTCCCGCCAATCGTTTCATGAGCGCAATCGCCTCGCTCGCCAAACCGGTGGTGAGTTCGGACGACGGAAGTGACTGCGCCAACCTCGCGGCCTGGCCAGACCAGAGATTGGTAAAGTCACCGGAACCCATTGCCTCCGCCTTGGCGCGCAGCGGCGCCAGCGCGCCACCGGCTGTCGGGAATGCCGGCGCAAGATCCGTGAGCGGCCCAATCTCACGCATGATGCGGTTCATGACACCCCTCGCCGGCCGTCCGGTGAAAACATTGGTCAAAGCCGTACTGTCGTCACTAGCATGCTCCAGCGCGACCCGATGAACCGCAGGAATCTTCGCCTCAGGCGTAAACAGATAGCTCGTACCGATCTGCGCCGCACACGCACCCAGCGCGAAAACCGCCGCAATTCCGCGTCCGTCCCCGATGCCCCCCGCAGCAATAACGGGAATTTTGACAGCATCGACGATCTGAGGCACCAGCGCCATCGTGCCCACCTGTGTCGCCATATCCTCAGTCAGGAAATTGCCGCGATGGCCGCCCGCCTCGAAACCCATGGCAATAACCGCATCGACACCACGATCGGCAAGCCATCGCGCCTCCGCCACCGTGGTCGCCGAGGAGATGATCTTCGCTCCCGTGGCCCTTACCCGCTCAACTAGCCCCCTATCTGGCAACCCGAAATGAAAGCTAACGACCTCAGGCCGATACGCCTCGACGACCTCGCAGAAAAAGCCGTCGAATGGCGCCCGGCCGCCGGCGGGAACAGGCATGGCCGGATCAAGGCCAGCCTCGATGTAGTAAGGTACAAGCCGTTTTCGCCACGACGCTTGTCGTCCGAGATCGATCTCCGGCATTGTATGAGCGAAGAAATTTACATTGATCGGCTTTTTCGTAGCCGCCCGTATCGTTTCGAGCGCGAGGCGTAGCTGTTCGACATTATATTGCGCGCTCGGCAGAGAACCAAGCCCGCCAGCTTCGCTGACCGCGATCACCATCTCCGGTGACGTCGCTCCCGCCATCGGCGCCTGGATGATGGGAAGGGCAATGCCAAATAGATCAAGGATCCGGGTGTCGGGCCATTGGCTCATCGCGCGCGCCTTTCATCGACAATCTCTGCCAGCAAGCTTTATCAGCCCAGTGGCAACAGCGACAATGATTATAGTTCAAATGAAAGACATCACGCGCGGTAACATGAACCAGGCTCACCTCACAGGTCGACTGGCGTATTCCGAAAAGCATGGTGTAGAGCGATTACGGAAGCCACAAACACAAAAGACGCCCTCTCCCTGTTAAGGAGAGGGCGAAATAGGGAAATTGCGGGCCGCTGTTTAGCAGCGTTGGATCAGGGTACCGCTTTCCCACCCCTGATCCAGCGTGAGATGGTATCGAAGATCAGGTCGGCGATCCACATGGCACAGACACCAACCACGAAGGCCGTGGCATTCATGGCTGCGACATCCTTTTGCGGCAGAGGCCAATTGACGGCTCGCAGATAGTAAAGTGCCGGCTCTGTCAGATAAGCTGCGGCAAGTGCGCCACAAATGGGTGACGCAATGATTTCGCGGGCCGTATATCGACGCCGCGACAGGCCACGTAAGATACCGCCGGAAAGGCCCGCGATGACGACCCCGACCTTGATGCCTAAAGCATCGAGAAATTCGTTCATCGCCATAGCCCACCTCTAAAGATGCTTATTGAAATCAGAAATGCACTTGTCTCAGCTAAATGATGGCTGAGAAGCACGGCCTCATTTGGTGACTGGCGGTTGTGGCTTCACCAAACCTGGACAGCGTCGTAGGCCTCACCGGCGGAGGTCACGCCCGCTGTAAAATCGAGATCACAGACATAGCCGGCGGAAAGCTCCTGCTTGCCGCTCTCAATGTCCTGGATCGCCGCCTCGTCGCTGACCATCAACGGCACACGAATGAAGATGCCCTCACCCGCGATCTCATCGCCGGTCTGCCCGACGGAATACGTCTTCCAGTTTTCCGAGGTGACCATTTCCGGCGGATGCTCATTTGTCACCGGCCGGTGAGCGGCACTCTTCAGCGTGTCCTCGGAGAACACTTCCGTGCCGGGCCGATAGACGCGCACAGTAGGCATCTCCGGCCTGCCGATCTCCGAGCCGAGATAATTTTGAATGCCCGTACGGGCGACCCGGGCGTCAGCAACAAGATAGCCGTCCCCGGTCCGCCGCGTTCCCGCGACGGTGACAATGTCTGTGAAATTCATGATTGGATGTCCCTTGGTCGGAGCCGACTTTGGTTGATGGGTATGTCTTCGGGCTATGAAGAAGCCGCGTCAGACCCGGCATTCCCGCGCAGAGCTTCCTCCGGGGCAAGCTCTGGCTGATCAGCTTGAACGGATCCTTCGAATGCCGCGATAGCCGCCTCCAGCCCGGGCAACGATCCGTCCTCGACCAACGTATTCACCAGCGCCTCAGACAGCGCCTGACGCGGGATGATCTCCTGCCCGGAGGATGAGCCGAACAGGGTTCGCGCCGCATCGGCCTTGGTCTTGAAGATGTCGGCCTTGTCCTTCTCGCTCATCTGCTCCAGCGGTGCCCAAGAGGCGTAGATATCCAGATCACGGGTACCGATGGCGGAACGAATGAGGCACTCGTCGAGGCGGGACATGGCGGGCGTGAAGTCGAGTTCCTGGATCGCCTGGATCCGATCGTGATAGTTCTTCATGTCGGCATCGCCGGTGGCGTTGAGACCGGCGGGGGATTGGCCGAGCAGACGCGTGACCGGAATATCGGCGGCACCTGAGACGATCTGCAGGAAAGCCATGATGATATCCGTCAGACCGGAAAGCGGGGCGCTCTTGCTGTCGTATTCCTCCTCGGCATCGAGGATCAGCGTGCCGTTGACGCCCTTGATGGTGTTGGCCAGCGTATAGCGGCGCAGCACGGCGTCCTCATAAGCCTGGTTGCCGATATTGGCCGAGAACTGCGGCACCTTGATAATGTCGATCTTCGCCTCGAAGACGAGGCTGGCGATATTGGCAGCCGTGCTGTCGGCATTCTTGATGGCATCCAGGGTCGCGGTGAGCACGCTCTCGCCCCAGCCATGACTGCCCTGCCCCAGCGCCCCGCCGAAATCCTCGTCCGGTGCCATGGCGCCGTTGAAGATCACCAGTCTAGACGGATGGATGACGACTTGAGTTCCACTCACACCGGTCAGCGTGTAGAACTTCGGCTTGCCATACCATTCCGAAGTGGGATCGCGCTCGATCTCTCCCGTGGCAAGTTGGCGACGCGTCAAGACGGTCAGATGTTTCAGCCCACCCTTGCCGACGCGCTCGCTATCGAGCGGCCGAGAGGGATCGGCATCGCCGATACCGACAAACAAAGCCGCCCCGCCGAAGAGCCGCGCTTTCTTGGAGGCTTCCAGCACCTTGCCGCGCAGATTCAGCCGGCTCTCCTCGGCTTCGATCAATCCGATCTGATCGCTCTCGGCCTGCCAATTGCGCCACTTTCGGCAACTATCCAGAGCCGGAATATCGACGATCTTGCGCGGCAGCCAGGAGCCGCGATAGGCGGCGATGATCTGTTCGTCGGTCAGAATCGGCTGCGTGTAGAAGACCGATGCCGCCTTGTCGCGCTCCGTCCCCATCCGAGACGCAAGGCTCACCAACCCGTCGCGAACCATCGAGAGTACGTGTCCCATGGATTATCCTTTGGCATTTATGTGAAGGAAAGGCCCGATCTGGAAGGCCTAGAAATTCTTGAAGCTGAAGGAGGAACCGAGCGCCAACTCGTTCAACGCATCAGCAAAGGCATCCACCTGATCGTCGAACTGCGCATTCGGAAAGCCGCAGATCTCATCGAGAAACGCCTCGTTCCATTCGCCACGCAGCAATTTGACGTTCCCAGCCTCGGCCTGAGCCGACGCCGGCTTGGCGCGTGTCGCCTTGTCACCGGTGATGGACAAGACCCTTATGGGAAAACCGGCGAGCAGCTTGATCTTCGTCTCGGCATCAGCCTTGCCGGCAGCGCCCGGATCCTGCGGCATGCGGATCATCACCGTCGGCCCGTCCTGCGTCGCCATATTCTTCAGATTGCGCTCGACCTCCGCCGGCGACCAGCGGCCGCGGGCGATTGTTTCGACGTAAAAGATGCCATCAGCTTCGGCCATGCGCAGACCGACCGTCCAATCCGGTTGGCGGCCTGGACGTGCCTTTGAAGCCGCAAAATCCCAGGCGCGGCAACGTTTTGCGGCCGCCGGAACAGCATCGACGATCTCAAAATCGCCGCGCTGGAACAACCCGCCCGAACGCGGCGACGGTCGCTGCTGAAACTGGCCGGCAACGGCATAGGAGCCGAGGGGTAGCTTGTCCCGCTCCACGACCGCGCGCGGAAAGCGCTCGGGAAAGAGCAACTCGCCCTCCCCAGTTCGCGGATCAGTAAACCCGATCAATGTTCGGCAACGACGCTCCGGCTCGAATTCCATCGGCAACATCAGATGCTCATAGCCAAGCCCAAGCGACAGGATCGTGCCGGAAACATCGGCCTCGTGCAGCCGTTGCATGACGACGACGATCGCCGAACGCTGGGGATCGTTGAGCCGCGTCGGCACGGACTCCCGAAAGGTGCGAATGGTCGACAGACGCTCCGCTTCGGATTCCGCACCGTCGACCGAATGCGGGTCGTCGATGATCACCCGATCGCCGCGCCCGCCCGTCAACCGTGAAAACGGCACGCCCTGGCGAAAGCCGGTACGCGTATTGGCAAAGGCCATCTCGCCCGACCGCGTCAGCTTCACCCGGTCGCCCCACAGCGCCTGATACCATTCCGAAGCGACGAGATCGCGCATGCGCCTGTTGTCACGCTTGGCATAGTGTTCCGAATAGGACGAGCCGAGATAGCGCAACTCCGGTCTATTCCTCGGTCCCCATTCCCAGGCGGGCCAAAAGACGCCACAGAGAAGAGACTTCATCGTTCCCGGCGGCACATTGATCAACAACCGTGTGATCTCACCCGACGTTACCGCCTCGAGATGCCGGCAGATGGCATCGATATGCCAGCCATGAACATAGTCGACAGCTGGCTCGACCACATGCCAGGCTTCGCGGACGAAACCGGCTAGCGAACGACATTGCTCCCGAATCCTCTCGGCATCCGCTGCAATTCGCCGGGCAAGTTCAACCCGCTCGGCATCAGCCTTCCGCTTCGCTTTCTCCTCGCGGATCGCCGCCATCATCGCCGCCGGATCCGGCAAGCGGACCGAAGAGGGTTTCGAGGGTCGCAAGCTGCTCATCCGTGGCGTTGGTTAGGTCGATGGTAAAGCTTTGTCCGCCCTTGGCTCCACTGCCCGGGCGTTCACTCGGCTTCTGGTGAACATAGGATGCGGCAATCTTCGCCATTTCATCCCGTCGTTTCTGATCCGCCTCGTCGTCGCGCATGACTTTCAGCATATAGTCGAGCGGCGTATCGCCGGCGGACACGGTTTTGCGCCGTCTGGCACGCGGCTTGCGCGGCGCGACGGGCTTGTCGGCTGTGGACATGCTGTGTGATTTCCGATGGAACGTTGGAAGGAAACAAGCGACTGAAACAGAGTCGCTTGCGGTCAACAGTGCGTCGCTGCAACTGTTCTCATCATGCCTAAATCAATACCCCAATTCGGACCGATTGGCGACACCCTTGATCGCGAAGACGGCTGCAAGGATTGAGAAATCTTTGATCGGCAGCCATATAATTATTTGAAATTACATTAGAATATTGCACTCTTTCGTCCGACGATCAGAGCAAAAATACTCTCCTTTTCCGTTGAAGCGGCGTTAGCATCAAAGAAACGAATGACCAAGAAACAGGATCGACACCAACCCAATCAGGATTTCTCCCGTATCCGCGCGATGCCGCCGCGCGAATGGATCCCGATCGAGCGTGAAAACAAGCTGGCGCAAGCCGCAGCCGCGATCGGCGCAGCGCGCGATTTCATCTCCGCCCATCTTCCCGTTCTGCCTGTCCCGTCGATTCCAGAGATTCACCTGCACAAAGCTGGACCGCAAAGCGGCCTGCGGCGGCTCGCCGCGCGGGACGAGGCATTCGGCTCACCCTATTGGGCACATTACTGGGGTGGAGGGCTGGTGCTGGCGCGGTATCTTCTCGATCGGCCCGATGTCGTTGCCGGCCGCCGCGTGCTCGATCTCGGCGCCGGCTCCGGCATTGTCGGCATAGCCGCCGCAAAGGCGGGAGCAGCCAAAGTGATTGCGGCCGACGTCGATCCTTATGCCATCGCTGCCATAGAGCTGAATGCCGCTATCAACGGAGTGGCGGTTCTCCCTGTCCTTGCCGATCTGACGAGCGGCGAGCCTCCCGCATCGAATATCGTTTGTGTTGGCGATCTCTTTTATGAAGCGGCACTTGCCAAGCGTGTCACGATCTTCCTCGATCGCTGCCTGGAACGAGGCATGGGCATTCTGATCGGCGACCCATGGCGCGCCCATCTGCCGCGTTCACGGCTGCGTCTATTGGCGGAATATGCCGTGACGGACTTTGGCGACGCAACGGGAAGCACGAGATCGAGCGGCGTGTTTGCCTTTGAAGGAGCCCCATCTCGGCAAGGCCAGCGCGTTGAGGAGGCATCCTAACGAAAAAAGCCCTGGGTTCGAACCAGGGCCATTCTTACGAGTTAGGCTTCATCTTCGCTCGCCGTCTGTTCTCTCGCTCCAAGCGCTTCGCCAGTGCCGCCAGCTCCGGGCTGGCCGCATCGAACACAGGCTTTGCGTCGTCCGGCAACCAGTATGTCTCATGCTTTGCGGCAGGCACCTTCGCCCGCTCAAGGCTTCCCGCCGAATTCGGCATCATCGGCGCGATGCGTGACCAATCGGTTTCCTGTAATACGGGCGAAGCCGCGAGCAAAGCCTTGGCCACAGCCTGAAACTCGGCCTGAATCCACCTCTCCGCCGTTCGCCTCACTCGCCCTGTCTTTGCGCAGAAATCGCGGAAGGAGCCGGCAACATATGGTGCTGCAATGCAAACCGACCATCGGGACAGCAGGATACGACGTTCCTCGTCCCGAACGTAGGTCAACAGCCAGCCCTGCAGCACTTCTTCCGCACGACTGATGGCCGCCGCGCTCGGGCGATAGCGGACGCGGATATCCGCGTGATCTCCGGGTTCGGGAAGAACATCCGGCCAAAGCGTCCGCATCCGATCCGGGCGCGCGCCGCGCACGTCGAGATGAACCATCGTATCCGCAGCCTCGACGAAGCGGGCACGAACGATCAGGCTCAGATCGGCAACTTCGGCTGCATGTTGCGAAAGATCGTTAAACTGCAAGGCGTTCTGGTACATCAAGTCGTCTCTCCAGTTCCCGATAGATCAAAATCCGAAGCGTCGCACGCACCGGCCACGGCCGCCGCGCAACGGCATCCGCGCGCAAGGCCCCCAGCACAATATCGTCGAAGGCGGCCAGCAGATCGCCGGGCCGCTGCAATGCCCAATCCTGGCGCTGCACGAGGATATCGGAGACCGCGCCGATCGTGTCCGACCAGAGTTCATCGCGATTGTTGCCGGTCTGGCGAATGCAACGCAGGACAAAGACGAGATGCCCGTCGCCATGCTGCCCGCGGATTTCCTGCATCGTGCCACGCGCATGGCTCTGCGCCGGAGCGCGGCGGCGATGAACCGGAACGAGCTTGATGCCGAGCCCGTCAAGAAGAGTGTCGAGCCTGCCTTTGCTCATGAGCACATTCCCTCCCTTCGACAAGGAAAATTCAAAGCTGTCAGCGGCATCATTTCGATCATGCAAGCTTCCCGTTTTCGCCTCCCGCAGAGGGGCGTCTCGGCTTGAACAGGGCTTCCGCCTTCGACATTCTCTCCACCCTCGCGCCATCCCGCAGCATCGGCGTGTTGAGGTAGGCAACGATCGCCTCGCCGGCGGCCGCCTTGGCGGCATCCCGGGTCGAGAAGACGATTGGCTCGCCACGGCTATCCTTCAGGACTTCGTTCGTGGCGCGGTGAACCTTGCGTATCCAACCAAGATGACCGCCCTCAACAGCGTCCGTTCCGATCTGAAATTCATTCATAGAGACCTCCTCTGGCCGCCCCCGGCCAGTTATTTAGATTAGATTTGTAAGCAATTCAGACGGTTGGCCGCCGTGCTATGGCGATGATCCTGTCAAAGGTTCGCTCCGCGCCGAGACCCATCCTTGGCGGTTCGGAAATGAACCTGATCGCCCTCCGGCGCACCACTGAGATCATCACCCTCGCCTGCATATTTCGGTGACGAAATGACCGGCGCCACAGCCGCAAGCACACAGACGAAAAACAGAGCCGCACCAATGCACGCAAGAAAACCCTGAATGACCTCGCTCATCTGACTACCCCCGTACCCTGTTGGCACTCGGGTAAACCGCGATCGGACATTTCCACCGGCTCGACACGCTCGACACAGACTTCGCAGTGCCGCTCGATCACCTCGGCAATCGACAAGGCCCGCCTGCAGCGGGGGCACCCCCAGAAGAAATCGAAATATAATGGGCTGGAACCCACCCTTCTGCCTTTCCTGATCGAGACCATGCGACCGCTCCTAAAACCACTATTGCCGGGCGGCATCCGCCTCAGCACCTCAGCCTCGCGGCATTTTTCTCCGCGGGCATCTTGATAGACACAAATTATGTTGTTATTAATGTCGATGTCAACATGATTTATGTTAATTATTTTGCGAGTGTCTGGTCATGCAGAAATCCATGGGCGAACGACTGAAGGCGGCGCGCGAAGCCGCAAATTACTCCTCAGCGACGAAGGCGGCGGAAGCGCTTGGCATTGGCCTGTCCACCTATCGTGCACACGAAAACGGCCAGAACGAATTCGGGCCTGAAATCGCCGATCGCTACGCCAAGAAGTTCGGTACCACCGCCGGCTATCTTTTGACTGGCGAAGGCCCACGCAAGGTAGAACGACCAGGGCCACGCATGGTCACTTCCTTCGACCCCGATGAACAATACAATGAAGGGTTTGCTGAGGACGGCGAGAACGTCAGCTACAGCCGGGAGCACTGGCAATCGAAGATCGAGGGCGCCACACCGGAGGTTGACGTCAAACTCGGCGCCGGCAGCGGCATAGTCGGCGAGGTCATCAATCTGCCCGTCGGAGCGGGCAATGTCGCCGGCCACAAGATCATTGCGGAATGGGTGATTCCAGCAGGTTACCTGCGTAACGAAGCGAAGGCATCGCCGAACCACACCATCATCATGGAGGTGATCGGCGATTCCATGCAGCCCACTTACATGCCTGGCGACCGCGTCATCGTCGACCTCTCGCAGAACCTGATGGTGACGGACACGGTCTATGCCATCAGCGACGGCTATTCCGAACCGCAGATCAAACGCCTTCAGCGCGTTCCCTTCACCCAACCCAGCCAGGTCAAGATCATCTCCGACAACCCGGCGCTGGAAACCTTTACGGTGGAATTGGAGCGACTGACGATCATCGGGCGCATCTGCGGGCACATCGCGCGGAAGTAAGGGCGGGCCGCTCCCTTCAGTCATCCGTTACCACGAGCTTGTCGAAACCAGCTATAACAAGATATTCGGCGCGCAGATCCAATAAACATTGTATATGTCTAATTGATTGCAATTAACACATATTATGTTGACATCGACTATGTCGCGTGCCATTTCTCTTCTCGCGAGCCAATCGCCCGAGACGGAATGAGCCCATACGGGCTTCAAAATCCTGCATGAAGTCCGTGAAACCGGATCGGAGATCGAGCGAATGTAGATGTCGTGCCCCAAAGGGCACGCAAAAGGAGGGTGCCTATTTCATGCCAGCGAAGTCAGACGTCATGATCATCGCCTGGACGCTCTATCGCCGCGATACGCGGCTACACCGGCCATCGACGGCAGCCGGCCGGCACAAATGGTTCGCCAGCGCCCTGGCGACGGCCTGGACCTGGGCGCAGCAGCAGACAATCGACGCGAACAAGACCGAGGAACAGCATCGTGCCAAGCAGCTGACAGACCTGAAGCTGGAATTGCTGCGCATCGACGCCCGACCATTCGGAATGTCGATTGCGAAGGATCGAACAACGCTCATGGCAGAGATCGATCGCCTGACCGCCCAATCGTCCACATCGGCAACACAGATGGCGGCATGATGACACCCAACGATGTCTTCTCCTGTGAATACTTATTCGATGAGCTCACCATCAATCTCTGCGATCGCTGGGAATCAGGCCTGCTCCTCTATGGTCGTGCCGAACTGACCTCGGCCGGCGACAGTTATGACGGTGAATTTTACGTCTCGGCGATCCGATTGGATGGTGGAACGCGGTTAGCGCGGCCAAGTCCGGTTGCAAAGGCAGGCAGCTTCGAGGCCGAGCTATTCCGGCGTATCGCCTCTGTGATCGAAAACGACAAAACGCTCGCGGGCCGTCACGCTGCCGAACTGTTCGCCTGCGAATACGAACAGTCCATGGAGACGGATAACGACATGTTTCATAAGGTCAAACGGGAACAGGCATTGGAACCAGTGGCATGACATTCAAGCAGGCTTAGGCGTCTCTCCACTTGGAAAACGTCGCTGCCTGCCCTCGCCGACACCCTTCATGGTCGATGAGCTGCCAGACGATGCCATCTTCGATCCAGAAACGCCGGCCCGATTTTGCGATCCGCAACCCACGATAGTCGGAGATAAAGCCGTCGCGCGTAACCGCATCCAGCAACTGCTGACGCTCCGCCCGATTGGGAAGCTCCGCAGACAGACGCGACGGCAGGGTCACGAATTCGTCCCACGGATATTCGAAGCAAGCCTGGCCGGCCCTATTCGCATAGACAAAACGCGGATCAGGATCCGTGTTATGCGCCACGACCACGAACGGAGCATCCCGATAGAGCCATTCCGGTCCACGCCCCTGATCGACGAGCGACATCCCGACAATGCGAGCGTAACTTCCAACAAGCAGATCGAAGAACTCGCGATCAAGCGACAGGTCTAAAGAATTAAGCTCGGAACTATCCGCCATCGATGTCTTTCCTATCGGGCTGTCTCCTGCTTTATCTAGGCCCAAGACACCGGAAATCAAATAGAATCACTCGCCGAATCTTGCGATTGGCTCGGTTTTGTGGATTTGGGAAAATGGTGGGCCCGGAGGGACTCGAACCCCCAACCAAGCGGTTATGAGCCGCCGGCTCTAACCATTGAGCTACAGGCCCGGCACGACGAAAAGTGATCGTGCATGCAGTTCCGGAGCAATGGTCCCCCGGAAGCCGATCTGGCTCTAACCCAATTCGTCTTTTCCCACAAGGGACTGCCGCAATACCTTCACAATCAATCAGCAAAAACGAATACTGAGGAAACACCAACCAAGGAACGAACCATGCCGATGACGAAAACCAGAGATTTTATTCTTGCCACTCTCTTCAGCGCGACGCTTCTCGTGCCTGCCGCCCAGGCATTTGCCGAAGACGCCAAGCCGCGCGAGTCGATCATTACGGTTACCGGCGAAGGGCATTCGGCAATCGCGCCGGACATGGCAATCGTGACGCTCTCGGTCGTCAAGCAGGAAAAAGCCGCCCAGGATGCGCTCGACCAGAACAACAAGGCGATGGGTGCGGTGCTCGCGACGCTGAAGGACAGCGGTATTGCCGAACGTGACTTGCAGACCTCTGGCTTTTCGATCCAGCCGCAATATGTTTATCCAGGCGACAAGGATGGTCAGTCGCAGCCGCCGACGCTAACCGGCTATCAGGTGAATAATGGCCTGACAGTGCGCGTGCGTGATCTCTCCAAGCTCGGCACTCTTCTCGATCAGGTCGTCAAGCTCGGCATCAACCAGGGCGGCGACATCCAGTTCACCAACGATAAGCCGGACGCTGCACTTCAGGAAGCCCGCAAGAATGCCGTCGCCGATGCGGCGGCCACGGCAAAGACGCTAAGCGACGCCGCAGGTGTCAAGCTTGGCCGCGTCATCTCGATCAGCGAGGGCGCCATCATGGCCCCACCACAGCCTTATATGCGCCAAGCCATGGCCAAGGCGTCTGCCGATAGCGCAGTGCCTGTGGCGAGCGGCGAGAACACCTACAACGCGTCGGTGAGCATCACCTACGCGATCCAACAATAGAGCAATTCCAGGAAAAGTGCGGCGCGGTTTTCCGTCCGGCGTTGCGTCAAAACAATAGGCTAGAGTGTTGCACGCTCTCGCCACGAAACAAAACCGCCCTTCGCTCAAGTCCAATTGGACCAAGCAAAGGGCGGTTCGCGGCCCCCGCCGATAAAGCGAAAACGTAAACTGGTGGCCACCAGACGCCACAGCGCCGTGTGTCCAATCTTATCAGCGGCCGATCAACGGGCAACCGCGAACATTGGCGAACATCATCGTGTCCGGGCCACGGCGGGTGAAGCCATCAACGATAACGCGGCGTGGCGTCACGTCAACCACGCGAGCGCGGCGCAGGCCGTAGCTGCGGGCAACATCCATGGCTTCCCGCGGATCGCAGCCACGACGACGATCGAAGCGCGGGTTGTCATAATCCGGCGGTGGCGGCCGATGACGGCCAGGGCCGACGTAGATGTCCAGTCCCTGGGCGGAAGTGGTTTCGACCGTGCCCGACAGCGCGGTTACCGCGATGGCGGCGGCGACCCCCAACTTTGCCAGTAGTTTTTTCATTGTATCCTCCATGGAGTGAAAGGCTACTCTCTCATGCTTACCGCATCTCCCGAGTGAGCGCCTGAGGAGTAACGGCCCGACACTGAACAAGTCCAGAATCAACCGCTCATGCCCTATTCAGGTACAACGAAGACAAACCCGATTCCAGAGGCAGATTCGTGGGAAGGCGGAAAAATAAAAGCCGCCCCCTTTCATGAGGGCGACTTTAGTAAGCTTGAAATTACATAGAAGCGGAGGAATATCACCCGTAAACGGTTACACTACCCCTAGCCTTCCGATCTTAACGGCGGATCAACGGACAACCCGGTGCATTGGCGAAGACGATGCGGTCCGGACCGCGGCGGCTAAAGCCGTCGACGACGACGCGGCGGGGTGTGATATTGCCGATATGGGCACGGCGCAGGCCCATGGCGCGGGCCTTCTGGACAGCCGCGATCGGCGAGCACGCGCGGCCGCGATGATGATCGTAGCGTGCTTGATGGACGCCGGCCGAAAAATCGTTGGCCGATGCGGTCGCGGCCGTAGCGGAGATGGCGCCGAGCGTGATGAGGGCTGCAATGCCTGCCTTTGCAAGGAGGCTGATCATGGGTGTTTCTCCTTCAAATCCTTGAATCGTTGCAATCCCGAAATCCGGTCCCATCAATTGGTCCGATGCCCTTGGGATTGAAGACACGTTAGGTCAGCCAGGCTGAACCGAACGCGAACCGACCATTCACAATGTATTCAGGAGAGTTAACAAGGGATTGGCGCCAGTACCCTCGGGCTCAGGCAGAAAGATGCAAGACGATATCGCGGCGATGTGGCCGGTCGCGATGCTCGAAGAGGTAGATACCCTGCCAGGTGCCGAGCACCATCCGGCCGCGCGTCACGGGAATGCCAATCGATACCTGCGTCAGCGCCGCCTTGATATGCGCCGGCATATCGTCCGGCCCCTCTGTCGTGTGCACGATCCACCGCATAGAGGGGTCGGACGATGGCGGCACGAGGCGGCGGAAGAAGGCATTGAGATCGGTCTTCACATCCGGATCGGCATTTTCCTGGATCAGCAGCGAACAGGACGTATGGCGGACGAAGACCGTCAGCAGCCCCTCGCCCACGCCTGAGCTTGCCGCACGGACGAAGTCCGCCGCCTGCTCCGTGAACTCGTAAAGTCCCTGGCCATGGGTCGACAGCGTGATGACGGTTTGTGGCATGACATCTTCCCGATAGTGATAGCGGTGGAGCGCTTGAGGTCGGCCGCAACGGAGGCAAAGTCAAGCCCGCCCAACCGCCGGCAGACTAGATCTGCAGAAAGATATCGAAACCGCCATAGATCATGCGTTTGCCATCGAAGGGCATGTTCTCCATCCCATCTTTCATTCGCGGATCAGCCATGACCTTTTCCAGCACGGCATCGCGATGCTGCCGGTTCTCATAGGTAATCCACGAAAAAATCACCAGTTCGTCCGCCGTGGCAAGGACGGCGCGTGGAAACGACGTTAGCTCACCATAGGGCACGTCATCCCCGATCGCCTCGACATAACTGAGGGCGCCATGCGCCATCCAGACCTCGCCCGCTGTGCGGGCCAGCGCCTTATAGGCCTCGATCTTGTCTTTCGGCACGGCGAGAATAAAACCATCCACATAGGACATATCGGTCTCCTCTGTTCTGCTCTCACTTGCAAAGGACGATCAATGATAACGCGATCCGACATGTGATGCACTTTTCCATCAGCAATCAGCGAGGGGATGACCGTGACGATCAAATTCAGGACCGATCCCTATCCCGACAACAAAGCGCTCAACGCTCTGTGGGCCGAGGCCTGGAATGTACCCGCCTCACGGGACTTCGCCCCGATCCTGTCGAAAAGCCTTGCTCATATCGGCGCCTTTGCCGGAGAGCGCTTGGTCGGTTTCGTCAATGTTGCCTGGGATGGCGGTATCCATGCCTTCATTCTCGACACCTGCGTCTCCCCCGAATTCCGCCGGCGGGGAATAGCAAGCAGCCTTGTCGAAATAGCAACGAAGGCTGCGCGCGAACGCGGCGCGGAGTGGCTGCATGTCGATTTCGAACCGCATCTCGCCGGTTTCTATCGCAGCCTTGGCTTTGGGCCGACCGGGGCCGGCTTGATCAGGCTACGCGAGTGACGGCACTTACACTCGATTGATCTCGTTGACCTGAGATATCAACCAATTGCGAAACAATGCCGTCGATGGGTTCTGCAAGGCATTCAGCGGATAGACCAGATTATAGCTGACGGCTGATGGCTGGACCTCGATGAAGCAACGCACCAACTTTCGATCCGCTATATCTTCCGCAACAAGCGAGCTGCGCACCAGCGCAAAGCCAAGGCCGTCCCGGCAGGCCTTGAGCATATCCGCGAGGGTTTCGAACAACGGCCCGGCGTTCACCGCTTGGCCGATATCGAAACCTGCGACTTCGCCGTGATCGGGACCGGTCACCTGCTCGTACCAACGCTGCCAATCCAGCACCGTATGCCGCATGCCGGCATAGCGCAGTAGCGGTGCGGCCCTTATCGCATTGCGCGACGGCAATCGTTTGGACAGGCCCGGCGAGCTGACGACAAACTCCTCGTCCGTCAGCAACTCCTCCAGCACAAGCCCGGCTTCGGCCCGCCCGAGCCAGATGGCGAGATCGACGCCGCTGGGTCCGAAGTCCGGCTTCTGATAGCCGACAGCCATCTTCAACTCGATGTCGGGATAACGCTGGCAAAAACCGGGCAACCGCGAGGCCAGCCATTGGCTCGAAAATTCCGGCGTCACCGACAATCCCAAGGTGCGGACCGACACGCTCGCCCGCGCCTGGTAGAGCGCTTTCTCCAATTGAGAGACCATCTCCGCGATCGAAGGATGCAGACGCGCGCCAAGTGGGGTCAGGCGCGCACCCGACCGGCCGCGATCGAAAAGCCTGCCACCGATCCAGCCTTCAAGCTGCGAAAGCTGATGACTGATCGCGGTCTGCGTCAATCCCATCCGCTCGGCCGCGCGCCCAAAGCCACCGGTGTCGGCGACAGCGCAAAATGCCTGCAAGACGGTCAAGGGTGGGAGCGGCCTCTTACCCATGAAAATCCTTCATGTATCATCGATGAAGACTTCATTATACACGGCAAATTTTCAAGCGCATTCCTTTTTAGTTTCGAGATCAAAAGGCGTGCCACAGATGAGAGATATTCATGAATATATATCGATGCATCGTGCCGGAGAGCGATTTATCCGGTTGCTGCACACGTTCCCATGGATGCGGAGATCTCGCCCCAAGAACAAAGCAGCGCGCCACAATATTCTAAACTTCGGCGATCATCTCAAACGAGATGCCGGTCTGGATCAAATCCTGGACGACCGGTGAGCCTGCTGGACTTCCCGACCCCTGACGTGGGCTCAGCGACGCACATCATCCATTGAGCGTCTTGACCTTGGTCAGATCCGGGAAAATCCGTGTCCAGAGCAGCACCACCGCAATCGTGCCGACACCGCCGATAATGCCAGTGAGCACGGGACCAAGCGCACTGGCGAGCATGCCGGATTCGAACTCGCCGAGCTGGTTGGATGTACCGATAAACAGCGAGTTCACCGCATTGACGCGCCCGCGCATGGTATCCGGCGTCAAGAGCTGCACCAGCGAGCTGC
This sequence comes from Rhizobium sp. ICMP 5592, assembly GCF_009498525.1. Classification (GTDB taxonomy): domain Bacteria; phylum Pseudomonadota; class Alphaproteobacteria; order Rhizobiales; family Rhizobiaceae; genus Rhizobium. Next base: position 715,399 of record NZ_QSNT01000002.1, on the reverse strand, counting down.
GCACGACGACGCTGACCGTATCAGACGCACCGACGACGAGCAGCGCTGCAACGGAAAGGATGATGTTGGTCGAGAGCGCGAAAACAACAGTCGCCACGCCGAAGATAAGGACGGCGATCAACATCTTCTTGCCGACGTCGCTCTGCAGCGGCCGCCGCGCCAGCCAGATCGACATGACCAGCGCGCCGACGGCGGGTGCTGCGCGCAGCAGGCCCAGCCCCCAGGGACCGGCATGCAGGATATCGCGGGCGAACATGGGCAACAGCGCCGTAGCGCCGCCGAGCAGAACCGCGAAGAGATCGAGCGAAATGGTGCCCATCATCACCGGGCGGCTCTTGATGAAGGAAACGCCGGCAAAGACCGAGCTCAGCGTCACCGGCTCGCGCGAGGACGGCTGCTGCCGCTCGACACGGATGGAAATGACATTGACGCTCGCAATGACATACAGCACCGCAGACACGAGGAAAGGTGCTACGGGATTGAGGCCATACAGCAGGCCACCGAGCGACGGACCGATGATGAAGGCCGTCTGCATCATCGAGGTCGAAGTGGCGATCGCCACCTGCAGCATCGAGGGCGGCACGATGTTCGGCAGTAGCGCCGCCATGGTTGGACGCTCGAAGGCGGTGGCAGCCCCCATGACGGCAACAGCAGCGAGAATGCCGTGCGGTCCAATCCAGTGCTGCCAGACGGCTACTGCCAGTACCAGCGCCGTCAGTGCCTCGATCAACTGGCAGGCAAGGCCGATGCGCCGCCGGTCGAACCGGTCGGCAACATGCCCGACGATAAAGGTCAGGACCACCATCGGCAGGAATTGGCAAAGGCCAACCAGGCCGAGGTAGAAAGCGCGATGGGTTTGATCGTAGATCATCCAGCCCATGGCGACGGTGACGGACTGGAAGCCGATGGAGGAAAAGACGCGGGAGGCGGCGAAGGAACGATATCCGGGATGAGCGAGCGCGCTTGTCCGGTCTTGGCTTTGCAGGGTGTCCATTGGTCTTTCTTCGGCTCCGCGCTCAGGGACGCGGAACTATCTTCATGGGAAATATGAGATATTGAGTTGAGTTCCCTGCTCTGCCCGAACACGGCGATTGTCAACCGCGTTTTTGTCTCGATCGGTCTTTCGCTGCAAAAAGGCATGAGGCTAGAGATCAAAACGTGGTGAAGAGCGGCTGAGCAGCCCGGTCTTTGCTTGGATTGCCCAGGCGGCGGCAAGCTCCGTCGCAATGGTCTCGATCAGCTTCGGCACATCATGACCGGCCGCGTCATGCATCGCCTCAGCAACGATCAGCACCGATCGCGTATCCTCGCGAACGGCGGAGAGGCCACTTTGCCGATTGGTCCAGCGTCGCGCATGCGCCCGATCGGCACTATCGGCGAAAATCACTTCGCGCGGTTCCGGATGCTCCGTCTCGCCGGCGAAAGTCAGGTAGGTCTCGCGTCCTGTCGCATGCCTGACTTCGAGATCGCCCGAAATCTTCGCCAGATCGAAGATGGCGATGGGGATGGCAAAAGCGATGGATATGGCGTTGCAGAGATCGACCAGTGGATGCAGTTGCGGCAGCGAATTCTCCTGACGGAAGCGGCGAAGCAGCGCTTCGGAGGCACAGCGATACTGCGTCGGCTTCAGCCCCATCTTCGAAAAGGCACGCCGCCAGGCCTGTATCTCCGGCATCTCCCCTTCCGAACCCACCGCCAGCCGCTCCTCGGCAACGGCATGGAATTTTGCGACGGGATCAGTGACGTCGGCATTCGCGGTGATCCCTTCGACGAAGAGCACACCGGGGACCAGATCGGGGAATTCGCTCCACATCTCGTTCGAGTGGCGGAAATACATGGCTTTTCCTTCTGCGCGTTTCTGATTTTCCGCAGCAGAAAAGCCCGTCGTCATCGCCCGGTCTTGAACAAAATTGCAAAAGCCTAGCAAACCGCTGCCGCATAGGCACCCGGCGATATGCCGAAATTGCGCACGAAGAGGCGCGTCATATGGCTCTGATCCGCAAAGCCGCTGGCAAAGGCCGCCTCGGCCAATGGCGTGCCCGACGCGATCAGCCGCCGCGCCTCGTGGATGCGGCGTTGCAGCAGATAGGCGTGAGGAGTGAGCCCAGTCGCCCTGGTGAATGCGCGCAGGAATTGGAAATGGCTGAGCCCGCAGGCGTCAGCGAGTTCGGCAAGCGTCAGAGGAGCTGAAGGATCCTCCTCGATCAAATCGCGAGCACGGCGGATCGCGGCGGGAATGGCAATATCGCGCGATGTCTGCGCGCCCTCGCCCATGACAGCCGCGACGAGCGATAGCAGCAGCCCATCCTGCAATAGCGCGTCCTGTGGTTCGGAATTACCGACCAGGAGCGGGAACAAAGCCCTGAAACAGGCCGCCATCTGGCTATCGCGGATGACGGGCGACGGAAATTCCGCGCCGCCAATCCTGCCCTCGCCGATATCGTTCAGCAGAGCGCCGATCACCGGCGGATCGAAATGAAGCATCGTCCAGGCCCGGCTTTCGCCGATGGGCATGCCGTCATGCACTTCATTCGGATTGAAACAGATGACATCCCCTGCCTCGGCCCGCACCAAACCGCGCCCGCTCAGCGATGCATGCGCGCCGGATTCGATGACACCGATGCCGAATTGGTCGTGCGTATGCTTGGGAAAGCTATATCCCGTTTCCGCTTTCACGGCACGGATGCCCGCGACGCGGGAGCGGAACATCCTGAACTGGCCGGTCTTCATGTGCCCCACCCTTCAACCCTGCTGAAAGCTGTTGGCGAGGCACATGTCACGCCTCCGGCCTCTCCTGCCCGGTCGCCAATACCGCCTGTGTATTGGCAGTGACGGCGGTTGGCAGAGGCGTGCCGCGCTTGCGCTCACGCGCCAGCGTCAGCAGGCCGGAGAAAATGATGAGCGCGATGCCCAACGCCATGGGCAGGTCGATATCGTCGTTGAACAGAAGATAGCCGAAGCCGATCGCCCAGATCATCTGGCTATATTGCGGAGGAGCGACAAGGTTCGCCGGCACCATGCGCGCCGCGGTCATCAACAGCACGTTGCCGACCGCACCAAGCAGCCCATAGCTCGCCAGGAACAGCCATTGCCCAGCCGTCGGCATCGACACTTCGGAAAACATCAGAAGACCGCTGACGATGAGCGTGCCGAACAGGCCTGCGCCATAAAGCGAAATTCGCTTCTCTTTCGCCCCGAGCGCCCGATTGATGACGATCCCGATCGCAGCCGCCAGGCCGCCGATTGCCGCGCAGAGGTGGCCGATCGAAAGCTCGCGGAAGCCCGGCCGCAGCACGATAAGCACGCCGATAAAACCGAGAATCACCGCCGTCCAGCGCTGCCAGCGCACGTCTTCCTTCAAGAAGACGACCGACAGAATAGTGACGAAGGATGGCAGCAGGAACAGCAGTGCAAATGCTTCCGCCATCGACAGCTTGGTGAAGGCGACGATCGAGCATATGGCGCCGGTAGCACCGCAGGCAAAACGCAATATCCAGAGAGGACGGTTCGACGTTCTGACCATATCCACCCAGTGATCGTCGCGCCTCTTCAGGAACGGGACGGCGGCGAAGCCGAAAAGCGCGCCGATGAAGGCCACCTGATAGGACGGCAGCGTTCCATGCAGCATCTTGATCGACGCATCGCTAAAGGCAAAGACGGCATAGGACGCGAAGGCCACCAGGACGCCGCGAAGCGTGGAATGGCCGGCAGCCAAGGATTTGGAATCGGCAGTGATCGATGTCATCGGATTGAGCAATGCAAAGGGAAGGAAATTGAATCGCGTAGCTGCGAGCAATTGTATGATGAAATGGGCCGAATTTCGATTGGTGCTGAAATAAACTATTGTTTCAAAGCTATGGGGCGGGTGTTGTTTGGCGGATCAGTATTCGGGCAAGCCAAGCTTCTCAGCTTGACTTTGGGGAATGCGCCCAACAACGGCATGTGAAAAGGCGATCACCTTCAAGGCGTCTGCGTCGACTTGGCATGTGAACTTGACCTGCTGCCAGCCTTTAGGTGTTTGCACTGCCTCGCCATTGCCGAAAAGACCGGTATCTGAAAGCATTGCCGGCGACACGGCGGAATTGTAGAAGCCAACCGCATTCAGATCATGACCGAATTGTAGCTTCTGTTCCGACCTGCAAAGATATCGGACGCGCTGACGCCGTGGCAGCTTTTTCCAGGCATCGTAGTCGCTCTTGGACATCTTGGCCATTTCGCTGCCGGAATAGAGTTTCTTGGCCTGCGTCTGCTGCCCTTTCTCTCCACCCGACTTGCCCTTGGCGGCTTGCTGTTGCGATTTGACATCGGGTTCGGTCACGAAGGACGTCCCGTTCGCCGGATCGCTTTTATTGTCCGACGCAGCCTGCTCCTTTGACGGCGGCTGCGATTGAGGACCCGCAACGGTCGGCACTGTAATTTGCTGATCAACCTTGTTGTCGGCGGATGACGGCTGTTGTGGGTCGGGCTCGGCGGCATTCGCCTGCTCCGTTTCAGGGTTAGATGTCGCCGCCGCCTTTTCCTGCTTGCCCGTGCCATCCTGTTCCGTCGCCGGAGTTTCCGGCTGAGCCACTTGCGCATCCGAAGGCTGGTCCGTTGCAAGCTCCCTCGGCTTCGGCGTCGAGGCAGGGTCGCGTGAATTGGGGTCGGTTAGCGGCGAAGCAGCCTTGGCCTGCTCGCTGGGCGCAGTTGTGGTATCCTGTGTTTGTTGCGGTTGCAGATCAGGATCCTTGGCCTGCGATGCGGCATCGGCTTGAGCAGTCTGGGCATCAGAGTCCTTGGCCGCCGGTGAGGCTGCTTGGTCTTCGGCTTGGCCATCGTTCGTAGCCGGCGCTTCATTTGCCTGCGCCGAGGCATCCGTCTGCTGTGTGGTTGAGGGATCCTTCTCCTGCCCCTTCATGTCAGGCAGGGGTGTCTCCTCTGCCGGCGGCGGCTGTTCAGGCTTCGGCGTAGGTGGATTCGAGCTTGGATCGCTTGCGGGAGGCTGAGGCTTATCAGCCTGCGCCTTGTCCTGCTGATCCAATTGCGCCTTAGGATCGTCGGGCTTCTGTTCCGGCTGTTTCTGCGCTTCCGCCTGCTGCGCCTTCTCGTCCGGCTTAGGCGTCGGCGTTGGAATGCCGCCGGCCTGTTCGTTGGGTTTCGTTGCGTTCTCCTGCTGCTCCTGCGGCTGGGGCACAAGCTCGACGTTGACATTGTCTTCCGGTGCCGCTTGCGGCGGCATCATCAGCGGTCGGAGCAGGAAAATGGCCGCCAGCACGACATGCAGGAGGATCGACAGGACAAAGCCCCGCCCGATCTTCTCATCCTGCTTTGTCGCGGCCTGTTCCATCGCTCAGCGAAAGGCTCGCCGGACAAGAGCAGCCGATGGGAAAACGCATATCAATTTCATCAGAACCTTACCGAAAACGACAGATCGAGTGGCGACAGACGCCCGACATATGGTGGGCAACAATGCGGCCCGAAAGAGGCAATAGCGAAAAGACAGACTGTCAGGCCCTTGGCCGCTCCGCAATGCCCGGAAAACACACCTGTGTGATCGCTCGACGGCTTTGCCGATATGCCCACAGCTAAAAGAACTCGTCCAGAAGCCGATAGTAGTCCATTCTCTCCGCATCCACCTCGGAGATCCCATAGGCCTCCAGAAAGGGCGTAACCAGCGCTTCACCGAAGTTATACACGATGCTGCCGCAGGCCAGCGCTATATCCTGATAACGGTCGGCGACACCGAGACGGCCGCAATCGATATAGCCGGCGAAACGGTGACCGGCGGCGACAAAGTTCGGCAGGCAGGCATCCCCGTGGCTGACGACAAGGTCTTCCGCCGCCGGCCTGCGCTCTTCGAGTTCACGAAAAAGACTTTCCGCCGATCGCCCCAATCGCGCCTCATCGAAATCAGTCTCATCGACGTAGCCAGCAAGCATGCGGGCTTTGGCAGCCGCAATCCTTGCTCCCAATCGATGATCGAACGGACAGGCATCGATGCTGATCCCATGAAGGTCTCGCAGCGCCTCCGCCAATATCCGCACCCGTTCCAAGGGTGAGATAGAAGACGCACTGGCGAAGTCTGCGCCACCAAGCGCGTCCATCAGCAGCCATTCACGCTCACCGCCAGTTTCATGAGCGATGACCTTCGGGCAGACAAGGCCCTGCGCGCCAAGCCAGCGAAGCCGTGCAACTTCGCCCGCCAATTCACTGAATGGACTGGCGATTTCACTCTTGAGATAAAGAGGCGGCAGGCCTTCGGCTTCCAAACGAAAAACACTTGCCGAGGAGCATCCGAGTTCGTCCGCCGCCCAGCAATAACCGAGGAGCAAATCTCGCAGCCGCTCTGGCATCGAGGTTTCTATGGGATCAGCCGGAGCGTCCATCATGGTCCGAGCCTACATTGCGACCTGTTACTAACATAAAAACCCGGCTCGCTTTCGCGAACCGGGCTTCGACTTCATAACGGCAGAAACCGCTTAGCTGTCGAGGAACGAGCGCAGCTTGCGGCTGCGGCTCGGATGCTTCAGCTTGCGCAGCGCCTTGGCTTCGATCTGGCGGATACGTTCGCGGGTAACCGAGAACTGCTGGCCGACTTCTTCGAGCGTGTGGTCCGTGTTCATGCCGATGCCGAAGCGCATGCGCAGCACGCGCTCTTCGCGTGGCGTCAGCGAGGCCAGAACGCGGGTGGTCGTCTCGCGCAGGTTCGCCTGGATGGCGGCGTCGATCGGAAGCAGCGCGTTCTTGTCCTCGATGAAGTCGCCGAGATGCGAATCTTCTTCGTCACCAACAGGCGTTTCGAGCGAGATCGGCTCCTTGGCGATCTTCAGCACCTTGCGCACTTTTTCGAGCGGCATGGCGAGCTTTTCAGCCAGTTCTTCCGGTGTCGGCTCGCGGCCGATTTCGTGCAGCATCTGGCGCGACGTGCGAACGATCTTGTTGATCGTTTCGATCATGTGCACCGGAATGCGGATGGTGCGGGCCTGGTCGGCGATCGAACGGGTGATCGCCTGCCTGATCCACCAGGTCGCGTAGGTCGAGAACTTGTAGCCACGACGATATTCGAACTTATCGACCGCCTTCATCAGACCGATATTGCCTTCCTGGATGAGATCCAGGAACTGCAGACCGCGGTTGGTGTATTTCTTGGCGATGGAAATGACGAGGCGCAGGTTCGCTTCGACCATTTCCTTCTTGGCGATACGCGCTTCGCGCTCGCCCTTCTGCACCATATGCACGATGCGGCGGAATTCCGAGATGGAGATACCTGTTTCGGTCGCAAGGTTCTGAATTTCCTGGCGGATATCCCGGATCGTCGTGTTTTCGCTCTTGGCGAATTCCTTCCAGCCGCGTGCGGCCAGATTGCCGATCGACTTCATCCAGTTCGGATCAAGCTCGGCGCCCTGATACTGCTCGAGGAACGAGTCACGCTTGACGCCATAGGATTCGGCAAGACGCAGCAGCCGGCCTTCGTTCTGAACGAGACGCTTGTTGATGTCGTAGAGCTGTTCGACGAGCGCGTCGATGCGGTTCTGGTTCAGCGACAGAGACTTGACCGACTTGACCAGCTCATCCTTGAGCTCCTTGTAACGACGCTCCTGAGCCGACGACAGCGTACCCGATGCCGACAGGCGCTGCTCGACCTGCTGGTCCTGCAGCTTGCGCAGCTTCTTGTAGGTCTCGGCGATCGTGTCGAGCGTCGTCATCACCTGCGGGCGAAGCTCGGCTTCCATCGCGGCGAGCGAGAGACTGGATTCGTCCTCGTCCTCTTCCTCCTCCTCGATCGGCAGGCCTTCGCCGCCGACGTCGGTGATGTCATCGTCACCAGAGGAACGACCGCGACGGGCCTTTTCCTTCTCTTCGGCAGCCTTGCGGTCCGCCTCGATCTTTTCCGGGCTCTGAAACTGCGGCGCAGCCTTGGCTTCCGGACCAGAATAGGTTGTTTCGAGATCGATGATCTCGCGCAGCAGCGTCGTGCCTTCGTTGAGTTCGTCGCGCCAGATGATCAGCGCCTGGAAAGTCAGCGGGCTTTCGCAGAGGCCACCGATCATGGTCTCGCGGCCGGCTTCGATGCGCTTCGCGATCGCGATTTCGCCTTCGCGCGACAGCAGCTCGACCGAACCCATCTCGCGCAGGTACATACGCACCGGATCGTCCGTGCGGTCCGTCGGCTCTTTCTTCTTGGCGGTTGCAAGCGCCGAACCGGTGGACGGAGCGAGTTCGCCGCCTTCCCCATTGTCGTCGTCGCTGGAATCGTCGTCGTCGCTGCTGGTTGCCGCGCCCGCCTCTTCGACGTCCTCGTCCTCGATGACGTTGATGCCCATATCGGAGAGCATCGCCATCGTATCTTCGATCTGTTCGGACGTCACTTCTTCGGACGGCAGGACGGCGTTGAGCTCGTCCATCGTCACGTAGCCGCGTTTCTTCGCGGCCTTGATCATCTTTTTGACCGCGTCATCGGAAAGATCGAGAAGCGGGCCATCGGAGGTGCCGTCGCGTTCGACTTCAGCTTCTTCGTTCTCTTTGACCTTGGTTGCCATCTCTATATCGTCGCTTTCCCTGACGCTTAAAACTTATACGCGGTGAATGACCGCTCTGGCCCGGCGCGCCTCGCGCCAGCCCCGAATCACCGACAAAGACCTAACGGAATGACCTTTAATGCCTGATTAACCACGATCGCCGGCACCGGACAGCAAAGCTGGATTGCGTTTGGATTTCCGGCCATGGTATATGATGATCCGCCTGATCCAGTTTACCGTTTCTCTGAGGACAAACGGTGATTCCTATAATTTTTGTTCTCGTCAAGCTTTTCCAGCAAAAAAGCCTGTTAAAATCGTGAAAAAGCCTTATCCACAGGCTCCGCACGCCGGAAACAATTGTTTCCCGTATTTAGGAAGTCCCCGCGCGATGACAAGAGCAGCCTTGTCAAACGCCGGTATTTCGACAATCTGCGGACTATCCTGATGCGATCAAGCCACAAATAGTCTCAAAACCAGTCCATTACCACCTTGCCGGAATTGCCGGAGCGCATAGCCTCGAACCCTTCGCGGAAATCATCGATGCCGATGCGGTGAGTAATGACTGGCGAGACGTCGAGCCCGCCCTGAACGAAGGCGATCATCTTGTACCAGGTCTCGAACATTTCGCGGCCATAGATGCCCTTCAGGTTCAGCATCTTGAAGATCACCTTGTTCCAGTCGATCTCGAAGCCGGCGGGCGCGATGCCGAGAATGGCGATCTTGCCACCATTGTTCATCTTGTCGATCATGTCGCGGAAGGCGGGAGCCGCACCCGACATTTCCAGACCGACGTCAAAACCCTCGGTCATGCCGATGGACTTCATCACATCGGCAAGATTTTCCTTCGAGGCATCGACGACGTGGTCGATGCCGAGCTTGCGGGCAAGCGCCAGCCGGTTCGGATTGATGTCGGTGATGACAACCTTGCGCGCGCCGGAGCGCTTGGCGACCATGGCGCCCATGATGCCAATCGGCCCGGCACCGGTGACCAGCACGTCCTCGCCGACCAGATCGAAGGACAGCGCCGTGTGCACCGCGTTGCCGAAGGGGTCGAAAATCGCCGCTACTTCATCCGGAATATCGTCGGGGATCGGCACGACGTTGGATTCCGGAATACAAACGAATTCGCCGAAGGAGCCTGGGCGGTTGACGCCGACACCGAGCGTGTTGCGACAAAGATGACCCCTGCCCGCCCGGCAATTGCGACACTTGCCGCAGACGATATGCCCCTCGCCAGAAACGCGCTCGCCCACATGATATTTCGTCACCGCCGAACCGATCTCGGCGATCTCGCCGCAGAATTCATGTCCGACGACCATCGGCACCGGAATGGTCTTTTGCGCCCATTGGTCCCAGTTCCAAATATGCACATCCGTGCCGCAGATCGCCGACTTCCTGACCCTGATCAGCACATCGTTCGGCCCGACTTCGGGAACCGGCACATTTTCCATCCACAGCCCGACTTCAGGCTTTGATTTAACCAGCGCCTTCATCATGTTCGACATGAGCCGTCGTCTCCATCCGATTCAAATGATTCCGAGTTCCCGTCCCGCCTCGGCGAAAGCGGCTATCGCGCGCTCGACGTCGGCCTTCGAGTGCGCCGCTGACATCTGCGTGCGGATGCGCGCCTGCCCCTTCGGCACCACGGGGAAGGAGAAGCCAATAACGTAGACACCCTTCTGCAGCATAAGCGCCGCCATCTCCTGCGCCACCTTGGCATCGCCGAGCATGACGGGGATGATCGGGTGATCGGCACCGGCCAGCGTAAAGCCGAGCTTGGTCATTTCGCCGCGGAAGAACTCGGCATTGCCACGCAGACGGCCGCGAAGCGCATCACCATTGTCGATGAAGTCGAAGACCTTCAGCGAGGCGGCCGCGATGACCGGGGCCAGCGTATTGGAGAAGAGATAGGGGCGCGAGCGCTGCCGCAGCCAGTCGACGACCTCAGCCTTCGCCGAGGTATAACCGCCGGATGCACCGCCGAGCGCCTTGCCGAGCGTACCGGTGATAATGTCGATCCGGCCCTCGACGCCACAATATTCCGCCGATCCACGGCCGTGCTTGCCGACAAAACCGACCGCATGGCTGTCATCGACCATGACCATCGCGCCATATTTCTCGGCGAGATCGCAGACGCCGCCGAGATTGGCGATGATGCCGTCCATGGAGAAAACGCCGTCGGTGGCGATCAGCTTGAAACGGCTGCCCTCGGCTTTCTTTAGCTCCTCTTCCAACGCCGCCATGTCGTTATTGGCATAGCGGAACCGCTTCGCCTTGGAGAGCCGCACGCCATCGATGATCGAGGCATGATTGAGCGCGTCGGAGATGATCGCGTCCTCCTCTGACAGCAGCGTCTCGAACAGCCCGCCATTGGCGTCAAAGCAGGAGGAGTAGAGGATCGTATCCTCCATGCCGAGAAAGGCCGATATCCGCGCCTCGAGCTGCTTGTGCTCCTCCTGCGTGCCGCAGATGAAGCGCACCGAAGCCATGCCGTAGCCGTAACGATCGAGCGCCTTTTTCGCGGCCTCGGCCAGTTCCTCATTGTCGGCCAAGCCAAGATAGTTGTTGGCGCAGAAATTCAACACCCGCGCACCGCCGGCAACGGCAATCTCGCCGGCTTGCTTGGAGGTGATGACGCGTTCGGACTTGTAGAGCCCAGCATCTTTCAGGCCGGCAAGTTCCGTACGCAAGTGAGATATGAACGCAGAGGTCATGGTCGCATTCCGATGCTGGTCACTGTGCCTAACTACCCAAGAAATAACACAAGATTAGGCCTCTTGCTGCATCCAGCAGCGGCAAAAATGCGTAGCATCGTGGCGCTGGCACGATACGGGGGCAAGTTCGATATTATCTGTCGAACCGAGCGAAAAACACGCAAGTTCTCAACCCCGTCCCGTCAATTGCTATTGCAAAAATTACTTGACTGAGTCCACTATTTTGCTGCAAGTCGATGTTGATCTCAGCAGAAAGGGAGAGCCATGAACATATTTCACAGATTCTCCCTCGCGGGTCGGGTGGCGCTCGTCACCGGCGGCGGACGCGGCCTCGGATTTGAAATGGCAAAGGCGCTTGCCGACGCGGGAGCGCATGTCATCGTCAATGGACGCACGGCTGCGACATTGAACAACGCCGTGGACGCCATTCGAGCAACGGGCGGCATGGCCGAAGCCGCCGCTTTCGACGTCGCCGACCGCGAAGCGCAGCGCGGCGCGATGGCGGATATCGAGAGAAATCACGGTCGGCTCGATATATTGATCAACAATGTCGGCGCCCGCGACAGGCGCCAGCTGGCCGATTTCGATGACGAGGCGATCCTCGCGTTGCTCAACACGGATCTTGCCGCCTCGATCATGCTCTCCCGCGATGCCGCCCGCCTGATGAAACAACGCAATCATGGACGCCTGATCTCGGTCACCTCGATCAGCGGCCAGGTCGTCATGCCCGGCGACTGCGTCTACCCCGCTGCCAAACAGGGCCTGACCGGCCTGATGCGCGGCATGGCGGTCGAATTCGGCCCGCATGGCATCACCAGCAATGCCATCGCTCCGGGCTGGTTCGCAACGGAAACGAATGCGACGATGGCGGCGAATGAAGAGCTGATCCCCTTCGTGCGCCAGCGCATTCCAGTTCAGCGCTGGGGACGGCCGGAGGAGATCGCGGGCGCTGCCCTGTTTCTTGCCAGCGACGCAGCCTCCTTCGTCAACGGCCATGTCCTGACCATCGATGGCGGCATGACCGTCAGGATGTGAACAGGCACAGCGCCCGGATGTCACCGACCAGTGAAATTCTTGATGACCTTCAAAAACGCATCCCCGTAGCGCTCGAGCTTCGCCTGCCCCACGCCTGAAATCCCGAGCAAAGCATTGCGGCTCGCCGGCTGCTCCGTCGCAAAGGCGATCAACGTCGTATCCGGGAAAACGACATAGGGCGGCACACCGAGTTCCTTGGCGATCTTGGTACGCTCTGCTCTCAACGCATCGAACAGCGGCTGTGCCTCGCCCGACAGGCTCGACTGCCGCTTTTCCATCCGCGCCGCCTTCTTCGCCCCGCGCCTTGCTTCCGGCCGATCCTTGCGGAAAAAGACCTGACGTTCGTGCTTGAACACGGCCCTTGCCTCCGCCTCCAGCTTCATCGCACCAAAGGCGGTGTGATCGACGCTGATAAAGCCGTTCGCCAGCAATTGCCGGAAGACGGACTGCCAGGTGCGGGCCGGAATATCCTTACCCGCGCCGAAAACCGGCATGTTGACATGGCCGAAACGCTCGGTCTTCTCGTTGACGATGCCCATCAGCACATCGATGACATGGCCGGTGCCGAAACGCTCGCCGGTGCGATAGACGGCGGCCAGCGCCTTAATCGCCGCTTCCGTTCCGTCCCAGGTCTCGACCGGCTTCAGGCAGGTGTCGCAATTGCCGCATCCGCCGCCATGCGCCTCACCGAAATGCGCCAGGATTGCCTGCCGACGGCAGCCGGCCGTCTCGCAAATGGCAAGCAACGCATTGAGCTTGGCGCGTTCAACGCGCTTGATTTCATCCGCTGCGTTGCCCTCATCGATCATCCGCCCCCGTTGGATGACGTCGGCCATGCCGTAGGCCATCCAGACCTCGGACGGCAGCCCGTCACGTCCGGCGCGGCCGGTCTCCTGATAATAGGCCTCGATGGAGCCGGGCAGATCGAGATGGGCGACATAGCGCACATTTGGCTTGTCGATGCCCATGCCGAAGGCAACCGTCGCCACTAGGCAAAGGTCTTCCTCCTTCAGAAAGGCGTCCTGATTGGCATCGCGAACCGAGCGGTCCATGCCGGCATGATAGGCAAGCGCGCGAATGCCCTGCCCGTTCAGCCATTCCGCCGTGTCCTCGACCTTGGCCCGCGACAGGCAATAGACGATGCCGCTATCGCCGCGATGGCCGTCGAGAAAGCGCAGCAACTGCTGGCGCGGCTGGTCACGCTCGACAATCTTGTAGGCGATATTCGGCCGGTCGAAACTGGTGGTGAAGACTTGGGCGTTGTCGAGCCCCAGCCGTTCGATGATGTCGTCGCGCGTATGCGGATCGGCAGTTGCCGTCAGCGCGATGCGCGGCACGTTGGGAAAGAGTTCCGCAAGCTTACCGAGGTCGCGATATTCCGGCCGGAAATCATGCCCCCACTGCGAGACGCAATGCGCCTCGTCGATCGCGAAGAGGGCAATCTTCGCCCTGGCGATCATCTGCTGGAACCCATCGGTCAGAATGCGCTCGGGCGTGACATAGAGCATATCGAGCGTGCCGCTGGAGACGGCGCGATAGATGTCGCTGGCCTCTTCGCGCGACAATGACGAATTCAGCGCCGCCGCGCGGATGCCGAGTTGCTTCATCGCTTCGACCTGATCGCGCATCAAGGCGATCAGCGGCGAGACGACGATGCCGATGCCATCGCGGCAAAGCGCGGGAATCTGGAAGCACAGCGACTTACCGGCCCCGGTCGGAAACAGCACCACCGCATCGCCGCCGGCGACGACATGTTCGACCACCTGCTGCTGCTTGCCGCGAAAGGCGGAATAGCCGTAGACCCGCTTGAGAATGTCGAGCGGCGCCGTTCCGGAGCTGCGATCCGCAAACAGCGCATTGTCGGCGGAAAACCGCGGTTCCTGTCTATCCGGCTGTGACATCTATCCCCTACTTCCCTGCGGGTCCTTTGATCCGGCCGGAAAGCACCCCGAAACCGTCGATAATCGCTTCCTGATTTTCCAGCCGCAAGGCTTCGAGCTGCACTTCCTGCAAAGCGCGCATCAGCTGTTCGATCAGTTCACCGTCGCCCTCTTCCGTCGCTTCAGCAACGGCGCGCTCGAGCTCGATCTTGTGCCAGCGCAGTGCCTTCGAGCGCTTGTGGAGCGCAAGCGCCTGGCGATAGCCCTCGCGTGCATCCTCCATCGCCGCTTCCTCGGTCGCCGTCCAGAGGCGGGCATTGCGCACCTGCTGGTCGAGGGTCTTCAGCAAGGCAGCGAAACCCTGTTCTTCCAGCTGTTCGAGCAATCGCTCGCGGTTAAGCTGCTGAGCCGGTATGGTTGCGGCCGCTCCGAGCATGGCAGACCACAGGCGCTGCAATTCGCGGCTCTCATAGTCGATCGCGGCGATCTCGTCATATTCGTCCTGCAACAGCAGCGGATGATTGACGATGGTCACCGCCAGCACGCTTTCGCGCAGGCCAGGAACATCTTGATGGCCCTTGATCATGCCCGAACGCATCAAACGATCCGACGCCTTCGTGCTGACGGCCGCCGGACGATCACGACCCTGCCCGCCACGACCACCGAAGGAGCGACCACTGCCCTCGCGGGAAAAACCGCGCCCTTGCTGATTGTCGTTGCGCCGGAACTGCGGCTGAAAGAGACCGTTCAACCGGTCGCGAATATCCTGCTGATAATGACGGCGGACATTCTCGTCGGCGATAACCGAGACCATCTGCTTCAGCCGCGCCTCCAGCTCGGCGCGCGCCTCTGGGGTGTCGAAGGTACCGTTGCTGGTTTCGCGGCTCCAGATCATCTCCGCCAGCGGCTTTGCCTGCGCCAGCACCTTGTCGAAGGGCGCGCGGCCATCGTGGCGGACGAGGTCGTCCGGATCCTTGCCATCGGGCAGAAGCGCGAAACGAACCGTGCGGCCGGGCTTGATATGCGGCAGCGCCAGATCGGCGGCACGATTGGCGGCACGAATGCCAGCGCCGTCGCCGTCGAAGCAGAGCATCGGCTGCGGCGTCATCTTCCAAAGGAGTTCGAGCTGGTTCTCCGTCAACGCCGTGCCGAGTGGCGCGACGGCATTCTCGACGCCGGCCTGGTGCAGCGCGATGACGTCCATATAGCCTTCGACGGCGATGATCGTCCCTGAACCATCGTTCCCTTGAGCGGCGCGTCGCGCGCGGGTGAAATTGTAGAGCACATTGCCCTTGTGAAAGAGCTCGGTCTCGTTGGAATTGAGATATTTCGCCGGTGCGTCCGGCGACATCGCCCGGCCACCGAAGGCGATCACCTTTTCGCGCGACGACAGAATCGGGAACATGATGCGGTCACGGAAGCGATCGTAGGAGACCGGGATATCCGGACCGTGCACCACGAGACCGCAGGCTTCGATCTGCTCTTTGGCAACATCCTTGCCGGACAGAAATTCCTTCAACGCATTGCGGCTATCCGGCGAATAGCCGAGACGAAAGGTGTCGATGGTACGGCCCGTCAGCCCGCGATCACGCAGATAGGCGCGCGCCCTCGCCCCGTTTGCCGTCTGCAGCTGATCCTGAAAGAACTGCGTCGCCATCTCCATGACGTCGAGCAGCGAGGTGCGTTCCTTTTCGCGCTTCGCCTCCATCGGATCGGCGATCGGCATGGGAACGCCGGCCATGTCGGCGATCTGCTGCACGGCTTCAGGAAAGCTCAAGCCCTCCAGCTCCGTCAGGAAACGGAAATGGTCGCCGGTGACGCCGCAGCCGAAGCAATGGTAACGGCCCTTGCGGTCCTCGCAGTGGAAGCTCGGCGATTTTTCGCCGTGGAACGGGCAGCAGGCCCAATAATCGCCACGCGGTACATTGGTCTTGCGCCGATCCCACGTCACACGACGTCCGATCACGTCCGAAATAGGGACGCGGTCGCGAATCTCATCGAGAAACGTATTGGAAAATCGCATAATTACCTCTGGCTTGCCCCCTTATAAGCAGGAACAGCGCGCATTGCCACGAGGAACCCTTCGCCACGCCCGCTATTCACAGCCCCTCGCGCGCAGGTCGACGATCGATCACCTCGATCACAAGACCGTGATTGCAGCGGCGTTGTTAATGTTTCCGTACCTGCCTGAAAAGCGATTTTGACATCATTGACGACAGAAACCGCGGCGACTCTCCCTGGCCTTTATGTGCATCTGGAACGCAGCTTCTCCGCGAAAGGAAAATGATGAAAAAGCAAATACTTGCCCGCCACTCCAGCGAACGGCAGGAGAGTGCGGTAACACCCGTCGCAACCATTGGCCGAAGATCGAAGCGCGCGCGGTCTTTCCGCTTGGTGGCACATTTGCGGCATGGTTCGTAAGTCAAACATTATTTTTTTGTAATTTGATTGTTCATGTGCAGCGCAATAGCTTCCATCTCACAGGACGAGACAAGCCGGCGAACAACATGGTTCGCGACGCGACATGCCTAGACGTCCCGACGAACCGGAAGCCACAGGTACAGGTTTTCAGTTTAGGAGATGAAATGCGCGTTCTGCTGGTACCCTTTGCCGCTGCCGCTCTCTTCGCCACAGCTAACTATAGCTCGGCAACGATGACGGATGGCGCAGCACCTGCGGCAGCCACGAACGTGCTCTACACGGATGCTGGCTACCAGCTTCCTGTCGATATGAAAGTGCCGGCTCTCAAGGCCGGGGTCAAAGTTCAGATATCCTGGCTGGAATCGCAAGACATGAATTTGCAACAGCAGGTCAGGATCACCAGATAAGATTTAACCGATCCCCAGGTGAGGCACCATCCCTACCCCCGGCGCCGCCTCACCTGGGTGCCTTTGCAATAGACGTTTGATTTTTGGGCCCCACCCTGCGTCATCAAACGGCTGCAAAGCGCAAGAAGGCAGGAGCTCCCCCAGCTCCTGCCTTCTCTATTTTCAGCTGATGTTGATACACAACACCGAGAATGCGGGCATCGTTCTGGCCGCGCCAGAGCGCGGCCGCGAACAGATAAAATCTACTTCAACAGATCTTTGAGGATCGCAGAAGCCTTGGCGAAGTCCATCTGCCCGGCATAACGCTCGCGCAATGCCGCAACGCACTTGCCCATGTCCTTCAGGCCCTGGGCACCGAGTTCGGCCACGACGGCGGCGCAAATCTCGCGTACCTTCTCTTCGGAGAGCTGCTCCGGCATGAAGCCCTGGATGACAGCAATTTCCTCGCGCTCCTTCTGAGCCAGCTCCGGACGGTCGCCATCGGTATACATCTTGACCGATTCTTCGCGCTGCTTGATCATCTTTGCGAGCAGCTGCAGGATCTCGTCGTCGCTTGCCTGTTCCTTGGCCAAGCCGCGATTGGCAATGTCCTTGTCCTTGATGGCGGCCAGGATCAGGCGCACGGTCGAAAGCCTCGCCGCATCCTTGGCCCTCATGGCATCCTTCTGGGCGTTGGAAAGCGTTTCGCGGATCATGTCTTTAACTCCCTAAGCAGGCCGGCGACGATCGCCCAGCCTCTCATTTCACGGTGCCAGTCTCATAGACCATCAGCCGCGATCAATGCAATTGCGTGCCAACGGCCGAAACTCGGCGAATTCCTTGGCGGGAAACGAAAACGGCGCATTGACCGGCAGGCCTTGTTTGGCTATGTCCAACACCTGCACATTAGATCGATATTAAGGTCTCAAGCCGCGACGCATGTCGCTGGCTGCAATCTGCGACAAACATGGCGGAAGCCCCCGGTCTTTTCAAGGCCGCGCACGACGCCGGAAACGGGATGACAATGACCGCGACAGCTCCATGGACAACTGAAAAGCCAAGTGCCCTGCTCGTTCTCGCCGACGGCACCGTGATCGAAGGCAAGGGCATCGGCGCGACCGGCAAGGTCCAGGCCGAAGTCTGCTTCAACACGGCGCTGACAGGCTACGAGGAGATCCTGACCGACCCCTCCTATCTCGGCCAGATCGTGACCTTCACCTTCCCGCACATCGGCAATGTCGGCACCAACGAGGAAGACGTCGAAGACCTGACGCCCGCCGCCCGGCACGGCGCCGTCGGTGTCATCTTCAAGGCTGATGTCACCGATCCTTCGAACTATCGCGCCGCCAAGCACCTCGACCAGTGGCTGAAGGCACGCGGCATCATCGGCATGTGCGGCATCGACACCCGCGCGCTGACCGCCTGGATCCGCGAAAACGGCATGCCCAACGGCGTCATCGCCCACGATCCGAACGGCGTCTTCGACATCGATCAGCTGAAAGCGGACGCCAGGGCCTGGAGTGGCCTCGAAGGTCTCGACCTCGCCAAGGTCGCCACCTCCGGCCAGTCGTCGCAGTGGTCGCAGACGCCCTGGATCTGGAATGAAGGCTATGGCGAGCTGAAGGCTGCCGACGCCAAGTATCACGTCGTCTGCCTCGACTACGGCGTGAAGCGCAATATCCTGCGCCTCTTTGCCGGCCTCGACTGCAAGGTCACCGTGCTGCCGGCAACCGCATCCACGGACGACGTGCTGGCACTGAAGCCGGACGGCATCTTCCTGTCGAACGGCCCCGGCGATCCGGCCGCGACCGGAGAATACGCCGTGCCGGTCATCCAGGATCTGCTGAAGACGGATATTCCGCTGTTCGGCATCTGCCTCGGCCACCAGATGCTCGGTCTCGCGCTCGGCGCCAAGACCGCGAAGATGCATCAGGGTCACCATGGCGCCAACCATCCCGTCAAGGATCACACGACGGGCAAGGTCGAGATCGTCTCAATGAACCATGGCTTCGCGGTCGACGCGAACACGTTGCCGGAAGGCATTGAGGAGACTCACGTTTCGCTCTTTGACGGCACCAATTGCGGCCTGCGTGTTTCCGGCAAGCCGGTCTTCTCGGTACAGCATCACCCGGAAGCCTCCCCTGGCCCGCAGGACAGCCACTACCTCTTCCGCCGCTTCGTCAATCTGGTGCGCGAGAAGAAGGGCGAACCGGCTTTGGCCGAGCGCGCCTAAGCAGCGCCGCCATCATCACCAACCAAAGAAAAACCCCGGATTGATCGTCAATCCGGGGTTTTTCGCCTTTAGGAGTTCGCGATATCGGTTGATCAGGCCCGTAAACGGCGGAGCCGGACCTCTTCAAGCTCGCTCGTGAGGATTTCCTGCAGGAACTCGAAATCGGACTCACCGAACGGAACCAGGCCGAATCTCAGCCTGTAACCCCAGTTCTTGTCCTGGGTGAAATCCAGCCAATCCAGCAAAGGGCGGATCGGTTGTTCGGGCACATCCAGCCAGTCGACATCGCGGCGATACGCCTTGCCGCATGCCATCTCGCCTTGATAGGGCTCGCCGTCGCGGACATATCCGATCGCCGTGAAGCTCTTGAACCCGTCCTTGTCGCCCATGGCCACAGACGGAGAATAATAGACCACGCCGTCACCGGGCTTGATCCGCTTCAGCGGTCCCTGCTTGCCGTGATTGACCTGCATGAAGCCATGTGCCCGCCCGTAGCGGACATGTGCGGCGCAGGCAACCGCCAACCAGTACGACCTTGCTTTCGGTTCCTCGCGTCGCGGCGAAGCATCGGAATGTGCGAGCATGTGCACGACGGCACCGTGGTTGAGAAGTCCATCCAGCGGGAAAAGCGTGGCCTCGCTGTGAGCGCTTGCTTTGTATGTCATGGTCGTCTCCCATCAAATTGGTATGACGCCAATATACGGGATCATGCTGCCAATATCTGTCAGCAGTCTTTTTGACGAGACGCGAAAAATGACGGGCTCAGCCCGCCATTTTCTCCGAGCGCACCAGAACGTAGAACCGTACGCAAAGCATTGCCGCGGCCGAGGCCAGCCCCAGGAGGAAACCAACCCAGATGCCGACACCACCGAAGCCGAGCGGGAAAGCAAGCAGCCAGGCGAGGAAGAAGCCGATCGGCCAATAGGCGATCAGCGCCAGGATCATCGGCACGCGTGCATCCTTCAGACCGCGCAACAGGCCGCTGGCAACCGCCTGCAATCCGTCGACCAGCTGGAACAGGCCGGCAACGACGATCAATGGCGCGGCATAGGCAAGCACCTGCGACGCCTCGGCCGAGGTCACGTCGAGGAACCAGCTTCCGAACCACGTCGGCATGGTGGCGAACAGGATGCTGCCAAACAGCGAGATGCAGCTTGAAACGATCAGCACGACGATCGCCGCACGCGTCAGACCGATGCGATCCCCTTGCCCATGCGCAACGCCGACCCGAACGGTCGCCGCCTGGCTGAGGCCGAGCGGGATCATGAAAGCGATCGACGCCCATTGCAGCGCGATGCCGTGGGCGGCAAGCTCGATCGTGCCGATCTGTCCCATCAGCAGCGACGCCGCCGTAAACAGGCTGACCTCGGCCAGAACCGTGATGCTGATCGGAAAGCCGAGGCGAACCACGTCCCACAATGCATGCCAGTCCGGCCGCCAAAGGCGAACGAAGATCTCGTAACGGCGCGTCTTTTCGCGGCTCTGAACGAAGGCAACGATAAAGAGGAAGCCCGCCGTCTGCACCGCCACCGATACGATGGCAGCCCCGTGTAACCCGAGCGCCGGCATGCCGAAATGACCGAGCACCAGTGCGTAGGCAAGTATCGCGTTCATCACCAGCATGGCAATGGTGACATAGAGAATGACGCGCGCCATGCCGATCGCGCTCACCAGGGCACGGATAACGTTATAAAGCAGCCCCGGCAGCACGGCGTAATGACCGATGGCGATATATTCGCTGGCAAGCCTCGCCACATCTGGCTTCTGCCCGGCAGCCAACAGGATCTGCTCGGAATAGAAAAAGGCCGGCTGGGTCAACAGCCAGAAGGCGGTGACGACCCAGATGCCCATGCGCAGCGCCCGGCGAACCGAAGTGACATCGCCCTGGCCATAGCCCTGTGCCACCAGCGGCACGACGGCTATGGAAAAACCGGAGCCGAAAATCTGGATGGTGAACAGGAACTGGGCGGCCAGAACCATGGCAGCCAGTTGCTCGGCGCCAAGACGGCCAACGATCATCACATCCGTGGTGTTGATACCGAGCTGCGCCAGCTGCGCACCGATCAACGGTATGCCGAGCGCCAGGGTGGCGCGGATATGCGCAGACCACGAATTGTCATTGTCATGCGCGAACGGGCGCGCAGTTGCCGGCATATCCATCTTGAAAACTCGATTTTAAAAGACGCGCGAACCACCCCTACCCGAGGCGCGCGAACCCGTCGCCTTAGCGCAACTTCAGCGAAAAAGCCAGTTGGCAAAGCCAAGATGCTGAAGAATTCATCAGATCATCAAAATATCTGATGATTATTTAAGCCACTTCCTGAGCAGCCGGTTCCACCACGGCTTTCGGCGCGGCCTTACGCACCTTGGCGACAAAGACGATCACAGCAGCCAGGGTCAGGGCCACTGCCATGATGAACGGTGCGCCGGCAAAAGTGACGGGTGCTTCAGGCGCAGTGAAATAGCGGAAGAGATAGGGAAAGAGCAGCGGCCCGATGATCGCGGAAATGCTGGTCAGGCTGCCAAGCGCACCTTGCAACTCGCCCTGCGCCGATGGGGGCACCTTGCCCGCAGCGATGGACCGCAATGGCGCATCCGCCACATTCTCGATGACGGTGAAGACGATGACGGCATAGACCATCCAGCCATGCCAGGCGGTGGCATAACCCATGAGGCCGATGCCGGAAAAAGTCATTCCCAACAATGCGGTCCTCCACTCGCCAAGCACTGGTACGAGCCGCGGCATAATCAAGCCGATGGTGATCGCCGCTCCGATACCGTAGACACCGAGCGAAAGGCCGATCTGCCCCTCGCTCCAGCCGTAGCGATAGGAGGAAATGAAAGCCCATACGGCAGGATAGACGCCATGCGCCAGCCAATTGAGGAACATGACGACACAAATCCAGCCGACGCCGGAATAGTGCCGCATCTGCCGAAGCGCACCCAAGGGGTTGGCGCGCGAAAGCTGGAAAGGACGGCGGTTCTTTGCATCCAGCGTTTCCGGCAGCAGAAAATAAGCGCAGGCGAAATTCAGGAAGGCCACCACAGCAGCCCCATAAAAGGGCACGCGCGGACCAAACTCTCCAAGGAAGCCACCAATGACAGGCCCGAGTACAAAGCCGACGCCGAAGGCCATGCCGATCAGGCCAAAATTCTTGGCACGGTTCTGGTCATTGCTGATGTCGGCGATATAGGCCGAGCAGGTCGAGAAACTCGCGCCACTGATGCCAGCGAGAATGCGGCCGACGAACAATACCCAATAGGTGCCCGCGATGGCACAGATGAGATTGTCGATCGCGAAGGTCAGCACCGAGGCGAGCAACAGTGGACGGCGCCCAAAACGATCACTCAGATTGCCGATCAACGGTGAGAACAGGAACTGCATGCCGGCATAGGCAAGCAGCAACCAGCCGCCTTCGGTCGCAGCTTCGCTGATCGAAGCACCCGTCAGCTCCTCCAGATATTTCGGCATCACCGGCATGATGATGGCAAGGCCGATGACATCGAGGAAAAGAATGAGGAAGACGAGGAACAGGCCCCGGCGTGCAAATTTCTGGTCGATCATGGAGTTTGCCTTTTGGCGGCCCTATCCCCATGAAGAGACAGAACGAGAACGAAAATCAGTGAGTTCCCAATACTTGAAGATTTTGCCCGAAACAATCCGTGAACGCTTCAATCTTTCTGATTTATCGACCGATTATTTTGATCTGTTACGCTTGGAATGCGCGCTATTCCCCAAGCGTCCACCACCGCTCCAGCAAAAAATCGACTAGGCGCCGAGCGCAACAGGTGGACTGGAGTGAGGCACAAACAATCCGGATGACCACCGTCTTCCCGCCCCTTCGATAGAACCAGGAGCGAGAAGACGGGATTGAGAGCTTAGACCGGATTGTTCAGCGTATCGCAATCGCTGAGCTTGCCGGAATCGAAGCCCTGCTTGAACCATTTCATGCGCTGCGCCGAGGTGCCATGATTGAAGCTATCGGGAACGACATAGCCCTGGCTGCGCTTTTGCAGCGTGTCGTCGCCGATCTGCTGCGCGGCGTTCAGTGCCTCCTCGAGGTCGCCCTGCTGCAGAATGCCTTTCTGCTGGGTGAACTTGCCCCAGATACCGGCAAAGCAATCGGCTTGCAGCTCGATACGCACCGACATCTTGTTGGCATCCACCTCGCTCATGGTCTGGCGGGCTTGATTGAACTTCGGCAGGATGCCGAGCTGGTCCTGAACATGATGACCGACTTCGTGCGCGATGACATAAGCCTGTGCGAAATCGCCCGATGCGCCGAACTGGTCCTTCATCTGCTGGAAGAAGGCCATGTCGAGATAAACCTTCTGGTCGCTCGGGCAATAGAAGGGGCCGGTCGCCGCCGAGGCGGTGCCGCAGGCTGAAGGGAAACTGCCCGAAAACAGCACCAGCTTCGGATCGGTGTAGGTCTGGCCCATCGACTTGAAGATGCCGGTCCAGGTATCCTCGGTATCGGCGAGCACAGTGGCAACGAATTGCTTCATCTCGTCATTGGCAGGCGCCGCTGTGCCGCCACTGTTGTCGCTCTGCTGATAGCCGGACCCGGAAGTGGAGCCACCAGTCAGGGCGCCGCTCTGCTGCAGCAAGCCGATGACGTCGACACCCATGGCCCTCAGCACCAGGAAGATCACCACCAGGACGATGATGGTGCGGAAGCTCAAGCCACCGCCACCCAGGCCGCCACCGGGAAAGCGAAACCCGCCGCCACCGAGCGGACCGCCGCCCATAGGCGAAGAACCGCGTTCGTCCTCGATATTGTCGGATTGCCGACGTCCCTTCCAGTCCATGGTGCACCTCCGGGCGATACGTTGAATCGATACTCTTTCATGCACTTATATATCGAGGAAGGTACGCAACGCCAGTTCTCCGTGAGGCCATTCTCAAATCAAATGTCGGCGCCCCCTTATGTTCATGATGGCAAGCCATACGAAGAAGGCCGCTATGACGGCGACCGTAACAAGCAACGGCGGTGCGGCACCGGCAGAGGCCGCCTTCAAAAGAGGTTGAAGCGCGACAATGGCAAGATTTTTGTGGTGACGCACGATGGCATGACTATCCCGGTGAGCCGCCCCTATGCCGAAGATGCGCGGCGGCGATTTGGATAGAAGCGGCAAGAGCTGTCGATTCCTGTCGATTCCGTGATTTATGGGGTTCCGTTTACAAATACATTTGCCTATAAGCCGCTTCTAGCCTGAAAAGACTTGACCATGCGCCCCGGCCGGTGATCTCCCACCCTGGCCGGCTTTTCGCGCAGCCAAAAAACGGATGTAAGCCCATGCCGAAGCGCCAAGATATCAAATCGATCCTCATCATCGGTGCTGGACCGATTGTCATTGGTCAGGCATGCGAATTCGATTACTCCGGCACACAGGCCTGCAAGGCGCTGCGAGAAGAAGGCTATCGCGTTATCCTCGTCAACTCCAACCCGGCGACGATCATGACCGATCCGGGCCTGGCGGACGCGACCTATGTCGAGCCGATCACCCCGGAAGTGGTTGCCAAGATCATCGCCAAGGAACGCCCGGACGCACTGCTGCCGACCATGGGCGGCCAGACGGCGCTGAACACCGCGCTGTCGCTGAAGCGCATGGGCGTGCTCGACCGCTATAATGTCGAGATGATCGGCGCCAAGCCCGCCGCCATCGACATGGCCGAGGACCGTGCTCTCTTCCGCGAAGCCATGGCCCGCATCGGCCTCGAAACGCCGCGCTCGATGCTGGCGAACGCCACCGACATCAAGGATGCCGACCGCAAGACGCATGAGGCCGAGCGCGGCAAGCTGAAGGCTTCGCTCTCAGGGGCAGCCCTCGACAAGGCGCTCGACGAGCTGGAGAACCAGTGGAACCTCGGCGAGAGCGACCGCAAGCAGCGTTACATGAGCCATGCCATGGCGATTGCCGCCCAGGCGATCGATCATGTCGGCCTGCCCGCCATCATCCGCCCCTCCTTCACGCTTGGCGGCACCGGCGGCGGCATCGCCTATAACCGCTCTGAATTCTTCGAAATCGTCGGCGGCGGTCTCGACGCTTCGCCGACCACGGAAGTGCTGGTCGAAGAATCGGTGCTCGGCTGGAAGGAATACGAGATGGAAGTGGTCCGCGACACGGCGGACAACTGCATCATCATCTGCTCGATCGAAAACATCGACCCGATGGGCGTCCATACCGGCGATTCGATCACCGTTGCGCCGGCCCTGACGCTGACCGACAAAGAATACCAGATCATGCGTAACGCCTCGATCGCGGTTCTGCGCGAGATCGGCGTCGAAACCGGCGGCTCGAACGTGCAGTTCGCCGTCAATCCGAAGGACGGCCGTCTGGTCGTCATCGAAATGAATCCGCGCGTGTCGCGCTCCTCCGCCCTCGCATCGAAGGCCACCGGCTTCCCGATCGCCAAGGTCGCGGCCAAGCTTGCCATCGGCTATACGCTGGACGAACTGGAAAACGACATCACCGGCGGCGCGACGCCGGCCTCGTTCGAACCCTCGATCGACTACGTCGTCACCAAGATTCCGCGCTTCGCTTTCGAGAAATTCCCCGGCGCTTCGCCGGTGCTGACCACTGCGATGAAGTCAGTCGGCGAAGTCATGGCGATCGGCCGCACTTTCGCGGAATCGCTGCAGAAGGCGCTCCGTGGCCTCGAAACCGGCCTCACTGGCCTCGATGAAATCGAGATCCCCGGCACCGAAGAGGGCGAAGGCAGCCAGAATGCCATTCGCGCCGCCATCGGTACGCCGACGCCGGATCGTCTGCGCATGGTCGCCCAGGCGCTGCGCCTCGGCATGACCCCGGAAGAGGTGCATGAAGGCTGCAAGATCGATCCTTGGTTCATCGCACAGTTCAAGAGCATTATCGATATGGAGGCCCGCATCCGCGAACACGGCCTGCCGGAAGACTCAACCAACCTGCGCATGCTGAAGGCCATGGGCTTCTCCGACGCACGCCTGGCAACGCTGACCGGCAAGCGGCCAAAGGAAGTGGCCGAGCTGCGCAACAGCCTGAACGTTCGCCCGGTCTTCAAGCGCATCGATACTTGCGCCGCCGAATTCGCCTCGCCGACCGCCTATATGTATTCGACCTACGAGACGCCTTTCGTCGGCGCCGCCCGCTCGGAAGCTGAGGTTTCCAACCGCAAGAAGGTCGTCATCCTCGGCGGCGGTCCGAACCGTATCGGTCAGGGCATCGAGTTCGACTATTGCTGCTGCCACGCCGCCTTCGCGCTGAAGGATGCCGGCTACGAAGCGATCATGATCAACTGCAACCCGGAAACCGTGTCGACCGACTACGACACCTCGGACCGGCTCTATTTCGAGCCGCTGACCGCCGAAGACGTCATCGAAATCCTCCGCGCAGAGCAGGAAAATGGCGAACTGGTCGGCGTCATCGTCCAGTTCGGCGGCCAGACGCCGCTGAAGCTTGCCGAAGCGCTCGAAAAGAACGGTATCCCGATCCTCGGCACCGCGCCGGACGCGATCGACCTTGCCGAAGACCGCGACCGCTTCCAGAAGCTTCTGATGAAGCTCGACCTCAACCAGCCGAACAACGGCATTGCCTATTCGGTCGAGCAGGCCCGCCTCGTCGCCTCCGAGATCGGCTTCCCACTGGTCGTGCGCCCGTCCTACGTGCTGGGCGGCCGCGCCATGCAGATCCTCCATTCGGAAGGTCAGCTCCAGACCTATCTGCTGGACACCGTTCCGGAACTGGTTCCGGAAGACATCAAGCAGCGTTATCCGAACGACAAGACCGGCCAGATCAACACCCTGCTCGGCAAGAACCCGCTGCTGTTCGACAGCTACCTCGCCAACGCCATCGAAGTCGACGTCGACTGCCTGTCCGACGGCACCGACGTCTATGTTGCCGGCATCATGGAGCATATCGAGGAAGCCGGCATCCATTCCGGCGATAGCGCCTGCTCGCTGCCGCCGCGCACGCTGTCGCCTGCCATGATCGACGAGCTGGAACGCCAGGCAAAAGCCATGGCCAAGGCGCTGAATGTCGGCGGCCTGATGAACGTACAGTTCGCCATCAAGGACGACACGGTCTACGTGCTCGAAGTCAACCCGCGCGCCTCGCGTACCGTGCCCTTCGTCGCCAAGACCATCGGCGCGCCGATCGCCAAGATCGCCGCCCGCGTCATGGCCGGCGAAAAGCTGGATGCGGTTTTCGCCGCCTATGGCGAAAAGCCGGATCCGCGCAAGCTCAAGCACATCGCCGTCAAGGAAGCCGTCTTTCCCTTCGCCCGTTTCCCTGGCGTCGACATTCTGCTCGGACCGGAAATGCGCTCGACCGGCGAAGTCATTGGCCTGGATACGGATTTTGCGCTGGCCTTCGCCAAGTCGCAGCTCGGCGCCGGCGTCGAACTGCCGCGTGACGGCACGGTCTTCGTCTCCGTCCGCGACGATGACAAGCCGCGCGTCCTGCCCGCCATCCGCATACTGACCGAGCTGGGCTTCAAGGTGCTCGCTACCGGTGGCACACAGCGCTATCTGGCCGAACAGGGCATTGCCGCCACCAAGATCAACAAGGTTCTAGAGGGCCGTCCGCATATCGAGGACGCCATCCGCAACCGCCAGGTCCAGCTCGTCATCAACACAACCGACAGCAACAAGGCGATCTCCGATTCGAAGTCGCTGCGCCGGGCGACGCTGATGCAGAAGG
Organism: Rhizobium sp. ICMP 5592; assembly: GCF_009498525.1. GTDB lineage: Bacteria > Pseudomonadota > Alphaproteobacteria > Rhizobiales > Rhizobiaceae > Rhizobium. Next base: position 687,550 of record NZ_QSNT01000002.1, on the reverse strand, counting down.
TGCCCTACTACACCACCATGGCCGGTGCCGAAGCCGCCGCCATGGCGATCAAGGCGCTGAAGGCCGGCAACCTCGAAGTCCGGACTCTGCAGAGTTATTTCTGAGGCCTTCGAGGGGCGCGGCCACTGCTTCCGAGTTGCTGACCGCTGCTTGTGTAAAACTTGCTTTGGCGAGCGCTGACTGAGATCAGCCTCGCCATAAGTCTTCGAATTTTCTGGAAATCGGCTGTCGCAATCTGCTATAGATGACAGAATAATGGCTCTACATGGTTCCGAAGTACCGCTTCGGGACCTGTTTTCTTTTGTGTCTGCGACAGAGCAACACAGGGAGTGAAGGACAAGAAAAATGGTTGAAAAGGTACCGATGACACAGAACGGGTTCGTCAAGCTGCAGGAAGAACTGCGCTGGCGGCAGCAGGAAGAACGCCCGCGAATCATCGAAGCAATTTCGGAAGCCCGTGCCCATGGCGATCTCTCCGAAAACGCCGAGTACCATGCTGCCAAGGAAGCCCAGAGCCACAATGAAGGCCGCATCGGCGAGCTCGAAGACCTGACGGCGCGCGCCGAGGTCATCGATCTCACCAAGATGTCCGGCTCGAAGATCAAGTTCGGCGCCAAGGTGAAGCTCGTCGACGAGGACACCGAGGAAGAGAAGAGCTACCAGATCGTCGGCGATCAGGAAGCCGACGTGAAGGCTGGCCGCATCTCCATTTCCTCGCCGATCGCCCGTGCGCTGATCGGCAAGGAAGTCGGCGATTCCATCGAGGTCAACGCCCCCGGCGGCGCCAAGGCCTACGAAATCCTCTCCATCTCCTGGGGCTGATCGCCCGTGCGCGATCGTGACTCATCGCATGCAAGCGATCTCAGCGAGATCGAGGTCATCGCGACGAACTTCAAGCGCCGGCTCTCCGGCGTTACATCCACGATCGTGCAGCTTATTCCGAAGCAGATCGAGCTCGGCTGCCATATCGCCACGCTTGGCCCGGGCCTGCCGGAGGATTTGCCGAGGCTCGGCTGGGCACGACTGCCCGGTCTCTGGATAAAGCCACGCCGCCATCGCGTGCGTGTCTGGCATGCCCGCCGCAACAATGAGATGCTGGTCGGGCTGCTCTTGCGCTCCGTGCTGCGCATGCCGCTGAAACTGGTCTTCACCTCCGCGGCCCAGCGCCGCCACACCGGCTATACGCGCTGGCTGATCCGCCGCATGGATGCGGTGATCGCCACCAGCACCCGCTCCGGCAGCTTCCTCGAAGTGCCGCACACCGTCATCCAGCATGGCGTCGACCTCAACCTGTTTCATCCGCCGGAAGTACCCGACGACCGGATGGCGACCAGCGGTCTGCCCGGCACCTATCTGGTCGGCTGCTTCGGCCGCGTCCGCCACCAGAAAGGCACCGATCTCTTCGTCAAGGCGATGATCGAGCTTCTGCCCCGCTATCCGGACTGGACGGCCGTTATCTGCGGCCGCGTGACCGCAGAGCACCGCAGCTTTGCCGACGAACTGGTGAAGATGGTGGCCGCGGCCGGCCTTGCCGACCGTATCCACTTTATGGGCGAAGTCGATAGCGTTAGGCCCTGGTATCGCCGCGCGACGCTTTATGTCGCCCCTTCCCGCAACGAAGGTTTCGGCCTGACACCGCTGGAGGCCATGGCCTCGCGCACCGCAGTCGTTGCGTCCGACGCCGGCGCCTATGCCGAGATGATCGTGCCGGGAGAGACCGGTGCAATTGTGCCCGCCGGCGATGGCGAATCGCTGACCAAGGCGATCGCCTTCTATCTGGCCAATCCGGACCAAGCGCTCCAGCAGGGCGAAAATGCCGTGCGTCACGTCCGCAGCGAATTCGCGCTGGAAAAGGAAGCAACGGCGATCGGCGATATCTATCGGCAGCTCCTCGGCTGAGGCGGCAGGCGAGAGCAATTCCAGGAAAAGTGCCGCGCGGTTTTCCGTCCGGAATTGCGTAAAAACAATAGGCTAAACCGGTTGAGTGATTCCGTGGAATCACTCAACCGGTTTAGCCGCCGAGATCGATGCGGTTGCGCTCGATGAAATCGATCATCGCCCGATCCTCGACCACATTCTCCTCAATGCTTTTGACGATCGACAGAACCTTGTCGCGATACTTGGTCGGCGAAGTATCGTAGGCCCATCCGCGCGCCAGCTTGGCCATCAGCTCCTCGCGAGACTTGGTGTAATAGTGATTGAGCTGCAGAAACCGGTTCGAATAGAATTCCGGCGATTTCCGCGCCCGGCGCGTAAATCGCTTTCCGGCATCGTTCGCCGTGAGATCACCAAATTCGCGGGTCTGGAACTGATGCACGCTGACTTCCGTCACCTCGCAAGGATCAACGATGCATTTGAAATTGCGAACATCTTCCTTTGATGTCATCGGATCGGCACCGCGCATCGCATAGTTCAGCGCCAACGGACCGCCGGGAGGCGTCGCATGGCCGCTGGTGGCAAACATGTGCCAGGGTAGTGAGACATTCGGGAAATCCCCCACCACCTCGAGCGCCTCCCCGACCGTGCGCCCTTCTTTCGGCAGCAGAAATTCGTCGACATCGATAAAAGCCATCCAACGGTAGGCGCCGCCGAAATTGAGGATGGCATGGGCAAAGACGATGACCTGGCCGTTCAGCGTCGTTCCGGTGGCCACATCCTTCATCCGCCCGGCCCAGGGGATAATCGTCAGCATGTCGGCATCGAGGAGTTCGCGCAGAATTGTGCAGGTCTCATCCGTCGAACCGTTATCGTAGATATAGAAATGACGAATACCGACAGCGCGATGGAAACGCACCCATTCCTCGATATACCGCGCCTCGTCCTTGACGCAGACGGCGATAGCGATCCCATGCCGGCCCTCTTGAGGCTGCGGCGGGTCGATGGCCAGTTTCTTGCCATCGGCAGTCTTAGGTTTCAGCCAACCCATGCGTCCGTTCCCTGCAACTCAGATCGTCGATGCGGCGGCGAACCTGTCGTCATAGCCGAACCCATGTTTCAACAGCGCCGAAACCGGCGAATAATTGACAAATGTCACGCCCCGCTCCGAGGCGATTTCTCTTGCCAGTATAAGATGTTCAAGGATCCGGCCCTCGGCCCGCGCTATTCCGGAAAAAGCGGCCTCATCGCTCGTCTCATAAAAACGTGGCTCACCGGCGTTAGAAATATCGATGCCGAGAAAGCCGATCGTTTTGGGCGCGCAATAAAGCGCGAATTGCAGCGCCGACAGAGCGACCGAGCCTCCCTGGAAAACGCCCAGATCCGGAGCAGAGGAGAAACCAGCAGTGCCGACTGCGTTGAGTCGCACAAAATCGAGCTTTCCGAGATCGTCTATCAAGCGGCGGCGAGCGCCATAGGGCTTGCTGATATTGTCTATCAGAATAACCGTCTTGTCCGATAGCCAACGGCTGTCCAGCTCCGAAATCGCCCGCAGCACGGAGACTGAAAACAGGCAGATCATGCCGGGCTTGATCCTGTGCCGCATCATCTCCGAATGCCGCCAGACGAAACGCTCATCCTCTACCGCAACGGCAAGCGGCGCGGCGATCTGCTCGCCGATCAATCCGATCGCACCGTTCAGCAGGATTGCGCTCTTCGGCTCCAGCCCCGTCAGGTCGCAGTCACGGATCGATGGGCCAGAACCGACGATGTAGATGTTTTCGTTCGCCTCGTCCCGCAGCCGATCGCTATTCGAGAGATCGGCGACCTTGGCACGGTGGTAGAACACCTCCCCCACGCCGCTCTTGCGCACGATACCGAGCCCTGGAAACCAGTCCTGCGCGTGAGCACGCGAACTGCCAAGCAGAGCGCGCGCACCCAGCTTGACCAACGTTCGGTGCCAGGGACGGTCCACCATGTCCTTATAACTCCACGAGACCGAGCTTCTTCACCTGCCGGATGGTCAACATGGTGCGGACCGTATCGACATGCTCGTTGGCCGTCAGCACTTCGATGACGAAATCCTGGAAGCGGGTGAGATTTTCGGCAACGCAATGCAGCAGGAAATCGCTGTCGCCGGACACCATCCAGGCTTGGCGCACGAGCGGCCACTCCGCGGTGGCACTGGCGAAAGCCTTGAGATTGGCCTCCGACTGATGCTTGAGGCCGACCATGCAGAAAGCAACGAGATCGAAGCCGAGCCTCGGACTGTTCAGCATGGCGTGATAGCCCTCGATGATACCGGCTTCTTCCAGCTTGCGCACCCGACGCAGACAGGGCGGCGCGGAAATGCCGACTCGATCGGCCAGCTCGACATTGGTCATGCGCCCGTCACGCTGGAGTTCCCGCAGAATCTTGATATCGATGGCGTCGAGTTCAGCTCGCAGCACTTTTATGGCCTTTCTTTAATTCCCCATCGCCAGCTTCTATATAAAGCGAGGAAATTCGCAAGAAAGTTTCGCTTGCGTAACCGAATCTTACACAAAGCAGATTTGCTCTGTTGGTAATGCAAGGCTGCCCTTGAATAAATGCATGCGGCAATCATAAATGGGTCAGCAGATCGTGAAATCGCCTGCTTCGCCCGTTTGAAGCTGAAATTCGCGACGCGCCGAGATTGAAAGGACTTAAACTATGCCTGCCCGCCACACCAAGGTGCTCATTATCGGTTCCGGCCCCGCCGGCTATACGGCTGCCGTCTATGCGGCGCGCGCCATGCTGGAACCTGTCCTGATCGCCGGCCTTGAACAGGGCGGCCAGCTGATGATCACCACGGATGTCGAAAACTATCCGGGCTTTGCTGATCCGATCCAAGGCCCGTGGCTGATGGAGCAAATGCTGCAGCAGGCGAAGCACGTCGGCGCCGAGATCGTCAACGACATCGTCACCGAAGTCGACACCAATCAGCGTCCCTTTGTTGCGCGCACGGATAGCGGCCAGGTCTGGACCGCCGATACGCTGATCATCGCGACCGGCGCCAAGGCCAAGTGGCTTGGCATCGAGAGCGAACAGCATTTCCAGGGCTTCGGCGTTTCCGCCTGCGCCACCTGCGACGGCTTCTTCTATCGCAACAAGGATGTGATCGTGGTCGGCGGCGGCAACAGCGCCGTTGAGGAAGCGCTCTATCTCTCCAACATCACCAAGTCGGTGACGGTGGTGCATCGCCGCGATTCCTTCCGTGCCGAAAAGATCCTGCAGGAACGCCTTTTCGCCAAGCCTAACGTCAAGATCGTCTGGAACACTGAAGTCGCCGAGATCACCGGCACGCCGGCCAAGCCGCCGATGCCGCCGTCGGTTTCCGGCGCGCGCCTGCGCGACACCCGCACGGGCGTCGTCACCGACGTGACCATCGACGGCATTTTCGTTGCCATCGGCCACGCGCCGGCGACCGAACTTTTCAAGGGCAAGCTGAAACTCAAGGACAATGGCTACCTCTGGACCGCACCGGATTCGACCGCGACCAGCGTCGAAGGCATCTATGCCGCTGGCGACGTGACCGACGATACGTTCCGACAGGCGATCACCGCAGCGGGGATGGGCTGCATGGCCGCACTCGAGGCGGAACGCTATTTGACTGGGCACATGCCCGTCGCCGTGGCTGCGGAGTGATATAGCCGATGAGGGGAAGCGGCATGCCATTGGACTGGGACAAGCTGCGTATTTTTCACGCGGCTGCCGAAGCGGGATCGTTCACGCATGCGGCCGACAAACTGCATCTGTCCCAATCCGCCATCAGCCGCCAGGTCAGCGCATTGGAGCAGGATGTCGGTATCAAGCTGTTCCATCGCCATGCCCGCGGCCTGATCCTGACCGAACAGGGCGAGCTGCTCTACCGCACCGCGCATGACGTTCTGCTGAAGCTCGAAACGGTCAAGATGCAATTGACCGAGACGACCGACAAGCCGAGCGGCAAGTTGCGCGTGACGACGACGGTCGGCCTCGGCCAGGGCTGGTTGACCGACAAGATCCAGGAATTCCTGCAGCTTTATCCCGACATGCAGATCCAGCTCATCCTCGACAACGAGGAGCTGGACGTGAACATGCGCCATGCCGACTGCGCCATCCGCCTGCGCCAGCCGCAGCAATCGGATTTGATCCAGCGCAAGCTCTTCACCGTGCACATGCATGTCTATGCCGCCCCCTCCTATATCAACCGCTACGGTGAGCCGCAGTCGGTGGAGGATTTGGACGACCATCGCATCATCAGCTTCGGCGAACCGGCGCCGAACTATCTTCTCGACGTCAACTGGCTGGAGATCGCCGGCCGCTCGTCGGACAACAAGCGCCTGCCGCACTTGCAGATCAACAGCCAGACCTCGATCAAGCGCGCCTGCCTGCTCGGCATCGGCATCGCGGTGCTGCCGGACTACATCGTCGGCCGCGACCCAGGCCTCATTCAGCTCGCGATCAATGCCGACGTGCCATCCTTCGATACGTATTTCTGCTATCCCGACGAGATGAAAAATGCGGCGAAACTTAAAGTTTTCCGCGATTTTGTCGTTGCGAAGGCACGGAACTGGAACTTCTAATCCGATCTAAATGATTGGAAATTCAACAATTTTTTGAGCTAATATATCAGCTACGCGTATTATGCATGGCTGATATGCACAAAACAGAGTTGAAGGATGCCCATTTAGACACCATATCGCACATAGCTGATGCACACGGTGGCTTTTCCTCCCAGTTCCACCGCATTGGCTGTTCCCCTCTGGAGGTTTTTGACCTTCATACCTATAGGGCCTCGGTTTACTCCGGAGGCCCTTTTTTTTGCCTTTTTTCGCCAGACGCCACCAATGCATAACTGCCATGCACAAAAAAGCATTGCGCAGTGCACAAATTAGCATCATAACGCCCACAGCTGATGCACATGGTGGCTTTTCCTCCCAGTTCCACCGCAGCAGCTGTTCCCCTCTGGAGGTTTTTAACCTTCACACCTATAGGGCCCTGGTTTATTCCGGTGGCCCTTTTTTTTGCCCATTTTCTGAGCACGCAACAAAATACGCCACCTAAAATAATATCTGGCGGCAGACCTTGATATATCGAAATCAGACGATACATAAATCGTCGACTTTCGATATTCGTGAGGTAAGCGCAATGGACAGGACTGAGATACTGAAGGCATTGGCTCATCCGGCCAGGCTCGAAATCCTCAATCACCTCAAAGACCCGCGCACACATTTTCCAACCCAGGAGCACCCGCTCGAGCTGGGCGTCTGCGCCAGCCAGTTCGAGCGCTGCGGCCTGTCGCAATCGACCGTCTCTGCCCACCTCGGCACATTGCAGCGCGCAGAGCTGGTAACCACCAAGCGCCTTGGCCAGTGGATCTTCTACAAGCGCAACGAGGAAACCATCGCTGAATTCCTCGCGACCTTGCAGAAAGAGCTCTGACAACAGCTTTGCCGCTCATCGCCCCCTCCTTCATCCAACAATCCTCATAGCAAAAAAAGGAACCCCCATGACCAAACTCTTCGAACCGACAAAGCTTGGCGATATCTCCATCGCCAACCGCATCGTTATGGCGCCGCTGACGCGCAACCGCTCTCCCAATGCCGTTCCGAACGATCTGAACGTCAAGTATTATGCCCAGCGTGCCACGGCGGGCCTGATCATCACCGAAGCAACCGCCATCACCCATCAGGGTCAGGGCTATGCCGACGTGCCCGGTCTCTACAGCAAGGAAGCTCTCGACGGCTGGAAGAAGGTAACCGACGCCGTGCATGCCAATGGCGGCAAGATCGTCGTGCAGATGTGGCATGTGGGCCGCATCTCCCACACCAGCCTGCAACCGAACGACAGCAAGCCGGTGTCTTCGACCTCCAGGGCCGCCAAGGCCAAGACCTATCTCGTCCACAATGACGGCACCAGCGGCTTCGCTGAAACCTCCGAGCCGCGCGCACTCGAAACCAGCGAGATTCCGGGGATCGTCGAGGATTACCGCAAGGCCGCCCGCGCCGCGATCGATGCTGGCTTCGACGGCGTCGAGATCCATGGCGCCAACGGCTATCTTCTCGACCAGTTCCTGCGCGCGGATATCAACGACCGCACCGACCAGTACGGCGGCTCGATCGAGAACCGCGCTCGCTTCCTCTTCGAAGTGGTCGACGCTGTGACCAAGGAAATCGGCGCCGGCCGCACCGGTATCCGCATCTCGCCGGTAACGCCGGCCAACGATGCCAGCGATCCGCAGCCGCAACCGCTTTTCACCTATGTCGTCGAAGGCCTGGCAAAGTACGATCTCGCCTATATCCATGTCATCGAAGGCGCAACCGGCGGCGCACGCGACTTCCTGCCCTTCGACTATGACGCCCTGCATGCCGCCTACAAGGCTGCCGGCGGCAAGGCCGGCTGGATGCTTAACAACGGCTACGACCGCGCGCTGGCTGAGGAAGCCGTCGACAGCGGCCGGGCCGACGTCGTCGCCTTCGGCAAGCCCTTCATCTCCAACCCGGATCTCGTACGCCGGCTGAAGGAGGATGCTCCGCTCACTCCCGTCGACCAGGCAAATCTGTACGGCGGCAGCGGCCCGAAGGGCTATTCCGACTACCCAACTCTGGACGAGGTGGCATAGCGCCAAAAGCTCCGGGAGTGATTGAGAAACCCCGCTGCAACAGGCTGTGTTGAAACGGGTGCAAATCAGACAGGATGGCCGCCACGGAAACGAGGTGGCCATTTTCATGGGATACATTGTCCATGCTCATCGGGAACACTAATCGTTTCTGCCGGCACGGGTTGAGCACTGAGTGGCAGCTCACGCTCCGGTCCGAGTGATTAACGCCTTTGCCGATGGTCTTGGCCTTGCCGCTCTCGATTTCGGCCGCGCCGTACCAGTATCTATGGGCCGATCTGGCTATGATCCGCACGACCTGTTGAAGCTTTATGTCTGGGGTTGTTTCAACGAGGTCCGCTCGTCACGGCGACTGGAGCGGGAATGCCCCGCGCAACGTTGAGGCGATATGGCTCACGTGGCAGCTCGCTCCTGATTTCAAGGCGCTCGCCGATTCCCGCCGCGATAACAGGCCAGCGTTCTCAGCAGGTATCCGTGACCCCCGCAATTGTTTTCAATTTCCCGGACAGTTTGTCCTTTCTTCGTCAGACACTTTGTCATCTACGTGATGTAAAATCTCCGTATCCATTTGAAATATTTCACTTATGTAATTGGCATGCTCGTTGCACCACGGCCATACGGGATGGGGTGTCGCTTACATCGAGCCCGATCGGCAACGTGAAGAAGGGTGGAGGACGAAGGCAACATGCACGACGAAGGCCTTTTCATTGCTCGCCTGTTTTTGGGCATACCGTTCATTGTGTGGGGAATAATGAAGCTCCGCGGTGGCGAAGCCAAATTGGTGCCGGGCTTTCAGGCCTTGGGACTGCCGGATGCAATATTCTTCGCCTATCTTATCGGTTTCTGCGAACTCACCGGCGGGGTGGCGGTCGTCCTCGGCTATCCGGTTCGGACGGCAAGCATCTTGCTCGGTCTCTGGTGCCTAGTTACAGGCTATGACGCCCATAGGGGCAATGTCACCGAACTGTTGAAAAATGTGACCATGGCGGGAGGTTTTTTTGCTTTGGCCGCCGTCGGTGCAGGCTCGCTTTCCCTTTTTGGCGGCGTTCCCGACGGGATATTCGCATATCTTCCTTGAGATTTCAAAACGCCTCATGCAGGGCATAGCGACGCTGAACATCGAGAAAGAAGACCTGCTTACAGCAATGGGCGGCGCCTGATCGCCTTCGAACCAAGCGCGTGGCATCGGCAAATCAGCCGAAGCCGCGCGTCGCAATTCTGTCTCACCCCGAGGATCACCGCTCAATCCGTGATACCGATGATTGATAAAAGCGATTTCCGGCTTGGCAATGCTGCCCCCGCTCCCCATCTAACTTTGCGGCGAACGGCGAGCAGCGCTCGCCTTCTGATAGAGAGGGTGTCTCGGCTTCATGACAACGAACGCATTGCAAAACCCGACCATATTTAAACCCTATATCGACCGTTGGTCGCTGACACTCGACGGCAAGCCCATTATCACCCATTCCAGCCATCTCCTCCCCGTCATCTGGCGCGACAAGCCGGCCATGTTGAAGGTCGCGCTCAATATCGACGAGAAATTCGGCAACCGGGTCTTGCGCTGGTGGGAGGGCGATGGGGCCGCTTACGTCTATCAGCATGACGACGATGCGGCACTTCTTGAGCGGGCGACCGGACCAGGCTCGCTGCTGACCATGGCGATGGACGGCCTCGATGACGAGGCAAGCCGGATCATGTGCCGTACAGCCGCGAAGCTGCATGCGCCGCGGCTGGCGGAATTGCCGTCCGATCTGGTGCCGCTCGACCGCTGGTTTGACGAATTGGAACCGGCAGCGCGCGCCCATGGCGGCATGCTCGCCACTTGCGCGGAGGTGGCGCGGGGCCTGCTTGTTGATCAGCGGGACATTACCGTGCTCCACGGCGATATCCACCACGAGAACATTCTGGACTTCGGCCCTCGCGGCTGGCTCGCTATCGATCCGAAGCGCGTTCATGGCGAACGCGGTTTCGATTTCGCCAACACTTTCTGCAATCCGGAACTGCCGACCGTCACCGCTCCGGGCCGTCTGCAACGGCAATTGCCGATTGTCTGCGCAGAAGCAGGACTTGAACCGAAGCGGTTGCTGCAGTGGGTCATCGCCTATGCCGGCCTTTCCGCCACCTGGTTCCTCAGCGACGGCGATACCAAAAACGCGGAGTCGGATTTTACCGTCGCCCAGATCGCACTCGCCGAACTCCAAGCCTGACGGCGCGCCTCATCGCGCCGGCAAGCAGCCGATTCCCATCAGACTTGCCTTCATCGCCGCATCGATCGGCGTATGCGGCTCCTCACCAAGCACCGCGACGAGCCTGTCGTTTCTCATCTGCAGCGGCACATTCCACAGGTAGCGCATTTCGCGCAGTTCCTTCATCAGCGGCACGAAGGGTGCGGCAAGCGGCAGTACCCACCAGGGAAAAGCCTTCACTTTCACCCTATGCCCAACCGCGCGCTCGATCGCGCCGATCATCTGCCGGCCGTCGCCGTCCCAGTGGCCGCGCATGTGATAGACGGCAAAGGCGGGAAGTGCATCGCCCTTCTCGATCAGCCGGATCATCGTTTCGGCAACATCCGGCAGATAGGCCCATTGATGGCCGACACCTGCCTTGCCTGGATAGGTTATCGACGTCACCGGCTTGCCAGGCTTCACGATGGCTTGCGAGAGCCAGCCATTAGCACCGTAGTGACCGAAGAAGTCGCCGGCGCGAACAATGATAACGGGCGTTCCATTCTTTGCAGCCGCCTTCAGACGGCGCTCCATCTCGACACGGATTGCCCCTTTCCGTGTCCGGGGATGTTGCGAGCTGTCCTCGGCCACGTCGGGAAAGACATCCGGTCCGAAATTATAGACTGTTCCCGGCAGGACGATCCGCGCCCCAACCGCTTTCGCTGCCGCAATCGTGCTGTCGAGCATCGGCAAGACCAGTTGCCCCCAGTTGCGATAACCGGGCGGGTTGACGGCATGCGCGATCACATCAGCCCCTTCTGCCGCCTTCAGCACATCGCTCGCCTGCATCGCATCGCCCTGCACCCAGTCGAAACCGGGTTCGCGACGCACCGCCTCGGCTGCATTGCGGTTCAGCGCCCGGATGCGCCAGCCGCGAGCGGCGAGCCCTCGCGCAACGGCACCGCCGATACCGCCGGTGGCACCCAGTATGAGGGCCGTCTTTCCATTCTCCATCTGCTCGGTCATCACAATCTCCATCAGGTTGATAGCGTGACTATGCCGCGCGACCCACCTAAACGAAATTGCCAAAAAATATGCATATGCTATACAAAAATATATGACGACATCGGAACCTAGTTGGGATTTCTATCGTACCTTCCTCGCCGTGCTGCGTCACGGCTCGCTTTCGGCTGCTGCCCGCGAACTTGGCCTCACCCAGCCAACCGTCGGCCGCCACATCGACGCACTGGAAGAAGCCGTCAGTGCCGAGCTGTTCACCCGCTCGCAGCAAGGTCTTCTGCCGACGGACGCAGCGCTTGCCCTGAAGCCCTATGCGGAAACGCTGGCCAATACGACTGCCGCTCTTTTGCGTGTCGCCTCCAGTTCCCGCGACAGCGTCCGCGGCACAGTCCGCATCAGCGCCAGCGAAGTCATCGGCGTAGAAGTCTTGCCGCCAATCCTGGCCGCGTTGCAGGCGACATATCCCGACCTCACCATCGAGCTCTCCGCTTCGGATGCCGTCGAAGACCTGTTGCAGCGCGAGGCCGATATCGCCGTTCGCATGGTCGCGCCAGCGCAGGATGCCCTGCTGGCGCGTCATATCGGCTCGATCCCCCTAGGCCTCTTCGCCCATCGCAGCTATCTTGACCGATATGGCGAACCCAAGGGCATCGGCGAGTTGCGCCAGCACAAGCTGATCGGATTCGACCGCCAGACCGCTTACATACGCGCCATGATTAAGCGCTATCCCCTGTTCGACGGCGTCTCCTTCGCCTTCAAGTCGGATCATAGCATCGCCCTGCACAACGCCTTGCGCGCCGGCATCGGTATCTGCTTCTATCAGATACCGCTTGCGAAAAGGGATGGGGAACTTGTTCGGCTGCTACCCGAAATCGAACTGCCGCTCGACACCTGGGTTGCCATGCACGAGAATCTCAAGACATCACCACGCTGCCGCGTGACGTTTGATGCGCTGGTGGCGGGGTTGCTGGATTACGTTCGAAACTAGGCACCTGGCGCCGTATCCACCGGCGGAAAATGCACCTTGCCGTCAACCACTTCCGTTTCCGGGCGATCGCCGCCGTCGGCATATTCCTCGTGCCACTTGCCCCTTTCGTCCTGCCAGCTGATCTCGGCTGAATCGCCACCGACCTGCTGCTCGGCCGCTACAATCCGGGCTGCCTCCACGGCTTCCGAATGGCTGGGAAACGCCTCGGAATAGACGTCTCGAAAACGATACGCCCATCCACCGTCATGCGGCACGATTTCGTAAGTGACCTTGACCATACATGTCCTCCTTCTCATCTGCCAAGACCTTAAGAACCGGGCACACCCGGCAGGACCGCGGTCCATCTGAGACGAGTATCGAGGATGCCGCGACATTTTATTGGGCAGACCTATCAGCGCAGTATTCCATTAAACGCCGCGGACTGCAAATTTTGTCGGCTTCGTACGTGCTTGATGTGAAAAATCATTGGTTTAGAGTGCAAAAGTGAATCGGTGCGAGAGGTGGGGATCTTGGCTATATCGAATTGGCTGAAGCAAGAAAAATTCCTGCTCATCGCATTGGCAATCGCGGTGATCGCCTATCTTTACGAACATTCCGTGCTGGAGATGGGACAGACCGCATCGATCCTGGCCGCGGCTGCACTGGTTGCGACCATCGTGCTCGTCTCCATGCGCGTCGCCCATCATGCCGAAATCCTGGCGGTCAAGGTCGGCGACCCCTACGGCACGATGATCCTGACGCTATCGGCCGTCGCCGTCGAAGTCATCATGCTGGCGATCCTGATGGGCGGCGAAAGCTCGCCGACGCTGGTGCGCGATACGATCTATTCCGCCGTTATGCTCGACATCAACGGTATCATCGGCCTCGCCGCCCTGATCGGCGGACTGAAGCACGGCGAGCAACCCTACAATGACGACTCCAGCAGGTCCTACGGCGTGATGATCCTGACGGCCATGGGCATTTCGATGATCGTGCCAGAATTCGTCCCCGAGGCGAAATGGCACTATTATTCCGCCTTCACCATCGTTGCGATGATCGCGCTTTACGCTCTCTTCCTGCGCATGCAGGTCGGCAAGCACAGCTATTTCTTCAGCTACAGCTATCCGCGCATCGAAAAGCAACATGGGGCTGAGGAAGACCATCACGGCGGGGAATCGACGGTGACGTCCATCGTCACGATCCTGATCGGCGTCGTGCTGATCGGCGTGCTCGCCGAGTTCATGTCCGCCTTCATGGATGTCGGCCTCAAGAATAGCGGTGCGCCGCCCGCGATCGCGGCAATCGTTGTCGCCACTATTTCCGCAGCGCCGGAGATCCTGACGGCGCTGCGTTCGGCACTGCGCAACCGCATGCAGGCGACGATCAACATCGCCATGGGCGCCTCGCTCTCGACCGTCATCCTCACGGTGCCGGTCATGGAAGCGATCGCGCTCTATACCGGCCAACCCTTCATCATGGCGATGACGCCGGTACAGACGGTGATGATCATGATCACCCTCATCGCCGCCGCCATCAACCTCAATGACGGCGAGACCAACGCCATCGAAGGCATGACCCATTTCATCCTCTTCGCCACCTTCATCATGCTGACGGTATTGGGGCTTTGAGTCACATTTCAAAGGGTTGGAGCGGGAAGTGGAATCGAATTCAGAGCGACTTGAATCTCTTGATGAGCCGGCATTGACGCCAACCGATCAACGCGAAAAAGCCCGCCATCGCTGACGGGCCTCTTTCAACTTGCGTGGTGAACTACTCGCTTACTTGCAAGCGCCGCAGAAGCGCTGGATGCGGCGGCAAGCTTCCTCGAGAAGCTCTTCAGAGGTCGCATAGGAGATGCGGAAGTTCGGGCCGAGGCCGAAGGCGGAGCCGTGGACGACGGCGACACCTTCCGATTCCAGCAGTTCCGACACGAAGTCTTCGTCCGTCTCGATGACCTTGCCGGTCGGCGCCGTCTTGCCGATCAGGCCGGCGCAGGACGGATAGACGTAGAATGCGCCTTCCGGAACCGGGCAGGAAATACCCTTTGCCTGATTCAGCATCGACACGACGAGGTCGCGGCGGCCTTCGAAGATCTTCTTGTTACGCGGGATGAAATCCTGCGGACCGTTCAGCGCCTCGACGGCGGCCCACTGCGCGATGGAGGTTGCGCCCGAGGTCTGCTGACCCTGGATCATGTCCATCGCCTTGATGAGCACCAGCGGGCCGGCGGCATAGCCGATACGCCAACCGGTCATGGCATAGGCCTTCGAAACGCCGTTCATCGTCAGCGTCCGGTCATAGAGGCTGGGCTCGACCTCGACGGGCGTGGCGAACTTGAAATCGCCGTAGGTCAGGTGCTCATACATGTCGTCGGTCAGGATCCAGACATGCGGATGCTTGACCAGCACGTCCGTCAGCGCCTTCAGCTCGGCATGCGTATAGGCAGCACCCGAAGGGTTCGACGGCGAGTTGAACATGAACCACTTGGTCTTCGGCGTGATCGCCTTTTCGAGGTCGGCCGGCTGCAGCTTGAAGCCGTTAGCCTGCGTCGTCTCGACGAAAACCGGAGTGCCGCCGCACAGCGCCACCATTTCCGGGTAGGAAACCCAGTATGGCGTCGGAATGATGACTTCATCGCCAGGGTTCAGCGTCGCCATGAAGGCGTTGAACAGGATCTGCTTGCCGCCCGTGCCGACAATAGTCTGCTCGGGAGCGTAGTCGAGATTGTTCTCGCGCTTGAACTTGGCGGCGATCGCCTTGCGCAGCTCGGGGATGCCGGCGACCGGCGTGTACTTCGTCTCGCCGCGGTTGATCGCGTCGATGGCGGCCGTCTTGATATTGTCCGGCGTATCGAAATCAGGCTCGCCGGCGCCGAGGCCGATCACGTCGCGTCCTTTTGCTTTCAGCTCGCGCGCTTTCTGGGAAACAGCGATGGTGGCAGAAGGCTTTACACGGGAAAGGGCGTCGGCAAGAAAGGCCATGATGATCGGTCCTATTCGGTTGAAATGGGCAGAAAGCCTGTGGACCAGATTTCTGCGCTAAGCTCTATGTCGAATGTAGGCCGCCGTTTCAAGCAGAAAGGCGTCACGGTGGCGTTATTTCGCGCGTGCGTAGACAGCGCGCCACACGTTGTCACCGGGCTGCCATACACCGCCATTCTCCCAAAGGGAGCCTCTGTACGCGCGCTGAATGAAACAAGCAAAGAGGATGGTCAGAGGCAAACAAGCCTCTCGGCGGATGAATCATTTTATGAAGGACCTGATTCAATCTCTCAGCTTGTCAGGAAAACGTCATTAAAATCAGCCGTGTCAGCATATATCTCAACCACCATGAATTAGCATCGCGAAATTCTTTCGGCATCCAGTTCGGTCTGTCAGAGGCATGCATTGCACACCTTTATCGTGTAGTCGTAGATGGCAACGCGTGGAAAAGCCATGTTTTGAACGATGGCGTCATCGCAGGTGGGTCGATGCGCCATATCGCAAATGCCCGCAGCCGCGGGCGACGCCGGCTCGACGGACACAATGACGTTATCGACACCCTGGCGCGCTTGAACCGCGATCCACCCACCCCACGTTGCGCGTAGGCTATTCTCGCCATGGAGGAAATGGATCGATGCGCCTTTCCAGAACCGGATTTTCCGTTGCCCTTGCAGCGTCCGCCATACTGGCGGCAAGCGCCGCCGTCGCCGATCCGGCCAAGATCGTCAACACACAGAAAGTCGCCGTCAGGGTCGAGACCATCGCGAGCGGGCTCGATCACCCCTGGGCCGTGGAAGCGCTGCCGGACGGCGCCTATCTCGTGACGGAACGACCGGGAAGCATGCGTATCATCCGCAATGGCAAGGTGTCAGAGCCGGTTGCAGGGCTACCCGAAGTCCATGCCCGTGGCCAGGGCGGGCTGCTCGATGTCGCCCTTGATCCGAGATTTGCGAACAACCGCACGATCTTCTTCGCTGCCTCCATTTCCGAGGATGGCGGCAGTGGCACGGCGGTCTTTCATGCCGTCCTATCGCCGGACGAGCGGCGGTTGACCGATGTGAAGCGCATTTTCCTGATGAACAAGCTGTCGCGCGGCAACATCCAATACGGCTCGCGTATCGCCATCGCCAAGGACGGCAGCCTGTTCGTCAGCCTAGGCGACCGCGGCGAGCAGGATCGCGCTCAGGATTTCCACGACGACGCCGGCTCCATCATCCATATCAAAACCGATGGCAGCATTCCCGCTGACAATCCGTTCAAGGACGGCGCCAAGGCCCAACCGGAGATCTGGTCCAAGGGTCATCGCAATCCCCAGGGCATCACTTTCGATGCCGCCGACGGCAGGCTCTACACGGCCGAGCACGGCGCAAGAGGCGGCGACGAGATCAACACGCCGGAACCAGGCAAGAATTACGGATGGCCGGTCATTTCCTATGGACGCAATTATTCCGGCACCAAGATCGGCATCGGCACGGCGAAAGAGGGTATGGAGCAGCCGATCTTTTATTGGGATCCCTCGATCGCGCCCGGCGCCATCGCCGTCTATCGCGGCAAGATGTTTCCGGAATGGAACGGCGACCTTCTGGTCACAGCGCTGAAATTCGAGCTTCTCTCACGTCTCGATCGCGACGGCAGCGGCAAGGTGGTCGAGCAAGAACGGCTGTTCGAAGGCGACTTCGGGCGATTGCGCGATATCGTCGTCGCACCCGACGGGGCGCTGCTGATCACCACGGATGAAGATGACGGCGCGTTATTGCGTGTTTCGAGAGCAACGAACTAGCGACAGGATTTGCCGTTGGCAGTCAGCCTTTCACCCTTGCCCCGGGGAAAAGCAACTGTTAACGCACCGTCATCTTCCTTCCTTTGCTCCCCTCTCCCGCAGGTTGTCGATGACTCGCATACAGGCGAATTTGGTATTGTTGCTGGCTGCCGCGATCTGGGGCAGCGGCTTCGTCGCGCAGTCGACAGCGATGAAGGCGATCGGGCCGTTCTGGTTCATAAGCCTGCGTTTTGCCGTTGCGACCGTCGTCGTTTTGCCCTTCGTCTGGAAGGAAAAGCGCAAGGCTGAAAAACCGCTCACGCGCCGCAACTGGCTCTCCTTCTTCCTCACTGGCGCCGCGCTTTTCGGCGGCGCGGCAACGCAGCAACTCGGGCTCTTGACGACCACCGTCACCAATTCCAGCTTCATCACCGGCCTCTACGTCGTCTTCGTGCCGCTGATCGCCGTCGTCTTTCTGCGCCGACAGCCGCACTGGATCATCTGGCCCGCGGCGTTGACGGCGCTGAGTGGTATCTACCTGCTGTCCGGCGGCTCCTTTTCCCAACTCACCCCAGGCGATTTCCTGACCGTTGTCTGCGCCGTCTTCTGGGCTATACAAATCACCCTCGCCGGCTCGTCGGTCCGCGAAACCGGCCGGCCGCTCGCCATTTCCGCCACGCAATTCGCCGTCACCGCTGTCCTCGCCCTCATAGTCGCTACATTGGTCGAACCCGTCAGCTTTGCAGCCATCGAGGCGGCGCTCGGCGAAATCCTCTATCTTGGGATATTCTCGTCCGGGCTTGCATTCGCGCTGCAGGTTATCGGCCAGCGCTACACCACCGCGCCGCAGGCGGCGATCATCCTCTCTTCGGAGGCCGTGTTCGGCGCTTCACTCGCCGCGCTGCTGCTCGGCGAAACCATGGGACCCCAAGGTTATGCCGGCTGCGCGCTGATGTTCACTGCGATGCTTGCGGTGGAACTGGTGCCCGAACTCACGCGGCGACGCAGCGTCGCCGCATAAAAAGACCACTGGAAATGCCCGTTATGGCTGTGCCGGACCGCTTCCGTTAGATTTTTTTAAATGACCCGAAAGACGTATTTCGAGGCCGTCATTTGGGAAAATTTCGCCAAACTTATATCGCAAACGATACAAAAACCTTGGAAATCCATTTCCCGTGAGGGAAAATTTGCGAATCGCCTTAGCACACGCCGGTTACCGCAATGCGCCCCTTTTAGGACATTAAAAACTTTTACTTGCCAATTCCCGATAAACACAGCACTCTCAACGGTGTTCGGGCATTTTTAAAGCATGGGAAGTCCTTAAGAAAGTGCGCGCCGGGAACGCTAATATTCCGGTCAGCCTGGTCGAGAAATGATACGCGGATATCGTTTCGTGGCCACGCCGAGGTATAGGGGACCTTTTCCTTCAAATTGCGAGAACTGCCTGCGAGCGCCCGCAAGGGCAATACAGCAATGCTGCCCGTGTGGATGGTGGGCAGAGAGAAAAGGACCTGACGCATGGCCGAGACTGGCACTGTAAAGTTTTTTAACACCGATAAGGGCTTCGGTTTCATCAAACCGGACAAGGGTGGCGCTGACATCTTTGTACACATTTCCGCAGTACAGGCTTCTGGTCTGGCAGGATTGTCGGAAAACCAGAAGGTAAGCTTCGACACGGAACCGGATCGCCGCGGCAAGGGACCAAAGGCCGTCAATCTCCAGATTGCCGGCTGAAAAGCCTGACGGTGATCATTCGAGTTGAGGCCCGGCAGAGATGCCGGGTTTTGTCATTCAGTCTGCATTCAGCTTGCCGTGCCTAGTTTATCCCCCAATACAAGATTGGGAACGACGGTTTTTCCGCTCCCGTTCAGAGGATAGACGAATGAACATGCTCGGCAAAACCCTTCTCATGTCCGCCATGGCGGCAACGCTGACGCTAACCTCCATGTCAGCCGCTTCGGCCGATGATCGCTGGCATCACCGTGACGGCTGGGTGTTGGGTGGCGCCGCAGGTCTCGCCACCGGCCTGATCGTCGGCTCCGCCATCGCCAGCCAGCCGCGTTATGTCGAGCCAGGCCCGGTCTATGTCGATCCCGACTACGACGCGCCGCCCCCGCCCTATTACTATCGCGCACCGCCGCGCCGCGTCTATGTCGAGCGCGATGTCAGCTACTATGCTCCGCCGACCGCCGGTCTGCGTCCCTGGTCGTCGCAATGGATGCGCTATTGCTATGATCGCTACAGAAGCTTCGACAGCCGCAGCGGCACCTATGTCGGCTATGACGGCATGCGTCACTTCTGCAACTGATCGACGTATCGGCCAATGCCACAATACGAAGCGCCGCCTCCCGCGGCGCTTTTTTTGATCCTAGAGCCCGCGCAGAAAAGGGTTGGTCCGGCGCTCCTCGCCGATCTGGCCGCCCGGGCCGTGGCCGCAGATGAAGCCGACATCATCCCCCAGCGGAAACACCTTGTCACGGATCGAGTCCAGCAATTGCTGATGATTGCCGCCCGGTAGGTCGGTGCGGCCGATCGAGCCGTGGAACAGCACATCGCCGAGATGGGCGAATTTCTGCTTCCTGTTGACATAGATGACATGGCCCGGCGCATGGCCAGGGCAATGGAAGACCTCGAACTCGTGCTCGCCGAAAGACACCTTGTCGCCATCCGTCAGGAAACGATCCGGCACGACGTTGCGCACGCCTTCGATATTGAACATCCTGCCCTTGGCCTCGATATCCTGCAGCAGCGGCAGGTCATCCTCATGCGGGCCAATCACTTCCAGACCGAGCGCTTCGCGCACTTCGTCCGCGCCGCCAGCATGGTCGATATGGCCATGCGTCAGCCAGATCGCTTTCAGCGTGATGTTGTTCTCACGCACCGTCTGCAGGATAAGATCGACATCACCGCCGGGATCGACCACGACCCCTTCGTTCGTCTCCGGATCGAACAGGATCGTGCAATTCTGTTCGAAAGGTGTCACCGGAATGATGCCGGCCTGGAGCATGCCCATGAAGCGCCTCGTCTGTTGGATGTCCGTTCTGCCGGTATAATCACAAACAGCGGGCAAAACAGCCCCTTGCCCTGAAAATGCCGGGGCAGCAAAGGCAGCACGCTGGAATCCCGCAGCAATCCTCGAAAATTCGACATGACCAATGCCCTCCGAAAAGAGAAACAGACCCAGACGCTTAGGGAGATTACCTCCCATGATGGATCGGTCGACGTGTCTATAAAGGGGAACACTGAAGCATTCGAGGCGTTTGCTCTGAAGCTCCCAAAGCAAAAGGAGAAAGCCAATGTCCTTGAAGAAAAACCTGCTGCTGGCCAGCCTTGTTCTCGTCGGCAGCGCCGGACTGGCACAGGCTCAGATGTCCGCAACCACGGCCACGGACATGGAGGTTCGCTCCGGTCCCGGCTCAGAATATCCAACGGTGGGCATGGCAACCCGTGGCTCCGAGGCCACGCTTGACGGCTGCATCGAAGGCAGCCGCTGGTGCCGTGTCGACGTCAACGGCATGCG
Organism: Rhizobium sp. ICMP 5592; assembly: GCF_009498525.1. Lineage (GTDB taxonomy): Bacteria > Pseudomonadota > Alphaproteobacteria > Rhizobiales > Rhizobiaceae > Rhizobium. The sequence goes on along the minus strand of NZ_QSNT01000002.1, from coordinate 666,644 downwards.
CGGATGGGTCTATGCCCAATATCTGAATGTTGAGCAGAACGGCAATACGCTCATCGTCGAAGAACATCGCGACGCCCTCGGCGTTCCGACCATCACCTATCGACAGACCGACCCCACAAGCACTGGCAGCATCCAAACGGCGCAGCCAGGCCCGAATGACGAATTGCTCGGGCCTGTCGATCAGAGCGGCGGCGATGTCGTTGCGATCACGCCGCCAAGCGAAGTGCAGGCCTACATCACGGACAATCCGGTCGACGCGGTTCAATTGCGCGGCGACGTCGTCGTCGGCGCCACCCTGCCGGAAAGTGTGGCCGTTCACCGCATCCCCGACTACCAATACAGCTATGTCGAGGTGAATCGACAGCCGGTGCTGGTCGATCCGGATACGCGCCGCATCGTCTACGTTTATCGCTGATTCGCGTCGCGGCGGCACCAATACGTCGAAATCACGGGCGGCCGCACGGCCGCCTCCCCTCCAATGTGACTTTTCCCCCGAATTATTGCAAATTTCTCCCGTTTGAGTTGCCTTTCTATTTCCACCGGCCGATGCATGATGTAATTCTTATATAAATGAGGATTTTCGCCACTCCCAAGGCTCGATCCGGGGCGCGGCGCGACGGCATCCGGAAATGGCTTCCGGTACAATGGGAGAAGGCTGATCATGGAAAGTTTAGGGCCTATCATCACGCAACTGGTTGCCGGCGCTATCGGCGGCAACGGGGCCAGCGCCGTTTTGAAGCAGGAAGGGATCAATCTCGTCGCCAGGACGATTGCCGGCGCTGTCGGCGGTCTCGGCGGCGGCCTCATTCTCAACCTGATCGGCAGCGAAGCCCTGACCGGCTATATCGCACAGGGCCTCTCCTCGCTGGTCGCTGGCGGTATACTCTCTGCAATCGTCGGCGCAGTGCTCGGCCGTAAGTAAGACGAAAGTATCAGGTCAAAGAAAGCCGGGCGGAGAGAAACCGCATCCGGCTTTCCTTGAGTGTTCCGCGATTTTGCCCGACCACGGCGGCAGTCGGGCTGCCATCATTATCTGGCCACTCGTCAGGCTTTCACTGATCGCTGTCGGCGCGACGCGACAATGCCCGGTCTCTGCTACCGGCGGCGATGCTCGCGCCGGTCACCTTCGCTATCTCGCTACGATAAATCCCCCCAAAATAGTCGCATCTGCGCCCCATGACTGTTGGCTGTTGTTCCGACAGCCTTTTCTCCACAAAGTACGTGGGAGAACGTGAGATCTGTTGGAGTTTTGCCAAGCCCGGTCTAGTTTCGACTTATGGCTATCCGTCCGGGCTGCAAAAGGTTGGAGAAACTTGCAGTGACGCAAAAATACGTCAATAAAGCTGACATATTTTTGCGTAAGTTTCCCCGTTGCCCCAAAACAGGAAAGGAAATGCCAAGGTGACACGGCAGGTGAACCAAAAAGCGGCGAAACCGGAGCTACTGGCAGCGCCGATGGAGAATGTCGGGATCATCGATTTCGAAATCATCGAGCTGCTTTTCTTCGCCTATCGCGACTTCGTATCCGATCCGGACCAGATCTTGGACAAGAGCGGGTTCGGGCGCGCGCATCACCGTGTCGTCCATTTCGTTAACCGCGAACCCGGCATGACGGTTGCGGACCTTTTGGAAACATTGAAGATCACCAAACAGAGTTTGGCGCGGGTTCTCAAACAATTGATCGATTCGGGTTATATTCGTCAGGTGGCCGGGCCTGAGGATCGTCGCCAGCGTAAGCTGTATCCGACGCAGGCCGGCCGCGATCTGGCGCTTGCGCTGGCGGAGCCGCAATCACGCCGTATTGAACGGGCATTCGAAGGCGCGTCCGACGCGACGCGCGAAAGCGTCAAGCGGTTCCTGAGGGGAATGCAGGACTAAGACATGATCTCAAACCGGAGAACCGCGAAGCGGGTTTGGGATAAGATCATCTCAATCAAATAGATAAAACAAGATCGAGACGGATTGAATGACGACAAAGACAGCAATTTCCGATGATGCGGCGCATCTCCTGGTCGTGGATGACGACACGCGTATCCGCGCCCTTCTCAATCGCTATCTCATGGAAAAGGGTTTCCGGGTGACGGTCGCCGCCGAAGGCGCCGAGGCCCGTCGCAAGCTCGAGGGGCTGGACTTCGACCTGATCATCATGGACGTCATGATGCCCGGTGAGTCCGGGATCGTGCTGACGTCAAGCCTCCGCGCCATCAAGAATATCCCGATCATCATGCTGACCGCTCTTGCCGAAGCCGATGCGCGCATCGCCGGATTGGAAGCCGGCGCTGACGATTATCTGCCGAAGCCTTTCGATCCGCGCGAACTGGTGCTGCGCATCAACAATATCCTCCGTCGCAATGCGCCGGCCGACTCGCCGAAGATCGAACAGGTGATGTTCGGCCCCTATACCTTCTCGCTGACCCGCAAGGAATTGAAGAGGGCCTCGGAACTCATCCGCCTGACCGACCGGGAGCAGGAAATCATGCTGCTCTTTGCCAAGCGCGCCGGCGACACCATTCCGCGCCACGAGCTGATCGGCAACGATGCGGAAGTCGGCGAACGCACCATCGATGTGCAGATCAACCGCCTGCGCCGCAAGATCGAGGACGATCCGGCAAATCCCATCTGGCTGCAGACGGTGCGTGGCATCGGCTACCGCCTGAGCATAGATTGATATCAAGTCTCAGGAACCAGCGGCGATGGTGACATTCGATTCGATCCGGCGCGATCAGGACAGCCCGCCCTCAAACGGCATGCGTTGGCTGTCGCGCTGGCTGCGCCGCCGTCTGCCGACCGGTATCTATGCCCGTTCGCTGCTGATCTTCATCTTGCCGATGATCATCCTGCAGGCGGTCGTCACCGTCGTCTTCATGGAACGCCACTGGCAGATGGTGACGCAGCGCCTGTCGATGGCGACCACGCGCGACATCGCCGCCATCATCGCGATCATCGAAACCTATCCGCAGGATGCCGACTATTCGGCGGTCACGCAGATAGCCCGGCAAAAGCTCGATCTCACCATCTCGATCGAGCCGGGCGGTGAGCTGCCGCCACCGCGCGAAAAACCGTTCTTCTCGATTCTCGACGGCATCCTCAGCGATGAGATCCGTGAACAGATCAACATGCCGTTCTGGGTCGACACACTCGGCAATTCCAGCCTTGTCGAAATCCGCGTCAAGCTGCCGGACAAGGTGCTGCGCGTCTTTGCCAAGCGCAGCCAGACCTATGCCTCGAACACCCACATCTTCATTCTGTGGATGGTCGGCACGTCGCTGGTGCTGATCGGCATCGCCGTTTTGTTCCTCCGCGGCCAGATCCGGCCGATCCTGGCACTGGCGCAAGCCGCCGAAAGTTTCGGCAAGGGCCAGCGACTGGAGAATTATTCACCGCGTGGCGCTGACGAAGTCCGCCGCGCCGGCCTCGCCTTCATCCTGATGCGCGAACGCATCGAACGGCAGATCGAGCAGCGCACGGCGATGCTCTCCGGCGTCAGCCATGACCTGCGCACGGTGCTCACCCGCTTCAAGCTGCAGCTCGCCCTCGTTGGCGAAAATCCCGATCTCGTCGGCCTCAGCGAAGACGTCGAAGACATGCAGAGCATGCTCGAGGGTTACATGGCCTTTGCCCGCGGCGAGGCTGAAGAGGATGTCGGCACGCTGCATCTCAGCGATATCCTCGATAAGGTCGAGCAGGACTTCTCTCTCCACGGCAAATCCATGACCTACTCGATCGACGGCGACGATGAAATCTCCGTCCGTCCGAACGCCTTCGCGCGGCTGGTGACGAACCTTGCCTCCAATGCGCGCCGCTATGCCCAGACGCTGCGCGTCGAAGCCAAGCACAGCGCCAAGTGGCTGACGGTCATTTTCGACGACGACGGCCCCGGCATTCCCGTCAATGCGCGCGAAGACGTGTTCAAACCGTTCTTCCGGCTGGACGAGGCGCGCAATCTCGACAATTCCGGCACCGGCCTCGGCCTGGCGATTGCCCGCGATATCGCCCGCAGTCATGGCGGCAACGTCACGCTCGGCGACAGCCCCCTCGGCGGCCTGCGCGCCACCATCCGCATTCCTGCTTAAAAGGACGCACATGCCGATCGATATCAACGACATGCATTGGCTGAACGCGCCGCCGGTCTGGGAAATGAACCAGGGTCGTCTGCTCGTCCGCTCCGGCGACAAGACCGACTTCTGGCAGGGAACATACTACGGCTTCCACCGAGACAACGGCCATTTCCTCGGCCAGCCGCGTCGAGGCGACTTCACCACCGAAATCACCTTCATCGGACAGTATCGCGAACTCTACGACCAAGCCGGCCTGATGGTCCGCCACGACGCCACGCGCTGGATGAAATGCGGAATCGAATATACCGACGGCGCCAGGCATTTCAGCGTTGTGGTCACCAACGGCAATTCCGACTGGTCCGCCTTCCGGCTCGAGCACGAGTTCGATGCCATGTCGGTCCGGGTGACACGCAACGGCGACGCGATCTTCATCCAGTACCGCACCGACAAGATGAGCGAGTGGCGCATGGCCCGGCTCGCCTGGTTCGATCCGACCCTGGAAGAGGTCTCCATCGGCCCCGCCTTCTGCTCACCGCAGAGAGAAGGCTTCGAAGCGGAGTTTCTAGATTTCAGCCTGATGGAACCGGTATCGCGGGATATTCATTAAAAGACCTTCGTCCCAGCGGGGAAAAGGCAGATATCACATCATCTTCTGACCGTTCGGTACCGGCTGCGTCACGGCTGCAAGCACGATGGCGCCATTTTCATCCTCGAAGCCGAGGGTCAGCACCTCGGAGCGGACCGGGCCGATCTGGCGCGGCGGGAAATTGACGACGGCGAGGATCTGGCGGCCGATAAGGCTCTCCAGCGTGTAGTGCACGGTAATCTGTGCCGAAGAGCGCTTGATGCCGATCTCCGATCCGAAATCGATTCTCAGCTTGTAGGCCGGCTTGCGTGCTTCCGGAAAGGCCTCGGCCTCGATGATCGTCCCGACGCGGATATCCACCCGCTCGAAATCGCCATAGGTGATTTCTTCCGCCATGCGCGCATCCTCTAGATCTTGGAATTCAGCCAGCCAGTTCCTGCGCGCGCTTGCGCGCCGCTTCCAACGCCTCGTCGAACAGAGGCTGCATGCCGCCTTCGGCCATCAACACAGCGAGGGCCGCCGCTGTCGTGCCGCCGGGAGACGTCACGTTCTGGCGCAGGCGCGAGGCGTCGTCGGGGGACTGATGTAACAATTCACCAGCCCCCGCGACAGTTTCCCGCGCGAGCCGCATGGCGAGGTCCGCCTGCAGGCCAAGCTTCCGGCCCGCTTCCGCCATGCACTCGACGAGATAGAAAACATAGGCCGGTCCGCTGCCGGACACCGCCGTCACAGCATCGATATCGGCCTCTTCCGGCACCCATTCGACGGGACCGGACACTTTCAGAAGATCATGCACCAATTGCCGCTGACGCTCGCCGACCTCGGCATTGGCAAAGGCGCCGGTGACGCCGCGACCAACCATGGCCGGAGTATTCGGCATGGCACGCACCATCGCCGCCTTCCCCAGGCTGTTTTCGAGGGAAGCAAGCGTCTTGCCAGCCGCGATCGACACCACCACCGTATCTAAACCGATCGCCGCCTTGAACGGCGGAAGCACGGCATCCATAACCTGCGGCTTGACGGCAATGAAGAGAACGCCGGCAATGACGCCGGTGGGAACGCTGCTGACATGGCTTGCGCCGGCATCAGCAATCAGTTTCAGCATCGCCTCGGACGGGCTGGGATCGACCACGGTCACCGAGGAACCCGGCACGCCATTCTTCAGCCAGCCCGTCAGCATCGCGCCACCCATATTGCCGGCGCCGATCAGGATGATGGCACCGGACGATGCGAGAGCGCTGGAGGATGCCCCGGTCGTCATATCAGCATTCGCCCACGGTTTCGAACAGCACGGCTTCCATGGCGCGATTTGCGTCAAGGCCCGACCATACGACGAATTGGAAAGCCTGATAGTAGGCCTCGCAGGTGTCAAGAGCGTTGGACAGCAACACTTCCACCTGCCGGTTGGTCGGCTCAGCGCCGCCGGACAACAGCAGCGACTGCCGGAAGATCACGATATCCTCCTGCCGCCACAGGTCGAAATGCCCCATCAACACCTGCCCGTTGATGCAGGACAGAAGCTTGATGACTTCGTTGGCGCGGATGTCCGGGACCTTGATGTCAAAGGCGCAGGCAATATGCAGCGCCTCGAACTCCTCCATCCAGGAGAAGGATACATGATAGTCCGTCCATTTGCCCTCGACGGTCATGGCGATTTCGTCTTCGCCCGACCGCTCAAACGACCAGTCGTTATTGGCGGCCACGAACTCGATCATATCGACCGGATTTGACTGGCGTTCGACTTCTATTTCCATAAGGCTCATGCAGCACCTTCTTGACCGGAACGAATGCAGCTTTCGCGTGCTTCAACATTGAAAGAACGCAAACTGTTTTACTCCGGAAACATCCTCGGGATGATGTTGAACGGCTGCCAGACTAACGCATCCACCCTGCCCGGAGCTTACCAAGTCCGTTTCGAATCATCATTTAAAATCAGTGTATAACGGCATGCCCGGCATGCCAGCCCCTGAAGGGAGATTTTGGACAAAGGCGCTGTGGAAAGCTCTTCCGATGTCTATTCAGAAGGGAGTCATAACCGACTCTGGCGATTGGCTTTTTTGCCAGTGTCCACAGGTGGATAAATCGCCGAAAATTTTAGAGGAAAAGTGCGCGGCAGAGGCCCGCCACGCCTATTTATCGCAAAATTAATCGCACTTACTTGCTTTTAGCGGAAAGACGCGCTTCCAGCGCCTCGATTCTGGTGAGCAGCGCTTCGTTCTCGTCACGCGCCTTGATCGCCATTTCACGAACGGCTTCGAACTCCTCGCGCTTGACGATGTCGAGGCTGTTCAGCCAGCGTTCGGCATGTGCGTTGAAAGCCGTCTCGATCTCGCGGCGCACGCCCTGGGCCGCACCGGCGGCATCGGTCATCAACTTGGCGAATTCGTCCATGATACGGTTCGGTCCAGTGCTCATTGTAGTCTCCTTGCGGCCGTCGACCCCGAAAACGGATGGCATCAATATAGGGGCCGGATAGGGATGAGGTAGGATTTCCCAGGGTTCGATGCAAGCAAATTGAGATAGGGCGGGACAAGCCGGCCCATGACGAAAGACTTCCGAAAATCGACTTGACCGTTTCAATACCGAACGCCATCTTCCGGCCACATTGGATTTAGCATGCTCTTGTCCAAGAATCGCATCGCAATTTTGCGAACCATGCTCTAACGGATCTGACAATCTTGCTGACATCCGCCACCCTCGCCGCCATCCTGCCTTTTCCCGATATCGATCCGATCGCCTTTTCGCTCGGCCCCCTTGATGTCCATTGGTACGGCCTCGCCTATGTCGCGGGCATCCTGCTCGGCTGGCTCTATGCGCGGCGACTGGTCGACAACGGCAAGCTTTGGCTGAACGATACCGCGCCGATGACACGCGTCCATCTGGACGATTTCATCCTGTGGGTCGCCTTGGGCATCGTTCTCGGCGGCCGCATCGGCTACATCCTGTTCTACGATCTCGACAAGGTGATCGCCGATCCGATCCGCGCCATCCAGATCTGGAAGGGCGGCATGTCTTTCCATGGCGGATTAATCGGCACCACCATCGCTATGATTCTGTTCGCCAATCGCAGCAAGATCCCGGTCTGGAGCCTGTTCGATATCGTTGCCGCCGTTGCCCCGATCGGCCTTTTCTTCGGCCGTATCGCCAATTTCGTCAACGGTGAGCTCTGGGGCCGGGCCAGCGACGTCCCATGGGCCATGGTCTTCTGCAGCCCTCACATCATTGCCGCCCATGAAGGCATCTGCCCGGCAGGCCCCGATCCGCGCCATCCGAGCCAGCTCTACGAGGCCGGCATCGAGGGCATCGTCCTCTTCATCGTGCTCTTCATCCTGACGCGCTGGGCCTTGGCGCTGAAGAAACCCGGCGTCATCAGTGGCGTTTTCGTCATCGGCTACGCTTTCTCGCGCATCTTCGTCGAGTTCTTCCGTCAGCCTGACGAGCAGCTCGGCTACCTCCTCGGCACCAACTGGCTGACCATGGGCATGGTGCTGTCCCTGCCGATGGTCGCGATCGGCCTGTGGGCAGTCATTCGTGCCCGCCACGCCGCCGCCAGGCAGACGGCTTGATCTCTGGGTGAAATATCGCGTGATCCTTCCGAAAACTGCCTTATATTTTTCGGAATCATGCTCTAGCGAGACCAAATGATGACGACCCCGCTCGGCGAAAAAATCAAAGCCATTATCCGTGCGAACGGACCGGTCAGCATCACCGATTATTTCTCCCTCTGTCTCGCCGATCCGCAGCACGGCTACTACAAGACGCGCGAACCCTTCGGCAGCGTCGGCGATTTCGTCACAGCGCCCGAGATCAGCCAGCTTTTCGGTGAGATGATCGGCATCTTCATGGTGCATGCCTGGCAGCGCCATGGTACGCCGGGCGATGTCCGCCTGGTGGAAATCGGCCCCGGCCGTGGCACGATGATGGCCGACATGCTGCGTGTCATCAGCAAGCTCGCGCCGCCGCTCTATGACGCCATGAACGTACACCTGGTCGAAACCAGCGATCGGTTGCAGGAGTTTCAGCGCCAGACGCTTGCCGATCATGGCGACAAGGTTTCCTGGCATTCCGACTTCAACGACGTGCCGGCAGGCTTCACCCTGCTTGCCGCCAACGAGCTCTTCGACGCCATTCCCATTCGCCAGTTCGTCCGCACCGCGAACGGGTTTCGCGAGCGCACGGTCGGGCTTGACGCCAATGACGAGCTGACCTTCGCGGTGGGCGTCGCCGGCCTCGATCCAGCATTCCTTCCGGACGGGCAGCTGCCGCCCGTCGGCACCATCTTCGAGATCGCCCCTGCCCGACAGGCGGTGATGACGACGATCTGCGATCGGATCGCCGCACATGGCGGCACCGCGCTTGCCATTGACTACGGACACATGGCGACCGGCTTCGGCGACACTCTGCAAGCCGTGCGTATGCATGAATACGATCCGCCGCTGGAGCATCCCGGTGAAGCGGATCTCACCAGCCATGTCGATTTCCAGCATCTGGCTCAGACGGCCGCCGCATCCGGCCTGCAGATCAACGGATGCTGTCATCAGGGCGATTTTCTCCTCGGGCTCGGGCTGCTGGAGCGGGCGGCCGCACTTGGCCGCGATCGCGATGCGGCAACACAGGACGGCATCCGCGCCGCCGTCGAACGGCTTGCCGGTGCCGGCGAAGGCAAGATGGGCGAGCTCTTTAAGGTGCTGGCAGTCTCCAGCCCGTCGATCGATCTCCAGCCCTTTCGCCCGGCACGCTGAACAAGACTGCTAAAGCCGGCGGATTGACAGAGCGCGCATGGCTGGGCCAACATCCCGGCCAAATCGAACCGCTTCGCCACAGATGCGTTATTCATCACGATCCACGCCAAAGAACCCATCAAAGGACACGCGGTATTGCTGACTCCGATTGAAAGCACGCTGCTGAGCGCCGCCAAAAGCGCCGGTATCCGCCACGGCTATTTCACCCGCGAGGGCGGCGTTTCGGAGGGCCTTTATCGCGGCTTGAACGTCGGCCTCGGCTCCCATGACGACCGCGCGCATGTGGAGGAAAACCGCCGCCGCGTCGCCGGCTGGTTCGGCCTGCCGCTGGAGCGGCTTGCGACCGTGCATCAGGTCCATTCGCCAGACGTCATCACCGTCAGCGCCAACTACGACGGCAATCGCCCGCAGGCCGACGCAATAGTGACGGCGACGCCGGGGATCGTGCTCGGCGTGCTCGCCGCCGATTGCGGACCGATCCTCTTCGCCGATCCCGAGAACCGGGTGATCGGTGCCGCCCATGCTGGCTGGAAGGGCGCGCTGACCGGCGTGCTGGAGAACACCATCGAGGCGATGGTCGCGCTTGGCGCCAAGCACGAGGCGATCACCGCCTGCCTCGGCCCCTCGATCAGCCAGGCAAGCTATGAAGTCGGCCCGGAATTCGTCGATCGCTTCACCGCTTACGACCCGGACTACACCAGGTATTTCATTCCGTCCGAAAAGCCTGGCCACGCGATGTTCGACCTGCCGGCGCTGACGGTCGACCGCTTGCACAAGGCTGGCGTGACCGCCGAAAGCCTCGCTCTCTGCACCTATCCCGATGCCGACCGCTTCTTCTCCTATCGCCGCACCACGCATGCGAAGGAGCCGGATTACGGCCGGCAGATTTCCGCCATCGCCATCGAGGAGACCTCCTAAAATGGCCCTGCATTTCGAACGTAGCGAATTCGACGCCCGCCTGGCCCGTCTCCTCGCGAAAATGCAGGAGGAGAAGCTCGACGCCATGCTGCTCTTCGCGCAGGAGAGCATGTACTGGCTGACGGGCTACGATACCTTCGGCTACTGCTTCTTCCAGACGCTGGTGGTCAAGTCGGACGGTACGATGGTGCTTTTGACCCGCTCGGCCGATCTTCGCCAGGCGCAGCTGACCTCGATCATTTCCGACATTCGCATCTGGGTCGATCGCGTCAACGCCGACCCAACCGTCGATCTCAAGGAATTGCTGGTCGAGCTCGATCTGCTCGGCGCCCGCATTGGCGTCGAATATGACACGCACGGCATGACCGGCCGCGTCGCCCGCCTGCTCGACAGCCAGATCGCCACCTTCGGCCAGGTTGTCGACGCCTCCTATCTCGTCAGCCGCCTGCGCCTTATCAAAACTCCGATGGAAATCGCCTATGTCGAGCGCGCCGCCGCCCTTGCCGACGATGCGCTGGACGCTGCACTCCCGCTGATCAAGCCCGGTGCCGACGAGGCCGATATCCTGGCCGCCATGCAGGGCACGATCTTTTCCGGCGGCGGCGATTATCCCGCCAATGAGTTCATCATAGGCTCCGGGCCGCAGGCCCTGCTCTGCCGCTACACCGCCGGCCGCCGCAAGCTTGACGCCAACGACCAGCTTACCCTCGAATGGGCCGGCACCTACGCCCATTACCATGCCGCGATGATGCGAACGGTCGTCATCGGCGACCCCAGCCATCGCCACCGCGAGCTCTTCAGTGCCTGTCTCGAAACCATTCAGGCGATCGAAACCGTGCTGAAACCCGGCCATACCTTCGGCGACGTCTTCGACATGCACGCCAAGATCATGGACGAGCGCGGCCTTACCCGCCACCGGCTGAATGCCTGCGGTTATTCGCTCGGCGCTCGCTTCTCCCCTTCCTGGATGGAGCATGAGATGTTTGTTGCCGGTAATCCGCAGGAGATCGAGGAGAGCATGTCGCTCTTCGTGCACATGATCATCATGGATTCCGATACTGGCACCGCGATGACGCTCGGCCAGACCTATCTGACGACATCCCAAGGCCCCAGAGCCCTGTCGCGCCATCCGCTCGAATTTCTTAACCGTTAGCGGCGTAAAATAGCGATCCTGAACGGGGTGCCCCTCGAAGGAAAGGATCGTGTACATGGGACAGGTCAGGACAACGTTGATTTCCGTTGGCTTCTGCCTTGCGCTCGCCGCCTGCAACACGACAGACGCCCTGACGCCGCCCGGAACCATCGGCGACGCCGGATCCAGCCCCGTCACGCAACGCGATGTCGAACGCATGGCCTCCGCGCCGCAGCGCCAGCGGAGCTATCAGACCGCGCAGGACAGCTACAGCTACCAACGACAGGGCTATCAGCAGCAAGGTTACCAAACGCAAAGCTCGGGCGGAGGCTCGCTGGACGATCAGGCGGCAGCGCTCAGAAGCGGCGGCGGCAACCCTTACGCCTCACGCCCTCTCGATGGCTCCCAGACCGCGTCCATCCCGCAGGACAGTTCACCAATCTCGGAATCCGACGAGCAGCGCGAGGCCGATCGCCGCCTCGCCGACGACCCGCAACCGCAGCAACAGGCGGCGGAAGATCAACAGGGCGACCAACAGCCGCCCGCGCAACAGCAACAACAAGCCTCCATCGCCCCCGCGGCGGTCACCGGTGGAAACAGCGTTCGCTTCCTGCCGATCATCGGCGCACCGGTCGAGGCCGTCACGCCGCTTTCGCGACAGCTCGGCGCGGAGGCGCGTTCGCTTGGCCTCGCAATCAAGAGTTCGAGCGATTCCAGCGCCAGCTATATCCTGAAGGGCTATCTTTCCGCCTTCCAGGATGGACCTCAGATTTCCGTCACCTATGTCTGGGACGTCCTCGACAATAGCGGTGCCCGCCTGCACCGAATCCAAGGGGCGGAAAGCGCGCCGCTGAAGCGCGGCGATCCATGGAGCGCCGTTCCGCCTGCCGTCATGCAGAAAATCGCCACCAAAACCATGTCGGAATTCAATTCCTGGCGTGACTCTCGCGGTGGATAGCCACAGGCTTTTCAGAAATATGAAAGCTATCATGCCTCTCCCCCCTTGCATTCGGGAGCAAGGCGGTTAAAAGCGCGGCTATCAGGTTGGTAACAGGCGGGCCAAAATGAAGATTTTCGCAGGCAATTCGAACAGGCACCTCGCCGAAGCGATCTGCAATTATCTCAATCTTCCTTTGGGGAAGGCAAGTGTTCGGCGTTTCGCGGACCAGGAAATCTTCGTTGAAATCCAGGAAAACGTACGTGGCGAGGACGTGTTTGTCGTTCAGCCGACGTCGTTTCCGGCCAATGACCACCTCATGGAATTGTTGATCATGGTCGATGCGATGCGGCGCTCCTCGGCGCGGCGCATCACGGCTGTCATCCCCTATTTCGGCTATGCTCGTCAGGACCGCAAGGCCGGTCCGCGCACGCCGATCTCGGCGAAGCTCGTGGCAAACCTCATCACCGAGGCCGGGGCCGATCGCGTATTGACGCTTGATCTTCACGCCGGCCAGATCCAGGGCTTCTTCGATATACCGACGGATAATCTTTACGCCCTGCCGATCCTGACGCGCGACATCGTGGCCAACTACGATATCGGCAACGTCATGGTGGTTTCGCCCGACGTCGGCGGCGTGGTGCGTGCCCGCGCACTCGCCAAACGTCTCGACTGTCTGCTGGCGATCGTGGACAAGCGCCGTGATCGCCCAGGTGAATCCGAAGTCATGAACATCATCGGCGATGTCACCGGCAAGGACTGCATCCTGATCGACGATATCGTCGATTCCGGCGGCACGCTCTGCAATGCCGCCGAGGCGCTGCTGAAGAATGGCGCGACCAGCGTTACGGCCTATATCACCCACGGCGTTCTGTCCGGTGGCGCCGTGACCCGCATCGCCAATTCGAAGCTGAAGGAACTGGTGATTACCGATTCCATTCAGCCGACGACGGCGGTGCTATCCGCACCGAACATCCGCGTCATCAGCACCGCCAGCCTCATCGGCGAAGCCATCAACCGCACCAGCCAGGAAGAATCGGTTTCCAGTCTGTTCGACTGAAAACCGGCCGTCCTTCCTCATGCCGGTGTCACACCGGCCGAATGTCTTTGCCGCCAGACAAGCAGCCCTATTCCGATCAGCCCGGCAAAGAAAACCGCGGCGCCCGCCCCCATGATCGACGGCCCGATGCCAAACCAGGCAAAGAGCGTCGGCGACATGAGATAGGCAAGGAAAAGGCCGAGAAAGATCGCGCACATCATCAAGCGATAGATCTGCGCCAGACGGTGCGGCTCGCTCCTCGTCTGCATCAGATGCAGCATGGCGAGATTCTCGAAGGGGCCGTTGATCGAGGCAAAACATGCAACGGCCATCAACCAGAAACGGTCATGCATCAGCGGCAGGAGGAAAACGCCGGTGCCGAAAATCAACTTTGCCACGATGATCCAGACCACCGGCCGCCGTGGCTTCATATTGCTGAGGATGAGGTTGGTCGTCACGTTGCCGACGCCGTAGGCCGTCATCATCAGGCTGTAATCGGTCAAGGGATCGGTGCTGGTTTCACGCAGGTGCAGGATCATTCCGAGCAAAATGCCCATGGCCCAGGCGATATTTCCCATTAGGTTGGTGAACAGCCCATAGAGGATGGCGGCATGACCCCGCGCCGCCCTCCATCCGCCCAGCACGCCGTCGATCACCGCAGCCGCGCCCGAGAAATCGCGACGGCGAGGTGCAGGCGGCACTTTGGCGACAGCCAGCCAGACCGCTAGCGCCGACAGCAGCAATGTCGCCGCTGTCACGGTGAAGAACTGAGATTTCGGCAGGAAGCCGTTGACCAGCGCAATCAAGCTAGGCCCCAGAATGCGGGCCATGCGCCTTGTCGCGTCGAACAATCCGTTGGTCGCATGCCGGATGTCGGGATCGACGGCGATCGTCGGCAAGGTCGCCTGCAACGACGGATCGAACGCTGCCGTCAGCAAGGCGATACATCCGGCAAGCACTATCAGCAACGGCAGGCTCATGACATGCATCAAGCCGGCGACGGACAGCACCAGCAATAGCAGCGCGCGCAGCATATCGGACGAAATCATCGTCGTGCTATGCCGCCAGCGATCCGTCAGTATGCCGCCGAAGAGACTGCCGAACAGAAGCATGCCCGACTGCAACGCGGACACGTAGCCCGCGTTGCTGCCAATGAAATCCGCCGCGATCCAGACGACGGCGACCATGTAGAATTCGGATCCGGTCGCCGCCAGCACCTGGCCGGCCCATAGGAGAAAAATCGAGCGCTGGGCCAGCGGCCTTAGGACAAACATCTTCGCATTCTGGTATTCGAGCGACTTACTTGATGACCTGGCCGTTGATCGTCACGGTCTTGTCGTCGGCGATGCTGACTTCCCAACGCGAACGTCCGTCGGGATCGGTCTTGGCAAAACCCTTGGCCATCATCAGGCCAAAGGAAAACTGGTTGAGATCCGGCTGCGTCTTGGCGACCTCCTGAACAGCGGCGATCGTCTTGTCGAGATCGCGGGCAAGCACCGTCATGTTCATGGTGACCCGGTCGCTATCGCCCAGAGCGCCGCGCATGCTGCCGGAGGCTTCAATGTCGTAGAGCCCCGAAACCGCACTGATCTTCGGAAAATTGACCGTCATCGTTCCATCCGGGAACATGGCCCGCTGCAACTGGTTGTCCACGGCTTCCTGACCGGCAGGATGGTTGAAGTCGGTCTGCTGTAGAACGTCCGCGAGAGCGCTGAAGTTCAGGTTCGGCAGTTGCACCTGCATTTCGGCAGTATCGGGAATGAAGGCGACATAGTCTTGCGGCACCAGGCCGGAAGCCAGGGTGAGCTTTTCGGCACTCAGGCCGAAATCGGCATTCATCGCATTGCTCGGCCCAGCCACCTTGAAGGAGTAGCCCATATTCTGCAGGCTGCCATCGCCAAACAGCGTCGAGACGGAAAGATCCTTGATGGAGACCTTCTCCTCAAACGAACCGGCAATCGGCATCGCCTTCTGCAGCAATGCCTTGATCTCGGCGCTCTCGCTATCGGACAAGGTTTTCGCTTCCTTGTGATCGGAGACGAAGCGCAATATCTCGTTCAGCGCCTTCAGCGGCAGCTTGGTTGCGCTCGCATTGAAATCGATCGCGCCGACCTTGATCTCGCCGAACGTCATGTCGCCGGAGGAAATCTTGTTATTGAGGGATAGCAGGCTGCCGTCCATCTTCAGATCAAGCTTGCCCGGCTCGCCGCTGTCGGTCGAGGACAGCCTGTAGACGATGCTGTCGGCCGTGGCATCGTTCTTTTGCACGCCATTGTCTTTATCGGTGGTCTTGCTGGCGAAGGTAATGCCGCTGCCCTTCAGATCCATCGAGCGGACGTAGTGGAGCGCGGGGTCGAATATCCCCTGGAAGCTCGAAGAAGCCAGGGCATAGCGAAATTCCATGTCCGTCTCGCCACCCGGCTTCGAACGCGCCGTCACGTCGATCGCATTGCTGCCTTGGATGGCCCAGAGGCCATCATCCTGCGGCGTCGCAAGTGCCGTTAGCGGCTTGAGACCGCTGATGACGATATCGCTGATATTCAGCTTGTCGAAGAGCTTCTGAAGATCATAAGTGACTTCGTAATGGCCGCTTACCGGCTTCACCGCGACGAAGCCGCTCTTGGCCATGTCGCCGGGCAGGAAATAGGTCAGATTGCCAAGCAGATCCTTGGCGCCCTGCTCATTGACATCAGCCGCCTGCGACGCGCCAGCCAGGCCCGCGGCGAAAACCGCCGCCGCGGCTACTGCTTTGAAACGCATATTTCATTCCCCCAAAATACCTAGAAAAACAATTGGAAACAAAAGAACCCTGAAGTGGGTTCCCGGTCAGATCGAAGACGCCAAAACGAGCGTCGGGTAAAAACTCTTAAGGGCTCTTCTGGCCTTTCGGCCCCTTCAACACCTGTCCGTTCACCGTGAAGGTGCGGTTCTCATCCATGCTGACATCCCAGCGCAGACGGCCGTCCGGATCGGTCTTGGCGAAGCCCTTGGCGGCCATCAGGCCGAAGGACACCTTGTTCAGTTGCGGGTCCGTCTTGGCCGCATCCTGGATGGCGGTGACCGTCTTGTCGAAATCACGCGCCAGGATCGTTGCCTGCAGCGAGTAGCCGGCATGGGACTGGGTGGCCCTCTTCAACGCACCGGAGACCTCGACATCGTAGACGCCGGAGGTCGCGCTGATTTTCGGAAACTCGAGCGTCGCAAGGCCGCCCGGGAACGCGATACGCTTCAGCGCCTCGCCGGAAACCGGCGTTGCGCGTGTCGACACATTCTTCAGCGCCGCATCGATAATGCCCTCGAAATTGATATCGGGCATGCCGATCTGCACATCGAGCGTTTCCGGTAGGAAGACGGCATAGGTCGACGGAATGAGACCGGCGTCAGGCGTGAAGTGCTCCGCGCGCAGGCCGAAATTGACGTTGGAGGCCTCGGTGAGGCCATCCATCTTGAAGCTGTAGTCGACTGTCTTGACGCCGACCTTTCCCTTGGCGGTCGTCACCAGCAGATTATTCAGCGTTACGGACTCGTCCAGCGAGCCGAAGCCAGGCAAGGCGCGGCGCACCAGTTCCGCGAATTTCTCGCTGCCGCTGTCGGACAGTTGCTTGGCCTTGACGTGCTGAATGAAGAAGTGGACGAGCTCACGCAGTTCCTTCGCCGGCAGGCTTGTCGCTGCCACCTTGATATCGATGCTGTCGGCGCCGAGGTTGACGGACGAGGCACCAGGCCCGGTCACCGTTTCATTGAAGCGCTGCAACGTGCCCTGCGATTGCAGGTTGACCTTGCCGGCCTCGGTGCCGTCGGTTACCGAACTGGAGAACGATGCGCTATCGATGGTGGCGTCCATCGTGTGACCGGTGTTTCTACCACTGCCAATGCTGGAGAACTTGATGCCATTGCTCTTCGTCTCCAGCGACCGCATCACCTCGAGCGCCGGATCGAAAACGCCGTCGACCGAGTTGGAGGCAACCGAATAGCTGACGTCCGCTGTCGGCGAATGGACCGAAACATCGAGGCTATTATCGCCCTTCAGATGCCATTTGCCCTCCGCCAGCGGCTGCGCGAACAGCAATAGCGGCTTGAAGCCGGTAACCGACAGCGCACTGGAATTGATCTTGTCGAAGAATTTCGCGAGGTCGTAGGTGATCTGATATTGATCGCCGGAGGGCGTCACGGTGACAAAGCCGCTACGGGCAAGATCGCGAGAGAGGGAATGCGTCAGGATATTGCGCAATTCCTTGGCGCCCTGCTCGTTGACGTCAGCCGCCTGCGACGCGCCAGCAAGACCGATGGAAAAAACCGCAGCGGCGGCAATAGCCCTGGAGCGCATACCCGACCTCTCCTTTTGACCCTGATCGATTGAAATCGACTGTTGAAGAGGCCGGGGGTATATGTCAAGGCGTTGATAGAAATAGCATCACCGGCTCTTTATCGAGAGTTGCAATGTCATCACAGATGCGCTTTCTCCGGTGAGACTTGCACCTTCGGCCTGTTTGTACTATACGCCACGCGTCCGCGTAGACACCCTTGGAGGCAACGCGGATGAGGCAGGGCTTGCCCTCCTCCAGTTCAATCGGTCCCCGCATGCCGGCGACCGGATGAACTCTCCAAATAACCTCGAAAGGAATAGCTATGAGCCACGAAAGCTACGAGCTCAAGGCCGAGGCGCGCGAACGGGTTGGTAAGGGGTCCGCCCGTGAACTTCGCCGCAATGGTTTGATTCCCGCTGTCATCTATGGTGACAAGCAGGCCCCCATCTCGATCACTCTCAACACCAATGAAGTGACGAAGCGTATTCATGCCGGTGGTTTCCTCACCACCATCGCGACGATCGACGTCGACGGCACGAAGATCAAGGTTCTGCCGAAGGACTACCAGCTCGATCCGGTCCGTGATTTCACGCTCCATATCGACTTTCTGCGCGTCTCCGGCAACAGCCAGGTGACCGTTGAAATCCCGGTTCACTTCGTCAACCAGGAAAAGTCCCCGGGCCTCAAGGCCGGCGGCGTGCTGAACATCGTTCGCCACGAAGTCGAAGTCCATTGCCCGGCCGATGCGATCCCGGAATTCTTCACCGTTGACCTTTCCGGTCTCAAGAGCGGCGACAGCATCCACATCTCGCATGTAACCCTGCCGAAGGGCGTAGTTCCGGTCATCGCCGACCGCGACTTCACGATCGCAACGATCGTCGCTCCGGCTGCCGGCCTTACGGAAGAAGAAGGCAGCGAAGAAGCCAGCGCTTAATCAGCGTCTTCATCGCTACGCATTCAGACCCGCCTCCCCTCTGGGGATGGCGGGTTTTTCATGTCTAGATTCTAATAAAAGTAACCAGAACTTCTGCGATTTGCGGAATCAATACTTGGTTTAAATCCATTAACCCCATGGTTTCAGCAACATTTAACACATTCATGAAAGTTTACGCCAAACAGTTGTAGAGAACGGCACGCCCCAAGATCAGCCGGTCTGCGACCGGGGAGCAAGCGGAACTATGAACCATTCCGTCGAAAACAGGTTTTTCGCGATCGTCTGCGGTGCGCTGCTGGTTTTCGTAGCACCGCTTTTTGTGCTGTTTCTTTTCCTCTCGTCCGGGCGGGCCGAAAAGGAAATCAAGGACCATATCTCCGTTCTGCTGATCGCCAATGCCCAGGCGCTTGCCAAGCCACTATGGGATCTCGACGAGGACAGTGTTACGCAGATCAGCGCGACGACGGTTGCCGAGGGCGCGATCGTCAAGGTCAACGTCCGCGATCTCTCCGGCCAGCTCGACGTCACGCAATCGACCATCCCCAAAGCCTATAAGGGTCCATTGGAGGCCGTCTCGCGTTCGATCATCTACAACGGCGTGGATGGCGCAAAGAACCTCGGCTCCATCACCGTCTACTATCCGACGCTCGGCCTCTTCGACGGATTGAAGAGCGAGGAGATCGTCTTCATCTCGATCTTCATCTTCGCCGTCCTGACCGTATTCGGCGCCGCCCTGATCGGCAACCGAATCTTCGTCATCCAGCCGCTGATGCGGCTGACCCATGCGATCGAGGCGACACGGCAACTGGGCTCGCGCCATCATGTCGACTGGCAGTCCAACGACGAAATGGGCCGGCTCGCCCATAGCTTTAACGAGATGCAGAGCAAGCTGGAGCGCGAGGAGACCGAACTGAAGCTCGCCCATCGCCGAGCCACTGATACCTATAATCTGACACCGGCCATGCTGTTCTCGCTCGACAAGGACGATTGCATCGCCGCCGTCAGCGACTATTGGCTGGCCGCCACCGGCTACGCCCGCGCAAACGTGGTCGGACGCAAATTTGCAAGCCTGGTCCTGCCGGAATCGCGCGCAAAATACATCGAGCGCAAGCGCAGCCATGCCGACAGCGCCGACCGCTTCGACGTCACGGTAAAATTCCATTGCCGGGATGAACGGGTCATGGACGTGCTGATCCTTGAGACGACGGCAATCCAGGACGGTCTTTCGCTCTCGGTTATGACGGATGTCACCGATCTCAAGCAATCCGAAGACCGGAACCTGCGCCAGGCGATCACCGATCATCTGACCGGCCTGCTGAACCGCCAGGGTTTCGAGACGGCGCTGGATGCCAAGATCAGCGAGGCGGACAAGCGCAAGCGCGAGCTTGCCTGCCTCTTCATCGATCTCGACCGCTTCAAATGGATTAACGACAACAAGGGCCATGCCGCCGGCGACGCAGCTCTGCGCGAACTGGTTGCCCGCTTGCAGGCACGGCTGGAGCCCGGCGACATCGCCGCCCGTCTCGGTGGCGATGAGTTCGCTATCCTGCTGCTTGCCGAGGACGCCGAAGCGAGGGCGATCGACATGGCAACCCGTATCGCCGATGTATTCGAAGCACCCTTTGGCGGCGATGCCCGCCTCAGCGCCAGCATTGGCATCGCCATCTATCCCCGCCACGCCGCCAATGCCGCCGAACTGCTACTGAAATCCGATATCGCCATGTATGCCAAGAAACACGATGGCAAGAACGGCGCGCAGATCTTCGATAACGGCATGCTGGACGCATCCCGCCGCCGCGCCGAACTCGAGAGCCACATCGAGAGCGGCCTCAGCGAAGACTGGTTCGAGGCTCACCTGCAGCCGATCGTTAATATCGATGATCGCTCCATCGCCGGCTTCGAGGCGCTGATGCGGCTGCATCATCCGCAGAAGGGCATTCTGCCGCCGGCCCGGATCATCGAGGTCGCCGAGGAGACGGGCTCGATCATTCGCATCGGCAACCGCATCATGGAGAAGGCCGTCTCCAATTTTGCGCGTCTCTCGCGCCTCGACGGCATGCAAGACACCTATCTCGCCATCAATTTCTCGCCGCTGCAATTCGAGCCGGAACTACCCGTCCGTATCGCCGCCCTGCTCTCCCGCTACGATATTTCCCCGAAGCGGATCGTCGTCGAAATCACCGAAGCGGTATTGATGGACGACAATCCGGAAACCCGCATGGTCATCAACGAAATATGCCGCTACGGCTGCCGCATCGCGCTCGACGACTTCGGCACGGGCTATTCGTCGCTGAGCTATATCAACCGTTTCCCGGTCGATATCATCAAGATCGACCAATCCTTCATCCGCGCGATCAACGACACCGCCTCTGACGTCAGCGCCAAGAGCCGGATGCTAGTCGAAAGCATCACGACACTGTCGCACAAGATGAACTGCACGGTCATTGCCGAAGGCATCGAAACCGAAGAGGAGTGCACGACGCTGCGCACCATGGGACTGGATTACGGCCAGGGCTACCTGTTCCACCGGCCACAGCATCCGAATGATCTGATGAAAACATTGGCGGGATCGCAAGCAGACAGGCTTCCCTCCGTGGCACAAGCATCGTAGGGGCGGGAAACCACATGCGCAAACTGCTGCTTCTCGTCCTTCTCAGCCTCTCCTCCTCCAGCCTTCTCTCCGCGGCCCGAGCAGAAACAGTCGCCTTCACCACGGAAGAATATCCGCCCTTCAATTACCGCGATGGCAAGACGGCCGTCGGCGCGACCGTCGAACAGGTGCGCAAGGTGATGGCTGATATCGGCATCGATTATTCGATCGAGGTCATGCCGTGGGCACGAGCCTACAACCAAGCGCAGACGGTGCCGATGACCTGCGTCTTCGCAACCGCCCATAATGAAGAACGCGACAAGCTGTTTAAATGGGTCCAGCCACTGCTGGTCGATCGCAACATCCTGATCAAACACACTGGATCCAGCGTCACCGCCGCCACGCTGGATGAGGCGCGGAAGTATACTGTCGGCACCTGGCGGGAAGACTATACCGAGGCCGCCTTGCGGCAGGCCAATTTCCCACGGATCGATGTCGCCAGCGACTTCAGGGCGACACTGAAGAAGCTGATGAGCGACCGCATCGACCTGATGCCGATCTCCGAAAGCTATTTCGACAAATTGAGAAAAGAAGGAAACGCCGTCGAAAAGGTAACGGTTCTCTCCGCTCAGCCCATGGGCATCGCCTGCCAGAAGGATTTTCCGGACGATCTGCTGAAAAGGATGCAGACAGCGCTCGACAGCTTGATTGCCGACGGCACGCAGAAACGGATATTCCTGAAATACGGCCTCCACCTCGGCGACTGATGGGCGGTCCCGCCTTGACTTTGCCGTCAATTCCCTATCGTGAAGGGCATCGGCATTTTCCAAAGGGTGAAGCGCATGCTTCTCATCGCGGGCCTCGGCAATCCCGGCGCCAAATATCAGGGCAACCGTCACAATATCGGCTTCATGGCCGTGGATGCGATCCATCGTCGTCATAGCTTTTCACCCTGGACGAAGAAGTTCCGGGCGGAGATTGCCGAAGGCGAACTCGGCGGCCAGAAAGTCCTGCTGATCAAGCCGCAGACCTTCATGAACCTCTCCGGCGAATCCGTCGGCGAGGCCATGCGCTTCTACAAGCTCGAGCCTTCCGACCTCGTCGTCATCTATGACGAACTCGACCTTACGGCTGGCAAGGTGCGGCTGAAGACCGGTGGCGGCCATGGCGGTCACAACGGCATCAAGTCGATCGACGCCCATTGCGGCCGCGAATACCGGCGACTGCGCCTCGGCATTGGCCATCCCGGCGTCAAGGAGTTGGTACAGAACCATGTGCTCGGCGATTTCGCCAAGGTCGACCGCGACTGGCTGGAGCCGCTGTTCGACGCACTCGCCGACAATGCCGACATGCTGGTGCGCGGCGAGGATTCGCAGCTGATGAACAAGATCGCGTTGGCTCTGGGCGGTAAGGCGGAAGAACCGGCGCCAAAGCCGGAGAAGAAAACCCTCGCCAAATCGCACATTCACCAGGCCCGCAACCACAATCAGCCGCGCATGCCCGAGAGCGGCCCAATGGCCGAGATGCTGAAGAGAATGTTCGGCAAGAAGGACGATTGAGATGACGGAAGCCGTCAACGGCAGTGACATCGTGGTGATCCGCCCGGCCGCCGCCGGCGATCTTCCCACCCTTCTCGCGCTCTACCGGCACCTCAATCCCGGCGATCCGGAGCTGGGGCCGGCGCTCGCAGAAAGCCGCTTTGCCGACATGCTGGCGCATCCAGGCATGACGATCTTCGTGACGTTTGCCGGCACGCTCGCCATCTCCTCCGTCACCCTGGTCATTATCCCCAACCTGACGCGCGGCGCGGCACCCTATGCGTTGATCGAGAATGTCGTCACCCATGCCGACCATCGCCAGCGCGGCCACGCCCGGGCGTTGATCCACAAGGCCATCGCAACGGCCTGGGAGAAGAATTGCTACAAGGTGATGCTGCTCACCGGTTCGAAGACACCCGCAACATTGCGCTTTTATGCCAATTGCGGCTTCTCGCAGGACAAGACCGGCTTCCAGATCCGCCGCCCTATCGTCTGACCCTTATGACCGCGTTTATTCTTCCGGCTCGGTGGTGAACATCAACGGGAAGTCAGCGCTTTTCGCCAGATCGATGGCTTCCTGCGCCTTGGTCTCGGCAATGTCGCGGGCACAAACCATGACCACACAGCTGCCAAGCTTATGCGCGGTCATCATCACGCGATAGCCGGCCTCCTCGCTCATGCGGAAGACGGCTTGCAGCACCATGATGACGAATTCGCGCGGCGTGTAATCGTCATTGACGAGAATGATCTTGTAAAGCTTCGGCCGCTCGACCTTGGGCTTCGTCTTGGTCTTCGGGTTTAGGACAACATCATTGTCACTCATCGGACTCACCGTTGATGACAGGGGGAAAAGGGCTTGTTGCTGATAACAGGTTTATACCGCACCGCAACCGGCCATTCAAGCAAGACGACAGTTCCGCGATAGCCATTCGGATCAATCGGTCGTGAGCAGGAAGAGGACGACAACGGCGTCCGAGCACGATCCGCCGCAGAAAAACAGCGCTTTTCCCCTGCAAGACTTGACCCGCAACGGCCCTTCCCCCATACGCACTGCAAAGATTTTCAAGATATGGACAAGGCGCCATGGGTTTCAAATGCGGTATCGTCGGGCTGCCGAATGTCGGCAAGTCCACTCTGTTCAACGCGCTGACCAAGACGGCGGCGGCGCAGGCGGCGAATTATCCGTTCTGCACGATCGAGCCGAACACCGGTGAAGTGGCGGTTCCCGATCCGCGGATGGAGCAGCTTGCCCAGATCGCCAAGTCGAAAGAGCTGATCCCGACGCGCATTTCCTTCGTCGATATTGCCGGCCTGGTGCGCGGCGCCTCGAAGGGCGAAGGTCTGGGCAACCAGTTCCTCGCCAACATCCGCGAAGTCGATGCCATCGTGCATGTGCTGCGCTGCTTCGAAGACAGCGATATCACCCATGTCGAGGGTCGTATCAATCCGGTTGCCGACGCCGAGACCATCGAGACCGAGCTGATGCTCTCCGACCTCGAGAGCCTGGAGCGCCGCACCGAGCAGACGCGCAAGCGCGCCACCGGCAAGGACAAGGAGTCCATGGCGATGCTGCCGCTTATGGAAGCCTCGCTCAAGCTATTGAACGAAGGCAAGCCGGTACGCACCCTGCTGTCGACACTCGATGAGGAAGAGCTCCGTATCCTCAAGAGCCTGAACCTTCTGACCTCGCATCCCGTGCTCTACGTCTGCAACGTCGCCGAAGCCGATGCCGTCACCGGCAACGAGCACACGGCCGCCGTCGCCGCCATGGCGAAGGAGCAGAATTCCGAAGTGGTGATCATCTCCGCCGCCATCGAAGCGGAAGTGGCGCAGCTGCCCGCAGAGGAAGCCATGGAATTCCTCACCGAGCTCGGCCTTTCGGAAGCCGGCCTCGACCAGCTGATCCGTGCCGGTTACAAGCTGCTGCATCTCATCACCTATTTCACCGTCGGCCCGAAGGAAACGCGCGCCTGGACGATTGAGGAAGGCACCAAGGCTCCGCAGGCCGCCGGCGTCATTCACTCGGATTTCGAACGTGGCTTCATCCGCGCCCAAACCATCGCCTATAACGATTACATCGCCTTCAAGGGCGAAGTCGGCGCCAAGGAAAACGGCAAGATGCGCTCGGAAGGCAAGGAATATGTCGTCCAGGACGGTGACGTCCTCAACTTCCTCTTCAATGCCTAGGAAATAACGGGATTGCCGGCCCTCACCTGAGCGCCGGCAATCTTCCCTGCACGGATACCGGCAGCGACCGGACCCTGGCACGGCGCGAGCGCCGATCGCCAGGGCGCTACCAAGGGTCGCCCCCTTTCCCCGTCACGAAAATACTTGCGCCACTCCCGCCCGACATGCGATTGCGCTCGGGAGGAATGAGGAGGCCGGTGACGGATATGGCAAAACTGACATATGAGGATTTTCAGCCGGGACAGGTATTTCCGCTCGGACCAAAGCATGTGACGGCCGAGGAAATCATTGAATTCGCAAGCGAGTTCGATCCGCAACCGATGCATCTCGATGAAGCCGCCGGCCGAGCCAGCATCCTGGGCGGCCTTGCCGCCTCCGGCTGGCACACCTCGGCGATGTTCATGCGGATGATGTGCGACAGCTATCTGCTCAACACCGAATCCGAAGGCGCGCCGGGCATCGACTTTATGGACTGGAAGAAGCCGGTTCTCGCGGGCGACACGCTTTCCGGCCGCTCCATCGTGCTCGAATCCCGCGCCATGCGCTCCCGGCCTGGCATCGGCATCATCAAGTTCCGTCATGAGGTAAAGAACCAGCACGACGAACTCGTCTGCCTCGGCGAAAACGCCACTATGATCCGTATGCGCTCGCCGGTGGAGGTCTCGCCATGAAGATGACGGAACTCTACCCCACCGGCGAACGGGCCGAGATCGGCAGCCATACGTTTACGGCTGAAGACATCGTCCGCTTCGCCTCGCGCTTCGACCCGCAGATTTTCCATATGGACGCGGAAGCGGCCAAGGACACGCTGTTCGGCGGGCATTGCGCTTCCGGTTGGCATACTTGCGCAGCCTGGATGAGGACCTTCATCGATTATTGGAAAGGCGAAACCGCCCGCCTGATCGCCGAGGGCGCAAAGCCGCCCAATCTCGGCCCCTCGGCCGGCTTCCAGAAGCTGCAATGGCTGCGCCCGGTCTTCGCCGGTGACACCGTCACCTATGGTGTCACCCTGGTCTCCAGCCACCCCTTGGCCTCACGCCCCGGCTGGAGGCTCAACACCATCCTCTGCGACGGAACGAACCAGCATGGCGTGCCGGTGATACGCTTCGAGAGTACTGTGCTGGAGTTCGAGTGAGACCCTCTCTCCATTAGAGAGAAGGTGCTTGGCGTCAATGCCCGCCGAATTCCACCAGCGTGTGAACCGGCACATCGAGCGCTTCCAGCTTCTTACGGCCGCCGAGGTCCGGCAGGTCGATGACGAAGCAGGCAGCAACGACTTCGGCGCCGATCTGGCGCAGTAGCTGGGTGGCGCCAACGGCGGTGCCGCCCGTCGCGATCAAATCGTCAACCAGGATCACCTTTTCGCCGGGGTTCACCGCGTCGCGGTGCATCTCCATCTCGTCGACGCCATATTCGAGGCTGTAGGCAATACGCACGATATCGTGCGGCAGCTTGCCCTTCTTGCGGATCGGCACGAAACCGGCCGACAGCTGATGCGCCACCGCGCCGCCCAGAATGAAGCCACGCGCCTCCATGCCGGCGACCTTGTCGATCTTGGTACCGGCATAGGGCTGTACCAGCGCATCGACGGCACGGCGAAACGCCTTGGCATCCCCAAGCATCGTGGTGATGTCGCGAAAGATGATGCCGGGCTTGGGATAGTCCGGAATGGAGCGGATGCTGGCAGCAAGCTCCGAAGCGATAGTCTTCATGGAAATATGTACTCTCAGGCTAAGATAGGGCCGGCCGCACCCTACCAAGACGCGTGCGCGATACCAACAAAAAAGGCGACCTCGACGGGCCGCCTCTTGTTAATTGCATGACTGATACGCTCAGTGAGCGCCGGCCTTGGCGTAGACCGACCGCTTGGTGAGATAGATCAGCGTCGAGAAGATCAGCAGGAAGATGATGACCATGAAGCCGAGGTGCTTGCGCTCCTCCAGATGCGGCTCCGCGGCCCACATCAGGAAGGCGGAGACATCGTGCGAATACTGATCGACCGTCTGCGGCGAACCGTCGTCATAGGTCACCTGGCCGTCGGAGAGCGGCTTCGGCATGGCAAAGGTCGCAGCCGCATCGAAATACGGATTATAGTGCGAGTTCTGCGCCACCTGGAAACCAGCCGGCGGTTCTTCGTAGCCGGTCAGCAGCGAGTAAATGTAATCCGGGCCGCCTTCCTGATACTGCGTGAAGATGTCAAAGATGAACTGCGGGAAACCGCGCTCGATTTCGCGCGCCTTGGCAAGCAGCGACATATCCGGCGGCACGGCTCCGTTATTCGAGGTCGCCGCCGCTTCGTCATTCGGGAACGGCGACGGGAAATGGTCGGACGGAAGCGCCTTGCGCGTGAACATCTCGCCCTGAGGGTTCGGGCCGTCCTGCACTTCGTAGTTCGCCGCGAAGGTCTTGACCTGCGCTTCCGAATAGCCGAGCTCGCCCAGCGTGCGGAAGGCCACCAGCTTCATCGAATGGCAGGCGGAACAGACTTCCGTGTAGACCTTGAGGCCACGCTGGAGCTGCGCCTTGTCGTAATAGCCGAAGGGGCCAGAGAAGGTCCAGTGCTGGGTCCTCGGCTCCTTGAGCGGGTAGTGCGATGTCGCTTCTTCGGCGGCGGGCTTGGTCTCCGCGGCAACGGCGGCGACCGTGGCGAAGCCACCGATGAGTGCGAGCGACAGAAGGCCGGCAACAAGCTTTTTCATTGTTCTCTTCCCCGGTTACGCTTGAGCCGGAACGGCTGTCTTGCCGCTCTGCTTCTCAAGGACCGCCTCCGTAATCGAATTTGGAATGCGCCTCGGTGTTTCCACCAGTCCGAGAACCGGCATGGCAACGAGGAAGAACAGGAAGTAGAACAGCGTCGCGAACTGCGAGATCACGACGAAATTGCCTTCCGCCGGCTGCGAACCGAGCCAGCCGAGCAGAACGGCATCAGCCACGAACAGCCAGAAGAACAGCTTGTACCAGGGACGATAGACCGCCGACCGGATCTTCGACGTGTCGAGCCAAGGCAGGAAGAACAGCACGATGATCGCGCCAAACATCGTCAGAACACCGCCAAGCTTGGAGTCGATCGGGCCGATGTTGAAGGTGATCGAGCGCAGCATCGCGTAGAACGGCAAGAAATACCATTCCGGAACGATGTGAGCCGGCGTCTTCAGCGGATTGGCCGGAATGTAGTTGTCGGCATGGCCGAGGAAGTTCGGCAGATAGAAGACGAAATAGGCGAAGACCAGCAGGAAGATGGAAACGCCGAGCGCATCCTTCAACGTCGCATAGGGCGTGAAGGGCACTGTATCGGTCTTCAACTTGACTTCAACGCCGGTCGGGTTCGTCTGGCCGGTCACATGCAGCGCCCAGATGTGCAGGATAACAACACCCGCGATCATGAACGGCAGCAGATAGTGCAGCGAGAAGAAGCGATTGAGCGTCGGATCGTCGACGGCGAAGCCGCCGAGCAGGAAGGTCTGGATCCAGTCGCCGACCCAGGGAAAGGCCGAGAAGAAGCCGGTGATGACTGTCGCGCCCCAGAAGGACATCTGGCCCCAGGGCAGAACATAGCCCATGAAGGCCGTCGCCATCATCAGGAGATAGATGATCACGCCGAGGATCCAGAGGATCTCGCGCGGCGCCTTATAGGAGCCGTAATAGAGGCCACGGGCGATGTGGAGATAGACCGCGACGAAGAAGAAGGACGCGCCATTGGCGTGCATGTAGCGCAGCAGCCAACCATGGTTGACGTCACGCACGATCTTTTCAACGGAGTTGAAGGCGACAGTCGTGTCCGCCGCATAATGCATGGCAAGAACGACACCGGTCAGGATTTGCAGAACGAGCATCACGGCCAGCATGGCGCCGAACGTATAGGCATAGTTCAGATTGCGCGGGACCGGATAGGCGATGAAACTGTCATAGACCATACGCGGTAGCGGCAACCGCGCGTCGACCCATTTTTCGAGCCCTGTCGATGGCTCGTAAGACGAATGACCACTCATGATTCAGTTCCCCCTCAACCGACCTTGATCTTTTTTTCTGCGGTGAACGCATATAGCGGAATGGCGAGGTTCTGCGGCGCCGGCCCATGGCGGATGCGACCGGCGGTATCATAGACCGAACCATGACAGGGACAGAACCACCCGCCATATTCCCCTGCCTGACCGAGCGGTATGCAACCGAGATGGGTACAGACGCCGATCATGACGAGCCAGTTTTCCTTGCCGTCACCGGCCGAACGCGCGACATCGGTCGCCTGCGCATCTGCGGGCAGGTTGGCATTGCGGGCGACCGGGTCCTTCAGATCGGAAATCTGCGCGCCCTTGCCATCGTCGATTTCCTTTTGCGTACGATTGCGGATGAAAACCGGCTTACCGCGCCATTTCACTGTCAGAGACATGCCCGGCTCTAGGCTGGACACGTCAACTTCGATGGAGGCAAGGGCAAGCGTCGAAGCATCCGGACGCATCTGGTCGATAAACGGCCATGCGACAGCAACGGCTCCGACCGCGCCAGCCATGCCCGTCGTCAGATAAAGGAAATCTCGGCGAGTTGGCTCGCCTGTGGTTTCACTCGTAGTATGCTCGCTCAAAGCCGGACCATCCTCTTCCGCAAAACCGCAGCTAGGCGCTGCGGTACCCCCTCACTAACGGCGAATCAACGCGACCATAATTCCGCCATAGATTCCTCCGTATCCCGCCGCGTTCTAAGCTTGATCGCAAATTATGTCCAGTCTTGGCAAGGGGTGGAGGCACAATGTCGCGGGAAAAGCGCGCTATTTGGCCGCGAGCAGCGAGCTTAAAATCAACACCGCCAGTCAAATCGGCGTAAGAGCATGAAAAACCGTAAGATTCGCATAATAAATTTTCTCATTGCAGAGCAAAATAAACAATGATTTCAATGCTGCATCGCAACAAATTCAATGGCATGTCGGTTATTGATCTCTAAGACGATAGTCTTTCCTCGCCTTTAAGCGCTATGGATTTCATGACTGCGTCACGCACCATTCCACCCTCTGCCGCCCGCTTTTGAGATGCGTTTTAGTAATGCCAAGGATATGTTTATGAGGCAGACGATTTACTGCGTTTTATGCGTGCTCGCGACCTTATTGCTGGTCACGCTGGCGGCGCGCTATGCCATCGACATCTGGCTGCTCGCCTTCTTCGAAAGCCTGCAGACGCATTTCAGCCTTTTCGGCATCGCGCTTGCCCTGCTCGCGCTTCTTTTCCGGCGGCACTGGTATGCGGTTCTCCTGGTCGTCTTCGGTGTCGGGCTCGCGGTCCATTCCGTCCTGATGCTGCGGGAATATGCCGCCTCCCCGGCGACGACCGATGCAGGCAAAAGCTTCACGCTGCTCTCCTTCAACATTGAAAACAGCAACTTTGAAAACGGCACCCGCATCGCCGACTTCATCCTGGGCTCCAATGCCGACGTCGTAGAGATTTTCGAGGCTGAGCCGATCAAGGTGGAGCTGCAGCGCATCAGCGATACCTACCCCTATCGCATCGGCTGCAGCGACATGGCCACCGACTGCGATTCACTTTTGCTGTCGAAGCGTCCGTTTCAGGCACAGGACATGCGCAGCCTTGGCAGCCTCTGGCGCAATCGTTTCATCCTTGCAACCATCGACATGGATGGTCAGCCGGTGAACTTTGTTTCGGCCCATCTGAGCAAGCCCTATTTCGACGAATTTCATGCCGACGAGTTGAGCATCCTCGGCCCGACCCTCAAGAATATTCAAGGTCCGCTGATCCTTGCCGGTGATTTCAATGCGTCCGTCATTGCCCCCGATATGCGGGATTTCCTCGGGAACACCGGGCTCAGCCACGCTTTTCCGGAGCCCGCCACCTGGCCGGTCATGGCCGGCGCCTACGGCATCGCCATCGACCATGTCTTTGCCCGAGCGCCGTTGCAGCTGATATCCGTCAAACAGATACCGGATGCCATAGGCTCGAACCATTTTGGCCTGATGACCGAGTTCAGCGTTTCAAAGTAGCGCTTTGATTTTGCAAAAACTTCTCGGACAATCGCCTGACACTTGCGATGACGGCGTTACTCGGCATCTTCTGCCATAAAGCCTCCGGATTGGCGTGCCCAGAGCTCGGAATAGAGGCCGCCGCGGGCAATCAGCTCGTCATGCGTGCCGTCCTCGATGATCTTGCCCTTGTCGATGACGATCAGCCGGTCGAGCTTGGCGATGGTCGACAGGCGATGCGCAATGGCCAGCACAGTCTTGCCTTCCATTAGCGTTTCGAGATTGGACTGCAACGCCGCCTCGGCTTCGGAATCCAGCGCCGAAGTCGCCTCGTCCAGCACCAGGATCGGTGCGTCCTTCAGCATGACGCGGGCAATGGCGATGCGCTGGCGCTGGCCGCCGGAGAGTTTGACGCCGCGCTCGCCGACATGGGCGGCATAGCCCTTTCGCCCCTTCTGGTCCTCCAGCGTCGCGATGAACCTGTCCGCCTCCGCCCGCCGCGTCGCCTGCGCCATTTGCTCCTCGCTCGCCTGCGGACGGCCGAAGAGGATATTGTCGCGGATGGAACGGTTGAGAAGTGCGGTATCCTGGGTGACCATGCCAATTTCGGCACGCAGAGACTCCTGCCGGACGATGGCGATATCCTGCCCGTCGATCAGGATACGGCCGCCTTCGAGATCGTAGAAGCGCAGCAGCAGATTGACGAGCGTCGTCTTGCCGGCGCCGGAGCGGCCGACAATGCCGACCTTCTCGCCGGCGCGAACGGTCAGCGAGAAATCCTCGATGATGCCGCTGCCGCGACCGTAGTGGAAGGTTATGTGCTCGAAGCGGATGTCCGGGCGGACAATCTGCAGATCTCTGGCGCCTGGCCGATCGACCAGGCCGATCGGCTCCGAGATCATTTCCGCGGAATTCTGGATCGTACCGAGATTGCGCATGATCGCATTGAACTGCGACATCATCCGGCCGAAGAGCATGTTGAGCCGCAGCACCATGCTGAGCGTGAAGGCGACGCCGCCGGTCGAGATTTCGCCGGCAAGCCAGAGATGGATGGCAAGGGCCGCGATCGTCGTGATCATCACGCCAGACAGAAGCGCCAGCGACGAGCGCACGCCGGTCAGAAGCCGCGTAAACGGCATGACGGCCGCCTGGAAGCGATCAAAGCCATTGCGGATATAATCGTCGTTCTGCTCTTCACGGCCGAAGAGCTTCAGCGTCTGGATATTGGCATAGGCATCGACCATGCGGCCGTTCAGCACTGACGCCGCTTCGGCGGAATTGCGGGCATGACGGCGGATACGCGGCACGAAATAGCGGGCGAGCAGCGAGAAGACGCCGATCCAGATCGTGATCACCAGCGCCAGGCGCCAGTCCAGCCCGCCGACCAGCGCTATGGTCGAGGCGGCATAGATGATGATGAACCAGACCACCTGCAGCAACGACACGACGAGATCGCCCGTCGATTGCCCCGCCGACCAGACCTTGGTGACGATGCGGCCGGAAAAATCGTTCTGGAAGAAGCTGATCGATTGACGCGCAACATGTGCGTAGGCCTGCCAGCGCACCAGATTGAGGAAGCCGGGAACGACCACCTGCTCCTCGACCAGCGCGCCGAGGCTCACCACGAGAAACCGCACGACCAGCACGACGAAGACCATGCCGAGCAAGGTGCCGCCATGGCCGGCAAGCAGTCCCGTCCAGCCCTCGCCCGGCTTTACCTTGTCCAGGATATCGACGAGATGCCCGACGAACCAGAACAACGCCGCCTCGAGCATCGCCACGGCACCGCCCAGTGCCGCCATCGCCAGAAACGGCCCTTTCGCCTGCCCGACATAATACCAGATGAACGCCCAAAGCGACCGCGGCGGCCGAAGATCGCCGGCACGGTAGTAGGGATCAATCCAGGTCTCGAACAGCCGGTAGACGGAGCGGATCAACATCCCTTGCGATATAGGAGGTTTCCCCGAAGGCGCAAAGGAATGTCAGGGGTGGAAAACATTATATTTTTGTCATGTTTGGCGCCGAAAAGCGCTTAGCACTTCACGCCATCCTGCCATCTTCACTCAAAATGGCTTGCAGGTCACGCCGTCCATGCAAGATGCGGACAACAATAACCGCTTCATCTCGGATAAGGTAATAAACGCGAATTGTCTCGAAACCCGATACAACCCGCGACCTCAGGCCATCGAGGGCCGGGTTATCGAAATGACGAGGCGATCCAGCCAACGGGGTCTGTGTGATGGCGGACAAGGATTGTCGGATCCCCGCGAAAAAGCGATCGCCGACATCGTCACCACCGGCATCCGTGTAATATCGCAATTGCTCAAGGATATCCGAACGGGCGGCCGGCTTAACGATCAATTTCACCGAGAGGCTTTTCCGGACTTCGCTTTGGCGAGTAGTTCAGCAGCTTCCGCTTTAAGCTCCGTCCAGAACTCCTCGGTTACTTCGTCCCCCTCCCCGGAGGCCAGCCCCTCGAGCAACAATGACTGCAGACGTGCATCATTTTCCTTGGCCTGTGCCTCGCGAAGCAAACTGCGGACATATTCACTGACATTCCCGAAACCTTTATTGGCAATCTGCCCTTCCATGAAGGCTTTCAGGTTGTCCGGTAGTGATATCGTAACGGTAGCCATCGAACGCTTATCCTATCTCCATTTGAGATTTACATTAGCACGCGCTCTTAACTGTTCTCAATAGATAAGAAAAAGTGGCCGCAAAATACATGGAGGTATGCTTACCCCAGACAAAAAGGGCGAGCCCTAAGCCCGCCCTTCCCTTGATTCCTATTGCGCCGCCGCCTCGGCCTCTTCATGGTCCGCCAGGAACCCACCGGACTGGCGGTTCCAGAGATCAGCATAGATGCCGCCGCTCTGGACCAGATCGTGATGCGTGCCCGTCTCGATAATGTGGCCCTTGTCGAGCACGATCAGGCGGTCCATCTCGGTCAGTGTCGACAGGCGGTGCGCGATCGCGATCACCGTCTTGCCCTGCATCAGCGCGAAGAGGTTTTCCTGGATCGCCGCTTCCACTTCGGAATCGAGCGCCGAGGTTGCCTCGTCGAGCACCAGGATCGGCGCGTCCTTCAGGAAGACGCGGGCGATCGCGATGCGCTGCCGTTGGCCGCCGGAGAGCTTCACGCCGCGCTCGCCGACCTGTGCGTCGAGCCCCTGGCGGCCTTGCATGTCGACCAGACCCTCGACGAATTCCCAGGCATTGGCGCGCTTGGTCGCCTGGATGATATCGGCGTCGGTCGCCTCCGGATGACCATAAGCGATGTTGTCGCGGATCGAGCGGTGCAGCAGCGACGTATCCTGCGTCACCACGCCGATCAGCGAGCGCAGGCTGTCCTGGGTCACCTTGGAGATATCCTGGCCGTCGATGGTGATGCGTCCGCTTTCGAGATCATAAAATCGCAGCAGCAGGTTCATCAGCGTCGTCTTGCCGGCGCCGGAGCGGCCGACAAGACCGACCTTCTCGCCGGCATGGATATCGAAGGTCAGGTTGTCGATGACCCCCTTGGCCTTGCCATAGTGAAAGCGGACGTGATCGAAATGGATCGCGCCCTGCTTGGCCGTGATCGCCGGAGCCGCCGGCACATCGACGATATCGTGCGGCTTGGTCAGCATTTCGATGCCGTCATAGATCGTGCCGATATTCTCGAACAGCGCCGAGACTTCCCACATGATCCATTGCGACATGCCGTTGACGCGCATGGCAAGGCCGATGGCGATTGCGATGGCACCGATCGAGATCGAGCCGTTGAGCCAGAACCAGATCGACAGTGCCGAGACGACGAAGAGCGCCAGGCAGTTGTTGACGTAAACCGCGATGTAGAACAGCGTCACCTTGCGCATCTGTCCATGGACGGTCTGCAGAAAACCGTCCATGCCGGCCTTGGCATAGCTCTCCTCACGACCCGCATGCGAAAACAGCTTCACGGTTGCGATGTTCGTGTAGCTGTCGACCACCCGCCCCGTCATCGTCGAGCGCGCATCGGCCTGGGCGGCCGCGATCTTGCGTAGCCGCGGCACGAAATAACCGACGATGGCGATATAGGCCGCCAGCCATGCAAGGATCGGCAACATCAGCCGCCAGTCCGCCACCGCGATGACCAGGATCATCGACAGGAAATAGGTGACGACATAGACGAACACATCGAGGATCTTGATGACCGCTTCACGCACGGCAAGCGAGGTCTGCATCACCTTGGTGGCGACGCGGCCCGCAAACTCGTTGGCGAAGAAGGTCATGCTGTGGCGCAGCAGGAAGCGATGCATCTGCCAGCGGGCAATCATCGGATAATTGCCGAGCAGGACCTGATGCATGATGACGGAATGAATGACCGCCGCCAGCGGCAGGCCGACCACCACCATGGCGCCCATCCAGAAGAGCTTCTGCCATTCCATCTGCAGGAACGTCGCCCTGTCGGCATGCGACAGCCAATCGACGATATTGCCGAGAAACTGGAACAGCGCGACTTCGCCGGCGGCGATCAGCATGGCAAGAAAAGCCATGGCCAGCAGCCAGGGTGCTGCGGGCTTGGTATAGTGCCAGCAGAAGGCAAACAGGCCCCGCGGAGGAACGTCCGGCACCTCGCTCGGGAAGGGATTTAGTCGCCGTTCGAACCAGCCAAACATGAAATGCTCCAAAGACTCGACTCTTCGGCCATGAATGCTGCGTCCAAAGAGATCACAGACTGATATGGTGGCCGGGCGATGAAAGAACGAGGCCATGCAGGCCGCGTAATGAATCTAGAAAAAAGGGGAACTCGCGAAAATGCGCTTTAGAGCGCCTGAATCACAGCCATGGTCGAATGGCCTGGAGGCGCATCATCACAAACGAGATATTCATCTGAGCCTCCCATGTCGCAAGTTGCAGAGCGGCTCCCTTCTAGCGTGCATTTATGGCTTTGAAAAGCGGAATATGCCTAAAAACACGCCGAAACCTTCAATTTTGCTGATGGACGTCATCACAAAAACAGAGGCATTCGACGAATACCCGAAGACAAATCCGCGTGTTTTCGCTAGTTGCAAACCATGACTTCGCTGCGCATCGCCCTATATCAGCCCGACATTCCCGGCAACACCGGCACGATCCTTCGGCTCGCCGCCTGCCTCGGCCTTGGCGTCGACATCATCGAACCGGCCGGCTTCGACATATCGGACCGCAACCTCAAGCGCGCCGGCATGGATTATCTCTCCACCGTCGCCCTGACGCGACATGTCAACTGGGAGCGCTTCGAGGAGTGGCGAGCGACAACGGGGCGGCGTCTGGTGCTCGCATCCACCAAAGCGGCCGAGCGCTACACGGATGTCGCCTTCCTGGAAAACGATATTCTGCTCTTCGGCCGCGAGAGCGCCGGCGTGCCCGATCATGTGCATGAAACGGCCAATGGCCATATCCTGATCCCCATGATCGAGGGCCAGCGTTCGATCAATCTGGCCATGTCCGTGGCGATGATATCGGGCGAGGCTTTGCGGCAGACGACATGGGCGTGAATTGCCGTTGGCATGCCGAATAAAGTGTGAGAAGCTTTCTATCGGAATGCTCTAACTTACGGCAGCCTTGGCGAGGTGACCCATGTTCCAGACGGCATTCACCCTCACTCTTACTCAGTTTGCGCGCACCCTTAGCCTGCCCGAACGGCTGCAACGCTCACCGATGCGCAATCTCGCCCTGGAAGCGCTTCGCCAGCGCAACACAACGCTCGACGCGCTGTTCTACGACATCAAAGTCATCACTCCGGACGAAGCTTTCTACATCAGCGACTCCCTGGCCGCCGAAGGCACAATCATGATCGTCCCGCCAAGCGGCGGCGGCGCGATCATTCTCTGCGAGACGCTCGAAGAGTTTGCGCTGCGCGGAGGCCATGATGTGCAAGCGCTGGCGGTTGCCGGCATCGGCGGCTCCGCTCTTGGCGCGGCCGCCTTTGCCCGCAATGTCGCCGATGCGATCGGCGCACCGGCCGCGGTCGTCGTTTCCGGCTACGGCCTCGCCGACGTCATCACCGAGACTGTTGGCGGACATTTCTTCTTCGGACATCTCAAGGGCCTGCGCCCTGTCCTTGAAATGCTGGACGACTTTGCCGGACGGCCGAAATTCGGCGCCGCCGACGCAAGCAGCGACGAGACGACCTCGCGCACCAGTCTGGACACCCGCACGGTGCGTGCGCTTCTCGCCGATTCCCGTTTCTCCTTCCGCCTGCTCGTCGGCCACTCCAAGGGCAATCTGGTGCTCTCCGCCGCACTCCATGACCTCGGCAAACAGGACGAGACTCGAGCCGCGAAACTGGCGGAGGGCACGAAGATCGTCACCATCGGCACCCGCATCGCCATGCCGCCGATCTTTTCCGACGTCATCGACGTCATCGGCGAGTGGGACTGGTTCGGCGAAATGAATTCGCGGCCGTTCATTACAGCCGATCGTCGCATTCCGCATGCCGGGCATCACACCAATACGGATTTGCACAGCCATCTGCCGGTGACATCCGTACTTAAGGAAATTCTGGCCGCCGCGCCGTCGCCGCATGTCGAAACCAAAGCTGAAGCCTCGATGGCCGAATCCGCCGACGCCTCACCTTCAACGCGACCGACACGGCGGCCCGTGCCGATCGAGAAGGTGAAAAAAGCATTCTTGAACAATACCTTGCCCAAGACTCCTCCGAAAGAAACCAGCCCTTCCGACGAGGCGCCGCCGCCGAAGCCGCACTAAAATCGGGCACTGCGCAAATATTACTCCGATATGTCGCGCATAGTGTTGGAGCATGGGCGTTGCGAGCGTATAATCCTTAGCCGGCGAGTAAAATCGTCGCGATTCCATACAGAGGAAAAATCACTGAAATACATGCCTTTTCAGTGATATACGTCAAGTTTCCATTTTATCGGCAATAGCATCACGGCATGAGAAAGATATAAAAAGACGACATGGAATCCACCGTCGTGATGATCAATCTGTTCGGAGCCGTGGCTTTGCTGCTGTTCGGCCTCGCGCAGGTAAAGGATGGTGTATCGCGTGCCTTCGGCGCGAGGCTCAGAACCGGCCTTGCCAGCGGCACGCGCGGCGGCCTTCGCTCCTTCGTCTCCGGCTTCGTCGCAACCGTGGCGCTGCAAAGCTCGACCGCGACCGCGCTGATGATCGCCTCCTTCGTCGAGCGCGATCTCGTCCTGCCCAGCATGGCCCAGATCGTTCTGCTCGGCGCCAATGTTGGCACCGCTGTCACGGCCTGGATCGTCGCGACCGGCATCGAATGGCTGTCGCCATTGATCATTCTCATCGGCATCGTGCTCTACCGCCGCTCTGCCACCACCCAGCAGGGCGCAGGCACAGCCCTGATCGGCATCGGCCTGATGCTGCTGTCGTTGCAGCTCCTGAGCCTCGCCACGGAACCAATGCGGCAGTCTCCGGCGCTTGCCGCCTTCATTGGCCTGCTCGACGGCGCACTGCCGGTGGCGCTGATCTTTTCCGCGGTGCTTGCCTTCGTCTCCTCGTCCAGCCTCGCGGTGGTCGTGCTGATCCTGTCACTTGCCTCGGCCGGCATCCTGTCTCCGGCCCTGACGGTGGTGCTCGTCCTCGGCGCCAATCTCGGCGGCGCGATCCCTCCGGTCATGGCGACCCTCTCCGGCCCCGCCACCGCCCGGCGCGTGACGCTTGGCAACCTGATCGTACGCACCATCGGCTGTCTCATCGTCCTGCCCTTTGCGAGCTATATCGGTGCGTGGATGCAAGGCCTGCATTTTTCGCCGGCCAAGCTGCCGGTCGATGTGCATCTCCTCTTCAACATCGCTCTTGCCATCTGCGCGTGGCCTTTTTCGTCCATCCTGTCGAAGATGATGCTGCGGCTGGTACGCGACGATCCACAGGCCGATGACGGGCCGAAGTTCCTCGATCATAACGCGCTCAGCACGCCGGTCGTGGCGCTTGCCAGCGCGACCCGCGAAGTCTTAGGCGTCGGCGATCTCATCGAGCGCATGCTGATCCGCACGGAAAATGCCTTCAACCACAACGACCTGTCGCCGCTGAAGGAAATCGCGATCCTGGAAAAGCGCGTCGACCGCATCCAGCAGGAAGTGAAGATCTATCTCTCCAAGCTCGGTCGCGAAGGGCTGGACGACGAAAACGGCCGCCGCTCGATCGTCATCATCGATTACGCCATCAACCTCGAGCATATCGGCGACATCATCGAAAAGGGCCTGGCCGAGCAGGTGGCGAAGAAGATCGGCAAAGGCCTGACCTTCTCCGACGACGGCTATCAAGAGCTGCAAAAGCTCTTCAGCATGACGATCGACAATCTGCGCATCGCCCAGACCATCTTCGTCACCCGCGACTTCAACCTCGCCCGTCAGCTCATGGAAGTGAAGGTCGATGTCCGCCGGCTGGAAAAACAATCCTCCGAGCGCCATCTCGAACGCCTGCGCGACGGCCGCGTCGATAGCCTACAGACCAGCTCGCTGCATCTCGACATGCTGCGCGACCTGAAGCGCATCAACGCTCACATCGTCTCCGTGGCGCATCCGATCCTGGATGAAAGTGGGCTATTGATCGAGAGCCGGCTGCGGAACACGCAATAGCCGTCTAGGCCGCCGGCAACGTTCCCATCAATCCGCCGATGGCAGACGCCGCATGGTGAACTCGATGCGGTCGCCGTCGACCTGCCGCCAGCTTTCGACTTCGGTCCAGTAAGCGGCCTTCGGGAAAGTATCGAACCATTCGCGCGCCTTGGCGCGGGCTTCCGGGCGGCTGAGACAAAAGGTCTCGCGAACGAAATCATTCTTTCTGCCAGCGGGGTTTTCCTGCCGGTGCCGGAATATTCTCTGTTTCAACCCATCAAGGGGCGGCGGTCCGGGTATCTTCATCATGAAACCTCGCCTTTAACAGGGAACATAATACCGCAATCGGCAATTTGCGAGTCGATTCTCCCGTGAGGTCAGCGCGCTGGTTCCGCCACGATGTTGCTGATATTCAAGGCGACAAATCGAATCGCGGGCCTCTGGCCGCCCGTATCCGGAGAGCACATATGGAACGACCGAACCTCCCCAAGGAACTGCCCGAGGATATCGAAGAAAAGAAGGAAGCGGCGCAGGGCTGGTTTCAGAGCTTGCGCGATGCGCTCTGCGCCGAGTTCGAGCAGCTGGAAGACGAGCTTGCCGGTCCCCTTTCCGATCAGACACCGGGCCGTTTCGTCGCCAAGGACTGGCAACGGGAGAACGGCGAAGGCGGCGGCGGACGCATGTCGATGATGGAAGGCCGCGTCTTCGAGAAGGTCGGCATCCACACCTCCACAGTCTACGGCGAATTCTCGCCCGACTTCCGCAGCCAGATCCCAGGCGCCGAAGAAGATCCACGCTTCTGGGCCTCCGGCCTTTCGCTGATTGCCCATCCGGTCAATCCGGATGTACCGACCGTGCATATGAACACCCGCATGGTGGTAACGACAAGCCAATGGTTCGGGGGCGGCTGCGATCTGACGCCGATGCTCAACCGGCGCCGCACGCAGGAAGACGGCGATAGCGTCCTCTTTCACCGCGCGATGCAGATCGTCTGTGACCGCCATAAGGTGGCGGACTACCAGCGCTACAAGGCATGGTGCGACGAGTATTTCTATCTGAAGCACCGCAATGAATCGCGCGGCATCGGCGGCATTTTCTTCGATTGGCTGCATTCCACAGAAGAGGCCGGCGGCTGGGATGCCGATTTCGCCTTCGCCCGCGATGTCGGCCGCGCATTCTCCATGGTCTATCCCCGGATCGTGCGCTCGAACTTCAACGAAGCATGGACAGAAGAGGATCGTGACGAACAATTGATCCGTCGCGGGCGCTATGTGGAGTTCAATTTGCTTTACGACCGGGGTACAATCTTCGGGCTGAAGACCGGCGGCAATGTTGAGTCGATCCTATCGTCCTTGCCGCCCGTGGTGCGTTGGCCGTAAGCGCCGACATTAAAACATCAGGAGTACCCTGAAATCGTTCGGAGGAGTACCTAGGTTAGGTAATGCGCGTTTCAATCGGAGGAGATTGTAATGGCAGTACAGAATCAAGTTGCAGAGACTGCGAATGAACAGAAGCTTTCGCGCAGCGTCGACACGCCGGAATTCATAGTCCGGCTGGCGGAGGATATGCGGCTCAGAAGCGGATCGGATCTGCCTCTGTCCTGCTTTATCGAGCAGGTCAGGATGCAGTTGGCCGGCAAGTCACCAGGCGAGATCGCCAGCATTGAGGCGGATCGTCCCACACGACCAACGCCGGCTCCCAAATATCAATCTTCGGATTGCTTCAAAGCATGGGCCATGCCGGACTGATGTCCGGAAAGCACCGTCCGGCAGGGTAAAAGCCTTGCCGGGCGCACGAAACCTTTCTCCATCTATCGCGTTTGACCTTCATGCCCGTGCGGCATGAAGAAATGACATCGCATCGAAATCTCAGGAGGCAGATATGCGACTGTTCGAATGTGGTACGCTCGTGCCCGGCTGCGACTGGCACACCCGCGCCAATGACGATGCCGAAGTGGTTCGTCGCGCCGTCGAGCACATGCGTAACGCCCATGGCGAGACGACCATCCGGGAAGGTATGGTCGACAATATCAAGGCCCGCATTCGCGACGAAGCGAACGCCGCCTGATCCAAGCCCATGGACATCAGGACTCGATCAACTCCTTGAGCCGGGCGAGCAGCGCCGCCCGGTCCATAACGAAATTGCCATCGAGCCATTGCTGTTCGAGCTTACCGAGAATTTCACCGACCCGAGGGCCTGCGCTGACGCCCGCAGCCAGCGCATCTGCGCCGCTGACCGGAAAGACCGGCTTCTTCCAGCGTGTCGTTCGCTCCAGCAGCTTTCCCAGCCGGGCGGTGCGCGCCATCTCTTCAAAATCACCTTCCGCCTTGCCCCGCGCAACGGCAAGCGCCAGCTTCAGCCGGGCGGCAACACCGGGCGTATCATAGCGGTAAAGCAAGCGATCGAAGGCCGCTTCGGAGATATCGTCCTTGATGCCGGGCGCATTCGCCCAGCCTTGCAAATAGGCGGCCTCCACCTTCGACAGGCGCAGGCGTTCGGCAAGCTTTGCCAGCCTTGCGGCATCCGGCGGCACGATGGCTGCAAGCCGCAGCAGCGGATCGGACGTCCAGCCAAGTGCCTGTTCCATGGCGATCAGTGCCGGAATGGCGTCGATGCCCCATTTCTCGGTCTCCGGCAGCACCTCGGTCAGGATCCCGACCTGCCGCATCCAGAGCAAGGCCCGACCCGGATCCTTCGCCGCAAGCAGCTTCTTCATCTCCGACCAGACACGCTCCGCCGACAGCGATGCGATCTTGGAACGCGCCGCCGCGCAGGCACGCAACCCATCGGCATCCGGCCGGCCGCTGCCGTAATAGGCGAAGAAACGGAAGAAACGCAGGATACGCAGATGGTCTTCAGCAATCCGCGTCGCCGCATCGCCGATGAAGCGGATATTGCGACGCTCGAGATCGGCGAGCCCTCCGACCATATCCACGACCTCACCGCTATCAGAGGCATAGAGCGCGTTGATCGTCAGATCGCGCCGCTCGGCATCCGCCTGCCAGTCATTGCTGAAGGCCACCTGGGCACGGCGGCCGTCCGTCTCAACATCGCGGCGCAAGGTGGTAATCTCAAACGGTTTTCCATCGATGACAAGCGTCACCGTTCCATGCGCGATACCAGTCGGCACGGCCTTGATGCCGGCGGCAACCGCCCTTTCGATGACCATCTCCGGCAACAAGGTCGTGGCGATATCGATATCGGCGACAGGCAGCGCCATCAGGCTGTTGCGCACCGCACCGCCGACGACACGCCCCTCGCCGCCATCGGCGTTCAACAGGGACAGCACGCGCTGCAAGGCCTCGTCCTTGAACCAGGTCTCACCGGCAACGGAAGTCATGAATAGAGCCTTTCATAAAGCGTGCGGACAATGCCGGCGGTAATGCCCCAGATCATGCGCGATCCATAGGGCATGCGATAGAACTGACGCTGGATCCCTTGCCACACCATGCTGTCGGTGACGTGATGGTCCGGGTCCATCAGGAAGGAAAGCGGCACCTCGAATGCATCCTCCACCTCGGTCGGATTGAGCCTCAGCTCGAAGCCGGGCTTGACCACCGCGAGGATCGGCGTGATGCGGAAACCGGTCGCCGCCAGATAATGGGGCAAGCGGGCCACCGGCTCGATGAAAATATCCGCAAGGCCAATCTCCTCCGCCGCCTCGCGCATCGCCGCGATTTCCGGCGAAGCATCCTCCGGATCGATGGCGCCGCCGGGAAAGGCGATCTGGCCGGAATGCTTCCGCAAGGTCGATGTGCGCAGCGTGAAGATGACCTTGGCGTCCTCTCCGTCATCCACCACCGGCACCAGCACCGCCGCGTCGCGCAGGTTTAGACCCTCGACCTGCAGGATCGTTTCGGGGTTGAGCACATGGTCGCCATGGTCGCGCCAGGCAAGCTCGACCGGGCCGCCACTCTGGTTGAGCGCGCGACGCCGGAATTCACCGGCGGAATAAAGGGGAAATTCGCTCATCGCGTCAGGGCATCCAATTCGGCGACCGGCATGACCGGGAAGATCGTGCCGCCAGAGCGCACACAGAACATGTCGCGCCCGGCAATCTCCACCGTCTCGCCCAGTTCGACGAGATCATACATCACCGCGCGTGTCACCAGTGCTTCAAGCCTGCCGCGAACATGCAGGTAGGGTTTCAATTCATCATTGTCGCCGCGGATGACGAAGCGTATCGGATGCTCCCTGCCCGCCTCGACGACATCGCCGACATTGGTGCGGAAGGTCAACAGCCTTTTGCCGTCCCGTTCGGTCACACTCATCTCAACGGCAACGAAGGGCGCGTCGACGACGCGGATGCCGACCTTTTCCACAGGCGTGACGAGATAGGTCTTCTCATCTGCATCCTTGCGCAGAACGGTGGAAAACAGCCGCACCAGCGGCGCGCGGCCGATCGGCGTGCCCATGTAGAACCAGGTGCCGTCAGCGC
Organism: Rhizobium sp. ICMP 5592; assembly: GCF_009498525.1. GTDB lineage: Bacteria > Pseudomonadota > Alphaproteobacteria > Rhizobiales > Rhizobiaceae > Rhizobium. Next base: position 622,727 of record NZ_QSNT01000002.1, on the reverse strand, counting down.
GGATTTCCATGTCGATATCGCCGCAAAACGGCGGATTCCAGCGATCGACGGGCGGCAGGCCCTTTTTGCGTCCACCACTATCGCCGGCCGCGCGCGAAATCAGCGCAGCCAGACTTGCCGCATCGCTCGTCGCCCTGATTTCGTCGCTTGCCATTGTTCCGTCCCGGTTTGCACTTAGTCCTGAATACAGCCGTTTCTCACGAGATAGTCATTCGAAACGTGCTTGTCAGCTATCTTCATGGCGGTAAGTTGTATTGAGTATGAGGCAAATGTGTAAGTTCTGCGAATCGCGCGCACCGTTTATCAGCCGTTGGAGATGCAAATGGGCATGATCAAATCGACCGAAACGAGCCTCGACGACCAGGCCATGATTGCATCGGCCGAGCGGGCACTGGGCGATATCGCCACCATCCGGGACGAGGTTTCAAAGGTCATCTTTGGCCAGGAGAGCGTCGTCGAAAACACGCTTCTCGCCGTGCTCGCCGGCGGCCACGCTTTGCTTGTCGGCGTCCCGGGCCTTGCCAAGACCAAGCTCGTGACCACGCTTGGCGCCGTTCTCGGCCTTGGCGCCAACCGCGTGCAGTTCACACCGGACCTGATGCCTTCGGATATTCTCGGCTCCGAAGTCATGGACCAGGATGAAAGCGGCCGCCGCTCCTTCCGCTTCGTCAAAGGCCCGGTCTTCGCGCAATTGCTGATGGCCGACGAGATCAACCGCGCTTCGCCGCGCACGCAATCGGCGCTGCTGCAATCGATGCAGGAATATCACGTCACCATCGCCGGCCAGCGCTACGACCTGCCGGCGCCGTTCCATGTTCTGGCGACCCAGAACCCGCTGGAGCAGGAAGGCACCTATCCGCTGCCGGAAGCCCAGCTCGACCGTTTCCTGCTACAGGTCGACGTCGACTATCCGGAACTTGCCGACGAACGCCGGATCCTGCTCGAAACCACCGGCCTCAACGAAGCGACGCCGCATGCGGTGATCGATGCCGAGCGACTGATCGAGATCCAGACGCTGATCCGCCAGATGCCGGTCAGCGACGGCGTCGTCGATGCCATCCTCTCGCTTGTGCGCTCCGCTCGCCCCGGTCAGGGCAATGCCTCAACCGACAAGCATGTCGCCTGGGGCCCCGGCCCGCGTGCCGGCCAGGCGATGATGCTCTGCGCCCGCGCCCGCGCGCTCTATGAGGGCCGGCTCGCGCCTTCACTCGACGATGTGCATGCGCTGGCTGAGCCGGTGCTGCAACACCGCATGGCATTGACCTTTTCCGCCCGCGCCGAAGGCATGTCGGTACGAGACGTGATCGCAGGGCTCGTCAAGCAGTCAAGAACGTAACTCGGAATAGCGAGGAGACTATAAGCGCGTGGCATCCATTGGACAGATCGTCAGCCCGACCTCAGGCAATGATGCCCTCTCCCGCGCTCGCAGCCGTGCCGCCCTCGTGCCGGATTGCCTCGTTGAAGCCAAGCGCATCGCCAACACCGTCATTGCCGGCTGGCATGGCCGGCGCAAGCGCGGCATCGGTGAGAATTTCTGGCAGTTCCGCCCCTATAGCGAAGGTGAGAGCCTGTCGCGCATCGACTGGCGCCGCTCGGCCCGTGACGATCACACCTATATCCGCGACCATGAATGGGAAGCGGCACACACGATCTGGCTTTGGGCCGACATGTCGCCGTCGATGATGTACAAATCGACCTACGGCCATGTCTCCAAGGAAAGCCGCGCGCTAGTGCTGATGCTGGCGCTTGCCGAAATCCTTGCCCGGTCCGGCGAACGCGTCGGCTGCCCCGGCATCATGGAACCGGTGTCCACCCGCAACGCCGCGGAACGGCTGGCGGCGGCACTGATGCACACGCCGCTCGAGGGCGGCCTGCCGCAGACCACGATGATCCGCGGTTGGAGCGATATCGTGCTGATTGGCGATTTTCTGGATGATGCCGACAGCGTTATGAGCCGGATCGGACCGCTTGGCCGCCGGGGACTGCGCGGCCATGTGGTCGAGATCGCCGACCCGGCCGAGGAAATCTTTCCCTATAGCGGCCGCACCGAATTCAGCGACCCGGAAACCGGTACGAAGCTGGTCGCCGGACGAGCGGAAAACCTGCGCGAGGATTATCAGCGCGCCTATCTCGCCCGCCGCGACAGTCTCGGCCAGTCGCTGCGCCATCTCGGCTGGACCTTCGTGAGCCACCGCACCGACCGACTGGCATCGGAAGCGCTGGTCGCCGTGCACATGTACCTCTCCGGCATGCCTGCGAAAGTAGCGTCGGGAGGGCAGCCATGAGCGGTCTCTCCTTCGCATTCGCCTCCCCCGCCATCCTTGGCGCCCTGATCCTGCTGCCAGTGATCTGGTGGCTGCTGCGTCTCACGCCGCCGCACCCAAGGGCCGAAGTCTTTCCGCCGCTGCGTATCCTGGCAACGATCCTGAAGCGCGAGGAAACGCCGGCGCGCAGCCCCTGGTGGCTGACGCTGCTGCGCATGGCGCTCGCCGCCCTCGTCATCCTCGCCATCGCCAATCCGATGTTCAATCCGCGCACCAATACGCTGTCGAGCAGCGGTCCGCTGGTGTTGCTCATCGACAATAGCTGGGCAACCGCCTCCGACTGGGAGCGCCGCGTGCAGACAGCCGACGCGTTGATCGACGATGCCGACGCCAAGGGCATCCCCGTCTCGATCGCCTTCAGCGCCGAACAGAGCAACGACACCACCCCCGGCGCGGCCACGGCCGCCCGCGACAGACTGCATGCGATCAATCCGAGACCGTTGGTGCCGGATCGCCAGCGCACCGCACAGGCCATCAAGTCCGCCCTCAACGGCACCGAGCCGGGCACAATTGCCTTCCTCTCCGACGGCGTCGAAAGCAAGGATAAGGACGACATCCTCAACCAGCTCGCCGCCTTGAAGCCGAGCGAACTACGCCTAATCCGGGGCGATGGCAGCGATGTGCTGGCGATCACCGGCGCCGCCAACGCCGCAAACGACATGACGGTGACCGCGACGCGCCTGAACGCCACCAACCCGCTCCGGCTGGGGCTATCCGCCCTCGACAATCAGGGACGACCGATCGCGGCGGGTTCACTGAACTTCGCCGGCGGCCAGACGGTCGCAACCGGCTCGATCGCCGCCCCCTTCGAAATGCGCAACGATTTCGCCCGCATCAGCATCGACCGGCATGCTAGCGCCGGCACCGTGCATCTGCTCGACGACGGCTTCAAGCGCCGGCGCGTCGCGCTGCTGTCCGGGCAGGCCGCCGACGAATTCCAGCCGATCCTGTCGCCGCTTTATTATATCCAGCGCGCCCTGCAGCCCTATGCCGACCTGGTCCAGCCGAACAGTGCCGATCTGGCAAAATCGATCCCGGAACTACTCGCCGGCAATCCATCCGTGATCATCATGGCCGATGTCGGTCGCCTGCCGCAGGAAAGCTATGGCCCGCTGCAGCAATGGATCCAGAATGGTGGCACGCTGGTGCGCTTCGCCGGGCCGCGCCTCGCCGCCGCTCCCGCCGACGACCCGCTGGTGCCGGTGACGTTGCGCCAGGGCGAACGCACTTTCGGCGGCGCACTCTCCTGGGCCGAACCACAGCCGCTTGCCGATTTTCCCACCTTTGGTCCCTTCGCCGGCATGCCGAAGCCCGCCAACGTGCTCATCAAGCGGCAGGTGCTGGCCGAGCCGACGCCTGACCTTGCGGAGCGCACCTGGGCAAGCCTTGCCGACGGCACGCCGCTGGTAACCGAACAACAAATGAAGGCCGGACGCATCATCCTCTTCCATGTCAGCGCCGAACCGCAATGGTCCGACCTGCCGATCTCAGGTGACTTCGTCGAAATGCTGCGCCGTATCGTGCAGCTCTCCCGGTCCGGCGGCGTCAACTCTGGCAACAGCGCGCCGAAGACCAGCGAAGCCATGCCGCCCTACCGGCTGCTGACGGCCAAGGGTGCGCTGATCAGCGAAACCGGTGCTGCCCGTCCGCTCGAACCGAACAATAAGGGTGCCACCACCGCCAATTTCGACAACCCGCCCGGCCTTTACGGCTCAGAAGAAGGCTTTGCGGCGCTTAACGTTCTGCCGGACGGCGCGCAACTGAAACCACTGGATGCCTCCGCAACCGGCCTCTCGGTTGCGCAAGAAGGTCTCATCGGCGGTGAAGCCTGGTCGGCCAAGCCGATCCTTTTCACCATCGCCTTTCTGGTCCTGCTTGCAGACAGCCTGATCGTGCTCTTCATGAACGGCGCTTTCCCGCGCCTTCGCAAATCGACGAAAACGGCCGCGACCGGTGCCGCGATGTTGCTGCTCGTAGTCTCGGTTGCCGCCTTCCTGCATCCGGGCAGCGCCTCGGCCGACGATTCCAAACCCGGCGACGACACCATCTTTTCGCGGCTCGACAAAACGCATCTTGCCTATGTCGTCACCGGCGAGTCCGAGGTCGACCGCATCTCCGAGCGCGGCCTTGCCGGCCTTTCCGATTTTCTGACCTACCGCACGACGCTGGAGCCCGGTCCGCCGGTGGGGCTCGATCCCGCCAAGGACGAACTCGCCTTCTATCCGATCATCTACTGGCCGATTTCCGCCACCGCGCCGATGCCGTCCAACGATGCCATCAACCACATCGACGCCTATATGCGCAACGGCGGCACCGTGCTCTTCGACACGCGCGATGCCATCGATACGATGGGCGACAACACTACGCCGAGCCCGAACGGCCAGCGGCTGCAGGAGATCCTCGCCAATCTCGACATTCCGGCGCTGGAGCCTGTGCCGAAAGGCCATGTGCTGACGAAGTCCTTCTATCTGCTCTCAAGCTTCCCCGGCCGCTATGCCGACAGTCCGCTGTGGATCGAGGCCCGGCAGGATACGCGCGGCGACGGCAATGCCGTGACCTCGGCGGACGGCGTGACCCCGATCATGATCACCGGCAATGATTTCGCCGGCGCCTGGGCGATCGGCGACAATGGCTCGCCGCTGTTGCCGACCGTGCCGCCGGACGAGACGCAGCGCGAATATGCCTACCGCACGGGCGTCAACATCATGATGTACATGCTGACCGGCAACTATAAGGCCGACCAGGTGCATATCCCCGACATCCTGGAACGGCTGGGGCAATAGAATGAACATCGGTTTCGCCCCCTTCCTTCCCTGGCCCGTTCTCGCCGCCCTCGCGGTGATCACGCTTGCCGTCGCCGCGCTCGCGATCTTCCGGCGGATGCGTGGCGGCTGGATTCGTGCGCTTGCGGCGTTCGCTCTCCTGGCGGCACTCGCCAATCCCGTGCTAATGCAGGAGGACCGCGACCAGCTCTCCACCATCGTCCCCGTCATCGTCGACCGCAGCCTGAGCCAGCAGACGCCGGAGCGCATCAAGATGACCGACGAGGCATTGGAGGCGCTGAAGGACCGGCTGGCGCAATTCCCGCGCATCGAGCCGCGCATCGTCGAAGTACGCGAGCCCGCCGAATCCGAGTCTCCCTCGACACGGCTCTTCTCCGCACTTTCCTCGGCGATCGCCGATGTCCCGCCCGCCCGCGTCGGCGGCGCGATCTTCCTGACGGACGGTCAGATCCATGATATTCCCGGCGTCAACCAGGCGCTCGGCTTCGACGCGCCGATCCACGGGCTGATCACCGGCAAGCCGGATGAGTTCGACCGGCGCATCGAAGTGGTGCGCGCGCCGCGCTTCGGCATCGTCAACGACGAGCAGCAACTCGTGCTGCGCGTTATCGACGACGGCAAGAGCCCCGGCGGCACGGCGGATGTAACCGTCAAGATGAACGGCGACGAGATCGCGACGCTGCAGGCGACACCCGGCCAGGATACGCCTTTCAGCTTCAAGGTGCCGCGCGCCGGCAACAACGTGCTCGAATTCGCCGTCGCCGAAGTGCCGGGCGAAGTCACGCCCATCAACAACCGCACCGTCCAGATGGTCGAGGGCATCCGCCAGAACATGCGCGTGCTGCTGGTTTCCGGCGAACCGCATGCCGGCGAGCGTGCCTGGCGCAACCTGCTGAAATCGGATGCCTCCGTCGACCTCGTGCATTTCACCATTCTGCGCCCGCCGGACAAGCAGGATGGTACGCCGATCAATGAGTTGTCGCTGATCGCTTTCCCGACACGCGAACTCTTCGTCGACAAAATCACCTCGTTCGACCTGATCATTTTCGATCGTTACCAGGACCGCCCCAATGTTCTGCCGACGATCTATTACGACTACATGGCCCAATATGTCGAAAACGGCGGCGCGCTGCTGGTGGCCGCCGGCCCCGAACACGCGGCCGGCAATTCGATCGCGTTGACACCGCTTTCCGCCGTACTTCCAGCCGAGCCGACAGGACAGATGATCGAAAAACCCTTCTATCCGCGCCTATCGGATCAGGGCCGCAAGCATCCGGTCACGCGCGGTCTCGACGGGTCGGATACCGAGCCGCCGCATTGGGGTCGCTGGTTCCGCAGCGTCGATGTCGAGAAGCCGCAGGGCCAGACGGTGATGGTCGGCGCCGACAGCAATCCGCTGCTGGTGCTGAACCGCGTCGGCCAGGGCCGCGTCGCCATGCTGCTCTCCGACGAAGGCTGGCTCTGGGCGCGCGGCTTCGAAGGCGGAGGGCCACATGTCTCGCTCTATCGCCGCATCGCCCACTGGCTGCTGAAGGAGCCGGCGCTGGAGGAAGAGGCACTAACGGCACACGCCGCCGGCCGCACGCTGGAAGTCACCCGCCAGACGATCGGCGACGACCCCGGCCCCGCCACGATCAAATCCCCCTCGGGTAAGACACAGACATTGCCGCTGAAGCAGACCGAGCCCGGGCTCTATCAAGCTGACAAGCGCATGGACGAGATCGGGCTCTATCAGATCGCCAATGGCAACCTCTCGACGCTGGTGCATGTCGGCGCTGTCGATGCGCCGGAGTTCAAGGCGATGATCTCGACGACGGAGACGCTGAAACCTCTGGCGGAAAAGACCAAGGGACTCGTCACCCGGGTTGCGACAGCAGGCGGTGGTGTGACCGTCCCGCCGATCCTGCCGGTACGCGGTGCCGTTCGCGTCGCCGACGATCAGCGACTGACCATCCGCATGACCGACGAGACCATATTGAAGGGCATCAACAACCTGCCGCTCTTTGCGGGCTTTGTCGGTCTTGCCGCCCTGCTCTTCGGTTTTTCCGCCATGTGGTGGCGTGAAGGACGGTGATTGCCATGGCGCGACTTGATGTAACGGATACCCCTTCCGAAACCGATCTCGCCACGATCGGCGAAGGCCTGACCGCCTTCAATGCTGCCGATGTCGGTCCCTCCGAGCGCCGCGCGCTTGCCGTCCTGATCCAAGACGAAAGCGGCAAGACTATCGGCGGCATCTCGGGCTATACGGCCTGGGGTTGGCTGTTCACGGCATGGCTGTTCGTACCGGAAACATTGCGCGGCCAGGGCATGGCCAGCAAGCTGCTGGAGGCGGCGGAAGCGGAAGCGATGGCGCGGGGTTGTTTCGGCGCCTGGATCGATACCTTCAATCCGCAGGCGCTACGCGCCTATCAGCGACAGGGCTACGCCATCTTCGGCGAGTTGCCGGACTTCCCTGCGGGTCGCAGCCGCTACTTCCTACAGAAAACACTATCGCCTCGCTGAAACAGACGAGGCGATAGGTTGTTCTTTACAAAGCCTCAGACGGCGATCTTGCCGCCGCCGGTCTTGGTGATGGCCACCACAGCGGGACGCACCGGCATGTCCGGCTTGAAGTCCGGCCAGCGCGTCGACAGATCCTCATAATAGGACGGACGGCCATGACCGGACCAGTCGTCGCCGCCATCTCCCGGATGCTGCACGGCGACAAAAGCCGTCTGGTCGTCGGGCAGGAACAGCGGGCCGCAAAGCTCGGCGCCGACGGGCACACGATAGAACAGCTTCGAGGTCGTCCGCGCATCGCCTTCCGTATCGACAGCCCAGAGGCCATCGGTGCGGCCGGTCGCCTTGTTGCTGTTGCCGTCGGTCGCCACCCAGAGACGGCCGGCAGCGTCGATGGAACAGTTGTCCGGCATGCCGAACCAGCCGTTCTTCGTCGTCTCGGTCGAGAAGGAAGCCCCGACGGCCGCAACCGAAGGATCGCCGCATTTCAGCAGCACTTCCCACTTGCCCTTGGTCGCCGAGAACACACCATCCTCTTCGCTGATCTCGATGATGTGACCGAAGGCATTGTCGGAGCGCGGATTGGCGGCATCGACCTGATCGGCCTTGCGCTTGCTGTTGTTGGTCAGCATGACATAGACCTTACCGTTGACGGCATTGGGCTCGATGTCTTCCGGCCGGTCCATCTTGGTCGCACCGAGCAGGTCGGCGGCACGGCGCGTTTCGATCAGCACGTCGGCCTGGCTGGCAAAGCCATGTTCCGCCGTCAGCGGTCCCTGGCCGAAGGTCAGCGGCAACCAGGCAAGCGTGCCGTCCTCGGAGAACTTGGCGACGTAGAGCGTGCCATTGTCGAGCAGATCGAGATTGGCGGCGCGGTCGGCGGCATTGTAGGTATCGGCAGTCACGAACTTGTAGACATAGTCGAACCGTTCGTCGTCGCCGAGATAGAGGACCACGCGGCCATCCTTGGAAACGATGTTGGCAGCACCCTCATGCTTCACGCGGCCGAGCGCCGTGCGCTTCTTCGGCACCGACTGCGGATCGAGCACGTCGACCTCGACGACCCAGCCATAGCGGTTCGGCTCATGCGGCTCCTTGGAGAGATCGAATCGGTCATAGAAATTCGCCCATTCGTAGCTGCCTTCCGGCACGCCGTAGCGCTTGTAGTTGGCGACCTCCTTGTGGCCTTCCGGCAGCTTGCCGGAGAAATAGCCGTGGAAGTTTTCCTCGGCCATGATGTAGGTGCCCCAGGGTGTGACGCCGCCGGCACAGTTATTGAGCGTGCCAAAAACCTTGGCGCCGGTTGCGTCTGCCGCGGTCTTCAGCCGATCATTGCCGGCAGCCGGGCCGGTCAGCTGCATCTCGGTCATCGCGGTGATGCGGCGGTTATATTTACCGTCAGGAACGACCTGCCACTTGCCGTCGACCTTGCGGATCTCGACGACGGTGCCGCCATGCGCGGCCATTTCGATATCCACCTGCTCCTTGCTCAGCGGTGCCTGCTTGATCTTGCCGTCAGCGATCGTCACCAGACCCGGAAACATCAGATGCGGGTTGGTATATTCATGATTGACGACCAGCAGGCCATGTTCGGAAGACCCCTCCAGCGGGATATAGCCGACATAATCGTTGTTGTAGCCGAACTGGCGGCGTTGCGCCTCGGCGGTCTGGTTCTTCGGATCGAAAGCCGGTGAATCGGCGAAGAGCGCGTCGCCCCAGCGCAGCAGCACATTGGCGTCATAGCCTTCGGCGACATGGTGATCGGCATCGACGCCGGCTTCGACTTCCTTGAAAGCGAAGGCCGAGCCTCCGGCCGCACGTGCTTTTTCCGCGCTTACCAATGCGAGCGGCCCCACCGTCGCAGCGATAGCGGAAACAGCGAGCGACCCTTGCAGGAAGCCGCGGCGTGAGAAGCGACGTCCGATGATTTCCCCCATCGTCGGATTGTCGGTACAGTTATGGCCTTCCCCGTCAGCATCTTCCAGCTGACTGGTCGGGAATATATCTTTTTGCGTGAGATTTTCAGTCATTGCACTACCCCCAAAAGTTTCGCAATCGCTCTTCATCAGAACAGGTAAAACTCTAGGTTGGCCGTATGACAGGTAGATGAAAAATACCCGCGCGAGGGGACGCGCGGGCAGCAACCGGCCGGACCTGTGGAAATCGTTGCGGTTAGACCGCGATCGCCACCGTCGGCAGATCTTCGTCGTCGGTATCCTCGGCAATGACAGCCGATGCGGCGTCATCATGCCAGGCGATCATGCCCTTCAGCCGCTTATGTGTGTCAGCGGTAAGCGGTACGACGAGCACCCGGCCCGGGTCGACCGGCCCTGGAAATACCAGTGCATTATAGGCGACCTTCTCGAAGCCGAGCGGGCCGTAATAGGGGGGATCGCCGACCAGGATGACGGCTTCCGATCCTTTACGCTTGGCAGCCTCGATCGCGATCCGCACCAGCTCCCGGCCGATGCCCCGGTTCTTGTGCGAGGGGCGGACAGCAAGCGGTCCGAGCAGATGCCCCTTGACCGAACCGGCGAGCACCGGCGTCATCCGGACGGAGGCGATCGTCTCGCCGTCGTCGGCGCAGATGAAAGAGAGCGAGCGGTCATGCGGCCCCTGCTCGCGAATCCGCGCTGCAGCGCGTGCGAACCGGCCGGGACCGAATGCTTCTTCGTTGATGAGTTCGATGACAGCGTCGTGCGACGCATCCTCAGTGAGGTAGACCAGATCGTGCTTGTACATTAGACCAAAGAAACCAGATAGACAGACGGGATGGTTCTCGAAAACGCTTTTCGAGCGTTCGGGATCATCGGCGTCGTCGCAGGCTTCTGGTTGCTTTCATGACAAGCTGTCCTCAAAGTTTGACAAGCCGGATAGCAGGAAATTTTCGGTTCGTCCAATGTAAAATGCGAGCGGCCGTTTGTTGTTGCATGATCATGTCGGGATGATGACGTGACGCACTGTTCATCGTTTATCGCCTCGAAATTCCGCTCGCATGTCGTATCTTCCAGATCAAATTTTCGACAGGATCTCCGAAAGGATGGAGCAATGGGCATGTTGGTTGACGGCGTCTGGCATGACGTCTGGTACGACACAAAGGAAACCAAGGGCCATTTCAAGCGCGCCGCCTCGCAGCTCCGCAACTGGGTCACCGCCGATGGCGCGCCGGGGCTGAGCGGCACGGGCGGTTTCAAGGCCGGGGCCGGGCGCTACCATCTCTACGTCTCGCTCGCCTGCCCCTGGGCGCACCGCACATTGATCTTCCGCAAGCTGAAGAAGCTCGAGGACCTGATCTCCGTTTCCATCGTCGATCCGCTGATGCTGGAAAACGGCTGGGAATTCAAAGGCAAGGACGGCGGCACAGTCGATCATCTCTTCGGCGCAAAGGCGCTCTGGGAAATCTACGTCAAGGCGGATCCGCACTATTCCGGCCGCGTCACCGTTCCCGTCCTCTGGGACAAGCAGACCGGCACGATCGTCAACAACGAGTCCGCCGAGATCATCCGTATGTTCAACAGCGCCTTCGATGGCCTGACAGGCTCGAAGGATGACTTCTATCCCTCGGACCTCAGAGCCGAGATCGACGCGCTGAACGAGATCGTCTACGATACGGTCAATAACGGCGTCTACAAATCCGGTTTCGCTGGCACACAGGAAGCTTATGACGGCAATGTCCGCCGCCTGTTCGAAACGCTCGACATGCTCGACACGCGCCTGGAGACGAGCCGCTATCTCCTGGGCGACCGGCTGACGGAGGCCGACTGGCGGCTCTTCACCACGCTCATCCGCTTCGACGCCGTCTATGTCGGCCATTTCAAATGCAACATTCGCCGCATCGAGGACTATCACAACCTGTCAGCCTACCTGCGAGACCTCTATCAGGTCCCCGGTGTCGCCGAGACGACCAACCTTACGCATATCAAGGATCACTACTACCGCAGCCACCGGACGATCAATCCGACCGGCATCGTCCCCGTCGGCCCCGACCTGGATTTTAACCGCCCGCATGGGCGTGAAGGATTGGCGAAGGCGGCTTGATGAAATCCCCTTCTCCTCGTTGGGGGAGAAGGTAATCGTCACCAATAGCTCGACGGCGTCTCGCCACCTTCCAGCTCCTTCAGCCGCCGATACGTCGCCTTGGTCGTCCCCATCGGCAAGGCGTCGAGCGGAAAGAAGCCGCTTTCGACGATCTCGAGATCCGGCTTGCGCGGCGCGGTCTGCTCCACTTGCACGCGGAAGAAGACGACATGGTCGCGCTTGCTGGTGCGGTTGTTGAGATAGAGGTGGAAGAGCTGCGGCCTGCCCGATATCACCAGATTGCCCTCCTCCCGCAATTCCTTCGCCAGTGCCTGCTCCACCGTCTCATGACGCTCGACGCCGCCGCCGGGCATGTGCCAGCCGGCGATATAGGAATGCCGCACCAGAAATATCCGTCCGTCCTGATCGAAGCAGGCGGCCCGCACGCCGAGCGTCATGCTGCGGGTGAGCGCGAAATAGCTGTGAAGCATCCAACCGAGCAACCGTGCCCACCAGCTGCGGGTTTCGTCGGGAGGTCCGCTCTCGTTCATGCCGTAGCTCCACCGATGTGAGCGGCCAGTGGCAAATGGATGTATTTGTTTTGACAATGGACTGGGCTATGTCTCAACCCATGTTCAAACTCGCGCATATTTCCGATGTTCATCTGGGTCCCTTGCCCCGGCTTTCGATCAGAGAACTCGCCTCCAAACGCATTACCGGATTTGTGAACTGGCACCGAAACCGGCGCAAGCATCTTTTCGGCGGTACCCTCGATCTTCTTCTGGACGACATCAGGGCGAAGCAGGCCGACCATCTCGCCGTAACCGGCGATCTCGTCAATCTCGGCAGCAGTATCGAAATCCGCACCGCCGCCGAATGGTTGAAGACCGTTGGCGCCCCCGCCTTCACCTCCGTGGTTCCTGGCAACCACGATGCCTATGTGCCCGGCGCCTACGAAAAATCCATGCGCGCCTGGTATCCCTATGTTCAGGGAGATCATGCCCCGCCGGAGTGGCCGGAAGATCAGCACATCTTTCCCTATCTGCGCATCCGCGACCGCGTCGCTCTCATCGGCTGCTCGACGGCGGTCGCCACGCCTCCCTTTGCCGCCAGCGGCTTCTATTCGGCCCGGCAGGCACGCGAGACGGTGAACATGTTGCACGCTGCTGGCGAGGCCGGTCTTTTTCGCGTGGTGATGATCCACCATCCGCCGATCCGCGGCGCCACCAGTTTCTACAAACGCATGATCGGCATCCGACGCTTTGCTGCCGTGATCTCCACCGGCGGCGCCGAGCTGGTCCTCCACGGCCATACTCATCTCAACACGCTGCATTGGTTGAATGGCCCGACCGGCCCGGTGCCCGTCGTCGGCATCGCATCCGCTTCGCAAGGCCCCGGCGGATTGAAGCCGCCCGCCGCCTATAATCTCTTCACCATCGCCGGCCATCCGGGCGCATGGGAGCTCAAGGCCGAGCGCTTCAGCCTCAATGCCCACGGCGATGGCGTGGAGGCCCAGGGCGTCGACATCCTGGCGTGATAAAGGTGGTATTTTGTGAAGGCGGAGCTATCGTTTCGGTAGCGTTTTCGAATATCCGGAGCTACAATCCACTCAGGTGATTTCGGGAGGATGATATGGGCTTTCGCGTCGCGACGAAGAATTCCGCCATGACGGCGTTTGCCGCCGTATTTCTGCTCGGCACCAGCCTGCAAGCCTTTGCCGCCGGCTCGGAGAGCGACGAGACCGCGCCGCCGCCAAAGACCAAGACGACCACCCAATGCAAGGACGGCAAGGTCTGGGACAAGGACAAGAAGGAATGCGTGAAACCGCAGAAAAGCGGCTTTAACGACGACAAGCTTTTCCAGGCCGCGCGCGAGTTCGCCTATGCCGGCCAATATGACAACGCCATCACCGTCCTGAAGCTCGCCAGAAACCAGGACGATCCCCGCATTCTCAATTATCTCGGCTATTCCAACCGCAAGGCCGGCCGCATGGAGCTCGGCATGAGCTATTACCGAAAGGCCCTGCAGCGTGACGAGAACTATATCCTCGCGCGCTCCTACATGGGTCAGGCCTTGCTTGAACAGGGCAACGTTCAGGCGGCACGCGTGCAGCTCGTCGAAATTCGCGATCGCGGCGGCGAAAACAGCTGGGCCTATCGCTCGCTGCAGCAATCGCTGAAAGGTCAGATCACCTATTGAGGCGGGGACGGGTATCGTCTTTCTCAAGATCGTGTGAGACCGTGAAGAGGACGTGTTCAACCGCTTTTGAAGACTTGCGAAACGGCAGGAAAATGGTTCATACCAATACGGAACGATCCTTCAGCTCACGCAGCTTTCCCTTGGAGAAAAGCCGCCTTTTGCCGCAAGGCGTCCACAGCACGACAAACCTCAACATCTCCCTGGAAAGACAATGCCGACGCCGGTAGCAGCCATCGACATCAGACGCGATCTGGTCGGCCTTCTCCCGAAGCTCCGGCGCTTTGCCGTAACCCTGACCGGCGACCTGACCGAGGCGGACGATCTCGTGCAAAGCGTCTGTCAGCGCGGCATTGCCAAATTCCATCTGTGGAACAATGACGGCCGGCTGGAAAGCTGGCTCTACACCATGGCCCGCCATCAATGGGTCGACGAGGCACGGCGCCACCGGCTGCGGTCCGTCACCAAAGGCAGTGCGCTGGAACAAGGCGAACTGGCGACGCCCGGCATGCATGTTAATCCGGTCGAGGCGAGCGAAGCGCACCGGATGGTCACATCTTTGCCCGAAGGATTGGCCAGTGTCTTCCTGCTCGTCGATATCGAAGGGCACAGCTACAAGCAGACGGCCGATATTCTCGGCATTCCCCTGTCGGCGGTGGCGTCGCGGCTCTCCAGCGCCCGCCTTCACCTTGCCGCCCAGGGGCACAGCCGCTCGCCGCGAAGGTTTTAAGCATTGCAGGACATGAAGAAAATGCCGCTCGAAGCCCGCCTGTCCGCCTTTATGGACGGCGAGACCAGCCGTGAGGAAAAGGAGGAGCTGGAGCGGCTCATCGCCTCGGACCCGGAAGCACGTCGGATTTTCGACGAGCTGAGACATGGCTCCGATGTCGGCCGCAAGGCTTTCGAGGAAGTGCTGAAGGAGCCCGTACCGCTGGCGCTGGTGCGCTCCATCAAGAGCGCGCAGGCCCCGAAGGCGCGTGAGCCTGCTCCCAAGCTTTCCCGGCCATCCCTGAAACTTGCCCCGACTGGCCGCCAGGCGCTCGCCGCCGCGCTCATCCTGTTTGTCGTTGGCGGCGGCATCGGCTACCTCCTCGGCGTCTTGCCACCCAGTGCGTCCCCCGCTCCCCCGGCTGCGACCGCACAGAACCGCACCTGGCTGGACGACATCGCCGCCTACCATCGCATCTATTCGCGCCAGCCGCGACATATCGTCGAAGTGCAGGCGACCGAGGCGGACGAGATCACCAGATGGCTGACGGGCACCGTTGGCGTGAAGTTCAATCTGCCGGATCTGGCCGCCGACGGACTGGTGTTCCAGGGCGCGCGCATGTTCATCGCCGACGGCCGACCGGCCGGCCAGCTGATCTACAAAAACCTCGATGGCGACATCATCGCCATCTGTTTCATGAAAGACGATGGCGCCTCTGATAACGGTAATCTCGACGAGACAATCAAGGACGACGTGAGCATCGTATCCTGGCACCGCAACGGCACCGCCTATGCCGTCGTTGGCCCCTCCTCCGACGCGATGCTCGATGAGATCGCCAACCGGGTCTCGACGGAAATTTAAGCTGGTTGCCGATCGAGGTCCCGCTTGCGGCCACGGCTCAGCGGGAGGATACTGTTCATTCATCAATCGTGCTCGAAGGCATCGCCCGACGGGCACCCCTGGAGATCGATCATGTCCGACATCCTGCTGACTATCCCGGAGATTGACGCGCGCATCGCGGTCATCAGGGGCAACCTGCGCGAATTGATCGAGCAAGCCGCCGCCTATTCCGGCGCGGCAGACGAAGAGCGGGCATCGGAGCGCATCGCCGATCAGGAGGAAGAACTCGAACGGCTGATCAAGCGCCGCGACGAGCTTTCCAAGACTTAAATCCTGAGCGCTGAGAGGCGGAAGGAGGAAACTACCCCTCCCGTCTCTTGTTACAGGATCAGCGAGACGGCGCGGCTGAAATCGTCGTCGCGGTTTGCTCGCCCGTAAAGATGATGACGGCGAACAGCAGCACGCCGATGAAGGTGACGATCGACGCAACCGCCACCACCGGCTCCATGGCCATATTGCCGAGAAGCATGAAATATAGCGCCGGCACCATGACCGCAACGCCCGCCGTGTAGACGTAGTACTGGATCATCGCCAGTCGCCTTTCCGCCTTTCGCGGGTTCAGGGCATGATAACCGCCGAATATCGCCATGGTCACCCAGCCGAGAAGATTAGCATGCGCGTGGGCGCCGATGACGCTGTGATCCTCGGTGATCGCCATATTCAGGCCCATCCCGATTCCGACGATCAGGAATATAATCGCTGTCTTGAAGTATAGATTGGCAATTCGCGGCATGTTTCCCCCCATAAATCTATTGGATCTCAAAATTACCACACGCATGGCTTTACGAAAATAAAGATTTAAAAATCGCCACTAAAGCTATTTTCTTGGAAAACGCCGCGCTTTACCTGGATCGCTATATCAATGAGCAATACTGAGGTCATCGCTCCCCGGGAGCATTCGCCCTGACGGCTCCGGCTAACAAATCCTGCTGACATCGCCGCCATCATGCGCTATACAACCACCAAGCGACCTTTAGAGGAGAGCACTTTGATGAGACTACACGGCACAAGAAACCACCGCTGAAAAGCAGTGCCGTGAAGGGCTGCTTGTTCAGTCCGTCCATCAAATTGCCATCTCTCGCCCCTGGAGGGCACTCATGTTTCGTCGCTTCGAAAAGCTCGTCGATCCATTCAAGCATTATGACGACCTGATCCCACCGCCGGATGCCTGGCGGTATCTCAAAAGCAACCTGCATCCCTTCCGCTTCGTCATGACCATGAGCCTTGCGCTCACCGTCCTCGGCGCGGCGATCGAAGTCTGGTTGATCGGCTATACCAGCCAGCTTGTGGATATTCTCGCCGCCGCCCGTCCGGATCAGCTCTGGGCGTCCCACGGCACTGGCCTGCTCGCCGCTGCCGCACTCGTCCTGATCGGGCGGCCGATTGCCGGCTATCTCCGGGAAAGCCTCGACGACATCGCGTTCCGGCCGAATGCCGAGACATTGGTCCGCTGGCGAGCCCATCGCCATATGCTCAGGCAATCCGTCGGCTGGTTCCGCCAGGATTTTTCGGGCCGCATTGCTGCCCAGGTGCGCGATATCGGCAACTCCGCCACTGGAGCAGCCTATGCGGTGCTGCATACGCTCTCCTTCGTCAGCATCTATGTCGCCGGCTCGCTTTGGCTCATGGCGTCGATCGATCTGCGTCTGATCTGGCCGCTGCTCATCTGGGTCGTGTGCTATCTCGGTCTGATGGCCGTCGTCATCCCCAAGCTGAGACAGGCATCCGAGGAATTCCAGGGCGCCAATGCCTCCCTGACCGGCATGCTGGTCGATACCTATGCCAATATCGACATCATCAAGCTCTTCGCCAATGCGGCGGAGGAAGACCGTGAAGGACGGGAGCGTTTCGCTGCCGCCCGCGAGACCTTCGTGCGGGTCCAGAAGCTCGAGGTTTTGGTCAACTCCAGCATGCTGTTCCTCGGCAGCTTTCTGATCGTCGGGCTGGTCGGCTATGCCGTCATCCTGTGGCAGAGCGGCAGCGCACCGCTCGGCCTCATCGCCGCCTCCCTCGCCTTGAGCTTCCGCATTACCGGCATGGCCGAATGGATGCTCGACGCCGTATCGTCGCTGTTCGCTCATCTCGGCGCCATGCGGCAATCGTTGCTGACCGTGGCGCAACCGCTCGCCATTGCGGATGAGCCCGATGCGCCCGAGCTTGTCCTCAACAGCGGTGCGATCGCCTTCCGAGACGTGACGCACCACTATGGCAAGGGCAATGGCGGCCTGAACGGCATTTCACTGCGGATAGCGCCGGGCGAAAAGGTCGGCCTCGTCGGCCGCTCCGGTACGGGCAAGTCGACGCTCGTCAATCTGCTGCTGCGGTTCTTCGATCCGGAGGCCGGTTCCATCGCGATCGACGAACAGGATATCCGCAGCATCACCCAGGAGAGCCTACGCCGGCAGATCGCCATGGTGAGCCAGGATGCCGCCTTGCTCCACCGCTCCGTCCGCGACAACATCGCCTATGGGGATCCTCGCTTTTCGGAGCGCGTGATTGCAGCGGCGCTGGACAAGGCGGCGGCGAGCGAATTCGTCGCCACCCTGCGGGACCACGAGGGCCGCACCGGCTACGATGCCCATGTCGGCGAGCGCGGCGTCCAGCTTTCGGGCGGCCAGAGGCAGCGTATCGCCCTTGCCCGCGCCATCCTGAAAGATGCGCCGATCCTGGTGCTCGACGAGGCGACATCCGCGCTGGACTCGGAGGTGGAAGCCGCCATCCAGGATACGCTCTATCGCGTCATGGAGGGTAAGACGGTGATCGCCATCGCCCACCGCCTCTCGACCATCGCCCGCATGGACCGCATCGTCGTTCTCGACGAAGGGCAAATCGTCGAGAATGGCACGCATGGCGAACTGCTGGCGCAAAACGGTATCTACGCCGCTCTCTGGACGCGCCAGTCCGGCGGCTTCATCGGCGACGACGATCCCGCCCTGGCTGAATAGACAGAAACAAAAAATCCCCTCGATCAGCTCGAGGGGATTTTGCCTTCACTGGACTTTTTTAATGGCTGAAATTCAGCCCTTCTTCGCCTTGATATCGAGCACGCGGTTTGCCGCCGAGACGATCGCCTCGAGAGAAGCGGCGACGATATTGGTGTTGATGCCGGCCCCGAAGAGCTTGCCGCCCGGATAGGAGATCTCGACATAGGAGATCGCCGCGGCGTTGGAGCCATGCTGCAGCGAATGCTCGGAATAGTCCTCGACCGTCATCTGAATGCCGAGATAGATCGAGAGAGCGTTGATGAAGCCATCGATCGGGCCGTTGCCACGGCCTTCGATACGCTTCACTTCGCCATTGTCGGTGATCTCGGCGGCGACGATGCGCTGGCCCCTGTGCTCGGGATCGGCAAAAGTGTGGTGATCGACGAAGCGGATGCGGGCACCCGGCTGGTCCACATAGCGCTCGATGAAGTGCTCGTAGATCCTCTTGGCCGGCAGCTCCTTGCCTTCTTCATCGGTGATCCGCTGGATCTCCTCGCGATATTCCACTTGCAGGTTACGCGGCAGGTTGAGGCCGTAATCCTGCTGCATGATATAGGCGATGCCGCCCTTGCCCGACTGCGAGTTGATGCGGATGATCGCCTCGTAATTGCGGCCGACATCTTGCGGGTCGATCGGCAGATACGGCACTTCCCAGACGGGATGATTGGCGACCTTCGCCGCCTTCATGCCCTTGTTGATCGCATCCTGATGCGAGCCGGAAAAAGCGGTATAGACCAGTTCGCCGACGTAAGGATGACGCTCGCCGATCACCATCTGGTTGGAATATTCAAAGACGTCCTTCATGCGCTCGATGTTGGAGCAATCCAGCTCCGGATCGACGCCCTGCGTGAACATGTTCAGCGCCATGGTGACGACATCGACATTGCCGGTGCGCTCGCCATTGCCGAACAACGTGCCTTCGACTCGATCGGCGCCGGCCAGCAGAGCGAGCTCGGCGGCAGCAATGCCGGTGCCGCGGTCATTATGCGGGTGCAGGGAGATCAGCAGGTTTTCACGATTGTCGAGATTGCGGCACATCCATTCGATCTGGTCGGCATAGATGTTCGGCGTCGCCATTTCGACAGTGGACGGCAGGTTGATGATCAGCTTGTTGTCCGGCGTCGGCTTCACCACCTCGATGACGGCGTTGCAGATTTCCAGCGCCACATCCAGCTCGGTGCCGGTAAAGCTTTCCGGCGAATATTCGAAGCGGTAGCCGCCGCCGGCTTTGGCCGCCATGTCGGTGATCATCTTGGCTGCATCGACTGCGATCTGCTTGATGCCCTGCACATCCTTGGCGAACACCACGCGGCGCTGCAATTCGCTAGTGGAATTGTAGAAATGCACGATCGGCTTGTTGGCGCCTTCGAGAGACTCGAAAGTGCGGGTGATCAGCTCGGGCCGGCACTGCACCAGGACCTGCAGCGACACATCGTCCGGCACGTTGCCCTGCTCGATGCACCAGCGGGCGAAATCGAAGTCGGTCTGCGAGGCCGAGGGGAAACCGATTTCGATTTCCTTGAAGCCCATGTCCAGCAGCAGCTGGAACATACGGGCCTTGCGGTCGTGACCCATCGGGTCGACCAGCGCCTGATTGCCGTCGCGCAGATCCACGGAACACCAGATCGGCGCCTTGGTAATGACTTTGGAGGGCCAGGTTCGGTCGGGAATGTTGATCTGCGGGTAAGAGCGGTACTTTACCGCTGCTTCGGGCATGCCTTTGGGGGAATGGCTGTTCGCGTCCATGGTCTCGTCTCTTCCTTTCCCGTCATTTGCCCCGCGTATTAACCGATCACAGGCGGCTTGGCGATGACAAATACGGACCCGCTAGGGGTATGCTGTCGATTTTGGGGATATGTCTCGAGGAGCGATGGCCTGGCGGGCTTTTCGGCCGCCGAGCGCTCCTCAAAGGACCCGGCAACCGCGCGTAAGGCCGAGAAGAAGAAGCGAAGTGAGGGCGCGCGTATTGTCACGCAGGGCAATGCGCCCACGTACAATCTGCTCGGAAATCTTTGCGCCAGTCGTCTTCATGCTCGCGCTTATAACCGCGCGGCGAAAAGGAAGCAACCCCCTGCTTATCTTTTCAGCACCTGCACCAAATGCGAGAGCGCCATCATCAACAAGCCGGCAATCAAGCCCCAGAAGGCGCCGGAAATCCCGGCGAACGACACGCCGGATGCCGTGACGAGGAAGGTGACCGCCGCCGCCTCGCGCGATTCCACCCTTTGAAAGGCGTTCATGGCCGAGTTGGACAGCGCGCCGACCAGAGCCAACCCCGCAACGGCCTCGATCAGGACAGGCGGCGCCAAGGTCACGAAGGCGATGACGGCGCTCGCCAGCAATCCGAGGACGATATAAACGACACCCGCAATGATCGCCGCCCAATAGCGCCGCTTTGGATCGGCATGCGCGTCCTGCCCGGCGCACATGGCAGCGGTGACGGCGGCAAGATTGACTGCATTGCCGCCGAAGGGCGCACTCAGCAGCGAAAATAAGCCGGTGACGGCAAAGAGCGGACCGGGCTTCGGATCATAGTGATGCACCTTCAGCACCGCGATCCCGGGAATATTCTGCGACGCCATAGTGACGATGAACAGCGGCAGCGCAATGGAGACAAGCCCTGCGACGGTGAAGACCGGCCTGACCAGTTCGACGCTCGGCAGCAGCGAATGCTCTAGCGACATCATCGCTCCATCCGGTATATTCACGCCGAAGGCTAGCACCAGCGCAAAGGCGACCACCGCTGCCGGTACCGCCCAGAGCCGCTTGACCGCGCCGACCACAATCCAGGCAAGGACGATAGGCAAGCCGAGCAACGGATTGAAGGCGATCGCGTTGACCGGCGCAAAGCAGAGCCCGATCAACACACCGGCCAGCATGGCATTCGCCAATGGCGCTGGAATAGCCGCCACAGCGCGCCCAAGCGGCCGGAACAGGCCGGCAATCACGATCAGCACCGCACAGACCAGAAACGCACCCACCGCCACCGGAAAACCGCCCTCGATCGCGCCACTGCTGGCCAACAGCGCCGCCCCCGGCGTCGACCAGGCAATGCTGATCGGCATCTTCGTTACCGCGCTGACCAGAATGGCGCAAACACCCATGGAAACCGACAGCGCCATCAACCCGGACGCCGCCTGCGCATCCGTCGCCCCAACCGCCTGCAACCCATGCACGATGACGGCAAAGGAGCTGGCAAAGCCGACAAAGGCGATGAGACAGCCCATGAACAGGCTCTGGAGGGAGAAATCTTTGAACATGGCGGAAGACTCAGGCGGAAAAGACGATTGAACCCACATGGAGCATCACAAGCAGTGGGCGTGCAAGTGCAGTTCCTGAGCAAAGTGTCAACGACGACAGCACGATCGGCCAATCGGCAAACGGCGTCGAAGCGGGCAATGCAGCTTGCCGGCCCTCAACATATGCTCACCACAGATCACTGAACATGCATAAATACGCAGATTGACTATCTTGTTTTTGCACGTTAATGCATATTTATGAGTAATTCACTTCCATTGTCCCGCCGGGACATCATAGAAGCACGGCTTGCCGAGGGCCGGCAGATCATCGCCGCATCGCTTGCTGTCGAGTTCAATGTTTCCGAGGATGCAGTACGCCGAGATCTGCGGGCACTTGCCGCCGAGGGCAAATGCCGGCGCGTCTACGGCGGCGCGCTTCCTCTTCTTACGCTCTCGCAGCCCATTTCAACCCGGATCGGGCAGGCATCCGATCGAAAAAAGGCGCTGGCGCGAGCAGCCGCGAGCATGATCCAACCGAGCGAATTCGTGTTTCTCGACAGTGGTAGCACGAACCTTGCGATGGTTGATCTGCTACCGAAGAACAGCGAACTGACGATCGCGACGAACTCCATCGACATAGCATCTGCCGTCATGAAGCGTGGCGACTTCCCGCTCATCCTGATCGGCGGCGCGGTCAATCTCATCGTCGGTGGTAGCGTTGACGCGACGGCGGTAACAGCCATCGAAAATATGAATATAGATCGCTGCTTCGTGGGCGCCTGCGCAGTTTCGGCGAAAAACGGCATCAGCGTGCATGAACATGCGGACGCGATTTTCAAGCGAACACTCATCAAACGAAGCACGTCACGCATCGCCATGGCGACGTCCGAAAAGTTTCACGAGCGCGCGCCGCATCGTATCGGTGGCGCCGCGGATATCGATTGGCTGATTGTCGAAGCGGACCTGCCTGGTGGCGACGAGGAAGCTGCGGTCGAAGCTGGTTTCGCTCTCATGAAGCCGAACGACATCACCTCATCATCCTGATCTCGAAAGACGGGGAATCATCATGCAATCTGCCGATCGGCCGGAAACCCGGCTGGCAACACGACTGGCCTTTTTGATCGCGGGATTTGGTCTCGCCTGCTGGGCTCCTCTCGTACCCTTCGCCAAGGCCCGGCTCGGGGTCGATGACGGCGTACTTGGTATATTGCTGCTTTGCCTGGGCCTCGGCTCCGTTGCAGCGATGCTGGCCACCGGCATGTTGAGTGCGCGCTACGGCAGCAAACCGATCATCATTGCAGGCGGGTTGGGCCTCGCGCTCACCTTGCCAATCCTCACCATAGCCAGCACGCCGTTCACGCTGGGCGTCACCCTCGCCCTGTTTGGCGCAGCCCTGGGATCACTCGACGTTGCGATGAACATCCATGCCGTCGAAGTGGAAAAAGGTGCGGACCGGCCTCTGATGTCCGGCTTTCATGCGCTTTTCAGCATTGGCGGCTTCATCGGCTCGCTGCTGGTGACGCTGTTGCTATCCGTCCATGCCGGCCCCTTGGTCGCAACGCTGCTATCCTCTGCCTTGATGCTGGTCGCCCTGGTCGTCGCATGGCCTCGGCTACTCAGAACCGTTCCGTCGGAGGATGCACCGCTTTTCGCCATTCCCCGTAGCTTCGTTTTGCTGCTTGCCGTCCTCGCCGCCATCACCTTCCTCGTCGAAGGGGCCATCCTCGATTGGAGTGCACTGCTCCTCACCACTCAAGGTCGGGTCGAGGCAAGTCATGGCGGCCTCGGCTACATGCTGTTTGCAATTGCCATGACAGTAGGGCGCCTGGCCGGCGATACCATCATGGCAAAGTTCGGCGACCGGGCGATCATGCTATGGGGCGGGCTCGTCGCGGTGTCTGGTTTCTTCGTTCTCCTGCTGAGCCCGATCGCGATCCTTGCCATGAGCGGCTTCCTGTTGATCGGGCTTGGTGCCTCCAACATCGTGCCGGTGCTCTTCCGCAAAGGAGGGACGCAGACGGTCATGCCGGCGGGGCTCGCCGTCGCCGCAATCACCATGTGCGGATATGCGGGCGTGCTGATCGGGCCTGCCAGTGTGGGCTTCATGGCCAATCATATCGGCTTGCCCGGCTCCTTCTGGATTCTCGCCATATTACTTTGCGCCGCGCCCCTCTGCGCCGGCATCGTTACTCGCACCCAGAGTCGGGAGGAAACAAATGCACATCGCTCATACCGCCCTATGGACATGTGATATCGATGGCGCCGCGGCATTCTGGATGAAGTACTTCGGAGCGATCGTCGGTGAGCCCTATCGCAGCCAGCGCCGCCCCGGTTTCATCTCGCGCTTCGTACATCTGCCAGAGGGCACCGACCAGATCGAACTGATGACCGGGCCATGGCTTCCAGCCGATACGCATGACGAACGCGTCGGTTGGGACCATATCGCAATATCACTGGGCGATCGGGCAGCGGTCGACGCTCTGGCCGATCGGTGTAAAGCCGATGGCTGCCTGAAATCCGCCCCCCGGACAACGGGTGATGGCTTCTATGAAGCGGTTATTACCATGCCGGATGGAACTCCGATCGAGATCACTGCGTAGAAAGCCGTGCAGACCGGATGACGCTCGTCACCAGATTTTTCGAATTCGCCGCCCCCGGAAACGTTGCAATCTCCCAAGCGGCGAAAGCTGGCGGCGGTCCATCCCACCGCCAGCACCTTCCTCTGATCGAAGTAAGTTTGATCCTATATCTCAAAACAAGCACATCTCGGTTGTGAAACAACTTTCATCAACATTGCATGCCGGCAACTCATCAGCTCATAACCTTGAATGTATCGATTGTATCAACCAGGCTATAGACATTGGCATTTCAGTAAACAGCCAATAGTTTTGGTCTGTATCCTTGGTGGAGCGCTTATCCGGCTGACCGGCAACTTTCGAGAAAATCTTGTGAGGCAATTATTCGTCTGCGACCGGAGAACGATCACATGCCTGAAGCTTCCGAGAGTTATAAACTGTTCGAGAAGCTTTGTAGAGCCGTTGCGTTCACACGGCAGCCAGTTGGGCGCTCTACAAGATGGCAATGATCTCGAGCTCTTGATCACTCACGCTGACAACATCCCCAACCGCCTTGCCCATCAGCAGCTTTGCCACCGGCGATACGAAGGAAATCGAGCCGGCCTTCGGGTCCGCTTCGTCCTCCCCGACGATGCGATAGGTCTGCACGCGCCCGTCGTCACGGCTGAAGGTTACCGTGCTCCCGAAGGCAACCGTATCGGTTGAAGCCGGCGCCGGGATAGGCTGAGCCGTGCGAATTCTTTCCGCCAGGTAGCGCAAATCGCGCAACGGACCGGCTGCCTGGCGCCGACGCTCATTCACGTCTTCGATCGTGCTCGCGGCAGCATAGGCCGCGCGTGCTTGTTGCAGCTGCGATTCGAGAGCCTTCAGTCCCGCCTCCGTCACAAGGTTCGGGTGCGGTGAGATCGGGCGGTCAGGCAGCAGGGTTTCCGAAGCCGTTTCGAAACTCTCTTCCTTAGTGAAGGCAACGGCCAATCTCGAGCTCCGTTCAGGCGTGGTGGTTTTTGCCGCGCATGGGATGATCACCCCGCGCTTGTCACAACCATAAATACACTGATCATGGGCGGACGCCAATCTTTCACCACCGGCGACCGGCACCGATCCACGGTCTGCGACGTTTCGGCCATCGCAGACGACAAGAATAGGTCAGCCTGAAACGAGGCCCGCGTCAACTGCTGGCGTCTGCCCGATGGAGACAGCCTCCTTTACCGCCAACTCAGCCATGGCAAGAGCGGCTTCGCGGGTCTTGGCGGCGGCGATGAAGCGGCCATTGTGGCAGAAACTCGCGCCCTTCACCCCACAAGCCGCCTCCAGATCGCCGTTGGTCAGGCCGGCCCAGGCGGCGGGCAGGTCTGCCCGCAACTCAAACCCCTGGTCGGCGCGGCGGATGCCGGTCAGGCACCAATCCTTGTCGCGCGGGTGAACGACAAACAGCAGGTGATCGGCGCCGGCCTTCACGATGGCGGGACGGAACGGCATTCCCATCGGGAGCTCCAGAATACGGCCCTCGCCTGTCTCTACGATTGCCTGATGCACCAGCGCTTCGGCGCGCAATTTTGCAGCGCTCTGGCCAATTCTTGCCTCGACGAAGCTACGGGCAATGCCAAGCGCATTCTGGAAGCCGCGATCTTCGGCCTCCGGGTCGGTCTCATCGAAGACGGGCTTCAAGGTTTCCAGCAGGGCGGGCAGCGTGAGTCCGGCCAATTGCCCGGCAACGGATGGGCTAAGCGCGCCATTGTCCACCAGATCGACCGGCAGAACGAAGCTGTTGTCGAAAGAGGTGTGTAGCGCGTCGACATGCGCTTCCGGCAGGCCGAAAGCGGCAAGATAATCGCGGCCATAATGCTTCCAGATCAATCCGAACGAGCTGTAGGGCTGACCATCCTCCCGCAGCGGCGCGCCACGCTGATGGTGATCGAATATCCGCTCGACAGCATCATATTTTCCGCCCACATCGTAGATGATGCGGTCCGTGCCGGGCGTGATCCATTCCGGCGCCCTGCTACGGATGATGCGGGCCTGCGGGAAAAGCCGGGTCAGGATGACGCTGGACAGCAGTTCGTCGGCATGGAAGCCACCGGAATGGGTGACGAGGAAGTCTGGGATCATGCCGATATGCGCCTTGTTGTTCGTGGAAGGGTCTTTTGAGGTAGGCCCCAGATAGCTGTTGCCGGAGGACAGCTCAACCCGTCATTCGCTTTTAAGATAGCTGCCGCTGCACGAAAAACACCCTCGCCTGCCTTCCGGCAAGCGAGGGCGCTCTGCAATCGATATTGCTAGATCAGATCTCGGCCTGAGACGTGACGATCCGCGAAACCAGGCCATAGGCCTTGGCTTCTTCGGCGGACAGCCAGTAGTCGCGATCCGTGTCCTTGGCGATACGCTCGACCGGTTGGCCGGTGGCTTCCGAGAAGATCTTGTTCAGGCGCTCGTTCATCTTGATGATCTCGCGTGCCTGAATCTCGATGTCGGAGGCCATGCCACGCGTGCCGCCGGACGGTTGGTGCAGCAGGAAGCGCGTGTTCGGCAGGCAAATACGACGCTCCTTGGGAACCGAAACGTAGATCAGCGCGCCGGCGGAAGCGACCCAGCCGGTGCCGATGATCCAGACCTTCGGCTTGATGAACTTGATCATGTCGTGAATGGAATCGCCGGATTCGACGTGGCCGCCGGGCGAGTTCACGTAGATGCGGATATCCTCATCGCTGGCAGCGGCAAGCGCCACGAGCTGCGAGCAGACCTTCTGGGCCAGTTCCTGCGTGATGCCGCCATAAATGAAGATCGAGCGCGACTTGAAAAGATTCGCCTCCGCGTCCTTGCCCAACGGCGCTTCGTTCTTCTTGTCTTCCTGTTCGTCTTCGTCGTTCATTCGCAAGTCTCCAGCATGATGCGTCGTTCACCGCACATAGTGCGACTCAATGCGTAAAACAATGCTGGAAAAAGACAAGGCGCGAATAGACCACGAAAGCACGGCACTATGGTTGCGGGTTACCGAAATGTAACTTGCCGCCGCTTTGAAAAACCGAAATTGCATCCTACGTCAGGTCAGCGCGAGAGGAATCGCGCCCCGAATTGCAGCAACAGATCGCCAAGGAGGCCATCATGTCGCCTGAAGAACGTCAATTGCTCGCGTCTCTCTTCGATCGCGTGCGCTCCGCCGCCGGCACCCAGCGCGACGCCGATGCGGAAACCTTCATCAACCAGTCGGTTCACGACCAGCCCTATGCCCCCTATTTCCTGGCACAGGCCGTCATCATGCAGGAACAGGGCATGAAGGCCGCGGCCGACCGCATCCAGCAGCTCGAGGCCCGCGTGCACGAGTTGGAGCAGCAGGGCGCCGACAACCATCAGCAGGGCCAGAGCGGCGGCTTCCTCGGAGGCCTCGGTTCGCTCTTCGGCGGTGGGCAGCAGCCACAGCGCGGTCCCACGCCGCAGGCCGGCTACCCGCAGCAGCAGGGGCATCTCTATGATGATTACGCCCGCAATGCTCAGTCGCAGCCCGGCCCATGGGGCGGCCAGCAGCAGCCGAGCGGTCCCTGGAGCCAGCAGGCGGCAGCGCCTTCGGCCGGCGGCAGCTTCCTGCGCGGGGCGCTGGGCACAGCAGCCGGCGTTGCCGGCGGCGTGATGCTGGCGAATTCGCTCTCCAGCCTCTTCAGCCCTCATCTCGGCGGCACTGGCGGAGGTCTCTTCGGTGGAAATTCCGGCAGCGGTCTCTTCGGAGGCACGGCGGCTACCGCCGCCGAACAGCCCGTTCAGGAGACCGTCATCAACAACAACTATTTCGGCAACGACGGCAACAGTGATCAAAATGATCAGAGCGCGGCCGATTACGCCCAGGACGCCGCCCAGGATGCTCAGGACGACGCCAATGACGATTCGTTCGACAACGGCGGCGACGACAGCTCGTTTGCCTGAAATCAGGCAGACATAAGCTCCAGAAAAAACCGCCATCTCCGGATGGCGGTTTTTTTGTTCAACCCCGCCCGCGATAGGGCTGCACGCCCTGATCCGGCAACCACACACCCTCCGGCGGCTTGCCCGTCTGCCAGAAAACGTCGATCGGGATGCCACCGCGTGGATACCAGTAGGCGCCGATGCGCAGCCACTTCGGTTCCAGCAACTCCACCAACCGCTTCGCGATATAGATCGAGCAATCCTCGTGGAAGGCGCCGTGGTTGCGGAAAGAATGCAGGAAGAGTTTTAGCGACTTCGATTCCACCAGCCATTCGTTCGGCACGTAGTCGATGACGATGTGAGCGAAATCCGGCTGGCCGGTCATCGGGCAGAGCGACGTGAATTCCGGCGCAGTGAAGCGCACGACATAATCCGTGCCGGCATGGCCGGCGGGCACCTTTTCGAGAACGGCCACCTCAGGGTTTGCAGCCGTTTCCGTCTGGTTGCCGAGCATCGACAGGCCAGAAACATCGGTCTTGGGCATATCAGGTCTCCTTGATCACTTTGACGCGGATGCCGTGAGCCTTCTCGCCCTCCGGTTCCACATGAATGGTTATTTCCGCGCCCGCATGGATCGCTCGTATGGCGTCTTCAAGGCGGTCGCAGATGCGATGTGCTTCCCGTACAGGCATGGCGGCCGGCACGACAAGGTGGAAATCGACGAAGGTAACGGCCCCTGCCCGGCGCGTCTTCAGGTCATGGACGCCGAGAGACCCTTCTGCATGCGTCGCGATCGCCTCCTTGATCACCACTTCCTCCTCCGGCAGGACGGCCTTGTCCATCAGTCCGTCGATGGACGTGGAGATGACCTTCCAGCCCTGGTAGAGAATGTTGATGGCGACCAGAATGGCAAGCACCGGGTCGAAGATCGGATAGCCGGTGCCGAGCGCCAGGAGCAGGCCGATGAGCACGCCGACCGAGGTATAGACATCCGACATGATGTGCTGCCCGTCCGCCGTCAGCGCCGGAGAGCGATGCTCCCGGCCGGCGCGGATCAACGTCAAGGCCCAGAAACCGTTGATGACACCAGCGACAAGGTTGATGGCAAGGCCGAGAACCGGCGCCTGCATCGGCTGTGGATTGCCGAGGTGGCCTACCGCCTCCTGCACGATCATCAGCGCCGCGACGACGATCATCACGCCCTCGGTGACGGCGGAAAGATATTCCGCCTTGTGATGGCCGAAGGGATGGTCGTGATCCGCCGGCTTCTGCGCATAGCGGATGACGAAGAAGGCGATGAAGGCGGCAACGACATTGACGAGGGATTCGAGGCCGTCCGACAGCAGCGCGACAGAACCGGTCACCCACCAGGCGGCCATCTTCAGTCCCATGACGCCAAGAGATAGCGGCATGCCCCAGAAGGCCAGTCGCCGTATCGTCTGGTTGCCCTGCTCGTTCATGCGTATCTCCAATGCGGATGCGGCCCATGCATATGCGAATGAATTGCAAAAACAGCGCCATTGAAATGCAAAACCGCCCGCGCGAAATTCGCGCAGGCGGCTCATTGGAGGCTCATATGGTGCAGAACGTGCCATTTGTCAAAGGATGACCTGCACGGCGCGCACCACAATTTATCCCCAATACACCGGTTAAACGGAGCCAAGTCGCCAAACCGCTCGCGGGCTCGCCGGTAAAAATCATACTGGTAGTTTCCCGCGTGATCGCGCACTAAGCTATATCTTAGCCCAACACATCGCCGCTTTCGGTAAAACCATGGTTGAACATGCCCACTCTTGATGATCGCACCGATCCGAACACCCCTCCTCCGGCCGCCGACGCGTTGCCAAAGGAGTTGGATCATCTGATCGCGGCATGCGCCTTTTCGGACGTGGAACGCGCTGCGGTTTATCACGCCATCGAAACCCGCCGCGACGTGCGCGACCAGTTCCGCTCAGATCCCTTGCCCGAAGATCTCGTCCGCCGTCTGCTCGAAGCCGCCCATCACGCGCCTTCAGTGGGCTTCATGCAGCCGTGGAACTTCATCCTCGTGCGGCAGCCGGAGACGCGGGAACGCGTATGGCAGGCGTTCAGCCAGGCGAATGAAGAAGCCTGTCTGATGTTCGAGGGGGATCGCCGCGCGCAATATCAGCGACTGAAGCTCGAAGGCATCCGCAAGGCGCCGCTCAGCATCTGCATCACCTGCGACACGCAGCGCGGTGGTCCCGTCGTGCTCGGGCGCACGCACAATCCCGCAACGGACGTCTATTCGACAGTCTGCGCCGTCCAGAATTTTTGGCTGGCGGCCCGCGCCGAGGGCGTCGGCGTCGGCTGGGTCAGCATTTTTCACGAGGACGCGATCAAGACGATCCTGAACATACCCGGGCATGTCAAAATCGTCGCCTGGCTCTGTGTCGGCTATGTCGATGAACTCTACGACATGCCCGAACTCGCCGTGAAAGGATGGCGCGACCGCCTGCCGCTCGACAAGCTTGTCTTCGAGGAAGGCTGGCAGGACTGCGAGGACATGTAAGGCCACCGCTCTCCGGCAACCCCAGACGGCTTCAAGCGTCACGATCTGAAGGCGACAAACGAGATCACGTTGCCGTCCGGGTCGCGCACATGAAAATCGGTGCCACCCCACGCCTGCTTGGTCAGCGGCTGCGCGAACTCCACGCCCCTGGCCTTGAATTCCTCGAACAATCCCTGGACATTCGAAACCTCGATCGAAGCCAGAATGAGCGACCCCTCCTTTGCGGCCGCCACAGCAAAATAGGGTTCATAGACAAGCCGCAAGTGAATCCAGATGCCGTCGCGCGACACCGCTCCATAGAACGGCGGTGCACCATGCAGGAACTCTGCCACGAAGCCCAGTCTGTCCCTGAAGAAGGCCGCGCTGGCCGTCACATCCCGCACGAAAAGGATCGGCACGACACTTTTGAAAACCGGCGGTTCGGTTGATGGGGCCGGCGTCTTCGGCGCATCCACCGCCACGGCCTTCAACTCGGCCCAATTTTTGTGGCCCGCTTCGACCGCAACAATCTCTTGCGCCAGCGCCAAAGGGAATTTCATCGCCAGGATCTCACGATCCGTCAACGCGCCGAAACGGTCGAGCACTCGAACTCTTCCGCCAATGGAATAGTCACGATCACGGTGCCAGCGCATCAACAGCTTGGCTTGTTTGCGATAGGTATCGAGGGTGGGCATGGACAGACTCCTGCTGACTATTATCAGCGGGCGGGCCTAGCCCTTTCGGCCCCAATGCCGATGTGCCCCACAGGAACGCGAAAAGATTAAATTACAACCCAAGGCAAGTCAAACCACCGGTGACGTACCTGTGTGAGCGAGATTTACAGCGACATACTCATCGCTATCATCAATGAGGTCGTGAGTTGTTGGCTCTACCAAGAAAAATGCCCGCATGCACTTTTTCAGAGTGCATGCGGGCATGTCCAAACTTCACGGCTAACGGCTCTCGGCGTCAGGCCGCCTTGGTCTTCACCTTGCGCGCCAGATGCGCCACCACATTCTCGATCATCCGCATGCCGGCGTCGCCGCCGAGCGTCATGATCGATTCCGGGTGGAACTGCACCGCCGCGATCGGCTCCTTGACATGCTCGATGCCCATGATCGTGCCGTCCTCGCTTTCCGCCGTGATCATGAAGTCACGCGGCAGGGTCGAGGGATCGGCGAAGATCGAGTGATAGCGGCCGACGGTGACCTCGCGGCCGAGGCCGGAGAAGACCAGACCCGGTTCCAGCACGCGGATGCGCGACGGCTTGCCGTGCATCGGCAAGGCTAGGTGGCGAAGCTCGCCGCCATAGGCTTCGGCGAGCGCCTGCAGGCCGAGGCAGACGCCGAAGATCGGCAGGTTGCGCGCCCTCGCCTTCTTGATCGTCGCCTTGCAGTCGAAATCCCTAGGGTTGCCCGGTCCCGGCGACAGCACCACCAGATCCGGATCCAGCCGGTCGAAAACCTCTTCAGGCACCGGCGTACGCACGGTCGAAACCGTGGCACCCGTCTGGCGAAAATAATTCGCCAGCGTGTGCACGAAGCTGTCTTCATGGTCGATCAGCAGGATCTTCACGCCCTTGCCAACGGACGCGACGTCGCGCTGCTGCTTGCCGGAATTGCCGGTCTTGGCATCACGGATGGCGGATAGCATGGCGGAGGCCTTCAATTCGGTTTCGGCTTCTTCTTCCTCAGGGTTCGAGTCGTTCAGCAGCGTCGCACCGGCGCGCACTTCGGCGATGCCATCCTTGATGCGGACGGTGCGCAGCGTCAGGCCGGTATTCATGTCACCATTGAAACCGACCATGCCGATCGCCCCACCATACCACGCGCGCGGGCTCTTCTCATGGCTCTCGATGAAGCGCATGGCCCAGAGCTTCGGCGCGCCGGTGACAGTGACGGCCCAGGCGTGGCTGAGGAAGCCGTCAAAGGCATCCATATCGTCGCGCAGGCGGCCCTCAATATGATCGACCGTGTGGATGAGACGAGAATACATCTCGATTTGCCGGCGGCCGATAACCTTGACCGAACCCGGCTCGCAGACACGGCTTTTGTCGTTCCGGTCGACGTCGGAGCACATGGTCAGCTCGGACTCGTCCTTTTTGGAATTCAGGAGCTTCAAGATCTGTTCGCTATCGGCGATCGGATCGTCGCCACGCTTGATCGTGCCCGAGATCGGGCAAGTCTCGATGCGGCGGCCGGAGACTCGCACGAACATTTCCGGCGAAGCGCCGACCAGATATTCCTGATTGCCAAGATTGATGAAGAAGGAATAGGGCGACGGGTTGATCGCCTTCAGCCGCTTGGAAATATCCGACGGCTTGCTGTCGCAGCGCTCCATGAATTTCTGGCCGGGCACGACTTCGAAAAGATCGCCCTTGCGGAAGCTTTCCTTCGCCTTGGTCACCAGTTCCGCATATTCGCCGGGGCGATGATCGCTCTTCGGCGGAATGGCGTCCGTATGATGGAAGGGCTCCGGGGCGATATCGCCGGCCTTGTCCTCCGTTGAAACGCCGCCCTTGGCGAAGTCGTAGCGATCGATCCACGCCTTGGCGGAGTAGTTGTCGACCACCAGGATTTCATCCGGCAGGTAAAGCACCATGTCGCGCTGGTCGTCGGGGCGCTTGAGCTTCAGGTTGATCGCGTCGAACTGGAAAGCGAGATCGTAGCCGAAGGCGCCGTAAAAGCCGATGCTGGCGTCCGCCTGCGAATAGAACAGATCCGTCACGGCGCGCAGCACGGTGAACACCGTCGGCATCTTCGAGCGCTCTTCCTCGGTGAAGACGCGATCCGGCGTCTTTACCGTCAGGTCGAGGCGGCGCGGCGTCGATGCGCCGAGCGTCACCTCGGAAACCGTCTTCAGCTTCTCGGCGATGAAACCGAGAATGACCTCACCACGCTCGTTATAGGCTTCGATCCAGACGTCGCGCCCATTGCAGGACAGGCCGAGCGGCGGATCGACGACGGCAGTGTCCCAACGGGTATAGCGGCCGGGATATTCGTAGTTCGACGAAAACACCGCGCCGCGGCGCTCGTCGAGCTTGTCGATGTAGGACGAAACCGCATCCGCATAAGGCGTCGGCCGGCGCTGCCGGGTGACGGTGATCCCACCCTTGGTCTCGTAGATTTCCGCACCATCATCCCGAAGGATCGTTACCATTGTTCCTCACTCCGTTATCAGGCCCGGATGACAGACGGCCAATATAACAAAAAAGCCGCCTCGAAATCTCGGGCGGCTCACTCGT
This sequence comes from Rhizobium sp. ICMP 5592, assembly GCF_009498525.1. Taxonomy (GTDB): domain Bacteria; phylum Pseudomonadota; class Alphaproteobacteria; order Rhizobiales; family Rhizobiaceae; genus Rhizobium. The sequence continues at coordinate 588,850 of NZ_QSNT01000002.1, read as the reverse complement.
CGTCTTTGAACACGATTGGTCGAGGCCGCCTTAGCGAGCCCACCACCAAACTGCAATGTTGTTCAAGGACGTGTTCATGGTGCGAATTGTTAGCGTGAGATGAGGTGATGTGCAAGCCGCAATCTCAGAGAACGGGCAGAAACGATATTCGCCTCTGCCCGCGTTCATTTTAGTCCCGCCGTCCCGCCTCCGCGAAAAACGCCTCCGGCCCTTCCACCTCGACCAGCCGCTTCCTGTCGATCAACCAGAAGCGGTTGCCGATGTTGCGAACGAAGCTGCGGTCGTGGGAGACGAGCAGGCAGCTTGCCTCCTGCGCCATCAGCTCGCCCTCCAGCGCCTCCTGCCCGTCGATGTCGAGATGGTTGGTCGGCTCGTCGAGCAGATAGAAGTTGGGATTGGTGAGCCTCAGTACCAGCATCGCCAACCGGGCCTTTTGCCCGCCCGACAGCCTGCCGATGGCGCGGCCCTGCATGTCGATGCCCATGCCGGCGCCGGCGAGCAGCGTGCGTGCCCGTTGCTCGCCAAGCTCGAACAGCCGTGTGATGACGCCAAGCGGCGTATCGTCCTGGCCGAGATTGGACAGGGCTTGATCGCTATAACCAAGCACCAGCGACGGCGTCGCCCTGATCGACCCCAAGGCGGCCTGATCGGCAATGGCCCTGCGGATCATCTCGACAAGCCGAGTCTTGCCGGCACCGTTGGCCCCAAGCAGCACGATACGATCGCCCTGGCAGATCCAGTGCTTGCCGGTCTTGAACAGCAGCGTACCGTCCGGCGTCTCGACGGAGGCGTCATCAAGCGTCACCAGTATCTTTGCCTGCGTGCCGCGATTGCTAAGCTTGATCGCGCCGGCCGAACGCTCCTGATAGCCTGGCCGGGCCGCCTCCTCCAATCGTTCGGCCCGCGCCTTGAGCTGCTTCGTCTTCACCGTCAGCAGGTCGCTGCCGGAGTTGATACCGATATTGTTGAGCTTGGCCGCCTGCTTGCGCAATTGCTGTGCCACCTTCATATCCTTCTGGAAACGCCGCTCGTCCGAGGCGTCCGTCTCGTCCAGCGCCGCCCGCGCCCGGCCATAGGGCAAGGCATAGGCCTGCGATTGCTCCTGACGCAAGAACAGGGTGCGGTTGGTGACGGCGTCGAGAAAAGCGCGGTCGTGGCTTGCGATCAGCACCGGCACATCGCGGGGCAGAGCGTTCAGCCACTCTTCCAGCAGAGCGATCTTGACAAGATCGAGATGGTTGGTCGGCTCGTCCAAGAGCAGCACATCAGGCTCGGTCACCCAGACGCGGGCAAGCATCGCCAGCCGCTGCCAGCCACCGCTGAGCGCGGCAAGCGCCCTCCCGCGCAGCACCTCCGGCACATCGAGTGAATCGAGCGTGACATCGACGCGCCAGCCCTCGTGCTCTGCCTGCTCCGCCGGCAGAGCACGAAGAACCGCATCATAGAAAGGCACTTTCGCAAGGTCGGCGGGGACATTCTGCTCGACATAGCCGACGGTGAGGCCGCGCGAACGGGTGATATCCCCCACCGTCGGCTCCAGCCTGCCGACGATGCAATTGAGCAGCGTCGACTTGCCCCGCCCGTTGGCCGCGACAATGCCGATGCGGTCGCCGGCCGTGACGGTGAAATTGAGATTGGAGATCAGCGGCACACCGAGCGTGATGCCGAAGTTGCGGAGATTGATCAGAGTCATGGTCTTCTTCCGGTCTGACCCGAACAAGACATCAGCATCGATCAGAGACGCCTTGTCGCCACGCAAGCGGATGTCGTTCGGTAAATCATCATGACGCAGCCGCGCGAACACAAAGTTCGGTGCTGCGATACCCATAGGGGCAGACCAGAAGGAAATGAGTGAGTGACAGCCTCTGATCAGCCCTGCAAACGCATTTGCAGGGCCTGAGTCGGACCGAACTGGCGAATATGCCAAACTATCTTGCTCATACGGTCCTCCTCTCTCTTTCTCTCAAAGTGTTAAAAACTGCGCATTTCCAATAACACCGAACATTGCGATTTTCAATCGTGCAACCTTCCGATGCCGAACCTAACGGACAAAAAAAGGCGGTGCCGAAGCACCGCCCAAGTTTGCTGCATTGATAAGATGACTTAGAACTTCTGCGTCAGCGTCAGCTTGAAGACCCGGCCGGGCTCGGAATAATAGGCCGAGGGCTGCGTGAGACCCGTGGAAGCGACGTTGATCGCATCGTAGTAGGTCTTGTTGAAGATGTTATAGACACCGGCACGCAACGACAGACCCTTCACCTGCTCCGGCTCCCACCATCCTGTGAGATCGAAGATACCGTAGCCCGGAGCGCGGAAATTGTCGCTCGTCTTCTTCGGCTCGCTGGTTGCGGTGATGAAGGTCAGATCCGTTCCCCAGACATCGGCCGCATATCCCACAGTAAAGGCTGCCTTGGCGGGCGCGACGGAGTCGATCCATTCGCCGCTGTCGGAGTCCTTGCCGTTGACATAGGCGAGCGAGCCCTTGACGTGGATGCCGTTGTCGAACTTTTTGTGCGCGTTGACCTCGATGCCGAACATGCGGACATTGGCGCGGTTGAAGTATTCCGTAATCCCTAGCGGATAGGTGCCTGTCGGATCAGTGGACCGCTCCGTGTCGATGAAGTTCTTGTATTTGTTGTAGAACGCGCCGATGTGGCCGCCGAAATCATCGTCACCGAGGTTGGTGCCAATTTCGATTCCGTTGCTGGTCTCCGGCTTCAGGTCGGGATTGCCGTAGCTGACATAGCCGCCGGGCACGCCGTAGTTCACGTAAAGCTCGCTGACATTCGGAGCGCGGAAGGCCATCGCCCACTGCGCGTAGAACTCGACATTGTCCTGCGGCTGGTAGGCCGCACGCAGCTTCGGCGAGAACCGGCTGTCGGACTGACCGGATGGCAGGCCTTGGTAGTTGGCGCTGTCACGATAGGCATCCGTGTTCTTCGGCGCGTAATCATACCAGTCGAAGCGCAGGCCCGGCGTCAGCGAGAAGCCGCTGGAGCCGATCTCGATCTTGTCATCGATGAAGGCGCCGACGCGCTTGCCGTCGACATCAGGCATGTCCGACTGGTTGGTATGCAGGAATGCGCAAGTCGCGCGCCAGCGGGGAAGATCGCAACTATCTCCGCCAGCCGAATACTGATGCACCTTGTCGAAAGCGACATTGAGACCGACGGTGACCTTGTGGTGCAGGCTGCCGGTATCGAAGGATTTCGAGGCATTGCCGCTAAAGCCGATACTGCGGTCCTCAAGCTCGTTGCGGCGCCAATAGTCGCCAATGACGGAGGTGTAGCGATAGCCGTTAAGACCTTCTTCCCGCAGCAGGTTTTGCCAATAGAAGACAGCATTGGCCGTGTCGACGAGGGAATCGGCGCTTTCAGCCTCGTACTTGTAGTCGAGCGAAACGCGGTTGCGTTCGGTATTGTCGCTCGTATCGTAATTGCCAGGCCGCAGGTTTCCGGTCAGGCTCTGCGAGTGCATCGCATCGATGTCTTTGTCTTTGTTGTAGTGCTCCGCCGTGATGCCGAAGGTGCCGATGTCGGTATATTGGCGGATCTTGAAGAGGCCGCTTCTCTGATTGTAATCGGCTGGATCTGCCTTGGTGCGCTTGGTCGAATAGCCGCCGACATCGCCGTTGTTTTCAAGCTCGTGACCATGGGTGTAGCCACCCTCAAAGAGAACAGCGGTGTTGTCGATGCGCTTGGCAACGGCTGCCGAGCCGCCAATGCTTCGGTCGTCGCCATTATAGCCAAACTTGAAGATACCGCCCCAGTTGGAGCCGGGGGTTATCAGGTCTTCCGGCTCCAGCGTGCGCAGCACGAAGGCACCGCCGAGAGCGCCCGAACCGGCGCGGCTGGAGTCGGCGCCGCGCACGACATCGACACTTGAGAGCGAATTGAAATCGAAGCTGTTGACGCCCCCATCCGCCCCGCGGGCGACATCGAGCATATAAGGGATCTCGATACCATCGACCGTGGTCAATACGCGGCCGTCGCTGAGGCCGCGAATATTGATGCCACCGGTGGTGCGGTTGTATCCAACACCAACCTCGGTGCTGCGGCCGAGATCCTCGATACGTGTAATCTGCTTGTCGTCGATCTCTTGCGCCGTGGTCTCCGTGGTCGTCGGCGAGTCAGCCAGCACATCCTTTGCCGCCTTGCCCTTGACGACGATCGGCTTCAGAGCCGTGACACGGTCGCCTTTCGGCGCCGCATCGTCTGTCGCCGCATTATTTTGAGCTGCAGTCTGCGCATAGGACATCGTGCTGAACCCAAGGGCCAGAAACGCAGTGCATGCCAAGAGAACCGAGCGGGAGCGCCGGACAACCATAACCATTCCTTTCGAATTGCTTTTACCGGGCTGGCTGGTTGCTACTGTTAAGAGCGCAAGGGGCTGGCTGGGCTTATTCCGTTAACAAAGCGGAAAATCCCGCCTTCTTTCTGCCGCATAAAAAACATGAGTATAATTGTCAATATATCCGACCAAGATAATCATGAATAAAATTCTCATGTTTAAAAGTGGAGTGGCAGAGTTGCTGAATTGCAACAAAATCGCTGCGTCAAGCGTTTCCACCATGTCATCATTAGAAACAGGTGAAATACTTGATGCTATTCCGGATCATCTCCGCCACGACTGCCATCATCGTCTTGACAGCAGCATCCCTCCCCCAAACCGGCCCGTTGCCACAGCAAAAATCTGATCTTGAGCAAATCCAGCCCTCCGCCGAGCCGCCCACGCCCATGGCGAAACCGGCAGTGCCCGAGATACAGCCAACCACCGGAGAAATGCAGGGGCCACCCAAGCCGCCGCCGACCATTGCGGCGGAATCTGAAGAAGAGCATCAGACCTGCCTCACGCAACTGACCGCCATTGGCGCCACCTTCAAGGACATTCCCCGCATCGACGACGGCAATGGCTGCGGCATCGACAAGCCGATCGCCCTGACCGAGTCTTTACCGGGCATCCGGATGAAACCGGAAGGCACGATGCGCTGCGAAATCGCGCTAGCGCTCGCCCATTGGATGAAGGAAAGCGTGATCCCTTCCGCCGCCGCGCTGAAGGACAATGGCCGGATCGTCACGATCAATCAGGCTTCGACCTATATCTGCCGTCTGCGCAATAACGCCGCCACCGGCAAGATCTCCGAACATGCACGCGGCAATGCCGTCGATATCGCCGGCTTCACCTTCGAAAACGGCAAGACCATTGGTATTGAGCCTCGCCGCGAGGACCCGACGCTGACCGGCGCGTTCCAGCGCACCGCCAGCGCCTCCGCCTGCCTCTACTTCTCAACCGTCCTCGACCCGGAAAGCGATGCTGCCCATGAGACGCATTTTCATCTGGATGTACTGAAGAGGAGCGGCGGCTTTCGCTATTGCCATTAGAACGCTGATCGCTACAGCATTCGTGCCCATTCATGACCGGGATGGGTCACCTCGAGGCAAGCCTTCAGCCACGCGCGCTCCGATGCCTCCAGCTTCGGCAAGGCATTTTCGAAGTCGATCACATCCTTGGTGCGGCTATGCTTCGCCTTGAACAGGAGTATGGCCGCCGGCTTCAGATAAGGAATGCCGTCAGCGGTCGTAGCCACCATGTCGACGCGCGGCCGGACGATGGCCGTATCTCTTTTGTAGACCCAGTTCTCCGGCGTTCCAGGCTCCATCATCATATCCACTCGCCATCGCCGCTGATGAATGTCCTGGCACCAGACTTGATAAATCACGGCCGGCGGCTCCTCGTTGTCAGGCAAATGCTCAACGACCCCGTCGCCCACCGTATAGAACCCCATCCCTTTCAGTACATGGCGAAAGCTGTTGAAGTCATCACGCAGAATGGTGAACTCCAGGTCATCGTGATCGCGTGTCTGATATCCATGCCAGAGATCGAGAGCCCAGCCTCCGACAATGCACCAGGGTCTGGAGATACCGCTCAGTTTCCGGGCCAGCTCGACTGGGTGCCAGGCGGACCAAGCGTCGTGATCGAGTACCGCCCGTGGTTCCATGGAATGGCTCATCTTAATCCGCCTCGCTACAAGCGCAGTTCCACCAGAATCAGAACTTAAAACAATCCCTCGATATGGCCCTGATCATTGAGGAAAATCCGTTCGGCCGCCGGCGCTTTCGGCAGGCCCGGCATGGTCATGATCTCACCGGTGATGACGACGACGAAGCCGGCGCCGGCCGAGAGACGCACCTCGCGGACCTGTACGATATGCCCTTCCGGCGCACCGCGGATATTGGGATCAGTCGAGAAGGAATATTGCGTTTTCGCCATGCAGACCGGCAGGTGGCCATAGCCCTGGTCTTCCCAGGAGCGCAGCTGGTCGCGCACCGCCTTGTCGGCGGTCACCTCGCCGGCATGGTAGATCTTCGACGCGACGATCTCGATCTTTTCGAGCAGCGGCAGATTGTCGGGATAAAGCGGCTGGAATTTCGCCTGGCCGGATTCGGCAAGCTCCACCACCTTGTAGGCCAGCTCCTCGATCCCCGCCGACCCCTCAGCCCAATGGCGGCAGAGGATCGCCTCGGCGCCGAGCCGCGCAACATAATTCTTCACCGCCTCGATCTCGGCATCGGTATCGGAGATGAAATGATTGATGGCGACGACGACGGGCACCCCGAATTTGCGGACATTGGCAAGGTGCCGGCCGAGATTGGCGCAGCCCTTCACCAGAGCCTCGACATTCTCCTGGCCGAGATCGTCCTTCTTGACACCGCCATTCATCTTCAGCGCCCGCACCGTGGCGACGATGACCGCCGCATCCGGCGTAAGTCCGGCCTTGCGGCATTTGATGTCGAAAAACTTCTCCGCGCCGAGATCGGCGCCGAACCCCGCTTCAGTCACGACATAATCGGCGAGCTTCAGCGCCGTGCGTGTGGCGATCACCGAATTGCAGCCATGGGCGATGTTGGCGAAGGGACCGCCATGCACCAGCGCCGGATTGTTCTCCAGCGTCTGCACGAGATTCGGCTGCATCGCATCCTTGAGCAGCACCGCCATTGCCCCGTCTGCCTTGAGATCGCGGGCATAGACCGGGGTGCGGTCGCGACGATAGCCGATAATGATGTCACCGAGCCGCTTTTCGAGATCCTTCAGGTCCGAAGCCAAACAGAGGATCGCCATAACCTCGGAGGCGACGGTGATGTCGAAACCGCCCTCGCGCGGATAGCCATTGGCAACGCCGCCCAGCGAGGCGACGATGTCGCGCAGCGCCCTGTCGTTCATGTCCATGGCGCGCCGCCAGGTGATACGGCGCACATCGATGTTTTCTTCGTTGCCCCAATAGATGTGATTGTCGATCAGCGCGGCCAGCAGATTATGCGCCGAGGTGACGGCATGGAAATCGCCGGTGAAGTGCAGGTTGATGTCTTCCATCGGAATGACCTGCGCATAGCCGCCGCCGGCAGCCCCACCCTTGACACCGAAGCAGGGACCGAGCGACGCCTCGCGCACGCAGACGATCGTCTTTTTGCCGATGCGGTTCAGCCCGTCGCCAAGGCCGACGGTCGTCGTCGTCTTGCCCTCGCCCGCCGGCGTCGGATTGATGGCGGTGACGAGGATCAGCTTGCCGTCCTTGTTTCCCGCCTTCGAGGCAATGAACTTCGCTCCGATCTTCGCCTTGTCATGCCCATAGGGCGCAAGGTCTTCGGCCGGAATGCCGAGTTTCTCACCGATCTCGATGATCGGCAGCTTCTTCGCGGCGCGCGCGATTTCTATGTCGGATTTTACCGTTGCCATGATAACCGGTCCCGCCCTGGACATGAGGTATTCACACAACCGGGATAACCCAATAAATATCCACTGTGAATAGCCGCGAATTGTCGTCCGTCGTGAAACTATCCCGCCTTGCCGCGAGGCGACCGCCCACCTATTGTCCCGCGCCGGTCGAACAAAAAAGGAAAAGACATGAAGTCCCTGGAACTACTGATCGAGCGCATCATTCTCTCCAGTCGCTGGATTTTGGTCGCCTTTTATCTCGGTCTCGCGGCGTCGCTGGCGGTTTATGCCGTCTCGTTCGGCTACAAGTTCTACAAGGTCGCCATCAACGTCTTCCAATATGAAGAGTCGGACATGATCCTTGCCATTCTCGGCCTGATCGATGCTGCCCTGGTGGCAAGCCTGATCGTCATGGTGATGATTTCCGGCTACGAGAATTTCGTCAGCCGCTTCGATGAAGGCGAAGGCGAGGTTTCCTTCCTCGGCAAGCTCGATTCCGGTAGCCTGAAGATCAAGGTCGCCTCCTCGATCGTGGCGATTTCCTCGATTCACCTGCTGCAAATCTTCCTCAACGCCACCCAATACGACAACAGCAAGCTGATGTGGTTCACCATCATCCATCTGGCCTTCGTCGTCTCGGCAGTCCTGCTCGGTTACCTCGAAAAGATTATGTCGAAAGCCAAAGGCAAGGATGCCTGAGATCGGAACGCGCTGTTACTCGCCAACCGTCGCAGGGACGGCTGCGGCCGGCAACTGCGTCGCGCAGTCCGCAATCGATTGCTGGTCCTTGCAGTCCTTCGCGACAACGAGCTGATCGGCGGCGGCAAGCTCCGTCGTCAACCGCAGCTTCAGCGCATCCATCTGCGTAATGAGATGGATCGAGGTCGGCTGGGTGCCCAGCATCAGATCGAAGAGCGATTCATCCACGCCCATCTTCTTCAGGAAGCCGGTAAGCCTTGCCCTCTGCTGCCGGCCGAGCTTGGTCGTATCGTATTTCCCGACGAACTGACGTCCAATCTCCTGCCTGGAGAGGACCTTGCGCTTGCCGTTCACCGTCTCGTATTCGGTGCGATATCGGATACGGACTTCGCTGTAGGTCGTGGTGATCTGGTGTACGCCGAGGAGCGCGAAGGGGCTGGAGACGCGCTGGACGCCGCCGGCGAAAAACAGCGGGCAGGCCGAAAAGCAGATGGCGCCGACCGAAAATGTCTCGCCCTTGATGGATCCATCCTTTGCGCGCGCCGCCGAACAGATCGGCTCGGCATAGGGACAATCGCGCGAGCGCGTCCGACCGACCGCAATCACCAGCTTCTGCTTACGGATCACATAGGCCATCTCCATGGCCGCCCGCACATCGCCGCCCGGCGAGCTGACGATGATCGGCAATTTCCGGCCGCCAAGGCGCTTCAGCAGCTTTTGCAATTTCCTCGGTGAATCCGCCATGATCTGCCCTTCGGCAGAAATCCAGTCCGGGCAATTGTTGGCCTCGCGACAGGTGGCCATATCCCCGTGAACCAGGAGGAATTCCATCGGCTGGCGAACGCTCGAACCGGCGGCCTCGGCGGACGTGAAGGAAAAGACCAGAAGAAAAATACCCGCCAGAAACCATGAGGTCTGCCGGCAACAGCACGCAACAAGCTGTTGAGAAAAACAAAAGGGCATGAAAGAGGCCTGGGAGCGATTGCTATCGCAAGACCGATAGCAATCGCTTTGGGCCTTCGCAAGGCACACCGGCGCCAAGGCTCATCGGTCGCGACCGGCCGGCATTGCTGCCAGCCGTTGCCGTTTTGACGGAAATAGCCTCTTCATGCGCGAAGCGTTGCGGTCGGGCCCGGCCCCACCCTCCAAGCCACGCGCCGAAAGACTACGCGCAGATCATGCTGCGGCTGACTTGAATGTCGCCGACATCGACAATGCCGCAACTCATGCATGCGCGCACCATAGAGATTTACCGGCGGTTTTGCCCGGAATTACTGCCCTTATCCGCCATCCGAAAGGCATGCCCCGGCACCATTATAAAAGAAGTTGAGCGAACAACTTTTTTACTTGCGTAAGCGCCGTTTTTAAAAAAGTATTACAAATCAGCAATTTACAATATTAAGATATATGGAAATGAAATTATTTCTGGATATGTGGTATTTTTGCGTCTAGCATTCGCCTGCAAATCCAGTATTTGATAGCAAGAACACGCTGTGGGCGCCAATAAGTCACATGTCCTATTTCATCACTGCTGAGAGACAACTGTTGCTTTCTGCCGAGTTGGCCACAGCCCGGACTCAGACGGCTTTTGCCCAAGCTTTGGAACGGACGAGCTCCGCTTTTGGCTTCAGCCAGGTGGCCTTTCTCAACGCCCCGGTTTCTGAAGACTCCATGCTGACGCCGCTTGTCATTGAAGGCTCGGTGCAACCACAATTTCTACGTGATTTCGATCGTCAACAACTGCTCCGTCGCTGCCCGATGCTGCAGCGGGTACGGGACTCTGTGATGCCCCGCGCCTGGCACCTCCTGGAAAAGAACATCTTGCAGGACATGGAGCTGCCGCGCGAACTGCATGCGCTCCTGCTCAGCCACAATTGTCCGATGGGCATTGTGATCCCCATCAACTCCTCCGACGGGCAGCGCCTCGTCTTCTGGTTCATGGGCAACCGCAGCAGCCTCGGTCAAAGCGAGCTCAACGAGCTGAACATGATCATGCTGCAGGCGCACGACATCTATAACTGCATTAAGCGCAATGATGGCTCCGTGCTGCACATGCTTTCGGCCCGGGAGCTGGAAGTCGTCCGCTGGACCGCGCAGGGCAAGACCTCGGTCGAAATCGGCCAGATCCTTTCCCTCTCCGACCACACGGTCAACGCCTACATGATGAATGCGATCAAGAAGCTCGATTGCGTCAACCGCACCCAACTTGTCGCAAAAGCTATCCGGCTGAAACTGATCAGCTAGCCCCTACGGCTATTCCCTAAAATTCCGAAACGTCTGGCCCGTCGCCCCGCAGGTCGCGATTGAGAATTGGCGACCTGCGGAACAACGATCGTCCTGTCGCTTTAACGGCCGCCAAGGACGGAGCGCATTTCCACCAGGTTCGAGCGAACGCGCAGGATATAGAAGCCCATCGTCGCCAGATGGCTCGGCATGATCCAGCCATCCTCACGCCCGTTCGAGATAATGAAGGGCTGAATGCGCAGCGCCGCCTCCAACTGCTTCATGGTGCCGCCCCAGAGCGTACCGAGATTGCGCTCGGCGATGACCTGCTGGAAATCGGCCTCCACGGCGCTGAGAATGCCGTAATAGCCGTAGAGCTGACCATAGGCGAACCAGAAGCGATCGTCGGCCCGCATATCGAACCAGCCGTAATTATGGTTCTCCGATCGCTCCGCGAGGATATCCGATGTGCTGCCGAGGTCGTTGGCGACACGATCGATGAATTGCAGGAGATTGTCGGCTCGGCTATCGAAGACAGCATTACAGGTGCCGAGATCGGTATTGAACTTGCGCAGGCTGGTGATCGCCGCGCGATAATAGCTCGGCGTCGGTGTCTTCGGGCCGAAGGGGCGCATGCCGAAATACCAGCTTGCTTCGTCGAACTGCAGATTGCCGCGAGCGCTTTGCAGGTCGCCGTTGATGCCGGAGGTGCCACGCACGCGCCCGAGCGTATCGACCAGTTCCACCGCCGTGCGCCGCACCGCCTGGTTCACGCCGCGCTGAAAGGCTGCCTTGTTGTCGAGGAACGGCGTGTCGTCCCAGGCGATGCCGAAGAACCCGAGCTTGAAAAGCAGCATCGAGGAGATCCAGGCGTTCTGATTGACGTTGAAATCGATGAGATCGGCGGTGACGTCGACTGTCCCGGACGTCTGGCAGGCTTTCGGCGTGGTCCCAGCGACCTGCTGTCCGCTCGCTGCCGGCAACTCCTGCCCTGCCCCGACCTTACGGTCGTCAAACCTGTAGACGCTGGGATAGCTTGTGTCGAAGCCGCTCCAGACCTGCGTCTGCCAGATGAAATAGATATAGAGCACCGCCATCAGCGTCACGAACGCGGCAACCGGCAGCTTGATCAGCCAATTGCGCCGCTGATACCAGCCGTGGGCGGCGAGGAAGGGCCATACGATCCCGACGACGAGAAGCCCGAGGCCCCGCGCGATGGCGGCGCCGATCCGCTTGAAGAACGCAGTAATCGAATCAAGCATGGACGTCTCCTCTAAAGAGCCGCGGTCCTTCGGATAGGCAAAGGACGTAAGGACACTTTGAAACCGCGCAACATATTCACGCCCATGCAGATATGTGTTTCCTGAGGAGACGGCAACCGGCTGATATCATTTTTCAATCGCAGACGACAGCGAGGTCTGAGGCTCGAGCTCGACCGGCTCCTCGCCTTCCGTCACCGACACGGCCGGCGGAGGAGGCTCCAGCCGCCGCGTAAAGACCTTGTCGGCGTGTTCCTTGCGTCTTGCAAGATCATGACCGGCGAGCACATTCGCCTCGAATGCCCTGATCAGCGCGGCGACCAGGGCTGGTCTTTCGACGGCGGGCAAAGGTGGTGCAGCCTCCGATATCACCGCCTTCAGCAAGGCGATCCGCTGTTCCGTATCGACCGCAAGCTTGCCCGCCATCGCGTTGACGGCGGCGACCTGCCCATTCAGGACTGTCGCCACCTCCTCATAGATATCAATGAGCCGCTGCAATGCTACCCGCTTTGGCTGCAAAGCACGCTCGCGCGTGTGGAGATCATCCTGCTCGGTGAGCAGCCGCCGGTAATCCGCTTCTAGTTCGGAGTGCGAATCCATCTCGCGCGTGGATGATGCGCCGGCACGCCGGTCCACAATCCTCGGCGCCAGGTCATCGGCCTGGCGCTGGGCGTCCTCAATATCGAGATCGACGTGTTGCCGACGCTCGATGACCTGCGCCAGATGCGTCTCGCAATCGCGAAAGGCTTGAACCAGGAACGGCCGAGCCTCCCTGAACAGGGCGTCGAGTGAGGCTGACGCCGCCAGCGCCGCATCGAGTTCCGCAACAATCAATGCCGGCTTGGCATGTCCTTGGCCGATCCTGCGCCCGAACCAGGTTGATGTCTCGGCCCCGGCCTTTTCATCGAACAATCGCCGATGCTGCAAATCTGCGGTCGCGGTGGCCTCATCGAGCTTCCTGACCAGCAACCGAGCGAGGGATTTCCAGCGGTCGAGCAGCTCGAGCGTCTCACGCACCTGCGCCTCTTCCACCGGGACGTTGACGGCACCGAGCCGGCTATCACCCTTGGCATGACAGGCGAGCATGGTATTTGCCGCAACCAAGCCCTTGATCGCATCGTCGAGCGTCACGCGCGCCTTGTCGAGCTCGCCGTCGAAGGAATGAACCTTGACCATGAAAGCGTCTCTCAATTGCCGTTACTGACGAGATTAACCGCTTATAGGCGCAAAGAAAATGGCTGAGCGCGCTGCCTGTCGGCTTCAGCCGTCGCCGAGCGACGCACCTGTTGTTGGGTCAATTATCCTTGGATAGTTCACCCAGCGGCTCGCCGATCTCTATCGCGTGCCCATCCGGATCGTAAAAGCGGAAGACCCGCTGCCCCCATTCCTGCTTTTCGACGGGGTGGATCAATTCGACATGCGGCGCGATATTTGCGAAAGCCGCATCAACATCCCCATGTTCGAAATATAGAAGCAGGTTCCTTTGCCCGTAGGACTTGGCAGGAGCAGTATTTTGCCGCCAGATCGTCTTTTCGAGCGACAGTCCTTCATGGATCGCAAACCCGGTCTCGAAGAGGACAAAATTTCCGAAGTCCTCTATGATCTTCAGGCCGAGCCGCTTGCTATAGAATTCCTTCGAACGGTTTATGTCTCGAACAAACGGAATGGGATTCACAAAACGCATTGCTGTTTACCCACGGAGTTTGAGAAACACGCCTGCAACGGGCTCCGAAACAGCGTGCCCGATTAGAGCGACAACAGAGCGCGCGCCTTTACTGCACCACGCCCGAATTCTTCAGATAGGCGATGACGTTGTCGATATCCTTGTCGCTCTTCAAGCCCTGGAAAGTCATCTTCGTGCCCTTCACCAGGAATTGCGGGCTGGGCAGGTATTTTCGCAGTAGCGCCTCATCCCAGACCTTACCGTCCGCACCGAACGCCTTCATCGCCGTCGAGTAATTGTAATCCGGCACGGTGGCGACGGGACGACCGACCACGCCCATCAGCGACGGCCCGACATGGTTCTCATGCGCGGTTGCTGTGTGGCAGACGGCGCATTTCTTGAAGACCGTCGCGCCGGCGACCGCGTCGCCATCGGCAAAAGCGGCCGAAGTGGAGAAGAGAGCAGCGGCCATGGCTAGCAGACAAAGCGATCTCATTATTCCCCCCCGATCGGGAAGCGATCCATCCCGCCGCCGCGACCATAGAGACATTTGCGGTCTATTGCCGGATGACGCAATGACGCGGACGGTCCTATTCCTCCGCCATCGCCTCTTCCCAGTGACGGCGGCAGAGCGAAACATACTTGTCGCTGCCGCCTATCTCGATCTGCGCGCCTTCGCGCGCCACCTTGCCGGCCGAATCGAGGCGCACCACCATCGTCGCCTTGCGCCCGCAATGGCAGATCGTCCGGACTTCCCGCAACTCGTCGGCGATGGTCAGCAGCTCCTGCGAGCCGGGAAATAACTTGCCATGGAAATCCGTGCGCAGCCCATAGGTCATGACAGGCAGATCGAGGCGATCGACGACATGGGCAAGCTGCCACACCTGCTCGTGCGACAGGAATTGCGCCTCATCGACGAAGACGCAGGCCAGCGGCTCCTCGGCATGCATTTCATCGACCAAAGCGTAGAGATCGTCGGCGGCATCGAACGGTATGGCATCCATCGTCAGACCAATACGTGACGCGATCTTGCCGCGACCGGCGCGATCGTCCAGCGCAGCGATAAAGGCCGCGGTACGCATGCCGCGCTCCTGATAATTGTAGGCCGCCTGCAACAGCATGGTCGACTTGCCGGCATTCATCGTCGAATAATGGAAATAGAGCTTGGCCATGACGTTCTCCTTGATCGCTTCATGAGTGCTCCGTCACGCGAAGGAAAGACGCCATTGGAGAAAACCACAGGATTTACCGCGGATTCACGCAATACGGGATCAGCGCGGTAACACTTGTCCGGAAAAATACGGGGCGTCGCAATCAGCCCCTCCAAACCGGCGCAAATACGCAGTGGTCGCTTGTAAATCTCGGTTATTGGTGGTTGCTTGGGAACGTTAGACTGGGAGTCACGTAATGATAAAAATGACATTTACCGCACTTGCCTTCGCTTCAACCCTTTCCGCGCTCACGCTGGGCGCAACCGCAGCTTCCGCCGCCGAACCGGCGAGCTGTAGCACCGTGCATTTCGCCGATGTTGGCTGGACGGATATCACCTCCACCACGGCGACGGCCTCGATCCTCCTGAAGGCCCTCGGCTACGACACCGACGTCAAGGTGCTCGCCGTGCCGGTGACCTATCAATCGCTGAAAAACAAGGACATCGACGTCTTCCTCGGCAATTGGATGCCGTCCATGGCCGAGAACATCAAGCCGTTTGCCGAAGACAAGTCGGTCGAAACCGTCGGCGCCAACCTGGAAGGTGCCAAGTATACCTTGGCGACCAACGAAAAGGGTGCCGCGCTCGGCATCAAGGATTTCAAGGACATTGCCGCCCACAAGGACGATCTGGACGGCAAGATCTACGGCATCGAGCCGGGCAATGACGGCAACCGCCTGATCATCGACATGGTCGACAAGAACACCTTCGGCCTCAAGGGCTTCGAAGTGGTCGAATCCTCCGAACAGGGCATGCTTGCCCAGGTGTCCCGCGCCGACAAGGAAGGCAAGCCGATCATCTTCCTCGGCTGGGCTCCGCATCCGATGAACAGCAACTACAAGATGACCTATCTCTCCGGTGGCGACGACGTCTTCGGACCGAACTACGGCGGCGCGACGGTTTACACCAACGTGCGGGCTGGTTATCTCAAGGAATGCCCGAATGTCGGCGCCTTCGTCAAAAATCTCGTCTTCTCGTTGCCGATGGAAAACGAGATCATGGGCAAGATCCTGAACGACAGCAAGGAACCGGAAGTGGCTGCAACGGAATGGCTGAAGGCCAATCCGACGGCAATCACCCCCTGGCTTGCTGGCGTCACCACCAAGGATGGCGGTGACGGGCTTGCGGCAGTCAAGGCCAAGCTCGGCCTGTAACATCGAAGGGACAAGGGGCGGCTCAACCGCCCCTTTCTCTTCCATGGACGGACTGCTTCCCTCCTATAGCGCCGCACATCGGGTCATGCCCCATGTGGCGCCATAGGCCGTTATTCTCCGGCGGCCGCATCCGGAACGACCCAAGACGTCCGGGTTCGCCGCCCCAAGAGTGGGCAAAGACGTGAACTGGTTAACCGATTACCGCATCCCCATCGGCCCCTGGGCCAAAGCCGTCGTCGATTGGCTGACGACCAATTTCATATGGTTCTTCGACGGCCTTTCCTTCATCGCGTCGCATGGGATCAAAGGACTGCTATTCCTCCTGCAGGCGCCACATCCGCTGATCGTCGTGATCGTTATCGCGGCCATCGCCTACTGGATGCGCCGAAGTGTTGCGGTCACCGCCCTCACCTTCATCGGCCTGCTCATCACCATCAACCAAGGCTACTGGAAAGAAACGACCGAGACGCTGGCGCTGGTGCTGGCCTCGACTTTCGTCTGCATGCTCGTCGGCGTCCCCCTCGGCATCGCCGCCGCCCGCCGCCCGTGGCTCTACGCCATCATGCGACCGATCCTCGATCTGATGCAGACCATCCCGACCTTCGTCTATCTGGTGCCGGCAATGATCCTGCTCGGCCTCGGCATGGTGCCGGGCCTGATCGCCACCGTCGTCTTCGCCATTCCCGCATCGATCCGCATGACCCGCCTCGGCATCATCTCGACGCCGCCCTCCCTCGTCGAAGCGGCCGAAGCCTTCGGCGCGACGCCACAACAGGTGCTGCGCAAGGTCGAAGTGCCCTTCGCAATGCCGCAGATCATGGCCGGCCTGACGCAGACGATCATGCTGTCGCTGTCGATGGTGTCCATCGCCGCCCTCGTCGGCGCACCTGGCCTCGGCGTGCCGGTGCTGCGTGCGCTGAACAGCGTCAATGTCGCAAAGAGCTTCGATTCCGGCTCCTGCATCGTCATTCTCGCAATCATTCTCGACCGCATGTTCCGTGCCCCCGGCGAAGGAGACCGCTCATGACCACCGCTGTCGCCTTCAACAATGTCAGCATCATCTTCGGCGACCGTCCCGAGGCTGCCCTCAAGCTTGCCGACGAAGGAAAGACCCGCGACGAGATCGGCAAGGCAACAGGCCTGGTGCTGGGTGTCGCCAACGCTTCGCTCGAGATCGAGGAGGGCGAAATCCTCGTCCTCATGGGCCTGTCCGGCTCCGGCAAGTCGACGCTGCTGCGCGCCGTCAATGGCCTGGCCCCGGTCGTGCGCGGCGGTGTCGTCGTCAACACCAAGACCGGGCCGGTCAACCCCTATGACTGTAGTCCCAAGACGCTGCGCGACCTGCGCATGCACACGGTCTCCATGGTGTTCCAGCAATT
Source organism: Rhizobium sp. ICMP 5592 (assembly GCF_009498525.1). GTDB lineage: Bacteria > Pseudomonadota > Alphaproteobacteria > Rhizobiales > Rhizobiaceae > Rhizobium. The sequence goes on along the minus strand of NZ_QSNT01000002.1, from coordinate 571,550 downwards.
CGCATTGCTGCCCTGGCGCACCGTTGCCGACAATGTCGGCTTCGGCCTGGAGCTTGCCGGCGTGCCGGAGCCCGAGCGCAAGAAACGTGTCGACGAACAGCTTGAACTCGTCAACCTGACGCAATGGGCCAGCCGCCGCGTCAACGAACTCTCCGGCGGCATGCAGCAGCGTGTCGGTCTTGCCCGCGCCTTTGCCACCGGCGCGCCCATCCTGCTCATGGACGAGCCGTTCTCGGCGCTTGACCCGTTGATCCGCACCCGCCTGCAGGACGAGCTTCTGGAATTCCAGCGCCGCCTGAAGCGGACGATCCTCTTCGTCAGCCACGACCTCGACGAAGCCTTCCGCATCGGCAACCGCATCGCCATCATGGAGAGTGGCCACATCATCCAGTGTGGCACGCCACAGGAAATCGTCAGGAACCCCGCCGATCAGTATGTCGCCGACTTCGTGCAGCATATGAACCCGATCAGCATGCTGACAGCGCGCGATGTCATGCAGCAAGGCCTCGGCCACTCCGCCAATAGCGGTTCGGTCATCGCCACGACGACGGCCTCGACGCCTCTCGTCGACATTCTCGACGCACTGACGCGCCAACCGGGCAACATCGGTGTCGTTGACAACGGCACGATTATCGGGACGATTTCCGCCCAGGATGTCGTGGCTGGCCTCACCAGCCATCGGCGAAAGGAGTAGTCCGCCCGGACTGCTCTTTTATCCTGCGGGAGAGAAACGATGAGCGACAAGCCGTCCGTGCTGCGGGAAACCGACGACGAAGCGCGCGAGCAGGCGCGTATGCTGTTGCGCTCTGCCCGCTACGCGGCACTTGCCGTCATCGATCCCGAGACCGGCTTTCCCTCTGTCAGCCGCGTGCTGACCGGCACCGATATCGACAGCGTGCCGGTCATCCTCGTGTCCGGTCTTTCGGCCCATACCAAGGCGCTGTCGAAGGATCCGCGCGCCTCGCTCCTTTTCGGCGAGCCTGGCAAGGGTGATCCCCTCGCCCATCCACGCCTCAGCGTCCAATGCAATGCGGAAGGTGTCGATCGCGCCGATCCGCTGCATGACCGTATCCGCTCACGCTTTCTCGCCCGCCACCCCAAGGCGAAGCTCTATATCGATTTTCCGGACTTCCGCTTCTTCCGCCTGATCCCGCTTGCCGCCAGCCTGAATGGCGGCTTCGGCAGGGCCTATGCACTAACAGGTGCCGACCTGATGATTCTTTCGGCGGCTAATGAAATACTGGCAAAAGAGGCGGACCCCATAGTGCGAGAATTAGTATCCCGCCGCCCGACCTAGCCTTGGCCATCATGGGTGGGTCAAAGGGAAAAATGGGCCAGTGGTGGCGGATTTACGACTTGGATATGGCGGGAATCGACATAATTCGGGAAAATGGGGTGTTTAGGCGGGAATTCGACCTACCCATATGGGCGGGAGACGATGGTATAACACACATATCTAAAATAGCATACTCGATACCTTAAATTTAGGTATATACAATCTTTCACCCAACTTGGTATTGTTAGCTATCGGGTTAGCTCCCCGGTTTAGAAATTACGCAATTTCTGATGTACGCTCCGCATTAGGAAGATCAAGAGATGAAAACAAGAAATTTGGCCGACCACTCCAACGTGGCGGCAGCACTGCTATCTGCAATGGCGAACCCCAAGCGCCTGATGATTCTTTGCAGCTTGGTCAAGGGTGAAGTCCCGGTCGGCGTATTGGCCAACCAAGTGGGGCTCAGCCAATCTGCGCTTTCCCAGCACCTTTCGAAGCTTCGTGCCCAGAAGCTGGTGAAGACCCGCCGCGATGCTCAAACTATTTACTACTCCAGCACTTCAGAGTCGGTCATCCGGGTCCTGGAAACGCTGGAAGACATTTATTGTGAACCGGAAAAAAGTAGAACGGCTGCTTAAGAGCCAAAACTGGCTCTAGGACTGCCGGAGCATGATCCGCAGGGGGAGAACACATTCCAACCCTTGAGATCAAGCTGCTTTCATGACCACAATTATATATCTGATTTGGCTGGCAAATTTTCAATTTGCCAGCTTTTTCGTGTTAAGCCCCATCTGTGTACAAGCGACCCACGTCACGGCCCCATCGCATTCGCTAGTCGCTTCTCTCCGTACTGGATACGATCTGATCTGATTTGGCCTGAGCAAACAAGACGAGACGAGACAGAACTGGACGAAAAACGAAATCACAGCGTCGCGCGCCTCATTCGCACAAGGCCCGCCCCCCGGCTTCATCTTGACGCCAAGGGGCCGACTGATAATTTGACCAGACAGTCAATAATCACGCGGCCTGTGCCGCAATCGGGAAATGGCCCCGAAGGCCATGGAGAACAGCATGTCCGACCGTCTGAACGCCGCCCCCAACGATCTCAGCGCCTTCTGGATGCCGTTTACGGCCAATCGCCAGTTCAAGAAGGAGCCGCGCCTCTTCGTCGGTGCCAAGGACATGTACTACACCACCCATGACGGACGGCAGGTGCTTGATGGAACCGCGGGTCTCTGGTGTGTGAACGCCGGACATTGCCGCCCGAAGATCACCGAGGCCATCAGCCGGCAGGCGGGTGAACTCGATTATGCGCCGGCTTTCCAGCTCGGCCATCCCAAGGCCTTCGAATTGGCCAACCGGCTGGTGGATATCGCGCCCGAAGGCATGAACCATGTTCTCTATACCAATTCCGGCTCCGAATCCGTCGAGACCGCGCTGAAAGTGGCGCTTGCCTATCATCGCGTGAAGGGCAACGGCTCCCGCTCCCGCTTGATAGGCCGCGAGCGCGGCTATCACGGCGTCAATTTCGGCGGCATCTCCGTCGGCGGCATCGTCACCAACCGCAAGATGTTCGGCACACTGCTGACCGGCGTCGATCACATGCCGCACACGCATGTTCCCGGCAAGAATGCCTTCACCCGCGGCGAGCCCGAGCATGGCGGCGACATCGCTTCCGAACTCGAGCGCATCGTCACGCTGCATGACGCCTCCACCATCGCCGCCGTCATCGTCGAACCGGTCGCCGGCTCCACCGGCGTGCTGATCCCGCCGAAGGGCTACCTGCAGAAGCTGCGCGAAATCTGCACCAAGCATGGCATCCTGCTGATCTTCGACGAAGTCATCACCGGTTTCGGCCGTCTCGGCACGCCCTTCGCCGCCCAATATTACGACGTCACTCCCGACATCATCACCACGGCCAAAGGCCTGACCAACGGCGTCATCCCAATGGGCGCGGTCTTCGTCACCTCGGAAATCCACGACGCCTTCATGCAGGGACCCGAACATATGATCGAGTTCTTCCATGGCTACACCTATTCCGGCAACCCGATCGCCGCCGCCGCCGCACTTGCCACGCTCGACACCTACAAGGAAGAGGGCCTGCTGACCCGCGCCGCCGAGCTCTCGGACTATTGGGCCGATGCGCTGCACTCGCTGAAGGATTGCCCCAACGTTATCGATATCCGCAACACCGGCCTGATCGGCGCCATCGAACTCGCCCCGATCGCCGGCGAACCCACCAAGCGCGCCTTCACCGCTTTCCTCAAAGCCTATGAAAAGGGCCTGCTGATCCGCACCACCGGCGACATCATCGCCCTCTCCCCGCCACTCATCATCGAAAAGCACCACATCGACGAACTCTTCGGCAAGCTTCGGGAGATCTTGCAGAATAATATCTGAGGCTTAGTCTTCAAGAAATCGACGCCCCTCATATCCCCATTGTTGCAAACGCAGGATGGTCGGATATGAGGGGCGAACTTTATGCGAGGGATGAACATGTCGGAAAAACTCGAACGCTATATCGACCAGGGTGTCGGCCGGGAGCCGGCGGATATCGTGCTCAAGGGTGGGCGATTCTTCGATCTGGTGACGGGCGAGCTCGTCGCCTCCGATATCGCCATCTGCGGCGATCGGATCGTCGGCACCTGCGGCGATTATCAGGGTCGCGAAGAGATCGACATTTCCGGCCGGATCGTCGTCCCCGGCTTCATCGACACGCATCTGCATATCGAATCCTCGCTGGTGACGCCGCATGAGTTCGACCGCTGCGTCCTGCCTTATGGCGTGACGACCGTCATCTGCGATCCGCATGAGATTGCCAATGTGCTCGGCACGGAGGGAATCCAGTATTTCCTGGACAGCGCGATTGAGACCATCATGGATATCCGCGTCCAGCTCTCCTCCTGCGTGCCGGCGACGCATCTGGAGACATCCGGCGCCGATTTGCCGATCGAGAAGCTTCTGCCCTTCCGAGACCATCCGAAGGTCATCGGCCTCGCCGAATTCATGAATTTTCCGGGTGTCGTTTACAAAGACCCAATCTGCATGGCCAAGCTCGATGCCTTCCAGGGTGGCCATATCGACGGCCATGCGCCGCTGCTGCGCGGCAATGATCTCAACGGTTATCTTTCAGCCGGCATCCGCACCGAACATGAATCGACCACCGCCGAAGAGGCCCTCGAAAAGATCCGTAAGGGCATGCATATCCTGGTGCGCGAAGGTTCGGTCTCCAAGGACCTGCACGCCCTGATGCCGATCCTGACCGAGCGGCTGTCGCCCTATCTGGCGCTCTGCACCGACGACCGCAATCCGCTCGACATCGCCGAACAAGGCCATCTCGACTATATGATCCGCACGGCCATCGCACACGGCGTAGAACCGCTGGCGATCTATCGCGCCGCTTCGATTTCGGCCGCCCGCGCCTTCGGCCTGCGCGACCGTGGCCTGGTGGCGCCAGGCTGGCGGGCCGATCTGGTCATCGTCGACAGTCTGGAAAACTGCAGGGCGGAGACGGTGTTCTCGGCCGGACGTCGTGTCACGACAGACCTGTTCGCCACCCGCAAGCCGGTCGCCCCGGTCGGCCTCGACAGCGTCAGAGCGCGCCCGATCAATGCCGCCGATTTCGGCGTTCCCGTAACCCAAGGTGAAAGCTCGGTCATCGGCGTCATTCCCGGCAAGATCATCACGGAACACCGCCGCTACCGCCTACCGCTCAAGGGCAACCAGACCGACCTCGACCTCGGCAACGACATCATCAAGGTCGCCGTCATCGAGCGCCATGGCAAGAACGGCAACCATGCCAATGGTTTCGTCCAGGGCTTCGGCCTGAAGAAAGGCGCAATCGCCTCGACCGTTGGTCATGACAGCCACAATATCTGCGTCGTCGGCGTCAACGAGGATGACATGGCCCGCGCCGCCAACCGTCTGAGCGAAATCAACGGCGGTTTCGTCGTCGTCGAAAACGGTATCGTCACCGGCGAAATCGCCCTGCCCGTCGCCGGCCTGATGAGCCTCGAGCCCTATGAAAGCGTGCGCGACACGCTCCATCATCTGCGCCAGGCAGCCTATGCCCTCGGCGCGACGCTGGAAGAACCCTTCTTGCAACTCGCCTTTCTACCACTGCCGGTCATCCCGCATCTGAAGATCTCGGATCGGGGCCTTGTCGATGTCGACAAGTTCATGCTGATCGGCTGATCACTCAACCTGTCCGCAGAACACATCCAGTGCTGCGAGCGTCACCACCTCGCCCATGTCGGAGCCCTCGAAGCCCGGCATCGGCATAGCCTTCGCCACCCTTACCCCCTCCGGCAGCGCGACCTTCACGGGTTGGCGGGAGAGATTGAAGACGAAGAGCAGCGTCTCATCGCCCTTCTTGCGCGTGAAGGCGAGCACGTCTTCCTTGGTGTCGAGAAAGGTCATGTCGCCGTCGAGCAGTGCCGGATGCTGCTTCCGGAAGGTCAGCGTCTGGCGATAATGATGCAGCACGGATTGCAGATCCGCCTCCTGCTTGTCGACGGCAAGTGCGGCGTGCTGGTAGGGCACCGGCAGCCAGGATTTTTCCGCCGTGGTGAAGCCGGCATGCGCGCGGCTTGCCTCCCAGGGCATCGGCGTGCGGCATCCGTCACGCCCCTTGAAGGCTGGCCAGAAGCGGATGCCGTAAGGATCCCGCAGATCCTCGAACGCGAGCTCTACCTCGGGCAGGCCCAGCTCCTCGCCCTGATAGAGGCAGATCGAACCGCGCAAGGTAGACAGCAGCGAAATCGCCAGCTTGGCAACGCGCGGCTGCTCGGCCTCCGTCTCGGCGAAGCGACTGACATGGCGGTTGACGTCATGGTTGGAGAAAGCCCAGCAGACCCAGCCGTCGGCGACATTGGCCTGGAAATCACCGACGCAACGGCGGAAATGCGCCGGCGTGAAATCCGGCCCAAGCAGATCGAAGGTGTAGCACATATGCAGCTTGTCGCCGCCGCCGGTATAGGCGGCCACTGTCTGCAGCGAGCGGGCGCCGTCGCCCACCTCACCGACCGTCGCGCGGCCCTCATATTGATCGAGCAGCGCGCGGAAACGCTTCAGGAAGCCGATATTTTCCGGCTGCGTCTTGTCATAGAGATGGTTCTGCATGCCATAGGGATTGCTCTCGGGCGCGTCCAGCCCGCCGATGACGGTCGTCGCGGGCGGGTTGTCCCTCAGCTGCTTGTCGCAGAAATAATAGTTGACCGTATCCAGCCGGAAGCCGTCGACGCCGCGGTCGAGCCAGAACTTGACCGTGGCGAGCAAGGCATCCTGGACTTCGCTATTGTGGAAATTCAAATCCGGCTGCGAGGTCAGGAAATTATGCTGGTAATATTGCCGGCGTACGCCGTCCCATTCCCAGCCCGGCCCGCCGAAGATCGACAGCCAGTTGTTCGGCGCCGTACCGTCCGGCTTCGGATCGGCCCAGACATACCAGTCCGCCTTGGGGTTGTCGCGGCTCGCCCGGCTCTCGACAAACCACGGATGGCGGTCCGACGTATGCGAAATGACCTGATCGATGATGACCTTGAGCCCGAGCGCATGCGCCGATGTCAGCATCTCGTCGAAATCGGCGAGCGTCCCGAAGATCGGATCGACATCGCAATAATCCGCGACATCATAGCCCATGTCGGCCATTGGCGAGGTGAAGAACGGCGCCAACCAGATAGCGTCGACGCCGAGCGAAGCGATATGCGGCAGGCGGCGGGTGATACCCTTGATATCGCCGAGCCCGTTGGCGTCGGTATCCTGAAACGATCGCGGATAGACCTGATAGATTACCGCGCCACGCCACCAATCGGCTCCCGCCACCTTGCTCGCTGATGTCATCAACAATCCGCCTCGATTTCATAAGGGTTCCTTCAAGTCGCACACTAAGCTTGAGGCGGCAAGCTGCCAATCGGAGAAGCATGTCAACTGAATTAAACGCGGAGGTTTTATGAGGCTGATTTCGCAAAACCCCATGGGTAGAAACGTCCCCACCGCCAGTGACGATTTGTCAGGGGGGCTTGAAAGCGACGTCGCATCAGATAACTTGCGACATTGACCTGCACGTCCAGGTCATCCGCGGAACTAAAATAACCTTGAAAAAACAAGGTCCGTAACTCCAGAAAGGTGGGGATATACATGGCTTATTTCAACCGAAAATTCATCGCGTCGGCGTTCGTCGGCACCTTATTGAGCGTTTCCGCACATGCGGCGACCCTCAATATCCACAACGGCGGCGACCCCACGTCGCTCGACCCACAGAAGATTTCCGGCGACTGGGAAAACCGCATTGACGGCGATATTTTCGAAGGCTTGGTGACCGAAGATCCCAAGGATAACCCCATCCCTGGGCAGGCCGCAAGCTGGACCATTTCCCCGGACCAGAAGGTCTATACCTTCAAGCTGCGTGACGGCATCAAATGGTCGGACGGCACACCGGTAACCGCCAGCGACTTCGTCTTCTCCTTCCAGCGCCTGATGGATCCGAAGACCGCCGCCCAGTACGCCTACCTGCAATATACGATCCTGAACGCGGAAAAGATCAACAAGGGTGAGATCAAGGATCTCAGCCAGCTGGGCGTCAAGGCGATCGACGACAAGACGCTGGAAATCACGCTCGAAAACCCCACCCCCTACTTCCTCAACGCCTTGATGCACTACACGGCCTATCCGGTGCCGAAGCATGTCGTGGAAGCCAAGGGCGATGAGTGGGTCAAGATCGGCAACATCGTCACCAACGGCCCCTACAAGCCCACCGAATGGGTGCCTGGTTCACATGTCAGCATGGTCAAGAGCGACCAGTATTATGACGCCAAGGACATCAAGATCGACAACGTCAACTACTATACGCTGGAAGATCAGGCCGCGGCGCTGAAGCGCTACCGCGCCGGCGAGTTCGATATCCTGACCTCTTTCCCCGCCGACCAGTATGAGTGGATCCAGAAGAACCTTCCTGGTCAGGCGCATGTGGTTCCGTTCCTCGGTACCTATTACTATGTCCTGAACTCCACCAAGCCGCCCTTCAACGACAAGCGCGTCCGCCAGGCCCTCTCCATGGCCGTCAACCGCGAAGTTATCGGCCCGAAGATCCTCGGCACCGGCGAACTGCCCTCCTACTCCTGGGTACCGCCAGGCACCGCCAACTATGGCGAGCCGGCCTATGTCAGCTGGAAGGACGAGCCCTACGGCAAGAAGGTCGAAGAGGCCAAGAAGCTACTCAAGGAAGCTGGCTTCGGTCCCGACCATCCGCTGAAGGCGCAGCTGCGCTACAACACCAACGACAACCACAAGCGTATCGCCGTTGCGATCGCCGCCATGTGGAAGCCGCTTGGCGTCGAAATCGAGCTCTACAACACCGAAACCAAGGTGCATTACGACGAGATGCAGCGCGGCGAAGTGCAGATCGGCCGTGCCGGCTGGCTCGCCGACTACAACGATCCGATCAACTTCCTCAATCTTCTGTCGACCGGCGTCGAGATGAATTACGGCCGCTGGAGCAACAAGGATTACGATGCGCTGATCAAGCAGGGCAATGAAGAGATCGATCTGAAGAAGCGCGCCGAGATCTACAAGAAGGCCGAACAGCTGGCACTCGACGACAGTGCCGCTATCCCGATCTACTATTATGTTTCGCAGAATATCGTTGCGCCGAAGGTTGAAGGCTTCGTGGACAATATTCAGGACATTCACCGTACCCGCTGGCTGTCCATCAAACAATAATAGGAAAAGGCCCTGCCCGCTCTTGCCGGGCGGGGCCTCAACGCACCCATGTTTCGCTATGCTCTCCGTCGTCTGCTGTCGACAATCCCCGTCTTGTGGATTGCCGTAACAGTGTGCTTTTTCATTTTGCGTCTCGCTCCCGGCGGCCCTTTCGATGGCGAACGGCCATTGCCGCCGGAAGTCAAAGCCAACCTCGCGGCCCACTACAATCTCGATAAGCCGCTGGTCGAGCAATATCTGATCTATGTCGGCGATGTGCTGAAGGGCGATCTCGGCCCCTCCTTCGCCAATCAAGACTTCAGCGTCACCCAGCAGATCATCTCGGGCTTTCCCTACACGCTGACCATCGGCGGCTCCGCCTTCGTGCTCGCCACCATTGTCGGCGTTTTCGTCGGCTGTCTTGGGGCGCTGTATCAGAACCGCAGCGCCGATTACTGGCTGGGCGGAGGCCTGCTCCTTGGCCTCGTCATGCCGAGCTTCCTGATTGCCCCGATCCTTCAGCTCATCTTCGGCAACACGCTTGGCTGGCTGCCGGTCGGCGGCTGGGGCGACGGCTCGATCCGGTTCCTGGTCCTGCCCATCATCGTTCTGACCCTGCCGCATGCGGCGCGCATCTCACGCCTGATGCGCGGCTCGATGATCGAAGTGATGGGCCAGAACTTCATCCGCACAGCCAAGGCCAAGGGCATCGGGCCGCGGCTCACGGTGATGCGTCATGCCTTGAAACCGGCGATGATGCCCGTCGTCTCCTATCTCGGGCCGGCCGCAAGCTATCTGCTCACCGGTTCGCTGGTGGTGGAAAGCATCTTCGGCCTTCCCGGCATCGGCCGTTACTTCGTCGGCGCGGCGCTTAACCGCGACTATGGCATGGTTCTCGGCACGGTCATTTTCTACATGGTTCTGATCGTGGTCCTCAACCTGCTCGTCGACATCGCCTACGCCTGGCTCGACCCGAAAGTGAGAATGCGATGATCCTCAATTCCGCCAAACGAGAACTGCTGGAAGCGGAATTGCTCTCAGCCGAGGGGCTGGCGCCGAAAGGGCGCTCCCTCACAGGCGATGCGATGCGCCGTCTGCTGCGCAACAAGGCAGCAGCACTCTCCCTCATTGTCCTGGCACTGCTGGTGCTCATCGCCATCGTCGGCCCGAGCTTGCTTCCCTTCAACTATGAGGATCCAGACTGGAATTCCTTCCGAGGTGCACCGGACTTTGCCGCCGGCCACTATTTCGGCACCGATGGCAACGGCCGTGACCTTTTGGCACGCACGCTTTACGGCACGCGCGTTTCGCTGACGGTGGCGCTGGTCGCCACCCTGGTCTCGGTCGTCATCGGCGTACTCTACGGCGCCGTGTCCGGCTATTTCGGCGGTCGTGTCGACGCCATCATGATGCGCTTCGTCGATATCATGTACGCGTTGCCCTACGTTCTCTTCGTCATCCTGCTAATGGTAATCTTCGGCCGCAATGTCTATCTGCTGTTTGCGGCGATCGGCGCGCTCGAATGGCTGACCATGGCCCGCATCGTGCGTGGCCAGACGCTGTCCATCAAGCAGCGGGAATTCATCGAAGCGGCGCGGGCCTCCGGCCAGCGGCCATTCAAGATCATCCTCAAGCACATCGTTCCGAACCTCGTCGGGCCGGTCGTCATCTATGCAACGCTCACCATTCCCGAGATCATCGCGACGGAAAGCTTCCTGTCCTATCTCGGCTTCGGCGTGCAGGAACCGCTGACCTCTCTCGGCACATTGATCGCTGAAGGTTCGGCCGGCATGGAGACCACACCCTGGCTGCTGTTCTTCCCCGCCGGCTTCCTGGTCGCCCTGCTGATGAGCCTGCTCTTCATCGGCGACGGTTTGCGCGACGCTTTCGATCCGAAGGATCGCTGACATGACAGAAACACTTCTCGAACTCAAAGACTACTCCATCACCTTCCGCACGCCGGAGGGCGAAGTTGCCGCCGTCTCGAAGATGAACCTGAAGATCGGCCGTGGCGAACGCATTGCCATCGTCGGTGAATCCGGTTCCGGCAAGAGCCAGACCTTCCTCGGACTGATGGGCCTGCTCGCCAAGAACGGCCGCACCAGCGGCCAGGCGCTGCTGGACGGCAAGGACATCCTGAAACTGAAGCCGCGCGAACTCGATCATGTGCGCGGCAAGGATGTGGCGATGGTCTTCCAGGACCCGATGACGGCCCTCAATCCGTCGCTGCGTATCTCGCGGCAGCTGACGGAACAGCTTGAGGTCCATGGCGGACTGTCCGCACGCGCCGCTTCGGCAGCGGCATTGGACATGCTGAAGCGTGTCGGTATTCCCGACCCTTCCAGGCGCTTCAACCTCTATCCGCACGAGTTGTCCGGCGGCATGCGCCAGCGCATCGTCATCGCCATGGCGCTGCTGACCAAACCGAAGCTCTTGATCGCCGATGAGCCGACAACCGCGCTCGACGTCACCATCCAGGCCCAGATCCTCGATCTCTTCAACGAGCTGACGGCGGAGATGAATACGGCGCTGGTGATGATCACCCACGATCTCGGCGTCGTCGCCGGCCTCGCCGACCGCGTCGCCGTCATGTATGCCGGCCGCATCGTCGAGGAAGCACCTGTCGAAGAGCTCTACGAAAATCCGGCTCATCCCTATACGGCGGCGCTGCACGCCTCCATCCCGCGGCCGGATCAGGACGTCGACGATCTCGCCGTCATTCCCGGCCGACCGCCGAACCTGATGCACTTGCCGCGCGGCTGTTCCTTCTCGCCGCGCTGCGCCCATGTGGAAGACGACTGTCTGGATGCGGCGCCGCCGCTCGATCGGCTGACACCGCAGCGTTGCGCCGCCTGCTTCCATCCCCTTTCGGCTAATCAGGAACGGAGCCTCGTCCATGGCTGAGCAAACGCTTCTGAAGGTCGAGCACCTGACCACCGAGTTCGAACTGCCGTCCAAATCCTTCTTCAAGCCGCCGATGATTTTGACGGCGGTCAACGATGTCAGTTTTGAGCTGACGACCGGGCGCACGCTCGGCATCGTCGGCGAATCCGGCTGCGGCAAGTCCACGCTCGGCCGTTCCATCCTGCGGCTGATCAAGGCGCAGAAGGGCCGCATCATGTGGCAGGGCGGCAACCTCCTGGATCTCTCGGAAGAGGAAATGCGCGCCGCCCGCCGCGACATGCAGATCATCTTCCAGGACCCGATCGCCTCGCTCGATCCGCGCATGACCGTTGGCGACATCATTGCCGAACCGCTCACCGTATTCGAGCCGAAGCTCACGAGAGCACAGCGGCAGGACCGAGTGCGTGAAATCATGGCGGCGGTCGGCCTGGTGCCGGAAATGATCAACCGTTATCCGCACGAATTCTCCGGCGGACAGGCACAGCGCATCGGCATCGCCCGTGCCGTCATCACGCGGCCGAAACTGATCGTCTGCGACGAGCCGGTCTCGGCCCTCGACGTCTCGATCCAGGGCCAGGTGATCACGCTTCTGCGCAAGCTGCGCAAGGAGTTCGGCCTGACGCTGATCTTCATCAGCCACGACCTCTCCGTCGTGCGCCTGATCTCGGACGACGTGCTGGTGCTCTACCTCGGCAAGGTGGTGGAAGCGGGTTCCGCCGCCACCGTCTTCGACCATCCGGCGCATCCCTATACCCAGGCGCTGTTCTCAGCGGCACCGATCCCCGATCCGAAGCTGGCGCGCGGTCGCGAGCGTATCCGCCTGCAGGGCGATCCGCCCTCGCCGCTCAACCCGCCGCCCGGCTGCGTCTTCTCGCCACGCTGCTGGAAGGCGACGGATATCTGTCGAACGAAGGCGCCGCCGACCGAGCAGGTGCGCCCCGGCCAGACCGCGGCGTGCTATCATATGGACCTGCCGTAACACTGGGAAAGTGGACGGCGGAGCTCGCCGTCCACCTTGCCCAAGCAGCTTCATGCGGGTATGCAGCAGGCAGGCAAACTGCGGGAGGCAAGTCTTGAGCGGGCGTTTTCTATCGATCGGCGAATGCATGGTGGAGCTGTCGCAGGCCAAGGACGGCCATCTGCGCAAGGGCTTTGCCGGCGACACCTTCAACACCGCCTGGTATGCACGCGCCTGCCTGCCGCAGGATTGGTCGATCGATTATTTCACCGCGCTCGGCGATGACGCCATGTCCGACGAGATGCTCGCCTTCATGACCACGCACGGCATCGGCACGGCCAATATCCGCCGCCTTCGCGGCAAGACGCCCGGCCTCTACATGATCAACCTGAAGGACGGCGAACGCTCCTTCAGCTACTGGCGCGACAGCTCCGCCGCCCGCCAGCTCGCCGCCGACGGCGATGCCCTGCGCACCGCGATCGAAGCCTCCGACGTCCTCTATTTTTCTGGTATCACCCTGGCGATCCTGCCGCATGAGGATGCCGAGACTCTACTCGCCGAGCTCCGCCGCGCCAAGGCTATCGGCAAATTGGTGGCCTTCGACCCCAATATCCGCCCGCGCCTCTGGTCGAGCCTCGACGCCATGCACACGCTGATCGGCGAAGGCGCCCGCGCCTCGACGCTGGTCATGCCGAGCTTCGACGATGAAGCGGCACATTTCGGCGATGACTCGATTGCCGGCACCATCCGCCGCTACCGGCAACACGGCGCCAACATGGTCGTCGTCAAGAACGGACCTGAAGGTGCGACCATCGGCACCGACGCCGGCGAAACGCTGGTTCCGGCGGTAAAAGTCGCCAAGGTCGTCGACACCACCAGCGCCGGCGACAGTTTCAACGGCGGCTTCCTCGCCCACTATCTGGAGCACGACGACCCAGTCGCCGCCGCTCGTTTCGCCGCCGAGATCGCCGCGAAGGTCATTCAGGAACACGGCGCCCTGGTGCCCCCGGAGAAGCTCCAGCTGGCCGGCTAAGCACTGTAATATTTCCATCATGGACAACCCGCACAATAGAACAGGCGCGGGAATCACCTCTGTTGCACCGCATTTGGTTGTACCGGCACCATGAGGGTGCGGTGCGGATGGAACGTTTTGGACATGTTGCAACGTTTGTCGGACATCGATCACGAGATATGGGATCAGGCTGCAACTCCGGTTGCAGTGCCCGAACGCCTGCTCATCGTCAGCGATGCCTGGCACCCGCAGGTGAACGGCGTCGTCCGCTCGATCGAAAACACCAATCGCGAGCTGGCGCGGATGGGTGTCGACGTGACCATGATCACCCCGGAAGGCTTCCGCAACATTCCCTGCCCGACCTATCCGGAAATCCGCCTGTCGATCGCAAGCTACCGCAAGGTTGCCGCCAGGATCGAAGCAACCCGACCAACCTATGTGCATATCGCCACGGAAGGCCCGCTCGGACTGACGGCCAGGCGTTGGTGCCTGAAGAACGGCATGCCGTTTTCAACCAGCTACCACACTCGCTTTCCCGAATATGTCGCCGCCCGGCTGCCGATCCCGCAAAGCTGGCTCTATGCCTTCGTCAAGTGGTTCCACAATGCCGGCTTCGGCTGCATGGTCGCAACACCGAGCCTTGCCTACGAACTCAAGCAGAAGGGCATCAGCAACCTGCTACCCTGGAGCCGCGGCATCGATTCCACCCTGTTTCGTCCGCAGCCGCTGGAGGAAAATCCCTTCGGCCTGCCTCGCCCGATCTTCATGACCGTCGGGCGGGTGGCGCTGGAAAAGAACCTGCCGGCTTTCCTTGATCTCGACTTGCCGGGCTCAAAGGTCGTTGTCGGCGACGGCCCGGCACGCGCCGAGCTGCAAAAACTCTATCCGAAGGTGCATTTCCTCGGTTCGAAGTTCGGCGAGGCCCTCGCACACGCCTATTCGCAGGCCGACGTCTTCGTGTTTCCGTCGAAGACCGACACATTCGGCAATGCCATCCTCGAGGCGCTGGCAAGCGGCGTCCCTGTCGCCGCCTACCCCGTCACCGGCCCCGCCGACATTCTTGCCGGCGATGAAGCGGCTGGCGTCGTCGATGATGACCTTGAGGAAGCCTGCCGCGCTGCCCTCTCCTCCTCCAGGGAGGCAGCCCGCGCCCTCGCGCTCAACTACTCCTGGGAAGCCGCCACGACGCAATTCATCGGCAATGTTCGCATCGCCAACCATCGTGGCCGGACGTTGGTTCGCAAAAACTAGGTTTCTGCTATTCGCCATCGACCGGCGGCCATTGTTGCACGCCGTGCAGGACACGGATCAGCTCGATATTGTCCTCGACCCGGTAGATGACGAGGAACGAAGTCCGCGTCACGACCAGTTCCCGCGTGCCCCGCAAACGGCGCTCGCGAAATTCAGCAACCATTTTTCACGAAATTGGGAACCATGCATGGCAGTCATGCATTTTTATGGTTACGATTGTTTATCGCACGACTTAAATAGACTCCCTTACGGAGCGTTAGAGATGACCGACGACCTATTGAAATTGGATAACTTCATATGCTTCGCCCTCTATTCGGCGAACCATGCAATGAACCGGCTGTACAAGCCCATGCTCGACGAGCTGAACCTCACCTACCCGCAATATCTCGTCATGGTGACGCTGTGGGAAGAGGATGGTCAGACCGTCGGCGGTATCGGCGAGAAGCTGTTTCTCGAATCAAGCACACTGACGCCGCTGCTGAAGCGTCTCGAAACGGCAGGCTTCATCCAGCGCACTCGCAGCAAGGAAGATGAACGGCAGGTGCTGATCCGCCTGACGAGCGAGGGGACGGCCCTGAAGACGAAAGCCGCCGCCATTCCCCCTTGCATCCTTGATGCGTCAAACACGACCGCAGCCGAGCTGACGCGATTGAAGGCGGAAATCGTCACGCTGCGCGAAGCGCTGAACAAGAGCGCGGCCTGATCCTTCAGGCCGTCACCGCTTCTTCTTCGTCTCGTAGGGATTTTCCGACGTGCGGAAATGGATACGGATCGGCACGCCCGGCATGGCGAAATCCGCGCGCAGGCCGTTGATGAGGTAGCGCACGTAAGATTCCGGCAGCGAATCCGAGCGCGTGCAGGAAATCATGAAGGCCGGCGGACGTGCCTTGACCTGTGTCATGTATTTCAGCTTGATGCGCCGCCCGGAAACAGCGGGTGGCGGATGCTGAACCTGCTGCGTTTCCAGCCAGCGATTGAGCTTGGCGGTGGCGATGCGCTTGTTCCAGACCTTGTCGGTGTCGACGATCGACTGCATCAGCCGGTCCAGGCCCTCGCCCGTCTGGCCAGCGATCGGCACAGCGCGGATTCCGCGAGCCTGCGGCAGCAAACGGTCTGTCTTTTCGCGCAGATCCGCAAGTACGGCCTGACGATCCTCGATCATGTCCCACTTGTTGAAGGCAAGCACAGCGGCGCGGCCTTCGCGGATGACCAGATCGACGATCTGCAGATCCTGCTTCTCAAAGGGAATGGTGGCGTCGAAAACAATGACCACCGTCTCGGCAAAACGGATGGCGCGCAGGGTATCGGCGACGGAAAGCTTTTCCAGCTTCTCGGTCACCCGGGCCTTGCGGCGCATGCCGGCGGTATCGAACATCTTCACGGTGCGGCCACGCCAGGACCAGTCGACGGAGATGGAATCGCGCGTGATGCCGGCTTCCGGACCGGTCAGCAGCCGGTCTTCGCCGAGAAAGCGATTGATCAGCGTCGACTTGCCGGCATTCGGGCGGCCGACGATGGCGACGCGCAGCGGCCGGGTCTCGTCATAGGCGGGCTCTTCGTCGATCTCCTCGCCGTCTTCACCGACGGCGGAACGCGGAATACTGACATTCGTCTCCGCTTCGTCATCCCTGGGCGGGAAAGCCTGGTCATGGCCGATCGCCTCGACGATCGCGTCGCGCAGATCCATCATTCCCTGGCCATGTTCGGCCGAGATCGGACAAGGGTCACCGAGACCCAGCGTATAGGCGTCGTAGAAGCCGCTGTCGGAACCGCGCGCTTCGGATTTGTTGGCAACCAGCACGACGGGGCGACCGCGCTTGCGCAGCATCTCGGCCAGCGTCTTGTCGACATGCGTCAAGCCCATCTTGGCATCGACCACGAACAGCGTCAGGTCGGCCTCATCGATCGCTAGCTCCGTCTGGGCGCGCATGCGGCCCTCGAGCGTTTCTTCGTCCGCCTCTTCGAGACCGGCCGTGTCAACGATGCGGAAACGCAGGTCGATCAGCTTGGCCTCGCCGGGACGACGGTCCCGCGTGACGCCCGGCGTATCATCGACAAGCGCCAGCTTCTTGCCAACCAGACGGTTGAAAAGGGTGGACTTGCCGACATTCGGGCGACCGACGATCGCAACCGTGAAACTCATTTAATGATTTACCCTTCAGCCGTTTGCAGCCGGAGCCTTGCCGGAAGCAGTGATGAGGTCAAGCAGCATTTGGGCGCGGTTGCCGACATTGCGCGGGCTCTGGGGATCGTCGACGATCGCCTGGAACCACTGCCGCGCCTTGGCGAAATCGCCCGCCTTGTAAGCGGCAAGGCCCAAGACGTCGCGCGCTGAATGCCGGAACGTATTGGCGGGCACCGCCAGTTCCTGAGCCTCGGCCGCGACCTGATCATAGGTGCCGGTGTCGACCAGCAGATAGGCGGCGCGCAGGCGAGCCGCATCCCGGATAACCGTCGGAAGACCCGTTTCCTTGCCGATCGCCGAGAAAGCAGCGACGGCACCGGCAGTATCGCCCTTCTGTGCCTGCAACGTGGCGGCGCGCATGCGCGCCAGGAGCGGATAGGAGCCGCTGCCATCCTTCTCGATGGCGGCAAGGGCTGCCAGCGCCTCGTCCGTCTTGTTCTGATCGGCCAGCGTCAGCGCGGAAATGAACTGATCGCCGCTGTTTCCAGCCTGCTGACCGGACCAGTAGCGGTAACCGCTATAGGCGGCGGTGCCGGCAACGATAAGCACGGCAGCGCCGATGATAAGCCGGCCAAAACGGCGCCATACGAACCGCAATTGGTCCGAACGCAGTTCCTCGTTCACCTCGCGGATGAAGCTGTCGTCATTGAATGCCATTCTCGTCTCCGGCCCAGGCCAAATTATTCCAAAAGAGCTTATGGGGTTGTGCGCCTTCTACCCCATTTTACGGCCGTTGTAAGGGGGAATGGCAGAAATCGTCACATAACGAGCGGCGAAACCCCGATAATCCACGCATGCAGCTTCCAAATGATCAATCCCCAGGCGACCACGCCGATGACGATCGCATAGAGATCGTATTTGGCCGACACGAACGGGCGCAGCACGATTTCGCCGGCACGCTCGCGCTTCTTCAGCGAAATCCGGAGAATGACACCCCAGGCGAGGAAGGCGGCAAACAGCAGCATGGCGGCGCCGTCGCCATTGGATAGCAGATGCGCCAAGGCCCAGATCTTCACCGACAGCACCATCGGATGCTTCGTCCTGACCGCGATATGCCCCGCCGGCAACAGCGAGGCGACAAGACAGATCAGCGCAAACAGCATCAGCAGGATCGTGATGTGGCTCATCCAGAATGGCGGCGACCAGATCGGCGTCATATCGCGCGCTTGCCCGAAGCCATAGATCAGGAGAATCAAGGTGAGGACGCTGGCGACCGAATAGCCGATCTTCCAGCCGGACTCGCCAAGGCTGGAGATCATCGAGCGGCGGAATTCCGGCGCGACGACGCGGATCAGGTGGAGACCGAGGAAGAGAACGATGCCGAGAATGAGCAATGACATGAGGAAATCCTGTTTTGCCGTTGTAACGACATCAGTATCGATTATGGCGAAAATTACCAGCGTCACCGTAGCTTTGCCGCATTTCCGGCGGAGGAAGCGACGGAACCGGGGCATGATCCCGAACCTGTGAAGCGGCTTTCGGATGAAGGCATGCTCAATCCAATCATCGTGGTGCCTATGTTTCGTTTTGTCTCCTTTGCGTCCCTCGCCCTTTCCTTGGCTCTTCCCGTTGCGGCACAGGCCGATGAGAAGCCGAAGCAACTGGTGATGATCTCCTTCGACGGCGCGCATGACAACGCGCTGTGGACGAAGAGCCGCGAGATTGCCTCGCGCAACGGCGCACATTTCACCTATTTCCTCTCCTGCACCTTTCTGATGAACCGCGCCCAGGCGAAAGCCTACCAGGCGCCGGGACAGCGGGCCGGCAAGTCCAATGTCGGCTTTGCAAAGAGCGAGGACGACGTGCGGACCCGTATCGCCAATATCTGGGGCGCACATCTGGAGGGCCACGATATTTCCAGCCATGCCTGCGGCCATTTCGACGGCAAGACATGGAGCGCGGCCGACTGGAAGCAGGATTTCATGAGCGCCCGCGTGGCGCTGCGCGACGCCTGGAAGAATGTCGGCCTGGCGGAAAAGGAACCGCAGGGCTGGGAAGATTTCGCCACCCACGACGTCAAGGGGTTCCGCGCGCCGTATCTCTCCACCAGCGACGGGCTGGTGCCGGCGGAAAAGGCGATGGGCTTTCAGTATGACGCCAGCCTCGTCACCAAGGGTCCGGCGCTGCCGCAGGTGGTCGACGGCCTCTACCGCTTCGGCCTGCCGCTCATCCCCGAAGGTCCCGACAACCGTCTGGTGATTGGCATGGACTACAATCTTTATGTCCGCCATTCCAAGGGCATTGAGGACAAGGCCAATTCCAAGACCTATGAGGACCGCACCTTCGCCGCCTTCGAAGCCGCCTTCGACAAGCAGTATAACGGCGACCGCATCCCGCTACAGCTCGGCTTCCACTTCGTCGAAATGAACGACGGCGCCTATTGGCGTGCCCTCGACCGCTTCGTCACCGACGTCTGCCACAGGGACGGCGTCGCCTGCGTCAGCTATTCAGAGGCGATTCCGATGATTGCAGCACGGGGCAAGCCGCAGCAGGGGTAGGCGAAAAGTCCGCCTTATCTTCCCAAAAGAAAAAGGGCTCGCGTAAGACGCGAGCCCTTTTTCTTTCATGATCGACACCTTTTTCGGATCAATCAATTCATTCCGCCGATTGGCTGATCTACAGAGCGCTATCGCCACTCTTAGCCGTCTGCATGTATGACACCGGCCTCACGCTCGAGATAATACTGATCGATCTTCGGCAGCGGCGCGTCGTCGATCGCAGCCTCGAAAGCCCTTAGACGCTTGTGGATCGACAGCAACTCAATGATCGTCGTCCAGGAGCTGACCAGATATTGGAAGGAGTTGCTGACCTGACCGAACGCCGTAGCAATCTGCTGCCAAATGCCAAGCGTGATCTTATGAGCAACGAAGGTCGGCACCAATACAAAATAGAGAAATATCGCATCGAGCTGGCCATATGAAAAGCGCGCCACGTTGAAATACGCGTAGTGGAAATACATGCGGAAATAATTGCGCCGAACGTTGGAGAAGAGTTCCTTCACCGTAGGCGGCTGCGCACGATCTTCGCTATCCTCACCGTAGACAAGCTCCTTCCGGTAAGCTGCCTCAACCCGCTGATTGCGGAAGTTTAATCCCGGCAGCTTTATCCCGAAGAGCGCAAGCAGGAACGTGCCAAATACTGACCAAATCAGGGCCAGCCAAACAAGGGAATATGGAATTACGCCAATAATTGGCAGATCAGTCACATACTTCGACAGTTCCAAGAGGATGGGTAGAAACACGATCAGCGTCATGATGGAACCAATCAGGCTGACGCCAAGCCCTTCTAGATTCGTCGCGAACCGCATGGTGTCTTCCTGAACACGCTGCGATGCGCCTTCAATGTGCCGAAGCTTTTCCCATTTTGACATGTAGAAATTGTTCATGGCCGAGCGCCAACGAAAAAGATAGTGGCTCAGGAAAAACGACGAAACGACGCTGATCGCCACGCCGACCATACCGATCTGCGTGAACGCCCAAAGCAATGTGTAGAAGTCTTCGTTTGTGACGCCAGGCTTTCCACCAAGTGCGTTTTGCAACAGGTCAAAAAACGGCCGCCGCCACACATTCACCGCCACGTCGATCTGAACGCTGAAGTAAGTGATAAAGATAATAAATGCGGACCCCCACACTGACCAAACAGCCCAGGAATTGTTCTTTGAAATCGCGTGCCAAACGCCACAGAAGACGGCGGCGCACAGGATAAAATACATATAGAACAATAGGTTATTAGGAATAACAAAAAACGCCGCCCCTACTGGCTGCTGATCCTCCGGCAGCGGCGGATAGCCCATGGATGCAACGAAATTCGTGCCGACAAGGTACCACAGAAAGACGCAGACAAGCGCCCAGACGATCGCTGAGGAAAAAAACAATTTCGGATTCGGAAAGAAAGAATGGAACACGACGGTTAAGCTTCCTGTTGGTTCTAACGACCGCAATGACGTCAGTTTGCGGCGAGCCTAGGGCAGTTCGCCAAGAGCGGCAACCGGCCTCGTCGGATTCTTACGCAGATGTAATCGCTTATCCCGTGATCGTGACGCGATTGTTCAGCCGGCCATAGGCAGCTCTGCCGCTCCGCCGCGCGCCCCATCCACTCCACTCAGCAAAAAATTCAGGGTCCCCTTGCAAGACATTATCTTACGATATATATCTTACGACATGACTAACGATATGAAATCGCATCACCCCAACAGGAGACACACGATGAAAGGCTTTAGAGATCACATGTTCGGCGATAGCTTTGACACCGTCGAGGCATATATCCTACGACATGGCGAACGCCGCGATTCTCGCGGCAGGCATGGGAGAGAATTCATGAGAGGCTTCAAGGGCGGCATGTTCGGCGGCGGGTTTCGCACCGGGCGCAAATTCGACGCCGCCGATCTGCAGCTCATCATCCTTGCTTTGCTTTCCGAGCAACCCCGGCACGGCTATGAACTGATCAAGACGCTGGAAGAGCGCTCCGGCGGTTTCTACGTACCAAGCCCGGGCGTCATCTACCCCGCCCTCACCTATCTGGAAGAAACCGGCCTGGCCGAAGTCGAGGCAAGCGGCACGAAGAAGCTCTACCGCATCACCGAAAGCGGCCAGAAGCGGGTCGAAGAGAACCGCGAGCTGGTCGAAGCAACGCTCGCCAAGCTAGGTGCCATCGGCGAGCGGATGGCGCATGTCAAACGGGCTTTTGACGGCGAGAATACTGGCGACGATGAAGGCCGTGACGGCCCATTCGGCCGCGAGGCTAGCGACGTTCACCGCGCCCGCCATCTGTTGCACACGGCAATGCGCTCGAAATTCCCATGGAGCAAGACTGAGGGCGCCCGCATCGCGGCGATCCTCGAACGGGCAGCCGCCGACATCATCCGCGGCGAGACGAAGACGGAAGACTGAGCAATTCCAGGAATTGCGCGTGGCGGTTTTCTATCCGGAACTGCGTCAAACAACAGGCTGGGGCGCGAAAATGCTCCAGCCTTTCAGTTATCTGCCAATGTCAGGATCATCGGCCCGTTGCGGGTAGCAACGACGGTGTGTTCGAATTGGACCGTCGGCGCGCGCGGATCGCCGTAAAGCGTCCAAGCATCATCGCCGCCTTCCGCCCAGGTGGCGCCGAGCGACAGAAACGGCTCGACAGTGAACACTAGGCCATCCTGCATGATCCGGGTCTCGTCGGGATCCGCCCAGGTGGAAACCTCCGCCGGCTCTTCATGCAGCGAACGGCCGATGCCATGGCTGGCGAGATTGGCGACCAGCGTATAGCGGTTCTTCTGTGCGAAAGCGCCGATGGCATGGCCGATCTTGGAGAAAGGCGCGCCGCTGCGTACCTGGTTCAGACCGACCCAGAGCGCCCGCTTGCCATCCCGGCAAAGACGCTCGATCTTCGGCTTCACCGGCGGCACCGCAAAGGACGAGCCGGTATCGGAAAAGAACCCGTCCTTCTCGGCGGAAACGTCGAGATTGACAAGATCGCCGGCCTGGATCACCCGCGGACCGGGAATACCGTGTGCCACCTCTTCATTGACGCTGATGCAGGTCGCGCCCGGAAACCTGTAGACAAGCTCCGGCGCCGAACGCGCGCCGGCGTCTTCCAGCACCTTGCGGCCGATCGCATCAAGCTCCAGCGTCGTGATACCCGGCTCAAGCGCCGCCGCCATCGCCTGCAGCGCATTGGCGCAGATGCGGCCGATCTCTTTCAGCTTGGTCAGTTCGTCGTCGTTCGAGATGATCATCCACGGCTTCCGGCTGGCTCACGCACGCCCCGCAAACTCCTGGCGCGAAGGCTCAAGCAGTCGCTTTCGCCTCTCCGCCCTGTTCAGTCAATGCCTTTCTCACGAGTGGCGCGACTTTCGTGCCGTAGAGTTCGATGCCGCGCATGATCTGATCATGCGGCATCGTGCCGATCGCCATCTGCAACAGGAAGCGGTCATTCTTGAACAGCTTGTGATGCGCGACGATCTTTTCGGCCACGGTTTCCGGATCGCCAACGAAGAGAGCGCCGTTCGGCCCGCGTGACTGGTTGAATTGCGCCCGGCTCGTCGGTCCCCAGCCACGTTCTCGGCCGATGCGGTTCATCACCTCGGCCTGCGGGCCATAGAACTGATCGGCGGCCGCCTCGGTCGTATCCGCGACAAAACCGTGGACGTTAATGCTGGTTTTCAGCTTCGCCTGATCCTGATCGGCGCGGCGGGCAGCCTCGCGGTAGAGATCGACCAGCGGCGCAAACCGGCGTGGCTCACCGCCGATGATGGCAATCGCCATCGGCAGGCCCAGCGCACCGGCGCGCGCCACCGATTGCGGCGTGCCGCCGACCGCGATCCAGATCGGCAACGGATCCTGCAACGGCCGGGGATAGACCCCTCGCCCGTTGATCGGCGCGCGCATCTCGCCCGCCCAGCTCACCTGCTCGCTATCGCGGATCGCCAGCAGCAGGTCGAGCTTTTCCTCAAAGAGCTGGTCGTAATCCTCGAGATTGTAACCGAAGAGTGGGAAGGACTCGATGAACGAGCCTCGCCCCGCCATGATTTCGGCGCGGCCATTGGAAATGAGGTCGAGCGTCGAAAACTGCTGGAAGACCCGCACGGGATCATCCGAACTCAGCACCGTCACGGCGCTGGTCAGCCGAATGTTCTTCGTCCTTGCGGCAGCGGCGGCAAGCGCCACGGCCGGGGCCGACGCCGCATAGTCCGGGCGATGATGCTCGCCGAGCCCGAAGACATCGAGGCCGACCTGATCGGCCAGCTCGATTTCCTCGATCAGATTGTTCAGACGCCGCGCCGCCTCCACGCCCTTGTTGAGAGCAGGATCGAGATTGACGTCGGCGAAAGTATAAAGGCCAAGTTCCATGGTGAAACATCCATCCGTTGTTGATGGACGAGATAGGAAGGCAGGGCTGTAATCGCAAATGTGAATTATCGAACGGTTTGTTCGATAATATCGATAGCGACCCCTAATAGGAATCCGAAATCAACAGCTTCCCCACCGCCTCGGATTCAACCTCCAAAGCGCCTCACCTTCAACATCAAAGCCTGGGATCGTCCGCCAAAAGCGCCCAGCGCTCATGATCGCACCACACACCGCCGATCTTCAGATATTTGGGCGAAAATCCCTCCATGCGGAAACCGAGCCTTTGCACGAGCGCAATCGAGGCCTGGTTCGCGGGCTGGATATTGGCCTCCAGCCGATGCAGGCCGACGGTATCGAACGCGTGGCCAATTGCCAGGCGCAATGCCTCGGTCATGAAACCCCGGCCGGCAAAACCTACCATGCCGTGGTAGCCGAGAAAGGCGCTGCGAAAACCGCCCCAGACCATCTGGCTGATATTGACCACCCCGACGATGCCGCCCGAACCGGTGTCGCGCGCCACCAGGCCGATATTGGGTCCGGTGACGGTCTGCCCAAACCAGGCATCAAAGCCATCGCGATCGACAAAGGGAAAGGCCCAGGGCGCATGATACGCGCGGCTCGCAACATTGGCCGCAATCAGGTCTTCGGCATCCGATTGCGCGACTGGCGCTATGGTGACGTGCAGCATGGCTCGCTCCTCTCGTTCATGCGGGAGCGAGCCTTAGCAAATCGAATCCGAAATCAACAGCTTCGCGAGTGAAGCAGAATCATTTTCCGAAGCGCCACGCCCAGGCATCGCCCCTGAATCTCCCGCACAGGGTTCCGGCATATCTATCGGATACAACTCGGAAATTCATATCCTGGCCGCCAGCGCCGCAAGCTGGTCGGTGCCCTGGCCCCATCCCTCGTGGAAGCCCATCTTCTCATGCGCCTCGCGATCCTCCGCCGTCCAGTGCAGCACCGTCGCGGTGTAGCGCGTCTTGCCATTGCCGAGGTCTTCGAACTGGATGGTCCCCACCATGAAGGGCTTGGTTGACGGCACCCAGGCGCTGGTGAAGGCATCGGTGAAAACGATCCGTTCGTTCGGAACGACCTCGAGATAGACGCCGACATTCGGATAATCCTCACCTTCGGGGCTGCGCATGGTGACGGAGCTGGTGCCGCCGGCGCGGATATCGAGTTCGGCGGCCGACGTCGTCCAGGGCAGCGGCGCGAACCACTGTTTCAAGAGTTCCACCTCCGTCCAGCAGCGATAAAGTTTCTCGCGCGGCGCGTCGATGATGCGGGTCAGCGAAAGCTCGTGGCGGGTGGTCTGTTCTGTCATGGTCTTGTCTCTCTCCAGTGTAAATCGTCCTATGCTGCAGGGACGACTGCGGCCACCTCACCCCGACAGGGAATGAGAAAATTCGTCGATTATTTTGCGCTTGCCGGAGCCGTCGCGCTCAAACGGTCGAGCTGCTGGCGGATATGCTCGGCCTCCGCCGGCGAACGGGCAAGTGCGATGGCGCGGTCGAAAGCCGAGCGCGCCTCCCGCGCCCTATGCAACTGCATAAGCAGGCCACCCCTCAGCCCATGAAAATAGAAATAGCTGTCGAGCTGATCCGCCAATGTCTCCACCAGGGCCAATGCCGCCTCCGGCCCCTCGAGCTTGGCAACGGCGACAGCACGGTTCAGCGTCACCACAGGCGATGGATGCACCCGCTCTAGCGTTTGGTAGAGCAGATCGATTTCCGCCCAGTCCGTATCTCCGGCCCGCTTGGCCCTGGAATGCAGCGCTGCGATCGCCGCTTGAAGCTGATAGGGTCCGGGACGGCGATGGCGGATCGCCTTGTCGAGCAGAGCCAGAGCCTCGTCGATGAGCGTATGATTCCAGAGCGACCGGTCCTGATCCTCCAGCAGCACGATCTGGCTGCACGCATCAAAGCGCGCCGCCTGGCGCGATTGCTGCAGCAGCATCAGCGCCAGCAGCCCCATGATTTCGGGTTCGGTCGGAAAGATGCGCAGAAGCAGCCGGCCCAGCCGGATCGCCTCGTCGGCAAAGGCAGAGGCTTCACGGCCCGGCCCGCCGGCGGAATATCCCTCGTTGAAAATAAGATAGATCATCGCGCTGACGAGCGCCACGCGCTCGGCCCGCTCGACGGCACCCGGCGTCTCGAAGGGCACGCCAGCCGCGGCAACCCGAGCCTTAGCGCGGGTAATGCGCTGCTCCATGGCGCTGTCGCTGACCAGAAAGGCGCGGGCGATCTGCGCCATCGAAAGGCCAGAGACGACACGGAGAGCCAGGGCGATCTGCTGCGTCGCCGGCAGATCCGGATGGCAGCAGATGAACAGCAGCCGCAAGATGTCGTCGCGATAATTGGAGCCGTCCAGTCGCTCGGCGAGATCGCTTTCGGCATCGCCGGTATCGGAGATTACCTCCTCGTCCGGCAGGGCTTGCGTCTTCGCCTGCTTGCGCACGGCATCGATGGCGCTGTTGCGGCCGACGAAGATCAGCCACGCCACCGGATCGCGCGGCGGCCCCTTGTCCGGCCACGTCTTCAAAGCCCGGAGACACGCCTCCTGAAACGCCTCCTCGGCGATATCGAGATTGCGGAAATAGCGCAGCAGCGCCCCGACGACCTGCGGCCGGGCATTGGTGAACGCGATATCGATCCAGGCAAGATCCGTCATGTCGCGATCGTCCCCGGTCTGAAGACGTAGAGCGGCCGGATTTCATAGGAACCTGCGCCAGGATTGGCGACCGCCAGTTTCTTTGAAAATTCAATCGCTTCGTCGAGAGATTCAAAGTCGATCACATAGAAGCCGAGCAGTTGCTCCTTGGTCTCGGCAAAGGGGCCATCGATGACGAACGGCTCGTTCTTGCCCTTGCGCAGCGTCGTTGCCGCCGTCGTCGGCATCAGCCTCGCGACGGGGCCGAGCTTGCCGGCTTCGCTCAGCGGCGCCTGCACCGCCAATAACCGCGCCATCGTCGCCTGCTCCTCCTCCTTGGACCAGGCAAACACGGTATCTTCATCGTTGTAGCACAGGATTGCGTAGAGCATGAGCTCCTCCTTCTCATGTAAAGACGAAGGAGTATCACCCGCGCCGACAGGTCACGTCAAAAATTATCGTTTGAAAGGTTCAGCTTGGCGGATAAGGCCAATCAAATTGGCCACCTCATGCAGCCGGGGAGACGTTAATGGCAGATCGCGGTCGGTGCGCTCGACAATGACCAGGTCCTCCTGCGGGATGACAAAGGCATATTGTCCGCCTGCACCCCAGGCGAAATAAGCGCCCGTTGGAAGGCGAAATGCATTCGTGCTCGCATCGGTGGCTGGCGGCGGCCGGTCGGCGGTCCACCAGAGATACCCGTATCCGAACGCATGATCGGCGTCCGAATAAGGCGTGGTGCTGTCCCGTACCCACTGCAGGGGAACGATCTCCTGCCCGTTCCAGCGTCCACCATCGAGAAAGAGCAGAGCAAAGCGGCCGAGATCCCGTGTGCTCATCCGGAACGTATAGGCGGGATGGACCGATGCGCGGCCGCGGACCTTGTGTTGCGCATGCGGATCGTAATCCTGCATCCCGATTTTCCGCGCAATCTCATCCTCGAAAGCGTCATAGATGGACGTGCCGGTCGCCTTTTCGTAGATCGTGCCGAGAGCGTTGAAATCCCAATTGTTGTAGTACCAGAACGTTCCCGGCGCATGGCTGAAGCGCTGCGGCCGTCGCGCGGCCATCGCCTCCGTCTCATAGAGCGCCGGATGATAGATGCCGGAGCGTGCCTCGAGGAGCATCCGGACTGTCGCCTGCCTCTCCTGATCGGACAGTGACGGCGGCTTGTCGTCGATGCCCGATTGCTGAAGCGTGCTGCCAAGATCGATCTGATGGCGCGCAACAGCGATCCCGATCAGAGAATCGAGCAGGCTCTTGCGGATGGAGGCCAATTCCATTGGCTTGCTCGTATCACCCCATTCGGCAACGACCGTCCCATGCTGGACGACCATGACGGCGCTGACATCATGCCCGTCGGCAAAGGCCTTCGCCTCGTCCAATTGCGGCGCCGACCATCCAGATACCTGAGGAGATAGATGTGTCCATTCGGCCGAAGGCACGGTTTGTGCCAAGGCCGGGGTCGACAACATTCCAATAACGAGCAACCAGATGAAACGCATAGTCGATGCCCTGTTTCAAACGTCGGCATCGAATTTCCGGGCAAATAAGTCTTTTCGTTGACTGAAGCGCACCCGGCAGGTTTCTGCGACATCAGGGCGCATGCGTTCCCATTCGCAACGCACGGGACTGCGCAGCTAGATACTGCCACGCCCGATCATCAATGTCCCTGTTTCTGCATCCAGCTCCGCAACGGCCCCGATCAAAGCGCTGACAGGACTGCGCCCATGCCCAAGCGGCAAGCCGCCAAGGACCGGCACGCCAAGTACATCAAGATGTTCGCGCAGAATATCGATAACCGAGAAGCGGAGATCGAATTCGAAATCGGTGAACTGGCCGACTGCGACGCCTGCCAGGCCATCCAGATGCCCGGCTTTGCGCAGCATGGTAATTAGCCGGTCCACCTGCCCTCGGTATAGGCTGATCGCTTCCAGCAACAGGATCGCGCCGTGCAAATCCGGCAAGGCCCAGCCGGCGGCCGTCGCAACCATATCGAGGTTCCCACCAATCAGCCGGCCGGTGGCTGTTCCGCTTGTTGTCAGCGCCGATGTCGGCTCCTGCGGACGGGATTGAATGACGATATCCTCCGCAGTCATCAGTGCCCGGTGAAGTGCGCTGATGGTCTCCGCACTGATATCCTCCTCTCCAGGGCCAACGAAAAACGCGCCATGAATGCCGATCAGGCGGCCATGCTTCAGGAGGCTGAGATGCAACGCGGTGATATCGCTGAAACCGATCAGAAACTTCGGATCGCGCCGGGCAGCCGCGAAATCCATCCGGTCGGCAATCCGGTACGATCCCTTGCCGCCGCGCGTGGTAAAGATGGCCCGAACCTCGGGGTCGCGAAGCGCGGCATCCAGATCCGCCAACCGCTCTTCATCGGTCCCGGCAAGATAATGGTGCTTGCAAAAGGCATGCTCGCCGAAATCGACACGAAGCCCCCAGCCTCTCAGTATTTCGGCATGCCTCAGAACCCTATCCCTGTCGGGCGGACTGGCGGGAGAGACAAAACGGATCTTGTCGCCCGGCCGCAATGGCGGCGGCATCAGAGCCTGATCGGTCATTGCATGATCCAGTGATTCCATGCCGCGATTTTGGCATGGAATGATGACAGGCGTCAGCCTTCGATCGAACGACTAATTCTTCAGCCGAGCGACGGGTTCAAGACGCCAGCCGGCTTGGAAACCGACCGCGCAGCCCTCGCATGAGCTTCGGATATCTGCCGGGCGCGGGCCTTGCCCTCCCAGAGCGGCAGGCCGAGGGACTGTGCGACTGCCGGATCGGCGGTGAAGACCGGATAGCCTCGCTCGATCAGCCGCAACAGGATTTCCCTGTCCTTGCGAATGTGCAGCCGAGCCAGATTTTCCTGATTGTAGATATGACCGCCGGAATCAGGATTGATGCCGGTGATGATGACGGCGCTGGCGCCGTTATGAAGCGCGAAAAGTACGGCGTTGATGCCGTTCGAGCATTTGTCGTCGGCGCCCAGTTCGCTGCATTGCATGCCACCGACCCGATCGAGAAGCGCCATGCGACGGTAGCGGTCGACGATTTCGAGATTGTCGTAGCGATAATTGAAGGCCTTCAGCCCGTCCTCGAGCCGCTTGCGGCCGTCACGCCAGAGCAGGATGTACAGCATCTTCGCCCGCTCGCCATTCAGCACGCGCCGGACTTCGACTGCATTGGTGTTCGTTCCCTCGATCTGGTTGAACTGCACCAGCGCGACATCGGGCGTCTCGACGCCCCACGCCTTGGTAACAACCTGAGAGCCATTAATGGTGATAACCCGGAAGGTTTCGTCGAAATCCGCAGGCTTGTGCGACACAGGTGCCGATCCGACCACGACAACAGGTCCGGAGAACGGTTCTGAGAGTGCAGGAGGTTTCGGCCGGAGAAGCCGATATTTCAGGCGCCGATAAAGATGCTTCTTCAGTTCCGTAAAATTAGCAGCCATGCCTCGCCCTAAGACCCCCCGAAGGCGTTCATCAAAAATAGTCTAATCCACAAAAACGACCTCAGCAGCAAAATGCTGCCGGGTCGCTCGTAGCATCGACTATTGCCGCCTCGAGTTGCATTAGGAAAATAAAGAAATCTTACACGATCAAATTTTCGGTGAGATGCACATAATTCAGTAGTTTTTATCCCACATCCGGTGGCTGTTATCCCGCGCTCAAGGTCCGCCGCACCGCATCTTTCCAACCCTTGAGCTTGCCGCTCCGCGTTTTCTCATCCATCGCAGGCTCGAATCGTCTGTTGCGCGCCCATGCCTTGGCGAAACCCTCGCGG
Source organism: Rhizobium sp. ICMP 5592 (assembly GCF_009498525.1). Lineage (GTDB taxonomy): Bacteria > Pseudomonadota > Alphaproteobacteria > Rhizobiales > Rhizobiaceae > Rhizobium. Next base: position 540,989 of record NZ_QSNT01000002.1, on the reverse strand, counting down.
TCCGGCCAGACGCCGGCGCGGCTGCCGGCAAGCCAGGCGGCGCCGAGTGCCGTGGTTTCCAGGATGGTGGGGCGATCGACGGGAGCGTCGAGCAGGTCTGCAAGCCGCTGCATCGTCCAGTCGGAGGCGACCATGCCACCATCGACACGCAGCACCGTCTCCTTGCCATTGCCGTTGCGCCAATCCTTATGCATGGCGTCCAGCAGGTCGCGCGACTGGTAGCAGACGGCTTCCAGCGCGGCGCGGACGATCTCTTCCGGGCCGGTATTGCGCGTCAGCCCGAAGATGGCGCCGCGTGCATCCGGATCCCAATGCGGAGCACCAAGGCCCGTGAAGGCCGGAACCAGGTAAACCTCCTGCAACGGGTCGGCCTTTTCCGCCAGCGCGCCGGAATCGGCGGCGCTCTTGATCGCCTTCAGCCCGTCACGCAGCCATTGCACGGCTGCCCCGGCAATGAAGATCGAGCCCTCCAGCGCATAGGTCGTCTCCCCATCCAGCCGGTAGGCGATGGTGGTCAGCAGCCGGTTTTTCGAGCGCACGATATCCGTGCCGGTGTTGAGCAGCGCGAAGCAGCCGGTACCGTAGGTGGATTTCATCATGCCGCGCTCGAAGCAGGCCTGGCCGATGGTTGCCGCCTGCTGATCGCCGGCAACGCCGAGGATGGGAATGGCGGCACCGAAAAGCGAGGCATCGGTGACGCCGAAATCGGCGGCGCAGTCCTTGACTTCCGGCAGCATGGCGGCGGGCACGCGCAGGATCTCAAGCAGATCCTCGTCCCACTCGTTGCTGGCGATATTGTACATCAGCGTCCGCGAGGCATTGGTCGCATCGGTGACGAAGCTCTTGCCGCCTGTCAGCCGCCAGATCAGGAAGGTGTCGATCGTGCCGAAGCACAGCTCGCCCTTGGCGGCGCGGGCACGAGCGCCCTTCACATTGGCCAGCATCCAGGAAAGCTTGGTGCCGGAGAAATAAGGATCCAGCAGTAGCCCGGTGCGGCGGGTAAAGAGCTTCTCCAGATCCTGCCGCTTCAGCTTGTCGCAATAGCTCGCGGTGCGGCGGTCCTGCCAGACGATGGCATTGTGGATTGGCTTGCCGGTCTCGCGGTCCCAGACGACAACGGTTTCACGCTGATTGGTGATGCCGAGAGCTGCGATATCCTTTGCCGTGATGCCAGCCGCCGTGATGGCCTTGCCGACGGTGAACAGCACGGATGCCCAGATTTCCTCCGGATCATGCTCGACCCAGCCGGGTTTCGGGTAATGCTGCGTGAACTCCTTCTGCCCGACGCCGGCAACTTTCATATTGCCGTCGAAAACGATCGCCCGTGTCGAGGTCGTTCCCTGATCGATCGCCAAGACATAGCCGCCCATGCATTCCTCCCGATAGTTCTGTCTTTAAAGCAACAGATACGACAGCAAAACGAATGTGAAAAGAAAGCAAAACGAAATTTTTGTCGAAAACGCCTTGTTCCAGCTCGCGAATATATGAAGCATGCTGTCGCAAAAGAGTCTTGCAGCGGTGCGATTGCCATATTCGCCGGTTTGGGACTAACCTCAGACCGCTATTGCGCTGCAACAACACGCCGCGCCGTCCAAGGAGAAGATCATGGCAAGAACAGTCGTTGTCACCGGTTCTACAAGCGGTATCGGCCTCGCCATCGCGACCACCTTCGCCGCGAAGGGTGAAAACATCGTCATCAATGGTTTCGGCAAGCCGGAAGAGATCGATGCCATCAGAAACACGCTCGAAGCGTCCGGCGGCGGCAAAGTGATCTACCACCCGGCCGACATGACCAAGCCCGCCGAGATCGCCGACCTTATCGCGACCGCCAATTCGACTTTCGGCAGCGTCGACGTGCTCGTCAACAATGCCGGCATCCAGCATGTCGAAAAGATCGAGGATTTCCCGATCGAAAAATGGGACCAGATCATCGCCATCAACCTGTCGAGCTCGTTCCACACCATTCGCGCGGCCGTGCCGCTGATGAAGGCGAAGAAATACGGTCGCATCATCAACATCGCGTCGGCCCACGCCCTCGTCGCCTCCCCGTTCAAATCCGCCTATGTCGCGGCAAAACATGGTATATTGGGCCTGACCAAGACGGTGGCGCTCGAGCTTGCCGAATTCGGTGTCACGGCCAACGCCATTTGCCCGGGCTACGTCCTGACCCCGCTCGTCGAAAAGCAGATCCCGGATACGGCCAAGGCACGCGGGATGACCGAGGAGCAGGTCAAGAACGAGGTGATCCTCAAGGCGCAGCCGACGCATGAATTCGTCAAGGCCGAAGAGATCGGCGCATTGTCGCTCTACCTTGCCAGTGACGACGCGCGCCAGATCACCGGCACACACGTCTCGATTGACGGTGGCTGGACCGCGGAATAACGATAGACGGTTAGGGCCGGGTGCGTTGCGCGTATCCGGCCTTGAAAAACACAATAATCGGGAACGACATGAACGACAGCATCCGCTTTATCCTCAACGGCGAGGATATCTCACTTTCCAGCCTGCGCCCGACCGAGACGCTCCTCGATTTCCTGCGTCTCAACCGGCATCTGACGGGCACGAAGGAGGGATGCGCGGAGGGCGATTGCGGCGCCTGCACGGTTCTGGTCGGCCGGCTCATCGACGGCGGGCTTCACTATGAGTCGGTCAATGCCTGCATCCGTTTCGTCGGCTCCCTCCATGCCACCCACGTCGTCACCGTCGAGCATCTGGCGGCCAGAGACGGCACGCTGCATCCGGTACAGCAGGCCATGGTCGACTGTCATGGCTCGCAATGCGGCTTCTGCACGCCGGGCTTCGTCATGTCGCTCTACGGCCTGTGGCTGTCGACCGAAAAACCAAGCCGGGAGCAGATCGAAAAGAGCCTGCAGGGCAATCTCTGTCGTTGCACCGGCTACGAGCCGATCGTCAAAGCCGCCGAGCAGGTGAGCCAGAAGCGCCCGAGCGCGCTCTTCGATCCGCTGGAAAAGACCCGATCCGACATCGTCGCCCGCCTCTGGGCCATGCAGGGCGGCGATACCATCAGCTTGACCTCTTCCGACGGAGATCGCCTGATCGTGCCGGGCTCGGTTTCGGCGCTTGCGCAAGTGCTCGCCGACGAGCCGAAGGCGACCGTCGTCGCCGGCTCGACCGATGTCGGTCTCTGGGTCACCAAGCAGATGCGCAAACTCGACCCGGTCGTCTTCATCAATCACCTGACCGACCTGCAGACGATCACCGTAGGCGACACCGGCCTGACCATCGGCGCCGGCGTCACCTACAGCCGCGCCTTTGCAGCCATCGCCGAAAAGATCCCGGCGTTCGCGAGCCTGATCAACCGCATCGGCGGCGAGCAGGTGCGCAACATGGGCACGATCGGCGGCAATATCGCCAACGGGTCACCGATCGGCGACACGCCGCCGCCGCTGATCGCGCTCGGCGCGAGCGTCAAGCTCCGTTCGGTTGCCGGCAGCCGTACATTGCCTCTGGAAGATTTCTTCATCGACTACGGCAAGCAGGACCGCAATCCCGGCGAATTAGTCGAAGGCATCTTCGTGCCCTACCCGGCAGAAGGCATCCATTTCGCCGTCTACAAGATTTCCAAGCGCCGCGATGAGGATATTTCGGCGCTCTGCGGCGCCTTCCATCTGGCACTGGACCAGGCCGGTGATGTCGCCGATATCCGCATCGCCTTCGGCGGCATGGCCGGCACGCCGAAGCGCGCCCGCACGGTCGAGGCAGAACTGATCGGCAAACCCTGGACGGAGGCGACGGTGACCGCCGCGCGCTCCGCCTTCGACGCTGACTACACGCCGCTCACCGACTGGCGCGCGACTGCCGAATACCGGCAACTGACCGCCAAGAACCTGCTGATCCGCTTCTATCTCGAAACGGCAGGCGCGCCGCAGGAATTGAAGCGTTTTGCGACGGTGGAGGTGTAACCATGGACAAATCCACTTTCGAGGAACGCAAGGTCATCAACGGCTCGATGCATGGGTCGCAGAAGCATGACTCCGCGCACAAGCATGTGACCGGCGCCGCCGACTATATCGACGATCTGCCCGAACCCTCCGGCCTGCTACATGGCGCGCTTGGCCTCTCCGACCGCGCCCATGCCGACATCGCCGGCATCGATCTTTCCGCCGTCAAAGCCTATCCGGGCGTCGTCTGGGTGTTCACCGGCAAGGATATTCCTGGCGTCAACGACACCAGTTCGAACGGCATGCATGACGAGCCGCTGCTTGCCGAGACCAAGGTCGAGTTCCACGGCCAGCCGATCTTTGCCGTCATCGCTGAAACACGCGATGCCGCACGTCGGGCCGCACGCCTTGCCAAGATCGATTATCGCGACCTGCCGCATTGGAGCGACATCGACGGTGCGCTCGCCAATGGCGCGCCGCTTGTCTACGAACCGATGACGCTGAAGCGCGGCGAGCCGGAAACCGAGATGGCCAATGCCAAAAACCGGATAAAGGCGCAGATGCGTATCGGTGGCCAGGAGCATTTCTATCTCGAAAGCCATATCGCCATGGCGATCCCCGGCGAAGATGACGAAGTGACCGTCTGGTCCTCCACCCAGCATCCGAGCGAGATCCAGCACATCGTCGGCCATGTGCTGAACATTCCGTCCAATGCTGTCACCGTCAATGTCCGTCGTATGGGCGGCGGCTTCGGCGGCAAGGAAACACAGGGCAACCAGTTCGCGGCGCTCGCCGCCGTCGCCGCCAAGAAGCTCGGCCGCGCCGTCAAATTCCGTCCCGACCGCGACGAGGACATGGCCGCCACCGGCAAGCGTCACGACTTCCTGGTCGACTATGAAATCGGCTTCGACGATGAGGGCCGCATCCATGCGGTCGACGCGACCTATGCCGCCCGCTGCGGCTTCTCCTCCGATCTCTCCGGCCCGGTCACCGACCGTGCGCTGTTCCATGCGGATTCCAGCTATTTCTATCCGCATGTGCATCTGACATCGAAACCGCTGAAGACGCACACCGTCTCCAACACTGCCTTCCGCGGCTTTGGCGGGCCGCAGGGCATGGTCGGCGGCGAGCGCTTCATCGAGGAGATCGCTTACGCGCTCGGCAAGGACCCGCTGGAGATCCGCCGCGCGAATTTCTATGGCCAGCCCGGCTCCGGCCGGACGCTGACGCCCTATCATCAGGAGGTGGAGGACAATATCATCCACCGCATCGTCGATGAGCTGGAAGAATCCTCCGATTATCAGGCCCGGCGCAACGCCATCATCGAGTTCAACCGCTCCAGCCGCTTCATCCGCAAGGGCATCGCGCTGACGCCGGTGAAATTCGGCATCTCCTTCACCATGACCGCCTTCAATCAGGCCGGCGCGCTGGTGCATGTCTATCAGGACGGCTCGATCCACCTGAACCACGGTGGCACCGAGATGGGCCAAGGCCTCTATACCAAGGTGGCGCAGGTCCTGGCCGATAGTTTCCAGGTCGATATCGACCGGGTGAAGATCACCGCCACGACGACCGGCAAGGTACCGAACACCTCCGCGACCGCCGCCTCCTCCGGCTCGGACCTGAACGGCATGGCCGCCTTCGATGCCGCCCGGCAAATCAAGGAACGGCTCGTCGCCTTTGCCGTGGAAAAATGGGGCGTCGGCGCCGAAGAGATTCAGTTCCTGCCGAACCGCGTGCGTGTCGGCGACAGCGAGATTCCCTTCCCGGATTTCATCAAGCAGGCCTATTTCGGCCGTGTGCAGCTTTCCGCCGCCGGCTTCTACAAAACCCCGAAAATCCATTGGGACCGCAAGGCCGGCCGAGGCACGCCGTTCTATTATTTCTCCTACGGCGCCTCGGTTTCCGAAGTCTCGATCGATACGCTGACCGGCGAATATCTGATCGACCGCACCGATATCCTCCACGATGTCGGTCGCTCGCTGAACCCGGCAATCGATATCGGCCAGGTCGAAGGCGCCTATGTGCAGGGCATGGGTTGGCTGACCACCGAGGAACTTTGGTGGGATGCCAAGGGCCGGCTGCGAACCTACGCGCCCTCCACCTACAAGATCCCGCTCGCCTCCGACCGGCCGAAGATCTTCAACGTCCGCCTCGCCGAATGGTCCGAAAATGCCGAAGCCACCATCGGCCGTTCCAAGGCCGTCGGCGAACCCCCCTTCATGCTGGCTATTTCCGTTCTTGAAGCCCTGTCCATGGCCGTCGCCAGCGTGGCCGACTACCGCGTCTGCCCAAGGCTGGACGCGCCGGCGACGCCGGAACGGGTGCTGATGGCGGTCGAGCGGCTGAAGGGGATGTGATGGTTGGGGAGAGGCCGCGCAGTAAAGGATACCCTTCGCTTGCGCTCAGGGTGTTCGTTTCTACGCGCCGAACGGCCCCCCTCTGCCCCTTTGGGGCATCTCCCCCACAAGGGGGGAGATTGGCAACTCGCAGCACTCTCTCACCTCAAGCTAAAAACGAACCTGCTGAAGCTGAGTTTATTGTTTTTGCCGGCGACGCGGCAAACTCCCAACGATCTCCCCCCTTGTGGGGGAGATGTCACGATAGTGACAGAGGGGGGTACGCACCATCCGCGTGCTCCAAGGGTCTCAACTCATGACCCTCCCCCTCGAAACCTTCCTCTCCCAAAACCCACGCGCCATCTTGATCGAAATCACCGGCACGCAAGGCTCCACCCCGCGCGAGACCGGCACCTTCATGCTGGTCTCGGCGGATCATATCTGGGGCACCATCGGCGGCGGGCAGTTCGAGTATCTGGCGATCGGCAATGCCCGCGAGATGCTGGCGGGGACAGGCGGCATCGAATTCATGGATATCCCGCTCGGTCCCGAGATCGGCCAATGCTGCGGCGGCCGCACGCAATTGCGCTGCCGGCCAGCGACGCCGGAGACGATCGACTCGCTGAAACGGCGGCTACGGGACGAGAGTGGCGACTGGCCGGAGGTCTATCTCTTCGGTGCCGGCCATGTCGGCCGCGCCCTGGCGATCGCGCTGAAACCACTTCCACTTGTTACTACGGTGATTGAGACGCGGCAGGAGGAGCTAGACGAGCTTCCCGACGACATCAACGCCCGTCTCGTTGCCATGCCGGAAGCCTTGATAGCGGATATTCCCACGGGCGCGGCCGTCGTCATCGTGACCCATGACCACGCACTGGATTTCTTGATCGCCCAACAGGCGCTCACGCGCACCGATCTCGCCTATGTCGGCATGATCGGCTCGGCGACCAAACGCGCCACCTTCGCACACTGGCTTGCCCGCGAGGGCGGCGACAAGACTTCGCTCGACCGGCTGACGCTGCCGATCGGTGGCGGGGCCGTGAAGGACAAGCGTCCGGAAGTCATCGCCGCCATGACAGCCGCCGAGCTTTTGACGGCATTTGCGGCTCACCGCATTCGGCTATCTTCGTAGTGAGGCGCCCGCCCGTCGAGAAACCCGAGGTCGCGCTTGATCTGCTCGGGCATCTCGTCGAGATCAAGACGCGGCAAAGACGCCGTGCGTCCAGGAAAGACCTGCGCCAAAGTCTCCAGCATGCGGGCCAAAACGGAAGGCCTCACGATATTCACCTGCTCAACAGCATGGCAATCCATGACAACACCTCAATACAATCGATGACGTGGATTGCAGGTTGCTCCTGAAAATGCTGAAATTCCAATCGAACATTCGTCTGCATACATAAAGAGAGCTTATCCATGAAGCTGTCGAAACAGTTTCCGTTGAACGCGCTCCGCGTCTTCGAGGCCGCCGCCCGGCTCGGCAGCTTTACCCGCGCCGGCGAGGAGCTGGGCATGACGCAGACGGCCGTCAGCTACCAGATCAAGCTTCTGGAGGGGAATATCGGCGAGCCGCTATTCCTTCGGAAACCAAGGCAGATTGAGTTGACCGAGGCCGGAGAGCAACTGGCGCCGAAGGTAAGCGAGGCATTTGCCCTGCTGCAGGAGGCAATGGCTTCGGTCAGCGGCGACGCTGAGACCACGCTCCTCATCGATTCGACGCCGACCTTCGCGTCGCAGTGGCTTGCCCGGCACCTCGGCTCGTTTCAATTACAGCATCCGAATGTCGCCGTCCGGCTTGCCACCTCAGGCAAGCTCGTCGACTTCTCCCGTGACCCGGCCGATATCGCCATTCGCAGTGGCCGTGGGATATGGCCGGGCCTGCGTGCCCACCTGTTGATGAAAGTGAACTTCACGCCGATGCTCAGCCCGGAGCTGGCAGCCAGCATCGGCGGCGTCCATGAACCTGCCGATCTTCTCAAACTGCGGATCGTCGACGCCGGCGACCCTTGGTGGGAGCAATGGTTCCAGGCGGCCGGGGTACCCGATCCAGGCTTGCAAGGCAGGCCGAGAAGCCGGCTCGGCGCTCAATCCTTCGAAGCCAGCGCCGCCATCGCCGGACAGGGTGTGGCGATCCTGACCCCCGAATTCTACGCCGACGATCTCGCTGGCGGGCGGCTGATCCAGCCTTTCGACATCCTTTGCAGCGATAGCTCAGACTATTGGATTGCCTATCCAGAAAGCAGGCGTCACACGCCGAGAATTCGCGCCTTCAAGAACTGGATCCTCGGCGAGTTCGGCATGCCGCTGGAATAGGGCTCAATAGGCCATGTCCGGCGCATAGAAACAGCGTGGCGTGTTCTCATCCGGAAACAGGCAGAGATGATAGGAGCCATCCGGCGAACGCATCGTCTTGCCCTGCGGCAGCGTGAAGATATGAGCATGCGTCACATAGCGGTGATCGCCCGGTTGCAGCATTATCCGGTAACCACCGGGGATAACGGTGACCGTCCGGGACGGGATCATCTCGCAATCGCCGGTCTCGCTGTCGCCACTGCAACAGTAGGGATCATAAGCCCAGCCGGAAGGCGCATCGTGCGCCATCGCCGCAGTAGCAAAAAGAAAGAATACGAACGCCAGAATACCACGCATGGGCAATTCTCCGTCGAAATGGACGGCCACCGCGGGCGCAGCCCGCTCAAAGCAGCCGCAGGCGTTTCACGACTCGCCACATTCTGATGTAATGCGAGCCGGACGCCCGACAAGAGTGTCGCTTTTCCCTGACACGTCAAACTCCCCCCTTCCCTCCGTCCCCAACATTTTGCAATGTGTCGAGTCGGAGGAAGAAAAGGGGAACTGAATGTATGAATACGCCATCGCGTGGGAATGGCTGGCCTTTGCTGCCCGCTGGTTCCACGTCATAACCGCCATTGCCTGGATCGGTTCGTCCTTTTACTTCATCGCGCTCGATCTCGGGCTGGTGAAGCGTCCCCATCTTCCGCCCGGCGCCTATGGCGAGGAGTGGCAGGTGCATGGCGGCGGCTTCTACCACATCCAGAAATATCTGGTGGCCCCGGCCTCGATGCCGGAACACCTGACCTGGTTCAAGTACGAGAGCTATTTCACCTGGCTCTCCGGCTTCCTGATGCTCTGTATCGTCTATTATGGCGGCGCAAATCTCTTCTTGATCGACCGGCATGTGCTCGATGTCAGCGTGCCCGTTGCCATCCTGATCTCGCTGGCCTCGCTCGCCGGTGGCTGGATCGTCTACGACCTGCTCTGCAAGTCGCCGCTCGGCAACAATACCTGGGGCCTGATGGTCGTGCTCTATGCCGTCCTCGTCTTCATGGCTTGGGGCTACACGCATCTGTTCACCGGCCGCGCCGCCTTCCTGCATCTCGGCGCCTTCACCGCGACGATCATGTCGGCCAATGTCTTTATGATCATCATCCCCAACCAGAAGATCGTCGTCGCCGACCTGATCGCCGGGCGCACGCCCGACCCGAAATACGGCCGCATCGCCAAGCAGCGCTCGTTGCACAACAACTACCTGACGCTGCCGGTCATCTTCTTCATGCTGTCGAACCACTATCCGCTGGCCTTCGGCACCGCCTACAACTGGGTCATCGCGGCGCTGGTGTTCCTGATGGGCGTCACCATCCGTCACTGGTTCAACACCACACATGCCCGCAAGGGCCGCCCGACCTGGACCTGGATCGTCACAGTCATTCTCTTCATCCTGATCATGTGGCTTTCGACCGTGCCGAAGGTGCTGCCCGGCGAGAAGGATGCCGAAGCCGTGGCGCCCGCCTTCCAGCAGTTTGCATCAGACGCCCATTTCCCGGCGGTAAAGCAAATGGTCTCGACGCGCTGTTCGATGTGCCACGCCGCCGAGCCGGTTTATGAGGGCATTGTGCGCCCGCCGAAGGATGTAAAGCTGGAAAACGACGCGGAAATCGCTATGCATGCCCGCGAGATCTATATCCAGGCCGGCCGCAGCCACGCCATGCCTCCCGGCAACATCACCGAAGTGACGCCGGAGGAACGCAAGCTGCTGGTCGCCTGGTTCGAAAGCTCCATCGGAGAAAAAGACCAATGACCACCCTTTTGCGCGGCCGTCTGCTGTCCTTCAAGCGCGCGCCGCAAAGCCTCGATGACACGGACAGCTACTCGTATGAAAGCGATGGCGGCCTGCTGATCGGGAATGGCCGCATCGCCGCCGTCGGCCCTTATGCCGAGGTCAAGGCGAAAGCGCCGGCACACGTCGCCGAAGTCGATCACCGGCCGCATCTGATCCTGCCGGGCTTCATCGACATGCACCTGCATTTCCCGCAGATGCAGGTGATCGCCTCCTATGCCGCCAACCTCCTGGAATGGCTGAACACCTACACCTTTCCCGAGGAATGCCGTTTCGTCGAGAGTGCTCATGCCGAGCGCATCGCCACCCATTTCTACGACGAGCTGATCCGCCATGGCACGACGACGGCGGTTGCCTATTGCTCCGTGCACAAGACCTCCGCCGACGCCTTTTTTGCCGAAGCCCTGCGCCGCGACATGCGTATGGTCGGCGGCAAGGTGATGATGGACCGCAACGCGCCGCAGGGCCTGCTCGACACACCTGAGATGGGTTACGACGAAACGCGCCAGGTGATCGCTGACTGGCACGGCAAGGGCCGCAACCACGTCGCCATCACCCCGCGCTTCGCCATCACCTCGACGCCCGAGCAGATGGAGGCCACCGCCGCCCTTGCCCGCGAGTTTCCTGACCTGCATATCCAGACGCATCTCTCCGAAAACCACGACGAGATCAAATTCACCGGCGAGCTCTATCCGGACGCGATCGATTACACCGACATCTACGCCCGCTACGGCCTGCTCGGCCCGAAAAGCCTGTTCGGCCACGCGATCCACCTGTCCGAGCGTGAAGCAGACGCCATGAGCGAGGCCGGCGCTGTCGCCGTGCACTGCCCGACGTCCAACCTCTTCCTCGGCTCCGGCCTGTTCCCATTGAAGGCCCTGGCCCGCCGTGAAAAGCCGGTTCGCATCGGCGTCGCCACCGACATCGGCGGCGGTTCCAGCTATTCGATGCTGCGCACGATGGACGAGGCCTACAAGATCCAGCAGCTCCTCGGCGAACGCTTGAACCCGCTCGAGAGCTACTATTACATGACGCTCGGCAACGCCGAAGCCCTATCGCTCGCGGACAAGATCGGCACCCTTGAACCCGGCACCGACGCCGATCTCACCATCCTCAACGCCACCGCCACGCCGGCCATGGCACTGAAGATGGAGGTGGTGAAGACGCTATCCGAGGAATTGTTCCTGTTGCAGACGATGGGCGACGACCGGGCGATCGTGGAGACATATGTCGCGGGAAAACCTGCAAAATCAGTCTTGAATTGACAGCCTTCTCCCGCGATTATCAAAGTCTCACATCCGGAAACAAACCGTTCTGATCCAATCTCCCCATACCATTTTCGTCAAGAAGGCAGACCGCCATGACCGCGCCGCTCACCATTGCCGACCTGAAGCAGCTCGCTAAACGGCGCGTGCCGAAAATGTTCTTCCAATATGCCGATTCCGGTTCCTGGACCGAGTCGACCTATGAGGCCAATGAAGCGGATTTCAGGAAGGTCAAGCTGCGCCAGCGCGTGCTCGTCGACATGACCAACCGCTCGCTGGAAAGCACGATGATCGGCCAGAAGGTGTCCATGCCGGTGGCGCTGGCGCCGACAGGGATGACCGGTATGCAGCATGCCGACGGCGAAATGCTGGCGGCACGGGCGGCGGAAGAGTTCGGCATTCCCTTCACTCTGTCGACCATGAGCATCTGCTCGATCGAGGATGTCGCCTCGGCGACCACAAAGCCCTTCTGGTTTCAGCTCTACGTGATGCAGGACCGCGATTTCGTCATGAGCCTGATCGATCGCGCCAAGGCGGCAAAATGCTCGGCGCTGGTGCTGACGGCCGACCTGCAAATTCTCGGCCAGCGCCACAACGACGTCCGCAACGGCCTGTCGGCGCCGCCGAAGTTCTCGCCAAAACATGTATGGCAGGTGGCAAGCAGACCCTCCTGGTGCTGGCAGATGCTGCAGACGAAGCGGCATTCCTTTGGAAACATCATCGGCCATGCCAAGGGCGTGAACGACGTGAAATCGCTTTCGAACTGGACGACCGGACAGTTTGACCAGCGGCTGTCGTGGAGCGATGTCGCCTGGATCAAGGACTATTGGGGCGGGCCGCTGATCATCAAGGGCATTCTCGACGTGGAGGATGCGAAGGCGGCGGTTGACACCGGCGCCGACGCGATCATCATTTCCAACCATGGCGGCCGTCAGCTCGACGGCGCCCCCTCCTCCATCAGCGTGCTGCCCAGGATCGTCGATGCGGTTGGCGACAAGATCGAAGTGCATATCGACGGGGGCATCCGCTCCGGCCAGGATGTGCTACGCGCCGTGGCGCTCGGTGCCAAGGGCACCTATATCGGCCGCCCCTTCCTCTATGGCCTCGGCGCCATGGGCAAGGACGGCGTGACGCTGGCGCTGGAGATCATCCGCAAGGAGATGGATCTCTCCATGGCATTCTGCGGCAAGCGAGACATCAAGGCGGTGGACCGGGGGATTATCGCGGAAGTCTAGCGCAGCCAACCCGTCGCCAGCCCACTCGCCCAATCGGCACGGCTATTTTGCGCGGCAAGATCGGCCATCACTTGATGATCGTAGACCACCTGCCGGAAGGTCGGCACCCAGACGCCGCCACTCTTTTCCATGATGGCATAGGAGGCGAAGGGATGGCCTGCCTCGACCTTGTGATAATAAGAAAGATCATCGTCATAGGCCGGGCAGCCGACGCTGCCGGGATTGACGATCAGGCGTCCGTCGGAAAGGCGGACGGCGCGCGGGATATGGCTGTGGCCGCACAGGATCAGCGGAAAATCAATGCCGCCGGCGAAGGCCTCGATCTCTTCGAGCGGCTTGAGGTGAACCTTACCGTCCGGCGAGACGCTTTCGAGCCAGTAGAGATTGTCGTTTGCCGACGTGGCGTGGCAGAGATAAGCTTCATCCCTATAGACCGCGGTGAAGGGCAGGCTGCGCAGCCAATCGAGATGATGCGCGGACAAGTCCTCATAAGCGACCCTATCCGAGGCATGCATCGTCTCCGGCGCCTGTTCGATCAAATAGCGATCGTGATTGCCACGCACTGTCACAGCGTCAAGCGCAAGCAGAATATCGGCCGTCTTGCCGGCGGTCAGCGGCCCGCTGAAGCAATCGCCGAGATTGACGATGTCCTCGATGCCCTGCGCACGGATATCGGCAAGCACCGCCTCCAGTGCCAGATGATTGCCGTGGATGTCCGCAATAACAGCAAAACGCAAAACTCAGCTCCCGCGATAGGTGGAATAGCCATAGGGCGAAATCAAAAGCGGCACATGATAATGCGCCGTCGTGTCGGCGATACCGAAGCGGATCGGCACGAGATCGAGGAAGGCCGGATCGGGCAGCTTGGCCCCGCTCGCGCGCAGATAATCGCCCGCCCGGAAAAGCAGCTCATAGGTACCGGCAACGAAGCTGTCTCCGATCAGGATCGGGCCGCCATCGACGCGCCCGTCGGCATTGGTCGTCACCGTCTTCAGGTGCTTGCGCGTCTCGCCGTCAATCCTGAAGAGATCGATCACCAGGCCTTCGGCCGGCTTGCCGAGGGCGGTATCGAGCACATGGGTTGTCAGTCCGGTCATAGGGTCGGCGCTCCGATAATGAAGGGGGTGTCGAAGAAGAATTCGACCAGATTGTTATCCGGTCCGTCGCGATCGACAATAAGGAAGTCACTTGGCTGGCCAAGAGCCATCAGCGGATAGTGCCAGACATTGGCTCGATAGTTCACACCCTGGTCGCCCCGCGCCAGGAAGACCTGCGGCCTGCCCGGCTTGCCGTCCTCATCCTTTGAAACGACCACAAGGAACGGACGGCCGTTGAGCGGCACGAAACTCTGGCTACCGAAGGGATGGCGTTCCATCATCTCGATCGCATAGGGAAAGGCTCTCGGCTGGCCGCGAAAAATGTTCAGGATCACCCGTGCGCCGTCGCCAAGAGCCTCTGCGCTGGAAAGTGCATGAAACCGCTCCGTCGTACCACCATTGATGAACCGCCTCGTCGCCGGATCGTCCTCGATCACATCCCCGAATGGCGCGAACGCAGCCTTTGTCAGAGGGTGAATTTCGAGTGTTTGGGTCATTATGATCATTCGCCTTCTGCCCGCCAGTGGCGGATCGCTTCAAGCTGGGATAGCAATTCCGGGATCGTGTGCACAACCATAGTCCAGAGGTCATCGACACTCATCGAAGTTTCGCCGGACAACAGGCGCTCGCCCATATCCCGCAGTTCGTTCCAGCACACCTCCGGATGCTCAGGCTCGAATTCCGGATGTTTTACAAGCAATTCGGCTGCTGTCGCACCGATGACGCAAAGGCTATAGGCGACAGCGGATTGCACAAGCTTGTTTCCAGCGAACGCGGCCCCATCCATGCCTCGAACGAAAAGGCGGGCCTCTTCGGCGGTCCTCTGCATGCGTTCCAGATAATAGACAGGACCCTGCGTGGTCATAGCCAGGCCTTGTTGCCGAAAAACCGGAGCCGCATCACACACCGCCGTCGGGAAGCATGGATTGCAGGCGCAGCAGAGCGATCTTCTCCACCTGCGCCGTTGCGGTCGCAAATTCCGCGTCGCGGTCATTGCCGATCCGCGTTTCGAAGGCGGCAAGAATGTCGTCCTTGCCGAGACCCTTGACCGCAACAATAAAGGGAAAGCCGAATTTCGTCACGTAAGCTGTGTTGAGTTCGGTGAAGCGGGCATGCTCCGCGGGACTGAGCCGATCCAGCCCCGCCCCCGCCTGCTCCTTGCGGCTGTCCTCGGTGAGCTTACCAGCAATCGCCAATCGGCCGGCGAGATCGGGATGCGCTCGCAAGACGGCAAGCCGTTCGTCAGCGCTGGCCACACGGAAAATGGCAGTCAAAGCCACATGCACGCCGCCCGAGGTCAACGGCTCAGCAATAGGGCCGGCATCGTAGGCGCGTTCGGCGATGAACGGCGAGTGTTCAAAGACGCCGCCGAAACAGGTTACGAATTCGTCACGCGACACCATCTCAAAGGGCGCCCGCGGGAAGGTGATGCTCGTGCCAATGATTGGCAATGTCGATGCGTCTCGGTACCCAGACCTTGTCGTGCTTCAGCACATATTCGATGAAACGCCTAAGCGCCGCCGCGCGACCGGGCCGCCCGACCAGACGGCAATGGAGGCCGATCGACATCATCTTCGGGCTGCCCTGCCTGCCCTCTTCATAGAGCGTGTCGAAGGCATCCTTGAGATAGGTGAAGAACTGATCGCCGGAATTGAAGCCCTGCGGTGTGGCGAAGCGCATGTCGTTGGTTTCGAGCGTGTAGGGGATGATCAGGAATGGCTTGCCATCAAGGCGATCGACCCAATAGGGCAGATCATCGGCATAGGAATCCGAGGAGTAGAGGAAACCGCCCTCCTCCATCACCAGCCGCAGCGTATTGTCCGAAGGCTTGCCCTGGTACATGCCGTAGGGCCGTTCGCCGGTCAGTTCGGTATGCAGGCGCACGGCTTCGAGGATGTGCTTGCGCTCGAGATCTTCGGGAAAGTCCTTATATTCCAGCCAGCGATAACCGTGGCTGGCGATCTCCCAGCCGGCTTCCTTCATGGCAGCGACGGCTTCGGGATTGCGCGCCATGGCGAGCGTCACACCATAGACGGTCGCCTGCACCTTGAGCTCGGTGAACATGCGCCACAGCCGCCAGAAACCAGCGCGCGAGCCATATTCATAGATCGATTCCATATTGAGATTGCGCTGGTTCGGCCACGCTGCCGCGCCGACGATTTCCGACAGCAGGTTCTCCGAAGCAGGATCGCCGTCGAGAATACTGCTTTCCCCGCCCTCTTCATAATTGATCACGAACTGCACCGCGACGCGGGCGTCACCGGGCCACTTCGGATCGGGCGTGTTGCGGCCGTAGCCAACGAGATTGCGGGGATAGGTATCGGACATCAAAGCACCTTCTCGACTATGCGGAGACGGTAGCATCCACGGCCGGAATGTCGAGACGGAAAGTGCGAAACCCACTTTCCTTTCAGTTAAAGCAATTCCAGGAAAAGTGCGAAGCGGTTTTCCGGCCGGAATGCGCAAAAACAATAGGATAGAACCGTGAAGCACTGAACCGTTCTAGAGATGGTTAGGCGATCTTGCGGGCGCTGATCTTGCCCATCGGATGCAGGGAGTGCACGCGAAACGGCCCACCGGCGCCCTCTTCCATCATCAACGCGATGTTCGACACCGGCACCGGCTCGGCAAGCACCGGCTCGAAGACATCACGCAAGACCTGCTCCATGCGCGCGGTATCGGTAGGGTTGACCGTGCCCGTCAGCATCATATGGAAACGGAATTCGTCCATGACATGCGGATGGCCCCAACGGTGCAGATTGGCGAATTGCGTTGCAGACAGACCGTCCGGATCGCTACGTTCGATCTCCGCCTCGGTCAGCGGCGCGCGATAGTGATCGAATGCCTGGATCACCGACGCAGCGAGAAAATGCATCTGCTGGCACGGCACCGACGGCACCAAGCCAAAGGCACCGCCAAGGCGCGCAACTTCCAGCCGTGGAATCTCGAAGGGCGTGAGCGTTCCGGAAAAGCGCATGAGATCGCGCAACAGCCCGGCCTCGGACATATCCTCGGCCAAACGAAACGGCGCCTTCAACGTGCCATTGAAACCATAGCGGCGCGGCACGGCGGTATGGAAGGCGATTTCGTGAATGCCGAGCCCGCGGGTGGCGGGCGGATCGACCATCTCGCCGGAATAGACATTGCGACCGAGCCAGTTTGCAGCCACGAGCGTCAGCGGATCGCTCGCGGACGGCGTGAAGCAAATGGCGTAGCGCATAAAATCTCCTCCGGAGGGCGATAAACCGGCTGATCCACTCGGTTGCCGGTGAGCAAGGAGATAGGTGATTTGCGTGACAGATTGACGACTCGAACGCAGCTTACGTTCACGTTTTATGTGATGCAGCTACAATATGGTTCGAAAGCGCAAAACCTTGCGGCAGCTTGAAAGAACAGGGAATCTCCGCCGCTTCCCGAACCGCTACCTCGGCCAGACGATGCGCCAGCCCAAAGCTGACCTTGAAACCGCCGGTCAGCGCGATCAGGCGCGGATGATCCGGATGCGCCCCCACCATGGGATCCCGATCGATCGCCTTCGGCCGCAAGCCGGCCCAGCGCTCGACCACCTCGGCATCAGCCAGCACCGGCGCCATCGTCCGGGCGGCGGCGAGCAGATCGTCCAGCTGACCGTCCGTCGACGCCGGATCACCGAAACGGTTCTCGCTGGTGCTTCCGACGGCCACCCGCCCGCCCTCGTGCGGAACGATATAAAGCCCATCGCGAAAGATCACCGGCAGGCCGGCATCGATATCCGCCTTCAGCAACGCCGCCTGCCCTTTGACCGGCTGGCCGAGAGTGGAATGGCGGCCAGGCGTTAATCCGTCGAGGATCGGAAAAGAGCGATGGCCGGCGGACAGAATGCAGCGGCCAAAATGAATGGATCCCTCGCGGGTTGTTGCAACGCCTCCATCCGGATCGATGCTCTCGATCTCCATTCCCTCAACAAGCCGAACATGTTCCGCCTCGCCGAGAAACGCTACCAGAGTCTTCACCAAGGCGCGTGGCGCGACCCGCGCGGCAAGCGCATCAAAAACAAATCCACTTTCGCCCGCGACGGGATCGATCCAGCCATCGACCGGCGCGGCATCCAGCACCTGCCAATGAAACCGCCGCTCGCCATGGTGCCAATGCGTTTCCGCGTCCTGAGAATGACCAAGCGCAATCTTGCGCAGATGCGGTTTCGGCAGAGGAATGAGCCGGCCGGAACGACGATATCCGGCGGAAAGCCCGGTTGCCGCTTCCAGCGCCGCAATATCACCCTCCAGGGCCACCAGCGCATCGAACTGGAACTGCTTCTTCTCGGACCATTTGTCGGGCATATGCGGCATCAGCGCGCCAAGCAGGCCGCCGCTTGCTCCGCTTCCCAGCCGGGCGCTGTCGACGAGCAACGTCTTGATGCCCAGCCGCTCCGCATGCACCGCCGCCCACAGACCCATGATGCCGCCCCCGACGATCAGAAATTCGACGGATGATTGACCGGCAGGCCCCGGAGGATTATCGGCTTTTCTCATGACAGATCCAGTTTCCGATCGGACGCACGCGGCCGAAACCACCGCGGCAAGCCAAGAGCTCGAATGGCGCGACGGCGATATGCCCTATTCGACCGCCTTTGGCGACCATTTTTATTGCCAGACCGACGGCCGGCTGGAATGCGGCCACGTCTTCCTCGACGGCAACGGCCTGCCCGCACGCTGGAATGAAAAGCAGACCTTCCTGATCGGCGAGCTCGGCTTCGGCACTGGCCTGAATTTCTGCGAGACCTGGCGGCAATGGAAGCAACATGGCGAGCCGGATTCGCAACTGCATTTCATGTCCTTCGAGCTCTATCCGATGCGCGCCGAGGAGATCGACCGCGCGCTATCGCGCTGGCCGGAGATCGATGCGGAGCGTCAGACACTTGTCGGCGCCTGGCCGGAAGAGCCACGCGGTATCGTCTCGCTTGCCCTTGACGTCCGCACGCGCCTCAGCGTCGTCTGCGGCCCGGCAATGGACGGTGTGAACGAGGCAAAGGCAGGCTTCGACGCCTGGTATCTCGACGGCTTCGCGCCGTCGCGAAACGCCGACATGTGGTCGCCGGAACTGATGCAGCTTCTTTATGACAAGACCGCCCCCGGCGGCACCTTCGCCACCTATGCCGCCGCCGGCTTCGTACGCCGTAACCTGCAGTCGGCAGGTTTTGCGGTCGAGCGGCGCAAAGGCTTTGCGGGAAAACGCGAAATGCTCTGCGGGATCAAACCGGCCTAGTTGCGGGAACGCTCGGTCTGAAGTGCTTCGTCGCCGAGCCAGCGGCGAACTTTGGCTTCAAGAAGTTCCGGGCTGATCGGCTTCGACATGTAATCATCCATGCCGGCCTCCAGGCACATGTCGCGATCGACATCGAGCGCATGGGCGGTGACGCCGACGATCGGCACATGACACCCCAGCCCGGCTTCCGCCTCAAGCTGCCGGATCGTGCGTGTCGCCTGATGGCCGTTCATAACCGGCATCGAGACATCCATCATGATCAGCGACGGCCGCAGCTTGAGCCAGGCGTCCACCGCCTCCTGGCCGTTCCGGACCACGAGGAAGCGCAGACCCGTGACCTGCAGGATTTGCGTGAAGACGATCTGGTTGACCTCATTGTCTTCGGCGACGAGGACATCGATTGCGCTGACGGGCCTTGCCGACACGTCCTGCTCCACGGCCTGGATCGCGGCTTCCGCTTCGGCCTCTATCGGCAATTGCGATGCGACCGCGGTCGCATATCCGGTCATCGTTTGCCGGCGCGCCATGCGTACGACATCGATGATGGTGCCGCGTAGCACATTGGCGCGAACAGGCTTCATCAGATGTGCCTGACCGTTCAGCGCCGCAAATTCCTTGTCGCTGCCGACGACATCCATGGATGTCAGGAAAATCAGCGATAGAGCTTCGAAGCGAGCGTCGGCGCGGATGGTGCGCGCCACCTCGTCGCCATTCATGTCCGGCATATGGTAATCAAGGATCACGGCATCGACCGGCACGCCCATCTCGGACGCGGCACGGAGAATGGCAAGCCCCGTCTTGCCGTCCTCGGCGGCGTAACCATCAAAGCCCCACTGCAGCAGTTGCTCGCTCAATATCCGCCGGTTGATGTCATTGTCGTCGATGACCAGAATGCGCGCGCCTTTGACATTGACCGGCACCGTGCGCGGCTCGCTGCGCGCCGCGACCGGCGGCATGGGCAGATGTACGGTAAAGGTCGAGCCCTTGCCCCATTCGCTGTCGACTTCGAGATAACCGCCGAAGAGATCGACCAGCCCGGCGGTGATTGCAAGCCCAAGACCCGTGCCTTCGTGACGGCGCGTGGAGGAGGCGTCGACCTGCGAAAACTTCTCGAAAATGGAATCCAGCTTCTCCTTGGAAATACCAAGGCCGGTATCCTCGACACGAAGCGTCAGCATGACCTCGCCATTGTCGATCGGCTGGCCATCCACCTCGACCAGCACATGGCCGCGCTCGGTGAACTTGATCGCATTGCCGAGCAGGTTGGTCACGATCTGGCGGAAGCGGCCGGCATCCCCCAGCATCATGGCCGGCACAGCGGGCGTGGCACGCATCAGAAGCTCGATGTCCTTTTCCGCCGCCGGCGACGACAGGAGCGTGGCCACATCCTCCACCGCTTCGGCCGGATCGAAGGCCGCCTTGCGCAGCCGCATCTGGCCGGCGTCGATCTTGGAGAAATCGAGGATATCGTTGATAATCGTCAGAAGCGCATTGCCCGACTTGACGATGATGTCGATGAAAGTCTTCTGCCGGGCATCGAGATCTGTTTTGGCCAGCAATTCCGCCATGCCGAGAACGCCGTTCATCGGCGTGCGGATTTCATGGCTCATATTGGCGAGGAATTCGGACTTGGCCCGATCGGCAGCTTCGCTGCGGGCCAGCAGCAGCTGTAGTTCCGCCTCACGCTTTTTCATCTCGGTGACATCGGTCAGCACCACCGTCCAGCGGCGGCTTTCGCTCACCGCCGCTTCGAGCTGTATCCAGCGCTCGCTCGCCACCTGGAAGACCATCGAAACCGGCTTGTCCGCCGCCATGTTTTCGCGCCAGACGGCCCGCAAGGACTCCGGATCGGCGCCGAAATCGCCGCGGGCGGCACAAAGACTGAAAGCGACGGACCAGTGCTTCCCGACCTCCAGGCAATCCGCGGGCACACACAGCATGTCCGGCACCACGTCGTTCGCCAGCATGATGATGCCGTCCTGCAAGATCAGCAGCCCTTGCGACATGGCATGCGTCGCGTCCGTCATCAGATCGCCGAGACGTTCCAGCGCAAGATGCGCCTCGCTGATCTCTCGCTCCTGCTGGCGCACGGAGGAAATGTCGGCATAGGTGACAAGCGTGCGGCCGTTGGAAATGCGGCGCGTATCCATGATCACGGATTTGCCGTCGGCATAGCTCATCTCGGTCTGGAGATTCGGCCCGGCGTTGCTGGAAGCCTCCATGCGCGCCTGGTAGATATCGTCGATATCGCCGGCATCGTCGCCGTAACGGCCAAGCTCGAAATGCTTGACGATGAGATCGCGAACAGGCCGGCCCTCGAAGCGCTCGTCCTTCGAGAAGTCCCAGATGTCGTAAAAGGCATCATTGGTATATTCGACGTTGCGATCGCTATCGTGGATCATCACGCCGATCGGCATGGAACGGAGGATACTCCCGAGATCCTGATGCAATGCCTCGGCGCGCGCCTGCGCCTCGATCAGCTGTGTCTCGCGCAACTTCAATACGGAAATATCGTTCATCGAACCAACGACATAGCGCTTGCCATCCGCAGTGACGACGCGGTTGATGCGCGTCATGATCGGATGCGTCACATGCTGCCGATCGACCACCTGCCCCTCGAAGGCGAGTCCTTGCCCCTCGTTCAGCACTTGCTCGTTTTCGGCGAAATAGTCATCGGCGCCGGTTTCGAACATCTCGTGTTCGGTCTTGCCCAGCACCTCGGCCCGGCTGAGCCCGGTAATCGCCGCATAGGCCTCGTTGGAATAGATCAGCCGATGATTGGCATCGCGCACGAAGGAGGCAACCGGCAAGTCCTCGAGAATAGTGCGATAAAGCCCGGTCTCGTCGACGCTTTCACCGGGAATACCGCCGTCACGCGTCGCGGAGGATGAAACCGAAGGCATGGCTGACGCATCGAGAAATATGCCGAAGACATAAAGACGGTCTTCGGACGGCGAAAAGCTTTCGATCTGCACCCTCGACCGGACATGACCGGCCGGGTCGAAGCACAGAGCCGTCTCCTCGGAGCCGAACACCAGCGACCGGCGCTCCTTGTCCTCCCGGTCGACTTCCTCGCCGCTATCGAAGAGATCGCGACTGCGATTGCCAATGAAATCGGAGATATCGCGCCGGAAAAACCGCGCATAGGCCTGGTTGACGGCGACATAGCGCAGATCGCTGTTCTTGACATAAGCCGGCTGATCCAGATCGGCGATCCGGCGGCAGGCCAACTCCAGCAGTTCACCGTCCGAGTTCAACAGCGCCCCTCTTCTCACCGCTCACGATAGTTTACTGAACCAAGGCTGTATCACAAAGCGCTTTAACAAGCCGTTAACCATATTTCCGCCGCTCCAAACGTCGCGTTCAGGCCATTGACTATCCCAAAACGGTCACTCCCTGGTCGCAAACGACGACAGCATCCAGCGTCGAACTCTGCCAAGAATCGCATCAGGACAATGGTGGAGGAACAGCGATGAGCGACGATGCGACAACGGCCTTGCGCGAGACCGATACAGCAACGGTGCCGGCCGAGCGCCGCCGCCGGACCGGTGGTCGGGGAGCCGAGCGCAGCCGCAAACCGAGTGGTTCGAAATACCTCAACCTCGTCAACAATCTCGCACGCACCGAGCTTCTGTCGCCGGAGACGCTGGACGACATTCACGAGGCGTCGCTGACCATTCTCGAAGAAATCGGCATGGACATCATCCTGCCGGAAGCGCGCGAGCGCATGAAGGCGGCAGGCGCGGACGTTACGCCCGGCACCGAGCGCGTCCGCTTCGATCGCGGCATGATCGTGGAGCTGATCGCTTCCGTCCCCTCGACCTTCACGCTGCATGCCCGCAACCCACTCAGGAATGTTCAGATCGGCGGCAAGAACCTCGTCTTTGCCCAGGTCGCCTCCGCACCCTTCGTCGCCGATCGCGAAGGCGGCAGGCGGGCCGGCAATCAGGAGGATTTTCGCAAGCTGATCAAGCTTGCCCAATCCTACGACGTCATCCACATGACCGGCGGCTATCCCGTCGAGCCCATCGATATCCACGCCTCCGTGCGCCATCTCGACTGCCTCTCCGACATCGTCAAGCTGACCGACAAGGCGTTTCATTGCTATTCCCTGGGCAAGCAGCGTAATCTCGACGGCATCGAGATCGCCCGCATCGGCCGCGGCATCAGTATGGAACAGATGGAGCGCGAGCCGTCGCTCTTCACCATCATCAACTCCTCCTCCCCGCTGCGCCTCGACGGGCCGATGCTGCAAGGCATCATCGAGATGTCGTCGCGCGGCCAGGTCGTGGTCGTCACGCCCTTCACGCTGGCGGGCGCCATGGCGCCGGTGACCATTGCCGGCGCGCTGGTGCAGCAGAATGCCGAAGCGCTCTGCGGCATCGCCTTCAGCCAGATGGTGCGCAGAGGAGCGCCGGTGATGTATGGCGGCTTCACCTCGAATGTCGACATGAAGACCGGGGCGCCTGCCTTCGGCACGCCGGAATATATGAAGGCGGTGATCGCGGGTGGCCAGCTCGCCCGCCGCTACGGCATCCCCTACCGCACCTCCAACACCAACGCCTCCAATACGCTGGACGCGCAGGCGGCCTATGAGTCGGCGCTGTCGCTCTGGGCGCTGACCCAGGGCGGCGGCAATTTCGTGCTGCACGCCGCCGGCTGGAGCGAGGGTGGGCTGACCGCCTGTTTCGAAAAATTCATCCTCGATGTCGACATGCTGCAAATGGTCGCCGAATTCCTGACGCCGCTGGATGTCAGCCAGGACGCGTTGGCCCTGGACGCCATGCGCGATGTCGGCCCCGGCGGCCACTATTTCGGCACGGCCCATACGCTCGCTCGCTATGAGACCGCCTTCTATTCGCCCATTCTTTCCGACTGGCGCAATTACGAGACCTGGTCCGAGGCCGGACGCCCCACAACCTATGATCACGCCAACCGCATCTTCAAGGAAACCCTTGCCCATTACGAGCGCCCCCCGCTCGATCCGGCGATCGAGGAGGAGCTCGATAGCTTTGTGGCAAGGCGCAAGCAAGAAGGCGGCGTACCAACTGATTTCTAGAGTGAAATCAATACGCTCCATGCATCCAGCATGAACAAAATTTAATGTAGCGGATGTCCGCTTGGCCGCGACTTCGCCCTGTTTCCCGCCCAATTTCAACCTCGGCTTCGGCTGGGAGGCCTTTTGTTTGGGAAAGGAATTTCAATGTCTGTGCTTCGCACTGTAACCACGGCGGGCCTCATAGCGCTGACACTCGGCAGCGCGGCCGCCGCAACGACCACAACTGCCGCCGCATCCGAGCGCGGCGCAATCTTCGGCGGCCTCGCTGCCGGCCTTGTCGGCGGCGCCCTTGTGGCGGAGGCCGCCCGCCCGGTTTACCCGGCTTATCCGACCTACTACCGCACCTATCCGGCCTATTACGACGGTCCGGTCTATGAGCGGGTCTACGAGCGTCCATACCATAGCTGCTACTGGTCGTGGCGCCACGACCACTGGGGCCAGCCGTTTCGTGTGGAGGTCTGCCGCTAGGGCTAACCTATCAATCCATGAACCTGTTGACGCCGCCGGCCTTCCGGCGGCGTTTTTATTGCGTCAACGAACA
Source organism: Rhizobium sp. ICMP 5592 (assembly GCF_009498525.1). Lineage (GTDB taxonomy): Bacteria > Pseudomonadota > Alphaproteobacteria > Rhizobiales > Rhizobiaceae > Rhizobium. The sequence goes on along the minus strand of NZ_QSNT01000002.1, from coordinate 516,175 downwards.
AGCTTTCGGCCGTGCCCCTTGACTTTAGCCGCGAATAGGACCAAATGCGCCTCAGCTTTCACCTTCCGGCCGCCGCGTGAGCGTGCCCTGCGGGACTTTATGTACGCAAGAGAAGGACAAAAGCGCTTTTGAAATGAGACCGCACCCAAGGCGGTCAGATGCGCTGGAAAGCTTTTTCCAACTTACAAGTTCCCACTTCACGCGGGGTTCTTGACGCCAGAGACAGACCGGACCGCATGGTGCGACCCGGCCTATTTGCTTTGGCGCCCCCGAAAGGTATTGAATTGACCGATTTTCACTCGCTTGGTCTCTCCAAGCAGATCGTCGATACGCTGTCGCAGAACAACTTCGCGACGCCGACGCCGATCCAGGCACAGGCCATCCCGCTTGTCCTGCAGGGCCGCGACCTCATCGGCCTCGCCCAGACCGGTACCGGCAAGACCGCCGCTTTCGGCCTGCCGATCATCGAAATGCTGTTGAAGGACGCCAAGCGCCCCGACAACCGCACCGTCCGCACGCTTATCCTCGCCCCCACCCGCGAACTGGTGAACCAGATCGCCGACAACCTCAAGCTCTTCGTCCGCAAGACGGCGCTTCGGATCAACGTCGTGGTCGGCGGCGCCTCCATCAACAAGCAGCAGCTACAGCTCGAGCGCGGCACCGACATTCTCGTTGCCACCCCCGGACGTCTGCTCGACCTCATCAGCCGCCGCGCCCTGTCGCTCGGCCAGGTGAGCTACCTCGTCCTTGACGAAGCCGACCAGATGCTCGACCTCGGCTTCATCCACGACCTGCGCAAGATCTCCAAGATGGTCCCGGCCAAGCGCCAGACCATGCTGTTTTCGGCCACCATGCCGAAGACCATCGCCGATCTCGCTGCCGAATACCTGACCAATCCGGTCAAGGTCGAAGTCTCGCCTCCGGGCAAGGCCGCCGACAAGGTGGAGCAGTATGTCCATTTCGTTTCCGGCCAGAACCACAAGACCGAAATCCTGAAGGAAAGCATTTCCGCCAATCCGGATGGCCGCGCCATGGTCTTCCTGCGCACCAAGCACGGCGCCGAGAAGCTGATGAAGCATCTCGAACACGTCGGCTTTGCAGCCGCCTCCATCCACGGCAACAAGAGCCAGGGTCAGCGCGAACGTGCCCTGAAGGGCTTCCGTGATGGCGAAGTCCGCGTTCTCGTCGCCACCGACGTCGCCGCTCGCGGCATCGACATCCCCGGCGTTACGCATGTCTACAACTACGACCTGCCGGAAGTGCCCGACGCCTATGTTCACCGCATCGGCCGTACCGCACGCGCCGGCCGCGATGGCATCGCCATTGCCTTTTGCGCGCCTGACGAAGCCCGCCTGCTGCGCGACATCGAGCGCCTGATGGGCATCGAGATTGCCGTTGCCAGCGGTGAGGCTCATGCCGACCGTGGCCGTCCGGCTCGCGGCAACAACAACCGCGGCGGTCGCGGCGGCCAGGGTCAAGGCCAGGGTCGTGGTGGCGCAGGTCAGGGACGTGCCGAAGGCCGCCCCGCCCGTCCGGCTCGTCGTCCTCATCGCGAAGGTGAAGCCGGCGCCCATAACGGCGAGCGTCAGGAACGTCGTCCGCAGCGCGAGAACAACCGCAATGCCGACTTCCGCGGTCAGCGTCGCGACGAGCGCGCCCCGCGTCCGGAAGTGGACAACGATCTCGCATCGACGTCCGATTTCCGCCCGGCCAAGAAGCCGCAGCACAACGGCGCGGCAAACGAAGCCGGCGCCGCCCATCGCGGCCCCCGCCACGCTCACGGCCGCCCCACGGGTCGCCATGAAGATCGTGGACAGAATGCTCAGGGCGAACAGCGCAACGAGCGCGGCAACGGCGGCATGAAGCGCCGTGGTCCCGGCAATGGTGGCCAGCGCCGCGAACGCGCTTGATTCAAGCTTGATTGAATGACGAAGGGGGCCGATCGGCCCCCTTTTTTATTGCTGTCTGAAACTGCGGAGCTCCGACATCGGACAGCCACGGCAACAATTTCGAAGCCGTAGAGATTTCTCGAAAATCTCATTCCGATCAGCCGGGAACATTTGAATGGTTATTCCGCCTAAATCCGGCTCCGCGCGGATAGACTGTCGATACATTCGCAAAATTCCCAATATTGGGGCAAAGCATTGCGCGCGACAGCATTGACACGGTCGATGTCGGCAAGCGACTGGGGGCAACTCTTGCTTCTCGGCGGTCTTTGGGGTGGCTCATTCTTCTTTGCCCGCATCGCCGTGGCCGACATTCCGTCCTTGGCGCTTGTCCTCTACCGCGTAGCGATCGCAGCGCTTGTCCTGCATCTGTGGCTGCGGTTGCGCGGTATTTCCTTCGCACCTGCCTTGGCAAGACCGGGCTCATTCCTGTGCCTCGCCTTGCTCAACAATGTCATTCCTTTCTCGCTGATCTTCACCGGACAAACGAAAATCGGCGCGGGCCTCGCCTCCGTGCTTTACGCGACGACGCCGCTCTGGACGATCCTGGTGGCAAATTTGCTGACGGCGGATGAGAAGCTTTCGACGACCAAGCTCATCGGCGTTGGGCTCGGGATCGCGGGAGCGGCGATCATGATCGGCCCGGGTCTTCTATTCCAGACCGACGGCCCGACATGGGCGAAGCTGGCGGTCATCGGAGCGGCGATTTCCTATGCCTTTGCCGCGGTCTATGCCAAGCGCTTCAGGGATATCAAACCATCAGTCGTCGCAACCGGCCAGCTCACTGCTTCCACCATCCTGATGGCGCCGATCGTCTTCGTTCTCTACAGCCCCGAGAGCATCGTCACGTCGAGCATTTCCATCTGGATGGCGGTCGGTTTTCTCGCAGTCTTCACGACGGCATTCGCCTTCATCCTCTATTTCAACATCATCGCCTCGGCCGGGGCGACAAACGCGTCCCTCGTTACGCTGCTGGTGCCCGCCAGTGCGATCATTCTGGGCACTGCCTTTCTGGGAGAAAGGCTTGAGCTCTACGAATTCGCCGGATTGGCTTTGATCGTTTCCAGCCTGCTCATCATGGATGGCAGGCTTTTCCGGCGCAGAGCGTGAGAACAGCCTTGGGCGGGTGCCCTATTCCGGCACCACATCCGCCGTGCGCCGGTTGGTCAGATAGACGCCAGTCACAACGATCAGAGTGCCGATGATGATCGGCAGGGTCAGCGGCTCGCCAAAGGCAATCGCCGCTTCGATGGCAACGGCGGGCGGCATCAGGTAGATCAGCGAGGCCGCGCGCGACACCTGTCCTCGCCGGATCAGATAGAGCAATAGGCCGACCGCGCCCATCGACAGGCCGAAGACCGACCAGATGACGGCAAGGATCGCCTCGTGGGTGCCGTCGAAATGCAGATCCTCGAACATCAGCGCCAGCGGCACGGTGACGATCAGCGCGCCGACATATTGCAGCGTCGCGATCGTCCTGAGATCGCCGGTCTGCAGATGGCGCTTCTGATAGAGCGTGCCGTAGGTCACCGACACCATTGCCAACAGATTGACGCCGAGCGGAATCGCCGATTGCCAGAGGCTGGCCGTATCCGACCCCAGGAGCTTCGGCGAAATCGCAATCGCGATGCCGACGAAACCGAGCAGCAGGCCAAGACGCTGCACCGGCTGCAGCCGCTCGCCGACCAGATAGGGCGCGGCCATCGCCGTCATCAGCGGCTGCAGGGCTGCGATAATGCCCGCGATCCCCGCGGGCACGCCTTTGGAGATCGCCCACCAGAGACAGCAGAGATAGATCCCGTGCAGAAACATGCCGGAATAAATGGCGCGAAAGACGCTCGACCAATCGCGCGGCCATTTCGCGCCGCTAATCGCGCAGAACAGGACAAAAGCGAGCGCCGACAGGCTGTAGCGGATTATCAGGAAGGTGAACGGTCCCGAATGCATCGTCGCATATTTCGCGACGATCCAGCCCGTGGACCATAGAAAGACGAAGATGGCCGGCGCGAATCTATCAAGGGACATGGGTTCGGACTGACATTGATGTCGCACGCCGGAGCCGGCGTCAGAATTGAGGCCGGAACGTCACGCACCCAAGCGGGCAACCCGCTGATAGCCGAAGGCATGCAAAGCGTCAAAATCGATCCGCTGAACACAAGGATCAATTTTCCTTCATGTCAGCTCTCGCCAGTCCGGCTCGAGGAGATTCGGCGTGCAGTTCCGGCGCCCGGACAACGGAATAAGCAAATGCTCAAATTTTGATCGCGATTTAGAGGCAATCGTCGGCCACGCTCCTCCATGGCAATCCAGAATGCCTGCAAATCCGGCATTTTTGGTGGTTTCGAAATTCGTGCACGCAAACGCGCATACTTCTTGCATTGTCAAAACTGTTGTACTCAAATGGAAAAAAATGGGGACCGCACCTTTGGCATTTGACGAAATGATTACTGCGGATGAAAGTCCGCGCGCGCCTTACGAAAAATATTTCGAATGGTACTCCGGCCAGGACAGAGGCCATCTCATTGCCAAATCCCGCGACGCGGAAAACATCTTCCGAAAGACGGGCATCACCTTTGCGGTCTACGGACACGCAGATTCCTCCGAAAAGCTCATCCCCTTCGACATCATTCCGCGCATCATTTCCGGCCGTGAATGGCGCAAGCTCGCCCAGGGCATCGAACAGCGGGTCATCGCTCTCAACGCCTTCCTCCACGACATCTACCACAAGCAGGAAATCATCCGCGCCGGCCGCATCCCGCGCGAGCTGATCGAGAGGAACGACGCCTTCCTGCCGGAAATGATCGGCTTCCGCCCGCCCGGCGGCGTCTATACCCACATCGTCGGCACCGACATCGTGCGTACCGGCGAGGACGAATTCTACGTGCTGGAGGACAATGCCCGCACGCCCTCCGGCGTCAGCTACATGCTGGAAAACCGGGAAACCATGATGCAGATGTTCCCGGAGCTGTTCCACCAGAACAAGGTGCAGCGCGTCGAGGACTATCCGTTGCAGCTGCGCCAGAGCCTCGCCTCGCTCGCTCCTCCCGGCTGTACCGGCAAGCCGCGCGTCGCGGTGCTGACGCCCGGCATCTATAATTCCGCCTATTACGAACACTCTTTCCTCGCCGACATGATGGGCGTGGAACTGGTGGAAGGCTCGGACCTGCGCGTCATCGACGGCAAGGTGAAGATGCGTACCACGCGCGGCTATGAGGCGATCGACGTGCTCTACCGCCGCGTCGACGACGATTTCCTCGACCCCCTCACCTTCCGCTCGGATTCGGCGCTCGGCATTCCCGGCATCATGGATGTCTACCGCGCCGGCCACATCACCATCGCCAACGCGCCCGGCACCGGTATTTCCGACGACAAGGCGATCTATTCCTACATGCCGGAGATCGTCGAATTCTATACCGGCCGCAAGCCGATCCTCGAGAACGTGCCGACCTGGCGCTGTTCCGAGCCCGACAGCCTGCAATATGTGCTCGACAACCTGGCCGACCTCGTCGTCAAGGAAGTGCACGGCTCCGGCGGCTACGGCATGCTTGTGGGACCGACGGCCTCGAAAAAGGAACGGGCGGAATTCGCAGAGAAGCTGAAGAGCAGGCCGAACAACTACATCGCGCAGCCGACCCTATCGCTGTCGACCGTGCCGATCCTCGTCAACAAGGGCATCGCACCCCGCCACGTCGATCTGCGCCCCTATGTGCTGGTGTCCGACAAGGTGCGGATCATTCCCGGCGGCCTGACCCGCGTGGCCCTGAAGGAAGGCTCGCTGGTGGTCAATTCCAGCCAGGGCGGCGGCACCAAAGATACCTGGGTTCTGGAGGACTGAAACGGACATGCTTGGAAGAACCGCGAATGGCCTCTACTGGATGTTCCGTTACATCGAGCGCGCCGAAAACATAGCCCGCCTTGTCGATGCCGGTCAGCGCATGTCGCTGACGCGCAGCGGGGCGGTGGAAGACGATTGGGACGGCGTGCTGCAAAGCGCCGGCGTCCGCGAAGCCTATAACGAAGTGCACGGCAAGCTGACGGGTGCCGACGCGATCGACTATCTGATGCGCGATCTCTCCAATCCGTCGAGCGTGATGTCCTGTATCGAATATGGCCGCAACAATGCCCGCATGGTTCGCACGGCGCTCACCCGCGACACCTGGGAAGCGACCAATGAGTGCTGGATCGAACTGAAGACATTGCTCGGCAAACGCCTGAAGACCGCCGAACTGCCGGAGACGATCGACGTCATCAAGCGCCGCGCCGGATTGATCCGCGGCGCCTTCCACGGCTCCATGCTGCGCAACGAGCTCTACAACTTCGCTCGCATCGGCACCTTCATCGAACGCGCCGACAATACCGCCCGGATCCTGGATGTTAAATATTACGTCCTGCTGCCCTCGGTCTCGCATGTCGGCTCCTCGCTCGACAACGCGCAGTGGGAATCGATCCTGCGTTCGGTCTCCGCCCACCGCGCCTACAAATGGGCCTACGATCCGGAATACAAGCCGGCCAACATCGCCGACTTCCTGATCCTCAACAGCCAGATGCCGCGCTCGCTCGCCTATTGCTACGACAAGATCGTCAGCAATATCAGCTATCTGGCGCTGGAGCACAACAAGCGGCTACCGGCGCACGATACCGCCGACGCCACATGCGAGATGCTGCAGAAGCTGACCATCAAGAACATCATGGACCAGGGTCTGCACGAATTCCTGGAGGATTTCGTTTCGCGCAACAACAAGCTCGGCGCGGAAATCTCCGACGGCTACCGGTTTTATCAGTAAGCGGATGACAATATGAGACTGACGATCAGCCACATCACGGAATACCGCTACGACGAACCGTCGCAGTTCTCGCTGCAGCGCCTGCGGCTAACGCCGCTGACCGGCATCGGCCAAACCGTCCACAACTGGAAGCTCACTGTGGAAGGCGCCCATCCGGAGGTCGAATATGACGACCAGTTCACCAACCGTGTCACGCTCGTCTCGCTCGACGGCGAGCAGGATTCAACCCGCATCGTCGCCACCGGCGAGATCGAAACGCAGGACCTGAACGGCGTCCTCGGCCCGCACAGCGGCTTTGGCCCCCTCTGGCTCTTCCTGCGGGATACGCCGCGCACGAAGGCCGGCAAGCTGACGAAAGAGCTGCTGCGCGGCGTTTCCGGAGACAATGAACTCGGCCGGATGCACGCGCTGATGAGCGCCATCCATCAGACGGTGGACTACAAACCCGGCACCAGCGACACGGAAACGACCGCCGAACAGGCGCTGGAGAAGAAGAGCGGCGTCTGCCAGGACCACGCCCATATCTTCATCGCCGGCGCCCGCGCGCTGAATATCCCGGCACGCTACGTCTCCGGCTATCTGATGATGGAAGGCAAGAATGAGCAGGCCGCGACCCACGCCTGGGCCGAAGCGCATGTTCCGGGCCTCGGCTGGGTCGGCTTCGACCCCGCCAACGACGTCTGTCCAGACGAGCGCTACGTCCGCATCGCCACCGGCCTCTGCTACCGTGACGCCGCCCCCGTCTCCGGCATGCGTGTCGGCGGACCGGGCGAAAGCCTCACGGTCAAGGTGACGGTGGCAAGCCAGGGGCAGAGCCAAAGCCAGAGCTGATGAGGGCGAGTTCAGCCTACGGGGAAACCTCGATATGGCCTTTGTCGTCATAGCCGTAGACGACTAGATGACGATCGCCTGATATCTAGACGCCGAGATGACCCCCATGGTCTTCTGGATAGCGAGTGTGGACGTTCTGATTGAGATTGCAGCCGGAAAGTGATCCTATTCCTGCTAGCTGAGTCCTCGCCCTCCTTTCCATTTAGAGCCCGAGCGAGCCATGTCGATTTCAGATGCGATCTACCGTCCATTCGAAAATTTGATCCGGCCACTCGATATTCCATACCGGCCGCTACCCTCAAAAGGACCTGTCACCGTCCTTCTGCACTTCATCTCGATGTTCCGTGGCGTGTTGATCGCGCTCGCGCTGTCGTCCATGGCGATGGAGGCCATCAACCTGACTACAATCTGGGGGCTTTCGGTCATCGTCGATGGCGTATCGCAGAAGGGCGCATCCGCCTTCTTGCACAGCGAATGGCCACTTCTGACCTTTCTCGGGCTCCTGATCTTTCCGGCCATACCAATTGCCTCGTTCCTTCTAAACACGCTCACCTCGCACACGCTCGGCATCGGCATGCCGGCCGCCATTCAGTGGCAAGGGCACAAAGCGGTGGAGCGACAGGATCTCGCCTTTTTCCACGATCTCTATGCCGGACAGGTCGCCTCGCGCCTGCAGCAGGTGTCGTCTGCCGTCCAGCAGCAAATCATTGCCGCCTTCCAGTCCATTCCGCGCTTCCTGCTGCAACTGGTCGGCTCCGTGATCCTGCTGTCGAGCCTGTCCTGGCAGCTCGCCTTGCCGGTCGTGGTCTGGATCGCGCTCAATGTCGCTCTCACCGTCAAGATGGCGCCGATCTTTGCCGAGCGTTCGCGCCGCACCGCCAAGCAACGCAGCCTGGTGGCCGGCGCCATCACCGACCTCTACACAAATATGCAGATGATCAAGCAGTTCGCCGCCGAAGACAGCGAAGCCGGCGCCATCCGCCGCATCATCCGAAAGGCCATACAGACGCAGCACGGGGAACAGCGCATCTATCGCACCTCGGAACTGATTGTCGTGCTCCTCAATACTGTGCTTTGGCTGGTGATGCTGTCGATCGGCTTTTCGGGCCTCGTCAAAGGTTTCCTCACGGTCGGTGAGTTCGTCGGCGCGGTCTACATCCTCCAGCGGCTCTCAACGCAGATCTTCACCTTCCTACAGATGGGCCAGCAGATCTTTCAGGCGATTGGGACGATCAAAGACGCCATGCCCGTGATGACGACGCCGCCCACCATCACGGATCGGCCTGACGCGGCGAGCCTCACGGTCAACAGCGGCGAAATTCGTTTTCAGGATGTCCGCTTTGCATACAAGTCCGGGAAGCCTGTCATAAATAATCTGTCGCTGACGGTTCGGCCCGGCGAGAAAGTGGGGTTGGTCGGTCTCTCCGGGGCTGGCAAGACCACGCTGGTGAGTCTGCTGCTGCGCTTCTACGACATCGGAGACGGCGCGATCCTCATCGATGGACAGGACATCCGCGAGATTACGCAGGCAAGCCTTCGTCGCAACATTGGAGTCATCGCACAGGACGTCGCGCTACTGCACCGTTCGGTCGGCGATAACATCCGCTACGGCCGGCCGGAGGCGACACAGGAGGAGATCGAAGAGGCGGCGAAGACGGCAAAAGCCGATGTATTCATCACCGATCTTGCGGACGGCGAAGGCCGTAAGGGCTATGACGCCTTCGTCGGTGACCGCGGCATCAAGCTCTCCGGTGGTCAGCGGCAGCGTGTAGCGATCGCCCGCGTTTTGCTGAAAGACGCACCGATCCTCGTGCTCGACGAGGCAACCTCCGCCCTCGACAGCGAATCCGAGGCCGCCATCCAAGAAAAACTCAACCTCGTGATGGAAGGAAAGACGGTGATTGCCATAGCACATCGCCTTTCGACCATTGCCATGATGGACCGGATCGTCGTGCTCGATCAGGGCCGTATCCTGGAAGAAGGCAGGCCGGACGAACTGGTCGAGCAGGACGGCTTGTTTGCGCGCCTATGGAAACGCCAGACTGGCGGCTTTATCCCTGAAGAAATTAGCTAAGGTCTGGCCGCTGCACGAACTGCTTGCTCCGTCCCCCGCATGGCGCGTTGCCGACCGACCTGCAACATTGCGATGCTGGCGAGTACCAGAATGATTGCAGCTATTTCCAAGATACCAACTTTCTCGCCAGTGGCCCAGCCAATCAGCAAAGCAACGTTGGGTGTAATATAGGTCGCACCCGAAGCCGCAACCGCGCCTAACTCTTGCAGCAGGTAATAGTAGATCAGGAAAGCCATTCCGGTTCCCAGAACTCCCAGCCCCATGGCTACGCCAGCAGCTGTATGCCAATCCCGAAGAATATTCGTCATTCCCGTTCGATCGGTCAGCGCCAGGAGCACCAACAATGCAAGCCCGGTCTGCCAAGTCGCGAGCGCAAGAGGCGGCAGATTGTAAGGCGACAGAAAACGGCGGACATAAACATACGATAGTCCGAGGATGGTCGTAGCGGCTAGCATCCAGAGAACACCATTAGTGTCGATGGTTCCGGCTGCCCCCTCCCAAGGTCGAGCTATCAGGATAATGGCCGCAAAACCGACGAATACCCCGGCCAGCATCAGCGCGTTGGGCTTTTCCGTGCGAAGGAACAAGAGGGTAGCGATGGTGGTGAAAAGCGAAATCGATCCGCCGAGAATGCCAGCAATTCCGGAGGGCAACAGCGCGGTGCCTTCCGCGATCGCAAAGTAGTAGAAGGCCGTTGCCAAAACCGCCATGACAAGAAAATGCCGTAGATGCCGCAGTTGACCCCGATGGATCACGTCTTTTCGCCAAGCCACGACGGACAGCGGCAGGAACCCAAAAAACACCCGCAGAAGAGTTATTTGTGCAGGGGTGATCAGCTCCGCCGCCCATTTCATATAGATGAAATTCGATCCCCAAAAGAGACCCAGCAAACCGAATATTAGATAGGTCACTCGCATGAAGCCTGCCCCCGTTTTCGGAAAACTGTAATGAAAGGGGCGGAACTTGCGTCCCGCCCCTTTCCAACTTCAAAAACCAACCTCAGTGGCTGTCGCGATTATTCGGAATGTCCGAGCCGCGTGCGCCAACCAGGAAGTCCAGGTCAGCGCCGGTGTCGGCCTGCATGACGGTCTTGACGTAGAGGCCGCCGTAGCCGCCGGCGAGCGGCTTGACCGGGGAGACCCAGGCGGCGCGGCGCTTCGCCAGTTCCTCGTCGGAGATCTCGAGCTGGATCGTGCGGGCCGGTACGTCGACCGAGATCAGGTCGCCATTCTGAACCAGTGCCAGAGGCCCGCCATCGGCGGCTTCCGGAGCGGTGTGCAGGATGACGGTGCCGTAGGCGGTGCCAGACATGCGCGCATCGGAGATGCGGATCATGTCGGTGATGCCCTTTTTCAGCACCTTCGGCGGCAGACCCATGTTGCCGACTTCGGCCATGCCCGGATAACCCTTCGGGCCGCAGTATTTCAGCACCATGATGCAGTTCTCGTCGATGTCGAGATCGTCGCGGTTGATACGGGCGTGGTAGTCCTCGATGCTTTCGAAGACGACGGCACGGCCCTTGTGCTGCATGAGATGCGGCGAGGCGGCGGACGGCTTCAACACGGCGCCCTTCGGAGCTAGATTGCCGCGCAGAACCGCGATGCCGCCCGACTGCGTCAGCGCCTTTTCGCGCGGCACGATGACGTCGTCATTGTAGTTGACGACATCCTTGACGCCTTCCCAGATGCTTTCGCCGGTAACGGTGATCGCATCCTTGTGCAGCAGGCCCATGTCGCCGACCGCCTTGATGACGACGGGCAGGCCGCCGGCATAGTAGAACTCTTCCATCAGATGCTTGCCGGAAGGCTGCAGGTTGACGATGGTCGGAACTTCGCGGCCCAGGCGATCCCAGTCGTCGAGCGACAGATCGACGCCGATGCGGCCGGCAAGCGCCAACAGATGCAGCACGGCATTGGTCGAACCGCCGACAGCGCCGTTGACGCGGATGGCGTTCTCGAAGGCTTCCTTGGTCAGGATGTCGGAAGGCTTCAAATCTTCCTTGACCATGTCGACGATACGACGGCCGGAAAGCTGCGAGATCACGCGGCGACGGGCATCGACCGCCGGAATGGCGGCGTTGCCTGGCAGGGTCATGCCGAGGGCTTCGGCCATCGACGCCATGGTGGAGGCCGTACCCATGGTCATACAGCTGCCGGCCGAGCGGGCCATGCCCTGCTCCGCATCCATGAATTCCTCCAGCGACATCTCGCCGGACTTGACCATTTCCGAGAACTGCCAGACCGCCGTGCCGGAACCGACATCCTTGCCGCGCCACTTGCCGTTCAGCATCGGGCCGCCGGACACCAGAATGACCGGGATATCGACGGAAGCCGCACCCATCAGAAGGCTCGGCGTGGTCTTGTCGCAGCCGCCAAGCAGCACGACGCCGTCGACCGGATTGCCGCGGATCGCCTCTTCGACGTCCATGGCCGCCAGGTTGCGGAACATCATCGCCGTCGGGCGCAGTGTGCTTTCGCCGACCGAGAACACCGGGAATTCGACCGGGAAGCCGCCGGCCTCGTAGACGCCGCGCTTCACGCGCTCGGCAAGATCGCGCAGATGCGCGTTGCAGGGCGTCAGCTCCGACCAGGTGTTACAGATGCCGATGATCGGACGGCCGTCGAACGTGTCGGCCGGCAGGCCCTGGTTCTTCATCCAGGAGCGGTGCATGATCGCGTTCTTGCCGGTGCCGCCGAACCAGTCATAGGAGCGCAGTCTGCGCGGCCATTCAGCTTTCTTCTTCATAATCTCAGTACCCTTTTTCCGTCGTCCAGGCCGCCTCGTACGAACCTGGACCTTGAAATCGATGGTCAGGCCAGCGTGTAGGCCGTCTTGACCGCGGTGAAGAACTCGGCGGCGTATTTGCCCTGCTCACGCGGGCCGAAGGATGAGCCCTTGCGGCCACCGAACGGCACATGGAAGTCGACGCCGGCCGTCGGCAGGTTGACCATCACCATGCCGGCTTCGGCATTGCGCTTGAAATGCGTCGCATGCTTCAGGCTGGTGGTGGCGATGCCGGAGGACAGGCCGAACGGCGTGTCGTTGGCGACGGCAAGCGCCTCTTCATAGTTCTTCACCCGGATGACCGAGGCGACCGGCCCGAAGATCTCTTCGCGGCTGATACGCATCTGGTTCGTGGCTTCCGTGAACAGCGTCGGCTGCAGGTAGAAGCCGGGCGTTTCGCGGCTGACGATCTCGCCGCCGAAAGCGAGCTTGGCGCCTTCCTGTTTGCCGATCTCGATATAGTCCGTGTCGGTCTTCAGCTGCTTGGCATCGACGACCGGGCCGATATGCGTGCCGGCCTTGATGGCATTGTCGACGTTCAGCGTCTTCAGCTTCTCCGTCAACGCCGCCACGAACTTGTCATGGATGCCTTCGGTGACGATCAGGCGCGACGATGCCGTGCAACGCTGGCCGGTCGAGAAGAAGGCGGAGTTGGCAGCGGCCTCGACGGCAACCGTCAGATCGGCATCGTCAAGAACGACCATCGGGTTCTTGCCGCCCATTTCCAGCTGGTACTTGCGGCCATGCTCGACGGAGGACAGCGCCACGCGCTTGCCGGTGCCGACCGAGCCGGTGAAGGTGAGACCGGAGAGAACCGGGCTGTCGAGCATCGCCTGGCCGACGACCGAGCCCTTGCCCATGACGAGGTTCAGTACGCCCTTCGGCAGGCCGGCGCGGTGGAGAATATCGACGATCGCCCACGAGCAGCCGGGCACCAGATCGGCCGGCTTGAAGACGATGGTGTTGCCGTAGCAAAGCGCCGGCGCGATCTTCCAGGCCGGAATGGCGATCGGGAAGTTCCAGGGCGTGATGATGCCGATCACGCCGAGCGGCTCGCGGGTGATCTCGACGCCGATGTTCGGACGCACGGAGGGCAACACTTCGCCCGCCAGACGCAGAGCCTCACCGGCAAAGAAATCGAAAATCTGCGCGGCGCGGATGGTTTCGCCGATCGCCTCGGGCAAGGTCTTGCCCTCTTCGCGGGCAAGCAGCGCGCCGAGTTCGTCCTTGCGGGAGAGGATCTCGTCGCTGGTCTTTCGGAGGATGGAGTGACGCTCGAGAATGCCGGAACGCGACCATGCCGGAAACGCAGCCTTGGCGGCGGCGATGGCATCGGCAACATCCTGGACGCTGGCGCTGGCATAGAGGCCGACGACCTCGTTGGTATCCGACGGATTGATATTCTCGGCGCCGGTCGTACCGGTCCATTCGCCGGCGATCAGATTCTGATGAATGGTCATGGCTTCATGCCTTCCTGGATCTTCTTGAAAACGACCGGCCGCACAGGGGCAGCCGGCCTCGACGGATTAGAGCTGGCGAACCGCCACGGTTTCTTCGGCGGCGACGGCGAGCGGATTGCGCAGCGGCAAACCGAATTCGGCGACTTCGATCTCAAAAACATCGCCCGCTTCCGGCTTGATGCCGTCGGCGAAAGACAGCGTCGCCGTGCCGAACATGTGGACATGAACGTCGCCAGGCGCGCGGAACAGGTCATACTTGAAGTGATGATATTCGAGATTGGCGAAGGTGTGCGACATGTTCGCCTCGCCCGACAGGAACGGCTTTTCGAAGATCACCTTGTCGCCGCGCTTGATGCGGGAAGAGCCGCGAATATCCTCCGGCGCGACACCGATGCGGATTTCTGGACCGAAGCTTGCCGGACGCAGCTTGGAATGGGCGAGATAGAGATAGTTGATCCGCTCGGTGACGTGATCGGAAAATTCGTTCGAGAGCGCAAAGCCGATACGGAACGGCGTGCCATCCTTGGCGATGACATAGATGCCGGCCATTTCAGGTTCTTCGCCGCCGTCGAGCGCGAAGGAGGGAGAAACGAGTGCCGCGCCCGGAGCCGCCGCGCCATAGCCATTGCCCTTGTAGAACCACTCGGGCTGTACGCCCTTCTCGCCGTCCTTGGGCTTGCCGCCCTCAATGCCCATCTTGAACATCTTCATGGAGTCGGTCAGCGTCTCTTCAGCGGCTTCGCTCGTCTTCTTGTGCATGGAATCGCGGGTCGCGGCGGAGCCGAGATGCGTCAGGCCGGTACCGGTCAGGTGCAGGTGAGCGGCGTCCAGATGGGTGATCGGCGACAAGAAACGTCCGTCGGCATAGGCTTTTTCCAGATCGATCGTCTCGCCGAGACCATGTGCTTCGATGACGGAGACAAGCGACTTGCCGCTCTCGGCAGCTTCTAGCGCCAGTGCGTAGACGCTGCCTGCATTGACGACAGCCTTGGCAGCTTCGCCCGGCCCATTGCGCACGGCGACAATGATCTCGCCGTTCGAACCCTTGATCTGGGAAATCAGCATAGTTTCATCCTTTCCTAATAGACAGAGGCTGGATGCATTCCACCGCTCCGGCTCTCAGCGAGAGCCGGACTCTGTCATGGCTTTGGTTTTAGATCTTGGCTGAGCGCTTTAGCGATCAGCCCTTGTTCTTGTTGTAGACGTCGATGAAGACAGCGGTGAGCAACACCGCGCCCTTGATCATCTTCTGCGAATCCGTCTGGTAGCCGAGGATCGACATGCCCTGGTTCAGAACACCCATGATCAGGGCGCCGATCACCGCGCCGGTCACCTTGCCGACGCCGCCCGAAGCAGAAGCGCCACCGATGAAACAGGCCGCGATGACGTCGAGTTCCAGACCGTCGCCGCCCTTGGCGGTAGCCGAATTCAGACGCGTGGCAACGATGATGCCGGCGATGCTGGCGAGCATGCCCATGTTCACGAAGGTGTAGAAGGTCAGGCGCCGGGTATCGATACCGGAGAGCTTGGTCGCCTTCTCGTTGCCACCCATCGCATAAATGCGGCGGCCGATCGTCGTCCGCTGGGTCACGAAGGCATAGATTGCGATCAGCACCAGCATGACGATCAAGACGTTGGGCAGGCCCTTAGCGGAGGAAATCTGATATCCGAGGAACAGGGTCGCTGCGAAAAGCAATAGATTCTGCCCGATGAAAAAGCTCATCGGCTCGACGTCAATACCGTGTTTTTCGTTCACCTGACGACGACGCCAGGAAAGGAAGAACATCACAATCGGTATGGCGACGGTCAGAAGGATCGATGTTCCATGGATACCGCCGATGTCGAAAAAGTCCGGCAGGAAGCCGGTCGCCATGATCTGGAAAGCCGGCGGAAACGGACCAATGCTGCTGCCGCTGCCGGTCATGTTGATGATCGCATAGGTCAGACCGCGAAACACCAGCATGCCCGAAAGGGTCACGATGAACGACGGAATGCGGTGATACGCGACGAAATAACCATGCCAGGCACCGACAAGAGCGCCCATCGCCAAGCAGATAATCGTCGCGAGAACCAGATTCACCTGCCATTGGACGACGAGGACGGCGGCGACCGCGCCGACGAAACCGACGACGGAGCCGACCGACAGATCGATATGTCCAGCCACGATGATCAACAGCATGCCGAGCGCCATCACGACGATGAACGAATTCTGCAGCACGAGGTTGGTCAGGTTCAGCGGCCTGAAGAGAACGCCGCCGGTAACGATCTGGAAGAAGAGCATGATAGCGACAAGCGCGATCAGCATGCCGTATTCGCGGATGTTATTGCGGATATAGTCGCCGATCGAGACGACGTTAGGGCCTTCTTTGCTTGGGCTGGCCGTAGTCATTAGTGCTTCTCCCCTGAGCGCATGATAGCGCGCATGATGGTTTCCTGGCTCGCCTCTCCCTTCGGCAATTCAGCGACGATCCGGCCTTCATTCATGACATAGATACGGTCGCAGGTGCCAAGCAGTTCGGGCATTTCCGATGAGATCATCAGAACGCCCTTCCCGTCGGCGGCAAGCTGGTTGATGATGGAATAGATTTCATATTTGGCGCCGACGTCGATGCCTCGCGTCGGCTCGTCGAGGATCAGCACCTCGGGATTGGAGAACAGCCATTTCGACAGCACCACCTTCTGCTGGTTGCCGCCGGAAAGGTTGACCGCCTCCTGAAATACGCCCGAGGAGCGGATACGCAGCTTCGAGCGGAAATTGGTAGCGACCTGAAGCTCGCGGACATCGTCGATGACCGTCGCCTTGGAAACGCCCATGAGATTCGCAAGCGTCGTGTTGTGCAGAATGCTTTCGGTCAGCACCAGGCCAAGCTGCTTGCGGTCTTCGGTGACATAGGCAAGCCCGGCGTCGATGGCGCGACGCACGGTGCTGACATCTACCGGCTTGCCGTCAATGAAGACCTCGCCGCTGATCTTGTGGCCGTAGGACTTGCCGAAGACGCTCATGGCGAACTCGGTGCGGCCGGCGCCCATCAGGCCGGCAATGCCGACCACTTCGCCCTTGCGGACGTTGACATTGATGTCGTGCAGCACCTGGCGGTCGCGGTGTTGCTGGTGGAAGGCATTCCAGTTCTTGACTTCGAGGATCGTCTCGCCGATCGGCACCGAGCGCGGCGGATATCGGTCAGCGAGCTCGCGACCGACCATGTTGCGAATAATGATATCTTCGCTGATCTCTTCCTCGTGACAGTTCAGCGTCTTCACGGCCATGCCGTCGCGCAGCACGGTGATCTCGTCGGCCACCTTGCGCACTTCGTTGAGCTTGTGCGTGATGATGATCGAGGTGATACCCTGATTACGGAATTCCATCAGGAGGTTGAGCAGCGCGTCCGAGTCGCTTTCATTGAGCGAAGCAGTGGGCTCGTCGAGGATCAGAAGCTTCACGCTCTTCGACAGGGCCTTGGCGATCTCGACGAGCTGCTGCTTGCCGACGCCGATGTCGGTCACGAGCGTGCTCGGAGATTCCTTGAGGCCGACCTTGGCGAGGAGCTCCTTGGTGCGGCTGAAGGTTTCCTGCCAGTTGACTACGCCTTTTGTTGCGACCTCATTGCCCAGGAAGATGTTTTCGGCAATCGACAGGAGCGGCACGAGCGCCAGCTCCTGATGGATGATGATGATGCCGATTTCTTCCGAGTCCTTGATAGTCTTGAACTGACGCACCTGGCCATCATAATAGATATCGCCGTCATAGCTGCCGGCCGGATAGACGCCGGAGAGCACCTTCATCAAGGTGGACTTGCCCGCCCCGTTTTCGCCCACCAAAGCGTGGATCTCGCCCTGCCGGACCTTCAGATTGACATTTTCCAAAGCGTTCACACCGGGGAACGATTTGGTGATGGTCCGCATTTCGAGGATTGTATTGTCCATTTTTCGTATCCAACGCCGCAGCCGAACATAACAGACCGGGCGACCGTCTTAAATATCAGAGTCAGGGCCCGTCTTGCGGCGGGCCCTGATCGGTAAATCGGAAGACTACTTCAGCTGGTCAGCCTTGTAGTAGCCGCCCTCGACGAGAACCTTCTCATAGTTGGTCTTGTCAACTGCGACCGGGGTCAGCAGGTAGGACGGAACAACCTTTACACCGTTGTCATAGGTCTTGGTGTCGGTGACTTCCGGCGTCTTGCCTTCCATCAGAGCGTTGACCATGTTGACGGTGACCTTTGCGAGGTCACGGGTGTCCTTGAAGATCGTGGAGTGCTGCTCGCCAGCGATGATGGACTTGACCGAAGGAATTTCGGAGTCCTGACCGGTAACGATCGGCAGCTTCTGACCGCCGGTGCCGTAGCCGACGCCCTTGAGCGAAGACAGGATGCCGATGGAGAGACCGTCATAAGGAGACAGAACGGCATCGACATGTGCATCGGTGTAATAAGCCGAGAGCAGGTTGTCCATGCGGGCCTGGGCCGTTGCCGGGTCCCAACGCAGCGTGCCGACCTTGTCCATGCCCTGCTGGCCGGATTTTACGACGAGCTTGCCGCTATCGATGTAGGGCTTCAGGACAGACATTGCGCCGTCATAGAAGAAGAAGGCGTTGTTGTCGTCCGGCGAACCGCCGAAGAGCTCGATGTTGAACGGGCCCTTGCCATCCTTGAGGCCGAGGCCGTCAACGATCGAGTTAGCCTGGAGAACGCCGACCTTGAAGTTATCGAACGTGGCGTAGTAGTCGACATTGCCGCTGTTGCGGATCAGGCGGTCATAAGCGATGACCTTGATGCCGGCATCATGCGCCTTCTGCAGAACGTCGGACAGCGTCGTGCCGTCGATTGCGGCAATGACGAGAACCTTGTCGCCCTTGGTGACCATGTTCTCGACCTGCGAGAGCTGGTTCGGAATATCGTCGTCGCCGTACTGAAGGTCGGTGCCGTAGCCGGCAGCCTGAAGCTGCTTGACGATGTTGTTGCCGTCATCGATCCAGCGCGCCGAAGCCTTGGTCGGCATGGCGATGCCGACAGTGCCCTTGTCTGCCGCGAGGGCAGGTGTCACCAGCGTAGCGACGCTGAACACAGCGGCGGCCGTCAATGAGATAATGGACTTCATTACTCTCTCCCTTGTTTAATAATGCGGCGGACAAAAAATGCCCGCCCGAAACTGCGGCAGGTTCCGTAGAAGGAACAGTTACTTCTAGTTGTGAGAAACGAAGTAGAACTCCTCCACGCTCTCACGTGCATGAGCTGCACCCGGCGCACGCTGGGCAAATTCGTACGATTTCGTATAACTGTCAAATAGAATAACTGGCAAAATATATACCGAATTTGGTATAATGTTAAAAAATAGTACTTTTTTGCCGGCGAAAGGGAAAATTGGCCGCCATGGAGAAAATATATAACGATTATTCGAGCGAAGGCATCGAGATTCACTCGGACAGTTTTCGCGACGACACCCTACTCCGAGCCGGTTTGAAGCTCAATCACCTGCGCATGATCGTGACGATCGAGGATCATGCGCAGATTTCCGCCGCCGCCGAGTCCATGAACATGTCACAACCTGCGGCTTCGCGGATGCTCTCCGAAATGGAGTCGATTGTCAAAAGTCCGCTTTACGAACGCGTCGCGCGCGGCGTCGTGCTGACCCCCTTCGGACTGGCGCTCGCCAAGCGGGCACGCAAGATCCTGCTCGAATTGCGCGAGGCGAGCCGGGAGATCGGCGAACTTAGAACCGGCAAGGGCGGCTCCGTCTTTCTGGGCGCCGTGACCGCCCCGGCAATCAGCCTCGTCGTGCCGGCGATCCAGCGCGTGACACGCGCCTATCCCGGCATAGAAATTAATATCGAGGTGGAAAACAGCAACGTGCTGGCGCGCGAACTGCTCGCCGCCCGCCATGATTTCATCATCAGCCGCATTCCGGACGAGCTCAATCCGCGCCTGTTCACCTCCCATGAGATCGGTGTCGAGAAAGCCTGTCTCGTGGTCCGCAATGGTCATCCGCTATTGGAGAAAGGTGTTGCCAGCCTCGAGGACCTGCCCGGCTACGATTGGGTCTTCCAGCCGCCCGGCACGATGCTCCGGCGCAAGGTGGAGGATATTTTCATCACCGCCGGCGTCCCCCTGCCGGAAAATATCATCAACACATCCTCGCTGCTGCTGACACTCGCCGTCGTCTGCAAGACGGATGCCATCGCCCCGATCGCGCTCGACATGGCGCAATTCATCTGTGGGCAATCATCGAAAGCGGGCGAATCCTGCATCCTCCCGATCGACTTCGAGCTTGAGGTAAAGCCCTACAGCCTGATCACCGCCCGCGAACGCGCCATGCCGCCGAGCGCCCGGTTGCTGCACGACATGATTCTGGAGGAAAGCCGGAATCTCCTTCTGCATGATCCCCGCCCATGATCGGGCGCTCGCCATAAGCTCCGCACCAACTTGCGCGCCTATCCAGGATGCTTCTGGAGGCAGGCATGTTATTCGGGCAATCACTGTTTCAATCCGTCCTCGATCGCCTCGACACGGAAGACGACAAATCGGCAAAGGACGAGACGGCGCATCGCATCCGCGGTCTCAACGTCAGTTTTGTCGCGACCGTCCTCGGCGGCGAGCCAGCCGGATCCTCTCGTCCGGACGATGCCTATATCGACAATCTCGGCAATGAGATCCCCTCGCCGGAACCACTGCCAGAGCCCGAACCGAAAGAACCGGAGTTGCCCGTCATGCCTGATCACTTGGCGCGGACATCCAGGGAAGAGGTGGCCACAGATCTGGCGATCTCCCCACAGAGCACACTGCAATCTCTCCACGAAAAGCGCCGCGCTTTTGCCAAAGCCAATCATCCGGACAGCGTCGCCCCGCCCTTTCGCGAACAGGCGACTACGCGCATGATGATCGCCAATCAATTGATCGACGAAGCCCTGCGGCGTCTGGTGCGCTAGCTATTTCTTCTCGTCGGCCGGCTCTTCGTCTTCGTCCTGATCGTCCGCAACGGTGTTTTCGACCTCGGTCTTCGGCGGCTGCGGATTGAAGTTCAAGAGCAGCATCCAGGCGCTGTAAGCCCCGAGCGCACCGACGATAACAGCCCAGAACGGCTCCGGACCGAAGGCCTCGATCGTCGCCCAGCCCAGGCAGACGCCAACGATCAGAACCCGCACCCAGAGCGGCTTATAGACGGGATGGTTGGGATCGATCAGTTGCATGGGCCTCGTTCGCCTGTTGGAGAGATCCTGTCTTTAGCGCATGATCTCGAAAACTGTGAAGCGGTTTCGGAAAACGCGATCCAAGGATAAGCCGTTTTCGCGTCGTGAATTTCAAAATTGTGAAACGTTGGCGGCTTGACGTCGCCTTCGGAAGATGGAATGAAAATTCCATATTGATTTTTATTCGGTTCATTTGTTCCGAAATCAGGGAGGTAAAAATGACTGTCAGATTTGGTCTGCTCGGTGCGGGACGCATCGGGAAGGTACATGCGAAAGCCGTCAGCGGCGATGCCAACGCCAAGCTCGTCGCAGTGGCGGATGCTTTTCCAGCGGCTGCGGATGCGATCGCTTCGGCCTATGGCTGCGAAGTCCGCACCATCGAGGCAATCGAAGCCGCCAAGGATATCGACGCCGTCGTGATCTGCACGCCAACCGACACCCATGCCGACCTGATCGAGCGCTTCGCTCGCGCCGGCAAGGCGATCTTCTGTGAAAAGCCTGTCGATCTCGATGTCGCCCGCGTCAAGGCCTGCATCAAGGTGGTCGACGAGGTGAAGGGCAAGCTGATGGTCGGCTTCAACCGCCGCTTCGACCCGCACTTCATGGCCGTCAAGAAGGCCATCGACGAGGGCCGCATCGGCGACGTCGAAATGGTAACGATCACCTCGCGTGACCCAGGCGCGCCTCCGGTCGACTATATCAAGCGCTCCGGCGGCATTTTCCGCGACATGACCATCCATGATTTCGACATGGCGCGCTTCCTGCTCGGCGAAGAGCCGGTTGCCGTCACGGCCACCGCCGCGGTCCTGGTCGACAAGGCGATCGGCGAAGCCGGCGACTACGATAGCGTTTCCGTTATCCTGCAAACCGCCTCCGGCAAGCAGGCGATCATCTCCAACTCCCGCCGCGCCACCTATGGCTACGATCAGCGCATCGAGATCCACGGCTCGAAGGGCCTTGTCTCCGCCGAAAACCAGCGGCCCTTCTCGATCGAAGTCGCCAATGGCGAGGGTTATACCCGCCCGCCCCTGCACGACTTCTTCATGACCCGCTACACCGAAGCCTACGCCAACGAAATCGCCAGCTTCATCGCCGCGATCGAAAAGGGCACCACGATCACCCCGTCGGGCACCGACGGTCTTGCCGCACTAAAGCTCGCCGACGCGGCGCTGCAGTCGGTCAAGGAAGGCAAGCTGGTGAAGGTCGACTGAGACCTGCCAGTGTTATCAGAATCAGAATGGCCGGGTTATCGCCCGGCCATTTCAGTTTGCCCGCGTCACTTCGCCGACCGCTGATCGGCCGGCCGAAGAATCGGGCATTTCCGGCGCCACGACGCCCGCCTTGACGATGTCGCTGTCCATGATCGTCAGCGCGCGGTTGAGATGCCCCTCGAAAACCAGCGTCGGCTCGTCGGCTAGGACCCGCAACTCCGGCATGCCTTCCATACGCACGACATGCGAGTCCGCCAGCCCTTCCGTTATCCCTTCCAGCAACAGGTCGTAATAGCGCGCGCCGGGGCCGGTGATCGCGATCGGCATGCTCTCATGCAGGCTGAGCACGCGCGACAGGCCGTTGCCCAGCGCCAGTCCCGCCTGGCGAAAGGCGAGGATGTTGCGGCGGCTGCCCTGCCGGGCGCTGACCGCTATTTTGTCGAGTTCCGCGACCGGCACGAATTTCGCGGGGATCGTGTCGAGCGGGACATCGAAGGCCGAGCGCAGGATGGCGTAGAAGCCGGCATAGGCCTCGATGCAGCCGCGCGACCCGCAGCGACAAAGGCCGCCTCCCGGCAAATGCAGCATATGACCGAAATTCGGCGCCGATATCTGATGACCGCCCTCCTCGCCACGACGCACGATGCCGAGGCCGATGCTGTGGCCGAGCGACAGAGCGGCAAGCGCCCGGAAATCGGCCCCCTTCTCATTCTCCTCTTGCCGGCCGACGGCGGCAGCGACCAGCAGCGTCTCGTTGCCGAGGATGACCTTTGCCGGCCAGTCCTCGCGCAGCACCGCGGCAAAATCGATTTCATCGCGCCCGAAGATCGGCGACCAGCGCAGGATCGGCTCGGAGGCATCCACCAGCCCCTTGCTGCTGATCGAAATCATCAGAACCTTGTCGCGCGACAGCCGCGAACGGGTGACGATCCGGTCCAGCGCACTGCGCAGACCGGTGACGAAGGAGCCGACGCCGGAGACATCCTGCGGCCTTTCCTCGGTGAAACGATCCATCAACCGGCCGGCATAATCCACAAGCGAATATTGCACGGCATCAGATGAAATGATGACGACGATGAGATAGCCGCAATCGCGCCGCTGCGAGAAGAGCACGCGCGGCCGACCGCGACCGCTGGCAGCCTGCTGCTCCGCCTTCTCGATGATCTGCGCGCGCTCCAGATCGGCGGTGATCACCGATACGGTTGCGGATGAAAGCTTCGTGAAATCAGAGAGTTCGGTATGGGCAAGCGGGCCATGGCGACGCAACGCCGCCAGCACCAGAACGCTGTTCTTCTGACGGACCAATTCGGTGCTCGATTTGGCCAACATCAACAAGCCTCCCCCTCATTCCACCCTCCTGTCCGCACCTCCAGATGGCTCTTCTTCAACGGCCGGTTAAACCTGGCGGTGCGGGTGTTGACAGTTGAAAAAATCTCTGACACTAAATTTCTCGACTGTCGAGAAAAAAGTTGGAACCTTTCTCGCCAGCATTATCGCGGCGGCCGACGGGAGCTTCAGGATACGTGCGGTCGCATTCACTCGGGAGGATAATATGAAAGCTTTCATCAAGCTGGCTGCGGGCGCGGCCATCGTTTTGACCATGCAGACGGCAGCCTTTGCCAAGGATCTCGTCGTTGGCGTTTCCTGGTCTAACTTCCAGGAAGAGCGTTGGAAGACCGACGAAGCCGCCATCAAGAAGGCGCTTGCAGCCGTCGGCGCCAAGTATATTTCCGCTGATGCCCAGTCTTCCGCTTCCAAGCAGCTGACCGACGTTGAATCCCTGATTTCGCAGGGCGCCAACGCGCTGATCATTCTCGCCCAGGACTCCGACGCCATCGGCCCGGCCGTTGAAAAGGCTGCCGACGAAGGCATTCCGGTTGTCGGCTACGACCGCCTGATCGAAAATCCGGCTGCCTTCTACATCACCTTCGACAACAAGGAAGTGGGCCGCATGCAGGCTCGCGAAGTCCTGAAGGCCAAGCCGGAAGGCAACTACGTGTTCATCAAGGGCTCGTCGTCCGACCCGAACGCCGACTTCCTCTTCTCCGGCCAGATCGAAGTACTGAAATCCGCCATCGACGCCGGCAAGATCAAGAATGTCGGCGAAGCCTACACCGATGGCTGGCTGCCGCAGAACGCACAGCGCAACATGGAGCAGTTCCTGACCGCCAACAACAACAAGGTTGACGCGGTCGTCGCCTCCAACGACGGCACCGCCGGCGGCGCCGTTGCCGCTCTCGACGCCCAGGGCCTCGCTGGCTCCGTTCCGGTTTCCGGCCAGGACGCCGACAAGGCTGCACTCAACCGCATCGCGCTTGGCACGCAGACCGTTTCCATCTGGAAAGACTCGCGTGAACTCGGCAAGCGCGCCGCTGAAATCGCCCTGTCGCTTGCCGGTGGCAAGACCCAGGACCAGATCGACGGCGTCCAGACCTTCAGCGGTGGCCCGAAGCATGTTGCCATGAAGTCCGTCTTCCTGACCCCGGTCGCGATCACCAAGGACAATCTGAACGTCGTCATCGACGCCGGCTGGATCTCCAAGGCTGAAGCTTGCCAGGGCGTCAAGGCCGGCGCTGTCGCAGCCTGCAAGTAAACGGCGACCCTTGGACGATTGATCCAACGATACGATCGACGCCGCAGCGGCTTTCCGTTGCGGCGTCGAATGCGGATTAGAAGCCAACAACTCTTCCTTGCAGTTGGAGACAGAGCTTCCCGCAGCGTGCCGCGCCATCGCATGACCCGTTGATTTGCCGGATGGCGGCCATCGGGACCGGACGAAGACCGGCAGGACTGGCGATGACGAATTTTTGAGATTGGCGCGGTTGCCAGCGATAGCCAGGATGCATCGCAGGCCGCGCCCAATAGAGGGAGAACGGCAAAGCGATGGCCGACATGACACAGTCCACCACATCGAGCGGGCCCCGGAACGCAGATGCCGGCGTAATTACCCGCTTCCTGCGCGCCACCGAAATCGATACCCGCCTGCTCGGCATGATCGGAGCGCTGCTAATCATCTGGATCGGCTTCGATCTCTATCTGAGAGCCTTCGACGGCCGCGAATTCCTGACGGCCAGAAACCTCTGGAACCTCTCGGTGCAGACCTGCGAAATCGCGGTCCTTGCCACCGGCATGGTGCTGGTTATCGTCACACGTAATATCGACCTTTCGGTCGGCTCGCTGCTCGGTTTTGTCGCCATGATCATGGGCGTCATCCAGGCCAAGTGGCTGCCGCAATATCTCGGCTTCGACAGTTCCTGGACCTGGATCATCACGCTCCTCTGCGGCCTGGCGATCGGCACGGCCATCGGCGCCTTCCAGGGCGCGATCACCGCCTTCATGAATGTCCCCTCCTTCATCGTCACGCTCGGCGGCCTTCTCGTCTGGCGCGGCCTTGCCTGGTACGTCACCAGCGGTCAGACCGTTGCGCCGATGGACTCCACCTTCGTCATCATGGGCGGCAGCGGCGCCACGGGCTCGATCGGCGCCACCTGGAGCTGGGTCGTCGGCGTGCTCGCCTGCCTGATGATCGTCGCCAGCATCGTCGGCTCGCGCCGCCAGCGGAAGCGCTTCGGCTTTCCGCGCCGTCCGCTCTGGGCGGAATATTTCCTGGGCTGCCTCGGTTCCGCCGTGGTGCTCGGCACGGTCTATCTCTTCAACAGCTATAATTGGCCGGTCGGCATCGCCAAGAGATACGCGACGGAACACAATATTACCTGGCCGGATGCGGGCCTGGATATTCCCTATGGTATCTCGGTTCCGGTTCTCATCGCTGTGCTCATCGGCATCGTGATGACCTTCATCGCCACCCGCCTGCGCTTCGGCCGCTATGTCTTTGCGATCGGCGGCAATCCGGAAGCAGCCGAGCTTGCCGGCATCAAGACCCGCTGGGTGATCATCAAGATCTTCGCGCTGATGGGCTTCCTCGCCGCCGTCGCCGCCGCGATCTCGACCGCGCGCCTGAATTCGGCGGTCAATTCGCAGGGCACCACCTACGAACTCTTCACCATCGCCGCGGCGGTCATCGGCGGTACGTCACTCGCCGGCGGCAGTGGCACGGTTGCCGGCGCCATGCTCGGCGCCCTGGTGATGCAGTCGCTACAATCGGGCATGGGCCTCGCCAATGTCGATACGCCCATTCAGAACGTCGTCGTCGGCGTTGTCCTGGTGGTCGCTGTCTGGCTCGACATCGTCTATCGCTCGCGTGCCAAGTAAAAGGAATTCTGAACCATGACGGATCAAACCACTCCGCTTGTGGAAATGAAGAACATTTCCATCTCCTTCGGCGGCATCCACGCTGTCGACAACGCCTCGGTCGATCTCTACCCCGGCGAAGTCGTAGCCCTGCTTGGCCACAACGGCGCCGGCAAGTCGACGCTGATCAAGATCCTCTCCGGCGCCTACAAGCGCGACAGCGGCGATATCCTGATCAACGGCGAGCCTGTCGATATCCGCACCCCGCGCGACGCCAAGAAATACGGCATCGAGACGATCTACCAGACGCTGGCCGTCGCCGATAACGTCGACGCCGCCGCCAACCTCTATCTCGGCCGCGAGCTGCAAACCCGCTGGGGCACGCTCGATGACGTCGCCATGGAAGCCAAAGCCCGCGAAGTGATGGGGCGCCTCAACCCCAACTTCAAGCGCTTCAAGGAGCCGGTGAAGGCGCTCTCCGGCGGCCAGCGCCAGTCAGTCGCCATCGCCCGCGCCATCCTCTTCGACGCCCGCATCCTGATCATGGACGAGCCGACGGCAGCACTCGGCCCGCAGGAGACGGCGCAGGTCGGCGAGCTGATCAAGCAGCTGAAGAAGGAAGGCATCGGCATCTTCCTCATCAGCCACGACATCCACGACGTCTTCGACCTCGCCGACCGCGTCTCGGTGATGAAGAACGGCCAGGTCGTCGGCCACGCCCGCACCGAGGACGTCACCAAGGACGAAGTGCTGGGCATGATCATCCTCGGCAAGGTCCCGCCCAAAGCCATCCCCGGCCCCGGCGCCATGAAGGCCTGAGCTGCAACAATGCACCCGAGAAACAAGGCCGCGACCCAAAGGGTTCGCGGCCTTGTTTCATTTGATCGCACCGATCTGCACTTTCCCGCATTTTCCGCATTGAAGCCAGACGCTTCCTAGGCTAAGAACCTGCCATCGGACAGGCGAGTCAACCCGCCTCAGGCATGCACCCGTAGCTCAGCTGGATAGAGTGTTGGATTCCGATTCCAAAGGTCACAGGTTCGAATCCTGTCGGGTGCGCCATTTAACTCTCCAAAGTAAATGATTTTTCCTGAAGCAAGCTTAGCAATCGCAGCCTGGAGCGATCAGCTCGCCCCTCCCCATGCAGCCTTAAGAGAAAATGGCAACCAACTTCGTACGAGCATGGATTTGTCCGATACTGAACAATAACTGGGCTCAGTAAATCCGAACTTGATTGTATTCCAGACTCCAGAGCCATCGTGTGACGCCAGCGTTGATACAGTCATAGTAATCCGGCTGATTGCATTGCCTGCGTCAGATCCAACCAATCAACAGGCTTCGTTTGAAATTCGATCAAAATAGCATCTTCCGGGATCTCATGATCGGTAAATATTTGATTGTGTTTGGGGTGCATCCTCAGCAACCGGACATTCTTTCCTTTCCCGTTGCGGCGTGTCTTATCCCGGGCATGTATTCCAGCAGGTAGCAACACCCATTCAATTTCATCCCGCTGGTTTCGGCGCCACAGTTCATCGATATGCCCAAGAAAATCTTCTTCCCAGTAACGAAATTGGAAGCAGCTACGTTTGTCATCCCACCACTTTAGAAGGATTAGCGATTTTGCGGTCTTAATGTGCCGTGCCGTCATCTGCTCTTCGAGCCGATCGCGCATATACTCAAGCAGCAGGCGACCCTGGTCCCGATCAGAGCCCTCTTCTTCACGCAAGATCTTCTCAAGTTCCGTCACTTGGCAGAATCTCTGTTCCTGCAGATCGACATGCCTCGCACGCGGAGTTTTTCGCAACGTTTTTACTGAATAACCGATGTCACCGTCGACAATATCGAAAAGTTCTTTTCGTTTTGACCTGACACCCGTGGCATTCTTGACAATCCTGAGGAGGGTCTCAGCGTCCTTTCCATCTAAATCTGTAGAATACGGAAGCGTAAAGAAGGCTTTCAGCAACTCTGTGAACTGCGTAACCTGCTCAGAATTAAGATACATCTTGTTCCTTATGTGAGAATATTAGGGGCGATACCTTTAGAAGGAACCTGAAGGAATTCCTGAGGTATTCGGACATACGCCCGGCAAATAGCATAAATAAAATCGACGCCGCCTCTCAAAACAATCCACTCCTTCCACCGCTTGAACAGCTTTGGTCGAAAACGGAAATTCAAACCGTGTCTCCGGCGCGAAGTATTATCTATTTTCAGGTCGGTTTACAAAAACCGCTCTATATCCCGGCAGACACCACCCGCCTACCGCCCCAACCACATCCTCAACCTGCTCCCCCGGTGCGGATCCGCATAGTGAAACAGCGCCGTGGCCCTGATCTTCTCGGGGTCGCAGGGCGCATTCGTATGAATCGAACGATAACCCCAGAAGAAATAGAGATTTCCCGGAACCATGGAGATGCGAAGAAATCGATCCGGGATCGATTTTGCCATGCTGCGAAGGACCCATTGGGTGAGCGGATTGTCGAGCAGGATCTTGTCGACCAGGTTGCTGGCATACCAGCGCCTGACGCGCCGGAAGTTCGGCAAGACGATGAGTTCGCCATTGTCCTTTCCGGTGGGCACCTCGATGGGCAGCAGCACGGTCAGCACGTAGGAATCAAAGTGAAACACCATCGAATGCTTGCGGCCCGTGCTGCCGGTCAGGCAGCGCAGAATCTGATAATAGGGCTGGTCCGGCGCGGGCCTCGACGTCCCGATTTCATAGGCGCGCATGCAGATGTGCCGGAGCGCCGGCGACGACGACAGCCTCCCGAGCGCTGTTTCCGCGACGGGTTCCGGACCGCGCAGCATGGTGTAGCGATTGCCGGCCGCCGTTACCGCATTGCGCACGAATTGGCGCAGGTCATCCATATCGGCGGGCGAGATATAGCGAGGAAGAACGGCATATCCGTCCCGATCGATCTCATGAACCAGTGACGAAATCTCCGCCTCCGACAATTCCCGGCAATCGGAAGGCTGGTGAGGATCAATGGGCTCACCGGGATCGGACGACTGCAGAGCATCCGTTGAAGCGACGATTTCGGAAGTCATAATAATCCCTCCCATCATCCGTGATAGATTCAATTAAAAGTTAAGCTCAAATCACCGTCAAGGGCGTTTTTTGCTTTAATAACACGAACTTATTTGAAATATTTCGACTTATTACGGAATTTAATAGCGACAACAACTAGATATAATTTACAATCTTCACGTTACCAGCACATCATTATTCACATGTCGGCCAAGAAGAAACGTTGGCCTTGCCATCTCAAAACCGAATGCCGCCAGTGGTTTCAAATCGCGTCGCGACTTGCGGGATAGATGGCATACTCGCCCAGAAAATTAGCCGGGCAAATTTCTCCCGCGATCACGACATTGTGCGCAACAGCTAAAAATCATGAAAAAACTGTAACTTGTCTCTCGGCTCATTGAGAGCCACATTTCCCTCGCGCCGGATAAACGAGGTGATAGACATGTCAGACTTGGAAATGTTGGTGAGACGCCGGATCGAGGAAGAACGTGCCAAGGGCACTTCCCCAGAGCGTATAACCCAGCTCATTCAAGAGCTCTTCAACAGCGTCGACGCCGCCCAGGCGAACGCTCCCCTTGCGGCTTCTCGCAAGCGATAGCAAAACTCCCGTAGACTGACAGCAGCCGGCTCGCGGTACTTTCCGGAGCCGGCTTGCGTCTGAAAAGAAGGCCGCGAGACGGGAGCTACGTCAGCGCGTGCCCGCCGAGCCGGATTCCTTGTCCAGCGCCGTCAGGATCTTGTATGCCGCCTTGACGCGCGCGGGGATCGGATAGTTTCGGTTCGCCAGCATCACGATGCCGATCCCCTTGGCAGGCACGAAGGCAACATAGGCGCCGAAGCCGTTGGTCGAGCCGGTCTTGTTGATCAGCACATCCTTACGCGGTGGCTGCGGCGGCACGAGCTTGCTTGCCGGGTTGGGATTGCGGGACATCTGGTTGGAATTCCCCGCCTGCAGCTGCTCGAGGCTTGTGGGATAGGCATAGGTTTCCCATCCCAGCCCCTGCGTCATGCCGCCAATCTTGTAATATCCGCGATGCGTCATCGCGATCGCGTCTTGGAGCGTCTTGTCCAGCTTCGAACTGTCCATGTTGGCCTCAAGGAAGCGGATCATGTCAGCCGCGGTCGTCTTCACACCATAGGCTTCCGAGTCCATCGGCCCCGGCCCGACGCGAACGGGCTTGTTGCTCTTCGCATAGCCATAGGCGTAATTGCCCATCTGCTCCTGGGGCACACGGATATAGGTATGGGACAGGCCGAGTGTCGGGAAGATAGTGCCCTCCATCAGATTGTCGAAAGGCTCGCCCATGCTCGCGGCGGCGAGATAGCCGAACAGGCCGATGCTGGGGTTGGAATAGAGCCGATGGGTGCCGGCGGCATAGGCCGGCTTCCAGTTCCTGTAATAGGCGATCATCTTGTCCTGATCATTCACCTCATCCGGAAACTGCAACGGCAGGCCGCCCGCCGTATAGGTGCCGAGATCGAGAACACTGATAGTATCGAAGCTGCTGCCGGCCAGAGCCGGCAGATATTTGCTCGCCTTATCGGAGAAGGACAGCGTTCCGC
This sequence comes from Rhizobium sp. ICMP 5592, assembly GCF_009498525.1. Classification (GTDB taxonomy): domain Bacteria; phylum Pseudomonadota; class Alphaproteobacteria; order Rhizobiales; family Rhizobiaceae; genus Rhizobium. The sequence goes on along the minus strand of NZ_QSNT01000002.1, from coordinate 485,126 downwards.
GCAGCTGCGCATAGGATGCAAGCGTTGCGGTGAAGGTCTTGCTGATCGAGCCGAGCTCGAAGAGCGTGTCCTTGGTCACCTTCTGCCCGCTCTCCCTGGAAGCGACACCGTAGTTGAAGACATAGCGCTTACCATGCACCGTGACCGCCGCGGCCATGCCCGGAATGTCATTTTCCTTCATGGTCAGCCGGATCGCATCGTTGACGGCGTGCTCGATCCGGTCTTGCTCGCCGCTATCGGCGGCGCAGGCACCGGCTCCATGGAAAAGAGAGGCGATAGCGATCATTCCAACGGTTGGAAGAAAGAGATTTCTCATAACGAAAACAATGTCCTCATATAGATGGCCGACCACATCCGCGACGAATGACGGTTGGCGGTTCGCAAAGGGGGGGAAGCAGATGGTGATTGATCCCGCTGATGTCTCGAGGGCCGCCTGCATTTCTCGAGGCGAACTATGCAACCGCGTCATGCCCTCGACAAACGATCAATTCTGAGCTTAGACATGAGAAAAACTTGGGCATTGAGGCATCATGGACATCTCGCAGCTACCGCTGAACGCCCTGCGCGTCTTCGAAGCCTCTGCGCGGCATGGCAGCTTCACGCGGGCTGGCATGGAGCTTCGGGTCACGCAGACGGCCATCAGCCATCAGGTCAAGGCGCTTGAAGACGTCCTCGGCATCACCCTGTTCAAGCGCCTCCCGCGTGGCCTGGCGCTGACCGACGAGGGACATGCGCTGCTGCCGGTGCTGACCGATGCGTTTCGGCGCATGAGCGCGACGCTGAGCCAACTCGAGGAAGGCAATTTCGATGAAATATTGACCGTCGGCGTGGTCGGCACCTTCGCGATCGGCTGGCTCCTGCCGCGCCTCTCCTCGTTCAAAGCGCAGCATCCGCATGTCGACCTGCGCCTCAAGACCAACAACAATCGCGCCGACATGGTGCTCGACGGCCTCGATTTCTTCCTCCGGTTCGGCGATGGCGCGTGGCATGGAACGGAAGCGATCCATCTGATGGATGCGCCCCTGTCTCCGGTGTGCACACCGGCATTGAACCAATACCTCCACACCCCGGCGGACCTTGCCAATATCGACCTGCTGCGATCATACCGGATCGACGAATGGCCGCTCTGGTTCAGGGCAGCGGGGGCAACCCCACCCAATCTCCGCGGCTGGATGTTCGATTCGTCGCTGACGCTGGTGGAGGCCGCCGCGCGCGGCGTGGGCGCAGCACTCGTCCCTGTCGCCATGTTCTCCCAGGAGATCGAAGCCTGCCGGATCGTTCAGCCGTTTCCAATCACGGTGCTGACCGGCAGCTATTGGCTGACGCGGCTGAAATCACGGGCGGAAACCGCTTCGATGAAGGCATTCCGGCAATGGCTGATGGCGGAAATGGAAGATCAGCCGTAGCGGGCCGAAAACCCTCGCTCAACTTATCCTTGTCGCTGCGCGGCGAGCGCAAAGAGATTGGTCGGCGCGCCATGCAGCATAACCTCGCGCTCCAGGGTGAAGCCGCATTTCTCCAGCACATTGCGCGAGGCGACATTGACGGGACGAACAAGGCCGATCACCCGCTCGGCACGCAAGTCATCGAACGCAAAGTCCAAGACCTGCCGTACCAGTTCGGTCGCATAGCCCTTGCCCCAGCTATCCGGATGCAAATGATAGGAGAGATTGAGACCCTCGAACTCCTTCGACACGGTCACGCCTCCGAACCCGATCAGCCCGCCACCCGCTTCCACGGCCCAGCGTCCAAATCCATGGCTGCGCCAATGATCCATATCGCGCGCAAGCCGCCGGGCACTCTCCTCCGGCGTATCCGGCGTCGGGTCGGGTCGATGCGCGACAAGCTCCTGTCGCGAAAAAAGCGCGGTGACGAACTCGACATCCGTCTCCACCGGCATCCGCAAAAGCAGACGCTGTGTCCGCCGAACCCGCTCAGTCATCGATCATCCTAACAACTCCTCTCGTAGAAACGAGCACGACCACTGCAATCGGAGGTGAAGAAACAGGCCTCCGATCCATTGTGATCGTTATCGGCACTTTGCGGTCTCCCGCGGATTATGTAAATCGAACAGGAACAAGGATTAGGAGATGGTTATGAGCGACGACTTGCTGGGCACCGATATCAATACGATTGCGCGGATCCATGGGACTTTCACGCTGCGATCCGGTCAGGTCTCCAACGAATATTTCGACAAGTACCGATTCGAATCCGACCCGGCTCTTCTGCGCCGCATAGCGCGACGCATGTTGCAGCTCCTGCCGAGCGGCACGGAGGTTCTTGGCGGTCTGGAATTGGGTGGCGTCCCGATTGCCACGGCAATGTCGCTGGAAAGCGGCCTGCCAGCCGCATTCATCCGCAAGGAAGCAAAGACCTACGGCACATGCAAGGCCGTCGAAGGCCTGGATATCAGGGGCAAGAAAGTCACGTTCATTGAGGACGTGATCACCACGGGCGGCGCAGTCGTCGATGCGGCCAAGCTGGTCAGTGCCGAAGGGGCTGATATCCTCGCTGTCGTCTGCGCGATATGGCGGGGGAAAGGCGAACCCTCTCTCCCCGGACTGCCGGACCTGCCCGTCTTTCCGGCGCTGCGGGCATCTGAATTGCGATAGAGCCGCAACCCAACCTATACGGCTATGGCCAAGGGCGTCTGCTCGTAGCAGCATGCGGCCTTGGAAACGCCCACGCGGCATCCGGACTCATGAAGCGCATCCGCCACGACCTCCACAAAGAGCCGGCGGAACCATACGGCCCTGCTGTCAGCCTGGTCGACACGACGATAGAGCATTGTTACCGGATCGGCCGGCAGGTCGAGAGGCGGCTGCGAAACCGTCAGATTGTGCAATTGCGCCATGCACCGGGCGATCGATTCCGGGATCGTCGCAATAGCCGGCATGGCCCGGAGCGCCATCGGCAAGGCAGAATAACGCGGCACGGTCGCGACGACCTGACGATGATATCCGACACGGGCAAGAGCGAGATCGACATTGGTCAGCGTGATGCCTTCCAGGGAGACGGTAATGTGGTCCGCCTTCGCAAAATCCTCAAGCCCAAGCGGCGCGTCCAACCTGATATGCCGGGGATCGTAGATGCAGGCCGATGCCTGATCGAACAGCGGCGCGCGAATATGCCAGGATGCCGGTTCCTCATGCACCGAAATACTGAAGTCATAGACCCCCTCGTCCAGCAGACGCCCGGCTTCGCGCTTGTCGAAAGCCACACCAGTCAGTCGGGCGTTGGGCGCAAGGCCACGCAGCCGAGCCGCCAGCGGGCCGAAAAAATCCGATTCGAGATTGTCGCACATGCCGACGCGAAACTCGCCCTGCCAGCTTGAAGGGTCGAAAGCCGTCGGTGGCCGAATGGCGCGTTCGATGCCCGAAAGGGCCTCCTCGATGGCAGGCGCGATGGACAGCGCCCGCGCCGTCGGCTGCAAACCGCGTCCGACCCGCACGAACAATTCGTCGTCGAGCGTCTCGCGCAACCGCCGCAGCGCGGCCGACAGGCCCGGCTGGCCAAGCAACAGGCGTTCGGCGGCACGGCTGACATTCCGTTCCTGCATGAGCACGGAAAAGGCGAGCAGCAGATTGAGATCTATTTTTCGAAGTGCGGCATCATTCATCATTATGAGTAATACCTGACATGGTTACTATCAATTTGCAATAGGGTTTGAACGTGTACATTTTCTCGTTCCCTGCCGCCCGCCAACCTCCCAAGAGGCGGCAGCATTGGAAGGAACGATCCCGATGACGAATTCCCAATCACGAAGTGGGGCCGGGCTGGCATTGCTGCTGCTGTGTGCCGCCAACTTTCTCGATGCCATGGATGTTTCCACCATTGGCGTCGCCCTGCCCGCCATCCAAAAAGAACTCGGCATGCAGGCGACATCGCTGCAATGGGCCGTCAGCGCCTATGTACTCGGCTATGGCGGCTTCCTGCTGCTTGGCGGCCGCGTCGCCGATCTCTTCGGCCACCGCCGCGTCTTCCTCTGGTCGCTCGCCGTCTTTGCCGCCGCCAGCATCGCCGGCGGCTTCGTCGATAGCGCGCCGACCCTGATCGCCGCACGCCTCATCAAGGGCATCGCCGCAGCCTTCACTGCGCCGGCGGCCCTCGCACTGCTGCTCTCCGTCTTTGGCGAAGGCAACGCCCGCGCCAAGGCGCTCGGCGTATTCTCGTCCACCGGTGCCGCCGGCTTCGTGCTCGGCATGGTACTCGGTGGTGCTGCGACCATCATCAGCTGGCGGGCAACTCTGGTCATGGGTGCACCCGTCGCCATCCTCGCGCTGATCGTTGCGCCTTTTGTCCTGCCTGCCGATCACAAGCGAAGCGGCCCGCGCGCCGGCTTCGACTGGGCAGGCGCAATCACCATCACCCCCGGACTACTGCTCTTCGTCTTCGGCGTCACCAACGCTGCGGCAGACGGCTGGCAGGCATTTGCAACCTGGGGATCGCTGGTGGCGGCTCTGGTGCTGATCCTGCTCTTTCTGCTCGTCGAGTCGCGCCATAGCGATCCTATGGTGCCGCTTGCAATGTTCCGCCGCGCCAAGCTCAGCCATGCCAATGCCATTGCCGCGCTGTTCCAGGGAGCCTATGTCGGCTTCCAGTTCATCGCGACGCTCTACTATCAAACCGTCGTCGGCTGGTCGGCCTTCGCCACTGGCTTCGCTTTCGCCATTGGCGGCGTCTGCGTCATGTTCCTCGCACCGCGCTTTGCCACCATCGGGCAGGCCCGCGGCACGACCGTGCTCATGACGATTGGCGTCGGACTACAGGCCATCAGCTATCTCTTCTGGGCGCTGTCGGCCGGCCATATCGATACGATCCTGCTGGTCGCCATCTCGCAGCTGCTGCTCGGTATCGGCTATGCCATGACCTATCCGTCCATTCAGGTCGCAGCCCTGTCCGATATCGAAGAGGATAAGTCCGGCCTGGCTTCAGGCATGCTGTTTGCCTCGTTCCAGATTGGCGGCGGCATCATCCTGGCGGCGGCCTCGGCCGTCTTCAGCGCGGCACCCAGTTACGGCTGGAACCCCTATATCGCCGGCATCGGTTTCGTGACGATCCTGGCCGCCGCCATAACGCTGCTGGCCGCCGTCGGGCCGAGAACGGCGACATCGCGTCCGGATGCCTACCAGGCGGCCGAATAACCAGCGACTTTCATACCCGCGCCAATCCGGCGCGGGTATGAGTAACCGAAGTCATCAGTATCCGGACGAATGCTATTGCGATGACAGCGCCGCCGCGTCGGCCGCGCGGCGCCTCAGCAGGTCCCGTTCACGCTGGTTTCCGGCGAGCATGGCAGCTTCCTCAAAGGCGGACCTCGCCTCCTCGAAGCGGGCAAGCTTTTGAAGCAGATCGCCGCGAACGCTTTGCACCAGATGATACCCTTTAAGTGCCCGCTCGTCAGCGAGCTGGTCCATGATCGCCAGCCCAGCTGCCGGCCCTTCGGCCATGCCCACCGCGACCGCGCGGTTAAGCTCGACGATCGGTGAAGGCGCGACCGCCGCCAGTTCCCCATAAAGCTCCGAAATGCGCGACCAATCGGTCGCATCGGCTGTATGGGCCTGCGCGTGGCAAGCAACGATTGCCGCCTGCAACGCGTAAACGCCGCTGGCACCGCCAAGGTCGCGTGTCTGCGCAAGGGCCCGCAAACCTCGCCGGATCTGCAACTGATCCCACAGGGCTCGATTCTGCTCCAAAAGAAGGATGGGCTCGCCGGCCGGATCCGTACGTGCCGCCGTACGTGAGGCATTCAGCTCCATCAGCGCCAGCAATGCATGTGCTTCGGGCTCACCGGGAGCGACGGAAATCAGCACGCGGCCCATGCGCAGAGCCTCGTTGCAGAGCTGTGGCCTCAGCCAGTCCTGGCCACGCGCTGCCGTATAGCCTTCGTTGAAAATCAGATAGACAACCTCCAGCACGGATGCGAGCCGTTGCGCAAGCTCCTCACCGCGCGGTGTCTCATAGGCCAGCCCTGATTCTGAAAGGGTACGCTTCGCACGGACGATGCGTTGGGCGATCGTTGCCTCGGGTAACAAGAAAGCCCTGGCGATCTCCTCGGTCGTCAAGCCGCAGATCATCCGCAACGCTAAAGCAACGCGGGCCTCGCGCGCGATCAGCGGATGACAGGCGGTGAAGACGAGGCGAAGCAGTTCGTCGCCTATGTCGTCGTCGAGGGGGGTGTCCAGATCGGGCATAGCCTGCTGCTCTTCGTCCATATCCAGGGCGATCATCTCATGCTTGCGATCGAGCATCTCACGGCGGCGCAGATGATCGAGCGCCCGGCGCTTGGCGGTCGCCATCAGCCATGCGCCCGGCCTTTCCGGAACGCCGGTCTCCGGCCATCGTTCGAGGGCTGCCAGCAGCGCCTCCTGCGTCAGGTCTTCGGCAAGCGGCACGTCGCGCAACATCCTGGCGAGGCTGGTGATCAGCCTCGGCTGTTCAATCCGCCAGACGGCCAGGATCGTGCGGTGGGTGTTGGCGGCCGTCATGGCCGCCTATCCCGTCTCTTTCGGCGTTTGCCTCACGCAACGACGGCCGCATGCGGATCGCACGCGCCCTCCATATCCGGCGTAAAGAATGGGCGAACCTCGCATGTGCCCTCCCAGCCCGGCATGAAATCTATGTGAAGCTGCATGAACTCGACTGCCAGCGCCACCGCCTCTTCCTTGTTCTGAAATTCGAAGATCGCATAACCGCCGATAACCTCCTTGGCTTCGACGAACGGGCCGTCTAAGAGGTTGAGCTTCCCGCCCTTGATGCTGACGCGGGCGCCTGTGGCCATCGGCATCAGCCCGCCGGTATCGATCATGCGGCCAGCCTTGATCTCACGATCGGCAAGCCTGCCCATGGCTTCCATGAGTTCAGGTGTCGGCACACCAACATCAGCAGAAGTAATGATGGACATGAAGCGCATCTGACCATTCCCTTCGAGACGAGCAGCTGGCGCCATTGCCGCTGAATTGGCTCGCTCAATACAACGACGAAGCAATCCTTCGAGAATCGACAGGCAAGTTGAGAAAAATGCGTGGCCGGGATCGAAAGACGGCAGCTCCTCCAAGAGCGTCGACGCGGCTAGACTATCAATGTCACGCCTATGTCGACAACGTACCAAATCGCGGAGATCCGAAACCTCACCTCATGCCTCGAATCCAGACAAACGCCTTACGCGGTTCATTGACTCCGAACGGTCGTTGCAAGATGGTGGGCCAACGCTGGAGCCCCTGGTTTTTGAAGGGATAGCAAGCCCTTCGCCTTGGGATACATGACACCGCTGGAGCGGGCAACGGGAGGCTACATCCATGTTCGATCACATCTCGATTGGCGTCAAAAGCCTGGAAAGATCTAAGCAATTCTATGATGCAGCGCTGGCGCCTCTCGGCTACGAACGGCTGACGAATTTCGACGGCACTGTCGGCTATGGCGCGGAGCGGGCGCAATTCTGGGTCAGCCAGGTGGAACGTCCCGTCCCGGCAGATCGCGGCTCCGGCCTGCATTTCTGTTTCGTCGCACCCAGCCGGGAAGCGGTCGACGCCTTCTATGCCGCTGGGCTCGCGCATGGCGGCGAAGACAATGGCAAGCCGGGCATCCGGCCGGATTACAGCCAGTTCTACTATGCCGCCTTCATCATTGACCCCGACGGCTACCGCCTCGAGGCCTATTTCCAGACCGGCTTATGACGCCTGCCGTGTGGCCGGCAACATCCCATTTGGAGACCTGCCCCACGGAATGCTGCTCGTGGCACCGCTTCCACGCGCCATTTTTACTAACTATTTGATGTTTCAGGCTACTGTCAGGCTTCTGCATTAAGTGCACAGTCGATGGGGATTGTCAGTGCCGTTGCCTAAGACGCCAATGAAATTCCGTCACATCTTTGCATTCGATGACGGAAGGCGACGTTTCCTGATGTATGACGACTATATTGCGTATCCGAAACGCGCGACGTCGCTCAGCAGACCCCTTGTATCGTTTTTGACGTTGTTTGCCTTCTGGTGGCTGCTGCTGCTTGTCTTCAACAGATTTCCTGAGATCGATCTTTCCGTCGCTCAAAGCGTCTTTACCAATGCGCCCTGCTCTGCGAGTGATCCGATCGGCAAGGTTTGCGGCATATTCGCCTACGACAGGAACATGCTCTTCGCCTTCCTGCGCGCGGTCACGCTCGTCCTGCCCTATATCGCAATCATCATATTGCTTGCGCTACCGCTCCTGTCCTGGAAACGGCTCGGACCGCTCTGGCGCACGCCGAAAATCAACCAATGCATCGCTGCGCTGTTGTCGGTGGCGCTTGGCTGCGGCCTCATCGTCAACCTCATCCTGAAAGGCTTCTCCGGCCGGCCGCGACCACGCGGCACCAATCTCTTCGGCGGCACGCTGGATTTCATCCAGGCAGGTTCGTTCGCCGGTAAATGTCTTAGGAACTGTTCCTTCATTTCCGGAGAGGCATCATCAGCCGGCTGGCTTCTCTGTCTTATCTTGCTGCTGCCGCCGCGCTGGCGTCTTCCGCTGGGCGCTCCGCTAGCTATCGTATCGCTCCTGATGCCGACCATGCGCGTGCTTACCGGCGCCCATTACCTGTCAGATGTGGTCCTTGGCTGGCTTTCGTCGCTGGTGATCTTCGCGGGCATTCTGGCTGTTTTCGAGTTCTTCGGCTCCAGATCGCCGCAGCAAACCTGATAACCGCAGAACTTGCCGCTCCTCAGCCAGCCTTGGGCAGGCGGCACGATCGATCATCCCTGGTTTTTACCGCCCTGCGGATCCGAGCCGTCAATTCGGCAAGCCCGAATGGCTTTACCAGATAATCGACCGCACCGATGCTTAATCCGGTCATCTGATCGGAAATCTGGTCATAGGCAGAAAGGATGATCACCGGCGTCGTCCCCACCTGCGCCTCCATGGATTTCAGCAGATCCAGACCACTTCCATCCGGCAGGCGCAAATCAAGGAGAATCATGTCGTAGTGGCCTCCGGCAACCGCCATCTTCGCCGCTCCAAGGTCCATCGACCAATCGACCGCAAACCCCTCCGCCAGCAGATGATCCTGCACGGCGTTGCCAATAGTGGCGTTGTCCTCGACCAGTAAAACCCGCACGTCTGCTTCCTTATTCAAGAAAGCAAGCTATGATAGGGATTGCTGACGGTGACCTGAACTCCACCTGGCCGTGCGACAAAAAGCGCGGATAGGCGTAATCGACCAACGCACAGGCGGACGCTATTCAGGTAAATGTCAGGAAGGGTGGGCATGGTCCCGCGCTCAAACAGTCTGAGCCGCGTTCTGCACGCTGTATTGTAAGGCATTCCCGCTCTGTTCAGGGGAATGCCCTGGAGAAAACCGTTGAACAATAAAAACACTCGGCCTGGCGGACGCAGCGTCCGACCAGCCATCGGCAGCGTCACCCTTTGCCTTATAGCTAGCCTTTATATCCTTCTTGTGACGAACCGGATGTTCTGGACCAAGGCTTACGGCTATTTCCTTGCCGAGCCCGCCGCCTTCGCTGGCTTCGTCGTCGGCATTTCGGCCGTCATCATGGCGCTCTTCACGTTTTTCTCCGCCAAATACATCACCAAGCCGATCCTTATTTTCTTCGTTCTCGTGGCATCGGTGTCCTCGTGGTTCAACGACCAGTTTGGCGTGATCATCGACAAGGAAATGATCCGCAACGCGGCGGTATCGACGGGCGCCGAGGCCGGCCACCTGATTACCACGCGTTTTTTGACGCATGTGCTGCTGACCGGCGTTCTTCCATCGCTGGTGATCGCGTCCGTACGCATCATCCATCGCCCCATTCTCAAGAAGCTTGCCTATAACACCGCCGTCATTCTCTCCTGCGTCGCGATCTTCATGGTCGCCGGCATCAGCTTCTACAAAACCTATGCCGGCGTCGGCCGAGCGCATCGCGACTTGTTGGATACGCTCAATCCGGTGATGCCGATCAACAGCGCCGTTCGCTACGTCATCGATTCCGGCCGGAACGCAAACGTCGTTGCAAAGCCTCTGGGCACTGACGCCCGTAGGGTTGGCGCCGTCGAGAACGGCAAGCCGCGCGTGACGATCATCGTCGCCGGCGAAACGGCCCGCGCCCAGAACTTCTCGCTTGGCGGCTACGGCAAAATGACCAATCCCGAGCTGGCGAAACAGAACATCGTCTATTTTCCCGACACCACCAGTTGCGGAACGGCGACGGCGACATCGATCCCCTGCCTGTTCTCCGTCTATACGCGGCAGCAATACAGTCATCGCAAGGGTCTGGAAACGGAGAACCTGCTCGATGTGCTCACCCATGCCAAGGTCGATGTGACCTGGCTGGACAATGACACCGGCAGCTACAATGTCACCGATCGCGTTCCCTATACCTACCTGCCGACATCGGCCGATCCCCGCTTCTGCAAGGAAGGCGAATGTCTGGATGCGATCCTGGTCGACAAGGTCGACAACTGGCTCGACAATATCAAGGGAGACAGCGTCCTCGTGCTGCACCAGCTTGGCAGCCACGGCCCGGCCTACTACCAGCGCTATCCAGAGGAATTTCGCCGCTTCACGCCCGATTGCCGAGCCAATGATTTCGGCAAATGCTCGCAGGAACAGATCAATAATGCCTATGACAATACGATCCTCTACACGGATCACATCGTCTCGGCGGTCATCGACAAGCTAAAGCAGCGCTCGGCCACGATATCGGGAGCCGTCATGTATTTCTCGGATCACGGCGAGTCGCTCGGCGAGAACGGTATCTACCTGCACGGCGCACCATACATCATCGCGCCATCGGAGCAGACGCAGGTACCATTCCTGGTCTGGATGGCCGATGATCTGGCGAAAACCGGCGGCTATGACATGAACTGCGTTGCAAAGCAGGCGGCCGCCGGCACCCACTCGCACGACAATATCTTCCACAGCGTTCTTGGCATGATGGACGTAGCGACGAAGGTCTATGACCCCAGCCTCGACGTCTTCGCCGCCTGCCGCCATCCAGCAAATAAACTGGCGCAATTGAATTGATATCTGCGGGCTTGTGACGTCAATCGCGGTATCGCTAATCCGATATCGCGATTCTTTCCGTCACCCTGCAGAACACGTCTGCGGCGTTGCACGCCCTTACTATCGCTATCGTCATATCGAATTCCTCGAACGGAACCCTCGAAACTTTGCGGGTGTTTCGCGATCGGGAACACGAGTAAATGCCACTCGAACAATTTAGCGATAGGCAATGGACACAATCATGACGGCAAACACGGTCGAATTCGGACTCGATACATTCGGCGACGTAACCCATGACGAGAGCGGAAAGCCGGACTCTCATGCGCAGGTCATCCGTAACGTCATCGAGGAAGGCGTGCTCGCGGACCAGCTCGGGATCGATTTCTTCGGGATCGGCGAACATCATCGCGAGGATTTCGCCGTCTCTTCGCCGGAGACCGTTCTGGCTGCGATTGCCAGCCGCACGTCGCATATCCATTTGGGATCGGCGGTCACGGTTCTGAGCTCCGATGACCCGATCCGCGTCTTTCAGCGCTTTTCGAGCCTGGACGCGGCATCGAACGGACGCGCCGAAGTGATCCTCGGCCGTGGATCCTTCACCGAATCCTTCCCACTGTTCGGCTTCGAGTTGTCGCAATATGAAAAGCTCTTCGAGGAAAAACTCGATCTTTTCGCCGCCCTGCTCACCAACGAACCGGTGACCTGGAAAGGAAGCATTCGCCCGCCGCTCGACAAGCAGCGGGTCTTCCCGACGATCGAGAAGGATCACCTGAAGACGTGGATCGGCGTCGGCGGCAGCCCGGCTTCGGTCGTGCGCGCCGCGCAGTATAATTTGCCGCTGATGCTGGCGATCATCGGCGGCAGCCCCTATCGTTTCCAGCCCTATATCGATCTCTATCACAAGGCATTCGCGCAGCTGGGCGGCACGACCCAGCCGATCGGCATCCATTCCCCCGGCTATATTGCCGACACCGACGATCAGGCGCGCGAAGAATTGTGGCCCTGCTACAAGGTGATGCGCGACCGCATCGGCCGCGAGCGCGGCTGGCCGCCGGTGACGCAGAACGAATTCGAAGACGAAATCGAACATGGCTCGCTCTATGTCGGCTCGCCCGAAACGGTCGCCGCCAAGCTCACGCCGGTCATCAAGACACTCGGCATCAACCGCTTCCAGCTGAAATACAGCACCGGCACGCTGAGCCACCAGAAGCTGATGCGCTGCATCGAGCTTTACGGCCGGGAAGTCATCCCCGCGGTGCGGGCGGGATTGGCGTAACGCTCTCCAACCTCAACTGCTGTGCCTGATTGGCCGAAGGGGATGATTGCAGCCACCACTGCGCGACGCGGTCGCCAGAATTCTGTTGCCACGCTTGGTAATGAACACTACGTATATCGCCATCGGTAGCATTTCCTACAAGGCGATAGATGGAAGCACCAGCATGACAATGGATGCACGATCGCAGTCGCAGCCCAATTTCGACGCCCGGATTCTGGCCGCGATCGAAGGCCTTGCACCGGCTGAACAGCGCATGGCCCGCTTCTTCATCGACCAGAAGCAGGCCGTTCTGCTGAACTCCGCCGCCCAGATTGCCGAGCTTGCCGGCGCCAGCGATGCGACGGTGGTGCGAACCGCCCGCGCGCTTGGGTTCGAAAGCCTCTCGGCGCTTCGCGCGGCATTGCTTTCGGAGCTGACGGGAGCCCCGTCGCCCGGCAACCGGCTGGAGCGGACGCTCGCCGAAACCGACGGCGACGCCGCAGGCATCCTGCACCACGTCATCGGCACGCACGAAAACGCGCTGGACGTTCTGAAGCATCCGGAAATCGCCGCAAGCTTCGCTCGCGCCATAGATATTCTGGCCGGAGCAAATAAGCGTCATGTCTTTGGCATCGGCCCTTCCGGGGCAATGGCCGACTATGCCAGCCTGCAATTCAACCGCATCGGCCTCCCCACCTATCCGTTGTCCACATCAGGCATCGCTCTCGCCGATCGCCTTCTCTGGCTCGGCAAGGGCGACGCTGTCCTGATGATGGCCTATGCGCCGCTCTACCGTGAAGTCGAAGTCGTGCTCAACCAGGCCGGCCAGCATGAGGTGCCGGTGATCCTCATCAGCGACGATCTCGGCCCATTGATCTCCGACAAGGTGGCGGAAATCCTCCCCATCCCACGCGGCAGGGCCGATCATCTCGCCATGCATGCCGGCACCATGGTGCTGATCGAAGCCATGATCGTCGGGCTCGCCGCGCATCGCCGAGATGCAGCCTTCGACAGCCTGGATCATCTGAGCACCCTGCGCGGCTCCATCGACAAAGCTTGGAGCAAACGCGGCACAAAGAGAAAGAAATAGCATGCGAAATCAGACCCCTATTCGCCATTCGGGATTCATTGCATGAATAGCCTCACTCCTATCCTCTCCACTCTGACAGCCTCCTTCCTCGGCTCCTTCGTCGAGGTCGTGGAAGCCTTCACCATCGTCCTTGCCGTCGGGGTCACTCGCAGCTGGCGTCCGGCCTTGATCGGTGCTGCGCTCGCGCTCGCTTTGCTGGCCGCCCTCGTCCTCATCTTCGGGCCACTGCTGGCGCTGATCCCGATTCATACGATGCAATTCGTCATCGGCGTTCTCCTGATTCTGTTCGGCATGCGCTGGCTGCGCAAAGCCATTCTGCGCTCGCTCGGCGTCATCGCACTCCATGACGAGGCAGCCGCCTTCACCAAGGAAACGGCAGCTCTGCGGCAACAGTCCGACGACCGGCGCGCCGATTATCTCGCCGGCCTTGCCTCCTTCAAGGCAGTGCTGCTGGAAGGTGTCGAGGTGGTCTTCATCGTCATCGCCGTCGGTGGCGCCCATGGCATGACGCTCTATGCCGGTCTCGGGGCGCTCGCCGCCTTCGTCCTGGTCATGCTGATCGGCCTCGTGGTACACCGCCCGCTCGCCACCGTGCCGGAAAACACGCTCAAATTCGTCGTCGGGCTGATGCTGACCAGCTTCGGCATCTTCTGGACCGGCGAAGGCATCGGCGCGGAGTGGCCGGGTGCGGATCTTGCGTTGATCGCCATCTTCGCAATCGTCTCGCTGGTATCCTTCATCATCGTTCGCAGCCTGCGCGGCTCGACCGGCAAACCCACGGCAAAGGCAGCCCAATGAGTGTCCTCCGTACCGCCCTGTCCGAACTGATCGGCATGTTCATCGATGACGGCAGCCTTGCGACCCTTTGCCTGATCCTGGTCGTCGCCGTCGTTGGGGCCGTCGAGCTTCTGGCGCTGCCGCCGCTCGCCGGCGGAGTTCTCCTGCTCGCCGGATGCCTTGCCATTCTGGTGCACAACGTCCTACGTGCCGTAAAACGATAGGATCATCACTCCCCTGCAAGCCATTGGCGCACAGGGGAAATCATTGAACTCCCTGCGAGCCGATTGCCATCCCAGACGGAGACAACGGTAGCCCTGTCCCTCGACAGACCGTCTGGCAGATGCGAAGAAGCTGGAACATTCGGCGCGATCGAGAGGCATTCAGATGAGCAGTGCGTATCCGGAAATCTATCTGGTTCGGCATGGGCAGACGGAATGGAGCCTGTCCGGCAGGCATACCGGACGAACGGACATTCCCTTGACCGCCGCCGGAGAAGAAGCCGCCCGCAAGGTCGCCGCCCGCCTGCCTGCCATCGACTTCGCCGCCGTCTGGTCGAGCCCGTCGCAGCGCGCCCGGAACACCTGCGCGCTGGCGGGCTTCGGCGATACCGTCGTGATCAAGGACGATCTGGCGGAGTGGGATTACGGCGCGTATGAAGGCATCACTACCAAGGACATTCAAGCACAACGTCCCGGCTGGGAGATTTTCCGCGACGGATGCCCAAATGGCGAGACGGCAGCCGATGTCGGTGCACGGGCCGACCGGATCATCGGCCAGCTCCGAGAGGTCAACGGCAACGTCCTGATCTTCTCCAGCGCCCATTTCCTGAGGGTCTTCGCCCCCCGCTGGATTGGCCTGCCGCCGGAAAATGGCGCACGTCTCGTGCTCGACACCACCAGCATCAGCACTCTCGGCTACGACCACGACCTGAGCGAACCCGTCATCCGCCGCTGGAACCAGATCTAACGAATCGTCGGACAGCGATCGAGCGGCAACAAGGCCGCCCGATCAAAGCTCTGTGTCGAACCATACCCGCCTTACCAGGCCGTCAACCCCAGCAGCTTTTCACCGAGCGGCGTCAGAACCGCCGTCTCCGCATTGTGCTTTTCCCATTCACGCGGATCGCCCGGAAACGAGTCGCGCTTCGGATGATCACGCTCGCGCCATAGGCGGATACGCTCCTCACGTTCGGCGACATCATCGAATTCGGCCGGGTGCATCGACACATATTGCGCCATACGCACGCGATCTTCCGCATGATTCGGGCGGACGCCGTGGGCGAGTAGCGAATTGAAGATCATCAGGTCGCCCGGCTCCATCTCGATATTGACGACGGATAGGCCGGTCATGTCAGGATGCATCGGGTCGCGATCCCTCGGTTGCGTCTTCTCCCACTCCTCGAAACGCTCGAACAGCTCCGGCACGCACTGAAAGCCGCCGACGTCTCCATCCTGTTTCTTCAGGCTCAGAACACCCTGCACACCGATCGGCAGCGGACGGCGCGATGTGTCCACGTCCCAATGAATGAAGCCGTTCGGATTGCCCCTGACCTTCTTCGGCGCATTGAGATTGGCGCGATCGATCGTCACCCACAGATCCTCGCGATCCCAGATATCGACGAAAACGTCGTAGATGCGCCGCTCCATGCGGTTGTCCCAGAGCGCCTGGTGATTGTAGATCTCCAGCATGCCGGTGTTGTTCAGCTCCTTCATCTTGTGCTCGCGGCGCTGCGGCGCATACCAGGTCGACGGATCGTTCGGGTCCTTCTCGTCGAATGCCCAGAGCACCTCCACAAGCCGCTCGACATTGGCGGCGGGGACTGCCTGCCGCACGATCACGTAGCCCTTGGTGATCCAGTGCTGCCAGTCCTGCTGCGAAAGAACCCGCAGTGGCAACGTCTTCTTGATGTCCTTCAATTGCGTGGTGACCGAAGATGCGGTCGGATGAGCGTCTCGTTTCAGGGCCTGTTGCATATGTTTCCTCCCATCGGATCGATGCTTGCCGTTTCAGGCGACGACCGATTTGTAACGGGATGCATGCCGCTCATGTTGCTCTGCTTCGGCAATTTCTGATACTATTCTGGCCTTCGTGACTCTATAGGCGCCCGATGAGACCCTATCTTGAAGTGTTGCAGCGCTCGCCCGAGGCCTCGTGGAGCATGCTCAACCGACGGCTCGAGGATGCCATTCCCTTTCAATGGCACCATCATCCCGAATTCGAACTCACCCTCACGCTGAACTCGATCGGACAACGTTTCATCGGCGATCACAGCGGCGATTACGGCGACGGCGATCTTGTGCTGATCGGACCGAACCTGCCGCATACATGGGTTTCTCGCGCCAAGATCGACCAGCACCAGCCGCATGTCGCACTTGTCCTCTGGTTCCATCGCGATTGGCTGTTGCGCATGACCGCCGGCGCCGTCGAGTTTCGGCCGATCGAGGTGATGTTGGAGCGAGCCGATGGCGGCCTGCATTTTTCGAAGGAGATCGCAGAGGCAGTGCGGCTCGAATACGAAGCCGTCTTCGAAAAGCCGCCGGTGGAGCGTCTGCTATCGCTCCTGAACATCCTCGCCAATATTGCCGATGACCGGCAGGCGACACCGCTTGCAAGCGTGCCGAGCCAATCATTTGAGCTCAAGGAAAGCCGCGAGCGCATCGACCGCGTACTGACGCATATGCATCTCCACTATGCGCGCGCCATCGGCCTGGAGGAACTGGCCGATATCGCCGCACTCAGCGTTTCCGGCCTGCATCGCATGTTCCGTCGCCACACCGGCACCGCCATTTCCGACTACCTGACGCGCATGCGGATCGGCGACGCCTGCGCTCGTCTCTCCTCCACCAATCAGGCGATCCACCACATCAGCGATGCCGTCGGCTATCACTCCATCGCCAATTTCAACCGGCAGTTCAAAAGCCTGAAAGGCATGACGCCGCGGGAATATCGGGCATTGTTCGTCAGGCGGTAGTCGGCAAACCCCGAAACACCTTGGCAATCCTTGCCGCCGCCGCATCCACTGTCTCGGGCGGCATGCGCGCAATCCCGAACAGCAGGCCCGGTCGTGGCGGACCAAGATGCAGGGATGACATGGCACGGAGCGCAAATCCCTTCGCGTTGATCCTTCGCACCACCGCCACGTCGTCGGTGCCCGTATCCCGGAACCAGGTGGCCAGCTGCAGCCCGCCGGCGCCCTCACCCACCTCGAGCCAATCGCCGCAATGGCGGCGTAGCGCGGAAACACTCGCTGCCATGCGCGCGGCATAGATTGCGTTCATATGCCTTAGATGCGCGCGAAAACGGCCATCGCGGATGAAGTCGGCAAGCGCCGCCTGAATATGAATGGGAACCACGGCACCTCGCAACAGCTGCGCGGCCGTCACGTCCGGTACCAGCCAGGACGGCACGACCGCGTAGGCAACGCGCAGGCCGGGAGCAAGCGTCTTCGAGAAGGTGCCGAGATAGGCAACCACTTCGCCACGATCGATGCCCTGCAGGGCGGCGATCGGACGCGACGCATATTGGAATTCGCTGTCGTAATCATCTTCCAGCACGACCGAACCGTTAGCGCGGGCAAATTCGAGCAGGGCCAGACGACGTGACAGGCTCATCGTCGCGCCGGTCGGATATTGGTGCGAGGGTGTGACATAGATCAGCCGCGGCGGCGGACCCGCGGCCTTGGCGATATCGATGCCCGCCTCATCGCAAGGCACAGGCACGAGGTTCGCGCCTGCCATCCGCAACAGCGCCTGTGCGGTCGCATATCCCGGCTCTTCCATCCACGCAATAGCACCATCCGAACGATCGGATCGCAGCAGGACACGCGCCAGAAGATCGATGGCAGCTCCGGTCGACGGAACGATAATCAGCTGTTCAGGACGGGCCACTACGCCACGTGTTGCGGAGATGTGCTCGAGGATCGCCTCGCGCAACTCGCGAATGCCGCTGTGAGCGCCGTAACCAAGGTCGTGCACCCGGAGCGAACGGCCGCGAGCACCCAGATACCGCGCCCAGGCGGCATGCGGAAAGGCGGCTGTATCCGGCACGCCGGATTTGAACAGGCCGTCCGCAGCAACCTCCGCCGTTGCCGATGAGCTGAGTGGAGCGAGCTCCGCCTGTCCCTGCAAAGATGGCGTTGCGAATTCGGCGACGCGGGTTGCCGCCCCCGTTGTCGATTGCAGATAGCCTTCGGCCTTCAGCCGCTCATAGGCATTGACCACGGTGGAGCGCGCCACGCCGAGCGAGATCGCCAGCGTCCGTGTCGACGGCAGCTTTTGTCCCGGTGACATCTGCCCCTGGAGAATGCGGTCGCGCATCAGGCGATAGACCTGCCCTTCCAGATCGCCCGAGGCTCGCGCGAGCGCCGGCCATTGCGCAACCGATGTCATGATGTCTCCAACTGGTCTGCTTTGAATATAAAAACTGGCTATTTATAACATACCTCTTTGGCCGCAAGGATCAAAGCGATACCAATCGAGGAAACCATGGCCGACCTCTCCCCGCCATCCACAGACGACTATCCGACCACCGAACGCACGCGCGTCCGGCGCGAACACCATCGCGGCAGCCATGCCCAGGCGGATGTCCATGCTATCCTGGACGCCGCCCCACTCTGTCACGTCGGCTATGTCATCAACGGCGCGCCCTATGTGACGCCGACGCTGCACTGGCGCGAAGGCAATCACGTCTATTGGCACGGCTCCGCCGCCAGCCGCTTTCTGCGCGCGGCGGAGGATATGCCCGTCTGCCTCACCTGTAGCATCATGGACGGCTACGTGCTCGCCCGCTCCGCCTTCTACCATTCGGTCAACTATCGCTCCGCCATGGTCTTCGGCAAAGCGCGCCTGTTGGACGACGCAGAGGAGAAGGCCGAGGCCTTGCGCCGTTTCGTCGAGAACCTGTTTCCCGGCCGCTGGGACAGTCTGCGGCCGATGACAGGCCAGGAGGTGAAAGCGACCTCCGTACTGCGAATGGAAATCGAGGAGGCAACCGCCAAGGTGCGCAACGGCCCGCCGGGAGATCCCGACGAGGCGGATGTTCCGGTCTGGGCAGGCGTCTTGCCGGTGCGCAGCCATCTCGCCCCGGCGGAAGCCGCACCGGGATTGCTCGACGGAATAGAGCTACCCGAACCGCTGGCGGCGCTGATACAATCAGGCCGGCTTCGATAGACGAACCTCGCAGTTGATACCAAAGGACTTCGATATGGACCTTACGAATTGGAACGGCGTGCCGCGCCCGGAACGGATTACCCTGGAGGGCCGCTATGTCCGGCTGGAGCCGCTCGACGCGACGCGCCACGGCGCCGACCTCTTCGCTTCAGCACAGGCACCCGGCGCCGATGATCGTTTCCGCTACCTGTTCGAGAACGCCCCCGTCGATCTCGCTGCCTTCACGCCCTGGCTCGAGAAAGCCGCCGCCAGCACTGACCCGCTGTTCTTCGCTACCATCGACAAGCGAACTGGCCGGGCCGAAGGCCGGCAGGCCTTGATGCGTATCGATCCCGCGCATGGCGTCATCGAGATCGGCAGCATTCTCTGGGGTCCGGCAATCGCCCGCAGCCGCGTCACCACCGAGACGCTCTATCTCTTTGCCTCCTACGTTTTCGATACGCTCGGCTACCGACGCTTCGAGTGGAAATGCAACAATCTCAACGAGCCCTCCAAACGCGCCGCCGAGCGCTTCGGCTTTTCCTTTGAAGGCATTTTCCGCCAGCATATGGTCGCCAAGGGTCAAAACCGCGACACCGCCTGGTTCGCGATGATCGACGCCGATTGGCCGCGCCTGAAGGCCGGCTATGAGCGCTGGCTGAGCCCGGAGAATTTCGACGAGGCCGGACAACAGAAGAACAAGCTGACATTCGGCTAAAGCGACTTTCGAAAGTAGACGACGCGTTGGGTTTCCTCGAAGCCCAACGCCTGGTGAAAGGCATGGCTTTCGACATTGTCGAGCAGCGCATCCGAAGCAAATTCCCGGCATCCGGCAGCGCGCCCCCAATCGGCGACGGCGCGACAGAGCAATTGCGCAACGCCCTGCCGCCTGTGCTCCCGGCGCACATAGATGCCCTCGAGGAAAAGCACCGGAGAGGTCTTGCAACCATTGACATAGTCCTGCCGCAGCGTCGCCTCGGCGAACCCCACAACGTTACCCGTCTGATCGCAAGCAACGAAGGCTATAGCATTTGCCTTCGTGAGAATTTGCGTCAATTCAGCACGATGATACTCCGTCGAGCTATTCGGCCAGAGTTCGCCGCGCAGACGCAACCATGCATCCCGATGTTCGAGACCGGCTTGCTCTATTTGCATCGTCCCTGCCCATCCTTTGATAGATCTAGCCGCAATGACACTCCCCCAGTTGTGCCGTTAAAATGCGCTTCGCATCATTGCGACAACGTCCGAAACAGTCGGCCCCGTGACTGGCGGTGGGTTTGGCGCCTCGCAAAACTCCCGCCAGATAAAGAATGTCAGTTCGGCACCATCCGTCCCCACTTCCTCCGCAGGCTGGCCGAAGGAGGCGAGAACCCGATAGCGCTCATCCTTCCAGAACAAGGCCTCAACCCGATCATAGACCGGTATGATATGGAAATGGATGGGATGCCCTGGCGAATGACCATAGCGGCCAATATAGACCCGCCTGGGTCGAAGCAAAGTTTCGATCTCCCGTTGCGCCTTGGCAAGAAGAGGCCCAAGCGACGCAAGCGCTTCGACTGGCAGATCGTACAGCGTGTTCGTTCCGACCTTGGAACCGACCATCAGATACCCCGGCAGGGTCGTGTCCATGCGATGGTTCACGAGCCAATGCTCTATCTCGTGAATCTTGAATTTGGAAGGAATGTCCAACGACAACACCTTTCATTGTGGTCAGGGTGGCCTCACCCAAAACCTTCCTCGGCAAAGGCCCATGTCTTGAGGCAGAGTAATTTAGGAAGACCAATTTGACCCAGACCAGCAACATATTGAAACAAAAACGCTTCCGTTCCACTCAAGATTTCGCTTTCGCGGCCACAATCATCACGGTACATATCGCTCATATTCGCGCCAACCCACATGATGACAATTCGAGGACAATGGCATGACGTTTCAAAACAGTTCGCGCCTTTACGCTGCTGTTTCATCCCTGTTGTGGCCAGCCATCTTTTGCGCAGGACTGACAGGCTCCTATTTCGCCTTTCAATCGAACATGCATCTGCTGTGGTTCAATGTCACCTATTTCTCGATCGTGGCGATCATCGCGCTCTTCGAGCGGCTGATGCCCTATGAAGAGACCTGGCTGGAAAGCGATGGCGAGACATTCAACAACATCGCCCATACGCTCCTGAGCAAGGGCGGCGTACAGATCGCTGCGGCTATCGGCACGTCATTCCCGATGGCGGTGGCGACCGTGGCGCAACCACTTCTCAGCCACAAGGCGAATATCTGGCCGGAGCAATGGCCGATGGCCCTGCAAGTCGTGCTCGGGCTCGTGATCGCCGAATTCGGCCTCTATCTCGCCCATCGCCTTGCGCATGAATATCTGTCGCTCTGGCGCTTCCATGCCCTGCATCACAGCGTCGAACGCCTGTGGGTCATCAATACCGGACGTTTCCATATCATCGACTCATTGTTCAAGATCGCGCTCGGCCAGATTCCGCTCTATCTGCTCGGCGCGCCCTTGCCGGTCTTCCTGTGGATCGGCGCGGTCACGGCCTTCATCGGCCTTCTGACCCATTGCAACATCGATGTCCGCACCGGCCCCCTCGACTGGTTTCTCTCGACGCCGCGCCTGCATCGCTGGCATCATTCCAAGCTGCTGGCCGAGGGCAACACCAATTATGGGGAAAACCTGGTGATCTGGGACCAGATCCTCGGCACCTATTACAATCCGCCCCGCCCCTCTTCCACCGACATCGGCATTACCGGCAAGGTCGCCGACAGTTTCCTTGCCCAGCTCGTCCAGCCCTTTTCCAAGAAGGGCGCCAAGCAGATCATCGGCAAGAAACCGAAGGAAGTCCGGGACAAGGAAGAACTAGCCGCCGCCAAGGCCGCCTCCCGGCGCAAGCAGACCGAGGAGCCGATCCGCAAGTCGGGCTGAAAGACACGCGACACCGGTCAAATTTCCGAATGGATATGCAGCGAAGGGACAAGCGGGGATGAAATGGCCTCGCCGCCCCCCGCTCCATCCGCTGGCGCGCAAAAGCACATAGACTGTGTCCAGGGAAACCGGCTCGACCCAATTCGAAGTGCTGCAGACACACGTAAACCTATTTCAAATCGAGAAGATATTGTCATTTAACGTGTATTGAAAAAGGCACCCCAGGGGGTTACCTATCCCTCGCAAATTATTGACCATGAAAGATTAGGAAAACTATTGAAATGGAAGGGAGATTTACCACAGATCATCTCAAGCAACTCCATAGAATATTTTTCACATCTCGTGAAATAGATAGACTTGAACGAGAATTCATTAAGCAAGGCATAGCACACTTTCATGTTTCCGGTGCCGGACACGAGTCGACGGCGCTGTTGAATGAATTCCTTCACGATGACGATTGGCTGCATCTGCACTATCGCGACAAAGCCCTCATGCTGGCGCGCGGCATGCCCATTCGTGAGTTTTTTTCCAGCCTTCTCGCCACAGGCAACTCCCATTCCGCCGGCCGCCAGATGAGCGCGCATCTTTCCTCCCGCGCTCTCAACATCACGTCCATCGTCGGTCCCGTCGGCAATAATGCACTTCATGCCGTCGGTGCGAGCGCCGCGCTGAAGCATAGAGCAGGCCTGCCGATCGCCATCTGTTGCGTTGGCGACGGCACCACGCAACAAGGCGAATTTCTCGAAGCCGTGGCCGAAGCCGTGCGCGGCCAATATCCGGTCGTCTTCGTCGTCGAGGACAATAGTTTCTCCATCTCGACACGCACCAGAAAGCAGACCTTCTTCGATCTGCCGACCGGCCCCGCATCCTCTTTCTACGGCCTGGACATCATCCGTGCCGAAGGCGACGATCTGGCCACCTCCCGCGAAGCCTTCCGCAAGGCCGTCCGCCACAGCCGCAACAACCGCACGCCGAGCCTCGTCGTCATCAACATGGAGCGGCTGACCGACCATACCAACGCCGACGACCAGAAGACCTATCGCACGCAGGATGAGATCGAGAACGCAGCCTACCGCGATCCACTCATCAATTTGCGAGCCGCCCTGTTGAAGGCGGGCATCGACGACGACGCGCTGGACAAGATCGAGAAAGACCTGACCGCCGAGGTGCAGGCGGAAGCAGCCCTTGCCCGCAAGGAAGATGCGCCTAAGGTCGAACCGGAAGCGAAAGCGCCCTACCCTGTCTCCTTCGACAAGACAGCCGAATATCGTGGCGGCGCCAGTGCCGCGACGCTGACGATGCGCGAAGCGCTGAACGGCGTGCTCGACAAGCAGCTTGCCAACAATCCGGATGTCGTCCTCTTCGGTCAGGACATCGAGGACCCCAAGGGCGACGTCTTCGGCGTCACGCGCGGCCTCAGCACGAAGTATCCCGAGCGCGTCTACAATGCGGCGCTGAGCGAATCGACCATCGTCGGCACCGCCGTCGGCCGAGCGCTCGCCGGTCAGCGCCCCGTCGCCTTCCTGCAATTCGCCGATTTCCTGCCGCTCGCCTACAACCAGATCGTCTCGGAAATGGGCAGCATGTTCTGGCGCAGCAATGGCGCCTGGGAATCGCCCGTCATCCTGATGGTGAGCTGCGGCGGCTACAAGCCTGGCCTCGGGCCGTTCCACGCCCAGAGCTTCGAGAGCCTGCTGGCGCACACGCCCGGCATCGACGTCGTCATGCCCTCCACCGCGGGCGATGCTGCTGGCCTGCTCAATGCCGCTTTCGAATCCAGACGCCCGACCGTCTTCCTCTATCCGAAGGCTGTACTCAACAATTCCGACGGCCGCACCTCCGGCGATGTCGACCAGCATTTCGTCCGTCCCGGCCTGTCGCGCTATGTCGCCCGCGGCCGCGACCTGACGCTGGTCACCTACGGTAACACGGTGTCGCTCTGCGCCAAGGCGGCGAGCGCCTTCGAGACCCAGGGATTTTCGGTTGAAGTCATCGACCTGCGCTCGATCTCGCCATGGGATGAGAAGGAAGTGCTCGCCAGCGCCAAGCGCACCAAGCGCCTGATCGTCGTGCATGAAGACAATCGCACGGTCGGCATGGGTGCCGAAATCGTCGCCACCGTCACCGAGAAGACCGACGTGCCCGTGGTCGTCCGCCGGCTCGCCCGCTCGGACTCGCATGTTCCCTTCAACTTCGGCAACCAGCTGGAAACGCTGCCGTCCTACAGCAAGCTGGTCGATCTGATGGCCGAGGTCCTCGAATGCGAGGTCACCTGGCATGAAGAGGACAAGTCTGGCCCGACGGCCGCCATCAAGGCGATCGGCTCCGGCCCTGCCGACGAAAACGTGCTGGTGACCGATCTTCTGGTGAAGCCGGGCGATACGATCGAGGTCGGCCAGCTCGTTGCCGTGGTCGAGGCCACCAAGGCTTCAGTCGAGATCTGCGCCAATATCGGCGGCGTAGTGCAGGAAGTCTTCGTCAAGATCGGCGACCAGATCGCCACCGACAGCGCGCTTCTGACCGTGGACGCCGACCGCGACCTCAGCGAGCGCAATTTCGCGCTTGCTTCCGAGGTCCAAAACAAGTTCGTGCTGCGCCGCCTGAAGTCGCATGCCATTCCGGCACTGCGCCGCCATTCCGGCAACTTCACGGAAATCGCTGTCAGCGGTATGGGCTTTGCGACCGGCGCCCGCCGGGTCAGCAATGAAGAGATCATCCACAACTGGCCGAGCCGGCGCGCCGAGGAAATCTTCGCGCTGACCGGCATCAAGAGCCGCTATTGGGTCGGCCCCGGCGAAAGCACGCTCACTCTGGCGACAAAAGCCGTTCGTGACCTTCTGCACCAGACCAATACGACGATCCATGACATGGATCTCGTCATCGCCGCCACCGGCACGCCCGATATCGCCACACCGTCGCTCGCAAGCCGCGTTGCCGTCGCCGTTGCCGAAGATGGCGTGCGGCCGTCGCTTGCCGCCTACGATATGGGTGCCGCCTGCTCCGGCTATCTCTACGCCCTGCAGCAGGCTTATGATTTCATTGCCCAGCAGAACGACGCCAAGGTGCTGATCGTCACCTCGGAAGTGCTGTCGCCGCTGCTCGACATGAGCGATTTCTCCACCGCCATCCTGTTCGGTGACGCCGCCACCGCCTGCCTGGTGACCAGCCGCGACATGGCGCGCAATCCGCTGTTTGCAGCCAGCCGTCCGGTTATCAGCGGCCGCCCGGAACCGGGCGATCTTCTCTATGTGCCGCTGCCGGACAAGGGCGTCATTGCCATGAACGGACGCTCGGTCTTCACCGAAGCCGTGCATTCTATGTCGCGCTCGATCGAGGATGCCTGCGTCGATGCAGGATTGGAACTTGCCAATCTCGACCTTCTGGTGCCGCATCAGGCCAACCAGCGCATCATCGACACCATCGCCAAGCGCAGCGGCCGCCCGGCGCTGAGCGTTATCGAGAATTACGGCAACACCAGCTCGTCGAGCATCCCGCTCGCCATGATGCATGTCGCCAAGGAACGCGCCGAGCCACTCAACCTCGGCCTCGTCGCCTTTGGCGGCGGCATGACGTCGGGCGCGGCCATCGTACGCACGATCAAATAGCCGCAAACGGCTTGTCACATCGATAAATGACAAAACCCCGGAATCCAAAGCGGATTCCGGGGTTTTTCGTCAGATTCACAAGCCGGCCAGAATTATGCCTTCGGGCGGTTTCTCAGCGCCTCCGCTTCGGCATAGAACTTCTTTTCCCATTCCTTGTGGTTATCGAGACCTTCCTTGATGAACGGCGTGAAGATCGCTAGGTTCATCAATGCCCAGTTGACAAAACGAGCCGGGAATTTCAGCGGCTTGACGAAGTCGACGAACAGCACGACGCGGGTCTTGTCGGTGTGATTCCAGGCCTCATGCTCATAGGCATCGTCGAAGATCAACGCCTTGCCCTCTTGCCAATGGCAAATCTGGTTGTCGACGCGGATGGCGAGCTTGTCCTGGGGCTCCGGTACGATCAGGCCGAGATGCAGGCGCAGCACGCCATTATAAGGGCCACGATGCGCGGGCAAGTGCTTGCCGGGCTCGAAGATCGAGAACATCGCCGTGGTCAGCCCCGGGATCTTCTGCACGGCCGCCCAGGTGTTCGGGCATGCCTTGATGTTCTGCTCGGACTTCACGCCGAAGCCGAGAAGGAAGAAGGTCTTCCAGCGGCTATCCGTTGAAATCGTCTTCACATCGGTGGAGATGTCCTGAAAGGTCGGCAGCTCGCTCTGGCGCAGCAGCACCTTTTCCAGCTCGGCGCGGATCGCGGGATAATCCTTCTCGATCTCGGCCGCCCAGGGGAAGGTGGCATTGTTATAGACCGGCGGATTGCCGAGCTTGGCGTATTTCAGGTTAAGGCTTTCGGCCCAGGCGACGACGCCCATAAAGAAGCGTGTCACTGCGCTTGGGCGGTCCATCGGCGCGATGCCGGTCGTGCCAAAGGTCTGTTCCGGAGCATTCGGCTCAGTGGATGTGGGAGCTGGTGCGCTCAAGGTGCTCTCCGTCATGTCTGTCTGCGTAGGGGTTATTGGGGGGAGGATTTTATCTCAGGGAAATCTGCGTGGAAATCTTGGAGCGACAACAGGTCCAGCAATGTTCGTATTGCCTGGCCGATCCACGATCTGCGCCCGACTCCTCTGTTATGCAATGATCATAATAAGAGATTATATGAGTTCATTAGTCGAATTTCGCAAGAGAGTCCGTTCTCAGGAGCGGTGCTTTATCGCGCCCATTTTTCATCATCCGTTTTTCGCGGATATCTACCCAGGAATTGGCGGAAATACGGCTGATGAAGGCGCGTTTTGCCGCAGATCACATTTTTAAAGTCGTTCGCTTTCAAGCGTTGCCCGCCGACCGATCTTATGCAGTCTGGCCCTGCGCCAGCAGCCGGACGATCGAAAGCCCGATCATCAGCGCAGCCACCGATAGGAACAGGGATAGCGCGACATAGATCAACGACGCGCCCCATTGACCACGCTCCCAAAGGGCAACGGTATCCATTGAAAAGCTCGAGAATGTCGTGAAGCCACCCAAGATGCCCGTGGTCAGGAAAAGCCGCAATTCCTGCGACAGGCCGCTACGCAGAACGAAATATTCGGTCAGCAATCCCATGATCAGCGAGCCGACAATATTGACCGCGAGTGTCCCGAAAGGAAATCCGAAGCCGAGCAGGCGGACGGCCGCCTGATTGACGCCGAGACGAAAGACACCACCCAGTCCGGCACCGAGGAAGACAATCAGATAATTCATGGAATCCTCCGAATTGGGATGGAACAGAGACAGCTGTTTTCGAGCGCGTCCGACTACGAGTTCGAGCCTTTCCGTGGAGTTTTCGCTTTCGTCCCGCTTACCTTCCCGGTCACTTCGCCGCGCGCTTTGGCATTGATCTCGCGCACATGACGAAGCGGGACGCCGGCTGGAATGTGACTGGCGGCAGCGCTCTTCGCCATACCGATACGCTGCGACAAATAGATGCTGGTATGGCCGCTGCAGATATAGGCGAGGAAGCAGGCGACGGCGAGATAGACGGTGTGCGTCGCGCCGAAGAGTTCGATGCCCATGATCATGCAGGCAAGCGGCGTGTTGGTGGCGCCCGCGAAAACCGCGACGAAGCCGAGTGCGGCAAAGAGATCGATCGGAGCGCCGAGAATGGCGGCAATAGCATTGCCGAGGGCGGCACCGATGAAGAACAATGGCGTCACCTCGCCGCCCTTGAAGCCGGAACTCAGCGTGACAATGGTAAAGACCGCTTTCCAGAACCAGCTCCAGTAGTCGGTACGCGCCGGATCGAAGAAGTCCAAGATTGTCGCATCGCCCGGATTGGGCGACCAAACCCCGAGACCGAGATATTCGCGCGTGCCGAGTGCATAGACGAGACCGATCAGCACGACGCTGGCGATCACCGGCCGCAACGGCGCATAGGCACAGACCCGCTTGAAGGCGGTCGATGCCATATGGGAGATTTCGCTGAAGCAGCGGGCCATCAGCCCGAAGAGCACGCCGGCGATGCCGACCTTCACAAGCAGCAGCGCATCGAGATGAAAGGTGCTGGCCGGTGTGCCGGCGAGATAGGCGATATGGTACTGGGTGTGCTCGATCCCCCAGGCATGGCAGGTCCAGTCGGCCGCGATCGCCGCCACAAGGCTGGGGATCAGCGCTTCATATTGCATGCGCCCGATGGTCAGCACTTCGAGAGCAAACACTGCACCGGCAATCGGCGTGCCGAAAACAGCACCGAAACCGGCGGCGATGCCGGCCATCAGCAGGATACGGACTTCAGCTTGGCTCAGCCTGAAAAGCTTGGCAAAGGCGCTGGCGATGCTGCCGCCGAGCTGCACCGCCGTGCCCTCACGCCCCGCCGAGCCGCCGACCAGATGCGTCAGAACGGTTGAGACCAGGATGAACGGCGCCATGCGCAGCGGCACGCCGCCGCCAGGTTCATGGATCTGCTCGACGATCAGATTGTTGCCGCCCTCAGCGCCCCGACCGAAGCGCTGGTAGGCCAGCACCATCAGGAAGCCTGCAACCGGCATCAGGAAGATCAGCCAGGGATAGTCGAACCGCGCCCGCGTGGCCCGGTCGAGGCTCCAAAGAAACAGTGCGCAGAGCGAGCCGACCACGGCTGCCATCGGCACTACCAGGAAGATCCATTTGAATATGCTGCGCAATTGCTGGAAACGATGATGAAAGAAATCGGATGCCGACATCAGTTCGCCCCTCCCGGAAGACCGGCGGCGGTCCTGACGGGGACAAGGATCATAAAACAAAGTTGGAGGATTGCGGACATGACTCTACTCCTTCGCCCCACCGGGCATATTGAGTAGGAGTCATCAGCTTCTCCGGAAATTCAGAGCAGCGGTTCGGCCACCATGGCCCGGCAGAAATCCATTACCGTTGGATTCTCCATACAGACAGGAGAGCGTCCCTGTCAATCCGGACACCGCCGGCTCGGTTTCCATCAATCGGCTTTAGCGATCATTTCGATCGGCGCAATCAGGCCGCTGCCGACCGACATGCCGACATTGCCCACGCGTTCCGCCGCCTTCGGCCCCATCAGTGCGCCGAGGCTCAACGTCTGGCCGCCGCCGGCGGCGCTGGCACGCATCTCCTGCGCCATCCGGATCGCCAGCGCGCTGCGGTCCTGCTCGAACTCTACCGTGAAGCTGGCCTCCTTGAGCAGCCGACGATAGGTCTCGGGAGTACAAACGAAGCTCGTCTCCGGCGTCATCGCCCAGGGCATTGGATAGGGCAGCGCACCGTCGCGCATCTGCATGACTTCGTAGACACCGAACCTGCCGCCAGGCTTCAGCACGCGGCGCGCTTCGGCAAACAGCCTTGCCTTGTCCTCGATGTTCATGCCGACATGGATAAGCGTTGCGCGGTCGAAGCTTTGGTTGGCGAAAGGAAGCGACAGCGCGCTCGCCTGCCGGAACGACACTTGCGCGGCCATGCCGCAACGCTCGGTCAGGATATCGGCAACCTTGACGAATTCGTCGGTGAGATCGACGCCGGTGACGATGCAGCCATAGGTGCTGGCGATATAGCGCGCCGGCCCGCCAAGTCCCGATCCGATATCGACGAGCCGCATGCCGTCGCTCAGATCGAGATCCCGGGCAAACTCCCGCGTGGCCTCGCGCCGCCCGAGATGGAACTCGTCGATACCGGCGAGATCGTCGATGCTGAGATGGTCGATATCCTTGCCGCCGGCGGTAAGCCCCGCAAGAATCGTTTCTTCCAGTGAGCCGTGCGTATAATGGCTCGCAACCTTTTCCTCGGTGGACATGAGCCCTCCTCCCATGATCTCGCATTCAGAGCATCTTGAGGGAATGCTGCACCTGCATCCGTATCCCGTCAAGCAATTGCGACAACACCCCCAAAAGGAAACGGCCACCCGAAGGCGGCCGCTTAAACGTCGGAGATGAAGCAGAGACAGCGTCAAACTTTGAGTTCGCGCCGCTCCGTTTCCGTGACCATGGCGAGATCGAGCACGCGCTGCAAATTGGCCGCGTGACGGAAGCTCGGATCCTGGTTGCTGCCAGTCATAACTGCCTCGGCGAAACGCTGGTAGTTGGTCGCCACCGGCGGCACCTCGATGACCTTCCATGTCGCCGTTTCCGTGTCGTCGCCAAGGCAAGCACGAAGCTCCGAACCGTTGGGGCTATGGTTGACCTCGAGGCCCCCGCGCTCGCCATAAATGCGCAGCTTCAGCTCATTCAGATGCCCCGTCGCCCAGCGGCTCGCATGCACGACGCCGAGTGCGCCATTGGCGAAATCGACCGACATGGAGAAGCTGTCATTGGCATCGAGCGTATATTCGCCGATGCGCTCTTCCGGCGCCTTGTTGAAGGTCTTCAGCCGGGCAAAGACATGGTCAATATCGGTCGCGGCGCCATAGGCGGCGAAATCGAGAATATGAATGCCGATATCGCCGAGCACACCGTTCGAGCCGTGGCCAGTGGAGAGCCGCCACAGCCATTTGGACTCGCTGCGCCAATCGCCCCAGGCCCTGGAGACGAGCCAGCTCTGCAGGTAGGAGGCCTCGACATGCTTGACCGTGCCGATCTCGCCCGAAATCACCATCTCGCGCGCCTTCTGCAGCTGCGCGACATTGCGATAGGTCAGGTTGACCATGTTGATGACGCCGGCCCGTTCGGCCGTCTCCGTCATCTCCAGCGCCTTGTCGTAATTCTCCGCCAGCGGCTTCTCGCAGAGAACATGCTTGCCGGCCGCAAGCAGCGGCAGGGTCGTCGGATGGTGCGCCCTATCCGGCGTGACATTGGTTGCCGCGTCGAACTCGCCCCAGGCAAGCGCCTCGTCCAGCGACGAGAAACGGTTCTTGATATCGAACGTATCGGCGAAAGCAGCGAGCCTCGTCGCATCGGTGTCGACGGCGCCGACGATCTCGACGCCTGGAATACGGACGAAGTGTTCGGCCTGGTTTTTCGCCATGCCGCCCGTACCAACAATTATGAGACGCATTTTATACCTCAGCGATAACCGGCTTCGCCGGCCTGGTGCAGTTTCGGACCACGTTCGACAATCGGCTCCAACGCCTTCTCGACCGGCACATTCGGCGCGTCATGGATGCTCGCCTGCGTACCAAGCGGATTGTGAGCCCATTTGACGGAGTTGATCAGCACCTTCTGCACGGTGTCGTTGTGGTAGGTCGGATAGGTCTCATGACCGGGACGGAAATAGAAGATGTTGCCGGCGCCACGGCGCCACGTCATGCCGGAGCGGAAGACTTCACCGCCCTGGAACCAGGAAATAAACACCGTTTCCAGCGGCTCGGGAACGGAGAACTGCTCGCCATACATCTCCTCGTTTTCCAGCTCGAAATATTCGCCGAGGCCGGCGGCAATCGGATGGCGCGGGTTGATCACCCAAAGACGCTCACGTTCACCCGCTTCGCGCCATTTCAGTGCGCAGGGCGTACCCATCAGCCGCTTGAAGACCTTCGAGAAATGGCCGGAATGCAGCACAATGAGCCCCATGCCTTCCCAGACGCGCTTGGCGACACGCTCGACGATCTCATCATTCACCGCGCCGTGGTCTTTGTGACCCCACCAAAGCAGCACATCAGTGTCCTTCAGCCGAGCTTCGCTCAGACCGTGTTCCGGCTCCTGCAACGTTGCAGTGGTTGCTTCAATGCCGGCATCGGTATTCAGCCCCTTGGCGATCGTCGTATGCATGCCTTCCGGATAGATGTCGGCGACGACCTTGTTTGTCTGCTCATGAATGTTCTCGCCCCAGACGACGGCACGAATAGTCATTACGGCACTCCTCTAATACCATTGAGATTGAACAGGTTATGCGATCCAAAGCGCTTTGGGAAAGCGCCACTTTTAGACCTCCATCAGCCCTTCCAGCGCAAGAGATAATGCGTCCGAAGCGATTTGACAAAGGCAAAAATTACCATGCGAAACACCTGTCTTTTCAGTGCGACACGGATTTTGAAAACAGGTTGACGACGAGCACGCCGGCGATGATCAGACCAAGCCCGATGACCGCCGCCAGATCGAGTTTCTGGCGGAAAAACACCAGCCCGACGGCGGAGATCAGCACGATGCCGAGCGCGCTCCAGATGGCATAGGCAATGCCGACCGGGATCACCCGCAAAGTCACCGACAGGCAATAGAAGGACGCGGCATAGCACAACACCACGACGATGGAGGGACCGAGACGGGTGAACTGCTGCGACAGCTGCAAGGCCGTCGTGCCAAGCACCTCAAGCGCGATCGCCACCAGCAGCGTCCCGTAGACAAATGCGTTCGTCATCAAGCTCTCTCGATATCTCTTAAAGCTGCGTCAACGCGATCAGCCGCTCGACCAGTGTTTCGCGGGCGCTCTCATCCATCTCGTGGCTGCCGAGCAGGTCGGCGAGCCAGAGCCCATCGGTCGCCAGCCGCACGATCGCCGCATCCACGGAGGAGTCCGTGCCTACATATTCCTCGCTGCGTTCGCGCACCCAGTCGCGCCAGCGCTGCCGCAATTGCGGTTCGCTGAGCAGCACCATCGTCACCTGCGCCCAATCCTGCGTTTCCTCGGGCCTGTCGCGCAACGCCAGGCAAGCACGCAGATAACCGCGGGTGAAGCGCCCATGCGGCAGCGGATCGGCCCGCATCTCCTCCTCGATCGCCCGGTCCAGTCGCTCGATCAAACTGTCGAACAAGGCCTCCAGGAGCGTATTCTTGTTGGGGAAATGATGCAGCAATCCGCCCTTGCTGACACCGGAGGCGCCCGATACGGCATCCAGCGTCACCGCCGTCATGCCCTTCTCCGACGCCAGCCGCGCCGCCACCTCCAGCAACTGCTGGCGGACGAGCAAAGGCTGCTTCTTTCTGTGGTGCGCTGTAGACATATCGGCATAACATACCAATTGGACGGTTTCGTCAATGTGCGGCGTGATGGGCTACATCTTTCTGATCGAAAATGGTCAGTTTCGCCCCGTCGACGGCAAAGGCGATCGGCGCGCCGCTGGTGATGGTCGTCATGCCCGGGTCGGTACCAATGATCTTCGAGCCGTCCTTCAGACGGACATGCACGAGCGACCGGTCGCCCAACCGCTCCACCGTCTCGACCGTTCCGGCGATGTCGCCCTTGTCCGCCGTCGTCGCCACCAGATATTCCGGCCGGATGCCGAGCGTCAGCTCCGACCGCGCCATGCCGTTCAGTGGAACCGCCGTCTTGATGGTCGAGCCATCGGGCAAAGTCGCCGTCGCAAAGCCCCCGGCATCGCTGACACCGGCCACGTTAACGAAGTTCATTCCGGGCGAGCCGATGAACTGGGCGACATAGCGCGTCGCTGGCCGCGTATAGATCTCCACTGGCGTCGCCACCTGCTCGATCTTCTTGTTGTTCAGAAGCACGATCCGGTCGGCAAGCGTCATCGCCTCGATCTGGTCGTGGGTGACGAAGACCATCGTTGCGCCCAGCCGCTCATGCAATTGCGCAAGCTCCACGCGCGTACGATTGCGCAGACCGGCATCGAGGTTGGACAGTGGCTCATCGAACAGGAACACGTCGGGTTCACGCACGATGGCGCGGCCAATGGCAACGCGCTGGCGCTGGCCGCCCGAAAGCTCCGACGGTTTGCGGTCAAGCAGATGCGGCATCTCCAATATGGTGGCTGCGATGTCGATGCGCTTCGCAATCTCCGCCTTCGGCGTGCCGATGTTCCGGAGGCCGAACGACATGTTGTCGCGCACCGTCATGTGCGGATAGAGCGCGTAGGACTGAAACACCATCGACACCCCGCGTTCGCCGGGCGGAAGCTGGTCGACACGCCGCCCGCCGATCCAGACCTCACCGCTGGTGATCGCCTCAAGCCCGGCGATCATCCGCAGCAAGGTCGATTTCCCGCAGCCGGAGCCGCCCAGGAACACGACGAATTCGCCGGGCTCGATCGTGAGATCTATGTCGTTGAGAACCTGCACCGCGCCGAAATGCTTGGTGACGGACTTGATGTTGATTCCTGCCATTTTTCCTCCTCCGGAAGAATTGAACTTCGCCAGACCTGCCGTTTCTTGTCTTCGTATCTCGGCCTCGTGTGAATGGATCATTCACACGAGGCCGCATGCGTTGCGGCATTCGTCTATTTGACAGCACCAGCAGCCACGCCCCGCGTCAGGGTGCGTTGGAAAATCAGGAAGAAAATCACCGTCGGCGTGACGCCGAGCAGCGAGGCCGCGGCAACCGCCGTCGGATCCTGCGTATTGGAGCCGGACAGGACACCCATGGCGACCGAGACCGTCTGATTATTGTTGGAAACCAGGAACACCAGCGGGATCAGGAACTCGTTCCAGGTCCAGATGAAGAAGAAAGTCGCAAGCACGGCAAGTGTCGGGCGCAGCACCGGTACGATCACCAGCCAAAGGATCTGCCAGCGGCTCGCATTGTCGATCTGCGCTGCCTCGATGATTTCACGCGGAAAGGTGGTCAGCACCGAGGACAGCAGATATGTGCCGAAGGCGGTGTGCAGCACACCGATGATCAGGATCACCGACAACATGGAATCGAACAGGCCCACCTGCTTGGCCATGTAGTAAAGCGGGTAAACTAGGGCCTCCTGAGGCGCCATGATGGAAATCAGCAAAATCACCAACAGAGCCCTCCCACCCCGCACACGGCCGATGCCGATGGCATAGGCGTTGAGCAGGCTGAGAACCACCGCGAGAATGGCGGTGCAGCCGCTGATCAGGATGCTGTTGAAGAGCTTGCGGGTGAAGTCGACATTGGCCCAGAAGTTCTTGAGCGCCGTCAGGTCGAAGCTATGCGGAAAGGCAAGCGGACCATTGGCGGCATAGTCGGCCGGGGTCTTGATGGCGTTGAAGGCCGCCAGGAAGAACGGGAACAGCGTGCCGCCAAGAAAGACGAACAGGATGGCCAGGACGATCCAGCGAGTAAAACCCTTCTTCTGGCGATGATCCGCCGGCGCATCCGATGCGATCGGGGTCGAAAGTGAAACTGTAGCAGTCATCTCAGCGCCCTCCCTCTGTCTGTTTGGATTGCATGCGCAGGAAGAAGATACCGAGCATGATCGTCACGACCGTTTGCAGTGTCGCGATCGACGCCGCATAGCCGACGCGGTTGGTCGTGAAAAAGTGGTAGTAAGAGAGGTAAGACGGCACCGTCGTCGCATTGTCAGGCCCGCCTGATGTCAGGACGTAGATCGGCGCGAACACCTTCAGGGCGGCGATCAGCGTGGTGAGGGCAACCACGAAAATCTCCGGCATCAGCATGGGGATGGTGATGTAGCGAAAACGGCCGAACCAGCTCGCATTATCAAGCTCCGCAGCTTCGTAGAGCGAAGGATCGACCCGCGCCAACCCCGACATGAAGACCACCAGACAATAGCCCACCTGGATCCAGACGATGACGGCCGAGACCGCCCAGAGCGCATAGGTCGCATCTCCCAGCCAGTTCTGCGCCATGAAATCAAGACCGATCGCTTTCAGGACCGCGTTGACGATCCCGATCGGATTGAGGATCCATCCCCACAGCACGCCAGCCGCTGTCAGCGGCAGGATCTGCGGCAGGTAGAAGCCCGCGCGAAAAAAGCTCGACAAGGTCTCGCCGAACTGCGCACTGATATAATCGAACAGCACCGCCGCAAGCACCAGGCCCAGAATGATCGGCACGATCGTCATCGAAATGATGAACAGGAGCGTGTGCTGGATCGATCCCCAGAACGCGGCGTCCACGAGCAATCTCTCGTAGTTCTGAAACCCGATATATCTCGGTGTTCCGATCCCTTTCCAGGTCGTGAAGCTGATCGCGAAATTGGCGATCAGGGGGACAAGCACGATCAGAGCGAACCCCAGCATGCCGGGGAGAATATAGAGGTAATACCCCGCCCTGCCGGAGCCTTTAGCCTTCTCCATCGCATTCCTCCAGTCCGAGACAGCGAGACGGCTTCAAGCCGTCCCGCCGCTGCGAATTGCTCCAATACAGGGGTTATTGTGCTGCCTGAGCGTCGTCGTAAGCCTTCTTCAGGCGATCGGCGAATTGCTCCGGCGTCGTCGAGCCGTTCACCAGGCCGGTGGTCGCCTGGATCAGCAGCTCGTAATAGCCGGGGACGGGCCAGTCCGGATAGAAGCCGAGGCCACCCTTGCCGGAAATCTCGTTGAAGAGCTCGACATTGCGCTTGCCGACTTCGTCGGTGACGGTAGCGGGATCGGCAGCGATGGCAACACCACCGAGATTGGCTTGCAGGTTCTGGTTCTCCTTGCTCAAGACGAGATCGATGAACTCGTAGGCGAGATCCTTGTTCTTGGCGCTCTTGGGCACCATGAACAGGTTGCCGGTCGAACCCGTGCTGTACTTCGGGGTCGGGAAGACGAACTGGCTCCACTTGAAGTTCTTGATCGAGCTGGCGAAGTTGCCATTGTTCCAGGTGCCGCTGACGAACATTGGCGACTTGCCCGACGAGAAGAGGTTGTCGGCACCGCCCGTGCCCTTCAGGCCCGTCGAATCCTTGGAGATGTAACCCTTGCCAACCCAATCGACGATCTTCTGTGCCGCAAACAGGAAGGGCTTCGTGTCTAGCGGCGCCTTGAGACCCTGATAGTTCTTCACCCAGGTGTCGTCGGCCTGCGTCAGGGCCAGCTCATAGAGCAGATGCTGTGCGTTGGAATCCACAGTGCCGTAGGCAAGCGGCGTAATGCCCTTCTGCTTGAAGGCGTCGAGCGTGGCTTCGAACTCGTCCAGCGTGGTCGGCACTTTCACGCCATTGGCCTGAAACATATCGATATTATAGAAAACCGAAACGAATTCGGCATAGACGGGAATTCCGATGATCGGACCGGAGCCATAGATGCCGTTCGTATCGTATTTGCTGAGCTGGCTATTGGTTTCGTTGAGGATCTTATCCCAGCCTCGCGACTTGAATTGATCGTCGAGCGGTGTCAGCAGACCCTGCGAAGCAACGAGGCCTGCCGTGGCATTGCCCTTGTTATACTCCAGGAGGTCCGGCGCCTGGTCCGAATTGAGGATGAGGCTGCCTGCCTTCTGCAATTGCTCGAAGGTCTTCTGTTCGAAATTGATCGTGACATCGGGATGCTTGGCTTTTAGCTCTTCGAGCGCCTTGCTCCATGCCTTGGCCTGCGACGTATCCGGCAGTTCGAACCACCAGACGTTAAACGTCTTGCTCTGCGCTTGCGCGACGCCGGCAGCCAACAAGAGCGACATGCCGGCGGTGATCGCCAGCTTCGAAAGCATTTTCATTATATTTTCCTCCACCATGCGAACCGTGACGGTATCAGGCCGACGGCATGGCTCGCGATGCGCGTCGACACGTTCTTCTTTGCTTTGCCCCTCGTCCGTTCATCGACGATGAGACGAACCCCTTGGACATCGCAATGCTCCTCCATTCCGATGTCCCGGCACTGGAGCGCCGCACAGGGACGTCGCTCCAGTTCGCCGAATTAACGCACAACTCGCACCTTAAATCGATTCAGATTCAAGGTGCGGTCGCGCGCTATTCGACGAATTCGCCGCCCCGGCTCTGCTTCAGATAGTTCAGGCCATGGATCTGGCCAGTCATTTCCAACTCATCGCGATAGACCGGGTCATGCCAGCCTTCGATATCGATCGATCCCGACCAGCCGGCCAGGCGCAATTCGGAGATGATGTCCGTCCAGTTGCTGTCACCGAAGCCCGGCGTACGCATGAAGACGAACTTCTCCTTGCCGAAAATGCCGTGCTCCTTGATGACGTCCCAACGGATCGTCGCGTCCTTGCCGTGAACGTGGAAGATCTTTTTTGCCCATTTGCGGATCTGCGGCAGCGGCTCGATCAGATAGACCATCTGATGGCACGGCTCCCATTCAAGCCCGATATTGTCGTCCGGCGTCTCGTTGAACATCAGCTCCCAGGCATCCGGATTATGTGCGATATTCCAGTCGCCGGTCGCCCAGTTGCCGTCCATGGCGCAGTTTTCAAAGGCAATCTTGATGCCCTTGTCGGCGGCACGCTTGGCAAGCTCGCTCCACACCTGCTTGTAGCGCGGCAGGCTGTCGGTCAACGGCTTGTTGCGGATGCGGCCGGTGAAGCCGGCAACGCAGGTGGCACCGAAATGATGGGCATTGTCGATGCAATCCTTCCAGCCCTGTAGCGTCTGCTGGTCGAGGTCGGAGGTTTCCAGCGGATTGCCGAACATGCCGAGCGTGGAAATGGTGATGTCGCGGCTGCCGATGGCGTCGAGGCAGCGCTTGCCGAGTTCGGCAAGGTTCTGGCCGTTGGTCGTCTGCCAGAAGAAGGGCTCGAAGCTTTCGAAGCCGTGATCGGCGATCTTGGCGATGCCCTTGGCGGCATCCTCGCTGGTCGACTTGATCATCGTGCCGATGCGGATGGCTTTTGCCGGATTTGTCATGATCTCACTATCCTTACTCTTAAATGTCGATCCGCCGGCCCGACTTGGCGCTTTCGATCGCACCGAGGACCATGGCGAGGCTGTGGATGTTGTCGCTGCTTTCGGTTTCCGGCCGCTTGCCCGTCTTCACGGCATCGATGAAGGAGGCGATGACGCTCGCATGCCCATGCGTCTCGTCATCATGCCTGGGGCCGGGAACCTCGATCGGGGTAAAGCCATGCAGCAGGCCAGGCTCATGGCCGGCGACAGAGGCTTCAAAATGCTCTTCGCCGTCCCAGGTCAGCATGCCCTTGCTGCCGGTGAGCCGCCATTGGCTCTCCCAACTCGTGCGCTTGCCCTCGGCGCACCAGGAGCCGCGATAGCTGAAGATGACATCGTCGGAAAATTCGAACAGGGCATGCGCGGATGCGCCATGCCTGTACCAGGAGCCAGCGGGATTCTTCTCGACGCAATAGACCGAAAGAGGCACCTTGCCAGCCACGAAACGGGCGGCGTCAAAGGTATGGATCGCCATGTCGAGCAGGAGCACATTGTCCATGTCTTCCCGGAAGCCGCCGAAATGCGGGCCGAGGAAGAAATCGCAATGAATGCCGGTGAGCTCGCCGATCGCGCCCTCCTCAACGAAACGGCGCAGACGGCGCACGCCGGAGATGAAGCGGCGGTTCTGGATGATCGCATGCACCTTGCCGGCCTTGCCGGCGAGGTCGATGAGGGCAGCCCCCTCCTCAAGCGATGTCGCCATCGGCTTTTCGCTGAGGACATGGCAGCCGGCTTTCAGCGCCGTCGAGACGACACCGAAACGGGCGGCGGGAATGACGACGTCGAACACCAGGTCGGCCTTCGTCGCCGCGATGACTTCGGCAAGGTCCGAACCGATGACGGCCTCTTCGAGACCGAACTCTTTCGCAAGGCCTTCGGCAGTCGCCCGATTGAGATCGACCAGGCCCACGACCTTGATGGTTTCGGCAAGCGACGGCGTCGAGGCAATGGCCTTGAGCCAGCCTTTGGACATAGCTCCGCACCCGCACAAAATGGCGTTAAGTTTCACGATTCCCTCCAGCGAATGGTGTCAAACTCCTCGTGACACGCATTCCGTAAACGTTTACGATCCTATGCGAAAAGATTTTCCTGTGTCAATAGAGGAGGACTATGGAAAATGGCGCATGGAGGAAAACACCCGCCGATGAAGGGAATTCGTCAGCTCGCCGAACACCTCGATATCTCGATCGGCACAGTATCACGCGCGTTGAACGGCAAGCCTGATGTCAACGAAGAGACGCGCAAGCGTGTGCTCGCCGCTGCCGAACAACTGGGCTATGTGGCCAACCAATCCGGGCGCAGCCTGCGGCAAGGCACGACGAACGTCATCGGCCTGATGATCCAATCCAGCAAGGAAACGGTTGAAAACAGCGACAATTTCTTCCTGACCGTGACAGGTGGGCTGCAGAGCGTATTCGCGCGCCACAATCTCGATTTGATCATGCTCCCATGCCCGAACGATGAAGATCCCTACGAGTACCTGAAACGCATGGTGGCAAGACGCATCGTCGATGCCCTGATCATTTCGGAGACACAGCGCATCGACAAGCGTTTTGACCTGCTCGCCAAAGCCAAAATCCCTTTCGCGGCACTCGGCCGCAGTCTCTCGATCGGGCAACACCCCTGGGCCGACCTCGATTTCGACGGCGTCGTCAATTGCGCTGTCGATCGGCTCGTGGCGCTAGGGCATCGCCGTATTGCGATAAGCGCACCCTCCAGCGACATCAACCTCGGCTTCATCTTCGTCGAAGGCTATCGCCGCGCGCTGGAACGGCATGGCATCGACTTCGAGCCGGCACTGGTCATCCGCGCCAAGTCGAGCGAACAGGGTGGCTATCAGGTCGCCGACGAACTGCTTCGCCTCGAAGAGAGGCCGACGGCTGTGATCCTGATCTACGAATTGATGGCCATCGGCCTCTATCGACGCCTGATGGAAGCCGGCATTATTCCGGGCCGCGATATTGCTGTTGTGGGCTTTCGCGAAGCGCCGCGCGCCAAATTCCTGCAACCGCCGCTGACCTGCTTTCGCACATCAGTGCACGATCTCGGTGTCGAACTGGCCGAGATCCTGCTCTCCAGCATGCCGGCCTACAGCCATATCTACCCCAAGACGAAGCGCCAGATGATCTGGCCGCTCCAGCTCGTTCCCGGCGAGAGCGACAGCTTTCACCTGAAGGTGGAATAGCGCAGAAACGCCGCATACGTGAAATCCGCGATTGCGATCCGCCTTGCGAGTTGCCATGTAGAGCGTGGCGAACGGGGACCGGCATTTGAGCGAAGAGATCATCACACTCTATCAGGCGATCGGCGGTGACCAGACCGTGCAGGCGCTGACGACGCGCTTCTACGATCTGATGGACACGCTGCCGGAAGCCGCCAACTGCCGCGCCGTGCATCCGCCAAGCCTCGAAGGTTCCCGCGAAAAATTCTACGAATATCTGACCGGCTATCTCGGCGGACCGCAGCTCTATATCGAGAAGCGCGGCCATCCGCGCCTGCGCAGCCGTCATTTCGTTGCTGCTATCGGCCCCGCCGAGCGCGACGAGTGGCTACTCTGCTTCAGCCGCGCCATGGATGAAACCATCGAGAACGAAAAGCTGCGGGCGATCATATGGGAGCCCATCGAGCGCCTCGCCTTCCATATGCAGAACCGGGAATGAGAGAAGACATGAGCTTCAGCACGATAATCCGTCCGCTTACCCTGTTTGTTGCCGGCATCCTCGGCGGCGCCGGCGTCGCGCTTGCCGCTGCCGCATCTCATGGCGGCGATACGCATTTCCTCGGCTCCGCCTCGACCATGTGCCTGGCGCATGCGCCTGCCCTGCTGGCGCTCCATGCCGGCTATGACCGCATCCGCACCGCACCATTGGCAGCCTTCCTGCTCGGATTGGGAACGCTGATCTTCGCGGGCGATCTCGTCAGTCGCCATTTCCTCGGCAGCTCACTCTTTCCCCTGGCCGCTCCGACCGGAGGAATGGGCATGATGGCGGGATGGGTTGTTGTGGCGCTGGGAGCGTTCTTCAGGAAAAGCGCGGCTGGAGCTTGAGGCACATCAGCCTATCTCAAACTCCGGCAACCACGTTAAATCCCTCGAACCGCGGCGGTCCCCAGTACAATGCCTTGTTGTCCCCGGCATTGCGGTGCGCCGCGCGGAAATTCTCGGATTTCGTCCAGTTGAGGAAATCCTCTTCGCTGCGCCAGATCGTGTGCGAGGAAAACAGCGTATAGCCCTCCTCGACATTGGTGGAACCGCGCAGCAGGCGGAACTCCACGAAACCAGGAACTTCTCCCAGCCGGGAATCACGATCTTTCCAAATAGTTTCGAAAGCAATCTCTGAACCGATGACGACCTTGAAGCGGTTCATGGCGATGTACATGGGTTAAATCTCCCGGGCAATCAGACCTTCTTGCGACGGTCGACAGTTTTGCCCGGTCGAGGTGTAAAGGCAATGACATTTGTGCCATCGCGTGCCGTAATATCCGGCGCTTTGTCCGATTGCTCTCCCGGCAGACGCACCTGCCAGGATGGAAATGCCGTCACGTTGGGAGCCTGCCGCTGCTCCTCCGCGCGGCGCATCAGCAATTCATAGAGTTCTGGCACGAGGCCATCACCATTCTGCGCGGCCAGCTTGTGCAGGCCGATCATCATGAACCCGTCAGGGCCTTTGTCATTCATCGGGCAGCGTCTCGTTCGTTCATCGTCGTCAGCGCCCGCTCGAGGCTCGACTTGCTGCCGTTACGCAAGGGGA
Organism: Rhizobium sp. ICMP 5592; assembly: GCF_009498525.1. Taxonomy (GTDB): domain Bacteria; phylum Pseudomonadota; class Alphaproteobacteria; order Rhizobiales; family Rhizobiaceae; genus Rhizobium. The sequence goes on along the minus strand of NZ_QSNT01000002.1, from coordinate 442,767 downwards.
TGAACGCCTTGCCGAACTTCTTGCAGCCGGTCTTCACCCGCAGGCAGGCATCATGGCTGATACAGTCGATCGGGCAGAAGACGCAGTCGACGGAGGGCAACACTGTATCGATACGCGACACCGCCTCGCGCAAGCCGCCATCATGATGGATCAACTCGGCGCCGAAATTGCTGGCGATCTGGCGAAGATGCGCCACCTGGCAATCGCGACCGCCGACATAGAGGAAACTGCGCCCATCGAGGCTGGATTTCCCGGATGTCTGCTCCGGCTTTTGCGCCTCGCGACTATCCCGGCCCAAATCCCTCTTCCCCTTACGCGCCATACATCACCCGTTCATTGGTTGCTCTTGCGCACCCGATTCCGTCGAGCGCAAAGGGACCATATTAAACATGAGTTTTAGAGTAAAGTATAAAGTTGATGATTTTTGTCATATTTTGTCGCAGCTTCAATCGCGGGCTATCGTCCTTCAACCCGGATCGCTTGCGTGGCCGGCCAAGTCGGCTTGCCCCACTCTGGAGGCAGTGCGGGAAATGGTGCAGCGCGACGGATTTGCTCCATTGCAGCCTGATCCAATTCAGGATCGCCAGAGCTGCGCACCAAAGAAAGAGAACGAAGTTCGCCGCCCGAGCCAATGACCAAGCTCACTACAAGCGTCAAACCCTGCTGTTGGTGTTTCGAGGACAGCCTAGCCATATAACGTTTAAGGCGAGCCTCTACTTTGCCTCTGTAGTTCGCGATCGCGGCATTGCCCGAGCCTGTTCGACGAGCGTCAGACTGTGAGTTCTTATCAGACTGCGCCGTCTCAGTACCTTCAGAAGAGCCCCTCTTCGAATCCTCTTGACTGTCGCCGTTAGAACCGGCTCTCACCTTCGCGACCTTCTGTGGCTGCTTCTTGATATCTTTCGGCTTATCGACCGACTTGGGTCGTTGAACCGGCTTGTCGACCGGGGTCACCACTTCAGCGGGAGGCTCGGCGGCTTGAGTTGTTTCAGTCGGCTGTATTTCGACCGGCTCCGCATTTGCCGGCTGAACCACCGTCGTTTCGGCCGGCATCTGCGATGCCAATATTTCGGGCTCCGGTGTGACGACCGTTTCTGGCGATACCTGCTGCGCTGTCTCGGGCGTTGGTTGAACAGGATCAACCGTCTCGACAGGCTGAGCGGCCTCCGCTTCGGCAGGCTCAGCGGTCGTCGGCTGCACAGTCTTCGGCTGTACGGCTTCCGCCGTTACCTGCTCTGGCTCTGGCAGCCGCTTACTTTCCTCTCCTGCGGCTGTCGCGTCCACATCGCCATTGCCGAGCATGATGACACTGAGCGTATCGCCTGCCTCTTCCTTGGCCTCGTCTTCTGGCGGCACGACTGCAAACAGCAATACCGCGGCAACGACCGCGAGGTGAAAGAGGCAAGAACCGATACAGGCGAAGGTGACGCCCTTCTTGCCTGCGGAAAGGACGTGGCTCGGCTTCTCCGCCGACAACATGTCCATGACCGGCGGCTCGGAGGCATCCGGCGCGGGCTCGGTCGGGTGAGCTGGATAGGAGCCGATCTGCGTAAAACGGCTGTAGTGCGATACCGCCTCGGCGGTCGGTGGGCGTGGCAGGCCGTCGAGGCCGGCAAGTTCGTGGCCCGGAAGCACACTCGGATAGTTGTCATTCAAACCGTCGCCGGAGCGGTGGTGTTCGACGGAAACCTGGACCGAGCGGCGCGCCATGGCTTCAGCCTTCGAAGGGAACGGAAAGCTGGGAGCGCGTCGTCAAGGCGGCCTTGCAGGCGCCCGCCACCGGGCCATCGCAAACCGGCGTATCGTTGACGATGATGCGGCTGACACTTTCGCACCTCACACCGGGCATATCGAATTGCCGTACGCGCTTCTTGCCGATCGGCAGGTCGCGGAAATCGAGAACGGTGACGCGGTCAACCGCGTTCTTGTCGTTGAAGAAAGCGAGTTCGAAGGAAATCTTGCTGATCGGCATCGCCAGGTCGTTTTCCGCGACGAAGGTCATCATGCAGCCCTTCTGGGAGGGCGCCAGCGCGTTGAGTTCGACGTTGAGCTTCTGCGCATCCGTTGCCGGAGCCGCGACCGCATCCTCGGCGAAGGCCGGGACGCAGGAAGCCATGGCAAACAGCCCACCGGCGGCAACGGCCAAAATCGTCTTGGTCAGCATCAACAATCACTCCCGAAATGTCTCTTGGCGAACGCAAAGCGAGCATTGGATGCCAACGCGTGCACCACCTAAAATTTTAAACTTGACTCCAACAGTCTTCTATTGCGTCTTTATGAAACCATGACTATGTGAGTCAAGTTAAATCTGACCGGAACAACCCTTCGGTCCCCTATGAATTTTCAGGCAAAACCAAGCAGGATGATTGCTGAGAAGCCCCCAATACAGCCGGTGCCGCCAGTGGCCGCACAGCAAATTAGAATGGTCGAGAGCACGGATATTTTCCGGGGCCAGACCGAAATCATGATCAGGCATGAGGGCGTCATCTATCGGATGAAGATCACGCGCCAAGGCAAACTCATTCTCAACAAATAGGCATAGCAGATGACCGAGACGACCCGCCCCACCCCCGCCGCAATCCGCGCCTTCCGCGCCGAGAATTCGAACATGCGCGAACGCGATATCGCGGCTCGCCTCAGCGTTTCCGAAGCAGCGCTGGTTGCCGCCGAAGTCGGCATTTCCGCCATTCGCATCGATGCCGACGCCAACCGCTTCCTTGAACACATCGCATCGCTGGGCGAAGTCATGGCGCTATCGCGCAACGAGAGCGCCGTGCACGAGAAGATCGGCGTCTACGAGAACATCAAGTCCGGCGTTCAGGCCGCCATCGTGCTCGGCGAGAATATCGACCTGCGCATCTTCCCAAAGCGCTGGGCGCATGGCTTCGCCGTCACCAAGACGGACGGCGATCAGCAGAAACTCAGCCTGCAGTTCTTCGACAAGGCCGGCGACGCCGTGCATAAGGTGCATCTGCGCCCCGCCTCCAATGTCGAGGCCTATCACGAGACGGTCGCGGCACTTCGGCTCGATGACCAGTCGCAGGAGCTGATCGAAGACCTCTCCGGTTACGATAATGGCGATATCGACGGCGATATCAGCCGCGACGAGCTGCGCGATCATTGGAGCCGCATGACCGACACGCATGAATTCTTCGGCATGCTGAAGAAACTGAAGATCGGCCGCCAGGCGGCGATCCGCGCCGTCGGCGACGACTACGCCTGGAAGCTCGAGACAGGTACTGTCGCCGAGATGATGCATGCCTGCGTGCGCGAAGGCCTGCCGATCATGTGCTTCGTCACCAATGAAGGCACGGTGCAGATCCATTCCGGCCCGATCATCAACGTCGCGACCATGGGGCCATGGATCAATGTCATGGACCCGACCTTCCACCTGCATCTGCGCCAGGACCACATTGCGGAAGCCTGGGCCGTGCGCAAGCCGACCAAGGACGGCCATGTCACCTCGTTCGAGGCCTATAATGCCAAGGGCGAGATGATCATCCAGTTCTTCGGCAAGCGGAAGGAAGGTTTCGACGAGCGCCGCGACTGGCGCGCCATCATCGAGAACCTGACACGGGCTGACGCCAGCGTCGCCGCCTGAGGATCGAGCCATGACGATGTTGACCAATATCAAGCGCATCAAGCCGTGGGAAATCGCGCTCACCGCCGTGGTGATGATCCTGCCGCTGGTGCCCGCCGGCCCGATCAAGGGCGATTACAGCCTGGTCCAGCGCGCCCACGCGGCCGAGGTGCCAAAGATCGACACATCGCGGCTCGTCTCGGTCGGCGGCGATGTCACCGAGATCATCTATGCGCTCGGCGAGGAAAAGCGGCTCATTGCCCGCGATTCCACCAGCAATTATCCGGCGGCGGCGGCCAAGCTGCCCGATGTCGGCTATATGCGCGCGCTGTCGCCGGAAGGCATCCTTGCGGTCAATCCGACCGCCATCATCGCCGTCGAGGGCTCCGGCCCGCCGGAGGCGCTCGCCGTGCTGCGCAATGCCAGCCTGCCCTTCGAAACCGTGCCGCAGACCTATGATCGCGACGGCATCCTGAAGAAGATCGATGTTGTCGGCTCGCTGCTCGGCGTGCCGGACAAGGCAAAGGCACTGGAAGGCAAGGTCGCCGCCGATCTCGATGCCGCCATCGCCAACTCCGAAAAACGTCCCGAAGCCGAGCGTAAGCGCGTGCTCTTCATCCTCAGCAACCAGAACGGCAAGATCCTCGCCTCCGGCGACAACACCGCCGCCAGCGGCATCATCAAGCTCGCCGGCGCGATCAACGCGGTCGGCAGCTTCTCTGGATACAAGCCGCTGACGGACGAAGCCATCATCGAGGCCAAGCCTGACGTCATCCTGATCATGGATCGCGAAGGCCCGCTGTCGATGAAGGACGAGGACCTGCTGAAGCAGCCGGCGATTTCGCTGACGCCCGCCGCCAGTCACAAGGCGATCGTCCGTATGGATGGCCTGCATCTCCTGGGCTTCGGGCCGCGCACCGCCAGTGCCGTGCGCGAGCTGAACGCGGCCATCTACGGAGGCTGACATGGCGCTCAGCGAGGTTGTGGCGGAGCTGAAGCACATGTCGCGCGCAACGGCACGTCGTCGTGAGGGCGACCGCACCCTGCTCGCCGTCCTCGTCCTCGCTGGCCTCGTCGTCGCCTCCGTCCTCGCTTTCGCCTTCTCGATCACCATGGGCGCCTCGAATGCCTCGATCGTCGACGTCATCCACAGCATAGTCGGCAGCGGAACGGACAGCGCGCTCAGCAGCCGCGACCGCATCATCATCTTCGATATCCGCCTGCCCCGCGCCATTCTCGGCTTCCTGATCGGCGGCGGGCTCGCCGTCTCCGGCGCGGTCATGCAGGGCCTGTTCCGCAATCCGCTGGCCGATCCCGGCCTGATCGGCATTTCGGCGGGCGCCAGCCTCGGCGCGGTCGGAATGATCGTCCTCGGCGCCGGCATGCTTGCGCCGGTCGCCCAGCTTTTTGGTATCTTCGCCCTGCCGATCGCTGCCTTCATCGGCGGCCTCGCCACAACGATCATCCTCTACAAGGTGGCGACGCGGCATGGGCAGACGTCGATCGCCACCATGCTTCTCGCCGGCATCGCCATCGGCTCGCTGACGCTGGCTGCAACCGGCCTCTTGATCTACATGGCCGATGATCGGCAGTTGCGCGACCTCACCTTCTGGAGCATGGGCTCGCTGGCCGGTTCGACCTGGGACAAGATCGCCGCAGCCGGCCCGATCATCATCCTTGCCATGCTGCCATTGCCGTTCATGGCGCGTGGTCTCAACGCCCTGACGCTCGGCGAAGCAGCTGCCTTCCACATGGGCATCGCCGTCCAGCGCCTGAAGAATATCGCCATCGTCAGCGTCGCTGCCGCGGTCGGCGCGTCCGTCGCGGTCAGCGGCGGCATCGGCTTCATCGGCATCATCGTGCCGCATATCCTGCGCATGGCAATCGGCCCGGATCATCGTTTCCTGCTGCCAGCCTCGGCGCTGCTCGGCGGCTCCCTGCTGATCATCGCCGATGTCGTTGCCCGCACCATCGTCTCGCCGGCCGAACTGCCGATCGGCATCATCACCGCCAGTGTCGGCGGGCCGTTCTTCCTGTGGATGCTGCTTCGCCAGCGCTCGCGCCTCAGCCTGTGAGTTCCCGATGATCGACGTCTCGAACCTTTCCGTCCGGCTTGCCGGCAAGACAGTCGTGCATGACGTCTCCTTCATTGCCGAACCCGGCGCCCTCACGGCGATCTGCGGACCGAACGGTTCCGGCAAGACGACGACAATGAAGGCCATTTCCGGCGAGCTTGCCTATCAAGGCTCGGTGCGCCTCAATGCAGCGGAGATCGGTAGCCTCCAGCCATGGCAACTGGCGGAAACGCGAGGCGTGCTGCCGCAAGCAAACACCATCTCCTTTCCCTTCACCGTCCGCGAAATCGTCCGCATGGGACTGACGACCGGCCACAACCGACATCCCGAACAGGCCGACCGCATCGCCGCCGACGCGCTCGCTTCCGTCGACCTCACAGGCTTCGAGGGACGCTTCTATCAGGAGCTTTCCGGCGGCGAGCAGCAACGCGTCCAGCTCGCGCGGGTGCTCTGCCAGATCCCGGAGCCCATTATCGACGGCAAGCCCTGTTGGCTGCTCCTCGACGAGCCTGTCTCCAGCCTCGACATCAGCCACCAATTGACAATCATGACGCTTGCCCGGCAATTCTGTCGGCGCGGCGGCGGCGTCATCGCGGTGATGCACGATCTCAACCTTACCGCGCTTTTCGCCGACCAGATGGTGCTGCTCAAGAATGGGCGACTTCAGGCCGCCGGCCCGGTCGCCGAGGTGCTGACAGACCGGCATCTGCTGGATGTTTTCGGCTGTGCGCTAAGGGTCAACCGCGTTCCCAGCGACGGCGCTCCCTTCGTCCTCGCCCACAGCGCGCTTGCCGACTAGTCTCCTCTTCGTTGTATCATCTGGAACCTTTCGTTGCATCGCCGCGTTGTTGACGGGTGAGCCGGATCGATTTTCTGCGCGCCTGAGGGCGCAACATGTCTGGCAGTATTCGGTCATCGCAACAGCCAGCGCGTCGTTCCCGGCGCCAGAGCAAAGACGCAAGGGAGAAAGACCATGGCCACATCCATACTTCATTCGGCGAAAGCCAAGCGTAACGGTAGCAGCCTGCACGATATGGAAACCAGCATCGAGGAGCAGATCGCGAACCTGCGCAGCGAAATTGCCGCTTTTGCCAAGATCGTTGGCGAGAGCAGCGCCAAGCAGGGCGAAACGATGCGTGCCCGCGCCGAAACCGGCTTGGAAGATCTGACGGCGCGCGGCGAAGAACTGCTGCGCGAGCTCCAGCACGGTTACGCCAAGGGTTCGCGCGAAGTGCGCAGGACCGTCCGGCAGCATCCAGTCGCAACCATCGGGGCCGCGGCCGTCTTCGGCTTAGCAATCGCCCTGCTTCTGTCCCGCCGCTAAGGAGCCGCGATGCTCGCTCCAATCCTCGGCCTGTTGATGTCAGGCACACTGAACCGTACCGTTGCGCGCACCAAGCGCAACGGTATTTTCGTCGCCATCGCCGCGATCCTTCTTCTCACGGCCTATGGCTTCGCATTGGTGGCCGCCGCCATCTGGCTTGCCACTATCTATGGTGCCGCCATCTCGGCGCTGCTGCTCGCCGCAGGCGCGCTACTGCTCGGATTGATCGTCCTGGTTATCATGGCGATCCTCAACAAGCAGGAGGAGCGCCGTGCCCGTGAACGCCGCGCCTCCCTGGAGACCATGGCAGTTGCCGCGCTCGGACTTGCAAAGACCCAGCCGCTGCTGACGGCCGCCATCGCGACGGCGCTGGTGTTCGGCAACCTGGTTGGAACGAAGAAACGGGATGATTGAGCGGCGGCCCAGCCGATCGATAGGGCTCGCGACGACACGCAAACGTATAAGATGATCAGCCCGCACCATCATGAGTGATCGTGCGGGCTGATTGCGATCTCAGAAAGCAAACGCCTTGGAGGTCAGCGGCGCGGACGTGGCGTCGGGGCCGAAATCCGCTTCTCCCGAAATCTGCAGCACTTCCTGCAGCCGCTGGCGCGCACGGTTGACGCGGCTCTTGATGGTGCCGACAGCGCAACCGCAGATCTCGGCGGCTTCCTCATAGGAAAAACCGGAAGCGCCGACGAGGATGATGGCTTCGCGCTGATCGGGCGGCAGCTGATCGAGCGCCTTGCGGAAATCCTGCAGGTCGAGTGCGCCATATTGCGACGGATGCGTCGCCATCGATTCGGTGAAGAGGCCGTCACTGTCCTGCACCTCGCGGCCGCTCTTGCGCATCTGGCTGTAGAGCTCGTTGCGCAGGATGGTGAAGAGCCAGGCCTTCATGTTCGTGCCCATCTCGAAATGATCCTGCTTCGCCCAGGCTTTCATGATCGTGTCCTGCACGAGATCATCGGCCCGGTCATGACGGCCGGTGAGCGAAATGGCGAAGGCACGGAGGCTCGGTAGGGCAGCCAGAAGTTCGCGTTTGAAGCTCGGTTGCTGTTCCATGATGCTTCCCCTCAATCGGAGACTTTTGCGGAAGCCAAGCGTTCAACCTGATCCAGTTTCTCGAGCAGGTCGAGAAAGCGATCGGGGATAGCCTCATCCTGCACCGCGGCGTAGAAGGAGCGTAGCCGGTTGCCGATCTGATTGTTGGGATCGAGGATATCGGCAGCGCGCAGATCAGCGCGGTTCCGGTCCGCTTCCTCTTGATTTTGGGTGGTCATTTGGCCTGCTCGCTTCCGCATTTTCTCGCGTTCATGGGTCGGGTGCGCCTGTATGCCCTGGTCCGGATGACCAGTCTGCCTCGTTCACGTCCGCTTCGATCCGAAATCGGAGGAGGATGAAACCTACTGTTCGTTCGCAGGGTAATGCCATTGCCTAAAAAAAGTTCCGGTGCAGAGGAACTTTTTTACCAAACTGGCGTTTCTTTGTCATTGCAGCTCGGAGGCTGTGTTTCAATTAAGAATTGATTAAAAGGCGGGAGCCGTTAATGACACTTTCCACACGCATTGCGCCGCATCTTCCGTACTTGCGCCGCTACTCCCGCGCGTTGACCGGGACACAGACTTCGGGAGACGCTTATGTCGCAGCGGTCCTCGAAGCGATCATCAGCGATCTCTCCATCTTTCCGGAAACATCCAACGATCGACTCGCCCTTTATAAGCTCTTCACCAAGCTCTTCGGTACCTCGGCGATCCAGATCCCAGAACCGACGTCGCCCTATGCCTGGGAGCAGCGTGCTTCGATAAACCTCGCAAAGGTGTCGCCGATCGCCCGTCAGGCCTTCCTTCTGGCCTCCGTCGAAAACTTTCGCCTTGGCGAGATCGCCAATATTCTCGAGGTGTCGGAAACCGAGGCCATGAGCCTGCTCGACAAGGCGTCGCAGGAGATTTCACGCCAGGTCGCCACCGATATCATGATCATCGAGGACGAGCCACTGATCGCGATGGATATCGAGCAGATGGTGGAAAGCCTCGGACATCGCGTGACCGGCATCGCCCGTACCCATGCGGAAGCTGTCGCCCTGCACAATGCGACCAAGCCCAGCATGGTGCTTGCCGACATTCAGCTTGCCGACGGCAGCTCCGGCATCGACGCCGTCAACGACATCCTCAAGACATCGAGCATCCCGGTCATTTTCATCACCGCTTTCCCGGAGCGTCTGCTGACCGGCGAACGCCCCGAGCCGACCTTCCTCGTCACCAAGCCGTTCAATCCGGACATGGTGAAAGCCCTGATCAGCCAGGCGCTTTTCTTCAACGAAACCACAAAGGTGGCCGCCTGACTCGATTCGACACCCTGTCGCGGAACAAAGATAGCAACCGAACGTTCCGGCTGCTAAGGCACGCTTTACCGACTGTTATGGCGAGTGAATGTATGGACCGGACCGAGTTCTTCCGGCCGAGAATGCCCTGTCGGCGGGGCTCTCGAAATTCGAGTGAAAGGCAAACCGGTGAATACGACTGAACCATTGTCCGGCGCGCCTTTGAGTTTTGAAGGCAAGGCCGCTATGATGGAGCGGGCGCTCGGAAGCGCCGGCATTTCGATCCTCTTTCAGGATACGACCCTTGCGATTCGCTATGCCGAAAACCTGCCCGACCACCTGAAACCATCCCTGATCATCGGCGGCACCGATCTGCACCTCTTCGGCGAGAAGGATGGCGCGCACCTGCTGCAGCTAAAGCGCGGCGTGCTGGAAAGCGGCAAGTCCGCCAGCGCGGAAGTGGAGCTTCCAACCGGCGACGGCGTGCGCGTCTACGAGCTGAAGATCGAGCGCATAGGCGCGCGCAAGCCGCAGGGCCTGCTCTCCGTCATCTCCGAGGTCACCGAGACCCGCCATCGCGAAAAGGTGCTGAAATCGCTGCTGCGCGAGCTCTCGCATCGCTCCAAGAACCTTCTGGCGATCATCCAGGGTATTGCCACGCAGACGGCCCGCCATACGCTGACGATCGAAAACTTCCTGATCAAGTTCCGCGGTCGCCTGCAATCGCTGTCGAATTCCCAGGACCTGATCACCGATTCCAGCTGGCGCGGCGCCTATCTGTTCGAACTCGCCGAAAAGCAATTCGCCCCCTACTGGCCCGATGCCGGTGTGCCCATGCCGATCTACGGGATCAACGCGCATCTGACGCCGAATGCCGCCGTGCATCTCGGCCTTGCCCTGCACGAGCTGATCGTCAACTCCGCTTCGCACGGCGCCATTTCGGCCGGGGCCACCAGCATCACGCTGAATTGCAAGGAATCCGAACTCGACGGCAAGAGAGCGATCGAGGTCACCTGGTCGGAGCGTTTCTATTTCCCCGCGGACCACGAATTCGAAGATAACAGCTTCAGCCGCACCGTGCTTGAGCGCGTGGTGCCGAGCTCCATGAACGGTCGCGCCGATTTCTCCATCGGCGACGACAGCATCGGCTATCGTCTGACCATCCCGGAAACCGAATACGAAATCCTCCGCCGTGGCTGAACGGCGCGTGTGAAGAACGCAACCGAAAACAGCCAGTGCGAGGGCGGCGCACTGGCTGCTTTTCACTCATCGGGAGGGGACCGTGAGTAGTTGCCCGGTAACGATGTTGGGGGCCTGCATCAACTAATGCACTCATCACCAAGCACTCTCTAAACGACGGCGCCGGGCCTTGGTTCCCATCTTTTTCAAAAAAATTTTGATTTTCTTCTCATGCGTCCGCCGCCATCTCGAAGCAGCGTCAACGACAGCCGTCGCACGCTTTGAGAATGCCCCATAATTCTAGACTATTAGAGTTAAGTTTTTTGATCTTTCGCCGATCGGAAACTCACGAATACAAAATACAAAACATACCCTTAGTAGAAACCCTCCGATCAGGTTCAGCAATGCGCGGCATCGACGAAAATTTCTATTTCGACAAAAGTGAAATCCAAAATTTTACCGTTTGATAAATTTTTTATCCTGAGTTACCGTTTGTTCCACTGGCCGTTTACTATAAGAGGGAACGTCAATGGGACGACTGGAAACAGGGATTCATAAAGGCCGGCTGACGCCTGCCGAGTATGATGCGAACTTCTCCGATCTTCATCCGCGCCTGAACGATCACGAGGCGCTGGTCGCTGCCGACCGCTGTTATTTCTGCTACGACGCGCCGTGCATGACGGCCTGTCCCACCTCCATCGACATTCCGCTGTTCATCCGCCAGATCTCGACGGGCAATCCCATCGGCTCGGCGAAGACGATCTTCGACCAGAACATTCTGGGCGGCATGTGCGCCCGCGTCTGTCCCACCGAACAGCTCTGCGAGCAGGATTGCGTGCGCAACACTGCCGAGGAGCGCCCGGTCGAAATCGGTCGCCTGCAGCGCTACGCGACCGATATAGCGATGGCGGAGAACAAGCAGTTCTACGCTCGCGCCGCGTCGAGCGGCAAGAAGATCGCAGTCGTCGGCGCTGGTCCCGCTGGCCTCGCCTGCGCCCATCGCCTCGCGGTGAAGGGCCATGAGGTCGTAATCTTCGACGCCCGCGAAAAGGCCGGCGGCCTGAACGAATACGGCATCGCCACCTATAAGGCCGTCGACGATTTCGCCCAGAAGGAAGTCGATTACGTGCTGTCGATCGGCGGTATCGAGGTGAAAAACGGCCAGGCGCTCGGCCGTGACTTCAGCCTGTCCGACCTCTCCCAGCAATATGACGCCGTCTTCCTCGGCCTCGGCCTTGCCGGCGTCAACGCGCTGCGCGCCGAAGGCGAAGATCTCGACGGCGTTGCCGATGCAGTCGCCTATATCGCCGACCTACGGCAGGCGGGCGACAAGGCCGATATCGCCATCGGCCGCCGCGTCGTCGTTCTCGGCGGCGGCATGACCGCCATCGACGCCGCCGTACAGGCAAAGCTGCTCGGCGCCGAGGAGGTAACGATCTGTTATCGCCGCGGCAAGGAGCACATGAATGCTTCCGAGTACGAGCAGGATCTCGCCGCTTCCAAGGGCGTTATGATCCGCCATTGGCTGGCTCCGAAGCGCATTCTCGACAAGGACGGCAAGGTCGCCGGCATCGAGGTCGAATATACCGAACTGCGTGACGGCAAGCTCACCGGCACCGGCGACATCGGCGTCATCGCCGCCGACCAGATCTTCAAGGCGATCGGCCAGACTTTCGAAGCTTCCGGCCTCGGCGCCTTGCGCATGGAAGCCAGCCGCATCGCCATCGACGGCGAAGGCCGCACCTCGCTCGACGGCGTTTGGGCCGGCGGCGACTGCGTGCTCGGCGGCGACGATCTGACGGTTTCCGCAGTCGCACAGGGCCGTGACGCGGCCGAATCCATCAACCACGCGCTCGCTGCCTCTGCGCAGCCGAACGCCGCCGTCGCTTGAAGGGGAAATCGATATGGCTGATCTCCGCAATAATTTCGTCGGCATCAAATCCCCGAACCCCTTCTGGCTCGCCTCCGCGCCGCCAACCGACAAGGCCTACAATGTCGAACGCGCTTTCAAGGCGGGCTGGGGCGGCGTCGTCTGGAAGACGCTTGGCGAGGAAGGCCCTCCGGTCGTCAACGTCAACGGTCCGCGTTACGGCGCGATCTGGGGCGCCGACCGCCGCCTGCTCGGCCTCAACAATATCGAGCTGATCACCGACCGCGACCTCTATACCAACCTGCGCGAAATGAAGCAGGTGAAGATGAACTGGCCGGACCGCGCCCTCATCGCCTCGATCATGGTTCCCTGCGTCGAGGATGCCTGGAAGGCGATCCTGCCGCTGGTCGAGGAAACCGGTGCCGACGGCATCGAGCTCAACTTCGGCTGTCCGCACGGCATGTCGGAACGCGGCATGGGTGCCGCGGTCGGACAGGTGCCGGAATATATCGAGATGGTCGTGCGCTGGTGCAAGCAATATACCCGCATGCCCGTCATCACCAAGCTGACGCCGAATATCACCGACGTCCGCATGCCCGCCCGCGCCGCCAAGGCCGGCGGCACCGATGCCGTGTCGCTGATCAACACGATCAACTCGATCGTCTCCGTCGATCTCGACAATTTCGCGCCGAACCCGACAGTCGGCGGCAAGGGCAGCCATGGCGGCTATTGCGGCCCGGCGGTTAAGCCGATCGCGCTTAACATGGTGGCCGAGATCGCCCGCGATCCGCAAACCCACGGCCTGCCGATCTCCGGCATCGGCGGCATCACCACCTGGCGTGACGCGGCCGAATTCCTGGCGCTCGGCGCCGGTAACGTACAGGTCTGCACGGCGGCAATGACCTACGGCTTCAAGATCGTCCAGGAGATGATTACCGGCCTCTCCGACTGGATGGACGAAAAGGGACATCGCAGCCTGGACGACATCATCGCCCGCGCCGTGCCGAACGTCTCCGACTGGCAGTATCTCAACCTCAACTACATCGCCAAGGCCAAGATCGACCAGGACGCCTGCATCAAGTGCGGCCGCTGCTACATCGCCTGCGAGGACACCTCGCACCAGGCGATCACCAACATGGTCGACGGCGCGCGGCATTTCGAGGTGATGGATGAGGAATGCGTCGGCTGCAATCTCTGCGTCAGCGTCTGTCCGGTCGAGAACTGTATCACCATGGAAGAACTGCCGGCCGGCAGCCTCGACAAGCGCACCGGCAAGATCGTCGACCCGAACTACGCCAACTGGACGACCCATCCGAACAACCCGATGGCCCAGCAGGCAGCGGAGTAACACGGGAACTTTTCCTAAAGATCAACCTTCGCACTTATGTCGACATGAGTGCGAAGGTTAAGAACTAAGGCCGGCGAATGCCGAGCCCGTCGACAAATAGCTTTTCCAGATAGCGCGCCGCATCCTCGAAGCGCCCCTCGCCCGAATGTTCCTGCCCGAGCACCGCGCGCACCTGCACGTCGAAATCCGCATAATGCTGCGTCGTCGACCAGATGGAGAAGATCAGGTGGTAGGGATCGCATTTGGCGATCTTGCCAGCCTTGGCCCAGGTGCGGATGACCTCGGCCTTTTCATCGACAAGACTCTTCAGCGGGCCGCGAAGCTCGTCCTCGATATGCGGCGCACCCTGCAGCATCTCATTGGCGAACAGGCGGCTTTCACGCGGGAAATCGCGGGCCATTTCGAGCTTGCGGCGGATATAGGAGCGGATCTCGCTTTCGGGATTGCCATTGGCGTCGAAGGCACGCAGCGGCTCCAGCCAGGTAAACAGCACGCGGTCGATTAGCGCCCGATGCATGGCCTCCTTGGTGCGGAAATAATAGAGCACATTTGGCTTCGACATGCCGGCGACATCGGCGATCTGGTCGATGGTCGAGCCGCGGAAACCGTGGACGGAAAACACGTCCAGCGCTGCTTCAAGTATCACTTCCTCTTTTTCTTCCTGGATGCGGGTGCGGCGCTGGGTCCTGGCGGCTCTGGGAATGGCCATGTCTGCTCTGTTTCTCCTTGAAATCCAAGCCCTTCGGCCAAGTTCTCATTGCACCCTGCCCGCGCTGTAAATTTGGGCAATTGCCTGAAATTTTATCGGGAATTTTCGCGCTTTTCGTCTTGAGCGCCGCCACGGAAGTTGTAATGTTTACCAATCGGTCAAATTATCTGTCAGATGTCTTACAAAGGCAACCGGCGATTTTCCGGGGCAAGAAAAACAAGCAAACGCTCCGGCAACGACCATCGGGAACAATTGGGCATGCGCCTTGCATGCCCCAGGACAAACAGGTGAGGATTGCATCATGGTGGCAGCGCCAGGAGAAAACATGCGTATCAATGGCGATCGCCTTTGGGACGCATTGATGGACATGGCGAAAATCGGCCCTGGCGTTGCCGGCGGCAATAATCGTCAGACGCTCACCGACGCCGACGCCGAAGGCCGCAGCCTTTTCAAGGCCTGGTGCGAAAATGCCGGCATGAAAGTCGGCGTCGACAAGATGGGCACGATGTTCGCCACCCGCGCCGGCGCCGATCCGGACGCGCTGCCGATCTATGTCGGCTCGCATCTCGACACCCAGCCGACCGGCGGCAAGTATGACGGCGTGCTCGGTGTCCTCGGCGCGCTGGAAGTCGTCCGCACGATGAACGATCTCGGCATCAAGACCAAGCATCCGATCGTGGTCACCAACTGGGCCAATGAAGAGGGCGCGCGCTTCGCCCCAGCCATGCTCGCCTCCGGCGTCTTCGCCGGCATGCATACGCTGGATTACGCCTATGGGCGCAAGGACCCGGATGGCAAAACCTATGGCGAAGAACTGAAGCGCATCGGCTGGCTCGGCGACGAAGAGGTTGGCGCCCGCAAGATGCACGCCTATTTCGAATATCACATCGAGCAAGGCCCGATCCTTGAGGCCGAGGACAAGACGATCGGCGTCGTCACGCACTGTCAGGGCCTGTGGTGGTTGGAGTTCACACTGACCGGCAAGGAAGCGCATACCGGCTCGACGCCGATGAACATGCGCGTCAATGCCGGGCTTGCCATGTCGCGGATCATCGAGATGGTTCAGGGCGTCGCCATGGAAAACCAGCCGGGCGCCGTCGGCGGTGTCGGCCAGGTGTTCTTCTCGCCGAATTCACGCAACGTGCTCCCCGGCAAAGTGGTCTTCACCGTCGACATCCGCACGCCCGACAAGGACAAGCTCGATCGCATGCGCGCCAAGATCGAGGCCGAAGCGCCGAAGATCTGCGACGCCCTCGGCGTCGGCTGCTCCGTCGAGGCGATCGGCCATTTCGAGCCGGTGACCTTCGACCCGAAGCTGGTAACCGCCGTGCGCAACGCCGCCGAGAGGCTCGGTTACAGCCACATGAACATCATCTCCGGCGCCGGCCACGACGCCTGCTGGGCCGCCAAGGTAGCCCCCGCCACCATGGTCATGTGCCCCTGCGTCGGCGGCCTGTCGCATAACGAGGCGGAAGAGATTTCCAAGGAATGGGCGGCGGCCGGCGCCGATGTCCTGTTCCACGCGGTCGTGGAGACGGCGGAGATCGTGGCGTGATGCCCGTCTTCGCCGAGCACCAGAATCTCAAATATCGGGAGCAGACACCATGAGCACTGTCATCAAGGGTGGAACCATCGTCACGGCCGACCTGACCTACAAGGCCGACGTCAAGGTCGAAGGCGGGAAGATCGTCGAGATCGGGCAGAATCTGTCCGGTAACGAAGTGCTCGATGCCACAGGCTGTTATGTCATGCCGGGCGGCATCGATCCGCACACGCATCTCGAAATGCCGTTCATGGGCACCTATTCCTCCGACGATTTCGAGAGCGGCACGCGGGCGGCGCTCGCCGGCGGCACGACAATGGTGGTGGATTTCGCGCTCCCCTCGCCCGGCCAGTCGCTGCTGGAAGCCTTGACCATGTGGGACAACAAGTCGACACGGGCGAACTGCGACTACTCCTTCCACATGGCGATCACCTGGTGGGGCGAGCAGGTCTTCAACGAGATGGAAGCCATCGTCCGCGACAAGGGCATCAACACCTTCAAGCATTTCATGGCCTATAAGGGTGCGCTGATGGTGGATGACGACGAGATGTTCTCGTCCTTCCAGCGTTGCGCCGAACTCGGCGCGCTGCCACTCGTCCATGCCGAAAACGGCGATGTGGTCGCGCAGATGCAGGCAAAGCTGTTGGCCGAGGGTAATAACGGCCCGGAAGCGCACGCCTATTCCCGCCCCGCCGAAGTCGAGGGCGAAGCGACGAACCGCGCAATCATGATCGCCGATATGGCGGGCAGCCCGGTTTACATCGTCCACACCTCCTGCGAACAGGCCCACGAAGCCATCCGCCGCGCCCGCCAGAAGGGCATGCGCGTCTATGGCGAGCCGCTGATCCAGCATTTGACGCTGGACGAAACCGAATATGCCAATGCCGATTGGGACCATGCCGCCCGCCGTGTCATGTCGCCACCCTTCCGTAACAAGCAGCATCAGGACAGCCTCTGGGCAGGCCTCGCCTCCGGATCGCTGCAGGTGGTCGCCACCGACCATTGCGCCTTCACCACCGAACAGAAGCGTTTCGGCCTTGGCGACTTCACTAAGATTCCGAACGGCACCGGCGGCCTTGAAGACCGCATGCCGATGCTCTGGACCTACGGCGTCAACACCGGCCGCCTGACCATGAACGAATTCGTGGCGGTGACCTCGACCAACATCGCCAAGATCCTCAACTGTTATCCGAAGAAGGGCGCGATCCTCGTCGGCGCCGATGCCGATATCGTCGTCTGGGACCCGAAGCGCTCGAAGACCATCGCCGCCAAGACGCAGCAGTCGGCAATCGACTATAACGTCTTCGAAGGCAAGGAAGTGACCGGCTTGCCGCGCTATACGCTGACCCGCGGCGTGGTCGCCATCGAGGAAGGCACGATCAGGACCCAGCAGGGCCACGGCGAGTTCGTGAAGCGCGCGCCCTTCACCGCCGCCAACCGGGCGCTTTCGACCTGGAAGGAAGTCACCGCGCCGCGCAAGGTGCAGCGCAGCGGCATCCCCGCAAGCGGGGTGTAACACTTGACTCCGGCATTTCGGCCCATCAGCTCAAAGCGGCACCAACCGCTCCAGATCCGGCAGCAGGACGACACTTTCCTGCTCGTTCGGGTCGGTGCGGGCGATGATGGCCGTCGCCGGCTGGTCGCTGAGATTCGCGGGCAGGTGCGGCACGCCGGCTGGAATGTAGAACATTTCGCCGGCGCGAACGATAACGTGCTCTTCCAGCTGATCCCCGAACCAGCAATGTGTCTCACCGGCGAGCGCATAGATCGCCGTCTCATGCGCGGCATGCAGATGCGCCTTGGCGCGGCCGCCCGGCGGGATGGTCAGAAGATGCATGCAGATGCCTGTCGAGCCGACGGTCTCGGCGGCAATTCCCTCGAAATAGCTAAAGCCCTGCTTGCCGGCATAGGTGCCGCCAGGCCGCACGACACGGCAGGTGGGCTTCGATGATATGCTCATGGCATTGCTCCTCTGGATCGGGCAGCCGCGCCGCGGCCTTGCCTTCCGAAATTACCGCAATGCCAAACAGGATAACAGGCAATCCGCCGCTCTACGCGGCGAAAAACATGACTGGTAGGTGTTAATGACGTCGTCCGCTTCCTCCGTCGTCTCCGCGCGGAACCTCTGTCTCACCTACGAGACCAATGATGGGCCGGTGCATGCGCTGAGCAATGTCGATCTCGAGGTGAGCAAGGGCGATTTCGTTTCCTTCATCGGACCCTCCGGCTGCGGCAAGACCACGTTCCTGCGCGTCATCGCCGATCTCGAGCGCAAGACCTCCGGCGATATCACCGTCAACGGCATGACGCCGGACGAGGCCCGCAAGGCCCGCGCCTACGGCTATGTCTTTCAGGCGCCGGCCCTTTATCCGTGGCGCACCATCGAAAAAAACATCGCCTTGCCGCTGGAGATCATGGGCTATGCCAGGGACGAGCAGGCCAAGCGCATCGCCCAGACACTGGATCTGGTCAACCTCACTGGTTTCGAGAAGAAATTCCCCTGGCAGCTTTCGGGCGGCATGCAGCAGCGCGCGTCGATCGCCCGCGCGCTCGCCTTCGACGCCGATCTGCTCCTGATGGACGAGCCCTTCGGCGCACTCGATGAGATTGTTCGCGACCATCTCAACGAACAGCTCTTGAAGCTCTGGAAGCGCACGAACAAGACCATTTGTTTCGTGACGCATTCGATCCCGGAAGCGGTCTATCTCTCCACCAAGATCGTCGTCATGTCGCCCCGCCCCGGCCGCGTCACCGACATCATCGAATCTACGCTGCCGCTGGAGCGTCCGCTCGACATTCGCGAAACACCCGAATTCCTGGAGATCGCCCATCGCGTCCGCGAAGGGCTGAGAGCCGGGCATAGCTATGAGGAATAGGATCGCATCATGAACCCGCAATTCCTCCTCTGGCTCGTCGGCGCCATGGCAATCTTCATCGGCGGGGCAACCGCCTCGCGGACCTATATCGCCAGCAACAACATCCTGATCCTCGTCTTCGCGCTTATTCTCTATTGCATCGGCAATCTGATGATGATCCGGCTCATGCGTGAAGGCGGGCTGGGGCTGGCAATATCGGCCTCCTCCATCGCCCAGCTCGTGGTCGTCAACATCGTTGCCTTCGTCGTCTTCGGCGAGCGGCTCAGCCTGCCGCAGCTGGCCGGCGTCGGGCTCGGCATCGTCGCCATGGTGCTGATGCTGTTTCCGGCACAAGGGAGGACGTAAGCATGGAGAAGGAGCAGTTCTTCAAGCACAAGTTCCTGCCAGTGACGACCATCGTGCTGGCGATCGTCTTGCTGTGGTACATCTTCGCCGTCATCCTCAACGCGCCGTTCCAGCGCGATCTCGACCGCCGCGGCAATGTCACCTCGACGACGATGGAGTTCATCGGCAAGACGCTGGCACAGCCGAAACCGATCCTGCCGGCGCCGCATCAGGTGGCGCAGAATGTCTTCGAAAACACCTTTCTCCGAACCCTGACCAGCAATCGCAGCCTGGTCTACAATGCCTGGGTAACGCTCGCCCCCACCGCCGTCGGCTTCGCTTTCGGCACCGTGCTCGGCATCCTCTTTGCCGTTGGCATCGTGCATGTGGTCGCGCTCGACCGCAGCCTCATGCCCTGGATCATCGCATCCCAGACCGTGCCGATCCTCGCCATCGCGCCAATGGTCATCGTCGTATTGGGTTCGATCGGCCTTACCGGCCTTATTCCCAAGGCGCTGGTCTCAACCTACCTCTCCTTCTTTCCCGTCGCCGTTGGCATGGTCAAGGGATTGCGATCGCCGGAAACCATGCATCTCGACCTGATGCGTACCTACAATGCCAGCGCCATGCAGACCTTCTGGAAACTGCGCATGCCCGCATCGGTCCCGTTCCTTTTCACCTCGATGAAAGTCGCGATAGCAGCAAGCCTGACCGGAACGATCGTTGGCGAACTGCCAACCGGCGCGGTCGCCGGCATTGGAGCCAAACTGCTCGCCGGTTCCTATCAAAGCCTGACGATCGACATATGGGCGGCGCTCGTCGCCGGCTCGATACTGGCCGCCGTGTTGATTGCCATCGTCGGTATCGCGGCGCGGATCGTCGATCGCGCGATGGGAGGTCGGCCGGCATGAAGAATCTACATGTCTCATGGCAGGGCCTGCTCTCTGTGCTGCTCTGTCTTGCAGCACTTACCACGCTGCCGCTGCTTGCCGACGATGCCGCCGCCCCCTTCAGCAGCGGAACCACGTTCGTCATCTTCATTCTCATAGCCGCCTCGGCCGTCTTTTCTTTCATGAACCTGTCCGCAACCCTCAGCGCGGCGATCCTCTTCTTCTCCGCGCACGCAGCCGCCTGGCTGTTGCTCGCCGGAATATCGGGCAATGACGGCAAGGCGCTCGTGTCATTCTTTCTCCTGATCGCCGCTGCCTGGCTGCTTGCCTGGCGTTGCGTTTCCATCCTGTCGGGCATCCGGCTGCAGTCGAACGCTGGCAGCTATATGCTGCGGCTGTTGATCCCCGCGATCTTCGGCGCCTGGATCCTGATCATCTGGGAAGCGGTGACGCGCGGGGCCGGCGTCCCCTTCATCCTCCTGCCACCCCCGAGCGCCATCGGAGCAAAGATTGCCAGCTCGCTTTCCATCCTTTGGATCGATGTGCAGCAAACCATCTTCAAATCGGTCTTGATCGGCTACATCATCGGCTGCGGCAGTGGCTTCGTCGTCGCCATCCTTGCCGACCGTTTCGGATTCCTGCGCCGCGGCCTGCTGCCGATCGGCAATTTCGTCTCGGCGTTGCCGATCATCGGCGTCGCGCCGATCATGGTCATGTGGTTCGGCTTCGACTGGCAGTCCAAGGCCGCCGTCGTCGTCATCATGACCTTCTTCCCGATGCTGGTGAACACGGTCGCCGGCCTCGCCGCCGCCGGCAACATCGAGCGCGACCTTATGCGGACCTATGCGTCAGGCTATTGGCAAACGCTGTTCAAACTGCGCCTGCCGGCCGCCGCTCCCTTTATTTTCAATGCGCTAAAGATCAACTCGACCTTGGCCATGATCGGTGCCATCGTGGCGGAGTTCTTTGGTACACCCATGTCGGGTATGGGTTTTCGCATCTCGACCGAAAACGGTCGGCTGAATCTCGACATGGTCTGGGCGGAAATCGCAGTCGCCGCAATTGCGGGTTCCGTCTTCTACGGCATCGTCGCCATTCTCGAGAGGATGACGACGTTCTGGCATCCGTCTATCCGCGGTGGAAAGACGTAGACTAAGATCCTGGGCAAGGGATCAGGGCATAACTTCAGAGGGAAAAGGGTGAAGACCATGAAAAGACTGATGCTTACACTGATGGCAAGCGCCATGGCGCTGACCATGGCTCAGGCCGCCAACGCCGCCGACAAGGTGACGCTGCAGCTGAAATGGGTGGCACAGGGCCAGTTCGGCGGCTACTTCGTTGCCAAGGACAAGGGCTTCTACAAGGAAGAAGGCCTCGACGTCGACATCAAGCCGGGCGGCCCGGACATTGCTCCGGAACAGGTAATCGCCGGCGGGGGCGCCGATGTCATCGTCGACTGGATGGGCGGCGCTCTGGTTGCCCGCGAAAAGGGCGTGCCGCTGATCAACATCGCCCAGCCCTTCGAAAAATCTGGCCTCGAGCTGATTTGCCCGAAGGACGGCCCGGTCAAGACAGAGAAGGATTTCAAGGGCCATACGCTCGGCGTCTGGTTCTTCGGCAACGAATATCCCTTCTTCGCCTGGATGAACAAGCTTGGCCTGAAGACCGGTGGTGGCAAGGATGGCGTCACCGTCCTGAAGCAGAGCTTCGACGTCCAGCCGCTCGTCCAGAAGCAGGCCGACTGCATCTCCGTCATGACCTACAATGAATACTGGCAGGCGATCGATGCCGGCTTCAAGGCGGAAGACCTCACCGTCTTCAACTACTCCAAACTCGGCATCGACCTTCTGGAAGACGGCCTCTATGTCAAAGAAGACAAGCTGAAGGATCCGAAGTTCAAGGCCGACATGGTCAAGTTCGTCCGTGCTTCGCTGAAGGGCTGGAAATATGCCGTCGAGCATCCGGATGAAGCCGCCGAAATTGTCATGGACAATGGCGGCCAGGACGAAAACCATCAGAAGCGCATGATGGGCGAAGTCGCCAAGCTGATCGGCAGCGGCAAGCTCGACACCAAGCTCTATGATCGCACCGTCGAGGCTCTTCTCGACCAGAAGATCATCAACAAGAAGCCGACCGGCGCTTACACGCACGAGATCACCGACGCCGCACTGAAATAGTCCCGGCGCAAACAAATGACCGGAACGCGCGGGTTTCTTTACTCGCGCGTTTTTTTCATTTTGTAACAACGACCACAAAAAGCTGGCTTTATCGTTGCGTCTGGATGAAAAGCCAGGCGTCGATCAAGTATTTGAATGCGGACATCACATTGCCGTGATTGATTCCTAGCGTTGCTCACACTAGAATTATCCTGCGGCAGAAATCATTTTCTCGTGATCTTGCGGGATTTAGAAATCGTTCCCATTTAATGGGACGAGTTGAGGATGAGGGACTTTCTGGCATGACAGACGGATGTTGATCCGCCGGACGAAGCCGGCCCGCATGCATATCCCCCGTGTTCGCGACGGAAACAGCGAAATCCCTGTTACCCAAATGCCGAACTGGAACCGGACGCATGGCCCTCACGCTGCATAGATTTCTGAGCACGACCGCAATCCTGCTTGCCCTGCTGTCAGCACCCGCGACCTTCGCGGAAGAGCCTGTCGTAACCGCTCCGAAACAGAACCTGCCAGCCATCGTCGTCACGCAAGCGCAAACGCGAAAGCTGGTCGACAAGGTGGTCGCCACCGGCACGGTGAAAGCCGTGGAAGAGGTCTATATCCAGCCGCAGGTGGATGGCCTGTCGGTCCGGTCGCTCAACGCCGACGTCGGCGACAAGGTCGAGGCGAACGGCACGCTCGCCACGCTGAACGATGACGCGCTCATCCTGCAGAAAAGCCAGATGGCGGCGACGAAAGCCAAGGGCCAGGCAACGCTTGCCCAGTTGCGCGCGCAGCTTATCGAGGCTCATGCCAATGCGGACGAGGCGGAACTGGCGCGTGCTCGCGCCGTCGCCATGGGCGCAAGGGGCACGGTCTCGACGTCTTCCGTCGAGCAGGCAAACGCCACGGCCGCCGCTAACAAGGCGCGCGTAGCCTCTGCCGAGCAGGCGATCGCCGTTGCCGAAGCCGATCTCAAGGTCACCGACAGCCAGATTGCCGATACCGACCTGAAACTCGCCCGCACCGGCATCAAGACGCCGGTTGCCGGCACCGTTGCCTCGCGCAACGCCCGCATCGGCGCCATCGCCAACGGCAGCAACGATCCCTTGTTCACCATCATCCGCGACAGCAAGCTTGAGCTTGTGGTCGACGTTTCCGAAAGCGACATCACCAAGATCAATGTCGGGCAAAAGGCGTTGATCTCGCTGTCCGGCAGCCGAGAAAAGCTCTCGGGTACGGTGCGTCTGGTTGCTCCGATCGTCGACTCCGTGACCCGTCTGGGCGCGGTTCACATTTCCATCGATGACGGCGACAAGGCCCGCGCCGGCATGTACGGCAGCGCCGAGATCGTCATCCGCGAGACCCAGGGCGTCGCCCTGCCGTTGACCGCCGTCAACAGCGACGAAAACGGCTCCTCCGCCCGCAAGGTCGAGAACGGCGTCGTCAAGTTCGTCAATGTCGAGACCGGCATCCAGGACGGCGCTTATGTCGAGATCGTCAAGGGCCTGCAGGATGGCGAAGAGGTCGTGGCCAAGGCCGGCGCCTATGTCCGCGACGGCGACCACATCACGCCCGTCAAACAAGCGCCGCAAGCGTCCAACTGAGCGAGAACGGCAAGATGAACTTTTCCGCCTGGTCCATCCGAAATCCGGTCGCGCCGCTTCTGGGCTTTTTCCTGCTGATGGTGGTGGGCGCCCACGCCTTCTTCAATCTGCCGATCACCCGTTTCCCGAACATCGACGTGCCGGTCGTCAACGTGACCGTGACGCAGAGCGGCGCGTCGCCCGCTGAACTTGAAATGCAAGTGACGAAGGAGATCGAAGACGCCGTCGCCAGCATCAACGGCATCGACGAGATCCAATCGACCGTCACCGACGGCCAGTCGCAGACCGTCGTGGTCTTCCGCCTCGAAGTGCCGACACCACAGGCCGTTCAGGATACCAAGGACGCGATCGACCGCATCCGCGGCAATCTGCCCTCCACCATCGATGAACCAATCGTCTCCAAGGTCGATGTCGAGGGACAGGCGATCCAGAGCTTCGCCGTCTCCTCGCCGAACATGACGCTCGAGGAAATGTCCTGGTTCGTCGACGATGTCGTCAAACGCGCCCTGCAGGGCCAGTCCGGCATCGGCCGCGTCGACCGCTATGGCGGCGCCGACCGCGAAGTTCGCATCGAACTCGATCCCAACAAGCTGAACGCCTACGGTATCACCGCGCTTTCGGTCAGCCAGCAACTGCGCGGCACCAATATCGATCTCGGTTCCGGCCGTGGCCAGGTGGCGGGCAGTGAGCAGGCAATCCGCGTGCTTGGCGACGCCCGCGAGGTCGCCCAGCTTGCCGACACCACGATCGCGCTGACCAACGGCCGCTTCGTCAAGCTCTCCGATCTCGGTGTCATCAAGGATACCTATCAGGAGCCGAAGTCCTTCTCGCGCTTCAACAGCACGCCCGTCGTCACCTTCGGCGTATTCCGCGCCAAGGGCGCCAGCGAAGTGACCGTCGCCAAGACCGTGAACGACACGCTGGACAAGGTGCGCGCCGAAAACCCGAACGTCTCGATCGAGCTGATCGACGACTCCGTCTATTACACCTACGGCAACTACGAAGCGGCCATGCATACGCTGCTCGAGGGCGCGCTGCTGGCGGTCATCGTCGTCTTCCTATTCCTCCGGAACTGGCGAGCGACACTGATCTCGGCCGTCGCCCTGCCGCTCTCGGCGATCCCGACCTTCTGGATCATGAACCAGATCGGCTTTTCGCTGAACCTGGTCAGCTTCCTCGCCCTGACGCTCGCGACCGGTATCCTCGTCGACGACGCCATCGTCGAGATCGAGAACATCGCGCGTCACATCAAGATGGGCAAGACGCCCTATCGCGCCGCGATCGAAGCCGCCGACGAAATCGGCCTTGCCGTCATAGCCACCACCTTCACCATCATCGCCGTCTTCGTGCCGGTCTCCTTCATGCCGGGCATTCCCGGCCAATATTTCATCCAGTTCGGCCTGACCGTCGCCTTCTCTGTGTTCTTCTCGCTGCTGGTCGCACGCCTGATTACGCCGATGATGGCCGCCTATCTGATGCGGGCGGAGGACGCCGTCGACGACCATCATGATAATGACGGTCGCTTCATGCGCGGCTATAGCTGGCTGGTTCGGCTGACAACGCGGAAATGGTACACGCGCTACCCGACATTGGTCGCGGCCTTCGCCTTCTCCATCGCCTCCGTCTTCGCGCTGATCATGTTCGTGCCTGGTAGCTTCATCCCCCCGGAAGATGCCTCCCGTATCGTGCTCTCGGCGGAGCTGCCGCCCAATGCCCGGCTCGACGACACCGAGCACGCAACCAATGAAATTTACAACCGCGTCAAGGACATCAACGGTGTTGACAGCGTCTTCGTCCTCGGCGGCGCCTCGCCCAAGGGCGATCTGGAACTGCGCCGCGCAACGATTACGCTAACGCTCGGCAAGCTTGACCAGTCGCTCGCCAAGAAGCTGGTCAACGATGTCCTCGGCTCGATACCCGTCATCGGCCCCTATCTGCCGAAAGTGACCGTCCATGGCCGCGAGCGCCCGCAATGGGATATAGAAAAGGAAGTCTTCGCCAAGCTGCGTTCGCTTCCCGACGTCCGTATCACCAAGCTCAACGACCGCGGCGATCGCGACCTGACCTACAACTTCCTCTCCCGCAACGAGAAGGATCTGAACCAGGCCGTTGGCATTCTCGAAGCCAAGCTGCGCAGCGATCCGGCGCTTGCCAATGTCAGCGCCGACGGCGCCCTGCCCCGGCCGGAACTACAGATCTATCCGCGCAAGGATGAGGCCGCCCGCCTCGGCATCACGCCGCAGATGATTTCCGACACGGTGCGCGTCGCGACCATCGGCGATATCGACGCTTCGCTGGCCAAGATCTCGCTTGATGATCGCCAGATCCCGATCCGGGTGCAGGCATCGCTCGGCCTGCGCCGCGACCTCGCCTCGATCAGGGCACTGCGGATCAAGACCGCCACCGGCGCCACAGTGCCGATGTCGAGCGTGGCTGATATCGACTATTCCGAAGGCCTGTCCTCGATCAAGCGCAACAACCGCTATCGCGTCGTCGCGATCGGCGCGGACTTGCCGCAGGGCGTGGCGCTGGATACGGCTTCAAGCCACTTCCTCGACATCGTCAACAACGCCAAGATCCCCGCCAGCGTCCATCTGGCGGAAAGCGGCGACACCAAGATCCAGAAGGAAATGCAGACAAGCTTCGGCAACGCCATGCTGATGGGCCTGCTGCTGGTGCTGACCGTGTTGATCCTGCTGTTCAAGGATGTGATCCAGCCCTTCACCATCCTGCTGTCGCTGCCTCTGGCGATCGGCGGCGTGGCGCTGGCGCTGATCATGACCGGCAATGCCCTGTCCATGCCCGTCATGATCGGTATTCTGATGCTGATGGGTATCGTCACCAAGAACGCCATCCTGCTGGTCGATTTCGCCATCGAAATGATGCATCACGGCATGCCGAGGCTGGAGGCCGTGGTCGAGGCCGGCCGCAAGCGTGCCCGGCCGATCATCATGACCTCAATCGCCATGTCCGCCGGCATGTTGCCATCGGCGCTGGGCGTCGGCGAAGGCGGCTCGTTCCGCGCGCCGATGGCGATCGCGGTGATCGGCGGCATCATCGTCTCCACCGTGCTCAGCCTGGTAGTCGTGCCGTCCTTCTTCCTGATCATGGACGACCTGTCGCGCCTGCTCGCCTGGATCTTCGGCCGCCTCGTCGGCAAGAAGGACGCGGATGACGAGGTTCTGACCAAGGAAAGCCTGGCGGCCGCCGTCGATGAAAACCGCAAGTCGCTGACTGCGTTGGAAGAGCGCATCGACGCCGTGGAGCACAAGGACGCGCCGCAACATGGCAGCGCGACGGCAAGGACGAATATCCTGAAGCTGCCGCCATTTGCCGCCGAATAGCGGCAACCCGACAGTAAAATTAACGAACGGCGGGGCGGCTTAGAGGCCGCCCTGTTCCTTTAGGAAGTCGACGATCGTTCCGACACCATCACCGCGCTTCATGTCGGAGAAGACGAAGGGACGAGCCTGGCGCATCCGGGTCGCGTCGCGGTCCATGACATCGAGATCGACATCGACGAAGGGCGCGAGATCCTTCTTGTTGATGACGAGAAGATCAGACTTGGTGATACCAGGACCGCCCTTGCGCGGAATCTCCTCACCCTGGCAGACCGAAATCACATAGATGGTGATATCGGCAAGATCCGGCGAAAAGGTCGCCGCCAGATTATCGCCGCCGGATTCGATGAAGACGACGTCGAGATCCGGAAGCCGCTCGTTGAGCCCGGCAATGGCCTGCAGATTGATCGTCGCATCCTCGCGGATGGCGGTATGCGGGCAGCCGCCGGTTTCGACACCGACGATGCGGTCCGAGGTCAGCGCCTGCATACGCACCAGCGCCTCGGCATCTTCCGTCGTGTAGATATCGTTGGTGACGACGGCGACGGAATAATCGTCCCGCATCGCCTTGCACAGCTTCTCCGTCAGCGCCGTCTTGCCCGAACCGACAGGCCCGCCGATGCCGACGCGCAAAGGTCCATTTCTCGATTTCATGCTCAAAACTCCAATGAAAAATCAGAATAGCGAAGCGCGCGACTGCCGCACAGCGGCGAATGACGTAGGAATGGCTCCGAATATAACATTTCCCCGCGCCGTCTCTTCATGAGCGAAAGAGGCGCGTGCCCTGCGTTTCATGACGAAGGCTAACGATATCTGCCTGAACCGTCGCAGCGCCGAGATCATCGAGACTCGATTGCGCGGCCCGTTTCGCGACATCGGCCAGGATATCCTCCAGCGCCGCCAGGATCGCGACACCGTCCTTCTGCCCGCTCACCCCGAGCCGGATCCCCGCCGACATCATTTGCGATGCCAGCGCATGCAGGAAGGCGGCAAGCGCCGCCTCGCAGGCGATCCCATGCGCGCGGGCGACCGTACCGACCGCGACAGGATAGGCGGTCTTCGCGGACAATATCGAAAAGACCGGATGCGGCCAGGCTTCAGCTGCTGAGAGGAAGGCTTCTCCTAGCAGCATGGTTTCCTGATGTCGCTCCTTCGAGCCGGCTAGCGCCTTGGCAAGTTCGGCCACATCAGCCAGCCGCACCGTATCCTCGCCGGCGCCATACGCCTCGGCAAGCAGCACGGCATCGTTCCAGGCGGAGCCGTGGCGGATCAGCGCCGTGATCCAGTCCTTGAGGCTCGCGGCATCCCGCACCAGGCCGTCATGCACGGCGCGCTCCAGGCCACCCGAATAGGCAAAGGAACCAACAGGAAAGGCCGGAGACAGCCATGCCATCAGCCGCAGGAGCGCCTGCAGATCGCGATTGCCTGTCGCTGAGACCTCGGTCATTGACGCTCAGTCGTGCGAATGGTCGTGGTGATCGTGGCCATGGCTGTGCCCGTGGTCATGACCATGTGAATGACCGCCATGGGCGTGATAGGCGCCGCGAGCCGGCTGGAAGGGCTCGCTGACCTCCGTCACGGTCGCACCGAGACCTTCAAGCATCGAACGGATGACATGATCGCGCAGGATGAGGATGCGCTCGTCCTCGATCTGTGCCGAAAGATGCCGGTTGCCGAGGTGCCAGGCGAGCTCGATCAGATGCCGGCGGTCGCGCGGCCTGATCTCGAACAGCTTTTCCGCCGCCGCGACGATCTCGATCAGTTCGCCGTCCTCGCGCACCAGCAGGTCGCCATTGGCGAACAGAACCGGCTCCTTGAGATCGAGCATGACCATGTCGCCATTTTCGAGATGCAGCAGCTTACGGCGCAGATGGCGGAGATCATGCGGCAGTTCGACACGATCGATCGGATTGGAAGAAGGGGTGCCGGCCGGCAGATAGGAAGTGACGCGTTGCATGACGGATCCAATTCAAAGCTTTGTCAGACCATGCAAAATAGTCGCTTTCCGCGCAAGGACCAATGCCGGTTTCGCAGACCTATATCCTGTTGCTGTATCGATATTGCTCAATAGGCTCCGGCGTCTCCCGCTCTTCGTCGGTCGAACAGCGATGCCAGGCCTGGTTCATCCATTCGCTTTCATGGACGATGCGATTGCGGCCGAGCGCCTTGGCAAGATAGAGCGCCTTGTCGGCGGCGGCATAGGCGGCTTCTTTCCTGCGCGGCCCCCATATGTCGGCGATCCCGGCTGAAATGGTGATCTTCACCGCGCCGCCCTCGACGGCAATGGCGTGGTCGGCGATCAGCGCCTTTACATCCTCGATGCGGGCGATGCGCTCAGCCATGTCGCGGCCATGGACGATAGCTCCGAATTCTTCGCCACCCAGACGGGCGACCACATCCCCGCCCCCGAAGATACTGGAAAAGATCTGCGACACGGCGATGATGACGGCATCGCCCGAGGCATGCCCATAGCGGTCATTGATCGTCTTGAATCGGTCGACATCGAAGATGACCAGCGAGGCATTGTCTTCGACCCTATCCAGCGCTTCGGTGAAGGCGCGGCGATTCAATAGGCCGGACAGCATGTCCGTGCGGCTCAGCCGTTCGAATTCGGCATTGGAGAGGGCGAGCTTGTGAATTGCATGGCCGGCCAGCAACGCCAGCGCGGCGGAGACGATGCCACCGATGAACGATGCGAGGAAAATACAGAGGCGGATGGCATCCAGCATCGGCAGCGGCAACAGACCAAACCACTGCACGATCGGCAGCATCATAAGAATGATGGCGACGGACAGAACGATGGCAGCGCCACTCATCTTCAACGCGAAAAAGTATATCGTGCGGCGGCACTGAAAATCACCCAATTCGGCCTGCAGCGAAATCCATTGTTTCATGCGATTCACCTTCCTCAGCCCACCGTGCCCATGATGTGAGATAGAGGCGAACGCTCTTCCAGGTCTTTAATGCAATGATTAAAATGCGTGGCATTTCCCAACTTGTGAACGGTTAGAAATGACCGCCAACGACATGCCCGGTATCAGGTGAAACACCGGCTATGATGCACACAGATGCAAGTCTCTGATAATGCTGCACTAGTTCTGCAGCCTTATGAAAAACCCCTGAAATCCTAGGGATGCCGTGTTTGTTGGCCAAGAAAACGCAGCGGGAGCGGCAGAAAACTGAGGATAAAATGGAGCGTCGGCCTGTAACCGCACTTGCCGATTAGAAGCGCCTTAATTGTAAAGGGCAAGCGACAGCTTCAGCGTCTCCGGAACAGGGTTCCACAGGCCGGTTCTGATTCCGGCTGCTCGCAACGCCGCCGCCGTCCAGGTGTTACAGCCGAACAGCGCATTGAAATAGCCCTTCGCCTCAAAGAAGCGATCGACAACACCATAGGCTGCATCGGCAATCGGCGTTATTTCGCCGTTTTGCTTCTCGAAACTCCCTGCAATGAACCGCAGCAAAGCCTTGAATTCACCGGAACTGACGTCAAATGCCTGAATGGAAGGATGCTGCTCGGGAATATGTGCTGCTATGTCGACATGCAGCACCGAACGGTCCAGCGTCAGCACCCGTAGTACCGGCATCGGCTTCAGGTCGGCCCAATGCGGCGTTTCCAGATAAAAGGCGCGGCCGCCCCAGCCGAAAATCAGCCATTCCGCATCGGGTGACGCCAAGGGAATGCCAGCTTGTCCAAGAAAGGAAAATGCCGCCCGGGTCTCCTCGTCAAGCGGCACGGCGATGTCCGTATGGATCGGATTGGAGAGCACCAGAATGCGCTGTGAGCCCACAGCCTCGCCTGCCGCCTCGGCCGGCGCAAACAATGGCCTCGGAATAAAAGTTCCGCCTGACACGGCCAGCAAAGCCAGCAGCAGCAGGCGAAACAACCAGCGAATGGCTCCCGCCATCAGCCGCTCAGAACAGGAAGTAGCGCTGCGCCATCGGCAGCACCGTCGCCGGCTCGCAGGTCAGAAGCTCGCCGTCGGCCCGCACTTCGTATGTCTCCGGATCCACCTCGATATGCGGCGTCAGGCTGTTATGGATCATCGACGCTTTGGAGATGCCGCCGCGGGTATTCTTGACCGCAAGGAGCTTCTTGGCGACGCCAAGCCGTCCGGCAAGACCGGCATCGAGCGAGGCCTGCGATACGAAGGTGACCGAAGAATTCGTGCGCAGCTTGCCATGTGCGGCAAACATTGGACGATAGTGCATCGGCTGCGGCGTCGGGATCGAGGCATTCGGATCGCCCATGGGAGCAGCCGCGATCGAGCCGCCGAGCAGGACCATTTCCGGCTTGACCCCGAAGAAGGCCGGGTTCCAGATCACCAGGTCGGCGCGCTTGCCGACTTCGATCGAGCCGATCTCATGGCTAAGGCCCTGGGCGATCGCCGGATTGATCGTATATTTGGCGATGTAACGCTTGACGCGGAAATTGTCGTTGTCGCCGGTTTCCTGGGCCAGACGGCCGCGCTGGCGCTTCATCTTGTCGGCAGTCTGCCAGGTACGGATCGCCACTTCGCCGACGCGGCCCATGGCCTGGCTGTCGGAGGAGATGATCGAGAATGCGCCGATATCGTGGAGGATATCTTCCGCCGCGATCGTCTCCTTACGGATACGGCTTTCGGCAAAGGCGATGTCTTCCGGGATCGACGGCGACAGGTGATGGCAGACCATCAGCATGTCGAGATGCTCGGCAATCGTGTTAACCGTATAGGGTCGCGTCGGGTTGGTCGACGACGGGATGACATTCGACTGGCCGCAGATCTTGATGATATCGGGCGCATGGCCGCCACCGGCACCTTCGGTATGAAAAGCGTGGATGGTGCGGCCCTTGATGGCGCCGATCGTATCCTCGACGAAGCCGCTTTCATTCAACGTATCCGTGTGGATCATCACCTGCACGTCATACTCATCGGCGACGCTCAGGCAGCAGTCAATCGCCGCCGGCGTCGTGCCCCAATCCTCATGCAACTTCAGTGAAGAAGCGCCGGCCAGCACCATTTCCTCAAGGGCAGCCGGCAGCGATGCGTTCCCCTTTCCGGCAAGCGCGAGGTTCATGGGAAAGGCATCGAAGCTTTCGATCATTCGTTCGATATGCCAAGCACCGGTGCAGGTGGTGGCGAGCGTGCCATGCGCAGGGCCGGAGCCGCCGCCGAGCATGGTCGTTACGCCGCTCATCAGTGCCTCCTCGATCTGCTGCGGGCAGATGAAGTGGATATGCGCGTCCATGCCCCCCGCAGTCAGGATCTTGCCCTCGCCGGCAATGATTTCCGTCGAAGGACCGATGATGATCGTGATCCCCGGCTGGGTGTCCGGATTACCGGCCTTGCCGATCGCGGCGATGCGGCCGTTCTTCAGGCCGACATCGGCTTTGACGATACCCCAGGTGTCGATAATCAGCGCGTTGGTGATGACGGTATCGACGGCGCCGTTCGCCCGCGTCACCTGGCTCTGCCCCATGCCATCTCGAATGACCTTGCCGCCGCCGAACTTCACCTCTTCGCCATAGGTGGTGAAATCCTTCTCAACCTCGATGAAGAGCTCGGTGTCGGCAAGCCGCACCTTGTCGCCGGTGGTCGGCCCGAACATGTTGGCATAGGCGGCGCGGGAAATTTTGTAGGACATGAATCAGGCTCCTTGGGAGGAAAGAATGGGTGTTGAGCTGGCCATGCGCCGGAGGCGGCCAAGGGAAACATAAAAATCGACCAACCGCTTCTCCGCCGCGAAGGGGTGACCGTCCCAGCCGGTGTGGCTGAAGCCGGTGATGGCGATGTCGTCGTCGGGGTAGAGTAAAAGCAGCGCGCCGATTACGACCAGGCCGCTGCTCGGCACGACATAAGAACCCGGCTCATGCGCCGAAAGCGCCTCGTCGACGCGCTCATGAACGGACTGGTCGATCACCACATGGCGCTTGCCGGTTGCGCGGCAGAAGGCGGTGAACTGATCGGTATAATCGTCGCAGAAATCATTGAGTTCCGGATGTGACAGGGCAAGCGGCGCACGCAAGGCCGCAAACTTGCGGGGATCGCGCACGCTCCAGATCTCCGACGCGGCCGCGACAGACGGGCTCTTGCGCCATTCGGCGGAGCCAAGCATGGCGCGGGCGGGCCTACCGGTGTTGCAGACGGCGACGATATCGGTGCGGCTGCCGCCTGCCCCGAAAGAACGGCAATCATTGAAGCGCACGACCATGTCGGCGGCGTCGATATCACTCGCCGCTCCCTCAGCGATCTCGCCGTTGCCGACGATCATGATCTTGCGTTTTGCGCTCACCGCGCACCCTCCGGCCCATCCGCCAGCGCCTTCAGTTCTTTGGTCCGCGCTTCCGTTAATGCCGCCTTGCATCCGGAAACGAGCATCGACTCCATGGAGCCGCCCCGCGCCTGAAACCCTTCGGCCTCACACTGGCCGTCGCGATAGTCGACCCAGGCGCGCTGCGCCTTTACAAGCGCTTTTTCCGCACCCTTCAGGTTGGCATCCAGATCGGCATCGGCGGCCACCATCGCCGCGCGCGTCTTCTTGTATTGTGCATTCAAAGCCTTATCGGCGGTATCATATGCCCGTTGCGAGCAGATGTTCATATCCGTCTGCGTCTGGGCATTGTTGCAATCGACCTCCGGGTCGTCCTGCGCAAATGCCGAACCGCATACCAAAATTGCAGCAACGAACGAGCTGAATACAAACAATCCCGAAGACATGTGCTTCCTCCGCAAGCCTTAGAGCTTGCCCATGACCTGCTGGCGGAAGCCGTAGACTTCGCGCTTGCCGGACAGCGGGATCAGCGTCACCGAGCGTGTCTGGCCCGGCTCGAAACGCACGGCAGTGCCTGCGGGAATATCGAGTCGCATACCTCTCGCCTTGTCCCGATCGAAAGACAGGCCGCCATTGGTCTCGGCAAAATGATAATGGCTGCCGACCTGCACCGGCCGGTCGCCGGTATTGGAGACCTCCAGCGTCACGGTCGGTGCACCGACGTTGAGTTCGATATCGCCGCCTGCGGCAATGATTTCGCCTGGGATCATGGTCTTTCTCCTCTGCCGTCGCTCAGCGGATCGGCTCGTGCACGGTCACAAGCTTCGTTCCATCCGGAAACGTCGCCTCGACCTGCACGTCATGGATCATCTCGGCAATCCCTTCCATCACCTGATCGCGGGTGATGACATGGGCGCCGGCCTCCATCAGCTCGGCAACCGGGCGGCCGTCGCGGGCGCCTTCGACGACGAAATCGGAGATCAGCGCGATGGCTTCGGGATAGTTGAGCTTGACGCCACGCTCCAGTCGCCGCCGCGCCACCATCGCCGCCATGGAAATCAACAGCTTGTCTTTTTCTCTCGGAGTGAGGTTCATCGCCTACCTATGTGATTGCTATGGTCTTGAATTACAGATTCCAGACTTTCGGCACAGGCGCTCCGTTGCGCAAGGCGGAAATGACCGGGATCAGGATTTTTCTGAGGGCGAAGCCGTCGGACGCCGCCAGCCGCACCACCAGCTTGTCGCGCCATTGGCTGGCGCCGCCCATGTGCCCCTCGACAAGCGGGCGCACCTGGGCAAGATAAGTCTCCGCCAGCGGCCCGGCATAAAGCAACGTCGCAAAGGCGACCTGTCCGCTCAACACGGCATGCTCGGCGGTCAAGGCCGCGACATCACCATCGAGCCGCAACTCCTCGGCATGGATCAGCCGCCCGGCGCGACGAATACGCCAGCGGTCGCGGAACAGCCCCTGCCGCATCGCCTCGCCCATGGCCTTTCGCCCCAACAGGATCGCCTCGACCGCCAGGAATTCAGCCGTCTCGTCGAGATCGACATCGAGCCTGCGGAACAGCGAAGCCCGATCGAACAGAATGGTCTCCTGCGGCAACCAGTCGACGCGCGCGCCGGCGCCGGCCCTGATCGAGGTCACGACCTCGGCCGTGCCATCGGATGCCTTGTAGATCTTCTCGCAGGCCTGCGTGGTCACGTCGATGCGTGTGCCCGGCCCGGCGACGACACTCCAATCCATGCGGTCGCCGCCGGTCAGGCCGCCGGCGGTGTTAATGATGACCGCTTCCATGGAATTGTCGAACGTTGCGGGCAAGCGGATCTTCGCCGACCCCTCCTGGAAAAGCTCGGCAAGACGCGTACGCCCGTCAAGCGCCTTGGCCGCCAGATGGCCGCGTCCGCGCGCCCTCTGCGGTCTCGTGCTTGCCGCTGCCACCGTCATCCCGTTTCTCCACTTAACCCATCATGTCATCGCAGGTCATTGAAACCCGACAGGGAACAAACGCAAGCAATTTCTGTGCCTTATGCGACTGCCCAGAACCCCGGCCCGGAGCACCCCGGTAGCCGCCGCATTTTTCGCCAGACGATGAAAACAGAGGCAACGGCCTCAGACCGTCAGATGCCGGCGCGCCTCAGGCGTGTCCAGTGTCTCCGCCAGACCCTCATGGACGATCTCGCCGCGGTCCATGATGTAGACGTAGTCGGCAAGTTCGCGGCAGAAATCGAGATATTGCTCGACCAGCAGGATCGCCATGCCGGTGGAATCCCGGAGATAGCGGATCGCCCGGCCGATATCCTTGATGATCGACGGCTGGATGCCTTCCGTCGGCTCGTCCAGCACCAGGATTCTCGGCCGTGTCACCATCGCCCGGCCGATCGCCAGCTGTTGCTGCTGGCCGCCGGAGAGATCACCGCCACGGCGCGACAGCATGGATTTCAGCACAGGGAACAGATTGTAAATATCATCGGGAATAGTGCGGTCGCGGCGCGGTACGGGCGCAAATCCGGTCTCGAGATTCTCCTTCACCGTCAGCAGCGGAAATATCTCGCGGCCCTGCGGCACATAGCCGATGCCCTGTTTGGCGCGAGCAAAGGGCGCCATGCCGTTCAGCGTCACACCGTTGAAGGCGACCGTGCCCGCCGACAACGCATGCTGGCCGGTGACGGCGCGCAACAGCGAACTCTTGCCGACGCCGTTGCGCCCGAGCACGCAGGTGATCTTGCCCATCTCGGCCTTGAC
The DNA here is from genome assembly GCF_009498525.1 of Rhizobium sp. ICMP 5592. Taxonomy (GTDB): domain Bacteria; phylum Pseudomonadota; class Alphaproteobacteria; order Rhizobiales; family Rhizobiaceae; genus Rhizobium. The sequence continues at coordinate 406,624 of NZ_QSNT01000002.1, read as the reverse complement.
CGAGACGCCACGCAGCGCCTGTGCGGCGCCATAATGCAGATTTGCGTTTTCGACTGTCAGCATCTCATCGCCCCAGATAATTCTCGATCACCTTCGGATCGCTGCTGACGAAATCGATCGACCCCTCGGCCAGCACAGACCCTTCCGCCAGGCATGTCACCTTGACGCCGAGGTCGCGGATGAAGCCCATGTCGTGCTCCACCACCACCACCGACCGCGTCTTGGCGATTTCCTTCAGCAGCACCGCCGTTTCCGCCGTCTCGGCATCGGTCATGCCGGCAACAGGCTCATCGACCAGAAGCAGCTTCGGCTCCTGAGCGAGCAGCATGCCGATCTCCAGCCATTGCTTCTGCCCATGCGAGAGATTGGCGGCCAGCTCGTCGCGGCGGTGCGAAAGCCGCACCGTGTCGAGAATTTCGTGGATGCGGTCGCTATCGTCGGGTGTCAGACGATAGAACAGCGTCGAGAAAACGCCGCGCTTGCGGTTGAGCGCCAGTTCCAGATTGTCCCAGACCGTATGACTTTCAAAGACGGTCGGCTTCTGGAATTTGCGGCCGATGCCGAGCTGGGCGATATCGGCCTCGTCCTTCTTGGTGAGATCGATCTGGCCGTTGAAGAACACTTCGCCCTCGTCGGGCCGCGTCTTGCCGGTGATGATGTCCATCATCGTCGTCTTGCCGGCACCGTTCGGGCCAATGATGGCGCGCAGCTCTCCCGGTTCGATGACGATCGACAGCGAATTCAGCGCCTTGAAACCATCAAAGGAGACGGAGACGTTGTTGAGATAGAGCATGCTGTTGGGTTTGATATCAGGGATCATGCTCTTACTCCGCCGCCTGAATGGTCTTGCTGGCTTCGTCTTCCTCGGCCTTGGGCTTTGGGCTGACGGGCTTGCGACCATTGCCGATATACTGCGCCGCCGTGCCAACGATACCCTTGGGCAGGAACAGCGTCACCGCGACGAAGAGGCCGCCAAGCGCAAAAAGCCAGAAACTCGGGAACAGGCCGGTGAAGATCGTCTTGCCGCCATTGACGAGGATGGCGCCGATGATCGGGCCGATCAGCGTTGCCCGGCCGCCAACGGCGGTCCAGATCACCACTTCGATGGAATTGGCGGGCGCGAATTCGCCGGGGTTGATGATGCCGATCTGCGGCACATAGAGCGCGCCGGCAATACCCGCCATCATCGCCGACACCACGAAGACGAAGAGCTTCATGTGCTCGACGCGGTAGCCGAGGAAACGCGTCCGGCTTTCCGCGTCGCGGACACCAACCAGCACCTTGCCAAACTTCGAGCGCACGATCGCCGAGGACAGCATCAGCGCCAGCGCCAGGAGCAGCGCCGTGATGGCAAAAAGCGTGGCGCGCGTGCCGTCGGCCTGGATGTTGAAGCCGAGGATATCCTTGAAATCCGTCAGACCATTATTCCCACCGAAGCCCATGTCGTTGCGGAAGAAGGCAAGCAACAGCGCATAGGTCATCGCCTGCGTAATGATGGAGAGATAGACGCCGTTGACGCGGGAGCGGAAGGCAAACCAGCCGAAGACGAAGGCGAGCAGACCGGGTGCCGCCAGTACCATGATCATCGCGAACCAGAAATGATCGAAACCGTACCAGAACCACGGCAACTCTTTCCAGTTCAGGAAGACCATGAAGTCCGGCAGGATCGGATTGCCATAGGTGCCGCGCGTGCCGATCTGCCGCATCAGGTACATGCCCATCGCATAGCCACCGAGCGCGAAGAAGGCACCGTGGCCAAGCGAGAGAATGCCGCAATAACCCCAGACGAGATCAAGCGCCAGGGCGAGCAGCGCATAGGTCAGATACTTGCCGAACAGCGACATCAGATAGGTCGGCACGTGCAGCGCGCTGGTTTCCGGCAACAACAGGTTCGACAATGGCACCAGCAAGGCGACGGCGATCAATATCGCGATGGCGATACTGATGCGGCGGTCGAGCGAGCGAAGGAGAAAGGCCGTGATCATGCTTCCACCGCCCTGCCCTTGAGGGCGAAGAGCCCGCGCGGACGTTTCTGAATAAAGAGGATGATGAGGACGAGCACCAGGATCTTGCCGAGCACCGCGCCCGCATAGGGTTCGAGGAACTTGTTGAGGATACCGAGCGAAAAGGCGCCGACCAGGGTGCCCCAGAGATTGCCGACACCGCCGAACACCACGACCATGAAGCTGTCGATGATGTAGCTCTGGCCGAGGTTCGGCGAGACGTTATCGATCTGCGAGAGCGCGACGCCCGCCATGCCGGCAATGCCGGAGCCGAGCGCGAAGGTGAAGGCATCGACCCAGGGCGTACGAATGCCCATCGAGGAGGCCATGCGCCGGTTCTGCGTCACCGCCCGCATCTGCAGCCCGAAGGCCGAACGCTTGAGCAGCAACAGCAGGGCGACGAAGACGCCGAGCGAGAAGACGATGATCCAGAGGCGGTTCCAGGTGAACGAGAGATAGCCGATATCGAAGGAGCCGGACATCCAGGAGGGATTGCCGACTTCCTGATTGGTCGGCCCGAAGATCGAACGCACCGCCTGTTGCAGGATCAGCGAGATGCCCCAGGTGGCAAGCAACGTTTCCAGCGGCCGGCCATAGAGAAAGCGAATGACGCCCCGCTCGATGACGAGGCCGACAGCACCCGTCACCACGAATGCAACGGGCAAGGCGATCGCCAGCGACCAGTCGAAGAGTTCCGGATAAGACGTGCGGATGACGCTTTGGACCATGAAGGTGGAATAGGCCCCGAGCATCACCATCTCGCCATGCGCCATGTTGATGATGCCCATGACCCCGAAGGTGATGGCAAGGCCGATGGCGGCCAGCAGCAGCACCGAACCGAGCGACAGGCCGTACCAGACATTCTGCACCGCATCCCAGATCTGCAATTGATCCTGGATGCCGGCAATGGCGGCGGCAACGTCGGGCTTCAGGCTGTCATCGACGGAGACGGAGGAAAGGATGCCGATGGCATCACGTCCGCCTTCGGTCTTGATCGTTTCGATCGCGGCTTTCTTCTGTTCCAGGGGGCGATCGGAGCCAAGCACGGCAACCGCGCGCGCCTTTTCCAGCACGCCGCGAATCTCGCTGTCCTTCTCGTTCTGAAGGGCTGCCTCGAGCACCTCCAGCGAATCCGGGCTCGGCGACTTCAGCACCGATTGCGCGGCCTCCAGCCGAACGCCGCGATCCGGGCTCAACAGCGTCAAGCCGCCGAGTGCCGCGCGGACCGAGCGACGGAGATTGTTGTTGATCTTGATTTTCGCGAGGTTGCCCTTGGCTTCCTCGCCGGCCGCCTGCCCGGTGACCGGATCGATCAGGCTCATGGCATCGCCGGAGGATTTGGCAATGAAGACCTGATTGTCGGATTTGCGAATATAGAGATCGCCATCCGAAAAAGCCTGCAACGCCGGCACCACCTTGGGATTGCCGGTCTTGGCCAGGTTCTTGACGATCTCGTCGGCCTGCTGGAAGTTCGCCGGACCAAGCGCGTTGATGAGGCTATGTACATCCTCCTCAGCGCGCAGCGCCGTGGCGGTCAGCACCAGCATCAGGCAAAAGCCGGCGACGAGCGCCAAGGCTATGCGGTAAGCGAATTTGTCAAACATCGCGCTTGTCCCCTCAAGCTGTCGCGGGCAGAGAAGCCTGCCCGCGACGGTCTTGCGTCAAATCGGCGGAACTCAGGAACCCTTGCCGCCGCACTTGCCAGTGGCAACGTTGAAGTTGCCGCAGTTCATTGGCAGGCGCCAATCCGAGATCAGATCCTTGCTGTCCGGCAGAAAGTCGGACCATTCGTCGCCGACGACTTCCGGGGTCTGCGAAACGATGTCGAACTGGCCGTTTTCCTGCACTTCGCCGATCAGCACCGGCTTGGTGATGTAGTGGTTCGGCATCATCGTGGCATAGCCGCCCGAGAGGTTCGGAACCGAGACGCCGACGAGCGCGTCGATCACCTTGTCCGGATCGGTCGTGCCGGCCTTCTCGACGGCCTTCACCCACATGTTGAAGCCGATATAGGCGGCTTCCATCGGGTCGTTGGTGACGCGCTTGTCGTTCTTCGTGTAGGCGTGCCATTCCTTGATGAAGGCAGCATTGGCGGGCGTATCGACGGACTGGAAGTAATTCCAGGCGGCGAGATGGCCGACCAGCGGCTTGGTGTCGACGCCGGCCAGCTCTTCTTCGCCGACCGAGAAGGCGACGACCGGAATGTCTTCCGCCTTGACGCCCTGGTTGCCGAGTTCCTTGTAGAAGGGAACGTTGGCGTCGCCGTTGATGGTGGAGACCACGGCGGTCTTCTTGCCGGCGGCGCCGAAAGCCTTGATCTTCGAGACTTCCGTCTGCCAGTCGGAGAAACCGAACGGCGTGTAGTTGGTGATGATGTCTTCGTCCTTGACGCCCTTGGACTTCAGATAGGCTTCAAGGATCTTGTTGGTCGTGCGCGGGTAGACATAGTCGGTGCCTTCCAGAACCCAGCGCTGCACGCCTTCGTTTTTCATCAGGTAGTCGACGGCGGGGATCGCCTGCTGGTTCGGAGCAGCGCCCGTATAGAAGACGTTGCGCTCGGACTCTTCACCTTCGAACTGAACCGGATAGAACAGGATCGAGTCCAGTTCCTTGAACACCGGCAGGACCGACTTGCGCGACACCGAGGTCCAGCAACCGAACACGGCCGAAACCTTGTCCTTCTGGATCAGCTCGCGCGCCTTTTCGGCAAACAGCGGCCAGTCGGAAGCGGGATCGACGACGACAGGCTCAAGCTTCTTGCCGAGAACGCCGCCCTTCTTGTTCTGCTCGTCGATGAGCATCAGCATGGCGTCTTTCAGCGTCGTTTCCGAAATCGCCATGGTGCCCGAAAGCGAGTGGAGAACGCCGACCTTGATGGTGTCGTCGGCAGCAAAGGCTCCATGGAATGCCGTTGTCGACATGATGGCGCCCAAAAGCGCGCCGGAGACGAGAGTCTTCAATTTCATGTTTAGTTCCCCTCTTTTTATCTGCCGCAACGGCTCGTAAACAAAGATTAACCGTTGCCTGCCCGGAATATCCGGCAGCACCGGGGGAAACCACATACGTAATATGACGTAGACGCCGGGGCGAAATGTGCAGTCTATGCCACTCTCATGCCCTTAAGCGCCGTATCGATCCGTGTTACGACATCTCTGGACCGCCGGAATACTGTGGCGGAACTGCTGAAGGGTAAGCATGGCAGCGCGGCAACGCATCATTCCGGTAAGACGCGAATATAACCGCTGGGTCGCGAACCAGACGCTGGAAGACTATGCCCTGCGCTTCACCGCAAAGAGCGCCCGGCAATTCTCCTCGCAGCGCATCTCGCAGACGGCGATCGGTGCCATCTCCTTCCTGGCGCTGGAGGCAATCGGCGGCGCCATCACGCTCTCCTACGGCACGACCAACGCCTTCTACGCTATCATCGTCGCCAGCATCGCCATGCTGGCGATCGGCCTGCCGATCAGCCGCTATGCCATCCGCCATGGTGTCGACATCGATCTGCTGACCCGCGGTGCTAGCTTCGGCTATATCGGCTCGACCATCACCTCGCTGATCTATGCCAGCTTCACCTTCATGCTGTTTGCGATCGAGGCCTCGATCATGTCTGGCGCGCTGGAGCTGACGCTCGGCATCCCCTTATGGATCGGCTACATCATCAGCGCCGTCATGGTCATACCGCTGGTCACGCACGGGGTCAGCCTGATCAGCCGGTTCCAGCTGCTGACCCAGCCATTCTGGATCGTCCTCAATATCCTGCCCTTCGTCTTCATCGCCTTTTCCGACTGGGGCAAGTTCGACCTCTGGCGGGCTTTCGCGGGCATCCATCATGCCGCGGGCGTGCCCGGGAGTGCTGCTCCCTTCAATCTCGTCGAATTCGGTGCGGCCTCCGCCGTCATCCTGGCGCTGATGTCGCAGATCGGCGAGCAGGCCGACTTCCTGCGCTTCCTGCCGCCGGAAGGTCACCGCAAGTGGCGGCATCGCCTGGTGATCTTCCTTGCCGGCCCCGGCTGGGTGATCATCGGTGCGCCGAAGCTGCTGGCCGGCTCGTTTCTCGTCGTCCTGACCTTAAGCTCGGGCGTGCCTGCCGATCGCGCCGCCGATCCGGCACAGATGTATCTCACCGCTTTCGGTTACATGATCCCCTGGCACAACGCCGCGCTGCTGCTGATGGCCGCCTTCGTCATGATCTCGCAGTTGAAGATCAATGTGATGAATGCCTATGCCGGCTCGCTCGCCTGGTCGAACTTCTTTTCGCGGCTGACGCATAGCCATCCCGGCCGCGTTATCTGGCTGATCTTCAACGTCGCCATCGCCCTGCTCCTGATGGAACTCGGCATTTACAAGCTGCTGGAGGAGACGCTCGGCATCTTCTCGATCATCGCCATGGCCTGGCTCTGCACGATCTCCGCCGATCTCTTCATCAACAAGCCACTCGGCCTTGCTCCGCCCGGCATCGAGTTCAAGCGCGCCCATCTCTACGATATCAATCCGGTTGGCCTCGGCGCCATGGCGCTGTCGGCAACGATCTCGCTGATCGCCCATTTCGGCGTTTTCGGCGCGGTTGCCGCCTCTCTCGCTCCCTACATCACCCTGGTCATCGCGCTGATCGCCTCGCCCACCATCGCCTGGGCGACCAAGGGCAAGTTCTATCTCGCCCGCAAGCCGCGCCAGAGCTGGAAGAACCTCAGCACCATCACCTGCTCGATCTGCGAACATCCCTTCGAGCCGGAGGACATGGCCTGGTGCCCGGCCTATGCAGCACCGATCTGTTCGCTCTGCTGCTCGCTCGACAGCCGCTGCCACGACATGTGCAAACCGAAGGCGCGGCTCAACACGCAGGTCGGTACCGTCGCCAAGACATTGCTGCCGGCGACCATCGTCGCCAAGCTCGCCACCCGCCTCGGTCGCTACGGCATCGCCGTTGCCGTGGCGCTGACGGCCGTCGGCGCCATCCTCGCGATGATCGCCCATCAGGTCGGCTCCGCCTCGCCCGAGACGGCGCAGGTGGTCGACCGCACTATCCTGATCGTCTTCTTCGTCTTTGCCGTGATCGCCGGCGTCGTCTGCTGGTTCTACGTGCTTGCCCATGACAGCCGCGTTGTCGCCGAAGAGGAATCCTCGCGCCAGAACACGCTGCTGCTGAAAGAAATCGCCGCGCACAAGAAGACGGACGCCGCCTTGCAAAGCGCCAAGGAAGCAGCGGAGGCGGCAAACCGCGCCAAAAGCCGCTACGTCGTCGGCCTCAGCCACGAATTGCGCACGCCGCTCAACGCCGTGCTCGGCTATGCCCAGATCCTCGAGCGCGACGAGACCATTCCGGCGCCGCGGCAATCCTCGCTGAAGGTCATCCGCCGCAGCGCCGAGCACCTGTCGGGGCTGATCGATGGGCTGCTGGATATTTCCAAGATCGAGGCCGGCCGCCTGCAGGTCTATTCCAACGAAATCAACATCAAGGACTTTCTCGACCAGATCGTCGACATGTTCCGCCCGCAGGCGCAGGCCAAAGGTCTTGTCTTCGTTTACGAACCCACCGCCGCCCTGCCGGACTATGTCCGCACCGATGAGAAGCGGCTGCGGCAGATCCTTGTCAATCTGCTCTCCAATGCCATCAAGTTCACCGACGCCGGCGGCGTTCGTTTTGAGGTCGGTTATCGCAGCCAGGTCGCGACCTTCACCATTGCCGATACCGGCCGTGGCATCGCCGAGAAGGACCTCACCCGCATCTACGAGCCCTTCCAGCGCGGCGAGGCCGAGAGCATCCGCCCGATGCCGGGCCTCGGCCTTGGCCTCACCATCACGCAACTGCTTACCAACACGCTCGGTGGCGAGATCGCCGTCGTCAGCGAGAAGGACAAGGGCTCGACCTTCCGGGTGCGCCTGATGCTGTCGGCGGTGATCCGACCGATGAAACCGCCGGCGCAGGAACAGCGGATCGTCGGCTATGAAGGCCCGCGCCGTACCATCGTCGTCGTCGATGACAATGAGGATCATCGCGAACTGATGCGTGAGGTGCTGTCGCCGCTCGATTTCATCGTGCTGACGGCCACTGGCGGCCCGGACTGTCTGACGCTGATCGAGGGCATCAAGCCCGATCTCTTTCTCGTCGATATCTCCATGCCGGGCATGAACGGCTGGCAGCTGGTTTCGCGGCTGAGGGAGAGCGGCCAGATGGCACCTATCCTGATGCTGTCGGCCAATATCGGTGACGGCGCCGCCGCCAAGGACAGCGACGACAGCCATAATGACGCCATCGCCAAGCCGATCGATATCCGCCAGCTTCGCGACAAGCTTGCGCTGCATCTCGGCCTGAAATGGGTCTATGCCGATGCCTCGGCACCGGTTCTGCCGAAGCCGCCGCTGCCGATGAAGAGCCCCGGGATAGAGCATGTGCGCGAGTTGATACGGCTCGGCGAAATCGGCTATGTCAGGGGCATCGAGGCGAAGCTCGCGGATCTTGCCAAGCTGGATGAAAACCAACCCTTCACCGATGCCCTGCGCACCTATGTCCAGGCCTTCAACCTCGACGGCTTCCTGGATTTCCTGAGCAAATTCGACAACGAAAAGGTAGAACCGATTGGCTGAGCCCGCCCTTCCCCGCGATATAGTCTTGCTCGTGGACGATTCGCCGGAGGCACTCGGATTCCTGACCGATGCTCTGGAACAGTCAGGCTTCTCCGTGCTGATTGCCACCTCGGGATCTGCGGCGCTGAACATCGTCGAACGGATCACCCCGGACCTGATCCTGCTGGATGCCGTCATGCCCTCCATGGACGGCTTCGAAACCTGCCGGCGGCTGAAGGCCAATGTCGGTGTCGCGCAGATCCCGGTCATCTTCATGACCGGGCTGACAGAGACCGAACATGTGGTGCACGCGCTGGAATCCGGTGGGGTCGACTATCTCTCCAAGCCGATCAATGTCGATGAATTGCGCGCCCGCATCCGTGTCCATCTGCGCAATGCCCGTTCCGCCCAGAGCGCCCGGGTGGCGCTCGATGCCGCCGGGCGGCATCTGCTGGCGGTCAAGGGCGATGGTGCGATCCATTGGTCGACACCGCAGGCAACCCGCCTGATCAACGCCGCCACCGGCAGCGACGACGGACTGGAGCTCGTCGTGAAGCACATCGCCGCCTTCATGGCCGAGCGAGCGCGGCTCGGCCCGGCGCGCGACAACCTGGTCTCGATCAGCAATGGCGGCCAGGCCGCCCTGCAATTCGCCTTCCTCGGTGCCATCGGCCCGGACGAATACCTCTTCCGCCTGACCGCCACCAACCAGCGCGCCGACGACGGCGTATTGCGCCAGCATTTTGCGCTCACCCAGCGCGAATCCGAAGTGCTGCTCTGGATCGCCAAGGGCAAATCCAACCGCGATATTGGCGAGATTTTGGGGCTCTCCGCTCGGACGGTGAACAAGCATCTGGAGCAGATCTATGTGAAGCTCGGCGTCGAGAACCGCGCCTCCGCCGCAGTCAAGGCGGCGCATGTGCTGCATGAGATGTAGATAAGACTGTCCCTCCTCCCGCTTGCGGTGTGAAAAGATCTCCCCTCGATACGGTAATTCGAAGCCCCGAACGAAAGAAGCCCGGCCAATGGCCGGGCTCCCCAGATCGAACGCATTGCCGGAAACAGGCGTTGCGAAGATTACTTCGAGATTTCGTCGTAAGTGTACTTGCCGTCGGCACCCTTAGACCACTTGTACATGACGTAGTCCGGGCGGGTGATGTCGCCCTTTGCGTTGAAGCCGAGTTCGCCGATGGCGGTCTTGAACGGACCCTTTGCCTTCAGCGCGTCGGCAACAGCCATCGGATCATTCGAGCCGGCAGCCTTGGCGGCGTCGGCAATGACCTGTACGGCAGAGTAGGCGTAGAGCGTATAGCCTTCCGGCTCATAGCCCGCAGCGCGGAACTTGGCGACGAGATCGGTGGAAGCCGGATTCTTGCGCGGATCCGGAGCGAAGGTCATCAGCGTGCCGTCAACGGCGTCGCCAGCGATCGATGCCAGCTCGTTCGAAACGATGCCGTCACCGGACATGAAGTGTGCCTTGACACCCTGGTCAGCCAGCTGACGCAGGATCAGGCCGGCTTCGGTGTGCAGACCGCCGTAGTAGACGAAATCGACGCCGGCATCCTTCATCTTGGCGATGAGGGCCGAGTAGTCCTTGTCGCCGGGGGTGATGCCTTCATAGAGAACTTCCTTCACGCCAGCGGCGTTGAGGTTCTTCTTGGTTTCGTCGGCAAGACCCTGGCCATAGGGGGTCTTGTCGTGAACGACAGCAACCTTGGCGCCCTTGAAGTTGTCGGCGATGTACTTGCCGGCAACAGCACCCTGCTGGTCGTCACGACCGCAAGTACGGAAGGTGTTCCACAGACCGCGTTCGGTGAACTGCGGGTTGGTCGAAGCAGGGGTGATCTGAAGGATGCCGTTTTCGGCGTAGACTTCCGAAGCCGGGATGGAAACGCCCGAGTTGAAGTGACCGACCACGAACTTCACGCCGTCAGCGACGAACTTGTTGGCAACCGAAACGCCCTGCTTGGCGTCGGAAACGTCGTCACCGAGTTCGAGCTTGAGCTTTTCGCCATTGATGCCGCCGGCTGCATTGATGTCGGCAACAGCCTGTTCAGCACCCTTCTGGAGCTGAGCACCAAAGGCAGCATTCGGGCCGGTCAACGGACCGCCAACGCCAAGGAGAATGTCGGCCTTCGCAACGCCGCTGAAAGCGATCATCGCCGACAGAGCCACGGCCGACATGAGATACTTCTTCATATTGTTACTCCCAATTTTTTAAGCGGGTTCCATTTGCTTTGCCCTGCGCAATACCCACCAACCATCGCGCCGGTATATTTGCCTCTTAACGCCTGGAAAGTATGTTCTCGAAATATGTTAAGCGATTTCGCGAGCATTTCCAGCTTGGTATTCAGACTGTGCCCAGTTTCAGCGCGGTGTCAATTCTTCTTCTTCCATGAAAAGGCCGATGTCTTTTCATAGAGCCAGTAATAATTATTCACCATCTGATCCGTGCGCCGGGTCCGATATCCGGCGGTGGCGAAGATGAGCAGCAGAGCCACGTCGACACTATAGTTGAGAAGGTCGAACACCGGCCCGTTGAACAACGCATGATGCAGGAACTGCAGCGCAAGTCCGATCATGAACGTATAGATGACCACCAGCGGAAAGGAGTTCCAATTGGACGCCACCGCGCGACCTGCGCGCCATGCGGTCCAGAAACCCAGGAGCACGATGACCGCGCGGATGATCATGCGCCCGCCGGTATCGCTATCGATGAAAAGTCCCTGCATATCAAATTCTCCGCGGAGCGAGGCTCAATGATGCCCGCCTTCAAGATAGGCGGCGCGCACTTCCGGATTGGCGAGCAGTTCCTTACCCGATCCACTCATCGTCACCCGGCCATTGACCATGACATAGCCACGATCGGACAGCTTCAACGCCGCAAAGGCGTTCTGCTCGACGAGGAAGACGGTGAGCCCTTGGGTCTGATTCAGGACCTTGATGGCTTCAAAGATGCCCTTGACGATCAGAGGCGCGAGGCCCAGCGAGGGCTCGTCGAGCAAAAGCAGCTTCGGGCGCGCCATCAATGCGCGGCCGATGGATAGCATCTGCTGCTCGCCGCCCGACAGTGTGCCGCCGCGCTGCGACTGGCGCTCCTTCAGGCGCGGAAACAGGGCGAAGATCTTCTCGACGTCCTCATTGAAATATTTGAGCTTGTCGAGGCTCGCGCCCATCTGCAGGTTTTCATAGACCGTCATGCGCGGAAAGATGCGTCGTCCTTCCGGTGACTGCGCAATGCGCAGCCGAGCGATCTCGTGTGTCGGCATGCGGGTGATGTCCTGGCCATCGAAAGTCACCGAACCAGCACGAGCCTGCGGGCTGCCACAGATCGTCATCATCAGCGTCGACTTGCCGGCACCGTTGGCACCGATCAGGCTGACGATTTCGCCACTGTTGACTTCGACATTGACGCCGGCAAGAGCGCGGATATTGCCATAGTAGGTTTCGACGCCGTCAACTTTCAGAAGCGGTTGCCCCGTCATCAGTGTTCACCCTCCTGGAGGTGCTCGACTTCGGCGATGACCTCTTCCACTTCTTCATCCTCGACGCCAAGATAGGCCGCGATCACTCTTGGATCGTTCTTGACCTGGTCCGGCGTGCCGTCGGCAATTTTCTGTCCGTATTCGAGCACGACCACATGATCGGAGATTTCCATTACCACCGACATATCGTGCTCGATCAGGAGGAGCGACGTGCCGGCATCCTTGCGGATGTTGCGCAGGAATTCGTTGAGCACCAGTGATTCGCGCGGGTTGAGACCAGCGGCAGGCTCATCTAGGCACAGAAGTTCCGGACCGGTACACATGGCGCGGGCAATTTCCAGGCGGCGCTGTGCGCCATAGGGAAGATCGCCGGCAGGATCGTCGGCACGATCGATGAGATCGGCCTTCTCCAGCCAGAAGCGTGCCAGTTCGATGGCATTCTTGGCTTCAGCACGATATTTGCCGATGCCGAGCAGACCGAGCACCGTATAACCGGACGCCTTCATCAGCTTGTTGTGCTGCGCCACCAGCAAGTTTTCGAGCACGGTGAGGCCCGAGAACAGCCGGATGTTCTGGAACGTCCGTGCCACCTTGGCTTCGCGGGTGATTCGGAAATCCGGTAGCCGCTCAAGGAGATACTCCTTGCCGCTCTTCTGCTGGAGCGTGATCATCCCCATCGTCGGCTTGTAGAAGCCGGTGATGCAGTTGAACACGGTCGTTTTGCCTGCACCGTTCGGTCCGATCAGCGCGGTGATATCGCCGCGCTTGGCCTCGAAGGAGAAATCGTTGATGGCCATCAGGCCGCCGAATCGCATCGAGAGATGGTCGACCTTCAGCAGGACGTCGTCGGGGGTTGCGGTCACAGCGTTCATCAGCCGTGGCCCTCCTTGATAAAGCTGCCGGATACCGCTTTTCGCTCCTTGAGGAAGGCGGTCGGCTCACGAGTTCCGACAAAGCCGCGCGGCTTAAACAGCATGACGATGACCATGGCGAGACCGAAGATCAGCATGCGGTAGAGTTCCGGCGTAAAGTCGGCACCGAAGATAATCTTGAGGAAGCCCATGCTGCGCAGCAATTCCGTGCCACCGATCATCGCGATCGCAGCAATGGCGATACCCTTCAGCGAACCCATACCACCGAGAACGACGATGGCAAGGATGACCGCCGATTCCAGAAACACGAAGGATTCCGGCGAGACGAAACCCTGGCGGGCAGCGAAGAAGGAGCCGGCAAAGCCGCCGAACATCGCGCCGGTGGAAAAAGCCGTCAGCTTCGTCGTCACCGTGTTGATGCCGAGGGAGCGGCAGGCGATCTCGTCTTCGCGTAACGCTTCCCAGGCACGACCGATCGGCATGCGGCGCAGCCGGATCGTCACATAAGCGGTCAGCGCGCAGAGAGCCAGGATGACGTAGAACAGGAAGATCTTGTACCAGGCCGACGACGTCGACAGGCCAAAGGTCCTGATGACGTTGTGCGGATCCTTCATATCGAAGGTGTAAAGCCCGAACAGCGACGCCTTGGTGATATTGGAAATACCGAAACTGCCCTTCGTGACATCGGTCCAGTTGGTGAGCACGATGCGGATGATTTCGCCGAAGGCCAGCGTCACGATCGCCAGATAGTCGCCGCGCAGGCGCAGCACCGGAAAGCCAAGGATCATGCCCCAAAGGGCGGCGAAAATGCCGGATAGCGGCAACAGGATCCAGAAGGACAGGCCAAAATGCGTCGACAATAGCGCATAGGAATAGGCGCCAACGGCATAGAAGGCGACATAGCCAAGATCGAGCAGACCGGCGAGACCGACGACAATGTTCAGGCCCCAGGCCAGCATCACGTAGATCAGGATCTGGATGCCGAAATTGTCGACATAGGTCAGCGATCCCTGTGGGCCGAAAAGCGCCAGGGCCAGCATCGGATAGATGAGCAGGAAGGCCAGCGCCATCTTGTTGAAGTTCTTCGACATGAAACCCGGCTCGGCAACGACCGGCGGCGCCTTCGCCTTGGTTGCTTTCCTCGCAGCCAGTTGCGGCTGTATGAAGACGGTCATGACGAAACGGCCGGCCGCCGCAATGGCGACGATGGATGCCAGCAGGCCCCAGCGCTGAACGATGACCAACTGGTTGTCGATATTCTGCTCGGTCTTCAGGCCGATATAGAGCACGAACATGCCGAAGGTGATGATCGCCGTCCAGAGGGCATCGGTAAGCCCTTTCTGGACAAGGCCGGGTGCGGTCTTGCCTGCAACGAAATTTGAATTTGCCATGGCCTTATACCTTCTCGACTTCCGGCCGTCCGAGGATACCCGTCGGCTTGAAGATCAACACGTAGGCCAGGATGGCGTAGGTCGCGACATCCTTATACGCGATAGCGAAATTGCCCGACCAGAACGATTCGATGAAACCAATCATCAGACCGCCGAGGACGGCGCCTGGCAGAGAGCCGATGCCACCGAGAACGGCTGCGGTGAACGCCTTGACACCGGGAGTGAAGCCGTCGGTGAAATTGGCAACACCATAATACATCAGGTACATCGTGCCGGCGACGGCTGCGAGTGCCGCACCCATGATGAAGGTGACGGAAATGGTGCGGTCAACATTAATGCCGAGCAGTGCCGCCATCTTGCGGTCCTGTTCCGTGGCGCGCTGGGCGCGGCCAAGCGCGGTCTTGTTGACCAGATACCAGAAGGCGGCCAACAGCACGACAGTGATGACGAAGATGATGATCTGCTTCAGCGACAGCGATACGCCGTCGAAGTTATAGACATCGCCCACCAGCGTCGGGATCGGCTTGTTGCGCGGGCCTTGTGCCACCTGGATGAAGTTCGACAGCACGATCGACATGCCGATTGCCGTAATTAGCGGCGCCAGGCGGAACGAACCGCGCAGCGGCCTGTAAGCAATACGCTCGATCACCCAGTTCCACAGGCTCGTCATCAGCATGGCGACGATGAGCATGATCAGAAGCAGGACCGCCACCGGCAGGCCGGCGAAGAACGATACAAGAACCAGGTAGGTGATGAGAGCGGCGAAGCCACCCAGCATGAAAACGTCGCCATGGGCAAAGTTGATCATGCCGATGATGCCGTAAACCATGGTATAGCCAATGGCGATCAGGCCATAAATAGACCCGAGAGTCAGCCCGTTTAGGAGCTGCTGGATAAAATAATCCATATGTCATTTCCCCTGGATGCGAAGCCTATGGACCGCATCTCTTATTGATTGAGGTTCCTTTCGAGAGGGCCCTTGGTCGCGATTCCATACTGCTTTCGAAGGAAATGTGAAGCCAAAAAGGCAGGAAATTGACAAATTCTTTTCAAATGACCGTGCAATGGCGCAATTCGAACCAAAAATGGCAGAAAAACGGCATGTTCCAGCTCAAAAAATAGCCAAGACAGCAGAATAGATGGTTCAGACCGAAAACATCTCTTCGGGAGCGGGCTCTACAGCAAGCCCGCTCCATTCGCTCAAGGCTGACGTTCAGGAGCGCATGCGCGCGCCATCAGCATCGAACAACGGCAGTGGCT
Source organism: Rhizobium sp. ICMP 5592 (assembly GCF_009498525.1). Lineage (GTDB taxonomy): Bacteria > Pseudomonadota > Alphaproteobacteria > Rhizobiales > Rhizobiaceae > Rhizobium. The sequence goes on along the minus strand of NZ_QSNT01000002.1, from coordinate 391,049 downwards.
GCAACGTTGCCGGCACCATGTCGCCGAGCAGCTCGATCGACCATCCCAGCGCCTTGTCGGCAATCTCTTTGGGCACATAACCGATGGCGACCGAAACGCCGGAGGCATGGGCATAGCCGCCCGAAGTCACCCAGCCGCAGACCGCTCCTTCGTAATAGATCGGCTCGTCGCCGATAACGTCGGCGTCTTTCGCCGCCAAAATGAAGGTACGCAGCCTCATCGCTCCACCTTCCGCCTTCTCGCTTGCCGCCGCTGCCTTGCCGATGAAATCCGCATCCTTGGAAAGCGCTACGAATCGGCCGAGCCCGGCCTCAAACGGCCCGTAAAGCGGACGATATTCACGCGCCCAGCTGCCATAGGATTTGTCGAGGCGCAGCGCGTTCAGGGCTCTCAAGCCAAAGAGCCGGATACCGAATTCAGCGCCAACCTCCGTCAGCAGGTCGAAGAGATAGCGCTGATGCTCCGGCTTCATCCAGATCTCGTAACCGAGATCGCCGGTATAGGAGACGCGGCCGACAATGGCGGGCGCCATGCCGAGATCCATGCGGCGAATGGACATGAAGGGAAACGCGGCTGAGGACACATCCTGATGCGTCAGCTTTTCCAGGAGCGTGCGTGCATTCGGCCCGGCGATGGAGAGGCCGAGCAACGACAGGCCGAGCGCCTTCAGCTCCACCGATCCGTCCTTCGGCAGCAGGCCTTCGAACCAGCGCATGTGATAGGCCTCGGCGATGCCGGAGCCGATAACCAGGAAATCCCCCTCGCCCAGCTTGGCGAGCGTGAAGTCGCCGATCAGCTTGCCGTCATGCTTCAGCATCGGCGCCAGCGTCATCCGACCGATGGCCGGAATACGGCAGGCAAGCAACTGGTCGAGAAAGGCTTCCGCGCCCGGTCCCTTGACCGAATATTTGGCGAAGCCGGAAGTTTCCATCAGCCCGACGCTGTTGCGCACTGCCTTGGCCTCCGCGCCGACGACGTCGAAATCATTCGAGCGCCGCCAGGAGAATTGGTCCACCTCGCCCTCGGGCGCAAACCACAATGCCTGCTCCAGCCCATAATACGCACCGAAAACACCGCCCGCCGCCTTGAGCTTGTCATAGATCGGCGTCGTCAACAGCGGCCGCGCCGCCGGTAACTCCTCATTGGGATAGCGGATGGAGAAGCGGCGCGTGTAATTCTCCCGCACTTTGGCGTTGGTGTAGGCAAGCGTCGCATAATCGCCGTAGCGCGAGACATCCATGGCAAAAACGTCAAAGCCCGGGTCACCGTGGATCATCCAGTTGGCGAGCGCCAGTCCGACGCCGCCGCCCTGGCTGAAGCCGGCCATGACGGCACAGGCCGACCAGTAATTCGTCAGACCCCGCACCGGCCCGACCAGCGGATTGCCATCCGGCGAGAAGGTGAAAGGCCCGTTGATGATCTTCTTGATGCCGGCATTGTTGAAAGCGGGGAAATGGCGGAAGCCGACTTCGAGCTCCGGCGTGATACGCTCGATATCCTCGGCCAGCAGCTCGTGACCGAAATCCCAGGGCGTGGTTACCGGCGACCACGGACGACAGGCCTTTTCATAGGTGCCCATCAGCATGCCCTGCCGCTCCTGGCGCAGATAGATCTCGCCGTCGAAATCGACGCAGTGCATCAGCTCCTTGCCGGTGGATTTGTTGAAGTCCATCACCTCGGGCATGTCCTCGGTGATCAGATACATATGTTCCATGGCGAGCACCGGCAGCTCCAGCCCGACCATGCGGCCGACTTCGCGCGCCCAGAGGCCGCCGGCATTGACAACATGCTCGGCGATGATCTCGCCCTGGTTGGTGATCACTCGCCAGGAGCCGTCCTCGCGCTGCACCAGTTCCTCGACCTTGGTGTGCAGATAGATATCGGCACCATTCTTCTTGGCGGAACGGGCATAGGCATGTGTCGTGCCATAAGGATCGAGATGGCCCTCGACGGGGTCGTAGAGAGCGCCGACAAACTGGTCAGGATCGAGAAGCGGCATCATCTCGTGCGCTTCCTTCGGCGTCAGCAATGTCGCCTCCAGACCATTATAGCGCCCCTTGGCGAGGATCGACTTCAGCCAGTCGAAACGCTGCGGTGTCGCGGCCAGCATCAGACCGGAGGTCATGTGCAGACCGATATCCTGGCCGGAATATTCCTGAATTTCCTTGTAAAGCTCGACCGTGTATTTCTGCAGCTTGGCAACATTCGGGTCGCCATTGATCGTGTGCATGCCGCCAGCCGCATGCCAGGTCGAACCCGACGTCAGTTCGGAGCGCTCAAGCAGGACGACATCCGTCCAGCCGAATTTCGTCAGGTGATAAAGCACCGAACATCCGACGACCCCGCCGCCGATGACGACGACCCTGGCATGGCTTTTCATCTGGAAATCCCCTGTTTTCGGCTCGAAGCCGCAGAGAGTTTTCCCCTGTGACCGGCCGTATTTGCAGGGCAGCCTAGAGACTATCCGGAAGGCCAAATAGCCCGAACTGCGAAACCGATATGTCTGTTTGCGCCATCGCGATTGTTCGGATCGCGCCATTTACTTTCAGACGCATGGTCCCCTTGGGAAACCGCATCACACCGTTCCGGATTGGCAAGTTCAATCAGCGAAACCAGCCGTCAACGCGAACTCGCGTCCCATCTCCATCACCTCCCCGAAAACGCTGCCGGCATAGGAACGCGGAACGATGATCTCGAAACGGTCGGGGCCGGTGCGGGCGAGATTGGCGCTGACATGGCAACACAACATGCTCGCGGACTGCCCCTCGGCAAAGACCTGCGGATGAAGGTCGATCGCCACGCATTTCGCCAGGATGCGGCGAACGCTCGGGCCGGAAAGGCGCAACACGACACGGCCGTCGCTCTGCTCGAAAAAGGAGGCGCGGGCCGCATCCAGCATGGCGAGATCACGCGCGAGGCCCTCCGCCCCGAGCGTCTCGGACACAGCCAGCCATTCGCCAGGCCCGACATGGCGCACGGAAATATCCGGCATCGCCTTCAGCGCCGCCAGCGTCCAGCCCTCTTGCCCAGCATGGCCGAGCACGGAGAAGATGACGGGGCGACGGACGACGGCAAGATGGTTCGGATTGGGCTCGGCCTCGAAACCGGAGATATGATCTTCCAGAACATGCCTGTTTTGATATGCGGCGCTCATCAGACCCTCACCCTAAAAGCTTCTTGTTGTCGGGATCGACGAAGACCGGATTACAGACCTCGGCCAGCACTTCCTCGCCACGCAATCCATCCCAGACGATCACATGTTCGCCGATCCGCTCGCGACCCGATTTCAGGAAGGCGAGCGCGATGAAATGATTGAGAACCGGCGAGAAGCAGGCCGAGGAGACATGACCCTGATCATTCGCGGTCGACGGCTTGGCACCCTCCCTCAGGAGGTGTGCGCCGGCCCGGATTTCCTTGCCGGCCTCAATCGGCTTCAGCCCGACAAGCTGGCCTCGGTCCGCGGCGGTGAGGCCAAAGCGGGTCGAAAGACGCTTGCCGATGAAATCCGGCTTCTGCGTCGACATCATCCGGCCGAGACCGACATCGTCGGGCGTGGTGCGGCCATCGAGTTCGTTGTGAGTGACATGGCCCTTCTCGATGCGCAGCACATTCAGCGCCTCGACACCGTAAGCGCAGATACCATGCGCCTTGCCCGCCTCCATGACCGCATCCGCCACCGCCTCGCCATAACCGGCGGGAACGGCAAGCTCGTAAGCCAGTTCACCGGAGAAGGAGATACGGAAGAGCCGCGCCTTCAGCCCACCCTTCAGCATCACCTCCGAGGCGGCGAGGAACGGGAAGAACTCATCGGAAATATCGTCCTCGACGATCTGTTCCAGAACCAGCCGCGCCTTCGGCCCGGCAATCGCCATCTGCGCCCATTGATCGGACGAGGAGACGAAACGCACGTCGAGTTGCGGCCAAAGGTTCTGAGAGCAGAACTCCATATGCGTCATCACCTCGCCGGCCATTGCGGTGGTGGTGGTGAGGAAGAAGTGATTCGGCGATAGATGGCTCGTCGTGCCGTCGTCGAACACGATGCCGTCTTCACGCAGCATCAGCCCGTAGCGCGCCTTGCCGATCGGCAGCTTCAGGAAAGCATTGGAATAGAGCCGGCTGAGAAACTCAGCGGCATCCTTGCCGAAGATTTCGATCTTGCCGAGCGTCGAGACATCGCAGAGGCCGACATTGGTCCGGACATTCAGCACCTCGCGGTCGACGCTGTCGCGCCAGGTCTTTTCGCCATCGCGCGCAAACCATGAAGAGCGATACCAAAGACCGGATTCGACGAAAACAGCGCCGTTCTTCTTCGCCCAGCCATGCAACGGCGATTCCCGCACCGGATGCGCGTGCTCGCCGCGCGACGTGCCCGCCAGGGCACCAAATGAGACAGGGGTATAGAAAGGCCGAAATGTCGTCGTACCAACGGCGGCCGGACTGACGCCACGCATGCCGGCGATGATCCCGGCAGCGTTGACATTGCCGAGCTTGCCCTGATCCGTCGCCATGCCGCTGGTCGTATAGCGCTTGGCATGTTCCGCATGGCCGAAGCCCTCGCGCAGCGCCAGGCCCAGATCCTTGGTGTGCACGTCGTTCTGGAAATCGACGAAGGCCTTGTCCCTGGCACCCGGCAAATGCCAGGTCGCAGCAAAGGACGGATCGTAATCGCCTTCCACTTCCAGCATCTCGGCCGCATGCGCCTTGCGGCCAAGGCTTGCGATTACCAGCCGCGCCTTTGCAGCGCCATCGGCAAGGCAGCCCGAGACACCGTCGATGCCGGCCGCCGAACCGGCAATCTCCAGTTCACCACCGACCGTCGGCGCCATAAAGGCCTGCGTCTCCTCCGACCACACCGGCTTTGCGCCGCGCTGACAGGCAAGATGGATGACCGGTGACCAGCCGCCGGACATGGCCAGCGCATCGCAGCCGATAAGCTCGTCCAGGCCGCCGCGATCGGCGAGGACGCCACTGATGCGATATTTGCCCTTCGTCGTCTGCACGGTGCCGCCATGGATGACCCGAACGCCCTGTGGCGCTGCATCCGACGCGTCAGTGCGCGTATCGATGATCGCCGATATCTCGACACCTTCGGCCGCCAGATCCTGCGCCGTGCGATAGCCGGAGCCACCGTTGGTGAACACCGCCACCTTCTGGCCGGCCACCACACCATAGCGGTTGAGATAGCTGCGCATCGCACCGGCCATCATCACGCCTGGCTTGTCATTGCCGCCGAACACCAGGGGCCGTTCTTCAGCGCCGGTCGCAAGGATGGCGTGCTTGGCAGCGATACGCCAAAGGCGCTCGACCGGCAGATCCGGCGACGGCATCGCCACATGCTTCTGCACTTTTTCGACCGCGCCGAAGACATTATCGTCGTACCAGCCAACCACCGTGGTGCGCGGCATCAAGGTGACATTTTCGAAGCTCTGAAGTTCCTCGAGCGCCGCATGCAAGAAGGCGTCGGCGGCAACGCCGCCGATCGACAGCCGTTCGGACAGAAGCGACCCGCCCAGACGAAATCCTTCGTCCGCGAGAATGATGCGCAGACCGGCACGCGCCGCCGTCAGCGCCGCCATCAATCCCGCCGGGCCGGAGCCGATCACCAACAGGTCGCAATGTGCCCAGGCCTTCTCATAACGATCCGGATCCGCCTCCATCACCGCCTTGCCGAGACCGGCGGCGCGGCGGATCAGCGGCTCGTAGACCTTCTCCCAGAAGGCTGCCGGCCACATGAAGGTCTTGTAGTAGAAGCCAGCGCCAAGGAAGGGCGACAACAATCCGTTGATCGAGGCGACATCATATTTCAGCGACGGCCAGCGGTTCTGGCTGACAGCCGTCATGCCCTGATAGAGTTCCGCAACGGTCGCCCGCGTGTTCGGCTCGGTACGCCCATCCTTGCCGATCGTCACCAGCGCGTTCGGCTCGGCCGAACCCGCCGTCAGAATGCCGCGCGGCCGATGATACTTGAAGCTGCGACCGACCAGCAGCTGGTCGTTGGCGAGAAGGGCAGCGGCGAGCGTATCACCCTCCAGACCTTTCATATCCTTGCCGTCAAACTTGAACGAAAGCGGCCGGCTGCGATTGACGAGACCGCCGGAGGAGAGACGATAGGCTGTCATTGCGCCGCCTCCCGCGCCTTATCGGCCGCATCCGTGACGGTGAAAACTTCGTGGGTGACATTGCTGCGCTCGACGATCAGCCAGCGGCGGCAACCGCCCGCATGATGCCAATCCTCGAGAATGCGCCCGCGCTCGTTGTCGCGAATATAGACATAGCGATGCCAGTCCTCATCCGGCGCGGACGGTGCCGGGCGGACAACCGAGGCGCCGCGAATGCTGAACTCTTCTTTCGGGCGCGCGCCGCAATGCGGGCAGTTGATCAAGCTTGCCATTGGTTTCGTGCCCTCAATGCAGATTCGGCTGCGGACCCTTGCCGCTTTCGTCGATCACAAAACCGCGCTCGAAGCGATCGAGACGCATGAAGCGGCTGACCTCGTGGCTCTCGCCCTTGGCGATCAGGTGCGCGAAGCAGAAACCGGAGGCCGGCGTCGCCTTGAAGCCCCCATAGTTCCAGCCGCAGTTCAGATAGAGATTGTCGATATGCGTGCGGTCGATGATCGGCGAGCCGTCCATGCTCATATCCATCACCCCGCCCCATGTGCGCAGCACGCGGACGCGCGACAGGCCGGGGATCAGCGACACCCCCTCCTCCATCGTGTGCTCGACGGTCGCAAGATTGCCGCGCTGCGCATAGGAACTGTAATAGTCGATATCAGCGCCGAAGACCAAACCGCCTTTGTCCGACTGCGATATATAGAAATGTCCGGCACCATAGGTGATGACGTGATCGATCACCGGCTTCAGGCCCTCCGAAACGAAAGCCTGCAGCACATGGGTTTCGATCGGCAGTTCCAGATCCGCCATTTTACCGAGAATGGAAGTATGGCCGGCCGCCGCCAGCGCCAGCTTGCCGCAGCCGATGAAGCCGCGCGTCGTCTCGACGCCGGTCACCGCGCCGCTCTCGTCACGGCGAATGCCGATCACCTCGCATTGCTGGATGAGATCGACGCCACGGCTGTCGGCGCCGCGCGCATAGCCCCAGGCGACCGCATCATGCCGGGCCGTGCCGCCACGTTCCTGCAGCAGGCCGCCGAGGATCGGGAAGCGCGCGTGATCGAAATTGAGATAGGGCATCATCTTGCGCACCTGATCCCGGTTCAGCAGCTCCGCGTCGACCCCATGCATACGCATCGCATTGCCGCGCCGGGCATAGGCATCGCGCTGGCCATCAGAATGGAAGAGGTTGAGGACGCCGCGCTGCGAGACCATGGCGTTGTAGTTGAAGTCCTGCTCCAGCCCTTCCCAAAGCTGCATCGAAAATTCGTAGAAGGGCTCGTTGCCCGGCAGCAGATAATTGGAGCGGATGATCGTGGTGTTGCGGCCGGCATTGCCGGAGCCAAGATAGCTCTTTTCCAGCACAGCGACATTGGTGATACCGAACTCCTTGGCGAGATAATAGGCCGTCGCCAGCCCATGGCCACCGCCGCCGACAATGATCACATCGTAATGCGGCTTCGGCTCCGGGGTTCGCCACACAGGTTGCCAATGCCGGTTTCCCGAAAGCGCCTGTTTTAGAAGCTGATATGCCGAATAACGCATGAATTCATCCCGATCTCTACCCGGCCGCACATTCGCATATGCAATAAAAACGACAAGTCCCGAAAGGACGGAAAATCTTCGCAAACAGGACATCTTCTTTCCCGAATGCGCTACGGCGGCAAATCGCTGTATCCCAAAAAGCACGCGGTTCCATGGATGCCGCCGGGATCAGCGCAGGGCTTGCAAAGTCCTCTTGCCGAGTCACAATCCGATAGCTAGGCGGTAAAAACGTGATCAACGCTGGGTCTACATTTCATAGTGAAGACCTCTTAAGTATTATAGTTCTAGATTTGCAACGCAGACGAGCTGCGGAAAGACGAACAGGCAAATGCTCGCGACATTCGAAAAAGCGGCCCTTGAGGCAGGTAAGGCCATTTTGGAGGTCTACCGCGCGGGCTACGCTGTCGCCTTGAAGCAGGATCAGAGCCCCGTCACCCTCGCCGACGAACGCGCCGAACATATCATTCTTGAGCATCTGACGCGCGACTTCCCCGGCATTCCGGCAATTGCCGAGGAATCGGTGGCCGCCGGCAGGATTCCCGACATTCGCGGCCGCTCCTTCTTCCTCGTCGATCCGCTCGACGGCACCCGCGAATTCATCGAGCATCGCGACGAGTTCACCGTCAACATCGCCTATATCCACAACGGCGCACCCGTTGCCGGGATCGTTTTCGCGCCGGCACTCGGCATTGCCTTTACCGGAGAAGGCCACGAGGCACGCAAGCTCGTCATTTCGGCCAGTTTCACCGTCTCCGACCGCTCGATCATTACCGTGCGCGGGCGGCCCGACAGGCTGCTGGCGCTTGCCAGTCGCTGCAACAGCAGCCCGAGGACCGACAGCTTCCTTGAGGAAAACGCCGTCTCCGCCTGCACCTCGATCGGTTCCTCCCTGAAATTCTGTCTTCTCGCCGAAGGCAAGGCCGATGTCTATCCGCGCTTCACCCGCACGATGGAATGGGACACGGCGGCCGGCGATGCCGTATTGCGCGCCGCGGGCGGCTCGACCGTCACGCTCGACGGCCATCCCCTCGCCTACGGCAAGACCGACCAGAGCGAGGATTCCGATTTCGCCAACCCCAATTTCATCTGCTGGGGCGGAAAGAAAAATCTCGTCGACGCGTAGTTTTCGATCCGGAAACGTAAGTTTTCACTGACAAAAAGTAGTAGCGAAGCCGTTTTTCTCCTATGAATTATAGGGGATTGCTTCGCTCATGGCGGCACCGTGCCAAGTGCAAATCAGCCAGCGGCGGCTTTTCTTAAAATTCTTAGCAAAGTGTTACTAAGCGCTTAGGCAATTTTTAAATGTGGCAAGCTAGAGTGGCTCTTGTGGTCTTGAGTATGTGTAGAGAGTCCAATGACCGAAATGATACGTCCCCGAGTAAAGTATGTCATCGGCCCCGATGGCAGCCCGCTGACGATAGCCGACCTGCCGCCGCCGAACACGCGCCGCTGGGTTATCCGTCGTAAGGCCGAGGTTGTCGCCGCTGTGCGCGGTGGCTTGCTGAGCTTGGAAGAAGCCTGCGAACGTTATACGCTCACTGTCGAAGAATTCCTTTCCTGGCAGTCGTCCATCAATTCCCATGGCCTCGCCGGCCTGCGGACGACCCGCATACAGCAGTATCGTCACTGACGATTGCAGCAGCCGCGATATCCGTTTGATCTTCGGTTCGGGCCTCCTTCCCTCCTCTCGAGGACAAGAAGAAGGCCCGAAATCATGATGCAGCCAGCGTAAAACCACAGACCTGGCTGCATGGACGTCGCGGCAAATCCGCCCTTTTGGCGATGGCCAAACGGCCGCTGGAAACCGCATTTGGCAGACCAAACATAAAATCCGTCTAATTAGACTGTTTAATATTCTCCTTGATGTCGAAGCGATATTCCAAAAGGAGACGATGCGTTGCCGATTTCACCGGTTGGCAGCTCGCCTTCCGCATGGCACTCTTCCCAACACACAACACTTGGGAGGCTGCTCATGGATATTAGCAACGAAAACAACGCGTCAGGCGGCCGCTATGTCGCCACGGTCGAGGGCAACGAGGCCGAAATGACCTTTTCGCGCGCCTCACCAAACCTCATCATCATCGATCATACCGGTGTTCCGGATGCCCTTCGCGGCAAGGGCGTCGGCCAGGCACTCGCCCTTCATGCCGTCGAGGAAGCTCGTCGCGGCGGCTGGAAAATCATTCCGCTCTGCCCTTTTTTCAAGGCGCAGTCTCTACGTCATGCGGAATGGCATGATGTTGTGAATATGTAGGCGTCCCCTCAGCAAAGGCGACCCACTTCTTCTCCTGAAAACACCAAAAACCGTGCATGGCCGGCCCAATCATGGCCAGTCATGCACGGCTCTCGTGCCGTTCCCGCCGCTTCTCGTATCCCCTGGAAAACATTCCGATTTCGGAACACAGTCGGCTTGGGGGCAACAGCTGGCGACGGAATGGTTACATTAGGCACGCGCCCTTACCGGACCCGAGCCGTCACGCTCCTCCAAGGCTGCCGCCTTGGCATATTCGGCCTGCATTTCTTCCAGCGATGTTTCCAACGCCTCTTCCTGCACCTGCAATTCCCGGATCGACACCTGCAGGTTGTCCGCACGCTGGCGCGCGGCCTTGGCAAAGGTCGGATAGGCAAAGTGGCTCGGGTCGACAATGCCGGACTTTTTCTCTTCCAGCACGATCTGGCTCTCCAGATCCTTTGTCATACGGTCGAATTCCGCCATCATCATCTGCAATTGCTGCAACTGACGGCGTTTTTCGTTCACCTGAAACTCTTTCAGGCGCGTTAGGCTCTCACGTGACTTCATACGCATTACTCCCGTGATGCGAGACCCCGGCTCTCGATAAAATGACCCGCCGCGCCGCTTTGAGACGGTTTGGTTAAAAAAATTTCCAGCGATCTTAATAAAAACCTACCGCTGGTAACCTTTCGTTTACGGGCATCGTTAATGATAGGGGCAATGATTTAAGGGTCAGTAAATGCCGAGGTCGGAATTCGATATGTCGGCATTGGCGAGTCGAATGAATCACTTGGCGTGTCTTCTTAATGCAACACTTTAGGATTGATATTTGCCGATTCTCTTTGGAAAACAGTGCAATGGAAAAATTATTTAATAAATTCGATACGACTTGCCAGAGTGAATCAGAATTTGTTAACCATTCCATGGCAGCTTCCAAATCAGGCAGTGATTTGTTCGGTATCGCGTAGGGGGCTGACGACCTTTCGGCGGCGGTAAAGGGGATAATTATGCGGGTTCTACTAATTGAAGACGATAGCGCGACAGCGCAGAGCATCGAGCTGATGCTCAAATCCGAGAGTTTCAACGTCTACACCACCGATCTCGGTGAAGAAGGCGTGGATCTTGGAAAGCTCTACGACTACGACATCATTCTGCTCGATCTCAACCTACCCGACATGTCCGGCTACGAAGTGCTTCGCACGCTGCGCCTGTCGAAGGTCAAGACACCGATCCTCATCCTCTCCGGCATGGCCGGTATTGAAGACAAGGTTCGCGGTCTCGGCTTCGGTGCAGACGACTATATGACCAAACCCTTTCATAAGGATGAATTGGTCGCACGAATTCACGCCATCGTTCGCCGTTCCAAGGGCCATGCCCAGTCGGTGATCATGACCGGCGAACTGATCGTCAATCTCGATGCCAAGACCGTCGAAGTCGGCGGCCAGCGTGTGCATCTGACGGGCAAGGAATACCAGATGCTGGAGCTGCTTTCGCTCCGCAAGGGCACCACGCTCACCAAGGAAATGTTCCTGAACCACCTTTATGGCGGCATGGACGAGCCGGAACTGAAGATCATCGACGTCTTCATCTGCAAGCTGCGCAAGAAGCTCGCAAATGCTGCCGGCGGCGCCAACTACATCGAAACGGTCTGGGGCCGCGGCTATGTGCTGCGCGAGCCCGACAGTAACGAGCTAGCCGAAAGCGCCTGAGCCGCCTGCCCCACAACCGCCACACCAATCGAAATCCCGCCCTATCAGGCGGGATTTTTTGTTGTCGATGTCATCGGCCACTAAAAAGCCGCCCGGAGAGGCGGCCGTCATTCATGAACTGGAATGGCTCGGCTAAGATCAGGCCGCGATGGCGCGATTGCCGAAAACGGCGGTCAGGATCTTGCGGTCGAAGGGCTTCAGCAGGAAATCGGTGGCGCCGGCCCGCTTTCCGGCCATCAGCTTGCGCAGATCCGCCTCGATGACGCAGTAGTAAATCTTCACCTCCTTGCCGTTCGGCATGGCCCGGATGCTGGCGATCAGCTCCAGCGCGCCTTCCATACCGGCATCGACGATCAGATAATCGGGAATTTCAGCCTGGCAGCGCGCCAACGCCTCGCGGGCATCGCCGGCCTCGCTCACGAGAAAATCCAGCTCGGACAGAATGCGCTTGCCGACCTTGCGTACGACATCCGACGTATCCGTAATCATGAACCGCTGCATTATCCGCTCCTTCGCGCCCGGTCGCCATCGGTCGGGCACCAACCTCAAATTGGAACGATAGGCGCGCGAGGCTAAGGATTCGTTACCGTTATATTTCAATTGTACGGCCAACCGAAAGATTGTGCAGAAACATAATGATGCACGTAAAAATACCCCATAGCCGCCTCCGGCCATGGGGTATAAAAATGCAGCCTGCGAAAGCCGGCTATTCGCCGCGCATGGCGGCGATGAAGGTCAGTTCTTCCGGCGTGGCCTTGTAGGAAAGTTCCATGCCGCTCTCATCAGCCAGAAGCACGGTGTAATAGGGCTGGATCGAATGGGCATCGACCGCCTCTTCCAGCGTACCGGAGCAGATTTCGGCGAATTTCGGCGGCACGCGCATCAGCCGGCCCTTGGTGGTGATCGTGAACTTCGCGTCAAGATCGGGATTTTCCAGCGTCACGTCGATATTGCCGCCGCGCGGGATCGAGCCATAGGCGACGAGGAAAAGATTGAGCAGCAGCTTGACCCGATTCTTGGGGATGATGGCGCGCGGGCCGGTCCAGCTCACCTCGGCCTTCTTCTCGGCGGCGGCGAAATCCTTGGCCGCGCGTTCAGCCTCGCCCGTATCGATCGAGGCACCGACCGAGCCGGAGGCGCCGAAGGCAAGGCGCGCAAACTTGAGTCGGACCGAAGCATTGAGCGCGCTCGTGCGGATCAGGTCCATGGCATCAGCATCGGCACCGCCCTCGTCGAGCAGCTCCAGGCCGTTATTGATCGCACCGACCGGCGAGATCACATCATGGCAGACGCGGCTGCACAGCAGCGCGGCCAGATCCGGTCCGGTCAAGGTGAGGTTCGGATTCTTCGACATTCATTGTCTCCTGAATGCTGACAAGGCGGAACGCCGTATGATTTCACGTTGCCACGGCAAGATTGCTCGAGGATTGCCGCAGGCGGCGTACCACTCGCCATAAAGACACCATATTTGGTAAACCGATTGTTAAGATGATCGACGCAAAATGCATTCATCACCACCAGACTTTTTCGCGCGCGAATCGCCCTGCGGAAATCGGGCGGAACAGTCTGGAACGGGGAGCGAGGCATATTGGGTGCGTTCATGCGAATTGCGCCACGAGCTCGCTCTCAATCGCACCGACCATGATGAACGGATGACTTGACATGCGCTATCAACTCCTGAAGAGAATGCCCAGCCCCGGCTCAAGAACGGTAGGCCTCGGCTTGATCTTGGCCATCGTTGCGTTCGTGAGCTTTGTATTGCCGGTTCGTCAGGCGGCGGCAGCGCCGACCAACCAACATTATTCGATGCAGGAAATCGTCGATGCCGGGCATTCCTTCTTCGGCTCCACCAGCGGCGGTCTTGCCAAGGTGGTCGAGCGGGCCTTTCAACAATATGGCCTTCCGAACGGCTACATCCTCGGTCAGGAAGGCTCCGGCGCCTTCATCGCCGGTCTGACCTATGGCGAAGGCCAGCTCAACACCAAGAATGCCGGCGAGCACCCGCTCTATTGGCAGGGACCGTCCCTCGGTCTCGATTATGGCGGCCAGGGCGCTCGCGTGATGATGCTGGTCTACGACCTGCCGAGCATCGACAGCGTCTATACCCGTTTCGGCGGCGTCAGCGGCCAGGCCTTCGTCGTCGCCGGCTTCGGCATGACGGTGCTGAAGAACAACAACATCGTGCTGGTGCCGATCCGCACCGGCCTCGGCGCCCGCCTCGGCGTCAATCTCGGCTATCTCAAGGTCACGCCGAGCGCGACATGGAATCCTTTCTGAGGCTTCGAGCAATATCGTCTCCCATGCATTCGATCTCCTGGCCCGCGCCGATCGCGGGCCTTTTCTTGTCCGGACAACATCGGCACGCCGGTAAACCATATCCGATTTAAACCCTTGCCCGTCGGCCTGCCCCCATGCTTAATCAATTCATCGATATCGCAAACAACTCCCAGATGCAGGCAGTGCCGTGATTGAATTTGCTCTGTTGTTCGGATTGGGCTTTCTAACCGCCGCCTTTCTGGCTTTCCTGATTGCGCCCGCGATCCACCGCCGCATTGTCTGGTTCACGGAAAAGCGGCTGAAGGCCACGATGCCGCTGAGTCCGCAGGAAGTGCGGGCGCAAAAGGACATGGCACGCGCCCTCTTCGCCGCCGAGAACGCCAAGACGGAACAGCTGCTGACCCAGGAGCGGGACAAGGGCGTCGCATTACAGATACACAACGGCAAGCTTCTCCAGGAAGCCAGCCGCTTTGCTGCCGAAAGCAGCGAGTTGCAGACCCGTATCGACGATCTGGAAACCGAGGCCGGCGAGCTGCGCTCGCGCCTGCGCCGTGAAGAAAGCGATATCAGCGAACTCAAATCCGGCGTACATGCGGCCGAGCAGGCAAGTGCCGAGAAGGATGCCGATATCGACAGCCTGCGCAAACGGATGACCAAGATGGCCGCCGACGCGGATAATCTGAAGATCGATCTTGCGGCGCGGGAAACCGAAGTCGAAAGTTTGAAGCTTCGCATCAACACCTTGCGGGACGAGCGTGACACGCTTCGCCAAGACCTCAACCAGGCAAGTCAGCGCGCCAGGGATGCCGAATTGCTGCTGGGCCAGGAAAGCGACAAGGCCCGGCGGCTCGACGAGCGGCTGAACCGGGAGATTGCCGGAAACGCCGACAAGGAAACCTCGATAGCGAGCCTGAAGCAAAAGCTGGAAGCCGCCAACGGCGGGACGCGTCCGACCGCTCGGGCGCCCCGCGCCGCCAATCTTGCCTCGTCCGCCAAGCGGGCCAATGGCGCCAAGCCGATGGCCGAACCGGCAATCACGGCGACCGCCGACAATGACGCCAACGCATCGAAACCGGAGCGCAGCTTGGAAGACGATATCGCCCATATGACGGAAGAGGTGCGCAATCGCGCCGCGGCCCTTTCGGACCGCCTCTCCAAATCGCGCTCGCCGGCACATGACCAGGCCATGCGTGAGGAAATCGCCGTTATCGCCGCCAACATGGTGGCCCTGACCGCCCGCCGGGAAGGCGACCAGTCGCCGATCTTCGATCTCCTGCCGAAGGAAACGAACCCCGACGAACAGGTCACGCGCCTTAGCCTCGCCCATCGCGCCGCCGCCCTCCTGCGGAAATAGCAGCAAGGGCTCGGCAAAGGCGAAACTTCAGACCCGCTTCAGCAACGATGCCATCTCAAAAAGCGCGATGCCGCTTGCCGTCGCCACATTCAGGCTGTCCAGGCCCGGCGCCTGCGGTATCCGCACGCTACCAAAGATGGACAGTATCTCTTGCGGCAGCCCTTCTCCCTCGGTGCCGACCACCAGTGCCATGCGATCCATTGGAGGAACGGCACGGATATCGGTCTTTCCGCGCGGCGAAAGGCTCCAGATGGCAAAGCCGCGCTCCGTAAGCGCCGCAAGCAGGTCGACATCGCTCAGTTGACGGCGATAGGGCATGGTCAGCACCGAGCCGACCGAGACGCGCAACGCCTTGCGATAGAGCGGATCGCAGCAGGTCGCGTCCAGCAGCACGGCATCGGCGCCGAAGGCCGCGGCATTGCGAAACATCGAGCCGACATTGTCATGGTTGGAAATGCCGCAGCCCACGAGAACGAGCGAGCGTTCCGGCAGCCTTTCGAGAAAGGCGTCCATATCCACTTTCGCCGTCCGCCGTCCGAGCGCCAGGACACCCCGATGCAAATGGAAGCCGACAATGCCGTCCAGCACCGAACCTTCCGCGACATAGATCGGCACGTCGGGCGGAAAGGCCGCGATGATCTCCTCCAGGCCGGCGGCGCGGTTGCGCAGCAACAGCACTTTCTCGGCAACGAAATCTCCGCCCGCAGCATGCGCCCCGGCCAGAAGCCGCAGCACCACCGTACCCTCGGCGATAAAGCGGCTCTCGCGACCGGTCAGGTCACGCTCGCGGATATCGCGGAATTCGGCGATGCGCGGGTCGTCGGGATGCGTGATCTCGATCAGCCGGTCGCCCACCATCGCCACGCCGTCAGTTGGGAAGTGCTATCGTCGCGACGATGCGGCCGATGCCGTAATCGAAGACGACGGCCTGACGCTGGCCGCTGGCAAGCGTGCCGTAGAACAGCACCTGATTGCCCGAAAGCGCCGTCGACTGGACGGTGAAGCCCTGCGGCAACGCGGCCATCACGGAGACCGGCGCATCCGAGGGAATATTCGAGGCAGCGGAGCCCGCCGGCTTTGCCGGAGCGCGCATCGTCTTGTAGACAACGGCGCCGAACACGGCCATAAGGCTCACCACCATGACGGCCGCCGAGACGATCTGCAGGCGGACCATCTTGCGTCGGACACTTTCCAGGGCCGGATCGAGGGGCTTCTCCTCTTGATCGTCTGGCTCGAGATTCGTCATCGATGCGTCCTTATTTCCTGAAGAGCGCCTGTGCGCCGGAGAAATGCGTTTGAGCGACCCCTTTAAAGAAGCCGCGGGCAATAGAAAAGTCCTAACTGCCGATGAAACCGCCGAAGGGCGGCTCGACGCATGGCTGACAGCGCAAATGGACGAGGAATTTTCCCGCAGTCGCATCCAGGCGCTGATCAAGGCCAATGCCGTCCTGCTCAACGGCACCCCGGTGACCGACGCCAAGCGCAAGGTACGCCCCGGCGACACCTATGAGATCACCCTGCCCGAACCGGAGGATCCGACGCCGCTGGGCGAGGACATCCCGCTCGACGTGCTCTTCGAGGACGAAGACGTCATCGTCATCTCCAAGCCCGCCGGCCTCGTCGTACACCCCGGCGCCGGCAACTGGACCGGCACGCTGGTCAACGCGCTGATCCATCATTGCGGCGACAGCCTCTCCGGCATCGGCGGCGTGCGCCGGCCGGGCATCGTCCACCGGCTGGACAAGGACACTACCGGCGTCATGGTCGTCGCCAAGAACGATATCGCCCACCGCCACCTGTCGCTGCAATTTGCCGACCATGGCCGCACCACGCCGCTGGAACGTGCCTATCAGGCGATCGTCTGGGGCCGTCCGCGCCAGCTCGTCGGCACCGTCAACGCGCCGCTCGGTCGCGCCACCGGCGACCGGACGCGACGTTCCGTCAAGCGCCCCGGCAGCCCGGACGCCGACGAGGCCATCACGCATTATGAAGTGATAGAGCGCTTTCATGAGGCTCCAGATGCCACCGCGCTCGCCTCGCTGATCGATTGCCACCTCGAAACCGGCCGCACCCACCAGATCCGCGTCCACATGGCCCATATCGGCCATCCGCTGCTTGGCGACGCCGCCTATGGCGGCGGCTTCAAGACCAAGGCCAACCTCCTGCCGGATGCGGCAAGGGAGGCCGTCAATCGCTTCCCGCGCCAGGCACTCCACGCCTACCTGCTGCAATTCGAACATCCGCGCACAGGCGAAGTCATGCATTTCGAAGCGCCCCTGCCGGATGACATGGAAGAACTGGCCGCCATACTGCGCGGGTAAGGATCGGCGCCCCCTATAATCACACGGCTGGACGCCTGCCTCCCGCGGGCCTATAATTGCGTCCTGGAACCGATTTCCGGCACATCCCTCATCCGCCCGGAACAGAATTCATTTGCTGTTCAAGTGGTTGGATCCCCCAGGGCCGGAGGATTCGGGAGGATAGTCACAAGGGCGAATGTCACGGCGTGGTTAGCGTTCACGCCGGGTAACAGCTGCGTGACCATGTTCTTGAATCACTGTTTGGCCGTACTTATCTACATATTGGTTTAGTGCGGGGTCTTCAGACCTGCACGCCTTGGTCAGCTTCGCAAAGAGCGTGCAACACGCCCCCAGAAGGGACCAAATCTCGAATAGGAGGGTGCACATTCATGGCCCGTAATACCTTGCCGTCCATTGCCGCCGGTGAAGCCGGCCTTAACCGTTATCTCGACGAGATCCGCAAGTTCCCGATGCTGGAGCCGCAGGAAGAGTATATGCTCGCCAAGCGCTACGCGGAACACGCTGACCGTGAGGCGGCGCACAGGCTCGTCACCAGCCATCTACGCCTCGTGGCGAAGATTGCCATGGGCTACCGCGGCTACGGCCTGCCGATCGGCGAAGTCGTTTCCGAAGGCAATGTCGGCCTGATGCAGGCTGTCAAGAAATTCGACCCGGAACGCGGTTTCCGCCTGGCGACCTATGCCATGTGGTGGATCAAGGCCTCGATCCAGGAATATATCCTGCGCTCGTGGTCGCTGGTGAAGATGGGCACGACGGCTAACCAGAAGCGCCTGTTCTTCAACCTGCGCCGCCTGAAGGGCCGTATCCAGGCCATCGATGAAGGTGACCTGAAGCCTGAGCATGTCTCCGAGATCGCCACCAAGCTGAAGGTTTCCGAGGAAGAGGTCATTTCGATGAACCGCCGCCTCTCGGGCGACGCTTCGCTGAATGCGCCGATCAAGGCTTCCGAAGGCGAGTCTGGCCAGTGGCAGGATTGGCTGGTGGACGATCACGACAGCCAGGAAGCCGTGCTGATCGAGCAGGACGAACTGGATACGCGCCGCCGCATGCTGGCCCGCGCCATGAGCGTCCTGAACGACCGCGAACGCCGCATCTTCGAGGCGCGTCGCCTCTCGGAAGATCCGGTCACCCTGGAAGATCTCTCGTCCGAGTTCGACATCAGCCGCGAACGCGTTCGCCAGATCGAGGTCCGTGCCTTCGAAAAGGTCCAAGAAGCCGTCCAGAAGGACGCGCTGGAACGCGCCAAGGCGCTGCGCGTTGTCGAGGCCACCGCTTAACGAACGAGGCTCCGAACGCCATACCCAAAGCTTCAAACAAAAAGGCGGGCCGCAAAGCCCGCCTTTTTCGATTCCAGATATTTGAAGCCGGTTACTGGCCGCTCGAAGCAACGCCGCCGAGCGCCTGCCATTCGGCAATCGCCTTGCTGAAGGCGTCGGTGCCGGTCGGACCTTTTTCCATGGTCAACAGGGCGCGACGGCCGTTGCGATACACCACCGGAATATCGATCCAGTTGCGGCTCTTCAGAAGATCGAGGTTAGTCTTGCGCGCATCCGGGAAATCGTTGAGCGCGACCATGTAGACGTCGTCCGTAACCTTGGCCGGCACCGCAATCAGCGCGTCGCCACGATCCTGCTCGGTCGCCTTGAGAGCAATACGCTGCACGTTGTCAATCGCGCCACCCTCGAAATTTGGCGGAACCTGGAAGGCCAGCTCGACCAGATGACTTGCCGGAAGCGAGGAGTCTGTGTTGCGCGACACGGTGATCGTCGCAGTCAACCCACGCTGGGGCACGTTGATGAGGCCCTGGACGGATGGTTCCGGACGGCCATCGGCGCCCTTGCCTTCCTGCAGCGACCAGGTGACCGTTCCTTCGAAAGCGGTCGGCGATGTCTGGCCGAGACGCTCCTCATAGAGGAACACCTTCTGTCCATCCGCGACCGGGGCAGCCTGCTGAGGCGTGGCGGAAGCCTGCTGATCAGCGGCAGCCGGTGGTGTAGCGGCCGGTGCGGTCGCGACGGGGCTCTGCGTCGCCTGAGCGGCGTCCGCATTGGCGGCAGGCGCAGCTGCGGCACCAGTCGCAGGAGCGGCGGAGGCGACGTTCTGTTCAGCGACGGACTTGCCTTCGGCCACGCCGGGCTGTCCGCCGGCCGCCGGGCCTTCGTCCTCTTCCGTACCGTTCGCCAGCAGGCGCTGGGTGAACTTGGTATTGACCGTATTCGGATCGTTGTCGAGCGAGGCAACGTTGGTATTGCCCGCTGCCGGCGTCGTCGCGGCGGCACTGCCATTTTGCACGGGCGTGGTCGCAGGCGAAGCTGCAGGAGCAGGAGCCGACGCGGTATTGTTGCTAGCGGTGTCGGAAGATGGCGTGCTGGTCGCCGTCTTCGGCGCCGAGCTGATGAGATCCGTGACCATCTTGTCGAGCGCTTCGCGGTTCAGCCAGGCGGCATAACCGCCACCGGCAACAGCCGCAACGCCGATAAGCGTCAAGATAGCCGCAGTCGCGCCGAAACGGCGGCGCTTCGGCTCCATGCGGAAGCTCTTGCCCTGCAGCCGCGATGCCATATCCCGATCGACATCCGGCGGAATGGAGGAGCTGTTACCGCTATCCCCATTTTCGGCAAGCTTGTCGAAACCGGCGAGTTCCTTGAGCTCGCGCCAACCGTCACTGTCAGCCTCACTCTTCGGCGCGGCTTTCGGCGATGAATGCACGTCGGCAAAAAGATCGACATCGTCAAAGGCGTTGTCTGGCATCTGCCGCGTGGGCTGCGCCGGCTTGGCAGCCGGGGTCGATTGCAGCTCCCCGAAGACATCCGCGTCCCAGGCAAAACCGTTATCGGCCGTTGGCGTCTTCGCAACGGCAGGCTCCTCGACGGGATGACCGAAGGGGGTCGGCGTGAAGGCGGCGGCGGGCATGACAGGCTCGAGCGCGGCCTGCTTCGAAGGCGCGCCGACCTCAGCCCAAATCTCCTCGACCTGGCTGATGACGTCATCGGCGGAAGAGTGAACGACATGCGGTCGTTGCGGTGCCGGCTCCGGCTCGGCAGCAACGGCCGGCAATTCCTCGGCATGATGCTGCGGCTCGTTGTGTCGAACCTCTTCGTGGACAGGCTCGACATAGGCTTCGATAGGATCGAGATGAGCCTCGGCGTGATGAGCCACCAAGGGCTCCGGCTCTTGCGGCTCGGCACGCCATGCTTCTACCGGCTCGTGTTCGTCCACAACCTCGTGCTGGACATGCCCAGGCTCTTCCTGATGGATGAGCTCTTCTCCATGGACGGGTTCTTCATGCGCCGGAACGTAAGCGGCTACTTCCTCTTGCGCAAGAACCTCGGTAGGAGCCAGTTCCGGCTCCTCCACGACATGCGCTTCCTCGACATGGTGTTCTACGGGAAGCGCTGCCTGCGGCTCTTCATGCACAACAGGCGCGTCCGCGACGGGCTCCTCGGCCGCCGGCAAGGCTTCGGCGTGTTCCGCTTCCACCTCGACGATCGCGGTTTCAAGCTTGTCGAGCTGGCGGCGTAGCATCTCCTCCGGCGGACGCGGCTTCATGCTCTCGAGCTGCCGCTGCACGGCACCACGAGCTCGCTCGTAAACCTTGACCCGCATCTCGGGAGTATTTTCGGTGAGGCCATCCACGGCCCGCCGAATGACTGCTACAAAATCCGCCATCAGTACTTTCTCATGATGCCCGCCACACAGCCGGACCGGGATTCGTCATTAATTCGTGACCTTAGCCCTCAAACGGATCAGTCACAAGTATGGTGTCTTCGCGCTCAGGGCTGGTCGAAAGCATCGCCACCGGCGCACCGATCAGCTCTTCCACCTGCCGGACATATTTGATCGCCTGTGCCGGCAGATCGGCCCATTTGCGGGCACCGACGGTCGATTCCTTCCAGCCTTCCAGTGTGATGTAGATCGGCTCGACACGGGCTTGCGCCGCCTGGCTCGACGGCAGGTAGTCGATTTCCTTGCCATCCAGTCTGTAGCCGACGCAGATCTTCAGCTCGTCGAGACCGTCGAGCACGTCGAGCTTGGTCAGCGCGATACCGGTAATGCCGGAGGTCTTGACGGTCTGGCGAACCAGCACGGCATCGAACCAGCCGCAACGGCGCGGACGGCCAGTGTTGACACCGACTTCGCGGCCGACCGTCGACAGATGCTTGCCGATCTCGTCATGCAATTCGCAGGGGAAAGGCCCTTCGCCGACGCGCGTCGTATAGGCCTTGGTGATGCCGAGCACGTAGCCAAGCGACGTCGGCCCGAGACCGGAGCCGGCTGCCGCCTGCCCTGCCACCGTGTTGGACGAGGTCACGAAGGGATAGGTGCCATGATCGTTATCGAGCAGCGCGCCCTGCGCGCCTTCGAACAGGATACGGGCGCCCGCCTTGCGCTGCTCGTCGAGCAGCCGCCAGACCTGGTCCATATAAGGAAGAATATGCTCTGCGACGGAGGTCAGTTCCTCGTGCAGCGCGTTGAAGGAGATTTCGCTGAGACCCATGCCGCGACGCAACGCATTATGGTGCGTCAGCAGCCGGTCGATCTTGGCGGGCAGCGTTTCCGGCTCGGAGAGATCGATAACGCGGATGGCGCGGCGGCCGACCTTGTCTTCATAGGCAGGTCCAATGCCGCGGCGCGTCGTGCCGATCTTCGTGCCGCTGTTGGAGGCAGCATCTTCGCGAAGCGCGTCGAGGTCGCGGTGCAGCGACAGGATCAGAGGTGCGTTTTCGGCAATGCGCAGCACGTCAGGGGTAACTGCGATGCCCTGGGCGCGCAGCTTCTCGACTTCGGCGACGAAATGATGCGGATCGACGACGACGCCATTTCCGATGACGCTCAGCTTACCGCGCACGAGCCCGGAGGGCAGCAGCGCGAGCTTATAGCTGACACCATCGACAACCAGCGTATGACCGGCATTGTGGCCACCCTGAAAGCGCACGATCACATCGGCGCGTTCCGAAAGCCAGTCGACAATCTTGCCCTTGCCTTCGTCACCCCATTGCGAACCGATCACAACTACGTTCGTCATTTCTCCATTCCCGCTTCCTGCGCGCAGAGACGCGCCTTGCTCAAACCCGCGCATCTATAAAGCTTTGTTTTTCGGAAAGCGACCCTGTTGTCTCAGGAGATTCGGCTTTTTACGTGACGAATCAGCGCCTCCAACAGGATTTTTCCTATCGGCACGCGCCGGCGAAAGCCAAACCCTTCCAGGATCTGCCCGATTTCGGGAGCAAAAACGTAAAAAACCGAGAATTAGCCGAGTTCGAGCGTGGTGACGGCGAAGATACGATTGAGCGGCATGTCGGGGGCGGCACCTCGATACATCCGCGCCGTTTCGAACACCGGCGACAGCCCGCAGGCTTCGGCAAGCCCGATAGCCTCGGCATTTTCGACGGGCACGTCGAGATACACCGGCCTCCCCTTGGCCTCCGACAGCAACGTGGACAGCAAGGCCGCCGCGACATCGGGGCTGTTTGCAAAGAGCGGGCCAACCTTGAACCCCTCGAAACAGCGCCGGATCGTGCCATAGCCGCGAATCCGGCTGCCGCTGCCGACCATGAAGGATTTGCGTCTCTCAGGTGCGCCGCACCAAGCCGAGAGAAAGGAATAGCGCAGCCCTGGGAAAATGCCGGCGTCGTAGCGCAGCAGGGCCTCGAGCCTGCCCTGCGTGACCGGCACGACCTCGACGGCCTTGCCTATGTCCGGCACTCTGGCGACGCCGCCATAGCGCAGGGTGCGATAGGCCGCCTCGAAGCCGTGACGACGATAGTTTTCTTGCTGTGCGATAACGCCGTCAAGACCGACGGTGCGGCTGCCCGCGAAGGCCAGGACCTTGTTCCACAGCGCCTTGCCATAACCCTTGCCGCGAAATTCCGGATGGACCATGTAGAGGCCGAGAAAGGCGAAGCTTTCGCCATAACGCACGAGGGAAATGCAGCCGACCGGCACCTCGCCGATCGCGCCGACGAAGAAACCGGAAGGATCCGCCTCCCAAAATGCCGGGGCATCGTCGACACCGGGGTTCCATCCCTCCTGTCGAGCCCATTCGAGAGCAAGCTCCAATTCCCCGGCTCGCATTGTACGCACGGCGAAAGTCGACTTCATGCAAAGGCCCCACATCGCCCATTCCGCACCGTTTCCGTCGAAACGGCTGCGCCCCGCCCATCATGGTGCAATGCAACGGCAATCACAAGCAACACGACGCGACATGCCCGGCCGCTTCAGCCCTCGGCTGCATCAGGCGCATAAGCAGCCGGATCGACCGATCCCGGCCTGCCCGCAAGCGCGAGTTTCGCAACACGCGCCGGCGTCTCGCTGATCACCTTGCCACGCCGGACGACGAAGAGGCGGCCGGCGCGCATCCGGACAGCCTCGATCGTATCCCGGGCCTGCAGCACGACGAGATCCCCATTGCAGCCGACGTCCAGCCCGTAGCCATCGATCCCCATTACCTTGGCCGGATTGGCGGTGACGGCGTCGAAGCAGAAACGCATGGCTTCGCGCGACGTCAATTGGCCAACATGCAGCCCCATATGGGCGACATCCAGCATGTCGGCGCCGCCAAGCGAATACCAGGGGTCCATGCAGCAATCCTGGCCGAAGGCGATATTGATGCCGAATTCGCGCATCTCCTTGACCCGTGTCAGACCGCGCCGCTTCGGATAGGTGTCGTGCCGGCCCTGCAATACGATGTTGATCAGCGGATTGGGAATCGCATGCACTCCAGCTTCCGCAATCAACGGCAGGAGCTTCGAGACATAATAATTGTCCATCGAATGCATCGAGGTCAGATGCGAGCCGGCCACCCTGCCCTGAAGACCGAGCCGTGTCGTTTCGGCCGCCAGCGTCTCGATGTGGCGCGACAGCGGATCATCGGTCTCATCGCAATGCATGTCGACCATCAGGCCGCGCTTCTCGGCGATCTCGCAAAGCGCGCGCACCGAACGCGCGCCATCCTCCATCGTCCGCTCGAAATGCGGAATACCGCCGACGATATCGACGCCGAGATCAAGCGCACGTTCCAGGTTCCGCGCCGCCGTCGGTGAACGATAATAGCCGTCCTGCGGGAAAGCGACGAGCTGAAGGTCGAGGTAAGGCGCGACCAGCTTCTTCACTTCCAGCAGCGCCTCGACGGCAAGCAGCCGGTCGTCGCAGATATCGACATGGGTCCGCACAGCCAAAAGCCCCTGCGATACCGCAAGATCGCAATAGCGCAAGGCCCGCTCCGCCACCGCCTCATGCGTCAACAGCGGCTTCAGCTCCCCCCAGAGCGAAATGCCCTCGAGCAGCGTCCCCGAGGTATTCAACCGCGGCAGGCCGAGCGACAGGGTCGCGTCCATGTGAAAATGGCAATCGATGAAAGGAGGCGCCACCAGATGGCCGCCGGCATCGATCACCCGCCCCGCCTCCGCCGTCAGTCCAGGCTCGACAGCCACGATCCTACCGCCGGCAATGGCAATATCCTGCCCCTTGCGGCCGTCAGGAAGGTTGGCGTTGCGGACGATGAGATCGAATGTCATGGGGAATTGCCTTCGGATCGGTGGGAGATGCTTCTATCGTGAATGTCTAGCACGCCGCCGAAGGCTGGCAAGTCGTTCGATGGCTAGAACCACGGCGATCCAAGCGTGTCACATTGCCTTTATCTTTATGGTCTTTATGACACGTCTATTGCAGTGCCCTGGATAAGCATCGCAACGTATAGGCGTCCCCAGCGATCCTGTGTATAAGCGCAGGCGACGGCCAATGAAGGGAACGCGCCGCAGCGCTGAGCCCACTGCAAGCAAGAGGATTGAAGTTCCATGCACATCACGATGATCGGTTCTGGTTATGTGGGTCTTGTGTCTGGCGTCTGTTTCGCGGATTTTGGCCATAACGTCATTTGCGTCGACAAGGATGTCGGCAAGATCGAGGCGCTGCTGAAAGGTGAAATCCCGATCTTCGAGCCCGGCCTGGAACAGCTCGTCGCCGACAATGTCCGCGCCGGCCGCCTGTCGTTCTCGACCGATGTCGAAGCAAGCGTTGCCGCCAGCGACGTCGTCTTCATCGCTGTAGGCACGCCGTCGCGCCGCGGTGACGGCCATGCCGATCTCTCCTATGTCTATGCCGCCGCCCGCGAGATCGCCGAGCATGTCAAGGGCTTCACCGTCATCGTCACCAAGTCGACCGTGCCAGTCGGCACCGGCGACGAGGTCGAGCGCATCATCCGCGAAACCAATCCGGATGCCGATGTTGCCGTCGTCTCCAATCCGGAATTTTTGCGCGAGGGTGCCGCCATCGAGGACTTCAAGCGTCCCGACCGCATCGTCATCGGCCTCAACGACGATCGCGCTCGCGGCGTCATGACCGAAGTCTACCGGCCGCTCTATCTCAACCAGGCGCCGCTGCTCTTTACCGCACGGCGCACCTCCGAGCTGATCAAATACGCCGCCAACGCCTTCCTCGCCATGAAGATCACCTTCATCAACGAGATAGCCGATCTCTGCGAGAAGGTCGGCGCCAATGTGCAGGAAGTGTCGCGCGGCATCGGCCTCGATGGCCGCATCGGCTCGAAGTTCCTGCATGCCGGCCCGGGCTATGGCGGCTCCTGCTTCCCGAAGGATACTCTGGCGCTCGCCAAGACCGCGCAGGATTTTGACAGCCCCGTGCGCCTGATCGAGACGACGATCTCGATCAACGACAATCGCAAGCGCGCCATGGGCCGCAAGGTGATCGCGGCCATGGGCGGCGATATCAGGGGCAAGACCGTTGCCGTGCTCGGCCTGACCTTCAAGCCGAACACCGACGACATGCGCGACAGCCCGGCGATCTCGGTCATCCAGACGCTGCAGGATGGCGGCGCCACGGTGACCGGCTACGACCCCGAAGGCATGGACAATGCCCGCCAGCTGATCAACGATATTACCTATGCGGACGACGCCTACGGCGCGGCACGCGGCGCCGACGCCCTGGTCATCGTCACGGAATGGAACCAGTTCCGCGCGCTCGATTTCGCCCGGCTGAAGAGCGTCATGAATGCTCCCGTCCTTGTCGATCTCAGAAACATCTATCGCCATGACGAGGTCACAAAACACGGCTTTGTCTATACCAGTATCGGCAGACCCATGAACGGGGCCGAACTGTAAGCAAGGGCCGACGAATGCGCTATCTCATCACCGGAACCGCCGGCTTCATCGGTTTTCATCTCGCCAAGCGGCTGCTCGACGAGGGACATTTCGTCGTCGGCTTCGACGGCATGACGCCCTATTACGACGTCAAGCTCAAGGAAAAGCGCACCGCTATCCTCGCCCGCTCCAACGGCTTCAGGGCCGTCACCGGCATGCTGGAGGACAAGGCGGCGCTCGATCATGCCGCGGAACTGGCGGAACCCGACGTCATCGTCCACTTCGCGGCCCAGGCCGGTGTGCGCTACAGCCTGGAAAATCCACGTTCCTATGTCGATTCCAACCTTGTCGGCTCGTTCAACGTGCTGGAACTGGCGAGAAGCATCCAGCCGAAACATCTGTTACTCGCCTCCACCTCCTCGGTCTACGGCGCCAACGAGAAGATCCCTTTCGCCGAAAGCGACAAGGCCGACGAGCAGATGACGATCTATGCGGCGACGAAGAAGAGCATGGAACTGATGGCGCATAGCTACGCCCATCTCTTCCATATCCCGACCACCGTCTTCCGCTTCTTCACCGTCTACGGCCCTTGGGGCCGCCCGGACATGGCGCTGTTCAAGTTCGTCGACGCCATCAGGAACGACCGCCCGATCGAGATCTACGGCGAAGGCAAGATGAGCCGCGATTTCACCTATATCGACGACCTCGTCGAAGGCATCGTCAAGCTGATCGGCGTCATTCCCTCGGAAGAAAACCGCGTCGTCTCGGATACGATCGCCGACACACTGTCAAGAAATGCGCCCTTCCGCGTCGTCAACATCGGCGGCGGCCAGCCAGTCGGGCTGATGGCCTTCGTCGAGACCATCGAGGCGATGCTCGGCAAGAAGGCGATCCGCCACATGCTGCCAATGCAGCCCGGCGACGTGCACAACACCTATGCCGTGCCGGACCTGCTGGTGGCGCTGACGGGCTTCAAGCCGCAGATCGAAGTCGACGAAGGCGTGCGCCGCTTCGTCGAGTGGTATCAGGAGAATTATTGAGCCCCTCGAGCGGCATTCAAAGCGGGACCTGCCACGACTGCTTGATCTTCTGCATCGGAATTTCGGTCTTGATGTTCCTGACCCCCTTGATGCGACCAAGATGCTCCATCTGGAACCGCCGGTATCCCTCAAGGTCCGGTGCCACGACCCGCAGAAGGAAATCGCAGTCGCCGGCCATCAGGTGGCACTCAACCACCTGCGGCAGCTTCTCGGCCGCCTCATAGAACGCCGTCGTCGTTTCCTCGTCCTGGCTGGAAAGCCATATGCGGACGAAAACGGTAAAGCCCATGTCGAGCTTTGCAGCGTCGAGGATGGCGACGTAGTGCTTGATGATGCCAGCCTCCTCCAGCAGCTTGACCCGCCTCAGACATGGGGATGGAGACAACCCCACCTTTGCGGCCAGCTCGGTATTCTGGATTTTGCTGTCCTGCTGCAGGACGCGGAGTATCGCGCGATCGAGAGCGTCAAGCTTCATTGGATTTCTCCGCTACAGAATTCAGTATCCTTGGCACACTATGCCAAATTTTGAGGATTTCGACCACAAAACGCAACCAAAATCGGGAGGAGCCGAGCTATCTTGAGCCTCCAACATCGCCGATCCTGTCGGCGACGGTATTTCAAGACGAAAAGGGTTAGTTGGTGACGGACTACGTTTCCAATAATGCCGGCCTCCGGTCCCAGCGAGGTTCGGAGGGTTGGCGAGGGCTGAGGGATTCGATACCGGTGATGCTGGGCTTCGTGCCCTTCGCGCTGGTGCTCGGCGCGCAGGCGGCCGCCAAGGGGTTCAGTGTCGTCGAGGTGCCCCTGATGACAGGGCTGAACTTCGGCGGCGGCTCGGAATTTGCTGCTGTCGAGCTTTGGACGTCTCCGCCGCACATCCTCCTGATTGTCGCGATCACCTTCCTGGTCAACAGCCGCCATCTCCTGATGGGCGCGGCGCTTGCCCCATTTATTCGTCACCTCTCGAAGAAGCAGGCATTCCTGGCCTTGTTCTTCATGTGCGACGAGAGTTGGGCTATCGGTCTGGCCGACGCGAAGAAATCGGGCGCGGGCCTAAGCCTTGGCTATTTCTTCGGCGTCGCCCTCGGCCTCTATTTTAGCTGGATCATCTTCACGACCATAGGCGCATCCCTGGGGCCTGTTCTTGGCGATGTCACACGATATGGCTTCGACATGGCATTCCCTGCCGTCTTCCTCGTGATGCTGGCTGGGATGTGGAAGAGCGCGAGGGCGGCGCTTCCCTGGCTGGTGAGCTTGCTGGTCGCGGCAACCACATATCTGGTCATTCCCGGTGCCTGGTATGTGCCCACCGGAGCGCTTTCCGGCGTCTTCTCCGCATATCTCCTGGCGCGCACCGATGCTTGATCCACTATATGTTATTACTATCGTCTGCATGGCGGCCGTCACCTATCTGACCCGGATCAGCGGATACGTCTTCCTGCGCAACCGGACGCTCAGTCCCCGCTTGCGAACCGTCATGGAGAATGCACCGGGCTGCGTGCTGATCACGATCATCGCACCGGACTTCGTCACCGGGCGCCCGGCCGATCTCATTGCCCTGGCGGTCACAATGGTGGCGGCGACCCGATTGCCCGTGCTTCCCACGGTGATAATCGCAATCGCCTCGACCGGCGTCCTTCGGCATGTGCTGGCGTGAAACTCATTCTTTAGGTGCGATGGAAAATGGCAGAGATCATTGAAGCGGAACACTGGATTGAGAGCCCCACCGGGCATCTCTATGCCAAATCATGGACACCGGGCGCCCTGAACGCTGGACAGCCGGTCATCCTGTTTCACGATTCCCTTGGCTGCGTCGCGCTCTGGAAGGATTTCCCGCAACTGCTAGCCCATTCTCTCGGGCGCCGCGTGATCGCCTATGATCGACTGGGCTTTGGCCGTTCCGACGCCCGAACCGACCTTCTGGGGCAAGACTTCATTGCGGTTGAATCCGAGCGTTTTGTGCCCCTCCTGTGCGAACAATTGTCCGTCCGGGAATTCATAGCCTGCGGGCATAGCGTGGGTGGCGGCATGGCGGTGGAGACCGCAGCCAAGTTTTCCCGGCGGTGTAATGCTGTCATTACCATCGCCGCTCAGGCGTTTGTGGAGGAAAACACCCTGAAAGGCATCCGTGCTGCTCGACAGGAATTCGCATCGGCCGACGCTCTCGCCCGCCTTGTCAGATATCACGGCGCCAAGAGGGATTGGGTGTTGCGCGCATGGATCGAAACCTGGCTTGCTCCAGGTTTCGCCGGATGGAATCTCGATGAGGCTCTAGAAAGGCTGCGTTGTCCGGTGCTCGCCATTCATGGCGACCGGGATGAATACGGCTCCCTCGCGCATCCACGCCGGATCGCCGGAGGGCGCGGATCATTCCATATTCTACCGGATACCGGGCATTCGCCGCATCGCGAACACCCCGCCCTGGTTATGAAGGTGATCGAAAACTTCGTGGCACAATCGAAAAACGACTGAGAACATCAGCCTATTCGGCCTGACCCGCCGGATGATAGGCGCGGTCGAAATAAACCAGCCCCTTCCCGCCGTCGCGCTGGCGGATGGCCTCGACTTCGCACATCAGGATATCGTGCGTGCCGCCATCGGCGCGGCGTACGATGCGGCAGTCGAAGGAAACGAGCGCATCCTCCAATGCCGGCGATCCGGTCGACAGTTCCGACCATGCAGCAGCGGCGAAGCGCTCGGCAACCGGCGTCTTGCCGCCGAAGAGGCGCGAGAGGTCCTGATGTCCTTCCGACAGCACGTTGACGCAGAGCACACCGTTTTCCGTAACAGCCGGATGAACCGAAGCCGTGCGGTTGAGACAGACGAGCAGGGTCGGCGGACTGTCGGTGACGCTGCAGACGGCCGTCGCGGCAAAGCCCGCAAGCCCCGCCGGGCCATTGGTGGTGACGATGTTCACGGCCGCGGCCATGCGCGCCATGGCGTTGCGAAACTCGGCTCGCGCCACATCGGGAGCGGCAACGGGTACCGCCTTCTCGATCGCCACGGATGTCTTCATGTTCATTCCCATTGTCCCCGCATGTCGCGCCGAAATCTGGATGCAAGCAACGTACCAAGTCGATCTGCTTATCTCAAGCAACCGCATTTCACGGAATCGGTATTCGCAGGGCAATTAGTTTTCTATAAAATCTATCAACAAAAGGAAAAACTATCCTGTTCATACGCCTTTGAGGCATTTCCTCCTGCCTTCCCGGCGCGAAGCAGCTTGGCCGGCAATCGTGACGACCCTTGTCGTCTGCGTACACAAAAAGGCAGCGGCACGGCCGCAAATTGATGCTTTCCTCCGTCACCATCCTTGCCGTATCGGTTAGAGAAGAGACGCACATGAGAGGATACGGCCATGGCGAAGCCCTTCTACTGGAACGAACTGAACACCTATGATTTCGCCGGCCTGTCGCCCGACACCACCATCGCCATCCTGCCGATCGCCTCGACCGAGCAGCACGGCCCACATCTGCCGATCGCGACCGACGTTGCCATCGCCACCGGCATGCTGACTGAGCTAAAGGTCCAGCGTCCCGACGATCTCGATTTTCTCGTGCTGCCGACCCAGGAAATCGGCAAGGCCAATGAACATGTCTACGGCCCCGGCACGCTCTCGCTCAGCGCCGAGCTGCTGATCCCGGTCTGGACGGCAATCGGCGCCAAGGTTGCCGAGGCCGGCATCCGCAAGATGGTCATCGTCAATTCCCATGGCGGCAATCTCGACATTATGGGCATCGTCGCGCGCGAATTGCGCGTGCGCTACCAGATGGCCGTCGTCGCCACGCAATGGATGCGCTTCGGCACGCCCGACGGCATGATCAGCGAGCATGAGCAGCGCTATGGTATCCATGGGGGCGACGTCGAGACCTCGCTGATGCTGCATTTCCGCCCCGAACTGGTGCGGATGGACAAGGCCGAGAACTTTGCCTCCAAGGCGGAGTGGATGAAGGAGCATTCGAACTACCTTCAGCCGCTGCCGCCGCACTCGCTCGCCTGGATCGCCCATGATCTCAACCCCAATGGCGTCGTCGGCAATGCCGCCAACGGCACGGCGGAAAAGGGCGCACTCATCTGCCGCCATCAGATCGAGGGCTTCATCGAGATGCTGCGCGATCTCCGGGACTATCCGCTGGCAAACCTCTACTCGAAATAGGCATCCGAGCGGCGCCGTTCCGACGGCATCAGGATATGTCCCTTTGCCTGCAGCTCCTCCACCAAACCGGCAAGTTCGGCGAGCAGATATTCCACGAACAGGCTGGTCGCCGCATCCAGCGGCGCCCGCGCCCGCGCAAAGAGCTTCAACGGCTGATGCCGTGAATGCGGCTCGGCGATCGGCCGAAACACCAGCTCGCCGCGCCGACAATCGGTGATGACGTCGAGCGGGTTGAGCAGCGTCAGCCCTGCCCCGCATTTGACCAGCTGCTTCAGCATTTCCGCGGCATTGCTTTCCAGCACCGGCTCGACCTGCACCGACAGCCGCGCCAGCGTCAGATTGATGATCTCGCGTAGGCTGGTACCCGGTTGCGCCAGCAGCAGTCGCTCTTCAACAACGTCGGCGAGATTGATCGGCCCCGGTCCGATCAACGCATGCCCTGGCGGCAACACGACGCCGATCGGAATGTCGAAATTGCCGAGCGACCGGATGCCAGGCGTCGCCGGGATGTTGAAGCCGAGACCGATATCCACTTCGCCTGACAGCACCGGTGCGACGGTCGTCGAGCCGGAATCGTTGCGCAACTGGATGAAGACACGCGGATGCTCGGAGAGAAAGCGCGCAATGATCTCCGGCAGCGGCCCGGCAGCAAGGCCGACCGTCGTGACGATCCTCACCTTGCCGGCCTGCTGCATCTTCAGACTGCGGATACGCCCTTCCAGCCGCTCGTAATTCTTCAGCACCTCGCGGATATGCTCGATGCAGAGCTCACCCGCCGCCGTCAGCCGGAGACCGCGCGGCAACCGCTCGAACAGCGGTGCCCCCATCTCCTCTTCCAGCGCCAGTATCTGCCGGTTGATCGCCGAGGACGCCACGTTGAGCCGCGCCGCCGCCTTGCGGATCGAGCCGCAGCGCGCGATCTCGTTGATGTAGAGCAGTCGTCTCGAATGCAGCATAGACGTCCCCATTGCATAAATTTTGCCCAGGCCGCACAATTTAGGCACAGACCCGGGATGAGATGCCTAAAAGGCATCAATGTGCACGAATTTTGATGCTTTTCAAAGCGCAACGCAATCGCTCAAATGCAGAAAATGGGCGTCACTGGCGGCGTCCCGTGGCGAATAAGGGGAACAACCAGCCATGTTCAATGCATTGAAGTCCAAAGCATTTCTGACCGCCATGGGCCTCATGGCCGCCATTGCCGTAGCGGAGCCGGCGAGCGCCCTCGACAAGGTGACATACGGCACCAACTGGCTCGCTCAAGCCGAACATGGCGGCTTCTACCAGGCGGTCGCCGACGGCACCTACAAGAAATACGGTCTCGACGTCACCATCGTCCAGGGCGGCCCGAACGCCGCCAACTCGGCGCTGCTGATCTCCGGCAAGATCGATTTCTACATGGGCGGCCCGCAGCAGGAAATCGACGCCGTCAAGCAGGGCATCCCGATCGTCGACGTCGCCGCCATTTTCCAGAAGGATCCGCAGGTGTTGATCGCCCATCCGGACGCCGGCATGGAGAAATTCGAGGATCTTGCCAAGCTGCCGACCCTGTTCATGAGCAAGGACGGCTACGTCACCTATTTCGAGTGGATGAAGGCGAACTTCCCGGGCTTCAAGGACGAACAGTTCAAGCCCTACAATTTCAGCGCGGCGCCGTTCCTCTCCGACAAGCAGTCGGCGCAACAGGGCTATCTGACCTCCGAACCCTATGAGATCGAGAAGCAGGCCGGCTGGAAGCCGAAAGTCTTCCTGATCGCCGACGCCGGCTATTCGCCCTATTCGACGATGATCACCGCGCAGACCGCGATGGTCCAGAAGAACCCCGACCTAGTGCAGCGCTTCGTCAACGCCTCGATCGAGGGCTGGTACAACTATCTCTAC
This sequence comes from Rhizobium sp. ICMP 5592, assembly GCF_009498525.1. GTDB lineage: Bacteria > Pseudomonadota > Alphaproteobacteria > Rhizobiales > Rhizobiaceae > Rhizobium. The sequence continues at coordinate 357,322 of NZ_QSNT01000002.1, read as the reverse complement.
GGCGACAACAAGGCGGCCAACGACCTGATCAAGAAGGATAATCCCGATATGACGGACGGCCAGATCGCCTATTCCATCGCCAAGATGAAGGAATACGGCATCGTCGAGTCCGGCGACGCCCTCGACAAGGGCATCGGCTGCATCACCGACGCCCACTACAAGAAGTTTTTCGACGAGATGGTGCAGATCAAGATCTTCGACGCCGACACGGACTATAAGAAGGCCTTCGACCCGCAGTTCGTCTGCAAGGGGTTTGGGATGTCGCTGAAGAAGTAAGTCTTAGCACCTCCCCCTTGAGGGGGGGAGGTCGCCGCGAAGCGGCGGGTGGGGGTGACACCCCGAGATTTCGAAGGATCACCCCACCCCGGAGCTTCGCTCCGACCCTCCCCCTCAAAGGGAGGGTGGATCAACAAAGAGCCGAACATGATTCCGTCCGAAGCCACCACGATCATCCAAACAGAACCGCGCAAGCGGCCGCTGGTCGTCATGGAGCAGGTCTCGAAAGTCTTCTCCAATGGTACGCTGGCGCTCTCCGGCATGTCGCTCAACGTGGAAAGCGGTGAGTTCATCAGCCTGCTCGGCCCCTCCGGCTGCGGCAAGTCGACGGCACTGCGCATCATCGCCGGCCTCGGCGGCGCCTCCAGTGGCCGGATAGACTGGCCAAGCTCGCGCATCAATTCCAAGGGGCTTCCGGATGGCGATATCAGCTTCGTCTTTCAGGAGCCGACGCTGCTGCCCTGGAAAACCGTCTTCGGCAATGTCCACCTGCCGCTGAAGCTGCGCGGCATCTCCGAGACAGCAGCCCGCAACCAGATCATGGCGACGCTCGCAACCGTCGGCCTGCAGGATTTCGCCGAGGCCTATCCGCGCGAACTGTCGGGCGGCATGAAAATGCGCGTCTCCATCGCCCGCGCGCTGGTCACTAAGCCGAAGCTGCTCTTGATGGACGAACCCTTCGCCGCGCTCGACGAAATCACCCGCCAGAAGCTCAACGACGACGTGCTGCGGCTATGGCAGACCACGGGCATCACCGTGATCTTCGTCACTCATTCCGTTTATGAATCCGCCTATCTTTCCAACCGCATCGTCGTCATGAAGGCCCGCCCCGGCCGCGTCCACATGGATTTTCCCCTGCACACCAGCGGCGAGCGCGATCCCCTCTACCGGTCCTCCGAAGAATACCGGCAGGTCTGCGAAAAAGTGTCCCGTTCCCTGATCGAGGCCATAGGCTGGCCGGAGGCCCATTGATGAGCGACAGCACCAGCCTACCCGCACACCTATCCACGGACACGGCAGACGCTCCGCTGAAACAAGCCGTCCGCACCAGAAATGCCGAACGCTCCCTCGGTATCATCGTGCCGATCCTGACCGTCGTCGTCCTGATCCTCCTCTGGCAGCTTCTCGTCGTCGGCGCCGATATTCCGCAATATATCCTGCCGAGCCCGTTCGCCGTTGCGAAAGCTCTTGTCTCCGACTGGGGCATTCTCTGGCCGGCGCTTTGGGTCACGACGCAGATCACCTTCATATCCCTGGCGCTGGCGCTGATCGGCGGCGTCGGTTTCGCCATCTTCCTGGTACAGTCGCGCTGGATCGAGCTTGCCTTCTATCCGCTCGCCGTCATCCTGCAGGTGACGCCGATCGTGGCGATCGCGCCGCTGATCCTGATCTATGCGCCCACCCGCGAATCCGCCCTGCTGATCTGCGGCTTCCTCGTCGCCTTCTTCCCGATCCTCTCCAACATGGTGCAGGGTCTGAAGAGCGTCGACCATAATCTCCTCAACCTCTTCGACCTTTACGGCGCCTCGCGCTGGCAGATGCTGCTGCATCTGAAACTGCCGGCAGCCCAGCCCTATTTCATGACGGGGCTTCGGATCGGCGGCGGCCTGTCGCTGATCGCCTCCGTCGTCGCCGAATTCGCCGCCGGCTCCGGCGGTCCCAACTCCGGCCTCGCCTTCCGCCTGCTCGAGGCGCAATACCGCCAGAACATGCCGCGCCTGTTCGCCGCCCTGCTGCTGCTCTCGGCGCTCGGCGTCGCCATCTTCGCCCTCACCTCCTTCATCTCATGGCTGAGCCTGCATCGCTGGCACGAAAGCAGCCTTAAGCGGGAAAATTGATGTCCTATTCCTTCATGTCCCCGCCAAATGCCGCACGTTTCGTGCTGAGCAATGCCACCGTCCCCGCTGTGACCCTCGCGGGCTTCACCGGCCCGTCCAGCGAAGGCCTCGTAAAAGCCGACATCATCGTCGCCGACGGCCTCATCAAGGACATCCTGCCCCCCGGCACAGCACCCGCGGAACTCGCTAGAGCCGACATGCGCGACGGCATGGTCTGGCCGACCTTCGCCGACATGCACACCCATCTCGACAAGGGCCATATCTGGGAGCGCCGTGCCAATCCGGACGGCAGCTTCATGGGTGCGCTCGATGCCGTGCGCTCCGACCGCGAGGCCAATTGGTCGGCCGCCGACGTCCGCAAGCGGATGGAATTCTCGCTGCGCGCCGCCTACGCCCATGGTACCAGCCTGATCCGCACGCATCTGGATTCGCTGGCGCCACAGCACCGCATCTCCTTCGAGGTATTCTCGGAAGTGCGTGAGGCCTGGAAGGACAAGATCGCCCTGCAGGCCGTCGCCCTCTTCCCGCTGGATTTCATGATCGATGATGCCTTCTTCGCCGACCTGATCACGGTCGTCCGCAAGGCCGGCGGTCTTCTCGGCGGCGTCACCCAGGTGAACCCCGACATCGACAAGCAGCTCGACAAGCTGATCCGCGCCGCAGCCGACAATGGCCTCGACATCGACCTGCATGTCGATGAGACCGAGGACCGGGAAGTGCTGACGCTGAAGGCGATCGCCGAGGCCGTACTGCGCAACGGCTTCACCGGCAAGGTCACCGCCGGCCATTGCTGCTCGCTCGCACGCCAGGACGAAGACGTCGCCGCCGCGACGATCGACCTCGTCGCCAGGGCCGGGATTTCCATCGTCTCCCTGCCGATGTGCAACATGTACCTACAGGACCGACATCCGGGCCGTACGCCGCGCTGGCGTGGCGTCACATTGCTGCATGAACTCGCCGCCGCCGGCGTGCCCACCGCCGTCGCCTCCGACAATACCCGCGACCCCTTCTACGCCTATGGCGATCTCGATCCGGTCGAGGTTTTCCGCGAGGCCGTCCGCATCCTGCATCTCGACCATCCGCTGGATGCGGCCGCCCGCGTCGTCACCACCTCGCCGGCCGCCATCCTCGGCCGCCCCAATATCGGCCGCATCGCCGTGGGCGGCCCTGCCGATCTCGTTCTCTTCAGCGCAAGACGCTGGAGCGAATTCCTCTCCCGTCCGCAGTCCGACCGCGTCGTCCTTCGCAAGGGCAAAGTGATCGACCGCAGCCTGCCGGATTACCGTGAACTCGATACTGTTATTGGAGCCTGACATGCCGGATTATCAGCTCATCAAGAAAGAACTCGAAGGCATCGCCATCGAAGACAATCCGGCGCTGGTGCGCCAGAAAAGCCGCGATTTCTATTGGTACTCACCGATCCTGAAGGCGCAGCTCGACAATGTCACCGCCGATATCGTCGTTACCCCGAAGACCGAGGAAGAGGTGATCCGCACGCTGAAGGTGGCCTATGCCCATGACGTGCCCGTCACCCCACGTGGCGCGGGCACCGGCAATTACGGCCAGGCCATGCCGCTTTCCGGCGGCATCGTGCTCAATCTTGCGGCCATGAACAAGGTCAAGGAAATCCATCCCGGCCGCGTCATCTGCGAACCCGGCATCGTCATTGCCGAACTGGACCGCCAAGCCAAGGCCCATTCCGGCCAGGAATTGCGCTTCCATCCCTCGACGGCGCAGACGGCCACCATTGGCGGCTTCATCGCCGGCGGCTCCGGCGGTGTCGGCTCGATCACCTGGGGCGGATTGCGCGACATCGGCAATATCCTGCGCCTGCGCGTCGTCACCATGGAGGCCGAACCGCGCGTCCTCGACCTCACCGGCTGGGACCTCACCAAGGTCAGCCATGCCTACGGCACCAACGGCATCATCACCGAGATCGAAATGCCGCTCGCCCCCGCCTATGACTGGGTGGATGTGCTGGTCGGCTATGACGACTTCATGGATGCCGTGCGCTTCTCCGACGCGCTCGCCAAATGCAATGGCATCCTCGTCAAGGAAATCGCCCCGATCGCGGCCCCGATCCCGCATGAATATTTTACCCGCCACAAGCCTTACATCCGCCACGGCCAGTCGGTCGTAGCGCTGATGATCGCGCCGCATTCCATGGAGCCATTCGTCGCCTTCGCCAGCCAGCAGAAGGGTGAGATCACCTTCCGCTCCGACAGGGTGGAAAGCATGAAGGGCATCCCGCATGCCTATGAACTCGCCTGGAACCACACGACGCTGCGCGCCATCAAGGTCGACCCATCAATCACCTATCTGCAGGTGCAGTATCCGGGACCCGACCATGTCGCCAAGGTGCAGAAGATGGTCGAGATCTTCGGCGACGAGGTGCCTGGTCATCTCGAATTCATCAAGTTCGACGGCCAGATCCAGTGCTCAGGCCTGCCGCTGGTGCGTTACACCTCCGAGGCCCGACTGGAGGAGATCATCAAGATCCACCAGGATCACGGCTGCCCGATCTTCAACCCGCACCGCTATACACTGGAGGAAGGCGGCATGAAGCAGACGGATACCGTCCAGCTCGCCTTCAAGAAGGAGACGGATCCGAAGGGTCTGCTCAACCCCGGCAAGATGATCGCCTGGGACAATCCGGACTTCGATTTCAAGTCCGGCCAGAACTATCTCTTCCCAGGTCTCGCGGCATTGATGGAGGCTTCATGAGGGTTCTCGTCCTTCATTCGCATCCGGTGGAAGAGAGCTATGGTGCTGCCCTGCACCGGCAGACGATCGAGAGCCTGAAAGCCGCCGGCCATGAGGTCGACGACTGCAATCTCTATGCCGAGGGCTTCGACCCGGTTCTCTCCCGTCACGGGCGGATGATCTATCACGATTACCCTGAGAATACCGAGGCGGTGAAATCCTACGTCGAGCGGCTTGAGCGCGCCGAGGCGTTGGTCATCGTCACCCCGGTCTGGAATTTCGGCTTTCCGGCAATCCTCAAAGGCTATTTCGACCGCGTCTGGCTGCCCGGCGTCACCTTCGAGCTGGTGGACGGCAAGGTGACCTCGAAACTGCGGCATATCCGCAAGCTCGGCGCGGTGATGACTTACGGCGCCGACCCCTTTCGCGCCTTCATCGTCGGCAACCCACCGAAGAAGATCGTCAAGCGCATGCTCCGCGCCATGATCAAGCCCTTCGCCCCGGTCGTCTTCCTCGCCCATTACGACATGAACCGCTCGACCGACGAAACGAGAACGCGGTTTCTGGAGAAGGTGAAACGGGAGATGGAGCGGTTTTAAGGCGCTTCGGAACTCTGACTTATGCCGGGACGAGCCCGTGGCGCAGCATGACTTCCTGCGCCTTGGCAAGGTCAGGTTTGCCGGGCACATTGATCACGTCGGCGATCTCTTCGAAGTAGCAGCGTTTGATGGCGCCAGGCGTGATGACGACCAAGGCCCGTGCGCGGCCCTCATGCAGATTCTCATGGTGATGGACGCTGCCGCGCGGGATGAAGACAGCGTCGCCAATGCCCAGTTCCTGCTTTCGACCATCAACCATGACCGTCACAATACCCTCGATCCCATAGAGGATTTCGTCCGCATCCTTGTGATAGTGGGGCGCGGGTACGCGGGCGTGGGACGGAACGATAAACTCGAATACCGTAGCGCCTTTGTCGTTCACCAGGAAGCGCAGTTCCAACTCCCCGATGCGTACGACATCATGTCCATTCGCTTCCATCGGCCTCATCCTTGCTGTAAAGTAACTTTACAAGATAAACGTAAAGCGACTTTACAAATATGTCAATGTTCAATGAGCTGACAAAGCAACCCAATACGAGCGAGGAATTACAGCCGCCTTTCTTCGGCGCTCTACTGCGCATCGTCTGGCAGGATGTTCGCAGTCGGATGCACAAAGCTATTCACGACGCCGGCTTCGCGGATTTTCAGGACGCTCACTTCGCCGTGTTCTCCTATCCCCTGCCGGACGGCATCAGGCCATCCGAATTGGCACGGCAGAAGAAAATGTCGCGGCAAGCGATCAACTATCTAATCACCCAGCTCGAAGAGCTGGGATATGTCGAGCGGCGCGCTTCTGAAGGCAGCGATCGGCGTCTTATATACCTCAGTGCGCGGGGACAGAAGATAGCCGAAACGATCTTCACCTGTCTGCGTCGGCTGCACGCAGAATGGGCTGAAGAGATCGGTCACGAGCGGTTCGATGTTTTCCTTGACGTGCTGAAACAGCTTTCCCTCAAAGCGCAGGAAAGTACGCCAGAGGCTGGCCCATAATCCATTCGCTCAAAGGCACACCGAGGCAGACAGCAGCATCCGTAAGTCACTTCATCGTCGATATCAGCAGAAACATCGGACGCTCGCGCTCGATCGCCCAATCCGGATGCGTGGCCAGATCCGCATCCGTCGGCGTCCACTCCTCGACATGCATGATCGTAAAGCCTGAGCTGATCAGCAGGTTCAACGTCGTTCCCATGGGGCGATGCTGCTTCACGACGCCTTCGGCAAGCCAGTTCGTCACCCGAGGCCCTTCCATCTGATAGCTGTCGAGCGGCCACGACCTGCGACCCTCGGCATCGACCAGCCAATCCGGCTGTCGCGGCGCCATGTAAATCGGATGCTCGATGGAGAAAATCAGACGTCCACCGGGCTTCAACGCCCGATGGATCGTTACCAGCAGCCCGGAGAAATTCTTGATGTAGTGGAAGGCGAGCGAACTATAGACGAGGTCGAAAGCCGCAACCGGAAGCTGGAGATCCTCCAGATCAGCCTTGCCGTAGCGAATAGCCTTATCGACCGTCTCACTCTCCGCGCGAGCGAGCATATTGTCGGAGACATCAAGGCCCAGCACACCCACCGCGCCCTGCTCCCTCGCCCAGCGGCAGAACCAGCCGAAGCCGCAGCCGAGATCGACAATATCCAGACCGCGCAAGTCGGGCAGCAGCGCCCGCATCGATGGCCATTCCGCCGCGCCCGCCAGCCCATCGATCGACCGTTGCAGCTTGCTGTAGCCTTGGAAAAAGGCCGGATCGTCGTAGATGTTCTGGGTCACGCTCGCCTCCCAAGGCTCGATGCCGCCTACCCCCGTCAGATTGCGAGTTTCGGTCGCGACAGCCATTGCGAATAGGGCTTTACGCCGAAGCCCGGATCGGCCGCATCCTCAAGCACATGGATATACTCGATCGAATGCCCATCCGGGTCCAAAAAATATTGCGACACCGCCGGCATCCAGCCGAGAGCGACGGGTTCGTCGGATGGATTATCGTTCAAATCGAGCGGCTGAACGCCGTGCGCCTTCAACGCGGCGGCAGAGCCGAGAACGTCCTCCAGCGTGACCCGAAAAGCAATGTGAAGCCGCATGCGCAAGGGCGCGCTGCCTATAGCCCAGAGGCCGAGCATGCCCTTCCTCTTGTCGTCGATCCAGAAGAACGCGACGTTCCTATTCTCAATGACGGTTGCCAGCTCCAGCCCGATGACATCGCGATAGAACCGGATCGAACGATCAAGATCGACCACTGTCAGATGGGTCTCATACAGACCCAGGATTTGTGGCATCGGCACATTTGCCATGTCTTCTGAAGCTTCTGTCATCACACTACCTTCGCTGCGGTCACTTCGACCTCCACCAAAAATTCCGGCCGAGTAAACCCGCCGACGATGATCAGGGTCGAGACCGGCTTCGGATCGAGCGTATAGCGGTCGCGAACAGTCATGTAGGCGGGGAAATCCTCACGTCGGGTAACGAAGCCCGAAATACGGATGACGTCGGCAAAGCTCATGCCGGCCTCATCGAGGATCGCCTTGATCGCCTCGAAGCAAAGCTCCGCCTGGCCGGTCACGTCGGAGGGGATGCTGTCATCGAGCGCGATCCCGACCTGGCCGGAGGTCACCAGCAGGCTGGCGCCCGGCGGCACCAGCAGGCCATGATTATAGTTGCCGAACGGGCGGCGGACGGAGGGCGGATTGAACATCTTCTTCATCGGCATCGGTTCCTCGTTTATAGGGCCGATTTCAGCATTTCGACCGTCGGTGGACAAGCCGCTCAGTGCACCTGAACGGGCTCCTTCACCCGATTTCGCCGCACCTCCAGGAGGATATGCCCGAAGAGCGCGGCAAGTACGATCGGCCCGCCGACCAAGGTCGCCCGCGACGGCAGTTCTGCAAGGAACATCCAGGCCCACAGCGGCGTCAACGGCACTTCGAGCGCAGTCAGGAGCGTCGCATCAGCAGCCGGAATCAGCCGCGAACCGAAAGTATAGAGGCTGAGACCCATGGCGCTCTGGACGAGGCCGAAGGCGACGATCAGACCCAGATCATGTCCCGACACCATGGATGGCGACGCAAACCAGAAGGTAACGAAGGAGCACAGCCATGCGGACAGAGCCATCGCCGGCAGCATCGGCACATCCCGGTGCTGGCGCATGATCACGGCAAGACCGGCCACAGCCAGGGTCATGATAACGGCAAGCCCCTTGCCGAGCCAGCTTCCGTCTCCGGCAGACTCGCCAGAAAGCATCACGAGCACGCCACCCAAGGCTACGACGCTGGCGACGAGCGTCGTAGCGCTCGGGCGCTCCCGGATGAAGACATAGGCGACGCCGGCCGTGACGAAAGGCACGGTCGCATAGATCACCATCGCATCGGCAATGGAGGTGTAATAGATCGAGCCGATACCGCCGATCATGGCGGTCGTGGAGAAAACCGTGGCGGCCAGCGACGGCCAGCGCATCGACCGAATAATCCGCCAGCCATTGCCGCGCTCGATGTAGAAAAACAGCGCGAAGACGCCAAAGCCCGTGACGATGCCGCGGCAAAAGAGAATGGTCATCAGATCGGCATGGATCGTACGCACGAACAGGCCGGAGGTTGACCACGCCAGGGCCGAAAGTGCCACATAGGTCACGCCCAGCCGATATTGCTGCTGCTCCGCCAGCGTCACGACGAATCCTCCCGAATTTCCTTATGTTTTATGGCGCGACTATTAGCGAGTGCAGGAACAACCCACAAGCCATGCTTGCGGCTTGCATGTCGCGGACGCGCGAAGAAAGCACAGCGGTTGCAGAACCGCCACGCCTGCTTCCATCCAAACCGGCCCATCGGTCTTGCGGATATTTCGGGTGCCTTTAGGGTGTGGATGATTCGGCAGAGGGAGAAACAATGCAGCTATTGCTGGCAGGCCTGTTTGCATGCGGCTGCGTGAGCTTGGTCGACGCCGTGCCGTGGCCTATTGCCGAGAGCTATATCAACCCCGCCGTGGAATGCAGCCAGAGCGCCAATCCCGGCACTTGCCGGCATACGCGCGACAGCTGGAAAACGGAGTACAACGACGCCATCGACGGGAAGTATCAGGGGCAACGAAACGTTGCCTTCTGCCTGAGCACGGGCTGCGACAAAGCCATCCAGCCGGACACGATCCTCGGCTGCGCCTGGCGCATCGTTATCGAGAAATCCGGGCACAAAGAGTTTGATGACACGGATGCCATGAACCTCAAGGTGTTCTGTGGGCCGGACTATATTACCCAAGCGGACAGGCGAGTGGCCGAGACGCAGGCAAGAAGCATGGTGATGATGATCGGGAAATAGGTGGACGCACGGCAACCGATGATCGCCATGCACCCGAGCTTTGTGCGCCTCTACGCATAAGGCGCAAAAAAACCACGGATCGCCTCGATCTCGTTCGGGCGGATATCGTGGCCGCCCGGATGCCAGTCGAGCGTCACCTCAGCCTTCTGCCGCGTGAAATAATCCGCCAGCGCCCTGGTCACCGGCGCCGGCGAGATCGGGTCGCGTTCGCCGGCCGTGATCAACACGCGCCGGCCGTCAAGCTCGGCATTGTCGCGCGGCTGGAACGGAATCAACGGATGCATCAGCACGGCGGCGTCGAAGAGACCGCCATGCTCGATCAGCACATTGGCGAGAATGTTCGCCCCGTTGGAAAAGCCGAGACCGAGCACATGCGAGGCGCCGTGGTCGATGGCCAGTCCTTTGATATAGGTCGCCATCTTTTCCGTCGCGCGGGCAAGGTCGGCCATGTCGTAGACGCCCTCGCCGGTGCGGCGGAAGAAGCGGGCGGCGCCATGTTCCGAAACGTCGCCGCGCGGCGAGACGATGGTTGCGTCCGGCAGCAGGCGGCTGCCGAAATCGAAGAACTGGTTCTCATCACCGCCCGTACCGTGGAAAGTGAAGAGGATGGGTTTGCCGAGAGCACCGGGTTTTACCCGGTGCACATAGGTCGTATCGGTCATGATCTTCCTCTCGCTTAGGCGTCCAGCGGTTCGAGATGCTCTTCGAGCAGCGAGCGCAGATGCGCGTGCTGTTCAGGCAGCTTCAGCGCCTCGCCGAGGTGAGCCGTGTCCTCGTCGCGGTTGAAGCCGGGTTCGTTGGTGGCGACTTCGAACAGCACGCCGCCCGGCGTGCGGAAATAGATCGCCCAGAAGTAATCGCGGTCGATGACCGGGGTCACCTGATAGCCCGTCTCCATCAGCGCCTTGCGCACTTCCAACTGCTTGGCGCGGTTCTCGACAGCAAAGGCGACGTGGTGGACGGAACCGGCACCGGGAAGCGCGCGGTTGATGTTCGGCATGGTTTCGAGATCGACGACATCCGCACCATTACCGCCGGGAATGGCGAGCCGCTTGACGCCTTCATGCGTATCGACGACTTCATAGCCCATGTACTTCAGCAGTTCAGCCGTGGCGCCCTCGTCCCGCAGCCGCATGGCGACGGAATGAAAGCCTCGGATCGCATGTTCGGCATCGACGCCGCCATGGGTCCACGGATCACGCTTGTCATCCTTGACCTCGACGAGCGCGAAACCATCGCCATCCGGGCCGGCAAAATGCAGGCGCTTCTGGCCGAAGGATTCGTCGGCCTTCAGTCCCTCGACGCCCTGCTTGCCGAGCCGGTCGGTCCAATAGCCGATGGCCCCTTCCGGAATGGAGTAGACGGTATTGCCGACTTCGCCGGTGCCCGGACGGCCGCGCGCCATCTTTGGGAACGGGAAATAGGTCATGATCGTGCCCGGCGTGCCGATCTCGTCACCATAGTAGAGGTGATAGACATCGGGCGCATCGAAATTGACGGTCTTCTTGACGCGGCGAAGGCCGAGCGTATTGGTGAAGAACTTGTTGTTCGTACGGGCGTCTTCCGCCATCGAAGTAACGTGGTGAAGACCCTTGATCTGATTGAGCATCTCTAACCCCTTGTCTCGCCCGCAACGGCAGGCGTTTCTCATGGGCAGAAGATGGTCCGAGAGCGCACATTTCGATAGCCCTCAAGTGCCAAACGGATTGTCTCTAATTATTGAACGATGAGATGGCGTCGTTCAATATGATATTAGCTATTGCCCGGATTACTCGGCAAAGCCCACTCAATCGGCTCCCGGCCATGTTCTTCCAGATAGGCATTGGCCTTTGAAAAATGCCGGCAGCCGAAGAAGCCGTTATGGGCGGAAAGCGGCGATGGGTGCACGGACTTCAGCACTAGATGCCGATCAGTGTCCACGAACGCCGCCTTCTTCTGCGCATAAGAACCCCAAAGCATGAAGACGACGCCGTCGCACTCGTCGTTGACCTGGCGGATGACGGCGTCGGTGAAGCGTTCCCAGCCCTTGCCCTGATGCGAGGCGGCCTGCGATTCCTCCACGGTCAGCACGCTGTTCAGCAGCAGCACGCCCTGCTTCGCCCAGCTTTCGAGAAAGCCGTGACGCGCCGGCGGAATGCCGAGATCGGTTTCCAGCTCCTTGTAGATATTGACCAATGACGGCGGGATCCGCACGCCGGGGCGGACGCTGAAGCACAGCCCATGCGCCTGGCCGGCGCCGTGATAGGGATCCTGCCCGAGGATCACCACCTGCACCTCATCCAGCGGCGTCAGGTCCAGTGCCCGGAAATACTCGCTGCCGCGCGGAAAGATCACCTTGCCACGCTGCTTCTCCTCGACGAGAAAGGATTTGAGCTGCTGCATGTAGGGGCTCTCGAACTCCGGCGACAGCGCCTCTTTCCAGCTCTCTTCCAGCTTGATGCTCGCTTCCGCCATCGTCTCTCGCCTCCCTCCGTTGTCAGCATGTCGATTGAGGATGAAAGCGGCGGCGTGTCAAGAAAATGGCGGATGCCGTGATGACGAGATCACAGTTTTTCGGCTTCGCCGAACCATCGTGACGCGACCTGCGCAACCTCCTCCTGGTCAGGTGCATCCTCACCGGCCCAAGCGACGATGCCGTCGGGGCGCACGAGCACGGCGCTCAAGTCAAGCCTGTCCTTGGCATCGCTTGCGACATAGGTGATCCGCCCCTTCCAGCGGCTTGCCAGCGCTTGGAGCGATGTGTCCGCCTCAAAGTCCAGCAAAAGGCCTTTTCCGTTTCTGAGGTGATCACCGAGTTTCGTCCCGTCGGCGAGTTCGAAATCAGGAGCACTGCGGCCGACGAGCGGGTGATGGCCTCCAAGATCATAGCGGAGAGACACTCCCCAGACACGCTCGGCGAAATAGGTCGCGCCGTCGCGTGTGTCGATGAGATCACGAATAATAGCTTCGAGCGCGCGCGAACTTCTGCTCGGTCGCATGAGCACCACCTGGGCGCGCGACCAGTCGAGAACCTGCGCTCCGACCGGATGACGCTCGCTGACATAACTATCAAGCAGATCGGCTGGCGCGTTACCGTGGATCGTCGCAGCCAGCTTCCATCCCAGGTTCAGTGCGTCGCCAAGTCCGAGGTTAAGCCCCTGACCGCCCAGCGGAGAGTGGATATGGGCGGCATCGCCGGCGAGTAACACCCGCCCGTTACGATAAGCCGTTGCCTGGTAGGCGCGATCCGTCCAGGTGGTCGCAAGCCGGAGGGCTGTCAACGTGACGTCGGTGCCGGAGATATGGCGCAATACCGCCTGCACATGTTCGAGCGTCATCGGCTGTGCCCGGTGGAAAGAACCCCCGTCGAAATCGACCATCGCGATGGTACCCGGCTTTTGGTAAGTATACATACCCGTCGGCGTATAGTGACGGCCCACGCGGAGCTTGTCAGGGTCGGCCATCTCTATGTCAACGGAATAGCCGGTGAACTCGGGATCGGTGCCGACGAACGCAAATCCGGCCGCCTTCCGCACAGTGCTGCGGCCGCCATCGCAGCCAACGAGCCAGCGTCCGCGAAAAGTCTCACCACCGGCGCGAATGGTCACGCCGTCGCCCGACTGCTCGAGGCTCTCGACGCCAAGGCCGCGCCTGATCTCGACGCCCATCGCGCTTGCACGAGCGGCCAGGACGGTTTCGAGATATTCCATCTCGACCGCCATGCCGGTGCCGGCCGAACTTGGCAGGCGATACGGCCATTTCGAGGTGTCGACGTTGTCCAAATAGAACTGGATGCCGGCGAAATGGCCGCCTGGGCGGCGCGGCTGTTGCATCCAATGCGGGGTGATCGAAGCGCCGCCGTCGGCCGATTGATCTTTCGTGCGCTGCGGTTTCACGATGTCGTCCAGCAATCCACGACGATAAAAGGCTTCGATGGTGGGCGCGGAAAGGCCGCGCATGCCAAACGGGAGCCGCTTCAAGGGCGAATGCGGGTCTTCGGCTTGCTCCAGCACCAACACCGCGAGGTCTACCAGGCGCAGCTCACAGGCGAGAAACAGACCTACGGGGCCTGCACCGGCAATTACAACATCATGAATTATAGGACGATCGGACATGAACTACTCCTTGTGGTCGTTCGACCGGAGCGGTTCGTCGATTTGAGAACCACACGGACGAACAATATGGACGCGTGAGCGTCCGTTGTTCGTCGTGGGACTCATGCACTAAGCATGGACAGAGCTTCCGTTTCCGAAAGGACTTGGGCTAGACCACACCAAGTCGTGCCTTTTTCGACAGAGGCAACATAACGTCTGGTCGGTCGATCGGCAAGAGAAGACGCTGTGTCGAAACCCGCGTCACGCCTTTCGGCGTCAAGCCTTGATCCGCAACATCTGCGGATCATAAAGCGGCTTCAGCGACACCTGACACGGCACGCGACGCTGCGCGACATCGAGTTCGTAGCGACCGCCAAGGACGAAATCCTCGGTAACGCCATTAGTGTCACGGACATAGCCGTAGCCGATCGGCTTTCCGATCGTATAACCATAGCCGCCGCTCGACAGCCAGCCGACGCGCTGGCCGTCGCGATAGATGGTCTCGCGGCCGAGAAGCACGGTCTCGGGATCATCCGGCACGAAGCAGGCGAGCATCTTCTTCACGCCCGACGCCAGCTGCCGCTCGATCGCCTCGCGGCCCCGGAACGCGGTGTCCTTCTTCATCTTCACCGCCCAGGCAAGTCCTGCCTCGACCGGCGTGTGATCGGGGCCGATATCGGAGCCCCAGGCGCGATAGCCCTTTTCCAGCCGGCAGCTTTCGATGGCGCGATAGCCAGCATTGATGAGGCCATGGTCGCGGCCGGCGGCCATCAGCGTGTCATAGACCGTGGTGGCATATTCCACCGGCACATGCAGCTCATAACCCAGCTCACCGACATAAGTGATCCGCAGCGCCCGGACCGGGCAGCCGTCGATGCCGATGGTCCTTACCCGCCCGAAGGGGAATGCGGCGTTGGAAACATCGGCCGACGTCACCGCCTCCAGCACCGCACGCGAATGCGGCCCCATCAGCGACAATACGGAATAGGCGGAGGTGACATCCACCAGCTCGGCATGCATGTCGGCCGGGATGCCCCTGGCGATCCAGTCGAAATCATGGGTGGCGAAGCCCGTGCCGGTGGTGATGTAGAACTCGTTCTCGGCGACACGCGCTACCGTGACATCGCATTCGATGCCGCCCCGGTCGTTGAGCATCTGCGTATAGGTCAGCGCTCCCACCGGCTTGGCGACGTCGTTGGAGGCGATCCAGGAGATCGCCGCCTCGGCGTCACGCCCCTTGAGCACGAACTTGGCAAAGGAGGTTTGGTCGAAGATCACGGCCGCCTCGCGCACCGCCTTGTGCTCACGTCCCACAGCATCGAACCAGTTCTGCCGCCCGTAGGTATAGACGTCATTTGGCTCCTCGCCGGCAAAGAGGTCGGCAAACCAGTTGGGCCGCTCCCAGCCCAGCTTCTCGCCGAAACAGGCGCCCTGCGCCTTCAGCCGGTCATAGAGCGGTGACTTGCGGCAGGGGCGGCCGCTCGAATACTCTTCGAAGGGCCAGGCCATGGTGTAGTGCTTGCCATAGGCTTCGAGTGTGCGGGTGCGTACCCAGTCCGTGTCAAAATGCGGACGGCCGAAGCGGCGGATATCGACCGGCCAGAGATCATAGGGCGGCTCGCCCTTCGCCACCCATTCGGCGAGTGCCATCCCCGCCCCACCAGCAGAGGCAATGCCGAAGGCGTTGAAACCTGCGCCGACGAAGAAATTTTTCAGCTCTGGCGCCTCTCCGAGAATGAAATTACCATCCGGCGTAAAACTCTCGGGGCCGTTCAGAAGCTGCTTCACCCCCGCCGTCTGCAGCCCCGGCACGCGCGCAAGCGCCTGCTCCATGATCTGCTCAAAATGATCAAAATTGCTGTCGAGCAGCGTGTAATGAAAGTCCTTGGGGATGCCGTCGACCGCCCAGGGGACCGGGTTCGGCTCATAACCGCCCATGACCAGGCCGCCGACCTCTTCCTTGTAATAGGTCAGCCTGTCGGGATCGCGCAACGTCGGCAGGTTGGAAGGGACGCCGAAGGATTCAGTGATGAGATATTGATGCTCGATGGAGACAAGCGGCACATTGACGCCGAAGCGCGCCGCGAAGCTCCGCGTCCATTGCCCGGCGCAGACGACGACGCGCTCACATTCGATACGGCCTTTGTCGGTGATGACGGCGCAGATCCTGCCCTTGTCGATCTCCAGATCGAGAACTTCGGTATCCTCAAAAATCGAGACGCCGGCCATGCGGGCGCCCTTCGCCAGCGCCTGGGTGATATCGGAGGGATTGGCCTGCCCATCGGTGGGCAGAAAGGCCGCGCCGACCAGATCGTCTATATCCATCAGCGGCCAGAGATCGAAGGCTTCCTGCGGCGTCAGGAGGTGCATCTGCAGCCCGAAGGATTGTGCCGTCGTCGCCTGGCGCTTGACCTCCGTCCAGCGTTCCTCGTTGCAGGCAAGGCGCAAGCCGCCATTCATCTTCCAGCCGGTCGCAAGCCCCGTCTCGACCTCCAACCGCTTGTAGAGATCGACGGAATAACCGAGCATCTGCGTGATATTGGCGCTGGTGCGCAATTGCCCGACCAGGCCGGCAGCGTGGAAGGTGGTGCCCGATGTCAGCTTCTTGCGCTCCAGCAGAACGGTGTCGGTCAGCCCGAGCTTGGCGAGATGATAGGCTGTCGAGCAACCGATAATGCCGCCGCCGATGACGACCGCCTTGGCTGTTTTGGGCAGTTCCTTCATCGCATCACCTCATGACTTCCGGAATGTTTGATAGGCGCGTTCAAACCGCGCCAGATTTTCGCTCGTATAGGCAGAATAATCGAAGTCGATCTCGGAGTGGATTTCCGAGACCATGCTCCACATCGTCTCGCGCAGCAGCGACGCGCATTTCATCGCCCGATAGCGCCGCCACAGATCGTCGCTCACCGGCGCCTCGAAATAGGCTTCCAGCATCGCGGTTTCCTGGTCCTCGGAGAAATCATTGTTGGAGGCCAGACCGCCAAGATCGAAGAGCGGTGTGTTGAAGCCGGCATAATCCCAATCGATCAGCCAGAGCCGTTTGCCATCGTCGAGGAAATTGGCAGCGAGCAGATCGTTATGGCCGAAAGCGATGTCGAAGGGGCCGGCCGCCTGCTCCAGCCGCGCGGCGCTATCGAGGAAGGAAGGCAGCAATGCCCGATACCGGCTTCCCCCTTCATCGAGAAGAGCGGCATAGTCGCGCACGACATGGAAAACCCAGAAGATCGCGGCGACACCGCGAAAATGCTTGGAAATATCTAGGTGGCAGGAGCGAACGAGCGGTACGATGCGCGCCAGCATCGACGGCTCGCGGATATCCCCGGCCGTAAGCGCCTTGCCGTCGATATAGTCGAGCACGAGGATACCAGGCTCATGATGGATTACCGCGGGCGACAATCCGGCCGCATGCGCGGCCCTGCTCGCCGCTACCTCATTGGCCCGGCTGATGTGATGAACCGGAATATCCGTTCCGAGCCTGACGACGAAGCGCCGGCCGCCATCCATGACCAGATAATTGCGATTGGTGATGCCGCCCACCAGCGGAGCGATCTCGATCGGCCCGCGCCAGATGCCAAGAGCATATATCCTGTTTTCGGGCGTTGCGGTCATCCCTACCCCAGCGCGACAATTGCGCATCTCCTGGACGCAAAAGGTTTCCCACAAACGAAGAGCTGTCAAGAACCAGCCACAAAATGAAACGGCCAAGAGGCTTTTTGTTGGGTTCCAACGCGAAATTGGGTCTGCTGAATATTAGGCTATGGATTGCGACAACAGAAAGCTTCATCGTCGGCGGGATTTGGCTTAAAAATTAAATCTCGGGATGATTGCATCAAGATCGCTTGTCTTCGAGGCATTATCCCGCTCTAGATGTTGTTCGCAGGCATGGCCTCCTCCGCGAACCGCTTTCAGCGTTTTCGGATCATGCCCCAGATAGGATCGAAACCATGACGGGCATCTCGCCGACGCCGCTTCATTCGAACCATCGGGAACGCGAGATCCTGGAGGAGCTTCGGCTCGCCGGCGGCGCAAGCCGCATCCAGTTCCTCGCCGAGCGGCTTGATGTCTCGGAAGAGACCATCCGCCGCAATATCCGCAGCCTGGAGGCCCACGGCCTCGTCACCAAGGTCCATGGCGGCGTCCACATCAAGGACTCGATCATCGAGCCACCGCTGCATTTCCGCATGAACGAGAATGCGGAAGCCAAGCGTATCATCGCCGCCCGTGTCGCAACGATCATACAGGACGGCGACACGATCTTTCTCGATATCGGCTCGACAACGGCCTTCATCGCCGTGGCGCTGCAGAAACACCAAAACCTTTTCGTCGTCACCAATGCGGTCTCGGTGGCGCATACGCTGGCAACCCGCAACGGCAACCGCATCTTCTTTGCCGGCGGCGAGCTGCGCAGCCACGACGGCGGCGCCTTCGGTGCTGAAGCGACCAATTTCCTGCGCCGCTTCAATGTCCGTCACGCAATACTATCCGTCGGCGCCGTCAACGCTGCTTCCGGCTTCATGCTGCATGATCTCGAGGAAGCGGAATATTCCCGCGAAGCGGCGCGACACGCCGAAAACCGCATCATCGTCGCCGACAGCGCCAAATTCGGCCGCAGCGCCCCCATCATCATCGACGATCCCGCCATTTACGACATGATGGTCACCGACGACGTGCCGCCGCCGGATATCCGGGCCATGCTCGAGCGCAACGATATCGACCTCGTCGTCGCCGGCCAGCGTCGCGCGGAATAGCACTGAGCTGAACTGGCCCTAAGCCATTTCCATCGAAGGCGCGGCGACGACGGAAGCGTCGGAAAACGCGGGCGGAATCCAGCGCGGCACAGCGGGACCGGCAAGATCAATGATCAGGGAAAAAGACTCGCGGCAACCTTCCCACAGAGATGAAGGCAAGCGTGTCCGCCCGGAGGTCCAACGCCGATTTCCGTCCTCAACATAATGAAAGCCATCGGTCAGTCGGTCGTCATCCACTGAGATATACCTGACATCTGTCACGTCATCATCGATGACCAGCCTCGAGATGCAGACACCGAGCCGGCGGCCATCGCCGGAGGAGCCGATCAGGTTCGGCGCACCCCATTCCGAGGCAAGCCATAGTTCGGACACCGGGGCCGGCACATGAAACCTCACCCGCCAGTCGTCGATGACGGGATCGATGCGTTGTCCGTCGGCAACCAGATGCACATCGGCAAAGGGATCGTCGCTCAAGGTCCAGCCCAAATCGAGGGCGCGCGCGTGAAGCTGCATTCGAACGACCTCGACAAGCGGCCCCTCCGATATATAGGCTAGGCATCTTTGGCCGCCACCCTTCGTCAACTGAATGGAATTGTCCGTCGTCCGGGGGAAGAAATTGCGGCTCCCGTGGTCGGCATAGCTTTCCGTCGGCAATCCATTCGTCACAAGAATATCGTGCTCGTCCAGTTCAACATGCCAGTATGTCACCCTCTCACATTCGGCCTGGGCAATCGTCGCTCCATTCACAAGCGCCGAAGCAGGTATCAGAACGTCGGTTACGACGGTGGTTCGAATGCCATGCGCTGGAGAGACGAAGAGGTCATGTGCAGGCTTGTTCGGCCCTAGGGCTCCAGCGGCAATCCGGATCGGCCAGCATACGCTGGGTTCTCTCGCATTGGCGCAGTCCAGCTCCGCGCTGCCGATCCATCTGATGGGGCGTTGTTGCGAGGATGCCGTGATAACAATGTCCCCAACCCGCAGCTCTTCGACCGGAATCTCTCCCTGTGTCGTGTGGACGAGCGTTCCCGTGACAAAGCAAAGGACGATCGTTCCGGTGGCAGCATCCAATATAAAGCCGGAGGGGTCGAGATCACCAGCGAAGTTGAGCGTAAAATCACCGGCGGTCGTGACGAACGTCGCCGTCTGACCATCGACCGAGATGTTCGAGACCGCGCCCGGGCCATTATATGCGATGGTCGACGTATCGGTATTGGAGGTATCGACAGTCCCGCCGAATTGCGTGGAAAAATTGAAGTGTGCGCCAGCCGCCATCGTGATCAATTGAGAAGAACCGGATCCTCCCCATTGATAAATCCCTTCGACAAACACGGCGCCGGCGGCAGAAGTAACCCCACTGCCCGCTTCGACCTTGGATGAAGCACCGATGTGAATGGTCCCCCCGCCAGCAATCGGTCCATCTATCTTGAAGGAGGATGGGTGGATGCCGCCATAGGCGTAGAGGGTACTTGTGGGCGAAACAAAGACACTGCCAAAATCAGGCTGATTCCCCCAATAGGGACTGACAGTGTCGCCATTATTGATAATAATGGAATCCCCATTGCCGGGGATACCGTTCGGCGACCAATTGTTAGGATCAATCCAAACGGCATTGGAATCGGTTCCAGTCCAGGTGTATGTTGCCATCGATATCCCCTCGGATCATGATGCCATCTGGAAAAACCGCAAATGCGCCTAGCGGTTACCGAGTAAACGGTAACACGCAACTCGCTTATTAGTCGAGTCGCATATATCAAATACTTCAGCTATTCAGTGCCTGCACATGGCTTCCAGCGTCAACGCCGCCTTGCTGGCATGGCGTTCCTTGTGGCGCAGCAGGCGGAAGCTGCGGACGGGCAGGTCGAAGGCTGCTTGCACCAGCAAACCCTGTCCGAGATAGGCCCCGGCCGCCGCACTCGAAATCGCCGCCGCACTCTGTCCGGAGCAGACCGCTGACAACACGGCCTCGTTCGACGGCAGGACCAGCGCCACGCTGAGATCGCGCGGTGAGGCACCGAGCTTCGCGATGGCATTTTCAAATTCCGATCGGGTGCCCGACCCCTCTTCGCGCATCACCCATGAGGTGCCCTTGGCAAGATCGCTTGCGGAAAGCTGCCTTCCGTCCGCCCAGAGATGGTCCGGCGGGGTGACGATCACCAGCGCGTCCTGCGCCACGACTTTCATCGACAGGGCCGGCGCATCCACCTCGCCCTCGACGAAGCCCAGCTCAGCGGTACCTTCGATCACCGCTTCAGTGACCGTGCGTGTATTGCCGATCGTCAGTTCGAGATCGATGCCGGGATAATCGCGGTGGAACCGCATCAGGATGGGCGGCAACCAGTAGCTGGCGATGGTCTGACTGGCGCAGAGGCTGAGCCGGCCACGTTGCAGGCCACCGAGTTCGGAGAGCATGAGCTCCGCCGAACGAACGCGCGCCAGCGTCGCCCTTGCCTCACCGAGAAAGGTGCGGCCGGTCTCCGTCAGTTCGATCCGCCGCCCGACACGATGAAACAGTTCGACGCCGTAATAGGCTTCGAGGTTCTTGATCGCCGAGCTGACCGCCGACGGCGTCAGGTGGATAGCCTCCGCTGCTTGCGTCAGATGCTCCCGCTCGGCGACGGCGACGAAAATGGCGAGTTGCTCGAAGGTCATGGGAAATCATTCTAATTTATCGAACGAAACATAGGATAATATTCGATGGATGTCGACATCAGGAGATGAGACTTTCCCGGCACAGAAATTCTCGATAGCCGAATGGCGGTGCCGCATGCCTCTTTCCCGACGGATCAATGTCATTCTTCCCGGCCTCGCCCTTACCAGCGCCGTAGCGCTTGTCGCCTATGCCGGCGAGCATGTGGAGATGAGCGTCCTCGGCGGCCGATGGATCGAAAGCCTGGTGCTCGCCATCGCGCTCGGTATCGTCGTCTGCACCGTCAGGCCTCTCTCGCCCGCCTTCCGCCCCGGCATCGATTTCAGCGCCAAGATCCTGCTGGAAATCGCCATCGTCCTGCTGGGCGCTTCGATCAGCCTCTCGGCCATCGATCAGGCCGGTGTCTGGCTGATTGCCGGCATCGCCATCGTCGTGGTCCTGTCGATCGCCGCGACCTATGCCATCGGCCGGCTGCTTGGCCTGCCGCCGAAGCTGGCGACACTGATTGCCTGCGGCAATTCCATCTGCGGCAACTCGGCGATCGTCGCCGTCGCCCCGGTGATCGAGGCGGGTTCGGAGGAAACTGCCGCCGCCCTTGCCTTCACCGCCGTGCTCGGTATCGCCGCCGTCTTCTTGCTGCCGCTTCTCTATTTCCACGCTGGCATGAGCGTGGGGCAATATGGCGTGCTGGCGGGGCTCACCGTCTATGCCGTACCGCAGGTGCTTGCCGCCACCGCGCCGGTCGGTCTGCTGGCCGTGCAAACCGGCACGCTCATCAAGCTCATCCGCGTGCTGATGCTCGGCCCGGTCATCTTCCTGCTCGGTATCATCACCAAGACCGAAACAGCCGCCACGGACAGCCACACCGGCCGCCACCGCTCGCTGGTCCCCTGGTTCATCTGCGGCTTTCTGGGGCTCATGGCTCTGCGCTCCTTCGGCCTGATCCCGGACACGCTGGTCGCGCCGATGGCATTGGTTTCGAACATATTGACGGTGATTGCGATGGCGGCACTCGGCCTGTCGGTGAATATCCGCTCCGTCGCCCATGCCGGTGGCCGGGTGATCGTGGCGGCCACGCTGTCACTGATGGCGCTCGGCGTCATCAGCTACGCGCTGATCGCCGTCCTGCAGATCCACTGACGCCGGCCTTGCCTTTGGCGGCAACGGAGCTCCGCGCCGCAACCGGCCTCTGAGCCGACGCCAACAGCGCAGCAATATCGCTGGCCGGCGAAGGATATCCGATCGCGTAGCCCTGAAGTCCGTCGCAGCCCGCCTGCGCCAGCATCTGCGCATGCTCCTCGGTTTCCACGCCTTCGGCCATGACCTCGACGTTAAGCGCCCTCGCTATCTCGACGATCGAGCCGACAAGACGGCGCTGCTCGTCCGAGACGGTAATCGCCGTCACCAGTTGCCGGTCGATCTTCAGCCGTTTCGGCTTCAGCTTCACCAGGCCGATCAGCGAGGCATGGCCGGAACCAAAATCGTCGATCTCTATATCGATATCCATCCGTTTGATCGCGTCGACATTGGCCAGCACCCTGTCGTCGGGATCATCGAGAAAGATCGTCTCGATCAGTTCGAAGACGATGGCATGGCGCGGTATGTTCAGCGTCTGCAACCGCTCGATCAGGCCCGGATCAGCCAGGCGGCTTGCGGAAATATTGACGGAGATGCGCGGCGGCGTCAGACCCTGCCCGGCCCAGGCAGCGCGGTCGGAGAGCGCACGATTGAGAATGGCCGCATCGATCTCGGCCGTCAGCCCGTATTCTTCGGCCACCTTCAGGAAGGCTGCGGGCGGCAACAGCCCCTTGCCCGGATGCCGCCAGCGGGCCAGAGCCTCAAGCCCGACGATCCGCCGGCTGCGCGCATCCACCTGGATCTGGTAGAAAGGCACGATCTCGCCTCGCATCAGCGCCAACCGCAATTCCTCCGCCAACCGCCGCTCGGCCTGAAGATCGGATTGCAGTTTCGGCGTGAAGAACTCGACGCGATTGCGGCCGAGTTTCTTGGCCTGATAGAGGGCAATATCGGATTCCGCTAACAAATTGCCGGCACCATCAGCAACACTCCAGGCCGCACCGATCGAGGCGCCCACCTGCAACATCTCGTGACCGAAGCGTATGTCGCGCCGCAACCGCCACAGAATATCCTCTGCAATGGTTCCCACTTCCTCGGATGTAGCAATATTGACCAGCACGGCGACGAATTCGTCACCACCGACGCGGGCGACCATGTCACCGACAGCGATCGCTCCGAGAATCCGCGACGCCGCCGTCTGCAACGTCGCGTCGCCGGCCGCGTGGCCCCATTTGTCATTGATCTGCTTGAAGCCGTCGAGATCAATATGCAGGATGGCCAGTGTCTCCACCGCCTGATCCGCGCATAGCTCCGCCAGCCGGCGGTCGAAATAGCGGCGATTGGGAAGCCCTGTCAGATAGTCGTGGTCAGCGGCATGCTCAATGCGCGCGCGGCTCTGCTCCAAAGCGACGGCACGAGCTTCGGCAACCGCCTTCTGCTCGGTCAGTTCGCGGTTGAGCAGGACATCGGCGGTGACATCCCATTCCGCCCCGATGAAGGACGGCGCACCATCAGGCCCCTCGAAGAAATGAGCGCGCGAGCGCAGATAGCGCACATCGCCGTTCGGCAGGAAGATGCGAAACTGCGAATTGTAAAAGCCCTTTTCCGCAATAGCCGTGTCGAAGTCGGCGATGGCCTGTTCGACATCGTCGGGATGCAGGGCATTCAACCAGACTGCCGATGATACTTTGCGGTCGCGGAGGCCAGTCTGATAAAGCGTATGCATCTGCAGATCCCAGAGCATTTCCTCCCCGTTGAGATTATGCTCCCAGACCCCGATTTGTGACGTCTCCAGCGCCAGCTCCAGCCTCCTCAAGAGGTTCTGGAACTCCAGCTCGGATCGCCCTGATATCGCCTCTCCCACCGAGTTCGAACCCCCTGCGGACACTTGGAAAGCTTGCATAGTCTCGGCGATATCCTGGCAGCACTCCCTTTCGCGTTATTTAATGACGTCCGCCTGGTTGCGGGCTTTTGCCCGCAACCATCGTAACGATGGTTTTTTGGTTAATGATTGTGACGTGGCGGATTGGCCGCGAGATCGCGGAAATCGGCTGCGCCATCAAGCACCGCGCCATCGGAAAGCTGCGTGACCGAGCGGCGATAGATGCGCTGCCAGGGCGTCGCGTCCGGCGGGACGTCGGGAATGCCGTCGCCCTTGCGCCGTTCGATCTCGACCTCCTCCACCAGCATGTCGCAGCGGCCGTGATTGAAGTCGATCCGAATGGTGTCGCCGGTTCTCAGCCAGGCAAGCCCGCCGCCTGCCGCACTTTCCGGCGAGGCATTGAGGATCGACGGACTGTCGGCGGTGCCGGACTGTCGGCCATCTCCGATTGTCGGCAGGCTGCGGATGCCGCGCTTCAGCAGCGCATCCGGCGGCTGCATGTTGACGACTTCGGCCGAACCCGGCCAGCCGATCGGTCCGGCGCCACGGATGACGAGAATGGTATTCTCGTCGATGCCGAGATCCGCATCGTTGATGCGCCTGTGATAATCTTCCGAGCCGTCGAAAACCACGGCCCTGCCCTCGAACACGCCCTCGCGTCCCGGCTCCTGCAGATAGCGGCTGCGGAAATCCTCCGACACGACGCTCATCTTCATGATGGCGAAATCGAAGAGATTGCCCTTCAGCACCAGGAAGCCTGCCCGCTCCTTCAGCGGCGCGGCGAAGGGGAGGATGACCTCACGATCCGTCGCCTCGCGCCCCTTCAGGTTCTCCGCCATGGTCTTGCCGGTGACCGTCGGACAGTTGCCATCGAGCTTGCCGACCTGCAGCAGCTCCCACATGATGGCCGGCACGCCGCCGGCGCGGTGGAAGCGCTCGCCGAGATAGGCGCCCGCCGGCTGGACATTGGCTAGCAGAGGAATATCGAAGCCGTGCACCTGCCAGTCCTCGGGATGAAGCGCGACACCGGCATGCTTGGCCATGGCCGCCAGATGCGGCTGCGCATTGGTCGAGCCACCAATCGCCGAATTGACGCGGATGGCATTGAGAAAAGCCTCCCGGGTCAGCACGTCGGACGGCTTGATGTTTTCGAGCACCAGTTCGACGGCGCGCCGCCCGGTGCGATAGGCCATCTGCCCGCGCTCGCGATAGGCGCCGGGAATGGCGGCACAGCCGGTCAGCGACATGCCGAGCGCTTCGGCCATGGCGTTCATGGTCGAGGCCGTGCCCATGGTATTGCAATGACCGATCGAGGGCGCCGAGGCGAGTGACGCCTCCATGAACTCCTCTTCGTCGATCTCCCCGGCCGCAAGCTTGCGGCGCGAACGCCAGATCACCGTGCCGGACCCGGCCAGCTCGCCATCGTGCCAGCCATCCAGCATCGGCCCGCCAGACAATACGATTGCCGGAATATTGACGGTGGATGCCGCCATCAGCGCCGACGGCGTGGTCTTGTCGCAGCCGGTCGTCAGGACGACACCGTCGAGCGGATAGCCGTAAAGCACCTCGACGAGACCGAGATAGGCGAGATTGCGGTCGAGCGCCGCCGTCGGGCGCTTGCAGTTCTCGAAGATCGGATGGGTGGGAAACTCGATCGGAATGCCGCCGGCATCGCGAATGCCGTCGCGCACACGCTTGGCAAGGTCGATGTGATGGCGGTTGCAGGGTGTCAGGTCGCTGCCGCTCTGGGCAATGCCGATGATCGGCTTGCCGGAGCGCAGCTCCTCCGGCGTGATGCCGTAATTCATGAAGCGCTCGAGATAGAGCGCCGTCATGTCGATATGATCGGGATTGTCGAACCAGTCCTGCGAGCGCAGACGACGTTTGGATGGGCTATTGTCGCTCATGTCTTTCTCAAGCCTTTCCTCGGCCATTCTTGTCTTCCAGATGCAGCAGCAGGCCGCTGTGATCACTCTCCGCGCCACCGTTTTCGACGAATTCAGCGAATTCCGTCCTGATGGTTTCGGTCAGCGGCAGATGAAGCGAAAGGCTTCGGGCTGCGGCCAGAACCGCATCGAGATCCTTCAGCTGATTGCGGGAGGTGCCGCCCGGCTCGAAATTGCGGTCGATCATGCGCTGGCCATGCAGCTCGAGAATCCGGCTTTCAGCAAAACCGCCGCGAATGGCGGCGCGGAAAGCCTCGCGCGAACCGCCGCCGGCCTCCACCAGCAGCATGGCCTCGGCGATCGCGCCGATGGTGACGGCAACGATCTGCTGGTTGCCGAGCTTGGCGAGCTGACCCGTGCCGCTCGGTCCGACATGGGTGACGCGGCCAAGCGGCGCGAGCACGTCGCGGACACTGTCGATGACATCGGCGTCGCCGCCGGCCATGATCGCCAGCGTCCCAGCCGCAGCCCCGACTACACCACCCGAAACGGGCGCGTCGATATGGCGAAAACCACGCTCGGCCAATTTCGCCGCATGCTCGCGGGCGATCGGCGGCGCGATCGAGCTGTTGTCGATGACGACGGCGCCGGGCGCCAGCGCATCCATCACCCCACTTCCGAACAGGACCTCGCTCACCGCGCCGCCATTGGTCAGCATGGTGAAAAGCACCGATGCGCCCTGGGCCGCATCCGCCGCCGTCGCCGCAACGATTGCTCCATCAGCCGCCAGCGCATCCGCCTTGTTCCGGTCGCGATTCCAGACGGTGACGGCAAAGCCGGCGCCAAGCAGGCGCCGCGCCATAGGAGCGCCCATCAATCCGGTCCCGAGGAAAGCGATCTTCCGACCGGTCATCGCAGCTGCCCTCCCAATTCGTCCTCGATATGAACGCGGATGATCTCGTCGAAGGATTTTTCGGCCACGAAGCCGAGCTTCTTCGCACGCTTGGCGGTAAAGCCCTGCGCCCAACCGGAGACGATCCGCATCACCAGCTCGTCGGGCTCGCGGCGAATGAGTTTCACCGCCTTGTCGCCGGCGATGCGGCGGAGCGCCTCGATCTGCTCGCCGACCGTGGCGCTGACGCCGGGCATGGAGAGGCTGCGATCCGCGCCAAGCGGCGTCAGATCGACCGTTGCACCATGAATAAGGAAGCCGACTGCCGAGCGCGGCGAAGCATGCCAATGCCGAACCTCTTCCGGCACCGGCAACACAGCCTCCATACCGACAAGTGGCTCGCGCAATATGCCGGAGAAAAAGCCGGAGGCGGCGCGGTTCGGCTTGCCGGGGCGAATGCAGATGGTCGGCAGGCGAATGCCGATGCCATCGAGAAATTCGCGTCGCGTATAGTCGGCCAGCAGCAGCTCGCTCATTGCCTTCTGCGTGCCGTAGCTGGTGAGCGGCGCCAGATGGAAATCGTCCGGAATGGGCGTCGGGAAAGGCGAACCGAAGACGGCGCAGGACGAGGTGAAAACGACGCGAGGTTTGTATCCATCCTCGCTATTAGCGGCCCGGATGGCTTCGAAAAGCTGCCGTGTACCATCAAGATTGATGCGGTATCCCTTGTCGAAATCCAGCTCCGCCTCGCCCGAAACGATGGCGGCGAGATGGAAGATCACATCCGGCCGGCGGGCCACGATCTTCTCGGCGGCACCGGGCGCAGACAGATCCCTGGCGCGCGCCTTGACCTTGCCGTCGAATCCTTCCGGCTGCGGCGGCTCGATCACATCGACCAGCGTCAGCCGCGTGATCTCACGGCCACCGAGGCCGCCATCGGCCACCAGCCGTGCCGTCAGTTTTCGGCCGATCATACCGGCTGCTCCGATAATGGCGATATGCATGCATCCTCCTCGCAATAACGCGCATCGGGACAGCTCCTCCGGCCCGATGTACGTCAGTCAATATGCCTATGTGCTTGATAAACCCATGACGTCCGCATGCAAACGAAATTGGCGGGCGAGCGGCAAAATCTTCGAAAAACAGATTGGCCAAAAGAGAAAAATTGCACCACGAGAACGAAAGAGGGCGGGACCTTGCGGTCCCGCCCATGTCATGCCGGGCATTAGGGTACTACCCGACACGGCATCCCTATTCGGCGGCGATCGGAAGCACCTCCGCCGAATGATTGTTGTCGTTACTGTGATGCTGCTTCAGCGGACGGTTGCCCGCCATCCTGCGAATCAGCACGTAGAACACCGGCGTCATGAAGATGCCGAAGAAGGTCACGCCGATCATGCCGGCAAACACCGCGACACCCATGGCCGCGCGCATCTCGGCACCGGCGCCGGTCGAGGTGACCAGCGGCACGACACCCATGATGAAGGCCATGGAGGTCATCAGGATCGGGCGCAGGCGCAGGCGGCTGGCTTCGATCGCGGCCTGAACCGGCGTGCGGCCCTCGAATTCCAGCTCGCGGGCAAATTCCACGATCAGGATCGCGTTCTTCGCCGACAAGCCCACCAACACCATCAAGCCGATCTGCGTGAAGATGTTGTTGTCGCCCCCCGTCAGCCAGACACCCGTCAGGGCGGCAAGCACGCCCATCGGCACGATCATCACGATCGCAAGCGGCAGGGTGACGCTTTCATACTGGGCCGCCAACACGAGGTAGACGAGCAGCAGGGCCAGCGGGAAGATCAGGATGCCTGAACTGCCGGCCAGGATCTGCTGGTAGGTCAGATCGGTCCATTCGTAACCGATGCCCTTCGGCAGGGTTTCGTTGGCGATGCGCTCGATGGCAGCCTGGGCCTGACCCGACGAGAAGCCCGGAGCCGGGCCACCGTTGATATCGGCGGCGAGGAAGCCGTTGTAGCGCGTCGTCCGTTCCGGACCGGTGCTGGCCTCAACCTTCAGGAGCGCCGATAGCGGGATCATCTGGCCCGATGCCGACCGGACCTTCAGCTGGCCGATATCGCTTGCATGCGAGCGGAACTTGGCGTCCGCCTGCACACGCACGCTGTAGGTACGGCCGAAGGCATTGAAGTCGTTGACATAGAGCGAACCCAGATAGATCTGCAGCGTGTCGAAGACATCGGTCACCGAGACCCCCAGCTGCTCGGCCTTGGCGCGATCGAGATCGGCAAAGAGCTGCGGCACGTTGATCTGGTAGCTCGAGAAGATGCCTGTGAGTTCCGGCGTCTGATAGGCCTTGGCAATGAACGCCTTGTTGGCCTCGTCGAGCGCCTGATAGCCGAGACCGGCACGGTCCTCGATCTGCAGCTTGAAGCCGCCAGTCGTGCCGAGACCCTGGACGGGCGGTGGCGGGAACATGGCGATGAAGGCATCCTGGATCGCCCCGAACTTCTGGTTCAGCTGCATGGCGATGGCGCCGCCCGAAAGGTTCGGCGTCGTGCGCTCTTCGAAAGCCTTCAGGGTCACGAAGACGATGCCTGCGTTGGAGGAGTTGGTGAAGCCGTTGATCGACAGGCCAGGGAAAGCGATGGCATGTTCGACGCCCGGCTGCTCCAGGGCGATCTTGCTCATCCGCTGGATAACGTCATCCGTGCGGTCGAGGGTCGCGCCATCAGGTAGCTGCGCGAAGCCGATCAGGTACTGCTTGTCCTGCTGCGGCACGAAGCCGCCGGGTACGGTCTGGAACAGGAAGTAGGTCGCGCCGATCAGCGCGAGATAGACCACCATGACCAGGCTCTTCAGCGACAGGATGCCGCCGACGCCCTTGCCGTAAGCATGGGAGCCGCGGTTGAACACCTTGTTGAAGCCGCGGAAGAACCAGCCGAACACCGCGTCCATCACCCGCGTCAGCATATCCTTCGGCGCATGATGATCCCTAAGAAGAAGGGCCGCCAGAGCCGGAGACAGCGTCAGCGAGTTGAAGGCGGAAATGACCGTCGAAATCGCAATCGTCAAGGCGAACTGACGATAGAACTCACCCGACAGGCCGGAGATGAAGGCGAGCGGCACGAAGACGGCGACCAGCACCAGCGCAATCGCGATGATTGGACCGGAGACTTCCTTCATGGCGCGATAGGTCGCGTCGCGCGGACTGAGGCCGTTTTCGATATTACGCTCGACGTTTTCGACGACGACGATGGCGTCGTCAACGACGATACCGATCGCCAGCACCAGGCCGAAGAGGCTTAGCGCATTGATCGAGAAGCCGAAGACATACATCACGGCAAAAGTGCCGATGATCGAGACGGGAACGGCGATCAGCGGGATGATAGAGGCACGCCATGTCTGCAGGAACAGGATGACGACGATGACGACCAGCGCGATCGCTTCCAGCAGCGTATGCACAACCTTGTCGATCGATGAGCGCACGAACTGCGTGGTGTCGTAGACGATCTCGTACTTCACGCCGTCGGGCATCGCTGCCTGCAGCTCGTTCATCGTCTTGACGACATCGTCCGAGATGGTGATGGCATTGGAGCCCGGAGCCTGGAAGACCGGAACGGCCACTGCCGGCTTGCCGTCGAGCAGCGAACGCAACGAATAGTCGGCGGCACCGAGCTCGATACGCGCGACATCGCGCAGGCGCGTGATCTCGCCGTTGCTGCCGCTCTTGACGATGATATTGCCGAACTCCTCCGGCGTCGTCAGGCGGCCTTGCGCATTGACGTTGAGCTGCACATCGATGCCGGGAACGCTCGGCGATTGGCCGATGATGCCGGCGGCGGCCTGGATATTCTGTGCACGAATGGCATTGGCGATGTCGCTCGCGGCAAGGCCGCGTTCCGCGGATTTCTGCGGATCGACCCACACGCGCATGGAATAATCGCCCGATCCGAACACGCGAACCTGGCCGACACCGTCGATGCGGGCGAGCCGGTCCTTGATGTTCAAGGTCGCGTAATTGCGCAGATAGGTGATGTCGTAGCGATTGTCCGGCGAGATGAGGTTGACCACCATCATCAGGTCTGGCGAGCTCTTGACCGTGGTGATGCCGAGATCGCGCACGTTCTGCGGCAGGCGCGGCTCGGCCTGCGAAACGCGGTTCTGCACCAGCTGCTGCGCCTTGTCCGGATCAGTGCCGAGCTTGAAGGTGACCGTCAGCGTCATCAGACCATCGGATGTCGCCTGGCTGTTCATATAGAGCATGCCTTCGACGCCGTTGATCTGCTCTTCGATCGGCGTCGCCACGGTTTCGGCGATAACCTTGGGGTTGGCGCCGGGATATTGCGCGGTGACGACGATCGACGGCGGCACAACTTCCGGATACTCGGAAATCGGCAGCAGCCGAAGACCGATCAGGCCGGCGACCACGATGAGGACCGATAGCACTCCGGCAAACACCGGACGGTCGACGAAAAATCTTGAGATGTTCATGGCAGAACCCTCTCCAGGGGTGAATGTAAAAGGACACGAAGTCCAGGCCCGTCCGCGATATGCGCCACGAGCATTCCAAAATCAGACCATTGGGACGACCGCCGCGAGAGTTGCCTCCCGGCACTGTCGATTATTGAGCCGCCGCGACTTTTTCTTCGAGTTTCGGATCGACCACGGCGCCCGGGCGAACCCGCTGCAGGCCGTTAACGATGACCCGATCACCGGCATTCAGGCCGGCTTCGACGATGCGCTGGCCATCGGCGGTGTCGCCAAGGCTGATCTGGCGATAGACCACCTTGTTGTCGCCATCGACCACGAAGACGAACTTCTTATCCTGGTCGGTGCCGATCGCCCGCTCGCTGATCACCAGCTTGCTCTCGGCCTTCGGCTGGCCCATGCGGACGCGCACGAACTGGCCGGGGATGAGACGCCCGCCCGGATTGTCGAAGACGGCACGCACGCTGACCGTGCCGCTTGCCGCATCGACTTCATTGTCGATCAGCTGCAGCTTGCCGTTGATCGGCGTGCCGTTGTCGCTGGTAGTGCCGATCTGCACGGGGATCTGTTCGACCGGCGGCGCTGCGCCATCGGTGACCGGAAGCTCGGCCAGCGCCTGGGTAACAGTCTGTTCGCTCGCATTGAAGCTGGCATAGATCGGATTGACCGAGACCAGCGTCGTCAGGGCCGGCGAAGCGGAGCCGGCAGCAACGAGATTACCCACGGTGACCGCAATCTTGCCGACACGGCCGGCGATCGGAGCGTGAACCTCGGTATAATCAAGGTTCAACTGCGCCGTCTGAAGCGATGCCTGTGCAGCCTTCAGATTGGCTTCCGCTTCCGCATAGTTGCTGGAGCGCGTATCCATGTCGCTCTGGGAGATCGTCTTGTTGTCGAAGAGCTTCTGGCCGCGGTCGACTTCGACTTTGGTCAGATCGAGCTTGGCCTTTGCCGCACCGACTTGTGCCTGCGCCTGGGCGACGGCCGCCTGGAAAGGCGCCGGATCGATCGTCACCAGCAGGTCGCCCTGCTTGACCAGAGCCCCTTCGCGGAAATGCACCGACTGGATGGCGCCGGCCACGCGAGGACGGACCTCTACCCGGTCGATGGCTTCGAGCCGGCCGGAAAATTCCTGCCAGGCGGTGATATCGCGCGCCTGGACAGCCGCGACGGTGACCGGGATGGCCGGCATTGCCGCCGCCTTCTCCGTCGCTTGCGCGCCGCGCGGCAGATCCAGATAGAAGGTCGCCCCTGCAACAGTCGCAGCAACACCCATGCCAGCGCCCCACAGGGCCCAGCGCTTACCGTTGGACGTCATGTTAGTCTCTCCTTGTGGTCCCGGCTTGGGACACGGGACCGAAAATTCCTATCGACTCGCTATCGCCAGGCTCCAGGGCACCGCACGTTCGAATGAACGCCTGCGATCGCTCTCTTTTCTGCGCCCAGAGCATTCCATCTGCTTACGGCGGTCCACTCAAAAGTGGCATACCCTAATCGATCAAGCCTGCACGTCTTCGACAAAACCCTTGAAAGAACAGCAGACATCCTGCTGCCATGACGGCTTGTCCTTCGACTGCCCGCCGTAGAGGGTGGGCCAGCCCGTCCCGGCGGGGAGGACTTGCTGGCGAACACGGACGCCTGCCTCCTTGAGGCGGCGGCCATATTCCATGCTCTCGTCGCGGAGCGGGTCGTCCTCGGCCGTGAGCACCAATGCCGGCGCGAGGCCCGAAAGCCGCGAACAGTATCGAGGCGCCGCATAGGGATGACAGACACCACCCAGAAAACCCAGGTAGCGATTCCAGCCTTCCGTCCAGCGCTCGCGCATGCCGCTTTCCTCCGCCTGGAGGAAAGATTTCGATCCCATGAAGGGATCGAGAAGCGGCGATATCAACACCTGTCCGTCCAGCGAACCGGGCATCTGATCGCGCGCCTTTAAAGCAACACCCGCTGCAACATTGCCACCCGATTCCTCACCGGCGACAAACAGCAGCGATTTTTTCGCACCGCCCAGCTCAAGCATGTTCCGCTTGTTGCTGAGATAGGCGAGAATCCCGTAGGCGCATTCCAGCACCTGCGGAAAGGCATTCTGATTGCCGCTGGTATAGTCGGCGGCAACCACGATCACACCGGCTTCCGCAAGACTGGCGGCGACAGGCCGGACGGTTGCATGCTCGGTATCGAGAAAAGCGCCACCGTGCAGATAAAGCACGATGGGTGCTGCCTTCTTGAGACCCTCGCCGTTGTAGATCCGCGCTGCGACCGGTCCCGTGGGCACGTTTTCCAGCACAACATCTTTCCACGGCGCGCTCATGAACCCATATCCTTGTCTATTCTGTCGAACATGCCCCTTTCCTAAAGCCATTTCACAGGCTTGGCGACCATGTTCAGGATAATGCGGCTCCCAGCGCCCCGTGCCGCATTGCAACAATCATAGAGACAACATATTGTTATTCCGTTCTGAGAATAAGTAGCCTATATTCGACTAGACTATTCACGATAACAAACAATCGACCGCTTTCTCCGTGGTCGAAGGGCACCCTGAAATGGACCAGCTATCAGCAATGCGGGCATTTGCACGCGTGGTGGAAACAGGCAATTTCACCCGCGCCGCCGCAACCCTCTCCATGCCGAAGGCGACGGTGACGACGCTCATCCAGTCGCTTGAGGCGCATCTGCACGCCAAGCTCCTGAACCGCACCACGCGGCGCGTCATGGTGACGACCGACGGCGCGCTCTACTACGAACGCGCCATCCAGATCCTCTCCGAGATCGACGAACTCGATGGCAGCATCAGCAATTCCCAAAGCCTGCCGAGCGGTCGCTTGCGCGTCGAAATGGCCGGCGCCTTCGCCGAAAAGATCATCATGCCGGCGCTTTGCGATTTCTACCAACGCTATCCGGACATCCATATCGATCTCGGCGTCGGCGACCGGCTGGTGGATTATCTCGCGGAAAATGTTGACTGCGCGCTGCGCGCCGGCATGCCGAGCGACCAGTCGCTGATTGCCCGGCGGGTGGGCGAGATACCGCTCATCACCTGCGCCGCTCCGCGCTATATCGAGAAATTCGGCCTGCCGGAACGACCGGACGAACTGGAAACCACGCACTATGCCGTCAGCTATTTTCGCGCGCAGACCGGGCGGGTCATCCCGTTCGAATTTCAGCGCGGCAATGAATCGCTGGAAATCAGCCCGCGCTACATCCTTTCGGTCAACGACAGCCGCAGCTACGTCAATGCCGCAATGGCCGGCCTCGGCATCGCCCAGGCCCCCGCGTTCATGATCCGCGACGAGCTTGCCAGGGGCGACCTCATCCCCGTCCTTCCCGGCTGGACCCGCAACCCCATACCGCTACACATCGTCTATCCCCCGAACCGGCACCTGAGCAACAAGGTGCGCGTTTTCGTCGACTGGCTGGCGAAGCTGCTGGTGACGTCGAAGGTAAGCGAAGCCTGACATGCGAACCAACCGCCTCCCTGCTGGGAGACGGTTTTCCTCGATACGATCCGGATCAGTTCCAGGATGCTCCCGCCTGCTGGCGGACCGTTGCGTTCAGCCGGTTCCAGACGTTGTCGACCGCGATCGAAACGATCAGCGCGGACAGCGCCTTCTCGTCGTAGTGCCGGGCAGCCTCGTTCCAGATCTCGTCGCTTACAGCCTCCGGCCGATCGGCAAGCCGGGTTGCCGCCTCGCCAAGCGCAAGGGCGGCGCGTTCAGCCTCGGTGAAATAGGGCATTTCGCGCCAGGCGGAGACGCCGACGATACGCTCGACCGTTTCCCCCGCCTTCTGCAGCTTGCGGAACCCCATATCCGTGCAGACGCTGCAGCCATTGATCTGGCTGACGCGCAGATGCACGAGGTCCATGGTGTTTTCGGACAGGCCGCGATCCCTCAGCGAGGCGCTGAGCGCCAGAAGTGCCTGCAAGGTTTCCGGCAGGACGAGGGCGGGGTTCTTCATACGGGCTTGCATCATTCTCTCCTTGGATGTTTTGGCCTTGACGATGCCGCTCCCGTGCCGATCCATTGTCACACCGGCCGGGCCTCGTTCGTCATAGGCATGACGGAACAGAATGAGGGAATGTGACCGATGGACGAAAAAAAGTGGCAGGCGGAAAAATTCGAGGCCAACCGGCCGCACTTGCGCGCCGTAGCCTATCGCATGCTGGGCTCACGGACGGAGGCGGAGGATGCGGTGCAGGAGGCATGGCTGCGGCTCAGCCGTACCGACACATCGGAGATTGACAATCTCGGCGGCTGGCTGACGACGGTCACCGCCCGCATCTGCCTCGATTGGCTGCGCAGCCGCAAATCCCGGCGCGAGGAACCGTTGACCATCCGCGTCCCCGAACCGGTCGTCAGCCATGAGGCCGGAAACGGCACGGACCCGGAGCAGGATGCGTTGCTCGCCGACTCAGTCGGCCTCGCGCTGCTGGTGGTGCTGGAAAAGCTGACGCCGGCTGAACGGCTGGCCTTCGTGCTGCATGATATGTTCGACATGCCCTTCGATGACATCGCCCCGATCGTCGGGCGCAGTACCATCGCCACGCGTCAGCTCGCCAGCCGCGCCCGCCGGCGGGTACAGGGAGTGCCGCCTACGGCTGAGGCAGACCTCGCCCGTCAGCGCCATCTGGTCGATGCCTTCTTCACGGCATCGCGCAACGGCGACATGACAGCACTTCTTACAGCTCTCGATCCCGACGTTGTTTTCCGCGCCGATGCGGTCGCGGCGCGGATGGGCGCGCTTGGCGAAATTCGCGGCAGCTCCGCCGTTGCCGAGACCTTCCGCGGCCGCGCCCAGGGCGCGCGGCTTGCCGTCATCAATGGGGCCGTCGGCGCCGTGGTTATTCTCGGCGGGCAATTGCGCATCGCACTTCGCCTTACCATTGCCGATGATGGTGGAATCACAGGCATCAATGCGATGGCCGACCCCGAAGAGTTGCGGAAGCTTGAGGTCTTGCTGATCGACCCATAATGGCCTCAGCCGAGCCGCGTCGGGCTCGTCCCCGTCAGCCGGCGAAACATGGCGATGAAAGCGGAGGCGCTGCCATAGCCGAGCTGCGTCGCGATCCGCCGCACCGGTTCACCGGCCTCGATCAGCGCCAGCGCCTTGACCAGCCGCAGCCGCTGACGCCATTCGTTGAAGGAGATGCCGAGATCGTCATGGCAGCGGCGGGAGAGCGTCCGCTCGGTCGTTCCCATCCGGCGTGCCCACTCCGCCAGCGAATGACGATCGCCGGGATCGGCCTGCAACGCCTTCAGCACCGGTCCCAGCAATGGATCATCGGATAGCGGCAGATAGCTTTCGCAGCGCGGGGCAAGACGGATCTGATCGACCAGGACTTGCGCCAACCGCAGGTCCTCCTCCGTTTCCGGAAGTGTGATGTTGCGGACGGCGAAGTCCGCCAGGATCGCCTTCAGCAGCGGACTGATGCTAAGCGTCGAAGGTTCCGCCGGCAGATCGGCGCAGAGCGCGCGCTCGACATAGACGGTGACATAATGCAGGTCATGCTGGTTCCAGGCGCCATGCATCGTATCGGGTGGCAGCCAGATGGCGTAATGGGGTGGAGACAGATAGCGCACGCCTTCGATGACGAATTCGGCGACACCCATGAGGGCATAATTGAGTTCACCCCACGGCTGGCTTTTGGCCGGGAAGACCGTGCCGCCCTTGTAATGCTCCGTCCGGAAGGAAACCGGGCGCGGCGGATCTCCCTCGATGCGTGGTTCGCGTGCCGCCATCTTCTACTCCGACATGTCCGCAATCCGCTACCTGTGTCTGAAAATCGCTATATACCAGAAATCAGACAGACAGTAAAAAGCGACATCGACATAACCCGACTAGGCCGACCATCCGACAGGAGGACGTCATGAGCAAGAACCCGACCTCTTCCGCCAAAGACACCACCACCATCATGACGAGCGCGACGCTGGCGCCGCTGCTCACTGTCCTCATCTGGTCCGGCAACACCGTCGTTACCAAGGCCGCCGCCGGCGTCATCTCTCCCGGCTCGATCTCCTTCTATCGCTGGCTGCTGGCCTTCCTCATCCTGCTCCCCTTCATCGGCCCGGCCGCATGGCGGAACCGCGCGCTCCTCGGCCAATACTGGCTGAAGATCGCCACTCTCGGAGCGCTCGGCATGGTGATCTATCAGA
Source organism: Rhizobium sp. ICMP 5592 (assembly GCF_009498525.1). Taxonomy (GTDB): domain Bacteria; phylum Pseudomonadota; class Alphaproteobacteria; order Rhizobiales; family Rhizobiaceae; genus Rhizobium. The sequence continues at coordinate 319,804 of NZ_QSNT01000002.1, read as the reverse complement.
GCCTTGCCTATGAGGCGGCCAAGACTACCTCGGCGGTCAACATGGGCGTGATCGTGGCGCTGATGCCGCTGCTATCGACGCTGCTGGCCGGGGTACTGGCCGGCGAAAGACTAACGGCGGCCAGCATTGCCGGTGGAGTCATTTCCCTGATCGGCCTGGTCTATCTGACCTCGCAGGGCCATCCCGCCGCCCTTTTGAGCGGCGGCTTCCACATAGGCGACGGCTTGATGATCGTCGCCGTGCTCTCCAACTCGCTCTACGGCGTGATGCTGAAGCGCTGGGCGATGCCGCTGCCCATATGGCAGCAGCTCTTCTGGCAGATCGGCTTTTCAACCATCCTGCTGATCCCGGTTTTCCTAATCGGCGATATCTCGCCGATCACGTCAGCCAATCTGCCGCTGATCCTCTATGCAGCCATTCCGACATCGCTGCTGGCGCCGCTGTGCTGGATGATCGGCATTCAGAAGCTCGGAGCGGCGCGAACCTCCCTGCTCATCAACCTTCTGCCGATCGTCGTCGCGGCGCTCGCCTGGGCCGTCCTCGGCGAACAATTGCATTCTTATCACGCCATCGGCGGCGCACTCGCCCTCATCGGCGTCGGCATCGGCCTCCGCCAGACAAAGGTCGCCAGGGGTGAGGAGGACCCAGGCGCCGATCAGGCGGCTTGGGAAACCGAGGAGGTTTGACACGGCTGCCCTTCGCTCTACGATATCCGGCATGACTGGAATCGCCCAAGCGTGAAGGAAACGAGCGTGCACATAGGCCTGGAACCGGTGTCATCGAGAACGACCATCCAGGAGAGCGTTTACCAGCAACTACGCAATGCGCTGATGGCCGGCAATTTCGAGCCCGGCCAGACGCTAACCATCGCATGCCGACCATCTGTTTCAACATATCAGGCATCACGCCGTAGCGGTTCACCGCCGAGATGGGCGGAGCCGGTATCATGTTGCGCGACGGCTATATGTTCGCCTCGTTCCTGATCAACGTCTCGGCCCGTCAATGGAAAGAGGCGCAATCCGCGTTTCTCTGGTACACTATGACAAACTCGGAGAGATCGCCCGCTTCGAAAAAGTTCTTACCGAGGTCATGGCGCGGCACAGATAAGCCGCGTGTGAGCGGTGGCGGCGCCCGAACAACTCCGCCACCGCAATGCCTTGCCACCCCAATTCTGGCCGACAGCTTGATGGTGCTCGAAAAGAGCTTCAAGAGCGAGTAGGCGTGATAGATCTAGCCATCAATCGAAGGCAGCGCCCGAAAGGTGATTGTTGACCGACGATTTGACCTCGCCGATATCCTTCCAGAGCCCGGCGATGACGGTGGGCTCGACATCGGCCATCAACTCGCGCAGCCAGCCCTCATGAGCGGCAGCCATGGCGGCGAAAATCTCGTCGCCCTTCTTCGTCAGCTTGGCGACTGTCACTCGTCGGTCGCCATCCGGCGTCACGCGCAGCACCAGACCGTCGGTTTCCAGCCGCTCCACCAGCCCCGTCACATTGCCGTTGGTGACCATCGTGCGCTTGGAAAGCTCGCCGAGACGCAGACCATCATGCTCGCGATAGAGCTGCGCCATCAGGTCGAATTGCGGCAGCGTTGCGCCGAATTCATTGCGCAGGCGCCGACGGATTTCCTGCGACATCAGCTTGGTGGTCGATAGCATCCGCAGCCAGAGCCGCAGCTCCTGCTTCTTGCCCTCCTGGGCGCCCTGGACGATGATTTCCAGATCGACGGTTGCGCTCTCGGATTCTGCCATGGTTTCAGCTCAGATCGCCACGTTGCCATTTCATATAGGAACGGTCTACGAAGCAATATTTCAAATGTCAAAGGTTTAGCGGTTAAGCCCGGAGGCCGTCACTTCGCCAGCATTTCCCCAGTATGAGCGAGCCGATCGGCTCCCTTACCGCGAATGACAGCAACGCCGGTGTGGCGGATTATGCGACCATGATTGCGTAAGTGGCGGCAACGACGACGGCAGGCTAGGCCGGCTTTTCCTCTAGCGCCCCTTCAACTCCTCTGTTAACCACCGCACCCATGTAGCAGCTCTATGCTCAAAGGTGCCTGCGACGGGTTCGGGTCTTGGCGGAGACTCAGATTCTTGCTCGCGTCATCACTGAAATAGCAAGATCCCACGAGGAGATATCGTTCATGGAGGAACGGTTTTCAGGCGCCGTTTTGCGGCATAACCATAATGGCTCCGAGAAACGCCCGACCATGGGCGAAATTGGGCTCAACCACTTCGCTCCCTATCTGATGAACCGGTTGATAGCCCGCTGGAACAACAACATGGCCGAGGAACTGCGCGAATACGATATGACGACCGCGAAGATGCGCGCGCTCGCCATTCTCAGCATCTCCTCCTCCGTGACCATCAACGAACTCTCCGTCTTTGCCGTCACCGAGCAATCGACGATGAGCCGGACGCTGGATTCCCTCGAGCAACAGGGCTTCATCCGCCGTCAGCCTCGCGCCGAGGACATGCGCGTGCGCGACGTCTCTATCACCGAAGACGGCCGCGCCGCCTTCGAGAAACTCTGGCCCACCATGTACGACCTGCTCCTGCAAATGTTCGACGGCGTAGAAGAAACCGAATACCGCGCCTTCATCGCGACCCTGCATAAGGTGCTGCACAATATCAGGAAGCATGAGATTTGAGGGGTGCGCTCGCACTAGCTGGACCAACTCGATGACAAAGACGGTAATTCTGGGTCAGGAACACGATCAAAAACTTCGAGACACCCTCATGGATGTTCTGCGTCAACTCGGAGCGTCCCTCATAAGTCGAAACCGGGCAGTCGCTGGTTCGCAAGAGATCGAGACAGTTCTGCTGCAACTGGCTGGGCAGGAAATAACCATTGAGGCAGAAACTTACGTTGGACTTTCCATCACCGGCGATGAGAAAACCATCAGTGAAATCTTGGGGCGCGTAAGGCAGGCCATTCGCAGCATCCCAATCTGATCTTCTCGGGTCGCTATGGGGCAACGACGACAAGGTCCGGCATCATTTCAGAAAGCATGAGATTTGAAGCTGGCTTATCCCGCCTGTCGGCGTGCGGGAAAACAATGACTAGCGTTCACTCCTGAAGAAATTCGGCAGTCGCCATACGCGTTGCGTTGCCGCTTTTTCCGGAGACTTTGGCAATGGTGCTGGCGCCTTGGTCTCCGCACTCCGGCGAGCGCCGCGATACGCGACGATCTTCGTCGTCTCTCGGGTAAATAATCCATCCCACAACAGATCGCTTCCCTGCCATCTTGAATAGTCGTTCCGTCTGTCGATGGGGGCGATTGTGATCCGCTTATCCAGCTCGACCGCCTCATTCATGATCTTCGTAGTTTCTGCTTCGTAGGCGAACAGAAGTCTAAAATTCAGCATCGGAAAACAGCGCGACAGCAGAGTACAAAGCTCGTCAACTCGACGGAGATCGAAGGGATCCGGTTCGTTGCAATAAGGCCACGCACCTGCGGGAAGAGCATTTCCACCATAACGCACAAAGAGCACCGGCCCTTCGCAGTGGGACAACGTTCTTAGCATTTTCTCGTGCTTATGGCGCAGTTTGTCGGAGATATTGATGAAGGCTGCACGCGAGAAGATCACTTCTTCCTGCGGCCCCTTGGGAAATTCGTGCGGCAGCAAGATCCCGTATTTCAGACATTCGGCCGCGTTTGCATATCGATTTTCTGTGACGGAAACTCCAAGCTCCGTCGGACCATCTTTCAATACTTCCATCAGGCCGGGCCAAGGCGTCACGAGGGACTCGAAACAGCTCATGGTCCTTTTTTTAAAATGTCTTCTGAGTTGATAATCGACTTGGCACCAAGCCCCCAAACTGACGGCATGTTCGAATTCCATCCACGAGTGCCCTCACGTAAACGCTATTTTAGAAGATTAGCGCATGAGCATCTGGCAATCAATAGTTGCTTATTTTTTCAGCCTATTTCAACCGAATTTTCATAGCTCCATTTTACGGCAACCACGGTTGCATTGCGCTGAACCGTCATAGCGTCGCCACCGTCTTCAGCGCCCCATCCAGCGCAGCTCCGCTTTCATCCAACAGCGCCGCCTGCCGCAACCGCTTCATCCAGACCGCGCCATCCTCCCGATCCCGCAGCATCGGCAGCACCGACATCACACGATCGAATTTCGACAGGCCGCGCGCATGCGTGTCGGAATAGCCTTAGACCAGACGGCGGTTGTCGAGGACTTCGACGGCGAGATCGTAGTTCGCGCCGAGCAGATTGGACGCAGCAGCAAGCCAGGCTTCGCGATGCTCGACTTCGCGCATGTACCGCAGCATACCACGGCGAGTACGGCGCAGGCCTGAGACGATATAGAGGCCAAGAAACCAGAAGAGCGTGCCGGTCTGCACACGGCGGCCCTTGTTGACAATGCGGTCGAGCCGATCGAAGAGCTTCGGCCGGTTCTTGATCCACAGGCCTACACCCTTCGGCAAGGTACCGCAGACCTCTTCCATGCGAGGATGCATGTATTCGGTCATATAGACGATCTGGTCATTGGTGGCACCAACCTCCTTGCGCATGCGATCGAAGCGAGACGCGCGCACCTTGAGATCGGCGACACGGATGACATCATCATAGGCCATGGCAACGGCAATATACTTCGCGGCCTGCACGGTGAAGGCGAAACCCTTTTGCGCGCCACTGGACTTACGGTCGAGTACGTAGAGGGCCACAACGCGGGTCAGATACTCGTCGGCATAGGCCGGGTCCTGATAATCGGTGAGCTTCCTGACGCCGGCAAACAGCAGCGTCCATACTTCTTCCGGAAATTCGGCGCGGATGCGATGCACCAGCCGGTCGAGCGCCGGGTGACCGGCCATCTCAGGCAAAACGTCGAAATGCGTCGCTGGCATCGCGGAAACCGCGTCGCGGGGCCTGTCCTTGGCACGGTCGAAGGCTGCGTTGAAAGCTTTCAGGCTGGGCTCGATGCCCTTGCCACCGGCGCGAATCATCGCTTCGAAAGCCTGCTTGCCGAACGGCAATGCGCCGGAGGCGGCGAGTGCACCGAACATCGAAGTGGAAATCACGCTGCAATTCTTGATCGCCAGCGTCTCCATATCGAAAGCAATGGTGCGCTTGGCGGCGAAATCCGTATCGGCAACCGCATCTTCTCCGCCTATCGCCGCGAGGCGGAATTCATGCTCGAGGACGGCGCGCTGCCGCAGGAGATCGACGCGGCGCTGGAGGCTTACGGCTATCCGATAGGCCTCTTCGCCGTCTATGACATGGCCGGCCTCGAAATCGCCTGGGCACGCCGCAAACGCCAGGCGGCGACAAGCGATCCCAACGCGCGTTACGTCGCCATCGCCGACCGACTTTGCGAAGCCGGCCGCTTTGGTCAGAGGGCTGGGCGCGGCTGGTACGCCTATCCCGATGGAAAGCGCACCGTCGACCTTGAGGTGACCGCGATCATCGAAGCTGCCCGCGCCGAAAAGAGCATCGCGCTGAAAAATTTCACCGCGGATGAAATCACAACCCGCCTGCTGAAGGCCATGGCCGACGAAGGCGACACTCTTCTCGCGGAAGGCATCGCCGCCCGCGCCAGCGATATCGATCTGGTGATGATCAACGGCTACGGTTTTCCGCCACACAAAGGTGGACCGATGTTTGCCGCCGGCCGGCGCTGAAAATCGTCACGCCGCCCTATCACGCAGCCGATGATAGCAGCGTGAACAGCTCCTGCGGTCGGTTGACACCACGCAGCGCATAGCGGCCGACCGAGACGAGATCGTTGCTCTGATCGGCCGCCAGGGTCTCGACGAAATTCGACGACATCAGGATATTGCGGTCCGCCGAACGGCACATGGAGGCGATGCGGCTGACCTCGTTGACAGCCGGGCCGATGACGGTGAAATCCAGGCGGTCCATGCTGCCGATATTGCCGTAGAAGACATCGCCGATATGCAGGCCCAGATAGACCTCGGTCACCGGCCTGCCCTCGATCTGCCGCTGGGAGTTGAGATCACGCAGCCGCTGGCGCAGCAGCGATTCCGCCATCAGCGCTGCGGCGCAGGCGTCGCTTGCATCGCGGGCTTTGAAGATCGCCAGCGTGCCGTCGCCGATCAGCTTCAGCACATTGCCGCCCGCCTCGTGGATCGAGGAAATCACGGCATCGGCATAGGCGTTCAGCATCGGAATGATTTCGTCCGGCTCGGCCGTGTCCGAGATGCGGGTGTAGTTGGCGAGATCGGAGAACCACAGCGCCGCCGAGATGCGCTCTGCCTTGCCGCGCGTGATCTTGCCTTCGAGAACATGCCGGGCGGCATCCTCGCCCAGATAGACCTCGGCAATGGTGCGGGCAATGCGGCTGGTACCGGTGCATTTGATCGCCAGGGCCAAAGCCGGCGTAAGCTTGCGCAGGACGCGCAAATCCTCGTCCGGGAAACCCGCCGCGCCGGCAGTGGCGAAGTTGGAGTAGAAACAATCCATCTCGCCGATCGTGCCGCCCTCTTCAAAACGGTGCACCATGGCGATGTAGTCCGTGTGACCATCGGCGTGCAGCGTATCAAGACCGTAGAAATCGATCGGATCACCGAAGCCGATACGCCGACGTACCTCATCCGCGCCTGTCGTCAACATGTGATGGAAGGAGGTACGCTGCCAATTCTCAGCTGCGATCCCTTGGTGCGACGGGCCATATTCGAACTCGCGCTCGATCGCCTGATTGCCGTCCCAGCGAAAGGCGCGGCCCTCGTAGACCGGATGCAGCGTGTCCATCAACGCCATGGCACGATCGAGGTTGAGACCATGCTGGCGGCACTGCTCACAGAAGCCTGCCAGGATATCGGCCTCTCCCATGCCCTTGAGACCGGCCTGCATGAGCCAGCTGGCGATTTCGCCAATGTCCTTCGCGTCCATGGATATCTCCCGACCCTCTAAAGGATTCGCTTTAATACGAAACTCATAGGCTTGGAATGCCGTACGACACAAAATAGTCCCAACGGCTGCAAGCGACAGCCGCTCCTGTGGCACAGAAGCGGCGATTTGACGCGCGCAAAGGGTGTAGGCGAAGCTTCAGCCCCTTGCATGCGGCTTCAGCAGGTCCTCCAGGCCGATCCGGCGGAAGAGCTCGGCACGGACACGATCGGCAACGCCATTGACGATTTCCGCGCCGTCCTCGGACGGATCGATATGGGTGCGGAAGGGACGCGTGCCGAAGGGCATGTTGACGACATCGACGATGGCGACGGCAACAGAAGCGGCATCCGCGTCGGCAGGCTCGAGCGAGGCCAGCCCCTTCAGGGCCTGGTCCGGAACGCCGGCATAGGGACCATCGTCATATTCGGCAGCGCGCACCTTGTCTGCGGGCGAGCCGGAATGAGCGAAATGGTTGGTGCCCTTGGTGAAGGCACCGGGCACGATGATGGCAGTCTCGATGCCCCAGCGAGTCAGCTCGGACGCATAAGAGACGGCAAGCGAATCCATGGCAGCCTTGGCGGCGAAATAGGGCGAGAGGTACGGAGGCGTGCCGCCACGCGTGCTCGACGACGACACCCAGACGACAAGGCCCTTACCCTGCTTGCGCAGATGCGGAAGTACTGCACGGTTGACACGCTGGGTGCTGAGCACGTTGATGTCGTAGAGCTCGGCGAACTGTTCCGGCGTGAAGGCCTCGGCGGGGCCGAAGGACATATGGCCGGCATTGTGGATGATGGTATCGATACGGCCCTCTTGCGCGATGACACTGGCGATACCGGCCTCTACGGAAGCATCCCAGGCGACGTCGAGTTCGACGGCTTTCAGATCGACACCATTCTCCTTGGCGAAAGCGGCGGCTTCAGCAACTTGCGGCGCGTTGCGGCCCTCGGTTTGGCGCATACCGGCATAGACGGTGTGGCCGGCCTTGGCGAGAGCACGGGCGGTCAAGGCGCCGAAGCCGCTCGACGCGCCGGTGATGACGATAACTTGCTTGCTCATGATCCTGTTCCTCTTGGGGGTGACTATGTTGCGGGGGAATGGGTGGTAGCGGCGGGAAGAACCCGCCGCCGATCGGGAGGCTCAAACCATGCCGCCATTGGCACGCAGCGTCTGGCCGTTGATCCAGGAACCATCGGGACCGGCGAGGAAGGAAACGGCGGCGGCGATATCCTCCGGCGTGCCGAGACGCTCCAGCGGGTTCATCTTGGCCATGCGGTCGATCAGCTCGTCGCTCTTACCGTTGAGGAAGAGATCGGTGGCGGTCGGACCGGGCGCGACGGCGTTGACGGTGATCGAGCGGCCGCGCAATTCCTTGGACATGATGCCGGTCAGCGTTTCCACAGCGGCCTTGGTGGCGGCATAGACGCCATAGGATTCGAGCTTCAGGCCGACGACGCTGGTCGAGAAATTGATGATGCGGCCGCCGTCACGCAGGCGTTTGCCAGCTTCGCGCAGCGTGTTGAAGGTGCCCTTCAGATTGGTGGCGATCTGGCGGTCGAAATGGGCATCGTCAGCATCGGTGATCTTGGCGAGCTGCATGATACCGGCATTGTTGACGAGGACATCGACACCACCAAAGGCGGCTTCAGCCGCATCGAACATGCGACGCACGGCCTCTGCATCAGAAACATCAGCCCTGGCGGTCAGCGCCTTGCCGCCCTTCTCCTCTATCTCGCGAGCCAGTTCCTCGGCGGCGGCTTCGCTGCCTGAGTAGTTGACGACGACGGTGAAGCCGTCCGTTGCGAGGCGCGCGGCAATCGCGGCACCAATGCCGCGAGATGCGCCGGTAACGATGGCTACTCTGTTGGAATTGTTGGTCATTGTCTTCATCCTTCATGTCTCTGCGCCGTGGCGCGTTTCGATGAAGGGAAGATGCCCCTTTTCAATTGGCGGATAATCATCCATTAATCGGCATCACTATCCGAAATTAACGAACAAAGAAAAATGGACAGATTCGATGCTATGCGGGTGTTTTCCCGCGTCGTGGAACGCCGCAGCTTCACGCTAGCCGCCGAAGACACCGGCCTGCCGCGTTCGACGGTGACCGATGCCGTCAAGCAGCTGGAGGCGCGGCTCGGCGTTCGCCTGCTGCAACGAACCACACGGCATGTCAGCCCGACGCTCGACGGCGAAGCCTATTACCAGCGCTGCCTGCGCATCCTCTCGGACATTGAAGACGCAGAGGGCGCCTTTGCCGGCGCCAAGCCGAAAGGGCTGTTGCGCGTCGATGTGCACGGCACGCTCGCCCGGCATTTCGTCCTGCCGAACCTGCCGTCCTTCCTCGAAACCTACCCCGAGATCGAGCTTTACATGACGGAGGGCGACCGTTTCGTCGACCTGATCCGCGAAGGCATCGACTGCGTGCTGCGCGTCGGCACGCCGCAAGACAGCGACATGATCGCCCGCCGCGTCGCCATGCTGGAGGAGATCACGTTGGCCGCGCCGGCCTATATCGAGCGCTTCGGCATGCCGACACATCCGGGCGCTCTCCACGGCCACCGCATGATCGGCTTCCGCTCCTCGGCGACAGGCGGATTGCTGCCGCTGGAATTCACCATCGACGGCGTGGTGCGCAACATCGCTCTGCCCGCCACGGTTTCCGTCAACGCCGCCGAGAGCTATTTCTCGGCGGCCAAGCTCGGTCTCGGCCTGATACAGGTGCCGCGCTATCACGCCGAATATGCTCTGAAATCCGGCGAGTTGCTTCACGTCCTCAGGGACTTTCCGCCGACCAGAACCCCGGTCTCGATGCTCTACCCCCGCAACCGCCAGCTCTCGCCACGCGTGCGCGTCTTCATCGACTGGCTCGTCCGGGTCTTTGCCCGGCAAACCGAGGCTGAAGGCGGCGGAGGATGAATATTTTCCCGAACCGATCAAATAAATGAAACCAGCTCTTTGAATGCGCCGGCGGCACTCCTACGTCGAGGGGGATAGTCTCGCCGGCGCCCGTTCGCGCGCCGCCATGACCCCATGATTTTCGAGAGGGACTGGATCCATGACTGCACAGAAGCAATTAAAGCTTGGGGCCTTCATGCGCCCCGTCAGCCTGCACACCGGCGCCTGGCGCTACCCCGGCGCCTATCCGGATGCGAATTTCAACTTCCAACACATCAAGGGCTTCGCCCAGGCACTGGAACAGGCGAAGTTCGATGCCTTCTTCATGGCCGATCACCTCGCCGTGCTGAACATGCCGGTCGAGGCGCTGAAGCGTAGCCATACCGTGACGTCCTTCGAGCCCTTCACCCTGCTCTCGGCGCTCGCCGCCGTCACCGAAAGGATCGGCCTCGTCGCCACCGCATCGACCACCTTCGATCAGCCCTACCACATCGCCCGACGCTTCGCCTCGCTCGACCATATCAGCGGCGGCCGTGCCGGCTGGAATATCGTCACGACCTCCAACCCGGATGCCGCGCTGAATTTCGGTCTTGACGAACATATGGAGCACGGCGAGCGCTATCATCGCGCCCGCGAATTCTACGATGTCGTCACCGGCCTCTGGGACAGCTTTGCCGATGATGCCTTCATCCGCGATGCCGAAAGCGGGATCTTCTTCGACCCGGAAAAGATGCATGTGCTTGCCCACAAGGGCGAGGAGCTCAGCGTGCGCGGGCCGCTCAACATCGCCCGCCCTCCGCAGGGCTGGCCGGTGATCGTCCAGGCCGGGCAATCCGACGTTGGCCGCCAGCTCGCCGCCGAAACGGCGGAAGCGGTCTTTGCCGCCCCTCGCAATCTCGCCGACGGCAAGGCGATCTTCGCCGATATCAAGGGCCGGATGAAAAAGATCGGCCGCAATCCGGATCACCTGAAGATCCTCCCCGCCGCCTTCATCGTCGTCGGCGATACGATCGAGGAGGCCAAGGCCAAGCGCGCCAAGCTCGACAGCCTGGTGCATTACGACAGCGCCATCGCCTCTCTGTCGATCTCGCTCGGCCATGATGCTTCCGGCTTCGACCCGGACGGCCCGCTGCCGGCAACGCCAGAAACCAATGCCAGCAAAAGCGGCCGCGAACGCGTTATCGCTTTGGCCGCGGAAGAGAAGCTGACCGTGCGCCAGCTTGCCCAGCGTCTCGGCGGCTATGCCGGCCTCGCCTTCGTCGGCACACCGCAGACCATCGCCGACGAGATGGAGCAATGGCTGCACGAGGAAGGCTCCGACGGCTTCAACGTCGTCTTCCCCTTCCTGCCGCAGGGCCTGCTTGACGTCACCACCCGCGTCGTTCCGGAACTGCAACGCCGCGGCATCTTCCGCCGCGACTACGAGGGCACGACATTGCGCGACCATCTCGGCCTGCCGCGCCCGGACAATCGCTTCTTCCCATCACTTTCCGAAGCGGCGCAATAAGAGACAACCGATGAGCCATATCACGCCGATCGACTACGACACCGCCTCCGACGCCGTCCGCGCCGAGCATGACCGCGAGGTGGCGCTGCGCGGCCGCATGACCAACATGAAGCGGACGCTGCTGCATTCGCCCGTGGCGCACCGCATCTATGCCGAATGGTTCACCCTGCGCGAGGAACTTCGCCCGGCATTGGACGACCGCGCCGTCTGGCTCTTCTGCCAGGCGATTTCGCTGGAAAGCTGCGCGATCATCCCCGTCGGCTTCTTCCGCCGCGCGCTGATCAATGCCGGCCTGACGCCGGAGGCGATCGTACCGACCGAAGACGAAGCGCTGCTGATCGATTTCGGCAAGTCCATCGTCAAGGATTCCAACGCCGTGCCGGAGGAATTGTGGGCGCAGTTGAAGTCGCGCTATGACGAACCAACCCTCGTCAACCTCGTCGCTTTCGCCGGCATCATGATCGCCACGGCGGTCTATACCAATGTGGTGAAGGTGGATATCGATCCGGAGCTTGGGGTGTATCTGGATGGGTTTGAGCTGCCATTTACTCCTTCTCCCCTCGGGGAGAAGGTGCCCGACAGGGCGGATGAGGGCGCGCCCTGAGCGGCGAGCGAAGGGCAGCCTTACGGTGCAACGCCCCCTCAACCTGCGCTTCGCGCATCCTTCTCCCCGCTGGGGGAGAAGGTTTTATCGTCTCACCCCGAAATCACCGTCTCAAACTTCGGATTGCCACGGATCGTATTGCTGACCGTGCAGATCTCGTCCTCGGCGGCATGTGCAATTGCATTGCGGATCTCGTCGCCGAAATCGCCCTTGATGGTAAAGGCGATGTTGAATTTTTCGACGCGCGACAACCCTTCCGTCGCCTTCTCGCCGGTCACGACGGCGGTGACTTCCGTCAGCTTGTCGAGCACGCCGAGGCTGCTTGCAGCCATGCGGGCACTGAGAACCAAGCAGGCCGACAGCGACGAGTAAAGCAGGTCGAGCGGATTGAAGCCCGGCTGCGACGGCGAAGTGACGATGTCGATCTCGCCGCCGGTGACCGAGGTCACATGCGGAAAGCCGGTGCGGCCGACGGTTGCGGTGGCACCCGTCTGTCTCGTCTTCACTCTCAACTCGGCCATATCGAAAATCCCTCAAATTAAAAGGTTGAAACTGTTGTTCGAAACATAGGGATTCACCTTGCCGGACACAATCGGCCTTCCCCACCCTTGCGCGCCGACGCCAGTTGAGCCACCAAATGGTTACGAGCTCATCGCAGACAGGCAGATTTCGACATGACCGTTTCCGATCCCCGCGCCTTCCTCACCTCCCTCTTTGACGCCGCCGTCCGTGCCGCCGATCCGCTGACCGGTATCCGCACCCACCTGCCGGCAAGGCCGAAAGGACGGACGATCGTCATCGGCGCTGGCAAGGGGTCGGCACAGATGGCGGCGGCTCTGGAGCAATGCTGGGATGGCCCGCTGGAAGGGCTGGTGGTGACCCGATACGGCTTCGCCGCCCCCTGCCGCCATATCGAGATCATCGAAGCCGCCCATCCGGTGCCCGACGAAGCCGGCCTTGTCGCCTCGGGGCGGCTGTTGAAGCTGGTCGAGGGCCTGACGGAGGACGATCTGGTGATCGCGCTGATCTCCGGCGGCGGCTCGGCACTGCTGCCCTCACCTGCTGGCGCCCTCACCCTTGCCGACGAGATCGCCGTCAACAAGGCCCTGCTCGCCTCCGGCGCACCCATCTCGGTGATGAATGTCATCCGCAAACATCTGTCGACCATCAAGGGCGGTCGTCTTGCCACGGCTGCCTATCCGGCCAAGGTCGTCTCGTTGGTGGTTTCCGACATTCCAGGCGACGACCCGGCGCTCGTCGCCTCCGGCCCGACCGTGCCTGGCGCCGGCACGCGCGCTGAAGCGCTGGACTTGATCCGCCTCTATCGTATCGACCTGCCCGCCGCCGTCCTCGCTTATATCGAAAAGCCGGAGGCCGATGCGCCACGGCCGGCCGATCCGCGCTTTGCCCGCAACGAAGTGCATCTTATTGCTTCGGCCGGTGTCTCGCTCGAGGCCGCGGCCCAGGTAGCGCGCGAAGCCGGCATCGAGGCCGCCATCCTTTCGGATGCGATCGAGGGCGAGGCCCGCGAGGCGGCGCACATGCATGCCGCCCTCGCCCGCGAAATCCTGCATCGTAACCGGCCCTTTACGAAGCCGATCGTGCTGCTCTCCGGCGGCGAGACGACGGTGACGCTGACAGGCAAGGGCAAGGGCGGGCGAAACTCCGAATTCCTGCTGTCGCTGGCGATTGACATCGATGGCCATGCCGGCATTCATGCCATGGCGGCGGATACGGATGGTATCGATGGCAGCGAGGACAATGCCGGCGCCTTTGCCGACGCAAGCACGGTGGCGCGTTTGCGCAAGGCCGGGCTGGTGCCTGCCGAAATGCTCAGAAACAACGATGCCTGGACGGCATTCAACGCGATCGGCGATCTCTTCGTCCCCGGCCCGACCGGCACGAATGTCAATGATATCAGAGCTATTCTGATTGCCTGACGTCAGGATTGAACGAGATCGGCGGTTTGCGCGCAATCCTCGCAGCGCCAATAGGCCGGCGCCGTCGATATCCACCGAAAGAAATGCCGTCGGCAATGGGCGCATTCGATTTCGACGACATGCGTCTTTTCGACAACGACGAAGGGCTTGGGTTTATTCTTGCGTTCGTTCTTCCACTGCTCAAGTTTCGTGACGGCCATCGTTACTCTCCACGCAATACTTCGGCCTCGATATACACATACCTAAAGTAGACTGCCCTGATGAATAAAATATTGCGAGTGTGGAAAACGTCTGTCTCCTACATTTTGCGGCGGCATTAATACGAAAGGGCGATCGCGCGATTTGCATTTAATACTAGTCGGTTTCAAAGGCCGACAATGGCTCCGAGTATCGCGGCTGAAAGGCTGCTTTTTGCCAGGCTGATTCAGCGTCGACAGCTGCGAAGACCGATGCATTTACGCTGCCGGAAATCGCCTTCGTCATACTGGACACCCTGCCTGTGATGAGCTCCTTTATCCCGATAACAAACTCCAAGAGGGACCATCATGCGCCATTTCCGCCAGCGGGCGATATCCTCAGCCACCATCCTCGCCTTCGGGCTTTTCTCCATCACGACGGTCCAGGCCGCCGCACCCCAGCCGGTTGAAGCCGAGCATGGGATGGTGGTGACCGCCCAGCATCTGGCGACCGATATCGGCGTCGAGGTGCTGAAAAGCGGCGGCAATGCCGTCGATGCGGCAGTGGCGGTCGGCTATGCGCTTGCCGTGGTCTATCCGACCGCCGGTAATATCGGCGGCGGCGGCTTCATGACCATACGGCTGAAGGACGGCAAGACCGCCTTTCTCGATTTCCGCGAGCGCGCACCGCAGGCGTCCACCAAGACCATGTACCTCGACGACAAGGGCAACGTCGTCAAGGGTGCCAGCACGGACGGCTATCTCGCCGTCGGCGTGCCGGGCTCCGTCATGGGCTTCGAAACCGCCCGCGAGAAATACGGCACGAAAACCCGCCAGGAGCTGATGGCGCCGGCGATCCGCTATGCCAAGGAAGGCTTCACGCTGAACCAGGCCGACGCCGCCGAGCTGAACGAAGGCAAGAAGTGGTTGTCGCGCGATCCGGCAACCGCCGCGATCTTCACCAAGCCGAACGGCGCACCCTTCTCGACCGGCGACCGGTTCACCCAGCCGGACCTCGGCGCGGCGCTGTCGAGCATTTCCGAACAGGGGCCGGATGGATTCTACAAGGGATCGACCGCCGATGCCATCGTCAAGGCCAGCCAGGACAAGGGCGGCATCCTGGCGAAAGTTGACTTCGAGCAGTACAAGGTCCGCGAACTCGACCCGGTGAAGTGCAATTACCGTGGCTACGAGATCATATCCTCGCCGCCACCCTCCTCCGGTGGCGTGATCATCTGCGAAATCCTCAACGTGCTGGAAGGCTATCCGCTTTCCTATACCGGCTACGCCTCGGCCGACACCGTGCATCTCATGACCGAGGCCATGCGCCACGCCTATGTCGACCGCAACTCCACGCTGGGCGACCCCGATTTCGTCGACAATCCGGTCGCCAAGCTGCTGGACAAGGACTATGCCAGGAAGATCCGCGACAGCATCGATCCTTATCGTGCCGGCGTCTCCAAGGATCTGATGCCGAAGGGTCTCGGCGAGAGCCATGAGACGACGCATTATTCCATCGTCGACAACGACGGCAATGCGGTAGCAGTGACCTATACGCTGAATGGCTCCTTCGGCGCCGGCGTCGTCGCGCCCGGCACCGGCATCCTGCTCAATAACGAGATGGACGACTTCACCTCCAAGCCCGGCGTGCCGAACCTATACGGCCTAGTGCAGGGTGAAGCCAACGCCATCCAGCCGAAGAAGACGCCGCTCTCCTCCATGAGCCCGACGATCATCGCCAAGGACGGCAAACCCTTCATGGTGATCGGCAGCCCCGGCGGCTCGCGCATCATCACCATCACGCTCGAAGCGATTATCAACGTCATCGATTTCGGCATGGATATCCAGCAGGCGATCGATGCGCCGCGCATCCATCATCAATGGCTGCCGGACCGTATCTATACCGAGCCCTATGCCCTCTCGCCCGACACGATCAAGCTGCTGACCGGCATGGGCTACAATGTCCAGATCGGCGGCGACTGGCCGGTCTGGGGGAAAGCGGCCGGCATTCTCGTCGGGGGCAAGAGCCTCAGCGATATCGTCAAGGGCGAAGGCGCCCGCTACAACGGCGCGATGGACAGCCGCGCCGGCTCGGGCCTTGCCGCCGGCTATTGATCCCTCGCTCGATCCGGCCGGCGATGGCTCCGCTGTTGGAGCAAATTGTCGGCAGGAAACCATCGACAGGGGACACGCCATCTTACACGAAAAAACAGGCCGTGACCGATCGCGGCCTTCTGTTCATCTGGCATTCATCGGCTGTGGCATTCCTGCCCGCCTGCGTCACTTTTTCCATTTCGATCAATAAGATTTGCGATTTCTGATATAGTCATCGCGCGTAAGCGGGAGTATACAACCCGCATTCCAATCGGCCTTTGCGCTGTTGTCAGACTTGCGGTTCTGTCTTTGGACCCCTCCGCACCATCGAGAGCGATCCCCGACAATGTCGGATCAGATTTTCCAGGCCGCCCCAACCCGGCGGGCCGCACCGAATTTTCGTGTAGTAGCGCTTATCGTGGCAAGCGCCATGTTCATGGAGCAGCTTGACGCAACCGTGCTCGCCACGGCCCTGCCGACCATGGCGAGGGACTTCGGCGTCAGCGCACCGGCGATGAGCATCGCGCTCACCTCCTATCTGCTCAGCCTTGCAATCTTCATTCCGGCGAGCGGCGCCATTGCCGACCGCTTCGGGTCGCGCACCGTCTTCCGAACGGCGATTGCCATCTTCGTCGTCGGCTCGATCCTCTGCGCCCAAGCGCCGAACCTGTTTCTCCTCGTCATCGCCCGCCTGATACAGGGCCTTGGTGGCGCCATGATGCTGCCTGTGGGACGCCTGGTGCTGATGCGCAGCGTCGCGCGCAAGGATATGGTGAACGCCATGTCCTGGCTGCTCATTCCGGCGCTTGTCGGCCCGATCCTCGGCCCTCCGGTCGGCGGCCTGTTCGTCACCTATCTCGACTGGCGCTGGATCTTCTACATCAACGTGCCGATCGGCATCATCGGTTTCATCCTGGTATCGATGTTCATCGAAGAGGTGAAAGGTCCGAGGAACGGCCGCTTCGACCTCTCCGGCTTCATCCTCTCGGGCATCTCGCTCGGCTCGCTGCTGTTCGGCTTCGAAATGTCGAGCCGCGAGGGCGAAGGCTATATGGCGATTTTCCTGATCGCGATCGGCCTGCTGTTCGGCATCGCTTACCTGCGCCATGCCCGCAAGCACCCGTCGCCGATCATGGATTTCTCGCTGATGAAGGTGCCGACCTTTCGCACATCCGTGATCGCCGGCTCGCTGACCCGCATCAGCCAGGGCGCGCATCCTTTCCTTATTCCGCTGATGCTGCAGCTTGGCTTCGGCATGTCGGCCGCCGCAGCCGGCCAGATCGCCATCGCGACCGCGCTCGGCTCCATGGCGATGAAGCCGTTGCAGGTCAGGATTCTGCGAACCCTCGGCTTCCGCACCGCCTTGCTGATCTTCGGCGTGATCGGCACGCTGGGCTACGGGCTTTGCTCGATCTTCCAGCCCGACTGGCCCCTGCCGGTGATTTTCGCGATCCTGTTCTTCTGCGGCTTCTTCATGTCGTTCCAGTTCACCGCCTACAACACCATCGCCTATGACGAGATCGAACGTGACCAGATGAGCTCGGCGACGAGCTTCTACTCGACGTTCCAGCAGTTGATGCTGTCGCTCGGCATCTGCATCGCCGCCCTTGCCCTGCATGGCTCGACGCAGCTGCGCGGACACGCGACCGCCGAAATGAGCGACTTCTCTGTCGCCTTCCTCGTCGTCACCGCGATCGCGCTTCTCGCCGGGATCTGGAACGCCCAGTTCTCGCGCACCGCCGGCTCCGAAATCAGCGGCCACCGCAAGAAGGCGCCCGAGGATATGCTCGGCGGGCATTGAAGTCGCAAGTGCTTATATCGGGTTCCACCCGAAGCTGATGGGACAGCAAAGAGCGCCGCAGAAAACCCTTATAAGATCACCCGATCTTTACAGGAAATAGTCTCTGCAAATTAAGCTTTGCAGAGGTATCTCCATGCTCAGCCGCCTTTCGATACAAACTAACGGCTTGTTCCGTGTCTTGTAGTACACCAAGGCCAAGTTCAAACATGTGACCTAAATTGTTTTCTGCGGCAGCGTCGCCTTGCTCGGCAGACTTGCGGAACCAAAAGATGGCTCGGGCATAATCTTGAGCTGTGCCGCGACTATGCTCATACATTAAGCCAAGATTATTCTGAGCTTTAGGATGCCCCTGTTGTGCCGCTTTTCGAAACCAAATGACGGCCTGCGCATCATCCTGGCTCACGCCCCGCCCCCAAAGATACATAACACCAAGATTATGCTGGGCGTCAGAAATACCTTGGGCGGCAGATTTGGAAAACCACATCGCAGCCACTGCATCATTTTGTGAAACGCCATGGCCTGATAGATATAGTAAGCCGAGATTGTCCTGTGCCCTGAAGTCGCCTTGCTCCGCTGCTTTCTGGTACCAAGCGGCTGCAGCCTCATAGCTTTGGGTCACGCCATAGCCGTGATCATAGAGAAGACCAAGACCAAATTCCGCTTGCGGATTATCTTGGGCAGCTAGAGCTTGCCAATCGTCCAAGGCCTTCTTGTAGTCCCCATGCACATATGCATCTTTCCCATCGTCAACAAAAGCACCTGTCGCTGAGCAAAAGGCGGCTATCGAAATGACGACGATCCTTGCGAAGCGCATGATCACTTCCTTGAATTTTCTCTGTTGTCTCACAGACGATAATATATCGTCTGTGTCAGCCGGCAACTTTTGCGGAAATCCCAATTAAAGCGAGAATTTTGCGACTGAATTTCGCGGCGCTAGAAAAACAGGCGTTCTACGCCAATTGAGCGTGCAGAATGCTTCACGAAAATATTCTCGCAAAAAACGCCTGTCCCGTAAGCGGATTTGATACTATTATCTACTTTGCTTCCGCATTTCAGTTAAGCGCAAAGCCTGAACCGGCGCTTTTCGATTCACAGCTTGCCTGAATCAAGACAACAAAAAAGGCCGGGCTAACCCGACCTCTTCCTTCATCGCCTCAACGATCTATGCCAGTACATCCGTGGTCAAAGACCGGAGGCAGATGCTTACAGAGATTCCAGCTGATCAGCCGACATCTTGCCCGAACGCTTGTCCTTGACAAGCTCGTAGGAAATCTTCTGGCCGTCACGGAGGCTGCTCATTCCAGCGCGTTCAACAGCGGAAATGTGCACGAAAACGTCCGTTGCGCCGTCGTCAGGCTGAATGAAACCAAAACCCTTGGCAGCATTGAACCACTTTACAGTACCTGTGCTCATAACGATGACCTTTCAATCACTCATATAAAGATCGCATTCCAGGCAACCGCCTGGGTGCAGTAGACCGATTTTGAGAGGAAGTTCGTCATTGTCGCGCAGAGTGCGTCGAGGCAAAGTTCATTCAGCAATATCGATGCACGGCTTATAACGGAGGATCCAATCGTCCACAAGGAAAAACATATAAAACATCGAAAACGACCAAATATTTCATGAAAATCAGCCCGTGCGACATAAAATCATCATGTCTTGAGAGCCAAGATTCGTTAGTCGTTTTCCAGATATTTTCCTGATTCCTGGGTCAACTTCCGCAAGATTTATCGGAGTTTTTCTTTCCGTTTCGCCGATTTTAGCGGCAAGTTCTCGCCTTATTTCTTGGGAAACAACAGAATTATATCGCCAATACGGGCGTCATCCGATACAGGATGTGATTTCTCGCCTAGCGAGCGCGGAAACCGCCCGCGCAAGTCGGCAAGCACCGCCAACGCCGACACGAACCCTGGAGGCCAACATGGCGCCCAACAAAGACAACCTATTCGGATCCAAGAAGCAGGCATCCTTGGTCAAGGCCAGCCAGCTCGACTCCACCGTCAAGGATATCCTGGCCAGCGAGCAGACAATCCGCGAGAAGAAGACGGCGCGGCTGCGGGAGCTTCGCCTGCAGCAGGAAGCATTGCTGCTGCCAGAGGAGCCGAAGACAAAGACCAAGAAGAAATCCGCAAAGACGGCCGAATAGGCAAAGCCGGATCCGGCCGATGACTTGCTACGATCTGTGACACAGCTGACCGTTGCGCGTTTCGTGAACACTGTCTCCATGGACTGCACATTGAATTGACGGCGGCTTCCGCCCTAAATAGCGATCAATTGTACAATCCGTTCTGGAGCATCCCATGGTCGCCGGCATTCACCACATCACGCTGATCACCCGCAAGGTGCAGGCGAATGTCGATTTCTACGCAGGCTTTCTCGGCCTGCGGCTCGTCAAGCGCACCGGCGGCTTCGAGGATGCGACGCAACTGCATCTCCTCTATGGCGATGCCAAGGGATCGCCGGGATCGCTGATCACCTTCCTTGTCTGGGAAGACGGCGCTCCCGGTCGCGCCGGCGTCGGGCAGGTCGGCGAAATCTCGCTCGCCATCGATCCGATGAGCATCGGCTTCTGGCTGACGCGCGCGCTCAGCGCCGGCCTGAAGCCGGAAGGCCCCTCCGAGGAATTCGGCGAGCCGGTCCTGCGCCTGAAAGATCCTGACGGCGTCATTGTCAAGCTGGTCGGCGCGGCGGAGCTGCCATCGGCCGCCCCCTGGGCCAGCGACAAAATCCCGCCCGAGCATGCCATCCGGCGCATTCGTGGTGCGACGCTGTTCAGCGAAACGCCCAAGCAGACGCAAAACCTTCTGGTCAAACATTTTGGCTATCGGCCACAGGCGGTCAACGGCGCAATCAGCCGCCTCGTGGCCATGCCCGGTGATATCCTCGACATCCGTGATGCCAGCGGCTTCTGGGCGAGCGCGCCGGGAACGGGCACGGTCGACCACGTCGCCTTTCGTGCCGCTGACGATGCCGAATTGCAATCGGTGCACGACGGGCTGCAGGCGCTCAACTCCTCGCCGACGGTAACGCATGACCGGAAATATTTCCGCTCGCTCTATGTCCGCGAGCCCGGCGGCATCCTGTTCGAGCTTGCCACCGATGCGCCGGGGCCGCTGGTGGATGAGGACGAGGCGACCCTCGGCACGCGCCTGTTCGCGCCCGACGACAATCCGGAGCGGCTGGCGGAACTGAATGTCATCCTGCCGCAATTCTCGATGCCCGGCGAGCCGCGCGTCATCTATCGCGACCTGCCCTTCATCCATCGCTTCTTCACGCCGCAGGAACCGAACGGCAACACCTTCATCCTGCTGCACGGTTCCGGCGCCAGCGAGACGACGATGCTGCCGATCGCCCACAAGGTCGACGCAGAGGCGACCTTGCTCGGCGCGCGCGGCCGGGCGCTGGAGGAAGGCTCCCCGCGCTGGTATCGCCGCATCTCGCCCTTCTCCTTCGATCAGGCCGATATCGCCAGGGAGGCGGAAGCCTTCGCCGCCTTCGTCGACGGCGCGATCCAGGCCTATAGCCTCGACCCGGAGCGCATCGTCTATATCGGCTATTCGAACGGCGCCAACCTGCTAAACGCCATGCTGTCGCTACAGCCCCACGTCATCCGCCGTGCCGTGCTGCTGCGCTCCATGGCCGTGCTCACCGACCCACCACCAGCGGACATGTCGGGCGCCGATGTGCTGATCATCGCCGGTGAGAAGGACATGTACGGTCCATACTCCCAACCCCTTGCCGAACGCCTGCGCGCCGGCGGCGCAACGGTGAACCTGCAGACCATCCCCTATGGCCACGAACTGGCCGAAGCCGACGTGCCGCTTATCCAGGCCTGGTTGAAGCGCTCGAACTGAGCGTTTCAACAGCGGCAGCAGGAGCACGCGCCTCCCAGCATCGCTTAAGGATTATTTCGACAGCTGCGATAGGAAGAAATCGGCGGCGCCCTGATGAGCCGCCGCCGCTTGCGGACC
Organism: Rhizobium sp. ICMP 5592; assembly: GCF_009498525.1. GTDB lineage: Bacteria > Pseudomonadota > Alphaproteobacteria > Rhizobiales > Rhizobiaceae > Rhizobium. Next base: position 297,943 of record NZ_QSNT01000002.1, on the reverse strand, counting down.
TGACTTCAGGAAGAAATTGTGCGCGCCGCCCGGATAGACATTGAGGCTGGCCGATCCACCAAGACCTTGTGCCATCCGCTGCAACTCCCGCGCCGTTGCGACGGGAAAGACCCGATCGGCGCTCCCCCAGACGATGTAGAGCGGCGGCAAGGAACGTATCGGCTGCGAGTAGCCATCCGGAAAACCGCCGTCGACAAGCACGAGCGCGCCGATATCGCGCCTGTCAACCGAAGCGGCGGCGGCTGTCTGCGCTCCCAGGGATATGCCAAGCACGCCGACCTTGCCGGCATAACGGGGCTGACTGTTGAGATAGGAAGCCACGCCGCGAACAGCCGCGATCCAGTCCGCCAGCCGCGTCGCATAATAATCGATACGAGCGGGTGCGCTGCCGGCGTGGGCAATGGCCTGCTGATCGGCCGGTGTGAGCAGATGAACAAGATAAGCATCAAGGCCGGCCGCATTGAAGCTCCGCCCGAGTTCATCATAGGCGGGCGGAGCAAACCCATGGCTGCCGCTCAGGATGATCACCGCCGGACGCGAAGCACCTGAATTGCTCGCAAAACCCTCGACCAGAACATTGCCGCGAAGCGTCGCCACATTGAACTGGCTGCCACCGGCGGCTCCGGCCTTTCCGCATGCGAGGGATAACAGGAACGTCAAGACGACGGCAAAAGTAGCTCGCATGCATCAGTACTCCGACAGAGGTGCGCGGATATTGCACAGCCTCTGCGACCGAATAAAGAGCCAGTCGGTGAGCAATACCAACCGACCGTAGAGATCACCCCTTGAACGTATACTCCGCGATCGACTCCGGCTTCATCTCGATGGAAAACCCCGGCAGGCTCGGCGGCATGTAGGCGGCGTCGCGGATCACGCAGGGGTCGATGAAATGTTCGTGCAGGTGGTCGACATATTCGATCACGCGGCCGTCCTTGGTGCCTGAGACGGCGATATAGTCGATCATCGACAGGTGCTGCACATATTCGCAAAGCCCGACGCCGCCGGCATGCGGCCAGACCGGCAGGCCGTATTTCGCAGCGACGAGCAGCACGGCGAGCACCTCGTTCAGCCCGCCCATGCGGCAGGAATCGATCTGCACGATATCGATCGCACCTTCGGCGATGAACTGCTTGAACATGATGCGGTTCTGGCACATCTCGCCGGTCGCGACCTTCACCGGGCCGATCGCCTGGCGGATTTTGCGGTGGCCGGCGACATCGTCGGGGCTGGTCGGCTCCTCGATGAAGAAGGGCTTGGCGAAGGCAAGCTTGTTGACCCAGTCGATCGCCTGCCCGACTTCCCAGACCTGGTTGGCGTCGATCATCAGATAACGGTCGGGGCCGATCACCTCGCGGGCGATGGTGAGCCGGCGAATATCGTCCTCGAGATCGCGGCCGACCTTCATCTTCACATGGTTGAAACCGGCATCGATCGCCTCCTGGCACAGACGGCGCAGCTTGGCATCCTCATAGCCGAGCCAGCCTGCCGAGGTCGTGTAGCAGGCATAGCCCTCGCGCTCGAGCGTGGCGATGCGCTCCACCTTGCCGGCCTCGGCCTTCTTCAGGATGGCGACGGCCTCGTCGCGCGTGAGAACGTCGGTCATGTAGCGATAGTCGACGATATCGGCGATCTGCTCCGCATCCATCTCGGCCACCAGCCGCCAGACCGGCTTGCCGGCTTCCTTGGCGAGCAGGTCCCAGACGGCGTTGACGACAGCGCCGGTGGCCAGATGCATCGCGCCCTTCTCCGGGCCGATCCAGCGCAGCTGGCTGTCGCTGGTCAGGTGGCGCCAGTATTTGCCGGGATTGTCCAGCACTGTCGCAAGCTCGGTTCCGACGACCAGATGCCGCATTGCCTCGATCGCCATGCAGCAGATGTCGTTGCCGCGACCGATGGTGAAGGTCAGGCCATGGCCTGCAAGACCAGTCTTGTCGGTATCGAGAATGACATAGGCGGCGGAATAATCCGGATCCGGGTTCATCGCATCCGAGCCGTCGAGGCTCTGCGACGTGGGAAAACGCAGGTCGAATACGCGGAGATTGGTGATGCGTGTCATGGGAAACTCCTTCTAAATCTCTCGGGCGATCTCTCGGTTTGTCAGCCGAGATCGAATTCTTCCCAGATCGCCGCATTATGCTCGCCGACTTCAGGGGCCGCACGCTCGAATTTCGGTCGCTGCCCATCGATCCGGATGGGGGAGCATGTTGTCGCTAAGGAAACGCCATCGCCACGCCCTACCGTCTGCAACATATCCAGCACGCCGAATCCTTCACTCTGCAACAGCTCCGGCCAGTCCAGCACCTTTGCGCACCAGATGTCCGCCGGCTCGAGGATACCAAGCCATTCATCGACCGTGCCGGTGGCGATGCGCGCCGCAATCAGCGCCTTGATCTCGTCGCGCGCCGTGAACCAACTCTTCGGATCGTCACGATAGGGCGCAAGCTCGTCCATGCCGAGCAGGTCGGCAAGTTTCGAAATCGGTGTCATGGCAATAGCGAGATAACCGTCGCTAGCGGGATAGACACCATAGGGCGCCGAGAGATAGGCATGAGCGCTGCGGAAGCCGGAGCGCTGCGGCAGTCTGTTGCCACTGTTCATGTGGACGGTCAGAACCTCCACCTGCAGGTCGACCAGCGCTTCCAGCAGGCTCGTCTCTACGAGACCACCCTTGCCGGTGATGTCGCGACGCACCAGCGCCGCCAGAATACCCTGTGCTGCCGCAGCCCCCGCCAGCATATCGCCGATCGCCAGACCGAACGGCACCGGCCCCTGCCCTTCATCGCCGTTCAGCCACATGACGCCGGAGCGCGATTGCGCCAGCAGATCCTGCCCGGGACGCGAGACCCAGGGGCCGTCCTCGCCATAGCCGCTGATCGAGCAATAGACCAGGCGCGGGTTGATCTCGCTCGCGGCTTCGTAACCCAACCCAAGCCGCTCGATCACGCCGGGCCGAAAATTCTGCACCAGGACATCGGCCTGCGAGATCAGCCGGCGCAGCGCCTGCATGTCGCGCTCGCTCTTCAGGTCGATCGCCAGGCTTTCCTTGGAGCGGTTGATGGCGTGAAAAATAGTCGAATCGCCGCTCTCATTGTCGCTGAGGTAGAGCCGGCGGGAGAGATCGCCGCCTTCCGGTCGCTCGATCTTGATGACCCTGGCGCCAAGATCCATCAGTCTGAGGGTGCAATAGGGTCCGGACAGGAACTGGCTCATATCCACGACCAGCAGGCCGGCCAGCGGCAATTCCTTTTCCACCACCATCGCTATTTCCGCTTCCCCGACATCGCTCCCGGCAGGCCGCATACCCCAGATCAATCGGCGCAATCGCCAACCGAACCCCTGTGTCCGCAGCCCCTAATTTTCTTATGTAAATAGTATTTTCACATATGGATAAATTTTGCAAACAAAAAGAGGCGGTATAATCGACCACCGCTCGGCACGGACCGCGCGAAAATGCGCTATAGCTTTCGCACCAAGCGGTTTGTCGAGAGGAAACCTGAGATGACGACAGTCAAATTGCTGAATGACGCGGAGGCCGAAGCGATCCCTGCGGTCAAGGCCGTGTTCGACGATATCCGCGCGGTGAGAAAATCCGATTTCGTCAATAATTTCTGGCGTGGCCTTGCCAATGATCCTGCACTTCTGAAGCACACCTGGGAGGGGTTGAAGGCGGTGATGATGGCTGATGGAGCGCTCGATCCGCTGGTGCGCGAGATGATCTATATCGCCGTCTCGACGGCCAATGGCTGCGCCTACTGCGTCCACTCGCATACCGCTGCCGCCAAGGCCAAAGGCATGACGGAGGCGCAGCATGGCGAATTGCTAGCCGTTATCGGCCTTGCCGGACAGACCAACCATCTGGTGACGGCGATGCAGATTCCCGTCGATCCGGAGTTCGACGTCAGCCGCCGCTGACATCTCAAAAAGAGAGCCCGCCGACATCGGCCGACGGGCTCCTCGATAGACCACACGCTGTTTTTAGCGATCCGACTTTTCCGTCGCCTGGCCTTTTACGGCAACGGCGACAACATCGACGCCATTGCTGACGGCCAGGAGCCGTTTGCGGACGAGAACGCCCATCACCCGGGCAGCCGTCGAAAAGGTCATCGTATCCAGCGGACCTTCGCCCGCCCAGGGCTTGGTCAGCCGCTCGGTGACCGCCGAAACGATATTGTTCGGCACGATGTCGGTGCATTCGCGCATGGCTTCAAAAACGATGCTGACGGGAAAAATCCTCCCGTCGAACGTTACGATCGGTTCAGTGACCTCCGCATCCCATTCCTCGAATGCATAGAGCGCTTCCCGGAAGAGCTGCTGCAAGGTAATGGGGGCATGACCCTCATGAAGGGGCGGCAAGGCATTCGACATGTCTGTCTCCTTTCAAGTGGAAGTCCGGCGCATAATATAGAAACTAATCGACCTCCCCCGAGGCCCACGCGCTGCTTCTGGGTTTGGCGCACCCCAACCATGTTCGATCGGACAGCGGCGCGGCAAACCATCTTCTGTAACCGGCGCAACGCGGGAAGCACACGAAATGTTCCCACCGGTCACTTAACTTGATCAAGTCTATAGATTAATCTCGACTTGAAAAGCCTCTTTCGAAATTTTCTGCAATTCCCTATATTTCTAAATAGCTTAGCCGCGGAGCGGAATCAGGCTCTGACCTGGCGAGACGCGCGAATCCCCTCATGGTTGTGAAGAGGACAGCCATGAGCAACGACCCGGCATGTGATCGTAACGGATACCATGAACCGGTGGAAAAGCTGGAAGAGCGCTCTGGATGGACCTCGCATCGCTGATATGCACAATTCGCATGCAATCGAATCCTCAGATGCACAATAATATATCATTCCTATAGAAAATTAGTTCTCGATCAGGCACAGCTCAAAAAGAGTTTTTCAGAAGTGCGGTGCACAACAAATGATCCTGCTTCGCGTAAATGGCGAGCGTCTGAAATGATTGAGGCTGTCAACGAGACAATGGCGTCTCAATCACATGGAACAGGATTTCCCATGACGAAAAAGTCTTCTCAGGGTCTCGACACGCTGCGTTTCTCGCGCCGGACCGGCATTGCAGCCCTCATTGCCTCCGCTGTCGCCGTCGTTGGCTTGACCGTCGCCACCCCCTCCTTTGCCGCCGACAAGACGATCAAGGTCGGCATCATCAGCGGTGAAGACGAAGACGTCTGGCGCGTGGTCACCACCGAAGCCGCCAAGAAGGGCCTGAAGATCGAAACCGTAGTCTTCAACGACTATACCCAGCCGAACGAAGCCCTGGAGCGCGGCGAAGTCGACGCCAACGCCTTCCAGCACCAGCCCTATCTCGACAACCAGATCAAGCAGCACGGCTACCATATCGTCCGCGTCGGCTACACCGGCGTATGGCCGATTGGCCTCTACACCAAGAAGTACAAGACCGTAGCCGAGCTGCCGAAGGGCGCCGTCATCGGCGTGCCGAACGATCCGTCAAATGAAGGCCGTGCGCTCCGCGTGCTGCAAAATGAAGGCGTCATCAAGCTCAAGGACGGCACCGGCATTCTCGCCACCATCGCCGACATCGTCGAGAACCCGAAGAATGTCGAAATCAAGGAACTCGACGCCGGCATCGTCGGCCGCTCGATCGATGACCTCGACGCCGCCGTCGTCAACACTGACTGGGCGCTGAAGAGCGGACTTTCGCCGAAGGAACGCATCGCGCAGGAGCCGATCGACGGCAATCCCTACCGCAACTTCATCGCCGTCAAGCAAGGCAACGAGAATGAGGCCTGGGTGAAGACGCTGGTCTCCGCCTATCAGAACGATACGGTCAAGGCCGAGTTCGAAAAGGTCTACAAGGGCACTGGTCTCAGCGCCTACTAACAGCAATTCAGCGCCGGGGGCTGCGCTGGGAACCAAGGCGGCATGGGCATTTTTGCTCGGGCCGCCTTCGGTGTTTTCAGCAGATCGCGGTACCCGACGACCCAAGCCGAGAGAAGATTGATATGAATTCCTTCGTTTCCGCAACCGCCATCAACGGACATGCGCCGCCTGGCTCACTGGGCAATGATGAGATCATCCGCCTCGTCGATGTTCGCCGCCGGTTTGGCGCGACGCCGGCGCTCGACGGTATTTCGCTGACAGCCCGGCGTGGCGAGATCGTCGGCATCATCGGCCGCAGTGGTGCCGGAAAGTCGACGCTGATCCGCTGCCTGAACGGGCTGGAGCGCGCCGATAGCGGCGAGATCCATATCGAAGGACGCGATATCGCCGGCCTGTCGGAAAACGAACTGCAACCACTACGCCGCCGCATCGGCATGATCTTCCAGCATTTCAACCTGCTGTCGGCAAAGACGGTGGAAGAAAACGTTGCCCTGCCGTTGAAAATCGAAGGCATCGCCAAGGCCGAGCGCCTGAAACGCGCCCGCGAGCTGCTCGACCTCGTCGGCCTTGCCGACAAGGCCAAGGCCTATCCCGCAGCGCTCTCGGGCGGCCAGAAGCAGCGCGTCGGCATTGCCCGGGCGCTTGCCGCCCGCCCCGCCCTTCTCCTCTCCGACGAAGCGACCTCCGCCCTTGATCCCGAGACGACACGCTCGATCCTGGCGCTGCTCAAGGATATCAACCGCAAGCTCGGCCTGACCATCCTGCTCATCACCCATGAGATGGAGGTGATCCGCTCGGTTGCCGATCGCGTCGCCGTCATCGATGCCGGCAGGATCGTCGAAGAAGGTACCGTCTGGTCGGTCTTCGCCAATCCGCAGGCCGAGATCACCGCAAGCCTGCTCAGCACCATCCGCCCGCAGCTCCCCGAGCACATCGCCGAACGCCTGTCACAGACGCCGGGTGTCGAGGCTATTCTCAGCATCGACCTCGCCGGCCCTGCCGCGCAAGGCGCGCTGTTCGCCGAGCTTTCGGCGGCACTTCCGCATTCCTTCCGCCTGGTGCATGGCGGCATCGACCATATCCAGAACCAGCCCGTCGCCCGCTTTTTCATCGCGGTGCCGACGCGCGACCCGGCACTGCCAGCGCAGGTGACTGATTTTCTGACGGCCCGGTCCGCCCGGGTGGAGGTTCTAGGCTATGACAACTGACATCATCCTCGGCCTGCTCTGGCGTTCCTTCTGGGAGACGATCTGGATGACCGGCGCATCCGGCCTGCTTTCGCTCGTCATCGGCCTGCCGCTCGGCCTTGCGCTTGTCATCACCGGCCGCGACGGCATCGCCGAACAGCTCACCGTCAACCGCATCCTCGCAGCCCTGGTCAACGGCTTCCGCGCCGTGCCTTTCGTCATCCTTTTGATCGCACTGATCCCGCTGACACGGCTGATCGTCGGCACGGCGCTCGGCACCACGGCGGCGATCGTGCCGCTCACCATCGCGGCCATCCCCTATTACGCCCGCATCGCCGAGGTATCGCTGCGCGAAGTCGATCGCGGCCTGATCGACGCCGTGCGCGCCATGGGCGGCAATCGCTGGACGATCATCCGCGAAGTGCTGGTGCCGGAGGCGCTACCCGGCATTGTCGCCGGCTTTACCGTGACGCTGGTGACCCTGATCGGCGCTTCCGCCATGGCCGGCACGATCGGCGGCGGCGGCCTTGGCGACCTTGCCATCCGCTACGGTTACCAGCGCTTCGAAACCGGCGTGATGATCGCCGTCGTCGTCGTACTGATCATCCTCGTCTGTGGCATGCAATGGCTCGGCGACCGCCTCGTCGCCAAGCTCGATCATCGCTAGAGCAATTCCAGGAAAAGTGCGTAGCGGTTTTCCATCCGGAATTGCGTAAAAACAAAGGGATAGAGCGTTTTCGCGATTCGACGAAAAGCGGAAATGCTCTAGATCTAATCGCGATGACGGAACGCGGCTGCCGGATGGCTTGACGGCAGCCGCCCATCGCCGCGGCCAAAGAGCTTCTGGCGCAATGTGCCCTCAGCATAATCCGCCTTGAACAACCCACGCTCCTGCAGCACCGGAATGACGAGATCGACGAAATCGCGCAGGCTTTCCGGTGCGACCGTGCGCGCCAGATTGAAGCCGTCGATGCCGCCCTCCTCCATCCATAGCTGAAGACGATCGGCAATTTGTTCCGGCGAGCCGACCATCGGCTTCTGCCGGCTGCCGAGCACCATCTGATCGATGATCTCTCGTGGCGTCATCGCCGGCTTGCCGCTTGCCTTACCAGTCACAACGGCAAGAGCCGCCTGCTGCGCATTCGTCGTCTTCTGTTCGATCGGCTCGTCAAGGCCGAACTTCGAGAGGTCGATGCCGATGGAGCTGGAATAATGCGCAAGCGACGCCTCGACGCTGGCGTGGCGGCGATACTCCTCCAACTTGTCCTCGGCCTCCTTCTCGGTTCGCCCGACAACGACAGTGATGAGATTGAGGATGCTAAGATCGTCGGCACGCCGTCCAAAATCCACGGCCCGCTGTCTCAGTGCATCCGTCATCGGTTTCGCGCCCTGCGGCACTGGGCTGGCGATAAAAACGCATTCGGCATGCCGCGCGGCAAAATCCTGGCCTCGAACCGAAGCGCCGGCCTGAAACAGCAGCGGCGTGCGCTGCGGCGATGGCTCGCTCAGGTGAATGCCCTCCATCCGGTAGTGCTGCCCTTGATGGTGGACCGCACGCACCTTCGATGGATCGGCAAAGAGCCCGCCCACCTTATCGCGCTTGACCGCATCATCGTCCCAGCTTCCCTCCCAGAGCTTGTAGACAACCTCAAGATACTCTTCCGCAGCATCGTAACGGGCATCGTGATCCGGCTGGCGCTCCATACCCATGCTGCGGGCAGCACTATCGAGATAGCCGGTAACGATGTTCCAGCCGATGCGGCCCTTGGTCAGATGATCGAGCGTCGACATCCGCCGTGCAAAAAGAAACGGCGGCTCGTAGGTCGTATTGACGGTAACGCCGAAACCGAGGTGCTTGGTCACATAGGCCATGGCCGAGAGCGGGATGATCGGGTCGTTGACAGGTATCTGCGCACCCGTGCGGATCGACGTCTCTGGGCTGCCCTTATAGACATCGTAGACACCGACAATATCCGCCAGGAAAATACCATCAAGCTTGCCGCGTTCGGCCGTGCGCGCGAAATCCACCCAGTAATCGAGATCGGTATAGTTCAGCGACAGATCGCGCGGATGCGTCCACAGGCCGTGATTGATATGCCCGACGCAGTTCATATCGAAGGCATAGATCTGCATCGGTTTCATTGCACGGTCCTCAACCCTTGAATTCATCGTCTCGCCTGTTTTCCATCATCGACCGCAAAAAGATCCGGAGTTTCGCGATATTTGGAAGCAGGTTGCGACGGATGACCCGAATCCGGAATTTTGTATCTCTATATTTTCTATCAATTTCACGATCATTAGTGCGGATCAGCTGCGCTGTCAGCGATTAAAGACCATTTCGAAACACCATGCCGGGGAAACATGACCATCAATCGACGCCACCTTCTGACCACCACGGCCGCCGCCGTTCTTGCCGCCACGCTCGGTTTCTACGCCCATGCCGCTGACGTCACACTCAACATCGGCTATCAGCCGATCGTCGAGCCGTCGCGCGTGCCGCAGGCCGATGGCGATTATGAAAAGGCAACCGGCGCGAAGATCAGCTGGCATAAATTCGACGGCGGCGCCGATGTCGTTGCCGCCATCGCCTCGGGCTCGATCGACATCGGCTATGTCGGCTCCTCACCGCTTGCCGCCGCCGCTAGCCGCGAACTGCCGATCGAAGCCATCTATGTCGTCGGCAATATCAGCGAGGCGGAAGCACTCGCCGTCAAGGGCATCGACAAGCCGGAAGACCTGAAGGGCAAGAAGATCGCCACACCCTTCGTCTCCACCTCGCACTATAGCCTGCTGACCGCGCTGAAACATTGGAACATCGATCCCAAGACGGTGCAGATCCTCAACCTGCGGCCGCCGGAAATCGCAGCCGCCTGGGAGCGCGGCGATCTCGACGGCGCCTATGTCTGGGATCCGGTCCTCTCGCAGATCAAGAAGAACGGCAAGATCCTCGCAACCTCGGGCGATGTCGCCAAATGGGGCGGTCCGACCTTCGACGCCTGGATCGTCAGCAAGAAATTCGCCGACGCCCATCCAGACGTCGTGACCAGCTTTGTCCAGGTCACCGGCAAGGCCTATGCCTCCTACCACGCCGACCCGGCAAGCTGGAACGCCTCGTCGCCGCAAGCCGCCAAGATCGCCAAGCTCACCGGCGCCAAGCCGGAAGAAGTGCCGGAGCTGCTGAAGGGCTATTATTTCCCGACGCTCAAGGAGCAGGCGAGCGCCCAATTTCTCGGCGGAGACACGGTGAAGGCCATCGCCCAGACCTCCGCCTTCCTGCTGGAACAAGGCAAGGTCCCGGCAGTGTTGAAAGACTACGCTCCCTACGTCAACGCCAAGTTCGTCGCCGACGCGGCCAAGACCGGCCTCTGACCCGCGCTTTCGGCGCAGGTAGGGTCTCCCGCCTGCGCCTATTCATTGGAGTCCCCACATATGAGCATCCTCTCCCTGCAATCCGTCTCGCTGAATTTTCCCGGCGACCGCCGCCGGCAGGATGCCCGCCGTGTTCTTGACAATCTGACGCTGCATATCGCCTCCGACGAATTCGTCACCGTCATCGGCCGCTCCGGCTCGGGCAAGACCAGCCTCCTCAATCTCGCCGCCGGCTTTCTCACGCCCACTGAGGGACGCATTCTCGTCGACGGCAAGGAGATCGAAGGGCCGGCGGCTGACCGCGCTGTCGTCTTCCAGGACGATGCGCTCTATCCCTGGCTCAACGCCCGCGACAACATCGCCTTTCCGTTGCGCCTGCACGGCATCGCGAAGGAAGAGCGCCGCCGCCGCGCCGATGGGCTGCTGGCCAAGGTCGGGCTGGAAGGTGCCGGCGACCGCAATATCTGGGAGCTATCAGGCGGCATGCGCCAGCGGGTCGGCATCGCCCGGGCACTCGCCTCCGATCCGCATTTCCTGCTGATGGACGAGCCGCTCGGCGCACTGGATGCGCTGACCCGCACCCGCATGCAGCAATTCCTGTTGAAGGTTTGGTCGGAAAGCGGCACCAGCGCCCTGCTGATCACCCACAGCATCGACGAGGCCCTGCTGCTCGCCACCCGCGTCATCACCCTGACGCCCAATCCCGGCCGTATCACCGCCGATATCCCGCTGTCCTTCGGCAAACGCTACCTTGCCGGCGAACCGCTTGCCGAGATCAAGGCATCCGCCGAATTCAAGCGGCTGCACGACGAGCTGACCGGCCTGATCCATGACGAGAATGAGGAGGAGGCAGCTTGACCGCCGATATCGAAAAGATCGCGACTATCGCCGCCAAATCCGAGGCCGCGCCCGCCGGCAAGAGCAGCTCATCCGGCTCGACACTGTGGATCTCGCTCGCAACCGTGCTGGCATTGCTGGTGATCTGGGCCGTTGCGGCGGCCTATGGCGTCGTCTCGCCGGTCTTCCTGCCCTCGCCCTGGACCGTCGCCAAGGCGCTCTACACACTGAACGTCACTGGCTTCGTCGATTCGACGCTACTGGAGCACGCCTTCGCCAGCCTGCTCAGGATCTTCGGCGGCCTCGCCGTTTCGCTGGCGATCGGCATTCCCGCCGGTCTGGCGATCGCCACCAGCCGTGTCGGCAAGGGTATCCTCGATCCGATCGTCGAATTCCTGCGGCCATTGCCGCCACTTGCCTACCTGCCGCTGGTCATCATCTGGGTCGGGATCGGGGAAGCTTCGAAGATCACCGTCATCGCGCTCGCCATGCTGCCGCCGATCATCCTGTCGACCGCCGCCGGCGTGAAGGCCGCTCCCGTCGACTATGTCAACGCGGCCCGCTCCTTCGGCGCCGGCAAATTGCAGGTGCTGCGCCACGTCATCCTGCCGGGCGCCATCCCCTCGATCCTGACCGGCATCCGCATCGCGCTCGGCGCCGGCTGGTCCACCCTCGTCGCCGCGGAACTGGTCGCGGCGACGCAAGGCCTGGGCTTCATGATCCAATCAGCGGCGCAGTTCCTGGTGACCGATATCGTCATCAGCGGCATCATCGTCATCGCGCTGATCGCCTTCCTGTTCGAAATCACCGTCCGGCTGATCGAACGCCGCTTCGTGCCCTGGTCGGCGCATCGCTGAGCCGACCGGCTGAGCTGGCCTTATTCCTGTCCTGCCGGCACGGCGGAAGTCTGCCGCGCATCGAGATTAAGCATCGGCACGGAGCCATTCGGCAGCATGGTGGTCGGCAATTGCCCGTTCCACTTTTCCGCCTGCGTCAGGAAGATCAGGTTGGGGTTGTCGCGCAATGCATCGCCCCGCGCCTTGATCGCCTTCGCCTCGGCATCACCACGAAGCTGGATTGCCTGTGAATCCGCTTCCGCCTGCAGCCGCACGGCATCGGCCTGCGCCTGCGCATCGGCGCGGCGGGCATCAGCAGCCGCCTGGGCCTGCGTTACCGTGATTTGCGCCTGTACCTTTTCGCGCTCGGCATTCTGCCGCAGCTTCTGGACCTCGACCTCGGCCAGCATGCGTTGCTCTATGCTGTTCTCATAAGCGTCGGAGAAATCGATATTCTCGACCTGAACGCTATCGATCTGCACAGGCCCCTGAATGCCGGCCTCGATCGCCGCCTGAACGTCGGTGTTGAACTGCGCCCGGTTCTGGATGACGGAAGCGGCGGTGAACTTGCCGAACACCGTCTTCACATCCTGCGGCGCGCGGCGCGACACCAGCCGCGATTCCAGATTGCCGAGCGAGCCGAACTCGGAATAGACCTTCTCGACCGCATCCGGCGGCACATGCCAGGAGATGGTCACCCGCATGTCGGCCGGCTGCTGGTCCTGCGAATAGGCCTGCATCTGCGGATGCTCGCCGGCCTCGCAGTTCGCGCCGTTCTGGCAGGTCCAGTAGGTCACCTGCTGCGTGACGGGGATTTTGACGACAGTTTCGATCCACGGCAGCTTGAAATGCAAGCCGGGCTCGGCCGTGCCGACCATGGCGCCGGTGCGCAGAATGACCCCGCGCTCCCCCTGGTCGATCGTATACCACGAGCTGAGGACAAGCATGATGATGGCGATGACGGCGACAATGCCTAGAAAGGCAGGCAGCCGACCCCTGGTTGCCGCATATGCCAGGTCGATTTCCCGATTCGCCATCTCTGTCCCCACCATTTCCTCAATGGCCGAGACATAGATGAGTCGGAGCGAGAATGCACTCGTCCAGGTAGCTCGTCAGTTCCGGGTGACCGGCTTCGACCTCATGCGCGACACCGTCTCCCGCTCCGCCCGCTTGCAGCGCATCGGCGGCAGGCCGCGGTCCATCAGGTCCATATCCTCGAGCACCATGTCGCCCATCTTCTTGAAGGCGCTGTCGAGCGCGCCGGCGCGGTGCGCCGATCGGATGAAGCCCATGAGACTGCGCACAGGATGGTCACCGCTGAGCGGCTCCTCCGGATAAACATCGCTCGCCGCGACGATGTGGCCGGACGCGACGGCGGCCATCAGAGCTTCGAAATCCACGACATCGGCGCGGCTGAGCAGAATGAAGGCCGCTCCCTTACGCATGCGCGCAAAGGCCGTTCCACCGAGAAAACCCTTGTTCTCGCTGGTGACGGAGGCGACGACGAAAACAAAATCGCTGCCCGACAGCACCTCGTCGAGACCGGCCGGTTGGACGCCATGCTCCCTGAGAATAGACGGCGGCATCCAGGGGTCGAACACCCTGACCGTCGCGCGGAATCCGGACAGCAGCCGGTTCAGCGCCTTACCGAGATCGCCAAAACCGACAATGCCGATATCGCTACCGGAAAGCAGCCGGGCGCTGGCATTGCCATCCCCACCCCAAAGCTCCTTGCCCTGACGAAAATCGACATCGGCATCGACGATGCCGCGCGCCAGGCTGAGCGCAAAGCCGAGCCCGATCTCCGCCACCGGCTCGGCGAAGACCTGTCCGGTGGTGACGACATGAATGCCGCGCTCGAAGAGTACATCATAGGGCATGTTATTGATGAGATTGCTCTCGACATTCAGGATGCAGCGCAGGCGCGGCATGCGGTCCAGCACCTCCTTCGAGAGCGGCGGCTGGCCGATGATGTAGCGTGCCTCGCTAAGAATATCGTCGCCAAGCCCGGCGACATTCTTCGGATCCGCCTCAACGATCCGATATTTCGAATGGAGGAGCGACAGCGCGTCCTTGGTGAAAATAAGCTCAAGCGAGCGCGGTTCGGGCGCGCTGATGGCCAGGGGCCGGTTGTCGGTCGACATGATCGTTTCCTCCCTATTTTGAGGCGCGATCCAATATCATTCGGCGGGCCAAATCAATCAGTCCTCGGCCTCTTCCCCCGGCATTCCGACAGAGAAGGCGCAGATGCGCGAGAGGTAGGTTTGCGGCAGGCCGGTTTCGGCGCCCCAGGCATTGAACTGGTCCTGGATCAGGCGCAGATCCTTCTTGCCCGGCTTCGTCTCAGAGATCGGCAGACCGGCAAGGCGCAGGCAGGCGAGCACATCATGGCTCATGACAAAACTGTCGCGGCCGATGGCACGCAGGAAATATTGGCCGCTCATGCCACCCAACCGGTCGGCGCGCTTATCGAGCGCGGCAAGCAGGCCGATATAATCCTCCACCGGCCAATCCGCAAAGAAACGCCCGGCGCTGCCATGCTCCTCTGCAAGCTGACGAATGAAGTGAGCGTTGGCCCTGACCGACATGATCTTGGCGCCGTTGCGCACAACGCGCGTGTCGGAGGTCAGGTCGTGCCAGTAATCGTCGGGCGCAAAATTGAGGAAGGCGGGATCGAAGCCCGAAAAAGCCGCCTCGAAACCCGGCCATTTGGAATCGATGACATTGCGAACGAAGCCGGCATAGAAGACATAGCGCGTCATGTCCGACAGCAGCCGGTCGTCCGGCATGGAACGCAAGGCTCCATGATCCGGCGCCTTCGGCATCAGCGCCCTCAGCGCTTCCGCCCCGCCCTTGCGCTTCTCCGCCCGCTCCAGAATTTCCGCGAAGCTGCCCATCAGCCGTCCTCCCTTTTGCTGCGGCCCAAGTCTTTTATGATCTTTCTCCTCTCCGCAAGATGCCCCACCGGATGTCTGAATCGAAAAGGCCGGAGCAATACCCCGGCCTCATCAGCCCCTCTGGGAGGATAGCCTTATTCGGCAGCCGCTTCCACCACTGGCCGGCGCGCGATGGTCGCCTGCGTCAGCAGGAAGGCTGCGACGGCACAGAGCGCGATGCCGGCAACCATGGGCAAAGCAGTACCATCGAAGAACACGGCGGCAATGACCATGGCAATGGCGGCCGTGACGAATTGTAGCGTGCCCATCAGCGCCGATGCGGTGCCGGCGATTTCGCCATGATCCTCAAGCGCCAGCACCGCCGTCGTCGGGATGACCAGGCCGAGGAAGCCGTAGCCGACGAAGAGAAACACGACCAGCACCGGCAGCTGATTGAAGCCAAGGCTCATGGCGATGGCCAGCAGCGCCATGGTGGTGGCAAAACCGGTGACGGCGATCCGCATCACCCGCACCAGGCCGAAACGCTCGCCAAGCCAGCCGGTAAGCTGCGACACGGCGAAGAAGGAGACGGCGTTGACCGAGAAGGCAAAACTATATTCCGTCGGCGTCAGGCCGTAATGGTCGATCAGGATGAAGGGCGAATTGGCGAGATAGACCAGGAAACTCGAGATGCCAAGGCCACCGATGAAAGTCAGCGTGAGAAAATTACGGTCGCCGAGCAGCAGGCGATAGGCCGCCATGGCGCTTCCCAGGCCGCTTTGCGAGCGCTCTTCTTTCGTCCGGGTTTCCTCAAGCTGCGTCGACAGCAGGATGAGACCGATGATGGCGGCGATTGTCACCGCCCAGAACACGCCGCGCCAGCCATAGAAGGCGATGACGGCGCTACCCGTCAGCGGCGCGAGGATCGGCGAGATGCTGAACACCAGCATCAACAGCGACATCAGTCGCGCCGCCTGAACGCCGGTATGCATGTCGCGAACGATGGCGCGCGGCACCACCATGCCGGCGGCGCCACCGATGCCCTGCAGGAAGCGAAAGGCAATCAGCGTCTCGATGTTGCTGGCCGTGGCCGCGCCGACGCTTGCCACCGCAAACAGGCCGATGCCGATGTAAAGCGGTGCCTTGCGGCCCCACATATCCGACAGCGGCCCATAGAGAAGCTGAAAGATGGCGAAAGGAATGAAGAAGAACAGCAGGCTGAGCTGAACGACATTGTTCTCCGCTGCAAGATCCTTGCCGATCGACGGCAGAGCAGGGAGATACATGTCGATCGCAAAGGGACCGATGGCCGACAGCAGGCCGAGGATGATCGCATAGCGAAGGAAAGAGGTCGTCATGATGATGATCTTTCAGAAAGTTTCGAGCACGAAAGCCGGATTGCCCTCGCGCCGCATCTCCCTCGAGGGGAGTCTAAATCCATGTGTTCACCGGAACGCCTCACGGCCCTGGGAGGAAAACGCGGAGCCGGAATTGCGCTTAACAGTCTCGTCCATTTTTTTGGACACGGATGTCAAATTAGACACTATTGTCCAAATCGTCAATACGCATTATCTTCATCCCATGAACACCCGAAACGCCATCGCCTTGCAGGCAAGAACTGCAAGACCCGCCCAATGCCTGAAACGTGTCCCCATCCTCGATGCCGCGGCCGACGTCTTCTGCCGCGAGGGATTTTCGGGCGCGAGCATTGACGAGATTGCGGCGCGGGCCTGCGTCTCCCGCCAGACCATCTACAATCATTATCGCGAGAAGGAGACGCTGTTCATCGCCGTCGTCGCCGACGTGACCGCGCGGGCCAACACCGCCATATTCGCCGCACTTGCCGCCTTCCCGGACAGGCCGGAGAATCTGCGGAAAGAGCTGGTCACCTTCGCCGTCAATCTGAACCGCAATTGCCTCTATAATCAGGACGGAAAATTCCTGCGCAAGCTCGTCCAATCCGAAGGCCCCCGCTATCCGCACCTCTTCGAAGCCTGGCGCGAGCACGGCCCCTGCAAGATCGGCACGGCACTCGGCGCCATCCTGGCCCGCCTCCACCACCAGGGTCTCCTCCACGTCCCCGACTGCGACATCGCCGCCCGGCAGTTCACCGCGCTGATCAATGCCGACCTGCAGATGACGACACTCTTCGGCGAAACGCCAACCGAGGCGGACATCGAGACCGCCGCGCAGCAAGGCGTCGACATGTTCCTGCGGGGCTACGGAGTTCAAGCGAAAACCGTCGCCTGAGCCGCAACATTCGTACCCTTCGGAAAGCTATTTTAACGATGGCTTTAGTACCTTCGCCGTGCGACCGATGTCGCCTCGAAATTTACTTGTGCCTTTGCCCGGCAAGGCGCTAACGTGCGCCGCATGGGTCGGAGCTTCGAATAATGAGCAATAGACGTTGGAATTACCCCGTACTGGTGATCTGCACCCGCACGGGGACAACCTACACCGTCAGCACGACGAAAGAGGCGATGGACATGCTGCTGAATGCATGGCCGGTTGCCGAGGGCAAGGCGTTCATGCGAGCCCTGCTCGTCTGCGCGGACGTTGAAAGCGGGCTGAGGCAGCCGCTCGAAGCTCGCAGCAGCTTCATCGCCGCCGCCACGGAAGCCGGCGTTCCGATCGAGACCGTGATGGCGGACTAGGCGACTGGCGCCTTTTGCGCCGCGCCGATCCGCAAAGCCTTTTCATTCCGATCGGATGTCCTTCAGCTAGGCTTCAGCTTATGGTGGTAAACGCTTGTCGTGCGGACGAGCTCGCCGCCCCCCCAAAAAAGCTCGTTCGCACTTGAGCCAGTGCCTGGCCTCCCGGCTCTGCCTTTCCCTCGAAAGGCAGAGCCGATTTCTTGAGGCGAATTGAACGCTCGACGATCATTCATCCCCCATTCAGCCCTTTGGTTTCAGGATGAGGACGATGAAGGAGGTTCATCATGAAAATCTTTAAAACTCTACTTGCCGGAATCCTTGGCATCGGCCTGCTTATCGGCGCCGGTGCAGCATCAGCCACGCCGATGATGAATATGACGAAGCCGGAGGTTCAATCGTCTGTCCAGACGGTCGACTATCGTCATCATCGCCATCATCGTAATTGGCATGGTCAGCGCCACCACAGACATCATCACTGGAAATCGCATCGCAGCCACCGGAGCCACTACTGGCGCGGCCATCACCGCGGCTGGTACAAGCATCACCGGCACCATCCCCACTATCGGCATCATCGGCATCACTACTATCGAGCCTGAAACCGGCTCGCCGAGTGGTTTAATGTCGACGTAAAACGGCAGCGCTCCCGCGAGCGCTGCCTTCAAAGATGTATTACGCGTTTATCGACGCCCTGAGTTTATCAGGATCGCATCCTCGCAACGGCGCAAGTACTATTCAAAACCCAATAAATCGCCACACCAGTGGCCCCGGTCACTCACAAGAACCGGCTCGATCGCTGGCGCAGCCGCACCCTCCGGCCAGCCTGAAGGGTACGCGCTGGAAGCCGACTTCCGGCGGCTCGCGCGGCGTAATGAATACCTCGTCGCGCGTCAGAGAAAGATCATCAATCGACTGCTTGGCAAACTTATGGTCACCGCGAAGGTACGATCGAAGGAGGAAGTCGTTCCTGTCGTGCTCGCCTGGAAGGAGGCCGGCCTCTATTGGCGCGATTTCCGTGGGAACAGATGCGCTTGATTCTTGCGGCAACGAACCAAACCGAGCTTTCATCCTTCAAAATTTACGCTGCCAAATGTGGCATTTGCTGCAAGCGGAAAGCAGATGCACTGTTGGTGAACAGTGATGCACCAAAGGGAAGAGCGCGAATCACTATAATAAGTGTCCAAAATAAGATTCATATTTCCCAATCTTTCTTGAAATATAATGAAGTTTAAATCGCGAAACAGTACGTTGAATATCGAGATATTTTGGCAACACACTCTGTCATCGCGGCAATTATCTAAGTTGTTGCTTGGTAAATATTCGAAACTCCAAAGTTTTTCACGGTTAGATATAGCGCGGAAGCCAATCAGCTTTCAGCCGGAAACCGTAAAGCTAGAACGAGGCATCGCCAGATCGCTTCGCGATGTCCCCAGGTAGCCAAAACCAAATGGAGCCAGAATGAATATCAAGAGCCTTATGCTCAGCTCAGCAGCCGCTCTCATCGTCGCATCGCAAGCCAGCGCTGCCGATGCCGTTGTCGCAGCCGAGCCGGAGCCGCTGGAGTATGTAAAAATATGCGACGCATACGGCGCCGGATACTTCTTTATCCCCGGCACTGAGACATGCCTGAAGATCGGCGGCAAGGTTCGTACCGAAGGCGAATGGGGCAACGCCTATAATCCGAGCAGCAAAAACGGCACGCTTTGGCATACGCGCGCCGAGCTGCAGCTGCAGACGGCGACAGACACCGAATACGGCCCGCTGAAAACCAATGCGGAACTGCGTTGGGACTGGAATGACGGCAATTCGACAACGACCAACCTGCTGCACGCCAGCATCAGCCTCGGCGGCTTCACCGTCGGCAAGGAAGATTCGCAGTACAACGTCTTTACCGGCTACGCCGGCGACGTCATCAACGACGACGTTGTCTATGACGGCCCGTATGAACTCAACCAGATCACCTACAACTACGACGCCGGCAACGGCTTCACGGCTGTGATCTCGCTCGAAGACACCAATTCATCCGATGACGCAAGCAGCTACGATGGCGCCTGGGTCACCTCGGAAGCCAATCACTATGCTCCGAACGTCGTTGCCGGTGCCGGTTACAAGGCCGGCGCATGGTCCTTCAAAGTCGTCGGCGGTTACGACTCCATCGTTGAAGAAGGCGCGATCAAAGCTCGCGTCGATGCTGATTTCGGTGTTTTCTCGGCCTTCGTCATGGGCGGCTACAACACCGACGGCAGCAAGCTGAACCAGTATGCCGGCTCAAACAACGATGACTCAACTTGCCCGACCAACCAGGGCTACCTTTGCGGCTGGGGCGACTGGGCAGTCTGGGGCGGCGCGAGCGTTCCGATCAACGAAAAGCTGAAGTGGAACGCACAGGTTGCTTACACCGACTCGAAGATCTTTGCCGCGACCACGAACCTCAAGTTCAACCCTGTCAAGAACCTCCTGATCGAGCCGGAAGTCTCCTACACCAACTGGGATTCGGTCAACGAAAGCCAGTGGGCTGGTATCCTCCGCTTCGAACGCAGCTTCTGATCTGAATTCGACCTCCGATCAGAGAAGGAAGAAGGCTCGGTTTCCCTCCGGGCCTTCTTCTGGCGAATTTTCAAGCCAGCCAAGTGGATCAACGACGCCGGACCAGCGGCGGCGATTGGCGAGGTGCGATCACCTGCGCGTGATGTCCGCCACCCGAAGTCCAATGAACTCATCGCCCTTGAATGGCGATCATATTGATAACGCCTGCCAAACCGAGCAGGCGAGCAGATTTTCGATCTCTTGCGGCTGGATTCGATTTCCGTTGGGCTGCTTCGACTATGGGAACATCAATGCGGTGGTTCGGACGCGGAAAGTCATCGATCAAGAAACTCGCAATACAGCCGCCGGCGCCGTTTCCTCAAAGGCACGGCATCGCCATCGTGGTGTGCGTGAAGGACGAGGGAGCTTATATCGGCGAGTGGGTTCTCTTTCACCAGGCTGTCGGTGTGCGCCATTTCATCGTCTACGATAACGGCTCAACGGATGACACCTGCACGATCTTGCGACAGACCCTCTCGCCGGACGCGCTGACGATCGTGCCCTGGGCCGGACGGATGACTTATGGTGAGGATGAGCGCTTCCTCGATTGCCAAGTGGTTGCCTTCGCCCACGCAATTCTCAACTTCGGCGGCGCTTTTCGGCGGATGGCATTCATCGACGCCGACGAGTTCCTCCTCCCCAAAAAAGGCAGAACGATCGAGGAGGCGCTCGTCGCCACCCAAAATTTCCCCAACATATCCCTGCCCTGGCATATGTTCGGCACCAACGGCCACAAGACAAAGCCGGAAGGCCCCGTCCTGTTGAACTATACCAAGCGCAGCGCCGATCCGCTGAGCCGTAGAGAGCACTCCACCAATTTCAAATGCATCGTCGATCCGTGCGAGGTCGTCGAAGTCAGCATCCACCAGTTCAAGACGCGCGAATTCGGGGATCTCACCGTAAACGATGGCGGGCACCGCTTCACGCGCAGAGGCCGCAAATCAGCCGCCTTCTATTCAAACCAGTTCCTGCAGCTCAACCATTATTACAGCAAGTCCGAAGAGGAAGTGCAGGCGAAAATTCAACGGGGTTCAAATTTCGCGACTTCGCGTGAGAAGCTTGAGGCGAAGATCCGAGCAACGATTGCGAATATCGAGGCTGACGAGATCGAAGATCATGCCATGTCGGAATTCGTGATCCACAGCGCCATTGAGCTTACGGTTGACGATCGCGGTCAGGACCGCGTTGTGGCTCAGTCTCGGTGAGCCTGTTTGTTATGCAGGCCTTCTGGCATGCAAATTCGGCCATGCGGCTATAGAGCAAAGGGATCCACTGGTCGATTTCGGCCTCGGCTTCCCATCGGATCATCGTTTGGAAACGATCAATCAGATTGCGGGCCTCGACCAGGGCGGAAACACCCGCCTCTATGGCCGCAATCGTATTATGTCGGCTTTACCCAGTTGATCGCAGACCCGCTCGGCCCACCGTCGCCTTGAAACGACACAATAGCCGCCGCGCAAAAGAAATATCGCAGATATCCAGAGCCAGATTAAGCGCGCCTCAGAACACCTGGCGGAAGAGAGACTTCTACCAAATCAAGGAGCTTCTATGAGGGATAGCCGGCTGTTGTAGTGGTAGCGGAGGAGGGATTTGAACCCCCGACACAAGGATTATGATTCCTCTGCTCTGACCTACTGAGCTACTCCGCCACATCCGCGCATAGTCATTACTTATGCACAAGGGCCAAACGAAACCGCCGCTCGAAGAACGTTGGCTCGTCGGTTGAGCGGCTTATAAGGTGCGGTTCGGCTTTGTGTCAAGCGGATGATTTGGAAAAATCAACGCTTTCCCCTGCCCGGCCCGCTGCCTGCCTTCAGGCCGCGACGGGGCTTGCCAGCAATGCCTTCAGCGACGCCTCAGCGATCGGCTCGCGCTCGGAACGTTCGATGAAGCCACCGCCATAGACGCGGGCGTCGTCGCCGGGGGCGGAATAGAGCGCACAGGCCTGGCCGGGTGCGACGCCGGCTTCGCCGATCGTCAGGTCGACATAGATGCCGTCCTTGTCGGCGCGCAGCACGGCAGGCTCCGGCGGCCGGGTGGAGCGGACCTTGGCGAAGCAGGCAAAGCCTTCGCCGGAGGCGGCTTGCAGCAGCGGTTCGTCGCCGAGCCAGTTAACGTCGCGCAGATAGACGCGGTGCGTTTCCAGCGCCTCCTTCGGGCCGACAATAACGCGGCGCGAACGGGCGTCGAGATAGACGACATAGAGCGGATCGCCAGTGGCGACGCCGATGCCGCGGCGCTGGCCGATCGTATAATGCAGGATGCCTTCATGGCGACCGAGCACGCGGCCGTCGAGGTGGACGATCTCGCCGGCCAGCGCCGCATTCGGCTTCAGCTTGGCGATCACATCGGAATACTTGCCCTGCGGCACGAAACAGATGTCCTGGCTGTCGGCCTTCTTGGCGACGACGAGGCCCATCTCCTCGGCCAGCGCGCGAGTCTCCGCCTTCGGCATGCCGCCGAGCGGAAAGCGCAGATAGTCGATCTGCTCCTGCGTCGTCGCAAACAGGAAATAACTCTGGTCGCGGTCGGCATCGGCAGGGCGATAGAGCGCGCGGCGGCCGGGATGCTCAGGGGACGGATTCGGGCGCGAGCGGATATAATGGCCGGTCGCTAGCGCGTCGGCACCGAGTTCCTTGGCCGTCGCCAGCAGATCGGCGAACTTGACCGTCTGGTTGCAGGAGACGCAAGGGATCGGCGTCTCGCCGGCGACATAGCTCTCGGCGAAGGGATTGATCACCGTCTCGCGGAAACGCTTCTCGTAATCGAGCACATAATGCGGAATGCCGATCGTCTCGCAGACGCGGCGGGCATCGTCGATATCCTGGCCGGCGCAACAGGAACCGGCACGGTGGACGGCGGCACCGTGATCGTAAAGCTGCAGCGTGATGCCGAGCACATCATAGCCCTGGCGCTTCAAAATGCCGGCAACGACCGAGCTATCGACGCCACCCGACATGGCGACGACGACGCGGGTGTCTTCCGGCTTCTTGTCAAAATCCAGTGTGTTCACGGTCTTGCCGCCAATCTCAGTCGATCTTCGGTGCTGTCTTCTTTCCACCGGTTGCCATGCAAAAGCGGCGGATTTTTATCATCTGCGGGCACAGGGCGGCTTTAACCGCCCGGCCTCAATCGATCAGGGATATAGAAAGGATTGCCGCCGGGCGCAAGGGGCGGCGAATCAGGCAGATCATGAGCGCGACGCTCAGTGCTTCGCCTTCAGCTGCCGGATGAGGTTGAGCCCGCGCCGCAGCGCCGTCACCGCGGCCCCGACAGCGACAATCCAGAGTGCAATGGTTAACACCCAGGTGCCGCCATTCCACAACACTTCGAGAATGGAAAGCAGCGCGGCGGCGGTGATCACCGCCATGCGATGTTGCTTGGCCATCGGCCCGCCGAAATCGCTGGGGTTGCCGGTGGCGCGGCCGAGCTCGCGGACATAGGCGGTGAGCACGGCAAAGGCGGCAGCCGCCCAGCCGAGACCAGGCATAGCAATGCCATAGCCGACACCGGCAAAGATCAGGATATCGGCGACGCGGTCCGGGAATTCATTCCAGAACGGCCCATCCGCCTCACCCTTGCCGCCCTCAACGGCGACCATGCCGTCAAGCAGATTGCACAGCAGCCGAAGCTGGCAGAAGAGCGCGGCAAGGATCAGGAACAGGACCCGCAGCCCGCTATCCCCCTGCCCTGACAGCCAGAAGGAACCGCCCGCCAGCGCCGCCATGACCATGCTCGCCTGCGATATCTGGTTCGGCGTCACCGACAGCGCGGTCATCCGCCGCGCCAATGCCCGCGCCCAACGCGTATTGCGGCTGGCCAATGGCCGCCTGTCGCCTGTCCCTTCGCCTGCCATGACCCTAACGCCTCCCGCCGGAAATCGAATAATTGTAGAGCGCCGCATAGCTGGTCGACACCAATAGCGGCACCACGATGGTCTTCCCTATCTCTGGCGTGCCGCTGAGCGCATGGATCGTCACCAATATGCCGGTGGAGCCGAGGCAGGCGATCAAGGGCGGCGCCCAGAGGGCGGCAAGACCACGGAACCGTTTCGATAGTGCCTCGATCACCGATTTAAGGAACAGCGTCAGGCAGGCCGACAGAATGCCTTGGACAAGACCTGCGATTACAGGCCGCGGCATCGGATGCATCCGGTTGGCGAAAACGGCCCAGCCGCCCATAGCGAGGAAAGCGAAAAGCACATGCACGATGCTGCTGCCGGCAAGCGCCCTCACCCACGCCTTCATGATATCGACCACCAGTAGCGAACCAGGTGAAAGAAGATCGGGGCGGAGAAGACGACGGAATCCAGCCGGTCGATCAATCCGCCATGGCCTTCGATCAGCTGCCCCCAATCCTTGACGCCGCGATCCCTTTTGATCGCCGACATCACCAGGCCGCCGAAGAAGCCCATGATCGTAATCACGAAAGCAAGCAGCCCTGCTTGCAGCGGCGTGAACGGCGTGATCCACCACAACGCCGCGCCGATCAGCGTCGCACTGGCGACACCGCCGACAAAGCCTTCCACCGTTTTCGACGGCGACAGTTTCGGCGCGATCTTATGGCGCCCGAACAACTTGCCCCAGACATATTGCAGCACATCGCTGAGCTGCACGACGATGACGAGGAAGGCGATCAAAAGGACGTTGCGGCCTTCATAGCCGGGAATATGCAAGGTCAGCAGCGCCGGCACATGCGAGGCGCAGAAAACGCAGATCATCAGCGCCCATTGCACTTCGGCGATGCGGATCAGGAAGCGTTCGGTATCGCCACGCAAAACCGCGATGATCGGCATGAGCAGGAAGGCATAGACCGGGATGAAGATCGCGTAGATGCCGTACTCTTCGGCCCAGAGCAGATAATATTGCACAGGCAGGGCGATAAAGAACGCGGCGGCAAGCGCCCAATGATCGGCGCGCCGGGTGCTGATCAGCGTGATGAATTCGCGCAGTGCCGCAAAGGAACAGAAGGCAAAGAGCAGGATAACGCCGGCGCGGCCCGCCAGAAAGGCAAGACCGATCAGGATGACCATCACCCACCAGGCCTTGATGCGGGCATTCAGGTTCTCGATCGCCGCATTCGATCCATTCGGCGACAGCCGCTGCTGCAACACATAACCGATGACGGACGCGACGATCAGCACGCCGAAAATGCCGAGAACGAGGTGGATCAGATCGGAGCTTGCCGCGTTCATTCGCCATGCCCTGCTTGCTTGGGAGACAAAGCCAATAGCGACGCCTGCGCCCGCGCCAGAAAGTCCGCCTTCTCTTCGTTCGCGCCGATATGCAGCGCCTCGCCGAAGGTCACGGTGCAGATGAGCGGAATGGGCACGAACTCACCCTTGGGCATGACGCGATTGAGATTGTTGATCCAGACGGGAATGAGATCGATATCGGGGCGAGCCGTCGCCAGATGATAAAGCCCGCTCTTGAACGGCTGCAACGGCGCATCCGTCAGGTTTCGCGTGCCCTCGGGAAACAGGATCAGCGAGGAACCGGCGTCGATTGCCGCCGCCATCTGCTCGACCGGATCTTCCGTTCGCGCTTCGCGATCACGCTCGATCAAAACGGCATTGAAGACGTCGCGGCCGATGAAACTGTTCAATTTCGACTTCAGCCAGTAGTCGGCGCCGGCGACCGGCCGCGTGCGCTGACGCAACCGCGGCGGAAGCACGGTCCAGATCAGGATGAAATCGCCGTGGCTGGAATGATTGGCGAAATAGATGCATCGGTCGGTCGGAACACCGCTCTCCGGCCAGATCGCCCTGACAGCGGTAACGGCCCGCGCAAACAGCACGATGGCAACGGATGCCGGTTTCGCAAGCCATTCGATCGGCTTGCCGAGCCTGTCCCCGAAAATGCTCTTTTGCAACGCCCCCATGACAAAGAGATAGGCGTGTTTGCAGGCCCCCGATAGCCTGATTCGTGGACTTATCCACAGCCATAGAAGGCAAAGAAAAACCCGGTGCAACTGACGTTGCGCCGGGTTTTTCAGATAGCTCTTGGGAGGAGCGATTTAGTCGACGTTGAACACCAGCGGCTTGGCCTGACGGATCGCCTGATGCGCGGTCAGCTTGCCCAGAACCTCGTCGTTGATCGGGCCGTCGACATAGAGCAGCGCAATGGCGTCGCCACCCTGCTTGTCGCGGCCGAGCTGGAAGTTGGCGATGTTGACGCCGGCAGAGCCGAGCGTCGTGCCGATGAAGCCGATCATGCCGGGAACGTCGGTATTGGCGAGGTAAACCATGTGATTGCCGACATCGGCATCGAGATTGATGCCCTTGATCTGGATGAAGCGCGGCTTGCCGTCGGAGAAGACGGTGCCGGCGACCGAGCGGCTCATGCTGTCGGTGGTGACCGTCAGCTTGATGTAGCCGTCATAGACGCCGGTCTTGTCGCGCTTGACCTCAGCAAGGACGATGCCCTTTTCCTTGATCATGATCGGCGCCGAAACCATGTTGACGTCGGCCACCTGGTTGCGGATCAGACCGGCGAGCAGCGCGCTCGTCAGAGCCTTGGTGTTCATGCCGGCGGTGACGCCGTCATAGAGGATCTCGATTTCCTTGATCGGATCGTCCGTCACCTGGCCGACGAAGGCACCGAGAACATCTGCGAGCTTGATGAACGGCTTCAGAAGCGGCGCTTCCTCGGCGGTGATCGAGGGCATGTTGATGGCGTTGGAGACCGCGCCCTTGACGAGATAGTCCGACATCTGCTCGGCCACCTGCAGCGCGACATTTTCCTGCGCTTCCGTGGTCGATGCACCGAGATGCGGCGTGCAGACGACGTTCGGCAGGCCGAACAGCGGGCTTTCCTTGGCGGGCTCGACCTCGAAGACGTCGAAGGCGGCGCCGGCGACATGGCCGGACTTGATGGCGGCTGCAAGAGCCGCCTCATCCACCAGGCCGCCACGGGCGCAGTTGATGATACGCACGCCCGGCTTGGTCTTGGCAAGCGCGGTCGCATCGATGATGTTGCGGGTCTTGTCGGTCAGCGGCACATGCAGGGTGATGAAGTCTGCGCCGGCGAAGAGCTCATCGAGCTCGACCTTGGTGACGCCCATTTCCTCGGCGCGCTCCTTCGACAAGAAAGGGTCGTAGGCCAGGACATGCATCTTCAGGCCGAGGGCACGGGCGATCACAATGGACCCGATATTGCCGGCGCCGATAATGCCGAGCGTCTTGCCGGTGATTTCGACACCCATGAACTTCGACTTTTCCCACTTGCCGGCCTGCGTGGAGACGTCGGCGGCCGGAAGCTGGCGGGCAACGGCGAACATCAGCGCGATAGCATGCTCGGCCGTGGTGATCGAATTGCCGAACGGCGTGTTCATGACGATGATACCGCGGCGCGAAGCGGCCGGGATATCGACATTGTCGACACCGATGCCGGCGCGGCCGACCACCTTGAGGTTCTTCGCCGCTTCGATGATCTTCTCGGTCACCTTGGTGGCGGAACGGATGGCGAGACCATCATAGTTGCCGATGATTTCGAGCAACTTCTCCTTGTCCTTGCCAAGCTGCGGCTGGAAATCGACTTCGACGCCGCGATCACGGAAGATCTGGACGGCGGTTTCCGACAGTTCGTCGGATACGAGAACGCGAGGTGCCATGGGAGGCCTCCTGAAAAAGAGTCTATGCGAATGAATTCGGAATGCTGGGCTCCGCCCTTTTGGCGGAGCCGGGAACGCTTGAAACTCAGGCGGCAGCCTGGGAGAGCGTTGCCTTCTGCGTTTCGAAGGCCCAGGAAAGCCAGGGCATCAGCTTCTGCATGTCGGCGGCTTCGATGGTCGCCCCTGCCCAGATGCGCAGGCCCGACGGCGCGTCGCGATAATGACCGACGTCATAGGCGACGCCTTCCTTTTCGAGAAGAGCGACCAGACCCTTGGCGAAGTTCGCCTGACCGTCATTGTCGAGAGCGACGACATCCTTGTCGACGATCTTCAGGCAGACGGAGGTGTTGGACTGCGTCTCGACCTTAGTGGAGAGATTGGCAATCCAGTCGTTGGCGGCCACGAAGTCATGGATGACCTTGGCGTTGGCGTCGGCGCGGCCGACTAGAGCCTTGAGACCGCCGAGACCCTTGGCCCAGAGCAGCGCGTCGATATAGTCCTCAACGCAGAGCATCGACGGCGTGTTGATGGTCTCGCCGGTGAAGATGCCTTCGATAAGCTTACCGCCGCTGGTCATGCGGAAGATCTTCGGCAGCGGCCAGGCCGGCTGATAGGTGGTCAGACGTTCGACGGCACGCGGCGACAGGATAATGACGCCATGCGCGCCCTCGCCGCCGAGAACCTTCTGCCAGGAGAAGGTGACGACATCGAGCTTGGCAAAATCAAGGTTCTGCGCGAAGGCAGCCGATGTGGCGTCGCAGATCGTCAGGCCCTTGCGGTCGGCCGGAATGAAATCGCCGTTCGGAACGCGGACGCCGGAAGTGGTGCCGTTCCAGGTGAAGACCACGTCGCGGTCGAAATCGATCGTGGAAAGATCGGGCAGCTCGCCGTAGCCGGCTTCGAGCTTGCGGACGTCCTTAAGCTTCAGCTGCTTGACGACGTCGGTAACCCAGCCGGCGCCGAAGCTTTCCCAGGCGACCATATCGACGCCACGTTCGCCGAGCAGCGACCAAAGCGCCATTTCGACTGCGCCGGTGTCCGAAGCCGGAACGATGCCAATGCGGTAATCCGCCGGCACTTCGAGAATTTCGCGGGTAAGATCGATGGCCTGCTTCAGCTTGGCCTTGCCGACTTTCGCGCGGTGCGAACGGCCAAGAGGCGCGTCGGAAAGAGCATCGAGCGACCAACCGGGGCGCTTCGAGCAGGGGCCAGAAGAGAAATGAGTATTGTTCGGACGGATGTCCGGCTTGGCGAGCTTAGTCATGATGCTATCCTCTCAGATAGAAAGCTCCTCGTTGGGGAGGAGTGTCCCGCCGCCGGATATATTGGAAGCCAAGCTTGAGCGCAATAGGCAAAAAGTGCGTGTGGACAGGGCTTCACAAATTCGTGCAGGAACGGACTGACAAAGACGCTGGATTAGCCACACAAAAGCTCGCTTCTTTGCGGACACGACACCATATGATATGGCGTTGCATGGACATGGATTTGCGCCGACCGATGAAGAACAAATGTCTTTAATACATCAAGCAGCGTTGTCCGAAAGCCCTCGCATGTCCGCGCAGTCCCTGCCCGTCTATCTCATCAACATTGATCGAGCGACGGACAGATTGGCGGAAATTCAGCGGCAGAGCGACGAACTCGGCATCAAGATCGAACGGGTCAACGGCGTTGACGGTGCCCTGTTGCCGCGGGAGCAATGGGTCGATGTCGATCACAGGCGATTCCAGCGCCGGCATGGCAGGGTCATCCTGGCCGGCGAGTATGGCTGTTATCGCAGTCACCTTCTGGCGCTGCGACAGTTTCTGGCAGGCGGCAGCCAATCGGCCATCATCATCGAGGACGACATAGCGCTGGATGGCAATTTCCTCGCCCGCGCTGTCGCGGCGCAAGAGGCAGTACCGAACGCCGAGGTCATCAAGCTCGTCAATCATCGCTGGGGCGGCTTCCGTGCCACGGCCCGCAGCCGCAAGGGTGACGTGATCGGCCGCTGCCTCTTCGGTCCGCAGGGCTCGACGGCCTGCTATCTCGTGACACGCACTGGCGCGGAAAAGATCGTCAAGTCGCTCGCCGTCATGTCCCTGCCCTGGGATGTCGCCATCGAGCGCGGCTGGGACATGCGGACGTCCATCTGCAGCACGCGCGCCAATATCGCCGGCTTCAGCCCGCTACAGAGAACCACGATGATCGGCTGGCGCCGCGACTATCACGCCGCAAAATCTACCGCCTGGCGGCGCATCCCGGCACATCTCTTCCGCACTTTGGATTTCTTCCGCCGTATCGCCTACATCCTCACGACGCCGTAAGAGGCGAGCTTACTTACCAAGTGGTGATTCGCAAACCGACGCGGATCTCGTGACGCGACAGGGCGCCATCGCGGCCCATCGTGCCGCCGGCGCCGGCCGCCGAATCGGCTGCGGAATAGCCGAACATGTCGCCGCCGGCGACATGCGAGAAACGATAGCCAAGATCCAGCTTCACATTCGGCGCGACCTCATAGGCAACACCGGCCATCAAGGCATAGGTGAAGCGCCAGTCGCTGTCGCCGGGATAACGGGTGCTGACCGAACTGCTGCCACCACAACTGGAGGTGCCGTCGACACAGGAGCCGACCGTATTGACGCTGCTCCAGGAAATCCTGGTCGCACCAAGCCCGGCGCCGACATAAGGCGTGAAGCCGGCAAGCGTACCGAGATCGACATAGCCGTTCACCATCAGGCTACCTGCCTTGAAGGAAGAGCGAGCCTTGGTGGAGCAACCCGTACCGCCCGCCCCGCCCGCGCAGGACAATGCGCTCGAGACCCGACCTTCGTAATCGCCGCTGAAGTAATCGCCGGTGAGATCGGCGCGGAACAGATCGTTGAATTGGTAGCCAACACCCAGTCCGCCGGAGAAATCGCCGCTGAAGCGATCCGAATCGAATCGGCCGGAGCTATAGTCGCCGCTAGCGGCATCATAGCTGCGGAAACTCGTATCGCCGTGACTGGCGTTGACGGCGTAGCCGAAATCGCCACGCACATACCAGCCCTGAGCATCCTTGACGCTGACTTCCGGCATCTTGATTTCCGGCGGCAGATCACTCGCAAAGGCAGTGCCCGCACATGCGCTCGCCATCATCGCAGCCAGCGCCAAAGCGTCGAAACGGATCATTACCCCTCGCCTTCCATCCTCGGGCAGGCGCCCGCATTCCGAGCCCGGCCGGCTCTATCGTTCCCACAGTCTGGCTCTCCAGTAGGAACGGCCGGGACCGAGCCGCTGCCATTGTTATTTCGTTAACCATAGGGAATTCATGGTTAATGAAGGTTTAAGACGCGGCGGAATTGCTTAACGGTGGCGGTAAAAAGCAAAAGCCGCCCGGAGCAACCGGACGGCTTTTCAATGGCTTGGAGCGAAAGGCGCTTACTTGTAAACCGGCTGCGGCTGGACCGGGATATCGGCCGGCGGCATGTAGCTGGCGGTCTGGCAACCGCCAAAGGTGTAGCGGGCGCCGATGCGGGCTTCGTGCAGGTTGATGCCCTTGTCGTAGCCGGGACCGCCGTTTTCCGCATAACCGAACATGTTGCCGCCCTCGATATGGCGATAGCGATAGCCGACATCGGCCTTGAGGTTGCACGAGAGGTCGATGGAGGTGCCAGCCATCAGCGCGTAAGTAAAGCGCCAGCTGCCGCGGCCCTTATGCGTGACGGTGCCGTCGCAGGAGTCCGGATTGGCGTCGGAGCAGGAGGTATTCTTCAGGTCGCTCCACTTGACGTAGGTGCCGCCGAGGCCGCCGCCTACATAAGGCGTGAAGATGCTGTATGTGCCAAGATCGACATAGGCATTGGCGAGCAAGCTGTAGGCCGTCAGCGACGCGCGATCACGCGAGGTCGCCGGCACGGCCGTGAAGCCGGGGCCGCAGCCACCGCAATCGCCGGTCGTCGAGCCCTTGAAATTGGATTTGAAGAGATAATCCAGCGTCACGTCCGTGCGCAGGTAGTTGTTGATCTGATAGCCGACACCGCCGCCGAGCGTCATATTGCCGTTGAGCTTGGCGCTGTCGAAATCCACCAGGCTGGAGTTGGAACCCTGGAAGTAGTTGGAGCCGCGCAGCTTGGTGAAGGCGTAGCCGACATCACCGCGCAGATACCAGCCGCTGGATTGGCTGACGGCCACTTCCGGCGTCTGCTGCGCCGGTTCAGGCGTATAGAGATCGGCAGAAAAGGCAGATGTGCCAACCAGCAGAGCAGCAACGGCCCCAATCAAGGATTTCATCATGGATTTGGCTCCAAAGTTATTGCCATTGGCACGACGAACGCTTGCCAATCGAAAAGACATGACATGGATAATGGTTGATAAGAGTTAAAACCCGATTAACTACAAATATTTACTCTGTTTGGTTGCATGATATACTTTATTTTATACATTAGTAATTAATGATTATAATGCTGTAACAGCAAGATAACTTGGTCGGCCAGCTTCTCGTGTCCCAGGTCGAGATGGCCCGGAGCCCACGCCATCGTCGGCTTTTAAACCAATTGGCAAGAATCGAGCCGCTACCATGATGCCCATATGGGGCCTACAACATGGAGAAAGTCGTTGACTTACTTTCACAAACTATGTGTCGGCCTCTGCCTGACGTTGGGTTTCCTGACCTCGGCCGCCCTCGCCACACCGATGCCGGCCCAGCCGGTTGCGGCAACAGCCTGGAACAAGGGGCGGGAGACCGGGCTGCCGATCCCGCGCTATGTCTCGCTGAAAGCACACAAGGCGCGCATGCGCGTCGGACCATCGACGATCTACGCCACCAAATGGATCTACATGAAACCTGGCCTGCCGCTGGAGATCATCGACGAATACGGCCGCTGGCGGCAGGTACGCGACGACACCGGCACCACTGGATGGATGCACGGCGCACTGCTTTCGGGACAGCGGACCGCGGTGGTCGCGCCCTGGCTGAAGACGAATGCCATGCTGCATGGCAGCCCGGAAAAGACAGCTGGCCTCGTAGCTGAGCTGCAACTCCGGGTGCTGCTTTCGTTGCATTCCTGCACCGGCGTATGGTGCAGCGTCTCCGTACGGGAACATTCCGTGCGCGGCTATATCAGACAGGACTTGCTATGGGGTGCCTATCCCGGCGAAATGTTCCGGTGATATCGGTCTGACTGCGTTTCAACTGTGAAACCATTCGCTTGCCATCAGCGTTCGAGGGTGTTGCCACCGTGAAAGCGACCGAAGTGATGTGCCGAAAATAGAGCGATAAGGACAGCGCCCAAGCCCACCGCCAGGGCGTCGGGCAAGTTGCGCAGCGAGAAATCACCGACGCCGCAGAGCAGAAGATAGGCAACGACCAGATTGGCGAAGCCCCAAAGCACGTTGACGGTCGACGAGGACAAGCCTTGTCCCGGCGGCTTAGCGAAGGGAGTCTGGAACGGCCGACCCATGACCCCGCTGACCGCATGCGGCACGGCGTTCATGAGAAACAAGCCACCGAAGAAGTACGATAAAAGATGGAGCCATTGCATATCAGGCAGTCCTCGATGCAAGCGGGTTGACGATATCCCCGGCGGCTGGCCGATCTCGGGAACGAAATTTACGAAGGCGGGCGAAGCGCGTCAGTCGTCGGCCAGACGCTGGAGCAGTTTGACCGCAGACAGCAGATGCTCCTGCTCCTCACTGGAGAGCCGTGCTTCGATCGTGCGGGAAAGCCAGTCCTGCCGCGCCGCGCGGCCTTCCTCGATCCATCTGCGGCAGGCTTCGGTGATCGACAGGATCGTTTGCCGCCCATCCTCTGGATCGGCTGCTCCCCTCACATGCCCAGCCGCGTCCAGGGCCGCGATGATGGCTCCCATCGATTGCGGTCGCATACCCTCGGCTCTGGCCAGGCTAGACGTCGTCATCGGGCCGTCTTTCTCAAGACGGAGAAGCGCCGATGCCTGCGTCGGCGTCAGGTCTCCCACATCAGCCTGATCCCGCAGTCGGCGCTTGAGCTTGCTCACGATGCTGCGCAGGTCCTGCGCGATCGTGGCGGCAACAACGGGCTGCGGTCGGTCCGATTGGTCGTTCATACGCATGATCTAGCATATAGAAAGTTAAACTACAAAGGTAAACTTCATATATAGAATCAGGCTTGCCATCTCTGAGCATCGCTGATGCCTTGCAGCGCAGCCTTAAAACGACAAGGCCGCCCTCGACAGGGCGGCCACAGGTCCAGTATTTGGATATCAATAACCGATCGCCCGGATCAGGCAGCGTTGCGAACGCTCGAAATCACGTCGATCAGGCCACCGACGATGCGCTCGATCTGGCTGCGATCGTCGCCTTCCGCCATGACGCGGATCAGCGGCTCGGTGCCCGAGGGGCGGATGACCAGGCGACCATTGCGGGCAAGCTCGCTCTCCGCATCGGCGATTGCCTTGCGCACCTGATTGTCCTCCAGCGGCTTGCCGCCGGAAATGCGGACGTTGCGCAGCAGCTGCGGTACCGGCTCGAAACGCCGGCAAACTTCGCTGACCGGCTTGCCGGTGCGCTTGACCACGGCGAGGATCTGCAACGCCGCCACGAGGCCGTCGCCGGTCGTGCCGTAGTCCGAGAGCACAATATGGCCGGACTGCTCGCCGCCGACATTGTAGTTGTGCTGGCGCATGTGCTCGACGACATGGCGGTCGCCGACCGCGGTGCGGGCAAGTGCCATGCCGCGGTCTTCGAGGAAGCGCTCAAGGCCGAGATTGGACATGACGGTGGCAACGATGCCATTGCCGCGTAGCGACTGGTTTTCCGCCCAGCTCTCGGCGATGACGGCCATCAGCTGGTCGCCATCGATGATGGTGCCGGTCTCGTCGACGATGATGACGCGATCGGCGTCCCCATCAAGCGCGATACCGATATCGGCCCGCACTTCGTCCACCTTCTTCTGCAGTGCGACCGGGCTGGTGGAACCGCAATTGAGATTGATGTTGGTGCCGTTCGGCTCGTTGCCGATAGTGACCACCTCCGCGCCGAGTTCCCACAGCACGGCCGGTGCGACCTTGTAGGCGGCACCATTGGCGCAATCGATGGCAATGCGCAGCCCCTGCAACGTCACGTCGCGCGGCAGCGTGCGCTTGGCATGCTCGATATAACGGTCATGCACGCCGTCGACACGCTTGGCGCGACCGATATTCTCCGACTTGGCAAGATGCGCCGTCATGTCCTTTTCGAGCAGATCCTCGATCTGCATTTCGAGATCGTCGGACAACTTGTAGCCATCGGGGCCGAAAAGCTTGATGCCGTTGTCTTCATAAGGATTATGCGAGGCGGAGATCATCACGCCGATATCGGCGCGCAGCGACCGCGTCAGCATGGCAACGGCGGGCGTCGGGATCGGGCCGAGAACGAAGGCATCGACACCGGCGGCGGTAAAGCCTGCCACCATCGCGTTTTCCAGCATATAGCCGGAAAGGCGCGTATCCTTGCCGATGACCACGCGATGGCGGTGGCTGCCCCGATGGAAGATCGTGCCAGCAGCGATACCCACGCGCATGGCAAGATCCGGCGTCATCGGATAAATGTTGGATTGTCCGCGGATTCCGTCCGTTCCGAAATAGCGACGTTTCATATGCACTCCCGTGATTGCGGCGTCCCACTGTGGGACAGCGGCATCCCGTCCAGCTCCCGTGAATTCCATGGGCGGCGCGAACATCGATGCTTGAGGCTCATGCCACAGATTGCAAAACTCGGCACTTAAATTACCGAGAATGCCTATTACACCGCGTTACCGTTAAAAAGCACTAAAAAAGGCCAGTTCCCGTTGCAAGGGAGCTGGCCTCTTCATTTAGGCTGGATTGGCCTTAAGCGCTTAGTGCGGCTGCGGCTCCAGATCACCCTCGGGCTCATCGCCCTTGTTGCCGAGCGAACCGTCCTTCTTGGCGCCGGTCTTCGGTACGGCCGAACCACGGCTTGGCGGCGTGTCGTCGCCAAGATCGCGGGCCGGCTTTTCGCCGCGAATAAGTGCCTTGATCTCTTCGCCGCTCAGCGTTTCGTATTCGAGCAGGCCTTCGGCGATCGCCACGAACCCGTCATGCTGTTCAGTGAGAATATCCTTGGCCTGACGATAAGCCTGGTCGATCAGACGGCGGACTTCATTGTCGATCTTCTGCGCGGTCGCTTCCGAAACGTTCTTCGACTGCGAGACGGAGTGTCCGAGGAAGACTTCCTGCTGGTTTTCGCCATAGGCAACCAGGCCGAGCTCGTCGGAGAAACCCCATTGCGTCACCATGGCACGAGCAAGCTTCGTGGCCTGCTCGATATCCGAGGATGCGCCGGAGGTGATGTTCTCCTTGCCGAAGGTCAGCTCTTCCGCAACGCGACCACCCATCATGATGCAGAGGCGCGACACCATCCACTTGTAGCTCATCGAGTAGCGGTCGCCCTCGGGGAGCTGCATGACCATGCCGAGCGCACGACCGCGCGGGATGATGGTCGCCTTGTGCAGCGGATCGGCAAGGGCGACATACAGCGCCGTGATCGCGTGACCGGCTTCGTGATAGGCGGTGAGCTTCTTTTCCGCTTCGGTCATCGCCGAAGAGCGGCGCTCGGCGCCCATCATGATCTTGTCCTTGGCGTCTTCGAATTCCTGCATGGTCACCAGGCGCTTGTTGCGACGGGCGGCCATCAGGGCAGCTTCGTTGACGAGGTTCATCAGGTCGGCACCGGAGAAGCCGGGCGTGCCACGGGCAAGCGTCTTCAGATCGACGTTCGGAGCCAGCGGAACATTGCGGGCATGCACCTTGAGGATGCGCTCGCGGCCGACGATATCCGGGTTCGGCACAACGACCTGACGGTCGAAGCGGCCCGGACGCAACAGCGCCGGGTCGAGGACGTCGGGACGGTTGGTGGCGGCAATGAGGATGATACCCTCATTGGCTTCGAAACCGTCCATCTCGACCAGCAACTGGTTCAGCGTCTGCTCACGTTCGTCGTTACCACCGCCGAGGCCAGCACCACGATGGCGGCCGACGGCGTCGATTTCGTCGATGAAGATGATGCAGGGCGCATTCTTCTTCGCCTGCTCGAACATGTCGCGGACGCGGCTTGCACCGACGCCGACGAACATTTCCACGAAGTCGGAACCGGAAATGGTGAAGAACGGCACGTTGGCCTCGCCGGCAATGGCGCGCGCCAGCAGCGTCTTACCGGTGCCGGGAGGGCCGACCAGAAGGACGCCGCGCGGAATACGGCCACCAAGACGCTGGAACTTCTGCGGATCGCGCAGGAATTCGACGATTTCTTCCAGGTCCTGCTTGGCCTCGTCGACACCGGCGACGTCGTCGAAGGTAACGCGGCCATGCGCTTCGGTCAGAAGCTTGGCCTTGGATTTGCCGAAGCCCATCGCACCGCGCGAGCCACCCTGCATCTGCCGCATGAAGAACAGCCAGACACCGAGGATCAGAAGCATCGGCAGCAGCGTGCCGAGATAGCTCAGGAAGCTCGAGGAGCCATCCGATTCCGGACGGCCGACAATATTGACGTTCTTGCTTTGCAGGCGATCAAGCAGGCTGTCATCCACGACCGGGGCATAGGTCTGGAAGGGTGTTCCGTTCTCGACATAACTGCCGACCACGCGGTTGCCCGTGACGGTAACGTCGCGGACACGGCCGGAATCAACTTCCCGGAGGAATTGCGAATATGGAATTTCCCTGGAGCCTGTTTGTGCCGGCGCGTTCTGGAACATACTGAACAAGGCAATCAATAGCAGAGCTATGATTGCCCATAGAGCGAAATTACGAAAATTAGGGTTCATCGAACTCCCCAGCACTGAAACTTCCACCGTTGAACGGCGGCATTACTTGATCCCTAACATAGGGTTGCGCCAAGCCCTTGCCAAGGCAAACCGCACCGACACATGCTTTATTCCGTCAATAAGTCTCAAAGCGGCGGCGGCATATAGGGTTCGCGGCCGAGGCAAGTCGCCAACCGGTTGGCGAATGTGAAATTGAATCGTGTCAAAAAGCGGTCGAAGGGCGCCAGATAAGGCGTAATCGTGACCGACACAGTAGTGCCCTCGTCACCCACAATGACTTTCGGCAGCGCGGCGCGTGCGCGCTGCACGGCACCTTTCGGCAATTCGTCCGGAAATTCCATTGTTCCCGTTGGGCCCGCGGCTTCGACGCGAATGGCGGAGGCTCCGCAATTGACGATCCGGAAGCGGCCGTCCCAGACACCAACGGCTCCGGCGGCCAGCACCAGCGGCCTGATATCGCGGCTCTCGCGCATGAGGTAAAGCCCGTCGCGGCGCAGGTCGAAGACGACACCCCCGGCCGTGCGCCGACCTGGCCTGCTCTCGCCGATGAAATCCAGGATGCGGCGCATCCGTTCGCGGCCAGGCCCATAGGGTTCGCCACCGAAGACGGCGGCGAGATAGGAGAGTGCATAGGCGATGACGGCTTCATCGGCCGCGAGCGCCTTGCAGCTGATGGTGCAGAGGGCGCCCGCATGAACCGTAACATAGTCCCTCAGCCACGCCGCGGCGGCGTCCGAAAGCGCTGCGCGGGCAGCACCTGCCTCCGGCCGAGGGAACAGCGCCGGTTCCTGCGACAGATGTTTGCGCGTGCGGACACGCTCGTAGCGGACATCCTCGTTGCTTGGGTCGTCCAGCCAGGACATGCCGCGCGCCCCGAGATAAGCGCGAATATCCGCGCGACGGCAAGTAAGAAACGGCCTGACAATCCAGATACGCCGGTCGAACAGCATCGCCTCGGCAATGCCCGTATCCGCCCCCGCCTCGTCTTCGCTCAGGCGTGCCGTACGCATGGCCAGCGTCTCGCGCTGATCGTCGATAGTATGGGCGGTGACGATGACATTGGCCGAGATTTCGGCGGCGATATCGGCAAGCAGCCCGTAGCGCGCTTCGCGAGCGGCGGCCATGATGCCGTTTGTCGGCTTCTCGCCTTCCCATCGGCGAATGACATGCGCAATTCCAAGCGATGCGCAGAAAGCGGCGACTTCGCGCGCCTCCCCGGCGGATTCGGCGCGCAGCCCATGATCAATCGTTGCGGCGGAGAGAGTGACGTCGGAATTCGGAAGGGATTTCAGATGCTCAGCAAGAGCGACCAGCAGGCCGGTAGAATCGCTGCCGCCGGAAATGGCGACCAGAATATGCGCGGGCTTGAAAAGAGAATAAACGAAATCGGCCGCTGCGGCTTCGGGCATTTGCACTGTGGCAGCACCATTCGCAGCGTCAGCGGACATGATAATCAGCAGGCAAGACGCTTTTCTTCGCTAGCCACCTTGTTGGTAACGGGCTTCGAAGCCTTCGGATAACGCTTGGTTACTTCGCGCAACGTCGCGCAGGCCGTGTCCTTGTTGTCGAGGGCAGCAAGCGACATGCCGAGCTTCAGGAGCATCTCCGGCGCCTTCTCGGAGGTGCTGTATTTCTGATGCGCGTTCAGGAAGGTCTTGGCCGCATCATTGTACTTGCCCTGCGAATAGAGCGCTTCGCCGAGCCAAAAATTGGCGTCCGCCGCGCGGCTGCTGCTCGGATAGCTGTCGATATACTGGCGGAACTCCTGTTCGGCGACGCTATAGTCGCCGGACAGGACATGGCCATAGGCCGACTTGTATTCATCATTCTCGCTGCCGAGCGAGGCCGTCTGCGTGCCGGAACCCGCGCTCGGCGGTGCGCCGGAACCATTATTCGCGCGCGCTGCCGTCGCACCGATCTGCTTGCCGTTCTGATCCATCTGGATCGAGCCGAGCTGGGTCGGCGGCTTGCCGGAGCCACCGCCCTGTTGAGCCGTGGCCGGCATATCGCTACCTGAATCGCCGATGACACCGGCGATATCATCCTGCTGACCGCTGGCCGGTGCCTGAGACGGAATATCGGCTTCGCTTTTCTTCATCGAGCCGCCGGTCGCCGCGCCGCCAGCGGGAGGATTACCCGAACTGCCGCTGCTGTTGCCGCCGCCACCGCCGCGCTTTTCAAGCTGCTGGAAGCGGAACTCATTGTCTTCCTGCGTCTTGCGCATCTGCTCCTGCATCTGCAGCAGCTGGTAGCTCATTTCCTCGACGCGGCCGTTCAACTGGCGCATCTGGTCCTCGAGTTGCTGCAGGCGGACTTCCGCATTGCTGCTCTGGACGTTGACGACAGGGGCTTGTTCGACCTGAGCCCGACGAGCGGCATCGCTCGGGGCAGCCTGTTCCGAAGCGCCACGACCGCCTAGGTGCAGTCCGAAAAGCGAAAGAGCAGAGGCGTCACGCTCACTACCGACGACAGCGGCGAGGCAAAGCACGCTCGCCACGACAAGTTTTCTCATATGGATCTATCCTGTTCCATTGATTCTTCGCGCCTTGGGCACAACACAGGAGATTTTTACAATTACTCTCAAAAAGCAACGGAGTTCGGCCAAAGTGTGGTCAAAAAACTAAAGGCGACCACGGGGGCCGCCTTTGCACGTTTTGAGTAGAATTTTGGCTATCAGGAACCAGCGCCGTTGAGCACGGTGACAGCGCGACGGTTCTGCGACCAGCAGGAAATGTCGTCGCAGGTCGCGACCGGGCGTTCCTTGCCGTAGGAGATCGTCTTCATGCGCTGAGCCGGAACGCCGCGCGAAGCGAGATAGTCCTTGGTAGCGGCAGCGCGGCGTGCGCCGAGAGCCAGGTTGTATTCGCGCGTGCCACGTTCGTCGGCATGGCCTTCAACGGTGATTGCGTAATTCGGATAGCGGGCAAGCCACTGAGCCTGACGGTCGAGCGTCTGGGAAGCGTCAGAACGGATCGATGTGCTGTCAGTGTCGAAGAAGATGCGATCGCCGACGTTGACCGTGAAGTCCTGCGGCGAGCCCGGAGTGGCACTGCCGGCGCCATTCAGGCCGAGGCCGTTGGCATCGTTCGGCAGGCCCTTCTTGGAGGCGCAGCCGGCCAGCGAAAGGCCGACGAAAAGCGCGATCATGATCGGGTTGCGTGCGAGGGTCTGCATGTGGCCAAGGGCCGGGGTTGCGATGCGGCTCATGGCCGGTCTCTCCTTAAACATCTCTATCAGGGTTGCCAGACTGTAACCGGATGCGGTTAATCCGATTTCAACAAGTATGGTTAATGCTGTCTTAAAATTGTCCTTAACTGGTCCAGTCACAGGACTTTGCGGCGATAACGTGGCGCGCGCCTTCCTACTCGAGAAGCGGCGACCAGGCCGGGTCGGAAGCGAAGCCCGGAGTCGGGATCTTCTGCTCGTTGTAACCGGTCAGGTCGATCGAATAGAGCTGCGGACCACTGGAGCCGGCTGGCTCGCGGAAGAACATGATGACGCGGCCGTTCGGCGCCCAGGTGGGGCCTTCATTGTGGAAGCCGGTGGTCAGCAGGCGCTCGCCCGAACCGTCCGTCTTCATCACGCCGATCGAGAAGCTCCCGCCCGACTGCTTGGTGAAGGCGATGAGATCGCCGCGCGGCGACCAGACCGGCGTCGAATAGGAACCGTCACCGAACGAGATGCGGCGCTGGTTGGAGCCGTCGGCGTTCATGACATAGATCTGCTGCTTACCGCCACGGTCGCTTTCGAAGGCTACCTGAGTGCCGTCGGGCGAATAGGACGGTGAGGTGTCGATGGCCGTCGTCGACGTCAGGCGCGTTGTCGTGCGCGAGCGCAGGTCCATCGTATAGATGTTGGCATTGCCTTCCTGCTGCAGGCTCATGATCACCCGCTGGCCATCCGGCGAGAAGCGCGGCGAGAAGGTCATGCCGGGGAAATTGCCGACGATTTCGCGCTGGCCCGTCTGCAGCTGTAGCAGATAGACGCGCGGCTGCTGGTTGGCGAAGGACATGTAGGTCACTTCCTGCCGGCTCGGCGAGAAGCGCGGGGTCAGCACGAGGTCGCTGCCATCGGTCAGCATGCGGACATTGGCGCCGTCCTGATCCATGATGCCGAGTTGCGTCTTGCGAGCCGTCTTTGGGCCGCTTTCGGCAACGAAGACGACGCGAGTATCGAAATAGCCCTTCTCGCCAGTGATCTTCTCATAGATCGCGTCGGCGATGATATGGGCGACACGGCGCCAGTTGTCCGGCTGGGCATAGAACTGCTGGCCGATCATCTGGCTGTTACCAAAAGTGTCCCACAGGCGAAATTCGGCGCGAAGCCGGCCGCCATCCTGCGTCACGCGGCCAGTCACCAATGCCTGAGCGTTGATCGCCGTCCAGTCCGGAAAGCGCGGAGTCGAGTCGGGATTGCTGATCTTCTCGATGAAGGCCTGCTTGTTGACCGGCGCGAACAGGCCGGACCGCTGCAGGTCGGCGGCAATGACGCCCGAGATCTGCGCCCCGAGACCATCATTCGACAGCAGATCGGTAATGGCGATCGGCATGGGCTGGACATTGCCCTTGTTGATGTTGAGCTCGACCACGGCATAGGCCGGAGTGGCGAAGGCTGCCGTCAGGCCTGCCAGCACCAGCAGGAGACGAACGAGGGAGTTTCTGATCATATGTGCCAAGCCTTTCAGCATTAATTCGTCAAATAGCCGGGTCGAAGTTGATGGTGACTTCTTTCCAGTGGTCGTATTGATCTATTGGCAAGTTCTTG
This sequence comes from Rhizobium sp. ICMP 5592, assembly GCF_009498525.1. Taxonomy (GTDB): domain Bacteria; phylum Pseudomonadota; class Alphaproteobacteria; order Rhizobiales; family Rhizobiaceae; genus Rhizobium. Next base: position 255,617 of record NZ_QSNT01000002.1, on the reverse strand, counting down.
AACGGGGCGGCCCGGAGCACGGCTCGCATCGCGCTTGCCGCTATGGCTTGTTGCGTCGCCTTGGGGCCGCCGGTCACGGTAACCTTCGGCTCACCGACAATCTCTCCACTTCGGCTGAGCTTGAGATGCAGCCGGACGTGGACGTCTTTCGCTCCCTCCAGGCCCGGAACCACGTTCCAATTCTTCGCGATATCTTCGCGCAGGCTGTTCGTAGCCAAATTTTCATGCCGTTGCACGGCGGCAAGGGCAGTGGCATTCGACGCATGCGTCAACTCGGGAGCCGTCAGCATCATCCCCAAGGCCATAAGCAGGCTGAGGCCAATGTGCGGACAGTGATTCGTCGTAGACTGCAATCCCAGCATCACAGCCCCAAGTCCCTCGGATCGAAGTTGAGCACCAGTTCGTTCCAGCCATCCGCGCCGTCATATTTGTCCGGCGGCAATAATCCTCCGGCGTTCACTTCCTTTTGCAGATCGTCGCGGCTTTTCAGCACCGCACGCTCGGCCGCGCCCCTTAGCGCTTGCTGCGTCGTAGCCGGGCCGCCGCTGACGGAGACTTCTGGTGCGCCTACAATCTGTCCTGACTTGTCGAGACGAACATGAACCTTGATCGTGACATCGCTCGCCCCTTCCATGCCGGGGATAACATTCCAGTTCTTACCGATCAGATCGCGCAAACCGTCCTTCTGGCTCTGGCTGAGCTTGCCACCGCCGAGCGACTTCATCCCGCCGCGCGAGGCGACCTGAGTTTCCGCACCGGCGGAAGCCTGCTTGGACGATCGTGCAGCGCCGCCCTTCGACGATGTATTGTTCAACATTGCCGAAATTTGATCTTCATTGAAATCGCTCGGTGTCGACTTGGCTCCCTTGGCGGACTCGCGCTTCTTATCTGCGTCTTTTTTGCCGTCATCAGCGGACTTTTCCTTGCTGATACTCTGAGTCGCGGTCTTGTCCGTCGGCTTGGCGTCGGCCACCTTCACATCCGGCTTCGGCGCAGGTTTGACGTCCGGCTTCTGCTCGGCGGTCTTCGGCGGCGTAGGCTGCGGCTTTGTATCCGGTACGGGAACATTGTTCGGTAACTGGATTTCAGCCTGCTGCGTCGGCTGTTGGGCCAGCGGCGGTGTCGGCATTGCATCGGCCTTCGGCGTCGGAGGCGTCGGATCGGTCTTCGGCGTCGGAGTGGGCGTCACATCTGGCTTCTGCTGCGGGACGGCTGCCACTTCCTTCGGCGCGGCTTCGGTGTCCTTCTGCTCGATCGTTTTGGCATCGTTCGGGCGCGGATCGTCCTGCGGAACGGGCGTATCCACCTTCTTCGGTGCCAATGCCGCCGTGTCGCTCTCTGGCCGTTGCGTCGGCACGACCGGGTTTTTGATATCGACGTTGTTCTCGCCAACGTTCTGAGCGTTGGCGACCTGATCCTGCTTCGTCGTCTGCTTGCGGGAGACGTGATCCGTCACCGGCGCCTTCTTCTCACCCTGCTGGAGCTGCTCTGCCGTCACGATGTCGACATCCATCGCCGTGCTTTCCGGCGTCTCCAGCGGAGCCGGCGCGGTCAGTGTCAGCATGGCGCCGACCAGCACCAGGATATGAAAAACCGCCGATGTGACGAGACTGCGCTTCATATCGATCCGTCAGTGATCCGTTGTCTGCTGCGTGACCAGGCCGATGTTCTTGTAGCCGGCCTCCTGAATGCGCGACATCACATCGGCGATCACGCCGTAAGGCGCTTTTCCGTCGCCGCGCACGAAGATGCGCTCATTGTAGCCGGTCGTGGCAATCGCCTGCAGCTTGGCGGCGATGTCGGCCGCATCGATCTGCGTTTCCTGCAAAAAGACCTGGCCATCCGCTTTGATGGAAAGGGTGATCGGCTGGGTCTGGGCGTTCAATGCGCCAGCCTGCGTTTGCGGCAGGTCGATCGGTACGCCCGATGTCATCATCGGCGCGGCCACCATGAAGATGATCAGCAGCACGAGCATGACGTCGACCAGCGGCGTCACGTTGATCTCGGAGATCGGGCCGCCCCGGCCTCCGCCGCGACGACCGCCCCGGCGGCCTCCGCCGCCACCATTGCCTCCAACAGACATTCCCATATGAGTTACTCCGGTTCCGTCTGTGCTTTACTGAGCAGCCTGGCGAGGCTGCAGCTTCTCGTCGATCTGGCGCGACAGGATGGCGGAGAATTCATCCGCAAACCCTTCCATGCGCGCCGACAGCTTGCCGGCATCGGCCGAGAACTTGTTGTAGGCGATAACCGCCGGAATAGCGGCAACGAGGCCGATGGCGGTTGCGAGCAGCGCTTCAGCAATACCCGGAGCAACGACCGCGAGATTGGTCGACTTCGAACCGGCGATGGCCTGGAACGAGGTCATGATACCGACGACCGTACCGAACAGACCGATGAACGGACCAGCCGAACCGATGGTCGCCAGCGATCCGAGGCGGGCGCCCAGATGTTCCGATTCACGCGCCAGCGTCACGTCCATGGCGCGGTCGATACGCATCTGCAGGCCGATCGGCGACCGTGCGCCGCGCTCGAACGACTTCTTCCATTCGCGCATGGCGGCAACGAAGATGGCGCTGAGACCGGTATTGGTGCGCTCCGAAAGCGTGCGGTAAAGCTCTTCGAGCGACTGGCCGGACCAGAAGACCTGTTCGAAATGATCGAACTGCCGGCGTGCCCGGGCAAAGCTCAGATATTTGTCGATGACGATCGCCCAGGTCCATACGGACGCCGCGAGCAGACCGAGCATGACGAGCTTGACCACCAAGCCCGCCTGCATGAAGAGTGACCAGAGTGTGATGTCCGGTGTGGTGGCCGCGGCCAATGCTACTTGTTCCATTGATCCAAAATCCCCGAATCCAAACGCCCGGCGCTAGACCGGGCGGCTAAAAGTGATCTCACAAGAATTGTTTGGCAGCCGCCGCTGAACGCCCTGGTCAAGCCTTCCAAGCTATACTGCCTTCTTGCCGTCAAATTTGGTCAAAGGAAGGCGTGCACCGCACAAACTCTGACGCGATCAGTAAGACACTATTATGGTTAAAAGAATGTTAGCGTCGAAACATGAAGATTTAACAGTGAAGGCTATTCTAGCTCCTGGAAAGAACTGACCGGGCTGTGCCGGCGGCGGACGCAGACAAATCTTGCGCGCGGCAATTCCTTCACATAAAACTCATGTTTAAGCAAGAAGGCTTTTGGGCACCGCAACATTGGCCCACATAACGCTTCCCGAATCCACAAGCAATCGCTAATGCGACATTAAAGCGCAGCCTCTGATGCCACCAGCATCTGCGCCGCCAGTTTCTCCGGCAGCCGCCGCGGCCGTCCCTTGGCGTTGATCACGGCAATAATGACCTTGGCGGCGATCAGCAGCGTCTCATCACGCCGGATTTCCTGGGAAAGCACCATCTTCGCGCCGCCAGCCTTCTCCGTCACGGTGCGGATTGTCAGAATATCATCCATCCGCGCCGGTCCCTTGAAGTCGATCTCCATGCGATGGACGACGAAAACCAGCCCCTCTTCGTCGGCATTCAGCAGCTCACGCTGCTCCACGCCGAGGCAGCGCAGATAGTCCGTGCGCCCTCTTTCGAGGAAATGCAGATAGCGCGCGTGATAGACGAGGCCGGAAAAATCCGTATCCTCATAATAGACTCGCTGCACCAGCCGGTGGCTACCGGCTTCCAGTTCCCCGGCAATCAGAAAGGGGCTGTTCATCGTTGCCGCTTCTCCAAAAAATTATCGGGCTCTCTTTGGCCGAAGTTCTGCCATCAAGCAAGCTTTGAACAATTGTCACAGATTCTGACTATCCGGGATGGTGCCGGATAGCGAACGATGCAGAAGGAACGATCTCATGAAAATAGCGGTAATGGGCGGCGACGGTTTCATCGGTTGGCCAACCTCGCTGCATCTCTCCGATGCCGGTCATGAGGTCCATATTCTCGACAATCTCTCCCGCCGCTGGATCGACACGGAACTTGGCGTGCAATCGCTGACCCCGATGGATTCGATCCAGGAACGCACCCGCATTTGGCACGCCGAGACCGGCCGCCGCATCCACTTCAACCTCATTGACCTTTCCAAGGACTATGAGCTTTTGAAGAAATGGCTGGCCGAACATCGTCCCGATGCCATCGTGCACTTCGCCGAGCAGCGCGCCGCCCCCTATTCGATGAAGAGCGACCGCCACAAGAATTACACGGTCAACAACAATGTCAGCGCCACGCACAATCTGCTGAACGCGCTGGTCGAGCTCAACCTCGACGCCCATCTCGTCCATTTGGGCACCATGGGTGTCTACGGTTATTCGACCGTCGGCGCCGCCATTCCGGAAGGTTACCTGCCGGTCGGCATCGAGACACCAGACGGTCGTTCCGTCAGCCAGGAAATCCTTTATCCGGCCAATCCGGGCTCGATCTATCACATGACCAAGTGCCTGGATCAGCTTCTCTTCCAATTCTACGCCAAGAATGACGGACTTCGGATCACCGACCTGCATCAAGGCATCGTCTGGGGCACGCATACGGAACAAACCCGACGTCACGAACAATTGATCAACCGTTTCGACTATGACGGCGACTATGGCACCGTGCTGAACCGCTTCCTCATCCAGGCGGCGATCGGCTATCCGCTGACCGTCCACGGCACTGGCGGTCAGACCCGTGCCTTCATCCACATCCAGGACTCGGTGCGCTGCATCGAACTGGCGCTGAAGAACCCGCCGGCACGCAATGCCCGCGTCGAGATCTTCAACCAGATGACAGAGACGCACCGCGTTCGCGATCTCGCCGAGATGATCGCCAAGTTGAGCGGCGCGGAGATCGTCCGCCTGCCCAATCCACGCAAGGAAGCCCCGGAAAACGACCTGATCGTCAAGAACGACAAGTTCCTCGAACTAGGGCTAGCGCCGACCACGCTGCAGGCGGGGCTCCTGAGCGAGATCGTCGATGTCGCCAGGAAATATGCCTATCGCGTCGACCGCTCGCGCGTCCCGGCGGTTTCCGCCTGGACCAAGGATCTGGCAACGGCGGTCAACCACGATCCCGAAGGCAAGCGATTGAAGTCCGTCTCATGATGTTCGGGAGCGAACAGCTTCAGGGGATACGCCCGCGCACCAGACCACGGGCGCGGCAAGCCTTCGTGACGCTCGTCACCAACGCCGACTACGCCATGGGCGCGCTGGCGCTGGCGCGCTCGATCGCGCGCACCGGCACCAAGGCGGACATGGTGGTGCTGCACACAGCCGGCGTTGACGAAGGCGATCTGTCGCCGCTGGAAGCGCTCGGCTGCCGGCTGGTGGACGTGGACTATCTGCCGCTGTCCGACGAATTCAACGAGCGCCACGCGCGCGGCAATCTCCACGCCAATGCGCCCTTCACCAAGGGCCGCAAGCCATCCTTCCATTCACCGCTCGACAATTTCTGCAAGCTGCGGCTCTGGCAGCTCATCGACTACGACACCTGCGTCTTCATCGACGCGGATGCGCTGGTGCTGAAGAATGTCGATAAGCTCTTCGACTATCCCGAATTCTCCGCCGCACCCAATGTCTATGAAAGTCTTGCCGATTTTCACCGGATGAATTCCGGCGTCTTCGTCGCCAAGCCATCGCTTGCGACCTTCAAGGATATGCTGGTGCTGCTCGACAGCCCCGGTGTTTTCTGGCGGCGTACCGACCAGACCTTTCTCGAGACGTTCTTCCCGGACTGGCACGGCCTGCCGATCTTCATGAACATGCTGCAATATGTGTGGTTCAGCATGCCCGCGCTTTGGGACTGGAACAGCATTTCGATCCTGCATTACCAATATGAAAAGCCTTGGGAGGCGGACCATCCGAAGGCCGACAGATTGAAACCGCTGATCGATCTCTGGCACGAGTTCCACGCCGGGCGCGACGTGCCCGACATCACCGCCTTCGCCAATCCGGACGTGGCCGCATGAAAGTCCTGGTATCGGGCGGAACAGGTCTCGTCGGCCGTTATATCGTCGAGGAACTGCTCTCCGCCGGATACCATGTTGCCATCGGCGGCCGCAGCCCGCCGCAACCCGGCCTCTTCGCGCAGCCCGTCGCCTTCGTGCCGCTGAGCCTCGATCCCTCCGGAAATCAAAGCGGTGCCTTCGACGACGCCTATTTCTTCGTGCATGCAGCCTTCAACCATATCCCCGGCAAATATCGCGGTGGCGAGGGTGACGACGTCGAAGGTTTTCGCCGGCTCAATCTCGACGGCACGGTCAGGCTGTTCGAAACGGCAAAACAAGCCGGCATTCGCCGCTGTATCTTTCTGTCGTCGCGCGCCGTCTATGGCGACCGGCCGGCCGGCGAGGCGCTGACCGAGACAAGCAAACCGCGACCGAATACGCTTTACGGCGAAGTGAAGTGCGATGCCGAGCATGCGCTCTTCTCGCTCGCAGCCCCCGGTTTCGCAACAGCAAGCCTCCGGGCCACCGGCGTCTACGGCGACCTTCGTCCGAACAAATGGGATGAGCTTTTCGCCGATTATCTTGCCGGGAAACCCGTTGCATCCCGCGCCGGAACGGAAGTTCACGGCCGCGACCTCGGCCGCGCCGTCCGTCTGCTGCTGGAGACGGAGACCAGCCGCATCGACGGCAGGGCCTTCAATCTCTCCGACGTCCTAACCGATACACACGAGATCCTTGCGCATCTGCAAAGGGCAACCGGCTGTCCGCATGCCCTGCCCGCCCCCGCCCCACAGGGCGTCGTCAGTGAGATGGACACCTCGAAAATCCGCGCACTCGGCTGGCGCGGCAGCGGAACGGCGGCGCTAAAGGAAACCATCGAGAGCTTAGCGAAAAGCGCGACGCAGCACGATGCGTCTTCCAGCGCCTAGATTCGCATTCATCCGCAGCTTCAATAGAAATTATCTATAAAAATCCGATAGCGATCGAATGTGCTGTCATCCCGACCGAGATCGGCAAGAGGCTCGCATTGGTGGGCTGCTATTATCGCTTTATTCCAAAAACTTAATGAGAGATTCAGTACAAGATCGCCGTGTCGATCGCTCACTGAACATGCCGATCGGAACGCTAAACGTCTTCAAGATTTGGTATCTCGCACGCCAGCTTCCGCAGCAGGATAGATTTTAAGCGGCTCACCATTGCTATCGTGGCAGCTTTATAGATAATTTAGCGATAGAATCGCAATATTATCTATAATTTGTCAGAGGAGCATCGGCATGACCCACCCCACCGCCAACCCCATCGAAAGACGATTTACATCTCCCGTGCGAACCGCGCTGACGATCATTGCCGGCGCGGCGCTGATGACGATTGCCGCCAAGACGCAGATTCCGTTCTGGCCCGTGCCCATGACCCTGCATACGCTCGCCGTCATGGCATTAGCGATCGCCTTTGGGCCACGCATCGCCGTCGCGATTTTCTTCGCCTATCTCGTGGCTGGCGCCGCAGGGCTGCCCGTCTTCTCCGGCTCGCCGGAGCGCGGCATCGGGCTTGCCTATATGGCCGGACCGACCGGCGGCTATCTTGCCGGTTATCTCGTCGCCTCCTGGCTGGTGGGCACGCTGGCGCTCGGCAGAGGCCTCGTCGGCCGTACGGGCGCCATGCTTGCCGGGCTCGTGATCGTCTATGCGCTCGGCTTGGCATGGCTCGCGGCCTATGTGCCGCTCGACCGCCTGCTGAGCGTCGGCGTCATTCCGTTCCTGCTTGGCGACCTCGTGAAAATCGGCCTGGTCGCGGCAGGTGGGGCGACATTGCCGGCAGTATTCACACAGCTTCGGGGGCAGCGCCCATGATGGCGGCGGATGGTACGATCCGGCATGACTGGGCCATCGACGAGATCATCGACCTGCACAAGCTGCCTTTGCTGGAGCTTGTCGGGCGGGCCAATGCCGTGCACCGCATGCGTCACGACCCCAACAAGGTTCAGAAGGCCAGTCTGCTGTCGATCAAGACCGGCGGATGCCCGGAGAATTGCGCCTATTGCCCGCAATCGGCGCATCACCGCGAGGTTGACCTGACCCGCGACACGCTGATGGATCCTGAAAGCGTGGTGGCCATGGCCGCAACCGCCAAGGCGGCCGGAGCCGAGCGCTTCTGCATGGGCGCTGCCTGGCGCCAGGTCCGTGACGGCCGCGAGTTCGATGCCGTCATCGAGATGGTCGAGGGCGTCCGCGCCCTCGGCATGGAAGCCTGTGTCACCCTCGGCATGCTGAAGCCCCACCAGGCCGAACGGCTCGCCACCGCTGGCCTCACCGCCTACAACCACAATCTCGATACCAGCCCGGAATTCTACGGCCGGATCATCACGACCCGCACCTATCAGGACCGGCTGGATACGCTGGCAACGGTGCGTTCCTTCGGCATCGACCTGTGTTGCGGCGGCATTATCGGCATGGGTGAGACGATCCGTGACCGTGCCTCGATGCTGCATGTCCTTGCGGGGATGACGCCGCACCCCGAAAGCGTGCCGATCAATGCGCTTGTTCCGGTCGAGGGCACGCCTCTGGCAAAACAGCCGGTGATAGACCCGCTGGAGCTGGTGCGTATGGTGGCAACAGCCCGCCTCGTCATGCCGGCTTCGACGGTGCGGCTTTCAGCCGGGCGCTCGAACCTCAATCGTGAAGCACAAATCCTGTGTCTCGTCGCAGGCGCCAATTCAGTCTTCTATGGCGACACGCTGCTGACGACGCCCAATGCCGGCATTGGCGAGGATGCGGAGCTTTTCGCCGCGATCGGGGAGCTTGAATGCAACCACGTTTCCGCTTCCGCGGCGTGAGCAAAAAGAGGTAACCGACGGCGAGGCTGCTAACGCATCAGCATCGCCTCATCCCAGCCAAGCTCCATCAGTTCCTCGCCGCGAAACCTGGCATCATCGGCAACGATGAACTCATCCAGTTGCGGCGGGGCGACGCTGCTGCCGGCTAGCATGGCATGCACCTGACCGCGATGATGGGTCTGATGCTGGAACAGATGACTGAGCACATCCTCAGCCCGCTCACGCTGGATACGATTGCCACGATGAAGATCGATCGCCCTTGCAAGTGCATCGGGATCGAGGCCCTCGCTCAGGGCAACAAGTCGCCGATCCACCCTGCCCTGCTCGACCGACAGGGCCTCGAGTGTGTCGAACGGCTCATCGACTTCGAAAGCCTTCATGCCGAGCGTGCCGCCTTCCAGCGCATCGACATAAAACCAGTCGACGATCAGGATATGATTGAGCGTCGCCTTGATCGACGGAAAGAAGCTGACACGTTTCGCTTCGAATTCGCCGGGCTGAAGCGCGGCGCAAGCCCGATAGAGCCGGGCGTTCGCCAGGGCATTGTTATAGGCGAGCTTGCGGAAGACGCGGGTCGGATCGAAAGCGGACATGCATCACTCCCCCTCTAGGCTTTGTCCAGGTCGCCATCCCGCCAGACCAGATGACGCGGCGACAGCGGCAGGTTCTCGATCTCGTCGGCGATGAAATAGGGCGGGATATTGAGCGCGACCAGCGCCTCTTTCGTCGCTCGCACCCATTTGAACTCGAGATGGTTGTCGCCATCCTCGATGCGATGAACGATCTTCCCGGGGTGAAACGGGAAACTCTGCGGGATATCCATCAGATAATATAATCCCAGCTCGTGCCAGTCGCGCTGCTCGTAGTGAAAAAAATTCTCCACCATCCAGAGCAGCCGGCCGACCGCCACCTCGACCCCCAGCTCCTCGACCATCTCGCGCTGCAACGTCTCCTCCGACGTCTCGCCGATCTCGGCCCGACCGCCCGGAAAGGTCCAGAACGGCTCATGCTCAGCGCGGTGAACGAGTACATGCCCGTCGCGAAAGCCAAGACCCGCGACGCGCATCTGGAATCGGGAGCGGCCGGCATTCAGCCTGATAAGCTTACGCTTCGGCATTGTCTTCTCCCAGATCGACCACGACGATTTCCGGCGGGACGCCGAAGCGGACCGGCGCCACCGAACAGCCGAGACCGCCGGAGACGACGAGATGGCGGCGCTCCTCGATGATATGGCCATACACATACCGATCGCCATAGCGCGACGGCAGATAGGGCGACCAGCCGAGAATCCGGACCTGCCCGCCATGCGTATGCCCTGACAGCGTCACCGATACCCGCGACGGGACGGTCGGAAAGATATCAGGCTCATGGGCAAGCAGGATAATGGGCGCAGCGTCATTGACCTGCGCCAGCGTGCCGTCGAGATCATCAAGCCCCGTGGTCACCGGCCGCCTCCAGCGGACACTCCGGCGCAAAGCGAGCTGATCTTCGAGACCGGCCAGCCAGAAGCCCTGTCCATCCTTTTCCAGGCGCACCGCGCGGTTGGAATAGACCGGGATGCCGACATCGGCCAGCGCCTTGTGGCTGAAAGTCGGGCCATGACCGCTCTTCTGCGCGGCTGCGTCATGCCACCAGTCATGATTGCCGATGATGGCGTGCACACCGAGCGGCGCCTTCAAGGTCGCCAGTTCCGCCGCCCAAACGCGATGGTCGACACGGCCGGTCACAAACTCCGTCCCGGACGTGTAATCGCCGAGCAGAACGATGATATCACCGCCAAGACTGTTGGCATGTTCGCAAATGGATGCGATGCGACCAGCCGTCATCCATGGTTCGCAGGCATGGAAATCCGTGAGGACGACGATCTTCAGCTTCAACCCCGGTGTCCAGCCCGGTGGCGTCAACTGGTAGGGGGTCACGTTCAGACGGATGATCGGCTCAAATCCGAAGGCATAGCCACCAAGCGTCATCAACCCGGCGATACTGCCGCCGAAAAGCTTCAGGAAGCCGCGACGGCTGATCACTCGGCATCCCCCTGGAACAGCCCGAATTGCGCTGCCTCCAGCTCCTTCGGCGGCTGCAAGCCAAGATGTTTCCAGGCAATCGCCGTCAGCACGCGGCCGCGCGACGTGCGCTGGATGAAACCCTGCTGGATCATATAGGGCTCGATAATATCCTCGATCGCGTCACGCGGTTCGGAGAGACCCGCGGCAATGGTTTCGATGCCGACCGGGCCGCCGCCGAAATTGACGGCGATCATGTTGAGATAGCGCTTGTCGAGCTGATCGAAACCGACATTGTCGACCAGTAGGCGCGTCAAGGCTTCGTCGGCGATCTCGCGGGTTACCGCTTCGGCCTTCGCCACCTCGGCAAAATCGCGCACGCGGCGCAGCAGGCGGCCGGCGATGCGCGGCGTGCCGCGGGCGCGCCTGGCAATCTCGCGCGCGCCCTCTTCGGTGATGCCGAGCCCCATCAATCGCGCACCACGCCGGACGATCAGCTCCAGCTCTTCAACCGTATAGAAGCTCAGGCGGACCGGAATGCCGAAACGATCGCGCAGCGGCGTCGTCAGCAGGCCAAGACGGGTGGTGGCGGCGACCAGCGTGAATTTTGCCAGATCGATCTTGACCGAGCGCGCGGCCGGGCCTTCGCCGATGATCAGATCGAGCTGGAAATCCTCCATGGCCGGATAAAGGATTTCCTCGACGGCCGGATTGAGGCGATGGATTTCATCGATGAAGAGCACATCACGCTCTTCGAGATTGGTGAGAAGTGCAGCAAGATCGCCGGCCTTGGCGATGACCGGGCCGGAAGTGGAGCGGAAATTGACGCCGAGTTCCTTGGCCATGATCTGCGCCAACGTCGTCTTGCCGAGACCGGGCGGTCCGACGAACAGCACATGGTCCAACGCCTCGCCACGCCCCTTGGCGGCTTCGATAAAGACCTTCAGATTGGCGCGGGCCTCCGCCTGGCCGGTGAATTCGTCCAGCGACTGCGGCCGGAGCGTCACATCCAGGTCTTCGCCCCGCTTTTCCGGCGATATCAAACGCGCGGCTTCACTCATGTCAGAAGTTCCATTCCCGGTATATATTTCACGGCTTTGGCATCAAAGGTCACGACGGCGCCATGGTCTACCCTTCGGTGATCATCGTTCCGCAGAAGAGCAGCACGAGTCGATCCCCTTACTTTGAGACAATAGTAAGGAATGGGGACAGGTGCAAAGAATCACCGCGAAAGCTCCTTCAATCCCAGCCGGATCAGCCTGGCGCTATCGGCTTCGTCCCCGGCCACCTTCATCGCTGCCGCGATGGCATTCGCGGCCTGGTCGCGGGAATAGCCGAGATTGGTGAGAGCCGAGACGGCATCGGACACCGGCGCCGAGGCCACGCCTTCGCCCAGCTCCTGTTTGAAGCCGATATTCGTCGCTTCGCCGGCGAAGGCCGGCACCTTGTTCTTCAGTTCGGTGACAATCCGCATGGCCACCTTCGGCCCGACGCCCGGCGCCCGCGACACGGCCGTGCGATCCTGGAGCGCGATGGCATTGGCAAGCTCCGACGGCGTCAGCGTCGACAGCAACGCCAGCGCCACCTTGGCACCGACACCCTGCACGGTCTGCAGAAGATTGAACCACTCCCGCTCCAGCACCGCCATGAAGCCGAAAAGCCGGATCTGGTCCTCGCGGACATAGGTCTCGATGAAGAGAATACAGGCCTCGCCGACCGAGCCGAGCTTCGAGAGCGTCCGCGCGGAGCAATAGGCGACGTAGCAGACACCATGCACATCCACGAGCGCATAGTCCTCGCCGATCTCTTCGATTGTGCCTTTCAACTTGCCGATCATGAATGATGTCCGTCAGGGATGGGTTTCGGGAGTGATGAGGTCAAGCGAAGGAAAGTATGAGCGGTAGCCCTTGGGATCCCGCGTCAGTATGGAATAGCCGCGCACTGCAGCGTGCGCGCCGATCAAAAAATCCGGAAGGATGCGCTCCCTTCCGCCGCCAGCCTGACGGTAGACCCTAAAGGCTGCCGCAGCGGCAAAGGCTGCCGACCAAGGCAGGCTCTCCCGGCGAAATTCGCTCTGCGGCAATAGCTCGTCCACCCGATCCATGCTGCTGTAACGCACCGAAAATTCCGCATAGATGATGGGATTGATAACGACCGGCCCCTGCTTGAAAGCAGAAAAGACCTGTCCGCTGGACCAACCATGCCAAGCTGAACCGGGCATGGCCAAATCAACCAGCACATTCGTATCGACGATCGTGACCATGATTACCGGTCACGTGTCATCGACATCAGCGCTTCGGCATCGATATCCTGATCGCCGGTGCCTTCCAGGCGTTTGAGAGTGGCCATGAACCGATCAAGCCGCTGGCGATCCTCGATTTCTCGCTTACCATTCTTGGGCGAAACAACCAGCTTTCCATCCTCGACGGTAAATATGACTTCGCTGTTAAGCTCTATGCCAGCCAACTCGCGCAAGTCGCGCGGAATGGTCACCTGCCCTTTGGATGTCACACGCATTCTTGCTCTCCAGATCTCGTGGTAAGAATTATCATTACCATAAGAACAAGTCAAGAACAAACTACCCCGCCAATGCCGCCTGTCGCAGCCGGCTAGCACCGCGATTATGGGCGTGGCAGATGGCGATGGCGAGCGCGTCAGCGGCGTCGTCGCCTTTAAATTCAGCTTTCGGCATCAGGATCTTCAGCATCATGTGGATCTGCCGCTTCTCACCGTGACCGACACCGATGACAGACTTCTTGACTGCATTCGGGGCATATTCGGCAACCGGCAACCCGGCGCGTGCTGGCACCAGCATGGCGATACCTCGTGCCTGGCCGAGCTTCAACGTCGCCACCGCATCCTTGTTGACGAAGGTTTGCTCGACGGCCGCCTCATCTGGCTTGTAGCTATGAACGATATCGGCAAGTCCGTCGTGAAGCTGGCAGAGGCGGGAGGCGAGATCCATATCGCCATCCGAGGTCACCGTTCCCGAGGCAACGAAACGCAGCGAATTGCCGAGCGTATCGATCACGCCCCAACCGGTGCGGCGCAGGCCCGGATCGATGCCGATGATGCGAATCGTGTTTTGCATGGGGGTCAACCTATCTTTCGAGGCTGAGATGTGCCAGAAAAATGTGAACAAAACAAAAACATTTCACAGCCGAGCGCCCAATTCCGGCACTTTGAAAGCACGGCGAGAAAATCGGCAAGGCGGGGTTTGGAATGACGTGTCCGCGCTCCTACATGGGAAGCATCAAACTCCCTTTCACCACGCAGGTCTCTTGCCATGGTCCCCTTTTCCATTCTCGATCTCTCGCCCGTTGCCGAAGGCAGCACCGTCAGCCAATCTTTTGAAGGTTCCAAAAGGATGGCGCAAAAGGCGGAGGAGCTTGGCTACACCAGGTTCTGGCTGGCGGAGCATCACGGCATGCCGGGCGTTGCCAGCGCCGCCACGGCGGTCGTGATCGGCCATGTCGGCGCCGCGACCTCGCGCATCCGCATCGGCTCGGGCGGCGTCATGCTGCCCAACCATGCGCCGCTGGTGATCGCCGAGCAGTTCGGCACGCTGGAAGCCCTGTTCCCCGGCCGCGTCGATCTCGGCCTCGGCCGGGCTCCGGGCACGGATATGCGGACCGCCCAGGCGCTGCGCCGCAATCTCGACGCCGGTGCGCAAAGCTTCCCCAACGACATCATCGAGCTGCAACATCTGTTCAGCCCTGCCGACGAGAACCAGTCGATCCTTGCCGTGCCCGGTAACGGCGCCAGAGTGCCGATCTGGCTGCTCGGATCGAGCCACTACAGCGCCCATCTCGCCGCCATGCTCGGCCTGCCCTATGCCTTCGCCTCGCATTTCGCTCCGGAAGCCCTGCTCGACGCCGTCGCCATCTACCGCGATCGCTTCACGCCCTCGGCAACGCTCGACAAGCCCCACGTTATGGTCGGCGTCATGGGTTCGGTGGCGGATACGGATGAAGAAGCGCGATATCACTTCACCTCCGCCGAGCAACAATTCGTCAATCTGCGCCGCAACGTCCGCGGCCCCTTCCCGCGTCCGCGCAAGGACATGGACGACTTCTGGACGCCGATGGAAAAGCTGAACGTCGAGCACACGCTGCGCTACGCCGTCGTCGGCTCTCCCGCGACCGCAGAGGCCAAGCTCTCGCAATTCATCAAGGATACGGAAGCCGACGAGGTCATCATTTCGATGCCGATCCACGACATCGAAACGCGCTTGAAGTCAGTGGAGCTATTCGCCACGCTGCCGAGCTTCCAGAAGGTGCTGTAAAATCAAAAAGCCGGCCGCATCACTGCAGCCGGCTTTTACAAATGATGACACAACTCAAGCCGAAAGCTTGGCCATGACCTCTTCGGAAACTTCGAAGTTCGAGTAGACGTTCTGCACGTCGTCATCGTCTTCCAGGCTGCCGATGAGCTTCATCAGCGACTGTGCCTTTTCTTCGTCGACCGGTACGTTGTTCTGCGCGCGCCAGATCGCCTTAACGGTTTCGGCTTCGCCGAGCGTCGCCTCCAGCGCCTTGGCGACTTCGTTCATCGCCTCGAAACCGCAGATGATGGTGTGGCCGTCTTCGTCACTCTCGACGTCATCGGCGCCGGCTTCGATTGCCGCTTCCATGACCTTGTCGGCATCACCGACTATCGGCTTGTAGGTGATCTCGCCGACATGGTCAAAGGAGAAGGAGACGGAACCGGTTTCGCCAAGCGCGCCACCGGCCTTGGTGAAGATCGAGCGGACATTCGAGGCGGTGCGGTTGCGGTTGTCGGTCAGTGCTTCCACAATGATCGCCGTGCCGCCGGGGCCATAGCCCTCGTAGCGCACCGCATCATAGTTCTCGCCGTCACTGCCGGCCGCCTTCTTGATGGCGCGGTCGATATTGTCCTTCGGCATCGACTGCGCCTTGGCGTTCTGGATCGCCAGGCGCAGACTCGCGTTCATGGTCGGGTCAGGTAAGCCCGCCTTCGCGGCGACGGTGATTTCGCGCGCCAGCTTCGAGAACATTTTCGAACGCACCGAGTCCTGACGACCCTTGCGGTGCATGATGTTTTTAAACTGTGAATGGCCAGCCATGGCACCCCTGTTCACGTCTTTTGTTGGGAATGGGCCGCCTTATAAGAGCGAAGCCGCCTTCATTCAAGCAAAAAGCCAGAAAGAGGCGGCTGGCCCGGCTGTGAGCCCTCTCAAGCAAGAGTCACGCTGATCGGCTCACAGCCCCTTCAGCACATAGATCAGCGGCTTGCGCGGCAACGTCTTCAACGACACCGTGGTCGTCGCGCCCGGCGCATAGCCGATGTCGAATTCGGGACCGAAACGAGCCAGGAACTGATCGACCGGCGGTCCCCAACGGTGCATCGGCAGGATCAGCGACGAACGCAGCCGCTTCACCACACGGCTCATGCTGTCCGCGCCCATGGTCAATCCGCCGTCGACAGGCACCATCACCACATCGAGGCGGCCGATCTCGGCATATTGCTTGTCGTTGAGCTCGAAATGCAGGTGTCCGAGATGGCCGATGCAGAGACCGGCCACTTCGAAGATGAAGATGGAATTGCCGTTGGGCTCGATCCCGCCCGACCACGAGCGGATATCGGTGACGACATTGCGGATCAGCGTATCGCCGACGGTCAGGTGAACCTTCACCGGCTCGCCGGGCGTATCACTCCAGCCATGCAGCACGTATTTGATCGCCGGGTCCGGCGTCAGCGTGTAATGCGTCGGATGCGCCTTGTTCATGGTGACGGCGGTCGGCGTGTATGGTGGCGGATAGGCGCCGCTGAAATCCGTCGCGATCGAGACGCCGCCAGGCGTTTCGATGAAGAAGGTGGCATGGCCGAGAAAGGTGATTTTCACATCGCCGTTGACCGCATCCTTGGCAAGCGTCGGGCTGGGAGGCGAGAAGCTCGCAAAGGTCGCCTTCGGCAAAGACTGCGCGATCGCCTGGCATTGGCTAGGCTGCGGACGGGAGGATTTCTCCTGGGCGTTCGCAACATTCCAACCCACCAAGGTCAGCAGGAAGAACACGGCGAAGACAGGAAATCGCAACATCATGCCCCCCCCTCAAGCCTCACGGAAGCGGAGAGGATGCGGCATGGTTGAAAACAGGTCCAGCGGCAATCCAATCGGGATTGCTCACAATCGCGTCATTGCCGCCAGACGATGAATGATTGGGCAGCCACTAGCGCCAAAACTCCGGAATGGTCTCGGCCAGACGCGGCCCGAGCCGCAGCGGCGCTATCTTTTCCGCAAGCCCGGTCGCATCCGAAATCTCCACGCCGACGCCGCAGATGGTGGCAGGGCCGGAGGCGGCCTCGAAACGGCCCTTCGGCATTTTCGAGATGAAGCGGTTGAGCGGCTCTTCCTTCTCCATGCCGAGCGACGAATCGTAATCGCCGCACATGCCGGCATCGGACATATAGGCTGTGCCACCGTTCAGGATCTGCGCGTCGGCGGTCGGCACATGCGTATGCGTGCCGACGACGAAGCTGGCGCGGCCGTCGACGAAATGGCCGAAGCACTGCTTCTCGCTGGTCGCTTCCGCATGGAAATCGAAGACGATGGCATCGGCCTGTTCCTTCAGCGGGCAGGCATCGAGGATGGCTTCCGCCGCCTTGAAAGGATCGTCCAGTTCCGGATGCATGAAGACGCGGCCCATGATGTTGGCGACGAGGACGCGGGCGCCGTTGCGGGCATAGTAGATGCTCGAGCCACGACCGGGCGTACCGGCGGGATAATTGGCCGGACGCAGGAACTGGTCGTGGCGCTCGCAGAACACTACTGCTTCCTTCTGGTCCCAGACGTGATTGCCCGTGGTCACCACATCAGCGCCGGCATTGATGGTCTCGAGAAAGATATCCTCGGTGATGCCGAAGCCGCCGGCGGCGTTCTCGCCGTTGACGATGACGAAGTCGAGCTTCAGATCGGACACCAGACCTGGCAAGCGATCCCATACCGCAACCCGTCCGGTCTTCCCGACCATGTCACCCAGAAAAAGCAGCCGCATTCCCTATCCAATCTCCACGGAAACAAAATTGAGCCCGCTCTCGGTCAAAATCGCGTCCAGACGGACATCATGCGGCTCAGCCGGTACTGATGGCACTTCCTGGCAGTCGAATGCAATGCCGATCAGCCTTGGATTCAAGCCTTTTTGATGCAAACGATCGATCGCACGGTCATAATGGCCCGCGCCGTAGCCGATGCGATGGCCGGTGCTGTCGAAAGCCGAAAGCGGCACCAGCATGACCTCGGGATCCAGAACAGCAGCCTCCGGACCCGGCCCCGCCGTGCCGAACCCGCTGGGGACCAACGGCACACCGGGCACCAGTTCGCGAAAGACGATGGTCAGCTTGTCGAGAATGACCGGAACGCAGAGCCGCGCCCCGCGTTCCCGCAATCGCGCCATCAGCGGCCGAATGTCGGCTTCCGACCGGATCGGTAAAAAGCCGGACACGATCTCTCCCGGCTGGAGGTCGATGGCATCGCCGGCGTGCGCAAGCATCGCCAACCCCTTTTCGATGCGCTCATCGGGCGGGATCGCGTCGCGCGCAGCCAGGCGCTCGTTGCGATATCGGGCTTTTAGCTCTTTAGGGGTCATCAGGCTTTCACGCATTGGGACAATATCAGGAAAGCATAATGAGCCTGCGGCCCAATGCAATGCGCGAAAGCGACATCGGACTACCGCCTGCTCGTCAGTGGCTTCAGCCGGCCTTGCGTACCACCGAAAGGTGGCCGTCCCCATCGATATGCGCCCGAACATTCTCATAATTCGGCAGCGTCGGATGACTGGTCTCGAGCGGATGGGAATGCGTCGCCGTGATCACCACGACATCGGCGCCGGCGGCTTCGCCCGCCTTGATACCGGCCATGACGTCCTCGAACACCAGGCAATCGGAGGGGCGCAGCCCGAGTCGCTCGGCACCGAGGATGTAGCATTGCGGATCAGGCTTGCCGATCTTGACGTCTTCGGCCGTGACGATGAAGCGCGGAACCGGAATGCCGGCGACGGCAAGCCGCGCATGGGCAAGCCGGAGCGGCGAAGAGGTGACGATCGCCCAGCGGTCCGGCGGCAGCGAGGCCAGGAACTCGATTGCGCCCGGCAGCGGCACCACGCCTTCCAGGTCGGCGATCTCCGCCTCCATGATCAGTGCCGACTCTGTGACAGGATCGACGCCGGGAAGATTCAGTTTGCCGATCGTATCGATGCCGCGCGCACCATGCATGGTCGGCATGAACTTCTCGACGTCCAGCCCCTTGCTGCGCGCCCAATCGCCCCAGACACGTTCGGCGGCCACGATCGAGTTGATGATCGTGCCATCCATGTCGAATAGGAATCCGGAATAGCTTTTGTCGAAGACGGAAGACGATATGGCGGACAAGGTTTAGTTCCCTCTCGGGTTGGCGGGATCAGGTGGGCGAGCCGGGATCAACTCGCGCCGTCTTTCTTCCGACTACCGGCAGCCACGCCAAGAAGCAAATAAATGCTGGTCGGCGGACATGGAAAACAGCGGCGCGTATGGCTGAATAGCTTTTGGAATGTGCGCGGCGGAACAAGCCGCCGCGCGATCAGTG
The DNA here is from genome assembly GCF_009498525.1 of Rhizobium sp. ICMP 5592. GTDB lineage: Bacteria > Pseudomonadota > Alphaproteobacteria > Rhizobiales > Rhizobiaceae > Rhizobium. Next base: position 236,290 of record NZ_QSNT01000002.1, on the reverse strand, counting down.
CATCACTCGCCGAGCCTGCTCTTCAGGCCGTTGATGATGTGATTGGCCAAGGCCTGGTAATCGTCGTCGAAATGATGGCCGCCATCCATGGCGATGACTTCGGCGCCCGTACCGGTCAAGACCGGGCAGGCGACATCCTCGTCGTCGTCCTTGCCGTAGATGCACTGTACCATCTTCGGATTGATCGATTTGAGGTCGTTGGTGGGATCACCGCCCTTGCCGGCGCTCGTGGCGCCCAGCCAACCCATGACCGAGATCACATAGTCGACCTTGCGCGACAGCGACAACAGCGAGATCTGCACGATCTTGTCCTTGTCGGCCTGCTTCAGACGGTTATAGCTCGCCGGCAGCACGTCGGCACCGAAGGAATAGCCGACCAGCACCACATGCTTCACCTTGAAGCGCTTGGTGTAGTATTGGATCATGCGACCGAGATCGTCGGCGGTCTGCTGCGGATCGCGCTCCGTCCAGAAGTAGTGCAGCGTGTCGACGCCGACGACCGGGATGCCCTGGTCCTGGAGATAGCTGCCGACTTCCTTGTCGATATCGCGCCAGCCGCCATCGCCGGAATAGACGATCGCCAGCGTGTCTTCCGTGGGCTTGGTGTCCATGACATCGACAGGCAGACCGAGCGGCGATTTTTCGCTGTCGATCATCTTCATCAGATCCGCCAACCCGGTGCTGAGGGTGGCGTAGGTGTCGTCATCGTCGGAATCGGTAACCTGGACATCAGGGTGATCCTTCTGGATCTCCTCGACATGGTCGCGTCCGTCCTTGGGAGCGTTCGAGGTGAATGTCGCGACGATCGGGTTCGGCAGCGCGCCTTCCTGCAGGCCGAAGGACACCATGTCGCCATCGCTCTTCTTTTCGGCGGGGGTGCAAAGCTCCTGCTTCAGCGCAATCCCGGAGGTCGGATCGACGGCGAGCGTGCCGGCAACGGTGGCGTCCGGGGTCTGCGCGGCAATCGTCAACGCCATGGCACCGCCCGCGCCGACACCGGCGATGATGGGCAGCTGATAGGTGCTGTCGGCAAAGGAGCGCTGCACCTGCTGGCTGAGCGATTCCAGGTCCGAGACCATGTAGATGCAGCCGTCGTTCTGGCTGACGTCGTATTTGTTCAGCGACGCCAGGAAGGACGGATAGTCGATACCGATGACCAGCGTGCCGTTGGCGACAAGCTTGTCAGCGACGCCCTTTTCCTTGTCGCCCCAGCCGGCAACGTCGGAGATCAGGATGACCTCGCTGGTCACCTTGCCCTGCGGGCGCAGGATATGTGGCGGGGAGATCATGCCAAGATCGTATTTGGTATCGTCCTCATCCGCTCTTGCCGCGCTGGATACCAGCAGGCCGGCAGACAGCAGCAATGCGGAAGCCAAGGATGTTGCGTATTTCAAGATCATTTCCTCACGACCCCCTTAAGTCCGCCCCCGATGAGGAATGTGGCATCCATCAACGCGATCATTGGACTGACACCTCCCGAAACGGCCAGATAGCGTGGCTGCCATTCGGGATGAAACTTGGATTTGAAGGCACGAAGCCCTTTGAAATTGTAATAGCGTTCGCCGTGTTCGAACACGGTTCCCCCGACCCTGTCCCACACCGGTGCCGATTCCCGTCTCGACATGCCCGATAGCGGCGCCATGCCCAGATTGAAGCGCTGGAAACCCTGCTCCTTCAGATATTCGAGGATCTGCACGAACAGAAAATCCATCGATCCCTTCGGGGCATCGGGCGAAAAGCGCATCAGGTCGACAGAGCCCTCCTCCCTGGTCTCCGTCATCAGGATATTAGCGAAAGCGACGATCTTACCATCCTTTTTCAGCACGCCAACCGGTTGCGAGGCAACATAGTCTGGATCGAAGGCGCCCAGCGAGAAGCCTTTTTCCTTGGCGTTATGATCGGCAAGCCACGATTCCGAGACCTCGGCAAGCTGATCCATGATTTCAGGCACATGCTGCGGCTCGATAACGGCAAATTCTAGTCCGTCGCGCACAGCGCGGCTCGCGGTCTGGCGAAGATTGGCCCATTTGCCGCCCTTGAGCTCGAAATTGGTGAGGTTGACCACCGCCAGTTCGCCGAGCTTGAAGGCGCGCAAACCGGCATCGGCGCAATAGGACAGAAGCGCCGGCGATATCTGATAGAACACCGAACGGCAGCCCGCCGCACGGGCGGTTTCGACGAAGCGCCAGACGAGTTCCGGCAGGGCGTGCTTGGGGCCGATCGGATCGAACAGCGCGATCCACGAGCGGCCCTGCTTGCCGTACATGATGAAGGCATCGCCCTTTTCCGAGAACATGATGCTCTTGTCGCTCATGCGGACCAGATTAGCGTCGGCGATGCCTTGGTTGCGGACGATCTCGACGGCCCGCTCCACGGCATCTCCGGAAACAGGGTCCAGTCGCGGCGTCGCCGGCCGTAACAGGCTGAAGATCGCGATCGCCGACGAGACGATGGAAATGCCGAGCACGGCGCGGAGCCCGCGCGGCGCCTCGCCAGTAAATTCGAACTCCCACCAGAGCTGGTTGCTGTATTCGACGTCACGATAGACGAAGAACAGAATGACGATGGCGCCGATGCAGATCACCGCAATCGCCGTCAGCCAGCCGCCTGTCAGGGCCTGGTTCAGCAGCGATGCCGGCCGGGTGAAGAGTTGACGGCTGACGACGAGGCCGAAGATGAGGAAGCCGAGCAACCCGGCTTCGACGATGGCAATGGCCTTCAGCAGCGACAGCAGCAGCGCGAGGACTGCCGAAAAGATCGAGACCCACCAAGCGCCATCGAGACGCTGGCCAAGGCCGCGGGCGGCAACGATCATCGCGAGCCCAAGAAGGCTGGACAGGAAATGCGCTCCTTCGACGATCGGCAATGCCAGATAATCGCGGAGGAATTCGAGATTTTGATCCGGTGTCGGCGTCACGCTCGAAAAGACCAGCATCATGCCGAGCAGCAGCGCGAAGGTCGACAGCAGCTGCGGCATGAGGCGGCCGCCGATGCGGCGCATGCTGGAGGCGGCCGGATGATCGACGAAGCGGCGCAGCTCGGCCACGGAGACGGCCAGGATCGCGATCGCCAGCGGGATGACGTTGTAGATGACGCGGTAGAGAACCAGCGAACCGAGGACCGCGTCGGCATTCACCGAGCTGCCGAGCCAGGCGATGATGATCGTCTCGAACACGCCGAAGCCGGCCGGAACATGGCTCAGCACGCCGAGGCCGACGGCGATGGCATAGATGGCGAAGAAGCCCGGCCAGCCGATGGCCGTATCCGGCAGCAGCACATAAAGCACCGAGGCCGAGGCGGCGATATCGAAGGCGGTCACCAGGAATTGCCGCGACCAGGTGCGCGAATCCGGCAGGCGAACGGCGATCGGCCCGATCTGCACCTCGCGGCCATTGCGGCCGATGACGATCACGACAGCGAGCGCCACGAGAATGGCACCGGCGATCAGGCGCAGCCACAGGCCGTCGACATTGATCAGCGGGCCGATTTCATCGGCAATGACCAGCAGCGCAATGGCGCCGACAGCGGCAAGGCCAAGGCCGAAGGCGAGCGTGACGAAGGCGATGACGCGGGTGATGTCATCGGGCGACAGCCCCATCCTCGTATAGGCGCGATAGCGGATGGCGCCGGCGCTGAGCGCGCCGAAACCAGCCGTATTGCCGACCGCATAGGCACTGAAGGAGGTGAGCGCAACATGCGGAAACGGCAGGCGCTTGCCGATATATTCCAGCGCGTTCTGATCGTAGAAGATCAGCGAGGCGAAGCTGAGGCCGGTAAAGAACAGGGCCAGCAGGATGGACGAGAGCTTGGTCGTCTCCAGCGCATGCACGACATCGTCATAGCGGACTTCGTTCGTCAGATCGAAGATCGCATAGGCAGCAATACCGAAGACGGCGACGGTGAGGACGGCAACGATCAGCGTGCGGTTGCTGTTCAGGAACCCGCTTATCCCGCCACGTTCCTTCAGTTCCTCATCGGCTTTTTCCAGATCGATTGGGGTCGACATGCTCTACCTGTTTGAATTGGCTTTCGCCGGTCCCGTTTGCTCGGATGTGCAGTAACGCTAATATTGCATCTTTATGGTGTCGCCTGCACTTCTGTCCACGGGCGCTTTTTCTCGAGCGCTCCCATGTTTCTGAATTTGGGCAATTTTGGCGCAGGCCGCGTTCCTCTAACAAGGAATCCGTTATTATTAAAAGGAATTTGTCATTCACCAGGAATTTGAGCTTATCCACACAGAAAAGTGAACTGCACCGCCCGCAAGCGGCGCAGTTCACGATCAGGACATTCAGGCAGGGTCATAGTCCCTCGGCAAACACCCGCAGACGCATGTTACCGCACGGCGCGATGTGCATCAGCCTCGCCTGCCCTCTCAGCGATCCGGCGCCTCTGCGGGGACGCCGCGCATTTCGCTCAGGAAGAAGCCTTCCCGCAGATTGATGCCATATTCGACGAAGGCCTTCATGCAGCAAAGCATCTGGGTCCAGCCTTCGCAATTCAGATAAGTGCCGCGACGGCCGGCCGCATCCTCACGCCAGCCGGATTCCGCGATCGTCACCAGGGTACCACCGTCGTCAAGCGCTTCGAACGTCATCTCCACCTTGGTCCTATAGCGCGCGCCCTCCTCGTCGGCGCCGCCATCCCAGTGAAAGACGATGCGGCGATTGGGCTCGACCTCGCCGACCTCGACCGGCGCCTTCTCCCACCAGATGACCGTCGTCCCGGCCACGAGCGGCGCGCTGGCGCCGCCGACGGTGGTGAAATAGCTCGCAAGCTTCTGCGGATTGACGACCGCATCGAAGACCTCCTCCACCCTGCGGCCGATGCGGCCCGAAATACGGATATCCAGCGTCATGGCTTCTCCTCCTCTTTCTGATCGGAACTGTTTCTCCATTGCGATCGATCCCATTATGTTATAAAAACATAACATGTCAAGTGAATCGGATAGCGACCTCATTTTCAAGGCCCTGGCGCACCGGCGCCGGCGCGAAATCCTCGACCTCCTGAAGGAAGCGCCGAGAACCACCGGCATGCTCTGCGAGACCTTCCCGGATATGGATCGCTGCACGGTGATGCTGCATCTGAAGGTGCTGGAGGAAGCCGGACTGGTGATCGCTCAAAAGGAGGGGCGCGAGCGCTGGAACCACCTGAACAGCCTGCCGATCAAGCAGATTCACGATCGCTGGATCAGCGCCTATGCCGGCCACGCCCTGTCGATTCTCGACAGGCTCAGGAGCGATCTCGAAGGCTGAGCCTATAGCGCATTGTAGATTTTCCAGATTGCTCTGCTCTGATGCGCGCGGATAGATGCGCCTTAGAAACTTGAGAGCGGGGCTCATATGGCAATATTAGTGACGGGCAGCTCGGGTTATCTCGGCGAAGCGCTGATACGAACGCTTAAGTCCAGCGGACAAGCGGTGCGTGGCGTCGACATCAAACCCTCTGCTTTCACAGACAATGTCGGCTCCATTGCCGATCGCGGTTTTGTACGTGAGGCTATGGTCGGCATTCACGCTGTGTTGCATGCCGCTACCCTGCATAAGCCGCATATCGCGACCAACAGTAATCAGGATTTCCTCGATACCAATCTGACGGGCACGTTGAACCTGTTGGAAGAAGCGGTGTCACAGGGCGTTGAGCGGTTTGTTTTTACCAGCACGACCAGCGCTTTTGGTACGGCACTAACTCCTGCTGCCGACGGTCCAGCCGCATGGATCACCGAAGAGGTCGTAGCAGCCCCAAGGAATATCTACGGCATCACCAAAATCGCTGCAGAGAACCTTTGTGAACTTTTCTACCGCCTCCACAAATTGCCGATGATCGTGCTGCGCGTATCGCGCTTCTTTCCGGGAGCCGCAGACAACACCGGGCTTCCAGGTGAGTTTAGCCAGTACAACCGCCAGGCAAACGAATTGCTCTATCGCCGCGCAGACATCGCCGATGTTGTTTCCGCACATCTACTGGCGGTGGAAAAAGCAAAGGTGATCGGTTTCGGCCGCTATATTATCTCGGCAACTACACCCTTTGAAAAAGCTGACATTGCTGCATTGCGCCGGGATGCCGTTGCGGTCGTCCAACGCCTGTTTCCCAACTGTATGTCGCTCTATGCCGCGCGCGATTGGAAATTATTTACCGAACTCGACCGCGTCTATGTCAACCAATTGGCAAAACGGGAACTTGGCTGGCAACCGGCATATGATTTCCACCATGTGCTTGTCTGCCTGGAAAAGGGCGAAGATTTTCGCAGTCAGCTCGCAATAGATCTCGGCATCAAAGACGCTCATCCTTCCGCCATTGTCCAAGGAAGAGATCCGGCTGCATGAACGGCAAAATCACGCGCCGCTCCGCCCCAGCAACGCTCTGAGCTTCTCGCCGGTGCCATCCTCATCGAGCGGTGTGTAAACCACCAGCTTCATGTCGGGCCGGTCGATGACGGCGAGCGCGGTATATTCGAAGTTCATCAGCCCGCCCAAGGGATGGCGCAAGCGTTTGTGGCCCGCCAGTGGCCGCAATACGTCCTGCCGCGGCCACCAGGCGCGAAATTCCGGGCTTGCCTGCGTCAAGGTGGCGATCAGCCGTTCGAAATCGGGATCTCCGGCATAGCGCGCGCTATCGGCGCGGAACATGGCGAGCGAATTCGCCGCGACGATCTCCCAATCGACCAGGAGCTGCCGGTGCGCGGGATCGGTGAAGACGCGATGGACGGTGTTGCGCGCATCGCCCTCAAGCAGGCCGTAATCGCCGAAAAGCGCAACGGACGCCGCATTCCAGGCGAGCACATCCCAGCGCCGACCAAGGACATAGGCCGGCTGGCCGGTGAGGCTCGCCAGCATCCGCCACAATGCGTCCGGCACATCCTCCGGCCCATGCATCGGAAGTTCCGTCGACGGCCGATCGCTCAAGGTAAAGAGGTGCCGTCGTTCGGCCGGATCGAGCAGCAAGGCATCGGCCAGCGCCGACAGCACCTCCACCGAGGCGCGCACGTCCCGCCCCTGCTCCAGCCATGTGTACCAGGTGGTGCCGACGCCGGCGAGAAGCGCCACTTCCTCACGCCGCAGTCCCGGCGTCCGCCGGCGAAACCCGTCCGGAAGCCCGACGCTTGCTGGCGTCAGCTTCTCCCGGCGCGAACGCAGGAAAGCGCCGAATTCACGGCGCCGGGCGTCTAAAATGGTTTGGTTATGGCTGATAGTCATGACTCATCATAGCAGGATAAATACTAGGATAAAGTCAGAACTGTTTGCCGCTTCCGCAAACTGCCAAATATCACTCCAGAGACGAGATAGAGGCGATTGCGATGGACATGAGCGACAAGACGATCCTGATCACCGGCTCGACCGACGGCGTCGGCCGCCGGGTTGCCGAAAGGCTCGCGGCAGCGGGCGGCAAGGTGCTGGTGCATGGCCGCGACCGGGCGCGCGCCGAAAGCCTGCTTGCCAGCATTCATGAGGCAGGTGGGAAAGCCGCCTTCTACCCCGCCGATTTTTCCTCACTGGACGAGGTTCGCACGCTCGCCGCCGCCATCGAGCGCGATCACGGTCGCCTCGACATTCTGATCAACAATGCCGGCGTCGGCACGGGCGGTGGCGGCGCTGGGCGCCAGGTAAGCCGCGACGGGCACGAACTGTGCTTCGCGGTGAACTATCTTGCCGGATTTATGCTGACGCGCCGCCTGCTGCCGCTGTTGAAGGCGAGCAGCCCCGCCCGCATCGTCAATGTTTCCTCCGCCGGTCAGCAACCCATCGACTTCTTAGATGTCATGCTGACGCGCGGCTATAGCAGCGTGCGCGCCTATTGCCAGAGCAAGCTGGCGCAAATCATGTTCACCTTCGACCTCGCCGAGGAACTGGCTGGCTCCGGCGTTACCGCCAACTGCCTGCATCCCGCGACCTACATGAACACCACCATGGTCCGCCAGGCTGGCGTCGCGCCGATGAGCACGGTCGATCAGGGCGCCGACGCCATCCTCAATCTGGCCGTAGGCGCCGATCTCGAAGGACATACCGGCTTTTACTATAACGGGCAGCACCCTTCCCGCGCCAATGTGCAGGCCTATGACGCAACCGTGCGTCAACGCCTGCGCCTCCTCAGCCAGGACCTTACCGGCCTGAGCTGAGCCCTTTCCACAACCCCATCATTATCAACTCAACAAGGAGACATATCATGTCATCCCAACACGCCGTCATTGTCGGCGGCTCCTCAGGCATTGGCCTTGCGACCGCCGCCCATCTTCTCGAAAAAGGCTATCGGGTCACCATTACCGGCCGCGACGCGGCGAAGCTGCAGGCTGCCGCAGAAAGCCTCAACGGCGAGGTCGCTATGATCGCCATGGATGCGGCCGATCTCACTGGCCTTGCCGAAAGCTTCGAAACGATCGGACGCTTCGATCATCTGGTTCTGGCGCTCGGCGGTGGCAATGGCGGCGGCCCCTTCGCCACCGTCGATCTCGCCGATCTCAGAAAGGGCTTTGAGCAAAAGACGGTGGCGCATTTCGCCTGCGCCCAGGCTAGCCTCCCCCATCTCTCCAAGGAAGGCAGCATCACCTTCGTCTCCGCCGTCTCGGCGCAGGCGGCCATGCCGGGAACGGCGGGGCTTGCCGCCATCAACGCGGCAATAGCCGCCCTCGCTCCGGTCCTTGCGGTCGAGCTCAAACCGATACGGGTCAATTGCGTTTCACCCGGCGTCGTGGACACGCCCTGGTGGGATTTCCTCGGCGAGGATCAGAAGGCGCCGGCCTTTGCGGGCTTTGCCACGCGCACTCCGGTCGGGCGCGTCGGCCGCCCGGAAGACATCGCGGATGCCATCGACTTCCTCATCGGCAACGGCTTTATGAGCGGCCACACGCTGATCTGCGACGGCGGCATCCGGCTCGGCCAATAATCCGCAACGCGCCATTGTCGGTCATTGCCGGCAATGGCCTCTTCATTTGCCACCAACGCCTGCCTGCAAATGCGTCAGTATATCGATCAGCTCCGGCGCCATGTCCCGGATTTCCTGAAGGTGAATGGCGCTGAGCCGACGCAAGACCTCTTCGGATTTTTCCGTCAATTGCAGAGTCTGGCGGCGTTTGTCAGTCGGATCTGGGTGACGGGTGACGTACCCGGCGTCGATCAGCCGGCCGACCAATTCAGTAGCCGTATGCGGCGCGACCAGCAGGCGCTCCGCCAGCATGCCGATGGTCATTGCCTCGCCGCGCGGATTGCCCTTGATCGCCAGCAGCGCCTGATGCTGTTGCGGCGGCAATCCCTCCTGATGAGCGGCGGAGGTGCTGAAATCCATGAATTTCCGGAGGGTAAAGCGCAGCGTCGCCAGAGCCTCGTAGTCCGCCTGCGACAGCGTTTCCCCAAAACTCTCCGTCACGCTCATCGTCCTCATAAACACAGTTTGTTTTCTGCCGTTGATTTATATCGCATTACGATATAATTGCCATTGCAACGTAATTCCAACCACATTGCCCGCGCGCTTTAGCACAGAAAGCATCCCATGCAGAATATCAACGCACATCATCGGCCCGCCCATGATTTTTCGGGCGGCGCCTCTCGCAAAGACAATGGCGACTTCACAACGGACAAGCGCGTTCTGGTTCTCGCGGCCATGGCGCTGGTCGTCGGCACCGGCGGCGCCTTGTCCGCCTGGGTGCTGATCAACCTCATCGCCCTCGTCACTAACGCCGTCTGGCTGTTCAAGATCAGCGTCGAGCCGCTGTCATTAGGCACCGTTGCACGCTCGCCCTGGATGGTGGCCGCTCCCATCATCGGCGGCATCGTCATCGGCTTGATGGCTCGCTTCGGCTCGGAGAAAATCCGCGGCCATGGCATTCCCGAAGCGATTGAGGCGATCCTGATCGGCGGTAGCCGCATGTCGCCAAAGGTGGCGATCCTGAAACCGCTCTCCTCCGCCATCTCGATCGGCACCGGCGGCCCGTTCGGCGCGGAAGGACCGATCATCATGACCGGTGGCGCCATCGGCTCCCTCTTCGCGCAATTCTTCCATCTGAGCGCCGCCGAGCGCAAAACCCTGCTGGTCGCGGGCGCCGCCGCCGGTATGACCGCGATCTTCGGCTCTCCCATCGCCGCCGTCATGCTCGCGGTCGAACTGTTGCTGTTCGAATGGAAGCCACGAAGCTTCATTCCGGTGGTGATCGCGTCCTGCGTCTCCATCGCCTGGCGTCCCCTGCTGATCGGCAGCGGGCCTCTCTTCCCCGCCGATTTCGACATGCAGATGGGCTGGTGGGGCATCCCCCTTGCCGCCGGCCTCGGCATCGTCTCCGGCCTGCAATCCGGCCTGCTGACCACACTGCTCTACCGCATCGAGGACGCCTTCGAGACATTGCCTATTCATTGGATGTGGTGGCCGGCGCTCGGCGGCCTCGTCGTCGGTCTCGGCGGGCTGATCGAGCCACGCGCGCTCGGCGTCGGCTACGATATCATCTCCGACCTGCTGAACGACCATATCGTAGCCAGTGCCGTGCTCGCCATTCTTCTGGTCAAGGCCGGCATCTGGCTGGTGGCGCTGTCGTCGGGAACATCGGGCGGCGTGCTTGCGCCGCTGCTCATCCTCGGCGGCGCGCTCGGCTGGCTGGTCGGCCTCGTCCTGCCCGGCGATCCCGGCTTCTGGGCACTGCTCGGCATGGCCGCGATGATGGGCGGCACGATGCGCGCGCCGTTGACCGGCACCTTCTTCGCCATTGAACTCACCGGCGACATGCAGGCGCTGGTGCCGCTGCTGGCCGCCACCGTCGCCGCCTACGCCGTCACCGTGCTACTATTGAAGCGGTCGATCCTCACCGAAAAAATCGCCCGGCGCGGCCAGCACATCACCCGCGAATACGGCATCGACCCGTTTGAACTGACCCGTGTTGCCGATATCATGATCGCCAAGGTGGATACGCTACCCGCTACGATGCCGGCCGCAGAGGCATTGGCGCAATTGACCGCGAAGACGGATGCCCATCGTTTCTATCCGGTTATCGAGACCGACGGCCGTCTGGTCGGCATGATCTCGCGGGCGGATGCGCTGCGCTGGCGGAACGAACCCGATCTCGCCGGCCAGACGCTTTACGACCTGATCTCGGATACGTCCATTCCGGTTGCCCATCCCGAAGATACGGTCGGCCGGGTCGCCGACATCATGATCCAGGCCGATACTGGCCGCGTTCCCGTCGTTGACGAGCGGACCGGCATTCTCATCGGGCTCATTGCCCGCAAGGACCTGCTGCGTCTGCGCAGCGCCGCCAACCGCTCGGAATTCGAACGCGGCGCCTATCTCGGGGCAAAACGTTAAGGGGAAGAGGAGCGGCGGCGGCGGGGCAACAAGAATCCCGCGACGCTGTCTTCTTTACTCAGCCGTGAGAGAGAAGAGCGATCCACGACGACCGATGGATGTTTACGATCCTGGGTGCCTACAAACGTAGGTGGGCGCCATATGTCCAAGCCCACGGGCCTGGCCAGGGACAGCTCCCTTTGGATCGAGTATGGCCCCAGGGATTGTGGTTCCTGTCGGGAAGCGCAGACCGCTTGTTCTATATAAAGAGAATTCTTGCCTTGTACCAGTGGGTGCGGTGCCTAGTCCGAGAAATAAACGATAGTCTCAGATCGGCTCAGTGCCCGGACGGGCAGTGAGCTTTTCGGTAATGCCGCGGATGCGGGTCGCCACTTCGTCAATCACGGTCGCCAGCGTTTCCTCGTTGCGGGTGTTAGCCGCAAGCACGGTGTCACGATTGCTGCGCAGGGTTTCGAGTTCGGCCTCGAGCGCCGCAACGCGCCGGGTCAGCTCCGACACTTCGTCCATGATCATGATGCCGGCCATCACGGTGACGCGCAGATCGCCGATCTCGCCGAACTGGCTCTTCAGATGCATGACGTAGCGGTCGAAGCGCGTGGCGAGATCCGTCAGATGCGCTTCCTGACCCTCTTCGCAGGCCATCCGGTAGGCCTTGCCGTCGATCGTTACCGTTACCTGCGCCATTCGACTTTCCGATCATTGCCGCTGAACGCGACGACTGCGTCCCCGAGAGGATCAGCGGTCGAGCACGGCTCTTATGGTTTCCATCGCCGTCACAAGCCGGCGCGACACTTCGCGATTGACTTCTTCGAGCCGGTTCGCTCGAAACTCCGCCTGGTCGAGTTCCTGGGCAAGCCGCGAGCGATCGGCATGCACCCGGCGAACTTCGCCTTCGACATCGCTTTGCGCACGCTCGCGTTCAAACCGTCCATCGACGGCACTCTCCAAAGTCGAAAGCGCCTGGCGCAATTGAGTGAGCGCCGCATCCACCGTTTTGCCTGAGGGCTCCATGCCTTTCGAGTCTCCGCGCAAGGCCCGAATCAGAATATCCGGCCACTTGTCTGATTTCCCAACAATATTCAACTCAGCAACTGAACGTCAATAAAGGCGGCCATGCGGCAGGTGGCCTAATCTGTGGATGACGGTCACCTTTGCGCCTTACACAGGCTTTGTCTTACCATTGTCGTCTTTTGTCAAAGTCGACAGGCAAATGTCAAAAAAATGCCAAACCACCCCCGGATCGGCCTGTGGATTTATTGACTTGCGCGCCCTAACTGCTATGTCTCAGCCGCCTGAGGCAGTGCTGAAAGTGGAGTTGGCAGAAGCTTCTCCGCTGCGGCCGCCTTTCAACCGGTGACCCTGCTTTTAAGCGTGTGGCCATCCCCCGAACCCGGAACACTGCGGAAAAACCATGATCTCTCGCGAACAACACGACCGGATGGCGAATGCGATCCGTTTCCTTGCCATGGATGCTGTCGAGAAGGCCAACTCCGGTCATCCCGGTCTGCCGATGGGGATGGCTGATGTCGCCACGGTTCTCTTTAGCAAATATCTGCGCTTCGATCCGAAGAACCCGCGTTGGCCGGACCGCGACCGCTTCGTTCTGTCGGCCGGCCACGGCTCCATGCTGCTCTATTCGGTCCTGTATCTGACCGGCTACCCGGACATGACGGTCGAGGAACTCTCGCGCTTCCGTCAGCTCGGCTCCAAGACCGCCGGCCATCCGGAATATGGGCACGCCACCGGCATTGAAACCACCACCGGCCCGCTCGGCCAGGGCATTGCCAATGCCGTCGGCATGGCGATCGCCGAGCGCAAGCTGCGCGAGGAGTTCGGCTCCGACCTGCAGGATCACTACACCTATGCCATGTGCGGCGACGGTTGCCTGATGGAGGGCATCAGCCACGAAGCCATCGCGCTGGCTGGCCACCTGAAGCTCAACAAGCTCATTCTCTTCTGGGACAACAACTCGATCACCATCGACGGTGCCGTCTCGCTGTCGGATTCGACCGACCAGGTCGCCCGCTTTAAGGCTGTTCACTGGAACACGATCGAAGTCGACGGTCACGACCAGGCCGCGATCGCCGCCGCCATCGAAGCTGCCCATAAGTCCGACCGCCCGACGATGATCGCCTGCAAGACGATCATCGGCTTCGGCGCTCCGAACAAGCAGGGCACTCACAAGGTCCACGGCTCGCCGCTCGGCGCCGAGGAAATCGCCGCAACCCGCGTTGCGCTGAACTGGCCCTACGAACCCTTCGTCATTCCGAACGACGTTCTCGCCGATTGGCGCGCAGCTGGCGAACGCTCGGTCGGCACGCGCGAGGCCTGGGAAGGCCGTCTCGCCGCAGCGGAAGCCGGTAAGAAGGCTGAGTTCACCCGCCGCTTCGCTGGCGAACTGCCGGCCGGATTCGACGCCGCCATCAGCGACTACAAGAAGAAGCTCGCCGAAACCAAGCCGACGCTTGCCACCCGCAAGGCATCGGAAGACGCGCTCGAAATCATCAACGGCTTCGTGCCGGAAACGCTCGGCGGCTCCGCCGACCTGACGCCGTCGAACAACACCAAGACCAGCCAGATGAAGTCGATCACCCCGACCGACTTCTCCGGCCGCTACATGCATTGGGGCATTCGCGAACACGGCATGGCAGCTGCCATGAACGGCATCACGCTGCACGGCGGCCTGATCCCCTATTCCGGCGGCTTCCTGATCTTTTCGGACTATTGCCGTCCGCCGCTGCGTCTCGCTGCCCTGATGGGCATCCGCGCCATCCACGTTCTGACGCATGACTCGATCGGCGTCGGCGAAGACGGCCCGACGCACCAGCCCGTCGAGCAGGTCGCCAGCCTGCGCGCCATTCCGAATTTCCTGCTGTTCCGTCCGGCGGACGCCACGGAGACGGCGGAATGCTGGCAGATCGCAGTCAAGACGGCCAATCGTCCGTCGGGCCTCGCGCTCACCCGCCAGAACCTGCTCGCCGCTCGTACCGAATACAGCGAGAAGAACCTCTGCGAACTCGGCGCCTATACGCTGGCCGGCAATGCCGACGCCAAGGTGACGATCTTCGCTTCGGGCTCCGAAGTCGAACTCGCGGTTGCCGCCCGCACGGAACTTGAAGGCAAGGGCGTTTCCACCCGCGTCGTTTCCGTTCCCTGCACCGAGCTGTTCTTCGAGCAGCCGGATGCCTACCGCAAGGAAGTGCTCGGCAACTCGCCGATCAAGATCGCCGTCGAAGCCGGCGTTCGCGAAGGCTGGGACGCATTCATCGGTCCGGAAGGTTCCTTCATCGGCATGAAGAGCTTCGGCGCTTCCGCACCGTACAAGGACGTCTACAACCACTTTGGCATCACCAAGGAAGCGGTTGTCGCCGCCGCCGAGGCAAAGCTTTCCTGAGGGCGCTGACAAGCGCTCTCATTTCCACTAGATAACCGCCCTGAGTAAACGGGAGTGAATTAAATGACTGTAAAAGTTGCCATCAACGGCTTCGGCCGCATCGGCCGTAACGTTCTGCGCGCCATCGTCGAATCCGGCCGTACCGACATCGAAGTCGTCGCCATCAACGACCTCGGCCCGGTCGAGACCAATGCCCACCTTCTGCGCTACGACTCGATCCACGGCAAGTTTCCGGCCGAAGTGAAGGTCGAAGGCGACACGATCATCGTTGGCGGCGGCAAGCCGATCAAGGTCACGGCGATCAAGGATCCGGCAACGCTGCCGCATCGCGATCTCGGCGTTGACATTGCGATGGAGTGCACCGGCATCTTCACGTCTCGCGACAAGGCTGCCGCACACCTGACGGCCGGCGCCAAGCGCGTCATCGTTTCGGCTCCTGCTGACGGCGCCGACCTGACCGTCGTTTTCGGCGTCAACCACGACCAGCTCACCAAGGAGCACCTGGTCATCTCCAACGCGTCCTGCACCACGAACTGCCTGGTGCCGGTCGTTAAGGTTCTCGACGACGCCGTCGGTATCGATCATGGCTTCATGACGACCATCCACTCCTACACCGGTGACCAGCCGACGCTCGACACCATGCATAAGGACCTGTATCGCGCCCGCGCCGCAGCCCTGTCCATGATCCCGACCTCGACGGGCGCCGCAAAGGCCGTTGGTCTCGTTCTGCCGCACCTGAAGGGCAAGCTCGACGGCACGTCGATCCGCGTTCCGACCCCGAACGTCTCGGTTGTCGACTTCAAGTTCGTGGCCAAGAAGGCAACAACGGTCGGAGAAATCAACGAAGCCATCAAGGCTGCATCAAACGGCAAGCTGAAGGGTATCCTCGGCTATACCGACGAGCCGCTGGTTTCCCGCGACTTCAACCATGACAGCCACTCGTCGATCTTCGCGACCGACCAGACCAAGGTCATGGAAGGCAATTTCGTGCGCGTGTTGTCTTGGTACGACAACGAGTGGGGCTTCTCCAGCCGCATGTCCGACACCGCCGTCGCGCTTGCCAAGCTGATCTGATCATGGCCTTCCGCCCTCTCCTTCCGACGACAGTTCGCTGGCGTCCGCTGGAAGGAGACGGACTGGAGCATCTAACGATCGCTCCCATCAATTCTGCCACCGGCGCCGCCATTCGCGCCTGTGGCACCATTATCGGTGGCCGTGGCGGCTCACCCTACGGCGTTTTCTATCGCATCGACTGCACGGCCGACTGGGCCGTCCTATCCTTCTCGGTCGAAACCACAGACGGCCGGCGCCTTGCCCTCTTGTCGGACGGCAAGGGTCGTTGGCAAACCGAAGACGGTCTTGCCCTGCCGCAATTCGACGGCTGCATCGATATCGATCTCTACGGTTCGCCCTTCACCAACACCCTGCCGATCCGCCGGCTCGAGCTTGGACCGGAAGACGGAACGGTGAAGCTCTCCATGCTCTACATCCCCTTCGACAGCTTCGAGCCCGTGCGGGATGGCCAGCGCTACACCTGCATCACCCCGGAAAAGCTCTATCGCTACGGCGCCGAAGACAGGGTTTTCACCGTCGACCTGCCCGTCGATGCGGACGGCCTGGTGATCGACTATTCGATCTACTTCAAGCGCGTGGATCTTTGATCCTCTGCGGATATCGCGGGCAGTGGCGCATGGCCTGCATTATTCCTCCGATCCGCCCGAATCTTTCCCTCTCCTGCCCTGCTCTGGTCCAGATTTACCTATAAATTTTTGATAGGAATTCTCCTCAGGCATTCCGGAGCCGATTCGTCGTTCTGGCGAAGCGCATCACACCATGAAGTCGCAGTCATCGGAGCGGGTTTCGATCCTGGCGCCCTCCCCTACAATATTTGTTTTACTAATTTCAAACTGCGCGACAGCATACTGGATGGCGGGGGGAGAATTGCGATCGATCCGGGCTTTCAGCCCGCGCAGGGGCGTACGGAAAGGGGAAACGAGTGGAGGCATTTTACGTCATCGTGCTGGTGTGCACGGTTCTGATCCTGATCGCGGCCTTCTCGAGCCTGCTTGCCTTCCGTTTCGGCGCGCCGTTGCTGCTGCTCTTCCTGGTGATCGGCCTGCTGGCCGGCACGGATGGGCTCGGCATCGAATTCTCCAACAACTATCTCGCCTATATTCTTGGCTCCCTCGCCCTTGCCGTCATCCTCTTTGATTCCGGTTATGGCACGCCGATCCAGGCCTTCAAACTCGCAGCAGCACCGGCATTGACCATAGCCTCCCTCGGCGTTGTCGTGACGGCGGCACTGTTCGGCCTTGCGGCTACCTGGCTGCTCGGCTTCACCTGGCTGCAGGGCCTGCTGCTCGGCTCGATCGTCGCCTCGACCGATGCGGCGGCCGTCTTCTTCCTGCTGCGCATCGGCGGCATCAACATCCGCGACAAGGTGCGCTCCACGCTGGAGGTCGAATCCGGCACCAACGACCCGATGGCGATCTTCCTGACGCTGGCGCTCGTCGAAGTACTGGCAAACGGCGAAGGCTATGGCGGCATTAACCTCACCATGCTTGCTACCTTCATCCAGCAGATGGGCCTCGGCGTGATTCTCGGCCTGCTCGGCGGCATGATGATCGTGCTGATCGTCAGTAATCTGGAGACCGACCGCGGCTTGACGCCGATCTTCGTGCTGGCGCTCGCCCTCCTCGTCTTCTCCTTCACGGGTGCTGTCGGCGGCAGCGGCTTTCTCGCGGTCTACGTCGCCGGCATCTACGCCGGCAATCGCAAGATGCCCGCTTCGGCCTCAATCAAGCGCTTCCAGGACGGCATGACGTGGCTGGCGCAGATCATAATGTTCCTCGTTCTCGGCCTCCTCGCCACGCCATCGCAATTTCCGGCGATCGCCATTCCCGCCGTGGCGCTGGCCCTGTTCCTGATCTTCGTCGCCCGGCCGATCGCCGTCTGGCTCTGCCTGCTGCCCTTCGACTATACGCAGCGGGAAACCGGCTTCGTCGCCTGGGTGGGCCTGCGCGGAGCCGTCTCCATCCTGCTCGCCATCATGCCGATCCTCGGCAATCTCGAAGCCGGCCAGACCTATTTCAACGTCGCCTTCATCGTCGTGCTGGTGTCGCTGCTCCTCCAGGGCTGGACGATCAAGCCGATGGCGCGCCGGCTCGGCCTCATCGTGCCGCCGCGCATGGGCGCGGTCGACAAGGTCGAGGTCGACCTGCCGGGCGCAGCTAATCACGAACTGCTCTCCTACCGCGTCGTCAAGGACAGCCCGGTCCTGCGCGGCGAGCGCATTCCGCGCTGGGCCATGCCGTCGCTCGTCGTGCGCGACGGCAAATCGATGCGCTATCAATATGCCGGCCGCCTGCGCGAAAACGATCTCGTCTATCTCTTCGTTACCCCGAGCTATTCACGTCTTCTCGACCGTCTCTTTGCCAGCCGCGCCCCGGTCGATCCGGAAGATACCGATTTCTTCGGCGCCTTCTCGATCTCGCCACTGCGCCCGGCCTCTGATCTCGACGCCGCCTACGGGCCGGGACTTCTGAGCGAACAGGAAAAGGGTCTGACAATCGCCGAACTGATGCGCCAGCGCCTCGGCGGCAAGGCCGACTATGCCGACCGTGTCCGTCTCGGCGAGATCATCCTGATCGTCCGCGATCTCGACGAAAACGACCATATCCAGTCCGTCGGCATGTCGCTGGAAGCGCTGGAACCGGCAACGGCTCTGCCGATTTTCGTCAATCTGCACGACATCCTCAACGGCATTCGCGGGTACCTGCGCAAGCGCCGGGAGCGCACCGAAGAGGTCGGCAAAAACGACGCCTGACCGCCTTGCGTCTCACATCATCCGTAGTATGGTCGGCGCACTTTACGCCATCAACAACATTGGATTCCTCCCCATGGCAGCCTTCAAAACCCTCGACGATCTCACCGACATCACCGGCAAGCGCGTGCTCGTGCGCGTCGATCTCAACGTGCCGGTCAAGGACGGCAAGGTCACCGACGCGACCCGTATCGAGCGCGTCGCCCCGACGATCCTCGAATTGTCCGGCAAGGGCGCCAAGGTCATCCTGCTTGCCCATTTCGGCCGCCCGAAGGATGGCCCGTCGCCGGATCTGTCGCTGTCCCTGATCATTCCGGCCGTCGAGGAAGTGCTCGATCACGCCGTTCTCTTCGCTTCCGATTGCATCGGTGCTCCGGCAGCCGAAGCCGTCGCCAAGATGGGCAACGGCGATATCCTGCTGCTCGAAAACACTCGCTTCCATAAGGAAGAAGAAAAGAACGACGCGGCCTTCACCAAGGCGCTGGCCGCCAATGGCGATCTTTACGTCAACGACGCCTTCTCGGCCGCCCACCGCGCCCATTCCTCGACGGAGGGTCTCGCCCACCTCCTGCCCGCCTATGCCGGCCGCACCATGCAGGGTGAACTCACGGCACTGGAAAAGGGTCTCGGCAATCCGGTCCGTCCGGTCGTCGCCATCGTCGGCGGCGCCAAGGTCTCTTCCAAGATCGACCTCCTGAAGAACCTGGTCCACAAGGTCGATGCGCTGGTGATCGGCGGCGGCATGGCTAACACCTTCCTCGCCGCCAACGGCATTGATGTCGGCAAGTCGCTCTGCGAGCATGATCTCGCGGAGACCGCCAAGCAGATCATCGCTGAAGCCAAAGCCTCGAACTGCCAGATCGTCCTCCCGACGGACGGCGTTGTCGCCCGCGAGTTCAAGGCAGGTGCCGCCAACGAGGTGGTCGCAATCGATGCCATTCCAGCCGACGCCATGGTGCTCGATGTCGGCCCGAAGTCGGTCGAAGCCGTGAAGAAAATCATCGAGGGGTCCACGACGCTGGTCTGGAACGGCCCGCTCGGCGCTTTCGAAATCACCCCCTTCGACGCCGCCACCGTTGCGGCCGCCCAATATGCGGCCGAACGCACCAGCGCCGGCAAGCTCACCTCGGTTGCCGGCGGCGGCGATACCGTCTCCGCGCTGAACCACGCCGGCGTTGCCGACGATTTCACCTATGTTTCGACGGCGGGCGGCGCTTTCCTCGAATGGATGGAAGGCAAGGTTCTGCCGGGCGTGGCCATTCTTCAGTCCGCCAGGTAAGCAGCAACATTTGAAGACGGGAAGGGCCGCGAAAGCCAAAACTTTCGCGGCTTTCCACAAGATGGTAGGATCATCACACAAACTTTCAAACGTTTGAAATCAATTCAATCGTTTCAATAGCTTAGCTGAGCATTTCCCTCCTCATATACTTCTGTTATCGCCGACCTATATTGATCTCGTCGCCGACAGAAAACGCCTTGGAGAACGAAAAATGAGCGAAAGACTTGAAGACATTGCCGTAAAGATGGTTGCCGATGGCAAAGGCCTCTTGGCAGCTGACGAATCCACCGCCACGATCAAGAAGCGCTTCGACGCGATCTCTCTCGCTTCCACCGAGGAGAGCCGCCGCGATTACCGTGAAATGCTCTTCCGCTCCGACGACGCGATGAAGAAATACATCTCCGGCGTCATCCTCTATGAGGAAACCCTCTTCCAGAAGGCTGCAAATGGCACGCCCTTCGTCGACATCATCAAGGCCGCTGGCGGTATTCCCGGCATCAAGGTCGATACCGGCGCCAAGCCGCTGGCCGCCTTCCCGGGCGAAACCGTCACCGAAGGCCTCGATGGCCTCGCCGACCGCCTGGCGAAATATTATGACGCCGGCGCCCGCTTCGCCAAGTGGCGCGGCGTGATCTCCATTTCCGACGCGCTGCCGACCTACGGCGCCATCAAGGCCAACGCCCATGCACTCGCCCGTTATGCCGCGCTTTGCCAGCAGGCGAAGATCGTGCCGATCGTCGAGCCGGAAGTTCTGATGGACGGCGTTCCGGGCACACAGGATCTCGACCGCAGCGAGGAAGTCACCCGCTGGACGCTGCAGATCGTCTTCCAGGAGCTCGCCGAAGCCCGCGTCAGCCTTGAGGGCATGATCCTGAAGCCAAGCATGGTCATCGACGGCAAGAAGCTGCGCAAGGCATCGGTCGAGCAGGTTGCTGAGCGCACCGTCAAGGTGCTGAAGGAAACCGTTCCTTCCGCCGTTCCGGGCATCGCCTTCCTCTCCGGCGGTCAGTCGGCGGAAGAAGCAACCGCGCATCTCTCCGCCATCAACGGCTACGACCTGCCCTGGCACGTCACCTTCTCCTACGGCCGCGCACTGCAGGACGCCGCGCTGAAGGCATGGGACGGCAAGGCGGAAAACGTCGCCGCCGGCCAGCGCGCCTTCACCCACCGCGCCGAGATGAACTACCTCGCCGCCAAGGGCAGCTGGACCAAGAACAGCGAAAAGGCTGCTTGATCTGAAGTAGTGTTCGAATGAACAGAAAGCTCCGATCGCGATGCGGTCGGGGCTTTTTTATTTAATGGAGTGATATACGCCTGGAAAGGCTCTCATCCAGCCACAGCGGGCATCGCCAACCAATTCCTCCTAGATGGTCGGCAGCATTCCGCCGTCGAGCCTTAGATTACCGCCAGTGATGTACGCGGCTCGCGGACTGACGAGGAACGAAACAGCATCGGCTATCTCCTCGAGAGTTCCCACGCGACCGACCGGGACTTGGGCGAACATCGGTAGCACGGCTTGCTCGATTGTCTCCCATGCAGCGTCTTCCGCAAGTCCTTTCTCGACCGCAAGCTCGCGAAACCGGACCTCCAGCCTGGCGCTGTGTATGGTGCCTGGCGATACGGTATTCACTGTGACGCCATCAGCCGCGACCGCTTTCGCCATAGAGACCGTCATTGCATTCATCGCGGCCTTGCAAGCGGAATAATCTGGCCTGGAGGCTGGTGGCATCAAACCAGCTAGGCTCGAAATGTTGACGACCCGTCCCCACTTGGCTTGCCGCATTCTCGGTAGCAGCAGGGTCGTTACCCTCATGGCAGCAAGAACATTACGGTCGTAGGCGGACGCCCATGAAGCGGGCCGGCTGTTCGTCCAGTCCTCCACCTCACCTGAACCACCGGCATTGTTGATCACGATGTCTATCGGGCCGGCAAGCGCTTGTGCCTCGTCGACGATCCGCCGCACGTCGTCATCAATTGTCAGGTCTCCGAGAATGGAATGGGCACGCCCTCCTTCAGTGATGATGTCATGGGCGACCCGCTCGGTCTGTACTCTGTCGCGACCGTGGACAACGACGACCACTTTCTCACGAGCAAGCCCTCTGGCGATCGCTTCCCCTATGCCCTTGCTGCTCCCGGTGACGAGCGCTGTCTTCCCATCCAGTTTCAAATCCATTGCGTGGTACCTATCTTGAAGTCGGTACTTCACAAAAGAACAGAACGATGATCGAGACAATTACGCACTTTAAAGTGCCTGTAGAACGCGAAGAGCGGTCAGTATGCCTTGGCCCAGACGGGTCCGTGGCGCATGTCACAAGGATGCTTCGGATGATCAGCGGACGCTGGAAGCTTCCGATCCTGTTCCGCCTCTTCGCGGAACCATCGATGCGGACCTCGCAATTGAGACGGGACATGCCTGGCATTTCGCAGAAAATGCTCACGCAACATCTGCGGGAGCTTGAGAATGATCGCCTTGTTGATAGGCGAGACTTTGGCGAGCAGCCGCCCCGCGTCGAATATCAGCTTACCGATGCGGGCCGAGGGCTCATGCCTGTCTTAATGGCCGCGAGGCAATTTTCGATAAGCCATGCCGCTGAAAGGTAGCTCCCCTACCTGCGTTCAGGTCTTCTTTGAATTGGGCGGATGACCAGAAGTTGTCACCAGCACAAGTTCGAACTTTAAGCCATGGCCGAGCCGCGGCTATATCCGTGGCAATCCTATGAAAACATCGGGAGCCACCATGAACACCATCGCCTACATCACCACCGACGTCTTCACCTCCGAGCGTTTTGCCGGCAATCCGCTGGCTGTCATTCCAGATGCGCGGGGCTTGAGCGACGCGGCGATGCAGAAGATCGCGACCGAGTTCAACTATTCCGAAACGACCTTCGTGCTGCCGCCCGAAAATCCAGAGCATACAGCACGCGTCCGCATCTTCACCCCCACCGCCGAAATCCCGTTCGCCGGCCATCCAAATGTCGGCACCGCTTTCGTGCTTGGCCAGCAGGTAGAGATCTTCGGAAAACTGCCTGGTGACAGGCTGATCTTCGAGGAGGAGGCCGGGCTCGTGGATGTGCAGCTTCTTCGCACAGGCAACGACGTCAGCGGCGCGAAAATACGGGCGCCGGGCAAGTTGCAAATCGGCGACGCTGTAGCCGGCAACCTTATCGCCCGCTGCATCCAGGTCGAGCCCGGATCCATTCAGTACACGACACATGCCCCGACCTTCGCCTCCGTCGGCCTGCCGTTTGCCTTCGCGGAATTGGATAGTCTCGAAACACTCGGCAAGGCACGCCCGAACGCCGCCATCTTCGCGGAAGCGGCAACTCGTCATAAGGAAGACAAGACCGGCTTTTCGCTGTTCCTCTATACCCGCTCGGCCGACAAGCCCTGGCATATCCGCGCCCGCATGTTCGCGCCGCTGGACAATGTCAACGAAGATCCCGCAACCGGCAGCGCCTCGGCCGCACTCGGCGCCTACCTCACCTCGCTGCTGCCCCAAGCCGACATCGAAACGCAGATCATCATCGAACAGGGCGTGGAAATGGGCCGGCGCAGCCTTATCGGTCTCGATATCAGGAAATCCGGCGGCATTGTTACGGACGCCTTCCTCTCCGGCCAGTGCGTCAGCGTCATGCGTGGCCAAATCGCATTTTGAGCCACGGATAGGCCTTCGCAAAGGCCGATAGAGGGGCTTTCGGGATGGTGCGCTAAAACGTCTCGTTGATGATCAGCGCGATGGTCCAGACCGCAAAGGCGATGATGGCGATCTTCCAGAAATCAACACGCCGCTTGAGGCCCGGGAGCCCGAGCGGCTTGATGATCTGCACCGCCATGGCCAGCATCAGCAGCACCGCGATCACTTTTGTCACGGTATTTTTCCCCGTTTGCGCAAGAGTGAGCACGACCCCTTCAAAAACCACTGCGCAGTTTTCGCGATCATGCTCTAATCGTCATAGGACGGACATCTTTCCGCGCCAACAGACTGTTTCTACACGCCGATAGCGGCAATCCGGGGCACAATCAATAGCGAAAACTGGCAGGACTCGGTTCCTGCCTTATCGGTTCTTTAAGCGGAGCCGCATGAAAGTAGGGACATGAAAAGAAATATCCTGCCCGTTCTCGCTCTGCTTTTCGGCACACTCTTCCTGTTCACGGGAAATGGCCTGCACGGCCTGTTGCTGCCGGTGCGCGGCACCGCCGAAGGCTATGCCACGACGACGCTCGGCCTTTTGGGCACGACCTGGGCCACCGGCTTCGTGCTCGGCTGCCTGACGGCGCCGAAGCTCGTCCGGCGCATCGGTCATGTCCGCGCTTTCTCAGGTTTCGTCTCGGTCATCGCCATCATCGCGCTCCTCACCGGCATCATCGTCGATCCCGTCTGGTGGGTGGCCTTGCGCGCCGTCACCGGCTTCTGCACCGCCGGCACCTCAATGATCATCGAAAGCTGGCTCAACGAGCGCGCCACCAATGAGAGCCGCGGCGCGATCTTCTCGCTCTATATCGGCATTACCCTGATCGGCGCCGTTGCCGGCCAGATGATGGTTCCCTTCGCCGACATCCACACGCCCATCCTCTTCATGGTCTGCGGCATTTGCTACTGCGTCGCCATGCTGCCGACGACGCTGTCGACCGCCGCCTCGCCTCAGCCGTTGAAAACCGTCAGCCTTGACCTGAAGGCGCTCTATCGCAATTCGCCAGTCGCCTCCCTCGGCATCCTGCTGGTCGGCATCGCCAACGGCGCCTACGGCACGCTCGGCGCCGTCTTCGGCGCCAATGCCGGTCTCTCCGATAGCAATATCGCCTTGATGATGAGCTCGACCATCTTTGCCGGTGCAGTGATGCAGTTTCCGGCCGGACGCCTCTCCGACCGCATCGACCGCCGCTACGTGCTGGCCGGCATGGCCGCCGTCGCCGCGCTCGACGGCCTGCTGCTCTTCCTGGTGAAGCCGGGCAACCCGCATTTCCTGATTGCCATGGTGGTGATCTATGGCGCCGTCGCCAACACGCTCTATCCGATCGCCGTCGCCCATGCCAATGACTTCGCCGCGCCGGAGGATTACGTCAAGGTTTCCGGCGGCCTGCTACTGCTCTATGGCATCGGCACGATCATCGGCCCGACACTCGGCGGCCCGGTCATGTCGACCATCGGCCCTTACGCACTGTTCTTCGTCACCGCTGTCGCGCATGTGCTGATCACCGCCTATGCGGTCTTCCGCAGCCGGCAGCGCGCGGCAAAGCCGGCGGGTGATCGCGACGCCTATACAACCATGCCGTCGGCGAACGCGCAGATGATCACGCCGGAGAGCATGTCGCTTGCACGCAGCGAGGCTTCAAAAAAGGATGATAACACTGTAAATTACGGCACCTGAGCCCAAGGAGAGGGCAAGGAGGAGCCGAAATGAGCATTTTCGACGACGATCAACCGAAGCAGCCGTCCGCCCACGAGATCGGCAGCGATCTTTCGCTGCTCTCCGTCGACGAGCTCAAGTATCGTGTCACGTTGCTGCAGGCGGAGATCGCCAGGCTGGAAGACGAGATCGCCGCCAAGGCATCAGGCAGGAAGGCCGCTGAAAACCTCTTCCGTTTCTAGAGCCACTCCAGGAAAACTGCACAGCGGTTTTCCGTCCGCCATTGGCGCAAAACCTGTGTGCCCGAAACAGGCGGGCGGATATGCTCAACGGAATATTAAGCTTTACGACATATTACTATAACCATCCAGATTTGCTCTGGACTCAGACAGTTCCTCCACTTGTCGAATTGGTCTGATTTTTCTCCCTGTTTTACCTTGAGAGCCGCTTTTGCGGCTCTTCTTTTTCCCCTGTCCCGCAGGCTTTCGACGAAACTGTGGAGATTAACCCTTTCTTAAGAATCGTCTTGCGGATTTCAGTTAAAATCATCATCTTGAAGTCATAAGAACGGATGCCGAGAGTCCTTCTGGACTTGCCCGGTCTTTCCTGAACAAAAGTGTTGCGTGAAGCAGGGATTTCTTCGATGTCGGAACTTGGGTTGAACACGATCAGCTTTGCTGGCCATGCAGCGTCGTCGGCACAGTTCAGGATGCTGTATTCCGAAGGCATGTCGCTGGTCGAGGAGACCGCCGGCTATCTCGATGGCCAGGGCCGCACCGCCTCCAAGGTTCTGCCGCGCATGGCCTCCGTGCTCTACGCCGCCGAATCCATGCGGCTCACCACCCGCCTGATGCAGATGGCGTCCTGGCTGCTGCTTCAGCGCGCCGTCAACAATGGCGAAATGTCGCGCGACCAGGTGCTGGCCGAAAAGAACAAGGTTCGCCTCGACGGCTTCAACGTCGACCGCAACGCGCCCGGCTGGAACGACCTGCCGGAAGCCTTCCGCGACCTCGTCGAGCGCTCGCTGCGCCTGCAGAATCGCGTCGCCCTGCTCGACCGCGAAATCTACCGCCCGACCGAACCCCAGATCGTTCCGGACAACCAGAACAGCGTCAAGGCGCAGCTCACCCTGCTGCAGACGGCTTTCGGGGAATAACCGAGAGCACAATCATATTGCGGATGAATTGGACCGGTCGTGCTCTGCACGACCGGTTTTGTTTTGCCGGAAAAAGCGATTACCGTGGCAGCGTCAGCCAAGCGAGGTGATCATGCATCCCGATGATGTCCTGAAGCTTTACGAAACAAAGATCAAATTACAGCATTTCGACGAGGTGGCACCGCTGATAGCCGATGACGCCGTGTTCTGGTTCTCCGACGGCTCCCATTACGGCCTTAAGGAGATCCGGGCAGCGTTCGAAAGAACTTGGGAAAAAGCTAAGGATGAAGTCTATTGGCTCGAGGATCTCAGGTGGATCGCTGTCGGTAGCGACGCCGCAAGCTGCATCTACACGTTTCACTGGAAAGGATTGTGGGACGGCAAAGCCTTCCAAGGCAAAGGCCGGGGCACGACGGTTCTCCAGAAGAGATCTGGCGAATGGAAAATCACCCACGAGCATCTGAGTCATTTCCCGCGTTAACAAGCGATACAAAGCCTAGCCAGCGCGCCTCAAGCCGCGTCGCGCTGCTTCAGCCAGAGCCCAAACTCCTGAATAACGGCAACGACGTTCTTCAGTCTCTTGCCATCCTCCGTCAGGGCATACTCCACCTTGACCGGCACTGTGGGATATACCGTGCGTAGCACCAGCCCGGCCTCCTCAAGGGCTCGGAGGTCCAGGGTCAGCATCCTCTGCGAGATCCCCGGCACATCCCGCCGGAGTTCGTTGAAGCGCTTCGGACCATCGACCAGATAGGATACCAGAAGCAGGCGCCAGCGCCCGCCCAACAGGTGCATTGCCTCCTCGAGGGAACAGCCGCTTACATTTTTTCTCATAGAACACACCTCCGGGCGCACTTAAGTATATTTTATGTACCTAGATGTCAAACTAGTGCCTTCTTACTTTTCTATACTGCTTCGACTACATGGCGCAAAGCCGCCTTTCAGCGTGAAGGCAGGCAGTCGAAAATCCGCCATGGAGATTGCAAGTGAAGCTCTATTACATGCCCGCCAGTTGTTCCCTTTCCCCCCATATCGTCATCAATGAGCTCGGTCTCGATGTGACGCTGCTCAAAGTCGATCACGGCAGGCACACGATCGAAGACGGCGGCGACTATTACGACATCAATCCCCTTGGCTATGTTCCGGTCCTCGAACTGGACAATGGAACAAGGCTGCGCGAGGGGCCGGTGATCGTGCAATATCTGGCCGACCTTAGACCGGAACTCGGCCTGGCCCCGCCAAACGGCACGATGGAACGCTACCGCCTGCAGGAATGGCTCAATTTCCTGGCAACGGAGATTCACAAGGGCTTCATCCCGCTTTTGTACGCGAGGCTGGCTGGCAAATATGTGGAGACCGCGACGCCGAAACTTGAGAAGCGCTACGCCTGGATAGACGAGCAGCTTGCCGGTCGAGACTTTCTCATGGGTGACACCTTCACCGTGGCCGACGCCTACCTGTTCGCGCTCACCGGCTGGGGCCAGGCAGACTGGCTGAAATCCTACTACAAGGCGGACATCCATTTCGATCGGCTGGACAATCTCAGGGCCTGGTATGGACGCATGCGCGAACGCGATTCGGTCAGGAAGGCTCTTCGGGAAGAGGGACTGGAATAGCCCTACATTGGGCAACGGTATGCCGTCGCTGATCTGGCGGCATACCCTGGCAACAAGGCAACAAAAAAGCCCGGCAAAAACCGGGCTCTTGTCAAAAAGTCGTATCGCGAAGCGATTAGACGCCGAGGCTGCCGAAGCGCTTGTTGAACTTGGAAACGCGGCCGCCGCGGTCCATGAGCTGCTGGTTGCCGCCCGTCCAAGCCGGATGCGACTTGCTGTCGATTTCGAGATTCATGGTGGCGCCTTCAGAACCCCAGGTCGAGCGGGTTTCGTATTCGGTGCCGTCAGTCATGACTACCTTAATGGTGTGGTAGTCGGGATGGATGTTGGCCTTCATAACAATCTTCCTGTCATGCCAGGGTCCATTTGTCGCAAGCCATTGCGGCAACCGAACCGATTGAATAAATGAAGCCGCAGTCCGATTAGGCTACGGCTTCCAATTAAGATGGCGTGCCTATACATGAAGGCGGCAAGGATAACAAGGGGCGAAAAAGCGAAGTCCCTTGCTGATATGGGGATTGGAGACGACTTGTCAGAGACTGGCCAGACAGATGACAAAAAACGCGGATCCATCCGCCCCCTCGGACGGTTGACGCCCTATCTCAAGCGCTATCGCGGCATGGTGGCGGGCGCCCTCATCGCGCTGATCGCCGCCGCCGTCACCTCGCTCGCCCTGCCGCTTGCCGTCAGGCGCATGATCGACCATGGCTTCGACCAGGCTGACCGCGGTCTCATCGACAGCTATTTCATCGCGATGATGATCATGGCCGTCGTCCTCGCGGTCGCAAGCGCAATGCGCTACTATTTCGTCATCACCATCGGCGAGCGCATTGTTTCGGATATGCGCCGCGAGGTCTTCGACCATGTGACGCGCCTGTCGCCCTCCTTCTTCGACGTCAACCAGTCCGGCGAGATCGTCTCGCGACTGACGGCCGACACGACGCAGATCAAGTCCGCCGTCGGCGCGACGGCGTCTGTCGCGCTGCGCAATCTCATCCTCTGTCTCGGTGCAGTGGGGATGATGATCGTCACCAGCCCGAAACTGTCGAGCATCGTGCTCATCGCCATTCCGATCATCGTGCTGCCGCTCGTCAGCTTCGGCCGCTCGGTGCGCAAGCGCTCACG
This sequence comes from Rhizobium sp. ICMP 5592, assembly GCF_009498525.1. Classification (GTDB taxonomy): domain Bacteria; phylum Pseudomonadota; class Alphaproteobacteria; order Rhizobiales; family Rhizobiaceae; genus Rhizobium. The sequence goes on along the minus strand of NZ_QSNT01000002.1, from coordinate 207,269 downwards.
CGCAGCACAGGATACGCTCGCCCAGGCATCGGCCTATGCCAACGAGACCATCGCCGCCAGCCGCACGATTCAGGCGTTTAATGGCGAAACAGCCGCCTCGGAGCGCTACGGGGCTGCCGTTGAAGACGCCTATCAGGCGGCCCGTTCCGCAATCAAATCCCGCTCGCTGCTCACCGGTTTTGCCATCACCATGATCTTCGGCAGCATCGTCGCCGTGCTTTGGGTCGGCGCCGAGAACGTACTTGCCGGCACGATGACAGCCGGAACGCTCGGTCAGTTCCTGCTCTATTCCGTCATCGCCGGCACTTCGCTCGGCTCCCTGTCCGAGGTCTGGGGCGAACTGTCGCAAGCAGCAGGCGCCGCCGATCGCCTGGGCGAGCTTCTGGCGGAGGTATCGCCGATTGCCGCCCCCACCAATCCGCTGTCGCTGCCCCAGCCGCCGCAAGGCCGCGTCGACTTTTCCGACGTGCATTTCTCCTATCCGTCGCGGCCGGGCAGATCGGCGCTGCATGGCCTGTCGCTGTCCGTCAAGCCGGGCGAGACGGTGGCGATCGTCGGTCCCTCCGGCGCCGGCAAGAGCACGATCTTCTCGCTGCTCCTGCGTTTCTACGATCCACAACAGGGCAGCATCAGCGTAGACGGCATCGATGCCCGTCGCGTCACCCCGGACGACTTGCGCGACCGCATCGCCATCGTGCCGCAGGACACGACGATTTTCGCCGCCACGATCCATGATAATATCGCCTTCGGCCGCCCCGGGGCATCGCGCGACAAAGTGCGCGCCGCCGCGATCGCCGCGCAGGCGGATGAGTTCATCTCGCGCCTCGACCAGGGCTATGACACGCAGGTGGGCGAGCGCGGCATCACGCTTTCCGGCGGCCAGCGCCAGCGCATCGCCATTGCCCGCGCCATCCTGAAGAATGCGCCGATCCTGCTGCTCGACGAAGCGACCTCGGCGCTCGACGCCGAAAGCGAGACCCTGGTGCAGAAGGCGCTCGACGGTCTGATGGAAACGCGCACTACCCTCGTCATTGCCCATCGCCTGGCGACCGTGCTGAAGGCCGACCGCATCCTGGTGCTCGATCAGGGCCGCATCGTCGAGGAGGGCACGCACCAGAGCCTCATCCATCACGGTGGCATTTACGCCAAGCTGGCGCGGCTGCAATTCGACGCCGGCATCGAAGATCGCATGCTCGTTGTGAAATAACGACAGATTGATCAAGCCATTGCGAATGCAACAGGTGGAAATGGCTTTGAAGTTGCGCTAGATTTCCGGTGTTATCTCGCACTGATGCGATTCTAGGAGACGGGAACGATGTATAAATTTGAAGTCTACAAGGATAAGGCTGGCGAATTCCGATTCCGGTTCAAGGCCTCGAACGGCGAAACCATGTTTGGCTCCGAAGGCTACAAGGCGAAGGCTTCTGCCCTGCACGCCATTGAATCCATCAAGGCCCATGTCGGCGCCGCCGTCATCGACGACCAGACCATCGCCACCGCTTAAGACTTCACGTCGAGCGTCTGCTACAAAATCCTCTACGGCCGGCCGCCTTCGGGTGCGCCGGCCGTTTTTGTCTGACCGCCAGAAAACCTCTGAAATTTCGCTCTGCTCTGTCGAAATCGGCCCGGCTCGCGGCTCATTGTGTTGGAACGGCATGAAGCCGCTTCGCTGGCAACGTTGCGCATTTTGAGATTTGCTTCTTAGATGCGCCATCCAGCCCGGAAAACCGTCAACACAGCGAGCAGGAGTTTCCCCATGCAATACGCCTTGATCATCCGAGAATCGGCCGAGGACTTTAAGCGGCGCGAGGATCCCGCCTACAGGAACGGCTGGATCGCCTATACGCAGGCGCTCGTCCAGGCCGGCATCATGACCGGTGGCGCCGGACTGACCGCGCCGGAAACAGCAACGATCGTCCGACTCCGTGGTGACGACCACCATGTCCAGGACGGCCCCTTTCCGGACGGCAAGGAGCAGCTCGGCGGCTTCTACCTGATCGACGTACCGGATCTCGATGCTGCCCTGGAATGGGCCATGCGCGTGCCGGTCTCCCCGCAGGGCTCCGTCGAGATACGACCGCGCCTATTGGTATGAGACAGCGATGAGCCTCGAGGCCGGGCGCGCTGCCGAGCGGGTGGCGCGCCAATCCTACGGCAAGCTGGTCGCCTTTCTCGCCGCGCGTTCCGGCGACGTGCCATCGGCGGAGGATGCACTCTCCGAGGCGCTTACCGCTGCGTTGAACAGCTGGCCGGAGCGGGGCATTCCGGACAATCCCGAAGCTTGGCTGCTGGTCGCCGCGCGGCGTAACCTTTATCGCGCGGCAAGGCACGCGAAAGTCAAAGTCGCCGCCCGCGATACGATCGCCGTGGCATTCGAGGAGGCGGAGGAACGCATGAATGCGGATGGCCCAACCTTCCCCGACGAGCGGCTGAAGCTGTTGTTCACCTGCACCCATCCCGCCATCGACCGCTTAGCGCACACCCCGCTAATGCTGCAGACAGTCCTCGGCATCGACGCCAAAACCATCGCGCGGGCCTTTATCGTCTCGCCCGAGACCATGAGCCAGCGGCTGGTGCGGGCAAAGGCCAAGATCCGCGAAGCGCGCATTCCTTTCAGCGTTCCCGATCGTTCCATGCTGCCGGGACGACTGGCGGGTGTGCTCTCGGCAATCTATGCCGCATATGGTCTCGGCTGGGACGGACTTGACGGCGAAGACGGCAAGCGTAGCTCACTGGCGGACGAGGCCATCTGGCTCGGCCGCGCCCTGCTCGCCATCCTGCCGGAGGAGCCGGAAGCGGCTGGCCTGCTGTCGCTGATGCTCTATTGTGAAGCCCGACGCAACGCTCGCCGCAATGCCGAAGGCTGCTATGTCCCGCTCGACGAACAGGACACCACACGCTGGAACGCCATCATGATCGCCGAAGCCGACAATCTGCTACAGCAGGCAGGCGCTTTCGACCGTTTCGGCCCGTTCCAATGCCAGGCGGCAATCCAGTCCGTCCACGCCCAACGCCGCCGTTCCGGCGTCACCGACTGGACGGCGCTCACAATGCTTTACGACGCACTCGTTCAGATGACACCAACCGCCGGCGCCCGCGTTAGTCGGGCCGCCGCCATCGGCCGGGCACAAGGCGCGACTGCGGGATTGCATCATCTGAACCAGATGGTCGAGCGCGATATCGCCAGCTACCAACCTTACTGGGCTGTGCGCGCGCATCTATTGGTAGAGGCGGGAGATATGGCAGGTGCCGCCACGGCCTATCGGACAGCGATCGGTCTCAGCGACAGCGAAGCTGTTCGCGAGTTTCTTTCAGAGCGGCTGGCTGCTCTCGAGACATAATGACGTTGAGCATGCGCCCTCCCCATGCCCCGGCAGCCCCATCACTTCTCCGTCAGCTTCAGCTCGATACGCCGATTGGTGGCGCGAGCCTCCGGCGTGTCGCCGGGCGCGATCGGCTGGAACTCGCCGAAGCCGGCGGCAACGAGCCGGTCTGCGGGAACGCCCTGAGCAATCAGGAACTTGACGACGGCGATCGCTCGGGCCGACGACAGCGCCCAGTTATCCGGATAGCGGCCATTGCCCGAGAGCGGCACATTATCCGTATGCCCGTCGACGCGCAGCACCCAGTTGATCTCGGGCGGAATTTCCTTGGAAAGGTCGATCAGCGCGGCGGCGAGCTTGGCCATCTCCGTCTGACCGGCCGGATTGAGATCGGCAGCGCCTGAGGGGAACAGCACCTCGGACTGGAAGACGAAGCGGTCGCCGACGATGCGGATATTGTCGCGGTCCGAGAGGATTTCGCGCAGGCGCCCGAAGAAGTCGGAGCGATAGCGGTTGAGCTCCTGCACGCGCTGCGCCAGCGCCACATTCAGCCGCCGGCCGAGATCGGCGATCTTCACCTGCGACGACTGATCCTTGCTCTCCGACGCCTGCAAAGCAGCCTCGACGGCGGCGATCTGGCTACGAAGTGCGGCAATCTGCTGATTGAGGAGTTCGACCTGGCTGAGCGCGCGGGCGCTTGCCTGCTTTTGTTCGTCAAGCTGCTGCGTCAGTGTACCGACCTGTTGCTGCGCGGCTTGACCATTGCCAGAGCCGGCGCTGAGCAAGGCCTGCAGGCGCGAACGTTCGCTCTCCGCCATCGACAGCGATGCTTGCAGATTGGCAACCGAATCCTCCAGATCCTGCTTGCCGTTCTTCTCCAGCGCCAGTTGCTCCACCAGATCGTTGATGCGGCTGTTGAGCCGATTGAGCGCCTCGTCCCGACCAGAAATCTCACGACTGAGTATGAACTGTCCGAGGACAAACACCGTCAGCAGGAACATGATCGCCATCAGCAGCGTGGACAAGGCATCGACGAAGCCCGGCCAATAATCGACCGTTCGCTGATGGCGGCGGTTTCGCGCGAGCGCCATGGCTTACTTGCTCCCGGTCTTCTCAGTATGGCTGATGCGGTCGGCGAGGCGATCAAGCGTGCGGCGCATCGATTTTGCCTCCTCCTGCTGCGCCTCGATCCAGTCACGCAGCATCTGCTGCTCGTTGCGCATGTTCTTGACGAGCCCCTGAATGCCTTCTGCGAGGTTTGCCATCGCCGTCACCGAACGCTGGCCGCCACCTTCGTCGGCGATCTTGCGCAGATAGTCCGACAGCGCGCGCACATCCTCGGAGGAAGCACCGTTGGTGGCGTCGATGACCGGGCCGTGATCGGAACCGACATCGGTAACGGAAGAAAGCCAGTTTTCAAGCTCGGTATAAAAGCGGTTCTGCGCACGGCCGGCCTGCAGGTCAAGAAACCCGAGGATCAGCGAGCCGGAAAGGCCGAGCAGCGAGGAGGAGAAGGCCGTACCCATGCCGACCAGCGGCCCGGAAAGACCCGACTTCAGCGCACTGAGAATATCGCTGCTGTCACCCGAGCCGGCATCAAGGCTCTGGATGACGTCGTTGATCGAGCCGATCGTGCCGATCAGGCCCCAGAAGGTGCCGAGCAGACCGAGAAAGACCAGCAGGCCGATGAGATAACGCGAGGTGTCGCGCGACTCGTCGAGGCGAGTGGCAATGGAATCGAGGATCGAGCGCAGCGTCGCCGTCGAAAGCTGCATGCCGCGGCGATTGCCGATCAGCGCCCGCATCGGCGCCAGAAGCCGGGGATTGCGGCCGACCTTGTCAGCATTGCCGACAGCGCGAAAATGATTGAACCAGCGAACTTCCGGCCGCAGCATCAGCACATGGTTGAAGACCAGCAGGATGCCGACGGCGAGAACGCCGAGGATCAGGCCGTTGAGGCCAGGATTGTGCATGAAGGCGACTTGAGCCTGACGAAACAGGATCGCCACGATAAAGCCGACGATGACCAGGAAAAGGATCATCGTCCAGAAGAAGGCCATTGGGCTGGAGAGCTTGTAGGTATATCCGCCCGACGCGTTGTCGGTCGAGCCCAGATCCCCCAGGTTCACATTTTCCATCGCACGCTCAGCCTCCGGAGTTTCCGCAGGCGGAGACTAGAGCAACATTGAGCCGAATTGAAGAGACGGAAAGCACAAAACAGCCCGTTGGCAACAGGCAGTTTTGCCACAGGTGATTGGGTTAAGGCCGAGCTTATTTCGTTGGGATCGGCCGCTTGACGACCTCGGCGAGCGCCTTGTGAATATGCTCGTTGCCGCAAACGATCGAGCTGGTGGCGAGCATGTCGTTGCCGCCGTCGAGATCCGATACGAAACCACCGGCTTCACGCACCAGCAGAATGCCGGCCGCCATGTCCCAGGGCGACAGGCCCACTTCCCAGAAACCGTCGAAACGGCCGGCGGCGACATAGGCGAGATCAAGGGCTGCCGAGCCGACACGGCGAACGCCAGCGACTTCACCCATGACATGGCGCAACTCGACGAGGAACTTGCCGTGATTGCCACGGCCAAGATGCGGAACGCCGCAGCCGATGACGCAATCCGACAGCACACGGCGCGAGGCGACGCGCAGGCGGCGATCATTGAGGAAGGCGCCGCCGCCGCGCTCGGCGGTGTAAAGCTCGTCGGTTGCCGGATTGAAGACGACAGCGCCGACGATTTCGCCGTTGCGCTCAAGCGCGATCGAGACGGAGAACATCGGAATGCCGTGCAGGAAGTTGGTGGTGCCATCGAGCGGATCGACGATCCAGCGATGCGCGCCGTCGGTGCCCTTGATCTCCTCATCAGCCTCTTCGCCGAGGAAGCCATAGGTCGGGCGGGCCTTCAGCAGCTCGTCGCGGATGATCTTCTGCGCCTTCAGATCGGCCTGGCTAACGAAATCGCCCGGTCCCTTCACCGAAACCTGCAGGTTCTGCACTTCGCCGAAATCGCGGCTGAGCGACTTGCCTGCCTTGATGGCAGCCTGAACCATGACATTGAGAAGAGCAGAACGAGCCATCGGTTTTCCTTGGGTAATATAGAAGGCACTGACCGGACCCGAAGAAGGCCCCGGCGGGGCGGGATCGGCAGCGCAATAAAGATTGGCGGCCTCAAGACCACAAAATTAGGGGAATTTCAAGTGCTGAAGCGTGGCAGGGCACGCGCTGGTGGTTCGCAGCGTCGCCCTACGGGTTGCGCACCTCACCATGAGGGCGGTGGTGGAGCCCGAAATCCGGGCGATATCACCAAGCCAACGCGCGCTTGCCGACAAAGGCACCCACGCTCATCACGATCGCGATCGCGATACTGTACCAGACCGCCACGAACAACCCGCCGTCATTCTTGCAGACGAAAGCATAGGCGGCGGCCCCAAGCGCGCCGGCAAGAATACCGGCGGCAGCACCCGCCATGGCCGGTCGGGTGGTAACGCCCGTCCGCAACGCCGCGATGATCAGCGCAAGCGGCGCAAGCGAAAGCAGGACCATGGCCATCAGGCAACTCGGAACGGAGACGCCGGCCCGGCCCATCAGCGGAAAGCTCGAAGCATCCGAGGCAGCACCGATCAGCAACAACGCCGCCCCCGGCAACAGCATGGCAAGCGAATACGCTCCGGAGCCCGGCTTGCCGACATGACGCACGGCCAGAATGCCGCCGCCGGCCAGCATCAGCATGCTGATGATCTTGTGGTGGAACGGAGCACTCCGCAATGTTGCCTGGAGTTCAGGCTGAAAGCCAAAGGTGGCAAAGACCAGGACGATCGCGCAGGCAAAGGAAAGGATCGTTGCAAGCAGCAAAGTGCGTTCAAAGGAAAGAGTGGGCCGCAGCTGCCCCGCCCCGGCCTCACCCGCCAGATTTCGGATCATGACCTCAGTATCGTCAGTCGTCTTCATATCTTGCCCTTGTTTGGTTTGTGTGGCGCCACACCGGCCACCGAAGCCAGGCGTTGCAGCGCCCGGTGCAGTGTCACCCGCACAGCACCTTCGCTGGTCTGGAGCTTCTCGGCCGTCTCGCGCACCGAGGCACCCTCGATCGTCAGTGCCTGCACGACCGCGCGTTGACCGAGGGAGAGGCCGCTCAAATGACGATCGAGATCGACGAGCGCACGGTCGGCATCTTCGCGTGGCGCTTCGACCACATTGGACCATTCCTTCAGCGTCAGGTCGCTGCGATACCGCGCCTCGCGGCGACGGCGGCGCATCGCGTCGGACAGCTTGTAACGCGCAATGGCGTAGAACCACGGCAGAAAGGCGCGATCCGCGTCCCATCGATGCCGCATCGTATGCAGGCCGATCAATATCTCCTGAACGATATCTTCCGTCTCATGCGCGCTCATGCCCAGCCGCGATAGCCGCCCGCGAACCAATATTCGCAGCGATTTCGCGACATCGCCCAGCAACCATTCATAGGCAGCGGCGTCGCCCCGCCGCTCGGCCTTCATGGCATTGGCCCAAATCTGTTCGCGCGATTCCATGCTTACCTATTCGGTGCCAAAGCGCATTTGTTACGGCTCGATCCGGATTTTTTATCGCTACACGCCAAACGCCAACACGTTTCCGTGATGATGTTGCGCCGCACAGGAGCCGATCGAATTGAGTTTCAGGAGCGTGAAGCATCCTTCCCAGACTCAACCAAGGAAACCGATCGATGAAAACGATACAGAGGCTTGCCGTTGCCGCAGCCGTACTATTGGCTGCCTTCGCAGCGCAACCGACTCTTGCCGCAACCGCGCCGACACTCAAGGCGCATAATGTCGTCCTCGTCCATGGCGCCTACGCGGACGGATCAAGCTGGTCCGAGGTGATCCCGATTCTCCAACGCGCCGGCCTGCATGTCACTTCGGTGCAGAATCCGCTGACATCCTTCGCCGATGACGTTGCCGCCACAAAGCGTGTTCTGGCGCTGCAGGATGGTCCGACCGTGCTTGTCGGCCATTCCTATGCCGGCATGGTTATCAGCGAGACCGGCGTCGACCCGAAGGTCAGCGCCCTCGTCTATGTTGCCGCCCGCGCCCCCGACGCCGGCGAGGACTATACCGCACTCGCCGCCAAATTCCCCACTCCGCCGGCAAGCAAGGGTCTCGTTCATTCCGGTGGCTTCGCTCAGCTCAACGAAGACGCTTTCGTCCACGACTTCGCGGGCGATCTGAAACCCGCCAAGGCGCGGGCGCTTTACGCGGTGCAAGGACGGATTTCGGACACGCTCTTCGCCTCGCGCACCACGCAGGCCGCCTGGAAGACCAAGCCGAGCTGGTATGCCATCTCCAAGAACGACCGCACGACATCGCCCGAGCTGGAACGCTTTCTCGCCAAACGCATGAATGCGACCACCGTCGAACTCAACTCCAGCCACGTCTCACTGATTTCCCATCCCCGTGAAATCGCCAACATGATCCTTGCGGCCGCAGGCTACCCAGTGAAGAAATAGCTGACGCCAATCATCGGATGCAGTTTCGATATGGATCGGACGATCTGTTTCGGAAAATCGCAACACGCCCGGCGCGTTATCGCGCCCGGCGGAACTTGTTGGCCGCGTCGATCGCGGCCTTCTGCTGATAATCCTCGATGCCCTGATAGAAATCCTCAAGCTCCGGATCCTTCAAACCAGCACGGCGGGAGATGACGTACCATTTGGCCGCCGCCACCGGATCCTGCTTCGTGCCAAGCGCATTGATATAGAGATGCGCCAGCTTGTTCTGGGCGACGACATTGCCGCGATAGGCGGCAACCCGCATCCAGCTGAAGCCTTTTTCCAGATCCTGCGTGCCGCCGGTGCCGTTGATCAGCCAAACGCCCATATCGAGCTGCGCGGTATCGAAGCCGGCATTGGCGGCACGCGACAGCCATTCACGGGCGCGCGCCTTCTTTTCCGGCGGCAGGTCGGGCATGTTGAGATAGAGCTGCGAGACGGCGTACTGCGCGTCGGCAATGCCTTGCTCGGCGGACTTCTCGTAGTAGGGAAGAGCCAGTTGCAGACCCTTGATGCCGGGATTTTCAGCCGTCAGGAGCTGCCCCAAGTTGAATTCGGCGGAAGCCTGGCCGGCATCGGCCGCCTTCTTCATCCATTCGTCCGCCTTCTTCCGGTCACGCGGCACGTCGCGCCCTTCCATCAGGATGAGCGCATATTTGAACATTGCGGTGGCGTCACCGCCTTCGGCCGCCTTGCCGTACCAGAAGGCAGCATCCTTGGTGTCACGCTTGACGCCGAGACCTTGGGTCATCAGTTCGGCAAGCAGGGTCTGCGCGGCGGGATCGCCGAGCTGCGCCCGCGGCAGTGCCCGCTGGAACGCGGTCAGATAATAGCCGCGCTGGAATGCCCCATAGGCTTCGTCGACCTTGCCCGTAAAGGGTTTGTCCTTTGGCAGGTCGGGCAGATTGGCACCCATACGCTCAAAGACCCCGACACCTTCGGACGGCTTGACATTATCGGCCTTCGGCTCCGCGCCAGGCTGGATCTTCTCGGTCTTGAAGGTGTTCGTGCCCGCATCCAGGGGACGCGTCACGACGCTTTCGCCACGCGCCGAGGCGCCATCGTCCAGCGGCACGTCGGTATCGTCGGCAGGCCCGCCTTCGGCAGGTTTGGTATTCTGATCCGGCTTATCCGACTGCGCGGTGATGCCGGGGAGCGCCGCATCGCCCTTGCTCGACTGCGCCACCGCCAGCAACGGGAATGCCGTCAGCCCGACGGCGAGCGCGGCAAGAAAGGAACGGTGACTGAATCGAGGCGTAAACGACATGGTTTGCTATCAATCTTCAAACCGTGGCGCTTTTTCGTCGAGAAGTGCATTCACTTCCGCGACGATGGACGCCGCCGCTGCAGGATCGGCAAAAACTGCCGTGCGCAGCGCCACGAATTCAGCACCCGACAAAGCCACCTCCAGTGCCGATTTCGGATCGCTTCCACCCATGACGATGCAGGGGATGGCGATCATCGAGGCCCACCATTCGCCAAGCGCCACGTTTTTCGGGTGCGCCTCCGGTTTGATATCGCCATCGAGCTTGCCGAAGAAAATGTAGTCGGGCCGCAGCTCGCCGATCTCCAGCGCGTGGTGCCTGTCCGTGGCATTGCCGCCACCGACGATCAGCTTCGGGACATGTTTTTCCACCGCATCGGTGAATTCGACGAGATTACCGGTGATGTGCAGGCCATCGGCCTTGGCGCGGCCGGCCACGCGGCTGTCGCCGGCGATCAGCGCGGCGGCACCAGCCTCCTGCACCAGGGGCACCAGCTTTTCCGCGTGCTTCTGGAAGGTGCTGTCATCAAGCCCGTATTGCGGAATGATAACCGAGGCGACGTCCCCGCCCCTCAACGCATCGGCCACCACCTTAGCCTGCTCATCGACATCGGCAATATCTGGAACGATGAGAACGAGGCGGCAGCGATCTTCAGGCGAGGTCATTGAGAGTTTCCATATTTACGGGTTCATTCGTCAGGGATGGCGCACCCGTTCGATGTTTGTGAGTAAATCCGTTAGGACGGTCTGACAAGGGGCAGGCCGCCGAAACCGCTCCACGCCATGAACACCATATCTGTTACGGGGACCCTGCGGAACCTCCTGGCCGGGATGGCGGAAACAAAGCGCAATCCATCATTGCATCGCACAATTGACTTGCCGGTCCCCCAGGTTTGACGTAGCTTTTTGCCATGTCGACCATGGACCCCTTCGCTGCCATCGCGGATCCGAACCGGCGCTATCTGCTGGAAGAGCTGCGGCGCGCTCCGAAAACGGTCAACGAACTGGCGCGGGGACTGCCCATCAGCCGCCCCGCCGTATCGCAACATCTCAAGGCATTGCTCGACAGCAATCTCGTTTCCGTCACATCCGAAGGCACGAAACGCATCTACGCGGTCAACGGCCCCGGTTTCGACAAGCTTAATTTGTGGCTGGATCAATTCTGGGCCTGAGAGCGGCCCTTAGCGCCTTGTAGCGAATTCCCGGCATTTCACAGAAAACCGGCATTTCACAAAAAAATTGCGCCGACTTCCACTCGTGACATGTTGAAGCCGGCGCATTTTTATTGGAATACTCACCATCTCGAGCCGGGGAATTGTCCCGGGGCCTTTTGGCCCACCTGTCCTTCCTGGCTGTGATCGATGGTTTTGTCCCTTGAAAGACGTTGTGTCAGTGAACTGACGATTTCAGACGGTGGATTTCGTCCTTGAGGCGCAGCTTCCTGCGCTTAATGTCGGCTATTTCGGTATCATTGATAGAGGGAGATGTCAGTGCAGAATGCAGCGCCTCCTCGAGAGCGACATGTTTCTTTTCGAGCGATTCAAGATGTGCTTGAACAGTCATATGACCCTTCCTTCCTCTTACGATCTCCGGCTATCCCGTCGCCAGAGCTCTAGGTGTCAACCCTACCAGTGTGACATAATATTGAACCCTTGTCGAAGGCGAAAACGTGGCCTTTGGGCGACAAATTCATGATGATGGATAACTTCCCGTCCCCGCCATTTGGTGATAGGAGCTTGCGGAATTCATGAGGCGGGACGAACGCGATCCCGCAAGCATTGGGGAAATAAGCATGGCCGATCAGGAACAGGCGGAAATCAGGCTGATCGTGGCGCGGTTGCGTCAGGAGCACGAGGATTACGACGCCGCGATCAATGCCATGATCCAGACGGGCTGCGAGGCCCTGCGCATTCAGCGCATGAAAAAGAAGAAGCTCGTCATCAAGGACAGGCTGACCAAGCTGGAAGACCAGATCATCCCCGACATTATCGCCTGAGGAGCAAGACGCGACGATGATGACAGAAAGACCGCCCGTTGCCATTATCATGGGCAGCCAGTCCGACTGGGAAACCATGAAGAACGCCGCGGATACGCTGGAAGCGCTGGAGATCACCTATGATGCCCGCATCATTTCGGCGCACCGCACCCCGGACCGGCTGATGAGCTTCGCCAAGGGCGCGCGTGACGAGGGCTTCAAGGTCATCATCGCCGGCGCTGGCGGCGCCGCCCACCTTCCGGGCATGGCCGCCTCGATGACGCCGCTGCCGGTCTTCGGCGTGCCGGTGCAATCGCGCGCGCTGTCCGGACAGGACAGTCTTCTTTCCATCGTGCAGATGCCCGCTGGCATTCCCGTCGGCACATTGGCGATCGGCAAGGCCGGCGCCATCAATGCCGCGCTTCTCGCCGCCGCCGTCCTCGCTCTCAGCGACGAAGAAATCGCCGACAGGCTCGACGAATGGCGCGCCCGGCAGAGTGCCGCGGTTGCCGAATATCCGATGGACGACCTATGACCGCAAAAACGATCGGCATCATCGGTGGCGGCCAGCTCGGCCGCATGCTGGCCATGGCCGCGGCTCGGCTGAATTTTCAGACCCTCATCCTGGAACCGCAAGCCGATTGTCCGGCAGCCCAAGTGGCAAACGAGCAGATCGTCGCCGCCTATGACGATCCGGCGGCCCTTGCCGAACTGGCGAAGCGCTGCGACGTCGTCACCTATGAATTCGAAAACGTGCCGGTCATTGCCGCCGAAAAGCTGGCCAAGGACGTCCCCGTCTATCCGCCGCCGAAGGCGCTGGAAATGGCGCAGGATCGGCTGACCGAAAAGCGCTTCATCAACGATTGTGGCATTCCGACCGCCCGCTTCCACGCCGTCGACAGCCAGGCCGACCTCGAAGCCGCCCTTGCCGATTTTGGCGGACAGGGCGTGCTAAAGACCCGGCGCCTCGGTTATGACGGCAAGGGCCAGCGCGTCTATCGCTCCTCCGCCGACAGTCCCGAAGGCGGTTATGCGGCGCTCGGCAGCGTGCCGCTGATCCTCGAAAGCTTCGTGTCCTTCGAGCAGGAGATCTCCATCATCGCCGCACGCGGCCTGGATGGCGCGATCGCGTGCTATGATCCGGCGGAGAATATCCACCGCGACGGCATCCTTCACACCTCCACCCTGCCCGCGAGCATTTCCGACGAGACAGCGGCAGCGGCCTGCGAGGCTGCGGAGAAGATCTTGGCCGCGCTCGGTTATGTCGGCGTCATCGGCATCGAGTTCTTCGCGCTTGCCGACGGTAGCCTGATCGCCAATGAAATGGCCCCACGCGTGCACAATTCCGGCCACTGGACGGAAGCGGCCTGCGTCGTCTCGCAATTCGAGCAGCATATCCGCGCCGTCGCCGGCCTGCCGCTCGGCAATCCCGTCCGCCATTCGGACTGCGTGATGCAGAATCTGATCGGCGACGACATCCTTTCGGTCCCCGATTGGCTGCGCCGTGACGATGTGCTAGTGCATCTCTACGGCAAGACGGAGTCCCGTCCCGGTCGCAAAATGGGCCATGTCACGCAGCTTCGCCGCTAACAGTACAGGGAAAAAGCCCCTGACGTGGTTGACAGGACCCAGGCGACGAGGTATTTGCTCCCCACCCTAAAGAGCGCGCCCTGAGCGCGCTTTTGATTGTTAAAAGATACGGGCGAATGTGACATTCCCCCTCAGAGATCGCGGATCAGAAAAATGAAGATCAAGAATTCGCTCAAGTCGCTCAAGGCGCGTCACCGTGACAACCGTCTGGTTCGCCGCAAGGGCCGCATGTACATCATCAACAAGCTGAACCCGCGCTTCAAGGCTCGTCAGGGCTGATTCTGCGCGGAGTCCGGTTTGCAAACCGGGCCGGTCGTCAGACGGCCGGATTATGATCTCGCATCATAATCGTTCGGGATGATCACATCAAAATTGTTTTGATCTTCGACATTGGCGGGCTACTATGCCCGCCATGCGCGTTTTTGCTTTGTCATATCCGGCCCTGCCGATTCTCCTTGCCCTGACCCTCGTCGCACCGCATGTCGCGATGGCCGATGATTTTGGTATCGTTGAGAAAAAAGATCCCGGCACCGCCGCCTCCAGCCTGTCGCCCAAGCAGCAGATCGACAATCTCTTCACAGCTCTCAAGCGCCAGCGTGATCCCGATCAGGCAAGCCAGATTGCCGACCAGATTCGCATGGAGTTGAGTGATTCCGGCAGCGCCACCATCAATCTCCTGATGCAATGGGCCGACAAGGCCATCCAGGAAAAGCGCAACGCGGCGGCGATGGATTTCCTCGACCAGGTCATCTCGCTGAAACCGGACTATGTCGAGGGCTGGAACCGGCGCGCGACGCTGAATTACGCCATCGGCGACTATCGCAAGTCGATGGAGGACATCAATCAGGTCCTGCGGATAGAACCACGCCATTTCGGCGCGCTCGGCGGCATGGCCGCAATCCTGAGCGAGACCGGCAAGGACGAGATGGCGCTGAAGGCCTGGGAACGCTTCCTCGAGGTCTATCCCGCGAATCGCGCCGCGCAGGAGCAGGTGAATACGCTCTCGGAAAAAATCGCCGGGAGCCGAACATAAGATTTATCAACAACGGGTGAGCCTGCGACGGACGAGAGGTCATAAGCGTCGGACAGGCTGACGGCCCAATAGCTGCATCATGCCGAAATGATCAATGTGCTGCTTTACACCCTTGTTTTTATTCTCGTCGCCGCCGCCGGTTTCTCGGCCTTCAAGACGCGCGCCATAGAGCAAGCCTATCCCAATATCGGCGAGCTGACCGATATTGGCGACCTCCGCATCAATGCCCTGCATTTGCCGCGCCCGGCCTCCGCCGACCTGCCGCCTCTGATCTTCATCCACGGCGCCAGCGGCAATCTGCGTGACCAGTTCGAAGCCTTTGCTGGCCCGCTTGCAGGCCGCGCCGAAATGCTGTTCGTCGACCGGCCCGGCCACGGCTATTCCGAGCGCGGCGGCCCGGAAAACGCCCTGCCCTCCGGACAGGCCGACGCGATAGCCCGATTGATGGAGAAACGCGGCATCGAAAAGGCCGTTATCATCGGCCATTCCTTCGGCGGCGCGATCGCCGCCTCCTTCGGCATGCGCCATCCCGGCAAAACCACCGGCCTGCTCTTCCTCGCGCCGGCGACCCATCCCTGGCCGGGCGGCATCGACTGGTACTATACGCTTGCCGCCATGCCGGTCCTCGGCTGGCTGTTCTCGCATCTTCTGGTGATCCCGATCGGCCTGCGGCGGGTGGAAAGCGGTACGCGCAATATCTTCCGCCCCAACGAACGCCCAATCGACTATGTCGAAAAGACAGCGCCGGAGCTGGTGTTGCGACCGAAGACCTTCCGCAACAACGCGGCCGATGTCGTCAACCTCTTCGCCTACGTTTCGGCTCAAGCGCCCCGCTATCGCGAAATCAAGGCGCCGACCGTCATCATCACCGGAGATAGCGACGATATCGTCATGGAGGAGTTGCATTCACGCGGCCTGGCACGCGACATTCCCGGCGCCGAACTCGTCACCATCCGCAATCTCGGCCACAAGCCGGACTATGTGGCAACCGATGTCGCCATCGCCGCGATGGAACGCCTCGCGGGGGCATCACGCGATCTCCAGTCGCTCGCCCGACAGGCGGAAGCGCGCATCGCCAACCTGAAGCCGCAGCCGTCGACCGAAATCGCCCCATCGTCTCAGGCGGTCTCGACCTCGTAGTCTGGCCCGTCAGCAAAGACCCGCCCCTGCGGCATGGCCGCCACCGTCTGCCGCACCGCCTGCAGCATGATCGATGCCAGCCGTTCCGTCGCCGGGCTCACCTCCGCCTCGGCGCGATGCAGCACCAGGTCGAGCTTCGGCAACGGCGGCAGGCCGGCCTCACCAGCCATCAGCGGTCGCACCTTGTCCGGCAGGCCCAGCGGCGTACGCACCGTCACGCCCAGGCCCGCCGCTGTCGCGGCCCAGAGACCGCCAAGGCTCGGGCTGACGAAGGAAATCCGCCAGCCGATGCCGGCGCGATCCAGCACCTTCGTCGCAATCGACCGCAGCAGGCAAGGTGCTTCCAGCGATGCCAGCGGCAGCGGCTCGCCGCCAGTGGCGCCCCAATGGATCGGCCCTTCGGCCGGGCCGACCCAGCACATCGGGACCTCGGCAATCCGCTCGCTGTGGGCAGTGCGAAATCCGTCGCTCCAGGCAAGCGCCAGATCGAGTTTGCCGGATGTCACCCGCTCGACCAGCTCCGCATTGCGAACCACGCGCGCCTCGATACGTACCTTCGGATGGGCACGGGCGAAACGCCCCAGCACCTCCGGCAGCAGCGTCTCGCCGAAATCCTCCTGCAGGCCGAGCCGCACCCAGCCCTCCAGATCCCCGCCATGGATCGCGGTTGCCGCCTCGTCGTTGAGATCGAGCAATCGCCGCGCATAGGCGAGCATGGTCTCGCCGGCCTCGGTCAACGCCAGCCCGCGCCCGGCCTTGCGGAAAATCGGCGTGCCCGCCTGTTCCTCCAGCTTCTTCAACTGCGCGCTGACAGCCGATGTCGAGCGCCCGAGCCGGTCGGCCGCCTTGGCGAAGCTGCCAAGCTCCATGCCGGTGACGAAACTGCGCAGGACGTCGAGATCAAAGATGACTTTCCGCACGACTAACAATCCACATTTTTGGGACTATAAGTCCAATATTTTCTGATTTTCGGAATGATTATCCCGTGGCATTCTAAAATCGTCAAGTGGACAGAGAACAGGAGCACATCATGCCCTTCACCAATATTTCCCTTCTTCGCGGCAAGTCACCCGAATATCTGAAGGCTCTCTCGGACAATTTCCATCGCGCCATGGTCGAGACCTTCGATGTGCCGCCGACCGATCGTTTCCAGGCGATCCACCAGCTGGAACCGAACGAACTCATCTTCGACCGCACCTATCTCGGCGGTCCACGTTCGGACGATTACGTCTTCTTCCACATCACCATCGGCAAGCCGCGCTCGACCGAGGTCAAAAAGGCCTTCTACCGCCGCCTCGTCACCTTGCTCGCCGACGCGCCGGGCGTGCGGCCCGAGGATGTCATGATCAACATCATCACGACGACGCGCGAGGACTGGTCCTTCGCGGACGGCATCGCGCAGATGATCGAGCAGGATTGACCACAATGAGCCAGAAAACCGCTCGGCGGTCACCCGCGATCCATCGCGCCGGCGAGAGCACCCAACGTTCACCCGAAGGCATCGCCAGCGCACCTTTCTGGGTGGAGATGCTGGTCGAAAGCAGGGAGGACGGCGGCCTGACCGCCATGCGCTGCTCTCTCGAACCCGGCACCATGACACAATGGCACACCCATCCGCACGGCCAGATCCTCTACGTCCTCTCGGGCGTCGGCCTGGCCGAACGCGAAGGCGAAGCGGCCGAGGAACTGCGCGCCGGCGACTGCGTCACTTTTGCGCCTGATGAGCGCCATCGCCATGGTGCTACACTGAATAGCACCTTCGCCTATATCAGCATCCAGGCTGTCCTAGGTGGCAGCGCCGTGACCTGGCTCGAGGATTGAACCATGATCGCCATGCAATACAGCTTCACCCCACCTGCCGACTACGACATGACGATCATCGATCGCCGCATCCGGGAGAAAGGCCCCTTGCTCGACAATCTGCCCGGCCTGAAATTCAAGGCCTATCTCACCGCCCGGAAAGGCGATGCGATAATCGGCAGCAAGGACAATTTCTACGCTCCCTTCTATGTCTGGGACAAGGACGAGGGCCTGAGTGATTTCCTCTGCGGCCCCGGCTTTGCCGGAGTGACCGAGAGCTTCGGCTGGCCACAGGTAAAGACCTGGGTGGTCTGGCGCGCCGACGTCTCGCCGGATATCCGCAAGGCCCGCTTCGCGACAAGGGAGATCATCCTGACGGAACCCTACGCGCCGCTTGCCGAGATATGCCGGCAGGAGAGCGAGGAGGCCACCGCCGAGGTTGCCCGTGGCGAGGCGCTCGCCTCCGTCGCCGCCTTCGAGCCGACGGGCTGGACGCGGGTGCGTTTCCGGCTGCTTGCCGATCTGCCGAAGGACGCGCTGCGGCCGGGCGTGCAGGCCTATAATGTCGGCCACCTCTCCGCGCCGGGCGTCAGCTGAAGTGTCACGGGGACAAAGTCGTTGTTTTAAAGAGCTTCGCGGCGTTTTATGGATGGAGAGATTTTCCGCAGCAGAAGAGTGATCCCTCCATGGTCGATATTGCAATGATCGAAGCCGCCCGCGCGCGTATAGACGGCCGCGCGCGGCGTACACCCCTTCTTTCCTCGCCCTTCCTCGACGAGATCGCCGGGCGGCGGCTGTTCGTAAAGGCAGAGTGCCTGCAACATACGGGATCGTTCAAGTTCCGGGGCGGCTGGTCGGCGGTATCGGCGCTGGAACCCTCAGTGCGCGCCCGGGGTGTCATCGCCTTTTCCTCCGGCAACCATGCCCAGGGCGTGGCGCTAGCCGCACAACTTCACGGCATTCCCGCCGTCATCATCATGCCGTCCGATGCACCGAAGCTAAAGATCGCGAACACCCGCGCATTGGGCGCCGAAGTCGTGCTTTACGACCGCGTGAGGGAAGACCGCGACGAGATCGGTGCGCGGCTCTCCAGCGAGCGCGGCCTGACGCTGATCAAGCCCTTCGACGAACCGCAGGTCATCGCCGGCCAGGGAACGACCGGGCTGGAGATCGCCGAACAGGCAGCCGAAGAGGGCATCGATACCGCAACCGTGCTGGTTCCCTGCGGTGGCGGTGGCCTGACATCGGGCATCGCGCTGGCGCTGGAAGCCCGCGCGCCCGGCTTCAAGGTCCGCCCCTGCGAGCCCAAGAATTTCGAAGACACCACCCGCTCGCTGGCCTCGGGCCAGATCGAGCGCAACGTCGCGCTGCAGGGTTCGATCTGCGACGCCATCATCACGCCGCAGCCCGGCAACATCACCTTCCCGATCCTGAAGCGCCTCTGCGGCCCCGGCCTGGTCGTGACCGATGAAGAAGCGCTGGACGCCATGGAGCTCGCCTACAAGCGCCTGAAGATCGTCGTCGAGCCCGGCGGCGCCGTAGCGCTGGCAGCCGCCCTCTTCCACGGCAAGGAGATTGACGGCGACACAGTGATCGCGATCACCTCCGGCGGCAATGTCGATACGGAAGTCTTTGAAGCGGCGCTACGGCGTCACTAACCTTCAATTCGCGGCGCGGCGATAGAGCGCCAGCGAACCTGCCAATACCAGAAGCGCGCCGCCACAGGCGCGTTCCAGCCATTTCGCACCTTCCGCTTTCAGGAACCGCACGGCCTGCGAGCCGAAAACGGCATAGCCGAACATGATCGCAAAATCGAGCGCGGCGAAGACCAGCGCCAGAATGGCATATTGCGTCATCAACGGCGCGGTGGGATCGATGAACTGCGGCAGGAAGGCCGAGAAAAACAGATATCCCTTGGGATTGGTCACCGCCACCATGAAGCTTTTCAGCCCGATGGAAAGCACCGTGCCCTTCGGCTGCTCGGCATTGGCGCGCAGCATGCCGTCGATCGTTCCCTTGGAGCGCAACATCATGATCCCGAGGAAAGCGAGATAGGCCGCACCCGCCCATTTCAGCGCCGAGAACCAGAATTCCGATGCCGCCAGCAGCGCGCCGAGACCAATGGCAACCGCGCCGATCAGCACAAAATCCGACAACACGGCGCCAACCATGCCTGCCAGCGCACGACGCACGCCGAAGCGGGAGCCGTTGGTTAGGGCCAAGAGCACCGTCGGTCCCGGCGTTGCGATACCGATGAAGGAGACGGTGATGAAGGCAAGCAGAGTGGTAGCGTGCATGGTTTCCTCCCCTATGGTTGTCGGAAAATTGCATGCGATGTCGCGCTTGGCAAGTGGACACCCTTCCCACGGATGCGGCAATCTGCGCGCAGTAAAAAACCCGCTATCTTGCGACAGCGGGTTCAGGATGTTCTCAAAGGGGATGTCGCCAGGCGTTATACGCCGGACTGGCCGTCCGAACCGATATAGGCAAGACGCAGCATGTTGGTGGCGCCGGGGGTGCCGAGCGGCACGCCGGCCGAGATGATGATGCGGTCGCCCGGCTTGCCGAAGCCTTCCTCGGCCACGATACGGCAGGCATTGTTGACCATATCGTCGAGGTCGGTGGCGTCATGGGTGACGACGCAGTGCATGCCCCAGACCACCGACAGGCGGCGGGCCGTCTGGATGATCGGCGACAGCGCCAGGATCGGAACCTGCGGGCGTTCGCGCGAAGCGCGCAGACCCGTCGTGCCCGACGACGTGTAACAGACGATGGCGGCAAGCTTCAGCGTCTCGGCGATCTGCCGGGCGGCGAGCGAAATCGCGTCGGCGCCGGTTGCTTCCGGCTGGGCGCGCTGCGCGTAGATGATGCCCGAATAATGCGGCTCGCGCTCGATCGTGCTGGCGATCGACGCCATCATCGACACGGCCTCGACCGGATAATCACCGGAAGCGGATTCGGCCGACAGCATGACGGCATCGGCGCCTTCGAACACGGCGGTGGCGACGTCGGAGACTTCGGCGCGGGTCGGAACCGGCGCGGAGATCATCGATTCCAGCATCTGCGTGGCGACGACCACCGGCTTGCCGGAACGGCGGCAGGCGCGGATCAACTGCTTCTGGATGCCGGGAACGGCTTCGAGCGGCATTTCGACGCCAAGGTCACCACGGGCGACCATCAGAGCATCGGAAAGCTCGATGATTTCCTCGATGCGCTCGACGGCCTGCGGCTTCTCGATCTTCGACATCAGGCCGACGCGGCCGCGCGAAATCTTGCGGACTTCCGACAGGTCTTCGGGACGCTGGATGAAGGAAAGCGCCACCCAGTCGATTTCATTGGTGGCGAGCACGGCGTCGAGGTCGACGCGGTCCTTCTCGGTCAGCGCGCCGACGCCGAGCAGCGTATCAGGCAGGCTGACGCCCTTGCGGTCGGAAATCTTCGTGCCGGAAATAACCGTCGTGACAATGCTCTTGCCGTCGCATTTTTCAGCGCGCAGAGCCAGCTTGCCGTCATCAATCAGCAGGCGATGGCCGGGCTGAACCGCTTCCAGGATTTCCGGATGCGGCAGGAACACGCGGGTGTTGTCGCCGGGCGTGTCGTTGTTGTCGAGCGTGAAGGTCTGGCCGGGCTTGAGATCGACCTTGGTGTCGGCAAACTTTCCGACGCGCAGCTTGGGACCCTGCAAGTCGGCGAGAATACCGATCGGACGGCCACAGCGGGCCTCGACGGCGCGGATACGCTGGATCAGCGCGCGCATGACGTCATGGCTGGCATGGCTCATGTTGATGCGGAACAGGTCGGCACCGGCCTCATGAAGCTTCTGGATCATCTCCTCCGAGGAGGAGGCCGGGCCTAGCGTCGCTAGGATTTTGACTTTTCTGTTGCGTTTCATCAGTTCTGGCTCTCTTGGCTGCCCGGAGTATCGGAAAGCTGAACCATCCAGCTCGCCTGACGCCCCGTGTCGTATTCCTTGAATCCCATTTTCTGGAAGCCGCGCGCGTAGCAGTCCTTCACGCCTGGGATTTTGAATTCATTTTCCGCCACGCACATTTCGACGTCACCCGTCCAGCGGCCGCCACGGGCCGCATCTTCTGCGTAGAGGTAATAATAGCGGGACTGGAGCGGCCCCTCGATCAATGTGGCGCAGGTGGTGGCCGGAACCTGCCACCATCCCTCGGTGGTCCAGCCTTCCTTCGCCCGATAGCCGATCGCCACACCCACGAGATTCTGCGTGCCGTTGCAGACACGGAAGTCGGCATGGGCTGCATTCGGCGCTAAGAAAAACGGCGCGGCGGCGGCAAGGATGAAAAAAGCGAATCGGGCGAGCGGCCCTGACCGCGTAACGAAACTTGGCGCGACTTGGCTGAACACGGCTTCCAATGGGCTCCCGGTTATTCGTTGTTGCGTCTTCTTGCGCCGCCATCCAACGAATGTCAACGCAACTCTAATCGATTATATTTTCTTCACGGGATGGTGACAGCGCCCTCCAGCGCGCCCCTCGCCCGCTCAATCAGGCGAGCCTTGCACCTTCCGCCCTCGCATGCAATCAAACAACGAGATGAAAATGCAATAATCGACAATCCACATGAACGACTTCAAATCCTTCGAGACCATATTGGGCAATCGTGACAAAGGCATGGTCATTCTCGGCGATCATGCAATGCGCCACCTTCCCGAGGCTTATGGCCGGCTTGGCTTGCCCGAAACCGCCTTCTCGCGGCACATCGCCTATGACATCGGTATAGAGGGCCTTTGCCGCGAGCTTGCCGCGCGGCTCGACGTCCCGGCGGTGCTTGGCGGCTTCTCCCGCCTGCTGATCGACCCCAATCGTGGCGAGGACGATCCGACGCTGATCATGAAGATTTCCGACGGGGCGATCATCCCCGGCAATCACCCGATCACCGACGAAGAGTGGAATTATCGCATCGAGACCTTCCATCGGCCCTATCACCACGCCGTCGAAGAGACGATCGCGTCGGTCGCGGAGGCGACGGGCAAGGCGCCGCTGGTGCTGTCGCTGCATTCCTTCACTCCCGCCTGGAAAGGCGTTCCCCGCCCCTGGCATGCGAGCGTACTCTGGGACAGCGACGAACGCGCCGTCTTGCCGCTTCTTGCAAAGCTTGGCGCCGATACCAATCTCGTCATAGGCGACAACGAACCCTATGACGGGGCGCTGAAGAACGACACCATGTATCGCCATTGCATGGTAAAGGGCATTCCGCATGCGCTGCTGGAAGTCCGGCAGGATCTGATTGGTGACGAGGCCGGCATTGCCGAATGGGCTGAACGGCTGGCGCCGATCTTTTCGGCGATGAACAAGGATCCGGCGCTGCACGAATATAAGATCCATCTGTCGCGCACCGGACCATATGAAGAGGCTTGATCCCCAAAAAGTGTGAAGCGGTTTTTGGATAAGATCATGCCATGGAAGAAATGTAAGGAGGCCACGATGAGCGCGCTCAGCAAACAACAACAGACCGAACTCGAAGCGGCAGCCTTCCGCCGTCTCGTCGCGCATCTGCGCGAACGCAGCGACGTTCAGAACATCGACCTGATGAATCTCGCCGGCTTCTGCCGCAACTGCCTGTCCAACTGGTATCGCGAGGCCGCCGAAGAGGCAGGCCTGCCGGTGACCAAAGACGAATCGCGCGAGATGGTCTACGGCATGCCCTATGAGGACTGGAAGAATCTGCACCAGGCCGAAGCCTCGGCTGTGCAAAAAGCCAGTTTTGAGCAGAACAAGCCGAAAGAATAGACCGGCTTTCGTCAAGACGGCTTGACCTCGCGCTCCATTCGCGGCACGTCAACGGCCCGATCGAATTCGAAACCCCACGCACCCGGAGACGATGTATCCGAGGCCTCTGGCGTCACCCGCGATCAGCTTTACGCTTCCGTCGAAGCGGCTCGAGCGGATGGACGCGCAAGACAGGCGCATGGGATTTCGGCCAGGAATTTCGTAATTCCCGTCTTCAAACAGGGATTGCATGAACCACAGAGCAGCGCAGGCTGCTGCCTTGAAAGGAAAAGAAAATGGACGACACGACGAGTGTTGAGAATGTCGCCGCCGCCGAACTGCGGGCGTTCATTGAGCGTATCGAACGGCTGGAAGAAGAAAAGGGCGCCATCCAGTCCGACATCAAGGACGTGATGGGCGAGGCAAAGGGTCGCGGCTACGACACCAAGGCGATCCGCACCATCATCCGCCTGCGCAAGAAGGACGCCAACGAGCGCCTCGAAGAAGAATCCATCCTGCAGACCTATATGGCCGCGCTCGGAATGGAATAGGCCGCAGCCCGCCTCCGGGCGCAGCGCTGAAAGTCTGTCATCTGCAAAACCGACGGCCGGCCATTCATTGTCCGGCCGTTAATCGTTTAGTAGGTTCGGCGGATCAGACGTGAATACCAAATTGCCGCATTGAGCTTGCCCATCGAATATCGTAGGTGCTTTGCCTGCAAGAGGCGATGGGGACGGCAGTGGGGAAAAAACGCTCCGGGACAACACAGTGGCTGCTGCGCATTTTATGCGCCTTCGCGCTGTTGTCCGTCGGCTTTGCCCATCAGCCGGCCGTTTCCAGCGCCGATGAATTGACACCCTCAGCGCTCGCCCAGTATCGCCTGCCGGACGGAACCCTGCCGGTTCTCTGCGTCACCGAAAAGACGGCGGACGGCAAGGAACACAGCAAGGCGCATGTGCCGAACTGCGAGGCCTGCCGGATCTCTGCGGCGGCCCTGCTTCCGCTGCCGCCAACGGATATCTGCGAGCATCTCGCTTTCGCTAGCCAGGATGATCTTCCGGCCGCGAAAACCGAAGCCTTCCACCGCCAGCTCTATCCGCCGAACACCGGCCCCCGCGCGCCACCCATCCTCCGCATCACCATTACCTGAGCCTGCGTTGCGGCCCGCGCCGTGACGCTCGTCGTCAACGGCGGCCGGACCATGCACGAGATCTGATCGTGCCGGCTGCGGGCGGATTGCCTCCATGCTGATCATCACTGCGCGAAACGGGCCGCCCCGGCATCCCGGCCGTGCACGCTGATCCGCCTAAGGCAGCGACCAAAACGGTCATCACCTCCCCCGCAGACAGGCCCCCGCCAGCCGGATTTCCGGAGGATTTTTCATGTCTGCCTTCACCGCGGCCGAACCAGCGGCTGCAACCACCGACACCATCTCCCTCTACCGCGCGATCTGGCGCTGGCATTTCTTCGCCGGCCTGCTCGTCATCCCCTTCATGCTCAATCTGGCGATCACCGGATCGCTCTATCTCTTCAAGAACGAGATCGACACCACCTTCTATAGCCATCGCCATGTCGTCGCCGATGCGGGACCTATGCTGACGCCACAAGGGATCGTCGACGCGGCAACCGCCGCGATACCGGGCGCCAGGGCTACCTCCTATCGCGAGGCCCCGGCCGGCGATCGATCGGCGGCCGTCACCGTATCGAAAGGCGGCCAGTCGACCGTCGTCTACATCAATCCTCACAATGGCGAGGTGCTGGATTCGGTCGGCTCCAAGCAGGATTTCGGCTGGGTCGTCCGGCGTCTCCACAGCCTCGACTATTTCGGGACATGGACCAACCGGCTCATCGAGATCGTCGGCGGCTTCGCGCTCGTCCTCGTCGTCACCGGCATCTATCTCTGGTGGCCACGCAAGCAGACAGGCGGCGTCCTCACCGTTCGCGGCACACCTTCGCGCCGCGTTTTCTGGCGCGATCTGCATGCCGTCACCGGTGCCGGCGCGGGCGTCCTCATCTTCTTCCTCGCCCTCAGCGGCATGCCGTGGTCGGGCTATTGGGGCGCCAATGTCAAAGGTTGGCTAACGGAGCACGACCTCGGTTTCCCCGCCGCCCTCTGGGGCAATGTCCCGACATCGACGAAGGTCACGCAGGACATTCTTCCGGCGCCGGCCTGGATCGTCGAAAAGGCACCGGTTCCCCTATCCGATGTGGCCGCCGCACAGCCCGCAAGTCCGATCGGCATCGACAAGGCGGTGGACATCGCCAAAGGGCTCGGCATGGCGCCGGGCTTTGCAACCGCCATCCCTTCCGACCCGACGGGCGTCTACACCGCCGCGCTCTATCCCGCCGATCTTGCCGACGAGCGCACCATCCACATCGACCAATATTCCGGAAAGCCGCTCGTCGATCTCTCCTTCAGCCAGTACCCGGCTCTCGGCAAGGCGATCGAATGGGGGATCAACATCCATCTCGGCCAGGAATGGGGCCTCTTCAACCAGCTCCTGATGCTGGCGACCTGCCTGGCGATCATTCTGTCCTGCGTGACGGCTGTCATGATGTGGTGGAAGCGCCGACCAGCGGGACGCCTCGGCGTTCCGCCCATGCCGCCACGGAAATCCGTCTATATCGGCCTGTGGCTGATCGTCATCGCCTTCGCCGCCGCCTTCCCGCTCACCGGGCTCGCCATCGTCGCCATGCTGCTCTTCGACCAGATCCTGCTGCGCTTCGTACCGCCATTCCGGCGCTTCTTCTCATGACGGCCTCTCCCCCATTTTCCAGAAGGATATCGATCATGCTGAAACTCGTCACAACGCTTACCGCCTTCGGCCTTGCATCCCTCCTGTCCCACGCCGCCTTGGCCGAGGACTTCGCCATAGGCAACCTGCGCATCTCCGATCCCTATATGCGGGCCATGATACCCGGCGCCCCGGTCGGAGGCGGCTACATGACCATCACCAATACCGGCTCCAACGACGATCGGCTGGTCGCGGCGAGCTCGCCGCGCGCAGGCATGGTCCAGATCCACGAGATGACGATGGACAAGGACGTGATGGTCATGCGCGAGCTTGCGGATGGCCTGCCCATCCCCGCCGGAAAGACGGTCGAACTAAAGCCTGGCAGCTATCACGTCATGTTCATGAAGGTCGGCGAGGGCTTCAGACAGGGCCAGACGGTGAAAGCCACGCTCAGGTTCGAAAAGGCGGGCCCCGTCGATATCGAGTTCCCGGTCGGCCCCGCCGCCGGCGGCAAGACCAGCAATCGCGAAGACATGGGCGCGATGACCATGCCCGATGCGGCTATGGGAGGCGCACATGCCGACCAAGCGAAGTAGAGCCGCCGACCGCATTGGGGCGTTCCCCCGCAAGCCGCTGAAGCCGCTGGTCGTCACGCCCCTCCTGCTGCTCTCGGGCTGCAACATGGTCGTGCTGGCGCCATCCGGCGACATAGCGATGCAGCAACGCAACCTCATCGTCATTTCCACCGTGCTGATGCTGCTCATCATCATCCCGGTGATTTTTCTGACCCTGTTCTTCGCCTGGAAGTACCGCCAATCCAACACGGAAGCGGCCTACGATCCCGAATGGCATCATTCCACACGCCTGGAGATCGTCATCTGGTCGGCGCCGCTTGCCATCATCGTCGCGCTCGGGGCCGTCACCTGGATCAGCACGCATCGGCTTGACCCCTATCGGCCACTGGACCGGATCGATGCCTCGCGGCCTATTCCTCGGGGTACCAAACCACTGACCATCGAAGTGGTGGCGCTCGATTGGAAATGGCTGTTCCTCTATCCCGATCTTGGCATTGCAACGGTCAATGAGCTCGTCGCACCCGTCGATATCCCGATCAACTTCAAGATCACCGCCGCCTCGGTGATGAATTCCTTCTTCGTCCCCGCCCTTGCCGGCCAGATCTACGCCATGCCGGGAATGGAGACGAAACTGCATGCGGTCATCAATCGCGTCGGCAACTACGAGGGCATCTCCGCCAATTACAGCGGCGCCGGCTTTTCCAACATGCGGTTCAAGTTTCATGGCCTCGAAAAGACGGATTTCGAGGCCTGGGTCGGCAAGGTCCGCTCGTGGGGAACACCTCTCGGCCGCCTTGAATATCTGAGACTGGAGCAGCCGAGCGAGAAAGAGCCGGTGCGCTACTTCTCCTCCCTCGATCCCGCGCTTTACGACGCAATCCTCAACATGTGCGTCGACCAGGCGAAGATGTGCGTCAGCGAGATGATGGAAATCGACGCCAAAGGCGGCGGCGGCATGGAAGGCATCAACAACATCATGCGGCTGACTTACGACGACCGTCTGGGCGGCCAGCAGACGAAACGGCCGGCCGCGCCTTTCGTCGCCGCGCTCTGCATCCCGACCGGCGAAGGTTCGGGCGGCAGCGTAGCCATCACGGAGCCGGCGCAGAAAATCAATATCGAGTGAAGCCACAAACGATCATGACGGCGGTAATCACGCCGCCGCTCAACCGCTACCCAACACGTAAAGGAGAATCCAATGTTCACGAGAGAATGGATCATCCCCGCCATCCTGGGCGTCGCCTTGCTGATCGTCTGTGGAGTGCTTGGTTATTTCACATGGAGCCTGATGCCGCGGGCGGACGCGGCGGAAGCCAATATTGGCGCCACGTTCAAACTGACCGACGATCGAGGCCAACCCATCACAGAGCAGGCACTCAAGGGTCACCCGTCGCTGATCTACTTCGGCTATACGCATTGCCCAGAAGTTTGCCCGACCACGCTTTACGAGATGGCCGGTTGGTTCAAGGCGCTTGGGGACCAGGGTGACACGCTGAAAGCCTATTTCTTCTCGGTTGATCCCGAACGCGACACGCCGCAGATCATGCACAACTACACCGGCAACTTCACCGACCGGATAACCGGGATCACCGGCGACCCGAGCGAGATGCAAAAGGCGATCAAAGGCTGGCGCATCTACGCCAAGAAAATGCCGACGCCGGACGGCGACTACACCATGGATCACACCGCTTCGGTTCTGCTCGTGGGTGCCGATGGCAATCTCAGGAGCATGATTGCCTATGGCGAGGATCCCAAGGTCGCCTTGCAGAAGATCCGTAACCTTCTGCAATGAAGGCACCGCCTCCCAGATTACCTGGCCGGTCAGTGACAGGACGGACCATGCCGGCGGCCATGATCGGCCGTCGGAAACCTGCCGCAGACGCCCTGCGGATCATCAACCTGAAAGGACAATCACCATGCCCCAGATGAAGAAACTCCTTGTCGCAGCATTCGCAGCCAGCCTCGCCTTGGCGAGCCAGGCTTTCGCCCATGCTCATCTCAAATCAGCGGTCCCCGCCACCGACGGCACCGTGAAAGAGGCACCTTCCGAACTCGACCTGACCTTTACCGAAGGATTGAATCTCAAATTCAGCGGCGTGAGTGTCACCGGCCCGGACAAGGTGACCGTGAAGACAGGTGAAGCCATGCTGATGAAGAGCGACACCACGCTGATGATCCCGATCACAGACAAGCTGGCGACCGGAAAATACATCGTCGAATGGCACGTCCTTTCCACCGACGGCCATAAGACGAACGGCACCTACAGCTTCACCGTCGCGCCGTGAAATCTTCCTGATCGTCTTCCTGACGACGGCGGGGAGACGATCAGTTTGCAATCCCGTCGCCACCGCGCGCCAATCTAGCCGGAAATACACTTCCGGATGAAATGGAGCCAGCTGTCGTTGCGGCGAACCGTGGCGCGTGGCAGGCCGAAAGGATCATGATCCTGCCGCGCCCTACCGCGTCGTGTCGTTGTTGCCGCACTGTAGCCGGCCTCATAGGCCAGAACCCGATCGAGCGGCATTTCGTCCCCATAGGGGAAACAGAAGGAAGAGACGACCTCGTCCAGCATGTCCTCCAGCAACTCCCGGGAATGGGCGATCTGGCGGCGGGCCTCCTGCATCGGCAACTGAGGGAGATGCACATGATCGAGTGTATGCGAACCGACCTCATGTCCGAACGCCACCCATTTGCGCAACTGCTCGAGCGACATGCAGGGCGCCCGCGCCACGCCGTTGGGAATATCCCAGACGTTGCTGCCGCCGACCTGATTGGCAACCACGAAATTCGTGGCGGTGAAGCCGAACTCCTGCAGAACCGGCAAAGCGTTTTCATAGACGTTGGCGTAGCTGTCGTCGAAGGTGATGGCAGCAACCTTGCCGGTCTTGGCACCCTGGATGTAGGGGAGCGCCTCACGCAGCGAAAGACCTTGCACGCCCAGTCTTTTCAGCCAGGCCATCTGGTTATGGAAAGCCTCCGGATGCACCGCCATGCTTCTGAAAGGCGCGCGCC
Source organism: Rhizobium sp. ICMP 5592 (assembly GCF_009498525.1). Lineage (GTDB taxonomy): Bacteria > Pseudomonadota > Alphaproteobacteria > Rhizobiales > Rhizobiaceae > Rhizobium. The sequence goes on along the minus strand of NZ_QSNT01000002.1, from coordinate 177,566 downwards.
GCGAAGGCGGCACCGCGATCTGATGATATAAGAGAATCGGAACGGCCAATGTGTATGGTCTCAGGTTGAACGGCGGGAGCGTATGGCGATTTTCGCACGATAAAGCGGCCGCAGGATCTCTCTGGACAGCTTCTCGAACACGGTCTTTCGGCTCTTGATGGTGCTGCCGCCGAGTTGCGAGGATATTTCATGCACACCGCCCGGCATGACGGCAAGGGGCGACAGGCCGGTCATCCAGCGCATCTGGACGGTCGTGTCGACCGGACGGTCAAACAAGGCCGTCGCTTCCAGCAACCGGATGGCGGCGTCGCGGCTGACGAGCTGCGCCACCATGCCAAGACCGACGCGACCTGGCTGGATGACGCTCGCCTGACCTTGCGTCAAAACGCATGCCCCATGTTCCTTGCCCATCCGGAAGGGAAAGCGAATGAAGGCGCCCGGCGTGAGGCAAGCTTGAGCGGCCGCAAAAGCCGCATGAAACGAAGCGTCGATCTCCACGTCGTCTTCAAACACGAGGCCGGCATCGACACCCTGCTCGACGATTGCCGCCCATGCCTTGCGATGTGAAAGGAAACAGGCGATCTCGCCGACACTCATCTCGAAGGGATAGCGCGGCTTGTGCAGATGCCGACGATAAACGAGGTCTATGTCGGCATCCGGCAAAGCGCTTGCGTCAACGGCCTGGATGACTTCGCTTCGAACCGGAAGCATGGCCGCAAGCCTTTCCACCTGAGGCAGACGGTCGCGCGCGCGATCCAGATGAATGATGAAGGCACGTATGTTCGCCTGATCCGGCCGCGCGTTGATCGTGCCCGAAGAAGCATGATCCGGCTCCAGCCCGGCATGAGCTCTTTCAAGCGGCGCGGCAGCCGAAAAGCCGATTTTATAGGTCTGCATCTAGGAGATCTCGGTGTCGTATCCGGGACCCCGTAGCAATCGTGAATGAAGGCGAACTTAGGCAAACCTGACGCGAAACTGAAAATGAACACTTTCAATGTTCCCCTGCAGGCGCATCGCCCACGCACGGCGACGTCCTAAGCAAGCATGCCGATACAGCCGCTCGCTATCTGATCCTCGACCCAGCGGCGCTCGTCCTGCCAGGCATGGCGCTTCCATCCCTCCCAGGTGAAGCCGCATAGCTTCACATCCCATTCGACTGCGGGAAAATTTGCAAGAACATGGCAAATGCCGAGAAATCCCGTGCTCGGAAAGACCTCCCGCATCCTGGGGCCTGACACCCCCAGAGCAGCACAACCGTCAAGGTAGAATTGCGGCGGCATGATGCGGATCTCCTTCCCCGCACTGCCGATCAGTTCGATCGCCTGCATCGTCCAATCGGCCCGCCGTCCCTTCATACGTGAGAGGATATTCGGCCTGGGGTGATATTTGCGGATGATACCCGGATGATAGACCAACACCACCTCTTTCACGGCCTTGAAAGCAGCGCTCTCCAGAAAGCCCGGCTCGACCAATCGCCGTTGCATCGCCTTGCTCGACGCAGCCAGCATGAGAATATCCGTGCGCGTGCCGCTCATGCCGCCTGATAGGTTCGGCGCGTTGAAACGCATCACGAAGTCTGCATCGTCCACAACCCGCGAGAGATCGTGGTGCAGTTTTGCATTGCCGATGATAACAGCCGTCTTGCGCGTCAATAGAGGATATCCAGCCCAGTCGCTGTGACGCACTAGCAGCGCTTGCTGAGCCAAGGATGAAATTCCCGGCGGTTATAAGAGGCGACGGAGCATCACTCCAACCGAACCGGGTGAATGATCCTAGCCTTGCTCACAATGGCAACGAAAGCTCGCCTGCCGCTATTCTTTGTACCGTTTGGACGAAGAGATCGCATTCCGCCTGCATTACGCGGCACTCGATGGCTACTACATCGTCCGAGGATTCTATGCCGACTTCCGTGGAGGCAATGATCCGGCCATGATCGTATTCCGCGTCCACCAGATGGATCGTGGCCCCGGTTACTAGTTCCCGTGCGTCAAGAACAGCTTGATGTACTTTTCTGCCATACATGCCCGCCCCGCCATATTTCGGCAGAAGCGCCGGGTGAACGTTCAAGATCCTCCCCTCGAAAGCTGCAAGAGTCTTCGGACCCAGCCTTCTCAAATACCCCGAGAGATTGACCAACTCGACGCCAGCCTCGACAAGGGCTGCATATAGCTTTTCGTCAGCCTCGGATTCGGCTCCCTTTGTCGGAATGCACAGGGCGGGGATACCGCGCGCCCTGGCATAATCGAGCGCAGGGGCATTCAAACGATTGCTCACCAGAAGCGAAATGGTCGCATCGAGTTTGTCCGCAACAATCGCCTCGGCGATGGCACGGAAGGAGGAACCATTGTTGGAAGCCAAAGCTGCGATGCGAAGCGTTTTCATCGACGTTGATGCTCAATCATTATTCTCAACATCGTCCACGATGTTGAGAGAAAAAATCGCCCGCAGCGCCGTGCTGCAAGCGATCTCATCTCTAATGCGACATTTCCGAAGAACTGGCGTCGGCCAAACTATTCGACCGAATTGAACTTCTTGACCTGCAGGAAGTTCACGGCAGTGCCGCTGAAGCGCTCAGGATCCATCGAGGCGGTCTGCACCTTGAAGCCGTCCGTGTAGACGGCGGTCGGCTGGGCGCGGAGCGTCGGGCTGACGAAACGCGGGGCCTTGACCGGGCGATTGACGATCTCGACGCGGGCATTGGCGATCGCCCATTGCGAGATCATCTTGTCCGTCAGCTTCGGCGGAGTGGTCACCGCGGCGCGGCCGGAATCGGCCACCACGGCATCCTGCTTGTTCGGACGGCCACCCTTCGTCGCGACGCCGGCGGCAACCGGACGTTCCTGCGGCGCCATCACTTCAAAACTGTCGTTGAAGCGGCGGCTGCTAGCCTTGATTTCGCTGGCGGTCGGCGCAAGGGCTGCCACCTGCATCGGCATCGGCTGCACCGGCCGCTTCTGCGGCAGGACAGCAGCAATGGCGCGCACGGCATCATTGTCGGCGGCTACATTATTCGCCGGCGGCACCTCATCCTTTGAGGCAACATTGTTGGCGACCGTATTGACGGCAACGCCGGCATTCGCATCCGCCTGATCGGCGCGGCGCTGCTCGAGCGCGGCAACGATCGCAGGCGAAAGCGTACCCTGATCGGCAGCATCGTCTATCGCATCCGGGTCCGCATCGGCGGAAGCCAGCAGATTTTCGGCAATTTCCGGGCGCTCGACCGGAACCGGAACGCCGACGGCCTGATCCGTCACCTCAGATTCGGCGGAGGCCATTTCGGCATCGCCGGGCGTGCGACGGTTGAGCAGGGCCGGAACCGGAACGCGATAGTCGCGCAGATCGGCATATTGCTGTTGCTGTGCATCGGTTGTCGGCATGGCGGCGGCAAGCGCATCCTGAGCGGCATTACGCGGCGGCGACATCAAAGCCGAAGCAACCTCGCTGCCGGCCTGGTTTCCGAAGGCCGGGCGAACCTGCGGAACGGGTGCGTTGACGCTGGCAACCTGCGTCACCGGCACCGGCTGGCTGTCGTCGCCGTCATCCGCTGCTACAGGAGCCCGCTGGGTATTCTTGGCAACCAATGTGGTCGGTGCCGCCGCTGCAGGCGCACCGGTATCCGCATTGTCCTCTTCCTCATCAGCACCGCCACCACCAAACAGCCGGGCGAAGAAGCCACGGCGCGGCGACGAAGAGCTGGCGATCTGGATATCGTCGGACGACACGCGTCGCTTGTAATCCGCAACGGCTTGCTGGTAGCCCGGCAGCGGACGGCCGTCGGCCGGAATATGCATAGTCTTGCCATCGGGGAACAGACGGACGAGTTCCTGGCGATCCATGCGCGGCCATGCACGCACACCACCGACGTCCATATGCACGAAGGGCGATCCGGAGGTCGGATAATAGCCGACGCCGCCGACCTGAAGCTTCATGCCGATTTCGCGCAGCTTGGTCAGCTTGACGTCTGGAATATAGAAATCCATCGCATTGCCGAGCATATGCTGGCTCTTCTTGGCGACGCCCGTATGGGCCGAACGGGTGCGCAACATCTCATTGGTGCCGGGAGACCGGAAACCGCAGACGACATAAATGAAGTCGCTCGAGCCGCTATTGCGATAGACCTGCCAGATCAAGTCGAACAGATGCGGGTTCATCTTGGTCGGCTGATTCTTGCGCCAGTCGCGCAGGATGCGGTTCAGCTTCTCCAGACCCGCCGGGTCGAACTTGCCATCGCGCTTGTAGGTGATGACGGCCTTTTCGCCCGTATGCACGAAATAGATCTTGAGGCTGCGGGTTTCCCCGCTCGCCTTGGTCGGGGAGCCAACGAAAACAGGAGTGGAGACAGCCATCGCCAGGAGGCCAACGGCAACAACCTTGGCCACCTTGCGAAATATCTCAGAGCACGCAGAATGCCAGCTCAAGCTATTAGGCTTGGTATTTCCACTCAGATTCGGCAATTCGATCCCCGTCCGACAGACAATGTCGCATCGTGTTCCAAATGGCTGTCAATTGCGGTGACACGATGGCAAAAATGCCACACATGGTCGCCCTCTTCATACATGGTGAACGATGCACTAACAAGTGCTTTACGACAGGTAACAAAATATGCTTGCCTAAACGTTAAAGTGTTATCAGGCCGCGTTTTTTTGCGGGTCATCCGGGTCTATCCCATAGTCTTTCAACTTGCGATAGAGCGTCGAACGGCCGATTCCGAGCTTCCTTGCCACCTGACTCATTTGCCCTCGATAGAATTTGAGAGCGAACCGAATGAGCTCTTCCTCGACATCCGCAAGCTTTCTGACATCGCCGGACGTATCAGTGCTGACGATGACATTATCCGATGCTTGCGCGGATGACGTGTCCACGATCGAGAGAGGCGAGGTTGTGGTTTCGTCCGAAGGCGGAACCCGCAAGCCGCGCTCAAACCTGTCTGCCGCAACGCTATCGGCACCGTAGGCCTGGGAATTATCCACAACTAACGTCGGGTGCTCGCCAGTGAAATAACCGGGTAACTGCGCCGCGATCTGCGGAAAATCGGTTTCCAGCAGCTCCGGTCCTTCCGACAGAACGACCGCACGGAAGACCGCATTTTCGAGCTGGCGGATATTGCCTGGCCAATCATAAGAGGTCAGCAGCGCCAGCGCGCCATGGCTGATCGCAAGCGAATGACCGAGCTTTTGTTCGAACGCGAACCGATCGGCGAAGGCGCGGGCAAGGTGCGGAATATCCTCCTTGCGGCGACGCAGCGCCGGCATGGTGATCGGGAAGACGTTGAGGCGATAGTAGAGATCCTCGCGGAACCGTCCGGCCTTCACCTCCTCGATCAGATCTTTGTTGGTGGCCGAAATCAGCCGGACATTGACCTTCTGCGCCACGCGAGCGCCGACCGTCTCGATCTCGCCCTGCTGCACGGCGCGCAGGAGCTTGACCTGTACCTCCAGCGGCAGATCGCCGACCTCGTCGAGGAACAGCGTGCCGCCGTCGGCTTCCATGAACTTGCCGACATGCCGTTCCGTGGCGCCGGTGAAGGCACCTTTCTCATGGCCGAAGAGAATGCTCTCGACCAGATTATGCGGAATGGCACCGCAATTGACCGTGACGAACGGCTTGCCGGCGCGGTCGCTGGCAGCCTGGATGGCGCGGGCCACCAGTTCCTTGCCGACGCCGGATTCGCCTTCCAGCACCACGGGGATATTCGACTGCGCGGCGCGGTGGGCGAGATCGAGCACCCGCATCATCGCCGGGCTCGCCGAGACGATGTCGTCGAAGCTGATCGCACTCGTGCGCGATTTGCGTCCGGCGCGCGCCTTGGCCTCGCGCTGATCGAGTTTCAGCGCATTGGCGATCGACGCGGCTATCCGTTCCGGCGAAACCGGCTTGACGACGAAATCGAAGGCGCCGGCCCGCATCGCCTGCACCACGGTCTCGATACCGCCCTGCCCGGTCTGCACGATCACGGGAATATCGGTGCCCATGTCGCTGAGAGCGCCGAGAAGCTCGAGACCACTCATCTCCGGCATCATCAGATCGAGCACGATCACATTGATCTGATCGCCATTACGCTTCAGAAACTCAAGGCCGAAGCGGCCGTTTTCTGCCAGATGAGCAACGTGTCCGTGCCGCTCAATGGCATTTTTTAGCAGGCGTCGTTGGATCGGATCATCCTCAACAACGAGAACCTGCGCGCCCCCCTTGGCGCTATTCAATATGGTCATTGGTGCCTCACTTCATGCGAAACCTGGGGGAACCTTCGCAGAAAGGCTTGAACACGAAGTTTTGCCAAACCATCGTATTTTAATCATTATGACGAATGTAACATCGCCTATGACTCCACTGTCCGATCCCCGAAAATCCGCGCTTGCAGCGGCCTTTTCGGCCGAATAGACACGGATTGACCGGATCGTTCTGAAAAGAAAATAGAGGAAATACCGCCCATGAGCCCGACCTCGCTGCATTCGTCCCTTAAGTTTTCCACCGGCCCGGCCGCGGCCGCGACCAATGCCGCGCTTGGGGATCTGCCCGCCTGGAAGCTCAGCGACCTCTATCCCTCCGCCACCTCCACCGCTTTCACCGGCGACATGGAAAAGGCCGGCAAGCTGGCCATCGCCTTCGAAGAGAAATGGAAGGGCAAGCTGGCCGAGGCCGCGACCAAGACCGGTAACGCCGGCATTGGCGCAGCGCTCAAGGAATATGAAGCCCTCGACGATATCATCGGTCGGCTCGGCTCCTTTGCCGGGCTCACCTATTTCTCCAACACCAGCGATCCGGCCAACGGCAAGCTCTATGGCGATGTACAGACGCGGCTAACCGACTATGCCGCTCATCTGCTGTTCTTCCCGCTGGAACTGAACCGCATCGACGATGCCGTGATGGATGCCTGCATGGCGAACGACCCCGCCGCCGGCCACTACCGCCCCTGGCTCATCGACCTGCGTAAGGACAAGCCCTACCAGCTCGACGACAGACTGGAGCAGCTGTTCCTCGAAAAATCCATGACGAGTGCGGCCGCCTTCAACCGTCTGTTCGACGAGACCATGGCGGAGCTGCGCTTCGAGGTCGACGGCGAAAAACTGCCGCTGGAAGTCACCCTGAACATGCTGCAGGAAAAGGACCCTGAAGTGCGCCGCAAGGCGGCCGTGGCTCTGACCACGACCTTCAAGGCCAATCTGCGCGTCTTCACGCTGATCACCAACACCCTCGCCAAGGACAAGGATATTGCCGATCGCTGGCGCGGCTTCGAGGACATTGCCGACAGCCGGCATTTGGCGAACCGCGTCGAGCGCGAGGTGGTCGATGCGCTGGCGGCCGCCGTGCGCGAGGCCTATCCGCGCCTATCGCATCGCTATTACAAGATGAAGGCCAAGTGGCTTGGCATGGAACAGATGAATTTCTGGGACCGCAACGCCCCGCTGCCGGAAACCTCCAACGCGCTGATCCCCTGGAACGAGGCCAAGGAAACCGTGCTGTCCGCCTACGGCAATTTCGCCCCGGAAATGGCCGATATCGCCAAGCGCTTCTTCGATGAGGAATGGATCGACGCGCCGGTACGTCCCGGCAAGGCGCCAGGCGCCTTCGCGCACCCGACCGTGCCCTCAGCGCACCCGTACGTGCTCGTCAACTACATGGGCAAGCCGCGTGACGTGATGACGCTCGCCCACGAACTCGGCCATGGCGTGCATCAGGTGCTCGCCGGCAGCCAGGGCGCTTTGATGTGCCAGACGCCGCTGACGCTTGCCGAAACCGCCTCGGTCTTCGGAGAGATGCTGACCTTCCGCGCCCTGCTCGACAAGACCACCGACAAGCGCGAGCGCAAGGCGATGCTCGCCCAGAAAGTCGAAGACATGATCAACACGGTCGTGCGCCAGATCGCCTTCTACGAATTCGAGCGCAAGGTGCACACCGCCCGCAAGAACGGCGAACTGACTTCCGACGATATCGGCGAGCTGTGGCTCTCCGTACAGTCGGAAAGCCTGGGGCCGGCGATCAAGATTTCCGAGGGCTACGAGACCTACTGGACCTATATCCCCCACTTCATCCATTCGCCCTTCTACGTCTACGCCTATGCCTTCGGCGACTGCCTGGTGAACTCGCTCTACGCCGTCTACCAGAATGCAGAAGAAGGCTTTCAGGCGAAGTATTTCGAGCTGCTGAAGGCCGGCGGCACCAAGCATCATTCGGAACTTTTGAAGCCTTTCGGCCTCGATGCCACCGATCCGTCGTTCTGGAGCAAGGGACTGTCGATGATCGAAGGGCTGATCGATGAGCTTGAGGCGCTTGATAAGAGCGCTTGATGCCCATTGATGAAGACCCGCGCATGGCCGATGCCCAACCTTACGTCCTCTTTAGGGACGACAGCACAGGACAGGTGATGCTCTTCGCCGAGCCAGCGGAGATCATCACTGCTCGGACGCGCGCGGAATTCTTCGATGCCCTCGACCGGATGGAGAAGGTAAAGGCCGAAGGAAAATGGCTGGCGGGCTATATGGCCTATGAAGCCGGCCATCTCTTCGAAGAAAAACTCGCACCCTTCGCCGAGGAAAATCGCGAAACGCCGTTGCTCTGCTTCGGCGTTTTCGACGCACCAGCAGCGGACGGCCATCCTCTCGCCCAGCCGCTACAGCGCCTTGAAAACCAGGAGTTCCTGACCGACGCGACGGCCGCGTGGAATCCCACCATATATAAGGAGAGATTCGACCGGCTGCATGGGCATATCCGCCAGGGCAATTGCTATCAGGCAAACCTCACCATGCCGATCTTGGCGCGTTGGAACGGCGATATCAGGGCCGCCTTCTGGTCATTGATCGAGCGCCAGCCGGTGAAGTACGGTGCACTCGTCGATCTTGGTGGCCCTATCATCCTGTCACGCTCACCGGAGCTCTTTTTCCGCACCGACGATGACGGCTGGATCGAGACGCATCCGATGAAGGGTACGGCCAAACGCGGCGCGGACGCCATGGAGGATGCCGAGATCATCAGCGCCATGCTTGCCGACGAAAAGACGCAAGCCGAAAACCGCATGATCGTCGACCTCCTGCGCAACGACATCTCCCGCATCACCGAGGTCGGCACGCTCGACGTGCCGAAACTCTTCGAGATCGAAACCTATCCGACCCTGCACCAGATGGTCAGCCATGTGCAGGCGAAGCTGCGGCCCGACATGACCATCCGCAATATCTTCGCCGCCCTCTTCCCCTGCGGCTCGATCACCGGTGCACCGAAAATGCGGGCCATGGAAATTCTGCACGATCTCGAAGACAGTCCACGCGACGCCTATTGCGGGGCGATCGGTATGATCTCGCCGTCAGGCGCCATGCGCTTTTCCGTGGCGATCCGCACCATCACGCTGTTCGACGACGGCCGCGCCGTCTTTAATGTCGGCGGCGGCATCGTTTTCGATTCGACGGCGGAAGCGGAATATGAAGAATGCCTGCTGAAGGCACGCTTCGCCGTGGGGGATCGATGGATCAAGCGCTAGAGGATTTTTCGCTGATCGAAACGCTGCGCTACGAGCCGCAAACCGGCTTCTTGCGCCTGCGCCTGCACCTTGCCCGGCTGCAACGCTCCGCTCGCCGGCTGGGCTTTCCCGCGCCGAAGGATGCATTGACGAAACTGGACGCCGCCGTTGCCGGTGCGACTGCACCGTTGCGGGTGCGCCTGACCTTCGATCGCACCGGAAAAACCGACGTTACCACCGCCGCTTTCACGCCACTTGCTCCCGACACCGTCTGGCGCGTCCGCATCGCCGAGACCCGGATCGATTCCGCCGACACGCTGCTGCGCGTCAAGACCACCCGCCGATCGATCTATGAAGCCGCCCGCGCCGAATACGCGCCGACGGAGGCAGATGAAGTGCTGCTGCTGAATGAAAACGGTGAGGTCTGCGAGGGCACCATCACCTCGATCTTTCTCGATGGCGGCTCCGGCCCGTTGCGAACACCGCCCATCTCTTGCGGCCTGCTTGCCGGTGTCTTGCGCACCGAACTCATCTGCCAGCGCAAGGCCCGCGTCGGCCGGATCAGGCTGGACGATCTGGAAAATGCCACGCTTTATGTCGGAAACTCCCTGCGCGGTCTGATCCGCGCGCAACTCCTGCGGAATTGACGCAATGCTCATCCTTTCGCTGACCTACCTCAAGGGCAATGACGAAGCCGACAAGCACATGGAGCCGCATATGGCCTGGGTGAAGGAAGGCTATGCAAAAGGCTGGTTCCTCGCCTCCGGCCGCAAGGTGCCGCGCACCGGCGGCATCATCTTCGCCCGCGGCGACCGCGCCGAACTCGAAGCCTACGTCGCCGCCGACCCCTTCACCATTCATGGCGTCGCTGCCTATGAGGTCACGGAAATCGCCCTGACGACCGTGACCGAGGGGCTGGAGACGTTGAAGAGCTGAGAAACGGATGTTGGCGGATGCTCTTCCATCAAGGAACGCTGACGCGATAGACTTGATCCATGACACAACTGACCTACACACCCTATGACGGTACCGCCAAACCTTTCACCATCGGCCTGGTGCCGCTGGACCTCGCCCGTTGGATCGAGCCGGATGGCGATCTCGGGCGCTATCTCGATGAGAAGCAGCATCTTTTCCACAATCATCTGAGCGAAATCTTCGTTGCCGAGGACGATACGCAGGACGCCCAGCAGGAGGTACTGGATCTGCTGGCGGTTTATCTTTGCGAGAGCCATCCGGCCATCTGTCGCCGCGCCGGCGATATCGTCTCTATCGGCAACCATTCCGTCGATCTCGCCGACGCCTCGCTTCCGCCGTTGCTGAAGGCCGGTTCGCTGGTCGCCGACGATCTCGTCATCATGCGGCGCAGGGCCGATGGCTGGCACCTTGTCGTCGGCCATGTCGCCTTCCCCTCCTCCTGGTCGCTCCAGGAAAAATTCGGCCGGCCGATGCAGGCGATCCACGCCGATGTGCCCGGTTTCGGCGAGGGCACACGCAACGCGGCCTTGATCACCCGCATCTTCGACAATCTGCAGGTGTCGCAGCCCGTCGAGCGGCTGAACTGGTCGGTCAATCCGACCGACGAGCTGTTTCTCTCGGCCTCGAAACACAGGCGTCCGCAAGTTGCCACTGCCCCAACGCTCGAAACGCGCTTTGCGCGCGTCGAGCGCCAGACGCTGCGCAAGCTGCCGATCTCGGGCGATATCCTCTTCACCATCCGCGTCTATGTCGACCCGATCGCCGCGATCGCCAACCATGCCAGAGCCTCGGAACTGGCAGCGAACTTCGCCGCGCAGCTGGATTCATTGGACGAACACCAGACGGCGTATAAGGGGCTGATCCATCAGAAAGCCGAGTTGGTGAAGCAATTGCGGGTGTTGGCTGGCATTTAGCAATGCGATAAGCAACAAACTCGTCGCAAACCGCGTGTATGGTGCCATTCTATTGACTTTCCCCAGCGTAGCCCGGAGAGCTCTTTATTGTGACATCAATTTGTGATTAGAGCCGTCCACCTCGCGTTTTCACGCATACATTGATTGAATTTCATAGGCCGAACGGCGTCCTGCCTTTCGAAGGAGACAAGAATGACGAAACAAAAATATCCGGTATATGCCGAAATTACCGGCCCGATCGTGATGATCGGCTTTGGCTCCATCGGCCGCGGCACCCTGCCCCTGATCGAGCGCCATTTCAAATTCGACAAAAACCGGATAGTCGTCATCGACCCCCGCGAAGAGCCAGCCGACATGGAAATCCTGGCGAAGCACGGCGTTCGTCATATCAAGGAACATGTCACCAAGGAAAACTACAAGGAACTGCTGAAGCCGCTCCTGACGGAAGGCGGCGGCCAGGGTTTCTGCGTCAACCTCTCGGTTGATACCGGCTCGCTCGATCTGGTCAAGCTGTGCCGCAAGCTCGACGTGCTCTACATCGACACCGTTGTCGAGCCCTGGCTCGGCTTCTATTTCGACAAGAGCCTGAAGAATGCCGACCGCACCAACTATGCCCTGCGCGAAACCATGCGCAAGGAGAAGGCGAAAAACCCCGGCGGTACGACAGCGGTTTCCACCTGCGGCGCGAACCCGGGCATGGTCTCCTGGTTCGTCAAGCAGGCGCTCGTCAACCTCGCCAAGGATATCGGCCTGAAGTTCGAAGAGCCGGATCAGCATGACCGCGAAGGCTGGGCCAAGCTGATGAAAAAGGTCGGCGTCAAGGGCATTCACATCGCCGAGCGCGACACACAGCGCACCAAGCACCCGAAGCCGCTGAACGTCTTCTGGAACACCTGGTCCGTCGAAGGCTTCATCTCGGAAGGCCTGCAGCCGGCCGAGCTCGGCTGGGGCACGCACGAAGAGTGGATGCCGAAGAACGCCAAGAAGCACAAGAAGGGCTGCCAGGCCGCCATCTATCTGGAACAACCGGGCGCCAACACCCGCGTCCGTACCTGGTGCCCGACGCCCGGCCCGCAATACGGCTTCCTGGTCACGCACAACGAATCGATCTCGATCGCCGACTTCTTCACGGTCCGCGACAAGGATGGCGACGTGACCTTCCGCCCGACCTGCCACTATGCCTACCATCCGGCCAACGACGCCGTGCTCTCGTTGCACGAAATGTTCGGCAATGGCGGCACGCCGCAGCCGGTTCACCACGTCCTCGACGAGCATGAACTGGAAGATGGCGTCGACGAACTTGGCGTGCTGCTCTATGGCCACGACAAGAATGCTTACTGGTACGGTTCGCGCCTGTCTCTCGAAGAGACCCGCCGCATCGCTCCCTACCAGAACGCGACCGGCCTGCAGGTAACCTCCGCCGTTCTCGCCGGTATGGTCTGGGCTCTGGAAAATCCGACCGCCGGCATCGTGGAAGCCGACGAGATCGATTACAAGCGCTGCCTCGAAGTGCAGTTGCCCTATCTCGGCCCGGTCGAAGGCCACTACACCGACTGGACGCCGCTCGATGGCCGTCCGGGCCTGTTCCCGGAAGACATCGACACCAAGGATCCCTGGCAGTTCAAGAACATCCTGGTTCGTTGATTGACAGACAATTAGAATAATCGGAAATTAGAATGCTCGCACAGGTCGTGCGGGCATTTTTGTTACGCTCGCGAGATAAATCAAGGTGATGGGGCCTTGAAGCCTTGCTTTCAACAAATGGTCGCGGCATGTTTCCTACAATCAACATGACGCCAATCCGCCTTTTATCGCGGGAGACATTTATGAAGCTCAAAACCAGTCTTGCCCTTGTCACCGCCGCAGCAGCGCTATCCGCCTGCGTCGATTTCGGCGGATCGAGGCCGCCGCCGGTCGTCATGGGTGGGGGCGCGCAGCCGCGCTCAACGACAGTTGAGGGCAACTGGAGCGATGCGAACGGGCTGAACTCATCATTTTCGGGCGGCAGGTTCGAGACGCACACGACGGACGGCACGAACACGCAAATGGCTTCCGGAACCTATACGACGGATCCGTCCGGGGTGATCCAGATCAACCTGTATTCGAACATCAAGCGCACCAGCTCCAAGGTCAATTGCTTCCTGGCCAACCCCAGCCAGCTTAATTGCACCGCTGAAGGCGGCGGGCACTTCTCGCTCAACCGCCAGGGCTGAGACCGGCATCGCGGACGGGTAGGACGCCATGCGCAGGGTGGCGCTTTATATCATTCTCATCATCGGCTTGCCGCTCGCCGTTCTGGCAGCGGCGCTCCCCGCCAACAGCTTTAAGGCCCAAGGCATCGCCGCGCTCGATTGCGACGGGCCGGCGAGCGTTCTGATCATCGCCATACCCGCCTTGCTGCTCTACGCCGGCGGCATGATCCTGCTTTATCGCGACAAGAGCCGGCGCTTTCATCGCATCGCCGCACTTTGCTGCCTGCTCGTCGCTCTCGCCGTCGGCTGGAACGTCATCGCTGCCGTGCGGGAAGCCTATGGCGATGCCTCGATCGAGGCCTGCGCCTGATCTCGCAGCCGTGCGCCTGTGGATTTGTAAAATCCTAATGAACCCAACAGCTTTCGCTTGCGCTCGTCCCGTCGTGATGGAAACATCAGCCTGGGGGCCGCCGTGGGGCACGGGCGGATCGGATTGTGAAAAATAACAGGAGAGAAAGATGACGAAGCCCTTCGGAGTGGGCCTTTTGGCTGCAGCCGCCTTGGCGCTCAGCACAAGCGCCGCTTTCGCGGACTATCAGCTCAACATTCTGCACTTCAACGATTTCCATTCGCGCGTGGAATCGATCAACAAATTCGACACCACCTGCTCGGCGGCGGAAGAAGCCAAGAATGAATGCTTCGGCGGCGCCGCGCGGATGAAGACGATGATCGACCAGCGCCGTGCAGCCCTTGCCGGCCAGAATGTGCTGGTGCTCGACGCCGGTGACAATTTCCAAGGTTCGCTGTTCTATACGACCTACAAGGGCGCGGCTGAGGTCGAATTCCTCAACGACATGAAGATCGACGCCATGACCGTCGGCAACCACGAATTCGACGATGGCGAAGGCCCGCTGGCCGCCTTCCTCGACAAGGCGCAATTCCCCATCGTCACCGCCAATATGGTCGTCGATGGTCAGTCGAAAATCGGCGACCGCATCAAGAAATCTATCGTGCTTACGATCGGTGGCCAGAAGATCGGCATCGTCGGCGCCGTCACGACTGAAACCCCGGAACTTTCCTCGCCTGGCCCGCATGTCAAGATCACCGACGATGCCGCCGCCATCAGTGCCGAGGTGGATGCGCTGAAATCGCAGGGCGTCAACAAGATCATCGCGCTCACCCATGTCGGCTATCAGCGTGACGTCGAGAAGATCGCCAAGATCGCCGGCGTCAGTGTCGTCGTTGGCGGTCACTCGCACACGCTACTGTCGAACACGGATCCGAAAGCCGCCGGGCCCTATCCGACCATGGTCGACAACCCCGCCGGCTACAAGGTCCCGGTCGTCCAGGCCGCCTCCTACAGCAGATATCTCGGTGACATCGTCGTCACTTTCGATGATAACGGCGCCGTCAAGGACGCCAAGGGCGACCCGATCCTGCTCGATGCTTCGGTCAAGCCCGACCCCGCGATCGCCGCCCGTGTCCAGGAGATGGCCAAGCCGATCGAGGAACTGCGCCATAAGGTGATCGGCAGCACTGAAGGTCCGATCGAAGCCGCGCGTGAGGTCTGCCGCGTTCAGGAATGCTCCATGGGCAACCTCGTCGCCGACGCCATCCTCGACCGGACGAAGGGACAGGGCATCAGCATCGCCATCCAGAACGGCGGTGGATTGCGCGCCTCGATCGGCGCCGGCGACATCAGCATGGGCGGCGTGCTGACCGTGCTGCCGTTCCAGAACACCGTCGCCACCTTCCAGTTGACGGGTGCGGACGTGAAGGCGGCGCTGGAGAACGGCCTCAGCCAGATCGACGAGGGTGCCGGCCGCTTCCCACAAGTCTCCGGCCTCAAATATACATTCGACAAATCCAAGCCGCCCGGCAGCCGCCTGGTCTCGGTCACGGTGCAGGAGGGCACGGAATTCGTGCCGCTCGATCCCGACAAGACCTACGGCGTCGTCAGCAACAACTACATGCGCGCCGGCGGCGACGGCTACTCCGTCTTCGCGCAGAAGGGCAAGAATGCCTATGACTTCGGCCCCGACCTGGCGGGCGTGGTGGCCGATTATCTCGCCGCGCACAATCCTTACAAGCCTTACACGGACGGCCGCATAACCCAGATCGCCGCCGCACAGCCGGAGGCAGCAAAACCCGCGCAAACACAGGAGCCAGCAGCCGCACCGGATCAGAAATCTGCTCCGACGGCAGCCAATACCGGCGCAGCACCCGCGACCACCACCGCGGCGCCAGCCACGCCAGCACCTGCCGCATCCGCACCTGCAACCGCCGCGCCGGCCACCAGTGCTCCGGCAGCAACCGCTCCCGCGGCAACAGCAACCCCGCCAGCCGCAACGGATCCGGCAACGACGACGGTCGCCCCGGCAACCCAGACCAACGAACCGCCGAAGACGCCGACCACCCACGTCATCGTCGCCGGCGACACGCTCTGGGATCTCGCCAAGACCTACTACGGCAACCCCAACGACTGGCACAAGCTGCTGGCGGCCAACCGTAATCTCAAGCCGCACCGCCTTCTGGTCGGTGAGGAATTGAAGATTCCGGCCAAGTAAGGACGATTTGTCTCGCAGGACTTCGCCGGTCCGGGCTTTTCCGGGCCGGTTTTTGTTCCTATGTGAGGGACTTCGTTTCGTTGAGAGGACATGATTGATGACAGCAGAAGCCGCGACCGGCCAATTACACCAAAAATCCGGCAGGATCGGCGTCCTTCTCGTCAATCTCGGCACGCCCGACGGCACCGACTACGCATCGATGCGGCGCTATCTGCGCGAGTTCCTCACCGACAAGCGCGTCATCGAATGGTCGCCATGGAAATGGTATCCGATCCTCTTCGGCATCGTCCTCAACACTCGCCCGCAAAAGGTCGGCAAGGCCTATGAGACGATCTGGAACAAGGACAGAAACGAAAGTTTCCTGCGCACCTATACCCGCAACCAGTCGGACCTGATGGCCGAGCGGCTGGCGGACCTGCCCGCTGTCGTCGTCGATTGGGCGATGCGCTACGGAACGCCTTCGATCGGCGACCGTATCCAGGCGCTGAAGGACAAGGGCTGCGACCGCATCGTTCTGTTTCCGCTCTATCCCCAATATGCGGCGGCAACCACCGCCACGGTCAATGACAAGGCTTTCGAGAAGCTGGTGAAGATGCGCTGGCAGCCGGCCCTGCGCACGGTGCCGGATTATCACAGCGATCCCACCTATATCGACGCACTCGCCAAATCCGTCACCCGGCATCTCGCCACGCTCGACTGGCTGCCGGAAAAGATCCTCGCCTCCTTCCATGGCATCCCGCTTGCCTATTCGGAAAAGGGCGATCCTTATTACAGCCAGTGCATCGAGACTGGCCGCCTGCTGCGTGAAAAGCTCGGTCTTGCCGAGGATCAGTTCATCGTCACCTTCCAGTCCCGTTTCGGTCCGGAGGAATGGCTGCAGCCCTATACGGACAAGACGGTGGAAAGCCTCGCCAGGGAAGGCACCAAGCGTATCGCCGTCCTCAACCCTGGCTTCGTCTCCGACTGTCTGGAAACGCTCGAGGAAATCGCCGAACAGGCGGCCGAATCCTTCCACCACAATGGCGGTGAAAAATTCACGCATATTCCTTGCCTCAACGACGGCGAGGACGGCATGCGCGTGCTGGAGGCGGTGGTGCGGCGGGAGCTGTTGGGCTGGGCCTGATCTGAACGGCCCGGCGCCGCCTCATTGCAGGTGCGGCTTCCTCAGGAAGCTGCTGCGGTCGGCCGATTTGACCCTTAGCCATGCCTCGCGGCCATTGCGCAACACCCGCATGGGGATTTCCGCTCCGGCGGAACCGCTCTCCCATATCTTGCGGTAGAAATCGGCAAGACCGTCCACCTCGTCATCGCGGATTTCGGAAATGACGTCGCCTCGGCGCAAGCCCGCCTGTTCGGCGGGGCCGCCCTCGGCCACGCTCATGACCACAACCTCGCCATCGCTTTCGGCAGAGAAAGCGCCGAGCCAAGGCCTCGGTGGTTTGTTGACCTGACCCCGATTGAGCAGATCATCGAGAATGGGTGGCAAGAGGTCGATCGGTACGACCATATTGATATCGGCGCTTCCTCCGCCTTTCGCCGCCATTTGCAGGTGCAGCGAGCCGATACCCAGAAGCTTGCCGTCGGCGTCGATGAGGGCGGCACCGCCCCAGGAGGGATGCGCGGGTGCAGTGAAGATCGCTTCATCGAGCAGATATTCCCAATAGCCGGCGAATTCCTGCTTGGCGACGATATTCGCCTGTACGAACTGGCCGATACCGTCGGCCATCATGACAGGATCACCAATATCGGCTTTGGCGACATTGCCGAAATCCAGCGGGGGAACATCCAGTCGTCCGAGCGCCTGCGCCAGACCGAAGCCGGTTTCCTGATCATAGGCCAGCGCATGGGCGGGAATCACACGGCCGTCATTGGTCGTCAGCCAGACCTCCTCGGCCTCCGTGATCAGATAGCCGATGGTCAGCACCAGCCCGTTGTTCCGGATGACCACGCCGCTGCCTTCCCGGCGCGTGCCGAGCGATCCTGCCGTAAAGGCATCTTCGGGAATTTTGGAATGCACGGCCACGACCGAGCGCAAGGTCCTATCGATATTCATGGCTTCACCTGCTGCTACGCAATGCTTAGGCTCTGAAGACTGTATGACAGCCGAGCCGGATCTTCCCTTCCCCTAAAGTATGAAGATGCAGAGCCGGAGGCAAGACCTTGGCGAGATTGAATATCCTCGTCGCCAGGCATGAAAGGTTGATTGCCGCAGACCATTTCACCCTTGCCGAGAACATGGTAACCCACCACATCTGATTGAGCTGCTTCGCGACCCACTCGACCGTGGGAGTCAAAGATGCGGCAACGCTTGGGAATGACGTCAGCCTCGTTTCATCCGGGGAACGTCGATGGAGGATTTTATGGTCATCGGTGGATTCAGCATCTTTGTGATTGCCCTGGTTGTTTTGATCATCCTGGTGCTGTTTGCAGGGATCAAGACCGTGCCACAGGGGTATCGCTACACGGTCCAGCGTTTCGGCCGCTACACCCGCACACTGGAGCCGGGCCTCAATCTGATTGTGCCTTTCATCGACACGCTCGGCGTACGCATGAATGTGATGGAGCAGGTGCTGGCGGTACCGACCCAAGAGGTCATCACCAAGGACAATGCCAGCATTTCCACCGACGCCGTCGCCTTCTTCCAGGTGCTGAATGCGGCCCAGGCGGCCTATCAGATCACAAATCTCGAAAGTGCGATCCTCAACCTCACCAAGACCAATATCCGCTCTGTTATGGGTTCGATGGATCTCGATGAGCTGCTGTCCAATCGCGACGCCATCAATGAACGGCTGCTGCGCGTTGTCGACAACGCGGTCGAGCCATGGGGCATCAAGGTGACCCGTGTCGAAATCAAGGACATTCAGCCGCCGAAGGATCTGGTCGATGCCATGGGCCGGCAGATGAAGGCGGAACGCGAGAAGCGCGCCCAGGTTCTCGAAGCCGAGGGCTTGCGCGCCGCGCAAATCCTCCGTGCCGAAGGTGCAAAACAGTCGGCCGTGCTTCAAGCCGAAGGCCAGCGCGAAGCCGCCTTCCGCAACGCCGAAGCCCGCGAACGTCTGGCCGAAGCCGAAGCCAAGGCGACCCGCGTGGTCTCTGAGGCGATCGCCGAAGGCAATGTGCAGGCAATCAACTACTTCGTCGCGCAGAAATACACCGAAGCGCTGACCGCGATCGGCACCGCCGGCAATTCCAAGATCGTGCTGATGCCAATGGAAGCCTCATCCATTCTCGGATCGCTCAGCGGCATCGGCGCAATCGCCCGCGAGGTGTTCGGCGATAATGCCGCTGACACGTCGCCGCAGCCTCCCCGTCCACGTTCCGGTCCGGCGCGCCCCACAACCACACCCTCTATCAATCCGCTGACACCACGGGAGAGCTGATCCATGTTCGACAATCTCGTCGTTCAACTCGGCCCATGGAGCTGGTGGGTACTGGGATTGGTGCTGCTCGCCGCCGAACTCGTATTGCCGGGCTTCTTCCTGATCTGGATCGGCCTTGCCGCTATTATCGTCGGCGCACTCTCGCTGCTTCTCTGGGACAGCGCCTTCTGGATCTGGCAGGTGCAATGGCTGATCTTCGCGGCGTCCGCCGTCATCGTCACCCTGCTCGGTCGCCACTATGTCTATAATAACAGCCAAGAGACGGACGAGCCGTTCCTCAACCAGCGCAGCGCCAGCCTCGTCGGTCGCACGGCAACGCTTGCCGAGCCGATCACCGAAGGTCGCGGCCGCATCCGTCTGGAGGATACCTATTGGATCGTGACCGGGCCGGACCTGCCGGCCGGCACCCGCGTCAAGGTCGTCGCCAGCAACGGGCGCGACCTGACCGTCGAGGCCGCCTGATCAGGCGACGCCGATCCGCAGTAGGTCGTGGAAATGGACGATGCCGATCGGCCGCTTGGCTTCGTCGACAACCATCAGCGCCGAGATATTGTAGCGGTTCAGCAATGCCATCGCGCCGGTCGCCAGCGTCGTTTCCTTCACCGTCTTCGGATTGCGGGTCATCACCTCGTCCACCCGCATCTCCGCGAGGCTGCTGCCGAGATTACGGGCGATATCGCCGTCGGTGATGATGCCGCAGAGGCAGCCATCGTCATCGATCACGCCGACGCAGCCGAAGCGCATGTTCGAGAGCGTCATCGCCGCCTCTTGCATGCCGGTGCCGAGGCTGACCAGCGGAACGCGATCGCCCTTATGCATGATATCGACGACATGCGAGAGGCTGGCACCGAGCTTGCCGCCCGGATGAAACGTGCGGAAATCCTCGGCAGTAAAGCCCCGCGCTTCCAGTAGTGCCACGACAAGCGCGTCGCCTATCGCGAGCTGCAACAGCGTCGACGTCGTCGGTGCCAATCCATGCGGGCAGGCTTCCTGTTCCTTCGGCAGCAACAGGACCACATCGGATTCGCGCGCCAGCGTCGAGGTTTCGCCGGCGGTGATGGCAATCATCGGGATCGAGAACCGGCGGGAATAGCTGATGATACCGCGCAGCTCGGCACTTTCGCCGCCCCATGATATGGCGATGATGACATCGTCCTGGGTAATCATGCCGAGATCGCCGTGATTGGCTTCGACCGGATGCACGAAGAAAGACGGCGTTCCCGTGGACGCGAACGAGGCGGCGAGCTTGTTGCCGATATGGCCGCTCTTGCCGACACCGGTGATGATGACGCGCCCGTCGATGCCGCCGATTACCTCCACCGCGCGGCTGAAAGGCTCGGCCAAACCGTCGGCCAATGCGCGCTCCAGCGCTTCCAGCCCCTGCCTTTCGATCTCGATCGTCCGCATTGCGGATTCGATCGCACCGTTCTCGATGAATTTCACTGCTCTCTTATTCATGACGGAGGCCTACCGCTTTTCTCTATTTCTGTCCACCGGAGATCGTTTTCCCACAGCAAGGACCAAGCCTGTGATCCCCCACTCCTTATAATTCTCTGGCAAGGAAGCGTTAACCATGAGGCTTTAGGATTGGGTAAGAATTTAAGGCATTTCCAGTAAGATCAGACATAGGATCAAATGGACATCGGCAACAACAAGGCGGGTGGACGCTCCCTCCGGCTGACGGCATGCGCTGCATCCGCTCTGCTCGGCTGGGGCGTATTCGCTATGCCGATGCCAGTCCATGCGCAGTCGGCCGATACCAGTCAGGCAGGCTCGGCCGACGCCGATAGCCTCGATCTTCCGGTGACGACCACAACATCCGCCAAATCCAAGACGACCAAAGCCACGAACCAAAGCTCGACGGATACTGACGCACCTGTCAACGGCCGCCTGCGGCTCGGCGGCATCGACCCGACGACAACGGGCTCGACCCTCGACGACGATCTGCGCCGCGTCAATCTGCGCGAGACCGGCGTCGATGATCTGAGAGCTCGGCAATATCCGGACCGCGATGACGCACAGGGCATACCGCTCGGCACCTTTACCCTGCGTCCCTCCATCAACCAGTCCGTCAATGTCGAGCGCAACCGCACCGGCTCCACCAATGACGATCGCAGCTTCCTGCAGACAGATCTGCGCAGCACACTGACCTCGGATTGGGATCGCCATGCGCTGACCATCACCGGCGAAGGCGTCTGGCAGAAGAATCTCAGCGGCAGCGGTGCGGAGCAGCCGACCGTCAATCTCAACGCCGACCTCCGCCTCGACCTTCCAGCCGATACCGTCGCCCACATCACCGCCGGCTATCAATTTTTCCGCGAGGACACCAGCGACCCGAACGCCATCGCCAACGCCTCGAAGCAATCGGCCGTCAACCAGTTCAATACCGGCCTGTCGCTGGAGCGTGATTTCGGTGTGCTGCGCGGAACGACAGCCGTGGCCCTGACCCGCACCGTCTATTCCGACGCCGTGCTCTCGGACGGAACGCCGGTGACGCTCAGCGACCGCAACCAGACGGCCGGCACCTGGCGCGGCCGGATCGGCTACGAGCTGTCGCCAGCCCTCATTCCCTTCCTCGAAGCCGATCTCGGCCTCGCCGTCTACGACCAGTCGCATGACAGCAACGGCTACGCCCGCTCGAACCAGAGCTTCGGCGGCAAGGCGGGTGTCGAGCTCGATCTCGGCGAGAAGATGAAGGGGGAGCTCGGCTTCGGCTATCAGCACACGGAATTCGACGATTCGCGGCTCGCCGCAATCGATTCGCCGACCATCGACGGCAAGCTCGCCTGGTCGCCGCAACGCGGCACCGATGTCAGCATCGGTCTTGCGACCACGGTCCAGCCCTCCACGACGGCGGGCGAAAGCGGCTATACCGCCTATCAGCTTAGCAGCACCTTGAGCCATCAGCTGCGCGACGACCTCACCGCCAAGCTGACGGGCGGCACGATCTGGCGTAATTATCCCTCCGACAGCTCTTTCGCCGACGAAACGGAATATGACGCAGCCCTCGGCTTCACCTGGGGCATCAACCGCTACCTCGATCTCACCAGCAACGTCGGCTACCAGCTGACGTCACGAAAGACGGGCGATGATACGCGGCAGGTTCAGGCGGGCGTGGGATTGACTGTGAAGAGATAAAAATTCTCCCCGCTTTCGAAACTCTCGAAAGCGGGGAGAAGAGACTTTGACCGCCGTTACTTCAGCGCTGCGACCAGTGCCTTCAGACCGTCTTCGACGGTCGGACGGATATCCGCACGGGCGAGCGCGAAGGCGACGTTGGCGAGGATGAAGCCATCCTTGGCGCCACAGTCGAAGGTCTGGCCCTGGAAGTGATAACCGGCAAAATCCTGCTTCTGCGCAAGCTTCAGCATGCCGTCGGTCAACTGGATCTCGTTGCCCGCACCACGTTCCTGGCTCTCCAGGATCTCGAAAATCTCCGGCTGCAGGATGTAGCGGCCGTTGATGAAGAAATTCGACGGGGCCGTGCCCTTGGCAGGCTTCTCCACCATCCCGGTGATGCGGAAGCCATTGCCGATAGTGTCGCCGACGCCGACGATGCCATATTTGTGGGTCTGATCCGGCGTGCATTCCTCAACCGCGATGACATTGCCGCCGCTGGTTTCATAGAGCTCGATCATGCCCTTCATGCAACCCTTTTCGGCGCTCATGACCATATCGGGCAGAAGCAGCGCGAACGGCTCGTCGCCGACGATCTCGCGGGCGCACCAGACGGCGTGGCCGAGTCCGAGCGGTTCCTGCTGGCGCGTGAAGCTCGCGGTGCCGGCCTTCGGCAAGAGGCCGCTCAAAAGCGTCAGCTCGGCATTCTTGTTGCGCTGACGCAATGTCTGCTCGAGCTCGAACTGAATGTCGAAATAGTCTTCGATGACATGCTTGCTGCGGCCGGTCACGAACACGAAATGCTCGATGCCCGCCTCCATCGCCTCGTCGACGACGTATTGGATCACCGGCTTGTCGACAACGGTCAGCATTTCCTTCGGCACCGCCTTGGTTGCCGGCAAGAATCGCGTCCCAAGCCCGGCGACCGGAAATACTGCCTTACGCACCTTTTTATGCTGTCCCACTCATACCTCCTGGGGAATTAAATCGTTCTGCGCCAACGTTATTTGAGGGTCAGTAGAATAAATTTGCGACTGTTTTGCAATGATGACTGACCCCGGCTTCCATGGTAAACAATTTGTTGACTTCATTCCTGTAATGTCATGCTTGGGCGAATGCTACGCGCATCGCCGCTCCGAAATCCAAGTATTGATGGACACGGCTGTAGATGACTTCAAACCGCAAACACTCCCTTCTTGGTCTCGCTCTGGCGCTCGCGCTCGGCGCCTTTGCGGGATTGACCCCCATTAACGCCAATGCGGACCCAGGGTTCCAAAAATGGATTGCGGGTTTCTACAGCACCGCCGCTAAGAGCGGCATTACGCAGTCGACCTATCGCAATGCATTTGCCGGCGTGACGGACCCCGACCCCACGGTCCTCGAAAAAGCGCAATACCAGCCGGAATTCAAATCCCAGATTTGGGATTACCTGGATTCCCGCGTCAACCCCTATACCGTCGATGTTGGCCGCAAGATGGCGACAAAATACGGTTCCACACTGCGTTCACTTGAACAGCATTTCGGGGTAGACCGCAATATCATGCTCGCCATCTGGTCGATGGAATCAAATTACGGCGCGGTCCTCGCCAAGGAAGAGAAGCTGCATTATGTGCCGCGCGCACTGGCGACGCTTGCCTATGCCGACCCGAAGCGCGCCAACTACGCCAAGAAGCAACTGATTGCGGCGCTGAAGATCCTGCAGAACGGCGACATATCGCGCAAGGAGCTGACCGGCTCCTGGGCCGGCGCCATGGGCCACACGCAATTCATCCCGACCAGCTACCTGCTCTATGCCGTCGATGCCGATGGCAGCGGCCATGCCGATATCTGGAATTCCATTCCCGATGCACTGGCGACAACGGCAAACCTGCTGGCCAAGAACGGCTGGAGCACCGGCCACACCTGGGGCTACGAAGTCACCGTACCGCCGGGCGGCAGCGCGCAGGCCGGCAAGACCCGCACGCTTGCCCAGTGGGCAGCCCTCGGTTTCGCCCGCCCGAACGGCAAGGGTTTCCGCCTGAACTCCGAACGCGCCCAGCTGAAGATGCCGGGTGGACCCAATGGGCCGGGCTTCCTGATGACCGGCAACTTCTTCACCATCAAGCGCTACAACGCCTCCGACAGCTACGCGATCGCCGTCGGCCTGCTTGCCGACCAGCTCGCCGGCTATGGCGGCATGCAGCAATCCTGGCCCCGCCCGAGCGGCACGCTGGATGTGAAGCAGAAGTTCGAACTGCAGACACGGCTGAAGGAACTCGGCTATTACGACGGCGTCGTCGACGGCAATTTCGGCTCCGGCTCCAAGGCCGCCATCGCAGCGGTTCAACAGCGCATCGGCATGGACGCCGATGGCGAACCCTCGATGACCCTCTTGAACAGGCTGCGCAAATAGGTCGCTGCCGTCGACCATGACCCTTGGATCGGCTGGACGGCGGTGCCGTCCTTATGCGACCATGGGGCATTGAGCGGAAAAGAGCCCGATGAAAAACCGACCTGCCCGCACAATCATGGCTGCCGCGAAATCGACCCTCGCGGCGCTTCTTGTCGTCTGTTTTGCCCTTACCTGCCTGCTGACGCCCGCCGAGGCGCAGGAGCGGCCGCGTAAGACGCTGCTCGACATACTGTTCGGCCGATCCGAGCCCGATATTCCCGACCAGCCCTACGATCAGCCGGCGCCGAGGCGCTCGACGCAGCCGCGCAAACGGGTCGCGCCGCCGCCGAAGCCGCGCCAGGTCGTTGTTCAACCGGACACGCCGCCACCGGCAGAAAAGCTGCCCGATGCCAAGACGATCCTCGTCGTTGGTGATTTTCTGGCGACTGGCCTTGGCGACGGATTGGCAGACGCCTTTTCGACATCGCCCGGCGTCGTTGTCCAAACCCGCGGCACCGTCGCCTCCGGTCTCGTGCGCCAGGACTACTACAATTGGCCGCAGCAACTGCCCACCATGCTGGATCAGCTGAAGCCGGCGATCGTCGTCGTCATGATCGGCGCCAACGACCGCCAGCAAATCATCGGTGACGGCCTCAACGAAAAATACGGCACCGATCCCTGGTTCCTCGCCTATGAGGAGCGCGTGCAGCAGTTCGCCAAGCTGGTGACGAGCCGCCATATCCCCCTCATCTGGGTCGGCCTGCCGGCCTTCGGCTCCGACCAGTTGACCGAAGGCGCGATGAAGCTCAATCAGCTCTATCAGAGCCAGGCCGCAAGCGTCGGCGGCGAGTTCATCGATATCTGGGACGGGTTCACCGACCAGAACGGCGAATTCATCGTCACCGGCTCCGATATCAACGGCCAACAGGTGCGGCTCAGAACCGCCGACGGTGTCAACCTGACAGCGGCGGGCAAACGCAAAGTCGCCTTCTACGTCGAAAAGCCGGTTCGCCGCCTGCTTGGCGATCAGGCGAGCCCTGATATCACGCGCCTGGACACCGGCAATCCGCTGACGCCCGAACAGGCAAACCTGCCGGCGACGGAAACGGAAAAGATCACCCGCACCCAGCCGATGAGCATATCCGACCCCAATCTCGACGGCGGCTCGCAGCTCCTCGGCGGCGCTCCCGCCCCAGCGCCTACGACGCCCTCGCCCCGCGATCTCCTGGTCGAAAAAGGCCAGATGGCCCCGGCCCCGACAGGCCGCGTCGATGATTATCGGCTGCCGGGGGCTGCGGCACCGGCGACGGCCACTCCATAGGCAGCACTCGGGCCAATTTGACAACATCACAATTGGCCAATAGAAAATCTGCTCATGAGCACGAACCGCGCAGATCATACCGATCGCAACCGCACCTGCCTGCAGGTTGCGGTTTTCTGCGCGTTCTCCGGCCGAGGTCTCCGCGTCCAGTCGTGACAGCCGGAGGCAGCGCTGCGTCCGGCCACTGCTGGACGTAAAGCCCTCGCCAAAAACATCAACGTTGCCCAAGGAGAGAGGCATCGTGCTCAATATCTACAACGTCAATTCGCTTGTTCACTGGGAAGAGCGGGACATCCGGCTGCGTGACGATCTCGTCCGGTTCTTTTCCGATGAAGTCCGCCACTTCCTCAGATCCGCAAATCCGGCCTGGGATGTCCGGAGAGTGGAAGCCCCTGCCCTCATGCCACGCCATCTCGTTTCCGAGGCCTATTCGAACGCAGACATCTGGGTTCAGGAGCAGATATCGTCGACGGATTCCGAATTGGTGCTTCGGCCGGAGACGACACCGTCGACCTATGTCTACATGCACCATCTTCTTGGAAATCATTCCGGGACACGCCTGCCATTATGTGTCTGGCAGGCGGGTAAATCCTACCGTCGGGAGCAGGAACAGTCGACGAAGCATGTCCGGCTCAAGGAATTCTGGCAGCTTGAGTTCCAATGCGCCTTCACCGCCGATAGCGGTAACGACTATCATGTGGCCTGCCTCGAACCCGTTCGCCACATGATCGCATCGGTCATTCATCTCCCGACAAGAATCGTTCCATCGGATCGCCTGCCGGCCTATTCGCAGGTCACGATGGATATCGAGGTGGATAACGGCGACAAATGGATGGAAGTCTGCTCGATCTCAAGGCGCACCGATTTTCCGCAGCGCTACCGTAGCAAGGCGAAGGCGGGACCTGCCATGGATCACGATGTTCTGGTGCTCGAAATCGCCATCGGCCTCGATCGATGTGTCTATAACTGGAACATCGCGGCCAGCAGATAAAAGGAGAGCCGGGCTCTGGATGAGCCCGGCTTTCAATGCTTGCCTGGATATGCGCGAAGCGTCTTTACCGCGGCAATACCGTGGCGCCCATCAGGGCCTCGTCGATCGCGCGAGCGGCCTGGCGGCCTTCGCGAATGGCCCAGACGACCAGGGACTGGCCGCGCCGGACGTCGCCGGCGGTCCAGAGCTTGTCGACTGAGGTCTTGTAGCTCTTGTCGTCGGCAACGACGTTGGTCGAACCGCGCTTGTCGGTGTTGAGCGTCAGCTTGCCGTCGAGGTCTTTCAGCACGCTGTCGGTGAACGGGCCACGGAAGCCGATGGCGATGAAGGCGAGATCGGCGCGGATGATGAATTCCGTGCCGGCGATCGGCTTGCGGCGCTCATCCACTTCGCAGCACTTCACGCCGGTCAGCACGCCGTCTTCGCCGATGAATTCGAGCGTCGCGACCTGGAATTCGCGCACGGCGCCTTCGGCCTGCGAAGAGGAGGTCCGCATCTTGGTCGCCCAAAACGGCCAGACGGCGAGCTTGTCTTCCTTTTCCGGCGGCTGCGGGCGAATGTCGAGCTGGGTCACCTTGACCGCGCCCTGGCGGAAGGCCGTGCCGACGCAGTCGGACGCGGTATCACCGCCGCCAACGACGACGATGTGCTTGCCGCCGGCGAGGATCGGGTCGGACGGCCAGCCGATGCTGTCGATGTTTTCGCGGCCGACTCGGCGGTTCTGCTGCACGAGATAAGGCATCGCATCATGGACGCCGGCAAGCCCGACGCCGGGAATGCCGGCCTCGCGCGGCGTTTCCGAGCCGCCGCAATAAAGAACGGCATCATAATCGGCCAGAAGCTGTTCCATCTTGACGTCGACGCCAACATTGACGCCGCAATGGAAGGTCACGCCCTCGCCCTTCATCTGCTCGACGCGGCGGTCGATGAAATTCTTCTCCATCTTGAAGTCCGGAATACCGTAGCGCAGCAATCCGCCCGCCTTCGACTCGCGCTCGTAGAGATGAACCTCATGTCCGGCGCGGCCAAGCTGCTGGGCCGCCGCCATGCCAGCGGGGCCGGAGCCGATGACGGCAACCTTCTTGCCGGTATGGACCGTTGCCGGCTGCGGCCGGATGAAGCCAAGCTCATAGGCCTTGTCGGCAATCGCCTGCTCGACCGTCTTGATCGCGACCGGCGCATCCTCGAGATTCAGCGTGCAGGCTTCCTCGCAGGGCGCGGGGCAGACACGGCCGGTGAACTCCGGGAAGTTGTTGGTCGAATGCAGGTTGCGGATCGCCTCTTCCCAGTTGTTGTTATAGACGAGGTCGTTCCAGTCCGGGATCTGGTTGTGCACAGGGCAGCCAGTTGGGCCGTGGCAATAGGGGATGCCACAGTCCATGCAGCGCGCGGCCTGTTTCTGCACTTCCGGGTCCGACATGGGGATCGTGAATTCGCGGAAATGCCGGATACGGTCCGACGCCGGCTGATACTTGCCAACCTGCCGGTCGATTTCCAAGAAGCCTGTTACCTTGCCCATGCTTTCGTTTCCTCACTCTAAAGAGAAGCCCGATGGCTCCCGTGCCTGACGGCAAGTCCCGCTGCCTTGTCCGGCACTGTAATTCAAATCTGATTCCGCTATTCGGCAATCACGACCGCCACACAGTGATCGCAATCAGGCGCGAAACCCTCGAATGGAAAGGGCGTTGCCGCGGATCACTCCGCCGCCACGCTCATCCGGTTCCGCTCCATGTCCTCAAGGGCGCGGCGGTATTCGACCGGCATGACCTTGCGGAATTTCGGACGGTAATCGGTCCAATGATCGATGATTTCTTTCGCACGCGTCGAACCGGTGTAGTGGAAATGGTTCGAAATGAGCTGGTAAAGCCGCTCCTCGTCGTGGCGCGTCATGTCGTCGGAGACGTCGACACGTCCCTTGTGCATGAGGTCGCCACCATGATGGTGCAGCTTCTCCAGCAATTCGTCCTCTTCCGGAACCGGCTCCAGCTCGACCATCGCCATGTTGCAGCGGCGGGCGAAATCGCCCTTCTCGTCGAGCACATAGGCAACGCCGCCCGACATGCCGGCTGCGAAGTTGCGGCCGGTTTCGCCGAGTACGACGACGACACCGCCGGTCATGTATTCGCAACCATGGTCGCCCACGCCTTCGACGACGGCGACGGCGCCGGAGTTGCGCACCGCGAAACGCTCGCCGGCCACGCCACGGAAATAGCATTCGCCTTCGGTCGCGCCATAAAGCACGGTGTTGCCGACGATGATCGAATGTTCGGCGAGGATCTTCGAGTTTTCCGGCGGACGGATGATGATGCGACCGCCCGAAAGCCCCTTGCCGACATAGTCGTTGCCGTCACCGATAAGGTTGAAGGTAACGCCGCGCGCCAGGAACGCGCCGAACGACTGGCCGGCAGTGCCTCTCAGCGTGACGCTGATCGTATCGTCCTTCAATCCGCGCGCGCCGTAACGCTTGGCGACTGCGCCCGAGAGCATCGCGCCGGCCGAACGGTCGACGTTCTTGATGTCCACTTCGATCGCGACCGGCGTCTTGCTGGCAAGGGCCGGCTCCGCCTGCTCGATCAGCTTGCGGTCGAGAATGTCGTCGATCGGGTGCTTCTGCAGGGACGTCCAGTAGGTCGCGTCCTTCGGCGCATCGACCTTGTGGAAGATGCGGCTGAAGTCGAGACCCTTGGCCTTCCAGTGGGCGAGCATGTCGTCCTTCTCCAGCAGCTCGGAAGCGCCGATGATCTCATCCAGCTTGGCAACGCCAAGCGAAGCGAGGATTTCGCGCACTTCCTGGGCGACGAAGAAGAAATAGTTGATGACGTGCTCGGGCGTGCCCTTGAAGCGCTTGCGCAAGACCGGATCCTGCGTCGCGACACCCACCGGACAGGTGTTGAGGTGGCACTTGCGCATCATGATGCAGCCTGCCGCTATCAGCGGCGCGGTGGCAAAGCCGAACTCGTCCGCACCCAGCAACGCGCCGATGATGACGTCGCGCCCGGTCTTCAGACCACCATCCACCTGCAGGGCGATGCGCGAACGCAGCCCGTTCAGCACCAGCGTCTGCTGTGTCTCGGCAAGGCCGATTTCCCAAGGCGAACCGGCATGCTTCAGCGAGGTCAACGGCGAAGCGCCGGTGCCACCGTCGAAGCCCGAAACGGTGATGTGATCGGCGCGCGCCTTGGCAACGCCGGCAGCAACCGTGCCGACGCCGACTTCCGAGACAAGCTTGACCGAGACATCGGCCGTCGGGTTGACGTTCTTCAGGTCGAAGATCAGCTGCGCCAGGTCTTCGATCGAATAGATGTCATGGTGCGGCGGCGGCGAGATCAGGCCGACTCCCGGCGTCGAATGCCTAGTTTTGGCGACGGTCGCGTCGACCTTGTGGCCGGGCAACTGACCGCCTTCGCCGGGCTTGGCGCCCTGCGCGACCTTGATCTGCAGCACGTCGGCATTGACGAGATATTCGGTGGTGACGCCGAAGCGGCCGGAGGCGATCTGCTTGATGGCCGAACGTTCCGGGTTCGACGAGCCGTCGAAGAGCGGCAGGTAGCGATCGGACTCCTCGCCACCCTCGCCGGTGTTCGACTTGCCGCCGATCCGGTTCATAGCGATCGCCAGCGTCGTATGCGCCTCGCGGCTGATCGAACCGAAGGACATCGCGCCCGTCGAGAAGCGCTTGACGATATCGACAGCCGGCTCGACCTCATCAACCGAGATCGGCTTGCGGCCGAGCGCTTCCGCGCTCTTGATCTTGAACAGGCCACGGATGGTGTTCATCCTGAGCGCCGAGTCGTTGACCATATCCGCGAACTCGCGATAGCGATCCTCGGCATTGCCGCGTACGGCATGCTGAAGAGCCGCCACCGCATCCGGCGTCCAGGCATGGCTTTCGC
Source organism: Rhizobium sp. ICMP 5592 (assembly GCF_009498525.1). GTDB lineage: Bacteria > Pseudomonadota > Alphaproteobacteria > Rhizobiales > Rhizobiaceae > Rhizobium. The sequence goes on along the minus strand of NZ_QSNT01000002.1, from coordinate 146,394 downwards.
CGCGCATACGGTAGGCATATTCGCCGCCAATCTCGAGCGTACTCGCCAGGATTGGGTCGGCACCAAAGGCCGATGTGTGGCGGGCGACGGTTTCCTCGGCGATGGTTTCGAGGCCGATGCCTTCGATCATCGTCGCCGTGCCGAAGAAGTACTTGTCGACCAGTTCTTCCTGCAGGCCGACCGCGTCGAAGATCTGCGCGCCGCAATAGGACTGATAGGTCGAAATGCCCATCTTCGACATGACCTTGAGGATGCCTTTGCCGACCGCCTTGATGTAGCGGTAGACGACTTCCGTGGCATCGACTTCCTTCGGGAATTCGCCGCGCTGATGCATATCGAGCAGCGTATCGAAAGCGAGATAGGGGTTGATCGCCTCGGCGCCATAGCCGGCGAGCAGGCAGAAATGATGCACTTCGCGTGGCTCGCCGGTTTCGACGACGATACCGACCGAGGTGCGCAGCCCCTTGCGGATCAAGTGATGATGCACGGCGGCCGTTGCCAGCAGCGCCGGGATCGCAATGCGGTCCGGCCCGATCTGGCGATCGGACAGCACGATAATGTTGTAGCCGCCGCGAACGGCCGCTTCGGCACGCTCGCAGAGACGATCTAGCATTTCCGGCATGCCTTCGGCGCCGCGCTCGACATCATAGGTGAAATCGAGCGTCTTGGTGTCGAAGCGGTCTTCCGTGTGGCCGATCGAGCGGATCTTTTCCAGATCGCCATTGGTCAGGATCGGCTGGCGCACTTCCAGCCGCTTGGCGTTGGCCATGCCGGTATGGTCGAGCAGGTTCGGGCGTGGGCCGATGAAGGAGACGAGGCTCATCACCAGCTCTTCGCGGATCGGGTCGATCGGAGGGTTCGTCACCTGCGCGAAGTTCTGCTTGAAATAGGTGTAGAGCAGCTTCGGCTTGTCGGACATGGCCGAGATCGGCGTATCCGTGCCCATGGAGCCGATGGCCTCCTGTCCCGTCGTCGCCATCGGCGACATCAGGAGCTTGGTGTCCTCCAGCGTGTAGCCGAAGGCCTGCTGGCGATCGAGCAGCGACACGTCGCGGCGAAGCGCGCGCGGCTCCACCGGCTTCAGGTCTTCGAGAATCAGCTGCGTGCGCTTGAGCCAGCTCTGATAGGGATGCTTGGTGGCAAGCTCGGACTTCACCTCGTCATCGGAGATGATCCGGCCCTTTTCCATATCGATCAGCAGCATCTTGCCCGGCTGCAGACGCCACTTCTGGATGATCTTCTCTTCGTCCACCGGCAAAACGCCGGCTTCCGACGCCATGATGATGCGATCGTCGTTGGTGACGAGATAGCGGGCCGGACGCAGGCCGTTACGATCGAGCGTCGCGCCGATCTGCTTGCCATCGGTGAAGGCAACGGCGGCCGGACCGTCCCACGGCTCCATCAGGGCAGCGTGATACTCGTAGAACGCCTTGCGTTCGGCGGCCATCAGCTGGTTGCCGGCCCATGCCTCGGGGATAAGCATCATCATGGCATGCGCCATGGAATAACCACCACGCACGAGGAATTCGAGCGCGTTGTCGAAGCAGGCGGTGTCTGACTGTCCTTCATAAGAGATCGGCCAGAGCTTGGAGATATCATCGCCGAACAGCGGCGAAGACACCGATGCCTGGCGGGCGGCCATCCAGTTGACGTTGCCGCGCAGCGTGTTGATTTCGCCGTTATGGGCGACCATGCGGTAGGGATGCGCCAGCTTCCACGACGGGAAGGTGTTGGTCGAGAAACGCTGGTGCACGAGAGCAACCGCCGTCTCGAAACGCGGATCGGCCAAGTCCTTATAATAGGCGCCGACCTGATAGGCGAGAAACATGCCCTTATAGACGATGGTCGAGCTCGACAGCGACACAGGGTAGAAGCTGCTCTCTTCGCCTTCGTATTCCGCATAGATACGGTTGGAGATCACCTTGCGCAGGGTGAACAGACGGCGCTCGAACTCCTCGTTCGTGCCGGCATCACGACCGGCCCCGATGAAGACCTGCACATGATGCGGCTCGGTGGCGGCAATATCAGCTGCCTTCGACAGCGAGGAATTGTCGACCGGCACGTCGCGGAAGCCGAGCAGAACCTGGCCTTCCTCGGTGACGACCTGCCTGATGGCCGTCTTGAAATGCTCGATCAACGTCTCGTCACGCGGCAGGAAGAAATGGCCGACGCCATATTCGCCAGCCTTCGGCAGGGTGATGCCCTGCAAGGCCATTTCCTCGCGGAAGAAACGGTCTGGGATCTGCACGAGAATGCCGGCGCCATCGCCCATCAGCGGATCTGCGCCGACGGCGCCGCGATGCGTCAGGTTCTCGAGAATGAACAGGCCGTCGCGCACGATCTGGTGCGACTTCTGGCCCTTCATATGCGCGACGAAGCCGACACCGCAGGCATCATGCTCATTGCGCGGATCATAAAGGCCCTGTTTGGGTGGGATGCCGACGGCGGCACGTTTCGACGTATTGGCCGTGGCGGCAGCCTTGGCTGCGGCGATCTGGTCAAAAGTCATGGACGGCGTCCTGTTCGTCATCGTCTTCCCTCCGGTAAGGCCCGCGGCGCGGGCGATCCTTCGTCCCGCGTCGCCCCGTTACCCGGTCCGACGCGCGACAGCGCTGTTGCATTATGAAGATCCGGTCGCAGACCTGGCCCACGGTGGAGCCTGTCGTCAGCGTTCCGCGCCTTGCTATTCCACCGCCGCTCCGCCCCGTCGCCTTGAAGGCTTAAAAGGGCGTGCTCCCGGTAACTATAGCTCGAAATCCCGACATCGTCAGGACCCCTGGCGCATCTTCGGCCTCGGCGGCCAAAATAGGACAGCAACCCTGTCCTAATTCACCAGTTCTATGACAGAAAGCTTTTGCCTTCGCAAGAGCAAAAGGGCAAAATTTCATCAACACGCGACGGAAGATTGCCGATGTTGCAAATTTCAAGCAAGAAAGTTTCGCTGCAGCGCATCATTTTGTTTGTTGATTGCTTAGATCAATTTCTGTGATGAGTCCTTCAGCACTGTACTCTTGATAGCCCGCACCATTGGATTAATGTCCGGCAGACCTTAACTACCTTTCCCGCAAACCTATAGTCTCAGTTGGTGCCATCAATGTTTTTTGCTTCCGATAATTGGGCCGGCGCCCATTCCAAGATCGCCGAACGTCTGCTTGCCGAATCCGGCGGCTTCGCCTCGGCCTACGGCACCAGCGATCTCGACCAAAAGGTCGAAGCCAAGTTCGCCGAGATTTTCGAGCGCGAGGTCTCCGTCTTCTTCGTCGCGACAGGTACGGCCGCCAATTCGCTATCGCTCGCCAGCGTCCAGAAGCCGGGCGGCATCAGCTTCTGCCATGCCGAGGCACATGTCGCCGAAGATGAATGCGGCGCGCCGGATTTCTTCAGCGGCGCGAGGCTCGCGACCGTCGACGGCGCCGGCGGCAAGATCGATCCGAAAGCGCTCACCATCAAGGTCGCGCGCTTCCCGCAGGACGCCGTGCATCATGGCCGCGCCGCCGCCGTGACCATCACCCAGGCAACGGAAATCGGCACGGTCTATTCGCTCGCCGAGATCGATGCCATCGCCGCCATCAGCAGGGCGAACGGGCTGCCACTGCACATGGATGGCGCCCGCTTCGCCAACGCGCTGGTGGCGCTCGACGCCAGCCCGGCGGAGATGACCTGGAAGCGCGGCGTCGACATCCTCTCCTTCGGCGGAACCAAGAACGGCTGCTGGTGCGCCGAGGCGATCGTCTTCTTCAATCCGGAGCAGGCCAAGGAGATGCATTTCATCCGCAAGCGCGCCGCCCAGCTTTTCTCCAAATCGCGCTTCATCGCCGCCCAGTTCGACGGCTATTTCCAGCATGGTCTCTGGCTCGATCTTGCACGCCATTCAAACCGCATGGCTGACCACCTGCGCGCCGGCATCGAGCGGACGCCCGACGCGCGCCTCGCCTGGCCGACCGCGTCGAACGAAGTTTTCGCCATCATCTCGAAATCCGCCGCCAAGACCGCCGAGGACAAGGGCGCGAAGTTCTATGAATGGCCGATCCCGGAATCACAGCCGGACCTGGTGAACGAAAACGAAGCCTTGATCCGCCTCGTCACCAGCTTTGCGACGACCGAGGACGATGTCGCCGGCTTCCTCGCCTGCCTTGCGTGACGATTGAATAAAAAAGAGCGCCGAACTGGCATTCGGCCAGTCGGCGCTCAGTCTGGCGACAAAAGCCTAGTTCTGATTCCGATGCGTGAACATCGTGAAGTTCGATGCGCCGTCATAAGGAGGCGCATGATGAACGATCATCGTCATTGCCATTACGCAGGCTACAAGTCCGGAAATGAAGATGGCACCATAGATCATGGAGGCTGATACCCTCGCTTCAGCTCGTTCACTGCAAAATACGATAGCAGCGTAAGCTGACTCGAACCTGAACCGCGTGCACTTGCGAATCGGGACACGCGAAAAGGGAAATAACAGCCGGCGAAGGAATCTTAACAAATCCTTTACGCCTACTCACATGATCCGAAACGGCTTTCGTAATCGGCTCAAGACAAGTCCGGCGCGTTCACATCGACCGCAATCCCCTCACCTTCGCCAGGATATCCTCCGAGAGGGCGCTGACCAGCAGCTGATCCGCCCCTTTGCGCGGCACCAGCACGAATTCGACATCCTCCAGCGCCGGCAACCAGCCCGGTGCGATTTCCGCCAGCCCCGAAGGCGCCATGCTGCGCGGCTGGACAAGGACGCCCATGCCGGCACGCGCCGCCGCCGTCAGGCCGCTGAGACTGCCGCAAGTGCAGACGATGCGCCATGGCACCTGCTGGCGACGCAGTGCTTCCAGCGCCACGGCCCTTGTGACGCTCGGGGCGGGAAAGGCGATCAACGGCAGAGGGCCCGCAAGCGCTCGGATGCGGTCCGGATTGCGCGCCAGCCAGACCAGCGGCTCGCGATAGACCAGCCTGCCCCTGACATCGCCGAGACGACGCTTGGCGAGCACGAGGTCGAGATCGCCATTGTCCTGCATCTCATAAAGCGTGCCGCTGAGCGCGACGGTCAATTCGAGATCGACGGAAGGATGCGAGCGGACGAATTCCTCCAGCACATCCGGCAACTGACTGGTGACGAAATCCTCGGAGACGCCGAGCCGCAGACTGCCGCGCAGGCTGTTGCCGGCAAAGAGCTGCTGCACCTCTCCCTCGATCGACAGTATCTGGCGGGCATGGCCGAGCAGCGCCTCGCCGTCTCCCGTCAACACCACCCGATGCGTGTCGCGTGCCAGCAGTTTGCGACCCAATGTGGTTTCCAGTCGCTGAATATGCTGGCTGACCGTAGACTGGCCAAGGCCAAGTCGCTCCGCGGCCAGTGTAAAGCTGCCCATCTGCTCGACGGCGACGAAGCTTCGCAATTGCGTGAGATCAAGCATCACCTTTATCCTGAATTGCGATAACTGTTATTCCTTGCATCGTGGATCACGATAGGTCTATCTGCAAGGACTATTCTTACGGCTTATAAAATTGCGATTGGGGTTGGCACGATGCGCCGCTTTCTTCCAGACACCTTCACCATGCTGCTCGTCCTGACGGTCCTGACGGCTTCCTTCTTTCCCGTTCAGGGAGCGAGTGCTCACTATTTCAGTATCGCCACGAATTTCGCGATCGGCCTGCTGTTCTTCCTGCACGGCGCGCGCCTGTCGCGCGATGTCGTCATCGCCGGCATGCTGCATTGGCGGCTGCATCTGATCATCTTACTGACCACCTTCGGCATTTTCCCGCTGCTGGTGCTCGGCATCGGCCATATCGTCCCGAACAGCATCCTGCCGGTGTCGCTCTATACAGGCCTGCTGTTCTTGAGCGTGCTGCCCTCGACCGTGCAGTCGTCCATCGCCTTCACATCGATCGCCGGCGGCAACGTTCCGGCCGCCATCTGCTCTGCTTCCGCCTCGAACATCTTCGGCATGTTCCTGACGCCGCTGCTCGTCGGCGTGCTGTTTTCGGTCGGCGGCCAGGGCGGCGGCTTTTCCTGGGACGTGCTGTGGCAGATCATGCTTCAGCTGCTCGCCCCCTTTATCGCCGGCCAGCTTCTGCAGCCGTGGATCGGTGACTGGATCCGCTCGAAGAAGAAGATCCTGATGCCGGTCGATCGCGGCTCGATCCTGATGGTCGTCTATTCAGCCTTCAGCGAGGCCGTCGTTGAGGGACTTTGGCACACCTTCTCTCTGCTCGACATCGCCACCGTGATCGTCGCCAACATGGTACTTCTGGCCACGGTGCTCTGCATCACCATGTTCGGCAGCCGCGCGCTTGGCTTCTCCAAGGCCGACGAGATCACTATCACCTTCTGCGGCTCGAAGAAGTCGCTGGCAAGCGGCGTGCCGATGGCCAATGTCATCTTCGCCGGCCAGGGTATCGGCGCCATCGTCCTGCCGCTGATGCTGTTCCACCAGATCCAGCTGATGACCTGCGCCTTCCTTGCCCAGAAATATGCCGATGCGGCCAAGAGGCGGGAGACGGCCAAGGCGGAAACCGAGGCCAATGGAGCCACGAACGCAGCCTAGCTACATCCCGATAGCATGAAAGACAAAGGCGGCGCCCCATCGGAGCGCCGCCTTACTTTTTGATCTTGGGAGGATCTGTCCTCAGCCTGTCGGCTGACGACGATTAGTTGATATGAGCTTCGATCGCCTTCGGAGTATCGACCGGCTCGGCGGCAATGGAGATGCGGCGGGGCTTCATGGCTTCCGGAATGTTGCGCAGCAGATCGATGTGCAACAGACCATTCTTCAGAGAAGCCGCCTGAACCTCGACATGATCGGCAAGCTGGAAGCGACGCTCGAAGGCGCGCTTGGCAATACCGCGATAGAGATATTCGCTGGCCTCGGTCGGCTCTTCGCTCTTTTCACCCTTGACCTGCAGAACATGGGCGTGAGCCTCGATGCTCAGTTCCTTTTCGTCGAAACCGGCAACGGCCATTGTGATGCGATAGGTGTTCTCACCGGTGCGCTCGATGTTGTAGGGCGGATAGGTCTGACCCTGATCCGGCTGCGCAAGGCTGTCGAGCATGGTGAAGAGACGGTCGAAACCGACGGTGGAACGGTAAAGGGGAGTAAAGTCTACGTGACGCATGGTGTCCTCCTGTGAGCGACGATTGCGATTTACGATTTGCCCCGTGACCCCGCTCTGGGCGGCCTCGGGACGGTTTTGCAGGCCCGTTTGGCACCCGCAGAATGGAGATGGTGATCGCATTTCGGGAGTTCAAGACCCCGATGGCCTGCCCCGGATTTCGGCGAAAAGCCGCGTGAACCGCAGATGAACACCCGGTTCGGCACCCGTTCAGGCTGGCGGTACTATCAATATAACCGTCGGATGCATCAAATACATCCGATGACTGAAGCATATCGTCCCTTCTTCTTCAGTCCTTACTCGGCCGGCTCAGCGGATCTCTCTATCTCCGCAAGCCGGCCTTTTTTATGCAATGCGGTGGCGATCGAGCCTACCGCAAAAGCTTCAACGATCCCGTCAGCGACTTCACCCATTTCGAGGGACCCACGAGCCCCAGGCCGTCGATCACCTCTTCCGACAGATCCCGGCCGGGGAATGTCGCCTCATAGTCCGCATAGGCGTGCAGCGACCGCGCGAAGGCCGGGAAAGGGACGATTCCCCGTTCGTCCGGCTGCGGCAGGGCCTTCAGCATCAGCGCCCGGATCGTATCCGCATCCGCCTGCAGGATCGGAACCGGCAGGTTGGAGCTGATATCGATGGTACGATCGTCGCGATCGGCAAGCTGGCGGGCCGCAAGACCCGGAAATCGGGCGCCGAGACCAATGGCGATCGCGCCCGCCGTGTTGGCGATCAAACCGAGCGGCAGTTCAGGATTGATGACGATGGCGAGACGAGTATCGGGGAGCATGGGAACCTGCGGCAGGAGTGGATTTGCGCTGCAGAATATATCGCTCCCCGCGAATGATCCTGCCTTTCATTGCCTATAAATTACCAATTATGGTAGGATCTACCTAATTTAACTCTCATTAAGGTGAAGCATGCCCTTTCCACTCGAACCTGTCGATACGCGCATCCTGAGTGCCCTCCAGAATGATGGCCGTCTGACGAATCAGGCACTCTCTTCCGAGGTCGGGCTCTCGACCTCGCCCTGCTGGCGGCGGGTTCGGCAACTCGAGGAGAGCGGCGTCATCCAGAGCTATACGGCGGTTCTGGACCGGCGGCAGATCGGCCTCGGCGTTCTCGCCTTCATCAGGGTCAAGATCGACAGTCATAGCGAGGCGGAAGCCGAGGAATTCTCGCAAGACGTCCTGAAACTGAGCGAGGTCGTCGCCTGCTACAGCATAGCCGGAGACGCTGATTTTCTGCTGCAAGTCGTGGCCGCGGACCTCGACAGCTACGCCGACTTCGCCATGCGGGTGGTGCGCCGCCTGCCGCGCATCAAGGAGATGCAGACAACGTTCGTTCTAAAGGAGATTAAGCCTTTCAAGGGTTTTCCGCTGGATGTCGGACAGCAATAAGGGCCCAGGAGGTGCATGCTGGGCACAGCATGGAGGTGGCCGCTCGTCATGCCGAGAAAAGCAAAAATCTATTGCAACTCCCCCAACGTCTCGCGCGACCTCATGATCGCCTTAACCGGCATAGTCTTCCGCGATTGCAAGGAATGTCCGAAACAATTGAAATCTGATTGAAAAGTCAGCCACAAATGGCTTATTTCACTGGTCAACACTTGGTTGCCGTGCCTGTCCCGCAAGCCCTTTACGTTTGGACCGAAGACGTCCTATTCTGGGAGAGTGGCTGCCCAGTCGGGGTATTGAATGTCGGCGCTCCCTTTCTCGAAGATTTCCGCATCGCTGAACGTGCTGCTCGCCGCAATCGGTCTATTGACAGTGGCTGCGCTGACGACGCCTGATATAGCCGGACAGACCAGACTCGTCTTGGAAGGACTGCTCGCCAGCGTCTGGGCCGCCTATGTTTTGCAATTGATCGAGACGCTGTTCATGCAGCGGTCGAGAGAGGCTCGCGGCAGGGCGCTGGAAACCACCGTCGACGTGCTTGCGGTTTTGGTCCCCGTGATCGCATTGCTTTTCGTCCGCGGGCGCGACCAAAGCCTCTATTGTGCCATCTGGCTGCTGAAGCCACTGCGCGGTTCGACCTTCTTCCAACTGCTGGGCAGGGTGCTGACCAAAGAGGCGCGGAACCTGATCGGCGTCACCTCGATTTTCGGCATCGTTCTGTTCGGCGCGGCACTCGCAGCGTATATCATCGAGCGCGACGTCCAGCCTGACAAGTTCGGCAGCATCCCCCTGGCGATGTGGTGGGCGGTGGTCACGCTATCGACCACCGGCTATGGCGACGAGATTCCACAAAGCTTCGCCGGTCGCGTCCTTGCCGGGCTGGTCATGATGAGCGGTATAGGCATCTTTGCGCTGTGGGCCGGCATCCTCGCCACCGGCTTCTATGAAGAAGTTCGTCGCCAGGACTTCGTGCGCAATTGGCAGCTGGTTGCAGCAGTACCGCTGTTTGAAAAGCTTGGTTCGACCGCACTCATCGAGATCGTGAGAGCATTGAGACCTCGTGTTGTGCCGGCCGGCGCCATAATCTGCCGCAAGGGCGAGACTGGCGATCAGATGTTCTTCATCGCCGAGGGCCGCGTCAGCGTCGCCACGCCGAACCCTGTAGAGCTCGGCCCCGGCAGCTTCTTCGGCGAGATGGCGCTGATCAGCGGCGAGCCCCGCTCAGCAACCGTCAGTGCCGCGACTGAAGTCTCGCTGTTATCGCTCTATTCGTCGGATTTCCAGATGCTGTCCAGCAGCAGCCCGGAAATCGCCGACATCATCCGCAAAACCGCACTTGAACGACGCGGTGCGACACCAAAGGCCTGATGAAGACAATGTTTGGAGAAGGCCGTATTTGGAAGCGTCTTAGGTACCAGCGCTGCCATCAGAGAGGCTGATGGAGGAATATAGACACCGGATATTCGACCGCAAGGACCGCCAATAAACCTGTTGCAATTCCCCCTGCCTGCGCTATCCCCTTCAGAAGAACAACCCGCTAGCGAGGCGCGACATCGTCATGGATTCGATCCTCTATTCCACGCCAGACAATCCGGTGCCGGAAAACCGCATCGAGGGGTTCTTCGAGAGCTTTGACGGGCGCAAGCTGCGCTATGCCGTCTTCCGCAGCGAGCAGCCTGTCGCCAAAGGAACCGTGCTGCTGCTGCAGGGCCGCAACGAGTTCATCGAAAAATATCTGGAGACAATCCGCGATCTCACCGCCAAGGGCCTGTGGGTCGCAACCTTCGATCTGCGCGGCCAGGGCGGCTCCGAGCGGCTGTTGAAGGATCCGCGGCGCGGGCATGTCCGCCATTTTTCCGATTACGAACGCGATCTCACCGCCTTCCTCGACAAGATCGTGCTGCCGGACACGCGCCTGCCCTTCTTCCTGCTGGCGCATTCGACCGGCGCGCTGATCGCGCTGTCGGCGGCACCCCGGCTTGCGAGCCGGATCGAGCGCATGGTGCTGCTCGCGCCCTTCGTCGGCCTCATGGGCCAGGGAGCGTCGCCCGGTCTCGTGCGCGCGCTCTCAAGCGCAGTCAGCGCGATCGGTCTTGGCCGGATCCAATTCAGCAAGAAAAATCTGGAAAGGCCCTTCTCCGAAAACCTGCTGACCAGCGACGAGCGGCGCTATCGGCGCAACACTGAAATCGCCGCCGCCTATCCGCAGCTCGTGCTCGGCCCGCCAACGGCGCGCTGGCTGTCGGAAGCCTTCCGCACCATCGACCATGTCACCAGGCCCGAGCATCTGTTCTCGATCAGCATTCCGACCGTACTGATCGCGCCGACCCGCGACGGCATCGTGCCCTATGCCGATCAGGAGCGGCTGGCGCGCTACTTTCGAGCAGCCCAGCTCGTACCCATTTACGGGTCCAAGCATGAAATCCTGCAGGAACGGGATATCTATCGGAATGCGGCGCTTGCCGCCATCAACGCCTTCATTCCCGGCAGCGACGCCGAAGCGAGTGCGCAGACGATGGAAGTCGAAAGCTAGCGCAATTCCAGGAAAAGTGCCTCGCGGTTTTCCGTCCGGTATTGCCTAAAGACGAGAGTTAACGCGACAGGATGGCCCGCGCCTGTTCATAGACCGCGCGGCTGCCGGCGGCGATGATGGTGCCGCCCATTTCCGGCCGACCACCGTCCCAGGTGGTGATAATGCCGCCCGCCTGCTCGATGACGGGGATGATGCCGCCGACATCATAGGGCTTCAGCGAATTTTCGACGACCAGATCGACGTGACCGGCGGCAAGCAGCGCATAGGCGTAGCAATCCGTGCCATAGCGGAAGAGCCGCACCTGGCTCTCGATCTCGCGATACTTCACCATCTCCTCGCCGACGAAGAGATGCGGCGAGGTGGTGAAGAGAATCGCCTTCGACAGACTACCGCAATCGCGAACCTGCAGGCGCTTTTCGCCATCCGGGCCGGAATAGGTCGAGCCGTTGCCATCGGCAAAATAGCGCTCGCCGGTAAACGGTTGGTCGATCATGCCCATGATGGCACGGCCATTCTTCTGCAGGCCGATCAGCGTTCCCCAGACCGGCACGCCGGAAATGAAGGCGCGTGTGCCGTCGATCGGGTCGATCACCCAGACATGCTCGCGGTCGAGGCCGACATTGCCGTGCTCCTCGCCCAGAATGCCGTGATCGGGAAACTCCGCCTCGATCAGCGTCCGGATAGCCACTTCGGCGGCCCGGTCGCCCTCGGTCACCGGATCGAAGCCTTGCGCTTCCTTGTTGACCACATCGACACCGGCGCGAAAGCGCGGCAGGGTTTCGGCCTTGGCCGCTTCGGCCAGACGATAGAAGAACGAGCGATCAGGAAGCATGGTCGATCCGGATAAATGACGGGGCGGGCGGAGTCATAACGCATAAAGATCGGGAAGCAAACCGAATGCCGATGCAAGAGGCGGAATGCTCGCAGATCAAGCAGAAATTCCTAAATTGCCTAAATATCTTGCACTGCAATATTCTGCTTGACATTTGTGCAATGCGGTAGCATCATTCCCCTACAGTCTTCTGACTGTAAATACCCTCCTTGGGTGTTTCCTCCCTAGACTTAGCCGCGCCACAAGCGCGGTTCTTTTTTTGTCGAAGAGCCCCCCCCGCGCCTGCGGAAATGAGCAGCAAACACAAGCGCGACCGCGCCGAGCCATCGCCGTAGTGAGACGATTCGACAGATTCTGTTAGCTCAGGAATATCCGGGACAGCCCCTCATGCGAGGCATCGACATTTCGCTACGCTCTACTCAGCCGCCAGCGCCGGATCGCCCGCGTAGGATTCCACATGCTCGGCGATGCGCTTCATGAACAGGGTGATGGCTGCGGCGACCTGATCGAAATCCGCACGCTTCTCCAGCGTCGTTTCATCGACATAAAGCGAGCGGTTGACCTCGATCTGGAGGGCATGCAGCCCGCGGGAGGGGCGGCCGTAGTGCTCGGTGATGAAGCCGCCGGCATAGGGCTTGTTGCGCACGGCGTTGAAGCCCAGCTCCTCAAGGATCTGCATGGCGGCGCGCGAAAGCTCCGCCGAGGCACTGGTGCCATAACGGTCGCCAAGAATGAAATCCGGCCGCGCATTGCTGCCGGCGATACGGATATTGCCTGGCATGGAATGGCAGTCGACCAAAACGCCGAAACCGAACTGGACATGGGTGCGGGCAATCAGCCGCCGCAGGGTCGCATGATAGGGCTTGTAGATCGTATCGATACGCCTCAGCGCATCCTCGACCGGCACGCGCCGGGCATAGATTTCCATGTTTTCCGCGACGATTCGCGGGATCGTACCGAGACCGCCGGCAACCCGCAGCGAATTGATGTTGGCATAAGGCGGCAACGCTCCATCGAACATGCGTGGATCGAGCTCATAGGGCTCGCGATTGACGTCGATATAGGCGCGGGGGAAATTGGCGAGCAGCAACGGCGCGCCGAGATCGCTCGCCGCCGAAAACAACTCATCGACATAATGATCTTCCGAGCGGCGGATGGCGATGCCCTGCAGGCGGGACTGGGCGATGAAATCGGGCGGATAGATGCGGCCGCTGTGGGGTGAGCTGTAGACAAAGGGAATTGTCTGGGAGACGGGCTCCAATACCTCAAAAATCTCGAAATTACGCATCTCTGCGGACATCAACATCTTTACCGTGTCTACAACCTGTCGCAATATCCATGTTGCCAGCTGCACGCCCGCAAGTCCATACTAACTTTAGCAAAATGGCCTTAATCCAACGCTGTGAAGGCGACGCGCCGTGATGCCGTATCCCGACCTGCGCGAGGTGGGCTTCGGGCGCAACCGTGCGACAGCGAACACGGATGATTATATCCCGTCCAACCATTCACCGCTTGTTTACGGCCAACGGCTACCTTACACGCTGGACAAGTCCAACAAGACAACAGTTGATTAGCGAACAGATGATGACCCAGAAGATACTTCTTGCCGAAGATGACAACGACATGCGTCGTTTCCTTGTGAAGGCACTGGAAAAGGCCGGCTACAAGGTCTTGTCCTTTGACAACGGAGCAAGCGCTTATGACCGGCTGCGCGAAGAACCCTTTTCGCTGCTCCTGACCGATATCGTCATGCCGGAAATGGACGGCATCGAGCTGGCGCGCCGCGCCACCGAGCTCGATCCGGACCTGAAAGTGATGTTTATCACCGGCTTTGCCGCCGTCGCGCTGAACCCTGATTCGAAGGCGCCGAAGGATGCCAAGGTACTTTCCAAGCCGTTCCACTTGCGCGAACTCGTCGACGAAGTGAACAAACTCCTTGCCGCATAAGGCTTGCGGCGCACAGCGTCATAAAATTGAAAAAAGCCTATTGACGGCTCCCAAGGTTTTATGATCTATGCGCCGCCATCGGATGGGCGTGTAGCTCAGCGGGAGAGCACTACGTTGACATCGTAGGGGTCACAGGTTCAATCCCTGTCACGCCCACCATCCTAATTCGCTGAAAAGCAAGGGCTTTCGGGAAACCGAGAGCCCTTTCTCATTTGGCGCCGGCTTGCCCGGCCAACTCCTCGCTCGGACGAAAAGCGCTCTTTCCAAATCGGGGAAGAGGCGCTTCCAAATACGGCAAGAAACGGTCGCGATCAGCGATCCAGGAAGTGCTGGAACACCGACGATGTGGGATAGGCATAAACGCCGCGATCCACGAAGCTATGCCTGTACAGGCAATTTCGCAACGCCAGGATATATAGGGTGCTGTCCGGATCAGGCGATCCCCGACGCCAGGAATAGGCCTCCGGCTCGCAGCGGTTCAGCGCCCTGTCATATCGCTCCAGAAGCACAGGATCGCTGTCGGCGCGGATGCCACCGTGGTATGATTGATAGTTCGAGGGTGCTTCGCCTGCGGAGACGCAAGCCAAACTCAATAGAGCTCCTAACGCTAACATCATTCTCATCTGCTTTGACCTCTCGCTCATGGCGCCTCGAATGCTCGATCGCGCAACCTGAGAATAATGGTCTTTCTTTCAATATCCAATCACATGCTGATGTTCAGCGTCTGAACCCACGACGAATGGACAGATCCGCATAATTTCCACGCGCGAATCGCTTGACTTCCGCCCGCGCTGTCACACTACTGTTATGTTAAGGCATTGATCGTACGGGAGGACGAGATGGCGGTCGTAAAGAAGCAGTTCTATAAGAACCACAAGCCCAACGGTGATGAGTATCTGTTCCATCTCGCCCGCGACACCGACAGCGGCGAGGTCTTCATCATCCGCCAATCCGACTATCTCGTCGATGGCGGCGTTGAGAAGCAGATGACCCTCTATGAATTCCTGGCCGGCGGCGGCAATCGGCAGAACGCGCTTCTGCAACTGATCGGAACGCTCGTGCCGGAGTAATCCGGCGCTCCGCCCACGGTCGTATCTGAGCGCTGCGGGTTGACTGCCACATTTCGATCGGCAAACGTGTCCGGGCTTTAAAGGAGCCCGTAACATGCGATTCGAAGGCCTTGCCGTTGCTTTGACAGTCATGACCGTTGCCACGAGTGCCGGCGCGCAGAACTTTCCTGGCCCTGGCGTGGCCGTCATCGACGGCAAGTGCTCCAAGCTGATTGTCGGCAAGCTCGACGCATCGAAGGGCTGCACGCCGCAGATCGCCAGCGTGACGGGACCGGACGGCTCCGTAACCTTTATTTTTTCGGCAGGCGGCAAGATGCTTGGCTTCCAGGGTGACGGGCGCGGGATCAAACCCGGCGCGACCAAGGGAACGATCCAATTGCCGATCGAGGTCATCTCCACCGGCGCCGGTAACAAGATGGCCGGCCAGGTCGAGGCAAAAGGCGTCTGTACCTTCTCCAATCCCTATTCCGGCAAGCCTGTCGCGTTCCAATGCTCGGCGAAATCGACGGAACTGAGCTTTACCGGCAGTTTCCTGTCGAACGGCAAGCCGCCGCGCACCAAAAAGTAGCCAATAGCTTCAAACCGGCCGAACGCATCCCTGTCGTGGGGCGACAGAAAGCGCCGTTTCCGAACTTTACTGGGGTCCGCCTTTTTTCTTGCCCCCGTGATTGGCGTCGCCCGGCGCCTCGCGCGAAAGATCCGCGCCGCTGACATGGGCCGGTACGTGGACATCGTCATGCGTCGTTGGCTGCAATGTCAGATCGACATTGTGTGGTGGCAGCACCTGCGCCTGGCGCAGGGAGTTCGGACGCGCACGTTTCTGCCGTGCCGTCAGCTCCGGCCTTTGTTCCTTAGCCTTGGGATGGATGGGATGGGGGCTCATGGGAGATTCTCCTTGTCCGCTGTTTTCTGCTGGCAATGGACATAGCCGTGCCCACCTGAGAGCCAACGTCCCCTCCTCCGTTTGGTTCCGAAGATTCTGGATATACCGGTGGCAATGGTATCCCGTCTCACACTCGCCCTTGACGCGCGCCGCAACTTCATTAACTAATGGTGACATCTTCGCGCCTTCTGACATCGGCTGCGAAGTGAACTATGGTGCCGGGCCCCTCTGGCGAGAGTTTTTACGGCGCTCTCGCGATGTCGGTACCGCCTGCAGATGAGCCGGCGGATTTCTTTTCATGATTAGTTTGACCATGCCTTACCCGCATGCCGTCTTTGGCACGTGGCTGCGCCTTCGATCCGAATATCTCCCTTCGATTTGCAGCGAGGTGCGCCCATGACGCGGTCCACCTCCTCCTCCAAATCCGTGCTCGGCTATTTCGGCTGGGCTTTTGCTGTTACAGCCGCCGGCCTCGCCCTTGGCGCGCTGCTGGGCTGGAATGCGACCGGCACGCTCGGTGGCCTCGCGACAGCCTTCTTCATCTGCGCGGTGCTGGCCGTGCTGGAGATATCGCTCTCCTTCGACAACGCCATCGTCAATGCCAACAAGCTGAAAGAAATGACGCCACTCTGGCAGCATCGCTTCCTGACCTGGGGCATCGTCATCGCCGTCTTCGGCATGCGTATCGTCTTCCCGCTGGCGATCGTCGCCATCGCGGCTTGGATCAATCCCTGGGAAGCGCTGAAGCTTGCGGCCGCCGAGCCGGAGCAATATGCGCGGATCATGCATGACGCGCATCTGCCCATCGCCGCTTTCGGCGGCACCTTCCTGATGATGGTCGGTCTCACCTATTTCTTCAATCACGAGAAGGATGTGCACTGGATCGCCTTCGTGGAAAAGGCGATGGCGCGTTTCGCCACCATCAAGGGCATCGAGATCGCCTTCGTACTGATCCTCGTTCTCATCTTCTCCTCCCTGCTCGACGGCGAGGATTCGACGACATTCCTCCATGCCTCTATCTACGGTCTCCTGACCTTCCTGCTGGTGGAAGTTCTGGCCGGCTTTCTCGACGCTTCGCAAAAGACGATGAGCGCCGCCGCCAAGGGTGGCTTCGGCGCCTTCCTCTATCTCGAGGTTCTCGACGCCAGCTTCTCCTTCGACGGCGTCATCGGTGCCTTCGCGCTAACCCAGAATCTCTTCATCATCGCCATCGGCCTCGGCATCGGCGCCATGTATGTGCGCTCCATGACGATCATGCTGGTGGAAAAGGGCACGCTCGCGCACTATCGCTACCTGGAGCATGGCGCCTTCTATGCCATCCTGATCCTCTCGGTGATCATGTACGTCCAGACGCTCACCCACATTCCCGAGGTCATCACCGGCCTTGGTGGCGCTGCCCTCATCGGCATCTCGCTGTGGTCGTCGATCCGCTACAACAAGCGCAATGGCGTCGAGCATGGGCCTGCCCATGAAGAACCGGGCGACCGGGCCGAGGCATAAAGGAGAATACATGACCGTTGCCGCCTTGGGCGGCAACGGTCACCTCTCGCGGCAAGCGATCCGCCATACGGCTGCCTCCTTTTCGTCGAAAAGTAAGCTCTCCGATGAGAGTCTATTAGAACTTCCACACTAAGATCGATGAAGTTCCCAGTCGACGGCAGATCGCAATGGCGATAAGAGTTGTCGAAGGAATGATGTCGACAATCTCATAGGTTGTAAACCTTCGCGTAACGCTTGAACAAGTGTCTAGGAGAGAGAAAGAATGGCAGCGAAAATCGTCCCGGTGATCATGGCCGGAGGCAAGGGAACACGGTTATGGCCGCTGTCTCGCGCCTCGGCGCCGAAGCAATTCATTCAGTTCATCGGCGACAGGACGCTCTTTCAGAACACGCTGGAGCGCGTTTCCGATCCCGAGCTTTATGAAGCGCCGATCGTGCTGACCAACGAAGAATTCCGCTTCCTCGTCGCCGAACAGGCCCGCGAGCTCGACCTGAAGCTCGCCGCCGTACTGCTGGAGCCGGTTGCTCGCAACACCGCCGCCGCCGTCGCCGCCGCCGCCGCGCTCGTCACCGAGCTTTTCGGCAAGGACGCGACCATGCACGTCCTCGGCTCCGATTACGAGATCGACGCCAACGCGACCTATTACGATTGCGTTCGCATCGCCCGCGACACTGCGTTGCAGGGCAAGCTCGTCACCTTCGGCATCGCACCGACCGAACCGGCAACCGGCTATGGCTATATCGAAAGCGGCAAGGCGCTGCCGACCGGCGCCCATGTCGTCAAGCGCTTCGTCGAAAAGCCGGCCCTCGAAAAGGCCAAGGAAATGATCGCTGCCGGCGGGTTCTACTGGAACTCGGGCATGTTCATGTTCTCCGCCGCCCAGCTTCTGTCCGAAATCGGCGAATATGCGCCCGAAGTTGAAAAGGCCGCCAGCAAGGCTGTCTCCAAGTCCAAACGCGACCTCGACTTCACCCGCCTCGATGCCGACACTTTCGCAAAGAGCCCGGATATCTCCATCGACTATGCGCTGATGGAAAAGACGGCGAACGCAGCCGTCGTCCCCTCGCCGTTCACCTGGTCGGATCTGGGAAGCTGGGATTCAGTCTGGAAGGTCGGCAAGCAGGACGACAACGGCAATGTCGCGGCCGGCAGCACGACACTGATCAACACCAAGAACTCGCTCGTCATGACCCACGGCATCCACCTCGCCGTACAGGGTCTTGAGGATGTCGCGGTCATCGCCAGCGAAGACGCCGTCTATGTCGGCCATCTCAAGGACAGCCAGGAAGTCGGCAAGCTGGTCAAGCTGCTGGCAGGGCACAAGACGACGGCCAAGCTCACCGAGACGCATCCGACATCCTATCGCCCCTGGGGCGGCTATACCTCGGTGCTGAACGGCGAACGCTTCCAGGTGAAGCGCATCTTCGTGCTTCCGGGCAAGAAGCTGTCGCTGCAGAAGCATCATCACCGCTCCGAACACTGGATCGTCGTCAAGGGCACGGCCGAGGTGACGGTCGGTGAGAATGTACAGATGCTGCGTGAGAACGAGTCGGTCTATATCCCGCTCGGCGAAGTGCATCGCCTGTCCAACCCCGGCAAGATCCTGCTGGAGCTGATCGAGGTGCAGACTGGCTCCTATCTCGGCGAAGACGACATCATCCGTCTGGTCGATGAATTCGGCAGAAGCTAGCGCATAACCCCTTAAATCGGAATCGATTTAAGGAAAGGATTATGCGCCAGTTCAAAGTGTTGCTGCGACCCTCGCGCGTCCGGTTGGACGCGCGGCGCAGTAATGTCTTAGACAGCAATGATTTCAAGGCGGCGGGCGAAAGCTCGCCGCTTTTGCTTTGGCATTGTACGGGACAGCCCCGATTGACCGCCAAGACGCCTTGCATTCTCTCGCTGCATTGCACACACTGCCATCGGGAACAGCAACTGCCGCACAACGATGCGGGGCTAGGCAAAGAGACATATGGCGATCAAAGCGAGCATCTATCATCTCACCCATTACAAATACGACAATCCGATCCGCCTTGGCCCCCAAGTCATTCGCCTGAAACCAGCCTCGCATTCCAAGACCCGCGTCCTTAGCCACTCTCTGAAGGTCACGCCCTCCAATCACTTCGTCAATCTGCAGCAGGACCCCTACGGCAATTACCTCGCCCGCTTCGTTTTCCCCGATCCGGTGACCGAGCTGAAGATCGAGGTCGATCTCGTTGCCGACATGACGGTCTACAATCCCTTCGATTTCTTCGTCGAGGAAGAGGCCACCAAATGGCCCTTCGATTATCCGGAGACCCTTCGTGAGGATCTGTCGATCTACATGAAGCCGGAGGCGCCGGGACCGCTCCTAGAAGCTTTCCTCGCCACGCTCGACCGCTCCGAGCAACAACCGACCGTCGACATGATCGTCGGCATCAATGCGCGGCTGCAGCAGGAAATCGGCTATGTTATTCGCCTGGAGACCGGTGTGCAAACGCCGGAGGAAACGCTGGAAAAGGCAAAGGGATCCTGTCGCGACACCAGCTGGCTGCTCGTCCAGATCCTTCGCCACCTTGGCCTCGCGACCCGCTTCGTCTCCGGCTATCTCATCCAGCTTACGCCGGACCTGAAGGCGCTTGACGGCCCCTCGGGCACGGAGGTCGACTTCACCGACCTGCACGCCTGGGTGGAAGTCTATCTTCCCGGTGCCGGCTGGGTCGGCCTCGACCCGACCTCGGGGCTTCTCACCGGCGAGAGCCATATTCCACTCGCCGCAACCCCGCATTACCGCAACGCCGCTCCGATCTCCGGCGGCTATTTCGGCGAAGCCAATACCGAATTCGACTTTGCGATGAAGGTCACCCGCGTCGCCGAGCATCCGCGCATCACCAAGCCTTTCTCCGACGAAAGCTGGGATGCGCTGAACGCGCTCGGCAAAGAAGTCGACCGCGTACTGCAAGCCGAAGACGTTCGCCTGACCATGGGCGGCGAACCCACGTTCATCTCGATCGACGATTTCCAGTCAGAGGAATGGAACACCGCCGCCGTCGGCCCGACCAAGCGCGACCGGGCGGATCAATTGATCCGCCGCCTGCGCGATCGCTTCGCGCCCGGCGGCTTCCTGCATTACGGCCAGGGCAAATGGTATCCTGGCGAAAGCCTGCCGCGCTGGACCTTCTCTCTCTATTGGCGCAAGGACGGCAAACCGGTCTGGCAGAACCCCGCTCTGATCGCTGAAGAGACGGCAAAGACCGGCGCAAGCGTGGACGACGCTGGAAAGCTTCTAAGCGCAATTGCCAAGGAATTGGCGATCGAGCCCGAGATGGTGCTGCCGGCCTATGAAGATCCGGCCGAATGGATCATCAAGGAAGGCAGTCTGCCGGAAAATGTCGACCCGTCCAATTCGAAACTCAAGGACCCGGAGGAGCGCAGCCGCATCGCCCGTGTCTTCGAGCGTGGCCTGACAACGGCGACCGGCTATGTTCTTCCCGTACAGGCCTGGAATGCACGCGCTTCAGCTACGCGCTGGGTGAGCGAGAAGTGGAGCACGCGCCGCGGCAAAATCTACCTCGTACCGGGTGACTCGCCGATCGGCTACCGCCTGCCGCTCGGCACCCTGCCCTACGTGCCGCCGTCGCGTTACCCCTATATCCATACCGTCGACCCCTCCATCCCGCGCACGCCCTTGCCCGATGTCATTGTGCCAGCCGGCCGGGCGATGCCGGAGGCCTCGTTCCAGGTCGACGACAGCGGACAATCGCGCGTCGAACAGACGCTCGGCGATATCCGAGGCGCGGTTCGTACTGCCATCTCGGTCGAGCCGCGCGACGGCCGGCTCTGCGTCTTCATGCCACCGACCGAAGGGATCGAACAGTATCTCGAACTCTTGGCCGCAGCCGAGAATGCAGCGGCGGAGCTCGGGCTGCCGGTGCATATCGAAGGCTATTCGCCACCGCAGGACGAGCGCATCAACGTCATCCGCGTCGCTCCCGATCCCGGCGTGATCGAGGTCAATATTCACCCGGCATCGAACTGGCAGGACTGTGTCGACATCACCACGGCGGTCTATGAAGAGGCCCGGCTGACGCGTCTCGGCACCGACAAATTCCTGATCGACGGCCGCCACACCGGCACCGGCGGCGGCAACCATGTCGTCGTCGGCGGCGCCAATCCGGGTGACAGCCCTTTCCTGCGCCGGCCAGACCTCTTGAAGAGTCTGGTACTGCATTGGCAGCGCCATCCGGCGCTTTCCTACCTTTTCTCTGGCCTGTTCATCGGCCCGACCAGCCAGGCCCCACGCTTCGACGAGGCGCGTCACGACAGCCTCTACGAGCTGGAAATCGCGATGGCTCAGGTGCCGGCGCCCGGCCAAGGCATCCCGCCGCTGCCCTGGCTCGTCGACCGCCTGTTCCGCAATCTCCTGACCGACGTCAGCGGCAACACCCATCGCTCGGAAATCTGCATCGACAAGCTATTCTCGCCGGATGGCCCGACGGGCCGTCTGGGTCTGGTGGAATTCCGTGGCTTCGAAATGCCGCCGAACGCCCGCATGAGCCTTGCCCAGCAATTGCTGGTCCGCGCCCTCATCGCCCGTTTCTGGCGCAATCCGATCGACGGCAAGTTCGTCCGTTGGGGCACGGCGCTGCACGATCGCTTCATGCTGCCGCATTATATCTGGCAGGATTTTCTCGACGTGCTTGCCGACCTCCGGCAAAACGGTTTCGACCTTCGTCCCGAATGGTTCCAGGCCCAGCTCGAATTCCGCTTCCCCTTCTGCGGCGAAGTCGACTACGAAGGCAGCAAGCTGGAACTGCGCCAGGCCCTCGAGCCCTGGCATGTCATGGGTGAAGAAGGCGCACCCGGCGGCACTGTGCGTTATGTCGATTCATCGGTGGAACGGTTGCAGGTGCGGCTCGAAACCAACAATCCCGAACGCTACACCGTTGCTTGCAACGGCCGCGCCATGCCGCTGACGCCGACGGGCACCTCCGGCGTTTCGGTTGCCGGCGTTCGCTACAAGGCCTGGCATCCGGCGTCCGGCCTACATCCGGTTCTGCCGATCAATACGCCACTGACCTTCGACATTTATGATACATGGTCGAAACGTTCGGTCGGCGGCTGCATCTATCATGTTGCCCATCCGGGCGGCCGAAACTATGACACTTTCCCCGTCAATGGCAACGAGGCCGAAGCGCGACGCTTGGCGCGATTCGAGCCTTGGGGGCATACGGCGGGCGGCTATGAGCTGCGTGCGGAAACGGTGTCAGCGGAGTTTCCGTTGACGCTGGATCTCAGGCGGCCGATAGGCGTTTGAAACAGGAATAAGCATGCGCAAAAAACCCGCGACAAAACGGCGTGATGAGGTAAGGGCTGGCATCGGTAACGATCCGGCCTTTGCCTATTCCGCCCTGCCTGGCGTCGCCGACGAGATGGTGGACAATACCGGTGCAGTGCGCCCGGTCTGGCAGAACCTGCTCGCAGCCCTCAGCCGCATGCCGGAACAGGAACTGCTGGAGCGGTTCGCCCGTGCCGACCGCTACCTACGCGACGCCGGCGTTTTCTACCGCGCCTATGGGGCAAAGGGCCTCAGCGAGCGCAACTGGCCGATTTCGCACATTCCCGTGCTGATCGACGAGCGCGAATGGCAGACGCTGTCGGAAGGTCTTTGTCAGCGTGCCGACCTGCTCGAAGAGGTCATCGCCGATATCTATGGCAATAACCGGCTGGTGCAGGAAGGCCTGTTGCCGCCGGCGCTCGTTGGCGGCAATCCGGAATTCCTGCGGCCGCTCGCCGGCGTCAAGCCTGCCGGCGGGCACTATCTGCATTTCCTTGCCTTCGAGATCGGCCGCGGCCCTGACGGCAACTGGTGGGTGCTTGCCGACCGCGCCCAGGCGCCGTCGGGTGCCGGCTTCGCGCTGGAAACCCGCGTTGCCACCACCCGCGCCTTTTCCGACATCTACGCCGAAACCAAGGTGCACCGCCTCGCCTCCTTCTTCGGCGCATTCCGCGATACGCTTCAAGGCGCAAAGCGCGGCGCGACGGATCGCATCGCCGTCCTGACGCCGGGGCCCGCCAACGAGACCTATTACGAACACGCCTATATCGCCCGCTATCTCGGCTTCATGTTGCTCGAAGGCGAGGATATCACCGTCGTCAACGACCAGCTCATGGTCCGCACGGTCGCCGGCTTGCGGCCGATCAGCGTGCTCTGGCGCCGCCTCGACGCGTCCTATGCGGATCCGCTGGAGCTCAACCAGCAATCCCATATCGGCACACCGGGCCTGGTCGAGGCGCTTAGGGCGCAAACCGTCACCATCGTCAACGCGCTCGGTTCCGGCATCCTCGAAACCCGCGCGCTGCTCGCCTTCATGCCCACCATCTGTCGGCATCTGCGCGGCGAGGACCTGAAGCTGCCGTCGATCGCGACCTGGTGGTGCGGACAGAAGGCCGAACGCGAGCATGTCACCAAGCACATCGAAAAGATGGTGATCGGCCCGGCCTATTCCTGCATGCCCTTCTTCGACGACAGCGGCCAATCGGTGCTGGGCTCGACGCTGCGCACCACCGCCAAGGAATCGATCGCCGATTGGCTGGCGAAAGACGGTCAAAAGCTGGTCGGCCAGGAGGTCGTCACGCTCTCGACGACACCCGCCTGGGTGAACGGCAAGCTGATCCCCCGGCCGATGAGCTTGCGCGTCTTTGCCGCCCGAACTGAGAAGGGCTGGCAGATCATGCCCGGCGGCTTTGCCCGCATCGGCAGCGGCGACGATGTTGCCGCCATCGCCATGCAGGCCGGCGGTTCGGCCGCCGACGTCTGGATCGTCTCCGACAAACCGGTGGCACAGCACACGCTGCTGCCGGCCGAAGAGACCTTTACCCGCAACATGCCCGGCAGCCTGCCGAGCCGCGCCGCCGACAATCTCTTCTGGCTCGGCCGCTATATTGAGCGCGCCGAAGGGGCGTTGCGCATCCTGCGCGCCTGGCACGCGCGCTTTGCCGAATCGGCCGATCCCACCCAGCCGCTGCTCGCCGATGTCAGCGCCTATCTCGGGGCCGTCGACATCGACACCGAGGAGGCCGTGCCGGAAAGCCTGCTGCGAAACATCGACAGCGCCGTCTATTCGGCCAGCAACATCCGCGACCGCTTCTCGCCCGATGGCTGGCTGGCGCTGAACGATCTCGCCAAGACCGCCCGCCGCTTCCGGGAAACGGTCAAGCCCGGCGACGACGCCAGCCATGCCATGACGATCCTCCTGCGCAAGCTCGCGGGCTTTGCCGGTCTCGTGCATGAAAACATGTACCGCTTCACCGGCTGGCGCTTCCTGTCGCTCGGCCGCTATATCGAGCGTGGCCTGCACATGACGCGCCTGCTCGGCCACATGTCTGGGCCGGAAGCGCCCGACGGCGCGCTCGACATGCTGCTCGAAATCGGCGACAGCGTCATGACCCATCGCCGCCGCTATAACGTCAATACGGCGCGGCTGACGGTGACCGATCTGCTGGCGCTCGATCCGCTCAACCCGCGCTCGATCCTGTTCCAGATGAACGAGATCCACCGCGAGGTGGAGCAATTACCGAATGCCTTCGTCAACGGCCAGATGTCGCCCTTCTATCGCGAAGCGATGCGGCTGCATTCGGGCCTGGCCGTCATGACCCCGGAAACGATGAACGACGAGGTCTATCAGCGGCTGGAACGGGAGCTGGAACGGCTTTCCGACCTTCTGGCCCAGACCTATCTCGGATGATCTGATGCTTTACGACCTGTCGCTGCACATGGGCTATATCTACGACGTGCCGGCGAGCGGTGCGCGCCATATCATGCGCTTGATGCCGCTGTCGCTTGACAACCGCCAGCGCCTGATTGCCGGCTCGCTGAAAATCTCGCCGCAGCCCGACGAACAATCGAACTTCACCGATTTCTTCCAGCATCCCACGACCTCGATCCTGGTGCGCAATCATCACGAAAAGCTGGATATCCGCATGCAGGCGCGCGTGCAGGTGGAAAGCCAGCCGGTTAGTGCCGACTTCTCGCCCGTGCTTGCCAAGCTGCCGGATGAGATCAGCGATTGCTGGACGGTCGACTCGTCTTCGCCGCACCACTTCCTCGGAACCAGCCCACGCCTGCCGGAAACACCCGAGATCGCCGACTATGCCCGGCAATGGGCAACGACCAAACTGACGGTGATGCAGATCGCCCATGCCATCTGCACCCAGATCCACAAGGATTTCACTTACGACGCCAAGGCGACGACGGTGGATACCACGCCGAAGGAGGCGTTCCGCCTGAAACGCGGCGTCTGTCAGGATTTCGTGCATGTGATGATCATCGCGCTGCGTAGCCTCGGCATTCCCGCCGGCTATGTCAGCGGCTTCCTGCGCACCATTCCGCCGCCCGGCAAGGAGCGGTTGGAAGGCGCCGACGCCATGCATGCCTGGGTGCGCGTCTGGTGCGGCGAAACTGCCGGCTGGATCGAGCTTGACCCGACCAACAATATCCCCGCCGGCACCGACCATATTGTCGTCGCCTATGGCCGCGACTATTCCGACGTCGCTCCCGTCATCGGCGTGCTGAAAAGCTATGGCAGCCAGAAGACCGTCCAGGCCGTGGATGTTATTCCACTAAAGCAGCATTAATTACGCCAGTCGCTAAAAGTCGAACGATCATCTAAACGGCGGGCTTAGATTTCTCGCCGATATTTGCCACCATTCTGAGGCTATTACTTCGTTGGGGCGAACGTGATGATCAATGGTTCGGGTAAATTTCGCAGTCTATTACAACTTATACACGATCGCGCGGGCAATTTCGGCATCCTGACCGCGATTGCTATTCCGGTCGTGGCGGCGACAGCGGGCGTGGCGGTCGATGTCACCAATATGGCGGCGTCCAACAGCCAGTTGCAGCAGGCGACCGATGCCGCTGCGCTCGCAACAGCAACGGCGCTTGCCAATGGTAACGCCACGACAAGCAACGCCCAGCAACTGGCGACCCAGTTCGTGACCGGGCAGATGTCGAACTATCTTGCCGGCGATACGAATACCACCAATGCCCTGAAAGCCGGGACGACGGCCAACGTGACGTCAGCCACGAACTCGTCCGGCGGCACCAGCTACACCGTCGCCGTCAACGCCTCTTATGACATGTCGGTCAACGGCATGAGCCAGTTGCTGGGTATAAAGACAATGCAGGTCTCCGCTTCGAGTACATCGACCAGCGGGAGTGCAGCAGCGGCTAAGCAAATCGCACTTTCCATGGAGATTGCGCTCGATAAATCCGGCTCCATGCTGCTGAACACCGATGTTATCGATACGAGCCAGAAGAGCTGCACCCAATACTACACCGACGGCAATTACCTCTACCAATATCCGAAGGCAAAAAGCCCCTGCTATATTAAGAAAATAGCAGCTCTGAAGACTGCGGTCGGCACTCTGCTCGATCAATTGGATAGCGCCGATCCCAAGTCGCAATATGTCCGTACGGCCGCCATCGCCTGGAGCAGCGAAGTCGACAGTTCCAGCGCTCTTGCTTGGGGAACAACAACAACGCGCTCCAATGTCATCAGTGGCCTGAACGCCAATGGCGGCACGGAGTCGAGCGCTCCAATGGCACTCGCCTATAAGAATGTTTCGGCATCTTCCGAAGCAACCGCCCAAGCGACGAAGGGCAACACGACTTTTCAGAAGATCATCGTTCTCATGACGGACGGTGAAAACAACGCGACCAGCTCCGACACAAAAACGCTGACCACATGCAAGGCCGCTAAAGATGCCGGCGTTCTCATCTATTCCGTCGCCTTCATGGCACCAGAGCGCGGGCAAACTCTGCTGAAAAGCTGCGCCTCAAGCCCCAGCAACTATTTCGACGCACAACAAATGTCCGATCTGATCGCTGCTTTCAAATCCATCGGCGCGCAAACATCGAAGCAAATCACTCTTCTGACCAAATAAAGTCCGACGCCAGGCAAACCGGCCACCTCGGATAGACCACAAACGCAAAATCCGCTCCGGATTGCTCCGGAGCGGATTTTTCTTGTCAATCAATCTGCCGATAAGAGCCGGAAAAACAACCGAAATCAAGTCTTTTCGCTGCGTTGGGAAGGCTGGCCCGCTATTTTCATCTTCGCCCGAATTCACCTGTTGCAACAACTTTACATCGGTGCGTAAACTGCTAGTTAGACGAGATGGCAATTTGGTTTAGACAGGCGTAACATCCTGAATATAAATCACAAATGGCGAGAGTTGATAGTATGAATAGCTTGACGAAGGCCAATCTTCCCGCCCCAGCTCCCCGCAGTTCCCGCCCTGAAATCCTCGCGGAGGAAATCATCGAGCGTCTGACCTATCGCATCGGCAAGGATGCGAAAGTCGCCAAGCCGCATGATTGGCTGACGGCAACCATCCTCGTCATCCGCGACCGCGTCATCGACAAATGGATGGAATCGACCCGCAGGGCCTACGAGACCGACGCCAAGCGCGTTTACTATCTCTCCCTCGAATTCCTCATCGGCCGCCTGATGCGCGATGCGGTCTCCAACCTCGGGCTGATGGAGGAGATCACCAACGCGCTTTCCTCGCTCGGCGTCGATGTCCGCGTCATCGCCGGCCTTGAGCCCGATGCGGCGCTCGGCAATGGCGGCCTTGGCCGTCTCGCGGCCTGTTTCATGGAATCGATGGCGACTGTCGAGGTCCCGGCCTATGGCTACGGTATTCGCTATGTCCACGGTCTCTTCCGCCAGCAGATGGCCGACGGCTGGCAGGTGGAGCTGCCGGAAACCTGGCTCGCCCACGGCAATCCCTGGGAATTCGAGCGCCGGGAAAGCGCCTATGAAATCGGCTTCGGCGGCGGCGTCGAAACCGTCGGCGGTCACGACGACCAGCCCCGCTATGTCTGGAAGCCGGCCGAGCGCGTCATCGCTGCCGCCTTCGACACGCCCGTCGTCGGCTGGCGCGGCAACCGCGTCAACACGCTGCGCCTCTGGTCGGCCCAGCCGATCGACCCGATCCTGCTCGATGCCTTCAACGCCGGCGACCATATTGGCGCCCTGCGCGAAAGCAACAAGGCCGAAAGCCTGACCCGCGTCCTCTATCCGGCCGATGCGACGCCCGCCGGCCAGGAGCTGCGCCTGCGCCAGGAGTTCTTCTTCTCCTCGGCTTCGCTGCAGGACATTCTGCGCCGCCATCTGCAACAGTATGACGACCTGAACAATCTGGCCGACAAGGTCGCCATCCAGCTTAACGACACCCATCCCGCCGTCTCCATCGCCGAAATGATGCGCCTGCTGGTCGACGTGCACGGCATGGAATTCGAGCAGGCCTGGGATATCACCCGCGAGACCTTCGCCTACACCAACCACACACTTCTGCCCGAAGCGCTGGAAAGCTGGCCGGTGCCGCTGTTCGAGCGGCTGCTGCCGCGGCACATGCAGATCATCTATACGATCAATGCCAAGATCCTGCTTGAGGCCCGCAAGACCCGCAATTTCAGCGACGGTGAAATCCGCTCGATCTCGCTGATCGACGAGAACGGCGACCGGCGCGTGCGTATGGGCAACCTTGCCTTCGTCGGCTCGCATTCGATCAACGGCGTCTCGGCGCTGCACACCGACCTGATGAAGGTCACGGTGTTTGCCGACCTGCACAAGCTCTATCCGGACCGCATCAACAACAAAACCAACGGCATCACGCCGCGCCGCTGGCTGATGCAGTGTAATCCGGGTCTCACCGGCCTCATCCGCGAGGCCATCGGCGACGAGTTCCTCGACGATGCCGAAAAGCTGAAGCCGCTCGACAAGTTCGCTCGCGACAGCGCCTTCCAGGAGAAGTTCGCCGCCATCAAGCGCGCCAACAAGGTGCAGCTTTCCAATCTGGTCGCCAGCCGCATGGGCATCAAGCTCGATCCCAATGCGATGTTCGACATCCAGATCAAGCGCATCCACGAATACAAGCGCCAGCTTCTGAACATCATCGAGACCGTGGCGCTCTACGACCAGATCCGCTCGCATCCGGAACTGGACTGGCAGCCGCGCGTAAAACTCTTCGCCGGCAAGGCGGCGCCGAGCTATCACAACGCCAAGCTGATCATCAAGCTGATCAACGACGTTGCCCGCGTCATCAACAACGACCCGTCGGTGCGCGGCCTGTTGAAGATCGTCTTCGTGCCGAATTACAATGTCTCGCTCGCCGAAGTCATGGTTCCGGCCGCCGACCTCTCCGAGCAGATCTCGACCGCCGGCATGGAAGCCTCCGGCACCGGCAACATGAAATTCGGCCTCAACGGCGCGCTGACCATCGGCACGCTGGATGGCGCCAATGTCGAAATGCGCGACAATGTCGGCGAGGACAATATCGTCATCTTCGGCCTGACGGCCGATGAAGTCGCCAATCTGCGCAGCGACGGCCACGATCCCCGCGCCGTCATCGCGCGGTCGCGCGAACTGGCGCAGGCGCTCGATGCCATCGCCTCGGGTGTCTTCTCTCCGGATGACCGTACCCGCTATGCCGGCTTGATCGATGGCATCTACACCCACGACTGGTTCATGGTCGCGGCCGATTTCGATGCCTATGCCGCAGCCCAGCGCGAGGTCGATACCCTCTGGGCCAATCCCTCCGAATGGTACACCAAGACGATCAACAACACCGCTCGCATGGGCTGGTTCTCCTCCGATCGGACGATCCGTCAATATGCCAAGGAAATCTGGAGAGCCGGATGAAGAAGCCGAAAAGACCCGTTGACGGCGTAGCCTTGAGGGACATTTCGGCAGACGAGATTGCTGCAATTCTCGCAGGCACCCATTCCGATCCTTTCGCCGTTCTCGGCGTGCACAAGACAGAAGACGGCTTCATTGCTCGTTGTTTCATTCTCGGCGCCGAAGCCGTCACCGCCATGGCGCTTGACGGCGCCGTCATCGGCGAGCTGGATTGCCTCGACCCGGCCGGCTTCTTTGCCGGCACCGTCAAAATCACCAAGCTGCAACCCGTCCGCTATCGCGCCCGGCGCGGAGACGTCGAATGGGCGATCACCGACCCCTATAGCTTCGGCCCGGTCCTCGGCCCGATGGACGACTATTTCCTGCGTGAAGGCACGCATCTGCGCCTGTTCGACAAGATGGGCGCGCACCCCCTGAAGCACGAGGGTGTGCAGGGCTTTCACTTTGCCGTCTGGGCGCCGAACGCGCAGCGCGTTTCTGTGGTCGGCGATTTCAACGGCTGGGACGGCCGCCGCCATGTCATGCGCTTTCGTTCCGACTCCGGCATCTGGGAGATCTTCGCTCCCGATGTTCCCGCCGGCGTCGCCTACAAATTCGAAATCCGCGGCCATGACGGCGTGCTGCAGCCGCTGAAGGCCGATCCTTTCGCCCGCCGCAGCGAACTTCGCCCGAAGACCGCCTCGGTCACCGCCAACGAGATGACCCAGGTCTGGGAAGACACGGCCCATCGCGAACACTGGGCGAATGTCGATCAGCGCCGCCAGCCGATCTCGATCTATGAGGTGCATGCCGGCTCCTGGCAGCGCCGCGACGACGGATCGATGCTCACCTGGGACGAGCTCGCCTCGCGCCTCATCCCCTATTGCGTCGACATGGGCTTCACCCATATCGAACTCATGCCGATCACCGAGCATCCTTACGATCCGTCCTGGGGCTATCAGACCACCGGCCTTTATGCGCCGACCGCCCGCTTCGGCGAGCCGGAAGGTTTTGCCCGCTTCGTCAACGGCTGTCACAAGGTCGGCATCGGCGTCCTTCTCGATTGGGTGCCGGCGCATTTCCCCACCGACGAACACGGCCTGCGCCGGTTCGACGGCACCGCCCTCTACGAGCATGAAGACCCCCGCAAGGGCTTTCATCCCGACTGGAACACGGCGATCTACAATTTCGGCCGCACCGAAGTGCTCGCCTACCTGCAGAACAATGCGCTCTACTGGGCCGAGAAATTCCATCTCGACGGCGTGCGCGTCGATGCCGTCGCCTCGATGCTCTACCTCGACTATTCCCGCAAGCACGGCGAATGGATCCCGAACGAGTATGGCGGCAACGAGAACCTGGAAGCGGTCCGCTTCCTGCAATCGATGAACAGCCGGCTCTATGGCGCCCATCCCGGCGTCATGACCATCGCGGAGGAATCGACCTCCTGGCCGAAGGTCTCCCAGCCGGTCCACGAAGGCGGCCTCGGCTTCGGCTTCAAGTGGAACATGGGCTTCATGCACGACACGCTGAGCTATCTCGCTCGCGACCACGTTCATCGCAAGTATCACCACAACGAGCTGACCTTTGGCCTGATCTACGCCTTCTCGGAAAACTTCGTCCTACCGCTCTCCCATGACGAAGTGGTGCACGGCAAGGGCTCCCTGATCGCCAAGATGGCGGGCGACGACTGGCAGAAATTCGCCAATCTGCGCGCCTACTACGCCTTCATGTGGGGGTATCCCGGCAAGAAGCTGCTGTTCATGGGCCAGGAATTCGCGCAGTGGAGCGAGTGGAGCGAAGAGCGCGCGCTGGACTGGAACCTCCTGCAGTACCGCATGCATGAGGGCATGCGGCGACTGGTACGCGATCTCAACTTCACCTACCGCAGCAAGCCGGCCTTGCATGCCCGCGACTGCGAGGGCGACGGTTTCGAATGGCTGATCGTCGACGATTTCGAAAACTCGGTCTTTGCCTGGCTGCGCAAGGCGCCGGGCGAAAAACCGGTGGCGGTCATCACCAATTTCACGCCGGTCTACCGGGAGAACTACACTTTGCGTCTGCCGGCTGAGGGACGGTGGCGCGAAATACTGAATACCGATGCCGACATTTATGGTGGCAGCGGCAAGGGGAATGGCGGGCGCGTCCAGGCCGTCAGCGCCGGTGGCAGCATACATGCAACAATAACGCTGCCGCCGCTGGCAACCATCATGCTCGAACCGGAATTTTAAGACCATTACGGACAGGGAGGAATGAAATGGTAGAAAAACGCTTTCAGCCGCTGGCGCGCGACGCCATGGCCTACGTTCTTGCCGGGGGCCGTGGCAGCCGCCTGAAGGAACTAACCGACCGCCGCGCCAAGCCGGCTGTCTATTTCGGCGGCAAGACCCGCATCATCGATTTTGCGCTCTCCAACGCACTCAATTCCGGTATCCGGCGCATTGGCGTGGCAACTCAGTACAAGGCGCACTCGCTGATTCGTCACATGCAGCGCGGCTGGAACTTCTTCCGGCCGGAACGAAACGAAAGCTTCGATATCCTGCCCGCCTCCCAGCGCGTCTCCGAAACGCAATGGTATGAAGGCACGGCCGACGCCGTCTACCAGAACATCGACATCATCGAGCCCTACGGCCCGGAATATATGGTCATCCTTGCCGGCGACCACATCTACAAGATGGACTATGAGTGGATGCTGCAGCAGCACGTCGATTCCGGCGCCGACGTCACCATCGGTTGCCTGGAAGTGCCGCGCATGGAAGCCGTCGGCTTCGGCGTCATGCATGTCGACGACAAGGACCAGATCATCGACTTCGTCGAGAAGCCAGCCGATCCGCCCGGCATTCCCGGCAATCCGGATTTCGCGCTGGCGTCGATGGGCATCTATGTCTTCCACACGAAATTCCTGATTGAATGCCTGAAGCGCGATGCAGCCGACCCGAACTCCAGTCGCGACTTCGGCAAGGATATTATCCCCTACATCGTCAAGAACGGCAAAGCCGTCGCCCACCGCTTCGCACAGTCCTGCGTTCGCTCCGATTTCGAGCGCGAAGCCTATTGGCGCGACGTCGGTACGATCGATGCCTATTGGCAGGCCAATATTGACCTGACCGCCGTGGTGCCCGAACTCGACATCTACGACAAGTCCTGGCCGATCTGGACCTATGCGGAAATCAGCCCGCCGGCCAAGTTCGTCCATGATGACGAGAACCGCCGGGGTTCGGCCGTCTCCTCGGTCGTTGCCGGCGATTGCATCATCTCCGGCGCGAGCCTGTCGAATAGCCTGCTGTTTACCGGCGTACGCGCCAACTCCTATTCCAAGCTGGAAGGAGCCGTGGTGCTGCCGAGCGTCAAGGTCGGCCGTCATGCCCAGTTGAAGAATGTCGTGATCGACCATGGCGTCACCATTCCGGAGGGCCTGATCGTCGGCGAAGACCCGCAACTCGACGCCAAGCGTTTTCGCCGAACGGAAAGCGGTATCTGCCTGATCACGCAGACGATGATCGACAAGCTGGATATCTGACAGATGAAAGTTCTTTCGGTTTCATCCGAAGTCTTCCCCTTGATCAAGACGGGGGGCCTGGCCGATGTGGCCGGCGCCCTGCCTGGCGCGCTGAAGCCTCATGGCGTCGAAACGAAGACCCTGATTCCCGGTTATCCCGCGGTCATGAAGGCCATCCGTAACCCGGTGGCCCGCCTCGAATTCGCCGACTTGCTCGGCGAAAAGGCGACGGTCTTCGAAGTCGAGCACAGCGGCATTTCCTTCCTCGTGCTCGACGCCCCGGCCTATTACAACCGCACCGGCGGCCCCTATGTCGACGCCACCGGCAAGGATTATCCCGACAACTGGCAGCGTTTTGCCGCCCTGTCGCTTGCCGGCGCGGAAATTGCCGCCGGCCAGATGCCCGGCTGGCAGCCGGATCTGGTGCATGTGCACGACTGGCAATCGGCCCTGGTGCCGGTCTACATGCGTTACTCTTCGACGCCGGAACTGCCGAGCGTGCTCACCATCCACAACATCGCCTTCCAAGGTCAGTTCGGCCCGAGCATCTTCGCCGGCCTGCGCCTGCCCCCACATGCCTACTCCGTGGAAGGCATCGAATATTACGGCGATATCGGCTTCCTCAAAGGCGGCCTGCAGACGGCCCATGCCCTGACCACCGTCAGCCCTTCCTATGCCGGGGAGATCCTGACGCCGGAATTCGGCATGGGGCTGGAAGGTGTCATCGCCAGCCGCGCCGCCAGTCTCCACGGAATCGTCAACGGCATCGACGACGGCATCTGGAATCCCGAAACCGATCCGATGATCGCCCGGACCTACGGAGCTTCGACGCTGAAAGACCGTGCCACCAATCGCAAGCAGGTCGTCGAACATTTCGGCCTGGACGACGATGACGGGCCGATTTTCTGTGTCGTCAGCCGGCTGACCTGGCAGAAGGGCATGGATCTGCTGGCCGCCGTTTCCGGCGATATCGTCGCCATGGGCGGCAAGCTCGCCATCCTCGGCGCCGGCGACGCCGCCCTCGAAGGGGCGCTCTTTGCCGCCGCCGGTCGCCATCGCGGCCGCGTCGGCGTTTCCGCCGGTTACAACGAGGCGATGTCGCATTTGATGCAGGCCGGCTGCGACGCCATCATCATTCCCTCCCGCTTCGAGCCCTGTGGCCTCACGCAACTTTATGGCTTAAGGTATGGATGCCTGCCAATCGTCGCGCGCACCGGTGGTCTCAACGATACCATCATCGATGCCAACCATGCCGCGCTGCAGGCGAAGGTCGCAACCGGCATTCAATTTTCGCCCGTCACTGCCGAAGGACTACTGCAAGCCATCCACCGCGCCATATACCTTTTCCAGGACCGAAAGGTCTGGACGCAGATGCAAAAGCAGGGCATGAAATCCGACGTATCCTGGGGTAAGAGCGCAGAACGCTACGCGGCTCTCTACTCCAGACTTGTCTCGAGAGGCGCTTAACCCAATGATTAAAACCGTTACCACCACCCCCTATGCCGATCAGAAGCCTGGTACGTCAGGCCTTCGGAAGAAGGTTCCGGTATTCCAGCAACCGAACTACGCCGAGAACTTCATCCAGTCGATCTTCGATTCGCTCGAAGGCTATCAGGGCAAGTGCCTGGTCATCGGCGGCGACGGCCGATACTACAATCGTGAAGTCATCCAGAAGGCCATCAAGATGGCCGCTGCCAACGGCTTCGGCAAGGTCATGGTCGGCAAGGGCGGCATCCTCTCGACGCCCGCGGCCTCGCATATCATCCGCAAATACAAGGCGTTCGGCGGCATCATATTGTCGGCCAGCCACAATCCCGGCGGCCCGACCGAAGACTTCGGCATCAAATACAATATCAGCAATGGCGGCCCGGCGCCGGAAAAGATCACCGACGCGATCTACGAGCGCTCCAAGGTCATCGATAGCTACAAGATCGCCGATTTCCCCGACATCAATCTCGATCGCATCGCCCGCGAGGATGTCGGTGGCATGATCGTCTCGGTCATCGACCCGGTCGAGGACTACGCGGCCCTCATGGAAGAGCTGTTCGATTTCGGCGCCATCCGCAACCTCATCAGCCTCGGCTTCCGCCTCAACTTCGACGCGATGAGTGCTGTGACCGGCCCCTATGCCAAGGAAATCTTCGAAATCCGTCTCGGTGCGCCGGATGGCTCGGTGCGCAACTTCCTGCCGCTGCCCGATTTCGGCGGCCATCACCCCGACCCGAACCTCGTCCATTGCAAAGAGCTCTATGACGAGATGATGGGAGACGATGCGCCCGATTTCGGCGCGGCATCGGACGGCGACGGCGACCGCAACCTGATCATCGGCAAGGGCATCTACGTCACGCCATCGGACAGCCTGGCGATTCTCGCCGCCAACGCCAATCTCGCGCCTGGCTATTCGAGCGGGCTTACCGGTATCGCCCGCTCCATGCCGACCAGCGGCGCCGCCGACCGTGTCGCTGAAAAGCGCGGCATCGGCATGTATGAAACCCCGACCGGCTGGAAATTCTTCGGCAACCTGCTCGACGCCGGCATGGCGACGATCTGCGGCGAGGAAAGCTCCGGCACCGGCTCGAACCATGTCCGCGAAAAGGACGGCCTCTGGGCCGTGCTGCTCTGGCTCAACATCCTCGCCGTGCGCGGCGAAAGCGTCATCGACATCGTCACCCAGCATTGGGCGACCTATGGCCGCAACTATTATTCGCGCCACGACTATGAAGGCGTCGACACCGATGCCGCAAACGGCCTGATCGATGCGCTGCGCGAGAAGCTGCCGACCCTGCCTGGCACGAAGTACGGCGATCTCACCGTTTCCGCCGCCGACGACTTCGCCTATCACGATCCGGTCGACAAGTCCGTCAGCCAGCATCAGGGTATCCGCATCCTCTTTGAGGGCGGCTCCCGTGTCGTCTTCCGCCTGTCCGGCACTGGCACGACGGGTGCGACCCTGCGCGTTTATATCGAGCGCTACGAGCCGGATTCGACCCGCCACAACATCGAGACGCAGGAAGCGCTGGCCGACCTCATCGACGCCGCCCAGGCGATTGCCGACATCAAGGGCCGCACCGGCCGCGACGCGCCGACTGTCATTACCTAACGGATATTAAGTAGGCCCCCTCACCCTGCCCTCTCCCCAAGGGGAGAGGGGACAATGCCATAAGCGCCTTCTCCCCTCGGGGAGAAGGTGGATTTCGGCAGCTGAGCACAGCGAAACGGCCGGAAGACGGATGAGGGGGCTTCTTCGAGAGCAGCCGCGCGGAGACGCATGCCGTCTCCGTCTTTCCAACGCCCGAAAGGCAGGAAGCCCGCGAGACATGTCAGAGCCCGCCACCCGCTCCCTTGGCGCCACCCTCACCGACACCGGCGTCGAGTTCGCAATCTGGTCCAAACATGCCGACAGGATCGAACTTTGCCTGTTTGATGCAGAGGGTAAAAAGGAGGTTGCGCGCCTGCCGCTGGCGCGTGAAGGCGAAGAGCATCGCCTGTTCGTGGAGGGCATCAAAGGCGGCGCACGCTACGGCTTTCGCGCCCATGGCACCTATGACCCAGACCAGGGCCTGTGGTTCGATCCGGCAAAGCTGCTGGTCGATCCCTATGCCAAGGAGCTCGATCGGCCGTTTCGCTACGATCCGCGTCTCGGCACGTTCGGCGAGGATACGCAGGATCTGGTGCCGAAGGCGATCGTCTCGCGCGATGTCGCGGTCAAGCCAGCCAAGCCGCTGTTCCAGCCGGGCGGCCTGATCTACGAAATCGCCGTCAAGCCCTTCACCACGCTG
The DNA here is from genome assembly GCF_009498525.1 of Rhizobium sp. ICMP 5592. Classification (GTDB taxonomy): domain Bacteria; phylum Pseudomonadota; class Alphaproteobacteria; order Rhizobiales; family Rhizobiaceae; genus Rhizobium. The sequence continues at coordinate 109,197 of NZ_QSNT01000002.1, read as the reverse complement.
CATCCGGAGGTGCCGGCGGAAAAGCGCGGCACGCTGGCTGCCCTCGCCCATCCCACCATCATCGCCCACCTCAAGCGCCTGCATGTCGACGCCGTCGAGCTGATGCCGATCACCGCATGGATCGACGAACGGCATCTGCCGCCGCTTGGTCTCACCAATGGCTGGGGCTACAATCCCGTCGCCTTCATGGCGCTCGACCCGCGTCTCGTGCCCGGTGGCGTCACGGAGCTGCGCGAGACGGTCGCGGCCCTTCATGCCGAGGGCATCGCCGTCATCCTCGATCTCGTCTTCAATCATACCGGCGAGAGCGACCGCCAAGGTCCGACGCTGTCATTGCGCGGCCTCGACAACCCCACCTATTTCCGCCATCAGCCAAATCAGCCGGGCATGCTGGTCAACGACACCGGCACCGGCAATACTGTCGCCTGCGACCAGTCGGCGACGCGCCGGCTGATCATCGACAGCCTGCGCTATTTCGTGCTTCACGCCGGCATCGACGGCTTCCGCTTCGATCTCGCCACTGTTCTCGGCCGCACGCCTAGGGGTTTCGACCCTGAAAGCCTGACCCTGCGATCGCTATTTGCCGACGAGGTGCTTCAGGATCGTATCATGATCGCCGAGCCCTGGGATATCGGCCCCGGCGGCTACCAGCTCGGCAATTTTCCGGCCCCCTTCCTCGAATGGAACGACCGCGCCCGCGATGATCTCCGCCGCTTCTGGCGCGGTGACAGCGGCAAGATCGGCGACATCGCCACCATCCTCGCCGGTTCGTCCTCCATCTTCGGCCGCGACGGCCGAACCCAGACCCGCAGCGTCAATTTCCTCGCCGCCCATGACGGCTTCACGCTGATGGATATCGTCTCCTATGAGCGCAAGCACAATGAGGCGAACGGCGAGAACAACCGCGATGGCCACAACGAAAACCTCTCCTGGAACAACGGCGTCGAGGGCAAGACGGACGATCCGGCCATCCTCGGCAAACGCCGCACCGACATCGAAGCCATGCTCTCCACGCTCTTTGCCACGCGCGGCACGATCATGCTGACGGCCGGCGACGAAAGCGGCCGCACGCAGCGCGGCAACAACAATGCCTATTGCCAGGACAATGACATCACCTGGATGGACTGGGTAGCGCTGGACGAAGAACTGATCGGCCACACCGCTTGGCTCGCCAGCCTGCGCCGCCGCTTCTCTGCCTTCAGCGATATGGAATTTTTCAACGGCAAGGGCGATGTGCTCTGGTTCTCCGCCGAGGGCACGGCGATGACGGTGTCCGATTGGGAAAGGCCGGATGCCTGCCTGCTCAGCATGGCGATCGAGACCGAGGACCGCGACGACGACGGGAAGACGCGTCTCGCTATACTGCTCAACCGGGGACACGAGGAGCAACGCTTCAAGCTGCCGGCATCGGCCAAAGGTGGCTGGTCGCTGCTAACCCCGAAAGGGGCGACGGCAGTTCAGAACGACATCACGGTGCCGGCGCGCTCCGTCAGCTTCCTCATCGAAAACTGATTTCCTTGCACTTTCCGCCCTTCTTCGCCAGAAAGGGCGAAGAAGTAGCAAAGACGGATGAGGACTCTATGCCCGGCGATATTTCGCTTGTTGAGATCATGCAGCGTGTCGGAACCGAACTCGGCATCTCCGACTGGATCACGGTCGACCAGACGATGATCGACACCTTTGCCGACGCGACGCACGACCATCAGTTCATCCATGTCGATCCCGAGCGCGCCAAGGCGGAAACACCCTATGGCGGCACGATCGCGCACGGTTTTTTGACGCTGTCGTTGCTCTCGGCCATGAACTACAGCGCACTACCCAAGATCCGCGAAGAGGTCATGGGCATCAATTACGGCTTCGAAAAGATCCGCTTCATGTCGCCGGTCAAATGCGGCGCCCGCGTGCGCGGTCGTTTCGTACTTGCCGAAACGCGGCTGCGCGGCGCCAATATGCTGATGCTGACCTATGAAGTCAGCGTCGAGATCGAGAACGAACGCAAGCCCGCGCTCACCGCGACCTGGACGACCCTCTCGCAATTTGATCCGAAGGATCGGCCGGAAGCGGGCTAAAGCCCGGCATCCTCCGCCGCTTCGCCAAGCAGGCCGAAGGCATAGTCGGAGAAGGACCGCCAGACTTCGACGCGGAACGTTTCCTCGTCAAGCCGCAGCAGTACGACTTCCACCTTGCCGAACAGCGTGCGCGAACAGGCGCCGACAGGAAAAGCGGCAAGTGACAAATCCTGCGGGCAACCGCCAGCAAGCGTCGCTTCGGCGCCGGGACCTGAGACGATGATCGCGGTATTGCGATGCGAGACATCGGTTGCCGAATGCAGCACGCCGGCGGAGGCCGCGAGAGCGACAAGCTCGGCGCCGCCATCGTCAATCACAAGCCATTCGTCCGGACCAAGCCAGAGCGCATAACGCCCATGACCGTGAGCCGATGTTTTCGGCTTGCCCGGCAGTTTCACGCCGAGCGCCTTGGAGAGACCGGCAATCGAATCCTCGGGTGCGCGCAGCGCAATGCGGCTGGCGGGAGCGGCTGGGGTCAGGCGGACGGTGGCGGAGCCGCCGTGGCGGCCGGCGAGCGGCAGTTTACGGGTTGCGAGATCAACCATTGATCCGGCCTCCTTCCTTGTCAAAGAACACCAGATCCGTCACTTCGACGGCAATCGTCTTGTCGGGCATCGGCACGTAGAGCGTCTTGCCCATGCGCTCGCGGCCACCGGCAACCAGCGCGAAGGCAATCGAACGGCCGAGATTTTCCGACCAATAGGCCGACGTGACGTGACCGAGCATGGTCATCGGCTTCGGCTCGTTCGGATCGGCAACGATCTGCGCGCCTTCCTCCAGCACCACCTTCGGGTCGCGGGTGACGAGGCCGACCAGCTGCTTGCGGCCTTCCTTCACCAGATCGGGGCGCTTCAGGCCGCGAATACCGACGAAATCCGTCTTCTTCTTGGAGACGGCCCAAGAGAGCCCGGCGTCATCAGGCGTCACCGTGCCGTCCGTATCCTGGCCGACGATGATGTAGCCCTTTTCGGCGCGCAGAACGTGCATGGTCTCGGTGCCGTAGGCGCAAGCGCCCAGCGGCTCTGCCCGCGCCCAGACGGCTTCCAGAACCGACTGGCCGTAATCAGCCGGCACGTTGATTTCATAGCCGACTTCACCGGTAAACGAGACGCGGAACAACCGCGCCGGCACGCCGCAAACCTTGCACTCGGCAACGCTCATATGCGGGAAGGCCTCGTTGGAAAGATCCTGCCCCTCGACGAGCGGCTCGATGATCTCGCGTGCCTTCGGTCCCTGCACGGCGATGACGGCCCATTGCTCGGTGGTCGACGTCAGCCACACCTTCAGATGCGGAAACTCGGTCTGGAGATAGTCTTCCATATGGTGCAGCACGCGCGGCGCGCCGCCGGTCGTGGTCGTCACATGGAAGCGGTCCTCGGCCAGGCGCCCGACGACGCCGTCATCGTAGACGAAGCCATCTTCGCGCGTCATGATGCCATAGCGGCAGCGGCCGGGCTTCAGCGTATCCCAGGCGTTGGTGTAGAGCAGGTTCAGGAACTGCGCCGCGTCCGGACCGACCACCTCGATCTTGCCGAGCGTCGAGGCGTCGAACACGCCGGCCACTTCGCGCGCCGTGCGGCATTCGCGATCGACGGCCTGATGCATGGTCTCGCCGGCGCGCGGATAGAACCAGGCGCGCTTCCAGTTGCCGACATCCTCGAAGATCGCACCATGCGCTTCTTCCCAGGCATGCATCGGCGTCTTGCGCGCGGGGTCGAAGAAGGCTCCGCGCGAATGGCTGATCAGCGTGCCGTAGGTGACCGGCGTATAAGGCGCGCGGAAGGTGGTGAGACCGACCTGCGGAATGTCCTTGCCGAGCATTTCGGCGGCAATCGCCAGACCGTGCATGTTGGAAAGCTTACCCTGGTCGGACGCCATGCCGTTGGTGGTGAAGCGTTTGATATGCTCGATCGAATGCATGCCCTCGCGCACGGCAAGGCGGATATCCTTGGCGCAGACATCGTGCTGGAAGTCGACAAAAGCCTTAGCATTGGTGTCCGGTCCGGCCCCTTCGGCAGCACCGATCATGCCGCCGGTCCATTCGAAGGCCTGTTCGGCATGGAGCGAAATCTTGCCCTCGCCGCTCGCTCCGGTCGCCCGCGCCATCAGCTCGCCGGCGGCAAGTGATTCCTCGATTGCGGCCTGCAAGCCATCGGTGCCGTTGCAGGCGCCGACGGAGAGACAATCCTGAACATAGGTACCCGGCAGGAAGCGCTGCTTCTCGGCATCGAATTTCAACTTGCCGCGCGACTGCGAGAACAGGTGCACGGAAGGCGTCCAGCCGGAGGAGACAAGCAACGCGTCGATGGCGATCTTGCGCGAGCCCGAGCTGCCATTGCGCGCCACGGTCATCGAGGAGACCCGGAGCTTGCCGGCCGTGTCGATAACGGCATAGTCGCTCAGCACCTCGATGCCGAGCCGCTTGGCCTCGGCGGCAACCGCTTCGCCCGGCCGCACGCGGCTATCGACGATGACGGCGATGGAGACACCGGCGCGCTTCAGGTCGAAGGCAGCTTCATAGGCAGAGTCATGTGCCGTATAGACGCCGATCTTGGCCCCAACCGCGACGCCGTAATGGTTGAGATAGGTACGAGCCGCCGATGCAAGCATGATGCCCGGACGGTCGTTGTTCGGGAACACCATATGGCGCTCGATCGCGCCGGTCGCCAGAATGACGCGCTTGGCGCGCACCTGCCACAGACGCTCGCGCGGCAGATCACGGCCAGGCTTGGCAAGATGATCGGTGACGCGCTCGGCAAGGCCGAAGAAATTATGATTGTAGTAGCCGAAGGCCGTCGTGCGTGTCAGCACCTCGACATTGTCCATCGACTTCAGCTTGGCGATCACGCCCTGCGCCCAGGCATAGCCCTCGGCACCATCGATCTTGACGCTGGCGTCGAAGCGCAGTGCGCCACCGGCTTCGGCCTGCTCGTCGCAGAGTATGACCTTGGCGCCAGCTTCGGCAGCGGCAAGTGCCGCCGAAAGGCCGGCAACACCGGCGCCGACCACCAGCACGTCGCAATGGGCGTAGCGGCTGGCATAGTGATCGGGATCCTCTTCCGTCGGCGCGACGCCGAGACCGGCGGCACGGCGGATGAGCGGCTCGTAAATATGCTTCCAGGCCGCCTTCGGCCACATGAAGGTCTTGTAGTAGAAGCCGGCGGCGAAGAAGGCCGATAGCAGATTGTTGGCGCCGCCGACATCGAAGGCAAGCGACGGCCAGCGGTTCTGCGACTGCGCCTTCATGCCGTCGAAGACCTCCTGCACGCTGGCGCGCACGTTGGGCTGCCGACGGGCGGCATCGCGGGAAATATCGAGCAGCGCATTCGGCTCTTCGGCACCGGCCGAGAGGATGCCGCGCGGACGGTGATATTTGAACGAACGGCCGACGAGGTGAACGCCGTTGGCAAGCAGCGCCGAGGCAACGGTGTCGCCCTCCAGCGCCGTGTAGCTTTTGCCGTCAAAGGTGAAGCGGGCGGTTCTGGCCGGCGTCAGACGCCCCTTGCCCGCAATACGATTGGCGCCGCTCATTCCGCAGATCCCTCTTTTTGTGCCGTTTGTTCCTGTGCGTTTTTATCCTGCGCCACCGGCTCATTGGCCGTTGGCGGCAATGTCGAAAGATCCGGCTTCGGCTCGCCGGCCTTGTAGGTGAGATAGAAGCGGTCACTGACCGTATCGCGCGCCGCATTGAAGAAGCGGCCGCAGCCATGAATATGCCGCCAGCGCTCGAAGATCAGACCCTTCGGATTGTCGCGCAGGAAGAAATATTGCTCGAATTCCTCGTCGGAAATCGCGGCAATATTTTCCGGTCGCACAATATGCGCGTCGCCGGCATTGCGGAATTCCAGTTCCGAACGCTCTTCCTCGCAATAGGGGCAGTAAATCAGCAGCATCGTTTTCTACCTAATGTTAAAGCTCGGAACCGGAGATATTGGTGCCGGGAGGCTGGGCGCAGAGCTGACGCCCCATGGTGATGAAGGGCGTGATCCGCACCACAAGCTCCTCCAGCGATCCATAGGGCTTCAGCACGTCCGTCATCCCCAGATTGATCATGCTCATGCCGACTAGATCGGTGTCGAGCGCAAAGGCCCTGGTCGCAGGCGGCGTCTTCTCCGGCACGAAATAAACCGCCGGCTGGCTCAACACCTTGACACAGGCGAGGATGCCGCTCTCAGCCATGAACGGCCAATCCGCTTCCGTCTTCGCCTTGTGAATCTCCTGCGTACGCACGTCCTTCACGTCCGGAAAAAGGTCGCTCACCTCGGTCGCAGCCATGGCCCCGAACGGAATCGAAGCTCCGGCCATAACAGCTATCCCGTGCGCGACCGCCAGCATCAGTGCGCCACGGCGGCAGCCGCCGCTTCGTCGATCAAGCGGCCGGTGCGGAAGCGATCCAGATTGAGCCCGGCATTGAACTTGTGCGGTTCGTCGCGGGCGATCAGGTGCGCAAACAGGTTGGCCGAACCCGGCGTCGCCTTGAAGCCGCCCGTACCCCAACCACAGTTCACATAGAGGCCCGGTACCGGCGTCTTCGACTGGATGGCCGAACGGTCCGGCGTGTTGTCGACGATGCCGCCCCAGGAGCGCATCATCTTGACGCGCCGGAACATCGGGAACAGCTCGCAGATCGCATCCAGCGTATGGGTGATGATCTGCAGGCCGCCGGTCTGGCTGTAGGAATTGTACTGATCCGTGCCGGCGCCGATGACGAGCTCGCCCTTGTCGGACTGCGAAATATAGGCGTGCACCGTGTTCGACATGACGACGCAAGGGAAGATCGGCTTCAGCGGTTCTGAGACGAGCGCCTGCAACGGGCTCGATTGCAGCGGAACGCGCACGCCGGCCATCTGCATGACGACCGTCGTGTGGCCCGCCGCCGAAACGCCGATCTTCTTGGCACCGATGAAGCCGCGATTCGTGTCGACGCCGGTGACGCGCCCATCCGGTCCGCGCTGGATGCCGGTGACTTCGCAATTCTGGATGATGTGCACGCCGCGATCAGACGCCGCGCGGGCAAAGCCCCAGGCGACAGCATCGTGCCGCGCCGTGCCGCCGCGACGCTGGAGAGCCGCGCCATTGATCGGGTAGCGCGCGCTGCCGGAAATATCGAGCGGCGGACAAAAAGCCTTGGCCTGCTCCGGCGTCAGCCATTCATTGTCGATGCCATAGAGACGGTTGGCATGGATATGCCGCTTGAAGGACTGCTGGTCATGCACATTATGCGACAGCATCATCACGCCGCGCGGCGAATACATGACGTTATAATTGAGATCCTGCGACAGCCCCTCCCAGAGCTTCATCGAATGCTCGTAGATGTGCATGCTCTCTTCATAGAGATAGTTCGAGCGGATGATGGTGGTGTTACGGCCGGTATTGCCGCCGCCGAGCCAGCCCTTTTCGATCACCGCGACATTGGTGATGCCATGCTCCTTGGCGAGGTAGTAGGCAGCCCCCAGACCATGGCCGCCACCGCCGATGATGATGACGTCATACTCCTTGCGCGGCTCCGGCGAGGTCCATTGGGCCTCCCAGCCCTTGTGAGCCCGCATCGCTTCCCGTGCCACGGCAAAAACCGAGTATTTACGCATTCGCCCTCAACTCCTTCAGGCAACAAGCTCTTTTGATCGGCCATACAAATCGCAAATCGAAAACCGACACAACGGCTCTTTTGCGACGCATTCAGCACCGGCTTTCGACACGATTAAAAAGAATAGTCAAATGACACGGGCCGACCGCAGCCGATAGCGCGGATTGACTCGATCGAAATCACGTCCGCTGAGGAACAAACCACAATGTTGCGTCACGCGTAAAAAGAAAACATGTGGCGAGGAGATACGTCAGCACCCGCAACGAGAAGACCAGCACGTACCAATTCACTGAATGGACGCGGGCATCAACGTTGATACCAACAATCAATACCATGATGAACTGTATCAAAAGCGTCGTCCATCGCGCCCAATTCAATCGTCGATACACAACCAACCATATCCAGAGGAACTGGATACAGAAGAAGATGGACTGAGTTATAACGAATTGCACCGGCTCATCGGTAAGATGCTTGATTGTTCTATTCCAATGAAGGAAGTATTCGCAGAAGAATATTATCATCGCAGCATACACAAGCCGCTCGAAATAACGGACACTGTCCGGCATATCCTGATCGCGCATACTCTTCCTCGCCCCCTACTTACGCTGTAAATGGCAGATCTTCACCCGACCGCCATGGCCGTCTTTGCGCCAGACACAGCCCTCTTTCCGTGGCTTGCGGTCGTAAAGATAGATTCTTGCCCGATGCTTGCTATCGAACCTCTGGTTCGAAAAATCGTGACCGCCGACCCGGACATTCTTGCCGAAACGAACTTCGCCGGCGACGACTGGCGCAAGCGTCGCGGCCAGAACGGCACAGGTGAGCGCCAGCGTCGCAAACAGTCTTCCGGTGGGACGGACGTTCGTGAATATCATGCCGCGATTCTCCTTTGACGCACACCGGTACTGCCGGGATCGGATAGCCGCGACAGCAGCTGGTAACAATGTGAAGCAAGATCTTCGCACAGGCATGTCAGTCTCGCAAAATATGGCGAGGCGATCCTTATTCGATAGCCGCAGCAACGCGATTGAGGTATAGCGAGCCAGTCTCGCCCGGGGCAAATTGCTTTTTCCCCTGCTAATGCACGATCCGGCTAGACTTTGACAAAGCGATCTGATATCTCGCCTAACCAATCGCAAGGCTGCGGCCGCGCGAACGTTATTTTTTTGCCTCCTGGCGCTGCCGTCGCCGCTGGCATCAACCAAACTAAAGGAACGTGATTCTCGTGCAGGTACTTGTCCGCGATAACAATGTCGACCAGGCTCTCCGCGCTCTCAAGAAGAAGATGCAGCGCGAAGGTATTTTCCGCGAAATGAAGATGCGCGACTACTACGAAAAGCCGTCGCAGAAGCGTGCTCGCGAAAAGGCTGAAGCCGTTCGTCGCGTTCGCAAGCTGGCCCGCAAGCGCGCACAGCGCGAAGGTCTGGTTGCACGGTAATCGTCGTTTTTTCGACGTTTTCAGATGCATGTTAGGCGGGGGCGAATCGTTCGCCGCCGCCTTTTTGATTTATTCTCCGTGCAAATCGGATTAGATCAGAACAGCCTGATATGACGCATGGGGAAAGCGAACCCGATAATGGCAATCACGACGTCCGACCAGTTCCGCACTTCGAACCTCACATCCTTTGTTTCGAAGCGCGCTGCTGCCCTGCCAGCTTTGGCGCTTCTCGCTGCGATCGGCCTTTCCGGCTGCCAGACAGCCTCTACCGATACGGTGATCCGTATCGACAAGGCGCAAGGCTCCTCGGAAAACATTGCCTCGCTGACATCGGTCATCAGCGCCAATCCGCAGGATCCTGAAGGCTATAACGTTCGCGGCACCGCCTATGGCCGCGGCGGCGACTTTAACCGCGCCCTTGCGGACTTCAATCAGGCGATCCAGATCAATCCGAAGTTCTATCAGGCCTATGCCAACCGCGCGCTCATCTATCGCAACATGGGCAAACTGCCGGAAGCAGTCGCGGACTATAATGCCGCGCTGCAGATCAATGGCAATTACGATGTCGCCTATATTGGCCGCGGCAATCTTTATCGCCAGTCCGGCCGCGACAATGATGCCTTCAACGATTATTCCAAAGCAATCAGCCTCGGCACGACCGACGGCCGCGCCTATAATGGCCGCGGCGTGATCTTCCAGAAGCGCAATCAGCAGGACAAGGCCATCGACGACTTCTCGAAGGCGATCTCGCTATCGCCAAATTCGCCCGAGCCTTATAACAGCCGCGGTATTTCCTATCTCGCGCAAAAAGACGAAGACAACGCCTTCGCCGATTTCAACCACGCGATCGACCTCGACAACAAGGTCGCCGAATCCTGGGCCAACCAAGCATTCGTCTACGAGCAGCGCGGGGACAAGGCCAAGGCCCGCCGTTCCTATCAGCATGCCGTCAACCTCGACCCGACCTACCAGCCGGCCAGGGATGGCCTGGCGCGTGTCGGCGCGGGCGCATAGGATCACTGCATATCATCGAAACAGTGGGCCGCCCGGCGATCATCCGCCCGGCGGCTTTTCTTTGCGCTGTTGAGCGCATAGTCTCGCGCCGTCCCCCAACCGAACGAGACACACGACATGCCCTCTTCGCAGAAAATCATCGTGGTCGGCGCCGGCATCATCGGTGCATCCATCGCCTGGCATCTCCAGCGCAAGGGCGCTGATGTCACCGTGATCGCCAAAAAGGCTGGCGGCGAGGCGACACCGAATTCCTTTGCCTGGATCAATGCGAGCTGGGGCAACCCCGAATTCTACTACCGTTTCCGGCGCCGCTCGATGGCCGAATGGTCGCGGCTGGCGACCGAGGTTCCCGGCCTGCCGCTCTCCTGGTGCGGCGGGCTCTGCTGGGACATGCCGGAGGCCGAGCTGGAAGCCTATCTCGCGCAGCATCACGGCTGGGGTTATGACATACAGCCGGTCAGCCGCGCGACGAGCGCCGCCATCGAACCCAACCTTGTCGATCCGCCCGCCTTTGCCGTGCATGTCGCCGAAGAAGGCGCCGTCGAACCTGTCGCCGCCGCTAATCTTCTGCTGGACGCCGCCGCCCGCCAAGGCGCAACGCTGTCATACGACACAGAGGTCACCCAGCTTTTGCAGGAGAACGGCAGAATCACCGGCGTCGAAACGACGAACGGCACGCTGCTTGCCGACCATGTCGTTCTTGCCGCCGGCGCCGGTATCCTTCCGCTCGCCGCCGCCATCGGCATCGATGTGCCGCTCGAAACGCCGCCGGGCCTGATCGCGCATTCGCACCCTCACCCTCGGCTGCTGAATGGCCTCGTCATGGCGCCGGAACTGCATATGCGCCAGACGCAGGAAGGCCGGATCATCGCCGGCAGCGATTTCGGCGGCGGCGATCCCGGCAACGATCCGCGCAAGGCCGCCGAGGAGATTCTTGCCAAGGTCAGAGCCATGCTGCGTGGCGGCAACAAGCTCGAACTCGATTTTTATACGATCGGCTATCGCCCGAACCCGAAGGACGGCTTTCCGATCATCGGCGGCGTCGACGGGGCGCCGGGCCTCTATCTCGCCGTCCTGCATTCCGGCGTGACGCTGGCGCCGATCGTCGGACTGCTAGCGGCGGAGGAGATTGTCGGCGGACATCCGGACGCGCAGCTCGCTCCATTCCGCCTGCCGCGATTTGCGAATGCGGGGGAATGAGTTGTGGATGATCGACGTCCAATCCATGCCACTTGCATCCGAAGCGTCCGGCGTCACTTACGATTTAGCGACGGTGACTTTTCGTATGTTGCAACAAAATTTACCGGGTCATAACATGACGCTTTCGAGAACATGCTGCTCGGACAAAAGCATTGGGGGCGCTCGGCATGATGACTGAAACCGCTATTTCCACCTTCGCAAATACGCTCGAACCCTATGGTGGTCCGATCGGTTGATCGCGTTATGAAAAAGCTGCATTTCCCAAGAGCTTCGATTGGAGCTTATCTGATCGCCATAGCGCTGGCGATTGCCTTGCCGATCCTTGCCTTCGTGGCACTCCTGCTGTTCCAGCTCGAAAATAACGAGCGCGACGTCTTGAAGCGCGACGCGGTTCAGGACGCACAGGCGCTGGGACGTACCATCGACCGGCAATTGCAGGATATGGCGACGACCCTGCGGCTGCTATCTTCCTCGCCGGAGTTGGAACACAACGATATCACCACCTTTTTCTACCGGACGGAGACGGTGCTGCGCACCGATTCGCTGTTCGTCCTGCTCTTCGAAAAGGACGGCCAGATGCGATTGAATACGCGATGGCCGCTCAGCAGGCCGCTGGGCAAGACCGGCAATATGGCCGCCCTGCAATCGGCACTCAATTCGGGACGCATCGAGGCGTCCGACGTTTTCGTCGGATCCAACATCCACCGCTGGGTCTACAATGTCACCCTGCCGCTCGATCATTCGCCGGCCGGCGCCGCCTTGGCCATGACCCAGGATGCCGATGATCTCGCCAAACTCGTCACGACGGATGCCCTTGCCCCCGGCTGGTCGGCCGCCGTCATCGACAGTTCCGGCCATATCGTCGCCGCCAGCGGGCCTGCCAATCTCTCCCCCGGCGATCCCTTCAACAAGGACATCCTGCCGAAACTGATCGCCTCGAGCGGCGTCTATCAGGATGAAAGGATCCTGCCGCACTCTCTGCTCGGCTATGCGCAAATCCCCGGCTGGTCCTGGAAAGCAGTCGTGTGGGGACCCGTCGCTTCCGCGCAGGCGTCGCTGATGAGCACCTGGCGCTTCCTGATCTACGGCGGCGTCACCCTGCTCCTGGTCGCGCTGATTGCCGTCTATGCCTTGGCCCGCCAGGTCCGCACCACCATACGCAGCATCGCCAACATGGCCGAACGCATGGGCCGCGGTGAGATCGTTTCGCCGGTCGAAACCAGCGTTATCGAGGCCAATCAGGTCGCCGTCGCGCTGTCCAACGCCTCCTTCGATCGCAGCGAGACGGAGGATCGGCTGCATTTCGTCATGCACGAGCTCGTCCACCGCACCAAGAACCTTTTGGCACTTGCTCAGGCAATGACCCGCCAGCTCGCCCGGCAGACCGACAGCGTCGACACCTTTCAACGCGCCGTCGCCGACCGGCTGGAGGGACTTGCGCGCTCGATCGAGGTGCTGACCAGCGAACAATGGTCGGGCGTATCGCTGCGGCGCGTGATCGACATTCATCTCGCCACCTTCCTGCAGGCGCCACAGCAGCTCGACATCAACGGTCAGGATTTTGTCCTGAAGCCGGAAGCCGTGCAGAATCTCGGACTGGTCCTGCATGAACTGGCGACGAATTCGGTGAAATACGGCGCGCTTTCCGCGCCCGAAGGCAAGATCGCTATCGAGTGGACGAATGTCGAGGGCGATATCGGTCCGATGATCCAGTTCACCTGGACGGAAAGCGGCGGCCCGCGCGTCAAGAAGCCAACCCTCACGGGCTTCGGCACCACCGTCACTAAGGCTCACGCAGCGTCAGCCTTTGGCGGCAACGTCGAGATCGACTTCCGGCCAGAAGGCCTCGTCTGGGTGCTGAATGCCCTACGTAGCACCATGGAGCGCGAACGGACATGAGGCTCGGCCTACGACGTGGACTCCGGAAATACCCGTCAAAGCCAGCACATCTGCCCTCTCCCCTAGATTGGAGAAGGCTGGCGCTTTCTACTCATTCATCGCCTTGACGATCTCCTCCGTCACCTTCTTGGCGTCGCCGAGCAGCATCATCGTGCCGTCCTTGTAGAACAGCGTATTGTCGATGCCGGCATAGCCGGAGCCGAGGGAGCGCTTGACGAAGAGGCAGGTCTTGGCCTTGTCGACGTCGAGGATCGGCATGCCGTAGATCGGCGAGGTCTTGTCGTCGCGCGCTGCCGGATTGGTGACGTCGTTGGCACCGATGACATAGGCGACATCGGCCTGGGCGAGTTCCGAATTGATGTCCTCGAGCTCGAACACCTCGTCATAGGGAACATTGGCCTCGGCGAGCAGCACGTTCATATGGCCGGGCATGCGGCCGGCGACCGGATGAATGGCATATTTCACGTCGACACCATGCGCCTTCAGGCGGTCGGCCATTTCACGCAGCGCATGCTGGGCCTGCGCCACCGCCATGCCGTAGCCCGGCACGATGATGACCTTCGAGGCATTCGCCATCAGATAGGCCGCATCCTCGGCGGATCCGAGCTTCACCGTCTTGTCGCTGTTGTCGGTGCCGCCGGCGGACGCCTCGCCGCCAAAACCGCCGAGAATGACGGAGACGAAGGAGCGATTCATGCCCTTGCACATGATATAGGACAGGATCGCGCCCGAGGAGCCGACCAGCGCGCCGGTGATGATCAGCGCCAGATTGCCGAGCGTAAAGCCGATGCCCGCCGCCGCCCAGCCGGAATAGGAATTCAGCATCGACACGACGACCGGCATGTCGGCGCCGCCGATCGGCACGATCAGCAACACGCCAAGCACCAGCGCCAGGACGACGATTGCCCAGAAATCGAAATGGCTTTCGCTGATCGCCAGGCCCATCATGAAGAACAGGATCAGCGCCAGCAGGCCGGCATTGATGAGATGACGATAGGGCAGCAGGATCGGCTTGCCGGACATGCGCCCGTCGAGCTTCAGGAAGGCGATGATCGAGCCGGTGAAAGTCAGCGCGCCGATGGCAACGCCAATCGCCATTTCGATGCGTGCCTCGGTATGGATCAAACCGATATTGCCGATGCCGAAGGAGGACGGCGTATAGAGCGCCGAAGCCGCAACCAGCACAGCCGCCAGACCGACCAGAGAATGGAAACCGGCCACGAGCTGTGGCATCGAGGTCATCGGGATGACACGGGCAATATAGGCCCCTGCCCCACCGCCGATCGCGAGACCGAGGACGATCAGCACCAGGCCGCCGAAGGACGGCGTCGCTAGCACCAGCGTCGTGGCGATGGCGATGCCCATGCCGACCATGCCGTAGAGATTGCCGCGGCGACTGGTGGCCGGATGCGACAGGCCGCGCAGCGCCAAGATGAACAGCACGCCGGAAACAAGATAGAGGAAGGCCGCGATATTGCTCAGCATGCCGCCCTCACTTGTCTTTCTTCTTGTACATCGCCAGCATGCGCTGGGTGACAAGGAAACCGCCGACGATATTGACCGAAACGAGTACCAGCGCCACGAAACCGAAGCCCGTCGCAAGCCCGCTCGCGGAAATGCCGACCGCGAGCAGCGCGCCGACGACGATGACCGAGGAAATGGCATTCGTCACTGCCATCAGCGGCGTATGCAGGGCCGGCGTCACCGACCAGACAACATAGTAACCGACGAAGATCGCCAGCACGAAGATCGCCAGCTGGAAGACGAAGGGGTCGATCGCCCCGCCGGATACGGCGCTAACGGTCTCCGGAGCCTGCGCAGCGGCGGTCCTGACGGCGGTGACGGCGTCGTTCAGTTGCTGGAGCGCCTGATCCATTGCTTGGCTGGCCATTTAGACATCTCCCTTGTTGACGGTCGGCTGATCGGGATCGACGAAATTCGGATGCACGACCTCGCCGCCATCGGTCAGCATCGTCGCCTTGATCAATTCATCGGCGCGGTTGAGGCCGAGGCTCTTCGTATCCTTGTCCACCATCGTCTCCAGGAAGGTGACGAGGTTCTTGGCGTAGAGAGCGGACGCGCTTGCCGCAACGCGACCGGCCATGTTGGCATAGCCAACCACCTTGACGCCTTCGACATCGGCCACTTCACCGAATTCGGCGCCCTCGATGTTGCCGCCGCGCTCGACCGCAAGATCGACGGCAACCGCGCCGGGACGCATCGTCTTCAGCATCTCACGGCTGACGAGCCGCGGCGCCGGGCGACCGGGAATCAGGGCCGTCGTGATGACGATATCCTGCTTGGAGATATGCTCGGCAACGAGGGCCGCCTGCTTGGCCTGATAGGCTTCCGACATCTCCTTGGCATATCCGCCGGCGGTTTCCGCCGCCTTGAACTCCTCGTCCTCGACGGCGATGAATTTCGCGCCCAACGAAGCGACCTGTTCTTTCGCGGCCGGCCGGACGTCCGTGGCCGACACCTGCGCGCCAAGGCGCCGTGCCGTCGCGATCGCCTGCAGGCCGGCAACACCGGCGCCCATGACGAAGACCTTGGCCGCCGGCACCGTGCCCGCCGCCGTCATCATCATCGGCAGCGCCCTGTCATAGACCGCGGCCGCCTCGATGACGGCCTGATAGCCGGCAAGATTGGCTTGCGACGACAGAACGTCCATCGACTGCGCGCGGGTAATGCGCGGCATCAGCTCCATGGCGAAGCTCGTCAGCCCTGCTCTCGCCATCTCGACCAGAGCGGCCTCGTTGCCATAGGGATCCATAATGGCGATGACGATCGCGCCGCGCTTGTAGCCGGTAATCTCCTTGGGTGTCGGCCGCCTGACCTTGAGGATGACGTCGGCCCGCTTGGCATCCTTGACGGCGCCGATGCGCGCGCCGATAGCCTCGTATTCGCTATCCGGAATGCGCGACAGGGCGCCGGCACCGGCTTCCACCACGACATCGAAGCCGAGGCTTTTCATCTTCTTCACCGTTTCGACGGACGCCGCGACGCGCGTCTCATCCCCCACGGTCTCCTTGGCGACAAGAACCAGATTGCCCAACGACACCACCTCGCATCAAACGACAGCCCTGCTGGAGACAGCAGCGCAACAGCCTGCAAAATCAGGCCAAGATTTCAGGGAAGGCGCGGGCCGCACGGCCCGGCGTCGTTCAGCGCGCGAGAAAGACGCCAACGATTGAAAGAACCACGAAAATGAGAAACCCGCCGAACAGGCCGGCGTGACCGAAGAAACCCGCTGTCATCGCGATCAACAGCGCGGCGATGATCGCCGATCCAACCCTGGCGACCAAAAGGAACCCGTTATAGGTTTTCTCGTGCTCCTTGTAATCCATCGGAGCACCGGTTTCGATCGGTCCGGTATGATGTTCGGCCATGCAAAAATCTCCCCTCAATCCGCTCCCCGACAGGCCTTGCAACAGCTGCCGGCTGGAGTTCGCCCTCTAAAGCGACGGCATCTCCCAACAGGGTCACCGCAGCCAGATTTCCTCTACCGAGGCGTTACACAAAGCGAGAAAAAATGCAATGCACGAGAACGTCGCAGAGGTTCAATCTCCTCGTGCGACAACTTTCGGGGCGAGCAAAAACCGGTCGAAGCGCTCTCGGCCGCCTCAGGCCGGGATATCCTGGCGCAGGGCCGGCCGATTGCGATCGAGACTGTCTATCAGCTCGCCAATCCGCGCCGGCGACAACGGCATCGAAAACACATAGCCCTGGATCACATCGGCCAGGCCGCGCTCATTGATGAGTGCCAATTGCTCCGGTGTCTCGACGCCTTCGACGACGACTTTCAGACCCAGAGCCCTGGAAAGATCGGCAATGCCGCACAGGAGCTTGAAACGGCGGCTGTCGCCGGTGATTTCGTGCACAAAGGAGCGATCGATCTTGACGATATCCACCGGCAATGAATCGAGATAGCTGAGACTGGAAAACCCGGTCCCGAAATCATCGATCGCAATGGTGATGCCCTTTGCCCTGAGATCGGCGAGAATGGAGCGAACGGTGGCAATCTCATCCATCAGGCAGCTTTCGGTCACCTCCAGGTGCAGACGTGACGGCTCCAGTCCCGATGCCTCCAGCGCTTCCATGACGACAGCGACAATGTCATTGCCGCGCAGATCCTGCGCCGAGAGATTGACCGAGACCGAAAGAGGCCGCGGCCAGCCGGCACAATCCCGACAGGCCCGGTTGAGCATGAAGCGGGTTATGCCGGAAACGATCCCCATCTCCTCGGCGATCGCAACGAAGATGTTGGGCGGGATCGGCCCTTTTTCCGGATGAACCCAACGCGCCAGCGCTTCGCAGCAATCGATGCGGCGGCCGTCCGGCGTGAACATCGGCTGATAGACCGCATGCAGCTTGCCGGCTTCGATTGCCTCGCGCAGATCGGTCTTCAGCTTTTGCCGCTCGATGTAGCGGGCGTCCATCTCCTCTTCGAAAGCGGAGCAGCCGCCCTTCGTCCGCAACTTGGTGTCGAAGAGTGCCAGATCGGCCTTGATCAGCCATTCTTCCGGACGGAACTCGCAACTCGACATGGTCACATAGCCGCCGCTGAAGGAGATACGAAGGCTATGATCATCCACCTCGTAGGTGCCTGCCATCGCCGCATGCAGCGCGGCTATGCGGCCATCCAGATCCCAGACGCCATCATCGTTCGGGAAGAACAGCACGAACTGGTCCCCGACTAGGCGCGCGCAAAGCGCCCTATCACCCGCCGTGTCCCTCAACCGCGTGGCGATGGCGACCAGCAGCCGATCGCCGGTCACATGCCCCTTGAAATCGTTGACGTGCTTGAAATCATCGACATCGAGAACCAGAAAGCCGATCCGGCCGTCGCCAACATGCGCGGCCAGCTTCTCCTTCGTCAATTCGGCGAAGTATTCGCGGTTCGGCAGGCCGGTCAGCGAATCGAAGCGCACCATATGCAGGATCTTGCGCTCGGCCCGGATACGCGCCGTGACGTCCTCGAAAATCAGGATGACGATACCGTCGGCGCGACGGCTCGCCGAAAACTCCAGAAACAGGTCCTCGCCAAGCTCAATCAGCGTGCGCGACAGCGAGCCGTCGACAAGCTGCTCGATCTGCTGTTGGATCAGGCCCGGAAGAGAACCATCGATGGAGGCATGGCGTACGCCATAGCGCAACACCACGTCGAAATCGCAATCCCTGAGCTGCTGCGGATTCGTCAGATTGAGAAGTTCGCAAGCCTTTCGATTGACCACCAGGATACGGTTGTCGGCATCCAGCATGAACAGGCCATGCGTCATGTTGTTGAGCGCCGTGTCGAACCGATCAGCGATCAGCGATATCTCGCGCGACGCGATGACATTCTTGTAGAGAAACTCACGAAGGTTGCTCGCCATCGAACGCGTCGTCAGCCCGAAGGGCACCAGCATGATGGAAACGATTGCCATATAAGGCTGTCCCGACATCAGGCAGGCGACGATGATCGGCAGGCAGCACGCCATGGTCTGCAGGTCGATCGCCTTCTGGGAACCATAGTTGCGGCCAAGGATCGATACCATCGACCCCATGGTCACCGCGACGCAGATAAATTCCGCCAGCGGATTGTGGACGATCAGGATGGCATAACCGCTGCCGACACCGAGGATCAGTGCCGATGCCGTCGCGCCGAACACATAACGCGTTTCCCAGCGCGCGATATCCGCATGCGAAAGGGTGCTCTTATCCAGCGCGTCGAATTGCCGGAACGAATGGATGCGGGAAGCGAAGACGATGGCCAAGACAAGGCAGAAACCAAGATAGATGCCGGCGCCCGTGCTCAGGAAGACAATGACATAGGTGAGGATATGAACGAATACCCCCGTAAGCAATGTGCTACGGTTTCCGAAAAGCGAACTGACGAACGACAGATAGACATCCGTCGGTACGATGTTCGGGTTTTGAGGCTTCATTCAGAGCTCCCCTGATGCGGCGCGAACTCTAGTTGAAACGTTTTAAAATTTGATTGCCCAGATCACGCATATTCGGATGGATTTTCCAATCCATGCGATAATTTACATCGATTTTTAGTGATATTTTGCACCGCATTCGGGCAATAGATGAAACTATGCTCTACTTTTGTTATAGTTTCTTCGTCATGAAATGCTAAAATAGAAAACAACAATCAGCAAAGCATCGTCGGTCAAATCTTGCCTGCCCGCTGCTGAATCATCATGAAAGTATCGAAAGTGTACTCGGAAAGCTGCATCCAGAGATAGGCATCTTTCTTGTAAGCAACCTGATCTTCATAGATCCGTTTGAAATAATCATTCGATTTCGAAAGATCGGCATAAATGCCGGTGGCCGCCTGGAAGCAGGCTTCGAGAATTTCCTGGCTGAAGGGGCGCAACGTCACGCCCTGCTGGACGATATCCTTCAGGGCCTGCGGATTTTTCACGTCATATTTGGCCAGCATGTTGGTGTTGGCGAAGGCGCAGGCATCCGCAAGGATGGCCTGGTAGTTCTTCGGCAGCCCATTCCATTTTTCCAGATTGAAGAAGGCATGCACGACTGCGCCGCCTTCCCACCAGCCGGGATAGTAGTAATATTTGGCGATCTTCTGGAAGCCGAGTTTCAGGTCGTCATAGGGGCCGACCCACTCAGCGGCATCGAGCGTGCCCTTGTCGAGCGCGTCGTAGATGTCGCTGACGGGGACATCCTGCTGCGGCACGACACCGATCTTCTCGATCACCTTGCCGGCAAGGCCGGCGATACGCATTTTCAGTCCCTTGAGATCGTCCAGCGTATTGATTTCCTTACGGAACCAGCCGCCCATCTGCACGCCGGTATTGCCGGCGGGCAGGCCAAGGATGCCCTGTGTGGCATAAAATTCGTTCATCAGCTTGTTGCCGTCGCCCTGGTAGAACCAGGCATTGGTAAGCCGGGCATTGAGGCCGAAGGGCAGCGCCGTGCCGATGGCGTAGGTCGGGTCCTTGTTCCAGAAATAGTAGGAGCAGGTATGCGCCGCCTCGACGGTGCCGGCGCTCACGGCGTCGGCCGCCTGCGCACCGGGAACGATCGCTCCGGCCTCATAGGTCTGGATGACGAAATTGCCGTTGGTCGCGTCTGAAACATGCTGCGCGATATCCTCCGCGCCGCCATAGATCGTATCCAGGCTCTTCGGAAAGGACGACGTCATCCGCCAGGTAATCTTGGGATATTCCTGGGCAACGGCAGGACTGGCAAACGCTGAGGCGGCTGCGCCCGCACCGACTGCTCCAGCCCGTCTGATGAACGAACGGCGATCCATTAAAACCTCTCACACGGATGGCATTGCGGGAAAGAGATTCTCCCGATCATGGCGCAAGCATTTGAGCTTAACCATGCCGCGTATTGTCTTTCAAGTTTGCTTTTGCACTGCATTATGGCGATTCCTGTACATCATCATGACAAAGGGAAACAAAGCGCAGCCGCAGCCGTCCCGCGTTGCCGAACGCCTGCTCTTCGCGTAGATTTGCCGACAAGTTGGCCGATCGCGGCATCGACACCATATTCATTCGGGGTCTCGACCAGGCCCGGCAGTTTTGCATGTTTCCGGAGCCTCGCATGTCCAGACCGATCATCGCCATTCCCGCCGATATCCGCGAATTCGACGGCGCGGCCTGGCATGCGGTGCAGCAGCAATATATCCGCGCCGCCGTCAAGGCCGCCGACGTGATGGCACTGATCGTCCCGGCGATGGAAGACGGTAACGATATCGACGCCATTCTCGACCGCGTCGACGGGCTGCTGGTATCCGGCTCCGCCACCAACGTTCATCCTTCGCTCTATGGCAAGCAGGCCCACGAGAGCGACGGCCCCTTCGACCCCGCCCGCGACGCCACATCGCTGCCCCTCATCCGCCGCGCCATCGAGCGCGCCATTCCGATGCTCGCCATCTGCCGCGGCATCCAGGAGCTGAACGTCGCGCTCGGCGGTACGCTCGCCAGCGAAATCCAGGAGCAGCCGGGTATCTGGGATCATCGCAAGCCGCAGAATGTCGACCGCGACACCATGTATTCGATCCGCCAGAGCGTTTTCGTCAAGGAAGGCTCCTGCATCGCCGCCGTCGTCGGCCCCGGCGAGGTGCGTGTCAACTCGCTGCACAGGCAAGCAATCGCCGATACGGCGCCACGGCTGCAGGTGGAAGCCATCGCCGAGGACGGCACGATCGAGGCCGTTTCCGTCATCGACGCCAAGGCCTTCGCCGTTGGCGTGCAGTGGCATCCGGAATATTGGGCGGAAACGGATTCGCCGTCGCGCAAGCTGTTTGTCGCCTTCGGCGATGCCGTGCGCGACTATGCGGCGGCCAAGGAACAGCCTATAGCCATTCCCCGCCGCCAATCGGCACTCTGATCAGCCCTTTGGCTTGACCGGGGTTTCCGGCACCGGCGTCAGCGCCGCACCCTTGCCGAACCACTCGATGATGTTGTCCGCAACGAGATCGGCCATCGCGTTGCGCGTCGGCACCGAGGCGGACGCCACATGCGGCAGCAGCGAAACGTTCGGCAGGGAGAGATAACCCGCCGGAACGTTCGGCTCGTCGTAGAAGACATCGAGGCCGGCGGCCCCGAGCGTGCCGTTTCCAAGGGCGGTGATCAGCGCGTCGTCATCCACCGACCAGCCGCGCCCGACATTGATGAACACGCCCTGCGGCCCGAGCGCCGACAGGATCTCGGCATCAATGACCTTATGCGTCTCCGGCGTCTTCGGCACGATGCTGATCAGCGTATCCACGTCCTCCGCCATCGCCTTCAGCGACGGATAATAGTCATAGGCCAGTTCCGTGCGCGGCGTGCGGGTGTGGTAGCCGATCTTCACCTTGAACGGCTCCAGACGCTTGGCGATCTCCTGGCCGATGCGACCAAGGCCATAAATACCGACGCGCCGCCCCTTCAACGAGAAAGGTGAAAGCGGGAAAGGCCCCTCGTTCGCCCAGCGGCCCTCCCGCAGCCAGGTTTCC
Organism: Rhizobium sp. ICMP 5592; assembly: GCF_009498525.1. GTDB lineage: Bacteria > Pseudomonadota > Alphaproteobacteria > Rhizobiales > Rhizobiaceae > Rhizobium. The sequence goes on along the minus strand of NZ_QSNT01000002.1, from coordinate 87,034 downwards.
GCCTGCGGAAACAGGCGCAGCGTGTTCAAAAGCAGCGCGATCGCCGTATCGGCCACTTCGTCGTTCAGCACGTCGGGCGTATTGGTGACGACGACACCCTTCGCTGCCGCGTGATTGACGTCGATACCGTCATAGCCGACGCCGAAATTCGCGATGACCTCGATGTTCGGAAAGGCGTCGATCCAGGCCGCGTTGAAACCACCGGCTACAGCAACACCGCGCACTCGCGCAGCGGTCCCGGCATCGACCTGGGGGCTCTCACCGCGGTCGGCGGCGATGACATCGAAATGCCCGCCAAGCCTTTCGAGGACGCGCGGATGTATCTTCCCCGGAACGAGGATGGTGGTGCGGTTATCGGGCATGGATCTTTCCTCTTGAATACGTCGTGCGGCGCTATTGGCGGGCCTGATAGGGAGATGTCGACTGGCGAATACGCATTTCCGGCTTGATAAGATGGATACCATCCGGCTCATGGCTGCCCGCCAGCCTATCCAAAAGCGCGCGTGCCGCAAGCCTTCCAACTTCCGCCTGGCCGTTCCACACCGTCGTCAGCGCCGGCGTCGCGATCGCCGCCTCCTCCAGATCGTCATAGCCGGTGACCGAAATATCCTTACCCGGCACAAGGCCGGCGCGGGAAATGCCGTTCATCAGGCCGATGGCGACGAGATCGTTCCAGCAGACAGCGGCCGTCGGCTTCTGCGGCAGCGACAGGAAATGCACCGCCGCCTCGAAGCCGCCCTGCTTGGAGCGGGCGCCGGGGATGCGCAGGTCCGGATCAACCTCGATCCCTGCCTTGCGCAGTGCGTTGACATAACCCTGGTAACGATCGCGGCCGGTTGAGGTCTGGTCTGTGCCGCCGATCATCGCGATGGTGCGGTGGCCGAGGCTGATCAGGTGATTGGTGGCAAGCGAAATGCCGTAGCTGTCGTCACCGCGATAGGTCGGCAGATCCAGCCCCTCCATCGAGCGGGCAACGAGGATAGCCGGCATGCCGTTTTCCTCCGCCAGGTCGAAATCCTCCGCCGGCGTGCCGATCGCCGGCGACATGATGACGCCGTCGCCGCCAAGCTGCAGCAGGGTTTCGATGAAGGTCCGCTGCTTCTCGACCGAATCGTAGTGGTTGGAGAGGATGAACGTGTGGCGGCTGCGATCGAGCTCGCTTTCGATCGCCTTGAGGATTTCGCCATAGAACGGGTTCATGATGTCATGAACGACAACGCCGATGATCCCGGATCGCGATGTCCTGAGGCTGGCGGCGCGGCGGTTGTAGATATAACCCAGCGCCCGAGCCTGATCCTTGATCTTCTCGCGCGTATTGACCGCCACCAGCGGACTATCGCGTAAGGCAAGAGATACAGTTGCCGTTGAAATACCCAGCGTTTCCGCAATGGTAGACAGTTTTATCTTTTGCGCCATGCGCTCCCCTCCCCGTGAAACGCAGCCGAATATGCCATTCCGTCGCTTTACGATTCCGGAATTTAAAAACTTTAATTAAAAGCTTTAATCGGCCCGCGCAACTCGAATCCTCGGGAATTCTTAAAATTCCCCATCATCCTCGTCGTGGTCGCCGATATGAAGGTTGTCCTCGATCGCCTTCAGCAACCGCACCAGTGAACGGACGTCCTTTTCCGAAAAGCCGCGCGTGGCGAGTTCGTCGCAGGCAGCAGCCGAGCTTTCGATCTCGCTGACGCTGTTGCGGCCCGCCTCGGTGAGATAGACCTTGGTCAACCGCGCATCCTCGGCATCCGGCCGGCGCTCAAGGAAGCCCTGCGCTTCCATGCGGCCGATCGTGCGGGTCATGGTCGGCGCCTTGACGCCGAGCTTTTGCGCCAGCGTTCCCGCCGGCAGACCGTCGCTGGCCGCAAGCGCGAGGATAACGCCATCCTGGCCCGCATAGAGGCCACTGGCCGTCAGGTTGCGCGTCAGAACCGTTCGCATGGACCGCGCCGCCTGCGTCAACGCCGGCGACAGATCAGCGAGTGTATACTCGCTGTGATCCTTCTTTTTACCTGACTTACTTTTCTTGCCGTCCTTGTGCTTCTTACCCATTGTGATTCCGTTGCTCTTTCCGCCGCTGCATCATCACGTTATGACATTGCCTAGGTTATTGACATAAACAAGGGGCACACCCGCAGATGGCACAGCCTTTGCCACGTTTCGATGACAATGATAGGACGTTGGCGCCCGCGGAGAGGGCAAACTGGATCGCCGTACTGCCACTTGGCGCCCATGAGCAACACGGCCCCCATCTGCCGTTCGACACGGATACGCTGATCGCCGAAGGCATCGTTTCCCATTTGAAGGCCGCCCTACCGGCCGATTTGCCCGTCACTTTCCTACCCGTGGAGCCGATCGGCTATTCCATCGAACACATGGATGTCGCCGGCACGAAGACGCTCAACTTTCATGAGGCCGTCGACCGCTGGCTCGGCATTGCCGAGACCATGCATCATCTCGGCATCCGAAAATTCGTCATGCTGAACGCCCATGGCGGCAACTCACCCCTGATGACCATTGTCGCGACCGAGGCGCGCGTCCGCTTCAACATGCTGGCTGTGGCGACCAGCTGGACGCGCTTCGGCGTGCCGGATGGCCTGATCACGCCGGAGGACAAGGCCATCGACATCCACGGCGGCGACATCGAGACATCGGTGATGCTGGCGCTCTATCCGGAAAAGGTGGACATGAGCAAGGCCGCTGATTTTCTTTCGCGGCAGTCCGACTACACACGGCGCTTCAAGCATCTGCGGGCCTATGGGCCGCACGCATTCGGCTGGAAAATGTCAGATCTGAGCGCTGACGGCGTGGCCGGCAACGCAGGCGTCGCAACGGCACAGAAGGGCAAGCGGCTGATTGCACATGCGGTAAAGGGACTGGTGGAGCTTTTGCGGGATGCCGATGCGTTTGATGTGGAGACGCTGACGTAAACCCCAACCAATCCGCCATCCCAAACCTAATGTGATCTTATAACATACAAAAGCCTTTGAACTGCCGCCTTCAACTCCTTATATGGAACCCGATCATTTTCCGCCCCCTTGGGGGAAATCCCATATTTCGAGGCTCCCATGACCGAAACAGCCACGCAAAAGCCCATTCCCGTCACCGTTCTCACCGGCTATCTCGGCGCCGGCAAGACGACGCTGCTGAACCGTATCCTCTCCGAAAACCACGGCAAGAAATACGCCGTCATCGTCAATGAATTCGGCGAGATCGGCATCGACAACGATCTGATCGTCGAGTCGGACGAAGAAATCTACGAGATGAACAATGGCTGCGTCTGCTGCACCGTGCGCGGCGACCTGATACGTGTCGTCGAGGGCCTGATGCGCCGTCCGGGCCGTTTTGACGGCATCATCGTCGAAACGACAGGCCTTGCCGATCCGGTTCCCGTCGCCCAGACCTTCTTCATGGACGACGACGTCCGCGCCAAGACCGAGCTCGATGCCGTCGTCGCGCTTGTCGATGCCAAGCATCTGCCGCTGCGCCTGAAGGACAGCCGCGAGGCCGAAGACCAGATCGCCTTTGCGGATGTCGTCGTCATCAACAAGTCCGATCTGGTGTCTTCGGAAGAGCTGGCGCAGATCGAGGACATCGTCCGCGCCATCAACCCGGCCGCCCGCGTCTACAAGACCACCCGCTCCGGCGTCGATCTCGCCCGCGTATTGAACCAGGGCGCCTTCAACCTCGAGCGCGCGCTGGAAAACGATCCGCACTTCCTCGATCACGGCCATGACGATCATGTCTGCGGCCCGGATTGCGGTCATGACCATCACGACCATGATCACCACCATCATGATCATGACCACCACGATCATCATCACCATGATCACGATCATGGCCATCATCATGCCCCCTCGCCCATCCATGACGTGACGGTACAGTCGGTGTCGCTGCGCGGCGGCGAGATGAACCCGGACCGCTTCTTCCCTTGGATCCAGAAAGTCACCCAGACCGACGGCCCGAAGATCCTTCGCCTGAAGGGCATCATCGCCTTCAAGGGCGACCCCGAGCGTTATGTCGTTCAGGGCGTGCACATGATCATTGAAGGCGACCACCAGCGCGCCTGGAAAGACGGCGAAAAGCATGAAAGCCGCCTGGTCTTCATTGGCCGCGAGCTCGACCGCGAGAAGCTGGAAAAGAGCTTCAAGGCCTGCGAGGCAGCCGCCTGATGCCGACTGTCGCTCCGCTTGATATCGACGGCCACGTTCTGGCCGTCGAATTTTTAGGGGATACCCCCATCTTCGCCAGCGCCGCCGGCACGATCCATCGGCTGGAAGGCGGAGAAAAGGTGAGCGAAGCCCATCAGGGCATGCTCACCTGCATCCGCGATCCCCATAGCGACAGCCTGATTTCCGGCGGCGAGGACGGCAAGGTTCTGCGGATCGCAGCCGATGGCGGCGTGACCGTGCTTGCCGAAGCCCCGCGCAAATGGATCACCCAGCTTGCCGCCGGCCCACAAGGCGCGGTCGCCTATGCCTACGGAAAAAGCAGCTTCGTGCGGCTTGCCGACGGCTCAACCAAGGAATTCACCGAGGAGCGCACCGTCGAAGGCCTCGCCTTCGCCCCCAAGGGCCTGCGCATTGCCGCCGCCCGCTATAACGGCGTCTCCTTGCATTGGGTCGGCATGAGCGCGCAGCCGGTCAATCTGGAATGGAAGGGCGCCCACACCGGCGTCACCTTCTCGCCGGACGGCCAATTCGTCGTCACCACCATGCAGGAAAATGCCCTGCATGGGTGGAAGCTGGACAGCAAACCCGGTGGCGAAGCGCGACACATGCGTATGACCGGTTATCCCGCCAAGGTGAAGTCGCTGTCCTGGTCCGCCAAGGGCAAGTGGCTCGCCTCGTCCGGCGCCCCGGCGGCGATCGTCTGGCCCTTCCAGAGCAAGGACGGGCCGATGGGCAAGGCGCCGCAGGAGCTTGGCACCCGCGCCAACATCATGGCGACCTCAGTCAAGTTCCATCCGGTGGAAGACATCCTGGCGATCGGCTTCGTCGACGGCATGATCCTGGCGGTGCGTATCGGCGATGCCAAGGAGGCACTGTTGCGCCGCCCGGGCAAAGGTGCGATCACCTCGATGAGCTGGAGTAAATCCGGCAAGCTGCTCGCCTTTGCCTCCGAGGCCGGCGATTGCGGCGTTGTTGATATTTCCGCCTGACGAGGAAGACAGGACCATGTCCCAGACAGGTACGGCAATTGCCGGACATTCCCCTGGCACACCAGGCGGCGTCTGGGACGTGATCCGCCATGAGGCCATGGACCTTGCCGGCCGCGAACCAACGCTTCGTCCATTGCTGACGACGCAGATCGTCGCGACGCAATCAGATGCCGAAAGCCTCGCCAATGTCCTGGTCGCCCGGCTCTCCACTGCCGGGATAGAGACCCGCGACCTCTTCGCCCTCTTCCAGGACTTACTGAGGCGCCACCCCGAGATCCTGCCGGCGACGGAAGCCGACCTCCTCGCCGTACGAACCCGCGATCCCGCCTGCACCACCTATCTGCATGCGCTGCTCAACCTCAAGGGCTTCCACGCCCTGCAGACCCATCGCATCGCCCATGCGCTCTGGACGGAAGGCCGGCCGGAAATCGCCAGTTGGCTTTCCAATCTTGCCTCGCTCGTCTTCGGTCCGGATATCCATCCGGCGGCAAAGATCGGCTCGTCGATCATGCTCGATCACGGCTCCGGCATCGTCATCGGTGAGACCGCCGTCATCGAGGACGAAGTCTCGATCCTGCAGAACGTGACGCTCGGCGGCACCGGCAAGGAAACCGGCGACCGGCACCCCAAGATCCGCCATGGCGTGATGATCGGCGCCGGCGCAAAGATCCTCGGCAATATCGAGGTCGGCGCCTTCAGCAAGGTCGCGGCCGGCAGCGTCGTCGTGAAACCCGTGCCGCCCCACTGCACCGTCGCCGGCGTCCCGGCCACGGTCGTCCGCATCCATCCCGCCGATGAAATTCCGGCGGAGACCATGGATCAGAATATCTAGCTTTCAGTCGCGGCAACCCGGTGGCCGACCCTCGTGGTTCGAGGTCCTGCCGCCGTCGCAAAGCTATGGCACCAGCACACCTCACCGTGAGGGCGGGTGGGAAACACCCATTTGCCTAATCACCCGTGACATAAGGTAGCACCGTCATACCCTCGTGTCCCATCGGCGCCAACTTCCCTCTTTCATTCGAGTAAAATCAACTACTTGGCTATCCCCTTCACGGGCGACAACGGCCCATCAGAGGCACCCCTTCACGGAACTGTCACATAGCGTTGATAGCCCGGCATGGTTCCCTCTGTTCCGGCGCGGTGCAACCAAGCGCCGGGGCAATACCCCCACTCGAGAGGATATCACCATGACCCGTCTTTCGCGTCGCGCCGCCCTTTTCGCCGGCAGCGCGCTTGCCCTTGTTTCGCTCTGTTCCGCCGCTGGCGCCGCCGACGTGGCGCCGGCAACGAATACCGCCACGCCGATCAAGCATCTGGTCGTCATCTTCCAGGAAAACGTCTCCTTCGACCATTATTTCGCGACCTACCCCAAGGCCGCAAACGTCGCCGGTGAGCCGGAATTCAAGGCGGCCGACAATACCCCGGCCGATATCAAGACGCTCGCCAATGCCGGCCTTATCGACAACAATCCGAACAAGACCAATGCGGCCAACGGCGCCGATGCCGCCGCCCCCTTCCGCCTCGACCGTACCCAGGCGGCGACGCAGTCGCAAAACCATGGCTACACCGCCGAACAGGCGGCCTACAACGATTTCGCGATGGACCTTTTCCCGGCCAATACCGGCAAGGGCACCAAGGGGGCGGCCGGAGCCTTCGGTACCAAGGGCCAGGTTATGGGCTACTATGACGGCAACACCGTCACCGCCATGTGGAACTACGCCCAGCACTACGCGCTGAACGACAATTCCTTCTCCACCAATTTCGGCCCATCGACCCCCGGCGCGCTGAACCTGATCTCCGGCCAGACCAACGGCGTCATCCTGCCGCCCGGCTACACACTGGAGAAAGACGGCACCTATTCCAAGGGCCGCATCGTGCCCGACGGCAATGGTGGTTGGACAGCCATCAGCGACTTCGACCCGACCGGCGACGCCTGTTCCGTCGGCCAGACGGCGCTGATGTACGGCAAGAACATCGGCGACATGCTGAACGCACACAACATCACCTGGGGCTTCTTCGAAGGCGGCTTCGACCTGACGCAGACCAATGCCGACGGCACGACGAACTGCAAGCGCGCCACGACCTCGACCGTCACCCAGGTCAATAGCGCCGACTACATCCCGCATCACCAGCCGTTCCAGTATTACGCTTCGACAGCCAACCCGACGCATGCGCGCCCGTCCTCGGTCGCCGCGATCGGCACCACCGACGCCGCCAATCATCAGTATGACGTGACCGACTTCTACGCCGCGCTGAAGAACGGCAGCATGCCGACCGTCAGCTTCCTGAAGGCGCCCGCCTATCAGGACGGCCATGCCGGCTATTCCGATCCGCTGGACGAACAGGAATTCGTGACCCAGGTGGTCAACACCGTCCAGAATTCACAGGACTGGAAAGACACCGCCATTATCATCCTCTACGACGATTCTGACGGCTGGTATGATCACGCCCACGCGGTCGTCAATCCATCGAAGCTAGGCGTCAAAGGCTATGACGTGCTCAGCGGCGACAGCTGCTCCACCGGCACGCCGCTGCCGGGCCTCAATGGACAGCCTGCGCAGGGCCGCTGCGGCTACGGCACGCGCCAGCCGCTGCTGGTCATCTCGCCCTACGCCAAGACCAACTTCGTCGACCATACGCTGACCGACCAGACCTCCGTCATGCGCTTCATCGAGGATAACTGGATGGGCGGCGCGCGCCTCGGCGGCGGCTCGTTCGATGCCATCTCCGGCTCACTGAACGCCATGTTCGACTGGTCGAAGGGCGATACGCCAAAGCTGATCCTCGACACGAAGACCGGCAACAACGCATCCTAAGCGAAAAAAGAGGGAGACGGACGATGTCTCTGAAATCCAATCACCGTCTCCTGCCGCTCATCGCACTCGCGGGCGTCTCGTTCGCGGGAGCGAGCATCGGCATGGCGAACCAGCCTGCCCCCGATGCCTCCTCGACCACGAATACCTATCAGGATACGGCACCACTGAGCGCCGTTGCCCAACTCGGCAGGAAGCTGTTCTACGATCCTTCGCTCTCGGGCGGCGGACAGATGTCCTGCTCCACCTGCCATGATCCGAACAATCACTATGCACCGGCCAATGGCCTTTCCGTGCAGCTTGGCGGGGCGCATCTCGACCGGCCGGGCATCCGCACCGTGCCGAGCCTCGCCTACAAGATGTCGACCCCTTCCTTCTCGATCGGAGAGGAAAGTGCCGCCGACGAGGCGGCGGAAGCTGCCCCCATGACCGAGGCGTCCGGCGTGGCGCTCGCCAATACGCCGGCAGTCGTCGCCGGGCCACTGACCGCGCAGGCCGTCGTCAAGGCTGATGCAGCCGCTGCGAACCTGGTGCCGCAGGGCGGCATGTTCTGGGATGGACGCGTCGATTCTCTGGAAGAGCAGGCCTTGCAGCCGATGATCTCGCCCTTCGAAATGGCGAATGCCGATGCCGCCACCGTCTATGCGAAACTGAAGACAGGCTATGGCAAGGATATCGCCGCCCTCTTCGGCGATAATGTTCTCAACGATCAGGACATGGCGATTGCCGAAGTCGGCTTTGCGCTCGCCCGCTACCAGATCGAAGAGCCCTCCTTCCACCCCTATTCGAGCAAATACGACTATTACCTTCGCGGCAAGGCAACGCTCTCGGATGGCGAAATGCGTGGGCTGAAACTGTTCGACGACGCCAACAAGGGCAATTGTGCCTCCTGCCATCTCGACAAGATACTGGGTGACGGCCAAATGCCGAACTTCACCGATTTCGAATTCGAAGCCTTGGGTGCGCCGCGCAATCCGGACATTCCGGCCAATGCCGATCCGCATTATTACGACACCGGCATCTGTGGCCCGCTACGCAGCGACACCTATTCCGCCCAACCGCAGAATTGCGGGTTGTTCAAGACGCCGACGCTGCGCAATGTCGCCAGCCGCCGCGTCTTCTTCCACAATGGCGTTTACCGCTCGCTGGAGGATGTCACTCGGTTTTATGTCAGGCGCGACACCAATCCGGAAGAGATCTATCCGAAGGATGCCAGCGGGCATGCGCAGAAATTCAACGATTTGCCACAGCAATATAAGGCCAACATCGATGTCATCGACGCGCCGATGAACCGCAAGCTTGGTGATACCCCAGCGCTGAACGATGCCGAGATCGCCGACGTCGTGGCGTTTCTGAAGACGCTGACGGATGGATATGATCCGGCGACGGATGGAGTGAAAGCGGCAAAGTGAGGTCATGCCCTCGCCCCATCGGGGCGAAGGCGAATAAGCCTCAAGCGGCCTTTGCGACCGGCGGCTGGGCCAGTTTGCGGCCGCTGGCAATGATCATGCCGGCGGCGCCGGCGAGCCAGCCTTCCTTCAGCTCTAGCGCCAGGAAACGCTCGCGCTGGAACGGACCCGGCATGACGAGATGGCGGGCCTTTTCGGCGAAGAAGCCGAAACGCTCGTAGTAGGGCGCATCGCCGACGAGCAGGATGGCGCCATGGCCGCGCTTCTTGGCTTCCAGAATGGCGGCGCGCATCAGCGCCGAGCCGATGCCCTTGCCTTCATGGGCAGCATCGACAGCCAGCGGGCCGAGCAACAATGCTTCGACCGGACGGGTTTCGCGATCGACGCCGGCTTCGACGTTCCAAAGACGAACCGTGCCGATGACATGGCCGGTGCGGTCGCGGGCGACCAGCGCCAGACCCTCGGCCGGAACGCGGCCGCGGCGGATTTTTTCCGACGACTTCTTGCGGCGATCAGCGCCCATGGCCTGATCGAGCAGATTTTCGCGAGCGACGACATCGCCTGCATTTTCCAGGTCGAGCGTGAAAGTGGACGGCGCAAAGAATGCGCGGACAGAATCAAGAACAGCGGCCATCTCGGCCTCCCGTGCCCAATACCGTTATCAGCGGCGGTGACAGATGATTGTGAAGGTGCCGCCCCGGCTGGCTACGGGGGCGGCTTTATCGGACCTCAGCCTGAGCTGAGATTTGTCTTTGGGCATGATCTTATCCGAAAACCGCTTCGCACTTTTCGGGATGCATGCCTTAGATGATATAGGACTTCAGCGGGTCGAACCCGTTAAAGGCCACAGCCGAATAGGTCGTCGTATAGGCGCCGGTGCCTTCGATCAGGACCTCGTCGCCAATGGTGAGCGTCACCGGCAGCGGATAGAGGTTCTTTTCATACAGCACGTCGGCCGAATCGCAGGTCGGGCCGGCGATGATGCAGGGTTCCATCTCGTCGCCGTCACGCTCGGTGCGGATCGGGTAACGGATCGCCTCGTCCATGGTTTCAGCGAGACCGCCGAACTTGCCGATGTCGAGGAAGACCCAGCGAGCATCGTCATTGTCCGACTTCTTGGAAATCAGGACGACTTCAGCCTTGATCACGCCGGCATTGCCGACCATGCCGCGGCCCGGCTCGATGATCGTGTGCGGGATCTGGTTGCCGAAATGGGCACGCAGAGACGCAAAGATCGCCTTGCCATAGGCTTCAGCCGACGGAACGTCGCGCAGATACTTGGTCGGGAAACCGCCGCCCATGTTGACCATCTGCAGGTGGATGCCCTGCTTGGCCAGCGAGACGAAGACGCGCTTGGCATCGGCCAGAGCAGCGTCCCAAGCATCGACCTTGGTCATCTGCGAGCCGACGTGGAAAGACACGCCGTAGGATTCCAGGCCCAGCTGATGGGCGTAGACAAGGACGTCGACAGCCATCTGCGGAACGCAGCCGAACTTGCGCGACAGCGGCCATTCGGCGCCTTCGCCATCCGTCAGCACGCGGCAGAACACGCGAGCGCCGGGAGCTGCACGGGAAATCTTCTCGACTTCCTCGTGGCTGTCGACGGCGAAGAGGCTGATGCCGAGTGCATGTGCACGGGCGACATCGCGCTCCTTCTTGATCGTGTTGCCGAAGGAGATGCGGGCAGGCGTCGCACCAGCGTCGAGCGCCATTTCGATTTCAGCGACGGACGCGCAATCGAAGTTGGAGCCGAGGCTTGCGAGCAGGCGCAGCACTTCCGGAGCCGGGTTGGCCTTGACGGCATAATAGATGGCGCTGTCCGGCATGGCGTGACGGAAGGCACGGAAATTGTCGCGGACGACGTCGAGGTCAACCACAAGGCAGGGACCGTCAGGACGTCGGGTAGCGAGAAAGTCGCGGATACGTTGCGTGGTCATGTCAATTCCCTTCTCAATTCCAATAGCTCCGGGAAAGACCCAGAGGACAAAGGGCAACGCTCATTCGCTAGGTACCAGCCGGTGGAGACCCCGGAACCGTGCAAACGCGCGAAGCGCAGATGATGAATCAGTGCCACGAAAGCAGCGCTAATTCGGCTTTGTCTGCCATGGATTGGAGGGAATATCCCAACCGCACTTCCGGCAATGAAGGTGTGCCTCTTCAGTAACCCCGGCTGATGGAAAGCCGGGAGAGAACAAAAAGGCCCGCACCGTCGTTGCTTCAGATGTCCTCGCATTTTTCGGTTGGCCGAAATAGCGACTGGAGGGGTTAGTTCCAGGTACCTTACCGATTTTCTCACCACATCGAGGATCGGCGGACACCCACGGGCACGTGCGACTTTGGGCTGAGGGGGAAATAAGAATATTCGCCGTCATAATCAAGAATTTTTTTCGTTGGCGGCCCAAAAAAATAATTGAACAAATCAGCGCGTTTTGTTCAACATCTTGCAACAGTTAACGGGAGGCATCGCCATGGACACTTTGACCCGGATCCGCGCCTTCATCGACGTGGTCGAAGCGGAAGGGTTTTCGGCCGCCGCCCGCAAGACCGGTCGCTCCAAGGCGCTGCTGTCCAAATATGTCCGGGAGCTGGAAGACGATCTCGGCGCGCTGCTGCTCAACCGCACCACGCGGCAATTCTCCATGACCGAAGCGGGCCATACCTATTATCGCACCGCATCCGACATATTGAAGGAAATCGACAACCTTGCCGACCTGGTGCGCGAGAACAACCAGCAGCTCAAGGGCCGGCTGCGCGTCTCCGTGCCGCGCACCTTCGTCGACGCCGATGTCGGGCAATCGCTGATCGATTTTGCCAGGGAAAATCCCGACCTATCGCTGGAGATCGCCGCCGACGACCGCTTCGTCGACCTGATCGAAGAGGGCTTCGATGTCGCGGTGCGCGTCACCAAGCTCGAGGATTCCGGCATGATCGCCCGCAAAATCTCCGATTTCCGCGTTCATCTCTGCGCCACCCAGGAATTTCTCGACCGCTATCCGGCGCTGGCACATCCGAGCGATCTTGCGCATGTGCCGTTCATCATCGACACCAACACCCGCTCGCAAGGCACGATACGCTTCGTCGATGCCGACAGCACCACCTTCAATGTCGCGATCAGCGGCACGCTCGAAGTCAACAGCCCTCATGCGACGCTGCGTGCGGCGCTCGCCGGCCTCGGCATCGCCATCGTTCCGGATTTCATCGGCCGCAAGGCAATCGAGAGCGGACAATTGTTGACGCTGTTCAACGATTATCTTCCGACCGACCGCGGCATCTATGCCGTCTATCCGCACCGCCGCTATCTCCCGGCCAAGGTCCGCATCTTTGTGGACTACCTGCATAACTGGTTCCGCAAGCACGGCTGAGCACTCCGGTTCCGCGGGGCGGTCCCAATTCCGTCTCATTTCCTGACCAGAAGTCGAAGTGAATCAATGCTCGCGAAACACATCGGACGCATGAGAAAATCCACCCTTGTCAAAGCCGCCCTCCTAGCCGGAGGCCTATCTTTCGCGCCTGCCGCGGCGTGGGCGCATCCGCATATTTTCGTTGAAGCGCGTCTCGAAGTGCTGGCAGGTAAAGACGGCACGGTGGAGGAACTTCGCAATGTCTGGCGCTTCGACGCGGTCTTCTCTTCCTCGGTGCTGATGGATTTCGACAAGAACACCAATCTGAAGCTCGACCCGGACGAGCTCAAGGAAGTCGGCAAGACGGTGCGCGATTCACTGGCCGACTACGACTATTACACGAACCTGACGCTCAACGGCAAAGCCATCAAGGTCAACAAGCCCGACATCATCAATGTCGACTATCAAGACGGGCAGCTCCTGATGTTCTTTGCCGTCAAGCCGTCCGAGACGATGCCGCTGAAGGGCAACAAGCTCAGTTTCGGCATCTACGATCCAACGCTCTATACCTCGATCGATTTCCCCACGGACAATGAGCTGGTCACGGAAGGTGATGCCTTCAAAGCCTGCAAGCAGCAGGTCGTGCGCCCCAATCCCGACGAAGTCATCGCCGAGAACAAGACGACCCTGACGGACGCCTTCTTCAATGACCCGACGGGAACGACGATGTCGAAACTTTTTGCAACGCGGATAGACGTCCAATGCTGATATCGCGGATATGGAGGCTGGTTCCGGCTGCTATGCTTGCCTTTCTGGCGGCGGCGAGCCTTGCCCATGCCACCGGATCCCCGCTCGGCATCGGCACGGCGGAACCGAGCTTCCAGCCGACCGGCGGGCCGCTGGCGCCGATCTTCCTCTATGTGAACTACGAGCAGCAGGCCTTCTACCGGGCACTCACCAAGTCGATCGAGGCGATGCGCCAGGATCCCTGGCAGCTCTGGACGCTGATCGGCCTCTCCTTCGCCTACGGCATCTTCCACGCCGCCGGCCCCGGCCATGGCAAGGCGGTCATCTCCTCCTATATGGTCGCCAACGAGATCGAGCTGAAGCGCGGCATCGTCATCTCGTTCATCTCGGCCCTCATCCAGGGCCTCGTCGCCGTCCTTGTCGTCGGTGCGGCCTATTTCGTCCTGCGCGGCTCGGGCATCACCATGACGATGGCCACCAATGCCATGGAGATTACCAGCTTCGTCATGGTGATCCTGTTCGGCGGCTGGCTGCTGTTCCGCAAGTTGCGTTCGATGATCCAGAGCCGGCCGCAGCGCCAGGAGGTGCAGCTCGCGACATCGGCAGGCCCAATCAGCATGTCGCTCTTCGCGGACGAGCCGGGATCTGCCAAAAAGCTCGTCCGTCTCGGCGCCGCGCCGCAAACGGCCAGCCAGTATCAATGCTACGATCCCGCGCACGATCTGGACAACGGCATGGTCTGCGAGACCTGCGGCCATTCGCACCTGCCCGATCCGAAAATGCTGTCGAATGAGAAATTCAGCGTCCGCGAGGCCTGGTCGGCAATCATCACCGTCGGCCTTCGCCCCTGCTCCGGCGCACTGCTGGTCATGACCTTCTCGATGCTGAACGGGCTTTATCTCGGCGGACTTCTATCCGTCCTGGCCATGTCGATCGGCACGGCGCTGACCGTCTCGCTGCTCGCCATCATCGCCGTCTTCGCCAAGGGCGCCGCCGTGCATTTCACCGGTCGCGGCTCGAAGCTCTCGGCATGGGTCGGCAACGGTATAGAGATTTGCGGTGCGCTGCTGGTGATCTGCACCGGCGTCGTACTGCTCGGCGCGTCGCTGCAAACCTGATCGGTTACAGGTCCCTGCGCCGCTGGTAGCGGGCTCTCAGCCAGAAGATCAGGAAAAAGGCGAGGATGACGAGGACACCGAAACCGGTGCCGAGCCAGGGCGAGATATCGCCAAGCCGAACGATGACATCCGGCATGAAATACAGAAACGCCATGGCGACCAGCAGAATGATGGCGGCGGCGATGGCCGTTGAACGGGTTTCGCTGTTCTTATCCGTCAAGATGACCAATCCCTCGCGCATCGCCATTACTTGTCGGGCGAAGGCTTAGGCCAGCCGCCCGCGAAAGGCAACCGGCCCTGTTTCGTGACAACGATCAGACCTTGGCGCTCGAAACCGTCGCCTCGATATGATCGACCAGCGCATCGGGGAGACCGAGCCTGCCGGCGAGAAGATCGAGATAGCCACGCTCGGCGCGGGAATCCGGCTCGATCGCCAGGCGCGATGCGGCATAGACCTGCACACGCTGCTCCTCGGTCTGGGCCGAGCCAACTATGGCGTCGATATCGACGGGATTGGCAAGCTCGCGCTCGAAAAAGGCTTCCGCCTCCGAACCAACGCCGGCTTCCTGCACCTTGCCGAGAATGTGCTGCCGCTCAGCATCGTCGATATGCCCATCGGCGCGCGCCGCTGCGATCATGGCCCGGACGAGGGAAAGGGCAAAATCATTGCTGGCGATCGCCGGAGCGGTGCTGAAGCCGGAATTCGACGGCGGCGGCAGGAATTGCGGCTCCGCCTGCTGAGTTGGCTGCGGCGCCGGTTCCGGCGCATTGCCGGCCTGATAATTCTTGTAGGCCTGATAGCCGAGCCCGGCGATGGCGGCGAGCCCGCCGAGCACCAGCGTATTGCCGGCAACCTGGCGCCCGGTCTTGGTTCCGAGCAGCACGCCGGCGATGGCGCTGGTCGCCATCGGATTGTCCCTGGCGAGATTGATGGCCTGCGTCGCCTTGTCTTTCACGCTTCCTTGCAGTCCTGGTACCTGCGTTCCCAGAAATTGGTCCAGAAGTTTGCGGGCGTCGATCATATGGGTGGTCCTCCGTCCTTGTGATGGCTAGAGTGAGATAGGAATTGCTACCGCAAATACAAATCCGCCACATGCAAAAAGGGCGCGCATGGAGCCCATGCACGCCCTTCGAGCAAACTTTTTACGAAGTTCAGCCCTTCAGCGCGGCCGCCTCGGCGGCGAGCTTCGTGATCCCCGCCCAGTCGCCGGCCGCAACCAGTTCCTTCGGCGCAACCCAGGAACCGCCGACACAGATGACGTTCGGCAACGACAGGTAATCATGGGCGTTCTTCAGCGAAATTCCGCCGGTCGGGCAGAACAGCGTGCCAGCGAGCGGCGAGGACAGCGCCTTCAGATAGGCAGCTCCGCCCGCCTGTTCGGCCGGGAAGAACTTCAGGACCTTGTAGCCCTCTTCACGCAGCGCCATGACCTCGCTTGCGGTCGCCGCACCCGGCAGCAGCGGCACGTCGGACGTGCGGGCCACGTCCAGCAGCTCCTGCGTCGTGCCGGGGCTGACGATGAACTTGGAACCGGCCTCGATGGCTGCATCCCACTGGGCAACATTGAGGATCGTACCAGCGCCAACCTCGGCGCCTTCGACGTCCTCGGCAACAGCGCGGATGGCATCGAGCGCGCCGGCTGTACGCAACGTGATCTCGATGGCCTTCAGGCCGCCGGCGACAAGCGCGCGGGCGAGCGGCACCGCCGACTTCGCATCCTCGACGACGAGGACAGGAACGACGGGCTGCAGTTTCAGGATGGAAAGAAGCTTTTCGGTTTTCTCGCCCATGGTCGGCGCGCTCCCTTAAAACGATTGAAATCCGGTCCTCGAATAGCCTTCCCGAAGGTCCTTGTCGAGACAAAAGCTCAACCCAGATACAATGGGTAGGAAATTACGAAAACTTCCGTTAGTGTACCCAGATATGTGCGGGTGGAGCGTGTCAAACGCATGGCAAAAGAGATCGAACGAAAGTTTCTGGTCCGTGGAGATCGCTGGCGCGACCTAGCCTCCGAGAAGCTCGTCCTGCGGCAAGCCTATGTCGCCACGATGGATGATCGTTCCGTAAGGGTACGGCTGACCAACGACACCATCGCGACCTTGACGATGAAAATCGGCAAGGCCATGACGCGTGACGAGTTCGAATACGAGATCCCTGTCGGCGACGCCGAGGAACTGCTCGGCAATGCCATCGGCCTCGTCATCGAGAAAATCCGCTATAAGGTGCCCCACAAGGGTTTCGTCTGGGAAGTCGACGTCTTTCGCGGCGCGCATCGCGGCCTGGTGGTCGCCGAGGTCGAACTGGAGGACGAAAGCGACGATCCGGAACTGCCGGATTGGATCGGCCGCGAGGTGACCGGTGAATATCGCTATTCCAACCAGGCGCTCGCGACACAGTTCGAACAGGAATACGATGAGTTATCGCATTCGGCCTGACAAGGCCTTCGATGACGAAGTCCACGCCGTCGCAGCGCAGCAGCTCGAGAAGGCGATCGCGGCGCTGACCGATCGGCCACAAGGATTGCATGAGGCGGTGCATCGGGCGCGCAAGCATATCAAGCGTGTCCGCGCACTCTACCGGCTCATCGCCCGACGCGCACCGGAATTCCAGCGACGGGAAAACGACAGGCTGCGGGAGATGGCGCGAACGCTCTCCGGTGTTCGCGACGCCACCGCACTGATCGAAGCCAGCCACTATCTGCACGAAACGGCGACCTCCAGGGACGAGGCCAGGGCGCTTGCCCGCATCACGAAGGTGCTCACCGCCCGACGCGACCGCTTGTTGGAGGCCGAAACCAATCTCGAGGACAAGGCAAAGGCGGCGACTGCCACCTGCCACGATGCGCTGGAGGCGCTAAGGGCGGCCTCCTTCGAGAGCGGCCGGCGCGAAACCGCCCGCCTTTTTCAAAAGAGCTGGCAAAGGACCGGCCGCAAGGCAAAAGCGGCGCTCTCCGAATGTCACGCCGAAGCCCATGCCGACCAGTTCCATGACCTGCGCAAACGCAGCCAGGATTGCTGGATGCACCATGCGCTGCTACGCGACATCTGGCCCGCGGCGATGCACGCGAAACAACTCGAAGCCAAGGTGCTGGTCGATATACTCGGCCGTTATCTCGATCTGTCGATTCTATCCGAAGTCACAGATCGCGAACCGCATCTGTTTGATGGCAGCGACGACCGCGCTCGCCTGCTGGAGGCGATCATCTCCCGCCAGCAGACCGCCCGCCAGGAAGCACTCGCCAAAGCCCGCTGGGTTTTCGCCGACGATCCGGAACGCGAGGCGCGAACGATCCAGCGGCTTTGGCTGGAAGCCGGGGATTGAGGCTGGCACCGTGTTGGGGCCTTCACCCGCCCTCGTGCTTCGAGACGACCCTGCGGGCCTCCTCAGCATGAGGGCTACCTCCTCGCCCCGAGGCCAAAGAACATACGCCGCATCGAAGAACGCTGCTTGCTCCGCCCTCACCCTGAGCCTGTCGAAGGGCGAGGCGGTCCCAGCGCTGCTACAGCAAAATACGAATCCCGATTGCCTGACGGCGCGCAAAATTGTATTTCCCCGGCATGACGGACATTCTTTCGACCTCGCGACACGAGGCAGGTGGCGCATTTCTCGTTGCGGCCCTTTATCATTTCGTTTCCTTACCGCGCTTCGAAAGCGTGCGGGAGCCCTTGTTTGCGCTCTGCGAGGCAAACGGCGTCAAGGGGACGCTGCTGCTTGCCCATGAAGGCATCAACGGCACCATCGCCGGCACGGATGCTGGCATCGGCGCGGTGCTGTCCTTCCTGCGTGCCCAACCGGAACTTGCCAGCTTGGAGCACAAGGAAAGCCGCGCGTCGAAAATGCCGTTCGTGCGTATGAAGGTGAAGCTGAAGAAAGAGATCGTCACCATGGGCGTCGAGAATATCGACCCCACCAAGGTCGTCGGCACCTATGTCGCGCCCAAGGACTGGAACGCCCTGATCTCCGATCCCGACACCATCGTCATCGACACGCGCAACGACTACGAGACGGCGATCGGCCTGTTCAAGGGCGCCGTCGATCCGAAGACCAAGACCTTCCGCGAGTTTCCGGAATGGGTGCGGCAGAACGAAGGCCTGCACAACAAGCCGAAGATCGCGATGTATTGCACCGGTGGCATCCGCTGCGAAAAGGCGACCGCCTTCATGAAGGAGCAGGGTTTCGACGAGGTCTTTCACCTGAAGGGCGGCATCCTGAAATATCTCGAGGAAGTGCCGGCCGAGGAAAGCCTGTGGGAAGGCGCCTGCTTCGTCTTCGACGAACGTGTCTCCGTCGAACATGGCCTGAAGGAAGGCAATCACAAGCTCTGCCACGCCTGCCGCCAGCCGATCACGGCGGAAGAGATCACCTCACCCTTCTATGAGGCCGGCGTTTCCTGCAGCCATTGCTATCACGAGCGCAGCGAGGAAGACCGCGAACGTTACCGCGAGCGCCAGCGCCAGATTGCCCTTGCTCGCAAGCGCGGCCACGAGCATATCGGCGGCTGATTTTCGAGCGATTTCGTTAAAGCTCAGCCGTTCTAGGCAGCTGTGTGGCGTTCCCTGTCCGGGACATGAGCCATTTGTGCCGCAAGCCGCCGGCTGATTTCGGCTTCCGGCATTGGCTTGCCGAAGAAATAACCCTGCAGTTCGTCGCAGCCGAAGAGTTTCAACGCCGTTCCCTGCTCTTCCGTCTCGATGCCCTCCGCCGTCACCGGCAGGTCGAGGGATCGCGCCAGCGCCACCGTCGCCTGCAGCATGTCGCGAGAGCGGCTGTCCGTCAGCACATCCATGGTCAGCGACCGGTCGATCTTGATACGGTCAAAGCCGAATTGGCGGAGATAGCCGATCGAAGAGAAGCCGGAGCCGAAGTCATCCAGCGCCACCTTGACACCAAGCCTCTTCAGCCGCTCGATCGACTGGCGGGTACGCTCCGGATTCTGGATCATGTAGCCTTCAGTGATCTCCAGCGTGACGCGCTCGGCTTCGATCTCCGCATCCTTCAGCACATGCCGCACATAATCGGCGAAAGCGGGGTTGCGGAACTGCCCCGGCGAAACATTGACCGCAATCCGCAGATCCGGCCATTGCCGTGCGGCAGCACAGGCCTTGCGCAGCACGAGCAGCCCCAGCGCCTCGATCAGGCCGCTAGTTTCGGCAATGGGAATGAAAGCATCCGGCGAGACCGGCCCGTGCCCAGGCCTGTTCCAGCGCACCAGCGCCTCGACGCCGGTGATTTCGTGGCTCACCGCATCGACCAGCGGCTGATAGGCAACCGTCAGCTCCTGCCTGTCGATGGCATTGCGCAGGTCGAGCTCCAGCGCATTGCGCTCCTCGCGGTCGGTATCCATGGCCGTCTCGTAGCAGATCATGCGGGCGCGGCCGGCTTCCTTGGCCTTGTACATGGCGAGATCGGCGCGGCGCACCAGCTCCTCGCGGTCAATCCGGCCCTCGGGCGAGCTGGCAATGCCGATACTGGCGCCGACGACGATCACACGACGGCCGATCTCCAGCGGCTCGGAAAAGAAATCCAGCACCTGTTCGGCAAGCTGCAGCGCCGGCGCGTGGTTCAGCTCCCTGGATGGAAAGGCAATCGCGAACTCGTCGCCGCCGAGCCGCGCCAGCGTCGCATTCGGCGGGATCAGCACATTGAGACCGGCGGCGACAGAGCGGATCAGCTGGTCGCCGGTGCCATGACCATAGGCGTCGTTGATTTCCTTGAAGCCGTCGAGGTCGAGATAGAGCAGAAGCACATTGCTGCCGTCGGCGCGAGCACTCTCAACCAGCCGATCGACATCGAGGCGCAAGCCTTCGCGATTGAGGAGGCTGCTCAGGCGGTCGCGCAGCGAACCCTGGCGCGCCAGCACCTCCTCTGCCCGCAATCGGCGCCCTGCCATCGATCCGAGGATCAGCAGCACCAGGAAGAACATGCCGACGAGGCCGAGAGCCCCGAGCACAAGCGGACGCGCTTGCTGGTAGCTCGTGTCGCCCGGTCCGCGCGAATTCCAGATCAGCCGCCCGAGCGACTTGCCGAGCGGATCGACGATCGAGACGGCGTAGCGTGCCTGGGTGTCCGACGGCACCAGGCGCAGCCCGCTGATAATATAGGTATGGGAGAGCATCTTGAGCTTGGCGGCATCAAGATGCCGGGCAAAGATCAGGTAGCGCCGCTTGCCCTCCGGTACGGGGATGCGGCCGGATGTCTCACGGATCGTCGCCACGCCGACGGCGGCGATACCCCTGGTGGTCATGACATAACCGCTGGCCTCCGGCTCGCCGGTTATCCGCGTCTTGCGCACCTGATCGACGAGAGCCCAGATCGAGGCATCGAAGAAATCCCCCGCTCCCTCGGCCATCGGCTTGCCGTCCCGATAGGCAATGATCGGCTTGTTGTTGTCATCGACCACCAGCGCCGTATCGAATAGGGTGCCATCGGCGGTCATTTCGCCATAATTGCCGATGATCCATTCCCGGCCGTCTTCCGCATAAACATGTTCCGCGGCGGCGTCTCGCGCCGCATAGTCATGCAGCGTCGCGTCGAGCTGGCCTTCGAAGGTCTTCAGCGCCCCCGCCGTGGTTTCCCACGAACGTTCGTCGTCCAGCTTGTTGGAATAATCCGCAACCCGGCTGATCGCCGTCAGCACCATCAGCGTGACCACGGTGACGACCAGGGCGAATGAAAACAAAACGGCCGTCACGATGGAATGACGACCGAGCTGCTTGCTCCGCCCGAATGACCTGAAAACTGCTCCCAACACACTTCTCCTTGAGCGGCGAAGTCTGCCGTCAGGTCTTCAAGAAACGGTTAAAGCGAGCCTATGATTCTTACAGGAAAGGGTTGTATTTTTATCGTCATGGTGGTTGATCAAGCAGCAGCGAAGATCGCCTGCGCAAAACGATCGAGAGCAGCCCCCAGCACGCCGCTTTTCCGCGCCTCTGCAAGGATCGCCACCTGCGCTTCGTCGCCCTTGCCGGCAAGCGGCACTCGCAAAAAAGCCTCCGATACGATCCGGAGCGACATGGTTTGCAGCACGTCCGTTAGTTGCTCCAGCACAAGATCGCCGCGATGCGAGGCATGCGCGAACATCAGCGGCTTGAACGGCACCTCATCGCGCGACACCAGCCAATCCAGCGCATTTTTGAACCCGCCGGGAATGCCATGGGCATATTCCGGGCAGGAGACGATCAGCCCGTCGGCATCGCGGATCTTCTCCGCAAAAGCTGCGACAATGGCAGGCATCCTGTCGCCCTCGTCATCCGGATTGAAAATCGGCAGATCACCGATGAAATCGCAGATCTCGATGGAAACGCCATCAGGCGATGCGGCACGCAAAGCCTCCAGCAGCCTGCGGCTGGTCGAAGCCTGCCGCAAACTGCCACAGAGGGCGTAGAGGGAGAGCGAGCGCTGGATCATGTTTGAGATTTATCAGACACCGTCGATTCGGGCGATCACCACCCTCCCCTTGCGGGGGAGGGTCGGACCAAAGGTCCGGGGTGGGGTGATCATTACAGACACCGGAGGTCACCCCCACCCGCGCATTCCGCGCGACCTCCCCCCTCAAGGGGGAGGTAGAACCGGATCAATCCGCCTTGTGGTTCCCTTTCGGGAATAGCGCGGCGAGCTCGCTATACCATTTACCACTCTTCTTCACCGTGCGTACCTGCGTCTCGTAATCGACATGCACGAGGCCGAAACGCATGCGATAACCTTCCGCCCATTCGAAATTGTCCATCAGGCTCCAGGCGAAATAGCCGCGCATC
The DNA here is from genome assembly GCF_009498525.1 of Rhizobium sp. ICMP 5592. Taxonomy (GTDB): domain Bacteria; phylum Pseudomonadota; class Alphaproteobacteria; order Rhizobiales; family Rhizobiaceae; genus Rhizobium. The sequence continues at coordinate 64,693 of NZ_QSNT01000002.1, read as the reverse complement.
GGATAGCCGTCCTTGATGAGATCCGCGACAATGCTAAGATGCTCGATGTAGTAATCGAGACGCGGCTGGTCATCGACCTCCCCGTTGACGACGTCCATGTTGTAGCAGGCACCGTTCTCGGTGATGTAGCACTCCGGCAGTTCATAACGCTTGTAGAGATCTTCGACGACATGCTGCAGGCCGGGCGCATAGATTTCCCAGCCGATATCGGTCTTGGCGGCGCTGACCGGCGGCGCTTCCCTCGTCCAGGGGAAATCACCGCTCTTCGTCGCATCGTCGAAGACGCGGTTCGGTGTGTAGTAGTTCAGGCCCCACCAGTCGAGCTTCTGGTTGATGGTCTTCAGATCGCCATCCTCGACCTTGGGCATCCGGTCGCCGAGCGCCTCGACGAATTCCTTCGGATACTCGCCCTTGAAGATCGGATCGAAGAAGGCGCCGTTGTGGAATTGATGGGCGTGCTCGACGGCGGCCTTGTCCTCGACACTGTCCGAGCCCGGCAGGATCGAGGCGGCGTTCAGCACGATGCCGACTGGCACCTTCGGCGCTTCCGCGCGGATCGCCTCGACGGCAAGACCGTGCGCGAGATTCATGTAATGCATGGCGTAAAGTGCCGCCTGCATGTTGCGTTCGCCCGGCGCATGGATGCCGTAGAGGTGACTCAGCCAAACGATGCACCAGGGCTCGTTGAAGGTGGCGACGGAATCGAGACGGTCGCCGAGGCGACCCATGACGGTCTTGGCATAACGCTGGAAGGCATGCGCCGTCGAGCGCGCCGTCCAGCCGCCGTCGCCGGCAAGCGTCAGCGGCAGGTCCCAGTGATAGAGCGTCGCAAAGGTCTTGATCCCCCGCGCCTTGCAGCCGTCGACGAGGCGATCGTAGAAATCGAGGCCGGCTTCGTTCACCGGGCCAGTGCCGTCGGGAATGATGCGCGGCCAGGCGATCGAGAAGCGATAGGCCTCGACGCCCATATCCTTGATAAGGTCGAGATCCTGTTCAAGCCGATTGTAATGATCGCAAGCCACATCGCCATTATCGCGGTGATAGACGCGGCCGGGCATGTTGGCGAAGGCATCCCAGATCGACGGCTTGCGGCCATCCGCCTTCGTGGCGCCTTCGATCTGGAAGGCCGCAGTAGCAACGCCAAAGGTGAAATCGCCAGGGAAGCGGTCTGCAAGAAGCTTCGGATCGATCATGATGAGAATCCCGTCTGTTGTGGCTTCGTTGACGGCGGTTTAGCCAAGCCGAATGGCAAAGTACAGCGTCGGCCGAAGAAAAACTGCAACGTTGCAGACGTCGAAATTGAGCCGGCTACAAGCTTTCCGCAACCGCAGCAAGCGATAACAGCTCGAGCAAAACCGGCTCCGAGGCGGCGACCCGCGCCGCCTCGGATATGTCTCCGACTTAAACCTTGACCCAGGCGCCGTTGCGCTTCGAGGAGACAACGCAGGCCTCGACGAAAGCAACACCCTTCACGCCGTCATCGACGGTTGGATAGATCACGGCCGGATCGACCGCGACGCCCTTCTTCGCGGCGTTGATGGCGCGCGCGGCCTCGGTGTAGATCGTGGCGAAGGCTTCCAGATAACCCTCCGGATGGCCCGACGGGATGCGTGAGACGCGGGCAGCAGCCGCGCCCGAACCAGCGCCATTGCGTGTGATCAGCCGCTTCTGCTCGCCGAACGGCGTGTACCAGAGATAGTTGGGGTCGGCCTGCGTCCATTCGATGCCGCCCTTGGTGCCGTAGACCCTGAGCTTCAGACCGTTCTCATGACCCGGCGCCACCTGGCTGCACCACAGCATGCCCTTGGCCGGCTTTTCCGAACCCCTGGCCTTGAAGCGCAGCAGCACATGGGCGTTATCGTCGAGACGGCGGCCTTCGACGAAGCTGTCGAGATCGGCGGCGAGGCTGTCGAGTTCGAGGCCCGTGACGAAGGAGGCGAGATTATAGGCATGCGTGCCGATATCGCCGGTCGAGCCACCCGCACCCGATTGCGACGGGTCGGTGCGCCACGCCGCCTGCTTCTGGCCGGACTGCTCGATATTCTCCGTCAGCCAGTCCTGCGGATATTCCGCCTGCACGATGCGGATATCGCCAAGCTCGCCATTGGCGATCATCTCGCGCGCCTGGCGGATCATCGGATAGCCGGTGTAGTTATGCGTGAGGATAAACAGCGCACCGCTCTCGTCCGCCACCTTCTTCAGCTTCTTGGCGTCTGCGAGATTGGAGGTCAGCGGCTTGTCACAGATGACATGGATGCCACGACGGAGAAACTCCTTGGCGGCGTCATAGTGCACATGGTTCGGCGTGACGATCGAAACAGCTTCGATGCCGTTCTTGAGCTTGGCTTCACGGATCGCCATGTCGCGGTAACTGGCATAGGTGCGGGACGGATCGAGACCGAGATCGCGGCCCGAGGCCGCCGCTTTTTCCGGCGAGGACGACAGCGCACCGGCGACGAGATCGAACTGGTCGTCAATGCGCGCGGCGATGCGATGCACCGCGCCGATAAAGGCGCCAGCGCCTCCGCCCACCATGCCAAGCCGAATGCGCGGCTCACGCGTCTGTTCCGATGATCCTTCGATTGCCATAGGTTCCTCCTGGGAAATTGAATTGTGTGGATGCGATCGCTTGCCGCAATCGTCCCCTCTCCCCGCCTGCGGAGAGAGGGCTAGGGCGAGGGGCTGCCGCTGATACGGCAAACTCTGCCGTCGCGATGAATATCGGGAAGGCCCCTCATCCGTCCTCTCACGGTGTCGCTCCGCTCGCCCGTTCAAATCTACCTTCTCCCGCACTTGCGGGGCGAAGGGTTGGGATCAAAGCCCCAGCATGCGCCGGTTGGCCGCCTGATCCGTGCCGCTACCAGCGAAATCGTCGAAAGCCTTTTCCGTCACGCGGATGATGTGCGACTTGACGAATTCTGCACCCTCGCGCGCACCGTCTTCGGGATGCTTCAACGCGCATTCCCATTCGACCACGGCCCAGCCATCGAAATTGTTCGCCGTCATCTTCGAGAAGACCGCGCCGAAATCGACCTGGCCGTCGCCCAGCGAACGGAAGCGGCCGGCGCGCTCGACCCAGCCCTGATAACCGCCATAGACACCCTGCCGGCCGGTCGGATTGAATTCCGCGTCCTTGACGTGGAACATCTTGATCCGGTCCTTGTAGATGTCGATGTTGTCGAGATAGTCGAGGCACTGCAGGACATAGTGCGAGGGGTCATAGAGCATGTTGGCGCGCGGATGGTTCTTCACGCGCTCGAGGAACATCTCGAAGGTGATGCCGTCATGCAGGTCTTCGCCGGGATGGATTTCGTAGCAGACGTCGACGCCGTTTTCGTCGGCATGATTGAGGATCGGCGTCCAGCGGCGGGCAAGTTCGTCGAAAGCGGTTTCGACCAGACCGGCCGGACGCTGCGGCCAAGGATAGATGAAGGGCCAGGCAAGCGCGCCGGAGAAGGTCGCATGCGCCTTGATGCCGAGATGCTTCGACGCCGTCAGCGCCATCTTCACCTGCTCGACGGCCCATTCCTGCCGCGCCTTCGGATTGCCGCGCACTTCCGGCGCCGCGAAGCCGTCGAAGGCCTCGTCATAGGCCGGATGGACGGCGACGAGCTGGCCCTGCAGATGGGTCGAAAGCTCGGTGACCTCGACGCCGTTGGCGCGGGCGACGCCGGCGAATTCGTCACAATAATCCTTGGAAGAAGCCGCCTTCTTCAGGTCGATAAGCTGGCCGGCCCAGGTCGGCACCTGCACGCCGATATAGCCGGCATCGGCCGCCCATTTCGTGATCGAATCCCACGAGTTGAACGGCGCTGCATCGCCTGCAAATTGTCCGAGAAACAGGCCGGGGCCTTTGATCGTCTTCATGCGTAATTCCTCCCTGATCGCGTTCTGTAAACGTTTCCGATCCATCTTAACGCCCAGTTCCAGATGAACAAGGCGCAATTTTCTCGAAAAACAATAGGGCCGTCCGGCCGAAAGTCGAATGCATCGAGACCTAATCATGGCCCGTCGCAGACGGCAAGAGGTACGTGCCGCAAAAATCGTCGCGCCGTGCTAAACTCTTTGGCGGAACGCATAAAAAACGCCCGCCGGAACCGGCGGGCGCATGTGTTCAGATCAGCCGATCAGAACGGCGAATCGGGGAAGTAGAAATCCTTGGCGTTGTCCTTAGTGACCAGGGTCGCATCCAGGATGTAATTGCCACGAACCGGAACCTGATCGTAGAAGTGGGCGGCAGTCAGTTCCATGGCGGTTCCGACCATCGCCGGCGGATACAGCACGTCGACCGGGATCAGCTTGTCGCCATCCATGACCTTCTTGATCATATCCTTCGAGCCGGCGCCGGCGATGACATACTGGATGTCGGTGCGCTTTGCCTGCTCGATCGCCTGCAATACGCCGACGGCCATGTCGTCATCCTGACACCAGACGACATCGATCTTCGGAAACTTCGTCAGGTAATCCTGCATGACCTTGAAGGCATCGTCGCGGTTCCAGTTGCCGTATTGGCGGTCGAGAACCTTGACGTTGGAGCCTGCAATACCCTTGTCGAAACCGTCCTGGCGCTGCTGATCGATCGGGATCGGCAGGCCGCGAATGACGACGACCTGCGCATCCGGCGTCGTGGCCTTGATATATTCGCCCGCCGTCTGGCCGAGTGCCGGGTTGTTGCCGGCAACGTAGAGATCGCGGACGGAATTGTCGTTGTTGCTCGGTGCACGGTCGACGAGGGCGACGAACTTGCCCTTGTCCTTGACTTCCTTGATGGCGTTGACCAGCGGATCCGGGTCAGACGGCAGGATCACGAGAGCGTCGATGCCCTGGGTTTCGAGATCCTGTACCGCATTGGCCTGGCTTGCCGCATCCGGCGAGGTCTTGACGATGACGTTGAGCCCCGGATGCTCCGCCATCAACAGCTTGGCGACGCGCTCGGCATGAAAGACGACGCCCGAGGTCCAGCCGTGGTCCGCCGCCGGAATGGAAACGCCGATGGTTACCTTCTTGTCCTCGGCATGCACCGTGCCGGCCAAAGCCGCCATCACGATAGCCAATCCCAATAGTCTTTTACGCATGTTTTATCCTCCCAGATAGAGACAGGGCCTTGCCACAAGAACCGGGCGCCCCCTGACCCGGTTATTCACGATTTGCGCGCCAGCGAGCGCTGGACCAGCATGGCGATGATGATGATCGCGCCCTGGATGGCACTCAGCAGATACTCGCTGATGAAATTGGAAAGCAGCATGATATTGCCGACGAGCTCGAGGATGAAGGCGCCGCAAATCGTGCCCCACACCCTACCCGCGCCGCCCTTCAGCGCCGTACCACCGACAACGACGGCGGTGATCGCCTGCAATTCCCAGAGAATACCCGTCGTTGCCGATGTGGAGCCAAGCCGCGGCACATAGAGAAGCACGGCAATCGCCACACACAGGCCCTGGATGACGAAGGCGACGGTGCGGACGCGGTTGACCGCCACACCGGAATAGCGCGCAACATCGCGATTGGAACCCACGGCGATGACATGCCGCCCGTAGCGGGTGCGATAGAGAATGAAGGCCGCGATACAGGTGACGACAAGGATGATCACGATCGGAACCGGCACGCCGAGCACGGAGCCGTAATAGGCGGGCTTGTAAAGCGCCTGCACCTCGGTCGAACGCAGGGTGATCGCGCCGCCCTGCGACAGCCAGGTCGTCAAGCCACGGTAGACGCCCATGGTACCCAAGGTCGCGATGAACGGCTCGATCTTGCCCATGGTCGTGATGAGGCCATTGGCGAGACCACACAGGACACCGGCGACGATCGCGAACAACATGGCGGTCGCCAGCATCAGGGTTGGATCGGCGATGACGCCCGAGTTCATCAAGAGGATCATCAGGCTGGCGACGAAAGCGACCATCGCGCCGACCGACAAATCGAGATCACCCGCAGAGATGACGAAGGTTGCTCCGACCGCGATGATCGCGATGAAGGCGCATCTCGTCGCGACATTGGTGAGATTGGTCATGCCGATGAAATTCGGATTGACCAAGGCCCCAACGATCAGAAGCAGCAACAGCGCCGCAAACGGTGCCACAGCCCGCAGATCGACATCCCGCCAGGACCGACCCCACCGGCCGCTCTTCTCGCTGCTGTCCTCGCCCACACTCATATCCAAAACCAACCTCCCGTCCCATTATTCCTGGGAATTCGCCCGTATCCTGCTGCCTCAGGCAGCCGTCTTTTTCTTCAAGCCCGCCGCGTAGCGCATGATTTCCTGCTCGGAGATCTCCTCGCCCTCGAGCATGCCCACAATCCGGCCCTCGCGCATCACCGCCACCCGCGTGCACAACCCGATGACCTCGGGCATCTCCGACGAGACGACGATGATCGAGTGGCCGTCGCGTGCCAGCGCCGAAATGAAATGATAGATCTGCTGCTTCGTGCCGACATCGATGCCACGGGTCGGCTCGTCGATGATGATGATCTGCGGCTCGGTCTCCATGACTTTTGCCAGCAACAGCTTCTGCTGGTTGCCGCCAGACATGCGGCCGGCGACGATATTGCCGTCGCGCACGCGGATATCGAAACGCCGGCGTGCCCGCGCCAAGGCATTCGCCTCACTCGCGGCACTGAGATAGCCGAACTTGCCGTGCCGATCGAGGGATTGCAGGGTGAGGTTCGCCGTCATGCCCGAATTCAGAAGCAGGCCCTTGGATTTGCGATCCTTGGTCATGTAGGCAAGGCCGGCGCTGATTGCCGCATGCACATCATGCGCCGGCACGGATTGCCCGTTGACGATAACCTCCCCGGCAGCGCGCGAGCGCAAACCGACAATGGCTTCCATCAGCTCCGTACGGCCGGAGCCAATCATGCCGGAAAAGCCGAGGATCTCGCCCTTGCGCAGCTCGAAGCTGGCGTCACGAACATAGCCCGTCGACACGGAATTCACGGCGAGCACCACCTTCTCATCAACGTCGGGCTCGTGCTTGGCGGGATAGAGGCTGGATAGCTCGCGCCCGACCATCAGCTGGGCAATCGATTCGCCGTCGAGCAGCGAGGTCGGCGATGTCTTCACCCACTGGCCGTCGCGCAGGACCGTGACCCGGTCCGTCAGCTCCATGACCTCGTCGAGCTTGTGGGACACGAAGACGAAGCTCGTCCCCTGGTCGCGCAGCTTGCGCACCTGCTTGAACAGGAAGTTCGTCTCCTCCCGCGACAGCACGGCGGTCGGTTCGTCCATGAAGACGATCCTCGCGTCGCGGCTGATCGCCTTGGCGATTTCCACCATCTGCTTGTCGGCGATGGAAAGCGTGCCGATCATCGCATTCTCATCGACATGCGAACCAAGCAGGTCGAGAACGCGCCGCGTTTCCGCGCGCATGTGCTTGCGGTCGAGAACGCCGAAATGCGTGACTTCGCGGCCGAGAAAGAGGCTCTCGGTGACGGTCAGATGTTCGGCGAGATTGAATTCCTGGTGAATGATGACGATGCCGAGCGCTTCGGCGGCGCCATTCGGCGGCAGCTTCACCGGCTTGCCGTCGAGGAGGATCTCGCCGGAGCTTGGCTGCTCGAAACCGGAGAGAACCTTGACGAGCGTCGACTTGCCGGCGCCGTTCTCACCCATGAGCGCATGGATTTCGCCGGCCCGCAGATCGAAACTGACGCTGAACAAAACCTGCACGCCGCTGAAAGACTTGCAAATCCGCCTCGCGGACAGCACCACAGCGCCGTCGACGGCCTCCGAACCCATCACTTCCTCCCTGTGGCTCCACCCACTTTCCATGCTATGTAAACCTTTACATATGGAGTGTAAAGGTTTACATCAATCGATATTGCACAAATCTTCATGGGTCGCCTTTGACCTCCATCGAAGTCTGTGTAGTGTCCGGTCCGAGACGAGACCCAAGGCAGAGCGCAGTGTCGAATTCCACGCCCGCAACCATCGAAGACGTCGCCCGAATTGCCAATGTTTCGATCGCCACAGTCTCCCGGGCCATCCATATGCCGGAGAAGGTCGCAAATTCGACGCGACTGAAGGTCAATCAAGCGATTGCGATCACCGGCTATACGACCAACGCCATGGCGCGCAGCCTGCGGCTCGGTCGTTCCAACATGATTCTGGTCGTCGCACCTGACATCGGCGATCCCAATTTCTCCAATATTCTCATCGGGCTCGAGAACGAGGCACGGTCGCACGGCTACGGCATTTTGATCGGCCACACGCAGAACGATGCCCAGCGCGGTCTGGAATATCTGAAATTCCTGAATTCCAACCAGGCGGCCGGGCTGATCCTCTTCACTGGTATCCTGCCCTTCGGACACCAGACGATGACGGCGCGTCTGCCGCCGAGCGTCGGCGTCTTCGAGCCGGTCTTCAATGGCGGTATCCCCTATGTCGGCGTCGACGATATCGCCGGCGCCCGCAAGGTGGTCGACTTGCTCATCGCCGAAGGTCATCGGAAGATCGCCTTCATCGGCGACTCCCGCACCCGCCTCGCCTATAGCCGGCGGCGCATGGGCTATGAGGCCGGGATGGATGCCGCCGAGATCGGCGCTGGTCTCCGCATCGTCTTCGAAGGCGACGGCACCATCGAGAGCGGGCGGCTGGCCGTTGAACAGCTTTTCATGCGCGATACGCTGCCGTCAGCCTTCATGTGCGTCAACGATCAGACCGCGATCGGCGTGATGATCGGCCTGAAGGCACGCGGCTACGATATCCCCGGCGATTTCTCAGTGACCGGCTTCGACGACGTGCCGCAGGCGGTGTTCATGTCGCCGTCGCTGACGACGATCCGGCAACCGCGCACCGCCATCGGCAAGCAGGCCATGGCGCTCCTGCTCGAACTCCTGTCGGACGGCGAGCCCCCCGAGACGGAAATCCTGCTGTTGCCCGATCTGGTTGTCCGCAACTCTGTCTCGGCGCCGTCGCGCGCCCGGCGATAGGGAGATGGAACGATGCCGCTCGGCAGGATCACCCTTTATGTCCGCGATGTGGAAGCGACGATCGGCTTTTACGAGACGCATTTTGGCTTCAAGTCACTCAGGCTCGAAGGCGATCGGATTATCGAGCTGCTGGCGCAGGATGGTGGCGCTAATCTGATGATCCATCCGGCAGGAAAGGCGCAAAAGATGGGCCAGGTGCTGGTTAAACTGGGCTTCGACGTGGAAGATGTCGAAGCTTTCCGCGCCAAATGCGCTGCCGAGGGACTTGAATTCGGACCTTTGCATCAGGCTGACGGTTACGTGTTCGCCAATGCCAAGGATCCCTCTGGAAACCCTATCGCTATTTCCAGCCGCGCATTCAGGCGGTAGCTCGGGAGGCGATGGGCACCGCCTCCCGGATTCACAGATCGATCAAACGTAGCGGTTGACGATGTTTTCCAGCAGTTCCTGCTTGCCGGACTTCGGCTGCGGGTTGATATCCTTGGTCTCGACCCACTGCGCGATCTGATCGAGCGAATATTCACCGCGCAGCAGCTTCTGGCCTTCGGCCGAATCCCAGCCGGCGTAACGATCGGCGAGCGGCTGCGACAGGGCCTTGTCCTCGATCATCTTGGCGGCAGCCTTCAGGCCGCGGGCGCAGCAATCCATGCCGCCGATATGGCCGATCAGCAGGTCTGCCGGGTCGAGCGACTGACGGCGCAGCTTGGAATCGAAGTTGGTACCGCCGCTCGTGAAGCCGCCGCCTGCCAGGACCTGGTAATAGGCGAGCGACATTTCCGGAACATTGTTCGGGAACTGGTCGGTATCCCAGCCGGACTGGTAGTCGTTGCGGTTCATGTCGATCGAGCCGAAGATGCCGAGCGCGTTGGCAAGCGCCAGCTCGTGCTCGAAGGAGTGGCCGGCAAGGATCGCATGGCCCTGCTCGATGTTGAGCTTCACTTCGTTTTCGAGGCCGTTCTTCTTCAGGAAGCCGTAAACGGTCGCGACATCGTAGTCGTACTGGTGCTTGGTCGGCTCCTGCGGCTTCGGCTCGATCAGGATCGCGCCCTTGAAGCCGATCTTGTGCTTGTACTCGACCACCAGGTTGAGGAAGCGGCCCATCTGGTCGAGCTCGCGCTTCAGGTCGGTGTTGAGCAGGGTTTCATAGCCCTCGCGGCCGCCCCAGAGCACGTAGTTCTCGCCGCCGAGCTTATGGGTGGCATCCATGCAGGTCTTCACGGTCGCAGCCGAGAAAGCGAAGACATCCGGATCCGGATTGGTCGCGGCACCCGACATGAAGCGGCGGTTGGAGAAGAGGTTCGCCGTGCCCCACAACAGCTTGACGCCGGTATCAGCCTGCTTCTGAGCGAAGTAGTCGACGATCTCGTTGAGGTTCCTGGTGTTTTCGGCGAAATTCTTGCCTTCCGGACGCACATCGGCATCGTGGAAGCAGTAATAGGGCGAGCCAAGAAGGGTGAAGAATTCGAAGGCAACGTCAGCCTTCAGCTTGGCAGCTTCCATCGTCTCGTTGAACCAGGGGCGCAGGAAGGTCTGGCCGCCAAAGGGGTCGCCGCCCGGCCAGGTGAAGGTGTGCCAGTAGGCAACGGCAAAGCGCAGATGGTCTTCCATCCGCTTGCCGAGAACCACTTCGTCCTTGTTGTAATGGCGGAAGGCCAGCGGATTGGTGCTGTCGGGGCCTTCGTATTTAACCTTGGCGATATCGCCGAAAAATCCGGTGTTCATGTCCTGTCTCCTTGGAATGAAATTTGATCTTGGTTGATTATTTCAATGCACGCTCAGCGGCTTAATCGCCGGATAGAGCGCACGGTAGCGCTTGTAGGCATCCTCGTAGGCGCCAGTCAGTGTCGTAACCGGCTCGATCGTGCCAGCCGTTTCCGGGGCCGAGCACACGGCAACCGGATCGGCACCTGTCGCTGCGATCAGGCCGAGACGGGCAGCCCCGAAAGCCGCGCCGAAATCGCCGTCGGCCGGCAGGTCGACGGGAACGTTGAGTGCTGTCGCAATCGATGCCAGCCAGTAGCGCGAACGCGAGCCGCCGCCGATCGCGGTGACGCGGGCAATGTCGGTGCCGGCCGAGCGCAGCGCCTCGAGATTGTCGCGGATGGCGAAACTGACGCCTTCGAGCACCGCCTGCGTCAACACGGCGCGGCCGCTTTCATGACCAAGGCCGATGAAGGCGCCGCGGATGGTTGCATCATTGTGCGGCGTGCGTTCGCCCGAGAGATAGGGAAGAAAGGTGACGCTCGACGGCGCCTTCAGCGTGTCTCCGAGTTCGCCGGTGAGGTCGGCGGCGGATTTGCCGGTGACGGTCGAATGCCAGTTCAGCGCATCGGTCGCCGACAGGATGACGCCCATCTGGTGCCAGGTGTTCGGTAGCGCATGGCAAAAGGCATGCACGGCGCTTTCCGGCTTCGGCAGGTAGGAACCGTTGGCGGCGAAGAGCACGCCCGAGGTGCCGAGCGAGACGAAAGCTGCGCCATGGCTGACCGTGCCCATGCCGCAGGCTGAAGCCGCGTTGTCCCCTGCCCCGCCAGCAACGACGACGTCGCCACTGATACCCCATTTCGAAGCCAGCTCGCCGCGCAGCTTACCGGCGGCATCCGTGCCCTCGACCAGGGTCGGCATCTGCTTTTCATCGAGACCGGTCGCGGCCAGCAGCTCGGACGACCATTTGCGCTTGCCGGTGTCGAGCCAGGAGGTGCCGGCCGAATCCGACATTTCCGAGATGTGCTCGCCGGTCAGCCACAGGCGCAGATAATCCTTCGGCAGCAGCACCCAACGCACTTTGGCGAAGACATCCGGCTCATGCTTGGCGACCCAGGCGAGCTTCGGCGCGGTGAAGCCGGGGAAGACGATATTGCCGGTCAGCGCCCGGAAGCGCGGATCGGCATCGAGGGCTGCGGCCTCGTGATAGCTGCGCGTATCGTTCCAGAGAATGCAGGGGCGCAGCACCTTGTCGTCGGCGTCGAGCAGTGTCGCGCCATGCATCTGGCCGGAAAGCCCGATGCCGCGCACGGCGGCCAGCTCTTTCGGATGCGCCGCCTTCAGGCCGGCGACCGCTTCTTCAGTCGCGCGGATCCAGTGCGACGGCTCCTGTTCCGACCAGCCCGGATGCGGACGCGACACGTCGAGCCCGCCATTGGCCGAGCCGATGATCTTCTGGTCACCGTCGATCAGCATCGCTTTGACGCCGGACGTTCCAAGATCGAGACCCAAATACATCAGATAATACTCCCTAGAGTCCGCCGCTGGTCTTGATGATCAGGGCAGATTGTCCTTCACGAAAATGTCGAGGCGTATGCGCTCCTGGCCGGCAATAAAGCCCTGACCGTCCGCCGTCGCCTTCAGGACGCGGACGGCGCTGCGCACCTCATGGCCGGCATCCTGGTTAAGCACGGCATCGATCGTGCCGTCCTGCAGGGCCGCGCGCGTATGTTCGGTGAGTTCATGCACAACCACCGTCAGGCCACGCCCCTGCCCGGTCGCCTTCAGCGCCCTGATCAGGCCGCGATTACCGGCACCGAGACTATAGACCCCGATGATGTCGTTACTGCCGGCAAGCGCCTCGGAAACCAGCCCGCTGGTGATCTCCGGATCGTCGCGGCCCTCGAGCACCGGCAGCAGCCGCAATTGCGGAAACTCCGCCGCCATCAGGGCGGCAAATCCTTCGAGACGCTCGCGATGGTCGCGCACCAGCATGGAACCGGCAAGGACGGTGATGTCGCCTTTGCGCCCGCCAAGGAAACGGCCAAGCAACCGGGCAGCCGTCCGGCCGGCGGCAATATTGTCGACGCCGGCATAGTGATGCCGCGCGGAACCGGTGAGATCGGAAACGAGGGTGACGACGGGAATGCGCGCATCCACCAACCGGTCGACCGCGGCGCGAACCTCCGGCGCATCGGTCGCCACCAGCGCCACGCCGGCAACATCCTGTCCATGCAGCGCATCGAGCGCCGCCACCAGTGCCGGCGGATCAAAGGCGGGCACTTGGACGATGCGGATCTCGGTACGCTCGAGGGACGAGCGTGTCATCGCCTGGCGCACCTCGGCGTAAAGCCCGTGCATAAAGGAATTGTCGCCGGTTGGCAGGATGAAGACCAGCGGATAGACGCGACCCTTGGCAAGGTTGGCCGCCGCCACATCGCGCACATAGCCGATGTCGCGGATGGCCGCCTCCACCTTCTCGCGCGTCACGATCCGCACGCCCGGACGCTGGTTCAGCACCCGGTCCACGGTCGCAAGGCTAACACCTGCGGCAGCAGCGATATCGTACACAGTGGGTCTCATCAGCTCCTCCTGACGAGATGCTTAACGCCAATTTTGATGTACGTAAATCAGAAATTTTTTCGCCTGATATTTTCCTGTCGATCGCCACAACGAAAAAGAGCTCCTCGATGTGAGGAGCCCATTCATTGCAAGAAGGCAAAACGAGATCAATGGCCCCCGCCACTGCCGCCGCCCGCCGCCTTCGGCTTGCTCAGCATCAGCACGCCGAGGATCATCGCTAGGAACAGGACTGTCAGCATCAGGAAGATATCGCTGAAGGACATGATCATCGCCTGCTGCGTCGTCATGTTGACCATCTGCCTCAGCGCAGCCTGCTGGCCGTCCAGGCCCGAGGCGGTGAAGCTGGTGGCCATGTTGTTCAACTGGTCGACGGCAACCTGATTGCCCCATTGGACGTTGTCGCGCAGATTGAAGTAATGCACATCCTGGCGGTTGGTCAGAAGCGTGTTGATGATGGCAAGGCCGACGGCGCCGCCGAGGTTACGCGTCAGGTTGAACAGGCCGGATGCGCCCCGCATGCGGGCGGGCGGCATGGTTCCGAGCGCGATATTGTTAATCGGCACCATGCAGAGCATCAGCCCGAAGCCGCGCAAAATCTGCGGGATCAGCAGCTCGTAGAAATCCCAGTCCGTCGTCAGATGCATCATGATGTAGGTGCCGGCCGAAAAGCTGGTGAAACCGATGACCATCATGATGCGCAGATCGAGCTTGCTCGACAGGAAGCCTGCGAGCGGTGCCGTGAAGAACATCGTCAGGCCCGAGACGAACATCGTCTCGCCGATCTGTAGTGAATCGTAGCCGCGGATGCGGGCGAGATAGAGCGGGTAGATATAGGTCAGGCCGTAAAGACCGATGCCCATTACGAAGGAGAACACCGAGCCGAAGGAGAAGTTCTTGTTGGCGAAAGCCTTGAGGTCCACCACCGGGAAATCCACCGAGAAAGCACGGTAGAAGAAGATGATCGCGCCGATGCCGGAAGCGATGGCGGCAATGGTGATGTAGCTGTCGTTGAACCAGTCGTTGGTGTTGCCTTCTTCCAGCACATATTCCAGCGCGCCGAGGAAGACACCCATCGAGAACAGGCCCCACCAGTCGAACTTCTTCATCAGCGACAGTTCGGGCTTGTCGAAATCGATGTAGTTCCAGGTGACGATGGCAACGACGATGCCCGGCGGAATGTTGACCAGGAACAGCCAGTGCCAGGAGAAGGCATTGGACAGATAGCCGCCGACGGTCGGACCGATGGTCGGCGCCAGCGTGGCGATCAAGCCGATGATCGGCGACACGATATTGCGCTTCGACGGCGGAAAGATCGTGAAGGCCGCCGCGAAGACCGAGGGGATCATGCCGCCGCCGATGAAGCCCTGCAGCGCGCGATAGACGATCATCTGGTCGATGTTGGTGGCGGTCGCCGCAAGCGCGCTGGCCATGGTGAAACCAGCCGCGGAGATAGCGAAGAGATAACGCGTCGAGATGATACGCGCCAGCGTTCCCGACAATGGGATCATGATAACTTCGGCGATCAGATAGGCCGTCTGGACCCAACCGATCTCATCCGAGCCGGCGCTGAGGCCGGCCTGGATTTCGCTGAGCGAGGCCGAGACGATCTGAATGTCGAGGATCGACATGAACATGCCGAGCACCATCGCAAGGAAGGCGATGAGCTTTTTCGGATCTATGCGTTCGTCCGCCGGAGAAACGGCGGGCGCCGGCGCCCGCGGAGGGGCGCCTGCGGTAGTGCTGGCCGACGACATGATATGTCTCTCCCGAGCTTACTTGTCCGGCGCCGTGCGGGTGTCGACATCAACGACGACACTCAGGCCGGCACGCAGACGACCGCTATCGAGCGCATCCTGCGGCAGGGCGATGCGAACCGGCACGCGCTGGATGATTTTGGTGAAGTTGCCCGTCGCGTTTTCCGGCGGTAGCAGCGAGAAGACCGAGCCGGAGGCCGGCGAAATCGACTCGACCGTGCCGACGATCGGATGATCGCTATAGGCGTCGACATGGACATTGACCTTCGAGCCGGGAACCAGATGCTGGATCTGCGTTTCCTTGAAGTTGGCGTCGATGTAGAGCTGGCGGGTCGGAACGATCGCCATCAGCTTCTGGCCGGGAGAAACGAGATCGCCTTCCTGGACAGAACGATTGCCGACGACGCCGTCATAGGGCGCCTTCAGGACCGTGAAGGAGAGGTCGCGGGCAGCCTTGTCGCGCGCGGCTTCGAGACCCTTGATGGTGCTCTCGGCCTGGGTGCGCTGCGCCTGCAGCAGGTTGATATTGGCCTGGGCCGATGCGATGGCGGCATCGCCGCCGACGAGATTGGCCTTGGCCTGGTCAAGAGCGATGTTGGCGCTATCCAGCGAAGCGGTGGTGCCGACCGACTTCGCCTGAAGTTCGGCGGCACGGGTCTGCGTGATCTGCGCACCCCGTACCGTTGCCTCAAGCGCCACCTTCTGGGCCTGTGACTGGGCAAGGGTCGCCTGACCGGCTGCAATCTGCGCGTCGATCGTGTGCAGCGACAGCTGTTCGGTGACGAGGGAAGCCTGCGCCTGTTCCAGCGCCAGCTTGTAGTCACCATCATCGAGCGTGGCGAGGACGTCGCCGGTCTTGACCTGCTGGTTGGCAACGACATTCACCTTGGCGACATAGCCGGTGACCTTCGGCTGGATCGTCGCGATATCGCCTTCTATATAGGCGTCGTCGGTGGAGACCATGAAGCGGCCCGTCGTCCACCAGTCATAGCCATACCAGCCACCGCCGACGAGCGCCAGAACGACGATGATCGGCATAACCAGGCTGCGCCGCTTCTTCTCGGCGGGCGGTGGGGCCACCTCGGCCGGAGATGCTGGCGCAGCCTGGGCGGGGGCTGGATTGCCGCGCGTTTCCGCGGCGGGAGCTTCGGCGGATACGCCGGCTTCCATTGCTTCCATTTCGGTATCGGCGGCATCGTTAACGATGCGCGCTACGTTGTTACCATGACTAGACGACATTGCCCTACCACCGGAAATCTGGGTAAAATAATCGAACTGAACGGTTCGGTTCAGTTGACATAGATCGTTTTCCACTCCATATCAAGTGGTATCGAACCGTTGAGTTCGATTTATTTGACGAATCTGATTAAGGTTCTCAAAAGATGACCGAGTGAAGGAGACCATGAAGCACGAACCGCAAAATGTCGCCGTCTTGAACGCACCCGCATCCGGTGGACGATGGGCCGCCGGTGAGGATCCGGTCAAACGCCAGCAAATTCTCGAGGGCGCCAAGCGTGTCTTCATGAAGATGGGGTTCGATGCCGCGAGCATGAACGACGTCACGCGCGAAGCGGGCGTTTCCAAAGGCACGCTCTATGTTTACTTCGCCAATAAGGAAGACCTGTTCTCCGCGATGATGGACAGCGAGCGGGCGCACTTCGTTGCGAACATACGCACCGTGCTGGCGGATGATGCCGATATGGCGACCAGTCTCTATGACTGCGGCATGGTCTTCGTGACCCATATCACCTCCGACAAAACCATGAACGCCATGCGTACCATCATCGGTGTGCGCGAACGCATGCCTTCCCTCTGTCAGGGCTTTTTCAAGGGGCCGGAAAACCTGCGCACCGTGTTGCGCGACTTTCTCCAGCGCCAGGCCGCGCTGGGTCGCGTCGAGATCGAGGATTTCGACATGGCCGCACGGCAATTCCTTGAGATGGCCGGTGGCGGCTATTTCAAGCTGAGGCTGTTCGGCGACCTGGAAACGCCTCCTTCGAAAGAAGAGATCGACTATGTCGTGCGCGGCGCCCTGCGCGTCTTCGTGAAAGCCTATGGCACCGAACAGAAGTGTCCGGACTGATCACCGGTCGCCGGAGACATCCACCTCAATCCCGCAATTGCGATCAAATCTCCCGCCCGGCCGTTGTCTAGGAATGAGCCGGCAACCAGGGAGTAGAGCATGAGTGCGATCGCAAGAGCGATATGGTTTATCGAAAGCCATTTTTCCTCCGATATCTCGCTCGACGAGATTGCCGATACGGCCGGCCTGTCGCGTTACCATCTATCGCGCGTCTTCGGACTGACCACCGGCCACTCTATCAGCGGCTATATCAGGGGCCGGCGCCTTAGCGGGGCGGCTCTCGCGTTGATCGACAGTTCGTCGACCATTCTCCAGGTTGCCCTCGATGCGGGCTACGGCTCGCATGAGGCTTTCACCCGTGCCTTCCGTGAGCAGTTCGGCATAACGCCGGACAGCCTGCGCAAACAGGGGCACGCCAGAAACCTTGCCCTACTGGAGCCGATCAGAATGGACGATACCCGCCTCCCCAAGCTCGACGCGCCGCGTTTCGAGACCCGCCCCGCAATGCTGCTTGCCGGCCTTACGGAAACCTATGCCCATGAGGCCACGCAAGGGATCCCCTCGCTCTGGCAGCGGTTCAACCAGCATTTCGGCCACATCCCCGGCCAGGTCGGCAACGTCGCCTATGGCGTCTGCACTCAGGCCGAAGGCGAGACCGAAAGCCTCCGCTATATGTCCGCTGCCGAGATCAGCGCGGCCGACGACCTGCCGGAAGGCTTCACGACCCTGAAGCTGCCGCAGCAGCGCTACGCGGTCTTCACCCATCGCGGCCACATCTCCGGCATTGCCGCTACCGTGCACCAGATCTTCGGTGACTGGCTGCCGCAATCCGGTCACCAGCACGCCAGCCTGCCCGACATGATGGAGCGCTACGACGACCGTTTCGACCCTCAGACCGGTATGGGCGTGACGGAGATATGGATACCCCTGAAGGCCTAGAAGCAGCTGCGGCGTCTACGAAAACGGCGCCGCCGCTTGCACCTGTGAATTCGCTCCTTACATTACCGACGATTATTGAGGAGCCGGAGCTGGGGGTCAGCGTTCGGCAAACGCTGACCAAAGGGAAATCGTTAATGGACATTGTTGGCTTGATGCAGGATCCGAGCGCATGGGTCGCGCTGATCACGCTTGTCGTCATGGAGGTGGTCCTCGGTATCGACAACCTCATCTTCATCTCGATCCTGACCAACAAGCTGCCGCCCGAACACCGCGAGAAAGCGCGTAAGATCGGTATCGGCCTCGCGCTCATCATGCGCCTCGCCCTGCTCGGCACCGTCGCCTGGATCGTGCAGCTGACGCAGCCGGTCTTCGAGCTCTTCGGTCACGGCTTCTCCTGGAAAGACATGATCCTCATCGGCGGCGGCCTGTTCCTGGTCTGGAAGGCCACAAAGGAAATCCATCACAATGTCGATCCCGCCGAACACGGCGAGGATTTCATCGCCAAGTCGACGACATCGACTTTTGCCGCTGCTATCGGCCAGATCCTGCTACTGGACCTCGTCTTCTCGGTCGACAGCATCATCACCGCCGTCGGCATGACGCCGCATCTGCCGATCATGTTCGTTGCCGTCATCGCCGCCGTCACCGTCATGTTGGTGGCCGCCAACCCGCTTGCCAATTTCATCGAGAAGAACCCGACCATCGTCATGCTGGCGCTGGCCTTCCTGCTGATGATCGGCACGACGCTGATCGCCGAAGGCATGGGCTTCCACGTTCCCAAGGGCTACGTCTACACCGCCATGGCCTTCTCGGCCGCGGTTGAAGTGCTGAACATGCTGGTGCGCAACAGGCGGAAAAAGGCGGCTGGCGGGCATTGAGGAAAAGCTCCGCACCCGCATATGGGTGCGGAGCTCAGTCCTCGACGTGGACATCGACCCATTCGCCGATGCTGCCCCGACCGTAAATCTCGACCCTGATCCATACGTTGCCGCGAACGATGTCGTTTGCGGCGGCATCGGTGATGGCGCCGCTTGCAAGCATCGCTTCCAGACGCTGGCGGTTGGCGGGGTCCGAGAAGAAGTTGTCGCCCTG
This sequence comes from Rhizobium sp. ICMP 5592, assembly GCF_009498525.1. Lineage (GTDB taxonomy): Bacteria > Pseudomonadota > Alphaproteobacteria > Rhizobiales > Rhizobiaceae > Rhizobium. Next base: position 45,610 of record NZ_QSNT01000002.1, on the reverse strand, counting down.
GTCGCCCCGGTCTCGGCGTCTATAGGCATGGTAGTTCGCGCGATCCTGCCGGATGATCTGCCAGGGTTGCGTCAGGCGTTCCCCCTTGGAATTATAGAGGTCGTCGGAGCCGATATAGGCCCGATAGCTGTTGAGAAGACGGGCCGAACCATCATGCGTGATGGTCGATTGGGCAGCGGCAGGACTGAGCATGGTGCCGACGAACAAAAGGCTCAAAATGAATTTCTTCATCGCTTTCTCCCAGTGGTGAATTGAGCACCCATTCTGCCACTGTCGCAGAAATTGCAAATGAAAAATAATACGTCCGCCTTTCTATTCCGGCTTTTCCGAATGGAAATAGACGAGGACATCGGGATGGACGAAGCCACGGGACAGAACCCGCTCGCGTCCGCACCGTGTCGCGACGCACTTTCCCTTGACGCCATCCATTGAATATGGCCTAAGGCCAGCCAAACGGAAAACGCGGAATTGAAGCGGCAAGACGCCCTTTTCCGGCCGGTTTCCTGATCCAGATAAACATTTCCAGCCGGGCAGCGCCTATCCCACGCAGCGGCCTGGCTTTTTCTGACGGGCAAACAAAATGACCACTTCAGGCGTTCGCGTCCGCATCGCACCCTCCCCGACCGGCGAGCCGCATGTCGGCACCGCCTATATCGCGCTGTTCAATTATCTCTTCGCCAAGAAACATGGCGGCGAGTTCATCCTGCGTATTGAAGATACCGACGCGACGCGCTCGACGCCGGAATTCGAGACCAAGGTGCTCGACGCGCTGAAGTGGTGCGGCCTCAAATGGTCGGAAGGTCCCGATATCGGCGGCCCCTATGGCCCCTATCGCCAGAGTGACCGCAAGGACCTCTACAAGCCCTACGTCGAGAAGATCGTCGATGCCGGCCACGGCTTCCGTTGCTTCTGCACGCCGGAACGCCTGGAGCAGATGCGCGCCGCCCAGCGTGCCGCCGGCCTGCCGCCGAAATATGACGGCCACTGTCTGAACCTTTCGGCCGAGGAAGTCACGTCGCGCGTTGCCGCCGGCGAGCCGCATGTCGTGCGTATGAAGATCCCGACCGAAGGCTCCTGCAAGTTCCATGACGGCGTCTACGGCGACGTCGAAATCCCGTGGGATGCCGTCGACATGCAGGTCCTGCTCAAGGCCGACGGCATGCCGACCTATCACATGGCCAACGTCGTCGACGACCACCTGATGAAGATCACCCATGTGGCGCGCGGCGAGGAATGGCTCGCCTCGGTGCCGAAGCACATCCTGATCTATCGCTATCTCGGCCTCGAGCCGCCGGTCTTCATGCACCTGTCGCTGATGCGCAATGCCGACAAGTCGAAGCTGTCGAAGCGCAAGAACCCGACGTCGATCTCCTATTACACCGCTCTCGGCTATATACCCGAAGCGCTGATGAACTTCCTCGGCCTGTTCTTCGTGCAGATCGCCGAAGGCGACGAGCTGCTGACCATGGACGAGCTCGCCGAAAAGTTCGATCCGGAAAACCTCTCCAAGGCCGGCGCGATCTTCGATATCCAGAAGCTCGACTGGCTGAATGGCCGCTGGATCCGCGAAAAGCTCTCGGAAGAAGAATTCCAGCAGCGGGTGCTGACCTGGGCGATGGAAAACAGTCGCCTGCAGGAAGGCCTGAAGCTGTCGCAGTCGCGCATCTCCAAGCTAGGCGAACTGCCGGATCTCACCGGCTTCCTGTTCAAGTCCGACCTCAATCTCGACCCCTCGGCTTTCGCCAAGATCAAGTCGACGCCGGAAGAGCTGCTGGACATCCTCAACACGGTGCAGCCAGACCTTGAAAAGATCCTCGAATGGAATGTCGAGACGATCGAAGCCGAACTGCGCGCCATCGCCGACCGCATGGGCAAGAAGCTGAAGGTCATCGTCGCGCCGCTCTTCGTCGCAGTATCGGGCTCCTCGCGCTCGCTGCCGCTTTTCGATAGCATGGCGATCCTTGGCCGCTCCGTCGTGCGCCAGCGGCTGAAACTTGCCGCCCAGACCGTTGCGACCCTCGTCGGCCCGAAGAACTGAACCGGACGTAGAACCATGAACGACAAGACCGAAACATCAGCCCTCTCCTCCGACGCAACGGAAGTTCGCGCCCAGAAGCTGAAGCTGCTGCGCGAAAAAATCGGTGACGTCTATCCGGCGCATTTTCACCGGACGCTGACCAACGCCGAACTGACGGCAAAATACGAGGGCCTGGAACCGGACATCGAAACGACCGATGTCGTCACCGTTGCCGGCCGCGTCTACTCGTCGCGCAATTCCGGCATGTTCATGGATATCCACGACGCCTCCGGCAAGATCCAGATCTTCAGCCACAAGGACGTCACCGGCGAAGAGGCCCGCTCCCTGCTGCCGATGATCGACATCGGCGACATCATCGGCGTCACCGGCATCGTCCGCCGCACCAAGCGCGGCGAGCTGACGATCAACGCCCAGCAGATCACCATGCTGACCAAGTCGCTGCTGCCGATGCCCGAGAAGTGGCACGGCCTCTCCGACATCGAGCTGCGCTACCGCAAGCGCCATCTCGACATCATGACCAACGAAGAATCCAAGCTCCGCTTCCAGCAGCGCAGCCGCATCGTTTCCGGCATCCGCCGCTTCATGGAAAATGACGGCTTCATGGAAGTCGAGACGCCTATGCTGCACTCGGTCTATGGCGGCGCCACTGCCGAGCCGTTCAAGACGCATCACAACACGCTGAAGCTCGACATGTATCTGCGCATCGCGCCGGAACTGTTCCTGAAGCGCACGCTGGTTTCGGGCCTTGCCGACAAGGTGTTCGAAATCAACCGCAACTTCCGCAACGAAGGCGTCTCCACGAGGCACAATCCTGAATTCACCATGATGGAGTGCTACTGGGCCTATGCCGACTATGAGGACGTCATGGACCTCGTCGAGCGGCTGTTCTCGACGCTGGCGCTGTCGATCCACGGCAGCACGGAATTTGCCTTCGGCGACAAGCAGATCTCCTTCAAGGGTCCGTTCCGCCGTGTGCCGATGCCTGACGCCGTCAAGGAAGCAACCGGCATCGACTTCCTGGCGATCAAGACCGATGAGGAAGCCCGCGCCGCCGCCAAGGCCGCCGGTTTCGCCGTCGAGAAGGATGCCACCTGGGGCGAATGCCTCGCCTTCATCTTCGAAGAGAAGGTCGAAGGCACGCTGATCCAGCCGTCGCACGTCACGCATTTCCCGAAGGACATCTCGCCCTTCGCCAAGGAAGTACCGGGCGAGCCGCGCCTCGTCGAGCGTTTCGAGACCTATTGCAATGCATGGGAATTGGGCAACGCCTTCTCGGAACTCAACGATCCGGAAGAGCAGCGCGCGCGGATGGTCGAGCAGCTCGAGCAGGCGCATGCGCGCGGCGAGAAGCAGAAGGAACTGGACGAGGAGTTTCTCGACGCCATCGACCAGGGCATGCCGCCCGCCGGCGGCCTCGGCATCGGCGTTGATCGCCTGATCATGCTTTTGACCAACTCTCCGTCGATCCGCGACATCATCCTCTTCCCGGCACGTCGCGCCAAAGCGGACTGAGCCAGCTTCGCCAAGACAGCATAAGAAAAAACAAAGGCCGCCAGGGTAACCATGGCGGCCTTTGTCGTTCATTCCTGAGCGTTATTCGTAGTCTACCCAGACGGCACCGGCATCAGCGGAGCGCACGCAGTTCTCGACCCATCGCACGCCCTCAAGGCCGGCATGGACATCGGGGAAGCCGAGCTCTTCCATTCCGGCTGGCGCAAGGCCACGCTGCCCATCGATGGCAAAGCCGAAACGGCGGTAAAGATTGGCCCAGGCTTCGAACAGACCTTCCGGATGACCGCCGCCGATACGGTCGTCGATCCGGGCCTCTGGATAGAGATAGTCCATGCCCCGTTCAAGGATGCGGACCGGCTCGCCCTGGATCTCGTAGGAAAGCTGGTTGGGACGCTCGTCCCACCATTCGACGCTCGCCTTCGACCCGACGATGCGGACCTTCTGCCCATGCATGGAGCCGGCATTGACGGCGCTCGACCAAACGGTCGCGAGCGCGCCGTTGTCATATTCCATCAGGGTCACGGCATTGTCCTCAAGCGGCGCCCGGCTCTTGACGAAGCTCTGGCGCGTGCACATCAAGCGCTTGATCTTCAGATGCGGCAGGATGACTTCCGAGATATAGAGCGGATGCGTGCCGACATCGCCGAGCACATAGCTGGGACCGGCAAATTTTGGATCGACGCGCCAGCGTGTGGACGGGTTCAGCTCCTCGACCGCAGCGCTATGGAAACCATGGGCGAACTGCAGGTTGACGATACGAATCTCCCCGAGATCGCCGTTCCTCACCATGGCCCGCGCCTGCTCGATCATCTGGTGCCCGGCATAGCCATAGGTGACGCCGACAATGCGGTTCCGCGCCTGCGAAAGCGCCTTCAGCTCTTCGGCTTCTGCAACGGTGAAGCACAACGGCTTCTCGCAGACGACATGCAGATCATGCTCCAGCGCCGCCTTGCAGATGGCGAAATGGGTGTTGTTCGGGGTCGCGATCGAGACGGCTTCAATACCATCTGGTCGCTCGGCCTCCGCGGCAAACATGGCCAGATAATCCGGATAGCTGCGCGCCTCATCGAGCCCGAGCTCCACACCGAAGGCACGACCGCGCTCCGGATCGATATCGAAGGCGCCGGCCACGAGTTCGAATATGCTGTCCCTGAGTGCGGCCGAGCGATGAATATAGCCGATCTGGCTGCCACGCCCGCCTCCGACCATGCCCCAGCGGATCGGCTTTCTCTTCATTCCTGACATTGTCTATTCCCTGTTCCTAGAAGCCGACCGACCGCAGATAATCGCGACTTTCCTTCACATCCTCGAGGCTTCCCGCCACGCTTAGCGGATCGCGTTCCTGCTCGACGGTGATGAAGCCGTGATAGCCGATCTCGTCGAGCGCCCGCTTCACCTCGGGATAGTCGATAATGCCCCGGCCGATCGGGCACATGACACCCTGGGCACAAGCCTCGAAGAAACGGATCCTCTCGCCGAGCACGCGCTCGAACACCGCCTGATCGATATCCTTGAAATGGACGTAGTCGAGCCGGTCAGCGTACCGGCGCAACGTCTCCACGGGATCCATGCCGGCATAATAGGTATGGCCGGTATCGAGGCAGAAGCCGGCTGTCTCCGCCGGTACGTCTCTGGCGATCCGCTCGACCTCGTCGGCGAATTCGATATAACCGCCGGCGTGCGGGTGGAGGACGGCTCGAACGCCGTATTTGTCCCGGGCAAGCTCGACGATGGCCTTGATGTTGGCGACCATGCCCGCCCAGTCCTTGTCAGAGAGCCGCGGCGCGCGGTCGGAATGACCGGCAGCGTAATCTCTCTCGTCATGACCCCAGTCCATGACGGTGAGATAGGGCGTCCTGAACCGCTGGCCGTCAACCTGCTCCGGCTGCGGCAGCCGGGTGATCACAGCGCAGATCTCGTCCGTCTGGCGGAGCAGGTTCTGGCGATTGTCCGGCGAGACGAGATCGTCGAAGATCGTTCCGGCGACGATGAAGAGATTGCGCTCTGAGAGAGCCTCGGCGACCCTCTGGTGATTGAGCGGCACATAGCCGTATGGCCCAAGTTCAAGGCCGCCGTAGCCGGCAGCGGCGGCTTCGTCGAAGACGCGTTCCCAGGCGGGCAGGTTCGGATTTTTGACGTCGTCCACACCCCAGCAGCATGGAGCGGTCGTAATCGTGATGGTCACGGGGTCATTCCCTGTCTGATATCGGTAAGGTCGAACGGTGGGCCGGCGCTCAGGCGCGCTTTGCCGGCCAGTATTTGTCGACGTATTTCTGGATTTCCGAGCGCATGAACTTTCCGGACGCGTCAGCCCGCTCTTCCCAGCCGAAGACGCAGGCCGTGACGATGCCGTCGAAGCCGACCGCCGCCAGCGACGAGAAGAAAACGTCCCAGTCGATCTCTCCCTGGTACATGTCCATATGCTGGTGGATCGTCACCTTCGCGCCCGGCGGATTGACGATGTAGCGCAGGCCGGAAGAGGCCTTGTGATTATAGGTATCGGCCACATGCACATGGTTGATCAGCGGCCCCGCATCCCGGATCATCCTCGCCATGTCGTCGCCGAAATAGAAGGTGTGCGGCGCGCAGTAGAGGAACTTCACTCTGTCCGAACCGATCGTTTTCAGCATGTCGACCGCCGGATGCAGCGTCTCGCACCAATCCTCCGGATGCGGCTCCATATTAAGGGTCACGCCTTCTTTTTCGAAGACCGGAACGAGTTCCTCGATCGAGCGCCACCAGGCGGCTTCACTGTGTTCGTGGGTATGCATGCCGCCGCAGCAGTTGGAGCGGTGGCTCCGGTCGGGCGAAGGGCCACGGCCGAATTCCGAGTTCATCGTGTCGCAATCCATCTCGACGGCGATCCGGATCGCTTCCTTCCAGTAGCCGACCGCCGCCTGCCGCTCATCCTCGTGCGGGCTTGCCCAGCGATACATCGGCAGGAGCGATGCGAGCTTGACGCCATGGTCCTTCAGCGCCGACTTGAATTCGGCGATGCGTTCCTTGTGGGCACGCGGCCGCACCCACCAGGGAAGGAAGTCGTCGCGCGGCGACAGTTCGATATGGTCATAGCCTAGCTCCGCCGCCTTGCGGCAAAGCTGATCGAGCGGCAGGTGCCGGTGCATATGCGGGTCGAGTGCGATCTTCATGGGGCTCCTCCGTCATCCGGCGTGGCCACGAGCGGGCCAGTGGATGATCTTTCGTCTGGATCGTTTTGGGATTCGGTTTTCCTCCCGAATTGCCCGAAGGATAGGCCCGCTTCGTGCCGGCTCTCCAATTCTTCCTTGATCAAATTTGATCATTGGCGTAGGGCAGCATGGATGCAGGGCTGAACTGGTGCGACCGGAGGAGTGGGATGACGAAGGTCACATTGAAGGATGTGGCGGGAGAAGCCGGCGTCGGCACGGCCACGGTCGAGCGCGTCGTCAATGGCCGTGGCGGCGTCCGGCCCGAGACCGTGGAAAAGGTGTTTCTCGCCGCAAAAAGGCTGAACTATCGGCATGCTCTGTCGAACGCCCATCGCGGCCTGATCCGCATCGAGGTGATCCTGGTGCGGCCGGAAACCAGCTTCTATTCGCGGATGAACCAGGCCTTCGAACGTATCGCCGCTTCGCTCGACCATGGCATCGTCGTTCACCGCACCTTTGCCCGGGAAAACGATCCGGCGGATTTCGCCCACTACATCGCCAATCCGAAAGTACGCAGATCGGCGCTGATCGTCGTTGCGCCGGATCATCCGGACGTGGTCACCAGCGTCAGACAGGCGCGCGGCCTCGGAATTCCCGTCGTCCAGATCATGACCCGCCCTGCACCGGAGCTGCCCTATGTCGGGATCGACAACTACGCTGCCGGTCGCACCGCCGCCTACTATATGTCACGCATGCTGACCGGACAGGCAGGCGCCTTCGTCGCGCTCTGCCACAGCGGCGCCTACGAGAACCACAAGGAACGCATTCGCGGGTTCTCCGCCTATCTTGCCGAACAGGGCTCGAACACCCACGCCTTCACCGAGGTCATGTTCGACCTCGACGACGAGCACAATGCGATGGAGCTGCTGCGCGCCGCCCTCATCCGCGACCCGACCATCATCGGCGTCTACAGCGCCGGCGGCGACAATGTCGCCGTCGCATCTGTTCTCCAGCAAAACCGGGAGCGAGGAATCTTCTGGGTCGGCCATGAACTGACCGAACAGACGCGCGGCTATCTGCGCCAGGGCATCCTGTCGATCGTGCTGGATCAGGCGCCGGAGATCCAGGCGCGCCGATCGATAGACCTGACGTTGAAGACGTTGGGCCTGATCGATGTCGAGGTCAACGCCGAGCCCGTGCGCTTTCTCACCGTAACCTCGGAGAACCTCTGAACCAATCGCAGTTGCGGGTGGTCATTGCCTCCAGATGGCGTATAAGTCCCGCCAACCGCGGCGACATCTTCGCCGCCCTCAAATCAAAGGTGCCAATCCATGACTGACAACACGACCGCAGACACCGACAACGAGCAGCAGCGGCTCGCCGATCTTGCCGAGATCGGCGATGTCGATCTGTCTCAATTCGCACCGGGGACCTTTGGTTGCCACGAGGCGATGCACACGACGTCGCTCATGCTCGACATGACCGACGATCACCTGCTGCAACACCCCGCCATCCTCGCCGATCCGGAATTCTACCGCCTCGCCAGCAATGTTCACGAGGCGCTGTTTGCGCTGTACCAGGCCATCGGCGAGAAGCATCTGGCGGACTGAGGATGTCCATCCCCGGTCGAGCGGCGTAAAGCTGGCTCGGATCAGTTCGTCACCGGCGACGGCCGGCTGCTGGCGCCCGTCATAGTCGGATCGAGACCCAGCGGCGGTGCCGCCTTCGGGTCGGTGGCATCGACGCCGATAAATTCGTCGCCTTTGTCTGTTTCGGGCGGCACGTTGCCGGTCGTTGCCGGTTCACGCGGGCTAGGCGGAGCATGGGCGGCTTCCTTCGCTGCCGCCTTCTCTTCCGCCGCCATTGCTGCCTTATGCTTATCCGTCTTGGCGTCGCCCTTTTCGTTCTCGGCGGCCAGCGGATTGTCGCAATCGCTGTAATTTTTCAGCTCCGCCAATGTCTCGTCGATATCTGTGGGCAGCATGTTGATCTGCTCGCCGTAGAACAGGCCCTGGGCGCTTGCGCCGCCATTATAATAACGCGCTGTGACCGGCGCCTCGACGGTGCCATTGGCCACCTTATCGGGATGCGGAACATAGACGACATCAGCGCCCAGCGCCCGTCCGCGAATATCGGACCGCAATGTCGGCCCGTTCTTGTCGAGAACCACCACCTGGACCAGATCCGGCTTCTGCTCCTCATAGACGGCCTTGGCGACACGAAGCGCCGTTCTGACGCGCGTCAGGCCATCGGTCGGGTCGGTGCGAATGTATTTGCGCACCCAGAAGCGGTTTTCCTTGCGGATGGTGACGAGGCTGACGTCGCTGCATTGCAGGCCATTCGGAGAGGCCGAGACAAAACCCCGGAGCCTGTCCTTGCCCAGATAAAGCGCGAAAGCGCCGGAGGAGCCTATCAACAAGGCCACTCCGCCGATGAGGACGACGAGCTTCCGGGGGGACCGGAACATATGCAGTAAGGCGCTCACGCCAACTGCTCCAGCATAAAGCACTCCAACGCGACAAGGTGATTGATCCTCACGTTAGGGATGCGGCGTTTCGGAAAGCTTAAAACAGAGATGAAACTTATGTCACTCTCGCTGCTTTTACCAAAAAAGGTCCAGATTTTTCAGGCCGATGTCGGTTCTTGCCCTGCACCGCGCGGCCATGCTCTAACCAGGACATGGCGTTTACCTTGAGACAGCTTCAATACTTCGTCGCCGTGGCGGAACAGGGCTCGGTCACCCGCGCCGCGCAGAACCTGTCGATCTCGCAATCCTCGGTCACCGAAGCCCTGAAAGAACTGGAAAGCGATCTCGGCGTCGAGCTGTTCGACCGCCATCCGCGCGGACTCTCCATCACTCACAACGGCCACCAGTTCCTGCGCCACGCGACAAAGATCCTTGCGACTGTTTCCGACGCCCGCACCAGTTTTTCCGGCCAGCAGAATGCGACCGGCGGCACGCTGAACATCGGCGTCACCTCGCTCGTCGCCGGCTATGTGCTGTCCGACCTGCTGGCTCGCTATCGCCGCGTCTGCCCCGGCGTCGAGGTCAGCGCCATCGAGGACAATGGCGGCTATCTCGAACATCTTCTGGTCGGCGGCGAGCTCGACGTCGCCGTCATGGTCATTTCCAACCTTCGCGACCGCATGGCATTGCAGGCCGAAATCATCGAGACGTCCCCCTACCGCCTCTGGCTGCCCATGGGCCATCCCCTCGTTTCCGCCGACATCATCAGCGTCGCCGACATCAGCCGCGAACCGCTGATCATGCTGACCATCGACGAAATCGAGGAAAACACCGGCAAGCTGCTGACCGCGCTCGGCGCCCGCCCGCACGTCGCCTTCCGCACCCGCTCCGTCGAGGCCGTGCGCAGCCTGGTCGCCACCGGCGCCGGCGTCGCGCTGCTGCCGGACCTTGTCTACCGCCCCTGGTCGCTGGAAGGCGACCGCATCGAAAGCCGCGACGTCTCCGGTTCGCTGCCAGTCGTCCAGGTGGGCATGGTCTGGCGCAAGGGGTCAAGCCTACCGCAGGCGGCCCGCGATTTCGTCGGCGTGGCTGAAAGCATGCGCTCGGGGCGGCAGAGATAGCGCCGTAGCCTCTCAATCTCCAACTCTACTTGGCGAGAACAATATGCGTGGCTCGCTCCGTCGGAACGTGTTCGACTGTCCGATATCCCAGAGCGTGAAGATCAATGCCGCTAAAGAGAGGTTCTCCCTGGCCGAGTACGGTGGGAGCAAGAGCGAGGTGAATTTCATCGACGTGGCCGGCCTGAATATATTGCCTCACGGTGTCGGCACCGCCGCCAATCTTGATGTCCTTTGCGCCTGCCACTTCGCGCGCCTTTTGCAACGCCTCCTCAATACCATCAGTGACGAAATGAAATGTCGTTCCCCCGAGCATCTCGATCGATGGTCTGGGATAATGTGTCAGTATGAAAGTCGGTGCGTGATAAGGTGGATTGTCACCCCACCAGCCTTTCCATTGATCGTCCGGCCATTCCCCACGAATAGGCCCGAACATGTTACGGCCGAGGATGAAGGCGCCGAACCCTTCCATTGCGCGTTGGCCGAACCGGTCATCAAGGCCCGTTTCTCCGTCGTCTTTTCCGAGCATCTGACGAAACGCCCGCGTCGGGAAAAACCACTGAAAAAGTTCCTCGCCTCGCAAACCAAGCGGGCGATCTAGACTCTGATCGATGCCCGCAGCGAAGCCATCAAGCGAGACACTCAACCCGGCAACTTTTACTTTAGTCATTCGTACCTCCGTCCGTGCCGGCTCTACAGGGCAGAGATCCGCGCCGGCGCATTGCGGTTAACTCCGTTCAGTAGGACGAATGGGATTGTCGTCAGTCGACAACTTATTTCAATTTTTTTTCAATCATGCCGAATGGATGGAGAACGGGTGCATTCGAACACATTCGCCATGACGGCCTTCGAGTCGCCAACCATCGCGCCGGCTTACGTATCAGCCCCCTCGATGCCTTGCAGCACCCGCCACATGGCCTCAGCTTCTGAAATCGGAATTTCCGATATCGCCTTTCTGATAAATGAATTTGCGAATACGGCAAAATCGCGTCACCTTTTTCTCCGGGAACAAAACGCCAGATACTGGCTCCAATAGCAACTGGCTCAAAAACCGGGAGACTCCGATGAAGCATCTGCTGAAATCGTGCACTGCTGCACTCGCATGCCTAAGCTTCGCCACCCAGGTCATCGCCGCCGAACCGCTGAAGACGCTCGGCAAGGGCGAAGGCGCCGTCAGCATCGTTGCCTGGGCCGGCTATATCGAGCGAGGTGAGAGCGACAAGCATTACGACTGGGTCACCGGCTTCGAGAAAGAGACCGGATGCAAGGTCAGCGTCAAGACTGCGGCCACCTCGGACGAAATGGTGGCACTGATGAACGAAGGTGGCTTTGACCTCGTCACCGCCTCGGGTGATGCCTCGCTGCGCCTCGTCGCCGGCAAGCGCGTCCAGCCGATCAATATCGATCTGATCCCGAGCTGGAAGACCCTCGACGAGCGGCTGAAGAACGCCCCCTGGCATACAGTCAACGGCGCCCACTACGGCGTTCCCTATCTCTGGGGGCCGAACGTGCTGATGTACAATACCGATGCTTTCAAGGATCAGGCGCCGAAGAGCTGGAAGGTCGTTTTCGAAGAAATGACCTTGCCGGACGGCAAGTCCAACAAGGGCCGTGTCCAGGCCTATGACGGCCCGATCTACATCGCCGACGCCGCTCTTTATCTGATGGCCCACAAGCCGGAACTTGGCATCAAGGACCCCTACGAGCTTAGCGAAGACCAGTACAAGGCAGCCCTCGAGCTCCTGCGCGGCCAGCGCAAGCTCGTCAGCCGCTACTGGCATGACGCCATGATCCAGACGGACGATTTCAAGAACGAAGGCGTCGTCGCCTCCGGTTCCTGGCCGTTCCAGGTCAACCTGCTACAGGCCGACAAGCAGAAGATCGCCTCGACCTTCCCCGACGAAGGCGCGACCGGTTGGGCCGACACCACCATGTTGCATGTCGACAGCGAGCATCCGAACTGCGCCTATATGTGGATGGAACATTCTCTTCAGGCCAAGGTCCAGGGCGACGCCGCCGCCTGGTTCGGCGCGGTGCCCTCGGTTCCCGCCGCCTGCAAGGGCAACGAACTGCTCACCGACAGCGGTTGCGCCACCAACGGCTATGACCACTTCGACAAGATCAAGTTCTGGAAAACTCCGGTTGCCAAGTGCACGAGCGAGAGCGAATGCGTTCCGTATCATCGCTGGGTTTCCGACTATATCGGCGTGATTGGGGGCAGATAGCTCACGCCGATCACGGCGATTGCCTCTCTACCGCAAGGGTGGCAATCCCGTCGGGACGATGAGGGGAGCGGCGTACCAAGCCCCTCGTCGCCTCGCCAAGCCCTCGTCCGAAGGAGGAGGCAATGCGAAATATATGCCCCGTCATCTCTACATATCCTTGGAGCACCCCATGACCGCCGTTCGTTTCCAGCAGGTGTCGCGCCACTTCGGCCAGGTCCGCGCCGTCGATCGTGTCGATCTGGAGATCGCACCCGGCGAGTTCTTCGCCATGCTCGGCCCCTCCGGCTCTGGCAAGACCACCTGCCTGAGATTGGTCGCTGGCTTCGAACAGCCGACCGGCGGCCATATCGAGATTTTCGGTGAAACTGCCGAGGGAGTGCCGCCCTATCGGCGCAACGTCAACACCGTGTTTCAGGACTATGCCCTCTTCCCGCACCTGAACATCCTCGACAACGTCGCCTACGGGCTGATGGTCAAGGGCATCGGCAAGGCCGAGCGGTGGAAGGCTGCCGAACAGGCGCTGGAAATGGTGAAACTGCCGGGCTATGGCGCCCGCCGCCCCGGCCAGCTCTCCGGCGGCCAGCGCCAGCGCGTGGCCCTCGCCCGGGCGCTGGTCAACAAGCCGAAGGTCCTGCTGCTCGACGAGCCGCTCGGCGCGCTGGACCTGAAGCTGCGCGAGCAGATGCAGGAGGAGCTGAAAAGCCTGCAGCGCGCACTCGGCATCACCTTCGTCTTCGTTACCCATGACCAGGGCGAGGCCCTGTCCATGGCCGACCGCGTCGCCGTCTTCAACAATGGCAAGATCGTACAGGAAGGCACGCCGCACGATATCTATCAGCGGCCGAAGACCCGCTTCGTCGCCGATTTCGTCGGCTCCTCCAATGTGATCGCGCCGGAGACCATGGCGTCGCTTGGCGGCGAACGCCGCTGGGCGAGCCTGCGGCCTGAGGCTATCCGCCTTGGCGACAGTGCCGGCCTTGCCGCCACCGTGCAGACAACCAGCTTCCTCGGCGCCGCCACCCGCCTCTCCGTCGAAGCACACGGCACGCGGCTGCATGTCACCGTTCCAGCCGGTCAACCGCTCCCGGAAACCGGCGCCTCGATCCGCCTCGCCTGGGCACCCGCCGACGTGCACTATATGGACGACGCCGCATGACGATGGCGAGCATCACCACGGCCGCGCCTGCGCCCACCTCGATCCTGCCAAGCCGCGGCGGGTTCTTTGGCCGTCTTTCGGATCTCTTCTGGCGCCGCCCGAAACTTTTCCTCTTCCTGATGCTGACACCGCCGCTGCTCTGGCTCGGCATCATCTATATCGGCTCACTGATCGCGCTGCTGTTGCAGAGCTTCTTCTCGATCGACGATTTCTCCGGAATGGTGAACTACGAATTCACGCTTTCGACCTATGCGCAGCTGCTGAATTCCGCCAATTTCGACATCATCCTCCGCACCGTCGTCATGGCTGCCCTCGTCACGACTGCCTCCGCCTTCGTCGCCTTCCCGATCGCCTATTATGCGGCGCGCTATGCACAGGGAAAATGGAAAGCGCTGTTCTATCTCGGCGTCATGCTGCCGCTCTGGTCGAGCTATTTGGTCAAGGTCTACGCCTGGAAGCTGATCCTTGCCAAGGAAGGTATCCTGACCTGGATCTTCGACAAGCTCTATCTCGGCTGGCTGCTTGACGGCGTGCTCGCTCTGCCCATTGTCGGCGGCAATTCGCTGTCGGTGAGCTATATCGGCACCTTCCTGGTCTTCGTCTATATCTGGCTGCCCTACATGATCCTGCCGACGCAGGCAGCACTTGAACGCGTGCCCACCAATCTGCTCGAAGCCTCCTCCGATCTCGGCGCAGTCCCGAACCAGACCTTCCGCACGGTGCTGCTGCCGCTGGCGCTGCCCGGCATCGTCGCTGGTTCAATCTTCACCTTCTCGCTGACGCTTGGCGATTACATCATCCCGCAGATCATCGGCTCGTCGCGCCTCTTCATCGGCCAGGCCGTCTATGCGCAGCAGGGCACGGCCGGCAATGTGCCACTTGCCGCCGCCTTCTCGGTCGTGCCCATCGTCATCATGGCCCTCTATCTCTGGATCGCCAAGAAACAGGGGGCCTTCGATGCGCTCTGATCGTGGCCAACGTGCCTCTCTGCCCCTGAAGATAGCGGCTGCAGGCGGCCTGCTTTTCCTCCATCTGCCGATCCTGCTGATCTTCGTCTATGCCTTTACGACGGAGGAGAAGAGCTATCAGTGGCCGCCGCCGGGCCTCACGCTGCAGTGGTTCGGCATTGCCTGGAACCGGCCGGATGTCTGGTCGTCGCTTGCGCTCTCGATACAGGTGGCCACCATCGCCACCGCCATCGCCCTGGTGCTCGGCACGCTCTGCGCCGCCGCCGTCAGCCAGACGAAATTCTTCGGCCGTGAGGCGATCTCGCTGCTGGTCATCCTGCCGATTGCGCTGCCCGGCATCATCACCGGCATTGCGCTGCGCTCCGCCTTCAGCCTGTTCGACATTCCCTTCTCGGTCTGGACCATCGTTCTCGGCCACGCCACTTTCTGCGTCGTCGTGGTCTATAACAATGCCGTCGCTCGTTTCCGCCGCACCTCCGGTTCGCTGATTGAGGCCTCGATGGATCTCGGCGCCGATGGTTTCCAAACTTTCCGCCATGTCATCCTGCCGAATATCGGCACGGCGCTGCTGGCCGGCGGCATGCTCGCCTTCGCCTTGTCCTTCGATGAAGTCATCGTCACCACCTTCACTGGCGGCCAGCAGATGACCTTGCCGATCTGGATGCTGCAGGAGCTGATCCGTCCGCGCCAGCGCCCCGTCACCAATGTCGTCGCCATGGTCGTGGTGCTCGTCACCTTCCTGCCGATCCTGGCAGCCTATTATCTTACCCGCGACGGCGACCAGATCGCCGGCGGCGGCAAATAAAGGGAGATTATTATGGACATCCAAATGCTGATCGGCTCCCGCTTCGAGGCCGGCACGGAGACGGAAGAGCATATCCTCAACCCGAAGACCGGCGAGACCGTGCTCAACCTGCCCGAGGCGTCGCTCGGCCAGATCGACGCCGCCGTCGATGCCGCCGAAAAGGCATTCACGAGCTGGTCGCAGACCACGCCCGGCCAACGCTCCGCCTATCTGCTGAAGATCGCCGACGCCATCGAGAGGGATGCCGAGGGTTTTGCGGCGCTGGAAGCACTCAACTGCGGCAAGCCGATCAATGCTGTGCTCAATGACGAAATCCCCGCCATCGTCGATTGCTACCGCTTCTTTGCCGGCGCCGTGCGCAACCTGCATGGCCCGGTCGCCGGCGAATATCTGCCCGGCCACACCTCAATGATCCGCCGCGACCCGATCGGCATCGTTGGCTCGATCGCACCCTGGAATTATCCGCTGATGATGATGGCTTGGAAATTGGCGCCGGCCATTGCCGGCGGCAACACCGTGGTTTTCAAGCCCTCCGAGCAGACGCCGCTGACGGCGCTGAAAATGGCGAAGCTGCTGGCAGACATCCTGCCCGAAGGCGTCGTCAACGTCATCCTCGGCCGCGGCGAAAGCGTCGGTAATGCGCTGATCAACCATCCGAAGATCAGCATGGTCTCGATCACCGGCGATGTCGCGACGGGCAAGAAGGTGCTGCAGGCCGCTGCCAAGACGGTGAAGCGCACCCATCTCGAACTTGGCGGCAAGGCCCCCGTCATCATCTTCGATGATGCCGATATCGACGCGGTCGTCGCCGGCATCCGGACCTTCGGCTATTACAATGCCGGTCAGGACTGCACCGCCGCCTGCCGCATCTATGCCGACGCCAAGGTCTACGATAATTTCGTCGCCGACCTCACCTCCGCCGTCTCCAGCATCAAGTTCAATCTCACCGACGACACCGAAAACGAAATCGGCCCATTGATCTCCAAGCGCCAGCGCGACCGCGTGGAAAGCTTCGTCACCCGCGCCGCCGAACACAAGCACATGGAAATCACCACCGGCGGCAAGACCTCCGGCGAACGCGGCTTCTTCTACGCCCCGACCGTGGTTGCTGGCGCGACGCAGGATGACGAGATCGTCCGCCGCGAAGTCTTCGGCCCTGTCGTCTCCGTCACTCGCTTCACCAATCCCGACGACGCTGTCACCTGGGCCAACGACAGCGACTATGGCCTCGCCTCCTCCGTCTGGACCAAAGACATCAGCCGCGGCATGCAGACCGCCGCCCGCCTGCAATATGGCTGCACCTGGATCAACACCCACTTCATGCTGGTCAATGAGATGCCGCATGGCGGCCTCAAGCAATCCGGCTACGGCAAGGATATGTCAGTCTATGCCCTGGAGGACTACACCGCCGTCCGGCATGTGATGATCAATCATGGGTGAGTTGCGGTTCGGCGCAGCCGAAGCAATCGACCCAGTGGGTCGATTGCAGCGTCGAACGCCCTGAGCCATGTGAAGAGCCGGCTGGTGCGGCATATACAGATCCCATTTCGCGTTAGCGGATGAGATGGGCTCCCGTAGAGCGGCACGACCTTCGCCTCTCGATCAAAACGGCAACGGAACAATTTCCCGTTTTATGCGTCTTCATTGAGTGCAACGCAGAGGAGATTTTCTAATGCTGAAGTGGGCCATTATATTCTTCGTGATTTCCCTGATCGCCGGCTTTTTCGGTTTTTCCGGCGTCTCGGCGGCAACGGCGAAGATTGCCCGTGTGCTCTTTGCCATATTCCTGATCGTCTTCCTGGTGTTTCTGATCCTGGCGGTCATGGCCGGCAACATGGTGCTGTGACGACCGGCAGCGATCCAAGGGCGAGCCTTATACCAGGCTCGCCCCGACATTGATCGCCAGCGCTAGGATCGTCGTGTTGAACAGAAACGACAGGATGGAGTGTAGCAGCACCAACTTGCGCATGCTGACCGAGGAAACGCCGATATCGGCGGTCTGGGAGGCGACACCGATGGTGAAGGAGAAATAGAGGAAATCCCAATAGATCGGCTCCTCCACCGGCGCAGCGAACACCAATCCCTCCCCCTTGCCCGGGCCACCGTAGAAACGATGCGCGTAGTGGATAGTGAAAAGAATATGCAGGAATGCCCAGGAGATCAGGATCGTCACGATCGCCATCCCCACACGGAAAGCTGCGACCTCGGGCGATGCATCCTTGATGCCGAGCAGATCCAGGACGATGCCGCCAATGCTGGCGACTGCCGCCGCGCTCGACAGGAACAGCAGCAAGACATCCGAGAAATCCAGATCGGCGGAGCGCTTGCGGATAAGCCGCGCATCGGCCGTCAGCATACGATAGAGACTAAACACGATATAGATGATGGCGGTCGCATCCCAGGCGATGAGCAAATTGCCCGCATTCAAGTCGCGCGATGTCAGCAGCAGAAAAACCGCTATTCCGACAATGGTCGCAACTAAAATCACCTGATGCTTGCGCAGCAGCACGAGGCCCCTGGAACGATGCATCTGTCCGTTCACGCCCATGCCGCTCTCCCGATTGCAAATCGTCTCTCAGACATCGATTCGCCGATGAGAGTGGCAAATAAAAGGAGGCCCCGCAATGCGGAGCTTCCAATCCGAAGGAAGATAGCGCTCAGGCCGTCCAGCCGCCGTCGATGACGTGGATCTGGCCGGTGGTGAAGCCCGCCTCGTCGCCGGCGAGATAGGTTACCAAGGCCGCGATCTCCTTGGCGTCGGCGATGCGGCCCATCGGCTGGCGGCCGATGAAGTCGGCCATTGCCTTTTCGTAATCGCCAGTGGCGCGCAGGCGATCATGCAGCGAGGGGCTGTCGACCGTGCCGGGGCAAATGGCATTGGCGCGGATGCCCTTGGAGACGAAATCAGCGGCGATCGACTTGGTAAGCCCGATGACGGCGGCCTTGGAGGCGCAATAGGCAAAACGGTTCGGCACGCCCTTCACGCTGGAGGCGACAGACGCCATGTTGACGATCGAACCCTTGCCCTTTTCCAGCATACCCGGCAGAAAAGTGCGGCAGGTCGTGTACATCGCCTTGGCGTTGAGGTTGAAGGAAAAGTCCCAGTCTTTCTCTTCGCAGTCGAGGATGGTGCCGGCGTGCACGAAACCGGCGCAGTTGAAAAGCACGTCGATCGGGCCGATCTCGCTGGCGTAAGCCTTGACCACGGCACTATCGAGCACATCAAGCACATGCGTGCTGGCGCCTTCCAGCGTCGAAAGCGTCTGCTCGTTGATATCGGTGGCATAGACATGCGCGCCGAGCGAGATGAAGCGCTCCGCCGTCGCCCGGCCGATGCCCTGACCCGCCGCCGTGATGACGACCTTCTTGCCTTCCAATCCGTGACCCATAATCCTGATCCTTCCTCCATGGCTTGTTTCCGATCTGAAGAGGCCCGCGGCCATCTCCGGATAAGAACAAGCAAAAACAGACGGCTAGAGCCGTTTCACTCTAGCCTTCAAACGATTGCGCGAAGCGCCGGTTGAGTTTGTCGATAAGGACTGTATGCCGCTCGGCGGTGCGCAGTCCATGGGTAATCATCTCCGAAGCCTCACTTTGAAACGCCATGTAGCCATCATGACGCGGCCGCACGTAGGAACCCTCCAGCGTGGCCCGCGTATTGCGGTAGAAATCGAGCGCCGGCGCGTTGACAGCATCGCTGACCCAGGCATGCGAATGGCCCGCTTGGCCGTTGCTCGCGGCATAGGTTGTCGCCTGCACCGGCCCGCCGGCGATCCAGCGCGCAAAAGCTTTGGCCTCCTCCGGAGCCCGCGTCGCGGCCGAAACGGCAATGCCCGTACCGCCGAGCGCCGATCCGTTCGGTGCACGACCGTCGATCACAGGCATATCGGCAAAGGCAATGCGCGTTGGTCGGAATCCGGCGAAGGAATAGCTGACATAGCCGTAGATGAAGGGCGTAACGTCATAGGGGCTATCCATCTCGCCCATCAGATCGAAAACGGCGATGGGGTCCATGTCGTAGCAGCTGATATCCATGCCACCGACGATCCGTGCCATCCAGTCGAGCACGATTTCGCCATCAGCCCCGGTAATGAACTCCGGCCCTTCGATGCCACAGGGCGTGCCGAGATGAGCGGCCAGCGTGAAGAAGGTCATCAGCACATGCGGTGAGCGCATCGGCAGGATCGCCCGACCCTTCGCGGCCAGCCCGACGATTTCGGCGAGATCGGTAATCGGCCCGCTTAGCCGATCCGGTCGGTAAGCCTGCACTTGCGTTGCCGCGTCGATCGGGAATGCCCATTGCCGCCCCTGCCAATGATAGCTCGGATAGGACCGGCCGACCGTACCGGCGGCAATGACGGCAAGTTCCTCGGCATGCTCGGCATCGTCGAGCGGCAGCAGGCAATTCTCGCGGGTGATCTGGCCGACATGCGGATGGTCGATGACGATCAGGTCATAGGCGGCGGCAAGCTCTTCGACCGGAAAGGTCTCGAAATCCTGCAGCGACCGCTTTTCCCAGACGATCTCCACACCGGTCTTTTCCAGCCAGAGCTTCGAGCAGGCTATCATCGGATCGTAGCCGCGTGGATGCGACCAGGTCATTCCCTTAAGCTTCACCATCAGCCTGCCGCCTTGCGTTCGACGATCAGGATATGGTCGGCAGCAAGCACGACCTCATCACGCTGGTTCAGCACCTCGCAACGCTCGACCACTCGACCCGATGCCGGGCGCTTCGAATCGTCCTCCTTGGCGGAAATCGTCACCCGCGTACGGATCGTGTCGCCGATATGCACCGGGCGGATGAAGCGCAGCCGATCGTAGCCATAGGAGAAGGCGACGGGATTGATCAGCGAGGCCGTCAGCCCGACGCCAATCGCAAAGATCATCGTGCCATGCGCGATGCGCTGGCCGCCTGGCAGGGTCTTGGCAAATTCCGCATCCATATGGTGCGGAAAGAAATCGCCGGTATGGCCGGCATGGACGACGAAGTCGGTCTCGGTAATCGTCCGTCCCGTGGTCAGCCTGACATGGCCGAGTTCATAGTCTTCGAAATGGATCGTCCGTTCGGCCATCACTCACACCTTCGGAAGTTCGGCAATCGGCGTCGCCGGTGCGGCACTCGATTGATAGGCGGCCTCGACCAGCGCCATGGTCTGCCAGGCATCCTCGACGGAGCCGACCAGCACCTTGTCCTCGCCCGATGCGAAACGCTGCAGATTGGCCATGCGGTTGACAAAAGCATCGGGGAACCAGGCGCCTTCGAGCTTCACCTCGACCCAGTCACTGCCGCCATCGGGCTTAATCCACAGCTCGTCCGGCTCGCCACGCGGATAGTCGAGATTGACGCCGAGCTTGATATAGGCCGCACCCTTGGTGGCCGAGATGCGGAACTCGCAAGCCTGGAACTTGCGGCCGAAATCATGGTCGTGGTTGACCGAGAGAACGCAGCGCACCCTGTCGCCATAATCGAGGATCGCCGCGGTCCGCGTCTGCGCCATCTCATGGTTCGGATGGCCGATGGTCTTCGCATGCACGCCCTCGGGATTGCCGAGCAGCCCGCGAATGAAATCGAGATAGTGGATCGAGTGCATGGCGATCTCGATACGTGGTAGGCCTTTCAGGAACGGCCAGAGCCCCCAGGGCGTCGCCAGTGCCAGCCAGGCATCGACGTCGACGACCTCGCCGAGATAGCCCTTGTCGATCGCATCATGGAGCGCCAGCATCATCGGCGCGAAGCGCAGCTGGAAATTGACTGCCGCCTTGATGTCACGCTCGCGGCAGATCTGCAGAATCTCCGTCGCCCCGGCGAGATCGCTGCCCATCGGTTTCTGGATCAGTGCGAAGGAGCCGCGCGGCAACTTCGCCAGGATTGGCGCATGCGCCGCCGGTGGCGTCGCGAGATCGAAGATCGCCCCCTCGACGGCCAGCGCCTCGGCCTCGGTAGTGAAGGCGCGGATGCCCCATTGATCCGCGAGGGCCTGCGCCTTTTCAGCATTCGGATCGTAAAGACCCACGACCGGAAAGCCGCCCTTTTTGTAAGCCGGCAAATGGGCATCAGCCACGATACTGCCGGCACCGAAGATCACGATGGGACGTGGGGTACTGGGCTTGGGCCACCATTGAAGGAGGGATTGGGGATCGAAGGTCATGAATTCAGCTCCGCAGACGGCCACGAACTTAACTTCTCCCCTCGGGGAAAAGGTGGCCCGAAGGGTCGGATGAGAGGGTGGCGCGGCATATTCCGTGGAACCTTACGGTGCAACGCTCCCTCAACCTGCGCTCCGCGCGTCCTTCTCCCCGCTGGGGAGAAGGTAAGAGCCATCATCTCACTCATGATGAAACACCTCCTCCATCATCGCCCACCACTCACCCTGCTTGCGGGTCTCGAACGGCTTCTGGCAGGGGATGCACACAGACCACCATTCCTGGTTCTTCGGGCTCGCCGCCATCTTGGCCATATCGGCCTCGAAATCTGTGCCGACATATTCCCAATAGCCGAAGAGCAGGTTTTCCGGTTCCTTCAGGAAGATCGAATAGTTGGTGATGTTGCAGTCGGAGATCAGCGCCAGGATCTCGGGCCAGACGGCCGCATGAAGCGCCTTGTATTCCGTAACCTTAGCCGGCTCCAGGCCGATCACCATCCCCATCCGCTGCATGACCGCGTCCTCTCTCAGCCGTGAATCTCTCTGGTGAAGTCGCCGATCGAGCGCGCCTTCACCGCCTCCCAATCCCAGGCAATGCCGATGCCGGGCTCGGAGGGCGCAAGTGCCTTGCCGTCAACGATGTCCATGCCCTTGGTGGTGAGATCGTCGAGCTGCGGGATATATTCGACATATCTTCCGTTCGGGACCGCGCAGACGAGGCTGACATGCAGCTCCATCAGGAAATGCGGGCAGACAGGAATGTCGAAAGCTTCCGCCGCATGCGCCACCTTCAGCCAGGGCGTGATGCCGCCGATGCGGGCAACATCGACCTGGACGATCGAGCAGGCGCCCTTCTGCATATATTCGCGGAAATGCCGGATCGAATAGATGGATTCCCCGACTGCAATCGGCGTCGGTGTCGAGCGCGTCAGGCGGATATGGCCATCGAGATCGTCGGCCGGCAGCGGCTCCTCGATCCAGGCGAGATCGAGTTCCTTCAGCCGCGCAGCACGGCGGATCGCCTCGTCGACGGTAAAGCCCTGATTGCAGTCCGTCATGATCTCGAAACCAGCGCCAAGCGCCAGACGCATGGCCGAGAGCCGATCATAATCCTCCGAGCCATGCGGCTTGCCGATCTTCACCTTCGAACCTGAAAAACCCTTGGCCTTCGCCTGCAGAGCATCCTCGACCAGCGCTTCCTTCTCGATGTGCAGCCAGCCGCCCTCGGTCGTGTAGAGCGGGCAACGACCCCTGGCACCGCCTGCGAGTTTCCAGAGCGGCAAGTTCTGCTTCCTGGCGCGCAGATCCCACAGCGCCGTATCGACGGCGGCAAGCGCCAGAGCCGTGATCGCGCCGATGGTCGTCGCGTGCGTGGCGAATTCCATCTTGTGCCAGATCGCCTCGATGCAATCGGCATCCTCGCCGATCAAGAGCGGCGCCAGATGATCGGACAACAGCCGCATCACCGACGAACCGCCGGTACCGATCGTGTAGCTGTAGCCAGTACCAACCGCACCATCAGAATCGGTGACGGTGACGATTGGCGTTTCCTGGCTGACGAAGCTCTGGATCGCATCCGTCCGCTTCACCTTCGGCGGCAGGTCGACCATGCGCAGTTCAATTTTCTCGATGCGGGCCATGTCTCGCCTTCCTCGCTCAGATCGCCAGGCTCTTGCCGGTTTCGATGGAGAAGAGATGTGCCTGGGAGAGATCGAAGCTCATCTTCAGCTGTTCGCCGCTTTTCAGGCCGCGCGGATTGAGCATCCGCGACACCCATTCGCGGCCGCCGAATTCGACGAAGACGAGCGTTTCGTTACCAAGCGGCTCGGTGATGGCGACCGGCAGCGTCACCTCATGCACCGCCGCTTCAACACCGGAATGCAAGCCATGGCCAGTGGGAAAAATATCGTCCGGTCGCAGGCCGAAAGCGACTTTGTCGCCATCCTTGACCCGATCCGTGAACTGGCCCGGCAGCGGCAGCCGGTCACCATTCTTGAACACCAGCGCGCCGGCAGACACCAGCGCCTCCTCAATATTCATCGGCGGCGAGCCGATGAAGCCGGCGACGAAGCGGGTGGCTGGCTTCTTGAATACCTCATCCGGCGTGCCGACCTGCTCGATATAGCCGTCGCGCATGATGACGATGCGGTCAGCCAGCGTCATCGCTTCCACCTGATCGTGGGTGACGTAGATCACCGTCGACTGCACCTTGGCATGCAGCTTCTTGATCTCGGTACGCATCTGCGTCCGGAGCTTGGCATCGAGGTTTGACAGCGGCTCGTCGAAGAGGAAGACTTCCGGCTGGCGGACGATCGCGCGACCCATGGCGACGCGCTGCCGCTGGCCGCCGGAAAGCTGTGCCGGGCGGCGATCCATCAGCGTCTCCAGGCCGAGGATGGCGGCGGCTTCATTGACCCGCTGGTCGATCTCCGTCTGCGGCTGCTTGGCGATCTTCAGCGAGAAACCCATGTTCTCGCGCACCGTCATATGCGGATAGAGCGCATAGGACTGGAATACCATGGAGATGTTGCGGTCGCGCGGCGGCAGGTCGTTGACGACGGTATCGCCGATCTCGATCGTGCCGTCGGAGATATTCTCGAGGCCGGCGATCATCCGCAGCGTCGTCGACTTGCCGCAGCCGGACGGCCCGACCAGAGCGATAAACTCCTTGTCCTTGATATCGAGATCGATTCCATGGACGATTTCCAGGGCACCGTAGCGCTTGACGAGTTTTTTGAGCGAGACCTGAGCCATGGGATCAACCTTTGACCGCACCGAATGTCAGACCCGACACCAGATGCTTCTGAATGATGAATGTGAGTGCGAGCGCCGGAACGATCATCACCACGGCAAGCGCGCACATGCCGCGCCAGTCAATGGTGAATTCGGCCGTGTAATCGAGCAGGCCGACCGGCAGCGTCTTGGAATTGACCGAGCGCGTCAGCTGCGAGGCCAGCGCATATTCGTTCCAGCAGGTGAGGAAGGCGAAGATGCCGGCGGATGCGATGCCGGGACCGGCAAGCGGAAACTCCACCTGCCAGAAGGCCTGCCAGCGCGTGCAGCCGTCGATCTGCGCGGCCTCGGCCAGATCCTTCGGCACCTGCCGGAAGAAGCCGTCGATCAACCAGATGGTGAAGGGCACGTTGAGCGCAACATAGGTGAGGATCAGGCCGAAATGCGTGTCGATGATCCCGAGCCGCGCATAGACCATGAACAGCGGCAGCGAGAGCGCGACACCCGGCACGGAGCGCGTCAGCATCAGGCCGAGGAACACCATCGACTTGCCGGTGAAGCGGAAGCGGGCAAAGGCATAGCCACCGGACATGCCGATGATCAATGCGATGGCGGTGGAGGTGATGGAAATCACCAGCGAATTGCGAAAATAGTCCCAGACGGGAATACCGCCCTGCCCCGCGCCGCTGAACATGGCGCGATAGGCTTCCAGCGAAAGTTCCTGCGGGATCCAGACCGGCGGCTTCGCCATGATCTCGACCGTCGGTCGCAGCGAGCTCAGGATGATCCAGAAGCCCGGCAGGCAGATGATGAGCATCGCGATGAAAAGGCCGATGAGATAGGCGACTTTTCCGATGCGGCGGCGCAGGCGTTGTTCGGCGTTGCGATCCATGATTACCACTCCGCTCCGATCTGGGTGCGGGCAAGCGCCAGCTTACGGAAAAAATACACTGTGAAGGCGATCGACAGGATGATCGAGACATAGGCCATGGCGTTGGCGAGGCCCATTTGCGCGTCGGCATAGGCCGTGCGCCCGACCAGCGTCCAGATCAGCTCCGTGCGCCGGGCCGGGCCGCCATCGGTCATGATCTTGACGATGTCATAGGCGCGGGCGACGTCGAGCGAACGGATAGTCATGGCGATGAAGGCAAAGGGCATCAGGAATGGCCAGGTGACGTAGCGGAAGGTCTGCCAGCCCGTGCAGCCATCGACTTTCGCAGCCTCCACCGGCTCCTGCGGCATGGCGAAAAGGCCTGCGAGAATGAGGATAGCGAAGACAGCGGTCGACGACCAAACTTCCGCAACGATGATCGAAAACAGCGCCAGATTGCCATCGATCAGCCACGGAATGGCATTGCTGGTGATACCCAGGGATTGCAGGGCATTGTTGATGATGCCGACATTGTCGTTGAACATGAATTTGAACTGGAAGCCGACAAGCACCGGCGAAAACATCATCGGGAACATCATCAGCGTGCGCAGGATGCGCTTGCCGTGGGTCGCCTTGTTGACCAGCAGCGCCAGGCCGAGACCAAGCAGCATTTCCAGATTGAGCGCGATGGTCAAAAGCACGACGGTTCGCACGAACGCCGCCAGGAAAACGGGATCGGTCAGAATACGGATGTAATTGCGCAGACCGATGAAGGTGAAGAGCGTCGACGGCCGCGTCAGACGAAACGGCGTGAAGCTGGAATAGAAGGACAGAAGCAGCGGAAACAGCACCACCGCCACAAGCACGATGATCGCTGGAAGAAGCAGCAGGACCGGTGGGGATATTTTCTTGAACATGGTTTGCACCTGTCGGCATTCCTCAGCAGCGTGGCCCGGACTGCGTGGAATGCGATTGCATGGGGCCGAGAGGCCGGAGGCACATCCGGCCGGACAGACCGGCCCCTAAAGGCGCAGGTCGTAAGCATTTTTCAAAGGCTTCCCGCACCCGTTTCCGGGCGCGGGACGTGATTGCATCGATCAGAGCGAACCGGCGTCCTTCAGAACGTCGGTGGCTTTCTGCGCGGCGGTGTCGAGCGCTTCCTTGGAGGTCTTGTCGCCGAGGATAGCGGCCTGAAGCTCAGGATAGACGACATTGGAAATCTCGATCCATTGCGGCGTGCGCGGAACCGGGAAGGCGTATTTCATCGATTCCTGGAAGGTGCTCAGCACTTCCTTCTTGTAGGGGTCGGACGCAGCCTGCTGGATATCCCACTCCCAGACTGCCTTGCGGGTCGGCAGCGTGCCGTTGGCGGCTTCGAGCTTCTGCGAATCGTCGTTGGTCAGGAACCAGACGAGCGAGGCGGCGGCATCCTTGTTCTTGCAGGCTTCGGTCACCGAGAAACCGTGATGGCCGGACCAGCCGGTGTGCTTGCCGGACGAGCCGACGGGCTGCACGACGACGCCGACATTGCCGGCAACCTTGGAGGATTTCGGATCGTTGAAATAGGTGGCCCAGCCCGGCCAGTCGAGGTCGAGCGCGACGGTACCCGAGGCAAAGCCGGCACCGAGGTCGTCCCAGAGATAGTTGGTCGTGCCGGCCGGAACGGCCTTCGCCTTGTACATGTTAACGAACCAGTCGAGCGCACGCACGCCGGCTTCGGAATTGAAGGCTGGCTTGCCGTCCTTGTCGAGATATTCGCCGCCTTCCGCGACCAGCATTTCAAAGAAGCGACCGTTGATCGCCTCTTCCTTGCCGGGGAACTGCGTACCGAAGAAGTTCGGCGGATTGGCAAAGAAGATCGCCTGGTCCGACACTTCCTTCCAGGTCTTCGGCGGCGCCAGATCGTAGCCATACTTGGCCTTGAACGCCGTCTTCTTGGCTTCGTCGCTATAGAGGCTCTTCTGGTAGTAGAGCGCCGAAACGTCGAACTGCGCGCGCGGCAGCATGATCAGCCGGCCGTCGATGGTGGATGCCCCGATCGTCGAATCGACGAACTGGGCGATCTCTTCCTTCGGCAGCAGCTTGCCGAGATCGGTGTAAAGGTCGGGATATTGCGGCGCAAAGGACGAGTGGTTGGAACCGACGCACCAGGAGATATCGCCCGACGCCATGTCCGACTTGATTTCCTTGTCCAGCTCGAAATGGTTCTTCTTGGAGAGGATGTTGACCTTGGCGCCGGTCTCCTTCTCCCACTCGGTAATGCGCGCATAGAGCGGCTCATATTGCTGGCCGCCGATCAGCTTGGCATCGATCGTCACGCCCGGGAACTTGCCGGGCAGGTCGGCGGCAAAAGCCGCGGAACTCGCAAGCAATGCCAATATGCCGGCGGCAAGACCGGCCTTCAAATTCCTCATTGTCGTTCCTCCCTAAAGAACCGGACTCCCCGTCCGATCGCCCTTGCGACCCAAATATGGATCATTGATTTATAAGTAAACATCTTATTCATTGGCCGTCAAGCCGGGATCAGCGGCGCTTGCAAATCACATTCATTCACATATGAATGATGAATCATGTTCTTTGAGGAGAGGCCAGCCGTGACCATTGAAGACGACAGCGATCGATATCGCGCACCGGCGCTGGACAAGGGCCTCGATATTCTGGAGCTGCTGGCGCGTATCGACGGCGGGCTGACGCAGGCGGAAATCGCCAAGGCGCTCGGCAAGAGCCCGAACGAATTCTATCGCATGCTCGACCGCCTGGTGCGGCGCGGCTATGTGCAGCGGCAGGATGGCGACCGCTTCTACCTGACGCTGAAGCTCTTCGGCCTGGCGCATTACCACGCGCCGGTGCGCCGGCTCGTGTCGTTCGCCACGCCTCTGATGCGCGAATTCTCCAACCGCGCCGAACAGGCCTGTCATCTGGCGATTTTCGACCGCGGCTCGGTCGTGGTCATCGCCCAGCAGGATTCGCCGACCTATTGGGGCATTTCGATCCGTGTCGGCGCCCAGATCAACCTGTTCAACACCGGCTCCGGCCATATCCTCCTCGCCTTCCGCGACGAGAAGCAGCGCCAGATGATGATCAACGAGCAGCGCCGCCAGCAGGACCAGGAGGACGACCGACCGCCGGCCGATCTCGATGCAAGGCTGCGGGTGATCCGCGACAAGGGCTTCGAGACCATGGACAGCCTGCAGACCAATGGCGTACGCAATATCTCCGCGCCGATCCTCGCCATGGACGGCAATGCGCTGGCGGCACTCACCTGCCCCTATATCCAGCCGGTCAATCCCCATGCGCCGACCTATGATCAGGTCATCGACTATGTGCGGGACGCGGCAAAGCAGATCTCCGAAACCGTGGTCGGGACGGTGGATAGCGCCGAGCTATAATTTTTATTTGAATAAACTATTCTTCTGTGAGTATATGTTGAACAGCATGATGGGAGGATCGCCATGCTTTTCGATAGCCACCTGCACATCGTCGACCGCGAAAAGCTCGCATATCCCTGGCTGGAAGGGGCCGGCGCGCTCAACCGCGACAGCCTCTACGAAGACTATGCCCGCGAGGCGCATCGCTGCGGGATCACCGACACGCTGCATATGGAAGTCGATGTCGCCGGGAGCGATATCGAGCGGGAAACGGACTATGTCAAAGGCTTGAGCCAAAAGCCCGGCAGCCTGATCCGTGGTGCCATCGCCGCCTGCCGTCCAGAGGATGCCGACTTTCCCGCCTATCTGGAACGGGTGCTCGCCGATCCCTTCGTCAAGGGCTTCCGTCGCGTGCTGCATGTCGTGCCGGATGATGTCTCCGAAGGTGTGCTCTTCCGCGAAAACCTGAAGCGGATTGCCGGCACCCGCCTCACCTTCGATCTCTGCGTGCTGCCGCATCAGATTTCCAAGGCAATCGCGCTCGTCGACCTCAATCCCGATGTCCGGTTTATTCTCGACCATTGCGGCGTGCCCGCCATCAAGAAACAGCTCAGCGAGGTCTGGTCCTCGGGAATAACTGAGATTGCCAAACGGCCGAACGTCGTCGTCAAGATTTCCGGCATCATCGCCTATGCCGATCCCGACAGCTGGACCGTCGACAGGCTGCAGCCCTTCGTCGAGCATTCGATCGCAAGCTTCGGCTGGGATCGCGTCATCTGGGGCAGCGACTGGCCGGTCTGCACGCTCGGCGGCGGCCTCTCCACCTGGGTCGCCGCCACGCATGCGCTGATGCAAGGGGCAAGCGCCGACGAACGCGACCGGCTCTATCGGCTGAATGCCAAGCGCCTCTGGTCTCTCTAAGCGCCCCGTTGAAAGCCCCTGCCATGACTGCCACCGTCGGTATTTCCAGCACCCATCCGAAGACCATGCCGGCCGGCCACGCCGATATTCCCGTCTGGAATTCGGAAAACTGGTTCTACCAAGACTTCGAGATCGGCCACAAGATTCGTTCGCTGCGGCGCACGATCTCGGAAGGTGAATCCCAACAGTTCAACGCGCTGGTGCTCGACATGCACCCCTATGTCAGCGACCAGATCTTTGCCGAGACGGAAGGCCTGTTTGGCAAGCGGCTGGTGGCCGGCGCCTTCGTCTTTTCGGCCGGGCTCGGTCTCGTCGCCACCAACTGCATCAACGCCTTTTCCTATGGCTATGACAGGCTGCGTTTCATCAAGCCGACCTTCATCGGCGACACGATCTACACCATCCGCACCAACCTCGATAAGCAGCCGAAATATAAAGATCTCGGCCTGATCCGCTCGTCCTACGAGGTCTTCAAGGGCGACGGCGAGCTGGTGCTTTACTGCGAGCATATCCAGACCGTGCGCTACAGGGACGGCCGCCCCGCCGACGCTCCGGAATTGAAGGGCTGAAATGACCGAGGGAAACAATGAGGGCCTGCTTGCCGGCATAACAGTGCTCGATATGAGCCAGTTTCTGGCCGGCCCGATGGCAGCATTACGGCTCGGCGATCTTGGCGCGCGCGTCATCAAGATCGAGCGGCCCGATGGTGGCGATCTCTGTCGCCGGCTCTATCTCAGCGATACCGAGATCGGCGGCGACTCGACCCTGTTCCACGCCATCAATCGCGGCAAGGAAAGCTTCGCCATCAACATGAAAGACGAAGACGATCTGCTGGACCTCAGGGCGCTGATCGAGAAGGCCGACGTCATCATCCAGAATTTTCGCCCAGGGGTCATCGAACGCCTCGGCCTCGACTATGCCTCGGTCACTGCCATCAATCCGCGCATCGTCTATGGCAGCATCACTGGATACGGTCCGGACAATGAATGGCGGCATTTTCCAGGACAAGACCTGCTCGCACAGGCCCGCTCCGGCGCCATGTGGCTGAACGGCGAGGCCGATGACGGCCCCGTGCCCTTCGGCCTTGCGGTCGCAGACATGCTGGCCGGTAATCTCATCGTCCAGGGCATTCTCGCCGGCCTCGTTAGGCGCGGCATCACCGGCCACGGCGTTCATGTCGAAACCAGCTTGCTCGAAGCGATGATCGATTTCCAGTTCGAGGTGCTGACCACACATCTGAACGACGGTGGCCGCCTGCCGCAAAAATCCGCCGTACGGAATGCCCACGCCTATCTCTCAGCGCCCTACGGCGTCTATCCCTGCGCAGACGGCTGGCTGGCGCTCGCCATGACGCCGCTGCCGAAGCTGGCGCCCCTCCTCGACCTGCCCGCACTGGTCGACTACACACCGGACGAAGCCTTTTCTCTACGAGACGAGATCAAGAACCTGATCGCCAGCCGCCTGCATCAGAAGACAGTGAAGGAATGGCTCGCAATACTCGAGCCCGTCGATATCTGGGCAACGGAAGTGCTGCATTGGCCGCAACTGCTCGAAACCGCCGCCTTCCGCCAACTCGACATGCTGCAAACCGTGACCCGCAGCGATGGCGTTTCCGTTCGCACGACGGCAAGTCCGATTCGAGTAGATGGCCAGCGCCACAAAAGCGATCTCGCCGCTCCAACGATCGGCAGCAGCACCGAGAAGATACGCGCCGAATTCATAATCACCGCAGACTGACCGCAGCCAAAGAAAAAGCGCGGCCACCCTTCGGTAACCGCGCCTTGTTCATCTCAGTTCAACTGCTTACGCAGCAGCGAGCTGCAGTTCCTTGCTGACCATGGCACGAAGCGTGCCAAGATCCTTGGCGAAAGCGCGGATGCCTTCGGCGAGCTTTTCGGTCGCCATGGCATCCTCGTTCATCAGCCAGCGGAAGGTCTTCTCGTCGACCGCAATCTTGGCGACGGCCGTCTTGTTTTCCGGCGAGAGCTTACGCTCCAGCTTGCCTTCATCCTTGGCGAGTTCATCGAGCAGGTTCGGGCTGATCGTCAGGCGATCGCAACCGGCCAGAGCTTCAACCTCGGCGGCGCTGCGGAAGGAGGCGCCCATGACGATCGTCTTGATGTCGTTGGCCTTGTAGTAGTTGTAGATCTCGCGAACGGAGATAACGCCCGGATCTTCTTCCGGAGTATAGTCCTTGCCGGTCGACTTCTTGTACCAGTCGAGGATACGGCCGACGAAGGGCGAGATCAGGAAGACCTTGGCGTCGGCGCAGGCGACGGCCTGGGCCTTGCTGAAGAGCAGCGTCAGGTTGCAGTCGATGCCTTCCTTCTGCAGCACTTCGGCGGCGCGGATGCCTTCCCAGGTGGAAGCGAGCTTGATCAGGATACGGTCGCGCTCGATGCCGCGCTCCTTGTAGGCGGCGATGATGGCGCGGGCCTTGGCGAGCGATGCTTCAGTATTGAAGGACAGATCGGCGTCGACTTCGGTCGAAACACGACCGGGAACGAGGCCGGAGAGCGCGGCGCCGACGGAAATCGCCAGACGGTCGGCTACGGCCGCGGCAACAGCATCCTGCGTACCGCCCTGCTTCTTGCCCCAGGCGACGGCTTCCTTGATCGCGTCGGCGAACATCGGCGTGCCGAGCGCCTTGAGCACGATGGTCGGATTGGTCGTGCAATCGACCGGCTTCAGACGGGCAACCGCCTCGATATCACCGGTATCGGCCACAACCGTCGTTATGGCGCGAAGTTGGTCAAGCTTGGATGTCATGATACCTATCCTTGTTGAATTGAGCCCATTGGGGTGGGAAATGTTGACCGGCGATTCCGTCCGGTTCGATGGACGATACGAAGACTGCGAGCGGATCGCGCCGCGCTGTCTCCCATGCCTCGGTAACGGCGGAAACAGCGCGATGGTTCCAATTCCGGTGAACGGTCAGAGCCGCGAAGAAACAACTTTCCGGGGATAGGCTTTTCGCCGGATGAGAGCGCCCTATATGGCTCCCTGCCCGGCCAAGCATTTCCACGGCGCAGCACTTGCACATTGCCCTCCTCGACTGGACAAAGACCGTA
The DNA here is from genome assembly GCF_009498525.1 of Rhizobium sp. ICMP 5592. Taxonomy (GTDB): domain Bacteria; phylum Pseudomonadota; class Alphaproteobacteria; order Rhizobiales; family Rhizobiaceae; genus Rhizobium. The sequence continues at coordinate 13,086 of NZ_QSNT01000002.1, read as the reverse complement.
TTCCTCAGGCCGACTATCATCAATCTCGCCGGGAAAAGTCAAGCGACATTTGTGCATTTCAATTGACATAAGTTTCAAGCCATAGAATATCTCCAGGCGAAGAGCCGATCTCGCCGCCCCTGCCCTGTGCCACTGCGGCAACCTTGGTTGCCTGCGATCACTATAACAGAATGGGCGGGCGAAAATCTTGCTGGAGGACCTGTGGCCAAACTCAGACGCGGGACACATACTGCCTATTCCGAGACGGCGTCTCTGCGGCTGCGCGCCGCCTGGCTTTACTATAATCAGGGTCTGACACAGAAGGATGTCGCCGAGCAGCTCGGCATCAGCCGCACCACCGTCATCCGCCTGCTCGACGAAGCGATGCGCCGCAGCGAAGTGCAGATCTGGATCAACGAAGGTATCGACGACTGTGTCGAACTGGCGATCAAGCTGGAGCGTATTTATGGACTGGACGAGGCGATCGTCGTCCCCGCACCGGCCGGCGGCGACGTCAATGCCCAGGCGAAAAGCGTCGGCCTGGCGCTCGGCCAATTTCTGACTGAAGCGATCCCCGACAATTACACGATCGGCGTCGGCTGGGGCCGGACGATGACGGCCTCGCTCGCGAGCTTCCGCCCGCCCCGCCGAGACAATTGTAAGGTGGTCTCCCTTCTCGGCGGCATCGTCGCCGTCCACCAGACCAATCCGATCGACTACACCTGGCGCCTGGCAAGCCAACTCGGGGCGGAGTGCTATATGTTCCTCGCACCGCTTTTGGTCGATTCCATCGAGACCAAGCGCAATCTGATCGAAAAATGCGGGCTGGAAGCAATCTACCGGCTTGCCGAAAACCTCGACCTCGCCATCGTCAGCTGCGGCGATATCGGCCCGCAATCGACCTCGCTATCCGAAGGCTTCATCTCGAAACGGGAACTGGATCAGCTGATCGAAGCCGGCTGCGTCTGCGACACCATGTTCAACTTCCTCGACGCCGAGGGCAATTCCGTCGACCATCCGATCAACAAGCGTGTCATGTCCGTCGACCTCGACACGCTGAAGAGGGCCAAGCACATCGTCATCTCTTCCGGCGGCGCCCACCGCGCCCAGGCGATCAGCGCCACCATCAAGCGCATCGGCTGCAATACGCTGATCACGGATGAAAGCGCCGCCAAGGCCTTGTTGCAGATGGCGATGGCGAAGGCGGCTTGAGGGCAGCTCCGAGCTCGCTGAAAGTGCGTGCCCCCACAGGCTCTGACTCTAAAGCCGGAATGGATTGCTAGCCACCCTGTCGCCGCGCCGGCTCGCTCTGGTGAAGATAGACGGCAAAGGTATCCCATGGCGATGTGACGGAAAGTTGCCAGAGTATCCGGCCGACCTCGCCCCGGTGATAGCCTCCATGCAGGGCAACGTGGGTCAGCATTTCCTCTCTGGTCATATAGCCCTTGTCGCCATCGGTGAAGGTGAACGGGACCGCCTCGGCCAGCTTCTCGGACGATGCGCCGCTAAGATAATCAAGATACCACTGATCGGAAGAGGCTACGACCGCACGCAAATCGCCTAAGGTTGGCGTCTCGTCCGTATTGTCGGAAGTATAACCATGCCGTGCACCGGTTAGATGCGCTGCGAAAATTCGAGCCACGACATAGTAATGGTTGATCAGTCGCAAGGCGGTGTGCAGCTCGGCCTTGTACTGCTCCTGATCCAAAGTCCCCAATTTATCGAACAGGTCATGATTAGCCCAAGCATGATAGGCATAAAGTTTTTGCAGGAATGTGCTCATGAGGGCGGTCCTTCCAAGTTTTCAGAATGTGAGTAAATTACTCACATTCTGTACGAGGAGAGTCCTTTGTCTACTCGCATTGCAAAGCAGCAGCCGGTAATGCGCAAGAGGCCGCGACAGGCGCGTTCCCGGGCTACGGTCGAAACGATCCTTCAGGCTGGCGCTCGCATTTTGAGCGATGAAGGATGGGCCGGGTTCACGACCAACAAGGTCGCAGATTTGGCTGGTGTGAGCATCGGTTCGCTATACCAGTATTTTCCCGACAAGCTTTCTCTGGTCGATGCCATCCGCCAACGGCATCTCGATGACTGTCTTGCCGTCATGCGGAAATCCAAAGCCAAAGGGCTGCCGCCGGTGCAGTTCGTAACGAGCCTCGTTCACGCCATGATCGCCGCCCATAGCATCTACCCCGGACTTCACAGGGTATTGCTTGATGAAGCTCCAAGCTCGGACGACTATCGCAATCCCAACAGTGCATTCGAAATCGAATATCTCGGCTACTATGCAAAGGCCGTCGCTATCTATCGGAACCACCAGCCTGGCAGGACCGATCAAACCGCCGCACTGATCATTTCCGATGCAATTGATGGGGTGATACACAATGCCGCGCGCCGTGGCATGTTGGGGAACCCCACAGTGCAGAGCGAACTTATACGGCTGGTCAGCCTGTACCTGGAAGACGCTGGCGACAGCGCTATAGCTCAAGCCGAATAGGTGATTCGATTTCGCAAAACTCCCGCGTAAAGTCAGAATTCAGAGGCTCGGCAAACCAACATCTCTGAAGTGCACACACCCTCAAGCCTGCCCCGCCTCCCAGCCCAGCATCGCCCGCTTGCGCGTCAGACCCCAGTGATAGCCGGTGAGATCGCCGTTCTTGCCGAGCGCGCGGTGGCAGGGAACGACGAAGGAGAGAGGGTTGCGGCCGACAGCGGCACCAACTGCGCGCATCGCTGTGGGCTGGCCGATATCCCTGGCGATGTCGGAATAGGTGACGGCGCGGCCCATCGGGATCTTCAACAGGCTTTCCCATACCCGCACCTGGAAATCCGTGCCGATCAGCACCACGCGCAGCGGCTGGTCGCTCGACCACTTCGACGGTTCGAAAATCCGCGCGGCATAGGGCACGGTCGCCTGCAGGTCCTCGATATATTGCGCATTCGGCCAGCGGCAGGTCATATCCTCCAGGCAAGCCTTCTCGTCGCCGGTATCGCTGAAGGCAAGACCGGCAAGACCACGGTCGGTGACCATGATCAGGGCAAGCCCGAACGGCGAGATGTGGAAGCCGTAGCGGATGGTCAGTCCGCCGCCCTTCGCCTTCCATTCGCCGGGCGACATCGCCTCATGCGTGACGAAGAGATCGTGCAGCCGGCTTGGACCGGAAAGCCCGACCTCGAACGAGGTTTCGAGGAGCGGCATATTTTCCTGGCGCAGCAGCCGCTTGGCATGATCCAGCGTCACGGCTTGCAGGAAAGCCTTCGGCGACAGGCCGGCCCAACGGGTAAAGGTCTTCTGCAATTGGGTCGGCGACTGCCCAAGCCTGTCGGCGATCGCCTCCAGCGACGGTTGGTCGCGATAATCCTCGGTGATGAGTTCGATCACCCGGCGGACGGTATCGTAGTCCGGCCCTTCCGGCGTGATGTCTTTCTTCAACTGTGCGATGGCATTCATGAACTTTCTCCTTGGAAAGGAGAACACCACGAAGAGAAGGGCAAAACCACCCGTTTCTTGCGCAAAGGCTTGATCCCGAAAAGTGTGAAGCGGTTTTCGGACAAGATCATGCCCACAAACGAACTATATCCTTTGGGTCACGGTCGCCAAAGCGCGCTTGAAAGCCTTGGCGAAACTCTCGCGGTCTTCCGGATTGAGAAACGAGCCGACATCGGTGTCGTGGCTTCTGTCACGCACATGCATCGACACCACGCCGATCTCGCTGTGGCGGCGAACGAGGAAGCGTGTCCAGAACGGATTGAAACGGTGTTCGACCATGCGGCCCGACGGCGAGAACTTGCGGATCGAGACATCGGTGCGCGACACCGTCACCTCTTCGCGCACCCGGCCGGAACGATAATTCAGCCAGAAAGCGCCATAGAGCAGAAAAAAGTCCGCACCGAAGAAGATGCCGATCGGCCACGCACCACGGATGACGAACAGGATGCCGTAGACCATACAGAACGTGCCCATCAGCGCCAGCATCACCCGGAACCCCTTTCGCCCCAGGGAGCGATGAGGAAACAATTCGGCGGCAAAAACCGGCCTGCTGCTGTCGGCGCCCGGATCGGCGTTGCGTTCCATCATGGGTCTTGAGTATAGGTCGTTCATGGCAAACCCCAAGATCAAATCCAGCGCCCAAAACATGAAAAAGTCAAATGCGACCGCAAGCCGCAAGCCGGCTTTCAAGTGTCCCTATTCCAAGGCGGAGCTGGAGGAAATCTTCCGCCGCTTCTCCATCCAGCGGCCGGAGCCGAAGGGCGAGCTGGAACACGTCAATCCCTTCACCCTCGTCGTCGCCGTGGCCCTGTCGGCGCAGGCGACCGACGTCGGCGTCAACAAGGCGACCCGCGCCCTCTTCGCCATCGCCGATACGCCGCAGAAAATGCTCGATCTCGGCGAAGACCGCATCCGCGACTACATCAAGACGATCGGCCTCTACCGCAACAAGGCGAAGAACGTCGTGGCACTGTCGGAAAAGCTGATCCGCGACTTCGGCGGCGAAGTGCCGCAGACGCGCGAGGAGCTGATGACGCTGCCGGGCGTCGGCCGCAAGACCGCCAATGTGGTGATGTCGATGGCCTTCGGTCATGCGACGCTTGCCGTCGACACCCATGTTTTCCGCATCGCCAACCGCCTGCTGCTCGCCCCCGGTAAGACGCCGGACGAGGTCGAGGAACGGTTGATGAAGGTCATCCCCGATCAATATCTCTACCACGCGCATCACTGGCTGATCCTGCACGGGCGCTATGTCTGCAAGGCGCGCAAGCCGGAATGCGAGCGCTGCGTCATCGCCGACCTCTGTCGCTCGCCGGAAAAGATCTGCGATGTACCGGCACCGCTGGTCGAACTACCGCAGCAGATGATCCCCGCCGAGGCCGGCAATTAGGGTCCCGACGGCCTGTTCATAGTCCCGACGGCTGCCGCCCGCCTCAATCGCCAGTGCCGCGCGATCGAAAGCCGCCGACAGCAATGTTGTCAGCTGAGGCAGCAGCGCATCCGACCCGCCCGCTTCCGCCAGAAATTCAGCCAGTCCCTCCCGCAGACTTGCCTCCGCATACTCGCCGTCGATGGCACCAATGGCCTGTACGCCAAGCACGGCGGGACCATCCAGCAAGAGAAGTCGGGTACGGCCCGCGACCGCCATGGCATCGAAATAAGCGGCGGCGCCGGCAAGCAGCCGATCGTAAGCCGAGCCGGACGGTGAAGACCTCTCCTCGATCGCCCGGACGACAGCTTCCGCCTCCTGCTCGACCACCGCTCGAAACAATGCCTTCTTGTCCTCGAAATGATGATAGAGCGCGCCCCGCGTCACTCCTGCCGTCTGGACGATGTCGGGCGTTGCCGTCTCCGCATAGCCGTCCCTCACGAAGAGAATGCGGGCGGCATCGATCAGGGCCTGTTTGGTGGCTTCGGTTCGTTCGCGATTGCTGCGGCTCATATCACCTCTTTACATGCATACAGTATGCATGTTAATTAAACACATACAGATTGTATGTGGAAATCGAACGGAGGAAAAGATGAAATCGACGAGCTATTATCCTGTCATCATGACCGACGACGTTGCCGGCACGGCGGCATTCTATTGCGCCCATTTTCGCTTTGCCGCCCTCTTCACCAGCGACTGGTATGTCCATCTGCAATCGACGGAAGATGAAAAGGTAACACTGGCGATCCTCGACGGTAGCCATGAGACGATCCCCCTCGCCGGTCGCGGCAAGGTCTCGGGCCTGATCCTCAATTTCGAGGCCGCAGATCCAGACGCGGTATATGACACCTGCCGCGCCGCGGGCCTTCCCATCCTCAAAGCCCTTTGTGACGAGGATTTTGGCCAGCGGCATTTCATCACCGCGGACCCCAACGGCGTGCTGATCGACGTCATCAAGCCGATCCCGCCAAGCGCCGATTATGCCGTGATGTACGACGCCACGGCCCTGCCCGCCTGAAGGGAGCTGGAGGCTTAGCTGCGCTGAGCCGCTTCCTTTCTGGAAATCAGCTTGTGCAGATGCACCATCATCCCTGCGGCAAACAGCGGCGTCAGCAGATTGACCAGCGGAATGGCGAGGAAGGCTGCAATCACCAGACCCGCGAGGAAGACGGTGAACGCATGTTTGATGCGGAACTGCCGCGCCTCTTCCGGCGAGCGAAAGCGCATGGCCGCGAATTCGAAGAATTCACGGCCGAGCAGATAGCCGTTGACCAGGAAGAAGGCGACAAGATTGACGCCGGGAATGAAGAGCAGAAATAGCGCGATGATGTTGCCGACGATCACGACGCCGAGGAATTTCAGCGAACCCTTCATCGCCGGCCCGAAGGGTAGTGCCTTTCCCGACGGATCGGCCGGATAGTCCCGCTTCTCCACCACCTCGGCGACATCGTCGAGAAACAGGCCCGCGATCAGTGCCGTCACCGGCGCGATCAGCAGCGCCAATGCAAGCGCCAGACCAAGGCCCGCCAGAATTCCGAGAAGCAAGGTGAGCCAGCTCGTCCAATCCGGTGCTGATGGCAGGAAGCTCTGCAGCCAAGGCAACACAACGGCCACGAAGGTGCTGTTCAGGGCAAACCAAAGAACGGCGAGTGCCAGCAATGTCAAGCCGAGCACCTTCCAGAAAACCCTGCGCGTCTCGGCGGCAAAGAGGTTGGCGAGGGAAAGACGCGCGGCATCGATGATCATTCGTTCGACATCTCCTGGGTGGTCATCCGAGAGGTAGGTAACGATTGCAAATATATCAATATCTTCCCGCCATGCGGGCGCGAATTGCGGGAAATTGAATTATTGTAATAAAGTATCTACTAATATATTGTGGGTGTCATACTAAAAACAACAACCTAGGCATGATCGACGACTTCGGTAACCTGCACGCTACCCGTTTGCTTCCGCAAACGGTGCGATGGCAGATCGGATGAACCGTTAGCGAGGCGCAACATTTGGAAGACCTTGGTCACAAGCTTAGACAATATATCAAAAGCGGTACTCCCGCCGAGCGCCGAATAGCCAAGTATTTTTCCGAACACTTGAACGAGCTGCCATTCGAAACCGCCTCTTCCGTGGCCGACAGGCTGGAGCTGAGCCCGATGACCGTCGGGCGCTTCCTGCGCTCGCTCGGCTATCAGGGCCTGGACGGGATCAAGGTCCACCTGAAGGAAAATGCAGCTCCGGTGACGCTGCACTTGTCGAATGTTCTGGAGCAATTGCAGAAGGATGCCGTTGAGGGCCGCCCGATCGCCGGCCAGATCGTCGAGCAGGTCGAGATGCTGCAGCATCTGTACAATCTCACCGGCCAGTCTCAATGGCTGGATGCCGTGGCGGCGAGCCTGTCCTCCAGCGAGGTTTTCGTCGCCACCCATCTCAGCCTTGCGGGCCTTGGCCGCCATTTTTGCGATCGTCTCGAATTCGCCCGCGACCATGTGCAATTCCTCGACGGCGCCAATGGCAGCTATATCGAGCTGCTCGGCCGCCCGGCAAACAACGCACTGCTGGTGATCATCGACTCGCCCCGTTTCATCACGTCACGACTGCTCGCGCGTTCCGCGCGCCGCGCCGGCTACAAGGTACTGCTGATCACCAGCCAGTACACCGAATGGGCACCTGAATTCGCCCACAGCACGTTGTCGTTGCCACCTCTGCGCGTCGGCGGCCGCGACAATCTGTCGGCGATGACGGCGCTGCTGGAATGCCTGGCCTCCGCCATCATTCACGCAGCCGGCGAAGAAGCGGAAAACCGCATACGAAAGATCGAGGAACTGGAAGGCATGTTCACTTACACGCCGCTTCGTTAGGGATGCGAGTGATCAACGCCGACTTACTCCATCGAATCCAGCTCGGCGCGGTGACGGTACATGGCAAGAAAGCGCCGATAGTCGCGATCGTAGAGCGCCTTCTTTTGCCGGTCCGGCAGGCGTTCGTGACCACCGGGATACATCGCGGCACCGGCAGCAGCAAGGTTCTCATAAAGTCCGCAGGAAACGCTAGCCGCCATCGCCGTTCCCAGAAGCACCGCCTCGTTCATCTTCGGCACCACAACCTTGCAGCCGGTGACATCGGAATAAAGCTCCATGAGCACGGCGTTCTTCACATGGCCGCCGGCGACATGCAGCGTGTCGGGCACGTAGCCGTAATCCTGCATCTTCTCGAGGATATGGCGGATGCCGAGCGCAATGCCGACGCTGGTGCGCCAGTAGAGGCGGCAGAGGCCATCGAAGGAGGTATCGAGCGTCAGGCCGCTGATGACGCCGACCGCATGCGGATCGGCAAGCGGTGATCGGTTGCCGTGAAAATCCGGCAGCACATGAAGGCGCTCGGCAAAGGCATCGCCCTCGGCAACACGTAGCTCCGCAATCCGCCGGACGATGCGATCATGCAGCGCCGCCGTCGGTTCGCCGCCGGACGCATGCATGTTGACGATATGATCGAGCAGCGCGCCGGTCGCCGACTGCCCGGCCTCGGCCAGCCATGTGTCGGCAAATGCGACTTCGTAATATGGCCCCCATAGCCCGCTACTGCGCTTGCGTTCGCGCGAGAAGGCAACGATACAGCTCGACGTGCCGGCGATCAGCGCCAGCTGACGCTCCAGCGCATCACGGTCGCCGGCATGGCCGCCGAGCGCACCGAGCGCACCGGCATAGGCGTCGACCATTCCCGCACCGACATGGCATTCACGGTCAAGCCCCAGGGCTTCGGCCGCCTCCGCCGTCAGCTGCCCGACGCTTTGCCCGACGGGCGCGGTCTCTTCCGGCAGATTGCCGCGTTCCCGCAGATCGCCAAGGCCGATCACATCGAGGAAATCCGCCTGCCAGCCCGGCCTGCGATGGGCGAGATAATTCCATTTCGCCGTCAGCGTACAGCGCGAGCGCGCTAGCGAACCGGTCGCCTTCCAGGTCATGAAATCGGCAAGATCGAAGAAATAACCGGCCCTGGCCCAGCTCTGCGGCAGGTTTTTCTTCAGCCACATCAGCTTCGGCATCTCCATCTCCGGCGACATGAAGTGGCCGGAATGCTCAAGAACCTGATGTCCGGTCGCCGTACAAAAATCTGCTTCGGCAAGCGCCCGATGATCGAGCCAGACGATGGTGTCGAACCGGTCCTCGCCACCGGTCGACACCGTAAGCGGCATGCCCTCCGTGTCGCGCACGACCAGGGAGCAGGTGGCATCGAAGCCGATCGCGCCGATGACGGAGGAGCTGACGCCCGAGGCTGTAACGGCGCTGCGCACCGCCGCGCAAACTGCGGCCCAGATATTTTCGGAACTGTGCTCGGCGTGGTTCTCACGCGGGCGGTTCATGAGGATCGGATGTTCGCCCTTTGCAAGCAGGGCGCCGCTCGACGTGAACACGCCAGCGCGCGCGCTGCCAGTGCCGATGTCGACCGCAACCACATGATCACGCATACAGAAGGAGCCCCGTCCGCTTATGTCTTGTTACGGACAAGGTGTATCAAATCCGGCATCGCGTCAAACACCACTTCGGGCGAAAGCCGCTCCAATTCCGCCCGATAACTTGGCGAATGGGCATGCGAACCGCCGGTAAAAGCGAAAACCGTCATGCCCGCCGCCCGCGCCGCCATGATGCCGGCCGGGCTGTCTTCGATGACGATGCAGTCCTTCGGCTCGACCCCCATTTGCTCGGCGGCATAGAGGAAGAGATCGGGCGCCGGCTTGCCGCGCTTGACCATGCTGGCGCTGAAAATATGCGGCTCCAACTGCTCCAGAAGGCCGGTGACGCCAAGCGAAAGCCGGATGCGCTCCAACTGGCTGGAGGAGGCGACGCAACGCGGCACGGCAAGCGCATCCAGCGTCTCAGCAATGCGGTCGATCGGCTTCAGCTCATGGCGGAAGCGATCGTAGAGGTCGTTGCGGATGCGATCGAGAAAGACCTGGTCGATGAAGACGTCGAACTCGGTCTCCAGCGTATCGACAAGCGTGGCGAGGCTCTTGCCGAGGAAGCGGCTGTAGACATCCTCCTCGCTCATCTCCACGCCGACATCGCGCATGGCATCGATGAGCACGCTGACGGACAACGGCTCGCTATCGACAAGCACACCGTCGCAATCGAAGATTACGAGTCCTTTATCCGCATTCGTCATAGCAGATCCAACCCGAACCCTGTTTTGGCCGCGCCTCTTGCGAGTATCGACCTGGCCATAAAAATTCGGCCGGGACTTAGGCGCCCCGGCCGACAAACAATTAATCCGCGAGTTTGTTGTCGAGGTATAGCTGCAGGGTGACGCGGGTACCCTTTTCCCACAGCGTTTTTAGCGCATGCGCAAAGCGCTTGCGGAAAAGATCCGATTTGGCGACGTCGCCGAAGATGTCGTCGAAGACGAGGAAGGCGTCGGGATCGTCCTTGGCCTTCAGCGCCGCAACGTGCAGCCGGTCGGCGCTGGCATCGTTGAAGACGATGTCCTGACCGCTGTCGGTCTTGCCGGCGAAATAGCGGCACCAGAGCGCCGAGACCAAAGCGAGACCGACGACATCCTCGTTGCGGGCCAGACGATCGGCCGTCGACGGCAGGATGAACTTCGGCTGGCGGTTAGAGCCGTCCTGCGCCAGGCGCGGAATGGTGTCGGCGATCTTCGGATTGGAGAAGCGGTGCTCGATCAGCTTGAAATAATCGGCAAGCACCGTGTTCGGCACCGGCGGAATGACAGGAATGATCTCGTCATTCTCGAGCTTGGCGAGATAAGCGCGGATCAGTGGCTCCTCCATCGCCTCATGGACGAAATGCACATCCATCAGCGCCGCCGGATACGCGATGGCCGCATGGCCGCCATTGAGGATGCGGATCTTCATATGCTCGTAGGGCGTGACATCCGGAACGAAGGTGACGCCGACCTTTTCCAGCGCCGGCCGTCCGGCCGGGAAATTATCTTCCAGCACCCACTGCTTGAACTCTTCGCAATAGACCGGCCAGTTGTCCTCGATATCGAAGGCGCTTTTCAGGAGGTCGATTTCGCGGGCGCCGGTTGCCGGCGTGATGCGGTCGACCATGCCGTTCGGGAAGGCGACATTGGCGGCGATCCAGTCAGCGAAGGCCGGATCCGAAAGCTTCGCCGTGCCGACGACGGCGGCTTTGGTGACGCCGCCATTATGGGGAATGTTGTCGCAGGACATGACGGTAAAGGGTTGCAGACCGGCAGCGCGACGAGCCTTGAGGCCGGCGACGATCAGACCGAACACCGTCTTCGGCGCATCCGGGTTCTGGCCGTCGGTAACGATGGCGGGGTGAGCCGGATTGAACTTGCCCGAGGCGTCGATGAAATAGCCGCCCTCGGTGATCGTCATCGAGACGATGCGGATCGAGGGATCGGCAAGCTTGACGATGATCGCCTCGGCGTCACCGACCGGCAGGATATCGACCATCGGCGCAGTGACGCGGGCGGCCGTGCGGTTGTTGTCTTGCTCGACCACCGTCGTCAGGAAATTCTGGGCGGCGAGTTTTTCGCGCATGGCGGCGTCGGAGGGCAGCACGCCGGCGCCGATGATCGCCCAATCATGGTCCTGGCCGAGATTGAAAAGGTCGTCGAGGTAGATCGCCTGATGGGCGCGATGGAAATTGCCGACACCGAAATGAACGATACCCGCCGATAGCGACTTCGGATCATAGGCCGGAATGGCAGCGGTTGCGGCCGCTTCCTGAAGCGTTGCGAGCGATAATTTGCACGTCATGTCTCAAGTCCTTCTGAAAGGTCTTTTTGCTCCGGATGGCTTGGGAGAGCCGCTCCGGTTGGGATGACCCCGGCCCGCCTGCGTCGACAGATGCGGGCCGAGTTAAATGGCGTTCGCCCCGCTTAGATCGCCAGCCCGTTTCCGTCGAAGCGGTGGATTCGGCTCTTGTCGGGCGTCAGATAGACGGTATCGCCGGCGCGGGCGGGGAAATCCCCGGTTCCGCGCGCGGTGACAGCGCCGATGCCGTCAGCCTCGATGTGCAGGAAGGTGTCGGAGCCGAGATGCTCGGCATGGTTCACCCTGCCCTTCCAGTCTCCACTTTCCGTCGACAGCAACACATGTTCCGGGCGAACGCCGATCGTGTCGGCGCCAAGCGCTTGCGCATAGGAGCCCTTGACGAAGTTCATCTTCGGCGAACCGATGAAGCCGGCGACGAAGAGATTGCGCGGGCTCTTGTAGAGCTCCAGAGGCGAGCCGACCTGCTCGATATTGCCACGGTTCAAGACCACGATCTTGTCGGCCATGGTCATCGCCTCGACCTGGTCGTGTGTCACATAGACCATCGTCGTCTTGAGCTGATGATGCAGATCGCTAATTTCGAGACGCATGTTGACGCGCAGCGCTGCGTCGAGGTTCGACAGGGGCTCGTCGAACAGGAAGGCCTTCGGCTGGCGCACGATGGCGCGGCCGATGGCGACACGCTGACGCTGGCCGCCGGAAAGCTGGCGCGGCTTGCGCTCCAGATAATCGGTGAGATTGAGGACGCGCGCGGCGTCGGCGACCTTCTTGTCGATCTCGGCCTGCGGCATATTCGCCATCTTCAGCGGAAAGGCGATGTTCTTGCGCACACTCATATGCGGATAGAGCGCGTAGGACTGGAACACCATGGCCAGGCCGCGCTGGGCCGGCGCCAGATTGGTGCCATCCTTGCCGTCGATCAGGATCTGACCGCCCGAGACATCTTCAAGGCCGGCAATCAACCGCAGCAGCGTGGACTTGCCGCAACCGGACGGGCCGACAAACACGACAAACTCGCCTTCGTTGATCTCGAGGTCGATGGAAGGGATGACCTTGGCTTCGCCAAAGACCTTAGAAACCTTCTTAAGGACAATGCTACCCATGTTTGTCTTCCTTACTTAACCGCGCCGAAGGTCAGGCCGCGTACGAGTTGTTTCTGGCTGAACCAGCCAAGGATCAGGATCGGAGCGATCGCCATCGTCGATGCCGCCGAAAGCTTGGCGTAGAACAGGCCTTCCGGGCTGGAATAGGAGGCGATGAAGGTGCTGAGCGGCGCCGCATCGACGGACGAGAGATTGAGCGTCCAGAAGGCCTCGTTCCAGGCCAGAATGATGTTGAGCAGCATCGTCGAGGCCAACCCCGGGATCGCCATCGGCGTCAGCACGTAGATGATTTCCTTTGCCAGCGATGCACCGTCCATGCGGGCCGCTTCCA
>NZ_QSNT01000019.1 GCF_009498525.1 Rhizobium sp. ICMP 5592 | reverse complement strand
ATTACTCAACGATGCTAGCAACGATGCCTGCGCCGACGGTACGGCCGCCTTCACGGATCGCGAAGCGCAGCTTTTCTTCCATCGCGATCGGAACGATCAGCTCGACGGCAACCGTGATGTTGTCGCCTGGCATAACCATTTCCGTGCCTTCCGGAAGCGTAACGATCCCCGTCACGTCCGTCGTGCGGAAGTAGAACTGCGGACGGTAGTTCGTGAAGAACGGCGTATGACGGCCGCCTTCTTCCTTCGTCAGGATGTAGGCTTCGGCCATGAACTTCTTGTGCGGCTTGACAGAACCCGGCTTGCACAGGATCTGGCCACGCTCGACGCCGTCACGGTTAACACCGCGAACCAGCGCGCCGATGTTGTCGCCTGCCTGGCCCTGATCGAGCAGCTTGCGGAACATTTCAACGCCGGTAACCGTCGTCTTCGACGTCGGACGAATGCCGACGATCTCGACTTCTTCGCCAACCTTGACGATACCACGCTCGACGCGGCCCGTCACAACCGTACCACGGCCGGAGATCGAGAACACGTCTTCGATCGGCATAAGGAACGGCAGGTCGATCGGACGCTCTGGCGTCGGGATGTAGGCGTCAACAGCAGCCATCAGCTCGCGGATCGCGTCTTCGCCGATCTTCTTGTCCGAATCTTCAAGAGCGGCAAGCGCCGAACCCTTGATCACCGGGATGTCGTCGCCCGGGAAGTCGTAGGACGACAGAAGTTCGCGAACTTCAAGCTCGACGAGCTCCAGAAGCTCGGCGTCGTCAACCTGGTCGACCTTGTTCAGGAACACAACGATCGCCGGAACGCCAACCTGGCGGGCGAGCAGGATGTGTTCGCGCGTCTGCGGCATCGGGCCGTCAGCTGCCGAGCAAACCAGGATCGCGCCGTCCATCTGTGCCGCACCCGTGATCATGTTCTTCACATAGTCAGCGTGGCCAGGGCAGTCGACGTGCGCGTAGTGACGAGCTGGCGTCTCATATTCAACGTGCGCCGTCGAAATCGTGATGCCGCGCGCCTTTTCTTCCGGCGCAGCGTCGATCTGGTCATACGCCTTGAACTCACCGAAGTACTTCGTGATCGCTGCCGTCAGAGACGTCTTGCCGTGGTCAACGTGGCCAATCGTGCCGATGTTAACGTGCGGCTTATTGCGCTCAAACTTACTCTTTGCCATTT
>NZ_QSNT01000018.1 GCF_009498525.1 Rhizobium sp. ICMP 5592 | reverse complement strand
CCCCGGGATCGCCATCGGCGTCAGCACGTAGATGATTTCCTTTGCCAGCGATGCACCGTCCATGCGGGCCGCTTCCAGGATCTCGCCAGGGATTTCCTTGAAATAGGTGTAGAGCATCCAGACGATGATCGGCAGGTTGATCAGCATCAGCACGACGACCATGCCGACGCGGCTGGCGAGCTGATTGTTGAGCAGGCCGAAACCCTGGAACAGCAGGTAGATCGGGATGAAGGCGCCGACCGGCGGCATCATCTTGGTGGACAGCATCCACATCAGCACGTCCTTGGTGCGCTTGGTCGGCGAAAACGCCATGGCCCAGGCGGCGGGAACGGCGACGATCAGGCCGAGGATCGTCGAGCCGAAGGCGATGATCACCGAGTTGGCGAAATGAAGGAAATAGTTCGAGCGCGACTGCACCTCGAAATAATTCTCCAGCGTCCAGTGGAAGAAGAGGAACTGCGGCGGCGAAGCAATCGCATCGCCTTCCGTCTTGAAGCTCGTCAGGATCGTCCACAGAATCGGGAAGAAGATGAGAAGCGCGACGGCCCAGGCTGCCAGCGATACGACCACCTTGCGCCGTGTAGAGACATTGCGTGCCATCTCAGGCCTCCAAGTTCTTGCCGACCGCGCGCATCACGAAGATGGCGACGATATTGGCGAGGATGACGGCGATGATGCCACCCGCCGATGCGCCGCCGACATCCTGCGACAGAACGATCTGCGAATAGACCAGATAGGTGAGGTTGGTCGTCGCCGTGCCGGGACCGCCATTGGTGGTGACCAGAATTTCGGCGAAGGCGGAGAGCAGGAAGATCGTCTCGATGAGAATGACGACCGTGATCGCGCGCGCCAGATGCGGCAGGACGATGTAGATGAATTTCGAGACCGCGCCGGCGCCGTCCATTTCGGCGGCTTCCTTCTGCTCTTCATCCAGCGATTGCAATGCCGTCAACAGAATGAGCGTTGCGAAAGGCAGCCACTGCCAGGCAACGATAATGACGATCGAAAACAGCGGCACCGTCTCCAGCCAGGTCAGCGGATCGAGCCCGAAAAACTTGAACAGATGCGCCAGAAGCCCGTTCACCGGGTTCATGAACATATGTTTCCAGATGAGGGCGGCGACCGTCGGCATGACGAAGAAGGGCGCAAGCACCAGCATGCGGACGATGCCTTGGCCGAAGATAGGCTGATCGAGAAGGAGCGCGAGAGCGATGCCGCCAACCACGGTGATGATGAGCGCGCCGCCAACCAGCAGCAGCGTCACGATCAGGGAGTTCAGGAAAGCGGGGTCGGTGACGAAATATTCGTAGTTGAGCAGCCCGATGAAATCATGCGCGCCGGGAGACAGGAGATTGTAGTTCAGCGTCGAGAAGTAGATCGTCATC
>NZ_QSNT01000017.1 GCF_009498525.1 Rhizobium sp. ICMP 5592 | reverse complement strand
TTGGTTGCGGGGGCAGGATTTGAACCTGCGGCCTTCAGGTTATGAGCCTGACGAGCTACCGGGCTGCTCCACCCCGCGCCAGCGTAAACCGCTTCAGCGGTTTATCGCGAGTAGCAAGCCGCGTTGCGGCTTGCGTCATCCGATCAAACCCTTGGGGTTTGATCGTGTTAGGCGGGCACCTTTATGTGGGTTCCCACCGAATTCCAGAAGCGTTTGTTGCTTCCTTTGGAAAGCACAAAGGCCGCTTTTAGCGGCCTATTGTAACACGGCTTTGGCCGTTTTGATCAGAGAAGATTTTCGATTAACAAAGTTGCGTTTTGCAGACCTGGCAGCGACCTACTCTCCCGCGTCTTAAGACGAAGTACCATGGGCGCAGGGGCGTTTCACGGCCGTGTTCGGAAAGGGAACGGGTGCGGCCACCCCGCCATAACCACCAGGTCGGCAAAGCGCAACTTTAATTGAGAAGCTGGTGAAGTTTTCACTTCGTTTGTCTATGTGAACACGTCGTTGGATGCGTTTCCGGTCGAAGACCGCAAGCGCAAAGCGCGTCGCCGGAGATCCGGCGCGCCGTCCGCAGCGTAGCGATCGAAGATCGCGACAGCGTGAGGACAAAACTTTCATCGAACTTGTTCGATGAACAGAGGCAATGAGAACAATCAAGCCAATCGAGCTATTAGTACCGGTAAGCTTCATGCGTTGCCGCACTTCCACACCCGGCCTATCAACGTGGTCGTCTACCACGGCTCTGATAGGGAACACTCGTTTTCAGGTTGGTTTCCCGCTTAGATGCCTTCAGCGGTTATCCATTCCATATGTAGCTACCCTGCTATGCCCTTGGCAGGACAACAGGTCCACCAGAGATATGTCCATCCCGGTCCTCTCGTACTAGGGACAGATCCTGTCAATATTCCTACACCCACGGCAGATAGGGACCGAACTGTCTCACGACGTTCTGAACCCAGCTCACGTACCGCTTTAATTGGCGAACAGCCAAACCCTTGGGACCTGCTCCAGCCCCAGGATGCGATGAGCCGACATCGAGGTGCCAAACAACCCCGTCGATATGGACTCTTGGGGGTCATCAGCCTGTTATCCCCGGCGTACCTTTTATCCGTTGAGCGATGGCCCTTCCACGCGGGACCACCGGATCACTATGACCGACTTTCGTCTCTGCTCGACTTGTCAGTCTCGCAGTCAGGCGGGCTTATGCCATTGCACTCGACGACCGATTTCCGACCGGTCTGAGCCCACCATCGCGCGCCTCCGTTACTCTTTCGGAGGCGACCGCCCCAGTCAAACTACCCACCATACACTGTCCCGGATCCGGATAACGGACCGCGGTTAGACATCCATGACGATAAGGGTGGTATTTCAAGGATGGCTCCACAAGAACTGGCGTCCCTGCTTCAAAGCCTACCACCTATCCTACACATGCCGACACGAATGCCAGTGTAAAGCTATAGTAAAGGTGCACGGGGTCTTTCCGTCTGACCGCAGGAACCCCGCATCTTCACGGGGAATTCAATTTCACTGAGTCTATGTTGGAGACAGCGGGGAAGTCGTTACGCCATTCGTGCAGGTCGGAACTTACCCGACAAGGAATTTCGCTACCTTAGGACCGTTATAGTTACGGCCGCCGTTTACTGGGGCTTCGATTCAGAGCTTGCACCCCTCCTCTTAACCTTCCAGCACCGGGCAGGCGTCAGACCCTATACGTCGTCTTGCGACTTCGCAGAGCCCTGTGTTTTTGGTAAACAGTCGCTACCCCCTGGTCTGTGCCACCCTCACATACTTGCGTAGATAAGGGTCACGCTTCTTCCGAAGTTACGCGTGCAATTTGCCGAGTTCCTTCAACATAGTTCTCTCAAGCGCCTTGGTATACTCTACCTGACCACCTGTGTCGGTTTCGGGTACGGTCTATACGGTGGAGCTATTTCCTGGAACCGCGTCCCCGCCCACACAATCCAATAAGTGTGAACAAGTTAAGCAATCCGTCACTACCACCAGGCCCACGAATATTAACGTGGTTCCCATCGACTACGCGTGTCCGCCTCGTCTTAGGGGCCGGCTAACCCTGCTCAGATTAACTTTAAGCAGGAACCCTTGGTCTTTCGGCGAGAGGGTCTCTCACCCTCTTTATCGTTACTCATGTCAACATTCGCACTTCCGATACCTCCAGGGCCCCTCACAGGTACCCCTTCACAGGCTTACGGAACGCTCCGCTACCACGTGCATTACTGCACATCCTCAGCTTCGGTGCATGGCTTTAGCCCCGTTACATTTTCGGCGCAAAGACCCTTGACTAGACCAGTGAGCTGTTACGCTTTCTTTAAATGATGGCTGCTTCTAAGCCAACATCCTGGTTGTTTTGGGATCCTCACATCCTTTCCCACTTAGCCATGACTTGGGGACCTTAGCTGGAGGTTAGGGTTGTTGCCCTTTTCACGACGGACGTTAGCACCCGCCGTGTGTCTGCCGAGTAGTACTTCCCGGTATTCGGAGTTTGGTTAGGATCAGTAAGACGGTGAGTCCCCATAGCCCATCCAGTGCTCTACCCCCGGGAGTATTCGCTCGACGCTCTACCTAAATAGATTTCGCGGAGAACCAGCTATTTCCGAGTTTGATTGGCCTTTCACCCCTAGCCACAAGTCATCCCAATCTATTGCAACAGATGCGGGTTCGGTCCTCCAGTTGGTGTTACCCAACCTTCAACCTGCTCATGGCTAGATCACTCGGTTTCGGGTCTAATGCAACAAACTATATCGCCCTATTCAGACTCGCTTTCGCTTCGCCTACACCTACCGGCTTAAGCTTGCTTGTTACACTAAGTCGTTGACCCATTATACAAAAGGTACGCCGTCACCCTTGCGGGCTCCGACTGTTTGTAGGCATCCAGTTTCAGGTTCTATTTCACTCCCCTTGTCGGGGTGCTTTTCACCTTTCCCTCACGGTACTGGTTCGCTATCGGTCATGCACGAGTACTTAGGCTTGGAGCGTGGTCGCCCCATGTTCAGACAGGATTTCACGTGTCCCGCCCTACTCTAGGACAATAAGTGTATCTACGCGTACGGGGCTATCACCCTCTACGGCAAACCTTTCCAGGTTCTTCCACTTTAACACTCATTGCCACTGGCCTGGTCCGCGTTCGCTCGCCACTACTTGCGGAGTCTCGGTTGATGTCCTTTCCTGCAGGTACTTAGATGTTTCAGTTCCCTGCGTTCGCTTCTTACACCCTATTTTATTCAGGTG
>NZ_QSNT01000016.1 GCF_009498525.1 Rhizobium sp. ICMP 5592 | reverse complement strand
GGCGACGCCGCCGACAGCCCGATTACCTCGCAGTTCGGCTCACCCAACCAGAATATTATCGGCTTTACCCTCAACAGGACCTTCAACATCAACTTTTGAGGCGCTGCCGTCTGTGAGGATGCTCCTGACATGTACCGACATTTTGTCGAGGACGGTTGGTAATGACAGGCTTTTCAGGGTTTTTCTTCAGGAGCGGCCCTTCAGCTCACTGAAAGGTTGCTGGTGCAAGTCTCTTTCGCTTCAGGAGGAAGCGTCTGCCGATGTGGTGCTTTGGTGCTGCCGGCAGTTAACGGGAGGAGACATCAATGCGTTCGACAGGCATCCTTTTTTATTCTGCAGCCCTTTCCCTTGTGATGACGGCGATGTCGCTCGGGGCGACAGCGGCTCAAGCGGCCGACAAGATCTCCATCATGGTCGGTGGCTATGAAAAGCAGATCTATCTGCCGGCAAAGCTCGCTGAATCGCTCGGCTACTTCAAGGATGAAGGTCTCACCGTCGAACTTCTCAATGAGCCTGCCGGGGTGGATGCGGAAAACGAAATGCTTGCCGGCGCCGTCCAGGGTGTCGTCGGTTTCTACGATCACTGCATCGATCTTCAAGGCAAGGGTAAATTCGTCGAGTCCGTCGTGCAGTTCAGCCAGGCGCCCGGCGAGGTCGAACTGGTGTCCAGCAAACATTCCGAGATCAAGTCGCCCGCCGATTTCAAGGGCAAGAGCCTTGGTGTCACGGGTCTCGGTTCGTCGACCAATTTCCTGACGCAGTATCTGGCGGTCAAAAGCGGCCTGAAGCTAAGCGATTTCACCTCGGTTCCGGTCGGCGCCGGCCAGACTTTCATTGCCGCCTTGCAGCAGGATACCATCCAGGCCGGCATGACCACGGAGCCGACGATCTCGCACCTGCTGAAGACCGGCGAAGCCAAGGTCCTGATCGATATGCGTACCATGGCTGGTACCAAGGCAGTACTCGGCGGCACCTATCCGGCCGCCTCTCTCTATATGCAGACGTCATGGGCCAATGATCACAAGGCGGAGACGCAAAAGCTCGCCAATGCCTTCGTCAAGACGCTGCACTTCATCAACACCCATTCCGCCGCCGAAATCGCCGACAAGATGCCGAAGGATTTCTACGTCGGCGACAAGGAAGGCTATGTGAAGGCGCTCGAAAATGGCAAGGCGATGTTTACGCCCGATGGTGTCATGCCGGAAGATGGCCCGAAGACCGTTCTTGCCGTTCTTTCGGAGTTTTCGAAGAACGTTCAGGGCAAGTCGATCGACTTGTCGAAGACCTACACGACCGAGTTCGTCAAGGCGGCCAAGTAAAGCGTTCCGTCGTACCGCTTCCGGCAAACGCCGGAGGCGGTCATTTTGGCGAATTATCCGCTGATGAACTGCTGCTTGCGATGGCGACACTCGGCTCTGCGAGAGTCCGGCCTACCCATAGTTTGGGGATCGGCACGTCCGGAGACAGGTAAGTTGTTCCTCAAAAGTTTAACGCGGCTCGGGCAAGGGCGCGAGCGTGGGTCTCGGTCTTGCGCTGTGTGAGGTTCATGTGCCTGTCAGTAAACTGGCGCATTGGTGTCCGCACGAATGGAGAACTAGGTTGCGGATACTGCTCGTGGAAGACAATATTCCGTTAGGTGACGCTCTTCAGGAGCATCTGTCGCTGATGGGATGCGATGTGACGTGGGTCACCGGTTATCGGCTTGGGGCGGATACTTTATGCCGAGTGCCTTTCGATGTCGTTTGCCTTGACCGGCGGCTACCCGATGGCGATGGCTTCGATCTGCTGCGTCGCGGACTGATCCGGTGTCCAACCATCATTATGTCGGCTTTCGACCAACTGTCCGATCGGCTTGAGGCGAAGCGACTGGGGGCCACTGACTATCTGATAAAGCCCTTTCGTCTGGAGAGCTTGACACATCGGATCAGCCTGTTGCCGGTCGCAAATGTCGGCAGTGCGCCGCATCGACATGCGTCTCGTCCGTAGATGCTGACAAACATTTGACATTCTTGCGCAACCACTGTTCAGGCGTTTGTCAGGCTGTTCCTGCATGTGATGTGAACATCACAAAAGAACGGCTGCGGACCAATGACTGTATTTCGAAAAGTGATCCTCGCTGCCTTTGGCAGCATTGGAATTCTGGGCATGAGTTGTGCAGCTTATGCGGGCTTTCTTCAGGTCACTGGTAACTTTCATTCGGTGATTGATGGCCAATTTTACCGCTCGGCTCAACCAACATCCGAGGAACTCGCCTCTTATGTACGGACACACGGAATCAAGACCGTCATCAATCTGCGAGGAACGTATCCAGGTACTGCGTGGTATGACAAGGAAGTCACAACGGCTCAGAGCCTCGGCATAACGCATATCGATTTTGGCATGTCCGCCTCGAAAGCCATTTCGCCTGAACAGGCGCAGCGGCTCGTCGAGTTGATGGCCTCCGCACCGAAGCCCATCCTTATTCACTGCTTCTCGGGTGCTGACCGAAGTGGTTTGGCCGCCGCGTTGTATGTCAGGAAAATTGCGGGGCTGGATGAAGCTCGGGCCGAAGGCCAACTATCCTTCTATTATGGGCATGTGGGCATCCCCGTGGTTTCAACCGCCTACGCCATGGATAGGAGCTGGGAGGATATCGAGGATCAGGACAAGAAGCAGGCCCGGGCCGAGCTCGTAAACGGTGCCACCGTGCAATAGCGGCGGCAGCTGAGCGGCCGCCTATGTCAAGTGAATGCGTCCTATCGAACGACATCGCTGGCTTGAGATGCCCCCTCGCGCACGCTGGATCATAGACAACAAGAAAAATTGAGATCGGACAATATCGTGCCACAGGTTCAGGCTCTTGGGGCTACACATAAGCACGCTTTCATGCGCCTTTTTGTCGTTGGCGCGATCTGTGCGCTTCTTGATTTTGTGGCTTTCGTTGGGCTGGTCCGAGTTGGTATCGACCCGATGAAAGCTCACGTTTTGAGCTTTGCCTGTAGTGTTTTCCTATATTCTGTCTGTATCGCAACCGGGATCTTGGCCCGGATCGACCCCACCGTGGACAGTAGCTCTCGTTCGCAGCAGTTGGTAATTTTCTTTTTCCTGAGACTTTTGACGCTCGGTCTGAGAGGCGGCATTTTCGTTGTCGCGCTGACAGCTTTCAATCTTCCTGTCCTTCTTTCCGGCGCCTCCGTGGTGTTTGCAACTGCTACCATTGGTTTACTGGGTGATACGCTTTTCTTGTGGCCGACCATATCTATTGACAGGCGAAAGCTATTCGCAGCGGTTGGCATCATTATCTATCTTCTTTCACTTCGCCTCGTATTTCTCGGTTTCGCCAACCTTCTGCCAGAAGAAGCCTACTACTGGAATTATTCGCAGCATCTCGACATCGGCTATCTTGATCATCCGCCCATGGTTGCATGGTTGATCTGGCTGGGAACCACGCTCTTCGGAGACAACGAATTCGGCGTTCGCATTGGCGCATATATCTGCTGGCTATTGACCGCCGGTTTTTCCTTCTACCTCGCGCGGAATCTTTTCGATAAGGCGACAGCAATAGCTTGCGCTCTGTTGGTCGCTGCGCTCCCGTTTTATTTCTCGACCGGCTTTCTGATGATGCCGGACGCACCGCTGACCGCAGCCTGGGCGGCCACACTGTTTTTTCTGGAGCGGGCTCTCCTTGGCGAGAAGCGTCTTGCCTGGCTCGGGGTCGGCCTGTCGTTCGGCATAGGCCTGCTGTCGAAATATACGATACTTCTGTTGGGGCCAGCAGCGTTGCTATTCGTTTTTATCGACCCAAGATCTCGGCGATGGCTTGGTCGAAAAGAGCCATACCTTGCCGCTGCGGTTGCGGCTTTGTTATTTTCGCCGGTCGTGTACTGGAATGCCAATCACCAATGGATGTCCTTCGCGTTCCAGGGGTCGAAACGCATGGGTGAGGCATTTCAATTTACTTTGCCGTCTCTCATCGTCAGTGTCGCTGTTCTGCTGACGCCTACCGGCTTCATTGCCGCCGCCGCCAGCCTGAAGACAAGTATCTCTGCAGTCCGATCAC
The DNA here is from genome assembly GCF_009498525.1 of Rhizobium sp. ICMP 5592. Lineage (GTDB taxonomy): Bacteria > Pseudomonadota > Alphaproteobacteria > Rhizobiales > Rhizobiaceae > Rhizobium. The sequence goes on along the minus strand of NZ_QSNT01000016.1, from coordinate 13,256 downwards.
GACCAGGCATGGCGAGGGCGCTTTTCATACTCCTCTTCACGCTTGTCCCGCTTAGCGTCTTTGTTCTCTTCAGCCTTCTCCATGAGAACAAACCAAATTGGACCGGTCCTCTGTGGCTGGCGGTCCTGCCCTCGATCGCATCCGTGCTTGTCGGAGCAGGGGGAAAAGAGCGGTGGCCGGGAAGGCGCCTGCGACGCGCGTGGATACCAACGATCGGGATCGCAACGGCGGTCTATGCGGCGCTTTTTCATTACGTGGTTCTGGGTTTTCCCGGGGTTGGTTACATTCATAATATCCGCACATTGCCGGTCGCATGGAGCGAATTCGGCCAGGCGGTTGGTGCTGTTGAGGCAGCGGTAGCTAAAGAGAGCGCAACTCCCGTCGTGCTGATCGGTACGGACAAGTACTTTCTAGCCAGCGAAATGGCCTTCTACACGCGCCAAGCACAGCGCATTCAAAACAATTCAATAGGGCAGAGCGCAATCGGTGGCGACAGTCTGATGTACGACGTCTGGTATCCGGTCGAAACAGTGCAAGGAAGTACAGCAGTGCTCGTTTCTCTGAAGAGAAACGAGTTGCAGCAAGACGACATCCCTCGATACTTCTCACGCCTGACCGACATTCAAGAGCAGGTCGTACGCAAAAACGGCATCGTCGTCGGGAGCTTCTATTATCGCGTTGGTTATAATCTTGGTCGTTGCGAGAGTGCAGGCATGCAGTGCGCGTCGCCGTTCGGAAACTAGACATTTCCTTCGCCGGCGACACGTTCGGTGAACGGACAAAGATCGAATTTCCACGCAAATTCAGAGTATTGTCAGGTGATCATGACATATTGGCCAAATCGAAGTCGCTCCGGCGTCATGGCGAGCCAATGAGCGATGAAGATTCGTAGAAAGAACTTGGGTTCATGAGCCGCTGAAATGGTCGAACGTGCTCGACTCGGGACTTTCGCGAACTCGTCGACAGAACTCGCCCTTCCTTCCCTGGGATACTAGACGCATATGACTTCATCTCGTTTGGCTCCCCTCGGCACGTGGCCTGGGGATTTGACAACCACAAAGACCGAAATCTCGCGGCAGGATGGCATTGAGCTCTCCATCGTCATACCAACCTTCAATGAACGCGAAAACATTGTCCCGTTGGTTGAGCGCCTTCGGGCGGCGCTCGTTGGCGTCGCATGGGAAGTGATTTTCGTTGACGACGATTCGAGCGATAAGACCGTCGATGTCGTGCGAAGCCTTTCCCTTACAGATCAGCGCATCCGAGGGATACGTCGGATCCATCGGCGCGGACTTGCCGGTGCATGTCTTGAGGGCATCCTGTCGACGTCGGCGCCAATCGTTGCCGTTATGGATGCTGATCTACAGCACGACGAAACACAGCTGGTGGCTATGCTTGCCATGATGCGTAGCAATCGGACCGATCTGGTTGTCGCAACGAGATATGGCGGCCAAGGCTCATCGGAGGAGGGGTTCGATCGCATTCGCCAAGCAGGAAGCCAAATGGCCATCCGGATTGCAAAGCGTTTATTGAAGATCGAGACGTCAGATCCGATGAGCGGATTTTTCATGGTCAAACGCGCGCTGATCGACGAGCTTGCTCCGAAGCTCTCACAGCAAGGCTTCAAGATCCTGCTGGATATTATCGCGTCATCGCCGGTTCCCTTGAAACTAGGGGAGATTTCATATGTGTTTCGGCCAAGGATTCACGGCGAGAGCAAACTGGATGCATCGGTGGTATTCGAGTATCTCGGGCTCCTGATCGCGAAATGGTCCGGCGATATTATTTCCTCGCGAATGTTGTTGTTCGGCTTGGTCGGCCTGAGCGGTGTTGTTGTTCACCTGACTATGTTATGGCTGTTCCTGCTTTGGGGACTGGCGTTTCCGGTCAGTCAGGCCATCGCCATGCTGACTGCGGTCATTTCGAATTACACGCTCAACAATGCCCTCACATATAGAGATCGACGCCGCCGAGGTGCGCGATTCCTGACGGGCTTGATGCTGTTTTCGGCATTCTGCAGCATTGGAGTTCTCGCAGGTACCGGCGTGTCATCGCTTTTCTACAGCCAGGATCCGCAATGGTGGCTTGCCGGCCTGGCGGGAGCCGTCATTGGCGCAGGCTGGAACTACATCACCAGTTCCATGATTACTTGGCGGCGGGCAGGTTGATACACCCTGCACGATGACGAGAAGGCTTTTGGCGAGGAAGCTGCCAGCCCGGAGCAGTCGGACCGAGAGACGCGACACGCTTGGCCGCGCGAGCTGAGTGACGCTCATGTCTTCCGATCCGTCGGCATTGTCTCGATGCTGTGGTTAGGTGGGATTGCAGCCGTTCGACAGGATGTCCTTTTGGGCGCCATCTACTTTCAGCACGACATAGGACTCGATGATGCGTTTGCCCGCCTGGCGGTTCAAAATGCCGACGGAAGCCGACGACTGAAAGCAATTCATATAATGCTCCAGTCTGTTTTCGCTTGCTCGCACCACGAGCAGGGCCGGCTTCTCGATCAGAGAAGCGTCGGGCGTTTCAAAGAAGAAGCGTTGCCTGTCGACGATTTGCTGGACAAGCCGTGATCCCTTGATCTCGAAGGCAAGCTCGCCTGTTAGCCCATAGTCGGTCGTTGCGATCCAGCCAGCACCCGATCGCTGGCGCGTGTCCTCGATTTGCGCAGAAAATTCACGCCAGCCCAGCACATTGTCCGCGGGGCTGCCCCACGGAAAATGCTTGCCGAACGGTGTCGCGAAACAGAGCAATACCAGCGATGACAGGCCAATTCCCACCGGCGTGACCCAATATGAGAGCCGCCTGAGATGCGTCACGCCGGATGCGCGATTGGCGGCGGCCGCAGCAAGTATTGCCAGTGCCGGGTAAGCCGGAGCAAGCCAGTTCGCGTGAACACGATCATGCAGCGCGTGAAATATCATATACGCGATGATCGGCCCGTTGAGTAAAATCAGAAAGGTAAGAGGGCTGGATATAATCTTTCGAGGCTCCCGCGATAAATGCCAGATCGCAATCCCCACGAATATCGCGATTACCGGATTGAGCAGGCCGAGCTGACCGGCCAGGAATTCGGCAAAGAAGGAAAGGCCCGCATGCCGATCCGCAAGACGGCCAAACTGCTTGGCAAAGGAGATCCAGCCGTGGTCGGCATTCCAGATGAGGACTGGACTGAAGGCCAGAAGAGCCACGCCGCCGCCGAGCAAGGTCCACGGGCTCGACCGCCACGGTCGTGCCTTGGGGTCGATGACCAACCAGAGCAAAATTCCCGGCCCCAGGAAAAGATTGGTGTATTTCGAAACGCAGCCCAACCCCGCCAACAGGCCGATCATGAGCCATAAGCGAGGATTTTCCGTGCGCCGCAGTTGCGCGAGGACCCATAATGTAAGAGCCCAGAACATAGTGGAAGGCGCATCTGGTGTCGCGAATATCACCGCGAGACCGACGAGAAGCATCGCGTTCAGCCATATGGCTGCCATCCGCGCAATTCTGGCGTCGTCAAAGAGTTCCTCCGCAATGCCGTAGACGGCCATCGACGTGACGAAAACCGAAACAACCGCAAGGGCGCGTACCCCGAAAACGGTACTTCCGAAAATATGGGTCGATATCCATATCCACCACGCGATCATCGGCGGATGGTCGTAGTAGCCTGCCGACGGCACGCGCGACCAGAGCCAGTAATAGGCTTCATCCGGAACAAGGTCGAATTGCGCCGTAGCCCACAGTCGGAAGAGCGTGAGTGCCGCGATGACAAACATTGCACCCAACCATGGCGGCCACTTTCGAAGGGGGCGATTATCGTCCACGATAGGTAACCGTGGAGCTTGTTATGTCATTCCATACGGCGCCGATGATCTCGATGCCGGGTGCAGAGCTGGGGAGAATACCCTCCACGCGGGCCTCCGCCAGCCCGCGCCGATTGACAGGCCGGATTCCGCGCCCACGACCATCGCACAGTGAAATCTGCCAAACGATTTTCAGGGTATGGTCCTTCTTGTCGTCGACAAAGCTGACTTCCCAATCGATCCCGACGAGCGCTTGCGAAGGCACTCCACCAACGGGATGATGTTGTCCCTCTCGTTGAACGTCGGAACGATCACCGAAAGAGCCGGCCCCGCTAACTCCTGCTGAGCTTCACTACTATGCGGTAGAGGCATCGTTTCGGCCAGCAATCGGAGTGCGTTCCACCGCTGTGAGTTCATGAGTCGCTGCTGCTGCTGGCTAGAGATTCAGGGCGAATGACGTAAGTCGACTCTTACGCGTTGAGCTCGAAGAACCAACGTGGCATATATGATATCATGGTACTCTGGAGTCTTTCCCTGAGCACATGAACGCAACGATAGAGGGCTTAACTTACAGCACGCTTAAAAAGTGACGCCCAAAGCGCGTTTTGATTTCGTCTAAAAGAAGGCGGCCCGCTTTCCAGGCTGAAGGCTGTCGTTCATTGAACTGGCGCCGCCTGTTTTCCTTCCAGCATGCAAATTTTCAGCTGGCATGCCAAAGCGAAAGCGGCAGTCAGGATCGACAGGCTTTCGCCGCTTGCGAGGCGGTTGTTTGAGTTGCTCAAAATCGTAAAGCTGAAGAAAATCAGGATCATGAAATAGGCATGCATCGCATGTCTCGGAATGATCGCGAGATCTGCTGCCCGATAGACGCTGAAACAAAAGCAGGCCAACATGGCGGCAAAAATTCCCGCCCCGAAGAGACCGTATCGGATGAGGATCTCAAGATAGCCGTTGTGCATGAACGTATATTGGACATGGGAATAATGGGTGCGCGGCCAGAGTTCGAGCCATTCGCTGCCCCAGCCGAAGACAGGCGCGGCGGAAAACAATTCCCAGGCGTTCGACCAGAGTTGAAGGCGCTCATTCATCGAGATTGGCGTCACGCCGCTATCGATCGTTTGTGCGACCGCATTGCCTACCTGCTCCCTCGAGCCGGCGTCTTCAAGCATGGAGATGGTGGAGGCGATCGTCGGCCCCACTGTCCGGTAGAGATTGTCCCGTACAGCGTAAATGCCGACTGAAAGCAGGCCTGCGATACAGACAATCGCCAGAGCCGCGGTCCGCTGTTTCAAGCTGCGCATGATGAAGAATGCGAGTACGGGCAATACCTGAACGAGCGAAAGCCAGACGCCCTTCGACTTCGCCCCGTATATGCCGATAAGGCAGAGCACGCCGATTGCGGGGGATACGACAGAGGCATAGAGCCGCATTGAGCGCTTGTCGGCGCCTTCCGTGAGATAATAAAGCAACCAGAATACCGCACCGATGAGCAGCATGCCGCAACAGACTGCCCCATGGATCTGATTATGCTGGATGAGCGGGATAACGGTCTCTCCCGCAAATATCGCGCTAAAACGCAAATGCAGCAGGAGGATCGCTAGCGCCAGCCCGAAATGGATCGCGATGAGACGTTCCAGCTGCGGCCAGCATTGGAACAGGATAAATGCCAGCGGTGGGAATGTCAGGGGCATCAGGAAAAGCAGCTCGTGATCGCCTATCGGGTGATCCGCCTGAAGAGCAAACTGCAAAACATATCTCAGGAGCGCGTAGACGCCCCATGCTATGCACAGCCAGCCCCGCCAGTCTATCGACGGTCTCGGGGTGGATCGCGCATATAGAAAGAGCGACAGAAACACGAGCAGCGCGCCGGCGTGGCGATAAGCATAGCCCTCGACCAACGACGCAGACATGACGACGAGCCAAAGTGCCGCTGCGAGAGGAACCCATATTCTTTCTGAATGTCGGGCGAAATTGAAGGCACGGACTTGGACATTCATCTTCTTCGCCTTTGTGAGCTCAGCCACTCACTATCGTGTTCACCATAGTGCGCGGTGCTATGTCCTACCATCCGGAAATGCCACGGCACGCGATATCGCGACCTGCGTTGTCGGCGATCGATACTGCCGCCCAAGCGCTCGTTTCGCACATTCCCATCCATGGCCGGCCTATGGATGGCGGCCCGTAACATAGAGAAATGAAGCCGAAATTAGTCGCGAGAAAGAAGCTGGAATGCCCCGGGAAGATTTTGCCGCGAAGAAACCGGTCATAAGGTTGGCCAAGAAGACGGATATCGCGGCAAAGCGTAGCGAGGCCAACCGATTGCCCGGATCGAATCGCTTTTGTATCAGAATCGGCAATCATTGCGCCAAAGATGGCCACACCAACCACGCCTCACGATTGCTTCGCTCAGAACATCGGTCCGGAGGCAATTCCAGCGTCTTGTTGTACGGCCGACGATAGGCGAACCCCAATCAGGCTGACTTCGTCGTCGACCTCTAGCCGTCAAGCCGCCGCCTAGTAACGCTCCGCGGCTACATTGCCGTCTCGATTTTCTGCAACGGTAAGCCGTCGCCTTGCGCCATTGACAATCTCATGTGCCAGCACGTCGTAATGCCCATCGAAATGATGACCTCCGGAGGTTTTGATGAGCTCGCTTCCCGTACCCTGGAGCTTTAGGCAGACGCTGTCCGTTTCCAGTGCTCCGTAAAAGCATTGTATCATCGGCGCCTGCATTTTCCCTATGTCCGGCAAGGTTGGGCCGTCGCCAGAGCTGCTGCCAAGAAATGCTCCAATGGAGATCTGATAGCTTACCGTATTTGAGATACCAAGAAGCGATATTTCTACGATCTTTTTCTTATCGCTGACCGGTAGCGGATCGTAGGCGCTCGGCAAAATATCGGCACCAAAAGAATAGCCCACCAAGATGACATGATCGACACCCCAGATCTTGGTATAGGTGTCGATGATGCGCGCCATGTCCCTCGCTGTTTCATCAGGTTTCTTTTTCGACCAGAAATACCGAAGTGAATCGACACCAACGGTGGGAACGCCTTCCTTCTGAAAGACATCACCTATTGACTTATCGATGTCTCTCCATCCGCCATCCCCCGAATAAACGATCGCCATCGTTCCAAAGCCGGGAGCAGTGGGCAATTGTATCAGCGGCAGATCGCCGACAGAATGATCGCCCGGGACCGTCACGCTCAGCGCTCGGTCGATAGCGGACAATACCGCCTGGTGAGGGGCTTCGGTGACATCCTTGGTCTGGATCGCGAAGCCTTGCTTTTTCAATTTTAGAGTATGGGCACGACCGTCATCCGACGCTGCTTCCGTGTAGATGACATCAACCGGGTTCTTGAGGCCGTGTGGTGATAAACCATAAATCGCGCCGCCACTAACCGAGAGGCGTGGCGCATCCGTGCAAAGCGGTTTGAGCAAGGGAAGCGCTATCGCCGGATCGATAGCCACCGTCCGCCTGATGGTGGCATCGGGAGTTTGGGCGGCGATGGCGAGAGCGAGAGCCCCGCTCGTTCCCATGCCGGCAATGATTGGGGACTGGTACTGGCTGTCGCCGATGGCCCGCTGTATCCGGCGGCTCAACGCCTCGATATCGGAAACAAGATATATGCAGTCATTGGCAGGGCGTGCATTGAGCGTACCAAGGAGTACCTTCGTATCGATACCGACGACGATCACTTGCTTGCTTTGCAAATTTGCCGCGAGAATATCCTCATCGGCTCCCCAACCCGCCTTATCGGAGAACAGGAATACTTCGCCGCGGACGGGGCCGGTCGGCAAAATAATTCGCGGTTTGCCCAAAATGCCCGCTTCTATCGGGACCTTCGATAAAGCGGGATTGCTGTGGGTAAACACAGCCGCCGTACACGAGAAAAGTGCCAGAAAAACCAAGATATACCGTCTCACTTGCGCACCATACCCTTAAAGCCACCACTGATTAATGCTGTGATGTCGGCGAGTGCGAGGGCTGGGTTGGTTCCGTTCGAAACCGCCAGGTATCGCGACTGCCATTGCGGCTGAAATTTTGCCTTGAAGGCCCTTAAGCCGGTAAAATGATAAAAGCGCTCTCCATGCTCATAGACGACGCGCGCGACGCGATGCCAAAATGGCGCGGCAGGGCTGTTCGAGAGTCCGGAAAGAGGGGTCATGCCAATATCGAACGAAAGGTAGCCCCTGCTTTTTAGCCGAAGCATCAAGCAAACGATGAGATATTCCATCGTCCCCGGTGGAGTGTCCGGCATCGAGCGCATCAAGTCTAAGGTCACCTGGTTTTTCAACGATGTGCGCAAAATCGTTGCAAAAGCGATGATCTTGTTATTGCGTTTGACGATGGCGACTGGCTGCGCGCAGACGTAATCGGCGTCGAAGGCGCCAAGCGAGAAGCGTTTCTCGCGGGATTTCTGGGCTGCAAGCCAGCGATCGGAAATATCCCGCAAGCTGCCGATTTCTTCCACTGCCTCACCTGGCTCCAACAGGAAGAAAGACAACCCCTCTCGCTGCGCACGATTGATGGCATGCCGCAGGCTTGCGCGTTTTGCTCCTTCAAGATCGAATGTCTGCAAATCGACATGGGCCGATTCCCCGATCTTGTAAGCTCTCAGACCGGCGTCGGCATAAAGGCAGAGATTCTGCGGTTGGACTTGGTAAAACACGGCTCTTCCGCCTGCGCGCTGCGCCATCTCGACGAACTGCCAAATGAGACTCGCAGACGCGTCCTGCGGTCCGATGGGATCGAAGAGAGCGACCCAGGAAAGGCCACGACGGCTGAACATGATGAAAGCCCGCCGATCGTCGGAGAATAAAACCATCTTGTCGCCCATCCGTACGAGATTAGCATCCGGATATGACTGGCTCGCGACGATCGCCGTTGCCTCATCTATCTCTGCCTTGGTGGGGTAAGGCGCCTTGCCTTTCGCGGGCCGCAGCAGCGACCAGCCTGCCAGGGTTCCAGCTCCGATGATCAGGCCAAGCAACGCGCGAAGGCTCCGAGGTGCCTCGTCAGTGAACTCGAAATCCCACCACAATCCGTTCTGGTAGTCGACGTCGCTGTAAACGAGGAAAAGCACTACAGCGGCACTCATCAGCACCGTCGCGATCGCCACCAGCCAGGATGCTGAAAGGGGCTGATGCATCAACGATGCGGGGCGAGAAAACTGGCGTCGCGAAGCGATCAAGGCACCGAGCAAGAGCAGCAAGATGGCCGATTCACTTAACGCAATCGCCTTTAGCAGCGAAAGCACAATCGCCGCGCCAACACTTATCGCCGCCGCCCACCAGGCGCCATCCAACCGATGTGCCAATCCGCGCGCTATCACGATCAAGCCGAGGCCAAGAACACTCTCGAGGAAATGGGCACTTTCGACAATCGACAGCGGAAGGTATTCGGCAAGCAGGTCTAGCCTTGCGATCGAGGCTGGCGTTACGCCGGAAAGGATCAGAGCAACACCCATCGCGAAGGTCAATACGGAAAGAACATTGGGTGATAGACGCACTCCGATTTTGGCCAACCATGAGGCCTGCTTCGCCATTTTGCTGCGTCGGAACTCGGCAGCCCCCATCAATCCAGCCGCCAGGAACAGGGGAAGGCCGTAATATATCAATCGGTATAAAAGCAGAGCGGAGATCACCTCGCTCATTGGGGACGTCCGCCCTAACACGGCAATGATCACAGCTTCGAACGCGCCCAAGCCAGCCGGGACATGGCTTGCGACGCCAAGCGCGATCGCGACGGCGAAAACGGCCATGAATGCCGGAAAGCCGATGTCCGTATGGGGCATGAGGACCCAGAGGGTAGCCGCGGCGCTGGCAACATCGGCAACTGTCCCGACAAACTGAACGATCATGATCTTTGGCTGAGGCAGCGCAATGGAACGGCTGCGCCACAAAGTCAAGGAACGGCCGGAGACAGAGAGCATGAACACAGCCACCAGGCCGATCAGAAGAGCACTGCCTATCATCGTGAGTGCTCGCGGAGACGCACCAATCGATCCGGTGATATCGGCCGGATCCGACACAAGTCCAACGGCCATCACTCCGGCGAGGCCAAGGCCAAAAGCCAGCGTGATATAGGTTATGATTTTTCCGATATCGGCGGGCTTGAGGCCAAGCCTCCGATAATAGTGATATCGGATCGCACCGCCTGACAACGGACCGTAGCCAACGAAGTTGCCCACGGCGTATGCGCAAAATGATGTGCGAAAGACGTCGGCAGCTGGGAGCCGAAGCCGCAGATGCCAGAGAGCTGAAAAATCATAAATGCTCAGGCAAACAAAGCTTAGCAGAGTAAAACCCATTGCTGCTGCGATATAGTATGGCGGCGTCCTGAACAGACTGACGGCTATAGCCTCGAAACTGATATTTCTGATCGATTCCGAAAAGGACACCCATAAAACGACAAGAATGACGATGCCGACGGCCAGGGGGACAATTGGCTTCAAGGCGAATATCAGCTTTCCAGTTAAAGCTGGCGTCGCGATCTCATGGTTTATCGTGGAAGGGTGTTCGGGGATGGCCAATGTGGTTTCCACTACCTTATTCGTTGATTTAACGCTTCTTTTTCAATCGCCTCCGTCTGTTGGCCGTAGCCGCTCGAAACGGGCGCGCGATCAGTGCCACCTGAGTTGTGAGCGATCTCTCTTTCAGGAAGGGCTGAAACTTAAATGACAAAGCTTTCGGCGTAGTGGCTGGTTTCATACAGATCCGTAAGGTCTGGGCCGGATGAATATTCAATGGCAGATCAATCTTCCGAACCAGAGTAGCGGTTCAGATCCTTCACATCAGGATTTTTGTCAATTGTTCATTCGAGTGGCATCGTATTTCTCCTTGATAGGCGGATCCCAGGTCTGAGCCCATAGCAATTACCGGCCCGTCCTCGGGCCTATACAACCTCATATGTGGAACGGCCCGCGGTGCAAGAGGCTTCGCAATCGACTTCACCCACGAGGACGGTGCGTTCATATGTACGGCCTGTGAGGGCGGTGCATGACCGCTGGCCTCGATGAGATCCGCGAAACGAGGAGCTGAATCACATCCACGCACTTTGGAGTGCACTGAGGTTGGCGGCTTCGCTCGTTCCGGAATTTCGTCCCATGACTTCATCGTTTGTTGTTGCACCTTGCATCTGTCGGCCGACGCCGGTCAGATCAGTTATAAGTCCTGATACTCTTCAGGTTGCCGCTACATTTGGGCTTGGTTCCGGAGGATCGTAGAATCCGCCCTTATTCAGGAGGGCCCAGATGATCCGAGCCATTTTATTGGCCAACGCCACAGCGGCCACCTTGAACGGACGTCTGACAAGTAGTGCCTTTAACCAAGGTCGTGCCTTTTCATCGTTCCGGGCAATCCGCAGAACGGCTGTCGCTCCGAGGACCAGGAGAACACGGAGTTCGGGATTCCCCATTTTCGAGATCCTACCCAATCGCTCTTTGCCTCCGCTGGAACGAGGCCTGGGGGTCAGTCCCACCCAAGCGGCGAAGTGCCGCCCGGACTTAAACCCGCCGGGATCCGGAACCAAGGCTTTGATCGTCGCAGCGGTTATGGCACCAACACCGGGGATCGTTGTCAGTCGACGCATGCTCTCATCGCGCTTCGATTCCGTAACGATTGTGCGCTCGAGCACGTTGATCTGAATGGCCAAGGCGTCGATCTGATCGACAATAGCTGTGAGGGCGAATCGTGCTGCTGTGGGTAGTCGGGTATCTTCAGCTTCCCGAACAATGGTCATCAGTGCCGCGACGTTGGGAAGGCCACCGGCCGCGATGATGCCCAGTTCGGCCAAATGTGCTCGTAGGGCATTAACCGATTGCGTTCTCTGTTGCACCAGAAGAGCACGGGTCTTCAGGACCATCGCATCCGCTTGCTGCTCGGCGGTCTTGATGGGGACGAAGCGCATGGTCTTGCGGATCACCGCTTCGCTGATGGCTTCCGCATCGGCCGCGTCCGTCTTGCCGCGCTTGACGAAAGGTTTGACATAAGCCGGCGGAATGAGACGCACATCATGACCAAGTTGAGCAATCTCCCGCGCCCAATAGTGTGCGCCACCACACGCCTCCATGCCAACCAGGCACGGAGGCAGTCTTTCGAAGAAGCGCAGCACTTCCGTGCGCCGCAGTTTCCGATTGAACAGGACCGAACCTTCATTGTCGGCGCCGTGAACTTGGAAGACGTGTTTGGCCAAATCCAGCCCGATTGTGCTAACTTGCTTCATGGAACGGTCCCTCCTTTGTGGCGTTCGAGCAACGACCACGTTTTAGCACTAGATGCTGTCGGAGCGGGCCGTTCCACCTCATCACATCCGGTCGCCGCTCATGGCGGCTGCACCACTATCCCGCTTTCGACGGGCGCAGGCTCAGGAGAACGGGACCAAACTCAAGATCGGCGTTTAAAGCCAAAAGGATCCCCGGGCCGTTCCCCTGGATCCGTCAGGACTGATCAGGCCCTGAGGATAAGTATTCTGATTAGGCGATCGGCGTACGCGCTCAAGCGGTTTTCATGATCGCACCCTCGATTACGACTCCGCAGTTCACGTACTTCCAGAGCGCGACCAGTAATTTACGCGCCAGCGCCACGATCATTGGCGTTTTAAGGCGGCCGGCGTTACGTGCAATGCGCTCCTTGAACCATAACGTTAATGCCGATTTCGGTTGGTGCCGCAACCATAGCCAGGCAAGTTCGACCATCGTCGTTCGCAGTCGCGGATTCCCCGCCTTCGACACCCCTTGGTCGCGATTGACGTTACCGCTTTGCCACGGGGAGGGCGCTAGGCCCGCGTAAGAGGCAACTTGCCGCCGATTGTCGAAGTGTCGGAACAAACCTTCCGTGTAGAGTATGGTCGCGAACTCGGGACCAATTCCTCTGATTCCCAAAAGCGCGGCTGCTCTTGCCGGCGTTTCCGGTGCCACACGTACAATCAAAGTATCTCGCAAAGTATCTCGCAAAGTATCTCGCAAAGTATCTCGCTCTGCTTCCACGGCCTTGATTTGCGCCAACAACAATTCGAGGCGATCGAGTTCTCTGCAGATTTCGGCTTTCAGGTGTTTGGACAGGACCCTGTCATCTCCAGTTCGAAGCTCGTCCAGACGCTGGCGGCGATCTCGATTGACAGGCTCATAATTTCGTACACCTTGGGCGAAGAGTAGTCCCTTTATGCGATTGACGTGGAAGACACGTTCGGCGATCAGGGTTTTCCGTTCCCGTCCGAGCCTGCGGATGTCTTCCTCCTCCGGCGTGAGCAGTTTGACCATCGAGCACGCACGCGGCTCGCCATGTTTCCATGCCATCAGAGCGCGGATCAAGGTTTCGCCATCGATGCGATCCGTCTTTACCCGGCGATGACGGCGGGGCATGGCAATAGATGCAGCCTCGACAATATGGCTCTCGATCCAGGCTTGCTTGCTGAGCAACCGCCCCAACCAGAAGCCATCAAGCCCGACCTCCTGAATGACCACTAGCGGA
>NZ_QSNT01000015.1 GCF_009498525.1 Rhizobium sp. ICMP 5592 | reverse complement strand
CTTGCCGTGGTCAACGTGGCCAATCGTGCCGATGTTAACGTGCGGCTTATTGCGCTCAAACTTACTCTTTGCCATTTTCGGCTCTCCGTTTTTCTTGTCCCCGAAGGGATCAATTCTTGTTATCGGTCAATTGGTATTCCGGTCACTTCTGACCGGAATACTTTGCCTGGATTTCCTGTGCGACGTTCGACGGAACCGGCGCGTAATGATCGAAGGTCATTGTGTACTGTGCACGACCCTGAGACATGGAGCGCAGGTTGTCGACGTACTTGAACATGTTCGCCAGCGGGACGTTCGCGTTGATGACAACAGCGATACCGCGAGCTTCCTGGCCCTGAATCTGGCCACGACGCGAGTTCAGATCGCCGATAACGTCACCGACGTAATCTTCCGGCGTCACGACTTCGACCTTCATCATCGGCTCGAGGAGCTGAGCACCAGCTTCGCGGGCTGCTTCACGGAAGCAAGCGCGAGAAGCGATTTCGAAGGCCAGAACCGACGAGTCAACGTCATGGAAGGCACCGTCAATAAGCGTCGCCTTGACGCCAAGCATCGGGAAGCCAGCCAGCGGACCGGAGGACAGAACGCTTTCGATACCCTTCTGAACGCCCGGGATGTATTCCTTCGGAACAGAACCGCCAACGATCTTGGAGTCGAACTTGAAGTCGTCGCCTTCCGGGTTCGGTTCGAACACGATCTTGACGCGAGCGAACTGACCAGTACCACCCGACTGCTTCTTGTGGGTGTAGTCCTTTTCCGTCAGGCGCGTGATGGTTTCGCGGTAGGCAACCTGCGGCGCGCCGACGGTTGCTTCGACCTTGAATTCACGACGCATGCGGTCGACGATGATGTCGAGGTGAAGTTCACCCATGCCGGCGATGATCGTCTGACCCGATTCCTGGTCCGTCTTCACGCGGAAGGACGGATCTTCGGCAGCCAGGCGGTTGAGCGCGAGGCCCATCTTTTCCTGGTCGCCCTTGGTCTTCGGCTCGATCGCGATCTGAATGACCGGCTCGGGGAATTCCATGCGCTCGAGAATAACCGGCTTCAGCGGATCGCAGAGCGTATCGCCAGTGGTGGTTTCCTTGAGGCCGGCCAGAGCAACGATGTCGCCAGCGAAGGCTTCTTCGATGTCTTCACGGGAGTTCGAGTGCATCTGCAGCATACGGCCGACGCGCTCGCGCTTGTCCTTGACCGTGTTCATGACCGACGCGCCCTTTTCGAGCTTGCCGGAGTAAATGCGGGCGAAGGTCAGCGAACCGACGAAGGGGTCGTTCATGATCTTGAAGGCCAGCATGGACAACGGCTCGCTGTCGTCTGCATGACGTTCGATTTCGGCGTCGGTCTTGAAGTCGATGCCCTTGATCGCCGGAATGTCGAGCGGCGACGGCAAGTAGTCGACGACGGCGTCGAGCAGAGGCTGAACGCCCTTGTTCTTGAAGGCGGTGCCGCAGAACATCGGATGGAACTTGACGTCGATCGTGCCGCGACGGACGAGCGCGCGGATCTGATCGTTGTCAGGCAGGTTGCCTTCGAGGTAGGCTTCGGTCGCGGCTTCGTCGATCTCGACAACGGTCTCGATCAGCTTTTCGCGATATTCTTCAGCCTTGGCCTTCATGTCTTCCGGAATTTCGACGACGTCCCACTGAGCGCCGAGCGATTCGTCGCGCCAGATGAGAGCATTCATCTCGATCAGGTCGATAACGCCCTTGAACTCGGTTTCCGCGCCGATCGGCAGCTGCATGACAACAGCGGTCGCACCGAGGCGGGTCTTGATCATCTCAACCGAGCGATAGAAGTCCGCGCCGGTCTTGTCCATCTTGTTGCAGAAGATCATCCGCGGGACATTGTACTTCTCAGCCTGACGCCAGACGGTTTCCGTCTGCGGCTCAACGCCGGCGTTGGCATCGAGCAGCGCGATGGCGCCGTCGAGAACGCGCAGCGAACGCTCGACTTCGATGGTGAAGTCGACGTGGCCGGGGGTGTCAATGATGTTGAAGCGGCGGGTCTTGCCGTCGCGGCCCTTCCAGTAGGTCGTGGTGGCAGCGGAGGTGATCGTGATGCCACGCTCCTGCTCCTGCTCCATCCAGTCCATGGTGGCTGCGCCGTCGTGGACTTCGCCGATCTTGTGCGACTTGCCGGTGTAGTAAAGAATACGCTCGGTGGTCGTGGTCTTGCCGGCGTCGATGTGCGCCATGATACCGAAATTGCGGTAGTCTTCGATTTTATATTCGCGAGCCATAATGGACTGCCTTTCGGATACCGTTCGGGATTACCAGCGATAATGCGAGAACGCACGGTTGGCGTCAGCCATCTTGTGCGTGTCTTCGCGCTTCTTGACGGCAGAGCCGCGGTTGTTGGAGGCATCAAGAAGTTCGCCGCAGAGACGGTCGACCATGGTGGTTTCATTGCGCTTGCGAGCAGCAGTGATCAGCCAGCGAATAGCAAGAGCCTGACGACGCTCGGGACGAACATCGACCGGAACCTGGTAGGTTGCACCACCGACGCGGCGCGAACGGACTTCAACGTGCGGAGCGATGTTATCCAAAGCCTGATGGAACACGCCGAGCGGCTCCTGCTTTGCCTTGCCCTGCACGGCGTCGAATGCGCCGTATACGATGCTTTCTGCAACGGACTTCTTGCCGTCCAGCATGATGGCATTCATGAACTTGGTAACGATAAGATCGCCGAACTTCGGGTCCGGATTGATCTCGCGCTTTTCTGCTCTGTGACGTCGGGACATACTTCTCGTCTCTCAACTTGTTAGCGGCGCTTTATCACGCGGAGAACCTCGCGCAGCGCCGGATGATCTAAAACCGAATTACTTCGGACGCTTCGCACCGTACTTGGAACGGCGCTGCTTGCGGTTCTTGACACCCTGGGTATCGAGAACGCCGCGGATGATGTGGTAACGAACGCCCGGAAGGTCCTTTACGCGGCCGCCACGGATCATGACGACAGAGTGCTCCTGAAGGTTGTGACCTTCACCGGGAATATAACCAATGACTTCAAAGCCGTTGGTCAGGCGGATCTTTGCGACCTTACGCAGAGCCGAGTTCGGCTTCTTCGGCGTCGTGGTGTAGACGCGGGTGCAAACGCCGCGCTTCTGCGGGTTCTCCTGGAGAGCGGGAACCTTGTTACGCTTTACCTGCGCCTGGCGAGGCTTGCGGATCAGCTGGTTTACGGTAGGCATTCAACCATCCCTTGTAAATCTATCTAAACACCCTTGCGGGCTTAACTCTCGCCGTCTCCGGCAACGACACACGATCGTCTCAATGCGCAAAACGTGGCCCGATCCGCTTTCGCAGATGGACCACAGAAAAGCAGAGGACACCGAAAATGGCGTCTTGCGTGCAGCATTCTTGTCTTCAACGTGCGTTTTGAACCTTGTTTGAGGTGAACTCCAGAGCGTGTCGCTCCGAATGGCCATGCCTCACATGGGTCCGATGGCGGCGTAACTACTGGTTTCCCGCCGGTTCGTCAAGGCCGGTTAAGGAATTATCTTTGTCACAAAGCCCTAAAAGGCCCTGCAAACCAGCCCTTTGGCGTATCCGTTAACGAAATGGCGCCCCTCAGACAAGATAGACTTGGGTATTTCGCTAAAATCCCTATAAGGAATCACAGAATGACAATTCACGGTACGGCGGCGGCAGATAGAGAGAATCGCCCCACCGAATCGAAACTTCCGAAGGACGGCTCATGATTACTACGCCAGACAACGACAACAATTCCGACGGCCCCATGGTCTTCATCATCATCGGCAAGGGTTATGAGACTGACGGCAGCGAAGGCGTCGACTTGCATGTCATGCTGAAGGCCCCGGATGACGATACCGCCGTGCGCGAAGCGCTGAACGCGCTTGCGGAGGAAGGCTTTATCGAGGCGGACCTCGACCAGATCGGCATGCTGACCGACGTACCGGACGAGGAACCGCATGCCTCTGCCTATCAGGGCGCGCTGGAAGGCGAAGTGGCGATCATCCGCTTCCGCTGAGCCGCCACTCGGGCGGCGCTTCACGGCGACCGCCCTCTCCTCTTCACATATAAAGAATAAAAAAACCGCCCGGATCGCTCCGGGCGGTTTTGATTTGTGCTGGCTAAAACCGCTTATTCAGCCGCCGGAGCGCTTTCGCCTGCCATATCCTGGAGCATCGGCGTGGCGACGGCGGCACCCGTGCCCTTGCGGCGCTCTTCCAGGATCAGCTCGTCGCGAGCCGTCGCGATGCGGCGGATCTGCGTCATGGTACCACCGGTACCGGCCGGGATAAGGCGGCCGACGATGACGTTTTCCTTCAGGCCCTGCAGGCCGTCGGTCTTGCCGGCGATCGCAGCTTCCGTCAGCACCTTCGTCGTTTCCTGGAAGGACGCGGCGGAGATGAAGGACGGAGTCTGCAGCGACGCCTTGGTGATGCCGAGCAGAACCGGATCGCCATAGGCAGGCTTCTTGCCTTCTTCGATCAGGCGATCGTTGTTGTCGTCCAGCTCGATACGGTCGACATTGTCGCCGACGATGTACTGGCTGTCGCCCGCATCGGTGATTTCCACCTTCTGCAGCATCTGACGAACAATCACTTCGATGTGCTTGTCGTTAATGACAACGCCCTGCAAGCGGTAGACTTCCTGGATTTCGTTGACCAGGTAGGAAGCCAGAGCCTCCACGCCCTTGATCGCCAGAATGTCGTGCGGAGCCGGGTTACCGTCGAGGATGTAGTCACCCTTTTCGATATAGTCGCCTTCCTGAAGGTGGAAGGGCTTGCCCTTCGGGATCAGGTATTCGACCGGCTCGACACCGTCTTCCGCCGGCTCGATGATGACGCGGCGCTTGTTCTTGTAGTCGCGGCCGAGGCGGATCGTACCATCGATCTCTGCGATGATGGCGTGGTCCTTCGGACGACGGGCTTCGAACAGTTCGGCAACGCGTGGCAGACCACCGGTGATGTCCTTGGTCTTGGCGCTTTCCAGCGGCGAGCGGGCAAGAACGTCACCCTGGGATACCTTCTGGCCCGGCTCGACCGACAAGATCGCGTCGACCGAGAGCAGGAAGCGGGCTTCGCCGCCACGCGAAAGCTTGGCAACATTGCCGCTGGCATCCTTGATGACGATTGCCGGCTTCAAGTCCGAACCGCGCGGCGTCGAACGCCAGTCGATGACCTGACGCTTGGTGATGCCAGTCGACTCGTCGGTGGCTTCGAGAACCGAAAGACCGTCGATGACGTCTTCGAACTGAACCGTACCGGCAAGTTCCGTCATCATCGGACGGGTGTAGGGATCCCACTCCGCCAGACGCTGGCCGCGCTTCACCTTGTCGCCTTCGTCGACGTAGATCTTGGAGCCGTAAGCGACGCGCTGCGAAGAACGCTCGACGCCACGCTCGTCCAGGATCTGGACAGCCATGTTGCGGCCCATGGCAACCAGGTTGCCATCGGAATTGCGCAGCATGTTGCGGTTCTTGATCTGCACGGTGCCTTCATAAGACGCTTCCAGGAACGACTGGTCGACCACGGTCGCCGTGCCGCCCAAGTGGAAGGTACGCATGGTCAGCTGCGTGCCCGGCTCACCGATCGACTGAGCGGCGATGACGCCGACAGCTTCACCGATGTTGACCGGCGTACCGCGCGCGAGGTCGCGGCCGTAGCAGACCGAGCAGACGCCCGTCTGGATTTCGCAGGTCAGGGCCGAACGGATACGGATCGACTGGATACCAGCCTTTTCGATCTCGACGACATCCGGTTCCAGGATCATCCGGCCGGCATCGACGATGCGCTCACCCGTGACCGGATGATCGATATCGTCCAGCGCCGTACGGCCGAGGATACGGGCGCCGATGGAGGCGACGACCTGACCGGCATCGATGATGGCGGTCATGGTGAGGCCCTTGTCGGTGCCGCAATCGACGTGCGTGACGATGCAATCCTGCGCGACGTCGACGAGACGGCGGGTCAGGTAGCCCGAGTTCGCGGTCTTCAAGGCGGTGTCTGCCAGACCCTTACGGGCACCGTGCGTCGAGTTGAAGTACTCGTTAACGGTCAGGCCTTCCTTGAAGTTCGAGATGATCGGCGTCTCGATGATTTCGCCCGACGGCTTGGCCATGAGGCCGCGCATGCCGCCCAGCTGACGCATCTGGTTCGGAGAACCGCGGGCGCCCGAGTGGCTCATCATGTAGATCGAGTTCATCGGCTTCTGACGACCGGTCGACGGATCGAATTCGACGGCCTTAATGCGGGCCATCATTTCCTCGGCGACCTTTTCCGTGGCCTTGCCCCAGGCGTCGACAACCTTGTTGTACTTTTCGCCCTGGGTGATCAGACCGTCATTGTACTGCTGCTCGTATTCCTTCACGAGCGCTTCAGTATCGCCGACGATCTTCGCCTTGGTGTCCGGAATGACCATGTCGTCCTTGCCGAACGAAATGCCGGCGCGGCAAGCATGGGCAAAGCCGAGCTGCATGATGCGGTCGCAGAAAATGACCGTGTCCTTCTGGCCGCAGTGACGGTAGACCGTGTCGATCATCTTGGAGATGTTCTTCTTGGTCATTTCCTGGTTGCAGATGTCGAAGGTGACCTTGCCGTGCTTCGGCAGCAGTTCGCCGATGAGCAGGCGGCCAGGGGTCGTTTCATAGATCTTCGAGTAGGGCTTGCCTTCCTCGTCAACCGACTTGAAGCGGCCGCGGATCTTCGAGTGCAGCGTCACGACCTTGTTTTCGAGAGCGTGATGCAGCTCGCCGAGGTCGGAGAAGGCCATGCCTTCGCCCGGCTCGTTCTGGTTCAGGATCGACAGATAGTAGAGACCGAGAACCATGTCCTGCGACGGAACGATGATCGGTGCGCCGTTTGCCGGATGCAGGATGTTGTTGGTCGACATCATCAGCACGCGGGCTTCAAGCTGAGCTTCAAGCGACAGCGGTACGTGAACAGCCATCTGGTCGCCGTCGAAGTCGGCGTTGAAGGCCGTGCAGACGAGCGGATGCAGCTGGATGGCCTTGCCTTCGACCAGCATGGGTTCGAAGGCCTGGATGCCCAGGCGGTGCAGCGTCGGTGCGCGGTTCAGGAGAACCGGATGCTCGCGGATAACCTCGTCGAGGATATCCCAGACTTCCGGCTTTTCCTTTTCGACCAGCTTCTTGGCCTGCTTGACGGTCGAGGAATAACCCTTGGCGTCGAGGCGGGCGTAAATGAACGGCTTGAACAGCTCGAGCGCCATCTTCTTCGGCAGACCGCACTGGTGCAGCTTCAGCTCCGGACCGGTCACGATGACCGAACGGCCGGAATAGTCGACGCGCTTGCCGAGCAGGTTCTGACGGAAGCGGCCCTGCTTGCCCTTAAGCATGTCGGACAGCGACTTCAGCGGACGCTTGTTGGCGCCGGTGATGACGCGGCCACGGCGGCCGTTGTCGAACAGCGCATCGACAGATTCCTGCAGCATGCGCTTTTCGTTGCGGATGATGATGCCCGGAGCGCGCAGTTCGATGAGGCGCTTCAGACGGTTGTTACGGTTGATGACGCGGCGGTACAGATCGTTCAGATCCGACGTCGCGAAACGGCCGCCGTCGAGCGGCACCAGCGGACGCAGGTCCGGCGGGATGACCGGGACGACCTTCATGATCATCCATTCCGGGCGGTTGCCGGATTCCATGAAGTTCTCGACGATCTTCAGGCGCTTCATCAGCTTCTTCTGCTTGAGATCCGAGGTGGTCTCAGCAAGTTCGGCACGCAGGTCACCAGCGATCTTCTCGAGGTTCATGCTGGCCAGCAGCTCGTAGATCGCTTCAGCGCCGATCATGGCGGTGAACTGATCTTCGCCATATTCGTCGACGGCGAGCATGTACTCTTCTTCCGAGAGAAGCTGATGCTCCTTCAGAGCAGTCAGGCCCGGCTCGGTGACGATGTAGTTTTCGAAGTAGAGGACGCGCTCGACATCCTTCAGCGTCATGTCGAGCAGCGTGGAAATGCGGCTCGGCAGCGACTTCAGGAACCAGATGTGGGCAACGGGAGCTGCAAGCTCGATATGGCCCATGCGCTCACGGCGAACACGCGACAGCGTCACTTCGACGCCGCACTTTTCGCAGATGATGCCCTTGTACTTCATGCGCTTGTACTTGCCGCACAGGCACTCGTAGTCCTTGATCGGCCCGAAGATTCGCGCGCAGAAGAGACCATCGCGTTCCGGCTTGAACGTGCGATAGTTGATCGTCTCCGGCTTCTTGATCTCACCATAAGACCAGGAAAGAATCTTCTCCGGCGATGCGATCGAAATCCGGATGGAATCGAAATTCTGTGCAGGCACCTGCGGATTGAAAAGATTCATGACCTCTTGGTTCATGCCTATCTCCTTTTGGGGCGAAACGCCCTCGAACTGCAATCAGCGCCGGCAAATTCCCGGGAACCGGACTGACGCGTTAAAACGACAATAACCGCGAAATGCGGCGAAAACGTTCTTGCCTGCGCTACACGAAACCGGGCGAAGGCAAGAACGGTGCGCGCTGACGGACAGCGCGCACCCTGTCGACTGTTACTCGGCTGCGTCCGGAAGCTGGCCAGCTGCCTGCAGATCGTCGACCTTGGAGTTTTCCAGTTCGACGCTGAGACCCAGCGACCGCATTTCCTTGACGAGAACGTTGAAGCTTTCCGGAATGCCCGCTTCGAAGGTGTCGTCGCCACGGACGATCGCTTCGTAGACCTTGGTGCGGCCGGCCACGTCGTCCGACTTGACCGTGAGCATTTCCTGCAGCGTGTAGGCTGCGCCGTAAGCTTCGAGCGCCCAGACTTCCATTTCGCCGAAGCGCTGACCGCCGAACTGCGCCTTGCCGCCCAGCGGCTGCTGGGTAACGAGCGAGTAAGGACCGATCGAACGGGCATGGATCTTGTCGTCGACCAAGTGGTTGAGCTTCAGCATGTAGATGTAGCCAACCGTGACCTGGCGGTCGAACTGTTCGCCGGTACGACCGTCATAGAGCGTCGACTGACCGGTCTCTTTCAGACCTGCCATGGCGAGCATCTCGTTGACATCGGCTTCGCCGGCGCCGTCGAAGACCGGGGTCGCGATGGATACGCCACGCTTCCACTGGTCAGCCAGACGCAGAACCGACGCGTCGTCGTAGCTGTGAACGTCGTCGCTCTTCGGGCCGTCACCGACGACCATGTCGATCGTCTTGCGCAGGGGCTCGATGTTGCCGCTTGCCTTATAGGCTTCGATCAGTTCACCGATCTGACGACCCATGCCGGCGCAAGCCCAGCCCAGATGCGTCTCGAGGATCTGACCGACGTTCATGCGCGACGGCACGCCGAGCGGGTTGAGCACGATGTCGACATGCGTACCGTCTTCGAGGAACGGCATGTCTTCAACCGGCACGATGCGCGATACGACACCCTTGTTGCCATGACGGCCGGCCATCTTGTCGCCCGGCTGGATCTTGCGCTTCACAGCGACGAAGACCTTGACCATCTTCATGACGCCCGGAGGCATTTCATCGCCGCGCTGGACCTTTTCGACCTTGTCCATGAAGCGCTGTTCGAGGTGCGACTTCGATTCGTCGTACTGGCCACGCAGAGCTTCCAGTTCACCCTGAACCTTCTCGTCCTCGACGGCGAACATCCACCATTGCGAACGCGGATATTCGGAGACGACGGCGTTGGAAAGTTCCGTGCCCTTCTTGAAGTTCTTCGGGCCGGCAAGTGCCACCTGGCCGCGGAGCATTTCGATCAGACGACCGTAGACGTTACGGTCGAGGATCGCCTGCTCGTCGTCACGGTCCTTGGCGAGACGCTCGATCTCTTCGCGCTCGATCGCCATGGCGCGTTCGTCCTTCTCAACGCCGTGGCGATTGAAGACGCGAACTTCGACGACCGTACCGTAGGTGCCGGGCGGCATACGCATGGAGGTATCGCGAACGTCGGACGCCTTTTCACCGAAGATGGCGCGCAGAAGCTTTTCTTCCGGCGTCATCGGGCTTTCGCCCTTCGGCGTGATCTTGCCGACGAGGATGTCGCCCGGCTGAACTTCAGCGCCGATGTAAACGATGCCGGCTTCGTCCAGGTTCTTCAACGCTTCTTCCGAAACGTTCGGAATGTCGCGGGTGATTTCTTCCGGACCGAGCTTGGTGTCGCGCGCCATCACTTCGAATTCCTCGATGTGGATGGAGGTGAACACGTCGTCGGCAACGATACGCTCGGAGAGCAGGATCGAGTCTTCGTAGTTGTAGCCGTTCCACGGCATGAACGCGACGAGCACGTTGCGGCCGAGCGCCAGATCACCAAGGTCCGTCGACGGACCGTCAGCCAGGATGTCACCCTTGTTGACGAAGTCACCGACGGTGACCAGCGGACGCTGGTTGACGCAGGTGTTCTGGTTCGAACGCTGGAACTTCATCAGGCGGTAAATATCGACGCCGGACTTCGACGGATCGAGGTCTTCCGTGGCGCGGATAACGATACGCGTTGCGTCGACCTGGTCAACCACGCCGCCGCGACGGGCACCGATGGCGGCGCCGGAGTCACGGGCAACGACCGGCTCCATGCCGGTACCGACGAACGGCGCTTCGGCGCGCAGCAACGGCACGGCCTGACGCTGCATGTTCGAGCCCATGAGAGCGCGGTTGGCGTCGTCGTTTTCTAGGAACGGGATCAGAGCGGCAGCAACCGAAACCAGCTGCTTCGGCGAGACGTCCATCAGGTTGATGTTGTCGCGCGGAGCGAGCATGACTTCGCCGGCATGACGGCAGACGACGAATTCCTCGATGAAGGACCCTTCGGCATCAAGCTCGGCATTTGCCTGGGCAACGTAGTACTTCGCCTCTTCCATGGCGGAGAGGTAGAGCACATCGGTGGTCACCTTGCCGTCGATGATGCGACGATAAGGGCTTTCGATGAAGCCGTACTTGTTGACACGGGCAAAGGTCGCCAGCGAGTTGATAAGACCGATGTTCGGGCCTTCCGGCGTCTCGATCGGGCAAATACGACCATAGTGGGTCGGATGCACGTCGCGGACTTCGAAGCCGGCACGCTCGCGGGTCAGACCACCCGGGCCAAGAGCCGAAAGACGGCGCTTGTGGGTGATTTCCGAGAGCGGGTTCACCTGGTCCATGAACTGCGAAAGCTGCGAGGAGCCGAAGAATTCGCGAACGGCGGCGGCTGCCGGCTTTGCGTTGATCAGATCCTGCGGCATGACCGTGTCGATCTCGATCGAGGACATACGTTCCTTGATCGCGCGCTCCATGCGGAGCAGGCCGAGACGGTACTGGTTTTCCATCAGTTCGCCGACCGAGCGAACGCGGCGGTTGCCGAGGTTATCGATGTCGTCGATTTCGCCCTTGCCGTCGCGCAGTTCGACCAGCATCTTGACCACGGCCAGGATGTCGTCCTTGCGCAGAACACGAACGGTGTCGGCCACTTCGAGGTCGAGACGCATGTTCATCTTCACGCGGCCAACGGCGGAGAGGTCGTAACGCTCCGCATCGAAGAACAGCGAGTTGAACATGGCTTCGGCTGAATCCATGGTCGGCGGTTCACCCGGACGCATGACGCGATAGATGTCGAACAGAGCGTCCTGACGGTTCTCGTTCTTGTCGGCGGACAGCGTGTTGCGGATGTAGGCGCCGACATTGATATGGTCGATGCCGAGAACCGGGATCTCGTCGAAGCCAGCCTTGAGGATGATCGGCAGGGTTTTTTCGTCGATTTCGTCGCCGGCTTCGAGATAGATCTCGCCGGTCTGGAAGTTGACGATGTCTTCCGCCAGGAAGAGGCCGTACAGATCTTCGTCGGTGGCCTTCAGAGCCTTGAGGCCCTTGTCCTGCAGCTGACGCAGCAGACGCGGGGTCAGCTTCTTGCCGCCTTCGACCACGACTTCGCCGGTGTCGGCGTCGATCATGTCGGTAACGGTCTTGGCGCCCTTCAGCGTTTCCGCGTTGAAGGGAATGCGCCAGCCATCACCGGAGCGCTCGTAAAGCGACTTGGTGTAGAAGGTCGACAGGATTTCTTCGCCATCCATGCCGAGCGCCATCAGCAACGACGTCACCGGAATCTTGCGGCGGCGGTCTATACGGGCGTAGACGATGTCCTTGGCGTCGAATTCAATGTCGAGCCAGGAACCGCGATACGGAATGACGCGGGCAGCGAAGAGCAGCTTGCCGGAAGAATGGCTCTTGCCCTTGTCGTGGTCGAAGAAGACGCCCGGCGAACGGTGCATCTGCGACACGATAACGCGCTCGGTGCCGTTCACGATGAACGTACCGTTGTTCGTCATGAGCGGCATGTCGCCCATGTAAACGCTCTGTTCCTTGATGTCCTTGATGGACTTCGCGCCGGTATCCTCGTCGATATCGAACACGATCAGACGGAGAGTGACCTTCAGCGGCGCAGCGTAGGTCAGATCGCGCTGGCGGCACTCATCGACGTCGAACTTCGGCGGCTCGAATTCGTAGGATACGAACTCCAGCATCGAAGCGCCGGAGAAATCGGTGATCGGAAAAACCGACTTGAAGACGGACTGAAGACCTTCGTCTGGGCGGCCGCCCTTCGGCTCTTCGACCATAAGGAACTGATCGTAGGATGCCTTTTGAACCTCGATGAGGTTCGGCATCTCTGCGACTTCGGGAATCTTACCAAAAAACTTGCGTACGCGCCTACGACCATTGAACGAAAGGGTCTGAGCCATCGTCGCTCCTCTAAATCCTGCACCCGGGCCTGCAACGGACGGGAACCGCTGGCCAGGCGATCCCGTCAATCAATGAGTAGTTCAATCTCGTCTAACTAACCGAAAACCGCTCAGCACGGATTGCGTCGCGGTTCGGTATGAGACCATCCTCTTGAAGAACCCATTACCCAAAAGCCGTTTTGACCGCGGCTTTTGGGTAATTTGTTCAAAAAAACGGCAAATGGGAGGGGGCAAGATGCCACCTCCCAAAGCAGTTTCAAGCTTACTTAACGTCAGCCTTGGCGCCGGCGTCTTCGAGCTTCTTCTTGATGTCAGCGGCTTCAGCCTTGGAAACAGCTTCCTTGACAGCCTTCGGAGCGGCTTCGACCAGGTCCTTAGCTTCCTTGAGGCCGAGACCGGTGATGGCGCGGACTTCCTTGATGACGTTGATCTTGTTCGCGCCGGCATCCGTGAGGATGACGTCGAACTCAGTCTTTTCTTCTTCAACGACAGCAGCAGCGGCAGCGCCGCCGGCAGCAGCAACAGCTACCGGAGC
Organism: Rhizobium sp. ICMP 5592; assembly: GCF_009498525.1. GTDB lineage: Bacteria > Pseudomonadota > Alphaproteobacteria > Rhizobiales > Rhizobiaceae > Rhizobium. The sequence continues at coordinate 7,796 of NZ_QSNT01000015.1, read as the reverse complement.
AGCGGCGGAAACGCCCCACTTTTCTTCGAGAAGCTTGGACAGTTCTGCGGCTTCGAGAACGGTCAGCGAGGAGAGGTCGTCTACGATCTTTGCGAGATCAGCCATTTTTTTAGTTCCTTTTGTTCGGTTCGAACTGGTTGATTATGAACAGCGAAAAACCGCCTTAAGCGGCTTCGTCCTTCTTGGCGTAGGCCGAGAACACACGAGCAAGCTGGCTTGCCGGTGCTGCAACAACACCTGCGATGCGGGTAGCTGGCGTCTGGATCATGCCCAGCAGCTTCGCACGCAGCTCGTCCAGCGACGGCAGGGTCGCGAGCGACTTGACACCATCGGCGTTGAGCGTTGTTGTTCCCATGGCGCCGCCCAAAACAACGATCTTATCGTTGCCCTTGGCGAAATCCACGACGACCTTCGGAGCGGTGATCGGATCAGTGCTGTATGCAATCAGCGTCTGACCGGTGAAGAGATTGGAAATCCCTTCCGCATCCGTGCCCTGAAGAGCAATTTTGGCCAGGCGGTTCTTCGCGACTTTGACGGTGCCGCCTGCAGCGCGCATCTTCGAACGAAAATCGTTCATCTGTGCGACTGTAGCACCAGCATAGTGGGCCACGACAACCGAACCCGAAGCCTTGAAGACTTCGTTCAGTTCCGTGACGAATTCGCGTTTTTCCGCTCTTTCCACTGCTTTTCTCCAGTTGACAGGACCGGGTTAACGGGCCTGCCGGGTTGCCTTTTGCCTCCTGGGATCAAAAGAGATCCCAAGCGACGCTTGAGGATCCTGTCCCCTCGCGCTCGAGCCATAAGGCTCCAAGGCACAAGGCATCCAAGGCTCGAACCGAGTTCATCGAAGCAAAGCTTCATCAAAATTCGGGTCTTACCCGTCTCATGCAGGCTTAAGTGATTAAGGGATAACCACCTGCAATCTCGGACAGGAATTCCGGATTTCTCCGGATATCCCGGCCTCGAAAGGCCGGGAATTCTTAATACGGCCGGGCTCAACGCCCGGCCAAAATCATTAGGCGTTCGGAGCCGTGACCGAGGAAAGCTCGATCTTGACACCCGGACCCATGGTCGAAGAGATGGCTACGCGCTTGACGTAGTTGCCCTTGGCGCCAGCCGGCTTCGCCTTGATGACGGCGTCGGCGAAAGCGCGGATGTTTTCTTCCAGAGCCTTGGCGTCGAAGGAAGCCTTGCCGATGCCGGCATGGACGATACCAGCCTTCTCGACGCGGAACTCGACTGCGCCGCCCTTGGAGGCTTCAACAGCGCCCTTGACGTCCATGGTGACCGTGCCGACCTTCGGGTTCGGCATCATGCCGCGCGGGCCGAGAACCTTACCGAGACGACCGACGAGCGGCATCATGTCCGGGGTCGCGATGCAACGATCGAAATCGATCTTGCCGCCCTGAACGATTTCAACCAGGTCTTCCGCACCGACGATGTCAGCACCGGCAGCCTTGGCTTCATCGGCCTTGGCGCCACGAGCAAAAACCGCAACGCGAACCGAGCGGCCAGTGCCGTTCGGCAGGTTGACGACGCCACGAACCATCTGGTCAGCGTGACGCGGGTCAACGCCGAGGTTCATCGCGACTTCGACTGTTTCGTCGAACTTGGCGACAGCCCGTTCCTTGACCATCTCGATGGCCTGGGTCAGAGCATAGAGCTTTGTGGGATCAACGCCTTCGCGGATCTTCTGAATACGCTTTGCAACCATGATCTTAACCTACCACTTCCAGGCCCATGGCGCGGGCAGAGCCCTCGATCATGGCCATTGCGCCTTCGATATCGGCGGCGTTCAGATCCTTCATCTTGGCCTGTGCGATAGACTGCACCTGAGCCCTGGTGAGGGTACCAGCCTTGGCGCCCTTGCCGGGCGTCTTCGAGCCGGACTGGATCTTCGCTTCCTTCTTCAGGAAGTAGCTGACCGGCGGCTGCTTCATGATGAAGGTGAAGGACTTGTCCTGGTAGTAGGTGATGACGACCGGGATCGGCATACCCTTTTCCATTTCCTGCGTGGCGGCATTGAACGCCTTGCAGAATTCCATGATGTTAATGCCACGCTGACCAAGCGCAGGACCGATCGGCGGCGACGGATTCGCCGAGCCGGCCTTTACCTGCAGCTTGAGCTGGCCTGCAACTTTCTTAGCCATTTCTCTCTGCCTTTCTAACTGACCGGTTGCCCGGCCTCCTGTGCCGGATTGCTCCGGCGGCTGCGGTTGCGTGGTGCGGGTCAAAAAGTCCGGCTAAGACCCCTGCCCTTCCACGCGGATTGCGGCGATGCCGCGAGATGTAGATAAGTACTTACTTACATCCAAACTCAAACGAAAGACCAGCCATCAATGACTGATCTTTCCAATCCGATATAACGATCAGACCTTCTCGACCTGACTGTATTCCAGCTCGACCGGCGTAGCGCGACCGAAGATCGACACTTCCACCTTCAGGCGCGAACGCTCTTCGTCCACATCCTGAACCGTGCCGTTGAACGAAGCAAACGGACCATCCGAAACACGAACCTGCTCGCCGATCTCGAAGGATACGGAAGCCTTGGGCCGTTCGACGCCTTCCTGGACCTGGCCGAGAATGCGCTCGGCTTCATAATCCGGAATCGGAACAGGCTTATTGTCAGAGCCAAGGAAGCCAGTGACCTTCGGCGTATTCTTGATCAGGTGGTAGGCTTCATCCGTCAGGTTGGCGCGAACCAGCACGTAACCCGGGAAAAACTTGCGCTCGCTGTCGACCTTGCGGCCGCGACGCACTTCAACCACCTTCTCGGTCGGCACCAGGATCTTTTCGAACAGATGCCCGAGACCCTTCTGCCTGGCCTTCTCCTCGATGGATTCAGCCACTTTCTTTTCGAAATTAGAATAAGCGTGGACGATGTACCAACGTGCCGCCATGTTCATCTCCACTCGATATCAATTGCCGGTGTTCAGCACGTAGCCGAGAATCCAGCCGATGAGCTGGTCAGCAGCAAAGAAAAACAGCGAAGCAAAAACAACCATGACCAACACCATAACCGTCGAGATCATCGTCTCGCGGCGGGACGGCCAAGTGATTTTCGACGTCTCGGAGCGGACCTGCTGCAGAAACGCTAGTGGATTCGATTTGGATGCCATTGACTGCCCACGCAATTACGGCGCGTAAAGCTGAACATATCAGCCCCACGCACCGCGTGTCTGTTGAACCCCTACATAAACACCGATTCCCGATTTAACAAGAGAGAATTCGATGCTTTCGAAAATTTGCCGTCAAACCGGCATATCCCCAACCCAAGAAGCAGCGAAACGACGCGCCAGTCAAATCAAGGAAAATGGCAGGGGCAGCAGGGCTCGAACCTACGACCTGCGGTTTTGGAGACCGCCGCTCTACCAACTGAGCTATACCCCTTCATGCTCCGATCACCGGCTCGGTGCGGTTGCCCGCCAGCGCCTTTCGGAGACATGGCGCTCCCTTTAAGACGGGACGAAACGATTGGCAAGTGCGTTTTTTTGTTTTTTCCCAATCAGGTCCACCGCTTCGTTCGGCCCAAACCATTGCCGTGCCGCCGGTGGCGGGAAATTGCCGGCGTCTCGCCATCGTTCAGCGGTGGCGCATCGACAGGTTTTAGCCTTCCTTCTGCTCTCCGGGCGTTCCCTTGGGCTTCCCCTTCAGAAATTTCGGTCGCAAACGGCGCAGGAAATTGTCCGTGGAACGAATCACATTCGTCAGCGAAATCAGCTTATCGACCTGGGCGTCGGTATTGCCCAGCCGCTCGGACAGCACTTCCGCCACCGCCAGCGAAATTTCGGCGGGCGGAACTTCCGAGAAGCGCTCGGCAAGCCGGGTGTAGGCATTGGCGGAAACGCCGCCATGGATGGTGATCCTGCCCAACCGGGCGAAGAGACGCAGGAAGGTCTGCTCGAAGCTCCAGTCGTGGACCGAAACCACCCTCCACTTTTCACTGCGCTTGGCCGAGAAGCCGGCCAGCACGATGGCGCCGGGCAATTTCAGATCGCTTAGCCAAAGCGCCAAGGCAAAGCCGCTGGTCGGCGTCTTGGCCTCCGTGTAGAGATCGCCGCAGAAACCGACGAGATCGAGATGGCCGGTCGGCGCGCCCTGGAAATCGGCAGCGGGATTGAGCTTCTCCTCGAGGCCGAGGCGGATGTTCATGATGCCAAGGAAATATTCCCTGGGGAAAAACTTGACCACCTCGCCCACCTCGCCCCGATAGACGATGTTGGCGCCGCGCGGCTGGCCGCGCGAGACCAGCAGCGAATGCCCGAGGAAGGGGCGATCCAGCACCTTGTAGACTTTGTTGAAGAAGACGAAGAGAGCGGTCGGCGGATACTGCGCCTGCAGGCTCCCGATATCGACCGTGTCGCTGTTGGCGACAAGGACGATATGGGAGAACGCCGTCAGTATGGAGCGCCAATCCTCGGCGGTCGTCAAACCTGCCGCGGCTCCCGCCGCCGGGAAAGCAGGCTTGTCGGTCGCTGTTTCGGATGTCACGCCCTGATCCTGTTCTTGTTATTTCTGCTGGACGTGCAGCAGGCGGTCGCGCATGGCGAACCATTCGTCGGCATAATCGTCGTTGCGATACTCGTCGAAATACGGCCCGCCATCGGTGAAATGCACGAGCTTGGCGTCTTCACGGCGATCGTATTCGTTGACGAGATAATTCCAGGTCACGGGAACTTCGCCGATCTGGTCGTCGCTTTCCAGCCACTTGAACTGGTGAAGCTGCAGGCCCGTGGCGGTATTCACATAATCCTTCGTCAATGCCTTGCACTTGGCATTGTTGAACAGGATCATGCTCGACCAGTTCTTCTTCTCATATTTGGTCTGGGTCTGGCCGAGGAACTTAGTTTCGACCTTCGGCTGATAGTCGTGCTTGACGCACATGGCGGCATAGCGATCGTCGCGTAGCTTCCAGAGCTCAGCAATATCGGCGCGGGCGAGCATGTCGCAATCCATGAAGATGCTCCAGCCCTCGAAGTCGCTGAGGTAGGGAACCAGAAAGCGGGAGAAGGAAAACTCGGTCGATTGCAGCGGATTGCGCTCGCGCGTGAAAATGCCGTCGAGATTGCTGAGCACGATCGGCGAAAACACCACCGGGATCGAGGAGCGCTCGATTATGCTTTGTGCGAGAACGTGATAGGCGACAACTTCCTTAGAGTCGAAGCCGACAAAAATACGTGCAACACCGTCGTTCATGGTCCCTCCTAAACGGCCGACCGCCTAGGAGATCAGCCGACTAAAAACATCTTTCCGTCGCAGCGCAGACCGCGCTGCCGGACATCGTGTCAGAGCATGAGCCATACCATGCCCGCTCCGAACACCGATCGCGACTGTATCGTCGAATGCCATTGCAATTTCCCCGATACGCCCTGCGAACGCAAACCTACTTACTTCAACGCTGATATTTGTCGAGTGTTTGCGGAAGCATTTTTGGTTTTCAGCCGTAACAAATGGAGAGGCGCCCTGCCCTTGCCGCTGGTTCGACCGGACGCGATGGCTGCGCCCGGTCTCGTCTCGCTACCAGCGTCACCTCAGACCTTCACATATCGCCGCCAATCATGCTCTTCCTTGAAGCCCAGGACTTCGCGGATCTTGCGGTTGGAGAGCAGGCCCTCATACTCGCCGATCTCCCGGGTGAAGGGCACGTTCGGAAAGTGCTTGGCGGCGAGTTCACGCGACGGCGTGTTGGCCGATACGGTATCGTTAGCGGCGTTGAACACCTGGAAGCCGAGGCCGTTCTTTTCGATGCAGAGATGAACGATCTGGCCGAGATCACGAGCGTCGATGTAGCTCCAGGCGATGCGCTTGCGGATTGCACTATCGGCGAAAAACTCCGGGAAGCGCTCATACTCATGCGGCTCGATGACATTGCCGATGCGCAGCGCGTAGATGTCGATGCCGAAACGTTCGGCGAAGGCGCGGGCCGTCTTTTCGTTCAGGACCTTGGACAGACCGTAGGAATCCATCGGATTGACGTCATAATCCTCCTCCAGCGGAAACTGGTGGAAATCGCGATGACCCTCGGCAAAGCAGACGCCATAGGTAGTCTCGCTGGAGGCGACGATGATCTTCTTGACGCCGAGCTTCGCCGCAGCTTCGATGACATTATAAGTGCTCATCGTGTTGATGCGGAAGGTTTCGTTATCCGGCTTTAAGAGGATGCGCGGCACGGCGGCGAAATGCACGACGGCGTCGTAGGGCTGCACGCCCTTGCCCTGATCGAGATCGGGAAAATCACGATGCATGGTCAGCACGTTATAAACCTGTCCCGCATCGGTGACATCGGCCTGCAAATTGGTAACGCCGGGGCTGTTCAGCGGCACGAGATCGATATTGTGGACATCGTAGCCGGCTTCGACCAGCCAGGGAACCGTGTGACGCCCGGCCTTGCCGCTGCCGCCGGTGAACAAAATACGCTTCTTCATGAAATCTCCTCCTGGTAAAATCGAGCGATAGATAGACCGTTTCCGGCGTTTCGCAAGACGGGAAAGGCGGTCGGATTGTCTCAACCGGCGAATCGGGTGAAAGATCCTTTGACGGCATGGAACGTTCAAGGGTGGTGAGGCGCATGCGTCCGATCAGGCTTGTCGACTACGACCCCGCATGGTTTGGCCTCTTCCGAAGCCGGCGTGAAACAATCGCCACCCTGCTCGGCGATCCCGCCGATATCCATCATATCGGCAGTACATCCGTTCCCAGGCTTTGCGCTAAGCCAAAGCTCGATATCGACGCCGTGCTCTCATCAAATGGGGCCAGGATCAACGCCACGGAACATCTCAAGAAGGATGGCTATGTCTTTCACGGCGATCCGTACGGAGCCGACAGATGGACGTTCACCAAGGATGAAGCACCCTACGGAACTCGTCTTTATCTATGCTTGCCCGACAATCCCGCCCATCGTGATCGCCTCCTCTTTCGCGATTACCTTCGCGCCCATCCTAAAATGGCCGAAAACTATGCAACGCTGAAGAGACGGCTGGCTGAGGAAGCGAACGGCGATTGGAATCACTATACTGGCGGCAAGAGCGACTTCGTTGCCGACATTCTTCGTCGAGCCCATACCGAGCTGACGTAATCCGTCAAAGTCACCGACTGCAAACTTCTGATGTATCTCATGGATTGGTTCACGTCGCGGGCTTGCGCAAATGCTCCAGCATATGCGCCACGCATTGGTCGAGCGGAAGCCGACTGGTGTCGAAAATCTCGCAACCGTGCTGGACAGCTTCCCTCCGCAGATAAGCAGCCCAGTTCATCATGTCCTCATTCGCAAGTTCCGGCTGGCCTCTTCCAATCACAAGCCGGTTCGCCCTTGTTGCATCATCGCAATCGACCAGAATCAATCTGTAGTCATCGATATTTGCGATTGCCGCCGCTTCCGCGATGAAGGCAATCCGCATCTGCCCTTCGAGCAGGATTGGCTTTCCGGCCCTTGCTATCGGTGCGAGACGCACCATCCAGTCGATGGTCTTGTCACGCTGCCAAGCCTCTGGCGAACCATGATCTCTAATCATCGCGTCCACCGGCGGCACGCCGATACTATCGAAACGATAAACCGCAAAATCATCCGGATACCGCTCCGCAACCGCATCAGCGATGGCCGTCTTTCCGGAACCGGATGCGCCTGTCAGAACGATCAAAACCATCATTATCCTCCATCCCGAAACGCGAAAGGCCCCGCTGTTTCCAGCGGGGCCTTCGTAATCAACGAATAATCCGAGGATTACTCAACGATGCTAGCAACGATGCCTGCGCCGACGGTACGGCCGCCTTCACGGATCGCGAAGCGCAGCTTTTCT
>NZ_QSNT01000014.1:1557-25481 GCF_009498525.1 Rhizobium sp. ICMP 5592 | reverse complement strand
GCCGGTGCGGCGCGCCAGCGCATGGGCCAGGTCCCTCGCCTTTGTGCTGCGGACGGAGAGTTGTGTTTCAGACATCGGTTTTCCTCTATCGAGATCCTGTCAGATATAGCGAATCCGGTCTGAGATGGCAAGAAAAGCCCCACTAGATGGCTAACTATCGATACCAAATTCATCCGAGCGGCGCAGCACGGGATCTGTAGGGGAGGGCAGGGCTTTTGGCTTTGGCATTTGACGGTTCTGGCGCTGTGATTTGCCCCGACTTTACCGGATTTTCGGTCCCAAAATCATCACTATCGATACTTGATACTTATCGATGGTTAGCGCTCCAACTAAATGCTGTATGGCGGACGGAAGTAAGGCTATCTTTCGATTCATTATTACGAAAAAGCAGCGTTAATTCATATGGTTAATGAAGCAAAAAACTGAGAATCTCGCCGTAGGTGGGGGTACGCGGGGCAAAAGGGGTGGCAAAGCGATTGCGGTCATTGTGATGGCTCCGAAAGTTCGTATGTTAGCGACGCTGCAAATCGAGTGCAAAGCTCTCGCTTTTGGCGGGACATTCGCGTTCGCGAGAAGACAAGATAGGGGATACATGCGGACCACCATTATTGCCGTCAGCATGTTGTTTTTGACAGCAACAGCCAACGCCCAATCGTCCCTGCAGGAATTCACAGTGCCAACGCCCGGCGGCGGAGTTTTAGTGGAGAGTGTTGGAAGCTGCGCGAGCAAAAAATGTCCGGCAGTTCTGATCTTAAGCGGCAGCAAGGGCTTTGGCGCGCCGGTGTATGGCGAGCTTGGGAAGGCTTTTGAGGTAGCTGGTATGAACGCCTATCTCGTTCATGTCCTTTCGGCGGCCGATCTAAACGCCATAGCCTCAATTGGCGGTGCATCCGGGCGGATAGCATATTACGCGCGTCGGTGGCCGCAATGGACCTCGGCCGTTCAAAGCGTGGCTGCGTATCTTCGCGCTCAGGCACCTGGCGAAGCGAAGGTTGGTATCTTGGGAATTTCGCTTGGTGCGCAGATCGCCGCGGCGGCCTCGGCAGGACGGTCCGACATTGACGGACTGGTGCTTGTCGACGGTGGCTTCCCGAACGGTTACTCGAAGCCTGTTCGATTATTGCCGCCGTTATTGTTGATTTGGGGTAGCGCCGATCGGACTTTCCCTCTGGCGATCGGCGAGGAGTTGCAACAGACGATGCAAAGGCTCGGGAGGCCTGTCGAGCTCAATGTTTTTGAAGGCGGCGCGCACGACTTTTTCTTAAGATCCGGAACCCGGAACGCTGACGCAGCTCGTCGGAAAGGGGTCGCTTTTCTTGCATCGTATTTGTTACGATAATTCTGATTTCCAGGAACAGTCTCTTACTGCTGTGCCAAGAAAGGAGGCCGTCAGGTTGCCGAGCTGACGAGGTCAGCTAGTGGTGGGATCTTTGATCCATCAGCATTCACGCGAAGGCGATCGCCGAGATAGGTATAAAATGAGATGCCGAGCTTCTGGCAGGTCTTCATGAGGCCGAGCATGGTGTCACGAGCGATACGACCGTTAAAGCTCATCGTGCCGCCGGAGATTTTTCGCTTGGTGACGAAGGTCCGCAGGTCGTTCTCCGACGCATTTGTATGAAGCGGAATATCGGGATGCTCGAGAACCTTGAGAAGCTCCTGCCGACGCCGGTGCAAGCGCACCAGCAGCTTGTCGAGTACGTCATAGCCTGTGCGCAAGGTGAAGATGCGATCGAACCTACGACGGAATGCATCGGCTGCCTGCGGTGACGGCTTTAGCTTCCAGGCCTTGAGCGCCTTGTAGAAACGCCAGACGAGGTCGCGGATCAATTCGACGCATCGCACTTCTCGTCGCTTCGCCGGCATCAGTTTTTGCAACAGACGCTCGCAATGGATCCAGCACAAGGCGTGATTGCCGACGCGGAACTGTCCGGCATCGTCGGAGACAATGACCGTGTTGCTGAGGAGGCCATGATGGCGGATCGTGCCCCAGATGCCGGCTTCGACAAGCAGGCGCATCAGTTGCCGATCGAAGATATCGATGCCTCTGCCGGTCAAATACTCCAGAAAGGCGACCTGGTCGGCGAAGACAGTGGTAGGCCTGGTCTTGAGCTTCTCCACGATCGCCTGCTCGGCGCCCTGTGTCCGTAGCCAGTTTATCGCCTCGTCGTTGAGGATATAATCCTGATGACCCGCTTTCAGGATCGACAGGAAGTTGAGCCGCGATTTGGAAAGGCTGGTGCGGAAGGTGGAAAAGCGCTCACCACCGATCTGGGTTGTGTAGGCGTTGCGCCTGATGTGGCGGGCGCCCGTATCGTCGACGGTGATGAAGGGTGCCGAAACCAGTCCGGCATGCAGAACCGCATTGTCTTCGGTGATAAACGGATCGAGATCCGTGGTTAGCAGCCGCACGAGCTGCCGCTTCGAGATCTCGACGCCGATGCTATTGAGGATCGCAGTCAGCCTGGGCGTCGTGACCTGTCCCTGCGCATGGAGCGCCAGACAGATCCGACGCAAATTGCGACCAAAGCCGCTGGCAACCCCGTCTGGCAAGGGAGCCGTTATCAGTTTGCCCTGGGGCGTCAGCCAGCGCTCCCGGCGATAGTTCACGAGCTGCGCCGACAGAACCAGATCGCGCACCAGGAAGTTCTTGTATCCTTTGAAGCGTGAGCCCTCGGGCACATCGGCCTTCAACGTCACGGTGCGGGTGATCCGGTTCTTGTCGCGCTTAGGGCCGCGAGGCAGCTTGCCGCTTGTTCGATCATCCCCGAGATTATTCCTGGTAGGATCTGTCGCTTTGTCCATACCCGATGGTCGAAACGGCGGACGCGGCGGCAGTTTCTTCAGCCGTGCGATCTCGTCACGCAATTGCTGGTTCTCGAGCTTCAGGCGGGCATTTTCCAACCGGAGTTCGGCATTGTCTTGCCGCAGGGCTTCGTTCTCGGATCGTAGTGTCGCGACCTCCGCTTTGATCGCATGCAGCTCCTCGACAAGTCCGCCGACGAGCCGGCGCATCGCCACCAGCGACAGCGTCTCAACATGCTCAACGGACGGCAGGCTCTTCTTCATGACGAGAAAGAATCATGATCTGCCCGTCGGCGGAATCGACCACCGCCGCCTTCCGATACCAGGCAGATCTTTATGCACAGCTAACTGACTGCACGTTTTATCTTCCCGGAAATTCCATCGGCGCCACCCCTTTTGCCCCGCGTACTAGGTGGGGCAGATTCAGTGGCGGAGTTTCTCTATACGCCATGGATATGTCATGATGACTTAAGGACAGTTAGACGGAGCTTTCAATGGTTATGAGCGATCACATCGTCATAGATGAGTGGTCGCCCTCGTGGGCTCAAAAATTCCGCGATAAAGCCGAAGTCATTCGAGGTGAGCTAGGTTCTTTGGCGGTGCGAATTGACCATATAGGTTCAACTTCGATTGACGGCCTTGCCGCGAAGCCGATAATCGACATTCAGATATCTGTTGAGGCCTTTGATCCGATAGGTGCGCTCGTCGCTCCCTTGCAAAGATGCGGATATGGGCGCGCGCAGCTCGACCTATGAGCGTCGCCTGCTGCGGGTGGGGGTCGCCCTCGGTCCGTCGGTAACGAATCCCCATTTCCGACAGCCAGAGGACGATCTGGAACGCGGTCTGCTTTTTCTGTCGATACAAAGTTCGATCGAGGAGCAGTTCGAATTTTTGCAGATACGATGGATCAACGATCCGACAAGGCCGAAAGCGCCCAGCGGGCATGACATGTCGGTCGGGCAAAACGCGCCGACCGATGACGGCATACGCCGCTGCACCCTGTTCGGAAAGGACCTTCAACAGGCGATGTCGAGACCGAAGCGCAGTTCGTCATGCCCTCGGGTGGCGGCTATCTCTTCATACCTGCGATCAGCGCACTGAAGGACCTGTCGTCCCTCTAGGACGGCTCCCGTCGAGGGCGCTCTTCAAAGGGCAAGGCCGGGTTTGCAACGCGTCATGACAAGGGCTTAAAGATCCGCCGCGTGATGGTGATCCAGCATCGTTCTCACGCTCAAGCGGATTGTTTCGATCCCTCCGAAAACGGACCATAGCCTGCTTTCCGGCGCCGGACTTGCAGATGTTGTTGATATCCCTGAAGCAGTGAAAATCGCAAGCTACGCGGGAACTGTCCGGCCGACAAACCAACCAGCATCCCGTGAATCGAAGAGGATTATCTCGCATTCTATAGTTGTCTTTACGTCGATATTCTGCTTCTATCGACCGCAGAGACGACGATGCTCACTAGCAATCGTCCGCCTCCAAGCACAAGCAGTCTGCACATCATGAAATTGCAAGCTCGATATTGAGGCGGTCCCGGTTCATCATCGTCGTGCATCGCTTAGGCGTTGGCAAGGCCAGCCCCTGTGCGGCCACATAGCAGACCCGGATGCCCGGCCGCCCGAGTGGGACAGGGACAGGCTCATGCGAACACAAATGCTAAGGCACCTTGGTTCGATCATCGGATCGGGCACGAAGGTTGGGGACCACGGCGCAAAGCTGATCGCCGCTTATCTCGCGCGGCCGGATCAGGATTTGCCGCCGCCGGAGTTCAGTTGGCACGAATATACCGTCTTTTTATTGTCCATGGCGGCCGAAATCGAACACGCGTTGATGGTCCAGTATCTCTACGCTGGATGGTCCTTCGGCGGCGATCAGGTCCCGGTCGAGCACCGAGAAGATGTCGCAAATTGGCAGCGGATAGTCCTTGGCGTCGCCAAGGAGGAGATGGGGCACTTGGTCACCGTCCAAAACCTCCTAAAGCTTTTGGGTGGCGCGATCCATCTCGACAGGGAGGACTTTCCCTGGAGCAGTGGCTTTTACCCCTATGCCTTTCGTTTGGCGCCCGCGACTCGCGAAACGGTCGCGAAATATGTGGTGGCCGAGAGCCCGGCAGTCTGGCCAGATACCGTTCCAGCGCCGGAGCGGGCCGAGATTGAGCATTTGGCTACAACAGATGCCGGCAGTCAGGTCATTAGGGTCGGCGACCTGTATGCCCAGATCATCCATATCGTGAAAGATCCCGCCAAACTGCCAGATGGTCTGTTTCGCGAGGAGACTTACGATCATCAGGCGACGTTTGACAGCTGGGGTCGCGGATATGCGGCGGGCGCGCGCGGCTCGACGCCGACGACGACACCAGACGTTCTTGTGATGCGTGCTGGCAATCGCGCCCAGGCGCTCAACGCGCTGGAAGCCGTCGCCGAGCAGGGCGAGGCCACCGAGTTGATATCGGCCGACAGCGAAGACTCCCATTTTTCCCGCTTCCTGAAAGTCTGGCGCGGATTGAACGCGACTGATGGTTGGTCGCCGTCTCTTGCCGTTCCGATCGACCCGGTCGCTCCGGGGTTGGGCTCTGAGCTGAAGGGCGCGACAATCATTACCAATCGGGAGTCCGCGGCCTGGGCGACGCTCTTTAACATTCGATACCGCATGTTGCTGACCTGGCTTGCCCATGCGTTGCAGGCCGATGACCAGGCGTCAGCACAACCCGGCCGCCGTGGGATGGCACTCAACCGCACCTTCAACGAGATGTATCATCTGAAGGCGATTGCGGGTTTGCTGGTTCGACGTCCTCTCGGCGATGATCCGAGCAAGCTTGCAGCCCCGCCGTTCCAGATGCCCTACACTTTGAACTTTCCCTATCGAGAAAGGGATTTCTGGCAACTCCACCTAGACCTGATCGACGCATCCGCTGCAGCGATCATTCGCCTTCCCGCAACGGGAAGGGATGGCCAATCCTTCCTGGCGGCGCTCAGCGGAGCTGATGCTCAGTCGAAAGCGGATATCACTGTGATCTTGACGGAGGCTTCTCGATGACGATCATTGGCATAAGCATACTGCCTCCTCTGGCGATCGGCAGACTTGGATCCGCAACCGGGCCCCTCGAGAACTATGAACTCGAGCTGCCCGCGGACGGTCTCGGTTATCGCCGGATCACGCCCAGCGAGACCCTTTATGTCGATCCAAAGAACGGTGCCATCAAAAGGGCTGCGATCCCCACAACCATCCAGTTCCGCACCGGGGACAAGATCAGGCCCGTCGCGCCCTTCATCGAGGTTTTCGCCCATCTGGACAATGGTGAATTGCAACCGCTGACGCTTTCGCTCCTCGCTGCCGAAGGTGGCGAGGACGTCAAGGTCCGATGGGACGTCACCGTCGGCAACATCAAGGTCTTCAGGCGCACAGATGATCCGAGGGACAAGGCGATTGCCAGCGTCGTCATTGAAGATCACGCACCCCACGCGCTGGAAGCCAGTGCCGACAACTTCATTCAGGGCAAGACGCTGCCCTTAGGCCACGTCCAGTATATCCGGCCGACTAAGGCATTCCCCGAGATACGACTTCGCTTCACGCCCGCGCACGGCATCGTCTACGGTGCGAAGCACATGCGCACCGAAGTCAACGAGTTTGGCGTTCGCACGGACAAGGAGGACCCGATCCTGCGCAGCGAAGCGCAAATCATCTACAATGCCGAAGCTGCTGGGCAACGATGGGTGGGATGGGTCGACAAGGGCAGCGCGACCGACACCAATCCGGGCGCAATCTATGCCGGGTTCGAAAATTCGGACGGCAATCATGAGAGCTGGGGCTATCTCGACGACGAGTGCGACGGCACTGTCGCGGTGACGGTCACGCTCGGGGATGGTCGCCAATTGTCGGCTTACGGGCGCATCAGCGCCGGGCCCCCCAATTTTGCGCCCGACGGGCTCCCGGTGCGTACAGTAAACGACGAACTCGTCCAGGCCCTCCTGGGTAAGGATATCGATCCCGCAGAAGTGGATCTTGCCGAGGCCGAGGACATCCTGCGGCGCGCGGCAGAGACGATCCGCCAGATGAATGTCGCCGTTATGAATGGCAACCCGATCGGAAGTGTGTCGGTGCCCGCCAGCGCGATGCCGGCCCAGGATGCGAACGACACCCATCGTGTGCTCCAGCCGGTCGCTGCGAGCGGAATCGTCGATACGCGCTCCATCCTTGCGCTGCACCACGCAGCGCTGGCGGCGCTGCGCGCTGGTAGCGCGCCTTGGTTTGCGGACCTCCTGCGAAAGCCGGAGGAAATTGGTGACTTGAGCGATGCCACACGCAGAAAGATGCCGGCACTCATGCGCGGCGCAGATGCACGCTACCTGACGCTCACAAGACGGCAAATCAACACCATCGCGCAGGCGGCAGCGGCAGGACCGTTCCTCACCTCACGAGGCGAAGCAACCCCTCGCAATCTGTCCGCGGTGCGACAACACCTGGCCTATCGGGGGCGTGGGAACCCTCCAATGTCCCATCCAATCTCCGCAATCTCAAATTGCTTTCCCGGACTTGAATTCGATCTTCGCAATATGTGGCGCAGGATGTTTCGCGGCATCACGCTCACGGAACACAGCAATCTCGTGAGGGCCGTTTCGGATGACAAGTATTCCACACTGCTCGGATGCCGCCTGTTGGCCATAGACGGTACTCCCGTCATGGTTCAGGCGACCGGCCCGATTTACCCCGGATCGAGGAGCCAGACCTTGCCGGTCCCGGGAAATCCCGAAGCCGTTGCCTTCATGGAATGGTCCAATACATTCGCCCTGATACAGCATCAGCAAGGGAAGATGGTCCCCTGTGTGTTTACTGCAGTTCCGCCAAAAGAAGGAATGGAGATCTTGTGGACGCGCGATGCAGAAGCCAGCGTCGCTGTCATCACCGTTGAGCTTGAGGTTGAGCAAATCTTCGACACGACTGATATGCAGGGCACGCCGACGATGAGAGCAGCCCTTTCCCGGACTTTGGCGGAGCCCGGCGAAATGACGCAGGGTCTCTGTTCACCTTGGCAAAACGACTATCGGGAATGCGCTTGCTATTATTGGGCGGCGTCCCGACCGGACTATGTCAATGTCGAGCCCGGGCCGGACGGCGCAAGCCAAGGTGCGATGTGGATGCAGAAGGACCACAGCAAACCTTATATTCCCGACCGTGTTTCGGTCGGGAACCGAACGGATGATCGGCTCGTCGGCTACGACGATCTGTTTGCCGCCTGGGAGCATCATCTCCGCTTCGTGATCGGCGGCAGAGTCGAGGATCTGCAGGGACAGGGAGGGGCCGGCATATGAATGTGGATGCGCTTATCGCGGCCGCTCGCCCGGCTGCATCCGACGTCCATCTGATCGAGTCGGGGATCGGTCGCCACGCGTTCGTCGTCGACGGAAGCCGATTTTACGACCTGGACGATACCGTTTTTCAAACATTGAAAGCCGCCGTAGACCAACAGTCAGTGCCGGCGGCCCTTGCGTCCCTTCAGCTCAAGCGAGCACGTCCTGCGATCGGCCATGATCCGGTCGTTCCCGCCCCGGTCCATGCTCTCTCGCTCGCCATCGCGCAAAAGTGCAATCTCGGCTGTGCCTATTGCTATGCCGAAGAAGGCTCCTTCGGAGGCCCTGCAAAAAATATGCCTCTTGAGACGGCGACAGCATCGGTCGAAATGCTCCTGCGGGGGAAACACGCTGGAGACCGCGTAAACCTCGCCTTCATGGGCGGAGAGCCCCTCGTCAATCGTGCCGTTTTGCGCGAGGCAGCCAAATATGCGCGCAACAGGGCCGAACATCTGGGCGTCGTTCTGACATTTTCGCTGACGACGAACGGCACACTTCTGACCCCCGCGGATGCGGATTTCCTGGAGGACTACGGTTTTGCCGTCACCATCAGCCTGGATGGGCCGGCTCATTTGCACAACATGTTGCGCCCCTTCAAAAGCGGAAGGGGGAGTTTCGAAACCATCCGAAAGGCGATCTTGCCGCTTCTTGAGCGGCAGCGACAAATGCAGGTGTCCGCTCGTGTGACGGTCACACCGGAGCATAAGAACCTGCCGCAAATCCTCGATGACTTCATTCGAATGGGCTTTCATAGCGTCGGCTTCTCGCCGATGCTGAATTCTCCGAACGGCCGGGGTGAAATGGAGGTTGGCGATCTCAAGCGCATGCTGGCGGAAATGGTGTCTTGCGGGTACGCCTTCGAGAAGAAGACGGTCGCAGGCGAGCGGTATCCTTTCACCAATATGCTGCAGGCTCTCAAGGAGATTCATCGAGGAACACATAGACCCTATCCCTGTGGAGCGGGCGCCGGGTATTTTGGGGTTTCGGCAGATGGGGACCTTGCTGCGTGCCACCGATTTGTCGGAAACGAGGTCGGTGCGCTAGGGACCGTCTCCGGCGGCGTCGACCGGGAGCGCCAGGCGACTTGGATGGCTGATCGGCATGTCCATCGGCAGGAGCCCTGCAACACCTGCTGGGCCCGATACCAGTGCGGCGGCGGTTGCCACCACGAGACGATCGGCCGCGAACGAAGATCATGCGACTATATCCGCGGCTGGTTGTACTACTGCCTCGGTGCCTATGCACGCCTAGCGGCCACCGCACCTGGTCTGTTCCATGGACATGCCTGACCGGGTCACCAAGATTGATCTCCTCGTTGTGGGCGCCGGTCCTGCCGGCGTCGCCCTTGCCATCAGGATGGTCGAACTCGGCTATGATGTTTTGCTTGTTTCCGCTCAACTATCAAAACTCGGCCATCGGCACGAGACCCTGAGCCCCACAGCGCAGGAGCAATTGCGTACGGTCGGACTCGCCGCGGCCCTGGAGGATGCTGACTGTGTCCTGACCCCAATGGAAGTTCGTTGGGATACCGACACTGCGGTCCTGCGGGGACCGGTTAACATCATCGATCGGCAGAAGTTTCATTGTGGACTGCTGCGAATGGCGCATTTGGCAAGGCTATGGATATTCCGAGGGAAAGTGGAGGCATTGCAACAGAACAAGCCTGACTGGCAGGTCAAGCTATCCGCTGACGGCAGCACGCGGGCGCTCGTGGCGCGTTTTGTCGTCGACGCAACAGGGCGGCGCGCCCGGCTCCAACCGGGCAAAACCGAACGAGGTCACAGTCTGATTGCAATCCACACCGTCTGGAGCGGACGAGAACTGCCGGACTGCGTGCGGGCCTTTTCCAGCGACGAGGGCTGGCTGTGGGGTGCTCCGGTCGGCGTGACCGAATATCTTACGACCCTGTTCGTCGATCCGCACGGGGCGGGCGGCAGGCGCCGGCATGTCCTGTCCAACCTGTCCGATAGAATCATCGCGACCGGTATCCTCGGCCCTCAATACGTTATCGATAAGTTCACATTATACGGTGCATGCGACGCAACGCCCCATCTGCGCAACCCTTTTGGCGAAGATGGGCTGATCAGGGTCGGTGAAGCATTGTTGGCGATCGATCCGATCTCGTCTTGCGGCATTCAGGTCGCGATACAGTCAGGGATCGATGCCGCCCATGCGATCCATACACTGTCGCTCAGGCCATGGTCGCGCGCGTCGGTGCAATCGTTTCTCAGCAGTAGGGCAAACCGGCGGCAAGCTCGCCATGCCGCATGGGCTGCCGGTTACTATCGGTCAGCGGCACTTTGGTTTCAGTCCGAGTTCTGGCGGGTTCGCGCTGATATCGAGACGCCAGACAATGACGCATTGCCGGTGCCGTCTGCCCTTCCGCAGCCGAGCGACTATGTCGGCCTGGCGTCATCGACCCATGTTGGGCAGCTACCCTGCCTGGTCGGCGACTTGGTAGAGGAACGGATTGTCGTCGATCATCCTTCGCTCGACGGTGCCGTCGCTTTCGTCGACGGCTTCGAGCTTATGGTCTTGCTGGCGGACATCCCGCAGCCGAGGGAAGCGCTGAGCATCGTCGCTGGATGGTCTACCCTCATTGGCCACGCCGCGGCCCTCAAGATCTTCTCCTGGTGCTGGCGATCCGGCTTGATCTGCCCGGCTGCGAATGGCGTCGCAGTAAGCGGCCGCCGATAGACGGAGAGGGCTGGTCATGGGAACAATGATAGCGCCATCCCGAAAACTAGTGCTGACATCTGGCAGCAATTGCAGGGTCGGGCGGGTTTGCAACTGTCGTTTGGCACTGCATCGTAAGAATGCGCCCGTTCCGGCAGGCCACGACACTTAATTTGCGATTTTTGGCGCTTGACGCCTTCAGATTCGGCAATAACCTTTTGTGATATTTGCCATTTTCTGATGATGTTTGACCGAAGGCAGCCATTTTGTTCACAGCGGCGATTCTCAGCTATCTTATTGAAATTCTTGCAGGCGGAGTCTTGAGATTAAAGGATCTGCCTCACTTTGTGTGGAGATCGGTCAATTTGATTGGCATCATCCGCGCCCTGAGAAGCTCTGGTCCCGCCCTGCCGTACATTGCGCGCTTAATCGTCTTCAAGCGGTTGATCTGACCTTCTGCCTGACTGTTGCTCCAGGGCAGGTCGATGGCGTTACAGACGGCGTCGATATCCCGGCGGAGAACGCGGGCAAAACGGGCCAGGAAAACGAGGCCAGAATCAATGGCATCATCGATCCATTCTTCGAGTTTCACCGAAGTTCGGCCATGAAATATTCCACGAAATCGCATGGAGAAGCTGCGCAAAACAGCAAACGTCTGTGATCCCTGTTTGAGGGCATCCACTTTCCGTACTTGATTGATGGTCAGCGCGCCGCGCGGCTTTATACAAAGGGCAGCCGCGACAACCGGTGAGATCAAATAACCGGTTTGCGGATCACGGACAGGCAAATTGTCAGGTGCTCTGTCGGAGAGCCCAATCCGAGCCGAAGCCGCATCATCCTTATCCTCATCCGTTTCCGGTCTCTCGGCGCGGCGCCATGTTGCCAGGAGGCGTTCAAGACTGGAAAAGCTGCCGGTGTATCCGCGGTGCTTTATGTCATGAAACAAATACCGACCACGGCGATTGCCATCCTTCCAACACTGGGTGAGGAACGCTTCGAAGTAGAGAGGAGATGTCGGCTGTAGCGCACCCCTGCGTCGCTCGGGTGGAGTTTCGAACGTCAGCCACTTCGCGATGCTGCGGCGGCCATATCCCGTGCGACGCGCGATGTCCGAGCAGGTCAAGCCTTCTTTGCTCAAGGCGTGCACCGTTTCAAACACCTCCCTCCGGGACTGCCGATGTGCCCGGCGAAGCTGATTGCGCCAAGGCGTTTCAGGCGCCTGTTCACGCAAAGCCCGATCGTCATGATCGTTCTCGATGTCCTCGTCTGGTAGCAGTGCCCTGCCTGTAGCTCGGCCGGAGAGGCTCATCTGTTCCTCGATAGCAAGACGAAGATTCTGGATGAGATGAAAGCGGTCTGCCACCTGAGACGCTTGCGGGGCACCTTCACGAGCGGCCTGCGCGTAGAGCCCGCATCGGTCTCGGCTGACGACCTCAATAGAGGGATGCCGCTTCAACCATCGTGCAACGCTTGCCACGCTCCGGTCTTCGAGAATGTCCATGACCTTCCGGCGTTCGAGATCAACGATGATCGTGCCGTAGCGCCACGATTTCCGCCAGCTCCAGTCATCGATACCGATGATCCGTGCCGGGGGTTCATCGTCGACCCGTGAAGCATTGCGCTTCAAGTGCCGAAGGATGGTGTCGTCGCTGATCGACATCCCAAGCCGTATCATCAAGCGCCCTCCGGGCCGTCCGCCGGTGCTGTGGCCAAGCAGGCCGACTATTCTCGGCGGCCCTCGTTGTCCGCCGAGAATAGGGAGAGGCAATCGCTGGGACCCGGTCAGTGAACGTTTGCCGTTTACACTGCCGATATGTGCAACGCCAGCGGCTCAACTGGAGCTTCACCGTCACGGCATTACCTTGGATCGGCAGGTCTTGAAGATTGCGGTACGACCAGCCGTGCCGATTTCTGCTCTGATGTCGGCAATCTGGGCATATGCCCGAGGATGCCCGCAGGTCGACACTACCCATTTGCCTTCATCGCTAAACACGACGCTCTGCACTTTAATACCCGGACCGGGCGACCATTTCAATTTCGTTCGCATGCCAGCCCATAGCCGGGTCATCGCTAACGGTCTGTTAACCACACAAAGTGAGGAAGACCCCGGTTAAATGCAAAACGACAGAAGTAGCAGATTCATAAATGGGTTCACGGCGCCTGGACGGATCAACGTCAAATGGAAATGCGGGTCAGAACGTTGTGGAACTCGACAACCAATGTTTGTTCGAGTGGATGTCCATCCTTGCCTGGCGTTGAGCTCATAGGACAACAGCGCCACACGAATTGAGGCAGAACCCGAATAACTGCCAAACGACAGATGGCGTCGGGCTTAGTTGTTCGCAGAGAGCTGGATCCATCAGCTACCCGCTCTGTCGCAACAATCTCTCCAGAACAGATCTTCCTTTCCGCTACCGCGGAAATGTCTGGGCCGGGCATACTCAGGTGGTGATAGCGACAGCGGGTTGCGCGAATACGAAAGGCGCTTCATTCAGCAGCGCCTGCGTTCGGACAAAAATCTTGCAACTGCGGCGCGCGCGGGTAATACCATTATAGAGCAGCCTCGCTTTTAGCTCCTCAGTCCCCGGAACGCCGGGGGGCCAGAGCATGATGACGTGATCGAACTGCCGGTTCTTGGCCTGGTGGATCGAAAGCAGGGGAATGCCTCTTGGCCGGTCGCCAGAATAGGCACGATGATTGGCTGCCGTGCGCTGCATCAGCATCCTCACTTCGTCGGCCGTCCAGCTTGTCTTGCCAAGGCGGTTGGCGCTCGCGCGTAGCGACGCCTGCACCCTTGGCATCCATAGGGGCTGGTTCTCCACAGGGACAATCCGACCCAGAAGTTCCTGAAACCCGGTATTGTCGATAGCGCCAAGCGCGGCCATCATCGCGTTCACCTCGTCGGCCGCGCGCGCTTCATGCGCGAGGCTGATTGGCGGGATGTTGTACTGCGCAGAGTGAAGGCCCTGCGAAAGTCGTTGTGCCAGCGATTGCGCCCAGGCGCTACCGCCAGGTGGATAAAGAACGGCGATGGTGCCGTGGGCCGCCGCGATGGCCGAACCTATCCTGAATGGGGCCATGTTCGGGAATTCATAGCGGATTTGCAGGCCTGCCCCGGGGGCGGGTGCTATGAGCTGGCGCAAATTTGCGCCGGCTGTAAGCAGGCCCACCTGATTGGTGCGGTGGATCTGGTTGAGTGGTGTTATTTCGCCAGTGGCAAACCAGTTCACGAAAGGCGCCGTGTCCAGGTTCTCGTCCAGGCACTGGAATTCATCAGCGGCGACGAAGACCGCACTGTGGCCGGCGAGGGCGCTGATCATCCTCAGTCGCGGCGCTGCCAGCTCTTGGGCTTCGTCAACGACGATCACCGGATAAGACCGCGCGACCCAACGCGCCACGGCCGGCTGTTCGAGAAGCTGGCCGCACGCATCGCAGGTCTGGTTGAAGTCGCCGATTTCGGCATTCAGGAATCCCGCGAGCGTCCGCCATCTGTGCCAGACATTTTGCGCGAAGCTGTCGATCGTCATGGCGACGGCTTTTCCGCGCAAGGCAGGACTACCGCGAAACTCGGCGTCGAGACGGCGGCGCGAACCGTGCATGAAGGTGAGCGAGAGGATTTTCTGGTGCGAAAGAAGTGGTTGATGCTGCAGGCGCTGCGCCACCGCCTCCATCAGCCGGTAGGTTTTCCCCGACCCTGCCGGTCCTTCAAATCCCCGGAATGGCATGATCGAAAGTCCAGATATGCGTAACGCCGTTCTGGTGAAGCGCGTCCACCGCGGAATCTACCTGCGGAGCCCGATCGGTCGCGATGGCGGCAAGCGTGGATAGCACATGACGGACGCGGCGGCTGCAAAGCGGCTTTGCTGTGATCGCGTCCGCTAGTGCCGCGTGCAGGATCTCGTCGGTCTTCCGCGCCTGTACCTTGAGATGGTCGGCAAGATCGGCGATGTTTGCGGGCAGGCCGAGGTCAGCCAAATCGGGCTGCTCGAGAACGGTTGCGTCGGCGCTGCAGACCCAGGCGACAACATCCTCGATGGTCCAGTCGTCCGGCCACCGCACGATCCGCCGGCATCGCGGATTGGCGGCGCTCAGGGCCGCGCGATAGTCGGCTCCAGCCTGATCTCCATCCACGAGGCATGTCAGGGATGGATGAACACCCACGAGATCGAGATAGGTGTCCCGGATACGGGCGTCCTTGGTTGGAATTACGCCGACTTCGTGCGTGAATGTGGCTTCGTCCGGCGCGTCTGCCGGTTCGGTCAGGTCCGCGATGCGGCAAAAGAGGCGTAGCCAGCCGGCATCCGTCTTTCCTTCCGGAATCAGGACGGCCGGATGCATGATCGCCGATACGGTCGCGTGCCGGTCCGAAAGGAATAGCGCGCGACGCACGGCGCTTGCGTTCGCATCGATTGGCGACCGCAGAAGCGGCTTCGCGGAGATTTGTCCGGCCCTATTGGTAACGAGCACGAGCTGGTGCGGATCGGCGACAGCGGCCACGGTCGGGGAGTGGCTTGTGACGACGGTCTGGGTCGCCATCTTTTTGAGATAGTGGAGAAGCTTCCGCTGCTGCGGCGGGGGCACATGAAGCTCCGGCTCTTCGATAAGCATAATGAAATTGTCGCCGCGCGCCTTGCGCAGGTTTCCGAAGCGCATCAGCAAAATCAGCGTCTGAAGCGAGATAAGCCCGTTGCCGTGCCGTCTGCCCGGAAGCTGCGGTCTTCCCTGCTCGGTAAAATGCGGCATGACGGCGTCGAGCACGCCTTCGCTGTCGGTTGTCGTTAGCCGGAGAGTCAGGGCAATATCGCGACCGAACAGCTTTCGGAGGTCATCGTTGATATCTCCGACCAGGCCGGAAAGCTGCCCGTCCGCTTCCAGGGGCTCCACGGGCTGCCTCAGCCTGTTGCGTTCGGCTAGCACGGCTTCCGAGGGATTGCCGCCCACATAGGCGACCGTGCGCCGGAACAGCTCGGAGCCGAAGGACATCATCTTGTCCCACGTCCGGCTGGCCGGAACTAGAAACAGGCCGATTTCCTTTATCAAGCTCGTGGGCAGTGGGACTATTGTCGAATCCTCGGAAAAGGGATCGCCTGCATCCGCGTCATCGTAGAAATATCGCACCGCTTCGGCTTCAAGGGTCAGGTGGTCGAAGCGCGCGCAGAAAGCGATCTGGCAGGCCAGTTGACTGGCCTGGACGGTCTGGGCCGCGGAAAGCTCACCGGAGGCAGGATCGAACCATTTCTCGGTAGCCCGGCCGGCGCGAAACCAGTCGTGATGGTGTTCCGGGCTGTTGGGCGCGAAACCCGCTACCGTTGCGATAATACTGATTCGGTCGGCAGCCTGGGGATCCGAGCCGAAAAAGTCGTGTTCCGTCAGGTTGCGCACCAGCCTGTCTCGCCCGAGCAGAAGGGCGAGGGATTCAATGATTGTCGTTTTGCCACAGTTATTTGCGCCGATCAGAACTGTGAAATCGTCGAAATGAAGCGTGCCGCTTTCAATTCCACGAAACCCCGCTATGTCCAGCCTTACAATCTTCATCGATGCCCCCAGAGCCCGCTGGAACCTAACATTTGTCGGGGCTTAGGCGAAGGGCGGAGGCGATAATTCCCGCAACTGCCACTCGAGGGTCTTCTACACGATCGCCCGCCGCAGACGATCTTGTAACACGCAAGCGGTCCCACGGCCTGCGAGCATATCCCAAGCGACTGGCCCCTGGGCTTCAGTGCGTCTTCTGACTGTCAAGCGCCGACATCGTGTCCTTTGACCCATTCACGAACACACGGTAAAATTTGTTCAGTCGGGCTGTTAGCCAAGGTGTCGGGGAAGCCGATCCGCGCGATCCTCCAAATCGATATCGTTGAGCGGCACCGATATTCGCGTGTCGCTTCTCTCGCGCAGTTCGTCCCAATCAAGAGCATGCGCGACGCTGGCGAGAGCACTGTTGAAATGTGTGCATCTATCACGCACTGGGCTCAGCGCCATCCTCGTCGTCGATCGAAATGGCATTGACGAAGGTCTTTATCGTTTCGTCCAGGCTCGCACCGGCTTTCGTCCATGTCGGGGCCCTCGTCATGCCCCTAATACTAACTATGCCGCATACTTCGCCGGCTTCATCGTCGATTGCGATTTCCAACGTACCAACGGGGATGCTGTCAGGAGCGAGGTAAATGCCGACTGAGTGGAATTGAACTTCAGATCGGTCCGCGACTGCCGATATCAATTCCGGCTCCGCTTGGTCTGGGGGCATATCGCTAGCAGGGGACCAATAGTAGAACGGCTCGAAATAGGGGTAATCGAGCAAGCCATGAAGGATCTCCCGCATGCGGTCGAGATGTTCGCGCAAGGCCCGCGACTTCATCATCCCCCTATCCGGCCGACGGGGGAGGCGAGGCTACCGACAAAAGCATTCCCGCTGTCGATGGTGCTGCGGGCTTGCCCCGAGATTGCGAATTACGGGCCAGGTGGCGCCGTGGGCAATTGGGGGGACCTCATGTCGGCCGCGGTGGTGGTGCGATCGATGCTGGGTGTCAGTCCTAGTGCGTATCAGGATGCCTGCAAGGCGATGGGGTCGGAGAACGCGGCAGCCGTGATGGCCTGCATCCTCGAAAGGGCAGGGCACATCAACTCGGCCGGGGGATATTTGCGGGATCTGTCGCGCCGAGCGGAGGATGGCGGGTTTTCGCTTGGGCCGATGTTGATGGCGCTAATGCGAACGAATGTAACTGCGGGCCGAGAGGCCTCGTGAGAGATGACTCATTCGGCGTTTGGCTTCCAGCTAAGGGAACCGGGATTTTCATTCTTGCGTACGGGATCTTGTGTCCGACTAGCCTTGGCGCGCCGTATAAATACACCCTCTCAATCGCCTCTTTGGATGATCTTGGTTTTTAGGGTTCAAAGACAGGGCCTTCCCCATCCGTTCGGGCAAGGGAAGGCGTGGTTGGAAGTCTCAAGAAGCGGAGGACCGTGATCTTTGTGACCGACCGCGGCCAAGAAGGGCGGCGCGGATCTGTTCGCTTTTGGTGATTGCGGGAGTGGCCGCCGGAATGGAAGGGGGAGATAACGTGGATTTATCATTGACGCCATTTGTCTTTAGCTTCAGTGCCAGAAATCGGGTCTGCGCCGTCATCCGGTCTTCGTCCGTCAAAGGCTCCAACGGCGCACCTTCTATGTCGTGGCGCATCGAATCCAGTTGGGCGCTCGCACAATAGTAGCGTTTGGAGTGCACAAAGGCTGCGACCGCACGGCGGAGTATTGTTGCTGTGACTTCCGGCTTCATAAGGGTGCGAATTTCGTCGAAAAGGCCAATGGCAAAAGGACGGATCTGATCGCCCGGCTCCCTTGGGAGAATACCGATCGGGCGAATAAGCAGAGCACTTATGGTTTCAGCCTTCTGGATATCGGTGGCGGCGGCCAAGATCGGACCACGGCAGACGGTCAAAAGTTTCGTCATATCGTTTCAGGCCCTTTTGCTATAGTCTGTGCCATCGTCCCGCCAAAATCTAGATCGTCCACGGGTGACCGTTCCCTTGGTGCAGACATGCGTATTGGACGAACCGATCTCAAGGCACCAATGTACTTCATTTTCGTATTTCTTCCCCGATATGGCTGCAACAGCATAAGGTGACATATTTGCGCGGCCAGCGCCGGCTCAGGAGTGGCGAAGTTCGATGGAATCCATTATATTGGTGCGATGAGCAACGAACAGACCATATCGATCACTACGAAAAGAGCTGTGGAAAAGGTGCTTCGCGACCGCCTTGCCACAGCCGGCTTTTCCAGCGCAGATATCCGTGCGGAGCGTGATAGCGATGGGGATCCGATCCTACTAGTCGACGTGAAGTATGCTTTCTCGGACAAGCCGATCAGTTCGAAACTCACCTACGGGCTATCCACCGAGGTCCGCAAGGCGCTGAGCGCGCTCGGCGAGACGCGGTTTCCGCATATTCGGCATCACTTCGACGAACAGCAGAAGATCGCAAGTTAAGCCGTGTCGCACGACCTTATCGCGACGGCACGGCGACTTGCCAAGGCCAGCCCAAAGCGACCGCGCCAATCCGACCTGAAAAGGGGTGTGAGCACTGCCTACTACGCGCTGTTTCACGCTCTTGCCCGCGAGTGTGCCGATCTTCTGGTCGGGACAGGCGATACGCGAAGTGATCCGGCTTGGGCGCAGGTTTATCGCACGCTGGAACACGGCGTTGCGAAAAACTCCTGCAAGTCTGCAGCAAGTCGCGGGTTTCCAACCGGCATTGTCTCTTTTGCCGACACCTTCGTGATCCTACAGGAAGAACGTCATCGTGCTGACTACGACCCTTTGGCGCGCTATGTGCGGGCCGAAGTGCTTGTGCTGATCGATAACTGCGAACATGCAATCAGAGATCTAGCATCTGCTCCAAGATCGGATCGCAAGGCATTTGCGGTCTGGGTGCTCTTCCAGAAGAAACGGTAACCTAGCTAGGCCCGACTGCCCTCCGCGTGCTCAAAAGCGTGAGCAGCTGGAGCGCAAACTGAAGGCCAAGCGCTTATCAAGCAGTCTGCCCAGCTTGGTGGAACTCCTCATCCCACGGCCACTCGTATCGTCGATGATCGTCAGGGAATCGCAGGTTAGCCATCGAGCTGCGCTCAATCTCACTCATTGCTGAACTCAGCGTCCGCGAAGTAACCAGACTCGATAGTTTCCGTGCTCTCACGCGTAGGTGGCCATCGTCCCGACAAAAAACTGTATAAGTTGTGGATTGTGGCTATAACCTTACCTGCAAAGCTGAATTCGGCATCCAGATCCAGCGAAATCTGGATACTTACGATACTGAATTGTTGATCCCTTCCAAAACCCGTTCGGATTTGCTCTATGCCGACATTGCTTCATTTGTCCGATCTTCACCGCTCCAAAGCCGATCCGCTGGACAATGACACACTGCTGGCTTCGCTCCTAAGCGACATAGACCGTTTTGCGCTCAATCACGAGCGCCCCCAAGCCCTGATCGTGAGCGGGGACCTCGTCCAAGGTGTTCGAGTGGGAGAAGCGAACTTTGATCATGAGATGAGACAGCAATACGCGGACGCTTTCGACCTAATCGAGCGCCTTTGCGATGCCATTCTAGACGGCGACCGTTCAGTGGTTGTCATCGTGCCTGGTAATCACGACATTTGCTGGAACACTTCCATTTCGTCCGTTGAACCCATCACCAGCGACCGATATCCCAAGCCATTGAAATCTACTCTGATAGAGCGTGACGGCCAGTTGAGATGGTCGTGGGAGGAGCAGCGTCTCTATCGAGTAAGTGACCAAGAAGCATACAAGCGCAGGCTGGGAGCTTACTGGGAAGCCCTAGAGAAATTCTACTCCGGAGTTGATCTGCCGCTTCCGATTGACCGGAGTCGCGGCTTTCACTTGTTTCAACTTTTCGACAAGGCCATGGTAGTGGCTGCGTTCGAGTCCACTCACCGAAATGACCATTTGCGGTTCGAAGCGGAGCTCGCTACTGGCGTCGTGTCTCGTTGCAGTTTGGAGCTTCGAAAGCTGGGGTTAAACACATCGTTACTCGCGGCGGTTTGGCATCACAGTATTCATGGTCCTCCGAGTAGAGACGACTACCTCAATATCGAGACCGTCACGGAAATGGCAGGCCTTGGTTTTCAAATCGGTTTTCACGGCCATCAGCATCTGGCCGAGAGCACTGATCTGTCCGTTAGCATTGGTGGTGGATCCACGATGTGCGTGGTTAGCGCGGGCTCCCTGTGCGCTGGGTGGACTGATCTGCCTCGGGGAACGAACCGGCAATACAATATCGTTCGGTTCGACGCCAATCTGATGAAGGCTACCCTGCACATTCGCGAGATGGCGGAGGGCAACCAGTTCTCGGAGATGAAAAGAGGCCGGTTCGTCGATGGCGAGGTGCCGCTGATGTGGTCTCCGAAGCTCAACGCGGTGGGGCAGCCCGCAAAACTCCTCCAAAAGCGATTGGACGAACTGACGTTCGAGGTCGAAGAAGCGGTCAGACAGCGAAGACCGTCCGCTGCCACGAGCGAGCTTTTGACGCTCAAGCCTCAGCCGGATACCTATCCCCGCAAGGTGTTGTTATCTGGACTGCAGGCAGCTAGTGACTGGCAGGCCATACGCGCCAATTTTTGGCCCGCAAGCAATCCAGACGAGGCGTTGGCCGCCGCAGAGGCTGCTTATCAGTTGAAAGACCTTGAATGCCTCGACGACATCATCGCTAGCGGCCAACTGCGCGAGGAATATAAGGATACCTTAGAGGTTCGCCGCAAGATGCTTTTGATGGGGAGAGGGCAGTAATGATGGACGAAACACTTATCCCGTTTGACGTCGAAACGTCACGGATCATCGAGCTCCTTGCAAAGCAGATATACCAATCACCGTTCGCACTGCTCCGGGAAAACGTGCAAAACGCTTTCGACGCTATACGGGAAAGAATGCAGAGGGACAGAGACTTCAATCCCCTCATCGACGTCAGCATCGAACATGATAGGATCAAGATCAGAGATAACGGCATTGGTATGTCTCGTGATGAACTGAGACGCCACTTTTGGACCGCCGGTAGCAGCAGCAAGAACAATCCCGAAGCTCGCGCCGCTGGGGTTGTCGGAACCTTCGGTATCGGAGCAATGGCGAACTTCGGGATCGCAAAAACCGTCACTGTCGAGACCGAGAGCGCCCGGACCCCAGAACGAACCTTGTCGAGTGCACAGCGGGAAACCTTATCGCTTCGGGAGGACTGCGTGAAAATGCAGCGTCTCGAGGTTACCGGGCACCCGGGTACCACTATCACAGCCGAACTTATCTCGCCGGGATCTATTAATTTGGCGGAAGCGAAGCAGTACCTGCGGGAGTTTGTCCGGCTGGTTGATGTTCCGATCTTTGTGAACGAGGAACTCATCAGTCAGGTCCCGATAGACCAGGTTGTGCCCGTCATTCCGACAAACTATCAACAGCGTCTAGAAGTGGTTCGCATAGGGCCTAACCTCCAAGCGACGGGCGATATCGCGATCTCTGGCAATGCAATTATACGCCTCGTCCTGACCGATCTGGTTTGGAATGGTCAACCACTCAAAGGCAACTTGGTGCTGAGAAGTGGCGATGGCGCCGTTCACACAGCGCGAAGCGGCTTTGGTCTGGCGATGGCTCCAATTAGCTCCATCTATACGTTTGGTGGCGTAGTCGACATGCAAGTCCTTCAACCCACGGCTGGTCGCGAAGCGCTCACGTCTGACGGCGTCCAGCTTCTCCAGTCGATGATGACGGAAATCGACAACTTCGCCTCTGAGCGTTTGTCTGCAACTGAACAATGCAATCAGAGCACGCCGTTCATGCAATGGATTTGCTCATATGGACGTTATGACCTGGCGGGCAAACTGACGATTGAGGTATCCGGTCGTGATGAGATCTCCCTAGAAAACGCCATATTGACATCGAGCTTGCGCAAGGTGCGACGGTATGGCGGGAGTGATCCAACCGTCATCAAAACGTTCTCGTCCGAAGACTCCTTCTTGCTCATTCTATCGCGGAACAATCCGCGGCGGCAATGCCAGGAGGGATATCTCGGACGATACCCAGCGATCGAAGCAATACCTGACAGGCCGACCGTTATCAATTTGCAGGAAGGCATGGGCCTGAGTGGCGGCAAATGGGCAGTCTCTTATCGGCTGGCGTCGATCATCTCCGAGGATTTTTTCATCGACGTCGAAGTGGCGTTTGGCGAAATCTCGCATGGTGTGGTTGTGATGGTGGACGGTGTTCCGAGCGGGAAAACGCGAATTATCTTGAACTCAACATCGACTGTGGTGATGACACTTCTCCAAGTGTACGAAACGCATCTCGACGCGTTCCGAAGCCTAGCGAAGGACTTTGCCAGAAACGTCGTCTTTCCCCATATCTCTCATCTCGTGCCAAGCAGCACTCGTCAAGGAGCGGAAGCGTTCATCGAGGCGATGCGGCGAAAGAGGGAGACGTTCGAGTATGGCAGCGACGAGCTCGACGAGCTGCCGTCGATCTGGGAAGACTACAGAGAGGGGCGAATAACGCTTGAAAACTTGATAGACCGATCGAAGTTCGCCGCCCAAACCAACGTGCAAATCGTCGAGGCCGTCTCCGCAGTTAGGGACGTTGTACCAAATCTTATTGAGAATGAAAGATCCGTTCAGGACCCGACCAGCCCTCAGACCCAATGGATCGCTGAGCCGTCGATACTGCGAACGGAAACCAGCTCGTCTGCCAAATTAATCACCATCGATCCATCCGAACCGGACCTGCGGGGTTACAGGTGTTTTATAGCGCTCGCCCCACGGGCGTTCACGGAATTCGGTGACTTCTTCACGCAGCCACATTCTACCTCGGTTGTTTGGGGCGGACAAAAAGCACTGTTCATTTTCATCCACCATTCAGGTGAGTTTGGCGTTTATTACGATATGCAGACAATGGACTTTGTTAGTGAGAGCGCCGGGGGGGGGGCTCACAGAACATCCACGATCATGCTAAGAGATCGCATTTACATACCAGTGCCACCCTCGATACAGACTAGTTTCGTCCCAAAACCCGGTGAGAAGAAGCGCTTCGAGATAAAGGCTGACCTGATCAGAACCGGCGCGGCGAAGTCGATCTGAATCAAATACGTCGCCGCCGCATCGCTTTGAACAACAGGCCGTTCATGCGACGGCCTTCTTAGCGAGTTCCGTCTCACTGTGCTCGGAGTGTTAATGCGGCATGATGGAGAAATCGATCAATCCCAATCCATTCCTGTCGTGTCGTTTGGCACTTAATCGCAAGAATGCGGCCGTTTGGATTTCGTTTGGCATTTAATTTGAGACTTCGTCAAAGGCGGTCGCAAACTCTCAGCCTTTCTCGGTGGGCTTGCGTGGGCTGCCAAGTCGTTGAAAATACGGTAGAAGTAACTTCAATTTTTGCCACAGTGATCGAGAAGTCATCGACGCACATCGTAAATTTCGTCGGCGGCTGAGTATCAGGTTAAGTGCCAAAATCAGCTCGGCAATCTCAAATTAAGTGCCGCGTCTCAAATTAAGTGCCGGGCTATCTTCTTGAAATTGTTGAGGGAGAGTCTTGCGGTTAACTGCAAAACGACA
>NZ_QSNT01000014.1:0-1487 GCF_009498525.1 Rhizobium sp. ICMP 5592 | reverse complement strand
GACAGAAGCTCAGACTGGCTTTGGAATGCCGACGCGGGCATTTCTTCTTGACGAGAACACCCCCATGACGCGGCCATTATGCGCTTATAAGGTCCGATTTTTCAGTCAGCTTCGAAGCCATACTCTCGTTGGAGCCGTTGCGGTAGAAACTATCTAAAATTTCCGAGAAGACGGTCGAGAACTGCTTTGCAAGCAACGGCGGCACCGCATTGCCAATCATCTGGGACGTTGGATTTACCAGTGGTGGGAAGATATAGGCGTCATCGAATGACTGCAGTCTAGCTGCTTCCCGCATTGTAATTCCTCGGTTTTCGACTGGGTGGGCAAACCGCCCGGATCCCACATGATAGACCCAAGTCGTAATCGTGAGTGAGGGCTCGTCCCAACTCAAGCGGCGGTATGCACTCCCATAAAAGCCCTTGGTCTGCAGACTGGTTTCCACATGCTTCATGCGGCCGGTACCAACCGCATTGATGCGGTCTGTTTGTTTTTGACTGAGTTTTCTCGCAACATGATTGCTCACCGAGCCATTGGCATTTCTGAGTAATCCAGCGAGCTCAGATGGTTTGGACTTGGGATCGTACTCGACTAGAGTGCGCTGATTCCCTTCTGGCGCGGGTGGTAAGTCGCCGATTGCATCTCTAACCGTCCGATAGATTGACTTTGGCGCCAGTGGGAAGACTTCATGAGCCGGGAAGAACGATGGTTTCGGAAATGCCGGCCCCATTCCGGCTTTTTTCATGACGTCATCGCGCACGGCAACAAAAAATACGCGATGCCGAACCTGTGCCACACCGAAATCAGCGGCACAGATTTTTTTGAACTGTACTGCATATCCGAGCTCTCCGAAGCGAGCTAAAAGATCCTGAGAAAACTTGCCTCCATTGAAGTTGAGGAACTCCCTTACATTCTCAACTAAAACGATCTTCGGTATTGTTTCGGCGACGAAATCAAGAAACTCCTTGTAAAGATGATTACGTGGGTCGTCGTAAAATCTGAGACCTTTTACTGGGTCCTCGTATTTTCGGACGCCGTTTCTGCTAAAGCCCTGGCAGGGGGGACCGCCTGCCAGTACATCGATTTCTCCGGGCTCCGAAACGCCGGCGGCTCGCAACTCCTGCCAAAGTTCATCTTTGTTTTTAGAGAGCAGCGTTATGTCGCCGGTGTAAACTTTAGCCGGCTGTCCATGTATGTTCTTTATATTTGCAGCGAATGCGGCGGCGGGGTGGGGTTCGATCTCAACACCGAACTGTGTGCCGAAACGGCCACCCAGTTCAAAACCTCTGCTTATGCCGCCACATCCGCAAAAGAGATCGACCAGCTTATATTTTGTATCGTTCACTACGAACCTCCGATTCTTTTGGAGGATACAGGCTGCCCACTAAGCCCTCAACCTAAATGGCACTTATAGGGCTCTGTTGCAAATTTCCATTTCGGTCATAATGACCGTTGGTTGGGACGTCGCTTACCTGGCAGCCTCGCGGTTT
>NZ_QSNT01000013.1:6678-58781 GCF_009498525.1 Rhizobium sp. ICMP 5592 | reverse complement strand
GCCGGTGCGGCGCGCCAGCGCATGGGCCAGGTCCCTCGCCTTTGTGCTGCGGACGGAGAGTTGTGTTTCAGACATCGATTTTCCTCTATCGAGATCCCGTCAAATATAGCGATTCCAGCCGGAGATGGCAAGAAAAGCCACATTAGATGGCTAACTATCGATACTGAACAACCTCATCCCAGTCGCGCAGCACAGGATCGGTGGAGGAGGGCAGGGGTTTGGGACTTGGCATAGGCGCTCACGTGCTGTGATTTGCTCCGACTTTACCGGTTTTGTGGGCCAGATCCATCACTATCGATACTTAGTACTTACCTCTTGCGGGCATACTGCAGGAGCAGTTCGCTGAAGATAGGCGATGTCAATGGGCTCTCTACGTCCTGAAAGCTTTACTTTGTCTTTTCGAACCCAGCTCAGCACAGCTTCAGCGGCAGGCACCTGACCCATCATCACCATAGATACGACGAGCGGTGTCTCGAGCTTTTTCGCCAAAGATTCTAGCCTTTGGGCAACGTTGACTGTGTCTCCGATGACGGTCAATTCGTCGTGGTACCCGCTTTCCAAAACACCGCCGATGACAGTGCCATAGTGTAAACCGATCCCGGTTTCCAAGGATGGTCCGCCCAGCTCGATGTTCGATATTTTCCAGCATTCCAGCCTGGTCATCAGTTCTATCGCGCAGGCCAGCGCGCGACGGGCATCATCCGGCCGCGACTTAGGCTGCCCGAACACGGCCATCACGCCATCACCAATGAATTTGTCGACTGTGCCGCCAAATGCAAACACGGTTCCCGCAACGATCCGACGATACTCGGCCAGCAATCTTGCCAGCTCCCGGGGCGTCGCTGTCTCAGAATAGCTGGTAAAGTCCCGGATATCGATGAACATGACCGCAGCGTTGCGCCGTTCAAGATCGAGAACGCTGCTTGCTTCTTCTAGTTCAGCGACGACCATTGGAGAGAAGAAGCGCGATAGGTTCGTGCGTCTCTCTTCAATCCTTAGGGCTTCTCTTCGTGTCTTGTCGTGATCGCGTGCCACGAGCAGGATGGCAAAGGCGGTGAAGGCAAAGCCTATCGTCAGACCAAGGTCCTGGTTGAAGAAATTGGCCAGCAAGGTACCAGGTGCGTTGGAATGGTGCCGATAAGCCATCAGCGCCAGCATCGCGATCCAGGCGACAATTACGATGCCGGAAAACAACAGGATCAGTCGTTGCTTTAGTTTCAGGGCAACATGGTTGAGAAGGATGAAGGCAACGACGAGGCTTGACGTCGTTAAGTTGTGGTTCTCGGTGATGGGATTGGCCAATATATGCTCGTAGAGCACGATCACGACCAGACCGGCATCCAGCGCGACGAAGATTTCCGTAAGCCATTTGTTCTTTGCGAAGTATGTCGCCGAAAAGATCGAGGCGATGCTGATCATCAGATAAATCAGCATAATGGTGATATGCGTGACGACGCTTGTCCGACCGTCGCCCAGGACAAGATTGGCAAAGAGGACGGCCAGTGCGACGAGGCGCAGCGATGCCGACCGAATTTCCCGGATCGAGTCGCTGTTGCTAAACACAGAGGTCTTTCGGTCCATTGGATTTCCAGATGTTTTTCACCACGGTCAAATGCGGCTTCCTGCGACCAGCAGCAAAGCCATCTATCGGTAACACCGAGTTGCCGCGCCCGAGATACCCGGGCGCGGGGTCTTCGATCATTTAACCTGAGTGACGGCGAGCTTGCCGTTCACACGCTCGGCAACGAATTCGATAGCTGCGCCTTCCTTGAATTTTTGCAGCAGGACGGGGTCCTCAACGCGGAAAACCATCGTCATCGCCGGCATGTCGAGGTTCTTCAGGTCCTCATGCTTGATGGTGACCTTCTTCGCCTTGGCATCGACCTTGTTGACCACGCCCTTGGTGAATTCCTGGGCGAGTGTCCCAAAGGCCGTGCCCAACAGGAGCATGGCTGCGACCATGATTTTGATTGCGATTTTCATGTCTACGTTTCTCTATTCAATCGTTATTTTGCCGCGACCGTGACATCGCCATGCATGCCGGCCTCGTAATGACCCGGCACGAGGCAAGCGAACTTGAACTCGCCATCCGTCGTGAACTTCCAGATGATGTCCCCGGATGCACCGGGTGAGAGCCGGATCGAATTGGCATCGGCATGCTCCATTTCCGGGAATTTCTCCATCTGCGCCTTGTGCTCGAGAATCTTGTCCTCCTGATCGAGTACGAACTCGTGGTCGACGGTTCCCGCATTCTTGATCGCGATTCTGACGGTCTGGTCCTCGCGAACCTTGATGACGGTAGGGGTGAAGATCATCTTGCCGTCGTCCGTCTCTTTCATCGTGACGCGGATGGTCTGTGTCGCCTTGGCCTTATCGCCGGCCTCGCCGACGGCCATCTTTTCCTCATGGCCACCGGCGTGACTGCCGGAGGCGGCCACAGGGCCGGCCAGGGCGACAAACAAGAGTGCAAATGCATATTTCTTCATGGGTAGATCCTTATGTGTGATGGGAGATAGCAGCGTTCAGCCCTTTGTCGGCTTGGGCGTGATCTGCGTTTTGGCGTCCTTGATCTTGGTCGCGTCCGGCAATTCGCCGGTCCATTCCCAAGCCTGCGTTCCTGGCGGGTTTTCGTACCAGCCCGGATCGGAGTAATCGTCCGCGGAGATGCCCTCGCGGACCTTAACGACAGAGAACATTCCGCCCATTTCGATCGGGCCGTGCGGACCCCAGCCGGTCATCATGGGGATCGTGTTCTCGGGGATCGGCATTTCCATTGCGCCCATGTCGGCCATGCCCTTGGTGCCCATGGGCATGTATTCGGGCTGGAGTTTGCGGATCTTCTCCGCCACTCCCTTCTTGTCGACGCCGATAAAAGTCGGGATATCGTGGCCCATCGCATTCATCGTGTGATGCGATTTGTGGCAATGGATCGCCCAGTCGCCGAGATACCTGGCGTCGAATTCATAGGCTCGCATCGCCCCGACGGGGATGTCGATGCTGACCTCCGGCCAGCGTGCCTCTGGCCGAACCCAGCCGCCGTCAGTACAGGTGACCTCGAAATCGTAGCCGTGCATATGGATCGGATGATTGGTCATCGTCAGATTGCCGACGCGGACGCGAACGCGGTCGTTTCTGGAAACCACCAGCGGACTGATGCCGGGAAAGACCCGGCTATTCCAGCACCACATGTTGAAATCGGTCATTTCCATGACCCGGGGGACATAGGAGCCTGGATCGATGTCGTAGGCGTTGAGCAAGAACACGAAGTCCCGGTCGACCGGCATGAACTTCGGGTCCTTGGGGTGGATCACGAAGATACCCATCATGCCCATGGCCATCTGGACCATTTCATCCGAATGCGGGTGATACATGAACGTCCCCGACTTCACGAGATCGAACTCGTAGACAAATGTCTTGCCGACGGGGATGTGGGGCTGCGTCAGGCCGCCGACGCCATCCATTCCGGACGGCAAGATCATGCCGTGCCAGTGGATCGTCGTGTGTTCCGGCAGCTTGTTGGTGACGAAGATACGAACCCGGTCACCCTCGACTGCCTCGATCGTCGGTCCTGGCGATTGACCGTTGTAGCCCCAGAGATAGGCCGTCATGCCGTCTGCCATCTCGCGCTCCACCGGCTCGGCAATCAGATGGAATTCCTTGACGCCGTTGTTCATGCGGTGTGGAAGCGTCCAGCCGTTCAAAGTCACGACCGGCTGATAGTCCGGGCCGGTGTCAGGATGGATTGGCGGCTGCATCTCGGCCGACCCCATTGTCGGGGCATCCGGCAGGCCCATTGCCGATGTCTTCGTCCAGGCCGCCGTTGAAAGCAGGGCGGCACCTGCTCCGATGATTTGTCTTCTGTTGAACATGTCCGTGATCCCTAATGTCCTGCGGCGCCAGCATTCGATGCCGACGCGGTTTCACGCGGCCCGGCCGTTTCGCCCGCGCCGCCGCCGTAAATCGTCGGCATGAGGTTGGCGTCCGCGAGCCAGAAGTCGCGTTTGGCGTTGACGGAGAGCAGGATGGAGTTGATCTTGTCGCGGGTGTCGGTCAGCAGCTCGAAAGTATTCGAGATCATCCCGTTGTAGGTCAGGAGCGACTCTTCCTCGATCCTCGTTCTGAGCGGCACGACATTGTTGCGATAGTGCTTGGCGATCTCGTAATTCGATCGATAGGCCTCATGGGCTGACCGAGCTTCCGAGCGAACGTTGACGGCCTTTTCCGCGAGCTGGTTTGCAGCGCGCATGTAGGCCAGCTCGGCTTTTCGCAACCGAGCCCTGCCGGTATCGAAGATCGGTATCGCGAACTCCAGTTCGATCTGACCGGTCGTTTCAGTCTTCCTCTTGCCGTCTTCGATTGCCCGTTCCGTCTCGAAGCCGGTCAAGATTTCGAGATCCGTCACGTATCGGGTGGCTTCGGTCAAACCATAGGATTTGGCGGTAGCAGCCAGGTCCAGTTTTGCCATCTGAAGATCGACGCGTTTCAGAAGCGCTTCGGCTTCGATAGCATCCCGTTTGATCAGCACCTTGGGAAGGGCAGGAAGACTGTTGGGGATCTGATAGTCGGTTGAGGAGCCCCAAAGCCCCATCAGCCGCGTCAGTTCTTCCTTGCTTAACCTGGCGGCCAGTCGGGCTTGAGCTGTTTGCCCTGCAAGTTCGGCGGCAAACACATGCTCGCGGGCCTGCGAGCCTTTGGTCATCGCGCCGGTTTCGCCAAGCTTGGATGCCAACTCGGATGCCGCATCTGCGGCAAGCTGAGCACGCTGGAGTTGTCCCACGGTCTCCGAGGCGGCCACGGCGTTGATCCACGCGCGGCGGGTATCCGCAGCCAGTTTCAACGTCGCGATGGCTGCAGCCAGCTTCGCCTGTCTGAACCGGGTATCGGCAATCTCGACATTCTTCTTATGGGTAGCCAGAGCTAGAATGTTCGTGGCGACCATGCCTTCAATGGTCTTGAATGCCTCGAGTTCTGGGGTCCCCAACCCGGTCGTTCCAATCGAAACCGTGGGATTGATCAGCATGGTCGACTGCCAGGCGTCGGCCGCGCTGTCACCGAGATTCGCGTAGGTTGCCTGCAGCCCCTTGTTGTTCAGGAGTGCGACCTGAACAGCCGTTTCGACATCCAGGGTCTTCCGCCTGTCGACCAGGCTCTTCACCTCATCGGAGACGGCCTGCGCTTGAAGCTTGTTCTGTATCCACACCGTATGCTTGGCGGTTGCCGTGCCTGCGGTATTGGCGACTGTCGCGAAACCGGCATCCCGCTTTGCATATTCGGTGGAAACGCATCCGCCAAGAGCAATGGGGAGCAGGAGGAGGGCCGCGTTCTTAAGACTAGGCGTCATGATGCATCTCCTTTCGAAGGAGACTGCAACTCGTTTTGCTTTTTCCACGGTTTCGGATCGATCGGTTGGCGCGCGACATATCCGACAACCGGCCTACGATAGTGGACCGGCGGTGCGGTCGAAAGGAGATCGTCGTCCGGCGTGGGAACGTCAGGAGATAGCGTGGACGAGCAGCCGCCGACGATCAACGGCAGTGCCACCACCAAAATGGTAGGTCTCATGTTCTTTTCCGAATAGGAGTGTTTATCCGGAAGGCCGTCGGCTCATCGAAGCCGACAACGATCCGATCCAGTGCCCGAAAAGGGCAGTCTCGCTATTCAGGTAGTCGGGGGGCGGTGAAGTGTCGGCAGTTCGCCGAACGAGCGTTGGTCGTTCATGAACTCGCGAATGGAGGAAACGACCGGACCACCAAATTTCGGCTCATCGCACATGATCGCGAAGCCGCCGCAGAAGTCCTTGCAGCATTCCTTCTTGACGAGTTTCACAGCGCCCTCATCATCCGAGGAGGCAGAACCGTGATTATGGTCGTCACCAGATACATGCTCCATATGATGATCGTCGCTCGGTGACGTCACATCGGACATGGTCTTCTGGATTTCAGGAAAAGCAGAACCGTGCATTGCAGTGTTGGCATTGGACATGGTGTACCCTGCCAGCGATACCATGATCGCCAGCCGCACAAAAACGAGCATTGCGCTCCGTGCGATTCGGTACATTCTTCTCATGCTCCAACGACTACAATCAAAGCCGCTCAATTTCAATTGTAACGTCTGATTGGGAAACATTCGCGTCGATTCTATGACACGGGTGTCACATGGAGGATGGATCCCTGAAGGATGCTTATCCCGGTTTTGCTTCGCTTCATAAAATGGTCCGACCTCGATCGTGGCTTGCGCTCAGAACCTCTCTCGTCGTTTGCCAACGAGAACCGATCCGACTTTCCGACCGGTTCATTTATGCACGAGGCTCCTTTGACCAGATTCAGCACAACAGCTTGCGTCGGCCTTGTTGCAGCCATGACGTCGGTCGCCGCCATAGCGGGGGCCGCTGCGGACAACCTTGTCACTGTCCGCCAAGCCGACATGAAGGCAATGGCTTTCGCGACCAAGACCATCGCGGACGTGTTCAAGGATCCTGCCACCTATTCGTCAATCGGGTTCAAGCGGGCTGCCGACACCATTGCCGACAAGTCCGGCAATGTTTTGATTGCTCTTTTCGCGGGCGCAGCCGCCGCCTCAAATTCAAAGGCGAAGTCAAACATCGGCGAGGAGCGCGATCGTTTCGACCGCTTGGCGATCGACCTCAGGAATTATGCCAGCGCGCTTGCCGCCGCCGCGGAAAGAAATCCTGGAACGATGGGCGCCAACATGCGGATGAAGCCAGGCGAGCCGATGGGCGGTGGCCCGTTCGGCACCCATGTTCGAACCGAGATGGAGCTGTCGTCCATGCCCGCCGAACATATCTTCCATCTGATGCTCCAGACCTGCACGACCTGTCATGCAAGGTTCAGGGCTGATTGAATGGCGCTAGCCGGTAAAAGGGCAAAGGTCATCGCCTGCGACAATGCGCTGCTCGGGCCGGTCTTCCAGTGGCTGATCGAACACGGCGCAGACATTTCACTCTATTCGCTGACGAAATATGTCGGCGGCCATTCTGACCTGATCACTGGTGCCGCGCTCGGCCGCAAGGCGGCCATGAAGCATCGTGAAGGCGCTGAGAAGGGCGATCGAACCCCGTGCGCCCGTATTCGATCGCTTCAAGAGCGCCATTCGCTACTTTCTTAGGAAAGCTCATCGGTTCACATCCCTATCAAGAGCAGGGGTTCGCAAAATCCATTTGAAGCATTAGATCCATGGCATTTGCGTTAGTGAGGGGCGTTGACCGGTCTATGCAGTGAGGCTCCTGCCTTTTCAGCGGCTGCCCGCAGGCGCTTGTCTCTGGTCCATAGGGACGCTTTCCGATCAAGAAGAACGGACGCCAGCAAGTGGGCATCCGTGTAACCAATGCCCATACTGAAAATACCATGTCCGTCGATCATTATCATGACTTCGTCATGCGTGGCGACGACTGCGCCACGCTGGGCCGCCAAGAAAGCTATGACGTTGTCGCGATCCCGAAGGCTGCCGAGAGCTAGTTCGCCGATCACGCTCGGATGGCAAAGCAATCGATCGTCTTCAATAATCCTGCGTAGCTCTGCATCGCCCTGCCGGAAATGATCAATCCAGATCGAGGTGTCTGCTAATATCACTTAACTGCCGCGCTCCGGCGGCGCGGGGCTGCCTCGGCGTCGGGCATGGTTCCTCCGAGCGCGACGAGGCGTTTTCCGGACTCCACACGAACAAGCGTCTCCAACGCCTGGCGGACGAGCGCTGCGGTTTCCTTGGTGCCGGTCAATGATTTCGCTCTGTCCATAAGTGCATCGTCGAGATTGATGGTAGATCGCATTAGCCGAATCCTCTGTTGAGGCGTCTCAAATAGCACCATTTGGTGATAAAATCCACGCCTCATTTCTGCTTCCATAGGCAGGACATAGTCTGCAATCCAGAGAAATTACGGGGTTCAATGTTCAAATTGGTTCAAGGCCAGCCGTTTTCTGTTTTTATAGGCCCGGTGCCACGACTGATCGAAATTCGAATGCCGAAGGCTGCACGATATATCGCGTATGATATTCTGAAGGTTGTGCCAGATAAGCAACGTCTGTGTTCATTACACTGTGTGCAGCTACCGCTTTTTGATGTGCGGGATTTCAATTCTCAAAGACAGGCCACAGCTTGGCAACTGCGGCCGGCCAAGCGCTGAAACCTTCAAACGGCGACTGGCGTGAGCCAAGGTTGGTCGCTGGCCACGGAGCTATCGACAACAGCCTCGACGAATGCCACGCCCTTGAGCCCATCATAGGCTGTGGGAATATCGCGTCCGATCGCCGTTGGTTCACGTCCTTCGCGCCTGGCGCGAATTGCCTCGGCAAAGCCGGCATACAGGTTCGAAAACGCCTCGAGGTAGCCTTCGGGATGGCCGGGAGGCGTGCGGGTCCGCGCCTTGGTGCCTTCGCTGAGGTCGTCAGCGCCGCGTTTTATGATTTCAGTCCGTCCTTCCAGCCGTGCGTGCACCAGCTCGTTCGGTTGCTCCTGAAACCATGTCAGCGAGGCCTTTTCGCCAAACACCCGAAGACGCACACCATTTGATGATCCGAGTGCTACCTGCGAGGACCAAAGAAGCCCGCGGGCACCACCTTCATAGCGCAGCATGACATGGGCATTGTCGTCCAGGGCGCGTCCTTCGACGAAGGTGGCGAGATCCGCGGTCAGCGATTGAAGCTTGAGGCCTGAGACGAAGCCGGCCAGATGATAGGCATGCGTGCCGATATCGCCGATCGAGCCACCACGGCCGTTCTTCTTCGGATCGGTTCGCCACGCAGCCTGAGCATTGCCTTCTGTCTCAATGGCGGTTGCCATCCATTCGAGCGGGTACTCCACCTGGACGGTGCGTATCTTTCCGAGCTGGCCCGTCGCGACCATGTGCTTGGCTTCATGGATCATCGGATAGCCGGAATAGGTGTATGTGACGCCCATGAACCGGCCGCTGCTGCGAACTAGGGCTTCGAGCGCGACCGCGTCTTCCAAAGTCGCGGTCAAAGGCTTCTCGCAGATGACGTCGAAACCTGCTTCCAGGAATGCCTTGGCAATCGGAAAATGCGTAAAATTCGGCGTGCAGATGGCGACGGCATCAATCGGATCCTCGCGGGCGCTCTCGCCGGCGATCATGGCCTTGAAGTCGTCATAGGAGCGTGCGGGATCCAGGCCTTCGCTGATGGCAAAAGCGTGACCGCGGGCGGCATCGACGTCGAATGCGCCTGCAACCAGGCTCCAGGCCCGGTCCTGGCGAGCGGCGATGCGGTGGATATTGCCGATGTATGCGCCGTTGCCGCCGCCCACCATTCCGAGGCGCAATGGTTTTTGGGAAGTAGAATTTGCAGTCATGTCCTATCCTCAATCA
The DNA here is from genome assembly GCF_009498525.1 of Rhizobium sp. ICMP 5592. Classification (GTDB taxonomy): domain Bacteria; phylum Pseudomonadota; class Alphaproteobacteria; order Rhizobiales; family Rhizobiaceae; genus Rhizobium. The sequence continues at coordinate 49,444 of NZ_QSNT01000013.1, read as the reverse complement.
AGTCCGAGCATGGCTCGATTGGCGTCTCTATTGGCGCCGGATTTCACGAAGTCGTCGAACGCACGGTCGGCGACCCTGATGATATGTTCGCGGATGAACTTCGCGCCTTCAGTGGCACCGTCCTCCGGATGCTTGATGAAGCATTCCCATTCCAGCACTGCCCAGCCGTCGAAATCATAAGTCGCGAGCTTGGTGAAAACGGCACCGAAGTCGACCTGACCATCGCCGAGCGAGCGGAATCGACCGGCGCGTTTCGACCATGGCTGGAAGCCGCCATAGGCTCCTGTCTTGCCATTCGGCCGGAACTCGGCATCCTTGACGTGGAACATCTTGATGCGCTCGTGGTAGTGATCGATGAACTCCAGATAGTCGAGCGCCTGCAACACGAAGTGGCTGGGGTCGTAGAGAATGTTGCAGCGGGGGTGATTGCCGACCCGTTCGAGAAACATCTCGAACGTCAGCCCGTCATGGACATCCTCGCAAGGATGGATCTCGAAGCACAGATCGACACCCTGTTCATCGAAGTCATTCAGGATGGGCAGCCAGCGCTTTGCCAACTCGTCAAACGCCTCGTCGACCAGACCTTCCGGCCATTGCGGATAGGGATAGAGGTAGGGCCAAAGCAGCGATCCGGTGAAGCTGACATGGCGATCGATGCCGAGATTGCGGGAGGCGCGGGCGGCAAAACGCATCTGCTCCTCCGCCCAGGCCCGCCGCGCGGCCGGATTGTTATGGACATGCGCCGGGGCGAAGCTGTCCATGATCCGGTCATGTGCGGGATGAACGGCAATGAGCTGGCCGGTAATATGCGAACCGAGCTCCGTCACCTCGAGGCCGTTGTCCGCAAGCACGCCCCTAAGATCGTCACAATAGGCCTTGCTTTCGGCCGCCAGCTTCATGTCGATCAGCCGATTGTCCCAGGTCGGGATTTGGACGCCGGCGAAGCCTCTGTCAGCGACCCATTTTGAAAGACTGGGAAGCGAGTTATAGGGTGCGTCCTCAGCCGCGAATTGGGCGAGGTAGATGCCCGGTCCCTTGATCGTTTTCATGTTTTCTCCCTTATTCATACAAAGCCGCGGCCGGCGCCGGAGGGCCGCCGTCATAGGCGCCCCAGACCGATTGATCGAAATGGACGACGGAGCCCGTCATCATCCCCGAATCGTCGGATGCCAGGAAAAGCACGGCTTTGGCGACTTCTTCGGGCGCAAGGATGCGACCGAAGGGTTGGCCAGCGGCCGCCTTTGCCAGCCAGTCCGGCTCCGCTCGATGGTATTCGCGCTGGATGCGATCCTCTCCATCGGACGCCATCCAGCCTATATCAAGCTGGTTCACCCGGATCTGGTTGCGCATCAATGCATAGCCGGAGTTTCGGGTAAGTGTTGCCAGCGCGCCTTTCGAAGAGGAGTAGGGTGAGAGAAATGGCTGTCCCGCATGCTCCGACGTCGAACCGATATTTATTATGCTGCCCTTGGTGCAATCGCGGATCATGAGCTTTGCTGTATCTTGCATGAGGAAGAACGGCGCACGAACATTGATCGCAAACATGCGATCGAAAAGCTCCGGCGATGAGTTCAAAAGGTTGCCGCGGTCGGTAAGGCCGGCGGCATTGACCAGCATATCGATCCTGCCGAATTCGGCGTCCGCTTTCGCAATGATCGATCGGCAATCCTCGACTTTTTCGAGATCCGCCGGCACGAACGTCACCGGGACACCGGTGTCGTATGTGATCGACGCGGCGACCTCGCCACCTTTCTTGGTGTTCCGTCCGCACGTCACGATACCCGCGGCACCGGCCTCGGCGAAAAGCCGTGCAATTGCCGCACCCAGTCCCTGCGTGCCGCCGGTAACAACGGCGACTTTTCCGTCGATACGATTCATTTTAAACACCCACACGCTGCTTCTTGCGGATTTCTTCCTGGGCGGCGCGCGCCTTTTGAACAGATTCCCGCTCGGAAACCTCGGGAACGCCGACATCCCAGTCGGCATCGCCCGGCACCCAGGCATAGGCATCCGTGACCAGCGTGACGACGGTCGTGCGGTCGGTTGTCTGCGCCCACTCCATTGCCGTCTTCAGATCGGCAAGGCTTTCACAGCGGCGTGCGAGCGCACCCATGGATTCGGCATGTTTGACGAAGTCGACGGCAAAAGGCTCCTTCACCCGGCAATCCCTGATGAGATTGTTGAAGCCGGGCACGCCCTTGAACTGCTGAAGGCGATTGATGACGGCGTAGCCGCCGTTGTCGCACACAACCACGATCATCTTGTGGCCCGACAGCACCGTCGAATAGATGTCGGAGTTCATCATCATATAGGTGCCGTCGCCGATCATGACGATCGGCGTGCCATCACCGGCTTTCGCCATCGCGTGGCCCCAGCCGGCCGCGATCTCGTATCCCATGCAGCTGAAGCCGAATTCGCAGTCGAATGTATTCGGGTTCTTGACGCGCCAGCCCTTGGTGACCTCACCCGGCGTGCCGCCTGCAGCTGCAATCAACGTGTCGTTCGGCTTTGACGTCTCGTTGACGATGCCAACCACCTGCGCGTAGGTGGGGATCGGCCCGTTCGTGACAGCCTGATGTTGATCGAGGAGCTTGTTCCAATCGGCAAAAAGCGATTGAGCCTTCGCAAGCAGGTCCGGATCGGCCCGCCAATCACCGAGTGCGTCATCCAATTCGATCACTGTTTCAAGGGCATCCCCGACGACCGCAAGCGCGCGATGTTTGACCGCGTCAAAGCGTGCCGTGTTGATCGAGATGAACTTCGCATCCTCGCGGAAGACCGTCCATGAGCCGGTGGTGAAGTCCTGCAAACGCGTGCCGATCGCCAGAATAACGTCCGCCTCGCCGGCAAGCGCATTCGCCGAAGTCGAACCCACGATCCCGATCGGACCGGCGTGGGCAGGGTGGTCGTGGGTCAGCGCGCCTTTGCCGGCGATGGTTTCGACAATTGGGATGCCGCGGCTGACGGCGAATTCCGCGACCTTGTCCTCCGCCAGCGAATAGCGAACGCCGCCCCCCGAAATGATCAGTGGCTTTCTCGCAGATTTGAGCAATGCGACTGCTTCTACCAGCTTGCCCTTGTCGGCGCGCGGGCGCGGTATCGACCAGACCGTCGGCTCGAAGAATGCCAAGGGATAATCGAAGGCGACTTCCTGGGTATCCTGCGCAAGACCAATGAAGGCAGGGCCGCAATCAGCTGGATCCAGCATGGCAGCAATTGCCTGCGGCAAGGACGAGATGATCTGTTCCGGCAGAACGATGCGATCCCAATAGCGGGTGACCGGCTTGAACGCGTCATTCACGGTGACCGTCGGGTCATTGAAGTGTTCGACCTGCTGCAACACGGGGTCCGGAATTCGGCTGGCGAAGGTATCTCCGGCTATCAGAAGTACCGGCAGGCGATTGGCGTGGGCGGTACCCGCCGCCGTTACCATATTGGCGGCACCCGGCCCGATCGACGTCGCCGCGACCATTAATTGGCGCCGACGTTTGGCCTTGGCAAAGGCAATCGCGGCAAGCGCCATCGACTGCTCGTTTTGACCCCGCCAGGTCGGCAACTGATCTTGTACCGCCTCGAGCGCTTCCGACAGGCACGTCACGTTTCCGTGGCCGAAAATGCCGAACACACCGGCAAAAAGCGGGACGCGCTCGCTGTCAATCTCCGTGAATTGATTGCACAAATAGCGCACGAGCGCCTGCGCCATCGTCAGGCGCACAGTCTTCCGGGACATCCCGTTTCCTCCCATGGATCATGTTTTCTGGACGTTACGAAATAATAATTGACAAAGCAATAGTTACGCAACAATCATTGCAAAAATTGAATTGGGAGGATCCTGATGCCTAAAATCGCCGTTCTCGGCTGCGGTCGTATTGGCCGCATGCATGCCGAAAACATAGCTGCGCATCCACGGGCAGTCCTTGCCGGCGTCTTCGATGTTCATCGGCCTGCTGCGGACGATGTCGGGAGAAAATTTGGCGTGGCGGTATTCGATTCAGCCGAGGCGGTGTTCTCCAGCCGCGATGTCGACGCAGTCCTCATTGCCACCTCGACGCCGACCCATGCCGACTTCATCGAGAAAGCCGTCAAGGCCGGCAAACCAATTCTATGTGAAAAGCCGATCGACCTCAGCCTTGCCCGCGTCCAACGATGCGCGGAAGCGATCGGGGCAACGAAGGTGCCGATCATGCTCGGTTTTGTTCGGCGCTTCGATCCTGGTCACAGGGCGGCTCGCGATGCCGTCCAGGCCGGCGATATCGGGGACCTTCATCAAGTTGTCATAACATCGCGCGATCCGGGCATGCCGCCGGTCGCCTATGCCGAAGCATCGGGGGGCATCTTCCGCGATATGACCATCCACGACTTCGACATGGCCCGCTTCATGCTGGGCGAAGAGGTGATCGAGGTTTCGGCGGTGGGTAGCCGCCTTGTCGACCCGGCTCTGATGCAGCGCCTGGGTGACTACGATACAGTGACGGTTGTGCTGAAGACCGGATCAGGCAAGCAGTGCATCATCAATAACTCGCGTCAGGCCGTCTATGGTTACGACCAGCGAGTCGAGGCGCTGGGAACGACGGGAATGGTCGTCTCCGAAAATCGCCGCCCCAACATGACAACGCTGCACCGCGCCGATTTCACCGGCAAGAGCGCACCGCTCCTGAACTTCTTCATCGACCGTTACGCCGAGGCCTTCATGGCCGAGATCGGCGCCTTCGTCGATGCGATCGATTCAGGCCAACCTCCGGAGGTCGGGTTTGAAGACGGCCGTCAGGCTCTGATCCTGGCCGAGGCGGCGATCAAATCGGCGGCCGAAGGCCGTACTGTAAAAACCAGCGAAATCGGGTGACCCATGTATCAGAAGTTTGGACTGTATATCGACGGGAAATGGCGCGGAGCCTCCGACGGAGCAACCGCCGATGTCCTGAGCCCGGTCACGCAAACTGTTCTCGGCGCTGTTCCTGTGGCGACAAGCGCTGACACGCAGGAAGCGCTTGCTGCCGCAAGCAAAGGTTTCGCCGCTTGGCGCGCGGTGGCCGCTTTCGCGCGCGCTGACGCGCTGTATCGGATTGCCGACGAGATGATCCGCCGCACTGACGAAGCGAAAAGGATGATCTCCATAGAGACCGGCAAGCCGATTGCGCAGTCGGAGCGCGAATGGGGATTGTCGGTCGATCAGTTTCGCTGGTTTGCCGAAGAGGCACGCCGGATCTATGGCAGGATCATCGAATCGCGGGTGCCCGGCGGTCGCTTCGAGGTGTCGCGCGAGCCCGTCGGCATCGTCGGCGCCTTTACCGCCTGGAATTTCCCTGCGGCACTTGTCGCCCGCAAGGCAGCGCCGGCGCTCGCAGCCGGTTGTGCGATCATTATCCGGCCTTCCAGCCAGACACCAGGCGTCGCCATGGTCATGGTGGATTGCATGCGCGCGGGCAACCTGCCGGATGGTACGGTCAATCTAGTCGTCGGTCCGACCGGGACCACTTATACGCCCATTATGGCAGACAAAACGGTGCGCAAAGTCTCTCTGACCGGCTCGACCCGCGTTGGTCAGCAGATGATCCGCGATGCCGCCGATACCGTAAAGAAAGTATCGATGGAACTCGGCGGCAATGCGCCGCTGATCGTGTACGACGATGCCGATCTCGAGCTCGCATTGAATGTGTCCGTGCCGACGAAATTTGCAAATGCGGGTCAGGTTTGTGTGACACCGGATCGCTTCTTCGTGCATGAACGCCTGCATGATGCCTTCGTCGACGGGTTCGTTTCCCGAACAAGGGCATTGAAGCTCGGCGATGGTCTGGATCCTTCCGTGCAAATGGGACCGTTGATCAATGGTGGGCGCCTCTCGGAGATCGAGTCGATCGTCTCAGACGCCGTGAAAGCAGGCGCTCAAGTTGCGGCTGGAGGGGAACGTGCTTCGGAATTCAACGCCGGTCATTTCTTCAAGCCAACCGTTCTGACTGATGTCACCGATGACATGAAGGTCTTTGCCGAGGAAAATTTCGGCCCGATTGCCGCGATCACGCGGTTTAACGAGGAGGATGAAGTTCTTTCGCGCGCCAACGCCTCCGACATGGGACTGTCTGCCTACGCATTTACCCGCTCGCCAGATCGAGCAAGGCGGACGGTATCGGCCCTGAAGGCAGGGATGGTCGGCATCAACAGCTTTGCGCTGGCTGCGTCCGAGGCGCCTTTTGGCGGCACCAACCATTCGGGCATGGGCCGCGAGGGCGGGATCGAGGGTATCAGCGATTATCTCGACACCAAGCTTGCACAGATCGTGTTCTGAGGGCGGCGGATATGATCAAGAACAGACTGAAAGAAATCTGGGCCGAAGGCCGCCCCTCGATCAATGGCTGGTTGTCGATCGGCAATGCCTTCACGGCGGAGATCATGGCAGCGCAAGGCTACGATTCCGTCTCGATCGACATCCAGCATGGTGCGCTCGATTATAATTCGGTGCTGCCGATGTTTCAGGCCATGCGCGCCTCCGGTGTCGTGCCGATGGCGCGCGTACCCTGGCTGGAGCCCGGCATCATCATGAAAGTGCTGGATGCAGGCGCCTATGGCGTGATCTGCCCGATGGTGAACACCGCCGCGCAGGCGGCAGAATTCGTCAGCTATCTCCGCTATCCGCCGCATGGTCAGCGCAGTTTCGGGCCGACCCGCGTCAGTTTCGCCGCCGGACCGAATTATGCCGGTGAGGCGAATGACGAAATCCTCGGTTTTGCCATGGTCGAGACCAAGCAGGCGATGGAGAACCTCGATGCGATTGCCGCGACGCCGGGATTGGACGGCATCTACGTTGGCCCGGCCGATCTGACCTTTAGTCTGACGGAGGGCCGACTGGCGCCGGCCTTCGATCGCGAGGAGCCGGAAATGATCGCGGCTCTCCAGCGCATCGTCGCAGCCTGCAAGAAGAACAAAATTCGCGCCGCTCTTCATTGCGGCACTCCGGAATATGCCGCTCGCGCCATTCAGTGGGGCTTCGATATGACGACCGTGTCAGGGGACACCCGGCTCTTGGCGGCGGCGGCAGCGGCGAGCGTCGCGAAATTTCGCGACCTCGTAGGACAGGCGGCGACCAAGGCCGAAAAGGGGGCCTACTGATGCCGCACATTCTCGTTGCTGGAAAATTGCATCCATCCGGGGTGGCGCTTCTGAAAAGTGCTCCAGGTGTGACGTTCGACTATGTGGAAGAAGTATCGGAACAGTCCTATCACCCCTTCATCGGTAAGGCTGATGCGTTGGTGTTGCGCACGCAGCCCCTGTCGGCATCGACTGTCGCGAACGCGGAGCGCTTGAAGATCGTCTCGCGCCATGGCGTTGGATATGACGCCGTTCATCTGGCCTCTCTCAATGAAAGAGGCATCGCGCTCGCCGTTGTCGGCGACGTCAATTCGGTGTCGGTGGCTGAGCATGCCATGATGTTGATCTTGTCGGCGGCGAAGCGCGTTCTTCGCGGTGATCGCGCTGTGCGCAACCCATCGGAATGGGGATGGCGTAATCGACTGGAAGCGGAAGAGATTTCGGGAAAACGCCTGTTGATCATCGGATTTGGCCGTATTGGACGTCATCTTTCGCGGATGGCCAGTGGCTTCGGTATGGAGACGAGAGCTTTCGATCCTTTTCTGCGGGCCCAGGGCTGGCCAGAAGGGCCGGTCTTGCCGGCGGATGATCTTCTGGAAGGGCTAGCGTGGGCAGATGTGGTCTCTGTCAACGTTCCAAAAGCCGATCGACCGGTCATTGGCAAAGCTGAACTTGCGGCGATGAAGCGTGGCACCATCCTCGTCAACACCGCTCGCGGCGGTGTCGTCGATGAGGCAGCCTTGATCGAGGCGTTGCAATCCGGACATCTGGGCGCAGCGGGGCTTGATGTTTTTGACGACGAACCGCCTTCCAAGGATTGCCCGCTTCTTGCGCTCGATCAGGTGGTGCTGTCGCCGCATATCGCCGGCTTGACCCGCGAGTGCGGTGAGCGAATGGCCGTAGCGTCGGTTCAAAACGTGCTCGATTTCTTTGCCGGACGAATAGATCCCAAGCTGGTCGTGAATGCCGATCAGTTGCCGGCAAACTAGGGCTGGACAGGGATCAATCGCAATCCGAATGCGGTGACGGCGTATTCTTTCGCCGCAGGGAAATTCGTTTTATCGTTACTTGCAATGGAAATTGCTAATATCTAAATCAGCATAAAATATTGAAATATGCTTTGACTCAGTAGTTATTGCAGTCTAGTCTTGTTTGCAATGATTGTTGCAACATCAGTACCAACAGCAATCAGGGACTGACAGAGGGTCGACGCTGGGAGGCGTCTTCCTCAAAAAATCTGGGAGCATCCGAATTCACTTTAGTTCCATGGGAGGTAAGAGATGGGACGTCTGATCCGTAGCCTTTTGGCTACAACAATTATCGCAGCTGCAATGGGCGGGGCAGCAGTCGCGCAGGACAAGTCAAAAGTCTTCTTTTTGCTGCCAAATCAAACGACAATTCGTTTTGAGAGCCGGGATGCGCCGTTCTTCGTGCAGGCCTTAAAAGAGAAAGCGCCCAGTGTCGACGTCGTGGTTCAGAATGCCCAAGGCGATCCCAATAAGCAGCAGTCTCAGGTAGAGGACGCCATTGCGCAGGGTGCCAAAGTAATTCTGCTCACATCCGCGGACGCAAACCTCGCAGCCGGTGAGCTTGCGGCAGCCGCAAAGGCAAACGTTCCCGTTGTTCTCTACGATCACGATGCCGTTGGCGGAAAGGCCGAAGCTCACATCGTTTTCGATTCACTGGCGGTCGGTGAGGCGCAAGGCAAGCGCGCTGCCGAATTGATCAAGGCCATGTCGAAGTCGCCGGTCAAGGTCGCTCGCGTCAAGGGCAATCAAGGCGAGTATGGCACTGGGCAATATGAGAAGGGTCAGAACGAATTTCTTCAGCCGCTGATCGATTCCGGAAAGGTCAAGGTGGTTTGCGAGCAATATACTCAGAATTGGGACCCAACGCTGGCCCAAAGCTTTGCGGAGGATTGCCTCACGAAGAACGGCGGCGACGTCGATGTTTTCCTCGGTATGAATGACGGCACCACCGGCGGCTCTGTCGCGGCGCTCATTTCCCAAGGGTATAAGCCAGGCGAGAAGCTTGTGACCGGCGGTCAGGATGCCACGGTGGAAGCGCTTCGCTACATCGCGCAAGGATGGCAAGATAATTCCGTTCTCAAGGATCTGAAGGTTCAGGCAACCTATGCCGCAGATGTCGTCGCATCGATTGTTGCAGGCAAGGGCGTTCCCAAAGAGCTGATCAACGGCAAGGTCAACAACACCTTCATGGATGTCCCGGCCGTGTTCCTGCCGGTCACCAACATCACGAAGAACAACCTTGGCGATGTAGTGTCTAAGGGTGTTTGGAGCTGGGCCGAGATCTGCAAAGGCATTGAAACAACGGACGTCTGCAAGAAAAATCTTTAATTCGACCGTTTGCTGCGAGGGAAGCGGTATAGCCGCCTTCCCCCGTCTGCAGGATCAAGACTCTTGCGAGGATGAGATGACCGCAACTGCTTCCGGGCGTCCAGAGCATGAAGCCCTTTCGACCAAAAAATCCACTCCGCTGATTTCGATGCGCAACATCCAGAAGTCGTTCGGCTCGGTTCACGCTCTGCGGGGGGCCTCCGTCGACGTGCATGCCGGAGAAATCGTCGCACTCGTCGGCGATAATGGCGCAGGCAAATCGACGCTCGTAAAGGTGATGGCGGGCGTGCACGCAGCCGACTCTGGAGACTATGAAATCGAGGGCAGGCCGGTAAACATCCGGACCCCGGCAGACGCGACTGCCCAAGGGATCGCGACCGTCTATCAGGACCTTGCCTTGTGCAATAATTTGGACGCCGTCCAGAACCTGTTTCTCGGTCGCGAGCTGACCGGTCCCGGCATTTTTGGACATCGCATCCGCCGCGCCGAGTGCGAAGTGCGCGCGCGCGAAGTGATGACGAGAATGCGTCTTGGCAATCTTTCGCTTACTCGGCCCGTGGGCGCCATGTCCGGCGGCCAGCGCCAGAATATCGCGATCGCCAGATCCATTCTTTGGAAGCCCAAGGTCGTCATACTTGACGAACCCACGGCGGCCCTCAGCCACTCGGCGGCACAACAAGTCGCGGACCTCATTCGCAGCCTGGCCGACGATGGACTAGGTATTGTCATCGTCAGTCACGACATCCACCATTTTGTCGTGAATTCGACCGACCGGATCGAGGTCATGAGGCTTGGCGCGAATGCGGCAAGTTTTCGCTCCAAGGACGTGACCGGCGAAATGGTTGTCAATGCGATGGTCGGAGGCAACGAAGGCGTCAATCTCGCCGGCTGACCAACAATTTCCATTTCCAAGGAATGAACATAATGGCTTCCACAACCACAACCACAACGCCGAAGCGGCGCACCTTCGGCGAGCTTCTCAATAGCGATCTCAGGGCACTGCCGGTGGTCATCGCGCTTGTCGCATTGTGGATCTTCTTCGCTCTTCAGAGCGATATCTTCCTCACGCCAAGAAATCTGTCGAACCTGCTGCAGCAGTCGACGGTCGTCGGAATAATGGCGCTCGGTTTGATGTTTGTCCTTCTGGTCAAGGAGATTGATCTTTCGATCGCCGCAATCCACGGCGTCACCTCCGTGTTCAGTGCGAAGCTGATTGTCGACTATGGGTTGTCGCCCTGGCTCGCCCTGCCGATTGCCGTCATCATCGGTGCTGCGATCGGATCCTGCTCTGCCCGCTGGGTGAATTGGGTTGGGGTACCATCATTCGTCGTGACCCTCGGCTTGGGCCTTGCACTGAATGGCATTCAGCTCATCCTACTTCCTGCGACTGCCCGTTATGGCCTGATGGGAACCGGTGTCGAATATATTGCGCAGACCACCATCTCAGGTGCCAGCGCGTGGATTACCTGGGCTATAGGACTTGCGCTGCTTGCCGGCCTGATTTTTTCCAGTGTCGCTCGGCGAAGGAAAGCTGGCCTCGAAGTGTCGACGCTTCACAGCATTGTGTTTCCATTGGTCGGTGCCGGTGTTCTTGGAGCGATCGTCGTGTTGGTTCTCAACGCCAGCCAAGGGATTCCTCTGCCCGTTCTCATGTTCGTCATTCTTCTTGGCATTGGCGGCTACGTCCTGAACGAGACCCGCTTCGGTCTTTACCTCTATGCCGTTGGAAACAATGACGAAGCGGCGCGACGGGCCGGTATCAAGGTGCCGGCCATCCGCATGGCAGCCTTTGCGATCGCAGGCGGCGTTGCAGCCATTGCCGGCATCGTTGCATCATCGCGAACCCTTGGCGTTGGCGTCTTCTCGGGTGGTGGGGTCGGCGGTGGAACTCTTTTGTTGGAATCAATTGCCGCAGCCGTCATCGGCGGTGTGAGCCTGTTTGGAGGCCGGGGCGCCATTCACGCAGCCCTTTTGGGAGCTTTGGTCATCGGCACGGTCCAGAATGGACTTAACCTCATGGGTGTCGAGAACGAAGTTCGTCTGATCGTCACCGGTCTTCTTCTGGTTTTTGCGGTTTCCATAGACAAGATCATCGAGAAACTGACCGGGCAACAGTCGTTTTGATCCTCCGTCGCGCGGGATACCGGCGGCTGCCATGGCCGCCAGCCCTATTGTTCGATTTGACATTGGCAATCATTTGCTATTCAGGGCATGATGCAATGAAATTTGCAGGTTTGGAAAATGGCAGAGATCGAACCACCCCGCGACTATGAGGAATTCATTCGTCTGGTCCACGACCGCTATGACGGTATGAGCAAAGCCTATCAGACGATCTCGGTCTATCTTACCCAGAACCCGAATGATGTGGCTGTCCTTTCCGTCAATGCGATCGCAGATCGCTGCGGCATCCACGCGTCCAGTTTCGTGCGTTTCGCACAGGCCCTGGGATACGAGGGCTTCAAAGATCTGCAAGGTTTGTTTCAGCGCCGGCTTTCGACGGCCGCTCCCGGTTTCGAGGCGCGAAAGAAAGCGCTTGAAGTGGAACTCGGGACGCGAACGGACAGAAGCGAGGCCGGATTTCTTCGGGACCTCGTGGTCCGGGACATTGCATCCCTGCAGGACGTGCTCGCCCAGGTCTCGGGCGAAGATCTGGCCACGGCGGTCGATCTCCTAGAAAATGGCGAAACGATCTACCTAATAGGACAGCTGCGCTCGGCGCCGGTCGTCGAACTGCTCCGCTATGTCCTGACCATGTTGGGAAAACGATGCGTTCTGCTCGATCCGAGCGGTGGGCTTGCGACATATATGGCACGCACCATGAAGGATACCGATCTTCTGTTTGCCGTATCGTTTCGCTTCTATGCAACGGAAGTCGTGAATGTCGTCGAGGATGCGGCCGCTCGCGGCATTCCAATTGTCGCCATCTCCGACAGCACGCTTTCGCCTCTTGCTAAATCTGCAACGGTTCTCTTCCCCGTCCCTGAGCACGAATATACGTTTTCACGTTCCCTTGCTGCTCCGATGTGTCTGGCGCAGGCTTTGACCGTGGCCTTGGCAAGCCGTTTGCAAGGCAGCAAGGATGAGCCCAGAATTCCAATCGTGACGGGGCAATAGGGCGTGTCCCCAAGAACATGTAGTCGATAAGCTGCGTTATTTTTCAAGGAGCGACGCTAAGGACGTAAAGCCCCGATGCGCCGGGCGTTTGAAGGATCGGCGATTAGATTCGTGCCGGAGGTGTATCCGGTTCGGTTCCCTTCAAGAGCACTAAGTGGCTTTTGTCGGAAAGCTCATCGGGTCGACGGAATTATCCGGGCGGCAGCTCGCAGCCGCTCAAAGCGAAAGTGTATTCTCGCATAGTCGATCCACAGCATCACGAGCGCTGCTCGCTCAGGGCTCAAAATATCTGAGTGACCGGGCAGTATCCTCGACGATCCTTATCAGGGCCTGAGTCCTGGCCTCGTCCGACGTTGCCCTGTCCGCCACGAACACCCGACCCTCTCTCAAGACAGGATCAGTTTTCAATGTCCGGATCGCTCCCGCAAGTGGATATGCCTCGATCATTTTGGTGGGAAATATTCCCGCGCCAAGCCCGGCTGCAACAAGCTGTAGGGCTGCATTCAGGCTAGAGCACAGACAGACATTTGGGGGGGTGATCTTACCTTCCGCAAACCAGCCCAGTGTTGCTCGGTACATCGCCGTCGGCGGCGGGGTCGTAATTATGGTCAATTTTGACAGGTCGGTGGCGCGGAGGCCCACGCCCGCATAGGTATCGGTTGACACCGCCCAGCTATTTGTCTGAGTCCCGAGCGCAAACAGGCGGACCTCACGCAATCCAATCGGTTCGACCAGGATGGCGACATCAAGCTCGCCATCCGCCAGTTGCTGTTCCAGCCCAGAGCTTGTGGCAACGGTCCATTCCGGACGCAGGAGCGGAAAACTGCGCTGAAGGTTAGGGATCAGACTTGCCATGGACGCCACTGCAAAACCTTCGGCAACCCCGATCCTTAACGTCCCGGCAATCTCAGGCACACCTGAAACTCTCCTGAGATCGTCATAGGCGTCCAGCACAATCCTCGTGCGCGACAGGAACGCTTGGCCGTGTCTCGTCAATCGCAGGCCACGACCATAGCGTTCGAACAGCGGTGCTTCCGCTTCGGATTCAAGCTGCTTTAGCCGCAACGACAGCGAGGGCTGCGTGACATGCAGCCGATCCGCAGCCTTTTGAACGCTTCCAAGTTCGGCCGTCCAACGAAATGCCTCCAGTTGGCCGATCGAGAAGTTATTCATTGAAATTACCTATGAGTTGTTTGCAGTTTTTCCAATTTGACGCTCTGTCCCTATGTATGATCAAAATCCTGGGGTGAGGCAATAGGGAGGCCACAAATGAGCATTCTTCATCAGGGACAGAAGACGTCGGTATCACGGCGAACGGTTTTGAAAGGCGCGGCGGCACTGTCGGGCGTAGCGGTCGCGAGCAGCTTTTTTCCCGCGCCAGCCATTTCGGCGACGACGGAGATCAACGTCCTTTCTTTGGGTGAGGGCATGTTTGGGCAGCCCTTCGTCGACCTTTCGCCGGAATTCACCAAGGCGACCGGCATCAAGGTGAACAATATCACCATGGGCTACAACGAGGCGATCCAGAAGCAGGTGGCCGCGTTCGCTGGCGGCAGTTCGTCCTACGACGTCGTTCAGGTGGATTCGATCTACCTCAAGGGATATGCCAAGGCGGGCCACCTTCTGCCACTCGACGATCTCATTCCGGCTGACGATCTTAAGGATTTCTTTTCCGACATTCCGCAAACTTTCAAGGACATGTACGGCGACGACGGCAAGACCTATGGCATGGCGACAATCGGCAATTGCCAGCGCCTGATCTACAACAAGGCACACCTCGACGCCGTCGGCCTCGGCGTTCCCCAGACCTGGGACGATCTGTTGGCGGCATCGCAGAAGGTGGTCGACCCCAAAGCGAACCGCTTCGGCTTCATTGCGGGCACCGAACGTCTGGCCAAGGCGTTCGGCGTCTGGCTACCGATCTTCTGGGCCAACGGCGGTGTCATCTTCGACGATAAGATGAAGCCCATCTTTGCGGATCAGAACGGCGTCGATTCACTCGCCTTTCTCCTGGAGCTGGTCAAAACCATGCCACCTGGAGGTGCAGCCTATACGGAGGGCGATGAAGTCAAGGCCATGGCAACCGGCCTTGGAACACTGGATCCAGTGGCTTGGATTCCCGACGCTCACGTCACGGCCGACGCCAAGACGAAATCGGAACTCGTCAGCGCCGTGCCGCCGAAAGGCAAGGTCATCAGCGCCCCCGTCATGGGCGGCCTCGGTCTGACCGTATCGAAATATTGTGCTGATCCCAAGCCAGCCGCCCAGTTCGTGGCCTGGTTCAATAGCCGGGACGTCCAGTCGAGCATGATCGTCCAGCACGGCGGTCAGCCTTGCCGCAACTCCGCGTGGGAGGCGAATGCCACGGCCAAGCCCTGGTTCCCGGCCGTTGCAGCAAGCCTTAAGCTTGCAAAGGTCAGGCCTCAGATACCGGAATGGAGCCAGGTTGATAGCGAAGTCGGTGTGCAGCTAAGCCGCGCCTTTGCGGGCGATATTTCGCCGAAAGAAGCGTTGGAAGCGGCGCAGAAGTCGGTCGACCAGATCATGCAGGACGCAGGCTACTACTGATGCGAATGACGTCACGACGCGTCGCGTATGCTTTCATAGCGCCAAGCCTTTTGTGCCTTCTGGGCACAATCGGCTACCCGCTGGTGCAAGCTATATCGACAAGCTTCTATCGCTGGAACCTGATCTCGGGCGTCAAGCGGTGGGCCGGCATCCAGAACTTCGTGGATATATTGACGTCCATGGACACCGCGCGTGTCGTCGGCGTCACACTGGAATATACCGCCCTCTCGGTCTTGCTCGAGTTGGTCGTCGGGCTGGGGCTTGCGCTGCTTGTTCGGCACGGCCTGATGCAGAAATGGCCCGGCTTCGCGGCATTCCGGGTCATGCTCTGCATCCCGATCATGATCGCGCCGCTCATATGGGCGTTCTATTTCAAGAGCATGTACAGTCCGCAGTTCGGGATCTTCAATATCGTCCTTGGCTGGTTCGGAATTCCCCCGGTTGCCTGGGTAAACAGCTCGAGCACCGCTCTCCTTAGCCTGATCGTCGCCGACGCCTGGCAGTGGACGCCCTTCATGTTCGCAGTCCTTCTGGCAGGTCTGTTAACACTTCCCGAGGAAGTGACGGAAGCTGCCATCATCGACGGCGCGACCCGCTGGCAGATCCTGAAATGGATCGAACTGCCCCTTCTGAAGCCGATCCTCATGGTCGCCCTTCTTCTTCGGCTGATCGACTCTCTGAAAAACATCGACCTTATCATCGTGATTACCCAAGGTGGGCCAGGCACGAGCACGGAAATTCTGAACTATTACGCCTACAGCACCAGCTTCCAGGGCTTCCAGGTAGGCTATGGCGCGGCTCTAGCACTCATCGTGTTCGTCGTAATCATGGCTTTGGTACTGGCCCTGATGGCAGCGCTCAACCGCACCAGCGCGAAAGGAGCCAGAGGATGAAGACTAAGCTCCTCTATCTTGTCGCGCTCGGCGCATGCGTGATGACCATCCTTCCGCCGTTATGGGCACTCTACGTCTCGTTCTCGGTGCAGACAGATGCCGGCGTGATGCTGGGTTTGGAAAACTATCGGGACGTGCTGTCGCAAGAGCAGTTCTGGGCGGCGCTCTGGCATTCGCTCCTGACCGCCTCTCTCAGCACTCTCATTTCGATCGGGCTGGGTTCGATGGCTGCGTTCGGTATGACACGCATGGGCATCAGGTTCGCGCGTCTCGCGCTGGCAATTCTCGCGATGCGGATGATCCCCAGTATCGTGCTAGTGATCCCGTTCTACCTGTTTTTCCGCAGCACCGGCTCGCTGGATTCGGTGTTTGGCTTGACCATCACGTACCTTACTTTCTCGCTGCCGTTCGCCATCTGGATGCTGCAGGGTTTCTTTGCCGCCATACCGGACACGATCGACGAGGCCGCGCGGTTGGACGGCGCGAATTCGTGGACCATCCTCTGGCGGATTATCGTGCCGATCTCCGCCGGACCGATCCTGACCACCGCGGTGTTGATCTTCTGCTTTTGCTGGAACGAGTTCCTGTTTGCGCTGGTGCTTACCGACAGGAATGCCCTGACGTTCCTGCCTTTGCTGATGCGCTATGTGCCGCCGCAAGGTCCTCTTTATGGGCAGATATTCGCAGGATCCACGATCTATTTCATCGTCCCGATTGTCGCTCTTGCATTGATCCGCAAGCAATTGGGCCGAGGGTTCGTCTCTGGCAGCGTCAAGTAGACACTCGATGAGACCAGGTTTGAACAGGAGGCATCTCCGTGCCATTGCTTGAAAACAAAGTGTGCATCATCACCGGCGGCTGCGGCAGCGTCGGGCTCGCATCCGCGAGGCTTTTTCTGGAGCATGGCGCAAAGGTCATGCTCGTCGACCTCGACCAAGCCGTGTTGGCAGCGGCGAAGGCGGCTCTTGGTTCGCCGGACGTCGAAGTTTGGGTTGGCGACGTATCAATAGCGGCCGATGTGCAGGCATACGTCGATGCGACGGCTGCAAAATGGGGACGGATCGACGTTCTCTTCAGCAATGCCGGCAATCATGGCTCGATCGGCGGTCTGGAAGACTACGATGAGGAAGCATTCGACCGCACCTATCGGATTCACGTCAAGGGCGCATTCCTGGCGTGCAAGTATGGTCCGAAGAAGATGCGCGATGGCGGCAGTATCATCGTCACGTCGAGCATGGCCGGAACCAGGGGCGGGGAGGGAGCGGGCCAGAACATAGCCTACGTGACCGCAAAGCACGCCCAGACAGGTGTCGTGCGTGCTGCGGCCCGCGCCTTGGCGCCGCGCAACATCCGGGTCAACTCGCTCAATCCCGGACCGATAGCCAACGACTTCCAGCAGGCGATCGAGGACCAGATCAGTGCTCTCGTCGGCGTGGATGTGACCAGGCAGATCGATAGGGAAATTCCACTGCAGCGTCATGCGCAGCCCTCCGAAGTTGCCAGCGTCGCGCTGTACCTTGCTTCGAGCATGAGCAGTTTCGTGACGGGACATATCCACGCGGTCGATGGCGGGTTGGCTTCGTAGCTGGCCACCACCGCAAAACGCATCATTGAATACCACCTAGAAGTGCGGATCCGAAGACAGAGAGACACCATGGCATCGGTAACAATCACGAATACGCAGAAATCATACGGTGCCGCAAAGGTCCTTCACGGCGTCGACATCGACATAGAGGATGGCGAGTTCGTCGTCCTTGTCGGGCCTTCGGGTTGCGGGAAGTCGACATTGCTGCGGATGCTGGCCGGGCTGGAATCGATATCCGGCGGAACCATCTCGATTGGCGACAAGGTCATGAACGACGTGCCGCCGAAGCAGCGAGATATCGCCATGGTGTTTCAGAACTATGCCCTCTATCCTCACATGACGGTCGAGGACAATATGAGCTTCTCGTTGAAGCTGAAGGGCGTCCCGGCGGAAGAGAAGAAACAGAAGGTCGGGCAAGCCGTCGCCATCCTTGGCCTGGAGAACCTCCTCGGCCGGTATCCGAAGGAACTGTCCGGTGGGCAAAGACAGCGTGTGGCTATGGGCCGCGCGATCGTCCGCGATCCGCAGGTCTTTCTCTTTGACGAGCCGCTTTCGAACCTCGACGCGAAGCTGCGCGTCCAAATGCGCGCCGAGATCAAGCAGCTCCATCAGCGGCTGCGGACAACGACTGTCTACGTCACCCATGACCAGATCGAGGCGATGACGATGGCGGACAAGATCGTCGTCATGCGTGATGGCGGGGTCGAGCAGATCGGCACGCCGCTCGATCTCTATGATAACCCGGCGAACTTGTTCGTAGCGTCGTTTCTCGGTTCGCCCGGCATGAATTTCGTAACTGGAAAGATCTCGACCGATGACGCCTCCGCGTTCGAGACCAATGGTGGGAGCAGGATCGACCTCAAGGAGGCGTTTCCTGGCCTTAACGGCAAGCCGGTGACACTTGGCGTCCGACCGGAAAATTGGACGTTGCTGCCGTCGTCCGAAAGGTCGCTGGAGGCGACGATTTCCGTCATAGAGCCGACGGGTGCCGAGACCATGCTTTTGCTCGGGCACGGCAAGGAGCAGCTCACGGTGTCGATCAAGCAGCGGCCGCGTCTGGTTGTGGGGGAGCAGCTGCACCTCGCGCCTCAACCCAATTCGATTCATCTCTTTGACACGGCGACCGGCCGTCGGCTCAACTGAGCGATTTCAATCGTTCGTCGATCGCCAGGCACCAAGGTCGATGAAGACAGGCATTCTAGGAGGACATGGCCATGCAGCGCCGGCGTATATGGATCGCGGTTCTGATTTTCACAGCGGTCGTCATCAACTACATCGATCGCATCGCACTATCGATCGCCTCCAAGTCGATCGCGTCCGAATATGGTTTTACGCCCGTCGAGATGGGATATCTCTTCTCCGGCTTTCTGTGGACCTATGTCATCTGCCTCATTCCCCTCGGTTTGCTTGTCGAAAAGGTGGGAGCCAAGCGGGTTATATCCGGCGGCATCGCTCTATGGTCGGCAGCGACAGCTTTGACGGCGCTGGCCACGGGTTTCGTTTCGATCTTCGCGGCAAGGCTTGTGATGGGAGCAAGCGAGGCATCGTCCTATCCGGCATCGGGCCGCGTGATCCGCGAGTGGTTTCCGGAGAAGGAGCGCGGCCTGGTGACCACCTTGCTAAACGGAGGCTCTTCCGCGGGGCCGGCGGTCGGCGCGATTGCGACGGCGGCCCTGGTCGAATACTCAGGCTGGAGAATGTCGTTCATACTGCTTGGGATGCTCGGGTTCGTTTGGCTGGCTGCCTGGCTGTTCTGGTACAGTCCGCCGGAAAAGGCGTCATGGCTCTCGGATGGCGAGCGTCAAAAGATTTTGAGTGAAAGAAACGGCAAAGGCCAGTCCGTGGAGGTTACCTCCGAGCCTTCCACGCTGCGCTACCTTTTGGCCCAGACCAGCGTGTGGGGGCTCGTCATAACGCAAGCCTGCCTCGTCTACACCGCCTACATCTTTCTTACCTGGCTTCCGACCTACCTTCAGTCGACCCGCGAGCTGTCGACGATGAACACCGGCTACCTCACCGCCGTGCCCTATTTGGTCACCGTGATCCTGAGCCTGGTGATAGCGCGAGCCAGCGACCGGTTTCTCTCGTCCGAGGCGATCCAGTCAGGTGGCAGGCGGTATTTCATCGCCGCCATGGCTGTACTTTCGCTCCTTATCTTGGTCGCGCCATTCGTCAGCAGTCTCACCGAATTGCTGATCGTTCTAACGCTGGTCCTGACGGGCGCGACGACGGGTGCGGGCTTGAATTTCACATTGGCCAGCGATCTGCTCCGCAATCCCCGTGACGTCTCGCGCGTCATAGCGATTACGGCCCTCGGCGGAAACTTCTTCGGCCTGATCGCACCGATCATCACCGGCTATGTCGTATCCGTCACGGGTGGCTATTCGTGGGCGTTCGGCATCGCAGCGGCGTTACTGGTCGTTGGGGCGGTTGTTACCGTCACGATGACACGAAAGCCCATTCCACCAGAATTCTGCTCCCCGGCGGATCCTGAAACTCGATACAATGAAACGGCCAGAGCATGACATATCACTATCCTCAGTTAAGACGTGCGATTACGGACGATACGAGAAACGGTGTTCTTCAGGACTTCCCGGAAATCTCGCAGATCATCGATGCTGACATCCGCGACGGGGTGGTGGAAGCCTGGAGTCAGGCTCTATGCTGCTCGGACTTCGAACGTATCACGGATATCCCGCCGGACGGCAATCCAGGCGCGCCCGTCCTTAAATCGGGCACACAGGCTGACCATGTCCGCGGCGTATTCAGGTACACGAGCATCATCGCGCGGGAGTTCGAACAAACCTATCCTCAGGTGAATATCGACTGGACCGTGTTGCTCGCGGGTGCGGCCTGTCATGACGTCGGGAAGCCCTATGAATTCGATCCGACCAACCGAAAGCGTTGGGCTGAGGCCCCAGCGGCAGCAGGACAGCCGACCTTCCGCCACTCGGTGTTCGGCATGTACATCTGCCTGATTGCCGGTCTTCCAGAGGAGGTTGCCCACATCGCGGTCGGCCACTCTTTCGAAGGCAACCATATGGGCGTCAGCGCCGAGTGCATGATCGTCAGACAGGCCGATCACGGCTGGTGGCATGTCGCCGGGGCTCTCGGTCTGGTCGAGGAGCAGACGATGGGTGGGCTGGCTTCCAACTTGCGCAGTCGTTCATTATCTAGAAGCACTCCTACGAGAACAGGAACTGCCTGATTGCAGCAAGTCCCGCACTTGCTTGGCCTTGGCACGTTAAGTCTACGATGTCCCACTCACTCCAGGCTATTCGATGAGATCGATTTTGAAGTCTGACATCCACGTTTGATTAGCCAGGGGGGCAACCTTGGAAGCTCATTCATGGGAAAACAATGAGTGAGCTTCCAGCGCAGGTATCTCGCGATTTTAAATCGCCTGAGGGCTGTAGTCGCTTGCTGCCACAGGCATGACCTGCCTGATCAGGGCGACGGATTTCTCAAGGCCCTCGGTGCTGTTGAGTAACACGTCCTCATGCTCGATCGAGAGCCAGCCATCATAGCCGGCCATCTTCAGCCGGTAGCAGAACTGACGCCACCATTCCTCACCGTGCCCGAAGCCGAGGGTGATGTAAGACCAGCTGCGTCCGGGGATATCCATCAGCGAGCCGTTTTCCAGCAGCGACGTCGTCGCCTGGACGGGCGCGTTCAGCATCGTGTCCTTGGCATGGACATGGTATACGGCGTCACCAAGCGCTTGAGCGGCCGCCAGCGGATCCGCGCCCATCCAGAACAGATGGGAAGGATCGAGGTTGGCGCCGATCACGGGGCCGATCGCCTGTCGCAATTTCAAGAGAGACGGAACGTTGTAGACGCACTGGTTGCCGTGCAACTCAAGGGCAATGCGCTCGACGCCGTTCTCCTTGGCGAGTGCGGCGATCTCGTTCCAGAAGGGGAGCAGCTTGTCCTCCCACTGATATCTAAGGATGTCCTGTGTTTCCGGCGGCCATGACGACACGACCCAGTTGGGCATCAGGTCGCCGTCACGCCCTGCCGGCAGGCCCGACATTGTGCAGACGGTCTTTATCCCGAGCGCTCCAGCGACCCGGATGGTATCCTTCAGGCATTCGCCTTGTTGCGGCTGCGTGGGATGCAGCGGATTTCCGTTGGCATTCAGCGCGATGATGTCGAGGTCGCGCGATTCAAAGTCGCGGGTGAAGGCACGCCGGGCATCGGCGCTCGATTTCATCGCGGCCAGATCGAAGTGCGGCGCCGTCGACCATCCGCCGGTATTGACCTCGACACCGCTGACGCCAAGGCGGACGGCCTCGTCCAGCATCGCATCGAATTTCAAGCTGCCAAGGCTGTCGGAAACAAAACCCAGTTTCATGTCGAACTCCACTTATCGAGCGTAAAGATTTGGCCGGTCGACCATCGTGATTGCAATTCGTTCGCGCTTCACCAAGGCTTGAACGCCGGCTTCTGCGACGATTGCGGCGCAATAGCCGTCCCATGAATTAGCAGCGATTGCGGGGAACTTGCCGGTCTTTGCAAATTCCACGAAGGCCTTATTCTGTATGCGATAGGCCTCCGCAAACCTGGGGCGCCAGTCGGGCGCATAGCGCTCCGTGGCGGTCAGATTGGTATTATAGGTCGTGTGAATCGGGGTGTTCAAAAAGACGGAGCCCTTCTGGCCTACCAGCTCGCCCCGTACGTCGTAGCCATAGGCTGCGTTGTTGTTGATTTCGATATTGACCAACTGGCCCTTGTCGTTCTCGACGACCATGAAGACGGGTGCGCCGGTGCGGGAGGCATCGATCCCGGCGGGCTGGAAGACTGAAATCGCGGTATAGTCTGCGTCGAGCACGAACCTTGCCACATCGAACTCGTGAGGGGCCGAATTGGTGATCGCCATCTGTCCAGTGAAGTTCGAGGGCGCTTCGACGTTTCGATGGAAGTTGTGCATCATGACGGCATCGCCGATCTCGCCCCGGCCCAACGCCGACTTCATCTCGCGATACGACTGGTCATATCGGCGCATGAAGCCGAGCTGGATAAACTGGCGACCGGCTGAAACCTCGGCCTTGATAACCCGCAGGCATTCTTCCGAGCTTTGCGAAAGCGGCTTCTCGCAAAGTACCGGCTTGCCCGCTTCGATCGCCGCGAGAGAGAGCGGTGCGTGGGTCTCGTCGGGGCTGGCGATGAGGACCGCATCGACGTCATCCCGCAAAATGGCCTGTAGCGGATCGGTCAGGGCATGCGCCGCACCATAGTCATCGGCGACCTTCAGGGCCCGTTCCAGGGATGCGTCGCATACGACCTGCAAGGTAGCTCCGGGCACGTCCTCAGCGATCAAACGCGCGTGGTCGGCGCCCATCAGGCCTGCCCCTATGATAGCGATCTTTATTGTCATGAATATTCCTGTCTGCTTGTCGACATCGGGTGAGATCCACTCATTTCGCCGCTACCCGGAATGCGCAGCGAAGTGTTGTTTGACAGATTGCGGCTGGTTGACAGCTCTTGCCGATAGCGATGTATCGCTTCCTCGTTGAGTTCGACTATGGCGGCATAGATGGCGTTTCGCGTTTCCATGCTGACCGAGCGTTCATTTTGGATGGCACGGTGAATGGTGGTCGTGCCAAGCTCCGTTCTTTTGGCGATCTCGGCGATTGTACAGAATCTTGTCTCCGGGATCTGTCGCATTTTGAGTGCCTTGGCGATGGGGAGAGCCGTCCTGGGCTGCTTCCAGTCTGGATGGGTCAAGCGCGTGCCAGGCATAAGGCCCGACACGCACCTCGGGAGGAATTACTTCTTCATGTACTGATCGACGTTATCTTTGGTGATCGACTCGAACGGCACGAGCTTTTCTGTCGGTGCAGGCTCGCCCTTCTTCAAACCTTCGACCACTTCGAACGCGGCCTTTGCTTGCCCCGCAGCGTTCTGGAAGATCGTCTGTGACATCTCGCCTGCCTTGATCGCATTGAGTGCGTCCGGAACGCCATCGACGCCCGAGATCATCACGCCTTTTAGGCGGTTCGCACTCTGAAGGGCCTGCAAGGCACCGAGGGCCATCTGGTCATTCGCGGCGATAATCGCGTCGAATTGCGGGAAGCTCTGAATCCAGTCCTCCGTGACCTTCATTCCTTCGGCGCGGTCATAATTACCAGAGAGGTTGGCAAGCGTGGTCACGTCCGAACGTCCAAGCGCTTCTTGGAAGCCTTTCAACCGCTCTTGGGAATGATACAGGCCAGGCGTGCCCTGCAAGTAAAGAATCTTGGCGTTCTTCGGGAGGTACGCTTTCATGAACTCGGCCTGCATGCGGCCTGCGTCGACGTTCTTGGAACCAACGAACGTGTACTTGCCGCCCGCCGACTGGATGCCCAGCGCGATGACCGGAATGCCTGCCTCATTCGCCTTCTCGACGCCGGGGACGATGCCCTGGTAATCGACGGGCACGACAACGATGGCGTTGACCTTCTGGGCGATGAGGTTGTCGATCTGGTCGAGCTGCTTGCTGGCGTCGTTGTTGGCGTCCGTGAACTTGATGTCGATATTCGGATCGGTCTTGGCTGCATTGATGAAGGCGGTCTTGCGGGCCATCACGAAAACGTCGGTGTCGGCCATGTTCGCATAACCCACGACGAATTTGTCCGCAGCCATGGCAGCGCCTGCGGAAAGCGCGGCAGTGGAGACGGCGCAGGCAAGAGCGAGTTTAGCAATAAGTTTCATAGGGTAGTCCTCCCATTGGTGGTTTGATGATCGATTGAAGCGCTAGCCGCGCCAACACACAGGTGGTCCTCCGCGCGATCACTCCATTGCTCGCGCGGGTGACGGTAATCTCATGCCTTCTTCTTGACGCGGGCCGACTTCGTCCAAACATCGAGGATGACCGCGATTGCGATGATCAGACCCTTGATGATCTGCTGCCAGTAGGAACTGACATTGAGGAGATTGAGGAGATTGTTGATGACACCGATGATCATCGCGCCGATCACGGTGCCGGTGATCGTCCCGGTGCCGCCCATCAGGCTCGTGCCGCCAACGACCACTGCGGTGATCGCATCGAATTCGTAGCCGACGCCGCCGGCTGGCTGGCCGGAGTTGATGCGTGACATCAGGACGATGCCAGCCACAGCACACAGCAGCCCGTTGAAGATGAAAGCCTTGACGATGATGCTGCTCGGATTGATGCCGGAGGCACGCGCCGCCCGTTCGTTTCCACCGACGGCATAGACGTAGCGGCCAAATTTCGTCTTGTTGAGCAGGACCCAGGAAATGACGATAAAGGCGGCCAGGATCAACACGGAGATCGGTATCGGTCCGAGAGAGCCCTGGCCGATGAGCTTGAAATCACCGAGGCCAGAGACCGGAGCGCCGCCCGTGTAGAGCAGGACCGCGCCACGGGCGACGGTCGTCATCGCCAGCGTCATGATGAACGAGGGGATGCGAAAGAATGTGATGACGAAACCGTTTATGATACCGGTGATCGCGCCGACGGTCAGTCCTGCGATGACGGCGAGCGTGATGCTTCCCGTCATTGCCATCACGCTTGCGGCAATGACACCGGCGAGCGCCAGAACAGACCCGAGCGAAACGTCGATATGGCCGAGGATGATGATGAAGGTCACGCCGCAGGCGAGC
Source organism: Rhizobium sp. ICMP 5592 (assembly GCF_009498525.1). GTDB lineage: Bacteria > Pseudomonadota > Alphaproteobacteria > Rhizobiales > Rhizobiaceae > Rhizobium. The sequence goes on along the minus strand of NZ_QSNT01000013.1, from coordinate 24,239 downwards.
AGGCTGACCACGACGACCTGTCTCAGCACGTTCGTCAGATTGGCCTCGGTCAGAAAGGTTGGACTCAGAAGCGACGCAAGGATGCAAATGCCGACGAAGATGAGCATCGTGCCGTATTTGCGGTAGATCAGGGCGACGCTCAGGCCACCTATTTGCAATTGAGGCTTGGATGCAGCCTCGCTGGATATCGGTGCCGCAGGTTTCATATTCATCAATGTCCTCCCGTTGCGAGGCGCATGATGCTTTCCTGATCGGCCTCGCTTCTTGTCAGTTCGCCGGCGACGCGGCCCTCGCTCATGACCACGACGCGATCGCTCATTCCCAGAATTTCCGGCAGTTCGGACGAGATCATGATGATCGCCAGTCCCTGCCGGGCGAATTCCGTCATCAATCGATGGATCTCGGATTTCGATCCGACGTCGATGCCGCGCGTGGGTTCATCGAGTATCAGCAGCTTCAGATCGCCGAGGAGCCATTTCGCCAGCACGATCTTCTGCTGGTTTCCGCCACTCAGGTTCTCGACGATCATGGCGGTGTCCGGCGTCTTGATCTGCAGCATCTTGATCATGCGTTGGGCGGCGGTTTCTTCCTGCCTCTCGCTGATGAAAAGACCGGACGCAAACTTCTTGAGATTGGCGAGCGAGATGTTTTCCCCGACGGAGCGACAAAGGACGAGGCCTTCTGCCTTCCGGTCTTCCGACACCATGGCGATCCCGTGAGAGATGGCCTGGGCCGGGGATGTGACCTTCAGCGCTACGCCATTCAGCCGGATCGTTCCGCCATCGCAAGCATCGAGACCGAAAATTACCCTGGCAACTTCCGTTCGCCCCGCGCCGATCAGGCCCGCGAGGCCGACAATCTCGCCCGCGCGAACCGAAAAAGTGACGTCTTTGAAAGTGCCATGGCGGCTGAGGCCTTCGACAGAAAGAACGACATCACCGATCGGGACGTCTTCCTTCGGAAAGATGTTCGATATGGTTCGGCCGACCATCTGCGAGATCAGCTTGTTCGTGTCATAATCACTGGCGGGGGCTGCCGCGACGAACTGGCCGTCGCGCATGACCGTGATGTCGTCCGCGATCGGGAAGATTTCATCCATTTTATGGGTGATGTAGATCACCGCGACGCCGTTCGCCTTCAGATCGGCGATCTGGCGGAAGAGCATGGCTACTTCGGTGTCGCTGATCGCCGAGGTCGGCTCGTCCATGATGACGAGCGATGCTTCGCGTGAAATCGCCTTGACGATTTCGATCAGCTGCATGGCCGCAATCGAAAGATCGCGCATTCGCGTGTCGGGAGTGTATTTGAGGCCAAGCCGATCCAGCAGCGCATGCGTGTCGGCGTTCATCCTCTGGAAATCGACGAAACGCGACAGTGGCCCCTTGCTCGCCAGGGTTGGTTCGCGACCGAGAAAGATGTTTTCGGCGATCGTCATGTCGAGGACGGGGCTCAGCTCCTGATGAATCATGGAGATGCCCCGGGCTAGCGCCGCAGCGGTATTCTGCGAACTCAGTTCCTCGCCTTTGAAGATGATCTCACCGCCATCGATGGAATAGGTGCCGCTGAGGATCTTCATGAGCGTCGACTTGCCGGCGCCGTTCTCTCCGACGAGCACATGGACCTTGCCGGCGCGAACCTTGAGGTTCATTCCATCCAGGGCGAGAACGCCGGGAAAAGCCTTCGTGATGTTGCGCATCTCAAGGACGAAACCGTCCACCGCCGCGTCTCCCCGGGCCGCGTAAGGGCGTGCGGATAGGTTCGCCGAATCTCTCGTCGTTGGCATGTGCCGATCCTTCCGAAAGGATATTTCGTGCGCCCGGAACGAACCGAACGCCTCCTCCACTGGCGGCTTAACCACCACATTTCCCCATTTTCTGTCAATTTGCCGATGGAATTTTCTCCCAAATTATCCCATAATAGCTTTCATTAGATGGGAGAATTCCAATGAGCCGACCGACGATCGCCGACTTAGCAAAAGCGGCAAATGTAGGTGTCTCGACGGTCGATCGCGTGCTGAATGGCCGCGATCCGGTCCGTCCGCAAACGGCGGAACGGGTGCTGCTGGCGGCTGAGAAGATCGGATTTCACGGCGTGACGGCCATTCGGCGACGAATGGAGAGCGACAAGCCCGTCATCAAGCTTGGCTTTCTGTTGAAGCAATCCCATCGCAAGCTCTATCAAATGTGGGCCGACGTTTTGACGAAGGCGGTCGAGGTCTATCCGGACGCGCATGGAAGGGCGGTCGTCCGCTTCATGGACGACCTGAGCCCGGACAAAGCCGCAGAGGCTATCCTGATGCTGAGCCGTGAGGTGGATGCCATCGGCATGATCACTTCCGATCATCCGCAAGTGAACCACGTCGTCGATGGGCTGGAGGCGGAGGGCATTCCCGTGTTCACGATGATCTCGGACCTCACCGGCCCCGGGCGAGCCGGCTATGTTGGCAATGATTGCGTCAAGAAAGGGCGGACCGCAGCCTGGTTCATAGACAATGTGAACCCGAGGCCCGGCAAAGTAGCCGTATTCGTCGGAAGCCACCGCTATCTGGCGCAGGAGCTGTGCGAGATGGGCTTTCGATCTTACTTTCGTGAGAGCGCCTCCGATTTCCAAATGATGGAAACACTCGGGACGCTGGAAGAACCGCTGTTGGCCTACGAATTCACACAGAGGCTTCTGCGCTCCGAGGCAGATTGGGTGGGGCTCTACGTGGCAGGGGGCGGCATAACCGGGGTGATGCGCGCCCTTCGCGAGGATGGAGGGCAGGCGGCAAAGCGTCTGGTGGTCGTCGCACATGAACTGACAAACGAGACGCGCACTGGTCTGGCGGAGGGACTGATCAAAGTCGTCCTGTCGCATCCACAGCGGCTGTTGGCAGAGACGCTGGTGCGCGCGATGGCGGAAGCATTGGGTGCCGACCGGGTGCCTCAGATATCCCAGCATATCTTGCCTTTCGATATCTATACCGCCTCAAATATCTGAGTTTCCGCACTGTTGTCAGCTAAAGGCATGGATAGTGTCACTCGGCGAGAACCAAGGCAGATCGAGCCGACACTTGGTTTTGAGTCGATGAAGTGCGTGACGCCTGACCGCTTTTACATTCGCGAGTCCCTGTATGATTCCTTCTCGCAGGGCTTTGCGGCTCGCGCGCAGAAAATCAAACTTGGGCATGGGCTGTATGAAAGCACTCAGATGGGTCCGTTGATCAATCGGCGTCGAATGAGCGCGATCGAGGACGTCGTGGCTGACCCTCGGGATCGGGGCGGCAAGATTCTGGCGGGCGGCAAACGCCCGGCGGAACTGAACGCCGGCTTTTTCTTTGAGCCGACCGTGATCACCGGTCTGCCGGACGATGCCAAAGCACTTGCCGACGAAAATTTCGGACCGATCGCTGCCATCACCTCGTTTGCGCATGTCGATGAGGTTTTCGAGTGGGCAAATGCGTCCGAAATGGGCCTGTCGGCCTATGTCTTCACCCAGGATGCAAAACGCGCACGGGAGGCTGCTGCCCGCCTTGAAGCCGGGATGGTTGGCGTGAACAGCTTTGCTCTGGCGGCCGCGGAGGCGCCGTTCGGTGGGATCAAGGCGAGCGGAATGGGTCGGGAAGGCGGATCCGAAGGTATCCTCGACTACACCAACGTCAAGCTCTCGCAAATGATGGCCTAAGGAATAATCGAATGATCAAGAATGGTGTGAAGAGCAGTTGGGCGGATGGGAAAGCTGTGCTGAACGGCTGGCTGTCGATAGCCAATTCGTTCAGTGCCGAAATCATGGCAGCTCAGGGCTATGATTCGATCACGATCGACATGCAGCATGGGATTGTCGGCTACGACGGCGCAATTCCGATGCTACAGGCTATGCGCGCAAGTGGGATCGCGCTGATTTTCGAGGTTCTTGGCTGGACGGTCGCGCACCAAAGTTTCCTGATGAACCCACAGCGCCTGACGATCATGATACTCCAGGTATCGGTGATCGGCATAATCTCGGTTGGCGTCACGCAGGTCATCATCACCGGCGGTATCGATCTCTCGTCCGGCTCGGTCGTCGGCATGACGGCGATGATTGCCGTTGGCTACGCTCAATCCCCACCTGGGGGAGGGTGCTCTACCCCTCCCTGACCGACTTGCCGGCAATCATCCCGATCGGTGTCGGGCTGCTTGCCGGATTGTTGAACGGCGCACTCATCGCATACATGCGAATTCCGCCTTTCATCGCGACCCTTGGCATGATGGTGTCCGCTCGTGGCGTGTCCAAATGGTATACCAAGGGGCAACCGGTTTCGGGGCTGACGGACCAGTTCAACTTCATCGGAAGTGGGATGACCCCGGTATTCGTATTCCTCGCGGTCGCTGTGACCTTCCACATTGCTCTGAGATACACCCGATACGGAAAATTCACCTACGCGATTGGAGCGAATGCCCAGGCAGCGCGGGTATCCGGCATCAATATCGAGACTCACTTGTTGAAGGTCTATGCAATCACCGGATTGCTGGCAGGCCTTGCCGGTGTGGTGACCGCTGCCAGGGCGGAAACCGCTCAGGCCGGAATGGGCGTCATGTACGAACACGACGCCATCGCCGCCACCGTCATCGGCGGTACCTCCCTGACCGGTGGGGTAGGACGCATTACCGGCACGATTATCCTGGGCGTGATGACCTCCGGGTTCACGTCCCTGAGGGTGGATGCGTACCACCAGGAAATCATCAAGGGCGTCATCATCGTGACCGCTGTGATCGTGGACGTCTATCGACAGAAGAAGAAGTGCGTCTAGCGCAATTCCAGGAAAAGTGCGTAGCGGTTTTCCGTCCGGAATTGTGTAGAAACAATAAGCTAGAGTGCTGATCAGTGTGGATCGGCGCTAACAGATGAACTCGTGGTCACGATCGGTACCACGCTCTCTAATTCGATAATCATATTATAACCGAGGTTGAGCGGGTTTCGAGCGGGCGGAATTCCATCCGGCTGTTACGCCACGCCTGCAAGAGCGAGGGCGAGATAGTAAGTGCCCGCCAGTGAAGTCGCCACTGATCCTACCTGACGTATAGTCCCCGAGATGCGTGGCGCTTTCGTGGAATCTGATCGAACGCCGGGCACAAACTTCAGGGCCGCAAATAGCGGCAAGAGCACGAGCTGATTTGCGGCCTCGACGCCGAGACTGAACCCGAAGATCGCCAGGATAACGGTCTGCGCCTGCATTTGATACATGATCTCAAGCAGCCCTCCGGCAAAGCCCAGGCCGTGAAACAGACCGAAGATGAAGGCGACGATCAACCGGCTGCCACCACGAGCATGTCCCGGTGAGAAGATGTTCTGTATCGCTACGAACACGATACTTGCCGCTATCACCGGTTCGACCACCGCCTCTGGGATATGAACCAGGCCGAGCGCCGCAAGCGCCAAGGTGATGGAATGCGCCACCGTGAACGCCGACACGACCTTGACCAGATCCCAGAGTGTGGTTGCCGCCAGAACCAGAGCGCTGATGAACAGCAGGTGATCAAAGCCCGTGAGGATGTGGTGCACGCCGTGCAGGAAGTAGGTGACGACGATCGAGCGCGCATCGCCACGTTCGAGACCCTGCTTCGTGTTTGGGGTCGAGCCTGCGTTGAAATCCAGCCTATAGGACGACTGGTCGAAACTTCGAGTTTGCCCGGTGATTTGGATATCCGCCGTATCCGGCATCAGCGTGTTGACGAGGTAGACGGTAAGCGGCCGATCATGGCGATTCTCATATGCGAGGCTGTGTTCAGCGCCGCTGAGGACGCAATCGGCGCGGAACAGCAAGAGCATTTCGCCCAGGGCCTTCGTCATCTGGTTCGCCGACGGAAAGGCCGCTGAAACCAGCCGCAGCCCGATCTTGTTGCCATCGACCGCCAGCGACAGGTCCTGGCGAACACGATCGGCATATGCCTGTTGCTCGTCCTGCGAAATGACACCATCTCTGTTGGTGTCGATCTCAGCCAGCACTTTCGAGGCGACGTCCACTCCGGGCGTCAACCGCAGTTGCAGCGCGACATGATCCCTGGCCAGTCCAATCGTCGTGGCCTGTAGATATTCATCCAGCCGATGAGCTGAGACAGACACCGTCAGCGACATAAGAGCAAATACGAAGGCGACGAAAAAGCGAAAGCTCATTCTGCGGTAAGCTCGCGCCCATAGTCATTCGATGGATCACGATAGATCGTATGGACATGCATGGTGAGGTCGCCGCCGACACTCTGCGGCGAGAATTCGATAATCACTTTCGGGCCCTGGATTCGATAATAGGAAGACCCGTTCTTTCCAGGTTCGTGCGTCGTCGGCCCGCTCCACGCGAAGTAGGTGTCATCGAGCCCGGCGCTGATTTCATCCATACGCGCCTTGGCGTAGGCAGGATTTATGATGCCTGCCCATTGGGATATGAGATCCAGAAGGAGAGCTTTCTGATCGGCATTCATCTCCGATGCCTTCAGCCCTTCGGGAACGATTGTCTCTCCTTCATGACCCGGCCCAAGCACAAGGTCCGAGACTTGGTAGTTGAGGATGGCTTGCTTTCGCTGGGCTTCATCGAGGGTGTCAAGCAATGCGAAAGCCTTGTCGTTTTCCTGCGCGAGCACCCGTATGGTCTTGCCGTTGCTCGTGTAGACGGCGGGTTGAGCGCCTGTCAGCGTTGGCGTCATCACGCCTCGTGCCTTTGCGATGACAACATTCAGCCCGAGATGATGTCCGCCGAACTGGACCATCCATGGCTCGCTTACACTCGGTGTTCCGAAAATCCCGATGGTGTAGAATTTCGTCCCTGACGAGAATAGTGTTCCCCCCTCCGACAGCGCCTGGTCGGAACCCATGATGTCCAGGACCTTCTGGTAGCCCTGCGGACTGAGCAAGGCCGTCAGCAGGCGCATGGCCGCGTCGCGCTGCGTCTCAGTCAGGCTGCCAAGGGTAATGCCGGGACGGATCACATCGCTGACGGGATAGTTCGACCAGACGGCTTTGCCGTATTGCTCCCCAACGAACGTCATGCGGCCGTCCTTGCCGCCTTTAAACATTGCCGCCGTCGCCGTTTTTTCGACGGAAAAGGGAAAGGAGACCTTATCGTGCTGATCGGTGCCGAGAGTCTCAAGGAAGGCGCTGGCAGCGCCCACGATCGCCTTTGTCTGAGCATCGGGCGAAGCCTGGTCGGCGGCGATTGCCCGCGGGCTGACATATCCCGAAACCACGGCCACAACCGGCAGAGCGATTGCGGACGCCAAGGCGGCAAGAATTACCTTTTTCATTTGCTGCTCTCGCTATTCTATCGTCGGTTAGCTTCGTTCGATCGCTTGCGCCGCGGCATCCAGCGCGGTCGCGATCGCCTCGGTGGACGGCTCGTCGAGCGGACCACGCAACCGAAGGCGTAGCGCTAGCTTCAGGTTTTCCATGGCGCGAATGACGGATGCGGGAACAGGATCGGCACCCCCACTCCTGGTGGAACTCGTTCGGGTGAGGAGCTCGTCCGCGGCGCTGCGGTTCGCAACGAGAAATGCTTCACCTTCCGCCGTGATGCGGTAACGCTTCCGGCCTGGTTGTTCGGTGTCGATCGCGGCGTAACCCATATCCTCGAGCCAGGACAAAGTCGGGTAGATGACGCCTGGGCTGGGCGAATAGCTTCCACCCATGCGCTCCTCAATTGCCTTCATGAGGTCGTAGCCATGTGAGGGTTTCTCGACGATCATGGCGAGCAGCAGAAGACGCAGTTCACCATAGTCGAATAACCGCTTGCCCTCCTTGCCCCGGTCGTGCTTGCCGTGGTGGTGATGGCCGTCGGGTGCATGTGGGTGCTTGCTTCTCATGATTTTCGATATATATCTCGATATATCGGAAATCAAGATATATCGGGATTGTACCCCGGAGGCTGTGATAACTTGCGCGAATTGCTGCCAAACGGTTTCCGCTTGTCCCTGCTCGACGAGAGCAGCCTTGTTTGCCTTTCGGCCTCAGCTGCTAGGATGATGAACTGAGCGACGAAGTGTCAAAGGCATGGCGCATCCTTGAGGGTGCTTTCGAACTGAAAGAGAGAACGGATATGATATTACGTCGCGATTTCCTGATGATGACTGCGACAACCGGCGTCCTGGTTGCGGCTAGCGCTCCAACCTTCGCTCAGAATGGCGCCGGATCCGCGAAAGCAGCCACGGCGATCACGAACGTCTTCGGAGACGGCATCCGCCTGACGGCGGTGGCCGTGGAATATACCGCGCCGCTGAAAGGCTCGGACCTGTCGCCCGCCAGCTTCACCGTCGAGGGCAGGACTGTCACCGGTGTCTTCACAAGCATAACGCCAAATCCGGCCGGCCGGGCGGAGCTGGGGCGGTTTGTCATCGTCGTTCTTTCGCCCGAGGATGCCAACGCAGCGCTTGCCGAAAAGGTGCAGCCGCAAGGCGGCGGAAACACGCCGCCCAAGGGACCCGGCGGTCCGGGAAAGGCCGGCGATATTCCACCCTACGACACGGTCTATCGGACAGCCGAGGCCACGGTCGTGCAATCCGGACCTCTCCCGGCAGCTGGCGGTGATGTCATTCCCGCGAGCGCCAAACCGTTGGCGACGACGGGCGTCGAGAACCTGATCATCGATGATTTCCGTCAGCTGGAATTCAACGATCCAAGCACCGGCGCTCTACTGCGCTACAATCTGTTCGTCCCGAAGACCTATGACGCGACCAAATCCTATCCGCTCGTGCTGTTCATGCACGACGCCGGCGCCACCAGCGATGTGACGCGGAGCACCCTGTTCCAGGGGCTGGGCGCGGTCGTCTGGGCGAGCCCGGAGGATCAGGCGGCACGCCCTTGCTTCGTGCTGGCCCCACAATATGCCGAAATCATCGCCGACGACGGTTCCCAAACCTCGAACATGCTCGATACCACGATCGACCTCGTGAAAGCGCTGACGGACGAATACAACATCGATAAGAAGCGGCTCTATGCGACCGGCCAGTCAGGCGGCTGCATGATGTCGATCGCCATGAACATCAAGTATCAGGATCTTTTCGCGGCCTCCTTCCTTGTCGCCGGCCAGTGGGACCCAGCATTGGTGAAGCCGCTCGCGAAGAAGAAGCTCTGGATATTGGTCTCGCAGGATGACGATAAAGCCTATCCGGGGCAGAACGCGATCACCGAGATGCTGGAAAAACAAGGCGAAAAAGTCGTTCGCGCCATCTGGGACGGAACCTGGACGGCAGACGAGTTCCACGCCGCCTTCGACAAGATTGATGCGGAGGGCAGCCCCATCAATTACGTCGCCTTCCGTCAGGGCACCGTCATTCCCAAAGGTCAGGCGGCGGCTGGCGCAAGTGGTCACAGGAATACCTGGCGCATCGCCTATACGATCGAGCCCATCCGGGAGTGGATTTTTCGCCAATATGGGTGAAAGCGTCAGAGCCAATTTTGTACAGAATTCAACAGATGGTCGAAGATCTGCTTTCGGCGCGTGGTATCATCGTCTCACACCAGACCGTGTGTTTTTGGGCGGAGAAATTCGGTTGGTACTTTGCCGGCGAAGTTCGCAGGCGATCCGCCGGTCGGTTGGCGACAAATGGCCTCCTGATGAGGTTGTCCCGTCCTGTCCAGGGGCGGCAAGAAACATTGGCTATGGCGAGGGCGTTGGTGCATCGGTCGATGACTGAACGGATTTCAGTCTTTGATGCTGTGTCTATGCGGCAGCTGTCACGCACCGGACGGATTTCGGGCGCGCGCATGCCAGATGCGATTGAGGACGGTACAGCCGATGGCGACTTCCGTCTGTTGCGCGGCGAATGAGCGTGCCCTCAGTCGGTGCCCGATCATCGACTTATAGCGACCGACCGCGGTCTCGATCAGAGATCGCTTGCCGTAGTCGGTAGCGGCCTGCCATTTCATTCGCCCATCGGCGTTAGTAGCCGCGATATGACGGTCTCGTTGACAGGAGAGATCGATGTCTGGCCGTTCCACCGCATTGGCGCGTGGCGGAATGACCACCGCAGCACCGTCGCTATATTTGATGACGGCGTCATAAGTTGGGTTGCCGTCATAAGCGCCATCGGCCGTGAGCCGGCCGATGGGGTCGTCGATCTGGTCGAGCAGTACCTCCACCTGCGAGGCGTCGCCGGTATCCTGGTCGGTCATGACGTGAGCGATGATCTCGCCGCTGTCGGCATCCAGCGCCAGGTGCAATTTCCGCCATCGCCGACGGGACTTGCCGCCATGTCTCCCCTCCAGCCATTGGCCGGCGCCGTAGACCTCTAGCCCGGTGCTGCCGACGAGGACATGAAGCGGACCATCCGGCACAGACTGACGATTGCTACGCCAGGCGGGCGGGCTCCAGGTTCCCGCCCGACGGCTAAGCGTTGTGTGGTCAGGTGCGGGCAGATCCAATTCCATCAGAGCAAGTACGGAGATCAAAAATCCTTCGGTCTGCCGCAGCCGAAGTCCGAACACCAGACCCAGTGTCAGCGCCGTCTCAATCGCCAGATCGGAATAACGCGGTTGGCCTCCTCTTGTCTTGCGTCGTGGTGCTGCCCAACGTTCAACAGCCTCCGGCCTTATCCAAAGGGTCAACTGCCACGTTGGCGCAGACCCGCGTCATACTCCACCCAGTTCGTCACCTTGAACTTCATCTTGCCGATGTGATGGCGGCGAGCGGCGTTATGTTTGTGTGGCATCGATGATCAATCAAGCAGTTTCCGATCAAAGCCACATAGGCGGAAACCGTTGAAATTTGATCCGTGCACCAGCGCCATGCAGGCCTACTTTCGGCAGCGCGGCGTGATGGTGATATTCACCACCTCGTGAGGCCTTCCGTTACGTCCTTCGCCCATGCTGCTCGAAATCTGTCCGCCACGGCACGGGTATCCAGTCATTGTTGAACGAAATCCGTTCAATCGGTTCGGACATTAAGAGAGTAGTTTGAACATCTATTGCTCACCAAGTGAAACGAGGACCGAAAGAGCCATAGGAACCCGGTGCCGACCCGCTTGGATCTAGCTGATTATCGCGTTCGACCCTCTCGGACCATCGCCGACGCTCGGCCGCTTTTTCTTTGGCATTGGCGGAATCTGTCGACTTGCTCGCGGTTATAGGACCAGATTGACCGCCGGTTCCGCCGACCGCCGAGCAGGAAACAAAGAATACAGCGAAGAAAATAATCAGAATGCTTACGGCAACCGCCCTCGTGAGCCCGTAGTAGATCGGCTGCATAGACATCCCCAATGCTCTCTTTGATCATCTGTCTTAAAGGAGAGATGTTATTCGATTTCGCATCGAGCGGAAACTAGAGGCTATTCGGATTCGATGTTGCGCACCGATACAAGGAACAACGGCACGTAATTCCATAATTGTTATTACGTACGATTCAATAAATAATTGAAAAATATAGATTTTATCCACAAATCGATCGATTTGCGCTGGATACCAATCGCAACCGCGCGCCGCCGATTGGCGTCGCCTTCATCACATTTTCGGACGCAAGGGTCCAGTCAACGAGATGGCATGCGATATTACGCAGGGTCACGACACTTCACGAACCAAACTGAGAGTTTGTAATCGCGACAGAATGCGATTTCCCCTTTCCTCCCCAAGCAGTTCAGGCGCCAGAGCCGGCCAGACTTCCAGCGCCTGCTCAATAGTGCTGATTACTTCGCGAAGAATAGGTTTGGGATCAAGCCTTAGGAAGCTTGCAACCCTTTCGAAGCGATGAAGGTTCACATGCTCGAAACTGTGCGTTTTCACAAACCGGAGCGCCATGGTGTCCGCCGGCATATAGAGAACTGTCGGTACGATGTCGTAGGCTGGAGACAGCCGTATTTCACCCGGCCGCGGGAATAGGAAAGACCAATTCTTCAGGTGGCTGTCGCCGTTACCGATCAAGACGTCGGCGACAACGCGGCGTACCGCCTCCATGATGTCGTCACGATGGTCGGTGCTGAAGCGTCGAACCACGTTAATGATGGTCTCTGTCGTGGCCATCGTGTATTTCCGATCACCTATCGCTCCGAGGATCTGACCTGCATCTTCCATATGAATGCGAGAGCCCTTTCCCGCCCGGTCGAAGCGGTCGACCACCAAGACATTCTGTCCATGCGCCAATAGCTCTTCGGGCACTCCTTTCACTGCGTTGCGAGGTGCCAGACGGCACACCGCAGTCCTGACTCCGATTGCGCTTGCCAATTGCATGGCGCCGAATTCGGCCTCTGGAAGGCCTGGAAAACGCTCACTTCCAACCTTTATGATGCAGCGACCGGTATCCCCATGACCGGGGATCGTTAGCCGCTCTCCGTCAGGATTTGCCGTAAACTTCAGCTGGATACCGGCCAGGGAAAACTTCACGGTTCCCGCGGGAAGTGGTGCCTTGAACCCCTGCACGTTCTCCAGGGTAATCGGCCCTGCCGACGATGGTACATCGGTTTCAGGGACCACGAGGACAGCGCCCGGCAGGTCCGCGCCAAGCCGGGTCAGGACATCGAATTCGTCGTGGTTACCTGGCCCCATCTCGGTCAGAACGAGATCTCGCAAAGCTCCCTCCGGGAGCAGCCCTGAGAACCATGGCGGCAGCGTACCATGCAAACCGATCTTGTCACCTCGTCTGGCCAAGCGATCGCGCGTGCTTGCGTCATCCTCGGGGTCATACCATCCAAGACTCAGGATAGGGCGGTTCGCGTCGCGAAGGTAAGGCTCGGCAACGATGAATGCGACACCACCGTCGGCATCACGGGTCAACGTCCCAGCTCTCACCGTGCCACGCGTCCGATCAAGAATGTGGACACCGAGTATGGCTGATATCTTTGCCATCAGGGTGCCTCGTCTTCATCGAGGTCGACGAAAAGCTCGTCAAATGCATTGGGGGCCTGCGTCGTGTGGTGATGATCGTTGCTCTCATTAATGAGATGTCGCACAGCAGCCAATCGCGATTTGGGCACCAAGACCGGCAAGAGGTCGAGTGCATCACAGATTTCGGCAAACAACGTCAGTCGATCTCGTCCTAAGCGGTTGTTCGTGAGGTCACGCTCCAACTCCGATATCCGCGCCCGGTCGCGACCAAGCCGCTTGGCGAGTTCGGGCTGGCTGAGCCCTCGCTGCTTTCGTGCAACAAGCAGTTGCTCTCCGAGCATGTTGTAAACTGACGAGCTCATGCGGAATTTCGCCTCTTTTGCTTTCAATGAGCGGAATACCGCTATGAGTTAACATAGCAACACATGCGGAATTACGCAATATCTGACACCGAGAAGCGGAATATCGCTTGAAAACCTTTGAAAGTCGATTGCAATCGTATGACCCCCCAGACACGAAGGTATCCGGTCGACATCATCATGCGAAATGGGTGAACCGTTTCGAGTGACGCTCTCAAACGCATAGATCAAGTGCAGCGGATGGCCGCGCGAGATCGAATAGAAACTGGAGGCGATTTCGGAAATCTGCTCATCGCGCTTGTCTGCTCGTTGGCGGTCATTGAGGATGATTCTGCCTGCGGCATCCTGAGCTCTTACCCAAGTGTGGACAGCGATCTCGTCCATCGCTGGGATCTCGATCCAGTCCGATGGCCTGGCCTTACGCGTCAGCCGGATGGGAAGCTGATTGTCGGGTACGCGCTGGGTCCCCACCATCAAGCTCACGTTGTCCGGAAGCGGTAAGAGCGCGTTGAAGATGTGGTTCAGCTGGTCGGTTTTGGCGGTATCGCGCCAGACATGGTCCAACCCGTCCATAACGATGTACAGCCGCTTCGACTTGGCCTTGAAATGTTCAGCAGCCCGCGAAACGATCTGTTGAAGCTTATCATACTCATCGCCGATTCCTCTGGTTGCCTCTGGATAGAGAACGAAAAGCTGGTTGATGAGGGAACCTGCTATAGCCACGAAGGACATTCGATCCGCTGTGGGATGGTCATCTGCTAGGAAGTAGTGGTGCCGGATGACCGGCCCCCCCGATTTCCGAAGCACGTCTGTTAGGTAGCTCAGGTAGGTGCTTTTGCCACGACCCGGCGTACCCCACACAATTGAGATTGGCGTTTTCGGATCGTTGATCCGCTGCGAAAATTCACTGTGGAAGGTGGTCGACGGAACGGAATAGCCTATGGGGACGCGGAAGTCCTGTCGGATGGACTCGAGACGTCCCCGCGTAATGACTTGGGTGAGATGCTCGTGAAGAATTCGGCCGGCCGGCTTTGGCTCGTTATGCCGCGTTGTCCATCGCCTCACACGTTCGCGAAAATAGAGCCAACCGCTCGCCTCCATGTCAGTTGGTACGAGCTGGTCACGAAGGTGGCTTTCATATGCGTCGAGATTCCGCGCGCTGTGGACAAACTCAAACGTCCCGAAGAACGCCAGTGCCGCCTCTCGACCGCCGCACTCTTTCTCAAGCTCTTGCCTCGTGTCCTCGGCAACGAGGTCGAGCGACAGCAGCGTGCCTTTAAGGCACGCGACAATTTCGGCATCAGGGATACGATTGGTTCTGAGACTCGCGGAATGGATGGGACCTTGCCTCGCCACATTCTTCAGGGACTTGGCCCACTTGCAGAGAAGCGAGGTTCCCCTAGGCTTCTTCTGGAGCAACCAATCCCAAGTTAGCTGGTAGTCCGTCTGGTCCACGGTAAACTTGACTTGGTAGTACTCCAGCGACCCATCGCTGCGAGCCACGACAACGTCATCTAGCGAGCTGTCTGTCTTGTCAGCCTCAAGTTCAACCCAACTGTAAGACATGGGGTCCCGATAGAAGCGAATTAGCGCCTCGATGCCTACAAGGTCCTGATACTCGTAGCCCATCCGGGTGATCGTTGTTGGCTTGATCGTCGTGTTTGCCAAGACCGCCGTCTTCTCCGCCAGTATCACTGTGGCAATGCTAAGCGGGCGCGTGCTCCCGCATCGCGTTGACCGGCACCGCGCATCATCCCGCCCTCTATTGTCAAGCCGATGCAAATTATGGAATGCAGCCAGCGCTATAGTATTAAATCCTCTACGAATATCCAGTGAGCTTTCAACGATAAATTGATTTTTGAAAACCAATGCCTGCGCGATCGCCATTTTCCTCGCGCACTCCAGATCCTGCTTAGGCATACTAAAATCGAGAACACGGTCAGCTACCTTGGTGGATATCGAGGATGCGCTGGAACTAGCGGAGCATACAGGGATTGACCGAGGGCCCGCACCCAGCGGGGCCGCGCCTATTGGGAAAAATATGTCCAGTTTTAGCAGTCCGATCGAGCGGCTATGCGTCCTCATTCCGGCCGTCCGAGTGTTTCTCGCTGGTACCCGATAGCGGACATAGTGCTAACTTAGCTTTTTCTCGCCGATGCTAAGCGCATGCTTCGATCGGGTCTGTGCAGCTTCGCGCTGAAATTCGGAGTGAAGTTATTGCAGCTCGCACAGCGTCGCGTTTGGATGAGACCTTTACGATCCGCTTAAACCTGGCTGTTCAACTCGGCAATGCATCGGCGACAAGGTGGCATAAAGGCTGCTCTGACCAACCAAAGGCATTGTTCAACGAACAGGAACAAACTCCTCAGCCTCGCTCAATCCCTTCATGTAACGCGGCACGCATTATTTCCAAGTACTCAGTGTGAGCGGCTTCTGATCCGGCATTGCAATATGCGATCTCAGGTCAAAGAACTTTTCCAACAGCGGAGATGTCGTATACTTGGAATTGCTATGGATACATCCAATCGGCACGCCTGCATGACCCGCCGCTTTCCGTTATCAAAACGCTGAAACTGCTCCAAGCGGAAGGGCGGCTCGTCCCTCCTAATCGAGTTCCGTTCACGCATCTCGGCACTGCGTGAACGGCTTCGCTCCGCCGACAGCCTGGTCAGAGGAAGCGGATCAACTCGGCCTCGGCGTACAGGGGGACGGTGCGATCTGGCTTGCCAAAATGCACCAGCTCCTGGACCTCAACCTCAAGCGCTCCGTTCATCGCGCCCGCAACGAAAACTCGAGGTCCGGCATGAAGCTGGAACGCTGATCGTGACGCCGCTTGCCAGTGAGGTTTCCCGCCGCGGTCGATGATCTGAATGTGAAGCTAAAAAGATGTACCCATGCGTGGAGGTCCGTCAATGGACAGAGTGTTGAGCTCCGCGTCCTTTTCACTTCGCGATGATCCATCAAAACCGTCGAGAACCCTGACAGCACTTTGCTTTATGCATACCGGCCATGGTTCGCTGTAAGCAGGAGATGGGTCAAAAGGACTCGAGTTGCGTAGGGCCCCGTGAACGTCAACTGAATGGCATCTTCAGCATTGGTTCGAACAGCATTTCGTAAAAGGAAGCCGTTCAATCGCGGTTCCATCCGCTAAAGGAGACGTACTCATGATCCGTAATTCTCTCATTGCAGTCGCTCTCGCTGCTCTTGTCGGCATCACCGCTGTCGCCCCGGCCATGGCCAACGACGTGAACATTGAGCAATATGGCTGGTCGAACTCGGCCGGCGGTGCTCAGAACGGTTTCAGAAATCGTATCCGGGTCTATCAGGACGGCCGCTTCAACAAGATGACCGGCCAGCAATACGGTCGTCACAACCTTTCCGCCGTCGGCCAGGAAGGCGCCGGTAATTATGGTGCCACCTATCAGAGTGGCAATCACAACATCGCCGGCATTGGTCAGTTCGGCTCCAATCACACCACCATCCTGACCCAGGACGGCAACGGCAACATCGCTGCCGGCGTGCAGATAGGCCATGGCTGCGATGCCAATGTCAGCCAGGGCGGCAGCGGCAACATCGCCGCTTTCGTCCAGGCCTGCCCGTGATCAAAAGCCATCGGCGGCGTGGCAGCGAAAAAGCTTTGCGGCCACGGCTAACATACGCCAGGGAGGCGAACCATGCACAGCATCGTTAATCATCCTCGCCGCGTCATGGCGGCGCTCGCTTTGCTTCTGGTTCCTGCGGGCGCGCTCGCTGCCATGGCCACCGCCGGCCAGTCCGTCGAGCCGGTGCGTTGCGAAATCCGGGCAACGCCTGAAAGTGGCATGGTGGCCCTGGAAGCGCTTGTCCATGCGGATAAAAACGCAAGCGGCACCTATTCCTTCCGTGTTGAAAGCGTCGGAGGGGCTGGCGGCACCAATATCGAGCAGAGTGGCGCCTTCAACGCTACGTCCGGTCGGCCCGCCACGCTCGGCGCCGTCACGCTTGGTGCCAAGGGCGCTGTCTACGACGCGACGCTCGATGTTACGGTCGGCGGCAAGAGCATCAGTTGCACCCAACGCGTGGGCGGCGCGAACTGAGCGCATCCGCCAGTTTGGAAAAAAGGGGCGTCGGTTTCCGGCGCTCCTTTCTGTGCTGCCAAGCCGGCGAAAATGACTGAACGATAGCTGAATGATGAATTCCACCAAGGTTCAGCTGCAGAATGCGAAGGTTGGCCATAGGCTGAGGAGGCCGGAGAAATGGAGACCAGGATGACCCGCACCATATTCAAAACCCTTATCGCCGCTCTTCTCGCTGGTAGCATAGGTCAGGCGGTATTGCCGGCAGATGCCAATGCCGGTGGTTGGCTTTCGGTAACCTTTGCTCCAAGCAATGCCGAAGACGCCGGTGCGCTTGCGACCGGTCTGCGCTTCTATTCGCTGTATCGCAACATTCGGGGCGCGGGCATTC
>NZ_QSNT01000013.1:0-6600 GCF_009498525.1 Rhizobium sp. ICMP 5592 | reverse complement strand
GACAGAAGCTCAGACTGGCTTTGGAATGCCGACGCGGGCATTTCTTCTTGACGAGAACACCCCCATGACGCGGCCATATAAATTGCATGCAATAGTTGCGCGAACCTACGTCACGCCCGAGTGGTTTCGATATCAGCACAAGGCCGTTCCACTTCGCCAAAGACACTGACCAGCAACACGCAAAGCTCAGGGAGTAATCACTTCTTGTCCGAATCAAAAGGCTGTGACGCCGTGACCCATTGAGCGAGAAAATCATACGCTTGGGAGTCTCACCTGGATGTTTGTCCCGGTTATTACCTCGAGGGTATAGTGCTGGCTTCCCGCTTACTAACATGGCCTGTATCAACCAGAGGCAGCCCATGGCGGATTTGTCCATGCTTCTCGCCGTCCCACATCCGAGTGCTTTTCATCGCTTTAGAGCCAGGTGAGGGTCTAAGTGTTGATTTGCGTGATGGTTCAACCCAGTTTTGGGTTTCGTGATGACCCGGCTGTCTAGTCGAACTGTCGAGCTTTTCAATGTGTTAGATCTGTCTGAACGGGTTAGCGCGAAGTAGCAATTGGGGTCAAAACCTCGTGAAACTCAACAGCGTCTGCCACGGTCAAATCCGACGACTTCAAAGGCTTGAGGCAACTACAGCCCGCAGCCGTCAGGCAAGCCAGGATCGAGAAGGGTCAACGAATAGGAGGTCGTGTCCACGGCATGCATTGCCGCGTGAAGATCGACCACCCAGTCGATGTCCCAGCCTTCGGCGGCGATATGATCGCGCAAGGCATTCCCCAAGATCGCATCGTCCTCGACCAATAGTATTCGCACGTCTAACCCCAACTCGCAGACCTGGGTGATCCATGCCGTTCTTTGCTGACATGCACCTGAATTACATGTTGAATTATATTATACTAAAGTAACTAAAGGCTTATCTCCGTGAGGGTGAGCACAACTGACAGCACGACTTACGGAAGATGCCGGGCGTCAAGACAGAGACGATCATCCGGGATCGGCAAAGCGCCCTCAGCCGGTTGCGGTTCAAGGGACCATGCTGATCAAGGTGGGTTGTCCTACATGAGGGTACGGATGCTTGATACCGTCGCTCTGCCGGTTTTCGAGGTGAAGTAGTGGACCTTGACCTTCTCGCCAGCCTTAAAGCGTTCCACTTCGATCTGCTCCGGCAGTCTGAGCACTTCCCCGCTCATCAGTGTGATCGTGTCGGCTTTTCTGTCGACACTCTTGATCGTGCCGGTAACGCCCTGAGCGAGGGCTCCCGTCGATGATGCGACCACAAGGATGACCGCAGCGATGATGACTGATCTCTTCATCTTCTTGATCCAGTTCGAGTTGATTGTTTCAACAAGGACCTCACCGGTATCAACGGCAAAGCCGGCACCTCGCGCGCTTGATCTTGATGGGCATGCCGAGGTGATCAGCCCAAGCTAAACGGGCTAATTCTCTGCCAGATTGCCTGGATCATACGGATGTGTAACCCCGTAAGACCGGACGCGTGCCGTACAGCCGTCGATGACGGGCAACGGTCTGCTTTTCACCGTAATCCTGCATTGGTTGGATCGAAAATCTTGCTGTGAAGGAACCATAGCGAGCCTCGCTCGCATCGGCACGATCTTCGGCATCTCGAACCTTACGAAATCGTATCCTGGCGGCAAGGCCGTTGTAGGAGCGCTGCGCTAGATCACTGCTCCACCGGCAAGAACGATATTGCCGGCCGATCGATTGGGCTGCCGGTCTCGACGATTGTCTGCGAAAACACGAAGGACTCTCCGATGAAAAAGCTTATCGCCGCCACGTTTATTACCGCCATCGCAAGCCTTGGATCCATCGTCCCCCAGGCCCATGCCGCAGCGGCCGCCCCTTGCGAGGATACGCTGAAGACCATGCGTGCCGCCAAGGCAACAGCCAAGCTCAGTGACGCCGACATGGCCAAGGTCAACGACCTCGAAGCCAAGGCCATCGAGCGCTGCAATGCCGATGACGACGTCCGCTCGGACAAGTTTCTGGCCGACGCGATGAAGATCATGGGCAAATAGGCCCCAGCGAACTGGAGAGATCCTATGACTCATATTCAAACGGACCCGGTTCAACAGAACCGGGTTCCTGAGGTCACTGTCGAATTCTGGCTGATCAAGCTGATGGCCGTGACCATGGGTGAGACGGCCGCGGACTATCTTGCGGTCAATCTCGGTCTTGGCCTGACCGCCACATCCTTGCTGATGACGGCGGTGCTGATCGTTGCCCTGGTGTTTCAGTTCGCGCAAAAACGCTATATCCCACCCTATTATTGGGCCGCCGTGGTTCTAATCAGCATCGTCGGCACGTTGGTGACCGACAATCTCGTCGATAATTTTGGCGTCGCGCTCCAGACAACGGCCATCGGCTTCACCATCGCGCTCGCCGTGACATTCGCGGTCTGGTACGCGGCCGAGAAGACACTGTCGATCCACTCCATCTTCACGACACGCAGGGAAGCCTTCTACTGGCTGGCCATCCTCTTCACCTTCGCACTCGGAACCGCCGTGGGCGACCTGGTGGCGGAAGTCTTCGCCCTTGGCTATCTCAGCACAGGCCTCCTCTTCGGAGGCATCATCGCGGTGATCACGATCGCCTATTATGTCTTCAGACTGAACGCCATCCTGGCCTTCTGGCTGGCCTATATCCTGACGCGGCCTCTCGGCGCCTCGTTCGGCGATCTGCTGTCGCAGCCGCTCGAATATGGTGGCTTGGGTTTCGGCACGATCGTCACCAGTGCGCTCTTCCTTGCTGTGATCATCTGCCTGGTGATTTACATGACGCTTGCCCAGAAACCTGTCGAAGTGAACCTCGAGGCTTCCGGTAAAATCTGACGGGGCGCCGGCCATACTGCGCTGCCCTCCAAAGGCGGCCCGGCAATCGGACAAGCGCGGCTTACGAAACCGTATGGTTTCGGAAAAAGACCGGCGATGTTCCCTCGATACAAACACCAAGCCTTGCCGTCCGCCTTCATGTCTCTCCCCCGAGACGAGGAGACGGCAGGGCTTCGTGCAAAAGGAAATAGAGCGGCTTCGGAAAGAATATCATGAACGCTGGCAGCCTTCGTCTGAACAGATCCGCCAATCTCGAAAGCCTTTCCGTCGAAAATCCTCCCGATATGCATTGGTCGGATCCGGTCAGCCTTCGACTGAAGACCTATCTCATCAATCTCGACCGCGCCGAGGATCGTCTCGCCTTCATGAGTGGGGAATTGTCCCGCGCGGGGCTGCTGTTCGAGCGGGTTTCGGCGGTAGACGGCCGGAATATCGCTTTCCCGATTCCAGAATTTGACGCGGCGGCATACCGCAGATGCCATGGAAGGCAGGCAAATCCATCCGAAGTGGGCTGCTATCTCAGCCATATCGAGTGCGCGAGACGTTTCCTCGCCTCGGGCGAGCCACATGCCCTCATTCTTGAGGACGACCTGACCTTTCCGGAGGATTTCGGCGATCTGCTGCGTGCCTCGCTGAACGCGGCGGCGACATGGGACATCCTGCGTCTCTCGACAGTCAACACCGGTCAAAAATATCCCTTTCTGGACATTACGCAGAAGAGGTCGCTTGCCGTCGCGTTGACACGGGAGAAAGGGTCCGGCGCCTACATCATCAACAGGCGTGCAGCCAGATGGATGGTCGAGAAACTGGTGCCGATGAGGCTGCCTTACGATCTCGCCTACGATCTTGAACATCTCGCCGGATTGCGGTCGGTTTTCGTCACCCCGGTTCCGGTCGACCAGATGACCAATTTCCCAACACAGATCCAGCAGGGACGCCGGCAATATCGGCTGCCATGGTGGCGTCGCCTCGGCATCTATCCATATCGTGCCTGGTTTGAGGCGACACGCTTTCTGTTTCGGGCAGGAATTCTGCTATACTTCAGGTTGATGAAATGAGTTTGCAGTATCCTCGCAGGCATAAGATTGCGTCGCGACGGACGGGATCGCTTCAAAGCGATGTCATTTCACTGCCGGCATGGGGAACGGATTGTCTTATGCGTATACTGCTCATAGAGGACGATATCAAAACGGCAGATTTCATCGCGCGTGGCCTGCGCGAAGCGGGTCATGTATGCGATGTATTGCCGGACGGGCAGGACGGACTTTTCCATGCCATCCGCGAGACCTATGATGTTTATGTCGTCGACCGGATGCTGCCGGGTCTCGACGGTCTGTCGATCGTGCGCTCGATGCGCGCCGCCGGCGTCAAGACGCCGACGCTTTTCCTGAGCGCGATCGCTGGCATCGACGATCGGGTGGAGGGTCTGGAAGCAGGAGCCGACGACTACCTCGTCAAGCCGTTCGCGTTCTCCGAACTCCTGGCGCGCGTCAACGCGCTTGCCCGCCGCCCGCCTGCGGTCGCCGAGAAGACCGTGCTGCAGGTCGCCGACCTGACGATGGACATGATGAAACGCCGTGTCACCAGGGCAGGGGTCGAAATCGAACTGCAACCGCGCGAATTCACGCTTCTGGAGGTGCTCGCCCGCAACGAGGGTAGGGTTCTCACCCGCACGATGCTCCTCGAGCGCGTCTGGGATTTCCATTTCGATCCGAAGACTAGCGTGGTCGAAACGCATATCAGCCGGCTGCGCGGAAAGATCGACAAGCCCTTCGACGTTCAGCTCCTTCATACGATCAGAAACACCGGTTATTCGTTGCATGCGCCGCGATAACATTCTGCGCAGCTCATCGTTTCGCCTGGCGCTGATCTTCTCGTTGATGTTCATCAGCGCGTTCATCGTCACGGGCATGATCGTGTATCAGCTTGTCCGATGGGAACTCCAGCAGCGCCAGGACCAAACCATTCAGGAGACCTTTGCGGTGATCGCCGCTGCTTATGGCGATCAGGACATCACGGACCTGCTCGATACGGTACAGACCTATATCAAGGCGGCCCGCGACCGCCAGCGTGTGTTCTCGCTCGTCAATCCCTCGGGAAAGGTTCTTGCCGGCAATATCCCCGACATGAAGTTTCCAGAGGGCTGGAGCAGCATCGATGGCGATGAGATGCAATTGCCCGACGACCGGCAATATCGGATTTTCTCGGGCGCCGTCGATGGAAATCGCCTGACCGTCGGTCTCAGCCGCCGGGAAACAGAGAACATCGAAGCGATCATGCTGCAGAGCTTCGGCTGGGCCTCCATCATCGTCCTGCTGCTGGCGGTTTCCGGCGGCGGATTGATTGCGTTGCGCGTACAACGGCGTTTTGGCGCCGTGCGAAGCACGATGGAGCATGTGGCGCGGGGAGACCTGAATGCCCGGATTCCGATTGTCGGGCGTGGCGACGATGTCGATCTGCTGTCCCATGACATCAACGACGCCCTTGCGCGCCTCGCTGCCACCGTCGAGGGCATGCGGCA
The DNA here is from genome assembly GCF_009498525.1 of Rhizobium sp. ICMP 5592. Lineage (GTDB taxonomy): Bacteria > Pseudomonadota > Alphaproteobacteria > Rhizobiales > Rhizobiaceae > Rhizobium. The sequence continues at coordinate 1,229 of NZ_QSNT01000013.1, read as the reverse complement.
GGTCAGCACCGATATAGCCCACGACCTGAAATCCCCACTCAACCGCCTCAAAATGATCGTGGACGAGGCGCTCGCCAAGCAGGAGACCGGCCAAGTGGTCATCGCTGAGCTCGAGGCTGCAACCGCCGAGGCGGACCGCATCAACGAGACCTTCGAGGCGCTGTTGCGAATTGCCCAGATCGAGGCCGGGGCGCGTAAATCGAGATTTGGCAGAGTTGACCTTGGCGATATCCTGCAATCCCTTGCTGACATCTATTCTGGCGTCGCCGAGGATAACGGCCAACGGCTCAAAAGTAGCTCGGACGAGCCCGGCGAGATTATTTTGGGTGATCGCGAACTGCTGACCCAGATGTATGCCAATCTCATAGAGAACGCCATTCGACACTGCCCCGGAGGAACCGATATCGTGATCCGGAGTGAGGCGAATGCCGAGATGATCACGACCTGCGTCGAGGATAACGGCCCCGGCATTGCGGAGCGGGAACACGGCAATGTCTTCCGTCGCCTCTACAGGCTTGAAAAAAGCCGCACGTCCCCCGGCAGCGGGCTTGGGCTCAGCCTGGTAAAGGCCGTCGCCGACCTCCACGGAGCGCGGATCCTGATGGAAAATTCCGAGCCAGGCTTGCGGATAAAAATCGTGTTTCCGAGAGTTGATCAATGAAGGCTCACATGCACTGCAACTTATTCTGCGCAACCCGCGCCTGGCATTCGAGACATCGCTTACGCGTAACCATCATCTTGCTGACATTTATGGCTCTGTCGGCGACATCATCCATGGCGCAGGACGCCACAAAGTCCACCTCCGACATCTGGGTCGTGACGCTGGGCGCCACGGTGGAATACGGTCCCAATTATGAAGGCTCGAAGCATTATTCCTTCAGCGCCTTGCCGTCCTTCGACTTTTATCGCTTCGGTGAGACTCCTGAATACAGCGCCCCGGACGACAATTTCGACTATACGCTCCTCGACCTCGGTAGCCTTGAAATCGGTCCCGTCGTCGGCTTGAGGGATGACCGCCTGGATCTCAACAATCTGCATCTGCAGAGCGAGCGCAGGGTGCGCTGGAATTTCGATGTCGGCGGTTTCGCTCAATATTGGCTGATGGAAAATCAGCTTCGGTTCCGTACGGAAGTGCGCCAGTCCCTTTGGGGCGGCGACGGCCTGGTCGCCGATCTGGCGCTCGATTGGTTTCAGCCGGTTGGCGACAAACTGGTCCTGTCGGCCGGACC
>NZ_QSNT01000012.1 GCF_009498525.1 Rhizobium sp. ICMP 5592 | reverse complement strand
GCGGGGTGGAGCAGCCCGGTAGCTCGTCAGGCTCATAACCTGAAGGCCGCAGGTTCAAATCCTGCCCCCGCAACCAACGATTACTGTGATCCCACCAAGCCCCTGTCATGCAGGGGCTTTTTGTGTTTGGGGCCTATCAGATCCTCAAGAACCGCCGCTTCCTCGAGGGTGGATGTCGATCGTCGCTCGCGATCGGGGCGGCACCTACCAGCCGCCGGCAATCATGGCCAGAGCATAGTACAGGAGAGGTTCCGGCGGTTCGCCGTCGGATTAAGCGGCAAGGTGCCAAATGCGTGATGAACCCGAGGGGTGAAATCTCGATACCGATCAGACCGTCTGACGCAATGCGCTTCGAGTGCGTGAAAGTGATTAGGCGATCGGCATCGCGGATATCATCGTGGCCAGCGGTCGATGACCGCGCGTATAGGCCGGACATATGATTGCACCGTCTAATGGCCATTCATGCAGAAATACCCTTGCCAACCGGGCCGTTCCACATCTGAGTCAGAGCCCTTTTTGCTTGCGGCCCGAGGGAAGACCCGGAGGCTTCGTGTCCTCTGGGGCAATTTCCGCGAATAGTTCAGAAACATTCACCGACAAGACTTTTGCGAAGGCCTCTAGGGTGGCTACGGTGACGTTTTCTCCGCCTCTTTCAACGCGCCCGACGTAAGAGCGGTCGATCTCTGCCTCGAACGCTAGCCGCTCCTGTGACAGGCCTCTGGCGACCCGAAGGCGCCTTAGATTCCAACCGATCGTCTGTCGCACGTCCATTTTGCAACAAATGCATATTAACGGCTTGACAATCGACGGACTGATAGTCCCTAATTAGTGACGATACGTCGCGAGTGCGGGACCTTTCGAAGGATGCGGTGTTGAAATACGCCCTCAGCTCTATTTTGTTGTCCCAGCTAAGGAGTTGCCCGTTGGAGGGGTGGCGGCGAGTGGTGTGTATCACCAGGCTGCTAGTTGGCAACGAAACGCAGGGGCCGGGCGGTATGAGATTCTTTGATGTGGAGATGCGACGCGATGCATGATCGAGTCACAAAAGCGTTGGCCGGACACCCGCAACGGCAATCCGTCCGGGGTCTGGGTGTTATTCCAGACACACAAACGATCCACCCGATTGATCGCCATGTCGGCCAGCAGCTTCGGATCATCCGGATCCATTCCAACCTGTCGCAGACCGAGCTCGGCCATAAGGTGGACTTGAGCTATCAGCAGATCCAGAAATACGAGAGCGGCAAGAACCGCATGAGCGCCTCGGTACTCTACGAGATCGCCAACTGCCTGAACGTTCCGATCTCCCGCTTCTACGATGGTCTACCCCAAGCTGGATCAGAACTGGTGAATGGCGGCTTGCCTGAGATCGACGAGCGTATCGCTTACCTGGCAACAAGCGAAGGTCGGCGCTTCGTCGAAGAGATCCTGCGGCTTCCGCCGCGGCTTCGAACCCGCACCTTTGCCCTGATCCAGGTCCTGACCGGCGATGACGAAGAGACTGCGGGGCAGGGGGCACCTGCGAATGCGGAAACAACCAATCAAACCGAAGGAGACGAGCATGAGCACTGACTATACCATTGTCGACGGCTGGGAATCCCTGAGCGATGCCGAAGCGATCAAAGCGGCGGTCAACCGGCATGGCAAGGACGGCACCACGTCGGTTGCCTGGTGCACGCTCGAAGCCTGATTCAATCGTGGCCCCGAATACCGGTTTTGGATGGACTTGTTTCTGAAACTGACACAGCAGACGCATGTCGGTTGGGTCTAGAAAGCAAGATGCCGTTCTCGTTCCCAGACAAATCACGCGGATAACGCGCATCAATGCGCTTCCGTATTCTGCACCCTTCAGGGGTACCACGGGCGTCTTCATCCTGCTGCCCTCCGAGTTCGATCCGGAGCCCGGCTTTCCCGAGGCTAGACAGGCCATCGCCGCCGTAACGCCGGCTTTGATCGAGACTCGTCCCGGCAAGGTGGCCTGCTTGTCGACCATCGGCGCAGATGCGCCGCACGAGAACCTGCTGACCCGGCACACGCTGATGGAACAGTCGCCGCAGGAGATCGGTCCTCCGGCTACCTTTGGTAGGCCCGGCTGGTTCATGGAGAATGCGCTTTGGGACATTTGCAGGGCGGCAATCAACGTGAGACGCGTGATCTCGTCCAGATCGTCGCTCTATAGACATCCCTTCGGTGCGCGACGAAGGCGTGCTGCGTAGCTTCTTGCAGCCGGCTGACAAGCTGTTCCCGATGGTCGCGACGCAGGATGTCGGGCACCTAGCCGCAGCACTTCTCCACGAGGACTGGAGCAGGACGCAGGTTATCGAACTGGAAGGTGCCGCGCATATCGCCGAACGATCTCGCGCGAGCCTTCGCCACGGTGCTGAAACACCCAATTTGGGTCGAGACGGTGCCGCGCGCGAGCTGGGAGCAGATTTTCCGTTCTCAGTGAACGCGAAATCCATTGACTCGGATCCGGATGCTCGACGGCCTCAACGAGGGATGGATCGACTTCAGCGAGCACGGCGGTCGGCGATGAAGGACGCCACAGCACTCGAAAGTGTCATCGCCGAACTCATCAGGGCGAGCCATACCAAAGCATCCGTCTGACGCCGCCTTTGTGATGGCTTGCCGCCTGCCGGCGACGCAATAGGGTGACCACACCGACCCGCCGATTGCCGGCCTCCAGGTGGAAACGGGGGAGAGGCTGAGTCCGAACCGGCTTTTTTCCGCCCCCAGTTTCTTGGCCTTACTCCGGAACGGACTGCGTCATGATCTCGCTGCGCAGAACGGGTCCTTCATCTCCGAAATAGGTCTTCAATAGCTTTGGAAAGTCATCGGACTGGTAGAACTCGGTGAGCGCCTGATCCACGAGGAGGCGGAAGGTGGAATCGTCGCGCCTTAGCGCGATCCCGTAGGGCTCATGCGTGAACAGGCGGTTGCCGATCGCCAGCGCCGAGGGCGCGCGCGCATGCGCGGCAAGGCTGATGAGGAGGGCACGGTCGGCGAAATAGGCGTCGATCTTGTGGTTCTCAAGCGCATTCAGCCCGTCCTGATGCGTAGGGAAATCGACGACGCGCGTTTGCGGCACATCGGGGCCGAGTGCCTCGCGCAGTGTTGCGCCGGTGGTCGTGTCCGCACGGACGCCGATGATGCTTGCCGAAGGCGATTTCCTGTCCGTGGCCAGGGTTGGGCGCTTGTCGAGGAAGAGGATCTGCAGGTATTCGGGCGAATCCTTGCGCAGCAGTGCGCTTGCCCCGGTCAGGAAGATTGGCTGGGAGAAATCGACGCTTTCACGCCTACCAAGATTGATGGTGATGGCGCCGCAGAGCAGGTCGATCTGGTTGCTTTTCACCGCGTCAAAGCCGTCGGCGAGGGTGATTTCGACATAATCCCGCTTCACCTGGGGAAGCTTTCGTGCGACCGCATCGGCGATCTTGCCGCAGAGGTCGATGGTGTATCCCGCCGGATTGCCGTCCTTCTTCTTGAAGGAGAAAGGCACCTCGTCGGTGATATAGCCGATCCGAATGGTTCCCTTCCGCGCGATAAGGTCGAGCGTTTGCGCGGCAGCGGCCATATGCGCCGCAACACCAAGGGCGAGGCCTGCCAGCACCAACCGTCTAATACATTTCGCCAGCATGATCTTCATCTCCGAAAGAATGGTGGCGATCGCAAGCGCTTGAGGGGAGATTATGGTCTGGTCGGTATTTGTCAACGGTGGATTGTTTTTCGAAAATTTCGCGGCAAGCTTGCGCCTATGGCGTTATCCTTGGAAGCGTGCATCCGCGGGATGACCGCACCGGTCACTTAGGGATCACGAAGAGTTTCGTTATCATCCCGCGCGTTTTCACTTAATTCAGGGTGAATGGTCAGGCCAATGCGACCTTGGGACTTGGAGAGAGGAACGTCATGAAAGATATCGGCAGGGTGATGCGGAACTCGGGCTTCGCTTTCTGCGTGGGTTTCATGGCTCTCAGTGCGGTCCTGAGCCTCCTCGGCACTTCGGCGGCCTTTGCCCAGACCATCATTGACGATTGGCGGAATGTGAAGCCGCCAGCGGCGCCGGAGTTGAAGCCGGTAACGGTCGATCTCACGACGACGGCGCTGCTGATCCTCGATTTCAATGGTGCGCAGGATCCAACCAAGGGGCCATGCAACAAGAATACCAAGCCGCGTTGCCTTGCCTCCGTGCCAAAGGTCAAGGCGATGCTCGACGAGGCGCGCGCCAAGGGCGTATTCGTCGTCTATAGCCTCGCCGGCAAGGGTGAGCCGCAGGATATCGCCACGGATCTCGCGCCGCTGGCAAGCGATCCGATCGTCAAGTCCGGCCCGGACAAGTTCATTGGCACCAATCTTCGCAACATCCTCGCCGACAAGGGCATCAAGACGGTAATCGTCACGGGCACGGCGTCGGAGGGCGCGGTGCTCGACACCGCCACCGATGCGGCGCTGAACGGCATGAACATCATTCTGCCGGTGGACGGCATGTCGTCCACCGAGCTCTACGCCGAGCAGTATGTGGCCTGGCACATGGTCAATGCGCCTGGCGTCTCGCAGAAAACGACGTTGACCAGGATCGACATGATCAAGTTCTGATCGTTCGTCCGGTTTGCCGGACACAGCTCAATCCATAAAAACACCCCACTCTCGCCTCGAGAGTGGGGTGTTTTTGTTTGAAGCAGGCTGATCCCTCAGGACAGTGTTTCGTCAAGCAAAGTCAACAGGCGTTTCCAATGCCGTTCGGCACCTGTTTCGTCGTAGACGCCGTGGTCGGGGACTGTCCAGCCGTGGGCCATGCCGACATAGTTCTCGATGACGTGATCGACACCGCCAATACGGAGCGCCTCGGCGAGGCGGGCGGATTGCTCCGGCGGAAAACTGTTGTCGACGCCGGCAACGCCGATATAGACGCGCGCCTTGATGTCGGCGGCAAGATGGTGCGGGCTGTCTTCGGCGTCGCTGGCGAGATTGCCGCCATGGAAGCTTGCGGCGGCCGCGATGCGGTCGGCACAGGTGGCAGCGGCTGTGAGTGCGCGTCCGCCGCCCATGCAATAGCCGACCGTGCCAACCGGACCCTTGGCACCGGCGGCCGCCAGCGTATCGAGGAAGGCGGCGCTGTCGCGTTTGGTCATCTCCTGCGTCGTACCGCGCAGCATCGTCATGATCGTTTCGCGCGAGGCCGGGTCGCTAAAGGCTGTGCCGTCGAAGGGGCCATAGGCGCCAAAGCGATAGAAGAGATCGGGCAGCAACACGGTGTAACCGGAATCGGCAAGCCGCTGTGCCATGCCATAGAGCGACGAGCGCGGACCCATGGCATCCATGTAGAAAATGATGCCGCGCTCGGCGGTGGCGCCATTGTCTGGGTGGAAGATCGACGCCTTGGCGACGCCGTCGGCGGTATTGATTTCGATGTCCTGCTTCATTGTCGAATTCCTTGCGATCCTGGTTTGAATGCCATTTCCCCGAGCTGGCGCGCACTCTCGCAAATGGTCGTCAGGTGCTCAATAGCATCTCTCAGCGAAAGGGATGTGATGGAGAGAGCAGCGATCAACATCTCTTGAGTTCCCGCCCTTGCCGTCAGTGGAATAGTATCCGGGGCGACGGCGTCGATGCGCGGGGCCGATGGAGGATGCACTCTCATGTCTTTTCGCCAGATGGTTCCGGGCCTTGCGCTGGTGTTTTCCCTTGTCTCGACGCTTGCCTTTGCAGCACCGCCGGAGCAGGGCCATACTGGCGGCGGGGGTGGCGGCAGCGTTCTTTCGCTGCTGCCGGCCGATGCGGTCAGCGATCATGTGCTGAATGCCGATGGCAAGAGCATTCCCTATACGGCGACGGCCGGAACGCTCGATCTTTTCGGCCAGGATGGCCAGCGCAGCGCGGCGATCTTTTATACCGCCTATGTCGCCAAGGATCGTGATCCCAACAGGCCGATCACCTTCGTCTTCAATGGCGGTCCGGGGGCTGCTTCGGCTTTCCTGAGCCTCGGTCTGGTCGGCCCTCGCATTCTCGATTTCGGTCCTGACGCCCGTGACGGTGCCAATGCCAAACTGGCCGACAATCCCAAGAGCTGGCTGAATTTCACCGATCTCGTGCTGATCGATCCGATCGGCACCGGCTGGAGCCGCACGGTCAAGCCGGATGACGCCAATGACTTCTATGATGTGCGTGCGGATGCCGACAGCCTCGCCAAGGTGATCGCGCTTTATGTCACTCATAATGGGCGGGCTGCCTCGCCGAAATATATTCTCGGCGAAAGCTATGGCGGCCTACGCTCGGCAAAGGTCGCCAGCAGCCTGCGGCGGGAACAGGGCATTCTGATTTCGGGCATCGTCATGCTGTCGCCGCTGATCGAGGGACGGCTCGTCTTTGGGGCGAATGATCTGGCGTTCGGCGCGGCGCTCGAATTGCCGTCGCTGGCAGCCGCCGAACTGGAGCGGCAAAATGCCTTTAGCGAGCAGGGGGTGAAAGACGCCGAGACATTTGCGCTCAATGAATATCTGCCGGCGCTGGCAGGCCCGCCGCCGACTGGCGATGCAGGCCGCGCCTTCTATGGGCGCGTGGCCAAGCTGACGGGTATCCCCGAAGATGTCGTTGCCCGCAATCAGGGCTTTCTGGGCGGCGTCTATCAGAAACACTCCGATGGCGCCGGCGCCGATGTCGCCAGTATGTACGACGCCTCATTCCTGGCGCCCGATCCCTATCCCCAGTCGGATGCGGAACATGGTGGCGATCCGATCCTGGATGGTTTCGTGCGCGCCTATGGCGGCGCTTTTTCGAGCTACGCGCGCGACGAACTCGGCTTCCATACCGACATGACCTACACGCTGCTGTCGAACTCCGTAAACGAGCAATGGAACTGGGGCGGCCGGAAAGGCGGCTCGCGGTTGAGCGCCAGCGCGACGGACGACATCAAGGAGATGCTGTCACTGGTGCCATCCTCCCGGCTGCTAGTGGCACAGGGCTATAGCGACATCATCATTCCCTTTGGTGTCAACAAGTACGTACTCGACCACATGCCGGCCGCCTATGCCGATCGCGTGGCGCTGAAGCTTTATCGCGGCGGGCATATGTTCTACACGCGGCCAACCTCGCGAGAGCAATTTACTGCGGATGCCAAGGCATTTTTCGAGGCAAAGCCGGCGACGACGCAATCGAACTAATCGTGCTGTATCTGAAACAGATGCTTGATGCGGGCGCTCAGCGAGCTGATGGGAGCGCCATTGACCAGCATGTTGCTGGCGCCGAAGAGATGATGCTCGGCCTCGATGCGTTTTGAGAGGATGGCCCCCAACTCTTCGGCGAGGGAGGGGCGGTCGCGCAGCAGCGGAGCAAGGCAATCCTCGCCGATCTCGTAGGTGACGACGAAGGTCAGTGCCTTGATCGTGCCGACTTCGCCGGTGTCCATCAGTAGGCCGGCTTCGCCGAAATAGTCGCCGGGGGCGAGCCGTGTCAGCTCGATTTGCCGCTGCGCTTCCTTGCGGGTGATGCTGACAACACCGGAACGCACGATCGTCAGCGCCCGCAGCCGCGTTCCCTGCTCGGCGATGACGGTATCCTTGCGATAGGTGTGGCGCTGCATATGCGATGCCAAGTGTTCCTTCTCGTCTTCGGTCAGCGACGAGAACAGCGGAATATTGCTGAGCAGCCGCCAGGGCGTGCCTGGATGCTGGGCGATGCTCGCCGCCGCCTCGGCTCGCTCTTCCGATGGCATCATGATTGCACCGGGAGGGCCGGCAAGCTTTAGGCCGCCGGCTTTCGAATGGCGGTAGATGAGATCGTAGATTTCGTTCTTGGCGGCGGTGGTCTGTGATATGTCGCGGATGCGGAAGGTCAGTTGCAGTTCCACGGCCTGCGCGTCGATCGAATTGACCATGACGCTGGGTTCGGGCGTCTTCTGGATCGTGTTGCAGCTGATCAGAACGTTGCGCATCACCTCGGCGATGACGTTCGGCTGCGTGGTCGGCTGGACACGCACGGCGATGGTGACGCCGTGGCTCTCGTCCGGGCTGGAGAGATTGGTGATCCGCGTCTTGGCAAGGGTGCTGTTCGGAATGACGACGAGGTCGTTGGTGCCGTTGAGCAGATGCGTGGCCCGCCAGTTGGTCTCGACGACGCGGCCCTGGATATCGTTGTCGAGCACGACCCAATCGCCGATGGAATAGGGCCGGCCGAGGTTGAGCGCCAGGCCGGAGAAGACATCGCTCAGCGTGCTTTGCAGCGCCAGGCCGAGAATGATGGCGAAGACGCCGGAGGTGGCGATCAATGTGCCGATGGGGACGCTGAAGACATCGGCGACGACGGAGAGAATGGCGCCGAGATAGATGATGCCGACGACCACATCCTGCAGCAGCCGGCCTTCGCGCGGCTTGCGTTCGAAAATCAGGAACAGCCGGACGAAGGCCACCAGCACCCAGGCGGCGTTGAGCCACCAGACTATCTTGGCGAAGCCGGTGAAGACGCGCAATGTCACCGTGCCCACCGGCGAGCTTTGCTCATAGGGCACGATGCCGTGATAGAGTAGAAGCGCGGTGAGGCTGACGAAAAAGGCGATCTGCCCGATCAGTCGGCCGGCGCGCCGGTGGCGAAGCAGGAAGCGACTGACGAATGTGCCGATGACCACCAGGATGCAGAACTGGACGATGGGATCGGCGAGAAGCGCAATGGACATGAGGACTTGGCCGCAATCAGTCGTTCGGATGACGGGTAAATTGGCACGAACGCCGCCGCAATACCATATGGGGATGGCGTGCTCGTTTTCCCGCCCTCTTCAGCCTTGATCCTCGGGCAGGGTCGGCGCATAAGGTCGTCATCGTCTTATCCTCGAGATAAGGCTTGATATTTAGATGACGATTATCATCTTACATCTGTCATTTCATCCTGCTATCTGCTCCTGACGGGCGCACCTCCCAGCGCCCCGGCATCATCAAGGAATACCCATGACACAGTCTTTTGTGATTAGCGGCGATCTGCTGATCGGCGCGGAGTCGACCGGTGAAAACAAGTCCGTGCGCGCCATCAACCCGGCGACCGGCGCAAACCTGGAACCGGCCTTCGCGATTGCCAGCGAGGCGGAGGTTGCCCGAGCCTGCGAATTGGCCGCCCAGGCATTCGATATCTATCGCGCCACCAGCCCGGAGGCGCGTGCGACGTTCCTGGAGACCATCGCGGCGAACATTCTGGAGATCGGCGATGCGCTGATCGAACGTGCCACCGAAGAGACCGGCCTGCCGGTCGCCCGCCTGCAGGGCGAACGTGCCCGCACTGTCGGCCAGCTCCGGCTGTTCGCGCAAGTGGTTCGCTCCGGCGAATGGCTCGACCTGCGCGTCGACCCGGCTCTGCCGGAACGCAAGCCGTTGCCGCGCCCGGATCTGCGACTGCGCCAGATCGCGCTTGGCCCCGTCGCCGTTTTTGGTGCCAGCAATTTCCCGCTCGCCTTCTCGGTCGCCGGTGGTGATACCGCTTCCGCGCTGGCCGCCGGTTGCCCCGTCGTCGTCAAGGGTCATCTCGCCCATCCAGGCACCGGCGAGCTGGTCGGCCGTGCCATTCGCGCTGCCGTCGTCGCCTGCGGTCTGCCGGAAGGCACCTTCTCGCTGCTGACCGGCGCCAACGAAACCGGTGCGGCGCTGGTGCGCAATCCGCAGATCAAGGCCGTCGGCTTCACCGGCTCGCGTGGCGGTGGCTTGGCGCTCGGCGCTATCGCGGCGGCACGGCCGGAGCCGATCCCGGTCTATGCCGAGATGAGCAGCGTCAACCCGGTCTTCCTATTTCCGGCAGCGCTTGCCGCCCGCGCCGAGGCGATCGGTAGCGGCTTCATCGATTCGCTGACGCTCGGCGCCGGCCAATTCTGCACCAATCCCGGCCTGGTCTTCGCCATCGATGGCCCCGATCTCGACCGTTTCGTCGATGCCGCCAGCGCGGCACTGACCGGCCGTGCACCGGCGCCGATGCTGACGCCCGGTATCCACGCCGCTTTCGATAATGGCGTTGCGGCTCTTGCCGGCCATGAGGCGGTGAAGACGGTTGCTCATGGAGCGCCGGCGGAAGGCGTCAACCGTAGCCCCGGCATCTTCTTCGAAACCGATGCCGAGGAATTCCTTGCCGATGAGCGGCTCGGTCACGAGGTCTTCGGTGCCGCGAGCCTGCTGGTACGCTGCAAGGATATCGACCAGATGATCGCCGTTGCCGAAAAGCTGGAAGGCCAGCTCACAGCGACGTTGCAGCTCGATGCCGGCGATCATGCCATTACCGCCAAGCTGCTGCCGGTGCTGGAACGCAAGGCCGGGCGCATCCTCGCCAATGGTTGGCCGACCGGTGTCGAAGTTAGCCACGCCATGGTGCACGGCGGCCCATTCCCGGCGACGTCCGACAGCCGTACGACCTCGGTCGGCACCCTTGCCATCCGCCGCTTCCTGCGTCCGGTGTCCTATCAGGATATTCCGGACGGCTTGCTACCGGTGGAATTGCGGGATGAGGGGGTCAAGGGTCTGCCGCATCTTCTCGATGGCATTCGCAAGGGTAATTGAGCGAGACCTCAATACCTAATAGCGATTGAGGAGATCGCCACCCTTTGGAAACGGGCTATTTGGGCCCGTTTTCTGCTTCCAGTTGATGTTATGCCGCTGTGCTGTGGCGGGCTTCGAGATGCGCCTTATAATGCTGGAGCGATAGCTCCGCTCCGAGATGGGATAGTTCGGTGGCGACTGCCTCCGCCGCATGTTCTGCTGGCTCCATGACGCGTTCGAACATCTCTGCTTCGTAGGCTCTGACGGCATTTCTCCAGTTGTCGTTTTCCAGAAGCTGATGGCCAAGTTCGGCTGCGTCCAGCATGGCCGCGTTCACGCCTTCTCCACCGAAGGGCGACATCACATGCGCGGCGTCGCCCAGAAGCGTTATTCCGATACGGTTCTGCCAGCGATGCCCGACCGGCAGTGCATAGATCGGCCGCGAGACGATATGGTCATTGCTTGCGTGGATGAGGGCGAGGATCTTCGGCGCCCAGCCTTCGAATTCCGCAGCCAGCTGTGCGCGGGCTGACGCCGGCGACGCAAAGTCAAAGGCTTTGTTGGCCCAGTCGGCGGGCACGCGGAAAATCGCGTAGCCCCTGATGTGGGCGTTGCCGTTGCGCTGCACGATCATGCCTCTGCCGTCAGCCTCGACACCGATCTTGCCACGGCCGACGAGTGCTGCGAGCTCGGGATGGCTGGCGTCGACGTCGTCGATGCCGAATTCGATGAAGCTGATGCCACTATATTGCGGGTGGTAGTGGGAGACCAGCGGCCTTACCTTGGACCAGCTGCCATCGGCGCCAACGACGAGGTCGAAGGGACCGGCCGTTCCGTTTTCGAAAACCAGGTCGTAGGCGCCGTCTTCCCGAGGGTATACCTCGAGCAGGCCGTGGTTCCAGCGGATGATGTCCGCCGGCAGAGAGGCAAGCAGGATCTGGCGCAGCGCCGTGCGGTCCACTTCAGGCCTGTCGGACTCGTTGGTGTCGTCATCGGCAAACAGCAGCGTACCGTTCTTGTCGTAGAGCCGGCTCCCCTGATCTTCGTAGCGCGCAATCTCCCGGAATTCTTCGTAGAGGCCGGCGTGGCGCAGCGCCAGCTGGCCGGATTCGACGTGCAAGTCGAGCGTTCCACCCTGCGGCCGAGCGAGTGCGTGCTCCTCGCGTTCGAAGACGGTGGTTTTCACTCCGCCCTGGTGGAGAATGCGGGCGAGTGTCAGGCCGGCGGGGCCTGCGCCGATGATGGCGATGCGGGGATAAGATGTCATGGACAAAATTCTCTTCTTTCTGTAGATAGGTACCTATATAAATCAACATAGGCACCTATACAAGTGACGAAAATATGACCGATTGGGACTTGTTCGAGAATCCGGCGCCGCTCATCAACATGGCGTCGCGCAGCTTTGCGCGGCTCGGCGAGCGTCGAGTGAAGGCGTTGGGCTTCAGCATCGGCCAGCTGCCGGTGCTCTACCTGCTTCGGAATGGAGCGCGGATGTCTCAGAAGGAATTGGCGAAGTTCGCCAAGATCGAGCAGCCGTCGATGGCGCAGATGTTGGCCCGCATGGAGCGCGATGGTTTGATCCGGCGTACGCCAGACCCGGCGGATGGGCGCAGCAGCCTCGTGTCCTTGACCGAGGCGGCCCTCGCGAAGCTTCCCGCAGCCCGCGATGCTTTGGACGAGGGACGGGAGATGGTTCTGGCGGGATTCAACGACGACGAGGTTCAAATGCTGCTGCAATTGATGCGGCGACTTAATCGCAACCTGGAGCGGATGATCTCGGAAGAAGATGCGTCGTAGGCACGCTTCTTTGCGTGCCTACGGTATGGGTTTGGCGTCGCCGGTTGGTCAGATTTCCGCGTAAACAATCCCCGTGAACGAGCCCGCATGATGCAGAAGCTCACGCTCGCCTGAGCCATCGAGGCTAGCGGAGTAGAGATTGCCGCCGATATCGGTGAAGAACATGCGGTTGTTAGGGAGGTCGAGCGATAGGCCGATGCCTTCGTCGAGGCCCTCGAGGACGACTTCGGAGGTTGCTGCGAGGTCGTCCATCTCGGCGCGGTTGACGGTGTTCCCTCGTGGAAGATTGCCGCGGTCGGTCCAGTAGATGGTGCGGGTGGCGAGATCGAGTTCGAGGTCGATCGGCTCCGGCAGCCTGTCGAGCAGGACTTCGATATCGCTGCGGCTCGTTGCCGTCTCGTCTTTGGGAATGTTGATGCCGGCGCGGAAGATGCGGCCAAGGCCGGCATCCGGTGGGCCCTTCTGCGTCCAGTAGATCTGCCCGAGCGGCAGGTCGAGCGCGATACCGACGCACCAGCGTTCGATATCGGCGCTGTCTTGCGGGCTGTCACCGTTCTGCACCAGCGTCTCGATATCGGAGCCGTCGATATTGGCGCGCATGACACGCATGCCCTCGCGGTCGCACCAATAGAGCTTGCCATTGCCGTAATCGATTTGGATCTGCTTCGGCGTCACCAGCGTGCTGCCGGGCGCAATCAGCGTGACATGGTTGCTGCCGTCGAGATCGATGCGTTCGATCGAGCCGTCATGGGCATTGTAGTCGGTACCCATTTCCGTCCAGTAGAGCCAACCGTTTTCGCTGTCGACAAGAATGCCGTCCGGGCTGCGGCCCGGCCGCTGGATGATCAGCTGGAGGTCGGTGCCGTCGATGGCGGAGGAGAGAATTCGGCCGTCATTGATGTCGAGGAAGAACAGCCGTTCGGTGTTTTCGGGGGAGGTGGCAGGCGTCCGTGCTTCTGCTTCAGACATGAGAGCATCCTTTCAAAGGGGCGGATCTGCGGATCACAGCAAGGCGATGATGGCATCGCTTGATGACAGCATCATTCGTCTTCGTGGTCTTATTGAGGATCTGCCGCGGTGCAGCGAAGATCAAGCGCCTAGATGTCGCGGGTCACGCTTCGCCCAATGCGATCGATGTCATGTCGAAGGCGCCAGGGATCTGCGATTCCCGCCAGCGTCCGGGCGTGAGGCCGACCGATTGCGAGAAGACGCGCGTCAAATGGCTCTGGTCTGAGAAGCCGCACATCAGTGCGATTTCAGCAAGCGGCGTTCCCTTGCACATCAGCTCCTTGGCGCGGTCGACACGGCGCTGCATCAGCCAGCGATGTGGTGGGATGCCGGTGCTGCGCGCGAAGGCGCGGGCGAAATGGCTGGTGGAAAGGCCGCAGTTGCTGGCCAGCTGCGCCAGAGACACATCCCCATCCAGCCGGGCATTGATCGTATCGTGGGCACGGCGCAGCTGCCACGGCGTCAAGCCGCCGATAACGGCGGATCGCGCTGCCGGCATACGGCCGTAATGTTGAGCGATATGGGCGTTGAAGGCCCTGCCGATAGGGTCGATAAGCAAAGAGCCCGTCTCGTCAGGATGCGCGATGGCCGAGGTCAGGCGGGATAACAGGTTTTCAAGGACGGTATCGCCCGTAGCACAACCAGGCGTAAGCGAGAGTTCGACAATCCGGTCGAAGCTGTGGCGCGACAGATAGAGGCTGATCGTCTCCTTGTCGTCCGTCTCCACAGGTGGGTCGAGGATGAGGCGGGCAAACGCGATCATGCCGTGAGGAAAGGGAATGACCGGAACGATGCATTCGTCAAGCTCAACCCGGTCTAGCGCCGGCACCTGATGCTGCAGGCCAAGCACGAAAGCCGGCGCCTCGGGACAGTCGATGTCGATTCCGTTTTTGCAGAGGATAGCGCGAAGCGAGCGCGCCGGTGCGCTCAGCCTGAAATAGTCCCTGGACTGCGCATCTTGCAGCATCGTTGCCACGCCCCAAGCCAACAATAGCCGGCCCCTCAGGGACCGATGCCACTGACGATTACCAATTTTCACGCCACTATCCTAGATAGTGCAAAGCGAAAGCCGTCAGTCGCGTTAAAATATGATATAAATATACTATTGCTAATATATAAATCATGCCAGTGCCGATCGTAACGGGAGTGTTGATCGCGCCTCCATTCAAATAACTGTCATCGAACTGCTATAAATCCCCGCCATTCCCATGGCCTGCCGGCCTCCATCGGCGGACCTGAAGCCGGAGATGCATGAGATCATGTCGACGCTCCAGCAAGTCGCTTTTCGTGCCGGCTGCTCGATCGCGACCGCAAGCCGGGTGCTGAATCACAACGGCCCGGTCAGCGACGAGATGGTGCGCCGCGTGCGCCGGGCAGCGGCCGAGCTCGGCTATCGCGCCAGCGGTCGCGCCGGCACCTTTGCCCGCCGCCGGCCGGCGATCGGTGTGCTCATTCCCAGCATCACCAATCCGGTCTTTGCCGCTTCGCTTTCCAGCATCCAGCACCGGGCGCTGCATGCCGGCCATAGCGTGCTGATTGCGCAGTCGAACTACGATCCGGCGCAGGAGGCGGATGCCGTCGCATCATTGCTCCAGCAGCAGCCGACTGGCCTCATTCTCACGGTATGCGATCCTGAACACAGCCCGGCTCTTTCGTCCGCGCTACCGCCGACAGTGCTGCTCGGCAATCTGCCGACGGCCCGTTTTACCGCCGCTGTCGCGACCGACAATTTCGGTGCCGGCCGGGATCTGACGGATCATCTCCTGCGCCAGGGGCATCGCCGCATCCTGTTCATCGCCGGGCATTTCTCCGCCTCGGATCGGGCGAGGTTACGCTATCTCGGCCATGTCAAGGCGATGGAGGCCGCCGGCCATCCGCCCGTCGATGCCCTGGAGATTTCTTTCACTGACGGCCTGGAGCAGCTCGATCTGGTGGATATTACATCAAGCCTGAGGCCGACCGCGATCATTGCCTCCAACGATCTCTTGGCCTTCGGCGTGATGGGAGCGTTGCGACGTCAGGGTCTTTCGATCCCGCGGGATATCTCCGTGGCCGGTTTCGACGGGATTTCCCTCGGCCAGCTGATGGAGGTGTCGCTGACCACGGTGGACATACCGGATGCGACCATGGGGGCGGCGGCGGCCTCGTTGCTGCTCGACATGGCGGAAAATGCCGCGCCGCCACGCCACTTGAGCGTACCCTACCGGCTGCGGCCGGGCGGAACCGTCCGCAATCTCAACACCTCGTCCTGACGTATTTGCGGACATGGACGCGCCGCCTCCGGGAAGAGAGGCGGCGCGTCCGGTGGTCAATCAAACTTAGCTGCGCGGCAACATGCCTTCGACGTCGGAAGCGGCGTCATCGAGTGCTTCCTTCGGCTCGGCCGAACCGTCGACGATGCGCGACAGGTTATCGACGATCGTCTGGGTGACCTTGACGCCATTGGCGCCAGGGAAGGCGTACCAGGGGATCATCACCGGCATCTGGCTAAGGCCGGCCTGGAACAGCGGGTTCTTTTTGTAGAAGTCGCCGAGATACTCGGCCGACTTGGCGGCGAGCTCGTTGTTCGGGACATAGCCGGTGCCGGGAACGACCACGGAGGCGCCGTAGGGGCCGGCGGCGAACTTGGCGAATTTCCAGGCAGCTTCTTCCTTGACCGGATCATGGGTCAGGATGACGACGGCATTGCCGCCGGTCGGCAGGCGGCCGTTGACCGGGTCGATCAGCGGGATCTTGGCGGTGCGCAGGTCGAACTTGGCGCCGACATTCTTGACCGTGTTGACAAGCGCGCCGGTGGTCTGGAATTCGAAGCCGACCTTGCCGGCAGCGAACGCCTGTTCGCCGGCGGCCTTGGTGAAGACCGGCATGCCGCCTTCCTTGACGAAGCGCTGGATCAGCGCGACGGCCTTCTGGCCCTCGGGGCCGTTGAAGGCGACCTTGCTTTCATCGTCGCTCAGCATCTTGCCGCCGGCGCCGAAGAGGAGGGCGGAGAACATCCAGTCGTCACCCTGCCAGCGGAAGTCGATGCCGTCGACGCCGTTGCCGAGCGCCTTGATCTTGCCGGCGAGCGCGATGACCTCATCCCAGGTCTTCGGCGGGTTCTCCGGGTCGCCGCCGGCAGCCTTCACCAGATCGGCGTTGTAGTACATGATCGGGTTCGAGGTTGCGAAGGCGAGGCCGACCTGCTTGCCCTTGACCTGGGCGAGCTTCAGGATGGTATCGGAGAAGCCCTGGGCGGCCATGTTGCCGTCCTTCTGGATGAGCGGCCCGAGATCGACGGCGACATTGCGCTCGTCCATCATGCGCAGGCGGTTGAGGCCGATGAAGGTGACATCGGGCATCTCGCTGGTGCCGGCCTGGCGCAGGATGGTCTGGATGCCTTCCTCGTAGGTGGCCGAGGGAGCGGCAAACTGGATCTTGATATCCGGATTTTCTTCCATGAACTTCTTCGAGATCGTGTCCATCACGTTCTTGAAGAAGCCAGGCATGGGATAGTGAACCGTCAAGGTCGTCTCGGCATAGGCCGGGACCGACACGACCATCGAAATGGCCGCGGCGGCGAGAATCTGGGTGATATGCTTCATCGCTCGTTCTCCTGTTTCGAACCGGTCAGCCCTTGAGACCGGTCATGGTGATGCCCTCGACGAAGCGCTTCTGTGCCAGAAGGAATGCGGCGACGAGGGGAAGGGTGATGATCAACGTGGCGGCCATCAGCGCGCCGTAGTCGTCGCCGGCCTCGGCCGCGCGGAAATACATGAGGCCCAGCGGCGGTGTGGCGTAGTTCTGGTTGCTGATGACGATCAGCGGCCAATAGAAATCGTTCCAATGCGCCACGACCGAGAAGATCGCGAAGGCGGTGACGGCCGGCCAGGCGTTGGGCACGATGACGCGGGCGACGATGCCGAGCTCAGACATGCCGTCGAGGCGGGCCGCATGGATCAGGTCGTCCGGCATGGCGCGGAAGAACTGCAGGAACATGAAGATCGCGAAGACCGAGATCGAGAAGGGCGCCACCAAAGCGGTGTAGCTGTTCAGCAGCGACAGGCTATTGAAGGCGACATAGAGCGGTAGGGCGGTCGCGTGGATCGGAATCAAGAGGCCAAGCATGACCAGCACCATCATCAGGCGCGCGGCGGGAAACTTCAGCTTTGCCATGGCATAGGCGCAGGGGATGGCGATTAGCACCTGGAAGAAGAAGATCAGGCCGCAGACGACGACACCATTGAGCAGCAGCGTGCCCATCGGCACCTTGCTCAGCGCCTTGGTGATGTTCTCGACATAGAAGAAATGCGTCGGGATCAGCTTCAAGGCGGAGGTGAAGATATCGTCCTGCGCCTTGCCGGCAGTCGAGATCATGAAGATGTACGGCGCAAGGAAGATAAGGGAGCCGAGGATCAGCAGCGAAAGGCGCAGGATGCGGCCGGGAGTGAAGCCAGTGGAGGTCATGTGTAATGCACCTGCCGGTCTTGGATGCGATATTGCAGGAAGGCCAGCAGCACCAGAATGGCGAGGAAGACGGTCGTCATCGCCGAGGCGTAGCCGACTTGCATATAGACGAAGCCCTCCTGGTAGATGGTGAAGAGCAGCACTTCCGAGGCATGGTTCGGGCCGCCTTCGGTCAGCGTCTTGACGGTATCGAAGACCTTGACGGCATTGATGATGCTGATGGTGGTGACGAAGAGTGTCGTCGGCCCGAGCATCGGCCAGGTAACCAGCCAGAAGCGGTCGAGCGCCGATTTCGCGCCATCCACTTCCGCTGCGGCATAGAGCTCGCGCGGGATGGCGGTGAGGCCGGCGAGGAACAGCACCATGTTGAAGCCGACCGTCTGCCAGACGCCGATGATCGACAGGCTGTAGAGCGCGGTCGACGAGGAGGCGAGCCAGTTTGGACGCGGCAGGCCGATTTCGCCGAGCAGGGCGTTGATCGGGCCGATGGTCGGATGGAAGAGATATTGCCAGACGGTCGCCATGGCGACGATCAGCGAGGCAACGGGAAGAAAATAGGCGGTGCGGAAGAAGCTGCGGCCGATGCCTTCGCTCTCGATCAACAGTGCGACGCCGAGGCCAAGCACGATCGAGACGGGGGCGACGATGGCGGTATAGACCGCCGTGTTCCACAGTGATTTCTGGAAGGTGCGGTCCTTCAGCAAATGCGCGTAGTTCTCGAAGGCGACGAAGCGCAGGCTCTTGTCGCCGAGCTGAAAGTCGGTGAAGCCGAGGAAGACGACGGCGACGATCGGCAGGAGCACGAACAGCACGATCAGCATGATGGCCGGAAGCGCCAGCAGCAGAGCGGTGCGGGCCTCGCTGCGCTCGTGTTTTACCGCCGATCGCATCGGGATAGCCGTGGCGGCGATGCTAGCCATGGGCTTTCTCCCGGCCGGCTTCGACCGCAACGGGGGTCGTGCGCAGGCGGCGGCCGTCTTCGGCAAAGACCATGGCCTGTTCCGGCGCCAGTGTCAGCGCGACCGGCATGCCGGCGGACAGGCCCGCAGTGTCGGCGGGGGTGAGCTTGGCGACGATGCTTTCGCCGATGGCGTCGAGCTTGGCATGCAGGATGACTTCCGAGCCGAGGAATTCCATCCGCTCGATATGGGCAGCGAGCGCATCCTGGCGGTTGCCGGCGAGACGAACGAATTCCGGACGAATTCCGAGCGTAACGGTGGAGCCGGCAAAGGTGCTTTCGTCCAGCGCCAGCCTGATGCCGCCGAAGGCGACGGTGCCGTTTTCGGCGAGCGCCGGCAGCAGGTTGATGCGCGGCTGGCCGACGAAGCGGGCGACCTCGACATGGGCCGGATCGTCATAGATCGTCTGTGGCGGCGCCAACTGCAACAACTGCCCGCCGATCATCACAGCGACGCGGTCGGCCATCGACAGGGCTTCCGCCTGGTCGTGGGTGACATAGACGGTGGGAACGCCGGCGCGACGGTGCAGATCGACGATCTCGCCGCGCGCATGGACGCGCAGGTTGGCGTCGAGATTGGAGAGCGGCTCGTCCATCAGGAAGACGCTCGGGCGGCGTACCATGGCGCGGGCGAGCGCCACGCGCTGGCGCTGGCCGCCGGACATCTGGCCGGGCTTGCGGTCGAGCAGATGGTCGATCTTCAGTGAGGTCGCCATCTCGCGGACATCGCGGATGATGCCGCTGCGGGTCGCGCGCTGGCCGGGGATCAGCGCGCCGATGAAAGGCAGGCGCTGGACGCGTGTCAGGCGGCGCATGGCGAGCGGCACGGCAATGTTTTCGGATGCCGTCAGATGCGGATAGAGCGCGTAGGACTGGAAGACCATGGCGATGTTGCGGTCGGCGGCCGCGACGCCCGAGATGTCATTGCCGGCAACAAGGATCTCACCGGTATCGGCATGATCGAGGCCGGCGAGGATGCGCAGCAGCGTGCTCTTGCCGCAACCGGATGGGCCGACGAGGGCGATGAATTCGCCCGGTTCGACGTCAAGGCTGACGCCCTTCAGAATGGCGTTGCCGCCGAAGGATTTGGTGATGCCACGAAGCGAGAGCGCGCTCATTCCGTCGGCTCCTTCTGTGCCTTCGGAGCTGCTTGCGGATAGACTTCCATGACGACGTCATCCAGGAAATAAGCGGTCATGCCGGGGACGGCGACGATCTCGGTGGTGACGTCGTCGCCAAGCTCATGGATTGCGGCGCCGATCAGGCGTTCGCCCGGCATCTCGCGTTCCATTGTGTCGAGGATGAAGGCGGCGGGCGGCGCCCAGACCAGCGCCGTGTCGTTGAAGCGGCCTTCCCAGGTCCAGTGCAGATGGCCGCTGCCGAGTAGGGCAACGTCGTGGGCTGATATCAGATCGTAGAGCCGGCGGCGCTGTGGGGGGCGCACGCTCCAATAGCCGGTGTCGCCTTCGTTCGGGGCATCGACGAACAGCGGCTTGTGGGCGAAGAGCGCCACGCGGCGGTTGCCGCGGTTTTCGAGCGTCTCCTGTAGCCAATCGAACTGCTTCTGCTCTTCGGCGTCCTCGAAGCCCATCAGCAGGCTGTTGAGGCCGATCAGCCGCCAGTTGTCCACGTCCTTCGCCCAGTAATCCGGGCCGACGAGACGGCGCCAGCGCGCCAGGCGCTCGGGATTGACGGGCTGATAGGAGCCCGGCAGATGACCGACATCATGGTTGCCGGGCACGATCAGCATCGGCACGGAGACCTGACGCATCAGGTCCATGGAGAAAGTGAGGTCTTCGTCCTTGTCGGCGCCGTCGACGCTGAGATCGCCGGTGTGGACGATGAGATCGGCGCCAGCTGCTTCGATCCACCGCGCCAGCGGCTCCCAATTGCCGTTGAAATGCGGCTTGTTCGGGCTCAAATGGGTGTCGGTGATCTGGATGATCTTCAAGGCGCGTCTCCGAAAAACGAAAAGAGAGAGCGCTTGTGGAGGGAGTTTCCTTCAAAACCGGCGCTTCTTGCCGATCTCTTTAGAAGGCCCCGATGTCAGTTAGGTAACGGGTCTTTTCACCTGTTTTCCAGTTTTGTCATATATTCGTCAAATGGCGCCGGTCCCTGTCATATGCCTAATTGAAAGACTATACGTCGGCGGTTCCGGTGATATAGATCGCTGCCGAAAGAGGAACAGAGATGTCAGACGAACAAAGCCGCATCACCACGCTCGAAGAGCTGGTGGCCTATCAGGCAAAGACCATCGAAGAATTGTCCGACCAGGTGGCGGAGCAATGGAAAGTGGTCGAGCAGATGAGGCTGAAGCTCGATCGGCTGGCGGAGCGTTTCCTGACGCTGGAAGAGCAGACAATGGATGCGCCAGCCATTACAAAGCCGCCGCATTACTGAGCTGTCGTACTGACTGGGCTGGTGCATCATCACGTTTCGGTGTTTCACGCGGGCGTGTGTAACAAAAGCCTCTATCCTCCCGTATCCCTTTTGACCGGAGAATTTACACTCGCGGTCGAGAGGAGATCATCATGAAAGATACGATCCGCAAGGCCCTGTCGCATGTTGCCCGCCCGGCGGCCTTTGCCGTTGGCGCCGTGTTGCTGGCCGGCGTTACGCTGCAATTCGTGGGCCATGCCTCGGCTGAAGACGCCCGTGTTATTCCGGCGCCGGCCGTGGACGAAAAGCCGGGCTCGGGCAGCACGGAAACCACCGTTCTTGCCGGCGGCTGCTTCTGGGGCGTGCAGGGTGTGTTCCAGCATGTCAACGGTGTGATCAGCGCCACCTCGGGCTATGCCGGCGGCAAGAAGGATACGGCTCAGTATGAGACGGTGAGCGGCGGCGATACGGGCCATGCCGAATCCGTGCGGATCGTCTTTGATCCGCACAAGGTCAGTTACGGGCATCTGCTGCAGATCTATTTCTCGGTCGCCCACGACCCGACGGAGCTGAACTATCAGGGGCCGGACAGCGGCACGCAATATCGCTCAGCAATCTTTCCGACGACCGCCGAGCAGGCTGATGTCGCCAAGGCCTATATTGGGCAGCTTAACCACGCCAAGGTTTTCGACGCGGCGATCGTCACCAAGATCGAGCCGGAGCGGCAGTTCTATGCCGCCGAGGGCTATCACCAGAATTTCCTGACGATGAACCCCAATTATCCCTATATCGTCGTCAACGACCTGCCGAAGGTCAAAAACCTGCAGCGCCTTTTCCCTGGCGACTATCGCTCCGATCCGGTGCTGGTCGCAGCGAACGCCTCGGAAAATTGAGGAGAGCCGGCTAGCAATGCGGGCCGGTCAGAGCGGCTTTGCAGGAAATGCTCGTTATTCTCCTGATGTCTGGTGTATTGCTTTGCAATTGCCAGACATCAATCGAGAGTGCTTTTTACCATGATCGTCCGCGACCGGCCGAGCCTTTTCCAGCTTTTCTTCATTATGCGCGGTTCGGTCGTCCGACGGATATTGCCGCAGATTGTCGTGATCTTCCTGCTATCGGTGTTGATCGTCTGGGGCCATGAGGAGCGGCCGAACGTCATCCTCTCCTTCAACGGGTCGCCTTTCTCGCTGCTCGGCATCGCGCTTTCGATCTTCCTCGGCTTCCGCAACAACGCCTGTTACGATCGCTGGTGGGAAGGGCGGCGCGACTGGGGGCTGCTCATCCAGGTCAGCCGCGGCTTTGCGCGGCAGACATTGATGCTGGAGGCTGCCGGCGAGACCGGGCGTCAGGCACGCAAGGGTTTGCTGCAGTTGACGATGGCCTTCGCGCAGGCGCTGGTCTGTCATTTGCGGCCCGGCGGCGACGAGAACAAGGTGCTGCAACACCTGGCGCCCAGCGAAGTTGATTTCTACCGCGCGGCCCAGAATAAACCGGATCTCCTGCTGCGACTGATGTCGGCCGATCTGGCGCGGCTGAAGGCGGCAGGCGGGATTTCGGATATCCAGTATCAGATGCTTGATGCCAGTGTCGGCCAGATGGGGGCGGTACAGGCGGCCTGCGAGCGCATCCGCAACACGCCGCTGCCGTTCGGCTATACGCTGCTGCTGCATCGCACGGCCTATCTCTTCTGCTTCCTGTTGCCCTTCGGTTTCGTTGATACGCTGGGCTGGGGTTCGCCGTTCGTGGCCGCTCTGGTCGCCTACACCTTCTTCGGCCTCGATGCGCTTGGCGACGAGCTGGAGGACCCGTTCGGCAATCGTCCGAACGCTTTGGCGATCGGCGCTCTTGCCGATACGATCGAGATCAATCTCAGGGAAGCGCTCGGCGAAACCGACCTGCCGCCAATGCCGCAACCCAGGGATTTCGTGCTGATGTAGGGGCCTGCAAAAAATATTTGCCGGGCCATGGAATAAGATCGGCCCGGCTTCCGTATATTGGGGTATGGAACGCAACAAACGGACATTCGACGTTTTAGGGCAGCTCGGTTCGCTGAGACGATATGCCCGTTCGCTTGTCCGCAATGCGGACGAGGCGGAAGACCTGGTGCATGATGCGCTGGTCAAGGCCTATGAGCGCAAAGCGAGTTTCCGGCGCGGCGCGAACCTGCGCACCTGGCTGCTGTCGATCCTGCACAATGCCCATATCGACCGCCTGCGCCAGAAGCGTTCACTGAACCGCCGCCATGAAGAGGCGGCAGTCGAGTTCGAGCCGGCCCTTCCGGCCTCGCAGGACCATGTCGTGCGCCTGAGCCAGGTGCGCGCCGCCTTCTTCAATTTGCCGGAAGAGCAGCGCGAGGCGCTGCATCTGGTGGCGATCGAGGATCTTTCCTATCAGGAGGCGGCCTCCGCGCTCGGCATTCCCATGGGGACGCTGATGTCGCGTATCGCCAGGGCTCGCGCCAGCCTCCGGAGTTTCGAGGAGACGGCACCCAAGATTTCGCATCTTCGGCTCATCGACGGAGGCGGCAATGAAAACAATTGATCCGATCATCGATAGCGATCTTGACGCCTATGTCGATGGCGAGCTGACCGTGGCGCGTCGCGTCGAGGTGGAATCCTATCTGTCCGAGCGTCCGGCGATCGCCGCCAAGGTCATGGCTGATCTGAGCTTGCGCGGTGAGCTGCGCATGGCGCTGGCGGGCGAGAGTGTGGTGGTGAAGGTTGAAACCCGCGAGGCCGCCCGGCGGCTGGAGCGGGGGCTCGCCTATGGCCGCGTGCTGAGTTCCTTCCAGCGGGTTGCGGCCGTCGCCATGCTGATGACGGCCGGCTGGGTGGCGCATACATCCTTCGGCGCCTTCACGGCGAGCGAGGTCAATGCTTCGGTTCCGGCGCCCGCTTTCGTCGACGATGCCGTGCGCGCCTATCAGGCGACCGCGATGCGAGAGGCGATGACATCGCGGTCCGGGCAGGCAGGCTACAATCCGGAAGAGATCCGCGCCTCGACGGCGATCGTCCTTCCAGAGATGCCCGCGGGCTGGCGCGTAACCGATGCACAAATCTATCCGTCCGAATTCGGTCCGAGCGTTGAAATGACGGTCGATGCCGGCAAGGGCGGGCAATTGTCACTGTTTGCCATCCGCCCGGGCAACTTCGCCGTCCAGAAGGTCAATCATGTCACGCGCGACAACGTCCAGGCTGCCTATTGGCAGATCGGCGAAGTCGCCTACGCCCTGATCGGCGGCGACAAGGCGAACGAACTCGATGGCGAGGCTGAAAAGCTCGCCCGCACCCTTTATTAGTTTTGATCAAAGGAGATCGACTATGAACCCGACCAATCCGCGCTTCGGCTATGGCGCTGCCGCCGGCTCGCAGGCGCTCTTCGACGAAGGCCTGCGCAAGCACATGCTGCGCGTCTACAACTACATGGGCATCGGCCTTGTAGTGACCGGTATCGTCGCGATGATCGTCGGCACGACGCCGGCGCTCTACGTGCCGATCTTCCAGTCGCCGCTGAAGTGGGTCGTCATGCTGGCACCGCTCGCCTTCGTGCTGTTCTTCTCGTTCCGCATCCAGACGATGTCGGCGAGCGCCGCGCAGACGATGTTCTGGGCCTTCTGTGCCGTCATGGGCCTGTCGCTCGCATCGGTGTTCCTGGTCTTCACCGGCACCAGCATCGCCCGGACCTTCTTCATCGCCGCGACGATGTTCGGCGCGACCAGCCTCTACGGCTATACGACCAAGCGTGACCTTGCCAATATCGGCTCGTTCCTGATGATGGGCCTGTTCGGCGTCATCATCGCCAGCGTCGTCAATATCTTCCTTGGTTCGAGCGCGCTGCAGTTCGCCATCTCGATTATCGGTATCGTGGTCTTCGTCGGCCTGACAGCCTGGGATACGCAGAACATCAAGGAACAGTATGCCGAGAACCACGATCAGGAGACCACGCAGAAGCTCGCCGTCTTCGGCGCCCTGTCGCTCTACCTGAACTTCGTCAACATCTTCCAGCTTCTCCTGAACTTCACGGGCGAGCGGGAATAGCATCGGACTTTCAAGCTTGGGCATGATCTGAAAGTTACTCCACTCTTTCGTTTGATCGTGCTCCGGGAATGCGTCTCCCTGGGGGTTTGTGAGACGCATGACGCGCCTGCGGTATCTGCGCCGATACCGCAGGCGTATTTTATTTTGGGGTGGGGGAGTGAGGGTGGTTGGCTTCCGAGTTTGCGGAGGGTGTCAGAGGTGCGGCACATTCAAAATTCTCACCCTCTGACACCCATTCCCCGTAAAATGTCAGCGACCTACCACTCGGCTACGCTGCCATCCTCATGACGCCAGACCGGGTTGCGCCAGCGATGGCCTTCCTTGGCGCGTTCGATGACGTAGGCTTCGTCCACTTCGATGCCGAGGCCGGGGCCTTGCGGGATCGAGACGAAGCCGTCGGCATAGTGGAAGACTTCCTTGTTGGAGATGTAGTCGAGGATGTCGTTGCCCTTGTTGTAATGGATGCCGAGGCTCTGTTCCTGGATGAAAGCATTGTAGCTGACGGCGTCGACCTGCAGGCAGGCGGCAAGAGCGATGGGGCCGAGCGGGCAATGCGGCGCCAGCGCCACGTCATAGGCTTCCGCCATGGCCGCGATCTTGCGGCATTCGGTGATGCCGCCGGCATGGCTGAGGTCGGGCTGCAGGATATCGACATAGCCGTCCGACAGGACCTGCTTGAAGTCCCAGCGCGAGAAGAGACGTTCGCCGAGCGCGATCGGCGTCGAGCAATGATTGGCGATTTCCTTCAGGGCTTCGCGGTTTTCGGAGAGCACCGGCTCTTCGATGAACAGCAGCTTGTAGGGTTCCAGCTCCTTGGCGAGAACCTTGGCCATCGGGCGATGGACGCGGCCGTGGAAATCGACGCCGATGCCGACATAGGGGCCGATCGCCTCGCGGATGGTGGCGATGGTCTCAACTGCCTTTTCTACCTTGTCGTAGGTGTCGACGATCTGCATTTCCTCGCAGCCGTTGAGCTTGATCGCCTTGAAGCCGCGGGCAACGACTTCCTTGGCGTTGTTGGCAACGTCGGAAGGACGGTCGCCACCGATCCAGGAATAGACCTTGATCTTGTCGCGGACCTGGCCGCCGAGCAGCGAATGGATCGGTTGGCCGAGCGCCTTGCCCTTGATGTCCCACAGCGCCTGGTCGATGCCGGCAATCGCGCTCATATGGACGGCGCCGCCGCGATAGAAGCCGGCGCGGTACATGACATTCCAGTGGTCTTCGATCAGGAAGGGATCCTTGCCGATCAGATAGTCTTCCAGTTCGTGCACAGCGGCCTGGACGGTCAATGCGCGGCCTTCAACGACCGGTTCGCCCCAGCCGACGATGCCTTCGTCCGTTTCGATCTTCAGGAACATCCAGCGCGGCGGCACGATATAGGTCGTCAGTTTGGTGATTTTCATGGGAATGCTTCCGTTTCGGCTCTTTGGTCACATCGGCGGCGGAAGGCCGCGGATTTCGGGGTTTCAGGTCCTGCTTTTCTCCGCTCGCCCTGTCGCCTTTCCGGCGGCAAGGTCGCGTGCAGCAAGGTCGAGCAGGCGATGGGTACAGTCGCGCGCGGCAACGCCGTTGCGCAGGCGCAGCGCTTCCACCAGCTCGCCATGGACGGCGATTGCCTCGTCGCGGCTGTCTGCGGCGACATTCGAGGCGTGCAGCGCATATTTGAGGCCGGCATGGATGGCGCTCGACAGGCGGCGGAACACCTGGTTGTGGCTGGCGCCCAGCAGCACCGTGTGGAACATCACATCGGCTTCGGTGAAGCGCTCCGGATCGTCACTGGCATCGCACATTTGCCGCCAAGCCCGGTCGAGATCGGCGATTTCCTGGGTGGTGGCACGCTCGGCGGCATATTCGGCCGCCACCGGTTCGATGGTACGCCTCGCCTCGAGGATGCTGCCGAGAATATCGAATTCGGCAATATACGGCCCCATCCATTCGAGCACGTCCTGATCGAGGATGTTCCAGTCGTCCTTGTCGCAGACGGTGGTGCCGATGCGGGGCTTGCCGCGCACCAGGCCTTTCGATTCCAGGATTTTCAGGGATTCGCGGATGACAGTGCGGCTGACGCCATAGAGCTCGCAGAGATCGTTTTCGCGCGGCAGGGCCGAGCCGGAGGGATAGCGCTCGGAGCAGATGTCTTCGGCAATCGCCGCCGTCACGTTCCGGCGCACGCGCGGGCGGCGTTCCGGCCGATCGACCAAGCCATGCTCTTGCCGTTCAAACGAATCCAACTATCTCTTCCCCACTCTTCGCAGTCGAAAACACCTTACCACAATCATCATACATAGGCAATTCCTTGGTATGATGATTTGTCAGAGAGCTTGCGTGACTGGAAAAGCTGGATGCGCCATTTTGGATCTTCCGGGAAGAAAACAGTGCGTCTTTTCAAAGCGGCGGTGCGCGCGCCGTTACGGCGCTGTCGTCATCGACGGATAGAACACTATATTGCGGATTGGGGCGGCCGAAAGGCAGTTTCCCATCGGTCATTCCCGGGAGGGCAAGGCCCTTTTCCCAACACTCAATCAACGACAAGGAGGACGGTATGCAGATCAATCGCACAGGTTCGGCCCAGTGGTCCGGCGGTCTGAAGGATGGCAAGGGCCAGATCTCGACCCAGAGCGGCGCGCTCAACCATTATCCCTACGGCTTTGCCAGCCGCTTCGAAGGCGTTGCAGGCACCAATCCGGAGGAGCTGATCGGTGCGGCCCATGCCGGCTGCTTCACGATGGCGCTGTCACTGATCCTGAATGAGGCGGGCTTGACCGCCGAGAGCATGGAGACGACGGCCAAGGTCACGCTCGAAAGCGTCGAAGGCGGGTTTGCGATCAGCGCGATCCATCTGACGCTGACGGGCAAGGTCCCCGGTGCCGATGAGGCCAAGTTCACCGAGCTTGCCAACAAGGCCAAGGCCGGTTGCCCGGTCTCGAAGGCGCTCGCTTCGGTGCCGATTTCGTTGGAGGTTCGTCTCGCTTAGGCTCGGAACCCAATGATTCGAGAGGCTCTCCGCACACGAAGAGCCTCTCGAACGCTGCCCGTGATGGCAACGGTGGCCTATTTCTGCACACCAGGGGCAATGGTGGTCTTAGAAGCCGGTTTCCGCTGCAAGGCGTCGTTTGACGATCAGGGCAAGCGGCACCGTGTAGAAGAAGTGCGACATGAAGCCGCCGATGACGACCATCGGATCGAAGTAGTTGGGGTGGTCAGTGGTGGCGACCATGATCGCCGCGTGCATCACGATCCAGATCACGACAGCGTAGAAGAGCGCCACGAAGGTCGCCTCATAACCGCGGCGGCGGAAGTAGGGCCAGATGTAGGCAAAGGCGATGCCCCAAGCGAAAACGAAAGAGAAATGGATTGCCGTGCCGAGAAAATAGGCTGTCAGCCCAAGGGATTCCTGCACGCCCTTGCCGAACACAAGGCCCGTGGCATTGCGGGGAATACCCGCCAGCGGCATCAGCTGCTGGATGCCGATCCAGACGATCGCCTCATATATCCAGATCAGGACACCACCCGCGATGCCCCCGATCAAGCCTGCTTTTATGGTCGACCATAGGGCCGGTCTGTCGGTGACGTTCGGTCTCACGCCCGTATCTCGACGGACATCGCCATAATTGGTGCTCATGCCTGGTTTCCTCCCTGTTCATTCCGCGCTTGGTTCTGGCTCAACCGCGTCAATTGCGGATGCGCGCAGGCTCCTCCTCCAGAGGATTTCATAAGGGGAACGGGAAAGAGGTATCGAGAGCCAGACGAGGGCCGGTCATAACGGCCGGCTATTCATCAATCGCATAACTGACAGCGCTCTCGACATTTCGTCTCGCGATCCGGCCATTCATCGGATGAATAGAGAGCATGCCGCTGGATCGCCAATTCAAACAGACGGCGGCCTCATAAGTATTGGCTATACTGTGGGGTCCGCGAGGCTGCGTGCGGCCTGGCGACCTTTCCTTGTCCTTGTCTCGCGGCGGGAAGGCGCGGTTTCGCGCATAATTCTACAATCCCTCATCGTCACGTCGAACTAGGTTTTCCAAAGAAATGTCCTGCGCGAGGGAGATTGTTCATATGTCCGCACTGACCTGGATCCACGTCATCATCAGCCTGATCGCCATCGTCGCCGGCATTATCGTCGCGCAGGGATTGATCGCTGGCGACCGTCATGAGCGGTCGACGCTCGTCTACATGGTC
The DNA here is from genome assembly GCF_009498525.1 of Rhizobium sp. ICMP 5592. Taxonomy (GTDB): domain Bacteria; phylum Pseudomonadota; class Alphaproteobacteria; order Rhizobiales; family Rhizobiaceae; genus Rhizobium. The sequence continues at coordinate 31,128 of NZ_QSNT01000012.1, read as the reverse complement.
ACGATCCTGCTGACGAGCCTGACCGGGTTTCTGTTTCCCTTCGACGGCGTGACGCCGGGCATCATATTCGGCATCGTCTCGGTTCTGATCTTCATTCCGACGGCGCTTGCGCGCTACAAATTTCAGATGACCGGCATCTGGCGGCTCGTCTTCGTCATCGGCAGTCTGGTCATGCACTACCTCAATTGCGTCGTCCTGATCGTCCAATCCTTCCAGAAGATCCCCGCGCTGAACGCCCTGGCGCCACAGGGGAACGAGCCGCCGCTTCTGACTGTTCAGGCGGTGTTGCTGATTGCATTCCTGATCGTCGGCTTGCTGAGTATCCGTCGTTTCCACCCCCATATTCTGGGTGCCTGACACCTGATCACCACCGCTGTTTCAACCGCCTGGTTGCCGGTGCGGTTTGTTGACAGGCACTGCTTCATGGTTTACGAGTGATGAAAATTGAAATTCGTCACTCGTAAACCGAAAGTAAACCATGCTTGATCTTTCCGATGTCAGCGCTGATCCGGCGCGTCAGGAAAACATCACGAAAATCCTCGATTCGGCCGAAAGGCTGTTTCGCCACTATGGCTACGCCAAGACGACGGTCGCCGACATCGCTCGCGACCTCGGCATGTCCACGGCGAATATCTATCGTTTCTTTGCCTCCAAGACGGATATCCGCCACGCCGTCTGCGGTCGGATGCTTGAGGCCAGCTACCAGATGGCGCTGGAAATCCGCCACCGCCCGATCAGCGCCTCCGACCGGCTGCATGCCTATGTCTATGCGCAATACAAGCAGACCTGCGAAAACATGCTCGATGAACAGAAGGTGCATGAGATGGTGGTCATCGCCATCGAGCACGATTGGCACGTCATCGAAAAGTTTATCGATCGCATTCATGATTTGATAGCCGAGATCATTGCTGACGGTATCGCGGCCGGAGAATTTCTTGAACAGGACCCCTATGTTGCATCGAAATGCTTCGGCGCGGCGACGGTCAACCTCTGCCATCCGCAGATGGTGGCGCAATGTCTCAGCAAGACCAACCGGGCCGAACCCGAAGACCTTATCGAATTCGCCATCAGGGCGCTGAAGAAATAGCAGTCCGCGTGCCGAATGATCGGCCGTGCTTGCATTCCGTTTGACTAAGGAGAGCGACATGCGTTCGCTGACGACCACCATGATACGATCCGTTGCCGGGGCCGCGCTCATAGCCGCCATCGGCTTTACGCTTTCCGGCTGCAACGAGAAGAAGGAAGAGGCGGCGGAGGTGGTTCGGCCCGTCAAGGTGGTCGAGATCGCGCGGGCGGATACGACGCGCAAGCTCGACTATTCCGGCTCGGTCAAGGCGCGGACGGATATGAACCTCGGCTTCCGCGTCAGCGGCAAGATCGTCGAGCGCAAGGTGGATATCGGCCAGAAGGTGAAACCGGGCGATGTGCTCGCCCGCATCGACTCTACCGATTACGCCCTCGCGGTGCGCCGCTCGCAGGCGGATCTCGATTCGGCTGAAAAGCAGGTGCAGACGACGGCGCTTGCCCGCAATCGTGCCCAGCAGCTCTTCGACAAGAGCGTCGGGTCGAAGTCGCAGCTCGAACAGGCCGAACTTTCCTATGATCAAGCCGTTTCGACGCGGGATTCCGCCGTGTCGGCGCTGACTGAGGCGAAAAACCAGGTTGCCTATAGCGATCTGACGTCGGACATGAACGGCATCGTGACGACCGTCAATGCCGATGTCGGTCAGGTCGTCAGCTCCGGCACGCCCGTTATCACCGTCGCTGTCGACGGCGAGAAGGAAGTGCTGATCGCTGTGCCGGAAATGGATATCGCGCAATTCAAGGTCGGCAAGGACGTCAAGGCGCGCTTCTGGTCCGACGATGCGCTGGTGCTCGACGGCAAGGTGCGCGAGGTGGCAGGCAGCGCCGATGCGCAGTCGCGGACCTTTGCGGTGCGTGTCAGCCTGCCGAGCGATCCGCGCGTGCTGCTCGGCATGACTGCAACGATCGAGGCTGAGGCCGGCAATACCCAGCCTTACGTCTCCGTTCCGCTGAGCGCGCTTGCCCAGAAGGACGGCCAGCAGATCGTCTGGCTGGTCGATCGCAGTGCCGGTACGGTGCATTCCCGTAACGTCAAGGTCGCCGATTTTGCCGATGACGGCGTGCGTATCGCCGACGGCCTGAAGACCGGCGATGTCGTCGTTGCCGCCGGCACGCAATTCATGACCGAGAATATGAAGGTCAAGGTGCCGGATGCCCAGCAGGTATCGGCCGCAACCAATGGCAGTGCCGTGACGGCCGCTGCCGATATCGTGCGCTAAGCGGATCGAGGGGCGGGACCATGACTATCAACAGCACCTCGGAAGAGAAGAAGCCTTTCAACCTGTCGCGGTGGGCGATCGCCCATCCGAGCATCGCGCGCTTCCTGTTCGCGCTGATCATCATCGCCGGCGCGTTCGGCCTGACCCATATGGGCCAGAAGGAAGACCCGGATTTCACCTTCCGCGTCATGGTCGTGCAGACCGTCTGGCCCGGTGCCTCGCTGCAGGACATGGAAGACCAGGTGGTCAACAAGATCGAGCGCAAGCTGCAGGAAACACCGCATCTCGATTGGGTCAAATCCTATACCCGCGCCGGCTTTGCCATCACCACCATCCAGATCAAGGGCGACACCAATACCGCACAGGTGAAGGATGCCTTCTATCAGGTGCGCAAGAAGGTCGGCGATATCGCCAACACGCTGCCGTCCGGCCTGCTGGGTCCCTATTTCAACGATGAGTTCGGCGACACCTACATCACCCTGCATTCGATCAGCGGCGACGGCTATAGCTATCCCGAGCTGAAAAAATTCGCGATCCAGGCGCGCGACATGCTGCTCGCAACGCCGGGCGTCGAAAAGGCTGTGATCATCGGCGATCAGCCCGAGCAGATCTATATCGACGTCTCCTCCAAGGTGCTGGCCGAGCGTGGCCTGACGCTGACCGCGCTGCAGAACGCGATCGTCGGCCAGAACAATGTCGATCCGGCCGGCACTGTCGATACCAGCACGCGCTCCGTGCGTATCTCGGTCGAGGGCGACGTCAACAAGATCGAGGACATTAAGAACCTCCGGCTGACCGCCGGCGGCCAGGTGACGCGTCTCGGCGATATAGCAACGGTGAGCGCCGGGCTTCAGGATCCCTATACGGCCAAGTTCCTTTACAACGGTCATGAGAGCGTCCAGCTCGGCGTTGTTATGGCCAACGGCAACAAGGTGACTGATGTCGGCGCGGCGGTCGAGGAGACCTATAAGCGCTTCACCGCCTCGCTACCGGTCGGCGTCCAGGTGGACCAGATTTCAAACCAGCCTGAAGTTGTAACCGACGCCATCAGCGAGTTCATGCATGCGCTCGGCGAGGCGCTGGTGATCGTGCTGATTGTCTCCTTCCTGTCGATCGGCTGGCGCTCCGGCCTGGTGATCGCCATCGCCATTCCGCTCGTGCTCGCGGCGACCTTCGCCATCATGTACGAACTCGGCATCGACCTGCAGCGCATCTCGCTCGGCGCTCTCATCATCGCGCTTGGTCTTCTCGTCGACGACGCCATGATCGTCGTCGAACTGATGGAGCGCAAGCTGGAGGAGGGGCTCGCCAAGCTCGATGCGGCAAGCTTTGCCTATTCCTCGACCGCCTTCCCGATGCTGACCGGCACGCTGATCACCACGGCCGGCTTCATCCCAGTCGGTTTTGCCGCCTCGACGGCGGGTGAGTATGTCCGCACGCTCTTCTATGTCGTCGGCATCGCGCTGGTGATCTCGTGGTTCGTCGCGGTCTATTTCACGCCTTGGCTTGGCTACATGATCCTGAAGCAGCGCCACCATGTCGGCGAGCATCACGATGTCTTCGACACGCGCTTCTATCGCCGCCTGCGCTCGTCGGTGGCCTGGGCTGTGCGCCATCGCGTCATCGTGCTGCTTCTGACGATCGTCGCCTTCGTCGGCAGTCTGTGGTCCTTCCAGTTCATCCCGCAGAACTTCTTCCCGCAGTCCTCGCGCCCGGAAATCCTCGTTGATCTCTGGCTGCCGGAAGGCACCAGCATTAAGGAGGTCGAACGGCAGGCACAGGCGCTGCAGGCGCGCGTCGCCGACGATCCGGACAAGCGCTTCGTCGCCACCTATGTCGGCCAGGGCGCCCCACGCTTCTTCCTGCCGCTCGACCAGCAGCTCACCAATCCGAACTATGCCCAGATGCTGGTCATGGCAAAGGATGAGCCCGCGCGCGAACGGCTGATCACTAAGCTGCGCGGCATTCTTGCCGCCGACTTCCCCACGGTCCGCGGCAAGGTCGACCGTCTGTTCCTGGGTCCGCCGACCGGCTGGCCGGTGCAGCTTCGCGTCATGGGGCCGGATCGCCAGGAGGTTCGCCACATTGCCGACGAGGTGAAGCAGCGCTTCACACAGAACCCGCTGCTCGGGGCCATCCATGACGACTGGCTCGAGCCTGTGCCGGCGATGAAGCTGGTGATCGACCAGGATCGTGCCCGCGCGCTCGGCGTCACCTCGCAGCGCATCCGCCAGATGCTGCAGGCCACGATGTCCGGCGCCACCCTCGACAATTATCGCGAGGGCGAAGAGACCGTCGGCATCGTCGTCAGGGAACCGGCCGCCAGCCGTCATCTGCTGACCTCGGTGAACTCGATCTATATCCCGACCGATACCGGTGGTTTCGTGCCGCTGTCGCAGGTCGCCAAAATCGAACCCGTCATGGAGCAGAGCATCGAGTGGCGCCGCGACCGCCTGCCGACCATCACGGTGCGGGCGACATTGCCCGACAACGTGCAGTCGAACGATGTGACGGCCAAGCTCTATAACGACATGGCCGACCTTCGAAACAGCCTGCCGGCTGGCTACAAGATCGAGATCCAGGGCGGTGCCGAAGACAGCGCCGAAAGCCAGGCCTCGATCGCCGCCAAGGCGCCGATCATGCTGATCATCATCGTCGTGCTGCTGATGGCGCAGCTGCAGCATTTCGGCAAGGCGATGCTGGTGCTGGCCACCGGCCCGCTCGGCATCATCGGCGCGGCAGGTGCCCTTTTGATCAGCGGCGCGCCCTTCGGCTTCGTGGCGATCCTCGGCGTCATCGCGCTGCTGGGCATCATCATCCGCAATTCGATCATCCTCGTCGACCAGATCGACCAGGATATCGCGGTGGGCATGGATCGGAAGGAAGCGATCATCGGCGCGGCCGTGCGACGCTTCCGGCCGATCGTGCTGACGGCGCTGACGGCGGTTCTGGCGCTGATCCCGATCTCGCGCGGCGTCTTCTGGGGGCCGCTTGCCTACTCCATGATGGGCGGCATCCTGGTGGCCACCGTGCTCACCATCTTCGTGCTCCCGGCAGGTTATGCCCTGTTCTTCGGCCGCGAGCCGAAGCGGAAATCTGCTGAGCCGTCGGTTGACAAGCAGCAGGAAAGCAACGACGCCGTCGACCATCTACCGCCGGCCATAGCTGCGGAATAACAGGTGAAATTAAAGCAGAAAGGGGTCCCGGCCGATGTCGGGACCCCTTTTTTGTTTCTTGCTTGATGCTCGCCTAGAGGATCGTCGGCTGACCGTCGGCAATCTTGAGGACAGTCAGGCTCCCGCCCATGGAAACGGCGGTGTCGATGCCGATGCGGCCGTTGCCGAAGGTCGGGCGCGGGCTTGGTGTGTGGCCATGCACCACCAGCACCGGCAATTGCGGGCCTTGCGAGAGGAAAGGCTCGCGGATCCAGATCAGGTCGTCATCGATCTGTCCCGCCAGCGCTATGTTCGGCTGGATGCCGGCATGGACGAAGATGATGGAGCCGACGGTGACGGCGACCGGCAGCGAGCTCAGCAATTTGACATGCGCCGGCGGAATGGCCAGCCGGGCGGCCTCGCCGAGTTCCTCGACGCTCCGGCCTTCTTGCCCCAACAGATAGTCCACGTCGATGCCATAGGAGGCGAGCGTCGGGCCTGAACCATATTCCAGCCAATCTTTGTTGCCGCGCGGATCGTCGAGGAATTTCAGGAAGACGTCGTCGTGATTGCCCAGCAGGCTGTAGCGGTCGAAGTCCGCGGGCGGGGGGTCGCACAAATGTTGCAGCACGTCGCTCGATCGCGGACCGCGATCGACATAGTCGCCGAGGAACATCAGGAGCTTCCGGCCGGGAATTTTTGCTGCATCCGCGACGATGCGCCGCTCGGCCTCGATCAGCTCATCATGGCAGCCATGGATGTCGCTGAGCGCATAGATGGCTGTGTAATTTAGAGGCGAAAGATCGATGCGCGCGCGCCGGGATTGTTCCATGGATTTCGCCATTCTGCTGCTGAATATCCGATACAGTAATCCCATCATCGACATCCGCAAGCGCCGGCATGGCGGCGCAACCTTCTATTGAAATATGTCAATAATTACACCTACTTACGTTACGGAACGACGGTAGGCCCTCCGATGTTGCAGCGCAAGATACGTTGATGGATGAGGCCTCTGCGCGGTTAAGAAATGGGAAACTATAAATGACGCCGTGGGTCAATCTGACCCGTACGCGGGTGAACGGCGGTTGCACTGGAACGTTTCGGGACGGGTGTACTTCCCGCCGGTGGTGCGCGGCGGCTGAACGGCCTTGACGATCTCGCAACCTTCTGTCCCCATGGCTCCCGTCAGGGAGACAGACATAAGAGGAGGTATTGCGCGTGAAGCATGTGAAATCGATCGGCCACGTCGCCGTCAGCGTCAAGGATATCGAGCAGTCGCTCGATTTTTACGTCAACAAACTCGGCTTCGAGGAGATGTTCCGGCTGGAGCAGGACGACCGCCTCTGGATCGTCTATCTGCGCATCACCGATACGCAATATCTCGAGCTGTTTCCCGATGCAGTCGGCGACAGCGCACCGCCATTCGCTAATGTCGGCTTCAATCATCTCTGCCTTGAGGTCGACGATATCGACGGCGCTATTGCCGAGCTCGCCGGCAAGGGCGTTACGCTGACCTCGGGCAAGAAGCTCGGCGTCGATCACAACTACCAGGCCTGGATCGCCGATCCCGAAGGCAACCGCATCGAGCTGATGCAGCTCGGCGAAAAGGCCTTGCAGCTCCAGGCGATCGCGCGGCTGCGCAGAGAGCGGGTTTGAGGGCGGATCGGTCCTGATCGTTGCGAACTATCCGCGATAGGCCGCCTGCAGGCCGGCAATATCGAGCTTGATCATCTCCATGATTGCCTGCAGCACGCGGCCGGCCTTGGCCGGGTCGGGGTCGGCCAGCATCTGCTTGACCACTGTCGGGACGATCTGCCAGGAGACGCCATAGCGGTCCTTCAGCCAGCCGCATTGCTCGATGGCGCCGCCGGCGCCAAGTCGCTCCCAGAGCCGGTCCACCTCGGTCTGGTCGTCGCAATCCACCTCCAGCGAGATCGCGTGGGTATGTTCGAAGCGCGTGCCGCCATTCAGCGCCATGAAGCGCTGGCCGGCGAGCGTGAAGCTCACCACCAGAACGCTGCCTTTCGGCCCGGATGGCGTTTCGACGACATTCTTCTGCACATGGTCGATGCGTGAGCCGGGAAACAGCGACACATAGAAATTGGCCGCTTCCTCGGCCTCGTTTGCGAACCACAGGCATGGGGCAATTTTGGACATGGGATGCTCCTTTCGTCGGTTGGAATGCTCCAAGGACGGATGGAGAGGGGCAAAGCCGACAGGGAAGCGGAAAGTTTTGGCTGCCGACCCAATGCCGTCAAATCCGGCTGCGGCGCGGCGCGTCTCCCGGTATGGTCATAAATCGACCGCCGTCCTGCTCTTTGCATTTACGAGCCGGTGCCTATGCGAATATGCTGGGCGCTTGACGACAGGCGATGCGGGACCGTCGCTTCAAGGAGATGAGAGTGAGCTACGATTTCCATGTGGGCCAGAAGGTCGTCTGTATCGATGACAAGTTCAAGCATGTCAGTATCGACCAGCTGATCCGCAAGGGCACGATCTACACGATCCGCTGGGTCGGCGAATACTCGCATTATGTCGACGGCAATTTCATCGGCGTGAAGCTCGAGGAGATCCACCGTGGCAACGACGACGGCCCCGAAGGCTACGGCGCCGCCGACATGCCCTACCGCGCCACCCGCTTCCGCCCGCTGGTGAAGGACAAGATCGCGACCCTGCGGAAGCTTCTGGCGCCGACGCCGGATGCGCCGGTGGAGCCGAAGGTGAAGGTTAAGAAGACGGAGAAGGTTTGATTTTTTTTGGGTGAGAAGAGAAGGGGTTGCATAGTTTTGTGTCGTAGAGCTTTGCAAGGACAATGGACCCCGATCTAGATCAGATGGGTCTTGTACCTTACGGTCGCTTGAGCTCTACCATAGGGATGCGAGCCTACCAGCAGCTAGGACCAATAGTATCAGGAGTATGGTTATGATAGCTGGCGACCAGACGCGCACCTCAAGAACGCCTGCCACCTTGATGCTAAACTCACCAAGTCGTCCACGCTCAGCAAAAAGATCAGGAAGAGTCGCCTTCCGATAATAGAAGATACCGGTCTTCAGATGCGGCCAAGGGCCAGTCATTACCCACCGACGTTGTGCTGTGACTCGTGACACGGTTTATAGCTCTCCGACTGACGGAAGCCACAGAAGACACTAACATATTGGGGCGTAAGGCACTTTTCCAAAAGGAAAGCTGGTGCTGCTAGAGAGATTTGAACTCTCGGCCTCTCCCTTACCAAGGGAGTGCTCTACCCCTGAGCTATAGCAGCAAACCGTGGCGCGTCTGGCGCGCCGTATTGGGCGAGGCGGCTATTGCCATAGGTCGGGGCCGAGTGCAAGCCGCAAAATTCAACTTCGGTGAAAAGATCGCGGGAAAAAATGCGTCGGCCTTTTGAAGTCGGGGGATTTCGGCTATGGGAAGCGCATGGGTGCGGATAAGACGAAAATGGATGAGAAGCCGATCTCGCAAGGCGGTTTGACGGTCGGCGAGGCGGAAGAGGGCGTGGTTGCGGCGCCGATCACCGAGGCGGATCGGCGGCGGGAGCGAGCGGCGCAGAAGCTGCGCGAAAACCTTGGCCGGCGCAAGCAGCAGGTGAGGGCACGCCGCGCGGGCCAAGCGGACGAGACCGATGGGCTGCCGGCTGCAAATATCGCGCCGGAGAAATCCGCCGCCGCAAAAATGGACGAATCGTAATGATTCATGTCGCCCATCATCAAACAGCCATCAAACGAATTGAAGCTTTAATCTATTTCGTCTAAAGAGCGCCTTTTCCCAGGTGGCATGGAACTTCAGGAAAGGCGGGCTCGGCCCGTAGTCATATATGGATCGTATCAGGATTGTCGGCGGCAACGAGCTTAACGGTATCATTCCGATCTCCGGCGCCAAGAATGCGGCTCTGCCTTTGATGATTGCTTCGCTGCTGACAAGCGATACGCTGACGCTCGAAAACGTGCCGCATCTGGCCGATGTCGAGCTGCTGCAGCGCATTCTCGGCAATCACGGCGTCGACGTCGCCGTCAACGGCCGGCGCGAGCGCCAGGAAGACGCCTATTCCCGCACCATCCATTTCACCTGCCGCACCATCGTCGACACCACCGCGCCTTACGAGCTGGTCGCCAAGATGCGCGCAAGCTTCTGGGTCATCGGGCCGCTGCTTGCCCGCGAAGGCCAGGCGCGCGTGTCGCTGCCCGGCGGCTGCGCCATCGGCACGCGTCCGGTCGATCTATTCATTGAGGGCCTGACGGCGCTCGGCGCCAACATGGAAATCGACGGCGGCTATATCAACGCCACCGCGCCCAAGGGTGGTCTGATTGGCGCGCGCTATGACTTCCCGAAGGTTTCGGTCGGTGCGACGCATGTGATGATGATGGCGGCGACCCTTGCCCGCGGCACGACGGTCATCGGCAATGCGGCGCGCGAGCCCGAGGTCGTCGATCTCGCCAACTGCCTGATCGCCATGGGCGCCAAGATTTCCGGCGCCGGCACCAGCACGATCACCATCGAAGGCGTCACCTCGCTCTCCGGCGCGCGTCATCGCGTCCTGCCGGATCGCATCGAGACCGGCACCTATGCCATGGCCGTTGCCATGGCCGGCGGCGATGTCCGCCTTGAGAACACCGACATGGCGCTGCTCGACACGGCGCTGGACAGCCTGCGCCGCGCCGGCGCCGATGTCTCGGCGACCAATAACGGCATCCGCATCAAGCGCAATGGCGGCGGCATCCAGCCCGTCGACGTCGTCACCGATCCCTTCCCGGGCTTCCCGACCGATCTGCAGGCGCAGTTCATGGCGCTGATGACGCGCTCGACCGGCACGTCGCATATCACCGAGACCATCTTCGAAAACCGCTTCATGCATGTGCAGGAACTCGCCCGCCTCGGCGCGAAGATCTCGCTCTCCGGCCAGACGGCCAAGATCGAGGGTGTCGAGCGGCTGAAGGGGGCGCCGGTCATGGCGACGGACCTTCGCGCTTCGGTATCGCTCGTCATCGCCGGCCTTGCCGCCGAGGGCGAAACGCTGGTGTCGCGCATCTATCACCTCGATCGCGGCTTCGAACGGCTGGAAGACAAGCTGACGCGCTGCGGCGCCGTCGTCGAGCGTATCAGCGACTAATCCCCGCTATTGCCGTGAACGGACCGGAGAAGCTAGTTTTCTCCGGTTGCGTCTTTCGTGGCCGCACCCTATTTCCATCACGAGGAAATGCCGCTATCGGCATTCCGTGGGCGATCAGGGATATCAGGCGCATGACCAATCTCAAGCTAATGGCACTCGACACAGAAGACCTGGGCGTCATTTCCGCGCAGATGCAGGATAGCGTCTTCAAGGTAGGCGACATGTCTTATGCGCCGAAGCTCAAGCAATTTTCGCTCGCGGCCAATCGTTTCGTCTGGGACCTGTTGGATCAGAAGGGCAAGACCTTCGAGCGACGTCGCGCGGCGCTGGTGTTCAAGCGGGTGCTGGCGGTGCGTTCCAGCGGCGTCGACCGGCGCCGGCGCGACGAGGTGCTATCGCTCCTCGCCATCCGCTTCGACCAGAAGGGTGACGGGCCGGATGGCACGATCGAGCTGACGCTGGCCGGCAAGGCGACCATCGCTCTCGATGTTGAATGTATCGAAGTTCAGCTTGCGGATATTGGCGGCGCGTGGGAAACGGCTAATAAGCCCAGTCATCCGGACGACGCTGAGTAGCCGGACGGAAAACGAGTTTCGGCCGCTGGTGGCGGCCTCGATGTAAAAGGATTATCAGCGTGGCTATCTGGCTGGATCAGGCGTCGGAAGGGTTCGAGGAGCAATTCGCCGCTTTTCTCACGACCAAGCGGGAAGTGTCCGAGGACGTCAATGCCGTCGTGCGCGCTATCATCGACGATGTCAGGGCGCGCGGCGACGCGGCGCTGGCGGATTACTCCCGGAAATTCGAAGGCATCGATTTTGCGACCACGCCGATGCGTGTCACCGAGGCGGAGATCGACGCGGCCGTTGCCGCCGTTCCCGCGGAAGTCTTGGGCGCGCTGAAGGTCGCGGCCACCCGCATCGAATCGCACCATCGCCGGCAATTGCCGAAGGACGATATTTACGAGGACGATCTCGGCGTCGGCCTCGGCTCGCGCTGGACGGCGATCGAGGCGGTCGGTCTCTATGTGCCCGGCGGCACGGCGAGCTATCCAAGCTCGGTGCTGATGAATGCCGTGCCGGCCAAGGTCGCCGGCGTCGAGCGTGTCGTCATTACGGTGCCGACCATGGGCGGTGCGATCAACCCGGCGGTACTGGCCGCCGCCCGCATGGCCGGCGTCGAGGAGATATACCGCATCGGCGGGGCGCAGGCGATTGCAGCCCTTGCTTATGGCACGGAGACGATCGCCCCGGTCTACAAGATCACCGGCCCCGGCAATGCCTATGTCGCCGCCGCCAAGCGCCATGTCTTCGGCACTGTCGGCATCGACATGATTGCCGGCCCCTCCGAAGTGCTTGTTATCGCCGACAAGCACAATGATCCGGACTGGCTCGCCGCCGACCTCCTGGCGCAGGCCGAGCATGACGAAGGCGCGCAGTCGATCCTGATCACCGACGACGCCGAGTTCGGCAGGGCTGTCGAAGGCGCCGTCGAGCGGCAGCTGAAGCAGCTGAGCCGGTCGAAGACGGCGGCGGCAAGCTGGCGGGATTTCGGCGCCATCATTCTGGTCTCCGATCTCAAGCAGGCCGTTCCGCTGGCCAACCGCATCGCCGCCGAGCATGTCGAGCTCGCGCTCGACCATCCCGATGCGCTGCTGTCGGGCATCCGCAATGCCGGCGCCATCTTCGTCGGCCGTCATACGCCGGAAGTGATCGGCGATTATGTTGGCGGCTCCAATCATGTGCTGCCGACGGCCCGCTCCGCCCGCTTCTCGTCCGGTCTGTCGGTGCTTGATTTCGTCAAGCGTACCTCGATCCTGCGGCTTGGCCCGGAGCAGCTGCGCGCGCTTGGCCCGGCGGCGATCGCGCTTGCCGAGGCGGAAGGGCTCGATGCCCATGCGCGGTCGGTCGCAATCCGTCTCAATCTCGAGAGGTAGAGCATGGCAGAAGGCGTCTTCCGGCTGAGCGATGTGGTCCTGGACGACACGATCGGCCGTTCGACGCCCGACGTCGAGCATGAGCGCGCCGTCGCCATTTTCGACCTGATCGAGGAAAACAGCTTCGAGCCTGTGGGACACGCTGGCGGGCCTTATCTCCTGAACCTGTCGCTGGTCGATCAGAAGCTGGTTTTCGACATCCGGACGGAGGAGGGGACGGTGGTTGCCGCCCACATCCTGTCGCTGACGCCGTTTCGTCGGATCGTGAAGGATTACTTCATGATCTGCGAGAGCTATTACGAGGCGATCCGCTCCTCCACCCCCAGTCGCATCGAGGCGATCGACATGGGCCGCCGCGGCATCCACAATGAAGGGTCGCGGACGCTGATGGAGCGGCTGCAGGGCAAGATCACCGTGGATTTCGATACCGCGCGGCGGCTCTTCACCCTCGTCTGCGTGCTCTACTGGCGCGGGTGACGGCGATGGAGCAGCTAGAGGCGGTCAAGCATAGCGGCAAGGCGCCAGGCGCTATCCTCTTCATGTGCGGGCTGAACACCATCCGCTCGCCGATGGCGGAGGTGATTGCGCGTGGAATGCTGCCGCAGGGCACCTATATCGCCTCGGCGGGCGTGCGAGCCGGCGAACGCAATTCCTTCGTCGATGTCGTCCTTGAGGAGATCGGCCTGTCACTCGGACGCCGGCAGCCGCAGACGCTGCAGGATCTGGAGGATGATTTCTTCGATCTCATCATCACGCTCTCTCCCGAGGCGCATCACGCGGCGCTGGAACTGACGCGGGCCAATGCCATCGAGGTCATCTATTGGCCGACCATGGACCCCTCGGCGATCGGCGACACGCGCGAGCAGATTCTCGATGCCTACCGGGATGTGCGGGACTATCTTCAGGGCCTGATCGAAAGCAGGCTGGTGGAACATCGCGGCTCCCTTTAAGGTGCCGCGTGAAACAAATGCAGAAAGCCTTATCAACGTGGTTCACAAAACCGCGTCGATTGTGTAGTTTCCGCGCAAATTTCCGGCGACCCCGCATTTTGCCACGGGCGCCGGCCTCAAACCCTACAGGAAAAGAAGCTTTAATGCCGAAAGAAGAAGTCCTAGAATTTCCGGGTGTCGTCACCGAATTGCTGCCGAACGCAACCTTCCGCGTGAAGCTGGAAAACGAGCACGAGATCATCGCCCACACCGCTGGCCGCATGCGCAAGAACCGCATCCGCGTTCTCGCCGGTGACAAGGTGCTGGTGGAAATGACCCCTTACGACCTGACCAAGGGCCGCATCACCTACCGTTTCAAGTAGTCGCAGCTCGTTTTCGAGCCGGCTGTCCGTCTCCCGCCTGACAGGTCGAGGTTTTATGGCGCTGAAACACAAGCTGATACTGGCCTCCGGATCGCCGCGCCGCGTCGACCTCCTGCATCAGGCAGGGATCGAAGCGGCGCGTCTGATGCCCATGGATATCGACGAGGCTCCGAAGAAGTCGGAGCATCCGCGATCGCTGGCGCGCAGGCTTTCGGCGGAAAAGGGCGAGGCGGCCTTTGCCGCGGTGAAGGGCGATGTCGCCTGGCAGGGAAGCTATATCCTTGCCGCCGACACGGTCGTCGCCGTCGGCCGACGGATTCTCCCGAAGGCGGAGTTCGTCGACGAGGCGTCTTCGGCACTGCACCTGCTCTCCGGCCGCAGCCATGTCGTCTATACCGGCGTCTGCCTGATCACGCCGGACCGCAAGCTGCGTCAGAAGGTCGTCGAGACCAAGGTTCGCTTCAAGCGGCTGTCGGCCAGGGACATCGACATGTACCTCGCCTCCGGGCAATGGCGCGGCAAGGCGGGTGCCTATGGCATTCAGGGGCTCGCCGGCTCCTTCGTGCAGAAGCTGATCGGCTCCTACACCAATGTCGTCGGATTGCCACTTTATGAAACCATGCTGCTTCTGGCGGGTGAAGGGTTCGACGTTCATGCCACTTGGCAGGAAGGGTGACCGTCATGGCGGATGACGACAAGATCAAAGTGGGTGCGAAGATCGAGCCGCTGCGCAAGACACGGCCTTGCGTGGAGTGCGGTCGGCCTTCGGTGCGCGAGCACTACCCCTTTTGCTCGGATCGCTGCCGTTCGACCGATCTGTCTCGGTGGCTCAACGGCTCCTATGCCATTCCCGTTACCGAGGATCAGACCAAGGCGGACTATCCCGAAGAGGAATAGTCCCGCCGCCATTTCGATGTCCGGTCCGGCGAAGCCATTCATTTTGTTTGCGAATTGCCAAAATTCCATTTCCTGTCAAAAAAGAGTCATTTGCGGCTGGACATGGACGAACAAGATGCTATAACCCCGCTCGCTTCCGGGGTGAACCAACCGCCCAGGGCCTTCCAAGGCCTTATGATTTGCGCGAAGCACGGATGCCCAGATAGCTCAGTTGGTAGAGCAGCGGATTGAAAATCCGCGTGTCGCTGGTTCGATTCCGGCTCTGGGCACCACTTTTCTCAAGAAATCACAAATACTTTCAGATGCGCGGCGAATTTGATGGTGGTTTTTCCGCCTGTTCGGCCTGGATTATTTGAGCCTCGGTGACGCACTAGATGTTGTTTGACGGTTGCAGTGGCCATGGAGTGCCGGACAGGATCGCAATAGGTGTGCATGTCGGCCGAGAATGGCAGCGGAGGTTTCGGTGTCTGCTGGTATGCCTCATCCCGAATTTCCCATTGTTTCGATCGGGATGCCGTGACCCTAGCCGGGCCGCATGGGTGAATCCGGATTCGCGTTTTCCGCGATCTGGCGCATGCCCCCATTGATGGAATTTATAAAATTCATTCAACTTTGGGTGAAATTAAAATTAATTCCGGTGAAAGAACCTTTCAAGATATTGATGACGTTTAGAATCAAGCGTACGAATTATTGAAGGGTCACCTATTGATTCGAAGCGACTATTACCGCACCTTAGATACTAGCGGGAAAGTGTCTCGCTAAGTCCACGTTTATTGCAGTAGCAAGTTAACGAGGCGCCATGTCAAACAACGATGTCCTATTCAACACGTTCGCCCGTTCTTTCGAAGCACGGCGCGAAGTCGAGATGTCATTCTCTGAATACCTGGAAGCGTGCCGGGATGATCCGCTCATGTACGCGAATGCGTCGGAGCGCCTGCTGGCCGCGATGGGAGAACCGTTGCTGATCGATACGGCCAAGGATACTCGCCTTGGGCGTATCTTCATGAACCGGACGATCCGGACCTATCCCGCCTTTGCCGGCTTCTTCGGCATGGAGGAGACGATCGAGCGTATCGTCGCCTTCTTCCGCCATGCGGCGCAGGGGCTGGAGGAGCGCAAGCAGATCATCTATCTGCTCGGCCCGGTCGGCGGAGGTAAGTCCTCGCTTGCCGAGCGGCTGAAGTCATTGATGGAAGTCCATCCCATCTATGTGCTGAAGGCCGGCAACGAGCTCAGTCCGGTGTTCGAAAGTCCGCTCAGCCTCTTCGACCCCGTGACTATGGGGCCGATGATCGAGGAGCGCTACGGCATTCCGCGCCGGCGCCTGACCGGGCTGATGAGCCCATGGTGCCTGAAGCGGCTGGAAGAGTTCGAGGGCGATATTTCCCGCTTCCGCGTTGTCAGGATACAGCCGTCCAGGTTGCGGCAGATTGCCATCGCCAAGACCGAGCCGGGTGACGAGAACAATCAGGATATCTCTTCGCTGGTCGGCAAGGTGGATATCCGCAAGCTCGAGAGCCTGGCGCAGAACGATCCCGACGCCTACAGCTACTCCGGCGCGCTGAACCGCGCGAACCAGGGCATTCTCGAATTCGTCGAGATGTTCAAGGCGCCGATCAAGATGCTGCATCCGCTGCTGACGGCGACGCAGGAGAGCAACTATATCGGCACCGAGAATATCGGCGCCATTCCCTTCTCCGGCATCATTCTGGCGCATTCGAACGAGTCGGAATGGCAGACGTTCAAGGCCAACAAGAACAATGAAGCCTTCATCGACCGTATCTGCGTCGTTAAGGTTCCGTACTGCCTGCGGGTGACCGAAGAGCAGAAGATCTACGAGAAGCTGATCGAGGAATCCGAACTCAGCGATGCGCCCTGCGCACCGTCGACGCTGGAAACGCTCGCCCGCTTCACGGTTCTGACGCGACTTGCCAAGCACGAGAACTCGACGGCCTTCTCCAAGCTTCGGGTCTATGACGGCGAAAGCCTGAAGGAGACCGATCCGAGGGCGCGCAGCGTGCAGGAATATCGCGACTCAGCCGGTGTGGACGAGGGCATGGACGGGGCGTCTACCCGTTTCGCCTTCAAGGTGCTGGCGGCGACCTTCAACTACGATACGACGGAGATCGGCGCCGATCCGGTACATCTGATGTATATGCTGGAGCAGTCGATCCGTCGCGAACAACTGCCACTTGAAACCGAAAAGCTCTATATCGAGTTCATCAAGAGCGAGCTCGGGCCGCGTTATGCGGAATTCATCGGACATGAGATCCAGAAGGCTTATCTGGAATCCTATGCAGACTACGGCCAGAATCTCTTTGACCGTTATGTCGACTACGCCGACGCCTGGATCGAGGATGTCGATTTCAAGGATCCCGACACCGGCCAGCTTCTGGACCGAGAGCTTCTCAACCAGGAACTGACCAAGATCGAGAAGCCGGCGGGCATCGCCAATCCGAAGGATTTCCGCAACGAAATCGTCAAGTTCTGCCTGCGGGCGCGGGCGAGCCATGGCGGCAAGAATCCGTCCTGGACGAGTTATGAGAAGATCCGAGAAGTCATTGAAAAGCGGATGTTCTCCCAGGTCGAGGATCTCCTGCCGGTCATCTCGTTCGGGTCCAAGAAGGACGGCGAATCGGAAAAGAAACATGGCGAATTCGTCGAACGCATGATGGCGCGCGGCTATACCGAGCGTCAGGTTCGGCGGCTTGTGGAATGGTACATGCGTGTGAAACAGGCGGGATGAGCCACCAAGGAAGAAGGAATGCACATTGTTGACCGACGCCTGAACCCAGGCGGAAAAAGTCTAGAAAATCGTCAACGGTTTTTGCGAAGAGCAAAAGCGCTGGTGCAGAGAGCGGTCTATGAATCCTCTCAAAATCGCGACATTCAGGACATTCTGAAGGGTGGCGAGATCAGCATTCCCCTAGATGGAACCGAGGAGCCTCGGTTCCATCGCGGCCCGGAGGGGCTGCGGGAGCATATTTTCCCCGGCAACAAGGAATTCCTGGAAGGCGACATTCTTCCACGGCCGGAGAGCGGCGGCGGCAAGCCGAAAGCCGGCGGCGAGGGCAGCGGCGAAGACGCCTTCCGCTTTATCCTGACACGCGACGAATTCCTCGATCTTTTCCTCGACGACCTCGAACTTCCCGATCTTGCCAAGAAGCGGCTGGTGTCGGCCGATCAGATCAACCCGGTTCGGTCCGGCTATTCGGTGACCGGGTCGCCGGCCAATCTTGCCATCAACCGCACCATGCGGCTGGCGATGATGCGGCGTGTGGCGCTGCATCGCCCGAAGCCGGAGACGGTCGCCAAGCTCGCCGCCGAAGCGGCCGAGTGCAAGGACGACGAGCGTCGCGCGGCGCTCGAGGCTGAGATCAAGGTGCTGGAATCGAAGGTTCGGCGCATTCCCTATATCGATCCGATCGATATCCGCTATCGCCGTTTCGAGAATGAACCGAAGCCGGTGGCGCAGGCGGTGATGTTCTGCCTCATGGACGTGTCCGGCTCGATGTCGGAACACATGAAGGATCTCGCCAAGCGCTTCTACATGCTGCTCTACATCTTCCTGACCCGGCAGTATCGCCGCGTCGAGATCGTCTTCATCCGTCATACGGATGTGGCCGAGGAGGTGGACGAGGAGACGTTCTTCCGCAGCCCGGCGACCGGCGGCACGCAGGTGTCGAGCGCGCTCGAAGCCATGCGGCGGATCGTCCAGGATCGCTTCCCGCCATCGGACTGGAACATCTATGCCGCGCAGGCGTCGGACGGCGACAATGCCTATTCGGACAATGCGACGGCGGCGGCACTGCTCACCGACGCCATCCTGCCGGTCAGCCAGTATTTCGCCTATCTCGAAGTGGGCGAGGCGCGGAGCGTCGCGATCTCCTCCGGTTCGGCGCTCTGGTCGCTCTACGAGCGCATCCAGGCGGGCTGGCCGGTGCTGTCGATGCGGCGCGTCAGCGATCGCAGCCAGATATACCCGGTCTTCCATGATCTCTTTCAGCGGCGGGCGGCGGAAACAAGGGGCGGATGATGGCGAAAGCATCGATGGAACGGCTTTTCGACGGTGCGGACTGGGATTTCTCCACCATCCAGCGGATCCACGATGCCTGCGAGCGGGTCGCCATCGACGAGCTCGGCCTTGATGTCTATCCCAACCAGATCGAGATCATCACTGCCGAGCAGATGCTCGATGTCTATTCCTCGATCGGCATGCCGCTGTTCTACAAGCATTGGTCCTTCGGCAAGCATTTCGCTCATCATGAGGCTTTCTACCGCAAGGGCCTGCGCGGGCTCGCCTATGAGATCGTCATCAACAGCTCGCCCTGCATCTCCTATCTGATGGAAGAGAATACGGCGACGATGCAGGCGCTGGTGATCGCGCACGCCGCCTTCGGTCATAATCACTTCTTCAAGAACAATTATCTCTTCAAGCTCTGGACGGATGCCGAGGGCATTCTCGACTATCTGAATTTCGCCAAGGGCTACATCACCCGTTGCGAGGAGCGCTACGGCCATGCCGCCGTCGAGCGGACGCTCGATGCCGCGCATGCGCTGATGTCGCATGGCGTCCATCGCTATGCTGGCAGGAAGACGCCGAGCTTGCGCGAGGAGGAAACGCGCGAGCGCGAACGGCGCGAATATGACGAGCGGATCTTCAACGATCTCTGGCGCACCGTTCCGGTTGGAAAAGGCAAGGTCATGCCCGACCTGGATTTCGAGCGCCGTCGTTCGCTGGCCGGCCTGCCGCAGGAGAACGTCCTTTACTTCCTTGAGAAGATGGCCCCGCGCCTGAAGCCCTGGCAGCGGGAAATCCTGCGCATCGTCCGGCATGTCGCGCAATATTTCTATCCGCAAAGTCAGACCAAGGTGATGAACGAGGGCACCGCGACCTATGTGCATTACCGCATCATGACGCGGCTGCATGAGCTTGGCGGCATCGGCGACGGCGATTTCCTCGAATTCCTGAAATCCCACACCAATGTCGTCTTCCAGCCGGCCTTCAACGATCAGCGCTATTCCGGCCTTAACCCTTACGCACTCGGTTTTGCGATGATGCAGGACATCGAGCGGATTGTGACCAAGCCGAAGGAAGAGGACCGGCTATGGTTCCCCGATATTGCCGGCACGGGTGACGCCATGGCGGTGCTGCGCGATCTCTGGGCCAACTATCGCGACGAAAGCTTCGTGTCGCAATTCCTCAGCCCGCATCTGATGCGCAAGATGCGGATGTTCCACCTCACCGACGATCCGGAAGAGGAAGAGGGGCTTCGGGTGGCGGCGATCCACGACGAGCGCGGTTATCGCCGTATCCGGCGCGAACTGGCGCGGCAATATGATGTCGGCTGGATCGATCCGCATATCGAGATTGTCGATGTCGATCTTGCCGGCGACCGCAGGCTGCTGGTCAAGCATACCGTGCTGAACGGCGGCTTTCTGGAGGATGCCGATGCCAAGCGCGTGCTGCAGCACCTTGCCGATCTCTGGAGTTACGATGTGCTGATGCAGGAAGTCGACAGCACCGGTCTGGTGCTGCGCGAGCATCTTGCTCACCCGCGCCTGTCTTCCGCTGCAGCCTGAGGGCGTGAGACCTTAGGCAGCTTCCTTCGAATGGCGATAATGGCCGCTGACCTGCCGACCGTCCTCCGGCCGCAGCTTCAGGAAACCCGGCAGGCCGAGCAGCGGGATAACTGCCATCAGCAGAAAAGCCATGTGGAATTTTTCCGGCGTCAGCGCAGAGCCATCCAGCGTGACCAGGCCGAGCAGCATGGCGGCGATGGAGACACCGAAGCTGACGCTCAGCTGCTGCAGCACGCCGCCAAGGCTGGTCGCGCGGCTGAGCTGGGCGGCAGGGGTGTCGGAATAGGATAGCGTGTTGGAGGTCATGAACTGCGAGGCACGCGCCAGGCCGAAGATGAAGACATAGACGATGATGACCCAGTGCGGCGTGTCCGGCCCAATGAGGGCGAAGCCGGCGACGATGGCGGCGCCGAAAATCGCGCTCGCAGTCAGTACGCGGTCGAACCCGAACAACCGCAGCATCTTCGACGAGACCGGACGCACGGCAAGCGAACTCAGGGCGCTGACGAAGGTCAGCGTGCCCGAGACGATCGGGCTGAGGCCAAAGCCGACCTGTAGCATCAGCGGCAGCAGGAAGGGCACGCCGTTGAGGCCGACGCGACAGACGCCGCCGGCAAGCGTGCCGACGCGGAACGTGCGCAGCTTAAACAAAGTGAGATCGACGGCCGGCGATTCTGCCGTCCTGGCGTAGCGGACGAAGCCGACGAGAAGCAGGCCGGCGGCGGCAAGCACCGCGACGATGGCCCAGACGGGGATCGCCGGTCGGCCGATATTCTCGATGCCGTATTGCAGCAGCAGGCAGCCGACACCAACCATGATAAAGCCCGGAAAGTCGAATTTGAGCGAGGTGTCGCGAGCGGTGTCTTCGATATATTTCAGCGCCATCGCCATGCCGATGATGCCGAAGGGCAGGTTGACCCAGAAGATCCAGCGCCAGGAGAGATAGGTCGTCAGAAAGCCGCCCAGAAGCGGCCCGATCACCGGACCGATGATCGCCGGCAATGTCATATAGGTCATCGCCGTGACGAGCTGGCTGCGCGGGAAGCTACGGATGAGGATGAGGCGGCCGACGGGGGTCATCATCGCGCCGCCGAGGCCCTGCAGGGCGCGGGTGGCGATCAGCATCGGCAAGCTCGTTGCCAGGCCGCAGAGGATCGAGCCGAGCGTGAAGATGAAGAGCGACAGGGCAAAGATGCGCCTGGCGCCGAAACGGTCGGCGAACCAGCCGCTGACCGGGATGAACATGGCGAGCGTCAGGATATAGGTCGTGACCGCGAGGTTCATGCGGACAGGCGTGGTGCCGAGGCTTCTGGCGATGTCGGGAACGGCGGTGATGAGGATCGTCGAATCGAGCTGTTCCATCAGGAATGCAACGGCGACCACTGCGGGGATGATGTAGCGCAGGCGGGGGGCGCGGTCGATCGCGAAGGTCTGGCCCTGCGGGGCGGTATCTGGCGAGTCCATGGGAATGCTATGACTTTCCACGGCCGGATGGGAGGTCCGGCGCGTCAATGCTGGCGCATGATCTGATCCAAGAACCGCTTCGCATTTTTGGGAATCATGCTGTGGTCGGCCGGCTTTCCGCCGGCCATCGAAATCAGGCCCATATGATCACCATCGATGGCGCGGCGCAACAAAAAGCGGGTCGATGGAGACGCTTCGTCGCAAGTTCAACAACGAATTTGCGCGGGCGGTTTTGCTGGACTGAGGCTTTATCAAATTAGCTTCGGGCATCATCTATGTGATCCGCAGCAACGATGCCGGACGCTCTATTGTCGCCGCCGTCTTTTGGCTTTGAGCATACTCATGCCTTTGCCGCCGAGAAGAAGAGGAAGCGAGGCTTGGTCGTCAGGCTCTGGTGTGCCGCCGGGAAAAGGGTGCTGATTTGAGGGTCGGGCTGGGGCTCGCTCACGACATCAATCTGAAATCCAGCCGATTTGAGCGCATCAAACATGGCGTGGAGCGGCCGATGCCAAAATCGCATCGTGACGGCCTTCCCTCCGCGCTGCCACGTTTCGCTAAAGCTGTAGGTCTCGAAATAGTTGTCGCTGCCGGCCAACTGATGATCCATGAAGGGGTGGTGTGTCGAAAAAATCAGACGACCGCCCGCGGGCAGGACACGGTTGAACTCCGAAAGCGCCGGCGACCAGTCGGGCAGATAGTGCATGACCAATGAGGCGATGATCAAATCGAAAGCGCCATCTTCGAAGGGTAGCGGTTTGTTCAAATCCGCCAGCAACAATCTCGCGCGCCCCTCAAGGCGACGTTGCGCGATTTCGAGCAAACTCGCGCTCGCATCGATTCCGGTTAGGATCGCTCCTCGATCAATGAGGGCGGCGGCATGAGCTCCGCCACCGCATCCTGCATCGAGCACGCGACGTCCAGCCACATCACCAGCCAGCGAAAGAATTGCCGGTCGCTCATAATAGGCGTTCCAGGCATTATTCTCGTTGTCAGCTTGATAAGCAGCTGCGAACGCATCGTAATTGTTCTCAGACAATGTTGCTCCCCGCCGAGGAACGGCATATTCGGCAGCATCTCATATGGTTGACAGCCCGACCTTACAGACATGCAATTTCCCCGGCAAGGTCGTGTTTTCAACCTTGATCGAGGAGTCCCTAGCCTAGTTGCCGGGTGGAGCGGATTGGAGCGTCCAGCGTGCCTTGTCGAAGACGATGGCGGTGCGAATCTGTTCCGGCGTCGTTCTGCGCAGCTCCAGTTGAAAGTTGAAGTTGCTGTTGCTCTGGAATTCCCGGAGAAAGCTCAGTCTCGCGCCGAAGGCGTCTTGTGTCAGGTCTTGCAGTTTGCCGATATTGTCCAGCGCCGTCTGGAAGTCGAGCCAGTGGGTTTCGCTCAACAGCAGCACGACCGTGTCGATGAAGGTGCCGGCAACGGTACGTCCATCGGTGCTGTCGGGCATGATGACCTTGATGCGGATATTCGTGAGTTCGCCGGTCGGCGCGCCACGCGCGATGATGAAGAGCGAGGCCGCGTCCGGGTCACCGTAGACGCCCTTCTGGATCGCGTAGCTGCATTCGAATGTGCCGACGCCCAGCACACTCTGCTTCCATTCCCCGACGGACAGGCCGGATTTCACCAGGCTGGCGCAGAGCGTCTGGCCCGATATCCGCCAGCTTCGCACGAACGCGCCGCGCAGGGCATCGACGGGTGGGTCGAGCATGTGGGACGAGGGCCGGGCATGTACCGGTTTCACCGTCCGTGCAGCCTGCGCCGCTTTGACGGGCTTGGCGGGCGCTGGCGCTGACGTGGCGGCCGGGGTTGGCGCGGGATGGGTGACGTTGGCGGCTTGCGGAGCGGCTACGGCCGCCGCAGGGGCTGGCGGCGGAGGCGCCGGCTGGCTGAACAGGTTCAGGTGGTAACGGGTATCGAGCGCCCTGAGATTACGCATGTCATTGGCAAGCAGTGCCGTCGCCAAAATGATCGAGCCGATGACGATCGCCGCAATCCAGAAGACAGCCCTGCTTTTCTTGCGAGGTGGCGCCACCGACATGGTTCAGATCTACAGCTACTCCAGAGGAAACCCGCTTAACTGCAATGGCTTGGCATTCCGCAGCCGAGCTATGGCTACAGAATATACGTTTATGAACGATTGATCATTCTACCGTTTCTTTGTCAATTCGCGGTTGCCGTTCAGGCGAAATGCGCCTTGAGCGCCCTGACGGTCGCAGCATCCGTGTGGCGCGTCGTGGGTGCGGAAAAGCCGAAGGCGAGCAGGCGTTCGTCCGGCTCTGCCTGAGGGATGGAGCAGGAGGCATGCACTTCGCCGATCGCCAGTCGCGGCCATAGCGCGCCGATCGTCCCAATATTGACGCCCGAGCCGGGCATGATCGAGATGCGGCCGGCGGCGATGGAGATGGCCTGCTCCAGGACGGCGATGCCCTCAACGGCCATCTTGGCGCAGCCCGAGGTCAGGATGCGCTCGAAGCCGAGAGAAATGGCGAGTTCCACCGCCTCCTCGACATCGGGAACGAGATCGAAGGCGCGGTGCAATGTCTTGCCAAGGCCTCCAGCATGGGTGACGAGCGCGCCGAGCATTTCGTGGTCGAGGCGGCCATCCGGCAGCGAGGCGCCGAGGACCACGCCGGGCAAACCCACTCGCCGGGCGGCGTCGATATCGCCCTTCATCACGGCAAGCTCATCGGCTGAGTAGACAAAACCGCCGGCGCGGGGGCGGATCATGGCGTAGGCGGGTATGGGTGCGCGGGCCGCTGCCGCCATCAGCCCGTCGCTCGGCGTCAGGCCGCCGACGGCCAGGGCGCTACAAAGTTCGATGCGATCGGCACCGCCAGCGATGGCGGCGGCAAGGCCGGCGGTCTCCTCGACGCAGACCTCAAGCAGCATGGGTCCGCTCCTCGACGAACTTCAGCCCCAGCAGGGCCGCGCCAATCAGGCCGGGCTCGAGCTTACATTCGCTCGGCACGACGAGCGGGCGGTCGAATTTACGCAGGATACGGGTGCGTACCGCTGCGTCCAGCCGCTCCAGCAGCGGTTCGACATTGGAAAGGCCACCGCCGACGGGAACGATGGTGGCGCCGGTGATATTGACGGTCAGGGCCAGCGGCGAGGCGACGAGATCGACCAGGACCTCGATCGTTCGCGCCGCATTGGCGTCGCCCGCCAGCCACTGGTCGATGATCTCCTCGCTGGAAAATTCCAGGCCGTGTAGCGTCTTGTGCAGGCGCTCAACGCCACGAGCGCCGCCGATGGTGTCGACGCAGCCCTTCTGGCCGCAGCCGCAGGGATAGGCGGGGATGGCAACCGGCGGATTGCCGGCGAAGGAGGCGATGATCGGGCCGTGACCCCACTCGCCGGCAAAGCCGCCGGCGGCGTTGACGAGGCGGCCGTCCGCCACCAGTCCGCCGCCGACACCGGTGCCGAGAATGGCGCCGAGGACGATACGATGGCCCCGACCCGCGCCCGACATGGCTTCCGCCATGGCAAAGCAGTCGGCATCGTTGGCGATCAGGACGGGATAGCCGAGTTCCGCCTCCAGCTCGGTGGCAAGACGCCGGCGGTGGATGCAGGGAATGTTGGCGCAGATCAGCGCCTGGGTATCGGGATCGACGACGCCGGCGATGGAGAGGGAGAGGCAGTCAGGTTTCTCACCGGCCTCAGCGATCACGGCGCGCAGGGCCGCGACGAATTCGCTGAAATCATCCTTCGGCGTGGGGCGACGGGCAAGCGGCGTAATATCCGTCACGGAGCGGGCGATACCGCCCTTGATGGCGGTGCCGCCGATGTCGAAGGAAACGATCATAAAACTTGACCTGTAGGAAACATGCGGCACTTGCTCGCACCCTTTGCCGTTCTTTGCAAGGCCAATAAGCGGGCAACACCCGCCGAGGTCGGGTCAGGCTTCTGGCAAGGTGATCCGGGCTTCGAAACCATCCACCTGGCCGGCGGCGGGCGATAGGAGATCGAGACGGCCGCCGATCTGTCCGACGATGCGTTCGGCGATGGCAAGGCCGAGGCCGGAGCCGGCGGCTTTCGTCTTGCCGCGCCAGAAGCGTTTCTTCAGGCCTGCCAGCTCTTCCAGGGAAAGCGCATGACCGCCGTTCAGGATGCGGATAACGTCGCCTTCGACCTTGACGGTGACTTCGTCGTCGGTCGGGCCATGGATCAGCGCGTTCTCGATCAGGTTGCGCATAACGATAGCGAAGGCATCGATATCGATGTTGCGGATCAGTTTTCCGTCCGGGCTGCTTTCCAGGAGGATGCGGCCGGCGGTGGCGGTGTCGCGATCGTAGTCGCCGATGATGGTTTCGATGACGGCCATCAGGTCGGCGGGCTTGTCGCCGGTGCCGATACCTGCCTGAGCACGGGAGAGTTGCAGCAATTTCTCCGCCAGCCGCCCGAGATTGGAGAGCGAGGTTTCGATCCGGCCGGCGCGTTCGACAAGTGGCCCCTTCGGCAGCTCTGCGATCAGGCGCTGTGTCTGGGCGAGCGCGCCGGCGATCGGGGTGCGCAGTTCATGGGCGCTGTTGGCTGTGAATTCCCGCTCGGCCTCGAGCGCGGCGCGCAGGCGCTCAAGCAGCAGGTTGACCGAGCGGGCGATCGGCTGGAGCTCGCGTGGCAGCGTGTCGCTTTCCAACGGGACCATGTTGCCGCCGTCCTTGGTGGCGATGTCCGCGCGCAACCGGTCGATCGGCCGCAGCGAGCGGCCGACGGCGAACCATATGGCGACAATACTGGCGGGGATGAGAGCGAGCAGCGGCCAGAGCAGGGCGACGCCGCTCTCGCGCGATGCTTCCCGCCGGTTCTTGAAGGCGTCGGCCACATGCAGGAAGATCGTGCCGTTCATCGAGGATTCGGTGTAGATCCGGTACTTCGGCGTGTTGTGGAAGCCGATCTTCAGGGGCACCTCGTAGGCCACCGACGGCGCGTCGTGCGAATGCAGGATGACCTTGCCCGAGGCGTCGAGCACCTGATACGTCAGGTACTCCCGGTTCAGCCCCTTGTTCAGCTCCTCAAGGCTTTGCGGATCGCTGGAAGGATCGCGATTGGCGAGATCGTCAACCACCAGCGGCATCAGCCGTTCGGCGGTTTCCTGCAGTGCGCCGTCGAAGGTTTCGGAAAGCTCATGGTTGACGACATAGACGCCGATTCCGACAGCGATCAGCCAAAACACAACGACTGTACCCGTGAGTGCCGCGATTAAGCGGCGGGTGATGCTGGTGGGACGCAGGGTCATCTCTCACCCAGGCAATAGCCAACGCCGCGGGCCGTGCGGATGCGGTCCTTGCCGATCTTCTTGCGCAGGCGGCTGACATAGACCTCCACGGTGTTGCTCTCGATCTCCGAGCCGAAGGCATAGAGCGCCTCCTCGATCTGGTTTTTCGAGATGATGGCGCCCGGCCGCGTCACCAGAAGGTCGAGCACGGCCCATTCGCGGCCGGTGAGTACGACATCCTTGCCATCCAGCCGGACCCGCCGTTGCGGCTGATCGATCTCCAGATCGGCAAAGCGGATGGTCGGCTGCGGGCTGCCGCTATAGCGCCGGGCGACGGCCAGGATGCGGGCGGAGAGTTCGCCGAGGTTGAAGGGCTTGACGAGGTAATCGTCGGCGCCGCTGTTCAATCCCTCGATGCGGTCGGAAATCTGGTCGCGGGCGGTGAGGATGATCACCGGCGTCTCATCCGGTTTGCGGCGCAGCTTCTTGAGGAAATCGATGCCGACGCCGTCGGGCAGTTGCAGGTCGAGCAGGATCAGGCCGTACTTTACGGCGCTGGTGACCTCCGCCGCGTCCGCGAGGTTTTTCACCCAGTCGACGGCGTGAGTGGTTGCCGCGATGTGGTCGCGAACCGCGCTGCCGATCGTTTCATCGTCCTCAACCAGAAGAATTCTCACTTGCCCTCGCAACCAGTGCCTGTGCTTCAGTTAACGCCGCCGAACCTATCTGGTCAATAAAGGCTGAAATAAGCCAGGATGAGAAGCGCTTTTCTGCTCCCGGGATTCTCCGGCCGATAAGGTTCACGGCGGCTATGGACAGAGATCGTGACCACGATTACTTGTTTGCTCCCAAAGAGAAGAGGGCGAGGGCAGGGCCGTCGCCGGTTACGCACTGGAGGAGGCTTTCATGCTGAAGGGAATTTCGCCGCGGTTGAACGCGGACGTGCTGCACGCGCTGGCATCGATGGGGCATGGCGACATGCTTGTCGTCGTCGACACGAACTTCCCCGCCGAGTCGATCGCACAGCAGACGATGCTCGGCCATCTTCTGAGGATCGACAACGTGTCGGCCGCCGAGGCGGTCGAGGCGCTGCTGTCGCTGATGCCGCTCGACACCTTTATCGATGATGCCGCGACGCGCATGGAAGTGGTGGGCGCGCCGGAGGAGGTGCCGAAGGTTCAGCATGAAGTGCAGGCGGCGATCGATCGCGCCGAGGGCAAGCACTGGCCGCTCGTGCCGGTCGAGCGTTATGCTTTCTATGAGAGGGCGAAAGAGGCCTATTGCGTGATCCAGACCGGCGAGCGCCGCTTCTACGGTTGTTTCACCTTGACCAAGGGCGTCATCCCGCCGGAAACTGAATGAGCGATCGCACCAGGTCGTTCGACCTGGGTAAGAGACGCTGTTTTCGCGAAGGACTGTGATGGCCAGGAAGTTGGATTCCCAGGGGCGGCTTGACGACGCGGCGCGAGCCGGCTGGCTATATTACGTGGCCGGGCGGACGCAGGACGAGATCGCCATCGCCATGGGAATCTCCCGGCAGTCGGCGCAGCGGCTGGTGTCGCTGGCCGTAGCCGAGCGGCTGATCAAGGTGCGGCTGGATCACCCAATCGCCGCCTGCCTCGAATATGGCGCGGCGTTGCGCGAAAAATTCAAGCTCAGGCATGTCGAGGTGGTGCCGAGCGATCCCGATGGATCGTCGTCCACGGTCGGTATTGCCGAGGCGGGGGCGGCCGAAATCGAGCGCTGGCTGAAGCGCAGCGATCCCATCGTACTTGCGATCGGCACCGGGCGCACGCTGAAGGCCGCGGTCGATCAACTGCCGGCCATCGAGTGTCCGCAGCACCGCATCGTATCGTTGACCGGCAATATCGGCCCGGATGGTTCGGCTGCCTATTACAACGTCATCTTCAGCATGGCCGATGCGATCAAGGCGCGGCACTATCCCATGCCGCTACCGGTGCTGGTCTCTTCAGCCGAGGAGCGCGAGCTGCTGCATGCGCAGGCGCTGGTGCGCTCGACGCTCGATATCAGCGCGCAGGCCGATGTGACTTTCGTCGGCGTCGGCGAGCTGGGTATCGAGGCGCCGCTTTGCCTCGACGGCTTTCTCGAGAAAGACGAGATGATGGCACTGATGAAGCGGGGTGCGGCGGGCGAGATCTGCGGCTGGGTTTTCGACGGCGACGGAAAGCTGATGTCGGACGCCGTCAACGACCGCGTTGCCAGCGCCTCCATCCCACCGCGCGATACGTCTTCCGTCATCGGAATAGCCAAGGGCAAACGCAAGTTCGAGGCGATCAAGGCTGCCGTAACCGGCCATCAGATCAATGGTTTGATCACCGACGAGGCGACCGCTGAATTTCTGCTCAAGAACTGAGCAAAAAATAACAACATAAAAACAAATGGATGAGTTGCATGTTCGGCATCGCAGCAACGAATCCGCATTGACATTTTGTCGCAAGGGGTGAGTAATTGCCCACGAGCGAAGCGAATGCTCAAGTTTGATCTTCTGGGGAGGAAGATATGAAATTGAAAACCTTTCTGCTGAGCGCCTGCTCGGCCCTGATGTTTGCCGGAATGGCGTCCGCCGAAACCCTCACGATTGCCACCGTCAACAACGGCGACATGATCCGTATGCAGAAGCTTACGGACGATTTCAAAGCGAAGAACCCCGGCATCGACCTGCAATGGGTCACGCTCGAGGAAAACGTACTGCGCCAGAAGGTCACGACCGACATCGCCACCAAGGGCGGTCAGTATGACGTGCTGACCATCGGCACCTATGAAGTGCCGATCTGGAGCAAGCTTGGCTGGCTGGCGCCGCTCGACAAGCTCAGCGCCGACAAGGCCTACGATGTCGACGATCTTCTCCCGGCCATCCGCAGCGGCCTGACCACGGATAGCAAGCTCTATGCCGCGCCGTTCTATGGCGAAAGCTCGATGGTGATGTATCGCAAGGACCTGTTCGAGAAGGCCGGCTTGAAGATGCCGGACGCGCCGACCTGGACCTTCATCGCCGACGCTGCCCGCAAGATCACCGACAAGAGCCATGAGGTCTACGGCATCTGCCTTCGCGGCAAGGCCGGCT
This sequence comes from Rhizobium sp. ICMP 5592, assembly GCF_009498525.1. Classification (GTDB taxonomy): domain Bacteria; phylum Pseudomonadota; class Alphaproteobacteria; order Rhizobiales; family Rhizobiaceae; genus Rhizobium. Next base: position 1,062 of record NZ_QSNT01000012.1, on the reverse strand, counting down.
GGGGCGAGAACATGGCATTCCTGACGGCAACGGCGAACTCCTTTGGCGCGCGCTGGTTCGATGAGAAGTGGAAGGCGCAGTTCGATCAGCCGGAATGGAAGAACACGCTCGACTTCTACGTCAAGCTGATGAAGGACGCCGGCCCTCCGGGCGCTTCGTCCAACGGCTTCAACGAGAACCTCTCGCTGTTCCAGACCGGCAAGTGCGGCATGTGGATCGACGCCACGGTTGCCGCCTCGTTCGTGTCCGACCCGAAGGAATCGAAGGTCGCCGACAAGGTCGGCTTCGCTCTGGCGCCGGATAACGGCCTCGGCAAGCGCGGCAACTGGCTTTGGGCATGGAACCTCGCCATTCCGGCTTCCTCGAAGAAGACCGAAGCGGCTGAGAAGTTCATCGCCTGGGCAACCGGCAAGGATTACACCAACCTTGTCGCCCAGAAGGAAGGCTGGCTGAATGCACCTCCCGGCACCCGTTCCTCGCTCTATGCGAATGCGGATTACCAGAAGGCTGCTCCCTTCGCCAAGATGACGCTCGACTCGATCAACTCGGCCGATCCGACCCATCCGACCGTCAAGCCGGTCCCGTATGTCGGCGTCCAGTTCGTGGCGATTCCCGAATTCCAGGGTATCGGCACCGCTGTCGGTCAGCAGTTCTCCGCTGCCCTTGCAGGCCAGATCACCGTCGACGCTGCCCTCAAGGCTGCGCAACAGCTGACCACACGCGAAATGACCAAGGCTGGTTATCCGAAATAATCGATCCTCTCAGGGATGGCGGGAAGTGCCCTCGGGTGCTTCCTTCCCTTGGCCGCCGAATGCCTGAACTGCTCTTCGGCGGCCCCTTTTATCCAGCCGGTCTACGGCCACCTTTCCCGCTCAAAAGATAGGTCGGTACTTGCCATGGCAACGTTACACACCCGTTCTGCTGCCCGCGTCATGATGACGCCGTCGGTCTTGCTGCTCTTCGCGTGGATGATCGTCCCGCTGGCGATGACGATCTACTTCTCGACGCTGAACTACAATCTCCTGTCTCCCGGCGCGCATGATTTCATCGGGCTGCTCAACT
>NZ_QSNT01000011.1 GCF_009498525.1 Rhizobium sp. ICMP 5592 | reverse complement strand
GGTGGAGCAGCCCGGTAGCTCGTCAGGCTCATAACCTGAAGGCCGCAGGTTCAAATCCTGCCCCCGCAACCAAAATTTACGAATAATATCATCACGAAAGCCCTCCCTCAAGGAGGGCTTTCGTGCGTTTTGGACCTAGCACACAGCTAGCACAAACGGCCTTCCCTGATTTGACGGGTGCTTGATGTCGTGATTCCCTGTTCCCATATCGAAACGTGATTCCCTGTTCCCATATCGAAAACGGAAAATGAACAGGGGGCGGGTATGGCGAGCCACGAAATCCTCGGGGGAAAGGTCAACGTCTACCGGCGCGGGGGGCTGACATGGCATTGCTCGGCGTCCCTCAAAGGCCGCCAGCACCGTTGCCAGCACCAAGGAAACCGGGCTCGAACAAGCCAAGGCTTTTGCCGAAGATTGGTATCTCGGCCTGCGCGGGAAGCTGGCGGCGGGTATCCTCAAAACGGAAACCACCTTTGCCGAGGCCGCCAAGAAGTTTGAGTAAGAATACGGTGTCATCACCGAAGGTGAGCGGAGCCCGAAATGGGTCGAAGGACAGCCGACCGGGTGAACTGGTCCTTTACCCGTTCTGCGGATCGGGCAGTGGCCTAGTAGCTGCGCGGCGGTGCGGGCGCGATTTTCTCGGAATGGAGCTTGATCAAAGGCATCACCTGACCGCCAGCCTGCGGGTGCACAGCACGTCTCCCTAGGAGGCGCGTTGTGATGAATATTGACAATATGTGCTACGTTACCCACAATAAGATTAGAACGAAAGGATATGCCAGATGGCTTCGGGAAGCATTCATGTGAAAGTCAGTGGTGCGTTGCAAGACCACATTCAGCAGCAGATTGGCGATGATGGCCTCTATGAGAACGCCAGCGAATACATTCGCGCATTGATCCGTCGCGATCTGCAAACCCGCGATGAGGCGTGGGATGCGCTCCAAAGGGAGCTTGCACCCGCCATGCGTGCGAATGACAGCGAGTTTGTCGCAGTTTCCGCCGACGATGTTGTCCGCCGCAATACGCGCCGCTGATTATGGCCTATCGTTTTTATCCCCGCGCCGATGCGGCGCAGGACAAGATATGGCACGACACCGTTGAGAAGTGGGGTGAGAAGCAGGCGGTGACTTACATCACCGGCTTGCATACCCATTTGCAGCGGCTGTGTGAGGAAAAGGCGATCTGGCGAAAGCTGCCGCAGCGTCTTGTCGTTCCTGCCGATGTGAAGCGCGAGGCGTATTTCAGCCGCTACGAGCATCACTACGTCTTCTTCCGGGAACTCGACAATGGTGATCTCGGTGTGATGAGTATTTTGCATGAGCGTATGGATGTGCCCGTGCGTCTTGCCGAAGACCTGGCGGCGCTTTCCGAGAAAGTGGAGCCTTTTAAGGCGTAGGGTCGGCGGTTCCAAAGCGAAATCGGAGGCGCTATGAAACGGATAAATGATGCGGTCCTAAGACCCGGCGATATCATCCTCACCACCTCCGCTGCGAAGGTCAGCAAAGGCATTCGTTTCGCCACCGGCAGTGATATTTCGCACGCCATGGTATGTGTCGAAGGCTATTCGGTTATCGATGCGACGGCTGAAGGAGTGCAAGCCCGGAATACGCAGCGACTTTTCTATAAGGATGCCCATCCGGTCCATATTCTCCGATTGAGTGGCGGTCTCTCCAAAGCGCAACTCGATGCGGTTCTCATGTTTATGCGCGGGCATATCCCTTATATTATTGCCTACCGCGTCGAGCATGAGGTAGAGATCCTCACCATCATGCATGCTCATCAGCGGTGGCCTTCGGCGCTTTAAGTTTCTACCTTAAGCTCCAAGTTAACGCAGGCAACGACGGTTTGGATCCCATCAAGGCGCTGGACCTAACGTCGGGTATTGATAGTTGGCAAAGCATGCCGGATATCTATCGAAGCGTATTGCCGCCGTCAAAGAACAGCGTGTTCAGGACGGCATCTGGGTCTCGAAACATGATCCTTGGGGCCGAATTTGTCGAGAGCAAGATAGTTCCTCGGACGCCAAGCCCGCTCAGCATCAGGCTGGCAATCATTGCCGTGCCTCGCGTGCATGGTCGTACAACCGCGCGCAAGCCTCATCCATGGCAGACCTCGCGGTTGCGTCCGATGGCGGCGCGACTGGCCATTGCCCCTCTGGATCTATCCAGGCCTTGATGAAGTCGGAGAGGATTTCCAGTGCCGCGCTATCGTCGGCCAAGCAGAACCCCGTCATGGCGTCGTCTATTCGCGCGGCCACTGCGGGATACATGTCGGTATCCTGGGTTCGCGTGTCCTCGTAAATTGCCACCCAGACCAAGCCCAGTCCCGCGGCAATCGCCCGGCGCTCGAGCTCGATCTCGTCTTGCGAAGGCTTTTCACCTGGTTGGCGCCCAGGGTCGGCGGCGAGTCCGCCGATCACGTAGCACGTTGCAAAGCGGTCCGCTTCCCTCTCCTCGTCGCGGCTTTGTTGCGCCGTCCAGGCCCGATCATCGTGGCCAGAAGCGATATGACCGACTTCATGTGCAAGGATCCATTCGATCGCCCGGAAGAAGAATACGTCGCCAGCGACCAACCTATCGGACTGGAGGTCGGGTTTCGGGAAATAGGTGTTCCATCGGTGGCCTCGCGGCCTGGCCAGCGCCCTCGCCTCGTGGATGAAATGGTAACCGAGCTCTGCCTCCGAACCTTCCTCGAAATCCAAGCGAGCCTGGCGGGAGCGACGGGCGTTGAACATCGCTGCACACAAGCGGCCGACGCCCTGCGACATGGCCCAGAGGCTGGCAATTCCGTGCCAGTCCGCCGTTACCGAGGCCTCGCTTGGCTTGCACTTGAAAAGCATCGATGAGTGCTCCTCGGTGAACTCCAGCTTGGGAGGAGGATTAACGCTCGACGCTGCGACAATTCTATCGAAGATCGCTTGGATCCTTGCTTCGTAGCCAATGAAGAGGTCTGAAAAATTCGGCAGCATGTCGCCCACAAATGTCCCGTCTTCCATGACTTACTGCTCCTGGGTTATTTCTGGGGCGCTTGAGTCCGCACGTAAAAATTGGTCGATCCACCATCGTCCAGCAAGATTTCGGTCGGCTCCTCGGTAGAAAGCCATAATCGTAGCACGCTGCGATCATCTCTCTCTGGAGCAGTTGACTGGCCGCCGCCAAGGAAGGCTTCCTGCTCGCTTTCCGTCAATTCCGCCCAGAAGCCATCGGTGGCAAGAAGAAGCGTGCCGCTGGCCTTCTCTTCTGCGAGGACGTCTGGGGCCATGAACTCCCTGGAACGAAAACTCTGGGTGAGAAGGTGCCTCGTGGGGGATTTTGCGATCGCATCGAGAGGTATGTCCGCCAGGGCGTTTGCAAGGGTATGTGGCGTGACTTGCCAGTGTACCTGGCCGTCGTGCCTGCCAAGAAGGCAATCTCCTGAGTGGAGGACCGTCAAGGAGCCTGTGTCCATTACGTGAAAGAGGATAATGCTGGCGGAACCCCTTGGAAACGATTTGCGAAGGGCTTGATGAATCTCCCGAAGCTTGGCTTGCATGAGCTCGTGGCCCCACGCATCGTCGGTTCCGGCAAACCAGTCGACGACAGCTTCGACGATTGCCCGTGCATATCCCCGTTGTTCGAGCCGTTCGTGGCGCCATCAGCCATGATAGCAAGGAATTCGCCATGTCTCCCCGCGATCCCCGCATGGTCGCGATTGTCGTCGGTGCGCGTTCCTTTTTGGCTCAACCGTCGGGCCTCGATTTTCATTGTGCGGGGCCATCCGCACAATGGCTTATCGAGACAAACCTGTCCCGGACGATTTCTACACGACCGGCGGGCCCGCGGATATTGCCATCGAGGAAATCGTCGAAGTCACCTTGATCGAGGAGCGCACGAAACTGTCCGGCGATGAAATTTCGAACGTCGTTGTCGGCCGCCGTGACCTCGGCAAGGAGCTCCTCCCTGCCGTCGACAATAAGGAGGATGTCTTCAGCGTCACGGCTCATGATCAAGTCGCCGTTTCCCCTTCCGGCATAGGCCTCGAGCTTCGTCGCAAGAAACATTGGCGGCGTCAGGATCCGGATCGCGAGGTCTTCCGAGAGCTGGTAGTGCTGTGCCGTCTCGATTCCACCCGCGTACCATCGATTTCCGAATCCGAGGATAGCCGGATCATCCGGCATGAAGTCGACCGTGAGCTTGCCGAGACGCATGCGGCAGATCACCGCCTCGTCAGCGGCCTCCCCATGAAGCCCCGGTGTCGAAGCTCTTCCTGGAGCTGTGCCCAGGCGGGAAGGCCCGCCAGGTCAACGATCAGGTCGATGTCGTCTGTGGCACGCACATCCTCGAGCGTGACCGGATCAGTGATGAATAGCGCGGTCGTGCATCCGCCGACGAAGACTAGGCGCGAGCGGAGGTCTTCGCCAAGGGCCGAGGCAACGGCTTTCATCATTTCCAGCAGTTGAGCGCGGATCGCTGTCATTTGCTCATGATCCTTGACTTGAGGTGGTCGGTCGCGAGACCAACTTCCCGCTGGTTCCCGAGCCGGATCGCATCGACCAACGCGAGGTACTCATAGAGTGCGTCGTCCTTCAGGACTGCGTCCGGCACGGTCTTGAAGAGCGGCTCCACCGCCTGCCCCATCTCCCTTCCGTTGGCATAGGGCCAAACGTAGTTGTACGTCCCGCCGCTGATCAGGAGTTCCGTGAGCATAGGTGCGGCGAAGGCGGTCGGTACGCCGCGCTGCATCGGCCCAACTTGGGCGGGGAAGACGAACTTTAGCCCGGTGGTAATGAAGCCGAACAGATTCCTTCGGCTTGGCCTAGGCTCGTTCTTGCTATTGTCTTTTCGCGCGATACCTGACGCGACGCTGCGCCTGATCGACTGCGCTATTTCGGTCTTGCTGATCCCGAGTAGCGCCTCTAGGTTCCGAACGGAATATGGATCTCCCCCCACGGATTCCGATCGCAACCGATCGATGCCCTTGGTGAGTTCCTGGTCTTGCAGGCTTACCAGCTTCAGCAGGACGACGATATCTTGGCTCTTCATAAACACTGTCCTCTGTCCTAGGACTGAGGACAGTTAGCCTGAAGCAATCCGTCCTGTCAATCTGTGGACATCGCGCCTATTGCCAGCTTCGTCTTCGAGAACGATATCGACTTCGTCCTGATCCTTATCGAGCACCGATCCCACCAGGGTCTCAACAATCGAGCGGAAAATTCCCATTTGCCTCTGCGGAAACGGGAGAGGACCATGCAAGGTTTCCGATCAACCGGAGGCTTGCAGCGGTTCATCTCGATCTTCTCGGCACTTCGAAATATCTTCGTCACCCCACGCCACAAACGATCCGCACTGGCCACTCACATTCATCGCATCCGCGCCATGGCTCATTGGAAGGCCGTCACCGGCGCAATTGCCTGATCTACAACGACAAAGCGCGCCGGCCGTTTAATGCTCGATAACGTGACAACTCCGGTGAAAGCCATCTTGCGCCGGCAGTCCATCGACTTCATTGGATTGGAATTTCGGCTATAATGAGCGCGTTCGCCCGAATGAGCGTAGCAGAAGATTGACCGAGACGGCGACCTTGTCGATGTCGCGAATATCCTGAGAATATTGTCCGGTATAGAGCTTGACGATCATCTTGTCGCGATCAACTGGGCTGAGTTCGAAATGCAGGTGAAGATAGTAAGCTTGCCTATCGCCGCCACGGCTGATGCTCCGTCGCCGTTGGGTCACCCGTTTGAGTTCTGTTTTGAATGGCGCGAAGCCGTTTAGCTTCAGCAGGACGGAGCTGGACTGGAACCGGGCCTCGGGGGACACCGCGACGACTGCCTTGTCCAGTGCTAGACTGACGACCTGGCCAGGGACATCGTCCACTATGGCGTCCTCTTCGAGTCTGAACGCATGAAATAATCGCCGCGGCTTCTCAAAGCAGATGAGGGAGGCGATGACCAGGACGACGATGTTGATACCCGCCCATAAGGCTGCGATCGGGGAAAACTGGCCCTGAACATTGGTCGTTTCCGGCACGATGTTGATCAGAAGGCCGATAGCGGTGATGGTGATCAGGCCCGCGATCCAGGCAAAGCTATATCTGTCGAATTGGTTGGCTTCGTTGCCGCTGCCCTTGGGCGTCACTCTGAACGGCTTGCCGAATGGCCGCACCAGGCTCGACACGACGGTCGGCAGCATCCGGAAGGTGGCAAAGGTTCCGACCGCACTGGAAATCACAGGCAGGTAACGTGTCGGCGTTATCCACAGCATGAGAAGGAAATAGGCCGTCAGCAGCGGCACCTGGTAGGAAACATAGTCGGCAATGTCGGTGAAATAAAGCGGTAGCAGGCCGAACCAGAGATAGGCGATCGGCACGATCAATATCATGAAGCGGACCAGATATTGCACCAGCCATGAGGCCGGCAGAAACATGATCCGCTGGAATAGGGATAGGCCCGGACCGCGTAGCGGTCCGTTGTGCAGATAGAGCGTCTGAATGCCTCCCTGGCACCACCGTTCGCGCTGCACGAAATATCCCGTGAGGTTCTCCGCTGCCAGCCCCATCGATAGGCGTTCGTTCAAGTAGCGTGTCTTGTAGCCTTTGTTGAGCATCGACAGCGTGGTTAGCAAATCCTCCGTGATCGATTCCGTCGGAAAGCCGCCGATCGCATCGACAGCCTTGCGACGCGCGATCGAGCACGAACCGCAGCAAAAACTGACGTCCCAGGTATCTCTGCTGGGGGCGATTTCGTCGAAAAACAAGCGCTGCTCATCCGGCCAGATATTCTCCAGGCCCAGGTTCGATTGCACCGGATCGACGTTGAAAAAATGTTGTGGTGTCTGGACGATGCCGATGCTTTCATCGGAAAAGAAAGGCAAGGTTCGGCGCAGAAAATGCCGGTAGGGCACAAAATCTGCGTCAAAGACGGCGACGAACTCGCCCGAACTCACCTTCAATCCGTTGTTCATATTGCCCGCTTTGGCGTGCGAATTATCGCCGCGCGTGACGTGGATCGCTTTCTTTTCCTGACAAAAGCGCTTGAGCCAGTCTCGGCGCTGGTCGTCGAGCACATATACCTTCAGCTTGTCGGCGGGATAATCGAGCGATAACGCCCCAACGATGGTTCTTTCGAGCACATCGAGCGGTTCATTGTAGGTGGGAATGAAGACATCCACCGTCGGCAGTTCGGTCTCGTGGCGCGCAAAGAAGCTCTTTGCCAGCCTGTCGGCCTCGGCGCTGCGATCGACATAGCGGCTCATCAGGACGAGAAAAAGCACGACCTCCGTAAAGGCTAGCATCTCGACGATAAAGACAAACCAGACCCAATAGAAATTAAAGCCGTCATAGCGGTAGGGAAGAACGGTTTGCGTCAGCCGCCAAAGCATATAGCGCAGTGCAATCGTTCCGACGAAAGCGCAGGTAATCGCCCGTGTCCAGGTCTGGTGACGTGACCAATTGAATGGTCCCAGGAGAAAAAGGGCCACAACAACAAAGCTTGGAGCGAGCGCTAAAAGATACTGAACCACAGGTTTTTAACCCAATTCGACAAGCCGACGCTATGTTTGGGAAACCGGACCTGGACTGTTCGTCCCACCTGGCAGAAATTCGCAAAGTCGCCGTTCATGAAGGACGGCTCCAGGCGGACCCGAATTCGGGCATTTCGCTGCGATGTTTCTGGTAAGCTGGCTGCAAAGGAATCGCTCTCGACCGCTGCAGAGCTGCCCTTTACCGAGGTGACCGCCCCCTTGAAGACGTCGCTGCGTCCGAGCAGCCGCACCTGCGCTGCAAGTCCCGGATAAATCTCGTCGTAGTCGACCTCCGGAACAAGAATATCGACAAACAGCTCCCGGCAGTCGAGGAGGCGCACGAGCTCGTTATTGAGCACAACATTGGAGCCGTTGACGATGCTCCTGCTCCAGACCACACCATCGAATGGTGCCGTCGCTGTTGCAGATTCGAGACTGCTGACGCGACTGCCTTCTTCGATCAACTGCTTTTCTACCTCGGCGGCTCGTGTCTCATTTTCCGCTATGCGTGAGTTCAAGTCGCTGATGCGGACGACGACCTCGTCTTCACGTTGTCGCGAATAAGGCACATCGTTCTGCCCGTCGCCGGACACAAAGATACCCTGGCGAAGCGCATTGAGCCTCTGTTGCAATTGGTCGACAGTCAAATTGCTGATTTCCACTTCGCCGCCGGTCGCAGCCCCTGCGGCGCGTGCCGCATCAACCATTCTTTGCGTGAGGATACCTTTTGACTCTAGGTCCATCCGGCGGTTCAGGTCGACCTGTGCGGCAAGATCCTGCGCTTGCGAGACCTCGACTTTCTTTCTCAGGATTTCCACCTCGCGTTCCAGATTGGCAATCGTGGTTTGCTTGAAGACCTCCAACCGGTTGGATAGCTGCCCACGAAGTTGGGAAAGCTGGTCGCGTTCTTTTTTCAGAGCGATTACACGGTCGCTCGCTGTGTTGCGATCTGCTTCGAGCGAAGCAAGGATCGCGCGATTGACGCGCTGATTGGTGATTTCTGCGAGCGTCTGGCCCTCTTTAACAGGGGTGCCAACTTTAGCCGGCTCACCTGCAATCATGCCGTCGATAGGGGCGTTGACGATAGCGAAGCGAGCATTGACCGTACCATCACGGCTGGTGAAGCCAGTGATTGCCGGCAACGAGACGATAATCGCAATCGCCAGCAGGAGCAGGCCGACAGTGATCCGTGTAATGCGATGGTTCCAGATCATATTAGTAGACAGAGATATCGCGTTAACAACTATCGGTGCCGTCGAATCGAATACGGACGACAATAGATACAACTAAGCCTTGAATAATTTAGCTTAATGAAAATTAGCAGGCAAGTAGCGATCGCGAAAGATGGATAACGAAAAACGGTCTACGGATGTCCTGGTTGAGTGCGTCCTCCGCAAGCAAAGCTTGGCTGTGTGTTGAATTCCGCCGTGATTTAACCCGCCGTTCCGTTTGGCGCTGACCCTGCTAAGCAGAGACAGGCCTATGAAGTGCCTCACTATTTTGAACCAATTATGGGCTATCGTGAAATGGCAAACAGGGTGAGTTTCAGGAATTCAACAGCTCCACATCATCCAATCGACAAAACCCCATCCAGCGCGCAAAGAAGGCCGCTTTGCCGGCAACGCTCCATCTCTCACGCAGAACTTTTGAAGAAACAGCCACGGGAAAGCATGATGGCGCTAAGCGCCCGTGAGTTGAACCCTCCGGCATAGCCGGCGCGGCTCAAGACTTTTTGCTCAAAATCAAATCATTCGACCTGAAGCTCAAGCGTTTTTGCAATCGCATCATAGTGCTGCGACGCCGCTGTGTTCTTCTCGGCGGCATACTTGGCACCCACTTGCCGCGCGGCCCCGGCCGCGGTTCGAAATGCGTCAATTCTGGCCTGAGGCTCAATCTCTGTTCGATCAGCGTCGTTGTCACTGGATGTAACAACCTGATATCCATCGCCAAGATCAACAACGCCGATCTGAGGAAGACCATCCTTCATCTGACCAAAGAAGGCCGGTCCGGCTCGATTACCGTCACGGCGACGCAACATACCGGTACCTGTCGCCTTCCCGTCAACACATGTGCCCGTCCAGAAAGTGGGGCCATTCGTCAAGGACGCCGGTGCGGCGAACTTGCAGCGGGTCATCGGATCTTCCGACCAAAGATGATCTGCTGATCCGGCGAATGCCGGTGAGATGGAGACCGTCATCAACGCGATCCCCGTAACGCAAGGCAAGTTTTTTATTTTATCGGATAGTGTCACCAAATCAGATACTTCCCTCTTCGGTCCTGTGCCATCGGTCATGGGCAAGCCCGACAACTCCATAGGGATTCAACGTGAACTCGTCTACTTCACAGGCTGATCGAAGAAGAGAGACACGGCATTAAACGAAGGCACGTTACCATCAGGCGGGGCGAATTTTACAAATCTCCGTGTCGTCAGGCCTCCGTGACAAATTTCCTAAAAAGACCAGATCTGAATAGACAAAAGCCCGCCTCAAACGGGCTTTTGGCGTTTTAAATCTCAAGCACAGCGACTGACCTATGAATGCCGGTCATGACCTCATGTCGATTTTCCCCCTTAGTCCCCTGGAGAGGTGCCTGCTATATGATCAACCTGGTTGATCGCAAGGTAAGCGGATTCTTCTTGAGGAAACGGAATGTCTGGTGAAACTTTGGCAGGCGGCAGTGTCGATGTCGCCATTATTGGCGCGGGAGCTGCCGGCGTTGGCGCCGCGCGGCGGCTGCAGGCGCTGCGGCCTGATCTGTCGCTTGTGCTGCTCGAAGCTTCTGATCGCATCGGAGGCCGGGCAAGGACGGTGCGCCCGGCCGATCTCGGCGGTTTTGCGCTCGATCTCGGTTGCGGCTGGCTGCATGGCGCGAGAACGAATGCCTGGACGGGGATTGCCGAGGAGATCGGCCTGACGGTCGATCGCACGCCGGCACCTTGGAGCGAGGGTGGGCGGCAATTGCAGAGGGATGACAGCGATGCCAAGGCGGCGCGCATCGCGGCCAACGAATTCTTCGAACGGATCTACGCCCATGACGGCGAGGAGGACGCGGCGCTTTCGGCACTGCTTACGTCGGACAATCCCTGGAACGGGTATATCCAAGCGCTTGGTGCCTTCCTCACCGGCGCGGAGTTAGATCGATCTTCTGTTATCGATCAGAGCCGCTATGATCCCGGTCAGGGTCCCGATTGGCGGGTACGGCAGGGTTACGGAACGCTGGTTGCTACTTATGCTGCGCCGGTTATGGTTCATACCGGAGCGGAAGTTCGCCGCATCGATCACAGCGCTGTCGATCATGTTAGTCTGTCGACGGCGAAGGGCGATTTGAGAGCGAAGGCCGTTATCATCGCCGTCTCCACGAATATTCTCGCGGCCGAAAGGATCGCCTTCTGGCCGCCGCTTCCGGACAAGGTCGAGGCGGCATCGCAGCTGCCACTGGGCCTGGCAAACAAGCTTTTCCTGCAACCGCGGACGCCGGAGGCCTTTCCGGCCGATGGCCATATTCTCGGCTCCTATCATAGCGGCCGAACCGGAGGTTATCAGCTGAGGCCTTTTGGCGCCCCCGTTATCGAAGCCTATTTCGCGGGCGATCTTGCCCATGATCTGGAGCGGGAGGGGATCGATGCGGCATTCGATTTCTCCGTGGAGCAGCTGAAGCGCTTCTTTGGTTCGGGTATCGAAGGCATGCTGTCGCCAGCAGTCATGTCCACCTGGGCAAGCGAGCCCTTTGTCGGCGGATCCTACTCCTATGCGGTGCCTGGCGCTTCCGATCTGCGGCAGGTCCTCGCCGCGCCTCACGATCAGCGTCTCTTCTTTGCCGGTGAAGCCTGCTCGCGGATGCGCTATTCCACGGCCCATGGTGCTTATGAAACAGGGTCCGCCGCTGCGGAGGCCATTGCGAAGACGCTGGCCTGAACGCGTCGGTAAAAATCCTGCCTCACAATATTGCGCTTTCGCCCGACGGCAATGTTTTTCGGGTGGGCGGTTGCAGGTCGCTCTGATCATATTGGTACCATCGGTGATGTAACCGAATCACCGCTATCGGGCCGAAGACCGGGAGAGTACCGTCCGGCTCATTCGTTCCGGCCCCCGAGCAGGAGGATATCGATATGATCAAGACAGTGCACGATAAGCGACAAGAGTATGTTTTCAAACGGATGATGTCGCCGGTCGGCCAGCTGAAGCTTGTCGCCAGCCATGAAGGTCTGGCGGCAATCCTCTGGGATAATGACCGGCCGGGTCGCGTGCCTCTGACCATCATTGCCGAAGATGACAGCCATCCGGTCCTGCTGGAAACGGAGCGGCAGCTGCGGCAATATTTTGCCGGCGAGCGACGGGTCTTCGATCTTCCGCTCGATTTTTCCGGTACCGAGTTCCAGAAGAAAGTGTGGCAGGCGCTGCTCACCATTCCCTTCGGCGCGACGCGCTCCTATACGCAGATTGCCGAGCAGATCGGTGCGCCCAAGGCAATCCGCGCGGTCGGCGCCGCCAACGGCCGGAACCCGATCTCCATCATCGCGCCATGCCATCGTGTCATTGGCGCGGCCGGGGATTTGCGAGGGTTCGCTGGCGGTCTCGAGCGGAAGACTTATCTTCTCGGCTTCGAGGGCTCCGAAACCAAGGCGTTCGATTTCGCAGCTTGATCCAACGAGGCGACAATAGCAAAACGGCCCGCTCCTTCAAGGAGCGGGCCGTTTCTGTTTCACGCGGCAACCGGCCCGGGAAACCGGACCGACCATCGACAGATATCAGCCTTCCAGCCACTTCACCTGTTCCGGCGTCAGCTTGATGTCGAGCGCCGAGAGGCTGTCTTCCAGTTCGGCGATCGTGCGCGGGCCGATCAGCGGGATGACCGGGAAGGGCTGGGCGACGACATAGGCGAGCGCGATGTGGATCGGGTTGCGGCCAAGCTTCTGCGCCAGTTCGATCGCGCGGTCGCGGCGGCCGAAATTGCGGTCGGAATACCAGACGCGCACCAGTTCCTCATCGGTCTGTTTGTCGCGGCCTGCACGGTCGGTGAAGAAGCCGCGGCCCTGGCTTGACCAGGCGAAGTTCGGGATCTGCTTGGCGTTGAGCCACTTTTTCCACTCGTCGTCGGAGGCGGCGACGCATCCGGCCCAGATCGGGTCGAGCATTTCGGCCAGCGAGAAGTTGTTGGAAAGAGCAGCAGGTGCCGTCTTGCCGTTCTTCTCGGCATAGGCGATCGCCTCGTCGAAGCGAGCGCGGGTCCAGTTGGAGCCGCCGAAGATGCCGCGAATGCGGCCGGCCTTGACCTCGGCATCCATGGCATCGACGAATTCGCCGACCGGAATGGCCGTGTTGTCGCGATGCATGAAGTAGATGTCGACATAGTCGGTCTTCAGACGGTTGAGCGACTGGTCGAGCTGCTTGCCGATCATGTCCGGGTAGCAGAGCGGCGAATGCGCGCCCTTGCCGATCAGCACGATCTCCTCGCGCGGCACTTTCCGGCTGGTATGCCAATCGCCGAAGATGCTTTCCGTCTTGCCGCCGCCATAGACATAGGCGGTGTCGAAGGCGTTGCCGCCGGCCTCGTAGAAGGCGTCGAGCGTTAGCGATGCTGCTGCGAAATTCGGGAAGAATTCGAAGCCGAGCGTGACGATCGAGGCCGGCTTGGCGATGCCGGGAATGCTGCGCGTGGGAACGCTGTTGCCCTTGGTGACGGGCGCGCCGGCGATATTCGTCGTCCGCCGCGCCGCTTTTTCAACCTCGTATTCGAGGCCGATGGTGGCGCGCCATTGGTCGAGAACACGCAGGTTGCCGATCGAATCGGCCCAGCCGATGCCCGGATAGGCGAATTCCTTGGCTCCGGCACGGATGGCATCGCCGGCGGCGTCGACTTCGAAGGAGTAGAGCCAGCGGTCTTCCTTGACTTCGATGACTTGCGTCGCGCCACCCTTGATGATCTCGATCGTGCCGACACCGCCCTTGTGGCCGGAAGCAAACCAGAAATCCTTGACCTCGATGCGGCCTTCGGAGCCGATGATGCGCAGCGTATTGTCCTGGTTCGCCATGATCGAGCAGGAGACTTCGGCGATGATGTTGTTCGGGAATTTCAGCACTGCTGACGCCCATTCGTCGACGCCGGTCTTGCCGAGATGGGCTACGCCGGAGACCTTTTCCGGGTCCAGGAACGGCTTGCCGTCGGCTGCACCGGCAATCAGCCGTGCCATCGATACCGGATAGCCGCCGACATCGAGAATACCGCCGCCGGCGGTTTCGTTGGCAAACAGCCGGTGCTCCGGATTGACGCTGCCCATGTTGAAGCCGAAGGAGGAGCGGATGATGCGGATATCGCCGATCACGCCGCTTTTCACCAGCTCGATCAGCTTTGCCGTCTGCGGATGCACACGGTACATGAAGGCTTCACCGGCGAAAACGCCGGCTTTCTTGGCTTCGTAATAGATCGCTTCGGCATCATAGGCCGACAGCGCGATCGGCTTTTCGACGAGGACATGCTTGCCGGCACGGATCGCCTTGATCGCCCATTCGGCATGGCCGGTATGGGGAGTGGCAATATAGACGGCGTCGATGTCCTTGTCGGCAAGCAGCGCCTCATAGCCATTGACGATGCGTGCGCCCGGGAAATTGTCGCCAAGGCCCGGCTTGTCGGGATTGCGGCTGGCGATGGCGACGAGCTTGCCGCCGCGCGAATGGGCAACGCCGTCAGCAAATGTCTGGGCGATCTTGCCGGGGCCGATGATCCCCCAGCGAACGGGTGCGTCTGTACTCATGGAACTATCCTTTCCTCAATCTTCATGCTGTCTTGGGAGGGGCTGGAATGGGCGCCTATCGCAATCGGTTGCCGGCGCTGTCGAACAGGAATGTCTTGGCTGCGGAGAGCGCGACGGTCAGCGTGTCCCGATTGCTGGCATTGCGGGATTCTTCACGCTCGATCACGATCTGCTCGCCGTCGGCGACATTGGCGTAGATATAGCTGGTATTGCCGAGATGCTCGGCAACGTCGACGTCGACGGTCATGTCGATATCACCGCGTCCGGCCTCGAGGAAATGTTCGGGACGAACGCCGAGCGTCACCTGCTCCCCGATTTCGACCCGGGCGGTCGTGGTCGGTAGCGTCAAACGGACATTGCGCTGATTGCGCAGGACCACCGCGACGCGCCCCGGCTGATTGTCGACGACCTCGGCCAGCAGGAAATTCATCTTCGGAGACCCGACGAAGCCGGCGACGAACTGGTTGACGGGGTCATCGTAGAGATCGAGCGGCGCGCCGATCTGCTCGATATTGCCGCCACGCAGCACGACGATCTTGTCGGCCAGCGTCATCGCCTCCGTCTGATCGTGGGTCACGTAAATCATGGTGGTGCCGAGCTTCTTGTGGAGGCGCGAGATTTCGACGCGCATCTGCACGCGCAGTTCGGCGTCGAGGTTGGAGAGCGGCTCGTCGAACAGGAAGATCTGCGGTTCGCGCACGATGGCGCGGCCGATGGCGACACGCTGGCGCTGGCCACCGGAAAGCTGCTTCGGCCGGCGCTGCATCAGCTCGGTGATCTGCAGGATCTCGGAAGCCTGTTTGACGCGGCGGTCGGTGTCAGCCTTCGGATTGCCGTTCATGCGCAGGCCGAAATTCAGGTTCTGCTCGACGGTCAGGTGCGGATAGAGCGCATAGGACTGGAAGACCATGGCGATGCCACGATCGGCGGGCTCGACATCGTTGACGACGCGACCGCCGATCTTGAGTTCACCACTGGTAATATCCTCCAGCCCGGCGATCATGCGCAAGAGCGTGGACTTGCCGCATCCGGAAGGCCCGACGAAGACAACGAATTCGCCGTCCTTCACCTCGAGATTGGCGCCGTGGATGATTTCCAGCGAACCGTAGCGTTTGACGATATTGGTAAGGGACAGTTCTGCCATACGGGATCTCCCGGAATTACTTGATTGCGCCAGCGGCGATGCCGGCGATGAAATGACGTTGCAGGAGAACGAAGATGACGAGGATCGGTGCTGTCAGCATCACCGCCCCGGCCATGATGCCGCCCCAGGAGACCTTGGTGAGGCCGATCAGCGTTCCCAATGCCACCGGCGCTGTCATCATGCCCGGCCGGGAGTTGATCAGCAGCGGCCAGAGGTAGTTGTTCCAGGAAGCGAGGAACAGGATGATGGCGAGCGCAGCCATGGTCGGCCTTGCGAGCGGCAGGGCGATACGCAGGAAGATCTGCCACTCCTTGACGCCCTCGACGCGGGCGGCGTCGAAAAGCTCAGCCGGCATCATCGAGAAGGCCTGGCGCATGAAAAGCACACCGAGCGAATTGAACAGCGGCGGCACGATCAGCGCGACCCAGGTGTTCGCCAGCCCGAAATTGCGAGCCACCATGATGAACTGCGGAATGATGACGACCGAATAGGGCAGCGTGATCGTTCCGAGGATGATGCCGATGACGAGGGACTGGCCGAGGAAGCGGTAGCGGGCCAGCGCCCATCCGGCCATCGATGTCAGGAAAACCGACAGGATGGTATAGACGATCGCGACGACGATGGAGATTGTCAACGCGCCGAAGAAGTTGGTATCGGCTTGCAGGTTTTTGACATTGTCGAGGAAGCTCGTCGACGGTGTCAGGATGATGGATGGGCTGAAGATACCCTCGTCTGGCATGGTCGAGAAGATGAACATCATCCAGAGCGGAAACAGCCAGATAAGCGCGAGCGGCACCAACAGCGCGTGGAGCGCGATCGAACGCTTCAGAGTGGATTTTGATTTCGATTTCATTTTTGTTCGCGCCCCACCCAGAGATTGAGGAGAGAGATCGCTACCGCGAGTGCCGCCATGGTGTAAGCGATTGCGGAGGCATAGCCGAAGTTGGTCGACTGGAAGCCTTGGCGATAGAGCAGCAGGCCGAGCGTTTCGGTCGCGCCGCCGGGGCCGCCGCGGTTGGTGATCAGATACGGTTCGGTGAAGAGCTGCATCGTGCCAATGACCGACAGCACCACGCAGAAGAGGATAATCGGCTTCAGGAGCGGCAAGGTGATGTGGATGAATTGCTGGATGGGGCCGACGC
Organism: Rhizobium sp. ICMP 5592; assembly: GCF_009498525.1. Classification (GTDB taxonomy): domain Bacteria; phylum Pseudomonadota; class Alphaproteobacteria; order Rhizobiales; family Rhizobiaceae; genus Rhizobium. The sequence continues at coordinate 76,100 of NZ_QSNT01000011.1, read as the reverse complement.
GGTCGAGCGTGGCGGCCTCATAGACGTCCTCGGGGATCGATTGCAGCCCGGAAAGGATGATGATGGCATTATAGCCGGCCCAGCGCCAGGTCACGGCGATGATGATCAGCAGCATGGCGGAATGCGAATCGGCGAACCACGAAACCGGCCCGATGCCGACACCGCCGAGAAGCTTGTTGATGATCCCGAAATCGAGGTTGAACATCAACCGGAAGACGGCAGCATACGCCACCTCGCCGACCACGACCGGCGCGAAGAAGGCAAAGCGGAAGAGGCCGCGCGCTTTCAGCAGCGGCGAATTCAACAGCACCGCCATGACGGTGGCGAGCGAGATCATTACCGGAACCTGAATCACCAGGATGATCAACGTATTGGTAAGCGCGTTGTAGAAGGCCGGGTCGCCGAACAGGCGTCCCCAATTGACCGAAGCGCTGAAGACCCAGGGATTAACGCGCGTATTCTGGAACGAGATCAGGAACGAATTGATGATCGGCCAGATCCAGAAGGTGGCGAACACCAGAAGATAGGGCGCAAGGAACGCGTAAGCGCTCCGGTTTCGCAACCGCATGAAAACCTTCTCCTTTTGTACTCAATGAGGTGACGTGCAAGGCACATCCCCGCCGCCTCAAGGGCGACGGGGATGCCGGGCGCGGCTTGGGAGGCGCGCCCGGCTGTGTCACTCACTTTGCGATCGGCAGTCCGGTCGCCGAGGCGATCTGCTGGGCTGCGTCGTCGAGCGCAGCCTTGCCGTCCGGATAGCCGCCCGCAAGGTATTTCGTCTGCACCGCCTTGATGATTGCATCGGCGTCGCTGAAATACTGCGTGCCGGGGCTCGGACGAATTTTCGGCAGGGTCGCGAGAATATCGGCCCAGACCTTCTGGCCACCCCAATAGGGCAGCGGTTCGTTGACGAAGGGGTCCTTGACCGCCGTCAGCAGCGACGGCACGAGACCGAAGGATTTCAGCATCGTGACCTGGCCTTCATTGGTGCCAAGCGTATACTCCAGGAACTTCCAGGCGGCTTCCTTGTTCTTCGAGCTGCTGGCAATCGCCAGCGACGAACCGCCGAGATTGGCCGCATGCTGGCCGTCGGCCGTCATGCTTGGCATCGGGTAGACGCCCCATTTGCCGGCGAGATCCGGCGATGTGGAACGGATAGTGCCTTCATACCAACCGCCATACAGCTGCGATGCGACCTTGCCGGCATTGTTCGACTGGATTTTCTCGTCCCAGTTCGCTGCGCTCAGCAGGCCCGCGTCCTTGATCTCCTTCACCTTGTCCAGGGCCTTGATGCAGCCGGGCTGGCTAACGGCAATGCTTTGGCTGTCATCCGAGAAATAGCCGCAGCCCTGCTCATTGGCGAGCATGCGGAACCATTCGCTGTCGCCGTTGAGATCGGCCTGCGCCATGATCACACCCGGATTGGCGGCCGATATCTTCTTGCCGGCGGCAATGAAATCGTCCCAGGTCTTGATCGTTGCCGGATCGACACCGGCCTTCTCGTAAAGATCGCGGCGGTAGAACACCGCGACCGGACCGGAATCCCATGGCATGGCATAGGCGGCATCGCCGACTTCGAGTTCGGCGCGCTTGAAATCCGGGAACTGCTTCTTGAGTTCGTCCGTGTAGCCGAGTTTCGTCAGATCGGTCAGGCAGTCCGGGAAACGGTTCCAGAAGATCGAGGCCTTGTGGTTTTCGATCGACATGATGTCGGGCAGGCCATCACCACCGGCGGCGCAAGCGGGCAGCATCTTGTCGAAGACCTGCGGGTTGCCGATGTCCTGCACATCGACCTTGATATCCGGATATTTTTTGTTGAAGCCCTCAAGCGTGGATTTCAGCGCCGATGCGGCGACGTTCCAGCTCCAGACGGTAATGGTGGTTTGCTCGGCGAATGCGGAGCCAGAAGCAAGCATGGCGGCGAGCGTCGTCGCGCCAAGAAGTTTTAAACGCATTGAAAATCCTCCCTTTTCAATTGCCGTCCTCTAACGAACACGCTTAAACTATCTGTCGGTACGCTTCTGTCTCCTAAAAAGGGAACATTGACTTGGCGAAAAGTAAGGTGGGTGATCGAGCGGTCTATCAGCCGGGTGCGAGCAGCATCGAAGGGCTGCCGACCACCCTGCAGATGTTTCATACCCATCCTCCCCTGATGGCAAAGCCGCATTGGCATGCGCAGGTCGAGATCAACTATATCATGCGTGGCACCGTGCATTACCGCATGAACGATCATGAAGTTCAGCTCCGGGCCGGGGATATCTGTCTGTTCTGGGGCGGGCAGCCGCATCAGATGGATGATTCGTCGGAGGATTCGATCTATGCCGGCGCGCATCTGCCGCTGGTGCATTTTTTCCGTATGCGTCTGCCGCTCGATATTTCCGGCAGGCTGATGCGGGGCCAGATCCTGGTGACCTCGGCGACCGATGCCGCCGACAACGAGAATTTCGCGCGCTGGTATCGCTATGCCGTCTCCGGCGATCCGGCCAAGGCCGGCCATGCGGTCGCCGAACTCCTGCTGCGCCTGGAGCGCATCGCCTTCGAGCCCTATCAGATGCTGCCGGAAAAACGCGAGCCCGAGATGGGTGGGCAGGTGCATCCGCAATCGTCCCGCAGCCTGGCGCGCATGTGCGATTTCATTGCCGGCAATTTCCTGCATGATATCGATACGGTCGATATCGCCAAGGCGGCGGACCTGCATCCGAAGTATGCGATGAACCTCTTCAAGAAGTGCACGGGCATGACGCTTGCCAAATATGTGAACCTGCTGCGCCTGTCGCGCGCTCAGGCGATGTTGATGCGTGATGGTGCCAACGTGCTGCAGGTGGCGATGGACAGCGGCTTCGGCTCGATCAGCGCCTTCAACAAATCCTTCCGCCATATCGCCGGCATGACGCCTTCGGACTTCCGCCGCGACATGCGGGTCCTGACCGCGATGAACGTCGAGGCCGTCCGGCCCCCGATGCGACGACCGGCCCCGCAATTCTAGCTACGAGCCCCTTGCCGCCGCCGTCGATCTGTCGCACTCCTCAAAGCTTGTTTGGAGAGGAGATTTTCATGCGGCAATTTTCGGCGTGCATCGAATGGCTGTTTGCCCGCGAAGGCGATGATTTCGCCGATCGCATCCGGCTGGCGCATGCGGCCGGCCTCAGCGCGGTCGAGTTCTGGCGCTGGACGAACAAGGAGCTGGATGCGATCGCATCAGCAGTCGCGGAGACGGGCATAGCTGTTGCTGGTATCGTCGCCGAGCCGATGATTGCATTGACGAATCCGGCTAACAAGGACGCCTGGCTGGCGGGATTGGAGAAATCCGTCAAGGTGGCGCAGCGCCTTAGCGCTCCGGTTCTGATCGCGCAGGCAGGCGACGATCTGCTAGAATTTTCGCGCGCCGAGCAGCGCGCCGCCTTGATCTCCGCCCTGCGTGCCGGCGCCGATATCCTCAAAGGGTCGGGTGTGCGCCTCGGCCTCGAACCGCTGAACACGCTGGTCGATCATGCCGGCTACTATCTGTCCTCGACGGCGGAGGGTCTCGATATCATCGATGAAGTCGGTCGCCCGGAAATCGGCATCGTCTACGATATCTATCATTCAGCGGTGATGGGCGAGCGCACGGAGGAAGTCGTCAAGGGACGCGTTGATCGTATTGTCCATATCCATGTCGCCGATCATCCCGGGCGCAACGATCCGGGCAGCGGCGAAATTGATCTGGCCGGCCGGTTGAACTGGCTCTTCGCCCATGGTTACGAGGGCAGGGTGGGTCTCGAATACAGGCCGAAGAGTGAAGATCCTGAGGCGATCCGGGCGGTGGTGAAGCTGCTGTCGGCCTGACGGTCAGACCGGTTCGAGCATGCCGAAGACGGCGACCAGCGCGATGACGGCGATACCGAGGACGATCTCGGCGATGCTGCCAAGGCGGATGGCATTCAGTGCTCGCGCCTGATCATGCCCGATGCGCGGCGCAAGGACATAGCGATTGACGATCGCCAGCAGGCTCATGCCGGCAACGAACGCGATCTTGAGGGCGAGCAGTCTCTGATAGGGCGACGACCAGTCGGTCGGCAGGTGCTTCAGGACCAGCATCGTATTGACGATGCCGGAAACGATGACCAGCGCCACCGCGATATGCCCGGCCGTCGAGAAGCGCCGCAGTGCCAGCAGTGCCTCAGTCCGGTATTCGGGTCGGCTCAGAAGCCTGAGAATGGGGATCAGTGGCACCAATGCGCCCAGCCAGCCGCCACCGGCCAGAACGTGCAGCATATCGTTGGCGCGATGCGCCATTCTCAGCCATTCCTCATGCATCGAGGCATGCCCGGTCAGCACGAGCGCGGCAAGGCCGAGGCCGGAGCCGAGCGCCATGCCCCGATGATGCCAATGCCCCGGCAGCGGCAAGGCGAGAAGGAGGATGAGTGCGGCCGCAGCCTGTGCGAGCCAGGCTTGCCCCACCGTCGTCTCGAACAAGACCGCGTGGAGTGTGCCTGCATCGATGGCGTCTCTCCAGCCGTTGCCGATGCCGGCGGCGGCAAGCGGCAGCAAAATGAGGGTAGCGAGGACCGCTGCCAGAGTGGTGACGACGGATGCGCCGGCGAGCATGTGCCAGACCCTGTCCGCCAGCGCTTTCGGCACCATAAGGCAAAGATAGGCCGAAGTGCCCCACAGAAGCATCAGCGATGCATCGTGAAGGAAGCGGCATGCCGCGAGCGCTGTGTCCGGGTCGATCAAGGCTTCACGGTGAAGGTGTAGCTGCCATTGGTCTTATGGCCATCGGTGGAAAGGACATGCCATTCGACGGTATAGGTGCCCGCGCCAAGGGGAGTGGAAACGGGAACCGTCAGACCCATGCCCTTCCGCGTCAGCGTGGGATCGCCGATCTTGACGGCTGCCTTGTCAGGGCCGGTCAGTTTGACCCCGGAGAATTTGAGGTTCAGGCTCTCCGTAAAGGTCAGGTCCAGCTCGTTGGGCGAGCTTGTGGCCGTGCTTTTGTCGGCGGGCGCAGCCGATTTCAGATGTGCGTGCGCAAAGGCCTGCCCGGCAAGGCCGAGTGCGAGAATGGCGGCAAGGCCGAGCCTGGTGATGGTCGTGGCTATGAAAAGTCCTCCTCTTGGCTTATCGAGCGCGATAGGATTGTGGATACCTCATGTCAACTTTTGCCGTGTGAAATAGCTCCATTCGGGACGCTTTGCCGCAAGGTAACGTTTTCTTGACGGCTTGCGGCGAGGTAGAGGGCCGACAGAAGCGTTTATGCCCATGACTCGGCAAAGAATCGTCGTTTTTCGATCGTTCCTGCAGATATGGGTTAGAGCGCTCGGGATGCTGATACTTCGATGAGAGAGTTTCATGGTGGCAAATACGATACGCGAAAAAATGACGCGTGGCTTCGGCCAGCAGCGTCGGCGTGAGCGGCTCGATCTCCTCGATATGCCTACCTATGTGATCGGCGACGTGCATGGACGCTACGATCTCCTGAGCGCGCTGGAGCGCAAGATTTTCACCGATGCCGCCACGCTGCCCGGCCGCAAGCTGATCATCATGCTCGGCGACTACATCGATCGTGGCCCAGCCTCGGCGCAGGTCGTCAGCCGGCTGATGGCGCCACCGCCGAACGGCTTCGACCGGATCTGCCTCACCGGCAATCACGAAATGGCGATGCTCGAATATATCGATGGAGACATATCGCTGGACGACTGGGTGGCGCTCGGCGGCGATGCGACGCTGAAATCCTACGGTGCGGATATCCAGACCTTGCGTCGGCAATATCCCCAGCAGAAGAAGCTTGATACCTTCATCCGGACCTGGCTGCCTGACGACCATATCAATTTCCTGCGCAGCCTGCCGATCCTCCTCGACACGCCGGAGGTATTGTTCGTGCATGCCGGTATCGATCCGGACCGGCCGATCGCGGAGCAGGCGGATGACGATCTCGTCTACATCCGCTCGCGCTTCTACGACAGTGCGCAGCCGCTGCCGAAGCTGATCATTCACGGCCATACGCCGGTGAAGGATGCCGACGCGGATGGGCTGCGGCTCAACATCGACACTGGTGCCTTCTATTCCGGAAAGCTGACGGCGGCCCGGCTATGGCAGGGCCGCGTCCTCATCACGACGACATGATTAGCCGGCTACGGTACATCATATTGCCTGTACGGCACTCTAAAGATTGCCGATGCAAAGATATTTCATTTCAAGGTAGTCGTCGGCGCCGTGCCGCGAGCCTTCGCGGCCAAGACCGGATTGCTTGATGCCGCCGAAGGGCGCGGTCTCCGCCGACATCAGGCCGGTGTTAATGCCGACCATGCCGTATTCCAGCGCCTCGGCGACCCGCCAGACCTTCTTCAGATCGCCGGCGAAGAAATAGGCGGCCAGACCGAATTCCGTGTCGTTCGCCTGTGCGATGACGTCCTCCACCGTCTCGAAGCGGAAGAGCGGCGCGACCGGGCCGAAGGTTTCCTCGCGGGCGACCTTCATGGTGCGATCGATGCCGGTGAGGATGGTCGGCGCGAAGAAGGTGCCGGCGCCCTCAATACGCTTGCCGCCGGTGAGCACCTTTGCGCCCTTCGAGACGGCATCGCGGACATGATCCTCGACCTTGGCAATGCCCTGCTCATCGATCAGCGGCCCGATGGCAACACCGGGCGTGAAGCCATCGCCGACCGCAAGCTCGGCCACCTTGGCGGCGAGCTTGGCCGCGAAGGCATCATAGACGTTCGATTGCACATAGATGCGGTTGGCGCAGACGCAGGTCTGGCCGGCATTGCGGTACTTGGAGGCGATCGCCCCTTCGACGGCGGCGTCGAGATCGGCGTCGTCGAAGACGATGAACGGCGCATTGCCGCCGAGCTCGAGGCTGACTTTCTTGATCTGGTCGGAGCACTGGCGCATCAGGATGCGCCCGACTTCCGTCGAGCCGGTAAAGCTGATCTTGCGCACCTTTGCATTGCTGCAGAGCTCGCGGCCGATCGTCGGGCCGTCGACGCCGACGATGACGTTGAACACGCCGGCAGGAATGCCGGCCTGCTCGGCGAGCACCGCCAGGGCGATTGCTGAGAGCGGCGTCTGCTCGGCGGGCTTGGAGACGACCGTGCAGCCGACGGCAAGTGCCGGGGCAACCTTACGTGCGATCATCGCCGCCGGGAAGTTCCAGGGCGTGATCGTGCCGACGACGCCGACCGGCTGCCGGATGACGAGCATGCGCTTGTCATTGGAGGGAGCCGGAATCGTCTCGCCATAGATGCGCTTGGCCTCTTCCGCATACCATTCGACATAGGACGCAGCGTAGAGGATCTCGCCCCTGGCCTCGGGGAGCGGCTTGCCCATTTCCGCCGTCAGGATGGCGCCCAATTCGTCGGCATTGGCGACCATCAGGTCGAACCACTTGCGCAGGATGGCGCTGCGCTCCTTGGCCGGGCGCGCGGCCCAGGCGGCTTGCGCGGCATAGGCGGCGTCGATCGCCGCCGTGGTCTCGGCGGCGCCCATATCGGGCAGGCTCGCCAGCACTTCGCCCGTTGCCGGGTTGATGACATCGAAGGTCTTCGTCGCGCCGCCGGCCGTCCAGACGCCGTTGATGTAGCCGGCGTCGCGCAGGAAGGGCGAGGAGAAGGGAACATGCTTGGTCATTGCGGTCGTGAAGGTCATGATATGCACTCCGGAGAGGATATTGCCCGGCCATCGTGCCGGGCGTTTTGAGAATGGTTTTGAGGCGAGCGCCGTTATTTGCCGGCGCTGGCTTCCAGCATCGAGGCTTCCAGAATGTCGAGCGCCTCGCTGAACACGCCGTCCTGGATGGTAATCGGCGAGAGGAAACGGATGACATTGCCATGGACGCCGCAGGTGAGCAGGATCAGGCCCTTGTCGAGGGCGATCAGCCGCACCCTGTTGGCGAAGTCGGCGCTCGGCAGCTTCGTGGTTGCATCGTTGAATTCGACGGCGTTCATGAAGCCCGGACCGCGAATGTCGACGATCTCCGGCACCTTGTCGCGCAGCGATTCCAGCCGTTGCTTCAGCCGCGAGCCGAGCTGGTTGGCGCGGTTGCAGAGGTCTTCGTCGACGATGACGTCGAGCACGGCATGGGAGGCGGCGATGCCGATCGGATTGCCGCCATAGGTGCCGCCGAGGCCACCCGGTCCCGGCGCATCCATGATCTCGGCCCGGCCGGTGACGGCAGCCAGCGGGAAGCCGCCGGCGAGGCTCTTCGCCATCGTCATGAGATCGGGCGCGACCTCGTGATGATCCATGGCGAACATCTTGCCGGTGCGGGCAAAGCCCGTCTGCACTTCATCGGCAATGAGCAGAATGCCGTGCTGGTCGCAAAGTTCCCGCAATGCCTTCATGAAGGAAGCGGGCGCGGGGTAGAAGCCACCTTCGCCCTGCACCGGCTCGATGATGATGGCAGCGACGCGCTGCGGGTCGACATCGGCGGCAAACAGCTTCTTCAGCGCGGCGAGCGACTGCTCGACGGTGACGCCGTGCAGCGGCACCGGGAAGGGCGCATGGAAGACATCACCCGGCATCGAGCCGAAACCGACCTTGTAGGGCACGACCTTGCCGGTCAGCGCCATGCCCATGAAGGTGCGGCCGTGGAAGCCGCCGCCAAAGGCGATGACGGCCGAACGGCCGGTGGCGGCGCGGGCGATCTTCACGGCATTCTCGACGGCCTCGGCGCCGGTGGTGACGAAGATCGTCTTCTTGGTGAAATCGCCCGGCGTCAGTGCGTTGAGGCGCTCGGCAAGATGGACATAGCTTTCATAGGGCACGACCTGATGGCAGGTATGGGTAAAGCGGTCGAGCTGCTCCTTGACGGCGGCGATGACGCGGGGATGGCGATGGCCGGTGTTGACCACGGCGATGCCGGCGGCGAAGTCGATATAGCGGCGCCCTTCCTTGTCCCAGATCTCCGAGTTTTCCGCCCGGTCGGCATAGATCTGCGTGGTCATGCCGACGCCGCGGGAAATGGCGGCGTTTTTCCGGTCGGTCAGGGTCATCGATGCGCTCCGAAATGAGAGGGAATCTAAATTAGCTTGCAGAATTTCTGCAAGTTCTTTAGAAAAATTCCTACATTTTTCCTGCAAGATATCAAGCGACATTTTGTAGGGGTGACAAGAAAGCGGACAAGGCTCTCGCAAGCCGGCCATCCGTGCTAAGCAAATCAAAAAACGAAGATCAGGAATCATTGGCAAATGAACAGCACCGAGCCCGTGCGGTACAAGGTGGCGGAGGCGGCGCGTCTGGCGGGCGTGTCGGCTTCGACGCTCAGGCTTTGGGAAAGCCAGGGTCTGGTCGTGCCCAGCCGCTCCGACACCGGCCACCGCCAGTATAGCGCCGAGGACGTGGCGCGGCTGAAGCGGATTTCCTGGTTCCGCGCCGAGCGCGGGCTCAATCCCGCCGCGATCCGCGAAGCCCTGGAAACGGAAGATGCGACGCTGCCGGGCGTGGACAATGGCGAGCAGGCGACGTCCTCCGGCATTGGCCGCAAGCTGCGGGCGCTCCGCCACGCGGCCGGCAAGACGCTGGATCAGGTTGCCGCCGACATGGGTGTGACCTCTTCGACCCTGTCGACGCTGGAGCGCACCTCGCAGGGTGTGAGCTTCAAGACCTTGCACGATCTCGCCAATTATTACGGCACGACGGTCTCGCGTCTGTCGGGCGAGGAGCGCGAGGATGTCCCGGCATTGATCCGGTCGGGTGAATGGCGCGCCTGGCCGGAAACGACGCCGGGCGTCACTGTCCAGCTGCTCGCCGAGGGGCGGACGATGATGGATTGCCATCGTTTCGTCCTGGCGCCGGGTGCCACCAGCGAGGGCGCCTATCGTCACGACGGTGAGGAGTTCATCCATGTTCTTGCCGGCCGGCTGGAGCTGGTGCTCGACAACGACCAGTTCTTCGATCTGATGCCGGGCGATTCCCTCTATTTCGAAAGCCGCCGCGATCACTCCTGGCGCAACCGCCACGACGGCGAAACCATATTGCTCTGGATCAACACGCCGCCCACATTCTAGACCTCGCGCGGTATCGCTATGTCCCTGTCTGTTCTATAAAACAGGGCGATAACAAGTTTCAGACGATAGTAAGCCCGGAGAGTTTCATGGCCGCCACCATCCGCTATCACGAAGGCGATATTTCCGCCGCCGATGCCGCCCGCTATACCGACGCCATAGCCATCGACACCGAAACCCTCGGCCTCATCCCGCGTCGTGACCGGCTCTGCGTCGTGCAGCTCTCGCCGGGCGACGGCACCGCCGACATCATCCGCATCGCCTCGGGCCAGAAGCAGGCGCCCAATCTCGTCGCCATGCTCGCCGATACGACCCGTCAGAAGATCTTCCACTATGGCCGCTTCGATATCGCCGTGCTGTTCCATACCTTCGGTGTCACCACCACGCCGGTCTTCTGCACCAAGATCGCCTCGCGCCTCTGCCGCACCTATACGGACCGTCACGGCCTGAAGGACAATCTCAAGGAGCTGCTTGAGGTCGATATTTCCAAGGCACAGCAGTCCTCCGACTGGGCGGCGGAAAAGCTGTCGCCGGCGCAGCTGGAATATGCCGCCTCCGATGTGCTTTATCTGCACGCGCTGCGCGACAAGCTGACGGCACGCCTTGTGCGCGACGGCCGCATGGAGCATGCGGAAGCGTGTTTTACCTTCCTGCCGACGCGCGCCAAGCTCGATCTCCTCGGCTGGGAAGAGGCCGATATTTTCGCGCATAGCTGATCAGCCGCTGCAAAAACGAATGGAAAAGCCGGTGCCGCTTCCGCTGCGCCGGCATTTCTTTAGCAATCTGTTAAGAAACGCCCTGCTATTCTGCCTCTGATTGCATGCATTCGATCGGCGCCTTCTTGCGTTGCCTTGCCGGCCTCCGGTGTTCGAATAGCGACCGGCCGCATGAGCGGACCTTGACTGAACCTGCCTTCCGCTTCCAACACCGTCTTGCTAGACAGAGGAGCATGTCATGTTGCCTCCCGTTGCCGCAGTTTCCGTTGTGGGTGCGTCCATTGAGAAGCCGGTGGTCGCCACCGCAGAAACATCCAGCGCCCAGGCTGCGGCGACGCCGCTTGCGGTGCTCTCGAGTGCGGTGAACGCCAGCGCCGGAGGCAAGCTGAACATGCTGCTGGCCGCGGCACGCGAACGGATGTTCGAAAGCCTGCTGTCGGCGATCGACGCCGCCAGCGTGGCATTGAACGTTCCGCGCGAACCGGGCGAGAGCAATGCCGCCCTGGCGCAGCGGCTGGTCGATGCAATCCGCAGCCTGCCACCCCAGCAACTTGCCGCCGCCCAGCAGCAGTTGAATGCGCAGATGAAAACGCCGGTTCCTCTGCCTCTGCTTGCTGAGGTCCTCGACAATCCCGATAGCCCGCAAGCGGTGCAGATCGCCGTCAGACTGGATGCATCCCTGACGCAGGAGCCCGATGCAATCATCCGGGCGGTGGTCAATTCCTATGGCCAGAATGCCGGAGAACCGGATGCGGTCGGGCAGCAGACCCCGGTTCCGGCTCAGGCAATGCCGAAGACCTCCGAGGCGACTGTCAATACGGCAGCGGCAGCCCCGACGGCCTTGCCCGAGAAGATGGCGGCGCCATCTCTCACGCCTGTCACCACTTCTCCCTCGACACCTTCCGCTCAGGCTCCGCAACAGGCAGCGACGATTGTCGTCCAGACCATTGCCGGTCCCGTAGCGATCCCGGTTCCGGAGGCCATGCTTGACCCGGAAGCCGTCGTGATGCCGCAAACTGCGCCAAATCCGCAGGGCAGCACGACACCGCAGACCGCAAGCATGCCCGCCGCTGAAAGGGGTGCTCTTCCACAGATTGCCGTCATCATCGAAGACAAGGCGCTTTCCGTCGCGTCGCTGCCACTATTGGCGTCCGGTGAAAGCAAGATCCCGACCGAAATCGCCTTGATCAGATCCCCCCTCACGCCGCCGCCTGTGCCGCGTGATATCCAGCAGCTGCAGGCCGATATCAAGCAAGGGCTGCAAGTCGTCATCAGCCCCGCGATTGATGTGACCGGCTCCGATCTTGCGCAGCTCACCCGGAGCGATGCGCCTTTGGCGGAGCGGGTCATCGCGCAGGCGCTTGCCGCAGATCAGCGGGATCTGCAACCATTGCCGCAAACGGTCCGTGACGAGAGCGTCAGAAACCTCACCGCCGCCCTGGCGGGCCAGATTGCGGCTTCCTCCGAGGAGGCGCAGAATGCGCCAACCGCCGCGCTTCCTGTAAAACCGCAGGGCAATGCGCCGGCGATGACGATCGTGGACATGTCGGAGGCTGTGGCGCAGACGGGAACGACGATCGCTCCGCTGCTCGGCATTCCCTTTGCGATTGCGCACTATCTTCCCGCCGAAGTTCCTGGCGATGACGATCCGAAACGGGTCGATCGCGTCGACCTGGTCGATGAGGAGCGCGAACAGGGGCAGGGCGGAGAGACGGCGCGCGACGACAGCGAGGACGAATCCTCGCCCGAGGAGACGGATCAACCGGCCACCGCCGCCGATCCTGTCGCTGAGGAGGCCGACACTCAGGTCGCTTCGGCCATGTCTGTTGCACCGAAACTGGCGGCGCTGCCGGCACCTGTGCCGGTCGATCCCTTGTCCGATCACGCCTTCGATTTCTATCGGCGCATGGTTGGCTGGGAATGACATAGCCGGCCATAAGAGGCTCAAACAAAAACCCGCCGGATCGCTCCGGCGGGTTTTCTATTTCTATCAGGTCTGCCGAGGATTATTCGGCGCCGCGGTTCTTCAGAGCCGCGCCCAGGATGTCGCCGAGCGAAGCGCCGGAGTCGGACGAACCGAACTGAGCGACTGCTTCCTTCTCTTCTGCGATTTCCAGAGCCTTGATGGACAGCATGATCTTGCGGTCCTTCTTGGAGAAGTTGGTGACGCGAGCGTCGACAACCTGACCGACCGAGAAACGCTCAGGACGCTGTTCGTCACGGTCACGCGACAGATCGGCGCGGCGGATGAACGAGGTGATATCGTCGTGGCTGACGAGCTTCACTTCGATGCCGCCGTCGTTGACTGCGATGACTTCGCAGGAAACGACTGCATTCTTGCGCAGGTCGCCAGAAGCAGCGGCTTCGCCGACTGCATCCTTGCCGAGCTGCTTGATGCCGAGCGAGATGCGTTCCTTGTCGACATCGACGTCGAGAACGACGGCCTTGACGACATCACCCTTGTTGAACTCCTCGATGACCTGTTCGCCCGGACGGTTCCAGTCGAGGTCGGAGAGGTGCACCATGCCGTCCACATCGCCGTCGAGGCCGATGAACAGGCCGAATTCGGTCTTGTTCTTGACTTCGCCTTCGACTTCGGTGCCGGCTGGATGGTTGCGGGCGAATGCAGCCCACGGATTTTCGAGCGTCTGCTTCAGGCCAAGCGAGATACGGCGCTTGGTCGGATCGACTTCGAGAACGACCACTTCGACTTCCTGGCTCGTGGACAGGATCTTGCCGGGGTGTACGTTCTTCTTGGTCCAGGACATTTCCGAGATGTGGATCAGGCCTTCGATGCCCGGCTCCAGCTCGACGAACGCACCGTAGTCGGTGATGTTCGTAACGGTACCGGAAATCTTCTTGCCTTCCGGATACTTGGCCTGGATGCCATCCCACGGATCGCTCTCGAGCTGCTTCATGCCGAGCGAGATACGGTGGGTTTCCTGGTTGATGCGGATGATCTGAACCTTGACCTGCTGGCCGATGGACAGGATTTCCGACGGATGGTTCACACGGCGCCATGCCATGTCGGTGACGTGCAGCAGGCCGTCGATGCCGCCGAGGTCAACGAACGCACCGTAATCGGTGATGTTCTTGACGACGCCGTCAACAACCTGGCCTTCTTCGAGGTTCTGAACGATTTCAGAACGCTGCTCGGCACGGGATTCTTCCAGAACCGTACGGCGGGATACGACGATGTTGCCGCGGCGCTTGTCCATCTTGAGGATTTCGAAGGGCTGCGGGTTGTGCATCAGCGGGGTCACGTCGCGGATCGGACGGATGTCGACCTGCGAGCGCGGCAGGAAGGCGATAGCGCCGTCGAGATCGACGGTGAAGCCGCCCTTGACCTGGTTGAAGATAACGCCTTCAACGCGTTCGCCAGCTTCGAACTTGGCTTCGAGCTTGATCCAGCTTTCTTCGCGGCGAGCCTTTTCGCGCGACAGAACGGCTTCGCCCAGCGCGTTTTCGATACGCTCGACGTAGACTTCGACTTCATCGCCAACCTTGAGCGTGCCGTCCTTGGCGCGTGCACCGAATTCCTTCAGTGCGATGCGGCCTTCGACCTTGAGGCCGACGTCGACAACGGCGACGTCCTTCTCGATGCCGGTGACGATGCCCTTGGTGACATAGCCTTCGGCCAGGTCGTTCTTGGCAAAGGACTCTTCGAGAAGAGCTGCGAAATCTTCGCGAGAGGGGGTAGCTACAGACATAAAATCTCCTGGCGTGTCCTTATTATGCATTTTGGACACTGATGCGCCGGTGGTTCGTGTTGAACAGGCCTGCATCCAGTCCGCCTTCCCCTTGGGAAAGCTATCCGGCGCTTGGACGGAATGTCAGGCTTCTAAAAATCGGCGGCTTCGTGCGCAAGGCACGCGAAAGCCGCTCGCATGTTAGGCATTTCGGCTCAGAGCGGCGTCAATGATCGACTTTGCCGCCTGAAACGCCGCTTCTATACTCATTTCCGAGGTATCAAGCAAGTGCGCGTCTTCCGCCGGCCGCAAAGGGCTGTCGGCCCGGCCCATATCGCGTTCGTCGCGGCGTTTCACATCCTCGAAAATCGCCTGATAATCGGCCTTGCCGCCGGCATCGGCAATTTCGTCGTAACGCCGCTTCGCGCGGACCTCGGCCGAGGCGGTGACATAGATTTTCACCGGCGCATCCGGGCGGATGACGGTGCCGATGTCGCGCCCGTCGAGAACCGTGCCGGGCTCCTTCAGTGAAAAGGCGCGTTGCGCCTCGACCAGCACCCGACGCACCGCCGGCATGACGGCGACCTTCGACGCCGCCTCGCCGATCTCGTGCTTCGAGAGCACGGCACGGTCGAGCCCACCAAGGTCGACCTTGCGCGCCATCGCCTCCGCCATCGCCTCGTCGTTGAGCGGCAGGCCGGCATCAAGCAAGGCTTTGGCCGTTGCCCGATAGATCAAGCCGGTGTCGAGATGGTGGAAACCATATTGGTCGGCGATCCGGCGCGACAAGGTTCCTTTCCCTGCCGCGGCCGGCCCGTCGATGGCGATCGTAAACGGTATCGTCACTGAGCTATGCTTCCTTCCACGTCCATATCGGCGCCAAGCTCCGTCATCAGATCGAAAAACTCCGGAAAGCTGGTGGCGATCATCGCGCTGTCGTCGACCTTGACCGGATGCTCCGAGGCGAGACCCATCACCAGGAAACTCATCGCAATGCGATGGTCGAGATGGGTCTTGACCTCGCCTCCGGCATTGCCGAGACCCTTCCCATCCGGCCGGCCCCGCACAGTTAGCGAAGCCTCGCCTTCGGCGCAATCGACACCGTTGAGCGTCAGCCCCTCGGCAACCGCCGAGAGACGGTCGGATTCCTTGACGCGCAATTCCTCCAGGCCGAGCATGACCGTCGTACCCTCGGCAAAGGCGGCGGCAACCGCGAGCACCGGATATTCGTCGATCATCGACGGCGCCCGTTCGGCCGGCACCGTGATGCCCTTGAGCGCCGAGGACCGCACGCGCAGGTCCGCGACATCCTCGCCGCCGGCAAGGCGCTTGTCGAGCACTTCGATATTGGCGCCCATATCCTGCAGCGTCAGGATCAGGCCGGTGCGGGTCGGGTTCATTAGTACGTTGCTGATGATGATGTCGGAGCCGGGGACGATCAGTGCCGCGACCAGCGGAAAGGCGGTCGAGGAGGGATCGCCCGGAACGTCGATCGTCTGACCGGAAAGCTTGCCCTGACCCAGAAGGCGGATGGTGCGAACGCCATCGCGACCGGTCTCGACCGAAAGTTCGGCGCCGAAGCCGGCCAGCATCTTTTCCGTATGGTCGCGGGTCATGACCGGCTCGATGACGGTGGTAGTGCCAGGCGCATTGAGACCGGCGAGCAGCACGGCGGATTTCACCTGCGCGGAGGCCATCGGCACGCGGTAGGTGATCGGATTGGCGGTCTCCGGCCCATGCAGCGTCACCGGCAGCCGGTCGCCGTCACTCGATTTGACCTGCACACCCATCTGCCGAAGCGGATCGAGGATGCGGCCCATCGGCCGCTTGGAGAGCGAGGCATCGCCGATGAAGGTGGATTCGAAATGATAGACGCCGACAAGGCCCATGGTCAGGCGGCTGCCGGTGCCTGCATTGCCGAAGTCGAGGGGAGTCTCAGGGGCGAGCAACGCGCCGTTGCCGACACCCTTGATGATCCATTCGCCGTCAATCTTCTCGATTTTGGCGCCCATGGCCTGCATGGCCTTGCCAGTGTTGAGCACATCCTCGCCCTCGAGCAGGCCACTGATGCGGGTCTCGCCGGAGGCCAGCCCCCCGAACATGAAGGCGCGGTGCGAAATGGATTTGTCGCCGGGAACGCGGATGGTGCCGGAAAGATTGGTCGAGCGGCGCGCTGTCGCGGGCCGTGAATGAGTGTCGTGCGGCATGGGCAATTCCTTTGCGATGCCGTTATTTACGCCGCATTATCGCTGACTTCGGTCCGGTTGCGCCAGCTGCCCTGCGGTTCACGCGGGCTCGATATCACAGAGATGTTGCCGGGTCATCCCGGTATGCGGGGAAAACCCTTCTTACCGTATATAAAGTTTGGCTTTGACAGGGGCAGCGGTAACGATTAAGGGGACCGGCTGATAATTTCCCTTAAAAGGCCGGCTTTCCCGGCTTGCCGAATATTGATTCGGCCATTCATGAGGCTTTGACAGTGGCGAAAGCGGAACTTGGAACAAAACGTACCGATCCGGACAACGGCAAGAAATTCTATGACCTGAACCGGGACCCGGTCGTCTCGCCCTATACCGGCAAGTCCTGGCCCCTGTCCTACTTCGAGGAAACCTCCGCTGCCAAGGAGGTTCCGGAAGAAGAGGAAGTGGCTGAAGTCGATACCGAAAACACGGAAGTCGAGCTGGTCTCGCTGGAGGACGCCGATGAGGCGGCTGCCGGCGACGAGATCCCGGATATCGGTGATGACGATGTCGAAATCGGTGACGATGATGACGACACCTTCCTTGAAGCCGACGAAGACGAAGATGACGACGACATGAGCGACATCATCGGCGTAACCGGCGACGACGACGACGTTTGATTTGCGGACAGTCGGCCCGGTAAAACAAGAAAAGTTTTCCGGGCCGAAAATTTCGGCTTGCTATCTGTAAAAACCAGAAGTAATAAGCCGCCACCCCGACGGGCGAAACGCTTCGAAGGGACCCAGGGCCGGTTCAACCGGCACCATCTTGATGGGGCTATAGCTCAGCTGGGAGAGCGCTTGCATGGCATGCAAGAGGTCAGCGGTTCGATCCCGCTTAGCTCCACCAGCCTTCGCTCTGCGAGCTTCGGCTCGGCAAGCCCGGAGGGCTTGATGGGCTGAAGGCGAGAAAGCAGCGAAGGCTGCCGCGCTGAAGTTGCAAAGCAACGTAAGCGGGCTTTTTTCACTCGGCTTGAACTCTTTTCTCATTTTATGAATGTATCTATGGTTGCGTGCTTACTCTGGCGCACTATCATGCCTCAGCATGACGTATGTCTACATTCTCACGAGCGCAGAGCTCCCTGACTATAACTACGTCGGGGTGACGGGCGATCTGAAAGTTCGCTTGGCAAAGCATAATGCCAAGGAGGCCCCGCATACCTCAAAATATGCTCCATGGTCGCTCAAGACCTACATCGCTTTTTCCGATGAAGCCCAGGCCTTCGCATTCGAGAAATATCTGAAATCCGGCTCAGGGCGGGCCTTCGCGAAGAAGAGGCTGTAGCTTCGTACCCAATCCACCATCCGCACACCCGCCCCGATCACCCCCTCCGCATCCCACCCACTCTGTGCTAGCCTCCTCCTCACCACCAACCCACCCCGATTCGACCATGACCAGACAGCGCCGCCGTCGCCTCATCAAGACCCGTCGTACGGTGACGGGGTTTCTTCTCGTTGCCTCGATTTCCTTTATCGCTGGGATGACCGATGCGGTGGGGTTGATGCTGACCGGGAACTTCGTGTCCTTCATGACCGGCAATACGACGCGGGCGGCGATTGCGGTTGGGACGGGGGATTTTAGCCATGCGGCGGTGTTGTTCGCCGCGATCGTCACCTTTATCGGCGGCAATGCGCTGGGGATCGTCGTTGCCCATGCCGCCGACCGGCGGGCCTTTGTCGTGCTGGCCTGCGTCAGCATTCTTCTCGCGCTGGCAGCGGGCTTCGAGACGCCGTCGCTCGTCCTCGTGCAGTTCTATCTGGTCGTGCTGGCGATGGGCATGGTTAATGCCACTGTCGAGCACATCGAGGGCCTGCCGATCGGGCTCACCTATGTCACCGGCGCGCTGTCGCGCTTCGGGCGCGGGATCGGCCGCTTTATCCTTGGCGACCGCGATTTCCTCTGGACGGTGCAGATCGTGCCCTGGAGCGGCATGATCATCGGCGCCGTCCTCGGCGCGCTTCTGGCCCGCGCCTTCGGCTCGCATGCGCTCTGGCTGGTGTCGATGATCGCGCTTGCCCTTGCATTCACAACGCTTTTCATCCCGCGGCCGCTGCAACGCCGGTTCAATCAGCGCCTGATGGTGGCGGCGTCGATGGCGAAGAGATCGAAATAGCCACATTGCAGTGCACAAAAATCTGCTAGGAAAAGACGAATCGTTTTCCGCCAACGCCCATTGGAGCTTCTGCTCGACAAGCGCGAGGATACCTCTTGTTCGTTTTTTCCAAACTTGTCTGGATTTTTGGTCAGCCGCTGTCCCTGGCTTTTCTCTTCGGCCTGCTGGCTTTCCTCGGTGCGCTTCTCCGCCGTCGCGGGCTCGTTCTCACCTCGTCGCTGCTCTCGGTCCTCATCCTGTTTGTAGCGCTTTATACGACGGCCGGCGCTTATGTCGTCCAGGGGCTGGAGGAGCGCTTTCCGCATGTCGCGGCCGATCCGGCGGATCTGAAGTGCATGATTGTCCTCGGTGGCGCCACGCAGAACCAGGTGACGACGGTGCGCGGCGGCTATGAGCTCGATTCGGCCGGCGACCGCCTGGTCGAGGCCCTGCGGTTGGCGCAGAAATACCCGCAGGCGCGCATCGTCGTGTCCGGCGGCGACGGCTCGATCGGCGGCGACTACGAGGGCGATGCCGTCATCTCTGAGCGCTTCTTCACGGCGCTCGGCATTGGCAAGGACCGCCTGGTCGAGGACAAGACCTCGCGCACCACCTTCGAGAATGCCGTCAACACCAAGGAGCTGCTGACGCAGAACGGCCTGTCGAACTGCCTGCTGATCACCTCCGGCTTCCACATGCCGCGCTCCATGGGCATCTTCCGCAAGCAGGGCATCGATGTCGTGCCCTGGCCCGTGGATTACCGCAGCACCGGCAAGGAGACGCTCGGCCTCGATTTCACCCAGCCGTCGCTGAATGCGCAGCTGCTTTCGACCGGCGTGCGCGAATGGATTGGCCTCGTCGGCTACTATGCCGTCGGCCGTACCTCGGCCTTTTATCCAGCACCGTAACGACGTGTCTGCGCCGTAACGACGCATCAGACTGTAGTTACGATTTTACTCATAACTACGTGCCTATGCCGTAGCCGCTACTTTTTCGAGATAGTGACGAACTTGACGCCGCGGACGCGGACGGTGATCTCGCAGGGGTCGCCGTCGGTACGGTCGCAGAAACGCGGATGCATCTTCATGACCAGCACCATGTTGCCGAAGCGCTGGATGAAATCATAGCCGTAGATCCGCGCCGTCGCGACGAGGATGTAGCCGCCCTCGACGACATGGACGTAGAAATTATAGGGGCAGCCCTCGTCGGTGCAGTCGGGGCCTTTTTCGCCCTTGCAGGTGATCTCGCCCTCGTTGACGACGATGTCCATCAGTCTATCGTTGTTGAAATCCCGTTCGGTGGCAAAGCCGTCGCCGAAGCTTGCCTGGCCCTCGCAGCGCTTGGTGAAGTGATCCCTCTCATAGGCCACCGGGTCCTGCAGCAGCGTTTGCTGCGCTTGCGCCGAGACGGGCAGGATAACGAACGCGACGAGATTGAGGATCACGATCAGCAGGAATTTCAACGGGGTTTCCTCTCCAAAGCGCGGCACGACCGCTGGGGTTGCCGCGTCCGCTTCGGCATCTTTACACCTGCCTGCTTGCGCGGCCCTTGCCACCGTGATTCACTCCGCCAAAATCGCTGCCGGCATTCTGTTGGAGTTCCCGATGTCGCTTCTTTCGTTTCTCGACTATGCCGGCGTCGCGCTTTTCGCCGCCACCGGGGCGCTCGCGGCTTCGCGCAAGCAGTTGGACCTGATCGGTTTCCTGTTCTTTGCGGCGGTCACCGGCACCGGCGGTGGCACGCTTCGGGATATTATTCTCGGCCGTGTGCCGGTCTTCTGGGTGCTGAACCCGACCTATATCATCATCTGCGCTTTGGTCGGCGTGCTGGTCTTCTTCACCGCACACCTGTTCGAATCGCGATATCGGCTGCTGATCTGGCTCGATGCGGTGGGCCTGTCGGCCTATTGCGTCATGGGTGCTGCCAAGGGCATGGCGGCGACGGGTTCGCCGACGGTTGCCATCGTCACCGGCGCGCTGACGGCGACCTTCGGTGGCATCCTGCGCGATCTGCTCGCAAACGAGCCCTCGGTGCTGTTGCGGCCGGAAATCTACGTGACCGCCGCCCTCGTCGGCGCCGGCGTCTTCACCGCCGCCAACGCGACGATGATGCCGCTCTATGCCTCGGCAGGGCTCGGCGTTGCCGCCGCCTTTGCCGTGCGCGGCGGCGCGCTTTGGTTCGGCTGGACCTTCCCGACCTATCATCATAGGCCCGGCCGGCATCCCGACGATGTGATGTGAGCTAGGCTTGTGGCTTACCGCTGCTTGCGGCGCAGGCGGATGACGACGTCGACATGGGCGATTTCCATGCCCACCGGCGGCTCCGGCAGGTTCGCGATCGTCAGATTGCTGATCGGAATATCCAGCACTTCATTGTGGCCTTCGACGAAGAAGTGGTGGTGGTCGGAGACGTTGGTGTCGAAATAGGTCTTGGCGCTTTCGACGGCCAGCACGCGGATAAGGCCAGCCTCGGTGAACTGATGCAGCGTATTGTAGACGGTGGCAAGCGAGACCGGAACGCCGGCGGTGACGGCTTCCTCGTGCAGCTCCTCGACGGTCAGATGGCGGTCGCCCTTGGCAAAAAGAAGATCGCCGAGCGCAATGCGCTGTCGGGTCGGCCTCAGGCCGGCGCTGCGCAGCCTGGTTTCGATCGCGATTTCGGCTTCTTCCGCCATTCAGGGAGCTCCGGATTCCTGATCTCTGTAATTCTTGATTAAGCCATATAACTTTTGCACGGATTGCTTTCAATAGTTTCGATGGGGTGGGAAGGCTGTCAATCGCCGGAAAAATAGGGCAAATGCCGCATTTGCCACTGGCAGCAGCCCTAGCGTTCCTGTATGCGACGACCACATATAGCGAAGTGCGTCCATCGGGCGGCGAAATGAGCGTGTCATGCTTACGCTTCATTTTCCCTCGATCTTGCACTAAAGCTTCACATCCACGGCATCCATGCGGGGGAACGGAATTTTTATGACGACGAGACAATCCAGCTTCAACTATGAGGAAATCCTGTCCTGCGGTCGCGGCGAATTGTTCGGCCCGGGCAATGCGCAGCTTCCCCTGCCACCGATGCTGATGGTCCATCGCATTACAGATATCTCCGAAACCGGTGGTGCCTTCGACAAGGGCTACATACGCGCCGAATATGATGTGCGCCCCGATGACTGGTACTTCCCCTGCCATTTTGCCGGCAATCCGATCATGCCGGGCTGCCTCGGCCTGGATGGTATGTGGCAGCTGACCGGCTTCTTCCTTGGCTGGCTCGGCGAGCCTGGCCGCGGCATGGCGCTGTCCACCGGCGAAGTGAAGTTCAAGGGCATGGTTCGTCCGGACACGAAGCTCCTCGAATACGGCATCGACTTTAAGCGCGTCATGCGCGGCCGCCTCGTCCTCGGCACCGCCGACGGTTACTTGAAGGCCGACGGCGAAGTTATTTATCAGGCATCGGACCTCCGCGTCGGCCTGTCAAAGGACAAGGCTGCCTGAACTGCGGCCTTGCCGCCTCCACAAAGACAGACGTTTTAGAAAAGGTCATCGACATGAGACGGGTTGTTGTCACGGGTCTGGGTATCGTTTCATCCATTGGGAACGATGCGCAAGAAGTTACGGCGTCGTTGCGCGAAGCCAAGTCGGGCATTTCGTTTTCGAACGATTTCGCCGAGCATGGTTTCAAGTGCCAGGTCTGGGGCTCGCCCAAGATCGACACGACCGATCTGGTGGACCGCCGCGCCATGCGCTTCCTGTCGCAGGGCGGTGCCTGGAACCACGTCGCCATGAAGCAGGCGCTCGCTGACAGCGGCCTCGAAGAGAGCGATATCTCCAACGAGCGCACCGGCATCATCATGGGCTCCGGCGGCCCGTCGACGCGCACCCTGATCGAAGCTGCCGACATTACCCGCAAGAACAACAGCCCGAAGCGCGTTGGCCCCTTCGCCGTGCCGAAGGCAATGTCGTCGACGGCCTCGGCGACGCTCGCCACCTGGTTCAAGATCTACGGCGTCAACTATTCCATCTCGTCGGCATGCTCGACCTCGGCGCATTGCATCGGCAACGCCGCCGAGATGATCCAGTGGGGCAAGCAGGACGTGATGTTCGCCGGTGGCCATGAGGATCTCGACTGGACCATGTCGAACCTCTTCGACGCCATGGGCGCCATGTCCTCCAAGTTCAACGAGGATCATCCGGAAACCGCCTCGCGCGCCTATGACGCCAGCCGTGACGGCTTCGTCATCGCCGGCGGCGCCGGCGTGCTGGTGCTCGAGGAACTGGAGCACGCCAAGGCGCGCGGCGCCAAGATTTATGCCGAAATCGTCGGCTACGGCGCCACCTCCGACGGCTATGACATGGTTGCTCCGTCGGGTGAGGGCGCGGTGCGCTGCATGCGCCAGGCGCTCGCCACCGTGAAGGGCGATGTCGACTACATCAATACCCACGGCACGTCGACGCCGGTCGGCGACAGCAAGGAAATCGGCGCTATCCGCGAGGTTTTCGGAGCCAAGATCCCGCCGATCCAGTCGACCAAGTCGCTGACGGGTCATTCGCTCGGCGCTGCCGGCGTGCAGGAATCGATCTATTCGATCCTGATGATGCAGGAGCGCTTCATCGGCGAAAGCGCCCATATCACCGAACTCGACCCGGAATTCGAAGGCGTGCCGGTCGTGCGCAAGCGCATCGATAACGCCAAGATCGACATCGCTCTCTCCAATTCCTTCGGTTTCGGCGGTACCAACGCCACGCTCGTATTCCAGCGCTACAACGGATAAGGCAATGACGGGAATCATGCAGGGTAAGCGCGGCCTCATCATGGGCGTCGCAAACAATCACTCGATTGCCTGGGGCATTTCGAAGGCACTGGCGGCCGAAGGCGCGGAACTGGCATTCACCTTCCAGGGCGAAGCGCTCGGCAAGCGCGTCAAGCCGCTCGCGGCTGAAGTCGGTTCTGATTTCCTTCTGCCTTGCGACGTCGAGGATCTAGTCTCCGTCGATGCCGTGTTCGACGAGATCAAGGCGCGCTGGGGCAAGCTCGACTTCATCGTCCACGCCATCGGCTTTTCCGACAAGAACGAGCTGAAGGGCCTTTACGCCAACACCACGCGCGACAACTTCACCCGCACCATGGTGATTTCCTGCTTCTCCTTCACCGAGATCGCCAAGCGCGCCGCCGAGCTGATGACGGAAGGTGGCAGCATGCTGACGCTGACCTATAACGGCTCGACGCGGGTCATCCCGAACTACAACGTCATGGGCGTCGCCAAGGCGGCTCTGGAAGCCTCCGTGCGCTATCTCGCCGCCGATTATGGCCCGCGCGATATCCGCGTCAACGCCATCTCCGCCGGCCCGATCCGCACGCTGGCCGGCGCCGGCATTTCCGACGCTCGCGCTATCCTGTCGTGGAACCAGCGCAACGCACCGCTGCGTAAGTCGGTCACCATCGATCAGGTCGGCTCTTCGTCGCTCTATCTCCTGTCGGATCTGTCCGCAGGCGTTACCGGCGAAATCCATTTTGTCGATGCCGGCTACAACATCACCTCAATGCCGACGCTGGAAACGCTGTCGAGCGCCGACAGCGAGTAAATCGCAAATGGATGTCCCCTCGCGGCCAGATGCGGCGAGGGGACATCTTCTCGGATGATCCCGCTGGGCTTCCCGATGACGTTCACGAGTGCCGAACCTCTCGCATCCACCGAACGCCTCATCCTTCGCGGCTTTATGCCCGAGGATTTCGAGGCCTACAGCGCCTATCGCTTATTGCCTTCCATCTATCGTTTCCTCTACCGCGATCCGCCGTCGGCAGAGGCGTTGCGGGAGCATTTCGATGCCAGCTTGGATTCCCATTTCTCGGAAGATGGCGGCTCTTTACGCTGGGCGGTGCTTCGACGGGAGGATGGCGCCCTGTTGGGTGATGTTAGCCTGAAACTTACCAGCAAGGCCGCGCTACAGGCCGAGATCGGCTATATCTTCAATCCGGCCTATGCCGGTAAAGGCTATGCGACCGAGGCGGTACGGACCGTCATCGATCTGGGCTTTAGCACGTTCGGCTTTCACCGGATCTTTGCCCGCCTGGACGCGCAGAATACCGCCTCCATCGGCGTCATCGAACGGCTCGGCCTGCGCCGCGAGGCGCATCTGATCGAAAACGACCGTTTCAACGGCGTCTGGGGCGATGAATATATCTATGCGGTTCTGAGCCGCGAATGGGCGGATAGAGCAGGCGCATAGGGGTCACCCGCTACGTCGTAAGAGTAAATCTCCGATGCCATCGACGGCGTCTTTTGGATTATGTGGACTCCTCTGGTTGCTCAGAAGCAGTTAAATGGGCAGCCGAGCAATTCGCCGGCACGCCTTGACGCACTTTCCTGATTTCCGTCGGAAACATTCCTCACAAAGCACTTGAATTTTTTTCGCGCTCCTGTCGATTTTGCGGTTCATCGTTTGTCGTATGATGGAACCAACGCAACCAAGGAGAAACACCATGCGGTTCATGATGCTTATGATCCCCGGCGGCTACGCGTCCGCAGCCCCTGACGCCATGCCCAGCGCGGAAGCGGTGGCGGCGATGATGAAGTACAATGAGGAACTGAAGAAGGCAGGTGTGCTGCTTGCCCTGGAAGGACTGCATCCACCGTCGTCCGGCGCGCGGGTTAGCTTCCAGGGCGGAAAGCCGACTGTCGTCGATGGTCCGTTTGCGGATGTTAAGGAAGTGCTGGGCGGCTATTGGATGCTGGACGTGCGCTCTCGCGAGGAGGCCATCGAATGGGCCAGACGCTGCCCCGCGTCGGAAAACGACGTCCTCGAAATCCGCCGCGTCCATGAGATGAGCGAGTTCCCCGAGGACGTTCAGAAGGCGGCGGAAAGCTTCAGCGAGTTGAAGGGTTGACCCCTGTCGCAACCATCGAAGCGGTCTGGCGGATTGAGCAGCCAAAGCTCACCGCCAGACTGGTCCGGTATTTACGCGATCTCGGGCTGGCCGAGGAGATTGCGCAGGATGCCTTCGTGATGGCGCTAGAGCGCTGGCCTCACGAAGGTATTCCTCGCAACCCGGCGGCCTGGCTGACCCAGGTCGCCAAGAACCGGGCACTAAATCGGCTGCGCCGCACCACGCTGATCGACGGCAAACATCGCGAACTGGCCATCGACCTTGCCGAGTTGGAGCGCGAGACGCCCGACATCGAAGCGGTGCTCGACGAGGATATCAACGACGACCTGCTGCGGTTGATCTTCACCGCCTGCCATCCGGTCCTGCCGGCCGAGCAACGGGTTGCACTTGCCTTGCGTCTACTCGGTGGATTGGCAACACCGGAGATTGCCCGCGCCTTTCTGTTGCCCGAAGCCACCATCGCTCAGCGCATAGTACGCGCGAAGCGGACACTTCGCGATGCCGCCATACCCTTCGAAACGCCGCGCGGCGAAGAGCGGCGGGAACGTCTCGCCACCGTGCTGGAGGTGATCTACCTGATCTTCAATGAGGGCTATGTGCCTTCGGCTGGATCAGATTGGCTGCGGTCGGATCTATGCGGCGAGGCACTACGCCTGGGCCGCTCGCTGGCGGCGTTGATGCCAGAGGAGCCCGAGGTGCTGGGGCTCGTAGTACTGATGGAGCTACAAGCCTCGCGTTTCGCTACCCGCACTGACAAAGCGGGCGATCCGATCTTGCTTCTGGATCAGGATCGTAGCCGTTGGGATTGGTCGCTCATTCGGCGCGGTCTCGACGGGTTGAATCGCGCGATGGTTCTGACCCTAACACCCGGTCCCTATCTGTTGCAGGCGATGATCGCCGCCTGCCATGCCCGCGCGATGAAAGCCGCCGGTACCGACTGGATTGCTATCGCCGCTTACTATCAGGCACTCGCTCTTGTCGCCCCTTCGCCAATCATTGAAGTCAACCGGGCGGTAGCAGTCGGCTTTGCGTTCGGGCCGACACAGGGCTTGGCGATTGCCGACACATTGAGAGACGAGCCGCGTCTGAAGGGATCGCATCTCCTGTCCACGGTGCGCGGTGATCTATTGGAAAAGTTGGGACGAAGCGCGGAAGCTCAAGCGGAGTTCCGTCATGCCGCCGAACTGACCGGCAATGAGCGCGAGCGTGCCTTGTTGCTCGCTCGCGCCAATTCTCCGCCGCTTACTTCTTTGCCCAAAGCACCTTGAAGCGTGCATTGCGGCAGGTCTCGCCGCTTTCCTTGAAGTTCTCGGACAGCACCGGCTCGTAGGGCAGGCCGCGATTGGCGACCAGCATCAGGCGGCCGCCACCGCGCAGCGCCGAAGACGCCGTCTTAATCATCGCCTGGCCGAGCGAAGGCTCGGCGGCGTGGCCTTCGTGGAAGGGCGGGTTCATGATGATCAGGTCGTATTTGTCCTTGACCGGCTCGCCGGCGAGATCATGCCAGAAGAAGCGCTGGGCGACCTTCGGGCAGTTTGCAAGGAGATTGGCCCTTGCGGCCTCAAGCGCGTCGTAGTGGGCTTCGTAGAGGTCGATACGCGCGATCCGTGGCGACTTGGTCGCCAGTTCCACCGAGAGATAGCCCCAGCCGGCGCCGAAATCCGCGGCATCGCCGGAAAAATCGGTCGGCAGGCGCGAGGCGAGCAGTTCCGAGCCGGCATCGATGCGGTCGTGCGAGAACATGCCAGCCGTTGTGGTGAAGCGGCCGTCGACGCGGGTGGCGGGCTTCACCAGCTGTGCGGTCGGCGCGCTGATATCGGCCGGGCGCGCGAACCAGAAGGCGACGCCATGATATTTCGGCATATGGTTGACCTCGAGGCCGAAGCCTTCGATGCGCTTGCGCAGCGGCTGGATGCCGTCTTCCTTGCCGCCGGCAACGACGATCAGCCCGCCGGCCTTCACGCGCGACAGCGCCGTGGCGATGGAGGCCTCGTTCTCGCCCTTGTGCTTGGTGCAGAGCACCAGCGCGCCGTCATAATCCGCGCCCTCGATCTCCGGCGTTACATTGATCCGCTGCGCCTGGATCTGGCGATAGAAGGGCCGGAAGCCCTGGACGGCGGAAAGTTCCGCTGCAAAGTCGGCCGGCAGGGAGAAGCCCGCTTCCGCGCCGAGAAACAGGATGCGCTCGCCTTCGCCGGGCGTGGCGACGGTGCCGGAGGCAAAGGGATGGAACAGGGTCTTCAGGGCGTCGCGGCTCATGGTCTTGGTCTCGTGCGGTCAGCGGATAGAAAAAGGGCGCGGAAACGAATTCCGCGCCCCGGAACGTGAATGAAGGCGCAGCTTATTCGGCCGCGTCGTCCTTCTTGGCGGCGAGTTCCTGGCCGGTCGCCTGGTCGACGACCTTCATGGACAGGCGGACCTTGCCGCGCTCGTCGAAGCCGAGCAGCTTGACCCAGACCTTGTCGCCTTCCTTGACGACGTCCTGGGTCTTGGCAACACGCTCGGAAGCGAGCTGCGAGATGTGGACGAGGCCGTCACGGGCACCGAAGAAGTTGACGAAGGCGCCGAAGTCGGCGGTCTTGACAACAGTGCCTTCGTAGATCTGGCCGACTTCCGGCTCAGCAACGATCGAGTGGATCCACTTGCGGGCCGCTTCGATTTCCTTGCCGGAGGACGAGGCGATCTTGACGGTGCCGTCGTCTTCGATGTTGATCTTCGCGCCGGTCTTTTCGACGATTTCGCGGATGACCTTGCCGCCGGAGCCGATGACTTCACGGATCTTGTCGACCGGGATGTTCATGACTTCGATGCGCGGTGCGAATTCGCCGAGCTGGCCACGGCTTTCGGTGATTGCCTTGGACATTTCGCCGAGGATGTGGGTGCGACCGCCCTGTGCCTGGCCGAGAGCGACCTTCATGATCTCTTCGGTGATGCCGGCGATCTTGATGTCCATCTGCAGCGAGGTGATGCCGTCGGCAGTGCCGGCGACCTTGAAGTCCATGTCGCCGAGGTGGTCTTCGTCACCGAGAATGTCGGAGAGAACGGCGAAGCGCTCGCCTTCCAGGATCAGGCCCATGGCGATACCGGCAACCGGCTTGGCCAGCGGTACGCCAGCGTCCATCAGAGCGAGCGAGGTGCCGCAAACCGTTGCCATCGAGGACGAGCCGTTCGACTCGGTGATCTCGGAGACGACGCGCAGCGTGTAGGGGAACTGTTCAGCCGTCGGCAGCATCGGGCGGATAGCGCGCCATGCGAGCTTGCCGTGACCGATTTCGCGACGACCCGGGGAGCCCATGCGGCCGGTTTCGCCAACCGAGTAGGGAGGGAAGTTGTAATGGAGCAGGAAGCGCTCCTTGTACATGCCCGTCAGGCTGTCGACATACTGTTCGTCTTCGCCGGTGCCGAGCGTGGCGACGACGATCGCCTGCGTTTCACCGCGGGTAAACAGCGCCGAACCGTGCGTGCGCGGCAGAAGGCCGACTTCCGAGACGATCGGGCGAACGGTCGACAGGTCGCGGCCGTCGATACGGCTTGAGGTGTCGAGGATGTTCCAGCGAACGATCTTGGCCTGCAGGTGCTTGAAGACGGCGCCGATGACTTCTGCGGAATACTTCGGCTCGACGCCTTCCGGGAAGAAATGTGCCTTGACCTTGGCCTTGACGGCGTCGACGGCAGCGTAGCGTTCAGCCTTCTGCGTGTTCTTGTAGGCGGTGCGCAGTTCGCCTTCGGCTATCGAGAGCATCTCGGCTTCGAGTTCGGAATGATCTTCCGGCGTGAAATCACGCGGTTCCTTGGCAGCGACTTCGGCGAGCTTGATGATCGCGTCGATGACCGGCTGGAAGCCGCGGTGACCAAACATGACGGCGCCGAGCATGACGTCCTCGGGCAATTCCTTGGCTTCCGACTCAACCATCAGAACGGCGTCCTGCGTGCCGGCGACGACGAGGTCGAGGCTCGATTCGTCCATCTCGTCGAGATGCGGGTTGAGGACGTATTCGCCGTTAATGTAGCCGACGCGAGCGCCGCCGACCGGGCCCATGAACGGAACGCCGGAGAGCGTGAGCGCTGCCGACGTGGCAACCATCGACAGGATGTCGGGATTGTTTTCCAGGTCATGCTGGATGACGGTGACGACGACTTGCGTGTCGTTCTTGTAGCCTTCCGGGAAAAGCGGGCGGATCGGGCGGTCGATCAGGCGGGAAACGAGGGTTTCGTTTTCGCTCGGGCGTCCTTCGCGCTTGAAGTAGCCACCGGGGATCTTGCCGGCTGCGTAGGTCTTTTCCTGGTAGTTGACGGTGAGCGGGAAGAAATCCTGGCCCGGCTTCGGCGACTTGGCGGAAACGACGGTGGCAAGAACCACGGTCTCGCCGTAGGTGGCGACAACGGCGCCGTCAGCCTGACGGGCGATCTTGCCGGTTTCGAGCTTCAGCGGGCGGCCTGCCCACTCGATTTCGACAGTATGGATATCGAACATATCTTGTCCTTGCATTGTGCGGGAAAAGGCGCCGTCACCGACAAGTTCGGCAAGGCACATCTTCAACCGCACGAAATGTGACGCATCACGGGCAAGACAACGAGAGGCTTTCGAAGTCAGGCCGAAGCACGAGGCTTCGGCTGAAAGCATCCGGCAATCCTGCCCCATGACAGGTCAACGGTTGTTGTTGGCAGCGCCGGCCCATCCGGGCTGCCGGGTCTGTTTTATCTGGCGCAAACGGAGCGCGCCGCACAAACAGGTCTTCCATTATACCATGATCTTGTCCGAAAACTGCTTCGCATTCTTCGGAATCATGTTCGGGCGGAGCATGTATGCCCCAAAAAGCATCCGGCGGACGTTCAGGTGAACGCCCGCCGGAAAATTCATTAGCGACGGATGCCGAGGCTCGCGATCAGCTTGGAATAGCGGCCTTCATCCTTCTTCTTGAGGTAGTCAAGAAGCGAACGGCGGCTGGAGACCATGGTCAGGAGGCCACGACGGGAGTGGTTGTCCTTCTTGTGGTCCTTGAAATGGTCCGTGAGGTTGTTGATGCGCTCGGTCAGGATAGCAACCTGGACTTCCGGAGAACCGGTATCGCCTTCGACGGTGGCGTATTCCTTGATCAGCGCAGCCTTGCGCTCAGCAGTAATCGACATCGGATGGTCCTTTCTATGAGGAGGAAATAAGTCGCCAAACGCCGGGATGTCGTCCAGCATTGGCCGCGAATGCAATCGAGCAGGCCCGATGCTGGCGCTGCCTATAGACCATTTGGGGTGCAAAGGGAAGAGGCGTTCGGGAACGCCGCTTCCGCAGCCCTTTTGGGGTAGTTTAGCCAAAAACCCGCTTCGGGCGAAATTCACCTTCTCCGATCTCGCCGATGGCGATCAGCTTGCCGCGTGCCGTGGCATAGGCCTCGGTTTCGGCAACAGGCGCGTCGCGGCCGCGCACGAGGATAGGGTTGCCCATCTTCAGGCGATGCGCCTGGTCGTCGTTGATGATGAGATGGGGCAGGGATGACAATGCCTCGGCGGTGTCGATCAGCAGCGCGTCCAAGGCGGCAAGCCGCTCATCCGCGTCCTCGATCTCCTCGAGTGCGACGAGATCGGCGAGCGGCACCATGGCCTCCTCGGCGAAGGGCGCGACGAAGCTGCGGCGCAGGCCGGAAATATGGCCGTAGCAGCCGAGATCGCGGCCGAAATCGCGCGCGAGCGCCCGGACATAGGTGCCTTTGCCGCATTCCACTTCAAAATACGCCGTGTTGGCATCCGGGCAGGCGAGCAGCGTCAGGCGGAAGATCTCGACTTCGCGCGACGGGATTTCGACCGTTTCACCCTCGCGGGCGAGATCGTAGGCGCGTTCGCCGGCGATCTTGATCGCGGAAAACTGCGGCGGGATCTGGTTGATGACACCCGTATAGTTTGGCAGCAAGGCGCGGATCTCGTCTTCGCTGGGACGCTTGTCCGAGGACTGCGTCACCTCGCCTTCGAGGTCATCCGTGGCGCGTTCCTCGCCCCAGCTGACGGTGAATTCGTAGATCTTGCGGCCGTCCATGACGTAGGGAACGGTCTTGGTGGCGTCGCCAAGCGCGATCGGCAGCATGCCGGAGGCAAGCGGATCGAGCGTGCCGGCATGGCCCGCCTTCTGCGCCTTGAACAGCCATTTGATCTTGGAAACGGCCTCGGTCGAGCCGAAATCAACCGGCTTGTCGAGGATCAGCCAGCCCGAAATCGGGCGGCCCTTGGGCTTGCGTGGTTTGGACATTCGCTGTCTCTGTTATCGGTTTTCGTCGGTATCGGTGTCGTCGTCCTTGAGGTCGCGTTGGACCTCCGGCGAACGCAGCAGCGCATCGATCTTCTTGTAGTTGTCGAAGCTGGTATCGTCGCGGAAGCGGATTTCCGGCATGTATTTCATCTGCCGGAGATGCTGCCCGAGACGGCCGCGAATGTATTTCGTATGGCGATTGAGCGTATCGATGATGAGGTCGTGGTCGGCGACGCCGAGCGGCGTCACAAAGGCGGTGGCGATCTTCAGGTCCGGCGACATACGCACTTCGGAAATGGAGATCACGGTGCGTTCGATCAGATCGTCGCGCACTTCGCCGCGCTGCAGGACCTGCGTGATCGCGGCGCGCACCTGTTCGCCGACGCGAAGCATGCGCTGCGAAGGCGCGGAAGTAGTTGGTCTTGTTGCCATTTGCTTTGGTCCCAAAAGATTCGGGCGCCGGACTGCATGTTCCGGCGCCCGTCCCATTGTTTCAACTTCGCGCTTTTACAGCGTGCGGGTGATATGCTCAACGCGGAAGCATTCGATCGTATCGCCGGCGCGGATGTCTTCGTAGTTCTCGAAGGCCATACCGCATTCCTGGCCCATGTTGACTTCCGAGACTTCGTCCTTGAAGCGCTTGAGCGTCTTGAGTTTGCCTTCGTGGATGACGACGTTGTCGCGCACCAGGCGGACGCCGACGCCACGCTCGACCTTGCCTTCGGTGACGCGGCAACCCGCGACCTTGCCGACCTTCGTGATGTTGAACACCTCGAGGATTTCGGCGTTGCCGAGGAAGGTTTCGCGACGTTCCGGAGAGAGCAGGCCCGACATCGCTGCCTTCACGTCATCCACCAGGTCGTAGATGATGTTGTAGTAGCGGATTTCGATGCCTTCGCGCTCTGCGAGCGTACGAGCCTGCGAGTTGGCGCGGACGTTGAAGCCGATGATCGCCGCGTCGGATGCTCCGGCCAGCGAGATATCGGATTCGGTCACGCCACCGACGCCGGAATGCACGATGCGGGCACGAACTTCGTCGGTACCGAGCTTGTCCAGCGCGCCGGCAATGGCTTCGATCGAGCCCTGCACGTCGCCCTTGATGACCAGCGGGAACTCCTTCGTGCCCGTGGTCTGCAGCGTCATCATCATCTGTTCCAGCGAACCGCGCTGGACGGACTGGCGGGCAGCCGCCTTGTCGCGGGTCAGGCGCTGACGATATTCCGAGATTTCGCGGGCACGGCTTTCGTTTTCGACGACGGCGAACTTGTCGCCGGCCTGCGGTGCACCCGAAAGACCGAGAACCTCGACCGGGGTCGCAGGACCGGCTTCCTTCACATGCTCGCCCTTGTCGTTGACCAGAGCGCGCACGCGGCCCCACTGATCGCCGGCAACGACGATCTGGCCCGGGCGCAGCGTGCCCTTCTGGATGAGGACGGTGGCAACCGAGCCACGGCCACGATCGAGCTGGGCTTCGATGACGGTGCCTTCGGCGGTGCGGTTCGGATTGGCCTTGAGGTCAAGGATTTCCGCCTGCAGCAGAATGGCTTCGAGCAGCTTGTCGAGGTTGGTGCGGTTCTTCGCGGAAACTTCCACGTCGAGCACTTCACCGCCCATGGATTCGACGAAGACTTCGTGCTGCAGCAGCTGGTTGCGAACCTTCTGCGGATCGGCGGACGGCTTGTCGACCTTGTTGATCGCAACGATGATCGGAACGCCGGCGGCCTTCGCATGGTTGATCGATTCGATCGTTTGCGGCATCACGCTGTCGTCGGCCGCAACCACCAGAACGGCGATATCGGTCGCCTGGGCGCCGCGGGCACGCATTGCCGTGAAGGCGGCGTGGCCGGGCGTGTCGATGAAAGTGATCTTCTGACCGTTCTGCTCGACCTGGTAGGCGCCGATATGCTGGGTGATGCCACCGGCTTCGCCAGCCACCACGTTGGCGTGGCGGATGGCGTCGAGCAGCGAGGTCTTGCCGTGGTCGACGTGACCCATGATAGTGACGACCGGCGGACGGGAAATCAGTTCGCCGTCTTCGTCGTCAACATTGAAGATGCCGAGTTCGACGTCGGATTCCGAAACGCGCTTGACCGTGTGGCCGAATTCGCCGGCGATGAGTTCTGCCAGATCGGCGTCGATGACGTCGCCCGGCTTCATCATCTGGCCTTCCTTCATCAGGAACTTGATAACGTCGACGGCACGTTCGGACATGCGCTGCGACAGTTCCTGGATGGTGATGGTTTCCGGCAGCACGACTTCACGCGTGATCTTCTCGCGCGTTTCCTGCATCTGGCTGCGGCGGAACTTTTCCTGGCGACGGCGCATGGCCGACAGTGAGCGACCACGGGCGCTGCCATCTTCGTCGACATTGGCGGTCGTGACCGTCAGCTTGCCGCGGCGGCGCTCTTCGTCCGTCTTCGGACGAGTGGTGACCGGCTTTGCCGGTTCCGGACGCACGACCTTGCCGCGAGCGGGGGCGCCGCCACGCGGCGGGCCGCGATCGCTTTCCTCTTCATTGACCCGGCGGCGATTGGCCGGAGCTTCAGCGGCTGGAGCGCCGGGGCGCGCCGGCTGCGGAGCCGCATCCGGACGACGAGCAACAACCGGAGCCGCAGTCGCCTGGACTGCTGGCTTGGCTGCTTCCACCGGTTCGGGGGTCTCAACCTTCGGTTCGAGGGCGCGAGCGGCCTCTTCCTCGGCGCGGCGAGCGGCTTCAGCCTGCTCGGCGATGCGGCGGGCTGCCTCTTCCTCGGCGCGACGGGCTTCTTCCTCGGCGCGACGAACCGCATCGGCGGCATCGCGGATCTGGGCTTCGGCAAGCGCGCGGCGGCGGGCATCCATTTCGCCAGCCGACAGATGGTTCAGAACCACCGGTCGCGACGAACGTTCCT
This sequence comes from Rhizobium sp. ICMP 5592, assembly GCF_009498525.1. GTDB lineage: Bacteria > Pseudomonadota > Alphaproteobacteria > Rhizobiales > Rhizobiaceae > Rhizobium. The sequence goes on along the minus strand of NZ_QSNT01000011.1, from coordinate 41,378 downwards.
GCTGCGGACGCTGCTGGTTGTTCTGGTTGGATTGCTGCGGCCGCTGCTGCTGGCCGCCCGGCTGGTGAATGCGCGGAGCCGGCTGCGGCGGGCGCGGCGGCTGCGGCGTCGGCTCGGCAACGCGCGTCACGGACGGCGCTGCGGCAGTCGTCGTCGCAACGATCGGCTTTTCGTCTTCTGGGCGTAGCGGACGGCGCTTGCGGGTCTCAACCACGACCGCCTTGGTGCGACCGCGGCCCATATCCTGGCGCACGGTGCCCTGGTTCACGCCTGAAGGCTTCAGGGTGAGGGTCTTCTTACCCGATGCACTCAGCGTCTTGTCGTCTTGATTGTCGGTCATTCCGTTCCCGTTCCTTCGGACAGGGCTCGGAAACGTCCGTTAGACCCTGTCGTTCAATGCATGTACCTTAATGAGGCGTCCGGTATCGACCGGTGACCGCGTCATTGTTTTCGCCGGCCAGCGCCGCCCGTTGCCCGGGACTGACCGCCGTTGCGGTACCGTTCGAGCAGGTTTGCGCGCTTCACTACACCCTCACCCGCCCGCCCTGCAAGCGCTGCGGCATGGATAAAAGCGTTCTGGCCCATCAGTTCTTCCATTTCCGCCTCCGTGAAGACACGGAATGACGGTATTTCCTTTTCGGTCTCCATCCCGAGATGCCAGGCCTTTCGGGCCTGGTCGATCTTGCGAACGCCGTCTGCGGCGGCATCGATCGCATGGAACACGGCAAGTGCCGAACCGTTGCGAACGGAGCCGTCGACTTTCGACGCGCCATTGACGAACTGGCTCGCCTTGCGCGCCATGTGCATCATCCCGGCAAGCTGCACCACAAGAAGGCGGTCGACGGTGGCACCGAGATCGCTCGGCGCCGTCACCTCCGCCTTCAGGGCGCGGGCAAACAATTTCTTCGCCACTGCCTTGTCCACCAGCGCCCGGTCGAGTTTGACCCAGCAACCGCGTCCCGGCAGCTGCCGCTTCAGATCGGGAACGATCGTCCCGTCCGGAGCGGCAACGAAGCGGATCAGCTCATCCGGCGATCCGCTTTCGCGTGTTACGATGCACATACGTCCGTTCACGTCAGCCCCGAGATCGTCATCCCCAGGTGGCGTATTCGGCTCTTCGGTGCTCGTCATGCTTCTTGCTCGGTCTCACCCTCCGCGACCTCTTCGGCCTCGGTGGCGAGATCGGCTTCGGTGATCCAGCCGGCCGCCAGGCGAGCCTGCACGATCATCTGTTCGGCTTCGACGCGCGAGATTTCGAGCTTGGAGAACAGGCCTTCGAACTTCTTCGTTTCGCCGTTCTTGCGCTCGCTCCAGCCGACGAGATCGTCGGCGGCGCAGCCGGCGAAGTCCTCGATCGTCTTGATGCCGTCCTCACCGAGGGCAACCATCATCTGCGCGGTCATGCCGTTGATCTGACGCAGTTCGTCGGCAACGCCGAGCGCCTTGCGCTTCTCGTCCATTTCGGCTTCCAGGCGCTCCAGATATTCGCGGGCACGGGTCTGGATTTCCTGGGCGGTGTCTTCGTCGAAACCATCGATGGAAGCGATTTCGTCGAGTTCGACATAGGCCAGTTCCTCGACGGCGGCAAAGCCTTCCGAGGCCAGAACCTGGCCGACCATCTCGTCGACGTCGAGCGCGTCCATGAACAGGTTGGTGCGTTCGTTGAATTCCTTTTGACGGCGCTCGGACTCTTCCGCTTCCGTCATGATGTCGATGTCCCAGCCGGTCAGCTGCGAGGCGAGGCGGACGTTCTGGCCGCGGCGGCCGATGGCCAGCGACAGCTGTTCGTCCGGCACCACGACTTCGATGCGCTCGGCATCCTCATCGAGAACGACCTTGGAGACTTCCGCCGGCTGCAACGCGTTGACGACGAAGTTCGCCGGCTCGTTGGACCACGGAATGATGTCGATCTTTTCGCCCTGCAACTCGCCGACAACGGCCTGAACGCGCGAACCGCGCATACCGACGCAGGCGCCGACCGGATCGATCGACGAGTCGTTCGAAATGACGGCGATCTTGGCGCGCGAGCCCGGATCGCGGGCAACCGACTTCACCTGGATGATGCCGTCGTAGATTTCCGGCACTTCCATGGTGAAGAGCTTGACCATGAACTGCGGATGCGTGCGCGACAGGAAGATCTGCGGGCCGCGCTGTTCGCGGCGCACATCGTAAACGTAAGCGCGGACGCGGTCACCATAGCGGAAGTTTTCGCGCGGGATCATTTCGTCGCGGCGGATGATGCCTTCGCCACGGCCGAGATCGACGATAACGTTGCCGTATTCGACGCGCTTGACGGTGCCGTTGACGATTTCGCCGACGCGATCCTTGAATTCGTCGAACTGGCGGTCACGCTCGGCTTCGCGCACCTTCTGCACGATGACCTGCTTGGCCGACTGCGCGGCGATGCGGCCGAAATCCATCGGCGGCAGCGGATCGGCGATGAAGTCGCCAAGGGCTGCGTCCGGGTTGCGGTCGCGGGCCAGTTCCAGCGGGATCTGCGTGGAATAGTCCTCGGCCTTTTCGACGACTTCGAGCAGGCGCTGCAGACGGATTTCGCCGGTCTTCGGATTGATGTCGGCACGAATGTTCGATTCCGTGCCGTAACGCGAGCGCGCGGCCTTCTGAATCGCGTCCGCCATCGCGGCAAGCACGATCTCGCGGTCGATGACCTTTTCGCGCGCCACTGCATCTGCAATCTGCAGAAGTTCTAGCCGGTTCGCACTGACTGCCATGTTTAGTCTCCGTCTTCCTGCCCTGGGGTTCCCGTCCCGTTAGGCGGTTCGTTGATCGGTTTATTCTTCTTCGTCCGCTTCGTTCTGGTTCGCAGCCTCGGCTTTCGCCTGCTTGTCGGCGCGCAACGCATCGCGGATAAGATCGTCCGTCAGGATCAGCTTGGCGTCGGCCAGCGTGCTGAACGGAATGGTGACCTTCGGTTCTTCGCCATAAGCGACCTGATCGCGTTCGATGGTGAAGCCATCGTCGGTGACGTCGGCGATCTTGCCGCGGAACCGCTTGCGGTTGTCCACCAGGATCGAGGTCTCGCACTTGACGATGTGGCCGTTCCAGCGGACGAAATCCGACTTGCGCACCATCGGGCGGTCGATGCCGGGCGAAGAGACTTCCAGATGATAAGCCTTATCGACCGGATCTTCCACATCCAGCACCGGCGAAATCGCCGTGGAGACCGCTTCGCAGTCCTGGACGGTCATGGTGCCGTCGTTGCGCTCGGCCATGACCTGCAATGTCAGGCCGTTCTGGTTCATGAGGCGGACGCGCACCAGGCGAAAGTCCATGCCCACGAGCACAGGCTCGATGATGGCGGCGATGCGCTGGTCAAGGCCGGTCTCGACGATCAGCCGCGGTTCATTGATATTGTCTGCGTTTGTCACTTCCGACAAGCGTTCACTCCTGCAGGGTGCTGCAATTGGGAGATCGAGCTAATAAAAAAGAGCGGGTCCTCGCGGCCCACTCTTCATCACACGATCAAGAATTTGAAGCGGATATAATCCCGTTCCTGCCAAATTGCAAGGCATTCGCGCCGGAACCCTGCTCTGCCGCTTATTTCAGCACGCCGAGCATGGAGCTGTCGGGATAGCAGGTTGGCTTCAGGCCGCTCTTTTGCTGCCACTGGCCGATCGACCGCCTTGTCTTGTAGCCCGGCAATCCGTCGGTGCCGCCGACATCGTAGCCCTTGCGCTCCAAAGTCTTCTGCATGCCGGCGACATCGGAGCGCAGCATCTTGCCGACATCGCCCCATTGTCCCTGGAAAGCGCCGGAGCCATAGGCGATGCGGTCGGCGAGATTGCCGATATAGAGGCCGTAGAGATCGGAATTATTGTATTCCTTGATGGTGTAGAAATTCGGCGTGACGATGAATTCCGGCCCGTCGCGACCGGCCGGCACCAGCATCATGCCGCTGGCGCGCAGCTCGTCGGAGGGAAACGCCTTGCCACCGATCCTGGCGATCCCGACCGATGTCCATTGTGAAATCGGCTTGGCGAGATCCGGCCCTTCCTGTGCGCAGGAGACGCTCTGCGGGATCGTCACTTCGTAACCCCAGCCACGGCCGCGCTGCCAGCCCTTCTGCACCAGATAGTTGGCTATGGAGGCCAGCGTGTCCGGCACCGACGTCCAGATGTTGCGATGGCCGTCGCCGTCGAAATCGACCGCATATTTCAGGTAGCTGGTCGGCATGAACTGCGGCTGGCCGAGAGCGCCGGCCCAGGATCCCATGAACTGATCGGACGTGACATCGCCATGCTCGAGAATGCGTAAGCCCGCAATCAGCTCGGTGCGGAACATGTCCTTGCGGGTTGACATGAAGGCCTTGGTCGCCAGCACCTGCACCGCCGAATTCGGCAGTTTCGCCGCGCCAAAACCGGTCTCGCGGCCCCAGATGGCAAGCAGGATCGGGCCGGGCACGCCATAGACCTTCTCGATCCGTTTCAGCACCGGGCCATATTGCGCGGCGAAGCTGCGCCCGGTCGTCGCCAGCCTCTGCAGGCGTCCCTCGTTGAAATAAGGAGCGGGCGAGGAGAACTCCGCCTGAGTCTGCTTCTGCTCCTTTGGCTTCGGAAAGCCGGGCGGGGCGAGGTCAGGCAGGCTCCAGTTCAGCGTCACGCCGGCAAAGGCGGCCTGGAAGGTCTTTTCGGAGATGCCGTCTTTGCGTGCTTCCGGCCAGAGGTCTTGCTGGATCCAGGTCTGGAACTGGGCCTCGACATCAGCCTTCGATGCGGCGAGGGCGGGCACGGGGAGGAGGGTTAGGAGGAGGATAAGGAGGCCTAGAATATGCCGGGAGATACCCCCCTCTGTCACTCTCCTCATACGCAGTCCCTCCCTCAAATCGCCGTCCGCGCCCGCAAGGCGGCCGTCAGCGTGCCCTCATCGAGATAGTCGAGCTCGCCGCCGACGGGAACGCCGTGGGCCAATCGGGTGATCTTCACCTCAAGTCCTGCGAGCTGGTCGGTTATATAGTGTGCTGTGGTTTGCCCTTCGACGGTGGCGTTGACGGCGATGATGATTTCGCGGACGCCGCCTTCGCCGACACGCTGGATCAGGCCGCGAATATTGAGGTCGTCGGGGCCGACGCCGTCGAGCGGGGAGAGAACGCCGCCAAGCACATGATAGGCGGCATTCATCGCGGCGGCCCGCTCCAGCGCCCAGAGGTCGGCGACATCTTCGACGACGATGATGACGGACTGATCGCGGTGGCCGTCGGTGCAGACGGTGCAGGGGTCGACGGTGTCGACATTGCCGCAGCGCGAGCAGATCTTCACCTTGTCATAGGCCTCGCCCATGGCATGGGAAAGGGGGCCGAGAAGCTGGTCCTTCTTCTTGATCAGGTGCAAGGCGGCGCGCCGCGCCGAGCGCGGGCCTAGGCCCGGCACCTTCGCCAGGAGCTGGATGAGCTTTTCGATTTCGGGACCGGTGACTCGCTTTGCCATGCGAGGCTTTTAGCCCATAAGTTACGGGAACGGAATCACGGAAGGGATGAAAATTCCAGTCACTTGTTCTGGCAATGCCGAACGACTGCCCGGCAAGAACTACGGGCCGGCACTGATAAGCATGCGAGTCGTACGGCCTTCTTCAATCGAGCCGGGCATGGAAGCGTTCGAACAGCGCTCGCCCTTCCGGCCAATCACCGATCCCCGAGGCGGAATTGATGTGGCCGAGCGGGCCGACATCGATGAACTCGCTGCCCCAGATGGAGGCGCTTTCTTTGGCATACTCGAACGGTCCATAGGGATCGTCGGTACTGGCGACGAGGAGCGACGGAAACGGCAGCCTTTGGCGCGGTGGATTGGCGAAGCTCGGAGCTTCACTCAGATAGACATCGCCGGTGGGGTCGGGCACCGCGACGAGAAATGCGCCGAGGATTTTCGTTTTCGCGGAAGCTGCCCAATGCGCGATGAACTGGCAGGCGAGGCTATGGCCGACAAGGATCGGCGGCGTTTTCGCCCGGCCAATCTCGCGATCGAGCGCGGCGATCCAGTCCAAAAGCTCCGGCTTGACCCAGCTCGATGGTTGAAACCGGCGCAGCCGCGAGTCCTGCCGTTCCCACAGGGTTTGCCAATGGTCTTCTCCGGACCCGCCAAGGCCGGGGAGCACGATGATATCGCTCATATCTTTCCTCTCGCTGTCTGATGACGGGCCAAGATTGGCATGTCACTCCCGCCATTGACATTGCAATCCATCGGATAAAATTTATGTCCGCCGATGAATTGAAGGTTCAGACATGGAAAGCTTCGAGAGAGATCTGGATCCGACCGACCTGTCGATGATCGAAATCCTGCAAGCGGATGGTCGGATTTCCGTCTCGGAACTCGGCCGCCGCGTCGGCTTGTCGCAGCCGGCCGCGTCCGAGCGCCTGAAGCGGTTGGAGGAGCGCGGCATCATCGCCGGCTATCGTGCCATCGTCGATCCCGCCGCCGTCGGTCTCGGCATGATGGCCGTCATCCGGCTGCGGACGACGCATGAGCATATCCGCCCCTACCTGAAGCAGTTCTCGGAAATGCCGGAGATCATCGAGGTCCTGCGGCTAACCGGTGAGGATTGTTTTCTACTCAAGGTGCTGGTGCCGTCGCCGGCCGACCTTGAAACCATCGTCGATTCCATCGCCCGACATGGCGCCGTGACGACATCGCTGGTGCTGCGAAACGAGCCGGCGAAACCGATTGGCCGCGAACTGATCCGCAGGACGGTGCGCTAAATCTTTTCAGGAGTGGCCTATCAGAAAGGCATCTTGAAGCCGGGCGGGATCGGCAGGCCGGCGGTCAGTTCGCGAGTCTTTTCGGCGGTGATCGCTTCTGCCTTGTCCTGGGCGTCCTTGTTTGCGGCGACGATCAGGTCCTCGAGGATTTCGACATCGTCTTCCTTGAAGAGCGAGGGATCGATCTTGATGCCCAGCATCAGGCCCTTGCCGTTGACGGTGACGATGACGAGGCCGCCGCCTGCGTTGCCTTCGACGCGGATGTCGGCGATCTCCGCCTGCATCTTCTCCATCTTGGCCTGCATTTCCTTCACTTTGCCCATCATGCCCATGATGTCGCGCATCGTTGCTCGTCCTTCTTCCGCGTCATTCATTACGATTTAGTACAATATGTTTCGAATGCCACCCAGCAGATTTTGCGGCGTGGCTCTTCGGTTCGGTATTGCACCCTTAGAATTCGATGTCATCGCCCGGCAGGATATCGCCTTCGTCGGATTCGGCGGTTGCCGGAGCGGCGACCTGTTCCTCTTCCTCCACATCCGGCGCACGCACGCGCACGTCGATGATCTTGGCGCCCGGAAATTGCGCCAGGATCGCCGCGACGTCGGGATCCTGCCGTGCATCGGCGACCCGCTGCCGCTGCGCATTCGCCTCGGCTTCCACCACCGTCGGCTCGCCTTCGTCGCGGCTGAGGCTGACGATCCAGTGGATGCCGGTCCATTCCTTCAGCTTGACGGCAAGCTCATTCAAGAGTGTGCCCGGAGCCCCCGGCGTCAGGCTGACGTCGAGCCGGCCGGGTTCCAGTCGCACCGGACGCACGAAGCTGCGCACCATCGCCTTCAGTTTCGGATCGCGCTTCTGGCCGGCCAATTCCGCGATGTCGGTCATCGAGTTGATGGCAACCAAGGGCTTCGGCGCTTCCGCCGGCTTTTGTTCGATGCGGCCGACGGGAGAGGAATCCGGCTGCGTGTTCGGAACCGAGCGCAGCATGGTGACCGGCGCCTGTGGCGTCGGTCGCGGCTGGCTCGTCTCGACGGCGCGTGCCATGACATTGCCCTGATAGGAAACCTGTGTTCCGCCGCCATTGCCGTTGGGCAAAGCGGGCGAGGGGCGTGCGCCGCCATTGCCATTGCCGTCGGAGAATTCGGCAAGCCGCCGCGCCGCATCTTCCGGCGCCGGCAGGTGGGCGGCATGCGCCAATCGGATCAGCACCATTTCGGCGGCACCCGCCGTGCGCGCTGCACTTTCTGTCTCCGGTATGCCCTTCAACAGCATCTGCCAGATGCGCGACAGTGTGGTGACCGCCACGCCCTGCGCAAATTCCGCCGCCTTGTTACGCTCGACTTCGCTCAGCGAAGGGTCGTTGGCGGCGTCAGGCACGTATTTCAGGCGGGTGACGAGATGGGTGAAATCGGCAAGGTCGGTCAGTACGACGACGGGATTGGCGCCGGCCTCGTACTGGCTGTTGAATTCCGCGAGCGCGGCGGCGACATCGCCCTTGATGATGTGATGGAAGAGATCGACGATGCGGGCGCGGTCGGCAAGACCCAGCATCGAGCGGACGGCGTCGGCCACGACCACGCCGCTGCCATGCGCAATTGCCTGGTCGAGCAGCGACAGGCCGTCTCGGGCCGAGCCTTCGGCGGCGCGGGCGATCATGGCGAGCGCTTCCGGCTCCGCCTCGATGCCTTCCTTGGCAGAAATGGTGGTGAACAGGCCGACAAGATCCGACGCGCTGATGCGGCGCAGATCAAAGCGCTGGCAGCGCGACAAGACCGTGATCGGCACCTTGCGGATTTCGGTGGTGGCGAAGATGAATTTCACATGCTCCGGCGGCTCTTCCAGCGTCTTCAACAATCCGTTGAAGGCGGCCGTCGACAGCATGTGCACTTCGTCGATGATATAGACCTTGTAGCGCGCCGAAACCGGGCGGTAGCGCACCTGCTCGATGATCTCGCGGATATCGTCGATGCCGGTATGCGAGGCGGCGTCCATCTCGATGACGTCGACATGCCGGCCTTCCATGATCGCCTGGCAATGCTCGCCAGGCTCGCGCAGGTCGATGGTCGGGCGGTCGATGTCGTGGGTCTTGTAGTTGAGCGCGCGCGCCAGGATGCGGGCCGTCGTCGTCTTGCCGACACCGCGCACGCCGGTCAGCATATAGGCCTGGGCAATACGACCGGTTTCGAACGCATTGGTCAGCGTGCGAACCATCGGCTCCTGGCCGACCATCAGGTCTGTGAAATCCTTGGGACGATATTTGCGGGCTAGAACCCGGTAACCGGTGCCGGTCGAAGCGGCATCTTTTGCTTGTCGCTCGGTGTCGCTCATGGCCCTGCTTATTGCCCGCAGAAAGCCGGGCCTTGCTTTCAAAAAGGGTGGGAGGCTGGCACGATGACCCGTGCCGGGCTCGTTGGGGCTGCTTCCTTCCGGACCTGACCCGGTTGGCGAGTGGCTCGTCCACCACCAACCTCCCGGAGGCACATATCGGCAATATCGTCATCAAAAGCAAGCCAAGGTCAAAAAAAACTGCTAAACATTTGAAAAAACACTGGAGGATCACCCATTGAAGGAATTTACGCTCGACGATCGTCTGGCGAATGACAGCGTTTCCGTGACGATCACCGGCCTTTGCGACGTGCGCCTGTCGAAGGACAGCCGCTGGCCGTGGCTGGTGCTGGTGCCCCGCCGGCCCGGCATATCGGAAATATTCGAGCTGACCCCGCTGGACCAGATCCTCCTGACCTTCGAGACCAACAAGGTGGCCGCTGCCCTGAAGACGGTGACGGGCGCGACAAAAATCAACGTCGGGGCTCTTGGAAATATCGTCCGACAGCTTCATGTTCATGTGATTGCACGGTTCGAAGGGGACGCGAACTGGCCCGGTCCGATCTGGGGCCACGGCAAGGCGGAACCCTATACGGACGAAGACATGAACAGCTTCATAGCCAAGTTGCGGGACACGCTTTCACAATGAACCACTCCATCTTCTCTTCGGATGCGCCTCACCCGGAAGCCAGCAGCCTCACGGCCTTTGCGGAAAACCAGCTTAACCGGGATGCCGAGCATCGTGACGAGGAAACGATCCAGCGCGCGCTTTCGAAGGAAGGCACGCATATCCTGGCTTTTGCCAGGGACAGGCTGGTTCTGAAGCATGACGGGCAGGTGCTCGATCCGCTGTTCGCGCGCTACGAATTGCAGGAGCTTGATCCGGACTGGGAAGCGGCCGTGCTGCTCGGCTACCGCAAGACCGGCGAGCCGCGGCTGGCCGTGCCTGTGCGGATCAATGCCGACGAGCTTGCCAGCCACTACAAGCCCGCCGACATGCGTTCGCTCTGGCGCGATTTCCTGCTTGAAGGCGAAATTCTCGGCGAGGCGGCGCAGGGCATGAGCCTCATCCGCTGGAACAGCGACAACCGCTTCTGCGGCCGCTGCGGCTCCGTGATGGAGAGCCGCATCGGCGGCTACAAGCGGGTCTGCACCGCCTGCGAGCACATGATTTTCCCGCGCACTGATCCTGTCGTCATCATGCTGACGGTCGACGAGGAGAAAAATCTCTGCCTGCTCGGCCGCAGCCACCATTTCGCACCGGGCATGTATTCCTGTCTCGCCGGTTTCGTCGAGCCGGGCGAAACCATCGAGAATGCCGTGCGCCGCGAGACGCATGAAGAGTCTGGAATCCAGATCGGCCGCGTGCGCTACCATGCCTCGCAGCCCTGGCCAATGCCGCATTCCCTGATGATCGGCTGCTATGCCGAGGCGAAATCGACGGAGATCCATATCGATGCCACCGAGCTCGACGACTGCCGCTGGTTCACACCGGAAGAAACGCTCGAAATGCTCGATCGCGTTTCGGCTTCCGGCAACACCTCCCCACCCAAGGGCGCCATCGCCCATCGCCTGATGCGCGACTGGGTGGAATGGAAACGATAGGTCCTCGTTCGCCATGGCGCGCTCGGAACGCTTGCTGACCCTGTTGCAGACGCTCCGGCGCTATCGCCATCCGGTCAGTGGCGCGGTTCTGGCGGGTGAAACCGGCGTCAGTCTGCGCACGCTCTATCGCGATATTGCCAGTCTCCAGTCGCAGGGTGCGATGATCGAGGGCGAAGCGGGCATTGGCTATGTGCTGAAACCCGGCTTCATGCTGCCGCCGATGATGTTCTCCCAGGACGAGATCGAAGCCCTGGTACTGGGCTCCCGCTGGGTGGCGCGCGCCGCCGACGAGCGCCTGGCCGCCGCCGGCGCGGATGCGCTTGCCAAGATAGCCGCCGTCCTGCCCGACGACATGCGCGAGACTGTCGAGCAGGCGACGCTGGTCGTCGCCACCCGTCGCGCGCTGGAGGACAAGGCCGACCTCTCCCTCATGCGCAAGGCGATCCGCTCCGAACGCATCGTGCAATTGACCTATGGCGATGTGAACGGAGCCATTTCGACCCGGCGCATCTGGCCCTTTGCGCTCGGCTATTTCGACGAGGTGCGGATGGTGATGGGCTGGTGCGAACTGCGTCAGGATTTTCGTCATTTCCGTGCCGATCGCATCGTCGACTTCGCGGTGCTGGAGACCCGCTACCCGCGACGCCGCGTCGTTCTGGCGAAGGAATGGCACAAGCAACAGGGCATTGCTCATGATTGATCGCTGAGCAGCAGACTGCTGCCAGAAACTGTCAGCATAGGCGGTTATTATCGGTCCCATACCACAGAGGAAGGAGGACCGATCATGGAAAGCTCCGCTTTCATAGTCAAACAGGACAAGCATCGCTCTGCCGTTGAGGCGTCTTTGGCGCAAGCCTGGCCGCAACGTCTAGCACAGGCCGCACTTCACTGTTTCGCGCGGCACCGTTCTCGCCTCGATCTCGACGAAGCGCCAGATGTTATGAAACGCGATCTCGGTTTTCTAGACGGCTGCGCGCCGTATCGCGAGGACGTCCGCCTGCGATAGGCGTTTCTGAGACGCCTCCCAACTGCCCATCGACAAACATCTGCTCCGGCAAGGTCCGTCGTGACCTGCTGGCCGGGGCGGATGTTGCTGTCATATCCCCTAACACTAGAAGGAATATCCCAATGACCAGCCCGAACCTCATCATCTTCTACGTCAAGGACCCGGCCGAAAGCATACCCTTCTATCGCGACCTGCTCGGCCGCGAACCGGCCGTCGCCGCGCCGAATTTCGCGGCCTTTCCGCTCGACAATGGCTTCACTCTCGGCCTCTGGCGCCGCAGCAGCGTCGAACCGCAGCCGTCCGCCATCGGCAGCCGCGGCGAACTCGCCTTCATGGTTGAGGGCGAAGGGGCGGTCGCGGAACATTACAAGGACTGGAAGGCCCGCGGCCTGCCGGTCGCACAGGAGCTGACAACGCTGGATTTCGGCCCAACCTTCGTCGTATTGGACCCGGATGGTCATCGCTTGAGGGTTTGCGAGCCGGATAAGTGAGCTGCGAGGCTGTCACCCGCCCTCGTGGTTCGAGGCTACAGCCCTCCGGGCTTTCGCACCTCACCATGAGGACTAATCTCTGTGCCCGCGACATGGCTTTTCCTGTCGCGGGTCATTTTTCATACTTTACCGGGGGACGCACTCCACCTCATCCTGAGGTGCGGAGCTCGAAGAGCGAAGCCTCGAAGGACGAGGTCGGCCCCAACTTTTAGTTAACCCTCAAAGCTGCCCTCGCATCGGGTGCCCCTTATAGACGCCCAGAATGCGGACCTTTTCCGAGAAGAATCGCAATTCCTCCAGCGCCCGATGCACGTTCGCGTCGGTCGGATGGCCCTCGATGTCGGCGTAGAACTGCGTCGCTACAAAACGGCCGCCGAGCTGATAGCTTTCCAGCTTCGTCATGTTGATGCCGTTGGTGGCGAAGCCGCCCAGCGCCTTGTAGAGTGCTGCCGGAATGTTGCGGACGTTGAAGACGAAGGTGGTGACGATCTTTTCGTCTGGCGTACTGCGCTGCGCCCAGTTCTCGTCGCGCGACAATATGACGAAGCGCGTCACGTTGTCCTCGGTATCCTCGACATTTTCCGCGACGATATCGAGCTTGTAGAGGTCGGCCGCCAGCCGCGGCGCAAGGGCCGCCATCGTGCGGTCGCCGGTTTCCTGCACCAGCTTGGCGGCGCCCGCGGTATCGCCGGCGATGACCGGCTTCCAGCCGTTGGCGCGCACGATCTTGCGGCACTGGCCGAGCGCGTGGATGTGGCTGTGGACCGTGCGGATCTCTTCCTTCTTGACGCCCGGCAGCACCATCAGCTGGAAGCGGATCGGCATGAAATATTCGCCGACGATATGGAGGTGCGATTCGGGCAGCATGTGGTGGATGTCGGCAACGCGGCCGGCGATCGTGTTCTCGATCGGGATCATGCCGAGATCGGCCTCGCCATTATCGACGGCGGCGAAGGCGTCTTCGAAGGTCTGGCACGGCAACGGCTCCATCGTCGGGAACATGTCGCGGCAGGCCATGTCGGAATTGGCGCCATAGTCGCCCTGGAAGGAGATCTTGTTGGTCTTGGTGGTCATGGGACTGCCTTTTGGGGGAGAGGTTCCGTCAGCGAGAGGCGCCGGAAAGGATGCGTCGGGCCTTTTCGAGGTCGGCGGGAGTATCGACACCGAGCGGGATCGTGTCAACGATCTCGACATCGATACGCATGCCGGCTTCCAGAGCCCGCAATTGCTCCAGCGATTCGCGCTTTTCCAGCGGCGAAGGGCCGAGGCTGACGAATTTTTCCAGCGCGGCGCGGCGATAGGTATAGAGGCCGATGTGATGATAGAGCGGCCCCTTGCCGTAAGGGGCGGTGGCGCGGGTAAAGTAGAGCGCGCGCAGCCGGCTTTCGGAAAGAGCCGAGCCGACGACCTTGACGACGCTCGGGAGGGTCTTTTCTTCCTCGTCCTTGATCTCGACGGTCAGCGTTCCGATGTCGACGGCGGGGTTGTCGAGCGGACGCAGGGCCGCATGAATGGTCTTGGGGTCGATGGTCGGTAGATCGCCCTGGACATTGACGATGAACTCGGCGCGGCCATCGGGATCGACGGCCTTCAGCGCTTCATGAATGCGATCCGAGCCGGATTGATGATCTTGGCGCGTCATCACCACTTCGAAACCGGCATTGGCGACGGCGGCATAGGTATCGTCGTGATCGACGGCGACGACGATGCGACCGATCGCCGCCTCGCGCGCGCGCTTGGCAACCTGTACGATCATGGGCAGGCCGCAAATATCGGCGAGCGGTTTGCCCGGCAGGCGCGTGGAGGCCATCCGGGCAGGAATGAGCACCAGCGCCTTGTCTAAGTTGGAATCTGTCATCGTTGGGCCTTCTATTCTCGCCGTAAAAGTGTCAAAACGTCTCATGGTGGAGACCGTTTACAGAGTTGCAAGAAACAGCCAAAAGACATAGGTTTCGCGCGAATTCAAGATGGGCCGGCAGTCACTGCCGGAGGCGAGGGGAGCATAGCAGATGAATTCATCCTACGTGAACATGGGTGTCGGGGCACTTCTGGCAACACTTTTCGTGCTGAAGTCCGTGTCGCTCGCGTCAGGATTTATTTTCCATTCAGAGACGCCGGAAAAGCCCGGTTTCGAAATTGTCGCCGCCGAAGCACCGGCCGGGGATGCGGGCGGCAAGGCTGCCGAGGCAAAGGAAACGCCGATCGCGCAATTGCTGCAGACGGCAGACGCCAAGGCCGGCGAAACGATCTTCAAGAAGTGTCAGGCCTGTCATTCCGGGGAGAAGGGAGGGCCAAACAAGGTTGGCCCCGATCTCTGGGGCATCGTCGACCGTCCGGTCGCCGAACATGAAGGCTTTGCCTATTCTGCCGCCATCAAGGATTTTTCCAAGGGCGGTACGGAAAAATGGACCTACGATCACATCTATCACTTCGTAGCCGCACCGAAAAAGTTCATTTCCGGAACGGCGATGGGCTTTGCCGGCCTGCCGAAGGAAAAGGATCGTGCCGACCTCATCGCCTATCTGCGCACGCTGGCCGATACGCCGGTGCCGTTGCCGGATCCGAACGCAGCGCCGGCGCCTGCCGCGACGAACTAGAGCAAGTACGGGCGAATGATTGCCAAAAAGCCCGGTCGTTTCGGCCGGGCTTTTGCCGTGCTACCGGCTCTTCAGACCGAATGCCGGCGCGACCGCGTTCTCTGGTCGATGTCATAGACCTTGAGGCCGTCCTCCGCGCTCGGCGGCACGCGCCAGTCCTCCGCCAGCAGCGCCTTGCGCGCGTCGCGCAGGCCCGTCTCCCAATGCTCGTGCATCGACAGCGCCGAAAACTCGTAATCCTTCGAATGCGAGCGGAATTGCTTGTTGCGGTAGATCAGATGGATGATGGTGACGCCGTAGTCCGAGCATTGCGCCTTCAGCTTCTGGATCGCCGGATCGGCCTTGGCTTCTTCCGGCAGCCGCGCGTAAAGCTCCGAGATGGTGCGGCGCAGCCGGTGGCGCTCGAGAAACAGGTCGGTGTTAAGCCGGGTGCGGCTGGAATAGGTGATGTCCTTGCGCCGCTCTTCCACCTCTTCGAGGTCCTGCGGCTGCGGGCCGGCGGCGCTGAAGAGGTCGACCTGGAAGACCACGGTGTCGACGTCGGCGCCGTTGCGCAGCACGTAGGTCAACGGCGTGTTGGAGACTAGGCCGCCGTCCCAGAAATAGTCGTTGCTGATCTTGATGGCTGGGAAGCCAGGCGGCAGCGCGCCGCTCGCCATGACATGCTCGGGCTTGATCTGGACATCCCGGTTGTCGAAGAAGGCGAAATTGCCGGTGCGGACGTTGACGGCACCAAGGCTGAGGCGCACCGGACCGTGGTTGATGCGGTCGAAATCGACATGGTCGAGCAGGGTCTGGCGCAGTTGCTCGGTATCATAGATGCTCGTGGCGCCCGCCGAACCACGCGCCTGGAACCAGGATGGGATCTGCCAGGGAGAAAAGAAGCCGGGCACGCCGAAAGTGGAGACCCACCAGCTGCTGATGGTGCGATAAAAGGGGTTGGTGCTGCGCTGCTTCTCCATCAGGAGGTCGATCGGCATCTGCACGCTGACCTTATTCCAGAAGGATCGCAGCTTCTCCAGCCGCTCCCCCGGCACGTTGCCCGCCATGATCGCGGCGTTGATTGCGCCGATCGAGATGCCGGCGATCCAGTCCGGCTCGATATTCTGCTCCCTCAGCGCCTCGAAAGCGCCTGCCTGGTAGGAGCCGAGCGCGCCGCCACCCTGGAGGACGAAAACCTTCTGCGCATAGGCCGAGGCCGGATTAGTGGTCAGTGGCGCTGCAATATTCATGGTTCCATCCTTTGCTGCGCTCCATCCTTAGCGGTGGCTGTGCGCAAATGTATGACCATTTTCCTGCCTGCTTCTCCAAAGGCGGAGATATATCGTCGCAGCATTGAGGCGGAGATGAACCCGCGTAAGCCTGCCGCATGCCCTAGCCGAGCAAATAGGCCCAAAGCGACACTGAGAAGGCGCCGAGCGCCGTCGTCAGCGTGATCGTTGATGCAGCGAGACTGTGGCCGACGCCGAAGCGATTGGCAATCAGCCAGGCGTTCACGCCCGTCGGAACTGCCGCGGTCAGCACGAGTGCGGCCCGCCATTCCGGGCTGAGACCGAGAAGATAGCTTGCCGCAAGCACGCAGGCCGGCAAGAGCACGAGCTTGAAGGCGGCGGTGACGCTGGCAATGCCGAGATTGCCGGAAACCCCATATTGCCGGAGCGCCATGCCGAGCGAAATCAAGGCCGCCGGGCCGGCGATATTGGCGATGTTGTCGACGACGGTGCCAAGCGTTGCCGGCAAGGGAATGCCGATGAGGTGTACGACAAGCCCGCCGAGAAGCCCGATGACCAGCGGATTGCGGACGAGGTTCCGGCCGACCTGTTGCAGCAGCTCGAGTGTGCTGCGGCCGGCGCCGCCATTTTCCTTGCGTTCGGCCTGCTCCATCAGCAGCGTGCCGGCGATCATCATGGTCGGCAGATGCACGGCAATCAGGATTGACATCGCCATGATGCCGTCAGGGCCGACCGTGCGGCCCACCAGCGGCAGACCGATGAAAATCGTGTTGGCGAAGGCGGAGGACACGCCGGCGAGCACGCCGATGCGGGCATCCCGCCCGAACAGCCGCGTCGCCACCAGATGGCCGGCCGTCCAGGTGACCGCAACCCCGGCGAAATAGGCGGCCCACAACCGGAACGGCGAGGCGCCGCGAAAATCCGCTTCCGCAATGGTCTGAAACAGCAGCAGCGGCACGGCGATCTTGAAGACGAACTCGCTCATCGCCTCGCCGACGCTGGCCGTCAGGACACCGGTACGCACGATCACCCAGCCGACAAGGATCAGCAGGAAGACCGGGAGAACATCGGAAAAGATTTCGGACATGCTGGCAAGGAGTGCGGGGTGGGATCCAAAGATATGATCCCAGAGTTGTAACAGCTTGCTGCATCGTGGGAAGACGAAAAGCAGGCGGAGACAAAAAAAGCGGGCTAAGCCCGCTTTTCAGCGTCCGGTTCCTGCCGGAGTCCTCCCGGTGCACAAGCCGCCAGTTCATCCGTGGTCAGCGCGCGTACCGGTGAGGCGGAAGGTATCATACCTTCCCAGACTGGCCTTGGATACCTTGTCCGCATCCCATGCCAGCCGCTTGATAAGCATTTACAGATGGAAAGTGACAGGCAAATGACTGATCGGAATTTAGTTGCCCGGCGGAAAGCGGATTCTTCTTCCAAACTTCCGAAAAACCGATAATACCGATTAACGGCTATCACCAATACCGGGGCTCCTTCTCGATGACTCGTTTCGATGTACTGACCGTTGGCAATGCTATCGTTGATATTATTGCACGCTGCGACGATCAATTTCTGATCGACAACAAGATCACCAAGGCGGCGATGAATCTCATCGATGCCGAGCGTGCTGAACTTCTCTATTCGCGCATGGGCCCGGCGCTCGAAGCTTCCGGCGGCAGCGCCGGCAACACGGCGGCGGGCGTGGCGAATTTTGGCGGCAAGGCCGCCTATTTCGGCAAGGTCGCGGAAGACCAGCTCGGGGAGATCTTCGAGCACGACATCCGCGCCCAGGGCGTGCATTACGAGACCAGGCCGAAGGGCAAGTTTCCGCCGACCGCCCGCTCGATGATCTTCGTCACCGAAGACGGCGAGCGCTCGATGAACACCTATCTCGGCGCCTGCGTAGAGCTCGGCCCGGAAGATGTCGAACCCGATGTCGTCGCCGATGCCAAGGTCACCTATTTCGAAGGCTATCTCTGGGATCCGCCGCGCGCCAAGGAAGCGATCCGCGAGTGCGCCCGCATCGCCCATGCCCATGGCCGCGAAATGTCGATGACGCTCTCCGACAGCTTTTGCGTCGGCCGCTATCGCGGCGAATTCCTCGACCTCATGCGCTCCGGCACCGTCGACATCGTCTTCGCCAACCGTGACGAGGCCCTGTCGCTCTACGAGACCGAGGACTTCGACAAGGCGCTGACGCTCATCGCCGCCGATTGCAAGATCGCGGCCGTCACCATCGGCAAGGAAGGGGCTGTCATCGTGCGCGGCAATGAGCGCTATGTCGTCGATGCTCATCCGATCGAGGAGCGGGTCGATACGACCGGTGCCGGCGATCTTTTCGCCGCCGGTTTCCTCTTCGGCTATACCCAGGGCCGCAGCCTCGAAGATTGTGGCAAGCTCGGTAACCTCGCGGCGGCGATCGTCATCGAGCAGATCGGCCCCCGGCCGATGAAATCATTGTCGGAAGCCGCCAAGGAATTCGGACTTCTCTAAAAATCCGTTCGTGCTTTCGATCGAAGCGAAACCGCCCGCAACAGATCGTTGCGGGCGGTTTTTTTGTCGAGCTTTCGAGGTAAATGCGGCCGGTTGACTATTTCCCGAGTTCACACATCATAGGTGAACGGTTCAAAAATGGGTTCCCCATGAAAAGCGATGCATCTTGGAGCAAGTCATACAGCTGCGACGTCGATGCTTCGCAGCAGGCAATCTGGCAGGCACTCGCCGACGCGGGCAGATGGAAGCTGTGGAATCCGGGTGTGAAATCAGTGCAGCTGGATGGAAACTTCGCGACGGGAGCCTGGTTTTCGATGGAGCTGCCTGACGGCGAAATTATCCGTAGCAAACTTATCGATGTCAGCGCGCCGCAGCGTTTCATCGATGAAACTTTGGTTGGCGAAACGCTGATTCAGGTTGAGCACAGCATCGAAGCCATGGGCGATGATCAGTGCCGGGTCATCTACGCTGTCAACTCCCAAGGGCCTGACGCTCAGGCCATTGGAGAAGCGGTAAGCGCGGATTTTCCGGACGTGCTGGCAAGGTTGGCAAAATACGTCCACGAGCGAACTGCCGGTTGATCTTATCCGATTGGCGAAATTGGACAGACTTCGAAGTGAGCACTACCGGCGCAGCAGCTCAATCGTTCCGGCCTCGTGGAGAATCAATAATCCAAGTGCCACGAGCACGAAGGGCACCACCCGGTTTCCGTAACGCCTGATCGGCGCACCAATTGTGCGGTGATTGACCAGGTAGTGGGCGGAGCCGATCCACATGGCCGTCAGGAAAGCGAAGATGACGGCAATCGTCGCAATCTCATATATGGTGCGCGTTGCGAATATTGGCGTGTAGATGCTGATATTGTCGCCGCCGTTCGCCATCGTCACCAGGGCGACAGCCACGATATTGCCGTGTCCGGCCGATGCTTTCTCATGATCTTCGGGATCGTCGTCAGTGTCGGTGCCTTTCCACAATTCCCATAGTTTTTTCAGCCCGATAAAGATCGGCGCCAACCCCAGCAGGCCGATATAGGTGGCGGGAATAACGAGAGAAATGAGGGATGCGACGACGCTGACGGCAAAAAGAACGGCGATGCCCAGATATTGGCCGATGACAATCTGCCGGGCGCGGAATTTGGGATCCGAGAAGAATCCGAGCAATACGAAAATATCATCCACATTCGTCGATACGAACATGACGACGGCGACGCCGAGAATTCCGGGCAGATATTCCACGAATCACATCTCTTCCGATGCCGGATGCATCATCGTGTCGGAAAGGTCACGCGGTCGCGGCTGTCACGGAGCTTGAGTGCTGCTTATTTGAAGGCTTCGCCGGGATAGGCGCCCCAGATCTCGGACTGCGCCACCCAGCCCTCGGTGCCGTCGGCGGTCGCAAGGCACCAGTCGCCGGTGCATTCGCGGACGTTCATCATTACGCCCGGCTGGAGCTTGGCGATAACGGTGCCGGATGGTTGGGCATCACGACGCATGTTGACGAACACCGCCTTGCCCTTACCCTTCATCCACGGGGCTGCAAGCGCCGAGCGCTGGCCGGAGAGCAGCGACTGGTTGACCCAGCCCTCGGTGCCGTCGGCGTCACGCACGCGCCGCCAATTGTCGTATTCCTGGATGATTTCGACCGGCAGGCCTTGCTTGAGATAGAGCCATGAGACGGCGTAGTCCGCGCTCGGTCCAACGCGCAGGTTGACACGCTTCGACTTCAGCGTGACGAAGCGCGGCAGCGGCAATCCGCTCGGTCCTTTGGCGGCCTGAGCCGCGGCAAGGTCGGCGGTGGCGCCGGCCATCATCAGGCCGATCGCGAAAACAGCGCAGGACTTCAATACTTTGCCACGCATAGGGGTTTCCGTTCGTTCATCATGATCAAGGCGCTGTCAGGCTGCCTATTCGCTCCGACCATCGGCAAATCCTCGGCGCCGCCAGCGAGTTTTGTTTGTCTTCGCCTGCGGGTCTGGTAGAAATGCCCGGAACGGGAAAATTATCCTGCTTCTTGGTTAAAAACATCTGAACAAGGCATCGCCGCTCGCCATGACGACGAAGAAAAAACCGAAGGTCTACGTCACGCGCAAACTGCCCGATGCGGTCGAGACGCGCATGCGCGAACTCTTCGATGCCGAACTCAACATTGACGACGTGCCGCGCACGCAGGCGGAGCTTGCCGAAGCCGTGCGGACGGTGGATGTGCTGGTGCCGACGGTCACCGACCGCATCGATGCGGCGCTGATCGAGGAAGCCGGACCGCAGATGAAGCTGATCGCCAGCTTTTCCAACGGCACCGACCATATCGACGTCGAAGCTGCCGCCCGCAAGGGAATCACGGTCACCAATACGCCGAATGTGCTGACCGAAGATACGGCCGACATGACCATGGCGCTGATTCTCGCCGTGCCGCGGCGGCTTGCCGAAGGTGCGCGGGTGCTGACGGACAAGCCCGGCGAATGGGCCGGCTGGTCGCCCATCTGGATGCTCGGCCGCCGCATTCACGGCAAGCGTATCGGCATTGTCGGCATGGGCCGCATCGGCACCGCCGTCGCCCGTCGCGCCAAGGCCTTCGGCCTATCGATCCATTATCACAACCGCAAGCGCGTCAGCGCGGCAACGGAAGACGAGCTGGAGGCGACCTATTGGGACAGCCTCGACCAGATGCTCGCCCGCGTCGATATCGTTTCGGTCAACTGCCCGTCGACGCCCGCGACCTTCCATCTGATCTCGGCGCGGCGCCTCGCGCTGCTGCAGCCGACCAGCTACATCGTCAACACGTCGCGCGGCGACGTCATCGATGAGACGGCACTGATCAAGATTCTGCGCGAGGGCAAGATCGCCGGCGCCGGCCTCGACGTTTTCGAGAACGAGCCGGCCGTCAATCCGAAGCTGGTGAAGCTCGCCAATGAGGGCAAGGTGGTATTGCTGCCGCATATGAGCTCGGCCACCCTCGAAAGCCGCATCGACATGGGCGACAAGGTGATCATCAACATCCGCACCTTCATCGACGGCCACCGCCCGCCAAATCGCGTCTTGCCGTTCCGCTGAGCTAGACCACGGACACATATGCCGTAGGGCGCCTCTTGATCGAAAACGACCGAACCGGAAAACGATGTGCTATACTTGCGGGCTATCAAACGGATGACGGGTGATGGCAATGCTGGAAACGGACAAGGTATTCGCCGGCTCAATCCCGGAAAACTACGACCGCTATATGGTGCCGTTGATTTTCAAGCCGTTCGCCGTGGATCTTGCACGACGCGCGGCGGCCCTGGCGCCGGGCGCCATCTTGGAGATCGCCGCGGGCACCGGCGTTGTTACTCGCGTGCTGGCGCCAAAACTGTCCGCCGGTGCAAGCTATATCGTCACCGATCTCAATCAGCCGATGCTCGACTACGCCGCTTCGCGACAAGGCCCGGACAGTCGCATCCAATGGCATCAGGCGGATGCCATGGCATTACCGTTCGAAGACGGAGCCTTCGATCTCGTTTGTTGTCAGTTTGGCGCGATGTTCTTTCCCGACCGCGTGTCTGCCTACCGCGAAGCAAAGCGGGTCCTGAAGCCCGGAGGACATTTTCTGTTCAACGTATGGGACCGCATCGAGGAGAATCTATTTGCGAATGACGTGACGAACGCTCTTGCTGAGATGTTTCCGAACGATCCGCCGCGCTTTCTGGCACGCACACCGCACGGCTACCACGACCCGGCATTGATTCGCAGCGAGCTGGAGGAGGCAGGCTTCTCCCATGTGGTGATCGAGACTAGAGCCGAACAAAGCCGCGCATCCTCGTCACGCATTCCAGCCGTTGCTTATTGTCAGGGAACTCTTCTTCGCAACGAGATCGAGGCGAGGGAGGCGGGAAAACTGGAAGCCGCGACCGACCATGCTGCATCCGTGATTGCAGACAGGCATGGCAGCGGCGAGGTTACCGCCAAAATTCAGGCGCACGTCATCGTGGCTGTTGCTTAAATCAGAGCCTTGCGCATCTCGATCGACGTGGTGCGATCGAAGCCCGCATGGCGATTCTCGGCGGTTTTCCGGAAACCCCAGCGTGCGAATGTGACGTGATTGCCGGTCAGCTCGATTCGCGTTTCCAGTCGCAATACGTCGAGCCCTTGCTCTCGCGCCGTTGCCTCCGCAAGCGCCAACAGTCGCCGACCGATCCCTTTGCCCTGCTCGGACGGCAGGATGGCGAGCTTGCCGATATAGAGACTCTCGGCCTCCGGGCGGCAGAATATGCAGCCGGCTAATTGATTGCCGTCGAGCGCGACATAGCCGATTTCTGTCCTCACCTTTTCCTTCAGAGATTGCGGCGTCAGCGACAGCGCCGAGGAGGGTGGGTCAATGCGGCCGTTCATATAGGCGAAGGAGGAAAGGATGAGCGCGAGCAACTCGTCCCAGCACTCGAAGCTGTCATCGAGGCGCTGAACGGTAACGTCGCTCATTCGGCGGCGGTCCTTGCGCGCTTGCGGCGATAGCGGATGGTATCGAAGCGGGCGGCAAGTCCGTCATAGAGCAGCAGCCGGCCGATCAGCGGTTCGCCGGTGCCGGTGATCAGCTTGATCGCTTCCATCGCCATCAGCGTGCCGATGACGCCGGTGAGCGCGCCGATAATGCCGGTCTCGGCGCAGGCGGGAATGAGCCCCTCGGGCGGCGGCATCGGGAAGAGGTCGCGATAGCGGGGGTTCAAGGTGCCGTCCGCGCCGACATCGTAGGGCTTCAGCGTCGTCACCGATCCGTCGAACCGGCCAACCGCGCCGCTCACCAGCGGCAGGCGAGCAAGCTCAGCCGCGTCGGCTGCGGCATAGCGCGTATCGAAATTGTCGGAGCCATCGACGACGAGGTTGAAGCCGGCGAGGTGTCGGGCGGCGGTCTCCGTGGAAAAACGTTCCTCGAAACGAATCACACGGACATGCGGGTTGAGCCGCGCAATGGCGTCGGCCGCACTCTGCGTCTTCAGCTCGCCGATCGTGCCGGTATCGTGGATCACCTGCCGTTGCAGGTTGGAGAGCGAGACGTGGTCGTCATCGGCAATGCCGATCGTGCCGACGCCGGCCGCCGCGAGATATTGCAGCACCGGCGCGCCAAGCCCGCCTGCGCCGATCACCAGAACGCGCGCCGTCTTCAGTTTCTGTTGCCCCGCGCCGCCCACTTCGGGAAGCAGGATATGGCGCTGATAACGGGCGATTTCGTCTGGGGTCAAAGGGTCCATGGCAATGATGATATCACGCTCCGCGGAAAATTCGCCGCTACGATTTCGTAATGCCGCCATGCGCGACGGTGAAGAATTGCGCCCGTTCGCCAAGTGCCGAAAACATCGCCTTGTCGGTGCCGGTCATGAAAGCCTGGCCGCCGAGCCCGTCGATCAGGTCGAAGAGCGCAGCGCGTCGGCCTTCGTCCAGATGGGCGGCGATTTCGTCGAGCAACAGGATCGGTGCGTGGCCGGTGAGGTTGCCGACGAGGCGGGCATGGGCGAGAATGAGGCCGACCAGCAGCGCCTTCTGCTCGCCCGTCGAGCAACGCTCCGCCTCCATGTCCTTCTCGCGGTGGCGCACCAGGAGATCGGTTCGGTGCGGCCCGTCCAGCGTGCGCCCGGCGGCGGCGTCTCGGTATCGTCCCTCGCGCAGCATCCCGGCATAGAGATCCTCGAGATCGAGGGCGGGGCGGTCGAACTGTCCGTCGAGAAAGCCGGAGAGTTCGAGCGCCGCCGACGGAAAGGGCGTCGCCTCACGCGTCTCGGCGATCAGCCGGGTGAGAAGGCCAAGCATTTCCTGTCGGGCAAGCGCCATGGCGATGCCAAGGCTCGCCATCTGTTCCTCGATGCCGCCAAGCCAGGAGGGGTCGAACCGGCTTTCGGACAAAAGCTTGTTGCGGCTGCGCATGGCACGTTCGAAATCGCTGGCACGGCGGCCATGCGCCGGATCGAGCGACAGCACCAGCCGATCGAGAAATCGGCGGCGCTCGGAGGAGCCGCCGGTGAACAGCCCATCCATGGCCGGCGTCAGCCACAGCACGCGCAGATGGTCGGTCAGTTCGTCCACGGTGCGGGCCGGCGTGCCGTTGATACGGAGCTTGCGCGCTGTTGTCTCATCGGAGGCGTCGACGCCGGTGCCGATCTCGACAGTGTCCTCCATACCCTCAAGCTCGGCGAAGATCGAAAAGCCGTTCGGCGCGGCGACGCGGACGACATCCGCATAGGCCACCCGCCGCAGGCCGCGCCCGGGCGAGAGCAGAGAGACCGCCTCCATCAGATTGGTCTTGCCGGCGCCATTGTCGCCGGTCAGCACCACATGCCGCTCGTCAAGCGCCAGCGCCGCCGCCGCGTAGTTGCGGAAGTCGGTCAGCTTCAGGCGCGAGATGAAAACCTTATGCGGCATCGGTCATCCGGATTCGTGTCGATGCCGAGGGGTATGCCGAACCAGGGCGTAGCGCAAGGTTTTTGCCGATTGGATGAAGCGCGGTCGGGCCGCCTCGTCCTTCGAGGCTCCGGCCTTTGGCCTCCGCTCCTCAGGATGAGGAGCAGCAGGTTCGTTGCGACGACAAAACAGAGATGAACGAAGAACCCGTAGTGCGGCTGGGCGAAAAGATTAGCCCGCCAAAACAAAAAAATCCGGCCGAATCACCGGCCGGATTCATGTGAAACAATTTGATTCGCTGCCTAATCGCTGAATGTGTCGAAGAAATCCTTCATCCGGGCAAAGAAGCCGGTTGATTCGGGATTGTTGTCCTTCGAGGAGATCTGTTCGAATTCCTGTAGCAGTTCGCGCTGGCGCTTGGTGAGCTTCTGCGGTGTTTCGATCTGGATCTGGATATAGAGATCGCCGACCTGGCTGGAGCGCAGCACCGGCATGCCCTTGGCCTTCAGGCGGAATTGCTTGCCGACCTGCGTGCCCTCGGGAACGGTGACGCGTGATTTCGTGCCGTCGAGCGTTGCGACGTCGAAGGTGCCGCCAAGTGCTGCCGTCGTCATCGATATCGGTACCGCGCAGTAGAGATCGGCGCCGTCGCGCTGGAAGAATTCATGCGGCTTGACGGAAAGGAAGATGTAGAGATCGCCCGACGGCCCACCGCGCGTGCCGGCTTCACCTTCGCCCTGCAGGCGGATGCGCGTGCCGTCCTCGATGCCCGATGGGATGTTGACCGAGAGCGAGCGCTCTTCGGTGACGCGACCCTGGCCATGGCACTTGCCGCAGGGATCGGGAATGATCTGGCCGCGGCCGTGGCAGGTCGGACAGGTGCGTTCGACCGAGAAGAAGCCTTGGGCGGCGCGCACGCGGCCTGAGCCCTGGCAGGTGCCGCAGGTCTTCGGCTGCGTGCCCGGCTTGGCGCCGGAACCGGAGCAGACATCGCAGGTGATCGAGGTGGGCACGCGGATCTGCGCCGTCTTGCCGGTAAAGGCTTCCTCGAGCGAAATTTCCATGTTGTAGCGAAGATCGGCGCCGCGTTCGCGACCGCCGGAGGAACGTGCGCGGCCACGGCCGCCGCCCATCATCTCGCCGAAGATATCCTCGAAAATGTCGGAGAAGCCGCCGCCACCGCCGAAGCCGCCGCCACCAAAACCGCCGCCGCCCATGCCGCCATGCTCGAAAGCGGCATGGCCGTAACGATCATAAGCCGCGCGCTTGTTCGGGTCCTTGAGCGTTTCGTAGGCTTCGTTGATTTCCTTGAATTTGCGCTCGGCGTCGTTGTCATCGGGGTTCTTGTCCGGATGAAACTGCATTGCCAGCTTGCGAAAAGCGCTCTTCAGCTCTTTTTCGTCCGCTGTCCTGGAGACGCCCAATGTCTCGTAGTAGTCCGCTTTTGCCATTAAGGATTAGACCCCGGAAATGGATTTCCGGCTGCCAGAAGGCAGCCGGAGCTAAGTTTCCGCAAAACCATTTAAGGTTCGCGCTTATGCAGACCGCTTGCGGTCGTCCTCGTCCTTGATTTCCTCGTAGTCGGCATCAACGACGTCGTCGTGATGGCCGCCTGCCGAGGCATCAGCGGAAGGCGCTTCCGACTGCTGGGCCTCATAGATAGCCTGGCCGAGCTTCATGGACACTTCCATGAGCGTCTGGGTCTTGGCCTTGATGTCTTCAGCGTCCGGCTCGGATGCTTCGGTTGCCGTCTTCAGCGCTGCAATCGCCTCGGAGATCGCGTTGCGATCGGCTTCGGTGACCTTGTCGCCAAAGTCCTTCAGCGACTTCTCGCTGGAGTGAATCAGGCTTTCGGCCTGGTTCTTGGCTTCCACGCCTTCGCGGCGCTTCTTGTCTTCGGCAGCATGCGATTCGGCATCCTTGACCATCTTCTCGATGTCGGCGTCGGAGAGACCGCCCGAAGCCTGGATGCGGATCTGCTGTTCCTTGCCGGTGCCCTTGTCCTTGGCCGAAACCTGGACGATGCCGTTGGCGTCGATGTCGAAGGTGACTTCGATCTGCGGCACGCCGCGCGGTGCCGGCGGCAAGCCGACGAGGTCGAACTGGCCGAGCAGCTTGTTGTCGGCGGCCATTTCGCGCTCGCCCTGCGACACGCGGATGGTCACGGCCGACTGGTTGTCGTCGGCGGTCGAGAAAGTCTGCGACTTCTTCGTCGGGATCGTCGTGTTGCGCTCGATCAGACGGGTGAAGACGCCGCCCAGCGTTTCGATGCCGAGAGACAGCGGGGTCACGTCGAGGAGCAGGACGTCCTTGACGTCGCCCTGCAGAACGCCGGCCTGAATGGCCGCGCCTAGAGCGACGACTTCATCCGGGTTGACGCCCTTGTGCGGCTCCTTGCCGAACAGCTGCTTGACGACTTCTTGTACCTTCGGCATGCGGCTCATGCCGCCGACGAGAACGACTTCGTCGATCTCGGCAGCGGTGACGCCGGCATCCTTGAGGGCTGCCTTGCAGGGCGCGATGGTGCGCTGCACGAGGTCGTCGACCAGGCTTTCCAGCTTGGCGCGGGTCAGCTTCAGCGTCAGGTGCTTCGGGCCGGTGGCGTCAGCGGTGATGAAGGGCAGGTTGATTTCGGTCTGCTGCGCGGAGGACAGTTCGATCTTGGCCTTTTCGGCAGCTTCCTTGAGGCGCTGCAGAGCGAGCTTATCGCCCTTGAGATCGATACCGTTGTCCTTCTTGAACTCGGCAACGAGATATTCGACGAGACGCATGTCGAAGTCTTCACCGCCGAGGAAGGTGTCGCCGTTGGTCGACTTCACTTCGAAGACGCCGTCGCCGATTTCCAGGATCGAGATATCGAAGGTGCCGCCGCCAAGGTCGTAGACGGCGATGGTCTTGCCGTCCTTCTTGTCGAGGCCGTAGGCGAGCGCGGCAGCCGTCGGCTCGTTGATGATGCGCAGGACTTCAAGACCGGCGATGCGGCCGGCATCCTTGGTTGCCTGGCGCTGCGCGTCGTTGAAGTAGGCCGGAACGGTGATGACGGCCTTCTCGACCTTTTCACCGAGATAGGATTCAGCGGTTTCCTTCATCTTCTGAAGGATCATCGCGGAAATCTGTGCGGGCGAATAGCCCTTGCCCTGTGCTTCGACCCAGGCGTCGCCATTGTCGCCCTTGACGATCGTGAAAGGAACGAGGTGCTTGTCCTTTTCGACGGTCGGATCTTCGTAACGGCGGCCGATGAGGCGCTTGACGGCGAAGAGGGTGTTGGTGGGGTTTGTGACCGCCTGGCGCTTGGCCGGCTGGCCGACGAGGCGTTCGCCGTCGTCCGTGAAGGCTACCATTGAGGGGGTAGTGCGGGCGCCTTCGGCATTTTCGATCACTTTCGCGTCTTTGCCGTCCATGACGGCGACGCAGGAATTCGTGGTTCCAAGGTCGATACCAATTACTTTTGCCATGTCATTCTCTCCTTGAAGCAAGCTATCGGAACCCCTGTCAGGCATTCCATTGACAGCCCCTTACGGGATGGTCTTGAGGATTGCGCAGCCATGACTGCGGTGATGCCGCGTATATAAGTAGCGGTTTTACTGACTGCAAGGCGGGAAATCACCCGGAATCCAGCAAAACGAATGGTTTGTCGCTCAAATTCCACAGTGCCGCATTGCGCCTGCGGACCTGGAGAATTGGCGCGACCATCTATCAGATCAGCCTTGCTTTGACCATGCAAGCGACAATCGCGGGAATCGCTGTCTTATCGCCCCAGAATAACGTCCAGCAGCGAGGTGCGGTGCGGCCTCGCCGTTGCCGGTGTCGGAGCGGTATCGCCGATGTCGGCCGGCGGGATATCGCCGGTATCGTAGGAATTGGCGCTGTAGGGATTGTTATCGTTGGCAAGGTTTGCGGGCGGCAGGTCTTCCAGGTCGTCGTTCGCGGCGGTTTGATTGCCCTGTTGCTGTGCCGGCCGCTGCTGGAGCGTCGGTTGGCCTTGATGCGCGACCTGGCCGCCGTCGCCGAGTGTGCCGGAAATAATGCCGTCGATCGTCGCCGACTGGCTGGCGCCGGGTGCGGATTGCGCCATCGGCACGCTGTTGTCGATGATCTGGCCGCCGCCGAAGATCGGAGTCGGGTTCAGACCCTTATGGGCAGCGACCATGAATTCCTTCCAGGCTTTGGCCGGTAGTCCACCGCCCGTCACCTTCTTCATGGATTTGCCGTCGTCATTGCCGAACCAGACGCCCGTCGTCAGATGGCTGGTGAAGCCGACGAACAGCGCGTCGCGGAAGGATTGCGTGGTGCCGCTCTTGCCGGCGGCCTGCCAGCCGGGGATGCGAGCGGCCTTGCCGGTGCCGAAATTGATAACGCCGGCCATCATGGAGTTCATGTTGGTGACGACATCGGGGTTGAGAACCCGTGGCGGATTGTCAAAATTCGCCTGGTAGAGCACCTTGCCAGAGGCCGTCGTCACCTTGGTGATCACATGCGGCGTCGCCTTGAAGCCGCCGTTCATGAAGGAGGCATAGGCCGAGGTCAGCTCCAGTAGCGACACTTCCGACGTGCCAAGCGCAATCGAGGCATTGGCCTGCAGATCCGATTCGATGCCGAGCCTGTGGGCGACCTTGATCACCTGATCCGGCCCGACTTCGGTCGCAAGCTGGGCGGCGACCGTGTTCAGCGAGTGGGCAACGGCGGTCGCAAGCGTAACCGGCCCGCTATATTTCTGCTCGTAGTTCTCCGGCGCCCAGTTGCCGATCTTCACCGGCGCATCGTTGCGAATCGAGTTCGGCGTCAGGCCCATTTCCAGCGCCGCGGTATAGACAAAGGGCTTGAAGGCCGAGCCCGGCTGGCGCTTGGCGGTGACGGCGCGGTTGAACTGGCTCTGTGCATAGTCCCGGCCGCCGACCAGCGCGCGGATCGCACCCGTCGCGTCGACGGAGACGAGCGAGGCCTGCGAGGCGCTGAGCTTCTTGCCATCCTTGGCGAGCACGTCGTTCAGCGCCTGTTCGGCCTTTTCTTCCAGCGACATGTCGATGGTGGTGTCGACGGTCAGGTCTTCCTTGATATCGCTGCCGATCAGGCCGGGAAGCTGGCCCATGACCATGTCGGCCACATAGTTTTCAGCACCGCTCCAATAGCTTTTGGCGCGGGTCGGCGGCTGTGACATCGCCGTCTTGATGTCGGCCTCGCTGATGAAGCCCTGGTCGCGCATCGCCTGGAGCACCAGTTGGGCGCGGGCTTCGGCGGCGGCCGGATCGCGCGCCGGCGACAGTTTCGATGGTGCCTTGACGAGGCCGGCGAGCATGGCCGCTTCGCCGAGGTTCACGTCGCGGGCGGATTTGTTGAAGTAGCGCCTTGACGCCGCCTCGACGCCATAGGCGTTCGAGCCGAAATAGACGCGGTTCAGATACATCGCCAGGATCTGGTCCTTGGTGAACTTGTGCTCCAGCCAGATGGCGAGCAGCACTTCCTGCACCTTGCGCTCCAGCGTGCGATCCGGCGACAGGAAGAGGTTCTTGGCGAGCTGCTGCGTCAGCGTCGAACCGCCCTGGACGGCATGGCCGGTGATCACATTAGTCACGACCGCGCGGCCAAGGCCGATCGGATCGAAGCCGAAATGGGAATAGAAGCGGTGGTCCTCGATGGCGATCAGCGCCTCGGGAATGTAGGGCGACATGTCACCCAGCGCCAAGGCCTCGCCGCCGGTCGTGCCGCGATTGGCGATGATGCTGCCTTCGAGATCGGCGATCTTGACGTTCGGCGGCCGCTCGGGAATGGACCAGGTGCTGGCGCTCGGCATGCGCGATCCGTAGTAGACCACCAGGCCGGCAAGCCCGATGCCGGCCCAGATGCTGAGCACGATGCCCCAATAGATCGCGGAGCGGATGAAGCCGAAGACGCCGCCGCCGGAGCGCCGTTTCTGCTGCTTGCGCCGGCGGCTCGAGCGGCGTGGCTTGTCGGGTTCAGGGGCGCTGTCGCGCTTGGAACCTTCCCGTCCCGATGAGCGTCCGCCGCCGGCAATGCGTTCCCCGGCGCTGAAACCATCATCGCTACGTTCCTTACCGCTTGAGAAGGATGGTTCTATCCTCTGGCCTGATCTGCTTTTGCCTGCCATTGCGGACTGGTCGTACCCCTGATGGTTCCATGGATCGATATTTGATGCCGGCGCCGCGACCGTCCCGCGCATCCGTTCGGGACATGCAAGGGGCGCGGCCAGCGTTTTTACCGGCGCATAAGCTTGAAAATCGACGATGATTTTCAAGCTTATGCGCCGCCGGCATTCGCCCACGAAATGATCGTGAAAATGTCGAAGCCCGGGGTGAACTGTAAATGCGGCGATTTAAGGAGGGATTAAGAATCCTCAACCGCCGGTCATGGCGGCGGCTTCTGTCCTTTCATGACGGGATCGTGCAAGGAACTTTTCCTCTTCTCGGGCATTCTCTTCTCACAAAAACAAGAGGGCGAACCAATGAGTTCACATGTCGCGATAGAGAAGGTTGGCGAGACCAAGCTGCGGGAAGTCTGGAGTATCGAGGATTTTTCGCGGCGGCACCGGATCTGCAAGGAGGAGGAAGCCCGACTGAAAAAGCTGTTCGGCGACTTCGCCACCAAGCAGGAATTGCTATCGAACGCGCAGCGGCCGCCGCTGTTCCGCTGAACCGGTTCGGTAGGCCGGAGCGGTGTTCATGGGGTGTTCATCGCGGGATCGCTACAACGGCACGGTCTACTGCGGTGGAGGCTTACCATGTGGAAACGCTTTGAACTATGGCTGGTTGATCTGTTGGACCGAGTATTCGGGCTGGAAGAGCTCGCCCGCCGCGCCGGCTTTTCAGCCGATGACGCGAAGCGCATCGCGCGGGAGAAGTAAGCGGGAACACCCAGGTTCCGACGTCGTCTTCTCGCAAATTTTCACGCCAAAAAGTAGTATCTTGGCGTGAAATATGACGGACCCGATCCTCCGCATAGGGACGTCAAATTAACCTCTTTGGATTCCTTTGTCTTCATCCGCCGTTCCTGCCAAGTTCCATATTTTCGAATGCTCTGATTGAGGCTATAGTAACCGCTTGTGGCTGTCTTGCCGGATGGTCCCAAGCAATTGATAGCGCGTGAGGAGGAGTATTCATGCGACACATCAAATGGAGCAATCCGATCGAGATCGGCTTCACTCAAGGCAGTTTCCAGACAGTGACCGGCCCTTCCGAGGCGCTGAATTGCATGGCCAATCTCTGGCCGGATCGGCGTGGTCCGTTCTATGTGGCTGCCCGAAGCGTCTGCCGCGCGGCGATCGATGGGCGGAAATCCGCTGAGGAAGCCCGGGAAATATTCATTTCGGCGATGCGTGAGGCGCATTTGAAAACCCATTGAGGCAGCCGCGGCGCCTTGACGCCGCCTGATCGCTCAAGCCTTTCGGACCGGCGGATGCCGGGCGCTGTCGCGTAACCTGCGAGCGCGTGCTTTCCTGCCAAAATCATCGGTTTCCTTTGACCGTCGCGCGGGCCAATGAAAAAGGCCAGTGACGTGGGTCACTGGCCTTTGTTGTTCTTGCTGCCTTGAAGCGGCTATCGATTGAAGCCTCTTGGGGTCATGCGGCAATCGGGCTGCGACGCCGGGCAGGGATCGACATGATCGGGGCTGTAAGGCCCTGGCGCACCGGCATTCGGGCGTCGATTGTCCTGACGTTGAGGTTGCGGCTGAGGCTGCGCCTGGGGTTGCGGCTGCGGCTGTGCCTGTTGTTGCTGAGGTTCTGGGCGGCGTTGCTGGTTGTCCTGGCGGTTGTCGTCGCGCCGGCGATCCTGGCGGTTGCCGCCCCAACCCTGATTGTCGTCCGGCTGCCGGTTCCAATCGCGATTGCGATCGCGGCGTTGCTGGCCCCAGTCCTGGTTATTGTCCTGTTGGTTACCCCAATCGCGATTGCGATCCTGGCGTTGCCGGCCCCAATCCCCGTTGCCGTCCTGCTGGTTGCTCCAGTCGCGGTTTCGGTCCGGGCGGCGGTCCCAGTTGCGGTCCGAATCGTTATCCCAGCCGGGATTGCGGTCGGGGCGGCGATCCCGGCTCGAATCCGGGCGGCGGTCGCTCCAGCCTGGACCCCGGCGCCAGCGGTCGCGATCACGGTAGAAGTCGCGGCCGCGATAGTAGCGTCCCCAGTAATCATCGACATTGAAGGTGATGGTTGGAATGCCGAGCGGACGGTAATATTGCGGGCCGACATAGATGCGGCGTGATTGATAGGTTGCCTGGATGTAGCGGCCGGCGACCCAGCCGCGCCCACCGACGAAGGAGACGTCGCACCAGGGCGTTTCGTTGAGGCAGCCGTTAATCTCCAGCGGCGCGCCGACGGGGATCATGGTCACCGCCGGATATTGCGTGCTCGGGCCGGACCGCATGTTGACGTTGGCGGTAGCAAAACCTTCCGCGGCTTGCGCCAGCGCCGGTAGCGCAACGAGTGCGGTCAGCGTGATGGCTGCGAGAAGCTTATGTCTCATGAATGCTCTCCCCCTGCGCACCGCCGGCCTCATGGATTGCCCAGCGACTGCGCCGATTGTTGTTGCCTGCCTGCTTCGCACGTTCGGCAAGAGGCGTTCGATGCGGTTACAGGATCCGGCACGCCGTTTCCAGTTTCGATAAGATCAAAGCTGGCGCATTCACTGGATTTGCAAGATCCAACGCCATTCTTTCAATCTTTTCCGAGGTTTTAAGAGAGTTCGTATGAATGCAGCTTGAACGGGTATGCGTAAAGCCGTCAAAATCTAAGGGGATATTTAGGAAGGCTTGCTTATTATTTCGCGCGGCATCGGGACTTTTATTCTATCGACCTTGAAATCACCGCATTCCCACCCAATATAGGCTTCAGTCATGCAGCCGATGAATGTGTGGCGCGCTTCAAAGCGAGCCCCCTGCATTCCCTGGATATCGCGGAAGTGGCGTTGACCATGTGTTAACCTTTCGCGATCAATCTGGCTGCGGTTCCGCCTTTCCCTTTGACCACGGATGTACTGGCACTGGTGTGAGGATGGATGACGAAAGGCCGGTTTATTCCGGCCTTTTTGTTTATTGGCTGTTGGTGGCGTGCTTTGCGGAAGCGGAGCGCGCCATTTTATTTTGCGCGTTATTCCAGCCAAAGAAAAACCGCCACGGTTGCCCGCGGCGGTTTCATGGGAAGAAACGCCCGGCGGAGCCGGACGATATGATTTAGTTGACCGCCTTCTTGTCGGCGACCTTGACGACCTTGGCCGACTTTGCTGCGACCGGTCCCTTTTCGGCCGGAACATAGCCGGCGCCGATCGCGACGTTCAGCGAGATGTAATCGATAGCGCTCTGCTGGATAGCCGTTGCCAGGCTTTCCTGCGCGGTCGAAACGTTACGCTGTGCATCAAGAACGTCGAGCAGCGAGGAGGCACCGTCCTTGTAGCTTGCCGTCGAGAGCTGCAGGGCTTCCTGGTAGGATTTCACCTGCGCGCGCAGCGCCGAGACCGTCTGGGCATCGCGGCTGACAGCCGACAGGGCATTTTCAACCTGTTCGACGGCAGTCAGCACGGTCTGCTTCCAGACGACATACTGTTCGCGGCTCGACGATTCAGCGGTCTTGACGTTGGCGCGAAGCGCGCCGCCGTCGAAGATCGGTAGCGTCAGGGTCGGGCCGAACGACCAGGTCGTCAGGCTGCCACTCCTCGACGATGTGTGGACGTAGGATGGCGAGATGGCACCGCTGAGGGTGATCGTCGGGAAGAGCTGCGCTTCCGCTACACCGATCTGAGCAGTCGCGGCGGCGAGGGTACGCTCGGCGGCGCGAATGTCAGGCCGGTTGCGGATCAGGTCGGCTGGGATGCCCGAATTGACGCGACCGCGGAATACCGGCTGCCTGCCGCCGCCCTGCATCTGGGCGATGACGGTTGCCGACGGCACGTTGAGCAGAGTTGCGATGTGATGCACGGCCTGGCGATAGCTGATTTCGAGACCAGGAACTTCGGAAAGCGTCGAATTGACGAGACCTTCTGCCTGGACGACATCGAGGCGCGAAGCTGCACCGGCTTCGAGCTGGAACTTGGTCAGGGCCAGCGTTTCGCGGCGGGACTTCAAGTTGTCCTGCGCGATCGAGATGCGAGCCTGGTAGTAGCGGGCGTTGACGTAGCTGTTCGCCAGATCCTGCAGATAGGTCAGGCGAGCGGTGTCGACATTGGAATAGGCCGCGTCGAGCGATGCGATGGCGCCTTCCCTGGCGCGGCGGTACTGACCCCAGAGGTCGAGCAGCCACGAGACCGAAGCGCCGCCGCTGGTGGAGTTCTGCGTTTCGCTCTGCGTACGCAGGCTGCCCTTCTGGCCATTGGTCGTATGGTCGCCGGTGGCCGTAAGGCTCGGCAGTCCGCCGGCGCCGGCGGTAACGACCGCGGCCTGCGCCTGATTGATGCGTTCCAGCGATTGCTGAATATTGAGGTTTTCTGCAAGTCCCTGCGCGGCGAACGAGTTCAGCTTCGAATCGCCGAAGGCGGTCCACCATTGAGACCCGGCCAGATCGCCGTTGATCTTCGTACCGCCCTCGGAGAATTTGGCCGGGAGAGGCATTTCCGGTGGCTTATGATCGGGGCCGCTGACGCAACCTGCTAGAAAAAGAAGCAGGGCGGGGGCGGCAGTACGAATGGATACCATCACATTATCCCACAATTCAATTTACATGATCACTATTTAACGGGGTCGACGTGACCCCATATGTGTCGGCGCTCCTGCCTACGCAATACAACAAATGGTCCGAAGCAGTTCGGCGCCAATCTAGCAACGAGTTTTGCAATAGCACAGTGCCTTTTGCCATTTCTCGTCGGCGAACATATGTGGGATCGTGACAAATATCAGGCTTTTGGTAAAAAATTTTTAAAGTGTTGCAAAAAGCATACCCTTTTCGCCGCTACCTAGAGCGGTGCGAGGCCTGGAACCTGGCGTAATATGCAACTCCAGGGCGGCTCCCCGCCCTGAAACACAGTCGTGGTGGCGATCGGCCAGCTCTTACGGGAAATAGCGCTCGAGGCTTGCGCGAACCCGGTCGCGCGGCGTTGCGCCGCGATCGTCGGGAACGAAAGGCGTGCCCGTGATCGCTTCGTAAGCGCGGATATACACTTTCGAGGTCTGCTCGACGAGGTCGAGCGGGATCTCCGGGATCTCGTCCTTATAGGGATCGCAGCGTTCGGCTACCCAGGCGCGGACGAAATCCTTGTCGAAGCTTGCGGGGCGGGTGCCCTTGTCGAAGCTGTCCTGGTAGCTGTCTGCCAGCCAGTAACGGCTGCTGTCCGGCGTGTGGATTTCGTCGGCAAGGATGATGGTGCCATTTTCATCAGTGCCGAATTCATATTTGGTGTCGACGAGGATCAGCCCTTGCTTGCTGGCGATCTCCTGGCCGCGCGCGAACAGGGCCAGCGCATAGTCCGACAGCGTCTGCCATTGCTCACTTGTCAGAAGCCCGCCCTCGACGATCTGCGCCGGGGTCAGCGGCTCGTCATGGCCGCCATCGAATTCCTTGCTGGTCGGGGTGATGATCGGCGTCGGCAGAACCTGGTTGTCGCGCATGCCGTCCGGCAGCGTGATGCCGTACATCTCGCGCTGACCCTTCTTATAGAGCGTCAGGATCGAGGTGCCGGTGGTGCCGGCCAGATAGCCGCGCACGACGACCTCCACCGGCAGGATGTCGAGCCGCTTGCCGACGACCACGTTCGGGTCGGGATAGGCGATGACATGGTTCGGGCAGATGTCCTTGGTCGCCTCGAACCAGTAGCGTGCCGTCTGCGTCAGCACCTGACCCTTGTAGGGAATGCAGGTGAGGATGCGGTCGAAGGCGCTCAGCCGGTCGGTGCTGATGATGATGCGGCTGCCGTCCGGCAAGTCGTAATTCTCGCGCACCTTGCCGCGGTAGTAATTGGGCAGTTCCGGAAAATGGGCTTCGGAGAGAATTCGCAACACGGTCACCAGCGGGCTCGTGCATCCGCCCCGCGGACGCTTCATGACTGGACCCTTAATTTGTGCTCCGCCGATGTCAAGTAAAGCGCGGCCCCAAATCCGGAACCAGCCGATCAGGGCCGGCGCCAGCCACCGTTACCTGTCCTGTCGAGGATCGGTGTCGAAAACACGCCGACAATTCGCTCGCCCCATAGCTTGCCGGATGCATCGACCCGCTCGCGCCAGCGCTCGGATTGCAGCATCGCCGCACCGATGACCACGGGCTCGATGGCGCATGCGCTCAAAAGCTCCAGGCCCGAGACGATCGAGGCGCCGCTCGAGATCACGTCGTCGATCAGTGCCACCCGCTTCCCTTGCAACAGCGGCAGCATGCGCGGATCTATATAGAGACGTTTCTCCTGGTTGGGTGTGGTGATCGAGGACAGCGACACCGACAGCTCCTCGCGATACCAGAACTTCCGCGACGTGCCGAGCGGCACATAACGATCGTGGCCGAGTGCTCGGGCGACCGCGCTTGCCAGTGTCAGCCCGAGCGTCGGCAGTCCGACGACCACATCAACATCATGGGCCGCGATGCGCTCGGCCAGCACTTGCGCCAGCGCCTCCTGCACCGAAAAGCCTGCCTGGTTGATGATCAGCGACGCCAGCGCATGCTCGCCATCGGCCAACACGCGGATCGGCAGGCGCAATTGCCGCCCGTCGGGCAGTTCCGCCACGTAGACATCTCGGAACTCACCCGATGTCGGAAAACTCCGTGGCGGATGAAGCTCCTGCCAGAAATCATGGGGCTGCATTGCGTCCCGCCTTCATTCCGTTTCGTCCGGTCTTTTCCATGCCTGCGCGCCGGCGCAGCCCGAGAATCTCGGCTTCCGTCAATGCTCTCGCCGCGCCCTTTGGAAGGTCGCCGAGCGCAATATCGCCAAAGGCAACGCGCACCAGCCGTAGGCACTCGATGCCGAGCACCTCCAGCATCCGGCGGATCTGCCGGTTGCGGCCCTCCTTGAGCTCGACCTCGATCCAGCCGTTGCGATCGCCGCTGCGCAAGAGGCGGACGGCGGTCGCGGTCAGAAGCTCGCCGTCGTCAACAATGCCGCGTTCCATCCGATCCAGTTGCTCCTGCTCCATGATGGTGTTGACCTGCACATGATAGATCTTGCCCACATGGCTGATCGGATCGAGCAGCGCCTGCGCCAGCACGGTGTCATTGGTAAAGAGCAGCAGCCCTTCGCTTGCCTTGTCCAGCCGCCCGACTGGCGCCAGATGCCGGGCGTCGATATCCCTGAGACAATCATAGACCGTCGGCCGCCCTTCGGGATCGTCGCGCGTCGTCACCAGCCCACGCGGCTTGTTCAGCATGAAATAGAGCTTCTTTTCCGCGGATATCGCCTCGCCGTCGACGGCGATTTTTGCACGGTCGAGATCGATCCAGGCGGTGGGATCGGTGATCTCCCGGCCGTCGACCGTCACGCGGCCGGCCGCAATCAGCGCCTCCGCCTGCGTGCGCGAGCAATAGCCGAGCTTCGACAGCGCGCGCGGCAAGGTCACGCGTTTGCCGTCGCTCTCCTGCCGGCCCTTTGCCGGCTTGCCCGGTCTTTGCGGAGAATGCCTTTGGCTCACCCTTGCCTCGTCCTTGTGTCGCCATGGTCAGGCGCCAGCCTGACGATGCCAATCCTTTCGCATGAGGATCGCCACGACGCAAATCCCGGAACGCGGAAATTCGTGGGGGGCAGGTGAGGGCTCGCGCCTGTCGACACGAGCCCTGCCGAGGGTCCGGAGCGGCGATGGGGTCGGGTAGGGCTACATCGGGGCCGATGCCGCCCCTCGCTCCGGAGGGACGGCGATAAACCTGCCTGGCGTCTGTTTCCTGGATTTTTCAGAAAGGCGGAAATTTGTTACAGTTTGTAACGCCGGTCGTTTCCCTGTTGTCAAAGACGCCCTTTGCCTCGCATGGATGTGTCATGGCTTCCGCATCGCTGCTATTGGTCGAGGACGACCGTGAAATAAGAGCACTGCTCGAGGAGTTCCTGAGCCGCGAGGATTTTGCCGTCGAGGCGGTCGAAAGCGCTGCGGCCATGGATCGCGCGCTTGCCAGAGGCTTTCCCGATCTCATCATTCTCGATCTGATGCTGCCGGGCGAGGACGGTCTGTCGGCCTGCCGCCGCATTCGGGCGCGCAGCCGCGTGCCGATCCTGATGCTGACGGCGAAGTCGGAGGATATCGACCGCATTCTCGGCCTGGAGATGGGCGCCGACGATTATCTCGGCAAGCCCTTCAATCCGCGTGAGCTCCTGGCGCGCATCCGCGCCATCCTGCGCCGGGTCGGGCCGGAGCGCGCGGAAGAGGCGAGTGGCCAGCGGCGGCGCAAGAGCTTCGCCGGTCTGATCGTCGATCTCGACGGCAGGGCGATCGAGATGGAGGGCGAAGGTCCTCTGCGCCTGACGACGGCCGAGTTCGATCTGCTCATCTGCTTCCTCGAACGGCCACGTCGGGTATTGTCGCGCGACCAGCTGCTCGACTGGACGCGCGGTCGCGGTGCCGACCCCTTCGATCGCACCATCGATGTCACCGTGTCGCGGCTGCGCACGAAGCTGGCGCAGTATCTGCCGGATGGTGCGCAGCTGATCACCACGGTGCGCAATGCCGGTTACCTGTTGACCGCTGAAGTGAGGGATGTCTGAGCCATGCTGAAACTCGGTCTCGTTTCGCGTATCATCATGATCGTCGCTGTGGCGCTGTTCATCATCCAGCTTGCTGCCTTCGTTGCCGCCGGCTTGAGGGCGGACGCGCCGGCTGGCCGGCGGCTGTCTCCGGGCATGCAGATCAAATCGGCGGTGCGTCTGCTCGATGCCATTCCTCCTGAAGCACAGGATCAGGCCGTGCGCGCGCTCAACGCCAATGGTCTGGATCTGCGCCTAGCGGATGCTCCGGTGCCCACGCAAAGCGGCGCCGCCGTCGATTCGAGCCTCGGCGAGAAACTCGCCCGCGATTTCGCCAGCATCGCCTTCGGCAATCGTTATTTCGGGATACGCTCGCTGCCCGAGCGGCCGCAAGGCTGGTTTTCGGTGGGCGCTTCCGACCGCACCATCGAGGTCTCCATCGGTGTCGCCGGCGGCAAGGTCGCCGTCTTCAGCCTGACCGACACGCCGACCGTGCGGTTGAGCGGTATTCCCGTGGGGCTTATTGCCGGCGTTCTCGGCATGCTGGTGGCGGTGATCGCGATTGCCGCCGTGGCGCGCGAGACCCGGCCACTGACGCGGCTGTCGCGCACCGTCAATTCCATCGGCAAGAGCCTGCAGCCGATCCATATTCCCGAGCGGGGCGCCTGCGAGCTGCGCATGTTGATCCGTGCCATCAACGGCATGCAGTTGCGCATCGCCGCGCTGGTCAACAATCGCACCCTGATCCTCGGCGCGATCTCCCATGATCTGAGGACCTATCTGACCCGTTTCCGCCTGCGCATGGAGATGATGCCGGATACGCCGCATCGCGAGCGGGCGATTGCCGATGTCGAGGCTATGCAGCGCCTCGTCGAGGAAGCGCTGGGCTTTGCCCGCAGTACCGTCGTTTCCGCGGGTAGGGATATCAGCGATCTCGACGGCACAGTTCGCACTCTCGTGGCCGAGCGTCAGGATGCGCAGGGCCTGGTCTCGTTCTTGCCGCTCGGACGGGAGCTGGCGGTGACGATACCGCAGACGGCGCTGGCGAGGGTGCTTGATAATCTGATCGACAATGCGCTGCGCTATGGCGCCAGCGCCGATGTCCGTGTTGAATGTCGCGGCGACCATGCCGCTGTCATCATCGGCGACCGTGGTCCGGGCATTCCGGCAGAGCGGCGCAAGGATGTGCTCGAACCCTTCATCCGCCTGGAGGAATCGCGCAACCGTGATCTCGGGGGGAGTGGTCTCGGATTGACGATCGTCCGGCAGATCCTTGATACGCATAATGGCGCGCTATGCCTGGAGGATCGCAGCGGCGGCGGGCTTGACGCTATTATATTGCTGCCGCTTGCGGTGAGCCAGCAGGCTGCGGCCTGAAACAGGGCGCACCAAAAGGGTCGCGCCGATGCGCGACGTGGGCCATCGCTGCGTCAGCGCTCAATGGCAGGTCAGGAAGCGTTCCAACTCCCGACGGCTGACGACGACGCCTGCGGCCGCCTTTCGCGGATCCGGATGGGTATAGGTGAAGCTCGGCAGGTCAGGCAGATCCAATGCCTGGCGCATGTTCATGATACCGAGCGCCTTCCGTCCGGCGGCGCTATCGACACTGACTTCGACGATGCTCTTTGAGCTTGTTGTATCCATGATGTCCTCCCACCTCACTTATATAACAGAAATTCCTTATGGAATACCGTTTTTTACAAGCCCTTGCGGCGGTCAGGTCATCCAGCGCGCTCCGGCAAGCATAGGGGTTGAATGCCATGATCCGGCGGTGTGAAGCTGCCGCGCAGCTCTTTCAAAGGCGGCGAACGGTCTTTCCGCTGCTGCAAATCGAAAATTTTGACCAATTGGACAAGATTTTCCACGGCCTCGGCCGAGGCAAGCGGACAACCTCCTTGCTGATCGACAAATCCCTATTTAAATTCAATAACTTATAAAAATGTCAGAATTTTTACAGTTCCTCTGTTGACTTGGTTCGG
>NZ_QSNT01000010.1 GCF_009498525.1 Rhizobium sp. ICMP 5592 | reverse complement strand
GATGACGATGAACAGGTGGTACTGATCGGCCGGCCCGTGATCACCTTGAAACATTGGCTAGCGGAGGCCAAGATCGAGAGTGGGCCTCTCTTCCGGCGCATCGATCAGTGGGGCAATATCGATCGGCGGGCGCTGACGCCGCAATCGGTCAACTTCATCCTCAAGGCACGCGTCAAGCAGGCCGGCCTAGACCCGGAGATGTTCTCGGCGCATGGCCTGCGGTCTGGCTATCTCACCGAGGCCGCCAATCGCGGCATTCCGCTCCCCGAGGCCATGCAGCAGTCGCAGCACAAATCGGTGACGCAGGCGGCCAGCTATTACAACAATGCTGAGCGGAAAAACGGGCGCGCGGCGCGCCTGGTTATCTAGTCGTCACGGTCTGCCGTCTGGTTCCCCGATCTCAAACGTGGCATACATGAGTCTCCTCCCCTACACTTTCTCGCGGCATCAGTGCCCTTCAGAGGGCAGCTAACGCGCTTCCCACGCTAGCCCCGTAAATGCACAGGGTCTCTCACCGCCTTTGATCCTTTGGAGAGCCCAGAACGATGAAGCTGGTAATCGCCGTGACCTGCGGCAGCGTGCCTAACACGTTGGTATGGAACGCCTTGTAAGTGGCAATGTCGGCAACTTCGACACGCAGCAAATATTCTATTGTGCCTGTCACGTTGTGGCACTCAACGACTTCATCGGCCTGCGACATCGCTTGCTCGAACGCCTCCTGGCTCATCTTGGTGTGATCGGACAGCCCGACCGTGATGTAGGCGAGGAACCCGGCTCCCATTCGCGCACGATCAATCGACGCCCGGTATCCCGTAATGACACCGGCGCGCTCCAGTTCTTGAACGCGACGCAAGCACGCCGACGCAGATAAGCCGACGCGCTCAGCCAAGCGTACATTCGGCTGGCGCGCATCAACGGATAGCTCACGCAATATATGACGGTCAATTCGATCAAAGTCAGGCTTTTGTTGCAACTTTTTCGGCTCCGTTGATAACATTCGCACCAACATTCTGCGAAAATGCTCTTAACATTGCGCGTATGACCGATCCAGTAGTTCTCGCGCCATTCCTCGTTTTCGCCTTTCTCATGACAGTTACGCCGGGACCCAACAACGCAATGGCGCTGGCGTCCGGCGTTCGTGTAGGTTTAACCAGGTCGTTTCCGCTCATAGGCGGCATTGCCGCTGGAGTTGCCTTGCAAATGTTAGCGATTGGCTTCGGCCTAGGCACGCTTTTCGAGGCCTATTCGATCACGCACGAAATTTTGCGGATCGGCGGTTCGCTTTATCTCATCTGGCTTGCATGGAAGATCGCGCGCAGCGGCCCAATTGTTGAAGGTGAGGAGAGTTCGCCCATCGGCTTCTTTGGCGCCGCCGCGTTTCAGTGGATCAATCCAAAGGCATGGGCAATCACAGTGAGTGCGGCTGCGACTTATATTCCCAGCAACGACTATCTGCTGAATATCTCGATCGCTGCGGCTTTGCTGGCTCTTGTAGCCATCCCTAGTGTTGCTGTCTGGGCGGCTGCCGGGCGCCTGCTCCGCAATGTGCTTACTCGGCCGACTTATGCACGCATCTTCAATCTTTCGGTCGCGCTTCTTCTCGTCGCGTCGACAGTACCGATTCTATTGGGCAATTTGTAGAAGCCAGCTCACCACTCAACCGAGGCCTTAAACTGATCCGAGATGAACCCGATATCCTCAATCGCCGCGGTCACGACTGGACAGTCGAACGATTGCGCCCTGCCGTCCAACGGATGGTGCGCGAGAAACTCGTTGAGCCGGAGTTGATTAAGCGTTCCCCTCGCCGCCAACTAGAGGATCATCTTTGCCATATCAGCCCTTCTCTAGTGGTCTGTCGATTTTAACAGAATACCCTACCCATCTGGGTGTCTGTACGCGCAGCAACGTTGGTTGTATCGATGAGCTGTTCACTACCCGGTGAACGCCCCAACTGCGCCAGGCGTCTACGCCCCCAACCGGACGCCTGGCACCCTCTGCCGACGATGGCGCTTGACGAAGCTGTTGAGACGTTATCAGGCAATGGCCTCCCAATGTCGTCGGTACGCCCAAGGGCGCCGTGAGCCGAGTGGTGCGGACGCGGAATTCGATGTCAGTGTTGCTTGTAGGGTTGCCCTTCTCGTCTGAGGGAGCGACGTTTGCGTCCCCAAAAAACCTTTGGACGTCGAGCGTTGGTCGATTACGCATGTTCACCAAGTAATCGCCTTAGAGGGAATCGATTATATCGACTTGGAAGCATTCCGGGCCGAAATGAAGCCGGCCTGGGTAGGGTCCAACTTCGGCTAGATCTATTTCCTGGTCAAACGCAAACGAAATATGCGGCGTGTAGCTGGGAAAATCCCAGCTCATTCCGAGCCGGCGAAACTCAGCATGTCGATGGGAGAGCCGCTGGCAGACGAAGATCAACACGATCACACCGCCAAAATTCCGGACCGACCTTCGGCCCCCGGTGCGCACGTTCAAATCGCCCGCGCATGGCAGCATCTGCTCCCAGTTCACCGTACCGCGGGAGGTTGCGATCGTGACATGCAACTCGTCCGAGGCAACGGTATCCGCAAAGCCTTCGGATGTGGCCTAGGCCAGAAATTCACCGTGGTTGAGAAGCGGTCTACTGACGAACATTTGTCAATAAAGGGTTAGAGCGAAAGTTGCTCACAATACGTCAAGCCAGGATCGTATATCACAACTGTCCGGCTTCATCGATGTCGATGAGGATCACGTTTTCGGGCCGCTGAAGCGGCATCATGACGCCGGCGCCGGCGGGCTCTTTCTCTTGAGCGGGGAAAGAAGGCTCCGCCCCCTCTCCCCAGCAAGGACAAAAAGCCGTCTCCCCATCCTTCGGCTCGAAGGCCTGCAGGACCTGGCCGAACATCTTCGGCTGGCCGCTGACGCGGTGGCGATACCCCTCGGTTTTTCTCCTTGCCCCCCTCTCCCCTGCTGCTCCACGCGAACTTGGGAAGCAGCCAATCGCGATTTCACGCTCCAGGAATGCCGAACTGAAGAACGGGCGAGCGGCGCGGCTTGTCATCTAAATACCGATAGCGGTTGCCACGCTAGCCGCGTTCGCGGGAGGCGGCAGAGATCTAACGCACACGAGCGCCGACAAAACTGACGCTGGGCTCATTCAAATGTTTCGATGCAACGCATAGGGGCAACAAAGAGTTCTCCACCAAACGATAATCTAGATGCCTGAACGACCTTAAGGTCGCCGGAGAATTCCAGCAGTCACGCGAACAAACGCTAAGTGACATACATCGCATGTTCGTTTGCTTTGGTCGGATAATGGCCCGACCTTTCGCAAACTATTGTGATCTCTTGGCCTGCGGGATGAAATGGACGAGCAGAGATTTCAGCTCGATTTCACGAACCCGTCTGGCAGCCTCGTCCGGCGTTACCCAGTGGAGGACGCGTTGCCCCTTTTCCTTGAAATCGGCGAGGACCTCTTTCACTTCTATTTGA
This sequence comes from Rhizobium sp. ICMP 5592, assembly GCF_009498525.1. GTDB lineage: Bacteria > Pseudomonadota > Alphaproteobacteria > Rhizobiales > Rhizobiaceae > Rhizobium. Next base: position 151,700 of record NZ_QSNT01000010.1, on the reverse strand, counting down.
AACATCTCGACGATGCAGGGCGCAACATTGCCCTCATCAAGCTCCTTCAAATAAGTATATCGGCCTATTGTCTTTTTCCTCACCGTGCCGCGGACGCCTGCTTCCTCCCACGCTTCGATCGCCGCCGCCTCATAGGGCTTCTTGCCTTTCATCGGCCAACCCTTGGGAATGATCCATCGTCCACTGTCACGCGATGTAATGACCAGAATTTCGAATTCTTCTCCGTCGTCTTTATACCGAAAGCACAAGGCACCGAACTGGCTGCGGAACGTTCCGCCAAAGAGTTTGTCTGGCGTTTGCGCTAGCTGTTGGAGCAGGTGCTTTGATTTGTCGGGGGAGGGCTTCCTCCCTTCTTTCTTTGGCTTCATGGGACGCCACGTTGTCAAAGTTTCAACGTCAGCTCAATTGCCTAAAGGGCCCTTCGACGAGTTTATACCGATAGTCCATGTGTGAGATAGGGGATAGCCCCTCCTGCTCCTTCTGACGCCGAAACCTAACGGGCGGTTCGGCCAAGGATATGTTATCGGCTTGGATCCCGTGGAGGGACTTTGGCTTTTGCCTTTCGGGATTTATGAGCCTTTTGAATTCGTGATTTCATCACATCTGATGCTGTGAACTTTACGACCCGGCGCGCGGAAATGAGTACCTCTTCCCCTGTTCGTGGGTTGCGGCCCGGCCGGTGGGTTTTAGCGTTCAACTGAAACGAGGCAAATGATGAAAGTCCTATCGGTTCTCCGCGCACAAGTGCATCGCCGATCTCACCGAGCACGGCCTCCACAAGATCGGATGATTCTGTTCGTGAAAGGCCGATCTTTTGAAACACAGCATGCGCTAAATCTGCGCGCGTCACGGTTTTCGTGGTCATGTTCTCCGATCCAAAGCTCCGAAAGAAGAGATCTCTTCTTTATCGCAATTCGGGCGGCAAGACGTACCAACATTGTTGCCAAGAAGGATCCACCGCTGTCCGGTGGTGTCCATCAGCCTATAAATCATATACAATATCGCGGTGGATGCGACCTGGAGGTTGCGTACCGGCCTCTTTTCGTCTGAACCGCTCGCCCCTTATATATGAAAATAGAGCGCCGTAAAAAGCGTTGTTCTTTCAATATGTTAATGCGGTGGTCAGCTGACCACCGGAATCAGGTGGTGTTTTCGATCCTAAAAGCCACCGGCTATCGCCTCAATCCCGGTATTGGCCAGTCTGCAACTCCTCTCCCGGCGCCCAACGTCTACCCCGCTTTCAATGGCGCAAGCCCGCTCGCCTTTAACAAGGCAATTATCATCGGGCCAAGGGAGAATTCGCCCCGCTCGGTTCGCCTTGTCAGAGCCCGCAGATATCCACCGGCCGAGTTGATGAAGTTCGCCCGCTCCAAGATGCAGGCGATCACAACCGCTGCATTCTCCGGCCCCATAGTAGCGCACGCGTCCTGATAGGCCGCCGGGCTGACGCCAAGCATGGACCGAACAACCACCGCAGCCGACATCAACTCGCGCCAGCTTCCGATCGCTCCATCCGGTCCATAATCGGCAATCGCTGGGCAGGCCTTCAGCACTGTTCCCAGCGGAAACGGCTTAATCGGCGCACTCATCGGCCGGCTGGTTTCATCCAGTTTTACCCTCTGCTCTTTTTCAGAGCTAGGTTCAAATTCATTAAGAGATTCGGGTTTTGAATTCTGTATATGCCGCTCAATATGAGCACCATTGGTGCTATTTTTTTCCGAATTTCCCTGGATATCCAATCGATTGACTATCTCCTCTTGGAGCAGCTGCATTTCATCGAGGACTGCGGAAATGTCGGAGAGTGTGGGAGAGCGCGGAATCCGCGCGACCAGGCCGATATACATCGCTTCGATTACCCTCCAGTCGCCATCAGCACCTTCTTCCATTGCTGCAGTAATCAACTTGCGAACGTCTCGCCGGCAGATCGTCAGACTTTCCTTGGCCTTACGAAGCATCGCGCGATCGGTCATCACTTGCTGCGCCATCACAGCCAATTCTTCTGAACGCGCGAGGAGGGGGGAGAGATCAAAGCCGAAGGCACTCTCAATCTCTCCAGCGCCATCCCTGCGAGCGTAACGCTTGCCATTGGCACTGTCTTTCCGGATGATCAAGCCCGCCTCAACCAGGAACGCGATATGCCGGCGTAATGTCGCACCAGCCATCCCGTGTGCTCGAAGCGCAAGCTGGGTATTCGACGGGAATACTATCAGCTTCGCGTCTTGGCGCAGTTCATTGTCCGGATAGAAGCTCAACAGCGCGTCGAGCACCGCGAGACTGTTGGATTGAACGCCGAGCACATCCATAGCGGCGGAGGCGTCCCTGAAGACCTTCCACTTGTCCGCGACCTTTCCTTGTTTGATTTCGGCCAATGCCGCCTGGCGCCGCACGAGCGCAAGCGTCACCGGCCGCCGCCCGAATGGCGTCGTCACACTTCCCGTCTGCATCGTCTCTCACCTTTCAGCAGGCAAAAGAAATTCACTCACCAAAACGGTGCCAAAGAACTCTTGACGAGGATTCGAGGAAATGCGATTCTGTTCTTGCTACAGAGACAGAAGGGCTTCCGCGACGGCGACGTTGAGGAGGCTCTTTTCTTTTGCGGTTACTCTCCCTGTTTCCGTTGGTTCGCAGCGTGGTAGGCTTGGTATAGCGCCGGCACTTGCTCCAGCACGAAGGTCGCAAAGTCAGGCGTTGCCTTCCGGTCGATTATGATTTCCAGCTTGGCCTTGCTCTGTGAGATCTGTGCCAGTCGGTCTCCGTTCGGGGCCGACATCACCTCCGGCAGGCCACGAGGAGGTCGGCGAGGCTTCAAGTGGGCGATGACCGCCTTGAATCGGTCTGGCGATGGCAACGCCTGCACCTCTTCTGAGGCCGCATAGGCGGACGCGTCAGACGGAGACGCTGCATTCCCGACCAACTCTGCCAGTTGCTGCCAGCTTGGGCGTCCGACGCCAGGAGCGGCACCAATGGCGTCGATCAGTCCGGAGGGGAGGGCGTCGACAAGCACGAGCATCTTCGACAAATTGCTTTTGTCGATCGACATAGCAGCGATGACAATCTCGCGTGGAAACTGTTTGTTCAGATGATATGCGAAGCGCGCCTTCTCAATAAAAGTGAGATCTTCACGCTCATTGTTTTCCTGGCCTTGGGCCACAACGAGTTGTTCGTCCGTCAGCTCGCGGACCACGGCTTTGACTGGAAGACCCAGCTCCGAAACAGCACGCAATCGACGGTGCCCGAAAGCAACTTGATATCGGCCGGAAAGCTCTGGGTGAGGTCGAACCAGGATCGGAACCTGCTGGCCTTGCTCGCGGATTGAGGAGAGAAGGCCGTCGATATCACCCTGCATACGATCCTGGACGAATGACGGCTCGATTACCGAGGCGTCCAGTTCTATGACTGCCTGACCTTCAGCAAGGCGCCGCTCGATTTCTTCGGCACGGCTAAGGCGATCATTTTGCTCGCGCAGTGCATTACCAATGTTCGCCGTGAGCTTGGTTGCCGGATCGCGATCCTTCCTTGGCACACCGAGAAGCGGCATGGACCGGTTCTTTCCAGACCTGTTATCCGCGGATGGCGTGTCGGGGGCGTCTGTCGAGACGCCCAGGATGTGTTTCCGGCTCATGTGGGTCTACCCCATGCTTTTTTGATCAGAGTTTCGATCTCGTCATTGACCGCGTTCATAGCCTCCAAGGCCCGATCATAGGTCGATCGCGTGAACTGTCCGCGCTCGACTTCAAAAAGGGTCTGGTTTGTCAGACCTGCATCCGACACTGCCGTGGTTTTCAGCATCGGGAAATTGAGGACACTCTCGCCAAATATCGACCGCAAATAGCCCACCATTTGGTTTTGCGGCCCATCGCTCGGTTCAAAACGAGTGATGAGGTAGCGCATCCAATTGAACTTGAACTCGGCGCCAGCGTTCTCGATTTCCCGGAGCAAATTGGACGTCATCGCCAGGAACTGGTTCATCGACATCACGTCCAACATCTGAGGATGGACCGTGACCAAGATCGATGTTGCTGCTGTCAGGGCCGAAAGCGTGAGGTAGCCGAGCTGGGGAGGGCAATCGATCACGACGACATCGTAGTTATTGGCGATGTCCTCGATCACTTGACTGATACGACCGTAAAAGAGCGTGTCGCCTTCCTTGCGCTTCATCAGCGCGCGTGGGGTGTCGTGCTCGAACTCCATCAGTTCGAGGTTACCGGGAATGAGGTGGAGGTCGGGAATATATGTTCCCCGGACAACCTGCTCGATCGGGACCTGCTCATCATCGTACCGAATGGCGCCATAAAGCGTTTCGTTCGGACCAACGTCGGTCTCCGGTTGACTACCGAAGAGCGCGGAAAGGCTTGCTTGAGGATCGAGATCGATCGCCAGAACCCGGTACCCGCGCATTGCCAGGTACTGAGCCAGATGTGCGGCTGTGGTCGTCTTGCCCGACCCGCCTTTGAAATTCATAACGGAGATAACCTGAAGCTGCTCACCGTCGCGACGGTGCGGCAGATAGCGTCGATTCCCACGGCCGACCTGGTCCATGTGCTTGCGGATTGCATGGATATCTTCGATTGAAAAATTCCGCCTACCACCCGGGCTTATGCTTACATTCAACTCTGGCATTTCCGAAGCGGTCTGTCGTAGGTAAGATTCACCGACGCCGAGCAGCTTAGACGCTTCCGACGGACCGAACGTTCGAATACCCTTCTCTGAAGTCGGCGGGAAGACCTTAAGATGATGCGCTTGAAGTTGACTGGAGAGGGCGTCGGCATGACGCTCCATCAATGCCGTCAACCCTTCAACTAGAGGCGCTGCTTCTGCGGCGGTCTTCGCCATCTTAAAACCCATTTCTTGCCAGTGGCGATATTTTTCGCGAAATCGATAAAGTTCCGCCACTGGAAATAAGCGCCGATTCTGATTTTTGAGCAAGGGTTTTTAGGTTAACAAGGGGTTAACATATTTGCCCCAAACTAAGCTATCAGGCCGAATCCTCGATAACTAACCGGTAGTTAGGCAGATTCCTCGCGTTGCGGCCAGTGCCCATTAATTGCAGATTTGCACATAAAATGAGGCATCGCCCACAGCGCAAGCCAGTGGGCTTGGCAAGCTTCAACCCCAGTTCGGTAGAATCACTGGGTGCAAATCTGCACGTTGGCACACGCTGAGCGAGATGATTTCTGTCCGCATGACCTGTTCATGCGGAGATCATGATGCGGATACTGACCATTCCACACCACCATCACAGACGGCACCGACGTTTCCTGAAACAGATGCACCGTCTTCGCGCTGCAGTGTTCGGCGACCGTCTCGAGTGGGACGTGTCTATTGCGGCAGGCGAAGAACGTGACCACTATGATGACTTCAAGCCGACCTACCTCTTGGCGATCACCGAGAGCGGACTGGTCGCCGGTTGCGTCCGTCTTCTTCCGGCTTGCGGGCCGACGATGCTCGCAGAGACCTTTCCTCAGTTGCTTAAAACAGGCTCACTCGCAGTACACTCTGGAATGGTCGAAAGCTCGCGCTTCTGCGTCGACACCTCTCTTGCCTCGGGGAGGGAAGGGGGCCAACTGCATCTCGCGACGCTCACCCTGTTCGCTGGCATTATCGAATGGTCGATCGCGAACGGCTACAGTGAGATCGTCACGGCGACCGATCTCCGTTTTGAGCGCATTCTGAAGCGGGCCGGATGGCCAATGCGCCGGCTCGGCGAAGCTTCTGCGATCGGGAACACCATCGCTATTGCTGGAAGCCTGACGGCAGATCGCGCCAGCTTCGAACGAGTTTGCCCTCAGGGCTACCACTCGATACCCGAGCTCAACGGGGCACCGATTGGGAGCGCTGCATGACTCAGCTGCGCTCCCATCCCCGTCTCGTCCGCAAGCTCCAGGATGCCCTGGGTGATCACCTCTGCGTCGCGCTCGACGACGCAACAGTCGTCGAGATCATGCTCAACCCGGATGGCAAGCTCTTCATCGAGCGCCTTGGCCATGGTGTCATGGGAGCTGGCGCCCTTAGTTCGGCGGCGGCAGAGGTTATCATCGGCAGCGTCGCTCACGCCCTGCGCTCGGAAGCAGACGCCGAGCAGCCAATCATTTCCGGCGAGCTGCCAATCGGCGGACATCGTTTCGAGGGCCTCCTGCCGCCTGTCGTCTCGGGACCGACATTTACGATCCGGCGACGCGCCTCGCGCCTTATTCCACTCGATGAGTATGTGCGATCGAAGGTGATGACCGAAGCGCAGGCTTCGGTGCTGCGCAGCGCCATCGCCTCTCGAATGAACATCGTGATTTCCGGAGGAACGGGATCCGGCAAAACAACGCTTGCCAACGCAGTCATCGCCGAAATCGTCGCGAACACACCGGACGACCGAATCGTCATCCTCGAAGACACTGCCGAAATCCAGTGCGCTGCGGAGAATGCGGTATCGCTCCATACCAGTGACACCATCGACATGGCCCGGCTGCTCAAAAGCACGATGCGACTGCGGCCTGATCGCATCATCGTCGGCGAAGTCCGTGACGGCGCGGCGCTGACGCTGCTCAAGGCATGGAACACCGGTCATCCGGGCGGCGTCACCACAATTCACTCCAACACGGCAATGTCGGCGCTTCGCAGGCTTGAGCAGCTGACGGCGGAAGCCAGCCACCAGCCCATGCAGGAGGTGATCGGCGAGGCCGTTGATCTGGTGGTTTCGATAGAGCGAACGGGGAAGGGGAGGCGGGTCCGCGAGATCATCAACGTCGAAGCCTACGCCAATGCTCGCTACCGCACCGAACATTACGCACAAATCGATGAGGACAGCCATGTCGCGTGACTATCAACGGTTCCTGGCCGGCGGCGCGCTGGTCTTGCTCTTCGCCAACACGTTGGTCACTCCGGCACTCGCCTCATCGGGTGGCGGGGGTCTCCCGTGGGAATCTCCGCTCCAGCAGATTCAGCAGTCGATCACCGGTCCGGTCGCCGGCTTCATTGCACTGGCAGCCGTCGCCATCGCCGGTGCCATGCTGATCTTCGGCGGCGAGCTCAACGATTTCGCGCGCAGGCTTTGCTACGTCGCTCTCGTCGGCGGCGTTCTTCTCGGGGCGACACAGATCGTGGCGCTGTTCGGTGCGACCGGCGCCACGATCGGCGAGAATGACGCGCAAGCCGATCCAGCCATTGCCGAACAAATGATGTCGCCCGGACCGAAAGGGGAGGGGGCTCATGGCTGAGCCCGGTTCCAACCTCGCCCGCTCGCGGGTGCATCGGGCGCTGTCACGGCCTAACCTCCTGATGGGCGCTGACCGCGAGCTGGTGCTCCTCACAGCGCTGGCCGCCGTGATCCTCATCTTCGTGGTTCTGACCTGGTATGCCGCACTGTTCGGCGCCGCCATCTGGCTGGTCGCGGTCGCAGCCCTTCGCATGATGGCGAAAGCCGATCCGCTTATGCGGCGTGTCTACGTCAGGCACATCTCCTATCGGTCCTCCTACAGGCCGACCTCCACACCGTGGCGACGGTACTGACGATGGTCGCATTGAAGCCTTTTCGTCATTCCGGACCATCATTCGCCGACCTCGTTCCCTATGCGGGGCTGGTCGATAACGGCGTGGTCCTGCTGAAGGATGGCTCCCTCATGGCCGGTTGGTATTTCGCGGGACCGGACAGTGAAAGCTCGACCGACGCCGAGCGCAACGAGGTCAGCCGGCAGATCAACACAATCCTGTCGCGGCTCGGCACGGGCTGGATGGTCCAGGTGGAGGCCGTCCGCGTGCCGACGATCGACTATCCGGCGGAAGACGTCTGCCACTTTCCTGATCCGGTGACGCGCGCCATCGATGCGGAACGGCGATCTCATTTCGAGCGCGAGAGCGGACATTTCGAGAGCCGGCACGCGCTGATCTTGACATGGAGGCCGCCGGAGCCTCGGCGATCCGGGCTTGCGCGCTATGTGTATGCCGACGCGGGGAGCCGATCGGCCACTTATGCCGAAACGGCGCTGGAAACCTTCCGTAACTCGATCCGCGAGGTCGAGCAGTATCTCGCCAACGTCATCTCAATACGCCGCATGGTGACGCACGAAACCGAGGACCGCGGTGGTTTTCGGATCGCTCGCTATGACGAGTTGTTCCAGTTCGTCCGTTTCTGCATCACCGGCGAGAACCATCCAGTCCGTCTGCCTGACATCCCGATGTATCTCGACTGGCTGGTGACGGCTGAGCTGCAGCATGGGCTCGCACCCAAAGTCGAGAACAGGTTTCTTGGGGTGGTCGCCGTTGACGGCTTGCCGGCGGAAAGCTGGCCGGGCATTCTCAATTCACTCGACCTGATGCCGCTGACCTATCGCTGGTCGAGTCGTTTCATCTTCCTCGACGAGCAGGAGGCCAGGGCAAAGCTCGAGCGCACGAGAAAGAAGTGGCAGCAGAAGGTCAGACCCTTTTTTGATCAACTGTTTCAGACGCAGAGCCGCTCGGTCGACCAGGATGCGATGCTGATGGTGGCGGAGACAGAGGATGCGATCGCGGAAGCATCCTCCCAGCTCGTCGCCTACGGCTACTACACGCCCGTTATCATCCTCTTTGACGAGGATAGCGCCCGGCTTCAGGAAAAGTGCGAGGCCGTGCGCCGACTGATCCAGTCCGAAGGATTTGGGGCGCGCATCGAATCCCTGAATGCGACCGACGCTTTCCTCGGATCGCTTCCCGGCAACTGGTACGCCAATATCCGCGAGCCGCTAATCAACACGCGCAATCTCGCCGATCTCATCCCACTCAACTCGGTTTGGTCCGGCAGCCCGACAGCACCTTGCCCCTTCTATCGGCCGGGCTCGCCGCCGCTTATGCAGGTCGCCAGCGGCTCCACTCCATTCCGGCTGAACCTTCATGTCGACGATGTCGGCCATACGCTGGTGTTCGGGCCGACCGGTTCCGGTAAATCGACCTTGCTCGCGCTGATCGCGGCACAGTTTCGACGCTACGCGGACGGTCAGATCTTCGCGTTCGACAAAGGCCGTTCGATGCTGCCGCTGACGCTGGCCGCCGGCGGCGATCATTACGAGATCGGCGGCGAGAGCGACGGGAAGGGGAGGGCACTTGCCTTCTGCCCACTCTCGGATCTTTCGACCGATGCCGACCGGGCCTGGGCGACCGAATGGATCGAGACGCTGGTGGCGCTGCAGGGTGTGACGATCACGCCCGACCACCGCAATGCCATATCCCGCCAAATCGGTTTGATGGCGGATGCGCGCGGCCGGTCGCTCTCGGATTTCGTCTCCGGCGTTCAGATGCGCGAGATCAAGGAGGCGTTGCACCACTACACCGTCGACGGACCGATGGGGCAGTTGCTCGATGCCGAGGAAGACGGCCTTGCGCTCGGAGCGTTCCAGACCCTCGAAGTCGAGGAGCTAATGAACATGGGCGAGCGCAATCTCGTGCCCGTCCTCACCTATCTCTTCCGTCGGATCGAGAAGCGACTGACCGGGGTCCCGAGTCTCATCATCCTCGATGAGGCGTGGATCATGCTCGGCCACCCTGTCTTCCGTGACAAAATCCGCGAGTGGTTGAAGGTTTTGCGAAAGGCCAATTGCGCCGTCGTGCTCGCCACGCAGTCGATCTCGGATGCGGAGCGTTCGGGGATCGTCGACGTTCTGAAGGAGAGCTGCCCGACGAAGATCTGCCTGCCCAACGGGGCTGCGCGCGAGACCGGCACGCGTGAGTTCTATGAGCGTATCGGTTTCAACGAGCGGCAGATCGAAATCGTCGCGACCGCACTTCCGAAGCGAGAATACTACGTTGCCTCGCCAGAGGGGCGGCGGCTCTTTGACATGACGCTGGGACCGGTGGCGCTTTCCTTTGTCGGCGCCTCCAGCAAGGACGATCTCGCCCGGGTCCGCGCTCTCGAAACGCAACATGGGGCCGGATGGCCTCTCCATTGGCTCGAACAGAGAGGGATCGCTCATGCAGCGACGTATTTTTCCGCGAGCAAGGCCTGACGCCATGCGCCTGGCTCCTTTCGCAGTGATCCTCGTACTTGCCGGCGCCGTATCGCCTGTAAATGCGGGCGGCGTGACCGGACAGGCCACCGAGTGGACGCAGCTTGCCAATAACACCGAGCTGATCAGTCTCGTCGGCAAATCGGCCGAACAGGTCAACAACCAGATCACCCAGATCAGCCAGCTTGCCGAGCAGATCCAAAACCAGCTCAACATCTACAGCAACATGCTGCAGAACACCGCGCAATTGCCGAACCACATCTGGGGGCAAGTCGAGGGCGATCTCAAAAGGCTACAGAGCGTTGTTTCCCAAGGGCAGGGCGTCGCCTTCTCCATGGGTAATATCGACGATGTACTGAAGCAGCGGTTCCAGAGCTTTGCCGACTTCAAGTCGAGCCTGCCGGACGGGGCATCCTTCTCATCGACCTATCAGACCTGGTCGAACACCAACCGGGATACGGTCGCCGGGACCTTGAAGGCAGCTAACCTGACGGCCGAGCAGTTCTCCTCCGAGGAAACCACCATGTCCTCGCTCCGGTCGATGTCGGAAAGCGCTGACGGCCAGATGAAGGCACTGCAGGTCGGCCATGAGATCGCCGCGCAGGAAGTCGCCCAGATGCAAAAGCTCCGCGGTCTGGTCTCCCAGCAGATGACGATGATGGGCACCTGGTACCAATCCGAGCAGGCGGAGAAGGATCTGGCACAGGCCCGGCGCGAAGAATTCTTCAAGGCGACGACACCGTCGACGTCAGGGGGACAGGAGATGAAGCCCAGATGGTAGTCTCGAAGCTATTTTTCGTCGTCGTCGTTTTCGCAACTGCAGCCACCACCGGGGGAGCGGTGTGGCTCCTTACTCAATCCAACGATACGTCACAGTCAGCCGCCGGGATCTCCGCGTCCGGATCTCCGCCCAACGACGAAGCCCGCAAGCGCGTGGAGAAATTCTTCGGCGGGCAGAAAAAATACGACCTGACAGGCGGGCAGGAGATGAAACCACGATGGTAGTCGACAGGACTTCAGGTGCGCGACTTCTGCCGATCGCGCTGGCGCTTGGCGTTGTGGTGCTAGCAAGTCCGGCGCTGGCTGAGGATGGCAGCGTGCTGAATACGCTGGAAAACCAGATCGTCACGGCTGCTAAGGGCTGGGAGGACACGATCAGCCGCGCCGCCCGCTCGCTGTTCTGGATCCTCGCCGGCATCGAGGTCGGTATTGCCGCCGTGTGGTTGGCACTGCAGGCCGCCTCTCTCGATGCCTGGTTTGCCGAGCTTGTCCGCCGCATCATGTTTATCGGCTTCTTTGCATTCGTGCTGGAGCGCGGTCCCGCACTGGCAAAGGCGATCGTCGACAGCCTGTTCCAGATCGGCGCCGGCGGTGGTTCCGCTTCGCCGGCTAACGTCTTCAACGCCGGCCTGACCGTTGCCTCGAAGATGTCCGAGAAAATCAGCTTCGGCCTCTTCCAGGACAATGCGCTGGCGCTTTCGGCAGCGCTGGCGATGATCGTCAGCGTCATCGCCTTCTCACTGGTCGCTGCAATCTTCATCTCCGTGCTCGTCGAGATGTATGTCGGCTTACTCGCCGGCATGATCCTGTTGGGTCTTGGCGGATCGAGCTTCACCAAGGACTTCGCCATACGCTACCTGATTTATTCATTCTCCGTCGGAATGAAGCTGATGGCGCTGGTGATGATCGCGCGCATCGGTTCCGAGGTGTTGATCGGCATGGCAAACGATGCCTCAGTTGGCGACCAGTATCAAACGGCGCTTGCCATCGCCGGTATCGCCGTCGTGGTGTTCGTCATTTCGATGTATGTGCCGAACATTATCCAGGGCGTCGTCCAGGGCGCCTCCGTCACGGGTGGCATGGAAACGATCCGGCATGGGTCGCAGGCCGCCAACTTCGCGATCGGCACGGCGGTCGGAACCGGAACGCTTGCGTGGGGCGGCGCCAAGGCCGGAGCCTCCGCATATTCCGATGCTCGCAGCACCGGATCTTCGATGGCGGGCGCTGCCCTGAAGGGCATGGCGAGCGGAGGCGCTGCCGCCGCAAGTGCGGTGGCGGCTGCCGCGCGCGATCAAGCGATGGACGGCCGCGGCACATACGGAACCTCAACACTTGGCCTTGCCAACGCCAAACTCGATGAAGCCAACAGAGCCTCGGCGCACAAGAGCTTCACCGGAAAAAAGGGATCAGGGAAATGAGGATCTGCAATGTCAACCAGCGAGGTCCGCATGCCGCCGCGTAATGGTCCGGACAATCCTTACATCGCGGCTCGCCAGGAGTGGAGCGAGCGCTACGGCTCCTACGTCAAGGCAGCCGCGGCGTGGCGTGTCGTCGGCATCGTCGGAATGCTGATGGCGGTGATTGGGTTCTGCTATGCCCTGTTCCAGAGCACGCAGGTCAAGCTGGTTCCCTATATTGTCGAGGTCGATAAACTCGGCACGGCAGTGAATGCCGGCTTCCCGCAACAGATCGAGTATGCCGATCCGCGCGTGGTCCGGGCAACGCTCGGCAGCTTCGTCTCGAATTTCCGGAGCGTAACGCCGGATGCCGTCGTCCAGAAGCAATATATCGATCGCACCTACGCGCTCTTGAGAACCTTCGATCCGGCAACCGAGAAGATCAATGCCTGGTTCCGGTCCAATTCGCCCTTCGACAAGGCGAGGGGCGCAACGGTCGCGATTGAGGTGAACAATATCGTCGCCCTGTCGAACCAGTCCTACCAGATCGACTGGACCGAATTCGAGCGCGACCGCAAGGGTAGCGAAGTCGGCCAGCCGCACCGCTTCCGTGGCATCGCGACCGTGACGCTGACACCCCCACAAGACGAAGGTGTCATTCGCCTCAATCCCATTGGTCTCTATCTCCGCGATTTCGACTGGACAGCCCAACTTTGAAAGGCATGGCCCGCTTATGACCATAAGAACAAGACCGGTTCCGGCCGTGCTTCCGATCGCAGCCGCACTCGTGCTCGCCATATCGCCTCTTTTCCTTGCTCGAGCGTCGGCACAAAACGTCAGCGCTAATGAAGCGAAAGGAATAGGCATCTCCGGCCAATGGCGTGGCAGCCGTGGTCTCGTCACCAAGGGCAGCGACGGCAAGGTGATCTTTCTCTTTGGTGAAGTGCAGCCTTCCGTCGTTTGTTCGCCCCTGCAGGTATGCGACATCGAGCTTCAGGCCGGAGAGGTGGTCCGAGACGTGTTGGTCGGCGACACGGTTCGGTGGAAGGTCGAGCCGGCCACCTCCGGGGCCGTCGGAGGGCAGGCGATACATCTGATCGTCAAGCCAGCCGAGGCCGGCCTCGTTACCTCGATGGTCGTGACGACGTCGAGGAGAACCTACCATATTCAGCTCAAGTCGCAGCCGACGCAGTATATGGCACGCGTCGGGTTCGAATATCCGGAAGACGTCTCGACCAAGCTGGCTGACATCAACGCTCGGCTGGAGGCAAGTACCATTCCCGGCGTCGGCGTTCCCGCCGAACAATTGAACTTCGCCTATTCGCTATCGGGCAGCGCCCGGTGGCGGCCGACGCGCGTCTACAGCGACGGCACGAAAACCTACATCCAGTTTCCACGGTCGATCGCAGGCCAGGACGCCCCGGTGCTGTTCGTTGTCTCCGGCGGTCAGAACCGGATCGTCAACTATCGCATGAAGGACAATATGATGGTGGTCGACTATCAGGTGGACAAGGCCGTGCTGGTCTCCGGCGTCGGCTGGCGCCAGCAAAAGATCACGATCAGCCGGGGAGGCCGGTGATGGGGCCGGCTTCATTCATCTCGTTCGCGGCGACGTGCTTATTTGGTCTCACGCTGGCCGGCTGCCAGGCGGTCGGCCCGGACGCGCTGGTCGCAAGCAACGCCCCACCGGACATCTCCGGGCCTACGGCAAGTGCTATCGCCGGCGACATGGTGAGCAGACTTGCCGAGCAGATCGGGCCTGGAACGGCAACCATCGTGCTGAAGCAGGATGCCTCACCTTTCGGCGAGGCGTTGGAAGCATCGCTCAGAGGCTGGGGCTACGCCATCGTCACGGATCAGGCGACCGACGGCAAGTCGAAAACCGTCGTGCTCGCTTACGCCATTTCGCCGTTCGACGGGCAGATCCTGGCAAGGCTATCAACGTCGAGCGTTGAGATCGGCCGCACCTATAAGACAAGCGCAACGGGGGCGACACCGGCAAGCCCGCTCTCCGTCATGCAACGCGGGTAGGGGAGGGACCCATGGCTCAATCCCTGAAACTTGGCGGGGTGCCGGAGAACGGCGGCAATTCCGCGGTCCGGCGGATCAACCGTTTACCGATCATGGTCGTGATCGGTCTCGTTGTCGCTTTCCTCGCGGTCATTTTCTACGGCCTGACATCGCGCGGACTTTATTTCCGGGGCGAGCCTGGCCTTGGCCAAACATCGGGCCACCCTGCCTCCACCTATGCAGACCAGCTCAAGCGTGGCGTTAGCGACGGTATCATCGGTGAACCCGCTCAAACGCCGACATTTCAGCCGACGCCCGTTGAGACGAAAAAGGAAACGACATCCAATCCATTTGCCGCAGAACCACGTCAGACCCAACAGGAAGAAAAATCCTCACTCGAGCCTGAGTCAGTCTGGAAAGCTCGCTTGCAGCGTGAGCAGGAGGAGCAATATCTGCGCGAACGCCATCGGGAGCGGATGGCGCGCCTTCAGGCCAGCGACGCCGCCTATGACGCGCCGCTCGTCATCGACAGAGGCAAGATCGATGCGCAGGCAAAAGCAGCCACCGATACAGCGACCACCAGCCCGGCCGCGAACGCGGCTCAGCCAGGATCGGCGACAGACCTCTATGCGGCAGCTCTGCAGGCAGGTCTCGGCGGTCAGAACGTCGATCCCAATGGCCAGCGCAGCAAGGAGAGTTTCTTCAATGCGGACATCAAGCAGCTCGGCTACTTGCCCAATAAAGTCGTGCCGCAGCAATCCCTCTATGAACTGAAGCGTGGCTCGGTGATCCCTGCCACGCTGATCACTGGCATCAATTCTGATCTTCCCGGTCGCGTCACGGCTCAGGTCAGTCAGAACGTTTTCGACTCAGCCACTGGGCATCGCCTCTTGATCCCGCAGGGGACAAAACTGCTCGGTCGATATGACAGCAAAGTATCCTTCGGCCAGTCCAGGGTGCTGGTGGTCTGGACCGACATCATCTTTCCGAACGGCTCAACGCTACAGATCGGAGGCATGGCTGGAACTGACGCACAGGGTTATGGCGGTCTCAATGACAAGGTGAATAATCACTATTTCAGGACTTTCGGATCGGCCGTGCTTGTCGCCCTCATTGGGACCGGCATTGATATGGCGGTGCCGGAGAGTTCGACACAGGCTACGCAGGATACGGCCTCGGACGCTGCCCGTCGTAATTTCGCAGAAACGTTCGGCCGGGTTGCCGAGCGTACGATCAACAGAAACCTTGACGTTCAGCCGACGTTGGAAATCCGTCCGGGCTACAAGTTCAACGTTCTAGTCGATCAGGATATCGTCTTTCCTGGTGCCTATCAAAATTGACCGACTCCTGAGAACCACACACGTCACCATTCGTATAATATGGAATAATAGAATGTTCCGTGTCTGACGGCAACGAGGCGAGATCCATCGCTCTGATAGGATGGGTCGATATTTCCGCCCCGATTCCTCGCTACGATGGCGCGCCCAATTACACCAAAGTTGAAGAATTTAGCCTTACAGCATGCCGCGGAAGGCGGCTCCGTGCCTTTCAAGAGCAGTTGTTTGCAGCTTTCGTCAGTTCGACAGAATAACGAAGTCAGAGGTTTACATCTGCTCATGTCGAGCTAGGGCTGGTTTCTACGATTAAATTCGGGGAGGGAAATACGCTTCTTCGGCTATCGATTGCGGACTTCCGCAAGCACGCCTTCGACGCGTGCTCGCATCGTGAAGCGTGCTGATGACGTGCTTTGCCGAAATATCGCCCTGATAGTTAGAGCCGAATGCTGCCATCAATCGGCTCTGAAACGGGCGGATCAACGATCGCCGCTGCAAACTCAACCGGGTCCCTCGGTGCGGCCAGAACCACCTTTCCCTGCCGCGCCATTGTTCTTCGTACGGACAGGATGTTTGGCTTTAAGCCGTGCCGCTCCGCGACCTCATTCACCATCGCACCGAGGTGAAGGCTCTGCGAAACGATCTGCGCCTCGACCTCATCTGGACATTGTCGGTGAACCGCACGTCCAGACTTTCTGGCCGTGCGAACCTCCAAGATACTCTCCATAGAGAAACTCCCGTTGCTCGCAGATGGAAAGGCGATCACAGATCAGGCGGAAAAGAGGATGTGGGACTGGAACAGCCTTATTCTTTAAATTGGGGTTCTTCTCGGGTGAGGGTTCGCTTGATCGATTCTAAATGCAGTCGGGCCGATTCCGGGTCGCCTTCACGCATCTGTAGATAGGCGGCCCTAGCGATATCTTCCGCGACCGGTAAGACCTTTCTGCCGGTGGATAGCGCTAGCGTTTGGACCTCGCATGCCCTCTCGAGATAGTAGAGGTCGTCCCATGCTTCTGCGATGTTTGGTGCACACACCATGACACCGTGATGTTTCATGAACACGATATCGGCATCGCCGATCGCATTGGCAATGCGATTGCCTTCGCTCTCATCAAGTGCGAGACCGTTGTAGTCATTATCCACGGCGGTTCGTCCATAGAACTTCAAAGCCGTCTGACCGGCAAAGATCAGGGGATCGCCTTCCGTCATGGAGAGCGCCGTCGCATACGGCATGTGCGTATGGAAGGCGGCTTTGGCGCGCGGAATGTTCTTGTGGATGCGCGCGTGTATGTAAAAGGCAGTTGCTTCCGGCTTGCCGTTGCCGGAGACAACATTCCCATGGAAGTCGCAAACGAGCAGCATTGAGGCGGTCAATTCGCTGAAAGCGTAACCATAGGGATTGACTATAAAGAGGTCGTCATAGCCGGGTACGATGGCGGAGAAATGATTGCAGATCCCTTCCTCCATACCAAACCTCGCGGCCATGCGAAAACAGGCGGCCAGGTCAACGCGGGCGTCCCAGATTTCCTCCGTTTCGAGGTTCGGCTGGTTCGGACCGGCATTAAGCGATAGGGCAGATGTATTGAGCGAATGTGCCATTTAGATTTTCCATCGGTTTTGGCCCACAAGGCCCCAGTTCCCAGGTTTCATCGAAGCTATTCCGCGACATGTGGTTAGGGCGGCGGTGCTGCCCCGGCCGCCGCTATGCCGCTGGCGAAACCGAATGAATCCTCGGCGCCTTTCAGCTTGGCTAGCATGTCGAACCGCGGGACTAAGCCCCGTGTGTAAACCTCGCGGCTCATCTCGCCGCGATAGGTCGAAACCATCTCCTTATAGCTGGAAAGCATGAGCCGGGAGGTTTGCACGATCGGCGGGACCACGGCATGGATCGCATTTGCCTCGTCATGAGACAAAATGGGCGCCGCATGCTGCAATATGAGATCTTCGAGATTCAAATGATTTTCCTTGCGTAGATTATGGAGAGCAACGAAAGTTATTGGACGCGCTGTGTCTTTATCCGTCCAATCTTCGAAGGCGTCGCCTCCTCTCGCAATCTCAAATGATCCGAGAGTTTCCGCCCTTCGGTGAGGTTATGCTGTTCTGAAAGGACGCCCGCGCGTTCGGCATCGCCGTCGATAATGGCGTCGACGATCGGCCTGTGCTGTTCGATAATCTCGTGGCCATTGGTGATCAACGCGTCGCTGGAGCGAATGGACATGCGTATCTGCTGTTGGATCAGGCCATATTGCGCAATCATTCGGCTATGGCCGGTCAGTTCGATGATAGCTTTGTGAAGCGCGAAATCGGCCGCGGCAATTGCACTGCCGTTCGACGCCTCGCACGCAGCGATCAAGGCTGCGAACGATGCCCGAATGACGTCCGCCCTGCGGTTGTCGATGGTGCTAGCCAGTAGCTGAGCTGCCAAACGCTCGACGGCCGATCGCAACGTATACAGTTCCCAGACATCGTTGGACGTCATGTTGATGACGCTCCAGCCAGTATAGGGCACGAGGGTCAGCAGACCTTCCTTGGCGAGCTGATGCAGCGCACTTCGCAGCGTAGCTCGCGACAGCCCCATTTCATCCGATAGCTGAAGCTCGGTGATGCGTTCGCCAGGCGCGATGACGCCGTTCACGATAGCGTCTCGCAAGGCATCCGTCGCCTGCACCTCGACTGGCATTTTTACAATCGGTGAAATTGAACGTCGCGCCATCACTTGCCTCCGTACTCGGTCTGCGGTCGCAAGTGCCGCGGATGAGTTGATATCCTTGGCCCTTCTTGCGACACCTACTCCCCTCTTACAAGATCGTTTCCGGTTGTGCCCGGATTTGGAGACGTCCGGTCGATGCACGAATGACAGCGCATTGTGCACAGCTGTCGTAAACAACCGTTGCTGAGGGACCGGTGGTCTCAATGACCGGGCGATCACCAAAGTGCAGGTGCGGGAGATAAATCTCGCTGTCTGCCTCGATGTCGCCGTTGACCTCGATCTCCGCTTCGAAAACCCGTCGATCAGCAGCGAATGACAGGCGGACCAAGTCGCCCTGCGCGAAACGAACGAACGGACGGCAAAAGCCTTCGACCGCGCGGCCGCCTGAGTTGGGATCGTCGGAGTTTTCCCGCTGGTCGACGGAATAGATCGAGAGATCCTCCTGGTTCCAGCCGTCGCCAACTTCCAGCGCATTGCGATTTGAAGTAGTGTAATTCCACAGCGTACCGTGCAGCTTTAACTCGTCGAATGCCTCATACGTCAGCGTCAAGGCTTCGATATGCTGCTGCCAGGGCGCGCTGCTGCGGTCGCCCTTCTGCCAGGCCCGGTATGCCGCGGCACCGTCGAGGTCGAACGGAATGCCGAATTCGCCGATCAGGGTGGGAGCGCCATCGGCCCCAAAGGTCTTGGAGATTTCAGCGATATCGTGCATCTGCTTGACATAGCTGGCCTTGATCGCCTCACGGCCATAAAGCATCTGGCCGGTGGTAAAATCGTAGGCCCGCTCAGCATTGAAACTCTTCGTGTAGAGCGTGGAGCTGTCATACCAATGGCTGGCGTTGACCGAATGGGCAGGCATCTTCTTCGGGAAAGGACCGCCGACGTAAATGCTGTAAGGCTCGAGTTCAGCGAAGACTGCCCATTCGGGATTATAGGCCTGGATAGCCGTTCCAACACCGTCGAACAGCGGAGCATAGGCGTCTTCGGCAGCGTTCACCGTTCGCCCCTCGCTCTTGCAGAAGAAATCCTCGTCGAGGGCTGCTACCGAACCGTCTTTGATGACATAAGCGCCAGCAGCCTCGAACGGGCAGCTCTTGCCGGGAAGCCAGATCGAGACGCCATCGGGGTTGATGATCTCTTCGTCACCGACCGAGAACGCGCCGGTGTCCGGATCGCGAAGGATGCGCGGCACTGAGACGGGAATACCCTGTGCGGCAAGCAGATTGTCGAGCGGCGATAGCGCAAGGCCGATGCGAGGATTGGAAGGGTTCTCGGCGGTCGGGCGTAGATGCCGATAGCTTATCTGCTTGCCAATCCATCCGGGCACAGGCTCGTTCAGCGTGTCAAAGCCCAGTATGTTCGCAAACTTGGCGACGCGCAC
Source organism: Rhizobium sp. ICMP 5592 (assembly GCF_009498525.1). Lineage (GTDB taxonomy): Bacteria > Pseudomonadota > Alphaproteobacteria > Rhizobiales > Rhizobiaceae > Rhizobium. Next base: position 132,123 of record NZ_QSNT01000010.1, on the reverse strand, counting down.
GGCAACTGCCTTCATGGCACCGATGTAATATGATTGCAGGAAATCCTGCACATTGATGCCGTCGATTAGGAAATCGGGCGTAAAAAGCCGCCCCGTGAAGAACAGGGTCCACATGATCCCGCTCGGCGAAAGGCGATGGTTCGAACCCCAGGTCATCTGGGGGTAGCTGTCCTGGCGACCGCCCAGCGCGTAATCGTATTTCAGCTGCATCACATGCGATAGGCCAGCCGGGTGAAACTTGGTGAAATCCAGTCCGACCGCCTCAAACACCCAACCTGGCGCGCCGCTTCCGCCGGTCATACGGCTCCACGCGTCCTCATGGAAGTCGACAAACACGTAAAGGCCGTACTCGCCAGCCTTACGGCATACCTCCGTGAAGTAATCGAGATAGGCCTCATCGTAGATGCCTGGACCTTCGTGCTCGACTGCCTCCCAGGTGGTGAGCAACCGAATGACGTTGAAGCCCCAGTGGCGCAGCCTGCCTAGATGGTCATCAGCCTCCTCCAACGGGAAGGGACGACCGATGAAGCTAACCGTCCGATGGTCGGAAAAATCCGTCGGGAAATTCGTCCCACCATAGGGATACGGGAGCTTGCAATCGCCGCCAAGATTGACCCCTCGAAGCAGGGCCTCCCGGCCCGCGCTGTCGCGAAAGGAAGCACCGCGGACTGTGAGAGGCTGAAGCTGCATAGAATACCGGTCCTGATTATGCGTTGACGGGTCAGCGTCGCGTTGGCGACGCGTCGTGTCATCAATGCATAAGCGGATTTGTGTTGCGTTGCAACATTGTCGATTGACAATTGTCGCCAATAACACCTACAAAGTTTTTCAGGTGCCCAGGGGAGCCCGGTCATCGCGCATGCTCAGATCAAACATAAAAAAGGGGATTGCATGAAACGGTTGATACTTGCGGCCACATTGACTTTGATGGCCGGCACCGCGCTCGCGGATACGAAGCTCAAAATTGTCGAAGTCCTGACGAGTCCGGAAAGGACGGTCACGCTCAAGTCGATCGTATCGAAGTACGAGGCCGCCAACCCAGGCGTGACCGTCGAGATCACGTCGTTGCCCTGGAGCGAAGCATTTCAAAAATTTGCCACCATGGTGTCGGCCGGCGATATTCCTGACATCGTCGAGATGCCGGACAATTGGCTGTCCCTCTATGCGAACAACGGTCAGCTCGAAAGCCTCGAGCCCTATCTCGCCAAGTGGGAATATACACCTGATTTGACGGAACAGGCGCTGGCCTTGGGTCGCGACGTCAAGAACACCGCCTATACCCTTCCCTATGGGCTTTACCTGCGTGCGATGTTCTACAACAAGAAACTTTTCGCACAGGCCGGCGTGGACGAGCCGCCGAAGACCATGGATGAGTTCCTCGATGCCTCCAAGAAGATCGTCGAGAAGACTGGCAAAGCCGGCTACTGTCTGCGCGGCGGACCTGGTGGCCTCAACGGCTGGATGATGTTCGGTGCATCGATCGCGGGTTCCCCCGATTTCTTCACCAAGGATGGTGTCTCCACGCTTAACGATGCAGGCTGGAAGAAGGGCCTGAACTTCCTCGTCGATTACTATAAGAACGGACTTGCTCCCAAGGACAGCGTCAACTGGGGCTTCAACGAGGTTGTGGCCGGCTTTTATTCCGGAACCTGCGCGATGCTAGACCAGGATCCGGATGCCCTGATCGCCATTGCCGACCGCATGAAGCCGGAGGATTTCAGCGTCACCTCCATGCCTAAGGGTTCTGACGGGAAGGCGTTCCCGACCATCGGCTATGTCGGGTGGTCGATGATGGCCAAGAGCGAGAACAAGGATCTCGCCTGGAAGCTACTGGCGACGCTTGAAGGCCCAGAAGGCAATATGGAGTGGAACAAGCGCGTGGGCACTCTGCCGGTACTCAAGTCTGCGCAGAAAGACCCCTTCTATGCATCGGCTCAGTTCAAGGGTTGGTTTGACGAACTTGCGGATCCGAATATCACGCCGATGAGGATGCCGACCTACTTGCAGGAATTCGCCTATTTCAAGGACGTCCTAACGCTTAAGACGTCACAGCAGGCGCTGCTCGGAGAGGTGTCTGCCGACGCGGTGGCCGACCAATGGGCTGACTATATGTCAAAGGCACAGAAGAAGTTTCTGTCCAGCAAATAAATCCGTTGATCGACCCTAGATGGGACAGGGCGCGGTCATCTCGCTCTGGCTCCCATTTCGGCTCCAACACCGTGGGCGAGGTCGGCCGCGCCGTGACAGCGCGGCCCCATGCCGGCACGACAAGGATGCCACTCAAAGAGGTTACCTGCAATGACGTCCCCAGTTTCGACGGGCCGAAGGCCGCCCTTGTCCTTGCGGCTGGGCCGAATGATCGAGCCCTATCTTTATACGGCACCCTCGGGGCTGTTGATTGTGGCCCTCATCCTCGTCCCACTCGCCCTAGGTGTCTCCTATGCGTTTCAGGACGTGCAGATCCTTAATCCGTTCTCCGGCGGGTTCATCGGGCTGGATCATTTCAGGACGATCTTCGGAGACAGGATTTTTTATGAAGCGCTGATCAACACCGTCTGGTGGACAGCTACGTCAGTCATCCTGCAGTTTCTTTTTGGATTGCTCCTGGCGCTCCTGCTGGACAAGCCGTTTTACGGTCGTGGATTTGTCCAAGCCCTGATTTTCCTGCCTTGGGCCGTCCCCTCGCTGCTGATGGGCCTCAACTGGGCCTGGCTTTTCAACCCGGTGATCGGCCCCTTGCCGCACTGGATGAGCGCGCTCGGCCTGATGTCCGAACCCCGCAATATTCTCTCCGATCCCGCGATTGCGATGTGGGGACCGATCGTTGCCAATGTCTGGGGTGGCATACCGTTTTTCGCGATTACGCTGCTGGCGGCGCTGCAATCCATCCCGCGCGATCTTTATGAAGCGGCAGCTATCGATGGCGCATCACCGATCCAGCGGTTCCGGTCCATCACCGTGCCCTTTCTGGCGCCGACCATCATCATCACGGTGCTTCTGCGGACGATATGGATCGCTAATTTTGCCGACCTGATCGTGGTCATGACGAATGGCGGACCGGCGGATCACACACAGATCCTGTCGAGCTACATCTTCACCATCGCCTTCAAGCAACTGGATTTCGGCTACGCATCGGCTGTCGCGGTCGTCCTTGTCCTGCTGTTGTTCATCTATGCCTCGCTGATCATGATCCTGCGCAAGAACCTGCTGAAAGGCCATTGAGACATGAAGACGCCCAAGCTTGTTCTCGCCATTCTGCATCGACTTGCTCTGCTTCCGTATCTGGTCTTTGCCCTGTTCCCGATCTACTGGTTGGTCAAGGTTTCGGTCACGCCGACTAACCTTCTCTATTCGGAAGGCGTGCGCCTCTGGCCGTCGCGGGCAACGCTCGATCACTATGTCTTCGTGCTTACCAACAGCGATTTCCCGATCTTCTTCAAGAACAGCCTCATCGTGTCGCTCGGGACGGCGTTCGTCGTCACCGTCCTGGCATCGCTTGCCGGCTATGCCATGTCGCGCTTTACCTTTCGCGGCAAGACCACCATTCTGGCCCTGATGCTGCTAACGCAGATGTTCCCGCTTTCGATGCTGATCGCGCCGATCTTCAAGATGTATTCGAGCTTGGGCCTTACCAACAGCCTTCTTGGCCTAATCATCGTCTACAGCGCATTCAATGTGCCCTTCGCCGCCTTCCTGATGCAGTCCTTCTTTGACGGCGTGCCGCAGGATCTTGAAGAAGCGGCGATGATCGACGGCGCCACGCGCTTCACGGCGTTTCGGCAGATCATCCTACCACTGACTTTGCCAGGGATCGCCGCCACCCTCGGCTTCGTTTTCACCGCGGCTTGGAGCGAGTTGCTGCTGGCGCTGATGCTGGTTTCGCAAGGTGCAGTCTCAACCTTCCCGGTCGGCCTGCTGACATTCGTGTCCAAGTTCTCGGTGGACTTCGGCCAGATGATGGCAGCTTCCGTCATTGCACTCGTCCCGGTGGGTCTCTTCTTCTTCGCTATCCAACGCTTCCTCGTCCAGGGCCTCACCGCTGGTGCTATCAAAGGCTGAAAGAGTCCGAACATGTCATCAATCACTATCGACACCGTCCGTAAGTCTTACGGCCACCATACCGTCCTTCACGAAATCAGTCTATCCATCGAAAACGGCGAGTTCATCGTACTCGTCGGCCCTTCGGGATGCGGCAAATCAACCTTGTTGCGCATGATCGCGGGGCTAGAGGATGTCACCGACGGTGAGATCAAAATCGGCGGCACGCGTGTCAACGATCTTGCGCCCAAAAACCGCAATATTGCGATGGTATTCCAGTCCTACGCGCTTTATCCGCATATGTCGGTCGCTGACAACATGAGCTACAGCCTCAAGCTCCGCAAACGTCCAAAGGAAGCGATCGTCTCGGCTGTCGTCAATGCGGCAGAGGTCCTGGGCCTTAAGGCGCTTCTAGACCGGCGCCCGAAGGCGCTGTCAGGCGGCCAGAGGCAGCGTGTCGCGATGGGACGTGCCATCGTCCGCGAGCCTGCGGCTTTCCTCTTCGATGAACCACTGTCGAACCTCGATGCCCGCCTGCGCGAGCAGATGAGGTCGGAAATCAAGCGTCTCCACAAGGAACTGAAGGCGACTTCCGTATACGTTACCCACGATCAAATCGAGGCAATGACGCTGGCCGATCGTATCGTCGCGATGAACGAGGGGAAGGTGCAGCAGGTTGGCTCTCCACTCGATCTCTACCGGCAGCCTGCAAATCTATTCGTCGCCAGCTTCATCGGCTCACCGGGCATGAACTTCATGGAGGCAACCTATTCTTCAGACGAGGGCGGCCGCGTCACCCTAAAGGACGGGACGGCACTGCATATCCAGAAGTCACTGCCGCGGCAATCGGAAACGAAACTCATAGTCGGCATCCGGCCGGAAAATGTAGTGCTCGACCAGCAGGCCGATCTCGAGGTGGATGTCGATCTCGTCGAGCCCACCGGTCTCGGGTTCATTCTGCACCTGAAGCTCCACGATGCGCCGTTCAAGATCTTCATACGCGACGAGATAATCCCGGATGCCCCGTCGAAACTACGTGTGAAACTGCTGCCTCAGCATCTGCACTTCTTCGGAGAAGACGGTCAGCGTATCGGCTAGCAGCGACGCATGTCGTCAGCGAACGGCTGTGCGGCACTTCTTGCTGGCGTTCTCGAAAGTGGACGCCATCTGCCTTTGCGATGCCGTAGCCGCAAATGCGGTCGCTGCGAAGATGTCGGATTGGCAGTCGAGCACAGAGTTTACCGACTGGCCTTATCTACAGGCTAGTTTTGGAACCCAGACTTGGTTCTGCGATCCGCAATGTCCGGGGCAGAGAGGCACTGTCGAAAACACCAATTGATGAGTCAGGAAATGGCTTTTGGGAGAGGTCAATCCTTTGTCCATTAGCGACATGAGATCATCGAGGTCCGCAATCGCTGAAACGCTACGCCACGCAAATGCCTCGGCTACAAAACACCCGCGAAAGTCTTCCATCAGAAACTCCGCGCCCAAATCAGGCGCACCGATTAACCTTCCGACGCCGACAAGACGCTCTTCGCCATGAACTCACACCCATGACATGCCGGCTGTGGGACACCTCAGCCATCGCGTTGCGGTGAAGTATTTGGGCGAGATTGTTGAGATCGGGCCGTGCGCCGTGATTTTCGACGATCCTCGGCATCCATATATACGAAAGCTGCTTTCGGTCGTTCCGACTATCAATATCCAACAACGTCGTATCCGGCGCGGTATTCTCGGTTCTGAACTGAAAAGCCCGATTCGGCCTGCCAATTTTGTGCCCGTATCTCACAACGACAAGGAAGTCAGCCCAGGGCAATTCGTTCAGATATAGAGAAAATCAAGTGACCTTGCTGATGGAAAACGCGCGGGGCCATTTGCGATGGGACGACTATGGTGTGCGCCGGTAACACTCGCAGGTTTGATTCGCTTAAGTGCCCGACTTGGGCCAACACGGTAAGCTCATGACTTGCGAGCGATATCGTTTTCGTTTGACCTCGCTGGCAGTGTTGCGACACCTCATCGTAAGGAAGTTCGACGCCGACCGGGCGACGGCTTCATCTCGGCGGATGATGGCGGTGCAGCCCACCCCCGAGTTTCAGGTTATCGGTCCATTTGCAACGCCAAAAAGTGCCTGCCGGAAGGTCAAACCGGTCGAACGCGGATCTTTGAATACGCCCTTGGCACGAAGAATGGGAATTACTTCCTCGGCAATGGTTGCAAAGGAATTGCCTCCCTTAAATACGAAGCCATCAGAAGCTTCCTGTTCGAACCAGAGCGCAATCTCCTCGGCGACCGATTGCGGCGTGCCGATCAGCGTCAGATGACCAAATTCATAGATGCCCGACAGAACCTGACGCAGCGTCGCACCCGGTTGCGCCAGGTAGCGGCGCAGGAGCAGGCCGCGACTGCGTCGACGCTCGACCTGGTTCAGTTCCTCCTCGCTCGGAATGGCGCTTTCAGGAATCGGCACATCGAGGTTCAAGTCGCCAAGCCGGAAGAGCGGCGCCTCGCGCACGATCTTATCGCGGTATTTCAGCAAATTCCTGTCAGTGAACTGGCTGTTGTAGATTTTCTGCGCCTGTTCAAGCGTCGCTGCGATAAAAATATTGAGGCCCGGCAATATCTTGACATGGTCGGCGTCGCGCCCGTGCGAAACGACCCTGCTTTTTAAAGCTTTATAGAAGGCTATGCCAGCTTCGATGTCCGGGGTGGCGGTAAACACAATCTCGGCGTGCCGTGCAGCAAAATCCAACCCTTCGTCCGAAGCGCCCGCCTGAACGATGACCGGCCGACGCTGCGGCCCGGGCGGAATATCCAACGGCTGCCGAACTCGGAAATATTCGCCGGTGAAATCCGTCTCATCGATAAGATCTCCGTTGAAGCGGTGTCCATCCGCCGTATAGGCCGTGGAACCGTCCTTCCAGCCGCTCCAAAGCCGCTCGGTAACGCGAAGGTATTCGTCCGCCTTGCGGTAGCGTTCCCTTAGCGGCAGGAGTTTGCCGTCTCCGAAGTTTTCCTCGCCATAATAAGAGGTGACGACATTCCACGCCGCCCTGCCTCCAGAGAGATTGTCCAAAGACGTAAAGTAACGCGCAACGTTATATGGCTCGGTGTAGGAGGTCGACTCGGTTACGATCAGGCCCAGACGTTTGGTATGCTGTGACAATGCTGCAAGCAGCGTTAGCGGCTCGAAGCCGGCCCGTGGCCGCACATCGCCCTTCAGCGGATCGAGCCCAAGAAAATCGGGCTTGAAAATCGCGTCGAAGCCCGCGCTTTCCGCGAGCTTCGCATGAGCGATAAACTGATCGATTGTGAAGCGGTCTGGATCGCGCTGGCGAACCGGATTACCCTGGTGGAAAGCGTTTGGATCGGAAAAGGCGATGAGAACGATACGGTCACGAGCGGCAGACATGGCAGTTTTCTCCTTAAGGGGTTCCGACGAGCGGCAGGGAGCGGGGGAGTGAGGGCGCGGGTATCGAAGCGAGCAGCGCCCGGGTGTATGGCTCTGAAGAAGCTTCGAAAATCCGATCGACTGGACCGTCCTCTATGAGGCGGCCGTGCCGGAGCACCGAAACGGTATCGGCGACCTGACGGATCAGGGACAGATCGTGAGACACGAAGATATAGGTCAATCCGAAACGCTGCTGCAGTTCGAACAGCGCCTCGATAATTCCCGCCTGCACGCTGACATCGAGCGCAGAGGTCGGTTCATCCAGAACAAGTACCTTGGGCTGCACAGCCAGCGCCCGCGCAATGGCAACTCGCTGGCGCTGTCCGCCCGATAGTGCGGCCGGACGCCTTTCCAGCAAATCTTCCCCGAGACCGACGGCGCGGATGGTGTCGAACACGCGCTGGTCGCGGTCGGCAGATGTGCCAATGCCGTAACGGTCCAGCGGTTCACGGACGAGGTTCTTCACCCGCCAGGTGGGATCGAGCGATGTGAAGGGGTTCTGGTAGACCAGTTGCAGGTCGCGCCGGAGGTCGCGCAAGGCGCCGGCGGACCGGCCATGGACCTTTTGTCCGGCTACAAGTATCGCTCCATTATCCGGTGTATCGAGGCCGAGCAACAGGCGCGCGAGCGTGGTTTTGCCCGATCCGGATTCTCCTACCAGCGCGTGGGTGCTGCCGCTATCGACGGAGAACGAAACGCCTTTGAGGGCGTGGACATGCTTGCCATCGACGTCGAACGTTTTCGAAACGGATTTTACCTGTATTTGCGTTTCCGCATCTTTGCTACTTTTGGCGTGGCGATCCTCGGTGCGAAAGCGAAACGGGTTGAGGGACGGCACATCGGCCTGCAGCCTGCGCGCATAGTCGGAGGCGGGCGTGAGAAAGACATGCCGGGAAAGGCCGGCCTCCTGCACCTTTCCGTTTTTCAGCACCACCACGTCCTCTGCCCGTTCCGCCGCGATGGCGAGGTCGTGGGTAATCAGCAAAAGACTGAGATCGAGCGAGGCGCGCAGCGTCGATAAGAGATCGAGGATGCGTTTCTGAATGGTCACATCCAGCGCCGATGTCGGCTCGTCGGCCACGATCAGCTCCGGCTTCGGCAAGACCGCCAATCCGATCAGCACACGTTGCAGCATACCGCCCGAAAGCTGGTGAGGAAAAGAGCGGTAAATCCGATCGGGTTCACCCAATCCGACCAGTTGGAATACGTCATAGATTGCGGCCCGCTCGGCGTCGTGGCCGGGAAGATCGAGCAGGTGTGCTGCCTCGTGCGCCTGTGCACCAATGCTGCGCACCGGATTGAGCGCGTTCTGAGGGTCCTGCGGTACGAAGCCGATAGCACGCCCGCGTAGTGGCCGCCAAGCATGCTCGTTCAAGTGGAGCAGATTGTTTCCCCTGAAGCCAATTTTTCCGGAAGCCCTTGCTGTTTCCGGCAGGAGGCCGAGTACCGCCCTTGCTATCGTGGATTTGCCGGACCCGGACTCACCAATAAGGGCAAGCGTGCGACCTTTCTTCAAGGTGAAACTTGCTTGGTTGACTACGACATCGCGCATATACGCGACACAGAGGTTTTCAACCGTTAGGAGGTTCGATTGTTCGGAAGGGTTCACCATGACCATGACAGCTCCGGCCTACTCAGTGCGATTGCCGCAGCCATCGGCTGAGACGGTTGATTGCAAGCACGGTCACGACGATCACCGATGCAGGTGCAAAGACCAGCCAGGGTGAGCTCGGATAGTCCTTTCCGTTCGACACCAACACGCCCCAGTCCGCAGCGGGCGGCGGATCGCCGTAACCAAGGAAGGCGAGACTCGCAATCACGAGGATAGAGGCGCCGAATTGCAGCACGGCGAGCGCCAATACCGAGCGATAGGCATTCGGCAGCACATGCCACAAGAGAATATGCCACTTTGAGCCACCTAAAAGGCCGGACGCCTCCACGAAGACCGAAGTTCGCGTCTTCAGCGCTTCAGCGCGCATCAACCGCGCAAAGACGGCTACCGAGGACACCCCCGTTGCAATGGCGACATTGACGGTTTGAAAGCCGAGGGAACTGACGATCACCACCGCCAGCAGAAAGTTCGGGATGGCGAGCAGCACATCGACGAGCCGGGCGACGATGACGTCCGCCCAGCCGCCGACGAAGCCGCTGACCAGTCCCAGGAGGCCGCCGAAGACAAGCCCGATCACAACTGCTATGGCGGCGCTGGTGACAGAGGACCACGATCCGTACACAACGCGTGCGAAAAGATCGCGCCCGAGATGGTCAGTGCCGAACCAGTATTGCAGACTAGGCGCCAGAAGCTTATGCGAAGTATTGCCAATATAGGGGTCCTGGCTGGTGAAAAGCTCTGGCGCTAGCGCCCAAGCGATAATGATTATCAACAAGGTCAAGGAGATGATTACAGAATTGGGAAGAGCCTCTGAGCGATCCGAACCGCGGGCTTCGTATTGGTAGAACGTCATTCCGGGGTCTCCTCGGCTTCGGTACCGGAAGTTTGGCCGCGTCGTGCGGTCCGCAAACGAGGATCCAGTAGGGGATAAGTCAGATCGGCGAGGAGGTTAACCACGACGAAAACGGTGGCGGCGAGCGAGACGACTGCCTGAATGACCGGATAGTCCTGCATCGAAACTGCGCCCTGCACGAGAGACCCGATACCCGTTCGGCCAAAGATCGCTTCCGTAACCAACGACCCTCCGAGCAATTCCCCTACTGCAAGCGCGATCATTGTAATCAGCGGAAGCGAAGACGGTCGGAGCTGGTGACGGGTGAACAGTTCGATTCGGCTGAGGCTGCGCGAGCGCGCGATGGAGAAATATTCCTGTCTCGCCTCATGATCGAGGTTAGCGACAAGCACCTCGGCGATCTGTGCGGAAACCGGCACGCCCAAAGCGAAAGCCGCAAATGCGGTCGCCGCGAAGGTGTCGGGACTGGTAATCCGGAACAGGCCGAACTGGAAGGCAAACACCTGTATAAGCAAAATGCCGATGATGAAACTTGGGATCGAAAGCGAGGCTGCGGGCAGAAGCCGGATCAGGCCTTGTCCGTATTTGGGCGGGAGATTTTGAGAAGCAAGAGCAATGAGAAAGGCCAGCACCAACGCGACGGAGAGCGCGCTTGCGGTCAGAATGAGCGTGGATGGCAACGCGTTGAGCACAAGCCCGGACACAGGCAGACTCGAGCGGAGGGATATACCAAAATCGCCCGTAACGAAACGTGACAGCGCTATCCAGAGCTGCGCTGAAATTGGCTTGTCGAGACCGTAGTAGGCGATGATCGGCGCGACGTCCTGCCGAGAAAAACCGTTTTCCGGGTCCAGCAGCATATTGGAGATCGGGTCACCCGGGAGCACGTTGATGATCAGAAATGTCAATATGTAGGCCAGTATGACGACAACCAGAGCCTGCGCAAACCTTTGTAACGCGTAGCCTAAATAGTTGGAAGTTCTCATCGGAGTCTAGGTCCTGTCCGGAGGATGAAGGCGCCGGGCGAATGCCCGGCGTCACGTCGGCGTATCAGTTGTCCAGCCAAGCACCGTAGTATAGCGGGTAGGCGGCACCGCTATAGGCGTCGCCATGCAGCTTGGGCGACTGCACGAAGAGTCGCTGAATGAGCTGCGTAGTGGGAATGAAGAGACCTTGCTCCAGCACATACTTCTGGACGTCATGAAGAGCGATCGAGCGCTTTTCGTAGTCGACGGATTCGTCGATAGCCTTTGTGAAATTGTTCAGCGTTTCGTTCGTCTGACCGTAGTTGAACCAATTGTCGCCATCCTGCAAATCGGTTAGCACACGGCCGACAACGCCCGCATCGAGAAAGCTGCGGCTGACTTCGACGAGCGGTACGGTGTCGTTGTCTCTCACGCGCGCATTGAAAGTGGGGACGTCCACGACATTAAGCGTCGCCGCGATGCCGATTTCACGCAACTGCTGAACAATCACTTCATCCACCGGCTTGGATGTGCTCACCCATGGACTGGCATAGATATTGAAGCGCAATTTCTCGCCGTTCCTTGCCCGCACACCGTCGCTGCCAACCGTCCAGCCGGCCTCGTCAAGCAGCCGCCGAGATTTTGCGGGATCGTAAGCAAGTATATCGCGAAAATCGCCAACTTCCGGCACGTTTGCTTCGATGAAGCTCTTGGCCGGCTTCCAGTCCGAAGTGAACACCGTGTCCAGGATCTCCTGCCGGTTGATCCCGGATTGTATTGCCTGCCGTACGGCCGCTTCCGCGAAATGCGGCGCCTTGGTATTGACGCGGAAGCCGCTTACAAAACCCAGACTAGTCGGGACAACGACGGTAAAGCCTTTTTTCCGCAAGCCTGCCAGTTCCTGGGGAGGAATATTAAGGACGACATCGGCCTGTCCTGCCTCAAGCGCTGCACTGCGCAAGGCCGCTTCCTTGACCACCTTGAAGGTGATCCTGTCGAGGCTTGCCGGGCCCGAATGATTGATCGCAGCAGGCCCCCAGTTGTAATCGGGGCGCCTTCGAAGCACGACATTGTCGTTTTCACGCCAGGACTCGACCACAAACGGGCCGCTACCGATCTGCTTGCTCAGGTCACCGAGTTCGTTGGCAGGAAGATTGAGGCTTGCTGGCGAGCGCAATAAAGTCTTGTGGTAACCGAGCGTCGGCAGGAAGCTCAATGTTGGCGTCGAAAATTTCACGCGCACTGTGTGATCATCGATTACATCAGTTCCGGAGTAGGTTGACGAGGGGAACAATCCGAGCCGTCCGACACCTCGACTGGGGTCACCCTTGGCCCATATCTCTATGTTCGCGGCGACAGCCTCGGCGTCAACGGGCGTACCGTCCGAGAACGTGACGCCTTTCTTGAGATGGAGGACGAACTGAGATTGATCGGCATTCGCCTCCCAGCTCTCCGCGATCCAGGGGGTGGGTTTGCCAGCTTCGTCCACATGAACGAGTTTGTCGGCGATTTGTCCCCATACCTGACCAGTATAGATGTCGACCTTCTCATTCAGGCCCCATCCGCTATCGAGGCTACCGAGAAGAAAGGTGATTTCGCCTCCTGACGTCCTTTCGGCATTTTCAGCACTGGCGCTTTCGAAGCCGGAGATGGCAACGATACCAGCGGCAATAATCGCGCCATTCAGCAGCTTGATAAAAGTTCGACGCATCGTCTGCATATCGGTTCCTCACATTATCGCAAGATGGGGTTCATGCCGTCTTCGACGGGTTGATGATATTCATCAATGGAATTGGTGGATTATTGTCGCCGGATACATGGTCCTCGAAGATTCCCGGAATGATGTCTGCCGATCAGCCCTGCGTTTTGAGGGTTGAAAGATATCTTTCGCCGCTGTCGGGCACGATCACGACAATCGTTTTGTCCGCATTTTCGGGACGGGCGGCCAGGACGAGAGCGACAGCGAGAGCGGCACCGGACGAGGTTCCGACAAGGATGCCTTCTTCACGAGCGACGGCAAGCGCCGTTTTTTGCGCCTCGGCTGTGGTGACGGCGATCACTTCGTCGACAACCGTGCTGTCGTACGTGCCCGGAAGATGGCTTTCCTCTACCTCCGTCACCTTGTGAACGCCTTCGATCGCTTCCGCATCCGGATTATCGAGCGTTGGTACGGACTCCGGCGTCGGCTCCGCCACAACTACATGCACACCGGGCTTCTGCTGTTTCAGGAAACGGCCCGCACCGCTGATCGTGCCCCCCGTGCCAACGGTGCCGACCAGTATGTCCACGTCGCCATCGGTGTCCCGCCAGATTTCAGGACCGGTCGTCTCCAAATGGATAAGCGGATTGGCCGGATTCTCGCGCTGATCGGTAAAGAAGGCTCCCGGATTCTCGTTTCTTATGGTCTGCAGGATGTCGTTCAGGGCGTCGGGAACCAGAAACTTCTCGTTCTCGATCAGCACGACTTCCGCGCCGAACTGACGCAGGATGTTAATCTTGTCACGACTGATGACATCACGAAGATAGAATTTCGTTCGATAGCCGCGCGACGCTGCGATTGCGGCAAGACCGATTCCGGTATTGCCGCTTGTGATGTCGACGAGCAGATCGCCCGGCTTCAGTTGCCCGCTCCTCTCGGCTTCCCGAATGATCGACCAGGCTGTACGATCCTTCACGCTGCCCGCAGGATTGAGGTATTCGATCTTGACGAGGATGCGCGAGAGAACCCTGCGGGCCGCTCTGATCCTTCGCAGATCGAGAATAGGGGTATTGCCAACCAGTTCCGATAGATCACCGTGTATTTTCCCCATTATGCGACCTTTTTCTCCGACTTTGATGGGTGGAATGTCGTGCTGCGTAATCGGGGTGCCATCAACCGGCGGCAGTGCCCTTGATATGATGTTCGGATGCAACGGCCGGCCGGGCAGCCGGGCGGGCAAGGCCCAAAAGCCCGCGCAAGGTTTTCGCCTCGTAGGCAGTGCGGTAAAGCCCACGACGCTGCAATTCGGGGATCACAAGGTCGACGAAATCGTCCACGCCATCCGGCATGGATGCGGGAATGATGTTGAATCCGTCGGCCGCGCCACTGTTGAACCAGTGCTCCAGATCGTCTGCCACTTCTTCGAACGAGCCGACGATGATGCGATGCCCGTGCGAGGCGATTGCCAACGCCGCGAGGTCTCGTAGCCTGTAGCCTTCGGCACGGGCTTTTTTCAGCAGAAGCTGTACACGGCTTTGACCGTGAACATTGGCGCCGGGTTCGGGCACGGGTCCGTCAAGATCGTATCCCGAAAGGTCATATCCCCAGCGGCCGGAAAGCTGGCGAATACCCGCCGCAATATCCGTACTCTCCTGAAGAGCCGCGAATTTCTCGACGGCTTCGCTGTGGGTCCGTCCCACCACAGGCATCATGCCGGGAAAAACCAGAGGCCCTTGTGAGCCGGGTATGGACGCTGCGGCAGTCGTGCGCAGGGCTTCGCGATACGACAAGGCATCCTCGATCGTATCCTGCGCGGTGAAGGCTATATCGGCCTTTGTCGCAGCGAGCGCGATGCCATCGCCGGAGGAGCCGGCCTGGAAGATGACGGGATGACCCTGAGGTGGGCGGGAAACATTGAGCGGCCCGCGAACCGAGAAAAAGCGCCCCTTGTGATTGACCTCGCGAATGCGCGCCGGCTCGATGAAAGCACCGCGACCCTTGTCCAGCACCAGCGCGCCGTCATCCCAACTGTCCCATAGCTTCTTTACGACATCCACGAATTCGGCCGAGCGCGCGTAGCGTTCGGCGTGATCGAGAAGTCGCTCTTGCCCGAAATTCTGGGCTGCGCGATCCGATTGCGAGGTCACCACGTTCCAGCCGCTTCGCCCGCTGCTGATGTGATCGAGCGAGGCGAGCATTCGGGCCACGTTGAACGGTTCTGAGAATGTGGTGGAGATGGTGCCCACCAGGCCGATATTGGTGGTGGATGCGGCAAGCGCGCCAAGCAGGGTCAACGGCTCCAGCCCACCGGCCTTGCCCTGCTCATGCGGATTTGGGCCGACGAGACCATCCGCCAGGAAGAACACATCGAAAAGCCCGGCTTCAACCTTTCTGGCGACGCGGATCGCCCAGGCGGCATCTTCCGGATGCCCCTCTGCCTCCGGACGATGCCACGCGGAGGGATGCCGTCCGACCGGCTGGTGAAAATATCCGAGGCGGATTTTCCGGGATGGCTGGTTTTGAGAGCCGGAAGACATGGGAACGATCCTTATGGCCGGGAGTCTTGGAACATGCGCTCAAACCGCCCGCCGGTGCGGGCGAAAACGCCTGGATTGCGGATCGGAATCCAGCATCGCCGCCAGCAACGAACGCGTGTAGGGATGCTGCGGATTGCCGAAAACCTCGTCGCGCAATCCTTGCTCGACGATCTGGCCCGCCTGCATGACCGCGACGTGGTGGCTGACGGAATAGATGCTGTCGAGACCGTGAGCGATGAACAGATAGGTCAGTCCAAACAGTGGCTGCAATGTCTTGAACAGGGCGAGAATTTCCGCCTGAACGGACACGTCGAGGGCGGAAACCGGCTCGTCGCAGACGAGCAGCTTCGGCCGTACGCCGAGCGAGCGCGCAATTCCCACACGCTGCCGTTGGCCACCCGACAGTTCATGCGGGTAGCGGCGCGCAAAATCCGCGGGCAAACCGACCGTTTCCAGAAGCTCGACAGCCGCATCCTCAACCCTTTTCCCCGCTAGCAACCCGTGTGCGCCCATTGGCTCGGTTACGATGCCGGCGATCTTCATGTGCGGGTTGAGCGACGAGAACGGATCCTGAAATATCATCTGAATATCTCGTCCGCGCCGGGTCGCTTCCTTCCCGGCCTCCGAGAATATGTCGATGCCCTCGAACAGAACGCTGCCCGAATCCGGAGCGGCCAGAGCGGTGATAACGCGGGCGAGCGATGATTTGCCGCTCCCGGATTGCCCCACCAGCCCCAGCGTCTTGCCCGGCCAGATGCTGGCGGAAACTGTGTCGAGCGCAAGCGGACCGCTGGGGCGGGAAAACAACCCGCGCTGCGTTGCATAGCGCTTGACCACGTCTCGCACTTCGAGAAGCGGCACGTCAGCTTTCGCTCCTCGCCCTGCCGGCTCCGCATGGCCGGCCGGTGGCCCCTGCCGGACGACGGCGGGAATGCGCGGCGCCAGCGAAACGAGCCGGCGCGTATAGGCATGTTGCGGGTGGGAAAACACCGTGCCCACAGGCGCGCTTTCCACCAGCGCGCCATCCTTCATCACCGCGACCCGGTCGGCGATCTGCGCGACGACGGAAAGATCGTGGGTAATGAACAACAGACCAACATGCGCGCGAACTGCGGTTTCCACCAGCAGTTCCAGTACCTGGTTCTGGATGGCGTTATCCAGCGCGGTGGTCGGCTCGTCGGCAATCAGCAGGCGCGGCTCGCCCGCCATGGCGATGGCCAGCATCACCCGCTGGCGCATTCCGCCGGAAAGCTGGTGCGGATATTCGCCAAGCACCCGGCGCGGCGCCGGAATTCCCATGAGATCAAGCAATTCCGCCGCCCGGTCCTCCCGCGCCTTGCGGATGAGGCCCTTCTTGTAAAGCAGCACTTCGCCGATCTGGTCGCCGATGGTCAGAACCGGATTGAGCGAGCAAAGCGGCTCCTGAAAGACGATGCCTACATCCGAGCCCCGCAGATCCCGCCAAGCGCGATTGCTGAGCCGTGTTATGTCCTTACCATTCACCGTGGCGATGTCGGCGCGAAAGGATGCCCCCTTGGGCAGAAGGCCGAGCGCGCTGAGTGCGGTCAGAGTCTTGCCGCTGCCGGATTCACCGACCAGCGCGACGATCTCGTTCGGAAACACGTCGAGGTCAACGCTGCGAACGAGGCTGCGCTCGCCCTGGCGTGTCGCAAGGCTTATTCCGGCATTGCGATAACGTAGGATGGGAACGGGGAAAACAGGTCCGGTCATGGCATCCTCGGGTCCAGATAGTCTCGCAGCCAATCGCCGATCAGGATGATGCTGAACACCGTCAGAGTCAGCGCCACGCCGGGGAACGTTGCCACCCACCAGCTTGTCGCCAGCGATTGCCGCCCGTCGCTGAGCATCTGCCCCCAGGAGACTTCGGGCGGCTGGATGCCGAAGCCGAGGAAGCTGAGGGAGGATTCGGCAAGGATCACCGAACCGATGTTAAGCGTGGCGACCACCACGAAGGCCGAGATCGTGTTGGGGAGAATATGCCGCAAAATGATCCGTGCCTGGCTGACCCCGCTGATCCGGGCGGCGCTGACGAATTCCATTTCCTTGATGTGAAGCACTTCCGCCCGCACGAGCCGTGCATAGACCACCCAGTTGGTGACGGCGATGACGCTGACGAGCGGCAACATGCCGCTACCCGCCACCAGCGCCACCACCAGCATGAACAGCATGGTGGGTATCGCCAACATCGCGTCGATCACTCGCATCAGCATGGCGTCGAGCAGCCCACCGCGATAGCCAGCGATAAGCCCCAGCACCAGGCCGATGGCCCCGGAGAACGCCACTGCCGCAAGGCCGACGATGAGCGACGTTCTCGCGCCGTAGACAACGCGTGCGAGAACGTCCCGCCCCTGGCCGTCCGTGCCGAGCCAATAACCGGACAGTCCCCCTTCCGCCCAGATCGGCGGTACGAATTTCAGGTTGAGATTGCGCTGGCGCGGGCTGGGCAGCGGTAGATAATCGGCAAAAAGCGCGACGAGGACGATGATCCCGAGGATCAGGACGCCCACACACCCGTTACGGCTGGTCAGAAGCGCGCGCAGCGCGCCGCCGACCCTCTCTCGGGCGGTCTCAAAGCCGACGGTGTCTTGGAGCGCCATCAGTTCACACTTATAGCTTGATACGCGGATCGATCGCCCGGTAGAGCAGATCGGTCGCGAAGTTGATGAGAAGCGTCATCAGCGTGATGACGAACACCGCGATCTGGATGACCGCCATGTCCTTCGTGTAGATCGCGTTGACCACCAGCAGCCCGAGTCCCGGCCAGGCGAACACCGTTTCAGTGACGAGCGCTCCGCCCAGAAGAGCGATTACGTGCAGCGAGGTCATGGTCAGCGCTGGAATGAGAGCGTTGCGCAGGACATGGTTGAATATGATCACCCGGTCGGGAATGCCCTTGGCACGCGCCGTACGGACGTAATCGCGGCCGAGAACCTCCAGCATGCTGGCGCGGATGAGTTTGGTGAGATCGGCCGCGAAGCCTATTCCAAGTGTTACCGCGGGCAAGATGAGATGCGCGAGGCTGCCGCCGCCTGAAACAGGAAGAACGCGCAGCCAGACGCCGAAGATCAGCACCAACATGATGCCGACCCAGAACGTCGGCATGGCTTTTCCGAGAACCGAAATGCCGGAGACGATGACGTCTGAAGCGGTGTTATGCTTTAGGGCCGCGATGATACCGCTGGGCACGGCAATGGCGATGGCCACACCCAGTGCGCCGGCGGTCAGGAGCAGTGTTGCGGGAATGCGCTCGAGTACGATGGGCAGCGCCTCCGTTCCATAACGGTAGGAGACACCGAAATCGCCGCTCAATATATTCCGCATGTAGACCAGGTATTGCACGTACCAAGGCTGATCGAGACCCCACGCAGCCACCAGCGCCAGCCGGTCTGCTTCGGTTGCATCCTCTGGCACCAGCAGCGCCGAAGGATCACCTGTCAGATAGACGAGGATGAAGACGATCAGCGACACGATGTAGAGGACCGGAACGATCTGAAGCAGCGAACGCAGCAGATAACGCGGGTTCATGCCGGAACCACGTCCTCGGCAAAGATCATTTCGTCGAAGCGGCCGTCGAATTTCACGCGGTCGTTCACGCCGTAGATCGATTGCGGATAGATCAGGCCGATGCGGACGCGCTGGTCGGCGACGATTTCCTGCGCCCGGCGCAGGATCGTAAGCCGCTCGTCCTCGCTGCCAGCATTGCGGACTTTTTCGCGCAGACTATCGAATTCGGGGTCCGCCCATTCGTAGTGACGCTTGAAGTCGTCCTGGAACAGCGAGGAGCCGTCGGTGTAGGATCCCATCCCCCAAAGATAAAGCTCGCCAAAGCCGTCTGCGGTCAGGCGGCTGTTATAAATGGTCCAGTCGAGAACTTCGAGCTGCGGGCTGAAACCGGCATCTTCCAGATAGCCGACAATGGCCTCGGAAATCTCCCGATCCTTGACATAACGACCGCTTGGCGTGCTGAGCTTGATCGTTGCACCTTCCTTGCCGGCCACGCGCAACAGCGCGCGGGCTTTCTCCGGATCATAGGGGAGGTTGGCGCTCAACTGCGGATTCGACCCTGGAATTTTCTTTGGGAAGAAACCGCGCGTGGGCGAACCGTAACCGTTGACCACCTGGCGGGCGATCGTTTCGCGGTCAATGGCAAGGTCAATCGCCTCGCGCACACGCGGATCGTGGGTGACCCATTTTTCTCCGGTGCGGACATGCAGTGCCAGATTACGGGCAATATCGAAGGAGATAATGCGAGTACCCTGATTGGCCTTGATGCGCTCGATATCCTCCGGCGGAATATTCACCGCGATGTCAACGCCGCCGGTGATGAACTCAGACACGCGTGTCGCCGTTTCCGGAATGGCGCGGATGACCACCGAATCCCATTTCGGCTGGCCGCCCCACCAGTCGGTATTCTTCTCCAGAACCAGCCGGTCGGCCTTGCGCCATTCCTTGAACCTGTAGGGACCGGTGCCGATCGGATTGCGGAAAAACGTTTCCTTGTCGCCTGCCGCCTCGAAAGCCTGCTGCGGCAGAATGCCGGCGCCATTGCCGACAAAAGCGTGGAGCAGCAGCGGGTTTGGATACTTCGTCTCGATTTCCAGGGTGTGGTCGTCGACAACCTTTACGCCTTTCACGGAAGAGAACTTGCTCGTGCTTTTCAGCTTCGGGTCGCCCTGCGTCCGCTCGACGGTGAACTTAACATCGTTGGCGGTGAACTTGCGCCCGTCGTGCCAGCGAACGTCTTCACGCAGCTTGAAAAGCCAGCGCACCTGGTCGTTGGTCGACCACGACTTCGCAAGGTTCGGGGTGAACACCAGCGTTTCGCCGGAAAAATCCTTCGTCACCAAATAATCGTAAATATTGACGAGCGCCGATTCCGTGCTGTTGTTGCCATGATCGGCCGGATCAAGCGACAGAATGTCGTTGCCCTGAGCTATTGAGAGTACCTTTTGATCGGCCGCAAACGCGTTCGATGCGCGCGAAAGGCCGACGGCGGTGGCAACCGGCAGAAAGACCCCGCTTGACAACAGCTTGACGAAAGTACGACGGGTTGACTGCATTACAAATCCTTCTCGCTAAAGTTTCTCGACACCGTGAACACCATGCGGCCCGCCGGTGCCTTCAAATTCGGATGGCTTGCAATCGTTCAAACCATTGTTACAAAATAAGATTTCGCGTAGCTACGAAACGCGAGTGCCGTACAGAATTGTCTGTTTTTAGATGTGCGAGCGACAAGATTCCAGAGATAATCTACTAACTCGATAGATGAAATAGAATTAATAAACTATCGTACACTCGTCGCCAGAAGTGCTGTCAGTTGTGCGGCAGGGGAAGAGTGTGGATATCCAGGGCGACCTTCCGTGCCGTTGAAGGGCAGATGGGCGGGTGGTAGGAAACTGAAGCGGAGGCCAGTCGTGGAAACGGCGATAAAACATTCAGGAATCGATATGGAAAAGAGCCTGCGGGAAACAATCATCGAGACAGCTGATCGGCTATTTTATCAACACGGCATACACGCGGTCGGCATCAATCGTCTGATTGAGGAAAGCGGCGTATCGAAGGACAGCTTTTACAGAAACTTCCGCTCGAAGGAGAGCCTGATCGAAGCTTACGTCAGAGCAAGGCACGAAGCAGCGATGCGAAACTTCTTCAAGGTTGTCGCGCTTCATGATGCTCCCCGCGACCAGATCTCGGCCATATTCAGCGATCTGGCGGATCGGGTACAGCGTCATGGCTTTCGCGGTTGCGCCTTCATCATGATGCTGGCGGAATACAGCGACGTTCCGAGCCTTGCGACGCTAGCGCGGGAGCACAAGGAAAAGCTGAGAACGGAAATTGAGGCCATTTGTTCGCGCTTCTCGGACCGGTCAGCCCACACCGCGCGAATCTTGTGTGTTCTTTATGAAGGCTACCTCGCGCGCGCGACGGTCACCCGGACGCCGGACGACCGGAAGGCGTTACTCGAAACAGTCGAGAGCATTATTCGCAACTGATCGAACAGCGATTCGTGCGTAGGTCGGTCTTGTACTGGACTTGACCTTGCATCCAAGTTTTATCCAATTTGAGTTCGCTCCAGCGGTCGCAAGCGCCGCGTGGATGAGCACTTGAATATCCGATGGGCGATAATCATCTACTGGCTACACCCCTCTCCGATAACCCCGTGTCGCAGCAGTTGTCTAACGTACGCGGTTTCTGGCTCTGATAGGCGCTTCCCGCAAGGGAACAGAACGACGTATTCGCGGCTATGCGACGCGGCGGCTCCGGGACGCCGCTTAAGCGATAACCAAAACCGTTTCCCACAAGGTAATGCCGGCCGCCGCTGTCGATCACAAGCGGCGGCGCGTGGAAAACTGCTGTCCCTGAATGACCGTGAGAGGGCATGCGCGATGCCCTTCAAAATAGAGCCTTCACTTATCAGAAAGCACCTTGTCGACGTTTTCGGACGTGACCGCGAGCCATGGAACATAATAATGTTGTTCTTTGCCGCCATTCCAGGCAAGCGTGCCGCCGTTTGCGTCCCAAACCGCTGCGCGGGGCTTGTAGCCTTGGCCAACCAGCTTATTAAGCGCAAGATCAATGGCCCCTTGGGCCTGACCTTTCGCATCCTGCAGAATTGACATGGCTTGGTCGCCACGCTTTACGGCGTCCAACGCGTCCTTGATGCCGTCAACGCCTGCGACAGGGATTTTCTTCGGGTCAAGTCCATGAGAGCGAATTCCTTCGACTGCACCGACGGCCATTTCATCATTCTCGGCCAAGACGCCCTGAATATCGTCTCCATGCGACGTGAGAAAGTTCTCCATTAACGTGATGGCCTCGGCTCGCGACCAATTGGCTGTGTTCTGTGCCAGCAGCGTCACCCCCGGATTTGCTTTCAGAACATTCTGAATACCTTGCAGTCTTTGAACCTGGGCCGACTGGCCGAGCATACCTTCAAGCAGGACCAGTTTGGCGTCTTTTCCTGTTTTGTCGATCACAGCTTTGGCAAGAAGTTCTCCCGCTTCGACATCGTTGGAATTTATATAAGAGTCATAGAGTTCGACCTGCGATACAACGGTGTTGGAGCCAAAGACAGGGATGCCCGCTTGCTTCGCACGTTGAATGGGATCGTTGCCGGCATCAATATCAACCGGAATAAAGATGATCGCGTCATACTTTTCGGTGATCGCGGTATCGAAAAGATTGGACTGCGTGAGAACATCTTGGCGGCCATCGAGGATGGTCAAGGTAGCTGTGCCATCCGCCAGGGCTGGGTGAGCCTTTGCCGCGTCAGCCCATAACACGTTATATTCCGTGTTCAGGCTTTGAACGATTGCCGCGATCTTTAGGGGTTTCGCGTTTGCAGGTACCCCGAAGGCTAGCGATGCGATCATTGTAACGCTGGCAGCAGCTGCCATAAGCACTCGTCTGGTTAGTTTCATGCACTTTCCTCCACTAGACGACGGCGTCGTGCCATCGCTGAATTTTCAGTCAGCCCTTGAACGCGACCGATCGATAAGAACTGCAAGTACGATGATCGAGCCCTTGATGATTTGCTGGTAGTAGGAAGAGACTCCCATCAGATCGAGGCCATTGCTGATCATGCCAATAATGAGGACACCCACCAACGTGTATCCAATCCGGCCGACGCCCCCGGTGAGGCTGGTGCCACCGATGACAACCGCCGCGATTGCATCAAGCTCGTAGCCAAGGCCAGCCTGAGGCAACGCGGAAGTCGTGCGAGCCGTCAACATGACGCCTGCGACCCCCGCCAAAGCCCCCATGATCACATAGACGGAGAAAATGGTTGCGCTGACGTCGATGCCGCTGGTCTTTGCGCTGCGGGGATTGCCACCAACCGCATAGATGCGTCGACCGTAAACGGTGTATCGGAGCACAACCGCCGCTACGGCGAAAACGATCGCAAAGATAATGACGGGCACGGGGATACCGACAACTGAGCCTTGGCCTAGCCAACGAAAACCAGCACTAAGATTGGGGATTGGACGCCCGCCGGAATAGAGAAGGGTTGCGCCACGTGCGACGCTCAGCATGCCGAGCGTGGTGACAAACGCGGGGACCCTGAAATAGGCAATGAAAAAGCCATTAATTGCGCCACAGATCGACCCTGCGAGTAGGCCAACGACAAAGGCGACGGCGGGGTTGAAAGCGTCTGGACCTGTAACCAAACTGGCACTTGCAGCGCCCGCAAGTGCGAGGATTGAACCGATCGACAGGTCAATCCCGGCTGTCAGAATGACGAAGGTCATTCCAACTGCAAGAACACCGTTGATCGATACCTGCCGGAGAACATTGATAAGGTTGTTGGTCGACAGAAAATTTGGTGAAGCAACGGAAAGCACGACAAATAAAAGGACAAACGAGATGACGATACCGTAACGAGCAATGGTGCTCGCCATCGAGGTCTCGCCAACTTTCGAGGACAGAGCATTCATAGCAAAAATCTCCACAGACTTTGGGCGCGGCTAAGAGGCCAGATGGATCAGAGCTTCCTGATCAGCGTTTGGGCCTGACACTGTTCCGGCGATCTTGCCGCGACGAAACACAACGATTCTGTCCGCGTTGCCCAGGATTTCGGGTATCTCCGAAGAGACCATAAGAACCGCATTTCCGGCTGCAACGAACTCCGCCAGGAAAGCGTAAATCTCCCTCTTGGCCCCTTCATCGACCCCTCGGGTCGGCTCGTCGCAAATGATGACGCGCGGATTGGTATCCACGCAGCGGGAAAACACGACCTTCTGTTGATTTCCGCCGCTTAATTTTTGAACTTCGAGGTCTGGAGACGTGGTCTTGATCGAAAACCGTTTGATACGCTCTCTAACACTACGACCTTCAGCGGCGGAATTCATGAACCCGACCGATGAATACCTTGAAAGGTTCGCTATCGTTATGTTGTGAGCGACAGAGGCGGATAGTGAAAGACCCGTTTGCTTTCGATCCTCCGTCACAAGAGATATACCAGCCGCAATGGAATCGGCAGGTGTTTTCAGAGAAACCGGCGATCCATCGATGAGAACTTCCCCGGTGTCCCTGGGTTCAATCCCGTATAGCGCGTTAACGAATTCGCTGCGGCCCGAACCCAGCAGGCCATAGAGACCCACGATCTCACCCGCATGCAACGTGACGTCGATCCCTTCAAACTTGGTTCCCGACGAAAACCCACGTGCTTCCAGCAAAGGCTTTGCATTTTCAAAGGTCTTGCTTTCGCGGCGGTGCTCAAGCAAGTCACGGCCGACGATGGACCGAATTAGACCCTGCCGATCCGTATTGGTTATCGCGCCTGCTTCCACGAAGCGGCCGTCACGAAATACAGTGTAGTCGTCTGCAATCTCGAAAATTTCGGTCAACCGATGGGAAACGTAGATGATGCCCACGCCCTGCGAGGTCAGCGTCCTGATTGCATCAAAAAGCATAACGGTTTCGCGCTCACCAATGGCCGACGTCGGCTCATCCATGATCAAAATTTCACTTCGGCGACTTATTGCCTTTGTAATCTCGACGAGCTGCGCTTGTGCGAGAGAGAGGTC
This sequence comes from Rhizobium sp. ICMP 5592, assembly GCF_009498525.1. Lineage (GTDB taxonomy): Bacteria > Pseudomonadota > Alphaproteobacteria > Rhizobiales > Rhizobiaceae > Rhizobium. The sequence continues at coordinate 107,420 of NZ_QSNT01000010.1, read as the reverse complement.
CCGAAGCCGCGCCCAGGGCGAGATCGGAAACTTCAAACGACCGAGGATTTCTTCCGCGTCCAGCTCCATTTGGCGATCATCGACAAAAAAGCGGCCGCGACGCTGCTCGCGCCCAAGATAGAGATTTTCGGCCACGGTCATATCTAGGAAGGGACTGAGTTCCTGGGTAATAATCGCGATTCCCCCATCGAGCGCCGCAGACGGCGTTGAGAAACTAACTGTTTTTCCTTTAATTGAGATCGTGCCGCTATCGCGCTGCAACAGGCCCATCAATATTCCGAGGAAGGTTGACTTTCCCGCACCGTTTCCGCCGCACAGCGCATTGACGGTTCCAGAGCGCAACTGAATTCGACCATCAGTCAGCGCAGGAACTTTATTGAAGGTCTTGGCGACATCGGATGCCGACAGAAGCAGCGGTGATGCCGCTGCTTCCACACGTTGTGAATTCGTATCGTTGTTCATCTGCCTCCCCCATCTCCCTAAGAGCGAAGAGACCCTCCCTCTTGATCGCGTCTTAGCGGTAACACAGCATGCTGCCTCGCTTGTATAATTCGTATGCTGTCACAACAAATTGATAATTGCAATGCGAGCAACGTGAATATTGGAAAAAATATTGTTAAAAAACAGATACTTAATTCAATACGGCGACGCAGCCGAATGCGCCCTGCAAACAACCGGTTGCATCGATTTCGAACAGACAGTGTCGCTTTTTAAGCTAGCGGCTTACCAGCACGTGAAGCCGCCATCCGCGTTTACTATCGCACCCGTCATAAGACTTGATGCGCGTGAAGCCAGAAAGAGCACGACGTTCGCGACCTCTTCCGGGGTTCCCATTCGGCCCATTGGCGTATCGGCGAGCCAAACCGGAATACGATCACGGTTTGCCTCCACGGCAACAACCATCGGCGTCTCTATGTAAGTTGGAGCAACGGAGTTCACCCTGATCCCGTGAGATGCCCATTCCGCTGCCATCGACCTGGTCATATGATGGACAGCTGCCTTGGACACATTGTACGGGGTTTGAGGTTGAGGTCGATTACAGATATTTCCGGACATTGAGCCCAGGTTGACAATAGTGCCTCGACCCATCTCTATCATGTGTCGACCGAATGAACGAGAGCACCAAAAGACGCCATTAACGTTGACATCCATCATTCTCAACCAGTCTGCGTCGGTGACACGTTCGGAAGGTATTCCGCTTTGCCCGATTCCCGCGTTGTTGACGAGGATCGTAGCTGACCGCCCCTCCGCGGCCAGTTGATTGGCAATCTCATCGATGCGGCTTGAGTTCGCGACATCTCCGATGAAAAGGTCAATGTCGTATCCTTTCTGGCGCAGCGTGAGCGCTTCGGCAGCGTCGCTTTCGTTGCGTTCGATTATCGCGACCTTTGCACCAGCCTCAGCCAATGCTTCTACACAACACAGTCCGATTGCTCGACCGCCGCCTGTCACCACTGCCTGCTCGCCATCGAGACGAAATCGCTCCTGATATGTCATCTACCGATCCTCAGATATCGAATGCGCTGGGCAGAATAACCACGTCCCGGATCGTCACTGTGCGGGGGCGGGTGAGCATGAAAATGACCGCTTCTGCGACCTCTTTAGGTTCGATCAGTCCGCCAGACTCTTTCGCTTTGCGTAGATTTTCTTCCGGCCAGTCAGCGAGCAATGCACTGATGACTGGTCCAGGGGATACCGAGCCCACCCGGATGCCATTCTTCAACAACTGGCGACGCATCGTTTGAACGAACGAGGTCATCGCCCACTTTGACGCGGAGTATACGGGCTCCCACGGCACAGCAGTGTGGCCAGCAACGGAACTGGTGATTATGATATCGCCGGCGCCGCGTTCGATCATGTGGGGTATAACGGACCGGACGTTTTTCATCACCACGTTGACGTTGAGGCTCAGCATCCGGTCAATCGCATCGAGGTTTGCCTCCGCAAGATCGCCGCCGATGTATGTTCCTGCGTTGGCGTGGAGAATGTCCAATTGGCCCGCTTTGGTCAGCACCCCGTCCAACAGGGTCGCACATTGTTCCGGGTTCAAAAGGTCTATTACCAAGGGAAGGGCACGATCTCCGATACGCTCACAAACCGCCTGCAACGCGCTCACATCGCGATCAACGAAAACTACCGTGGCACCCGCAGCGACCATAGCCTCCGCTGAAGCCAGACCAATGCCCGATGCCGCGCCCGTGACAGCAGCTACTTTACCTTGAAGTTCGTTCATGTCTTCCTCCTCTTGGGTATTCGTTTGAAGCTAAACAGTTGGTGACCATTGCTGCAATCCGCAGGCATTCTGGTAGGCCGATAGGGTTTTGGTGACCCGCCAAATCAGAACGGCTTCCGGGTCGAGGGGTATGTCAGCGAACTGTCCTGCAGAAGGCAGATGCTGCCAAAACAGGGGAAGCGGCAGACGCTGTCCTCTGAGCACGGCAAAAAGCCGCTCCACCGCAGTCTGTGCCTCGGGCGTGGACCAGTAATACCGGATGCGATCGGACAGGGAATAATGCCGAAGCACACGTAGTTCGTCATTATTGCCGTGATAGTGCCGGTTCCAATTCGCCGGTTGATCCGACATAAGAGCTTCCATGGCGGCAAACAGGGGTCTGTCGCCGTAGGCCACCGAGAAATCTGACGCGATCGCGTCTAGAGCGTAAAGCGCTTCGCGAAGTACAAACGTTAGCTCCGGTCCGACCTTGAGAATTGGGAAGCCGTCATTGACCAATTGGTTGAGTACCGCAGTGCCCTGATAATCGGTGGAATGAGCCTCGAATACAAACTGCGGTTCACTGATCAAAATCTGAGAAAGTAATCCGGCTTTGCTCGAGTCGTAGAATATTATGTTGCTGTTGCCAAACTCCACGCCGGGTTGAACCACTAAGCCGATTGCCCGCGAAAAAGCATCGGACAGTCCAGCTTCTGCAAAGACCTTGCGGTGAATATCGATGGTTTGTCGGGCTGCATCAGCACCGGTAGGCTCTATAGTCGTCAAGACATGGTCCGCTCCCCCAGGAGGCGGAACTTCTGTACCGATGACATATACCGGCAGTTGTCCACCCACCTTTCGCACGGCCGCTTCGGCAGCAGCCGCGAGACGTGCGGCACGGTGAGCCGTTGTGGTGTCATCGAGCGCGGCTGGCTCATTCAAGCAGCCCATCGATGCATCAAGATGTATTTTTCGGAACCCCGCTTCAACGTAGGCCGCGACCATGGTCTCGGCTTCCGCCATCGCTGCTTCCGGCGACATATGACGCCAAGGATTAGGGCCGAGATGATCTCCGCCCAAAGCGACTTGCTCATGAGGACAATTCTCTTCGTCTGCCAATCGGTAAACCATTGCGGCGAAGTCCGCGGGCTTCATCCCGGTATAGCCACCTTGGTGATTGACCTGATTGCAAGTGGCTTCGATGAGAACTGTGGTTGACGTCGCCTTTCCGTATCTAAGTGCCGCTCGGAGGACCACCGGGTGCGCAGAACACACGGATGTAATACCCATCGGCGTTCCATTGCGCCTCAGCGAGCCCAACTCGCGCAAATTGATCTGCATCAGCCACGCCTCCCGATCGAAGAGATGAATAACTCGAGTTCCTCGCGCGAACCGGCACCTTCCATCGGACCGCGCATAGTCACATTTCGTGCGCCTGCCGCCGCGCCATATGTCAAAGCTTGCTCTGGAGGCATTCCAAGGCGGCGGCACGCTAGGTAGGCCCCGCCGAAGCAGTCACCAGCTCCAGTCGGATCAACTTCTCGGACGTCGAACGCTGGGACATCGATCCGTTCACGCTCATGGCTGAAGTAGGATGCTCCGTCAGCACCACGTTTTAGGACGATCTCCTTCACGCCAAGTTCAAAAAGTCGCCGAATTGCGGCCTCTTCGCCCTCCACGCCAGCTGCACGTTCCAACTCTTCGCCGGAAGGCAGGAGTAAGTCTGCCATCGAAATGAGGTTCGCGAACCGACGTTCGGTCGCCCCGTCGAGCTTCAATTCTTTCCGGATATTTGGATCGACCGAGATGGTACCACCGCGCAATTTGATGATGGCAACTGCCCGATCAATAACTTCAACAGCACTTGGCATTGAGAGTGCTGAACCCATGATGTGCAAGTGGCCGCTGCGCTCTATCAATTTTTCGACTGCATCAGTCCAACTGAACCGGGCTGCCGCTGACTTTGCGATGTTGAAAACGAAGTCTCGTGAGCCATCTGGGCGATAGCGCACAAAGGCACTGCCGGTTGGGTATTCGGGATCTATGGATATCGCCGATATATCAACGTCATCCCTTAGAAGGCGGTCAAGATTTACACGGCCAAAATCGTCGTTTCCTACCGCGCCGATCATCGCCGCGCTGCCACCAATTCGCCCACACTGGGCGATGAAGATTGCCGGTGCTCCGCTGGGATAGGGACCAACTAGAGGCTGGGCGTCCAAAAATCCGGTTCCAACATCTGTTGCGACTATCTCGACCAAAATTTCACCGATGCAGACGGTCGGCCCATGGTTATCGGGTGCGAGGGGATTGGTTTCCATTCCGTTCAACTTCCGTCATGCCGAGGGAGGGTGTTCGCCGTCGGCTGTTCCTATCTGGGTTAAATCTTCACTGCTGAAAGCCTCGCTTCCAGGCGACATAAACTTTTGATGAAGGAGGCAGGCCGCGCCGAATGCGGAGCCAAACTCAGCTTCTTCATCGACCACAATCTTCGGAGCTGGGAACGCAATCTCTTGCCCTTCGGCCATATAAACCGCGACCCGCGCGGAGACCATCGGATAGAGTGATGCGACAGCCCCCCCCAGGACAATCCTCTCGGGGTCGAGCAAGCGGCACGCCTGCACGAGCGCGTAGGCTAGATGGCGCGACCAGTCTTCTGCGATCGTGACAGCGGAAGGCACTCGATCTCTTACGTCGCTCAGGAAATCTTCGAGATCGGCGTCTTTACGCTCCGTCGCCGCTCGGTAAAGCGACACAAGTGCTTCTCGTCCTATCAACTGTTCGAATTTTTGTCCGCCGCTGCCGGGAACCAAGGTATGACCGATCTCGCCTGCCAGTCCGTGGCTCCCGCGAAACAGCTTCCCATCGATCAAAACTCCACCGCCAACGCCGGTCTCTATCAGCAGAAACAAGGTAACTCCGGACGAGCCATGTTTGTAGCTGTCACCAATTGCGAAAGCGTTCGCGTCGTTCTCAATGATGATCGGCGCGTCGAATGGAAGCGCCGCTTTGGCAATTTGCGCCAACGGCACGTTACGCCATCCGATAATCGGGGCCAGGCTAACGAAACCATGTGCGTCAACGTGGGCGGGCGCAGAGAGGCCGACTCCGCGACAACGCTTCAGCACGGAGTCGTCCATACCTTCCAGACTGAGGCCAACGGCGTGACTTACGGCTTCCTCAACGCTTTTGACCTGAGCATCAAAGGCCTGAGTCCGGAAAGATTGAACTTTTCCAGATAGGTTGATCATAACAGTGGTGATGTGTTCGACGCCTATCTCGATCCCGATGAAAAATGCCGCATCAGGAACCAGTTCGAGGAGGATTCCGGGACGTCCCGCCCTCGATTGTTCGCCACGCCGTTCAGTTGATTCCTCTACCTCATGAACGAAACCGCTTTCGGTCAATTCACCGACGATCTGTCCAGAAGAAGACCGATTCAATCCAAGGCTTCTGGCAAGATCAGCCCTGCTCATCTTTCCGAACGTGTATAGGCTTCGAAGCGCCGCGGCGACGTTGTTTTGCCTGATACGGCGAGGCGAGCTTCCTGGTGAGATGATATCGTTCACTTTTTCGGTCCATAAGATGTTGATCTGTCCCGATTTTACACTCTCAGGACAGATCGTCTAAAGGATTATGAGGACCGGGTGTTCGTGGCGCGGCGGCGATTCGCTTCATCCATTTTCAGCTCGATGAAACGTTTTGCGTGCGCTGCCAACGGATCGTTATCCGTCCAAGTGTCCCGCCAAATCGCGCAGGCAAGCGACAACCCTTCATCGACCACCGCTGTCGAGAAACTTTCGAATACGATGTCGCGCTGGTAATCGACGTCGAGCAAAGCATCGAAAATCAAATCAAAGTTTATCGTGCCGTCGCCGAGATAACCGCGATTGCTTTCCCCGATGTGGAAATAGCCGATCTTATCGCCCGCAAGACGGATCGCTGCAGCCGGATTGGCCTCTTCCATATTCATGTGAAAGGTATCCAAGTGCAGGCGTACGTGATCAGAGCCGGTTTCTTCGATGAACCGAAGTCCCTGGGCGGTAGTGTTCAGCAGATTGGTCTCGAAGCGGTTTACAAGTTCCAACACGAGATCAACGCCGGAATCTTTAGCGACGTCCGCAGTTGCAGCGATTGCTGCGACACTGTTGTCCCAACCACGCTTTGTTGGCTGGCGATTGTATTTGGTATGCGCGGAGTAAAGGATTCCGCCCAGCTTATTTCCGCCGATATCACGCACTGCCCTCACCGCGTCCGCCAATACGGCCTTGCCGGCAGAAACCTCTTCCGCGTTCTCGCTCGAAACGTCTGTGCTGAAGTTCAGGCCCATCGTGACGCCGATTTCAACATCCAGAGACTGCGCCAATTTGGCGAGCTGATCGAGATTGAACTTCTCGGGTCGCAGATAAGCGAACTCGATGGTCCGATACCCATGTTCGGCCGTCTTCCTAAGTGCCATCTCAAGACCTTCTTGAGTTTCGCCGCCTGTCCATACAAATGAGTGGATGCCTAAGCGTCTCATGGTTTTTACCTCCGTTTTGCCAATCATTGTGGCCACTCATAAGGTATATTTGCATGGTAATGCAACTAAATATTTTTATGCAAATGCCTTGTTTTCCGTCGTTATGTTCGCGATTGTTGCATGTGAACAGCCTAAGAGATAGATCTCACTTGAAAATTCGAACCAGCGGCCGATTAAGCGTCCACGCCCTGTGCGTCGCAAATCTATATTTGCACATTTACCCAACAAATTATTGCGTTGTGGCGCTTTGTGAGCTATTAAGTCGCCAAAGCGAGGACTGAGATTTCGGAGGAGGAAGTCATTTGTCGACCTTTATCGATGCCAATTCGTATCTCGGTGAACGAGGCGAGACCCAGAACTTGCTGTCCGCGAGAAGGGTTAAGAAAACCTACGGTCTTATTGCTGCCCTTACCGATGGCCGGCTTGACCTTCGTCCAGGGTCGGTACACGCCCTGTGCGGAGGAAACGGTGCTGGGAAGTCGACCTTTTTGAGTATCCTCATGGGCCTGACAAGACCCGACGAAGGTGAGGTAGAATTTAACGGCATTCCCGTTCACTTCACGTCTCCGCGCGACGCGCTGGGCGCCGGAATAGCAATCATTACGCAGGAATTAAGCCCGGTTGTCGAAGCAACTGTTGCTGAGAACATTTATCTTGGTCGCGAGCCGACCAGGTTCGGCATCGTTGACTATCCCGCTCTCTTCAAAACCGCGCAGGATCTCCTAGATCGCCTGAAGTTCCCGATCAACGCCAAGACTCGCGTAGGCGACCTATCGATCGCAAAAATTCAGCTGGTTGAGATTGCCAAGGCAATTAGCCAAAACAGCAAAGTCCTCATCATGGACGAGCCGACCTCCGCAATTGGAGAAGGCGAGACAGACATCCTTTTTGAGGCAATTCGGTCGCTGACGCAGCAAGGTGTGGGTATCATCTATGTCTCACATAGGTTGAGCGAGCTGTTCCGAATTGCTGAGGACTACACCGTTTTTCGGGATGGCGCGTTCGTTCAAACAGGAAAGCTGGCCGACATAGACCGGGAGGAGCTGGTGCGCCTCATAGTAGGGCGCGTCGTGAAACCGCTCTCTGCCGATCATCGGGAGCCGGGCTCGACCATCCTCGAGGTAAAGGACTACACCAGGGGGGACCAGTTCCAGAACATCAGCTTCCAGCTCAAGGAGCGAGAGATTCTCGGTATCTTTGGTCTCATGGGAGCGGGTCGTAGCGAGTTTCTGGACTCCTTATTCGGCATTACGAAGCATGATGATGGCGAGCTTCAGATCGATGGAAAGCGGGTGGCGGTTACCTCCCCGCGCGACGCGATTACCAAACGGATGGCGTTGGCGACAGAGGATCGGAAAGAAACCGGTCTAATCCTCTGCAGGCCCATCAGGGAGAACATATCTCTTTCCGCGTTACCCGATTATTCGATATTCGGCTTCGTAAAACGTCGCCGGGAAAAGAAAGTCGTGGCCGAGATGGCCCAAGCCTTTTCCCTTCGTATGGGATCGGCGGAAGACGACGTCCAAAACCTCTCCGGTGGCAATCAGCAAAAAGTCGTACTCTCCCGGTGCCTTGTAACCGACCCGCGCATCTTGCTTTGCGATGAACCGACGCGAGGGATCGATGAAGGGGCCAAGCAGGCGATTTATGCCTTTTTGAGAAACTTCGTTGCTCAGGGCAAAACCGCTTTAGTCGTTTCGTCAGAGTTAGACGAAATCCTCCAAGTTGCTGACCGCATCCTCGTTTTTCGTCGCGGCAAGATTGTTGGCGAAGTCTCAGCCTCTGAAGCCACTCACGAACAACTTCTCCACCTTGCATCCTGAGGGACGATAATCATGTCCAAGATCAACCACGCGCACTTTATCGACCTGGCTTCCCGATTTGGAATCGCAGCCGGCTTTATCGCGCTCTGCATATTTTTGTCTTTCGCCAGCCCGTATTTCGCAAGTTGGGATAACATTGGAAACATCCTCGCGCAGGTGTCCATCAACGGCATAATGGCAGTCGGTCTGACTTTTGTAATTCTGGCAGCAGGTATCGATCTTTCCGTTGGATCGGTTTTGGCGTTGGCAGGCATTGTTTCTGCAAGCGTTGTGACAGCTTCGGGGCTCAATCTCGGAGTGACGGCCGCGGTGTTGATCGGCATCGCGGTCGGGGCTGCCACGGGCGCAGCGAATGGGGCGATAATCGCAGCGTCGAGAAGTATCCCTCCGTTTATCGTAACGCTGGGCATGCTCAGTGCCGCCCGCGGACTGACCCAGATATACAATCACGGCTCACAGATATCCGACCTTACTGATGACTTCATGATCATCGGAAACGGCCAGCTCTGGGGTATCCAAATCTCAGTTTACATTTTCGCGCTTGTCTCCGCGCTATCATTTCTGGTTCTGAAATACACCCGGTTTGGGCGCTACGTGTACGCTGTAGGTGGCAACGAGCGGGGAGCGCGAACTGCAGGTGTCAATATTGGATTTGTCAAGTTCTCAGTTTACTTGATCAGCGGCGTGTGTGCGGCCCTGTCCGGCGTCATCTTCACATCCCGCGCGACCTCCGCCTCCCTACAGGCTGGCCTGGGATATGAACTCGATGCCATTGCCGCAGTAGTCATCGGTGGAACGAGTCTTGCAGGCGGGCGGGGTGGCGTCGTCGGCACGATCCTCGGCGCACTCTTGATTGGCGTCATAAACAACGGCCTTGACTTGCTTTCCGTGGACTCTGGCAACAAGCAGATCATCAAGGGCGCAGTCATAGTCTTCGCCGTCTTCCTCGACACTGTTCGGGCTCGAGCGCGATAGCCGCCGCGCGAGACAACAATTTCTACTCAGCTTTGAAGATGCGGCCGGAGGCATCGTCCTCTCAGCCCAAGTTCGGGACATGTGCACCCGTGTCATTGCACATAGATGGAGGAAATAATGATCACTCGGCGAAATACACTCACTATGATGGCGGCCGCGGGACTTCTGCCTCTTGCCGGCAAAGCAGCATTAGCTGCCGGTTCGAAGCCGGTTAAGGTCGGTGCGGCAGTCTATGGCCTTAAAAATGAATACGCTCAGATTTGGGCTAGCGAGATCAAAAAGCACCCCGCTTTCTCGAACGGAATTGCTGAGTTGACAGTGTTCGACGGCAATTATGATCAAGCAACGCAGGCATCGCAGTTCGATCTGATGGTGACCCAGAAGTATGATGTCGCCATCTACATCCCCATCGACAGCTATGCTGCGAAGGGCGTTATCCACAAGGCATTGACGCGCGGCCTGCCGACCGTCGGTTCCAACGGTCCTGCTAAGAGCGATGAACTTGTCTCGTTCGTCGGGTCTGACGACGTTGCCGCCGGACAGTATGAAGCTGAGGTTCTCTTCAAAGCAATGGGCGGCAAGGGCAATATCGTGGTTCTCATTGGCCCAGAAGGCAACCTTGGGCAGGAGTTCCGCACGCAGGGCAACAAGAAGGCCCTCGATGCAAACAGCGATATTAAGGTATTGGAACGCAAGACCGCCAATTGGTCTCGTTCCGAAGCCATGGTTCTGATGCAAAACTGGCTCACCTCACACAAGGGTCAAATCCAGGGGGTTCTGGCTCAGAATGACGAGATGGGATTGGGTGCGATTGCCGCGATGAAAGCGGCGGGTATTGATCCCAAAACCATTCCCGTTGTCGGCATCGATGGCGTGACGGACGCGATCAGGGCTGTGAAAAACGGCGAAATGATCCTTTCGATCCGCCAGGACGCACACACTCAAGCACAAGGCGCGGTGGATGTCGCTCTCCGGAAGGTAATCGGCGACTCCTACAAGCCTCTATCGGATTGCTGGGCGGAGTACCCGCAGATGCCGTGGGGCGACGGCACTGCTAAGCTTTACCCGGTCCCGTGGACCTACGTCACAGCAGAAAATGCGGACAAGTTTTTGAACGCGAAGTAAGATCATCAACGAGGTGCCTTGTGCTTGCCGCATTGGCACCTCTAACGGTTTTGGCGACAGCTGGAAGCATTGACGAGCGTGGTCGTCAAGACAGCGGATATCCGCGGCGGCCGGGACAATGTGCGGCAAGCTCGATACATGCCGACTCGTCGCCATGCGCTTCAATCCCGATCTCAAAGCAACATACGACCAACTGCCAATGCCGCGTGAAATTTACTCAAATGCCCTCATCACGCCACCCGCCTTCGCGCCGGCAGCAAAGCCGCGGAGCAGGCCATCGAAAAATGGCCATCTATCCCTCTCGCCTACGTCGGCATAATTGGGGAAGATTCAAACGGCGCCAATGGGGAGTATTGCTCCGGTACCGACAAGTTTGCCGCGATCGAACTGCGTCAGCCACAACTAAATGAGGTTGGCCGAGACGCCGTAAGTATGTTGCGCATCACGCCGTCCGATGACACCGTTTCGAATATCCAGGCAAAGCCGCAGCTTGAACGGGGTCGAGTGCCGCCGATAGGGACCTCTGGATTTCATGAGCCTTCTCCATCTGAGGCCCACAGAGCGTATCAGTTTTTCCGCCTCCCGTGGTCCAGCCCCAGGGGTTCACACCAGTTACTGAAGAAGCCGCACTGCCGATGGATAGCGTTCGACAACATCCACCAGCCAGGGGACAGAAACGATTGCCGCCTCAAGGGAAGACTTCCGCGTCGGCAATATCCTTATAGAAAAAAAGCTTACTGGGGTCCAGGTGCCCCAATCCTCTGCATCGCGGCGAAATTCCTCGAAGCCGCATGTCCCATCCGACCGCTCAAACAGATCGACACAGCGATCATGCTCGATATTTTCAATGCTGATGAAGACCAGCCAGCTTTTGGCTATGCGGCTCGACACGGGAACCTCTTGTCGTGAACTATCCGACAATAGCATAGCCACAATCGCCGTTGCAGTCTTGCTCACGTGGGGGCTCATATGAGCCCTGACTAAACCAAATTCCATAATTACTAAACTCCCGTATCCGCATCATCGGATCCATAAGGCGATCTCAGATGAAGTGAGGTGACATTGTGAAAGTGGTCCAGTTTTCTGTTCGGTTTTCGGCGGATTTTCCTGTTGAGCGAATGGAGAATTTGTCATGAAGAAGAAGCGTTTTTCGGTCGAGCAGATTGTCGCCGTTTTGAAGCAGGCTGAGCTTGGCTTGCCGGCTGCCGACCTGATCCGTCAGGTTGGAATATCGGAACAGACATTTTATCGTTGGAAGAAGCAATATCGGGGGCTTCAGTCCGATCAGGTCCGGGAACTGAAACAAGTGCTTGAGGAGAACACGCGGCCGAAGAAGCTGATGGCGGAGTTGAGCCTGGACAAGGCTGCGTTGCAGGATGTGCTGTCAAAAAAGTTTCCCGGCCAGCGCTCATGAAACAGGTTGTTGCCTATGTGACGGCGTGTCACGGCTACAGCGAGCGTCGGGCCTGTGCCCTGACACGCCAACATCGTTCAACCCAGCGCATGCCGATGCGACGGGATCCCCGCACGGAGCTTCGCCAGCGGATGCATGAGATTGTCCGCACCCGCATCCGCTATGGCTATCGAAGGGTTCATATCATGCTGAAGCGTGAGGGCTGGTCTGCCGGCCGCAAGCTCGTCTATCGGCTCTATCGCGAGGAAGGCCTTGCTTTGAAAGCGAAACGGCCACGCCGTCGCAGGATGGCGAGCCACCGGGAGGACAAGGTTCTGCCAACCGGCCCCAATCAAGCCTGGGCACTCGACTTCATCCACGACCAACTGATGAACGGGCAGACGTTCCGGGCATTGACGGTGGTCGATGTCTATACGCGTGAAGCACTGGCGATCGAGGTCGGCCAGCGATTGCGTGGAGAGCATGTCGTTGATGTTCTCAATCGGTTGGTCCGGCGACGCAATGCTCCAAACCGGCTGTTTGCCGACAACGGCAGCGAATTTACCGGTCACATGGTCGATCTCTGGGCGTATCACCACAAAGTCCGCATCGAGTTCTCTCGACCGGGAAGACCCACGGACAATGCCTTCATCGAAAGCTTCAACGGGTCGTTCCCGACGAGTGCCTGCGGCCTTAGGCAGTAAGCGCACCATGATTTTGCGTTCGCATCGCTCATCATCAGGTTGCGATCGCAAGTGCCCAAGCGGATAGAATACCGAAACGACCGGCATGGATCAGGGCAGCAACGTGGATAACCCCTAGATTTACAGACGCCTTCTTCCCTAAAATAAAGGCAAGGGGCCTGCATGATCATATCCGGTCGCGGCGAACAATTTTGACATCGGCGTGAATCGGCATCGAGCGCTGACCTTTTTCAAAGAAATTTTGAAAATTGATGGCCGCTCGATCGGCACCAATTCCCACACCATGAGATCGACAGAAATGTCGATGCTTCACGAGCGTCGCATCTGATTTGCTGAGAAAGACTTAGCTGGAGATGCAGAAAATGGCGCTTTGGAAGCTCACCCTAACCGAGGCAAACGCATTGCTCGAAAAGGGTAACATCACATCGGTGGAGCTTGTTTCCTCCCTTCTTGACCGCGCAGACGCGCTCTCGGAACTGAACGCATTCGCCCACCTCGATCGTGAACAGATATTATCGACTGCGCGAGACTGTGATGCTCGGCGCAAAGACGCGGATCGTCCTCTGCCGATCCTTCACGGGTTGCCGATTTCTCTCAAGGACAACATCGCTTGCGTCGGCATGCCGATGAGGGCGAACACGCCAGCATTGCAGAATTTCGAGCCCACGCAAGACGCCACGGTCGCAGCAAAGCTTAAGGCGGCCGGTGCCATTCCTTTTGGCAAGAATACCATGCATGAACTGGCTTTCGGTGGAACCTCGAACAATACATTTGGGGGGCCGGTTCGTAATCCTTTCGACACGACACGTGTGCCTGCCGGCTCGTCCGGCGGAACAGGCGCGGCAGTGGGTGGTCGCCTGGTGCCGGCGGGTATCGGCAGCGACACAGGTGGTTCCGTTCGGGTTCCGGCTTCCTTCAACGGGGTCTTCGGATATCGCCCCACCACGGGCCGATGGTCAGGACATGGGGTCCTTCCTTTGTCGCATACCCGGGATACGCTGGGACCACTCGCCCGCTCCGTTTCTGATCTGGACCTCATCGACCGCGCCCTGTCTGAAAGGGAGCCGGCCGTTATGGCGGAAATTCGGACCCTTCGTTTGGGCAAGCCATCCGGCTTTTACTGGGACAATCTGGCCGAGGACGTCCGCACGGTTTGCGAGCACGCGCTCTCCCGGCTCGCGGGTGCGGGCGCGACCATTGTGGAAATCGATCTCGTTCCTCTCACCAACCTCGTCAGGGAAATCGCATTCCCAATCGTATTCTATGAAGCCGTGCCCGAACTGACTGGGTTTTTGGAAAAATGGAAGACGGAGTTGACGGTTGAAACGCTTCTTTCCAGCGTCGCATCGCCGGATGTCGCTGCAGTCGCAAAGATTCTGATGGACCCGGCTCAGGCCGTTCCTTCGTCTGCCTACAAGCGCGCCATCGAAGAAATAATACCTGAGATTGCGGCAGGTCACGCAAAGATCCTCGCAGAGCATCAGCTGGACGGCATCGTGTATCCGACCTCGCCAATCACCGCGCCGAAAATCGGGGATGACGAAACAACCAACCTCAACGGCGAGCAAGTGCCGACCTTCCTGACCGTCATCCGCAACATGGATATCGGCAGCCTGATCGCCTTGCCAACCATTTCCTTGCCCGTTGGCGTCGACCGTAACGGCTTGCCGATCGGCCTCGCACTCGAGGGTGCTCACGCCGGCGACGAAAAGCTCTTCGCGGTCGCGCTTTCGCTCGAAGCGAGCCTGCCTGCCATTCCACAACCATAATAGGCCCAGAGGAAGAACATGACACAGACAATCTCTCGTCGCCAGATGTTGAAGCTCTCCGCCGCTATCGCAACATCGGCAGCAGCCGGGCGGGTTGCCTTTGCCGCCGACCCTATCCGGATCGCGGTCTTCATCACTCTGTCCGGTGGCGCATCCCTGTTCGGCGCCTCCAGTAGGGCAGCTGCAGACTATGCCGCGGCGCAGATCAACGCGTCAGGCGGCATCATGGGACGCCCGCTCGAATTGACCATTGCCGATGGTGGAGCCGCACCCGCCGAGGTCGCCAAGATAGCAACGCGCATGGTGATCGGGAAGTCGGTCGATATCATCGTAGGCTCGCACGATAGCGCGGTCCGACAGGCAATCGAAGCCGCGATCAGAGGCAAGGTTCCCTACATCTACACGCCGGTTTTCGAAGGTGGCGATTGCGCACCCTTCACTTACTTCCTCGGCGAAACCCCCGAGCAACAGGTCGGTGCGTCGATCGAGTCACTCGTCAAGCGAGCTGGCGGCAAGTCGTTCTATCTCATCGGCAACGACTACGTATGGCCGCGTGCGACGAATGACGCGGTAAAGGCCGCGGTCAAACGTCTCGGCGGCACCATCGTTGGCGAGGAGTATTATCCGGTCGGCGCTGCGAACAAATTCGAGAGCTCCATCGAGAAAATCCGTGCTGCGTCACCCGCTATCGTTCTCCAGACCCTGGTCGGCGGTGACAATGTGAACTTCAACCGGACCTTTGCCAACTTTGGTTTGTCGGCCAACATTCTGCGCATGTCCTGCCTGCTTGAGGAAAATACTCTACTTGGTATCGGCAAGGAAGCATCCGATAACCTCTACTCATGCATGGGCTACTTCGCCAAGCTCGATTTGCCCGAAAACAAGGCATTCATCGCCGGTATCGCCAAGGCCTCCAGTGGCACGCCAGCGATCCAAAACACGATAGCAAAGTCGGTCTATGACGGGCTCGCAATGGCCAAGGCCGTCGTCGAAAAGGCGAAATCGGTATCCGCCAAGGACTTCGACGCTGCGGCAGAACATACAAGCTTCAATACGCCGTCCGGCATGATGACGGTGAAGAACCGTCACACGGCGAAAATCATGTACCTCGCGAAATGCAGCGGAACGGATTTTGAAGTCGTAGAGACCTTCAAGGATATCCAGACCGGGCAGAGCTGCAACTAACGGTGGGCAACCTCAAATGATAACGCTCTCTCTCAACCTGGGATATGACGTACTGGTCTTGGCGATCCTGACGCTGGGACTGGCAGTCTCCATGGGATTGCTCGGAGTTCTCAATATCGCTCACGGTGAAATGGTTATGGTCGGCGCATATTGCGGGCTGAGTGTTCAACATCTGGAGCTTTCCTATTTCTTGGCCGTTCCGCTCGCTTTCGTCGTGTGTGGTGCCTTGGGGTTCTTGGCAGAGCGACTGATCATTCGGCCGCTCAAATACGATGGTTTTGCCACCCTTCTTGGGACATGGGGTCTCGGCATGGCGATTCGAGAAATCGTAAAGCTACTGTGGGGTAACGGCTATCAGAGTGTCGATCTCCCCATCGCTGGGACTGTGAACCTGCTCGGGTCCACTTTCCCTGGCTGGCGTCTCTTCGTGATGTCCTGTGCATTTCTGGTGCTGATTTTCGTTGCTATCTGGTATCTGCGCACCTCGACGGCGCTCCGTATCAGGGCAATGGTATCCAATCCCGTTCTCGCGCAAGCCGTCGGCATCAACTCCAGCCGGCTATCTACTCAGACCTTCGTCTTCAGTTCAGCTGCCGCTGGGATCGCGGGAGTTCTCATCGCACCAACCGTCCCGGTCGAGCCCTCAATGGGAATTCTGCTGGTCGTGAATTCGTTCTTTTCACTCGTTGTTGGCGGTTATGGCACCATCGCAGGGCTGTTGAGTGGGGCAGTTGCAATCGGCGGCTCGCAGAGCATCCTCGCCACGCAGCTCAGCCCATCCATGGCCTATCTGGTCGTCCTTGCAATCGCTATTATCTTCCTATGGAGACGTCCTCGTGGTCTCTTCAGCCGTGCGTAATCTCGCCGTCCTCGCGACGGCAATGATCCTCTTGCCACTCCTGGCTGGCGACCTGTGGGCCTATGAGGTGTCGCTCTATCTGACATACGGTATCGTGGCTACCGGACTGGGGCTCGCCTGGGGTCTGAGTGGAACCCTGTCGCTTGGCCACGGTCTCTATATGGCGATATCTGCCTATCTCGCGGCGAACGTATTCATCGTACTCGATGGTTCGGGCCTTGCATGGCCCGCAGCGTTTCTATGCGCCCTGGTTCCCATGGTGATCGCCTTCATAATTGCCTTTGGTGTTTTCAGAGGCCAGACGGGCAACGCGACATCCTTCTCGATGGTAACGCTCGCGCTGGCTCTTGCCGGTGGGCAGATCGCTATAGGCTGGTCGAGTGTAACCGGAGGCTTCAATGGTCTCCTCGGCGTGCCCCCCTTGCCCGGGATCTCCGGAATTATAGAGCAATATGCTCTCGTCGGAGCCGCAACCCTTGTCGTATGCGCGGGTTACGTATGGCTGATATCTGCACCTCTCGGAACCGTATGGAAGGCGGTAGCTGCGGACGAGCGCCGCATGCAGTTCCTGGGTTTTGACACGGCCCTGCTCAAGGCCCTTGCATTCGCGGTCTCAGGTTTCTGCGCTGGTCTGGGTGGTGTCATCTATGCGCAGCAGCAGGGCATCGTCACACCGGACCTGACCGGTTTCGCATTTTGCGGCAGCCTTCTTGTCTACGTTGCCGTTGGAGGGCGCATGTCCGTCTTCGGGCCGCTTGTCGGTGCACTTGTGGTCGGACTGCTTAGCTCGGAATTGCGAGACAGGGTGGACTGGTGGGAGCTTGTTCTGGCGCTGGTCTTCATCGTTGTCGTTTTGCGGTTTCCGAAAGGATTGGCCGGAATCATCCCGACAAGCGCGGCGGTTACGAACTTGTCCATGTCTGTCGAAGCCCCTCGTTTGAAAGGCGAAAGGTCGGCTCTGTCATGCCAACTGCAAGGTGTTTCGGTCAAAATGGGATCGGTGCGGATCCTGAACGGCCTGAACTTCTTCGCAGAGCAAGGCAAGACGACCTGCATCATCGGCCCGAATGGCGCCGGGAAGTCATCATCCTTCAATGCTCTGACCGGTCTTCTCCCGCTTTCGGGCGGCGCACTTTCCCTTGATGGCAAACCGATACGCAAGGCGACACCCGCGGCTCTTACACTCGCGGGCGTGTCAAGAAAATTCCAGGCTCCCACGGTATTTCCAGCGCTAACCATCCGCGAGAACCTGTCTCTGGGTCTTTGGAGCAAACGCGCTTCCACTGTCGACCTGTTGAACCGCAGGCTTTGGCAGTGGAACAGCCCCTTGCTTGCCGAGTTGAAACGCCGCTTCGAGTTCCTCGCAGAGGACGCGAAGTTGGCCTCTGACCTTTCGCATGGTCAGCGCCAGATCCTTGAGTTGTCGATGGTCCTTTTGACAGAGCCTCGGCTGCTGCTGTTGGACGAGCCCTGCGCTGGGCTATCTCAGGACGAGACGTTCGCCGTCATTGACCTCGCCAAATGGATCAGAGCGAAGACGGGCATGACGATCGTTGTCGTCGAGCATGACATGGCTCTGGTCGAGGCGTTGGCCGATACGGTCAACGTCTTTCATCAGGGGCGCTTTCTGGCCAAAGGCACGATCGAAGAGGTCCGGGCCAATGATGACGTGCGTAACGTTTATGTAGGAGGTCAGCGATGAGCTGTCTGGAGATTTTGACGGTCAACAAACTCTCCGGTGGTTATGGCTCTGGGATCGTGCTGCGTGACTTCTCGGCGGGTTTCCGGGCAGGAGAAGTGCATTGCGTTGTCGGTCGCAATGGGGTCGGAAAGTCCACGCTTCTGAAGCTGCTGGCTGGAGCGATCAGACCCGCATCCGGCGAGATCGTTTTCCAAGGCAGGGACTTTTATTCGATTTCCATGTCCGAGCGTGTCAAGATGGGACTGTCTTATGCGCCTCAAGATAAGGTCGTGTTCGATGAACTGACGGTCGCGGAAAACCTCACCCTGATGCGCGACAGTCGGAGCTTGAAGCACTTCGAGCTTTATCTGGAGACATTTCCACGGCTGAAAGAGCGGCTGTCACAGAAGGCCGGCACGCTTTCCGGTGGTGAAAAGAAGCTGCTTTCTCTATCGCGTACACTCGCCGAGGAGCGGGCTCTTGTCCTGCTGGATGAACCTACTGAAGGGGTTCAGTATGAGAATGTGGTCCGCATCGCTCAGCTAATCAATACTAGAAAGGCGGCGGGTGCAGCGGTTGTGCTTGTGGAGCAGAGCCTCGGTTTGGTCGAAAGCATCGGAGACCAGATTTCGGTGCTTGATCATGGCGAGGCGGTTCTCCAGCAGAGCGTGGGCAAGGTGACGCGAGCCGAAATACAAGGCTGGCTGACCATCTGACGTCTGTGCCAATTGCAGCGATCAGCGCAGGGAATACATCGATCCGATGCGGTCTTCACAAGTGGGCCGACCGTTCCGGTCGTGGTGAGTTTTCAGCTCTATCTTCAACTTTAGCGGCGTGATCCATCCTATCACCGGGATCACACCACATCGTTATTTATGTCGATGGCGATAGCCGGTGGCTGCCGTAGGCTGTGATGGGTGAAAATATCTGGGAGAGCAATTTTAATGAGCATTGCTTCAAAGCAGGCGGGGCTGATCTGTCGACGGATTGGCTTGAGCCTCATCACGCTCGTCTTGGTATCTATTCTGATCTTCATGGCGACGCAGGGGTTGCCCGGCGATGTCGCCAGAACGATCCTCGGAAAGGACGCAGGTGCCGAACAGGTAGAGGCTTTGCGCGTCCAGCTCGGGCTCAATCTTCCCCCTGCTGAGCAATATCTCCACTGGGTGGCGTCACTCCTGCATGGAGATCTCGGGGTTTCCGCTGCGTCGAATCGCGCTGTCGCAGACCTTGTCGGGCCGCGCGTTGCGAACTCGTTTGTCCTCGTCGTGATGTCCATGGCACTGACGTTGCCATTCTCTGTTCTGCTAGGGGTCGTCACGGCAAACCGCAAAGACACATGGTTCGACCGCGCAGCAATGGCGGCGTCGCTTGGCGTGAACGCGCTTCCGGAATTCGTGCTCGGACTGCTGCTGGTCGTGGTCTTTAGCACCAACATCTTTCATATCGTGCCAGCGGTCTCGCTTTTGTCGCCGACCAAGCCGTTCTACGACCAGCTTGGCGCATATGTGCTGCCGGTCACGACGCTCTTCCTGCTGCAGACAACATATCTATACCGTCTCGTTCGCGGGGCCATGATTGATGTTCTCGCCTCGGATTACGTCCAGTTCGCCCGGCTCAAGGGAATATCTTCGAACAGAATTCTTTTCCGCCACGCGCTGCCGAACGCGGCAGTCCCGGCAATCCAGGCAGCGGCGAACGTCTTTGCCTTGTCTGTCGGCGGCATTGTCGTTGTGGAATATGTCTTCGGCTATCCCGGCATGGGCACGGCACTGACCGACGCAGTAGGAAACCGTGATATTCCGGTCGTACAATTCATCGTTCTGGTCATCGCATCCACTTTTCTTCTTTCGAACATGATCGCGGACCTTGCGGCTGCGCTCCTCACTCCACCCAGCCGAGGCGCCTGAAATGAGCAAGGAAATCACCATGGACGACGTCGAATCAAAGCCTCGCAGGATCGCGGTGCAAAGAGTTTTCCGTTCGGCAAGAACAAGCGTCGGTCTCGGGCTGATGATCCTTGTCGCCGCGGTTGCGGTCTTCGGCCCATTCTTCGCACCATATGGGGCAACCGAACTGGTCGGAGTGCCCTTCGATGTGCCTCAGTACGGCTCACCGCTCGGCATGGATTTTCTCGGACGCGATGTCTATTCCCGCTTCCTCAATGGCGGTTCCAGCCTCGTATGGATGTCACTCAGTGCAAGTGCACTGGGTCTCGTTCTGGGAGCTCTGATCGGGCTGTCTTGCGCCTTTTACAAGGGTTGGACGGATATGCTTCTGATGCGCCTCGTGGATGTTAAGCTGGCCTTCCCGAGCGTAATTTTTGTTCTGCTTATCGTGACCGTCGTGGGTCCAGGCAAGGCCCTGCTTGTGATCTTGGTCGGCATTTCACAGGCTCCGAGCGTCTCACGCGTTATCAGGGGTGCGGCCCTCTCGGTCGTGAATCTCGAATACGTCCAATACTGTCGGGCTATTGGCTTGTCCGGACCACGGATAATCGCCACGCAGATCCTGCCGAATGTCGCGACACCACTTCTCGTTGAGGCAGGCTTGCGCCTGATGTGGTCCATCTCGCTCCTCGCCGGCCTGAGTTTCCTCGGCTACGGCATTCAGCCTCCCTCGGCGGATTGGGGCGTCATGATCAACGAAAACCGCAATGCGCTCTCCATTCAACCCTGGGCAGTTATCGCTCCAATCGCCGCCATCGCTGTCTTTACGATCGGCGGAAATATCTTCGCCGAAGCTGTGCTTCGTTCTCTCGGCCGAACCGATAGTGGGAAGGACTGACCGTGATCAGAATTCGAAACCTGAGGGTTGATGCAACTGCAACCGGTCTTCCGATCGTCAAGGATGTGAACTTCGAGATTGCTCCCGGCGAAGTGTTGGGCCTCGTCGGAGAATCCGGCTCAGGCAAGACGACCATCTCGCTTTCCCTGCTCGGCTTTTCCAAGCCCGGGACCGCCATTCAGACTGAAAGTCGAATATTCGTCGATGGCACCGACCTGATGACCATGTCACCTCGCGCCAGGAATGAGGCTCGTGGAAAGCTCATAACCTATGTACCGCAGGATCCATCGGCATCTTTGAACCCGGCGATGAAAATAGGCGAGCAGCTTGTCGAGGGACTGGTGCGGGGCCGGGACGCGCTGTCTCTGCATGACGCGAAGGTGAGAGTGGCCGAGCTTATATCCGAAGTCGGTCTGGCCGCGACACCTGAATTCCTCAGCAGATATCCTGCTCAGCTATCGGGTGGTCAGTTGCAGCGCGTCGCGATTGCAATGGCGGTCGCACCGCGTCCGCGTCTGGTCATCATGGATGAACCTACGACAGGCTTGGACGTATCGACGCAGGCGGATGTGCTGGCCATGATGACGCGGCTTTGCCAAGCCCATGGTATCGCGACCCTTTACGTCTCCCATGACCTGGCCGTCGTCGCACATATTGCCGACAAGGTGATGGTTCTTTACGCCGGGCGCATCGTTGAGGCAGGAAGCAAGGACGATGTGTTTGCCAGACCCGCGCATCCATACACGCGCTCGCTTCTCGACGCCGTACCCTCGATGCGGGAGGCCCGTAGGCTCAGGGCAATCGATGGAAAAGCACCCCCGCTTCGCGATCGGGAGCACGGCTGCGTCTTTCGCGCCCGCTGTCCTCACGCGACCGCTGTCTGCGCTGCCGCGCCGCCGCTTTCGAGCAAATCGGCTACGAACCATGAGGTTGCATGCCATCGGGCGGACGAGATCGATGGCCAAGCCAAGACCGCTCCCCCTTTCGTGGTGAGCAGAATACTCGAAAATGACAAGGTGCTCGAAGTCCTCTCGCTTTCGGCGCGCTACGGTGACCGGACTGTGCTACGGGACGTTTCGATGACGCTTTCCCGGGGTGAATGTCTTGCGGTCGTAGGTGAATCCGGCTGTGGCAAGACGACGTTTTCGCGGTGCATGATCGGGTTGCATAGCGACTGGAAGGGTGAGATCGTTCTTGAGGGACGAAGGCTTTCCCAGTCAGCAGCGCATCGTTCTCCCGATGATCGGCGCAAGCTTCAGTACGTTTTTCAGAACCCCTATGGCTCGTTGAACCCTAGGAAGACGATTGGCGGAAACCTAGCGATCCCTATCGGCCACTTCCAAACCTCAGATGACCAAAATCGTGACCGCCAGATTAAAGCAGCGCTGGAACGGGTGGAACTGAGATCCGCCTATATAGATAGGTTCCCGAACGAACTGTCGGGAGGCGAGAAACAACGTGTCGCGATTGCGCGGGCGCTGCTTGCCTCTCCCGACGTCATGATCTGCGACGAGATTACCTCGGCTTTGGACGTCTCCGTACAGGCTGCGATCGTTGAGCTCCTTCGATCGCTTATGTCCGATGGACTGAGCCTGGTGTTCGTTACGCATAATCTTGGGGTGGTGCGAAGCCTGGCGGATAGCGTGGCGGTGCTCGACAAGGGTGAGATTGTCGAAATCGGCTCAAGCGAGAGCGTATTGAGCCACCCCTCGGCTGCGTACACCAAGAGCCTTTTGGCCAATACGCTCGAACTCGCCTGAAAGAGTCGCAAGCTGCGCTCTCAAAAGGAGGTCGTCATTAGTGTCGATACCACGGAGCGCAGCGCCCTTTAATCAAGACATCGCGCATTTCGAATTCTCGGGGAACGCCAGAAAGGTCTCACATGTCAAACGACACGAAGTTTACCAGCATGCTATCAGTCTCCCGGCGACAGCTCCTACGGACTTCTGTCGTGATTGGGGCAGCCGGCGTTCTCGCATCATCGTTGATCTCAACGGCAGCCATGGCGCAGAGCGAGGCGCGCAAGACGGGCGGAATTATGCGCGTTGCAGTACCGGGAGGAAGTGCCGATTCACTTGATCCGCATCGGACACAGGGCCAGATTTCGGACATCGTACGCTTCTGCAATCTGTTTGACGGGCTTTGCGAATTCAAGCCGGACGCCAGTGTTGGCTTCGTCCTGGCGGAGTCCTTTACTCCAAACGGTGATGCGACCGAGTGGACGCTTAGCCTTCGCTCTGGCGTCAAGACCCATGCTGGAAAGGACTTTACAGCCGACGACGTCATCTATTCGGTAAAGCGGATCCTTGATAAGGAGCATCCGTCCAAAGGAGCCGCCCTGATCAGCTTTATAGACCCGACAAAGGTCGAAAAGGTCGATGACCTCACGGTGAGGTTTATGCTCGCGGCTCCGAATGGATTGTTCTCCGAAGTGTGGGCGAACCGCTATCTGAAGATGGTACCCCGCGATTTCGACCCGGCGGCGCCGGTAGGAACCGGCCCATTCAAGTATGTCTCGTTTACCCCGGGTCAAGAATCCGTATTCGACCGTTTCGACGGATATTTCCGCGAGCGGGCATGGGTCGATCAGCTCGTCATCTCCGTAATCAACGACAATACCGCAGCGATCAATGCGCTACGCGGCGGTCAAGTCGAGATCACATATACAATGCCCTTCGCCCAGGCGCGGGTCATTTCAGCCGATCCGAGCTTGAAGCTCCTGAACAATCCGTCGGCGATGTCGATTCCGATCTATATGCGCACCGACATCGCGCCTTTCGATGATCCGAAGGTCCGCATGGCGATGAAACTGATCGCCAACCGAGAGCAGATGGTAAAAATTGCACTCGCCGGCTATGGCGCGATCGGCAACGACATGGCTGGTCGGACGATCGCGCCATGTGGCGAGTCCACGCTCCCGCAACGCAAGCAGGATATCGCCAAGGCAAAGGAGCTGCTCAAGGAGGCTGGAAAGTCGGACCTGACGATTGAAATGGTGACCGTCAACGGAACCGCCGGAATGATCGAGTGCGCGCAGGTTTTTGCGGAACAAGCAAAGGCGGCAGGCGTCACAATCAACGTGAAGGTCGTGGAAGTTGGAGCCTATCTCGCGAAATACGGCCAGTGGTCCTTCGGTGTCGACTTCCTGTCGGACACATATCTCGCGGTCGCAACGCGCAGCCTGCTTCCGACTGGCACGTTCAACACTTCGCACTGGAATGATGCCGAGTTCATCGACCTGCACAAGCAGGCCATGGCGACCGCCGACATCACGAAGCGCTGTGATATCATCGCAAAGATGCGGCAGATCGAGTATGAGCGCGGAGGAAACATCGTGTGGGGTTTTGCCAACACCTTGAACGGCTACCGTGCGAATGTGAAGGGCCTCGTGCCCTACACGGTAGACTCGGCATTGTACAGCCTGCGTACCGTCTGGTTCGCGTGAAAGCGAATGGGAGGGGATGTCCCCTCCCATTCTATCTCAGCCAGGGGAATGGTTCCGGTGTATCCGGCTTCGCGTCGATGCTGACGCAGCATGAACAAGCAACGGGACAAGTGTGTGGACACCATGGGGATCGATTGTCGGGTCGAAGGAACTGAAATCCAGGCCGACGATCTCGAAGTTGTCTGCGATAGCGTCCAACGCATATGCAAGTTGTTCGGCAGACAAGCCACCTTCTGCGGCATGATTGCTCGATTTCAGGACGGATGGGTCCAGAACGTCGACATCTACGTGAACGTACACCTTGGAACAACGTGTCCTGAGATCCGCCAGTGCATCGATGATCGCGGCATCGTAACCCTTGCTTTTGACGATGGCCGGCGTGACTACGCTCCCGGGCGACTTCAATCCTCGGTCTGGTTTATGTTCGTACTTCTCATGAAGACCAATTGTTAGAATACGATCATCCGGGATAGACTCGAACCCCGGGATCTGGCGGCAGAAAGCCTGCCAACATCGCCCGGTGATCATCGAGACGGGCATCCCCTCGACAAGGCCGCTTGTCGAGGTTTCGGGCGTCTCCGCGTCATCATGCGCGTCAAACCACACCATTCCGATTTCACCGATCGCTGCGAGGCCCGCAACCATTCCAAGTGCGCAAGTGCAGCCGCCGTTTGCCACCAGTGGCATCCGGTCGGCAGACACTGCGTAGCGGACAGCGTGCGCAAGCCGCGCGGTCTGCACTTGAAGACGGCTCATCTGGTCGCCGGCAAAAAGCCCCGCAACATTGGCGTCGAAATAGCCCGCCGTTTCATCCGGCGCGGGATCATCCACATCCTCAATCAATTCGACGGCAAGATCGCAGCCGCCTTCGGATAGAGCGCTCAGAAGGGTCTGGTGCGAGAGTAACTCCCTCGGGCCTAGTGCCATCGCATTTCGTGGCGAGGCATCGCGCCGCCCGAAAACATAAGGAAGGCCGATGAGTGAAATTGGCGTGCTCACGAAGAGCTGCCTTGCCGCGCAAGGCCCTCCGCCGCTGCTCTTGCCGCAGCGACGAGAAGCGGCACGAGTACCTGCGGGCCGCGTTCGTCGACAACCGGATCGTAGGACGCGAAGCTTACGGCAAGGATTTCGAACCGTTCGCCAATAAGGCGGAATGCCGTTTTGCACTGCTCATCCGTCAAACCTCCGTTTGCGGCGTGCGTATTGGCCCGAAGGACGGTTGGATCCAGCACGTCCGTATCGAAATGGATGAAGACCTTGCCACACTTTGATGCGAGGTTATCCAGCGCACGGGTCAGTGCCTCCTCGAAGCCAAGCTCCTCAATAACCGGTTTGTGCACGAGCGTGCCAAGGGCGTCTTTCGCAGATCGGCGCGCGGTGGGCGTGAACATCTCGCTCAGACCGATAGTGATTATGCGGCTTTCGTCGATCTCGCGAAAGCCCGGGATCTTGCGGCGGTATCGAGGCCAGCATTTGCCTGCAATTGTGGTGACCGGCATGCCCTCGATAAACCCGTTCTCGGACGTATCAGGCGTTTGTGCGTCTCCATGGGCATCGAGCCAGATCATACCGATCTCGCCTTCGGTTTCTCCAACGCCACCGACCATTCCGAGCGCAGCCGAACAAGCGCCTACGCAAGCGATGGGGATGCGCCCACGTTCGCGTGCTCCCTTAACTTCCTGAGCGAGACGAATGTTTTGGACAAGAACGCGAGACATCTGGTCGCCAACCGGAAGGAGCCGGTAGTCTCCACCCGTAAACGCAATGTTTGGCTCGTCTGCGTCCTCGATCATGACCGTTTCGACGTCGGAAAAGAACTCCTGCATCGCTGCCGGCGCTTTCTCCGGAGCGAGCAGTACGCGGGGGCCCTGCGCCATCTGGTAGCCCAGATTGGGGCCACGCGAACCCATCAGATAGGGAAGCCCGATGAGGCTGACGGGGAATTTGTCGGTGTTCATTGCGCTCTCCTTGCAATAGGGTTGGATAAGAATGCACCTGCAAGATGCCCCGGCTATCGGCAAAAATATCGATACGTTCGGGCACTTATGCGCTTAATAGCAAGTAGACTCTGGCACGATTCCTGCATGGTCATCATCGAACGCGAGAACGGCAAGATGGAAACATATATTCGGGACGTCACATCGGAAGAGCTACGTCTCTTCGGCGATGTTGTTGCGCGCCTGTCGCGTCTTGATAATGATGTAGAGGCTCGCACAGCCGTCTTCGAAGATATCGTCAAACTGGTTCGAGCGGACTTTGCCGCGTCTTACATCTGGAACGATCGGTTGCGCCGGTTTGAAAAGGGTCTGATCCACAACATGGATCCGGAGAACATCAGGAACTATGAGCGGTATTATCAGTTTCGCGATCCGCATACCTTCAAGCTACGCGAAAAGCGTAAGGCGACCTTGATCGAGGAAGTCAACCCATACAGCGAGTTGATCCGGACCGAATTCTATAATGATTTCCTAAAGCGTGACGGACTTCATCACGGAATCAATGTATTCTTGTTTGAAGGTGATCGTGACCTGGGCGACTTCCGTCTGTGGCGATCTGCGAAGAGCCCGGATTTCAGTGAACGGGAAAAAATGCTTCTCGACACCATCTCCCCCTTCTTGAAGAAGGCGATGGCCAACGGCATGGAGCGCTTCGAAAATCTGACACCACGCGAGCGGCAGATCGCTTTTCTCGTTGCACGAGGCTGTCGCGATCGTGAGATCTGCGACATGCTGAACATCGGCTTCTCCACGGTGCGAACACACCTCAACAAGGCGATGGAAAAGAAGGGCTGCTCAAACCGAGCCGAACTTGCCGCCTTGATTATGCGGGAGAATGGAGCCTTGCCCGGAACGGCCTAATCCTAGGGCGACGTGACTAAAACTTAGTCGATGGTTGCCGTCTGCGCAGAAAATACTGTGATGATGGCTCTGGCAGACCGTTGGTGTGGACGCAGTCTCGTGCGCTATTGCTCACCGATATAGAAATTAGTTTCGCCACCTGATTGAGCTTTGCGACGATCCGAGCGACCATTTTGTCCGTCATTCGGCCGACAACGCACTAGGCTGCAAGCGATGTCACCATTTTCCCGTGAGCGTCGGGAATAGGAACGCAACACCGCCGACCTCCTTCTGCTGGTCGCCGGAATTCACAATTGAATGCAGTTGTCCCAACCTCAGATTACCTCAGGCGACCATTGGTTCCGGCATTCGTGCAAAAATATGAATCTTCAAATTCACCAAATAATTGTGATAGTTCATCTCAACGAATCCAGGGATTACGGCGGCGATCAATCGCCGTCGGTGATGAACCGTTGCTACGATGATAAATGGGAAAACGATTTGGCATGTTTACCAGGGCGTCGTTGCTTGAAGCAGGCGTCTACGCGGGGGAACCCGAAAAGCCAGATGGCTCTTGGCCAGCAATTCACCCCTGTCTTAGCGCCTGTATACCTTCACCTACCATCTTTGCCACGCGTTCTAGCCCGGCGACGAAATCGATGGATGGGTTTCGAAGCCACTGCATCTGCAGCCCGTCGGATGTAGCAAAAAGAATGGAGACGAGAAGGGAAACTTGCGCACGACCGGTATCGTTTGTGATACTCTTTGCCTGAGCAATGGCGTCCGTGAAGCCATCGCGCGCAATGTCATATCGGTTCACAAAGAATTGGTGAGCAGGATGTTCTCGCGTTAGAGATTCCCCGGTCATCACCGAGAAGAAGCGGACGAGGTGTCGATCGGAAACATTGCGCCGAGCCGCCTCCATCATTTCATCTACGAACTCGGTCCTGCCTGTCGCTACAGCTTGCATATCGGGTCTTGCGACAGAAGATGGATAATGCAATTTAAGAGCCGCATCGAGGAGTTGCTCTTTGGCCCCAAAGTGGTGATGTAGCGCCGACTGTACTACCCCCGCCCGCTTGGCGATCTGGCTCACTGACGTAGCCCTATATCCTTTCTCACCGAAAAGTTCGATTGCAGATGCCAGGATCGCCGCCCTAGTTCGCTCCCCCTGTTCGGCATTTTTTAACGCTCGTGGCATGGGTTTTACTCCTTGTACAACGACTTTGGGCCATCGTGTAAGGCAAAGGCATAAGCTCCGCAATCGAAAGGCTACATTATTGACCTCGCGCCGTTCCTCCAGGCACATTGCCTCGGCACGCTCTTCGAGGAAGAAGACATAGTGACGAGGTCAACTCGGTTTGGTGACGGAGCCAAGACCAAAAAAGGGGCATCCTAAAGCCTTGTGCCCGGCAATCAACTTCCGTCGTTCGCACCCGTCAGGCTGCTTGAGAGTATTCTGAGATCGTCAAGGGCAACAGGGACACCTGGAAATTCGACTATGGTCGCCAGTGGGACGGCGCGCACCGCATCTCGACCCCCACCCTCGTCTGCTAGAAGATCTGCCATACGGCCCTTGAGCCCGCCGCGCGCCTCAATGAGTTCGAGGAGCTTCGGCCCTAGTTTCGGGTCATCGAGCCATTCGCCGAAAGTTGCCCATTCGTCGAGCTTCAGCGAGATCGCTTCCCCCGGGATTGAGACTGTTTTCTTTAGTGGTAGATCTCTGGACGAGCCGCCAACGCATACGATTAGGTCGCTGCCAGGATATACCCAGGACTTGCTCGGAGTATGCCAATGTGACAGTTGCTCCCTAGTGACCGCTATTTCCACGGTCGCTTCTTCACCAGGCGGCAAGCCGATCTTTTTCCAGCCTCGCAATTCGCGCGGAGGTGTCGTGATTTCGGTCTGGAGATCCTGAACGTATAGCTGAACGACTTCATGACCAAAACGTTCGCCGGTGTTGTGGATCCTGATTTTCGCATCGAAGGCGACGACATCGGACAAAGGCCGAACGCGTATCTCCAGGCCAGAATATTCAAAAGTCGTGTACGACAATCCGTGACCGAACGGGTAGTCAACGGCAATGCTACGGGCATCATAGTAGCGGTAGCCGACATAGATGCCTTCACCGTAATCCACGTTCTGATGCTCGCCCGGAAAACTCAGAAAAGCTGGTGTATCTTCCAGACGGATTGGCACCGTTTCCGCAAGCTTTCCGCTCGGATTTACAACGCCCAGCAGCACATCAGCCACTGTATCGCCATGCGCCTGACCCGTAAGCCAGAACTCCACTATCGCGTTCACACCGTTTCGCCACGAGGAGGTTGTGACGACCGAGCCATTGCTCAGAGCGACAACGACTTTGGATTTTGTGCCTTGTAAGGCACCGATAAGCGCCGTCTGATTTGCTGGCAGTTGGATCGTTGTTCTGTCCCGGCCTTCCGCTTCAAATTCACCGGGCAGTCCCATAAACAAGATAACAACGTCGGAGCGTTGCGCCAATTCAATAGCCTCATCAATCAATGCGTGATCGCTTGAGCCTGAGAGCGTGTAACCACTCGCGAATTCGAGTTCCGCGCCTGCCTTGTGGACCCTCGTAGACAAGGCGTCCAGACCGCTTACAACCTTGATTGCATTGACACGCGAACTGCCGGCACCCTGATATCTCGGTTGCCGCGCCAGTTCACCAACGACTGCGATCCTAATACCTGGCTTCAGAGCCAATGGCAGAACACCATCGTTTGAAAGTAGCACCGCCGATTCAGCGGCGGCCTTCTGGACGAGTTTATGATGATCGTTGCGATCCACATCGACCGCAGGTGTTGCTATTGAAGTGCGCTCGCAAAGGAGGCGCATCCTGCCCACAGTTTGATCCAACAAGACAGCATCAATTTCTCCGCGAGCCCAAGCCTGGCGTATACGGTTATCGTCCGGACGCCCGGGCATACGCAAGTCAAGCCCCGCTTTAAATGCGTCTACCGGATCACGAACTGCGCCCCAGTCCGATATCATTACGCCATCGAAGCCCCATTCATTGCGAAGTAGGTCCGTCAGCAGCCAATGGTTTTGTGAGGCAAACACTCCATTGATGCGATTATATGAAGACATCACCGACCAGGCTGCGGACTCTTCAAGAGCGATTTGAAAAGCTCGCAGATAAATTTCTCTGAGAGGGCGCTCATCGATATTCGCACTCACTCTGAGACGATCAGTCTCTTGATTGTTGACCGCAAAATGCTTGAGGCACGCAGCGACGCCTTGAGCCTGCAGGCCGCGTGCGGCCGCTCCCGCGAGAACACCCGCAAGAAGGGGATCCTCTGAGTAATACTCAAAGTTTCTCCCGCACAAAGGGCTCCGTTTGATATTCAGTCCCGGTCCAAGCACAACGTTCACGCCCGCAGCACGGGCCTCCCTTCCCAGGGCATTGCCGACTGCTTCGATAAGGTCGATGTCCCACGAAGACGCGAGTGTCACCGCTGGAGGAAAACATGTTGCCTGCGCACTGCGTTCAAGCCCGAGATGGTCCGGATTCTCATCATCTTGAACACGCAGTCCATGCGGTCCGTCAGCAAGACGCATGGATCGGATCCGGTGACTTGGAGCATTTGTCGTCGTCCAGTAATCGGCACCAGTGGTCAGGGACAAAGCTTCATCATCTTTGTCATCCAGTCGAAGCGTTTCAGTGGCGTAGTCGATCATTTTGCACCTTTGATGAATTGGATAAAGACCGCGCTTATTAGCGCGAATGCGGCTGCGCTGAGGTACAACGAGGTGTAATTTCCGTCGGAGCCTTCGGCATTGATGCGCAAGAGTGCGGGAGCAATAATCGGGGCGATGGTTTGCGGAATGGTGCTCGATAGGTTGAATACACCCATGCTCTTGCCTGCCGAGTTTTCCCGATCGGGGATAACCTCCGAAACGAGAGCATAGTCGACCCCGAAGTAGAGACCGTTCCCAAGTCCAGCGATCGCCATGCCGATCAGGAACATCTCGACATTGTGGGCAAAGGCCACCACGAGCATCGCGACCACGAAAAAAACCGACGCGAGTACAACCAGCGGCTTTCGGCGAGCAAAATAATCCGAGAGCAACCCTCCGCCGATACTCGAGACAGCGACCGCAACAGCGAGCACAAACATTGCTGTCGTGAGAATTGGCGCCACAGTCTCAGTTGAATAACCCAGGTGGTCGATCAAGAAATAGGTCTTATACGTGGTTAGCAGATAGAGCGCTGTCCAGGCGAGAAACCTGCCAGCCCAGACCAAACCAAAGTCTCGATGTTGGAACGGGTTAATCCACAGAGCACCTAAAACGCTTCCAACGGTTACATTCGGCACGTCACCGGGTAGGCGCTGGACCTCGCGAAGCGTCAAAAGAAACGGCAGCACAAGCACACCCCCAAGCACAGCTGGCCAAATGAACATTCCTGCACCTCGGGTCCCTGCCAGTTGGATAAGGAACACCCCTGTGACCACTGCCAATTGGCCCGTCATACCCATAAATCCGGAGACACGCCCGCGCAGGGTCGCCGGTACCCGTTCGGGAAGCACGGCGATGGTCGCGGCAATCGATGCATTGAAGGCGATCTGCGCTATTGCCCAACCCAGCGCAATAAGCGGAATCGAAGGCGCGACTCCGATGGCGAAAATTGCCAAGACCCCGATCACAAAGCCCCAGAATATGAAGGGACGGCGTTGCCCCCAGCGAGACGTTGAACGATCGCTTAGCATTCCAAAAATCGGGTTCGAGAATAGCGCAGCGGCGGCACCGATACTTGCAACGAACGCCAGAGAGCTAGCCTTTCCCTCTGGATCGATCTGCCCAACCCTGATCGCAAGTGTGACGGAAGCGGGAGTTATCAAGGCTATGTAAATGCCAATTAACGCGGCGATGTAGCGAGCCACGAAAAGAGCACCGACATGTTGACCGGTGAGCCGAATATTGCGCTCGGGCGCAGTCTCACCCGACAAATGACGTATGCTATTTGATTGATTCATCGCGTCCTCCTCCGAAAAGTACGATGAGGGCAGTTCCATCACATCTTTAGAGGTCGGTCAACCGACCTAGGTGTTGATCGTGATGATTTTCAGTTGTCATTTGCGACCCCGATATGCGTATTGGTGGCTGTGAACATCATTCAAGAGACAGCGACCGGAATCGGTCTGAAGCCAGTTTTATCGACGAGCGGTATTTCTGTTGGATGTCGTCGTTAGTTGACTCATTTTTCCGTTTACAGGTAACCCTAGTCTGCCATCACAAACGCGGAGGGAGATGGCAATTTAAGACGTGTATAGAGTGAGCCCCTGCGGCTGACCACGGAGACGAGCAAACCTGATACGCTCTATGGGCCTTGAACGGGGAGGGCTCATGAAATCATGAGCCCATAGTCGAGGCGATGGTGTTCGCCAACGCCGAACACACTCAAACCCGCCTGATCCGCAAGCTTTGCGGTAGGCGACGGCCGGATGCCGCGGGTTCCGAGCGGAAGATCACCGAATGTGTAAAGACCGATCTCGACGACCGTCGTCTCTTTTCTATTTTGTCATGGCTGAGGCCAGGAACATGGCGGCTCGCGCCGCGCCGTCAGCGGAAATTGTGTGGCCAAGTCCGGGTACGACCAAGGTTTCGACCATGACGCCTTGCGACTGCAGCAGGGCGGCAGCCTTAGTTGTCTCCGCTGCCGGGATCACCGCATCGGCGCTGCCGTGCACGAGCAGAACGGGCGTCGAGACTGCGGCCTGAAGCGGCAGCGGCGAGGCAAGACGGCCGGAGAAGCCGACGACCGCACCGACCGGCCAGCGTCCCGAGGCAATCGCGTCGAGCGCCATGATCGTGCCTTGCGAAAACCCGACAAACGCGACGCGATCGAGGCGCCCGGAAAAGCCGTTCTCTTCGATGATCGCCGAGATCGTTGCGTCGAAGGCGGCTCTGGCCTCCTTGATGCGCGTACTGCGATTGTCTTCGGTGACGCCGGCGACGCTGAACCATTGATACCCTGAGCCGAAGCTCGAGCGGCTGGGTGCGTTCGGAGAAGCAAAGACGGCTCCCGGCAGGCTGTCCTTCCAGGTATTGGTAAGTGGCGCAAGGTCGCCGCCGCTGGAGCCGACACCATGCAACATGATAACAAGCATATTGGCTGCGAGCGCAGACATCGACGTTTCCTCTATGAGATTACAAAGGGTAGCTGCGGGCCGACGGGAACGATCCCGGTCGGATTGAGCGCTTTGATGGAATAGTAGCCGCGTTTGATATGATCGATATTCACCGTTTCGCGGATGCCGGGGACGGATAGAATCCGGTCGAGATACCGGCTGAGGTGGGCATAGTCGGCAAGCCGGCGTAAGTTGCATTTGAACAGGCCATGATAGGCGGCGTCGAAACGTATGAGGGTGACGAACAGGCGCACATCGGCTTCGGTCAACCTCTCACCGAACAGGAACGGCCCACGGTCATCCAGACGGGTCTCGAGCTCATCGAGCATGGCGAAGACTTCAGCAAAGGCTTCTTCATAGGCAAGCTGTGTCGTCGCAAAACCCGCGCGGTAGACGCCGTTGTTGAGGCGCGGATAGATGCGATCGTTCAATGCGTCGATGTCGACACGCAGATCTTCCGGATAAAGATCGACAGTGTCATCGGCGAGCGGTCCGAAGCCCGAGTTCAGCATCCGCAGAATATCCGCGGACTCGTTGTTGACGACGGTGCGGCGCTCCTTGTCCCAAAGGACAGGCACGGTCGCGCGGCCGGTGTAGTGCGGATCGGCGGCTGTATAGATCTCGTGGAGGTAGGTGGCACCATTCAATAAGTCGCGCTCTGCGCCCGGATAGTCGCCGAACTGCCAACCCTGTTCGGAAAGTGCGGGTTCGACCACGGAGACGGAGATCGTCTCGCTAAGTTTCTTCAGCGCGCGGCCGATCAGGGTTCGCGACGCCCAGGGACAGATCAAGCCAACATAGAGGTGGTAGCGCCCGGCTTCGGCCTTGAAGCCGCCTTCACCGGTCGGCCCGGCGCTGCCGTCGGGGGTAATCCAGTTGCGAAAGCCCGAAATCTGTCGCACGAAGCCACCCTTGGCATCGGTCGCCTGTACAGGATGCCAGTCGGCCGTCCATTTTCCGTCTACAAGCATGGCTGAACTCCTAAATGGTCTGTGCGGTCGGCGCGACGATGGTGATCTCCGTGCCCCAGGGGTCGCGCAGGATGAGCCCCTGCAGCGTGCTGTTGGCTGGTATATTCCGCGCGTCCGACCGGTCGCTGATTGATGCTGCGAAATCGGGACCTGCAAGGATTCCGATATCGGCAAGGCCAGTGCTGGGGTAGTTACGTTCGCCCGCGCCGCGGCTGTTCCAGACGTTGGTTGCCAGATGGTGATGGTATCCGCCAGCTCCGTAGAACGTCCCGCCGGGATAGCGCGATGTGATGGCGAACCCAAGTATCTCGCTATAGAAGGCCTCGGCGTCGGGGATCGCCCCCACCTGCAAATGCACATGGCCGACCTTTGAGCCCTCCGGAAAGCCTGTCCAGCGGTCGCTGCCGGCCGCGGCGAGGACGCTGTCAATATCGAGCTGGTCGCTTGGCATATGGACCAGTCCGTCTTTCCACTGCCAAGAAAGCAGTGGCCGATCGGCATAGATCTCCACGCCGTTTCCCTCCGGATCGGAAAGATAGAGCGCTTCGCTGACACTGTGGTCGGACGCGCCCACGATTGGCGGGCGCGTCTCCATCGCATGTTTCATCCAGCGGCCGAGATCAGCGCGGGTGGGCAGCAGAAAGGCCGTGTGAAACAGCCCGGCCTCACGCGGCGAACGCCGCCGCGCCGAAGAATCGCGGCGAAGCTCGAGAAGCGTGTTGCCTTCGACACCAAGCTCGACCGTCGATGCATCACCACGGAGCAGGTGAAGGCCAACTGCCTGTTGGTAAAAGCTGCTCACCCGATCAAGGTCCTGAACGGTGAGGCTGACTTTTCCGATGCCGACCGCAGGGTTCTTGATCGTGCTCATCGCGGTTCTCCGATGTTTGGTCTATGGCTGCGCGTTACTTGCGGGTGGGAGTGGGGCGGAGCGCCAGTGCGCCATCACCGCTCAATGCCAGGACGATCAGGGCGACAATCCAGAAGCCCGGGAATTCCCAGCCGCCGTTCGGATTGGTGAAGAAGAAGCCGGCAGCAAGGTGAACGCTGGAGATCGCGCCGAGCAGGATGGGGATGACGGCGATAGCTGCGAGACGCGGCCAGATGCCCAGGATGAGTGCGACCGCGCCAGCCAATTCCCATACGATCGTGACATAGGCGAGCCAACCCGGCAGGCCGAGGGAGGCGAAGAACCCGGCCGTACCGGCAGGGGTGAAGACGAAAATCTTCAAGCCGGCATGAGCAAGGAAGAGCAGTCCAAGTGCCAGTCGCAGAATGAGGACAGCAAAAGGGGCGGTGCGGTTATCGATCATGATGGTGTCTCGTCTGTTAGGGGTGAATTCCTGCCTAAGGATATGCCCCATTTCCAGATCGATGATTATCCGGCCCGTGAGATAATATTTGCTTCCAAAATGGAAGTAATCACGGCCAGTTTTTGTCCCAAGCCGGTTGCCCGCGGAAGGCGTTGGCCAGGAAATCGACGAGAACCCGTACTTTCAATGCCAGATGCCGACCGGGCGGATAGACGGCATAAAGGCCTCGGGGTTCGTCTTCGAAATCGCTGAGCACTGGCTTGACCGCACCCACCCGCAGTCTTGCGCCGGCGACGAAGCTTGGCGCACGGGCGATGCCGAGCCCGGCTTCGGCCGCCGCAACGCAAGCCTCGGCGTTGGAGAACTGGATACGACCATGGACGTCAGCCAGAATCGCCTGCGGATCGGCATGGTGTTTGAACCGCCAGGTGAGTGGATCCCAAAAATTTGTGTCGATGATGCAGTCGTGGTGCGCTAGATGCGCCGGTTCGGCCGGCATTCCACGCCCGTCCAGATAGGAGGGTGCCGCAACGAGCACAACTCTTATGGCGCATAATTTGCGTGCGATAAGACTGCTGTCTTCCGCTCGGCCGATGCGGATCGCTGCGTCAAATCCTTCGTCTACGAGATTGACGATTCGGTCGGAGAAGCTGACATCCAGCTGGATGTCCGGAAAGGCTGTTGCAAACTGGATCAGCACCGAGGCCAGCTGAGTAGTGCCAAACGTGAGCGGTGCAGTGATCCGCA
This sequence comes from Rhizobium sp. ICMP 5592, assembly GCF_009498525.1. Taxonomy (GTDB): domain Bacteria; phylum Pseudomonadota; class Alphaproteobacteria; order Rhizobiales; family Rhizobiaceae; genus Rhizobium. Next base: position 70,920 of record NZ_QSNT01000010.1, on the reverse strand, counting down.
GCCTGCCCGACGGCACTCCTGAGGCGTTACGCACCGACGCATCGAGATCATCAAACTCCTCGAGCAGTGTCTTGATCCGCTCGTAGTATGCCCGCCCGGCTTCCGACAGCGATAGAGCTCGCGTCGTGCGCATGATCAACTGCACGCCCAAGTTTGCTTCAAGTCGCGAGACGAGTTTTGAAGCCTGCCCCGCGCTCGTGCCGAGACGCGTGGCGGCTGCCGCAAAGCTGCCGGTATCGATGACTGCGATGAACATGCGGTCGCATTCGAGGCGATCCAAATGCAGATCCTTTTGTCGAAATCTACGTCTTGGCGGATTGATAGTGGCTTTGGCCACGACAGGTGACCACCCCTGCTTACAACTTCCAACAGGCTGATCAATAGATATCCGGAAAGAAAGCACCCCCATACCTCTTCCAGACGCGCAACAGCGCTTCGAAACAGTCGACAGAATTCCCTTTGTTGCTCGGCATCGAGGTGCGCGCAGCTACTATCATTGTCTTTCAGCTGTTGCGGTGGAGTTGGTAATCTGTCAACTAGTGATTATAGGCTTCGCAAAGCGCGCCAAAGGCACCCCCCCTAGCACGCTGCGATCATCAATGCGCCGGTTATGGATCTAGTTTTGGTCCAAACGCGCAGTTCGCTTGTTTCCGACCATATCAATACTTGAATCGATGGTGGTAGTCGAAGGGCTCGCCGATGTTGTAGTCAGTATCTCTACAGCGTGGCCTACGAGCAAGCATCTACTCCCACGCGTTCGACGGTTGTTCTAGTGCTGATTGAGGAAGGATGACGTGGTACTCTGGGAACCGAAAGGCAGCGGAAAAGACGAGGTTATTGTGGAGGTGGGTAGGCGTTTTGGGAGGTGCCCCAGCGTCATTGCTGTTTTGTCGGCGGATCCATAGAATCCGGCTCTATTTGGCCAAACATGCGTCCAATCGCCGCTTCCGCTATCGTATGCAATGCGGCGCCGACCAGGCCGCCGAGAAGGACTTCGCCGCCGCGATAGAGGCCGGTGATGAGGATGGGCATCTCCGGGCTCGCCGTCAGGAACACGATTGGCCCCGTCCACATGCAGACCCTGAGCGCCGGATAGCGGCGGGCGACGATGGCGCAGAGTCCGACGGCAAGTGCGATCTGGATTGCGACATCGGCGCCGAGTGGGGCGGCAAGACTGCCAATGGCAACGGCGGCGACGATGCCGATCACGGTGCCAGCCAGCCTCCAGGCCGTGGCGCTGCGTGTTTCGGTGAGCTTTTCCTGGGAGACGATGATCCCCGTCATTGCCGCCCATACCGGGTGTGGCAAGCCGATAGCCGACGCCAGCATATAGGAGAATGTCGCCGCAGCCGAGCAGCGCAATACGAAGGCCACATGCCTGGCGAAATCCATTCCCGTCACGAGCCGCTCCCCAATCAGAGTCTGAGATTGGTCTTGGCGAATTCCACGAACTCGTCGCCGCGACCGTTGATAATGGCTTTCAGCATGCAGAGGCTGAAGCCCTTGGCCTGTTCAAGCTTGATCTTCAGCGGCATGAGCAGTTCCTGCTTCGCCGTGACGACATCCACAAGCACCGGGCACGGATGAGCCAATACCTCGCGCAGCGTATCCTTGAGACCGCCAGATTCCTCGACTGAACTGCGCCGGGTTTGCCGGAGCGGTTCACTACTCCACAATAAAAGTGAATAAAACCGAACGCAGCAAAATATGTACTTCCGGTATCTACTCTCTTGAGAATCCGAATAACGGTGACGTCGCAACTCGGGTCTCAGCGCTTGAAGGAGAGGTCAGATGTCCGGTATTTTCATGAAAGCTGCTTTGATCGGTCTCCTGGTCATCGGTTCATCGATAGCCGCCATTGAGCCGGCTGCTGCCCAGGTCTGGGGCGATGGATGGAGTTCTGAAGATGCTCCGCCGCCGCCCTGGGAGCGGCGGCCTCACTCTGAGCCACCGGCGTCCTGGAACGATGTGCCTCGTTCCAACGACAGCTGTTCGCCCGAGGACGCGCTTCGGCGGGCGAGGGACTACGGCGTGAAGAGACCGGCCATCGAGCGTTTTTCCTCCCGCTGGGTCTATGTTGGTGGATTGCGCGAGGGCGATTACGCTCAGGTAATCCTGAAAAATACCCCCGGATGCCCATATACCGATCACTAGAATCGCTTTCTAAAGTTTGAATTCCGGTTCCGCTTCGTTCGTGGCATAAGGCAACGCACCGTACGAAACTGTTTACAGCCCCCCTGAACAGTCTTCAGTGTCTGACTGCTGCGTTCCAGAACAGGGCAAGCCGGTTGCTCTTAAAGCGTAAGGCCGGCCAAACTCATGAACAATCGAAAAAATGCCGCGGCGATGGCCAAGGACATCACGCTAAAGGCCCAGATCAAAACGAGCCAGCCTATCCGGCGCAGCCATGACGTGTTTGCGCGAGCCGTCCGGTCTGTCATCAGTGATATCCCTCTCCGGTTTTCACTTTCCCGCGAAAGACGTAGTAGGACCATGCCGTATAGGCCAGGATGAACGGAATGACGAAGAGCGCGCCGACCAGCGTGAACCCCATACTTTCCGGGGGCGCGGCGGCTGTCCAAATCGAGATGCCCGGCGGGATGATATTGGGCCAGACACTGATCGCAAGCCCGCTATAGCCAAGGAACAGCAGCAGCAATGCCAAGATAAAGGGAGCGGCATGCGGATCACGGCGCAGAACGCTGAGGATCGCCCCCGTCGTGATGAGAACCAGCAATGGCACCGGCGAGAAAAACAACAGGTTGGGCATGGAGAACCAGCGCAGAGCCACAGCGGGGTATGCAAGCGGCGTCCACAGGCTGACGATGCCGATCACGGCAAGAAGAAGGATCGTCACCGGACGGGCCAGCTTCACCATCCGTTTTTGAAGATCGCCCTCGGTCTTCATGATCAGCCAGGTGGAGCCAAGCAGCGCATAGGCAATGACGACGCCGGCACCGGTAAACAGGCTGAACGGCGTCAGGAAATCCAATGCGCCGCCAGTGAACGCGTTGTTTTCGACGGGAAAGCCCGTAATGAAGGCACCAAGGGCAACCCCTTGCGAAAAGGCCGCGATAAACGAACCCCACGCAAACGCCTTATCCCAGAATGGCTTGTGCGCGTCGTCCGCCTTGAACCGAAACTCGAAAGCGACACCGCGCCAGATCAGTCCGGCCAGCATCAGGAAAAGCGGCAGATAGAGCGCGCTCAGGATCACCGCATAGGCCAGCGGAAAGGCCGCCATGAGCGCGGCTCCGCCGAGAACGAGCCATGTTTCATTTCCATCCCAAACTGGTGCCACGGTGTTGACCATCGTGTCGCGATCGTCACGCTCGCGCACGAAGGGAAACAGGATGCCGATACCGAGGTCGAAGCCGTCCATGATCACATACATCATCAGGCCGAATCCGATGATGATCGCCCAGAGAAGAGGCAGGTCTATTCCCATTGGCTTCAAGCCTCCATTATTCAGGAACGTGACGCGATTGTCGGGTCAATATCGTTGGGCGCGGCCGATAGCGGCCGGGCAGGACGCCTGGACTGACCGTCCTCATCGGGACCGTGGCCGCTGCCGGGATGGGGACCCTTGGCGACGAGTTTGAGCATGTAACTGATGCCGGTGCCAAAGACAGCGACGTACATTACGATAAAGACGACCAACGTGGTCGATAGCGTCAGCGCCGAATGATTGGAGACAGCATCCTTCGTCCGCATGACCCCGTAGACGATCCAGGGCTGGCGCCCGATCTCCGTGGTGAACCAGCCGGCCAGAATCGCGATCAGCCCCGCCGGCCCCATCAATATGGCAAAACGCAGAAACCAGGGTGTGTCGAACAACTGCCTGCGCCACCGGATCCAAAGGCCGCTCACGCCGAGAAGAAGCATGAGCATTCCAAGGCCGACCATGACCCGGAAGCTCCAGAAGACGATGGTGGAATTCGGTCGGTCCTCTGGCGCGAATTCCTTGAGCCCCGGGATCCGGCCATTCAGATCATGCGTCAGGATGAGGCTGCCAAGGTAAGGGATCTCAATGGCGTAGCGCGTCATCTCCGCCTGCATGTCCGGCCAGCCGAACAGGATGAGCGGAACACTTTCGCCTGGCTTGTTCTCCCAGTGACCTTCCATCGCCGCGATCTTTGCCGGTTGATGCTCGAGTGTGTTGAGGCCATGAGCATCGCCGATCGCGATTTGCAGCGGCGCGACGATCAGCACCATCCACAGGGCCATGGACAACATGGTGCGCGTTGCAGCGGTCGCGCGACCGTTCAGCACGTGCCAGGCGCCTGAGGCGGCCACAAACAGTGCGGTAGCGAGATAGGCGGCAACCGTCATGTGGGCGAGGCGGTAGGGAAAGGAGGGGTTGAAAATAACTTTCAGCCAGTCGACGGGAATAACCCGCCCGTCGACGATCTCGAAGCCTTGCGGCGTCTGCATCCAGCTGTTGGATGCGAGAATCCAGGTCGTCGAAATCAGTGTTCCTATGGCGACCATGATCGTTGCCAGAAAATGCAGGCCGGGTCCGACCTTGTTCCAGCCGAAGAGCATGACGCCGAGAAACCCTGCTTCAAGAAAAAAGGCTGTCAGCACTTCATAGGTCAGAAGCGGCCCGGTGATGCTTCCGGCGAAAGCGGAAAAGTAACTCCAGTTCGTTCCGAACTGATAGGCCATTACCAGACCCGACACGACGCCCATGGCGAAATTTACGGCGAAAATCTGCGACCAGAAATGATAGAGGTCGCGATAGACCGCGTCTTTCTTCCAAAGCCAGAGACCCTCTAGGACGGCCAGATAGCTCGCCAGACCGATGGTGATCGCCGGGAAGATGATATGAAACGAAATCGTAAAGCCGAATTGAATTCGGGCGAGTTCGAGTGCCGTTAGTCCAAACATGGGCGCCTACCGTTGGATATCGCCGAAGCGCAAGCAGGATATATCCGATCTTCGCCAGAGGGCGCTGGGTGCTTCCGGGTCGCGTCGACCTTGACGTTGAAATTATCGGCGAGCGTCTTCGGTGGGACGAAGACCAGGGGCGAAGGTGCACGAGGGATGGTCGCTCCTATGCATTGCGCGCTCATTGTTGTCGCTTCCAATAGACAGCGTCCCTTGTTGTGGGGCTCGAAAGCCCGCTCGATCTCGCCGCGTGGCGATGCCAGACGTCACTATGCTATATGGAATCAATAAAGAAAATGTATCTATATTGAATGCAGTCAATAATGACATTGACGACAATATCATTTGTCCTGTAATCGGAAATACGGCCGATCGTCGCAGACGGCAACAGCAGGCTGGGAGGTTGATCCGCAAGCCGCAGCCGTCGTGGATTTTCTGTGGAATCAGGGAAATTCGATCGAAATGCCAAGACTTTCGGATCCCGTCGAATGTCATCGGATACTTCGTGCTGGCTGCAGTCAATGTTTCGACGAGGTGGCGAAGGGGACTCGTCATTGCCATTCTCGCCATTTGCGGCTCGTCGTTTAAGGATCGCATCGCCCTCTTTCAGGATAACAGGAGAGAATTTTGACAAATAAACCTACGATCATTCTGGTGCACGGTTTCTGGGGTGGAGCGGCGCATTGGGGCAAAGTGGTCCTCGAACTGGCGCGTAAGGGCCATCAGTCCATTCACGCCGTCGAACTGCCATTGACGTCTCTAGCCGACGATGCCGAACGCACACGCAAAATGGTGGCCCAACAGAAAGGGCCCGTCTTGCTGGTGGGCCATTCATATGGCGGTGCGGTCATAACGGAAGTCGGGGATCAGCCGAATGTGGCAGGGCTCGTCTATATCGCCGCCTTCGCGCCCGACGCCGGCGAAAGTCCGGGCGGCATCACCCAGCAGCATCCCCCAGCGGCGATGGCCAATATCGAGCCGGACAGCGATGGTTACCTCTGGCTCAAGGCCGATAAACTCCATGAAAGCTTCTGCCAGGATATGACGCCTGAGGAGGCTCTCGTCATGGCGAGCACCCAGAAGGCACCGTTGGCCAGTACCTTTGGAGACACCGTTACAGCCCCAGCCTGGAAGAGGAAGCCGTCCTGGTATCAAATATCCAGCGAGGACCGGATGATTGCGCCTGAAAATCAGGCGGCGATGTCGGCGCGCCTGAATGCCCGCAAGGTCATTACCTTAAAGGCAAGCCATGCCTCGCTTATATCGAAGTCCGTCGAGGTCGCGGGCCTTATCGATGAGGCAGCCACCGAGTTGGCCCAGTAAGAGCAATAGGCTTTTGCGAGAATCGTGACTAGGTGGAAGCAGATCGCTCCCCCTGCCGTCGTGTTGGGGGATGCAAGGGCCGTCCTACGCCTTGGGGCAATCTGGAAACTTGGGTTTGCATCTCCTGTGAAACCACAGCTGAGATTCTGTCTAGTTTGAGATGCGCATCCTTGAGGGTGGGATTCCGTATGCTGCTTTGAAGGAATGATTGAAGTGGCTCATGTCATTGAATCCCCAGCTCAAGGCGATGTCACTGACGGTTCTTTTCGCGTTGGTGCCAGTCGAGAGATCATCCTTCACACCTTGCAGTCGTGTTTGCAGTATCAATTGCCCCGGGGACGTACCATTTTCGGCACAGAGACGGCGCAACGAACGTGAAGACATCCCGGCAATCGTTGCCATGTCCAATGAGTCGAAGCATGGATCCCTGACTTCTTCGATAATACGGGTTCTAAGTCGCTCGAAAACGGCCCGACGAGGGGAAACGGCGGTTGTCAAAGATAGTATGCTTCCGGCAACGAGATCGCTCGCTACACGCTCCATCAACGCAAGCTGAGCATCACAAATACCGGAGCCGCGAGCAGCGAGACTGCGTAGGAAATCGAGTGCTACGGCGCCACAACCGTGCCTGGCTTCAAATGTGCGCGCCGTGAGATTGCCGAGCCCCGGAAGCCTGGATAGGAATTTGTCCCGATTCACGCGCAGCACCAACTGTTTGAAAGGCCCCTCGAAGGAGAGGGAATAGGGCCGCCCACTTTCGTAGAATACGAATTGGCCTGGTATCGTCCTAGACTCACGGTCATCTTGCGTGACGAATCCCTGACCTGCCAACTGGAATGCAACCAGCACGACCTCCTGATGATCGGTGCGGACGTGATGCCTCGTGCGCTCTGTCAATTGGCTCGTGGAGTCCACAAGGCTTAGACTATGGGTTCCGGGAATAAACTCGACGACTCTCCCATAAAAATCGCGCGCATCGCTCTTGCTCTCAAGTCGAACGTAAGTCGACCAGAGCTGTTCTCTCCACATTGATAGCGTATTCGCGTCCTGAATCATCCCTGCTAACTCACGGCACTCATGGGGCTGCTGTCACGAGCATCTCTATACCAAGCAAGAAACGTGCCGCAGCAATCCAGATGGCCATGCGAGACAAGGATTGCGGCCCTCATGACCAAGCGCTCCGCAGTCCGTTATGCGATGCCTATAGGGTCAAGGGGAGCAAAGAGAGGGCCACATGGTCAAAACAGCTTACAAAGTTGCTGCTGTGCAAGCAGCACCGGAATTTCTGGATATCGCGAAGGGTGTCGACAAGGCAATCTCCCTCATTGAGGAAGCAGCCCGGAACGGCGCCTCGCTTGTAGCCTTCCCGGAAGTCTGGCTTCCCGGCTACCCTTGGTGGATCTGGCTGGATTCGCCGGCTTGGGGAATGCAGTTTGTTGGCAGATACTTCGCCAATGCCATGGAAGTCGGCGACGCGCACTACGAGCGACTGCGCGAGGCGGCCGCGGTCAACTCTATCCACGTTGTCATGGGTTTCACGGAACGGGCAGGCGGAAGCCTATACATCGCTCAGGCGATCTTCAGCGACAGAGGTGAAATCATTGCCAACCGTCGCAAGCTCAAGCCTACCCATGCTGAGCGAACAGTCTTTGGCGAGGGTGACGGATCGCATATCGCCGTTCACACAACGGAACTCGGCCGCATGGGTGCGCTTTGTTGCGCGGAACACATCCAGCCGCTCTCAAAATATGCAATGTTCTCACAAAATGAGCAGATCCATATCGCGAGTTGGCCAAGTTTCTCAGTCTATCGCGGTGCAGCGTTTCAATTGAGCGCCGAAGCAAATCTCGCAGCCAGCCAGGTTTATGCGCTTGAAGGGCAGTGCTACGTGCTTGCGCCGTGCGCGCTTGTCTCCAAGTCGATGATAGAGATGCTGGTGGACACTCCCTCGAAGCAGAATCTGCTTCTTGAAGGCGGAGGTTTCACGATGATCTTCGGTCCCGACGGCGCGCCCCTAGCCAAGGCAATTCCCGAAAATGAGGAGGGTGTAATGTATGCTGAGGTGGACCTCGGGTTCATCGGGGTGGCGAAGGCTGCCTATGACCCGGTTGGCCACTATTCTCGTCCGGATGTTCTCCGCCTCCTGTTCAACCGGAATGGACAACCGCGTGTCCATCCTTTCGAGACGGACTACACAGAAATCGAATAACGCGACGGCTACGGATTGGCTACCGTAAAGGTTGTCAATCCGGGTTCGCTTCTCAAAAGTATGAGAACACAAATGGATATTTCAAGACGACAAATGCTGGGGGCATCTGCCGCCGCGCTTTATCTTACTCGTCTAGCACAGGATGTGCACGCTGCCGACGCGGCGCAATCCGCATCCGGACATGCTTTGCCGGGAAGTCGCCTGACGGAGGAGTTCAAGGTTGCCGCCGTGCAGGCAGAAGCGGTCTACCTTGATCTCAAAGGCGGCGTCGACAAGACGATCCGCTTGATCGGAGAAGCTGCGGGTGCCGGAGCCAAGCTTATTGCTTTCCCGGAATTATGGCTGCCCGGGTATCCGTTCGGTCATGAATCAGAGCAATGGAAGAAGGCCTATTTGAAGCAATACGTCGCCAATTCGCTGCAGATAGACAGTGACGAATGGCGGCTACTACTGGAGGCAGCCGCACGCGAGAAAATTTTCGTGTCGCTTGGGTACAGCGAGCTGGAAGGCGGTTACCTCTATATGGGACAGGCTTTGATCGGGGCAGATGGCAGACCTGTACAAATCCGTCGCAAGCTTCGCCCATCTGGTGGCGAAAGAACTGTATGGAGTGACGGTGATGCGTCGGGCCTGAGGGTGTACGAGACAGAGATCGGTCGCGTTGGCTCGCTTAGTTGCTGGGAGCATATGCATCCGCAAATGACTTATATTCTCCAGTCACAGATGGAACACATCCATATCGGTGCTTGGCCCATACTGCCGGAGGCCAACGGGTTCAATTGGGCCGGTCCTGCAGTCAATCTCGCCGCGGCGCGCTACTACGCGACAATTACCGGCGCCGTCACAATCGTTCCCTGCAGCATCGTGGGCGACGAAGCATATTCAAGATTTCAGGCAATTCCCGCGAGCAGATGGGTGCCCAAGGGGGGTGGTCACGCCAGAATATATGGGGGCAATGGAGCTGAAATCGGAAATCTAATCCCGCACGAAGGGGAGGGTCTGGTAATGGCTACAGTCGACCCTCGAGCATTCTCGCCGAAGACAGAGGATTCCGACGGTGAATTTTCCTATGGAGTTTTGCAGTTCATCCTTGAAAACTATCCTGGGCCGCGGGTTCCGGACAAGGAGCATGGCAGCAAGAATCTGGTGGCGATAGGCTCTCTCTGAAGATGATGCTGATGCTCACTCAGAAGTCCGTGTCGGCTTGTGCTTTCAAGATGCCGTTCTGCTTATGCCTGCCACCAGTATACATGCCTCTGACGTCCGGCGTCTGTTCTGCCCTCTCGATCGACCACCGCGGACAATATCAATTCTTTTCGTCCGAAATAGACTATAGGCCTTGCAGACATGATTTCAGAATCTCGCGTAGCCAGGCCTGAGCCTCGACCTCGCCATCTGTCTCTCTCCAATGCAACCTGACTTCAAATTCAGGGATCGGAAGAGGAATTGTGCAATATTTAACCATACCGCTACTCGCGAACATGTGGGCCGTGCGAGATGGAAGTGTCGCGAGCAACTCGGTTTTCGCGACGATGTCGTGAAGGCCAGTGAAGTGAGGCAATCGCAGGGAAACCTGTCGGGCCGCACCAATCGCCCGAATCTGATCCTCGACTTGACGATGCCCGGAATGGGATGAAACGACGATATGCCCTTCGGATAAATATTGCTCAAGGGAGACTTGGTTGCGAATTCGCGGATGCCGGGCGCTAACAAGGCAGACGTAGTGCTCTTGGAAGATGGGCTCTGAGCGAGATTGCACTTTTGCACTTGTGGAATTGAAGATCGCCGCATCTATTTTGCCGGTTGCAAACCAGTCATCCAGTTTCTCGACTTCAAGTTCGACAACCTCGATGCCGACTTTTGGCGCCTCCTGGCTTAGGCGTGGCAAAATGTGCGGCAAAAATGTCATTTCGCCTAGGTCGGAGAATGCCAATTTGAAAACTTGATTGGAAGACTTCGGATCGAAGTTCCACCGGCTGGCTATGGCGGTTTCAATCTCTGAAAGAGCTGATCGAAAAATACCGTACATCCGTTCGGCTACAAGGGTCGGCTTCATGCCGTCGCGGGTGCGGGTGAAGAGCGTATCGTCCAGCATATCCCTCAAGCGGCTCAAAGCGTGACTCACCGACGGTTGTGTAAGGTTGAGCTTGACAGCCGCCCCGCTGACACTCTCCGTCTCGTAGATCGCGATGAACGCACGGATTAAATTTAGGTCAGTCATTGCCTCTCCATCGTTCTCTTTGATTGCAATATAGAGGAAATCTATTTTCTAATCAAAACAATCGCGATTTGACTAATAATTGTTTTAGTTTTGACTGCCTTCAAACGAAGGAGGTTGTGTTGAAGACAGTCAGAGAGGCAACATATGAATTGCTCAGGAGCGTTGGTCTGACCACCGTTTTCGGCAACCCAGGCTCGAATGAGCTGCCGTTCCTGAACGGCTTTCCGGCCGACTTCCGTTATATCCTTGGCCTCCATGAAGGAGTCGTCGTGGGGATGGCGGACGGGTACGCGCAGGCGACGGGCAACGCCTCGCTTGTCAATCTCCATTCGGCAGCCGGCACGGGCAACGGCATGGGGGCTCTCGCGAACGCTTGGAACTCGCATACCCCAATTATTGTCACCGCCGGGCAGCAAACACGCGCTATGATCGGGGCGGAGCCACTGCTGGCCAATGTCGACGCCGCGATGCTTCCGCGGCCTCTTGTCAAGTGGAGCTACGAGCCCGCGAGCGCCTCGGAAGTTCCGCATGCCTTCAGTCGTGCGTTTCACATCGCTGAGCTTCCAGCCAAGGGACCGGTATATCTCTCTATCCCTTACAATGATTGGGAGCAGCCCGCCGGGCCTTTCTCGGATGCAGTCAGTATGCGAAAGGTCGAGGCCGCCGGAATGCCGGACGAACATCGGTTGACCGCGCTCCTCGATAGGATTGCGTCGGCGCGCAATCCGGTCATCGTGCTAGGGCCTGATGTAGATGCTGCGCGCGCCAACAGTTATGCGGTTACTCTCGCGGAGAAAATCGCCGCTCCGGTATGGGTTGCTCCCTCCGCGCCGCGTTGTCCTTTCCCAACGACCCACCGGAATTTTCGTGGATTGCTGCCGGCAGGTATTGCCTCGATCTCGCGCCTATTGAGTGAGCACGACCTTATTCTGGTCTTCGGCGCACCGGTGTTTCGATATCATCAATACGATCCTGGTGCCTGGCTCCCCGAAGGCGCGAGCCTTATCTCTGTTACCTGTGATGCTCTTGAGGCCGCCCGGGCGCCCATGGGTGATGCAATTGTTGGCGACGTTGGAGGTGTATTGAAGCGCCTTTCCGAGCGCGTAGTTGCGCGCGCGCGCGCCAGTATCGAGGCATTGCCACGCCCAGAAAGGGCACCATTGAGCGATGGCGCGCTACTGCCTGAAGCAGTTTTTGACATACTCGACGATCTTGCACCGGAAAACGCTATCTACCTGAACGAGTCGACATCAACAACGGCTGCACTTTGGGAGCGGCTCCGGATGCGCCAGCCCGGAAGTTACTACTTCGCCGCCGCCGGCGGCCTTGGATTTGCGATGCCTGCCTCTGTCGGCGTCCAGCTTGCCGAACCTGAACGGCGTGTTATCGCCATTATTGGCGACGGATCTGCCAACTATGGCATTCAGGCGCTGTGGACCGCAGCGCAATATAAAATTCCGACGATTTTTATCATCATGAAAAATGGCACCTACGGTGCGCTTCGCTGGTTTGCCGGAGTGTTGAAGGTCGAAAACGTTCCCGGTCTCGATGTGCCGGACATCGACTTCCAGGCGCTCGCTACGGGTTACGGCGTAAAGGCGCATCGCGCCAGAAATGCGGAAGAATTCAAGCATGCACTGACGGAAGCCCTGTCCTCGGATACCTCTATCCTGATCGAGGTTTTGACCAAGCACGGAGGTTGATCCGATGGGAAAATCCATCAAAGTCGAGGACTACCGACATCTCGCCCGCAGCCGTTTGCCAAAGATGGTTTTTGACTATCTTGATGGTGGCGCGGAGGATGAATACGGGTTGCGGCATAACCGCGATGTGTTCCTGGACTGGCATTTCAAACCGTCTCGATTGATTGATGTCAGCCGGCGGGATCTAACTGTTGAATTGTTTGGACAGCGGTATCCGTTGCCGTTCATGATCGGCCCTACGGGGCTTAACGGAATCTTCCGGCCAAAAGGCGATTTGCTCCTTGCTCAGGCGGCTGCAAGATTGGGCATTCCCTTCGTTCTGTCCACGGCCTCAAACCTGACAATTGAAGAGGTCGCGTCCAACTGCGACGGTGAACTCTGGTTTCAGCTCTATGTTGTGCATCGGGATCTTGCCAACTCTTTGACCGACCGAGCGCTGGCCGCAGGCTACAAGACCCTTGTTCTGACCACCGACGTTACCGTCAATGGGTACAGGGAACGCGATATGCGCAGTGGCTTTGGTCTACCGCTCCGCTACACCCCAAAGGTCATCCTCGATGGTCTTCGCCACCCTGCTTGGTCGCTCGATCTCATGAGGACGGGCGTCCCGCAGCTGGCCAATTTCAGAGGCGCGGCCGCCGCGACCCCGCAAGCCCAGGCTGCCCTGATGAGCCGGCAGATGGATGCCAGTTTCAGTTGGGAAGATCTCGCAAGACTGCGTGACCGTTGGCCTCATCGGCTCCTCGTCAAGGGGATTCTGCGCCCGGAGGACGCACAAAAGTGCGTTGAGCTTGGTGCTGACGGCGTTGTCCTTTCCAATCATGGGGGGCGGCAGGTCGACAGCTGCCTTTCACCCATGGAGGTTCTTTCCCAGACGGCGCGACTCGTGACGAAACCAATCCTGATCGACAGTGGTTTCAGACGCGGTGGCGAGATCGTCAAGGCCTTGGCGCTTGGTGCGAAGATAGTCCTGTTGGGACGGGCAACCCTCTATGGACTTGCCGCCCGAGGCTCGCCTGGTATCGACGACGTGCTGTCGATCCTCCGCACTGAAATTGATCGGACACTCGCGCTTATCGGCTGCAATTCTGTCGCTCAACTCTCCTCGGACTTCTTGGTTCCGACATTCGGCAGACACAACGAGGAAAAACGTTCATGATGAAGACCACCGCTATTCGCTCGCGTCCGGTGCTCGTCCCTCTTGAGTTCCCGATCAGAACAGCGTCCGGTACAGTTTCTGCTTCTCCGTTGGTACTGATCGACCTGTTCACCGACGCTGGCATTATCGGGCATGCTTACATCTTCGGCTATACACCGTTGACCCTACAGCCTTTAGTCGCCCTGTTGGACAATCTTGCGGGCACGATCATTGGCCAATCCGTTGCGCCCCGGGCCCTTGAGGAATGTCTTCGGCGAAGCTTTCGCCTGCTCGGGTACACTGGTTTGTTGCGTATGGCTCTGGCCGGCATCGAGATGGCCGCCTGGGACGCGTTTGCGAAAGAGCAGCGAATGCCTCTTGTTCGGTTGATCGGAGGGGAGCCGCGACCAATTCAGGCTTATGACAGCCACAGCATGGACGGAGAGGCTTTGGCGGTCGAGAGGGCCGTTCGCTCCGCCAAGGCGGGCTTTCGCGGCATCAAGACAAAGATTGGCTATGCTTCCTTTGCAGAGGAGCTCGCCGTCATTCGGGCGATCCGGTCTGCAGTCGGCCCTCAGTTCGAAATCATGGTGGATTACAATCAGGCCCTCTCGGTACCTGAAGCCATAACCCGAGGACGCGCCCTTGCGGAAGAAGGTATAACCTGGATCGAGGAGCCTACTCTCCAACACGATTATGAGGGACACGGGCAAATCACCCGAGCACTGACCACGTCGGTCCAAATGGGCGAAAATTGGTTTGGGCCTGAAGAAATGATGCTCTCCGTAAAGGCCGGCGCGAGTAACCTAGCCATGGTGGACGTCATGAAAATCGGCGGCGTGTGCGGATGGATGAAGGCCAGTGCGATTGCTGAGCAGCACGGGTTGCCGCTCTCGAGCCATCTATTTCAGGAAATCAGTGTACATCTCCTGGCTGCATCGCCAACCGCACACCGATTAGAGCATATGGATATTGCCGGTCCTGTTCTGTTGCAAGGGATGACAATCCAGGATGGCTTTGCGTTGGCCTCGGAAGAACCGGGAACAGGCGTTGCTTGGCAGGAGGACGCAGTTGCACAATTCTTGATTGCCTAATCCAAACTGCGCAAAGCGCTTGTAATCGGCGCAATGAGTATGCCTAAAAAGTATGGAACAATACCTGACATAGCGTTGATACAGGTGCCTTCAGGATGGAAGCTAGGAGGTTAGCGCACTGCATATGTGGGCTGTAGCACCACAGTCATTTGCAGGTTCCTTTGGGAGGAGGAGCAAATGGTCAATGTAACGGAAAAACTCATCGAGTATCGCATGGTCCGGCATAGCGCCGCCAGTGAGGCATCAAGTTATCTGACGAACCATACTGCGGAAGTGAGCCTCTGCTTTCCCAATCCAATCGTCTGCCAGATGATGCGCGGTCATAAGATCATGCGGGTCAACGGCTCCAAGCCTTTCGATTTTCTGCCTGGCGAAGCCATGCTCGTTGCTCCAGGCATGCCATTGGAAATCCTATTTCCAGAAGCCTCACCTGAAGATCCAACCGAATGCATATGTATAGAAATAGATCGCAGTCAGGTTGATGAAATTGTCGAACGCGTCAACCAGGGCCAGAAGCGGCTCGGTCTCGGTGGCCGGTTTTCGCTGGACTGGACTCGTTTTGCGGTATTCCGGAAGGATCTAGCAATCCTTGGGCAGATGAACAGATTGATGACGCTCTACAGGGACGAGAAGAGCCCGTTCCGGGATGTCCTTGTGGATCTCGGTCATGAGGAGCTCGTCTTGCGTATCCTTCAGGCACAGTCGCGCGAACTTCTGGTGGAACAGCGGACGTTTTCGCCCACAACTGGCCTCGACGTGGCCGCTGAAATGCTCCGCGATAATCCGCGAAAACGATATGCGATTGAGGAACTGGCCCAAATAGCCTGCATGAGTGAGGCCACTTTCTTCCGACGTTTCAAGGCGCGTTTTGGCGTTACGCCGGCCAAATTTGCCAATGACTGTCGCATCCATCGGGCTCGCGCCTTGCTCGCCACCGCGCCCGTTGCCGAAGTTGCATTTGATCTCGGTTTTGCGAGCGTGGAGCATTTCTCTCGGCTGTTTCGGCAGGTGACAGGGGAAACCCCGGGCGGAATTCGCAAACGTCTCCGCCCAGACGTACGGGCGTACATTCAATAATACTTTGTGGGCGAAGGCCGAGCCAGCTCGACCTGGTCTACCTCATCCGAGGAGAATATCGGCCATCCGTTCACCGATGATGACCGTAGAAGCCATTGTATTGCCAGTCGAGACACGCGGCATTACCGAAGCGTCAGCAATAGATAATCCCTCAACGCCTCGAACACTTAGCCGACCGTCTACGACGGACATCTCGTCGCGCCCCATTTTGCATGTGCAGCTCTCGTGAAAGTAGGTACCGGCAGCATCCCTCGCGAAGTTCGCCATCACTGTTTTATCCAGTGCGCCCGGCATGATTTCACGCTTTACGAAGGGCTTCATCGCTTCCGAGTTTCCAATTTCGCGGCAGAGTTCGATTCCACGCAGGACTGCCTTCAGATCAGCAGGGTCGGACATAAACCGCGCATCGATGCGGGCCATCGCCCTGGGGTCGGCGGACGACAGATAGACGCGGCCACGGCTCTTGGGCCGAACCAAGCCGGGCGCGATTGTCCAACTGCCCGCCGGCGGATTGTACTGGGGACCTGTGACTTCCGAAGCGAAAGGCACCTCGATCTGGAAAGGCTGCAGATCCGGTGTGTCCAGTGAACTGTCGCTTTTCCAGAACAATGTCGCTTCGGCCACATTGTTGGCTGACGGCAATGGCTCCTTGTATTCCCATAGGCAACCCGCCACAAGAACATGATCTTGAAAGTTCCGACCTACGCCCGGCAGTTTCACGGCAGTCTTGATGCCGTGCTTCGACAGTTCTGTATCATCGCCGATCCCGGAAAGCATCAGAAGTTTGGGCGTGTTGATGGCCCCCGCCGACAGCAGCATCCTCGTCTTGGCCTCGATCGCATGAGTCACGCCATTTCTGCTGAACGTCAGGCCTGTTACCTGGGAGCCGATCACCGTCAATGAAAGGACTTCTGCTCCGGTTAATAGCGTTAGATTGGGACGTTTCAAGGCCGCATAGAGATAGTCATGAGCGAGATTGATCCGGCGACCATCCCGAATGCGAAGGTTCGCGATCGCAGCCCCACCAGCGCCCTCCATCATCTCGCCGTTCATGTCTTCGAAGGTGGGAATGCCCACGCTTTCAGCCGCGCTGAGAAACGCTGGAGCAATGGGGTTTGGATCTCGAGCAGGCTCGATCCACAGTCGCCCCCCATCACCGCGGCGCTTCGTATCCGGCTTGCCTTGCCAGTCCTCTATTCGCTTGTAGATCTCAAGCACTGAAGCGTAGGACCAACTGTCGTCGCCCGTTTCCGACGCCCAAAAGTCGAAATCATTCCTGTGGCCCCGCGCCCAAACCATTGCATTTACGGAAGAGCCTCCGCCGACAACCTTGCCCATCGGCAGGATTAGGGCGCGTCCGTTAACGCTATCCGCTGGATCCGCAGTGTAACCCCAATCCCGCTCTGAACGAATGTTGGTCGGCCAGAGGCCGGGGTTCAAGACCGCATTGAGCTGATCGGTACTCCCTGCCTCCAGCAACAACACCTCAGCATCCGTTTCGGTCGCGAGGCGGCCGGCGACGACAGCCCCGCCACTGCCGCTGCCCACGACAATATAGTCGTACGCTTTCTTGAGGTTGTGGGCATTGTAAAGCTGCGTGATAGCAGCATCGCCACCATCTTGAGCCATTGTGCGAGCAGCTGTGAGGGAAGCGCCGGCGGCCATGGCCAATTGCATGAATTGCCTGCGGCCCACTTTGCCATGGTACAGCGCTGCTTCAAGGGTGTTCAAACGGTCGCCTCGGGCGAACCTCGAAAAGACAGGAGGTGTCATCTGTTCGATCCTGGATGCCGGATAATGGGGTAGCCGAGCGCGAGCAGCGGCTCTCAAAACGGGAAAGCGCGCGGCACAGTCTGGACCGATATCCACCTCTGCTCGGTGAAGGCTTCGATCGCACCGGATGCACCCCACTTTCCAACCCAGCCGGATGCTTTCATGCCACCAAAGGGGCAGTGAGGCTCATCATGAACACATGTGTCGTTGACATGGACCATTCCCGCTTCGATCTGCGTGGCAAGTATTTGACCGCGGGTGGCATCACCGGTGATGATCGAGGACGAAAGGCCGTAAACCGTATCATTCGCGAGAGCGATGGCTTCCTCTTCGCTGTCGGCAGGCACTACGAAAGCGACCGGGCCGAAAATTTCCTCGCGATAGATATCCATGTCGCGCGTAACACCGGTCATCACTGTCGGACGATAGAAAGGGCCCAGCTTCTCGCCACCGAGATGAATGGTGGCGCCGGCGTCACGCGCGGACTTGACGAGCCTGTCGATCCGGTCGAGCTGTCGATCGTTGATTATAGGCGCTATGACTGCCATGGGATTTGACGGTTCGAGCGGCTCGAACATCGAGACCTTGGCGATAAGCTTCTCAACGAAGCTGTCATAGAGGTTACGCGCCACGATGATCTTGTCGGCCGACATACAGATCTGGCCCTGATGAAGAAAGGCCGAAAAGAATGCGACATTGACGGCATAATCCACATCGGCATCATCGAGAACAACCACCGGGTTCTTGCCCCCAAGTTCAAGAACGACTCGTTTGAATTGCGCCGCCGAAGTCGTGGCCACCTCCCGGCCAACAGCCGTGGAGCCGGTAAAGCTGATCCGTGCAACGCGCGGATCGTTGATCATTGCCGCAGCCACCGCCTTTACCTTGTCGCGGCTACAGGTCACGACGTTGAATACGCCAGATGGCAGGCCAGCGGCCTCGAAAAGTTCCGCCAGTATGGTGCCTCCCGAAACAGGCGAATCCTCAGATGGTTTGAGGACCGCGGTATTGCCGAGCGCCAATGCATAGACAAAGCCACGAAGCGAAAGATACAAGGGGAAATTCCACGGAGAAATCACACCGACAACCCCTGCAGCGGTCCGTGAGATGGTGTTGACCTTGCCCGGTATGTTGGACGGCAGGATTTCACCCGTGGCGCGTGTGGTAAGGGCGGCGGCCTCACGGAGTGCCAGCGGAATGAGCGAGCATTCGAACATCGCCTTCCCAAGGCCGGACCCTGTCTCTTCCACCAACGCGTTCACGAATTTTTCCTGGCTGGACTGAAAGATCTCAGCGGCCTTGTAGAAAAACCCGGAGCGAGTGGCCGGCGGTAGAGCCTCCCACGCTGGCTGGGCGGCCTTGGCGGCGGTGATGGCCGATTCAATGTCGCTCACGTCGCCATCCGCCACCGTTGCATATGGCAACCGCGTCGTCGGGTTGATGTCGGCAAACGTGTGGGTGGATGCCGCTGGCTGCCAAGTCCCGTTGATAAAGAGAAGCACCGGCGTACGCGATTGCGCTCCAGTTTGGGCGGTTGTGGGCTGAGAGTTCTCGCTCGTTCTAAGCAAATTCATTTTAACAGGGCCTCCTCTCCCTTAATGTGAAGCCCAGCTTAGTGTCATTTGACGGGAAAGCGCTTATCTGGCGCTCTCATATTCCTGACCGTTACTCTCACATCTTCGACTGCCGCTGCATTCTGTTGCAAGCGCTGAGGCTTTATATGCCGCCTGCTCGCGGGACACTGAAGGCCTGGTCGGCCTGTTTTAGCCCTCGCCCAAGCGAACATTGGATAACTGCAGCCACGGCGGATTATCCGCATACATTTCACGGATCAGTTGCTTGATCTGATTGATTTTACCGTCTGCGTCGGAGCGCCGGAAGCTCATGATGATGGGCGAGGTCGCCTTCTCGTCCCCGATCATTCTGTAGCAAACGTCATCCGGTCTTTGTCTCTGTGACGCGGCGGGAACGATGCAAAGTCCCACGCCGGCGGCGACCATACCCAACGCAGCTTGGATTTCACGGACTTCTTCGACCGATCCAGGCGTGACACTTAACTCGCCCAGCAGATTCAGAATTTCATCGGCAAAACTCGGCCGAGGCACCGAAGGGTAGACGATGAATGGTTCACCTTGCAGCTCGGCGAGCGCAATAGGCTCTTTTTCAAATGATTTGGCATGCCCTTTCGGAAAGGCTACGACCAGGCGCTCTTCGCGAAGTGTCAGCCGTTCGACTTCCCGGTCGTTAAACCGGACCCGGCCGAAGCCGACGTCGATGCGTCCTTCCTTGAGCGCGGTCACTTGTTCCGTCGACATCATTTCCCTTATCTCAATGTCGAGCTCCGGCCACTGTATCCGCATGCGTCGCACGAGGTCTGGAATGCCGCCGTAAAGTGTTGAACCAACGCAGCCGATGATAAACCTCTCGCGTTGAGATCGGCCGATCCGACGCGTTTGCTCCCGGATGTGTTCAAGGTTCGCAAGTGTCTTGGTGGCCTGCTCGTATAGGAACCGTCCGGCCTCCGTTAGCGACAGAGGTCTTTTCGATCTGTCGAGGAGATCGACACCCAATTCCTCTTCGAGTTGCTGGATCTGCCGACTGAGGGGTGGCTGGGCGATATGCAGAATCTCCGCGGCACGCGAAAAGTTTCGTTCCCGTGCCACGGCCACAAAATATCTAAGTTGGCGCAGTTCCACCTTACTATACCTCCAGGGTATGAAATTCGACTTTTATAGTTTTGGACTGTTTCCCTTGGGAAGGCTAGCCTCCTTATAGACCAAGGGAGGAAGTGTTGTGTCTGGCATAATTCGCATTACCGCGATCGAGACAATTATACTCGATTTGCCAACTATCCGACCGCACAAGCTGTCGATGGTCACCATGAGTCAGCAGAGTATGACCATTGTCCGCATCCGTTGTTCAGACGATTTTGAAGGCACGGGCGAAGGGACAACTATCGGCGGCTTGGCATACGGGCCGGAGAGCCCGGAGGGAATGAAGCTCACCATCGACCAGTACGTCGCTCCCTTGCTGATCGGTCGGGACGCTACGCGCGTGCAAGCTGCGATGGACATCGTTTCCAAGGCGATCAAGGGAAACCACTTCGCCAAGTGCGCGGTCGAAACAGCGCTGCTTGATTGTCATGCGCGTCGACTGGGGCTTCCTCTCTCGGAGTTATTGGGCGGGCGGCGGCGCGACAGTTTGCCGATCGCATGGACGCTCGCATCGGGCGATACCGCAAGGGATGTCGACGAAGCGCAGCAAATGCTCGATCTTCGTCGGCACAGGGATTTCAAACTGAAGATCGGCAGTAAGCCCATCGCTGAAGACGTTCGTCACGTTGCCGACATCAGGAAAGCACTGCCGGACACGGCCTCGATTCGGGTCGACGTGAACATGGCATGGCGCGAGCGGGAAGCAAAAGGCGCGATTGATGCCCTTGCGGATGCCGGTTGTGTGCTTGTCGAACAGCCGGTGGCCGGAATCGCCCCGCTGGCGCGGCTCACGCGTGCATCTTCAATCGCGATCATGGCAGACGAGGCTCTTGTCGGGCCGGAAAGTGCGCTTGAGGCTGCGACGGCACGTGCCGCCGACGTCTTCTCCATCAAGATCGAGCAAGCTGGAGGGCTTTTCGCGGCGGCCAAGGTGATAGCAATCGCAGAAACGGCCGGCATAAGCGTCTATGGGGGCACGATGCTGGAGGGGCCAGTCGGCACCATTGCAGCTTCGCAGTTGCTGGTCGGCGTAACGGACCTACCGTGGGGCACCGAATTTTTTGGCCCCCTGCTGCTCACCGAAGAGCTCCTCATCGAGCCTCTCGTTTTTCGAGATTTCGAATTGCAGATTCCGACTGGCCCCGGGCTCGGAATTACGCTGGATGAAAGTGCTGTCGACCGCTTTCGCCGAGGCGCGAAGTCTACCGGCAGCCTAAGAATTGCGGGGTGACGATATGCTCTTTCATGTCGAGATGACTGTAGAATTGCCATACGATCTGCCACATCAGGTGGCTGTGGATCTAAAGGCAACCGAAAAGGAGCGTGCACACGAACTCCAGCGGTCGGGAAAATGGCGGCATCTGTGGCGCGTGGCAGGCCAATACGCCAACGTCAGCATTTTCGACGTCAGCGGGCCGGCTGAACTTCACGACATCCTGTCGACGCTGCCGCTATTTCCTTTCATGCGGATCAAGGTGGCCCCACTATGCAGGCACCCCTCCGCGCTCCGGGAAGACGACAGTTAGCAAAGCGCATCACGATCGGCCCGGGAGGGGTCGAATAACAGGGACCATATAGGGAAGCGAGCGACCATCGCCCTTCCACGCCAAAAGGAGGATGTTATGGCAAGTGGTATCATCGAAAAGAGCATTATTCAGGACCTGGCGCGGCGCGCGAGCGGACTGGATACGGATGGCGGTGATCGCAGGATCAAGGAGATCATGAATCGTGTTCTGGGCGATCTGTTCCAGGCCATCGACGATCTTGACATCAGTATGAACGAAGTCTGGAGCGCGGTCGCCTATCTTGGCGCTGCGGGCCGCAACAATGAACTCGGCCTGATCGCACCAGGCATCGGCCTCGAGCATTTTCTCGATCTGCGCCTTGACGAAGAAGAGCGGCGTGCCGGTCTGGCCGGCGGCACCTCGCGTACCATCGAGGGACCGCTTTACATAGCAGGTGCTCCGGAGTGTCAGGGCTTTGCCCGGCTCGACGATGGCTCGGACCAAGGCGAAGTGCTTTTCATGCAGGGCCAGGTGCGCGACCAAAACGGAAAGCCCGTGGGCGGAGCGGTGGTCGACGTCTGGCATGCCAATACCCTTGGCAACTATTCCCACTTTGATCCGCAACAGGCGCCCTACAATCTGCGTCGCCGTATCGTCACGGATACCGAGGGCCGCTACCGGTTTCGCACCATCATGCCGAGCGGTTATTCCACGCCTCCGGGCGGTTCAACCGAAGAACTCCTCTTTGCTGTTGGCCGGCATGGCCATCGCCCCGCGCATATCCACTTTTTCGTGGAAGCCCCGGCCCATCGCCACTTGACGACACAGATCAATATTGAGGGCGATCCCTACCTCTTCGAGGACTTTGCCTTCGGCACCCGCAACGACCTCATTCCACCTGTAATCCGGATCAGTGATCCGAAGCTGATGGCCGAGAACCAGGTGCAGCAGCCTTACGCTTCCATCGAGTTCGATTTCGTCCTGATGCCCGCAGTTGAAGGCATTGCGGATACGATCGTCGAGCGCGAGCGGGCAAAAGCTGCCTGAGAACCGAGTGGAAGGTGCCAGGCAGTTGGTGCCTTCCCGATCACTTGAGGAGGATGAAAGATGCTGGATATTCCCGCCGACCGGCGTATCGAGGAGAAGCTCGAAGGCTCCGTGATCGAGGATGCCGAGACTGGTTCCTATCGCTGCCGCCGCGACATCTTTACGGATTCGGAGCTGTTCGAACTCGAGATGGAGCACATCTGGGAAGGGAACTGGATTTACCTTGCTCATGAGAGCCAGATCCCCAACCCGAATGATTACATAACCGGCTATATCGGCCGACAGCCGATCGTGATCTCCAGGGACAAGGCCGGCAACCTCAATTGCTTCCTCAATGCGTGCTCACACCGCGGGGCGATGATTTGCCGTCATAAGCGGGGTAACAAGTCCACCTACACCTGTCCTTTCCACGGATGGTCGTTTTCGAACACTGGCAAGCTGCTAAAGGCCAAGGACCCGAACGGGGCAGGTTATCCTGAGCAATTCAACACCAACGGCTCGCATGATCTCACCAAAGTCGCGCGTTTCGAAAGCTACCGGGGCTTTCTGTTTGGCAGTCTCAATCCCGATGTACTATCGCTGGAGGAACACCTCGGCGAGGCGCGGAAGATCATCGATATGATCGTTGATCAGTCGCCGGACGGGCTTGAGGTACTGCGTGGCAGCTCAACCTATGTCTACGATGGCAACTGGAAACTGCAAACGGAGAATGGTGCCGATGGCTACCATGTCTCCTCCGTTCATTGGAACTATGCTGCAACGACGCAGCATCGCAAGGAAGCGGTTGCCGCAGCGGCCGGTGAAGATGTGACCCGCGCCATGGATGCTGGGTCCTGGGCCAAGCAGGGCGGTGGCTTTTATTCGTTCGAGCATGGCCACCTGTTGCTCTGGACGCGTTGGGGGAACCCTGAGGATCGGCCGCTTGCCGAAAAGCGTGACGAGTTGACGGAACAGTTCGGCCAGGCCTGGGCCGACTGGATGATCGACAGGTCCCGTAACCTGTGCCTCTATCCGAACGTCTACCTTATGGACCAGTTCTCTTCGCAGATCCGAGTGTATCGCCCGATCGCCGTCGACAAGACCGAGGTTACAATCTATTGCATCGCGCCGAAGGGCGAGAGCGTTGCCGCGCGTGCGCGGCGTATCCGCCAGTACGAGGATTTCTTCAACGCCAGCGGCATGGCGACACCTGACGATCTGGAGGAGTTTCGTTCCTGCCAGATCGGTTATCAGGCGCGGCAGGCGGCATGGAACGATCTCAGTCGCGGTGCGACACATTGGATCGAGGGTGCCGATGAAGGAGCCGAGGCGATTGGCCTGAAGCCACTCCTGTCTGGAGCGAAGACCGAAGACGAGGGTCTCTTCGTCATCCAGCACAGCTACTGGAAACAGGCACTCGGGGCTGCGATCGGTCACGATCCAACGCGATAATTCATGCGCCCCGGGGAGGGGCGCATCATTTCAAACAATGCGCTGCCATAAGGGTGGGCTGGCAACGGCCTGCCGGAGGAGATGTCATGACAATTTCACGCCAGCAGGTCGAGGAGTTTCTCTATCGGGAGGCGCGCTATCTGGACGAGCGGGACTGGGACAACTGGCTTGCGCTTTACGCCCCGCATGTCGAGTTCTGGATGCCGGCCTGGGACGACGACGACCGCTTGACGGAGGATCCGCAGTCGGAAATCTCCCTAATGTATTACGCCACCAAACAGGGTCTTGAAGATCGGATCTTCCGGATCCGAACGGATCGATCCAGCGCCACCAGCCTGCCGGAGCCGCGAACGCTGCACCACATTTCGAATGTCGAGATCCTGGAGCAGACGGCGGAGAAGGCCGAAATTCGCTTCAATTGGATGACCCAGAATTTCCGCTACAAGACGACGGATACGCATTACGGCACGAACTTTTACACGCTCGAGATCAACGAGGGCGGGATGCGGATCGCTCGAAAGAAAATCGTGCTCGTCAACGATTACATCCATCACGTCATCGACGTCTACCACGTCTGAGGTCACGGGAGGAAACACGATGCCCAAGATTGCCCTGAATTTCGAAGACGGCGTAACGCGCTTCGTCGAATGCGGCCCCAACGAGGTTCTCGTCGATGCGGCCTATCGTGCGCGCCTCAATATTCCGATGGACTGTCGGGATGGTGTTTGCGGAACGTGCAAATGCAGGGTCGAATCCGGCTCTTATGAAATGGATGCCTATATCGAGGATGCCCTGACCGACGAGGAAGCCTCGCAAGGCTATGTGCTAACCTGCCAGATGCGGCCGAAAAGCGATTGCGTGCTGTCGGTACCGGCGACATCGAAGATGTGCAAGAGCGGTCCAACGGAGTTCGGCGCAAGTCTTGCCGAGGTCCGCCGTCTGTCCGATACGACGATCGGTTTCACATTGGAAATCGACCAGCCTGACAACCTCGCCTTTCTGCCGGGCCAGTATGTGCAGGTGTCGGTTCCGCAAACCGAGGACAGCCGGGCATATTCCTTCTCGTCCCGTGTAAACGGCGGGCGCGTGGACTTCCTCGTGCGCAATATTCCGGGCGGGTTGATGTCGGGCTATCTCTCCGGTCGAGCAATGCCAGGTGATCGCCTGACCATACGGGGGCCATCCGGTGCATTTTATCTGCGGGAATTGAGCCGGCCTACGCTTTTTCTTGCGGGTGGAACAGGGTTGGCGCCGTTTCTTTCGATGCTTGATTACCTCAGCGCAAGGGGCGGGAGCACGCCACCCATACGTTTGCTTTATGGGGTTACCCGTGACGCTGACGGCGTCGAGGTACGCAAACTTGAAGCTTTTGCGAACGTCATTCCGAATTTCACCTTCGAAGTCTGCGTTTCCGACCCCGACAGCAATGCCCCGCGAAAGGGCTTTGTCACCGATCATTTCGGCGCGGACGATCTCAATTGTGGTGACTGTGATGTCTATCTCTGCGGTCCGCCGCCGATGGTGGAGGCCGTGCGCCGTCACTTCGATCTCATCGGAGTGAAGCCGGCTTCGTTCTATTTTGAAAAATTCAACGCCGCGGAGGCCGCGTGATGAGACCGGACCGCTTCACGAACAAGGCGATGGTCGTCACCGGATCAGCCCAGGGTATAGGCCGAGAAGTTGCAATCCGCGCCGCTGCGGAAGGCGCACGGCTGGCGCTGATCGATCGATCGGATGTCGTTCGAGAGGTTGCTGCGGAGATCGAGGCTGCGGGAGGCAAGGCTACGGCCATTCTTGCCGATCTCGAAGCCTGGGAGGGAGCTGTGGAGGCGATTAGGCAGGCGCACGAACATATTGGTGGCCCCGATATTCTGGTCAACAACGTCGGCGGCGCAATCTGGATGCGTCCCTTCGAGCATTTTGATGAACGGCAGGTCGAGGCGGAAATTCGGCGCTCGCTTTTTCCAACGCTCTGGTGCTGCCGTGTGGTGCTCCCTTTGATGATCGAAGCAGGCGGCGGAGTGATCGTTAACGTTTCATCGATCGCAACGCGCGGCATCAACCGCGTGCCCTATTCGGCAGCGAAAGGAGCGGTCAATGCATTAACCGTGGCTCTTGCCATGGAGAACGCCGAGCGCGGCATTCGCGTCAACGCGGTGGCGCCGGGCGGGACGGCGGCCCCCCAGCGTCGCATTCCGCGCAACAGTGAAGACCAGAGTGAGGACGACCGCCGATGGATGTCCGAGGTCGTATCCCAGACCAAGCAATCAAGCTTTATGAAACGCTATGGAACACTTGAGGAACAGGCGGGTGCAATCCTGTTCATGGCGTCCGACGAGGCTTCGTATCTTACCGGCACGATTTTGCCGGTTGGAGGCGGCGATAGCGGCTGATGCCGGGAATCCCACGGCTGCGCCAGTGTCTTGAGGAGAGACACGGCTGAGCCACAAACTTTAACGGAGGAGGGAACATGTCAAACAACAAGGGAATTTTCGAAACGACCGTTACACGTCGCTCGTTTCTTGGCACCACCACGATAGGAGCCGCTGGACTGGCTTTCGGGTTGGCGAGCCCAGCGATCGCCCAGGGGGCGCCGCTAAAAGTGGGGATCATGCTTCCCTTCAGCGGTACATACGCCAAGCTCGGTCAATTCATCGAGAACGGGTTTCACCTCTACGTCGAGCAGAAATCGGGATTGCTTGGCGGCAGGCGCGTCGAATTCGTTCGGCTCGACGATGAATCGAAACCCGAAACCGCAACAGACAACATGAACAGGCTGGTCGGGCGCGACAAGGTCGACTTTGTCGTAGGTACCGTCCATTCCGGCGTTGCCATGGCCATGGTCAAGGTAGCCCGAGATACGGGCTGCCCGCTGATCATCCCGAATGCGGGGGCAGACGAGGCCACTGGCCCACTTTGCGCTCCCAATATCTTTCGCACGTCCTTCTCGAACTGGCAGGCGGCCCATCCGATGGGCAAGGTCATGCGCGATGAAGGCTTCGGCAAAGTCGCGACGATCACCTGGCGCTATGGGGCCGGACAACAGATGACCAAGGCCTTCAAGGAAGGCTTCGAGGCGGCGGGCGGCACCGTCGTCGAGGAGCTGACGGTGCCGTTTCCCGAAGTGGAGTTTCAGGCACTCATCACGCGTATCGCCGAGCTCAAGCCGGATGCTGTCTTCGCCTTCTTTGCCGGAGGGGGTGCGGTCAAATTCGTCGTTGACTATGCTGCGGCCGGGCTCAAGGGGAAAATCCCACTTTACGGCACCGGCTTCCTGACAGACGGGACGTTGAAAGCGCAAGGCGCATCCGCCGAGGGTATTCGCACGACGCTTCATTATGCCGATGATCTCGACAGTCCCGCCAATAAGTCCTTCCTGGAAGGCTTCAAGGCAAAGACCGGAGACACAGGCGATATCTACGCGGTGCAAGGCTTTGACGCCGCAGCCCTGCTCGATGTCGGCCTCACCGCAACAGGTGGCGATAGTCAGGCCCGCAAAGCACTGTTCGCGGCGATGCAGGCGGCCAAGCTCAACAGTCCACGCGGGCCTTTAAGGTTCTCGGCCGCGCACAATCCAATCCAGAACATCTATTTGAGAGAGGTCCGCGAGGGTCGCAACGTGCTGGTGTCGATTGCCGGTGACGCGGTGAACGACCCGGCTCGTGGTTGCCGTATGTCGTAACTGAACGGCGGGGGCTACCCCGCCACCTCACTTTTTCCGGGAGGTGCAGATGGATATCGGCACATTCGCAATACAGCTCTTGAACGCCGTGCAATACGGCCTTGTGCTGTTCCTCGTCGCCAGCGGACTGACGCTCGTCTTCGGCATTCTCGGCGTCATCAATCTGGCCCACGGAGCATTCTACATGCTTGGAGCCTATCTCGCCTGGTGGTTTACGGCTGCAAGTGGCAGTCTGGTCATTGGCCTTCTCGGCGCATCCGCCGTCAGCTTTATGGTGGGGCTTTTGTTGGAGGCATTTTTTATCAGGCGGCTCTATGGCCGCGATCACCTGTCTCAAGTGCTCCTCAGCTTCGGTTTGATCCTGGTTATCGACGAAGTTCGCCAAATGCTCTTTGGCCGCGATGTGCAATCCGTCCCCGTGCCAGATTGGCTCTCCGGGTCAATCAATTTGACCGATATGCAATCCTATCCTCTCTATCGGCTCGCGTTGATCGTCTTCTGTCTCATCTTGGCGATGAGCATTTTCCTTGTGATCAACAAGACCCGCATCGGCATGATCGTCAGGGCAGGGGCAGAGAACCGTGACATGACGCGGGCGTTGGGAATTCCCTTCGATCGCGTCAATCGCCTTGTCTTTGCAGTGGGAATAGCCCTTGCCGCTCTCGCTGGTGCCGTTATCGCGCCGGTCTCAACGGTGTTCCCGGGAATGGGCGATAGCATGTTGATCCTGTCCTTTGTCGTGGTGGTGTTGGGAGGGGTCGGTTCAGTTCCCGGCGCCGCCATCGGTGCTTTGATGATCGGCCTGATCGACACGTTCGGCAAAGTCTTCCTGCCTGAATTTTCGGGTATGCTCATCTATGTGCTCATGGCCGCGGTCCTGCTGTGGCGGCCGACCGGTATTCTTGGAAAACGGGAAATCTGATCCATGCCCCCTCTGTTCTCTCGCGCTCAACTTCCGATGCTCGCCATGTTCGGTGCAGCAGTGGTGTTGCCCTGGCTTGTATCCGGTTACTATGTCCAGTTCGCCGCGAAGGTCCTGATCCTGGGAACCCTTGCCATGGCGCTTAACTTGTCCGTCGGCTTTGGCGGCATGGTCAGCCTGTGTCATGCGGCGTTCTTCGGCCTTGCCGGCTACACCCTTATTCTCGTAACGCCGGAATACGAAATTCCGTCCCTGCTGCTCACACTCGCAGCTGCGATCGCCGTTGTTGCGGTCTCGGCACTGGTCATCGGCCTGTTGTCGCTCAGAACGCACGGCATCTATTTTATCATGGTGACGCTCGCATTCGGCGAGATGTTATTCTTTCTTTTTCATGATACCGGCATTGGTGGCGGATCTGACGGTATCTTTCTTTACGTCAAGCCGGTGCTGGCCGCGGGAAGTATCGTCTTACTCGATCTTGAAAGCCCCCTCGTCTTCTACCTCGTTGCACTCTCGACCTGTGTCGCGTGCTGGTGCCTCATCACGCATCTTCTCGCCACGCCCTTCGGCGATGCTCTGACCGCCGCGCGGGACAATGAGCGGCGGGCCTTGTCGCTGGGCATCCCGGTCTTTCGGGTGCGTCTCGTTGCCTTTGTGATTTCTGCCGTGATGGCAGGAATTGCCGGCTATCTGTCGGCCGCGCAGTTCGGCTTTGTGGCACCCCAGATGCTTGGATGGCACTTGTCGGCGACCGCACTTGTCATGGTGGTGCTGGGCGGTACTCGCCGCGTTGCCGGCCCCCTTTTCGGCGCGATCCTACTGGTCGGCCTTGAAGACCTGCTGAAAATCTATGTCGAAGAATGGAAGCTGTATTACGGGCTCATCATCATCATGCTCGTGCTCTTCGTTCCCGGTGGCCTTCAGGATCTTTTGCGTCTCTCGGGGACCGAGGCATTCTTTCGCCGCAAGTTACCGCAGCCTGTGGCGGTGGGAGGTAAGCTATGACAAAGGAGCTTCTCGTTGTGGAAGGACTGACGAAGCGCTTCGGCGGTCTCGTCGCCGTCTCCGACGTCTCACTCTCCATCCGAGAGGGTGAAATCCATGCGATCATTGGTCCAAACGGCGCCGGAAAATCCTCGCTGATCAATCTACTATCCGGGGATCTAGCACCGACATCCGGCAGCATCGAGCTCGATGGCAAAGACGTGACCTCGCATGCACCGCATGCTCGCTGCCGCGCCGGTCTGGGTCGGTCCTATCAAAAGACCACGATTTTTCAGGATCGGTCCGTATTCGAGAACGTGAAGCTTGCCGCGCAGGGTGCTCGGCCGGGTGTTTTATCCATGTGGCGGTTGCGAAGTCGGGAGGAAGAAAACGAACGGGAGGCCCTGAATGCATTGACGGATACCGGCCTGCTCGATCGCGCCGAGACCAAGGCTCGCATGATGAGCCACGGCGAACAGCGTCAGCTTGAGGTTGCCATGGTATTGGCGACCGGACCTCGCGTCGTGCTGCTGGATGAACCTCTCGCAGGCATGGGGCATGGCGAGGCAAAGCGCATGTCGGAGGTCATCCGCTCTTTGAAAAAAGGGCGCGGCGTGCTGCTCGTGGAGCATGACATGGATATTGTGTTTGCCATCGCGGACCGACTGACGGTCATGGCGGATGGGCACATTATCGCCACCGGCTCAGTCGAAGACGTTCGTCGCGATCCAAAAGTCAGAGGCGCCTATCTCGGAGAGATGGAGGAGGTGGCATGAGCCTGTTGTTGAATGTGCAAGGATTGCAAAGCTTCTACGGTGTCAGCCAGATACTGCATGGCATCGATCTACAGGTGAGGCCCGGTGAGCAGATCGCACTGCTTGGCCGCAATGGCATGGGCAAGACGACATTCTTGCGCTCGTTGATGGGAATGATGCCGCGCACCCTTGGCGACATAGATCTGCATGGGATCAGTGTTCGAGGGAAACTTCCCGAGACGATCGCGCGCGCCGGGGTCGCGCTTGTACCGGAGGGAAGGGGTGTCTTCGGATCGCTCACGGTCATAGAAAATCTCATTATGGCAGCCCGGCCTGGACGTAGTGGCAAGCAGGGTTGGTCGCTCGATCGCGTGCTTTCTGTTTTTCCGCGTCTCGCGCAGAGGCGGAACAATGGCGGGCAGCAATTGTCTGGCGGTGAGCAGCAGATGCTGACGATTGGACGAGCATTGATGACCAATCCCGATCTTATTCTGATCGACGAGGCGACGGAGGGGCTTGCCCCGCTGATCGCCCAGGAGATCTGGAAGACGCTCGATGTCATCCGCTCGGAGGGGATTGCGACGATCGTCGTCGACAAGGACATCCGCAGCCTCTCCAGGGTGGCGGACCGTGTGGTGATCATGTCCAAGGGGCGCCTGGTATTCGAGGGCAGTCCGGGGGAACTGGCGGCTAGCGGCGATCTGCTCGAGCGACATCTGGGAGTTCAATGATATGCCATTCATCACCGTCAACAACGTTCAACTGCACTATCGGTTATCTGGCCGTCGCAATGGACCTCGTATTGCCTTTGCCAACTCGCTCGGTTCGGATCTGCGTATCTGGGGCGAAGTTGAGCAAAGATTGGATCAAGATTTTGAAATGCTGTTTTTCGACCAGCGCGGCCATGGCCTGTCAGAAGTGACCGACCAGCCTTATACGATCTCACAACTGGCTGCCGATTTGCTCGGCCTGCTCGATATCATAGGCTGGAGGCAAGTTAGCCTTTGTGGGGTTTCGGTTGGTGGCATGGTTGCTATGGAAGCAGCAGCGCAGCGTCCGGATCGTGTTACCAGGCTCGTCCTTCTCGATACCGCAACAAAGATCGGGACAGCAGCGGGCTGGAACGACCGTATCAGCGCCATCGAAACCAGCGGCATCCCCATAGTCAGTGAACAGATACTGACCCGCTGGTTTCCGTTGGAATATCGCATGCGCGAACCTCGAGCCTGGGAAGTCTGGAGGCGCATGCTTGAGAGCACGGCGGATCGTGGGTATATCAATACCTGCCTAGCGCTGCGCGACGCGGATTTGACTGCGGCGGCAGGCAGATTGGCGGTTCCCACTTTGGTCATGGCAGGCGGTAATGACCAATCGACCCCACCTGAACTCGTTGCGGCGACGGCCGGGCAAATTGCCGGTAGCCGTTTCGAAAATATCCCTGGCGCCGGGCACCTGCCGTGCATCGACGCGCCCGATGTCCTGGCAGGGGCAATCGAGGCATTTTGCCAAATACGGGAATCAATCAGGAGCCCTGCCATCGCGCACTCATAATCAGCGTCCGGATCGACGAGGATTGGAGCGATATCCTGGTGGAAGCCTAAAGGTACCGCTTTGTCGAGATGCTGCAACCTTGCAGCTCCTGATATCGATGGTAGCACAACGGGCTCGGCTTATGCCGGAGTGATCAGCGCGCATGGCTTGTCTGTGAGCTCATAAACTGAAAAGGAACAGATCATGAGGAAACTGAAAGCAGTTGTTGTGCTAGCTTTCCTTACTCTTTCCATGTTGCCAATGGTGGCCAACATACACCCAGCCCATGCCGCCGAGAGCTTGCGTTGCGATGACACTCTGAAGTCAAGATTCAAGGCTGACGACACCGTGGTGCTACTAGTCAAGCACTTCTCGCGAGAGGAGAAAGTCAGTCTCTCCGGCTCTCCAGAACCGTCTCCTGAAGCTCCTGTTGATATGTGTTTGGTCAAGCTACTGGTTGGCCCTGGTAAAGCTGGCACTGCCGGCCTGAAATCCACTTCGGATGGGATTGGCATCGAGGTTTGGTTGCCATCACCGGACGCGTGGAATCGGATCATAAGGGTCACGGGCAGCGGAGGTTTCGCTGGCGGTTACCAAAGCAAAACGGACCGCATTGGCAATGCCGGACGGGCTGATCCGATAACTTTGGCTGCGGTGGCGAAGGGATATGTCGTAAGCTCGTCCGATCACGGTCATTTGGGTCAATCGACGTCCGACGGATCATTCGCGCTGGATGAGGATGGAGGAGTAAATACGGTGCTTTGGCACGATTTCGCGGAGCGCAGCCTCCACGAACTGGCCGTGAAGACGAAAGATCTGGCGGCTGCCTATTATGGCAAGCCTCAGCTTTACGCCTATTGGGATGGTTTTTCGACTGGTGGCCGCCAGGGTTTGAAACTGGCTCAGAAATATCCCGATGATTTCGATGGCATCCTGGCCGGCGCGCCGGCGATAAACTGGACTCGTTTCATCACCGCCGAGCTCTATCCTCAGCTTGTAATGCAAAAGATGTTCGCTGGTCCCATCGATATAGCTAAGTTAAACGCAACGAGTGCGGCAGCAACGGCACAATGTGGGGGTAAGGAGCTTGGATTCCTGCTCGATCCGACCCAATGCCGTTATGACCCAAGTCAGGATATCGATGTTCTTTGCAGCAGTGAAATCCTCGATGGAACCCCGGGCAAGGGTGACCCAGCCACATGTATCACGCTGACCCAGGCTGAAGCCGTAAATCGCATCTGGTTTGGGCAGTCGTCGGATGGTTCGTATATCGATCCCAAGATGGACAATGGGATGAGTGCAATGCTCAGCGGCAACCATTTATGGTGGGGGTTAACGCGAGGCACGTCTTTGGCGCGTCTTGCGGGAGAGAAACCATTTCCCATCGCCTCGACAATGGTGGCGTTGGAACTTCAGGATGCACGCTATGCCCAAGCCGGCCTGTTTTCCGATACTCCCAGCGGCAAAGGGATGGATCGATGGAAGATGCTTGATTATGGGAGCTTGGCCGATGCCTACGCTCTTGGCCTTCTCTTGCAGGGACCGTTCTCAAATATCAACACGGATGAGCCAGACTTAAGGGCATTTCGGAATTCGAAGGCAAAATTGATAACTTATCATGGATGGAATGACGATCTCATCATGCCGCAGGGCAGCCTGAATTACTTTAATCGCGCTTCCGCCAGCATGGGCGGAACAACAAGGCTCAAAGAATTCTATCGGCTCTTTATGATTCCGGGTCTTGCTCACGACGGGACGTTTGCGCGCGCTGGCTCCATTGATCCTGTAACAGGCCAGCCAACAGATGCTGCCAAAGTGCCTTTGCCTCAGCCGGCAACGGGCCGGGATGAATTGTTCATAGCCTTGCGTCGTTGGGTTGAGGAAGGGAAAGCGCCAAGCCGCATAGACGTCCGATCGGCAAATGGCAATGTGACAATGCCGCTCTGTGACTATCCGCAAGAGCCTGTCTGGAACCACACCGGCTCCATTGGGAGTGGCGAAAGCTACAGTTGCGAATGATGGAACGACACCGTCATCGCAGTCCGGCTTTAGCCCGCAACTCGCCCGGGAGGCGATGCAGATTGCCTCTATCGCGCCACTGGTCGCGACGGTGTCTCAGCACTACCGTGTTCGGCCGGACATATTGATAACCAAGACGTCGCCTACCAGAGGATTGTTGGCGAAATATCATACGCTTCTATCGCGTTGACTTTTCGAACCGATCACCCGTCACCGGGGGTCTTCACATTGGTCGCCACCGTGCCGGACGCCCGAGATGTGATCAAATCAGATCCGTGTCGTATCAAAGCGTCGAGATCGACGATTGGTCCTTCAGTTTTCGAGCCAGGAATTCAAGGCCGGCCCGCAGGAATCGCCGACGTATAAATCTGTTCCGATGACGTCCCATTCGACCTCTCCGTCGAGATTCTCCAGTCTTGCCATAAGTCTTTGAGCCGCTCTGCGACCGACGACGTCCGAATAGGTCGAGACCGATGTCAGACGTGGCCGCATAGCCTCGCCATTCCTGACGTGGTCAAAACCGATAATGGAATGGTCATGGCCGACCCGGATGTTGTGGTCATACAGCCCACTGGACAGACCCATTGCAACGATGTCGTTGAAGCAGATGGTTGCAGTCGGCAAGGCCAACCCGGCAAAGAGAAGAGGCACCGCGGTCTGCGCTATCTCCGCCAAGGTTTCCGGAACACGGACAATAAGCCCCGCGTTCAAATTGTTTCGTGACATTGCGCGATCAAAGGCAAGCGAACGCTCTTCAAATGCGGAGTGGATCCCGCCGTGGATGGCGAATGCGATTCGTTCATGTCCAAGCGAGACGAGATAGTCTACGGCACTGTTCATGCCACCGGCGTAGTCGATGCCCACGTAGTCTACTGATTGCGTGATGTGACGTAAAACTTGAACAATCGAGAGTTGCCACCCGCTTTGGTCGTCAAGAAAGTCGCGTGCGGTATCGGAGGCGGGGCATAGGATAATGCCATCTACGCCGTGCTCGCGCATTCTGCGCATCAGCGCACTTTGCCGGCAAGCGCTGTCATGGCTGTTGGCAAGGATAACAATCAACCCGGCGTCGTCGATGATCTCTTCCACTCCCGACAGCAACTCTGCGAAAAATGGATTGGTGAGGTTGGGAACGATAAGCCCGACCATTCTTGTTTGGCTGGCCCTGAGGCGAGCCGCGGTGAGATTTCTGACGTAACCCAATCGCGCTATCGCCGCTTCCACACGCTCGCGAGTTTTCACCGCGGCGAGTGGGCTGTTGCGGATGACAAGCGACGCTGTCGCTCGCGACACACCTGCTTCGCGTGCCACGTCAACCAGTGTCACCCGCTGTTTTCTTTTGTCATCCGAGGCCAAATGGGCTCCTCAAGGGTTAGTTAGCAGACTGGCATTGATCCATGCAATTTCAAGGTCCCGAAAGACGGCGCTTAGCGCATCGCGACGTTGATAGCAAAATTTCACACAAAATGAACTTGACTTAGATCGATCTAAATATCAAAACGAAAATGCTGATATTGACCCCGTCCGCTTGGACCCGCGGCGGGAGTCGAGATAATTCGTGCCTTTAGGGACGACCGCTCGTCTTGGAGCTCGGCCGATCCGTTCTCACAGGAAACGACCATGACAGTGAAGTCTCAGGATGGCCCGCTTTTGGCTGGGCGAGGCAATTCCATCAAAATTTCCACCGTGCCGCCGATCACTCGACGCGCACTTCTTGCGGGGGCCGCCTTCTCTTTTGCAGGGTTTACATGGCAACCGGCGAGCGCCCAGTCGGAGGCGCCGACCAGCGGTCTCTCCGGCTTCCTCGACGTTTCTCACGCGATCACCGGGAAGTCTGATCTCTCGCCGATGACCGCGGATCGGATTTATGCAGCGCTGCAAGCCGATGATGCGGGCTTTGAAGGCCGCCTGGCTCAGATTGTAGCGCTCATCGGGCAAACGGGCTCGCCGGATGCCCTGAAGACCGCCGCATCCGCCATTGGGCTTGGCGACACTCTGACCGCTATCATTACCGCATGGTACACCGGCACCGTTGAAACAGCGAAGGGGCCTGTTGTCGTCTCCTACGCCGAGGCGCTGATGTACCGGCCCGTTGCTGATGGTCTGACTGTGCCCACCTACTGCAACAAGGGGCCTTTGTGGTGGACCGGCCTGCCACCTGAAATTACCACCATGCCCAACAACTATCCGAAAGTGCTTTGACGATGAAATCTCCCGTTTTCACAAATGGCGATGCCAAGGCTGATGTGGCGATTGTCGGCTCCGGCGTGGTCGGCGCCCTGATTGCAGAGCAGCTTGCCGGGGAAGGTTACACGGTACTGCTACTGGACGCCGGGCTGCGCATAGAGCGTGGCCAGGCCGTGGAGAACTGGCGCAACATGCCGTTCAAGAACCGCGCAGGGTCTGACTTTCAAGGGCTCTATCCGCAATCGAAAATGGCGCCCGCGCCGCTCTATTGGCCGGAAAACAACTATGTCGAACTGTCCGGTCCGGACGGCAAGGGTTTCAAACAGGGCTATCTCAAAACCGTTGGCGGCACGACCTGGCATTGGGCCGCATCCAGCTGGCGGCATCTGCCTGTCGACCTGAAAATGCGCACCGCCTATGGTGTCGGACGGGACTGGCCGATCTCCTACGATGAGCTCGAGCCCTATTACTGTCGGGCGGAGGAAGCGATGGGGGTCGCCGGCCCTAACGATCCAATGCTGCAATCGCCGTCCGAGCGCAGCAAACCCTACCCGATGGACATGGTACCCTGGAGCTATGGCGACAAACGTTTTGCTGAAATCGTCAATGCGCATGGCTATCGTTCGGTACCGATCCCGCAGGCCCGCAGTACACGGCCCTGGAATGGTCGTCCGACCTGTTGCGGCAACAATAATTGCCAGCCGATCTGTCCGATCGGGGCGATGTACAATGCCATCCATTCCGTGCAGGCGGCGGAAGCCAAGGGCGCCTCCGTGCTCGCCGAAGCGGTTGTCTACAAGATCGATACGGACGAAAATAACCGCGTAACGGCGGTGCACTGGTACGACAACCAGCATCAATCGCACAAGGTCACCGCCGATACGTTCGTAATAGCCTGCAACGCGCTCGAATCGCCGCGCCTGCTCTTGGCCGCGGCTAACGATCGCAATCCTGCCGGCATTGCAAACGGCTCCGACCAGGTCGGACGCAACATGATGGACCACTCCGGCTTTCATTGCTTCTTCCAAGCGCCGGAGCCTTTGTGGATTGGGCGTGGACCGGCGCAAAGCAGTTGTATCGTTGGGCCCCGCGACGGTGCGTTTCGTTCGGAATATTCGGCAAACAAGATGATCCTGAACAATATCACTCAGGTCACAACCGCAACGTCGGTAGCCCTGAAAAAGGGCCTCGTTGGCCCGGCGCTCGACGCTGAAATTCGCCGCCTTACAACGCACGGCGTCGATCTGTCGATCAGCCTTGAACCTCTTCCCGATCCGAAGAACCGGGTAACGCTCAGCAAGTCGCGGTTCGACCCGCATGGCATACCCTGCCCGGATGTCTACTACGATGTCGGAGACTATGTTCACAAAGGCTATGATGCGGCCGTCAAGCAGCTGGAGGATATCGGCAAGCTTTTCAACGCCACCGATTTTCATGTCACCACAGCGCTCAACGCCAACAACCATATCATGGGCGGCTGCATCATGGGCAGTGATCCCAAGGACTCGGTCGTCGACGGCAATTGCCGTGCTCATGACCACCCCAATCTCTGGATCCCAGGCGGCGGAGCAATCCCGTCTGCAAGCGTGGTCAACAGTACCCTCACCATGGCGGCGCTCGGCATCAAGGCTGCCGACAACATCTCCAAATCGCTGAGGGCTTGAGCAATGCGAAAGATTTTCAAGCAAAATAGTCCTGCAAAACGGGGCGCAGTCATCTTACTTGCCCTTTCCGCGGTTTCTCTGGGAGTTGGAAAGGCTGAAGCCCAGACCAGCGATCTCCAAGCACTTGTTGAAAAGGGCAGGGCGATCGCGACCGCCGCCGACTGCATGGCCTGCCACACCGTGCCACATAGCAATAGACCTTTCGCCGGCGGGTATCCGATCGTCTCACCGCTCGGTACCATCTACTCCACCAACATCACGCCCTCCAAGACGGCGGGCATCGGCAACTACACCGAAGACGACTTCGATCGTGCGGTACGCAAGGGAATCCGCAAAGACGGTGGTCATCTCTATCCGGCCATGCCGTATACGGCTTATGCCGAGATCACCGACGCCGACATGTATGCGCTCTATGCTTACTTCATGCATGGCGTCGAGCCCGTCGATGACAAGGCAGCCAACCAGACGAACTTGCCATTTCCGTTCAATATCCGCTTCTCGATGGCGTTCTGGAACCTGCTCTATTCCACCAAAGTTCCATTTCAACCGGACCTAAGCAAAACCGAGGAGATCAATCGCGGCGCCTATCTGGCCGGTGCACTTGGTCACTGCAGTTCTTGTCATTCGCCGCGCGGCTTGCTGATGGGGGAAAGTGCTGTCAGCTATCTTACCGGTGGCGCCGTCGGTCCCTGGTATGCACCCAATATCACGTCTGATCCGGTGAGCGGCGTCGGCGGTTGGAGCATCGATGAACTTGTCCAGTATTTCCGCACAGGTCATGCGAATGGCAAGAGCCAGGCAGCGGGCGGCATGGCGGAGGCCGTTCAGAACAGCTTGCAATATCTGCCAGATGCCGACTTGCATGCTCTGGCGTCCTATCTCAAGAGCGTTCCAGCCATTCGCAACCCAGGCGACACGCGCGCCGCACATGAGTACGGCGCAGCAGTCAGTTCCGAGAGCAGTATTCGGGGCGCCTATTCGCAGACGGAGCACAATAGTCTTCGCAACGGGGCGCAGCTCTACAGCGGCTATTGCGCAAGCTGCCACCAGATCGATGGTGCGGGTAGTGCAAACCAGGCCTATCCGTCGCTCTTCCACAACACCGCGACCGGTGCCAGTCAGCCCGCCAATCTCGTGGCAACCATTCTTTATGGCGTCGATCGCGAAGCTGCGGGCAAGCAAGTGCTCATGCCCGGTTTCGGTGCGCAGTCCTATGTCACGCCTTTGACCGATCAACAGATCGTCGATGTCTCCAACTACGTGCTCGTGAATTTCGGCAATCCGGCAACTAAGGTTACGCTCGCGGATGTCGCCACCGCTCGCGCTGGTGGACCGGTGCCGTTTCTTGCGCGTGTTCAGCCCTACATATTAACTGTGATCCTCTCCGTCATGTTAATCGTTCTGTTGGTCGCCGCATTGTGGGTTTTAAGGAAGAGGCGCGCGGTATCAGCGGCGGCGTAGCCGCCATTTTGCCGCTCAGGACAAAAGCCGCCCCCGATCGGCGTTTGCAATAAAGCTGCTTCACAAACGGCGAACTATCGCTACCCGGATGCCGATCCGCTGATCAAGCACCTGACGGCGCTTGATCGTTTCAGCGCCCAAGAAATGATCATTTCTTGCTGAATATGCGGACGCAATGCGTCTGACGCATGGGTGGGATGAGCGATTGGCACTGTTTTAAACCGATTGAAACGCCTATATTCCAATCTTCGAAACGACGCCGGAGCCGAGCAAGGTTGCTGACGTCATCAGCCCTCAGGAAAGGGGATTATTATGAACGTCGCACGCTCTTTCAACAACTGGCGCAAGTTCCGTCAGACCGTTAACGAACTCGGCCGCATGTCCAGCCGCGAACTGCAGGACCTCGGCATCGACCGCGCCGATATCCGCAGCGTTGCCCGCGCTTCGGTCGCGCGCTAACCGCACGGACCTATCGACTATGAGACTGCTCGACGCCCGCTGATGACGCGGGCGTTTTTGCGTCGGTCTCCCATGCCTGAGGATCGGTTTGGTTCTCGTTCTATTCGTAAGCCTTTTCGACTTGTATTTCGTGCATAGCTGCAGTGCAGCATAGGTCATTGGAACCGTCCACAGTCAGTGTATGATCAGACCTGTCGAAGCGATGCACCTCCTCCCGCAGAGCTTCGAATTTCAGACGGTCCACTCCTCCTCCCAGGGACGTCTGTAGGAACAGCGACGCTCCTCCTCCCAGTCGCTGTTCGGTTCTTTTCGAAAAGCCTGCCGCACCTCCTCCCGCGGCAGGCTTTTTCGTTTCTGGGCCGTGCTGTGACCGTCACCTTAACCGAGCATCGGTCGAGATGTGGGATCTGGCGGTGTGAGCGGATTCACATGTTATCCGTTCTATCGCCGGCACCGATTTCTCCATGACGGAATCGCCCATGCCGTATGGTTATGTCTGTGGCTTCCGCTGAACATGCGTATGGGCGAAGATCTGCTGGCCGGACGGGATCACGCAGGGGGCAACGTCGGATGCATCGGCGATTCCACAATCCGCTTTCAGGGTTTTGCGGTTTGCGAAAGAAGCTTGCCCGCAAAGGCCCAGTTGTCCGCGGTCACGTCGTTGAACACGATGCTGACCGACTCGGGTGTACAGTTGCAAAACTTTACCAGCGCGTCGGTGATGGCCTCGGCGGCCTTCTGTTTTTGCTCAACCGTACGGCCCGCAGATAAATCCACTCGAATCCAAGGCATTGCCAGTTCCTTTCAGTTTTCCGTTATCCGATCACCATCAAGTGGTGCTGCCCATACTCGCGGCTGATGTGCGACGTTTATCCTGGACTTATATTATTGTATAATATAAACTATCTTTATATACATTATGAGAATCTCGGCAACTGCATTTCACTTTTCCTTGCACCAGTCGTGCCGGCAGACCGCCCGCACATGAAAATCCGCGAGAGCAAATGACGGTTGATGACTTAAATCGGCAAAGGCTGTTGCTCGATAACGATGTGCTGCGAACATTCGTTGCCATCGCGGAGACGCTGAGCTTCTCTGCGGCTGCGCGATCCGTTTCGCGTACGCCTTCCGCTGTATCGATGCAGATCAAGAAGCTAGAGGAGCAACTGGGCTCAGCTTTGTTCATACGCGCAGCACGCACGATCAGGCTGACACGGCAAGGAGAGACATTGCTGGCCTATGCTCGCACGATGTTGATGCTGTCGAACGAGGCGGTCTCTCGATTGGTGGACCCACAGCTTATGGGTGTGGTGCGGCTGGGCGCCCCTTTTGATATCAGTGAGCGGATTTTTCCGAAATTCCTGAAGGACCTGTCCGCCGCCTATCCGGGTATCGTCGTCGACGTCGTCGTCGATACGAGCGATCGTCTCGTCAAGCGCATAGGCGAACAGCGGCTCGACCTTACCCTTACGTGCGATGTCGCCAACCCTTCAGCGCTGCGCGGCGAAGTGATTGGCACCGAGAAGCTTGTCTGGGCGGGGGCCCGGCTGGGCTCCGCGTTTCGGCAGGATCCTTTGCCAATCGCGACCCACGAGGATGGGTGCATCTGGCGTGCGGCTGCCCTCGAGCAATTGGAAAGAAAAGGTCGATCCTACCGCCTTGCCTATCTCAGCCCCCGCACTGCGGTGCAATGCGCGGCCGTGGTCTCGGACTTGGCGGTAGCGCCGCTCCCCTGTTCCTACGTGACGGACGGCATGAGGGTTCTCGGCGCCGAGGATGGTTTCGAAGAACTCGGCTCGTTCGATATTCGTCTTGTGGGCAAATCAAGCGCGACGGAACCGGTCAGAATTGTTGCCGACGGCATCCGGCGTTTGCTTGAGGAGGCGACGGAAGCATCGGCTTGAGTGCCACTGATATTCGTTCCGCTGTCGCAACCATCCACCAAGCAGCGTGTCGAGACAGAGACATGGTGGTCGCATTCTCCACAGCGCTTATCCTTGCGTGCTGTTGACAAATTTATACAAAACGCTGCCATCTAATCCAAGGCTTGGTTGCACTGAGAAGGTACTTGAATGGCTGTTAAGGGAAATGAAGTGCGCAAATCCGCGCCGGAACTCGTCAGGGACGGCCTACGGGAAGCGATCCTCGCAGGTGCCTATGAAGAAGGCCAGCAGCTTCTTCAGGACGAACTTGCCGAACAGTTCGGAACCTCGAGAATTCCTATCCGCGAGGCCCTGCGTCAGCTCGAGGGTGAAGGGCTGGTGGAGCTGCACGCCAACAAAGGCGCGGTGGTGAAGGGATTGTCCGTCGAGGATGTCCTCGAAATGCTCGATATTCGCATCGCGCTCGAATGCCGGGCCCTGAAACTTGCCATTCCCAACATGGCGGTCGAGGATCTTGAAGCTGCAGAACAAATCCTGACCGCATATGAGGAAATATCCGACCCAGCCGCCTGGGGAGAGATGAACTGGCGCTTTCACTGGACGCTCTATTGCCCCTGCGATCGGGGGAAGTTGCTGGCGATGATCGAGTCGAATTACGGCCATGTCAGCCGCTTCACCCGCCGCCAGGTGTCACTGGCGACGGGAAAGGCGAAGCCCCAGCAGGATCATGCCGAGCTGTTGCGGCTCTGCAGGGAGGGGGAGGCCGATGCGGCGGTCGCCCTGCTCGAAAAGCATATCGAGCAGACACAGAAGTCGTTGCGCGCCGCCATGCGCAGGCGCTAGCCGGCTGTGGGCGTAACGATTACTCAACCGTTGCGCCTCAAGGCCTAGATAATACCCCGCTCTGGAAGCGGCTTGTCGTCTAGGAGCCTTTGCCACCCGAGGCGGCTGAGGTCGATCGTTTCGTAGCGTCCCTTCAGCAGAAATTCCGTCATTGCCAGGCCGCATCCGGGCGCGTGCATCAGTCCATGGCCGGAGAAGCCGGCGAGCATATGGAAATTCGAGAGACCGTCCGCGCCCGGACCGATGATGACATTGCCGTCAAAATCGTTCTGGTCGTAAAGGCCCGGCAACGTGTTCTTGCACTTTGTCTTCTCGAACTGCGGGAAGCGATGCGCCAGTGCGGGCCAAACGACATTTTCGAAATAGTCGTGGTCGACCTCGAAATTGTATCCGCGCGGCTCGGCAAGCGTCGGCACACCGCCGGAATATCCCCTGCCTTCCGGCCGGAAAGCCAGACGCTCCGGGTCCTTCAGATAGGGAAGCGGCTCGATCGGCTCCTCGGTTTCGAAGTAATGCTCGAACCGGCGCAGCGGCTCGATCGGAACCTTGAAGCCGAGCATGGCGCAAATGTCCTTTGCCCAGGCGCCCGCGGCGTTGACGAAATGATCCGCCTTAATCTCCGCACCGGACTTCAGCTTGACCTTGGCAACGCTCGTTGCCGTGCGGTCAAAACCCACCACTTCGTCGGCAATGAAATCGGCGCCCAGCGAGCGGGCCTTCTTGCGGAAGCCCATCAGCACGCTGTGCGGGTCCAGCCAGCCGTCGTCGGGAGAATAGACGGCGGAGCCCAGGTCCGAGACATTCATCGAGGGGAACTTGTGCTTGATCTCGTCCGGCTCCAGCCAGACAACGTTGCAGCCCATGCTCGTTTCGATCTCGAAATTCTGCTTGAGCATGTCGCGGCTCGATGGCGGCACGATGAAGAGATAGCCGTTCTTCTTCAAGCCGATATCCGCCTGCACGCCGTCGACGGCCATGGTCTCGGCAAAATCGTCGAAGAATGGAATGCTGTAGTTGGAGAGCGCAATGTTCTCGGGCAGGGAGAAAAGCCGGCGTACACCGCCCGAAGCACGCGGGGTGGACGCGAGATT
This sequence comes from Rhizobium sp. ICMP 5592, assembly GCF_009498525.1. Lineage (GTDB taxonomy): Bacteria > Pseudomonadota > Alphaproteobacteria > Rhizobiales > Rhizobiaceae > Rhizobium. The sequence continues at coordinate 27,315 of NZ_QSNT01000010.1, read as the reverse complement.
ATAGGTCGGATCCCGCTCGATCACCGTCACCGAGACGCTCGCATCCGTCCACTTCAGGAAATAGGCAACGGCCGCGCCGATTGCCCCACCTCCAATGATAACAATGTCGGTCTTCAATCTTATCTCCTTGACTGTCTGCTCCGGCTCCGTGCCGGGTAAAACGAATGGTGTTTACTGTTTCTCATTCGACGATCCGGGTCTCCGTCATAGATGGCCGCGATTGTTGAGCGCCGCCAGTTCGTTCATGATTGCAGGATCGTCGTAGCGGGCCGCACTCAGCATCCTAGCGTAGGGCGCCGACGCTTTACCCATCACCCAGTCGGCGCAGATCGAGCCCGATATGCAGGCCGCCATCGTACCGAATCCGGAAAGAGCGCCTGCCACGAAAGCGCCAGGCGTGCGCATCGGGCCGATCAGCGGCCAGTTCTCCTCGGTCGTGGTGTAGTAACCGCCGTAATGATGTGCGCCACGCGGCAGGCGCCCTATATAGGCGGCAAGCCCCGGCTGAAGCCGGCTCGCGGCACGCAGGACGATATCCGGGAACTGGTCGTTGATGGGTTCGGGGCCATGAGGGTCGGAAGAGGCTTCATTGAAGGCCCAGCCGAGCTTGATCCATTTGCCATCCTCAGCACCATCCGGCCGGCAATGGATGCCGCCCGGCATGAATTCCGTCAATTTAGCGGTGTCGGGATCTTCGGCAAGCAGCGCGCGCTCTTCGTCGCTCCAGCCGAGCTTCTGACCATCGAGATCAATCGTGAAAGGCAGGTTGCGCGGCACCACGCCCTCGCGATCCTCGAAGGCGATCTTCTGCTGGTAGACACAGGAGACGGCAAGTTCTTCGTCCAGGAGTGCTGCCACGTCCTTGAGGAAAGGCCCGGCGGCATTGACGATCCGGTCGGCGCGAAGGGAGGCAACCCCGTCGCTCGTCTTGACCGAAAGAAGGAAAGGTGAGGCGGTTTCAATCGAAACGACCTCGCCACGCAGCAGCCGGCCGCCCTGGCCCTTGATATATTCCAGCATGAACTGGCCGAGCTGCTGGCCGCTGATCGAGCCTGCGCGCCTGACATGAAGGATGGTCGAAACATCGTCGGCATAGGCCGGAAACGTGTTGCGAATGAGGCTCTGATCGCAGAGCACGTCGACGCCGTCCGGTGCCTGCCGCCAATCCACCGATGCTGGTGGCCGGTAGCTATCGTGCTGGCCGCCGCCCTTGTGGATGCGGATGAGGCCTTCGGCATCTTCGCCATAGCCGCGATAGAGTTCTTCGATGAGGTCGGAGGGTTGCGACCGGCGCGTGACGAGACAATAGCCCCGTCGCGTCATGTTGATGCGGTTGTCCGAGGCGAACGCAATCTCTTCCATGAGCCGGATGCTGTCGTTGGTGAAGGCCGCCATGATGGGATGAGGCCACCAATTGCGGTAATTCTCGCCGGATTGTGCCGAAGTCAGGCTCATCGGATCGCGTGGATCGATGATCGCAATGTCCTTAATGCCGTATTTCTTGACTAGGTAATAAGCGACGGCGATGCCGACGCTTCCGGCCCCGATCACCGCGACGTCAACGGCTTCGTTTCTGGTGGTCATGGAACGGCTTCCCCCTCAATAGCAACGGCATGTTATGCGATGATTTATAATTGCATACGATAACATTATTATTTATACAATCGGAAAAAGCTGGGATGTTGCTTGGTCGATGACGCAATCAGGGGAATGACGATGTACGCTGAAAAACTCGAAATGCTGATCGATGGCGCCTGGGTGCAGGGAAGCAGCGACGCGACCTCGCCGCTTTTCAATCCGGCCGACGGAACCGAAATCGCCGCCGTTCCTCACGCGACTAAGGATGATCTGGATCGCGCGCTAGGCGCGTCGGCGAAAGCCTTTCAAACCTGGAAGACCACGACGGCGGCCTATCGCTGGCAGATTTTGAGCCGGGCGGCGGACCTGATCGAAGCTCGCAAAGCCAATATCGCCCGCACCCTTACGCTCGAGAACGGCAAGGTTTTGGCTGAGGCTGTGGGCGAGGTCCAATTCTGTGCCGACGCCACACGTTGGTATGCCGAGGAAGCGAAGCGCACCTATGGCCGGATTATTCCTGCGCGCGCCACCGGGGTGCGGCAGATGGTGTTCAAGGAGCCGGTGGGCCCGGCACTTGGCTTTGCAGCATGGAATTTCCCGGCGGGCAACGTGACCCTCAAGATGGCGGCAGCGCTTGCGGCTGGCTGCAGCATTATCGTGAAGCCGAGCGACGAGACGCCCGGTACCGCCGTTGCGATTGGTCGTTGCTTTCAGGATGCCGGTGTGCCGGCAGGGGCGCTCAACATCGTCTTCGGCCCGCCGGCCGCGATCTCCGAGCATCTCATCGCCTCTCCTATCCCGAAGAAGGTTTCCCTGACCGGTTCGACGCCGGTCGGAAAGCTGTTGCAGCGCCTGGCCTCCGAGACGTTGAAACGCTGCACCATGGAGCTCGGCGGGCACGCGCCGGTGATCGTTTTCGACGACGCCGATATCGAAAAGGCACTCGATGTGCTGATAGCCGCCAAGTTTCGCAATGCAGGGCAAGTGTGCACGTCTCCCACGCGCTTCTATATCCAGGAAAACGTCTATGAGCACTTCGTAACGGGGTTCGTTGAGCGAAGCCGCTGGATTGTCGTCGGCAACGGGCTCGACGAGGCTACGCAGATGGGTCCGCTGATCACTGAACGGCGCCTGGATATGATGGACACCTTTGTGCGGGATGCCGTCGAAAAAGGGGCCTCCGTGGCACTTGGTGGTGAGCGTCTTGACCGCAAGGGCTATTTCTATGCGCCCACGGTTCTCAAGGACGTGACGGACGACGCTCGCGTGATGATCGAGGAGCCGTTTGGCCCCTTGGCTCAGTTGACGCCCTTCAAGTCCGTCGATGAGGTGCTCGCACGCGCCAATTCTCTTCCATTCGGTCTCGCGGCCTATCTGTTCACCAGAAACGGATCGACGGCGTCAGCGGTCGGCGAAGCGCTGGAAGCCGGCGTCGTCGGTGTCAACCATACATCCGTGCACGAACCGGAAACGCCATTCGGCGGTGTCAACGAATCCGGTTATGGCGCCGAGAGCGGGATCGAGGGGCTCGAGGCGTATTTGCGCACGAAAATGATTTCCGAGAAGCGCCTTTAAGGTGCTGATGGATATCCCCTACGGCCTCCATGGCTCCAGGCGTTGCCTCGGTGAGCAGCAATGCTCGTGTTGGAATGGATTTGACCACCGCCCAGCCTCACACAGGTCGTGCACATCGATATTATTTTATACAATACAATGTTGAAGTATTCTATATTGTATGATTGTATCCATTTTTCGAGCATGCAATCTCCCTCGATTATGGACGGATGCGCGCTCGCTAACCAAACGAACTCAAAGGGGAACATGAGATGAACAGACGTATATTCTTCGGAGCGCTTGTCGCGACCATGGCCTTCGCACCGGCCGTCTTTGCGCAGGACAAGACCATCGTGGTTGGCACGAGTATCGACTCCAAGCCGTTCGATTTTGTTCAGGACGGCAAGTATGTCGGCTTCGATCAAGATCTGCTTGTTGAAATCGCCAAGGAAGCGGGCTTCAAATACAACGTCACGCCCATGGACTTCGGCGCGCTGATCCCGGCGCTTCAGACAGCGAACATCGATCTGGCTATTTCGAGTATCTTTGCGACCGATGCCCGCAGGAAGGTCGTCGATTTCTCCGACACATATTACACAAGCGCTCTCGGCGTTCTCATCGCTGCAAACGATGCGACGATCAAGTCTGGCGAGGATCTCGCCGGCAAGAAGGTTGCGTCCGTAACGGGTGCTGCTTCGACGACCTGGCTAAAGGAGCATGTTCCGACAGCACAAGTCACGTTGTTCCCGCAGGTGACCAACATGTTCATGGAGTTGCAGGCATCGCGCGCCGATGCCGTCGTCTATGACTATCCCTTCCTTGCATATTTTGCCCAGACAGAGGGTAAGGGCAAAGTGAAGGTCCTAGAGGCCCCCGTTGGCGATGGCATTCCTGTCGCAATCGCTTTCCCGAAGGGCAGCGATCTGGTCGCGAAGACAAACGATGCGCTGAAGAAGATCAAGGCTGATGGGCGCTACGACGCCATCTACCAGAAGTGGTTTGGTAAGCTTCCCGGTTGATTTGCGAGGCGATTGAGACCGAAACCAACACATAAGGGGAGCTCGCATGACCTTCGAATGGTCGGCTATTATCGAGGCTCTTCCCGCACTCCTTCGCGGCGCGGCCGTAACCATCATGGTTGCCGCCGCGTCGCTGTTGGCGGGAATGATCCTGGGAACCATTATCGGCGTCATCAGGACTTACGCGCCTAAATATATTTCGTTGATCGCGCAGGTCTATATTGGCCTCATCCGCGGTACGCCGATGGTCGTACAGATCATGTTCATCTATTTCGCGCTGCCGTCGCTTCTCGACATCAAGTTGACGGCTTTGACGGCTGGCATGATTGCCCTGACGGTCAATTCCTCGGCCTATCTCGCGGAAATCGTTCGCGGGGGCTTCCTGGCCGTGCCGCACGGACTTCGCGAAGCCGGGTTGGCGATGGGGCTGCCGCTCCACCGGGTCCTGCTTTACATCATTGGGCCGGTTGCCTTTCGGCGAATGGTTCCGGCGCTTGGAAACCAGTTCATCATCGGCCTGAAGGACACCTCACTGCTGATCGTCATCGGCGTTGCCGAGTTGACGCGGACAGGCCAGGAGATCATGACGGAGAATTATCGCGCCGTGGAGATCTGGGCCGCCGTCGGCGCCATCTATCTCGTCATCATCAGCATCATGGCAATCATCTTCCGGGTGATCGAAAAGCGGATTCAAATGACATGAGCATCGTAGAATTCCGAAAGGTCGTAAAAAGTTACGGCACGCTTGATGTCCTGAAATCCATCGATCTGTCGATAGACCAGGGCGAGATCGTCTTCCTGATCGGACCCTCCGGGTCGGGCAAATCCACGCTGCTGCGCTGCATCAATGTCCTTGAGACCATTCAAAGCGGCGACTTGATCGTCGATGGTCTAAGCGCGAAAGGCACGAATGCAGAAATCCGACAGATCCGTCTTGAGGCGGGGATGGTGTTCCAGCAGTTCAACCTTTTTCCGCATATGACAGCACTTGAAAACGTCATGTTCGGCCCTTTGAAGGTAAGGCGGTCCGGCAAGGCCGAAGCGGAGGCGATTGCCAAGGATCTGCTGGCCAAAGTCGGCCTGTCGGAACGGGCAGGGCATTATCCGAGCCAACTCTCGGGCGGGCAGCAGCAGCGCGTTGCGATCGCCAGGTCGCTGGCGGTGCGCCCGAAGCTGATGCTTTTCGATGAGCCGACGTCGGCTCTTGATCCTGAACTGCGCCACGAGGTTCTCCAGGTGATGCGACAGCTTGCGGATGAAGGCATGACGATGGTCGTGGTCACTCACGAGATCGGCTTTGCTCGAGACGTCGGCAGCCGCCTGCTCTTTATCGACAAAGGCCACATCCTGCACGACGGGGACCCCAAGGAACTGCTTGCCAATCCTCCAAGCGAGCGGCTTGCGAGCTTCCTGCAGCATATCCGATAGAGCATACCCTCAACCATGGGTTCGCTCATTACCGGATGCCTGAACTTGAGAGATTGCTTCGGTCGATGACCGGTCCGCATTTCGATCGGCCCCGCTTGTCTTGCGCCACAAAGAAGGTTTCGACGAATGAGGACGACTGCTTTCAGCTCAGGCGCTCAAGCCTGGGCATCCCCGGCCATCGTCGGCGCGCTGACTTGTTCGGCGCTCGGCGCGGCTTTGGGGAAGAGCCTTTTTGCTACCGTCGGCCCAGAAGGCGTGACCGCCCTGCGCCTCGGTTTTTCGGCGCTTCTGCTGATAGTGATCGCCCGGCCCTGGCGTAAAGGACCTCAACGAGCCCTGCCAATCGCGATTATCGGCTTTGGCGTCTCCCTCGGCTTGATGAACATCCTGATCTATCAGGCGTTCGCGCGTCTTCCTCTCGGTATCGCCGCAGCCGTCGAGGTGACCGGTCCCCTGCTTGTCGCCCTTGCTCATTCAAGACGGCCGCTCGATTTCCTGTGGCTGGCGACCGCTGCGAGCGGCCTGCTTTTTCTGCTCCCGCTCAGAACGGAGAATGACCTCGATCCCGTTGGCCTGCTTTTTGCCGCCGGCGCGGCCGCTTGCTGGGCCTGCTACATTCTCTTCGGCAAGAAGATATCTCCGCTCGGGCCGGCGCGCGCGGTTTCGCTGGGGATGGCCGTCGCGGCCATGTTCGGTGTGCCCTTTGGGGTCTACAATGCGGGGGCATCGCTTCTCGGCTGGCAGATTTTGGCAATCGGTCTTCTTGTGGCTTTGCTGTCGAGCGCTATTCCCTACATGCTGGAAATGTTCGCTTTCCGAAGGTTATCGCCGAGCGCGCTGGGTATCCTCTTGAGCGCAGCGCCGGCCATCAGCGCGGTGATGGGTGCCCTGCTTCTGAACGAGCGGCTTTCCAACCAGCAGATGCTTTCGATCGTGCTGATCATGGTGGGATCCGCTGGATGCGCAATCTTCTCCCGTAAAACCGCTGCTTGAGGTAAGCGCTTGCTTGCATAAAGTCGAATCGTAATTTATGCAATTCTTATGAAATGTATATGGTGTAACGGTGACTAAAATCATGGAACCGCGCCGGCCGGCGCCCGAAGCTGTGCGGGATGGATTGCGAGAGGCTATTCTAAGCGGCGATCTCACGGAGGGAACGCAGCTCCGCCAAGATCAGCTGGCCGAACAATTCGGCATCAGCCGAATTCCCGTCCGCGAGGCTCTGAGACAACTCGAAGCGGAGGGATTGGTGAAAATCGAACCCAATCGCGGCGCCATTGTTGCCAGCCTCTCCTTAGACGATGTGCTGGAGATGCTGGATATCCGCATTGCGCTTGAATGCCACGCGCTCCGTCTCGCCATTCCGCAAATGGCCGAGGAGGATTTCAGTCATGCGGAGAGCATTCTCGAAGGCTATAACCGCGAGCCTAACCCGGAAAGCTGGGGCACGATGAACTGGCAGTTCCACTGGTCGATCTATGCGCCCTGTCACCGGCCCCGTCTTCTGTCGATGATAGAAGCGAATTACGGCCATGTGAACCGCTTCGTCCGCATGCAGGTGTCTCTGGTCGCCGGAAAAGAGCGCCCTCGCAAGGAACATGAATTGCTGTTGGCGCTCTGCCGCGAAGCCGATATCGAGCAGGCAATGGCCTTGCTGGAAACCCATATCGAGCAAACGAAAAAGTCGGTTCAGGCCAGCCGGCGTCATCGCTCCTGAGTGGGCTGAAATCGCCACATTCCCCACCGCGCCGCACCGTTTTCCCTGTCTGCCGCCGCGGCCGATTTGTCGTTCCCGAATCACGGATAGATCATCAAATTTCGCAACGCCACGGTTTTTGGTTTGACATAAGTTTATACAAAATAATAATATCGTATCCAATAATGGCAGGCCGCATTCGGTCGGCCTGAGGGGACAGAGAATGACTTACGACTACATCATTGTCGGGGCAGGCTCGGCAGGATGCATCCTGGCGGCACGCCTCAGCGAGAATCCGGCGATCCAGGTCCTTCTCGTCGAAGCAGGTGGATCGGATGGCGGGCCTGTGATCGCCATGCCCGCCGCACTTCCCTTTGCCTATCAGAGCAAGAAGCTCGGATGGGGTTACCAATCGGGGCCCGAACCCCATCTCGGCGGGCGCACCATGGACGAAAAGCGCGGCAAGGTGATCGGCGGTTCGTCCTCTATCAATGCCATGATCTACAATCGCGGAAATCCGATGGATTTCGACGGCTGGGCCGAACAGGGCTTGGCCGAATGGGATTTCGCCCATTGCCTTCCCTATTTCCGCCGTATGGAGACCTTCGCGGATGGTGCGGACGAATGGCGCGGCGGCGACGGTCCGATGCGTATCAGCCGCTGCAAGGCGGAGCACAAGCTCTATGATGCCTTCCTGCGCGGCGGCGAGCAGGCGGGCTATTCGGTGACGCCCGATCACAATGGATATCGCCAGGAAGGGCTCCACATCGCCCAATCCTTCATTCACGGCGGGCAGCGCTGGTCATCCGCGCGCGGCTATCTGCACCCGGCGGCCAAGCGCGACAATCTTCATATCATGTCCAAGACCTTGGTCAGCCGGGTCGTAGTCGAGAACGGGGCTGCCATCGGTATCGAGGTCCTCGAAAACGGTAAGCCGCGGCTTATCGATTACGAGCAGGAAGTCATTCTCTGCGCCGGAGCATTCAATACGCCGCAATTGCTGATGCTGTCGGGTGTCGGCGACCCTGACGAATTGCGCCGTCACGGCATTGCGCTCAAGGGCGAGGCGCGTCAGGTCGGCCGAAATCTCGAAAACCATCCGGGCGTCAATCTACAGTATGCGACGAACTATGAGGACTCGCTGGTTTCCGAGCTCAATCTCTTCGGTCGGGCCAGGCTCGGTGTCGAATGGCTGTTAACACGACGGGGACTGGGCGCCTCCAATTTCTTCGAGACCGGCGCTTTCCTGCGGACGCGCGAGGATCTCGCCTTTCCGAACATGCAGTTCGAGTTCCTGCCGCTCACACGCTACGTGAAGAACGGCAAACTGGTTGCCATACCCGGTTTCCAATTCTGGATGGACCTGTCGCGGCCCGAAAGCCGTGGTTCGGTGACGCTTCGTTCCGCCGATCCCGCCGAGGCCCCCTCTATCGTCTTCAATCATCTGCAGTCGCCACGGGACTTGAAAGATCTGGTCGATGGCGTGCGGCTCGCGCGCGATCTGATCCGCCAGCCGGCCTGGGACAAATATCGTGGCCAGGAGCTTTCTCCCGGATCGGATGTGCAAAGCGACGCGGAGCTGGAGACATTCGTGCGGGCCAATCTCGGCACCTCCTACCATCCGTCCGGCACATGCCGCATGGGCGTCGATGACGAGGCCGTGGTCGATAGCGAGGCGCGTGTGAAGGCGGTGCGGCGTATGCGAGTCGTCGACGCCTCGATCATGCCGCGCGTCGTCACTGCCAATCTGAGCGCCGCGATCATGATGATGGCGGAGAAGCTCGCCGACCGGATATGCGGCAAGGAACCGCTGCCGCCGTCAAATGCCTCCTATTACAAGGCAGCCTGATCGGCCGGCCTTTACGAAACCCGGAAAGACAGAGGACGTTGTTCCATGAAAATACTCGTGCCTGTTAAGCGTGTCGTCGACTACAACGTCAAGATCCGCGTGAAGCCGGATGGGACTGGCGTTGAGCTTGCGAATGTGAAGATGTCGATGAATCCGTTCGACGAGATCGCGGTGGAGGAAGCGCTGCGCCTGAAGGAAGCCGGCAAGGCTTCCGAGGTCGTTGTGGTTTCCATCGGCCCTTCCAAAGCTGAGGATACGCTGCGCACGGCGCTTGCCATGGGTGTGGATCGGGGTCTCCTCATCGAGACCGACGAAGTTGTCGAGCCGCTGACGGTGGCCAAGCTGCTGAAGGCGGTCGCTCAGCAGGAGGCTTTCGACCTTATCATTCTCGGCAAGCAGGCAATCGACGACGACAGCAATCAGACGGGCCAGATGCTTTCGGCGCTGCTGGGATGGTCGCAGGCGACATTTGCGTCAAAAATCGTGATCGGCGACGGAAGTATCGCGGTCACGCGTGAGGTGGATGGCGGCCTGCAAACGATCGACGTGACCATACCCGCCGTGATCACCACCGACCTTCGCCTCAACGAACCGCGCTACGCCTCGCTGCCGAACATCATGAAGGCCAAGAAGAAGCCGCTCGACAAAAAGACGCCGGCTGATCTCGGCATCGAAATTGCCCAGCGCCTGCGGGTTCTCAAGACCGAAGAGCCGGCCGGTCGCAAGGCGGGCGTGAAAGTAACGTCCGTGAGCGAGCTGGTCGACAAACTCAAAACGGAAGCGGGCGCGCTCTAAGAGCGGCGCGAAGAGACAAGGAGACGATATCATGACCATTCTCTTGCTGGCCGACCACAATAATGCGGTTCTCTCGGATCAAACAGCCAAGGTGCTCACGGCGGCGACCAGGATCGGCGGCGATATCCATGTGCTGGTGGCGGGTTCAGGCACAGGCGCCGTTGCGAAAGCGGCTTCGACGCTCGCGGGCGTTGGTAAGGTGCTCCAGGCTGAGGATGCATCCTATGCCCGGCAACTCTCCGAACCACTGGCCGACCTCATCGTATCGCTTGCCGGCTCCTATGATGTGATTATCGGAGCCGCGACCTCGGTTGCCAAGAGCGTATTGCCGCGCGTGGCAGCGCTGCTCGACGTTGCCCAGATCTCGGAGATCACCGACGTGGTCTCGCCCGACACCTTCAAGCGTCCGATCTATGCCGGCAACGCCATTCAGACGGTGCAGTCGAGTGATGCGAAAAAGGTCATTACCGTCCGCACGGCGGCTTTTGCCGCGGCACCAGCGAGCGGCGCGGCTCCGATTGAGATCGTCTCGGCTACCGGCGACAAGGGGCTTTCGCGCGTCCTGTCGGAGGAGATCGCTGCTTCCGAACGTCCGGAACTGACGTCGGCGAAGATCATCATTTCCGGTGGCCGCGCGCTGGGCTCGGCGGAGAAGTTCCGCGAGGTCATCCTTCCCGTCGCCGACAAGCTCGGTGCCGCCGTCGGCGCATCGCGCGCAGCGGTGGATGCCGGCTACGCGCCGAACGACTGGCAGGTTGGTCAGACCGGCAAGGTGGTTGCACCGCAGCTCTATATCGCGGTCGGCATTTCCGGCGCCATCCAGCATCTGGCCGGCATGAAGGACAGCAAGGTCATCGTCGCCATCAACAAGGACGAAGAGGCCCCGATCTTCCAGATCGCCGACTATGGCCTCGTCGCCGATCTATTCGAGGCACTCCCCGAACTCGAAAAGGCGCTCTGACCAACAATGTACCGCCAGCCGTTTGAAACCGTCGTCGAGACACTTGAAGTCATCCTGACGAAGCATGGCTATTCCGTCCGATCAGCCGGCATATTGGCGCGCAACTGCGCAACCGCGCAGCAGGATGGCAGCGAGAGCCATGGTCTGTTTCGGATCAAGGATTATCTCGCTGCGATCAAAAGCGGTTACGCCAATGGCGGCCCGTTTCCCAAGGTCGTTGACGTGGCGCCGGGTTTCATCAGAGCCGATGCCGACAACGGTTTCGCACAGATTGCCTTGGCCGATGCCAGGGAGAGGCTGGTGCAAAAGGCCACAGAGAACGGAATTGCGATCCTCGCCATTCGCAACTCCCATCATCTCGGCGCTCTCTATCTCGATGTCGAAGATTTGGCTGATCGTGGCTTTGTCGCATTGGCGGTCGTTAACAGCATTGCGGTCGTGGCACCCCCCGGTGGCAAGGCCGGCGTCTATGGCACCAATCCGATGGCGTTCGCCGCACCACGCGCGGAGGGGCCGCCGCTGGTGTTCGATCAGGCCTCCTCCACCATGTCTCATGGCGACGTGCAGGTCGCCGCAAGGGAAGGGCGGTTGCTGCCCGAGGCAAGTGGTATCGATAAGAGGGGTGTCCCGACCAATAGCCCGCACGCCATTTTGAACGGCGGCGCATTGTCGACCTTTGGTGGGCACAAAGGCGCATCGATCGCACTGATGGTGGAAATTCTCTGCGCGGCGCTCGTCGGCGCGGATTTTTCTCATGAAGTCGATTGGTCGGAAACGCCTGCGGCAAGGAGCGCGCGAACAGGCGAAACGATTATCCTGATCGATCCGCGAACGGGGGCGAAGGGATTGCCGCCCCTGGCCGAGCGCGTGGAAACCCTCATCGAAGCATTAAGCGTCGCCGGCCAGAAACGCATTCCAGGTGACCGGCGCATCAAGGCTCGGTCGGAGGCGAATGGATCCGTGCCCGTAGACGAGAAGCAGTGGCTGGCTCTGTTGGAGCTCGCGAACCCATCTGATCAGAGGAAATAAAATGGCGCACGTCGTCCTAATCGGAGCCGGAAATATGGGCTTCGCCATGCTGAGAATGTGGAGCAGGTTTGAGCATCATCATCTCGCGGTCGTCGAGCCTAATGCCGCATTGCGAGCCAGAGCGGCGGAAACTGGCGCCAGAACCTATGCATCCGCAGATGACTTGCCTGTCGCGTTCCAAGCCGATGTGGCAGTGATCGCGACTAAGCCGCAGGTGGTCGGCGATGTTGTCGAGCGATACTCCGCTCTTTTGGCAGATAGCGGCTTCTTCATTTCGGTCGCTGCCGGCATCGGAATTGGGAAGATGGCATCGCGCGCCAGGCGCCCTGCCGCCATTATCCGCTGTATGCCGAATACACCTGCAGCCATCGCCGAGGCCATGATCGTATGCTGCCCAAGCACTGAAACGACATCCGGTCAGCGCGCTTTGGCGGAAGAATTGCTGTCCTCGATCGGCCGCGTCGCCTTTGTCGATGACGAGGCCTTGATGGATACGGTCACCGCTGTCTCAGGCTCCGGACCAGCCTATGTATTTCATTTCATCGAGGCGCTGTGTCAGGCCGGTATTGAGGCCGGGCTGGATGAGGAGCTTGCTCTCCTGCTCGCCAAGCAGACGGTGTTCGGCTCGGCCAAGCTGGCTATCGAGGCCACCGAACCACCGGCAACGTTGCGGGAGCAGGTGACAAGCCCGAATGGCACAACTGCGGCGGCTTTGGATGTCCTGATGGAGGATGGTAAGGGTCTCCGTCACCTCATTGGGGTGGCAGTGCAAGCCGCAAGACGAAGATCAGTCGAACTGGGGAGTTAGCGGCCAACATCATGGAGCACGCTCAGCGCATGCAGATTGGATACAAGTGTCGTCATGGCCAAGGGCCGGGCCTTTCATTGATGCGAATGGCGCATCTGCCTCGTGTCATTCCGTAGGTCGTCCTAAATGCCCTGTTGAAATAGCTGATGTCATTGAACCCCCAGCTTAAAGCAATGTCGGTGACAGACCGCCTCTTGTTGATATCGAGCGAGAAGCTGTCGCGTGTGCCCTACAATCTCGTTTTCAGAATGAGGCCACCGGGTGAAATGCCATTTCCCGCGCAGAGCTGCCATATCGGTCTGACTGAACGAAGAGACCTGTACTTTCTCGACGATGCGGCCGCCGAAGTGGCGCAGCAAGAGCAGCAGGCTTTTGTGAGACGCGGTTGAATAAGTCGAAGCAGATTACCTCCCCCCGGCCATCGCATCCGGGAAGGCCCCTAAGGGAGAAGCCGGGGCCGCAGTTCGCCGCCGTGGGTGGTCAATTGGTCCTCGGCGATGTCAACGCGCAGGTGCAGCAACTGAACCTCGAAGCACCAGCGGGCACTCGAGCTTTGTGATGGGGAAGCGGTTGCCTTGCGGCGTGAACGGCATCCCGAGGCGCTCGATCGCCCATTCTCCCATCGCCCGGTGCGGCAGGACCGATGTGGTCAAGGGAGGATGGAGGTGACGTGCGACCTCTTCGTCGTCATAACCGACCACGGACATTTCCTGCGGGATATCGAGGCCGAATTCCTTCAATGCTTCGTAACAGCCGATCGCCATTCTGTCGTTCTGGCAAAAGATGGCTGTTGGCAGTTCCTTGAGCCGCAATAGCTTCTTGGTCGCTTCATAACCACTACTGGTCGACCAGTCGCCCTCGACAACAAGGTGTGGATCAAAAGGGATATCGCCCGTCGCGAGCGCTCGTCGATATCCACGGAGCCGGTCCTGGGTTGCCTCCTGCCAAGGTTCGCCGGTGATCGTTGCGATGCGCCGATGTCCATGTTCGATCAGGTGGAGTGTCGCGTTCTGTCCGCCAGCGATCTCGCTCGGAACGACCGATGGGAAACGGTAGTCGCACGTATGGCAATTGAGAAGGACAACCGGAATTTTGAGTTCATAGAGATAGGCGGGTGCGACCAACTCTCGGGTGAAGATAGCCATATAAATCAGGGCGGAAATGTCTGCCTTAGTCAACGCCTCGATCGTGCGCGCTTCTGTCTCCGGATCTCCGGGCATCTGCGCCACCAACAGGATGTTGCCACCATTCAGGGAGGCCTGTCGTGCGCCTTCTATGGCGACCACGGCATCGTGCGTGGTCGCCAGCTGATCAACCATGAAACCGATGGTTCCGGACACAGTGGGCGCAACCGAGAGCCGCACAGGGGAATGATCTGGCAAGCTGTATCCAAGCCTGCGCGCCGCCTCGATGACACGCTCGCGGGTCGCCTGCGGCAATTTGCTGCCGGCGGTCTGTCCGAGCACGAAGGAGACCGTGGTCTGCGAAACGCCAGCCTCGAGAGCGACATCGGTCATCGTGACACGCCCGTCACTGCGGCTGCTCTTGCGCCGGTTGGGTGAGGCGGAGATGAGATCGTTTGGGTTGTCAGCTTTTGCCAATTTTTCCATCCGAGTGAGTTTGCGAATTACGGGCTGCCCGCCATCCCTGTCAAGATATGTCCCTGCAATGCGCATCGCAAATTAATTACAAATCGAAATTACTAATTATTGACTTTCAATTACTAATACCGCAAGAGTGCGCCATCGGCAACAAGCCGAGGCGCGAACCGCGCAGCTTTCTTGGAGGAGAACGCAATCATGATTACCCGCCGCAGTCTTTTGATAACCTCGGTAGCCGCTTCGGCAGTTGCCCTCGTGAGCACAATAGCTTTCGCCGCGCCGCCGCCGCTCGCGAAGAAAGACACATACAAGGTCGGTTTCGCACAAACCGAATCAAACAATCCCTGGCGTATCGCCGAGACCAAAAGCATGCAGGACGAGGCCAAAAAGCTCGGCTATCAGCTGGTCTATACCGACGCTGCCAGCTCCGCCGCCAAGCAGGTGGCCGACGTCAATTCGATGATCGCACAGGGCGTCGATATCATCTTCCTTGCGCCGCGCGAAGAAAAGCCGCTGATCCCGGCCATCATGGCTGCCAAGAAGGCGGGCATCCCGATCATTCTGCTTGATCGCAATGTCGACCCATCACTTGCCAAGCCCGGCAAGGACTATGTGACCTTTATCGGCTCGGATTTCGTCGACGAAGGCAAGCGCATCGCCGAATGGCTGGCAAAGAATGCCAACGGCAAGAAGAAGATCATCGAGCTGGAGGGAACGACAGGATCTTCGCCGGCTAATGATCGTAAGAAAGGCTTTGACGAAACCATCAAGGCGGCAGGCGGCTTCGAAATCGTCGCCTCGCAATCCGGCGATTTCGCCCGCGACAAAGGCCGTCAGGTCGCAGAAGCCCTGCTGCAGGCCCACCCGGATGCCGACATCATCTATGCTCATAACGACGAAATGGCGATTGGCGCGATCTCGGCGATCGAGGCAGCCGGTAAGGTTCCAGGCAAGGATATTCTCGTGCTGTCGATCGACGGCGGCAAGGAAGCTGTCGGGCTCGTTGCAGAAGGCAAGATCGGCGCCGTCATAGAATGCAATCCGCGCTTTGGACCGAAGGCCTTCGAGACCATGGCACGTTACGCCAAGGGCGAGACGATCGAGCCCTGGGTCAAGAACATTGACAAATTCTATGATGGCACCAACGCCAAGGACGAATTGGCCGGAGCATACTGAATACCTCCCAGGGTTGGGCATCGAGACCGAGCGTCTCGATGCTTGCTTCGGCCCCCGGCCGGAAGGTTAGTCCTTCCGGCCGGGCTCTTCAGCCAGTATGCATAAGGATGGACAAGCATGTTGCTCTCCATGCAGGGAATCATGAAATCCTTTGCCGGTGTGTCGGCCTTGCAGGGCGTCACATTGGAGATCGGCGAAGGCGAGATCATGGCGCTTGTCGGCCAGAACGGCGCCGGCAAATCGACATTGATCAAGATCCTTACAGGGGCTTATCAGCGCGATGGGGGTACGATCCGCTTTGATGGCAAGGATGTCTCCTTCTCGTCCCCGGCCGAAAGCCAGGCGGGCGGGATCGCCACCATTTATCAGGAAATCAACCTGGCACCTCAGCGCTCGGTCGCCGAAAACATCTATCTCTGCCGTGAACCTCGCAAAATGGGGTTTCTCGACCGCAGAGCGATGCGCGACGGTGCGCGTAAGGTGCTTCAGCAGTTCAAGCTCGATATCGATGTCGAGATGCCCGTGTCGCGCTTCAGTGCGGCCACACGCCAGATGGTGGCAATCGCCCGTGCCGTGATGCAGGATGCCAAGCTGTTGATCATGGACGAGCCGACGTCTTCTCTTGACGAGCGTGAAGTGGCGGTGCTTTTCGAGACCATTCGCACGTTGCAGAAAAGCGGCCTTGCCGTCTGTTTCATCGGCCATCGGCTGGATGAGCTGTATGCCCTTTGCGAGCGTGTCACCGTCATGCGCGATGGCAAGACGGTAGCGGCTGGCCCCCTGGCCAACATGTCGAAGATGGATCTGGTCCAGAACATGCTCGGGCGCGAGCTTGCCGCCTTTGAAGCAATAGGCCGGGATATCGAGGTGAGGAACGACAAGACAATCCGGCTGCAGCTGAACAATGGCGGGCACGGTGTTCGCGTCCGCGAGGTCGACCTTTCATTGCGCGAGGGTGAAATCACCGGACTTGCCGGCTTGCTCGGCTCTGGCAGGACCGAAACCGCCCGCATACTCTTCGGTGTCGACAAGCTCGAACGCGGAAGCCTTCTGTTCGATGGGCAGCCAAGACACTATTCCGAACCGGCCGCGGCGATCGCCGATGGTATCGGCCTCGTGTCAGAGGACCGAAAAGTCGATGGCATTATCCCTGACATGAGCATTCGCGACAATATGACTCTCGCATTGCTGCCAAAGCTCAAGAAGAACGGTGTCGTCGACCGGGCTCGCCAGGACGAGATCGTCTCCCGCTTCATCAAATCGCTCGGCATCAAATGCGCTTCGCCCGAGCAGGCAATCAAGGAATTGTCCGGCGGCAACCAGCAGAAAGTGCTTCTCGCGCGCTGGCTCTGTACCAATCCACGCGTATTGATCATCGATGAGCCGACACGCGGTATCGATATCGGCGCCAAGACCGAAATTCTCAAGTTGTTGCGCGGCCTCGCCGACGAAGGTCTCAGCGTGCTGATGATCTCCTCCGAAATTGAAGAACTGCTGGCGGTAGCCGACCGCGTGATTGTCTTGAGCGACGGCATGTCAGTCGCGGAGTTGCCACGGCAAAATCTGTCGGAGGCCAGCCTACTCGCCGCCATGGCCCATCAGGTGAATTGACATGACAGTCAGCGATACATCTTCTCTCTCACACACCCGACGAGCCAAGGCATCACCTCTGGTGATGCTCAGCCGCTACGGGACGTTTGCGGCCTTCATCGCGCTCCTGATCTTCAACATGATGGTCACGCCGCATTTTCTGTCGTGGCAAACGTTCAACGTTAACCTGACGCAGGTGGCGACCATCGTCATCGTCGCGACGGGAATGACGCTGGTCATTTCGACTGGCGGCATCGACCTCTCCGTCGGCTCGCTGATGGCGATCTCGGGTGCGCTGGCGCCGATGATCTTCATGGGGGATGTCTTCCAGATCGACAATATGGCACTCGCCGTCGGCCTCGCCTTCGTGATTCCGGTCGTCGTCGCAGCCTTGCTCGGGGTCTTCAACGGGCTGCTGGTGACGCGGTTTTCCATCCAGCCGATCGTCGCGACACTTGTTCTGTTCATTGCCGGTCGTGGCGTCGCTCAGGTCATGACCAACGGCAATTTGCAGGTGTTCAAGAACCCCTCTTTCCAGTTCATCGCGATGGGAAACCTTTTCGGTATTCCGGCGCAGGTGGTGCTGATGCTCGTCATCACCGCCCTCGCTTATGCGCTCATCCGCTACACGATCATCGGCCGGCAGATCCTTGCTGTCGGCGGAAACGAAAAGGCGGCGCGACTGACCGGCATTCCAGTTCGCCGCATCAAAATCGTCGTCTACTTGATCAGCGGCGCGCTGGCCGGCATAGCCGGACTGGTGGTGGTTGCTCGAAACTCCGCCAGTGATGCCAATCTTGTCGGAATGGGGATGGAACTGGACGCCATTGCCGCCGTCGCGGTTGGCGGATCGTTGCTCACCGGCGGCCGCGCCAACATTATCGGCACATTGATGGGCGCACTTGTTATCCAGCTTGTCCGTTACACATTGCTTGCCAATGGCGTGCCGGACGCCGCCGCCCTCATCGTCAAGGCCGGACTGATCGTGATTGCGGTCTTCATCCAGCAGCGCGCAGACAGGATCTGAGGAGCAGAGATGCTGAACTTGCTGAAACCGAAATCCTCCGGCGATCTTGCCCGCCTTGGTGTGTTGTTCGCGCTCGCCGCACTTATCCTGTTCGGTGCGCTTCGCTACGACAATTTCCTGTCGTCATTCAATATACTGAGTTTCCTGCGTTACAACTCGATGTTCACGCTGGTCGCGCTCGGCATGGCCTTCGTCATTATCACCGGCGGGATCGATCTCTCGGTCGGCGGTGTTGCAGCGTGCTCCAGCGTGGTCGCGGCGATGCTGTCGACCCATTCATGGTGGGCGGGCCTCGCCGGCGGCGTGAGTACGGGCTTACTTGCCGGCCTGGTGAATGGTCTGGTCGTCACCAGAATGCGCATCCAGCCCTTCATCGCCACGCTGGCGATGATGCTCGCATCCTACGGCACAGCGCTGCTGCTGGCTGACAACCAGTCGGTTTCGGTGTCCTATGACACCGGTTTCACGATGATTGGCCAGGATGATTTCCTTGGGTTCCCGATCCCCGCATGGATCGCGCTTGTCGCCTTCATCGTTGGCTGGCTGGTGCTGGAACGGCTTCCCGCTGGTCGCCATGTACTGGCGATCGGCGACGGCGAGGGGACCGCCGCGCTCATCGGCCTGAAGGTCGAGCGCACGCTCACCATCGTCTATCTGGCCTCGGGGGCGCTTGCTGGTCTCGCCGGGGTCATCCTCGCCTCGCAATTCGGCGCGGGACAGCCAACGGAAGGCGTCGGCTGGGAGCTGTTTGCTATCGCGTCAGTCGTTGTTGGCGGTACGCTTTTGACCGGCGGAGCTGGTTCCGTCGGCGCCACGCTGGCGGGCGCGCTGCTGCTTGGCTTGGTCTTCAACATTCTTAATTTCGAAAACGGCCTGGGATGGATTTCGCTGTCGGCTTATTGGCAATCCGTCATTCGCGGTGGCTTCCTTCTGGTGGTCGTCATCCTCCAGGCAAAACTTGACAGCAAAAGAGAGATGAGCTGACAACATGACTTCGATGGACTTTTCTGGAAAATCGGTTCTGGTAACTGGCGCCGGCAAGGGCATAGGCCGCACGGTCGCGCAGATGCTCGCAAGCCGTGGCGCGCAAGTGGTGGCGATCAGCCGCTCGGAAGCAGACTTGAGATCGCTCGAAGCTGAAATCGGCAGCCGCTCTATTGCCGTCGATCTTGCCGATGCGGTCGCCACGCGCGCGGCAGCCGCCGCCGCAATGCCCGTCGACTATCTGGTCAACTGCGCGGGGACGACGACGCTTGAAGCTTTCGTCGATGTCACCACGGAGGCGTTCGATCATCTGATCGCCGTCAATGCCCGTGCGCCATTGATTGTCTCGCAGGAGTATGCGCGGTCCCGCATCGCCCTGGGCACTGGCGGTGCCATCGTCAACGTGTCGAGCGCGTCGGCCACCACGGGCTTTGCAGACCACGCCGCTTATTGCGCCTCGAAGGGCGCTCTCGATGCCATGAGCCGCGTCATGGCCAACGAACTCGGCCGGCATGGTATCCGCGTCAACTGCGTCAATCCGACCATTACGCTGACCGATATGGCGAAGAAGGCGTGGAGTGATCCCGAGAAAGCCGGGCCGATGTTGGCCCGCATGCCGCTGGGCCGCTTCGTCGAGACCAACGAGGTCGCCGAGGTTGTGCTTTTTCTTCTCTCCGAGCGTGCGGCGATGGTGAACGGTGTTTCCATGCCGATCGATTCTGGATTCGCGATCAACTAGTGCTTCGTGAAAGTTTTCTCGAAGACGCCTTGGACATCAAAAACGGATCAATAAAAATGACGACGCAACGCGCATTGGTTCTCGAACGCCAACATGAACTCAAACTACGCGATATCGACCTGCCGCAGGAGGTTGGGCCGGGCGAGGTGAAGATCAAGATCCATACGGTCGGCGTCTGCGGATCGGATGTGCATTATTACACCCATGGCCGCATTGGTCCGTTCATCGTCAATGCGCCGATGGTGCTTGGCCACGAGGCGGCCGGCACGGTGGTCGAAGTCGGCGCCGGTGTTTCGCATCTGAAGGTCGGTGATCGCGTCTGCATGGAGCCCGGCATTCCCGATGCCAATTCGAAGGCGAGCCGCCTTGGCATGTATAATGTCGATCCCGCCGTCACCTTCTGGGCGACGCCGCCGATCCATGGCGTGCTGACGCCCTTCGTCGTGCATCCGGCCAATTATACCTTCAAGCTGCCGGACAATGTCAGCTTTGCCGAGGGCGCGATGGTCGAGCCTTTCGCGGTCGGCATGCAGGCGGCGGCCAAGGCAAAGATCACGCCCGGTGATACCGCCGTTGTGCTCGGCGCCGGCCCGATCGGTACCATGGTGGCGATTGCGGTGCTTGCCGGCGGCTGCGCCCGCGCCATTGTTGCCGACCTTGCCCAGCCGAAGCTCGATATTGCGGCTCAGTATCAGGGCGTGATCCCTGTCAACATCCGCGAGAAGAACCTGATCGAGGAGGTCAAGCGCCTGACCGACGGTTGGGGCGCCGATGTCGTCTTCGAGTGCTCCGGTTCGCCAAAGGCATGGGAAACCGTCATGGAGCTGCCGCGCCCAGGCGGCGTCATCGTCGCCGTCGGCCTGCCGGTCGCCCCGGTCGGCTTCGATGTCTCGACCGCCTCGACGAAGGAAGTCCGCATCGAGACGGTCTTCCGTTACGCTCATCAATACGATCGCTCGATCGCGCTGATCGCATCCGGCCGTGTCGACCTGAAGCCGCTGATCTCTGAGACCTTCGCATTCGAGCAATCGATCGAAGCCTTCGATCGTGCCGTGGAAGCACGCCCGAGCGACGTCAAGCTGCAGATTACATTTAAAGGCTGAGAGAATCTTTTGTGCGAGGATTGTTGAGGATTTCGACTCGTTCGGCGAGGAGGCAACCATGAGGAATTGGTAGCCAAATGGCTGTGGCGCGGCACCAAACTTGTCGTCATCACGAAGGGTGTAGCCGGCTACACGGCACGCGGCAGGGTTTTGATGCGGGCATTCTTGCGCCCTTGAAAATGAACGATCTGCTGACGAAGGTTGAAGTCGCGAGCTCGAGTGAAGATGCAGTGCGTGACGCGCGGACGCGCGGCGCCAAAATCGCTGCTATCACTGTGCCGCGCGCCGTTGGGAACCCGCTCTGGAGTTACGAAATTGGTTGAGGCGTGGCGACGTCTACCTAGGTCGAAAGAGTGAATGTCAGTCCATAACAGAAAGTAGCGAAACCGGTTTTTGGTTTTACAAAAGTCATTTATGCGACCCAGCCTGAAATCGAATAGTGGATCTCGGGTTCGATTCT
This sequence comes from Rhizobium sp. ICMP 5592, assembly GCF_009498525.1. Taxonomy (GTDB): domain Bacteria; phylum Pseudomonadota; class Alphaproteobacteria; order Rhizobiales; family Rhizobiaceae; genus Rhizobium. The sequence continues at coordinate 5,918 of NZ_QSNT01000010.1, read as the reverse complement.
TTCCAAGGCGATGTAGCTGACATGCGAAAATCCTGTGCCTGCTCCCCAAGTCAAATGCGAAATATTGAAGACTTCTTATTTCGCTCGCCGCAATGGCACGTATTCATGTCTGCTCTCCCGGAAGCTAAGGGATACGACCAATTTTCGAAGCGAATACCTTCCGCAACATATGGCCAGGGCGCTATCCCAATGCTCAGGCCTGCGCCAACTAGCCTCCAACATGAAAAAGAAATGTCTTTTGCGCGCTGCATTCCCCAGCTCTGCATTTGAGCGAGACAGCCAGTCGTCCCATTTCCGAAGTCGTGTTCACGTGTGAAGGTGCTGGAAGTTGGCAGACCGATACTCTTATGCCAAATATATTATTGGTGTAGTTATTTTTTATGTAATAGTATCTATTGCAATGAGAAGCGATGTTTAACAACGACAAGATAGCTATTTTGTAAATTTCTAAAATACTTTCAGGACTGGCGTTAAATTTTTCCGTTTTTTAAAATTATGTTGTTTGAAATTGATTAAAACCTTCGTCTTCTTTAGAAATTACATTTTATTAATCGCCTATACCTTATGTTTCTGCCCGTCGTCGCTTGGGAAATTGGACATTCCCTTTCGCGTTGAGAACGGGAGAGTATCTTCATGAAACGCAAAAGGCTGAAGAGGCCATCGATCAGAGCATCGCTCATTGCCATATTTTCGGCCGTTGCGATTATTGTGGTGGCTTTCGCATATACGTCGGTCAACGGGCTCACAGATTTGCATGAGGGCTCTGTGGAGATAACGCGGAGCTCGCTGCCCAGCATCCTCGCCGCAAAGGACATCAAGTCCGACATGCAGGCGATTCAGACGGCCTATTTTACCTATATCACGGCCTCGAAACCGGACATCATGCAGGCTGCGGAGGAGAGCGTGAAGAGGCTTCAGGGGGTCGCCAAGGAAGAAGTTGCCCGCGCCCAGCAGCTCGGACCCAATGCTCGGGAGGCCGAACTGCTTGCGATCATCGACAAAAGCTTGGGCGAATTCACCCAAAAGGGCGAGGGTGTGTTCACGCTTGCCAAGATGAGCCAATATGATGAGGCGACCGGCGTTCTGACCGGCATGATGGAAGCAAGTAAGCCGGCTTTTGCGGCCATGGATGAACTCGTGGCAATTGCTACGCAGAATGCCGAAGCTGCCGTTGCTTCGGCCGATAACACGTATGACAAGACACGCTTTACTGCCTTTGCCGTCATCGGACTGGTGCTCGCACTGGTGCTTGGGTCTTCGCTCTATGCATTGATCAGCATAGCCAAACCGATCAAGGCTATCACCGCTTCGATGACCAAGCTTGCCGTCGGCGACACTGAGAGCGTAATTCCCTATGCGGATCGGACTGATGAAATAGGCCGGATGGCCGGTGCCGTCGAAGTCTTTCGGCAGGCTGCGATCGCCAACAGGCGGCTCGAATTGGAAGCCGAAAGAAATCGAGAGATTGCAGAGGTCGATCGCAAGCGTTTGACGGAAGAGGCTGATGCAGCGGCGGATAGGCGTCTTCGAGACGCCACTTCGGCGTTGGCTGATGGATTGACCCGTCTGGCTGCTGGCGATCTCAGTTTTCAGCTTCTTGAACCTATGTCCCCTGATTTCGAGGCGCTTCGGCGTGACCTCAATTCAGCGGTGCTTCAATTGAGGGACACCTTGACGTCTGTCTCGATTGCCGCGGGCGCAATGAATGACGGCTCACGCGAGATCAGCGTCAGCACCGACAATCTCTCACGCAGAACGGAACAGCAGGCGGCCTCGTTGGAAGAGACCGCCGCTGCCCTTGATGAAATCACGGTCAATGTCGCGAACTCTTCCAAGCGAGCCGAAGAAGCGCGCTCCATCGTCAGTGATGCGACAGCGAGCGCAACCCGCTCGGCCAAGATTGTTGCCGATGCCGTAGAGGCCATGCGGCGCATTGAGAATTCTTCGTCGCAGATCGTCAATATCATCGGGGTCATCGACGAGATCGCTTTCCAAACCAACCTGCTCGCCCTCAACGCCGGCGTCGAAGCGGCGCGCGCGGGTGAAGCGGGCAAGGGTTTTGCCGTCGTTGCTCAGGAAGTGCGGGAACTGGCTCAGCGATCCGCTAAGGCTGCCAAGGAGATCAAGGAGCTTATTCGTAAGTCGGGGCAAGAAGTCGAGAACGGCGTGTTGCTGGTTCGTGCAACCGGCGATGCCCTGAACGCGATCGAGGGCCATGTGACCGAAATCAATCACCGTGTTCTTTCCATCGCGACTTCCGCCAGTGAACAGGCCATGGGTCTCGGCGAGGTTAATGCCGCGGTCAACCAAATGGATCAAGTTACGCAGCAGAACGCCGGGATGGTCGAGGAAACCAGTGCGGCAAGTGCCATCTTGGCGAGTGAGGCAACGCATCTGCATGAGTTGGTCTCCCAATTCAATTTGGGCGAGGCGGAAGCAGTCGACGACCAGCGGTTTGGTAGTCCAGTTGCCGTCGTGCAAGGGGTGAAGCCGAGGAGTAGACTCGTCGCATAGCACTTATGCCTTTCGAAATGAGAAGAAAGACGGTGCGCGTTGGGACGAAGAGCTCGTCCTTGCGAATGATCGGTGACCACCTTCGTCCGCGTCGTTTCCCTCGACTTGAACGGCGACGCTGCCGATTGAACCTTCGAATGCCCGTAAATCGGAAATATTACTATGCCGCTAAATTTCAGAGGCGCTCGGATGCAGGTTTATGAGAAATTCTGCAATGTTAAAAGGCGCCGTACGATCAGCAGATTAATTGCATGCTTTATACCGAACTTCTTTCCTGCGGATGCCTGGGTGCGTCGCATCGGTACTCACTGGGAATCCGTGGAGACACGTTTTCCGTGAGCAGCCTTCCTGTAGGCGGAAGGGCTTTTGCCGACATGACGGAGAAAGGAGCGGTTAAAGTTGGACAAGTTGGTATAGCCGACTTCATAGCAAATATCGATGACAGGCTTGTCACTCTCCGATAACAGTCTGCAAGCTCGCCCTATGCGCAGACTCACGACATAATCGGTAAAACTGCGGCCCGTGTTCTTAATGAAGAACCGGCTGAATCTGTTCGTTGACATATTGGCGACAGCAGCAACGTCGGGTAGTTGGATTTTTTCCGTAAAGTGACTATTAATGTGGAGAATGGCGCGCTGCATGGTGTTTAATGTGAGCGCATCGACGTTCGGCGCGAATTCGGGTGAAGATAGAACTTCGCACTCCTTAGAATCTGCCAGCAATTCCAGGACACGCAGGAAGCGGATCAATCTTTCCAATCCCTCGAATTTGCCAATAGTCTCCAGCAGATGAGCCGCGCGCTGCGCTGTTGCGCCCGAGAACCTCAATCCCCGCTGAGCTGTCGTCAAAAGGGAGTTAAGCCGTTTTATTTCGGGTAGATGCTGGCTTGCCTGTCGCAGTTTGTCCGGATCGAACTGGACGACAAGATCCCGTCCCGAGATCTTGTCGTCCTTACCGATATGCGAGACCCAATCATGCGGTAGGTTGCTGCCGATCACGGTGACGTCGCCAGGTCCGAAGTCGCCGATATAGTCACCGACATAGGCTGTGCCGGAGGACTTGCGGATGAGGTGGATCTCGAACTCCGGATGAAAATTCCAGAGCGAACGCACCCAGGGGTAGTCGTCGATCCGCCAAACGAAGGTATCATGCTCAGTCGTCAGGATTTGCTCGAATTTTGGCGCGAGCTGAGGTGCGACCTTCCGCAGAGCACGGGGCTGGACCGATCTGGTTGGGCTGCTCATCCTGCTGGTTCCGATTGTTCTGATTACAATGAACCTGACCTTCGCGATTGATAGCCGCTAGCTCATCCAATTGCCACCATCGACGTTATATGTCTGGGCGACGATGTAGTCGGCTTCCTTGGACGCAAGGAAGATTGCCATGCCGGTCAAATCTGCCGCAGTTCCCATTCGGCCGAAGGGCACTGCCTTGCCGACCAGCCGTTTCTTTTCGCCGAGCGGGCGATTTTCGTAATTTGCAAATTTCAAATCCACGCCGTCCCAGTGTTCTCCGTCGACGACGCCCGGCGCAATAGCGTTGACATTGATCCCATACTTGATGAGATCGAGGCCAGCCGATTGGGTCAGCGAAATAACGGCGGCCTTTGTCGCGCAATAGACCCCAACCAGGGCCTCGCCACGGCGTCCCGCCTGGCTTGCCATGTTGATGATCTTGCCGCCCCTGCCACGCGCAATCATCGATTTCGCCGCGGCCTGCAGCGTGAACAGTGTGCCGGAGACATTGATGGCGAACAGCGTATCGAAACTCTTCTGGGTAATCTGAACGATTGGCGCGAGATCAAAAAGCGCTGCATTGTTGATAAGAATGTCGATGCCACCTGTCTTTGCATCGACAGTGGCGATCGCGGCATCGATCGAGGCTTGATCGGTGACGTCCATCTGCACGAAGTAGGCTTTGGGGCCGAGTTCCTCGGCAGTTTTCTTCGCACGGTCAACATCAATGTCGGCGATTGCGACCGTCGCGCCTTCGCGGAGGTAAGCTTCGGCGAAGGCGCGGCCAATGCCCCGTGCCGAACCGGTGATCAAGGCTGATTTTCCTTCAAGTCGTTTCATTGGGTTGCCATTCCTTTCTCGTTGAATTTATGGATTCGGCTCTTGTCAGGCGTGAGATAGACGGTATCTCCGGCGCGAGCCGGGAAGTCGCCGGTTCCGCGCGCGGTGACGGCGCCGATGCCGTCAGCCTCGATGTGCAGGAAGGTATCGGAGCCGAGGTGCTCGGCATGGTTCACCCTGCCCTTCCAGTCTCCACTTTCCGTCGACAGCAGCACATGCTCCGGACGAACGCCAATCGTGTCGGCGCCAAGCGCTTGAGCATAGGCGCCCTTGACGAAGTTCATCTTCGGCGAGCCGATGAAGCCGGCGACGAAGAGATTGCGCGGGCTCTTGTAGAGCTCTAGCGGCGAACCGACCTGCTCGATATTGCCGCGGTTCAAGACCACGATCTTGTCGGCCATGGTCATCGCCTCGACCTGGTCGTGCGTCACATAGACCATCGTCGTCTTGAGCTGGTGGTGTAGATCGCTGATTTCGAGACGCATGTTGACGCGCAGCGCCGCGTCCAGGTTCGACAGGGGCTCGTCGAACAGGAAGGCCTTGGGCTGGCGCACGATGGCGCGGCCGATGGCGACACGCTGGCGCTGGCCGCCCGAAAGCTGGCGCGGCTTGCGCTCCAGATAGTCGGTGAGATTGAGAACACGCGCGGCGTCGGCAACCTTCTTGTCGATCTCGGCCTGTGGCATGTTCGCCATCTTCAGCGGAAAGGCGATGTTCTTGCGCACGCTCATATGCGGATAGAGCGCATAGGACTGGAACACCATGGCGAGACCGCGCTGGGCCGGCGCCAGATTGGTGCCATCCTTGCCGTCGATCAGGATCTGGCCGCCGGAAACATCTTCCAGGCCGGCGATCAGCCGCAGCAGCGTGGACTTGCCGCAACCGGACGGGCCGACGAATACGACGAACTCGCCTTCATTGATTTCGAGGTCGATGGAAGGGATGACCTTGGCTTCGCCAAAGACCTTAGAAACCTTCTTAAGGACAATGCTACCCATGTTTCTCTTCCTTACTTAACCGCGCCGAAGGTGAGGCCACGGACGAGTTGTTTCTGGCTGAACCAGCCAAGGATCAGGATCGGGGCGATCGCCATCGTCGATGCCGCCGAAAGCTTGGCGTAGAACAGGCCCTCCGGGCTGGAATAGGAGGCGATGAAGGTGCTGAGCGGCGCCGCATCGACGGACGAAAGATTGAGCGTCCAGAAGGCCTCGTTCCAGGCAAGAATGATGTTGAGCAGCATCGTCGAAGCCAGCCCCGGGATCGCCATCGGCGTCAGCACGTAGATGATTTCCTTTGCCAGCGATGCACCGTCCATGCGGGCCGCTTCCA
>NZ_QSNT01000001.1:1139082-1705447 GCF_009498525.1 Rhizobium sp. ICMP 5592 | reverse complement strand
GGCGCCAACGCCGCTGCGGGTAACGCGGGCGATGTGGCGCTCGGCTCGGGTTCGGTGACCGACGTCGCCGTTGGCACGCCGAGTGCGGTGATCAATGGCACGACCTACACCTTCCAGGGTACCGCTCCGGCCTCGACGGTCAGCGTCGGTGCGGTCGGCGCCGAGCGCACCATCACCAATGTTGCGGCGGGGCGGATCAGCGGATCCTCGACGGATGCCATCAACGGCTCGCAGCTCTTCGCCACCAACCAGGCCGTCGACGCCATCGGCGGTCAGGTCACGCAGAACACCACCGACATCGCCAACATCGGCGGCAACCTGACCAATCTCGGCAATACGATCAACAATATCGCCGGTGACACATCGACGACCTATACCGACGCCAATGGTGATGGCATCCGGTATGTGCGAACCAACGACAGGACCCTAGCCGTCAGCGACTCCTCCGCTCAGGGCATCGGTTCCACTGCGGTCGGCTATAATGCGACCGCCGTCGCCGACAGTTCGCTCGCGCTTGGACGAGAGAGCCAGGCCACCATCGATGGCGGCGTAGCGCTCGGCTCCGGCTCGATCTCCGATCGTGCCCTGGCGCCGGCCACCGGCCAGATTGCCGCCGGTCCAACGAACTTCATTCAATACAATACGACCGATAAAACGCTGCTGGGCGCGGTATCGGTCGGTTCGGACACATCCTACCGGCAAATCACCAATGTCGCCGACGGCACCAATTCTCAGGATGCCGTCACGGTTCGCCAGCTTCAGGGCGCCATTGCCTCGGTCGCGGCAACGCCGAGCAAATATTTCCATGCCAACTCGGCGGCCGGAGATTCCCTTGCCGTCGGCGCCGAGTCGGTGGCGGTCGGCCCGACGACAGTGGTCAACGGCGACAATGGCATCGGTATCGGTAACGGCGCGATCGTCGATCAGGTCGCGCCTGGCGGCACGGCCATCGGCCAGAATGCCCATGTCATGCTGGCGGATGGCGTGGCGATCGGTACGAACTCGACGGCGGGGGGCATCCAATCGGTTGCGCTCGGCGCCGGGGCGCAGAGCAACAACATCAACAGCGTTGCACTCGGCGCGCAATCCATAACCTCCGTGGGGGCGCAGACGAACTATACCGGCTTTGCCCTTACGAGCCCGCAAACCTCGGTCGGCGAAGTGTCGATCGGCTCGGCCGGATCGGAACGCAAGCTGACCAATCTCGCAGCCGGGTCGGCAGACACCGACGCCGTGAATGTCAGCCAGCTCAAGGGTCTTGGCACCAACATAACCAGCCTGATCGGTGGCAACACGACGGTAAACCCGGATGGTTCAATCACCGGTCCGACCTACAACATTCAGGGCAACAACTATTCGACGGTCTATGACGCCTTCGGTGCGGTCGACAGCACGCTGACCAACATCACCAATGGGGGCGGAATCAAGTATTTCCATGCCAATTCGACGCTGGCGGACTCTCAGGCCTCAGGTACTGATAGCGTCTCGATTGGCCCGGAAAGCGTCGCCAGCGGAGCGAACAGCCTGGCGGCGGGACATGGAGCCACGGCCGTGGGGCAGGGGGCCGTGGCTCTCGGCCAGGGCGCGCAGGCCAACAATGCCAGTGACGTGGCATTGGGCTCCGGTTCCGTAACACAGACGGCTGTCGGCACCTCCAGCACGGTCATTCAGGGCAAGACCTATGATTTTGCCGGCACCGCGCCCGTCGGAACCGTGAGTGTAGGCTCTCAGGGGGCGGAAAGAACTATCACGAACGTCGCCGCCGGCCGCATTTCTGCCGACAGTACCGACGCCATCAATGGATCGCAGCTCAATGCGACCAACTCGGCGATCAATGACCTGCAAACTGGCGTCGGGACCATCACCAAAAACGCCGTTACCTACGACCTCAATCCGGATGGCAGCAAGAAGAACAGCATCACCCTGCAGGGCGGTGACGTCAACGCGCCGGTGGTCATCTCCAACGTCGGCAAGGGTGTAGCCCCGACCGATGCCGTCAATGTTGCTCAGTTGGGCGACAGTATCACCCAGGCCAATTCCTACACGGACACGGCTGTTGCCGGTGGCTTGACTGCGGCCAACAACTATACGGACCAGAAATTCGGTCAATTGAACCGGGAGATTGGCGACGTACGGTCGGAGGCAAGACAGGCAGCCGCAATCGGGCTTGCTGCGGCATCGCTACGTTACGACGATCGCCCCGGCAAGCTCAGCGTGGCGGTCGGCGGTGGCTTGTGGCGGGGCGAAGGCGCTCTGGCCTTCGGCGCCGGCTACACCAGCGAAAACGGTAGGGTTCGCGGGAACCTGTCGGGTACGGCAGCCGGCGGACAAGTGGGCATCGGCGCCGGCCTCAGCTTCACTTTGAACTGAGCCCGTCATGTTCAAAGGAGCGCTTTCCGGCGTCCCCGCCTTCATGACCTGCCTGCTCCTGTCCGGCCAACATGCGGCCGGACAGGAGGCAACCGCCTCCAACTATCGAATAAAGCCTTCCGAAGTCGTTGTGCCTGCGGAGGTGAAGCTTGGCGATTACCAGAGGACCATTCGTCCGTTCGAAAACTGGACGCTGATCTGCGACGAAAACCTGAAGGCTCGCCGGCGGGTTTGCAACGCTACCCAGATCATCACGAACGAGGCAGGACAGACGGCGTTCAGCTGGTCGCTCGCGGCAACAAAAGGGGGCGACCCCTATATGATTTTGCGCACCGCGCCGGTTGCCAGGAGCGATGGTCGAATTTCGCTGACGTTCGAGGGGCGGAAGGAACCGATACAGGTTCGGCTCGACGGATGCAGCAAGACGGTTTGCGTCGGCATGCTGCCGGTGGGTCCCGTACTGCGTGAACAGATTTCAAAAAGCTCGGCACCCACAATCTCCTATCCGACGATGGATGGGCAGACGATCAGCGTAACCGCACCCCTCAAGGGTCTTTCCACCGCCGTTAAGGCAATCAAGTGACGGATAGATTTTCAATGAACCAGCAATCAATCCACGATCGAATCATGTCTCGGAGCCAAGGTGGTGCTGCTGTCCCGGGCGAGGCCGACGACCACCAAGCGAAACCGAAACGGAACTGGTGGAAAGCGACGGTTCTCTCGTTGCTCGCAGTTGTCGTTGTCGGTGCCGCCGGCTACGCCGCCATGCGATACAATGTGGTTGGGAACTTCATATCGCAGCCGGCTGTCGCCGGGACGAATGACGCCAATCCGGCGCTGCCGGATACGCCGTTTCTGCAGCATACCAAGCAGGCTGGCTTGCAATCCTGCTCCACCGTCTTTCCGGTTCTCGGAGAATTGCTGACGAGCGGCACGCAATACAATGTCCAGTCGGTCTGGAACAACGAGGCGGCTGACAAGCATGCGGTCCAGGCACTTGTGGGCATGAACTATGCCACTCAAGGTTATAGCGGCCCAGCGGCCGGCGTCGTCTTCGCGGCACCCGTCGCATCCGGCTGCGAGGGCTCAATGGTTCGTGTCGCACCGTTTACCGCCTCTTGCACTGATATTTCGACCAAGTTTCCGAACGGAAGCAAGCTTGTCAACAATCTCGGGCAGGTCGGCGTCTACGAACTGGCCAATGACGGAGGCGACGCGATGCTTCTGCCGACCGGAAACGGCTGCGTCGTCATTTCCGTGGCTTCAGCAGCAGGAAAACAAGGGAACGCCAAATGAGATCGAGATTCATCATCGCAGCAATCGGCATGTTGTTCGTTTCCACGGGACAGCTGGGTGCGGCTGATCTCTTTACAGCCGAAGAGCCGCCGGCTCCGCCGCCTCAAGAGGAACGCGGCATCTGGGCGGCGATCGCCTATTCCACGCCCGATGAAAAGCACGGCTTCTTCTGGGGTGCGGACAAGCGGCAGGAAGCCATGGATATCGCGCTCAAGCATTGCGAGCGGGACGGGGGCAGCAAATGCACCGTGGTCACCGTCTTCCGCAATCATCGGCATTGGGATGACGACGACAATACCGGCTTTCCCTACAATCATTGTGGCGCGCTCGCCATCAGCAAGGAAGAAAACAATCGCGTGACACCGTGGGGCGCAAATTCGGCACCGACGCGCCGGGAAGCTGAAGACCTTGCCATCAAGGCATGCGAGCGCTCGGGGACGCAATGCAAGGTCCGCGAGTGGGTGTGTACATGATGCGTTCATAATCTTTAGCACCGCCAGGATGGAAGCCATGGAGGCCGGATTTCTGGCGGTTATTGCGGATTTCGATCTCCTGTCTGCCACCACCTTGCGGCACAACCGAAGACGTGTCCTCCTCCAAATGGAAAGACGTATCCCTTTGTCCACCTCGATATTGAGTCCTCTTCATAAGATCATTGCCCGCATGTCCCGTGTGAAGTTCGCTCTTCTTTGTTCGAGCATCGCGTTCGGTCTTGCTCCCACTGCCTTTGCCCAATCGGCGCTGCCAAACGGAGCATCGACCCTTCAGGAGACCTATCAGGACTGGCGTGTTGCATGCGGCCAGCGCGACAAGGCGCCAGCATGCGTGATTTCCCAGGATCAGACCCAGCAGAACGGCCAGAGACTGCTTGCCGTGGAGATGCAGATGCGTCCCGATGGCAGCGCCGTCGCAACGCTTCTCCTCCCGTTCGGCATCGTCCTCGACTCCGGCGTAACGCCGAATGTCGATGATCAGCCGCCTTTGAAGCCTGTTCGTTTCCGCACCTGTTTGCCGACAGGATGCATTGCCTTGCTACCGGTCGATGCAGCGACGCTTGCCAAGTTGCGGACCGGCTCGCGCCTGAACCTCAAGGTTACCGCCGATGCGGACAAGCCCCTGAGCTTTCCGATATCGCTGCAGGGTTTTTCGGCCGCTCTCGATCGTGTTGCGGCTCTGAGCCCCAGGTAGGAATACCGGAAGAACAGGCCGAGTCGTGCGATCGGCAACAAGGTGCTGACCTCACTAATGAACCCGGGAGGAGCAATCAGCCCGGTCCCTGAACGAAGTCGGGAACTCTAGCCTCCTTTGGTCCAGAAACCTGGGGCGGTTCATTTATTGGGGTACGTCACTGGCCAAGGTGTCGCTGAGCAGCAGCTGACAACCGCACGCGTCGTTGTGAACAAAAACAAGAACAGCGACCGGTTTTCATGGGCCGATATAAGTCTTATGGGCTATCAAACCCGACAAGCCAATCATCAGCCATCGCCTATGGGGAGACGTCGGCTCGAATTCTCTCAGATTGGATTTAGCCTGCTCCAATAATGAAACAGGCTAAATCCGTGGTCGATCATTTAGTGCATGCGATCAGAGCACGCTGACATTCTCGGCCTTCGACTTTCCAGTCTTGCGATCTTGGCCCAGTTCGTAGCTTACCTTTTCACCTTCTCTGAGCGAACCGCCCCGCTGCAGGGCGGAAACGTGCACGAACACATCCGTTCCACCATTTTCGGGGGTAATGAAGCCAAATCCCTTGTCTTCATTGAAAAACTTAACAGTACCAGTCGGCATAACACTTCCTCTTCACTTCCACGGCCATTTAGCGCGCGCGCCGACCTTATAGCGCATAGTCCCTGTCGGCTACAAGGACGCGAGCTTTTCCCAAGGCAGATGCAGTCTCAAGTTTCGATATTGGTCGAAAAATCAATGTAGCCGCAGTCATTTCCGCCATAATAGGCCTCACGATCTGCTCGACGACATCCGCAAATTGGGCAGAAAAGGTGCCGTCTGTCGTATGCGAACGACGATGCCGCGTGTCTTTGCACCAACTCGCGGCTCGGCAGCAAGCCGGTCGGAGACCTTTCACCCCGAATACTCAACGTTCGATGACGAGGTCGCTGAGCGGCTTGGAGCAGCAGGGGAGGAAGAAACCCGCATCGATTTCCCGCTGGCGTATTCCGCCATTGTGGCTCATATCGACGGAACCGGAGGCGAGCTTCGACTTGCAGGTACCGCAGACACCGTTCGCACAGGATGACGGTATTCTCACCCCCGCCTTCTTCGCGCAGGAAAGCACGGTCTGTTCACTGGCCACTTCGATGCTTCGGGACTGCTTCGCGAATGTGACCTGAAAGGTCTTTGTGGCCGCCTGTTGAACGACCGGAATTGCCGGGTCGTCGATTACCGCGGCGTCAAAACTTTCCTCGAGATAATTCGCGTCAGCGACCCCGAGTTCGCTGGCGATGCGGCGCGCCGCGGCCATGAACGGAGCAGGGCCGCAGCACATCACGGTTCGATCCGCGATATCGGGAACCGCAAGCCGTACATAATCGATCGAAATGCGGCCGGTCAGACCTGACCAGGACGGTTCACCCGCCACGCTCTCCGGAAGAAAATGCAGGCGAAGGCCTTTCAGCTTTCGCGCAATGCAAGCCAGATCATCGCGGAAGATCAGGTCCTGCGGCGTCCGGGCCGCATGCATGAAGACGACGTCGGCGGGATCGCAACTGTCTGCGAGATCGCGCACCATCGACATCACAGGCGTAATGCCGGAGCCGCCGGAGAGCAGGAGAAGTTTGCGGCCCGGCGGCCGGACGAAATGGCCAAGTGGGCCGTTTGCCCTGATCGTTGCTCCCGGGGTGAGCGTGTCATGCAGCCAGTTGGAAATTCTGCCGCCGGGAACCCGTTTCACCGTCACGGAAAAAGCGTTGGTCCGGTGTGGCGAGGAGGAGATGCTGTAACATCTGTTTTCAGCATCTCCATCGTGTTCCAGGTCGAACAGGAAATATTGGCCCGCCTTGAATGCGAACCGCTTCCCGTCCCGGGACGCGAAGGTGAACGTCTTGACGTCGTGCGTCTCTGTCTGGACGTCGAGGCACAAGAGGGCGTCGTCTTCGTCCGGATTCCAGATGTCGCGAAGGGCAGCGATCGAGGCCGGAATCTGCGGGCTCCTAGTATCCATGGGCGCGCATCCGATCGATGTACCAAGTGGCGAACTTGTCGAGATTGGTCTCCGAAAACTGCGAATAAGGCCCCGGCTGATAGGCAGGGTCAAGCGTGCCGGCATGGGAACGGGCAACGAGGTCGGCGTCCTGATCCGTGGTTGCGATCCATACGTCCGTCAGTTTGTCGAGATCGTAGTCCACCCCTTCAACGGCGTCCTTGTGTACGAGCCACTTGGTTCTGACCAGCGTTTTGCCAGCGGAAAGTGGGATGACGGTCGCCACCACGGCATGGTCGCCCATGAAATGGTTCCAGCTATTGTGGCCCCACAGATGCGTGTCGCCGAGGTCCTTGCGGGTCATGTGGCCCAGCAGTCTCGAGGATGCGGCCGTGGCATCGTGGGTCTGGGATTCGCCAGCTCCAGCGATAATCAGGCGCTGGGTCCTGAAGTTCGTGGCGCAGTCGCCGAGCTGCTCGACGGCGGTTGAGGGATAGCCGTCTGCCTCCCATGCCTTTGTACGCTCTTCATAGAGCCTGGAATGCTCCTCCGCCTGCTCGCGATCGTCGGGGCTCAGGGTCTCTGGATCGAAACCAAAGTCGAGATCGACGAAGGAGACGCAGAGCTCCGGATGATTTGCCGAACAGTGGTAGCATTCGCGATTGTTTTCCATCGTGAGCTTCCAATTGCCGTCCTCAATGATATCGGTCTGATAGGCGACCTTGGCGTTGCGGATGTCATAAGGGGCGAGGCGTTCGGTCATCGTCTGCTCAAGGAGAGCAATGTCTTCGGGCGGATTGTCGGAAAGACAGACATAGATGAGCCCGCCGATCGACCTGAAGGTGACGGATTTCAGGCCGTGACAGTCCTTGTCGAAATCCCTGCCCATATGCGGCGCATAGCTGAGCTCTCCCGTCAGTTCGTAGGTCCAGGTGTGGTACGGGCACACGAGTTTCGAGACGATCGTCTTGCCCGGATTAAGCAGACGGGATCCGCGATGACGACAGACATTGTGCAGAACCCGGAGGTCCCCGTCATCGTCCCGCAGGAGGATGAGGCTCGTCTTGCCGATATCGATGACGGTGGCGTCGCCCGGTTCCGGCACGTCGCAGTCGATACCGATGCAGATCCAGTGCTGATGAAAGAAGACGTCCAGGTCCGCCTCGAAGACGTCTTCGCGCGTGTAGAGACCCGCTGGCAATGAATGCCCGTCGGTACGGGCGGCGAGCAGCGCCGAAATGGAAGAAGGGAGCCTGTTTAACATGATTGCCTCTTATGCGTGGGTATTTGCAGATTGCCCTTGCCGTGCCGGCTCTTCAACGGCATTTAATATTGCTTTGACATAACTCAATGTAATGCGAAGGGCATCCAGGATGCATTTCCGGAGACGGTTTCCATCGCTGACGGCCTTGCTCACCTTGGAGGCCGTCCTTCGAAGGAAAAGCTTCACCTTGGCCGCGGGCGAACTCGGCGTCACGCAGGCGGCCGTGAGCCGGCAGATCGCGACGCTGGAGGAGGAACTTGGTCAGCCATTGTTCCTGCGCAAGCATCGCGCGATCGAGCCAACTGCGGCTTGTCTGACGCTGGGGGCGACGTTGGCTCAGAGTTTCGCGAACATCGCTGAGAGCATCGAAGCGATTAAGCTGTCCGCTCAGGATGTCGTAACAATTGGAGCGACCGTGGCGTTTTCGTCATTCTGGTTGCTTCCACGGCTGGCCGATTTTCGCCGCTTCAATCCGGGCATTCAGGTACGCGTGGTTTCGCAGGATGACCGGATCGACCTCGACGGCGGTGAGATCGATATCGTCATTCGCTATGGCCTGCCGCCCTTCAGCGATGGAACCGTCATTGCCTCCCAAGGCGACATCATCATGCCTGTCTGCTCTCCGGACTATCTGAAAAACCGCGTGGCGGGTCCGCTGTCGCCATCAGACGAATTCATCGAGACGGATGTTCCCGATCGGTCGTGGGTTTCCTGGGGGCGGTGGCTCGGAGAAAGAGGAACTGTCTTCGACATCAAGCCGTCACTTCGGTTCAATCACTACACGGAGGCGATCGCCGCGGCGCGCGCCGGACAAGGGGTCGCGCTTGGCTGGGGAGTCCTGGTCCGCACATTCCTGAATGACGGGACACTTGTGCCGCTTGATGAAACAGAATTTGCGGCGGAGGGCCGTTACAATGTTCTGCTGCCGCTGAAGGGAAGGCGTACGCTTGCCCGCGATCGTGCCGCGGCGTGGCTTACCGCTGCATTGCACGGGTAAACGGCGAGTGATTAGGCTCCTGACTGGCAATGTCCGGTGTGCTCGGACAGCTCACTTCAGGTTCCGATTTGTGGCCTGATGCCTATCAGGCCACCCCTTGCGATCACGGCTGGTTCATTGCGCTGCGACCGCCGGAGGAGCGGAGGTGTGCGAATTGACCATGGCACCGGCGAGTTCACGCAAATTGACCAGTCCCAATGCCTCTCCTTCAGCCGAAGTCACCACGACATCGCCTTCCGGCGTGGATGTCAGCAGCCGCATGGCTTCTTCAACGGTTGAGCCGGCGGCAATCCTGGTTCCGCTCGAAGCCATACCAGCCTGAAAAGGTCTCATGACAGCCTCGACATGGACCACCCGACCGCGATTGACCTCCTTGACGAAGTTGGCGACGTATTCGTCGGCGGGGTGCAGGACGATATCCTGGCTGGTGCCTTGCTGGATGATCTCGCCGTCACGCAGGATGGCGATCTGGTCGCCCAGGCGAAGCGCTTCGTCGAGGTCATGGGTAATGAAGACGATAGTTTTCTTGATCTCCTTCTGGATGTCGAGGAGAACCGTCTGCATGTCCATGCGGATCAGCGGATCGAGTGCCGAAAAAGCCTCGTCCATCAGCAGGACCGGGGCGTCGTTGGAAAGCGCGCGGGCCAGGCCGACGCGCTGCTGCATGCCACCGGAGAGCTGGTTGGGATACTTCTGCTCGAAGCCTCTCAATCCAACCCGTTCCAGCCACCGCATGGCGACATCGCGTGCCTTCGCGCGGTCGATACCCTGGACTTCGAGGCCGAAGACCGTGTTGTCGAGAACGTTGCGATGCGGCAGCAGCGCAAACTTCTGGAAGACCATCGCCGTCTGGTGACGCCGAAAGGTGCGAAGCTCGGCTTCGTTCATCTTGACGACATCGGCTCCATCGATCAGCACCTCGCCGGCCGTCGGGTCGATCAGTCGGTTGATGTGCCGGATGAGGGTCGACTTGCCCGAGCCGGAAAGACCCATGATGACCTGGATGCAGCCCGACGAGATCTCGATATTGATGTCCCTGAGACCCAGCACATGTCCATGCTTTTCGTTCAGTTCGGCTTTCGTCAGCCCTTTCTGAACGGCATCGACGTGAGCTGCCGGATTTGGACCGAAAATCTTGTAGAGGTGGCGGATCTTGATCCCGCCGAAATGTTGATCAGCCATGGACGATCTCCCGATGCTTCTGGAGCCGCTTGCCATACGCCTGGCTGACCCGGTCGAAGATGACGGCGATGCCGACGATGGCAAGGCCGTTGAACATTCCCAAGGTGAAGTATTGGTTGGCGATCGCCTTCAGAACCGGCTGGCCGAGGCCCTGCACACCGATCATCGAGGCGACGACGACCATGGCGAGGGCCATCATGATGGTCTGGTTGATGCCGGCCATGATCGTGGGCAAGGCAAGTGGAAGCTGGACCTTGAAAAGCTTTTGTGCGTTCGAGGTCCCAAATGCGTCGGCAGCTTCCAGCACGTCCTTGTCGACGAGACGGATGCCGAGATCGGTCAATCTGATCATCGGTGGGATGGCGTAGATGACGACGGCAATCAGGCCCGGCACCTTGCCGATCCCGAGCAGCATGACGACCGGGATCAGGTACACGAAGCTCGGCATGGTCTGCATCACGTCGAGGATAGGATTGATGATCCTTTGAACTGTGTTGGAGCGCGCCATCAGGATTCCGATCGGAATGCCGATGGCGATCGACAGGATGGTGCAGACGAAGATCATCGAGACCGTCCGCATGGTGTCGTCCCACATATCGAAATAGCCGATCAGCAGCAGAATGACGAGACAGCCGAATACGATCTTCAGGCTGCGCGTCGCAAACCAGGCGATCACAAGAATGATGAGAGTAATGATTGGCCACGGCGTCTGCGTCATGAAACGATCGGCGGCAATCAGAAAGCGTTGCAGCGGCGAGAAAAGGCTTTCGATCGTGTCGCCATAAGCGCGCGTAAAGCCGCGAAAGCCGTCGTCTATCGCCTTCTTCAGATTCCGCAGCGCGTCATCGTCCATGTGAGGAAATTTATAAAACCATTCCATTCGGTTCCCCTTCTTTGTGCAAGAAGCCGCGGGCTTAGTCTTTTTGATTTTGTCGGCTGTTGAGAGGCGGTGCGCTTTCGCGCACCGCAGGATAGACGTTTACAGGGCAGCTTCGATCTTCTTGGCTGCTTCCGGCGAAACCCACTTCGTCCAGACGTCCTTGTTTTCCTTCAGGAAGTGCTTGGCGCCATCTTCGCCGCTTGCTTGATTGTCGGTCATCCAGGCCATCAGCTTGTTGACGGTCTCGTTGCTCCAGGAGCGCTTGGCGAGGTAGCCCATGACTTCGGGGCCGGCCTTTTCAGAGAAGGGTTTGGCCGTAAGGGTCACGATCTTGTCGATCGGCCATGCATTCGGCTTCGGGTCCGGGCAATCCGCGACGGTGTTGCAGCGCTTCCACTCAGCGGCGTCAGCAGGAACGCCTGCCTCCAGCTTCACCATGGGATACTTGCCGAGCAAAGCGGTGGGCGCCCAGTAGTAGCCTACCCATGCCTTCTTGCTTTCATAAGCCTTGGCGATCGAGCCGTCGAGACCAGCCGCCGATCCTGTGTCCACCAGCGTGAAGCCGGCCTTTTCCGCTCCGAAAGCCTTGTAGAGCTGCGAGGTGACGACAGTGCCGCCCCAGCCCTGCGGGCCGTTGAAGATGGCGCCCTTTGAAGGATCTTCTGGATCCGGGAACAGCTCCGGATGCTTCAGGAGGTCGGGGATGGTCTTGATATCAGGATGGGCGTCCGCAAGGTACTTCGGGATCCACCAGCCCTGGTTGCCGCCGTCCGGCAGCGGGGAGCCGACCGCGATGATCTTGCCTTCCTCTGTTCCTTTCTTCACGACCTCCGGAAGCAGGTCGACCCATGCTTCAGGCGCGATGTCCGGCTGGCCCTTTTCCGCCATGGAGGTGATTGTCGGGACCGTGTCGCCGACGGTGATTTCAGCCTGGCAGCCGTAGCCTTCGTTCAGGATGATCTTGTCGAGATTGGAAAGAACCTCGGCGCTCTGCCAGTTCATGCTGGCGATGGTGACGCTGCCGCATTCGGCGGCGCTGGCAAAGGAGGCTCCTCCGAAGAGGCCGGATATCAGGATTGTGGACGCAAGCATTTTTTTCATTTTCGTTCCCTTTATTGTGCGGCCTTCAGAACTGAGCGGGGCGCCGCAGAACACCCACCCACCGGTTGTCAGGAAGCCTCTCCCATACTTACCGATTTTTTGAATGCGGCTGATAGCCCGTTCGCGACGGAAGCGTCGAAGCCTGCGGCACGCATGCCTTCAATGGCCGCAGCGGTGGTGCCGCGGTAGTCGAGAAAGGCTCTAACAATGTCGTCAGGACAGTCCTCGCGATGCTCGATCAGACGGCCGGCGCCCGCCAGCACCGTCGTGACCGCCCGCCGGGCGATCTCTTCGGACAATCCATAGGCAATCGCGTCACGCATCATCGCCGATGCCAGCAAGGCGGGAAAAGCCGGTCCGGAGCCGGAAAGGCCGGTGAGGTAGTCGATATCCGTCTCGCTCGTCACCTCGTCCTGCGAACCGCACGCGTCGAAGATGGTCCTAACGATGGCCCGGTCACCGTCTTTGACATCATTTGAGGCGATCCAGGGCGTATAGGATTTGCCGACTTCTGCGCCGGCGTTTGGCAAAGAACGGATCACGCGCCCCGTATTGTGCCGATCGGAAATTGCACCCAGACGGATACCCGCCATAACGGAGATGACGAGCTTGCCCCGGGCATCGACGGCCAAGTTACTCCAGTCGGCCGGACGGACGGAGAAAATGACCACATCCGATCGATCCGCAAGTGCCTGATTGTCGGTCGTCCAGAAAGCATTTGCAAAACGTTGCGGCTGCTCCTTGCGAAAGGACAGCGAGAGCCTGTGCGGCTCGATCAAGCCGGCGTCAAGGAGCGCACCGGCAATGGCTCCACCGAGCCAGCCGCCGCCACCGATGATCCCAATTCTCAAGGAGCTATCCATATCTGCGCCCCTCTTACTCAGGCTTATAGCCGTGCCGGGAAAAGAAGCGGTCGAGCTCTCTCTGCTGCGGCACCTGACCGGTGTAAATCGTGATGTATTCGGGAATCCGCTTCATGCGGACGGCGAGATCCTCCTGCGTCTGCATGGAGATGTAGCCGATCTGTACCAGATAGGTCGTTCGCGCCCTCACGTCCGCATTGATCTCGGAGTTGCCGAAGCGGATGAACATGCGCTTCAGGGCTTCAAGGCGCATTTGATCGGCTTCTCGAACCTGTTCGAGGATATCGCTGGATTGCAGCGCCCAGCTGCGGATCGCAAATTCGAACTTCGCGTCGAACAGCTCGTTGTTGAGCCAGCAATCGAAGACGTTGAGCATCGCCTCTGCCAGCGATTCCGCATAGGCCTCGGACTGTTTGACGATGCTGCCGGTATTCTTGTCGCGCCATCGTGTGACGAGCGCAGCCAGCAACTCCTCGCGGTCCTTGAAAAACCAGTAGAAGCTTGTCCGTGAAAGGTTGAGCTTCTTCGCCAGTGGGAGAATCTTCACCGAATCCACGCCGGAATCGAGCAGTGAGTGGTAGGCGGCCTCAAGCCACCCTTCCTGCGATCCTCGCCAACCAGTGTCGTTCAACGTCTGATCCATAGGTGCCTTCGTAACAAATTGTCAGCGTCTGCACAATGAGAATGTACATATGTGTCTACAGTAATGACGTATCTGTTTTCATCGTTGACACATGTGTACATTACACTTAGCGTCGGCTCCGGCGTTTTTATTCCGGAGCATGGCCATGTCGAACGATCCCCTCCTTCAGCCCTATAAACTCAAGCATCTGACCCTGCGGAACCGTATTATCGTGACCTCCCACGAGCCGGCCTATCCGGAGGACGGCATGCCGAAGGGGCGCTATCGCGCCTACACTGTCGAGCGGGCAAAGGGCGGTGTGGCGCTGACGATGACGGCGGGATCAGCGGCAGTCTCACGAGACAGTCCTCCAGTCTTCAACAACCTGCTTGCCTATAAGGACGAGATCGTTCCCTGGGTCAGGGAAATGACGGATGCCGTCCACGAACAGGGCGCCGCGATCATGATCCAGCTCACCCACCTCGGTCGGCGCACTCGCTGGGACAAGGGAGACTGGCTCCCCGTTCTGGCGCCGTCCCATCATCGCGAGGCAGCGCACCGAGCCTTCCCGAAGAAATTGGAGGATTGGGACATCGAACGCATCATCAAGGACTTTGCCGATGCGGCGGAGCGGATGAAGGCGGGCGGCATGGACGGTGTGGAACTGGAAGCCTATGGCCACTTGATCGATCAGTTCATGTCTCCGGTCACCAACGAGCTCGACGGTCCCTATGGCGGCTCGCTCGAAAACCGTATGCGTTTCTGTCTCGACGTGTTCGCGGCGATGCGAAAACGGGTAGGGGACGATTTCATTCTCGGCGTCCGCTACACCGCCGACGAATGTCTTCCCGGTGGAACGGACAAGGCCGAAGGCATTGAAATCTCGAGGCGCCTGAAGGAAAGCGGGCTTATCGACTACCTGAACGTCATTCGCGGCCATATCGATACGGACCCCGGCCTGACCGACGTCATCCCGATCCAGGGCATGGTCAGCGCTCCGCATCTCGATTTTGCCGGTGAAATCCGTGCGGCGACAAATTTCCCGACCTTCCATGCCGCCAAGATCCAGGATGTGGCAACGGCCCGCCACGCCATCGCCGCAGGCAAGGTCGACATGGTCGGCATGACACGCGCCCATATGACGGACCCGCATATCGTCCGAAAGATCATGGAGAAGCGGGAAGACGATATTCGCCCCTGCGTCGGCGCCAACTACTGTCTCGACCGCATTTACCAGGGCGGCCTTGCGTTCTGTATTCACAATGCGGCGACGGGCCGCGAAGAGACCATGCCGCATGTCATTACAAAGGCTGAGGTTCGGAAAAAGGTTGTGATCGTCGGTGCCGGGCCGGCCGGACTGGAAGCCGCTCGCGTTGCCGCCGAGCGCGGCCATGAGGTCGTCGTATTGGAGGCGGCCAACAATGCCGGCGGGCAGATTCGGCTGACGGCGCAGAGCGAACGCCGCCGTGAGATGATCAGCATCATCGACTGGCGGATGAGCCAATGCGAAAAGCACGGTGTCGTCTTTCACTTCAACACCTGGGCGGACGCCGAAATCATCGCGACGGAAAATCCCCATGTCGTCATTGTCGCCACCGGCGGTATGCCGCATACTGAAGTGCTATCGAAAGGCAACGAGTTCGTCGTTTCCTCCTGGGATATCATTTCGGGCGACGTGAAGCCGGGCAGCAATGTCCTGGTCTTCGACGACGCTGGCGATCATGCCGGCCTTCAGGCCGCGGAATTCCTCGCCAAGGCCGGCGCCAAGGTCGAGATCATGACGCCGGACCGCTCCTTTGCCCCGGAAGTCATGGCGATGAACCTGGTGCCGTACATGCGCTCCCTGCAGAAGCAGGATGTGACCTTCACCGTCACCTATCGGCTGGATGCGGTCGAGAAGAGTGGTAACCAGCTGGTGGCCCATGTCGGCAGCGATTACGGCGGGGTTTCCAAGCAGCGCAGCTTCGACCAGATCGTCATCAATCACGGGACCATCCCGCTGGATGAACTCTATTTCGAGCTGAAGCCGCTCTCGAGCAACCTCGGCGAAATCTCACACGACGAGCTTCTGAACGGCCAGCCTCAGTCCGTGGTTCGCAATATGGACGGAAAATTCCAGCTGTTCCGCATCGGCGATGCTGTCGCCGCGCGAAATACGCACGCTGCTATTTACGACGGACTGCGTATCGCAAAAGATATCTGACGGTGAGGGCGGGCCGGTTCGCCAGCTGACACTTCTGGAGGTGATGACATGATCGAGCGCAGCGAAAGCCTGCAATTTTTCGTGGATGCGGCATCCGCGGCGTTCGACCAGTTTGCCAAGGCACCGGCGGCTCGCCGTTCCATCCGCCAGATCTTTACGCTGCTGGAGCATTCAGCCCCCGAACGAGACGGGCCTGGGAGCCGTCTCCCTGTCTGCAAGAACCTTGATGAGGCGCTCTCCATCAATACGCCCGAGGCCTCGCTTCAACGGTTGATCGAAGGTTTCAAGGGGATCGAGCCGAACCTCGAATGGCGCCAGCGGACCAGGTGCGACGGCACGGAGAGTGCGAATTTTGCCGATGGCCATGCAAACGCAATGATCATCGGTCCCGGCGGACTGGAGGAGCGAAGCGACCTGTGGATTGGCGTCACCCTGATGGTGCCCCATGTGCGTTATCCGGATCACGATCACGCACCCGAGGAAGTCTACCTCGTCCTGTCCAAGGGAGAGTTCCAGCAAGGGGAGGGGGAATGGTTTTCTCCCGGCATCGGCGGGTCATTCTACAATGAGCCCGGAATCAAACACGCCATGAGATCGGTCGAGACACCGTTCCTGGCCTTCTGGGCGCTATTGGCTGGGGAATCGCACTGATTGGCCAAGCGCCGAGAATTCCTAAGAATAATGCAACCGTCCCCTCGATCCGTGAGAGTCCTTGTTTGCGTCAGCTATCCACGATAGCGGAGGATGTCGACGAGCAGGGTGAGGGCGGGTGAAGAGTGCCTCCGGCTCGGATAGTAGAGGTGGTAGCCGGGGAAATAGGGGCACCAATCCTCAAGAACCCGGATAAGCCGCCCCTCGGCAACGTAAGGGAGCACCTGATCTTCCGGCATATAGGTCACCCCCAGTCCGTCCAGAGCCGAATGCAGTCTCATGCCGAGATTGTTGAAGACAAGCTGTCCTTCGCCCCGTACCTTCACCTCTCGTCCGTCCTTCTCAAGACCCCAGGGAAAGAGCCCGCCATAGGTCGGAAGCCGCATATTGATGCAGCTATGCGCGGTGAGGTCCTGCGGCGTTTGCGGGGCAGGTCGCTTCTCGAAGTAGGCCGGCGACCCGACGACCGCCATCCGCATCTCCGGGCCAATGCGAACCGCGATCATATCCTTTGCCACCTGTTCGCCCATGCGGACGCCGGCGTCAAAACCCTCGGCGACAATGTCGGTCAGACCGTAGTCGACGATGATCTCGACGTTGATGTCAGGATAGCTCGGCAGAAACCGCTTGAGAGCGGGTTGAAGCACGGAGATGGCCGGATGTTCGCCAGCAGTGATGCGTATTGTACCGGCCGGTTTCTCACGCAATTCACTCAACGCCGCCAGTTCCGCTTCTATTTCCTCGAACCTCGGCGCGACGGTTTGCAGCAGGCGTTCACCTGCGTCGGTTGGAGCCACGCTGCGCGTTGTGCGCGTCAGCAGGCGAAACCCCAGCCGCTCCTCCAATGCACGGATCGTCTGGCTCAGCGCGGATTGCGAGACCCCTAATTTTGCCGCCGCCTTTGTGAAACTGCGCTCCTTTGCGACGGTGGCGAAAGCAGCGATGTCGTTGAAGTTTTCATGCGGCATTGATTAGTCCATCTTATAGGAACATGCAGATTATAGCATCTAATCGCATGGCGCCAGACGCGTTAAATTCGGGCCAATCCGCAAAATGACGAAATGAACGGCGTTGCGGCGCATGGTGGTTGCTGACGGGTCGCACCTTCAGACATCAAGGAGAACGACGATGAAAAAGAGACAGATTGGAAAGCTCGAAGTATCCGCTCTCGGCCTTGGCTGCATGAGCATGAGCGCGCTCTACGGACCGCCGGCTGACAAGGCCGAGATGATCAAGCTCATCCGGGCCGCCCATGATCGCGGCGTGACGCTGTTCGACACGGCCGAGTCTTATGGTCCCTTCGTCAACGAGGAGCTTGTCGGTGAAGCGCTCGCCCCAATCCGCGACAACGTGGTTATCGCCACCAAATTCGGCTTTGATATCGACCTGAAGACCGGCGAGCGCCGTGGGGGCACGAACAGCCAGCCGGAGCATATCAAGGCGGCGGTGGATGCCTGCCTCAAGCGCCTGCGGACAGACCACATCGATCTCCTGTACCAGCACCGCGTCGATCCAGAGGTGCCAATCGAGGATGTGGCTGGCGCCGTCAAGGATCTGATTTCCGAAGGCAAGGTCAAGCATTTCGGTCTTTCCGAAGCGGGCGTTCAGACGATCCGCCGGGCGCACGCCGTCCAGTCGATCACGGCGGTCCAGAGCGAGTATTCGCTGTTCTGGCGCGGGCCAGAGGTGGAGCTTTTGCCGGTGCTTGTGGAACTTGGCATCGGCTTTGTGCCGTTCAGCCCGCTGGGCGCTGGCTTTCTGACCGGCAAGATCGACGAGAACACGAAGTTCGATCCGACCGATTTCCGCAACAATGTGCCCCGTTTCTCACCCGAAGCCCGCAAGGCGAACTTCGCCCTCGTCGATCTCATCAAGGCTGTCGGTGAGCGCAAGGGCGCAACGCCGGCTCAGATCGCGCTCGCCTGGCTGCTCGCCCAGAGGCCCTGGATCGTGCCGATCCCCGGCACCACCAAGCTGTATCGCCTTGAGGAGAACCTTGGAGCGGTCGATCTCGAACTGAGTGCCGACGATCTCGGGGAGATCAACACGGCGGTGTCGAAGATCGAAGTGCAGGGCGAGCGCCTTCCCGAGGCCGCGCTGAAGATGACTGGCCGATAAAGGCTGACGGCAAATGAGCACCTCCGGGTTGCACTCTGCCTGCATGGCCCTGTCGATGTTGCTCTCGTCAGCGTCCGTGGAAGCTGGCGGGAGCGGCGACGCGCAATCCAATGGAGACGCCACTATGCGTGTGGAGCGTCACTCGAGCGAAAGAGCATCCGCGCATCTGCTTTCCGACAGCCGGATAGCTGACATGCTGGGCAATTCGGCATTCGCGGGTTTCGGTCGATTGTTGCTGCCTTGGGATGGTCGTGCCTATGACGGGACAATGCGCCTTCGCGATATCGGTTCGCTTCTGCCCTATCACAGTCATGTGGATTCAGTGAATGTCGTCGCGGCGCTCAATCGCATGATCGATGACGTGAACAAGGGCGAGGTGATATTCTACGATTTCTACACTGAGGCGCAGAGACGGGAAGATCCGACAAAAGAGAACACCGGCTTGTTCTTCTTTCGCGGCGAACCCGGAGCGCCCTTCGCTGTTGTCTCTCCCGGCGGTGGGTTTGCCTACGTTGGTTCGGTTCACGAGGGCTTTCCCTATGCCCTGGAGATCAGCCGCCGCGGATATCGCGGATATAATGCCTTTGTCTTGAAATATCGGGCCGGATATGGCGGCCGGGCCGCGACTGAAGACCTTGCGGCGGCCATCTCCTACATCTTCAGGAATGCCGGCGTTCTTGGTGTCGGCACCCGGGACTATTCCCTATGGGGCAGCTCGGCGGGAGCTCGAATGGCAGCGGCTATCGGTTCGCATGGCGTCGCGGCTTTCGGTGGCGACGATCTTCCCAGGCCATCGGCGGTCGTGACAGCTTACACCGGCCATTCGGACCATTCGTCCACGGAGCCTCCAACCTTTGCCGTCGTCGGCGAACAAGACGGAATCGCGCCTCCATCCAGTATGGAAAGGCGCATTGCCGCTCTACGCCAAGCCGGCACCGAGGTCGAATATCATACATACAAGGGTCTTGGTCACGGCTTCGGACCCGGCATCGGCACCAGCGCCGAAGGATGGATCGCGGATGCCATCCGGTTCTGGGAAATGCACATGAAAAATAGCAATCAGCCATAACGAGGAAACGCCATGGATAGGTCGCGGATCAAAATTCTGGTTGTCGGCGCGACCGGAAGCATCGGCCGATACGTCGTCGAGGAGGCCTTGCGCGAGAGGCACGGCGTCCGTGCTCTGGTGCGTAGTCGCGGAAAACTTCATCTTCCGCCGGAGGTGGAGGTTGTCGCCGGCGACCTGACGCAGCCTCATACGCTCCCGACTGCCGTGGACGGTATCGGTGCGATCGTGTTCACCCATGGCTCACACGGCGGTGCATCCGCAGCCGAAGCTATCGACTATGGCGGGGTTCGCAACATTCTGGCCGCATTGGGAGACCGCCGGGTTCGTATCGCGTTGATGACCTCCATCGGCGTGACCGATCGTAGAGAGGCGCATGATTGGAAACGGCGCGCCGAGCGGCTGGTCCGTGCAAGCGGCTTGCCCTACACGATCGTGCGTCCGGGCTGGTTCGACTACAACGACGCCAACCAGTTCCGGCTCGTGCTGCTACAGGGGGATAAACGGCAATCCGGCACCCCGCGCGACGGCGTGATCGCACGGCGCCAGCTCGCGGAGGTGCTGGTCCGCAGCCTCACATCGCAGGAGGCGCTGCGCAAGACATTCGAGCTCGTCGCGGAGACCGGCCCGGCACCGAATGATTTTGATCGGCTCTTTGGTGCATTGGACGCTGACAAGGTAGGCTCCGTCGATGCGGTGCATGACGTCACCAACATGCCGCTTGATCAAGAGCCAACCCCGGTCGTCGAGGAATTGGACAATGCCAGGGTGCGCGTGTTCTCTCAATGAGGCAGATTGATTAGCCCAGCTTCTAGAGCCTATCAGACTTAGCTGTCTAATCAAAAAGTGTCTTTGAGTTTAGCGTTGGGGTCGTCTTGATTTGATAGAAGGACCCCATCGTGAGCGCCTGGAAGTATCTATTCGCACCCTTATTGGTGTCCGCCAGCATCCTGATGTCACCTGCGGCAATGGCTCAACAGGCGAGCAAGCCCGAGCCTCTGGTCATTCAGGAGCAGGGCAGCTTTGCGGTCGGGGGGAGGGTTGTAACGGCGCCCGGCACTTTCGATCCGCGGAAGCCGCTGGAACCTGCCGGGCAGACTTATCACGGTGATCATCTCTACGCCTTCTATCAGGTCCCGGTGATGCCACGGAAGTTTCCGATCGTCATGTGGCATGGTGCCGGCCAGTTCTCCAAGACATGGGAGACAACGGCTGATGGTCGCGAGGGCTTCCAGACCATCTTTTTGCGCCGGCATTTCTCCACCTATCTGATCGATCAGCCGCGTCGGGGTGATGCCGGCCGCAGCATGGTCGAGACGACAATCAAGCCGACGCCGGACGAGCAGCTCTGGTTCAACCAGTTCCGCGTCGGCCTCTGGCCGAACTACTTTGATGGCGTCCAGTTCGATCGCAGCCCCGAGACGCTCAACCAGTTCTTCCGATCGATGACGCCCAATACCGGGCCGTTCGACATGAACGTGACGTCAGATGGCGTCTCGGCACTCTTTAACCGGATCGGTCCCGGCATCCTCTTCACCCATTCGCAAGGCGGCGGCCCCGGCTGGCTCGCGGCCATCAAGAATCAGAACGTCAAGGCGATCGTCTCCTTCGAGCCCGGCAGCAGCTTCGTTTTCCCCGAAGGCGAGGTGCCCGCTCCGATCCCGAGCGCCTTCGATACCGTTCAAGGTGCGACGGTCCCCACGGAGCAGTTCATGGCGCTGACGCGGATCCCGATCCTCGTCTTCTACGGCGACAATATCCCCGATCATCCGGTGGATCTGCCGGCGCAGGATAGCTGGCGTGCCCGACTTCAGATGGCCCGGCTGTGGCGGGACACGGTCAACAGGCATGGCGGCGATGTGACCGTCGTGCACCTGCCGGAGATCGGCATCAAGGGCAACACGCACTTTCCCTTTTCGGACCTGAACAACGTCGAGATCGCGGATCAGGTGTCGAAGTTCCTCGACGAAAAGAACCTCGACTGACAACCCCGCGTTTGTGCCTGCGTTTTTGCACTGGGACAAAGGAATTCCAATGAAGACAATTGTGCTGACTATCTTCTCGTTATCCCTACTCGCTTCGGCGGCGTTGGGCGAGCCCGAGCGGACGGTCGTCGTCACCCGCGCCGGTTCGCAACCATCCAGCTTTGGCGCCGCCGATAATTTCACGGGCTCTGTGCGCGTCGATTCCCGGTTTCAGAGGGATGCGCCGGCGCGGATCGGCGGCGGGATCGTGACGTTCGAGCCGGGTGCGCGCAGCGCCTGGCACTCGCACCCGCTCGGCCAGACGTTGATCGTCACGGCTGGCGTCGGCCTGGTCCAGTATTGGGGCGGTCCCATCCAGGACATCAAACCCGGCGACGTCGTCTGGATTCCGCCTGATGTCAAGCATTGGCATGGCGCCACCGCCATCACCGGCATGACCCATATCGCGATCGCTGAAGCGCTCGATGGCAAGTCGGTGGACTGGATGGAGCAGGTTTCGGACGAACAGTACCGGCGCTAGCCTGATCGGCGCACTTTGCAATTTATTTCATAAACTTGGACGAGGTTCTTCATGAAGATATTTACAAGCCGATTTCTCATGATCGCCATGGTTTGCGGCGTTGCTTCGCTTGTCGGATGGCAGGCGGATGCTGAAACCAACCGTGTGAAATTCCCGGAAAACCTCGACCAGTTGATGCACTATACGACCGTTCGGCGCGGCAACGTCACCGAGCACATCATGACCACACCCGAGGCGATGGAAGCCGTCAGGAACGGAGAGCCGATCCCGAGCGGCACGCATTTCGTGCTCGTCGATTATCGGGATGGCAAGCTCTACCGATATTTCGTCATGGAAAAGGGCAGCGGCTGGGGCGCCGACTATGACGAACGTCGCCGCACCGGCGACTGGCAGTTCCAGTGGTTCTGGCCCGACAAGACGATCAACATGAGCGAGAATACCGCCCGCTGCCAATCCTGCCATCAAGGGCAAGCGGACAGCGATTACCTTTATACCGGTTATCGCATTCCAAGGTTCAACGGCACGCCGGTCGAATAGGTTGAGGGCCAGTGCCTTGAGTTCGGTATTTCTCCTACGGCTGGCGTTTGATGTCATAGCCGCGGGCCTGCTTCTGATCGGCCTTTCCTACTGGTGGCTCGGCAACACCGTCCATGAGATCGTCGGCACCGCCATGTTTCTACTGGTGATCATGCACAACGTCTTCAACAGGCGCTGGTACGGCACGATCACCAGAGGACGGCGCGAGGCGAGGGGCCTGATCAATATTGTGATCACTGCGCTGCTACTCGTCGCCATGCTGACGCTGCTGGTGACCAGCGTACTGATTTCCAACACTCTGTCAGGCATCATGTCACCCTATGGCGGCTTCACGGTTCGGCAGATCCATACGCTTGCCGCCTACTGGGTTCTGGTCATCCTTGCAGTTCATCTGGGCCTGCGTTGGCCGATGATAATGGACATAACGCGCAATCTGTTCGGCATCTCCAAACCGAGCGCGGTGCGAAGCTTCGCGCTTCGGGCGATCGCCATTGTCATCGCCATCCATGGGGTCTGGAGTTCGTTCGAGCTGGGCCTCGGTACCAAGCTCGCAATGCATGTGACATTGGACTGGTGGAATTTCGAGGAGTCTGTAGCGGGCTTCTTCATCCACTGCATCGCGATTGCAGGTCTCTATATGTTTCTGACCTACTATGCGATGAAGTGGCTGCATATGAGAAAGGACTGACCGCTTGTCGCTGATCGGCCGCTCCTTAATTGTCACGCAAGCACTTGCTCGATCTTGCCGGTCGCCACTATCGTAGTGTCCACCAAGCATGTGTTGAACCGAGACTGCCGTGGTCATCGTATTGAGAAAGCTATCGGTATGTTTCCGAAAGATCGACTTTGTTGGATCAATGAACTCAACACCATCATCGCGCATCTTTGATTGATGGCTGAACTTGCTATATATTTTGGTCTGTTCCTGGCGGCCTTCGCGGCAGCCACCATTCTGCCGATGCAGTCCGAGGCTGCCTTGGTCGGCTTGCTCCTGACGGGAGAATATGCGGCTCCGGTACTGGTGGCCGTCGCCAGCGTCGGCAATGTCCTCGGATCATTGCTCAACTGGATGTTCGGTCGCGGTATGGAACGCTTCCGCTCGCGGCGATGGTTCCCTGTTGGCGAACAGGCGATGAACCGGGCGCAGACTTGGTATCGACGTTATGGACGATGGTCGCTGCTGGCAAGCTGGCTGCCGATCGTTGGTGATCCGATCACCGTTGCTGCCGGCGTGCTGCGCGAGCCACTGCCGACATTCCTGTTGCTGGTGACCATCGCGAAGGTTGGGCGATATGTTGTGCTTGCTGCGGTGACCACGAGCCTGGTTTAGCGTTCGGGGAATATGGTCTGTTCGCGATAACGCGACAAATTGGATATGGGTTTTGGTTCCATAATAAACCTTATGTAACTTTACCTATAGCCACAAAGTTAAAACGCCCTGATCCTGCAAATTGGACGGAAGCTGATCCCCTGCCTTGAAAACGGCCATGCCACACTTGGCAGAGATTCTCCCGAGACAAGTGTTTTTGCGAAACACTCGACCGACTTTTGTGTTAAGTGCGCTCAATAGCAACAGCGATGGAGATTTTTCGCGCCAATGATTGAACTAACACCGTCACAGATCGCAGGGCTGAAACTTGCGCAGCAAGGAGACCTTTATCCGCAGTCGGCGAAGAAGTGGACGCACCAGAACGCTACCGTGACCTATGCAAAAACCGACCGTTGGAAAGAACGGCCGCAGAAAATCAAATTCATAAGCGATAAAACATTGGAAGAATTGCGGGAGCCCGGCTTTCTTGAACGTCTCCACGTCGACGACGATGCCGGAAAGGACGCTTACTCCATAACCATGGCCGGCAAGATCTGGCTTTTGAAGAACAAGTAGAGCGAAGAACGCATCCGCCGATCTGCCTCTTTCATGGTCTCCGAGGCACCTCCCGATTTCGGGTCATCCCACTGAAGGGTTCCCCCGGAGCTGAACTTGCTCCCGGATGCAGAATAGCGCGGAACAACTACCGTTATTTTTGGTCGAACAGATCGCCGCAGGCCTCGCAAGCGAAGTAGATTTCCTGCTTGCTGCATTGAACATGGCCTGTGGCACCTGCCCGGATCTTCCAGTCACACAGTTCCCCACGCCATTTTAGCGTTCCTTCCATGTAACAGGGCGCAAGGTCATAATCGTCGTGGAGGATTTTCGCGTCGATCTGTTTTGCACGTCTGAAGAACTCCCGGGTCTTCGCGGCGGTTAAGGCGACATCGGACTTGCGGCACCGATCGGGTGCTTCGGAATGAAAGGCGACGATCTTCAGATCAGTGACCGGTCGGTCCTGCGCCAAGGCGGAACTGCCAAGCAAGGTCGCTGCGATCAGGATAATAATTCGATTATCTATTTCCATACTCCCGCGATCATGCCATCCGAGTTCTACGATCTATCTAGGCCATTCACTTGGCCTTGGCCATCCAGCGTGAACGATTTGACATCGCACGACGAGGCTGTGTCGTTCCTCAGCACCTTTGGGTCGTACGGCCGGTGGTTGAAATTGCCGACGCATTCACGTTACACATCGGACGCGCGGCGGCCCGGATTCGTTCCAGGGAATGATCTACCTGACGATCTCCGCCAGCAATACATGTTGAGGAGCCACACATGCAGACAATCACAAGCTCGCCTCCCCTGCCGCTGGATGGTCCTGAATGGGCTCGGCTCCGGCAGCAAGAAGAACTGCGAAAGGCGATGCTTGAGCGGCGCTTCGACGAGGTCGAGCGCACAATGGCAGCGCTGGAATCGGCGTGGTGGCAGCCTGCCGATTTGCCCGATGATCGCTACACGTTCCTCGCGACCAGCTCCGCCCTATTTGACAATGCCAGCGTTGATGCTGGCCTCAGGCTTGAATTGCTGAATGGCTGGAGCCAAGCCTATCCAGGTTCGTATCATGCAAGGCAAATCCTCGGTCACTATTATTTTCGCCGAGCCTGCGACATCCGGACGGCAGCCTGGGCGTCCGAGGTCGGCGAGGACCAATGGGTCGCCGCTCACATGGCTTGCGTAGTCGCGGCTGAACATCTGCTGAAGGCGATGACGCTCTCGCAGCGGCCGGCGCTTGCCGCTGAAACCATGATGCAGATCAGCCAGTATCTCGGCCAGCCGGATTTCGTCGATGCGCTGTTTCGTGGCTTGCCTGCCGAAAAAACCATGCAGCGCGAAGAGTTCGAACGGGATCTTTACGAGGCGGCATGCGCCCAGCTTGCCAGACATGGATTGAAGCCGCCAGGCATTGTAACGACGGCCCTTCCCTCGTCTCTTCCGTCCATCAAAGAAAGTGATGTCGAGAACGCCGGCTTTTACTGGCTGCGCTACTGCCTTTCTCTGAGACCACGATGGCCGGATATTCTGGTTGATTACGCACAGTATCTGAGCCCCAGATGGGGTGGCGGTGATGGAGAAGTCGAAAAATTCGCGACAGGTCCTTTGTGCTCTTCGCTGAGCGAGCAGGAGCGCAATTCCGTCCGCTGGCCAGGAATTCAGGATGCATTGACGCTCCCGGAGTATCCGCAGCCGGGTGACGCTCGCGAGATCACGGCCAGACAGAAGATCTTCAAGACTTGGCTGGCCCGGGATCTGTCCGACCGCTTGCGTTTCATTTCTCTCGGCAAGTACGCCAATTTTACCAATTACTCGCTCGCCGACGGAGAACTGGCGCATCAGCGCCATGTCGAATCTATCCGCTATTGCAAGCCGCCGGGAACCTATCCGGCAATCGACGGCCCGTTTCGGGACTTTACCAATGTGATGCTGATCAAGCATTTCGAGGACCATGAGGGCGCCTATGCCAGCGTCCTGCGAACCGCTGTCCGCCGTTTCGACGAACCAACAATGCTGACTGTCGCAGCATTTGCCTGGCAGTTCGGCATGTGGGGGATCAAAGCCGATCCGGCGATCGCCACGCAGTTGATAGACCGGGCAGCGCAGCTCGAACCGCTCTATGAACCGGATGAATTTACGCCGATGCATGCCTGCCGGATGATGTGGGACGGAGGGTTTCAGAAGGAGGCAACCTATCTTACCCGCGCCTTTGCCGAGCGACGTGTCTACTCCGCCGCCGCAAGCATGTACGACATCACGAGAGGGATCCGGCCCGATACCGATCCGGAATTGCTTGATGGCGAGGAGGCGGACCACTGGCTCGAACTGGCTGTCGAGGACGGAGAAGCGGTTGCGCTATACAACTACGCGTGGCGCCTCGAGAACGTTGACAATCTTGATTTGACGATCCGGGGAAATTTCGAGCGCGTCCGCAATTTTTACGTCGGCGCGATGAATGGCGGCGTGGAAATGGCAATGATCCGGCTTGCGAGCATCGACCGTCGGCATGGAGCCGCGGACGAAAAGCAACAGGCCGTCACCTATATGAAATCCCTTGTCGCTCACGATGACGATCACATCGCCGGAGAGGCCTATGGCCAGGTCGTCCTGGCATATAAATACGGCGACGGCGTTCCCAAGAGCGAATTTGTCGCCATGCAGTGGTTCGACCGCTACAAGGAGCTTTTCCCCGACCATTCGGCATTGGAGTGGATGGAAACGCAGGTCTATGGAGCAACGGGAATGCAAATGGCCGGGCGGGCCTTGAAGGCCTTCTTCCTCGGCAAGAAACTGTCTAGCGAGCACCTCCCGCCAAAATAAGCGTCATCATGGCCACTCCCCTACCGTCACCGCGAGAAGGCAGATGGCGAGCCTTGATCTGGCTCGCCTTTGGCGATGTGTCTTTGCTCGTCTGCGGAGCTATGCTGGTCCTGTCCCCTCTCCTGCTTGCATTGCTGCTGCCTTCGCGGCTTCTGCTGGTGCTTCTTGCCTTGCCGTCGTTGTCATGGGTCTTTTACGGACTGATGGTCCTGCGTGCCTATGCGGCAGTGCCCCCGCCACCGGTCTCGAATGGCATATTGCTGGACCCCCGCAAGGTTCCCGCTCTGGCTGGCGAGCTTGAACGATTGCGCCTTGCCTGTGACGCGCCGGCCTTCACGGCCGTCTATATCAACGCCGAGCTCAACGCCTCCATCTACCAGACAGGTTCGCGTGCCGGTCAGCCGAAGCATGTTCTGGTGCTTGGCTTGCCGCTTCTTGCCTTGTTGACAAGAAAGCAGGCCGCCGTCGTCATCGCGCATGAATACGCGCATATTTCCCGGCAGCACGGCCATTTTGCGCGTTGGGCCTATGTGGCGCGTCAACGCTGGGCGGCGCTTGGCGAGTTGCATGAGCGCAATCATCGGCTGATCACCGCGCCGCTCAGATTGTTTCTCTCCTGGTACGTGCCCCGCATGATGCGCGAGACGCTGGAGTTTTCCCGCCGTTGCGAGATGGTTGCCGATGCGCAGGCGATTGCGGTTTGCGGCAGCGATATAGCATTCGAGGCGGAAACCGCCCTGGCATTGCGGCAAAAGGCTATGTCCAGCCGGTTCTGGCCGGATATATTTGCGCAAGCGGGCAATGACGATATCGCTCTGATGCGGCCGTTTATGCAGCTTTTGGCGGAGCCTGCGAGCAGTCGTCCGCGCGACGGCGCGCAGGCAGCCGTCTGGCTGCATGAAAGCCTCTGCCAGAAACCGGATAGTCACAGCACACATCCTGTCCTTTTCGAGCGCATCACTGCCACAGGATTTGATCCGGCGGCCCCCCTCCCCGACTATCTACCCTGGCGCCTTGAAGAGACGTCGGCGGCCGCAGATTGGCTGGGAAAGGAAGCCCCCGGCATCGCCGTGCAGCTTGATGCCGACTGGCGCGAAACCGCAGAGCAAGGCTGGCGGGATGCCAAAGAATGGCATGCATCTCAACACAGCGAATTCTCAAAGCTCCTGCAGCGTCGCGAGCAGCAGGTGTTTGACGAGCAGGACTGGTTGGAACTGGCTCGACTAGCCGAGATATTCGATCCGGCAGGCACGCTTCGCGCCGAGGCGGTTGCACAAGGGTTGCAGCACTTCCCCGAAGACCCGTCGCTTCTTCAATTAAAGGCCAACGATCTGGAACAAGGCGGCGATATCAACGGCGCGATTTCCATATGGCATCGCATCAGCCGGTCCCGTCCCACGCCCGAATATCAGGCTCATCGCCACCTTTGCGAACTCTACCTGCGGGTGGGAGACAAGCCAGCGGCGGAACACCATCGGCAGATCGCCGATCAATTATGGACCGAAGGAGATGTGGGCCAATCGGTATCCAAAGGTCTTTTTCCTCACGGAATGGATGCGTCCGAACTCACCTTGCTGCAAACTACGCTTCAGCCGCTCTTCCAGCATGCGCGCGCCATCTGGCTTTGCCGCGACACGCCGCCGGCGACGTCAAACTCACCACGGTGGTTCTTGTACGTGCAGGCCTATGACAGCTGGTTCATGCGATGGGTTGGCAAGCTGACTGGCGAGGACGATGTGAATGCTTCTGCCTGCAAGAGGCTGCTGGATCGTTTGCAGACGCGGCTGCATCTCTATCTGGAGGTCCGCTTTATCGGGCCGAACGATCCGATTCCGGCGCATTGCTCGGACGGCAGCCTGATCGCAAAAGCCGGTGCGGCCGCGTCGCGCCATTGAAGACCATTTTGGTCCTGTGTTGGTGCTTTCACTTCCATCGCCAGCTTCACCAGATGTTCATCGGATCGGTGGATTGCCCGGAAACGGAACGCGCCCCCAGTTTGCGCCATCGAAATGCACGATGTCGGCATAGCCAATGGACCACAGCAAACCATCCGCTACTTGCAGGATATGCCCGTCTCTATAGTCCGGAACCAGTCCTGTCTGTATCCGCCGCACCGAACCACCGTCATAAATATAAAGACCGATTTCGGTTGCCAGGAAAACCTGGCCATCATAAACGGCGACGCTGACATAGGTCCGAGCACGATCGGGCTCCAGAAGCTTTCTGAAGCCGTCGATATGGTTGCCATGCAGCAAGGTACCCTGACGCCCGCAAGCCCAGACTGAACCGGCGTGCTCCACATGAATGTTGCTGATGGCCGGGATATCCCTGGTGACGGAGATCCAGCGGCGGCCGTCCCAGCAGAACAATACGCCGTCGTTTACATTCTTGCGCCAGCCGCCAACATAAATCTCATTTTCGCTGACGCCGGCAATCGCCTTGAGTGTAAGGTCTTCCTTGTCCGCCTCATCCTGCAGCAATCCGGCATCGATATGCTCCCATGTGTCGGAGTCGAGCCGACGATAAACCTGGCCACCGTTACCGCAAGCATGCAGTCGCGTGCCGATCTGGACAATTCTGCCCATGCAACCCCAGCCATGGGAATCATTTACCCACAGGCCAGACCCAGTGATGCGCTCAGTGACCATATCGCCGTCAATCGGCAGATGTGTGATGTCGCCGTCGTCGGAGGTGAAGACGAAGGCGGGCTGCACGCTCAAGGGATCAGCGCCTTTCCCTGGTGAGAAAAGGGTCCCATCGGAAATCGTCATATCCACATCGACATAGGCCCATGGCGGATTTTCGCCGGCTCTGTAGCGGCAAAGGCGAGCGAAACCGTCGAAGCGTTCCTCCTCATTGGAGCAGGCCACGAAGAGATCATCGCGCGATCGCACAATTCCTGCTTCGAACTGAAGCCGGATCGCATCGGGCTTTGTCAGGGGCTGCATCAAGTATTGCCTCCTTCGCCACATCGAGGACTTCCGTCATTGGCCACGATCACGTAGCGGTTGTGTCGGTCGAGTTGGTCTGTGTCCACCAGAACATTGACCAGCAAACCAGAGGGCGATGCGAGCACGAATGAGTAGGGATTTGCACTTTCATCGTCGGGTAACAGCATCGCCGTCTGGACGAACCTGGCGATCTGCGAGCCGCCCTCCAGAAGACCTGGCGGTGTCAGCTCTTCCTTCGCGTAGATCGATACGAGCTGAGAGAAGTCGGATCCGTCGCCTTCATGGATGAGACATAGTACCGTTTTGTCTTGGGCTTGTGACAGGTCGTTCACCACTTCGATGGCGCTTGTGTCCACACGCAGCACCGCAGCCAGCGCATTTTTCATGAGTGTGGCGTCCATCGGTCGTTCAAGGGCCGCGTCCAGCCAGATCATAGCCAAATCTCCGAAGATCCTCGTCGCCCCAGATGATCAAATCCACCATGCCGAGGTTATATGCATCCGAATTCGTTTTCATCCGCCGGGAGCTGGGTTCGCTCCAATGATGAACATGAAAAGCACGATTGCCGAGGTCTCAACCCCCTCTCTCAGGGCTGTCAACGGCCGCAACATGGCATTGCGCCGCCGGTTCTGTTCCAGTGCCGGCTGATCATCGGAGGTGACCGAGACGTCAGACGCCGTTGGCGTCATCAGATCCATTCCGGCGTACGCCTCGCGACTGTTTGCGGGGTATTGCCGTCCTGACAATTCGGTGCTCCAGACCATGTAAAGTGGCGTATCGAAATCGCCGACGACATTTCCATTGGATGGCACGAAGCCAAGCGCGGCCAGCTCCGCTCTAAGATCATCGGGCAAGATGCCTCTTTTCGTTTCGCTGAGACTGGAATCATAACCACCGAGCATAATGCTGATCCTGGTTGTCGCCATTCCCGTCGACCGCACCCTTATCTTGTCGAGATAGGCTCTCGTTCCACCGAGCGAGCGAAGCTGATCAAAGCGCGGTGATGACAGTTCGTTCAGTCGGTTCGGGGACAATGCGAAATCGTAATCGTGAATAGGCGTTCGCAAGAGCAGACGTTCGCCCGAATTGCTGACGTTAAGCGCGACGATGGCTTCGTTCGTTTCCGCAGGAACATCAGGATAGGTCGGCACGAGAAAGGAAGCTCCGACGATCGTCGTTACCAGAATGAGGGCGAGCTGCAACACTCTCTTGGTCAAAGCTGTTTCTCTTGAATTCTTGCGACCCCGAACGGATTGAACTTATACTCATCTTCCCCGTACCGGGTGTCGTCGGCTAGAGCGGCATGACGACCCGCCAAGGCTGTCTCAACGCCTTCCCGCGTCATTTCATCGGCGATATCATCGATCAGGGCCGCGATCTTGAGCTGCTCGGCATTGGTGGACGGCCGCTGGGCGTCTTTTCGGGCAAAGGTAACCAGCACATCAGGTAATCCAACCAGGTGAAACCCGACGCTCGCCATCCCCTCCGCATCATCGCCGATGGGGCGGCGTGCTAAGGCGAGACGGCATATTCTCGCGAGCGTCAGCAAATCGTGGGATGCGACTGCGCTGCGCGCCTGCTCGAAAAGTTCCTTCCATCGCCGCACTCCATGGGCGACGCCCGCACTCTCGCCCTTTGCGGCGATCGCACCATGATCGAGCATGTATTGTACAAGCATCAAAGCTTTTGCGGATGTCGTGACGGCTGTTTCCGCGGTCATGGACGGGCCAAGTATGTAGAGGACCGATCCGTGCGCGGCGACGGCGTCTTCATCAGTCTCTTGAAAGGCATTTGGATCGACGCGGTCCCAGCAAACATTGAATGATCGCTCCATCCGATCATCCGGTTTGTCCTGCGAAAATTCTTCGTCCGTAGTGAAGTCATCGGCGAACAGGTCGATGGCAGCGCGGGCATTCTGCCGGAGCGCGGCAAGACCATTTTCCTTGCCGAGAAAGCAAAGCACATGACGCGGTGTATAACTGGAGCGTGATGCGGCAAAGGCCGGCGGATTGCCTGATGCTCTACCGAGAGATGGCTTTCCCAGGATAAGGCCGCCCAAAAATGCAAGAACGCCACGACGCACTGAATTCATTCGGGTATTCCCACGGTTTTCAATCAACGGTTTTGAGAGCGTTGGTGATGCCTTATCGCATCTCCATTATTTTCGTTGCAACTCGATTCTTATTCCCGTCAATCAGAGCGATAACCATAAGGGCTTCTTCCATCGATCGTGCCTCAAATCTTTTGATGACGAACGGCTCCGAGGTAGTCTACCGAGAAGAGACCACAGATATCCAACAAGCCTCTGCTTGTTTCACAAATCACAGGAAGCCGTCACGGCCTCGATATGATCCCAATCGCACTGATCCCCGCCTCCTTCTACGTTTTGCTGCTGATCTCGGTTATATCGGCGCTTATCCTCCTGTCATGGCTCGCGGTACTTAGCATCTGGCGTGGTGCGCGAAAGGCGTTTCGAGCACGCTTGTGGCTCACCCTGCCCCTGATGATGTTGCTCGCTTTGTCGGCGACATTCGTCCTGTCTTTCCTCTATCGAGGCTATCTCGCGGATATGGATATCAAGCGGGACGAGGCCGCGCGGAACATCACGCTGGAAGAGCCGGCCATGGTGGCCGGTATCGCCATGCCAGCGGGAACCCGGCTACACAGCATGGTGCCGGGTGACCGGGAAGCCTTCGAGTCCGCCCACTTTCCTGTTCCGACACCGGTCAATGGAGTCACAGCGGCGAGCCTCCGCCGCAACCTCTATCGGGATGGCGATAAAGATACCTATGCGGCCACCTCGATGGAGCTGATACTGGCCTTCGACCAGCGCGTCGATGGTTGGCTCTGTGGGACAGGGGAGCCGTTGGCGTTCAAAGTGGACGCAGCCAATATCATCTTCGATTCCTGCGCGCTCGGCGCCACCAATCGCGTGGAGAACTGGGAAATCCCAGCTGGCGCGAAACTACTGGCACATGCAGGATCCGCCCGCGGCTGGACCGTTTTTCTCGCGCCGGGGACGATGACAACAGTGCGTGGCCTGCCTCTGCAGGGCGCCCGGATAGCTGTGGATCACGACCGCCATTTTATGGGTTTCAGCGAAGCAGTGCTCGCAACCGATCTGCGTCTGGGTGTGGTCACATATCCTGCCGGTACGCGCATCCGCTCGAAGGAATGGACGTTACCAGGCCGGGATTCCGACAGTTTGATCCTGAGCCCGGCACGAGGCCAGCTCGTGAAGCCAGACGGTCAACCCGATGTTCCGTTCGGAAACTCGATCGTGCAGACAATATCAGGCCAGGTGCTGGCCATCTTGCCCAACCAAAAAGCAGGGATCGTGGATTTCGAAGAAATCTCCGTGGACGAAGGGGCGAAGTGACGCCGCTCTTGGTTGTCCCTCAAGCCGACTGGGGACTATGTTGTTTTCCGCCGTTCCGCAAATCCCAAGTCGCTTAGAACTAGTCGGCCAATTTGTGAGCGAATGACTCATCATCGCCTGGCGCCGCACTTATGTGCAAACGGAGCCTAATCTATTGCTTCATCCAATATGAAATCACCCGAATGCTGTCTGGGTTCTTCCAGTGTATGGTCAATTTGAAATCAGGCAGCTCCCAGGCATGGATATCATATCGGCCGACTTTGGTTGGCGGTCCTAACTTCCCCTCTGCATCGGCTATCGTATCGGAGAAGGTCAGTTCCTCCAGATCGACCCCTTATAGCTCTCGTAACTTTCCTCATCTCCCCAGAAGGCACAGTTCGTCAGAAGGAATGGACCCTTGCCGTCATCCGAATAGTCATGGTCGAATACAATGCCTTCATGCTTGAAAGTCAGGTGAATACCCGCTGGTGGCGCGCTGATATGATAAATATCCAGCCCTCTATCCAGCGCGACAGCATCGCTCCAGACAAATCCAAAAGGTTCCACGACACGACTGCCCGCTATGCTGTCGAATGGTTGTGCCAGCGCGGTGAGGAAGCTCTCCGGCGCGGGATATTGCGCGGGTATTTTCATGGGTTGGTTCTCAAAA
The DNA here is from genome assembly GCF_009498525.1 of Rhizobium sp. ICMP 5592. Lineage (GTDB taxonomy): Bacteria > Pseudomonadota > Alphaproteobacteria > Rhizobiales > Rhizobiaceae > Rhizobium. The sequence continues at coordinate 1,670,972 of NZ_QSNT01000001.1, read as the reverse complement.
CGGATTGCGGACGCGGCATATGGAACCTCCCTCTCGATATGTCACTTGTGATCACTCGGCTCTTGAAGTGAATGGGGCGATTTCCAACCGCGTTTTTCAGATCAGTATATGGCGTGGCACGGATTACTCAACCGGGTGAATCTGAAAGAATATCTGGCATTCGAGATGCGACGAGCTCTCCGCCGAAATCTCGTCACGCCGCTACCGGCACGGCTTGCCTTCGTCGACCGTAACCCTTACACGCAATCCGCTATAGTCATGAACTGCGCAATTGCCGAATGCGCCATGCGCGAGGCAAATGTCGAAGCGACAGATGAACGAAAATGACGATAACGATACGCTCGGCGCAGCTATCCGATTCAGAACTCATCCTGCGATTTATTCGCGAACTGGCGGAATATGAAAAGGCGGCTCACGAGGTCGAAGCGACGACGGCCTCCATCGAGCAGTCCCTGTTCGGTCCTCAATCCGTCACTCATGCGGCCATTTGCGAAGTGGATAGCGAGCCGGTGGGGTTTGCGGTCTGGTTCTACACCTATTCCACCTGGCTTGCCCGCAATGGCCTCTATCTCGAGGATCTTTACGTCACCCCGCAAAAGCGCGGATCGGGCGCCGGCAAAGCACTTCTGAAATATCTGGCGAAGCTTGCTGTCGAGAAAGGTTGCGGCCGGTTCGAGTGGAGTGTGCTCGACTGGAACGAGCCGGCGATCCGCGTCTATCGCTCCATCGGCGCAGAGCCGCAGGACGAATGGATACGCTATCGGCTGGCCGGCGACGCGCTGAAGGCCTTTGCCGATAGTTAAATAGCGGCGATGATACGAGGCGATCGGCAGGCTCCATGTACAGCCGATCGCCTCGTTCCGCTTGATCGTCACCCCAACTCGACGATCGCGCAGCCATAAGCTTCGAGCGACAGCCCACCGGACACCGATTTGCCGCCGTCGAGGAGATTGACGCCGCGCGGGACATTGGTCAGTTCCGCATGCTGGTCTGTGTAATTCTGTATGAACAGAAGCTGCCTTTCATCGTTCTGCCGCATCGTCACTTCGACACCATCCGGCAGATCGGCGATCAACGGTTCGACGCCCGCATCCGCGAAGGTACGGTCGGACAGCGCTGCCGTCAGCTCGGCGGTGAGGTATGTACCGAGATAGAGCACCCTGCCCTTGCCGACCTTGCGTGATGTCGCCATCGGCACACCTTCGGCATAGCGGTTCGACCATGTCGCCACCACCTCGACATCGTCGGCAACTGCCAGGTTCTCGTAGAAATGGGCACCTTCCAGCTCGCGGTTGCCAATGGTGAAACGGCGGACGCGGCGATGGGATTCGGCCGGGCGGTTTGGCGGGATCATTAGCCCGCCGGAGCGCGACATGACATCGAAGAGGCCGTTGGCGCCGGGTGCCGCCAGCCGGCCGAAATCCTCGACCGTGACACCGGTCAGTTGCGCAAGTGACGAACCTGGCGCCGCCTCACGGATGACGTGGTTGTTTTCGTCACGCGTGCCGGTGCGGGCACCGATGATCACGGTGCCGCCGCCGCGCGCAAATGTCTCCAACCGCTCGGTCCAGCCATCCTTCCACATCACCCAATGCGGGACATAGAGCAGCTTTAGCCGCGAAAGATCGTCTTCGGGGTGAATGAAGCCACAGGCGATGCCGCGATCGTAGCAATATTGGTGCAGCAGCACGGCGTCGTCCTGCGGGCTCGGCAGGCCGATCGAGTAAGTCTTGTGCGCCTCCTGATTATCGAAGTCGGAGCCGGCGATGCCGACATCCATGCGGACATGGGTGCCGAGGATCTTGTCCTTCAGCGCCGTCATCTCTGTGGCGAAGCGCTTGGCCTCGTCATAGCGGTGACGCGGCACATCGTCGTGGTCGATAATGCCCATCCAGTAGATTTCCGCGCCGAAATGCGCCGGCCGCCAACGGAAAAACATCAGGCCATCGGCGCCGCGCGCGACCGAGGACATCGCCATGCGGCGCATCTCGCCGGGCTCCGGCGTCAGCGTGCAGAACCCTGGCTGGCTGCCGAAGCCGGACTGCTGTTCCGGGATAATGTAATTGCCCGAGAAGCCGCGGCAGATGTCGAGATGCAGTGCCTGCACCTTGGCGTGATTGCCGATGCGCTGAAACTCGTCATAGAGCATCGGATAGATATCGTAGCCGACGAAATCGAGATCGGTGGAGAACTGGCCGCGGAAGTCGATATCGCGCAGGCCGCCCAGATTGTGGAAGATGAACCATTCCGCCTTGGTCGCGCGCAGGATCTCCACCTGATCATGCTGGAACCGCGCCGTCGAGAAGGCCAGGAAGCGGTGGTAGTCCTGCAAATGCCCAGGGCTTGGAAAGGTCGGGCCGAAATCGATGGGAAGCACGACCTGGCCGAAATCGTCATAGGCCGTCGCCCAGAAATCGCCGCCCCAGGCGAAGTTGAGCTTTTCGATCGTGCTGTATCTGTCGGCAAGATAGGCCTGGAATTCTTTCAGCGTGGCGGCGGAGAAGGATTCCGGCATGCTGGTGTTGAGCTCATTGTCCGTCTGCCAGCCGATGACATCGGGATTGTCGCGATAGTGTTCAGCCATCGCCTTGGTGATGCGCTTGCTGTGTTCGCGGAAAACCGGGCTTGCCGTATCGGCATGCTGGCGCGAACCGTGGCTCATCTTGCGGCCATTGCCATCGACGCGGAGGACTTCCGGATGGGCTGCCGTCAGCCAGCGCGGCGGTGTGGCAGTCGGCGTGCACATGATGGTACTGATGCCGTGGCGCGCAAGGACCGCGATGGCGCGATCGAAGAGATCGAAGTCGAAGGTTCCGAGCTTCGGCTCGAAGATATGCCAAGCGAACTCGCCGAGACGCACGACATTGAAGCCGGCCTCTGCCATGCGCTTGGCATCGCGCTCCCAATAGCTTTCATCGACATGTTCCGGATAGTGCGGCGTGCCGACGAGAAACCTGTCGGTCTTGATGGTGCGCCATACGGAAAGGTCTTTGGTGCTGGTATTGACTGACACTGTATCAGGCTCCTGAAGGATCATTTATCGAGAATTGGCTTGCGGACGGTGATGGTCCGCTCGTCACTGGCGGAAAACAGGTAGACCTCGCGCGGATCGATGCGGAGGCTGATCGGCGCGTCGGCGGCAATCCCGGCGACATGGCCGACCTGCACGGTGATGTTGCCGGTGCCGCTTTCGGAGCTGACGCATTGCAGCTCTCCGGCATCGACGTAGAGGATGGTCTCCCGTCCGAGATGTTCGACAAGACGGACTTGGCCGGAGATCGTGGCACCTGAGGATGCAGTCTCCGAAACGGCGATGTTTTCCGGCCGGATACCAATGGTGAGCGTCGTCCCCTTTTGGACCGTGGCGCCGGCTGCCAGCTCTACCGTGATCGGCGCAAGCCCCGGAGCGGAAACGGTGGCGCTGTTTCCGGAAACTTGGTCGACGGTCGCCGGAAAGAAGTTCATCCGCGGAGCGCCAAGAAAGCCGGCCACGAAGAGATTGTCCGGATTGCGGTAAAGCTCCAGCGGCGAACCCACCTGTTCGATGATGCCGCGATTGAGCACCACGATGCGGCTTGCCATCGTCATCGCTTCGACCTGGTCGTGCGTGACATAGACCATGGTCGCGCCGAGTTCGGCGTGCAGGCCGCTCAGCTCGACGCGCATCTGCGTGCGCAGCGCGGCATCGAGGTTGGAGAGCGGCTCGTCGAATAGGAAGACCTCTGGCGAGCGGGTGATGGCACGGCCGATCGCGACGCGCTGGCGCTGGCCGCCCGAAAGCTGTTTCGGCCGCTTGTCGAGCTGGTCGGTGATCCGGAGGATCTTGGCGGCGCGCGCCACGGCGGCATCGATCTCCGCCTTCGGCCGCTTGGCCATGCGCAAGCCGAAGCCCATGTTTTCCGCGACGGTCATATGCGGATAGAGCGCGTAGGACTGGAACACCATGGCGATGCCGCGATCCCCCGGCTCGGCCGTACTGACATCGCGACCATTGATCATGATCTGGCCGGAGGAGATGGTTTCAAGACCGGCGATCGACTTCAGCAGCGTGGACTTGCCGCAGCCGGAGGGGCCGACCATGACGATGAACTCGCCCTGCTCGACGGAGAGATCGATGCCGCGCAAGGCATGATAGGCGCCGTAATTCTTATTGACGTGTCTAAGTTCGAGACTGGTCATGCTTCTAGGCTCGCAAAGGAAGGATTGGCACAAGGGGCGGATTGGGCGATCGTGTCGGACAAGGTCATCATCCTTTCACCGCCCCCATGGTAAGCCCGGCAATGAAGTGCCGCTGCATCAGGAAGAACATGACGACAGGCGGCACGGCGACGACAATTGTGCCGGCCGAAATCAGGTTCCAGGCGGAAACCCATTCGCCGCGCAGATTGGCAAGCCCGGCGGTTACCGGCTTGACGGTATCGCTCACCGTCAGCACCACGGCCCAGAAATAGTCGTTCCAGACGAAGGTGAAGATCAGGATCGCAAGTGCTGCCAGCGCCGGGCGCACCAGCGGGATCACCACATGGACCAGCGTCTGGAACGGTGATGCTCCCTCTGCCCTCGCCGCCTGGAACAGTTCATCCGGCAAGGCTGCGATGAAGTTGCGCATGAACAGCGTCGCAAAGCCGGTCTGGAAGGCGATATGGAAGATGATGAGCGCCGCGGGGGTATCGTAGAGGCCGATCCGCACCATCAGGTCGCGCACCGGTATCATCATGATCTGATAGGGCAGGAAATTGCCGCCGACGAAGAGCGCGAAGACCAGCATGTTGCCGCGAAAGCGGTAGCGCGCCAGCACGAAACCGGCGAGCGTGCTCATGATCAGCACGCCGATGACCGAGGGTATGGTGATCATCAGGCTGTTGAGGAAATAGCGCGCCATCGGCGTCTGGGTGAAGACGGAAGTGTAGTTGTCGATCAGGCCGAACTGCGTCGGCCAGCCCCAGAGATTGCCGCCCATCACATCCTGCGTCGAACGGAACGAGGTGAGAATGACGGCAAACAGCGGGCATAGCCACAGGATCAGGATGGCAAGAACGGCAGTGAAATAGAAACGGCGATGCCAGAGGGCATCTTCAGGGATCGGGCGCGGATACATCAGGCCCCTCTTTCTTCGATGCGGATGATCCGCGTGAGGTACCAGACGATGAAGACCGCCATGATCACGAACAGAACCGAGGCGATCGCCGCGCCATAGCCGAAGCGGTAGGAGAAGATCGACTGCTCGAACATCTGATAGGCGAGCACCTGGGAGGAGCCGAATGGCCCGCCCTGGGTCATGACCGACACCATGTCGAAGGATCGGAGCGCGCCGACGACGGTGACGGCGATGGCGATGAAGGTGACCTGTGTGAGCTGCGGTAGAACGATATGGCGCAGCATATTCCAGCCCCGCGCCCCATCCACCCGGCCCGCACCGATCAGCTCTTCGCTCAAATTGTTGAGGCCAGCGAGGTAGAGGACCATGCAGAAGGCGATTTGCGGCCAGAGGGCGGCAATGACGATCGCAAAGGTCACGAGATGCTCATTGGAGAGCAGCGCCGGAGCGGTCGCGCCGAAGACGCCGAAGATCAGGGCAAGCAGCCCCAGTTGCGGCGTGTAGACCCAGGTGAAGACAACGCCGACGGCGACCGAGGCCAGCACCAGCGGAATGAAGAACAGCGACTTCATCAGCCGCATGCCGCGGATCTTCTGGTTGACCAGCAGCGCGATCGCCAGCCCCAAGGGTGGTGCTGCCATGAACATGACCAGCCAGATGACGTTGTTCTTGAGCGAGACGTAGAATTGCGGATCGTTGACTAGCTCAATGTAATTGCCAAGGCCGATCCAGACCATGGGGCTGAAGCCATCCCAATCGTGCAGGCTGATCCAGATGCTCTCGACCGCCGACCACAGGATCACGACGGAAAAGAGAATGGCGGCCGGTAAAATCAGCAAAACGGGAGTGAGCCACCAGCGATGGTGGCGCCAAAAAGTCATCATTTTATCCTCTATCGATATGGGGAGGCGGAGCCGCAGCCCCGCCTCTCGGTCGCTGGGAGGAAAAGCTAGAGCTTGTAGATACGCTTGCGCGTACCTTCGAGCCGCTGCAGGATCGCGCCGCGCCGTTCAGGCTTCGCGATGAACTCCTGGAAGCCGACAAGGCCGGCCTGCGCCATATCTGGATCGCTGTCGCGGTCGTAATATTGCGACGTGCCCTGCACCGTTTTCAGCACGTCGACGGCGGCGTTGACCAGCGGATCCTTGCTCGGTGGCAGATCGTTGCGCGGTGGGACGTTGCCACCTGGCTCCAGATAGGGGCCGAGATTTTCCGGACGGTAGAAATAGGCCAGGAATTCGCGGGCGCCCTGCTTGTTCTTGGCGTTCGCCGGGATATGAACCGAATTCAGCGAAAACTCCTCGAAACGGCCGACCTTCGGGTCGATCGTCGGGAATGGCGCGAAAGCGAGCAGGTCGAGTTCCTCCTTCGGGAAGGCGGAACGGACAAAGGCACCGAGGTTCATCATCCCCGCCTTCTTCTGTGCCAGAAGCGCGCCGGCCTCCTGCCAACCGAAGGAGGTATTGTCCGGTGTGAAGAAGCCCTGCTTGATCAGCGTTTCCCACTGGTCGAAGACCGGCTTCAATGACGGATCGAGATAGCTGATCTCGCCGTTCATCAGCGCCATGTGCTTGTCAAGGCCATTGATGCGCAGGTTCATCTGGTCGAACCAGCCGGCAGCCGGCCACAACTCCTTGGTACCCATGGCGATCGGCGTCAGGTTAGCGCTTTTGCATTTGGCGCCGTATGCCAGGAAATCATCCCAGTTTGCCGGCGCCGTCGCGCCGAGTTGGGCGAAGACGTCCTTGCGATAGAACATGCCCCAGAGTGTGCCGCCGGTCGGCAGGCCATATTGCTTGCCGTCGACGGTGACGGAGCCTGCCGTGGCGCCAAGGACATCCTTGTATTTCTCTTTTTCGAAGAGATCGGAGATGTCGTCGAAAAGGCCGCGCTTGACGAAAGCGCGCATGCGGTTTCCGGAAAACCAGAAGCAAATATCTGGCGCGCCGGCGACCAGATAGTTGCGGATTGCTGTCTTATGGGCCTCGTGGTCCATATTGTTGATCACGACCTTGACGCCGGCCTGCTTGCCGAAGTCGTCACCGATCTTGCGCAGGATTGCCAGCGCATCGGCGTTGTTCTCGTCGGAAATGATATTGATGTCCTGCGCCTGCGCAATCGCCGGCATCGGAAAACCCGCGAGCGCGGTGGCGGAAACCGCCCCTGCCCCCTTCAAAAAGGTACGCCGGCTCGACGGCCTTCCAAGTAAATTGAAAGTCATTTGAATTCCTCCCTTTTAACGCCTGTCTCCACCCTCAGCCGATGAGCCAGCGGGACGCCCTCCGAGCGCTTTCCGTTTGCCTCCGGACGCATGGCCGCAATAAACCCGCCGAGGCAGCGAATGTGCCGCCCGGATATTTGGGTTCGTGAAACTGTGAGTCCCTTTATTCTGACTTCTTCGTGCTTGCACACGGCCGGATGTTGATCGACGGGTGAAGTTATGCATAAGTCTGAAACAGACGCAATAATTAATTTACAAAATTAAGAAAGAGAAATCGTGAAGCTGAAAGGCGACCAGAGCACCTCGCGCGCCATGAACCGGCGGCTCATTCTCAACCTTCTGAGGCAGGAGGGACCAAAGAGCCGTGCGGAGATTGCGACGATTACCGGCCTCAGCCCGGCCGCCGTCACCTTCGTGATCGCTGATCTGATCGAGGAAGGCCATGTCACCGAAGGCAAGGCCGTAGCGGGGTTTTCGGGACGCCGGCCGATCCCTGTTGAGATCAATTATACCAATGGGTTGGCGATCGGCTTTAAACTGATGGTCGGCTCGGTGGAGTGTGTTGTCACCGACCTCGCCACCAGCCCGCTCGCATCCATGCGGCTAACGCTTGCGGATCACAATCCGGAAAACGTCGCCAAGACGCTTGCCGCAGCCGTCCCCTTGCTCGTGCAATATGCTGCCCGGCCGAATGCGCAGCTCGCCGGCATCGGAATTTCCATGCCCGGTGTTATCGGCAACGATCAGGCCACCTGCGTGCGCAGCCATCGTTTCAACTGGAACAACGTTCCCCTCGCCTCGATCTTGGCGCAGAAAGTCAAGGTGCCGGTCTGGCTGGAGGACGACACCAACGCCTATGCCATTGCCCAGCAGCTCTTTGGCGTCGGTCGGCAGCATCGCAACATGGCGGTGCTCGCCATCGGCGTGGGCATCAGTTGCGCCCTCATCATCGAGGGCAAGCTCTATCGTGGCGCCAATGGCGCCGCTGGCAAGTTCGGGCATACGCTGCATGAGGAAAACGGCCGCCTTTGCGAATGCGGCAAGCGTGGCTGCCTCATGGCTTATCACTCCCAGACCTCGATGTTACGCACATGGCGTGAGACGACAAATCGTAATAATAGTGATGGTTTACCAGAGATGCTTAAAGCAGTTGAAGAGGGTGAAGCAGCCGTTGGCGGCATTCTCAGGGAAGCGGGCATCGGGATTGGAAAAGCGTTGGCAAACCTCGTCAATGTCACCGATCCCGAAGTGATCGTCGTCGGCGGCGAAGCCGTGTCGTTCGGCGAGGCGTTTTTCGAACCATTGAGATCGACCCTGGCTGCCCATACCTTTCGCGCATCGCCGCCTCTGCTTCCGGATTGGGAGGACAATTCCTGGGCACGGGGGGCAGCAGCCCTCGTCACGCAAAAGTTCTTCGATTTCGAGACATCCGGGGGCACGACGGGAAATGCGGAGGGCTTGGGCAAGACGTCGGCTGCGTAGAGCGCTACTCCGATCTTGCGTCGTCTACGCTTTCACGAGACAACCGTCACATGAGCGTTCCGACAACCCACCCTTTCGCCTTCGATCCCACCTACGGCATGGCGCTTGGAGAGCTTCTCGCCATCAAGCCACCGGAGGCGCCGCCGGGCTTTGATGATTTCTGGAAGGAGCGGTATCGTCGTGCGATCGCCGTCGATCCGCAGCTGCAGCTTCGCCGCAGCAAGACGCATCATCCCGACTGGCATGTCTTCGATATCACCTATTTGTCGACCGGCTCGTTTCAAATCGGCGGCTGGTTGCTCCTTCCCCGCGAGGGACAGGTTCGGCGCGGTCTGGTCGTCGGTCATGGCTATGGCGGGAGGGACCTGCCCGACTTCGATCTGCCGGTGAAAGAGACGGCTATCTTATTTCCCTGCTGTCGCGGTCTGTCTCGCAGCGCCCACCCGCCAATTCCGTCGGATGCGGCCGGGCATGTGCTCTACGAGATTGGCAAGCCCGATCGCTACATAATCGGCGGCTGCGTCGATGATCTTTGGATTGCCGTCTCGACGCTTGTCGATCTCTATCCGTGGCTAGAGGGGCATGTCGGCTATAGCGGCATCAGCTTCGGCGGCGGCCTTGGGGCGCTGGCGATCCCCTTTGATGACCGCATCGACCGTGGGCACCTGGTCGTGCCGACCTTCGGGCTGCGGTCACTATGGTTAAGCTTGCCGACTGTCGGCAGCGCCGATTCCGTCCAGGCTTACCAAAAGGAACACGGTAGCATGCTCGAGAGCCTGCGCCTGTTCGATGCGGCGAGCGCTGCGACCCGCATCAAGGTGCCGATGCTCGTTGCGCCCGCCCTCTTCGATCCGGCGGTGGCGCCGCCATGTCAGTTCGCCGTGGCAAATGCGTCGCCGAAATTTAATGAAATCTTCATCCTCGACACCGGGCATTTCGACTATCCTGGTTGCATAGAACAAAATATACTACTCAACGACAGGGTCAGACGATTTTTCGAGGTGCCATGAACCGCGAATATCTGCACTGGTATAGCCAGCGACTGCATCGAGACATGGAGTTGCTGGTGTTCGGCCATGCCGGCGCCAAGGTGCTGATGTTTCCAACGCGGGACGGACGGTTCTGGGAATATGAACAACTCGGTATCGTCGCCAGCCTGGCCGACAAATTGGAAGCTGGAGAGCTGCAGCTCTATTGCATCGAGGGCCTGGCGACTGAAACCTTCTATGGATTTCAGCTCCATCCGGCTGAACGCATTCGCCGTCATGAGGCCTTCGAAGATTATATCCTGAACGAAGTCCTGCCGCTGATGGCACAGAAAAACCCGAATGACTGTACCATCGTGCACGGCTGCAGCCTCGGGGCATTCCAGGCCGTCAGCCTAGTCTTTCGCCACCCTCACCTTTTTCGTAAGCTCGTCGCCTTTTCCGGCCGTTACGATCTGACGATGAAGGTCGAATCCTTCGGCGACCTGTTCGACGGCTATTACGACGACTTGGTCTATTTCCACACTCCGACGCATTTTCTGCCGGGCCTTACCTGCGAACGACGGCTGCAAAGGCTTCGCGAGATCGACATCGTGCTCGTCATTGGCGACGCTGATCCTTTTCTCGACAATAACCGCCATCTCAGCCGGCTTTTGGCCGACAAACGGATCGATCATGACCTGCATGTCTGGGATGGACGCGCCCATCGGGCGGGCGCCTGGCGCAAGATGACGCCGCTGTACATATGATGAAAGGCCCCTGCCCGTACGCAGATGCGCGGGCGGCTGGGCTTCCACGCATAGCCTTCTATACCAGACCGACCGGAAGCGGGGCGGTTCGTTTGCCGGCGCCATAGTCGCGCTCGTGCGACTTGCGATGCTGCCGTTCCCGGCTCAAGGACAGGTCGACTCGATTTTGCTCGACCAGACCGTCCGGATAGGTTCCGGTATCATCGGTTTCCACCTCCGACTGAGCGGTGACGATCTTCAAATTCATCGCGTTTCCTCCAGCGGTGACGCAGAACCCCTTGATCCTGCGTCTGCTTCCATTAGTATTCCCAAAAGTTGTTAAAAAATTAACGACGTCCGTTAATAAATTCGATTACGCGTCATCGCGCTTGAAATGCTCGCTGGAATGGAACATTTCTGCCAATACAACGTTGAAAAGTCGATTTCGTTTGGGGGACTCTATGGATCACTACGAAATCACTGAAGGCCGTCACACCCGAATCATTCCTTCCAAATTCGGCGCCATCGGACACCTGATCCCGACAAGGATCGTGGCCAATCGTTGCCGCTTATCCTCGATCAATCACTGTCAATTCGGCGGATAGACTGGAGTAGATCATGGCCATTGGAATCACATCGTTCGTTCTGGCGATTATCGGGCTGGCGCTTGGCGGCGGCGGGCTATGGCTCGTCCTGCTTGGCGGCAGTTTTTTTTATGCCCTTGCTGGCCTGGCATTTCTTGTGACCGCGATATTGCTGTTTCTACGCAAGGCGGCCGCCCTCTGGCTCTATGCGATCTTCGTGCTCGCGTCACTTGGCTGGGCAATATGGGAAGTCGGTTTCGACTGGTGGCAGCTCGGGCCGCGCGGCGGCCTGATCATCCTGATCGGCCTTTGGTTGCTGACGCCATGGATACGGCGTCCGCTCGGCTTCCGCAGCCTCGACGGCGTGCAATATGCCGCCAGCCCCTGGCCGCTTGCCCTGCCGCTACTCGCGGCAATCATCGTCGCCGGCTACTCGATGACCACCGATCCGCACGATCTTTCCGGCGATCTTCCGACCACAGTCGCGGCCAATGCGCCGATGGGCGGCGATGTGCCGAATGGCGAATGGCATCAATATGGCCGCACGCCTTACGGCCAGCGCTACTCACCGCTCGATCAGATCAATGTCCAGAATGTTGCCAATCTGCAGGAAGTCTGGCGATATCAGACCGGTGACGTGAAGCGTCCTGATGATATCGGCGAGACGACCTATCAGGTGACGCCGCTCAAGGTGGGCGATACGCTCTACCTGTGCACCCCGCATAATATTGCGATCGCGCTCGATGCGGTCAGCGGCAAGGAGAAGTGGCGGTTCGACTCCAAACCCGGAATGAATTCTGACCGTCAGCACCAGACATGCCGAGGGGTTACCTATTATCATGATCAGGCGGCCGCAGCCGGTGCGCCCTGCGCCGACCGCGTCTACCTGCCAACCTCGGATGCGCGGCTGATCGCGCTTGATGCGGCCGATGGCAAGGTTTGCACGAGCTTTGCCGACCAGGGCGTGCTCCATCTCGAAACCGGGATGAAATATAACCCTGCCGGCTATTACTACTCGACCTCGCCGCCTGTCGCTGTGGCGGGCAAGATCATCGTTGGCGGGGCCGTCAACGACAACTACTCGACCCAGGAGCAATCCGGCGTCATCCGCGCCTTCGATATCAAGACCGGCGCACTCATCTGGAACTGGGACTCCGGTAATCCGGATCAGACCACGCCCCTGCCGGCAGGGCAGACATACACCACCAATTCGCCGAACAGCTGGTCGGTATCGAGCGTCGATGAGACGCTGGGCCTGATCTATATCCCGCTTGGTAATCAGGTTCCCGATCAACTGGGCATGGGCCGCAGCGCAAATGTCGAGCGCTTCTCCTCCTCCGTGGTGGCGCTGGATATCAACACCGGCCAGCTCAAATGGGTGCAGCAATTCGTGCACCACGATCTCTGGGACATGGACGTGCCGGCTCAGCCGGTGCTGTTCGACATGACCAAGTCGGACGGTTCGGTGGCGCCAGCACTCGTCGCCTCGACCAAGCAGGGTGACATCTATGTGCTCGATAGGCGCACCGGTGAGCCACTCATTCCGTTCAAGGAGATACCGGCTCCGGGCGGCGCCATTCCCGAGGATCACACGGCACCGACACAGCCGATCTCGGATCTCACCTTCTCGCCGCCTCCGCTGCAGGAGAAGGACATGTGGGGCGTCTCGCTGTTCGATCAGCTCGCCTGCCGCATTTCCTTCCACCGCCACAAATATGAGGGTCGCTACACGCCGCCGTCGCTTGAGGGTTCCATCATCTACCCTGGCAATTTCGGCACCTTCAACTGGGGCAGCGTCGCCGTCGACCCCGAGCGCCAGATCATGTTTGGCATGCCGACTTATCTGGCCTTTACCTCACGGCTGGTTCCGCGCTCGGAGATTGCACCGAAAGGTCAGGGCGAAAAGGGTAGCGAGCAAGGCCTGAACCGCAACGAAGGCGCTCCATACGGCGTCTATATGGGACCGTTCCTCGGGCCGCTTGGCATCCCCTGCCAGGCGCCGCCATGGGGCTACGTCGCTGGCGCCGATCTCAAAACGGGCAAAATCGCCTACAAGCTTAAGAACGGTACGGTGCATGACATGACGCCGCTGCCCCTGCCCTTCAAGGTCGGCGTGCCCGGCATCGGCGGGCCGATCGTGACCAAGGGCGGCGTCGCCTTCCTGGGGGCTGCGGTCGACAATTATCTGCGCGCCTATGACGTGACGACCGGGCGGCAGCTCTGGGAAGCTCGTCTGCCAGCTGGTGGCCAGTCGACGCCGATGACCTATACGGCTGGCGACAAGCAATATGTCCTCATGGTCGCTGGCGGCCATGGTTCGGTCGGCACCAAGCCTGGCGATTATGTCATCGCCTATCGACTGCCTTGAATCGCGATCGACTGGAGAGCAAACAATGTTTGCTCTCCAGTGGCCACGGATGCGAGCTATTTTTCAACAACCATCACTGTCAATGCGAGCCGATGATTGCCGGAGCCGTTGGCCGAAAAACTTTTCATAATGCAGTATATCTATAGAATTTACGCCCTTATCTTCGGCGCCGACATCCTGCACCCATAGGCCGCTGAAATTAGGAGAGCTCAGATGGATCTAGCGGTGCAACAGACGGATCGAATTCGCCCGGTGGCAGTCCGACTGGCGAGCGAGGAAGAGGCAATCGCGACAGCGCGCGTTCTGGCGAAACAATTCGCCGAATCCGCCTCCAGCCGCGACATCGACCGGCTGCTCCCGCATGCCGAACTCGACGCGCTCTCGCAATCTGGCCTGCTTTCGATCACCGTTCCCTCCGAATATGGCGGGCTCGATGTCTCCAATGCGGTCCTGGCCGAGGTCACCGCCATTCTCGCCGAGGCGGACGGTTCGATCGGGCAGATACCGCAGAACCATTTCTACATTCTCGAAGCGCTGCGTGTTGACGGAAGCGAGGAGCAAAAGCGCTTCTTTTTCGGCCGGGCGCTTGCAGGCGACCGGTTCGGCAATGCCCTTTCCGAAAAAGGCACCAAGACCGTCGGCCACTACAACACCCGCATTGTCCGCGAGGGCCTCGGCTACCGGATCAACGGCCGCAAATACTACTCCACCGGCGTTATTTTCGCCGATTGGATCACGGTATTCGCGCTGGATGACGAGGAGCGGCTAACCATGTCCTTCGTGCCGCGCGGCACCGAGGGCATCGAGATCGTCGACGATTGGGACGGCTTTGGGCAGCGGACGACCGGCAGCGGCACCACCATCCTCAACAATGTCTATGTGCGGGCAGACGCGGTCGTCTCCCATCAAAAGGGTTTCGAACGTCCCACAACGATCGGTTCCGTCGGGCAGATCATCCATGCCGGCGTCGACCTCGGGATCGCTCGCGCGGCCTTTGCCGAGACGGTCGAATTCGTGAAGACGAATGCCCGCCCCTGGATGAATAGCGGTGTTGAGAGCGCCTCCGACGATCCCCTGACCATCGCAAAGGTCGGGCAGATCGCCATTCGCCTCGAGGCGGCAACGGCTGTCGTCGAACGCGCCGGCCGGAAGGTTGATATCGCCCAGATCGACCCGAGCGAAGCGAATGTCGTGGCGGCGACCCTTGCCGTTGCCGCCGCCAAGGTCTTGACGACGGAGATCGCGCTGGAGGCATCGAACACGCTGTTCGAACTGGCCGGCACATCATCCGTCCGCGTCGGCCTCAATCTCGATCGCCATTGGCGCAATGCCCGCACCCACACGCTGCATGATCCCGTGCGCTGGAAATATCATGTCGTCGGTAATTATCATCTGAACGGTGTGACGCCGCCGAAGAACGGCGCGCTCTAGCCTTTGTTTTTACGCAATTCCGGACAGAAAACCGCTACCCACTTTTCCTGGAATTACTCTAGATCCCCAACGAAAAAGCCCGCTCCGGAGATCGGAACGGGCCTTTCTTCATGCATCTTGGGAGGATGCTGATCAGCTATAGAGGCTGACGGTCGGGATCTTGCCGTTCAAGACGAACTCCCCGACTTCCTTGGCCTTGTAGAACACCGGATCGTGCAGCGTGTGGGTGCGGACATTGCGCCAGAAGCGGTCGAACCGGTAGCTCGACGCAGTTGAGCGGGCGCCGGTCAGCTCGAAGACGCGCGAGGTGATGTCGAGCGAAACATTGGTGGCGTGGACTTTTGCCGCATAGGCTTCAGCCGCCGCTTCGCCGCGTTCCAGTGCCGTGACATCCTTCCCTCGCGAAAGGGCAGCCTGGACGGCTTCGGCGGCGCTGTCGGCAAGTGCTGCCGAGGCTTTCAGCGCGGCGGTGAATTCTCCCACCCGCTCAAGGATATAGGGATCGTCGGAAGCCTTCTCGACACCGGAGGTGATCCAGGGCCGCGTCGTCTTGCGTACATAGTCGAGCGCGGCTTCGAGCGCCCCCTCGGCTGTGCCGAGGTAGAAATTGACGAAGACGAGCTGGATCAATGGAGTGTTGAAGGTCGAAAGTACCGCCGGTGGTGCATCCGGTTCGGAGGGCGGCGCGATGAAGTCCTCTTCATAGACCGGGAAATCGCGGAACTCGACGGTACCGCTGTCGGAGAGCCGTTGGCCGATATTGTCCCAGTCGTCATTGGCGACATAGCCCGGCCGGTTGGTCGGCACGGCGAAGCTGGCGACTTTGCCGTCAAGCGCGGCGTTGGCGTTGATGTAGTCAGAGATATGGGCGGCCGTCGAAAAGGATTTGCGGCCGTTGAGCACATAGGCGCTGCCACGCCGCGTAAGTTCCAGTCCCGGATCTCGCGGATTGACGGCGGCGCCCCAATAGTAGTTTTTCGCCACTGTCTCGGCGCCGAGCGCATGAGCACGCGCGGTATCGTCGAGCGCCCAATAGATATATTGGCTATTGACGAAGTGATAGCCGAGAAGCTGGCCGAGCGAGCTCTCGCCGCGCGAGATGATGCGGACCAGCCTCAAGGCGTCGACCCAATTCAGCCCGCCGCCACCGATCTGCGGCGCATGCAGCGCGTTGAGGAGGCCGGAGTTCTTGAGCCGGATAATCTCCTTCAGCGGCGGCAGCCCTTCGCGATCGAGTTCGGCCGCGCGCTTGGCGAAATCGGCGGAAATCTCTGTCGCGGTTGAAAATAACGCGTCCCGTCCGGTGCCATGGCTGGCGGCGAAGACGACATTGGATTTGCTCATGTGGGAACTCCCGATCCATCGATCGCTTGAAGTGATGAGGCGGCGGATCCGAAGACGACCCGCCGCATAAGTCCTGTCGTGAAGCTCAGAACAGCTTGGCTGGAATCCAGCTCGCCGTCACCGCATCGCTGGTGCTGAAGGCCGGGATCTTGGCGGCCAGATCCTCGATGGTCTTCACACCCGCGGCGCGCAGGCTCTCCTGGGTCAGAAGCGTCGGCTTGACGGTAATCTGATGCGGAACGTCCTGTCCGGCGATCTGGAGGGCGGCGGCGCGAATGGAAACCGCGCCGACGACGGCCGGATTGGTGGCGGCGGTCGCGACCCAGGGGCTTCCCGGCTCGATGATTTCCTGAATATCGGCGGTCGAGACGTCGGCGGAATAGATCTTGATCTTGTCGGAGATACCGACGTCGCCGGCCGCAAGCTTCACGCCGCGAGCGAACTCGTCATAGGGCGCAAAAACCACCTTGATATCCGGATTGGCGGTCAATACCGCCTTGGCCTGATCGGCGGTGCTGGTGGCGGTCGTGTCGCTGACATTGCCGAAACGCGCCTTTTCGACGACGCCGGGATTGGCGGCCTTGAACTTGTCCCAGACCTCGTTGCGGCGGTCGAGTGGCGCGAAGCCCGCGACATAGACATAGCCGGCGGCAAAGCTCTTGCCGTTGTCCTTGATAACCTGGTCGAGCGCCTGCTGCGCCAGCTCGTGGTCGCTCTGTTCGACCTGCGGGATCTTCGGATTGTTGAGGTTGACGTCGAAGGCGACGACCTTGATGCCCTTGTCGAGTGCCTGCTGCACAACGTCACCCAGCGATTCCGGCAGGCCGTGATCGATGACGATACCGCTGACGCCGAGATTGACGGCCTGGAGGATCTGCTCGCGCTGTTCGGCGGCGTCCTGACGGCCGGGGAAGACGCGAAGATCGATGCCGAGAGCCTTGGCCTGCGCTTCCGCTCCCGCCTGATAGGCCTGGAAAAAGTCGCCGGCGGAGATGTAGCTGATCAGCGCCAGCTTGACGCCGCCCTTGTCGAAGGGCGCCGGTGCGCCAGCGATGCCATCGGCATGGGCCGGCTGCAAGAAGACGAATGGAATGACGGCGGCAGACAGAGCGAGCCGTGCGAGAGATTTCATCGTCGTGTTCCTTATGGTCGATCGAAAGCATCGTCTGATGGGCAAACGTTTCCCGGCGACGCGTCAATCTATTAGAAATAATCTCTATCTTTTTAGTAGAGTAAATGATCTGAATTTTGCCGCTTCCGGAGATTCTTTGTTCCATCTTCGGCTTCGTCCCGGAAATGGCGTGCCTGGAAGTTCGGCAGCGCGCCGGGGCATTATCGGGTGAAACCGGAAAAGACTGCATGCCCCTGCTCCAAGTCGAAAATCTGACGCGCAACTTTGGTTCGACGCGTGCGCTTGCCGATGCGACATTGTCCATCGAGCGCGGCGAGATTGTCGCCTTGATGGGCGCAAACGGGGCCGGTAAATCGACACTGGTGAAAATCCTGTCCGGCTCGCTGGCCGCCGATGGCGGCAATATCCGGTTCAAGGGACATGGTTTTGCGCCGGCAAGCCCGGCCGAGGCGACGAAAGCCGGTGTAGTCACCGTCCATCAATCGACCGACCTTGTCGGCGCTCCAGGCCTGACCGTTGCGGATGCGCTGCTGTTGCCCCGCTACGCGGATCGCCGCATGCCATTCTTCGTTTCGCGCGCCGGCATCCGCGCCAGGGCGCAAGCCATATTGGACGTCGCGGGCTTTTCCCTGCCGCTCGACCGGGACTTCGGTGACTTGCCGGCGGCGGACCGGCAATTGGTGGCAGTTGCGCGCGCACTGGCGGATCAGGCAGACCTGCTGATCCTCGATGAACCCACGGCAAGCCTATCGGGGCAGGAAAGCGGCCGGCTGTTCGATATTCTCCTGCGGTTGAAGAGCCAAGGGCTGGCGATCCTCTATATCTCCCATCGTACGGCGGATCTGGATGCTATCGCGGATCGCGCGCTGGTCATGCGCGGCGGGCGCGTCGTCGGATCTTTCACGCGCCCGATCGATTTCCCTGCGGCCATCGAAACCATGATCGGCCGTAAACTGGAATCGGCGCGGCCGGGCACGCGCGAGATCGGCGGCAAGTCGGTCTTCGAAATGCGCAATGCACGTCTGGTGCCGAATGCCATCCCATTCGACCTTTCGCTTCGGGAAGGCGAGGTCGTCGCCATTACCGGCGTGCTCGGCGCGGGCAAGAGTCGCCTGCTCTCGGCGATTTTCGGTCTCAACCCGCTTGTCGAAGGCGAGATGTTTCTCGGCGGCAAAGCCTATCGGCCGAGAACGCCGGCACAGGCGATCGCCGCCGGCGTCGCCATGGCCGCCGAGGACCGGCATCGCTCTTCGCTGATGCCTGCCGCCTGGCCCGGCAATTCGGTTGCGGCCACCATCAGCCTGCCCCATCTCGCCCGCTGGTACCCGAACGGATTGCTGTTCGGCAATCGCGAGCGACAGGAGGCGGAAAAGGCGATCGACCGTTTGCGGATCAAGGCCCCGGGCCCCCTCGCCTCCGTCTGGACGCTCTCGGGCGGTAACCAGCAGAAGGTGGTGCTGGCGCGTTGGGAAGCCGAACAAAGCCGGTTGCTCCTGCTCGACGAGCCCTTTCAGGGCGTCGATGTCGGCGCCCGGCATGACATTATCCAGGCCATACGCAGCCGCAGCGATCGCGCCACGCTGATTGCCACCTCCGACCCGGAGGAGGCCTATGAAGTGGCCGACCGTATTCTCGTGATCGACCGGCATAGTCTAAGCCCTGTCGCCAGCGCCATGACCCCAGACGCCCTTAAGGACATCCCCGCATGACATCCGTTGACAATGACAGCTTCCCGCAGCCGACGGAACGGGCCGAGACGGCTGCTGCCGTCAATCCGACAGTCGGCTGGCTCACCGGGGTCAGTACTGTACTGCGCTCCGGCGCGGTTTTCATCTTGCTTGCCGCGCTTATCATCGGATTCACCGTCGCCCAGCCCGCTTTCATCAACATCAACAACCTCATGAGCATCTTGCAGGCGGTCTCCGTCGTCGCCATCCTTGGCGCCGGCGTTACGGTGACACTTGCTGTCGGTGGATTCGATCTCTCGATCGGCGCGGTCGCAGCCTCGAGCGTCATGGCTGCCAGCTACGCGATGATCGTCTGGCAGCTCGATGTCTATGCCACCGTACCGCTGGTACTCGCCTTCGGTGCCGCGATCGGCTTGATCAACGCTTTCATCATTGTGCGGCTGAGAGTGCCGGATCTGCTGGCGACGCTTTCGATGATGTTTCTGCTCTCCGGCTTGCAGCTGATCCCGACCGCCGGACGCTCGATCTCCTCCGGGCTGATCCTGCCCAACGGTTCCAAGGCTGCCGGCAGCTATGATCCACAGTTCCTCTTGATCGGCCGCTATAGCCTGTTCAGCGTCGTGCCGGTTTCCGTCGTGCTGATGATCCTGGTCGCGTTAGTGCTCTTTGTGCTGACGGAGCGGACCCGCATCGGCCGGCTGCTCTTCGCGACCGGCGGCAACGAGGTGGCGACGCGGCTGGCGGGCGCCTCCACGACGCGGCTGAAGACGCTCGCCTATGTCATATCCGGCACGCTCGCTTCGCTTGGCGGCATCGTCATTGCCGCGCGCGTCGGCCGGGGAGATGTCTCTTCCGGCGGCTCGCTGCTGATGGATGCCGTCGCCGCCTCGCTGATCGGCTTTGCCGTGCTTGGCCTGCGCCGGCCAAACGTGCTTGGCACCCTCGTCGGCGCAGTCTTCGTCGGCGTATTGCTCAACGGACTGACCATGCTGAACGCACCCTATTACACCCAGGATTTCGTCAAGGGTGCCGTGCTCGTCGGAGCGCTTGCCCTGACCTATGGCCTCGGTCGCACCAATTCCTGACATCCCGTCTACCCTCCGATCCCACAAGGAGCTGAAAATGAGCCGTGAAATCAGGCTGAACGCCTTTGACATGAACTGTGTCGGTCACCAGTCGCCCGGCCTCTGGCGGCATCCGCGCGATCAGTCGTGGAAGTACAAGGATCTCGATTATTGGGTCCATCTGGCCAAGACGCTGGAGCGCGGCAAGTTCGACGGTCTGTTCATCGCCGATGTGCTTGGCGTCTATGACGTGCTGAACGGCAATGTCGACGCGGCTTTACGTCATTCGGCGCAGGTGCCTGTCAACGATCCCCTGCAGCTCATCCCGACCATGGCCTATATGACCGAACATCTTGGCTTCGGGCTGACGGCATCGCTCTCCTTCGAGCATCCCTATACCTTCGCCCGCCGCATATCGACGCTTGATCATCTGACCAAGGGCCGTGTCGGCTGGAACATCGTCACCTCCTACCTGAACAGCGGCGCGTTGAATGTCGGCCAGGCGGCGCAGACGAAGCATGATGATCGCTACGACCTTGCCGAGGAGTATCTCGAGGTTTGCTACAAGCTCTGGGAAGGAAGCTGGGAGGATGGTGCCGTGGTGCGTGACCGCGAGGCCGGCATCTTTACCCATCCGGAAAAGGTTCACCCGATCCATCATGTCGGCAAGCAATTCGCCGTGCCAGGCATTCATCTCAGCGAGCCGTCGCCACAGCGGACACCGGTGCTCTATCAGGCCGGCGCCTCAAGCCGCGGCAAGGATTTCGCCGGCGCGCATGCCGAATGCATCTTTGTCGCCGCACCATCGAAGCCGGTGCTGAAGCGCTATGTCGCCAATGTCCGCGAGGCAGCAGCCAAGGCTGGACGCAATCCGCGCGAAATCCTCGCCTTCAACCTGCAAACCGTGATCCTCGGCGAGACGGATGCGGAGGCGAAACGAAAGTTCGACGAATACCGTAAATACGTCTCCTATGAGGGTGCACAGACGCTGATCTCCGGCTGGACGGGCATCGACTTCGGTCAATTTTCACCCGACGAACCGCTCCGGCATCGTTATACCAACGCCGTACAATCGGCCGTTGAGACCTTCACCACCATCGACCCTGACAAGGTGTGGACCGTGCGCGAGATGGCGGACTGGGTCGGCATCGGCGGCTTCGGCCCGGTCTTCGTCGGCTCGCCGCAAACGGTCGCCGATCTCCTGCAGGAATGGGTCGAGGATACGGATGTGGACGGCTTCAACCTCGCCTATGCCGTCACGCCGGAAAGCTTCGAGGATGCCGTGGACCTGCTGGTGCCGGAGTTGCAGAAGCGTGGCGTCTACAAGACAGACTATCGCCAGGGAACGCTGCGGGAAAAGCTCGGCGGCAAGAGTCCCCGATTGCAGGCACCGCACCCGGGGGCCGGCTATCGGAAGCTGAATGAGGAGCGGATCGCCAGGGCCGTGGCGAGATAGCGGCGCAAGCGCACCGCTATCTCTGGCCTACCCAACGGCGTGGCGGATGGTCTTCGAAATGCGCAGCAGGAAGGCGGGTCTCGACGAGGCGACGAGTTTCCACGACAGGATGGCTTTTGCCATGCGCCTAGGAAGGACGCCTACGGATAGAAACCATGCCGCCAGCACTGCGCGCCGCCGTAGGGATGCATTCATTTCCATACTGGCCACGGCGCCGGCAGTGCCGAGGGTAAATCTGGAATCGCTGGTCATGGGGTGCTTTGCGCTATCCATGCAGAGCGATGCCAGACGCTCTTCCAGATGGACGGGATCATGGAGATTGACGTCCTGCGGCACGGTCAGGCCGACTTCGGCGGCCTGATCCGACAGGGCATCCATGCGGTGGAAGTCATGCTCCATGCGCCAGCGGGCGCGCTGACCGAGCTTCTCCGCGAAGACGGAGTGATTGCCGCCGTGAATGCGATAGGCACCGAGACATGTCTCGATAGACGTTACCTGTCCATGGAGAGGCGCTACGGTAACAAGATAGCCGTCTGCACCTTGCCGGAAATCTGTCTCCGGAACCGGCATGACTAGCTCCAAGACCGTGCGCCTGAAGGCGAGACCGCTGGTGACGGTGGTCTGATAGCGCCCCCTCTGCAATAGTTTGGAGGTGACGTCTCCGGAATCGAAGGGCAGCTCCGAAGGTGGAAAGACATCCTTTACCTGTTGGTCCTCGTCAACGAGGTGCAATCGAAATTGCACCTGCACGGTATCGTCTTCCCAACCGTTGACGATTTCGGACACCGCATTCGGGTAGAGGTAATCGTCGGCGTCGAGAAAGAGGACGATCTCACCGCCGCTTGCGGCAAAGCCGGTGTTGAATGCCGCGCCGTGCCCGCCATTGGCTTCTTTCAGGCACGCCTTGATGCGTGATCCGTAGGAAGCGATGACATCAGCAGAGTCATCGGTGGACGCATCGTCGACGACGATGACCTCCACATTGTCGTAATCCTGCTCCAACGCACTACCGACAGCGCGGCGGAGGAAGCGTGCATAATTGTAGTTCGAGATGATGATGGAAACTAAAGCATGGTCTGGGATGGAGTGCATCGCATTGAACCTCGCAATTCTGCTTTGGTCGCGGCGAACCTTCTCATTCAGGTCCTGGGGGAAACCCGTTTCGGGAAGCGCAGCTTCTCAATGTGAAGAAGCTGATGTCACAGACGTGCTGCCCAACGGGTGGCGAAGACGAAGTCTGAACTTGTCTGTACTGTTTCCAACCTCGGCAGCTTTGTGGCTTTTGGATGGCCAAGGCCACATTAGCTTGCCGCAACGCAGATAATTGATTGCTTCATGCGCTCTGGTTTGTCAGAGGCTATCGGAAATCCGGTTCCCCAAATTCAAGATGCGCTTTGGGATGAAAGGAGCTTGTGACGCTCGGTAAGGAATTGATCGATGTTGGATTTACCTTTCACCGTCCAGAACGCGGCTTCACTCTCATAGGAATAACCCATGATTTCCTTGGGAATGTCAAAGGTCGCGAAATCCCAGAACCGGTGCTTGGCCAGCTCGCAGATATAGTATGGCAAGATCTGGTCGATGTGATATCGCGGCTTGTATTTTAGGGTTCGGGCCAGGCCACAAGCGAGGCTTTCCGCAAGGCGAACGGATCCCACGGAGCCGTTCAGGAAAACCGCTGAAGCCAGTACACGATACCAGTGCTTGCGTTTTTCGCGCCGGAATATGAAGCCACCGCTTCGCAGAGCCTCCTGATTGCTGAAGAACTGCCATGGCGACTTGTTCATGACGGCGTCGACATCAATGATCAACAGTCGATCGACACCTTCCCTAAGCAGCATCGGCGCCAAGAGAAAACGGGCTGCCGTATAGTAGACGGTACGGTAGGGAATCGTTTCAGCGAGAACACACGGATCGATGGTAGTCGTAAGCTGAACGTGCTTGAGAGTGGTCTGCAACTGAGCGACCTCCTCAAGGACAGCTTGCGATGGCTCCAGGAGATGAAGATGTAGCTTCTGAGGTGCTCCATGCGAATCGACCGAACGCACAAGGTCGACCGCGAATTTCCTGAAATAATCGTCGTTGCAGGCCGCCAGTATAACGTTGCCGCCATTCGGAAGGTTTCCGGAAATGCTTTTGGAAAAGAGAGAATGCTCCTTCTCTCCTCGCTTTCCCGCGACCACACCTCTGACGATGTGGCGAAGAAGCAACCGGAATAATGCACTATGTTTCTTCTGTGGCGGGGACTTACGAATGATTGCCTGCTCGAAATTCATTTTTGAAAATTTAGACCGATTAACAAGATGTGGCCCTATATAGGAACGGCCAAAATTGCAATAAAAAGCTGAAAATGTCGCCGCCTTGAATGACGTCGCGTTACGACACCAACAATGCGCCGTGTGCAGTACAGCGGCGTGCGTCACATCAATGGACCGAGACCTCGCGGAGAAACGGCCGCGGGAACGTCTGAAGGGCCATCAGGCCTTTTTGCCGCCGCGAATCCCTTCTCGAGATCGGCTTTGAGATCGGCGACATCCTCGAAGCCGATCTGGAGACGCAGCAGAGGTCCCTCCTCCGGTGGCTTCAACAGGATTCGGTCGCTCAAGTCAACTTCCAGCGCCAGACTCGGAAAACCGCCCCAGGAATAGCCGAGCCCAAACAGTGAAAGGCCATTGAGGAAGGCCTGTGCTTTGGCTTTGAAATCCTCCGGCCGTTCGACGGAAAGTACGAAGGAAAAGACCCCACTTGCGCCCTTGAAATCCCGCTTCCAGATGTCGTGGCCGGGAAAGCTCGGCAGCGCCGGATGCAACACGCGCGCAACATCGTCGCGCGCCTCCAGCCAGGTCGCGATGTCGAGGGCATTTTTCTGATGGCGCTCGAGCCGGACACCCATGGTGCGTAGCCCGCGCAGGACCTGATAGGCATCGTCGGCGGTTCCACAGATGCCGAGTGCGCCATTTGCCTGCCGGAGCCGCTTCCAGTGCTTGGCGTTGGCCGAGATGGTGCCCATGAGGACATCGGCATGGCCGGCTGGATATTTGGTCGATGCCTGGATGGATACGTCGACGCCGAAGTCGAGAGGCCGGAAATAGAGCGGCGTCGCCCAGGTATTGTCCATGGTGGTGATCGCCCCATGCCGCTGGGCGACGGCGGTGATAGCGGGAACATCCTGTATTTCGAACGTATTGGAACCCGGTGCTTCCAGATGCACGAGTTTTGTGTTCGGTCGGAAATGCGCCTCGATCGCCGCGCCGATCGAAGGATCGTAATATTCGACCTCGACGCCGAAGCGGGCGAGCATCGTATCGCAGAAATGGCGGACGTTGCCGTAAACGGAATCGACGATCAGCGCGTGATCGCCTGGCGAAAGATAGGCCAGAAATGCGATGGTGACGGCGGCAAGGCCGGATGGCACCAGGATGGTTCCCGCAGCACCTTCAAGTTTGTTGATCGCATCGCAGAGCGCATCGGTCGTGGGTGTTCCCCGCGTCGCATAGGTGTATTTCTGCTCATGCTTTTCCATCGCCTCGGCATTCGGAAAAAGCACCGTAGAGGCGCGAACGACGGGCGGATTGATGAAGCCATGATAGTCGAACGGGTCATATCCGGCGCGGACGAGCTGTGTGTTGGGGCCGAGAGCGGGCGAGATATCGTTATTGTCTGCCATGGGGTCTGCCTTGGTATGGGGTCATTTCGCCTGGTTGCTCAGGCGTAGCGCTTTTCGTCTTTGTGGGAAGCAGCCGCGCCTGTGCCAGACCAGCCTAGTTCCGGCGCGATGTGCGTGACAAAGTCATGGAGGATCTGGCGGTATTGCTCGTGTTCGAATTCGTAAGGCAGTTCCAGCCGCAGCTCGCTGACCTGGGGCAGGATCGGATCGGCGAAAAGCTGTTCCAAAATCTGGTCCGAGGTGCCGACGATATCGCGGGCAAACAGGGTCCGCTTCTCGCCTTGCGGCGTCAGCGTTCGTGCATCGCGACCGGAGGCATAGTCCTGATACCGGCGGCGCGTGGCGGTGTCGGCGCCGTCGAACGGCACGATGACACGCCCCAGTGCGACACGGCGCCGAGTTCCGGCGGCCGTGCGAAAGGTCTCGATCAACCGCGATTGAGCAACGAAGAAGTCGTCGGTCTCCTCGCCCGATATGACGTTGCCGGTCAAAAGGTTGAAGCCGTTGCGACCGGCCCATTCGGCGGAGCGTTGCGACCCGCCGCCATACCAGATCCGGTCGATCAGTCCCTGGGCATAGGGTTGGAGGCGCGGCCGGATCGGGCCGAAGGGCGTCTTGATGAAGGTCTGCTCATCACCGAGATGCGTGCCACGCAGATTATCGGCAAAGCGCAAGACGCGATCATGGGAGAAATCATTGCTCTCCCAATCGCCGTCGAAAACCAAAGGCGCGATGAGGTCGGCATGCAACGGACGGCCGGCGCTGACGCCGATGTTCAGCCGCCCGCGCGACAGGACATCGACGGTGGCAAGGTCCTCGGCCAGCCGATAAGGACTTTCATAGCCGATAGGTATCACCGCCGTTCCCAGCTGGATCCGGCTGGTGCGCTGCGTCGCCGCCGCCAGAAAGGCGCTGCCCGATGAAATGCCCGGCTCCAGATGACGCTGGCGGACCCAGGCACTGTCGAAGCCCAACTCCTCGCCATATCGCAGCTGTTGCAGTGTCTGCTCCAGCCCCGACAACGGATCGTCATCCGGATAATTGCCGGGGGTCAGGAAACCGATATGGTTGATCGAGATTTTGCGGCCACTCATGGCATCACTCCTATTTACGCTTTCCGGCGATCAATATTTCGGCAGGCCGGGCGGATTTGTTTCCGACTTCGGCAGGGCTTCCTCCGCCAGATGCCATTGGTTGAGTATCTTGCCGTAGTTGCCGCTGGCGATCAGATCGTTGGTGGCGACGGTCAGCGCGTCGGCGAGGCCACTTCCCTTGCGCGTGGTCACAGCGACATCCGAGCGATCCGGCCAGCCGGCGCTCAGTGTGCCGACGCTCCTGACGTTCTTGTCGCGGGCGGCGATGTAGACGAGCTGTGCATGCGGCTGAACGATCACATCGGCGCGGCCGGACGCCAGCGCCAGCAGGCTCGCGGCATCGTCGTCGTAATATTGCAGTTCCAGCGGCTTCAGGCCGGCGGCGACGTTCTCCTTACTCCATTCGAGCAGGATGCGCTCCTGATTGGTGCCGGCGCCGACGATAAAGCGCAGACCCGCCGCATCCTTCGGTTCCTTGATCGGGCCGATCTTGCTGTCCGATTTGACGTAGATGCCGTGCAGGCCTTGGCGGTAGGTGGAGAAATCGAATTTCTCCTTGCGCTGCTCAGTGACGCCGACATTGGAAATAACCGCGTCGTATTTGCCCGATGTGAGGCCCAGCGGCCAATCGATCCAGGCAACCGGCACCAGCTCCAGCTTCAGCCCGAGGCTGTCGGCGATGGCGGTCGCGATGTCCGGATCGGCGCCGACCACGGTCTTGGCATCCGTCGCATAGGTGGCAAGCGGTGGCCCGCCGGGGGCGACGGCAACCGTGAGCGTGCCCGGGGTGACGAACTTGAAACCCTTGGGGATCGCGGCGATGGCCTTTTCGTCCCGCTCGACATGAATGCGGCCCGTCTGCTCCGGGCTGAGGTCAAAAGTCAAATCATTGGCGCGGACCGCACCGAAAGACGTCAGCGCTGTCATCATCAGAACGAATGAACATGCCCGGATGGCGGGTATGCCTGTCATAATCGTCTCCATATTCCATCTTTGTTAAAGGCCGGCTCACGCTTTTGCGGAGCCGGCCGTCAATTACGTCAGAACCAATCAGGAGCCGCTCTTCGGCAGGCCGGGCGGATTGGTCTGCGACTTGTCGACGGCTTCGGAGGTGAGGCTCCAACGCTTCAGCACTTCCGTGTATTTGCCGTCCTTGATCAGGTCGTTGAGCGCGATGGTGACCGCATCGGCGAGGCCGGCCCCTTTGCGAGTGGTGACCGCGATCTCGGCCGTCAGCGGCCAACCGCCGCTGACCGTGCCGACCAGCTTGGTGCTGCCCTTGATAGAAGCGCTATAGGCAAGCGTGGCGTTCGGATTGAACTCGACGTCGGCACGGCCGGACTGGATCGCCAGATCGGCGGCGGCACGGTCATCGTAATACTGCACCTCCACCGGCTTCAGACCGGCGGCGACATTCTCCCGGTCCCACTCGAGGATGATCTTCTCCTGGTTGGTACCGGCACCGGTGATGACCTTCAGGCCGGCAACGTCCTTCGGCTCCTTGATCGCGGTGATCTTGCTATCGGACTTGACGTAGAAGCCGAGCACATCCTTGCGATAGGTGGAGAAATCGAACTTTTCCTTGCGTTGCTCGGTGACCGTCACATTGCTGATGACAGCGTCATACTTGCCGGAGGAGACGCCGAGCGGCCAATCCTCCCAGGCAACCGATACGAGGTCCAACTGCAGGCCGAGCGAATCCGCGACCAGCTGTGCGATTTCGGGATCAGTACCCACCACCGTCTTGGCGTCTGTCGCATATGTCGCGACTGGCGGATCCCAGGGGTTTATTGCCACGGTGAACTTGCCCGGATTGACGAATTTGAAGCCCGGCGGAATCGCCTTGATCGCGGCCTCGTCTTTTTCGGCTCGAATCCGATTTGACGTGTCAGGGCTGAGATTGAATTTTTCGGCCGCATAGACAGAGCCGAGCCCGAGAACGGCCACGACAATCATGCCGGCCACCAGGGATGTGCTTTTCTTGAAGACAGTCATGTAGCTTACCTTCTTTTCATTCCAGGGTTGTGGTTGCGCATACTTTCTTCCTTTCGCGAAGTGGGGCCGGTTTTCGCTAGAGAACTTTTGCCAGGAACTCGCGCGTGCGCGGATGTTCGGCGTCATTGAAGATTCTGGATGGTGGGCCAACCTCGAGGATGTGGCCGCCTTCGATAAAGACCACCGTGTCGGCGACCTCGCGGGCAAAGCCGACCTCGTGGGTGACGATGACAAGCGTCGTGCCGGTGCGGGCGAGTTCCTTGATGACGTCGAGCACTTCGCCGACCAGTTCGGGGTCGAGCGCCGAGGTCGGTTCGTCGAAGAGCAGCACCTTGGGGCGGAGCGCCAGCGCGCGCGCGATGGCGACACGCTGTTGCTGGCCGCCGGACAATTGGCGCGGATAGGCGTTGATCTTGTCGCTGAGGCCGACGCGAGCAAGCAGTTCCTGCGCCAGCTGTATGGCCTCCTCACGGCTTACGCCTCGCACCTGGATCGGCGCCTCGATGAGATTTTCGAGCACGGTCAGATGCGGAAAGAGATTGAAGCTCTGGAAGACCATGCCGATATCGGCGCGGCTCTTGAGAATGTCCTTCTCCTTCAGCTCATAGAGCGTGTCGCCCTTCTGCCGATAGCCGACAAAATTGCCATCGATGGAAATGAAGCCGCTGTCCACTCGTTCCAGATGATTGATGGCGCGCAGCAGCGTCGACTTGCCGGAGCCGGAAGGCCCGAGAATGGCGGTCACACTGCCGGGCGGAAGATTGAGTTCGACATTGTCGAGCACCTTCAGCGCGCCGAAGCTCTTCGAAATGCCATGAATACGCACCGCGCCGCCGGCTGCCCTGAGGCTCGCGACATCGCTGAAGCCGGTTTTGCGTACAGCATCTGTCTTCGGCTCAAGTACCGGCAGTGGGCGCCGAAAGCTGGTGAAGAAGGTCTGGAACGGGAGCGGCGTCGGATTGCGCAGCGCACCCTTGGAGAAATAGCGCTCGATATAGTGCTGGGCGATCGACAGCACCGTCATGATGATCAGATACCAGACGGTCGCGACCATCAGCAGCGGGATGACTTCGAGGTTACGGCGATAGATGACCTGGACGGTGTAGAACAGTTCCGGCAGCGCGAGCACGTAGACCATGGACGTGCTCTTCGCCAATCCGATGATCTCGTTAAAGCCGGTCGGCAGGATCGAGCGCATGGCCTGCGGCAGGACGATGCGGAAGGCCTGGCGGTGGCGGGACAGACCAAGGGCGGACGCCGCCTCCAATTGTCCCTGATCGACGGAAAGAATACCGCCGCGCACGATCTCGGCGAAAAAGGCCGACTGGTTGAGCGTCAGGCCCAGGAAGGCGGCGGCAAATGGCGTCAGCAGCTGCACCGTCGGATAATCGATGAAGACCGTGTCGGTGAAGGGGATGCCGATCTTGATGGTCTCGTAGAGGTAGCCGAGATTGTTCAGTACCAGCAGCAGCACGATCATCGGGATCGAGCGCAACAGCCAGATATAGCCCCAGGAGAGGCCTGATAGCAGCGGCGATTTCGAAACACGGGCTAGCGCCAGCGCCGTGCCGAGGATCGAGCCGGAGATGGCGGCCAGTACCGTCAAAAGCAGTGTTCTGCCGAGGCCGACGAGAACGGGCTCGGCGAAGAACCATTCGGCAAACACACCCCAACCCCAGCGCGGATTGGTGAAGGTGGAATAGAGCACGGCGAGAATGACGACAGCTGCGAAAACGGTGCCCGCCAGCCGGGCGGGATGACGCGCCGGCACGATCCGGTAGCGAGAATGATCCTGCTTTTGATCGGCGATCCTGCTGCCGGGATCGATCCCGGCGAAATCTGTCGTCAGTGCCATGATATTTCCCTTTTATGGATTATCGGTCTGTTGCCGTTTTCACCTGTTGCCGCCGGCCACCCGCAGTTCCGGTTCGGCCAGATGGCTGACATTCTTCTCGAAGGGCAGCGTCTTGTGGATTTCCGGATCGACGGTCTGGTCGAACAGGGCGGTGTAGCCGTAGCCGAGATAGAGACCGACAGCCTCCGGCTGGCGAAAGCCGGTGGTGAGATAGATGCGGGAATAGCCCTGGCGGGCCGCCTGTGATTCCAGCTCGACCAGGACCTTGCGCGCCAGTCCCTGCCGGCGCAGATCGTGGCGGGTCCAGATGCGCTTGAACTCGGCCGTGCGCTCGTCGTAGCGCTTGAAGGCGCCGCCGCCGATGGTTTCGCCATCGCGGATCAGGAGCAGGAAGTTGCCATCCGGCGGTGCAAAATACTCCGGCGGATAACGATTGAGTTCCGCCGCCGCACCCTCGGCACTGAAATAGGTGCCGTAGCGGCTGTCATATTCATGGATCAGCTCATCGATCAGCGGCTTGGCGCGTGGGTCGAGAGGGGTCGTGTAGAGAAAGCTGTCACTCATCTCATCAGCCGTCCTGTTGTGGTCACTAGGAAAGAAAGGTCTCGACCAGCCGCACCCAGTAGCGGGCGGCGGGCGCTATGATCGTGTCGTCGAAATTGTAATGGGCGCTGTGGAGAGGGGCGCTGTCGCCGTTGCCGACGAAGAGGTAGCTGCCCGGTTGCTCCAGCAGCATGAAGGCGAAATCCTCGCTTGCCGTGCGCGGCCGGAAGTCCTTCGCGACTAGCCCTTCACCGAAGGCCTCCAAAGCGACTGAGCGAGCAAAGTCCGTCTCTTCGCGGTGGTTGATGAGGGCCGGAAAGCCAAGACGGTAGTTCACATCCGCCTGCGCACCGAAGCTTTCAGCCTGGGCGCGGGCAAGTGCCGGAATACGCTCCTGCAATTGCTGGCGGACCGTCTCACTGAAGGCGCGCATGGTCAGCTTCAGCTCAACGCTCTCCGGGATCACGTTCGAGGCAGAGCCAGCATGGATCGAACCGACGGTGGCGACCGCCATGTCCTGGGGGTCCACATTGCGCGATACGATGCTTTGTAGCGCTGTGATGAAGGAAGCCGACGCCAGGATCGGATCGACCGATTTGTGTGGCTCGGCTCCATGGCCACCCTTGCCAACGATGCGGATCACAGCCTGGTCGACCGAAGCCATGGCCGGGCCGGCGACGAAACCGAACTGACCTGTCGGCACGCCCGGCCAATTGTGCAGGCCGAAGACGGCATCGACGGGAAAGCGCTCGAAAAGCCCGTCGGCGATCATCTTGCGCGCGCCGGCGCCGATCTCTTCAGCCGGCTGGAAGATCAGGGTGAGTACGCCGGAGAAGCGGCGGGTTTCAGCAAGATAGCGTGCCGCGGCCAGCAGGATCGACGTATGCCCGTCATGGCCGCAGGCATGCATGACGCCGGGATTGTCGCTGGCATAAGGAAGATCCGTCGCCTCCTCGATCGGCAAGGCGTCCATATCCGCACGGATGCCGATGCGTCTTTCGCCGTCGCCGCCCCGAAGGGTAGCGATGACGCCGGTGCCGCCGACACCTGTCGTCACCTCGTAACCCCAGGAGGAAAGGAGAGAGGCGACGATCTTGCTGGTCCGCAGTTCCTGGAAGGCGAGCTCCGGATAGCGGTGCAGATCATGGCGAAGCTCGATGATTTCATCGATGAAGGAGGCGATCCCCTTTTCGATGTCGTCCGCCGGTCGATGGTGCTGGGAAATGACGTTCATGGCTTGCTCGCCCGCGCATCAGGCGCGGATCGCCCTTCCCTGTTCGGCTTCGTCCTTCGCGCCCGCATAGCGGCTCTCGCGATAGGGCAGCCCGAGATGGTCGCGCAGTGTCGAGCCCTTCAGCACCGGATCGAAATAGCCGCGTTCGGTGAGGATCGGCAGGACATGCTTGGCGAAGTCGTCAAAGCCTTCGGCGATCACCGGGAAGCCGAGGATAAAGCCATCGGCCGCATCCTGATCCACCCAACGTATGATCTCATCGGCGATATGCTCCGCCGTGCCAATGAAGGCGGTGCGCGGCGTTGCGGAATCGAGCGCGACCTGGCGCAGCGTCAGCCCCTTCTCGCGCGCGGTCTTCTTGATGCGGTCGGTGGTGGCGCGAAAATTATTGCGACCGATATCGCCAAGATCCGGGAATGGTTCGTCCAGCGGATAGGCGCTGAAATCGTGGTGATCGAAGAAGCGGCCGAGATAGAGCAGCGCCTCCTCGATGGTGACGAGGTTGCGGATCGCCTGATACTTCGCTTCGGCCTCTTCCTTCGTCGCGCCGACGATAGGGCCGATCCCCGGATAGATGCCGACTTCCGCGGCACTGCGACCCTGAGCGATCACGCTGTCTTTGAGCTGGCGATAGAAGACCTGTGCGTCCTCGATCGGCCCGCCGTTGGTGAAAACGGCGTCGGCATGCTTACCGGCAAGCCGGATGCCCGAATCCGAGGCTCCCGCCTGGAAGACGACCGGCTGACCCTGCTTGGAGCGGCCGATATTCAACGGCCCCTCGATACGGAAGAACCGACCTTTGTGGTTGAGGCGATGCATCTTGGTCTTGTCGGCATAGACGCCGGTCTCACGGTCGCGCACGAAAGCATCATCATCCCAGGAGTCCCAGAGCCCCTTGATCGCGTCGATATATTCCTCCGCGATCTCGTAACGCAGTTCGTGTTCGGGATGTTCGCGGCTATAGTTGCGGCCGGAGCCTTCGAGCGGTGACGTCACCGCATTCCAGCCGGCCCTGCCGCCGCTGATCAGGTCGATCGAGGCGAATTGCCGGGCGACGGTGAAGGGATCGCTGTAGGAGGTCGAAAGCGTGCCGACCAGCCCGATCTTCGAGGTCGAGGCGGCAAGCGCCGACAGGATCGTGATCGGTTCGAAGCGATTGAGGAAATGCGGGATCGACTGCTCGTTGATATAGAGTCCGTCGGCGACGAAGGCGAAAGCAATGCCCGCCTTCTCCGCCTTGCGCGCCGTATCGACGAAAAAGTCGAAATTGACGCTGGCGTCGGCCGGGCCGCTCGGATGTTTCCAGGCGTTCATGTGGCCGCCGGGGCCTTGCAGCATGATGCCGAATGTGACGTGTTTCTGAGCCATGGGATCAGTCCTTTTCCAAAGCGAATATCAGGCGGCGAGCGATAGCCGTTCCTTGGCGAGCAGCTCGATGGAGGCGAGGCGCTCGGCCGCCGGCAGCGCCGGCGTATCGAGAATGAATTCCTTGACGCCGTAGCGGCGGTGCAGCTCGTCAAGCTCCTTGCGGATCTGTAGCGCCGTGCCGTGCAGCACGCTCGGCACCTTCTCCTCGGTCCGGTAGTCGCTGACGCCAGCCTGGCGGGCGAATTCCGCCGCTTGCTCCTCATTGCCGACATTGACGGTCTGGCCGTTCGGCAGGAAAAGCTTGACGATGCGCAGATCGCCAACGCGCTCGCGCGCCTGTTCCTCGCTCTCGGCGGCGAAGGCTGCTAGCGCCAGGATTGGGCTCTTGCCACCGCTTGCCTTCTCATAGGCCTCGAAGGTCTTGCGCAGGTTCTCTGGATCGCCGTTCAGATGACCGGCGAAGACCAGCTCCCAGCCCTTCTCCGCCGCCAGTACAGCGCTATCGACGGAAGCGCCCAGCAGAAAGCGATCGGGCGCGATCGAGGGGAGCGGCGTGGCGATGGCCGCATCCGCCTGGGGTTCGGTCGAAAGATAGGTGTTGATGTCAGCAAGCTGGTCGGCAAAGCTCGGTTTGCGCTCAGGATCGACCGCTATCTGCAATGCCCGTGTGGACAGCGGAAAGCCGCCCGGCGCCTTGCCGACGCCGAGATCGACGCGACCGGGCGCCAGCGAAGACAGGAGATTGAAGGTCTCCGCTACCTTGTAGGCGCTGTAGTGTTGCAGCATCACGCCGCCGGAGCCGACGCGGATTTTCGATGTCTTGGCGAGCAGATAGGCGATCAGTGCCTCGGGCGCGGAACTCGCCAGGTTCGCCATATTGTGGTGCTCGGCCACCCAGAAGCGGTGATAGCCAAGCTCCTCGGCACGGATGGCCAGCTTGGCGGTTGCCCGCAATGCATCCGTGGCATTCTTACCGGCTTCGATGGGACTTTTGTCGAGAAGGCTCAAGAGATAGGACATGTGGGGTCATCCGATTATCGCATCGGTGCCGCAGCACCGCTTCAATAGTCTATAAAATACGTAGACTGAATATATTATAAGAAACGACGTTCTCTTCGCGCGGCCAAGTGAGGAAATAAGTTGCAAAGCACGCATGCACGCCGGGCTTGAGCGTCTTGGACAGAAGTCGCCAGGCGACGGCATGTTCGATCCGTGCTGGATTGCCGGGAAACGCTCTTGATCCGCGGCGGGATTCAGGTGAACTAGGCGGTGGAAGATATTCGGTAGCCGAGGGCACATGAACGACAACGTCATCAAGTTTCGAAAGCCGAAACCGCCGCCCAAGGCACCACGTCCCGGGCTGCGCAAACTGCTTGTTGTCATTGTCGTGCTTGCAGTGTTTGCCACTGCCTGGGGATATTTTCAGATCGTTGGTTCGCCGGCCCGTTAAGGCTGAGGATAAATCCGATGAGCGTTCGCCCACCGCAATCTCTCCGGCAGTTTCATTCAACCGATAGCGGTTTCAACGTTCTCGAATATGAACTGATGGCCGAGCGCGCCGGTTCTCTTGGACGTCACGGCTTGAAGGTGGAAACCGCTCTGGCGGAATTGCAGGCGTGGAGCCCGGAACGTCACAGCGCCGACGAGCGAGAAAACCTCGTGAACAAGGCCGCCGATGCTGTCTGGGCCTTTTTCATCCAGCGCGAAATCTGCGGGCTGAAAAATGGCCGCGATCTTATCCAACGTTACGCGATCCCCAGCGAGGTGCTCGCGAGGGTCGGTGTGGTGCGCCGACAGGAGTGAAGGGCTGCCCTGATGCAGCCCTCTCAAACCGGCGAGAAATCGCTCATCGCACCGGTAAAGGACTTGGAAAGCGGCGCGGCATAGGAGCTGCGTTTGCTGGTGGTAAGGCCCAGCGAGACCAGCGCCTCCGCCTGCTTGACCGCCGCCGCGACGCCGTCGATGACGGGTACGCCGTAGATCTCCTGCAGCTCGCGGGTAAGGTCGGCCATGCCGGCACAGCCGAGCACGATCGCCTCCGCCCCATCTTCGTCCAGCGCGCGTTCGATCTCGGCCCGCAATTTGCCGATTGCCTCTGGGGCACCATCCTCAAGTTCCAGCACGGCGATGTCGGAGGCCCTGACCTTTGCCCGTTCGCCCATGCCATAGTGTCGCACAAGATTTTCGATCAGCACGCGGGAGCGCTCCAGCGTCGTGACGATCGTGAAGCGCTGCGCTAGGAAACCGGCCGTCACGACGGCAGATTCGCAGAGCCCGAGGACCGGCACATCCGAAAAGGCACGCGCCGCCTCAAGACCGGTATCGTCGAAACAGGAAATGATCGCTGCGTCGTAACCCGCCGTGCGTTGTTCCTTGAGCTCGCTGAGCAAACCAGGGACGGCAAGAGCGCCGTCGTAATATCCCTCGATGGAAGGCGGTCCCATCCGCGAAGTCCCGGCGATGATCTCCGTGCCGATGGCCGCGACCGCGCGCGCGGCGACCGCCGCCTTTTCCGTCATCGACGTGGTGGTGTTTGGATTGATCAGCAATAAGCGCATGTTCTCAGCTTTTCTTGGCCTGCCGGCGACCAAGCATGGTCATGATACCGAGCGCGACGAGAATGATGGTGAAAGAGAAGAGTGTCGTCACCGTTCCCAGCGCATAGAGCACCGGCGTGGTGACGTTCGTGGTCATCCCATAGATTTCCAGGGGAAGCGTGTTGTAGGTGCCCGACGTCATCAGGGTGCGTGCGAACTCGTCATAAGACAGTGTGAAGCCGAACAGACCTACGCCGATCAGGCTCGGCGCGATCATCGGCAGCACGACGTGGCGAAAGGTCTGCCACGAGCTGGCACCCAGATCGCGCGCGGCCTCCTCATAAGCCGGCGAGAAACGGTTGAAGACGGCAAACATGATCAGCACGCCGAAGGGCAGCGTCCAGGTCAGATGTGCGCCGAATGCAGACGAATACCAGGCTGGAGGCAGGCCGCCTTGCTGGAAAACAACGCCGATGCCGAGGGAAATGATGATGGACGGCACCACGAGACTGGCGACGGTCGCGTAAAACAGCAGCGACGATCCGCGGAAACGGCGGCGGAAGGCCAGCCCCGCCAGCAGCGAGACGACGACGGTGACGACCATGACCATCAGGCCGAGAATGAAAGACCGCTGGAACGAAGCGCCGAAGTCACCAACCGCCTGTTTCTCGAACAGGTTGGCGAACCAATGCAAGGAGACGCCATTCAACGGGAAGGTCAGGCCGCCGTCAGGCCCCTGGAAGGAAAGGATGACGATCGCCGAAAGCGGGCCATAGAGAAACAGCACGAAGACAATGAAGAAGATCGCCAGGACGTAGAATTCGAAGGTGCGTTTTTCGTGGTTCATCTCAAAGCTCCTTGCGGATATCGACGACGCGCAGGATGGCCGCGACCATCATGAGGACGACGATCAGGAGCACGACGGCATTGGCGGCAGCGGCCGGATATTGCAGCAGCGACATCTGGTTCTTCATCATCAGCGCGATGGAGGCGCTCTGTCCGCCGGACATGACCTGCACGGTGGAGAAATCCGCCATGACCAGGGTGACGACGAAGATCGAGCCGATCGCGATGCCGGGCTTGGCAAGTGGGATCACCACGTTCCAGAGAATCTGCCAGCCGTTGGCGCCGGCATCGCGCGCCGCTTCGAACAGCGAGCGGTCGATACGCATCAGCGTGTTGAAGATCGGCGTCACCATGAACAGCGTATAGAGATGCACCATCGCCAGAACGACGGCGAAATCGGAATAGAGCAGCCACTCGATCGGCTTTGGAATGAGACCCATTTCAATGAGCGTCGAATTGACGAGCCCGTTGCGTCCGAGCACCGGGATCCAGGAGATCATGCGGATGATGTTCGACGTCATGAATGGCACGGTGCAGACGAGAAAGAGGATCATCTGCGTCGACGTGCGGCGGATATGAAAGGCAAGGAAATAGGCGACCCAGAAGCCGATGAACAATGTCAGCGACCAGACAATGACCGTAAATTTCAATGTGTTGAGATAGGTTTTCCAGGTAACCCATGAACCCAGCGTATCGGTATAGTTCGTGGTCAGAAAGGCGGGATAAAGGCTGGCGAAGTCATAGTCCCAGAAACTGACGACACCGATCATCGCGATCGGCAGCAGGAAGAAGAAGCCGAGGATCAGAAACAGCGGCGCCGCCTGGAGATAGGAAACGAGCCCCAGGGGCACGCGAAAGCTGCGCCCTGGTTTTACTGTTGCCTGGTCCGTTTCTGATGAAGCGATCGTCGCCATGGTCCGGTTTCTCCGTTGGTGGCTTCCTCCCCCCGCCTGTGCAGGGAGAGGATTTGATGGGTAGAGGCGATACCGATTAGGCAGCGATGAACTCGTTCCAGCGGCGGACCATGTAGCGGTCTTCGTCCATCACCGAGTTCCAGCAAGCAACGGCGCCCATGCGGGCTTCGAAGGAGCCGCCGTCACGAACGGCGCCAGCCTTCTCCATGACCTTGCCTTCCGGAGACAGGATATCGCCCTGCGCCGGCTTGCCTTCGATCCAGTAGCCCCATTCGTCGGCCGACATGAAGCCCTTGGCGGTTTCCATGCAGGCGGAATAGTAGCCCTGGCGGTTGAGATAACCGCCGACCCAGCCGGAGGTGTACCAGTTGATGTATTCATAGGCAGCGTCGAGCTCTGCGCCCTTGAGGTGCGCGGCGAGGCCGAGACCACCGCCCCAGGCGCGATAGCCCTCCTTCAGCGGCTGGAAGGTGCAGGCGATGCCCTTCGAGCGGACGGCGGCAACGGCCGGCGACCACATCGACTGGATGACGACTTCGCCCGACGCCATCAGGTTGACGCTTTCGTCGAAGGACTTCCAGAAGGCGCGGAACTGGCCCTCGCCCTTGGTCTTGATCAGGAAATCGATCGTCTTGTCGATTTCCGCCTTCGTCATGTTGCCTTTGTTGGCATATTTGATCTTGCCGGCGGCTTCCATGATCATCGCGGCATCCATAATGCCGATCGACGGGATGTTGAGGATCGCGGTCTTGCCCTTGAAGGCCGGATCGAGAATGTCGGCCCAGCTGGTGATCGGGCGACCGGTGAGGTCGGGACGAATACCGAGCGTATCGGCGTTGTAGATGGTCGGAACCATCGTCATCCACTGCGTCGGCTCCTTGGCGAACTTCTTCGAACCCTGGGCTTCGACGAAGCCGACCGTATGCGGGGCCGTGCCCTGAGCGATGACGCTATCCGGCTTCAGCTTGCCGTTGATGAACAGCGGCACGATCTTGTCGTAGTACTTGAGCTTCTTGACGTCCATCGGCTGCAGGACGCCGGCCGGGAACACCTTCTTGGCGATCCAGTATTCGATGTCGGCGATGTCGTAGCTGTTCGGCTGGGTGACGGCGCGCTGGGCGGCGGCGTCGGAATCGGTCGCCGTCATCTCGAGCGTGATGCCGAGGTCGGCCTTGCACTTCTCGGCGATCGCATTGATGTTGGAAACGCCGGTGCCGAACTGGCGGAGCGTGATCTTCGTCTGCGCCCAAACGGTCGGAAAGCCGGTGATCAGGCCGGAGCCGGCGATAGCGCCAGCGGCGGCAGCGCCGGTCTTCAGCAGCGAGCGGCGGGAGATGCCCTTTGCTGCCTTGGTTGTCTTCTTCTCAGTCGTCATGTCAGTTCCCCTTTTTGTGATGCTTAGGATTCATGCGGAAACGTGACCGAGGAGGACCGCGTCCTCCAGGGCCCAACTCAAAGACACCGCATCGCCGACCGATACGGGTTTGGAGAAATAATCGCCGTCACTTGCGATGACGGTGAAGTCGTCGCTGCCCGCGCCGATAACGGTGATCTTCACCGAGGCGCCGCGATATTCGACATTCGAAATGACGCCGTTGAAGCCGACGCCCTTGTCCGCGGTTGCCGCCAGGCGCACGCGGTCGGTGCGGATGCCGATATCGATGGCCTCGCCCACGTCCCTGCCCGCGCCGCGCACGGAAAAGCTCTGGCCTTCCGGCGCGGTCAATGTCAGCACACCGTCCTCGCTGGACGTCACCCGGCCCGAGAGCACGTTATGATCACCCATGAAGCGGGCGACGAAGGCGGTCGCGGGACGTTCGAAGACTTCGCGCGGTGCCGCCGCCTGCTCGATCTTGCCGTCGTTCATGATCACCATGATGTCGGCGAGCGCCATTGCCTCTTCCTGGCTGTGCGTGACATGCACGAAGGTGATGCCGAGCGTTTTCTGCAGCTTCTTCAACTCGGCGCGCATGCGGATCTTTAGGAAAGGATCGAGCGCCGACAGCGGCTCGTCGAGCAACAGCGCCTCGGGATCGGTGATCAGCGCACGGGCGAGAGCCACACGCTGCTGCTGCCCGCCGGAAAGCTGTGCCGGACGCCGGGTGGCATAGGCCTCCATCTGCATCAGCTTCAGCATATCGAGCGCCTTTGCCCGACGCTCCTCCTTGTCCACGCCCTTCATCTTCAGGCTGAAGGCGACGTTGTCGATAAGGTCGAGATGCGGAAACAGCGCATAGGACTGGAACATCATCGCCGTACCGCGCTTGGCTGGCGGAAAGTCGGTGACGACGACATTCCCGAGCCGGATATCACCGGACGAGATGCTTTCGTGACCCGCGATCATGCGAAGTGTAGAAGTCTTGCCGCAGCCGGAGGGGCCGAGAAAGCAGCAATAGGAGCCAGCCGGTATCTTCAGGCTGATGGCGTGGACGGCGGTCGTCGTGCCATAGACCTTCGAAACGGACGCTATATCGATCTCTGCCGCTTTCGACATCGTATCTCCTTTTGTTTGGGAAGGACAATGCATCTGGCGTGCCAACTTTGCCGCGTGACGCTAACCATTTGTGAAACATGGTCTTTCGGCGTGGTGGCAACGGAATGTCTTATATAAGAAAAACAGGTGTTTGCACATGAAATAGGCTTTCGTCTGCAATATGTGCACTAGATCGTATACAATTATGCTTTCCTTTTGTGACAAATTCCGTTTAACTTTTGCGGCGAACGCGGATATCATTCCGTCGATTATCAGGTATCCGCTCTCATGAACTCCACAGCCGACGCGCTCCAGACGACCAGCGACTCCACAGAAACCGGCGCCCAGCAGATCCGCGACGCCATTCGCGAGGCGATCGTCGAGCGTAGGCTTTCGCCAGGCACGAAACTCTCCGAGAGCGACGTCGGCAATCTGTTCAATGTCAGTCGCACGCTGGCGCGCGCCGCCCTGCAGGCGCTGTCCTATGAAGGGCTTGTCAGCGTCGAGAAGAACCGTGGTGCCTTCGTTGCCTATCCCTCGCCCGAGGAGGCCCGGCAGATCTTCGCCGCCCGCCGTCTGGTGGAGCCGGGCATTCTCAAGGAAGCGGCTGAACGGATTACGCCCTCGCAGGTTCAGCACCTGAAGCAGCTTCTACTCGAAGAGGGCCGGCTGATGGCGGAACGCGGTCAGTCCGCGCGCCGCGCCGAGATCAAGGCCTCCGGCGATTTCCATCTCGTGCTCGCCTCGATCTCCGGCAACCTGATCATGCAGCGCTTCATGGAAGAGCTTGTCGCCCGCTCATCCCTGGTGATCGCGCTTTATGGCCAGTCGAGCGTATCGAGCTGTGGTCATTCGGAGCACGGCGACATCATCGCCGCCATCGAGCGCAAGGACATCGAGACGGCCTGCCATCTCATGCTTCACCATATTTCCCATATCGAAGCCGATCTCGATCTGCGCGAGCGCAAGAGCGTCGGCCTGAGGGAAGCCTTCGAGCAATAGACCGACCTATAGGCATAGGTCTCGGGGCTTCCTCCTCATTACATCCAACGGAGATAGATTTGAGCCCGATCGAAATCCTTTTCACCCGCGCAAAGCTTGCCGATGGCTCCCTCAAGGATATCGGCGTATCCGGCGGCCGCATCATTTCGATCGAGCCGTCAAGCGCTGAAGCCCCGCTTGCCGAGAGCGTCGATCTCGGCGGCGCGCTCGTGGTTCCCGGCTTCGTTGAAGGTCATATCCATCTCGACACCAGTTTCTTCGGCGACGCGTGGATACCGCATAAGCCGTGCACCAACGGCTTCGACGTGCATGAGCGCGTCGCGTTCCAGGCGCAGAACATGGCGCAGGCCGCCCCCATGGACGTACGTGCCCGCAATCAGCTGGATCTCTGCATCGCCAATGGTAGTACGCAGATGCGCAGCCATGTCATGGTCGACGGATCGGTCGGGCTGAAATCTCTGGAGACCGTTCTTGCCGTCCGCGAGGAATACCGCGACCATATCGATATCCAGCTCGTCGCTTTCCCCCAGAGCGGCATCCTGAAGAGCCCGGGCACGCCGCAATTGATGGACGAAGCCATTTCGATGGGCGCCGATCTCGTTGGCGGCCTGGATCCTGCGAGCTTCGACCGCGATCTGGAGGGACATCTAGACGTCGTCTTCGGCGTCGCCGAAAAGCATGGCGTCGATGTCGATATCCATCTTCATGACGGCGGCACGCTCGGGCTCTTCACCATAGAGCAGATTTGCGCTCGCACGCGCGCCCTTTCCATGCAGGGACATGTCGCCATCAGCCATGCCTATGGGCTCGGCGATCTCGGAGGTGATGCCGCCAAGCGCGCCGCCGAGACGATCGCGGCCAGCGATGTATCCATCATGACCAACGCACCCGGCCACCACGCCTTTCCGCCGGTAGCGCTGCTACGGGCGTCGGGCGTCACGGTCTTCAGTGGCAGCGACAATATCCGCGATTCCTGGTGGCCCTATGGCGATGGCGATATGCTTGGCCGCGCGATGATGATCGGCTATCGCTCGGGCTTCTATACCGACGACGAATTGAAGGCCGCCTTCGACATCGTCACCGACAGCGGAGCCAAGGCATTGCGTCTCGAGGGTTACGGGTTGAAAATCGGCGCGAAGGCGGATTTTGTGACGCTGAAAGCGGAGCATGTGCCCGAAGCCGTCGTTGCCATTCCGAAGGAGCGTTCGGTCTACAAGGCTGGTCGGCTCGTCGCCAGGAACGGAGCCGTCATTCGGGCGTGACATGCTTAAGATCTGGCATTCAAGCTTTCTATTATTTCATTGAAAAGGTGTCGTAATGCTTGATCTGGTGATTTCGAACGTGCGTATCGCCGGCCGCGATCAGCCGCTCGACATCGGCATCAAGGATGGCAGGATCGCCGCACTCGAAACCGGTCTCGTTTCCGACGCGCCACGCCAGGATATGTGCGGTTGCTTTGCATTCGGTGGCTTCATCGACAGCCATATCCACCTCGACAAGGCCTGTATTCTCGACCGCTGCCTGATCTGCGAGGGTACGCTGGAAGAGGCGGTGCGCGAAACAGCGAAGGCCAAATCCACCTTCACGGTTGAAGATGTCTATGCGCGCGCCGCGCACGTCGTAGAGAATGCCATCATCAACGGCACGACAGCGATGCGGACCTTCGTGGAAGTCGATCCGCGCGCTGGTTTTCGGTCATTCGAAGCCATCCGGCAGATCAGGCATGATTATCGCTGGGCAATCGACATCCAGATCTGCGCTTTCGCTCAGGAGGGGCTGACCAACGAGCCTGAGACGGCCTCGATGCTGGACAAAGCGCTTGGCGATGGCGCCGACCTGATCGGGGGCTGCCCCTATACCGATCCCGACCCGCAGGCGCATATCCGGGCGATTTTCGATCTTGCCGAGCGCCACGGCGTCGATGTTGATTTCCATCTCGATTTCGATCTCAATCCAGCGAACTCGGCCATTCCGGCCGTCATCGCCGAGACGCAGCGGCATGGCTATGGTGGGCGCGTATCCATAGGGCACGCCACCAAGCTTTCCGCCATGCCGAAGCAGGAGGTTGCCGAGGTCGCCATACGGCTCGCCGATGCCGGCATCGCCGTCACGGTTCTCCCCGCGACCGACATGTTCCTGCTCGGTCGCGACCGGGATCATCTCGTGCCGCGCGGGATAGCCCCTGCACTCCTCCTCGCCACGCATGGCGTCACGGTCACGGCCGCGACCAACAACGTGCTCAATCCCTTCACGCCTTACGGCGACGCCTCGCTCGGCCGTATCGCCAATCTCTTTGCCAATGCAGCGCAGCTTTCACGCGACGAAGATATCGCCACTGCATTTGACATGGTGACCGGCAACGCCGCCCGGCTCATGCGGCGCGACTATACTCTCCAGCCGGGAGCGCCGGCGGATATCGTCATACTCGACGCCACCGATCCTCTTTCCGCCATACGTGAAGTCCGCGCCCCGATCGCTGGATGGAAAGGCGGCCGCCAGACATTCAGCCGCCCACGAGCGCGGCTGCTTCATCCGTTGGGCTGAAGAGTAGTCATTGGCACACTAGGTTCGGACAGTCTTGTGCAGCCAGGTCGCAAAGAAGTCGGGCCATTCGCCGGAAGGCATGCCTTTCTTGCCCATGGCGAACCCGTGCCCACCGCTTACGAGGCGATGGAGCTCGACAGGAACGCCGGCCCGTTCGCAGGCGGCTTGCATGATCAGCGTGTTGGCCGGATTGGAAACCGGATCATTCTCCGCCTGAACGAGAAACATCGGCGGGCAATCACTGCCAACATACGTCTGGACCGACCATGTGGCACTCATCTCAGGGCTTGGATGTTCGCCGACAAAGATACGCCGGGTCGAGGTGTGATCGTAAGGCGGCTCCAGCGTGATCACCGGATAGATCAATGCCGCGAAATCCGGATCCGCCGAAAGCGCATCGATCTTGTCGGTGGCGGGATAGGAGGCAAAAGCCGAGCGTGCCGAGGCAAGACCCAGCAGGTGGCCACCCGCCGAGAAACCGAGCACACCCAGCCGTTTCGGATCGATGCGGAAACTCTTTGCATTGGCCCGAATGAGGCGGATGGCGCGCTGGGCATCCTGCAGCGGGGCGAGCGGGCCATTGGTCCATCCCTCCCCCGGAAGCCTGTAACGCAAGACGAAAGCCGTTATACCGTGATCGTTCAGCCAGGAGGCCGCCGGAAGCGCTTCCTGGCCTTCTTCAATCCGCTTGTAACCGCCACCCGCCGCAACGAGCACGGCATCGCCGTTGGGATGTGCCGGGGTATAGACGGTGATCGACGGTATCGCGATGTTGGTGATCGCACCCCAGGCATTGATCGTCATCGGATCGGATGGGCCGCCACCGCCGGGCGGCTTTGCCGGCCAAAGCGGAAGCGAGGCGGCAACGGGAGCAGCCTGCACATTGCGGGAGAATGCTGCGGCACTCATCATGGCGGCCAGCATCGAACGGCGTGTTAGC
Source organism: Rhizobium sp. ICMP 5592 (assembly GCF_009498525.1). Classification (GTDB taxonomy): domain Bacteria; phylum Pseudomonadota; class Alphaproteobacteria; order Rhizobiales; family Rhizobiaceae; genus Rhizobium. The sequence goes on along the minus strand of NZ_QSNT01000001.1, from coordinate 1,626,378 downwards.
ATTCCGCGTCCTCGGTAAGGTTTTTCGCCATCGGAATGGCCCAGGCTTCATAATAGCCTGTCCTCAGCCTGGGAAGCGAATCGGCTTTTCGACACCAAGGGTGATCGGCAGACGGCGCTTTACTTCTTCAGCTCCCGCTCGAATTCCTCGATCTGCTGGATTACCCATGGGTCGTCGGCGGAATATTGAATCGCCTCGTGATCCAACCGCTCCCGGCGTCGCCCTAGTACCCAGTCAATCAAAGCTTGAAACAGCCGCATGCGAGCATCCATGTTCTTTTGGAACGTGAGAGGCCCGACCACCGGCCTCGTGAGCTTATCAGTAGTCGAGCCTCAACCAGCCGCAAGGCGTTGCGGCCATTACCTATTTGCCTTCCGCTAAATGAACGCTAGCTGAACATGAATGCTCTTTATAAGGGAGGAGTGATACTTATCGCCACATTCAAACCTTGTCGGAAAAGGCGATACGCTCGGCTTTCTTTGCCTGCTTGAGACGATTGCGTCTGCGAAGAAACGTGTCGATTTGGAAAAGTTGGCTCCTCGGCGCTTTTTTCTGCCAGCCGTACCGATATGACGTAATATGACCTAGTCGCCACGGGACAGCAGCGCTACATCACGCCGCGCTGCTTCCGATTTCCCCGGAGCGGCATAAGCTTGGCCTCGCTTCCGCGGGGCCTTTTTTCTTTTATGAAGATTATGCTGGCCGAGACGCGGCTCGTTCCCTGCCTTATCGCCGGGGTTCGCCGCCGGGCGCGTAGACGGTATTCTGCTCGAAGCGGAAGACGGTCCCGCAGCTGCAACGAACCATGTGTTTGCGCGGATCGGCCGATGGCCGCTCCGTGGAAAAGCCACGCGGCATTTCGTCGATCCTGAAATCCCGGCTGGGTCCAGTGCGATCGTCGCTTTCGGAAACTTCCGCGAAGCCGGCATGGCCGCACTTCGAGCATTCCAGCTTCCGTGAATATCGATCTCGCGCAGTCATTCTTTTCCAATCCGGGACTCAATCGGGCTCCTTCTATCAGGGCTTTTCCCGCTCTTGAAGAGAGCCGACGCCACAGTGTTGATGGAAGCACCCCTAAAAAAATAGGGTGACGGACAGGAAAAGAGATTGACCTGATAGCAGATGTCAGACCAATTTAGTCGTCATGATGACCAAGGCAATGCTCACCCCACTCCCCTCGATCGACCGGACACGGCAAGTGATCGACGCGCTGTCCGATTTCATCGAGGCGTCGGAACTGCAGGCGGGTCAACGGCTACCGACCGAGCGTGAATTGATGGCCGCCCTCTCGGTGGGCCGCTCGACGATCCGGGAGGTGCTCACGCATTTCCAAGCTCTGGGCGTGATGGAGACCCGTAAGGGCAGCGGCACTTATCTGCTGAAGCCGGTTTCCAAGTCGACCATCCATATGCCCTTGTCGCTCGACACCACCCATCTGCGTGACGTGCTGCTGCAGACTCTTGAGGTTCGCCGCGGCATTGAATGCGAGGCCGGAATGGTCGCCGCCAGGAAGCGCTCGACCGCGGATATCGCCATCATCGAGGAAAAACTCAACGAGATGGAGCGTGTCCATATCGCAAAGGGCACCTCCGGCCCGGAGGATCTTGCCTTTCATCTGGCCGTCTACGACGCCAGCCATAATCCGCTGTTCAAGCAGCTTCTCGAACAGATGCGCGGAACCTTCGAGCGCTTCTGGACACACCCTTTTGACCGGCAAGATTTCGCCCGCCGGTCCTTCCCGTTTCACCGCACGCTGTTCAACGCGATCGTCGCCCAGGATCCCGAGGCAGCACGCGCCGAAACACTGAAAATTCTCGACGTTGTCGAGGAAGACATCAAGGAAATGTCCAAATGACTGACGGGCTAGAGCCGTTCGAACTTGCTTCTCTGATTACGGCCCATGACGACGGCAATTTCGCCGAGGCCGTGGTGCCGCCGATTTTCCAGACATCGCTTTTCACCTTTTCCAGCTACGACGAAATGATCTCCTGTTATCGCGGCGAGAAGGTGCGGCCGATCTATACGCGCGGTCTCAACCCGACTGTACGCATGTTCGAGGAAATGCTGGCCAAGCTCGAAGGCGGCGAGGATGCGCTTGGCTTTGCGAGCGGCATGGCCGCGATTTCGTCCGCGGTCTTGAGCTTCGTCGAACCGGGTGACCGGATCGTTGCAGTCAAGCACATCTATCCCGACGCCTTCCGCCTCTTCGGCACCATCCTGAAGCGTATGAAAGTCGAGGTAACCTATGTGGACGGTCGCGACGAGGAAGCCGTCGCCAAGGCGCTTCCGGGCGCCAAGGTCTTCTATATGGAAAGCCCGACGAGCTGGGTGATGGAAGCCCATGATGTCGGCGCGCTCGCAGCACTCGCCAAGCGGCATGGCGTTGTCTCGATGATCGACAATAGCTGGGCCACCCCCTATTTCCAGCGGCCGCTGACGCTCGGCGCCGATCTCGTCATCCACTCCGCCTCCAAATATCTGGGCGGCCATAGCGATGTCGTCGCCGGGGTGGTTGCCGGCTCGAAGGAAATGATCGCGCGGCTAAAGGCCGAAGCCTACCCCTATCTCGGCGGCAAGCTGTCGCCTTTCGATGCCTGGCTGTTGATCCGTGGCCTGCGCACTCTGCCGATCCGCATGCAGGCGCATGAGACTGCGGCCCTGACGATCGCGCGTCGGCTGCAGGAGCTCGGTGCTGTCGAGCAGGTCTGCCATCCGGGCCTCGCCAACCGTCTTCCCTCTGGCCTCAACGGCACCTCCGGCCTCTTCTCCTTCATCTTCCGCGAAGGCATCGATGTCAGAGCCTTTGCCGATAACCTCAAGCTCTTCAAACTGGGTGTGAGCTGGGGTGGGCATGAAAGCCTGATCGTACCGGGCGAAGTCGTGCTTCAGCAGAAGGCACAACCGAATTCAGCGCATACCTTTGGTATCAACCCGAGGTCCGTCCGTCTCCATGTCGGTCTCGAAGGAACCGAGGCGCTGTGGAGAGATATCGAGCAAGCGATCGCCGCTGCCTCGTAAAGCCTGCAACCTTAAGAGAAAAACCTAAAAAGGGGGAACTGAGCATGAAAAGACTGATAACAGCAGCACTCTTTACCGCAATGATGGCCGGCACGGCCTTTGCCGATACGACCCTCAAACTCGTCGAAGTCATCACCAGCCCTGAGCGCACCGAGACGCTAAAGTCGATCGTCGGAAAATTCGAGGCGGCCAATCCGGGCACGAAGGTCGATATCATCTCGCTGCCCTGGAACGAAGCCTTCCAGAAGTTCGCGACCATGGTCTCGGCTGGTGATACGCCGGATGTGATGGAAATGCCGGATACCTGGCTGTCGCTCTACGGCAATAACGGCATGCTCGAAAGCCTCGAGCCGTACCTCGCCAAGTGGGACAACACGAAAGAACTGACGCCGCGCGCCCTTGAGCTTGGCCGCGACGTGAAGAACACTGCCTATATGCTGCCTTACGGCTTCTATCTTCGCGCCATGTTCTACAACAAGAAGCTCCTGCAGCAGGCCGGTGTGGCCGCGCCACCGAAGACGATGGACGAGTTCGTCAAGGCCTCGGAGGCGGTCGCCAAGCTCCCCGGAAAATACGGCTACTGCATGCGCGGCGGCCCGGGCGGCCTGAACGGCTGGATGATTTTCGCCGCTTCCATGGCCGGCGATAACAAGTATTTCACCGCCGATGGCACCTCCACGATGAACAGCGCCGGCTGGGCGAAGGGCATCGAATGGATGGTCGATCTCTACAAGAAGGGATTGGCGCCGAAGGATAGCGTTAACTGGGGCTTCAACGAGGTTGTCGCGGGCTTCTATTCCGGCACCTGCGCCTTCCTCGACCAGGACCCGGATGCCCTGATTGCGATTGCCGAGCGCATGAGCAAGGACGATTTCGGCGTCATGCCGCTCCCGAAGGGGCCGGACGGCAAGTCCTTCCCAACCATCGGTTATGCCGGTTGGTCGATGTTCTCGACCAGTCAGAACAAGGATCTTTCCTGGAAGCTGATCGCGACCCTCGAAGGCAAGGAGGGCAACCTCGAATGGAACAAGAAGATCGGCGCCCTGCCGGCCTATACCTCGGCTGAGAAGGATCCCTTCTATGCGACAGACCAGTTCAAGGGCTGGTTCGAGGAGCTGGCCGATAAGAACACGGTGCCGACCGTGATGCCGACCTATCTCGAGGAATTCGCCTTCTTCAAGGATTCGCTTGCCATCAAGACCTCGCAGCAGGCGCTGATCGGCGATATCTCGGCGAAGGATCTGGCCGACCAGTGGGCTGACTACCTGACCAAGGCGCAGCAGAAGTTCCTCGCCAAGAAGTAAGACCATCCCGGCGGCGGAGCAATCCGCCGCCGTTCTTTTGCACACGACACAGACGGCGCCCGAACGCCGCGAATGGGAACTGATTTATGACCATGACCGCCGACAGGCGTCGCGACCGCAGGCCGTGGCTGAAGCGTCTTGCCGATGCCGTGGAGCCTTATCTTTACAGCGCCCCTGCCCTCATCCTCATTATCGCCGTCATGCTGGTGCCGCTGACGATCGGCATTTCCTATGCGTTTCGCGATATCCAGCTGCTCAACCCCTTTTCCGGTGGCTTTATCGGCCTGGAGCATTTCCGTGATCTCTCGAAAGACGCCGCCTTCTATGGCGCGCTGAAGAATACGCTCTGGTGGACCGGCGCCTCGGTTCTACTGCAATTCATCTTTGGACTGATCCTGGCCCTTTTGCTGGACAAGCCGTTTTTCGGCCGGGCACTGGTACAAGCTTTGGTGTTTCTGCCCTGGGCAGTTCCATCTTTCCTGGCCGGCCTCAACTGGGCGTGGCTGTTCAATCCGGTGATCGGGCCGATCCCTCATTGGCTCTTCGATCTCGGCCTGATGAGCGAGCCGCGCAACATTCTCTCCGATCCGCAATATGCGATGTGGGGACCGATCGTCGCCAATGTCTGGTGGGGCATTCCCTTCTTTGCGATCACGCTGCTGGCCGCCCTCCAGGCGATCCCGCGCGATCTCTATGAGGCGGCCTCCATTGATGGCGCCGGCTGGTTCCAGCGTTTCGGTTCGATCACACTTCCCTTCCTTGCCCCGACCATCGCCATAACGGTCTTGCTGCGCACGGTCTGGGTCTCGAACTTCGCCGATCTGATCGTCGTCATGACCGGGGGCGGACCGGCCGATCGTACGCAGATCGTTGCGAGCTACATCTTCACCCAGGCCTTCAAGCGACTGGATTTCGGCTATGCCTCGGCCATCGCGCTGGTGCTGCTTGTTCTGCTGCTCGCCTATTCCATGCTGATCATCCTGCTGCGGCAGACCCTGCTGAACAAGGATTGAGCCATGAGACGATCCATCCTCCCCATCATCGCCCATCGCCTGGCGATTCTCTGCTATGTCGTCTTCGCGCTCTTCCCGCTTTTCTGGCTACTGAAGGTCTCGCTGACGCCGAACGACTTGCTCTATACCGAAGGTGTCCGCATGTGGCCGTCGCGCACGACATGGGAGCATTACGCTTTCGTGCTGCAACACAGCGACTTTCCGACATTCTTCAAGAACAGCCTGATCGTCTCCGGATCGACTGCGATCGCGGTGACCATCTGCGCATCGCTGTCCGGCTACGCCCTCTCGCGCTTCAACTTCCGCGCCAAATACTGGATCGTGGCCTTGATGCTGCTGACGCAGATGTTCCCGCTGGTGATGCTGGTGGCACCAATCTTCAAGATCCTGACGCCACTACATCTGACCAACAGCCTGACCGGCCTCGTCATCGTCTACACGGCCTTCAACGTGCCCTTCGCAACCTTTCTGATGCAGTCCTTTTTCGACGGCATTCCGAAGGACCTGGAAGAGGCGGCGATGATCGACGGCGCGACGCAGTTCACGGCGTTCCGGCAGATCATCCTGCCGCTGACGCTGCCCGGCATTGCCGCGACGCTCGGTTTCGTCTTCACGGCCGCGTGGAGCGAGCTGCTGTTCGCCCTGATGCTCATCAACGGCAATCAGGCCGCGACCTTTCCCGTCGGGCTTCTCACCTTCGTTTCGAAATTCTCCGTGGATTTCGGGCAGATGATGGCGGCGGGCGTCATGGCGCTCATTCCAGCCTGCCTCTTCTTCCTGCTTATCCAGCGTTATCTTGTGCAGGGCCTGACGGCCGGCGCGGTCAAGGGTTAGTCAAATGGCATCGATCGATATTCAGAACGTCAAGAAGGCCTACGGCCATGTGCAGGTGCTGCACGACATCGATCTCCAGATCAAGGATGGCGAATTCGTCGTTCTCGTCGGGCCGTCGGGCTGCGGCAAGTCCACGCTGCTCCGGATGATTGCCGGTCTTGAGGACATCAGCGGCGGCGAGGTTCGCATTGCCGGCAACCGCGTCAACGAGCTGCATCCGAAGGACCGTGACATCGCCATGGTGTTCCAATCCTATGCGCTCTATCCGCACATGAACGTCGCCGGCAATATGAGCTACAGTCTCAAGCTCCGGAAGACCGCGAAGGACAAGATTGCGAGTACCGTCGCCGCCGCCGCATCGAAGCTCGGCCTCGACCCACTGCTCGAGCGCCGCCCTAAGGCGCTTTCGGGCGGCCAGCGTCAGCGTGTCGCCATGGGCCGCGCCATCGTGCGCCAACCGAAGGCCTTCCTTTTCGACGAGCCGCTGTCGAACCTCGATGCACGCCTGCGTGAGCAGATGCGCGCCGAAATCAAGAAATTGCATGGCGACCTGAAAGCGACCTCGATCTACGTGACTCACGATCAGATCGAGGCGATGACGCTGGCGGACCGGATCGTCGCCATGCATGGCGGGGTGGTGCAGCAGGTCGGCAGTCCACTCGAACTTTACGACCGCCCTGCCAATCTCTTCGTCGCCGGCTTCATCGGCTCGCCGGGGATGAATTTCCTCGACGCGACCTATGAGACCGACGGCATGAAGTTGAAGGACGGAACTATCGTTCCGTTGCCGGCCTCCCTGAATCTGCCCGTCGGCGCCAACGCAACCGTCGGAATTCGACCCGAGCATGTGGTTCTGTCAGCGGATGCCGCCGATCTCAGCGCCGATGTCGAGCTGATTGAGCCGACCGGCTTTGGCATCATCCTTCACCTGTCGCTGCACGGCCTGCCATTCAAGGTGTTCACGCTCAACCGCGAGGCGCTGGGTGCAGGTCCGCAGGTGAACGTATCGTTCCCGGCGCAGCATCTGCATGTGTTCGATGAAGACGGCAAACGGGCAGCGTGAGCTAGGGGTTGCCTTGCTCAGCACGCCCGCAATGACGGTTTTCCTCAATCGGCGAAGGGCTCGGTCGGGCCTTTTGCCGGCGTGGTGAACCAGCGCGGTCCAGCTTCCGTCATGTAGATATGGTCCTCCAGACGGATGCCGAATTTTTCCGGAAAGACGATCATCGGCTCGTTGGAGAAACACATGCCGGCGGCAAGCGCTGTCCCGTTGCCACGGACGATATAGGGCTCTTCGTGGATTTCGAGGCCGAGCCCATGGCCGGCGCGGTGCGGCAAACCGGGCAAGTGATAGTCCGGGCCGAGCGAATGCTTCGCAAGCACCGCGCGTGCCGCGTCATCGAGACTAGAACACGCAATTCCTAACTGGGCCGCGTCGAAGACGGCCTGTTGCGCCTCGCGCTCGATCGCCCAAGCCTGTTCGAATTCCTTGTGGCCGCTCTCCAGGGTGTAGGTTCGGGTGATATCCGAATGATAGCCGTCAAGCCGGCAACCGGTGTCGACCAGAATGACGTCGCCATCGGCAAGGGTCTGGTCGCCATCCGCCCCATGCGGAAGTGAGGTCGCCGTGCCGAAAGAGACGATGCAGAAGGTCGAGCCGCCATCGGCACCGGCATTGCGATGTCGACGGTCGATGAAATCCACCACCTCGGATGCCTTGATCCCGGGCTTCAGAAGCGCATGCGTCTGCTTGTGAACATCGAGCGTCAGATCCATCGCATATTGAATGAGCGCGATTTCCGCCGGCGATTTGATGCGGCGCAGATTACGGGTCAGCCGCCCGCCATCCGTCAGCCTCTCGACGCCAATTTCGGCGGCCAGCGCGTGGTAAAAGAAAAGCGGCAGATCATCGTCGAGAGCCAGCTTGCCGAAGCCGCCGACAAGGCTGGAGATCAGGGCAATGCTGCTTTCCTCTTCCTGCCAGACCAGGATCTCTCCGGGCAGATGCGGGAGTGTCTCGACGCGGCTGCGCTCAAAGCCTGGAACGATGTAGTAAAGCTCCGTCGGGGTCACAAGCGCGCCGAGAAACCGTTCGCTCAGATGCCAGACCAGCCCCGTAAAGTAGCGCAGGCTCTCGGTTGGCCCGAGCAGCATGCCGGCCAAGCCCTCGGCCTCGATGGACTGGCGGAGCTTCAAGAGGCGAAGCTGTCTCTCGTCCTGAGTTATGCGGGGTATGGGATGCTGCCAGGACATGCTGTTTTTCCAATCCATTCGATCGAGAGGCGAAGATAAAACTGTTTTCGGCGCGAGGTTTCAGGACAACGGGATTGCCACCGGACGGTCCAGGTTGCGGGCGACATAGTCCTGGATCTGCCGGACGATCTGCGCGGCGTGATCGATCGCCAACCGGTCGGCGCGCTCAACATCGCCCGCTTCGATCGCAGCGATCATCTCCTCATGCTCATCGACATATTGGCGCGGCAGGCGGTCATCGAATGTCGAATAATAGAGGCGAAGAATGCGCCGGCCTTCGTCGAGGAGACGGGCGAAAAAGGTGGTGTAATAGGCATTGCCGGCAAGCTCGGCGATCGCGACATGAAACTCGCGGTTTGCCTCGATCATCGCATAGGCATCGCGGGCAAGGACGGCGTCGGCGAAATCCTGCTGACGGGCGCGGATGGTCTTCATGATCCCGGCATCCCGCCGTTCGGCCGCGCCCCGCGTGGTGACGCGATACATCAGCGTTAAGGCCTCGAAATAGGTGGGCAGGCTGGCGAAATCGATCGTCGCCACGATCGTGTTTCTGTTCGGCAGGGTCGTGACCAGCCCCTCACCGACAAGCCGGAGTAGCGCTTCGCGGATCGGCGTTCTCGACATCTTGAAGCGCTCAGACAGCCGCACCTCGTCAAGCGGGCTGCCGGGCTCGAGCGCCATCGACAGGATTTCCCGGCGCAGCGCGGCGTAGACGCTTTGCGTGCCTGAACCGCGCACGCGCACATTTTCCGCATCGTTCTGCATTCGCTTGTCCCTCGCGACCCGCATCTTCGTATGTCGTTTTGGCAGGGCTCCGCAAGACCGCCCGCCCTTCCCGAAACTTTTCTAGCTCGCTTCTTGAGCTTTGTCGACAGTTTGTATATAACGCCGTCAGCTTTCAAAGAGGATCAAGCGATGACGACTGGATGGAAGGGCGTATTTCCCGCCGTAACGACGCAGTTCAAGGAAGATTTGTCCGTGGATCTCGGGGCCACGCAGGGCGTTCAGGACGCGCTGGTCAATGACGGCGTCAACGGTCTGATCGTTATGGGCACCTGCGGCGAGAACAACTCGCTCGACCCCGAGGAAAAGCGCACGATCCTGAAGGCCGCCGTCGAGGTGGTCAACGGCCGCGTTCCCGTGGTCACCGGTGTCTCCGAACTCGATACGCGCCGCGCTGTCGCTTATGCCCGCGATGCCGAGAAGCTCGGCGCCGATGGCCTGATGCTCCTGCCGGCAATGGTCTATGTGCCGAAGCCGGAGGAGCTGATCGCGCATTTCCGCGCGGTTGCCGAAGCGACCTCGCTGCCGATCATGCTCTACAACAACCCGCCGGCCTACCGCGTCAATATCGGTGCCGACGTGTTGCAGGCGCTGGCTGACGTGCCGAACATTAAGGCCGTCAAGGAAAGCGCGCCTGATCCGCGCCGCTTCACCGATCTCATCAACGCTTTCGGCGACCGCTTCGATATTTTCGCAGGTCTCGACGATGTCGCGCTTGAAGGCTTGATGCTCGGTGCCAAGGGTTGGGTTTCCGGCCTGACGAGCGCTTTCCCGCAGGAATCCGTGCAGCTCGTCGCTGCCGCCGAACGCGGTGATTGGGAAGAAGCCCGCAAGATCTATCGCTGGTTCATGCCGCTTCTGCATCTCGATGCCGAGCATGATCTCGTGCAGTCGATCAAGCTTGCCGAGCAGATCATGGGCCGCGGGTCTGAGCGCGTCCGTATGCCGCGTCTGCCACTGTCCGGCGCCCGCCGCGCCGAAGTCACCGCCATGGTCGAAAAGGCCGCCGCCACCCGCCCCTCCAAGGCGCGTCAGGCCACCTGATACAGAAGAGCCGGCAATCGCGGATCAGCGATTGCCGGCTCTTCTTTGCTACAAAGCGTTCAGTTCGCGGATGTCGTTGTCGCTGTGGATTGCTCCAACGCGTCGCGCACCTGATCTATTTTTCCGACGGCAGGACCGACACCCAGGATACTCTTGGCTTCCGCCAGCGTCCTGTCGGTGACGACACCTGTCTTCGAAGACTGAGCCAGAGCCGAGCGCAGCGCCTCATCGCTAAGGGCCGGATCTGTCGGCACGGCATTGGTGCCGTTCTTGAGTTCGAACTCGGCATAATCCATGACATAGGCCCTGATGGCCGCCATCTTCGGATCCTTCGAATTCATATAGGCATGATAATTCCGCTTCAGGGAATTGAGGCTGCCAAGCTCCGCCGCCGCTGTCTTCACTTTCGTGGAACTGGTCTTTTCGAGCTTCCTGCTCGCAGCCGCGGACTTTGAGGAATGCGCCGTGTGCTTCAGGCTCCCAAGGCTTCCATCAGTGTCATCACTGTCATCCGATTGCGCGGCACTTGACGTTCCATGGCTGGAATTGCTGCTGCCGTGACTCCCGCCATTTCCATTGCCACCGCCGTTGCCTCCTCCATTGCCGTTGCCGCCCTTGGCGTAGGCCATGTTTGCAAAACCGAGGGCGCCACCGGCTACCGGGGCGACAGCCAATGCCAAGGCAACAACAGTCGTTCCAAAGGCTGACCTGAATTTCATCTGCATATTCCTCTCATTCCAGACTATGCTCCTGTCGTGCGGTGCAACTGCCACGCGGGACAAGCATTCATGCTGCTCGCCATAATATTGCTGGAAATGGAAGTTTCCACGGGGGACGGACCAATGCCTTAGGGGATCAGACCTTAGCCTGATTGCCGATGGCCGAAAGTCCGGGGGGTACGATCGATGGGAATTTGCATCAATCCTGGGATCCGCCGGCATTTGGAAGATGATCGCTGAAAGTGGCCAGACATGCAGACAAATCTCAAATTACTGCTGTTGCCGGTTCGTTTGATCGCCGGCTGGAACTCCCAATCCCTGGCACGGCAATTCTTGCTGATCGGCGGCCTCGTTGCCGCCTGCGCCATGCTTGTCGTCGGGGCCGTCGTCACCAGCCTCATCGAGGATGCCGTCACACGGAACTCCGCCGCCAGCACCGCCCTTTATGTCGACAGCGTTATCGCGCCGCTTCTCCCGGATATGCAGACAACCCGGATGCTGGACGATACGGTGACGCGCGCACTGGATGAAACGCTCGGCGAAGGGGCGCTTGGCAGCCGCCTGATGTCCTTTCGCCTCTGGCGCAGCGACGGCACCGTTCTCTACTCCAACGACAAGAACCTGATGGGAAAGCAGTTCCCGCTGAGCGATGATCTGAAGATGGCCTTTTCCGGCACTATGACGGCGCAGTTCAATCAGCTCGACAGCACCGAAAGCTTAGCCGAGCGCGACAGCGGTAAGCCGCTCCTGGAGATCTACAATCCGGTCCTCCAACCCTGGTCGGGCAAGGTTGTCGCGGTCTCGGAATTTCACGAAGTTGCCTATGATTTCCAGCGCAGCTTGAACCAGGCGCGCTTCCGAAGCTGGCTGGCCGTCGGCGTGTTCACCCTCGCCTTCTTCCTTATCCTGTCGATGATCGTGCTTCGCGGAAGCCGGACGATCGAAAGCCAGCGGGGGGCGCTCAGGGCGCGCATCGGAGAATTGTCTGCTCTCCTGCAGCAGAACGAGGTCCTGCGCACCCGCGTTGAAAGAGCCTCGCAACGCGCCGCCGCCCTCAACGAAAGCTATCTCAGGCGCATCGGCGCCGATCTGCATGACGGCCCCGCGCAGCTCGTCGCCTACGCATCATTGAGACTGGACAGCGAGGCCTTGGCAAACCCGGCCGCGCCGGCGCGGGAACGGGAGCTGTCGCTTGCCGCAATCAAATCGAGCCTCGACGACGCCATGGCGGAGATCAGAAGCATCTGCAGCGGGCTCGTCCTGCCGCAGATCGAGGCGGCGAACCTCTCGGAGCTGCTGCAACGCGCGATTCGCGCCCACGAGCAGCGCACCGGAACTGTGGTCGGCCTATCCTTTTCCGATACGGCGCAGGAGCTTTCGACCTCCGCCAAGATCTGCATCTATCGCTTCGTCCAGGAGGCGCTGAACAATGGCTATCGTCACGGAGACGGCGCAGCGCAGCGGGTTGACCAAGGGGCCGATGGCAAACACGTCACGATTGCGGTATCAGATGATGGGCCGGGTTTCGATCCGGCGCGTATTCCTGAGAGCAGCCTTGGTTTGGTGGGCCTCAGGGAAAGAGTAGAAAGTGTTGGCGGCACGTTCGAGCTCAGTTCCTCCAAGGATGGAACCATCGTTCGGATGTCGCTCAGCGCGATGGAAATGGAACAGACATGACGACAGCAATCAGCCTGGCGGTCATCGACGATCATCCGCTGTTTCGTGAAGGCGTCGTTCGCAGCCTCGTCGAGATTGGCGGTTTTTCGATCGTGGGCGAAGGCAGCACGAGAGACGATGCCGTTCGCATAGCCGCAGAAGCGCGCCCGGATGTTCTGTTGATGGATATCTCCATGCCCGGCGGAGGACTGGAAGCGATTCCGCTGATCCTCGAGCATGTGCCGGACCAGAAAATCGTCATGCTGACGGTCTCCGAAGCAAGCGACGATGTCACGACGGCGCTGAGAAGCGGGGCAAAGGGGTATGTCTTGAAGGGCGTTGGATCGAGGGCACTGGCCGAGATCTTGCGCACGGTGGCCTCAGGTGAAACCTATGTCGCGCCGACCCTTTCCGCCCGCCTGATCTCCGGCCAGGGCGCAGCGCCGGCGAAGGCGGATCTTGTTCGTGAACTGACGGACCGGGAAAGCGAAGTGCTTCAGCTCGTCGCAACTGGCTTGAGCAACAAGCAGATCGGGCTCAAGCTCGATCTCCACGAGAAGACAGTGAAGCATCATATGACCCAGATCTTCACGAAGCTGGGCGTCGCGAACCGCACGGAAGCGGCAATGGCGTTTCGCGACGCGCAGGAAAGAAACGGCTAAATCAGCAACCAGGCTTGTGTGAAATGACAGGCGTTCTTCAGGAGTTCGGCCCCGAGATATGGATTGCGGACGGTCCGATCGTCACGGCCGCCGCTGGCTTCCACTACCCCACGCGTATGGCGATCATCAGATTGTCCGAGGGTGGCCTGTTCCTATGGTCGCCAATTGCTCTCACGGAGGATCTTCGCGCCGAAGTGGAGAGCTTGGGCGACGTACGTCACCTGATCGCCCCTAATTCGCTTCACCATCTCTTCGTTGGCGATTGGCAGCAGGCTTATCCTGGCGCGAAGACCTATGCCCTACCGGGCCTGCGGCAAAAGCGTAAGGATCTTAAATTTGACGGCGACCTCGGCGATGCCCCGATTGCGGATTGGGCCGAAGACATCGATCTGGTCGTCATGCGGGGCAACCGGATCACAGCCGAGGCGGTCTTTTTTCACCGCAAGAGTGCCACGGTGCTCTTCACCGATCTTATTCAGCATTTTCAGCCCCAATGGTTCAAGGGCTGGCGAGCAATCGTCGCAAGACTGGATTTGATGGTGGCGGCTGAGCCGTCTGTGCCTCGGAAATTTCGCGTTGCTTTTACCGATCGGCCCGCCGCGCGCGGCTCGGTCAGGCGCATCCTGGACTGGCCGGCCGAAAAAGTACTGATGGCCCACGGGGAGCCGATAACCGAAGGTGGTCGGGATTTCCTAAATCGTGCATTTCGCTGGTTGACGGATCAATGATCGCAGCCATTGCAGGGCACCTGCGTCTAGTGCTGGAAGGATTTCAGCCGCTTCTGGTCAGCGGCCGTCGCGCTGCGATTGATGATGGTGCGCCCTTTCGAATCTTTCATGACATAGCGCCCGTTCTGGATGGCTTCGCTCATGCCGTCGGTGTGCTCAACCTCTATCGACGTATCGTCTGAACTGGTTGCAGTATCGGTGTTGTCCTGGCTTTGTTTGGCGCTTTTTCCGCTGGAGCTTTTGCCACTGCCATTCCCATTTCCATTTCCACCACTGTTCCCATTCCCATTCCCATTGCTGCCCCCATTTCCACCTCCGTTCCCGCTATTGCCGCCGCCATTACCGTTACCGCCGCCATTGCCTCCTCCATTGCCATTCCCGCCTTTTGCGTCGGCGGTTTGTGCGACAAGTCCGACCGATGATCCGTGAATTTCGACGCGATAGGGAGCTGCGGCAAGCACCAGCGCAAACAGAGTGCAGAGAGAAACAGAGGTCGACTTTCCGCGTAAAGACATGGGCTTTTCACAGGCTTTCGGATGCATGAACTAAAGAGCCGGGAGAGATTCGCCAGCCATTGTGTTTGAGACAGTGTCTCCACAACGACATCAGATCGCTTCTGCGACGCAGGCGTCAACACTTGTCCGTGCTAAAACGCTAATGTCGGGCTTTTTGCAAGCCCTATCGGGACTTTCGCCCAACCCGCCATCAGACCAAGGTCCTAAGATCAACTCGACTGAAGCCCCGATGGCGAAGACCAAGATTGAAAGAGCGTCTGCCACCCGGTTACTACTGCTTGCAGGGTAGCGGATGAACCAGACAAGGGATGATGCGGATGAACCTCCGTCATCGCGCCTTGTCGCGGGCAAAAACGGGGCGATTTGTCATGGACACCTTGAGTTATCCATCCGCCTTCGGCGCGGTGGTCAGGAGAGCGACGCTGAGCATCCAGGGCGCCGGATGGCATTGCAGGACAGCTGTAGTGCGGAAAGCCCCGAAATGAACAGGCATTGGAAAACGTATCTCGATCACGCGAAGCCGCCCGGCGCCGTTGCGGATTTCTCGGCCTCGGCCTTCGTCCTTCAGGTCGCCTTCAACCTCCGGCTCGCCTTGCAGTTTGTCGAACCGACGCCCGAATGCCTTTACCTTGGCGAGCGCGTCCTCGCCTCAGCCGAAATCTATAGTCAGGCAAGGGAGGAAGGCTTGGCGCTGCCGTTTACCGAGGCGGAGAAGGCGCTGGCGGAGGCCGTGACGCTTCTTGCCGCTGAATTGGAGCGCTGTCCTTCGGCGTCGCGTGGCGGCGGCGCATCCTTGCTCAGGAGACATCCGCAACGGCCTCAGCCCTCGTCAGCCGAAGAGGGCCGGCATAGAGGCGTATCCCCATAGCTGAAAGCCGGCACGCGCGGCGAGCCGCGCGCCTAAAGAAGCATCGAGGCGCCGCGATCGAGATAGGTGTCCAGGAACTGTTCGAGACGCGGGTTTCTCGGCTTTTTGAAAACCTCTTTCGGTTCGCCGGTAAACAGCACCTTGCCGTGATCGAGAAAGATGATCTGCTGGCCGACGGTCGCGGCAAAGCCGATCTCGTGGGAGACGACCACCATGGTCATGCCCTCTGCCGCCAGATCGCGCATGACGTTCAGCACCTCGCCCGTCAGCTCCGGATCGAGCGACGAGGTCGGCTCGTCGAACAGCATGATCTTCGGTTTCAGCGCCAGCGCACGCGCAATGGCAACACGCTGCTGCTGTCCGCCGGAAAGCTGCGAGGGATAGTGCCCTGCCCGCGCTTCCAGCCCGACCTTGACGAGCTGCGCCATCGCCACGTCCTCGGCAGCCTTACGGCTCATCTTGTGCACCGTCTTCAGCGCCTCGCTGACATTGCCGAGGGCCGTCATATGCGGCCAGAGATTGAACTGCTGGAAGACCATGCCGATCTGGGCACGGATCGAGCGGTTGGTGGCGGCCGAAATGCGTTCGCGTACGCCTTGAGCGTTTTCGGTAAAACCAAGCACCTCGCCATTGATCGCAATCGTACCGCGCGTTGCCTCCTCAAGAAAGGCCATGCAGCGCAGAAGCGTGCTCTTGCCGGAACCGGACGGACCGATCAGGCACGAGACCTGGCCTTGCGCGATCTCCACATCGATGCCGTGCAGGACGGTGCTGTCCCCGAACTTCTTGACGAGATTGCTGACTGCGATTGCGGAGACGCTCATGCGTTGAAAAACCTGAATCTGGAAAGTTTCGTTTCGGCGAGATTACCAAGCCAACCGGTGAGTTCGACGAGCACCCAGTAGAAGAGCGCGAGCATGGAGAGCGCCTCGACGAAAGCATATTGCTGCGATCCGATGGCGCTGAGCGTCGCCGTCAATTCCGGCACGGTGATGATCGACAGCACCGCCGTTTCCTTCATCAGGATAATCGCCATGTTGAGCGATGGCGGCAGCACCAGCATGGTCATTTCGGGCAGCAGGATACGCCGGATAATCTGGCCCTGCGTCAGGCCGACACATTCGCCGGCTTCAATATGGCCCCTGGGCACGGCCTGGAAGCCGGAGCGGAAGATTTCGCTGAAATAGGCGGCACCATAGATCGAAATGCCGATCAGCCCGGCCGGCAGCGGATCGAGCGCCAGGCCGACGAAGGGACCACCATAATAGACTAGGAAGATCTGGATCAGGAAAGGTGTGCCGCGCAGGATCGCGACGACGAAACCGAGTGCCTTGTCGAGCAGCACCCCGCCATATTGCCGTCCCACAGCCACCAGAAAGCCGATAATCGCGGCGGCGATCGTACCGACAATCCAGATCATGATCGTGACGCCGGCACCGCTGACGATGGCCGGCCATTGGTCAAGGAGGACATTGATGTCGAAGCTCATCGCGGCACTCCCGGAAGGCGGCGCTCGATCAGGCCGCCGGCAAGCGCGACGATCCAGTTGATCGCCAGATAGATGAGACCGGCGGACGCGAAAAGCTGCAGCGGCAAGAAGGTGCTGCCGGCAAGGTCCTGCGCCATACGCGTCAGTTCGACGATGCCAACGACGGAAACCAGCGAAGACGCCTTGAGAATGAGGATCGCTTCATTGACGAGCGCCGGAAAGGTCAGACGCAGGGCGATCGGAACCTTGATGCGACGGAAGATCTGGCTGGGCGAAAGGCCGACCATCTCGGCGGATTCGACCAGACCGACGGGAACGCTGGCGAAGCCGCCGCGCAGATTCTCCGCCTGATAGGCCGCCGTGCAGAGCGACAGGCCGATAATGGCCGCCACGATGCTCGGCACATTGATGCCGATGACCGGCAGCAGATTGTAGATCAAGAGCAGTTGCACAAGCAGCGGCACGCCACGGAAAAAGCTGATGAAAATCTGGGCAGGCAGCATGAGATGGCGCCGCTGCGACAGGAGCATTCCCGACAGCAGGATCGCGATCGCAAAGCCGATCAGGATCGACACGACGCTGATCGTCACCGTGTAGATCGATGCCTGCAGCAACAATTCAAAGAGTTTGAAGGACATATGTTCGGATGTCGTCCACTTGACAGTCGCGGATCATGCCCCGGCGAAAGCCGAGGCATGATCGATTGCTGACAGGCCTATTAGAATGCCGGATCTTTGATCGAATCCGGCGTGTCGAAGCTCGCACCGAACCACTTCTTCTGCAGCGCGGCCATGCGTCCATCGGCCTTGATCTTCAGGAGAGCAGCGTCGACCGCGTCCATCAATGGCGCGTGGTCGGCATCCTTCAGGCCGATGAAGCCGAAATAGGACTTCTTGCCGAAGGGCGGCAGCACGACTTCGAACGTGCCTTCGCGCTGCTTGGCAACAAAAGCGATGTTCGGCAGCGAGTTGGCAACGCCGGCGATGCGGCCGGCGGCCAGATCGGCGTAGGATTCCGTGAAGGCCGGATATTCGCGGATCTCCGCTTTGGTCGGCAGCGTATCGGAGAATTCCTTGAGCTGGTCGAGCTGCGAGGTTGCCTTGCCGACGCCGATCTTCTTGCCGGCAATATCCTCCGGCTTGTTGATCGTCTTGTCGCCGGCCTTCTTGAGGATGGCGATGGTGGCTTCGGCGATCGGCGGTGTGAAGCGGTAGCGCTCCATGCGCTTCTTGGTGATCGTCGCCGGGCCCGCAACGATGTCAAACTTGCCGGCCTCGAGAGCGGGGAAAACGCCGTCCCAGGGAAGTGCCACCCATTCTATCTTCACGCCGAGTTCCTTGCCGATTTCGGCGAAGAGGTCGACGTTCAAACCGGCATGTTCGCCGGCATCGATGAAGTCGAACGGTGCGAAAGCCGTTTCGGTCCCCACCTTCAGGGTGCCGGCCGCCTTGACGGCTGCGAGCGTGTCGGCCGCATGCGCGGAAAGCGTCGCCCCGAACAGGAAGGCGGCGCCGATCAGCCCCTTGAGCAATGAATTTTTCTTCATGGTCTTCTCTCCAGTTTTTTGCCCTTCCAGCGGAAGAGTTCAAGTTCCCCAGCGTATTCCCGCCGAACGGGCTTCTATGACCCGCTTTTGTCTATACAAATAGATATAGGCAGGCCTACACTGTCAATGTAAAACTCAGAGAACGCAAAAATTGTGCCGGACGGCCAAGTTGGAAGCGGCGGATGCTGGCTTCCGGATTTGAGCATTGTCGCTGGATCGAGGTTAAGTGTTGGTCTCAATTCATCAGAGAATCTACAGAGATATCGAGACAAGGATCATGAGCGGTGACTGGCAGCCCGGCCAGCGTATCCCTGTCGAGCACGAACTGGCTACAGAATATCGATGCTCGCGGATGACGGTCAACAAGGCACTGTCGGCGCTGGCCGAGCGCGGCATGATCGTGCGCCGGCGCAAGGCGGGTTCCTTCGTCGCCGCGCAGCAGATCGATCGTACGGTGATGGATATCCAGGACATCAGCACCGAGGCGGAGCTTGCCGGATATCAACACGACTATCAGATGTTGATGCGCAGGATCGAAAGGCTGGATGCATCCGACGCCGCTCTGTTGCGCGAACCGGCGGGCGCGGAGATCCTGCGGCTTCAATGCCTGCACCTCGTCGACGGCAAGCCTAACGCCATCGAACGGCGGATCATCATGCTCGATGCGGTGCCGCTCGCCAGAGACGAGGCCTTTGCCTCGGTGCCGCCGGCCAAGTGGCTGCTGGAGCAGGTTCCCTGGTCAAAGGCCAGGCATATCATTCGCGCGGTTTCGGCCGATGCAGCGACGGCGCGACTGCTCGAGACCGAACGCGGCGAGGCATGTCTCACCCTCATCCGCCAGACATGGCAGAATGGCGGTACCGTCACCTATGTCGAGATCACGCATCCCGGCGACCGCTTTCAATTCGCCGGCGATTTTCAACCCGCCGAGAAGGATGCGTTTGACCACACGACCCGGAGAAGCGCGACGTGACCGACAAACGCCCCTTCAAAACCATCCCGCTCAAGGGACTTCAGGCCTTTGAAGCTGTGGGACGTTGTGGCAGCGTCACGGCTGCGGCCCTGGAATTGAAGGTCTCCCCCGGCGCGATCAGCCAGCAGGTCCGCAAGATCGAAAGCTTCCTCGGCGTCACGCTTTTGGAGCGCAACGGCCGCACCGCCGAATTGACCCTCTGGGGCAGGCTCTACCATCAGGAGATATCGAAGGGCTTCGAACAGTTCGCCATCGCCGAACGGAAGCTGGAGCGGGCACGCAACGAGAATGCACTGGTGCTCAGCGCGCTATCTTCCGTTGTCAACAAATGGATCGGCCGGCGTATCTTCGATTGGCAGGCTCTCCATCCGGACGCGCATGTCAGGATCATCGGTCGTGACAAGGAACCTCGCATGGGCTTCGACGAGATCGACTTCCGCATCAGCTACGGGTCGGACGTACTGCAGCATGAACATTATGCCGAACTGTTCCGCGACTGGGTTGTCCCCGCCTGCTCGCCAGCCTTGATGCAGGGCCAGGAGCCCTCGGTGTCTGAGCTTCTCTCGTATCCGTTGCTGCACGTTGAGTGGGAGCGGCATTTTACGCCCTACCCCAGCTGGACGGAATTCGCCGCGAAAGTGGGCGTATCGCTCAAGGAAAAGGCACCTGGACTGTCCTTCACCCTATCGAGCAGCGCAATAGATGCTGCCGTCAACAAGCGGGGTGTCGTTCTCGCACAGATGTCGATGATCACCGATGAGCTGGAAGCCCAGACGCTTGTCATTCCCATCGACATCAGGATCCCCCTGCGCGAAAGCTATTTCCTCGCTTGGGACAGATCGGCTCTTCAAAAGCCCTATGGCGGAGCATTTCGCGACTGGGTCGTTGCCATTTCTCGCCAGCAGGCGCGGATTTCCACTCCATCATAACGTTTTAGAAAAACTAAAACGGAAGATAGCTTCAGCGATATTGATGAAAAAACATGCGTGACGATAATTTACGCAGACATCAACGATCGAGATTGGAAGCATTTCATGGCGCGCACCGACAAGATGAAGCTGGGCACTTTTGTCTATACGTTCGGTTTTCACCCGGCGTCCTGGCTCCATCCCGAGAGCGATGTCAATGGCGCCAATGACTTCCGCCATCTTCTTGATGTAGCGGAACGCTCGGAAGCGGCGAAATTCGATTTCATGTTCATGGCGGATTCGCCGGCCGCAGCTGTCGGCGATCCTGATGCGCTTGCGCGCATTCCAACGAAGATGAACCGCTTCGAGCCGCTTTCGCTGCTCTCGGCGCTGTCGGTCACCACCCAGAATCTCGGTCTCGTCGCCACCGTCTCGACGAGCTACTATGAGCCCTACAACGTCGCGCGCCTCTTCGCCTCGATCGATCATCTGAGCGGCGGCCGCGCCTGCTGGAACGTCGTGACCTCCGATCACGACGAGACCGGCTATAACTTCAATCGCGAGGGGCTGGACCCTCATGCCCTGCGCTATGAGCGCGGCAACGAGTTCGTCGATGTCGTCTTCGGGCTCTGGGACAGTTTCGAGGAAGGTGCCCTGCTGCTCGACCGGGAAAACGGCATCTATTACGACAAGACCAAGCATCACACGCTGAACCACAAGGGCAAGCATTTCCAGGTGCGCGGCCCGCTCAACATCGCCCGTTCGCCGCAAGGCCGTCCGATCATCGCGCAGGCTGGGGGGTCGGAGCCTGGCATGGACATGGCAGCGCGCACGGCGGAGATCGTCTTCAGCCTCGCCTCCAACATCGACCGCAACCGGGCCTTCTACGACAATGTGAAGAAGCGCATGCCGGCCTATGGTCGCGACCCGAACGATCTGAAGATCATGCCCGGCGTCGTCATCAATGTTGGCGAGACCGAGGCCGAGGCGCAAGCGAAGGTCAACTATCTGATCGACAAGATGCACCCGGATGTTGGCCGGCTGATGTTGTCCGAGTTTCTCGAGGCGGACCTACGCGGCGTGCCGCTGGACCAGCCCTTCCCGATGGACCGGCTGCCCGCCGCACCCAAGGGCTCCCGCGCGCTCTTCGATGAGCTGGTTGATTTCGTCAAGAGCGGCCATACGGTCGGCGAGCTCATCCGCCACTATGCGGAAAAGCACACCGGCAACGGCATCACCGGCTCGCCGACGCAGATCGCTGATTTCATGGAGGAATGGTTCGAGACACGCGCCGCCGATGGCTTCATCCTGATGTTTCCGACCTTGCCGGCAAGCCTTGACGACTTCATCACGCTCGTCCTGCCGGAACTGCGCCGCCGTGGGCTTTTCCGCGAGGAATACGAGGGTACGACCCTTCGCGAAAATCTCGGACTTTCGATGCCTGTCAACCGGTTCGCGAAAACCTAGCCTGTATCACCGCAGCCGTTCGCCTAGCAGGCCGATCGAGGCAACATCGGCATTGGCGAAGGCAAGACGCAGGTAACGCTCCTGCCCCTCGCCGAAATAGCTCCCGGGGATCGAGATGATGCCCGCCTGTTTCGCCAGCCGCTCAGCGACCGCAGCTGAGGGCTGATCGACAAAGGGATGGCGGATGAAGGCAAAATAGGCGCCGATTGCCGCGATATCCCAGCCAGGCAATTCCGACATGGTGCTCTTCAGCGCGTCCGCGCGGCGTGCGATCTCCAGCCGGTTGCCGGCCCGCCAGTCGGTGAGTATGGGCAACGCCGCAGCCACAGCATGTTGCGCGGAGCGCGGCGCGCAGATCTGCATGTTATCCATGACCTTGGTGATCTCGGCGAGCAGTTTCGACCCCGCCGTGACAGCGCCAAGCCTATGCCCCGGAATGCAGAAGGACTTGGAGAAGCTGTAGAGAAGGACGAGCGTGTCTTCCCAGCCCGGCTCGGACAGAAGCGCATGTGGCGGTCCGTAGCTCTCAGCAAGGAAGTCGCGATAGGTTTCGTCGATGATCAGCCATGCGCCATATTTCCGGCAGAGCAGGAAAAGCTCGCGCAGCAGCGCCGGTGGATAAACGGCCCCAGTCGGATTGTTGGGTGTGACGACCGCCAGCACGCGTGCGCCGGCGGCAAGCGCCTGCTCGGCGGAGGCGATATCCGGAAGGAAGCCGTTTGTCGCATCACACTGCACCAATGCGCGCTTGATGCCGAGCATCGCCAGGGTCGTTTCGTGATTGAAATAGAAGGGGTTCGTCAGCGCCACGGTATCACCGGCCCCGGCGAGCGCGATCGCCGTGGACATGAACGCCTGATTGCAGCCGGAGGTAATGTGGACATTTTCCGCCTGGATCGGCGCGCGATAAACCTCGCTGACGTGCCGGGCGTAGACGTCCCGCA
This sequence comes from Rhizobium sp. ICMP 5592, assembly GCF_009498525.1. Lineage (GTDB taxonomy): Bacteria > Pseudomonadota > Alphaproteobacteria > Rhizobiales > Rhizobiaceae > Rhizobium. The sequence goes on along the minus strand of NZ_QSNT01000001.1, from coordinate 1,603,654 downwards.
GCACAGTCTCTCCCTCGATCGGCCCATATCCGGTCATCGCCTGAGAAGAAGCCGTTTCGCCGAGAAGCCGCAGCATCTCGGGATGGGCGGGATATCCGGGCACGGCCTGCGATAGATCAATCAGCGGCCCCCTGGCGCCGGAATATTCGCGGCTCCAGGCAACGACGGAAGGAATTGGTGGTGGCGAAAGACGGGCGATGAGCGAATTGGGTTCTGCGGCGGGCATATCGATTATCCTTTTGAAACCGATTGCTACACCGATATCGATCGCCTTCTCAACCGCTTTGTCGGAAGGTATGAGCACAATGGGCAGCGGAATCTCCTCCGCTGCCCTGTCATCACTCCGCTCGACATAAAACTCTCGCTCCGGCTCTATCTCACTGAAGGGCTGAAGACCATCAGGCTCAAGATCTCGAACAGCACCTGTGCGCCGGCATGAGCGGTATTGGTCGTCGCATCATATTGCGGCGCCACCTCGACAACATCACCGCCGACAAGATTGATGCCCTTCAAGCCGCGAATGAGCTCGAGCACTTCCCGGGTCGTGAGCCCACCAACTTCAGGCGTTCCCGTGCCCGGCGCAAAGCTCGGGTCGAGGCTGTCGACGTCGAAGGAGAGATAGGTCGGCCCATCGCCGACGATCTTCTTCGCCTTCTCGATGATCGCCGGAATGCCGAGGCCCGTCACCTCTTCCGCATGGATCACCGTCATGCCGGACTCATAGGAAAACTCCCAGAGATATTCCGCCGATCCCCGGATCCCGATCTGGATCGTGCGCGTCGGGTCGAGCACACCGTCGAGAACCGCGTTTCTGAACGGGCCACCATGATGAAATTTCGTCTGGTCGAACGATCCGCCGGTGTCGCAATGGGCATCGATATGGATCATGCCGACCGGCGTCTTCTTGCCGACCGCCTTCATGATCGGATGGGTGATGGAATGATCTCCGCCGACCGAAAGCGGGATCACGCCCGCATCGACGATCTGGTTGACGCGCTTTTCAATATCGTCATGGCTGAGTTCGAGGCGATAGCGGCTCTGGAACGGAACGTCGCCGATATCGGCGACCCGGAGATCGAAAACGGGTGCGCAGCCGAGAACATGATTATAGGGACCGATACGCTCGATCGTTCGCAGCGCGCGCGGCCCGAAGCGGGAGCCCGGTCGGTTGGTGACGCCGAGGTCCATCGGCACACCCAGGATCGCCACCTGCAGGTTGCCGAAGTCAGGATTTTCCGCATCGACCGGCATGTAGGGCGCCGAAAGGAAGGTCGGCACGCCGGCATAGGGCGCCAGTCGGGTTCCGCTTTTCGAAAAGATCTTGTCTGCGACCTTGCGGAACTTGGCGTCGAACAGTTCGCCGCCATGGTTGTCGCCATACTTCTTGCGCAGCGCGCTGAGCTTTTCCTCGTCGAATGTCATTTCAGTACCCCGGTTTGATGATCGTTTTCTCTGTCTACTGCCAGTGGCCTTTTCAGCTGATCTTCGTCCGCATCGGCGGTGATGTTCAAGCCCGTTTCGTGCTGCTGCCACCTCCGGCAACATTTTCTCGGCGGGAATCATTTGAGGATTCCTGATGATCACTGTGGTGGAGGCTTGCGTAGCGCGAGTGAGCTCCAGAAAAATTTGTAATCAATTGTGGCAGGATGGCTCCCTGCAAACTTTGTTCGCAATAGTCCCCGTCCGCAGAAACATTCAGAAATATAGAGACGCATTGCATTCATCTAGCCTCACTAGATTAGCTTCAGTGAATTGAACCAGACTAAAGGCACTGATGATGAGGCAACTGCGTATCGTCGCGACTGTATTGATGACCGCCATCGGCGGCATGAGCACCACTGTTCTTGCCGCAGAACCCGCAATCACGCCCACCGACCAGGTCCTCCCCGGCCCCGAGATGACGCATGCCATGCCGGAAGCGATGGCGCCGCAAGGGCCGCCGTGCCCTGGCCTTTGTGGTGGCCCCGAGATGGATGAGCACATGATGGCATTCGGGAAAGGCATGCCCTTCCCGCCACCGCACGGAATGCCCGGCGATTTTCATCGGCCCGACCCTGCACTCGAGCTGGCAACCAAACTGTCGGCACTGGAGACGCTGATCGGCATCCATTCCGCCCAGCTGGACGCCTGGAGGGACTACACCAGCGCTCTGACGGATTTCTTTGCTCCGCCGAAACATGAACCGATGGGGCCACGGCCGGTTGACGGCGCAAAGTCGGCAAATGCTGACGGCGGCGCTGGGAAGTCGAACGAACTGTTTGGCGAACAGGCCGCGGATCGCGCGCTGGATCGCGCCGCCAAAGCGCGTGTGCTGAAGGACAAGGCGACGGCGCTTCACAACGTTCTAACCCCCGATCAATTCGCCAAGCTCGAGGATGCAGAACGGTCGCTGGAACCTGGCCCTATGGGTCCCGGCCCTCACGGCCTCCACTAGGACGAAACAGATCTCGATCAAATCATTCCAGCTCCCCCTCCATCCGCCAAGGATCCCCCCAGCCGGACGCGGTTATCCGATCCTCATCGGATGGAAGGAGCGGCCCTCCGCAAAGGGTCGACAGGTCCGAGGACGCCCCGCCCGGCGTCCTCGGACCAATTCGTGCAGGGTTATCTCTCACTGGAGATAACCAGTCCCTCCCCGGAGGATGGATCGACAGTTTTCAACTTGACCGCAAGCAGATGATGACATGCTGAATTCCCCAAACCGAATACCCGTACGAACTGAACCGGAGCACACGCGCGAAACCGTGCTGCGTGCCAAGTCGACGAGCCCGTCGCGAAACAAGCGGTTTCGACGTCCTGGCCTGGCTCTGGCAGCAACCGCCCTGTTGCTTTGCGCCGGCGCATTTCAGTTTCGCGATACCATCTTCCCCGAGCAGACCTCATCCGCCATCACCGCACCGGTTATCCGCGGCGATGTCGAGGAGGCCGTGCTCGCGTCGGGTACCTTCAAGCCGAACAAGCTCGTTGCTGTCGGCGCGCAGGTCTCCGGGCGGATCACTGCGCTGAATGTCAAGCTTGGCGACAAGGTTCAGAAGGACACGTTGATTGCCGAGATCGATTCCACCACGCAAAGCAATGACCTGAAGACCGCGCAGGCTTCGCTCGCCAACGTCAGGGCGCAGCGTCAGGAAAGCGAAGCCGATCTTGAGAATGCGCAACTGACGCTGACGCGGCAGCAGACCATTTTTCGCAGCCAGGCCGGCTCCAAGGCCGACCTCGATACGGCGGAAGCCAGCGTCAAGAAGATCACCGCCCAGATCGCGGCCCTCGACGCGCAGATCATCGCGGCTGAAGTTGCGGTGGAAACAGCGCGGGCCAATCTGTCCTATACCCGGATCACCGCGCCGATGGACGGCACCGTGCTTGCCATCGTCAACCAGCAGGGCCAGACCGTCAACGCGGCTCAATCGGCGCCGACAATCGTCATTCTCGGCGAACTGGACACGATGATCGTCCGCACCGAGATTTCCGAGGCCGACGTCGTCAGGGTCAAGGTTGGCCAGCCGGTCTACTTCACCATCCTCGGCGATCCCGCCACCCGCTACGACGCCGTGCTGCAATCGATAGAGCCGGCGCCTGAATCGATCACCAGCGACAGCAGCGTCACGTCTTCCAGCACCACCAGCTCCTCTACCAGCAGCAGCTCGACATCCTCCTCTTCATCCTCCGCGATCTATTACAACGGCGTCTTCGCCGTGCCGAACCAGGACAATCATTTCCGCACCTATATGTCGGCCGAGGTCCATATCGTGCTTGGCGCCGCCAAGAATGCGCTGACCATTCCGTCCTCGGCGCTCGGCGCGAAAGGCGCCGACGGCTCCTATGGCGTACAAGTCGTTGCCGCCGACGGCAAGCCGGTGGCCAGTAAGGTGATTATCGGGCTCAACAACAACGTCACCGCCGAAATTCTATCCGGTCTTTCTGAAGGCGACCGCGTCGTGATCGGTGAGGCAAGCGCGACGACGACGAAAAGCAGCATGGGTGGCGGTCCGCCGCCGATGGGGTTCTGAGCCATGTCCTCCCCTCTCATAGAGCTGAAAAGCGTCCGCCGCGAATATCAGTCCGGCGATCGCACCATTGCGGTGCTGAAGGACATCGATCTGTCGATCGCCGAAGGCGAGATGGTGGCCATTGTCGGTCCCTCCGGCTCCGGCAAGTCGACGCTGATGAACATCATCGGCCTGCTCGACCGACCGACCAACGGCACCTATGCCATTGCCGGTTCCGAAACCCATTTACTCGACAGCGATGCGCTTTCGCAGCTGCGGCGCGAACACTTCGGCTTCATCTTCCAGCGCTATCATCTGCTCTCCGAGCTGACGGCGCTGGGCAATGTCGAGGTGCCGGCAATCTATGCTGGGCAACCCGGCCATATGCGCAGCGAGCGTGCAACCGCTCTTCTTCAGCGCCTCGGTATGGCCGAAAGGTCCGGACATCGGCCGGGGCAGCTTTCCGGCGGTCAGCAGCAGCGTGTTTCGATTGCACGCGCCCTGATGAACAACGGCCAGGTCATTCTGGCCGACGAGCCGACCGGCGCGCTCGATCGGGAGAGTGGCGAAGAAGTGCTGCGTATTCTTGCCGAACTGCACGCCGAAGGCCATACGGTCATCATCGTCACGCATGACATGAAGGTTGCGGCCCGCGCTGATCGTATTATCGAAATCTCCGACGGTGATATCGTTGCAGACAGGCGCTCGCCCAAGGAAAGCCCGCGCGGTTATACCTCCTCTCCCAAAACGGCGGCAGGCAAGGCCAGCTGGCGCGAGCTGGGCGGCCGCCTGACCGAGGCCTTCCTCATGGCGGTCCTGGCGCTCAAGGCTCATCGGCTGCGCACGTTCCTCACCATGCTCGGCATTATCATCGGCATTGCCTCGGTGGTCTGCGTTATCGCGCTTGGTGAAGGATCCCAGCGCAAGGTATTGTCGAACATCAATAATCTTGGAACCAACACGCTGGAAATCTTTCCCGGCAAGAGCTTCGGGGACATGCGCTCGGGGCGCATCAAGACCTTGATGGTCAGCGATGCCGATGCCTTGGCCAAGCTCACCTATGTCGCCGCCGTCACGCCGACAGTCTCGACCAGCAGCACCGTGCGTTTCGGTTCGACGGAGGCCAATGCGCTGATCAATGGTGTTGGCGACGCCTATTTCTCGGTCAAGGGTTCGAAGCTGGTCACCGGTCGCCTGTTCGGCAACGACAGCGTAAAGCGAATGGCGCAGGATGCGGTCATCGACCAGAATACGGCCACGACGCTCTTTGAAGACAAAGGTCTCGATCCCTTGGGGCAGACGGTCTTCGTGGGCAAGGTACCCGTGCGTGTCATCGGCGTCATCGCCTCGCAGCAAGGCGGGTTCGGCTCCAGCGACAATCTCTCGGTCTACCTTCCCTATACCAGCGTACAGGCCCGGTTTCTCGGTGACATGTCGTTGCGCAGCATTACCGTGCGCGTCAGTGACGACACCGAAAGTGCGACCGCCGAAGCGGCGGTGACGCAATTTCTGGAACGTCGTCACAAGGCAAGGGACTTCTTCATTCTCAATACCGACGATATCCGCCAGGCGATCACCAGCACGATCCGTACGATGACCCTGCTTGTCTCCGCGATTGCGGTCATTTCGCTGCTCGTCGGCGGCATCGGCGTCATGAACATCATGCTGGTCTCGGTGTCCGAGCGTATCGCGGAGATCGGGGTTCGCATGGCGGTCGGTGCACGGCGGCAGGACATCTTGCAGCAGTTCCTGATCGAGGCCGTCCTCGTCTGCCTGCTAGGTGGCGGGCTCGGTATCGCCGTAGCACTTGGCTTCGGCTTCGCCTTCAACCGGCTTGGCTCCAATTTCACGCTGGTCTATTCGGTAAGTTCCATCGTGCTTGCGTTCACATGCTCCTGCATGATCGGCCTCACCTTCGGCTATTTGCCGGCGCGCAATGCTTCCAGGCTCGATCCGGTCGCGGCGCTATCAAGAGACTGACGTCGTCGGAACGAACAGTAGAGACTTGAGGGGTAATCCGGCTTCGCCATCCGTGTTGGGGGGCGTCATGGCGAAGCCGGTATGCGGGGGCGGTCAAAAGCTTGCTCGAGCAAAGCTTACGACCAGCACCAATTTTACATGAACCGGCCGCCACAACATTTCTGAACATTGCTGAAACAAGGAGTTTTCGGGACATTTATTGTCCCGACATTGCCCTTTTGCGGGTCTTTATTTAATAAGCCAAACGAAGTTATTCGTTGCTCGCAATCAGCCAGCTTTTCATACTTCTGGCAAGCATATTGTTTGTCGCGCCGCTAAATTATCGTCGAGATTCCGCCACGGCGGCAACTCTTGTGCCCACACCGACTGTGGAAGTTGGTATTGCGATGATCAGCAACCTGTCAGGACAACAGGCCTGCCGCTGGCGCTCTGGTTGGGAGTCTTGAAGGTAATCAACTGCTCCAGGCCCCGAGGATGCCGATTGCGGACGACGATCTCGCCTTCGAACCTGGAGATGATCTCCTTGGCAATGGCCATTCCGAGACCCGCACCCGGAAAGGATCTCTGTCGCGCGATATCGATACGGAAGAAGGGTTCGAACACTTGGTTCAAGCGTTCTTCGGGAATACCGGGGCCGGTATCGACAATTCTGACAACGGCTTTGTCGCCGAAATGGGCGACCGTGACGATTGCCGATTCACCATGCGTCGCGGCATTGATAAGGAGATTGCGCAAAGCCCGGGTGACCGCCAGCAGACCTGCCGAAATCGACGCCGGCTGCAGTTCTCCGGCTTCTATATTCATGCCGATTGCCGCCAGCTCCTCCACGATATCCGCTACGATCGCATCGAGCCGCACGCACTGAAGGCCGTCGCTGGAGATTTCCTCGCGAACCAGCCCGATGGCGCTATCGGCGATCGTGTCGAGCTCCTCCAGATCGGCGAGCCATTTGCGCCGGTCTTCATCGTCCTTGATGAACTCGGCGCGTAGCCGCATGCGTGTCATGGGGGTTCTAAGATCATGTCCGGCGGCGGCCACCAGCCGCATCCGGCTTTCCGTCGCTGCCTTCACCCGCGCGGATAGTCCGTTCAGGGCCTGTGCGGTGACGCGAATTTCGCCAGGGCCGGTTTCCGGCACATGCGGAAGCGTTCCATCCGGGCCAATCTCGGCCACAGCCCGCTCCAGCATGCGAAGCGGCTTCATGATCTTCGAGGCGGCGAAGATGGATACCAGCACGCTTCCCGTGATGATGAGGCCGAGCCATCCTACCAGCATCGTCCAACCGTCGGGCGGTGGGCCGAAGTCCGGCATAGGCATCATCATCCAATTGCCATCGGAAAGCTTGATGGAGGCAGTCGTTTCCCCGCGCATCTGGCGGGTTATGGTTGCATATCGCGCGGTCGAAACACGATCCAGCGCTTCCATCAGAAATCTGGAAAGCTGCTCATCGCGAGGCCCATCCGCCGGAAGGGCGGCAATCACCAGGCCGGAGGAGACGGCTGCCGCACGATCTTGCTCAGCAAATGTCGCAAGGATCGACAACTGGCGCGCCACGGGCTCCATCGTCATATCCGGTCGGGGACCGCGCATCACGAGGCTCGCCACGAAAGACGACGTGATGACAACCAGAACAATGGCCGTCAACAGGAGAAGCGCCAGACGAGCACCCAGGGATTTCATGGATCGCCCTTGACGGCGGTCACCGGAACGACAAGCTGGTATCCGCTATTCCGGATCGTTCTGAAGACCGGATCTTCAGCCGTTTCACCCAGCTTGCGGCGCAACCGGCTCATCAGGACGTCGATCGAGCGATCCGCCGGATCGCGATCCCGGCCCTGCGTCAGATCCAGCAACTGGTCGCGCGACAACAGCCGGCCGGATCGTTCGAGAAAGGCCCTGAGCAGATCGAATTCGGCGCCCGTCAGCCCAATGATCTCGCCATTGTCCTTGGTGACGCGACGAAGCTGCGGGTCAAGGGTCATCTCGGCAAAATGATAACGTCGCTGCTCCGGCTCGGGGGACAAGTCCTCATTTACCCGGCGAAGAACGGCCCGAATGCGCGCTGCCAGCTCTCTAGGATTGAATGGCTTGCCGAGATAGTCGTCGGCGCCGATCTCAAGCCCCAGGATCCGGTCTATGTCCTCCTTGAGGGCAGTCAGGAGAATGACAGGTACGCGGGGACGGCGGTTTCTCAGGTCGCGGCAAAGATCAAGGCCCGATCCATCGGGCAGCATGACATCGAGCACCAGCAGATCCGGGGCACGCCGGTTGAGAGCGTCGTTGCAGCCGCGCAAATCGCTTGCCGTCGAGACGCGGAACCCCTGCTCCTCGAGATAGCGGCTGAGGAGCGCGCGAATCTCGTGGTCGTCGTCAACGATAAGGACATCAGGCGCGGTAGTCAGTGTCATGGGCACAGTTCCATTTTTGCTAAGTTTTATACCAACTCCCATTCAAAAGAAGACTTTTCACGGGCAAGACGCGCAAAATTTCCTGCAGGAAACATTGGTTTACAAAAATATCGCCGAGGGAAATGTTGAGCAATGGAACAGGGCGAGCGCCGGGCGCAAATAGGCTATGCAGCGCGCTGCCATTCGACGGTCCAGCCGGAAAGGCGACCCTCGATGGCGCCGCTGTCCATCATGAATCGGATTTCAATGGGGATTTGCGGCTCGACAATGTCGACGTGCATGGTCGTCTCGAATGAACCGGTCCCTTCCGGACAAACCCGAAGCTTGCCGAGCGTTTCTCCGGAATGGACCTCTATGGTGAAAATCTGACCATAGCAGTCCTCATCGATATTGAAGGCCAGTTTGGCATTCCAGCGACCGGGAGGCAGGTGAAAGTAAGGGCCGTAGATGATACAGCGCGCGCCACCGGTCAAATCGATCGAATCCTCGATGCTTTCGTTAGGTCTGTCGCCTGAAAAGAACGTCTGTCGCGGCCAGGAAATGGGTTGCCCGGAAATATCGCCATGCCCGATCTCCAGCGGAAGGAGAACCTTCTCGATCGCCTGACGCAGAGGTTGGCTGAGTTCAGATCCGCCTTTCTGTGGCGGCGCATACCCGGCAATGACCGCCGCCGCTGCCTCCTCCAGCTTCGGTGGTGTTGCCAGCAATTTTTTACCCGGCGCCGTCATGCCAAGGTGCAGCAAGGCATTGGCAATCTGATCGGCTGTGAGATCGATGCTGAAATGTTCGTCTATCCGCTTCAGCAGCATGTCGATACCGCTTCGTCCGACAACGTCGTTGCGGCGCATGATAAGCGCGGTGGGAGCATGCGCGATGGGTTCGAGGCAGGCAAGGCTTGCCGAGACGGCCCTGACCAGCCCGAGATCCTGTTGTTCGGTGGAGCGCGCGAGATAGGAAACGGCATCAATCGGATTTTCGAGGAACAGCATGTAGGGCAGATTCACGCGCAGGATCAGCTCTGACAGCTTCGCCTCAGGAAACTGTGAAACAAGGACGGCATGTGCCTTCGTCCGGTTTTGTACATGCTGCCTGAGATCCTCGACCTTATCGGTCGAAATGACCGCGTACTCGCCATATGCTTCGCGCGCCACCGCATGAAGCGCCGCAGCGCCCCAGGATGACATCACGCCTGGCATGCCAAAAGCAAAGAGGATCGTCATGCAATTATCCTCCCCGATCTATCCATGGAAGAGAGTGTCATAGAGCTCGCCAACCCGTTGATGGTATCGGTCCGCGGAAAAACGAGCAGCCTGCTTCGGACCAACCTCGGCGTAATGCGAGCAAAGCCCGTCATCCTGCGCGAGGCTGGATATGGCCTTGCGCATGTCATCGGTATTGTACGGGTCGACGAGCAAGGCAGCCTTGCCGGCAATTTCGGGAATAGATCCCTCCGTCGAACTGAGCACAGGCGTCCCCAACTGCATGGATTCAAGCACCGGCAATCCGAAGCCCTCGTAAAGCGAGGGGAAAAGCACCGCTCGCGCGCCCCTGATCAGGCTAATGAGCAGAGGATAGGAGACGAAATCGAAACGCTGGATCTGGCGCTGCGGAATGATTCGATCATCGGCACGCCGAAAGAAACGAAAACGCTCGTCGTCGATCAGTTCTTGCGTTGCATCACCCTTCCACCCAGGTGCTCCGACAATGATCAGCGGCAGGTCCGTCTTGCTGGCAAGGTAAGCCTCGATCAGGCGGGCAATATTCTTCTTCGGTTCGAAGGCGCCGAAAAACAGGAAGTATCCCTTCCAGTCCAGATGGAAGATGCCGGCGATCTCGTCGGCCACCACGTCGTCCGGCTTGGCGCGGAGTGCATCCGGCACTTGGACGGCCTGGTAGGTATTGCTGACACGCTTTTCATCTATGCCCAACACCTTGATGATGTCGGCGCGGGACGTCTCGGAGACCGTGATGATATGGTCCGCGCGACGCGCCAAAGACCGCAGCATCCTATAATGATAGCGCTTGTCGTCCTCTGTCAGATAAGGCAGCCGCAACGGCACGAGGTCGTGGATCGTGTAGACATTCAACGCCTTCTTCGCGGCGATCGGCATCGGGTAGGTACAATGCAGCAGATCCGGCTGGCTCTCGAAGCTCAAGGCGAGATTGTTGCCATAGCGCTTGAAATGATGACGCGCGAGATTGAACAAGTCGTTCGAGGCGTAGAGCAATCCGGAATCGCCAAGTTGTGCCTGAAGTGATTTCAGGATGACCGTGCCGTTTAGCGGAATGGGTACGGGCTTCAGCCCGAACGGAGCGGCAATGCGCCGCCGCAGCCAGCGCCGGGCGAGGAAGAGCGGTCCGGTTGGACGTTCGCTGCTGTCATCGAACAGGATGACCTCCCGCAACATCGGGTCGCGTGGGATGTTTCCCTGAATGCCATGGACGACGCCAGTCTTGTAGCCGAGGGCCTGCGCCGTCGACATCAGGCTCCGGGTATAGGTGGCGACACCCGTGCCTTTCTTGAGCGAAAGGTTGAGACCGTCGTAGAGAATCGTCTGACCCACTCTTACCTCTCCCACCATCATTGCCTATTTGGACAGCGACCTCAGGCCGGCTTGTCGCGGGAAAGGACGAGAAGCGAATCGTCGCCCCCATACTCAGTCAGAAGCTGCTCGCGCGTGACCAACACGGCCTCGCCGCTGAAATCGAGGCGTCGGAGCGATCCGTAGACAGCGGTCAATCGGTCAAGGAAGCCGCCAGCGTCGACATAGCGCGCAGCGTTGAATTCGACGACGATGATCGGTTTGTGGCGGGCGATCGTCTCGCTCATTCCCTCGAAGATAGCCTCCTCCGCTCCCTCGGCATCGATTTTGATGAAATCGATCCGCATGGAAGCGGCACAAAGCCGATCCAGCGTCGTGACCGGAACCTGGACCACCGCGCCGCTTTCAGCGTTCGGAACAAAGCGGTCGGAAACGATCAATGCATTCTTCGGCTCGCTTCGGGGAATATAAAGCGGCGCCCATTCGTCGTGGATGTTGCTGAGAGCGACAGTCTCGATCTTCGTTCGCCTGGACAGGCCATTCAGATCGACGCTGCGGTTCAGGAAATCCGCAGCATGGGGATTGGGCTCCACAGCGATAAGCTGGCCCTCGTCGCCGACAAGTTCGGCCAGAAGTACGGAATAATATCCGAAATTCGCACCGACATCGACGACGGTCATGCCCTGTTTGACGTTGCGGGCACAGAAGAGCGTGAGCCAGATTTCCCAAAAGCCATCAAGCAGGATGTGGGAGCCGAAACCTCTGTCGCGCGTGTCCACATACAGCTTATAACGCCCGAGGACACGCACCAAAGCCGTGTGGTCACCGAGATAGGTGCTGGTCACACGCTGCAGGATTGCCGTCTCGGCCTGGCGCCGATCAAATGCCATGAGTTCATGAAGGTGAAGTAGCGGTGACGTACTCATGTCAACTCTCCGTGACCAGCCGGTGCGCAGAGCAGTCCGTAAGCCTGACATCATGGTGATGGCCTCTTTCTGCTCGTGCACGCATCCCGACCTCCTTCATACGCAAACTAGAACTACGAGATCTTCATCAATTCGCCGCTGCCGCGGATATGCCGACGGATGTGGCGGATAGTGCCTGTGAGGTGAGGCCCTGGAACAAGCCCATGAACTTCTGCACATCGACCGAGCTCGCGTTGGACACGTAAACGATGTCGCGCGGCTGGATTTCGAAACTCTGCATGGCCAGCAACGTCGTCGCGTTCTTCAGATTGAACCGGTAGACGATCGGAACTGCGGTCCCTCTGCGTAGCAACGGATTATTCGGCGGAACGACCCTGCGCGCGACATCAAGCGGTTCGTAGCGGAGCAGGAATACACCCGTCACGTCGGCACGGTTGTCCTGGAGCCCGCCTGCGCGCGCCACGGCATTTGCCATGGTGACGCGTTGCGAGCTGAACGGCACTTCCCCATTTTGTCCGGTCGCACCAAGAATCGTAAAGGTCCTTGGTTCACGCACCACCGTCACCACATCCTCCGGACGCAGCCGTATATTCTCACGCGGCGACTGGACGATCGTCTCGAAGGGGAGAGCCATGGTTGCTCCCCTTCTCGTCAAATAGACCACGCTCTCGCTGACCCCAGCGCGCAATCCGCCCGCAGCGGCAATCACATCCAATATGCGGTCCCCCGCCGGCGATAGCGTGACACGCGCACCGCCAGCAACTTCACCGGTAACGGTCACGGTATTGGCCGTGCTCTGCTGCACTGTCACCAGCGCCTGCGGTTGCACCGCCTTGCCGGCAAGCGCCGCTACCACCATGCTCTCGACTTGCGCAGGCGTGCGTCCGGCAGCATTGATGCGGCCCACATAGGGAATGCCGATGGTCCGGTCGCTGCTCACCACCTGAGGCGGAATGGTCACCGAGCTGCCGGAAGCCTGTTGCTGGCCGGTGCTGCTGGCAGCCGTGCCGAACAGACTGCCGGGCGGCGCCTCCCAGAGATTGACCGAAACCACATCTCCAACAGCGATGCGCAAACCGGGATCGCGCGGTCCTTCGCCAAATCTGGCAGCAAGGCTCGGACGCGGGCGCTCCACATTCCTTACAAGCGACGGCGAACTGACATCGACCAAGGCAAACGGTGGCGAGGCTCGCCCAGCCGCTTCTTCCAATATCCGTGAGGTCTTCGGACCAGAATCAGGTAACGCACAACCCGTCAAAAGGCAGGCAAGAACACAGAAAATCCCAATTTTTAGTTGCATTACCAATCCCGAGCGGCAGAGAGACAGTTATAGCTTACCCTAACCCGCACGCGCATCATGCCATCCCGGCCTCGTCACTCCGTTCCCGGGTAAAACGGAGGATCGACGAGGGGCTGAAACCATACGCATGCTTGTATAGGACAGAGAAGCGGCCCGGATTTGAGAACTGAAGACTCATTGCAAGATCAGTTATACTCTCAGCATGGCCACCTTTAATAGCGCCATGGGCGGCGGCAAGCCGGTAATTGCACAATATCCCCATCGGTGTATCTCCCCGATAGGTCCGGAACATTCGCTGGAGCGCGCGTGGGCTGCAGCTGGCGGCATGGGCGAGATCCTCCAGCATGATCGAATTGTGCAGATTGTCACGCATGAACGCTTCGGCCCTAAGAAGCTGACGAGGTGCGGTTTCCAATGCGCCTCGGGTGAACGCATCGGACAGGTTGTGCGGCAGCTTTGCAAAAAGCTTGACCAGCACCAGCTCGGCATATGCTTTGGCAAGCATGACCCTTTCCGCCGGACGGGCTGACATGAGATCCTTCTCAGCCTGCCTCAGGGTCTGATACAATCCCTGCGCTCCACCCTGACGAAAACTGACCGAAGACAGAGCAAATTCCTGCACATAGGGCCTGCCGGTCAGTTCCTCAAAGTGCTGACGCAGCACAGCTTCCGGTACCTGGAACATCAGCCAGGAGCTTCTCGGCTTAATCTCCAGGCGCTTCCCCATCCGGTCGCTGATGCTTGCTACATTATTAGCAGAAATACGCACGGACCTACGCGTGCGCCTGTCATGCGCCTCCACCTCTCCCGCGAGGACGAAGACAATGCTGACGCGAGGCATGTCATGCTTGGCAACCCCCTCCAGGCTGCCCGAATGCTCAGCGCTGATGATGGACGCTGATTGGAGGGGCTGCTTGCTGAACTTGAAGGAATAATCTCCGCCGGGATCCGACGGCACCGTCCATTTCCAGTTCGGCTCTAAAACATCGAGATTGCGAACAATCGCATCACGAGAATACACCTCAAAGGTGCCCACGCATTGCTCGACAACTCTTCCCAACATAGTCATCTGCCACCCTACTCAAAATCTAAAGTTGCATCCCAACAATTGCAAGCACTCGATTTTCACTTAGGCCAGATTTCGCGGATTCCATTTAAGGGTGAGACCATAGGCGCACTCCTTCAATCGTCCTAACACGGCATAATCATTCAGCTTAAATTACATTAAGCGCTGTTAAATTAGCATAGTAGATTTCTTCCGAACAGTACAGATAATGACAACGTTATACATATTTGCGCCGTTGGGCTTCTCCCGCAAGACGTGAACTTTTCGTTAAGACGACGTCAGACAGAAAGCGACCATTGACGTATTTGCTCAGATTGCGAATAACGGTCCTAGGTTGCAGAATGAATCGCTAAAATGCAAGGTCAATTCCGGCAGTGAACAGTTGCCAGCCGAAAGAGGTAAAAGCATCGGCAGATTCGCTCCTTGCAGGAGTAGCGGTCATGAGCAACCACTTATAAAGCGAACTAATTTCAACTTTGCTAATTTAGTATAGTTTACTTGAATAAATTCACGACAGACCATGCGCGCATTAAACCCATCTGGATGGCAAGCTTCGACCGGAGGCGGATGAACGGTCGTCTCTGAGAGATACTGTGCCATTTTGAGACGATCTGCGGAGAGAACCGACAGTTCGCGACCGGCGATCCCTGAAATTGATTCGATCAGAGTGTCGAATAGATACGGAAAGCATACTCGACATCGTCGAAAACACGGCCGCGACCGTTCTTCAGAACGAGTGCCGAGGTGCAGATGTCGGCGATCACATTTAAGTTATGGCCGACCACGATCATCGAGCGGTCCTTCCGCTTGACGAAAAGTTCCTCGAATGAACGAGTCTGAAACCGTTTGTCGCCGACAGCCATCACCTCGTCGATGAGATAGCAGTCAAAGTCGATGGCAAGCGACATGCCGAAGGCCAGCCGTGCACGCATGCCGGACGAATAGGTCTTGAGCGGCATGCGCAGATATTTGCCGAGATCGCTGAAGTCTTCCACCATATCTCGGATTTCATCGAATGGCTTGTCATAGACGCGCGACAGAAACCGCATGCAATCATAGCCTGTCATCGATCCGCCGAAGCCGCCGCTCAGCGCAATAGGCCAGGACATGGTCATGCTGCGCACGATCTTGCCCGAAGTGGGTGCCTCTATCCCGGCGATCAAACGCACAAGCGTGGATTTGCCGGCACCGTTGTGGCCGAGGACTGCGATCTTCTCCCCGCGCGAGATCTTGAAATTGATACCATCAAGCACGCGCCGCATGCGACCGTGAACCTCGTATTCCTTGACGATGTCGAACACGCCGACGATCCCCTCCGGCAGCGCCGAAACATCGTTCTGCGGCGGCTCCTTCGGTGCGGTAAACTCTGCGAGGCTGGTAGGGATGTTGTTCATTCCGATGCCGCGTGTTCCAGAACTTGGGAGACAAAGAACTGCACGATCATGTAGAAGGCGCCGCATATCGCCAGGAACATCAGAAACGACTTGATGCGTTTTGGATAAAGAGGATGATCAGGCAGGTTCGGATTGGAGATACGCTCGAGATAAAGCTGCTGGCGTTGCGCATCGATCTTGGCATTTTCCAGCGAGGTGGTGGCTGAAGCCAACATCTTGGCCGACATTTCTCTTTCCAGAAGAAGTTGCTCATACTGCGCAATGCGCGGCGCCATGGAACTGTCGCTACCCACGACCCGCGCCCGCTCGTCGCTGACCTGGCGCTCCATCGCCGTCACCCGAGCGCGCAAGGCCTCCCCTTGTGGACTCTGGGGCGCCTGCTCGTCAAGGGCCGCCAGTCGGGCCTTGCTGTCGGCAACATCGTCCGAAAGCCGCGCGATCAAATCGAGAGCTGCCGCCGACTGCTTGCTTGGATCGATGAGCGTTTCCCGGTTACGGAAATCCGTCAGGTTCTTTTGCGTGGATTGCAGCCTGCGCTCACTGTCGGTCAGCTCGACCTGCGCATAGCGGATGGCATCCCCTCGCGCCCGGTCGTTAAGTTGGTTGATGAGCTCCTCGGCATGCTGAAGCAGGGCATTGGCGAGATTGAAGGAGTCCTCCGCCCGGAAGGCATAGACCTCCAGAGTTGTCACGCCACTGCTGCTATTGGTATCGACCTTGACGAAGTTCTTGTAGTGCTGGAACAGCTCCTCATTATTCGCCACGGTCCATGGCAGTGGATACCGGTTGAGGAAATCCGCCTCGGGACGGGACATGATATCCGTCAAGCCGTTCTTTGCGGCGAGTTCGTCCACGGCCGCGCGCGACATCATGAACTCGCTGACAATATAGCTGTCGTCCTGCGCCCGCACGAAGCCCGTACTCTGCAGGAAGCCGCTGAGCAGGCCCGCCGCGTTCCGGTTGGGACTGCGAACCACGAACTGCGTCTCGGAAACATACTGCTCCGCGCAAATAAAAGCGTAGTAGACGGCGCCGAGCAAGCCGGGGATCACCAGCATAAAAAGCAGCAGCAGATGCGATCGTAACCAGCGTGCGCGGGCGCTCCACCAACTCACATTTCCGCCGGAAGCCGTGGCGGACGAGCGCACGGTTACCAGCGTTACGAAATCGGCGAACTCCCTGTTGTTCTCAATGCGGGTCATATGAGGGCCGTCAAATCTCTCTCTCGGAGAATAAAGGGGGCATCTCTGTAGTTTTCCGGAGTCATCATCAAGACGTCAGAGAGCCTCCCATCTCGTTCATGCCAGATCACCATGTCTCGCGTCTGTACAACAACGAAAGAGACACGGATTTGCGCGATAGGTTCCCATATATCCTTTTAAAGTCAAATATATTTCGCGATCAATAGAGATTTTCTCTTTATAATTTCAAATAGATGGCGTCCTGTCGTAATTAATACTTTGGCGGCGTGATCCGTATGGCGTGGGTAAAATGTCGCAGCAATAAATGTCAGCCACTTAGCCGCTGATCCTTCATTGCTGTTCAAGGAATTCGGAATGGGAAAGTTCGGAGGAGTCTCTGACCGCGGCAGCAATTTTGTAAACCTGCGCGATCACATGAACTTCAGGGCGATCAATCACTCCCTATCGCCCATGGGTAACGCGTCCGCTTCGAAGTCCATCGTTCTCCTCCTGCAGGGGCCGGTCGGTCCGTTCTTCAACATCCTGGCCAGGGCTCTCACCGCCGGGGGCTATGATACGCTGAAGGTCAATTTCAACGGCGGCGACTGGCTGTTTTCCCATGGCAAGGGCGCCGTGAACTTCTGCGGCACGACCGATGCCTGGGCGGATTGGCTGAAGGCCTTCATCAAAAGAGACGCGCCGCTGGTCATCGTGCTGTTCGGCGATTGCCGTCCGTATCACCGGACGGCCATTGATGTCGCGAGGCAGCTGGGCGTGTCCGTGCTTTGCTTCGAAGAGGGTTATGCCCGTCCCCATTTCATTTCCTGCGAGTGGGGCGGCAACAATGCTCGCTCACCGCTGCGCATCGACGCGCCCCCGGCGGGTGATGCGGAAACACCTTTAGAGCCTGCGGAAATGATGCGCGGCAACCTCTTTCGGTCGATGGCGATGGAGGGGATCGCCTATTATGTAGTGAAGGCGCTGGGATCTCCGTTCTTTTTCGGCAACGAGCATCACCGCAACCGGGCGATATTGTCGGAAGTGATCCTTTGGTCACGCAATTTCTATCGCAAACTGCGCTATTACCCCAGGAACAACAATCTGACGGTCGATCTGATCGAGAACCAGGAAGGCCGTTACTTCGTTGTTGCGCTACAGGTGCATGACGATCAGCAGCTTCTCAGCCACGGCCGTGGCTGGACGATGGAACGGCTGATCACCGAGACGATCAGATCCTTCGCCCGCCGCGCCGACCCGGCGCATCAACTGGTCTTCAAGATTCATCCCATGGACCGCGGGCACAAGAGCTATCGGCCCTTCGTGAAACAGCTGGCCATGCTCTGCAAATGCGAGGACCGTGTGCAGGTGCTCGACGACGGATCGATCGGTCTTCTCATCCGTCACTCCCTCGGCCTCGTCACCGTCAACAGCACGTCGGGCCTTCTCGCGCTCAACCACGGAAAGCCGCTTCTGGCGCTCGGCGATACCTTCTACGGCGCCGAAGGGCTTGCAAACCTGCCCAAGAATGATGCGCTGTCTGCCGCGGCCATAGACGACTTCTGGCAAAACCCGATCGCTCCACAAAAGGAGCGGGTCCAGCAATTCGTGCGCCAGATGTATCGGCAAAGCCTTATCAACGGCAGCTTCTATCTCCGTGCCTATATCGAAGATACCGCCGAACGCGTCGTGCAGCGCCTTCGCGCACAACTTCCGTCCGCCGCTGATGCGAAGACGGTCGCCTTCCTGCACCCGGACAACACGACTCTGCTGGAACAGCCGGATTTCGGCAGTCGCAGCGGAACATAATGTGGGATCGGGAGATTGCAGATGTTTTCAGATTTCACACTTTTTCCCAACGAGGAGCGGCTGGCGCCGACGGAACAGAACGAGCGTGCATGCTGGCTGCCGCCGACGGATGCGCGACTTCTCGCCTTCCTTCCAACGCGCTGGCGCTTCCCGCTAATCGGCTCCACGCTCTCCGCATCGCTTCAGCCGATCGAGCTTGCAAGAGGAGCGACTGACGGCGTGGTTGGCTGGGGCGACAAGCCGCTTGCGCGCATCGCCCGCCGCTATGCTCAGATACGCAAGCTTCCCTACTGGACTTTGGAAGACGGCTTCTTGCGCTCCGTCGGTCTCGGCAAGGCTGGAGCCCCCTCGGTCTCTCTGATCGCGGATGATCTCGGCATTCATTTCTCGGCTCACACGGCATCCCGACTGGAGACATTGTTGCAGGACGGAACCCCTGGCGCCGATCTGGCACGGGCGAAAAAACTGCGCGAATGGGTCGTCCATGAGCGGCTTTCCAAATACAACCATCTGCCCGAAGGGAACATCTCGCTTCGGCCCACGCGCCGCAAGCGCATTCTGCTGGTGGACCAGGTCGTCGGCGATCGCTCCATCGCCGGCTCAGGTGCCGATGCCAAAACATTTCTGAGGATGTGGAATGCCGCCCGCGCCGAAAGCAACGCGGACATCATCATCAAGAGTCACCCCGATGTCGTGGCCGGCCGCGCGCGTGGCTATCTGACGTCACATGCGCGCGAAAGCCGTGTCCAGCTCGTCGACAGCGCGGTTTCGCCTCATTCGATCCTTGATATCGTCGATGAAGTCTGGACGGTCTCAAGCCAGCTCGGCCTAGATGCGCTGCTGCGCGGCATGACCGTCGTCACATTCGGCATGCCGGTCTATGCCGGATGGGGCCTGACACAGGACCGCGCCGACAGCATCGTCGCGACCGCCGCGCAGGCCCGCCGGACACGCCGCGTCGGCATAGACGAACTCGCCCATGCAATGCTTCTTCAATATAGTTTGTATGTCGATCCGGTAACGCGCCAGCCAATCCAGGCGGAACAGGCTGTCGAACGGCTCCTGGAATGGCGCCGGCGCGCATCTTCCCTGTCTGGTCGCTATCTCTGCCTCAATTTCGCGCTGCATAAACGCTCGGTCCTGCGTCGTTATCTGACCAGCCCGTCCTCGCAAGTGCAGTTCACGAACCGGCCAACGGTTGTCCAGATCCAGGCGGCGGACAAGATCGTGCTGTGGGGCAATAGCGCTCCGCCTGAGGAAAGCACCCTATGGAAGCAGGGAAAACGGCGGCCAATCATTCGGGTGGAAGACGGCTTTATCCGCTCCGCCGGGCTCGGAACATCGCTCGTCCCACCCTCTTCGCTTTGCTTCGATGCCGAGGGTATTTATTTCGATGCGTCCAAGCCGAGCAGGCTCGAAACGATTCTGAGCACCGCGGACTTCGACAACACCCTCCTCGAGCGCGCGAGAAGGCTCCGCCGCGCCATCGTTTCGACGGGCATCACCAAGTATAACTTGCAGGCGCAGCCCTCCCCCGACTACCGCGAGCAAGCCAAGGGACGGTCCATTATTCTAGTGGCCGGACAGGTACCGAACGATGCCTCGCTGCGGCTCGGCATGGCAAGCCATGATTCCGATACCGAGCTTCTAAGAGCCGTCCGGCGCGCGCGCGCCGATGCATTCATCGTCTACAAACAGCATCCTGATCTCCTTGCCGAGCCGTTCATGCATCCGGGTCGAGGCCAGCCGCCACACGACATTGCCGACCTGATCGTCGGGAATGTCGATCTGAACGGCCTGCTGCACGCAGCCGATGAGGTCCATGTCGCGACCTCGCAGATCGGCTTCGAAGCGCTTCTGCGGGAACGCCCGGTCTGGTGCTACGGGCTGCCTTTCTACGCCGGCTGGGGTCTGACCAACGATGCCGTCGTCTCGCTTCGACGCAAGCGGACCTTGAGCCTCGATGCGCTCGTGGCCGGTACGCTAATCCTCTACCCGCACTACTGGTCGAATATCGCCGACCTGCCTTGCGAGGTTGAAGACGTCATTGCCGAATTGTACCGCGCCCGCCGGGGCACCGCGCCTGACCCCTCAAGGCGCCGATGGCTGGCCCATATGATCCACTTGTCCGGAGTAAGAAGGCTGCGATGAAATCTGTTGTCATGGATATCTCCCGGCTCATTGAGCGGGCGCATTGCCCGACACCGACCGGTATTGATCGCTACGAACTCCATTATGCGCTTTGGCTTAACGAGCGCCGCAAACAAGCTGCGCCATCGAATGACGTCCAGCTTCCGCAGGCACCGTCATTCATCGAAACCGGTTATCATGGGGCAATATCCGTCGGAGCCGCACGGGCGGATAGCCTGATCTCCACCCTCAACGACCGCTGGGCCACAACCGAGCTCTCATCCTCACAGACTGCGCTTCTGGAGAAAATCTTCGCCGCGATCGACGGCAAGATTTCCTGGCAACCGACGCCTGCGCCGAACGGGATCGAGGCCCCTTCCCGCAAGCTGCGCAAGCTTGCGCGCATGGTCACCACCCATTTCTCCCATGGCCTGTCGGTACCCCGCGACGCCTCATTCATGCATGTCTCCCATAGCCGGCTCGAGCGAACCTCCGCATTTTCCTGGCTTAAGGAAACCGGCCGTAATGGCATATTCTATGTGCATGACCTCATTCCCTTGTCCCATCCCGAGTTTGTTCGGCCAGAAGAACCGGAACGGCATCGGCGCAGGATGGACACGGTCTTGCGGCATGCCGCGCTCGTCCTCTGCAACTCGCAGGTCACCGCCCGTGCCTTGCGCACCTATGCCCAGGAAAGCAACCGGAAACTGCCCTCGATCGCCGTGTTACCGCCGGGCGTCGAGCAGTGCTTCCTGAAGCCGCCACAAGATATCGAGCGCCCTCAAAATCCCTATTTCGTCACGCTCGGAACTATCGAACCGCGCAAGAACCACATGTTGCTGCTCAGCCTCTGGCAGTATCTGGCCGAGCGCGATGGTCCCAAGGCGCCGCGCCTGGTGATCGTCGGGAAAAGAGGATGGGAGAACAGCCATATCCTTGCGATGCTCGAACGTTGCCCCGCTTTGCCGGGCCTCGTGATCGAGGTGCCGGGATTGGAAGACGCCGCATTGGCACGACTGGTTTCCGGCGCCGCCGCGCTACTCGCGCCATCCTTCGCGGAAGGATACGGCATGCCGATCACCGAAGCGCTGGCACTGCGCACACCGGTCATCGCTTCCAATATTCCATCGCATCGCGAGGCCGCCGGCATCGACGAGGCGATCTTCCTGAACCCGCTCGACGGGCTCAACTGGCGCGCGGCGGTGGATGCGATTGCAGCCTCACCACTGCGCCGGACGAGAGCAAGCGCCGCAAACCGATGGGATATGCATTTCGCCGACCTGGAGACGCTGATCGAAAGTGACGTCGCGGCGCGCCGCTATTCCGCGCAGCGCGCGCCGCAGCGTTCGCCGACGATGTCACTTGGAGCGTTATCATGAACATCAAGATGAATTCAGCAAGAGGCGATCGCCGCATCAAAAGGGAACGGGACATTTTCACGTCGTCAGCAGGAGGAAGGGCCAGCACTGTGACCAGCTATTACGATATTGAAAACTGCTACAAATTCATCCTCGGTCGTCCGCTCAACGCAGACGAAAGGGATGCCATAGCCAAAAATCTCCTACAGCTCACCGACATTCCGTTGGAGGAGCATCGCAAGCGCTTTCTGTCTTCGGGCGAGTTTCACCATCGCCACAGCGAGTTGCTTTTCAACAATTTCATTCCGAAATCGATCTTCGTGCTCTTCGAGACGAAGTACAATTTTAAATTGTATCTCGACCTCCGGCAGTACCATATCTCCTTCGGGATCATGAGCGGCGAGTATGAAAAATTCGACGTCGGCCTGATCAAGGCGATTGTGCCAGATGACGGACACTTCATCGATGTCGGCGGCAACGTCGGCTATTATTCGCTCTCCGTCGCCGCCCGCCCCGCATTCAAGGGCAAGATACTTGCCTTCGAGCCGCTGCCGAAGCTGTGGGAGCTCTTCAATCGCTCTATCCGGGAGAATGGCTTCGCCGACCGAGTCAGCGTCCGTCAGCAGGCTCTTGCCGACGGGCCAGGAGAAATGCGGCTCAGCAATGCCGAGGATACAAGCAACGCAGGCGCAACGAGATTGGTTGCCGACAGCGATACCGCGAAAACCAACCGGTCGGTCGAAGTGGAGACGCTCGACCGGGTGATCGGCGGTATGCGGCCGGACGCGATGAAAGTGGACATCGAGGGCGCCGAAGGCCTTTTCCTCGATGGCGCGAAGCGCACGATCACCACCCACAAGCCGACGCTGTTGATGGAGATTAATCGCGACATGCTCGCAGTCCTGTCGAAAACAACGCCGGGCTCCATTCACCGACGCCTGTCTGAACTGGGCTACAGCATCTGGAGCAGTGCCCAGGAGCGGGTAACGCAGGTAGAGACAGCCACGGAGCTCGACCTGGAGTTCTCGATTGGCAAGGTGGGGAATATTCTGGCCATTCACGAGGATCGTATCGATCAGGTGCGAGAACGCCTTCTGCCTTTCGGCGTGGAATTGGCCAGGAAACCAGGAGCGCCGGCAGAGCCCAAGACGGCTGACAATTCAGTGAAAGCAATGAAGCCGAAGACCAAGCGAAGCCGCGTGAAGGAGGCTGCGCTCTAACCAGCCGCCGTGACCGGGGTTCGTCGGGGATGCCGGATCGCTGGTGTTTGATATGGGGGAAATACAATGAACGGGTCAATCGCATGAGCGTCATCGCCTATTATGGCTCATGTCCCAGCGAGGAATTTGTAAAATATGCCTTTCCGGAAAGCAGGCTTGGTTTCTTCTGCTATGGGATAAATGTTGCCAGCTTCATGGATGACAGGAAAGCTAGCATCAAGGGCATCGAGAAATGGCCTGAGCAAATCAAGAAGAAGCTGCTGTACGAGGCAAAGAAGGGCTTTCGCGACAGGCTGAAGGAGGCGGCCCCGCAAACGCTTGTCATGGATTTTTCCCGCGCGTCACGGGCCTCGATCATGCGTTACAAAAATAGCGTTCTGACGGTTCCCTACGAACTGCTCGAAGCCGGTCCGCATCAACAACTCGAAGCGTTCAGCCTTTTCAAGATCATGCCTTTTGGCAGTCGCGAATTCTGGACACTCGTGACCAACGCAATGCAGAAATTCTGCGACTTCCTGACCGCCGAACTGCCGGAGACGGAGGTAGTCTTTCTCGACGTCCCGCCCACAGCCGACTACCGCGGGACACTGACCGACAGCAACACCTACATGACGGATTTCTGCCGGTGGCAGATGCGTTATCCGATCTGCCGCATGCTGATCGACTTCTGCCTGGCGCGGATCAAGAACAGCCGCGTACTGACGCCACCAGTGCCGATCTACTCCGACGATGCCGCGCTTTATGGCCCGGCGCCGATGCATTACGCGGCGGAAGTCTGGATGGAGACGGCCGCCATCTACCACGCCAATGGCGGCTTCAGCGGCCTATCGCGTTCATGCGACCTCGTGTCGACGCTCACCAACTACTCCGGTCTGATGGACGCCTTCTCCAAGACCGCTCTATCAAAGCCGGACCTGCAGAGGTTCGGTCTCGATATCCTGCATGGCGCACTGCCCTACTTGTTTGCGAAAATCCAAAGCCCTGCTCCCAGCCATTTTGTCGAGCCTATCGAATCGCATGACGTCGTCGCGGCTTTTCGCTGGATCCTGGGGCGCGAGCCGGAATCGGCCCTGACCTTCCTCAATCACTACGCCCTCGCCAATCGCAAGGAGCTGCGAGACACGCTGCTACGCTCGTTCGAGTTCCAGAATCAGGTAAAATATTATGCCAAGCAGTGAAGCCATCGGTCACATGACCAACGACGCTCTATTCGAACTTCACATGATGGCGCGCCCAGTTGACGAGAAAGAGGCCAACGGCAGTGGTGAACAGGCAGCATTTGAAAATGTAGCCGACATCATAAAAGGATTTCACCGTATCCCCGAACACGCCGGCGCGGAACATTTCGAAGCAATGGACGAGCGGAACATAGAGCGCAAGCTTCTGCACCCCACTCGGCAGCCAGGCAACCATGAAAAACATGCCGGAAATCGGCAGCGTAAGATATTGCATCGGCTGGACGAATTTTTCCACGAACTCGAATCTTTCCGATGCGGCAGCGAAAATCAGCCCGACGGCAAAGGCGAACCATGCCATGAACAACCAACCCGCCAGGAGCAACCCGAGATTCTCGTAGGGCGGCATGAACCCGGCCAGCCGCACCACGGTATAGACGATGATCAGCGCCGTCGTCGTGCCGGCGATCTCCAGAAGCGCTCTGGAAATGAGAGCGTCAGGCAGGCGGATCTGGCGGTGATACATCAATGGCAAATTCTGGCGCAGACACGAGACGGCATGACCCGTCACATGGCGCCAGAGGGTCAACGGCATGTAGCCGCTGAGAACGAAGGCGACGACCGCAAGTCCGTGCGCCTCGTGCCTCAAGAGAGTCCACATGATCATCACGCCGCCCGTGAGGATCATCGGCTCCAGCATCAGCCAGAGAAAGCCGATGTTCTCCCGGCCGTAGCGGGTCACGACTTCACGCATGATCATGGCGCCGAGAACACGGGCCTGAATTTTCAATCCTGTGATGAACTGCCCGCGGCCTTGAGATTCACCATATGTCGGGTCCATGCGGGCGTCTCCTTTTCCTCGCCCATGCGTTGTCGATGGGTTGTCCCACGATACCGGCGAAGGCTCCCCGCTCAATGTTCTTTGCGTCAGCTTTGGACAATTACGGTACGTGACGCGCGGATGTCTCGATATGTCCGCAAACATTCAATTGGAGAGGTGCTGCCATGGTTCTCATAACCTCAGAGGCTAAGGACAAGCTGCCTGAAGAAAAACAACGCCCACAGACATTCGATTACAGGGCTCCATCGCCAGCCTTCAGGCCGGCGACAGCCAGCAAACGTCGAAAGA
Organism: Rhizobium sp. ICMP 5592; assembly: GCF_009498525.1. GTDB lineage: Bacteria > Pseudomonadota > Alphaproteobacteria > Rhizobiales > Rhizobiaceae > Rhizobium. The sequence goes on along the minus strand of NZ_QSNT01000001.1, from coordinate 1,578,049 downwards.
AGTCCAAGCGGCGATACCTGTTCATGCTTGTCGTCCTCCTCCCGACGCTGGCGGTCAGCGTTTACTATGCCTTCTTCGCCGCACCGATCTTCGTGTCGGAAGCTTCGTTTGTCGTGCGTATGGCTGCACCGCCATCCTCGAGCGCCTTCGGCAACCTGCTGCAGAACAGCGGCATAACGCGCTCGCAGGACGACACTTTCTCCGTTCAGGAATACATACGATCGCGCGAAGCCCTGAAGGAGCTTGGGCAAGAAATGCCCGTGCGCGCAATCTTCGGAAGTCCGCAGGCCGACTGGCTGATGCGTTATCCACGCTTCTGGGAGAACAATAGCGAGGAGGAACTCTATCAGTATTACTCGGATCGCGTCGAAGTCATCCATAACGATACGACCGGCATTACGGTGTTGCGCACCACCGCCTTTCACGCGCGCGACGCCTACGACTTGAACAACACCCTGCTTGCGCTTGGAGGCAAGCTCCTGTTGCGCATGAACGATCGCGCTCGTGGCGACGCTGTCCGGTTTGCCGATAACGAAGTGAAGGAGGCGCAACAGCAGGTTATCGAGGCGCAGAAAAATATCACGATCTTCCGCAACAAGGAGCTGATGATCGACCCGAATGCCAGTTCCACCTCCATGGTCGAACTCATCGGTCAACTCTCCGTTCAGTTGGCTAACGCGCGGGCTCGCCTCGCCGAGATGCGCAAAACCGCGCCGGACAGCAATGCCGTACCCTTCGTGACAAGCCAGATCGCCGCGCTGGAAAAGCAGATCGAGACAGAGCGTGGCAAGATGGTCGGCAATGATAGCTCCCTTGCCCCTAAAATCGCGGATTATGAGAGCCTCGTCCTGATGCGGGAATTCGCCAACAAGGCAATGGTCACCGCCCTCGATGCACTCGAGGCGGCAAGAGCCGACGCGCGCCGGCAGCAACTCTATCTGGAAGTGGTGGTCCCGCCGCATCTGCCTGACGAGGCCGAGCTGCCGCTGGCTCTCAAGAACATTCTCATCGTGTTCCTGACTACCAGCCTCGCTTATCTGCTCGGCTGGCTCCTGCTGACCGCGATCCGCGATCACGACAGCGGCTGATAGTGCAACATGGCCGGCTTCGGCCGGCCATGTCAGTCCGCCTGCCAGAAGCAGGTATAGATTTCCCCCATGCACGAACGGATTTCGCGCTCGCAGATGGAATTGGGGGCAACGTGACCATACAGCTGAAATTCGGCGTCACGAGCGCGAATATAGTGTTGCAAGGCAGCACCTATGTCACGCTTGGCCTTGTTGAGATGCCCAAGCTGGATCTCCACATCACTTAGCGATGTCGGCTGGTTCGTCTTCGCATACTCGCGATAGGCTTCGTAAAGCTGTAGCGCTTCTTCGAAATCACCAGCCTCCTTGGTCACATTTGCATAGACGGCGATCAGATCGACCTCTCCGTCGACCGTGACCAAGCTCCGCAACTGCTCGCGCGCCTGCTGCCATTGCCCCGATTGCACAAGATCCAGAGCCTTCTGGCGTCTGCGCTCTATGCCTGAACGAGACAGCCGCAGACCTGCCGTATCGACATGCCGCGCGATTTCGGGGTCATTTGGAGCCAGGGCACTCGCGCGGCTATACCATTCGAGCGCCGTTTCCGGATCATCCATCCGGTTGTGGAGATGGCCAAGCTGGAGATGAATGTCGGCATCGTGTGGTTCCTTGTCGAGGAATCGCCGATAGGCCTCCAGTGCAGCATCAAACTCCCCGAGTTCCTTGTAGGCATGCCCGAGCTGGACGAACAGGTCGATCCGAGTTGGGTTCCGCTGCAGCGCCTCGTGATAGTAGAATGCCGCGTTTGCCCAGTCGCGCCGGTCGCGGGCGATATCGGCCTCCGCCAACGCGTTGAGTGATATGTCGGCCTCGGCCTTGTCACCCGTCGCGTGGCCGGCGCGCAGGAATGTGGATGCGATGCGAAGCTCTCGTCTCATGGTACCTGCCGCATGGAGATGTTGCGAGGACGCAGCCAGGAATCTTCCGGGCTGCGCTCATGGACGCGTATGCGCAATTCGACGAAGCGATGGTCCCGGCGGATGGCGATGCATAAGCTTCCCGAAAACGAGCCAGTCAATGTCATGCTTTGAAGAAAGTCCAGGCCCGAATTTGCGACGATTTCAACATCCAGCCTGGCGTTGGGCGGCTGGATCAGATCGAGATCGAGCAGCCAGGTTCCCTCCGCAAAGCTGCGCTTGGGGCCAGTCAGCAACCAACCGGGCTGGACTGTCCAGTTCCCCTCGTTGATCTGAAGCGGTTGGCGCAGATGATCGGGAGCAATCATCCAGCCGACATTCTCGACTTCGCGGACAAAGATAGCCGTGGCCTGGCCCTCCATATCAACCAGCAGACCCGCCGGTGAGAGGCGGGCATTGGACGGATCAGAGTCTGCATGAACTTCGTTTTCGTTTCCGGGCAGCAGTGTGTCCCAGAAAGCCGTCTGACCATCCCGGCGCGCGATGGCAACGATCTTCTTCACGACCGCCGCCCGGGTGGTCACGCCCCTTCTAAGGTCGAATTCCAGTCCAAGCCGTTCGGCCGATGTCGGATCGCGGCCGCAAATCCGAGAGAAAGCATAGCGAAGGAAGGTCGGATCGTCGCCCGGTGCGAAGCGGGTGAAGTTTTCCAGAATGGCATAATGGTCGGGCTCACGCCGGATCGCTTGGACGCCGGATCGTTCACTGAGCGCCTGCGGGATGGGGCGACGCGCCTTGATCGCATCGACGACGCGCAACCGGTTGGTTCCACTGCGAATGGCATTTGCCAGGGCGAGCCTGTCGTCCTGAGTCAGATCGATCTCCGTCAGATCCAATGCCGCTGCCCAGGCATCAACAAAGGATTCTGCCGGCAAGGTGAATATGTCCTTCGGAACGACATCCACGGGCTTTTGTCTATGCAACTCGGCGACGGTCAATATTGCCCCCTAACATTTGTTCGATCGCTATGACATGCCGCGCGGCAGTGCGCGGATAGGAATACCAATGTGCCGCCTGAATGCGTTCGTTATCGCGCATTTTCAGCAAGAGCGGGTTCTGGGCGAGGCTGACGAGTGCCTCGGCGATGCATTCAATCTCCGTGCTTTTGACCACATGGCTGATCGGCCACATGTCGCGCAGAACCGGCGAGCGGGAACATAACAGCGGGCGGTTCACGCTCATTGCAATGCGCGCGGCCCCTGTCGCCGTTTCGGTGGAGTGACCGTAAAGGAAGGAAAGCAGGTCGCAGCTCATCAGTTCGCGGCGCAACTCTTCCTCGGGCACGAAATCGAAGCGCGCGGTTACATGCTCCGACAAATCCAGATACTCGATCAGATTCTCGATGGCGGCCCGCGCGGCGCGAGATTCATCATTCAGAACCATGCAGTTCAGCAGTTTCAGCCGCAATCTTGGATCGTAGGTTCGAGCCTCCGCAAAAGCGAGCACCAGACGATCGATATTCTTGTGCGGCATCAGGAAGCCGAAAGAGCCGATGGTGAATTGCGATGGATCCGGCTTGGGCGCATTCTCCGGTTCGAGAAGGACGCCATGTGGAATGACGATCGCATTCGGATGCCCGGCTGCCGACAAGGTCGCTGCATCTTCCGCCGAATGCACGAAAACGACATCGAAGGCTTTCGTCCACCGCAATGGGCCGCCGCGAAGAGCCTCCTTTACGCTGTGCATGGTGATGGCCCGCAACCGGTGCCTGGTTGACGGCAGTACCTGGGCAAGCATTTCCATGTCGGGCGTGGAGAAATGACCCGGATGATGCTGCATCCACAGCACATCCGCCCGCCCGTGCTCGAGTCTGGCGGCAAACCGCTTCAGCGAGGAGAGATCGTAACCCCAGAGCCGAGACAGGCCGTACGCCGCGTCCGTCTCTTCCGGCTGTTCTTCCGGCAAGGCGTCGTTCATGATCCGCCGGGCAAAGATGTGATCAATCTTCTTCGAAAAGGCCGGTTGCGAATAGAGGTGCTGTGAATAGGTGGCAATGCCACACTGTTGCTGCCAAGAGGAGACCAGATCGATGGTCCAATCCAGCTTCGATTCGGCAGCGACACGGGGCGGCTTGGCGAGGGCAGCAAGGACACGGCGCGCCACAGCATGCCAGGTGAAATGCGCCGCGAGCAACTTTTGCGCCTGTTCGCTGCGGGCCTGGGCCTCGCTCGGATGATCCAGCACCGCACGCATCTGTGCGCCCAGATGTTCCACGGACGGTTCGGCCCAAAGGCTGAAGGAGCCCGCAACATGGGCTCGGGACGCCGACATATGGTAATCGACCAGCCAGGCGGTATCGGGACGGCAAAAGTCGAGTTGCCCGCTGTAGCCTGTCGTCACCACCGGCACGTCGAGCCGCATGGCTTCGGCCAAGGGCAGAGCGAAGCCCTCGCCACGGCTGGGCGCCACCACCATGGCGGCGGAGCGATAAAGAGCCAGAAGCTGCTGGTCGTCATAATATTGGTCGACGATGACGATCGGAGGCGCGGCCGAAAGCTGCTCGCGCTTTTCCGCCAGCACCGACGCCAATATGCTGTCCGGGTTTGGAAAAGTCTTGATCACCAGTTCCACCGCATCGCCTTGGCGGAAGCTTCGCAGATACGCGTCGATCAGGACATCGATGCCCTTGCGCGGGAAGCAGGAGGAGACATGGAGGATGCGTTTGCGCCCGTTTTCCGGCAAGGGCGAGATCGTATTGCCGCTGGAGGTCGATGCATGATCGCAGCCATTGCCGATGACCTCGATCGGGATTGTCACGCCGGAGCGCTGGAAGGCGTCACGAACAAAGTTCGCGGTCACCATGATGAGATCGAGATCCTGATTGAACCTGTCCACCAGATATTGCGGGAACTCAAGCTCTTCCCACGCAAACCCGACATAGGCATTGACCTGCCCAATCATGTCGTGTGTCTTCGGCGGCCAGGTGTTTCTGAGATGAATGTCGAACCGCTCGTTTGCGGGATAATCCTCGCGCATGTGGCGCATGATGTCCGGCGCGGCAACGAGGCGGGCATCGGTCTGCCAATCCTCCTCGGCCGTATGACATACGAGATTGATGCCGAGGTTGATCAGTGCGCGGGCCAGATGGCGATTGACGATCGCAAGGCTATAGTCGCCCTTAAACACACCGTCGAAAAAGACGGTCTTGCCGGAAAATTTCTCAATCAACGATTTTTCGTCGATGCCCCCAGCATCGAGCGAATAGGGCGACACGACACCTTCATAACGCATTCACCACTCCCAAGCCCCTGCTACAAAGGAAACAGGCGGGATGCCGTACTAACAAGGCTTCGTTGTCAGACGAAGGATTGAATACTGGAACCACCGCCTCCCGGTTCGTTTTTTTGAGGCGGACGGCTTTGGCCGTCCGCCCTGTGGTTCAATCGGCTTAGGAAGCCTTTGCGTCTTCGACGATGTAGCCCAGTTCCTGCGCACGGGTGCTGAGGACATTACGGGCTTTTTCGAGCACCGCACCGGCGTAGACCGGCGGATAGCACCAGTCGTTCCAGTTCCGTGTACCAGCATAAGAGCCGAACCGCAGAACGCCGGGCTCAAGGAAGGACAAACGTCCGCCGAGATCGAGATAGGTCTCGGTCTGCGCGCCTTCCGCGAGGATGATGCTGTGTTGCTCCAGTTCGATGTGGTAATATTCGAACGGCTCGAGCACCGTTTCTTGGGTGATCGTCGTTCCGTTTACGAGGAACTTCGCCGGAATGAGGGACTCCTCCATGAACATGCAATGATCCGGAGAAATCAGAAGATCACGCTCCGGAACATTTTCCGCGATCGAGCCTGCCTTCATGCGAACTGGCAGTGTGTCACGCGGCTTGTCGATCGCCTTCGGATCAAGCCTGCGACGACCAACCCACCTGATTTCCGCCACGCCCTTATGGGTGACCACCAAGTCACCGACCCGCAGATCCTCGACCGGCAAGTCTCCTTCCGGCGTTCTGATGAGCGTGCCGCGCAGGAAGCAGCTTGTGAAGGTCAGCGTATCCGAAGCGTCGTCGTAGGTGTACGTCACGCCGGCGGGGATCGTGTAGGAGGCAACTGCGGTAGGGATACCAAGAAGTCCCGGTGTCGTGAAGGTAATCGTGTTGCCTGATTGCGAGACGGCGGTCGTTCCAACGACCTCGATCTTGTCACCGATCTGAACATTGATGACATTCGGCGGCGTTGAAAGGTTCAGGTTGATACCGCTGCTGTTATAAATGAAGGTGCCGGTACCGCCAGCGTTGGCAAAATCGATGGTAACGCCGTTCAGCAGACCGACATTGAGCAGGCCTGTCTGAACTTCGATGCTGGAATTCGCTCCGGGCTGATAGACAAAAGTCGAACCGGCCGCCAACCCCGTAAGACCGCCGGTAAACGTTACATGTGCACCGTTGATTGCCTCAACGACCGTGTTGGAGAGTACACCTCCGCCAACAACCGCACTGATGGTAACATCGACACCATCGACAATCACCGTACCGTTGGAGACGAGCCCCAGCGAAATCGTGTCGGAACTGGTGCCAGCATTGCTGCTGTCAATGGTGGTTGTACCACCGTTTAGGAGACCAATATTAATCAAAGCCATGTTACTGTCCTCTCTCTGATACTAAGACGAGCCACTTGTCAGAACTTGTAATTCACCCCCACCCGAATGCTGTGAAAGTCAGCAGTAGCCTTGCTCCAAAGGTCATCTCCCCCCGCATTAAATTTTCCAAAGTCCACATACTGGTACTCGAGCTTCGCGGTCAGATGATCCGTGAAGGCGTGTTCCACGCCGGCGCCGAGTACCCAACCGGCCTTGGTTTTGTCTTCATCGAAGCTGCCAACGCCCGCCAGCGATCCCTTGTAGTCGATATGCCCATAGGCAAGACCGCCGGTGCCATAAAACAAGGTGTTGTCGTAGGCATAGCCGACACGCGGACGGAGTGTGCCGAACCAATTGATTTTCGAAGAGCCATACGCTCCGTCGTTACTAACCGAGTCATGGATATTGGCGCCCTGGAAATCGGCTTCGAGACCGATCACCCAGTTCGGATCCACCTGATAATTGTAGCCGATCTGGCCACCGCCGAAGAAACCGGAGCCTTCGATCTTGCCGAATTTCCCGAGAAACGTATCGCCAGAATGCAAACCGAATTTGTCATCGCCGCCAAAGGCGCCGCCGCCATTCAAACCAACGTAGAAGCCCGTCCAGGTAAATACCGGCTGCTCTATCGGCGCGGCTGGCGGCGTTGAGACCGAGAGATCCGCGGTGTAAGCCGCACTCGCCATACCAACCGCAAAAAGGAAAGCAGCAGATCCAAGTACCTTATGCATTCTATATTCTCCTCAGGCAATTTCCGGATTAACATGCAACTTCAGCAAGTTGACGTCGCAGCCATAATATAGACTTGATTATATGTGTAAATACGAATGTACTCATATATATTTCCGATATGTGCGTTTTACGTGTATAAGCATGTCGTAATCCGTATTGAAAAATATCTCGAACCATCGGCCTAGAGCTGACGACGCGTGACTTCGTTCGCAGATGCGAGAACGCTGATATGACGTTGCCGATTCTGATGGACCGCCAGGCGATGTCGTATCAACGCAAAACAGGTGCATGTCTTCGGCCAGTGCGGGGCCTCTCCCCATGTCAGTTGTCTGCAGTCATCAGCCCAAGTACTGGCGTCATTGGGCCTGTTCTGTCGCTTTTCAAATAGACCGATTTTGCTGCAATCGTCAGGCTTGTCCTGCTGTCGCAGATTGAGATTCGTGGCAGCTGGAGGCTCAACGGGGCGGACCACTCAATTGGGTCGTTGAGCCTCCCCTCCGTCACTCAGTCGGCCGCACCTTCCAACGAACAAGCTCGCTGAACTTCACGGTTTTTCCGCTTGCGGGTGATCCGGTCGAAAAGCCGGTCCGTGACGCAAATATCGATGCAAATCGGCAACCGCATAAACCCGGTTCGACGCGATATCGGATGAGATGGATGGACTATGCCTCAGTGCCGGCGGAGCACGCTCGGCGTTTCGTCTCGACACGGATTTGATCCGCCGTGCGCAATCAGACCTCTTCTGTCGTTTCCCGCATGGACTGTGCGCCATAAGCGGTACACATCTGAGCCGCTGTCGCAACCGCCAAATTGCGATGGCGGGAGGTCCGGCTAATGGCTCGGAGCGATGGTCGGACCTCCACCTACGACAAAGGGAGCCGCTCTATACCGGAGCGAGCTGTCAGAGGATGATGCGGATGCCTGCCTCGTTGACGGCCTTGATAAAGGCTTGGCGGACCTCTTCCGGTGAAACCCGATGATTGATCCCGTCGATGCAAGCCTGAAGCGCCGCTTCGAAGGCTTCTCCTTTGAGGCCGTGCCATTGGTCTGTGAGAGATTCGATGGCTTTTTCGATGGTATCGACAACGTAATATCCGCCACCGCTGTGGATCTCAATCTGGACTGGCGCGAAACCTGGAAGATTGGCCGCCGCCGGATCGTTGCTGATTTCCAGCATCTCTCGAAAGCGCTTGGCGGTAACCCGACCGAGCTTCTCTATCTCTCTTTCGATACCCGTGCCTAAAGTGACGTCATTGCTGCTGGAGGTTGCAATTCTTGCGTCTTCGATGAACTTATCGGAGCCACCTGGCAAGGGGTCTTTTGTTGTCGCCAGACATGCGTGCATATGGGCTGCGGAATGGGAGATGTTGACAGGGATGGAATCTGTAAAAGTGCCGCCAAGATCGATATCGGGGCGAAGGCTCTTATTATTCTGCCACATGCCAATATTTCCTAACAATTGCCTACCAAACCCGCCTAGCTAACGGACCTGCACAGCCGCGATACAGTGCTTCACCAATAATTCCAGTCAAACTAAAACAATTCTCATGGCTCAATTAGGGCCAGCCGATATTTCTTGACAGACATAATACCAATAAAAGTCATCGATTGGTATGTACCGAATTGTTAGGCTTATCTCCAGATCGTCATATTTATACGTGTTTCTGGTTGTGAAGTCCAGCGACAGTCTCATATTTGACATCGAGTTCCAATAGTGGAACAGTAAGTTCCCGCCATTGAAGAGTATTGAAATGAGCTCCCTTGAGGATGCAGTCGCCATTCTGGCTTGCTTCTCGCTGGAAGAACCGGCGCTGACGCAGGCGGAACTGACGCGGAGAATTGGACGCCCGAAGGCAACGATCTCCCGGGTCATGCGCAGCTTGCGGGAGGGTGGAATCCTTGATTTCGAACCGACACGTCGGCTCTATTCTCCCGGCCTTCGGCTCTTCGAACTCGGACAAATCTGCCGCTCCAATCATGATTTTCTGGATATGGTCCAGAAACGCCTCGAAGACATCTGCAGAATCGGAGGGCACACGGGATATATCTCCGTATTCGACGGCACGCAGATGGTCGCTTTGAGGATCGTTCGCGGCTCCAGTCCCCTGGCGATCGCGGCAGTGCCAGGGCATCGTATGCCATTGCATGCGACGTCAAGCGGTCGCGCCATGCTGGCCTTGCTGAGCGATCAGGAGTGGCGCCGCCGTGTACCGGATCCCTTGCCCGTCGTATCGCCGAACAGTCCACCCGACCACGATGCCCTTCTGGAGCGCATCCAGAGGATTCGGGCGACCGGACACTCCTTCTCCTCCAACGAGACACTGCACGGTGTTTCCTCCCAGGGCATCGCGTTGCGCGATCCCGAGAGTGGCGAGATCATCGGTGTCGCCATCTCCTACCCCGAAAGCATGGCAACGGATGAACTCAAACAGATGATCGGCAATCTTCTCGATCAGATGAAATCGGAACTGACGCGGCGGGGAAATGCTATCTGACCCAGCCTTCGACCGTCGAGCGTGGATGCTCGAAGCACATGGGGACGCCTTGAAAATTCGGAACAGCATTAGAGACGATCGTTCAACGATCGTGGGGTGGCGCACCCATTCGGGTGCGCCCCGTTTTCACATGACCAGAAAGGTCGATGGCGCAACCTGCAATGCAGCAGCGAGCCGCCGAAGTTTTGCCGGATCTGCGTCAGCACCAAGCTCGATCTCGGAAATCTCGTCTTGGGTAAGGCCACAGGTCTCTGAGAGATCGGCGATCGTATAGCCGATAGCCTCGCGGGAACGCCTGACGGCGGTGCCGATTTCAGAATGGGGAACGACGGAAGCTTTCGAACTATTGAGGTTATTGGGAGTAATGGACATGAATTTCTCCTTCCAAAGTCCACCGGCAAGCCAAATTGCCGGGTGAAGGCAGCTATGCAGCCATGAGCAATCTCGACCTAAACAGACGCGGTCGAGCGCCCGGCCAATATAGTCATAGATCCTTAGCAAACAAGTGCCGAAGTTTGTCGGGGCAATTCACCCGGTTCGAGAGCCGGATTTTCCGATTCATCGACATGCCCAGACGGTGGCCTATCTTACGCCGCGCGCACTCCCATGGCGCGCGGCGTAAGGAATTTATCGACACTCTATCTCGTGGCAGAGCGCAATTGCAGTCTCGATACGCCGGCAGCAACGTTAAGTCCCGTTCCGGCTTCGCCACTCAACGGCTGCAGGCCGAAGTTTTTCGAATTTCCGCCCACAAGCGCATTTGCGCCCAGACCGAGACCAACTGCGGCGCCTGCCGATGCTCCGACATAACTGCCGGCCAAAGCGCCCTCTCCGGCACGGGTCGCCTGAGTGCTGTAGACAACCCAGCTCAGATAGGACTTGCCCGTAATGCCGATATCGAGACCGAGCTTGCCTATGGATCCGATATAGTGTTCAGCCGGTCCGGCTCGCCGCTTGAACAGGCAATCGATCGATTTGTTGGAACCGATCACCATCCCGACACCCCCGGCAATCTGGCAGGACAACGTGCCGAGACGTTCCTTCGGCCCAACTGCGGCCTGCTCCTTATGGGGTTGTTTATGTGCTCGATGCATCGTTTGGGCATCGGCGGTGGGGACACCGAAAGCCAGTGATATGGCAGCGATAGCGAGAACAAAGTTTTTCATGAGGTTTCCTCCTTGGGCATTCGCACCTCATTCAACGCGCCGAAGAGAAGTTCGTTCGAACCGGGGAGTATTTTCCCGGCGACAAAAAGCCGGTGAGCGATCGCTATCCCAGCGCCTGGCTGGCCAAACCGTAGGTCAGCGGCAACCCATCGCCGGGCGGAGCGCCGTCACCGCGCAGCCAGGAACGCCGCAACGACATGCTGGTAACGGTATCGTAGATCGGCAATCCCGATTGCATGATGAAACGTGGAAAGGCACCGGTCTGCTGACGGGTGTCAATCCGCAGGAAGCTGCCTGCATGCTCGACCACATGTGGTCGGGTCACGGCGATCGCCTCCTCGTCGCTTGTCGCCACGACGGGGCCGATCACATGGCCACGCCCGAAGCGGCGGCACAGCGAAAAGGCGACTATTCGGCCACTCCGGACGAGTGCCACACCCTTTGAGATGCTCAGAAGGCGCGCAAGAATGGGCGTGCGATCCGCGCCATAGGCCGCCAGATCCAGAGCCGCGATTTCGGCAAGATCGGTTTCATCGACCGATCGCAGCAACGTGCCCGACGGCAAGGGCTCCGCAAGCGGAGCGACCGCCTCGCCGTTGCATTGATAGACGATCCTTTCGGTGCGAAACCCAAACGAGTCGTAGAGTCGCTTGGCGGAACGGGTCGCACTGAGACCGAGTGCCCGCGAACCAGTCTCGGCGATGATATGTTCCATCATCCAGCGGCCGGTTCCCAGCGTCTGTAATCTCGGTGAGGTTATCACCATGCCGAAGGTGGTGAAATCAGGCGCGAAATCGAACCACATGGCCGAGCCGAGTACACGGCCGATGGCATCACGCGCCACGATGCCCTGTCCTATGTCGCGAACGATCTGCCAGTCCTCGGCGCGATGCGGCCAGCCGACCGACAGGGACAGCGCGTGCAGGGCATCGAGATCGGCGTCATTGATCTCGCCTATGGTCAACTCGAAGGAATCCAGTTGGATCGAGCTGGATTTCGCCATGACTGTCCCCCTCCCGCCAACCGCGTTCCCTATAAGCCCGAACACCTGCAGAGTGTTTGGATGAATAGGCTTTTGAATTTTCCGAGGCAATGATGCCCCGTTTCGGTTGTAGCTGCGGTCGCGCAACAGAATGCGCTTGAAATCGCGGTAAAATCAGAAGATTCCACCAAAGCCGTAAAGCTTTCGGCAGACAGGAGACAGGCCTTGCCTTATTCTTGGGAAAGTTTCCTTCCCCTGAGGCTTCACTTCCTCCCCTTGCTCCAGAGATTCATTGATGTCTCCTCCCGTCGGCCGCGTCGCCAGCAACCACGACCTTTCGGACTCGGCTGATGTCGTCGTGCTCGGCGGCGGCATGGCCGGCGTCACGGCGGCCTATGAGCTTGCCAGACGTGGTACGTCGGTCGTTCTCATCGAAAAGGGTGTGATTGCCGGCGAGCAATCGAGCCGCAACTGGGGCTGGTGCCGCCAGCAAAATCGTGATCCGAGAGAGCTGCCGCTGGCACAGCTTGCCTTGCGCCGATGGGAAAACCTAAATTCGGAACTCGGCGAGGAGACCGGCTTTCGCCGTACCGGCCTCATCTATGCTTCGACGCAGAAGGCCAGCATCGACACCTGGGAGCGATGGGGTGTCATCGCCAGAGGCTTCGGCGTCGACACGCGAATGCTGACGGGGAGCGAATGCGCCAGGATGCTGCCTGGCAATGGCCGTCGCTGGAACGGTGGCGTCTATTCCCCAACCGATGGCCGAGCGGAACCCGAGCTTGCCGTACCGGCCCTGGCACGTGCCGCCCAGCGGCTTGACGTCGTCATTCTCCAGAATTGTGCGGCTCGCGAGCTGGAAACCGAAGCCGGGCGCGTCAGCGGTGTTGTCACGGAAAAGGGCAGGATCCGCACCTCCGCCGTCCTGGTTGCCGGCGGCGCCTGGAGCGGCATGTTTCTCCGGCATCACGGCATCCGCTTTCTGCAGGCGAGCGTAAAATCCACATCGTTCTACACCACCTCTGCGCCAACCGTGACGGAAGGCGGCATTGCGATGGAAGACGTAACAATGCGCCGCCGGCTCGATGGCGGCTATACCGTTGGCCTGAGCGGTCTCGGTCAATTGCAGATCACACCCTACGGCCTGCTGCAGGCCCGTGAATTCTGGCGCACCTTTCAGATCAGGCGAAAGGGCCTGACCTATGCCTTCGGACGTCCGTTTTTCGAAGGCCCGGAAGCGATCGCCCGCTGGAAGGCGGATGGCATCTCACCCTTCGAACGCATTCGTACGCTTGATCCGCAGCCGGACGCCCATCTGGTCAAACGTGGTATCGACCGGCTGGTATCGACCTATCCCGCCCTTGCCGGCATCCGCCCGGCGCAAAGCTGGGGCGGCATCGTGGATTCCACCCCGGATGCCATACCGGTGATTTCCTCTGTCGCATCGCGGCCCGGCCTGTTCATTTCCTCCGGCTATAGCGGCCATGGTTTCGGGATCGGGCCTGGAGCCGGCATGCTCGCCGCCGATCTTATTCGCGGGGACAAGCCCTCAGTCGATCCCGCGCCCTTCCGCTATGAGCGCATGATCGACGGAACCGATCTCGGAAGGCCGGGAATGCTGTGATGACGGCTAGAGCGGTCAACGCCGCCTGAATAGACAAAATCGGATCGAGATGCGGTCGGCCAACCCCACTTCGACATATCCTGCCGCCGCAAACCCGGCAGGATACCAAGAGCAAGCGCGAGACAACCCATGGCTTTTCTATTCAATTCCGATGCGGAACGGGCGAAGATCTTCGCAGCCGCCTTTGCGCGCGAACTGCCCTCCCTCCCGTTCATCACCGATGCGGCCAGCGTTGATCCGGAAACGGTCAAATATCTGATCACCTGGACGGCGCCGGCCGATCTCGCCCGCTATCGCAATCTCGAAATCCTGTTCTCGATCGGCGCCGGCGTCGATCAGTTTCCGCTCGCCACGCTGCCCGAGAAAGTGAAGCTCGTTCGGATGGTGGAGGACGGCATTGCCAGGATGATGCAGGAATACGTAACGCTCGGCGTGCTCGCGCTGCATCGCGACCTGCCGGGCTATATCGAACAGCAACGGGCAGAAAAATGGACCGCTCGGCCGGTCCGTCAGGCGCCCGATCGGCGCGTCGGGGTGCTCGGCCTCGGCAATCTCGGCCTTGCCGTCCTCGAGCGCCTGCGCCCATTCGGCTTTCCACTTTCCGGATGGAGCCGCTCGCCGCGTGCCGTCGAAGGCGTTGCCTGTCATCACGGCATGGACCAGCTGCCGGAATTCCTTGCGGCAATCGATATTCTCGTCTGCCTCCTGCCGCTGACGTCGGAAACGCACGGCATCCTGAACGCCGATCTGTTCAAGGCCCTGCCGCAAGGCGCTGGCCTCGTGCATGCCGGCCGCGGCCAGCAGCTCGACGCGGCGGCACTTATCGATGCGCTCGACAGCGGTCACCTCAGCGGCGCGGTTCTCGACGTCACTGATCCGGAGCCGCTGCCGGCCGAACACGCGCTCTGGCGCCACCCCAGGATCATTCTGACGCCGCACATTGCCAGCGCCACCCAGCCGGAAACGGCGGCACAGACAGTCATTACCAATATTCGCCGCCACGAGGCCGGACTTGACCCGATCGGTCTCGTCGATCGCAGCCGCGGCTACTGATCATCATCGCGAAAGGAACCTCATGTCCCTGCTGAAAACCATCGACCCCACGCCGTCCTTCGAGCCGAAACAGTCCAAGGCCCTGCCGGAGCGGCTGATCTCGGGAGATCCATCCTTCAAGACCTGGGCCCAGGACAGCGCCCGCGACGGGATGATCAACACAGGCGTATGGGAAGCGACCCCGGGCGAAAACCATTCCATCAAGGGTGAGACCTTCGAATTCTGCCATATCCTTCAGGGCGTCATCGAATTGACTGAGGAAGGCTGCGCACCGGTAACTTATCGCGCCGGCGACAGCTTCGTCATGAAGCCGGGCTACAAGGGCGTATGGCGGACGATAGAGACTGTGCGCAAGATCTATGTAACGGTCACCTGATAACGGGCCTCGCGGACCTTCCGGTCTTCGAGGCGCCGAATCTTGCACTGAAACACCAGGGGCAAACGGGATATTCCATCGCGACATTGCAAGGACTCGATGGAAACTGCCAGGGCGCAGACGATAGGCTTGGGCGACCCGGCGGCAAGGAACAGCCATGACCCTCAGTTTCGATCCAGATTCGCTCGAACTTCCCAGCGGACATTTCATCGATGGCCGCTATGTGGAAGCACGCGGCGAAATGGCTATGCATCGTCCTTCGGATGGGGTTGCCTTTGCCGAATGCCCGATCGCTGGAAAGACTATCGTCGATGAGGCTGTCGAAGCCGCCAACAAGGCGCTGAAGACGAGCGGCTGGGCGAACCTTCGACCGCGCGAGCGGACCAAGGCCCTCGTGCGGTGGGCCGACCTTATGGAAGAGGAGGCCGTGAAGCTGGCGCGCCTGGAGGCGGTGTCTTCGACCCGCCCGATCGGACAGCTTATCGCCGGTGACGTCGCGATTACCGCGGAGCAGATCCGCTTCTTTGCCGAATTCGCCGATAAGGAAGGCAGCGACCTCGTGCCGACCGACGGTAACAGCCTCGGCATGATCATGACCGAGCCCTATGGGGTCGTCGGTGCGATCACGCCCTGGAACTTCCCGATTTCCATGGCCGGCTGGAAGATCGGCCCGGCGCTCGCGGCCGGCAATGCCATCGTGCTGAAACCCTCCGAGATGACACCATTCTCGACGCTCTATATGGCGGAGCTGTCGGTGCGCGCCGGCATTCCCGCCGGCCTCATCAATATCGTCCTTGGCGACGGCCCTACGACGGGCGCCGCAATCACCGGCCATCCCGGAATCGGCAAGATCAGCTTCACCGGTTCCACGGGTGCCGGTTCGGCGATCATGGAGAATATCGCCCGCACCGGCGTCAAGCCGATGACGCTGGAACTGGGCGGCAAAAGCCCGCAAGTGGTCTTCGCCGACGCCGATCTCGATCTGACCGCCGAGGCGATTGCCCGTAATATTCTCTCCAATGCCGGCCAGGCTTGCGTCGCGGGCTCGCGACTGATCGCCGAGCGCTCGATCGCCGAACCTCTGGCGGAAATGATCCTGACGCATATGCGCAACATCAAGCCCGGCCCGACCTGGGACGAGAACAGCCAATATTCGCCGATCATCTCGGAGCGCCAGATTGGGCGGATCGACAGCCTTGTGCAAGCCGCGATCGACGCCGGCGCGGAATGCCTGACCGGCGGCTCGCGGCTGGATCGGCCAGGCTATTTCTATGCCCCGACGCTGCTTGCCGGCGTCGACCAAACATCGCCTGCGGTCACAGAGGAGATTTTCGGGCCGGTGCTGACGCTGCAAACCTTCCAGACCGAAGAAGAAGCGCTATTGCTTGCCGATCATCCGACCTATGGGCTTGCGGCGGGGCTGTTCACGCGCGATCTTTCCCGCGCCGTTCGCGTCACGCGCCAGCTTCAGGCGGGGACCATCTGGGTCAATCGCTACGGGCGCTCGCGCGACCATATTCTGCCGACCGGCGGCTATAAGAGCTCCGGCATCGGCAAGGATCTCGGCCGCGACGCCTATCTCGCCAATCGCCGCAGCAAGTCCGTGCTGATCAACATTTGAGGACCTGACATGAAGACCTATAAAATCGCTCTCATCCCCGGCGACGGCATCGGCACCGACGTCATCGCCGCCGCATGGCAGGTCCTGGAGAAAGTGGCTGCCAAGGCAGGTTTCGGACTTCAGCCGACCAGCTTCCCTTGGTCCTGCGCCTACTACAAGGAAACTGGCGCGATGATGCCGGCTGACGGCATAGCGACACTGCGCGGTTTCGACGCCATCCTGCTCGGCGCGGTCGGCTGGCCAGCCGAAGTTCCCGATTCCGTTTCGCTGCACGGCCTGTTACTGCCGATCCGCAAAGCCTTCGAGCAATATGCCAATATCCGGCCGCACCGGCTGTTGCCGGGTGTCGAAGGACCGCTGAAGGCCCGCGACTTCGACATTGTCTGCATTCGCGAGAATACCGAAGGCGAATATTCCGGCGCCGGCGGGCGCGTGCACCAGGGCACGGCAAACGAAGTCGCCGTCGAGACCTCGATCTTCACCCGGGCGGGCGTCGAGCGCATCCTGCGCTTCGGTTTCGAGCAGGCTCGCGCGCGGCGCGGCAAACTTGCCTCCGTCACGAAGTCGAACGCGCAGAAGTACTCGATGGTCTTCTGGGATGAGATGACCGCGCGGCTGGCCGCCGAATATCCCGACGTCAGCGTTACGAACTATCATATCGACGCCATGGCGGCGCGCATGGTGATGGCGCCGGAGAGCCTCGACGTCATCGTCGCCTCCAATCTGTTTGGCGATATCCTGACCGACCTTGGCGCCGCCATCCAGGGCGGCCTCGGCTTCGCCGCATCTGCCAATCTCAACCCCGATCGCAGCGCGCCATCGATGTTCGAGCCGGTGCACGGCTCCGCGCCCGATATCGCCCATCTCGGCATCGCCAATCCGATCGCCGCGATCTGGTCGGCTGCCATGATGCTCGATCACCTCGGCGAGAAGACAGCCGCGGCCGAGATCATGCATGCCATCGCCGCCGCGACCGAAGCCGGTATCGGCACGGTTCCCGGCAAGGACAAGACCGACGCAATCACCTATGCTGTGCTGAACGCACTCGCCTGAACGACAAGAAAGCGACACCAATGGACCTCAAGGACAAGAGCCTGTTTCGCCAGCAAGGCCTGATCGGCGGAATCTGGTACAATGCCACCTCCGGTAAGACCGTGGATGTCATCGACCCAGCCTCGCAGGCTGTGATGGGCACCGTTCCCGATATGGACGGAGCGGAAACCCGCGCCGCCATCGACGCCGCCAATGCCGCCTTCCCGGCCTGGCGCGAGAAGACCCATGCCGAGCGCGCCTTGCTGCTCGAAGCCTGGTACGATCTGATGATCGAGAATTGTGATGATCTCGGCCTGATCCTGACAACCGAACAGGGCAAGCCACTCGCCGAGGCATGTGGCGAAATCCGCTACGGCGCTTCCTTCGTCAAGTGGTTCGCCGAGGAAGCACGCCGCATCAATGGCAGCACCATCCCCTCGCCGACACGTGACCGGCGCATCGTCGTCCTCAAGCAGCCCGTCGGCGTCTGCGGTATCATCACGCCCTGGAATTTTCCGAATGCGATGATCACCCGCAAGGTAGCTCCGGCACTTGCGGCCGGCTGCACGGTCGTCATCAAGCCCTCCGACTTCACGCCCTATTCGGCGCTGGCGCTTGGCGTTCTGGCCGAACGCGCCGGCATTCCCGCCGGTGTCATCAATATCGTCACCGGCATGCCAACCGAAATCGGCAACGAGTTGATGCGCAACGAAACGGTGCGGAAGATCTCGTTTACCGGCTCGACCCGCGTCGGCGCGCTTCTGATGCGCGGCGCGGCCGACAACATCAAGCGGCTCAGCCTCGAACTCGGCGGAAACGCGCCCTTTATCGTCTTCGACGATGCTGATCTCGACCTCGCCGTCGAAGGCGCCATCGCCTCCAAATTCCGCAATGGCGGCCAGACCTGCGTCTGTTCGAACCGTATCCTGGTGCAGGACGGCGTCTATGACGCCTTTGCCGACAAGCTTGCGGCTCGCGTTTCCGCCATGAAGGTCGGCCCTGGCACACAAGCGGGCGTCGATATCGGCCCGATGATTAACGCGGCCGCCATCGACAAGATCGAGCGCCACGTAAGCGACGCCGTCGAAAAGGGCGCGAAGATCATCGCCAAGGCGTCGAACCTGCCGGAAGGCCGTCAATATGCCGCCCCGGTCGTGCTCTCGGGCGCAACCACCGACATGCTGCTTGCCAGCGAAGAGACATTCGGCCCCGTCGCACCGCTCTTCCGCTTCAAGACCGATGACGAGGCGATCGCCATTGCCAATGGCACGCCATTCGGTCTTGCCGCCTATTTCTACACCGAAAGCCTCAAGCGCTCCTGGGCGGTTGGCGAAGCATTGGAATTCGGCATGGTTGGCCTCAACACCGGTGCGATCTCGACCGAAGTCGCCCCGTTCGGCGGCGTCAAGCAATCCGGGCTTGGACGCGAAGGCTCGCAATATGGCATCGAGGAATATCTCGAGATGAAGACCTTCCACATCGGCGGGCTTGCTTGACATATCGGCCAGAAAGGAGCGACGTCGAAAGCCGCGCCTTAACTGACTTGCAGAACGAACGTCGTGGCGGCCTCCTTGCCGTCACGAATTCACGCCTTCATGAGAAGACCCGAAGCCAAGGCTTGGAAGGTCTCAACAGCCTTGGGCAGCACATGCTGCGGATCGTCGCAGGCCGCGACCCATAGAGCGGCATTGAGCGCCGCGCCGCTGAGAAGCCGGGCGGCGGCCTCCGCGTCGATCGGCTTGAGGGTCTTTTGGGCAATGAGACGTTCCACCGCCTGCCTGGTTGCCTGAAGGCAACTGCTTTGACTGGGCCACTTCGACGGATCGCCCAACACCGCAGGTCCGTCGAGCAGGACGATGCGCTGGACCTCCGGAACAAGCGCCATCTCGATATAGGCCGCGCCTTCGGCAAGCAGCCCCTTCCAATCATCGCCCGCGAGAACGCCGATCTCTTGGGCGCGTGACGCCATTTCCGAGTCGATCTGATCGACAACCGCCGCGAGAAGCCCGCGTTTGTCACCGAAATTATGGTAGAGCGCACCCCGTGTCAGGCCGACTTCGGCAGTCAATTCGTCCATCGAGGCAGCCGAGTATCCTTTTTCGGCGAAGGCCTTTCGTGCGGCCGCGATCAGCTTGGCACGGTTCTCCTCCATCGTCTCAACGCGTCGTTTCGCCATCTTGCCCTCAAATTGATATACGCCTCGTATATCAATTTGACATACGAGGCGTATATGTCTATTTCACATACGTACCGTATACCAGATAATGCGACAGCCTGTGAAGCTCATAGTTCGTGCTGCGCTTGTCTGGCGCCTGTCAACATCGATGAAGAAAGATCAGGAATGACCAAACGCGAAGCAATTTTCCCCGCCAACCGGCATGCCCTTTATGAAGAGCACGGCTATTCGGCCGCCATTCGGTCCGGTGACCTCCTGTTCGTGTCGGGGCAAGTCGGCAGCCGTTCCGACGGAACGCCCGAACCCGATTTCGAACGCCAGGTGCAGTTGGCCTTCGAAAATCTCCAGGCAACGCTGCATGCGGCGGGCTGCACGCTCGATGATATCGTCGATGTCACGACGTTCCATACCGACCCTGAAAACCAGTTTCCGACAATCATGGCCGTCAAACAGACGGTTTTCAGCGAGCCACCCTATCCGAACTGGACCGCGATCGGCGTGAACTGGCTCGCCGGCTTCGATTTCGAGATCAAGGTCATTGCCCGCATCCCAACGAAGGCGTGATTCCGAAAATCCTCGGCTACTGAAAACGGTCGAGCGTCTTGTAATAGGCGCCGACCAGCGGCAGGAACCAGGGCTTGCCGAAATGTCCCGGCACGGCCGGCCAGGCGAGATCCTTGACGGGATTGCGATCCGCCTTGCCCAGGATAGCGTCAGCAATCATCATGCCCATATGCGTCGCCATCTGCGCACCGTGCCCGGAATAGCCCATTGCGTACCATAGTCCATCGACATAGCCGGCGCGCGGAAAGCGGTCCTTGGTCATGTCGACCAGACCGCCCCAGCAATAGTCGATCTCGACCTTGGCCAGATGCGGAAAGATCTCGGCGAGGCCGGCGCGCAGGATCTCGCCGCTCTTGCCGTCGGAGCGCTGATCCGACGTTGCCGAAAAGCGTGCCCGGCCGCCGAAAATGAGGCGGTTGTCAGGGGCAAGCCGGAAGTAATTGCCGATATTGAGCGAGGTGACGCAGGTGCGGTTGCCGGGCATGGCGGCGGCGACCTCTGTCTCGCTCAGCGGACGCGTGGCGATGATGAAGCTGCCGACAGAGATGATACGTCGGCGGAAATAGCTGAAAATACCGGGCGTATAGGCACCCGTCGCCAGGAACACATTGTCAGCGGTCAATTTGCCGCGTGCTGTTGTCAACTCATGCCGACCGCCATTGACCTTTCGGTCGGTGACGGCGGCATTTTCGAAAATCGTGGCCCCATGACGAACCGCAGCTTCGGCAAGGCCAACCGCATAGCGGCCCATGTGCATCATGGCACTTTTCTTGGAGAGTATCGCGCCGTGAAAGGATGATGATCCGATCTCGCCCTTGAGGTCGGCGGCCGTCAGCAGCGCGGTATCGGGATCAATCTCGCGATTGACCGCCTCGAAATTCCTGGCGATCCCCTCGAAATGTGCCGGCTTGGAGGCGAGCTTCAGTTTGCCGGCACGACGAAAATTGCAATCGATCGCTTCCTCGGTGACGATCCGCTCGACAGTATCGACAGCATCGTCGAAGGCGCGATACAGCGCCTTCGCGCGCTCGACCCCGAGTTCCGCCTTGGCGGAGATGAAGCTGTGGGCGAGACCGTTGTTGAGATGGCCGCCATTGCGGCCGGACGCGCCGGAGCCGACCGTGCCTGCCTCCAGCACGACCACCTTGGCGCCGGCTTTAGCGAGCTGCAGTGCCGCCCCCAATCCGGTAAAGCCGCCGCCGATTACCGCGACGTCGTAGTGACCTTCGAGGGGCGCAGTACTCTGCTTCTCAAAGCGAGGGGCGGTGTCGTGCCAGTAGGACTTGAATTGCATGGCGGCCTCCCATCAGAGCCCGACAACGCCGGGCAGGCCGGAAATATCCTTGATCTCGGTATATTCATAGTAGGAGTTAGCCGGCTCGTGACCGCGGTTGACCCAGACCTTGTGCTTGATACCGAGATCATAGGCCGACATCAGGTCGTAGCGGAAGGACGAGGAGCAATGCATCACGTCTTCCGGATTGCAGCCGAGCATGTCGAACATATATTCAAACGCCTGGAAGCGCGGCTTGTAGGCATTGGCCTGCTGCGCGGTAAAGACGGCATGGAACGGTGCGCCGAGCTTTTCGACATTGTGCATGATCTGCTCGTTCATGGCGTTGGAAAGGATGACCAGCGGGATCTCCTTGGCCACCTTGGCAAGCCCGGCCGGAACGTCGGCATGCGGACCCCAGCTCGGCACGGTGTCGTAGATCGAACGGGCATCCTCGTCGCGGAAGGTCACGCCGTTCTTGCGGCAGGTGCGCTCGACGGAGTTGTGGATCACCTCATTATAGGGTTTCCAGTCTCCCAGAATCTCGTCCAGCCGGTAGGCGGCGAAATTCTTGATGAACTGCGCCATGCGCGGCTGGTCGAGCTGTTCGCCGTAGATCTTCTGAGCAGCCTCGGCCATCTGAAAATTCGTCAGAGTGCCGTAGCAATCGAAGGTGATGTATTTCGGCCGGAACGTCGTCATGTCTTGGATCCTTGCAGGGTGCCGCGCAGGCGCTTGATGATATGAAGACATCATAGGCAGCCTTTCTCCATCGGTTCACCGCATTTGCGCCGCCGCGAAGCAGAATGTTTTGTATCCACGCTCCGCTTTGGCAGAGAGTTGCGCACTTGACCCCGCTCTACTGTCGATAATCGGCCAATATGAGGTCCAAAAGTACCCCGTCGCCTCAACTGAGCGGCATAAGATGCGGCGGGCGCGCCGGCGAACGGTGGAAGATATTGCCGCAATGCTTTCGTCGGGACGATCTTCTTCCATTGCGGGTCTATCAAAAAGGAAAGCAACGGATGGGAGACACAGCCTGTGCAGGCAACCGCGATCGACCTTCGCCCCCTCGACCAATCTCACCTCGAGTCAGCTTTGGCGCTGTCACGTCAGGCCGGCTGGCCGCACCGGCTGGAGGAATGGCAGATGCTGCTGGAGCTCAGTCATGGCCTCGTGGCCGTCGAGAACGAAAAAGTCGTTGGGACGATCTTCGTCACCCCCTATGGCGATCAGATTGCCACCATCAACATGGTGATCGTCGACGAATCGATGCGCGGACGCGGCATTGGCCGGCGCATCATGCAGGCGGCTCTCGATATCGTCGGCGAGCGGGAGTGCCGGCTGGTGGCAACCGCCGATGGCTTGCCGCTTTACGAGAGCCTCGGCTTCCGAAAGAACGACTCAATCGTCCAGCACCAGGGCATGCTGCGCGCCTGCATAGCGCCTGAGACGGTCGAATGGGCGACTGGGGCCGATCTTGATGACATCGTAGCTCTCGATCGTATCGCCTATCCCGCAGATCGCAGTGGGCTCATCCAGAGCCTGTTTCGCGCCGGCCGGCTAGCGGTCTTGCGCGAGGCGGGGGTGATTCACGGTTATGCTGCCTGGCGGCCTTTCGGACGCGGCGAACTCTGCGGCCCGGTAATCGCGGAGACCGCCCACGCTGCGGAAGACCTCCTCCGCTTCCTGTTCGCGGCCCGGCCCGGTGTCTTCATGCGTGTGGATACCGGCGTTGAAACCGGTCTTGCTTCCTTCCTACTCGAACATGGCCTTGTCCATGTCGGAGGCGGTATCCCGATGCGCCGCACATCCTCGTCCGCTTCTTCAACTGTTCCAAGCGTTCACACATTTGCCCTGGCCAGCCAGGCTTTGGGCTGAAGAGAGACATCATGCTGAGCAATTCCCTCGTCGAACTCGATCGCGCCCACCTTGTCCATCCAGTCGCCTCCTATCGCGGCCATGAGCAGGCCGGCGTCCGCGTGCTGAAATCCGCCAAAGGCGCAACCGTCACCGATGCCTCCGGCCACCAGATGCTCGATGGCTTTGCCGGCCTCTGGTGCGTCAATGCCGGCTATGGCCATGAAAGCATCGTCGAGGCCGCTGCCCGCCAGATGCGCGAGCTGCCCTATGCGACCGGCTATTTCAGCCTTGGTTCCGAACCGGCCATCCGGCTTGCGGCCGAACTTGCCGAGCGGACGCCCGGCGATCTCAACCATGTCTACTTCACGCTCGGCGGTTCCGACGCCGTCGACAGCACGGTTCGCTTCATCCGCTACTACTATCACTCGCTGGGCAAGCCCACGAAGGATCAGTTCATCTCGCTCGAACAGGGCTATCACGGCTCGTCCACCGTCGGGGCGGGTCTGACGGCGCTGCCGGTCTTCCACGCCGGTTTCGGCATGCCGCTCGACTGGCAGCATAAGATTCCGACGCACTACGCCTATCGCAATCCCGTAGGTACCGATCCGCAGGCAATCATAGCTGCGTCGGTGAAAGCGCTGCGTGCTAAGGTCGAGGAAATCGGCGCTGAGCGCGTGGCGGCTTTCTATGTCGAGCCGATCCAGGGGTCGGGCGGCGTACTGGTTCCGCCGACCGGCTGGATGAAGGCGATGCGCGATGTCTGCACTGAACTTGATATTCTGTTCGTCGCCGACGAGGTCATCACCGGCTTCGGCCGCACCGGTCCGTTGTTTGCCTGCTCGGACGATGGCATCGTTCCCGACCTGATGACCACCGCCAAAGGGCTGACCTCCGGCTACGTGCCGATGGGCGCCGTCTTCCTGTCGGAGAAGGTCTACCAGACAATCGCCGACGGTGCTGGCCCGGCCGCGATCGGCCACGGCTATACCTATTCCGCCCATCCGGTCAGCGCGGCCGTCGGTCTTGAAGTTCTGCGCCTTTACGAGAACGGCCTTTTAGAAAACGGCGTCAAGGCCGGTGCGCGGCTGATGGCCGGCCTTCAATCGCTGTCCTCGCATCCGCTGGTCGGCGACGTACGCGGGCGCGGCATGCTTGCGGCGATCGAACTGGTGGTCGACAAGGAGCGCAAGACGCCCCTGCCCGCCGCCGCCGATCCGTCACGACGGATCTTCGATCGCGCCTGGAACAACGGGCTTGTGATCCGCGCCTTCGGCAACGGCGTTCTCGGCTATGCGCCGCCGCTCTGCTGCACCGAGGCTGAGATCGACGCGATCGTCGAGCGCACCGCCAAGACGCTCGACCAGACGCTGAACGATCCTGATGTTCGCGCGGCCCTCGTCTGAGCACACACGGAACATTCCCCCATCGGCCGGCGCTTCGCAGCGGCCGATGGACGGGATGAGCGAAATACTGCTTTGCCGCCATATTCGCAATTTTGTGCCGCCACAGCTCTCCCATTCAGAGAATCCGGTGAGCCTTAACTGCGAAACTGAAACGGCTGAAGGTACCCAAAGCCCGAAAATCCAAGGTTTTCGGGAGATACAAGAAAATCCTCGGCAGTATGGGAACAGCATATTCTTCTGCATCCAGCCGAGGCGACCGGAATTGGTCGCATTCCATCGAGGACAGACACTTGGTAAAGAGCTTAGCGGATTTCAAATATCTCACCTTCGATGTCGTCGGGACGCTGATCGACTTTGAGGGCGGCATCAAGGATTGCCTCGCCGCAATCGCAGCGGAAAAGGGCGTCTCCGTGGATGGAGAAGAAGCGCTCGCGCTTTATCGGGCTGAACGCTATTCCGGCGATGCTGGACTGTTTCCCGACGATCTGGTTCGCGTCTATCTCGCCATCGCCCCGAAGCTTGGCCTGCCGGCGGAGCAAAAATACGGCGAGCGCCTGCGCGATTCCTGCCAGAACTGGAAAGGCTTTCCCGATAGCGCCGAAGCCCTCAAGAGCCTGTCGAAGCGCTATAAGCTGATCGCCATGACAAATGCCCGCCGCTGGGCCTTCGAGCATTTCTCCAGGGAACTCGGCAACCCGTTTTACGCCGCATTTACCGCCGACGATACCGGCACGGAAAAGCCCGATCCGGCCTTCTTCGAACAGGTCTTCGCCTTTGTCGGCAAGGAAGGCGCTTCGAAGGACGACATTCTGCATGTCGCCCAGAGCCAGTATCACGATATCGGCATCTCGCGGCAGCTCGGCATGACCAATTGCTGGATCCAGCGGCGCCATGCCCAGAACGGCTATGGCGGCACGATCGAGCCCAAGGAGTTCACCAAGCCCGACTACCATTTCACCTCCATGGCTGGGCTTGCCGATGCAGTGGAGGCAGTGAAGGCCGCCTGAAGTCGTGACTACCCGGAATTGATCCCGCAGGAAAAGACGGGACGCCAAATCGACCTTAACAACAAGGGGAACGCAATGAACGACAAGATCACGAATTGGACCAGCGCAGACGATGCCATGGTCGAGAATGCCATTCGCCGTGGCGCTACCCGCCGCGATCTCCTGCAGATGCTGCTCGCCGGCGGTGTCGCAGCCGTTGCAGGCGGCGCGATCTTCGGACGCGCCTCGTCAGCTCTTGCGGCCACCCCGGTTTCGGGTGGTGCGCTGAAGGCTGCCGGCTGGTCGTCCTCGACCGCCGACACGCTCGATCCGGCCAAGGCGTCGCTGTCGACGGATTATGTTCGTTGCTGCGCTTTCTACAACCGCCTCTCCTTCCTCGATAAGGCCGGCGTCACCCAAATGGAACTCGCCGAAAGCATCGAAAGCACCGATGCCAAGGTCTGGACGGTGAAGCTGCGCAAGGGCGTGACCTTCCATAGTGGCAAGAGCCTTTCCTCGGCCGACGTCGTCTATTCGCTGAACCGCCATCTCGACCCGGCCGTCGGCTCGAAGGTTAATGCGATCGCGAAGCAGATGACCGGCATCAAGGCCGTGGATCCGCTGACCGTGGAGATCACCCTTGCCAATCCGAATGCCGACCTGCCGACGATCCTGGCTATGCATCATTTCATGATCCTTGCCGACGGCACGACGGATTTCAGCAAGGCCAATGGCACGGGCGCCTTTGTCTGCGAAGTCTTCGAACCAGGCGTTCGTTCCCTCGCCACCAAGAACAAGAATTACTGGAAGCAGGGTGGCCCGCACCTCGACTCCTTCGAGTTCTTCGCGATCGCCGACGATTCGGCGCGTGTCAACGCGCTGCTATCTGGCGACATTCACCTCGCCGCCGCCGTCAACCCGCGCTCCATGCGACTTCTGGACGGCCAACCGGGTGTGGCACTGTCGAAGACCACCTCCGGCAACTACACTGACCTCAACATGCGCCTCGACATGAACCCCGGCAGCAGCAAGGACTTCGTGACCGGCGTCAAGTATCTGCTGAACCGCGAGATCATCCAGAAATCGGCCTTGCGCGGCCTTGCCGAAATCGGCAACGACCAGCCTGTGCCGCCGGCCAGCATCTACCACAATGCCGATCTGAAGCCGAAACCTTTCGATCCGGAAAAGGCCAAGTTCCACTTCCAGAAGTCGGGTCTTCTCGGCCAGTCCGTTCCGGTGGTGGCGTCGGAAGCGGCGGGCTCTTCCATCGACATGGCGATGGTGCTCCAGCAGGCTGGCGCTGAGATCGGCATGAAGTTTGATGTCCAGCGCGTGCCGTCCGACGGCTACTGGTCGAACTATTGGCTGAAGGCGCCGATGCATTTCGGCAATATCAACCCGCGTCCGACACCGGACATCCTCTTCTCGCTGCTTTATTCTTCCGACGCGCCCTGGAACGAAAGCCAGTTCAAGTCCGCGAAGTTCGACAGCATGATGCTGGAAGCCCGCGGTTCGCTCGACCAGGCCAAGCGCAAGGCAATCTACGGCGACATGCAGGTGATGATCGCCGAAGATGCCGGCACCGCCATCCCGGCTTATATCTCCAACGTCGACGCGATCTCCTCGAAGCTGCACGGCTTGGAAGCCAACCCGCTCGGCGGCATGATGGGCTATGCCTTCGCGGAATATGTCTGGCTTGACGCTTGATCCCTGCCCTAGTGCCCGACCGGTGGTGTTTCGATGCCACTTGTCGGGTACATTGCCGTATGCTCGGCACATTCGTTCTCGCGATGGGGATCTGATATGAACCGCCACGTTCTTTCTCTCGTGCTCGGCCGTGTGATCGTGGCCTTGATCACGCTGCTCATCGTGTCCTTCACGGTGTTTGCCGCGACCGAAATGCTGCCGGGTGACATCGCCCAGATCCTGCTGGGCCAGGCAGCGACCCCTGAGGCGGTCGCTGGCCTGCGCGCTGCGATGCATCTGAACGATCCGGCAATCCTGCGTTTCGTGCGCTGGCTCGCCGGCCTTGCCACCGGCGATCTCGGCATTTCCTACGCCAACAACATGCCGATCGCAGACCTCATCGGTTCCCGGCTTGGAAACTCGCTGAAGCTTGCCGCCGCCACCGCGCTGTTTTCCGTTCCGATCGCACTTACGCTCGGCATTACCGCTGCCATGCTGCGCGGCTCGCTCTACGATCGCATCGTCACGGTGGTCTCGATCGGCGTCATTTCCGTGCCCGAGTTTATGGTTGCGACTTCGGCGGTGCTGATCTTTGCCGTCTATCTGAAATGGCTGCCGGCTCTTGCCTTCGCCAATGAGATCCATTCCTTCTCGCAGATGCTGCGCGTCTTCGCGATGCCGGTGATCACGCTGAGCTTCGTGATCTCGGCGCAGATGATCCGCATGACCCGCGCGGCCGTGATCGAGACGTTGAACACGCCCTATGTGGAAATGGCCCTGCTCAAAGGCGCTTCGCGACGACGCATGGTGCTGAAGCATGCGCTTCCGAACGCGCTCGGCCCAATCGTCAACGCGGTAGCGCTTTCGCTTTCCTACCTGCTCGGCGGCGTGATCATCGTCGAAACCATCTTCAACTATCCAGGCATCGCCAAGCTGATGGTGGATGCCGTCGCCACCCGCGATCTGCCGCTGATCCAGACCTGCGCGATGATCTTCTGTCTGGTCTATCTGCTCCTGATCACCATCGCCGACATCATCGCCATCATGTCCAATCCGAGGTTGCGTTGACCATGGCCCTTACCGCGTTCACTCCCCGCAAGCTCGGCTTCCGCTTCAACGTCGTCGGCATGATCGGCCTTGGCGTCATTCTCGCCTGGGCGCTTATCGCCATCTTCGCGCCGCTGCTGATCCCCTACCCAATCGGCGATATCGTCGATTTCGATTATTTCGGGCCGATCTCTGCAAAGTTCTGGCTGGGGACCGACTATCTCGGCCGGGACATTTTCTCCCGCATACTCATGGGCGCACGCTATACCGTGGGTATCTCGCTTGCCGCCGTCTGCATCTCCTGTTTCACCGGCGTCGCGCTCGGCATGATCGCGGCAGTCATCGGCGGCTGGTTCGACAGCGCGCTCAGCCGTTTTCTCGATGCGTTGAACTCGATTCCGAGCAAGCTGTTCGGCCTCGTGGTCGTGGCCGGTGTCGGCTCATCGATCCCGGTGCTGATCATGACGCTTGCCGTTATCTATACGCCGGGGGCCTACCGCTTCTCGCGTGCGCTCGCAGTCAACATCAATACGATGGATTTCATCACGGTCGCCCGCGCTCGCGGCGAAGGCGCGCTTTACCTCATCCGCTCCGAAATTCTGCCCAATATCCTTGGGCCTGTGATGGCGGACCTAGGCTTGCGCTTCGTCTTCATCGTACTGCTGCTGTCGGGCCTCTCCTTCCTCGGCCTCGGCGTGCAGCCGCCGAACGCGGACTGGGGTGCGCTGGTGCGCGAAAACATCGGCGGCCTGCCCTTCGGCGCGCCGGCGGTAATCTTCCCGAGCATTGCGATTGCCAGCCTGACGATCAGCGTCAACCTGCTGATCGACAACCTGCCCCAGAAAATCCGAGACCGGAGCAATTGATGGCCAAGCTCGTCGAAATTCGCGACCTGAAGGTTGAGGCCAAGACTGACTCCGGTCGCCTGGTGGAGATCATCCGTGGCGTCAGCTTCGATATCGAAGAGGGCGAGATCGTCGCCCTGATCGGCGAAAGCGGCTCGGGCAAGACGACGATCGCGCTCACCCTGATGGGTCACGCGCGGCCGGGATGCCGGATCAGCGGCGGCGAGGTCCTGCTTGCAGGCAAGGACATGGCAAGTCTGTCGGAAAAGGCGAGAGCCCGCATTCGCGGCACGGAGGTCGCCTATATCCCGCAGAGTGCCGCTGCCGCCTTCAACCCGGCGCAGACCATCATGGAGCAAGTGATCGAAATCACTCGCATCCACGATCTCATGCCGGCGGAAGAGGCAAAGGCGCGCGCTGTTGAACTCTTCAAGGCGTTGAGCCTGCCGAACCCCGAGACGATCGGTTCGCGCTATCCGCATCAGGTGTCCGGCGGCCAGCTACAGCGTCTTTCCGCCGCAATGGCGTTGATCGGCGATCCGAAACTCGTGATCTTCGACGAGCCGACGACGGCGCTCGACGTGACGACGCAGATCGAGGTTCTCCGCGCCTTCAAATCGGTGATGAAGAAAGGTGGTATTGCCGGAGTCTATGTGTCTCACGACCTCGCTGTCGTCGCACAGGTCGCCGACCAGATCGTCGTCCTGAAAGGCGGCGAGATCCAGGAGATCGGCAAAACCAAGCAGATCCTTTCTGCCCCCGCCCATCCCTATACGCGCCAGTTGCTCGGCGCCTTCGAACCGAAGCTCTACGCCTCCCCCGCAGCTACCGATCCACAAAAGACGCCTGCACTTCTGGAAGTCACGAACATCGTCGCGGGCTATGGGCCGATCCAGCCGAACGGCCTGCCGGCGGCTACCGCCCTCAAATCGGTGAGCCTTAAGCTCGAGGCGGGACGCAATCTCGGCGTCATCGGCGAATCCGGCTGCGGAAAATCGACGCTCGCCCGCGCCATAGCGGGGATCCTGCCGCCAGTTTCCGGCGATATCATCTTCGACGGCAGGCAGCTTGCAGCCGACGCACGCCAGCGCCAGCGCGAAGAGCTGCGCAAGCTGCAGATCGTCTTCCAGTTCGCCGATACGGCGCTCAATCCGGCCAAGTCCATCGGCGATATCCTCGGCCGACCGCTCTCCTTCTATAGCAATCTCGGCAGCAAGCAGCGCGAGACGCGCATTGACCAGCTCCTCGACATGGTTCACCTGCCGAGAGCCATCAAGCACCGCCGCCCCCCGGAACTTTCCGGCGGCCAGAAGCAGCGTATCAACCTTGCGCGTGCGCTTGCGGCCGAACCGAAACTCATCCTCTGCGACGAAATCACCTCGGCTCTCGACACGGTCGTTGCCGCCGCCATCATCGACCTTCTCAAGGAGTTGCAGCGCGAGCTCAGCCTCTCCTATGTCTTCATCAGCCACGATCTGTCGACGGTGCAGGCGATCTGCGACGAGATTATCGTCATGTATGGTGGCGAGAAGATCGAGCAGCTTGCATCCGCTGATCTCGCCGGTGGCGCCAAGCATCCCTATTCCAAGCTGCTCTTCTCCTCCGTGCCGAAGCTCGACACCGGCTGGCTGGACGGCCTGGAGCAGGACCCCGAACTGATGCGGGCTTTCGCGAAACGCTGACAGGCGTTTCTCACACCATACGCCGAAGAGAGGTCAGACCGGGAAAAGGCTGGTCAGCGGCATATGCGCCTTGACGATCGGCGATTTCAGCACGACGAAGCTGAAATATTTGTCGATACCGATCTCCATGTCGATCAGCCGCTCCATCGTCGTCTGGTATTCGGCGATGCCGGCGGTGACGAACTTCACCAGATAATCGTAGCCGCCGGAAACGAGATGGCATTCCACGACCGAATCCACCTTCTCGACCGCCGCCAGAAAGCGGGCGAAATCGATCTGGCGGTGGTTCTTCAGCGTCACTTCGGTAAAGACGGTGAGCGTCTGGCCAAGCTTGGCAATGTTGATCTGCGCAGAATAGCCGGCGATATAGCCTTCCGACTGCAACTTCTTCACCCGCATCAGACAGGGGCTGGGCGAGAGATTGACGAGTTCGGCCAGCTCGACATTGGTGATGCGGCCGTTCTTCTGCAATTCGTAGAGAATCTTGATGTCGATCCGGTCGAGCTTCATCGGCGTGCTCCCTCTTATCGGCAGCGGCACGCCGCCATACGGAATAATCTTCCGTCATTTTAGGCGGAAAGCCTCGGTTAGCAAGCGGAATCAACCTCGATCATGTCGATATAATCTCGCAAAATCTTGATCTTAGCACAAGCATTCGTGATAGACGGGCACCACCGAAGGAAATGCTGTCTAGCGGCGATCTGCAGCATTTGCGCGACGAAAGCTCGGCTAGAATGCTGGGCTGAAACCCGGAGAAAGCCATGCCCGCCCCCCTTCTGCACATCGAAACCACGCCTGTTATTCCTAAGGAGGCGGATGCGGTGGTGATCGGCGGCGGCATCGTCGGCGTCTTCACGGCCTATTATCTCGCCCGGCGTGGCCTGAAGGTCGCTCTTATCGAAAAAGGCCGGATCGGCGCGGAGCAGTCCAGCCGGAACTGGGGATGGTGCCGACAGCAGAATAGGGATGCTCGCGAACTGCCGATCTCCACCAAGAGCCTAGCCCTTTGGGAGGATTTCGGCAAGGACAGTGGCGAGGATACCGGATTTCGTCGCTGCGGCCTGCTCTATCTGAGCAATGACGACGCTGAACTCGCCGGCTGGGCACGCTGGGGCGAATTTGCCCGCGGCGTTGGCGTCACCACCCACATGCTCGACGGCAAGAAGGCGAGCGAATTTGGGGTGGCGACCGGCCAGCAATGGAAAGGCGGGGTCTTCTCACCAACCGACGGCACCGCCGATCCGTCGCGGGCAGCTCCGGTGGTCGCCCGCGCCGTCATGGCGCTCGGTGGCAGTGTCCACCAGATGTGTGCCGCTCGCGGTCTGGAGGTCGAAAGCGGCCATGTCAGCGGCGTCGTCACCGAAGCCGGCACGATCCGCACCCGAACGGTTGTTATGGCCGGCGGTGCCTGGGCATCGTCCTTTTGCCGGCAACTCGGCATCCGTTTTCCGCAAGCCGCGATCCGCTCCTCGATCCTTTCGGTCGGCCCTGGCGCCGAAGGCTTGCCGGCAGCGCTGCATACCGCCGCGGTCTCGGCAACGCGCCGGAGCGACGGCGGCTATACGCTCGCCATCAGCGGCCGCGCCCGTGTCGATCCGACCTTGCAGCAGCTTCGCTTCGCGCGCCATTTCGTACCAATGTTCATCAAGCGCCGGCGCAGCCTCGCTCCCGGCGGGTTTGAGGGCATAAGGAGCGGGCATGAAACCCTGTCGCGCTGGCGGCTGGATCGACCGACGCCGATGGAGCGCAATCGTATTCTCGATCCCCGTCCGGATCGCCAACAGATCGATCTGACCCTGGAGCGCGCGCGCGCACTGCTCCCGGCACTTACCCAGACGCCAGTTACCGCGGCATGGGCCGGCTATATCGACAGCACACCCGACGGCGTCCCGGCAATCGGCGAGATACCGACCCTGCCAGGACTGATCCTGGCGGCAGGCTTCAGTGGCCACGGATTCGGGATCGGTCCCGGAGCGGGCCATCTCGTCGCAGATCTTGTGACAGGCGCGGAGCCGATCGTCGATCCGAAACCCTACTATCCGGACCGGTTGAACGGCTCGGTCTGGGGTAAGGTTGCGGATTTCTGATCCTTCGCCTGCTCGCTGCCAAATTGAACTTGACTGCTTTACTCATAAAAGCATAGAGGGTCTCAGTTTTCGTCGAGCGGTGGCTCGAGCCTGGTGCCAGCTTATGGTCGATCTTCGACCATAAGCTGGCCTCTCGCATTTTGCCGAAGGACAAGCCGTCATGTCCGTTGGGACGTTTCAAACGATCGTGACCGGAGGCGAGCAATATCGCTTCCGGGTCTTCCGCCGCCTGATCATCCTGGCGCTTCTCGGCGTCGCGCTCTGCATGAGCATAGCACTCGACATGGCGCTCGGGCCGGCCAACTATACCCTCCAGCAGGTTCTGTCCGCGATTTTCGATCCTGCCAATGCGGCTATTCAATTGCGCGTCGTCATCTGGGATATCCGCATGCCGATCGCGCTGATGGCGGTCGTCGTTGGCGCCGCTCTGTCGGTTTCCGGCGCCGAAATGCAGACGATCCTCGCCAATCCGCTGGCAAGCCCGTTCACACTCGGCATTTCGGCGGCGGCGAGTTTCGGCGCGGCCCTCGCCCTTGTCGGGGGTATCGCCCTCTATCCCGGCGCGGTTGTCTACATGGTGCCTATCAACGCCTTTATCATGGCGATGGCGGCGGCAATGTTTATCCACTTTGCCTCGACCATGCGCGGCGTCAGCGTCGAGACCATCGTCCTGCTCGGAATCGCCCTGGTGTTCAGCTTCAATGCTGCCCTATCGCTGCTCGAATATCTGGCATCCGAACAGGCACTTTCGGCAATCGTCTTCTGGACGATGGGTAGCTTCACCAAGGCAACCTGGCCCAAGGTTGCGATCATTGCCGGCATGCTAGTCGTCATCTTGCCGTTGTTCATGCGGGACGCATGGGCGCTGACGGCGCTTCGCCTCGGAGACGACAAGGCCGCAAGCATGGGCGTCAACGTGCGGGCGCTGCGTCTGAGGACGATGATGCTTGTCAGCCTTCTCGCCGCCATCCCGGTATCCTTCGTCGGCACGATCGGCTTCGTCGGTCTCGTCGGACCGCATATGGCGCGCATGATCGTCGGCGAGGATCAGCGCTTCTTCCTGCCCGCATCGGTCGTCTGCGGCGCCCTGCTTCTGTCGGCAACCTCGGTTCTCAGCAAGATCATCATCCCGGGTGCGATCCTGCCGATCGGGGTGATCACCGCGCTGGTCGGCGTTCCCTTCTTCTTCATCCTGATTTTCGGTAGCAGGAGGCGTTCATGGTAGGTTTGGCACTCGATCAGGTCGGAGCCTCCTATGGCAAGGTGAAAGTGCTGTCCGATGTCACCCTCAGCGACCTCAAGGGCGGGAGCGTCACGGCGATCATCGGCCCGAACGCCGCCGGCAAATCAACCTTGTTCAAGCGGATCGCCGGCCTGATCAAGGGGCCGGGGCTGGTAGAACTCTCCAATACGGAACGAGGATCTCGCTCGATCTGCTACATGCCGCAGGATACCGGCGCCAATGCGGTTCTCACCGTCTACGAATCGGTGCTGCTTTCGGCAAAGCAAGGCAGCGGCTGGCGGGTCGCCGACGACGAACTGGCTGAGATCGATGCCATCCTGAAGGCATTGCGGATCGAAAACCTGGCGTTTCGCGGCCTCGGCGAGCTCTCCGGCGGCCAGCGCCAGCTCGTTTCGTTGGCACAGGCGCTTATTCGTCGCCCCGAAATCCTGTTGATGGACGAACCGACCTCGGCGCTCGACCTTCACCGGCAGATCGAGGTACTGAGTTTCATTACCGATCTCGCCAAGCGGGACGGCATGATCGTCCTGATCGCCCTTCACGACCTCAACCACGCGCTCCGCTACTGCGAAAACACCATCGTGATCGCGCATGGCAAGATGGCGGCAAGCGGCGCCACACCTGAAGTCATCACCACCGGGATGCTGCGCGATATCTACAAAATCGATGCCCGCGTCGAGACATGTTCCCGCGGCAGCTCCATGGTGATCGTCGACGGGGCGATTTGATCGATCACGTTAGAGTGACACGAACCGTACCCACCGCCCGACAGCCTCGACGGCCACAGAATTCGCTCCTATCGTGCGCGCCGCAGTCCGCAGTTGGATAGAGGATTGGATATGGACGACAAAATCTTGGCAGTGCTCGATGAATATCACGGGCTGATCCTGGAAGAGCAGAGCAGGCCGCGCGACATGCCGCCGGGCGGCCGCGATGGCGGTCAGGATCGCCGGATGCGCGCCGTCGGGCCGGAAACCGGCCGCCTGCTCAACATCGTCGCCAAGAGCCTGAAGGCGCCGAGCATCCTCGAGCTCGGCACATCCTTCGGCTATTCCGGCATCTGGCTGGCGGAAGCCGCCCGTGCGACCGGCGGTCGGCTGATCACGATGGAATTGCATGACTACAAGTCGGCCCATGCCCGCGACAGGGCGACGAAGGCCGGACTTGCCGACCATATCGATTTCAAGGTCGGTGATGCCGTACAGATGATCTCCGAGCTGACGGTCGGCTTGGATTTCGTGTTGGTCGACCTCTGGAAGGACCTCTACGTGCCCTGCCTGGAGGCTTTCTACCCCAAGCTCAATCCAGGCGCGATCATCATCGCCGACAACATGATCCGCCCCGGAAACGAGGATGTGCAGGCCTATGGTCGAGCCGTCCGCGCCAAGGCCGGAATCACGAGCGTATTGCTGCCTGTCGGCATGGGCATCGAGGTCAGTCGTTTCGATCCGTAAGTGCGATGGAGGGCGGCCTTTGCCCTCATCCCATCTCTACGCCGCAGCGGCGGTGTCATAGGCCGCCTGTGCGGCAAGGACCGCGTCCATATTGTGTTCGGCCCAATGCGCGAGCGTCCGCACGGTGTCTGCGAGCGTTCGCCCGAGCGGCGTCAGGGCATATTCTACGGTGACGGGTACCGTTGCGAACACGCTGCGTGAAATCAATCCATCGCGCTCCAGCTTCTTCAAGGTCTGCGACAATACCTTTTGCGAGATGCCCTTGATGTCCCGTCGCAAATGGTTGAAGCGTATCGGGTCGCCTTCCAGCCGGTCCAGAATGAGCAATGCCCATTTGTCGGCCAGTCTCTCGAGCACCAGACGCGTCGGGCAACGATCCTCATAGACATCATAGGCGTAGGTCATCGTCTCTTTCCTGTCGGTTCACCGGGGCCGGTTTCCTTAAGGGAACCATGTGACCCGCAGGTGCTCTCTTTTGCGCGATACGGATCGGAAGTATGTATCCAATCGAAAGAAGGTTTCCAATAGAAACTAAGGAGATGAATCATGACTGGCAAAATTCTCGTTCTCGGCGCCACGGGCAATGTCGGCAGGCCGCTTGTCGCGGCTCTATTGGCCAGGGGCGAAAAGGTGAAAGCTGCGTCGCGCGCCGGTAAGCGTGTAGAGGGAGCAGAAGCTGTCGCTTTCGATTATGCCGATCCCAGCACATTCGGCCCGGCCTTCGCCGGCGTCGATCGCGCCTATGTCCTGCTGCCCGGCGGCTACGCCGATTCCAAGGGACTGCTCACACCCGTCATCGAGGCAGCTGCGGCGTGTAAGGTCAAGGTCGTGTTCCAGAGCGTCTTCGGCGTCGATGCGGATGACGCCATCCCGTATCGCCAGGTGGAAATGACGCTCGAAAAATCCGGTACGCCCTATGTCATCCTGCGGCCCAACTGGTTCAGCGATAATTTTCATACCTACTGGAAAGCCGGCATCGACCACGGACAGATCGCGGTGCCGGCCGGCAACGGCAAATCGAGCTTCATCGATGTGCGCGACATCGCCGCAAGTGCCGTCTCGGCGCTCACGACCGACCGCTTCGATGGCAAGGCCTTCAACCTGACAGGCCCGGAAGCCCTCAGCTATACCGACGCGGCGAAAATCCTGTCTGCGACCATCGGCAAGCCCATCACCTACACGGCTGTCGACGACGAGACCTTCGTCGGCATCCTGACCGGGGCCGGCGTGCCGAAAGACTATGCCCTCATGCTGGCCGCGATCTTCCATCCGGTGCGCGAGGGTTGGACGGCGGCCGTTACCGATGCGGTCGAGACACTGACGGGCAAGCCTCCCCGGTCGCTAGAAACCTACGCTAGAGACCATGCCGCAGACCTTGCGAACTGAGGAGGGACATTGTCATGGAGCAGGCACTTATCGCTCGAAGAGGTATCCTCGCCCTCCCCATCGCGCTCGCGGTGACCTCCCCGGCTTTGGCGGCAAGCACTCGAACAGCCCGCGATCTCCTGCGGGCCTTTCTCGACACGCTATCGGCGCACGACCTCAAGGCGTTTCGGGCTCTCTATGTCGATGACGGATACGTCCAGCACCAGACGCTGGTGATGAATACACCGTCAGCTACCAGCGGGCCTGATGCGGCCGTGGCTTATTTCCGCAGGCGCATCGAGGCTTTTCCCGATCTCAAAGTCACGAGCGACGTGTCCGTTGTCGACGGAGACATGATTTCAGCCAACCTTATCTGGAGCGGCACCCATGCGGGCGAATATCTGGGCGTTCCCGCGACCGGGAGGCATGTCACGTTCAACTCGACCGATATCATGAAGGTACGCGACGGCCTGTTTTCCGAACATTGGGGTGCTGCCGATCTCTATGGATTGGTCAACCAGCTCAAGGCCTAGATGCAGCTCTCACATCAGCGGGATGGATAGGCGTCATCCCTCGCAATTACCTCAATACCATTTCACAAAAGGCTTCATTCCATGCTTAAGACCATGACAGCAATCACACTCCTCACCCTTGCCCCGTTGCTGGGAATATCGACACCGGCATCCGCGCAAGCGGCCGATCCGCACGCGGTCCCGGTCGCGGCCGACAGCGAGTTCGTCGCCGTGGGCAAATCCTATAATGTCGACTTCGGCGACCAGAAGTTCCGGCTCGATTTCAAGTCGTCACGCCAGATGGTGTTCACCTCCCCGGACGGCAAGAACACCGCAGCGGTCGACATCACCGTCACGTCAATCGGCAACGAGGTCTACATGATCTACTGGTCGCGCCGGCCTGGGCAGTATGTCGTGCATGTCGACGACTTCAAGAACGGCGTCGCCTACACCAACATCTTCCTGCCGGATGGCAAGTCGACCCGCGCCCGCGGGACGCTTGTCGAGATCAAATAGCGTCGGATACATCTCCGTCGGCTAGAGCGTTTCTACGCTTCGCGGTAGTGTAGAGACGCTCTAGCTCTTTGTTTCTTGCGCAATTCCGGACGGAAAACCGCAGCACATTTTTCCTGGAATTGCTTTAACCGAAATGCTCAATCAGCAGTTCCGTTAGAACTCGAACCTTTCGCGCAGGGTGCAGCCCCGGCGGCCGGACGACGAACACCCCGGCTGTTGGAGGAGGATAGCGTGTCATCACCGCAACCAAAGCGCCCGAAGCCACATAGCTCTCGGTGAGGCAAGCGGGAAGCCAGGCAATACCGAGCCCCGCTACGGCGGCTATGGCAAGTGCGGTGCCGTTGTCCGCCTTAAATCGCCCCTGAGGGTGAACCGAGATCGTTTTATCGCCGTCGACGAATTGCCAGGTTTCCGTGCCTTGCATCAGTGCCTGATGACTGAGAAGTTCGTCCGGCGTCTCCGGAGCCCCGTTTGCTTTGATATAGTCCGGGCTCGCGACGAGCTTTCCACGGATAGGCCCGACGCGACGCGCGATCAGGTTCGAGTCCGGGAGATAGCCGACGCGCACTGCACAGTCGAAACCCTCCCCGATCAAATCCACGAAGCGATCACTGTAGCAGGCGTGCACATGAAGCAGCGGATGGCGCCGCGCCAGCTCCGCAAACACCGGTGCCAGGTCCGTTGGTCCGAAGGAGAGCGGCGCCGCAATCCGCAAGCGGCCGCGCAAGTCTCCGGCAGGCAGGATGGTCTCGCGCGCAATATCGATTTCTGTGCAGACCCGGGCGGCATGGTCGCGAAACGTGGCGCCCGCCTCGGTCAGTGCCGCGCCGCGGGTGGTGCGTGCGAGGAGCTGGACACCGAGGTCCGCCTCCAGCCGGAATAGCCGACGGCTGACGATCGACTTCGAGACCCCGAGGCGGCGGGCAGCAGCCGAGACGCCACCGGCGTCTGCCACTTCGACAAATGTCTGCAGGTCTTCGATGTCCAACATTGGCGTTCCACTTTCCGCGACACAGCTTGGCAACAAGCGAAGATATCAAATCGCACTTGGGAACAATATCCTACCGCCTTCGAACATCAAGGACATCGATAAGTCCCCGCAACATTACTGACTTGCTCGGCTGCCGGGGTGCGCCGATCGCCGGCTGAAAGGAAACTTCCAATGTCGAACCCTTCCGAACATCAGCGTCGCTCCGCCGTGGTTACCGGTGCCGGCGGCGGTCTCGGCCGCGATATCGCACTTGGACTTGCCGCCAAGGGCTATATCGTTTTCGGCACGGCCATGTCAGCTGAAGAGATCCAGGATCTGAAGCACGCCTCTGGCGGACGCGTCAGCCTGGCCGTCTGCGACATGACCAAGGAACAGGTTGTGAAAGCCTGGGCAGGCGGCGTGTCCGATGCGCTCGGCGATACCGGTCTCGATCTCTTGATCAATAATGCGGGTATCCTGACCCCGGGGCCGATCGAAGTTCTGCCGCTCGAGGCTATCAAGCGCGAATTCGACGTCAATGTGTTTGGCGCCCTGTCGGTCATGAATACCTTCCTGCCGGCATTAAGGACGGCACGCGGCCGCATCGTCCAGGTCAGCACCTGGACTGCAAGCATACCGCTGCCCTTCAACGGGCCATCGGGCGCATCGAAGGCTGCGATGGAGGTATTCTCGGCCGTTTATCGCGCCGAATTGAAGTCCTTTGGTATCGATGTCGTGGTGGCTCCGGCAGGCAATATGAAGACAGGCGGCCCGGCGAAAACGGCAGCGGCGCTCACTCACATCGCCGACGCAATGACGCCCGAACAGCGCGAACTATACGGACAGCCTTTCGCAACCTTCGCAGACAAGCTCAACGGCATGCAGGAAGCAGGCCTGGATTCGGTCTTGGCGGCACAAAGAGTCATCGAGTTGGCCGAAGAGGTGCCAGCACCGAGCATCGCTCCCGTTGGTGACGACGCCGCCGAAATGCTGCGTGCGGCTCGTCAGATGTCTGACGCTGAACAGGACGCGCTGCGCCTCCGGATCGTTGGCCTCAACTGAAGCCGTCCCGAAAAATTCCAAGCAATCAAGGAGAATGCAATGACCTTCAACAATACCCTGCGCCAAGGACTTTTGGCCGCGATCGTTGCGGTAAGCGCCGCCATGCTTGTCCCGCCTCAAGTCGCGCAGGCAAAGGATACCAAAGCGAAAGCCGACCTCGTGCTGGTCGACCCACACGACAAACACGCTACCCGCAACGTCAACAATGTCCTGGCGCTCTATCAGATGATGATCAACGAGCCCAAGGCGGAGGAAGGCACGGCCAAGTTTCTGGTTCCCGGCTACGTCCAGCACAACCCGCTGATCGCTGACGGTTCCGTGGCACTCGGCAAATATTTCGCCGCCGTCAAATCAGCGCATCCGAGCGCTCGCGTCGTCGTCCACAAGATCATCGCCTCTGGCGACTATGTGTTCGCCCATGTGAATTTTCTCAACCTGCTGACCGACGACCCAAAAGATACGGGTATTGCAGGCGTCGACATTTACAGGATGAATGCCGAAGGAAAGGCCGTCGAGCATTGGGACACGCTACAGATTGTCGGCGATCCGAAAAATTCGGCTCCCTGGATCGGTCAGAATATTCCGCGTGCCAATCCCCAAGGCATGTTCTGACCCAAGTCCGCGACCTTATCCCGCCAGGCTTCGCCTGGTCACCAGCGACGGCAATTGCAGGATATGCATTGCCTCGCTGCGACCTTCGATGCGCGACAAAAGCGTGCGGGTGGCTGTCTGGCCAAGCTCCCTGCCGGACTGGTCGATGCTGGCGAGGTTGACGAGACCGAGAGCGGCGGTGGAGGAATTGTCGTAGCCCACGACCGCCAGATCTTCCGGCACGCGCACGCCCATTTCCGCCGCCATGCTCATCACCACGATGGCATCGATATCGCTCCAGCAGAAAATGGCACGCGGCCTGTCGCTACGTGTCAGGAACTTGCGAATGGTTTCCTCGCGCCTGGGGGATTGAAGTGGAATATTGGTGATCGGCGCCGAGGAGCCGAAGCCGGCACGCTGCATGGCGCGCCGATAGCCTATTTCACGCTGACGGACGACGGAAACCTTGTGGCCCTCGCGCGCAAGCTGGCTCAGCATCTCGATATCGCGATAGCCGCATTCGAGAAGCGATTCGACGGCAATCTCCGCCCCACGCTGATCGTCGGCGTTGATCGTATCGAAACCATCCGCCGTCGGGTCATGATAGCCGACCGCGACGATCGGGATCTGCGCGGCAAATCTCGTAATGATCTCGGACGGCAGTCGCGGCGCGACCAGAATAAGACCGTCCATCTTGTAATCGATCATCGATTCGATCAGGGACGTCTCAAGTTGCATCCGGGCTTCGCCGACGCCGATCATTGCCTGATAATGTCCCGGCGCCAGAACGGCGTTGACGCCGGCGATAACCTCAGGAAGAAACGGGTTGCGGATGTCGACGAGAAGCAGCCCGATCGTGAAGGTTCGCCCGCGCAAGCCCCGCGCCGCTCTGGACGGACGATATCCCAATTCCTCGATCGAACCGGTCACTTTGGCGCGAAGGCTGTCGCTGACGCCATAGGCATTGCGCATCACCTTCGAGACTGCGGCGACCGACACGCCGGCATGCGCAGCGACCGTTCGGATCGTCACGCGATCGGCCCGTTCCAGCGGTTTTCTATTATCGACTGACATGAAATTCCCAGACCTGACCCGCGAGTCACGCAACCCGCCCATATGCACCATGACAGAACGCTCGCAAATTTTCTATTGCACATCGGTAAAAAATGTAGAACGTTATACGGAGAACGTTCTACACAAATGGGAGGATTTGATGAACTTTCAGCCATCCGCCATCAAAGGCAACCGGGTGTCCCGCAAATGGGCGGGTGAGATGATCGCGCCACTGTCGGACCAAGGTCAGGGTACGGCCGCAAGCTTCATCGCACGGACGTTCAATCTGGACGACGCGGCCGGCCCCATCGAACTCCTCATTTCGGCACTCGGCCTCTATCGTTGCTTCATCAATGGCAAGCGCGTCGGCGACGACCTGCTGACACCGGGCTGGACCAACTATGACGATCGTATTGCCTATCAGCGCTACGACGTGTCCGATTTGCTCAAGCCAGGCGAAAACCGTATCGAGATCTGGCTTGCCGACGGATGGTATCGCTCCCCGCTGATGTGGAAGGCTGTTCCTAATTGCTGGGGCGACAGGACGGCGGCGATCGTGGACCTGATCGGCCCGGCCGGCGTTATTCTTTCTACCGATACGAGCTGGCGAAGCGGCCTGCTGCCTGTCCGCAAATCCGGCATCTATTTTGGCGAGATCTATGACGCCCGCGAGGAAACGCTTTCCGAGACCCACGGCACGGAGAAGCTATCCTTCGACAAGACGCTACTGGTCGGCCATGAAACCGCGCCGGTGAAGGAATTGCAGCCGATCGCCCCGATCGAGACTTGGGCCGACGCGGAAGGCCGGACGATCTATGATTTCGGCCAGAATGCCGGCGGCTATGTGCGCTATACGGTTCGCGGCGCGGCCGGCGCAGAAGTGCTGGTCGAGCATTCCGAGGTTCTGGGGCCGGAACGCTATTTCGACAATCGCAATTACCGAACCGCCCCAGCGCACACGATCTATACGTTGCGCGGCGGCGGCGATGAGACCTATGCGCCGCATTTCACCTTCCAGGGCTTTCGCTATGCCCGGATAACGATCAAGGGCGACGCGGAAATCGTCGCGATCTCCTCGGTGCCGATCTCTTCGGTTCCCATCCTTGCCGGCGGCTTCACCTCGGGCAATGCTCTCGTCAACCGGCTTGTCCAGAACACCATCTGGTCACAACGCGCCAACTTCATCGAGGTGCCGACCGATTGCCCGCAGCGTGACGAGCGCCTCGGCTGGACCGGCGATGCCCAGGTCTTCGCCGCAACGGCATGCTGGCTGACGGACAGCCAGTCGTTCCTGAGGAAATATCTGCGCGATGTCATGGCCGATCAGCGGTCGGATGGAGCGGTTTCCCATTTTTCGCCGGATCCGACGCGGCTGCATCCGGAGCACTTCCCCGGCTTTGCCGGCTCGACCGGCTGGGGCGACGCGATCGTCGTCATCCCCTGGGTGCTCTACACCCATTATGGCGACCGCGAGATTCTCTTGGAGTGCCTGGATGCGATGGTGCGTTGGGTCGACTTCGTTTGGTCGATCTCGGATGGCCCGATCGTGCGGCCACCGTCTCACTGGGGCGATCGAGGCTTTACCTTCGGCGATTGGCTCCAGCCGATCGGCGACAACCGCAAGCCGCGCCCGACGATCGGCGACGATTGCGCGGCAACGCTTTACCACTTCATCTCCAGCGACCTTCTGGCGAAGATCGCCGCCGTCCTCGGCGATCACGGGCTGGAAGAACGGATGACGGCACGCGCCGACCGGATCAGGCGGGCTTTCGCGCACGAATTCATCACTCCATCGGGCCGCCTCGCGCACAACGACCAGACGTCCTATGCGCTGGCATTTCTCTACGATCTGATCCCTGCCGAGCACCAGGACGCGGCCAAGCGGCATTTCCGCCAGGTGGTCATCGACGCCGACTACAAGATCGGCACCGGCTTTATCGGCACGCCCGCGCTGCTGCCGGCCCTGACGAAGCTGGGTCTGGACGATCTTGCGGAGAAAGTCTTCCTTCAGCAGGAGGTGCCCGGCTGGCTCTACCAGGTCGTGCAGGGTGCGACGACGATCTGGGAACGCTGGGATGCGCTGGCGCCCGACGGGACCATCTACGATCCGGATATGAACAGCTATAATCACTATGCCTATGGCGCGGTCTGCCAATGGCTGTTCGAAAGCGTTGCCGGCATTTCACCGAGCCCGAGCGCGCCGGGGTTTGCCGAAATCATCATTGATCCGGCGCCAATCCCGTCGCTGTCGCCCGTCCGCGCCCATCATGATGTCAGTCAGGGCCGCATTGAAGCCGCGTGGGAGTTGAGCGGCGACAAGGTGACCTATCGGCTGACATTGCCGAAGGGGTGCGTCGGACGGTTCCGGCCGGGGCATCGGCATCAGAACCCGTCGGTCGATGGAAAGCCAGTCGCTGGGGAGGCGATTGTCGATCCGGGAACGCATGAGATCGTCTTCACGCTTCCCAAGCCCTGAAACTGCATAATCGTTGAATGTCTCATCGTTCGGAGGAGGAACGTCATGACAAAGCGTTTTGGAGTCATTTTCGCGACTGTGTCGGCGCTCGCCGCATTGATCGCGGCCAGCCCATCGCAGGCGGAAACCAAGCT
This sequence comes from Rhizobium sp. ICMP 5592, assembly GCF_009498525.1. Lineage (GTDB taxonomy): Bacteria > Pseudomonadota > Alphaproteobacteria > Rhizobiales > Rhizobiaceae > Rhizobium. Next base: position 1,533,396 of record NZ_QSNT01000001.1, on the reverse strand, counting down.
CTCGTTTCTTATCGACAACAGCCCCGACACGGTCGCGGCGGCCGAGGCGCTGGTTACTGCCTATGAGAAGAAAGCTCCCGATGTCTCGATCGACATCGAACAGCGGCCGGGCGGCGGCGAGGGAGACAACATCATCAAGACTCGCCTCGCGACCGGCGAAATGACCGATGTGTTCCTCTACAATTCCGGCTCGCTGATGCAGGCCATCAAGCCCGGGCAGACATTGGTCGATCTGAGCAACCTGCCATCGCAGGCGAACGTGAATGAAAGCTTCAAGGCGGTGGTGCGTTCCGATGCCAAGGTTTACGGCATCCCTTTCGGCACCGCTCAAGGGGGCGGGATCTTCTATAACAGGAAGATCTACCAAGAGCTCGGCCTCACTGTTCCCAAGACATGGGCCGAGTTCATGGCCAACAACGAGAAGGTGAAGGCGGCTGGCAAGGTGGCCGTTGCCCAGACCTATCGCGACACCTGGACATCGCAGCTTTTCGTTCTCGCCGACTATTACAATCTCAATGCCGCGGTGCCGAATTTCGCCGAGGATTACACCAACAACAAGGTCAAGTACGCCACGACGCCGGCCGCCATGAAAGGCTTCGAGCATCTGAAGGAGGTGCATGATGCCGGCCTGATGAATGATGATTTCGGCGCCGCCAGCTATGATGACGGGCTCCGGATGGTGGCGACTGGCGAAGCCGCGCATTATCCGATGCTGACCTTCGCGATCGGCGCCCTCAAGCAGGACTACTCCGACAACCTCGACGATGTCGGCTTTTTTGCCCAGCCGGGAGACGACGCATCGAAGAACGGCCTGACCGTCTGGATGCCGGCGGCCCTCTACATCCCGACCGCCAGCAAGCATGTCGACGAGGCCAGGAAATTCGCGGATTTCGTCGGCAGCATCGAAGGCTGCAAGATCATGATGGCGACCAATACCGTGCAAGGTCCGTCCCTGGTCGATGGCTGCCCCCTGCCCGCCGACGTACCGCCCGCGGTCAAGGACATGCTTCCCTATTTCGAAACGAAAGGCATGACGACGCCGGCATTGGAATTCTCCTCGCCGATCAAGGGACCGTCGCTGGAGCAAATTACCGTCGAGGTCGGCTCCGGCATCCGCCAGCCGGCCGATGCCGCCGCACTCTATGACGACGATGTCCGCAAGCAGGCAAAGCAGCTCGGCATCCCCAACTGGTAGCGCCCTCTTCGGGAATACCGGCCTTGCCTTTCTGAGGCGAGGCTTCACCCGAACGAAGAGGGAGCCATGACTGAGACCCGCCCACGCTCACACAAATCGCCCTACCCGCTGTGGTTCTTTCTTCCAGCCACCGCCATCTACGGCGTGCTGTTTCTCGTGCCCACGATATCGTCGCTGTGGTTCAGCCTGACGCGCTGGGATCTGGTAACGGCGCAATTCATCGGGCTGGAGAATTTCCGGCAGTTCTTTTCCGAGCCTTTCCTCGTTCAGGGGCTCGTGAACACGCTAATCTATGCCGTGACGACCTCGGGACTGAAGACCGTCTGCGGTCTTCTGCTGGCCGTGCTGCTGACCGGCAACATCTTCGCCCGCGGCTTCCTGCGTACGCTGGTCTTCTTCCCCGTTCTGGTCTCGACCATCGGCATCGGCATTACCTTCACGGTGATGATGCATCCGACAAGGGGGATCATAAACGTGGCACTGGAAACACTCGGCATCCCCGGACCGGGATGGCTCACCAATCCGGCGCTCGCGCTCTTTTCCGTGGCCCTCGTCGACCTGTGGAAGGGCGTCGGCCTTGCGACCCTGATTTTCATCGCCGGTCTCGCAGCGATCAGTCCCGACTATTATGAGGCGGCCCGCATCGACGGAGCCACACGGCTCCAGCAATTTTGGCGCATCACGCTCCCTTTGGTGCGTCCGGCCACGGTGACGGTCATCACTCTGTCCCTGATCGGCGGTCTCAGATCCTTCGATCTCATATGGTCAATGACACGCGGCGGGCCGGGCTTTTCGTCCGACGTCATCGCCTCGGTCATCTACAAGCAGTACCAGGCTGGCTTCTACGGCCTGTCGACTGCCGGCAATGTCATCCTGTTTGCGCTGATCGCTATCATCATCATGCCCCTTACTCTGTGGTTCAACCGGCGCGAGGTCGAGGAATGAGAAAGATACGACCTTATATGGTCGGGCTGATCGCGCTGGCGGTTGCCATGGTGATCTTCGTGCTGCCCTTCGTCTTCGTGCTGTTGCAGGCAGCGAAATCGAAATCCGAGGCCTCGCGGCTGAACTTCGGCCTGCCGGAACAATGGCTGCTATGGGACAATCTGGTCGCCGTGTTCAAGGCACGCGACTATCAGCTGGTTCTCGCCTACTTCAATTCCACGCTGATCACCGTCGTCTCCGTTACGATCCTGATCCTGCTCTCGGCCATGGTCGGCTATGTGATGCAGCGGCGAAGGACAGGCTGGAATACGGTGGCGTCCGTCGCCCTCTTCATGGGCCTGATGATGCCGCCCGCCGTCGTGCCGACGATCGGGCTATTGCAGGAGCTCGGCCTGTTCAAGACGATCACAGGCATGATCCTGATCCAGGTCGCCTACAACCTCTCCTTTTCGACCCTTCTTTTCAGGTCGTTCATCGCGACCATCCCGCGCGATCTCGATGAAGCGGCGCGGATCGACGGCGCCAAGCCCTGGCAGATCTTCTTTCGGGTTATCCTGCCGCTCCTGAAGCCGGTAACGGTCACCAACATCGTCGTGCAGTCGATCGCGATCTTCAACGACTTCACCAATCCGCTCTATTATCTCCCGGGCAAGGAGAACGTCACCGTGCAGCTCACGCTCTATAATTTCCAGAGCATGTATACGAGCCAGTACAACCTGCTCTTCATGAATATCCTCCTTGTCACCATCCCTCCCCTGATCGTCTTCATCTTCTTCAACCGGCAGATCGTGGCAGGCATGACGGCCGGCGCCGTGAAAGGTTAGTGCAATGGCTGAACTCACTCTGAAGCAGGTCCGCAAGAGTTTTGGCGCGCTCGAAGTCATCAAGGGCATCGATCTTGAGGTGAGCTCCGGCGAATTCGTGGTCTTCGTCGGACCGTCCGGCTGCGGCAAGTCGACCCTGCTGCGCATTATCGCCGGACTGGAAGAATCGACCTCGGGTGCACTCAGCATAGCCGGCAAGGACGTGACGCATGCCGAACCTTCCGAGCGCGGCATCGCTATGGTGTTCCAGAGCTATGCGCTCTATCCGCACATGACCGTCGCCGAAAACATCGGCTTTGGGCTATCGCTCGCCCGCCGCCCGAAGGCGGAGATCGAGGCCAAGGTTCGTGCCGCCGCCGACACGCTCCAGCTCTCTCAATTGCTCGACCGCAAGCCGAAGCAGCTTTCCGGCGGGCAGCGTCAGCGCGTCGCCATCGGCCGCGCCATCGTTCGCAACCCCAAGGTTTTCCTGTTCGACGAACCGCTCTCCAATCTTGATGCTTCGCTGAGAGCCCAGATGCGGCTGGAACTCTCGGAGCTTCACGCACGGCTGAAGACGACGATGATCTATGTCACGCACGATCAGGTCGAAGCCATGACCATGGCCGACAAGATCGTCGTCCTGAAAGGCGGCGAGATCGAACAGGTCGGCAGTCCGATGGAACTCTATCGCCATCCGGCCACGCCATTTGTCGCCGGCTTCATCGGTAGTCCGAAGATGAACCTCTACAGCGGTGAGATCGCTGAGCGCTTCGGGTGCAAGACCTATGGGATCCGCCCCGAACATATCAGATTGTCGCAAACCGATGGCTGGTGGCAAGGCAAGGTCCGCCATGTCGAGCGCCTCGGTGCCGAGGCGCTCATCTATCTCGATGTTCCCGATATGGGGGAAATGGTCGTGCGCGCGGAAGGAGAGACACCCTTCGCGCCCGGCGCCGTGGTCTGGGCCAATCCGGTCGATGGCGCCGCGCATCGCTTCAATTCCTGAGCCGCCGGCAAAGCGAACGTCACCCGCCAGGCATCATTCCTTGCCGTCGAGCATTAGCATGAGATTGGCAAGCAAGGCCGTCCTCGGCGCTACGCTGCTGACGAAGATGTATTCGTCGAATGTATGGGCGCCGGCGCCGTCCGCGCCCAGTCCGTCAAGCGTGGCGACGCCGAGAGCTGCGGTGAAATTACCGTCCGAACCGCCGCCGGTGCTGACGCCTTCCAGCGTGATCCCAAGCTCGGCGGCAATCCCGGCGGTATGAGCGAAAAGCCGCTTGCCGCCTTCGGATTGCGGGAATGGCGGCCTGTTGAGACCGCCGCTGATTTCGAGCGTGATATCCGGATCGACCGGCTTCAAAGCTTCGATCTTGCCAAGGATTTCCGCAGCCGTCTGCTCATCAGGCACGCGCACGTCGACCTGCATCTGGCATTCCGCCGGCACGGTGTTGCGCCCGGTTCCACCATGGATAGTGCCGACGGTCACCGTGACGCCGCGCGCGGCGTCGTTCAGCGCTTCGAGTTCCAGCACCAGCCTTGCAGCGGCGCGGACGGCGCTGCGGCCATCCTGCGGCCGGGTGCCAGCATGGGAGGCGCGGCCACGAACGATGATGTCGTACATGGCCACACCCTTGCGTGCCACGACGATCTTGCCGCCGTCACGGGCGGGCTCGACCACCAGGGCATAGGCGGCATTACGGCTATAGGCCTCGATAAGCGCGCGGGAACTGAGGCTGCCCATCTCCTCATCCGGCATGAACAGCAGATCGACGGGAAGTTTCGGGCCGGAACCGTGGCGCACCGCGAGCTTCATCGCCTCCAGCGCCATCAAGGCGCCAGACTTCATATCGTAGATGCCTGGCCCATAGAGGCGGTCGCCCTCTTGCCGCCAGGGCAGCTGGTTCTTGATCGTGCCTGCGGCATGAACCGTGTCCAGATGGGCCAGGATGAGCGTGCTCTTCTGGTTGCTGCCTGCGGGACGAGGCGAACGCACCGCCAGAATATCGCCGAACCCCATCGTCCCGGGCGTCCGTTCGGTCACCAGACCGGCTTGCTTGGCAACCGCCTCGACGCGATCGGCCAGCCGGTTCACGGCATCGGCGTCCGGTGTATGGGTTTCGACCTCCACCCAGCGCCGCAATTCCGAAAGCAGCGCGGCCTGGTCGATATCATCGGAGGAAATAGCAAGGGTCATGAAAGCCATCCGAACGAAAGGTCAAAGGCGGGAGGACATGGTGTCCGGCGGATCAGAATCGCCGGACATGTCTAGCCTATTGATACAGAAAGGCAGGCCCCAGTCACCGGCCAAATCGACAATCTGCCGGGCCGATGCGCTGGCCGCCTATTGCTGCCAGCTCATGTCCATGACGAACATGGCTTCGTTCGGGCTCGGCTGCCACTTTAGGTTCTTGCTGGCGCCGTAGACAGCATCGCCCTGATAGAGGCCGATACCCGGCACATCCTGCCTCAGGATTTCATAGGCCTTCCGGTAGTCCTCCAGCCGCTTGTCGCTATCGAGCGTCGAGCGGGCATCGTCGACGAGAGTGTCGAATTGCGGATTGCTGTATTTCGCCCAGCTGCTGCCGGTGCGAAACAGTGGAAAGATGATGCCGTCCGCATCCTGGCAGGCACAGGACCAGCGGCCGAAAGCCATGCTGCCCGCATCCTTGGGGTCTCCCTGGCGGCGCTTCAGGAAGGTTGCCTGATCGAGCGAGGTGATCGTCGTATCGAGGCCCACATCGTTCAGCATCTGCTGGATGGCTTCCACCATCGATCGATCATAGGAGGGCGAAGTCAGGAACTCGATCTTCGCCCCTTCGGCGCCGGCCTCCTTGATCAAGGCGCGCGCCTTATCCGGATCGAAGGGATAACCTTCGACCCGCTCGGTGTAACCGAAGATCGGCTTGGCGCCGACAACGTTAACCGGGGAGCCGAAGCCCTGCAGCAGCGCATCGACCAGAGTCTGCCGGTCGATGGCGTAAGCGATCGCCTGGCGCACGCGGGCATCCTGCGTCGCGCCGGCTTGGGCGTTGATATAGATATAGCCGACGCGCTCGGTCGGAACCGACAGAACCTGCGCCTCCTCGCTGCTCTTCAGCGCGATTGCCTGATCGGACGGAAGATCGCGAACGAGGTCCGCCTTGCCGGTCTTGAGATCAGCGATGCGCGTGGAGACGTCGGGCACAGCGCGGAAGACGACATGCTGGAAGGGCGGCTTTGCGCGCCAGTAGTGATCGTTCGCCTGAAGCTCGGTCTGCACGCCCTTCTGCCACTGCACCAGCCTGTAGGGGCCGCTGCCCATCGGCTTCAAATTGAATTCCTGGGCGCCCACCTTTTCGACATAGGCTTTCGGCACGATCGACAGCTTGACGAGCTGAGCAATCAGCGCCGGATAAGGCGACTTCGTCGTCATCTTCACCATGGTCGGGCTGGTGGCCTCGGCCTTGATGATCTGGTTGAACTGCGACAATTGCGGGCTCTTCAGAGCCGGATCGATAATGCGGTTGACACTATAGGCGACATCCTCGGCCGTTAGCTTGCTACCATCCTGGAAGGTCACATCGTCGCGGATCTGGAATTCCAGGGTCTTGTCGTCGAGATATTTCCAGGACGTCGCGATCTGCGGCACGATCGCACCCGACGTATCACGGGTGATGAGATTGTCGAAAATATTGCGATAGACGCTGTAGCTGTCCGTGTCCCATTGAAGATGCGGATCAAGCGTGGCCGCATCATTCGGCAGGTCGATCGTCAGCGTATCCTTCGCCGATTGCGCATAAGCTGCCGACGCCAGAAGGCTTACGGCAAGAGCCACTGCGGATAAAAATTTGAAATGCATAATCTATTACCCCCTTTGAAATTCAAAAACGTCGTCGCGTCCCGCCGGACGCCAATCATTTATTGGTGCAATGTCTTCAGACCAGTTTCCGATGCGCAATAAGTGGCGATCTCCGCATGGGTGGCAAACCATACGTCTCCCTTGACCTGCGCCTGGCGAATAATCTCTTCCAGAATGAAGATACGCGAACGATGGCCGATGTGATGCGGATGCAGGGTGAGCTGAAAGAGCCCGCCCTCCTCATAGGCCATGTCCAGTTCGCGCTGAAAAATATCAAGAACCATCGACGGGCCGCCATAGGGCCGCGCCCCGGTCATGCGGTCCATGGCCACATAGGGAGCGTCATCACGGATCCACTCCACCGGAATTTCGACGATGCCCGTCGGCTCGCCATCTTCGAGCAGTTCATAGGGCTCGTCGTCCGCCATCAACGACGAATCGTAAAGCAGCTTCATCTCGCGGGCGATCTTCAGCGTGTACGGACTGAAATCCCACGACGCGGTACGCATACCGACCGGTCGAACACCGGAAATGCGCTCCAGCGCATCGGCGGCGCGCAGGGCAAGGTCGCGTTCCGTCGCCTCGTCGAGGCGCGAATTGAATTCATGGATCCAGCTATGCATGCCGAGTTCATGGCCCGAGGCCACAACAGCGCGCGCTTCATCAGCATTGATCATCGCCGACACCGCCGGCATGAAGACCGAGGCTGGAACGGCGTATTTCTCCAGCAGTTTGAGAATGCGCGGCATGCCTGAACGAGGGCCATACTGCCCCTGGCTCATCCGACCGATCGAAACGCCGCCATTGCGCAACTCGAAGGTCTCATGGTCGGCGTCGAAGGACAAGGCGACCGCCATGCGGGCGCCATTCTTCCACTTGGCCGGCCGCAACGGCCGTCCGGCGCGAACCTTGTCGACCCGGCTCCGCCAGGTCTCGTCCGGCCAGAGCCAGGGTTCGGTGATCTCCGCCTGCTTTTGTGTCCCGCTCATCGTCGCACCTGCCTTGCCGGTTGTCGCTTTTCTGGGCACAACTGTTACAGGCCGATCGCTAGGCCAACAACGGGAAGGTCGTTCACATATATGAACTCGGAAGTTAAGAGCGCCGGACGTGTTCTCGATATCCTCGAATACATGGCGGGGCGGCGGGAGGCCGTTACCTTGTCCCAGATCGTCCGGGACCTGACTCTGCCGAAAAGCAGCGCACATGGATTGGTGCAGACCCTCGCCGCGCGCGGCCATCTCGTGCAGGATTCCGCCGGCCGCTACATGCTGGTCGAGGCCGGCCGGCACGGCTTCCCCTTTCGCCGCCACGAGGAGCCGCTGGTGGTCAAGGCAATGCCGTTCATGGAGCGCCTGCGCGATGAATCCGGCGAGACCGTGCTGCTCAGTGCCATGAACGCCCATTGCGATGTCCGCCGTCTGGCAAAAAGCGTGAGCCGCCAGCCGATACGCTATGACGTGAATTTGGATGCCGCTATTGTTGCCTATTGCACGGCCATGGGCCGTGTTCTTCTCGCCCATGCACCGCAGCAGACGTTGGAGGATTATCTCTCCCGCGTGCAGTTCCTGTCCTATACGCCCTACACGATCACCGATGTGCAGGAGATCCGGAACATTCTCGTCAAGGTGAGGCGGGACGGATATGCGGTCAACAACCAGGAATTCGTCACGGGTTCGACCGGCATTGCCATGCCCGTTTTCGACGCCACCGGCAACGTCGTTGCCGCCCTCAATCTGGGAACGCTGACCAGCCGTTATATTGAACGGCGCGAGGCGCTTCTGTCGATGCTGCGCAAGACTGCCGACGATATCAGCCGCAGCCTCGGCTATAGAGCAAAGCCTTAAGTGCCCTCGCGCCAGGCGATAGGCGTCATATCGGTGACCCGACGAAACTCGCGATTGAAATTCGATTTGGTCTGGAAGCCAGCCTCGAGCATGATCTCGGTCACCGATTGGTCCGTTTCGGCCAGTAGCCGGCAGGCTTCGGCAATCCGGTAATCGTTGACATATTGCGAGACGTTCTTGGCCGTGATCCGGTTGATGGCGCCAGAGATGCGGCGGGACGGTATCCCGGCTTTGCGGGCCAACCGTTCGAGGTTGAGGTTGGCGTCGCGGTAGAGCTTCTTTTCCTGCATCAACTCGTGGATCCTGTCGACGGTGTCCTTGTCCTCGGTCGTGTCGAACGTAGGCGGGATCTCCGCCATCTCGGCGTCCGTAGAGTTCCGGCTGGCCGCGGCGGCTGCGGCGCCGAGGACAAACAGGCCGACAAGATTGGCGATACTGACGATCAGGCCGACATGCGCGCCATGAGTCCAACCAAAATCAAACAACACCAGCGCATCGATCAATGCCGAGAAACACAGCGCGGCGGCGGCGAAGACAAGCGCGCGATGAGCCGGCCGCGCGCCCTCGAACGGCGCCAGACGCAGCGCGTCGGGACCCGGCCGGACGAGCCAAAGCAAGGCCAAGGCATAGGCGATTTGAATGAGGATCATCGCGATATCGATGGCCTCGGGTCGGATAATGGCCAACACGGCGATGACAACGGGCGGAAAGCTGTAGAAACCCAGGAGGGTGGGCCAGCGCCTCCGACTATCCACTCCCAATCTACGCACTCCGGCGTAAATTAGCGGCGGCATGACCGTTGGGATAACGAGCGCCAGATAACCGACCCAATGCAGGCCATAGCCCAGACGCAGCCCGACCAGAACCGATTGCACGGCGCAAAGCAGCAGCAGGAGAAGAAAGGGCCGGTTTGCGGCAAGCTCGTCGTCCCGCCGCACCACCGCCAGGAACAGCAGAAGCAGCAAGAGAGCAACGACGAACGGTAGCGGCACGAACAGCATAAGACCCCTCCCCGGGGGGTAACCATATTTGTCGCCACTATGGCCTGACTCGCGGCATCCGGCGATCTAGATCGCGTTCTGCGACGTCCTAAATCACGATCAAGGTCGCGCCAGACGAGCCGGCGGCGGAAAATCACGCCGTCAACGTCTGGAGACTCCCAATGAATGCAGAAGCAAATCTCGCGAACCGGCTTCGATCGCTGTCGATCGAGCGTAAGGGAAGCCCGCCCGCCGATGCAGCCACGAGCCTTCGCTTCCCAAGGCGCGGGGTGGCTCTGGTCGGCATAGCCGTAACGCTCGCGGCGGCGGCTTACATGTCGCTTCCGCTTGCTGAGAGCATGTGGAGACCTCCGGTAACGGAAGCCATTTCCCAGCCGGCAGTCGACACCACAGCGCAAGACAAGTTCCCCTCCCAACCACCAAAGACACCGCCACCTCAGTCTGTGATCGGTTCAGGCTATGTCGTCGCCGAGAGGATGATCACCTCGCGGCCGGAGATCGGCGGCAAGGTGATCGATCTGCCGCTGGATGTGGGCGATCATTTTACCGCCGGACAAGTTATCGCGCGGCTGGATACGACAACGGACGAGATCGAGCTCAGGATCGCCAGATCGCAAGCCGCAAGTGCGGATGCGGCGGCGCATCGGGTCGAAGTCTCGCTGGCGCAGGCACGCAAGACTTTGGAGCGCACCAAGTCGCTTGTTGAACGCGGCGCCGCCGCAGTCAGCAGCCTCGAAGGCGACAGCCTCTCCGTCGTGCAGTTGACCAGCGATCTCGATGTTGCGCGGCAGGCGGCAGAGACCGCCGGGCTACAGGTGGAGAGGCAGGAACGAAACGTAGCGCTCCATCAAATCGTCGCTCCGTTCGACGGCGTGATCGTCACCCGGCTCGTCGGCCTGGGCGATATGGTTGCCTCCGGCACGGATGGCGGCGGGCCGCGAGACGGAATCGCCATCCTTCTCGACCCAAACTCGCTGACCATCGACGTCGATATCGCGCAATCCAATGCTGCGCGCATAGAGCCCGGCCAGCCGGCGGTCGCTGTTCTCGACGCTTTTCCCGACCGGAAATTCAGAATGCGTGTGCGGACGATCGTGTCCGCGGCTTCGTTGCAGAAGGGCACGGTGACGGCTCGGCTGGAGTTCCTGACGCCGCCCTCGCGCGTGCTGCCGAACATGGCGGCGAAGGTCACCCTGGATGCTCCAGAACTTCAGGCAAACACAAATGAAAGAGGACTTTGAGATGGACAACAGCACATCTGCGCCAGACGACGGGATTGTGATCGACAATGTCCGCAAGGACTACCGGATCGGCAAGAATGCCGTGACGATCTTTTCGGATCTGACCATGACCATCGGCGCCGGCGATTTCGTCGCGATCGTCGGCCCTTCCGGCTCCGGAAAATCGACGCTCCTGAACCTCATTGGCGGTATCGATCGTCCCGATGACGGCGACATCAATTTCGGGCATGCGCGCATCAGCCGGATGAGTGAAAGCGCGCTCACCAAATGGCGCGGCGCCAATGTCGGCTTCGTGTTCCAATTCTACAATCTGATGCCGATGCTGACAGCGGAGCAGAATATCGAGCTTCCTCTGCTGCTGACCAGCCTGACCGCACGCCAGCGTCGGGAACGGGTCGAGACGATCCTGTCGCTTGTCGGCCTCACCGACCGGCGCAAGCATCTGCCGTCGGAACTTTCCGGCGGCCAGCAGCAGCGCGTCGGGATTGCCAGGGCGCTGGCGAGCGATCCGAAACTCTTGCTCTGCGACGAGCCAACGGGCGATCTCGACCGCTCTTCCGCCGAAGAGGTGCTCTCTATGCTGCGCATCCTCAACGCGGAACTCGGCAAGACCATCGTCATGGTCACCCACGACGATATGGCCGCGCGCTCCGCCAAGCGTGTCCTGCGCCTGGACAAGGGCCAGTTCGTCGAACGGGAGGCCGCGTGAGTACCATGAACCGCTTCACTCTCCTTCGCCGCACCATGGCACGCAAGCGGACGCGCAGTGTCCTGCTAATCACCAGCATCGCCATTGCCTTCTTCATCTATCTCGTCCTGACAAGCTTCGAACATGGCTTTCTCGGTGGCGCAATGGATTCGGAGCGGCTGATCGTGACCAACAAGGTCGGCGATGCCCTGCCCCTGCCGATCAGCTATTACGACAAGATCCAGGCACTACCCGACATTGCCGGCGCGACCTATATGGCACGCAGCCGGGCGACCTATCGGGCGCCGACGAATTTCCTCGGCCTGACGGCAGTGGAGCCGTTGAGCTTTGCGGCCTTCATCGGCGATCAATACGATATTCCCGCTGATGCCCTCGCCCGTTTCGCAGAAGTCCGCAATGGCACCATCGTCGGCCGCAGCATTGCCTCCCAGGAGGGCTGGACGCTTGGGCAGACGATCACGCTGAATACCTCGAGTTTCGTCAAGACCGATGGCAGCTCGGACTTCCAATTCGACATCGTCGGCATATTGGACGGCAAGAAATCCGCCGACACGCATTTTATCATGGCACGCTACGACTACATCAACGCAGAACGCGGCATGGATCGCGATACCGTGACCGGCTTCGGCATTGTTCCGAAGAACGATGTTCGCACTGATGATGTCATCAAATCCGTCGACGCCCTCTTTGCCAATTCCGCCTACGAGACCCGGACGCGCACGGAAGCCGAATTCATGAAAGCCTTCATCGCGCAATTCGCCGATATCGCGACGATCGTGCGGCTGGTGGTCGGCGTCGCCTTTGTGACCATCCTGATGATTGTCGCCAACACCATGTTTTTTGCCATCCATGAACGGACGAAGGAAATCGGCGTGCTGAAGGTCCTCGGCTTTTCGCAGCTCTTCATTCTCGGCAATGTCCTGGCTGAAACCTTTGCCCTGTTTACCGCGGGACTTAACCTTGCTCTTGGCTTCGCCTTTGCGGCCATCCTGTTTCTACGAGAACCGTTGCGCACGATCGTACCGAATCTGACGCTTACTTCCCCGATTATTGTTCAGGCGATCACCCTCGCCGCCCTGCTGGCGCTGGCAACGGGTATCGCGCCGGCCTTCAACGCCATGCGCGTACCGCCCAACGCGGCCTTGAGAGAAAGATGAAACCATGAGCACGATCTTCCGCCAATCCCTCGCCCTGACACTGTCCAATCTGAAGTCGCTTCGCCGCCGGATATGGATTTCTCTCTCGCTGGTATTTTCCGTGGCGATGGTCGTCACTGTCCTGCTCGGTTTTCTGGCCATGTCGAACGGCTTCCGGACATCGTTGTCGCAAGCCGGATCCCAGGACATCGCCATTGCCCTCGGCAAAGGCGCGGCGACGGAACTTGGCAGCCGGATCGAACCATCTCAGCTTCATTATCTCGATGGCGCTGCCGGCATAACCATCGACGCGGCCGGTGCTTCGGTGATATCGCCGGAAATGGTCGTGCCGGTGGAGGTGCCGGAAAAGACCGGCGGACTGCTTTCGACATTGTCGTTGCGTGGCATCGGTCCTTTCGGTCTCAGCGTGCGTCCGAATGTCAGGATAGCTCGCGGCCGGATGTTTAATCCCGGCGCCAGCGAGATTGTCGTCGGCCAGCGGCTGAGCCTTGATTACAGAGGATTGGAGATCGGCGAGCAGCTCACCTTCGGCACATCAAAATGGACCATCGTCGGTATTTTTGATGCCGGCGGCTCCGTGTTCGAATCCGAAATGCTGGCGGATATCGGCGTGGTACAGACACTGTTCAACCGGCCCAATCTGGTCCAGAGCATCAGGATCAAGCTCACCACACCGGAGGCGCTGACGGCCCTGCAATCCATGGCGGCCACAACGCCGCAAATCGGGCTGACGCTGCGGTCAGAGCAGGACTATTTCGCCGGGCTTGCCGAGCGGACGTCAAAACTCATCCTTCTCCTCGGTTGGCCACTGGCGATCACCATGGCAGCCGGCGCCGTGGTCGGCGCGATGACGACCATGTTCAGTTCCGTGTCGGATCGCAGCACCGAGATCGCCACTGTCCGCGCCATCGGCTTCAGCCGCCGGGCGGCCTTTGCCGGCACATGGATCGAGGCGATGGCCCTGACCTGCCTCGGTTGCCTGGCCGGCGTGGGCTTTTCCTATCTCGTCCTCAATGGCTGGACAGCATCGACCGTGAGCCCCGACCGAACACAAATTGGGTTCCAGCTGGTATTGTCTCTTCCACTGGTGATGAAGGCGGTCTGGCTGTCTTTGATCATCGGCGCTATCGGCGGCGCCTTACCGGCACTGGCTGCCACGCGCATCCCGCTCAGATTGGCGATGAGCGGGCGGGCGCAGGCGGGCTGACGGATCTATTTCTTTTCTTTCACCTTCGGTCGCCGCATCTTTCGCTCTGCCGCCAGCAGCAGGCTCTTGAGTTCCGGCTCGCGCACCCGTCTTGCCGCCTCGGTGAAGGAAACCCATTCGCTGAGGCGCTGGCCTCTTTCCGGAAAATTCTCGAAGGTTTTTTCGACTTCAAGCAGGTGCAGTTGCACGATGCAGGGAACGCGGCTGTCGTCGGGAAGCTGTTTCAGATAGGTGAAGTAGCCGAACCTCTTCTTCTTGATCCTGCCGCGCACGCCGGCTTCCTCGAAAGCCTCGATGGCGGCAACCTCATACGGCTTCTTGCCTTTTATCGGCCAGCCTTTCGGCACGATCCAGCGACCGCTCTCGCGGCTGGTGACGACAAGTACTTCCGGCTCACCCAACTCCCGATGCTTCCGGTAACAGATCGCCGCATATTGCTCGTAGATGGGACCGCGAAACAGCGCATCCGCATGGGAGGCAAGCTCCGCGAGAAAGCCTTGCGATCGATCTGGTGATTTCGTCTGCCGATCCGGCGCCAGGCTCGCGCCCGGCGTGAGTGCACGCAAAACGGCAGAGCCGGAGACCCCTGTACGGGCCGCCACCTCACGCGCGCTCACGAACACCTTTTGTGACACGCCGCTCTCCTGCTTCGCACGCGACTCCACTCAAATCCACTATTGCCAGCATCATCCTCTGAGCCGCTGCCATGACAGTTTCATGAAGCAGGCTGTTGAAAAGAAAGCAGATTCATGCGGCAATCGCGCGCGTGCAAATCGAAGGAGTACGAGCTCGGAACAGGCACGTTATTTTCCGTCTCGCCGGGCCGTATATGCCACGCCCGGCGATCTGCCTCGCCACCCTTTAACGACCCGCATGAGTGGCTGTCTCGATAACCCGACTATGCGTTGCAGTCACATCGTCTGATTGTGTTCTCCACCACGGCGCGAAATGCCACTCAGGGCTTCGGCCGCGACACCGTTCCTATAGGCCACGGCGATATCGCCGAGCGAGAGTATGCCGACCAGCCGCTTGTCGTGATCCAGAACCGGCAGGCGGCGCACCTGGATATCACCCATATTGCGGCAGACGTCGTCAATCTCCTCATCGTCGAAGCAATATTTGACGTCGGTGGTCATCACATCACCAACCTTCGCATCCGGCCCCTTGCCCATCGCTACGCCACGGATGGCGATATCGCGATCGGTGATCATACCGACCAGGCGATCATGATCGGCAACCGGCAGGATGCCGGCATTGAGGCCTGCCATCGTCTGCGCGGCCCGCAGGATCGTCTCTTCAGGATTGGTAATGCGTACGTCGTGCGTCATGGCGTCACGGACTTTCATTGGTTCCTCCATCATCGGACGCCGTGTCCTGTCGGTGACGGGATCAGCATCGGGCGGCGCCCGTTCTCCCGCTGATCGCCGCACCCTCTGCTGAGGGCCTGCTACCACAACAGATGAAGCACCAATCGGTTCCAGCTTTGTCGCCGATATTTGCAATCACATCTCGAACTCGCCCCCGGCGAGGGGCGACGGAATATCCTGAAACTGAAACGGCCTCCCGTCAGAGGAGGCCGTCTCGTTTTTTTCGGATTACCGATAACGCTGTTATTCGGCCGCCTGAAGCGCAGGCGTATCGATCTCGCCGGTCAGTTTCCCGGCCATGGCGGCCGCAAATTTCGTCTGGTCGAGTTCGTTTTCCCAGCGTGCAACGACGACCGTCGCAACGGCGTTGCCGACGAAGTTGGTGAGCGCGCGGCATTCCGACATGAAGCGATCGATACCGAGGATTAGCGCCATGCCGGCAATCGGAACCGAAGGTACGACAGCGAGCGTGGCAGCCAGCGTGATGAAGCCAGCGCCGGTGATGCCAGCGGCACCCTTGGAGCTCAGCATGGCCACGAGCAGCAACAGGATCTGATCGCCGAAGGACAGCGACGTGTCGGTCGCCTGCGCGATGAAGAGAGCCGCCAGCGTCATGTAGATGTTGGTGCCGTCAAGGTTGAACGAATATCCCGTCGGGATGACGAGGCCGACGACGGAGCGTTTGCAGCCGGCACGTTCCATCTTGTTCATGAGGCCGGGCAGTGCTGCTTCCGAAGACGAGGTGCCGAGCACCAGCAGCAACTCTTCCTTGATGTAGCGGATCAGCGCCAGGATCGAGAAGCCGTTATAGCGGGCGACAGCGCCGAGGACGACGAGCACGAAAAAGATCGACGTCAGATAGAAGGTGCCGATCAGGAACGCCAGGTTGGCGATCGTGCCGATGCCGTATTTGCCGATGGTGAAGGCCATGGCGCCGAAGGCACCGATCGGTGCGAACTTCATCAGGATCGAGACCATGCGGAAGATCGGCGTGGTCAGAGCCTGCAGGAAGTCGACAACCGGGCGGCCGCGGTCACCGACGGCGCCGAGCGCGATGCCGAAGACCACCGAGAAGAACAGAACCTGGAGGATATCGCCCTTGGCGAAAGCGCCGACGATCGTGTCCGGAATGATGTTCATCAGGAAGCCGACGACGGAGGCGTCATGCGCCTGCGCGGCGTAGTTGCTGACGGCCTTCGTATCCAGCGTCGCCGGATTGATATGCATGCCGGCACCCGGCTGCACGACGTTTGAGACGATGAGACCGACGATCAGCGCCAGCGTCGAGAAAGTCAGGAAGTAGATGAAGGCCTTGCCGACGACGCGACCGAATTTCTTCAGGTCCGACATGCCGGCGATACCGGTCGTCACCGTCAGGAAGATGACCGGCGCGATGACCATGCGGACCAGCTTGATGAAGGCGTCGCCGAGCGGCTGCAGCGATGTGCCGAGCTGCGGATAGTAATGGCCAAGCAGGATGCCGGCGGCGATGGCAGTAAGAACCTGCACGTAAAGGTGCCGATAGAAGGGTAGTTTGACGCGCGTTTCGGCGTCGGCAGCGATGGGAGCAATCATGATGTCCTCCGTTGTGCCCAACCGATCCCTCGGCCCTCCGGGCAAAGACTAAAATTCAACAGCCTCCGACTGTTTCGATTTTAGTAGCAACGCGCGTGCCAAATGGCGGGAAACGAGGCAACGCGTTGATTTAAAAATGGCTTTTCCTGGGCAATTGCAGCTGCACCGACAAGTTTGTGCGACAATCCGCACAAGGTGAATTGCGATGCGCGCGAAATCATGCACAATATGCGGATGCTGCAACGACCAACCACGGAACGATTTTCAACGCCGGAACAACTCGGTCGGCGTTCCCGTCGTGTCTGGATGGTCTTTGTGGTGTTCTGCGCGGCCATCATCGCGGCTGCCCTCTACGGCGCCAGCTTCTACGGCCGCATGACCGCAATCGAGGCGTTACAGGGCCAGGGTCACACCGACGCCAATCTGAAGGTCGCGCTGTTGCGCGCCGTTCTTGAACGGCCACGCGCGCTGCCGCTTCTCCTGGCGGAAGATCAGCAGGTGCGTGATGCGCTCGCGACTGGCAAGGATGACGCCATCATCACGCTTGACCGCAAGCTTGAAACCCTCGTGTCCGGCACCAGTGCCGCGGTACTCTATGTTACCGGTAAAGACGGAATAGCGCTTGCTTCGAGCAACTGGCGCGAGCCGCTGAGCTTCGTCGGGAACGACTATTCCTTCCGCGATTACTTCCGCCGGGCGATGGAGACGGGGACGGCCGAACATTTCGCGCTCGGCACCGTCAGCAATCGCCCCGGCCTATATATTTCCCGTCGCGTCGGCGAGGCGGATGCGGCGCTGGGCGTCGTAGTCGTCAAGATGGAGTTCGACCAACTCGAAGAGGATTGGCGCGAAGCCGTCCGCCCGGCCTATGTCACCGACGAACATGGCGTCGTGCTGATTACCAGCATTCCCTCCTGGCGATTCATGACGACGTCGCCGCTGCCACCTGACAGTCTCGCCGCCATTCGCAAGAGCCTGCAATTCGGCGGTGCGCCCCTGGCGCCTTTGCCGATTTCGCGCGCCGAACCCATTGGCCCCGAAGTGTCGATCGTTCGCGCGGTCCTGCCGGGCAGCAGCGCCGCTGAATATTTGCGACTGACGATACCGGTCCCCTCGACGCCCTGGCGGCTGGATTACCTTATTCCGACGGATCAGGCGATTGCCTCCGCCGTTCGCGAGACACGCTTCCTGGCGTTGACGGTGCTGGTGCCGATCCTAGCGATTGCCGCCTTTCTGCTCAGGCGCCGTCATGTCTCGGCAATGCAGATCGCGGTCGGAAGGGTGGCTCGCGAGGAGCTGGAACGGCGCGTGCTGGAGCGCACCGAAGACTTGAGCCAGGCCCGAGACCGGCTGGAGGCGGAAATTTCCGATCACCGGACGACGGAAACCAAGCTGCAGATCGTGCAGCAAGAGCTGGTACAGGCCAACCGCCTCGCCATTCTCGGTCAAGTCGCTGCCGGCGTCGCCCACGAGATCAACCAGCCGGTCGCCACCATCCGTGCCTATGCGGACAATGCCCATATCTTCCTGGATCGAAAGCAGATCGCGCCGGTAAAGGAAAATCTGACCTCCATCGCGGCTCTCACCGAGCGGATTGGCACGATCACCGAGGAGCTGAAGGCATTTGCCCGCAAGGGGCGGAGCGCTCCGAAACCAGTGGAACTCCGAAGCGTCATCGAAGGCGCCGTGGTCCTGCTCAGAAGCCGCTTTGCCGGCCGGCTCGACGCCCTGGCGATCGATCTCCCGCCCGCCGGTCTCAGCGTTGTCGGCACGCGCATCCGGCTCGAGCAGGTTCTGATCAACCTCTTCCAGAACGCACTCGAAGCGCTGGAAGGACGTGACCGGCCGAGGGTCGAGGTCTCAGCCCTGGAAACCGCCGATGGCGTCGAGGTCACCGTCTCCGACAATGGCCCCGGCATTCCACCCGCGATCCTTGATTCACTGTTCACGCCGTTCAACACCTCGAAAGAACAGGGCCTCGGCCTTGGCCTCGTCATCTCCAAGGACATCGTCACCGACTATGGCGGCCGCATCGAGGTTGAAAGCAGCGAGAACGGCACCCGTTTCATCATTCATCTGCGCAAGGCAAGTTCATGAACGACGCATCCCCGGTCTTCCTCATCGACGACGACAAGGATCTGTTGAGGGCGACGAAGCAAACGCTTGAACTCGCCGGCTTTTCCGTCTCCGCCTTTTCCGCGGCGGCGGATGCGCTCGGGGCATTGGAAGCGGACTTTCCCGGCGTCGTCGTTTCAGACATCCGCATGCCCCAGATGGACGGGCAGCAGCTCTTCGATCACGTCAAGGCACGGGATGCAGATCTTCCGGTCATCCTGGTTACCGGCCACGGCGATATCCCGATGGCGGTCAAGGCGATCCAGGACGGGGCCTATGACTTCATCGCCAAACCTTTCGCTACCGACCGGCTGGTGCAAAGCGTGCGGCGCGCGGCGGAAAAGCGCCGGCTGGTTCTGGAAAACCGCGCGCTGCGTATTGCGGCGGAACAGGCGCAAGGCGATCTGCCGCTGATTGGCCAGACGGCGGCGATGGAGCGGCTGCGCCACACATTGCGTCAGATCGCCGATACCGATGTCGACGTGCTGGTGACCGGCGAGACCGGCAGCGGCAAGGAAGTGGTCGCGAGCCTGCTACATCGCTGGAGCCGACGGGCGAAGGGCAATTTCGTCGCGCTCAACTGCGGCGCCTTGCCGGAAACCGTCATCGAGAGCGAACTTTTCGGCCACGAGCCCGGCGCCTTCACTGGCGCCCAGAAAAAGCGCATCGGCCGCATCGAACATGCAAGCGCCGGCACGCTGTTTCTCGATGAAATCGAGAGCATGCCGCCCGCTGTGCAGGTGCAGCTGCTGCGCGTGCTGGAAATGCGGGAAGTTACGCCGCTCGGCACCAACGAGGTGCGCCCCGTCGACCTTCGCGTCGTCGCCGCCGCCAAGGTCGATCTCGGCGATCCGCGCCAGCGCGGCGATTTCCGCGAAGACCTTTATTACCGCCTCAACGTCGTCACGATCTCCATCCCGCCGCTTCGTGACCGGCGTGACGACATCCAGTTGCTCTTCGGCTACTTCGCTGAGCGCGCCGCCAGCCGCTTCAAGCGCGATGTGCCCACCGTATCCGCCGCTGTTCGCCGTCATTTGCAGCACCACGACTGGCCGGGCAATGTTCGTGAACTTTCACACTTCGCCGAACGTTTCGTTCTCGGCCTGGAATCAGCGGCAGGCTCGAAGCCGGGCGAAACCCCTTCCGTCGACACGGTGCTGCCCCTGCCCGTCCGCGTCGAGCGCTACGAGGCGGACCTAATCCGCGAAACGCTTGCTCAAAACGGCGGCGATGTCCGCCGGACGATCGAAGCCCTCGGCATCCCGCGCAAGACCTTTTACGACAAGCTCCAGCGCCATGGCATCGTCCGGAGCGAATTTGCAGGCTTTGACGGCGAGGACTAGCGACACCAGACTAAAAGATAGCCGACAATAATCTTCGATATGCCCATCTGTTCAAGCGGATGTCGGGCGTTAGATAGAGGCAAGGGACGCTCGGCTGCTCTTGCCGGCCGGGCGGTGAGGAGAATGGAGGAGATATGACGGACATTGCTCTCCGCAACGCGGTCAAACGTGTTGCGCTGTTGAATCTTGGCTATTTCGGCGTCGAATTCGCCGTAGCCCTATCCATCGGCTCGGTTTCGCTCTTTGCCGACAGCATCGATTTTCTTGAAGACGCCTCGGTCAGCCTTCTGATCCTGATGGCGCTCGGCTGGAGCATTCGCAATCGCGCCCGTATTGGCATGGCGCTGGCGGGGATCCTGCTCATCCCCGGACTGGCGACCATCTGGACCGCCTGGCATAAATTCATGGTTCCGGTTGCCCCGGAGCCGTTGCCGTTGTCCTTGACCGGCCTCGGGGCGCTCGTCGTCAATCTCTCCTGCGCCATGATGCTGGTTCGCTTCCGAGACCATAGCGGCAGCCTGACCCGAGCCGCCTTTCTCTCTGCCCGCAACGATGCGTTTGCCAATATCGCTATCATCGCGGCCGGTATCGTGACAGCGTTCCTGTGGCATTCCGCCTGGCCGGACCTAATCGTCGGCATAGCCATCGCCGCGATGAATGCCGATGCGGCGCGCGAGGTCTGGACGACGGCGAGAGACGAACAGAGGGCCGCCGCTTAAGCGCTCGACGCGCGGATTGCGTCTGTTCGGGGCGCTAATTGCGCCGCGACGAAGGCCGTGCGGTCCAGCACCGCCATGGCCTGATCAATCAGGCTTCCCAGCGCCTGCGCGCTCTCGCAGGCCTGCACGATCAACGGCGCGCTCAGGCAGATTCTCAGGGCGCTCGCCGGCATGTCGCCGAAATCGGCGCAGCGAACCGGCTGACCAAGACGCACCGGCGCAAGGCCAGCCTGTTCGGCCGCTAGGTCCTTATAGACCGCAGCGGTTTCCGCCGCCGGCAGGATGCCACCACGATGAGGATTGCGCAGGTAGAATGAAAAGATCGACGGGATCTCGTCCCAGCGCGATCCACTCGGCCGATCCCCCAGACGATTGCGATCTATGGCCCGCGTATCGAGCGGTTCGAAGGCCTCGTCACGCTCCAGCCGATCCCGCACTGCCCCAGCAAAGGCGGACAGGATAGCCGTCACCCGTTCCTCGGGCGTCTTGAGAAAGCGCTCCAGTTCGAACAAGGCCGCTTTCCATCGCAGCAGGAGGCCGAAATTGGCACGATGCGGCAACCCATCCCTGGCCACCCAGCCCTCGGGCCAGTCCGCTTGCACGCAATAATCGGCAAGCGCAGCCGGCAAAGCCCGCTGCTTCAGGCGACCCGACAATCGTGGCGGACACAACAGCACCCCGCTGAAAATCGGCCCGGCCAGAAACTTTGATCCCGTCAGCGCCACAAGAAAGTCATGGGCGAGATAACCGCGGATCGTGGCGGCGGAGACGCGGAACTGGCAGGCATCGATCATGATGTCGAGCATGGCGCCGAAACGCGCTTTCAGGCGGAACACCGTTTCCAGACCCGGCGCCAGCAGGCTGGTCTTGGAAACATCCGTCACGACCAGGAGACATCTGAGACCGGCGGCGCGGGCAAGCTCGACCAGGCCCCTCAACTCGCTCTCGACCTCCTCGTCGCTACGCAATGAGCCATCGATGTTGCGCACCGCGACGGAGGTGTTGCGCGTCGCCTGTCCAGGGCTAAGCTCTTCGCCCTTGGCAACCGGGCGATCGTTACTGACGCGGCTCATGAAGTGCCGGCCGGCGGCGGCGGCCATGACCCCGCTCCCGGTCTCGTTGCCCATCAGCGTTATCGTCATCAATGTCCGGTCATCCTCGCGCGCCAGCAGCGCGGCGACGAAAAGATGGAGGTCGGTGCCGGACGTGGCCATGACGGCGTCCACTTGCTCCGGGCCGTCGTTAAAGCCGAGCAGGTGCAGCAGTTCCGTCCGGACCATCGTGATCTCTCGCGCATAGATGTCAGCGGCCGGATGCGTCTCCATCTCCCGGAGAAGCGTCGCATGATAGGCGCCGACTGCCGCGAAAGCAGGCGTGGAAATAGTCGATGCCGTCGAGGAACCGAAGGCCAGGTCCATCGGCCGTGGCGATGGGCCGTGACCGTACATATTGAGGCCGGTCACAGGCTCGCAATCCAGCCGTTCGTCTCCGCCGGAAACCAGACAAGCGAGAAGCAAATCACGATCGTTGTCCAGTTGGCGACTTGAGGCGAAGCCGGAAACACGGTCGTCAAAGCTCTTTTGCATGCGCGGCATTCCCCTTGCGGTCCTTCGTCGACGCACTTCGGATGAGCGCATCAATGTCTATGAGACATTAGGCCAAACAAGATGGAGCGAGGCTGACGTGCCGCTCGGACAGGCCCGAGCAATCGCAGATATGAAAAGCCCGCCGCCATTGGTGGCGACGGGCTGAAAGGCGAGCCAGCGGAGTGCTTAGCTTGCAGCTGCAAGCTTGTCCTGGGTCTTGGTGTCGAAATCGCTGGCGTCGTGACGCTCATGCAATTGGTCGGCGGGATCGCCGGACAGGCGATTGACCTTGCGCCCGCGCTTCACAGCCGGCCGTGCGAAGATCGCTTCCGCCCAGCGCTGGACGTTCTTGTAGTCCTGTACCTGAAGGAACTCGGCCGCGCCATACTGCCAGCCCTTCACCAGCCCGCCATACCAGGGCCAGACGGCGATATCGGCGATCGTATAGTCCTTGCCCGCCAGATATTCGCTTTCGGCCAAACGCCGGTCGAGCACATCCAGCTGACGCTTCACTTCCATGGCGAAGCGGTCGATCGCATATTCGATCTTTGAAGGCGCATAGGCGTAGAAATGGCCGAAGCCGCCGCCGAGATAGGGCGCGCTGCCCATCTGCCAGAACAGCCACGACAGGCATTCGGCGCGCGCCGGCTGTTCGGTCGGCAGGAAGGCGCCGAATTTTTCGGCGAGATAGGTCAGGATCGAGCCGGATTCGAAGACCCGGATCGGGGTCGGGCCGCTGCGATCCAGCAGCGCCGGAATCTTGGAGTTCGGATTGACGTCGACGAAACCGCTTCCAAACTGGTCGCCTTCGCCGATCTTGATCAGCCAGGCATCATACTCAGCGCCGCTATGGCCCAACGCCAGCAGCTCCTCGAGCAGGATCGTGACCTTCACCCCATTTGGCGTTCCCAGCGAATAGAGCTGCAGGGGATGGCGGCCAACCGGCAGTACCTTCTCATGCGTCGGCCCAGCGATCGGGCGGTTGATATTGGCAAATTGGCCCCCGCTCGCCTTGTTCCAGACCCAGATCTTCGGCGGCGTATATTCGGCAGAATCGGTCATGCTCAAACTCCTGATTTTCGGCAGATACAATTACGATGTACCGACCGATCTAGCGCGTTCTCCATTACGCACATAGGGGGCACGATCAATTTTTACGAGAGGTCCGGATCACATTGGCGTCAGGAATTGCGCATCAGGATCTGAGTAGCTTTCCAGCTAAGCCGCTGAGGAAACTCAGCTCCAGGGCCGCGGCGCGATTGATGCAGGCTCAAAACGAAAAAGCCTGCCGCGGGAGGAGGTGCGGCAGGCTTTTCGAAAAGAACCGAACAGCAGCTGGGAGGAGGAGTGCTGCTGTTCCCGCAAGCGACCTTGGGAGGAGGATAAGGGCGCCCGCATAATCGAAGCTCTGCGGGAGGAGGTGCATCGCTTCGATAAACATGACTATACACTAGACCTGCTTACTTCATAGGCATTTATTTGCAGGGCAGCTATGCGTTATGCGAAAAGCAGAAGGCTTCCAGGCCGCAGATCCCTCACCCGAAGGGTCGAGCTTCACCCAGCGTGCACCCAAACAAAAGCGCCCGCTCGGGAAGAAGCAGGCGCCAGCAGAATTTTGACTGCAGATCAGCGTTTTACGTTGTTAGCGAACAACGGCCGCACGGGCGACGTTGCGGATTTCACTACGGCCGATGCCGAGGTCATGCAGTTCGCGCGTGGACATACGGCCCAGTTCGGCGACCGTCTGACGATACTTGAGCCAGTTGTTAAAAGAGCGTGCTACGTTCATGATGATCCCCTTTCCTAGGGTATTCGAAGCTGAGCTGCCGTGCTTGGCGCTCCATCCGCTTCGATGAGCACGATATAGTGCAAAGCCTTCGGGATTTGCATAGCTAAGGTATCACTGCACCCATGCAATCAGTGCATGGGTTGCGAAACCATCTCGCGCTATCCAGCCGCTTCAGCTCACTTCGATCAAGATATCGCCAAGCTATTTTCTGGTGACAGAACGGCTATTCTCTGCGAGAAAGACGGAGATGAGAGACAGGGGCGTCCGTCGATGACGGGCTGAGAAGTACCCTTTGAACCTGAACCAGATCATGCTGGCGGAGGGAGTCGCTCGGGGTCTCGGCATATTGCGTCGTCTCCCTTCGCGTCTCGCCCCGCCCGAAAGGGCGATATGCAAGACCAGACCACTCCAGGCAGCCTGTTAACGGCCATGCGCGCAAACCCGCCACTGGTGCAATGCATCACCAACTTCGTTGCCATGAATATCGCCGCCAATGTGATGCTCGCCGCCGGCGCCTCGCCCGCGATGGTGCATGCCGAAGAGGAGGCCGGCGAGTTCGCCACGATCTCCGGCGCGTTGACGATCAATATCGGCACGCTTTCCAGCGGCTGGCTGGCTGGCATGACATCGGCGGCGCAGGCGGCAAACAAGGCCGGCAAGCCCTGGGTTCTCGACCCCGTAGCCCACTACGCCACCTCCTTCCGGCGCGGGGCGGTTGCGCAGTTGCTGGAATTGCAGCCGACAATTATTCGCGGCAATGCCTCGGAAATCATTGCGCTCGCCGGCGGCGTCAGCCGAGGCCAGGGCGTGGACAGCCGCGATCCCGTCGAACTGGCCGCGGAAGCCGCCGTCCTGCTGGCTCAAAAACATCGGTCGGTCGTTGCCGTCACCGGCGCCACGGATTTCGTCACCGACGGAAACAAGGCCAGCCGCATCGAGGGCGGTTCGCCGCTCATGCCACAGGTGACTGCGCTCGGGTGCTCGCTTACCTGCCTCGTCGGCGCCTTCTCGGCAACAAGACCGGATCAGCCGCTTGCCGCAACGGTCGCGGCATTGGCCACCTTCGCCGTGGCAGGCGAACGCGCAGGCCGGGAAGCTGACGGACCCGGTTCGTTTTCATGGCGCTTCCTCGATGCTCTGGCCGCGCTCGACGAAAAGGCGATTGACGGCGAAGCAAGGATCACCTCGCTATGAAGCACTTCGATCTCTCCCTTTATCTCGTCCTCGATCCAGTGCTCTGCGCCGGTATCGGCATGGTGGAAACCGCCCGCGCTGCCGTCGCCGGCGGTGCCACGGTCGTACAACTGCGTGACAAGCATGCCTCGACCGCAAGCATGATCGAAACCGGCCTCGCGCTGAAGCAGGCGCTGACGGGCACGAGCGCGCGTCTGATCGTCAATGACGATGTCGAGGCGGCAATCGCGATCGGGGCCGATGGCTTGCATGTCGGCCAGGATGACATGGATGCCCGTACTGCCCGTCGCCTGATCGGCCCGGATATGATCCTTGGCCTCTCCGTAGAAACCGAGGCACTTGCCGCTGCCATTGATCCCGCCCTCGTGGACTATGCCGGGATCGGTCCGGTTTTCGCGACGGCGACAAAGCCTGACCACAAGCAACCGATCGGCTTTGCGGGCCTTGCCCGTATGGTCGACCTCTGCCCCGTTCCGTCGGTCGCGATTGGCGGTTTGAAGGCCGTGCATGCGGCCGAAGCCCTCTTGGTCGGTACGGATGGCATCGCCGTCGTTTCGGCCATATGCGGCACGCCGGACCCGCAGGCCGCAGCCGCCGAGATTGCCAAAGCCATTAGAGAGGCACGCCGATGATCCGAAACGTACTCTCCATCGCCGGCTCTGATCCCTCCGGCGGCGCCGGCATTCAGGCCGATTTGAAGGCATTTTCGGCGCGTGGCGTCTATGGCATGGCGGCGTTGACCGCCCTGACGGCTCAAAACACGCAAGGCGTTTCCGGCGTTCATCCCGTCCCACCGCAATTCGTCGCCGATCAGATCGCGGCGATCTTCGCCGATGTCCGCGTCGACGCCGTCAAAATCGGCATGATCGCGAATGCGGCCATCGCCGAGGCCGTCGCTAACGCGCTCACGCCGCATCGGGATGTTCCGGTCGTACTCGACCCGGTGATGATCGCCAAGGGAGGTGCCGCGCTGCTTGCCGCCGACGCCATCGACGTCCTGACCCGGCGGTTGCTTCCGCTCTCGACGCTGCTGACACCGAATCTGCCGGAGGCGGCGGCTCTTCTGCACGAACCGGTTGCCAAAAATCGCGAAACGATGGCGCGGCAGGCGCAGGCATTGGCGAAACTCGGACCACTGGCCGTGCTGATCAAGGGCGGGCATCTCGACGGCGATGAAAGCCCCGACGTGCTGGCAGGCCCTGAAGGTCTGACGTGGTTCGAAGCCAGCCGCGTTCCAACCAAGAACACGCACGGAACCGGCTGCACCCTCTCCAGCGCCCTGGCCGCCGAGATCGCCAAGGGTGCGACGCTGAGCGAAGCCGTCGCCACCGCCAAGCATTATCTTGCCGGCGCGGTTGCCGCAGCCGGAACGCTTTCCGTCGGTAGCGGCCATGGGCCGGTTCAGCATTTTCACGCCTTTTGGCCAGCCACAGAAGGACAGCCGACATGAGCCTGCCTCTCAACCAGCAAATCGTCATCGTCTCCGGCGCCGGCCGCGGCTTCGGCGCGGCGATCGCCGCCGCCTTTGCCCGTGAAGGTGCGAAGGTCGCCATCAATTATCGCGCCAGCCGCGAACCAGCCGAGGCGCTTGCCGCCCGGCTCGGCGATCATACCCAGGCGTTCCAGGCCGATATCCGCAGCCTGGACGAAACAGAAAGGCTTGTTGAGGAGATCACGGCGCATTTCGGTGCGCCCACGACGATCGTGCACAATGCACTTGCCGATTTCAGTTTCAACGGCGATGCTCGTTCAAAGCTCGACAAGTTGAGCTGGACGGCCATTGCCGCGCAGCTCGACACCGCCCTGCAAGGTGCGCTCAATCTCATCCAGGCAGCGCGCCCTTCCATGGCAAAAGCCAGATTCGGCCGCGTCGTCACCATCGGCACCAACCTCTTCCAGAACCCAGTCGTGCCCTATCATGACTACACGGCCGCCAAGGCTGCCCTACTCTCGCTGACACGAACGGCCGCCGCCGAACTCGGGCCACAGGGCATCACGGTCAACATGGTATCGGGAGGTTTGCTCCGCACCACGGATGCCAGCAGCGCTACACCGGACGCCGTGTTCGATCTCATTGCGGCAAATACGCCCTTGCGCCGTGTAACAACGCCGGAAGAGGCGGCAGATGCCGTCCTCTTCTTCGCAAGCCCCTGGGCGCGGGCGGTAACCGGTCAGAACCTTATCGTGGATGGCGGCCTAGTCTTCGGGTAGCGTCGCTAAAGCCCGCCTTTTGCGGTTACCAGCAAGTCATTGCCATTTATACGAAACGGCAATGACACTACATCAGGCCTTTTTTAGAAACTCGGTTCTGAGAACCAGGTCCTTGATCTTTTCAGCCCGGCATTCGATCTCGTCTTCATTACCGGTCAGCCGGATGCCCTTGATCAGCGTACCGCGCTTCAAGGTCACGGATGTCCCCTTAACCTTCAGATCCTTGATCAGGGTCACGTTGTCGCCGTCGGCAAGCACTGTTCCGTTGCTGTCTCTTACATCCATAGTCTTGGTCCCGTCGCTATATCTTGACTGTTGGGCCACATAGCAGGCGGCGAACCGGTCGGATAGCGTAAAAGAGACCGCTTAGCTCCAGCCCAAGGCAAACACGCCGAAGAGGATGACGACGCCCAGCACGACGCGATAGATCACGAACGGCCAGGTGGAGAACCGCTCCAGGAAGCGCATCAAGCCCCAGATCGCCACGAAGGACGAGATGCAGCCGACGATCAGCCCGACGATCAGCACCGACCATGCCTCCATCGGAATATGCGCCTTATACAGCGTCAACAGCTCCTTCAGTCCGGCCAAGGCGATTGCCGGCAGTCCGAGGAGAAAGGAGAAACGGGCGGCTTCGTCGCGCTTCAGGCCAAGAAACAACGCTCCGGTCAGCGTCGAGCCGGACCGCGATACGCCGGGGATGAGGGCACCGACCTGGGTGATGCCGACAAAGAGCGCGTCGAGCAACGTCATTTGCTCCATGTCCTTCCTGTGCCGGCTGTAAAGTTCGGCAGCCGCCAGGAGAAGGCCCATGACGAGGCAGGCAATGCCGATAACCCAGAGGCTGCGAAGGGAGGTGCCGCAAGCGTTTAGGGACGATGATAGCAGCAAGCCGGCGATACCGATCGGGATCGTCGCAATGATAATGGCAATCGCAAGCCGTATGGCGGGCGACCGCCAATCCCTTTGCCGGATCGCATCGACCGATCCAAAGGCAACATAGCGAACGTCGCTCCAGAAATAGGAAATGATAGCGGCGAGTGCAGCAAGCTGCATCGCCGCCGAGAACGCCGAACCTGGATCCTGCCAACCGAGCAAAGCCGGCACTAGCCGCATATGGGCGGTGGAGGAAACCGGCAATAGCTCGGTCAGACCTTGCACAACACCAAGCAGTGCGATCTTGGCATAGCCCAAGGCAACAAAACCCGTATCCACACCCTGCGTACAAACATCAGCCACGTATCAACATCCCTTGGTTATTCGCTCAGGCCGCATGGCCTGAACGGCGCAATATATACATGCTGCAACTCAGCACCGTTGATAGTCATTGGGGCAGCGTCCATGGCACATCTGCCCCGACCTCATGTTGGGATGGGAGCCGAAGATCGTTCAACGGCTCCCGTCGATTGTGATGGGGTTCCGCTCCGGTGATTCTTTGGATTCTATTCGTCTTCGTCGGGCAAAGCCTGCATGTAACGAATCACGCCGTAGAAGGCGCCGAAGACAAAGAGCGCTCCGACAACGTGATAGATGTCGTGTTTTGCTGTGTGGTGATGCCTCATCAAAAGGTTCAGCACATTGTACGATACTATGGCAATTGCCGTCATGATCGGCGCCACGACGAGCGCCATGTTCCGATGAATGAACCTAACCATCACGCACCTCTTTCTCCGATGTCTGGGCAGCCGCCAGATTGCAGATGAATTTGGACAGGCTGGGGCAGCCAGATTCACGAGGTATGATATGAAGATGAACCGGCGCTGAAAAACGAGCGTCGGACAGCGCGCAACGCGAAAGGAAGAAGCATCCGCTATTTGCTGTAGAGCGCTCGCGACCTCTCCAGATGTTTCATCACGGCCGCTTCGGCGCCATCAGCATCATGAATGGAAAGCTGTTCCAATATTTCCTCATGCTCGACGAGCGTGAACTTTTCCTTGCCCGTCCAGATCAGCAGATCCGTATGGTAGGTCTTGAGCCAGGCCAGCATCGCCTCGCTGACAGCGGCGAAAATCGGATTTCCGGAAATCTGCGCGATGCGGGTGTGAAACTGCATGTCAGCCGAAATAAACTCTTCCGCATGCCCCAGGGACTGGCGCTGGCGTTCAATGATATCCTTGAGATCGGCGATGTCTTTTTCCGTCGCGCGCTGAGCGGCCTCGCGGGCCATGCCGCGCTCGAAGAAGATACGCGCGCTCTTCAGATGCTCGAGAGAGTCCGAAGACTGCGACAGCATGATCTTCGCGGTCAAATCCACCTGCCGGAAGATCGATTTCGCGGTGAGCTGAAGCACCTTCGCCCGTTCACCATGCGAGATGTTCACCAATCCCATATTGGCGAGAGACTGCATCGCCTCGCGGATCGCCGGACGACCGACGCCGAAGCGTTCCATCAGCACGCGCTCCGACGGCATTTCATCGCCGGGCTTCAGTTCTCCCGATGTAATCAACCGCTCTAGCCGGTCGAATACCTCATCAGACAGCTTCCGACGGACGATCTGTTCGATTGGTTGGCTCATGACATCTCGCTGGCTCAAAGCTTTCCTCCCTTATGCCGTGTCAAACGGAGTCGAGAAAGCCCGTTCAGAACGGCTAACCGCTCCTAAACAAAAAAATCGTTGCACAAGTTGGAATACTCATTATACCAGATCACAAGTTGACGCCACGACAAAATCGTTGGCGAGAGGAGCAGCCGGCACTTCATGAGCATAACCATCACCTACCGCATCGAAACGCCTGGCAGCATCGAGGCCATGGCCGACAAGATCGCCAGCGACCAGTCGACGGGCACTTTCGTGCCGGTTCCCGGCGAGACGGAAGAGCTGAAGTCGCGGGTGGCCGCAAGGGTCCTCGGCATTCGCCAGCTAGAGGATGCGAAGCGACCGACATGGCCTGAGGTTGCCGATGGCCATGGCCCGCTTCGCCGCGCCGATGTCGACATCGCCTTTCCGCTCGATGCGATCGGCACTGATCTCTCGGCACTGATGACGATCGCGATCGGCGGCGTCTTTTCGATCAAAGGCATGACCGGCATCCGCATCGTCGACATGAAGCTGCCTGAAGCCTTCCGCGGCGCGCATCCCGGCCCGCAATTCGGCGTTGCCGGCAGCAAGCGCCTGACCGGGGTCGAGGGGCGCCCGATCATCGGCACGATCGTCAAGCCGGCGCTCGGCCTTCGCCCAGCCGAAACCGCCGAACTGGTCGGCGAACTCATCAGCTCCGGCGTCGACTTCATCAAGGACGACGAGAAGCTCATGAGCCCAGCCTATTCGCCGCTCAAGGAGCGTGTTGCGGCGATCATGCCGAAAATCCTCGATCATGAGCAGAAGACCGGCAAGAAAGTGATGTATGCCTTCGGCATTTCACATGCCGATCCCGACGAGATGATGCGCAACCACGATCTCGTGCTGAAGGCTGGCGGCAATTGCGCCGTCGTCAACATCAATTCCATCGGCTTCGGCGGCATGAGCTTCCTTCGCAAGCGCTCGGACCTGGTCCTGCATGCCCATCGCAACGGCTGGGACGTGCTGACGCGCCATCCGGGTGCGGGCTTGGATTTCAAGGTCTACCAGCAATTCTGGCGGCTGCTCGGCGTCGATCAGTTCCAGATCAATGGCATCCGCGTCAAATATTGGGAGCCAGACGAAAGCTTCGTCGAATCCTTCAAGGCTGTCAGCACGCCGCTGTTCGATCCATCCGATTGCCCTCTTCCCGTCGCCGGCTCCGGCCAGTGGGGTGGGCAAGCGCCGGAAACCTATCAGCGGACCGGCAGGACCACGGACCTGCTTTATCTTTGCGGCGGCGGTATCGTCAGCCATCCCTCCGGACCGGCCGCCGGTGTTCGCGCTGTCCAGCAGGCCTGGGAAGCGGCAGTCGCCGATATCCCGCTCGCAGATTATGCCAAGGACCATCCGGAGCTTGCTGCTTCGATTGCAAAATTCAGTGACGGCAAAGGCGCGTAGTGGCGATGAGCAATCTTCTTCTCAGCTATTACGGCGATGATTTCACCGGCTCGACCGACGTGATGGAAGCCCTGGCATCGAACGGGGTTCCGACCGTGCTCTTCCTGGGTATTCCAAGCGCCGAGATGCTGGATCGTTTCCGGGAATGCCGGGCGATCGGCATTGCCGGAACGAGCCGCAGCGAAACCCCGGAATGGATGCAGCAGCAGCTTGTGCCGACATTCCAGTGGCTGAAGGGCCTCGGCGCGGCGATATGCCATTACAAGGTCTGCTCGACGTTCGATTCC
The DNA here is from genome assembly GCF_009498525.1 of Rhizobium sp. ICMP 5592. Lineage (GTDB taxonomy): Bacteria > Pseudomonadota > Alphaproteobacteria > Rhizobiales > Rhizobiaceae > Rhizobium. Next base: position 1,501,306 of record NZ_QSNT01000001.1, on the reverse strand, counting down.
AGCCCGCGGATCGGCAATATCGGCAAGGCAATCGAGATCGGCAAGGAGTTGTTTGAGCAGTCCTTCGTGCCGGTCGTGGTGGGTGCGCCGCAGCTCAAGCGCTATACCGCCTTCGGCCATCTGTTTGCCGCCTATCAGGGCCAGGTCTTCCGCATCGACCGCCATCCGGTGATGAGCCGCCATCCGGTCACGCCGATGGATGAAGCCGATCTGGCACTGCATCTCGGCAAACAAACATCCCTGCCCGTCAGCCTCGCCGATCTAGTGATTGTGTCCGCTGATAATGCCGACCAGCAACTCGATGCACTCGCCGCCAACGCTAAGGGCATCCTGTTCATGGATGTCGATAGTCTGGAAACGCAAGCCACTGCCGGAAAGCAGCTTTGGCGTCTGAAGGCTGACAACGGCTTCTTTGTCGCCGGCTCCTCCGGCCTGGAATACGCGCTGCTCAACGCATGGCGCGATAGAGGCCTGATCGATGAACGGCCCGAATTTGTCCTGCCGGGAAAGGTCGGACGCCTCGCCGTGGTGTCTGGCAGCGTTTCCCCGACAACTGAACGGCAGATACGCCAAGCCATGGCCGACGGCTTCGATGGCGTCGATGTCGATCCGCTGGCGCTGGTTGGCGAAAGCGCCGATCGTGCGATCGAAGATGCGATCGGCACCGGCATCGCCAGCCTGAAGGCGGGCCGCAGCGTCATCCTGCATACGGCGCTCGGTCCTTCGGCCGATCGCGGCGGCGACATCGATCGCGTTCCCGGCGCCCGGCATCGGCTTGGACAGGCTCTCGGCATCATCCTGCGCCGTATCGTCGAGGAAGAACGGCTCCCCCGCGCGGTCATTGCCGGTGGCGACACATCGAGCCACGCCCTGAAGGAACTGCGCGTGGAAGCCCTGACAACGCTGCTCCCATTGCCGCAAACTCCGGGGTCACCGCTTTGCCTTGCCCATGGTGGCTATCCACCGACCAACGGATTGCAGATCGCGCTGAAGGGCGGGCAGGTCGGCACCGACGATTATTTCTCCCAAATTCGAGACGGACGAAAAGCCTAGCAAACACTAGATATCGCCGCCCGTATATTGGGATGATCATTGACTCATCATACCACTTGCGATACCACGATTTGAAAATGGACGAGGTAGAAAACATGACTGTAATTGCTCTTTTCGGCGCCGGCGGAAAAATGGGATATCGGCTTGCGAAGAACCTGAAAGGTTCACGCTTCGATGTCCGTCATGTCGAGGTCAGTGACGCTGGCAAGGCACGGTTGAAGAACGATCTCGACCTGTCCTGCGTGCCGGCGGATGAGGCACTCAACGACGCTGAAGTCGTCATTCTCGCCGTTCCGGACACCGCCATCGGCAAGGTTGCCGCCGGCATCGTCGACAAGTTGAAGCCGGGAACGATGGTCGTGGCGCTCGATGCCGCCGCCCCCTTCGCAGGCCACTTGCCGAAGCGCGATAATCTCACCTATTTTGTCACCCATCCCTGCCATCCTCCTATTTTCAATGATGAAACCGAGATGCAGGCGAAGAAGGATCACTTCGGTGGCCTGTTCGCCAAGCAGCATATCGTCTCGGCGCTGATGCAGGGACCGGAAAGCGCCTATGCGCTCGGCGAGGAGATCGCCAAGGTCATCTGGGCGCCGGTCATGCGGTCGCACCGGGTCACCGTCGAGCAGATGGCGATGCTCGAGCCGGGCCTGTCGGAAACCGTCTGTGCCTCGCTGCTGGTCGTGATGCGCCAGGCCATGGACGAATGCGTTGCGCGCGGCGTTCCGGAAGAAGCCGCCCGCGACTTCCTGCTCGGCCACATGAACGTTCTCGGCGCCGTGATCTTCAAGGAAGTCGACGGCGTGTTCTCGGACGCCTGCAACAAGGCCATCGAATTCGGCATTCCGGCGCTGATGCGCGACGATTGGAAGAATGTTTTCGAGCCGAAGGAAATCGCAGCCAGCATCCAGCGCATTACCTGACGAGATCCTGGGGAGGGCTTGCCCTCCCCTTTCTGCCCTGCTGGGAACAGGGCCTGTTTCATAACTGGGAGGAAACCATGAAACTGACACGCAGACTGACGCTTGCGGCCTTTGCCGGCGCTCTTGCCCTGGGCACGGCCGCACCTGCCTTCTCGGCGGATCTGATTGCCATCATCACACCGGCCTTCGACAATCCATTCTTCAAGGCCGAGGCCGTTGGCGCCGAAGCCAAGGCGAAGGAGCTGGGTTACGACACGCTCGTCATGTCGCATGACGATGACGCCAACAAGCAGTCCGAAGTGATCGACACGGCGATCGGCCGCGGTGCCAAGGCGATCATTCTCGACAATGCCGGCGCCGATGCGACGGTTGCCGCCATCAAGAAGGCCAAGGATGCCGGCATCCCCTCCTTCCTCATCGACCGCGAAATCAATGTCACCGGTATCGCCGTCGCACAGATCGTTTCCAACAACTACCAGGGCGCACAGCTCGGCGCGCAGGAATTCGTCAAGCTGATGGGCGAGAAGGGCAATTATGCCGAACTCGTCGGTCGCGAGGCCGATACCAATGCCGGTATCCGCTCGCAGGGCTATCACGACGTCATCGACGATTATCCGGACCTGAAGCTGGTCGCCAAGCAATCGGCGAACTGGAGCCAGACCGAAGCCTATGCGAAGATGGAAACCATCCTGCAGGCCAACCCGGATATCAAGGGCGTGATCTCGGGCAACGACACCATGGCGATGGGCGCGATTGCGGCACTGCAGGCCGCCGGCCGCAAGGACGTGATCGTCGTCGGCTTCGACGGCTCCAACGACGTGCGCGACTCGATCAAGGCAGGCGGCATCAAGGCGACTGTCATGCAGCCGGCCTATGCGCAGGCCCAGATCGCAGTCGAGCAGGCCGACGCCTACATCAAGAACAAGACGGTGCCGAAGGACGAGAAGCAATTGATGGATTGCGTTCTCATCAATGCGGCCAATGCCGACAAGCTTGAGACTTTCGCGCTGAAGAACTGATGGCGGACCGAGCACCATGGAGAGCGTGGAAATCCCACGCTCTCCAGACATGTTTCCTATGAGATAGAGGTGCATTGCATGTTGAGGATCAGAGGCGCCGCCGTGGCCGTCATGCTGGTCGCAGCGCTGCCTGGCTGCAAGATCATCAAAACGCCGACACCTGAGGAAAAGGCGGCGGAAGCGGCAAAGACCGCCTTCGATCCCGCGACCAAGGTCGAGGCGATCTGGCAGTCACAAGTGCTTCCCGATCTTGAGAAGCGCGCGGGCGACTTCAAGACGGTATTGCAGGCGGTCGCGTCGAACCCGGATGAGGCCGGCGCGAAATACGGAAATCCGCGCAAGCAGAGCGCATCGCCCTGGACCTATGCGGTCAAGCTCAGCGGCAAGATCGTCGCTGTGGATACGGCCTCTCGCGCCGGAACCCTCGACGTCGACGTGGATGGCGACGGCAAGGCGGACGCGAAAGTGCAGATCGGCCCGGCAATCCGTGGCACGGCACTGCGCGACGCACTGGATTTCCTCGATTTCAATGAATTCAGAAACCAGATCGAATGGGCGCAGTTCGGCAAGGCGTTCAACGAGAAGGCAAACACGTCCTTCCTCGCGGCCTTGCCGCGCGATGGCCTCGTGGGCAAGACCGTCACGGTGACCGGCGCGTATCCACTGCCCGCCTCCGGCCAGCTTCCCCTGATTACCCCTTCGGCGCTGGTACTGGGGCAATGACCATGGGCGACACGACAGAGGACGACATCATCCTTCGCCTGGAAGACGTATCGAAGGTCTATTCCGGCATCGTTGCGGTCAAACGTGCCAATCTCGAGCTGCGGCGCGGCGCGGTCAATGTGCTCGTCGGTGAAAACGGCGCCGGCAAATCGACGCTGATGAAGATCATCGCCGGCGTCGAGCGGCCCACCCTCGGCCGCATTGTGCTCGAAGGCGAAACCGTTCATTTCGACAGCCCGGCTGATGCGCAAGCGCGCGGCATCGGCATGATTTTCCAGGAGCTGAACCTCTTCGCCAACATGTCGGTGGCCGAAAACATTTTTGCGACACGCGAAATCACGCGCGGCATCTTCGGCATCGACCACAAGGCACAGGTCACCAAGGCCAATGAGTTCCTGAAGAGGCTGGACGCAGGCATCAATGCCGAAACCATGATCGAGGATTTGCCGATCGGACAGCAGCAGCTTGTCGAAATCGCCAAGGCGATCTCGCTCGATGCCCGCATCCTGATCATGGACGAGCCGACATCAGCGCTGTCTGCGGCGGAAGTCGACATTCTTTTCAAGGTGATCGCCGAACTGAAGGCGCAAGGTGTCGCCATCGTCTACATCTCGCACCGGCTGGAAGAGCTGATGCGGATCGGCGATTACATCACCGTGCTGCGCGACGGGCAGATCACCGGCCAGGCTATGGTCCGCGATATCGATACGAAATGGATCGTTCGGTCGATGATCGGATCGGACGCCAAGGACTTTGCCAAGGACGGTGGGCACGCGATCGGCAAGGAAGCTTTCCGCGCCGAGGAAATCAGCCTGCCGCGTTCGACTGGTGGCCTTGCCGTCGACCATGTCTCGCTCTCGGTGCGCGCCGGTGAGATTCTCGGCATTTACGGCCTGATGGGCGCCGGCCGCAGCGAGTTCTTCGAATGCGTCATGGGCCGGCACATGCATTCGACCGGCAAGATCTTCGTCGACGGCGTCGAAGTTCGCGAGCGCGACACCACCCGGCGTATCCGGCGCGGCCTTTCACTGATACCGGAGGACCGGCAGCGCGAGGGACTGGTGCAGGTGCTCTCCATTGCCAGCAACCTGACGCTCGCAAGCCTCGGACGCTTCGCTCGCTTCTTTCACATTGACGCCGGCGCCGAAAAGCAGGCGACGCGTGACATGATCCGCGATCTCTCGATCAAGGCGCCCAACCCGGATTTCGAGGTGACGTCGATGTCCGGCGGCAACCAACAGAAGGTCGTCATCGGCAAGGCGCTGATGACCGATCCCAAGGTTCTTCTGATGGACGAACCAAGCCGGGGCATCGACGTCGGCGCCAAGGCCGATGTCTTCCGCACCATGCGCAGGCTTGCCGGCAGGGGTCTGGCAATCCTGTTTTCAACCTCGGACCTTGAAGAGGTCATGGCGCTTTCCGACCGCATCGCCGTCTTGAGCAACGGCAAGCTGGTCGCCGTCTTCGACAGGAGCGACGCCACGGAAGAAGCCATCATCGCCGCTTCAGCCAAGGGACACGGACATACAAGGGAACTCGCGTCATGACGGCAGATACCTCCACTTCTTTTGCGGCCAAGCGGTCGAACGGCTCTGCGCTCCTGACGTTGATGAAGCTTAGAACTTTCATCGCGCTCTTTGCCGTCATCATCTTCTTCGCCATCTTCGCGCCGAACTTCACATCGACCGCCAACATGATCCTGATGTCGAAGCACGTTGCGCTCAACGCATTCCTGGCGATGGGCATGACCTTCGTCATCATCACCGGCGGCATCGATCTGTCTGTCGGCTCCATCGTCGGCCTATGCGGCATGGTGGCGGGCGCCCTCATCCTCAACGGTGTCGCGTTGCCAATCGGATACACCGTCTATTTCAACATATACGAGATCATCCTGATCACGCTTGCCGTCGGGCTGTTGATCGGGCTCATCAACGGGCTGCTCATCACCAAGCTCAACGTCGCGCCCTTCATCGCCACGCTCGGAACGCTCTACGTCGCACGCGGTCTTGCGCTGCTGTCTTCGGACGGCCAGACCTTTCCGAACCTGGTCGGCAGGCCGGAATTCGACACGACCGGCTTCGATGTCTTCGGCGCCGGCAGGCTGCTCGGCCTTCCCGTTTCCATCTGGATCCTCATCTTTCTCGCGCTGGTCGCCGCCTATGTCTCTCGCTCGACGCCGATCGGACGGCACATCTTCGCCGTCGGCGGCAATGAGCGTGCGGCGCGCATGTCGGGTATCCGCGTCGATGTGGTGAAGATCTTCGTCTATATGTTCTCAGGGCTCTGCGCGGCGATCGTCGGCATCATCATATCGTCGGAGCTGATGGCCGCGCACCCGGCGACCGGCGAGAGCTTCGAGCTCAACGCCATCGCGGCGGCCGTCCTTGGCGGCACGTCGATGTCGGGCGGGCGCGGAACGATCGGCGGCACGATCATCGGCGCCTTCGTCATCGGCATCCTCTCCGACGGGCTGGTGATGATGGGCGTCTCGTCCTTCTGGCAGATGGTCATCAAGGGGCTGGTCATCATCATCGCCGTGGTCGTCGACCAGGCGCAGCGCCGTCTGCAACAGCGCGTGACGCTCATGCAAATGGCAAAGGCAGGCTAATATGACGAAACTCAAGGGGGCACTCATCGGCTGCGGCTTCTTCGCGATCAACCAGATGCATGCGTGGAAAGACGTCAAGGGCGCGGATATTGTCGCGATCTGCGACCGCGATCCGGAGCGGCTGAAGATCGTCGGCGACCAGTTCGGCATCGAGCGCCGCTATAGCGATGCAGCAGCACTTTTCACCGATGGCGGCTTCGATTTCGTCGATATCGCCACAACGGTTCAAAGCCACCGTGCATTGGTGGAGATGGCGGCAGCCCACAAAGTCCCGGCCATCTGCCAGAAGCCGTTTGCCAAGACCTTGAGCGATGCCAAAGCGATGGTCCGCACTTGCGAAAACGCCGACATTCCCCTGATGGTACACGAGAATTTCCGCTGGCAGACACCGATACAAGCCGTAAAGGCCGTTTTGGAATCGGGCGCCATCGGCGAGCCATTCTGGGGCCGTTTTTCCTTCCGGTCCGGCTTCGACGTCTTTTCGGGCCAACCCTATCTTGCGGAAGGCGAGCGTTTCATCATTGAGGATCTCGGCATCCACACGCTCGACATCGCCCGCTTCATTCTCGGCGATGTTGCGACACTCACCGCACGCACCAAACGGGTCAATCCGAAGATCAAAGGCGAGGATGTCGCAACCATCCTGCTCGACCACCAGAACGGCGCCACATCGATCGTCGACGTCAGCTATGCGACCAAGCTCGGTATGGAGCCCTTTCCCGAGACGCTCATCGAGATCGACGGAACACAGGGAACGATCCGGCTCTCGCAAGGCTATCGTCTGGAGGTGGCCGGTCCGAACGGCATGACGGTCTCCGATGCCTCGCCGCAGCTTCTCTCCTGGGCCTCCCGCCCATGGCACAATATCCAGGAAAGCGTGCTGGCGATCCAGCAACACTGGACGGACCGGCTCTCGTCCGGCGGAGAAACCTCGACCTCCGGCGCGGACAATCTGAAGACCTTCGCCCTTGTCGAGGCCGCCTATGAGAGCGCGGCCGATGGGAGGACCGTCGACATCGGAGCGATGCTGCGATGACGGCCGAGGTCGATCCTTTTGTGCTTTACGGCACGCACGAAACCGAAGTCGCGCCTGTGCGGCTGACCGCTGGCCAGCTTGCCGTGGACTTCAAGGACGGCAATCTCCGCACGATCACCTATGACGGAACCGAGGTGCTGCGGGCGGTCTCCTATCTGGTGCGGGACCGCGATTGGGGCACCTATGCACCATCCATAGCGGACCTCAAAATCGACCGAGGCAATGATGCCTTTTCCGTGGGTTACGTCGCGCATTGTGCCGGACCCGACGGAACCACGCTTGAAATCCGTGTACAGATCTCCGCTGAAGCCGGACGCACCGTGACCTTTGATGCGGAAGCAATCTCCAAAACCGGCTTTGAGACCAACCGCTGCGGCTTCTGCATCCTGCATCCGGTCGTTGGTGTCGCCGGCACACCGGTCTCGGTGGAACATGTCGACGGCCATCGCGAAGATACCCTTTTTCCCGATCTCATCGAACCATGGCAGCCCTTCAAGGATATGCGCGCGATCACGCATAGCGTCATGCCGCAGGTCACCGCGGAATGCCGAATGGAAGGCGACACCTTCGAGATGGAGGATCAGCGTAACTGGTCGGACGCCTCCTACAAGACCTATGTCCGTCCTCTCGCTTTGCCCTGGCCCTATCAGATAGTAACCGACCAATCCGTCCGACAAAGGATCGTCCTCACCATCAAGGACACGCGGGAGACGCTGAACACAGCTCTATCCATCTCGCCAAACAGCCAAACCGTCACGATCACGGAAGGGACGAAGAGCGGGACAATGCCCGCGATCGGCCTCGTCATTACGCCCGAGGAGGCAGAGGCGACACTTGAGGCCCGCGATATCCTGGCGGAGATCGGGCCGCAGGAACTGCTTTTCCATTTCGATCCGAATGCCGGGCATGGCACGAATGCGTTCAGAGCGTTCGACACCATTGCCCGGCTTAATGCCGGCACCTCGACACTGGAAATAGCGCTGCCCTGCAAGCAATCGCCGCTTGCTGAGACTACGGAGATCGCTGCCTGGATGCACGCCGCAGGCTTCAAGCCGGACGCGATTGTCATTTCCCCCTCCGTAGATCGGCAATCGACCCCTCCCGGCAGTAAATGGCCGGAATGCCCACCGCTTGAGGAGGTCTACGCGGCAGCCCGTTCGGCTTTTCCGGGCATTCGCCTCGGCGGCGGCATGCTCAGCTATTTCACCGAACTCAATCGCAAGCGCGTTCCGTCCGAACCGCTCGATTTCATCACCCATTGCACCAACCCGATCGTGCATGCCGCCGATGATCTGAGCGTCATGCAGACGCTGGAAGCCTTGCCATTCATCACCCGCTCCGTTCGCGCTATTTATGGCGATAAGCCCTATCGCATCGGCCCCTCTACCATTCCGATGCGTCAGAACCCCTATGGCAGCCGGACGATGGACAATCTCGACGGGATCCGTATTGCAATGGCCAATACGGATCCCCGGCACAATAGTCGTTTCGCCGAAGCTTTCGCGCTCGGCTATGCAGCCAAGGTGCTTGACGCCGGCCTGGAATGCCTGACGCTTTCGGCGCTGACGGGACCATTCGGCGTGATCGCCGGTGGAGGTGAGCCTTCCCCCGCCGGAGGCAAACGTCCGATCTTCAATACGGTTGCCATGCTGGCCCGCCTCACCGGCAGTCCATGGCGGGAATGCGTCTCATCCGACCCGGCGGCTGTCCTCGCTTTCATTGCAGCGCCGGCACATAAGGCATCGCAATTGCTGCTGGTGAACCTCACGCCCGCGCCGCAGCAAGTCGAATTCGGCTCCCTCGGCGGAGTCTATAAACTAACGAATAAGGGTCTCACGCTTGGAGCCTATGCTGTCGGTTCGATCGCCTTGGCGGATTGACCTTGCTCGCGAGACGCGCATCTTAGTCTTCAGAATCGCAATGATCGGGAGGACTGGCGTGAAGACGAAGAAGCTTATCAATGACGGCGCCGCGGCCGTGGACGAAATGCTGGCCGGCGTGCTGGCCGCCCATCCCAACCACCTTCGCGCCATCGAAGGATCGCCGCGGTCGATCGTTGCAAAGCATGGCCCGCGGCCGGGCAAGGTCGGCCTCGTTATCGGCGGCGGCTCGGGCCACGAGCCGAGCTTCCTGGGTTTTGTCGGCAAGGGGCTAGCCGATGCGGCGGCCGTCGGAAATGTCTTTGCCTCGCCGCCGCCGGACCCGATCATCGAATGCGCCAAGGCCGTCAACAATGGCGCCGGCGTCCTCTTCGCCTATGGCAATTATGCCGGTGACGTCATGAATTTCGACATGGCGGCCGAGATGCTCACCATGGATGACATTGAGGTCCGCACCGTGCTGACAACGGACGATGTCGCCTCCGCCCCCATCGACCAGCGGGACCGCCGGCGCGGTGTCGCCGGCAACGTCTTCGTCTTCAAGGCCGCCGGTGCTGCCTGCGATCTGATGTACAGTCTGGACGAGGTGGAACGGGTCGCGCGATGGGCGAATGACCGCACGTATACGATGGGCGTCGCGCTCTCGCCATGTTCGCTACCACAGACGCTGAAACCCAACTTCCAGCTCGGCGACGACGAGATGGAGATCGGCATGGGCATTCACGGCGAGCCGGGCGTTGCCCGTGGTCCGCTCAAGCCTGCCGATGATGTGACCACAGAACTGCTCGACAGGATCCTCGGCGAGATGAAGCCGAAGCAAGGTGACCGCGTGGCGGTGCTTATCAATTCGCTGGGCTCGACGCCGCTGATGGAACTCTACATCATCATGCGCAAGGTCAAGATGACGCTCGATGCGCTGGGCGTGGAGATCCATCTGTCGCTGGTCGGGAACTACTGCACATCGCTGGAAATGGCCGGCGCCTCGATCACGCTGATGCATCTGGACGACGAATTGCAGCGGCTCATCGACCACCCCTGCGATTGCGCGATGTTCCGTTCCGGCGAGGCGCTCTGATGACGACGATCACGGCCGACGATTTGACATCTCTCATCACCCTCATCGCGGAAGCGATGACGCGCGAAAGGGACCGGCTTTGCGAGCTTGACGGCGTGATCGGCGATGCCGATCACGGGATCGCCATGGAGTTGGGCTTCTCGGCAGCCGCCAAGGCGACATCCGAACTGGACCCGGCAACTGGCGACCCCACCCTCGTCTTCAACACGGCAGCCAAGGCTTTCCTGAATGCTGTCGGCGCTTCATCAGGCCCGCTCTACGCAACCGGCCTGATGCGCGCGGGTGCCGCGGTCAAGGGCAAGCCATCGCTCACCGCCGACGACATGGTCGGTGCGTTCGCGGCGATTGCCAAGGGGATCCAGGATCGCGGCAAGGCGGAGGTTGGGGAGAAGACCATGGTCGACGCCTGGGCGCCTGCCGCCCTCGCCTGCCAGGCTGCGCGGGGACAGGGAATGCCACTCGAAGAATGCTTTTCCGCAGCGCTCGCCGCAGCACAGGCTGGCATGGAAGCAACGAAGGATATGATCGCCACGAAGGGACGCTCTTCCAGGCTTGGTGAGCGCGCCCTGGGTCATATCGACCCCGGCGCCGCGTCGGCAACCGTCGTCGTCAACTGCTTTCACGCCTTCTTCTCGCCTTAATGATGATGAGCTCATCATACCAGTTGACATGTATCTGGTGATTTGCCAAAACCGGCCTCAGCATTCTTCAGAGGAGGACGGAAAAATGCGTATCAACTCCAAATATGCGAGAGGTTTTGGCGCGGCCGCGATTGTTGCGGCGGCTCTGGCGGCGACCGGTGCGAAAGCACAGGACCTGACGCTGTGGACACTGAATTTCGACAATGGCGGCGCCAATACCGCGCTGAAGAAGGTGGCGACCGATTTCGAGGCCGCCAACCCCGGAACGCATATCCAGATTGTCCAGCGTGGCGTTGATGAACACAAGACCGCCCTTCGCGTGGCGGCGGGTTCCAGCAAGGGTCCCGATATCTATTTCAGCTGGGCTGGGCTTGGTCTCGGCGGGGAATATGTCAAAGCCGGCCTGTCGCTGCCCCTGGACAAATATTACACGCAGTACAAATGGGGCGATGAGCTCCTCCCCTCGGCGGCGGCTTTCGCCGACCTTTATCCGGGCGGCAAGCATGGCGTCCCTTTCACCTTCAAGGGTGAGGCGGTCTACTACAACAAGAAGCTGTTCCAGCAAGCCGGCATCACCGAAGAACCGAAAACCTACGAAGACCTGCTTGCGGATGCCGAGAAGCTGAAGACTGCCGGAATCCCTGCCTTCACTTTTGGCGGCTCGGTCAATTGGCACGTCATGCGGCTGATGGACGTGATCCTTGAAACCAAATGCGGTGCCGACAAGCACGACGCGCTGATGGCGATGAAGCTCGATTGGACGAAAGAGCCTTGCGCGACGGATGCCTTCACCGAATTCGCAAAGTGGACCAAGAACTACACGCTTCAGCCCTTCATGGGCATCAGCAATCAGCAATCCTACAGCCTGTTCGTTGCGGGTCGCGCGGCAATGATGCTGGAAGGCGATTGGCTCGTCGGCCAGTTGAGCGGCAGCGGTGCAAACCTCGACGATTACGGGATTTTCCCGTTCCCGACGAACACCAACCGCCTCTATGGCTTTGCCGAATACAACTACGTGAGCACCAAGAGCAAAGATCCTGATCTCGCTGCGAAATTCCTGGATTACTTCCTGTCGACCAAGGTCCAGCAGGATTTGGTCGGGCAGATCAGCTCGATCTCGGTCAACAAGAACGTCCAATACACCGATCAGAAGCCGCTCGAGGCCAAATGGCTGGATATCTTCAAGACCTACGGCAAGGTCTACATGAACGGCGACCAGGCGTTTCCGCTTGATGTCACGACCGAATATTTCCGCGTGATCAATGACGTCGCGTCCGGAAACATCGAACCTGCGGATGCCGCCAAGCAGCTGCAGACTTTCATCGCAGGCCGAACCTAAGTCCTCCCAGGACGCTGACCGGTCCCGATTATCCGTCGGGACCGGCTCTTGCCTGAGCCCCAAAAGCCCACGCGCCAGCCGCCTGTCGCCCGGAGCAGATGAGAATGTCATTGCGAAACCGAACACATGATCCCCGCGCGCAGGCGTTCCTGTTGCTCGCCCCGGCATTGGCGATCTACGCGATCTTCGCGCTGTATCCGATGGTCAATGTTGCGATATTGAGCTTCCAGAAGTGGAACGGGCTCGATCCTCAGCGCCCCTTCGTTGGCCTTGCGAACTATCAATACATCTTCACGCGCGATCCGGTCTTCTGGGTCGCCTTCAAGAATACGGTCATCTGGACCATCATGTGTCTGGTGTTCCCTCCTATGGTTGGGCTGCTCCTGGCATTGAGCCTCAATCAGAAGCTCTTCGGCCGCAACACATTCCGCGCAATCTTCTACCTGCCGGTCATCATCGCCCCCATCGCCGTCGCGACGATGTGGAAATGGATGTACGATCCGTTCTTCGGCCTCTTCAGCGAGATGCTGACATCCATGGGCCTGCAGAGCTGGATCAAGGACTGGCTCGGCGACCGGAACATCGCGCTCTATTCCGTCTTCGTCGCCTATCTCTGGCAGTCGGTCGGCTTCTCCATGGTCCTTTTCCTGGCTGGACTGCAGAATGTTTCGCAGTCACTGGTCGAGGCCGCCCGGATCGACGGTGCTGGACGCTGGGCCGTCTTCAAGCATGTCACCTTCCCTGCCCTTCGCACGACCATCACGATCGTGCTCGTGCTGTCGATCATTTCATCGCTCAAGGCCTTCGACATCGTCTATGGCCTCACCGGCGGCGGACCGGCGCAATCCACCCAGATGCTGGCGCTCTGGGCTTTCACCCAGGCGATGCAGATCTTCGATTTCGGCCGTGGCGCGGCAATCTCGGTCGTCCTGCTGCTGATCACCATTGCCATTGTCGTCCCCTACCTGCGGTGGACGCAGAAGCATGAGGAGACCGAGCAATGACCGCCGCACCAGCCGAAACCATGGCCGTCACCTTTGACACTGCCACCGTCGGAAAACCAAGACGGGATCCGATCCTGATCGGGCTCTGGATCGCGCTCATCGTCGTCGCGCTGATCTGGGTCGCGCCCTTCGTGTTCATCATCTTCACATCGCTGAAGACGAAGGCCGATGTCACCAGCACGGGCGCCTTCATGCCGCCCGCCCATCTCGCTCTTGAGAATTACAGCAACGCCTGGAGCCGCGGAAATTTCGCCAACGCCTTCTTCAATAGCGCCATCATCACAGTCATCAAGGTTCCCCTGGGGCTGGCGCTTTCAGCGATGGCAGCCTATGCGCTCGCCAAGATACCGTTGAAGACTGGCAAGGCATTGCTGCTTCTCGTCGTGTTCGGCACGATGATCCCGTTTCAGGTCATGCTGGCGCCGCTGTTCACGCTCGTCAATTCGCTGGGGCTGATCGACACCTACCCCGGCGTCATCCTGCCTTATATCGCCTTCGGCGTGCCCTATCAGGTCTTCATCCTGCATGGCTTCTTCAAGGGTATCCCGAAGGAGCTCTCCGAGGCCGCGCTGATCGATGGCGCCAGCCACTTCACCATCTTTCGCCGGATATTCCTGCCGGTCTGCCTGCCGGTCCTCGCCGCGCTGCTGATCCTGGATTTCGTGTCGACCTGGAACGAGTTCGCGATGGCGCTCGTGTTGTTGCAAGATCAGCATATGTGGACGCTGCCGCTCGGGCTGATGTCCTTCCAGGGGCAATTTTCCAACGACTACGGACAGCTCAATGCCGCGATCGTCATGACCGTGCTGCCGGCAACGCTCGTCTACCTCATCTTCCAGCGATACTTCGTCTCCGGCCTCACCTCCGGCGCCGTCAAGGGCTAAGCCCCTAATTTCAAAGTCTTTCGAGGAGAACATCATGTCCAGTGCAACCGTCGAAAAATGGGGCGTCTTCGAGGCGGCCTTCAACGGCCCTTCGAGCGGCAATCCCTATCTCGACGTGGCATTCGATGCCGTTTTCAGCCAGAACAGCCGCGAGGTCCGCGTGCCTGGCTTCTATGATGGAGACGGCGTCTATCGCGTCCGCTTCATGCCTGACAACGAAGGCGATTGGTCCTTCAGGACGCGTTCCAAGACCGCGGAACTCGACGGCAAGACCGGCTCGCTCATCGCCACAAAGCCTTCGGAAGGCAATCACGGGCCGGTGCGCGTGCGCAACAAGTTCCATTTCGCCTATGCCGACGGCAAGCCATTCCTCTCCGTCGGGACGACTTGCTATGCCTGGACGCATCAGCCGCTTGAGATGCAGGCGCAGACGCTCGAGACCTTGAAGAACGCACGCTTCAACAAGATCCGCATGGGCGTGTTTCCGAAGGACTATCCGTACAACGTCAACGAACCGCTCCACCCCTGCTTCGAGAAAGGCGCCGATGGCAAGGAGGATTTCGATCGTCCGAATCCTGTCCTCTTCCGGCACTTCGAAAAGCAGGTGGGCGCCCTTTGCGCGCTCGGTATCGAAGCCGATCTTATCATGTTCCATCCGTATGATCGCTGGGGCTATGCCGACATGTCGGCCGAGCAGGATTTCCGCTATGTCGAATATCTCGCCGCCCGGCTCGCCGCCTACCGGAACGTCTGGTGGGCGCTCGCCAACGAATATGATTTCCTCCTCGACACTAAGCCGGTGTCACAATGGGATCGTTATTTCCATATCCTCGAGGAGAACGATCCCTACGGCCATCTGAAATCGATCCACAATGGCGAACCGACGATGAATTTCGATCATCGCAAGCCCTGGGTCACCCATACCTGCATCCAGAACTGGGACGTGAAGCGGACGCAGGAATGGCGGGACGCCTATGGCAAGCCTGTCGTCAACGACGAGCCTGAATATGAAGGCAACATCATCCAGTCCTGGGGCAACCTGACGGCGCAGGAGCTCGTCCATCGCTTCTGGCTCACGATGATGCGCGGCGGCTATGCCGGCCACGGAGAAACCTATTCGCATCCACAGGATCTCATCTGGTGGGCCAAGGGCGGCGAACTGCGCGGCGAAGCATGGAAGCGCATCGGCTTCCTGCGCGACTTGCTGGAGCAGGACGTCGTTGGCGGGCTCGAACCGCTCGGAGCCTATGGCGAATGGCCCTGGACGCGTGTCTCTGGGGCTCGCGACGGCAATGTCAGCTATATCTATCTCGGTGAACACCAGCCCGTCATCTGGTCGACCGGGCTGCCCAAGGATGGCGCCGACTACGACGTCGACATCATCGACACATGGGAGATGACCGTTACCCCGGCAAGGAAAGTGGGCGCTCCGATCCCGCACCCCACGCGGCACGGTGCGATCGTGCGCGGCGGCAAGCCGGATGCAGCCTTTGGTGTCGAACTGCCGGGCAAGCCATACCAGGCCCTTCGCATCCGCAAGAAGAACTGATCGGGCCTCACAGGGAGGAATTTCATGTCCGGACTGACCATCAAGAACGTCAAGAAGTCCTACGGAGCGGTGGATATCATCCATGGCGTCGATGTCGACATATCGGATGGCGAATTCGTCATTCTCGTCGGGCCATCGGGCTGCGGCAAGTCAACGCTTCTGCGGATGATTGCGGGGCTGGAGGAAATCACCGGCGGCGAGATTTCCATCGGCGGGCGCGTCGTCAACAACCTGCAGCCGAAGGATCGCGACATCGCGATGGTCTTCCAGAACTATGCGCTCTATCCGCAGATGACCGTTGCCCAGAACATGGGCTTCGCGCTGGAACTTGCCGGCGCGAAGCGTCCCGAGATCGAGCGTAAGGTTGGCGAGGCCGCGCAGATCCTCGGTCTTCAGCCGTTGCTCGGCCGCAAGCCCGCCCAGCTTTCCGGCGGCCAGCGCCAGCGCGTCGCCATGGGCCGCGCCATCGTGCGCGATCCGAAGGTCTTCCTCTTCGACGAACCGCTCTCCAATCTCGACGCCAAATTGCGCGTCAAGATGCGCGCCGAGATCAAGGCGCTGCATCAGCGGCTGAAGACCACTATCGTCTACGTCACCCATGACCAGATCGAGGCCATGACCATGGCAGACAAGATTGTGGTGTTGCAGGGCGGGAAGGTCGAGCAGATCGGAACGCCGCTCGAGCTTTACGACCGGCCGAGAAATGTCTTTGTCGCCGGCTTTCTCGGTTCCCCCGCGATGAATTTCCTCGAAGGCAGGCTTACCGCTGGCCCGAAGCCCACCCTTGTGCTGCCGAGCGGCGCGCAGGTCGAGCTTTTCGATGCGCCGGCTCAAGCGGAGGGTAAGGATGTCCTCATCGGCATTCGTCCCGAAGACATCTCCTTTGCGACCGACGGCGGCGTGCCGGCGACCGTTACCGTGATCGAACCCACAGGTTCCGAGACCCATGTGGCACTGGAGGTTGAGGGCAAGGAGCTTACTTGGGTCATGCGGGAGCGCGCGGAACTGGCCCCGAACCAGAAGGTACAGCTCTCCTTCAAGTCGCCGAATGTCCATTTCTTCGACAAGGCCACCCAGGAGCGTCTGTGAAAGCCCGAGCCGCTATCGAATGGCTTGAAAGCGGTGCCAGGCAACTACCGCCAGACAGCCGAGCAGGACGATGTTCATGGTCAGCGCGTAATCGCCATGGGCAACCGAAAACTCAAGGGTGATGGCAAAGCCTTCAACGGCCAGAAGGACGATGATGGCAAAAGGTGCGAGGCTGACAAGCACGCCGAGCATGGCTGGCACCAGCAGAGCCCCGGCCGAGAGCAGTTCGACAGCGCCCAAGGTGCGAACGGCCCATTCGGGAAGAGCCGTCACGGAATCCATGCCCAGACTGCCGAGATATTCGATCGGCTTGGAGATTTTCAAAAGGCCCGACAGGCCGAAGACCACGGCAACGGAGACTTCCAGAAACCAGACCAAGGCCTTTCTCAGTTCCGTCCAAGTTTGACTGGAAATGCCTTCGGATGCCTCCGCCTGCTCGCGCCCGGTACGCATCAGCGTGGCGCGCGTCTTTCAGCGTCGCTCATGACGGTCAGTACGCGCTTCACGAAGGCGGCGCCATCAAACTGCTTTGGCGAACCGGCATCAGAACCGTCCTGACGCTCGAAGATGAAAGCCTCGACATTGACGATCGGCAGCTTCAACCGGTTCCGCACCCGGCCGATCATCGCCGTATGCGTTATCACCACCTGGCACCCGTTCGGCTCGAACTCGCTCTGCATTCCCGACATCGAGATTGCCGCGACTGAGAGCCCGCGTGCCGACAGGACCGAGCCGATGCTCGTAGCAGCCTGCGGATTGTCGAGACAGATCAGCACGTCCGCCGGACGATCGGATGGAAGGGAATCAGCTAGCATTTACGACCTCATGTTCGAATACGGCCCTATCATAGCAATTCCGGCGTAATGCAATGTTATATGTTGTTACATTTTGTTGCGGCGCGGTCGCTTGATGGTCCCCGCCTCAGTCCACCCGCGGCAAACTAAAAAAACACGCCGCAATACAATGCAACACATGTGGCAGACGAAAACTGGTTTCCTTGTATCGGCCCGGATTCGGGCAAGGAGACCGGATTTGAAACAAACCCGCGATGATGCAGGATCAGGCGATCCGGAACAATTGCTGAATGGGCTGACGGGTGCCAGACGCTATCTCGGCAAGCAGGGGCGTGTCTATCTTTGGGCCGGCTGTCTTGGCTGCAACGGAATGTTTTGCACCATCGGCGCAGGGGCACGCCAGTTCATCATTTTCAACATTCTCTGCCTGCTGGCTTTCGGAGCAAAGACCTTCGAGATCATCCCGCTTGAAACCGGGAACGGTTCCGCCTTGCCTTACAATCGACCACCGGTCGCCAAGGACTGGAGGCCGGTGCTGACCTTTTCGGTGCAATTGCTTGTCGCCTGCTACGCCATGACGGTGCTCGTCGACAATCTCGCCTCGAGCCCCGTCCTACTCGGCTCGATCCACTGAGTACCCCCGCCGAAACAGCGGAGGTTTTTGACCACCCTATGCCAAACTACTTGGAAAAACGCTCCGGCCGGAAATTGGCCAGCAGTGGATGACGCTTTCCGGTGGCGATCTCATCGGCGAGCAGTTCACCGGCAATCAGGCCGAGCGTCGCGCCGCTGTGACTAAAAGCGACGAAGTAGCCGGGGATGGCCTGTAGCTCTCCGAACACCGGGTCGCCGTCGCCCGGAATGGGCTTCGGTCCAACACCATAATCCGCCAGTTCGAGCTTGGGATTGCCCTCAAGCACCTTCGACGCCTCAAGGAGGAGGCCTTCTAGCGTGGAGGGCTTGATCGCGTAGCTTCCATCGGGATTCACACCGACTTCCTCCTCGGACCAGGCGGAATCGAGCGCGAAACCACCGTCCGGCGTCGGTCGAATGGCGACGCGCGGTGTGTTCAGGACCGCTTTCAAGGGATGCTTGATCGGCTTCGTTCTGACGAGAAGCGCAATCGGCGTTCCGTCAGCGATGTGCTGACCAGCCTCAGCGACGATTGCGGGAACGGCTCCGCCGGCTGCAAGCAAGACAGCATCGGCATCCCAGCGGGCACCGTTCGATGTCGTCACGCCGCGAGCCCGGCCCTCTTCGACATTGACGGTCGCTCGCCCGGCGTCGGTGACGATCTCACCACCCAGCGCCTTGAACTCCTCGGCGAGAACGCCAATCAGCGATGGCAGATCGACCCAGCCCTCACCTGGATTGAACTTGGCGCCTTGCGGCGTCACAGTGCTGGCATCGACGCCCGGCGTGGTCTCGGCGATCTTCGATGGGGCGAGCAGCAGAGCGTGATAGCCGAGATTGCGCTCGTATTCGAAAACCTCGGCGATCTCATTGCGGTCGTTATCCGCGTCCCAAGTCAACCCGCCATCGAAACGAAGCCACCGCGCATCCGGATATTTGGCGGCGAGCGTCCGGTAGCGGTCGATACCGGCAAGGCGCAGCCGATGATAGGCGTCGGAGCGCCGGCGCGCCGAATTGAGCCAGGCAAGCGAACGGCCGGAGGCGCCGTTCGCCAGCGGGCCGTCATTGATGACGATGGTGCGGACACCGAGCCGCGCGAGATGAAGCGCGGTCGAAACTCCGAAAATCCCGCCACCGACGACGATGACCCTCGAAGGCCGAGTGGAAGCATGCATGTTGGATAACCTTATCTGTTGACGTTGTCTGGTTGTGAAAATCCGTGGCGGACTGGCAGCATCAAAGAACCTCCGCGAGGAAGCGCTTCAGCCGCTCACTTTGCGGACTATCGAAAATCTGCTGCGGCGACCCCGCTTCGATGATGCGGCCTTCATCCATGAACACGACCTGATCGGCAACCCTTCGGGCAAATCCCATTTCGTGGGTCACAACGGCCATCGTCATGCCCTGCCGCCCGAGGTTCGCCATCAGGTCGAGAACGCCTTTGACCAATTCGGGATCGAGCGCGCTCGTCACCTCGTCGAAGAGGATGACCTCGGGATCCATCGCCAGCGCACGGGCGATGGCGACGCGCTGCTGTTGTCCGCCCGACAAGCCAGCCGGCCGATGATCCTTGCGTTCAGCGAGACCGACTTCGGCAAGACGTGCTTCGGCAATGCGCCGCGCTTCGCTGCTCGGCATCCTCTTGATCTTCGTCAGCGACAGCATGACGTTTTCAAGCGCGGTATGGTCCGGAAACAGATTGAAGTGCTGGAACACCATGCCGACCCGCCGGCGCAGGCTCTCCGGCTTCAGCGCCAGAATACTCTCGCCATCGAGCAGAATATCGCCACGCTTCGGCTCGACCAGCCGGTTCAGGCACCGCAGAAGCGTCGACTTACCCGAACCCGATGGGCCGATGATGCAGGTTACGGTCCCCGGTGCGATCTCGAGATCGACGCCCTTCAGCACGTCGAGGTCGCCATAGGCCATGCTGAGATCGCGGACCTTGAGGGCGCCGGCCTTGAAGCGTTGCTCATTGCCGATGGCGACATTGGAAGCAGCCTGCAATTCGCCGACCTCGACGAGCCCGCTGGCAGCGCCGGAGCCCCGCCCCTGTCTTCCAAGCCGTAACGTTGCGTCAATATAATTGACGAAATGGGTGAGCGGTACGGTGATGAGGAGATAGAACACGCCGGCCAGCAGCAAGGGCGACAGGTTTCCCGTCACCACGGCCTGATCCTGGCCGACACGGAAAATCTCGCGCTCCGAAGCAAGCAACCCCAGGAAATAGACAAGGCTCGAATCCTTGACGTTTCCGATGAACTGATTGACCAGCGCCGGCAGAACGCGCCGCACGCCTTGCGGGATGACGATCAGCCGCATTCCCTGCCCGTAGCTCATGCTGAGCGCACGGCAGGCCTCCATCTGGCCGCGCTCAACGCTCTGGATACCGGAACGGAAGATTTCGCCGATATAGGCGCCGGCAATCAGGCTGAGCGCGATGATGCCGAGCGGAAATGGCGAGGGGCCGAACAGTTCGCGGCCGATACGGGCAAAACCCTGGCCGATGATCAGGATCGTCACGATCGCCGGCAGGCCCCGAAAGATATCGGTGTAGATCCGCGCCGGCAGGCGCAGCCAGCGTGACTGCGAGATGCCCATGACGGCCAATATCATTCCGATGATGACGCCAAGCACCGTCGAGGCGGCGGCCAGGATCAGCGTATTCTTCAGGCCGACGCTGATCATGCTCGGCAGCACTTCCGCCATCGCATCCCAATCCAGGAAGCTGCGGCGGAGATTTTCAAGCCAATCCATTCCATTCCCCATGACTTCTTGCGGGCCATGCCGACACGTCCATGCGGATGAGCATCAGCAGTGCCGTGGAGGAGCCGCCCGGCAAGTGCGGGCGGCTACAAGCTTTACTTCTTGGGTAGATACTGGTCCGGCATCGGCGAACCCGGGAACCACTTTTCATAAAGCGTCTTCCAGGTTCCATCCTGCATCGCCTCATGAAGCGCTTTGTTCAGCGCCGTGCGGAAGGCATCATTGCCCTTTCGGACCACAAAACCCGCCGGCGCATCGAAGGACGGAATGTTCACGGCGATCTTCAGCGTGGGATAGCGCACGCCATATTGCTTGGCTGCTTCGTAATCAAGGAAATGGGCGTCGATCGTGCCATTGTTGAGCGCGGCGACCGCCGAGTTGTTATCGGGGAACTTGACGAGATCGGCCCCGGCAAAATTCTTGGTAGCGTAGATTTCCTGCAAGGTGCCCTGCACCACGCCAAGGCGCTTGCCCTTGAGCGTATCGGCATCCTTGATGCTCGCTTCCGGCGTCAGGACGGAGAGATAGCCGGCGAGATAGCCGTCGGAGAAATCCACCGTCTTCTTGCGCACCTCGGTGGTTCCGATCGCGGCGACCGCCACGTCGAAGCGCTCATTGGCGACGGATGGCATCAAGGCCGAGAACTCCTGGCCGGTGAAGGTCACCTTGTCCTTCGCAAAGCCCATGCGCGATACGACGTTCAGGAAGAGTTCGATGTCGAAGCCGGTGAACTCGCCGTCGGCCGTAGCAAAGGTGTAGGGCTTTGCATCGCCCATCGTGCCGACGCTGATGGTCTGCGGGCTGATCAGATTATAGGGATTGTCGGCCGCGGATGCAGGCCCGATGCCAGCTGCAAGAAGATAGGCCAGGACGCCAGCTCGCAAGGGAGCGATGGCGGCTGCGAATATGCCAGATTTGCTCATGTTCATTCTCCGCTCTGAAGGGTGCTCTTATCGGCATTTTTATGCGTGATCATCTGCTCCTTCGTCAGACACTGTCGAAGGAAGGATTTGCACAAGAGACCGGTATCTCTTATAAAGAGACCGGTCTCAATGGATATTTGTTAACTTGAGATTGACCTTCCGTCAACAACTCTTGTAACCGTCGTCGCATGGAAAACCTCAGCTCCGTCAAACGTTCCGTCACCGTCGCCGACGTCGCGAAAGCGGCCAAGGTTTCGAAGGCCACGGCAGCGCGCGTTCTCGGCGGCTATGGCGTGGTCAGCGACAAGGTCCGCGCTCAGGTGATGGCAGCGGCGACGGAGCTGGAATACCGGCCGAACGAGCTTGCCCGCAGCATGACGACGGGGAAATCCGGCATCATCGGCGTTATCGTCGGCGACATTGAGAACGCCTTTTTCAGCCTCGCCGTCCGAGGCATCAGCGACGCCGCACGCGTGGCGGGCTTCAATGTCATCATCGCCAATTCAGGCGAACAGCTCGACGCCGAAAAATCGGCGGTCGACCTGCTCATCGGCAAGCGCGTCGACGGCCTGATCGTGACACCGGCACGATGCGACCGGATGGAGCATCTACAGGACATTCGCCGCGTCGGCGTGCCGCTCGTCCTCTTCGACAGAAGCATTCCGGAGCTTGGGGTCGACTCCGTGACCGGCGACGACCGCGACGCCGCCATGAACGCAACGCGACATTTGCTCGAGGCGGGACATCGCCGCATCGCCTATATATCCGCCATGGACACCGGTGCCGATCCGTTCACGAACAGCCGACAAATATCCAACTCCGCCGTGCGCGAACGCGTGGAGGGCTTTTTGAGCGCACAGATCGACGCCGGATTGAAGGACACGGAGCACTACGTCCGGCTTGGCGCCACGGATCAGCAGCGGACGGATGCCGTCGTGAAGCACTTGCTGGCGGAAGAAGGTCCGCCGACCGCTCTGGTGGCGTCCGATAGCCTCGTCGGGCTCAGGGTGTTCCGCTCTTTGCAGTCCCTGAACCTTTCCATCCCCAGAGACATATCGATGATTTCCTTCCTGGATGCGGACTGGACCACGGTCACCGCTCCGCCGATCACCGTCGTCGACCAGCCGGTCTACGAAATGGGGAAGAGGGCAGCCGAAAGGCTCATTTCCCGGCTCAACGGCAAGGAGCCGCCCGTCGAACGCACGATCGTCAAGACCAGCCTGATTCAGCGCGGTTCGGTGGCGGCACCGCGATTGACTGTGACGTAAGGCGAAAACCGGCCATTTTCTCGGGAACAGAAACAGACAGTTATGACATTCTAGTCCTGCGCGCGAGCACGGCGGCCATGCCGAAGATCGACAGCGGTATGCCACACGATCGTAGCAAGGATGATCGCACCGCCCATGAACGTTGCCATCGGCGGCCTCTCGGAAAAGAACAGCCAGACCCAGAAGGGCGTGAGCACGATCTCCATCGAGCTGATAAGGGCAGCATCCGCCGCCGGCATTCGCCTTGAACCGAAAAGGAAAAGGACGAAGGCGAGCGCGAAATTCGTCGCTCCAAAAGCGGCCAGCAGCAGCCAATTGTAGGTATCGAGCGAGGCCGTCGAAGCAAAGGGTACGAAGAGCACGAATGTAAGGAACCCGCTGACGACGCTTGACGGCAGGATCGGCACGCTACGGTCGATGCGCGGGATGACGATGATGAGAGCGAAAGTGACCGTCATGCCGAGCGCCAGCAGGTCGCCGACGCCCGTGCCGCCGCCAATCGAGGAGGCGACGATAACCACCACGCCGAGAAGGCAGATGCCGCCGGCAATCAACGTCCGCTTCGCCACACGCTCCTTCAGCATCGTCCAACTGAGAAAGGCGGCGATGAATGGCGCCGTTGCATAGATCATGGTCACGTTTGCGACCGTGGTCATGTAGAGCGCACCGATAAAGCAGGCCTGGCTGATGGTCTGGCAGGCGATCATCGCCAATCCGGCGGGATGAAAAATCGAACTCCATTGCCGCCGTGAAAAGCCGCCCTCGAGGAAAAAGCTCGGGATCAGCAGGAATATGCCGCCAAACAGCGACCGCCAGGCGATCGCCGT
This sequence comes from Rhizobium sp. ICMP 5592, assembly GCF_009498525.1. Taxonomy (GTDB): domain Bacteria; phylum Pseudomonadota; class Alphaproteobacteria; order Rhizobiales; family Rhizobiaceae; genus Rhizobium. Next base: position 1,477,272 of record NZ_QSNT01000001.1, on the reverse strand, counting down.
CCATATGTCGGTCGTCAGAAGCCGCGCGTAGATACCGCTGCAGCTCCACGCAAGCGTTGCCACGGCCACAAGAACGATACCCTTCTCATACTCACTTGAAGAGAAGGTTCGGACAGGAATCTGAATGGTCATCTAACAGGACTCAAAGAGTGAAGCATCGGGTTGAATATCATCTGTCTGCGCCGATATTTGACATCAGACAAACGAATAGTAGAGATAGTAACCATCAGAAAAATTTGTGAGCAGCCATGCGTGAACCCATCGAAAGCGATCTGCTCCGGACGTTTCTCGTTATCACCGAAACGTCGAATTTTTCTGCTGCGGCCCAGCGCATCGGCCGCACGCAATCGGCCGTCAGCGCGCAGATCAAGCGCCTTGAGGAAACGATCGGCGAAGCATTGTTCGACAGAAGCGCGCGTGGTGTTGCGCTGACCCGGGCCGGCAACCAGTTACTTCCCTATGCTCAACGGGTGATCGACCTCTTAACCGAGGCGGCAGCCACCATCCGCACCAAGCCGCTGGACGGGCCTGTCCGGATCGGCATTCCGGAGGAATACAGCCAGACCATCCTGCCGGCGGCGCTTGCAGCCTTCGCTATTCGACACCCCGCCGTCGAAGTCACCGTTTCCTGTGACTATACCGCGCACAATCTTGCCGCTTTGGAGAAGGATGAACTCGATCTCGCCGTCGTCTTCGACTGGAGCGATCAGACCACCGGCGAAGTGCTCTGCATCGACCCGACGGTGTGGGTCACATCGCTGGTGCACCGGCTGCATGAAGCAGTGCCGCTGCCCATCGCGATCTATCGTGACTCGACGTGGTGCCGTGACTTTGCCTTGCGTTCGCTGGAACAATTGGGCCGACGCTACCGCATCGCCTTCGTCGCCGATACCAGTTCCGGCCTGAAGAATGCCGTTTCGGCCGGCCTTGCCGTCACGACGCTCTCGCGCAGCAACATTCCGCACGGCTGCCGGGAGCTGACGAGCGACGATGGATTTCCGCCGGTCGATTCCTCCCGCGTCGTGCTGCGCCGCAATCCCTATCATTCCAGCGAGGCGATCCGGGAGCTGGCGGAGATGGTGCGCGAAGCTTTCCAGCCTATGTCGGCTCTCCTGCAGCCGTGAAGCGCCCGCGCAAGCGACGCCGCGTGCCCGACGGACTTTCCGAGAAACTGGCGCGATAGCTGCGCGAGAACGCCGAAGCGGAATTGAAGCCGGTCGCTGCGGCGATCTCGGCAAACGATGCTTTCGTCTCTATCACCTTGCGCCGCGCTGCATTCAGCCTGAGAGCCAGATAGTGCACATGCGGCGGAGCGCCGAAATCATCCTGAAACAGGGCCTGGAGATGGCGGGCGCTGACCCCGATGCGCCGCGCCAGCCGCGTCAGGATCAGCGGCTGTTCGATATGCTCTTCCATCAGCCGCACGGCCCGGGCGACGCGCGGATCACGCAAACGCAAGCCCGCTGTCGACGGTGACAGCTCCATGGCGCCATAGACGGTCGCCGGCTCGTAGATGAAAAGCCGGCTGACTTCGAGCGCCAACGAATAGCCCTGCCGCCGCCGGATGATTTCCAGCATCAGATCGATCGTCGGCATCGAACCGGCGGTGGTGATGCGCTTGCCGTCAATGACGAAACGATCCTTGACGGCGCGCACCTGCGGATAGGCCAGGGCGAAATCCTCCGAATCCTCCCAATGGACGGTCGCTGACACATTGTCGAGAAGGCTCGCCTCGGCCAGCAACCAGCTGCCGGACTCAATGCCGGCGATCATCGAACGATGGCGCGCCGTCTGCGACAATTGCATCTTCAGCGCTTGCGTGGCGCTGCGCCGCCAATTGTAGCTTGCGAGTACAAAGAGCGGCGCGGTGTCGTTTGACGGTCGGAAGCTGCCTGATGCCGGAACAGGAATCAGGCTGGTCGTCTCGACCGGCGAACCGTCCACCGTAAACAACCGCCAGCGATAGAGTTCGCTCCCGGAAATCCGGTTGGCGCCGCGCAGAGGTTCGATCACTGACGCGATCAGGATCAGGTTCGTCTCCGGCAGGATCAGCAGGTCGATATCGAGCGGCGTATCGGATGGCGTGAGCATCGGGGATTTCTCGTATTTCCGATAATGTATTATTTTCCTCTGGAATTGCAAAGCATGAAGCCATCGCTTGCAGCGTAATGCCCTCAATACGAGGGAGAACAAAATGCCTCTTGCAATGAACCGCGATGTCTTCATCACCTGCGCCGTCACCGGTTCCGGCGACACCGTTTCGAAATCCAGCCATGTTCCGATCACGCCCAAGCAGATCGCGGAATCCGCGATCGACGCCGCCAAAGCTGGGGCGGCAGTTGTTCACTGCCATGTCCGCGATCCCGAGACAGGTGCGGCCAGCCGCCGCAACGACCTCTACAGGGAAGTGACCGACCGCATCCGTTCCGCCGATGTCGATGTGGTGCTCAATCTGACCGCCGGCATGGGCGGCGACTTGATCTTCGGGGATGTCGAAAGCCCCCTGCCCTTGAACGTCAGGGGCACCGACATGGCTGGCGCAACGGAGCGCGTCAGCCATGTCGCCGAATGCCTGCCGGAAATCTGCACCCTCGATTGCGGCACGATGAACTTCAGTCTCGGCGACTACGTCATGACCAACACGCCCTCGATGCTGCGGGCGATGGCAAAGAAGATGACCGATCTCGGCGTTCGCCCCGAGATCGAAGCCTTCGACACCGGTCATCTTTGGTTTGCCAAACAGCTTGCCGAGGAGGGTCTTATTGAGGACCCGGTCCTCATCCAGCTCTGCATGGGCATCCCCTGGGGGGCGCCCGATGACCTCAACACCTTTATGGCGATGGTCAATAACGTTCCGCCGAGCTGGACCTTCTCGGCCTTTTCCATCGGCCGCAATGCCATGGCCTATCCCGCCGCGGCTGTCCTTGCCGGCGGCAATGTTCGCGTCGGCCTGGAAGACAATCTCTATGCCGGAAAGGGCCTGCTGGCGACTAATGTCCAGCTCGTCGAAAAGGCGGTGCAGGTCATTGAAGGCATGGGTGCGCGCATCATCGGCCCTGAAGACGTCCGCAAGAAACTGAAACTGACGAAGCGCTGAGGCTCCGATGACCAAAATCAACAAGGCAGCCTGCATCGGCGGCGGCGTCATCGGCGGCGGATGGATCGCCCGCTTTCTTTTGGCTGGCATCGATGTCGATGTCTTCGACCCGCATCCGGAAGCAAACCGCATCGTCGGCGAAGTGCTGGCGAATGCCGAAAAGGCCTATGCGATGCTGACCGGCGCGCCACTTCCGCCACGCGGCAAGCTCACCTTCCGTGAGACGCTGGAAGAAGCGGTCGCGGGAGCGGACTGGATCCAGGAGAGCGTTCCCGAGCGGCTCGACCTGAAGCGCAAGGTGCTGACGCAGATCGACGCGGCGGCAAGGCCGGATGCACTGATCGGCTCCTCGACCTCGGGCCTGCTGCCGACCGATTTGCAGCGCGACATGCGCCATCCCGAACGTCTCTTCGTCGCCCATCCCTATAATCCCGTCTACCTGCTGCCGCTGGTCGAAATCGTTGGCGGTGAGAAGACTTCGAAGGAAACGATCCAGGCAGCCATGGACCGGCTGCCGCCCATCGGCATGAAGGGCGTCCATATCGCCAAGGAAATCGAGGCCTTCGTCGGCGACCGCCTGCTGGAGGCCCTCTGGCGCGAGGCGCTGTGGCTGATCAAGGACGATATCTGCACCGTCGAAACGCTGGACGACGTCATCCGCTATTCTTTCGGCCTGCGCTGGGCGCAGATGGGCCTCTTCCAGACCTACCGCATTGCCGGCGGTGAGGCGGGCATGCGGCATTTCCTGGCGCAGTTCGGACCAGCTCTGCAATGGAACTGGACCAAGCTGATGGACGTCGTCGACCTCGACGACGCGCTGGTTGAAAAGATTGGCCAGCAGTCGGACGAGCAGGCCGCCGGCCTGTCGATCCGCGAGCTGGAGCGTATTCGCGACGAAAATCTCGTCGGCATCCTGCAAACGCTGAAGGGCAGCCACGGCGGCAAGGGCTGGGGTGCCGGCAAGCTGCTCAAGGATTTCGAGCAAAGTCTCTGGGCTACGGGCGGCGGCGAAAGAAAACTTCACGACCTGGCAAGACCGCTGCGTCTCATCGAAACCAAGGTGAGCCCCGCTTGGGTGGACTATAACGGCCATATGACCGAACATCGCTATCTGCAGGTGTTCGGCGATACATCGGACGCGCTGCTGCGCCTGATCGGCGTCGATTTCACCTATGTCGAAGCCGGTCACAGCTATTACACCGTCGAAACCCATATCCGCCACATCGGCGAAGCCAAGCTCGGTCAGGCAATCCATTCGACCTGCCAGCTCCTGTCCGACGATGAGAAGCGGTTGCATCTGTTCCACACGATCCACGACACGGTGACGGGCGATGTTATTGCCACCGCCGAACATATGCTGCTGCATGTCGACGCCAAGGCAGGCAAGGCCGCTCCCGCACCGGAGGAGGTGCTGCGCAAAATAAGGCCGATCGCCGAGGCTCATGCAAAACTGCCCCTGCCTGATGGTATCGGGCGCCATGTCGGACAAAAACGCTAGGAGGAAGCGGACATGAATTTCGGGCTCAACGAAGAACAGGAAATGATCGTCAAGACAGTCCGTGACTTCGTCGAGACGGAAATCTATCCGCATGAGAACGGGGTTGATCGCACCGGCATCGTGCCGCCGGAGCTCGCCGAGGAGATCCGGCGCAAATGCATCGATCTCGGCTTTTATGCCTGTAACTTTCCCGAAGACGTCGGCGGCGCCGGTCTCGACCACACCACCTTTACCCTTGTCGAGCGCGAGCTCGGCCGCGGCTCGATGGCACTCACCGTCTTCTTCGGACGCCCCTCCGGAATTTTGATGGCCTGCGAAGGCGAACAGCGAGAGCGCTATCTTTTACCAGCCGTGCGCGGCGAAAAGATCGATGCGCTGGCCATTACCGAACCCGATGCCGGCTCCGACATGCGCGGGATGAAATGTGCCGCGCGGCAGGATGGCAGCGACTTCGTTCTCAACGGTACCAAGCACTTCATCTCGCATGCTGATGTCGCAGATTTCCTCATCGTCTTTGCCGCTACCGACGAGGAAGAGACGCCGAAAGGCACCAAGAAGAAAATCACCGCCTTTCTAGTCGATCGCGGCACGCCCGGTTTCGAGATCCGCAAAGGCTATGAATCGGTCTCGCACCGCGGCTATCACAACGCCATCCTGAATTTCACCGACTGCCGCCTTCCCAAATCCCAGGTGCTCGGCGAAGTACATCGCGGCTTCGATATCGCCAATGAATGGCTGTACGGCACGCGCCTGACGGTCGCAGCCACCTGCGTCGGGCGCGCGCGCCGCGTCTTCGACATGGCGCTTCCCTATGCGGCGGAACGCAAGCAGTTCGGCCGGCCGATCGGCGCCAATCAGGGTGTATCGTTCAAGCTCGCCGACATGATCACTGAGATCGACGCAGCCGACCTTTTGACGCTGTCTGCCGCCTGGCGGCTCGACGCGGGCCTTTCCGCCAATCGCGAAGTCGCCTCGGCCAAGCTCTATGCCTCGGAAATGCTGGCCCGCGTCACCGACCAAGCGATCCAGATCTTCGGCGGAATGGGGCTGATGGACGACCTGCCGCTTGCCCGTTTCTGGCGCGATGCGCGCGTCGAGCGCATCTGGGACGGAACCTCGGAAATCCAGCGGCATATCATCAGCCGCGATCTCTTGCGGCCATTCGGAGCCTGACCGGATGACCCAACGCTCGCTCGACCGCCTGATCAGACCGCAAACAATCGCCGTCTTCGGCGGCCGTGAGGCGCGGCGGGTCATCGAACAGTGCGACCGGATGGGATTTGCCGGCGACATCTGGCCGGTGCATCCGACGCTGGAAAGCGTACTCGGCCGCCGTTGCTATCGATCGGTGGGCGAATTGCCCGTAGCACCGGATGCTGCCTTCGTCGGCGTCAACCGGCTACTGACCGTCGATATCGTCCGCGCGCTTTCAGCCAGAGGAGCGGGTGGCGCCGTCTGCTATGCCTCGGGCTTCAGCGAGGCGGTTGCCGAATTGGCGGATGGCATCACACTGCAGCAAGCCCTGGTCGAAGCAGCCGAGGACATGCCGATTGTCGGGCCGAATTGCTATGGCCTGATCAACGGACTGGACGGCGCCCTGCTCTGGCCCGACCAGCACGGAATGGTGCGCGTAGAACGTGGCGTTGCCATTCTCACCCAATCCTCCAACATCGCCATCAATCTCAGCATGCAGAAACGCGGCCTGCCCCTCGCCTATCTGATGACGGCAGGCAACCAGGCGCAGATCGGACTGTCGGACTTGGCTCTCGCCGTCCTCGAAGACCCGCGTGTCACGGCGATCGGTTTGCATATCGAAGGGTTCGGAAACGTCGCGGCCCTGCAAAAGCTGGCCATGCGCGCCCGCGAACTGCGCAAGCCCGTTGTCGCGCTGAAAGTCGGTAAATCCGAACAGGCTCAGCGCGCCGCCGTCTCACATACGGCCTCGCTCGCCGGCAGCGACGCCATCGCCGATGCGGTTCTCGCCCGCCTCGGCATCGGCCGGGTCGCAACCCTGCCGGAAATGATCGAAACGCTGAAGCTGCTGCATATTGCCGGTCCACTGACAAGCAATGCGATCTCCTCGATGAGCTGCTCCGGCGGCGAGGCCTCGCTGATGGCCGATGCCGCGACGGGACGGGTCGTGGATTTCCGTGCTCTGAAGCCTGAACAGTTGCCCGCCTTGCGGCACAGCCTCGGCGAAATGGTCACCCTCTCCAACCCTCTCGACTATCATACCTTCGTCTGGGGCGACCTCGATCGTCAGACGGAAGCCTTCACCGCTATGTTCGAGGGTGGCTATGCGCTTAATCTCATCGTCCTCGATTTCCCGCGCGACGATCGCTGCGATGGCGCGGACTGGATGACAACGGTTGCCGCTATCACCGCGGCCGCGAAACGGACCGGCGCCCGCGCCGGGATTCTCGCGACGCTGCCGGAAAACATGCCCGAAACCGTTGCCTTGTCGCTGATCGAAGATGGCATGGTGCCCCTTTGCGGCATCAGCGAGGCCATTGCTGCGGCAGAAATTGCGAGCGGGATCGGGACCGCCTGGCGTGCACAACCGCCGCTGCCGCTGCTCGATACCGCCTTGGCCGGAGGCGCGATCGAGACCTTGGATGAGGCGACAGCCAAGGCCGAGCTATCCGCCTTTGGTCTTACCGTTCCCGTCGGCGCGACGGCAGCCACGCCCAGCGAGGCTGCCGAGCAGGCGCAACACCTCGGATTCCCCGTCGCCCTGAAGGCGCTGGGCGTTGAACACAAGTCCGAGGCTGGCGCTGTCGCACTCAACCTGAGGGATATGGAGGCCGTACGGAGCGCCGCCCACGGAATGGCGCATGTTGCCTCCGGTTATTTGGTCGAACGGATGATCGAGCGTCCGGTCGCCGAACTGATCGTCGGGGCCGTGCGCGACCCGGTTCTCGGATTGGCTTTGACGGTCGGTGCGGGGGGAATCCTGGTTGAATTGCTTGAAGATTCCGTCATTTTGGCTCTTCCAGTGACGAGAACGGGCGTTCTTGAGGCCATTTCGCGACTGAAAGTCAAAAAACTGATCGAGGGGTATCGCGGCGGCGCGAAAGGCAACCTCGATTTAGTTGTCGATGCCGTCGTATCAACGGCAGAATATGTCGTAAAACACGCCGCGCGGCTGGAAGAACTAGACATTAATCCATTGATGGTTTTGCCAGACAATCGTGGCGTCGTTGCCGCAGACGCCCTCATCCGGCGAAGGAGGTAGCGGAAGTTGCACAGCCCCATTCGCGTTCGACGCGACAACGGTATCCTCGAGGTCATCATCGACCGGCCGAAGGCGAACGCCATCGACCTTGCAACCAGCCGTGAGATGGGTGTGATCTTCCGCGATTTCCGCGACGACCCCGAGCTGCGCGTGGCGATCATCTCCGGTGCTGGCGAGAAATTCTTTTCAGCCGGTTGGGACTTGAAGGCGGCCGCTGCCGGCGATGCGGTCGACGGCGACTATGGTGTTGGCGGTTTCGGCGGCCTGCAGGAGCTTCGTGATCTCAACAAGCCGGTGATCTGCGCCGTCAATGGCATCTGTTGCGGCGGCGGTCTGGAGATCGCCCTTTCCTGCGACCTGATCATCACCGTCGAACACGCGACCTTCGCTCTTCCGGAAATCCGCTCTGGAACGGTCGCGGATGCCGCATCGATCAAGTTGCCGAAGCGGATACCCTACCACATCGCGATGGACATGCTCCTGACCGGCCGCTGGCTCGATGTGGTCGAGGCGAACCGTTGGGGCTTCGTCAACGAGATCGTCGCGGCGGACAAGCTGATGGATCGGGCATGGGAACTTGCCCGCCTTTTGGAAAGCGGTCCGCCGCTCGTCTACGCCGCCATCAAGGAAATCGTCCGCGAAGCCGAGGGAACGACATTCCAGACTGCCATGAACAAGATCACCAAAAGGCAGTTCGCGACCGTCGACGCTCTCTATTCGAGCGAGGACCAGTTGGAAGGCGCAAGGGCTTTCGCGGAGAAGCGAGCCCCAATCTGGAAAGGAAAATGAGAAAACGGTAGCAACCGTGTGATTTTCCTGCATGATCGCGGGCAACCAGACCTCAAGCGGAAGAGGAAACCGCTTCTTGAAGTCCAGCCTGAGAATTCTATCAACGCATCAAAAAGAAGGAACTGGGGAATGAACGATTACACGAAACACCTCGCAAGCCGCGTGACCTCGGGCGGCCTCAGCCGCCGCGAATTCATGGGACGCGCCATGGCAGCTGGCATGACATTGGCACTTGCCGACCAGCTTTTCACCGAAAGCGCCATGGCAGCCGAGCCGAAGCACGGCGGCCATCTGAAACTCGGCCTTGAAGGCGGTGCCGCCACCGACAGCAAGGATCCCGCGAAATTCCTGTCGCAGTTCATGTTCTGTATTGGCCGTTGCTGGGGCGACATGCTGGTCGAATCCGACCCACTTACCGGCGCCGCCGTACCATCGCTTGCCGAATCCTGGGAGCCGTCGAAGGATGCGGTCACCTGGACCTTCAAGATCCGCAAGGGCGTGAAGTTCCACAATGGCAAGGACCTGACGATCGACGACGTCGTTGCCACCCTCAAGCGCCATACCGACAGCAAGTCGGAATCGGGCGCCCTCGGCGTCATGAAGTCGATCAAGGAGATCAAGGCCGATGGCGACAACCTCGTCCTGACGCTCACCGAAGGCAACGCCGACATGCCGTTGCTCCTGACCGACTACCATCTCGTCATCCAGCCGAACGGCGGCAACGATGATCCCTTCGCCTCGATCGGCACCGGCCCCTACAAGCTCGTCACCTTCGAGGCCGGCGTGCGCGCCACGCTGGAAAAGAACAAGGACGACTGGCGCAAGGATCGCGGCTATGTCGACTCGATCGAGATCATCGGCATGAACGATGCGACGGCACGTATCGCCGCGCTGTCGTCGGGCCAGGTGCATTACATCAACCGCGTCGACCCGAAGACCGTCGACCTGTTGAAGCGCGCGCCGAATGTCGAAATCCTGGCGACCGCCGGCCGTGGCCATTACGTGTTCATCATGCATTGCAACACGGCGCCGTTCGACAATAACGACCTCCGCCTGGCGCTGAAATACGCCATGGACCGCGAGACCATGGTCAAGAAGATCCTTGGCGGCTACGGCAAGGTCGGCAACGACTTCCCGATCAACAGCACCTATGCCCTCTTCCCCGAAGGCATCGAGCAGCGCGCCTACGATCCCGACAAGGCTTCCTTCCATTACAAAAAGTCCGGCCACAGCGGCTCTGTCCTGCTGCGCACTTCGGAAGTCGCGTTCCCCGGCGCCGTCGACGCCGCCGTCCTCTACCAGGAAAGCTGCAAGAAGGCGGGTATCAACATCGAGGTCAAGCGCGAGCCGGGCGACGGCTACTGGACCAACGTCTGGAACGTCCAGCCCTTCTCCACCTCCTATTGGGGCGGCCGTCCGACGCAGGATCAGATGTATTCCACCGCCTATCTCTCGACGGCCGACTGGAACGACACCCGCTTCCTGCGCCCGGACTTCGACAAGCTTCTGCTTCAAGCCCGTTCCGAGCTGGACGAGACCAAGCGCAAGGAGCTTTACCGCGCCATGGCGATGATGGTGCGCGACGAAGGCGGTGTCATCCTGCCGATGTTCAACGACTTCGTGAACGCCTCCACCAAGCAGGTGAAGGGCTACGTCCACGATATCGGCAACGACATGTCGAACGGCTACGTCGCGACCCGCGTCTGGCTGGACGCCTGATGCCCGAAGCCGGGCGGAAACGCCCTCATCTCTAACGGAACCGGGATCGCGGAACCCTCCGCGGTCCTCCTGACGTTTCAGCGCGAGGCATCAGCCATGTCCAACATACCACCCAGCACGGTGCTGCCCGGATTGAGGTTCAAGCAGCGTTTTCCGCTGCTGTCCCTCATCGTCGAGCGCTGCGTGCTCAGCCTCGTCCTGCTTTTCGCAGTCTCGATCCTGATCTTCGGCGGCCTTGAAGCTTTGCCGGGCGATTTCGCGACGACCTATCTCGGCCAGTCGGCGACGCCACAGGCCGTTGCCAACATCCGCGCCGATCTCGGTCTCAACCGGCCGATCACGACCCGCTATGTCGAATGGCTCGGCAACGCCGTTCATGGCGATTTCGGCACCTCCTGGGCCAGCAAGAATTCCGTCAGCGAGCAGATCGGCAAGCGTCTCGGCAATTCGCTCTTCCTTGCCGCCTTCGCAGCACTGATTTCTGTGCCGCTCGCCGTTGGGCTTGGCATGCTCGCCGTGCATTTCCGCAACCGTTTGCCCGACAAAATCATCAACGTGATCTCGCTGGCGGCGATTTCGCTGCCTGAGTTTTTCATCGGCTATCTGCTCATCCTGTTTTTCGGCGTGAAATTCGGAATCGCGACCTTTCCCGCGACCGTCTATGACGGCATGGAGTTCCTCGATCGGCTGAAGGCCATCGCCCTGCCGACTGCAACGCTGGTGCTCGTCGTTCTCGCTCATATGATGCGTATGACGCGGGCGGCGATCCTCTCGGTAATGTCGTCGGCCTATATGGAAACGGCCGAACTGAAAGGTCTCAGTGCTTTCCGTTCGATCGTCAAACATGCCGCACCCAATGCGCTGGCGCCGATTATCAATGTCGTGGCGCTGAACCTTGCCTATCTCATCGTCGGCGTCGTCGTGGTCGAGGTAGTCTTCGTCTATCCCGGCATGGGGCAGTACATGGTCGATGCCGTCACGGTTCGCGACATGCCGGTAGTTCAGGCCTGCGGGCTGATCTTCGCCGCCGTCTACATCCTGCTCAACATGATCGCCGATATCCTGGCGATCGTTGCCAACCCGCGACTGAGGCATCCGCGATGAGATTGAGAGACATCCCCATCACCGCCTGGGTCGGCATGGCAGGCATCCTGCTCGCTTTCATCTGTGCGATCTTTGCCCCCTGGATCGCGCCCTATGGCGAGACCGAAGTCGTCGGCAATGTCTGGCAGGTGGCCGACGCGCAATATTTCTTCGGCCTGGATAATCTCGGTCGCGACATCCTCTCGCGGCTGATCTACGGTGCCCGCACGACGCTGTTCGTGGCGCTCGCTGCAACGATCATCTCGTTTTCGCTTGGCATCATCTTGAGCTTCACCGCCGCCGTTTCACGCGGATTGATCGACGCGGTCTTCTCGCGGTTCAACGACCTGATGATGTCGATCCCGACGCTGATCTTCGCGCTGGTGGTGCTGGCGGTGCTGCCGCAGAACCTGATCGTGCTCATCCTGGTCATGGCGATCCTTGATTCCACCCGCGTCTATCGCCTCGGCCGCGCCGTGGCGCTCGATGTGGCGGTGATGGAATTCGTCGAAGCCGCCAAGCTGCGCGGCGAAGGCAAGATCTGGATCATCTTCCGCGAGATCCTGCCGAACACGCTTTCGCCTCTACTGGCGGAGTTCGGCCTGCGCTTTGCCTTTTCGATCCTGTTCCTGTCGACCCTCTCCTTCCTCGGCCTCGGCATCCAGCCGCCGTCGGCCGACTGGGGAGGCATGGTCAAGGACAACAAGGACGGCATCATCTTCGGCATTTCAGCCGCTCTCGTGCCAGGCTCCGCAATCGCGGCTCTGGCAGTCTGTGTCAATCTGGTGGTCGACTGGCTCTTGAAGCGCACCTCCAGCCTCAAGGGAGGGCGTGGCGATGCCTGAGCTACTTTCGGTTCACGACCTCAAGATCGAAGCGACCAGCTACCCGCCCGGCGAGCCGCCGAAGCGGGTGACCATCGTCGACGGCGTCTCCTTCGACCTCAAGAAGGGCAAGGTGCTCGGCCTGATCGGCGAGTCCGGCGCCGGCAAATCCACCATCGGCCTTTCGGCGCTTGCCTATGGCCGTGGCGGCGCAGAAATTACCGGCGGCAGCGTGCTGCTCGATAGTGTCGACATTCTCCCGCTTGGGAAATCGGGCATCCGCAAAATCCGCGGCGCCCGCATCTGCTATGTCGCGCAATCGGCTGCGGCCGCCTTCAATCCCGCCCATAAGCTCGGCGAACAGGTGATCGAAGCCTCCGTCAAGCACGGGCTGATGACGAAGGACGAAGCGAAGAAGCGGGCGCTCTATCTGTTCCAGGTGCTTGGCCTGCCCAATCCGGAGACCTTCGGCGACCGTTTCCCGCATCAGGTCTCAGGCGGCCAGCTTCAGCGTGCCATGACGGCGATGGCGCTCTGCTCCAACCCCGAACTGATCGTCTTCGACGAGCCGACCACCGCGCTCGACGTGACGACCCAGATCGACGTGCTGGCGGCGATCAAGCATGCCATCGAGGAAACCCATACGGCCGCACTCTACATCACCCACGACCTTGCCGTCGTCGCGCAGATCTCGGACGACATCATGGTGCTGCGCCATGGCAAGACGGTGGAGTACGGCACCGTGCAGCAGATCATCGAGGCGCCACGCGAAGACTATACCCGCGCCCTCGTCAATGTCCGCCAGACGGCGCGGGAGGAGGCGAAAGATCAGTCCGACACGCTTCTGAAGGTCGAAAATATCAGCGCGCAATACTCGAATGGCTTCAAAGTGTTGCACGACGTTTCTCTTCATGTGCCGAAAGGCCAGACGCTGGCGATCGTCGGCGAATCCGGCTCCGGCAAATCGACGCTTGCCCGCGTCATCACCGGGCTGTTGCCGCCCAGCGATGGCGGGATTTCCTTCGCCGGCAAGCCGCTGACACCTGCCCTGAAGAACCGCTCACGCGACGAGCTCAGGCGCATCCAGCTGATCTACCAGATGGCCGATACCGCTATGAACCCGCGCCAGACTGTGCGCGATATCATCGGTCGTCCCCTCTCCTTCTATTACGGCCTGCACGGCGCGGCGAAGACGGCGCGCGTGAAGGAACTGCTCGAGCAGATCGAAATGAGCAACGGCTTCATCGACCGCTATCCGGCCGAGCTTTCTGGCGGACAGAAGCAGCGCGTCGCGATTGCCCGGGCGCTTGCGGCCAAGCCCGAACTCATCCTTTGCGACGAACCCACCTCGGCGCTCGACCCGCTCGTCGCCGAAGGCATTCTCAATCTGCTTCTGAGATTGCAGGCGGAGGCGCATCTTTCCTATATCTTCATTACCCACGATATCGCCATCGTCCGGGCCATAGCCGACAGCGTCGCGGTCATGCATCGCGGCAAGCTTGTGCGCTTCGGGCCAAAATCGAAGGTGCTGTCGCCGCCCTTCGACGACTACACGGATCTCCTCTTGAAGTCGGTGCCGGAAATGGAGATCGGCTGGCTGGAGAAGGTGCTGACGACCAGAAAGATGGAAAGCGCCGGCAACTGAGCTGGCGAGCACAGCACAAAGGAGCCGGCAATGTCGGCTCTCGCATCACAATGACAACATTTCAGGACACCCTATGACCGCCCGCGGCTTCACCACCATCGAGAACCAATGGATCACCCTCAAGGATGGCACGCAGCTCGCGGCGCGCATCTGGATGCCGGACAATGCAGACAGCGATCCGGTGCCGGCCGTGTTCGAGTTCCTGCCCTACCGCAAGCGCGACGGGACAAGCCCTCGCGATGAATCCACCTATCCGGTGTTTGCGGCTGCCGGCATCGCCGGCGTCCGGGTCGATATTCGTGGCTCGGGCGAATCCGACGGCGTCATCGACGGCGAATATACCGAACTTGAGCTTGCCAATGCCTGCGAGCTGATTGCCTGGATCGCGGCACAGCCCTGGTCGAACGGCTCCGTCGGCATGATGGGTATTTCCTGGGGCGGCTTCAACAGCTTGCAGGTCGCGGCCCTGCGCCCTCAGGCGCTTAAAGCCGTGATATCAATCGCCTCCACGGTCGATCGTTACAATGACGACATTCACTACAAGGACGGCTGTCATCTCTCGGCGCAGCTCTCCTGGGCAGCGACCATGCTCGCCTATCAGTCCCGCTCCCCCGATCCCGAGATCGTTGGCGACCGCTGGAAGGAGATGTGGCTGGAGCGGCTAGAGAACGAGCCCTTCTTCATGGAGGAATGGCTTCAGCACCAGCGCCGCGACGATTATTGGCGGCATGGCTCGATCTGCGAGAACTTCGCCGAATTCGACGTTCCCGCGCTCGTCATCGCCGGCTGGGCGGACGGTTATCGCAACACACCGCTCAAGGCGGTCGAAGGCCTCGGCGACACGACGAAGGCGCTGATCGGTCCCTGGGTGCACAAATATCCGCATTTTGCCTGGCCGAAGCCCCGCACCGATTTCCACAGCGAAGCCATCGCCTGGTGGAACCGCTGGCTGCGCGGTGAACAGAACGGCGCGGAAAGCATCCCGCCGGTGCGCGCCTATATTCTCGACGCCATCAAGCCGGCACCGCGCCGCGATTTCGATCCGGGCTTCTGGATCGCCAAGCGTGAATGGCAAGAGCCGGAGATGCAATGCTTCTATGTCGAGCAGTTCGGCACGCTGATGGAAGGCATGCCGATCCCGCATGCGCCGGAACATCCCGTCTATCTGCGCTCGCCACTCGACACCGGCACGGCCTCGGGTGAATGGTTCACGCTAAAGCCGGACGCCGAAATGGCGCTCGATCAGCGAGGCGACGATGCCGGCTCGCTGACTTTCCAGACCGCGCCGCTGACCGTCGACCATGATTATCTCGGGCGCCCGATCATCACGCTCTCGCTGCGCTGCGATGCCGAAACCGCCAATCTCTGCGCCCGGCTTGTCGATGTGCATCCGGACGGCACCGCGACGCGCGTCTCCTTCGGCGTGCTCAACCTCGCCCACCGTGACGGCAATGCCGAACCGAACCCCCTAAAGAAGGGTGAGCGCACCACTGTGACGCTAACGCTGGATGCCTGCGGCTATCGCTTCCGTAAGGGGCATCGCATCCGCCTGTCGCTGTCGACGGCGTACTGGCCGATGGTCCTGCCACCGCCGGAAGATCCGGGCCTGACGATCGATATTGCCTCCCTCGGCCTTGCTCTGCCGAAGCTCGGCGAGCACGATATCATCGACATCAAGCAGCCCGATAATCCCGATCCGCTGCCGAAATACGTCGAACATGCGCCGGGATCGACCAGGCGTCAGGTCCTTCACGATCTCGCCGCCAACAAGACCCATTATGAAATCCGCGAGGATACCGGCCTTTTCGAGCATCCGGGCACGGGTCTTTCCACGCGCCAGCTGCGCGACGAGATCTGGTCGATCACGCCGAACGATCCGCTGTCGATGAGCGGCACCTCAACCTGGACATGCGACATGCAGCGGCCGGGATGGTTCGTCCGCACGCTGTCGACATCCGCGATCTCCTGCACGGCGACAGACTGGATCATCAGCGCTTCCGTCACCGCCTTCGAAGGCGAGACACAGATCTTCGCGAAGGTCTTCGAGGAAAAACGGATTCCCCGCGATCTGATGTGATCACTTCGATCCGGCAAACCGGCTGACAGCGTCGCAGAGGGCACGAAAGCCGGTGCGCGCGCCATCGCTCATATGCCGCGCGCGCAGCCAGGCATGCACCATCTGTGGCTCCTCGCGGAACCAGACCTCGATGCCCGCCTGTGCCAGCTTTGCCGCATAGTTGCGGCCATCATCGCGCAGCGGATCGAAATAGGCGACGGTGATGAATGTCGGCGGCAGGCCGGCGAAAGAGGATTGGGCGAGTGCCCCGGCGACAGGGTCGCCAGCCGGCGCCTGCAATACGCTACGGTAATAGACGACATCCGCCGTCGTCAGTCCCGGCGCATTCGCCATTTCTTCATAGGAACCGGAAACGAGATCGCCGCCGAGCGCCGGATAGATCAGTACCTGTCCGGCAATCCCGGAAAGCCCCTCGCCCTTTGCCCGAACCACCAGCCCCGCCGCCAGATTGCCGCCAGCACTGTCGCCGATCAGCACGACGGTTTTTCCCGCGTTGAGCAGGTATTTGAGAACGGCGAAACAATCATCCGTCTGCGCCGGCCAGCGATGTTCCGGCGCAAGGCGATAATCGACTGATATCAATTCGGCTCCAGCGTGATCGGCGATCTCAGCGCAGATGGCATGATGGCTTTCGAGCGAACCGACCACGAAGCCGCCGCCATGAAGATAAAGCAGGCATGTCGAGGTTCGAACCGTCGCTGGCCAATACCACCGGACCGGTATCTTGCCCATCACCAACTTGTCTTCGATATGCATGCCGTCGGGCAGCGGCCGGTCGAACTGACGGCAAAGCGCGTCATACCACTCTCGTTGCTGTTCTATGGAGGCCGTCACGGCATCCGGTGGATAGAAGGAATCGCAAATCTCCATGAATTGCAAAATGCCCGCTTCGGTCGGTATGGGGCTCGGGCTGGAACTCATGGACTGTCCTCGAGAAATGGGCTCACTGTGCAAGACACAGTAACGTCAACCGAGCAGCGATCACAATGTAGCATCTGGTGTATCCGTCCGGATATTACCGGACAGCGCGACGAGCCTCCTCATGATCCGACACCGCATCTTGCGCCGGTTCGCGCTGCGCATTCTTCTTCGTAGAAGATGCCGACAGCCAGACGCCGGCAATGATCAAGGCGGCGCCTATGAGGGTGACGACCGTCGCGCTGGAAACCGGCTTGCCGAAACTGTCGATGGCGACGCTTGCCAGCATCTGCGCGGCGACGACAAGGCTGGTGGTCTTGCTCGCGCCCAGCCTCGGAATGACATGGCTGTTCAATGCGACGAAGACGACGCCCAACACGCCGCCGAGCCATGCATTCGCCGGTACGCCGGTCCCGACAGCAAGATCGTTCCTGTAGAACAGACCGATCAGCACCGAGAGGAAAATGAAACCGACGGCATGGTTCCAGAGCGACGTCCTGAGCGGCCCGACCTTCTTGCCGAGGTGACCGTTGATCGCGCGGCTCGTGCCGATCAAGATACCATTGAGCAGGGCAAGCGAGACAAACAAAAGCATCGCTCAGCTCCGCGCCAGGATGATGACGATGCTGCCGCACAGCACCAGCGCGATAGCGCATATGTCGCGGCGGTCCGGCAACGCACGCCGCAGTCCCAGTATCCCGAAGGCATCCGCCGCGATGCCAAACGCCATCTGACCGATCAGCATGAGCGCCAGCGTTCCCGCAAGCCCGAGAGCGCTGTTGACGGTGATGGCGGCCAGCAACACGGTGAAGGCGCCAGGAATGCCGCCAAGATACGACCAAAGCGGCCACCTGAGCTCTGGCGCCGCCTGTCCAGTGGTTGTTCGGGTAGGCAAAAGCGTCACTAGAGCAAGGCTTGCCAGGACACCGACGCCATGCGCGGTCCACGAGGCGAAAAGCGGCGAACTATGCCGTGCCAGCAGGCTATTCCAGTCGATCATGACTGCCAGCACGATACCAGCAGCCAGCGCCAATATGATATTCCACCCGCCGGTCCTATGCATGGCACAAGTTCCGTAACTCAGGAAGCGGACGCAAGCGTCGCGACACCTGTCGATGCGTACTCAAACAGGTCTGGAGAACAAGAAACTGAATCATAAGGCAATTATCGCCGTTGCGTGCATGAGCGAAAGACGCTGGCTTTCCGGTCGGTGCGGACTATTCTGTCCGTAATGGAGTTTTGACCCTATGGAAAATTTCAACGGACTGAAGGTCTTCGTTCGGGTAGCCGAAACGCGCAGCTTCGTCGAGGCCGGCCGGCAGCTCGGCCTTTCCGCGTCGGCCATCGGCAAATCCGTCGCCCGGCTTGAAGAACGCCTTGGCGTGCGCCTCTTTAACCGAAGTACCCATAGCGTCAGCCTGACATCGGAGGGAGCGATCTTCCTCGAGCGCTGCCACCGCATCCTTGCGGAAATGGAGCTTGCCACGCAGGAGATGCAGCAGGCCCGGATGATCGTGCGCGGTACGATGCGGATCAGCCTGCCGACATGGGCCATAACATTCATGCCGATCTTTGCCCGCTTCATGCAGATCTATCCGCAGGCGCGGCTGGAACTCGACCTGACCGACCGATTGGTCGATGTCATCGACGAAGGCTACGACCTCGTGATCCGCACCGGGGACATGCGCGATTCCCGGCTGATGAACCGCACGGTCGGGCGCTTCCGCCATACGATCGTAGCCTCCCCCGCCTATCTCGCGGCGCACGGCATTCCGCAGCGCCCCGAGGACCTACTGCAACACCTCTGCCTACATCGCCGGCACCCGGAAACCGGCAGGATCGACACATGGCCCCTTGCCGACAATGGCACGGATATCGAACTCGATCTTCCGGTCACGGCGGTCGTCAACACGGTCGAGGCCAGGATAGAATTGGCCGGGCAAGGCGTCGGCATCGCCTGCGTTCCATCGATGTCCGTCTCCACGCAGATCGCAAACGGTCAGCTAGTGCCGCTGTTGCAGGACTGTGTGCGGGAAGCAGGCGTACTGCGCCTTCTCTGGCCGGCCAGCAGCAGCCCGTCCCACAACATCAGAACCCTGGTGGATTTCATCGCCCAGTCGGCAGTCACGCAAAGATCCTGATGGCAAGATCACCCTCCTTAGGAGGACGATCTTAGCCGAATTGGACTGCCGGTATCGACCACGGCAGGCTTCGAGCTGTCGATCGCGCCATCCCATCCGCCGCCGAGCGCCTTGTGGAGAGAAATGTAATCCGTCGCGATCGCGGCCTTGCTCTGAATGAGGGAGCTTTCCGCGCTATAAAGCGAGCGTTCGGCATCCAGAACATTCAGGAAGTCCGTGGCGCCGGCCTTGTTCAGCTGCCGCGAAAGGTCCGCGGCCGTGCGATAGGAGGAGGCCGAGGAAACGAGTTTGGCGTTCTTGATCTTCTCCTGCGTCAGCGAGACGATGGCATTCTCGACATCCTGCATGGCGGTCAGAACAGCCGCCTGATAGGCGATGTAATATTGGTCGCGCTCGGCCTTGGCGACATCGACGGCTGCCTTCAGCTGGCCGCCCTGGAAGATAGGCACGGTAAGCGTCGGCCCGAAGGCCCAGCCGATGGTCGACTTGCGGCCGAGATCGGCAAGATCGGTTGCCGACGACGTTATGCTGCCGGAGAGAGAGATCGACGGATAGCGGTTCGCCTCGGCCACACCGATCTTTGCGGTGTATTGCGCAAGCTGGCGCTCGGCGAGCCGAACGTCCGGTCGCGATGTCAGTATATTGGCGGGAATGCCGGTTGAGACCTTGAGCGGGGGCTGTGGAATCGAAGCCGTCGCCTTCAGGCGCTCGTCAAGTGCTGCCGGCGGTTTTCCGAGCAGCACCGCGAGCTTATGCACCGACTGCGCATAGGATATCTGATAGGTTGGAATATCGGCTTCCGTGCTGCTCGCTTCGCCATTGGCATTGGCCGCGTCCACGCCGGTCACCGTTCCCGCCGCGAATTCTTCCTGGGTCAAAGCAGCCGTCTTACGTTGAGACACCGCCGTCCTCTTGGCCAGATCCCGCAGCGCCTGATATTCGCGTGCCTGCACGTAATATGTTGTGACATCGCCCACCAGCGTCACCAGCGTGTCGCGCAGATCCTCCTCCGCGGCATCGACGCCATAGCGCGCGGCTTCCGCGGAGCGCTTGTTGCCGCCGAACAGGTCGAGTTCCCAGCTCGCATCAAATCCTGGCTGGAACTCATTGTAAACGCTGGCAGCTGTGCCGTCGGAGGCGGCCACCCGATTACGCGTTGCAGAGGCAGTACCCTCTGCCATCGGAAGCAGTGCGCCTTTCTGTTCCCGATAGGTCGCGCGCGCCTCGCGTATCTTCGCCTTGGCTGTCGCAACGTCGAGGTTCGTCTGCACAGCCTCCTCGATCAGCGCGTTCAAGGTCGGATCGCGAAACTGCTTCCACCATTCCGTGAGATTAGGCGAGGACGCATTCTTCGACGATGCCTGCCCGCTCCAATGGCTTGGCAAGGCGACGTTCGGCTTTTCATAGTCCGGCCCGACAACGCAGCTCGTGAGGATCGTCGTGCAGCAGAGCGCCGCTGCCAATGGAATAAACTTCGATGTCCGGCGCGCTGGGCGCGCATGCTGCGTCGAATGAAGGACTGACATGAAATCCCTTTTCTATGAAAATGATGACTGAAGGAGGCGGGAAGCCGAGGTCTCCCTCAGCTTCCCGGATCGAGTTTCGCGTCCGCCGTCGCTCCCACCTTGCCCTTGAAGACGCGACGGACGGAGACGAAGAGCAGCGGGATGAAGAAGACGCCGAGGACGGTCGCCGAGATCATGCCGCCCATGACGCCGATGCCGATCGAGTTCTGGCTGCCGGAGCCGGCGCCATTGGCGATCGCCAGCGGCATGACGCCGAGGATGAAGGCAAGCGAGGTCATCAGGATCGGCCGCAGGCGCTGGCGGGATGCCTCCAGCGTCGCCTCGATCAGGTTCTTGCCGTTGTTCTGCTGCTCGATGGCGAATTCGACGATCAGGATGGCGTTCTTGGCCGCCAGTCCTATGGTCGTCAGCAGACCGACTTTGAAGTAGACGTCGTTCGACTGGCCGAAGATGGTGGCGGCCAGCAGCGCACCGAAGATGCCGATCGGCACCGACAGCATGACGGCAAGCGGGATCGACCAGCTCTCATAGAGAGCGGCGAGCGCCAGGAAGACCACAAGGATGGAGATGGCGTAGAGCTGGCTTGCCTGGTTGCCGGAGAGCTTTTCCTGGGCCGACAGGCTGGTCCATTCATGGCTGAAGCCGGGAGGCAGGGTCGCCATGATCTGGTCGATCTCGTTCATGGCATCGCCGGAGGAGACGCCGGGAGCGGCCGCTCCCTGGATTTCGACGGCCGACGAGCCGTTATAGCGTTCCAGACGCGGCGAGCCATAGGTCCATTCGCCACTGGAGAAAGCCGAGAACGGCACCATGTCGCCGCCGGAATTGCGGATATACCAGCGATCCAGATCTTCAGGCTGCATTCGGGATCCTTCATTCCCCTGCACATAGACCTTCTTGACACGGCCGCGATCGATGAAGTCGTTGACATAGGTGCCGCCCCAGGCAGTCGACAGTGTCGTATCAATGTCGGAGAGAGTGATGTTGAGCGCACTTGCCTTTTCAGCATCGATGTTGATCGAGTATTGCGGCGTATCTTCCTGACCGTTTGGACGCGTGCCGCTAAGCTTGGTGCTCTTTGCGGCAGCACCCAGCAACTGGTTGCGGGCGGCGATCAGGCTGGCGTGACCAGCGCCGTTAATGTCCTTGATGAAGAAGTCGAAACCGCTGTTGTTGCCGAAGCCTGGGATTGCGGGCGGAGAAAGTGCGAAGACGCTGCCGTCCTTGATCTTCGAGAAGGCGCCCATGGCGCGACCGGCGATTGCCTGCGCCTTCGATTGCGGCGTGGTGCGCAGCGCGAAATCCTTGAGCTTGATGAAGGCCAGACCGACATTCTGGCCCTGACCGCCGAAGCCAAAGCCCGCAACCCCCATCACGCCGTCGACATAGTCCTTCTCGTTGTTGAGATAATAGTCGGTAACCTGCCTCAACACCTTCTCGGTGCGATCGTCGGCAGCTCCAGCGGGAAGCTGGACGCTGGTGATCAGGATGCCCTGGTCTTCATCCGGCAGGAACGAGCTCGGCAGGCGATTGAACAGATAACCGACGGCAGCCGTAATCAGTACGAAGACAAGGATGAAGAGCGGCGTCCGCTTGATGATGCCCCCGACACTACGCTGATAGCCGCGCGTGCCACGTTCGAAATTGCGGTTGAACCAGCCGAAGAGACCGCGTTGCTTCGATCCATGCTCGGGTTTCTTCAAGATCGTGGCGCAGAGTGCCGGCGTCAGGATGAGGGCGACGATAACGGAGAGCACCATGGCCGAAACGATGGTCACCGAGAATTGCCGGTAGATGACGCCGACCGAGCCCGAGAAGAAGGCCATCGGGATGAACACGGCCGATAGCACCGTGGCGATGCCGATCAGCGCTCCGGTGATTTCGTTCATGGATTTCAGCGTCGCCTCGCGCGGCGACAACCCCTCCTCCTCCATCACGCGCTCGACGTTTTCGACGACGACGATCGCGTCGTCCACCAACAGGCCGATCGCCAGCACCATGCCGAACATCGTCAATGTGTTGATGGAATATCCGAAGGCTGAGAGAATACCAAAGGTGCCGAGCAGGACGACCGGAACCGCGAGTGTCGGGATGAGCGTCGCCCGCAGGCTCTGCAAAAAGACGAACATGACGATGAAGACGAGCACGATAGCTTCGAACAGCGTCTTGACCACATCCTCGATCGACAATTTCACGAAAGGCGTCGTGTCGTATGGATAAACCACCTCGACATTCGGCGGCAGCGTCTCCTTCAGATTGT
This sequence comes from Rhizobium sp. ICMP 5592, assembly GCF_009498525.1. Classification (GTDB taxonomy): domain Bacteria; phylum Pseudomonadota; class Alphaproteobacteria; order Rhizobiales; family Rhizobiaceae; genus Rhizobium. Next base: position 1,454,460 of record NZ_QSNT01000001.1, on the reverse strand, counting down.
TGATGGTCGATTGTACCGCCTCGGCAGTGTCGATGGCATTGGCGCCGGAGGCGAGCATGATCGCGAGACCGGCCGAGGGATGACCATTATAGATGCTTGAGCTGGTATAGCTCTCCGCACCAAGCTCAACGGTCGCAACATCGTTGAGGCGCACCAGGGAGCCGTCAGACAGGCTCTTCAGAATGATATTGTTGAACTGCTCCGGCGTCTGAAGACGGCTCTTGGCGGTGACCGTCGCGTTCAGCTGCTGGCCTTTGCGCTGCGGCAGGGCTCCGAGCTGGCCGGCCGAGACCTGCGAATTCTGCGCCTCGATCGCGGTGGTGACGTCGCCCACCATCAGCTGGTATTTGGCGAGCTTGTCCGGATCGACCCAGATACGCATGGCATAACCGGACCCGAAGAGCTGTGTGTCGCCAACACCGGAAACACGCTTCAGCGTGTCGTTCAGCGTGCTGTTGATATAGTCGGCGATGTCGTTGGAATTGAGCTTGCCGTCGGTGGAGACGAAGCCGATGACCATCAGAAAGTTAGACGTCGATTTCGACACCGTGATGCCGGTGGTCTGGACGGTCGTCGGCAATTGCGCAGTGACGAGCTGCAGCTTGTTCTGCACCTGCATCTGCGCGACGTCGGCGTCGGCCTTGTTGGTAAAGGTCAGCGAGATCGATGCCTGGCCCGTCGAGGTCGACGTCGAGGTCATGTAGTCGAGACTATCGATGCCGGTCATGCCCTGCTCGATGACCTTGGTCACCGAGTTTTCGACGGTTGCGGCGTCGGCACCGGAATAGGTTGCGGTGATACGCACCGTCGTCGGGGCGATCTGCGGATATTGCGATATCGACAGCGTCAGGATCGACAGTGCGCCCGCAAGCATGATGACGATGGCGATGACCCAGGCAAAGATCGGCCGGTCGATGAAAAAACGCGACATCAAACCACCTCACTTCACAATTGCGGCGTTGGCGGCTTCTTTGAGCTGGCCGGACGCGCTGGAGGATGCCTGCGAAAGTTCCCCCGTCGCATCATTGACCGTGACGTCGTCGACCTTCACCTCCTGGCCGTCGCGCACCCTTTGCAGCCCCTCGACGACGACCCGGTCGCCATCCTGAAGGCCCTGGTTGACCAGCCAGCTATTGCCGATGCTGCGCTGGACGGCCAGCACGCGCTGCTGGACCTTGCCATCGGCATTGACGAAGAAGGCCGTCGGCTCGCCCTTGGTGTTGCGGGAGACAGCGCGCTGCGGCACGAGATAGCTGTTCGGGGCGACACCTTCGGCGATCGTCGCGCGGACATACATGCCGGGCAGCAGCAGGCGGTCCGGATTGGGGAAGACCGCGCGAGCCGTCACGGTTCCGACAGTTTCAGACACGGATGCCTCGAGGAATGCGAAGGTGCCGGGCGCGGAATATTGCGATCCGTCCTCCAGCTTGAGATTGACCGAGACGTTGTCGCCACTGGTCTTCAGCCGGCCTTCGGTGATCGCGCGGCGGAATGCGAGGAGGTTCGTGCTTGACTGCGTGACATCGACATTGATCGGATCGAGCTGGTTGATGGTTGCGAGCGCCGTCGTCTGCTCGGCGGTAACCAGCGCTCCCACGGTGACCGAGGAAGCATCGATGCGTCCGGAAATCGGCGCACGGATCTTGGTGTAGTCGAGGTTGATGCGGGCAGTCTCCAGGGCGGCCTTGGCGGATGCCACATCGGCTTTTGCCTGCGCCAGGGTGGACAGCGCATCGTCAAGATCCTGCTTGCTGACCGCATCCTGCGCCGTCAGGCCCTTGTAGCGATCCACTTTCGACTGGGCACTCGGCACCGCACCCTCCGCCTTTTGCAAGGCGGCAACGGCGCTGTCGTAGGAAGCCTGATAGGAACTCGGGTCGATTTCATAAAGCACATTGCCGGCGGCAACCTCGCTGCCCTCCTTGAAATTGCGGCTGCGAATAATGCCGCCGACCTGTGGCCTGACTTCGGCGATCAGCGAGGCGGCCGTACGGCCGGGGACTTCCGCCGTGATGGCCACCGATTGCGGATGCAGCGTCATGGCGCTGACTTCCACCTTGACCGCGCCCGCCTGGGTCTGTGTGCTCGATTGCTCGGAGCAGGACTGCAACGCCATGCCCATAGCCAATAGCGCTGGCAGCATCAGTGCGCGAATAGCTGGGGCGTGGGCGGGCCGGATACGCGGCAAGGGGCTGAAGCGAAATCTGGTATTCATAAGAGATCTGTCCAATCGCGAATTCAACAATGCAAAGGGCCGAATGGCGGGTTTGACGTGGCCGTCAGCGCGATGTCCGCAGACACGGCTCCAACGCCAGCATCCGGAAAGCCGGATCAAGTTGAGCGGACCATCGCCGAGAGATGTCATCAAAGTTTGCCAACAGCGGGCAATTCGGTAATCAATTCTGTCACGGTCCGGCAGCCGTGACATTTGGTTACAATTTTGATGTTGCGGGAAACGTCCCGAAAACTTCAAAGACGCATATCAAGCGTTCCTCGGGCGGAAGCCTTTGGAAACAAAGGAACCTGCAATGCAACGAACACCCCATGTCCTCGTCGTCGACGACCACAAGGAGATCCGCGACCTCCTGGCCAAGTATCTCGCCAAGAACGGACTGCGCGTCAGCACGGCGAACGGCGGGGCAGAGATGCGCCAGCAGCTGCGGACCGCCACGATCGACCTGGTCGTTCTGGACATCATGATGCCGGGGGAGGACGGATTATCCCTGTGCAGGTCGCTGCGTCAGACGAGCATGGTGCCGATCGTGCTTCTGACGGCGGTATCCGACGAGACCGACAGGATCATCGGCCTGGAGCTCGGCGCGGACGATTACGTCACCAAGCCCTTCAACCCGCGCGAACTTCTGGCGCGCATCCGCGCCCTGCTTCGCCGCGCCAATGCCACGGCAGCCGCGACATCGGATCCGGAGCACAAGCGGTACCGTTTCGGAAATTGGACGCTCGACGTCTCGCAGCGATCGCTTGTCGATGCATCCGGCAGCGAGGCGGCGCTGGGAACGGCCGAGTTCCGTCTGCTGCTCGCCCTCGTTTCGCGGCCGGGCGTCGTTCTCACCCGCAACCAATTGCTCGATATTACCGCCGGCCGGTCCGCGCAGGTTTTTGACCGCAGCATTGACAATCTCGTCAGCCGCTTGCGCCGCCGCATCGAAGACGATCCCCAGCAGCCGACGCTCATCAAGACCGTATGGGGAGACGGATACACCTTCGCCGGAACCGTCGAGGAAGTGTCGTGAAGCATTTGCGCTGGCTGATATGGCCGCAGAACTTCGCCGCACGACTGATCATCTCGCTGGTCGCGGCTCTTGCGCTCGCACAGGTCGCCTTGATCGCGATCCTGAACAGCCAGCAGGATGGCATTGCCGAGCGGGTCGTCCATGGCCAGACCTTGAATGTGACCGCCACCATGGCAAAGCTCCTGGCCACATCCCCCGCCAACGAGCAGGATCGTATCATCGAGGCGTTTCGCGCGAGGCAATTGTGCGCCGGGATCGAAACAGCCCCTGCGATCAATCGTGAGATGAACGTGACGGAAACGGACCTTGCCGATCGCCTCCTCCGGCAACTCCAGGGCCTGCATTCCGACGCCCCTCGCATCGCCATCGAGCAGGACACGGCTCCCTGCCTCGATCTCGCAAGCGGACCGGAGAATTCGGGACAATCGCGCGATCCGAAGCTGCAAGCGGGTGACGATTTCCCATATCCGTCGCGGCTCGTTACCGTGATCACGCAGGTGCCCCTGCCGGACGGGCGCTGGCTTGTCGTCTACAATGGCATAGCCCTGCCGACCTTCTGGAGTCCGGTTGCCTTCCTCTCTCTCTTCCTGTCGTCGCTGGCGGCAATCGTCGCCGTGACAATCATGGTCCGCTCACAGACGAAATCCCTGCGCATGCTGGCAAGCGCGTCCGAGCGGTTTGGCCGTGGGGAGACGCTGTCGCCCCTGAAAGTCAGCGGTCCGTCCGAGGTCGCGGCAACGATCCAGGCGTTCAACACGATGTATCAGAGATTGAGCCAGTTCATGCGCGACCGGTTGCGCCTCTTTGCCAGCATCAGCCACGATCTGCGAACGCCGCTGACGACGCTGCGGCTGAAGGCCGAGTTCATCGATAATGACGAAGTCAGGGAGGACATCGTCGCCACGATCGACGAATTGACGACCATCTGCGAAGCCACGCTTGCCTTCACGCGGGCCGAAGTCAGCACGGAAGACACAGCAATGGTCGATCTGGCCGACCTCATCCGGCAGGTTGCTGAGGAGTTTCGGCTGACCAAAGGCAATGTGCATTTGTCCGCCTTGCCGGCGCTTCCCTACCCCTGCCGCCCCGTCGCCCTGAAAAGAGCCTTGAGAAACCTGGTGGAGAACGCCATTCGCTATGGTGGCAGCGCATCCGTTACCCTTAAAAATGCCGATGGCGAAGTGATCATATCGGTCGAGGACGACGGCCCCGGCATACCGGACGAGGATATTGAGGACGCCTTTGAAGCCTTCGTCCGACTCGAACCCTCGCGAAACACGGAAACGGGCGGTTTGGGGCTGGGGCTGTCGATCGCCCGCAGCATCGTCAAGGCCCATGGTGGCACCCTGTTCCTGCTGAATCGCGAAGATCACGGCCTTAGAGCCGAATTACGGCTTCCTTCGAAATAAACGCACGCGCCCGGCAAAAAAGCCGACCGGAGTTTTTTCCGATCGGCTTTTGCAAATGCTAGGACAACATCGTCAGTTTAGCTGCGCTTCCTGAGCACGCCGTAGACGATATTGCGGTTCTTGCCGAAGAACACGCTCGCCTCGTAATCCTGTCCATCCGTGCTCGCATGGATGATCTTCCACATGTCGGCTTCGGAACGGAGCAACAGCGCCCAGTTCATGAAGGTCTCGATGTAGCCGTCAACCAGAATGGGGTACGAATAGTTGGCGAACAGGAAGACGCCGCCCGGCTTCAGCATTTCCAGGCAACGCTGCGTCAGCTTGATCGCGACCTTGTCGACCAGATAGTCATAAAGACCGGAGGCATAGACGAGATCAAACTGGCCGGGGCTCGACCGCCGTGTCAGCAGGTCGCGAACAGAACCGTTGATGGCTTCGACCGCGGTTCCGTGGAAGTCACGGGCAATCGTGCCGATGCTGATCGGATCCTGGTCGAGGGCAACCCAGCGCTTGAGCGCCTTTTCGCGCAGCGCCACGGAATGGGCTGCCTCGCGCAGATGTCCGGCCGCCACGCTGAGGACTTCCGTTTCCGGTCCCCTTGCCGCCGCGACTTCATCCACATGACGCGCCAAGATATCCCTGCGATCCCAGTTGGCGAGCGAAGAGGGAGCGGTGCTGGTGTATTCGAAAAGCGCACGACCACGTTCGGTGGCCTTGGCGACGCTGTCCATGATGCTTTCGTGCCGATAGATAAAGTCGAGCAGCGCGGCGTCGCCCGAATAGCCTCTCGGCTTGTCGACGGACCACTTGGTCAGCGGATCTTCCTGAAAGAACGCGGAAACCGGGTGGTTCTGGATGATCGGCACCAATTCCTGCCAAACGCGCGGGTGCATAGAATGGCGGGTTTCATGGAGCGAAAGCGTAACCCGATCGATAATTTCGGTCGGGTTATAATCTTTCTCGAATTGCTGGCGGGCGAGTTCGAGCAATAGGGCTATTTGCCCCTTGCCGACGATCAATTGCTCATCAAAACGGTCGCTCTTGGGTAGCTCCAGCTCGTTCGCAATTGCCGTTGGGGTAATCAGGCTGTGGCCATCGAAATCCATCTTCCGTTGGTTCATGCGAGTTATCCTCTGTTAAATATGAGTAAATTATAAGTTACCGTTGATGGAACCCAGAACTTCTTCAACAGGTCGGTGTTCCACTAATTTCTATCATAATGTGAAACTTTTGATTAACCATAGGAATTCTCTAACATGCTTAACGCCGCGCATTTTCGACTTGATTTTAACGGGATATAAAAAGCGACGGCCTATTAGATGGGAAAATGGCCGGTTTAGCGCATCTTCTCCGTCCAGGGATGGATCAGCGACCGCACGATACGTTAATAGAATCCGCAGAGAAGATGCACTGCGAAGCGTAGTACGAGCGAATGGAACAGTGCATGAAGCGCATGTTTGCCAATTCGGCAGAGATCGATCTCGACAAGAGACTGCAGAGGCCGTCCCCGGCTGAGCTTCGCGAACTCTATCGACGAAATGATGAGATGGCGCGCACGGAAGCGGCGCGGCAGGGCCTGTGGATTGCTGTCCTCGTCTATATACTGTTCTCGACCACGGACCTGTTGCTGATCCCGGATGTGGCAACCTATACGATCATAGCCCGTTTGACGGTGGGCGTGATTGCGCTGGCCGTCTTTGAAGGCCAGAGACACCTGAAGGTCAGCATCGCATATCTCGACCGCACCAGCGCCATGGCGCTGGTCCTGGGATATGCCGTGTGGACATTCCCGGCGATCCGGACCGTCCACACCGATAGCCTGTCCTATTACATGATATTCGGCGCCATCTTCATGATGGGCGCCAATCTGTTCTTCAGCTTCAGATTCCTGCTATCGGTGATCGCGTCGAGCGCCGTATTGGCGACCTTCCTGCTGTCTTTGACCGCCTTCTGGCCAACGAACATCTACGCGCTGGCCTTCAGCACATTCTATGTCTCCTGTTTCGTCTTCACATCCTACGTGAACTGGAAGCTGAACCATGAGCGATACAACGTCTTCCTGAACGCGCTCGAAGCACAGCTCCAGCATAGGGAGGCCACCGAACGCGGCGAGGCCTTGCTGCGAATGTCGAATACCGACTATCTGACGGGACTCGAAAATCGACGGGCCGTCGACCACAGGCTGAGAAACTATTGGAAAGAATGGCAGGCCAACAGCCGTGGCTTCACGGCAATCCTTGTCGATGTCGACTTTTTCAAGAAATACAATGATTTCTACGGCCATCAGGAAGGCGACCGCTGCCTTATCCATATCGCGGCGTCGATCAAGGAGGCCGTAGCGCCCCTTGGTGGCTCGATCGGCCGCTATGGTGGCGAGGAGTTCATCGTGCTCGCCCAGTTCAGCGAGAAAGAACGCGTCGCCTACCTCGCCGAACGGATCCGCAGCACTGTCGAGCAACTGCACCTTCTCCATGAAGAACGGCGCGACGGCACGTCGGTCGTGACCGTAAGCATCGGCGCGGCCTTCACCAGGGAGCAGAGCGGCGCGAAACTCGAAAAGATCATCCATGAGGCCGATCGCGCCCTTTACAGCGCCAAGGCGAGCGGCCGCAACTGCACGCGCCTGTTCGACCCGAACGATCCCTATAGCAGCGATGAAAGCGAAAATATTGCGGCGCTGTTAAAGATCGCCATCAATCAGAATCTCGTGTCGCTGGTCTATCAGCCGATCGAGGACATCGCCTCCAGACGACAGGATGTGGTCGAGGCACTCATGCGCCTCAGGACGCTTGACGGCAGCGTCATCCCTCCGAACCTGTTCATTCCGATCGCCGAACGCACTGGCATGATCCTGGAACTCGGCCGTTGGGTGATCCGCACGGCATGCCGCGATCTCCTTGCGGACAACCATGTCCAGATCGCCAGTATCAATGTCTCCCCAATCCAGCTCAAGATGCCGGGTTTCGCCGCAAGCGTCGCAGCGATCCTCTACGAGACGGGCGTTTCCGGCAGCAGGCTGGCTTTCGAGATCACCGAAGGCCTCGAAATGGAGATGCATTCCGACATATTGAGATGCATCAACGATCTGAAAACACTGGGAATCAGGATCTGGCTCGACGATTTCGGCACTGGCTTCGCTGGGCTGTCATGGCTGCGCCTTATCGACTTCGATACCGTGAAGATCGACCGATCCTTCCTCCACGGCAGTGCGACCGCGAGGGGCAAGGCCATGCTTCAGGACATTATCGGCCTCATCCGCAACCGCGGCCCCAAGATCCTAGTCGAAGGGGTGGAAACCGAGAAGCAACTCGCCTTGCTGCGAGAGCTGAGCATCGATTACGCGCAAGGCTACCACGTCGGACGCCCGGCCCTGGCCCAAACCTTTCGCAAAGAAGCTGAAGAAGAGGTTCGCCCTTCGTCAGCCGCACCATCGTCGTCGGCATGAGGGGCACCCGCCACCCTTAAGCGGGTGCATGCCACTATCCTTGCTTTCAGCTTGCGATCAGAACTTGACGCTCGCGGAGAGAACCGCGCTGAAGGGTTCACCGATCTGGTTGCCGAGATTGGTCGTTCCGATCGACGAGGTATAGTAGGTCTTGTTGAAGATGTTCTTCAGATTGAGCTGCAGCGTCAGTGGCCGTTCCATCTGGAACGTATAGGCGGCGAAGGCATCCGCGACGATGTAACCGGGCAGGAAATAGGCATTGGTGTTCATCCCCGCCCGCTTGCCGGCGCCACGCAGGCCCGCGCCAACCTTCAGCGTATTACTGCCACCAACCTCGCCGAAATCATAGGCGAAAAACAGCGAACCGGTATGACGCGGCACGTTGACCAGCTGTTTGCCGGCATAGGTCGGATCTTCGAGGACCTTCGCATCCGTAAAGCCATAACTGGCGATCATGCTGAGCTCGTCGGTGATCTCGCCGGCAATATCGACTTCGACGCCTCGGGCACGAACAAGACCGGCAGTCTTGACGTAGGTTTCGCCGTCGATCACTTCCGAATAGGCGACATTCTTCTTGTCGCTGGTATAGAGCGCGACATTGGCCGTCAGCCCCTCGGCGATCTCGAACTTACTGCCGATCTCATAGGAGATGCCCTCCTCCGGAGGCAGATTGCCATAATAACTGGCGATCGAGGACTGCGGACGGAAGGTCTTGGCGATATTACCGTAGAAGGAGATATCGGGTGTCAGCTTGTAGATCACCCCGCTGCGCGGCACCCACTTGCCGCCATGGCTATCGGTATTAGTGATGAAGGGCCGCCCCTTGCCAGCCATCAGATCGTAATACTGATAGCGAAGGCCGCCGACGAGGATCCATTGATCGTCGAGATGAAGCGAATCCTGGATATAGGCAGAGGCGGTGGAGATCTGCTCTGTCTGGTCACTATCTGCCTTCGAGACGGTCGTGCAGGCCGGCATTTTTGCGTAGACCGGATTGTAGATGTTGAAGTTCACCGATTGCCCGCAGCGGATCAGGTCGGTGCGCAGCGTATCGGCATAGTCGTAGGAGGTGCCGAACAGCAATTCGTTGCGCAGGCCGCCGATGTCGACATCGCCGCTGAGATCAGCGCGGACGGCATGATTGTAGATCGTCGAGCCCTGCGTCGCGTCGGCGCGTCGGGTGACGTTGCCCGTCGCCGCATTATAGGCCATGACGCGGGCCTGATTGTCGGAATATTCGTTATAGCTGTAGCCGTAATCAAGGCTCAGCTTCCAGTTTTCATTCAACTCGTGCTTGACGTTGATCGTCGCCATGTCCGAACTGCCCTTGGAGATATTGTAGGGCTCGTCGAAGCGGATCTTCGGATCGACATTGACAGCATGGCCGGTATTGAGATCGAAGATCGTGCCGCGATCGAAGGGAACGCTGTAGTCCTCATGTGTATAGGAGACGGTGACCTCGGTGTCCTCACCATACCAGGACAGCGACGGCGCGATGATCCAGTCCTTCGTCTTGCCGAAATTGCGCCAGTAATCGACATTCTTATATTCGCCGATCAGGCGATAGGCGAAATCCGTGCCCTCGATCGGCCCGGTGAAGTCGAGGCCAGTCGAGCCGCCGCCGAAGCTGGAAGCTGTCCCGTAGATCTCGCCGCTGAAGGTCTGCTGCGGCTTCTTGGTGACGACGTTGATCATGCCGCCCGGATCGAGAATGCCATAGAGCGTCGAGGACGGACCCTTCAGCACTTCGACACGATCGGTGGTGGCGTTGAAGCTTCTCGGCAGCGCCGTCTTCAGGCCGTTGGTCAGGATGGAACCGTCACGATTGTCGCCGAAGCCGCGGCGGATGACGGAATCCTGCGTGCCGCCGAGCGTGTTCGACTGGGTGATACCGCTGATATTGGACAGCGCGTCGTCAAGCGACTGCGCCTTCTGGTCTTTCAGCACATCCTGGCTGACGACATTGACGGCCTGCGGAATATCGATCAGCGGCGTGTCGGCGCGCGTCGCGGTGACTGTCGACACAGGCTGATACCCCTTGGTAGCACCATCCTGGCCACCGCTCTTGACGGTAATCGGCTGCAGAACCGTGTCCCCCTCAGCCCTGTCACTCTTCTGGGCCGCGACAGCCTCCGATTTTTTGGGCTGCACGACGGCGTCCTGCGCCATCACGGGATAGGCCGCGCATGCACTCAATATCAAGAAGGCCGTTCGCACGTGATGGATCTTTGCGCCCGTAACCGCCGTCTGCCCCTGCTTCATTCTGCCCCCATATCCTTGCGGATATCGTCCAATTCCAACGCCTGATGTGAAGACCCGCGTGACCGTGGGTTTGGCGGCTTATTCTTTTCTTGAATGTAGTAGTCAATTTTTAATTCGTTAAATTGTTCTAGCCGGACGCGGCGCCGTCAGGCACGAATGAGCGAAACACATCCACCTGCTCAAGTAGATCATCCGGAAATTCCCGCCTTTTCAGTTAGATACGGAAATTCTCTTATCTTCCACCATCAGTCCGGACCGGCTTCCCAACCGGGCCTCCGCCCGCTGTCGCCAAGAATCCGCGGAATTTACAATGCAAAAAATTTGACTACTACACTCAGGAATACTTTCCCTCGAACGGAAACAGGGCTGAAAGAGTGCATGCGAGAAGGACAGAAAGAGATTTCGGAGCGATCGGACGGAGCAGCAAGAACCCTGCTATCCGTCGAAGACGTCTCCGCCGGCTACGGCAAGCAGCTGATCCTCAACGGCATTTCGCTTTCCATTCCGGAAGCCACGATGACTATGCTGGTCGGGCCAAACGGCTCCGGCAAGTCGACGCTGCTGTCGGTCATGGCGCGGCTCCTGAAGCCAATGGGTGGAACGATCAACCTCGACGGCAAGGCACTGCATGCGATGCCGACGCGCGAGGTAGCACGCAGACTTGGTCTTCTGCCGCAAAGCCCGCTGCTGCCGGAAGGATTGACCGTCTACGATCTCGTCTCCCGCGGGCGCTATCCGCATCAAGGTTTCCTGCGGCAATGGACGGAAGCCGACGAAGAGGCCGTTCAACATGCGCTGACGGTGACTGACACGCTCGAATTCGCCGGCCGGCCGGTGGACAACCTTTCCGGTGGTCAGCGCCAGCGCTGCTGGATCGCCATGGCGCTGGCGCAGGAAACACCCGTCATCCTGCTCGACGAACCGACCACCTTCCTCGACCTGCATTACCAGGTGGAAGTCCTCGACCTGCTGCGGCACCTCACCCGCGAGCATGGGCGTACCATCGTTGCCGTGCTGCACGACCTCAATTTCGCGCTTCAATATGCCGACCGCCTGATCTTCCTGAAGGACGGCGCGATTGCCGGCATTGCCGAACACCCCGGCGAATGCAGCGCCACCCTCATCCGCGACGTCTTCAACACCGAGGTGGTTCGTCTGGCGCATCCGGAAACCGGTTTGCCGCTTTTCCTTCCCTCGAGCAAGGGAGCCAAGAGGGAACGATGAGCGCGATCCTGGCTTCAGGCAGTGTCACGCCACGTCGAGCCCGCCCAATGCGCAGCGTTCTCGTTCTCATGGCGCTGGCGGCAATCATTCTCGTGCTGGCCTCGATCCATGCCGGCATCGGTGCGCGGCCGGTCGCGCTGGCAACGCTGCTCAAAGCCGTCTTTGCCTTCGACAGCCATAACTTCGAACATCAGATCCTGGTGAAGCTGCGGCTCGCCCGGCTTGCCGCCGCCCTTCTTGTCGGCGCGGCGCTCGGTGTTGCCGGTCTCCTCTTGCAATCGCTGCTGCGCAATCCGCTGGGAGAGCCGCATATTCTCGGGCTCAATGCCGGGGCAAGCCTTGCCGTCGTGCTGACGAGTAGCCTACCGTTTCTGGCTGGCGGCCTCGCCCGTCCGCTGGTGGCCGCCATCGGGGCCGGCCTGCTCTTTGCCGCCGTCATTGCGCTCGCCTCAGCCGGCCGCGCCGGAATGACCATGCTGAAGGTCACCTTCTGCGGCATCGCGCTGTCAGCGCTTGCCTCCTCCCTCACCTCGGCAATCCTCATCCTCGATGAAGAAACATTGCAGGAAATGCGGCTCTGGCTTGCCGGCGATCTCGCCGGGATCGGCTATGATCTGATCGGAGCAGCACTTGCGCCCATCTTCATTGGTATGCTGTTCGCCTTCATGATCGCACCGCGCCTGAATGCATTGGCGCTTGGCGATGCCGCAGCGACCGGGCTCGGCGTGCCAGTCAGGAGCACCCGACTGATCGGGCTTGCCGCCATGGCGCTTCTCTGCGGCGCTTCCGTCTCCGTCGCCGGCCCGATCAGCTTCATCGGCCTTATGGTTCCCAACGCGGCCCGGCAGCTTTCCGGCGGCGATATCCGGTTCGCACTGCCGCTTGCGGCGCTCGGTGGGGCGGCTCTGCTGCTGGCCGCCGATATCGCCGCGCGCATGCTCATGAGCCCGCATGAACTGGCAACCGGCATCATGACCGCCATCATCGGCGCACCGGTCTTCATTATTGCCGCGTCGAGATATTTCCGATGAGCGTCGCACAGCAGAACGGCTATCATCTCGTCACGCTCGGGCCGATGTCGCGTCGCGTCCATATGCGCAGTTGCATCGTGCTTGCCTTGCTTAGCCTTTTCGTCGTTGCAACGGCCCTAGCCACGGCTCCGCTCGGTAGCCATGAGGCCGGCTTTCGCGAGCTCCTGACGGTGCTCTTCGATCCAGCCCAGGCAACCGGCGAGGGCCATCAGATCATTCGCGATTTCCGACTGCCGCGCATCATCATGGCGGTGCTTGCGGGCGCGATGCTCGGGCTTTCAGGGGCCGCCCTGCAATCCCTGACACGTAACGGCCTAGCGGATCCCGGCCTGCTTGGCGTCAAGGAAGGCGCCAGCCTCTCCGTAATCACATTGATCCTGTTCATGCCGTCGGCCGGGCTTTACCTCCGCCCCCTTTTCGGCATGGCTGGCGGATTTCTCAGTGCGCTTCTCGTGGTTTCGCTCGCGCGTGACCTGACACGCATGCGCTTCGTGCTGATCGGTATCGGATTTTCCTGGCTGATGTCGGCAGCCCTTTCCGTGATCCTAACCACCTCTGATATTCGCGACGTGCAGACGGCCATGGTCTGGCTTGCCGGCAGCCTCAACGCCGTTTCCTGGGATGTCGTGCCTATCGCGCTTGTCTGCGCCGGTCTTGGCGCGGCGATCCTGTTTCTGACCGCAGCCGCCGCTGACGCCGCCGTGCTCGGCGATCCCCTAGCGATCGGGCTCGGTGTGTCGCTGCGCCGGCTTTCGATCCAGCGCTTCGTCGCACCCGTTCTTCTGACCGCGGCCTGTGTGTCCTGCGTCGGCAGCCTCGGCTTCGTGGGCCTCATCGCTCCGCATATGGCACGGCTGGCGATCCGTGGCGGCAGCCAGACAGCGCTTCTGGCCGGCAGCGCACTCTTCGGCGCAGCCCTGGTCCTGATTGCCGACAGCATCGGCCGCCTTGCCTTCGCGCCGCTCCAGCTTCCCGCCGGCATCGTGCTTGCGATCGTCGGCGTTCCCGTTCTTCTGCTTCTGCTCTGGAAGCGCCGCGACCTTCTTTGAGGATTGTCATGCCTAGACGCTTTACCGCCGCTCTTCTCTTGCTCGCCGCCACCGCAGGGCCGCTGCTCGCGCAGGATATCGAAAAGCGCATGTTTATCGATGATTTCGACCGAAAGGTTGAGGTGCCGGCGCATCCGCTGCGCATCGTCTCCATGCATGATCTCGACATCACCATCCCGCTGATCGAGCTTGGCGTGCGCCCGGTCGCAAGTCACGGCCGCACCGGCACCGATGGCAAGGCCTATCTACGCTCCGGCCCGATCCTGACCGGCATCGATTTCGACAATTCCGGTATGCGCTATGTCGGCGCCGTCACCGTCGATCTCGAAGCCGTGGTCGCGGCAAAGCCCGATCTCATCATCACCGAACCTGGCCGCACGACACCGGTCGAACAGTTGGAGAAAATCGCGCCGACCGTCGTCATCGACAATACCGTCGGCAGCGCACCGCATATCTACGAGCGCCTCGCCGATCTCACCGGCACGCAGGATCGGCTCGCTATTCTCGACCGGCGTTACCGGGCACAGATCGACGAGCTGAAACAGGTCGTGGATCCATCCAAGATCACCGTCTCGGTGCTGCAGGCGCAGAACGGCAAGATCAGCATCTACCATACCTATCGCGCGCTTGGCCGCGTGTTGCGCGATGCCGGTTTCCGCTTTCCTGATATTATCGAAAAGATCCCCGACGGCGGGCGGATCGAGGTCAGCGCCGAGCGGCTGCAGGACCTCGACGCCGATTTCATCTTCGACACCTATCGTTCCGACACCGGTGGCACGCCGGCCGAGGAGATCGCGGCGATGAACAAGGTGCTCCCGGACTATTGCCAGTTCCTCGCCGCCTGCCGCGAAGGACGCTATATCCTGCTGCCGCGCGAGGAGGCGATCTCCAATTCCTATGCGGCGCTCAATCTGATGGTCTCGATGGTGCAGTCGCATGTTGCCGGGCGTCCCGGCTTGAAGCAGCAGCAACAGTGACGCGCCCAAGACTTTCAAAATCAGCCAGAATAGGACAATGTGCCTTCCTTAACATGACTATGCAATGAAGGTATCCCTCGGCCATGGACGCCGCCGCCAGACACCAGAAGAAGACCCGCCGGATCGACCGCTTCGGCGAAAGACTGAAGAACCGCCGCGCCTCCCTGTCGCCGAGCCTGCTCAGCGTCGCGGATTTTATCGACCAGCATCGCCACGCCATCCTCGGCAAATCCGCGCTCGAAATCGCCAACGAAACCGGCACCTCCGACGCAACAGTCATCCGCGCGATCCAGGCGCTGGGTTTCGAAGGGCTGCTCGATCTCAAGGACACGCTGGAGGCCCATATCGGCGAAACAGATTCGCCTTCCGAAAAGATGGCGACGACAACGCAGGAGCTCAACAGCAATGTCGATTCCGCCATCGATTTCGTCATCAACGATCACCGCAATGCCATGGAGGCCCTGTCCTCTCCGTCCAATCGCCAAGGCATGGCGGATGCCATCGCAGTCATTCTCGGGACAAAGCGCATCGGCGTTTTCGGCATCGGTGCCTCTGGCGTGCTCGCGACCTATGCCGCCCGTCTCTTTTCCCGCAACGGCTACCCCTCTTATGCGCTCAACCTGACTGGGATCGCACTCGCCGAACAGCTTCTGACCATGGAAGAAGGCGATGCGCTGATTATGATGGCCTACGGCCGGGCGCATCGCGAAGGCATGACGACGATCACCGAGGCCCAACGCCTCGGCATCCCGATCGTCATGCTGCTCGGACAGGAAGATACCGTGCTACGCAAGCACGCCGATGCATCGATCATCATTCCCCGCGCCAAGGTCGAACATGTCGCGCTGCACGGCCCGACCCTCGTCTGCCTTGAATCGATGATGCTGGCGCTCGCGACCGCCGCCCAGGAAACGACGCTGCAGTCCCTCGACCGTCTCATCAACCTGCGCAGCTCCATCCGCCCCAGCAAGCGTTGAGGAAACGATCTTATCAGCATGAAAATAAATGTGAATCTTAGACAGATTCCGGCATCGCGATTTGTACGATCTTCCTGATTTCGTCGGAAAGCATGAGAAGCATCGAAGGCCGAACCACTCTTGCGTAGCATGCCCGATTGGAGGCATCGCAACGTCCTCACCAGCAACAGGAATGCAAGCGCATCGGTTAAGCCCGCAACAAGTTCCAACGAGAGAGTGATTGTATTAAAACACATATATTATGTGGGTAATTCGTTCTATGAAGCCTCAGGAAATAGCATGTGATTCCTCGCCCGCTTCGGCCACCCTCTCTAGTTTCCGCGCCGACAAGGAGTTTTAAACCCATGAATTTTGCCAAGCGAACTTCGACAGCCTTTTTTGCTGCCGCCCTCTCCGTCGGTGCGCTTTTCAGCACGATAGCTCACGCCGATGCCACGCTCGATCGCATCAAGGGACGCGGCTCGCTGACGGTTGGCGTCATCCTGTCCGGCGCACCATTCGGTTATATCGATCCGGCCGGCCAGGAGCAGAAGGGCTATAATATTGATATCGCCAAGGCGTTGGCTGAGAAGCTCGGCGTCAAGTTGGAAACGGTAACGGTGACGCCGCCAAACCGCGTGCAGTTCCTGCAGCAGGGCAAGGTGGATATCCTGATCGCCAACATGCAGTACACCGAAGAGCGCGCCAAGATCCTCGACTACGTTCCGACCCCCTATGACCGCAGCGGCGGCGCCGCTGTCGGCCGCAAGGACAGCGGCCTGAAAGACTGGAGCGATCTGAAAGGCAAGGCCGTCTGCGTTTCGCAGGGCTCGAACTACACGCAGCCGCTCATCGAGCAATATGGCGCCGAAGTGAAGGCCCTGCCCAGCCAGCCGGAATCGCTGTTGGCATTGCAGGGTGGCAATTGCGTCGCCGCCGTGCATGTCGGCGCGACCGTTGGCCTTCTCCTCCAGGATCGCCCGGAAGAATGGAAGGACTACACGATCCTCTTCCCGACCGAACTCATCCCATCGGATTCGGTGATCTGGCTGCGCAAGGGCGAGACCGATACGCGCGACGCGCTCGACAAGGTCATCCGCGAGCTGCATGCCAACGGCAAGCTGCTTGAATATGCGAAGGCTAACCGGCTGCTCAACACCTCCTATCTCGAGGAAGAGCACAAGAAGCTCGAGAGCGAAGGCAAGTGACGTTTCCCGTCGCTTGAAGCAAGGCTCGCCATGGGGAACTCCCTCCTTCAGGCCTTCATAGACTGGACGGGCAAGATCGGGCTCCATTACGAGTTCCTCGCCAGCGGTTATGAGGCACAGATCTGGCGTGGTGGTTTTATCACCACGCTTTATCTCATTGCGCTCCTCATTCCGGTCAGTCTCGCTTTTGGCCTCCTCTTCGCGGCCATGCTGACATCGAGCCGCAAGCTGGTATCCGTGCCCGTCAGAGCCTTCATCGAAATCACCCGCAATACGCCGACGCTGGTGCAGCTGATGTTCAGCTTCCTGGTGCTGAACACACTCGTCTCCAATGTCCTCGGCGGAGCGCAGAACAATCCGCTCTCGCCCTTCTTCTGGGTCGTGGCCGTCGTCGGTCTGCATGTGGCGGCCCTGCATGCCGACGCCATTCGCGCCGGCATCGAAGCCGTGCCGGAGCAGACGGTGGAAGCGGCGCGCGCCATCGGCTTCAGCCGCCTGGAGATCCTGAGGTTTGTGGAGGCTCCGCTCGCGATCCGTGCCTCTCTGCCGGCCCTCGTCAACAATCTGATCAATCTGGTGAAGCTCACCACCGTCGGCAATGCGATCGCGGTGAGCGAGATTACCTATGCCTCAATCATGGTCTGGACACAGCGCGACAACGTCGTCGAGCTGATGATCGTCATCCTGCTGTTCTTCAGCGCCATCAACCTGGCGGTCGCCCGGATCGGCCACTGGGTCGAAAAGCGCCTGGCCGTGCCGGGATTCGGGGTGGGATCATGACCAACACCAAGATCCTCTCCGCGTCGGCGCACAGCCGGCTGCCATGGCTGTTCGGCGCTCTGATCGCCGTGGCCGCGATCTGGTTGCTTGCCGATCTCTCGCTGCTATCGACCCTTATCGAGTGGCTGCCTTATCTCGGCAGCGGCTTTCTCATGAATATCCTGATCAGCCTGCTTGCCATGACGGGCGGCACGGTGCTGGGCGTGATCCTCGGCATTCTTGAACTCGCGCCGTTAAAGATCGTCCGCTACCCGGTTGTCTTCTATGTGCAGGTTTTCCGCAACGCGCCGCATCTCGTGCTGATCTTCGCCACGACCTACATCTTTCCGTTCGAGATCGTGGTGGCCGGCCACTACCTGCCCTTCCCCGATTGGCTAAAGGCAGTGATCGGGCTTGCCATTCCGGCCAGTGCCTATGTCGCCGAGATCACGCGCGGCGCCATTCAATCGATCGCGACGACGCAATGGGAAGCGGCCAAGGGGCTTGGTTTTTCCAGGCTGCAGGCGCTGCGCTGGATCATCCTGCCGCAATGCGCCCGCCGCTCGCTGCCGCCCTGGATGAACCTCTTCGCCTCCATCACCATGGGGACAGCGCTCGCCTCGCTCGTCGGCGTGCATGAACTTCTGCACGCCGCCACGGATGCGAGCACCGCCGTTCGCCGGCTGGATTTCACCGTGCTTGCCTATATCGTGGTGATGACGGCGTTCTTCGTTCTTTGCTATCCTATTTCCAGCCTGACGCGCCGCCTCGAGCGTCGCCTGAAAGTATGAGGAGCTGGGCATGAGCCAAGCCGCGACCAACCCGATCGTCGAACTGGCGGACGTGCACCTGTCCTTCGGACCCACCGAGGTGCTGAAGGGGATCGATCTGCAGGTGGCGCGGGGCGAAACCGTCTCGATCATCGGCCCTTCCGGCTCCGGCAAATCGACGATCCTGCGCTGCATCAACGCGCTGGTAACACCGCAATCCGGCCGCATCACCGTCAATGGCGCACGCGTCGACCAGATGACCAGCGAAACGGACAGGATCAAGCTACGCCAGAAGATCGGCATCGTCTTCCAGCAGTATAATCTGTTCCCGCATCTGACGGTCATAGACAACATCACCCTCGCCCCGATCCGTATCCTCGGCGTCGATCGGGCCGTGGCCGAACGTCACGCAAAAGATCTTCTGGCGCGTGTGCGGCTTTCCGAGAAGGCGCAGATGTATCCAGGGCAGCTTTCCGGCGGCCAGCAGCAGCGCGTGGCGATCGCTCGCGCGCTCGCCATGAAACCGGATCTCGTTTTGTTTGACGAGGTCACCTCCGCTCTCGATCCGGAAACAGTCGGCGAAGTGCTCGCCGTCATTCGTGACCTCGTGAAGGAGGGCATGACCAGTATCCTCGTCACGCATGAAATGCGCTTTGCCGAGGAAATCAGCGACGTCGTCGTCTTCACCGAAAACGGCCTCATCGTTGACAAGGGCTCACCCGAGGACATCTTCCAGAAGTCCGCAAACCCGCGCATCCGCCGTTTCGTCAACGGGCTGGCTGGCGGGCGTGGCGCTCTGGAAGACGGCGAAGGGATCTGAAGGGATCGATTATGGACAAGGTCTTTCCGCTCACCACCGCCTTTGCCGAGGCTATCGTCTCGTCCGAGCCTCTGAAGCATAAAGCCGCCGTTCAGGCCGCCCGCACCGCAATCATCGATTGGCTGGCCTGCACCTTCGGTGGCGCGCTCGATCGCACGACGCTGATCCTGCTCGACCAGCTATCGCCCGGCAATGGCAATGCCGTGATTATCGGGCAAGAGCGTCGGACCGATGCCCTGACAGCCGCGCTGATCAACGCCCATGCCGGGCATGTGCTCGATTATGATGACGTGCACTCCAGCGTACGCGGTCATCCGACGACGGTGATCGTGCCCGCACTTCTGGCGCTCGCCTCCGAAACCCGGATTTCCGCCGAGCAATTGATTGCGGGTTACGTGGTCGGGCTCGAGGCCATGGCCCGCCTCGGGCTCTCGCTCGGCACCAAGCATTACGAGAACGGCTTCCATGCGACGGCGACGCTTGGCACGATCGGTGCCGCGGCGGCTGTCGCCCATGTACTTGGCTACTCTGTCGAGGAAACCGCCGTGGCGCTCGGGCTTGCCGCCACCCATTCGAGCGGATTGCGCCTGCAGTTCGGCTATGATGCCAAACCCTATCACGCCGGGATGGCCGCGCGCTCCGGCCTGCTCTCCGCGAAACTCGCCAAAGCCGGCTTTGGTGGTGCGCGAGATTTCCTCGACAACCCCATCGGCTTCTTCTCCGCCTTCGCCTTTGGCGAAGAGCGTCCGCAGGCCACGGTGGAGAACTGGGGCTCACCGTGGCAGATCGTCTCGCCCGGCCTGACGCTGAAGGCCTTTCCCTGCTGCACGGCAAGCCATCCCGTCGGTGTGATCGGCATTCAGCTGCATCAGGAAGGCTTGCGCGCGGAGGCGATCGACACCGTCACCATCACCTTCCCACCGGGCGGCGATGCCGCACTGGTGGTGACGAACCCGGCGACCGGCATCGATGCGCGTTTCAGTGCCGAATATGTCTTTGCGACCGCCCTCATCGACGGAGCGCTCCGGATCGACCATTTCGGCGAGACGCCGGTGCGCGAGGACCTGATGGCGCTCGCCCGCCGGGTTCGCCGCCGCCATGACGAAACCGCCCCTCGCCTGTCCAGCGATCCGAAGACGCGCTTCGTGATTGCCGACATCACGCTCACCACTGGCGAGCGACTGACCCGTGAGTTCAAGGGCCTGCCGGGCGTCACCGATCCCACGGACAAATTCCGCGACGCGACCGGCAACCATCCGGCCGTATCAGCCGTTCCGGAGCTTGCAAGGACGATGCTGAGCGAGGATGATCTTTATCGGTTCCTCGATGTGCTCGGCCAGCGGCTGACCTGACCCTTTTCCGTAATTCCAAGGCATGAAACCATGAGCAAGACCCGCAAGATCCATCTCGGCCTTTTCCTGCAAGGAGCTGGCCATCACGTTTCCGGCTGGCGCCATCCCGATGCCGAGGCCGGCAGCGAGAACTTCGACCTGCTGCGCCGCGTGGCGCTAATGGCGGAAGCGGCGAAGTTCGACATGCTCTTCCTGGCCGACGGACTGACGAGCGGCGTCGACGCGCATCCTTCGATGATCGCGCGCTTTGAGCCGCTGACGCTGCTTGCCTCGCTCGCCATGGTCACCGACAAGATCGGCCTCGCCGCCACGGCGTCGACCACCTACGGTGAGCCCTATCATCTCGCCCGCGCCTTCGCCTCGATCGATCATCTGAGCCACGGCCGCGCCGCCTGGAACATCGTCACGACGTCTTATGCGCGCACAGCAGCCAATTTCTCCAAGAGCCATCCGGAACACGACGAACGCTATGCCGTCGCCGAGGAATTCGTCGACGTGGTACGCGGGCTCTGGGATAGCTGGGACGACGACGCCTTCCGCAAGGACAAGGAGAACGGCGTCTATGCCGATCCGTCCAAGGTGCATGTGCTCGATCACAAGGGTAAGTACTATACGGTCAAGGGACCGCTCAACATTCCGCGTTCCCCGCAGGGACAACCGGTCCTGATCCAGGCCGGTTCTTCCGGTCCGGGCCAGGATCTCGCCGCCCGCACCGCCGACATCGTCTTTACCGCACAACAGAGCCTCGACGAGGCGCAGGCCTTCTACAAGAGCCTCAAGGGCCGGGTTGCCGGCTTCGGACGCGATCCCGATAGCGTGGCGGTCATGCCGGGATTCCTGCCGGTGATCGGCAAGACGACGGCGGAAGCGCGCGAGAAGCTCGATGTCCTCAATCGCTGGACGGATATCAAGAGCGCCATGCCGCTTCTTGAAGAGCGTATCGGCCATAGCCTCACCGACTATGATCTCGACGGCCCACTGCCGGACCTGCCGATTTCTGACCAGTTGCGCAGCCGCGCCGAGCTGCTTACCGAGCTCGCACGCCGCGAGAAACTGACGATCCGCGAACTTGCCTTGCGCGTCGCCGCAGGCCGCGGCCATCACATCGTTCTCGGCACGCCAATCGAAATTGCCGAGCGCATGCAGCAATGGTTCGAGAACCGCGCCGCCGACGGCTTCAACGTCATGCCGCCCTTCTTCCCCGGCGGGCTTGAGGATTTCACCCGCGAAGTGGTGCCGATCCTGCAGGAAAAGGGCCTCTTCCGCACCGAGTATGAAGGCACGACCCTGCGCGACCATCTCGGCATACCCCGACCGCCCCTCGGCTGAGGCGCTTCCATCGGTTCGAAACTATCAGGTTAGAAGGCCCGCCTTCCAGATTGGAAGGCGGGCCTTTTTCGACCGATCAGACCCGTGACGGACCTGCGCCTTTCAGGTCGCGCGATGTCGACGCGCGAGCCACCACGCGCCCGACAAACAGAACCAGCACGGCAGCTATCGTCAGGCAGGCGGCGAGGAAGAACATCGGTGCGATCGTGCTTCCGGTGGTGTCCTTGATCCAAGGCACGACGTTCTGCGCGACGAAACCTCCGAGATTGCCGATGGAGTTGATGGCTGCCAGACCAGCGGCAGCACCAGCCCCTTGCAGGAACCGCGACGGCAGGCTCCAGAAAACCGGCTGCCCGGCAAAGATGCCGGCTGCGGCAATGCAGAGGAATGCGAACTGCAGCGTATGATTGGGAATGACCGCCGACAGCACCAGGCACACAGCGCCCGTCAATGCGGAAACAACAATATAG
Source organism: Rhizobium sp. ICMP 5592 (assembly GCF_009498525.1). GTDB lineage: Bacteria > Pseudomonadota > Alphaproteobacteria > Rhizobiales > Rhizobiaceae > Rhizobium. The sequence goes on along the minus strand of NZ_QSNT01000001.1, from coordinate 1,432,148 downwards.
GGCGTCTTGGAGGCAGCCTTGTCCGCCATCGACGGGACAACATAAAGAGCGATCGCGACGAGCAGCCAGGGAATGATGTTCAGGAACCCGTTGGTGGTGTTGCTGACCCCGAAGCCCTTGACGATGGTCGGCAGCCAGTAGCTGAGGCCGTAGGCGGCGAGCGGGAAGCCGACATAGCAAATCGCCATCAGCAGAACACGCGGATTGATCAGGGCCTTGAAGCCGTCCGATGCATGCTGCTCCATGCCTGCATTTTCAGCGGCAAGCCGATCCTTGAGCCACTTCTTTTCGTCAGTGCTGAGAAAGCCTGCCTTTTCCGGCAGGTCGGACAGATAGAAGAAGGTCACGAAGCCGGCGATGATGGCTGGAATACCGGTGACGATGAAGACCCACTGCCATCCGGCATGACCATAGAGGCCGTCCATATCAAGCAGAAGGCCACCGATGGGTGCTCCGATCGCGTTGGCCAAGGCGCTGAAGATCATGAACAGCCCGACCATGGTGCCGCGATAGGCCGAGGGATACCAAAGCGTCAGGAGATAGAGGACGCCCGGAAAGAACCCCGCCTCGCAGGCGCCGAGCAGGAAGCGCAGGATGTAGAACATGGTCGGGTTCTGGGTATAGGCCAACGCGACCGTGACAATGCCCCAGGACACCAGAATGCGCGCGAACCACTTGCTTGCACCGAACCTGTCGAGGAGCAGGTTGCTCGGGACCTCAAACAGGAAATAGCCGATAAAAAACAACGACGCACCGAGGCCGTAGGCATATTCGCTCATGCCCAGAGCGCCAACCATTTCCAGTTTCGCGTAGCTGACATTCTGGCGATCGATATAGGCGATAAGATAAAGAATGCCTAGAAAAGGCATCAGTCTCCAAGTGATCTTGGAGATAAGCTGTTTTTCATCAACCACGTCATTTCCTCCCTGGGGCAAAGCTGGACCATGTAGATAGCGCAGCCCGGCGTTTATCAATCTAAAAGCGATTGAAAAAACAAGACGGCCCACGCGGGTTCCACCTCGCCGTCCACTGGCAACGGAGAAAAGGCGGAAAGGCAACGAAACGCACTATCGGCAAGCACCAGGCCGCAGTGTGTTTCTGGCGCGATGCCGCAGAGGTTGAAAATCATGGTGTCGGGTTGACCCAGGAGAATTCAGACCAGCATTATGGTGGTCTCACTCCATTCCACTGTCGCGCTTGAGGCGGTGGATATGGGCGGCAAACGCAGGATATTCGGAACGCCGCAGGGTGAAAATATCTGCGAATGCCACCAAGACACTCGTATGTTTCAAACACGTGATTACACACCGGCTAATTCGCTTGAAGTTGTCACAGTTTGGCCGGATTCGCTCATAAACGCTCTAGAGGTTGTTTAGCGCCTCATGGGTCCGCAAGCGGCTTCAAAAGAAGAGTAAGACGCAAACGACAAGAACAGTGGTGGGGAGTTGGCGCCGTCAAGGAGAGTGTCCGACAAAGGCTGAGAGCCGGGGGTGTCTATGTCGAATACACGCGACCGCCAATTGGACGGGTTGAGAACGCTTGCCGTCACGATGGTGCTATACGCGCATTTCGTTGCGGCCGACGGAAATTTTTGGGGGCATCTCGGTGTCCGTCTCTTCTTTGTGATCAGTGGATTCCTGATCACACGACTGTTGCTGGACGCGCGCTCCGCCATTCAATATGAGCCGGCCACCGCGCTGAAATCATTCTACATCCGCCGCGCGCTGCGTATATTTCCTCCCTATTTCGCGATGCTTGGCTTCGTTTGGTTCGTCAACCTTGAGGGCGCTCGCGGCAGCCTGAAATGGCACGCGCTTTATCTATCGAACTACTGGTATGCCATTCGCGATCAATGGACGCCCTGGATCCTGTGCCATACCTGGAGCCTCAGCATCGAGGAGCAATTCTATATTGTCTGGCCACTGGTGATGCTGCTGGCGCCACGTCAGATGATCGAACGGATCTGCGTTGCCGTCATTGCGTGCTCAATCGCTTACCGCCTCTGTTGGCCGCTGACAGGAACCCCTTCGCTCATGCGCGATCTGCTTCCCTCGGCGTCGATGGACGCGCTGGCGGCGGGCGCGCTGCTCGCGGCTTATCGCGGCAGGACCGATGCCTGGCCGCAATGGATGCGGCTGAGCTGGATGCCGCTTACGGCCGCAGCTGTCATCGCGCTATGGCTGAGATCAGAACCCACGACACCGCTGCTCGACTGGACGGTCTGGATCGGCAGCGAAGTTTTTCCGCTCGTACCGCTGGTCATGCTGGTCGGATGCTGTTCGTCCGGCCTTGGAGGCCCTATTGGCCGGCTGCTCGAACTCCCGCCTATAATGACTATCGGACGCATCAGTTACGGCATCTACCTTTTCCATCCGATCGTCCTGTCCTTGATCGTCAAGGCTCAGCCCTGGATCCCGATGAATGTCTCGGAACAAAGCCCCGCTCGCTTCGTCATCGGCAGTGCGGCCACCTTGATACTCGCCTCGGTTTCTTGGGTGTTCTTTGAAAAGCCGCTCAATAGTCTCAAGCGCTATTTCCCTTACGTAGCCTCGAAAGATCATGCCCTTGCTCCCTCCTCCGCAGCTGCGGGCAGCCCAGACCTCCGATCTCCAATAAGCATGCGAGCTGAATAATGTCTGTTCCACTGGTTTCCGTCGTGCTGCCCGTCTACAACGGTGAACTTTATCTTGCCGCGGCGATCGAAAGCATCCTGCGCCAGGATCACGAGCGCCTCGACGTCATCGCAATCGACGACGGCTCCACCGATCGATCGCTGAATATCCTGCAACGCTACCAAAAGGCCGATGATCGGGTCCGCATCGTCTCGCGGGAGAACCGTGGTCTTATCGCAACCTTGAACGAAGGCATGACTCTGGCGAAAGGCGATCTTGTCGCCAGAATGGACGCCGACGATATTTCCTATTCGACGCGCCTCTCGCGACAGGTTTCCTTGTTCACGCAGCGGCCCGAGCTTGCGATCAGTGGCACGGGCATCGACCGGCTCATCGGCAATCGTGTCGTGCGCGGCACGCAAAACCCGATCCATCTTTCAGCGGACTGGCATGTACTGTCGATGTTCTACACCGTCTTCATGCACTCGACCGTGATGTACAATCGCAATGTCATCCCGCAAGGCATGCTGATGTATGACGCAAGCTATGTACATGCGGAAGACTTCGATCTGTTCCGGCGGATCACGCGAGAGTTTCCGGCCGCCATGATCGAGGAGAGCCAGGTCGCATACCGCATTCACGACGAGAGCGTCACGAACAAGCATAAACGGCAAATGCGCCGTACCCATCTGAAGATCGCCGCCGAAAATCTTCTGCGGGAATCCTTGATCGATGATCCGGACGCTCTACACGACATCGGTGTGATGGTAACGCCCGACACGGTTCGCCGCGTTGCCGACTGTCTTGTCTCCATGGAAGAAAAAATCGCGGCTCGGACCGAGGCATCGTCGTCAAGCTATGAAGATGGTGCTTTGTGTTTCTTCTACTTCCTCTACCAGCTCATCGCTGACGAGAAGCAACCACAGCTGACGCACGCATTCCTGACGCGCACCGGAAAATGGCACCTCATCCGGCGCCGAGAACGCTACGGCCTTCGCGCCGGTGCCTATGCGCCATGGTGCAGCCGCGTCTGGAGCGAGGCAAGCACGCAGCTCGACGCGCTGGCACGATATAGGCAATCAGTGCCTGTCAAAGCGGTGCCACCGCTTCAGGGTCTCGCATAGCATGTCCGGGGGACGCCCCGACATAGTGCGAGAGCACACGCGGGAGGCCGCCAAGGTTCCATGCTCTTCCGTAGGGCAGGATCCCGTGGTGAGCTTCATAGTCTGCACCCGCAACCGCGCCGAAGCACTCGAAGCCTGCATCCGGTCGATCGAGGTCGCCTGTCTCTCGCATGCCACGATGGCGAGCGAACTTGTGGTTGTCGACAACGGCTCGACCGACAATACCGCCGAACGCCTGGCCCATATCACGACGACGTCGAGCATGGCGATCATACCCCTGACGGAACCACGCCGCGGCCTAGCCGCCGCCCGCAATACGGGCATGGCGCGGTCGCGCGGCCAGATCCTGGTTTTCATCGACGATGACTGCGAGATCGACGACCGCTATCTGCAAGACCTGCAGCAGCACTATATGACCGGCGAGCAATATATCATTCGGGGCGGTCGCGTCGAACTCGGCAATGCATGTGATCTGCCCTTCACGATCAAGCGATCGCCGGAGCGTGCATTTTTCAGCCCGGATGTCCATCCCGGCGGCTTCATACTGGGTTGCAACATGACCATGCATCGCGAAGTCGCCATGCGCGTCGGCCTTTTTGATGAGCGGTTCGGCGCCGGCGCCGCCCTGCAATCCGCCGAGGATACCGATTATCTGGTCCGCGCCTTCCAACTCGGCGTCCCCATCGAATATGTGCCCGACATGACTGTTTTCCATTATCATGGGCGAGATACGCGCGAGGCGATCGAGCGTCTTCACCGAAGCTACAGCCTTGGAAACGGAGGGCTTTGCCTGAAACACATATTCAAGGCTCCGTGGTTACTTCGTCATTTCTGCTGGACCCTTCGGTCGGCCTGGCAAGAGCTGTTGGGTGGGTCCCGCTTCGACCCGGAAGTCTCGCTATCGCACTGGCCGATCGTATTCATGAATTTGCTGGGTGCCGCCGAATTCGTGCGTCTCACTGTGACCGGCCGGTCGGGGCAGCCGGAAGTAAACCAGATCAAACAGGCAGCTCGTTCGCTGAGGTGATATCCGCCATGCTGAAATTCTTCCTGCCCGGCCTGCAGCTATTACGCCACGCGTTAGGCCAGCAGACGCGCCTGCTTCCGGTCGTGGTCTTCTTGGGGCTAGGTAGCGCGGTATTGGAGGGCGCAGGCATCGGCCTGATTATTCCCATGCTCGGCATCATCGGCGGCCAGAAGGATCCGTCGGGAATGGGCGGTCTCTCCGCCGCCTTCCAGCAGATGGGATCCGGCCTGGATGATCGGCAAAGGTTGCTGGTCATCGCCGCTGCCGTGCTCGCACTGATCACCCTGAAGAATGTCCTGGCCTTCGCCAATACCGCACTCACCAACTTCATCTACGGCAAAGCCGGCCATGCAATCCGAAGCGCGCTTGCCGACCAGCTTTTGAAGATCGGATATCCATTCTTCCTGAAGGAAAGCCCGGGGCGGCTGCTGAACATCATTTCCAATGAATCATGGCGAGCATCGGATGCGATACAGACAGCGCTTGCGGCCATCGTGAACGCATCGGCCGCCATCATTCTTTTGGCCTTTCTGTTGCTTCTGTCATGGCAAATGACGCTCTGCGTCGCCGTTGGCCTCGTCCTCATCCAGATCGCGCATGCAGTCCTGTCGGCCGGGCTCAAACTGCCCAGCCGCGACGTCACGTCGTTCAACAACGAACTTGCCACCAGAATGCTTCATCTTGTTCATGCCGGACGACTCATCCGTATATTCGGGCAGGAAGAGCGCGAGAAAGCCGTATTCGACGGGGCGTCGAATGCCGTGCGCAAGGCGGGATTTGTCCTCCAGACCCGTCAGGGCATCTTGCCGCCACTAACCGAAGTGCTGCATTCGGCACTCTTCCTGGCGGTGGTTGTGAGCGCATGGCTTTGGGGCATAAGCTTTCCGATCATCGTTGCTTTCGTGGTCCTGCTCTACAGGCTACAGCCGCATGTGCGTGCCTTGCAGCAAGCATGGAGCCAGGTACAGGGGTGGAGCGGCTCCCTGGAAGAGGTTCGATGGCTACTGGATTCTTCCGACAAGCCGAAGCCGCCGGCGGGACAGCAACCGGCACATGAACTCCGCCAGCAGATCAAGTTCGACCGGGTGACCTTCAAATATCCCGGCTCCAGCTCCCGGGCCGTGGTGCTGCGCTCCGCCAGCTTCGATATCCGCCAGGGGTGCTCGACAGCAATCATCGGCCGGTCAGGCGCCGGAAAGACGACGATCGTCAATCTTCTCTGCCGATTTGTCGAGCCTGACGAAGGCGACATTCTCCTTGACGGATTGCCGTTGAGCCGGATCGATCCTGCCCAGTGGCGAGGCAGGATTGCGCTTGCCAGCCAGGATCTGGAGCTCGTGGACGGCACAATCCTGGAAAATATTACCTATGGACAAAACGCTTCACTCGCCGAGGCGGAAAGCGCAGCCAGGCTCGCCGAGGCGCACGAGTTCATCGAGAAGCTACCCGACGGATATGAAACAGTGGTCGGCTACAGGGGAGCAAGCCTATCGGCGGGCCAACGGCAGCGAATAGCGCTGGCGAGGGCGCTTGTCCGTGATCCCGACATCCTGATCCTTGACGAAGCCACCAACGCTGTGGATGGATTGTCGGAAGCGGCCATCGTCGAGACCTTGAAGTCAAGAGCCGGCCGCCGCACGACCATCGTCATCAGCCATCATCACAGCACGATTTCATTCTGCGACGAAATCGTCATCCTCGGCGGCGGCGGCGTCCGCAACCAAACCCCGTTTGCCGCAGTCGCCTCTTTGAGCATGGATCAGCTCTACGAGCATCAGGTGCTGGAGAAGCATTAGAACTCATAGTCCTCGGGGAACCAACACGATCTTCCCGCCGACGGTGCGGCTTTCGATCGCTTCATGGGCACGCCAAGCCTCGTGAAGCAAAAATCGACCGCCGTGCAGGACGCGGAGCTGATGACTGGCGGCAAGCTTGAAGAGCTCCGCTAGATCGGGCCTGATGCTTTCCGGGGAAAGCAAGGGCAAAAGAGCAAAGCCCGCCAACGACTGGTTTTGCGAGAGCAATTGATCCATATCGGCCTTGTCGAGATCGAAACGGCCGAGTGCGGCGAAGATCAATTCGCCACCTGGCGCCAGCGCTGCCAATGCCGCTTTCGTCACGGAACCGCCGACGGTGTCGTAGAGGATATCCACGCCGACATCGTCGGTCTGCGCTCTGACGACATCTGCCCAATTCGCTTCGCCGTAGTCGATCGCCAGATCGGCGCCGAGCGACAAGGCGAGATCCCGTTTCTCCTTCGTGCTTGCCACCGCGATCACCTGCCGCGCGCCCTCCCGCTTGGCCAATTGCAAGAGCAACGAACCGACGCCGCCGGCAGCTGCGGTGATGAGAACCCTCTTGCCCTTCGGCGGGTTGCGCCGCGTCATGTGCAGTGCCGTCAATCCCTGCACCATCAGCGCTACGGCGTCGTCAAAGCCGATGTGATCCGGCAGGTGGACCAGAGACGCGACGTCGACGGCGATGAACTCCGCATAACCGCCGCCGCGCCCGAGCGCGAACAAGGGAACGCCGACGCGAGCACCGAGCAACTCCGGATCGGCCCGCGCGCCGACCCGCTCGACAACGCCGGCCACTTCAACGCCCGGGATCATCGGCAGCTCGGGCGTCACGGCGTAGCGGTCGGCCCGCATCAGCACTTCGAAATAGTTGACCCCGGCCGCATGGACACGCACCAAAACCTCGCCCGGCGCCAGTTCCGGAGCGGGTATTTCAATGACATCAAGGACATTTGGCGGACCGAAACGATTGAACTGAACGGCTCTCATGGCAGACCTCACGTTGAAATGCTGTGAGGCAGGTTTTACCTATGAACTACGCGCCAAAATACACACCCTTTCGTTCCTTACCCACCAGGAGGTGACCATGGCGGACCCGACGAAAAGACTGCCGAAACTGCCCATCGAACGCGCGCTGAAAGTCATCGCCGGCCGCTGGAAACCGGTCATTCTCTATTATGTCTTCGACGAGCCGAAACGCCTGTCCGAGCTGAAGCGCATGATGCCCGACATCACGCAGAAGGTTCTGATCCAGCAGCTGCGGGAAATGGAAGAGCATGGGCTCGTCCGGCGACAGATTTTTGCCGAGGTCCCTGCCCGCGTGGAATATACGGCGACGGATCTTGGACTAGGTCTGGAACCCATATTGCTTGCGCTTTGCCGATGGGGTCAGCGTCATGCGGAGGAGCAGAGCGAAGCGAATGCATTGGCCGATTGCATCGTCCATCCGAGAGCCGGACAAGCTTACGCGAGGACCGCAGCTTAACGGGTAATCGCGAATGCTGTAGTCGACATGCCGGTTATATTCGCTCCCCAGGCGCCGAAAGTGAAGGCACGGAGGCGATCAGGTCGCGCGTATAGGGATGCTGCGGCTGATCGAAGAGCTGCTCCACCGGTCCGGTCTCGACAACCACACCGTCCTTCATCACGGCGATGCGATGGCTCATATGCTGAACCACGCCGAGATCGTGCGAAATGAAGACCATCGACAATCCCAGCCGCCCCTGAAGATCGACCAACAAGTCCAGCACCTGCGCCTGCGTCGTGACATCCAGCGCGGACACCGGCTCGTCGCAGATCAGCAGTTTCGGTTCGGCCGCAAGCGCCTGGGCGATAGACACACGCTGCCGCTGGCCGCCGGACAAGGTGTTCGGCCGGCGCGCAAGAAGCTCCGGCGAAAGGCCGACCTGTTCGATCAATTCCGCCATTCTCCGCCGGCGCGCCGCCCGGTCGAGCTTCCCGCGCAGCCGCAGCGGCTGGTCGATGATCCGCTCCACGGTAAAGCGCGGATCGAAAGAGCCGAGAGGATCCTGGCTGATGGTCTGGATGAGGCTGCGCAGGGGCCGTCGCGCAGCTTCGGCAAGCGCGCTCCATGGCTTGCCTTCGAAGAGCACGTCGCCGCTGGCCACGTACCGCAATCCCAGAGCGGCCTTGCCAAGCGTCGTCTTCCCGGAACCGGATTCGCCGACGATGCCGAGCGTCTCGCCCCGGCCAACCTCGAGCGAAACCTGCCTGACCGCCTCGAGCCGGCTGCCGTCGGGTCGCCTGAAGCTCACCGAGACATTGCGGATCTCCAAGAGCGGTGTTTCTGCCTCCACGACTTGGCGGCGGATCGGTGCGCCGTCGGTTGCGCCCAGCCAGCGGCCACGGGTCGCCGCCGTTGGCACAGCCGCGAGCAGGCGGCGCGTATAATCGTGCAGCGGCGCGGACAGCACTTCGCGCGCTGGACCGGTTTCCACCAATTGACCATTCTGCATCACCACCACCCGGTCGGCGAGTTGCGCGGCAACCGCGAGATCGTGCGTGATGATGAGAACGGCATGACCGGCTCGCGCCAGCTCCTTGAAAACCGCAAGGACCTGCCGCTGCACCGTCACATCCAGCGCCGTGGTCGGCTCGTCGGCGATCAGCAGGCGCGGCTGTGCGGCGAGCGCCGAAGCGATCAGCGCTCTTTGCCGCAACCCGCCGGACAACTCGTGCGGATACTGGGCGGCGCGAACTTTCGGGTCGGGGATGCCGGCGCGACCGAGCAGTTCTTCGACACGCTCGGCCACTTGCGATCGAGGTAACAAACGGTGCGCCAGGATCGGTTCGGCAACCTCGCGGCCGACCGTACGCAAGGGATCAAGGGAGACCAAGGCGTCCTGTAGGACGAAGCCGACCTCGCGCCCGCGAATCTGACGCCACGACCGTTCGGAAAGGCCTAGAAGATCCAGCACCTGTCCATCATGGCCGACAAGCGTCATCGCTTCTGCCCGGACCTCGGCCCGGGAGCCGGCAAGGCCGACGAGTGCACGAGCCGTCACCGATTTTCCAGACCCGGACTCGCCGACGAGCGCAAGGATTTCCCCGGCCGCGATTTGGAAGGAAACGTCCCTTACCGCCTGAACCCGGCCGCGCGGCGTCGGAAAGGTTACACTGAGCCCTTTCACCTCCAGCAGCGCGGGACTTGAAGGAACAGCGGCGAAATGGCTCCGCAGGATGGATTGATCCAGGTTCAACGGGCTTCCCCCTTCGACAAGAGGTTCTGCAGCCGACGGCCGAGAAGGGTGATCGAGATCACAGAGATGGCGACCACCGTCGCCGGCAGCAGGCTGGTCCAGGGAGCGATGTCGAGGAAATTGCGGCCGTTCGCCAGCAATGCGCCCCACTCCGGCGCCGGCGGTACAACGCCGAGGCCGAGAAAGCTCAAAGCCGACGCGGAGAGCACAGAACTCCCCACCCCAATCGTTGCCAGGATCAGCAGCGGACGGATCGTGTTTGGTACGATATGCCGGGTGACGATCGTCCAGGGATGCTCGCCAAGCGTGACGGCGTGCTCGACATAACCCGAAAGCTTTACCTGCATCACCTGCGCACGGACCAGCCGCGCATAGGAGGCGACGCTGGAAAAACCGACGGCAAGCAGCGTGTTCAAAGGCCCGCGTCCAAGCACGGCGATCACCAGTAGCGCCAGCAGTATCTCGGGAAAGGCGAGGAGAATGTCGATCAGCCGAACCAGAATGCGGCTGACCGCCCTCGGCGCAAGTGCTGCTGCCGTGCCAAGTAGAATGCCGCCGAGGGTGGCGATCAACGTGGCGCCGATGCCGATCGCAAGCGACAGCGATGTTCCATGCACGACACGGGAAAACAGGTCGCGCCCGAGCTCGTCGGTCCCGAACCAATGCCGCAGATCCGGCGGCATCAGTATCGCATCCGTATCCACCGCCTCCGGATCGAAAACGGTGAACCATTGTGGTTCCCATATGGCGACGGCAAGAATCACCACGATGGCAAGCGGAACGAGCAGGCCGGGCGCCAGCCAGGGATTGGCGCCGGCACCGCCATCTTGACGCCGGCGTAGCACCGCATCGAACAATTCCGCGCTGCTCATTGTGGCACTCTCCGTAGACGAGGATCGATCAGCAGATAGAGGGCGTCGACCAGCAGGTTGATGATGACGAAGACGCAGGCCGACAGCATCACCAGCCCCAGCACCAGCGGCATGTCGCGGGTCTTGATCGCCTGCAGCGTGATCTGACCGATGCCAGATCGGCCGAACACCGTTTCGGTGAGGATGGAGCCGCCGAGGGTGGTGGCAAACAAAGTACCGGTCAGCGTGGAGGCGGCGAGCGCTGCATGGCGAAGGCCGTGGCGAAACCGCAGGAGAGTTTCGCCGACACCGCGAGCCCGCACTGTCAGCGCGAAGGGTTGGGCCAGTGCCTCTTCCAGGCCATCCCGCAAGACCTGGCTCAAAAGCGCGGTCAAGGGCAGGCTGAGTGCTATTGCCGGCAGCACGAGGGAAGCAAATCCATCATTGCCGGTCACCGGGAACCATTGCAGCTGAAAGCTGAACAGCGACAAAAGCACGATGCCGATCCAGTAGACCGGCGTGCTCAGCAAGATCAGCTCGAGACCGGAAAGCGTCACCGCCAGCCCTCGCCTGCGGCCGGCTGTCGCCAGGGCGATGGTTATCGCCAGGCTGAGCGCGACGATGATGGCGCTACCCGCCAGCTGCAGCGTCGGACCGGCGGCCTCCGCTATGACGTCGACGACGGACTGCCGATATTGATAGCTCTGACCGAAATTGCCGAGCAGCGCATTGCCGATATAGCGGGCATATTGCACCACCAGCGGCTGATCCAGCCCATATTGATGGACCAGAGCTGCCCGCTCGGCCGCATCGACGACATTCTCGCCGCCGGAGAGGATCGAGACCGGATCGCCCGGAATAAGCTTGACCGCGATGAAGGCGATCGTCGCCGCGCCCCACAACACGGCGACGATCACACCCAGCCGCCTTGCGACGGCATGGATCAGGTTACGGGTTGAGCCAGGCATCATAAAAATTCGGTTTGGCGTTGGTGGCCCAGCTAATGCCGAGAAGCTTCTTGGAGGCGCCGAGCTGGTAGGCGGCGACATAACGCGGCACCGCATAGGCCTGGTCGATGATCTCCGTCTGGATCTCGGCATAAAGCCGTTTGCGCTCCGCATCGCTTGCGCCGATCGCCTTGCTCAGCTTTTCGTCAAGACTGCTGATGCGAGCATAATTCGCACCGTTTGGCGGGGCATAGGCCGAGTGAAACACCGTACGCAAAATGTCCGGTTCGGCACGTACATAATAGAGCGAGACCAGATCGTAATCATTGGCATTGGTACGGGCGGTGAAACCACCGGCATCGACGGGATCGAGCTGGAGATCGAAACCGGCTTGGCGCACCTGATATTGCGCCGCCTGCGCGAGCGTAATATCGGAGTCGCCGACCTGAGCGCTGTCATAGACATAATGAAGCGTCAGGCGCTGGCCGTCCTTCTTGCGAGTTCCGTCCGCATCCTTCTCCCTCCAGCCGGCCTCATCGAGCAAGCGGTTCGCCTTCGCGAGATCGAAGCCCCATTTGCCGCCAAGGCGGGGTTCGTAATAGAGCGTCGAAGGCCCGAGGATATTGTCGGCCGGCTTCAACGTGCCGAAGTAGGCCGCTTTCACGGCCGCGGCGACATTTACCGCGCTCTGGAACGCCTGACGAACCTTGACGTCCTGGAAAGGTCCCTTCGAGATATTCAGGAAAAAGGCACTGGTAACGCCCGGGTTCTCCTTCGTCACGACCTGCAATTTGCCATTGCTTTGCACGGAGCGGAAATTCGCGGGCGGAACCGCGTCGATAGCGTCGACTTGTCCGCTCGCGAGAGCACCGAGACGAACGGAGGCTTCCGGCAGGTATTTGAAATCGATCTCATTGAAATGAGCCGGCCCCTTGTGGGCGGCATAACCGGGTCCCCAGTTATAATCGGCACGCCGGGTCAGCTTGCTGCCGCTGCCCTTCACGAAACTATCGAGGACATAGGCCCCGGAGCCGACAACGGTATTGGTCGTGCTGGCCGTCTTCTGCAGGTAGGCCGAGGACTGGATCCCGAGATAGGGCAGGCTGAGCCCCTGCAGCAACGGCGCGAAGGACTGGCGATAGCTGATCACGACGGTGTTTGCGTTCGGCGCCTCAATCTTGTCGACCGGACCGAGCAACGACTTAGCGTAGCTCGAGGTCGTCTTCGGATCGAGGATACGATCGAAATTATACTTGACCGCGGCCGCATCGAGCGGCGTGCCATCGCTGAAGGTCACGCCCGGCCGCAGATGGAATGTATAGACCGTGTTGTCGCCATTGATTTCCCAGCGTTCTGCCAGCCAGGGCGCAAAGTTGTTGTCCTCGGCCTGGCCGACCAGCGAGTCGACGATGTTGCGAGTGATGACCGCGGTAATCGAGCTGCCGGTGATCGACGGATCGATAATGGCTGTATCCGTCCCAAGGCCAACCTTGAGGATGCCGCCATCGACCGGCTTGGCGCCCTCGGACGCCGACCAGGCGTGGGCACTGGCGAGCGAAAGGAAAGACAAAGCAACAACCGCGCGGACGCTGCTTCTTAACGAAACTCCAAAGACTGCACGTCCCATATTCTAAGCCCCGATATTGGAAACGATCAAAACTGACCGGCCCTGCCGGCGCGCAAACCTGCAACGCATCGGCAATCCCGTGCTTAGAATATTGTCTATAAAATTAGTGGACTAAAGGTATTCTGGTTCTTTTGACGCGACGTTCGAAAAATACCGTTTCAATCTTTCGCCGCTCATCTATCCGCCGAAGGCCATTCGGCCTTCCGGTCGCACTGGCTTGATCCGCGACATGCATGGTCCGGCTGACATCGGTTGTTAGGCGACGCGCTCAAAGCGGGTGCGGATATGCTCGATATAATGCTGGCCGGGCGATGCCGCCTTGACCATGGCGATAGCGGCCTTTTCCGGAACGCCGGCAAACAGGCGCTCTTCGCCATTTTTGAAGCGAATATAAAGACGTCCGTCCTCCGGGTGGAAAGCGACGGATTTAATAATTTTCGATGAAACTGGAAACTCTTTCATGGCGCCCTCTTCTTTGAAACGGTTATGCCATGAAAGTCCCAATATCGAGTGAAGTGACCTAGTTAAGGAAGGGTAGTCTGCAACCGTCAGTTTTTATCGAATGGCGGAAAAGATCTCCGGCGCCGTTCTGTCTCCCTCCCCCAAGGCTCGTTGCATCAGCACCGTATCGACCCATCGGCCAAGCTTGAAGCCGGCGGATTTGAATGTTCCGATGGGCTGGAACCCCATGCGGCGATGCAGGGCAAGCGAGCCGGCATTGCCGCTATTGCCGATGACGGCCAGCATCTGCCGCCATCTTCCCTTCTCGCAGCGGGCAATGAGTTCCTGGAGAAGCGCGCTGCCGACACCTAGGCCGCCGAGACCATCCGCCACATAGACCGAATCCTCGATCGAGAAACGGTAGGCGGGACGAGGCCGATAGGCGGTCGCGTAACTGTAGCCAACGATCTCGCCATTCAATTCAGCAACAAGATAGGGCAGCCCCATGACGAGCACGGATGCCCGACGCGACCGAAGCTCATCGACCGACGGCGGCACCTCCTCGAATGTCGCCAGTCCGTAGACAACATGATGCGTATAGATGTCGCGTATGACCTCCATATCCCCATCGCAGGCATCGCGAATGACGGGCCGATCCCGCTCGATGGACATGTCTCGGTCTTCCAAGGTCTGCTCGCTTTTCATTACACAATCTCTTCCCGACAAGCCGTCGTCTTTTGACGACACCGCATCATGGAGAACGGCAGATCATGAATGAAGCTTTTTTGGGTTATGCCAGGCATAAGGAAAACTTTGCCTATCGACTAACCCGATATCGCTGAGGAGTTTCAGCCGGAGGCTAGGCTCATGGCGAGTAAAAAACTTTCCAACTCGCACTGTCACAAAACTGTCGTATATTCTCATTTCTCAGCATAAATAGATGGATCGGATGATTCAGTCGTCGTTGCTTCTTTCCAAAAGGAGCGAAGAAATGACGAAGGAGCCAATCGTTCTTGCTGCGGGGAATTCGTTTCAAACAGCGGTTTTCGAATGGAATATCCGGCATGAGGATCGAGGAGGATCCTCGCCGGAATTGGGGCTGGGTGCGGTCTGCGCCTGTCGGGACACTGGGGAGGAAACATGTCCATACGTTTTATCTGCGCGTCAGCTGCGGCGATTGCCGCCTCGTTTTCCATGACATCGAACGCATTTGCGCTAACCGAGCTGCAATGGTGGCACGCCATGTCGGGCGCCAATAACGAGGTCGTCGAGCAACTCGCCAAGGAGTTCAACGAGAGCCAGAAGGACTATAAGATCGTCCCGGTCTTCAAGGGCACCTATCCGGAAGCGCTGAATGCCGGTATCGCCGCGTTCCGAGCCAAGCAGGCTCCGGCAATCCTCCAGGTCTTCGATGCCGGCAGCGGTGTGATGATGGGCGCCGAAGGCGCGATCATGCCGGCAGCCGACGTGCTGAAGAAGGGCGGCTATACGTTCGACAAGTCGCTGTATCTGCCTGGCATCGTCTCCTATTATTCCAGGCCTGACGGGACGATGCTGTCGTTCCCCTACAACTCCTCCTCGCCGATCCTTTATTACAATAAGGACACCTTCAAGAAGGCTGGGCTCGACCCCGAAAGCCCGCCGAAAACCTGGCCGGAAGTGTTCGACGCCGCCAAGAAGATCAAGTCGAGCGGAGCATCGGCCTGCGGCTTCACCTCCACCTGGCTCACCTGGATCCAGACCGAGAATTTCGCCGCCTGGAACAATGTCGCCTATGGCAGCAATGAAAACGGCCTTGGCGGCACCGACGTCAAACTCGAATTCAACACGCCGCTCTTCGAGAAGCACTTCCAGGCGATCGCCGATCTCGCCAAGAACGGCACCTTCCGCTACGGCGGCCGCACCTCGGAGGCCAAGCAGCTCTTCACCTCCGGAGAATGCGGCATCCTGACGGAATCCTCCGGCGGCCTCGGCGACATCGTCAAGAGCGGCATGAATTACGGTATCGGACAGCTCCCCTATTACGACGGCGAAGGCCGTCCGCAAAATACCATTCCCGGCGGAGCCAGCCTTTGGGTCTTCGGAGGCAAGAGCGATACCGAATACAAGGGCATCGCCGAGTTCTTCCACTTCCTTTCGCAGACCAAGATCCAGGCACGTCTGCATCAGGTCTCCGGCTACCTGCCGGTGACGATGGCCGCCTATGAGGAGACGAAGAAGTCCGGCTTCTACGAGAAGAACCCCGGCCGCGAGACGCCGATCCTACAGATGCTCGGCAAGGCGCCGACCGCCAACTCAAAGGGCGTGCGCCTCGTCAACCTGCCGCAGGTACGCGACATCATGAACGAGGAGTTCGAGGCGATGCTGGCCGGCAAGGAAGACGCAAAGACGGCGCTCGACAAGGCCGTCCAGCGCGGCAATGCCGCCATCCAGCAGGCCATCGCCAATTGACGCATTGATGCGGTCCGGCCCGCAGCCATCAAGGCTGCGGGCAATTTCCCCGTGCTAGGAGATCGCCGTGCAGCGCGTCGTCTTTCCCAACAAGATCCTTCCCTATCTCCTCGTCGCTCCGCAGATCATCCTGACGGTGCTCTTCTTTTTCTGGCCGGCGAGCCAGGCGCTCTATCAGTCGATGCAGCGCGAGGATCCCTTCGGGCTGAAGAGCGGCTTTGTCGGGCTCGCCAATTTCCGCGCCGTGCTCTCCGACGAGACCTATCTGCATTCCCTTCAGGTGACCGTGATTTTCAGCGTGGCGACGGCGCTGCTGTCGATGATCGTCGCGCTGGCACTTGCGACCGCCGCCGACAAGGTGGTGCGCGGGCAGACGCTTTACCGCACGCTGCTGATCTGGCCCTATGCGGTCGCACCCGCCGTCGCCGGCATGCTCTGGCTTTTCATGTTCAATCCGGCGATGGGTACCCTCGCCTATATTCTCCGCCGCAACGGCTTTGCCTGGGATCCATTATTGAACGGCAATCAAGCCATGGTGCTGGTGATCATCGCCGCCGCCTGGAAGCAGATCAGTTACAATTTCCTGTTCTTCGTTGCCGGCCTGCAGGCAATCCCCAAATCGCTGCTCGAAGCCGCCTCCATCGACGGCGCGCGCGGCAACCGCCGCTTCTGGACGATCGTCTTTCCGCTACTGGCGCCGACGACCTTCTTCCTGCTGGTGGTCAACACCGTCTATGCCTTTTTCGACACCTTCGGCATCATCCATGCCGTGACCGGCGGCGGACCGGCAAAAGCGACGGAGACCCTCGTCTACAAGGTTTACAATGACGGTTTCGTCAATCTCAACCTCGGCTCCTCGGCAGCCCAGTCCGTCATCCTCATGGTGATCGTCATCGCGCTCACGGCCTTCCAATTCCGCTTCGTCGAGAAGCGCGTGCATTATGCGTGAGGCGAGCCGATGATCGAAAAACGTCCCGTCGCCAATCTCATTGGCCATCTGATGCTGATCATCGGCGTCATCATCGTCGCCTTCCCGATCTATTACACCTTCGTCGCCTCGACGATGACGTCAGCCGAAATCCTGCGGCCGCCGATCTCGCTGCTGCCCGGTGGCCATTTTGTCGAGAATTATGGGGAAGCGCTTTCCGGTGGTGTCGAGCGCGTGGTCGGCGTCAGCCTGCCGCGCATGCTCTGGAACACATTCGTCGTGGCGGTCGTCATCGCGGTCGGCAAGATCGCGATTTCCTTCCTGTCGGCCTTTGCGATCGTCTTCTTCCGCTTCCCGCTGCGGATGGTGTTCTTCTGGATGATCTTCGTGACGCTGATGCTGCCGGTAGAAGTCCGCATCCTGCCGACCTACAAGGTCATCGTCGATCTCGGCATGATCGACACCTATGCCGGCCTGACCCTGCCGCTGATGGCGTCGGCAACCGCGACCTTCCTGTTCCGGCAATTCTTCCTGACGGTTCCCGGCGAATTGCTGGAAGCCGCGCGCATCGACAATGCCGGCCCCTTCCGCTTCATGCGCGATATCCTGCTGCCGTTGTCGAAGACCAATATCGCCGCCCTGTTCGTGATCCTCTTCATCTACGGCTGGACGCAATATCTGTGGCCGTTGCTCGTCACCAATGATGCGAAGATGTCGACGATCATCATCGGGCTTAAGAAAATGGTGGATTTCGCCGATGCGGCGACGCCGTGGAATTTCGTGATGGTGACGGCGATCCTGGCGATCATTCCACCCATCGTCGTCGTGGTGCTGATGCAGCGCTGGTTCGTCAAAGGTCTTGTGGAGACGGAGAAATAATGGCTGGGATCACCCTCAAGAATGTCCGCAAAACCTATGGCGGCGACATCGACGTCATCAAGGGCGTATCGCTCGATATTGCCGACGGCGAACTCGTCGTACTGGTTGGGCCTTCCGGCTGCGGCAAGTCCACGCTGCTGCGCATGATTGCCGGCCTGGAAAGCATCACATCGGGCACGGTGTCGATCAATGATCGCGTGGTCAACGAGCTGGAGCCGTCGGACCGCGACATCGCCATGGTCTTCCAGAACTACGCCCTTTATCCGCATATGACGGTGCGCCAGAACCTTGCCTACGGGTTGAAGAACCGCAACATGCCGAAGGACGAGATCGAGCGGCGGATCGCCAAGACGGCCCGCTCGCTGGAGATCGAGCAATTCCTGGAGCGCAAGCCGCGCCAATTGTCCGGCGGCCAGCGCCAGCGCGTCGCCATGGGCCGCGCCATCGTGCGCGAACCGGCAGCCTTCCTGTTCGACGAGCCGCTCTCCAATCTCGACGCCAAACTGCGCGTGCAGATGCGTGTCGAGATCAAGCGGCTGCAACGCGCGCTCGCGACCACCAGCGTCTATGTCACGCATGACCAGATGGAGGCGATGACGCTGGCCGACCGGCTTGTCGTGCTGAATGGCGGCCGGATCGAGCAGATCGGCACGCCCATCGAGCTCTATGAGCGGCCGGCCACGACCTTCGTTGCGACCTTCATCGGCTCGCCATCGATGAACCTCCTGAAGATTACGGAGAAAAGCGGCCTTACTCTTTCGGCGGACGCCGGCAAGGTCAGCGGTGACGCGACCGTCGGTATCCGGCCCGAAGATCTTCATCTTGCAGAAGCAGGAAACGCCACCGCCCTTAGTGCAAAGGTCCGTGTCCTGGCAGTGGAGCTGGTGGGAGCGGAAAGCTATGTCTACGGCGTCCTTCAAGACGGCCAGGACATCGTCTTTCGCGTTTCCGGGCGGTCCCAGATCACGATCGATGCCGAGCTTATGGTTGCCGCTGCGGCCAACGCCCTGCATTTCTTCGACGGCGAGGGAAACAGGATAGAGCCCGCCTAGACGGTTCAAACCTTGGGATGACGCTGCTGGGGAGCGTCGTTTCGAAGGCACATCAGCTTTTCATGTCAGGCTTCGTCATTTATGACGAATTTATGACAACGCATGTTTGGAGCGCCGACAGTGAACTGGTTTCGTAAACTGATGCCGCGAGAAGATCGCTTTTTTGATCTCTTCGAGCGGCATTCCCGCACCATCGTCGGCGCGGCCGAAGCTTTGAACGAATTGCTGGCCGGCAAGGACACGGAGCAGCACTGCCAGCGTATCGTCGCGCTCGAGAACGAGGCCGACGAGATTGCTCGCGAGGTGCTGCTCGCCGTGCGGCGCAGCTTCATCACGCCCTTCGATCGGGGTGATATCAAGGACCTGATCATGTCCATGGATGATGCCATCGACATGATGCACAAGACCGTCAAGACCATCCGGCTGTTCGAACAGACCAGTTTCGATCCACGGATGCAGGAAATGGGCGGTGCGATCGTCCAGGCCGCCAAGCTGGTGGCCGAGGCAATCCCGCTGCTCGACCGCATGGGCGCCAACTCGGCGCGCCTCAGCGTGCTCACCGAAGAAGTGGTGAAAGTCGAGGGTCGTTCCGACGAGTTGCATGAACAGGGGCTCAAGGACCTCTTCCGCCGTCATGGTGGCTCGAACCCGATGGCCTATATCATCGGCAGCGAGATCTATGGGGAGCTGGAAAAGGTGGTCGACCGCTTCGAGGACGTCGCCAACGAGATCAGCGGCATCGTGATCGAGAACGTCTGATGGAGGCCACCCTCGCCCTTCCGCCGCTTGCGGGCCTGATTGCCGTTGCACTGTTCTTCGACTTTCTCAACGGGCTGCACGATGCGGCCAATTCGATCGCCACCATCGTCTCCACCCGTGTCCTGCGGCCGCAATATGCGGTGATGTGGGCCGCCTTCTTCAATTTCATCGCCTTCCTGTTCTTCGGACTGCATGTGGCCGAGACCCTCGGCACCGGCATCATCGATCCGGGCATCGTGACGCCGCAAGTCATCTTCGCAGCGCTGATGGGCGCCATCGTCTGGAATATCGTCACCTGGATATTCGGCATCCCGTCGAGCTCGTCGCACGCACTGGTCGGCGGCCTGGTCGGTGCAGGCCTCGCAAAGGTCGGCACAAGCGCGATCGTCTGGTCGGGGCTGCTGAAGACGGCTGGCGCCATCGTGCTGTCGCCGCTCCTAGGCTTCCTGCTCGCACTTCTCCTCGTCCTGTGCGTGACCTGGATCTTCGTCCGGCAGACACCCTTTGCCGTCGACAGCACATTTCGCGTGCTGCAATTCATCTCCGCCTCGCTCTATTCGCTCGGCCATGGCGGCAACGATGCCCAGAAGACGATGGGGATCATCGCCGTGCTGCTCTACTCTCAGGGCTATGGCGGCGGAGAATTCCATGTGCCTCTCTGGGTAGTGCTGTCCTGCCAGTCGGCCATGGCGCTCGGAACCTTGTTCGGTGGCTGGCGGATCGTGCATACGATGGGCTCGAAGATCACCAAGCTCAATCCAATGCAGGGCTTCTGCGCGGAGACCGGTGGCGCCATCACATTGTTCGCCGCGACATGGCTCGGCATTCCGGTTTCGACCACGCACACGATCACCGGCGCCATCATCGGAGTCGGCGCCTCCCGGCGCCTTTCCGCCGTGCGCTGGGGGCTCGCCGGCAACATCGTCATCGCATGGGTGGTGACACTGCCCGCCGCCGCCGCGATCTCCGCGCTGGTCTATTGGGCCATGAACTGGGTGGGCTGAACGCTCACCCAAGGGCTCATTGCCTTCCCATCACGGCGGCTCTCCCGGCAGCGTCCACCAATCGTAGCCGTCGACCTCCGATCTACTTTTTCCACGCCCTCGCATTCATCTCGGTCGCCTGGCTTCAGAGCCAGCCTCGAATCCGGCGCCATTTTTGGGCAATACAAGCCTCTTCTCCGCTCGCTCACACCCAACATGCGCAATTAATACGCACTCCAGGAGCGCGCTCAAAACTTAT
This sequence comes from Rhizobium sp. ICMP 5592, assembly GCF_009498525.1. Classification (GTDB taxonomy): domain Bacteria; phylum Pseudomonadota; class Alphaproteobacteria; order Rhizobiales; family Rhizobiaceae; genus Rhizobium. The sequence continues at coordinate 1,411,191 of NZ_QSNT01000001.1, read as the reverse complement.
GCGAATTTTCCATGGGAGCGCTTGACAGGTCAGGCTTGGGAGGCTCTTAATGTGGCCACTGATGCAAACATATACCAGTATATTGGTTGACCATCGGAGCGTCGTTCGCCCTGGCTGACACGCACAAAGCTCCGATCCGTTGAATAAGCACCGCGCCTTCTGAAAGCCCCAGCCCGGCTTTCGGAGCGATGCTGCAATGCAAAGTAACGTCCGCACGCCAAACGAAAATCCATAAGGGGAACTTCATGCGACGCCTGCTTTCCATGTCCCTCGCCCTGCTCCTCGCCGCAAGCGCCGCCCATGCCGCGCCGATCGAGGGCGGCAAGATCAATCTTATCGTCCAGCCGGAACCGCCCAGCCTCATGATCGGCATCACCACAAACGGCCCAAGCCTTGCCGTCGGTGGCAACATCTTCGAGAGCCTGCTGCGCTATGACGAGAAGCTGCAGCCCATGCCGTCGCTTGCAAAGTCCTGGACGGTCTCCGACGACGGTCTGACCTATACTTTCACCCTGCAGGACAACGTCATCTTCCACGACGGCAAGCCGATGACCTCGGCCGACGTGCTGTTCACCGTCAACGACTTCCTGATGAAGACGCAGCCGCGCCATCGCAACCTGATGGACCATGTGGCAAGCGTTACGGCGCCCGACGACAAGACGGTCGTCTTCAAGCTGAAACAGCCTTTCGAGCCCTTCATCCGCGCTTTCAATTTCAGCGCCATGCCGATCGTGCCGAAGCACCTTTACGAAGGTACCGACTACGCCACCAACCCGAACAATGAAAAGCCGATCGGAACAGGACCCTTCAAGTTCGTGGAATGGAAGAAAGGCAGCTACATCAAGCTTGAGAAGAACAAGGACTACTACCTCAAGGGCAAGCCCTACCTTGATGAGATCTATTACCAGATCATCCCGGACGGTGCTGCGCGGGCCGTCGCCTATGAGACGGGCAAGGTAGATGTACTGCCCGGTGGCTCGGTCGAGAATTTTGACGTTCCGCGGCTCTCGGCACTGCCGAATACCTGCGTCACGGAAAAGGGCTGGGAATATTTCTCGCCGCTCTCCTGGCTCTGGCTGAACAATCGCGTCCCGCCGATGGACAATCCAAAATTCCGCCAGGCAATCATGTATGCGCTGGACCGGGAATTCGCCAAGGATGCGCTGTGGAACGGCCTGGGCAAGGTTGCGACCGGCCCATTCTCGTCCAAGCTTCCCTTCTATACCTCCGCCGGGCAGCAATATGAATTCAACCCGGACAAGGCGAAGGAGTTGCTGAAGGAAATAGGTTACAACGGCAATGGCAAGCCGCTCCGGCTTCTGCCGCTTCCCTATGGCGAAACTTGGCAGCGCTGGGCCGAGGCCGTGAAGCAGAACCTTGCCGATGTCGGCATTCCCGTCGAGATCGAGGCGACCGATGTCGCCGGCTGGAACCAGCACGTCAGCAACTGGGACTACGATCTGGCCTTCACCTATCTCTATCAGAACGGCGACCCCGCCATCGGCGTCGAGCGCAACTACAAAACGACGCAGATTTCTAAAGGGTCGCCCTGGAACAATGTCGAGGGATATTCCAACCCCGAAGTCGACAAGCTCTTCGATACAGCCGCCGTCGCTTATCCGGCCGCCGAGCGCCAGAAGATCTACGATCAGGTGCAGGCAACGCTTCAGGACGACGTTCCGGTCGCATGGCTGCTCGAATTGGGTTTCCCGACGATCTATAACTGTAAATTCCAGGACATCGTGACCACCGCCAACGGGCTGGCGGAATCCCTGCGCGATACATGGATCCAGAAGTGACGGAATTGCGGGGAGATCCCCTCCCCGCTCTTCTCACCCCACGGAGAAATCGCAGCAGGAGGCTCTCATGACGCGATTCATTGCAGGAAGGCTGCTCAAGGCGGTCGTCATTCTCATCTGCATAGCCATACTGAACTTCTTTCTGATCCACGCTGCCCCTGGCGATCCGGCTGCGGTGATGGCAGGCGAAGCCGGAGAAACGGACGCCGTGTTTCTGCAGCAGCTGCAGGAGCGCTTCGGTCTCGACAAGCCATTGTATGTGCAGCTGTGGATCTACATCTCCTCGATCGTTCGGCTCGATCTCGGCTATTCCTACCGCCAGCAATTGCCGGTTCTGCAATTGATCCTCGACCGTCTTCCGGCAACGCTACTCCTCTCCGTCTCGGCCTTCGTCATTTCACTCGGCCTTGGCATTTTGGCCGGTGCCGTGGCCTCGGCCCGCCAGGGTCGCTGGTCAGATACGTTGATCTCCTTGGTGACGTTGATCTTCTATGCGACACCACTCTTCTGGCTGGCGCTGATGGCCGTGCTTCTGTTTTCCGTGCAGCTCGGCTGGCTGCCGGGCTTCGGCTACGAGACCGTGGGGGCGGACTATACCGGCCTTGCCCGCATGCTCGATATTCTCCAGCATCTCGTTTTGCCCGCCATGACCCTCGGCCTGTTCTTCATGGCCGTCTATGTCAGGATGACGCGCGCCTCGATGCTGGAGGTGAACCAGCTTGATTTCGTCAAGACCGCCAAGGCCAAGGGGTTGCGGCCCGCCGTCATCCAGCGTCGCCATGTCCTGCGCAACGCCATCCTCCCCGTCGTTACGCTGGCAGGCCTTCAGGCGGGGCAGCTCGTCGGGGGCGCCGTGCTCATCGAAACAGTCTTCGCCTGGCCAGGCATCGGCCGGCTGATGTTCGACGCGCTGTCGCAGCGCGACTACAACCTGCTGCTCGGCGTCTTCATCGTCTCCGCCGCCATGGTGCTGTTGTTCAACCTGATCACCGATGTGCTCTACCGCATCGTCGATCCGCGCATCCGGGTGGCCTCATGAAGGACTTCTGGAAACGTTTCTCCCGCAACCGTGGCGCCGTCATTGGCCTGGTCATCCTTGCCGCCGTGGTGATCCTGTCGATCGCCGCTCCGTTCCTCTACACCAAGTCGCCATGGGCGATGGTGCAGCGCCCGTTCCTGCCGCCCTTCACCACGGAACGCTTTCTGCTCGGAACCGACCCGATGGGACGCGACCTTGCCGCCGGGCTTGCCTATGGCGCGCGCGTTTCGCTGCTGGTCGGCCTGGTCTCGACCGTCGTCTCGCTGCTGATCGGCATACCCATCGGGGCGCTGGCCGGCTATTTCGGCGGCTGGGTCGATGACCTCCTGATGCGCTTTACGGAATTCTTCCAGAGTGTGCCGAGCTTCGCGCTCGCCGTCGTGCTCGTCGCCATCTTCCAGCCGTCCATCGCATCGATCGTGGTGGCGATCGCCGTGGTATCCTGGCCACCGGTCGCCCGGTTGCTGCGCGGCGAAGTGATGTCGCTGCGCTCGCGGGAATTCGTGGAAGCGGCGGTGCTGTCCGGCCAGACGCACGCTACAATCATCTGGCGGCAAATCCTGCCTAACACGCTGTCTCCGATCATCGTGCTTGCCTCGATGATGGTGGCCGCCGCCATCCTCATCGAAAGCTCGCTGTCCTTCCTTGGTCTCGGCGACCGCAACGTCATGTCCTGGGGCTATATTATCGGTGCCGGCCGCACAGTGATCCGGCAGGCCTGGTGGGTCAGCTTCTTTCCGGGTCTCGCCATCCTGCTCACCGTCCTCGCCCTCAACCTCGTCGGCGAGGGACTGAACGATGCCCTCAATCCGCGCCTTGCGCGCCGTGGAAAGTGAGGGAACATGATGACCGAAGGGATATCTCTGGACATCGATATCCATCCTGATCGCATCGAGCGCGGCGAGCCGGTGGTGCATATCGACCGGCTGAGTATCGCGCTGCCGGAAGGCGCGGACCGGGCCTATGCCGTGGACCGCGTCAGCTTCCGGCTACATCCGGGGGAAATGCTGTGCGTCGTCGGCGAAAGCGGTTCCGGCAAGTCGATGTCGGCCAATGCGCTGATGGGACTTCTGCCGGAAACGGTTCGCGTCGCTCAGGGACGCATTCTGCTCGAAGGCGTCGATCTCTTACAGTTGCCGCCCGAACAGCTCTACGGCATCCGGGGCCGCCGGGTGGCGATGATCTTCCAGGAGCCTATGTCGGCGTTGAACCCGCTGATGAAGGTATCGGCGCAAATCGAGGAAGTGTTCGAGGCGCATGGCCTCCTGACCACAAGGGAACGCGAGGCGAGAGCGCTCGATCTGCTGACCGAGGTCGGCCTGCCGGACCCGACGCGTGCCGCCGGCTCCTATCCATTCCAGCTCTCCGGCGGCCAGCGGCAACGCGTCATGATCGCCATGGCGCTGGCGCTGGAGCCGCAGGTGCTGATTGCGGACGAGCCCACGACCGCGCTCGACGTCACCACCCAGGCGCAGATACTGCAACTGATCCGCCGCCTGCAGACTGAGCGCAACATGGCGGTGATGTTCATCACCCATGATTTTGGCGTGGTGGCGGAGATCGCGGACTACGTCACCGTCATGCAACTGGGCCGCATCGTCGAACAAGGCCCAGCGGAAGACGTGCTCTATTCGCCGCGACATGCCTATACGAGAAAGCTGATCGCCGCGATCCCGAAGCCGAGCGGCGGCAGCGTCTCGCAGCCGCAACGCGAAACGGTGCTGTCGGTCGAAAACCTCACCAAGACCTACCGCATGGGCGGCGGGCTGTTTTCGAAGCCGAAATCCGTCGATGCGGTCAAGGGCGTGACCTTTACGTTAGGACGCGGCGAAACGCTCGGCATCGTCGGCGAAAGCGGCTCGGGGAAATCATCGGTCGGCCGCTGTCTCGTGCGCCTTCAGGACCCGGATGGCGGCCGCGTTCTGCTCGGCGGCAAGGATATGGCGCATCTGAAGGGCGCGGAGCTGCGCGCCATGCGTCGGCGCATGCAGATGATCTTCCAGGATCCCTTCTCGTCGCTCAATCCGCGCGAAAAGGTTGGCCGCATCATCGCCGATGGCCCGATCGCCTATGGTGAGAACGAGAAAAAGGCGCTGTTGCGCGCCGCCGAATTGATGGAAATGGTCGGCCTTGATCCGAAGGGCGCGAACCGGTTTCCGCATGAGTTCTCGGGCGGCCAACGCCAGCGTATCGGCATTGCACGGGCTTTGGCGCTTGAGCCGGAGATCATCATCGCCGACGAGGCGGTGTCGGCGCTCGATGTGTCCATCCAGGCGCAGGTGCTGGAGCTACTCGGCAAGCTCAAGAAGGAGCTGGACCTGTCGCTGGTGTTCATCACCCACGACTTGCGCGTCGCCGCACAGATCTGCGACCGTGTGATGGTGATGCAGAAGGGCCAGGTGGTCGAGCTTGGCACCGGTGCGGACATCTTCACTGCGCCGAAACACGCCTACACCCGGAGCCTGATCGAGGCGATCCCCGGGCGGGACCGGGAATCGCAGATGATGTCAAAACGTGCTTGAATTTGAACGGACGGCTGAAACGTCCAAGGAGCCACTGCCCATGCGTATCGTGTCCAATTCCATCGAAGGCCGGGACATCGCCTATCAGATGCATCCCAACGTCAACCTGCGCAAATATGAAAAAACCGGCGGACTGGTGATCGAATCCGGCGACGGCATCTATGTCACCGATAACAACGGCAAGCGCTATATCGAGGGCATGGCCGGCCTATGGTCAGTGGCGCTCGGCTTCGGCGAGAAGCGCCTGGCGGACGTCGCCAAGGCGCAGATGGAGAAGCTGCCCTACTACCACACCTTCTCCTATAAGACGCATGGCCCTTCGATCGACCTTGCCGAACTGCTCATCAAGATCGCGCCGGTGCCTATGTCGAAGGTTCATTTCACCTCCTCGGGCTCCGAGGCCAACGACCTCGCCTGCAAGATGGTCTGGTATCGCTCCAACGCGCTTGGCAACAAGGACAAGAAGAAGATCATCGGCCGCATCAAGGGCTATCATGGCGTCACCATCGCCGCCGCCTCGATCACTGGCCTGCCGCGCAACCACGAAAGCTTCGATCTGCCGCTCGACCGGATGGTCCATACGTCCTGCCCGTCCTATGTGCATTTCGGAAAGGACGGCGAGAGCGAAGCCGATTTCACAGCCCGCATTCTGAACGATCTGGAAGAGCTGATCCTCAAGGAAGGCCCCGAAACCATCGCCGCCTTCTGGGGCGAGCCCGTGATGGGCGCCGGCGGCGTTCTGGTTCCCCCGGCGGGCTATTGGGAAGGCGTGCAGGCCATCCTGAAGAAATACGATATCCTGCTGGTCGCCGACGAAGTGATCTGCGGTTTCGGCCGCACCGGCAAGATGTTTGCTTGCGAGACCTACAATATCAAGCCGGACGTGCTGATCGTTTCCAAACAGATCTCCTCCTCCTACATGCCGCTCTCGGCGATCATCATGAACGACGCCTTCTACCAGCCGATCGCCGACGAATCAGAGCGCATCGGTGTGTTCGGCCATGGCTTCACCGCCTCGGGTCATCCGGTTGCAACGGCGGTCGGCCTTGAGAACCTGAAGATCATCCAGGAGCGCGATCTGGTCGGCAATGCCGCGCGCCTGGAAGAGAAGTTCCTCGGCCGTCTCGCGGCGCTTGCCAAACACCCATTGGCACATTCGTCGCGCGGCGTCGGGCTGATCGGCGCGCTGGAAATCAAGCCGTGGGACGACGCCAAACCCGGCGACGCGGCGGCGGCCGTTTCGGCGGCCCTTGAGGAAGAGGGCGTGATCTCGCGCAACATCGGCGAGGCCCTTTGCTTCTGCCCACCGCTGATCATCACCGCCGAGCAGATCGACGACATGTTCGATGCGGTCGGCCGCGCACTCGACACGGTCGAGAAAACAAGAGCCTGATGGGGATTTGATAGTCATGGATACCTCGGTCAAAACAGATCTCGGCGAGATGAGTGCAGCAGAACTCTCCGCCCTATTCGCATCCGGACGGGCTTCCCCGGTGGAAGCCGCCAAGGCTTCGCTCGAACGCATCGAGCGCTTCAATCCCTCGGTCAATGCCTTTGCCTATGTCGTGCCGGAGATGGCTCTGGCAGCCGCCAGGGAATCGGAGGCCCGCTGGCAGAAAGGCGAGCAACTCAGCCCTATTGATGGTGCGCCAACGACGATCAAGGAGCTGACACCCGTCAAGGGCATTCCATGGCGGCGCGGCTCGGCGCTCGGCTCCAAAGAGCCGTCCGACAAGGAATTTTTGATCATGAAGCGCCTGCGCGGTGCAGGCGTCGCCATTCTCGGCACCACCACCTCGCCGGAGTTCGGCTGGAAGGGCGTCACCCACGGCCTTGCCTTCGGCAATACGCTCAATCCATGGCGCACCGATCGCGCCTCCGGTGGCTCATCGGGCGGTGCAGCGGTTGCTGCCGCGCTCAACATGGGCGTGCTGCATGAGGGCTCCGACGGTGCCGGATCGATCCGCATCCCCGCATCCTTCTGCGGCGTCTTCGGCATCAAGCCGACCTATGGCTGGATACCGTCGGACACGCCCTCGCCGCTGTTCGAACTCGCCCATCGCGGCCCGCTGACTCGCAGCGTGGAGGATGCCGCGCTGTTCCTCAACGCCACCACCGGGTCAACGCCAGACGCCATGTATGGCTATTGCCCTACCCCGGTTCCAGACTGGCGCGAAGCCATCAAAAACGCCGACATCAAGAGGCTGAAGATCGGCTACAGCCGCAATCTCGGCTATGCGCAAGTCCAGCCGCATGTCGCTGCCGCCGTCGAGCGGGCGGCCTCCCGCCTTGCCGAAATGGGCGCTATCGTCGAGGAGGTCGACCCCGGCTTCGCCAATCCGCAGGACGCGCTGTTGGCCCTCTGGTATGCGGCGGAAGCGCGGACGGTGGATCTTGCCAATCCGACCGAAGAGCAGAAGAAGCTGATGGACCCTGGCCTCCTGCGCATTCACGCCAAGGGCAGCGCCTTGACCGCCATCGACTATGTGATCGCGGAACAGGTGCGGGCCGATCTCAAGGTCAGGATGGCGCGGTTCCACGAGACATACGATGCGCTGATGCTGCCGACCATGCCGACGACGGCGATCGAGGCCGGTGTCGATTTCCCTGGCGGTATCGAAGGCAAGGATTGGTCGGACTGGTCGCCGTTTACCTACCCCTTCAACATGACGGGACAGCCCGCCGTTTCGGTTCCTTGCGGCTTCGACGCGGGCGGCTTGCCGATCGGGCTGCAATTCGTCGGTCCGCGCTATCGCGACGACATCGTGCTGAAACTCGCTGCCGCCTATCAGACCGCCTTTCCGGAAAAATTCCCTTCGGCGCCTCGCGCGCTGTAGTGGTATTCAATCAGGCAGGCTTTCGCGTTTGCGCATGAAATAGAAGACGGGCGGGAGCGGATGTGGGGCATCCGCGCCCAGCCCGAAATATAGAAAAGACAGAGGAAACCCATGTTGCACAGTTCCACCCGCGATGCCGGGATCGGTGCCGAACTGAAAACGGGCGCTGCGGCCGTGCCCGCCGATCAAGCCGAAGCCATCGCCCGCGACAAATATGGGCTGGATGGCCGTGTCGAATGGCTTTGGGGAGAGAAGGATTCGAACTATCGGCTGACGCTGGCGGATGGGCGGAACTATCTCTTCAAGATCCTCAATCCGGCCGAAGATCCCGGCATGACCGCCATGCACAGCCAGGCGCTGCTGCACGTCGAGGCCGTCGATCCCGGCATCCCCGTGCAGCGCATCATCCGCACGCTGGATGGCGAGGCCGATTTCCGCATGACCGATGCGGACGGTGGCACGCGCGGCGTGCGAATGGTGACCTTTCTGCCGGGCATCGCGCAAAAGGCAGCACCGCATTCCTCTAGGCAGAGGCGCAACGTCGGGGCGCTGCTGGCGCGCATGCAGATAGCACTTTCCAGCTTCACCCATCCGGCCGCCAGTCACCGTATAACATGGGACATGCAACACGCCGTCGGCGTGCGCGATCTGCTGCCGATCTTCTCCGATCCGGCGCAACGCCGCCGTCTGGAAGCGGCAATGGATGGCTTCGAAAAACAGATCCTACCCGTCATGACCTCGCTCCCCGCGCAGGTGGTACATAATGATTTCAACATGGAGAACATCCTCGTCGATCCCGAAACACCGGAAACGGTCAGCGGCATCATCGATTTCGGCGACATGGTGCATGCGCCCAGGGTGTTCGACGTTGCCGTGGGGGCCGCCTACCAGATGGGCGACGCTGCGGATCCAGTCGAGGCGATCTGCGATTTCCTCGATGAATACTCGACGCTTGTCAGCCTGAGCGAACAGGAGATTGCCGTACTCTATCCCGCCATCCTCACCCGCATGGTCATGCGTGTTGCCATTCCGCAATGGCGAGCCGGGCTCTTCCCGGAAAACCGGGACTTCTATGTCCGCAACACCCCGACGGTCTGGGCGCAGCTCGCCCGCCTCGATGCCATTCCGACCGAAACAATCGTCGCGCGGCTCGCCGCAGCCTGCCAGCAAGGAAACTGGAAGCCATGACTCCTCCCGAAGCCGCAAAAACCGCGCCCGTCATGATCAATGGTTTCGACGCATCGAAGCTGGCCGCCCTACCTGAACGCGAACGCCGGATGGTGGAGCGGCGGCAGGCTTTGCTCGGCCCGTCCTACCGGCTGTTCTACGACAATCCGCTGCATGTGGTGCGCGCCGAAGGCGTCTGGCTCTATGACGCCGATGGCAAGGCCCATCTCGACGTCTACAACAACGTGCCCTCTGTCGGCCATTGCCATCCACGCGTCGTGGAGGCGATCGCCAGACAGGCGGCCATCCTCAACACGCATACGCGCTATCTGGACGACACCATTCTCGGCTATTCCGAACGGTTGCTGGCGACCTTCCCGGACGAGATCGACCGGGTGATGTATACCTGCACCGGCAGCGAGGCGGTCGATCTGGCCTTGCGCATTGCCCGCCACTATACCGGCGGCACGGGCATCATCATCACCGAGAACGCCTATCACGGCGTCACCGCCGCCGCCGTCGAGATTTCGCCGTCGCTGGGGACGGGAGTGCCGCTTGGCCCGCACGTCATCACCGTTCCAGCGCCCGACGCCTATCGCGCCGAGGGACGAGATGTAGGGGACGCGCTTGCCGAGGACGTGAGCAAGGCGATCGCCTTCATGCGCCGCCACGGCATCCGCCCCGCCGCCTTCATCGCCGACAGCATCTTTTCGACGGACGGCATCCTGCCCGACCCGGCGAGTTTCCTGCAAAAGACCCTCGCCGTGGTCCATGAGGCCGAGGCACTCTATATCGCTGACGAGGTCCAGCCGGGCTTTGGTCGCACCGGCAAGCATATGTGGGGCTTCATGCGCCATGGGATCGTGCCGGATATCGCCGTGATGGGCAAGCCGATGGGCAATGGCATGCCGATTGCTGCCACCGTGATGAAAGCCGAGATCCAGGAGCGGTTCGGCAAGGACGTTCGCTACTTCAACACCTTCGGTGCCAATCATGTCTCGATCGCCGCAGCAAGCGCCGTACTGGATGTCATCCGCGACGAGAAGCTGATGGAGAACGCCGCCACGACCGGTGAAGATATGCTTGCCGGCATGCGGACGCTTCAAACAAAGTTCGCCTGCATCGGCGATGTCCGAGGCGCCGGTCTGTTCCTTGGACTGGAATTCGTCAAGGACCGCGAAAGCCGCACACCGGACGGCGCGCTGGCGCTTGCGGTGGTGAACGAACTTCGCGCCCGTCGGGTACTGATCAGCGCCGCCGGGATCCACGGAAACGTCCTGAAAATCCGCCCGCCCTTGCCATTTTCGCGCAAACACGCCGATATCTTTCTGGAAACGCTGGAGAGCGTGCTGACAGACATTGTATGAAAGACCATACCGGGTCCAACCGGGTGACAAAATGCCAAGGAGAGGAGATCATTCCGGGTGAATGCACGCATCAAGCGGTCCGAGCTGCGGCCTGATGGCAACGGCCAGCCGAAAGCACAATGGGCCTACAACGCCATCCGCGACGCCATCATCACCATGGCCCTCGAACCGGGAGCCATGCTGAGCGAGAAGGAGACCTGCGCGAAGCTCGGCATCTCCCGAACCCCCATGCGCGAAGCCGTGCTGCGGCTCGCCCAGGAGGGTCTGGTCAATGTGGTTCCGAGCGGCGGCACCTTCATCAGCAAAATCTCCGTTCGCGGCGTCATCGAAGGGCAGATCGTCCGCTCCAGCCTGGAATTGCGCATGGTCCGCCTCGCCGCGCGGACCTACGATCCGGTCTTCGACAAGGATTTCGATCTCCTGATGTTCCTGCAGGGAGACGCCGCCAAGCGGCAGGACTACGACGAAGCCTTTTCCGTCGACAACGCCTTTCACCAGCTCATCAGCAGGGCCGCAGGCTTTCCCAATGTCTGGCATACGATCCGTAACGCCACCGGCCAACTCGACCGCGTCCGCCGCCGCGCCTATCCGAAATCCGGCTATTTCGATGAGGTAGTGGAAGAGCATCGCGCTATCTATGAGGCCATCCGCGCGCGCAATGAGGACGAGGCCTACAGGCTATTGCGTCAGCATCTCGACGATATCGAGCAGGTCCTGGCCTTCGTCGTCGCCGAAGATCCGGGCATCGTTGTACAGGAAGAAAACGCCGGTATTCTCGACGCATTGTTGACGCCGAGGGGGTAGAGGCTGCCACTACCGTGCAGCCTCTACAGGGTCTTTAACCCATCAACTCTTCAGCATCCGCGGATCGAGAGCATCGCGGACAGCATCACCAAGATAGTTGACGCTCAGCACCGTCAGCGAAATGGCAAGGCCAGGCCAAAGCACCCGGGACGGCGTGAGCTGCAGGAAGCTTGCACCGTCGAAAAGCAAACGCCCCCATGTCGGAAAATCGGACGGGAAGCCGAGGCCCAGAAAGCTCAACGCAGATTCGGTGATGATCGCGGAGGCGATACCGAGCGTAGCCGATACCATGATGGAGCTCATGACGTTCGGCAGGATATGCTTCAGGATGATCCGGTATTCCCGCATGCCGCTGCTTCTGGCCGCCATGACGAATTCCAGCCGTTTCACCGCCAGCACATCGCCCCGCACGATGCGGGCGGTATGCATCCAGCTCGTGACGCCGATCACGAAGACGATCAGGATGAAAATTCCGGTTTCCGGGCCGAAATAGGCTCGCAGCGTGTCGCGGAACAGCATGATGATGACCAGCAACAGCGGCAGGAGCGGCAATGCCAGAAACAGATCCGTCAGCCGCATGAGAGGTCCGTCAAGGCGGCGAAAATAGCCTGAGAGGACGCCGACCAAGGTTCCGAGCAGAAGCGCCAGCAGCATGGCGGTGATGCCGACCGCCAGCGAGATGCGCCCGCCCGCCATCACCTGCGCCAACATGTCATGGCCGAGATTGTCCGTGCCGAAGGGGTGAAGGAGAGAAGGCCCTTGGTTCTTAGCGCGGATGTCGATCTTGTTCGGATCGATGCTGTGGATGAGCGGTCCGACATAGACGACCAGCAGGATGGCTATGAAGACGATCAGGCCGGCAAAGCCACCTTTATGAGCCCGGAATTGTCGCCATGTGGCGGCCATGATCGAGCGTGGCGGCGCGGTCAGGGCCGTCGTCTGGATTGCTGTTACGTCAGTCATAGCGAATCCTCGGGTCAAGAATGCCGTAGAGCACGTCGGCAATCAGGTTGAAGAGAACGATCAGCACCGCGAAGATGAAGGTCAGGGTCTGAACCATCGGGATATCCCCGCCCTGCACGGCCACGATCAAAAGCTGGCCAAGACCGTTCACCCGAAAGACCTGCTCCGTGATGATGGCGCCGGAAAAGATTGTCGGCACCCCAAGCGCGATGACGGTCACGACCGGTATCAGGCTGTTGCGGAGCACATGAACCAGAAGCACGGTCTTTTCCTTGACGCCCTTGGCGCGCGCGGTGCGGACATAATCCTGATGCAGGTTGTCGAGCATGGAGGCGCGCACGAAGCGGCTGATATGCGATACGTTGTAGAGCGTCAGCACCATCACCGGCAGGAACATCTGCTTGACCTGTGCCACGAAGCTGGACCAGTCCGTCACGCGCAGATTGGTGTCGTAGACCGACGGGAACCAGTGCAGATACGAGCTGAAAACGACGATCAGCAGCACGCCGGTAAAGAAAGTTGGCACGGAATAGCCGACCATGGAAATGAAGGTGCCGATCTGGTCGAAGATCGAATATTGCTTGTAGGCGGAGAGAACGCCAATCGGAATCGCCAGCAAGACGCCGAAGAGGTAGGAAAGGCCCACCACCCACAGTGTTTGCGGCATGCGCTGGACAACAAGATCGACCACCGGGCTGCGTGTTGCCCAGGAGAGCACCCGCAGTCTGTGGCCATCGCCGAACTGCCAGCCGGTGATCTGTTCGAGAATATTCAGCGGTTCGTTGACGAAGAATTGATGCAGCCATCTGAGATAACGGATCAGGAAGGGCTGATCGAGACCAAGCGCTGCGCGGATCTGTTCGCGGACCTCCGGCGGGATCGTCAACGGCAGATCGCCGGTCGGATTATTGGGCGCAAGGTCGAGAAGAGCGAAAATGACAAAGCTGATCACAAGCAATGTCGGCACGGCAAAGAACAGCCGCCGCAGGGTAAAATGAAACATCGGAAAGGCTCCAGACCTTCAGGCCACGCAAAACGCCGGCTCCATCTGAAGACGGAGCCGGCGATCGCTGCATCTTACTTCTTGCGGGACCAGTCAGCGACGTTCCAAAGTTCGGAATCCCAGCCGTTTATCTTGACGCCTTCGAGGGTCACGGCGCGCGCCGAGACCTGGCCGCGGTAGATGAGTGGGATATGAGCACCCTCTTCCGTCAGCATGTCATTGGCTTTCTTGGCGATTTCCGCGCGCTTGGCGAGATCGGCCGTCTTCGACAATTCCGTGACGAGCTTGTCGTATTCCGGATTGCAGTAGCGCGGCATGTTCTGCCCCTGCCAGCCGTTCTCAGGCGCCGGGATCTTGTTGCACAGCCATTCCGCCAGATATTTTTCCGGATCCGTGCCGTCGAAGTTGTTGGTGTACATTTCCACGTCGGCATAAAATTTCTGGAAGGTATCCGGGCTTGCCGGATCGCCGCCGAAGAAGACGGAGGCGCTGACATTGCGCAGTTCCGCAGCGACGCCGATCTGCGCCCACATGTCCTTCACCAGCGCCTGCGTGGCCTGACGTACCGAGTTGGTCGAGGTCTGGTAGAGGAAGGAGAGCTTCACGCCGTTCTTGGCGCGGATGCCGTCCGAACCCTTGACCCAGCCGGCCTCGTCCAGAAGCTTGTTGGCGCCATCGACATCCGGCTTCAGGCACCAGTCGTTCGCCGTCGAAGCATAGACCTCGGGGCCGGGAACGATATTGCAGGTCGGCTTACCGGCAGCGCCATATCCCGTCTCGTTGATGACATCACGATCGATCGCCATCGACAATGCGCGGCGGACAGCCGGGTCCGACAATGACGGATGCGGTCCGGCCTGCTTGGTCGAGCGCTTGTCACCAAGCGACGGGTCGACGGCATAGTGATTGATGTTGATACGTTCGACCTGTGATCCGAAGGCCGTCACCAGCTCGCCTTTGCCGGCAGCCACCATTGTTGCGAGAATTTCCGGCTCGACCTGCATGTTCCAGGCATAGTCGTATTCGCCGGTTTCAAGCACTGCGCGGGCAGCGGATACCGCATCGCCGCCGCCCTTGAGTGTTACGGTGGCGAAGGCAGGCTTGGCCGGATCGCGGTAATTCTTGTTGGCCGTGAAGGTGATGACGTCGTTCGGCTTGAACTCCTTGACGACGAAGGGGCCGGTGCCGATCGGGCCGAAATTGGCGGACGTGCAGCCGGGTGCTGCGGCGCCGACGCAATCCTTGAACTGCGCCTTCTGGATGATAGGCGACTGGCCGCCGACGAAGGCGCCGTAGGGGTAATATTTCGGCTCGGTGAAGGTCATCTTAACGGTGTGCGGGTCCACGGCCTCGACCGACTTGATGCCCTCATATTGCGCCTTCTGTGCGCAGCCGCCGTCCGGTGCCGTGCAATATTTCCATGTGAATACCACGTCGTCGGCCGTGAAGTCCGTGCCATCGGACCATTTGAGGTCAGGCTTCAACTTCCAGACCATGCTCGTCATATCCGCCGAGATGCCGCCGTTCTCCAACGTGGGGATCTCGGTCACCAGTGTCGGCACGAGCTTGCCCGTCTCGTCGTAGCGCGCCAGCGGTTCGATGACCATGGACGAGCTGTAGACTTCCTTGGTGCCGCCAGAGAGATATGGGTTGAGCGTCGAAACAGCCTGCCAGAACAGGATCTTCAGCTCGCCATCGCTGCCGCGCTCCGCATGGGCGGCAGAGCCCGCCATGGCGAATGCCGCAACCACGCTGGCAAGAAGGATATTGCGTCTCTTCATCTTGATTTCCCCTATGTGATTTTTGTGCGTTGAATGATCGACGCGGCATATCCCATATGCCGCATCGCAAAGGCTTAGTTCCGAGAGTACCCATCCGCCGAAAGGCGACTTGTCGGAGCAGAAATCCGCGCAATCGAGATCCCGGCTTCGGCCCGCCACAGGCCGATGTCGCGCCGCTCACTGATTTCACTTGTCATGATGGAATGGGATGGAAAGTCTTTCGGCGGCAGAGGCTGCCGGCGGTACCGGAAGGTGGCCTGAGCCACCGGTTGGACGACCCATTGGGGTCTTGCACCCCTTGGCCGCCCCGACTGTTTCAGGCGCAAGCCATCTGCGATCACTAGCGGATCTTCGCAAATCGACAGAATAATAACCTCCTGAAATTGCTCAGTTCTTTTTCGATCAGAACTCAACCATTTATGCGCGCTGGAGTTCTCTCCGGCCGCCGCCCGCTATTATTGCTCCCGTTTATCGGCACTCGCGTCAAAGGCGATGCTCAAATTTTGAGCCATCTAAGCACAGGCCTATTTTTCGTTCAAGAATGAAAGTTGAAGCTTGCAAAATCAGATTTGCGTAGCGCAATATACCGCTATATCTCCCCGGACCCCGCACAAAGAGGATGGACGATGCCGATATTGAACCGTGCCGCCGAGATGCAGGAAGAGGTTGCCGGCTGGCGGCGCCATTTGCATGAAACACCGGAGCTGCTCTACGACGTCTACGAGACATCGAGCTTCGTTGCGGAGAAATTGAAAGCCTTCGGCTGCGACATCGTCGAATCCGGCCTTGGCAAAACCGGTGTGGTCGGCATCATCAAAGGTAGGCATGGCGACGGGCCGACGATCGGCTTCCGCGCCGACATGGATGCCCTGCCGATCACCGAAACCAGCGGCAAGCCTTGGACGTCGAAAGTGCCCGGCAAGGCGCATTCCTGCGGCCATGACGGCCATACCGCCATGCTTCTCGGCGCCGCGCAATATCTGGCGGAGACCCGCAACTTCAAGGGCTCGGTTGCCGTGATCTTCCAGCCGGCCGAAGAAGGTGGCGCCGGCGCGCTCGCAATGCTCGACGATGGCATGATGGACAAATTCGGCATCAGCGAAGTCTATGGCATGCACAATGCACCGGGCATGCCGGTCGGCAACTTCGCGATCCGCAAGGGATCAGTGATGGCCGCCGCCGACAGTTTCGAAATCACGATCAACGGCAACGGCAGCCATGCCGCCGCGCCGCATCTCTCGATCGATCCGATACTGGCATCCGCCCATGTTGTGATTGCCCTGCAGTCGATCGTCTCACGCGGAGTGGATCCGCTGAAATCACTCGTGGTCTCGGTGACCACGACGCATGGCGGTACGGCGCATAACGTCATTCCAAGTTTCGTCACCTTGACGGGAACCGTGCGTACGCTTCTGCCCGAAACACGGGATTTCGCCGAAAAACGCCTCAAGGAAGTTGCCCAGGCGACCGCGCAGGCCTACGGCGCAACGGCCGAAATCAATTACCATCGCGGTTATCCGGTCACTTTCAACCATGACAACGAAACCGAATTCGCAATCGGCATTGCCAGCTCGGTTGCGGGCGTCGCCGGCGTCGATGCCAACACGGCACCCCGAATGGGAGCGGAGGACTTCTCCTACATGCTGGAATCACGCCCCGGCGCCTTCATCTTCATCGGCAATGGCGATACCGCCGGCCTTCACCATCCGGCCTACGATTTCAATGACGACGTGCTGCCCTATGGCATCAGCTATTGGGTGACGATGGCCGAGAAAGCCCTCGCAGCATGATGCTGTAGCACCGGCGAAAGCACGTCGGAAAGGCGAGCGCCGTCAGACCTGCGCCGCCTTCTCGAACAGTTGAACGAGATGACCGCCAGGATCGCGAAGGGTCAATACGCGACCATGCGATCCCATATCGCGGAATTCCAGCACCTCCACGCCGCTTGCGGCCAGCTTTTGCCTTCGGTCATCCATGTCGTCGATCTCGAAGACCGGAATGGCACCTGACGGGCCGCCTTGCAGTCCAGTGGGATACTCCTCGGCTGCCCCGATGGCGAAATTCGTGCCGCCGGCGGCAAACTGCACCCAGCGGCTGCCGTCGGCGAATTTTACCTCCAGCCCCAAGAGGTGCTCGTAGAAATCCCTGGTCGTCGCGACGTCTCCTGCGACCAGCCAGGTATTCTGCAGACGTTTTACAGCCATTGTTCCTCCCGCTTCAGTAGACCGTCCAACCGGCATCGGCGACGATGCAGGCTCCATTGATATAGGCGGCATCTTCCGAGGCCAGGAAGACGGCAACCGGCGCAATATCATCCCCCGTCGCCTGTGGCGGCCGGGTCGGCAAACCTTTCTTTCTCAGTTCCCATCCCGATGGAGACGGTTCGCTGCCTGATGCAATATTGGTCTTCACCGATCCCGGCGCAATGCCGTTGCAGCGTATGCCGCGATCGCCGTAGGCCGCTGCCACCGAACGCGTAAGGCCAAGAACGCCGTGCTTCGTGGCCGTATAGGCAAACCCCGCCCTGCCCCCTTGGAAACTCGCGATGGAACAAGTGTTGACGAAAATGCCGCCGCCGCGTTGCAACATGCCAGGCAATGCGGCACGGGTGACCAGGAAGGGGCCGGTGAGGTTGACATCAAGCACATGCTGCCAAAGGGCATCGTCGGTCTCGTCGACGGGCGCCATGCGGTCAAGCACGCCCGCATTGTTACAGATCACTTCCGGCGGACCGAAACGGGCCTCCACCGCCGCCAGCATGCCGGCAATCGGTTCCGGCTTGCTGACATCGGCAACGCGGGTTGCAAAGCTTTTCGGTGCGTCGATGATCGCCGCCGTCTCCTCCAGCCTTTCGGCGCTGAGATCCGCGGCGAAGACCCGGGCGCCGGCCGTCACAAAGGCCTGTGCCATTGCCCGGCCGATGCCGGACCCGGCTCCGGTGATGATTGCCACTTTCCCATCCAGACGCGTCATAAAGTCCAACTCCCTATTCAATTGATCATGCACCGTAAAAACTGCCGGCGCGATAGACCAGTCCGGGACGGCCAGGCTGCACGCGGGCGGCAACCACCGAACCGATAAAAATGGTATGGCTTCCCCAATCGAGGGTTCCGGCCGTGCGGCAATCGAAGACCGCGAGCGCGTCAGCAAGCGCCGGCGCGCCGGTCCGCATGTTCTCCCAGTCGCCGAGATCGAAGCGGCTCTCACCGCGAATGCCGTCGCGTCCGGCAAAACGGCTGGCGACCTCGCTCTGTTCAGCCGCCAGCACATTGACGCAGAAAAAGCCGCTCTCGCAGATCGCCTTGTACCCGTCAGAGCTGCGATTGATGCAGGCAAGCAGCGTCGAAGGTTCGGCGGAAAGCGAACAGACGGCAGTCGCCGTCAAACCACGCTTTCCGTCCTTCGAAAACGTGGTGACGACGGTGACGCCGGCGGCGAATTCGCGCATGGCGGCGCGAAAATCGTCCGCGGCCACGGGCGGGTCGATACAGGTATTTGCCGCCGATCCGAATGACATATTCATTTCTCCTCTCCCAAATAGGCACTGCGCACGCGAGGATGGGTGAGCAGCTCCTCACCCGAGCCGGAAAGAGTGACCTCGCCGGTATCCAGCACGAAGGCACGATCGGCGATCTCAAGCGCACGGTAGGCGTTCTGCTCCACCAGCAGTACCGTCACGCCCTGTCGATTGATACTCTGCACTGCGTCCAGAACGGTATCAACGATCTGCGGCGCAAGGCCCATCGTCGGCTCGTCCAGCAACAGCACGCCGGGTTTCGTCATCATGGCGCGTCCCATCGCGACCATCTGCTGCTCCCCGCCCGACAGCGTGCCGGCAAGCTGGCGCCGCCGCTCGGCGAGGCGTGGGAAGAGTTCCATTATTTCGTCCAGATCCTGCTTGCGCCCCGTCTTGTCCTTGCGCGCAAAGCCGCCGATCTCGAGATTTTCAAACACCGTCATGCGCCCAAACAGGCGGCGCCCTTCCGGGACCTGCGCAAGACCTTCGCGCACCCGCAAATGTGGCGGGAGTGCCGTGATATCCTCCCCGTCTAGGAGCACGGCACCGGATCGCACATCCCGCAAACCACAAAGCGCATTCAGGATCGTAGTCTTGCCGGCGCCGTTCGCGCCGACGATGGTGGCGATGGTGCCGGCTGCGACCTGGAAGCTCGCGTCGCGCACCGCGGCGATTTCACCATAGGCGACCGTCAGGTTTCTGACTTCGAGGGATTTCATTCGACGGCCACCTTCCTGTCCGCTTGCGGCGCCCGGACGCGACGACTGCCGAGATAGGCTGATATCACCCGCTCGTCGGCCTGAATTTCCGATGGCGTCCCTTCCGTCAGGACGGTGCCGCGATCGACGACGGTGATGCGCTCGGCAACCGCCATCACCACCTTCATGTGATGCTCGATCAGGATGACGGTGATACCGAGCCGGCTTCGGATCCGCTCGATAAGCTCCACGAGCGCGACACCTTCCGACGGGTTCATACCCGCCGCCGGTTCGTCCAGCATCAGAAGCCGCGGACCGGCAACGATGGCACGGGCGATTTCGAGCCGCCGCTGGTCGCCATAGGAAAGATGCCGGGCAAGCTCGTTGGCCCTGTTTTCGATGCCCGTAAAGGAGAGGATTTCGTGCGCCTTCTCCCTCGCCTCGCGTTCTTCCCTGCGATATCGGGGCGTGCCGACAACGGCCTGCCATATCGGGCAAGACAACCGGCGATGCAGCCCGACCAGAACATTGTCCACCGCCGTCATATCCGGAAACAGCCGGACGTTCTGATAGGTACGGGCAATGCCGTATCGCGCCACGCGATGGGCAGGAAGGCCATCGATCCGCTCGCCGGCAAGATGGATGGTCCCGGCGGTGGGTTTGACGAAAGCGGTAATGCAGTTGAACAACGAGGTCTTGCCCGCGCCGTTCGGCCCGATGATGGCATGGATGCTGCCGGCGGCAATGCTCAGATGAACATTGTTGACCGCGTGCAGGCCGCCAAAGCTCTTATAGAGGCCATCGACTTCCAGAAGCTTATCGACGTCAGCCATGGGCGGCCCCCTTTCCGGCGGAAGCGACCTTGACCGGCCACAGTCCCTCGGCACGGACATGCATCATCACGACGAGCGCCAGGCCGTAGAAGAGATAGCGGAACTCGCCGAACTCGCGCAGCAACTCCGGCAGGCCGATCAAGACGGCCGCCCCCACCAGCACGCCAGGGAGACTGCCGAGCCCGCCGATGACCAGGATCGCCAGCACGTTGATGGAAACCAGAAGCTGGAACGATGAGGGAAAGACCGAACCGATCAGCACCGCGAAAACAGCGCCCGCTGCTCCGGCAAAGGCCGCGCCGACCGTATAGGCGACCAGCTTCGACGCAACCGGATCGATCCCGAGCGCCTGCGCGACATCCTCATCCTCGCGTATGGCGAGCCAGGCCCTGCCGATGCGCGAGCGCTGAAGCCGCCAGGATATGAAGGCGACCACGGCGGCCAGCGCCAGCGCCAGATAATAGAGCTCGGTGGGTTGGTTCAGCACGATGTCGCCGAGCATGGGCCGCTTGATGCCGATCATGCCTTGCGAGCCGCCAAGGATCGGCGCCAGGGCGTCCGAGAGAACAAGAACCCGGACGATTTCGCCAAGGCCGAGGGTGGCCATGGCCAGATAGTCGCCACGCACGCGCAGCACGGGCAGACCGAAGAGAAAGCCGGCCGTGGCGGCCAAGCCGATCGCAATCGGCATGGCCAGCCAGAAAGAGATGTCGGCGATCGCCAGCGGCCCGTCGGAGCAGAGCAACGCGATCGTATAGGCACCGACCGCAAAGAAGGCGACGAAGCCAAGATCGACAAGGCCGGCAAGCCCGAGTTCGATGTTGAGCCCCATGCCCATCAGCATGTAGAGCGCGACCAGCATGGCGATCTGCGCCACGAAATCGCTGGTGATCATCGGCAGCAGCAGAACAGCAACCAGGAGTGCCGCAAGCCCAAGCCGCAATTGTCCGTTGCGCGGAGACGCTGGCCGCAACGACCTCATGTAGGACAACAGCGCGGCGGCTGCGATGAGGACGCCGCAGGCCAGCGGATTGAGCCCCATGGATCCGAATGCCGCGCGAGCGAGCGAGGCGCCGCCCGGAAGGTTTTGTATCGTCGCGACGAGAACGTCGCGAAACAGACCCGCGACAAGCGCCGTTGCAAGGCCCGTCAGGATCGCACGGCGTAGGCTTCTGCCCAGTTGCGCTAGCCCTGCTCCGACAAGGGCGAAGACCAGAGCGCCTGCCAAAATAACCGCAAAGGACTGCCATGACGCTCTCGCGAAACCGAAGCTCATCGCATTCAGCAGCATAGGACTGGCGGCAACGAGGATCGTGCGGATGTTGGTCGTCGCGACCAGCACCAGCATGAGAATGAGGCAGATGGCGGTGATGAGACCGGCTATGGCGCCCCAGGCAAATACGGGCGCTTTGGACAGGCCGATTTCATCCGCAGCCTTCGCACCGCAATAGCCGGCAACGCATGCCGCAACCGCAAGCACGATCTGCGAGAGGGTCAGCGTATCCTCGACGATGAAGCGCTTGTCCATGAGGACATAGGCGCCGATCAGCGCAAAAGCCACGGCCGAAAGACCGGCGAGCACGCCAATGCGCAATGCTTCGCGCGCCGCGCTCCGGCGCTTGCGCACGAGCCTGTAGGATGAAGTGACGACGTTAAAGGACATGGGTCAGGCCCTCTTCGCGGCAAGACGCTCGCCAAGCAGACCCTGCGGCCTGAAGATGAGAATGAGCACCAGCATGCCGTAGCCAATCACATCCTTGAGCTGGTAAGGCGCGGGCAGGCCATATCCCTCCAGCAGGAGCGCAGGCCCGAGCGCCTCCGCAAGCCCAAGAACCAGACCGCCGAGCATGGCGCCGCCAAGATTGCCGATACCGCCGAGGATCGCGGCCGCAAAGCCCTTGATGCCGAGGGAGAAACCGATGAAGACGGTGATCTGCTTGAAGACCAACGCGTAGAGAACGCCGGCAACGCCGGCCATCGCACCGCCGATCGCAAAAGTGAAGACGATGGTGCGGGAGACATCGATCCCGACCAGGGCGGCCGCGTCACGATCTTCGGAAACCGCACGCATCGCCTTGCCGAGAGGAGTGAGGCGAACCACGGCGGCCAGGCCGGCGAGCGCGATCGCCGCGAAGACAAAGGCGACGATCTGCGGAATGGGGATCACCAGGCCGGCGAGGTTGACCGTTCCCTCCATCCAGCCGAAGGACGGATAGGCACGGTTGCGGGTACCGAACAATCCACGGGCGCCATATTGCAGCACAAAGGACAGGCCGATCGCGCAGATCAGCGGCGCAAGCGAGCGGACGTGCAGAAACGGCCGGTAGGCAATGCGCTCGATGGCCGTGGACACCGCCGCCCCGGTTCCCATGGCGATCGCCAGTACGATGGGCAGTGCCAAAAGCGGCGCGGCACTGGTCAGGCCGGCATCCGCCAGCGCGAGCGCCGCGAACAGACCGGCAAAGGAGCCGATCATCATCACGTCGCCATGCGCGAAGTTGATCATCCTCAATATCCCGTAGACCATGGTGTAGCCGAGCGCGATCAGGGCATAGACGCTGCCGATCGTCAGCCCGAAGACCACGAAAGAGACGAAATTGGTGAGAGAGTAGGTGCCGGCGGTCACTCCGCCGGCAAGACCCACCAGGACGACCACGGCCACGGCGATACGGATGGCGAGCATGAGATGATCGACCCAAATCGATCTGCGCAGCCATTCCGATATCCCGTCGCTGATCGTCACGGAGACGGCGCGCGCGTTCATGGGTAAATCCGCTTGGGATTTTCGCCGGGCGCGAAGGACGAGGCATCGGCGCTGACGAATTGCCACACGGCATAGGTTGCGGCGCTGCAATCGCCATAAGCATTGCATGAGAGCATGCCGGTCAGCCCAGGCACGTTCTTCGAGGCCATCATGGCGTCGAGCAGCGCCTTGCGGCCGATATAGAGATTGCCCTCGGCATCGGTCTTGGCCGCCGTCTTGATCGCGTCCAGTGTCAGCAGCGTGGCGTCATAACCATAGGCGCTGAAACCGCCGGTCGGCGCCTCGCCGTACTCATCCTTGAACTTCTTTACGAAGACCGGAAACCGTTCCGAGAAGAGCTCAGTCGATGGTCCCACAAGACGAAAGCCGACAATATCCTTGCCCGCGGCCTCGATGACATTGGCGCTGAAGACGCCCTCGCCGCCAATCACCGTCGTCTTGGCAAGATCCGGCACTTCCGGAAGCTGGCGTAGAATGAAGCCGATGCTGGAGGTAAAGACGGGAGTGAAGATCAGGTCAGGCTTCTTCGTGGAAATGCGCGTCAGCACCGGACGCATATCGGTATCGGTCGGGGCGATTGCTTCGCTGGCGACGATGGTTCCGCCCTTGGCAGTGAAATCCTTTTCGAAAGCCCTCACCAGCTGTTCAGTATAAGGACTGCCGTCATGGATCGTGGCGACCGTCTTCAAGCTGAGCTTCGAAATGGCGTAGTCGACGGTAAAGGAGGCGCTCAGAAGGTCGTTCGGCACGACGCGCAGGAAGCCCTTGAACTCAGCCGGGCGATCCGCCGCGGTCAATGCCGGAGCCGTGGCGCCGATGCCGACGCTCGGGATCCCGGCATTGGCGAGGATTGGAAGGCCGGCTCGCGCGCCGCTCGAGCAGGTCGGACCGACGACGGCGACGATCTGTTTGTTGCCGGCAAGCTTGGTGGCGGCGGTCTGCCCGCCCTCGGCAGTGCATTGGGCGTCTTCACCGAGAAGCTTCACCGGGAAATCCAGCACCTTGCCACCCTGATCCGCGATGGCGATTTCCGCCCCGCGCAATTCGTCGATACCCTGGTTGGTGTCGCCGCCCGATTGCGACGTGTAGCCGCCGATCAGGATGGGATCTCCCTTGGCGATTTTCACGACGCCGATATCGTCGGTCACGGGACCCAGCGTTTCGGCGGAAGATGAAGATACAATGCTCGTCATGAGCAGTGTCGTAAGCGACGCCGCTGCTGCGAATTCTTTCAACATGTCGTTTCCCTCTGGTTCGATTGTCCCCGTGAGCGTCGTTGCGTTCACGTCATCTGCTGAAATTCCCTGTCTGTCCTTCCTAGGCGTTTTCCTTCCCTATGCGGTCTGTCGTCGGCTTCTATCGGCCGATCCTGTCGAGCGGCCCCAGCTCCTTCTCGACCAGCGGCAGCACCTCGGCGCCGAAGCGCTCCAGCGAGCGACGCGCGCGGGCGACCGGCATGTCCCCGAACTGGAAGAAGCAATTGTAATGGCTTGGCCGGAGCGTCCTGATTTCGGCGATCAACCTTTCGGCGACATAATGGGCGTCGCCGATCAGGAGATTGTCGCGGAAGACCTCAAGCGGCGGCTCGTCCGGAAAGGGAGCGGCAACCACATGCGAGCCGTCCAGCGTCAGCACGTTGCTGCGCAATCCGTGCACCAGCCTGCCCACCCAGCGGGCACGTTCGGCCGCCTCCAGCGCCTCTTCCTTGCTGTCGGTCACATGGACGTACTGTTGCAGAGCAACCTGCATGGACCGGCCATCCAGACCGCCGGCCACCCAGGCGTCGCGCACTTTTTCGGTGATGCCAGGAAGCGCCTGCGATCCGCGCCAGCCGGCCGTGACGAACGGGATGCCGCCCCATTTTGCCAGCGCCTTCAAGATCGGCGGATGCGGTGAAGTGCAATAGACCGGCGGCATCGGCCTTTGCTGGGGCCGTACCGTGAAGACGGCTTCCGGCACGTCGACGTAGCGACCCTTCAACGCCGCACGCCCTTCCGTCAGCGCCTGTTCGACGATGCTCCAGTATTCGAGGAAAATATCGGTCTTCTCGGCCACCGCGGCGCCATAGCGCTCGAATTCATAGGCCTGGTATCCGGTCCCGACACCGAGAACGGCCCGGCCGCCGCTCAACTGGTCGAGAAGCGCGATCTCCTGCGCCACGCGCATCGGGTGATAGAGCGGCAGCACGACAACGCCGGCGCCGAGCTTGATGCGGCTGGTGATGCCGGCCATATGCGCGGCCACCATCAGCGGCGAAACGCTGATCGAATAATTGGTGAAATGATGCTCCGCAAACCAGGCGATCTCGAAGCCGATATCCTCGGCAAGCCTGACCATGGTGCGCGTGTCCTCGATGATACCGCCGATCCCGCCCGGATTATCGCGAAGGCTCATGAGGTTGAAAATGCCGAAATGCATGTTGAGTGCCCTGCTTTGATTGGGGAAACGGATCAGGCGATGAAGTAGCCGCCGCTGATGGCGACGGTTTCGCCGACCATGTACCTGTTCTTCTCCGACAGGAGGAAAACGATGACATCGGCGACATCTTCAGGCTCGGCGGCGCGGCCGATGGCGGTCTGGGCCGCAAGCTCGGGCAGAAAGCCCGCTGCGCGCGCCTTTTCCGTCGCGATGCCGGCGGGTGCCACGCCGTTGATGAGGATATTGTCCGGCGCACAGGCCTCGCCAAGGCTCTTGGTGAGGCTGACCACTGCCGCCTTCATCGCCGCGTAGTGTGCATTCTTTGGATGGGATTTGAGGGCGTCGATGGAGGCGACATTGACGATCCGCCCGCCGCCGTTTTCCTTCATATGCGCGATGACGGCAACAGATATGGCATAGAGGCCACGCACATTGACCGAGAAGCTGAAATCCCAGTCCTCGTCGCTGATGTCGAGGATCGGCCGTCTTGGGTAGACGCCGGCACAATTGCACAGGCCATGAACGCGGCCCGCTCTGGCAACGACATCTCCGACGAGTGCGGCGGCACTGGCGCGGGTGGTGATGTCACCGATGACCGCGAATGCCGCACCGCCGGAAGATTCGATTTCGGCAACCACCGCGTCGGCGGCCTTCGGATCGATGTCGATGATCGCGACACGCACGCCTTCCGCCGCAAGCCCGAGCGAGACGGCCTTGCCGAGCCCGCTGCCACCACCCGTCACAATCATGGTCTGGTTCTTCATGATACCCCGCTTGGCCGGCCTCACCTTGCCGGTTTCGAATGTCGATGCGGGACTGTCTCCGGTCTTTGGACAATCGGCAAACGATCTCTTCTCATGATCCGATAAGCGCAGACGCTATGACAGGGCTGACTGAAGCTGTACTGTCGTGCACATTAGATAAGCTAATTTGTGGGCCGATCGATCCATGCCTATCATTTAGGCTACCTGGCGAATGCCGGAGAAAATCAAATACCGTCCGCGCGCAGATGCAGGCCGGGACTAGGGAAAGAGACAAATATGGTCAAGCTCGGCCTCTTTAACCTGATGGGGCTTTACGACAGGAACACCTCGCCGGCCTCCGTGCTGAAGACGACGGTCGATGCGGTGAAAATGGCCGAGGATTTCGGCTTCGATGTCGCATGGTTTGCCGAGCACCATTTCACCAATCATTCGATCTGCCCCTCCTCCATGCTCATGGTTGCCCATTGCGCCGCCGAGACAAAGCAGATCCGGCTGGCGCCCGCCGTGCTCGCGCTGCCTTTCTACGATCCGCTGCGCCTGGTGCAGGAGGCTGCTTTCACCGATCTCCTGACGCATGGCCGGCTCGTGCTCGGATTGGGTTGCGGCTACCAGCCGCACGAATTCGAGCGGTTTCGCGTGCAGCCGGAAGAGCGGCATTCGATCATGCTCGAAGCCTGGACGATCCTCGAACAGGGGCTGACAGCCGGCGTCGTCGAATTCAGCGGCAAGCATTTCTCCATCCCTCGCACTGAACTCTCGATGCGCCCCTTCGGCCTCGCCATGCCGGATGTCTTCGTCGCAACCAGCCATCCCGATCCGATCGCACGCATGGTCAAAGGCAATCACACGCCGTTCATGAGCTTCGGCCATCGCGGCCTGAGCGCGGCGCGCAATTTCAAGGACAGGATTACCGCTAGTTGGGCCGAGGCCGGCGGCAATCCGGAGACGATGCCGCTCGCCGTGCAGCGTTATGTCTACGTCACAGAAGACCGCGACGATGCGCGCCATGCGGCACAGTGCGTGCGCGACCTCGCCCGCGCGGCCGTGCCGCTTTCGACGGCCGACCCCACGCGTGACGGTCCGTTCCTGCGCCTGATGCCTCTCAACGACGAACCGCCGCTTGACGATTTCCTCGATAATGCCGTTATCGGGCCGGCAAGCTATTGCGCGGAAAAACTCGCCGGGGAAATCGAGGCCCTCAAGCCGACACATCTCTCCTGCTTCATGGGTTTTGCCGGTATCGGACGACGGGAAACGCTCGCCTCGATCGAGCGTTTCGGCTGCGAGGTCATTCCCCAGCTCGAAGGCCTCGTTGAACTGCGCAACACGACGTTAAGGGATGCCGCATGAACGAACGCCCCTTCGGAACCAAGTTGCTGGGAGAGGCGATCGAAATCGCCACGAGTGAGGCGGAGCCGACCGCGCCGCAGGACTGCCAGCCATCCGGAGGTTCGGGGCGCCGCATGAATCGATTGCCGCCGCTCAACCTGTTTCGCGTCTTTGAGGCGGCCGCGCGCCACGGCAGCTTCACGGCTGCCGCCGACGAGCTGTGCGTAACCCAATCCGCGGTCAGCCAGCAGATCCGCCAGATCGAGGATCTGCTGGATGTGCGTTTGTTCCGCCGCCTGCCACGCCGGGTCGAGCTGACGCGCGAGGGCACCCAGCTTGCAAGCGCCGTGCATGAATCGCTTGCTCTGTTGGCGCGAGCTTGCGAACGCATCGTCGACCCCATGGCGCCGACGGTACTGTGCATCAACGCACCGCCGGCAATTGCCTCGCGCTGGCTGGTGCCGCGGCTGAAGCGCTTCATGCAGCTCAATCCGCAGATCAAGGTAACGCTACTCGCCTCCAACGACACGGTGAATTTCGACCGCCAGGATATCGATGTCGCCATTCGCTGGGGCCGCGGCGACTGGCAAGGCGCAAGAGTGGAGCGGCTCGGGCCCGACAAGCTGTTCCCGGTCTGCAGTCCTTCCGTCCTGCGTGAAGGACCTCCGATCGTCAGCCCAGGCGATCTTGCCCGCCATACCCTGCTGCAGAACATGAATTCCAGCCTCTGGGCCACCTGGTTCGCAACCGCCGGCGTCGCCAGCGTCAATTTCGATGAAACGCTCTATTTCAACGATGCCGGCCTGCTGCTGGATGCCGCGGTGCAGGGCCAGGGTATTGCGCTCGCCAACCACATGCTTGTCGAAAACGACCTCAAGAGCGGACGTTTGATCCGCCCTTTCAATATCGAGATACAAAGTGGGGAGAGCTACCACATCCTGACCAGCCCGGATTTTTCCGAAAAAGCTGCCGTCGCCGAATTTCGCCAATGGATCCGCGCCGAGGGTGCCGTGGCCAGCTAAGGCAACGATGAAAGACCCCTGAGGCTACTTGTAGGTGATCGTGTCCCCGGCTCTCGGCCGATTGAAAAAGTGGCGGTCGAAACTGTAGCCGTTCGTTCCGGTAAAGCTTGCAAACAGCGCCGAGACCGGCGTCGTCAGCGTGTATTGCACCCGGGTCAGCACGACCTGGACGCCTGTTTCCTTGATCTGCGAGGGGACGTCGATCGGCGTTGCCGCCCCATAGGTCAAGGCAGAGGTATTGAGCGCGGCGGACCAGTTGACCGTGGCGTTGCCGCTTTTGCTGATGTCATCCACAGCAACCGTGATCGTGAGACCTGTGGTGTCATAGGGCTGCAGGATGAAGCTGGCACCGGAAAGAATATTGGCGACATCGGACTTCGTCCAGGTGCCTTGCTGCGAAATCATATCCCCGGTGGTGGAGGCGATCTCATCGATCTTCCGGCTGACGGTGAGCGCATGGCCGAGATCGACGGTTCCGACAAGCAGGAGCAGCAAGATCGGCAGGACGATTGCGAATTCCACTCCGGACGTTCCGGACCGGTCACGTGCCAGACGGCGAAGGCAGAATGAGGCAAACCGGGAGATGGGCAAGCTCCGTTTCATCATCAGAAGGGCTCGTTGCGAAACAGAACAGAGGATCCCAGCAAATAACGACCGTCGGCCATCTTGTTGCTCGAAAAGGTGAAGAAGTTGACGACGGCATCCCATGGCAGAAACGCCTGAACCAGAATGTAGTCGCTGCCCTTGCCGATATTATAACTCTCGGTCACGGCAAGATTACCGCTGGCATCGATGGGATTGGCACTGGTGGCGGACGACAGAGCCGAGAGTACATCGACCTTGACCAGGAGATTGCTGGAACAGCTGAACGCTAAAAGCATATCGTCACAGATTTTGGCCTTGAAATCGGCCTGGCTGATCTTGGACGACGCGACCTCGCCGGTGCGGATCATTCGGGAAATCTTTTGAACCGATGCGTCCATTGCTGAATTCACGAAAAACATCACCGATATCTCGATGATCGCGAAAAGCAGCATGAACAGCGGCAGCGCCAGGAGCGCGAACTCGATCGCGGCCACGCCTTTTCGATCGGCCAGCAAGCGACGGAGCGATGCAAACAGGCTCCTTCGCATCATTGGGTCAGCCGAACAGAGGCAAGATATTGCGTGAAGAGTGCCGACAGGCCCGTGGTAATGTCCGTCGCGGACGACGCCGACATGAACAGGCTCTTTGAGGAGGCGCAATCCGAAAGTGCATAAGGAATGTAGTCCCGCCGCGTGATGCTGCTGGACACACCACTATCCATCGTGCCGCCCCAGGTGCTTTTCCAATTGGCGCTCGCCATGGTCGAGCCAACGGTTGCGTTATAGCCCCAGTCGGTGGTGATCGGCAGATATTCTGTGTACAGAACCGCCATCGTGGCGGACTGCTTCTTGATGTAATCGCACCAGGCCGGATTGAGCGGCGCTACCTTCGGCTGAGTTTGCGCGCCACTGGTTACCCATTCGCGCTGTGATTGCACGCCATCGGTCAGCAGGAGCACCAATTTGAGTGGCGCCGCCGAAGAAGAACCATCCCCGCCCGTTCCGACTTTATTCTTCAGCGCCGCCAGAGAGACATCAAAATAAGTATAGGTCGTCGACGTTGCGCTTGTGAGGTCCGAATCCACGCGCTTACCAGCGGCAGTGGTATCCAGGGTTGGCGCCAAAACTTCCGTGATCGTATCACCCAGGCTATAGAGTCCGACCTTGATCCGCTCATGATTGATGTCGGAAGCGCTGATCATGTCGATCACTTCATGAACCGCATCCACGGCAACATCGGCGCGCAGCTTGATTTTCTTTTCGGTGCTATAGGCATAATTGTTGGTATACTTCGCGGTACCGATCGTGTGTGAATCGCCCGTATGGCAGGCGAACTGACATCCGATGCCCTTATACATGGCCTGTTGACCTGCGGTCGTTGCTGCCAAGAGCATCGACGGGGATTTGTCGATGACGATATAGACGTTGAGATAGGACGATGCCGGCCCCTTGACGGCGCTTGCGACGCTGACTGGGACGGTATCGATATTGGCGATCTTCATCAGGGTCGTGGGAACAGTCCCGCTCGCCGTTGCCGTTATGCGATGGTTGGTCGTATCGATTTCGATATCGCCGAGAGAATAGCTGCTGTCCGTCTGCGCATGGAACCAGTCGGAAACCTTTTGCTTGAGAGCATCCGTATTGTCATTGTCGACATTCTTGACAGCGGCGATCAGGGCCGCGTCGAGATCGCTCTGCATGCTCTGGCGGACATTGTAGGCGCGAATATAGTCAAAGCTGGCACCGACCGCGAGCAGCATCGGCACCATGGTGAGGGCAACAACAATTGCGACATTGCCGCTCCGGTTCCTTCCCAGGGCGCGAAATATAGCGGAGAATCGGTTATTTAAAAAATCCAGCCTCAAGAACCACCATCACTAAAAATACGAAAAAGTGATGGGTATCACGGGCACACGAAGGTTAATCTTTCATGGATTCTTGCGACAACCGAACAAGATCGCAGTCATCGCGCATATTTTTCTGCGTAATTTGGCTATTATTTCGTACTTCGTATCTTAGTAATGATTTATACTTTTCATCCGCCAGTAGAGTTAGCTAAATCGAAAATATTACCCTTAGCTGCCTGGATGGAGAGATCGCTTAACTCCCACCTCCCTCTGCGTTCGACAGTGTCGGACTATATTGGGCGCGCATCGCATCGGCGGACTGCCGGACGACTTCGGAAATCTGCAGAAACTGCTTGGCGAGCGGGCTTGTCTTGCGCCAGATCATGCCGATCGTTCGCGACGGCTGGACGTTCTGAAAACGAGCAACGGATACCGACGCCGAGCGCGTCTCCACCCCAACGGCCATTTCCGGGATCAAGGTGACGCCAATGCCGGCACTGACCATCTGGACCAGTGTCGACAAAGAGCTACCGTCCATCAGTTCCCGCGGCAGCGCCGACTGTATGTTGCAGAACGACAAGGCCTGATCGCGAAAGCAATGCCCCTCCTCGAGCAGCAGCAGCCTCATCTCCCGCAACGCTTCACGATTGGGCACCGGCTTGTCCTCGTCCTCGCCCGGCCGGACCAGCACGAAATTCTCCGAGAACAGCGAAACCTCGGTCAGGGAAGGTTCGGAGACCGGAAGGGCAACAATCGCAGTATCGAGCCGGCCCTCCGCCAGCTCCTGCACCAGCTTCGAGGTCAGCGTCTCACGCACATGAATCTCAAGCCCATCATGCAGGCGGGTAAGATTGCCGATGATCGCCGGCAGCAGATAGGGCGCGACCGTCGGGATGATGCCTATCCGCAGCCGCCCCACCAGCCTGTCCTGCGAGGCCCGCGCCAGATCCCCCAGCTCATCGACAGAGCGCAGAATTTCGCGCACGCGCAGTGCAAACGCTTCTCCGAAGGCAGTCAACCGAACCTGGCGTGCACCTCTTTCGAAAAGTTCGGTCCCCAGCGTTTCCTCCAGCTCCTTGATCTGCATCGACAGAGCCGGCTGGGAGATCGCGCAGACATCGGCCGCGCGTCCGAAATGCCCCTGTCGTGCCAAAGCCTCGAAATAGCGAAACTGCTTGAGTGTCAAGTTTGTCATAACCTCACCTTATCGCCACGATCAGAAAATCCAACTTAAATTAATGAAGCGGCTTGGGTATAGTCCCTGAAGCAAAGGTGGAATGCGTCACTGTCATATACGGCCCATACAGTGGCCGCAGATCGTGCGCAGCTCATCGATGTCCGGACTATCCAGAACGCTGACGCCCCAAGCACGTTCGCCTCAGGACGGTCTTTCTCAGACCAGCTCAATTCAAGGAATCTCAAGGGAGAGAAATATGGATACGAAAGTCGACAACGCGGGCAAATGTCCCGTCGTGCATACGCACACGGCCCACGGCGGCAGGTCGAACCGGGACTGGTGGCCGAACCAGCTCAACCTCAAGATCCTCCACCAGAACTCCTCCCTGTCCAACCCCTTGGGCACGGCGTTCAACTATGCTGAGGAGTTCAAGAAGCTCGACCTCGAGGCCCTGAAGCAGGACCTCCATGCGCTGATGACCGATTCGCAGGAATGGTGGCCGGCCGATTTCGGTCATTACGGCCCGCTTTTCATCCGCATGGCCTGGCACAGCGCCGGCACCTACCGCACCGGCGATGGCCGTGGGGGCGCGGGAGCCGGTCAGCAGCGTTTCGCCCCGCTCAACAGCTGGCCGGATAACGTCAACCTCGACAAGGCACGCCGCCTGCTTTGGCCGATCAAGCAGAAATACGGCAACCGGATCTCCTGGGCA
The DNA here is from genome assembly GCF_009498525.1 of Rhizobium sp. ICMP 5592. GTDB lineage: Bacteria > Pseudomonadota > Alphaproteobacteria > Rhizobiales > Rhizobiaceae > Rhizobium. The sequence goes on along the minus strand of NZ_QSNT01000001.1, from coordinate 1,378,244 downwards.
GACCTGCTCGTCCTCACCGGCAATGTCGCGCTGGAATCGATGGGCTTCAAGACCTTCGGCTTCGCCGGTGGCCGCGCCGATGTCTGGGAGCCGGCGGAAGACGTCTATTGGGGCTCCGAAGACACCTGGCTTGGCGACAAGCGTTACACCGGTGACCGCGAACTCGAAAAGCCCCTCTCCGCCGTGCAGATGGGCCTGATCTACGTCAATCCGGAAGGCCCGAACGGCAACCCGGATCCGCTTGCAGCCGCCCGGGATATCCGCGAGACCTTCGCACGCATGGCCATGAACGACGAGGAAACCGTCGCCCTCATCGCCGGCGGTCATACCTTCGGCAAGACTCATGGCGCGGGCGACGCCGCACATGTCGGCGCCGATCCCGAGGCAGGCGATATCGAAGAACAGGGTTTCGGCTGGAAAAGCAGCTACGGAACGGGCAAGGGCGGCGACACGATCAGCAGCGGCCTGGAAGTCATCTGGACCACAACGCCGACAAAATGGAGCAACAACTTCTTCGAAAACCTGTTCGGCTTCGACTGGGAGCTGACGAAGAGCCCGGCCGGCGCCCATCAGTGGACGCCGAAGAATGCCGGCGGCGCCGGTACGATACCTGACGCGCACGACCCATCCAAGCGGCACGCACCCGCCATGCTGACCACGGACCTTTCCCTGCGCTTCGACCCTGCCTATGAGAAGATTTCCAGGCGCTTCTTCGAAAATCCGGATCAGTTCGCCGATGCCTTCGCCCGCGCCTGGTTCAAGCTGACCCACCGCGACATGGGTCCGCGCGTGCTCTATCTCGGCCCGGAAGTTCCCTCCGAAGACCTGATCTGGCAGGACCCCATCCCTGCCGTTGACCACCCCCTGATCGACGCCAAGGATATCGCCGATCTCAAGGGCAAGATCCTCGCATCGGGGCTGCCGGTCTCACAGCTGGTCTCGACCGCCTGGGCCTCGGCTGCAACCTTCCGCGGTTCCGACAAGCGCGGTGGTGCGAACGGTGCACGCATCCGCCTTGCCCCGCAGAAGGATTGGGAAGTCAACCAGCCGGCGCAGCTGGCGACCGTGCTCGCAACGCTTGAAGGCATCCAGAAGGCGTTCAATGACGCCCAGTCTGGCGGCAAGAAGGTATCGCTCGCGGATCTGATCGTCCTTGCCGGTTCTGCCGCAGTCGAAAAAGCTGCGAAGAATGCCGGTCACGACATCGAGGTTCCCTTCGCGCCCGGTCGTACCGACGCGACGCAGGAACAGACAGATGTCGAGTCCTTCGCCGTTCTTGAGCCGATCGCCGATGGCTTCCGCAACTATCAGAAGGGCGAATACACCATTTCGCCCGAGGAGTTGCTGATCGATAAGGCACAGTTGCTGACGTTGACGGCGCCGGAAATGACGGTTCTTGTCGGTGGCCTGCGTGTGTTGAACGCCAATACGGGACAGTCGCAGCATGGCGTCTTCACCAAGCGCCCTGAAACGCTCACCAACGATTTCTTCGTCAACCTGCTCGACATGGGCACGGCATGGAAAGCCTCCCCGGACTCGAAATATGTGTTCGAGGGACGCGACCGCAACACGAATGAAATCAAGTGGACTGGCACTCGTATCGACCTCGTCTTCGGCTCCAACTCGCAGCTGCGGGCGCTGGCCGAGGTCTATGGCCAGGGCGATACGCAGGAGAAGTTCGTACGCGACTTCGTGGCGGCCTGGACGAAGGTGATGAACGCCGATCGCTTCGATCTCGTCTGATCTAGACTGAAATGCATTCGGGCGCGGCTGAATTCCAGCCGCGCCCGATTTCATATATTGGATATTGGAAGCTTACTGCGGATTGACCGCGCGGCTAGCCAGGCGGAAGGGGCTGGATAGCGTTGCGCCGATGGCATCGAAGACGAAGGCGCCGGCCTTTCCGACCGAGTTCGCTTTTCCATTCGTGGCGACATCAAAATTCGGATTCATCGACGCCAAAGCGATAAAGCGATCATGATTACCTGGATCGGACGCTTTGAGCGCGGAGATGTCGATTAACCGGACACCGGCCTTGACCGCTGCCTCCCGGACGAATTCATCCCTGACATCAAGCGCACCGACGCGAGGCACACCGCTGCCTAAAAATGTCGAGGCTTCCAGAGCGCGATCGTCCGGCGAGACGAGCACCGTCAGAGGAGGAGACATTTTACCGATGACATTCAGCTGCGAGATAAACACATCCGCATCGATATCCGGAGCCGCCAGCACCACCGTGAGCTTGGCCAACACGTCCTCTCGGCCTTCCAGTTTCAATTGTCTGAGGGCCTCGGTGGTCAGCCAGCCGCCCATGCTATGACCGAACACCATGACTTCACCACGTCTGCGATCCTTCGTGAGGTCGATAAGAAGCTGCGTCAGGTTGTCCCGAGAAAATGTGGCGGAATCCTTGTCGGCTATATAGCCCGCCAAGGCCGCTTGCGACGGCCACGAGAACAGGATCGGCGTGGCCGGGAGATTTGAATCCGCCCTCAACTGGGCAAGCCGGAACAGGGATTCCTGAAAATTGTAATTGTAACCATGGACGAAGACGACAACCCGGCGCTCCTGGTCCTTGTCGGGAAGCGCCTTCAAGAAACTCTCCCGGTTAAGGACGGCCTGCCCGGTGACGGCGAATGTCTTCTGCGGATCCGGTTTCGGACGGGGCCATTCTATTTGGCCGCTCTTATGCGTCGGAGGAATGGAGATCGTGAAGCGGGCATAGTTCGTTGAAATCGACCGGCCATTCGTAAAAATATTCTGGGCCGGATCTTTTCTTGGCCTGGTCGTTGCCGAATAGACCGTGATCGTATTCGTCGTTGCGGGCGCTTTCGAGACCGTTTCCAATACCTCAGGTCCTGGGCGGCCCGCACATGAGGTGAGCATGGCCATTATCAGAAACAGGCTAAATCTTTTCATTCTCTGGCCTCTGCGCCAAATTGCCAATGCGAGGGCATTAGCATGCTCATGGCTGCTATTCAAACGATTCATTGACTCATGCGTCAACGAATTGAAAGCAGCCATCGAGAGACGGCTCCTCTACTCAAGCCCGATGCAAGGCGCCGGCAAGGCTTTCATCATTTTCCAAGCCGCAGCAAAATCCACTTTATAGGCTATTCAGGTGAGGGAGATACTTATCGAATTTCAGGTTTCGAATATTATTATTTCTCTTCTGAATAATACCGAAGGCACTCGCCATTTATTATTAATGCTGTACTCTGCGTCGTGCCATCAAGACCTGTCAGCTCGAATAGGACGCACGCATGCAAATGAAAGCTGAATTGCCGAGCGGGAAAGAACAAGCACCAACTCACAGCCGCATAAAAATTCTTTATATTCAACCCGGTACCAGCTCCTTTGCGGGCATTGAACGCGTGGTCGATACGATATGCTCTGCCCTGTCGGAGAAATATGCGACCGATTTTGAGATCGATGTCCTCTACACGTCTCAGCACAAAAACCGGCCAGCCGGAAAGCAAAGCTACAATACGATCGATAGAATTGCGCACAACAGACGCGAGCTGGTCTCTATCTTGAGAAGCGTGTTCAAGAGCAAGGAATACGGCCTTATCGTCGTCCCGCAGATCGAACCAACGGTTATCTGCATGATGGCTTGTCTCGGAATCCGAAGGAACTTTGCCATGCATCTGCACGGCAATCCGCGGCTGGAACCGAGCCATCTGAAGGCCAAGATCCTGTTCTTCTTGATGAGGATCTATTTCATCAAGCGCCTCTCCTATGTCTTCGGCACATCGCCCAAGCAGCTTGAATCATTCAAGGCAATGTTTGCCAGCAAAACGCCGCAATATTGGCTGCCAAATCCCGTCAGAAAATTCGATGCCGGAAGAATAAAACCTCTTGGGGACGTAAACTGCGTTACCTTTGTGAATGTTGGCCGATTTTCCCACCAAAAGGGGCAGGATTTGCTGCTGGACGCATTTGCCGAGCTTTACAAGGTTCGCAAGAACGTCAGGCTGAAGGTTGTGGGTTATGGCGCCGGAGAAGCCGAACTGCGCGATCAGATCAGACGGCTGGAACTTGAGGATGTGGTGAACATCGAGCACCACCCGGACAATCCGCAGCCGGCACTGTCCACCAGTGACGTCTACGTATCGACATCGCGTTGGGAAGGCTGGTCGCTGGCAATATGCGAGGCCTTGAGGTTTGGCCTGCCGGTTATCTCGACCGACTGTGAATTCGGTCCGAGCGACATTCTCGTGGACAGGCGTCTCGGACGCCTCGTTCCGGTGAGCGGCGGCGGCGAACTGGTCAAGGCGATGATTTACTACTGCGACAACCTGCAGGATGAATTGTCCCATGCGGAATTCAGGCAGAGCTTCATAGACAGCTTCGACACCGAGCGGGTTGTCGATGTGCATGCGGACGCCCTGCGGGTCGCAGCGAAGGAAATTTCATAGGCCTTGGTGACGATCGCCTGACGAGGCAAATCGATGGGCGTCACGCGTAAACCCGCATATAGTCGACCCGCATATGGGTCAGCCGGTCTTCTTGCTTCAGAGGATTGGGAAACGGCACGTCCGACCGCAAGGCGAGCGTGAGCAGCGGCCAGAACACATCGCCACCCGCATCCATCTCCGCCGCGCGCCCCAGCGTCCAATCGATGGGTCGCTGGGTTTTCGGGTCGCGGATCTGCTTGCGCTCGAAGTAGAAGCGGCAGCGGGCGCCCTCGATGAGCACGCCGTAGCGGAAATAGCCTGTGGTGATGTCGACATTGGTTGGGGCACCGATACCCTCATGATGCTCGCCCGGCTTGCCCCATTCGTGCAAGTACGCGCCATAGAGATCGTGCTCCCATCCCTTCTGCTCGACGACATCGAGCTCGATGCTTGTCTGCGGAAAGAGAATGCTCCGGCCATTCATCAGCCAGAAAGCGGGAAAACTCAAGGGATGGGCGGGAAACCACATGCGCGCCTCGAAATAGCCCTGCCGCCAGCCTTTGAGGATGGTACCATCGGGCTTGGCGGTCTGGATATTGCCGGAAATCCATTGGTATTCGGGCAGGTTGTTGCCGTAGTAGCTCGGCACATTCATCTGGCGTCCGATATACTGAGCAGAGATTTGCAGCGCCTTGCCATTGTTCGATGAGGGATCGTCCACGATCGCATAGGGATTGAAGCCCTCTTCACCATCGATGCGGCTGAAGGCGGAGCGTCCATAGAAGCCGGTATCGAAAGTCGTCGCCTTGGGGCCGGCATGCCAGATCGTCGTATCGAGCGCCGTAAACCCTTCGTCGAAGATAAGGCTGCGCCCTTCGGTCGGATCAGGAGCCTCTTCGGCGGAGGGCCGATTGTTCGTCAAGAGCAGGCCGCCGGCGGCGGCGGCAAGCGAGGCAGATCCTATCAGGACGTTGCGCCGAGACGTTGCGATCGTCATTTCCTGTCCTCTGTTGGCCATCGTGCGCTTCGATGTCAGGTCGCCAGCTAGGCTGCGGCTTGCGCGGCTTTCGAACCCGGTTCAAGGGCGCCCGCATAGACATCCATGGTCTCGCGAGCGACACGGTCGATGGTCATGCGTTCGATCCGTGTCTGGCTCTTGTCCTGCCACTCATCGATGCGGCCGGGATCTTCAAGCAGGTTGCAGAGCGCTGCCGCCAGTGCCGGCGGATCGTGCGGCGGCACGAGAATTCCGGCCGCGCCATATTCCAGCAATTGCGGAATGCCATCCACTTTCGTCCCGATGACGGCGCAGCGCGCCTCGCGCGCCTCCGAGAGGACCAAGGGGGCCGGGTCGGCATGAGACGGCAATACGAAGATGTCGGCACCCGCCATCCAGGGGAAAGGATCTTCCTTTGCACCCAGGAATGTAACGGCCGCCGCGCAATCCATCTTCGCGACCGTCTCCTGATACTCTGCGTGGAACGGCCCCTCCCCGACGATATAGAGCCTCGCCGTAGGATGTTTCTCATGCGCGAGCCGGAAGGCTTCGAAAAGATCGGGAAGGCCCTTTCGAGGATGCAGACCACCGACAAAGAGGATGCTCGGAGAGCCGAGAACGACGGGCAACGGACTGCGGTTTTCGATGCGCGCCGAACCGATCGTGCCATTGAGAACGACACGAAGCTTCGATGCCGATATCCCGCGCTTCAGCATCGAAGCGCCGACCGCCTCGCTCACCGCGATCACGCGCGTTCCGAGACCCATCAGGATCGCGCTTTTCTCGAATTCATTGTGGACGGTGGTGACAAGAGGGATGCCGGCGACCTTGCAGATCGGCCATGCCAACACGGCGCTCGTCATCATATGGGCGTGAACGATCTCCGCCCGCCATGCGCGAACATGTCTGCGCAATGCATATGAGGATTTCAGCAGGCTGACCGGTTTTCTCTGATGGTCGACCACCACTGTCGCAACACCGTGCCTATGGAGTAACTGATCGAAATCGCCACCGCCGCTCGCGACGCAGACATCATGGCCCAGCTTGGCTTGCGCACAGGCCAGATCGACCGCCGCATGGACATGTCCATTCAACCTGTTCGTGTGATTGAGAATATGCAAAATCCGCATGAAACCGCACCCAATACCATTGTCGACAAATACAAATTTTCAATACCGGAATGAACTTTGTCTACTTCTCAATACTCTCAAATATATCCCACCAAGACGTCAGCCATCATCGAAATTCCAAGCCTATCCGGCACATGCATATGCTTCATTTTCCCGCGATTGCGTGGAAAACTATCTAGACAATTTGCTTGACGCGGAGCGCCGCCTCAGCCTCTACCGTGGAGGCGCGTGCGGTCGGTTGATAGTTGAAACCGCCCTGACGTCCGAGAGATTCGAGGCCGAACGCCTGAAGTTGCCGGATAGCCTCGGCGGCGTGTTGAGCGGCGCCTCGGCTATAGATCGGATAGGCCTCTTCCAGAGCATAACTTCCTTCCAGCTTGAGGTCGCCCTGGAACAGTCCATTGGCGCGGACATGCTCCCTGAAGTCGTCCTCCGCCTGCTGTACCGAGCCGCCGGCGTGATTGCCGATAACCTCAGCCGTGAAATATTCGCGACCGTCGGCGCAACCATAGAAATCGGAATACATCGTCAGGCGCTTCCATGCGCCCTCGTGGGAAAAATTATAGATGATCGACTGGCGAAAGCCGCGGTCGCCGGCGAAGCTGAAATAGAGGCCGATGAGCGTGATCGTGTCGAGTTTTCGCCCGGAATCGAGCCCGCATAACTCTTCCGCCCTGTGAATGGGAATGGTCGAGATGATGCGGTCGCATGCGACAATTCTATCTTTGAGCTGCAGATGAAACTGGCCCTGGATCTTGTAGATCCTCAGCATTTCAGCAGCCAGGTGAAACGCGGCGCCGTCCTTTTCCAGCCGATCGGCAGCGGCTTTGTAAAGAAAGCGAAATCCTTCCTTGGGTCGCGCCATTTGCCGATTGGTCGGGCCTTGCCGCTTCGGCTTCAACAGACGGGAAATGAGGTTCTGAATGGATGCATGCTCGCTGATCCAAAGCATCCGCTTCCGGGCGAGATCGATATCGATCCCATCCGTCGCTACCCCATAGAAACGCCTCATGTAGGATTCCAGGCCGGAGCGATGGAGCAGGCGCCCGCCAATCCAATAGCGCGCAAATTCTCGTGCATTGCGCATTTTCCGCTGGAACAGGCGCGCATATATCACTGACGCGAAAATCCGCGCGGTTTCCAGCACGCCCGCACCGAAAATATCGTCCCGAACCGAAATCGGATAGGTGGTGATCATCCCTTGAGGGTTCAGCCGCGCCCATTGCGGATTGATCGGCACATATAAAGGCAACAGCTCGGGAAAGTGCTCAAGCAGAGGAGAGTCGTCCTGGAAAATCAGGCTGCCGATGTCGAAGGTGTACCCTCCGGAGGACCAGTCGATGTGATTTCCGCCGATATGGTCATATTCGTCGACGATGAGAACCCGGGTATACCCCTGCCGTAGCAGTACCGACGCGGAAACCAGCCCTGAAATACCGGCCCCAAGGACGACGGCATCAAACCGTTCCGCCTCAGTTACGGGATCGATGATGATCTGATGGCCTGCATCATTCATGGAGTCGCCCTCACCTCCAGCTGTTTTACAAGCGTAGATTATCTTTTGAGATATTGGAAGTTGAATTCAAACATACAATCTAAATAATTCGGATATTATAGTGCACACTAATCTCCAGCAGGAGAAAAATGGAACATAAATTCAAGTGATTTCCTTTATATTTCCGAATAGTACTTGATATATTTTACTCTATGCTGCTAGTCTATGCTTCAAATTGATATCGAGCCATCGATATAAATAGTTCGATATTGAAAATCATATCTTGCCTGGAAAAATCGACTGAATTCGGTGCACGCCGAGGGGGTGTTTAGTGCTACGGCGAAGCCTCGACGATTTCTATCAACATGCCGACGAAATCGAGCTGATTTCTACCGACGTGTTCGACACGCTACTGTTGCGCCGTGGAAAGTCGCAGCGTTCCCGGATTGCCGTGGGTGAGGCACGTTTTGCGCATCTCCTCAGGGAACGAGGCCTGTCCATCGGCAAGAACGAACTTGTCAGGGCTCGCCTCCTTGCTCAGAAATTTGCCTACCGCGCGCTCAATGCAGGTGGCGGTGCGGGCGAAGTGCGGCTGACCGACATCATCCGCAACCAACTGGCATTGCTCGGCCTGCCGGAGGACCTAGCAGGGGAGCGTCTCGCCATAGAATTGGCCGTCGAAAAGACGGCTCTCACGGCAAACGCGGCGCTCGCCACCTTGCTGAGGCGATATCGGCAGGCCGGCACCCGAATTGTCGCTGTGAGCGACACGGGGCTTTCCACCGACCACCTTGCGGAATTGATCAATCATTTTCACGGTCCAGGGCTGATCGACAGGATCTATTCGAGCGCCGATGCCCAGGCGAGCAAACGCTATGGCGGGTTGTTTTCCGTCGTGCTCGAAGCCGAAGCCGTTTCCCCATCCCGGGTTCTGCACATCGGCGACGATGTGATGGCCGACGTCCGGGTGCCCGGCGCGATGGGGATCAAGACAGTTCACCTTCCAAGAAGCCGTTTTGACCGCTACGCTTCGCGCGCAGACGGCGCGGCTACCGAGGCGGTCAGGCAGATCCACCAGCGCCTGGTGCATCACGGCCGCGATATTCCGACGCCAAACGACAAGGTCTCCTTCGGCCGGGAGGTTTTCGGACCGATCGTCGCGGAGTTCTGTCTGTTCATCTGGCTATATGCCAAGCAGGCCAAAGCTGGCGGCGACACTACGCTATTGTTCTGCGCCAGAGGCGGGATCGGCATCAGGGAGGCTTTCGAGCGGGTTTTACAGGCGCTCGGCCTGCCACTCGACCTCAAGCGCGACAATATCCTGGTTTCAAGGCTTGTCGCCGCGCGTTCGGCGGTCATGACCAGGAGCCCGGCAGTGCTGGACGAACTCGGCCGCGAATTCCAGAACGGGAGCTTCGCCGACGTTGCCCGCGCATTGGGTGGAGAGAGCTACGAATTGCCGGAGCCCTGGCAACAGACTTTCGATCCAAAGCGATTTTTCACGCTGCTCGATAGCGGTGTCGGCCAGGCAGTGCTGGACGCTATTCGCAAGCAGAACGACCTGTTCATTCGCCATCTCGATCAGATTTCGGGTCAGGCGCAGCGCATCGTTCTTTGCGATACAGGCCTATACGGCAGCACTCAGCGGCTGCTGGCCGCCGGCCTTCCCGATCGCCGGTTCGAGACCATCCAATTTGCGCGCTGCAATTACAAGGGACTGAGCGAAGACCATTTTCCGATGGTCGCGGGCCTCGTTGTCGAGCAAAACCTGTATAATCCGTTCAAGGTGGAAACCGTAATCCTGCGCTACTGGCAGATCATCGAGAGCCTGTTCGAGCCTGCCCTACCGTCCGTTCGTCAGTTCAGCGAGGATGCCGACGGCGTTGTCGTCGCCAATTCCGGTGATATCCGTTACGGCAAGCTGGATCCGGCGGCGGGCAATCCGCTTCTGTCCGGAGCTCTACAATATATCGATCGCATCAGTAGCGGCGCGCAGGTCTTGCGTGATGCCGACTGTGCCTGGTTGCGCCTGAAGCAAGCTATCACCAATCCGAGCCGGATCGATATTGTGGCACTCGGCGTTGGCACCCGCTCGGTCGACTTCGGTCGCTCCGACGTGGTGCATGTGCTCAATCGCCCGCAGAACGCGGCTCTCTCCAAGAAGCTGATGTCGGTCAAATCGCATCTGTGGCGCGAGGGTGCAATTGCCCGGGACTTCCCTTTGCTCAAACCTCCGCTGCTTGCCGCGCTTGAAATGGCGCATGTGCTGCGAGGGGTTTCGGCTCGCCTATATCGTTGAATTTTATGCCAAGGACATGTCCATGACTATTGTAACGCGTCTTAAGCATGGTTCCGTCGGAGCACACCCAGAAGAGCTTCCGCCCACCATGGAACAGCATGGAGCCAATGTTGGACTGCCATGGCGATGCGCGAGGTCTTAGGTCAGGATGCTCGCGTTCAAAGCCTTCAAAGGAGCCGGCTGGCTCATCGTGTCACGCTTCCTCGGACGCATCATCGACTTCTTCACGCTTCTGTTCCTCGCTCGCATCCTGACCCCCGCCGATTTCGGCCTGGCGGCGCTGGCCATGTCGCTCGTCGTCGTCGTCGATACCGTCCTTGAGGTGCCGGTCACACAGGCACTGGTCCGGCTGAACGTCATAGACAAGAGCCATCTGGACACCGGCTTCACGCTGAGCGTCATGAGGAGTGGATTGATCGCGCTCATCGTGATGACCGCCGCCTGGCCTTTTTCGATGTTCAATCACAACCCTCAACTGATCCCGTTGATTGCCATGCTGGCGTTAGGCCCAATCGTGAAAGGGTTCTACAGTCCGGCAATGGTGTATTTCGCCCGGAATATGGGCTTCCAGCAGACCTTCATGATGGAGTTTTGCGGAAAGCTATGCGCTTTCGTCGTCGCCATCATCATCGTTTTTTCCGGAGGGGCCTATTGGGCCATCGCGGCTAACTTCGTCACCAATTCGATAGCGGCCGTGACAATGTCCTATGTGCTTGCCCCATACCGGCCGGCGCTCTCGCTGGCGCGGCTATCAGATTTCGCCGGCTTCGTCGGCTGGTTCAGCTCGGCGCAACTGGTCTCGGCACTGAACTGGCAATTCGACCGTTTCCTGATCGGCGCCGGCACCGACAGCACGACGCTCGGCCGCTATGCCGTGGCGAGCGACGTGTCCGTGGTGCCGACGCAAAGCCTGATCGGTCCGGCACTGCAGCCGGTGATGGCCGCCTTTTCGCAGATCAACTCGGATCCTCAGCGAATGAGACTGGCCTTTCTCAAGGCCGCCCGTTTTGCGATGCTGATTTCGGTGCCCGCCTGCGTCGGGATATCGCTGACATCGGACCTCGTCACCGATCTCCTGCTCGGAGAAAAATGGAAGGATGCCGCTCCTCTGCTGAGCATGCTTTCATTGGCGGTGATCCCGATACCCTACTTTCAGACCCTGTATTCGGCCAGCCTCGCGCTTGACCGCCCCCATATTCTCTTCAGGCTGAATGCCATCGACCTCTGCTTCAGGATCGTTCTGATCTCGATCGGCTTCTATTTCTTTTCGACCGGCGGCGTCAGCGTGGCGAGAGTTCTCCTCTCGGCGATCATGTTTACATTCTACCTGAATGACGCCCGGCGGCTGTTGGGGCTTGGTATCGGGGCACAGCTGAAAAACATATGGAAGATCGCCCTTGCCGCAATCGTCATGGTCGTGTGGGTTCTCATGCTGCGAGACGAGCTGGGGGGACGATCCTGGAATCACATCCTGGAGCTTGCCCTCGTCGTGGCGACGGGCGCCGCGGCCTATGTCGGAACGCTCTTTGCTCTCGGCGTAAGACTGATCGCAGGAGGCGGACGGCTCGAACTGGCTGACCGCCGTCGATGATCGCCTGCCAGCCCGATCCAAGGTCGGGCTTATAGCAGTGACTGAATCATCCCGAGGGTCGAGCGCTTGCCTCCGTTCAGCCGGTAGGCAAGCCCGCTGCGCGCCCGTCGGTTTGGGAGCACCATGGTCAGTAACCAGAATGCCGCGACGGTCGCCTTGGTCTTCATGGGATAGGCTTCCCACCAAAGCTGGCGGAGCAGTTCAAGGAGACGCCCGATCGGTGGGCGCCGCCCTTCGGCTATCGCCAGATAGAAGCTGCGCTCGAGATAAAAATAGGCCCGCTCGGGCTGAACCAGCTCGTCCGCCCGACCATACTGCGCCAGAATTCGGCGCAGGTGGCTCATCCGCTGGACAAAGCGGTTCAATTCACCACGCAACGAAGCCGGCTCGACGGGACGCCCCAGCCCGGAAATGTTGCGGCCATGGACGCGGTAGCGTCCGAGTTCCTCGGAGAGGCTCACGACATCGCCCATGAACGGCGCGGCAAACAGGATCACTCCATCCACCGCACGGTCGTATGTCATCTCCCGAAGGTGTTCGCACAGGTCGCGCCTGAATACGTTTCCGGATGTCGGTGGAGTGGTGTAGACGCCTGTGCGCAGCACGAGATCGGCGATCGCGTCGCGTTCGCGGAATGCCTTCAGAGGTGTCGCGGCGCTGGTGACGTCACCCCGATCATTGATGCGGGTCAGCGAGAATTGAAGCTTGGCAACGTCGCTGTCCAGCTTCGAAATGATTGTTGCGAGCGAACCTGGAGCGAGCTCGTCGTCCGCATCCAGAAACAGAACGAACGGCGCCTGCGTCCGCTCCAACCCATAAAGACCTGCCGCCCGTTGTCCGCTATTTTCAATGCGATAGGCGGTTACCCCCTCACTCTGAATGACGTCCCAGGACGAATCGGTCGAGCCGTCGTCGATGACGACGAGCTCGCAATCGTCGCAGCCCTGTGAAACGACGCTACGGATCGCCTTCGCCACATAGGTTTCATAATTCCAGCAGGTAATAACAACGGCGATTTTCGGAGCTTCCATTCTTGTTATGCCTTTGCCCGGTTGATCACAGTGCCAATCACATTGGCGCCAGAGCGTCGCAATTGCTGTAGAGTGTCGTTGACTTGTTCGGTGGTCGTCCGCCCGGCACTGGCGACGATCAGAACCGCATCGGCGTGAATTGCCAGCGCCTGCGCATCCGTCGAGTCGCCGACCGGCGGCAAACCGAGAAGCACATCGCCCCTGGCACGGGCTGCCTCGACGACACGCGCGACACGCCGGTCACGGAAATCGACATAGAGATTTGTCAAGGCATTTGCGGAATGTATGGGGAGCACGGCAATGCCGTCATCGTCTCCGCGCCCATTCCCGAAGATCACCTGTTCCGGCCGCATGTCGGCAACGAGCGCATCGGCCAACGACGTTGTCGGCAAAGCATCGGGACCATCATCGATAAGGTCGATCTGCCCCATCTCCGCATTGAAAAGCGTCGTATGCCGACCGCTCCGGCTGATGAATTGCGCCAGGCTCAGGCACAGCGTCGACACGCCATTGCCGGCCTCCCAGCCCGCGACCGCGATCACGATGCCTCGTTCGTTGCGAATGGCCGAGCAGGCGATCTCGATGGATGTCCTGAGATCGCGTATCGCCACGGCATAGGCGCTGCCAGGCAGGTTGACGACGAGAGAGGTTCTGTGGCTGTACGGACCTCGCCTCAGGCTCGCCCGGCTTGCCGCGTCCGGCAAGGTTCCAAGACATGGTATTCCCGTGTCCCGCACCAAATCCTTGGCGTTGCGAACCTTGCGATCCAGCGCCAGGTTGAGCGCAATCAAGGAGAAGCCGGCGAGCAGCCCGAGAACGCCTCCAAGCGCCGTGATCAACGATGCGCGCGGCGCCGACGGGCTCAATGGCGGCAGCGCGGCACCGATAATGCGCGCATCGCCGTCTGGCGTCGGAATGGCCGGCAGCTTGCCCTGCTCCATGGCTTCCGTCGCAGCATCCACTTGCGCCGCCAGAGCATCGAGGCGCCATTGAAGCACCTCCGTTCCCGCCTGGGCCATCTCCGCCTTGAAAGAGACCGCTTGCAGAATATAGCCCGACACGGCCGCATTGGCGACACGCGCGGCGAGCGCCGGATCGGAAGATGAGTAACTGATTTCCATGACATAGGACTGACCAACCCGGCGGACGTCCAGACGCTGAGCGAAATTCTGGAATGCCGCTTGACGCGCATCGGTGGCGGGGGGCGCGATATTGCTTGCCGCAGTCACACCATCGGGCCGGGCTGTTTTGCCAGTCTCCGATGTTACCGCACCGGTTCCTGTCCCCGGCTCGCTCAAGATACGGCGTACATTACCGACGATAAGATCGAGCATCCGAGGCGGCTGCGGACCAAGCTCCGCACTGTTTTGCAGATTCAAGCTGTCGAAAACCGCCGAGAGCAGGCGCTCCGAACGGATAATCTGAAGTTCGCTGTCCGCCCTGTTCAGGTCGAGATTCTGCGCGCCACTCCCATCCTGACCCGAAGCCAAGGTCGCGCGGCGCGGTTCAAGCAGCAGCGTCGCTGTTGCCGTATAGATCCGCGGCAGGGAATGGGCATGGAATGCCGCCAGACCGATCCCGACGGCCGTGCATAGGATAAGTTTGGTTTTGTGCTGCAGAGCAAGCGCGCACATCGATCGCAGGAGGGCGACCGGTCCTTCATTAGGGTTTTCCGTAGGAGCGTCGTCGAGCCGCCAAAGCCGGGACGAGCGTTCCAAAAGAGACGGATTGTTCTGCGTCATCTAGTCGTCACCTCCGACTTAAGTTGCCCCGTGCTGTTTTTCGCTGTCAGCCTTGCCGCGCGCTCGGGTTCCAGGCGGCCGCGAAGAAGATCGGCGATTGCGATCAGATTGCCTCTGGCCCGTCCGCGCCTGTCGACGAAGGGTTCGGGCCATGCCGCGCGTGTGAAATTCATAGCCATGTTGCAAATGATGTGGTTCGCGACCTTTGCGCCCGTCATCGTGCCTTTTCGCAGCATGTAGATGGGATTTACGACCTGCGAATAGCCAAAGCGCTCGCCGCTTATCCGGCCGTTCTTCACCCCCATATGCACACCGAAGGCTTCCGCGCATTTGACGAAACGACCACCGCGCTTGGCGAGCGCCGCGGCGAAATCGCGATCTTCCAACCAGCCATAAAGTACGAGACGCTCATCGAAACGGGTCTCTCCGATGGCTTGCGCGCGGAATGCCATATTGCAGCCATAGGGACTGTAGGGCTCGATCCAGCTCCAGTCGCTCGGCGGAGCGGCCTCGACCAAGCGCAATGCTTCTTCGAAACCGATGCCTGGGCCGTTGACGCCGTCCGCAAGGACCCGTCCGGTAAAGCCGACGATCTGGCTGTCGTCCCGAAACGACCTTGCGGCGGCGGCAAGCCAATTCCTGTCCGCAATGAAGTCGTCGTCGAAGAAGGCGACGATCTCGGTCTCTTCCGGCAGGCTCAGAAGCGCCGTATTGCGCTGTGTGGTCAGGCCCGGCAAACCAGTCACCACCGTCACCTCCGAATGTCCGACCAGATCGCCCGCGTCCGCAAGATCAATGCAGGACACGATAACGGCCTCGGGCTTCAGCGTTTGCGTGGCAAGCAGATGGCGGACCGTGGCGCTCACGACACCGGGGCGTCCGCGCGTGGCGATGATCACGGCCGTGCGCGGAACGCTCGCAGTGACCGGTTTATAGGTCTTCGGATGTGCTGCCGGTCGCTCGAGCAGCTCCATATAGCCGGCAGCCGTCTGCGACCAGGAAAAATGCCGGACTTGCTCATATCCCTTTCCGACCAGCTCGCTGCGCAGCTCCGGCGTCTCCTTGAGCGCACGGATATGCCTGATCCAGGCGGCCGGGTCCGAGGGTGAGGCGAGCAGAGCCGCCTCACCGCAGACTTCCGGCATGCTCGCGGTGTATGAAGCAATGACTGGACAACCGCGTGCCATGGCCTCGACGATCGGAAGGCCAAAGCCTTCCGTCAGCGACGGAAATGTGAGGCAGAGCGCCCTTTCGAGCAGATAGGCCAGATCGTGGTCCGACACGCGACCGATCAGATGGACGTTGGATCGCTGCTTCAGAGCGCCGGGAACGAAAATCTCGGCGCCGCCGCCGGCGATCACGATATCCACGCCGATCTCGTCAAGCCGCGGAGCTGCATCGACGAGCAGCGCAAGGTTCTTGTGACGCGCCCTGGAGCCCAGCGCGAGAATGAACCGGCGATCGCTTTGCCCGAAGGTTTCGGCAATAAAGCCCGGCGCCAATTGTGCGAGCGTCGGGTCCCAGCTCAGGGCATGCTCATGACCGTTCGGAAGCACGGCAATGTCCTCGATCCGGATCGGCAGATGCCGGGCGATCTGGCGTGCCGCGGCATGGGAAACCGTGGCGATCCGCGCGGATCGCCGCACGAGAAGCGGCTGCAACGTCTGATAAACCATCCGAAAGGTGCGGTTATAGCTCTCGGGCGCCGAAAATACGTTGGCATCATGGATGCAGACGATCTGATCGGCCTTGGAGGCAGGTGCCGTGTTGCAAAGGTTGAGGAGCCGACCGGGCCATTGGGCAGGCAAGGTGATCTGCTCCCAGGGGTGCCCAGAAAGAGGGCCTGACTGGATCAGAGGCATATGACCGAAACCCGGGTTCGGCGTCCCCGACGGAGCAATGATCGCCGCCCGCGCATCTGCCGCAGCGAGCGCGCTATCAAGTGCGCGCACGACGTTCGACGCATAACGCTGCACCCCGGTTGCATTCTGCGTGAAGAAGCGGCCATTGACCGCGAAAAGGGCGGCAGCACTCATATGGTTGCTCCTATAGGGCGGCTGGCGCGCACGACCTGTGTACCGCGCTCCGGTTGGGCCGAGGCCATGGCAGCCAACATGCAAAAGAACAGGCCCTGGTCGATGACCGGGCTCACCAGCATGTCGCCGACCAGCAGGCCCAAACATCCATTGCGCGCCGCAAGACGCGCGTCGGCCATGAAACTTCCCTGGACGCCACGCTTTTTGATCAATGCTCCGAACGCGAAAGCCAGATAGAAGATTGTTCCGGGAACGCCGACATTCGCAAGCAGCGCCAGCAGGAAACTGGAGGTACGGGCTGTTCCGAGACCGACCCCCACTCCCAGACTGTCGAAGACATTTTGGATCGCGGCCATATTCCAGGAATTACGTTCAATCCCGGAATCGGACGTGGATTTGCCCAGAGCCACGATGTCGATGTAATTGTAGATAAGCTTCGACATGTCCGGATCGATCGCAGCCAAGAGGCCAACCGCCAACGACACCAACGGCGCAAAGACGATCGCTACCGTGGCGGTGCGGCTGGTATTCTTCCGTCCGCTGACCGCCAAGGCGGTAGCAAACAGGATCAGCACCATGACCGGAGCGCCGACGAGCCCGGTCGACGACGTCGACATCACAACCAGCACCAGGGATATGGCGGCGATCGGGCCGCTAATGTAGGGCCGGCGACCGCAAAGCCAGAGCGTCCCGGTAAAGGCAAAGACGCCGAGCGTTGAGCGGGCAAAGGAGGATGCCTCGGTAAACGACCCGACGATGCGCTTCACACCGGCAATCTGGTCATCGGTATGAAGCGTGTATTGGGCATTCCGCATGAACGCTAGGATACCTTGCGAGCCCGTCGAATAAGTACCGATATCGAGCAGTGCGAAGACCGTGTTGGCGACGCTATAGGCAAGCAGTCCGGCAAGAACGGCTTGAAAGCCGCGATAGGTTGACGCAACAGCAACCGTCATTGCGAAGCAGATGAGGTTGCCGATCATGTAGACGCTTTGCGTGAAGTTGCTCGATACCGGCACCAGCGGCACGGTGGAACGCGTATCGCCAAAGACGGTGGTGCCGAGCGGCACGATCTGCGTCACGCCTGTCAGCAGCCGCGGCGCGAAATAGGCACTCATCACGCCATAGACAACCAGAAGCGCAAACCAAAATCCGGGTTCACCAAGACGCAGTGCATGAACGAATGCCCCCGCCGCCCGCTCGCGCGTGATGACGCCAAGCACGAGAAAGCCGAGAAGGACATGGCCCGGCTGTATGTTCGCCGAACCGATAAACATCGCAGCCGCCGATCCGAGCACTGCCGTCACCGCCAGCATCACAACCGTCGCCCCGTTACCGAGAAACAGGCAAAGCAGCCCGCTTAAGATGGCGACGATGCCGATCGGCTCGATACTCATGATATCGCTCCCCCGCACTCTTGCCGCGCACGCGCGGGCAAGCAAAGGAAGGGCTCGCCGGGATGGATGTTCCGACCTATCATGTGCCGAGCTGCGGCATTCGTCCCGGGCAGCATGGAAGTCTACTCTGCCAAAACGAGAAGCGAGTAGCCACCAAGCAGCCGTACGGCCAAATCCGGATTGATGGAAAAGAGCAGCTTTCGCGGCAGTCGCATCAGCGCACTGGAGAATGCCTGATTGGGCAGCTCCAGACGACTTGCTGTATATTTATAATCAATGACCGAGTATCCGCAGTCCTTGAGGGTGGCAATTGCTGTGTCCTTGAAGAAGTAATGCAGATGCCCGACATTGGCGCGAAGCTTCGTAATCGGCCATGCACGCAGCACCGACTGTACTGAAAGGTCGAGCGGAATGTGGAAGATCTTGTAGCGACCGCAGGGCCGCAGGTCTTTGATGAAGGAAATATAGTTTTCTACATGCTCTATCACATCGGCAATGACGACAACGTCGTAGTGGCTGTCTTTGTCTTCGACGACGTTCGCCAGATGGAAGGAAACGTTGCTTTTCTCTTTCGTCTTGGCGCGCTGATAGGCATGGGGAGAAATCTCATAGCCCGCAAACTGAACCTTTGGAAAGCTGCGGGACAAATTGAGCAGAATCTCGCCCGTGCCGCAGCCGACCTCGCAAAGGCTGTCAAAGCGAAGCCCGTTTTTTCTGATGATCTCCTCGATCTGGCGCGCCTTCCAGGGAGAATCCTCCTCGTGCCAGGTGGGGTTCAATTCAGCATATTGATCGGAAACATAAATATCCTGCAAAACTGACTATCCTTATACTGAGATACTAAGTTCAGTTCTGGCAGGCCGTCACGGAAAGCAGCAACGCGGCCGCGAAAAGCCGCCGGTCACTTCCGCTCGTCAACGGCGTACCGTCTTAAGTCCCTACTGGATTATCCCGGCGTCGCGCATGAAGCGGCGCGACAGCTCAATAGCTGCCTCGCGAGGACAGGATCGCTGGAATGGTCCTGGCCATAATCACCATATCGCCCCACAAACTCCGCTCGGCCACATAGCGTGCATCGAGCTCGACACGCGCATTGTAGCTGGTGTCACTGCGCCCGCTGACCTGCCAGAGACCGGTCAGGCCGGGACGCACCTTCATATAGTCGGCAAAATAGGCGCCATAGAGCTCAGCCTCGCTCGGAACGATCGGACGCGGACCGACAAGGCTCATTTCGCCCCGAAGCACGTTCAGGAGTTGAGGAACCTCATCGACACTGTTCTTGCGCAGAAGCTTGCCGAACGGCGTAACGCGGGGATCGTCCCTGAGCTTCCGCGTCGCGTTCCATTCGGCCCTCGCCGCGGGATGAGCGTCGAGATGTTGAGCGAGCACTTCCTCGCCGTTTGTGACCATCGTTCTGAACTTGAGGCAGGAGAACAACACCCCGTTCTTGCCGACGCGCCGATGGGACAGGAAGATCGGCCGGCCCTGCGCTACCAGAAGAATTGCCGCCACCATCAGGATCATCGGCAATAGTACGATCAGGGCGATCCCGGCCAAAATACTGTCTACGCAATACTTGGCAGAATCCGACGCGACACGAGAGGTCGAGTTCCTTGAAGTCACCAGACCGACGGAAACACCGGCCCGTCGTCGCATCCGCAGACTATCCAGTGAGTCTAATTCGCTTCTCAGATCAATTTCCCTCATCTGCTTGCTCCATACTCGAAAGATATAAAGAAATAACGCCTGATATGCTCAGACAACGCCGATTTCGGAATGTAGAGTTACGTTAACAAATAATAAATAAATTGACAATGTCTTTATTGCGACGCAATATGTGTGTATCAAACACCAACAATTGTCTTATTTTAGAAATAAAGTTGGTGTTATTAAGTCTACTTTCTGGATTTTTTGCTATATATATTTGAATGTATTCATATTCAATTGGAACTTAAGTTCGCATCATTGTTCTGTACTTGATTTGGGGGACCCTAACGATGGCGGGCACGACTGGGCGACCTACGGCGCCGTTGGTTCTGACTGAGGAAGAGCGGGTTTATTTGAAGCAGCAGGCAAGCCAGGAAGACGCGGCTGCCCGGTCGATGTCCGAGCGCTGCCGGATCATTCTGCGTTGCGCCGACGGCATAGCTAGCAAGGCGGTCGCCTCGGAACTGGGCGTGCATGAAAACACCGTCGGCAAATGGCGGCGGCGCTTCCTGCGAGATCGCATCGAGGGGCTTTTCGACGCCGACCGTTCAGGCCGGCCGCGCACGATCAACGATGACCAGATTGCCGCTGTGATCGAGCGCACACTCCGGTCGGCACCCGAGGATGGGAGCCAGTGGTCGATCCGATCCATGGCAGCGGCAACAGGCTTTTCACACACGACCATCCGGCGAATTTGGGCCGCGTTCGGGCTTCAGCCACATCATTCGCAAACACCACAACCGTTGAGCGATCCGCTGTTGATCGCCAAGGTCCGCGATGTCGTCGGGCTCCATCTGGCGCCACCCAACCGTGCGCTGGCACTCAGTGTCGATAAGAAGAGCCATGGACGGGCGCATAACCATCGGCAATCCGGCTCAGCAATGATGCCGGATCAGGCTGAGCGCCGCATGCATTCCCCTGCTCAATCAGGCGTGCCTCCCTTGCTTGCGGCGCTTGACCTTATCTCCGGCTTCGTGATCGGCGCTTACGACAAGCGCCACAGGGCGACAGAGCTTCTCGATTTTCTCCGGCAGATCGATGCCAGCGTCCCCTTCGATCTCGATGTCCACATTATCATGGATAACCATGCAACCCATAAAATTGCGGCGGTCCGGTCCTGGCTCGCCCGCCATCCTCGCTATCATGTCCACTTCACCCCAACATCGGCTTCCTGGCTCAATCAAGTGGAGAACTGGTTTGCCGAACTCAGCCGCAAGCAATTACAGCGCGACGTCCTCACCTCAACCAGCGAACTGGAAACCGATATCCGCGCATTCGTCGAGAGCCACGCTGAAAGCTTCAAACCATACAGCTGGACGAAGCCAGCCGATGAGACCCTTTCCTCGGTGAAGAGCTTTCGACTGAAGACAGCTCAATCGCAATATCGCGAACTTTAAATTGATACAGACAGACGGCAATACAAAAAGTTGTCCGAGAATACATACGCGTAAACTGCGAATTTATTATTTTGTTTCCGGAGTACTTCATGCGCGTTGCAATCATACATTATTGGCTGGTTGGAATGCGTGGAGGAGAAAAAGTTCTGGAGGCCCTTTGCAGAATGTATCCGTGCGCCGACATTTTTACGCATGTCTATGATGCATCAGCCGTTTCGGACGTCATCAAACAGCACAGGATCCATACGACTTTCATCGATCGGCTTCCCGGCGCAAAAAAGCTCTACAAGAAATATCTGCCTTTGATGCCGATGGCCCTGGAGCAGATGGATCTCAATGAATACGATCTCGTCATCAGCAGCGAGTCCGGGCCCGCCAAGGGTATAATACCAAGTCCGGCGGCTTTACATGTTTGTTACTGTCACTCGCCGATGCGATACATATGGAACATGTATAATAAATACTATGACAGCTCCGGGTTGATGACCCGACTGATGATGCCACCGCTCGCTCATTACTTGAGAACCTGGGACGTTGCCACAGCCAATCGAGTGGATCATTTTGCCGCAAATTCAGCGACGGTTTCACAGCGGATCAAGAGTTACTACCGACGGGACGCCGAAATCATTCATCCCCCGGTGGATACCACTGCCTTTCACCCCATCCCCCCGTCTGAGGTCGGCGACCATTATCTGATGGTGGGCGAACTGGTGAGCTACAAGCGGCCCGACCTTGCGGTGGAGGCCTTCAATCTCATGAAAGCGAAGCTCGTCGTCATTGGCGGCGGTGAAATGCTCGACCGCATGCGCAGAATAGCCGGGCCTACCGTGACGATCATGGGGCCTCAGCCATTCGATGTCCTGAAAGAGCAGTATTCGCGCTGCAAGGCGCTTATCTTTCCTGGCGAGGAAGATTTCGGGATCGTGCCGGTGGAAGCCATGGCGAGCGGACGACCGGTCATCGCATTTGGCCGCGGCGGCGCGACTGAGACGGTGGTGGCAGACAAGACGGGCGTATTCTTCGACATACAGACAATCGAAGCCATAATCGATGCTGTCGAGCGCCTGGAGCGGATAGATTTCAATCCGGAGGATGCCGTTGCCCGCGCCGCCGAGTTCAGGACGGACGTCTTCATCAGGAAATTCAAGTCTTTCGTCGGCAAATCAATCGGTGAGCGCGCCAATGTCGGTCATATGTAGAGGGTCGCGGCTGGCGCCGGACAGGAGTGGAACGTCATGCGATCAGATGTTGCTTTAACCCGTCGGCAAGCGAGCCACGCGCCGGTCATCGCTCGTGTCAGGCACCGCCATCTTTCGGCTTGCCGGCTCTCCTTTCTCGCCGCGATCGCCCTGTTCGAGATACTGGGCATTTCTAGTGCCAGGGCGGATGATTATGTTCTCGGCCCCCAGGACAAGCTGAAGATCCGGGTATTCGAATGGCGGCCGATGGCCGGGTCAGCGGTCGAGTGGGCACCGCTCACCGGCGAGTTTGTCGTGTCGACGGCGGGCAATCTCTCGATGCCCATCATCGGGACAGTGCCGGCGGCCGGCATGACCCTGGAGCAAGTCTCGGAGATCATCGGCGAGCGCCTGAAGACGCAAGTCGGCATGCAGAAGCGCCCCAACGCCTCCGTCGAGGTAGCTGAATATCGCCCGTTCTTCCTTACCGGGCTGGTAACCAGACCGGGGAGATATAGCTACAGCCCCGGCCTCACGGTCGTTCAGGCCCTCAGCATGGCCGGAGGAACCTTCGGATTGATCGACCCAAATCTCGTCGGCCTGCAGCGCGATGCGTTGGTCGCTCGCGGTGACCTGCGAACGCTGGAGGTCGAGCGCCTCAGCCTTCTTGCCCGACAGGCGCGTCTGGACGCCGTCACACAGGACCAACCCGCGATCACCTTTGCGCCGGAGTTGACGTCGCGGGCGGGTGACGCGACGGTCGATCGCATGATGCGGGAGGAGCAGGATCTCTTCGACACCCGCCAGCGCTCGTTGAGCACCGAGATCGACGCCCTCAATCAGGCCAAGCTGCTTGCAAGCAACCAGATAGAGGCGCTGAATTCCAAGGCCGTCTCGCTTGCCAAGCAGATCGAGCTTGCCAACAAGGATGTTGGCACGGTCAGCAAGCTGATTTCCCAGGGGCTGACCGTGTCGTCCCGGGAGCTCGGAGCGAACCAGAACCTGGCGCAGCTCCAAAGCCAGAACCTCGACGTCGCGCTCGCCAATCTCAAGGCACGGCAGGACGTTGCAAAAGCGGACGGCGATATCGCCGATGCCAACAACCGCTACCGCGTACAGGCATTGACCGAGGCCACCGAAGTACGCGACCGCCTTGCCTCTAATCGGGAGAAGACGACAACGACGCGCGGGCTGCTGGAGAATATCCAGGCGCGCGCTCCGGCGGCGGCGGCAAACATGGCGGCGGATGACAGCCTGCGCACGCTTGTCACGACCATCGACCGCATCGTCGACGGTACGCTGCGGACCATCGTCGTCGGCGATAATGATCCGGTCCTCCCGGGGGATGTCATTCGCGTGGAAGACCAGAAGGCGACGTCTTCCGAGCAGGCTACGAACAACATCGTCAAGCCTGCGGCTTCCCCCTGAACACTGATTTTCTCGCTTGAAGATTGCGCATATTCGGCAGCCGCGTGAGAGCAAAAAAACATGCCTCTGCGACGATTCTCGTCTATCGTGTAATCCTTCCGGTACCGAGTTCGCTTTATGATAGCGAAGCATGCTGCAGGCTGTATTGTTATTGCAAGTAACTCCAGTAACTTCCCCGAATTACTAGGCTTGGTAATGATTCCGGCTTGTTCTACGAGCGGAGATAATTGATACTGCTGGTAACGCCAATCTCGATTCTGGATTGGATGCTCGGAGTTGAACGTTTGATGGCATGGGGCCTCGTTCTTTCATTTGCGGTCGGTGCTTTATGCGCTCTAAGGGTGCCGATCCTTCACTTCACCATCATAGTATTGGCTATCGTGGTGGGCTACGCGGTTATGAATATCGGTACAGCAAGCTCGGCAATCGAAGTTTTTTCATGGGCCGCCCTTTTGGCCGTCATCCTTGAAGCCGGTTACGTCTTCCCGCACCTTCTGTTTTACCTCGTCTATGTGAAGTTGCTGGGACGTGATCGCCGGAGGTCCCCGGATTTGGGATCTGGTTTTTTTAGCTACAGCCCGTTTCGCGGACATCAGGACGAGATGTTGTCTTCGGCACCGGAACGTGTGAATGCCGAGACGAAAGCCGGGCCGCGAATTCAAGATTGAAACGGTGAGCCTGCTCAGCGAATGGGAACAACGCACCACCTGATATGAAACGCAAAATATCAGGACCATCGTGGATCGTCACGATGGAGATTATGGCAAGCCGCTCCATCCGTTGTTATGCCCTCCTCCAACGCAATGATTAAGCGCAGCTGCCCAGGCGGCACATCATTGCCCTAAGGCATCCGGAGACCTGAACGCCGCGGTCTCGCCATTGCCGACAGAGGACGATCCGAGGACCGCCCTCTCCTAAATGTGCACCCGTCCAGCTATTTGGCTACGTGCCAAACCTTACCAATGCCATCGCCCGTCATGTCGCCGGATTTTTTGTCGCCGGCAAAGGTGTAGAGCGGCTTGCCGCCATAGGCCCACATTTGCTGACCCTCCGCATCCTTGACCAAAGACCACTCGCCCTCTGCCTTGGCCTTGTCGCTAGCGCGAAAGGCTGGCCACTTCTTGAGGCAATCCTTATCGCAGTTTGATTTCCCCTGGGTATCCTTATCGAAGGTGTACAGGGTCATACCCTTTTCGGTAGCCATGACCTTGCCCATTTTGGTGTCGACCATCTTGACGGGCTCGGCGGCCAGAGCCGGCAATGCCGTTGCGGCCAAGAGGCCGATCGCGATCAGTAGCGTTTTCATGTTTTCCTCCCATTCGGGAGTGCCGGCGAAATGCCGGTAGTGCCCGATATAGCCATATGGAAACGTCCGGTCGCGACGGTAGTTCCATTGAACTGCCGAACAAACGAAACGATAGAAATTGCCGCGCTATTCGTAATTGATTGATATTGCTTGAAAAATCATGGCCTTCACGAGTACGTGGACGGGATTCTTCGCACCGCCTTATCGATCCGTGTTATTGTCCGCTAACGTGCATTACAGCAGGCGCTGTCTTGAGCGACGACGTCCATACCGGGAAGGCTTTCTCACCGCGACCCTCCGGCCCCTGAGGACATCAACCATGACCATCCTCCCATCCCTACAGCCTGAAGGCGGGCTTAACCTTGCGCTGGCGCGGTGATCGCCTCATCGAGCGCGTCCCTGTTGCTTCTCAACGGCGATCTGATGGTGATTGCCGCAAGCGCATCGTTCTACCACGAATTCCAGATCGAGCCGGCCAAGCGGCCAAACCGCCAGCTGTCAGACTTGGGCAATGGAGACAAGCAATCGGTATTTCCCTGCAATGAAAGATCAATCCATGACAATCGCGAATGACGCAGTGCCCGCCTATCGTTGGTGCCGGAAAATGACTTCGTGGCATTTTCGGGCGACAGGATGATCGGCAGGGTTTTCTTCGAACTGCGTCCACGTTTCAACGGCCTCTGGCATTGGTCGAGCACAACCGGATCCGATCCTGGCCTCGAGGTCCTGCGCCAGGGCTATGCCCCGTCAGCGCAGAAACAATTCAGGTCTCATACGAAAATGCAATGTGCATCGGTCTGGCTTCTGGGCGGGATGAAAGGGCCGAGGAAAAACCCATGGATCATAGTGGGATCACCTCAACGCCGTAGCGTGGCATCTTCGGTCATCTGCCTCATGGGCGTATTCAGGGTTTCACGACCTCGGCAAGTTCGGTTTGTGTAAGTCTCACCTCAGTCTCTCCCGGCGTCTCGTCCGGATGGGAAAACTCCATGCCCTTCATTTCAGGCATATCGAGAGCTTGCGTTGTGTTCATGATTCCGACCGCGACGCGCCTGCCGCGCTTCTTGACGGTTGCTTCGACCATTCTCCTGGACATCGGCTTATAGCTCCATTGGATGAATCGTTGTAATGCGTGATTGCCCGTCAGCCGTTCGCTTTCCGGGGAAGGATCTGGCAAGGATGCCGTCTGGCGTACAGCCCCTACCTGGGATTGGCGCCGCCTTCGTTGTCCCACCGTGCTAGCGATCCGGCGCTAGGCGACCTGCCGTCACGATGGCGCGCATCGAAATCAGCCCTTAAGGCCTCACTAGCGATCAATCCGGTGTCAGAGATCTCCATCACCCCGCGGTCCAAATCTCGGCGGTCTCTATCGACTTCTATGACCGTATAGAGTTTTTCGTTTCGGAAAGCGCTTGCTCCCATCGTCGCAACGCTCTCGCCTGGCATGGATTTGACTTTCATGAAGTTGCCGTCAAAGGCGGCCGCCACCACGCGCGCATCGCCTGTTGTCCGCGCGGCGACCAGCATCTTGCCGCGCCAGGGTGCAATATCCCAATTAGGATCGTTGAAGGCCGCGATAGGCACCAGTTCGTAGACGCCGAGCATCTCGCCACGTCCCAGAAACGTCGATGACTCTCTGGCTGCGTCGCGCAATTGAGCCTGGCTTTCCACCGATTGCCCAACCGCGTTGCTATTCATTCTTTTGAACGGCTCGTTTCCGTCCGTCGCGACGTTGTTCGACATTCGCATATTCCTTGTGCGGCATCGCCAATGGTTGCGATATCCAAGGAAACGAGTGGGTGGGCCGGATAGTTCCGGTCAGGTCCAAAGCATGCGCTGGTGCGCAGGTTCCTCCTGCCTCGATTAGGGCGTTGGCGAGGAAGATAGGTTCGCATGGCGGCTGCGATGGCGAGCCTCCGAGGCCCTATGGCGGGGCAATGCAGCACCCTAAACTTTCATCAATTAAAAGACGAAATTTTAGATATTTTAAATTGTTATTCTTGAAGTAACGCATGTACCTGTGGTAGATTATGCTTAATTCATTATTATCACACGAATATATAGTAAATTATTTTAAGATAATCTATTTTCAAGACAGAATAATTGTAGCTGTATCTATGAAGATGCTATTCGCCATCTGTGTGCGGGAAGGCAAAACTGATCGGGCGCCAACATGAGCAACATTGTCACGAGCAGAAAACCTTATAATGCATCAGCCAGTGGATCGGGATGCCATCCCGTGGACATCTATGTTGGGCAGCAGATTCGCCTTGCGCGCAAGACGCAACGAATGTCCCAAGAGGCCCTCGCGAAATGCCTTGGAGTGACATTTCAACAAGTCCAGAAATACGAGATCGGCGCCAATCGCGTTAGCGCATCGAAGCTCTTCGAGATAGCAACAGCCCTTCAAAGGCCCATTTCCTATTTCTTTGAAGGGTTTGCCAATGCGGCGGAAAGGGATCCAACGGAGCTGGAAAGAGAAAGCGTCACTGTCATCCAGCATACAGCCGAAGGGCGGCGCCTGGCGAAGGCGTTCGTCGCGGCTATGCCACAGGTTCGCAAGGCGGTCGTCGGCCTGCTGGAATCGATGGAGTAGCGCTGGATCATTCGACGGGCACGAGCTGAAAATGGTGCTTTGCGGCTTCTGTCAGGATAGCCGTTTACATGTCGGACAACCTCTTATGTCAACAAGCCCGCTACCGCCTGCCTATCCTTGATCAACCTTGCCGGCAGGCTGACAGTGACCGACAACCCGCCAAGATCTGAACGGGTGAGTGCAAGCTTGCCGTCGTAGGCTTCCACCAGATCCTTGGCGATCGCAAGACCAAAGCCAGTGCCCGTGATGCTCTCGTCGAGCCGCCTGCCGCGCCGAATGAACGCCTCTTTCACACCTTCCGGCAGGCCAGGTCCATCGTCATCGATGATCAATTCCACGCCACCATGCTCCTCCAGCACAGACAGACGAACCCTCACCTTTCCCCTCGCCCATTTTCGGGCGTTGTCGATCAAATTGCCGGTGATATCGGCAAAATCCGTCTCGTCTATCGCCAGCCAAACCTCCGGCTGCTCGGAGAGCTCGAACTCGATCTCCCTGTCTACGGTCAGGCGTTGCATGACGGAAATAATCTTCTTCAGATCGGCACTTGCATTCAGGACGCCGACTGTATGAGCGGCCGCCAGGCTTGCGCGGGTCTGCGCCAGCGTACGCTTGATCTGCGCTTCCATCCGGCCAATCTCGTTGCGGATTGCGGTCGCCCGCGCCGGCATGCCCTCTTCCGCAAGCGCGCGCGCCGTCGCTTCAAGCGCCGCCAGCGGGGTCTTCAGACCGTGCGCCAGGTCGCCAGCACGGGCGCGCGCCTGCGCCAATTGTGTCTCGCGCGACGTCAGCAGGCCGTTGAGATCGTCGACCAGGGGCTGGACCTCATGCGGGAACTGCCCCGTTATCTGCCGAGCGGATCGCTCCTGCACCGCCATCAACGCGATGCGCAGATCGTGCAAGGGCCGCAATCCATACCGCAGAAACGCCACGACCGCGCCGATCAAGGCGACCGACAGCACCCCGAGAGACGGCGCCATGGCATAGAAGAAGCGCCAGCGTGCCGGCGCAAGCTCGCCGTTGTCGAGCGCCATCACGATATCCACCGTCTGGTCGCCGGTTGCCGATGGAATGGAGAGGGACCTCTCGACGGCCAGGAGCTGGCCGCCGTTGGGTCCCGCCATATCGGTTGCGCGACCCGCATCTCGCGGACGAGAACGAACCCAGGGCAGATTCTGCTCCCAGAGCGATTGAGAGCGCAGTTCCACCGTGCCACTACGCCCTACCTGCCAGTAGAAGCCGCCATTGGGCACGCCAAAGCGCGGATCCGTAGGCATCTCGTCGAGAACCAGCTGGTTGGACGCGTTTATGTCGACCGCCGCCAGCAGAACTCGCAATTCTTCGTCAATTTCGGAAAGCGCCAGAGCCCGCACGGCCAACCCGGAAATGGCATTGATGCCGATGCCCGCAAGAAAGGTCGCAACGACGATTGCCACCGCCGAACCCAGCAACAACCGCCCCCGCAGCGAGAATGGCGTCATACCGGCGGCACCTCGCTCGGAATGAGATAGCCCTGGCCGCGGCGGGTCTCGATCACCGTGCCATCGAATTTGCGCCGAAGGCGCGCGACGACGACTTCGAGCGCATTCGACAGAAGCTCGGTCTCCTCGTCATAGATGCTGTCGGCGATCTGCGAGCGGGAGAGTACGGTACCTGCATTGTGCAGGAGATAGGCGAGCAGACGGTATTCAAGCGCGGTGACCTGTACCGGCTGGCCCCGAAACGAAACCGTCCGCTGGCGGGTGTCGAGTTCCAATACGCCGTTGGAAAGGATCGGCGAAGACTGACCCGCCGCCCGACGCATCAGGGCGCGCACGCGCGCCAGAAGCTCTTCCATACGAAAGGGCTTGGTGAGATAATCATCCGCCCCGGCATCCATGCCGTCCACCTTGTCGCGCCAGCTGTCACGGGCGGTCAAGATGATCACCGGCATACCGCGCCGCCCGGCGCGCCAACGCCGCAACACCGTCAAGCCGTCGAGTTTCGGAAGGCCGAGATCGAGGATGACCAGGTCAAAGTGCTCGACATCGCCGCGATACCACGCCTCCTCGCCGTCGGTGACGGTCGAGACGACATAGTGCTGGTCTTCCAGACAGCGGCGCATGTCGGATACGATGGTGGGCTCATCCTCCGCGATCAGGATACGCATCGTCAGTGTCTCTCAATCACGGCGAGCGTTGAGCCATCCAGCACGATGTCGCCACGTTTTCCATCGGCTCGCAGCACGCGCACCGCATAAGCCTGATGCCCCGCGCGGCGTATCCGTTTGATGCGCAGCACTCGGCCCGGCATTTCACGGGCGACGACGGCGTATATGTCGCGCAACGGCCGCAGGGTCTCCGCCGCTTCAACCGAGGCACTGTTGTGCGGATTGGCCGAGGCATTCTGGCTTTCAAAGCACAGCAAAGTCACCGCCAAAAGAACAGCCAGCCAGCGGGGCCAGCCGGCTCTTTGCCCGTAAATGCACAACGCCATTCATCCTTCTTTCGACACTGCCACGCAGGCAAGGCCCGCGGCGGCCCTAGCATAGCTGCGCCAACCTTACAGTTCGCTGACAGTGCCAGTAAGAGAGCTGCAAATTGAAAGGTATATAAGCATCAATGGATCGAGTCCCGATCGTGTCAACACAAGTGTCGCAGAAGTTACATGACTATCCAGATGTCGTCGATTACCTCAAATGCCAGCCTGTCCGTATTCTCCGGCAATATCCGACCTGAGTTCATTCGCGACGAGACACTGGTGGACATATTCAAGGCCACAGTTGCCCGAGCTCCGGACAAAACGGCACTTGCCTTGATCGGAACAGATCAAACGATGACCTATGCCGAGCTCGACCGGCTGTCGGATCAAGCCGCTCGCGCCCTTAGCATACGAGGTATCGGCCCGGGTGACTTCGTCGGCCTGTGGTTCCAACGCTCCCTCGATCTGCACGTCGCGCTTCTCGCGATCCTCAAGGCGGGCGCTGGCTATATCCCATTCGATGCCGCCGCACCCCCGGACCGTGTGGCGACGAGCCTTGCCGATTGCGGCGCCAGATGGCTGCTGACCCATGACGACCTCGCGGAGTTCGCGCCGGCTTTCGACGGTGAGACCCTTCTCCTTGAAACGCTGCTTAGCGATGATAACACGGACATCGTGCCGCGCGCTGCGACCCACAACGATCCCGCCTACGCGATCTACACATCCGGCTCCACCGGCAAGCCAAAAGGGATCGTCATTTCGCATCGAAACATCTGCCACTATCTAAGGGCAGGCAACGACATCCTCGGGATCAACGGATCGGACATCGTCCTTCAGCAGGCTTCGGTCGCCTTCGATCTCTCGCTCGAGGAGATATTCGTACCCTATCTGGTCGGTGCGACCCTCAAGGTGGCGACCGCGGCTGTCCTGGCCGAACTGGATCGGCTCGCCGACGTGCTCGAAGCGGAAGAGGTCACCGTCATCGACACTGTGCCGACCCTCCTCACCATGCTGGAGCGCGATGTCGAAAGCCTGCGCGTCATCATCGTCGGCGGCGAGGCATGTCCGCCCGCGATCGTCAGCCGCTTTTCGCGGCCCGGCCGTCGCCTGATCAACACCTATGGTCCGACCGAGACAACGGTCGTTGCGACCTATGCCGAACTCGACCCGTCACGGCCGATCACGATCGGCGGCCCGATCGCCAACACGACCGCCTATGTCGTCGACGAAAACCTGGAGCTCGTTCCGCGCGGCGATACGGGCGAACTGCTCATCGGTGGACCGGGCGTTGCGGCCGGATACCGTAACCTGCCGCAGCTCACCGCCTCCAAGTTCGTTGCAAACCCCTTTGTTCCTCACGGCGACCCGGTGCTCTATCGTAGCGGCGACGCGGTGCTGATGGACGAGGAAGGCCAGCTTCATTTCCTCGGGCGCATCGACGATCAGGTGAAGATACGCGGATACCGCATCGAACTCGGCGAAATCGAAACCGTCATCGGCGAACTCCCGGAGGTGAAGACGGCCTCGGTGGTGGTGCACCGGGCACCCGACGGCGAAGACATGCTGGTCGCCCATGTCGTGGCGTCAGGTAACACTTTCGACCGCGAAAGGGCGCGTGCCGCCTTGGCCACCAAGCTGCCGCCATACATGGTACCCACCGCCTGGCATAGCCATGTCTCGCTGCCGCGGCTGGCTTCCGGCAAGATCGACAGGAAAACGCTTGCCGCCATACCGCTGGCAAACGATCAGACGACCCAAACCCAGGAGCCGCCCCGCAGCTGGGCCGAAGCGCAGCTCCTAAAGGCCGCGATCGAAGTGCTGCGCGTCCGCGTGGTCAACTTCGAAGCCGATTTCTTCACCGAGCTCGGCGGCCACTCCATGCTGGCCGCCCGGTTTGTGTCCGAAGTCCGCAAGACCAAGCCGCTCGCCGGCATCGCCCTGCGCGACGTCTATGCAGGCCGAACCCTCAGAGGCATCGCGGCGATCCTGGAAGCAAGCATCGATCCCTCTTCCGAACCGGATCGCGTCGATTTCACGCCTGTTCCCTGGCGCCGGCGCTTCCTCTGCGGCCTGGCTCAGGCTGTCATGCTGCCCTTCATCATCGCGCTGGCCACGCTGCAATGGATCGGCCTGCTGCTGGCATCCATCCTGCTCATTCAGGATGGCGCTCCAATGTGGGATGAGATGCTCATTCTCGGTGCCATCTATGTCGGCCTGAACCTTGGCGAGAAGCTGATGGTCGTCGGCCTCAAATGGCTCATCATCGGCCGCACCCGGCCCGGCGTTTATCCCTTGTGGGGCGCCTATTATTTCCGCATCTGGCTGATGCAGCGCATCGTCCAGCTCACCGCGCCCAAGTTCCTCAAGGGCTCGCCGCTGATTCGCGTCTATATGCGCGCGCTTGGCGCCGATGTCGGCCGCGACGTGATGATCGATGAGTTCGAAGAGGGTGCAATCGATCTGGTGCGGATTGGCGCCAGGTCGAGCCTCGGCGTCAAACTCAAGCTCGCAAATGTCGAAGTCATCGGCAATCAGATCCATGTCGGCACCATCGATATCGGCGAAGGTGTGCAGATCGGCAATGGCTGCGTGATCGGCCATAACGTCAAGATCGGCGATGGCGCTGAAATCGGCGATCTGACGGCCATAGCGGCTGGCACGCATATCAAAGCCCATACGCGTTGGGACGGTTCGCCAGCACGCCAGACGGCGCAAGTGGAGCCCTCCTCCGATCCCACCCATCCCGAACTTGGGGCCGTGGCGCGCGCGTTTCAGTTCACAAGCTATTTTATCGCTTACAATCTAAGCCTGGTCATCGGGCTGCTGCCGATCTTTCCTGCCTTCTTCCTGTTCTCCGCCGTGCAGCAGATGCTGTCGCCCGGCACTGATGAACCTCTGTCCTGGTGGATGGTCACCACGCTCGCCTGGCCTGCGGCCCTTGTGCTGATCGTCGTGTCCATGGCCGTCGTCGTCGTGCTGCGCTGGGCGCTGCTGCCCCATGTCGTGCCCGGCCGCTATTCCATCTTCGGCAATCTCTATTTCCGCAAATGGGTCGTCGGCTTGACCACGGAAGCGATGCTCGAAACGCTCAATTCGCTCTATGCCACCGTCTTCATGCGCAATTGGTATCGCCTGATGGGTGCCAAGATCGGCAAGGGCACGGAAATCTCGGCAAGTTTCGCCGGTCGCTACGACCTCATCGAGATGGGCCGTGACAATTTCATCGGCGACGAAACCGTTTTCGGCGACGAGGAGATCCGGAACGGCTGGATGATCCTGGAGCGCCTCAAGACCGGCGACCGCTGCTTCTTCGGCAACTCCTCCGTCATCTCGCAGGGTGCAGTAATCGAGGACGACGCGCTGGTGGGCATCAAGACGCGTTTGCCCGATAGCCTGCACGTCAAAGCCGGCGAAACCTGGTGCGGTAGCCCCGCCTTCCAGTTGCCAACCCGCCAGAAGCTGCAGGCAGCAGCGGCCAGCACCTATGCGCCACCGTTGCGCATGCGCCTCGTGCGCGTGGCGTTCGAAGCCATGCACACCTCGCTGCCGACGGCCATCCTCATCGTAATGGCAATGGCAACCGCCAATCTCCTGGCGAATGCGATCGATGACGGGGCCTGGGGCCGGTTATTCTGGATGCTGATGGCAACGGGACTGGCGACGTCCGGCATCTTGTATCTGGTGGCGGTCGCGTTCAAATGGACCTTGATCGGCACCTACAAGCCCATGAACAAGCCGATGTGGTCCTGGTGGGCGATGCGTACCGAGGCAGTCGCCGTCTTCTATGGCGGGCTCGCCAGCAAGGCGCTGCTGGACTATCTGCGCGGCACGCCTTTCCTGCCGTGGCTACTCCGTCCCTTCGGCACCAAGATCGGTCGCGGCACATGGATCAATACGACCGATATTTGCGAGTTCGACTGCACGGAGATTGGCGACCACGCCGTTCTCAACATGGGCTCCTGCCCCCAGACCCATCTCTATGAAGACCGCATCATGAAGGTGGGCCGCATCAAGATCGGCGCTGGAGTGACGATCGGCTCCGGCAGCACCGTGCTGCATGATGCCAGCGTCGGAGATTTCGCCGAGATCGGCCTCCTGACCTTCGTGATGAAGGGCGAGACCATTCCGGCAGGCACGTCCTGGGCCGGTACGCCCGCTCAGGCGGTTCATGCCGCGCACGACGCAGTCCCCGCAAACCAAAGCAAGGCCCTGCCCTCCGCCGCAGCATAAGCGCCCGTCGCGCCGCCATCACCGTTCCCGCCCACCCGGTTTCGGGTGAGCGGGACGTGCCATTTTGGCCTCGTCCAAAACGGTTGCGGCTTATTTACCTGTGCTTTCCCCTGCTACCAGCGCCTCCAGACCGACCGGATCATCGGTGGTGATCTGGTCCACCCGAAGCGCAAGCAGACGCATCACTTTCGGCAATATTTCATATGTTGCCGCGCGAATAGTGTAGGCGTCGACCTCCAGGCCATGGGCATGGAATGCCCCGATCAGGTCAAATCCTTCGGCATCGGCGAACAATATCAGCTCGTGGGCGAGATATATCATTTTCGCGCGTGGAGACGCCGCGATGGCACCGGCAACAAATCCTGCGAAATCCCGGCTTTCACGCAACCGTTCCTTCGCCCCATTGTGGCAGGGGTCAAAGCCGATCGGCATAGCGGGAACAGCTTCAGACAGTCGCTCAACTGCCTCGGCATCGCCGGCGGAAAGAACGACAGACCGCGCGACCGGGGCAATCGCTTTCGCAAAGGCGGCAATATCACCGTCGCCTATGCTGGAGGACGGCGCCTTCAGATCCAGTTGCAGCACCGCATCCGGCGAATAGCCGGCGTCACGGATGAGCGCCGCCAGGTCTTCGATCAGCAGGATCGGGTGAGCCGTCCGGTTTCCGGCGCTATCGCGAAGACGCAGATGGGCGAAATCCTCGCGCGTGGTAGAGATAAGCGCGCCCTTGCCGGTGGTCGCCGGATGCAGATCCTCATCATGCAGCACAACGAAACCATCGCCGCCATAGCGCTGCAGATCGATCTCCACGCTGGCGCCGATCGTCATTCCCTCGACGATCCGTGCTTGCGTGAATGCGATGTCGGCAGCGAAACGCCGTCCGCGATGCCATTTGAGGCGACAGCGATGGCCATCCCATTCAATGTGGAGGCCGCGGCGATCAGGTGTTGTGGAACTATTGTTCGTCATTTGGGTCCGACTCCGCATTCGTTCGACGCGCGAGCCTGCTATCACGCAAATTGTGACAGGACGACGTCGCCTGTGCCGAAAATGCCATAGAGCGCATCCATTCGCACAACACGGTCGGCGATAACGTTTTCGGCACCGCAGACCGACACAAGAAGGTCTTCCCTATTTGGCCTCAAGAAGTTAAGTCGCTCTTTTTCTTATCAGAAGCTGAATATTTATGTTTCGTTAACCCGCTTGCCTTAGCAGCCCACACCCCGGCGTTCACGCCGCGTCGCATGCAAGGAATTCATGAATGGCCCCCCACTATCAATCCTCCACCCCGGAGATCTTCCAGCGCAAGATCTCCGACTTCTGTACGTTGCGGCTGGCGCCATTATTGCAACAGCGGACCTTCGAAAACGTCCGAGCTTACATGGTTGGTCTCGTTCAGTTTCGACTGAATCCCCCCACAAGAGCCGGCAAGATCGATTGGCAGGCGATCGCTCTTGCCTGCGACATGGAGAGCGAACTCACGACCGAAGTGAAACGCGCGGTTCAGCCCGGTTTCGATGCCATCGCCCGCTATCTGGGAATGAGCAAACCAACCAAGCCGAGCACCAGCACCGCCCTCCCCCGTCGCCCGCCGAGCAAGCGGGGCAAGAGTGCCGGTGCAAGCAACTCGCAGACACCGACCAGCTCTCTCAGAAAGCCGAAAGCCACATCTCCCGACAGACGATCGGCACCACTCATAGCGATACCAAATCGCAGCCGATGGGCTCCATGAGGTCACGGAGCCCGAGGAAGCACGCCAAGCCTTAGCGCGTTATCTTCGCAACACGAATCCTGAACCGGATAGAAAATCAATTCCAAACCGGTTCAGCATGCATTCACGGTCAAATACGCAGGTCAATTGACGTTGATGCTCTTCCAGCCACCGTCATATATCCAGAACTTGTGATTGGTCGTATCGTATTGCATGGGCACCATACCGTTCACTGGAGTAGGTACGCCTGTGGGAGCGCCGGCTGTTGCAGGTATATAGGGGAAGCCGGTAGAGGCGTTGGTCGGCAATGATTGCTGCCCCATCTGAACGCTGCCGCCAGACGGATTAAGCGCCAGCGGCTTTGCTAGAACGCCCGCCTGTATGCTTTGAAAAACAAAGAGATCATTGACCGGATCATACCCCATGCCAAGGCGTTTTTCCGGAGAGGCAAAGTCGGCAATGTAGACATTGCCGCTGTTGGCACAGGCGTTGCTCCCATAGGCACAGGTTTTCCAGGAGGCGTTTGCGGCGGATGCCTGGGCTCTCAGCGTTCCAGCGAAATCCCATGGGTAAGCGGCAAAGGGGTTTCCATATCCAACGCCATGTGCGCCCTTGCTGATGATCTGCAAGCCGGTAATCGTGGTGTCGATGCTGTATGCGGCGTTAACGCCGCTCAACGGACCGGCCGTGATCAAGCCTGTCATGTTGTTCTTGGTGGTTCTGCTCGTTGCCTGAATGGCGACGCTCTGATTTTTCCCCGACAGGCTGAAGTTGTTTATGGTCAGATTTTGGACCCAGGGCGCTCCCGAGGTATCGATGAGCAGTGCGGGATATGCTGCCAATCCAGCAGCACTGGGGTCCGTGCATTGCAGATTATTGAATGTCGCCGGTCCCTTGAAGTTCACACAGTATTTTTTGGGATTCTTGACCAGGACGTTCGACCATACGGAATCATAGGCGTAGAAATCGCTCCATATCCCATAGTTTTCAGGGTTATAGACCGCGATGTTGGTGTAAACCGAATTTGGGGAATAGCTGGCAAAGCCAATTCCGGATTGGTCCAGATGACTGTTCTTGGGGTCGATTTTGGCACCGTATGAGGAGATATTGCTCCAGGTCCCGTACGCTCCTCCGCCGATGTCATTGATGAAGCCGACATAGGATTGAACGTCAATTGCGTTGGAGATAATCGCGCCGCTGCCGCCGCCATTGTCTATCCCCGCGCCATTATGCCCCAAGATAGGACCACTCGTTTCATTGCCGGAACCGCAATTCGAGGTATGGATATTGTCCAGAATTACGAATGAAGGCCTTGCCCAGACACCCACGCTGCCCTTCATGGCGCCAATGCCAATGCAATTGTTGTATCCTTCGCTGACCCGCAGGTTCGTTCCGTGAAACCGATCGGCCTGGATCACGAACGCAACGCCGCCCCAGGGATTGCTGCCGAAATATGTTGGCGTCGTATAGGACGCTCCCTTCGGCAGTGCATCTATGGTTAGATTGTCAATAACGGTGCCGGGTGCCGAAGCGAGTACATCGACAACGGGTGCAGCCGGAGAGCTGCTTGGCGCATTCCACTGGATGATGGTTCCTGCACCTTGCCCTTGGATTTCCGTGGTGGAGGCAATTTTCAAAGTACTTGTCGCCGTGTTCAGGCAAAAGGTTCCCAAAGGCAAAATGAGTTTTCTGCCAGCGGCGGCCGCGACAGCTGCGTTCAGCGATTTCGTTGCGTCAATCGTGCAGGAAGGGTCACTCACGAGGCCATAATCCAGCGCGTTCATTGTTCCCGTGGGCGATGAAACAACACGCTGAATCTCAGCCGCGCTTGATAGCCTGCCGGAGTTCTGCATATCCTCGGGGAAACCATTGGAAGGAGCGATTGCGCAAAACAACATGCACGCATGGGAAAATTTGGAGCGGAGAATTGTGTCTTTCATGAAAATCATCTCCCCATGGGCAAACGGTTTGCTCCCACATCCTCCCCAGTTCCAGCCATTGCACGATATTAGGGGGTGTAATATCCGCAATACAGACGGCGTCACTCTTATACGATATGACACCGCCATGCCTTTAGCGACGGGAGCGTCGGCAGGATCAAGACAGACCGCCATCGATCCTAGCCCAATTGCAGGGCCAGAAAATACAACCATACAAAGCAGTCAAGCGCGACAAAAAACTAAAAGTTGACAAACATAATAAGAACGGCTAGCATCTGAGAGTCGATATTTGCTTGCTGAGCTTTGGTTACCGCGCGTTTAGCACCGCGCCCTGAACGAACCTTCCTTTCAAAAATCGTTATCATCATCCGCGACGCATTGGCGCCGTGGTTCTTTAATATTGCTATGAAAGGGTTCATCATGACCACTGGCACAGTTAAATGGTTTAATTCCACAAAGGGCTTCGGATTCATTCAGCCTGACGATGGCGGCGCTGACGCATTCGTTCACATCTCTGCCGTCGAGCGCGCCGGAATGCGCGAAATCGTCGAAGGCCAAAAGATCGCCTACGAACTTGAGCGTGACAACAAGTCGGGCAAAATGTCCGCTTGCAACCTCAAGGCTGCTTGAATTGAGATCTGCTTTCCTTTGACCGCGGATGTACCGGCACTGTTGAGAGCATGATACCAGCGAGGTCAGGCAAGTTGCCTGGCCTTTTTTATTGACGACCGCTTACAGTGCCACGCGTCATATGTGACGCGCAAAGGTCGCTGTAGCACTTTAAAGCTACTGCATAATTCCTTAAATCGTCGGCGATTTAAGGAATTATGCAGTAGCGGCCCTCAAATCCAGGACGCACCATGACAGAGAAGCACAGCAAATCTCGCCAGCAGGCAGAAATTGCGTTCGGTGATGCGCAGTCGCAGTTCTTTGCTCGCAACAGCGCGGTCGACGAACTTGACTCACTTGTCCGTGCACGGCAGGAAAAGACCTTGCGATTGCGGGAAGCCCGCGAGGCAAAGGAATCCGAGACGCGGCTGAAAGTGGCCACTGCCCTTGCCGCAAAACGTGCAGGAAAAATCTGAGCTTCGGCTTAGAAGACCAACAATCAGGACCGAGCATTGAAAAACGCCAGAAACAACGAACTTTCCGATCGCCGCGGCGCGGCCAAGGAAGCGAAAGCGGCTCTTCTGAACGCCTTTCGCGCTGCAAAAGACAGCAACGATCCCGCTAAACTCGCCAAGCAGGCGGAGCGCCAGGCCGTTGCTGCCGCAAGAGAAAAGCGACATGCCGAGCAGCAGCGGGCAAAGCTCGAGGAACGCGAGCGTATGCAGGCGGAGGCCGTAGAACGTCAGGCAGCTGCTGAAGCCGCGGCCAAGGCCGAGATCGAAGCCCGCGAGACGGCAGAGAAAGACCGCATCGCTCGCGAGATTGAGGAAGAAGCTGCCCGAAAGGCTGAACGCGACCGTCGCTATGCCAATCGCAAGGCGAGACAGGCATAACGCCAAACAAGCAGACCGGCAGCCGCCCGCGCCACCGAGCCGTTGCCCTTGGAGCACGGGCTGCCCCCGCGCTCCAGTTACGACCGAATCCCGCCCACCGGACAATGACCGCCTGACCGCCATCATCTCGCGATACACCCTGGTCAGCCGAGCCTCAACGCGCCTCCGGCGTTACACGTTGGCCGCTGCTCCCCTTATTTGCGTCACTTTGACGCCCATCACATAAAGATCTTCTAATATCCCCTTGACGTAGCAAAGGGAGTGCATAAAGCTAAATTAGAGGTAGCTGTATTTGGGGGCATCGCATGCGGGGGCATCCACTCATCAAGTCGGCGAATGACGGTCTTTCTCCAACAGCACCGATAGACCGTGTCGACATATGGCTCATCAAGGCCACGCGGTATGATGACAACGGTTATCCGATCCGCTGGATCCGATCCGCCATTCCCTCCAATTCACTCGCCTGCGTTTGGGCCTTGGTCGACGATGCGGCGTCGCGCGGCGTGTTCGGTGCGGGTGTCGATGTACAGGTCCATGCCATCGACGAAACAAATACGCGCGTCGACATCGCGGCCATCCTGAAGAGCCATAGCACTGCGGGAACACGGGCCATCGTCATGCTCGTCGGCGTGCAGACCAACCAATATCCCCGAGCGATGGACATAGCGCGGCCCTTGCGCCAGGCGGGTGTGCCGGTCTGCATCGGCGGCTTCCATGTGTCCGGCTGTGTCGCCATGCTCGGCGAAGATGCCGAGGAGCTGGCGCTGGCGCGGGAACTGGGCGTCAGCCAGTTTGCCGGCGAGGCCGAGCCCGACCGCCTGGATGCAGTGCTGCAAGACGCCTTGGCCGGCACGCTGAAGCCGCTCTACAATCACCTCAAGAAAGAACCCGTCCTGCCGGGTTCGCCGGTGCCGCTCCTGCCGGGACCTATCGTGCGGCGCTCTTTCACGCATTGGTCAAGTTTCGATCTTGGCCGCGGCTGTCCGTTCGAATGTTCCTTCTGCACCATCATCAATGTGCAGGGCCGTCATAGCCGTTTCCGCACCGCAGACGAGCTCGAGAAGATTGTCCGCCTGAATGCCGCAGCCGGCGTCACCAAATTCTTCGTGACCGATGACAACTTCGCCCGCAACCGCAACTGGGAAGCCTATTGCGACCGGCTGATCGAGCTGCGCGAGCGCGAGGGGCTGGAGGTTCGGCTGCTGATCCAGGTCGACACCATGGCGCATCGCATCCCGGGTTTCATCGACAAGGTGGTGAAGGCCGGGGTGAGACTGATCTTCATCGGGCTGGAAAACATCAATCCCGACAATCTGGAGGCGGCTAAGAAACGCCAGAACCGGATCGAGGAATATCGCGAAATGATGCT
The DNA here is from genome assembly GCF_009498525.1 of Rhizobium sp. ICMP 5592. Lineage (GTDB taxonomy): Bacteria > Pseudomonadota > Alphaproteobacteria > Rhizobiales > Rhizobiaceae > Rhizobium. Next base: position 1,337,305 of record NZ_QSNT01000001.1, on the reverse strand, counting down.
GGACTGGAAGCGGCATCCCGTCGTGGTCAGCTGTGGCTACATCATCGGCTTCCCGGCCGATACCCGGGAATCCATCCTGCGCGATGTCGATCTGATCAAGCGGGAACTGGCGATCGACGTCCTCTATTTTAACATCCTGACCCCGCTGCCCGGCAGCGAGGATCACAAGAAGATGAAGGATGCGGGCGTATGGATGGACCCGGATTTCAACAAATATGATCTCAATCACCGCGTCACCCATCATCCACGCATGAGCGACGCCGAGCTCGACGCCGTTTTCCATGAGGCCAGCGCGCGCTACTACGACTTCGAACATATGGAACGGGTGTTCAAGCGCCGGGTGCAGCTCAAGAACGGCATGCGGCTGACGACGCTGTACAATCTGATAGCCTACCGCGAAGGCCCGCGGCGCGAGGGTGTTGCCTTCGCCGAATTCGGGCTCGGCCGCATCATCGATCGCCATGAGCGGCGCTATGGCATGCCGCTCGAAAATCCGGTTCCCTTCTACGCCCGCTATGGCTGGCGCTTCGCGCGCACTATTACAGCCTATGCCTATACCTATATCCGGCTGCGTCTCAGCGTGGCCAAAGCCTGGCGCGCCTGGGGCCGTCAGGATCTCTTCCCCTATAGCGACGAAGCCATCGCCGCCGTCGACATGCGCAATGATCCCCTGGTGCAGGAGACCGCTGCGCGCAGCACGGCCTATACCAAGCGCCGTCAGGAAAACCGACTGAAGGCTCGGCTTGGTGAAGGCACCTACACCGACCAAGGCACCGAAGTCGCCGGTCGCTGAATTAGATGGGATTTCGATGGCTCGGACCCGCAATTTACGTGGTGATCGATTGTGCCGGTATTACCGGTGCTGCCGCACGCTCTCGATAAAGCGCCTGACGACCCCGGACGGGGTTTCGTCCCGGTAAGCCAGATGTAGCGGCGCAACCAGACCCGCCACCTTCTCTATCCGAAAATAGACGATGCCGTTCGCCTCCAGACGTGCCATGGATTCAGGGATAATCGAAATCCCGAGGCTGGCGGCGACGAGGCTCAATGTCGACAGCAAGCGCGGTGCCTCCTGACCGATCCGCGGGCTGAAACCGGCCGCGCGACATGCCGCGATGATACTGTCATACAGTCCGGGGCCTGACGGGCGGCGGTAGAGAATGAAGGTCTCGTTTGCCAGGTCAAGAAGCGGGATGCGCCGTGAGGATATGCCATGCCGGCGCCGCGAGACGGCCCCCATCGCAAGCGGATGCTGATCCGGCAGCGCCACCAGCATTTCCTCGTCAAGGATGGGCTCGATCATCAACCCCGCCGAGGCGTCAACCGGCGAACGGACGAAGGCGACATCAAGCCGTTCTGCCCGCAAGGCCTCGATAAGATCTCCCGTACTCGCTTCCTCGAGAGCAAGCGACACATCCGGCGCCGATTGCTTGAGCGAGCGGACCAGTGAGGACACCAGCGGATGAAATGCAGCCGAACTGGTGAAGCCGATGGCAAGATTGCCCTGTTCGCCACGCGCCGAGCGTTGCGTGGCCTCGACCGCAAGATCCACATCCGCCAGAATGATGCGCGCCCTTTCCATGAAGGTTTGTCCGGCGGCGGTCAGCGCCATCCCGCGCGGCAGGCGGTGGAATAGTGGCGTGCCGATCATGGTTTCCAGCGCGCGGATCTGCTGACTGAGCGGCGGCTGTTGGATGCCCAATTGCTCGGCGGCGCGGGTTATATGCCCGGCGTCGGCAACGGCGACAGCATAGCGAAGATGGCGAAGCTCGATCATATCCATATGCGTAGCATATGAATACGTAATTATCCATATATTGGACGTTTGCTCACACGAAGCTTATCCTGCCGGGAAAATTCAAAGACGAAACGACAGGATAGATGATGGCAATTTCTGCTCCCCCTGACATCGCCGAGCGTGACACGCCGACATCGACCGAACTGTTCACCGGCTTTCTGTTCCTCGGCCTTATAGGGTTTGGTGGCGTATTGCCCTTGGCGCGGCGAATGGTGGTCGAGGAACGTCGCTGGCTCAGCGGCGAAGAATTCACCGACCTTCTCGGCCTGTGTCAGTTCCTGCCGGGCGGCAACATCATCAACATGTCCGTCGCCATCGGCCTTAAATTTCGCGGCATAATCGGCGCCTTCGCCGCACTTCTCGGGCTCATCGCCGCGCCGACCGTCATCGTGATTGCGCTGGGCATGCTCTATGACCGCTTTTACGACGATCCGCATGTCCGGCATCTGTTCGCCGGCCTGGCGGCGGCGGCCGCTGGCCTCCTGGTCTCCATGGCGATCAAGATCGTCTTGCCCTTGCGCCGCAAACCCGTTGCCATCGCCATTGCCGTCCTCTGTTTCCTGGCCATCGCAGTCCTGCGGCTGCCCCTGTTGCCGACCATGCTGGTGCTCGCCCCGCTCAGCATCCTGCTGACCTGGAGGCTGCAATCATGATGGCGACGCTTCTTGCTCTGACCGTGATCTTCACGCAGCTCTCACTGCTAGCCTTCGGCGGCGGCAACACCATCCTGCCCGAGATGCAGCGGCAAGTGGTCGATATCCATCACTGGATGTCTGCCCAACAATTCGGCGCGATGTTCGCCCTCGCCCAGGCGGCCCCTGGCCCGAACATGATGATCGTGCCGCTCGTTGGCTGGCATGTGGCGGGTGCCGCCGGCGTGCTGGTGACGTCGCTAGCCAAGTTCGGACCGTCCTCCATTCTGACCGGTATCGCCCTGCATGTCTGGGAACGCTTCAAGGACCGCCCCTGGCGCCGCATCGCCCAGGCCGGGCTTGTGCCGATGACGGCAGGGCTCGTCACCGCCAGCGCGTCAGTCATCACCGAGGCATCGGCCCAGGAATGGATCTTGGCGCTCATCGTCGGCATCGCGGCCTTGGCAACGACCACGACCCGCATTCATCCGCTGATCGTGCTCGCCGCCGGCGCAGTGATAGGCTTGAGCGGCGTCGGACAAATGTGAGCGCTGACAGCATAGCCCATCCCGAAGGCAACTTCGCATGTCGCTAGTCTGCATGCGGCATGCCCCTGTAGAACGCTGCCCATAGCGCATCCCTTCACCCGGGGGATGTGCGAATAGTGCCTTGGGCCAAGCACATAGTTGCGCCTACATTCATATCCGAACCGCCTCCTGGCTCTGCGCGCACCCCTGCGACGATAATATCCAACCTGCGCACTCCCGATACGCAACGCGACAGAAAAGTCGAATCTACCCCGGCTTTGCTCGCCTTGGCGCGTCCACGCCCCAATTTCGCGAGGTTTGTAACCAACCGGAGATATCCAGAAACATTTCAGAAAGACTTTGGAAAAGAGATCTGCATTTCACATCCGATCTGTGTGCGGGCCGAACGGCGCGCAACGATCCGCGCAATGCACGAAAAAATCAGTGAGGTTTTGGATATTGAAGTCGAATGTTCGGAAATTTGTGTTTCACGATCTGCAGAAAATCGATGGCTACATAGATCCGCCAGACGCCCTGGTCTTCCTGTCACTGATAGAGAAACAGAAAGAAGAGAACCTGTCCGGCGGCCTTGCCGAAATCGGCGTCTATTATGGCCGCTCCTATTTTCTACTGAGAAAGCTCAGCGCGCCTGACAGTAACGTGCTGGCCATCGACCTGTTCGATATCGAAGAGGATGACGCGCAGTATCAGCGCTTCCTCGACAATGGCAAATCGCTGGGCATCCCCGTTGACGAGGAACTCGTCATATCCGGCGACAGTACCCAGCTCGACCCGCAGGCGATCACCGACAAGATCGGCCAGGTTCGCTTCTTCAGCATCGACGGTGGCCATCTGCTCCATCATGTGGTCGCCGATAGCCGACTGGCGAAAAATGTCCTTGCGGATCACGGCATCATCGCTTTCGACGACACCTTCAACCCTGCCTGGCCTGAAGTGACTATCGGCGTCTCGGATTTTCTGCGCAGAAACAGCGATACATTCGCGGCCTTCTGCATGACGAAATATAAGACCTATGTCTGCCGTCGGGAGTTTCACGATCTCTATCAGATGGCGGTCCGGGACGCCCCGCATCTCAAGCCGTTCGAGCAGGCCGAAATGGATTTTCTCGGCTCCAAGGTCATCCGGCTGCACAATCCCATCAACCGCCGGGTCGCCTACGAACTCATGCAGCGGATGGGCATGAGCGCGCTGTCCGAATGGGCCTATCGTCACGGCTAAGTTCAGAAGGCCGCGTGATCCGCACGCGGCCTTCTGAACAAACGGAAAGACCGCTATGCGGGCAAGCGGCTTCGTGCCTTCTGGTTTTGCGCCTCCTGCGCCGACTTCAGCTGCGCCTTGGTATACATGAGGGCATGCGCCGCGAGATCCTCGCTGTCGTCCCAAAGGTTGCGCCAGATGCCGAGGATCCCTTCCAGCGGCTGGCCGACAACCCGCGATGAGAAGGACTCAAAGGTGATCGGCCCCTTGTAATTCGCCTTCACCAATGCGCGGAATACGCTCGCCAGATCGATCGACCCCGAGCCCATATAGCCGCGATGGGAATCGCCTGTATGGAAATAGCCGAGATAATCGCCCGTCTCGATGATCGCCTGCGAGATATCCGATTCCTCGATGTTCATGTGATAGACATCGAGATGAACCTTGACGTTCGGCGCGCCGATCCGCTTGCACATTTCGACGCCTTGGGCGGCCGTGTTGAGGACATTGGTCTCGTAGCGATTGACCACTTCGAGCCCCAGCGTGACGTTGCTGGCCGCCGCTTTCTCCGCAACGCGGCGAAGAATATCGACGGAATGGCTGATGCCGTCGGCAGTCGGCGGCACGGCATATTTCTGGAAAGCGGAATAAAGAATGCCGGCAATGTGGGTTGCGCCGAGATCCCGGGCAAGCGCCACCGCGCGCTCCAGCTTGGCTTCGCCCCGCTTCATCTTATCGGGATCGCTGCTCGAAATATCCTCCTCCGCGCCCATCCCGAACGAGAATGTGCACCCCAATCCATATCTGTCGAGCTCCGCCCGCGTATGGGCGGGGTCGATCTCGTTCATATCCATCGCCGAGACTTCGATCAGGTCGTATCCGGTCGCGGCCGATCGGGCGATCGCCCGGCTGCTCTCTTCCCGGCTCCAGCCCTTTTCCCAGACAAATGCATGCACACCGAGCTTGTTCATTGAATGTCTCCTCCTCCATCTCCAGCGGTGTTTCAGGTTGCGCACCGCACGATCAGTCACCCCAAAAAGTGCTAATCGGAACAATATTGACACGCTCGAACGGAAAGTCTAGCTTTTCATAAAACGTTTTACGGGAGACTTGGCAGCGCCAGGAGAGTACGTTGAAGCGCAGACCACCGGTTTCGATCAAGACAGTTGCCGAGCGCGCGGGGGTCTCTCCCGCCACGGTTTCGAACGTCTTGAACGCAAAGCCAAGCGTGGCGCCCGAGCTCATTGAACGCGTGCGGAGTGTGGTGGCGGAGCTCGGTTATGTCACCGACAGCAACGCCTCCCGGCTGCGCTCCGGCAAACATTCACTTGCCGGAGTCGTCGTTCCCGATCTTTCCAATCCGATGTTCGGCACCTTCGTTTCCACCCTCGAAACGCTCGCCAGAGAGGATGGCTTCGATCTTTTGGTCGTCAGCGCCGCGAACGACGTGGAGCAGGAGAAGGAGCGCCTGCACGCCATCCGTTCCTGGCGGCCCGCCGGCCTGATCGTCATTCCCTGCGACGGCGCGCTCAGCCAGCGGACACCCCCGTCCATGCATATGCCGATCGTCGTCGTCGACCGCCTGCCGGACGCTCCGGATTTCGACCTCATCGCCGTCAACAATGCGCAATCGGCCGCCGCGATCAGCGCCCACCTCTCGGAGCAAGGCTATCGGTCCTGCACGGTTGCCGGCAGCATGCTGTCGATCAGCAATATTCGCGAACGCTGGGAGGGTGCCGCCTCGGCCGCCGGAGACATGACGCTCTCCATGGTCGAAGTTGGGCTTGAGGCGAAAGGCATTCGCCGGCGACTGCACGAGACGCTGACGCAGCGGCGGCCGGAAGCACTTTTCGCGCTTGATCATATCACCGGGCTGATCGCCTATCAGACGATGACCGATCTCGGTCTTTCCGCGCCCGGCGATCTCGCATTTGCCTGTTTCGACGAGGCCGAATGGATGCGCCTCGTTCGACCTGCAATTACCACCGTCCGTCAGCCAATTGAGGAAATGGCAACGGCCGCCTGGCAGCAGCTCTCCCGTCGAATGGGAGGGAATGCCGATCCCGTCAGGACCTTGCGTCTGGCGTGCTCGGTGGAGGTTCGCGGCTCGACGCTGCGAGAAGGAGGGCGGTCGAGCACGGCTGCTTGAAATAAAACGGAGGAGGAGAACATCATGAAAATTACAAGACGCAGTCTACTCGGCACGCTGACCAGCGGAGCCGTGGCAGGGGTCTTCGGCTTGCCGAACCTGACGCTGGCGCAGGCGAAGCAGGTTCAGGCGGGAATTGTGGTGAAGATTGGCGGCATCCCCTGGTTCAATGCCATGGAGATGGGCATCAAGAAGGAATCCCAGGCCCTCAAGGCAAATGCATGGATGATCGGCCCGACACAGGCCGACGCCGCCCAGCAGGTGCGCGCCATTGAGGATCTGATCGCCCGCAAGGTGGACGTCATCGGCGTGGTGCCGAACGACGCGGCCGCCCTGGAGCCGGTGCTCGGCAAGGCCAAGGCCGCCGGCATCAAGGTGATCTCGCATGAAAGCCCCAACCAGAAGAACAATGATTGGGACTTCGAACTGACCACCGTCGAAGCCTATGGCGAACAGCACATGGATCTGCTCGCCAAGGAGATGAAGGAAGAAGGCAAGTACATTGTTTATGTCGGCTCCCTGACCGTGCCGCTACACAATGCCTGGGCCGACGCGGCGATTGCCTACCAGAAGAAGAAATATCCGAAGATGGAAATGCTCGGCGACCGCTTCGGCGTTGCCGAAAGCCTCGATGACTCGATCAAGACGACGCAAGATCAGCTGCGTGCCCATCCCGATCTGAAGGGCATCCTGACCTTCGGATCGCAAGGGCCGATCGGCGCCGCGAAGGTGCTGGACGATCGCGGCAAGGCGAAGTCCATCGTGCTCGTCGGCGGCTTCTCGCCAGGCCAGGGGATCAAATATGTGAAAAGCGGCGTGATCCGTGGTGGCTATATCTGGAATCCGCTAATCGCGGGCCAGGTCTTCGTGCAGCTCGCAACCCTGCTCGCGGCCGGCAAGGAGATCACCGACGGCATGGAACTCGTCGAGGTTGGACCCGTCAAGGTCTTCCCCGACAAGCGCCTGATCCAGGCACAAAAGCTCGAGTCCCTGGACAAGGAAAACATCCAGCGATTGGCAGATCTGGGGCTTTAAGCCCCCGCCTTGCCAAGAAGGCGACGCCGCCGGAGGGGTTTCAACGCCCCTCTGGCCGGTGTCCTTCTCGCGATGATCAAGCCGAACATGGGATTTTCCGATGAGTGCACAGGATCCATTTTTGCGTCTCAGCAAGATCACCAAGCGCTTCGGCGGCGTGTTGGCGTTGGACGATATCGATTGGGAGGTTCGAGCGGGCGAAATCCATTGCCTGGTCGGCGAAAACGGCTGCGGCAAGTCCACCCTGATCAAGACGGTGGCCGGCGTGCATCCGCCGACATCGGGCGAGATCGAGATATCAGGCAAGTCCGTTCTGCCGCTCACCCCATCCTCGGCGCGTGCGCTCGGCATTCAGGTCATCTTCCAGGACCTTTCGCTGTTCCCCAACCTCAGCGTCGCTGAAAACATCGCCATCGAAAGCCATTTGAAAAACGATCTTCGACCCGTTTCCTATACTAACATGAGAAGACTCGCACTTTCGGCATTGAAACGGCTGGATTTCCATCTCGATCCGGACGCGGCGGTCGCAGACCTCTCCGTCGCCGAAAGGCAGATCGTCGCGATCTGCCGTGGCATTGCCGCCGAAGCACGACTGATCTTCATGGACGAGCCAACGGCGTCGCTGACGCGCAGCGAGGTCAAGCGGCTGCTTGCCATCGTCGCCCGATTGAAAGCCGATGGCATCGCCGTCGTCTTCGTCTCGCATCGGCTGGATGAAATCGTCGAAATCGCCGAGCGTGTCACGGTCATGCGCGACGGCCGCAAGGTGGGGACATATCCGGCCTCCGAGGTCGATCAGCGTCGCATTGGACACCTGATGACCGGGATCGATATTTTCCAGTCCGTCGTCGCCCGCGACATGTCCGCCGAAAAGCCGCTGCTCGAGGTTTCCTCTCTCAGCCGCCGTGGCGAATATAGCGATATCACCTTCGATATCCGGCAAGGCGAAGTGCTCGGGATAACCGGTCTGCTCGGTGCCGGACGAACTGAACTCGCGCTCAGCCTCTTCGGCATGACCCGGCCAGACAGCGGCACGATGGCCCTCGAAGGCCGCAAGCTGTCGCTCCGCTCCAACCGCGACGCGGTGAACGCAGGCATTGCCTATGTTTCGGAGGACCGATTGAGCCTCGGCGTCATTCTCCGCCAGTCGATCGGAGACAATCTTATACTGGCAGTGCTCAAGAGCCTGCGCGGTCGATTGGGCCTGATCCCGGACCGCAGCCGGCGCGCGATCGCCACCGAATGGGTGAACCGGCTGGCGATCAAGATACCCGGTCTCGACAGGCCGGTCGGAACTTTATCCGGCGGCAACCAGCAGCGCGTGGTTCTGGCAAAATGGCTGGCGGCAAAGCCCAAGATCCTGATCCTCGATAGTCCGACGGTGGGCGTCGACATTAAGAACAAGCAGGGCATCTACAAGGTCGTCGCCGATCTCGCACGGCAGGGCGTCGGCATCCTGATCATCTCCGACGAGGTCGCGGAGGTCTACGCGACCTGCGATCGCGTCCTGCATATGCGCGCCGGCCGCATCGTCGGCGAGGTCGTGCCCGGCCAGACCAGCGAACATGAGTTCGAGGAGAAAATCTATGCCTGAGCTGCCGGACATCAAAAAGCTGCAGCGGCGTCCCGAGGTCTGGCTCGCCCTGGTGATCATCGTCGCCATCATTGCGCTTAGCGCGACGGCGCCGGGTTTCCTCACTCTGGCCAATGTCGTCGACCTGCTGGAGACCTATAGCGTCCAGTCGATCATGGCGATGGGGCTTTTCGTCGTGCTGGTCTCCGGCGGTATCGACATCTCCTTTGCGGCAACCGCGTCCGTCGCCCAATATGTGACAGCACTTCTGGCGACACAGTCGGGATTGCCGCCCTTCGTTTGCATCGGCCTCGGTCTATCGGTCGGCATCCTGCTCGGCTGCATCAACGCGCTGCTGATCCACTTCATCCGCATCACCTCGATCATCGCGACCATCGCCATGATGAGCGTGTCGTTCTCGCTGCTGATGTATTTCTCGCAAGGGAAATCCATCTACACTCTGCCGGATTGGTGGACCGAGCGCATCGTCTTCTGGGAGCACGAAGCGCCCAATGGCGACCTGACGCGCATCACCCTACCGATCGTGGTGATGCTGGCGGCAACCCTGTTTACCTGGTTCTTCATGACCCGGACGAAGACCGGGCGGCAGCTCTATACGATGGGAGGCAATCCGGAGGCCGCCCGCCGCATCGGCGTCAACATCGCCAAGCTGCAGTTCATCGCCTACGGCTTTCTCGGCTTCATGGCTGCGGTCGGCGGGCTGTTACAGGCGCATCGCGTCGGCGAAAGCGTGCCCAATGCCATGTACAATACCGAGCTTTCGGTCCTGTCGGCGGCTGTGCTCGGCGGTGCCAGCCTGACCGGCGGCATCGGCACGGTGCCGGGTGTGCTGCTGGGTATCGTGCTGCTTGCCATCCTGCAGAACGGTCTGAACCTTCTCGGCGTCTCCTCCTATTTCTTCCAGATCGTCATCGGCCTGACGATCCTGATTTCCACCTCGATCACGGTGATCAGCGCGCGCAAGCGCCGCCGCCTCAATCCGATAGGAGACGTGGCCCATGGCTGACTCAGTTCACTCCCCGACCGACAACCTGTCCACCCTTGTCGCGAGGATAAAGGACGGCAAGCCCGGCCTGCTCGGTTTGCTGCTGGCTCTGGTGATCGCCTTTTCGCTGACGATCCCCGGCTTTGCCAGTTGGGGCACACTGAATTCCTTCGCGGTGCAACTGCCCATCCTCGGGCTTCTTTCGCTGGCGATGGTCGTGCCGCTCATCACCGGCGGCCTTAATCTGGCGATCATCGCGACGACCAATCAATGCGCGCTGTTGATGGCCTGGATCATGCGCAGCATGACGACGGCGGATTCGTCTTCGGCGCAAGTCCTCGGCGTCATCCTCCTGGCGCTTCTGGCCGGTCTGCTTCTCGCGCTCGTGATCGGCGTTGTGACCGGCACGATCGTCGCCTATACCGGCGTGCATCCCATCCTCGTCACGCTCGGCACGAAATCGCTGATCGACGGGATCAGCATCTACATGACGCGCGGCGAGGCCCTTTCCGGCTTTCCGCAATCCTATTCGATCGTCGGCAATTCGGCGATCGTGGGGATACCGGTGACATTCATCCTCTTGGTCATCGTCGCCGTGATTGTCGGCATCATTCTTCGCAAGACGCCGTTCGGCATCAGCTGCGCCATGATCGGCTCGAATATGGAAGCCGCCCGTTTTTCGGCGATCGATACGAGGCGGGTTCTGGTCGGCGTCTATACCATGTCGAGCGTCCTGTGCTTCGTCGCCGCAGCCGTCTCGCTTGCCGTCTTCAACTCGGCAAGCGCCGACTATTCGCAGTCCTACCTGCTCGTGACCATCCTTGCAGCCGTACTTGGCGGCGTCGATCCCTTCGGGGGCTTCGGCAAGGTCTCCGGCCTGATGATCGCGCTCGCGATCCTGCAAATTATCTCCTCGGGCTTCAACCAGCTCGGCATCAGCCCCTATCTGACGACCGCCATCTGGGGCCTCATCCTCATTCTCGTGATGGCGGTGCAGACCGCATACCCCTACCTCACCTTCTTGTTCGGGCGACATAACAGACGTGCGGACCGCCCATGAGAACCATCGCCGTTTTCGATATCGGCAAGACGAACATCAAGCTCTCGGTCACCGACGAGGCTGGTAGGCTGATCGAGACATTATCGACACCCAATGCCGTCCATGGCGGCCCACCCTACCGTCATCATGACCTTGCAGCCATCGAAGCCTGGCTGCTCGACGGGCTCGCCACATTGGCAAGCCGCCGCGGCATCACCGCCATCGTCTGCACCGCACATGGCTCCGGCGGGGTGTTGGTCAATGACGAAGGGCCGGCTATGCCGATGATCGACTACGAACAGGCAGTCCCGGCGGAGATCGACCGGGAATATCGAGAGATCGCGGGATCGTTTCGCGAGCGGGGCAGCGCGGTCATGCTGGGCGCCGCCCATCTGGCGCGACAGATGCTCTGGCTGGAGCGCGGCTGGCCGGATGCCTTCGCGCGAGCGCGGCATTTTCTCGCCACTCCACAATATTGGGCCTGGCGGCTGTCGGGCGTTGCCGCCTCTGAAGTGACGAGCCTGGCGGCACAATCGCATCTGTGGTGCTCGGCGGACGCCAGACCGGCGAGGCTGATCGAAGAGAGAAACTGGCAACGACTGATCCCGCCGTTACGGCCGGCCTGGTCAAGGCTTGCCGACATCAAGCCGGAGATTTCCAGACGGACGGGATTGAAGCCGACAACGGCGATCCTGTGCGGCATCCATGATTCCTCCGCGAACTTCTATCAGTACCAGGCAGCCGGTCTCAGTGATGTCACCGTCGTCTCCACCGGCACCTGGATCGTGGCGATCAGCGACCGCTCCGGCCCTGACTTCGATATCGAAGGTGCCGGCCTCTGCTGCAATGCCGATATCGAGGCCAAGCCCCTTCCCGGCATGCTGACCATGGGCGGCCGGGAGTTTGCCATGGTGGCCAGGGACGATGATCGTCCGACGAACGCGGACAACCTTGCGCGCCTGATCGAGACGCGCACCATGGCGCTCCCCTCCTTCGGCGGCGATGACGGCCTGTTTCCGGGGACATCGCGAAAAGGTCGCCTTACAGGTCCTCTCGCGAACCAACGGGACCTGCGCCATGCGCTCGCCTTGCTTTACACTGCTCTTCTGACGGACAGATGTCTTCAGCTTGTCCAGACGTCCACAGTGATTCTGGATGGCTCATTCGCTCGCGATCCGCTCTACGGTGCGCTAATCGCCGCGCTCAATCCGGACCGCCGCGTCTTCGTCAACGCCGACCAATATGGAACCGCCACGGGCGCCGCCCTGCTTGCGTCCCATGAGGCACGGCAGGCACCAGCACCTTTGAGCCTGAAAATGGCAACACCCTTTTTGCACCCCGCCCTTGATGAATACCGCGAGCATTGGCTGCGCGCGGCCCAAACTGGAGGACAAGATGATGGACTATGACGATCGCCGCCAAAGGGAGGCCATGGTTGAAACCTGCCGCAAGATGAATGCCAGCGGCATCAATCAGGGAACAGCCGGAAATGTCTCGATCCGCAACCCCCACGGCTTTCTGATCACGCCGACTTCTCTGCCTTATGACGAGATGCAACCCGACGATCTCGTGCAGATGAATTTCGACGGCACCTATGAAGGCCGTCGCCGGCCGTCGTCCGAGTGGCGCTTCCATCGCGATATCCTCGCCGCGCGCGACGACATCGACGTCGTGCTGCATTGCCATTCGGTCTACGCGACGACGCTCGCCTGCCATCACAAGACGATCCCGAGCTTTCATTACATGACGGGTGTTGCCGGCGGCACCACGATCCGCTGCGCGAAATACGCGACATTCGGCACGCAGGCTTTGTCCGACAATGCGCTGGAAGCACTTCGGGATCGCCTCGCCTGCCTGCTCGGCCAGCATGGCCAGATCTCGCTAGGCAAGACGTTGCCGTCAGCACTGGCGCTCGCCATCGAGGTCGAGACGCTCTCGCGGCTCTACGTGCAGGCCCTGACGCTCGGCGAACCGCCGGTCCTGCCGGATGAGGAGATGGCGCGCGTGCTGCAGCAAATGAAGAATATGAGCTATGGCCAGGCGCCGGATCTCGACGGCGTCAATGACATCGCGCGGCCCAAGCGAGCCTGACCGCTTCCGTCCGGATCTTTTCAGCGAACCAGGTTATGAGGCCGTGTTGCTGGCGGCCTTACCACTCCAGTTGGCGCACGCCGTCAATCGCATCGCGGCCTTTCCGGATGGCAAAGGCCGGGGCTGCCGCGGCGCGGCTCAGGATATAGCGGACACCATGCACGGGTGAGCGATCCTCAGGCGGCTCGGGCACATAAAGCGCCTGCTGCTGCAGATCCTGCGGAGGCTGATCCGCCTCGGAATATCCGACGATCATCGGATCGCGCGTATCGCATTGCGGCATGCAACGATCGAACTTCGTAACATCCGAAGAAGCGACGGTTTTGACACTCGTAACCTTCGCGTGGGCTACAACCCGCTTGACCGGCGTGGTCGCTCTCGTAGCAGCCGACTTGTTAGCGGTCGCCGGTCTGAAGGCCGGCGTTGGCAGCACGGCCGGGCTCGCGTCGATTGCCGACTGAAGATCGTTCGCCGTCGCAAAATTCCTGGCATCGGCAACTTCAATCGCGCCGCGTCCAGTGACATCGACCGACGACATCAACGGCGCTTCCGCCTCCGTGCGGGCAACCGCATAAAGTCCCGCAACCGTCACTCCGCAGACGAAGAGGCCGACGCCAACTTTTCGGGCCAGTTCGCCTGCGGCACCAGGCACTTTGGTTTGCTGCATGCTCATTGCTCTCTCCATTCGACATTTGTCTAGGGCGAGAGTTCACACCACAATTGCGGCACCCCTTTTGCCGAAAAGTGGCCGAGAGCAGGCGAATTGCAAAGAAATGTTGTCGACGCGTCCGGGTCTGCGCTTTTGCTCAGGACGAGCGACCTTGTCTCACGCTGGCGCGGTCAGAAGCATTGAAGCCCAACCGCTCCGAAATCTCGTCCACGGCGCGAAGCAGGCTGTCGAGATAGCTTTCCCGGTTTCTCAAGCCATCCTCTTTCGGTGCCACCAGGCAAAGCGTGGCAATGCATCGCCCGTCTTCCTGCTTGATCGGCGCGGCAAAACAATGGGTGAAGTTTTCCACCTCGCTATTGAAGGTGAAATAGCCGTCGATCGACGCCTGACGAACTTCGCCGATGAAACGGCTCGGGTCGAGCTGCTTGCCGCTCGGCAGGACAAAGTCCTCCGGCGGGATGAAATCGAGTATCTCGGCGTCGCTGAGGTGGGAAACCAGCAGACGGCCGGATGCCGTCCACGGAATTGAAACAAGCTCGCCGACATTCGAAGAAATGCGGAACGGACGGATGCCCTCGCGCATCATCGCGACCGTGTATTTGTTGCCTTCCAGCATGCACATCTGCGCCGTTTCGCGCGTCTCCTCAGCAAGCCGGGTCAACAGGGTGTCGGACTCGCGCATTAGGTCGAACTGATCCGCATAGGCCGTGCCGAGGAAATAGAGCTTGCGGCCAAGGAACACCCGACCGTCGCCGCCCTGGTAATCCAGCATGCCGTGGCGCAGGAGAAGATTGACGAGTTCGTAGATCGACGAGCGCGGTGCGCCGATCTCGACCGCGATTTCGTTCGGCCGCATCGGCTGACGCCTGGTGCGCAGAAACTCGAGAATTTCAAAGGCACGATCAAGGCCGCGCGTCCGTCGCGATACGATATCGTCTGGGCCTTCAGCCATCAAACATGCTCCATTTCCGGGGAATAGGCGCGACCGTTACAGTCGCGCCCCAACAACTCAACCTCTATCGGCGCGATAGGCAACGCAATCGACTTCCACCTTGCAATCGACCATCATCCGGGACTGAACACAAGCGCGCGCCGGCGGGTTCTTGCCGAAATACTCCGCATAGACGCCGTTGAAGCTCCAGAAGTCGCGGGGATCGTCAAGCCACACGCCGACGCGAACCACATCCTCAATGCCATAGCCGGCTTCGTGCAGGATGGCGATCAGGTTTTCGATCGCCTTACGGGTTTCCGCGATAATACCGCCGCCGACGATCTCACCTTTTTCCATCGCAACCTGGCCGGAAACATGCAGCCAGCCATTGGCTTCGACCGCACGGGCAAATGGCAGGGCTTGCCCGCCGGCTCCGGTTTCGCCGGCACCGTAACGCTTGATAGTCATATGACATCTCTCTTTTCTTCTGGATTTTACATGTCAGCAGGCGGCGCTAAGGCTGCCTGTCGTTCAATTGAAGCTGGACGTCTTCAGGAATTCGGCCAGCCGCTCGGTCTTCGGCTTGACGAACATCTCCTTCGGATCGCCCTCCTCGCCGATAAGGCCCTGGTTCATGAAGATGACTCGCGACGAGACTTCGTAGGCAAAGCGCATCTCATGGGTGACGAGCAGCATGCTCATGCCATCGGCGGCAAGTCCCTTGATAACCTGCAGCACCTCACCCACCAGTTCGGGGTCGAGCGCCGAGGTCACCTCGTCGAAGAGCATCAGCCGAGGGGTCATGGCAATGGCGCGGGCGATCGCCACGCGCTGCTGCTGCCCCCCGGAAAGCTGGCCCGGATAATGATCGGCACGGGAAGCCAGGCCCACGCGGTCGAGCCATTTTTCTGCAACCGCACGCGCCTCATCGCGGTGCATCTTCTTGACCTTGATGAGCCCCAGCATGACGTTGCGGGCAGCCGTCATATGCGGAAAGAGATTGAACTGCTGGAAGGCCATGCCGGTCAGCGCCCGCTGGCGGGCGATGTCCTTCTCGCTCTTGCGCCGACGCGCGCCACCGGCATCGTCGTAGCCGATCGGCTCGCCTTCGAGCAGGATCCGCCCGCCCTGGAATTCCTCGAGCATGTTGATGCAGCGGAGCATCGTCGTCTTGCCCGAGCCGGAAGAGCCGATGATCGAGATGACCTCGCCCTCCTGCATGGTGCAGTCGACGCCCTTCAGCACCTCGAGCGGGCCGTATTGCTTACGCAGCCCTTGTATTTCGAGAAGTATCTTGCTCATGATGATCGAGCCCTCACGACGGAACGGCGGTCTTGCGCTCGACATATTTGCCGAGACGCTCGATGCCGTAATTGATGACGAAGTACAAAAGCCCCGCGAAGAAATAGAACTGGAGGCTCATGAAATTACGCGAAATGATTTCCTGCATGCGCAGCAGCAGCTCGGCGACGCCGATGACGGACAGCAGCGTCGAGGCCTTGACCATCTCGGCCGCGGTATTCACCCAGGCTGGCAGGAACTGGCGCAGCGCCTGCGGCCAGAGCACATAGGCAAAGGTCTGGCGGAAGGTGAGCCCGATCGCCTTCGCCGCTTCGGTCTGCCCCTTCGGAATAGCCTGCAACCCGCCGCGCACAATCTCGCCGACATGCGACGAGCAGAAAACTGCGAGCGCGAAGATACCGGCCTGGAACGGGCCGAGATCGATCCCGATGGTCGACAGGACATAGTAGCTGGCCAGAACCAGAACCAGGACCGGCGTTCCCCGGATGAAGTCCGTATAGGCCCGCACGAAAAAGCGCAGCACCGGATTGCCGTAGACGAGGCAAAGCCCGACGAGAACACCGAGCAGCGAGCCGACGACGATCGCAAGCAGCGAGATGGACACGGTTAAGCCAAGCCCCTTGAGAATGGCGAGACGTGCGATCCAGAGCTGATCGAGAAAGGCGATAAAATCGGTCATGACATCACCTCGGAACGGCAAGGCGGCGCTCGACGACGCGCATCAGCGCGGCCAGCACGACACAGGTGAAAACGTAGAGGCCGGAGGTGACGAGCCATGTCTCGATGACGCGAAAGCTCTCGACATTGATCTTGCGCGCCTCGAAGGTCAGCTCCGGCACGGCAATCGCCGCCGCAAGAGACGTATCCTTAAAGAGCGAGATCACCGTCGAGGAAAGCGAGGGCAACACATTGCGGAACATCAGCGGCGCGATGATCGAGACGCGGATCTGCATCGGTGTCAGGCCGATGGCGAGGCCGGCCTCAGACAGTCCCTTCGGAATGGACAGCAGGCCGGCACGAAACACCTCGGCCAGATAGGCACCCGAATAGATCGACAGCACAGCGATGAAGCTTTGCACCTTGCCGATGCGGAAGCCCATCTGCGGTAGGGCGAAATAGGCGAAGAGCACCAGCACGAGGATCGGCAGATTGCGGATGATCGTCACGTAAAGTGCTGCGGGCCGCCGGACCCAACCGCTTTTCGCCGTCAGGGCGAAGGCGACGAGCAGGCCGATCAGGGCGCCGATCAGGATGGAAATAAAAGCCAGGCCAAGGCTCAGCAGCAGACCTTCGAGAAGCTGGTCGAAGCTGCGCCAGACGGCGGCGAAATTCAGCGTATAACCCATGGCGCAATCCTGCAATCAAGGGTGAGGAAAGGACGGAAGGCAACCTTCCGTCCTCGACGACATCACTTATATTCGACCGGGAAGCCGATCTGCGGCGGTGTCAGATCCTTGCCGAACCACTTCTTGTAGGAGGCGGCATAGAAATCGAACTCGACGCCGGTCATTGCCTCATGCAGGGCGGTGTTGACGAAGTTCAGCCAGTCCTGGTCACCGCGCTTGACGCCGCAGGCATAGGTCTGCGGGTTCCAGCCGTAGCCGGCATCCTTGTAGCGGCCCGGGTTCTGCGTCATGTACCAGGCAAGCGAAGACTGGTCGGTTGCGACCGCGTCAGCGCGACCGGATTCCAGCGCCTGATAGATGAGATCAACCGATTCATACTGGTCGACGGTTGCCTCGGGCAGGGCGGCATGCACCATCGCCTCGGCGTAGACGTTCTGCAGCACCGAGATCGTGACGGAAGAACCGGCGGCCTTGAGCGCGGCATAGTCCGCATATTTGCCATCGGCCTTCAGCATCAGCCCGACGCCCTCGCGATAATAAGGGATGGTGAAGGCGATCTGCTGGGCGCGTTCGCCCGTGACGGTCATGAACTGGCAGGTCAGGTCGACCTTGTCGGTGGTGATATTCGGGATACGCGCGTCGGAAGACTGGTTGACGAACTCGATCTTGTCGGGATCGCCGAACAGCGCCTTGGCGACGATGCGGCCCATGTCGATGTCAAACCCCTGAAGCTTGTCATCGGCGCTCTTGAAGTGCCACGGCGCATTGGTGCTGCCGGTGCCCATGACGAGATGGCCACGGGCGAGCACCTCGTCGAGCTTGCTTTTGGCCTGCTGCGCGGCGGCGGGCATTGCGGAAATAAGGAAGGCTGTGGCCAGCGAAAGCAGGCTGGCGCGGAGTGAGACGGTCATGACGTTCCCCTGTCGGATGGTTGTTTCTAATGTCCAATATTATGGACATCTGTCCAGTTTACTGGATTTACGTATTCAGCGACGCAATTTGAGAATTGTCAAGTGTCGGGAGGAGCAGAATCTGCGTGCGCAGCTGCAACTGCACTCGTGCCCTTTGATAGGCACCAACAGGAGGCACGTACGGAGCGCGCCGATTCTATCGATAGTCAGAAGTGGTTTGAGACGGCCCGGATTATATCCGCATGCCTTTAGGCGGTCTCGCCCTCGATCAGCTCAAAGCCAAGATCGATGGTTTGCGATGGCGCGTCGTCGAGCACAAGCTGGGCGGCAACCTGCCCCACCGCCACGCGCGGAGTGCGGATGGTCGACAATGGCTGCGGCGTCACCCTGGCCATATCCAGTCCGTTATAGCCGAAAATGGCCAGTTGCGACGGAATGGAGATGCCGCGCGCCATACAGTGAAAATAGCCACCTAACGCCATATCGTCGTTGGAGAAATAGATGGCGTCGAGGTCCGGCACGCGCGCGAGCAGCCTTTCGAGCCCGAGCCGGCCGGCCTCCACCGAGGACGCGCCCGCATGAATTTCGCGGCCCACCAGCGGCTTGCCTTCTGCTTCCAGCGCGGCGCAAAACGCTGCGAAACGTTTGCCCGCACGCGTGTCGCGCACCAGATCATGGCCGACATAGCCGATGCGGCGATAGCCGCGTCGCAGCATGAATTCCGCGCTGGCGCGCGCCGCTGCAGCATTTGAGAAACCGACTGCGAGATCCAGCGCCGTCCCGTCGAGGTCGAGCAGTTCCACCACGCGGCAACCGCTCGCGCGCAGCATTTTCGCCGTACCCTCGCTGTGTTCCAGACCAGCCAGCATGACGGCCGACGGCCGCCAGGCGAGCATGGCCGCAACCATCGCCTCTTCCCTGCCCGGATCGTAGTCCGTTACCGCGAAAACCGATTGATAATGACTTGTCTCAAGCACGCCGCCCGCGCCGCGCAGCACATCCGGAAACACGATATTGGAAAGCGACGGGATGACGAAGGCGACGAGGCGCGATCCCGCCGAGGCCAGCGCTCCGGCGATACGGTTGGGCACATAGCCGAGGCGTTCGACCGCCGCCATGACCCGGTCGTGCGTCTTCTGGGAAAACGAACCATGATTGCGAAGCACACGCGAGACCGTGCTTTCGCCCACCCCGGCCGCTTCGGCAACCTCTGCAAGCGTGACCGTGGCTTGGGGTTTGACGTTCATATTCCCTGAAAAATCCCTATGCGATTCCGCATTGTAGTCGCGCGGAAGCTCGTGTTCCCGTGGCCATTTTCCACTCCCGCTCCTTTAACACAAGATTTTTGGCAGCGCCGCCAAATTCCTGTTGGCAGCGCTGCCAAAATGCAGTAACGAGAAATGGCAGCGCTGCCAATTTTAGGGTGCGCGGCCGGAAGAAGGTTCTGGAGGGACCCCGGCTTTTCCATTCGGAGGAGGACATCATGACATTTCAAGCGCAGGCCGCAGCCCAGGGCGAGCGCGCCGCCAACCCGGTCGAAGACCGTGCATACCGCAAAGTCTTTTGGAGAATCGTGCCCTTTCTGGTGCTTTGCTATATCGTCGCTTATCTCGACCGCGTGAATGTCGGCTTTGCCAAGTTGCAGATGTCGAGCGAACTCGGCCTGTCGGAAGCAGCATACGGGATCGGCGCCGGCATATTTTTCATCGGCTACTTCCTGTTTGAAGTGCCGAGCAACGTCATCATGAACAAGGTCGGCGCGCGGGTATGGATCGCGCGCATCATGGTGACCTGGGGCATCGTGTCAGCCGCCTTCATGTTCACTACCTCGGAAACCGTCTTCTATATCCTGCGTTTCCTGCTCGGCATTGCCGAAGCCGGCTTCTTCCCGGGCCTGATTTTCTATCTCACCTCCTGGTATCCGGCCCGCCACCGCGCCAAGATCATCACCACCTTCATGTCGGCAATCCCCGTATCCGCCATCTTCGGCAATCCGCTGTCGGGCTTGCTCATGGATAGCTTCCATGGAACGCATGGTCTTTCCGGCTGGCAGTGGATGTTCCTGATCGAGGCCGTTCCAGCCGTGTTACTGGGTGTGCTGGTCTTCTTCTATCTCGACGACAAGATCAGTGACGCCAAATGGCTGACGGTGGATGAAAAATCGGTTCTGACCGCCAATATCGAAGCCGAAGACCGCACCAAATCGTCAAGTCCGCATGATGTTGCAAGCACTCTGCGCGACGGCCGCGTCTGGCTGATGTGCCTGATCTATTTCTGCTTCGTCCTTGGGCAATACGGCCTGAACTTTTGGATGCCAAGCATCGTCAAGGCGAGCGGCGTTGTCGGAAACTTCAATATCGGCCTGGTCTCGGCCATCCCCTATATCTGCACCTTCATCGTCATGATCGCGCTCGGCCGCTCCGCCGACCGGCATCGCGAACGCCGCTGGCACCTGATCGTCCCCGCCCTGATCGCCGCAGTCGGCTTCATCGCCGCCACCGTCAGCACCAGCACGACATTTTCGATCATTGCCCTTTCGCTTGCCGCGGCGGGCGCCATCAGTTGCGCACCCTTGTTCTGGTCGCTGCCGACGGCCTTCCTTGCCGGCACCGGAGCTGCGGCGGGCATTGCCTGGATCAACTCGGTCGGCAATCTCGCTGGCTTCCTCGGACCGTTTCTGGTTGGCTATCTCAAGGACTTCACCGGCAGCACCTCAGCCGGCATGTATCTCCTGGCGGCAGCGCTCGTCATCGGATCTATCGCCGTGCTGACCGTTCCGGCAAAAAGCGTCAACCGCTAGAATAAAAGGTCCTCCGGCGCCAACTGCCGGGGGACCTAACACCCTCAAGACATTGCAAGGATATCGACATGTCATCCCTAGCTGAAAACTCGCAACATCAGCTTGTCGCCGCCGTGATCGGCCTCGGATCCATGGGCCTCGGCATGGCGCGGTCCATGAAGCGCGCCGGCCTCGACGTCGTCGGCTACGACATATCGGCCGCCGCGATCGATCGTTTCGTCAGCGAAGGCGGGCGGGGTGCGACGAGCCCGGCAGCAGCGGCAAAGGATGCCGACATCGTCGTCTCCGTCGTCGTCAACGGCGCGCAGACCAGGGACGTCCTCTTCGGCGCCGGTAATGTCGCAAGCACCATGAAACCCGGGGCAGTGTTCATCTCATCGGCAACCATGGATCCGGCCGTTGCCCGTGATCTGGCGGAGCGTTGCACGGCACTCGGCCTGCATTATCTCGATGCGCCGATTTCCGGCGGTGCGGTCAAGGCGGCCAACGGCGAGCTGACCATCATGGCCTCCGGCACGAAGTCGGCCTTCGATGCCGCGCGCCCGGCGCTCGATGCCATGGCCGGCAAGGTCTACGAGCTGGGTGACGCCGCCGGAACCGGCGCGGCCTTCAAGATGATCAACCAGCTTCTGGCCGGCGTGCATATCGCAGCCGCCTGCGAGGCGATCACCTTCGCGGCCAAGCAAGGTCTCGATCTCGACAAGGTCTATGAAGTCATTACCGCCTCGGCGGGCAATTCCTGGATGTTCGAAAACCGGGTACCGCACGTCCTTGAGGGAGACTATTCGCCGCGCAGCGCCATCGAGATTTTCGTCAAGGATCTCGGTATCGTACAGGACATGGCCCGCACGGAGCGTTACCCGACACCGCTCGCCGCTGCCGCGCTGCAGATGTATCTTGCCGCATCGGGTGCCGGCATGGGACGTGACGACGACGCCTCGCTTGCCCGGCTTTATGCGCAGCTTTCGGGTACAATTCTGCCGAACCATGAGCAATGAAACGCGCAAGCGGTAAACGGAGACAATCAGCATGCCCGTCTTTGCGGCCAACCTGACGATGATGTTCAACGAGTGGCAGTTTCTCGACCGTTTCGACGCGGCCGCGGAAGCCGGTTTCAGTGCCGTCGAATATCTCTTTCCCTATGAATTCGCGCCGGAAGCAATCGCGGAACGGCTTGAGCGTAACGGATTGACTCAGGCCCTCTTCAACATGCCGCCCGGCGACTGGAATGGCGGCGAGCGCGGACTTGCTGCCCTTCCCGATCGCTTCAAGGAGATGAAGTCGAATGTGGAGATAGCGCTCGACTATGCCGAGGCAACTGGCGTCAAGCGCCTGCACCTGATGGCCGGTCTCGCCAGGCCCGACGACGAGGCGGCCATCCGCGCCTATCGCCGTTCCGTCGAATATTGCGCCGGACGGCTTGCCGAGAAAGGGCTGGTCCTCGTGCTCGAGCCGATCAACGGCCGTAATATGCCGGGTTACTTCCTCAATGATTTCAATCATGCGCGGGCGCTGATCGAGGAGTTGGGCAGACCCAATCTCAAGCTCCAGTTCGACATCTACCATCGGCAGATCATGCATGGCGATGTCGCAATTGCCTTGCGCGAGATGATGTCGATCATCGGCCATATCCAGACCGCGAGCGTGCCCTCGCGGCAGGAGCCCTGCAGCGAGGAGCTCAACGACACCTTTCTCTTCGCCGAGATCGACCGGCTCGGCTATGACGGCTTCATCGGCTGCGAATACATTCCGCGAAACCACACGCTCGACGGTCTCGGCTGGTTTGCACCGTTCAAAAGGATAAAGGGATGACACTCTTGCTTGGAGCGATTGCCGACGATTACACCGGCGCGTCGGACCTCGCCAATACGTTCACGAAGAACGGCCTGCGCACGGTGCAGACCATCGGCATCCCCGACCCCTATCTGATGCTACCGGATGTCGATGCAGTCGTCGTTTCCCTCAAGATCCGCTCGGTCGCAGCACAGGATGCCGTTTCCGCGGCAAGCAAGGCCGAGGCCTGGCTGCGCGCGCGCGGCGCGATCCATGTCCTCTACAAGATCTGCTCGACCTTCGATTCCACCGACGCCGGCAATATCGGCCCGGTGACGGACGCGCTGCGCATGGCGGAGGGCAGCGGCCCCGTCATCGTCACTCCCGCTTTCCCGGAAACCGGCCGCACCGTCTATGCTGGTCATCTCTTCGTCAACGGGGTGCCGCTCAACGAAAGCCCGTTGAAGGACCATCCGCTCAATCCGATGCACGACGCCAATCTCGTGCGGGTTCTTGGCCGGCAATCCGCTGGCTCTGTCGGGCTCATTGATCTCACGACCATCGCCGGCGGGCCGGCCGCCGTCAGCGCACGGCTCGCGGCTCTTCGCGAAACCGGCGTGACGGCCGTCATCGCCGATGCCGTTTTTGAATGCGACCTTGAGACCCTGGGTGCTATCGCACTGGAAACGCCACTATCGACAGGCGCTTCCGGCCTCGGCCTTGGTCTGGCGCGAGCGCTCAAGCGCTCCGGCAGAATCTCGCATCCGGCCCAAGCAACCGAGGATGCAATCGGCCCAGTCGGCGGTCTCGCCGCCATTGTCGCCGGTAGCTGCTCGACGGCGACTCTGCGCCAGCTTGCCGAAGCCGAGCGTTCGATGCCCGTCCTGCGGCTCGACCCTGAAAAACTGCTTTCGGGACCCGACGAGCTTTCAGCCGCAATCTCCTGGGCGGGAGACCGGATATCGGCTGGGCCGGTGGCGATCGCCGCGAGCGCCGATCCGCAAGCGGTCGGCCGCGTACAGGCGCGCTACGGCCGCGAAGCCTCCGGCCATGCTATCGAACATGCCACATCGGCGATTGCCGCCGAGCTGGTGTCTCGCGGCGTGCGCCGTCTGGTCGTAGCCGGTGGCGAAACATCCGGTGCTGCCGTCGACAAGCTCGGCATTCCCGCCTTCCTGATCGGCCCGGAAATCGCACCCGGCGTGCCCGTTCTCCAAACGGTGGGAAATGTCCAGGGGAACATGCTGCTCGCCCTGAAATCCGGAAACTTCGGCGGCGACGACTTCTTCGCCGCCGCACTTTCCATGATGCATTAGGCAATCGAGGCAGGGACACCATGACCGAAGAAACGGAACTGCGCGACAAGATCGCCCGCATGGGCGCGCTGCTCTACAATCGCCAGCTTGCCCATGGCAGCGCCGGCAATCTCTCCGTCCGTCTCGAAGACGGTTCGATCCTGGTGACGCCCACCAATTCAAGCCTCGGATTTCTGGAGCCTGCCCGGATATCCAAGGTCTCCCCCTCCGGCGAGCTTCTGGCGGGCGATCCGCCCTCGAAGGAAGCGTTCTTCCATCTTGCGGTCTATGAAGAGCGGCCCGCTGCGCGCGCCGTCGTGCATCTTCATTCGACCTATTCGGTCGCGGTCTCCTGCCTGTGCCATGACAACACCGACGATGTGCTGCCGCCGCTCACCGCCTATCACGTCATGCGGATCGGCAAACTCCCTCTCTTGAAATATTTCCGGCCGGGTGACAGAGCCCTGGCGGAAGCCGTGCGTCTTGCCGCTCGTGACCATCGCGCCATGCTTCTCGCCAATCACGGACCGATCGTTTCGGGCAAGACATTGGAGGAAGCGGTCTACGCTTACGAGGAGCTGGAAGAGACATCCAAACTCTTCTTCCTGCTGGGAGACCGCAAGACGTCACCTCTTTCCCTTGAAGCGGTTGCGGAACTCAACCTGGCATTTCCGAGCTGATTTCAGCCGACAATCATCCTGTGGGAACAAAGAACCCATCGGCCGAATTTAGGTGAACGGCGTATTCACGCCATGTTCACGTGTACAGAGTCATTCTGGAAACACTCGATTAACCGAGTCGAAGATTTGCATTTCAAGACGCATCGCGTCGGAGGTGATCATGATGAAGAAGACAATTCTCACGGTTTTGCTCGCAGCTACGGTCGCCGGCAGCGTGTTGACCCCAGCCGGCTTTGCCCAGGCACAGGAATATGGTCGTTACCGCGACTGGAACGATGGCCCTCCGCGGCGTCATCATCACCATAATGGCGGCGCCATCGCTGGCGGCGTAGCAGCCGGACTCATCGGCGGCTTGATCGGTGGTGCGATCGTCAACGGCGGTGGCGGCGGCTATGGTTATGTCGCTCCTCCTCCGCCCCCGCCGAGATGCTGGACGGAGAGCCGTCCGGTTCAAAACGAATATGACGACGGCTGGCATTACGAGCGGATGCGCGTCTGCGATTAAAGACCGCCAATCTTACCGACTAAACATGAGGCGCCGACACCATCGGCGCCTTTGTCGTTTATAGCCTCTCTTCCTTCAGCGGCTCGTGGGATCGCCACCGCGCCGGACGAACGGGGATTGCCCCGTCAACTCGGTCAGCGCCCGAAACAGGAAGCGCGTTTCGAGCAGGTTGAGTATTCTCAAAAGGGTCTCCACCGCATCGATCGGTTTCACCAGGAAATCCTTGGCGCCAAGCGACAGAGCCCTGCGCCGAGTTTCGATCGAAATATCGGCCGTCAGCACGACGATGGGAATAAAGGACGTCGGCCCCGTCAGCCGGGAAAAGGCGTCCAGAAGCGCGAAACCATCGATATGGGGCATCATCAGATCAAGCAGGATGATATCCGGGCTCACTTCGTTGAAAAGCCGGACGGCCTCTCTCGGATCGGTCGTCGTCGTAACCTTCTTGAACCCTTCACGGCGCAGGAGGCGCTCCAGAAGAGCGACATTGGCAGCCTCGTCGTCGATGACCAGTACGCTCGCCTCAGCGGCGATATCAATTTGCGGGTTCATTGCGCCATAACCTCGTCGAGCGTCTGAAGGAACTGTCTTATATCAAGCGGTTTGGTGAGAAAGCGCGTCGCCCCCTCCTGCAGCGCGCTCTGCCTCGTCGCTTCCGTCGCATCGGCACTGATGACGATCACCGGTATAGCCCGCGTCTCACTATCAGCCCTTAGATTTTTCAGTATCTCCAGGCCACTGATATCCGGCAGATTGATGTCGAGCAGGATGAGATTCGGCCGGTGCTCGCGCGCCAGCGTCAGTCCGAGACCGCCCAGCATGGCGGGAATGACTTTGGCGCTGCAATACCGCGACAGCACATTTTCGATCAGGTTCAGACTGGCGGGATTGTCCTCGATACAGAGGACGACATCCAGTTCCCGCTTGCCCGCGAGAGGAGCCGGAGACTCGGCGGTCGGACGCGGCGCGACCGATGACGCGGGCGCGGCCGGTGCAAAGACGGTGAACGTCGTGCCCTCAGTGCCGGTAGAACCAAGCTCCAGTCTACCGCCCATCGCCTGCATCAGATGCTGCGACAAAGCGAGCCCCAACCCTGTCCCCGACGTAGCGTTGCTGTCTGCCCCAAGGCGCTCGAAAGGCTGAAATAGCCGCTCCTTCTTGTTCGGGGCAATACCGAAACCGGTATCGTGGATGTCGATGGCAAGCATATCGCCGTCCACAAGCCGGGTAGACACACGAAGCGCTCCGCCTTCGCGATTGAACTTTATCGCGTTCGACAGAAGATTCAGAAGCACCTGGAGGAAGCGGCGCCGGTCGATGGTGACAGCAGCGCCGGCGGCATGATCGATCTCGACGACAATGCCGACCTTGCGAGGCGCGGCCAGCGGGCGGGCAAGGTCGACCGCCTCCCCGACGATCTCGCCGGCATCCAGCGTTTCGATATAGAGCTCCATCCGCCCGGCATCGATACGGGCCAGGTCGAGCAAATCATCGAGCAGGCTGAGAAGATGCCGGCCGGCCCTCAGAATCTGGGCCAGGCTCGCCTGCGTTTCGGGCTCGTTCAGATCCATTTCCAGGATTTGGGCAAAGCCGAGAATGGAATTGAGAGGCGTCCTGAACTCGTGACTCAAGCGTGAGTGAAAGGCGCTTCTGGCTTCGCTCGCCTGCTCGGCCTTGTATCGGGCGGCCAGCAGCTCTTCCTCGTTGCGTTTGCGATCGGTGATATCGCGGGTGATCTTCGAAAAACCCTTGGGATTGCCGTTCTCGTCGCGAAGTGCGGTCACGACGACATTGGCCCAGAAGCGCGAGCCGTCCTTGCGTACCCGCCACCCCTCGTCTTCGACCCGACCGTCAGCCTCCGCCCGCTCAAGCTCCTGGCCTGGCAGCGTATCGCGAACCTCGGATGGATAGAATTGCGAGAAATGTTCGCCGATGATCTCATCGGCCGTATATCCCTTGATCCGCTCGGCGCCCGCATTCCAGCTCACCACCCGCCCCTGCTGGTCAAGCCCGAAAATTCCATAATCATGGACACCGTCGACAAGGAGGCGGAAACGCTCCTCGCTTTCGCGAAGCGCGCTTTCGCGTTGCTTGAGGAGAAGGCTTGCCTCCTGAAGCGCTTGCGAGAGCGCACCGAGTTCGTCGCGCGCATGTTCTCCCGATGTCACCCGCTGCCCCATGGCCAGAAGACGGGCCGTCTTTTGCAACGATGCAACCCGCCGGACGATGCCGTTCGACATCAGAATGATCGCCACCACGCAGCCGACCAGACCGACGATCGCGCCGACGATGGTGATCCACTGGGCTCTATCGCGGATGGCATCCGCCTGCTTCGTCCGCTCTTCAAGCAGCGCATCCTCGCGCTCGCGCATCTGCTGAATGCGAGAGCGCAGCTCGTCCAGCACCACCTTGTTGTCCACCAGCGTGCGGCGCATATCGTCGTTGATCGACTGATTGCTCTCGCGGCCCTTTTCCAACAGGTCGTTGAGGCCGGCGAGTTTCTGGAAGACCAGCGGCTCCATGCCGTCGAGGCGCGCGCGCTGCTCGGCGTCGGTTATCAACGGCCGCATGGCGGCAAAGACACCGGGGAGCTCGGCATTGGCCTTTTCAAAGGGCGCGAGAAACGCCGCATCTCCGGTCAACAGATAACCGCGAACGCCCGACGCGCCCTCGGCCAGAAGCGCATGCAGTTCCAGAATGTCGGACTGGATGGCGAAGGTCACGCGCACATAATCCTCGGCGCGGCGGCTTTCTCGATCGGCCAAAAACACCGATCCAAGAGCGATCAGCAGGCAGATCAACGGAAGGGCGATCACGATCACTCCCTTGCGGGCAAGCGGCTGATCGAGGAAGCGAAGGGAGAGGCCCGCCTTGTCGGTCATATCGCCACTCGTCAAAGCTCATCCTTTCGCAGAAGACCCGCCTGGATCGCCAGAACCGCCGCCTGCGTGCGATCGTTGACCCCGAGCTTGCTCAGGATGCGCTCGACATGCACTTTCACCGTCCCCGGTGAAATCGACAGTGCTCGCGCGATCCCCTTGTTGGTCTCTCCAGTGGTCAAGCTACAGAGAATTTCACGCTCCCGGTTCGTCAGTCTCTCAATGACCGTTTCCGCCGGCGATTCACGATCTATTCGCGCCAGCATCTTGCGCATCAGATCCGCGTCAAAAAATGCCTGTCCATCCAGCACGATGTCGATGGTGCGCAGCAGGCCGTCGCGGCTGACGTCCTTGAGGAGATAGCCGCTCGCTCCAACCTTGATCGCAGCACTAAGATAATCGATGCTCTCATGCATGGTGAGCATGACGATCTTGGTGTCCGGAGCGATTTTACGGATTTCCGCGGCGGCACCGAGACCATCGAGCGGCGTCATGCGGATATCGAGAAGAATGAGATCCGGACGCAAGCGGTCGCACAATTCGACCGCCTCCAGCCCGTTCTTCGCCTGGCCGACGATGTCCAGACTCTCCGACGTCGCAAGAACGGCGGCAATCCCCGAGCGGGCGAGATCATGGTCGTCGGCAATGACGATCGATGCAGTCTTCATGAAGATGATTCCCGGTTCAAATCAGTTGGCACTTCCGCCAGCAGGCGGGTTCCAGCGCCCGGCGCGCTCTCGATCGACAGCGTTCCGCCGACCAGCGCCAGACGTTCGCGCATCGCCGGCAGACCGACCCCGTGCCCCCTCTCCGGCCGGTGATCGCCGGCCGCAAAGCCGCGACCATCGTCGGATACCGTCAGCATGACGACCCCGTCCGCATTTTCGGCAAGTTCAATCTGGACATGCGTGCAGGCCGCATGCTTTTCGGCATTGGCGAGCGCCTCCTGGGCAACGCGATAAAGGACGATCTCGACGGCACGCGGAAGCCGGGTCTCACCGAGCTGATCCGAGAAGGAGACATGGTCTATCCGCATCGAATCCAGCTTCGCCCGGATCGCTGCGGCAAGACCGAGATCGTCAAGCTCGGCCGGCCTGAGATCGGCGATGGCATGCCTGATATCGCCGACACAGCGGCGGGCGAGATCGATACAATCGGTCAGATTCTGCGCGGTTTGCGCGTCCATATCCTGACCGACCGTCGCTGCCTGCAGATGAAAAAGCAGGCTCACGAGGCTCTGTGCTACGCCGTCGTGCAGATCATAGGCAACGCGGGCGCGTTCTTTTTCCTGGGCGCTGATCATCTCGCCGACCAGATGAGCAAGCATGGCCTCGCGGCTCCGCAGCGCCTCGGTGAAAGCTTCGCGCTCCTGCTGGCGCCTCTTGTCGTTGAGAGCTGCCAGAAGCTGGTCGGCAACGATTTTCAGCGTTTGCTGGTCGTCGTCGGTGGTCAGGGCCTCTATCTCCTGAGCAAGCGACAGAGAAATCCTGGGATCGTTTCCCTTGAGGTTGACTGCAAAAACAATCCGGAGGGATGGCTGCGAGGCGCCGCGTTCGTATCGAATGGCCTCAGTCGTCTGATCGTCGGGAAACTCTATCCGCGCGGCGGATGCGCCGCAGAAGGAACAGACAAGGGCGAGCACCTGCCGGGCGGCAATCTCGAAGTCCATCGTATCGAGGATATTTCGCGCCTCGACAATCAGCCTCAAACGCGCTGCCTTTGCTTCGGCCTCCCTGTAGAGCCGGCGCAGTTCTCTCACGGGAGATTCTAGGTTTTCCACTGTCTCTGGTCTCTGGCATGGGCCGGTGCCTGATGCCCCGGTGTCGTCTTAGATAGACATTCCGTAAGCCGATGAACATACGCCAACCGGCATATCATTTCACCGCCGACCGGCAGATCGTTTCAGCATTTGAGCGGACTTATCTTCAGGCTACCGGCGATGAGGCCGGAGAAAACAGTCAAAATTGGAGATACCCCCTTATGTATAAGTTTGTCATGGTCGCCGCCGTCGCTTCCGTCCTGGCTGGCCAGGCAATGGCCGCCGAATGCATGCCGATCACCGAAAAGCAGGTGGAAGGCCTCTTCGACCGCTGGAACACGTCACTCGCAACGCTTAACCCTGACAAGGTTGTCGAGAACTACGCCCCCGACGCGGTTCTCCTGCCGACGGTCTCCAACAAGCCGCGCCTGACCCAGGAAGAGCGCAGGGCCTATTTCGTGGACTTTCTGAAGAAGAAGCCGCAGGGCAAGATCGACAGCCGCACCATCAAGATCGGCTGCGACAAGGTGATCGATACCGGCACCTATACCTTCACGCTTAGCGACGGCACGAAGGTACCGGCCCGCTACACCTTCACCTACAAGTTCGAACATGGAAAATGGCTGATCACGTCGCACCATTCTTCGGTGATGCCGGAAAGCCATAGCTAACACCGACGCCCTAAATACGTTCCGATGCGCCTGAAACAGGGCGCATCGGAATAGCCCCATCAAAACTGGGGATCAAACATCAAATCTCCGGTGTCGTCGACAGCACCGCTTCCTTGAGCGCCCGGGAATAGGGGTGCTGCGGATTGTCCAAAACGGCCCGCGCCTGCCCTTGCTCGACGATCTCGCCCTTCTTCATGATGACGATGCGATCGCTGATATAATAGGCGGTCGCCAGATCATGCGTGATGTAGATGATCGATAGACCGAGATCCTTCTTCAGCTGGCTGAAGAGATTGACGATCGCCATCCGCAGCGAGGCATCGACCATCGAGACAGGCTCGTCGGCGACCAGAAGCCGCGGTTGCGGTATGAGCGCGCGGGCGATCGCCGTGCGCTGCAATTGCCCACCCGACAATTCATGCGGAAACCGGCCTTTCACCTCGGCCAGGCTCAGACCGATATGCGAGAGTGCGGCATCCGCCATGCGCTCGATTTCCTCACGGCTCGGCCGCTTACCATTGGGCGCGAAACTCCTTGCCGTCTCGAAGAGATAGCGATCCACCCGTTTCAGCGGATTGAAAGCTTCGAACGGGTTTTGCAGCACCGGCTGGACCTGCCGCATGAAGGCGCGCCGCTCGACCCTGCCGTGGACCGCGACCGGACTGCCCCGGAAATCCAGCCGTCCCTCCGTCGGCGCCGTCTGCCCGAGGATCATCGCGGCAATGGTCGACTTACCCGAGCCGGATTCGCCAACAATCGACAAGATCTCCGGCTCCTGCCCGAGCGTCAGGCTGACATCCTTGACGGCGGTGATATGGCGGCCGCCGAGCAGGCCGCCCTGCCTGTAGATCTTAGTGACATGCGAGAGCGAAAGCAGATCGTTCAAATCCGTTCTCCCGTCACAGCAAAACAGGCCACGCGCCGGTCCGGCTCGACCGCGACCATCGGCGGCGCCTCGCGGCTGCAAATGTCCATGCGCTTCGGACATCTCGGATGAAAACGACAGCCTTCCGGCGGCATGGCGAGATTGGGTGGCCGGCCTTCCAGCGAAGGCCGGGTGCTGGCATCGCCGATGCGCGGAAGGCTCGCGACCAGATGCTGCGTATAGGGATGCAGTGGCAGATGGAAGAGCTTGCGGGTCGGCGCCTCCTCAACCAGACGGCCGGCATAAACGATGCCGATGCGATCGGAGACGGCGGCGTGGACGCCCATGTCATGCGTGACGAACAGGAAAGAGGAGCCCATGTCACGCTGGATCTCGCGGATCATCGTCAGGACGTCGCGCTGCACGATGACATCGAGGGCCGTCGTCGGCTCGTCGGCGATGATGAATTCCGGCGTCAGGATGGTGGCAAGCGCAATGGTCATGCGCTGGCGCATGCCGCCGGACAATTCGTGGGGATAGGCATCGAGAAGCTGGGGATCGAGTTTCAGCCGCTGCAAGTGGCTGGAGACCCGCTCGAAGAAAGCGGATTTGTCCGCCTTCATGTGGCGAAAGGCAAAATCCGTGAAAGAGTGGCGAATGCGCCGCACGGGATTGAGTACGTTCATCGAGCCCTGCATGATGTAGGACAGATGCCGCCACCGGAGCGCTGCCCTCGCCTCCGGCGTCATCGTATGGATATCCTGTGTGCCGCCGTTGAAGTGAAAGGTGACGCTGCCCTCGACAACCCTCAACGGCGGACGAATGGCGCCGGCAATGGTCTTGATGAGCGTCGTCTTGCCACTGCTCGATTCACCCGCAACGCCATAGATCTCGCCGCGGCCGATCGTCAGGCTGATATCATCAACGGCACGCACCTCGCGATCGACGCCATAGAGGAAGGCTTTGTAGTAGGCTTTGAGATTCTTGACCTCGACCACAGCGTCCATGACTTAGCCCCCCATCCGGTTCAGCCGGCTGCGCGGATCGTTGTATTCGTTCATCGACATCGACAGCAGGAAGAGCGCCGTGAACAACACGACGATGGCTGCGACGGGAGCCGCGACCCACCACCATACTCCAGCGATCAGCGCCGAATGGGCATTTGCCCAGTAGATCATCATGCCCATGGTCGGGGTTTCGATATCCGTGAAACCGAGTACCGACAGCGTGATTTCCATGCCGATCGACCAGATCATGTTGTTCATCGTCGTGGCGAAGACGATCGGCAGGACATAGGGCAAATGCTCCTGCACGAGGATCTTGTACATGCTCATGCCGGAATAGACGCTCTGGGTCGTAAACGGCCGGCTCTTGAGGCTGATCGCCACCGAGCGGATCAGCCGCGCATCGTAGGACCAGCCGAGCGAGGCCATAACCGCGATGAGAACGGTCCAGGTCATTCCGTCCTTGAGCACGAAGTAGAACAGGATCAGCAGCGGAAACTGCGGAATGACCATGATGCTGTCGTTGATGGCCATCAGCACCCGATCGACCACGCCGCCGAGGTAACCCGCCACAAGACCGACCACCAGCGAAATGATACGTGACAGAAATGCCACGCCGATGCCGAAATAGAGCGTGTTCCTGAGAGCCGTGGTGAGCTGCCAGAAGACATCCTGACCGCGCGAGGTCGTGCCGAGCCAGTAATCGCCATCAGGCGGCATATCGGGCGGCAGGACATAGATGTCCGAGGGACCGTAGGGCGAAAAATAGGACAGGACGATAAGCGCGACAATCACTGCGAAAAGCAGCAGGCCGCAAAGGAATTCCGCATTCTGGCGGGCGAGGTCGCGAACGATCGTGAACATGGCCTACTCCACCCTGATGCGCGGGTCGATCAGTGGACCCAGAATATCGATGATAAACACCGCGGCGGCGACGCCGGCGATGGACAGTGCGCTCAAACCCAAGACGAGGCTGTAATCGCCGGCATGCACCGCCGAAATCAGCAGGTTGCCGATGCCGGGATAGCCGAAGACGATCTCGGTGATGACCGTGCCGTTGAAGACCGCCCCCAGCGACATGGCGAGCCCGGTAAACTGCGGCACCATCGCGTTGCGGGCGATGTAGGATCGCAGGATGCGGTTCTTCGGCACCCCGCCGAGCTCGGCGAAGGTCACATAATCCTCGGTGATGATGTTGGAGACTAGCGCCCGCATGCCGATCAGCCATCCACCCGTTCCAACGAGGATCAGCGAGAGAGCCGGCAGGATGGAGTGCCGCAATATGTCGAGAACCAGCGAGAAGGAGAATTGCAGATTGGTGTTCATCTCATAGCCGCCGTTGATCGGCAGGATCGGCCAGAGATAGCCGAACAGGATGATCAGCACGAAGGCGAGAATGTAATAGGGGATCGGCTGCATCGCGATGAAGACGAGGCTGACAGCTTTCAGCACCATGCTCTTGCGATAATAGCCGGCGAGCGCGCCGATCATGTTGCCGAGGATGAAGGTGAATAGCGTCGCAACCGTCATCAGGCCGATCGTCCACGGAAGCGACCGCAGGATAATGGTCGAGACCGGTGTCGGAAAGGCCGAAAGAGACGGCCCGAGATCGCCGGTCGCGAGGCGCGTCCAGAAATGCACATATTGCTGCCAGAGCGAGCCCTCCATGCCGTAAAGCTCGCGAAGCGACTGACGCATGAGGTCGACGGCGCGCGGATCGGACTGGCCCATCTGCTGAATGGCGCCGATGCTCTGCTCGACAGGATCGATCGGGGTCATATGGGTGATGAAGAAGGTCGCGGAAATGCCGAGAAAGACGACGAGCAGGAACTGGCCAAATCGCTTCAATACGAAAATGGGATAGGACGCCATGCCGTCGTTTTCCTTGCTGCTTGCGCTTGATCACTCTTTAAAAAAGGGTCGCCGGACTCGCTTAATGCCCGGCGACAGGTGCCTGACGCGGCAGATACCGCGTCAGGGTTGGGAGGATTTATGGCTGCGCCGGCTTCAGCTTGACCATCATCAACCGGGAATTCGCCCAATTGGGAACCGGATCGGTATAAGGGTCGGCGATCGTCGGGTAGCCTTTCCAGTAGGTGGTATCCATCGACGTGAAGACGTTGTAGGACATCAGCGGAATGGTCGGCATTTCGCGAGCGACAAGCTTCAAATAGTCCTTGCCGAGCTCGATACCCTTCGGGTCGTCGGAACTCACCCGACGGATGCTCTCGATGATTTTGTCGAGCTCCGGATTGGACCAGCGCTGCCAGTTGCGGGCCGACTGGTTCTCGCCCTTCTTGGCAACGAAATCCGAATGCCAGCTCTCGAGGAAGAACGACAGGTCGGGATCGCCGCCCCATGTTTCGACGCTCCAGGCGATCGCGCACTGGAAATCGCCCGTTGCCAGCCCCTGCCAGACGGCAGAGGACGGAGCAGCCTTTGAGTCGATGCCGAAGGCGGCCCATTGCTGGGCGATCAGAGTGCCCGCGCGGGTGAAGACCGAGCGCGTATCGCCTTCCACCGTCAGGCGGATCTTGAAGGGCTGGCCGTCCGGCGTCATCCATTTGCCGCCAACCTTCTTGAAGCCGGCCTTTTCCAGGAGCTCGGCCGCCGCCTGCGGATCGGGCTTCCACCAGCCATAGCCGAAGGCCGTGCTGATGGCCGCCGGATCGGTCGGGATCTGATCCTTATATTTCGGCTGCTTGCGCAGCATATCGGCGACTTGCTGGCCGATCGTCGGATCATAAGGCTTGATCTTGCGCTTGCCGGTGTCGACTTCAAAGTCCTTAAGCCAATCCTGCAATGGCGCCTGATAATCCTTCATGGCAATGGCCGTCGGCGGAACGCCAAGCGCCGAAAGCGTTGCGGCACCGCGATAACTCGCCATATCGACTGCCTTGATGTCGATGAGGAGTGCGAGCGCCCAGCGGACATCGGCATTCTTGAACAGCGGATCCTGCGTGTTGAAGATCACCGCCGGCAGTGTCGGATCGGGATGGGCGAAGGGGAAGCCCGGGAACCAGCTTTCGCTCGTCTTCGATTTCTCCTTCAGCGTGAACATGCCCTCGGGCGTGTTGTCGTGAATGATATCGAGATTATGCTCCAGCTGGGCGATCGTACGTTTATCCGGCGGGCCTGGATCGACGTAAGTGACATATTTCGGACCCGGTTCGCCGAGGCGGGCGAGCGAAGTGCGCTGCCAGTCATCGCGCTTTTCCCAAGTGTACCATTTTCCCTGCGGATCAAAGCTTTTCAGCTTGTAGGCGCCGAGCGAGACCGGATTGGCGAAATCGTAGCGAACCGGATCGGCAACCTTCTCAAAGACATGTTTTGGCATGATCCACGCGCCGTTCCACCGCACGGTGAAGATAGCATGGAACCGTGAATTCGGCTTTTTCAGCTTGAAGACGACGGTATAGGGATCCGGCGCCTCGACACTGGCGACCTGCACAGAAAAGGCAGCGCTCCAGTTCATGCCCGGATGGTCCATCTGGGTTTTGACCGTATAGACCACGTCATCGGCGGTGAACTCGACGCCGTCGCTCCAGTAGAGCCCCTTGCGCAGCTTCACCGTCATCTGGGTGAAGTCGTCATTATATTGCGGCTTGTCGGCAGCGAGCGAATTGTCCCAGGCCGAACCACCGAGCCCCTGTTCGGGGTCGATGTACCAGAGCGTATCCATCGTCAATTGCTGCAGGCCGGTCGAGACACCGCCGCCGCCATTGACCCAGACATTGAACCAGCCGGGGTTCTTGATCGTCCCTTCCGGGTTCTCGACGATCAGCGTCTCCTTGCGTGGCAAGGTCGTATATTCCTGTGCCGTGGCTGCCGCGACCAGGCCGAACGTGGCCAGCGCGACACCGAAAGCAAGCTTCTTCCACTTCTGCATGATCTCCTCCCTAGTTATCCATCGGACGGCGGGCCAAACAAGGTGAGGCAAGCCGTGACTTTCAAACTCCCTGCGTTAGACGGACCTTGAACACCTCATGTCCAGACCCTCTCGCAACAGACCACCGTGCCGACATGTATCGCCTCCTCGCGACATGCCGGACGTCATTGCAGACCGGGACGCGTTTTACCGCGTCCCGGCAACCAGCTGTCATACCGACAGCCGGATCACATTGTAGGACAGTGGCTTCAGCGTAGCGCGAAGCCGGCCATCCTCGATCTTGGCGTCACCCGTCTTGACGGGAACGACAACATTGGGCCGGGACGCCGTGTTGACCGCCTCAAGCGTCTCATGAACCATCTCGTACTGCTCGATGACGCGCGCACCGGGGAAACCTTCCAGCCGGGTGTCGAGATCGAGCGCCGAGTCCAGATGGCGGTTCACGGCAAACAGAGTGACCGTATTCCCCGTGGCATCATGAACGGCGGAGACATCGAGATAGGGCACATCGTCGGCCTCGTCGCTGTCGTAGGTCGGGCCGTCGGTGACCAGCCGAAGCGCGAAACCGCGGCCGTATTTCGAGGCGAAATACAGCGGATAATAGATGGTCTGCCGCCAGGCGGGACCGCCATCTTCCGTCATGATCGGTGCGATCACGTTCACGAGCTGGGCGATGCAGGCGATACGAACCCGATCGGAGCGGCGGATGAAGGTATTCAGAATACCGCCGACCTGAAGAACGTCCTCGAAATTATAGACGTCTTCGAGCAAATGCGGCGCGTCCGGCCACTCGTCGCGCGCAAGGATGTCCTTGTCCTGCTGGTTCGAGTGATACCAGACGTTCCATTCGTCGAAGGAAATGCCGATCGTCTTCTTGGAACGCTTCTTCGCCTTGATATAGTCGATCACGCCACCGATGGTGCCGATATAGCGGTCGAGCTTCTCCGCCTTGGCGAGATAGTTGAGCGTGTTCTTCTCGCGATTGGCAAAATACATGTGCAGCGAGATATGGTCGGCGCTGTCGTAGCACTGCTCGAGAACCTGCGCTTCCCAATCCGGATAGGTCTTCATCTCCGAATTGGAGGAGCCGCAGACGACCAGCTCCAGCGACTTGTCAAAGCCGCGCATGGCTTTGGCCGTCTCATCGGCCAGCCGACCGTATTCGTAGGCCGACTTATGGCCGACCTGCCACGGACCATCCATCTCGTTGCCGAGGCACCAGAGCTTCACGCCATGGGGATCGGCCCAGCCATGCTTGCGGCGCAAGTCCGACCAATAGGTGCCGCTTGGATGATTGCAATATTCAAGGAAGTTGCGTGCGTCATCAAGACCGCGCGAACCCAGGTTGACGGCCAGCATCGGCTTGGTGTTGGCCTTCTTGCACCAGTCGACGAATTCGTTGACGCCGATCTGATTGCTCTCGCGGGTACGCCAGGCGAGATCGAGACGCACCGGGCGCTCAGAACGAGGCCCCACCCCGTCTTCCCAATTGTAGGCGGAGACGAAATTGCCGCCAGGATAGCGGCAGTAGGGTGAATTCAGCTCGCGGACGAGTTCGATAACGTCCTGGCGAAACCCGTCCGCATCAGCGGTCGGGTGGCCGGGCTCATAGATGCCTCCGTAGATCGCTCTACCCAGATGCTCCAGAAACGAGCTGTAGAGTCTGTCGTCGATATCGGCAATCCGGAAATCGCGATGGATGACCACTTGCGCCTTCACTGCTAACCTCCCGCATATGTATCAGATATTTCGTTCTTATACCTAGATGCTGATACACTTTTGGCAAGCCGTCAACGCCAATTTATGCGCCATCAAAGCTAAAATTTTGCCTTGCGTTGCGGAAAATATAGACAAAACTTAGCGAATTCAATGAATTATGCAAAAATGACCACACATCGTCATTCCATAGGAATGCCGGCTATATATCACAATTTATGATTTGAATTTAAGAGAGATCGATCCGCATCAGGATATCACGGCCGTAATTGCCGAAGCCGCGGCCGAATATGTTCACGCCGCCCGTGTGGCGTGCATCGTCGGCGATGCCGATCCTGAGCCGGATCGAGGAATGTTGGCTGATGGCGAGGTCATCGATGGTGACATCCGAAGCGGCAACGCCGTCGATGAAAGTACCCTTTTTCGATATCCGCCAAGTCTTGAGCTTACCATACTGCGAGCCTTCGAGTTTCCACCAGCCCGGCGTGAAAGCACCGCGCTTGTCACCATAGTCGCCCGGCGACGTCCATGTGCCGACGGCAACACCGTTGACCCAGATCGTGATGTCGGAAGGCCAGTCCGGATTGGTTCCCGGGACCTCGGAGGAGAGCTCCATCGAGAACTCGATGGCATTGACATTCTTGTTCAGGATCTTGGCATTATTGGGAAATTTATATTCGACATGCCCGCGTCCAAACCAGAGCAAACCGGCTTGCATGCGCTGCGGATCAAGGAAATAGTCCGGCACGTCGAGCAGGCCGATCACGCCCTCGGTGGAGCAAAGACCACACGGCGCATGGGTCTCGCAGCTCGTATAAAGACCGATCGGCATCGCCACCTCGATCACATCCTCGTCGTGCTTCAAGGCCGCATCTTCGAAGCTGACAAGGATTTCATCATAAAGGGCGGAACAGATCTTCTGGTATCCCTTGCGGGCCTTGGCCGCCTTGGTCTCGACCAGTCCGGCCTCTTCCAGGATCATGATTCCGGTTGCAACCGTCGACTGCGGCAGATCCAGAGCCCGCGCGATTTCATTCACATTCAGCGGGCCTTTGGAGCACAGCAACCGGAGCATATCCACGCGCGCGGGCACGGAAAGCGCCCGCAGCGCCGCAGCATTCTCACCGGCATAGATCGTTAGAAAGCCGCGCTTCATCGTTTCCTGCGTGCCCCATCAATTACCTTCATTTATATCAGCATTCCTGATTTAACAAGGCCATCGATGAACAGGAATGGATTTCAAGCCTAGTGGATCAATCTCCTGCGTTTGACTGCTGCGGCCCGGCTGACTGGGCGCTAGTCAGCACCCACAATGTCGGCGTCCTGGATCGAGTCAAAATTCTGGCCGAACTCCTGGGCCGCGTCCACTCCCTTCGCCCAGGCTTCCGCCTGACTCATCAGGGAGACCATTTCCTTTTTCAACACATGCGATCGCAGGATATCGATCGCGTGATCGGGGTTGGTACGCGGATTGTAAAAGGTCTCAATATCTGCGCCAGCCTCGAGCCTTGCCGTTTCCAGGCGCGCTTTCAATTCATTCACATCGGCTTTCACCGCAAAGTACCGTCTCATCGCTTCGATAAGGCTCCGGTCGCTTTCATTCGGCGTCATCAATTTTCCGTCTCGTTATTGTCGATCCGGCGCACTGATCTGATTCGAATGGCAAAATCTGGATGACGATGTCGCTTGCAGGAAAGCGGCCATGGATGAAGCCAAGGGCGGTGGCGACAGATCTCTCCCCGCTCAGCCGGCATTTATAAGATTTTTATATCTTTTCCCTTCTCGCCGTCTCGAACCTTAATGCGGTTTGGCCGCATATTGACATTAGAGACATCTAAAGGATGATCTCCATGCCGGGAAGAAACGAAAGGCGCCTTCTTTGAAGGTGCCTTCGGTCCATTTCGGTGTTCCACAAGAACAATCAAGGATCAACGATCGATGATGGACATTCTTCTTATCGGGATCGGCGTTTTATTTTTCATTCTGTGCGTCGCTTATACCAAAGCCTGCGACAGCCTCTAGTCGGAGAGACACAAATGCTCCTGGATTATATTCTCGGCGGCGGCGTGACGCTCTTTCTCACCGCTTACCTGATCTACGCCCTCATTCGCCCTGAGCGCTTCTAATTTCTAGCGCCAGATAGGGAAAGTTACCCCCATGACCTTCAATGGATGGCTTCAGATCCTGATTTACATCGGGATCCTTCTTGTGCTCGTCAAACCGCTCGGCGGTTACATGACGCGTGTCTTCACGGGCGAGCGCACACTTCTCTCCTACGTCCTCGGTCCGCTGGAACGGGGGCTCTATCGTATTGCGGGAACGGATGAGCGCGAGGAGCAGCACTGGACGACCTATTCGATCTCCATGCTGCTGTTCAGCCTCGCCGGCTTCCTCGTGCTTTATATGCTACAGCGGTTCCAGGCGAACCTGCCCTACAACCCGGCAGGCATGAGCTCGATCGGTCCGGAGCTCTCATTCAACAACGCCGCCAGCTTTGTCACCAACACCAACTGGCAGAACTACGGCGGCGAAAGCACGATGTCCTATCTCGTGCAGATGGCCGGCTTCACCGTCCAGAACTTCGTCTCCGCGGCGACCGGCATCGCGCTTGCTATTGCGCTGATCCGCGCCTTCTCGCGCGCTTCCGGCAAAGCGATCGGCAATTTCTGGGTCGATCTGACCCGGGCGACGCTCTATGTCCTGCTGCCTGCCTGCATCGTCATGACGCTGGTCTTCGTCTATCTCGGCGTGCCGCAGACGCTCGGACCCTATGTCAATGCGACCACGCTCGAAGGCGCGCAGCAGACGATCGCCGTCGGCCCGGTTGCCTCGCAGCTTGCGATCAAGATGCTCGGCACCAATGGCGGCGGCTTCTTCAACGCCAACTCCGCTCACCCCTTTGAAAATCCGGATGCGATCTCCAACCTGATCCAGATGCTGGCGATCTTCGCCATCGGCGCGTCGCTCACCAACGTCTTCGGACGCATGGTCGGCAACCAGCGTCAGGGCTGGGCCATCCTCGCCGCGATGGGCACGTTGTTCATCGCCGGTGTCATCGTCACCTATTGGGCTGAAGCTGCCGGCAATCCGCTGGTGCATGCGCTCGGCGTCCAGGGCGGCAATATGGAGGGCAAGGAAGTCCGCTTCGGCGTCACCATGTCGTCGCTCTTCGCAGTCATCACCACGGCGGCATCCTGCGGTGCGGTCAACGGCATGCTCGGTAGCTTCACGGCGATTGGCGGCATGATCCCCTTGATCAACCTGCAGCTCGGCGAAGTCATCGTCGGCGGCGTCGGTGCCGGTTTCTACGGCATCCTGATGTTCGTCATCATCGCCATCTTCGTCGCCGGCCTGATGGTCGGGCGCACGCCGGAATATCTCGGCAAGAAGATCGAGGCCAAAGAAGTGAAGATGGCAATGCTCGCCGTACTTTGCCTGCCGGCTGGTATGCTGATCTTCACCGCGATCTCCGTCGTGCTGCCCAGCGCCGTCGCGGCCATCGGCACCCCCGGTCCGCACGGCTTCTCGGAGATCCTCTACGCCTATAGTTCGGCAGCGGCCAATAACGGCTCGGCCTTCGCCGGTCTCTCCGCCAACACGACCTGGTACAACATCACGCTCGGGATCGTCATGCTGATCGGCCGCTTCCTGGTCATCATTCCGGCGCTTGCCATTGCCGGTTCGCTGATCGCCAAGAAGACGGTACCCGCTTCGGCCGGCACCTTCCCGACGGACGGTCCGCTGTTCGTCGGCCTGCTGGTTGGCACGATCCTGATCGTCGGCGGCCTGACCTTCTTCCCGGCGCTCGCGCTCGGTCCGATCGTCGAGCATCTGTCGATGATCTCCGGCCAGGCCTTCTGAGGATAAGCGCAATGACCCAGCCACTCATGCCCAGGCTTCGAAAGCTCATCGATCCACGCCCCTCAGACAGGGGGCGTGGCCCGGCCCGAACGGCCTGCGCTTCCGATGCCATCCTGGTGGCGATGGTCACGCTGTTCCTCGGCCTTGCCGTCTTCGGTTTCTTGCTTGGCTGACCGGGCAATCCCGGTCTGCCGTTTCCCTCTTCACGCTGGAGTCTCTTATGAGCCAGTTAAAATCCGCGAGTATCTTGGATTCTCGCATCCTCGTTCCGGCCGTGGGCGCCGCTTTCCAGAAGCTCAACCCGCGGACACTCGCCAAGAACCCGGTCATGTTCGTGGTTGCCGTCGTCTCGGCGCTGACCACCGTCCTCTTCCTACGCGATCTTCTGACCGGCGGCGGCAATCTCGGCTTCTCCCTCCAGATCAACATCTGGCTCTGGTTCACCGTGCTGTTCGCCAATTTCGCCGAAGCCGTCGCCGAAGGCCGCGGCAAGGCACAGGCCGAATCGCTGCGCAAGTCGCGTACCGAGACCCAGGCAAAGCTTCTCTCCGGCAATAGCCGCACCGACTACAAGATGGTGCCCGGCACCAGCCTCAAGGTCGGCGATGTCGTACTGGTCGAAGCCGGCGACATTATCCCTTCCGATGGCGAAGTCATCGAAGGCGTGGCCTCGGTCAATGAGGCGGCGATCACCGGTGAATCGGCGCCCGTCATCCGCGAATCCGGCGGCGACCGTTCCGCCGTCACCGGCGGCACGCAGGTGCTCTCCGACGAGATCCGCGTCCGCATTACGGCTGCTGCCGGCTCGACCTTCATCGACCGCATGATCGCGCTCGTCGAAGGTGCTGAACGTCAGAAGACCCCGAACGAGATCGCGCTCAACATCCTGCTTGCCGGCATGACGCTGATCTTCGTGCTGGCGACGGTGACGATCCCGAGCTTTGCCGCTTACGCAGGCGGCTCGATCCCTACCGTCGTTCTCGTTGCT
This sequence comes from Rhizobium sp. ICMP 5592, assembly GCF_009498525.1. Taxonomy (GTDB): domain Bacteria; phylum Pseudomonadota; class Alphaproteobacteria; order Rhizobiales; family Rhizobiaceae; genus Rhizobium. Next base: position 1,294,392 of record NZ_QSNT01000001.1, on the reverse strand, counting down.
CTGTTCGTGACGCTGATCCCGACCACCATCGGCGCCCTCCTCTCCGCCATCGGCATTGCCGGCATGGACCGCCTGGTCCGCTTCAACGTGCTTGCCATGTCCGGTCGCGCCGTCGAGGCTGCCGGTGACGTCGATACGCTGTTGCTCGACAAGACTGGCACGATCACCCTCGGCAACCGCCAGGCCACCTCCTTCCGTCCGGTCAAGGGCGTGACGGAGCAGGATCTGGCCGATGCGGCACAGCTCGCCTCGCTTGCCGACGAAACGCCTGAGGGACGCTCCATCGTCGTGCTCGCCAAGGAAAAATACGCAATCCGTGGCCGCGACATGACCAGCCTGAAGGCCACCTTCGTGCCCTTCACCGCCCAGACCCGCATGAGCGGCGTCGATGTCGAAGGCTCTTCCATCCGCAAAGGTGCGGTGGACGCGGTGTTGGCTTACGTCAACGGCAGCGCTGCTCCTGCCTCCAGCGCCGGCGCAACGGTGATCTCGCGCACCAGCAGCGAGACGATCCGTGAGCTGCAAGCGATTTCGGACGAAATCTCCAAGGCGGGCGGCACGCCGCTCGCGGTTGCTCGCGACGGTCGCCTGCTCGGCGTCATCCAGCTCAAGGACATCGTCAAGGGCGGTATTCGCGAGCGCTTCGCCGAACTTCGCCGCATGGGCATCCGCACGGTGATGATCACCGGCGACAACCCGCTGACGGCCGCAGCCATTGCCGCGGAAGCTGGCGTAGATGACTTCCTCGCCCAGGCAACGCCGGAAATGAAGCTGGCGCTGATGCGCGAGGAGCAAGCCAAGGGCAAGCTCGTCGCCATGTGCGGCGACGGCACCAACGACGCCCCGGCGCTTGCCCAGGCCGATGTCGGCGTCGCTATGAACACCGGCACTGTCGCCGCTCGCGAGGCCGGCAACATGGTAGACCTCGACAGTGACCCGACGAAGCTCATCGAGATCGTCGAGATCGGCAAGCAATTGCTGATGACCCGCGGCGCACTCACCACCTTCTCGATCGCCAACGACATCGCCAAGTACTTCGCCATCATCCCGGCGATGTTCATCGCCTTCTATCCGCAACTGAAGATGCTGAACGTCATGGGGTTGGCAACGCCGCAAAGCGCCATCCTCTCGGCCATCATCTTCAACGCCCTGATCATCATTGCGCTGATCCCGCTGTCGCTGAAGGGCGTTCGCTATCGCCCGATCGGCGCCGGCGCCCTGCTCAGCCGCAATCTCTTGATCTACGGCCTAGGCGGCATCATCGTGCCCTTCATCGGCATCAAGGCCATCGACATGGCGATCACCGCCATCGGTCTGGTCTAAGGAGACTTTCCCATGCTGAAACTCATCAGACCGGCCATCGTCATGATCGTGGTCACCACCGCCGTCACCGGCCTTGCCTATCCGCTTGCCATGACAGGTATTGCCCAGGCGCTCTTCCCACATCAGGCGAACGGCAGCCTGGTGGAGAAGGACGGCAAGGTGATCGGCTCCAGCCTCATCGGCCAGAGCTTCACCACCGACCGCTATTTCCACGGCCGCCCGTCGGCGACGACCGGTGCGGACCCGAACGACGCGACCAAAACAGTTGCTGCACCCTACAACGCGTCCAACTCCATGGGCTCCAATCTTGGTCCGACCAGTTCGAGCCTAATGACCCGCATCAAGGGCGATGTCGCAACGTTGCAGGCGCAGAATCCGAATGCGCCGGTTCCGATCGATCTGGTCACCACATCGGGCAGCGGCCTCGATCCGCATATCTCGCCCGACGACGCCTATTTCCAGATCCCGCGCGTCGCCAAGGCACGCGGCCTGGATGAGGCCAAACTCCGCGCGCTCGTCGATGCCGCCGTCGAGCCGCGCGAACTCGGTGTTTTCGGCGAGCCCGTCGTCAACGTCCTGGCATTGAACCAGGCGTTGGATGCTTCTATGACAAAGTAAGGTCAAGGGGTTGAAGCGGCAGTTGCCATCTCAACCCCTGCCCGCCATGAAAGATCGATCAATGCCAGACGACAGCCGCGACACGCTGAACAGGCCTTCCCCCGACGCGCTTCTGGAGAAGGCTCGGCAGGAAACACGCGGCCGTCTGAAGATATTTCTGGGTGCGGCGCCAGGTGTCGGCAAGACCTACGAAATGCTGCTGTCCGGCAGGGCCAAGATTGCCGACGGCGTCGATGTCGTCGTCGGCGTGGTCGAGACCCATGGCCGACGCGAGACGCAGGCTCTGCTCGAAGGCTACGAGATCATTCCCCGCATCAATGTCGACTACAAGGGCCGCGCGCTCGACGAGATGGACCTAGATGCCATTCTCGAGCGCCGGCCCGGCCTTGTTCTGGTCGATGAACTCGCCCACACCAACGCCCATGGCAGCCGCCATCCGAAGCGCTATCTCGACGTCAAGGAGCTGCTCGATCGCGGCATCGACGTCTATACGACGCTGAACATCCAGCATGTCGAAAGCCTGAACGATGTCGTGTCGCAGATCACCCGCGTTCGCGTCCGTGAAACCGTGCCGGATTCGATCATCGACATGGCCGACGATGTCGAAATCATCGACCTGACACCCGACGACCTGATCAAACGCCTGCATGACGGCAAGGTCTATGTGTCGAGGACAGCCGAACGGGCACTGACCAACTATTTCACCCCCGGCAATCTGACGGCGCTGCGCGAACTGGCGCTGAGGCGCACGGCACAGCGGGTCGACGACCAGCTTTTGACCCATATGCAGGCACACGCGATCCCCGGGCCATGGGCGGCGGGCGAACGCGTGCTGGTTTCCATCGACCACCATCCACGCTCCGCTTCGCTGGTGCGCTATGCCGCCCGTATGGCTTCACGCCTGCGCGCACCCTGGGCCGCCGTCTATGTCGAGACCAACCGGGCAATTAGCCTGACCGAGGCGCAGCGCGATACCGTCGCCGCAACGCTCAGGCTTGCCGAGCAGCTCGGTGGCGAGGCCATTACCATTCCCGGCCGCGAAGTCGCCGAAGAGCTGCTGCGCCACTCCGCCAGCAACAACGTCACCCATATCGTCATCGGTTCGCCGAAGGTCGGCACCTGGCGGGATTGGTCCAGAGCTTCGGTCTCCTACGAACTCATCCGCAAGGCCGGCGACATCAGCGTTCACGTCATTTCCGGCACGGACGCTGAGGCATCGAGGGCGAGCCACGGCGTCAAGTCGGCGCCCGCGCCGACGCCGTTCCAGCTTCGTGGCTATGTTCTTGCGACACTCTATGTCGCGGTCGCTCTCGGTGTCTGCGTCATTCTTGACCAGGTGCTCGATGTCCGAAACCTGGCGCTTGTATTTCTGATGGCGGTGCTGGCAACCGCCGTCACCCAAGGCTTGCGGCCGGCGCTCTATTCCTGCCTGCTCGGCGCGCTCGCCTTCAACTTCTTCTTCCTGCCGCCGCGTTACACGCTGACGATCAGCGACCCCGAAAGCGTGCTGGCCTTCTTCTTCTTCCTCGGCGTCGCCATCATAGCCAGCAATCTGACTGCAACCGTGCAGCGGCAAGCGGCATCGGCCCGACAACGGGCGCGAACGACGGAAGATCTCTATCTTTTCTCGAAGAAACTCGCCGGTACCGGCACGCTCGACGACGTGCTCTGGGCAACGGCCTTCCAGCTCGCCTCGATGCTGAAGGTGCGCGTGGTGCTGCTGCTGCCCGAAGACGGCACGATCGCGGTCAAGGCCGGCTATCCGCCTGACGATACGCTCGATGATGCCGATATCGCCGCCGCGCGCTGGGCCTGGGAGCATAATCACGCCGCCGGCCGTGGCGCCGATACGTTGCCAGGCGCCAAGCGCCTCTATGTGCCGCTGCGCACCGGCCGCACCGCCGTCGGGGTCATCGGCCTCGATAGCGACCGACGAGACGGGCCGCTTCTGACGCCGGAACAGCAGCGGCTTCTCGATGCCCTCGCCGATCAGGCAGCGCTTGCCATCGAGCGTGTGCAGCTCGTCGCCGATGTCGATCGCGCCAAACTGGCTGTCGAGGCCGACCGCCTGCGTTCGGCCCTGCTGACCTCGATCTCACATGACTTGAAGACACCGCTTGCCGCCATTCTTGGTGCCGCCGGCACCTTGCGCGACTATCTTGAAACCATGTCGCATGAGGACCGCGTCGATCTGCTGTCGACGGTGGTCGATGAATCCGAGCGGCTGAACCGCTTCATCGCCAATCTGCTCGACATGACCAAGATCGAGTCCGGCGCAATGGAGCCGAATTATGCCCTGCACTATGGCGGCGACATCGTCGGCAGCGCGCTCCGGCGCGGGGCGAAAATCCTTGCCCGGCATCGCGTCGAGACGCAGATGCCTGCCGACCTGCCGATGGTGAAGGTCGATCCCGTGCTCTTCGAGCAGGTGCTGTTCAACCTCCTCGACAATGCCGCCAAATACGCACCCGAAGAATCCACCATTCGGCTCGAGGCCTGGGCCGATGTCGACAATGTCGTCTTCCGGGTCATGGATGAGGGCCCAGGCATTCCACCCGCCGATCTCGAGCGCGTCTTCGATACCTTCTATCGCGTCCGCAAGGGCGATCAGGTCAGGGCCGGCACAGGCCTTGGCCTTTCCATCTGCCGCGGCTTTATCGAGGCCATGGCCGGTACGATCACGGCCGGCAACCGCACGGACCGCCAGGGCGCGGTCTTCACCATTCGCCTGCCGAAACCAACAGATCTCCCCAAGCTGGATGAATTGAAATGAACACGACCGCCGTCAAGATACTCGTTGTCGATGACGAGCCGCCGATCCGCAAATTGCTGCGCGTCGGCTTGAGCGCCCAGGGCTATCTGGTCAATGAAGCCCCGAATGCGGCGGCGGCAAGGCTGTCGGTGGAAGAAGATCGGCCCGACCTGATCATTCTCGACCTCGGCCTGCCCGACAAGCCAGGTCATGACCTGCTACAGGAATGGCGCGAGGATGGGCTGGAGATACCCGTCGTCATTCTTTCAAGTCGTACCGACGAAGCCGGCATCGTCAAGGCGCTGGAAACTGGCGCCGACGACTATGTCACCAAGCCTTTCGGCGTGAATGAACTTGCCGCGCGCATCCGCGTCGCGCTCCGCCATCGCCTGCAGCAGCAGGGTGAAAAGGCGATCTTCCAGACCGGCGGCCTGTCGCTTGATCTCGTCAAGCGTATCGTCAAGGTCGACGGCAAGGAAGTGAAGCTTTCGCCGAAAGAATACGACATCCTGCGGGTGCTGGCGCAGCATGCCGGCAAGGTGCTCACGCATCAGTTCCTGCTGAAGCAGGTCTGGGGACCGGCAGCGGATGTGCAATATCTGCGCGTCTACGTCCGCCAGCTCCGGCAAAAGATCGAACAGATTCCGGATCAGCCGCAATATATCACCACGGAGACTGGCGTCGGCTATCGCCTGCGCGAGCCGGAATGACGCCGTGATCCCTTGGCTGCGTGCTAAACAGCGCCTCGTTGCAAAGACCGACGAGGCCAAGTCATGTCCGATTTATCGATGTCCGAGCCCGAGAGTGACCATGGACCTTTCCACCATCATCTTGCCCGAGCATGTCTTCGTCGGCCTTTCGGCGCCGACAAAGTGGCGGGCGCTGCAGCTTCTGTCGTCGAAGGCGGCCCGTTGCCTCGGTCTGGATGAAGCCGCGGTCCTGCAGGCGTTGGAAGGGCGGGAAAATCTGGGAACCACCGGGATCGGCAACGGCATTGCCGTTCCGCATGCGGCGATTGCCGGAATGACGCGGCCACGCGGATTGATGGTTCGTTTCGGCCAGCCCGTCGACTTCCAGGCGATCGACGACGTGCCGACGGATCTCGCCTTCATCCTGCTCTTTGGTGAAAACGGCCGCAGCGAATATCTGAACGTGCTCGCTGCCATCGCCAGACGGCTCAGAGCCGAAGGTGTGCTGCCGGCCATGCGGCAGGCAAAAACCGCCGACGAGCTCTACTCGGTTTTCATGTCTGACTCGATTTGATAGCTTACTAGCTGTTGGCCTCAGTCAAAGCGCAGGAATGTGATTTCACATTCCTTGATTATATGGGATTCCGTTCTATGTATGCGCGCCAAGCGGGAACAATCTTCGTTACTTTATACGACCAAGTTGATAGGGTTTAGTAACAACGAAGGAGGTCACCCATGCAGACGATAAAGCTTTCCCGGCTTCTCGCCACCGCAGTTCTCATTGGCAGTTTCTCCCTGGCTGGCGCCGTAGCGCCGACATGGGCCGCGGACAAGACGCTTCTCAATGTTTCCTACGATCCGACGCGCGAACTGTACAAGGATTTCAACGCAGCCTTCGCCGCCAAGTGGAAGAAGGATACGGGTGAAACCATCAATATCAAGGCGTCGCATGGCGGCTCGGGCGCGCAGGCTCGCTCGGTTATCGACGGCCTTGATGCCGATGTCGTGACGCTGGCGCTCGAGGGCGACATCGACGCCATCGCAAAGGCCACGAAAAAGATCCCCGCCGACTGGAAAACCAAGTTCCCGAACAATAGCGTTCCCTATACGTCGACGATCGTCTTCCTGGTGCGTAAGGGCAATCCGAAGGGCATCAAGGACTGGTCCGACCTGGTCAAGGACGGCGTCGAAGTCATCACGCCGAACCCGAAGACCTCCGGCGGCGCCCGCTGGAACATCCTGGCAGCCTGGGCCTGGGCCAAGCAGGCAAATGGCGGCGATGATGCCAAGGCGCAGGACTATGTCGCCCAGCTTCTGAAGCATGTGCCGGTGCTCGACACCGGTGCCCGTGGTGCAACCACGACCTTCGTCCAGCGCGGCCTCGGCGACGTTCTGCTCGCCTGGGAAAACGAAGCCTATCTGTCGCTCGAAGAGCTCGGCCCGGATAAGTTCGAGATCGTAACGCCCACCGTTTCGATCCGCGCAGACCCACCGGTCGCCGTCGTCGATGGTAATGTCGATACCAAGGGCACCCGCAAGGAGGCCGAGGCTTACCTCAACTACCTCTATTCCGACGAAGGCCAGAAGATCGCGGCCAAGCATTACTACCGGCCGATCAAGCCGGAAGCCGCTGATCCCAAGGATATTGCCCGGTTCCCAGCATTGAAGCTTGCAACCATTGACGATTTTGGCGGATGGTCTCAAGCTCAGCCGAAGTTCTTCGCCGATGGCGGTGTCTTCGACCAGATTTACAAGCCGGGACAATAATTCTGAATGCATGCAATAACCCGCAAACGGTGGCGGTTTCGGCAGCCGAGTGTCATTCCGGGCTTCGGATTGGCGCTCGGCGTTACCTTGACTTGGCTCATCCTGATCGTTCTCATCCCGCTCTCGGGATTGCTGTGGAAGAGCAGTTCTCTTGGCTGGTCCCAATTCTGGGCCATCGCACTTGATCAGCGCACGCTCAATGCCTTGCGTATGAGCTTTGGCGGCGCCTTCATCGCGGCGATCGTCAATGCCGTCTTCGGGCTGATCATGGCCTGGGTGCTGGTGCGCTACCGTTTTCCCGGCAAGCGCATCATCGACGCCATGGTCGACCTGCCCTTCGCGCTGCCGACCGCCGTTGCCGGTATCGCGCTGACGACGCTTTACGCGCCCAACGGCTGGATCGGGCAGTTTTTGGCGCCGCTCGGCATCAAGATCGCCTTCACGCCCGTCGGCATCGTCATCGCGCTGATCTTCGTCGGTCTGCCCTTCGTGGTGCGGACGGCGCAGCCGGTCATGGAGGAGATCGACCGCGAGGTCGAAGAGGCCGCGGCAACGCTTGGCGCAAGCCGCTTCCAGACGATCACCCGTGTCCTGCTGCCGGGCCTCGCGCCAGCGGCCCTCACAGGTTTTGCGCTCGCTTTTGCGCGGGCGGCCGGCGAATACGGCTCGGTGATCTTCATTGCCGGCAACAGACCCTATGTTTCCGAGATCGCGCCATTGCTGATCGTCATCAAGCTCGAGGAATATAATTACGCCGCAGCCACGGCGATTGCGTCGATGATGCTGATCATTTCCTTCATCATGCTGCTGATCATCAATCTCATTCAATCCTGGAGCAGAAGGAGATACGGCTATGGCGCATGATGCCCCCTCCTCTGCCGACGCCGTTCATTCCGTCATCACCGAAAGCCGGTTCGCGCGCTGGATTTTCGTTGCCATCACACTCGCCTTCCTGACTTTGATGGTGCTGATGCCGCTCGCCGCCGTCTTCGTCGAAGCCTTCCGCAAGGGGGTCGAACAGTTCTTCAGCTCCCTTGTGGACGAAGAGACTTTCGCAGCCATCCGGCTGTCCTTGATCGTCGCCGGCATCAGCGTGCCGCTCAATCTCGTCTGTGGTGTCGCCGCCGCCTGGGCGATCGCCAAGTTCGAATTCAAGGGCAAGGCGTTCCTGACGACACTGATCGATCTGCCGTTCTCCGTGTCACCGGTTATCTCGGGCCTGGTCTTCGTGTTGCTGTTCAGCTCGAACAGCACGCTCGGCCCCTGGCTCCAGAGCCATGGCATCCAGATCCTGTTCGCGGTTCCCGGCCTGGTGCTGGCGACGATGTTCGTCACCTTCCCATTCGTTGCCCGTGAATTGATCCCGCTGATGCAAGAGCAGGGAAATGCGGACGAAGAGGCGGCCCTGTCGCTTGGAGCCAATGGCTGGCAAACCTTCTGGCATGTGACGCTGCCCAACATCAAATGGGGCCTGCTTTACGGCGTATTGCTCTGCAATGCCCGCGCCATGGGCGAGTTTGGCGCCGTGTCGGTCGTTTCCGGCCATATCCGCGGCGAGACCAACACCATGCCGCTGCAGGTCGAAATTCTCTATAACGAATATAATTTCTCGGGGGCCTTCGCGGTTGCCACACTTCTCGCCCTGCTCGCCCTTGTCACACTTATACTAAAGACGCTGCTGGAATTGCGCTATAGCGATGAGATCGCAGGCAGCCGGCGTCACTGAGGAAAATTGTTAATGGAAGTTCGCGTTCAAAACCTCCGCAAGGAATTCGGCCGCTTTCCGGCGCTGCATGATGTCTCCCTGGATATCCGCTCCAGTGAACTGATTGCGCTGCTCGGCCCTTCCGGCTCGGGCAAGACGACGCTTTTGCGTCTGATAGCCGGCCTGGAATCGCCGACCGAAGGCCAGATCTTCTTCGGCGAGGAAGATGCGTCGAGGAAGACGGTGCAGCAGCGCAATATCGGCTTCGTGTTTCAGCACTATGCGCTGTTTCGCCATATGACGGTGCTGGACAATATCGGCTTCGGTCTGAAGGTCCGCTCGGCATCGCGCCGCCCTCCCCGCGCCGAAATCCATCGCCGCGCCGTCGAACTGCTGGAACTGGTGCAGCTCAACGGCCTTGAGAAGCGCTATCCGGCGCAGCTATCTGGCGGCCAGCGGCAGCGTGTGGCGCTCGCCCGCGCCATGGCGGTCGAGCCGAACGTATTGCTTCTCGACGAGCCTTTCGGCGCGCTGGACGCGCAGGTGCGCAAGGATTTGCGCAAATGGCTGCGCGAAATCCACGACCGCACCGGCCATACCACCGTTTTTGTGACCCACGACCAGGAAGAGGCGCTGGAACTGGCCGACCGCGTCGTCGTGCTCAACAAGGGCGCGATCGAGCAGGTGGGGACGCCAGACGAGATCTACGACACGCCGAATTCGCCCTTCGTCTACGGCTTCATCGGCCAGTCCAACCGTGTGAAGGTGCGTGTCACCAATGGGGAGATCTGGTTCGAGGATCGTCCGCTGGGCTTGAGCACGCCGCACGAGCCAGATGGCGAGGCCTATCTCTATTTCCGTCCGCACGACATAGAGCTACATGAGGGCGACGGCGGCTGTATTGCCGGCCTGATGACCGCCAGCCGCCGCGTTGCCGGCACCCGCCATATCGAAATGAACATCGGCGCCCAGCACGAGACCATCGAAATCGAGCTGTCGCCGGACAAGGCCGACACGCTCGACCGCAACCGCATCGCCTTCAAGCCGACACGCTGGAAGCTGTTCCGCAACGTTGATTGAGACGCTCTAACGCCTCAATCCTCCGGGTGCCCCGCTGCCGCAAAGCCACCGCCCTGATAGATGACGGCCGGATCGGTCGGATCTTCCGGAGCGGAATTTGTCAATATTTGCTCCCGCCAGGCCGCAGCACTGTCCTGTGGCTTCCAGCCGAGGAATGCGGCGTTGCGGTTGTCCCACCATTGCTCGTCATTGTTGGAGGCGCCGTAGACGATCGTGTGCCCGAGACGGGATGTCTCGAAGGCGCGGCCGCAGAGCGACAGAAAATCGCGAACGCTGAACCAGGTCGCCAGCATGCGCGAGTTGCGCGGCTCTGGAAAGCACGAGCCGATCCGCACCGACAGCGTTTCCTGGCCGAACTTATCGAAATAGAGGCTCGCCACCGCTTCGCCATAGACTTTCGAGACGCCATAGAGCGAATCCGGGCGCGTCGGCACAGTACTGTCGATACGCTCGTCGCGGCGATAATAGCCGATCGTATGGTTGGAGCTGGCAAAGATGATGCGCGGCATGCCGGCATGCCGGGCGGCCTCATAGAGATTGTAGAGGCCGATAATATTGCCCTGTAGGATGAGGTCGAAGGCCTTCTCTGTTGAGACGCCGCCGAGATGGATAATGCCGTCAACGCCCTGCACCAGCGCATCGACACCGCCCCGGTCGGCAAGATCGCAGGCGACGAAGCGCTCGTTCGGGCGCAGATCGTCCACTGCGACAATGTCGGAGAGCACGACGTTTTCGGCGATCTCTGAAAGAAGCGGTCTTAGCGCCTGACCGACACCGCCAGCGGCTCCGGTCATCAACAGGGTCTTCAGCATGGATTTCCTCCCTATGGGTCTCGTCGAAGCGGAACCTATAAGATGGACTTTCGCTCGTCACCAACTATCCGTGTCGTCGGCACCTGAAAATCTGGGGATGCGAGATGCCACTAGACGCCCGAGCAGGATCGACCGAAAGATTGAGGTGGATAGGTCTATCGTCCGGCCTTCGGCGCCACCGTCAGCTCGGAACCATAGGCTTCGCGCAATTCGGTCTGTCCCGCCACCCGGTCGGCCGCCTTATGGAGCAAGACCGACGTATAACCTTCCTCCAGGGTCCCTTCGATCAAGGTAACATCGGCATTTCCCGGATTGTCCGAATGCTCGAACCAGTCGACGGAATGGTGCAGGAAATTCATTTCGAACGCCCTGTTGGTGACGCCATGGCCGACGATGATGACGTTATTCCTGCCATTCTTCGCGTCGTGCATGACGGTCTGAAGGAACAGACGGACGCGCTGCGTCACATCGGCCCTGCTCTCGCCATCCGGCGGTCGCGCGTAGAACTTCCCGCTATTATTGCGCAGTCTCGCCCATTTTTCGAACTCCTCGGGAAACTTCCGTTTCTGTTCGGCATGATCGTAGATTTCGGTGAAAAGACCGAAATCCTGTTCCCGCAGCAGATAATCCTCGCGAACGTCCTCGATCAATGCGTTCGGCAAGGCTTCGAGCAAGGCATCCTTGCTCTGTCGCGTCCTCAGATAGGGCGAGTACCAGATGCTCTGTTTCCGTAACTCCGTGGCCGGCAATCCCTCCAGATAGGACGCGATCACGCGTCCCGCCTCCAGCGCCTGCCGATAGCCCCACTGCGTCAATGGAACATTGTGATCACCGAATTGCCGGTAGGCCTGGTCGCTGATGTTGCCAAGAGATTCGCCGTGTCGAACGAGAAAGATACGCATCAGCAGTCCGCAGTGTCGGATGAGGATTCGAGATCATCATGGCTGGGAAGTGCATTGTGTGCAACGTGTTCGCCTGACTGCGCCCAGATGATTGCGTGGGGCTTCCCGTTTCAAGCCGTTGCAGCGCGCGCCTCGGTTTCGGCGCGCAACGTCTCCAGGCTGACCACGGCCTTGATCGGCAGGTGGTCGGAGGCGACGCGCGCCAAGGGCGAATCATGCACCTCGACGGTCGAGATCAACCCGCTTCGGTTGGCCATGATGCGGTCGAGTGCCAACAACGGCAGCGTGGATGGAAAGCTCGGCACGGCCGGCGGCAGCGGGCCGAAAGCGGCTTGAAAGGTGTTGAGAGACGAGCGGTCGCCAAGCCGCCATTCGTTGAGATCGCCGAGCAGGATGGTCGGTGTGTCGTTATCCCTGCTCATCAGCTCGACGATCAGACGCGCCTGCTGGGCGCGCGAGCGAAGCAGCAGCCCGAGATGGGCGGCGATGATCCGGAGCACCCCACCGCGGGCGAGCTCGATCTCGGCAAGCAACGCGCCGCGCGGCTCGAGCCCTGGCAGGCTGATCTGATGCACGTCCCGTACCGTGCCCTGCTTGAACAGCACGACATTGCCGTGCCAGCCATGCGCCTTGCTGGCGCCCGCCACCGGCACGGGAATAAGCCCGGTGTCACGCTCGAGCCGGCGTAGATCGAGCAGGCCGGTGCGCTCGCCGAAGCGGGTGTCCGCCTCCTGCAGGCCAATGACATCGGCATCGATTTCATGAATCACCCGGCTGATCCGCTCCGGATCGAAGCGGCGGTCGGCGCCGACGCATTTGTGGACATTGTAAGAGGCGATCAACGTGCCTTCCGGACGCATCCGGTCGCCAGCCTGCTTTGCCCGCGACGTCTTTCGGTTCTTCAGGGACTCGAAGATGCTTGTCCGGAGATTTTCGGTCTTTTTTCGCATCTGTCCGTTAGCCGTTTCCGTTCTCAATCCCCCCGAACTGTATCTTCGTGAGTATATGAACCGATTGCCGGGCTTGTCATGTGAAAAGGCTTGTAACCGCAAACACAGCTACGGCATTTTCGTCAGAGATAGGGCGAGCCGAGCCAGAGGATCTTTTCGATCAGCCGGACGATAAAGGGACGCGCCCGGAGCTTGGCGAGTTCGACCGGCTTTGCCGTTTCAAGGACGGTGGCGATGCGGGCTTCGATCGCGCGGGCAAAGCCGTGGTCGATCACTTCCAGATCGACCTCGAAGTTCAGCCGCAGGGAGCGCGGGTCCAGATTGGAGGAGCCGACATAGGCCCAGGTGCCGTCGATTGCCATCAGCTTCGAATGGTCAAAGGTGCCTCTAGCGCGCCAGATTCGGCAATAGTCCTTCAGCATCTGGTCGAACTGCGCCGTCATGGCGCGATCGACCAGCACGAGATTATTGGCGGCCGGCACGACGATATCCACCTCGACGCCGCGTCTTGCCGCCGTCACGAGGGCGCTGATCAGCTCGCGGTCCGGCAGGAAATAGGGCGACATGATACGGATGGAGGTGCGGGCGATCGACAGCGCGCCGATGAGCATCTTGTGGTTCGTCTCGACGCTGCGGTCAGGTCCGGAGACGATGACGCGCATGAAGACCGGAGCACCGGGCTCGCTCGCGGGCGTCGCAATTCGCCAATCATCGCCGCTCAGCACTTCGCCGGTCACAAACCGCCAATCTTCGGCGGCGGTATTGAAGAGATCGGCTACAGCCGGGCCGGTGATAGAGAAATGCGTGTCATGGGCGTAATGATCAGCGGCAAACTCGCGGGTGAAACCCTGGCGGATATTCATGCCGCCGGTAAGGGCGATGCGGCCATCGACGACCAGGATCTTGCGGTGGGTGCGCAGGTTGGCATAGGGCAACCGCAGGCCGATGATGACGTTGCCGTTGAAGACGTAGACCTCAACGCCGCCTTTGCTGAGATAGCCCATGATGCTCGGCACTGAATAGCGGGCGCCGACGGCGTCGATCAGCACGCGCACGCTGACACCGCGCTTGACGGCAGCGATCAACGCATCGGCGATGCGCAGGCCGATGGGATCGCGATCGAAGATATAGGTCTCCAGCAGGATGCTGCGCTCGGCGCCGTCAATGGCCGCCTTCATCGCCGCATAGGCGGCATCGCCGCTTTCCAGCATCTCGATGGTGTTGCCGGTGCTCATCGGATAGCGCGACACCCGGTCTCCAAGCGTCTTCATCGATCCGAATCGCTCGCCGAAGGTTCGGCGCACGATGTCGCCCTGCGCGTCGAAACTGGCGAGCTCGCCCGCGGCATCTTTCTGGAAGAGAACGCTGCGCTGCGAGCTCAATGATGCCCGGCGAATGCGGTTGATGCCGGCAACGGCATAGAGTACCGCCCCGACGATAGGCGACAGGATGATGACGCCGACCCAGCCGATCGCGGCACGAACATCCTCCTTCGTCATCGCCGCATGGATGGCAGCCACCGTACCCATGGCGATGGACAGGACGGCGAGGAATTGGCCCCAATGGGCAAACAGCAAATCGAACATGCGCGGAGTATAACTTTGCCCACAAAAGCTGCAATCAGCCGTATGCCTTATCCGTGACGCTCGACCGGCAGCAGTGGGGATGTGGACAGGTTGTGCATTAGATATTTTTAATTGAACGATGGTCGCGCTGTCGTCATATTGATGGTTCGGTCGCTTCGCTACCGTCCGTCGTGGGACATCATATTGCTGGTGCGAAGCGCCCGCCGTGGTTCGAGGGTCGAGACGCATGGATTTTCTCCATGGCTTATCTGAGCCGGCGTCTCGGGTGCTCGGGGGAGGCATGCAAGCCCGCATTTCAAGAACGGGTATTTTTCATCAACCAATGTTCAATGATGCGAACGGAGATCGGCAATGTTGGAATCGCGGGATGAATGGATCGAGAAACGCGCATACGCCATATGGGAAGCCGAAGGTTACCCTTCCGGCCGTGATACGGTTCACTGGGAACAGGCGAGCCAGGAACGCATCGCACTTGAGAAAAGTACCGGCAAGGGCAAGAAGAGCACCGCCAAGCTCAAGGCGAAGATCGACGTCAAGCCCAAGGCAACGCCTAAGGTGAAGGTTACCGCGGCTACGCCGGCCAGTGACGTCGCCGCCAAGGCCGTGCCGAAACGGGCATCGAAAAAAGTCGTTGAAGCGAAGATTTGAAGCGCGTTTTGCTTTTGGTGATCAGTCAATGAAATGAGCGGCCCGGCATCAAGCACCGGGCCGTTTGCTTAATGCTCCTAATCATCGAAATTCCCAGCAATTTCCACCGATTGCCTGCCAGGCACAAACAGCTGTCACACACCAATGCTATCAGGTGAAGAGGGAGCTTCGCCATGAACGATAGGTGTATGGATTACATGGAACGTCTCTGTTCCGACTGTTGTCGCGGCAGCTCGCCAGGTCATGGCCGCGCCAATGTGATGCCATGACATCGCTCCTCATCCTCGCAACCCTCTATCTTCTGGCGGCGCTCGTGGTGATCTTCATCATCGACCGGTCCATCGGCATCATGTTCCCCGCATCGGGCAAGGAGAGGCGCGTTGCCAGCCGTCGGCCGCTTCCGGATATGCCGAAACAGTCGCCGGCACCCCACTAGAATCGGAACTTTTTCCATGGCGAAGAGTTGGTCTCCTCATCCGCAATGAGGAGAAAGACCATGCCAAGAGGAGACAAATCCGCGTACACCGACAAGCAGAAACGCAAGGCCGAGCACATCGAGGAAAGCTATGAAAGCCGTGGCGTTTCCGAGGATGAGGCCGAACGCCGCGCCTGGGCGACCGTCAACAAGGAAAGCGGCGGCGGCAAGAAATCCGGCTCCGGCCGAGGCCATCCGGAAAACCATGCATCGTCCGAAAAAGGCGGTCGGATCGGCGGAAAAGCCTCCGCGAGCCGCCCCGCAGCCGAACGTTCGGCCTCCGCGAAGAAAGCGGCCGCCACCCGCAAGCGCCATGAGCAACAGACTCACCATTAGCCTGGCGTTCGCGGAAAACGGCCCGATAGCTCGAACAGAGAAGAAATGGTCGCAGGTCCAGCCCCTTCCGTTCCGCCACGCCGATGCTAAGCTTCCATGACGATTGCGTAGAGATAGGCGGGACAAGTGACGGGAGGATTTTCGAATGGCCTATGAGCTCTACTACTGGGACGGCATCCAGGGCCGTGGCGAATTCGTGCGCCTGGCGCTTGAAGAGGCCGGAGCTGACTACATTGACGTCGCCCGTGGGCCGACGAGCGAGGGCCAGGGCATGCGAGCGATGTTTGCCGTGATGGAGAGCAAGTCGGAGGCGCATATTCCGCTCGCCCCGCCCTTTCTGAAGGACGACGATCTCGTCATCTCGCATGTCGCCAATATCCTGATGTATCTAGGTCCCAAACTCGGCCTCGCGCCGGAGGATCAAGGCGATCGCCATGTGGTCAACGGCCTGCAATTGACGATCACCGATCTCGTCGCCGAGGTGCATGACACGCATCATCCGATCGCCACCTCGAAATATTACGAGGAGCAAAAGCAGGAAGCCAAGGCCCGCGCCGCCGAGTTTCTTGACAATCGCATGCCGAAATTCCTCGGCTATTTCGAGCGCGTCCTGGGACAGAATCCGAAAGGTCCCATGCACATATTCGGCAACCGGCTCACCTATGTTGACCTGTCATTGTTCCAGGTGTTCGAAGGGCTGCGCTATGCCTTCCCCCGCTCAACCGTGCATCTGGGCGACGAATACCCGCATCTGGCGGCCTTGCGCGCGAGCATTGCGAGACGACCGAGCATTGCCCGCTACCTCGCGTCCGAGCGCCGCATTCCCTTCAACGAAGACGATATCTTCCGGCATTATCCCGAATTGGACAGGAGCGTGGCATGAGCGAAGCACGGTTGTTGGCGCTCTTCTTTCCGGCCTGCTGGAGCATCTGGGGATTGATTTGGGCTGCCGCAGCGTTCAGCGTCAAGAAGACGACGCGGAGCGAGGACCCGTTGTCGCGGTTTTCGAACACCGCACCGATCTGGATATGCGCCATTCTGCTATTGGCGCGTCCGTCCTGGCTCGGCCCCCTATCGTTCCAGCTCGTTCCGCAAGATCTGATCTATTACGGCATTGGCGCGGTGCTGATGGTCCTCGGCCTCAGCTTTGCCATCTGGGCGCGCTATCATCTCGGCCGCAACTGGAGCGGCGTGATCACGGTCAAGGAGGATCATGCACTGATCCGCACCGGCCCCTACGCCATCGTCCGTCATCCGATTTATACCGGCCTGCTGCTCGCCATCATCGGCTCCGCGCTCGCGCGTGGCGATCTCGCTGCCCTGCTGGCGATCGCGTTCATGCTCTACGCCGTCCTGCGCCGTGTTGGTATCGAGGAGCGCTGGATGAGCGAGACATTCGGTCAGGGCTATGCGGACTACAAGGCCACGACGCCGGCGCTGGTTCCGTTCGTGTGATGGAGGCTAGGTTTTCAACGGGCTCGCGGCGTCGAAGAAATCAGCCCATGGATCGGCGAAGCGTTCGTCCAGCCGCGAAGCCGCGTTCTTGACGGTGAAGAAAGCCGGGCCGATCTTCTCGGTCAGTTCCTCCCAGGCAAGCGGCATCGAAACCGCCGCCCCCGGCCTTGCCCGCGTCGAATAGGGCGCGACGGCGGTGTTTCCGCGGCCGTTGCGCAGATAGTCAATGAAGATATGGCCTGTTCGTTTCGCCTTCGCGGCGACCGAGAGATATTTTTCCGGGCTGTCGGCGCTCATGCCGTGGGCGATCGCTTCGGCCGCGGCCTTGACATCCGGCCAGGTCGCTTTCGGCTTGAGCGGGGCGACCACATGCAATCCCTTGCCCCCCGACGTTTTGACGAAGGAGGCAAGTCCCATCTCCGCAAACCGCACCCTTATGTCCTGCGCACCGGCGATGACTGCACTCCAGGCGACATCGTCGCCGGGGTCAAGATCCATGATGATCATATCGGGCTTTTCCCAATGAGCCGTCGTCGTACCCCAAGGGTGAATTTCAAGGGAGGCGGATTGGACGAGCGCGGCAAGTCCGTCAAAATCCCGGATCCTCAGCAGTTTCTCGCCGTCCTTGTCCTCTGGATCAGTAATTTCCTCGATATACGGATTGATGCCTTTCCAGGCATGTTTCTGGAAAAAGCGCGGCCCCTTGATACCATCAGGGCAACGCAGTAGCGCCAGCGGCCGGTCAACGACGAAAGACGCCATGCGCGGCCAGGCAAGCGCATAATAGTCGACGAGATCCTGTTTGCTGACACCGTCATCCGGCCAATAGATCCGCTCCGGATGCGTCAGTTGCACGGAGGTCTTCAGAAGATCCTGTGTGGGCGTCTTTGCCATCCGCATACGCTCCATCATCGGTGCTGCGCCGGGCAGAGGTTATCATTGCCCGGCGACAAAAGTCGACTGCCTGCTGCGCCTCACGGCATCAGCTGGCCGCCGTTCACTTCGATGACCTGACCGGTGATGTAGCCGGAAAGGGTTGGCGAAGCGAGGAAGAGGTAAGCGCCGACGCAATCTTCCGAGGTGCCGACGAAGCCCATGGGAATGGTCTTGCGCTGCAATTCCATCTGCTCGTCATTGGTATAGCGCTCATGGAACGGCGTGGCGATGACGCCCGGAGCGACGGCATTGACGCGGATCTTGTCGGCGACGAATTCCTTGGCGTGGCCATGGGTGATGGTCGAGACGAAGCCCTTGGAAGCGGCGTAGAGGATCGCACCATTACCGCCGCCATTGCGGGCCGCAATCGAGGTTGTGTTGATGATGAAGCCGCCCTGCTTTTTCAGGTGTGGATGGGCGGCGCGGGTGGCGGCAAGCACCGAGCGGGCATTGAGGTTCATCACGCGCTCATAATGCTCGTCGGTCATCGCCGAGGTCGGCACACGGCCGAGCATGCCGCCGGCATTGTTGACGAGGCCATCAAGCCCGCCAAACGCTTCCGCCGTCTGGTTGACGACACGCTCGGTCTCGCCATCCTGCGAAACGTCACCCTGAACCAGATGCACCTGCCCGCCGACGGCGGTGATCTCGCCGGCGAGCTTTTCGGCCGGCTCGCGGCTGGCATTAAAATGGATACCGACCTTCATGCCCTGCTGCGCGAACGCGCGGGCAAGCGCCGCGCCGATGCCGGTCGAGGCGCCTGTGATCAGCACCCGCTTGCCAGCGAGATCGGGGATGCGAATGGATGCGAGGGATTGCGCGAGTTCTGTCATGACGGCTCCTCCTGAAAGTCGACAATAAATCATACGATGAAATCACGACTGTCATATCAGGCGGAAGCGCGGCGCGGCAATGCGTGAGAGGCAAACAAAACGGGCCGCCCGGAACGTTCCGCGCGGCCCGTCGTCAATTCATCGTAAAGGGATCAGACCCGCTCGAGCGCGATGGCGATGCCCTGACCGACGCCGATGCACATGGTCGAGAGCGAGTAGCGTCCGCCGGTTTCCTTCAGCTCAAGTGCGGCCGTGCCGGTAATACGGGCGCCGGACATGCCGAGCGGATGACCGAGCGCGATGGCGCCGCCATTGCGGTTGACGCGGGTATCATCATCGGCAACGCCGAGTTCGCGCAGGACGGCCAGCCCTTGCGAGGCGAAGGCCTCATTGAGCTCGATAACGTCGAACTGATCCTGCGTCATGCCGAGGCGAGCCATCAGCTTACGCGACGCCGGGACTGGACCGATGCCCATCACGCGCGGCGGCACGCCGGCGGCAGCGCCACCGAGAATGCGGGCGATCGGCGTCAGGCCGTATTTCTTCACCGCCGCTTCCGAAGCGATGATCAGCGCCGCTGCGCCGTCATTGACGCCGGAGGCGTTGCCGGCGGTGACCGTGCCGCCCTCCTTCTTGAAGGGCGTACCGAGTTTGGCCAAAGTCTCAATCGTCGTTACGCGCGGATGCTCGTCCTTGCCGACGACGATGGCATCGCCCTTGCGCTGCGGGATGGTGACCGGCGTGATCTCCTTGGCGAGACGGCCGTTCTCCTGTGCGGCAGCCGCCTTGGCCTGCGAGCGGACGGCAAAAGCGTCCTGGTCTTCGCGGCTGACCTTCCAGTCCTCGGCGACGTTCTCGCCGGTCTCCGGCATGGAATCGACGCCATATTGCTTTTTCATCACGGGATTGATGAAGCGCCAGCCGATGGTGGTGTCATAGATTTCGGCATTGCGCGAAAAGGCGCTGTCGGCCTTGGGGATGACGAAGGGCGCCCGCGACATGCTCTCGACACCACCGGCGATCATCAGCTCCGCCTCGCCCGCGCGGATGGCGCGCGCAGCGGTGATGACGGCATCCATACCCGAGCCGCAAAGGCGGTTGATCGTCGTCCCGGAAACGGAAATCGGCAGGCCGGCAAGCAGCGTCGACATGCGCGCAACGTTTCTGTTGTCCTCGCCGGCCTGGTTGGCACAGCCGAAAACCACGTCGTCCACGGCTTCCCAATCGATGGAGCCATTGCGCTCGATCAGCGCCTTCAGCGGCACTACACCGAGATCGTCGGCGCGGACCGAGGAGAGTGAGCCGCCGAAACGGCCGATGGGCGTGCGGATATAGTCACAGATAAAGGCTTCGGTCATGGTGTTCTCCTTAGAGTGTCGGCACGACGAGGTCGGCAACCGAACCATTTGTATGCAGCGGAGCACCGGTCATTGCCTGCAGCTCGTCCATGGTCATGGCAGCGAGCTTCTCTCGCACCACGAAGCCTCCATTAGCGATATCGATGACGGAATGGCTCGTATAGACGCGGGTGATGCAGCCGACGCCGGTCAGCGGGAAGGTGCAGGCGTCCACTAGTTTCGGCTTGCCATCCTTCGTCACATGCTCGGTGATGACGAAAACCTGCTTGGCGCCGTGCACCAGATCCATGGCGCCGCCAACGGCCGGCACGCCCTTGGAGCCGACGCGCCAGTTGGCGAGGTCGCCATTCTGCGCCACCTGATAGGCGCCGAGGATTGCCACATCGAGATGACCGCCGCGCACCATGGCGAAGCTATCGGCGTGATGGAAGAAGGCAGCGCCGGGTTTCAGGGTCACGGCCTTCTTGCCGGCGTTGATCAGGTCCCAATCTTCTTCACCTTCCGCCGGCGGCTCGCCGAAATTCAGGATGCCGTTTTCCGTGTGAAAGATCGCCTGACGGCCCGGAGGCTGGTAGCGAGCAACCATTTCCGGGAAGCCGATGCCGAGGTTAACATAGGCGCCGTCCTGAATATCCTGAGCCGCACGCCAGGCGATCTGGGCGTTCGAGAGTTTGATGTCGTCGCGTGTGTCGATGGTCATGCGTAGGCCACTCCGGCTCGAATGAGCGCTTCTTCCTGTTGCGGATCGGCGACTTCGACGACGCCGTTAACGAAGATGCCGGGGGTGACGATGTGCTCGGGATCAAGCTCGCCGGCAGCGACAATTTTCGAAACCTGCGCGATCGTCCTGGCGGCAGCCATGCACATCAGCGGATTAAAGTTGCGGCCGGCTTTGTTGTAGATGAGGTTGCCATGGACATCGCCGATCTGGGCTTTGACGATGGCGAAATCGGCTTTCAGCCAGCGCTCCTGGACATAGTGGCGGCCGTCGAATTCGGCGATGACCTTGCCGTTGGTAAGCTCGGTGCCATAGGCGGTCGGGGTATAGAAGGCCGGGATACCGGCGCCGCCGGCGCGGATGCGTTCGGCAAGCGTCCCTTGCGGCACCAGTTCCAGCTCGATTTCGCCCGCCAGATAGCGGTCGGTGAAAGCACGCGGATCGGAGGAGCGCGGGAAAGAGCAGATCATCTTCCGGACCATTCCGGCATCGATCATCGCCGCGATGCCGATACGGCCGTTGCCGGCGTTGTTGTTGATGACGGTCAGGTTCTTCGGGCCTTTGTCGATCAATGCATGGATGAGCTCGATCGGCGCGCCGGAGCCACCGAAGCCGCCGATCATGACGGTCGCGCCATCGCCGATGTCCGAGACGGCGGCGGCCGTGCTCGCAATTGTCTTGTCCATACGGAAACTCCCGTTTGCCATTGCGGGCAGATAAAAACGGCCCGTCCTCTCCCTTCGAAATAGATCAGCACGGGCTGGACGGCAATTAATTTGTGCGTTATTTGATATTTGTTCATATATCGCACAAATTAAAGGCGAATTTGGAGGGCACCATGCGGGAAACCGATTTCGTCAGCGGCTTTGCCAGAGGCCTGAAGGTCATCGAGGCTTTCGGCGAAACCCAGCAGCGCCTGTCGATCGCCGAGGCGTCGAAGCTGACCGGCCTCGATCGCGCCACCGTGCGCCGCTCGTTGCTGACCTTGGCCGAACTCGGTTACGCCGTCTATGACGGGAAATTCTTCACATTGACGCCGAAGATCCTGCGGCTCGGCCATGCCTATCTTGCCGCCACGCCGCTGCCGACGATCATCCAACCGCACCTCGATCAGCTTGCGGAACAAGCCGGGCACAATGCGTCGGCCTCGGTGCTCGATGGCACCGAGGTCGTCTATATCGCCCGCGCTTCGCAACGCCGGGTGATGTCGATCAATCTGACGCCGGGCAGCCGCCTGCCCGCCTTCTGCGCCTCTATGGGCCGTGTCCTGCTGGCCGCCCTGCCGGAGAGCGAAGCGCGCGCCGTTCTGGCCCGAACGGACCTCAAGGCGAATACGCCGAACACCAAGACCGATCCGGAAGAATTGCTGGCCGAGTTCCGCCGGGTGCGGTCGCAAGGCTATGCCGTCATCGACCAGGAGCTGGAGATTGGCCTCTGCTCCATCGCCGTCCCGGTGGAGAACAATCGGGGCCAGACGGTGGCGGCCATCAATATCGGCGCCCCGGCCGCCTATGTCGCCGCCGCCGAAATGGCCGAGCGCTTTCTGCCGCTGTTGCGGGAAACCCAGAAGGCGCTGCGCCTGGTTTTGCGCTGAGACGCGCTACACCCCAAGCCGTGCGCGCTCGGCTATGCGCCAAGTGCGCGGCGTCTCCCCGGTCTGTTTTAGGAAGAAACGCGAGAAATAGGCGGGATCGGCAAAGCCCAGGCGATAGCCGATCTCCTGCACCGAACCGAAGGTGAAGACCAGTTCGCGCTTGGCTTCGTCGATCAGCTTGCGGGCGATCAGTTCATGTGCGCCGTAGCCGGTCTTGCCGCGCACGATGCGGTTCAGATGGGTCGATGATATACCGAGGGCTTCGGCGTAGAAGGCCGCCGGCTTGTGCGAGCGGAAATGCCGCTGGATCAGACTGTGCAATATCTCCATTCGCCGTTCGCTTTCGTCGGACGCACCCTGCCCTTCTTCTTCCTGCTGCGAAAGGCGGGCGGTCAGAAGCAGCGCGGATGTCAGATAGGCTTCGAGCAGGTCATTGCGCCCGCTGCGGCGATTGGCGAATTCCTCGCCAAGCCGCCTCAACGTTCCAGCAACGTGGGCCGCATCCTCATTCTCCATATCGAGCCGCGTCAGATGCGGCTTGGCCAGCCATTCGCCGAGCCGGCTGCGATCGCCGGGTGAGGTCTTGAGGTGCGAAATCAATATGGTGATGACGAAACCGTCTATATCTCGCGAAAAGCGGAAGCCGTGGTTGAGGCGCGGAGGCACGGTGATGACGGCAGGCGGCACGATCGCATGGCTTTCGCCGTCGAAGACCGCGTCGCCCGAGCCGGCGTCTATGTACAAGATCTGAAAGAAGCTCTCGTGGCGATGTGGTCGGATTTCCCAATGATGCAGGCTGCTGCGAGAGGGTATGGTTTCGCAATGCAGCCAGAAATCGGGCTTTCGGCCGGTATTTTCACCGTAAAGTTCATAGGTTGGCACGGGCCTCGACATGGCTCTCTCCCTCCGCCATGTTCGATTTGTGCAATTTCTCGGGTGAAATGTCCATTGTTACCGCCCTCTCCGCCGCGCAGAATTCGACAAAAGACGAAGCGCGGGAGGAGAGATCATGCGTACCCAAGTTGCCATTATCGGTTCCGGCCCTTCCGGCCTCTTGCTCGGCCAATTGCTGACGGAAGCCGGCATAGACAACGTCATTCTCGACCGCGTCGGCAAGGATTACATTCTCGGCCGCGTGCGCGCCGGCGTATTGGAGGAAGGCACGGTCTGGCTGATGGACAAGGCAAAGTCCGGCGCACGCCTGCATGCCGAGGGCCTGCCGCATGACGGCTTTTCGCTGGCGTTCGACGGGCGCGATCACCGCATCGATCTTCATGGCCTGACCGGTGGCAAGCGCGTGATGATCTATGGCCAGACGGAATTGACCCGCGATCTGATGGCGCATCGCGAGCAAAGCGGTGGCCTGACGATCTATGATGCGGCCAATGTTTGCCCGCATGAATTTGAGGGTGCCGCCCCCTATATCACCTATGAGAAGGAAGGCATCGCGCACCGTATAGACTGCGATTTCATCGCCGGCTGCGACGGTTTTCATGGCGTCAGCCGCAAATCGGTTCCGGCAAAGGCGATCCGCTGCTTCGAGAAGATCTATCCCTTCGGCTGGCTTGGCCTGCTTGCCGACGCCCCGCCGGTCAATCACGAGCTGATCTATGCCAACCATCCGCGCGGCTTCGCGCTCTGCTCGATGCGGTCGATGACGCGCAGCCGCTATTACATCCAGTGCCCGCTGGACGAGAAGGTCGAGAATTGGAGCGACGACCGCTTCTGGGACGAACTGCGCCGCCGGCTGCCGGCTCACCATGCCGAGGCCCTGCTCACCGCGCCTTCCTTCGAGAAATCGATCGCGCCGCTACGCTCCTTCGTCACCGAACCGATGCGCTTCGGCCGCCTGTTCCTCGTCGGCGACGCCGCCCATATCGTGCCGCCAACGGGCGCCAAGGGCCTGAACCTTGCGGCTAGCGATGTCCACTATCTCTTCTCGGGCCTTGCCGAACATTATCAGGATCACTCCAACGCCGGCCTGGACGCCTATTCCGCCCATGCACTTGCCCGCGTCTGGAAAGCGGTACGCTTTTCCTGGTGGATGACGACGATGATACATCGCTTCCCCGACACCGGTGATTTCGACCAAAAGATCCAGGAGGCGGAGCTCGACTATCTGACGCATTCGCGCGCCGCATCGACGGCTCTTGCCGAAAATTATGTCGGCCTTCCGTTCTAAATCGACCTAAGGCTTCTTCGCCACTTCGTCGGCCGCCTCACGGATCGTTTGCATCAGGATCGATAGCGGCATGCTGGGAATGGCGTCGGTACGCATGGTGAGCCCAACCGGACCCCTCGTCTCGCTGGTGTCGATCGGCAGCAAGCTCAGCAAACCATCTTCGACGTCGCCGGCGATGACGCCGGTCGAAATGATCCAGACTGCGTCGCTGGAGCGTACGAAGGCACGACCGAAGGAATCCGATACCGTCTCGATCTGGCTCGGCAGGCTGGCGACGCCGTTGGAGATCAGAAAGCTCTCGACGAAGGGCCGGATGATCGAGCCGCGCGACGGCATCAGGATCGTGTATCGGCCGAGATTGGAAAACAGGGATTGCCTGGCCTTCAGCAGCGGATGCCCTGCCCGCACCACGAAGACGACCTGTTCGGAATAAAGATGCTCGAAGGAAAAACCAGCCATCTTGTCAGGGCTGCTCAGGCGTCCGACGACGAGATCGAGATCGCCGACGCGAAGCTGCTCCAAAAGCACGGCATTCTCACCGGTGACGATTTTGATGCGGCTCCAGGTTTCTTCCTTCAGGAACAGTTCCATCGCCCGCGGCATGATCCGTGTCGAGACCGTCGGCAGGGCGCCGATCCGGATTGGCGGCGCCTCGCCGGATCGCTCCTGCGAAACGGAATCGAAGCCCTGCCGCAGCGCCGTCAGCGCCGCACCCGCATGGCGCAGGAAGACTTCGCCGTAGCGGGTGATCTTGATGCCGCGCCCGTCGCGCTCGAACACCGCGACACCCAATGCCTCCTCTAGTTCGCGGATGGTCTTGGTCACCGCCGGCTGACTGACATGCAGGAGACCGGCCGCTTTGACCACGCTTTTCTGCCGCGCGACCTCGACAAAAGTCTGGAGATGGCGGAATTTAACGCGCGTGTCGATCATGGCTTTAATAACCTTTTGGTTATTGGAAATCCATAAAATATCATTTTACTTAACCAGATTAAACCTACAATCTCGCTGTCGAGGAGATTTCCAGTGCAGTTCGCCCGTATCAATGACGTCACGATTCACTATCAGATCATCGGCGCTGCCGGTGACAAGTCGGTGCTTGTCTTTGCCAATTCGCTCGGCACGGATTTCCGCATCTGGCGCGACGTGATCGTCAGGCTCGCCGGGGACTTTGCCATCGTGCTCTACGACAAACGCGGCCATGGTCTCTCCGATATTGGCCAGGTGCCCTATGCGATCGAGGACCACGCCACCGATCTCGCCGGGCTGCTTGATCTGCTGAATGTCAAGAACGCCATCATTTGCGGCCTCTCCGTCGGCGGCCTGATCGCGCAGTCGCTTTATCAGCGCCGGCCGGATCTGGTGCGGGCGCTGATCCTTTGCGACACCGCCCACAAGATCGGCACCGCCGATAGCTGGAATGCCCGTATTGCGCAGGTCGAAGCTCACGGCATTGAATCGATCGTCGACGCCGTCATGGAGCGCTGGTTCACGCCGGCTTTCCGCCGCCCGGAAAACACGGCCTTCGCCGGCTATTCCAACATGCTGACCCGTCAGCCGGTGGCTGGCTACGCAGCAACCTGCGCCGCACTGCGCGATGCCGATTTTACCGAGGCAGCGAAGAAGATCGCGGTGCCGACCATCTGCATCGTTGGCGATCAGGACGGCTCGACACCGCCGGAACTGGTGTTGTCGACCGCCAAGCTCATTCCGAACGCGCGTTATGAAGTGATCAAGGATGCGGGGCATATTCCCTGTGTCGAACAACCCGAGGCGTTGACCGCCGTCATTCGCGCTTTTATCGATTTCGCCTTGCATGGAGAAAAGCCCCATGAATGAACCTAACGCCCCGTCCGAGCGCTATCGCCAGGGCATGGCGACGCGACGCGCCGTTCTCGGCGACAGCCATGTCGACCGTGCCCAGTCAGCATCGACGGAGTTCGACCAGCCTTTCCAGGAGCTGATCACCGAAGCGGCGTGGGGCCATGTCTGGTCACGCCCGACGCTCAGCAAGCGTGAGCGCTCGATCGTCACGATCGCGCTTCTGGCAGCGCTCGGCCAGGATGACGAAGTGGCGATGCATGTCCGCGCAACGATCAATACCGGCGCGACACGCGACGATGTCCGTGAAGCGCTGCTGCATGTCGCAATCTATGCCGGCGTGCCGGCGGCCAATCACGCGATCAAGATCGCCAAGCAGGTTTTCGAACAGATGGACGCCGAGAAGGCGGCTTGAAGCGAGGCAACAATGTCTGACAAAAGCAATAGCAGGCCCGAAACGGGCGCCTTTTTCGCCCGCGACCGCGCCTGGCACGCGCCGGCCCTGACGCCGGGCTACAAGACCTCGGTGCTGCGCTCGCCACAGCGGGCACTCCTGTCGCTGGACGGCACGATCTCCGAAATCACCGGCCCGGTCTTCGGGCATTCCATTCTCGGCGAGCACGACAACGACCTGATCCATAATTTCGCCAAGCCCGGCGAAAGCGCCATCGGCGAGCGTATTATCGTGCATGGCCGCGTGCTTGACGAACGCAACCGGCCGGTTCCGGGCGCTCTGCTCGAATTCTGGCAGGCCAATGCCGGCGGGCGCTATCGCCACAAGAAAGAGACCTATCTCGCCGCCCTCGATCCGAATTTCGGCGGTTGCGGCCGCGCCATCACCGACGAGGACGGCCACTATGCCTTCCGCACGGTCCGGCCCGGTGCCTATCCCTGGCCGAACGGCGTCAACGACTGGCGGCCGGCGCATATTCATTTCTCCGTCTTCGGCCACGGCTTTGCGCAACGGCTGATCACGCAGATGTATTTCGAGGGCGATCCGATGATCTGGAAATGTCCGATCGTCGGCACGATCCCCGACAAAAAAGCGATCGAACAACTGATCGCGCCGCTCGACTGGGGCAATACGATCCCGATGGATGCGCGCGCTTATAAATTCGATATCATACTGCGCGGCCGCCGCTCGACGCTGTTCGAAAACCGGCTGGAGGGCAACTGATGGTACAGGAACTCGTCTACCTCAAGGAAACCCCGTCGCAGACGGCCGGCCCCTATGTGCATATCGGCCTGACACCGAACTTCTGCGATATTGGCGGCGTCTATGACGTCGACCTCGGCACATCCATGGTCAACGACAAGACGCTGGGGCAACGCATCACGGTCAAGGGCCGGATTTTCGACGGCGCCGATACGCTGGTGAAGGATGCTGTCGTCGAGATCTGGCAGGCCGACAGCGCCGGGCTCTACAACAGCCCTTCGGAAATGCGCGGCACGGCCGATCCGAATTTTACCGGCTGGGGCCGCTGCCCGACCAGCGCCGAAGACGGCGTCTTCTCGTTTGAGACAATCAAGCCCGGCCGCGCTCCCTATAAGGACGGGCGCAAGATGGCGCCGCATATCACTCTCTGGATCGTGGCGCGCGGCATTAATATCGGCCTGCATACGCGCCTGTATTTTCCGGATGAAGCCGCTGCCAATGCGGAGGATCCGTTGCTTGCCCGCATCGAGCATCGCCAGCGTGTCGCCACCCTGATCGCCAGCCAGGAAGGGTCGGTCTATACGTTGGATGTGCATTTGCAGGGCGACAAGGAAACAGTTTTCCTCGATATATAGACCATGAGCATTTCCGCCTTCGACCATCCGTTTCTCTCCGGCCTCCTCGGTGATGAGGAGATTTCCGCTTATTTCTCGGTGGAAGCCGATATCCGCGCCATGCTGGCTTTCGAGGCAGCACTCGCCAAGGCCGAGGCGCGGCATGGCGTCATTCCGCAAGAGGCGGCGCAACGGATCGCGGAGGTCTGCGGCACCTTCCAGCCCGACATCGCCAGCCTGAAATCGGCGACGGCCACCGACGGGGTCGTCATTCCCGATCTCGTCAAGCAGCTGCGCAAGGCGGTTGGCGGCGATGCTGCACAGCATGTGCATTTCGGCGCCACCAGCCAGGATGTCATCGATACCAGCCTAATGATCCGTCTGAAGGCGGTCTCCTTCCTGTTCACCGGCCGTCTTTTCGCGGTCACCGCTGGACTCGAAAAACTCGACAAGCAATTCGGCAAAAACCAATTTATGGGCCGCACCCGCATGCAGGCCGCCATTCCGATGACGGTTTCCGACCGGTTGCGCGCCTGGCGCGATCCGCTCGACAAGTATCGGGACCGGCTGACGCAGGAGACCTTCCCTCTCCAGTTCGGCGGCGCGGTCGGCACGCTGGAAAAGCTTGGACTGAAAGCCGCCGATATCAGGGCGGCGCTGGCGCGGGAACTCGATCTCACCGACGCGCCGCAATGGCAGAGCCAACGGGGAGGCATTGCCGAGTTCGCCGGCCTGCTCTCGCTGATTTCAGGCAGCCTCGGCAAGATCGGCCAGGACATCGCCCTTCTCGCGCAGACCGGCGAGGAAATCGAGCTTGCCGGCGGCGGCGGCTCCTCGGCCATGCCGCACAAGCAGAACCCGGTCGCAGCCGAGACCCTGGTCACGCTTGCCCGCTTCAACGCCGTCCAGCTCTCCGGCATCCATCAATCCATGGTGCATGAGCAGGAACGCTCAGGTGCTGCTTGGACACTCGAGTGGCTGCTGTTGCCGCAGATAGTGATGGCAACAGCAGCGTCGCTGCGATCGGCGCGGGAATTAATTGGGAACGTGAGGCGGCTGGGAATAAATTCTTGAGCTGAAATTCAAGAAACAAACATAACCCTGGCATTATCGATGCGAGCGTTTATTTCATTTTACATCACTATTTCGTATGCCAGATTGACCGCAGCAAATTTGCGTAAAAGCAAACTGGCCCGGGGAGCAGGCCGGTAGGGGAGGAGAAATTATGAAACGGATTATTCTGGCCGCGATCGCGGCTGTCGCCATCAGCGGTACCGCCTATGCCGACACGATCAAGATCGGCGTCATCGGGCCGTTTTCGGGGCCATTCGCCCTGCAGGGCAAGAATTTCAAGGCCGGCATCGATGCCTATATGGCCATGCATGGCAGCAAGGTCGGCAACGACGAGGTCGAGGTAATCTACCGCGACGTGCCGCAGGCGGACCCGGCGCAGTCGAAGTCTTCGGCGCAGGAACTGGTGGTCAAGGAGCATGTGCAGTATCTCGCCGGCTTCTATTTCACCCCGGACGCCATGGCCGTGACGCCGATCCTCAAGCAGGCCAATGTGCCGATGGTGATCTTCAACGCCGCGACATCGGCGATCGTCACCAAGAGCCCACTGGTGGTGCGAACCTCGTTCACGACCTGGCAGACATCGACACCGATCGCCAAGGTCGCGCATGACGGCGGCGTCAACAAGGTCATCTCCGTCGTCAGCGACTACGGTCCCGGCGTCGATGCAGAAAATGCCTTCAAGGCCGGTTTTGAGAAGGTCGGCGGCCAAGTGGTCGAAGCGGTACGCATGCCGCTATCGACCAATGATTTCAGCCCGATCATGCAGCGCATCAAGGATTCCGGCGCGCAAGGCGTCTTCGCCTTCCTGCCTTCCGGCCCGACCACGCTCGGCTTCGTCAAGGCTTACAATGAAAACGGCCTGAAGGGCGCCGGCATCAAGCTGTTTTCGCCCGGCGACCTGACGCAGGAGTCCGATCTACCGGCGCTTGGCGACGCAGCACTCGGCATGCAGACGACCTTCCACTATGCGATTTCTCATGACTCCCCGGAAAACAAGGCCTTCGTCGCCGCTGCCGACAAGGCGATCGGCAATCCGGCCGAACTCACATTCCCGGCGGTCGGCGCCTTCGATGGCATGCATGTCATCTACAAGATGATCGAGGCGACCGGCGGCAAGCAGGATGCCCAGAAGGCCATCGACGCGGTGAAGGGTCTCTCCTGGGTCAGCCCGCGCGGCCCGGTGACCATCGATCCGGAAAGCCGGCACATCACCCAGAACATCTATCTGCGCGAAGTCGCCAAGGCCGCCGACGGTACCTACTACAACAAGGAAATCCAGACCTTCGAAAAGCAGGGCGATCCCGGGCTGGCGGCGGTGAAATAGGTTCGCTCTTTCTCCGCCCTTCGACGTGGCTAGGAAACGGGCGGCTTGCGTCCGGTCCAGCGGCGAAGGATTAAGATAAGAGCAGAGAGCAAACGGACCAGCCCGACCCATGCAAACCGTGTTCAGCATTGCAGTCGATGCCCTCGCCTACGGCATGGTGCTGTTCGTGATTTCCATTGGCCTCTCCGTCACCATGGGGCTGATGCGTGTCGTCAATCTCGCGCATGGTGCCTTTGCCATGATCGGCGGCTATATCGCCTCCTATGCGGCGCGGGATCTCGGCCTGGGTTATGCCGCCGCGGTTCTGCTTGCCGTCGTCGGTACGGTGATCATCTCCATCCCGATCGAGCGGCTGCTCTATCGCCGCATCTATGGCGCGCCAGAGCTGACGCAGGTGCTGATGACGATCGGCATCACTTTCTGCATCATCGGCATCGCCAACTATGTCTTCGGGCCGACGCTGAAGACCATTCCGTTGCCAAGCGAGCTACAAGGCTCCGTCGATCTCGGCTTTCGTACCATCGGCACACATCGCATCTTCGCAATCGTCTGCGGCCTCGTCGTCGCCCTGGCGCTATGGTTTACCATCGAGAAGACCTCGTTCGGGGTGAAGCTTCGCGCTTCCGTCGACAACGCCTCTATGGCGGCGGCCCTCGGCGTACGTACCGAGATCGTCTATGCCGTCAGCTTTGCCGTTGCCGTTGGGCTTGCCGCCTTCGGTGGCGTCGTCGGCGCCGAATTGCTGCCGGTCGAGCCCTATTATGCCCTGCGCTATATGGTGACCTTCCTTGTCGTCGTCTCGGTCGGCGGCGCCGGTTCGATCGGGGGCGCGCTGCTTGCCTGCCTCATCCTTGGCGGCATCGATACCACCGGCCGCTATCTGATGCCGGAATATGGCGAGTTCTTCTTCTATCTCGCCGTGATCGCCATCGTCTGCGTCTTCCCGCGCGGTCTAGCCGGAAGGGCAAAGTAATATGGCGTTGACCATAGATCGAGAAACCATCGCCGCGATGAGCAACCGTCTCGCGCTCAAACGCGATGGCATTGCCACCGCCGTCATCCTCGTTCTGGCGGCGACTGGCTATCTGCTGTTTCCGGACAATCTCGCGCTCCTGACGCGATTGATCGCCATTGCCCTGCTTGTCCTGTCGCTCGATCTGGTCACTGGCTATTGCGGCGTGGCGACGCTTGGCCATGCGGCCCTGTTCGGCGCCGGCGCCTATGCCGCCGGCATCACCTCGGCGCATTATGGCATCAACGATCCCCTGCTGATGACACTGGTCGGCATCGTTGCCGGCGCAGTCGCGGGGCTGATCTGCGGCATCGTCATTCTGAGAGCCCACGGCCTGCCGCAACTGGTGCTGTCGATCGCGCTGATTTACCTCTTCCACGAATTCGCCAACAAGGCATCGAGCTGGACGGGCGGCAGCGACGGGCTCTCCGGCATTTCCACCGATCCGCTGTTCGGCCTGTTCGAATTCGATCTCTATGGGCATACGGCCTATCTCTACGGCGTAGCGCTGCTGCTGATCGTCCTGATCCTGCTGCGTTTTCTGGTGCGTTCGCCCTTCGGCATGCTCTGTCGCGGCATAAGACAGGATCCCCTGCGCATCCGCGCCATGGGTGTCTCGCCCAAGGTCACGCTGATCAAGATGTACGGGATCTCAGGTGCCGTTGCCGGCGTCGGCGGCGCGCTGAACGCGATCTCGACCCAGGTGGTGGGGCTCGACAGCCTCTCCTTCACACAATCGGCCGAGGCCCTGGTCATGCTCGTGCTCGGGGGCACCGGCTCGCTGTTCGGCGCCCTCGCCGGCACCCTGGTCTTCATGCTGTTCGAAGACTATGTCTCCGCCGCCAATCCCTTCCACTGGCTGACCATCGTCGGCCTGTTGCTGATCCTCGTGGTGCTGTTCGCGCCGAAGGGCATCTATGGTACCGCCGCGGCCTATCTCGCGCGCCGCCGGGAGGCCCGTTCATGAGCGCAGTCTTCGAGGTCAATCATCTGAAGAAAGCCTTTGGCGGGCTAACGGTAACCAATGATGTCAGCCTGTCGATGGCGCCGGGCGATCGCGTGGCGCTGATCGGGCCGAACGGCGCTGGCAAGACCAGCTTCGTCAATCTTGTCACCGGCAATCTGCGGCCGGATGCCGGCGAGGTCAGTCTTGGCGGCGAGAGAGTGACCAAAATCGATGCGATCGGCCGCGTCCGGCGCGGGTTGGTGCGCTCTTTCCAGGTCACCCGGCTTTTCCAGGACATGACGCCGGCCGAGCATGTGGCGCTTGCCGTCCTGCGGCGCTCCGGCCGCTCCGGGCGTATGTTCGGCAACTTCCTCGCCATGCGCGATGTCATGACCGAAACCGGGGATCTGCTTGATACACTCGGCCTTGCCGATCTGATGCATCGCAGGGTCAGTGAAATCGCCTACGGACAGCAGAGATTGCTGGAAATTGCCGTCGCCATGGCGCTAAAGCCGAAGGTACTGTTGCTCGACGAGCCCGCCGCCGGCGTGCCGCAGAGCGATACCGGCCGCATCGAGCAGGCGCTGGCCGATCTGCCCAGCGACCTTGCCGTTCTGATGATCGAGCACGACATGGATCTGGTCTTCCGCTTTGCCAAGCGCGTCGTCGTGCTCGCCGCCGGCACCATCATCTTCGACGGCTCGCCCGCCGACGTCACCAAGGATGCGCGGGTGCGCGAGGCCTATCTGGGGAGCTACGCCAATGCCGGCCACGCCGCTTGAAGTGGAAAATCTCTCGGCCGGTTATGGTCCAACGCGGGTGCTGGAAGGCGTGTCTTTTTCCGTTCCCGCCGGCGCGAGGCTCGCCGTGCTCGGTCGCAACGGTATGGGCAAGACGACGCTGCTCGCCACACTTGCCGGCCAGACGCGCCGCTATGACGGCAGCATTCGCCTGGGGTCTACCGACGTCACCGGCCTGCCGAGCGTCCGGCGAGCGCATCAGGGTCTTGGTTACGTGCCGCAGACCCGCGATGTTTTTCCGACGCTGACAGTGGAGGAAAATCTCTCCGTCGGCTTGAAGGGCCGCCCAAAGGCCGCGCTGCAGGAGGCCTACGACATGTTTCCGCGTCTCAAGGAGCGCCGCAAGAACCTGGGCAACCAGCTTTCCGGCGGCGAACAGCAGATGCTGTCGACCGCCCGCACCATTCTCGGCCGCCCCTCGGTGCTTCTGCTTGATGAACCGCTGGAGGGTCTCGCCCCCGTCATCTGCGAGGAGCTGATGGCAGCCTTCACCAATCTCGCCAAGACCGGCGACATGACCATCCTGCTGGTCGAACAGCGCATCCAGAGTGCACTGGATTTCGCCGATCAGGTGATCATCCTCGAACGCGGGCGGCTCGCCTGGCAGGGAACGCCGCGTGCGCTTTCTGAGGATCACGAGACAGTCGAACGCCTGCTCGGCGTCGGTGGTCTGCACTAGGCGATTTCGCAGACACCGGATGCATGGGAGTATCCTCCCGGCGGCGGATAGAACTTTGCCGAGCTATCATGCTTACAAGAGGAAGCCGGGCTTAAACCTGCCGGACGACGGTGCCAATCACATTGACGAGAAGGCGCGCGGCGGTCAGAGCCGACAGCCCGTCAATGTCGGCGGGAGGATAGAGCTCGACAAGGTCGAATCCCGCGATTTTGGCTCGTCTGCCGAGGCCGGCGATCAGGTCGATCACCTGTGTATAGCTGAGACCGCCGGGTGTCCGTGCCGCCACGCCCGGCATGATACCGGGATCGAGGCTATCACAGTCGAGGCTGACGACGACCCGCGCTCCCTCAGGAATATGCCGGAGTGCAGCTTCGACACCTTGCGAGTGAACTTCACGAGCGGTCACGAAACGGCTGCCATAGTGCTGCGCCGCTTCGATGTCGGTCAGACGCGCGCTGCCGACGCTACGGAGGCCGACCTGCACGATGCCGGCGACATGCGGCATCTCGCTTGCACGGCGCATCGGGCTCGAATAACCGTAGCGTTCGCCATGCACCTCGTCGCGCCAGTCGATGTGGGCGTCGATTTGCAGGATCCAGACCGGCCCGTGATCCACAAACCCGGCGACGAAGGGAATGGTCACGGAACAGTCGCCGCCGAGCAGGATCGGCACCGCCGGCAATGTCAGGATCTCGCGTGTCTTCGCCTCAATCCTGGTCCGGTTACCGGCATTGTCATGCATGATGGTCTCGATATCACCGGCGTCGATGCAGCAGGCTGGCTTGCCGTCGAACAGCGGGCCGCCGAGATCGAAATCCCAGTGCTCGACAAGCGCCGCATCGTCCTGGCTCGCAGCACGAATGGCGTCGGCGGCCAAGGCATGGCCGCCGCTGTCCTTGCCGGCATAGGTGCTGCCGTGACCAGCTCCGAAGATGACAACACGGGCTATGCGGCCATCAGCGAAGCGATCGGGAAAGTCGAGAAAGGGAGGTGAAGCGGTCATTTCTGGATTGTCTTGACGATGATCTGGCTAAGAATTCGATGTTGAGAATGCAGGATCGGATTATGTGCGGATGCTCGCATCTTCTCAACTCTGGTTCTCATCGGCGCAGCGTAACACAGATATCATCTCCGCTGCGCGTGCAGAAATCATGAATCCAGATTTGGCGCCAAGCGGCGCATTTTACCCCTGCCGGGACCCGTTCCGATTCGCACTTGACGATAAAACATCGACGATTTATCGATATTTCATCAGTGAGCATTTCGGCTATTTTGATGGAGGCAGTCTTGTCAGGCAGCGTAGCGGGTCATTGGGATTTCTGGATCGATCGTGGCGGCACTTTCACCGATGTCGTGGGACGTGATCCCTCGGGAGAACTGCATGCCCGCAAGGTTTTGTCGGAAAATCCCGAGGCCTATCGCGATGCTGCCGTCTATGGCATTCGCCTGCATCTTGGCCTAGCGAATGGCGAGCCGATCCCGGCCGGCCTGATCGGCGAAGTGCGGATGGGCACGACGGTCGCCACCAATGCGCTTCTGGAGCGCAAAGGCGAGCGGCTGGCGCTGGTAACCACCAAGGGTTTCCGCGATGCGTTGCGCATCGGGTATCAGGAGCGGAAGAAGATCTTCGCGACCGAGATCATCAAGCCGGAAGCGCTTTATGACGACGTCGTGGAGCTTGATGAGCGCGTGCTGGCCGACGGCACGGTGGAACAGGCTCTCGACGAGCAGGCGGCGGAAGCGGCCTTGCGGGACCTACGCGCCAAGGGCTATCGCGCCATCGCCATCGTCTTCATGCACGCCTATAAGTTCCCCGCGCATGAGGCGGCGGTTGCCAGGATCGCTCGGAATATCGGCTTCGAACAGGTCTCCGTCAGCCACGAGGTTTCGCCGCTGATCAAGCTGGTCGGCCGTGGCGACACGACGGTGGTGAACGCCTATCTCTCGCCCGTGCTCGGCCGCTATATCCGGCAGGTCTCGGACGAACTCGATGTCGCCCGCACCGGCGCGCGCGTCATGTTCATGATGTCGTCGGGCGGGCTAACGGCCGCCGATATGTTCCAGGGCAAGGATGCCATTCTCTCCGGCCCGGCCGGCGGCGTGGTTGGCCTCGCCAAGACCGGCGAGCAGGCCGGTTTCGCCAATGTCATCGGCTTCGACATGGGTGGGACATCGACGGATGTGGCGCATTTCGACGGCGAATACGAGCGCGCCTTCGAGACGGAAGTCGCCGGTGTCCGCGTCCGCGCGCCGATGATGCTGATCCATACGGTGGCGGCCGGCGGCGGCTCGATCCTGCATTTCGATGGCGACCGTTTCCGCGTCGGCCCGGATTCCGCCGGCGCCTTTCCCGGTCCCGCCTGTTACCGCAATGGCGGCCCGCTCGCGGTCACCGACGCCAATGTCATGACCGGCAAGCTGCTGCCGGAATTCTTTCCGGCAATTTTCGGACCGAACCAGGACCAGCCGCTGGATGTCGAGGCGGTGCGCGGCAAGTTTGCCGACCTCGCAGCCAAGATCGGCGATGGACGCAGCCCGGAAGAAGTGGCGGATGGTTTCATCCGCATCGCCGTCGCCAACATGGTCGAGGCAATCAAGAAGATTTCCGTGCAGCGCGGTTATGACGTGACGCGCTATGCTCTCAACTGCTTCGGCGGTGCTGGCGGGCAGCATGCCTGCCTGGTCGCCGATGCGCTCGGCATGAAGAGCATTCTCCTGCATCCAATGTCCGGCCTGCTTTCGGCCTATGGCATGGGCCTTGCCGATATCCGCGCCACACGCCAGAAAGCGCTCGGCGTGCCGCTCGACGCTGATGCGCCGGCAGCCATCGCCGCGCTGGGCAAGGAGCTGCAGAGTGAATGCCTGCCGGAGCTCGAAACGCAGGGCGTGGCCGCGGACGATATCCGCACCGTCCAGCGCGCCCATATCCGCTATGCCGGCACGGACACGATGCTGGCGGTCGAGGTGACCTTCCCCGAACTCGACAATCCGGCACGGCTGCGCGACGAATTCGAAGTGCTGCACAAGCGCCGCTTCGGCTTCGTCGCCGAAGACAAGCCGCTGGTGGTCGAGGCTATCGAGGTCGAGACCATCGGGGGCGCGGCCGCCGAAATCGATCTCGAGCGGAAAGAGGCCGGCAAGGGCGAAGCCAATGCGGCCCGCCGTACGTCCTTCCACTCCCAGGGCGAAAGCCATGACGCAGCCGTCGTGCTGCGCGAGGCGATCCTGCCCGGCCAGACGGTAACAGGACCAGCCATCATCATCGAGCCGAACCAGACCATCGTCATCGAGGACGACTGGCAGGCAAAGCTGACGGCGAAGGATCACGTCGTCCTCACCCGCATCAAGGCATTGCCGCAGCGTACCGCCATCGGCACCAAGGCCGACCCCGTGATGCTGGAGATTTTCAACAATCTCTTCATGTCTATCGCCGAGCAGATGGGCGTGACGCTGCAGAACACCGCCTATTCGGTCAATATCAAGGAGCGGCTGGACTTCTCATGCGCGGCCTTCGACGCCGAGGGCAATCTCGTTGCCAATGCGCCGCATATGCCGGTGCATCTCGGCTCGATGGATGCCTCGGTCGCGACCGCCATTCGCGAGAACCCCGTCATTCACCCAGGCGACGTCTTCCTGATCAACGCCCCCTACAATGGCGGCACGCACCTGCCCGACCTCACCGTCTGCACGCCGGTCTTCGACGATGCCGGCAAGGAGATCCGCTTCTGGGTCGCCAGCCGTGGCCATCACGCCGATATCGGCGGCATCTCGCCCGGCTCGATGTCGCCGCTCGCCACCCATATCGAGGAGGAAGGCGTCTATATCGACAATTTCAAGCTGCTCGATCGCGGTCGCTTCCGCGAGGCGGAACTGTCGGCGCTCTTGCTTAGCGCGCGTTATCCCGTGCGGCAGCTGGCGCAGAACGTCAACGACCTGAAGGCACAGGTCGCCGCCAATGAAAAGGGCGTGGCCGAGCTGAAGAAGATGATCATCCACTTCGGCGAAGACGTGGTCGATGCCTATATGGGCCATGTCCAGGACAATGCCGCCGAAAGCGTGCGCCGCGTCCTCGACCGGCTGCCCGATGGCGAATTCAGCTATGAGATGGATCAGGGCTGCAAGATCGTCGTGAAGATTTCGATCGACAGGGACAAGCGCGAGGCGACGGTGGATTTCACAGGCACGTCCGAGCAGCGCGCTGACAATTTCAATGCTCCACAGCCGGTGACCCGCGCCGCCGTGCTCTATGTCTTCCGCGTTCTGGTCGAGGCCGATATCCCGATGAATGCCGGCTGCCTGCGACCTGTCCGCATCATCATTCCCGAAGGCACGATGCTGACACCGAAGTATCCGGCCGCCGTCGTTGCCGGCAATGTCGAGGTAAGCCAGGCGGTCACCAACTGCCTGTTCGGCGCGGTCGGCACGCTCGCTGCCGCCCAGGGGACAATGAACAACCTCACCTTCGGCAATGACGCCTATCAATATTACGAAACCATCTGCTCCGGCGCTCCCGCCGGCCCCGGCTTTAGCGGCGCCGATGCGGTTCACACCCACATGACCAATTCGCGCCTGACCGACCCGGAAATCCTCGAAACCCGCTTTCCCGTGGTGCTTGAAGATTTCCATATCCGACCGAATTCCGGCGGTCGCGGACAGTGGAATGCCGGCAACGGCACGCAACGCACCATCCGCACTCGAGAGAAGCTCGAATTTGCGGTGCTCTCCGGCCATCGCCGCGTCGCACCCTTCGGCGTCATGGGCGGCGAACCGGGTCAGACCGGGCGCAACTATGTCCGGCGCAATGACGGCACGACCGAGGAACTGATCGGCTCCGCCCATACGGTGTTGGAGACAGGCGAAGCCTTCACCGTGGTCACGCCGACCGGCGGCGGCTACGGCAAGAAAGACCTATAGGAGCGCTCTTTGGACAAGTCGAAAGAACCAAAATCTCCGCGTGATCTGATCGTGTCGTCCGCCCATCTGGCGGTCGGCACCTCTCCGGCCCTCTCCGAGCTCGAATACGGATCGATCCTGTTTTCGCACGCGTTCAATCGCTGGATGGTGCGCTGCATGGCGGCAGCCGGCGTGCCCGGCCTCTCGCCGATCGAGATTCTGATCATTCATTCCGTCCGACACAGGGACCGGCCGAAGACGCTCTCCGATCTCTGCCTCGTGCTCGACATTGAAGACACGCATGTCGCCAACTACGCCGTGAAAAAGCTGGAGGCAGCCGGTCTCGTCAAGACCGGCAAGAGCGGCAAGGAAAAGCAGATCCAGGTGACCGACAAGGGCCTTGAGGCGCTGACGCGCTATTCCGAGATCCGCGAGCGGCTGCTGGTGGAGGCGACCAAGGTCTCCGGCCTGTCGCAGGACGATCTTTCCGGGATCGCGTCGCATCTGAGGACGTTGTCGGGCTATTACGAACAGGCAGCACGATCGGCCGCGACCCTGTGATCGTTTTTACAGGCACCTGATGCCCTTTTCTTCGAGGCATACTTGGCTCTCGAAAGATTATCTATTTCGCCATCGCGTACCTATATTAGATCAGTGCGATCTGTTGTTGAGCGTCAGCCGAGCACTTTCGTTGATGAAACGACAGGATTTTGTTTTCACAGGAGCGTGACTTTTGTGAAAATTGCTGGCTTCGCACGGTAGGAAAAGTGTGCTTACGTTGACGGAAAGGGGAATGGTGTCAAAACTTCTATGAAAAACGATAGTTTCGAGCTTAGATTCTGGGGTGTACGGGGAAGTATTCCCGTATCGGGACCGGAATTCGAGCGTTACGGCGGGAATACGTCCTGCATCGAGTTACGGCATGACGGCAGGCGCATTATTTTTGACGCCGGAACCGGAGCGCGAGAAGCGGCGGCATCGCTCGCCAAAGATGGCGTGCGCGAGGTCGATATCTTCTTCACCCACTCGCATTACGACCACATGATCGGCCTGCCCTTCTTCAAGCCCATCTACGATCCCGGCGTCAGCGTCGATCTCTGGTCAGGCCATCTCGCAGGCAAAACGACGACGCGGCAACTGATCGGCCAGTTCATGCGGCCGCCATGGTTCCCGGTGGAGCCGGATATCTGTCGCGCCACCATGGGTTTCCGTGATTTTGCGGCCGGCGATACGCTGAAGCCGCACCCGGGCATTGTCATCCACACCGCCAAACTCAACCATCCGGGCGGCTGCGTCGGCTACCGCATCGAATGGGGAGGCCGGATCATCGCGCTGGTCTACGATACCGAGCATGTGGACGGCCATATGGACGAAGCCGCCCTTTCACTGATGGCCGGGGCCGATCTCGCTATCTATGATACGACCTATACCGAGGAGGAGATGCCGAAGTACCAGGGCTTCGGACATTCCACCTGGCAGGAAGGCGTCAGATTGGCGAAAGAGGCGGGTGCGAAGCGCCTTGCGCTTTTCCACCATGCGCAATGGCGCACGGATAAGGATCTGGACGATATGCAGCGCGATGCGCGCGAAAGCTTCCCCGGCGCCTTTGCCGCTTTCGACCGCCAGATACTCGAGCTTTAAGCCACGAAATCGCCGACCGGACGCCAGTCGATGGCGGCATGACCGGCGGTTTCCTGAAATAGCGTGTCGATGAAATCCCAGGCGAGCGCATCATGGACGAGGTGATGCGTCAGGATGCCGATCGGCTCGTCATTGCCGCCGAAGCGGTTCTTGAGCTCACCGACCAAAACCTCCACCAACTCCCCATGTGGCCGCCCGCCGCGCGTGCCATGCCAGTCCATGATGTCGACATGGGTGTTGACCAAGGCGATCGACCTCGGTTTGGCCAATCCGTAGACGGAGACGGCGCGATAGCCGAAGGGGGCAAGCTCCGGCAGCAGCGCCTTGTCGATGCGGTTCCACGGCGGCACCAGCATCGGCGCGAATTGCCGGGGATAGAGGTCTCTGAGCTTATCGAAACCCCGGCGGAGTTCGTCGAGCACGATCGCCGGCGGACGATGCGGGCCGAGCTCCTGCTTCTTTGCCTCATCCGGCGCATAGTTGCGATGCGTCCAGCCATGAACCGTGACGGTCACCGCTTCCTGATGTGCCAGACGCTCTGCAAGTGGCTCGCCGGTTGGGCCGGGAATGACCGCCAGAGCCATGGGCACACCGTAGCTGTCCGAGAGTGCCAGCAACTGGTCGAGAGCCTCGGTCGGCTCAATGGCATCATCGTCGCGGAACCATAGCTTCGCCTTTCGCCCGGCCTCGGCCCAACGCTGCAACTCATTGCGCAGTGGCTGCCATTCGGCTCTATCGCTCATAATAGGGATCTCCCAGATGTTTCCGCAGAATGATCTCAAGTCGTTTCGAGGCCGCGCTCAAGGACCTCTCTTCGTGAACGAAGCGATATGCCGCCTGGGCCATCACACTCCGCTCCCCGTCGTTGCCCAGCAACCGCGCGATCGCGTCGGCATAGGCTTTCAGATCGCCTTCGGGCGTCAGAATTCCCGTTACGCCGTTCATCACCACTTCCGGCACGCCGGCGGTTGCCTGAGCCACGACCGGCAGGCCCGCCGCCTGCGCCTCGAGATAGGCAAGGCCATAGGCCTCGCCACAGCCGGGCCAGACATAGATGCCCCCTGCCCGCAACTCTTCCACGATCTCCGATGCCGTGCGTTCCCCGAGCCAGGTAATCCGGCCACTATCGAAACTGGAAAACAACGCCCGAGCCTCCGCCCGCGTCGGTCCATCGCCGATAATGGTCAGCGTCCAGTCCCGCTCCCGGATCAGCTCCAGCGCTTGGGCGAGCATCACATAACTGTCGAATTTGTCGCCACGGCGCAACATCGCAACGGTGATCAGCCGATGCGGTACGCGCACGCTGGCCAGAGGTCCGAAATGCGCGGTGTCGATGAACGGCAGCAAGCGCTCGTATCGCCCCTCGGGAATGGCATCGGCAAGACCGATCCGGTCGCGCTCGGTAAAGCACAGATTGACGGCAGCCTGCCGTACGGCCCCGGCGACCAGGCGCTGATTGTCGCCCCAGCCATTATCATCATGCC
This sequence comes from Rhizobium sp. ICMP 5592, assembly GCF_009498525.1. Classification (GTDB taxonomy): domain Bacteria; phylum Pseudomonadota; class Alphaproteobacteria; order Rhizobiales; family Rhizobiaceae; genus Rhizobium. Next base: position 1,252,229 of record NZ_QSNT01000001.1, on the reverse strand, counting down.
GCCTGCCATAGGATGCCTCGGCGGTGACATAAGCAATGTCAAGGCTCGCCGCGACCTTGGGACCAATCATATCGGGCGTTTTGTAATAGGGATGGTAGGTGAACCAAAGATCGGGCGCAGTATCGCCGCGCCACTTCTCCAGCAGCCTGTCGATTTCCGTCTCCGCTTCCCGGGCGATTTCGGCGCGCGGCCCCGCCTCCGGCGTCGGCGTGAAACTGCGCAGTTCCGAGACAACCTCGACCCTGTGTCCCGCCATCTCGAAGGCCGCGATGATCAGCCGCGCCATCAGCCGGTCGCCAGACGGCACCGGATGGTTGGGCGATTTCAAAGGAGCGTAGAAAGCGATCTTCATGGCGCGGGCCAATAGTTGACGATTAAGTGATGGTTTGGCCCGGAAATGTGACGGGAAACGCCCGAATTCCGACGGGTTGCGTGACGATTAAGGCGCTGGCTTCAACACCCGCATTCTCGACAGCATGCGGCATTGCAGCTAGATGATTAGGCGATAACTGTTTTCCGTTCCCTTGTGAACGGGCAATGTAAATTGGATTTGATGACCACAGAGGCAAGAAAACCCATCATATCCGATCGTCTCGTGCGAAAGTTCCGGCTTGGCTCCGGTTTGATCATCTTCATTTTCGTGATCATGCATCTGGCCAATCATTCCCTCGGATTGATATCGCTCAGTGTGGCCGATCACGCGCAGCATTGGTTCCTCGCCGTCTGGCGCAACCCGGTTGGCACCGTTCTTCTCTACGGCGCATTGATCGTTCATGTCCTCCTTGTGCTGCGCATGCTCTACAAGCGCCGTACGCTGGTCATGCCGGCCGGTGAGGCCTTCCAGATCGTTACCGGCTTGATGGTGCCCCTGCTGTTGATCGACCACATCATCGCCACGCGCATCGTTCACGAGATCTACGGCTATCAAGACAATTATCGGGCCATCGTTCGCAGCCTCTGGGTCTCTTCGCCGCTCAACGGCCTGCGCCAGTCGATCGTCCTGCTGATCGTCTGGATCCATGGCTGCATCGGCATCCATTTCTGGCTGCGCTATCGCGCCTGGTACACGGCCATTGCGCCCGTCATGCTGTCCCTCGCCATCACGTTGCCGGTTCTCGCTTTGCTCGGTTTTGCCGCCATGGGGAAGACGGTAGCGCATGAGGCGGCGCAGGAGGACGAGCGCGGCCTTCGTGGCGGCTATTACAGCGACATGCGCAGCCTTGGCGAAGCCGGCTCCATGCCAGGCAGCCAGGCGCGCAGTACCCTGTGGCCCTATCGAGCCGGCTTTTATGGCGCTTTCAGCATGTCGATTCTCGGTCTTTTCGCCTTCCGCACCCATCGAAGGCTGCGCGAACGGCAGCATCAGGTGGCGATTCGCTATGCAGGCGGCGAAGTCGTGCATGCGCCACGCGGCTTTACCGTACTCGAAGCAAGCCGTCTCGGCGGCATCCCGCATTATTCCGTCTGTGGCGGCAAGGGGCAATGTTCCACCTGCCGCGTCCAGATCATCGAGGGCGCGGACAATCTGCTGCCGCCTGAAGGGCTGGAGCAAAAGACCCTGAACCGGATCGGTGCCACGCCGGATGTGCGTCTTGCCTGCCAAGTGCGCCCGACGGGAAACATCAGCGTCGTGCCGCTTCTGACCCCGATGGCGGAGGCGGCCATTCCGGTCTACAGCCAGACGGCAAGTCCCGGGCGCGAGCGCGAGATCGTCGTCTTTTTCTGCGATCTGCGCCATTTCACCGCGCTCACCGAGGCACGCCTGCCCTTCGACATCGTCTTCCTGCTCAACCGTTACTTTGCCATCGTCGGCCGTATCGTCGAGGAGAATGGCGGCCGGATGGACAAGTTCATCGGCGACGGCGCGATGGCGCTTTTCGGCCTGCGCACCACGCCGAAGGAGGCCAACCGGCAGGCGCTGAAGGCCGCCGCCGAGATAGTTAGGGAAATCGACAAGCTGAGCGCGGAACTGGCGGAGGACCTGAGAGCTCCACTCGAAATCGCCATCGGCCTGCATACCGGCTCGGCGGTGGTCGGCTCGATGGGCTACGGCAGCGTCAAGAACGTGACGGCGATCGGCGATACGGTCAACGTTGCAAGCCGTCTCGAAAGCGTCGCCAAGGAATTCAACCGCACTCTGGTCTTCTCCGAACCAGTGGCCGGCCTTTCCGGCGTCGATATCGCCGGCATCGAAAGCCGCGAGATCGCCGTTCGCGGCCGCGGCGAGCCTTTGCGCGTCTATATCGTTCGCAAGGAAGAGAGTGCCCGCTTTGCATAGACCGTTCGGGCGTGTAGGGATGGCGCCCTATGTTCGACCCTAAGATTCTGACCGCTAAATTCTGGAAGCGCACCCTGCGCAAGAGCAGGGATCGCCTTGCTACGCGCCTGTTCGATACCCGCCTCGGCCGTGATATCCTGATCAGCGCCATCGGGCCGCGCGTGCAGACCATGACGGTGGATTGCGGCGATCATGTCATGAGCTTTTCGCCGGCGGACTACATTGGCCGCAAGGTGTTCCGCAAAGGGCATTTCGAACGCGATCATGTCGACCGGCTGCTGACGGTGCTGCGCGAGCGCGGCCTACTGCGCAAGGGAACGGTGCTGCTCGAACTTGGCGGCAATATCGGCACGCAGACCTGCTACTTCGCGCTCAGCGGCGCCTATCGCCGCATCGTCACCGTCGAGCCCGACCCGCGCAATTTCCGGCTCCTGTCCGTCAATATCGCCGATAACGGGTTTCAGGATCAGGTGACCGCCGTCAACTGCGCCGCCGGCGACCGCGAGGGGCAGCTCGATTTCTACCTGAACCACAAGAACCATGGCAAAAGCAGCGCCTTGCGCCAAAGTCCGAGTGACGAGAAGATTTCCGTGCCGGTCCGGCCTGTCGCCGACATTCTCGGCGAGGCCGGTGTCGAGCCCGCTGATGTCGGGCTGATCTGGATGGATATCGAGGGATACGAGCCCGTCGCCATCAGGTCCATGCAGGCGCTGATGGCTCTCAAGGTGCCGCTCTACATGGAGTTCACGCCAGCCTTCTACGGCAAGGAGCAGACATCCGCCTTCATCGCCGATCTCACCGGCTACTATGCGGAATGCCTCGCTTTTTTCGAGGATCGCACCGTACCGATGAAGGTCGCCGACCTGCCGACCGGGGGCGAGCAGTTCGACGTCCTGTTCCTGCGTTAGAGCAACTCCAGGAAAAGTGCGAAGCGGTTTCCGGCCGGAATTGCGTCAAAACATAGAAATTGGAGCGTTTCAGCGCTTCTATGAAGCGCTGAAACGCTCCAACGGCTATCGGCGCCGATAGATGAAATAGCGTCCCGCCTTCACGCCTGGCGGCAAAGGCAATGGCTCGAGATCAGGATGATCCAGGGACAGACCGCTGACGGCAATGCCACGTGCGGCCAGCACGCCCACCATGATCTCAGGCAGCCAGGTCAGCGTCACCGCGTCCTTCTCCTCATAGCCGGTGCCGATATCGGCATGGGCAAGCGAGGCGCCGATGCCGATGAAATCCCGCGCGGTATCCCTGATCTCGCCGAGCACGAGATTACCGGCTTCCGGCATCGAGGGGCCGTAAGCATTGGCGGCACGGTCAAAAGCAACGATACGGCGGTCGGGAAAAAGCTCGCGCAGGTGATCAAAGGTGCGGCCATTGCCGAGCCCGAGTTCCAACACAGGACCGTTTAGTGTCTTAACCTCATCTGCAATACCGTTGAGGATGTCGCGCTGTGCGCTCAGGCGGCGGATGAAACTATCCAGGCGGCTCATCGTATCTGTCTTGTCCTTGGCATCGTGGTGTCTCTCCCGCAGCCGGAGTAACATGCTAGATATCGCCGCGTCGACCGCCCGCTGGTTTTTCGATGCGATTGCTATAGGGATAGATTGTTGCGGTGCGCGTGCAAGGGGGTGTGTCATGGCCGATCCGAACGACGATTTCTTTCGCGCATTGCCGGTTTTCACTCATTTCGAGGGCGTCACCGACAGCGGCAATTACCGGCCGCTTCCGGATGACTGGCTGTTGGCGGTGGCCGATATCGTCAGCTCGACCAATGCGATCGCCTCCGGCCACTACAAATCCGTCAATATGGCCGGCGCCAGTGTGATTTCCGCCGTGCTCAACGCGCTGGACAAGGGCGATTATCCCTTCGTCTTTGGCGGCGATGGCGCTCTTGTGGCTATTCCGTCTTCCGGCGAAACGCGCGTACGGGAGGCGCTCTCGGCGGTACGGACCTGGGTAACAGAGGAGTTGCAGCTCAGCCTGCGCACCGCGCTGGTGCCCATGGCGGATGTCCGCGCCGAGGGCCTGGATGTAAGGGTCGCCCGCTTCAGCCCGAGCGATTTCGTGTCCTACGCCATGTTTGCTGGCGGCGGCGCGAGCTGGGCGGAAAGGCAGATGAAGGCCGGGCGCTTTACCGTCGAGGCGGCGGCACCCGAGACGCGGCCGGATCTGACCGGCCTTTCCTGCCGATGGAACCCGATCAAGGCCCATAATGGCGAGATCGTCTCGATCATCGCCGTGCCCGATCAAGCAGGCAGCGGTCCGGAATTTCGACGCCTCGTCACCGACATTATCGCCATTTCCGCGGAGCAGAACCGCGACGGCCACCCCGTCCCTGTCGAAGGCCCGACGCCGGCGCTTGCCTTCAAAGGCGCTGAATTCGAGGCACGCGCCACGGCACCGCTGGCCAATCGCTGGCGGCGCAAGCTTGCCATCGCCGCCCAGATCGTTCTCGTCTACATTCTCGACAAATTCGGCATCCGCGCTGCGACCTTCGACGCCAAGATCTATCGGCGCGACCTCGCTGCGAATTCCGATTTCCGCAAATTCGACGATGGGCTGAAGATGACCATCGATGTCGACGCTGCGCATCTTTCGCGCATCGAAGCGCGGTTGCGTGAAGCCGAGGCCGAAGGCGTATGCCGGTATGGCCTGCACCGACAAGACAGCGCGCTCATGACCTGCTTCGTGCCGACGCCCTTGATGCGCGATCATATGCACTTCATCGACGGTGCCAGCGGCGGCTATGCGAAGGCGGCGATGGCATTGCGCGAGAAGCTGCGCGATAGCGAGACCGCAACCTTGTCGTCATCCAACATGTCATAAAGATTTTCGCCTCATGCGGATTTTTCTGGAGGCCTATCGTTTTCAACCATTGTTTCAGCGACATCAGAACCTTATTTGAAAGAGAACAAAACGAGAGTCGGCAGACTTGCCGGCCCTCTTTTCCAATGCGCCATATGTCCGCCGGGACGCGCAAATGGCGCGGGGAAATCTTTTCACGGTGTCGGCACAATTCGGAATTTCGGGGGAAATGTGCCGTCGCATGTCGCATGATTCGTTCACCCGACCCCTGCCACCAGGCTTGGACACGACGTTACCGCCGCGCCCGCATTGTATGGTCGGTGGCGCGTTGTCGGGTGAACAGCTCTTTTGATCGCAAGGATAGGCCGTGGGACGATGACAGCTCATTCGAGTGTTTCCGATATTTTTCTCGACAAGGTCGCGGAGTGGCTGACCCAGGCGGCGCTGACCGGCGAAGACCTGGAGACCATCGTTCGCGGCTTCTGTGAGCGCATGGCCGCTTCGGGCCTCCCTATCGCCCGCGTGCACCTGACCTTTTCGATGCTGCATCCGCTCTATGACGCGCTTGGCTTCACCTGGCGTCGGGCCGGCGGGTTGACGATCGAGGGCTACCGGCACATGGACGACAAGCCGGAACGCTTCGTGCAGAGCCCCTATTATTATCTGCTCTCCAACAATCTCCTGCATCTGCGCCGCCGGATCGATGTCGACGGACCGCTGGAATTCCCGGTCTTCAAGGATTTGCGCGAAGAGAAGATCACCGACTACATCGCCTTCGTGCAAACCTTCGATGCTGGTTCGGCCCAGGGAATGATGGGCTCCTGGTCGACCGACAGCCTCAGCGGCTTCAGCGAGGAAATGATCGGCGCGCTGATGCGTATGCAGAACCACCTGGCGATGGCCGCCAAGATGGCGGTCCTCGGCAAGCTCGCCAACAATATGCTGACCACCTATCTTGGCGGCGATGCCGGCAAGCGCGTACTGAATGGCCAGGTCCGCCGCGGCGATGGCGAGACGATCCGCGCTGCCCTCGTCATGGGCGACATGCGCCAATCGACCGTTTATGCCGAGAAGGAAGGCCGCCAAGCCTATATCGATACGCTGAACGAGTTCTTCGACGCCATCGCCGCGCCGTTCAACCGCAATGGCGGCGAGATCCTGAGCTTCCTCGGCGATGGCTTTCTCGCCGTCTACCCCTGCGGCCGGCACAAGGATCCCTCCAAGGTCGCCTGCGAGGCGGCGCTATCGGCCGTTTTCCAGGCCCAGAGCCGGGTCACGGCGTTGAACAAGGATCGTCAGACGCGCGGCCTGAGCGAAGTTCGCTACGGCATCGGGCTGCATGTCGGCAACGTCATGTTCGGCAATGTCGGACTGAAGGACCGCCTGACCTTCTCGGCTTTCGGCGCTGCCGTCAACGAGGTGCAGCGGCTGCAGTCGCTCACCAAGAAATATTCGACGGAAGTGGTCGCGAGCCAGGCTTTCTCCGGCTATACCGACAACGAATGGGTGACGCTCGGCGAAGAGCGGCTGCGTGGCGTACGGCAGCGCTTCACGGTCGTGCATCCAAAGGCTAACGCAGCGCTCAACGGTTTGACGGAAGTCTTTCACGATGCGGCCAATGATGGTCTATCGGAGGCTGAACAGGTCATTCTGCTGCATCGGGACGCCAAGAAGTTCGAGAACCGCCCGCAAGTCGAAAAATTCATTCAATGATAATAAGGTATGCTTAGTTAAGCATCTCCCGATAGATCATTGGAAAAATGACAGTTTTTTTACTGTTCAGCTCCTGCTTTGACCAACTGGACACCCGTTATGGCCTACGTTAGTGTGCCGAATGGGGCCGTATAAGGTCGTGCAATCGGGACTACACAGGCATGACGTCAGGGACTGATTTATTGCGTATCGAGAACCTCGACGTCTCGTTCTCGATTTACGGGGACAAGTTGCGCGTGGTGAAAAACGCCAACCTGCGGGTCCTCCCCGGCAAGGTGACGGCGCTGGTCGGCGAATCCGGCTCCGGCAAGTCGATCATCAGCCAGTCGATCATGGGCATCCTGCCAACGCCTGCGCAGGCGAGCGGCCGTATTCTGTTTACCGATCCGCTCGACGGCCAGACCACCGATATTCTGCAACTGCCGCGTGACGGCATCGCGATCCGCCAGATGCGCGGCGCTCGCATGGCCAATATTTTTCAGGAGCCGATGACCTCGCTGTCGCCGCTGCACACGGTCGGCAATCAGATCAGCGAGGCGCTGCGTATCCACAATCCGGCCCTCGACAGGGCCGAGCAACGCGAAAAGACCGAGGAGATGCTCAGTCTCGTCGGCTTTCAGAATCCGCATCGCACCTTCGACATGTATCCGTTCGAACTGTCGGGTGGTATGCGGCAGCGCGCAATGATCGCCATGGCGCTGATCTGCAATCCGGCGCTGCTGATCGCTGACGAGCCGACGACGGCGCTCGACGTCACAATCCAGGCACAGATCCTCGGCCTGCTGCGCAGCCTGCAGCAGAAATTCAACATGGCTATGCTGCTGATCACCCATGATCTCGGCGTCGTCGCCAACATGGCCGATGAAGTCGTGGTCATCTATCACGGCGAGATCATGGAAGCCGGGCCGGTCGAGACCATCTTCCGCCAGCCGCAGCATCGCTATCTGAAGGCGCTGATGTCGGCGGTGCCGCATTTCGACATGAAGCCGGGCGAGCGGTTGAAATCGCTGCGCGACGTGCCGGTCAATCTCGGCACCTTCTCGGGCAAGAAGAAAATCGCCAAGCCCAATACCAGTGGCACGGCAGCGCCAGAGGTGCTGCTCTCGGTCAGCAATCTCGTCAAGACCTACACCTCCAAGGGAGGCGGACTGTTCGGCCGCCGGGAGGGGACGAAATTCCGCGCGGTCGACGACGTCAGTTTCGATATCCGGCGTGGCGAATGTCTGGGACTTGTCGGTGAAAGCGGCTGCGGTAAGACAACGGTCAGCAAGATCCTGATGCGCGCCGTCAGCGCCGACAGCGGCTCGGTCAGCTTCAACGACGGCGACGGCAAGATCGACGTGCTAGCCGTCAAGGGCGACGCGCTCATGGATTTGCGCACGAAGATCCAGATGGTGTTCCAGGATCCGGTATCCTCCCTGTCGCCACGCATGACGATCCGCAATATCCTGAGCGAGCCGCTGGAAATCCATCGGCACGGCGACAGCACCGAGCGCAAGGAGAAGGTCAAGGGGCTGATGCAGGCGATCGGGCTCGACCAGCACTATCTAAGCCGATATCCCCACAGCTTTTCCGGCGGCCAGCGCCAGCGTATCGGCATCGCCCGTGCCTTGGCGCTCGGGCCGAAGCTGCTGATCCTAGACGAGCCGGTCTCAGCGCTCGATGTCTCGGTGCAGGCGCAGATCCTCAATCTTCTCAAGGATTTGCAGCGGGAACTTGGTCTCACCTATCTCTTCATTTCGCACAATCTCGCCGTCGTCGACTACATGGCGGACCGTATTGCCGTCATGGCGCGCGGCCGCATCGTCGAGATCGCTCCGCGCGAGATCATCCTTCGCGATCCGGTCCATCCCTATACCCGCTCGCTGCTTGCCGCCGTCCCCTTCCCCGATCTCGACCGGCCGCTTGATTTCTCGGCACTGAACAGCGAAGGTCCGGCTGCCAAGCAGAGCTGGGGGCCGCATTTTGCGGAGGAAGACGGCGGCGACCTCGCCTATGCCGATCTTGGCGGCGGTCATTTCGTGCGCGCTCGCCGCGGCGCCGATGTTCAGGAATTGCGCGCGTGGTAACCCGTCGAACCTTCCTTGGCCTGATGGCCTCCAGCGTCCTGCCACTGCCCACTATGGCCGCGGAAGTCGACAACGAGCCGGATTATCTGGCGGATTGGCTCCGCTCCGGCCAGATGCCGCCGCTCGTCAAGCGCCTGCCGAAATTTCCGCGCGTCGTCAACGTCAAGTCGCTGGGTCGCACACCCGGCCTTTATGGCGGCACGGTACGCACGATCATCGGCAGCCAGAACGATATTCGTTTCATGACGATCTACGGTTACGCCCGCCTTGTCGGCTACGACCGAACCTTGACGCTGCAGCCTGATATTCTCGAATCCTACTCCGCCCTCAATGATTGCGTTTTCACCTTCAAGCTACGCAAGGGGCATAAGTGGTCGGACGGCCACCCCTTCACCTCGGATGATTTCCGCTATTGGTGGGAAGACGTCATTCTCAACAAGGAACTGACGCCAGGCGGCGGTGCGCTGGAGCTGCGTCCGCATGGCAGCCTGCCACGTTTCGAGGTGCTCGACGAGTTGACGGTGCGCTATTCCTGGGATGAGCCCAATCCGGATTTTCTGCCAAGCCTGGCCGCGCCGCAGCCGCTGGTCATCTCCGGCCCGGCGCACTACCTGAAGCAATTCCACAAGAAATATCAGGACAGCATCCGGCTTGCCTCGCTGATGCAGGAATCCCGTGTGCGTAAATGGCAGGACATGCACATCAAGAAGGGCCGCGCCTACAGGCCGGAAAACCCCAAGCTGCCCGTGCTCGATCCCTGGCGCAATACGACCGCGCCGCCGGCGGAGCAATTCGTTTTCGAGCGCAACCCCTATTTCCACCGCGTCGACGAAAATGGCCGGCAGCTGCCCTATGTCGACCGTTTCGTTCTGAATATCAGCTCGGCGGCGATCATCGCGGCCAAGGCCAATGCCGGTGAAAGCGACCTGCAAGCGACCGGCATAGACTTCAACGATTATGCCCTCCTCAAGGATGCCGAGAAGCGCCATCCGGTGAAGGTCAATCTCTGGAAATCGACGCGCGGTTCACGCGTCGCTCTGCTGCCAAACCTCAACAGCGCCGATCCTGTCTGGCGCGAGGTCTTGCGCGACGTGCGCGTGCGACGTGCGCTGTCGCTGGCGATCGACCGGCACGAGATCAATATGGCGGTCTTCTACGGTCTGGGCACCGAAAGCGCCGACACGGTGCTGCCGGATAGCCCGCTCTACAAGCCGGAATATGCATCCGCCTGGATCTCCCATGATCCGGATCAGGCCAATGCGCTGCTCGATGCCGCTGGCCTCGACAAGCGCGACGAGGACGGCATCCGCCTGCTGCCGGATGGCCGGCGCGCGGAAATTACGGTCGAGACGCCAGGCGAAAGCACGCTCGACACCGATGTTCTCGAATTGATCACCGACCATTGGCGTAAGGTCGGCATCGCACTCTTCACCCGCGTCTCGCAACGCGACATCTTCCGCAGCCGCGCCATGGGCGGCCGCATCATGATGTCGATCTGGTATGGCCTCGACAACGGAGTGGCGACTGCCGACATGAATCCCGGCCAGCTCGCGCCAACGATGGACGATCAGATGCAATGGCCTCTTTGGGGCATGTATTATCTTTCCCGCCAGACACAGGGCGTCGCGCCTGATGTGCCGGAGGCGGCGGAGCTGGTCAGGCTTCTTGGTGAATGGGGAAAGGCGGCCTCTTCCTTCGAGCGCGCCGCCATATGGCATCAGATGCTGTCGATCTATTCCGAGCAGGTCTTCTCCATCGGCCTGATCAACGGCACGATGCAGCCGATCCTGCATGCCTCGCGCCTGCAGAACGTGCCGGAGAAAGCGCTCTACGGCTTCGATCCAACCTGCTATCTCGGCGTCTACATGCCCGATACCTTCTGGCTGAAGGAGGATCCGGCGCATGCTTAAATATATCCTCTGGCGCATTGCGGTGATGGTTCCGACGCTGATCGTCATCTCGATGCTGGTCTTCACCATCATCCAGTTACCACCAGGCGATTTCTTCGAAAGCCAGATCGCCGAACTTCGCGCCCAGGGCGAAAGCGCCAACCTGCAGGAAATCGAGGCCCTTCGCCACGAATACGGGCTCGATAAACCCATGGCCCTGCAATATGTCTATTGGGCTGCGGGCATGCTGCACGGCGATTTCGGCTATTCCTTCGAATATCAGTTGCCGGTTTCCGAAGTCGTCGGCGACAGGCTGTGGCTGACGATCCTCGTCTCGATGACGACGATCCTGCTGACCTGGCTGATCGCCTTCCCCATCGGCATCTATTCCGCCACCCATCAGTATAGCTGGGGCGATTACGGCCTGACGTTCCTGGGGCTGCTCGGCATCGCTATTCCGAACTTCATGCTGGCGCTGATCCTGATGTATTTCGCCAATGTCTGGTTCGGCGTCTCGATCGGCCACCTGATGGATCAGAAGTACCTGTCACAGCCGATGAGCTGGGAAAAGGCGCGCTCGATCCTGTCGCATCTATGGATTCCAGTCATCATCGTCGGGACGGCTGGAACGGCCGGCATGATCCGCCGGCTCCGCGCCAATCTGCTCGACGAAATGCAGAAGCAATATGTCATAACCGCTCGTGCCAAGGGGTTGCATCCCCTGAAGGCGCTGGTGAAATATCCGCTGCGCATGGCGCTCAACTTTTTCGTTGCCGACATCGGCTCCATCCTGCCGTCGATCATTTCCGGCGCGGAAATCACCGCCATCGTACTATCGCTGGAGACAACCGGGCCAATGCTGATCAAGGCGTTGCAGAGCCAGGACATGTACCTCGCCGGCTCGTTCCTGATGTTCCTCGCCTTCCTCAACGTCATCGGCGTGCTGATCTCCGATATCGCGCTCGGCTTCCTCGATCCACGTATCCGCTTGCAAGGCAGGAGCACAAAGTGACCGCACCCCTGCCGCGCCCCGGCGCCCCATTGGAGCATTACGTCTCGACCGCCGCCTTCGATCCGGATCAGTTCGAAGCCATGTCTGCTGGTCAGGCGCGTTACTACCAAGCCTCACAGAAGCGGCTGATGTGGTGGAAGTTCAAGCGGCACAAGCTTGCGCTTGCCTCCGGCATCTTCCTGATCCTGCTCTACGGCACGATCCTGATTTCGGAATTTCTGGCGCCCTACGGGCTGCATACCCGTAATGTCGAATATATCCACTCGCCGCCACAGGCGATCCACCTCTTCGATCAGGGCAAGTTCGTCGGTCCCTTCGTCTATGGCCGCACGATGACGCTCGATCTCGATACGCTGCGGCGGGTCTATACCGAAAACTCCACGGATGTTCAGCCGATCCGTTTCTTCTGCCGTGGTGACCCCTACCGCTTCTGGGGGCTGGTGGATTCGGATGTCCATCTGGTCTGCCCCGCCATTGGCGGGCAGATGTACCTGCTCGGCACCGACCGCCTGGGCCGCGACGTATTGTCCCGGATCATCTACGGCGCGCGCATCTCGCTGACGATCGGATTGATCGGCATCGCCATCAGCTTCGTGCTGGGGATCGTCATCGGCGGCCTCGCCGGATATCATGGCGGCATCTTCGATCTTCTGGTTCAGCGCGTTATCGAAGTGCTGCAATCGCTGCCAAGCCTGCCGCTATGGATGGCGCTCGCCGCGATCATGCCGGTGAGCTGGAGCCCAATCCTCATCTACTTCGGCATCACCATCATTCTCGGCATTCTCGACTGGACGGGGCTCGCGCGAGCCGTTCGCTCCAAGCTCTTGTCTTTGCGTGAAGAAGACTATGTTCTTGCTGCGCAGCTGATGGGTGCGAGCTCGCCCCGCGTCATCGGCCGGCATCTCGTACCCGGTTTCATGTCGCATCTGATCGCGACGGCGACGATTTCGATCCCCAGCATGATTCTCGGCGAAACCGCGCTGAGCTTCCTGGGCCTCGGCCTTCGCCCGCCGATCACCAGCTGGGGCATTCTCCTGACCGAAGCTCGCGGCGCCAGCGTCATTGCATTTTATCCCTGGCTCCTTTTCCCGATGGTGCCGGTGATTTTGGTCATTCTGGCGTTCAACTTTTTAGGAGACGGCTTGCGCGACGCGGCCGATCCCTACAAATAGCGGAAAGCGTGGCCCCGAAATGGATTGCAATTCGAAGAGCGGCCACGGACGTCGTTTGCAGAGAACCCGCGAAAATGACTTTCAGTCCTGAGGTTTTGCCCATGAAGCGGCGCTTAGAAGATGCTCGAATCCTCATGTATAGTCACGACACCTTCGGTCTGGGTCACCTCAGACGGTGCCGGACCATCGCGCATGCGCTTGTCGAGAACTACCGTGGACTGAAGGTCCTGATCATTTCCGGCGCGACGATCGCCGGCGCTTTCGATTATCGAGCGCGCGTCGATTTCGTGAAGGTGCCGAGCGTCATCAAGCTGCGCGACGGCGAATATACGTCGATGGCAAGCCATGTCGATCTTCAGGAAACGCTGAAGATGCGCCAGTCGATCATCCGTCACACGGCGGAGACCTTCCAGCCGGACATCTTCATCGTCGACAAGGAGCCGATGGGCCTGAAGGGCGAAGTCGAGGAGACCCTGCAATATCTGAAGGCGCGCGGCACGACACTGGTGCTTGGCATGCGCGACGTCATGGATGCCCCGCATCTGCTCGAAGCCGAATGGAAGAAGAATAGCGTGCTACAGAAGATCGATCAGTTCTATGATCGCGTCTGGGTCTACGGACCGCCGGATTTCCACGATCCTCTCATCGGTCTCGACGTGCCGCCCGGCGTGCGCCGGAAGATGGAGTTCGTCGGCTTCCTGCAGCGCAGCGTCTCCACGCAAGGCGCGAAATCGGAACATGTGCCCGATGAGGACTATCTTCTCGTCACCACCGGCGGCGGCGGCGACGGCGCCGATCTCGTCAACGATGTCGTCAGCGCCTTTGAGCAGGACCATACGCTGCAACACAAGACGCTGATCGTGCTTGGCCCCTATATGCCGGCCAAGGAACGCATTCAGCTTCTGAAGCGCGCAAGCAAGATTGCCTGTCTTCAGGTGATCGAGTTCGACAACAAGATGGAGGAATTGATCGCCGGCGCCAAGGGCGTGGTCGCCATGGGCGGCTACAACACCTATTGCGAAATCCTCTCCTTCGACAAGCCGGCGCTGATCATCCCTCGCACCAGACCAAGGGAAGAGCAATTGATCCGCGCCCAGCGGGCAAGCGAGCTCGGTCTCGTCGACATGCTGCTACCGGAGGAGTCCGCCGATCCGAAGCAGCTTGCCGCCGCGCTGAAGCGCCTGCCGACCCGCGCGCCGCCGTCCGCAAGCAGCGAGAACATGCGGCTGGAAGGGCTGGTGCATATTTCGCGCATCGTCGGCGAATGGTTCGACGACCGCGAGCAATATCCTCCCCTGTCGGTCGTCGCCGAATAGAGCATCGGAACCCATCGATGCGCAAAAAGATCCTGGTGGTCCTCAAGGGCTACCCCCGCCTGTCCGAGACCTTCATCGCGCAGGAACTGCTCGGCCTGGAGAGGGCCGGCTTCGACCTGACATTGATTTCGATGCGCAGACCGACGGACAAGAAGCGCCATCCCGTCCATGACGAGATCAAGGCACGGGTCGTCTACCTCCCGGAATACCTCCACGACGAGCCGCTGCGAGTGCTGCGCGCTTTCTTCGCCGGCATCAAAAAGCCCGGCTTCAAACCGTTGCTGAAGCAGTTCTGGGCCGACCTGAAGCGGGACATCACGCCGAACCGCTTTCGCCGTTTCGGCCAGGCGCTGGTGCTGGCGCATGAATGGCCAGACAACGGCGAATGGCTGCACGCGCATTTCATCCATACACCGGCCTCGGTGACGGCCTATGCCAGCATCATGACCGGCATTCCCTGGACCTGCTCCGCACACGCCAAGGATATCTGGACCTCGCCGGACTGGGAGCTGTCGGAAAAGCTCGGACGTGCGCGCTGGACGGTGACCTGCACCCGCAGCGGTTACGAGCATATGCGCGATCTGACGTCGATGCCCGACCATGTGCATCTCAGCTATCACGGCCTCGATCTCGCCCGCTTCGGCCCCTTCGCGGGCGAGCATTCCGGCCGCGACGGCTCGCAGGCCTCCGATCCCGCCTTCCTCCTCAGTGTCGGCCGCGCGGTCGAGAAGAAGGGTTATGACGTACTTTTGAGGGCGCTGGCACTGCTGCCCGCCGACCTTCATTGGCGCTTTACCCATATTGGCGGCGGTGATGGGCTGGCGAAGCTGAAGGCCCTTGCCGATACGCTCGGTATCGCCGACCGCGTCACTTGGAAAGGTGCGCTGGCGCAGGAGGACGTGCTGGCGCATTACCGTCAGGCGGATCTCTTCGCGCTTGCCTGCCGCGTGGCTGCCGATGGCGACCGCGATGGCCTGCCAAACGTACTGGTCGAGGCATCCAGCCAGCGCCTCCCTTGCCTCTCCACCAACATCTCCGGTGTGCCGGAACTGCTGACCGATGGCGAGAACGGCTTCGTCGTGCCGCCAGAAGACCCGCAGGCACTGGCAGCGGCACTGGAACAGGCAATCCGCGACCCGGCGCTGCGCCGCCGGCTTGGCGACGCAGCCGAAAGGCGTGTGCGCGAGCATTTCGACCATCATTCCAGCATTCGGCAATTGACGCGGCTGTTCGAGGAGCAGTGGCAAAAAGAAGAGCAATGGCGGAAATCGGCATGACAGCCCCCCATACGTTGTCTCCACGCGTATTCTTTTATGTTCAGCACTTGCTCGGCATCGGTCATCTTGCTCGCGCCAGCCGCATCGCCAGCGCGATGGCAAAGGATGGCTGTCAGGTAACCGTCGTCACCGGCGGCGTGCCGGTGAGCGGCTTTCCCGGCCTGGATGTCACGTCGGTCGTTCTGCCGCCTGTTGTCGCAAGCAGCGCCGGCTTTTCCGGCCTTGCCGATCAATCGGGCAACGTCGTAAGCGAAGAATTTCTCTCCGCGCGCAGCAACCTCTTGCTGGAGGCTTTCCGCGCCGCCGCGCCCGACGTCGTCGTCATCGAGGCCTTTCCCTTCGGCCGCCGTCAGATGCGCTTCGAGCTGTTGCCACTGCTTGAGGCCATTGCATCGACCAATCCGAAGCCGAGGCTTTACACATCGGTGCGCGATATCCTGCAACAGCAGAAAAAACCGGGGCGTGACGAGGAAACCGTGGGCCTGCTGCGGGATCATTTCGACGGCGTGCTCGTACACGGCGATCCGAGCTTCGTCCGGCTGGAGGAGACCTTTCCACTGACTGCCGCCATTTCCGACAAGATCACCTATACCGGCATCGTGGCACCGCCTTTGCCGGCGGAGCCGACAGAGGTCTTCGACATCGTGGTTTCCGCCGGCGGCGGCGCGGTCGGGCGCGACCTGATCCGCACTTGCCTGGAAGCAGCAAGCCGGATCGCGCTCAACCGCCGCTGGCTGCTGGTAACCGGACCGAACCTGCCGGAACAGGACTTCGCCGCTTTGATCGCGGATGCGCCCGGCAATGTCGACGTCGTTCGTTTCCGCAAGGATTTCCCGTCTTTGCTCAGGGGCGCGGAGCTGTCGATCTCGCAGGCGGGCTACAACACAGTCGGCGATCTCCTCGTCACCGGTTGCCGCTCCATCCTGGTTCCGTTCACCGCAGGCGGCGAAACCGAGCAGTCCGTGCGCGCCGAGCGACTGGAGAAGCTTGGGCTGGCGCTGGCCCTGCCGGAAGCGGGGCTGACGACGGATCAGCTCGTCGGGGCCATCGATAAGGCGCTCTCGCAACCGAAGCCTTCGACCCTTGATATCGACCTCACCGGAGCCGAGCGGACGGCAGCGATCATGCGTGATTTACAGTCAATATCGGGGTGACGGTCTGTCACTTCTCCTCGTCGTTTTGCCCCCCTCGTTTTCCGCAATCTTGTGATATAAAATGGGAAATCAATGAATCGGGAGGAACCTGGGCGAGAGACCGGGGCGTCCCGTTTTCGATATGGGGCCGCGCATCCAAAATGAACTCCTCCCGCACCTCTGCAACATCGGCGCCGGCACTGACGGCGAAGACTGTTGAAATTGGAAGCATGCAATAAGCGATGGAAAAAAGTCTAGCGCGTTACATCTGGTCGAATACCCGGCTGGAGCAGATTTGGATACTGACGATCGTCGCCGCTTCGATGATCCCTTACTTTCTGTCTTTCGACCTGCCGAAGCAGATCGTCAACGGACCCATTCAGGGCAAGGGTTTCGAACATCCCGGCGACACCCAGACCTTCATGCATATCGCCTTCGACCTGCCCCTGATCGGGCATGTCGAGGTGTTCGAGGGCCTGCATCTCACCCGCTTCTGGATGCTGATCGCACTGAGCCTGGTGTTCCTGGCACTCGTCGTTCTCAACGGCCTCTTCAAGCTCTACATCAACACCTATAAGGGCCGGCTTGGTGAACGCATGCTGCGCCGCATCCGGTTCGAGCTCATCGACCGCGTGCTGCGTTTTCCGCCGGCCCATTTCAAGCGGGTGAAGCCGGCCGAAATCGCCACCATGATCAAGGACGAGGTGGAGCCGATGGGCGGCTTCACCGGCGACGCTTTCGTGCAGCCGGCCCTGCTTGGCGGCCAGGCGGTCACCGCCCTCGTCTTCATCATCATGCAGAACTTCTGGCTGGGCATGATCGCCGCCGCCATCGTTGCGGTGCAGGCAATCGTCATTCCGCGCATGCGCAAGCGGCTGCTTGAACTCGGGCGCCAGCGGCAATTGACAGCACGCGAATTGTCCGGCCGCGTCGGCGAGATCGTCGAGGGTATCGGCACGATCCATGCCAACGACACCTCCAACCTGGAGCGCGCCGACATCGCAGCACGTCTCGGGCTGATCTTCTCGATCCGCTACGATCTCTATCAATGGAAGTTCCTGGTGAAGTTCATCAACAACTTCCTCGCCCAGGTCACACCTTTCCTGTTTTATTCGATCGGCGGTTTTCTGGCGCTGCAGGGCCGGCTCGATATCGGTCAGCTCGTCGCCGTCATCAACGCCTACAAGGACCTGCCAGGTCCGCTGAAGGAACTCATCGACTGGGATCAGTCGCGCCAGGACGTTCAGGTCAAATACAATCAGGTGGTCGAGCAGTTCAGCGTCGACGGACTGATCGATCCGAAAATCCAGCTTATCTCGCCCGCCCCCGCCGGCCGCATCACTCATCCTCTGGTCGCCACCAACATCACCGTGGTCGATGATAGCGGCGCCCGCGTGCTGGATCACGTTTCCGTCGAGATCAATCCTGGCGAGACGGTGGCGATCGTCGGCGAAAGCGGCGCCGGTGGCGAATATCTTGCCGAGGCGCTAGGCCGGCTGGTCCGGCCGGACACGGGCCGCACCACCATTGATGGACGCGACCTGCTGGAATTGCCGGAATCGCTGACGGGGCGGCGCATTGCCTATGCTTCGTCGGATACGTTCTTCTTCCACGGCACGCTGCGCAGCAATCTTCTCTATGGCCTGAAGCATGCACCGCTGACCACAGCCGCCTACGACGAGAAGGCGGCGAACAAGCTCAAATGGCAGATGATCGAAGCGCGTCGCGCCGGTAATCCAGAACTGGACCTTAACAGCGACTGGGTCGATTATACCGCCGCCGGCGCGACCGGTCCGAACGATATCTATGCCGTCATTCGTCCCGTTCTCGATATCGTGGCCATGTCCCAGGACATCCTCGATATGGCGCTGCGCTCAAACGTCGATACCCAGGCGCATGAGGATCTCACCTCGCGCATCGTCGAGCTGCGCCAGGCGCTTCGGCTCAGGCTGAAGGAGGAAAATCTCGAAGAGCTCGTCGTACCCTTCGAATTCGATGCCTACAATCCGCAGGCGACGGTCGGCGAAAACCTGCTGTTCGGCACGCTGAAGCGGCCGCAGATGACCAACCGGAAGCTCGCCGCGCATCCCTATTTCCAACAACTGTTCACGGAGACCGGCCTCAATACCGACCTCTACGACATGGGCCTGGAAATCGCCGAAAACGCCGTCGAGCTCTTCACCGACCTGCCGCCGGACCACCCCTTCTTCCAGCAGCTTACCTTCATGACGCCGGAAGATATTCCGACCTATGAGGCGCTGCTGCAGAAGCTGAACGGCAAGGGCTTCTCGGCCGCGTCATCCGACGAACGCTCAGCTATCATCCGCCTCAGCTTCTCCTATATCGAACCTCGCCACCGCTTCGGTCTCCTGACCCAGACGCTGATGGAGAAGATCGTCACGACGCGCGCGAAGTTCTACGAGCATATCCCGGCCGATCTCGCAGAGGTGATCGAACGTTACGATCCCGAGCGTTTCACCGCCTCGGCAACATTGATGGACAATGTGCTGTTCGGCAGGATCGCGCACCAGCAAGCGAACGCACCGGAGCGCATCCACTCCATCATGTACGACGTGTTCGAGCGGCTTGGCATGCAGGACAGCGTGCTGTCGATCGGGCTGGATTTCGATGTCGGGTCCGGCGGCAAGCGATTGACCAACGTGCAGCGGCAAAAGCTCAATCTCGGCCGTGCCCTGCTGAAGCGGGCCGACTACATCATCTGCAACCGCCCACTGCCGGCGCTCGACCATCGTATCCAGGATCAGATCCTCCGCTCCATTCTGACTGAACTCGAAGGGAGCGCGGATAAGCCTGCACTCGTCTGGGTGCTGTCCAACCCGAATTTTGCCGAGCTGTTCGATCGTGTTCTGGTCTTCAACCATGGTAGTCTGGTTGAAAGCGGCACGACGACCGATCTTTTAGAAAAAAACGGGATGTTCAAAGAACTGTTATCGTAATATCCTATTGCGCGGGGATATCTGGGGCCTGAAACCGGGGATTTGAAGCTCATGCTTCTGAAGGACGAAGTTGAAATGCTGAAACGGGTGCCGATTTTTGCGCGCATCGCACCCGCGAAATTGAAGTTATTGGCATTCACCTCGGACCGCGTCAGCTATAATGCCGGCCAGGCGCTGTTTCATCAGGGCGACCAGGGCGACGCGGCCTATGTTGTTCTTTCAGGAACTGCTGATATTCTTGTCGATAGCCCCGCCGGCGAGATCAAGGTCGCCGAGGTCGATATCAATTCCATCGTTGGCGAGATCGCCATTCTCTGTGATGTCTCCCGCACCGCCACCGTCAAGGCGACGTCGCGGCTGGAAGCGCTGAAGATCAGCAAGGAACATTTCCTGAAGCTGCTCAGCGACTTCCCTGAAATGGCCGTCGAAATCATGCGCGTCCTCGCCGACCGCCTCAATCATACCACCTCCGAACTCACCGCCGCCCGCAGCCGCCAGCAGCAGCCGCACTCCTTGTCGACGCATTGAGATCTTGTAACTGCCTGCGCTCGACTTTTAAGGTTATTGGCCGATCCGATCATCGTTTATGCTGGCTGCGAAGGCCCGGTGCCCCACCCTCATAGGCTTTTGGAGCCAGCTTGAACTGGCGCATATCGATGGAAGAAAGTGCGCCGGACGATGACTGTGGTTTGGGAGGTCTGGGACCATTCTTCACTAAAGCGTCCCACTGCTCTTGAGTCAGTTTCTTTCTGCGAGTGCTAGGGGCATTTTTACGCAGCTTTTTCTTTTTCGTCATCTTCGTCGCCTAAGCAATACCCAAGTGCAGGTTACTTATCCTTCGTCCTGAGCCGCCAGTCCCCAATGCGGAAACCTATGTAGCCTCCTATGATCGCGCCAATCGCCCAGCCATGCACTGCAAACGCGCTGCCGGCACGAGCAACTCCGAAATTTCCGATACACATCAATCCGATGATTGCACCGGCAATCGTCCCGGCTAATGCGAACGCTGCTCGCGGATACATATTAAAGTGAAAAATCACGGCACCTCAGTTTTTTTAGGAAAATTGAATATTGCGCTAATAGGTTAGATATGTCGAGAGATGGTCGAGTATCCTCTCACAATAACCTCTTGTGCAACTTGATGATCTCGACGCTCTATCCGGAACGCATTTTGCAATGGTTATCAAAGTATTCTTGCTTTGGAGGTAATGCGTTTTGAAACGGGACACTTTGCGGCTCTTCCCTGCCGTGACATTGGTGATGGAGGGCACCGGGGAATATCGGCGTATCAATTCGGTACAAGCCGCCACCGAGACGCTGCTGGAACATTGGCCGTTTGACGACGGCGAAGAGTATCTGACCGCGATAAAAGTGTGCCTCGACGCGATGATGGGCGTCGTCCGCCCGGATACTGCGCGCGAGGCGTTGATCAAGGCGGCGGCGGAAGCCGGAGTATCCGTGATGCAATGAGGCGTCATGATCGCCTTTACCAACCATGACGCATTCGATTGAACAGGACGGCCAAAGGGCGAAAAGCTCGCCCCGCCAAGCGCCCCTCTTCACGTCCCCATCAAATCAGCCCACGCCCAGCCAGACTGCGCATGAGATGCGATACCCCGAAGGTCCAGGGCGCGCATTCCGTCGACAGCAGCACGCGATTTCGAAGCGCTCCGAGCCTGTCGTTGGAAATGGTGACGATGTCGCCGATCTTGTGGGTGAAACCTTGTCCCGGCGTATCTCGATCTTCAACAGGGGCAAAGAGCGTCCCCATGAACAGCACGAAACCATCGGGATATTGATGATGGCGGCCGATGGTCTGGGAGACGAGGTCGAGGGGATCGCGGCTGATTTCCTTCATCGACGAGCGGCCGTGCAGGACATAACCGTCCTCGCCTTCGACCTTGAGGTCGAGATCGGCGTTGCGCACATCATCAAGCGTATAGGTCTCGTCGAACAGGCGGATGAAGGGACCGATCGAGCAGGAAGCGTTGTTGTCCTTCGCCTTGCCGAGCAGCAGCGCCGAACGCCCTTCCACGTCGCGCAGGTTGACGTCGTTGCCGAGAGTAGCCCCTCTGACGCGACCTTTGCTGTCGACGGCGAGCACGATTTCCGGCTCGGGATTGTTCCACTTCGAGATCGGATGCAGGCCGACATCGGCGCCTGGCCCCATCGAAGACATGACCTGCGACTTAGAGAAAACCTCGGCGTCCGGGCCGATGCCAACTTCGAGATATTGCGACCAGACACCCTCTTCGATCAGCGCCGCCTTGACTTTGGCGGCCTCCGGCGAACCGGCCTTCAGATTGCGCAGGCTGTCGCCGATGAGCGCCGTGACCTTGCCGCGGATCGATTCCGCAAGATCCGGATTGCCGGCGGCGCGCTCCTCGATGACGCGTTCGAGCATCGAGCGGGCAAAGGTGACGCCGCAGGCCTTGATCGCCTGCAGATCGATGGGTGCGAGAAGATGAACGGCCGACAGGTCGGCCTTGGCAGCGAGCAGATCATCGAGCCTGGCGACGGCATCGCCCTCTTGCCCGCCGACGAAACCAACCGGATCATCCTTTTCCAATAGATCACGCATGGTCGGCGCCTCTTTCGACGTGATGTCGTAAAGCGTACCGTCACGGACGACGACAAGGGCCGGCCCCTTCACATCCGGACGCCACACGCGCCCGACGAAGGTTCCGGTGCTGAAAATATCCGAACTGGCCATGTCTTTGCTCTCTCCCAAGATTTGCCGTCGTTTCTAGCGCAGTCGGATCGGCTTTTCCATCCGATATCGGTTTGGAAAATAGAGGGTTTTGGATTTTCATCTTCTTCGTGAAGGCTAAAGAGGCAAGGCCCCGCAGCGATGCTGCGGGGCCCTTCCGGCCGCAAAAACCGGGAGAGAGTGGTTTCAGGCGGCCTGAACCTTGCGAGCGCCGCGCGCCCATTCCGGCAACCAGTCGCCGTGCGCGGCCAGCAGATCGTCGGTGAGCGACCAGATCTGGTCGAGATCGAGCTCGGCGGCCGTATGCGGGTCCATCATTGCCGCGTGGTAAATGTGCTCACGGTTTTCAGTCATCAAGGCCTGAACCGTCAATTCCTGCACATTTATGTTGGTGCGGATGAGCGCGGTCAGTTGCGGCGGCAGATCGCCAATGAAAGTTGGCTGTATACCGGAGGCATCAACCAGGCAGGGAACCTCGGCGGCGCAATTATAAGGCAGTGAGGTGATGCAGCCATTGTTGCGCACATTGCCGTAGATGACCGAGGGCTCACCGGTCCAGACCGAGTTGATGATCGAGGAAGCGTATTCCTTCGATTGCGTGACCTCGATCTTGTCCGCGTTGCGATACTCATCGGCCTGGTTCTTCCAACGCGCAATCTGCTCGATACAGCGCTTCGGATATTCATCGAGCGGAATGCCAAATTTCTCGATCAGGTCCTCGCGGCCTTCCTTGATGAAATAGGGCGTGTATTCGGCGAAATGTTCCGAGCTTTCCGTGACGAAATAGCCAAGGCGCGTCAGCATCTCGTAGCGCACCTTGTTCGGGCAGCGCGGGTTCCAGCCGGGCTTCGGCGCACGTCCCTCGCGATAGGCGCGCACGAGATCGGGATAGAGATCGCGATAAGACCCATCCGGCTGGCGATGCTCGAACTTCAGGTAGAAGGCCATGTGATTGATACCGGCCGAGCGATAGCGAATTTCCTCATAGGGAATGTCGAGATCATGGGCCAGTTCCATCGCCGTGCCCTGTACCGAGTGGCAAAGGCCGACCTGCTTGATCGTCGGGTATTTCTCGGCGATCGCCCAGGTGTTGATCGCCATCGGGTTGACATATTGCAGCATCACCGCCTCGGGGCAGACGGCTAGCATATCCTCGCAGATCTTCCAGAGATGCGGCACGGTGCGCAGCCCGCGCATGATGCCGCCGACGCCGAGCGTATCGGCGATCGTCTGGCGCAGGCCGTACTTCTTCGGCACTTCGAAATCGGTCACCGTGCAGGGCTCATAGCCGCCGATCTGGAAAGCGACGACGACGAAATGGGCGCCGTCCAGCGCCTTGCGCTGATCGGTAAAGGTCTCAACGGTGGCCGATGCACCAAGCGTCGAGGCAAGCTTGCGCACGACGATGGCGCTTTCTTCCAGCCGCTGTGGGTTCAAATCCATCAGCGCAAATCTTGCGCCCGAAAGCGCCGGACGCTGCAGAACGTCGCCGATGATGTTTTTCATGAAGACGGTGGAGCCAGCGCCGATAAAGGTGATCTTGGGATTGCCTGTCATTTGAAATCTCCTGAATGCTAGGAAGCTACCTCGAACGCCGCCTTGACAAGGCGTTCGGTGTAAGCGGTCTTGGGATGGGAAAGAACGTCGTCGACCGGTCCTTCTTCCACGATCTTGCCGTGCTGCATGACGATGACGCGATGGCAAAGGGCGCGGACAACCTTGAGGTCGTGCGAGATGAACAAGTAACTCAGGCCGCGCTCGTCCTGCAGCTTGCGCAGAAGGTCGATGATCTGCGCCTGGACGGAGAGGTCGAGCGCCGAGGTCGGCTCGTCGAGCAGAATGAATTCCGGCTCAAGCGCGATGGCACGGGCAATGGCGATGCGCTGGCGCTGGCCGCCGGAAAACTCATGCGGGAAGCGCGACAGGATATTAGCCGGCATGCCGGCACTCACCAGTGCCTCCTTCACCCGCTCCAGCCGCTCGGCCCTGTTGGCGCCGATATTGTTGACCACCAGCCCCTCGGAAATGATCTGGCCGATGGTCATGCGCGGGTTGAGCGAGGAGAATGGGTCCTGGAAAACGACCTGCATACGCGAGCGCAGCGGCCGCATCTCGGCGCGCGAGCGACCTTGGATCGCCTCGCCGTCGAAGTAGATCTCGCCGCTATCGGCATCGATCAGCCGCAGCAGCGCCTGCCCGAACGTGGTCTTGCCGGAGCCGGATTCGCCGACAAGGCCAAGCGTTTCGTGACGGCGAAGCTCCAGGCTCAGACCACCGACGGCGACAAACTCGCGCAGATCCGGCTTGAACAGGCCGCCATGACGCAGCATGAAAGCGACCTTCACGGACTTGCCCTCGAGGATAGTGCCGCAATCCGGTGGCAGCGGCTTTGCCTGCCCCCGCGGCTCGGAGGCAAGCAGATGCCGCGTATAGGGATGCTGCGGATGGGCGAAGAGCTCCTCCGTCGTATTGTGCTCGCGCATCTCGCCATGCTGCATGACATAGACATAGTCAGAGAACTGCCGGACGACCGTCAGATCGTGGGTGATCAGGATCACCGCCATGCCGAGCTGCTTTTGCAGATTGCGGATGAGGTTGAGAATCTGCGCCTGCACGGTGACGTCGAGCGCCGTCGTCGGCTCGTCGGCGATCAGGACGTCCGGATCATTGGCGAGCGCCATGGCGATCATTACGCGCTGACGCTGCCCACCGGAAAGCTGGTGCGGATATTGCTTTAGCCGCGCCTCGGGATCGGGGATCTGCACCTGCTTGAGCAGATCGAGCGCCCGTTTCTCCGCCTCGCGCCGGCTGACTTTGCGATGAACGCGGATGGCTTCGACGATCTGGCCGCCGATCGTATAGATCGGATTGAGCGAGCTCATCGGCTCCTGGAAGATCATCGAGATGCGGTCGCCACGCAACTGCCGCCGGGCGCGCTCGGAGAATTTCAGGACATTCTTGCCGTCGTAGTTGACGCTGGATTTCTCCGAGACCACGGCGCGCTTGGTGAGCAACCCCATGATCGTGCGGGCGGTCACTGATTTTCCTGAGCCGGATTCTCCGACGATGGCGACGGTTTCGCCGCGATAGAGCTGGAAGGAAATATCTTTGACGGCATCGACCATGCCATCCTCGACCTTGAATTTGACCGCGACATTGCGGGCGTCGATGACGGGCGATACCGTTTTGCCGGCGGCATCGAGCCTGATGTCGGGAGCGAAAGGGTTGATGAGTGTGAGGGTCATGATCCATCTCCTCTCAATAGGGGTCGATCGCGTCGCGCAAGCCGTCGCCAAGCGCATTGAACGCAAAGACGGTGACGAGCACGAAGGCGACGGGCGAGAGGATCCAGGGATAGGAGCCAATGACCGAATAGGTGGAGGTATCCTGCAGCATCAGTCCCCAGGAGATCAGCGGCGGCTTGACCGCAAAGCCAAGAAAACCGAGGAAGGACTCGAGCAGCACCACGCTCGGGATTGCCAGCGTCACGGCGACGATGACGTGGCTCATCACGTTCGGAAAGATATGCTGCAGGATGATGCGCCGATCGGTCGCCCCGACCGCCATCGCGGCGCGAACATAATCTATTCTGGCCAGGGCCATCGTCTTGCCGCGCACCTCACGCGACATCTGCGCCCAGCCGAGCGCCGACATGACGACGATGACGAAGGCGAGGAAGACATTGGTCGGCGCCGTCACCGGGATCAGCGACGTCAGCGCCAGATAGAGCGGCAACTGCGGAAAGGCGAGCACCAGTTCAACGAAGCGCTGGACCCAGGTGTCAAAAGCACCGCCGAAATAGCCGGACACCATGCCCACCGTCGTGCCGACGACGGTGACGATGAAGACGACGGTCAACGCGATCATCAAGGAGATGCGCGAACCGTAGATGGCGCGGGAGAGGACGTCGCGGCCGAACTTGTCGGTGCCGAGAAAGTGCACCGGCTGCCCATCGGTCGAACCGAAGAGATGGCGGTCACCCGGGATCAGGCCGAAGAGCTTATAGGGCGCGCCCTTGACGAAGAAGCCAAGCAGGCGTGGATTATTGTAGTCCGGTCCAACCACCGGCTGAAAGGTGACTGGATCGAGCTCGTCGGTCTCGGCCAGCGCATAAACACGCGGCTGGAGGACGAAATTGCCATCCTTGTCGTGAAAGCTGATCACCTGCGGCGGCGCAAAGCCGGTATCGGTCGCCTTGGGATCTTCGGGTGAAATGAACTCGGCAAAGAGCGCCATCAAAAGCAACAGGATCACGAGGATCAGGCCGCCCATGCCGGTCCAGGAGCGCTTCAGGCGACGCCAGACGAGTGCGATATAGCTCTCATTGCCGCCTCTCAGCGTTATTTTTTCTTCAAGCGGTGGCGGGGATGTGCTGAAGGCGAGCATCAGTGAATCCCTCCTTGTTGGCGAACACGGGGATCGAGCAGGGCGAGCAGTACATCGGCGATGATGTTGCCGACGATCAGCGTCGCCGACAGCACCAGCATGAAGGTGGCGGTGACATAGACGTCGCCGACCGCCATGGAACCGACGATCGCCGGCCCGACGGTGGGCAGCGCGAAGATGATGGCGGTTTCGATCTCGCCGGTCAGCATATAGGGCAGCACCACGCCCTGATACATGACCAGCGGATGAAGCGCGTTCGGCACGGCATGGCGCATGACGACGGCGCCGCCGGACAGGCCCTTGGCGCGGGCGGTCTCGACATATTGCGCATTCAGCGTGTCGAGCAGATTGCCGCGCATGACGCGCATATTGTAGGCGAGGCCCCCGAAGGTGGCGATCGCCACGACCGGCCAAACATGCTTGACCAGATCGACGAACTTGTCCCACGACCAGGGGGCACCGCCATATTGCGGCGAATAGAAGCTGCCGATCTCCGAAACGTTGAGCTGGAAGACCAGGATATAGACGATGATCAGCGCCATGAGGAAGCGCGGCACCGTCATGCCGAGGAAGGAAATGCCGGAAAGCAGGCTGTCGATCCAGCTATATTGTCGAGTCGCCGCCCATATGCCGAAGCCGATGCCGAGGATGGAAGCCAGGATATGGCAAACGAGAGCGAGCAACAAAGTCCGCGGCAGACGCTCGCCGACAACCTCGCCAACCGGCTTGTTGTAGAACATGCTGTAGCCGAAATCGCCCCTGGTGACGATGCCGCCGATCCAGTTGAAATATTGCACGACGATCGGCTTATCGAGCCCATGCTCCTGGCGATAGGCCTGCGCCTGGGCATCGGCCTGAGCGAAGGAGGCGCCACCCTGGTTCATCAATTGCGAGCGGATATAATCGGCATAGTCTCCGGGCGGTGCCTGGATAATGGCGAAAGTTACTACGCTCAGGATCAGGAGCACTGGTATGGCTGAGGCTATACGCATGAGCAGGAATCGCAACATGGAACGGTTCGCTTCTCTTGTTGCCGCCGGCGGTCTGCATCCCCTCGGGATCGCACGGGCCGGCTGTGTTCGACTTATACCCAGCTGCACCGTGATGCAGCCGGAATTCTTGACGTTGGCCTGGTGCCGGCATTCGCGCCGGCGATCGTGATCACTTGATCGGGCCGGCGCTGCCAGGGGCGCCCGGAAGCTGCTGCGGGAACAGCTCGTATTTCCCCTGCTTGTCGGCAGCGACCCACATCCGTTCACGAATGATCGAGTCCTCGGCCCAGTTGAACATGAAGATCGGCGTACCCGGAGGAACGTTCGAGAAGCGCTTGTTGATGATAAGCGCGCCCGGATATTCCGTCAGGCCGATATTGTAGAGATGCTCGGTCGAGAGCTTCTGGTACTGTTTCATCAGGGCCACGCGCTCGTCGTTATCCTTCGACGTTGTGAACTTGTTGACGACGCCGACCATCTCCTTCTCGAAGGGCATCAGGTCCAGTTCGCCGCTTTCCGGCGCACGGTGGTTCCAGCTCGTGCGTGGACCGATCGGCGCAAGCTGTTCGGTGTTTTGCACCACAGAGGCCAGTTCCGTGCTGTTACGGCGGACCATCCAGTCGAAGCGGCCGCTATAATTGGCGTCGTCGCGCTTCGGCCCATCAAGCGCGTTGATGATGACCCGAATTCCGAGCTTCTCCATCTGGCCGACGACACCTTCTGCAAGGCTCTTGTCGGTGGTGTAGTCGTTGTTGATCAGCAGGGTGATTTCAACATTCTTGCCACCGGCTGTGCCTGCGGGGAAGTTGACGATACCGTCGCCGTCCGTATCCTTAAGACCTGCCTTGGCAAGCTCCGCCTTCGCGCCAGTGAGGTCGAACGGATAATAGACGGTGGATGCGCGGTCGTAGAAGCTGGTGCCCGAGGACAGGCCGCCCGGATAGATCGCCGTGAACGGCCCCTTGACCAGGGAGTCGCCAATCGCCTTGCGGTCGAGCGCCATGGTGACGGCCTTGCGGAAATCCTCGTTGCGGTTCAGCTCGCGAACAGCCTGTCCGCGTGCATCCGGGGCACCCCAGCCATTGGCGGAGAAGTTCATCTGCAGGTTATAGCCGATGAGGCGCGGTCCGAAGGCGAGTCGTGCCGGGGCGTCCGGCTGGGCGGCGCGCTTCAACGAGGCGACGAAGTTTTCCGGCTGTTCCAGATTGGAAAGGTCGCCGGAGCCGGCAACAGCCTGTACGTCTCGGTCTGCCCAGGTCGAGAGCTTGTAATCCAGCTCGTTGAGGTAGGGCAACTGGTTGCCCTTCTCGTCGACCTTCCAGTAATAGGGGTTGCGGCGCAGAACGATGATGTCGTCGGAACGGTATTCGACCGGCACCCAGCCGCCCATGACCGGCATGTTCATGAATTCCGGCGGGAAGGCGTTCTTGAACTGGTTGTAGGTGTTCTTGGAATATTTCGGATGCTGCGGCTTCAGAATATGTGACGGGCCTGGGCAGAAATTCGGATAGGCCATCGTGTAGAGGTACTGCTTCGGGAAGGCATCCTTGAAGGTCCACTCGATGGTATAATCGTCGACTTTCCTGAGCGTCGTCCCCTCGCCGAAGGCCTCCGGCGATGCGCCGCCGCCGAGTGGCGAAACATTCGGATCGATCACCTCATCTTCCCAGTAGAACATGATGTCATCGGCATTGAATGGCACGCCGTCGGACCATTTCGCGCCTTCGATCAGATGCATAGTGAGCTTGTGCCCGTCCGGCGACCATTCCCAGCCCTTGGCGAGGTTCGGCAGCGGTTCGGTATCCTTCGCCTCGACCTGGAACAGCGGGGCTGTGCGCGTCAGGCACTCGGACAGGGCGATATCGATGCCACCCCAGCCCTGGGTCTGGCCGGCGCCATAGTTCCAGCCTTCGGGCCGGCCGCCGATAACGTGGCGCAGCGTGTCGCCATAGACGCCGATACCGTCAGGCATGTTGCCGGTCTTGAAGACGAGCGGCTCCTTCGGCAGACGATCCTTGACCGGCGGCAGCTTGCCGGTCTTGACGAACTTCTCGGTGACCCAGTCCGGCTCGTGATATTCGGGCAGCGCCTTGAATTCCAGGATGGAGTCGCGCGGCACATATTTGATCTTGCCTTCCGCCGGAAAGACCGGCGGCACCGGCGGTACGGTCGGCTCGGATGCGTGGGCGGCACTCATGGCAATTGCCGATGTGGCAATCGTCATCGCCGCAAGAATGCTGATCGGTCGAAAATGTCTCATCGTTTTCTCTCTCCCCTTATCGCGAACGTCCCGGTGGGAACGCCGCACTCCTCCGTCGAACGGGAACCAGCTGGCTTGATGCGGCGGGCCTTCCTCCTGAAAGCTCCGCCGCGGCCACATGTCCCGAATTTTCATGCGCTAGCCGGCCTGTTTCAAAGCCGCCTTCTCCGCCCTCAACTCCTCGATCGAGCGGACGTTGCGGCTGGCCGCACCCTTCCAGTCACGGGTCTTCACCTTGGCCCGCGACAGGCGATCCTTGGCACCCTCGACCGCATGGGCATATTGCGGCAACCAGCGTGCTTCCGCGACAACCATTTCGTCAACCATCTGCCAGACTTCTTCCGGCGTCGAGACGGCGCCGACCAGCGGATCATGCAGAACGGCGAGCTTCAGCAGGTCGAGATCGCCGCTGATGGCGGCATGCACCGACATGCGCTGGACGTTGATCGAGGAAATGCAGGTGGCAGCGCAGGCCTCCGGCAGCGTGATGCCGGCGACCATGTTGATGCCGAAGCGATCGACGAAGCCGGGCGATTCTATGATGGCGTCAGCCGGCAGATTGGTGATGACCCCATTATTCTTGACGTTGAAGTGGCCGCGATAGACGCGATTGGTCTCCAATGCCTCGAGAATATGGCTCGCATGTTCGTTCGAGCGTCGAGCCGGGTCGATTGGTTGCGACGCGCTGTCGAGGATCTGCTGGAATTCCGTCTCGAACCAGTTGCGGGTCTCGGTGGAATGGCGGAGGTAACCGCCCGTCTCGCCATGGATCCAGTCGGACATGTCGATCCACTTGTTGATCTCGTCCGGCCGCTTGCGATACCAGGGCAGGTATTCAGAGAGATGGCCGTTGCTTTCGGTGGAATAGACCCCAAAACGCTTCAGCACATCGATCCGCAGCTTTTCCTGCTGCGAGAAGACCGGATGCGCCTCGAATGCAGCGACCAGCTCATCCTTGCCGATCTTGCGGCCATTGAGGCGCAGGTCGACGAACCAGGTCTGATGGTTGATGCCCGAGCAGATATAGTCCAGCTCCGACTTGTTCTTTGCGCCAAGCACCTCGGCGATCTGCTCCGCACCATGCTGGACGCCATGGCAGAGGCCGATCGTATCGACCTTGCCGTATTCGATCGCCGCCCAGGTGTTCATCGCCATCGGGTTGGCATAGTTCAGGAACTTCGCGCCGGGTTCGGCGACCTCGCGGATATCCTTGCAGAAATCGAGAATGACCGGGATGTTGCGCTGGCCATAGAGAATGCCGCCGGCGCAGATCGTATCGCCGACGCATTGGTCGATACCGTATTTCAGCGGGATGCGGATATCCTCGGCATAGGCTTCCAGCCCGCCGACACGCACGCAGCTGATGACGTAGCGCGCACCGGAGATCGCCTTGCGGCGCTCGGTGGTGGCCGTCACCCGCGTCGGCAGCTTGTTCGCCTCGACGATCCGGTCAAGGATCGCCTTGATCATCGAGAGATTATGCTCGCTGACGTCGGTCAGCGCGAATTCAACGTCCTGGAACTCCGGCACGCAGAGAATGTCGGTGAACAGCTTTTTCGTGAAGCCGACGCTACCTGCACCGATAATGGCGATTTTGAAACTCATGATCCTCACCTTGAAGTCGATCGAACAATCAGCAGCGGAAAAGAGAATGGTGTTTTCGTCCCATGATCGCACGGCGTCGAACGAGAGGGCGAAACGAGCATTTTCTCCTCCTCCTACCGGTCCTCATCGGCAGGTACATGCTGTTTTCTGGCGGGATTATGCCTATAATCGCCGGATGGACCAGAGAACAATTATGCTTTCAAGGGTAATTTTGTGCTGCAAGATTTGATCGCCAACGGCCAAACCATGCGGACTGTTTCGCTGCCGCGCGGCCGCCACCGGCTGCACGCCATGCCGACCAGCGCCGGCTACGAAATAAGGGATAACGAGGTTTACGATTGGGACGGACGCCGGCGCGGCCTGACGCCGTTCACCGTGCTGCAGCACACGATCAGCGGCAGCGGTCGGCTGCGTTACGAGAACCGCAATTACCGGGTCGGCCCCGGCGATACGTTGCTGGTGATGGTGCCGCACAATCACCGCTATTGGTTGGAAAAAGGCGAACGCTGGGAGTATTTCTGGATATCGATGAATGGCGAGGAGGCCCTACGCATCCACCGCCTGATTCTCGCCGCTGGCGGACCGGTGCTGAAATTGCAGCCGGCGACGATCGATCATCTCGCCGATTGCAGCCTGCGGCTGGTGCGGGGCGCCGCGACACCGGCCTCCGCTTCGGCGGTGGCTTATGAGGCCGCTATGGCGCTTTATGACGATGTCTTCGGCTCGCACGCCGTCGCCGCCGACCGCTCCGCCATGCAGGCGGTTATCGACTATGTCGCCGCCAATCTCGACCAGCCTCTCCCCGTCAGCGAGCTTGCCAGGGTCAGCGGCCTCAGCCGCGCTCATTTCTCCCGCGTCTTCGCCGATAGCGAGGGCTTACCACCGGCCGAGTATGTCCTTCAACAGCGCATGCAACGAGCCGCCAAGCTTCTGACCAAGGCCGCCTTCATTCCGGTCAAGGAGGTGGCGATCATGTCGGGTTTCGACGACGCCAATTATTTCTCGAAAGCCTTCCGTCGCATCTACGGTATCAATCCCACCGAATTCCGTACCACCGGCATGTATGCGGCCGTGCGCAGTCCTGGGGACGACGGCAGAGGCGCGAAAGGCAAATAGGCGAATCACCTTTGGCAGTTCCGCGGCATGCCGCCGCATGCCTGCTCTCCAACTGCCGCTAAAAAGCTAACTTTCTTGACATAACGGCCGCAGAAGTAAGCCCGGAGAAGGCTAGCCGAAAACGTTTTCGGCAGAATCGCTGATCGCGCCTCCGATTGCGTTGCGCCGTGGCCGGAGGCCTGTATAGATATCGCCCGCTGCGGCCATGATCGCGTCACGGCCGTGCCTTTTTGTCTAAGCAACATCTGTTCGTCCCGGGTGAGACGGGCTTTTCTGATAGGATTGAATATGCGTTCTGTTGTCGCTTTCAACGAATCCTGGACTTTTCACGAAGGCTTTTCGGCCGCCGACGCCGGCCGCCGTCAGGAAGGGCAACCGGTCGCATTGCCGCACACAGCAGTCGAGCTGCCGTTCAATTATTTCGATGAGAAATCCTATCAGCGCGCCTTCACCTATCAGAGGATCCTGCCCTGGAGCGCCGACTTCGCTGGGCGGGAAGTGTCGCTCGTTTTCGACGCCGCCATGGCCGACGCGGTGGTCTATCTCAACGGTGAGGAAATCGTCGCGCATCAGGATGGTTACACGCCCTTCGAGGCGCGGCTGACGGGGCGTTTGAAACAAGGTGACAACCTGATCACCGTCAAGATCGACGGCAGCGAGAACCCGGAGATCCCGCCCTTTGGCGGCCGTATCGACTATCTGACCTATGCCGGCATCTACCGCGACGTCTGGCTCAAGATTGCAGCACCCGTCTCGATCGTGAATATCAAGGTCGAAACCGGCAAGGTGCTGGACGACAGCAAATCCGCGACGGTCCGCTGCGATATCGCCAACCCGCAAAGCCTCGCCTTCAACGGCACGGTGACCGCAAATCTCCGCGCGCCAGACGGGAAAGTGCTCGCGTCTGCGACTATCGAGACCTCGGGCGGCAGCGTAAGCTTCGCCTTCGACAATCTGGTGGGCATCTCGCTGTGGGACCTCGACAGTCCCGTGCTCTACACGCTCGAGGCCGAACTGAAGACCGATCATGGCGCAGACCGATATTCGACGACATTCGGCTTCCGCATCGCCACCTTCACCGATGAGGGCTTCCTGTTGAACAGCCGCAAGCTGAAGTTGCGCGGCCTCAACCGTCACCAGGCATTTCCGTACGTCGGCTATGCCATGGGCCGCTCGGCGCAGGAACGCGACGCCGAGATCATGAAGCAGACGTTGAAGTGCAATGTCGTGCGTACCTCACATTACCCGCAATCGAAATGGTTCCTCGACCATTGCGACCGTATCGGCTTGCTGGTCTTCGAAGAGATCCCCGGATGGCAGCACATCGGCGGCGAGGAATGGCAGCAGGAATCGATCCGCAATGTCCGCCGCATGATCGAGCGCGACTGGAACCATCCGTCCATCATCATCTGGGGCGTACGCATCAACGAGTCGCAGGATTCGCATGATTTCTACGCCGAGACCAATCGGCTGGCGCGTGAGCTCGATCCCACCCGCCAGACCGGCGGTGTGCGCTACATCACCGAGAGCGAAATGCTCGAGGACGTCTACACGATGAACGACTTCATCCTCGGCAACGAGGAACTGCCGGGCTCCAATCGACCACGCACGCCGCTTAGGCCGCAGCAGGAAAATACCGGCCTGTCGAAGAATGTGCCCTATCTGATCACCGAATTCGGCGGCCATATGTACCCGACGAAGATCTACGATCAGGAGCAGCGCCAGGCCGAGCATGTGCGCCGGCATCTGGAGGTGCTGAACGCGGCCTATGGTGATCCCTCGATTTCCGGTGCCATCGGCTGGTGCATGTTCGACTACAACACCCACAGCGATTTCGGCTCCGGCGACCGCATCTGCTACCACGGGGTCATGGACATGTTCCGCGAGCCGAAATTTGCCGCCTATGCCTATGCCAGCCAATGCGAGCCTTCCGAGGACGTCATCATGAAGCCGGTGACGATCTGGGCACGCGGCGAGCGCAATATCGGCGGGGCGCTGCCGCTGATCGTGCTGACCAATTGCGACGAGGTCGAGCTGCGTTACGGTTCGCTCACCAAGCGTCTCGGCCCCGATCGCGAGAGCTTCCCGCATCTGCCGCATCCGCCCGTCATTTTCGACCATCGCAATTTCACCCCGGACGAACTCGGCGTCTGGGGCATGGAGTGGGAAGACGCGCACTTCACCGGCTATGTCGACGGCAAGCCCGTCACAGAGCTGCACATGGTCGCCAATCCGCTCCCGACAAGGCTGGAGGTAGAGGCCGACAGCCTGACGCTGCGTTCCTCCGAGCGCGACACGACCCGCGTCATTATCCGTGCGCTCGACCAGGCTGGCACACGCCTGCCGTTCCTCAATGACGTCGCAACGATCAAGGTCGCCGGTCCGGCAAAACTGATCGGGCCGGAGGCCGTGGCCTTCCAGGGCGGCACAACGGGCTTCTGGCTGCAGGCAACCGGTGAGGCTGGTGCAATCACAGTCGAAGTATCCTCGGCGCGCTTCGCAAGCCAGACCATTGAGCTGAAGGCGGAATAAAGCAAAAAAACACTGCGGATTGCGGAGCGATCCACGCGACCGCCTTGCCGTATTCGATGCGGCAGGCGGTCGTTTTCTGCCCGCTATCTTGCCTCCAACACAACCCAGAAGGCGCATTAACTTTTACTGATACAAAAGATTGAAAAACCGCTTGTGCGCCGGATACGGCGCTGCTTATCTCTACCTATGAATGCACAGATAGTGATGACGCAGACGTTTACGTGTCCTGCCGTATCTGCGCAAAAGACCAGATCATCGATCTTGTTTCCCCTACCCCCGACAGGGAAACTCGTGGCGCCGATATGCCGTAAGCGTGGACGATCGTTCGACCGTCCGTGCAGCCGACTCTCAAGCACCTGACAGATCTAGGCCATTTGGCGGATCCAAGGAGAACAAGATCATGGCTCTCGTCACAATCGGGCTATTGGAAGATCAGACAACGACGCTGAACGCCAGCAACTGGACATCCACCAACACGCTGCAATTGAACGTGGTTGCCAGCTCCACTTTGATAATCGACAACATCGACGTCAATCTGACCAATATTATCGGCGGAGGCGTCCTCTCGAACACCGTCATTCAATTGGTCAATGCCGGCAACGTCACGGTCAATCCCAGCCTTCTGACCTTGGGTGTGGGATCCGTCATCAGCTATCAGATTGGATTCAACTCGACGCTGACGATCAATTCGGGGCTTTCGAGCGTCGGTCTCCTACAGGCGACGACCATTGACTTCACCAACTCAGGTGGAGGTGGACATTTCATCTTCACGCCGCCGGCGATCGGCCTCTCTGTCAGTGGCCCCCCGACGGTTACCAATGTCCACATCGGTGATCGCATCACCGTCGTGGGTTCGACCTCGATTGGGCAATCGGGAAACGTGGTCTCGTTCTATGGCCCGGCGCTGCTTGGGCTTCCCGTTCATTTGATATCCTATACAATTCCGGAAGGCATACAGTATCTCTACCGCCCTGCCGACGAGACCCTGACATTTACCTCCAACTGCTTTTTGCAAGGCACCCGGATTGCGACGCCCGCCGGCGAAGTCCTGGTGGACAATCTGCGTGAAGGCGACGAGGTGCTCACCCTGGAGAATGCGGCAGCGCCGATAAAGTGGATCGGACGGCGAACGATCGATCCGAAAATGGTGGACAATCCGCGCGAGCACCTGCCGGTACGCATCATTGCCGGCGCTCTGGCGGAAAACGTTCCACACAGCGATCTCTTTGTTTCGCCCGACCATTGCCTCTATGCGGCCGATACCCTGATACCCGCAAAGCTGCTCATCAATGGAACGACCATCTCGCAGATACTCGTCCTGCAGCCCATCACCTATTTCCATATCGAGCTTGAAGCGCATGATATCGTCTGGGCCGAGGGTGCTCCAGCTGAGACCTATCTGGACCTGGGCAACCGGCACACATTTCTCGAACCCGGCGTTCTTCTCTTCACATCGCCTGCACGCGAGCAGGCCTCATCGCGCTATCCTATTGCCTATGAAGGTTTTGCGGTCGATCAGGCGAGGATGCTCGTCGAAAACCGCAAGCAGGCGCTTGGCATCACCGAGGAAGAAACCACGGCGGCTTGAACCGCACCCTCTTATGACGAGGTGCCGAACACTTTTCTGCAATCGGTGCCATACGAACCGCCCTCCGCGTTTTCAGACCGCCGGCTCCGCGAGCTCGCTTGCATTTTGCGGGATGGATTGCAGCAGCGTTTGCCGCGCTGACGCCAAATGCTTACGGCAGGCAATGTCGATCCGCTTCGGATCACGCGATTGCAGCGCTTCGATATAGTCAAGATGCTCGGCGATAGCGCGTGAATTGCGCACGCGGGCGAAGGCCTTGTTCCATTGGTAATGATAGTGGAAAACGATGGCGATCGCGTCGTAGAAATCGGCAATGAAGCGGTTCTTCGAGGCGCGGTGGATGAGAAGGTGGAATCTTTCGTCGAGTCGCGAGAAATCGCGGTAGCGCTCGTCGAAGTCCTCCAGCAGATCATAGTGTTCCCGCTGGATGACGGCCAGATCCACCCACGCCGGATGTTCCAATGGCAAGCGCCCGAATTCGGCCGCCGAATGCAACTCGAACATCTCGCGCACATCGGCAAGCTCCAGCGCGAATTCGCTGGTGAAACCCTTCAGAATCCAGTGGCTGTTCGGCCGCTTCTCGATTAGGCCGAAACGACTGAAACGGATGAGGAATTCGCGCACCACCGACGTTCCCGTTCCGATTTCGCGCGCCAGTTCCAGTTCGTTGATCTGCATGCCCGGCTGGGCTTCGTCGGAGAGAATGCGCAGCATGAAACTGCGCTCGATGATATCGTGCAGCGAATTGGTTTCTTCCTGCGGAAAGAAGTCCGCCTCGGTGGGCTGGCGCAACACTGTCTTCTGCCGCTTGTTCCAGCGGATGATGCCGGCATCACTTAGGCGCATCAGGATAGCGCGCGCCGTGCTGCGGCTGACGCCGAGTTCGGCCGCGATTTCAGGCTCGGTCGGCAGCGCGGCATCCGGCTTCAGGCCGGCAACGTAGCGGTTATACGCATCCTTGAAGAGCGTGTTCTGTCTCGCCATTTCCTCCCTCGCTTATCATTCGCTGCTCTCTATCGGCAGCGATCTCTGTGGCCTGCTCGGACGGCAATCGAACGCAGGAGCACCGCTTGTGCGCGTCGCTCTTTCCTCTCCGGAAGCGCCGGATGATTTCCTCGTTGACTTCAAAATGTTTATTGTAGATAAAAAACAAAAGCAATCGGCAATGGCCCGGGAGAGGCTCGCCGAACTGCAAGATTGTTCTGGGAGGGAACTTTGAACAGCCAGCCTTGGATCCTTCTGTCGGAAGGCGACAATGTCGCCGTAGCAACGGCGGCCATCGAAGCCGGCGTCACGGTCGCCAACGGTGTCTCGACGCGAGGCAAGATCGACCCCGGCCACAAATTCGCCATCCGCGACATCCCTCTCGGCACGCCTGTCGTGAAATACGGCCAGGCCATCGGGCGCACGACCGCCGAGGTCAAAGCCGGCGATCACGTCCATAGCCACAATCTGCATTTCGAAAACGACCGGCTCGCGGCAACGGCCAATGCGGCGCCGGAAGAAGCCACCGAGGCTGACAAGGCCCGTACCTTTATGGGCTATCGCCGCGCCGACGGCCGGGCCGCGACGCGCAACTATATCGGCATCATCGCCAGCGTGAACTGTTCCACCACGGTTTGTCGCGCCATCGCGGAAGAGGCAAACCGGACGCTCCTTCCGCACTATGACGGCATCGACGGTTTCGTGCCGATCGTGCACGACCAGGGCTGCGGCATGAGCTCCACCGGCGACGGCATGCTAACGCTGCATCGCACCCTTGCCGGCTATACACGCCATGTGAATTTCGGCGGCGTGTTGATGATCGGTCTCGGTTGCGAGGTCAATCAGCTGACGCTCTATGGCCAGAGCGGCGCCGGGGCCAGCAAGCGGCACTTCAACATCCAGGATGCCGGCGGCTCGCGTCGCGCCGTGGCGCTCGCCATGGGTGTTCTAAAGGAGATTTCGGACGAAGTCGGCCAGGCCCGACGCGAACCAATCCCGATCAGCGAAATCATCGTCGGCCTGCAATGCGGCGGTTCTGACGGCTTCTCCGGCATCACCGCCAATCCAGCACTAGGAGCTGCCGCCGACCTGCTGGCCGCTGCCGGCGGCACGACGATCCTGTCGGAAACTTCGGAGATTTATGGCGCAGAGCATCTGCTGCGCAGCCGCGCCGTCAATAATGAGGTCGCCGCCAAGCTCGACGCGAAAATCGACTGGTGGGAAAAGTATGTCGCCCTGCATGGCGCCTCGCTGGATAACAATCCCTCACCCGGCAACAAGCGT
Organism: Rhizobium sp. ICMP 5592; assembly: GCF_009498525.1. Taxonomy (GTDB): domain Bacteria; phylum Pseudomonadota; class Alphaproteobacteria; order Rhizobiales; family Rhizobiaceae; genus Rhizobium. Next base: position 1,213,148 of record NZ_QSNT01000001.1, on the reverse strand, counting down.
GGCGGGCTGACCACCATTCTGGAAAAGTCGCTCGGCGCCGTTGCCAAGGGCGGTCGGTCGCCGCTGACAGCGGTCTACGGCTACGCCGAACGGGTAACGGAGCATGGGCTCGTCTTCATGGATACGCCCGGCTATGATCCGGTTTCAGCAACCGGCCAGGTTGCCGGCGGCGCCAATATGATCGCCTTTACGACCGGCCGCGGCAGCTGCTTCGGCTCACGTCCGGCGCCATCCTTCAAGCTGTCGAGCAATTCGGCGCTCTATCGTTCCATGGAAGAAGATATGGACATCGATTGCGGCACGATTGCCACCGGCGAGGCGACGATATCGGGCAAGGGCCGAGAGATCTTCGAACTGATCATCGAGATCGCATCCGGCAAGAAGACCAAAAGCGAAGCCTTCGGCTATGGCGATAACGAATTCGTGCCCTGGCATCTTGGGGCGACGTTGTAAGATAGTTCGTGCATTCCACGCCGTTGTGTCCGGCTCCCTGAGAAGCCAGATACAACGGAAACAGAGTGACCAATCACCACAAGGGAGCGGTGATGAAGACAAGAAGAATCGGCAGGACGGACCTGGAGGTCACCGAGATCAGTTTCGGTGCCGCAGCGCTCGGCGGTCTTTACCGCGCCTGCCCTCGCGATCAGGCCATGGAAACCCTGCAGGCGGCATGGGATAGCGGCATTCGCTATTTCGACGTCGCCCCCTGGTATGGCTTCGGTCTCGCCGAACGATATGTCGGCGATTTCCTGCGCGCCCAGCCGGAAGACAGCTATGTGCTATCGACGAAGGTCGGACGATTGATGCGGCCCGTTCCGACCGACAAGGTGCCGAATTACGGCTATGTCGATCCCCTGCCCTTCGATGCGGATTATGATTATTCCTATGACGGCATCATGCGGTCGGTGGAGTTCAGCTATGCCCGCCTCGGCCTCAACCGCATCGACATGCTCTACGTCCACGACATCGGCGGCTACACCCACGGCAAGGCGCTGAACGAGCATTACCTTGGCCAGCTTCTCGGCTCCGGCATCAAGGCGCTGGAGGAGCTGAAATCATCGGGCACGATCAAGGCCTACGGTCTCGGCGTCAACGAGGTGCCCGTCTGCCTCGACGTCATGAATGCAGCCGATATCGACTGCATCCTCCTTGCCGGCCGCTATACGCTGCTTGACCGTTCGGCGGTCGCGGAACTGCTACCGCTTTGTGAAAAGAAGGGCACGTCGCTTGTTGTCGGCGGCGTCTTCAACTCTGGCATTCTCGCGACCGGCCCTGTGCCCGACGCGCATTTCGACTATCTTCCAGCAACACCGGATGTCCTGGCCAAGGTGAGGGCGATGGAAGAGATCGCCCGCCGTCACGGCCTGCCGCTTGCAGCACCAGCCATCCAGTTTCCGCTCAGCCAGCCGTCCGTGGCCTCAGTGCTGATCGGCACGGCGAAGGCATCAAGTCTCACCCGCAACATGCAGCTTGTGGAGCCTGAGCTTCCGGCGAGCCTCTATGCGGACTTCGAAGGATTGACCCTGGTTGCGCCGCCGTTGGGAGACGACGCCGTTCGGGTCTAATGGAGAAACAAGGAGCTATCGGGCCGTCGGGAGAGACGGCTCGAGGAGGAGGAAACCTGTTTTGGCGTGGGTGGCTTCGTGCTGCTCCGCGATGCGTGAACCATCTGGCGTTCACGGTACCGAGCCGCAAGCGTTCAACGGCCGGTGTGCAGGAGAAGAGCGCGTTGAGAGGAGAAATCAATGACTATCGCCAAATCCCTTCTGTCTCGCCGCACTTTTGCCGGTCTTGCCGGTGCGGCCATCATCGCTGTTGCCATGCCGGTGCAATCCTTTGCAGCCGATGTGACCATCCCGATCATCGTCAAGGACACGACGTCCTTCTATTGGCAGATCGTTCTCGCCGGCGCCCGCCAGGCGGGCAAGGATCTCGGCGTCAAGGTGCCGGAACTCGGCGCCCAGTCGGAATCCGACATCAACGGCCAGATCACCATCCTTGAAAACGCCGTCGCCGGCAAACCGGCGGCTGTCGTCATTTCGCCGACGGAATTTAAGGCGCTCGGCAAGCCGGTGGATCAAGCCGCCAAGTCCGTGCCGGTGGTCGGCATCGACTCGGGCGCCGATTCCAAGGCCTTCGTGTCGTTCCTGACAACCGACAACACCCAGGGCGGCCGTATCGCCGCCGACGGTCTGGCTGCCGCGATCAAGGGGATGACAGGCAAGGAAGAGGGCGAAATCGCCATCATTACCAGCCTGCCGGGTGTCGGTTCGCTTGACCAACGCCGCCAGGGCTTCCTGGAAGAGGTCAAGGCCAAATATCCGGGCCTGAAGGTCGTCGCCGACAAATATGCCGACGGTCAAGCCACCACCGGCCTCAACATCATGACCGACCTGATCACCGCCAATCCGAAGCTTGTCGGCGTGTTCGCCTCCAACCTGATCATGGCGCAGGGCGTCGGCCAGGCGATTGCCGAAAACAAGCTCGGCGACAAGATCAAGGTCATCGGCTTCGACAATGACGACAAGACCGTCGGCTTCCTGAAGTCGGGCGTTCTGGCCGGCCTCGTCGTTCAGGATCCCTATCGCATGGGTTATGACGGCATCAAGACGGCGCTTGCCGCCTCGAAGAAAGAAAAGGTCGAGGCCAATGTCGACACCGGCGCCAACCTTGTGACCAAGGCCAATATGAGCGACCCGAAGATCGACGCTCTGCTGAACCCGAAGGTCAAGTAAGGACTTGAGGCTGCGCCTGGAAAGCCGGGCGCGGCCTCAATCATTCTGCTCTGCGCGCGTGGAGGCGAGCGGAGCGCATGGTCGACCAAGGGAGGAGACCCCGTGACAAGCCTCGAAGAGATCAGTCATCGCCACGATGACATTATCCGGACGGAAGCAAGCCGGCTTCCAGCGGGCTCGCCCATCCTCGAGCTCAAGGGGCTGCAAAAGCGCTACGGCTATGTCGAGGCGTTGAAGCCGGCGACAATCACCTTTCTGGCGGGCGAAATCCATGCCATCGTCGGCGAAAATGGCGCCGGCAAGTCGACCCTCATCAAGCTCCTGACCGGCGTCATCACCCGGACGGCAGGCGAGATATTCTGGTGCGGCCATCCGGTCGCCCTTGCCAATCCGAACGAGGCGATCGCACGCGGCATCAACGCCGTGCATCAGGAAGTCGTGCTCTGCCCGCATTTGACCGTCGCGGCCAACCTCTTTCTCGGCGACGAGGTCAATCGCTTCGGCCTGATGCGCAAGAAGCAGATGGAGAAGATGGCGCAAACCGTGCTGGACGATCTCGGCTTCGGCCTGCCCGCCGGCGTGCCGCTGAACTCACTCACCATCGGCCAGCAACAGTTGGTAGCCACAGCCCGCGCCGCCATGCGCGGCACGCAATTCCTGATCTTCGACGAGCCGACCGCCTACCTCACCCGCAAGGAATCGGCCCAGCTGTTCAAGCTGATCCGCCGCCTGCAGAGCGAAGGCGTCACCATCGTCTATATCAGCCACCGCATGGAGGAAGTCTTCGAGCTGGCGGACCGCGTCTCGGTCCTGCGCGACGGCACCCATGTCGGCACACGCGCCATCGGCGAAACCAACGAGGACGAGCTGATCAAGCTGATGATCAACCGCTCGATCGAGCAGATCTACCATAAGGAAGAAATTCCGATCGGCGAGACCATTCTGGAAGCGCGCGGCCTCTCCGGTCCGGGCTTCGACAATATCTCGCTGAGCGTCAAGGCCGGCGAAATCGTCGGGCTCTACGGGTTGATCGGCGCCGGCCGCAGCGAATTCGCGCTCGGGCTTTATGGCCGTCAACCGCTGTCGGCGGGCGAGATCCACTGGCAGGGCCGCAAGGTCGATATTCGCAGCGAGCGTGATGCCATGGCACTTGGTATCGCGCTTGCGCCGGAAAGCCGCCGCGACCAGGGGCTCTGCCTTAACCTGCCGATCGGGCTCAATATCAACCTGCCGGTCTTCAAGCGGCTGAGCCGGGGGCCTGTCATCAACAAAAGCGGCGAAGCGGCCAATGCCGACCAGCAGATCCGTGATCTCAGCATCAAGACGCCGAGCCGGCGGGTTCTCGTTTCGGCCATGTCCGGCGGCAACCAGCAGAAGGTCGTCATCGGCAAATGGCTGAGCCATGGGGCCAAGCTCTTCATCTTCGACGAGCCAACCGTCGGCGTCGACGTCGGCACCAAGGCGGAAATCTACCGGCTGTTCGCCAAGCTGCTCAAGGGCGGAGCGGGCATCATCGTCATCTCGTCCTATCTGCCCGAGGTCTACGAGCTTGCCGACCGTCTGCATGTCTTCCGCCGCGGCGAGCTCGTTGCCAGCCATGATTTCCACGCCGCCACGCATGAAGAAGTCCTCGGCGAAGCGATCGGCACCTGAACAATAAATAAAACGGGAACAGAGAGACAGAACAATGGCCACAAACACCACAGAAGGTCCCGCCATCGTGCCTGGGCGAAAGATGAGCATCTTCTTCAGCTTGACGCTGATCCTGCTCCTTCTCGCTCTCTGGGTACTTTTAGGCTTCTGGACCGATAAATTCTGGACGCCGCTCAACATCACCAACCTGATGCGTCAGGGCTCGATGACGGCGATCCTTGCTCTCGGCCAGACCTTCGTCATCATCACGGCAGGCATCGACCTCTCCGTCGGCGCCATCGTCGGCTTCTGCACCGTCATCATCGCCTGGCTGCTGCAGGCCGGCGTTCCGGTCTGGGCTGCCATTCTCATCACTTTGGCCTTCGGCGTGCTGATCGGCGCATTCCACGGCTTCGGCATCGTCCGCATGGGTCTGCCACCCTTCATCATCACGCTGGCGACGCTGACATCGCTGCGCGGCATCGGGTTGCTGATCACCAACGGTTCGACCATCAATATTGTCAATGACGACTTCACCAATTTCGCCGTCTCCGACTTCCTGGGAATTCCGAGCCTGTTCTGGATGGTGATCGTGGTGGCGATACCAGCGTTCATCTTCCTGCATTTGAGCCGCTGGGGCCGCTATCTCTTCGCCGTCGGCTCCAACCGCGAAGCGGCACGACTCTCCGGCGTCAATGTCACCTGGATGATCTACCTCGCCTATATCCTGTCAGGCACCTGCGCGGCCTTCGTCGGCGTCCTGCTGGCTTCGCGCATCGCCATTGGCAATGCGACCCAGGCAGATGGCTGGGAATTGCAGGCGATCGCCTCCTCCGTCATCGGTGGTACCAGCCTTTTCGGTGCTGTCGGCTCGGTCTACGGCCCGCTGATCGGCGCCTTCATTCTGGCGACCATCAACAACGGCGCAAATCTCCTGAACCTCAACTCCTTCTGGCAGCGCATCATCACCGGCGTGCTGATCATCGTGATCGTCTATTTCGACCAGTTGCGCCGCCGGCGTCTCTGAGAACTTCTGGCAAAGATCACGCCGGCGAAGGGCGCGATCTTTGCCAACTCAGGTTCTTCAAAAGATTGCGCAGCGGCTTTTCGACCAGTTCATAGGCGCAAATACCGAGCAGCACCCCTGAGACGAGACAGATGAATGTTGCGACATCGGAGGGTAGCTCCGTGTGCGCCATCAATTTCATCACCACCGAAATCGCCAGCGTGTGCCAGAGATAGATCGAATAGGAGGCGTTGCCGAGATAGGTGAGCGGCGGAATATCAGGCAGCTTTCCGCTTCGCTCCAGCGATACCGTACCGAGCACCAACGCCATCGCGAGCGGTCCGCAGTTCAGTTCGTTGAATTCGAGATGCAGCAGCTGGATAGCGGCAAAACCCGAAAGAGCGGCGACGATCAGGGCAAGCCCCAGGCCGGCCTTCGGTATTGTCCCGGACAGCCATAGCTCGGCAAGGAGGATGCCTACGACAAACTCCAGAATGATCGGCCGCGTGTAAGTGAGGAGCAACGGTGATTGCGGGCTGAAGATGACGCCGGCAATGACGAAGGCAGCGAAGACGCTGGCTATGCTGAAGAGCCGTATGCGACGCGACAGGAGCAATGCTGCACCGAATATAGCATAGAAGAACATCTCGTAGTTCAGTGTCCATCCCTGCACCAGCACCGGCCAGATCATGCCATTGCTCGGTGAGCGCTCCGGGATGAAAATCATCGAGCCAAGAATATGGCCGGTCGTCAGCTTCATGTTCGGAAACAGACCGGCGACGGCCCCCGCGATCATGATGGCGGTAACGATCCAGTAGGACGGCGCGATGCGCTGAAGGCGATCGAACAGGAACCGCCAGGGCGTTACGGGCCGGCGCTCGCTTATCGTCCACATGATGAAGCCGCTGATGACGAAGAAGACGTCGACACCGGCCGCGCCGATCTGGAAATGGCCGCCGCTGCGCTCCGCCGCATGGAAAAGGACAACCGCGAGCGCCGCGACGGCGCGAAGATATTGGATGCTATAAAGAGTTTTCATCTGCTGACCTGAGCTTCCCAGTTTACAGGCGGCCCAAGCTCCATCCGATCGTCAGAGACGAGCGGAGCCACGCGTAGCACTTGCGCCTTCATCGTTAGCTTTCCCGCTATGAAGTACAGCAGGAACGAACCGACCTGGTAGGGGTTGAGAATGTCGATCTCGACGAAGGCGCGGATCAAAAGCAACGTCGCCACACCGAACAGAACATAGGATTCATCGTTTCTGAGATCGTTGAGAAAGCGTTTGAGGTGACCGATAACCGCCGTCAGCAATATGGACACCAGTAGAAAGACGCCGATCAGGCCGGTTTCGACCGTCGTTTCGATGAAGGTATTGTGGAAATGGAAGCCGGCGCGGGAGGTGATGTAGAATTCTTCCCACAGGCGTTCCGGCTCGGAGAAGCCTTGTACCCAATAGGCCTGATAGCCGATCCCGAAGAAGGGATGCAGCGTGGCGGCGGCTATTCCCTGTTGCCAGAGATAGGTGCGGCCGGTCAGCGTCGAGTCCTTGCCGAAGGCGCCGAGGACAAGATCGACAGCGCCGAGATAGACGCCGGCAACGACGAGAATAACCCCGGATATGGCCGCGGTGGCAAACAGCTTCTTGCGCTGTCGCGGCGACAGGAACAGGATGACGCGCATGCCGATGCTGAGCATCACGACCAGCCCGGTGACCAGCACCGACGTCGCCGATTGCGAGGCAAGGAGACAGTAGGCAGCCATGAGGCCGACGACGCCCGCGCCAAGCAGCCAGATACGGCGCTCGCCAAGGATGAAAACAGCGGCGAAAGCGAAATAGATCCCGAGCGAAGCATAGAAGCCGAGCTGGTTCTTCGAATCGAAGGCCCCGACGAAGCTATAGGTACCGTCGATCGCATCGAGGGCATAATAGCCGAACAGCAGCGAATAGAGCAGCACGATACTCGTGCCGGCAATGGCGCCGCGCGTCAATGTGCGGATATCGAGCGTACGCACAGCGATCAGCGCGCAGATGATATGCGTCATATACTGGATTGCGGCGCGGGCAGTTACAGGAGGCACCACCGACCAGAAGATGGAGAGACAGGTGAAAACGCCGAATGCAAAGATCCAGAGCTGTTTTGAGTAGCTGCCAAGCACGCGTCGATAATCCATCAGCACCAGTGGAAACCACAGGGCGTAGTAGACGAGAATGGCAGCCTGCCCGAAGCGGGAGGAATAGGCGAAGGCAAAGAAAGAAAGCGCAATCGCCACCATGCCATAGGTGGCGTTGCTGCCCGGATGAATAAAGGTCGATTTGCGGATCCGCATCGACTCTCCTTATCGCATGGCTAGACCGGCACTCACCTTGATGAGATCACCGGGCAGGACCAGGGTATTCTCCTGGGCCGGAATTTCCTTCGCCTGACCATTCTCATCCCGTATGATGGTATAGACGACGTTCACGCCCTGCCCGCCGGCATCGATATTACTGGCGTCGGCCGATTGCGCGACCGCCTCCTGCATCAACGCCTGGCTGGTGGAGAGCTTCAGCTGCAGAGTTTCCAACTGGGTGTCGGTGTCCTGCAGATCCTGCGCGAGCGAATTCTGCCAATCGTTGCGCACCGTATTCTCATCCTGGGTCGCCTTGCTGATGCTCTGCTTGGCGTTCAGCGATGCCGTGTCGGTATCCAGGAGGTTGGTCTCGACGTCGGACGCGCGCTGTTCGGCCGAAATCCTGCGCGAGGCAAGTTCCAGTCCCCGTTCCGCCAGGCTCTCGACCTTGTCGCGGTCCGCCTTGGCGAGATCGAGCTGGCGGCTGAGCGTATCGGTCTTCTTCGCCAGCGCCTCGACTTCGCTTTGCAACAGCACCTTGAGATCCGCCAAGGCCTGCAACTGCGTTTTCATACGCACGCTACGCGTCTTCATCAGGGCCTCTTCGCTGGCAAGCAGGTCGGCCGATTGCGGCAGCTTTTGAAGGTCCGGAGCAATATCAATCTGATCCTTGCCGGCAACTTCGGCCAAAAGACGTGCTTGGCGCATGAGCAACCGGCCACGTTCGGCCATGAGGACGACCGCATCGCCCTTGGCATTGATGAAATCGCGCGCAAACCGCTGGCCGGCCTCGGCGCGGTGCATGCCGCCGCCCAGGCTCACCGCCTTCAGAACGGTCAGATTAGGCACAAAAGGATATGAACCCGGGTTCTGGACCTCACCGGAGAGATAAATCGGCCGGAACTGCGAAAGCTCCACAGAAGCCGAGGGCCGGTCGCGCAAACCGAACTGCTTCTGCAATCCGAGGCCGATCGCTTCGGCGATCTCATCCGTCGTCTTGCCGGCGGCCGGCATGTCCCCGATGAAAGGAATGGAAACCGAGCCGGAGGGACCGACCGTATAATCACCCGACACCACCGACCAGTCGCGGATCGTGCCTTCTGCCGTCTGCCATTCGGCGACACGAATGCTCAGTTTGTCCATGACGCCCAGGTGATATCCGGGAAGGCTATCGGCGCGGGCACTGCCTGATGCCACGCAGAGGCTGAAGAGGACGAGAGCGGCACAACGAAAAGGTGTAGTTGCACCAACGAGCCTACCAGAAGGCTTAATTTCAATCATGCAGGATCTTCCCTGTTATTAGATCGCAGCCCCGCATGCGCAGGGAAACCGCAGGAACCTTCCCCGCGGTATCTGCTTCGTCGTCAGTAGCTGCCGCGCGAAAGGCAAACCGCCGGAATTGTTTTGGCGATAATCATCATGTCGCTGCTGAGTGACCAGTTTTTGACATAATGCGTATCGAAGGCCACGCGGCTTTCATAGGAAACGTCGTTGCGGCCGCTGACCTGCCACAGACCCGTCAGGCCGGGGCGAGACTGGAGGTAGTAGATCGCGGAGGTTTCGTAGCGCTCGAGCTCGTCCTCGACGACAGGGCGGGGGCCGACGACACTCATTTCGCCGCGGATGATATTGATGAGCTGCGGCAGTTCATCAAGGCTCAGTTTACGAAGCACCGCGCCGACGAGGGTGACGCGGGGGTCGTTTTGCAGTTTGCGCGTTGCACGCCATTCGTCCATCGCCCGGGGATTGGCCTGCAGATAGGCCTGCAGCACCCTGTCGCCGTCGACGACCATGGTACGGAACTTCAGGCAGCCGAAGGTCTTGCCGTTATGACCGATGCGGCGATGGCCATAAAAGATAGGGCCCCGGTCCGAAAGCTTCACCAGGAGCATGAGCATCAGGAAGAGGGGGCTGATGAGGATCAGCCCCATCAGGGCGGCTGTAACGTCGAATCCCCTCTTGAGGATTCCACCCGTTGGCGGAAAGACGTCGCTTTCCGTAGCGCTGAAAAAAGCCGATGTGGCCGATCTCGTCGCAGACTTCATAGAGATGACTCCATTCATGTTGGCGAATTGGTCGGAAATGTCTCGGACGCGTAGTTAGTGCAGTGCAGCGAGGAGTGTAGGATGGGATTAGGATTTTTTAAGCCAAATTTTTATGGCAATGCCGATTCAGGCTACGGCTCTACCGCCAACATGATCGAAACCCCAGGTTCAGCTACCCAAAATTCCACGAACCTTCAGTTTACATAAAGTATAAATTCAAAATTAATTCGTACCTTGCGCTTCACAGTACAGTATATCTTAATGTTAAAGTCATAATCTTAGGATATTTCCCGCTAATCTCTTCGAATTAAATCTCAACATATCTTGATTACCCCAAAAAAATCCTGATTCCCAATTGAAAATATTGCATTGCAACAAGATATTGCAATGCACATAACGATCGGGACTGCGACCGGACTTTGTAATAAAAGTTGATTGAATTGTTTAAAATCTGAATCGATCGCACTAATCGATTAACAGTGCGAAATTGTATGTGAATTTTTTGCGAACAACTTTTGAGGGCGCACCAGGAGGAGAAAAAAGATAATGAATGCAATTGTACTCATTGTGGAGGGGTAGTTTTAACGAGCGCGACTTAGGATCCGTATCAATTCGTAACGCATTGTCGTCGCTTGGTTGAATCTAAATGAATCATAAAATATATTTAAGTTCTGGGTCTACTGAGGGAGGCAAGACCTTGATTACTTTTATTCAGATATTCGTGGGGGGGAGGTAATGTCCATGTATGCACCTCGCGTCTTCATCAGCATGGCGGGCACGCTGGCCGTATTCGCCATTGCGACTTATTTCCTGACGCATTCACTTTCGATCACTTTGATCGAAACTGCGATTTGCGCGGTCCTATTACAGATCGGTTACTTTGCGGGCGTTCTTTTCCTGGTGTGGAAAGAACGCAATGCGAGACATGCGTTGTTGAATGAAGGCTCGGCTGCAATGCCGACGCGTGAAGGTGACAAGGTTAGCGGCCTGCCCGCTGCAAACCTCAATCGTTCCGAACCCTTCAATCCCTAACGCCGCCGCTCGGCGCATCTTTTGGTGACCATGCGGTTGCCGGATGGCGATTGTCGTCCTAAGTCTCCAACAGAACCATGGAGGCTGACTTGATCGACAGTGCCGAAAACAATGTCTGCGTAATCATTGCCGCGAAAAATGCCAGCGATACCATCGGTCTCGCCGTGGCCTCGGCTTTGCGCGAGCCGGAAGTCGCCGAGGTCGTCGTCATCGACGATGGTTCGACCGACGGCACGGCTGCCGCAGCGCGTCAAGCCGGTGATGGCAGCGGCCGGCTGATCATCCAGGAATTCGAGAAAAATCGCGGCCCGGCTGCCGCACGCAATCACGCGATCGAGATTTCGCGCGCGCCGCTGATCAGTATCCTCGATGCCGATGATTTCTTTTTTCCGGGGCGCTTCAAGCCGCTGCTCGCCGGCAGCGATTGGGATTTCGTCGCCGACAACATCGCCTTCGTCGACGCCGACACGGTTCCGACTGCCTATACCATGCTCGACCATTTCGATCCGAAGCCGCGCTTCCTGGACCTGGTCGCCTTTGTCGAGGGCAATATTTCCAAGCGCGGCGTCCGGCGCGGCGAGATCGGCTTCCTGAAGCCGTTGATGCGCCGATCGTTTCTGGATAAGCACGGGCTGCGCTACGACGAGGCACTGCGTCTTGGCGAGGATTACGACCTCTATGTCCGGGCGCTTGCCAAGGCCGCGCGCTACAAGATCATTCATAGCTGCGGCTATGGCGCCGTGGTGCGCAGCAATTCCCTGAGCGGCCGGCATCGCACCGACGACCTGCGGCGGCTTTATGAGGCCGACCGCGCGATTCTCGCGGCCGGCGGCCTTTCACCAACCGACGCGGCGGCCATCCGCCGCCACGAGCAGCATATTCGCGGCCGCTATGAGCTACGGCATTTTCTCGATATCAAATCGCAATCGGGCATGGGGGCAGCGGCCTCCTACGCCCTGGGCAAGCCTGCCGCTATCCCGGCCATAGCCGGCGGTATTTTCGCCGACAAGACCGAGCGTTTTCGCAAGGGCGGCAGTGCGCCAATCGCCCATTCGGGCGCAAACGGCCTGCGCTATCTCCTGCAGGCCGTTCCCGAATAATATTTATAGGCGCGTCAGATGTAGTCGCGCCGCACACCTTCAATCACCGACATGAAGCGTTCCTTGCGACCGGCAAGGGCCGCGTCGGTGCTGAGCTGCGGCTTTGCCTTGCTGGCCTGCCAAAGCGCCAGCGCCGAGGGTACGGCAAGCGCCTGTTTCGCCATCACGCGCAGCGTGGTCTGCTGCGGGTCGGCCAGCACGGTCTCGCCATGCCGCTGCTTCTCGAGTTCACTGGCTGCCTGCTCGTCGCGTTCGAAACCGACGCCCCAGAAGCGGGCGCCCTTGGCGATCGCTTCGGCACGGGTGGAAACAGGAATATGCTTCGGCGCGTAGGTAACCCCGAGAGAGTGGGCCCAGTCGTTCCATTTGAAGCTGTTGATCGCCCGCGACGTGCTGACGGCGATCCACGGCACGCGGAAGGCATCGGCAAGGATCGCGCCATGCATGGATTCGGCGACGATGAGCTCGGAGGTGGCGATCTCGCGGATCACGGCCTTCGCCTCGCCGCGCGGGTCAAGATAGGAAAGCCCGACGGTCTTGCAGATATCCTGCCAGAGCCCAGCGCCTGCCGACTCCCAATGCGGCACGAAGGTGTGGCGCTTGGTCTTCGGCAGATTTTTGAATTCCGGCATCTCGGTGACCATGACGGCCGGATCGATGATGCCCATATCCGCGGGAACGCCAACTTTTTCGGCCGTCAACGGACCGCGGACGCAGCGGATATCCCACTTGCTCCTGTCGCTCATGTCAGGAAGCGTGCCATAGCCGAAGCCACTGCCGATCACGAGCTTCTGGCCATCAGGCGGCAATAGCGATGTGTTCAGGACGGTGCCGACACCGACCAGCAATGTTTCTTCATGAACGTCACGCAGGCCGGGGAGTAGAAAATCCCAGAGCCAGAGATTGAGATCGTCACCGAAATTGCCATGGGTGGATTCCCAGTGGAACGGCTTCATACAGGACTCCTTGCTGATCTAGACCGTAGCTGCACATGCATTGGCTCTAGAATGTGGCATGAACAGCTTTGCTGCAGTGCGAAAACTAGGGCGTAAACTTGCCCGCGGCAAGCTGCATCGCACTTTGCAATATGCCGGGATCGCGCCAGGCCCATTTTGCAAGTAGCCCAAGTTGTGGCATTCGGCGATGGCGCAACTGCCGCGCCTGGCTCCACAGCGCCTGCTGACGGGCGCGATTCTTGCAGGCGCGAATGGTCGCTATGTCCTGGGGCCGGCGCGAAAACCTCTGTTCCAGCGTGTTGAGCGCCGTCCAGGTATTGAACTGCTGGCGCAGGAACTGCGGGGAGTCATTGTCGATGCTGTGAAAGATATTCATGCCCTCGCCGCGCAATGCACCTGCGTCTTCGCAGAGCAGCACGCGCCTGGCCGCCAGGATGCAGTCGCAGAAAAACAGCACGTCCTCGGCCGCCAGCCGCAGCGAGGCTTCGAAGCGGATTTTTTCGAAAAGCGGCCGGCCGATCACCATGCAGGAAAGATGCAGGAAACCCCAGTCCTTCAGCATCTCACTGGCGATATTAGGGATTTCGATGACTGAGGGTGCGTCGGAGAGACGCACGGCGTTGGGCAGTTTCGCCAGTTCCTCCATCCCGAAATGATAGGAAAATCCCTCGCCGCCGCTGATCGAGTCCCAATAGCAATCGGCATTGTGGCGCGTCAGCGCCTCGAAAGCATTGCTCAGATGCTCGGGCGCCCATTCGTCATCGGAATCGAGGAAGGCGACAAAGCGGCTTGCGGCCGGCACATTATCGAGGCCAGTATTGCGCGCGCCGCCTGGGCCGGCATTGGCTTGGCGGATGACCGTAATGCGCGCGCGCTCGTCGTCTCCGAGCGATTGAAGTTCACTTTCCGCCGAGAGCGGCGATTCATCATCGACGACAAGGATATCGAAATCCTGAAACACCTGCCTAGATATCGACCTCAGTGCGCGCTGCAGAATGCCTGTCTGTTTCTGGTAGAAGGGAATAACAATCGTAATTGACGCCATTTTTTCGCCTTACGTTTTTCAACAAAGAGTTTGCGACCTCCTCCCAGGGTCGCGGCCATGCATTTTTTTCGACAATCTCCATCGCTGATTACAGCCGCTCCCAAGAGATAGGATGTCGCAATGACCTCAACAGTTAGTGTCCGTTCGATAACGAACAATGTCGGATGGAGCGTTTTATCGAAGACAAGTACATTTGGATTGAAATTCGTGACCGTGCCGATTCTGGCGCGCATCCTCACGCCGGAGGAATTCGGTGTCGTCGCCGTGGCGCTGACGGTCGTGCAATTTCTCTCCATGATCGGCGGCGCCGGGCTCACCTCTTCTCTCGTCATCCAGGAGAAGGAGGACATGCTGACCATTCACTCGGTCTTCTGGGTCAATCTGGCCGTATCGACGCTGATGGCCGTGGTTCTCTATGTCTTCGCCGATTTCTTCGCGGCATTGCTGGGCGCCAAGGAGGCTGCCCACCTGTTGCGCATCATGGCCTTCATGATCCCGATCCAGCTTGCCGCCGATGTCGCCTATTCGATCCTGGCGCGGCGGATGAATTTCAGCAAGGATGCGGTCTGGAGCATGATTTCGGAGTCCTCCGGCGCGCTGGTCGCGGTCGGCCTGGCCTTTTTCGGATTTGGCGTCTGGTCGCTCGTTGCCCAGCTTTTCGTCTCCGGCACCGTTCGCCTTGTCGGTCTCTATGCCGTCTCCGGCTATTTCCCCCGGTTCGCCTTCTCCTTCAGCCGCATCAGGGGGCTGACGAAGTTCTCCTTCGGCATGATGGGCTCGGAAATCGCCAATTTCGTCACATTCCAGTCGCCGATGGTGATCATCGCCCGCTATCTTGGCCTGGCCGATGCCGGCGCCTATTCCGCCGGCAACCGCTTTGCCAGCATCCCGAACCAGGTCGTTCTCTCGGCGGTCATGGGCGTGCTGTTCCCGGCCTTCAGTCACATGATGCATGACCGCAAGCGCCGGTCGGACGCTCTGATGCTAAGCACGCAGGTGACGACGGTGCTTCTGGCGCCGATGATGTTCGGCCTGTGGGCCATCGCTGAGCCGGCCATGCTGGTGCTGTTCGGGCAGAAATGGGCCTATGCCTGGCCGGTGCTCGGTCTGCTGGCGCTCTCCAAGGCGATCCTGACGCCCTGTAGTACCTTCATTCCGTATCTGAAGGGCGTCGGCCGCGGCAATGTCCTGTTCTGGTCGGCTGTCGTCCGCGCTATCGTCACTACCGCCGCCGTCGCCTATGGAGCAATGACCGGCGATCTGATCAACGCCATGGTCTGGCTCTGTATCGTCAGCGTCATCACGCTGGTCTTCTATTCCTGGGCAGTTTTCCGTGCCGACGGCACGCCATTCCTCCAGGGCCTCTACGTCAGCAACCGGCCGATGATCACCGCCCTCATCATGGCGCTCATCGTTCGCTTCATGCTGGACCATCTGAAGGTGGCCATGCCAAGTGCAATCCTCCAGATCATCGTGGGCTCCGTGGTGGGCGGCGCAATCTACCTCGCTTTTGTGCTGCTGACGGAGAGAGCGCTTGTGCGCAAAATCCTGGAACTCGTTCGTTCACGCAGAATGCCGAAGGCAGAAGCTCAACCTGTAGCTGAATGATTCTGCCGGACTTTCTTAGAGAACTTGCACCGCTGCCGCATTATGATCACGTTTGCTCACGGATTCTGTGGCGGTGCAAAAAAATGTTCACCTATTGCGAAAAAAACGATGGCGGCGCATCATCGCGTTAAAGATCGTTTCACGAATTATTTCAGCGTACTTAAATCCTTTTAATACCAGGGACTTCCACAGATATCGGGCATCTGAATCGCCTGTTTCACCGCCGTTTTTGCCCCGGAATTGCGGCTGCCGGGAGCCATTCAGTCTTGTTTTTTGCTGCACTGCCATATTTCTTTTCGTGAGATCGCCCTAGGTTATGCGTGTGGGCTCTAGTCTGCTCTGGTTGAAACGGTCGCAAGGGGGGAGCGACCTGGAAAAGGGGTGACGGACATCGTGAATGTGACTGCCAACGTGTCTTCGCGGATAAATCTCATGCGTATTGTGCTCATCTCGGGCATCATATTTGTGCATATCCCATTCGATACGGATTCCAGCCCGTTCAGCGGTGCATATGGGCTCTTCGATTGGTTCCGGGTCTTCCTGCGCGATAGTCTCTTTCGCGTCGGCGTTCCCTGCCTCAGCGCCATTTCCGGCTATCTTCTTTTCCGTCACGGCACGGCAAAGCTCGACTATGCCAAGACCATTCGCCGCAAGGCGAAGACCGTTCTCCTGCCCTTCCTCTTGTGGAACAGCGCCTTCTTCCTGTTCGTGCTGGCCCTGCAATACTTCGGCATCGGCGACGGTTTTGTGCCGGATCTTTCGAATGCCAGCCCACGCACGCTGTCGACGTTGCTGTTCGCCATCGAGGGCACGCCGATCAATTTGCCCCTTTATTTCCTGCGCGATCTCTTCGTCTGTATCCTGCTGTCACCATTGCTGGCGATGCTGATCAGCCGCTTTCCCCTGTCGACGCTGGTGGGCTTGCTGCTGCTGGCGGCGTTGCCGATCCCACTTGGCATCGTTCTTCGAAATTCCATCCTTTTCAGCTTCGGCTTCGGCATCTATCTCAGCCTCTATCGCGTCGACCTGACGATCATCGACCGGTATGCCGAGGTGATCGGGCCTGCCTTCGTCGCCCTAGCGGCACTCTTGGCCACGGCGGCCTATCTCACCGGCCCCAAGCTTCCGCTGTGGCTCGAAATTGGCCGCAACCTCATGGTGCTCGTCGGCATTCCCGGTTTCTGGGCGCTGTCGGCGATCTTCATCAGGAGCCGGCTCGGCCAGAGCCTTGCGGGAACCGGCGGCCTGAGCTTCTGGGTGTTCTGCGCCCATTACCCGCTGCTGTTCTGCCTCTGGGTTTTGTGGAACCGCGGCGGCAGTGAGATCTATCCGATCTTCTATCTCTTGGCCTCCGCCATCGCACTGATGGTGCTGCCCCTGACCAACGGCGTGGCGCGCTCCGCCCTGCCGGCCATCTACAACCTGTTGACTGGTAGCCGCACACGTTCGCGTGCGGAGACCCCGGCAATCGCCGAACGTCAGCAGGCGACTTCAGAGCAAAGGTGACAGATGACGAAAAAGACCGCCCATGCGCGCAGATTTACCCTTGTTTCACTGGGCCTTGGTTCACTGGCCATCTTGAGCGCCGGTCTTGTTCCTTGCGTGGTTTCCGCGCAGGAGGACCGGCCGAACGGCACCTCCTTCGTCGACAATTTCGACAGGATCGACAGCAGCCGCTGGTACATTTCCGACGGCTGGAACAACGGCCCGCACCAGAACTGCACCTGGTCGAAGAAGCAGGTCAGCCGCGAAGACGGCATGCTTCAGCTTCAATTCACCCAGGGCAAGACTGGTGAGCGCGACTATGCCTGCGGCGAGATCCAGACCACCAAGCGTTTTGGCTACGGCACCTATGAGGCGCGCTATCGCACCGCCAGCGGCCCTGGCCTCAACTCGGCGTTCTTCACCTATATCGGTCCGACCGACAAAAGGCCGCATGACGAGATCGATTTCGAGGTTCTCGGCAAGAATGCAGGACAGGTCCAGGTCAATCAATATATCTCCGCCAAGGGCGGCAACGAGAAACTGGTTCCGGTCCCCGGCGGCGCCGATCAGGGTTTCAACGACTATGCCTTCGTCTGGGAGAAGGACCGGCTTCGCTATTATGTGAACGGCCAGCTGGTCCAGGACGTTACGGACCCCTCGAAGATACCGACACATGCCCAGAAGATCTTTTTCAGCCTCTGGGGCACGGACACGCTGAGCGGCTGGATGGGCAAATTCGCCTATGGCGGCAGCCCTGCGACGATGCAGATCAAGCGCGTCGCCTTCACCGCGGAAGGCGACAAGTGCCAGTTCCCGGAATCGATCGCCTGCAAGCTGAACTGAACCAGTCCGGCTGCGGAGCAAATTTCGCAGCCGGGCAAGATACCGTGATGCGACACCAACGAAACGCCTGGCTTCGACCGGGCACAAAAACGGAAGTCTGAATGCTGCATATTCTCTACTTCGTCCACGATCTTGCCGACCCCGCCGTCCGCCGGCGGGTGTTGATGTTGCAGGCGGGCGGAGCAAGAGTGACATTGGCGGGCTTCCGGCGCGACGACAACGCGCTGGCAACCGTGCACGGCATCGAGCCGATCGAACTCGGACGGACGCGCGACGCGCAATTCACGCATCGCATCGCGGCTGTTGCCAAGTCCGCGCTGAAATTGCGCGGCTCGTTGCGTTCGGTCCAGAAGCCGGACGTCATCATCGGCCGCAATCTTGAAATGCTGGCCTTGGCCAATCGGGCGCGATCGATCTTCGGCGGCGATATGCCTGTCGTCTACGAATGTCTCGATATCCACCGGCTGCTGTTGCGCAAGGACACGCTTGGCGCCGCCCTTCGAGGGGTGGAGCGTCATTTCGGGTCGGACGCCGCATTGCTGCTGACCAGCTCACCTGCCTTCGTCGAGCGTTATTTTCGCCCTCGGTCCGGCCTCGATCTGCCGATCGTCCTTCTGGAGAACAAGGTTCTGGCGCTCGATGGCCTTGACGATCCGGTCACTCCCTCACCCCGCTTGCCGGCAAAGGGCGAGCCCTGGAAGATCGGCTGGTTCGGGGCGCTTCGCTGCCGCAAATCGCTGGCGCTGCTCGATGAATTTTCACGCCGGATGGACGGTCGTTTCGAGATCATCCTGCGCGGCCGGCCCGCCTATTCGGAGTTCGACGACTTCGATGGCGTCGTGCGCGACGCGCCTTTCATGCATTTCGGCGGCCCCTACAAGAACCCCGAGGACCTCGCGGCCATTTATGGCGAGGTACAATTCTCCTGGGCGATCGATTTCTTCGAAGAAGGCCTGAATTCGAGCTGGCTGCTGCCAAACCGGCTGTACGAAGGCGGCCTTTATGGCGCCGTGCCGATCGCCATGGACGGAACCGAGACGTCACGCTTCCTGGCGAGCCAGAAAATCGGCCTGACGCTCGACAAGGCGAACCCAGCACACCTCGTCTCCCTCATGAGCGACATGAACGAGGAACGCTATCTCGCCGCTTTCGACACCGTGGCCGCGCAGGACCGCAGACAATGGATGACAGACCGTGCCGACTGCCAGGGACTGGTGCAGCGGCTCGCGTCCCTGACCCGCACCAATGAGCAAACCGCCGAATTACAGGCACTCCCACAACTGCATCGCAATAGAGGTGGATTGCAATGAAAACTGGAGACCCCAAGCATATGCGTTGCCTGATCGTCATCCCCTGCCTCAACGAAGAGAAGCATATCGAGCCGCTGATCGCCAAGCTCAGTGGCGCTCTGGACGAGCTTGACGCCAGGATCGTGGTTGCCGATGGCGGCAGCACGGACAGGACCCGGGAAATCGTCGGCGAGATCGCCAAGGCCGATCCGCGCGTGCTCCTGCTCGACAATCCGAAGCGGCTGCAGAGCGCTGCGATCAATCTCGCCGTCGAGACCTTCGGCAATGATTACGACTATCTTATTCGCATCGATGCCCATGGCGACTACCCCGCCGACTATTGCCAGAGACTGGTCGAAGAGGCCGACGCGACCGAGGCGGATTCGGTCGTCGTCGCCATGCGTACGCAGGGTTTCAGCGCTTTCCAAAAGGCAACGGCGGTGGCGCAGAACTCCAAGCTCGGCAATGGCGGCTCGAAGCATCGCGAGGGCGCCAAGGGGCATTGGGCAGACCATGGCCATCATGCGCTGATGCGCGTCCCCGCCTTCCGCGCCGTCGGCGGCTATGACGAGACCTTCAGCCACAACGAAGATGCCGAGCTCGACTACCGACTGCGCAAGGCCGGTTATCGTATCTGGCTCACCGACAAGACGACGATGACCTATTATCCGCGCGCCAGCATTCCAACGCTGTTCCGGCAATATCTCGGCTACGGCCGCGGCCGCGCACGCAACATTCTCAAGCATCGCAGCATGCCGAGCGTTCGACAGATGCTGCCGCTGGCCGTTGTGCCGATCTTCGTCGGCGCCTTCCTCGCCATCCTCAACTGGATCGCTGTCATTCCGATCGGCCTGTGGGCCTTTGCCTGCCTCGCCTATGGTTTCTGGATCGCGCTCGGTCAGAAAAACCCATACGGACCGCTTGCCGCCATCTCGGCCATGGTCATGCATTTCGCCTGGTCGATGGGCTTCTGGCTGGAAGTCCTGAAGTTCCGCGGACGCAAGGTGGTGTCATGACGCAAAGCCTTGAGAGCCCGCGCGTGAAGATCGATATCGCCGTGTGCACCTATCGTCGTGCCGAGCTGGATCAGACCTTGCTGTCCCTGGCGGTCTTGACCATGCCGACCGGCGCCCTCATTCGCATTATCGTTGCCGACAACGATGTCACGCCGAGCGCGCGAGACCGCGTCGAGGCCATGCGCGCGGCCGTACCCTTCGAGATTGCCTATGTGCATTGCCCCGCTTCGAATATTTCCATCGCCCGCAACGCCTGCCTGGAGCATGCGAGCGGAGATTTCGTCGCCTTCATCGATGACGACGAGACGGCGTCGGAAGATTGGCTGACGGAATTGCTGGTGACGGCGGATACGAGCGGAGCCGACGCGGTTCTCGGACCGGTGCGAGCCGTCTATCCGAACGTGGCGCCCGGCTGGATGCGCCGTGGCGATTTCCATTCGACCCTGCCAGTCTGGGTCGCGGGCGATATCCGCACCGGCTATACCTGCAACGTGCTTTTGCGACGCAAGGCGCCCTCGCTCGCCGGTCGCCGCTTCAACCTCGCGCTTGGCCGCAGCGGCGGCGAGGACACGGAATTTTTCGCTCACATGCACCAGGCGGGCGGCCGTATCGCCTTTGCCGGGGATGCCTTGGTCTATGAACCGGTGCCGAGCGGGCGCGCCAAGCTGTCGTGGCTTTCGAAGCGGCGCTACCGCATGGGGCAGACGCATGGACGAATGCTTCTGGAGGCGGCGACGGGTCTTAGCCGTTGGAAAGCGATTGCGCTTGCCGGCACCAAGTCCGCCTACTGCTTCGCCACCGCCGCGCTTCTTTCCGCCTTGCCGATACAGCGTCATCGCTATGGCCTGCGCGGCATCATGCATGCCGGCGTCGTCAGCGGCCTGTTCGGCGTCCGCGAAATCGAACAATACGGAAATCTGGAGAAAGCGCCGCAATGACGGATTTCATCCCTGATGTCAGCTTCGTCATCGCAGCCTACAATGCCGAGGAAACGCTGGAGCGCGCTATCGACAGCGCGCTGGCGCAGGGCGCGGTCAGCATGGAGGTCATCGTCGTCGACGATTGCTCCAGCGACAGCACCCCGGATATCGTCCGTAATCACCCAGACCCGCGCGTTCGTCTCGTTGCCATGCCCCGCAACGGTGGTCCAGGTGCTGCGCGCAATGCCGGGCTGGATGCCGCACGCGGTCGTTGGGTGGCGGTGCTCGATTCCGACGATGCGCTCCGTCCGGATCGCATGGCGCGGCTGATCGCCCGAGCCGAAAAGGCCGAGGCGCAGATCGTGATCGACAATCTCGACGTCATTCGGGGCGAGAACGAGGCCGTTGGTGCCATGTTCCCCGAAGCCATACTTGCGCGCATGCCGATCCTGACGCTCGCGAAATTCATCACGTCGAACATGATTTTCCAGTCCGAGCATAATCTCGGCTACACAAAGCCAGTCTTCGAGCGCGCCTTCCTGGAAAAGCACCATCTGCGTTTCGAGGAAACCCTCCGGATCGGCGAGGACTACATCTTTCTCGCCTCAGCGCTGGCCAGGGGCGGCGTCTGCGCGGTCGAGCCGACGGCGGGCTACCTCTATTACATCCGAGACGGTTCGATTTCACGGGTGCTGAAGCGACAGCACGTCGAAGCGATGATCGACGCCGATGCCAAGTTTTTTGCCGAACATCCTTTTGGTGCCGCCGCCCTTGCCGCACAGCGGCGACGGACGCGGAACCTGAAGGACGTATTGTCCTTCCTGATGCTGATCGACAGCCTCAAGGATGGCGCCCTACCGGCCGCGCTGAAGATTGCATGCCGCAATCCCCGCGCGGTTCGCCACCTGCGCATGCCGATTGCAGCTCGCCTTCGTCGTCTCGCCGCCTCTCTTCGGGGTAGCGGCGAAACGACCGTCCTCACGGGCGGTGAAGTGGCTGCGGCCTCGCAAATCTCCTCCTCCCTCCCCAGTCTGGGCGCAGGCCCTCACTCTAACAAAGGATAGAGCCATGGACCGTAAGCTTCCTGTGAGAAAAGCAGTCATTCCCGTTGCCGGCAATGGAACCCGTTTTCTGCCAGCCACAAAGGCAATGCCGAAGGAAATGCTGACGATCGTCGATCGTCCGGTGGTGCAGTATGCCGTCGATGAAGCCATCGAAGCCGGCATCGAGCACATCGTCTTCGTCACCAGCCGCAACAAGACGTCGATCGAAGACCATTTCGACGACACGCCGGAGCTGATTTCCTCGCTGAACAGGGCAGGCAAGACAAAGCAGGTGTCCGAACTGGAGCGCCTTCTGCCGCGCGCCGGCTCCGTCAGCTTCACCCGCCAACAGTCGCCGCTTGGCCTCGGCCACGCCGTCTGGTGTGCCCGCGACCTGATCGGCAACGAACCCTTCGCGCTGCTTTTGCCCGACATGGTCTGCCATGGCGTGCGTGGCTGCACCGCCGGGTTGATGGATCTCTATAATGAAGTCGGCGGCAATGTCGTCGGCGTCGAGGAATGCTCACCGGAAGAAACGTCGAGCTACGGCATTATCGGCAGGGGAGCGCCGGTTCGCCATGGCTTCGGCGTGACCAAAATGGTTGAAAAGCCGCATCCTTCGGAAGCGCCTTCCAACTTTTACCTTAATGGTCGCTATATTCTGCAGCCTGAAATCTTCGATATCCTGGCCCGGCAAGAGCGCGGCGCTGGTAACGAGATCCAACTCACCGACGGCATGCTGCGCCTGTCTGAAACACAGGGGTTCCATGCTCAGGCCTATAATGGACGGACTTACGATTGCGGATCGAAGCAAGGCTTCATCGAGGCGAACGTCGCCTTCGCGCTTGCGCGCGCCGATATTGGCGGTCTCGTCTATGACTCGATCCGGAACCTGGTTCTCTCGCACGAAGCGCAGATGAACGCAGCTTAAACCAATACCCTTCTGCCTGCGGCCCTGGCGGCCGCAGGCCCCGAGCCGTTATTCAATTGGGCTTCTCCGACGAGGTGGTCGCCATGCATCAGAAAAACTTCACCTTCCATAGCGCTACCCCCAAAGCGGAGGAGCAGGATGGCTTCATTGACCTCGATCGCCTGATGGCGGTGGTGATCCGCCGCATCCGCACAATCATGCTCGGCGTCGCCGTCTTCGTTGGGCTGGCGATCGCCTATCTGCTGGTCGCCACCCCCGGCTATACATCGGCGACGCAGATATTGCTCGATGAAACCATGACCAAATATGCGGAAGACCAACCGCCACCGACCAGCAGCCAGCAGGCTGATATGGATATTGCCAGCGCCGTCGAAATCCTCAAATCCAACGAGATGGCCTTGCGCGTTGTCGATACGACCGGTCTCATCGACAATGACGCATTCGCCAATCCGCCGCAGTCGCCTGTGGCATTGATCAAATCCGGCGTAAAGCTGATCGCCAGCGTCTTCAAACCCGCAAAGCCTCCCCTGACGCCTGCGGAAGCACGGGAAGCGAAACGTCAGCTCATAGCAGCCACGCTGCAGGACGCTCTCAAGGTCGAGCGCGTCACCCGCAGCTCCGTTATTCTGGTATCCTTCACCTCGACCGATCCGATACTGGCGGGAAAGATCACCAGCGCCTATGCGGACGCCTATCTGACCGACCAGCTCAACGCCAATTTCGATGCGACCGAGCGCGCATCCGTCTGGCTGCAGGAGCGGCTGAACGACCTGCGCCAGCGCGCGCAGATGGCATCGCTCGACGTCGAGAAGTATAAGGCCGAGAACGGCTTGACCTCGACCGGCGGCGAATTGATGTCGGAGCAGCAGATCTCCGATCTGAACAAGCAGTTGATCATCGCCCAGGCCGATACCGCCAGCGCCTCCGCCCGCTATAACCAGTACAAGTCGATCATCGACCAGGGACCGGACAATGCGGTAAAGAACGCGACGATCTCGTCCAGCCAGTCCGGCAACAGCGTCCTGCAGGATCTGAAGACCCGCTATCTCGCAGTACAGAAGCGCGAGCAGGATGTGACGCAGAATTTCGGCGCCAACCATCCGCAGGCCGTGGCCTTGAAGGCGGAGCGCCAGGACATCACCCGTCAGATCTATGAGGAGCTTCAACAACTGACGGCGAGCTACAAGAATGAATTTGACGTGGCGCAATCGCGCGCGACATCGCTGCGTAGCAGCATCGAGGGCATGGTCGGCAAGAATTCCGAAGCCAACAAATCCCTCGTGCAGCTGAACGAGCTGAACCAGAAGGCGACGGCGCTGAAGACGCTGTACGAATCCTATCTGGGTCGCTTCGAAGCCGCAGCGCAACAGCGGTCCTTCCCGATCGCCAAGGCGCGCGTCATATCCGCCGCCGGCGTTCCGACCGCGCCGTCAAGCCCGAAGAAGACGCTCGTCATGGCGCTTTCGATCATTCTCGGCCTGATGGCCGGTGGTGCCTTTGCCGCCTTCCAGGAGTTCCGCGATCGCTTTTTCCGCGTCGAAGCAGACGTGCGCGCAGCGCTCGGTCTCAAATTCCTGGGCTACCTGCCGTTGCTCGGCCAACAAGGCTTCCCGAAAAAGAAAAACAAGCGCAAGGCTGGTCCGATGCCGGCGATGGCAACGACAACTACCGACGAGGGCGAAAGCGGCGTTGCCTTCGAACGCATCATGCGTGTCTCCGTCGAGGCGCCACGTTCGATGTTCGCCGAGACCCTGCGAAACGCCAAGCTTGCCAGCGATGTCATGCTGCAGGGACGTGCGGATCGGGTGATCGGTGTCGTCTCGGCGCTGCCGGGCGAAGGCAAGTCAACGACAGCCGCCAATTTCGCCGCCCTGCTCGCCAGCAGTGGCAAGCGGACACTGCTGATCGACGCCGACTTGCGCAATCCGGGTTTGAGCCGGACACTGAAGACGCCTCCTCAGGTCGGCCTTATCGAAGCTGCTCTCGGCGAAGTTCCGTGGGCAAGCGCTGTCAAGGTCGATCCGCGTACCAAGCTTGCCATCCTGCCGGTGGTGTTGCGCGATCATCTGCTTCACACCAGCGAGCTTTTGTCCTCGCAAGGCATGATGACGCTGATGGAAAACGCACGTAAAATGTTCGACTATATCGTCGTCGATCTTGCGCCGCTCGGACCTGTCATCGACGCCAAGGCTTTCGCGCCGCAGGTGGACGCCTTCCTGCTCGTTGCCGAATGGGGCGCGACGCCGACCAGTCTTGTCAGGGATTTGCTGGAACAGGAGCCGCAGATCAACTCGCGCGTCCTCGGTGTTATCCTCAACAAGACCGACATGTCGGAACTGGCGCGCTATAGCGAGTTCGGCGCCACCGAACGCTACCGGCAGAAGTATGTCAGCTACTACACCGAAGACCATCCGAAGACTCAGGTAGAGGCGTAAAAGCCTCTACCGACCAGCACCCTTCGACCGTGACTTGGCCAGGGCATTTTCACGCCAGATCGTGAAAATGCCCGCGCCGACGACGATGACGGCCCCGACAATCATATTGATTCCGAGCGTTTCGCCGAAAATCGTGACGCCGATGATGGCGGAAAAGACGAGTTGGAGATAGGTGAGCGGCTGGATCACCACCGCGTCCAGAAGATCATAGGCGCGGATGAGGAAATAGTGGCTCGTCATGCCGGTCAGGCAGAGCAGGCCCATGAAGACCCAGTCGGATGGCAGCAGCGGTGTCCAGAAAAATGGTCCGACAATGCTCATCGCAACCGCCCCCACAACCCCTGTATAGAAGAAGCTCGTCATCGACGAATCCACCCGGCTCACATAGCGGGTGATGACGACATAGAGCGAAAACACCAGGGCGCCCGCCAGCGGCACTAGGAAGCGGACGTCGAAAAAGCCGCTTTCGGGCTTCAGGATCAACAGCACCCCGACAAAACCGACGGAGATCGCCAGCCAGCGCCGCCAGCCGACCTTTTCGCCGAGGATCGGTACGGACAGCAGCGCCACGATTAGCGGGCCGGACGAGAAGATCGCCTGCGAATGCGCAAGGCCGACCATGACGAAAGACGAAATGGCGATGACGATCTGCAAGGCAAGCAGCAGCCCACGAACGACCTGCAGACCGGGCTTTCTGGTGTAGACGGCTGCGCGCAATCCACCCGGCGAGCGCGCCGCCAGCGCGATCGCAAACAGCATGAAACCCCAATAGCGGATCATCGCCACGAAAAGCGGCGGATAGGCGCTGACCAGATGTTTGGAGATGCCGTCCTGAATGGCGAAAATACTGATCGCCAACAGCGTGAAGACATAACCGGCAGTGTTGGATTTCATTTCGGCTCGAAGGAAGATTGTATGCGGCCCCGGAAGCACCGGCTGAATCGGCGTTGTAGATCAGAATAGGCCATGCGATCTTTCAATCATAGGCTTTAAGGAAACACTTCGCGCATGAAATGTGCGGATCAGCTCTTTTTCGTCCCCTCGACAAAGGCCGCAAATCCCTCAATGAAAGCAGCGAGGTTGTGCTTCACTTTCTCGTCGACAATTTTACCTTCCGCGTCGAAAACACTGCCGGCGCGCGAGACCATCAGCCGGCCGCCGAACCACGGATTGGTGCCAAGCGTTCGCAGCACCGGCAACCAGGCGTTCTGGCTGAGGATCGTCCCGAAATTGCCGGGCGACGCGCCGAGGATGGCGACGGGCTTTGCCCCGAAGATGCGGGAAATGTCGGTCGACGGCCGGCTCATCCAATCGATCGCGTTCTTGAAGACGCCGGGAAGCGAATTGTTGTATTCCGGCGTGAACAGGATCAAGCCATCCGCGGCGGCAGCCAGCTCCTTCAGCTCGGTCACCTTCTCCGGAATACCTTCGTCCGCCTCGAGATCGGCGTCATAAAGCGGCACGCCATGGATGGTAGCAGCGAAGAACTCGACGCCCGCCGGCGCCAGTTCGACAGCGGCACGCAGTAGCGCCGTGTTGAAGGAGCCTTTGCGGAGGCTGCCCGATATGCCCAGAATCTTCATCGTATCCCCCAGGTGATTGAATAGGGAGACATTTGCCGTTCCTGGCCGATCGTCAAGGGCAGGCCGGCTCTTTGGGCGTGGATCATGCTGCAAGAAGCGATTTCAGTTTAATATGGCTTGCCGTCAGCGCCTCCGGATCTGGGTGCGCGCGGGCGGCGATCAGCATTTCGGCAAGGCGGATGTCGCGGGCAACAGCGTTGCCATGCCCGATGCCACTCGCCGCGAGAAGCCGACCCGTATCGTCGAGATGAAAGAGGATGAAGGCCCCGTCGGAGAGATCCCGTCTGAGCAATGTCGTAGCACCATCGGCGAGGCCGGCGATCTGCAACGTCAGATCATATTGATCAGACCAGAACCACGGCACGGCGGAAATGCTGCTCCACTCGCCGAGCATGTTGCCGGCGGCCAGCGTTCCCTGTTCCTGCGCATTGCGCCAGGATTCCAGCCGAACCCGCCGCCCGCCATAAAGCGCCAGCGGGAAAGAACAGCAGTCGCCGGCCGCAAAAATATCGGCTCCGGAGGTTTCGAGCCGCTCGTTGACGGCGATGCCGTTGTCGAGCGCAAGGCCTGCTTTTTCTGCCAGCACGACATTCGGCAGGGCACCGATGCCGACCAGGACAAGATCGGCGGAAATGATCTTGCCGCCTGCCAGGCGGATAACCACGCTATCCGCTCCCTCCTCGACGGCAACGATAGTCTCGCCGCAGCTTATATCGACGCCTTCTTGCCGATGGCGCTCGGTTATGACCTCGGCAATCTCCTCCGGCACACCGCGCTTCAGAATGCGGGGCAGGCCCTCGATGACCGTAACCTCCACGCCAAGCTTGCGCGCCGTGGCCGCCAGTTCGAGACCGATGAAGCCGCCGCCGATGATGGCGATGTGCTGACCAAGATGAAGGGCCGATTGCAAGGCGCAAGCATCGGCGTGCGTGCGGAGTACGCGAATACGTTCGCTAATCGCGCCAAGGCCCGGAAAGGCGCGTGCGGATGCCCCTGTTGCCAGCAACAGTTTGTCGTAGCCAAGCTCTTCACCGCCAGCGAGCGTGACCACCTTGGTAGTCGGATCGATGTCGATCACATCGATGCCCAGCCGCAAGTCGATGTGCTGCTCCACGTAACGCTCCAATGCCGCCACGAATTTCGGTTCGGCTGTGTGGGCAAGCCCTTCCTTCGAGAGCGGTGGGCGTTCATAGGGCGCGACCGGTTCGCCACCGATCAGGGTGATGTCGCCTTCAAAGCCCTTCTCTCTCAGTGCAAAGGCGGCGCGCGCGCCGCATTCCCCTGCTCCGACGATGACGAAATGCGGCATGGTCTTCTCCTTACACCGCAATGAAGACGGTGCCGCCTTCGACCTTGACCGGATAGGTCTTGAGGTTGACGCAGACGGGCGCGCCCTTGGCCTCCCCGGTCCGGTAGTCGAAACGGCCATTGTGCTTCGGACATTCGATAATGTTGTCCATGACCAGCCCGTCGGCGAGATGGATCTGCTCATGCGTGCAGAGACCGTCGGTCGCGAAGTAATCGTCTTCCGGACTGCGATAAATGGCGAAGGTCCGTCCGCCATGGTCGAAGCGCATCACATCTTCCTCGTCTATCGCATCGGCTGCGCAGACCTCGATCCAATTGCCGCTCATTTCTGCCTCCCTGTTTGTAGTCTTTTGCCAGTTATTGTGCCGCTTCGGGCAATGCGCTGTGGAACTCTTCCCGATAGGGCCGCGCCGTCGGCGGCAGCTCGCGCTTCAGGAAATAATCCTCATTGCGAAGCTGGCGGAGAAAGGCCGGGATCATCTCGCAATAACCCGACCACATGGACGGATTAGGCTGCGGAAGATCATGCTTGATCATCGCATGCAGCTTCGGCAATGCATGGTAAGGCACCATCGGGAACATGTGATGCTCGACATGGTAGTTCATGTTCCAATAGATGAAGCGGCTGATCGGATTCATCAGCACCGTCCGGCTGTTCAGTCGGTGATCGATGACATTGTCGGCAAGGCCGCCATGCTGCAGCAGGCCGGTCAAGACATGATGCCAGGCGCCATAGAGCCGCGGCAGACCAATCAGCACCAGCGGCAGAATCGAGCCCATGGAAATAGCCGCTGCGATCGTCACGACATAGATGGCAGCCCAGATGCGAGCGATGCGGATCGCCTTCGGCTGCTCCTGCTCGGGAATAAAGGTCTTTTCCTCGGCGCTGACGAGGCCGGCAGCATTGCGGATCATGTCCAGCATGCCATAGGCGGCATCGAGAATACCGAAGAAATTCAGGACCAGGCGCAGGAGATCCGGCGGCCGCATGACGGCGATTTCCGGATCGCGGCCAACGATGACGGTGTCGGTGTGGTGACGCGTGTGGCTCCAGCGCCAGGTCACCGGATTGCGCATGATCATGAAGCAAGCAATCTGATAGACCGCGTCGTTCATCCAGCGGGTCTTGAAAGCCGTGCCGTGGCCGCATTCATGCCAGCGGCTATCGGAGGCGGAACCGTAGAGCACGCCGTAAGCGAAGAAGAAGGGAAGCGAGAGCCACGAGCCCCAGAAATAGATGCCGAGGCCGGCGAAGATCGCCATGCTGCCCAGCCAGATGACCGTGTCGCGAATGGCGGCCTTGTCGGAGCGCTGCATCAGCGCCTTCATTTCCTTGCGCGGAATATCCGTATGATACCATTCCGCCGCCGCCAGCCCTGTTTCGACGGCTCGCTTGCCGCTCGGACCAAGCAAGCTGTAATCGCGTTTGATTGTCTCAGTCATCTCTTCCTCCCGCGATGCACATCAACAAGCGCGTCGCACCTCATGTCGAAAAGGATAGGTCGAGTTTTTACTTGCCTCAATGCGAGAATGATTGAATCTATCAAAAACCATCATATAGTGACGTCATTATTGATAGAACACATCAGGAGTCGATATGCGCCGCCCGACGATTTCCGACCTCGCAAAAGCATCCGGCGTCAGCGTCGCGACGATCGATCGCGTGCTGAACGGGCGGCATCGTGTCCGAGAGGAGACGGCTCGGCGCGTCTATGAGGCCGCACAATCGATCGGCTATCATGCGGTGGGCCTGCTGCGGCAGCGCGTCTTCGAGGACTTGCCGCAATACCGGCTGGGCTTCGTGCTGCAGAAACCATCGCAGCCCTTCTATCAAGCCTTCGCCAAAGAGATTGCCGCTACTGCGCAGACGGTCGCCACCGCCCGCGTCCATGCACAGGTCGATTTCGTTGCCGCGTCGACACCGACGGCGATCGTCGAGAAGCTGAAAGCCATGGCGGCGCGGAGCCAGGCGGTAGCACTTGTCGCACCCGACTATCCGGCGGTCACCGCCGCAATCGAGGAATTGAAAGAAAAAGGGATCCCCGTCTTTTCGTTGCTCTCGGATTTCGCAACGGGCGTGCGCGAAACCTATATCGGCGTCGACAACCGCAAGGTCGGACGCACGGCCGCCTGGACCATCGCCAAGTCGGCGGATCGCCCAGGCAAGGTCGCCTGCTTCGTCGGCAGCCATCGCTTTCACGGCCACGAGCTACGCGAGATCGGCTTTCGCTCCTATTTTCGCGAGAATGCGCCTGACTTCGAGGTGCTGGATACGCTGATCAATCTCGATACTGCGGAAATCACCCACGAGGCAACGCTGAACCTTTTGCAGAAACACCCCGATCTCATCGGTTTCTACGTCTGCGGCGGCGGCATGGAAGGCGCGATTTCCGCGATCCGCGAGGAAGGGCTTGCCGGCAAGCTGGTCGTCGTCGTCAACGAGTTGACGCCGGAATCGAAGGCGGCGCTTGCAGACGATGTCGTCACCATGGTGATCGGCACCCCACTCCCCTCGCTCTGCAAGGAGCTGTTTGGTCTGATGATTGGCGCCGTCGAGCGCGGCGAAGCCGCCATGCCGGGGCAATCCTTTCTGCCCTTCGATATTTTCATCTCGGAAAACATCTAGCCGGAAATGATGTAATCCCCTCACCGCACGGATATTTCTATCATCAATGATGGTCGATGCAATCGGTCGGTGATGGATCAGTAGCACGATTCTGGGTAGTCATCTTGACATGTACGGTCGAGCAATTGTCCCGCCGGCCGACGAGGAGGAATACCCGCATGAGTTCCATTCGCTTCGCGCTCAATCACATGTGCGCGCCGTCCCTGTCCCTTGACACCTTCTTCTCCGCGGCGAAAAGCCTCGGCATCGACAGCGTCGAAATCCGCAACGACCTCTCCGGCAACGCGATCATCGACGGCACGCCGGCGGCGACCGTCAAGGCGCTTGCGGCACAACATGGGCTGACGATCATTTCGATCAACGCACTGCAGCGCTTCAACGAATGGAATGAGGTTCGCGCCGAGGAAGCGGCCGAACTTATCGACTACGCACGCGATTGCGGCGCCAAGGCGCTGGTGCTCGTTCCGGTCAACGACGGCAGCGGCCGGGAGCCGGAAGTTCGTCAGCGAAATCTTCTGACCGCATTGACGGCGCTGAAGCCGATGCTGGATGAGGCCGGGATCATCGGCCTGGTCGAGCCGCTCGGTTTCGAGATCTGCTCGCTAAGCTCCAAGACGGAAGCTGCCGCCGCGATCAAATCCCTCGGCGCCCAATCCACCTTCCGCCTCGTCCACGACACGTTCCATCATCACCTCGCGGGCGAGACGGCTACATTTCCGGAGCTTACCGGCCTGGTCCATATCTCCGGCGTCAGCGATCCCACTGTGTCAGTCTCCGATATGCGCGACCCGCATCGTGTCCTGGTGGATGCGAGCGACCGTCTCGACAATGCCCGCCAGATGCGGGCACTATTATCCGCCGGCTATGCCGGCCCCTTCTCCTTCGAGCCCTTTGCGCCGGATGTACACACGCTGAAGGAGCCGGTGGAAGCGTTAAGGCAAAGCATGACCTATCTGTCTGCGCAGGTCTGATCGCGGCGACGCGAGATTTCAGCCGGATCTCGCGGATCAATCGTGTGAATGTGGCCCATGATCGTGTGGGCCATGTTCCGACGGAATGAGATGCAAATTCCCGAAGCGCACGCCGCGCTGGGTCACCACGCTATCGGCGAAGGATTTGATCTCTCCGACTGTGCCTTTCAACACCGAGACCTCGAGACAATCGCGTCCGTCGACATGGACATGCAGTGTCGAAACCGAAAGGTCATGGTGATAATGCTGCGTTGTCGTCAGCCGACGGGAGAGATCGCGGGTCTCGTGTTCGTAGACATAGGTAAGTGTGGCGTAGCACTTCGTTTCGCTGCTGACGGCTGCCTGTTCGCGAGTGACGGCATCGCGCACGAGGTCGCGCAGCGTTTCAGAGCGGCTGGCATAGCCGCGCTGTTCGCTGATCTTGTCAATCGTCTCGAGAAGATCGTCATCGATGGTAATGGTGATGCGCTGCATCTCTTTCCCCTTTTGCGAAGGCCCTGACTAGAGGAAATTTCAACGGGAATTGCAACGGCATCCGCTGTCTGTCATTCCCTGCCCCGGAAGCGGCGCTGATAGGCGGGATCGTAAAGCGAGCTTTCGCGGAAATCATCGGCGGTGAGCGACGGGCCGACGAAGATCAGCGCCGTGCGCTCGATCGGTTCGGCCGCGACCTTGGCCTCGATCGTGCCGAGCGTGCCGCGCAGGATGCGTTCATCCGGCCAGGAGGCCTTGACGACGATCGCAACCGGGCAATCCGCGCCATAGATCGGCGTCAACTCCTCGACCACTTGCCCGAGCGCATGGATCGCCAGGTGAATGGCAAGCGTCGAACCCGTTGCACCGAATTTCTCCAGCGTTTCATTGTTCGGCATCGGCGAGGCACGGCCGGAAACGCGGGTGAGCACAAGGCTTTGCGCCACGGCCGGTATGGTCAGCTCACGCCCGAGGGCAGAGGCCGCTGCCGCGAAGGCGGGAACGCCGGGGGTCAGGGTGTAGGGGATGTCGTGCTTTTCCAGGCGGCGGATCTGTTCGGCGACGGCACTCCAGACCGAGAGATCGCCGGAATGCAGGCGCGCGACATCCTCGCCGGATGCAGCCGCCTTCAGATATTCAGCCTCGATTTCGTCCAGAGACATCGGCGCAGTATCGACAATACGGGCGCCGGGCGGGCAATATTGCAAGAGCTCCGGCGAGACGATCGAGCCGGCATAGAGGCAGACCGGGCACTTGCCGATCAGATCCCTGCCGCGCACAGTGATCAGGTCAGCCGCACCGGGTCCTGCTCCAATGAAATGCACCGTCATTCCGTTCCCTCGTTTTTCATGGCTTGACCCAGGACCACTGCGTCACCGGCATCGCCGGCCGCCAGCCGGTCATGCTGCCGATGGGCGCGGCGCGGGCGATATCGATGCGGATCAGCGAGCCGCCACGGCGGGCATGTTCGGCAAGCAGGATTGCTTCCATTTCGGTCGTCACCGCATTGGCGACCAGCCGGCCTCCGCTCTTCAATCCAGCGATGGCCGCTTCCATGACGCCGGCATCGCTGCCACCACCGCCGATGAAGACCGCATCAGGCGCGGGCAGCCCGGCAAGGGCATGCGGCGCCTGTCCCTCGACAATGGTAAGCCCCGGAACACCGAAGCTCGCGGCATTACGGCAGATGCGAGCCGCACGGTCACTGTTGGATTCAATGGCGATGGCCCGCATCGAGGGATCGGCGAGCATCCATTCGATGCCGATAGAACCCGAGCCTGCACCGATGTCCCACAGCAACTCGCCCCGACGCGGCGCGAGCGCCGACAAGGTCATGGCCCGGATTTCCCGCTTGGTAATCTGGCCGTCATGCTCGAATAGGTGGTCATCGAGCCCGGCGGCGAGCGGCAGGATGTGAGCGCCCTCACCCGCCACGACCTCGATGCCGCAAACGTTCAAATCATTGATGCCGGAAAGCGCAAAATCGGCGGCTTGCTGCGTGGAAACGCGCTCGTTCGGCCCACCCAGAGCCTCAAGAACCGCCAGTGTCGATTGGCCGAACCCGCTTTCCTGCAACAGCCTTGCAAGATCAGCCGGCCCCTGCCCGTCCGAGGTCAAGGCCAGGATCTTGCGACCGGGATGCAGATGCGGGCGGATAAGATCGAGTGATCGGCCATGCAGCGAGAGGGTTGTGACATCCTGCAAAGGCCAGCCGAGACGTGAGGCGGCAAGACTGAAGGAAGACGGCGCGGGGATGACAGTCATTTCCGAGACGGGAATATGTCGCGAAAGCGTCGCGCCGACGCCGTAGAAAAAGGGATCGCCGGAGGCGAGGATGACGGTCGTCTTGCCGCGCAGGGCCAGCACGGCCTCGATGGATTTCTCGAAGGGGCTCAGCCAGGTATGCGCCTCGCCCTTGATCAAGGGCCGCATCAGGTCGATATGCCGCGCACCGCCGAAGACGACGGGGGCTGATGCAATCAGCCGCTTGGCCCCGTCGCCAAGCCCGGCTGGACCGTCTTCGCCTATACCGATAAGAGTGAGCCAGCGTTGAGCGGAAGGTATCTCAGACATGGGCGGAACCCGCATTCTGATCTTGGGCGGCACGACGGAAGCCCGCCGGCTGGCGGCAGCACTGGTTGCCCGCACCGATCTCGATGTCATACTCTCGCTGGCAGGCAGAACCGCCGAACCGGCTCGACAGCCGGTTCCCGTTCGCACCGGTGGCTTCGGTGGCGCCAAGGGGCTTGCGCGCTATCTGAAGGACGAGGCCATCGATCTGCTGATCGACGCGACCCATCCTTTCGCCGCCCGCATTTCCGCCAATGCTGTCGACGCCGCCGGTCGCAGCGGCATTGCCGCTTTTGCACTCTGTCGGCCCGCCTGGTTGCCGGTTAAGGGCGATCGCTGGCGCACGGTGCGCAGCGTTGCCGAGGCGATTGCCGCGCTCGGCCCTTCCCCTCGCCGCATCTTCCTGGCGATCGGCCGGCAGGAGGCTCATCAAGTCAATGCCGCGCCCATCCATCACTATTGGGTGCGCAGCGTCGATCCGGTCGAGCCGATGCTGACGGTGCCTGATGTTACCTATATCCACGCCAAGGGCCCGTTCCGTCTGGAGGACGAACTGGCGATGCTGCGGGAATACCGTATCGATGCGATTGTCGCCAAGAATAGCGGCGGCGATGCCACCTATGCGAAGATCGAGGCGGCACGGCAATTGGGTATCGAGGTAATCATGGTCGAGCGCGCGCATGCCGCCGGCTTGCCGGCTGTCGAAACCGTCGAGGCTGCGCTGCATCGTATCGATCATCTCGCCTCTTCCTTGATGAAGCGCGGCGTGTAAACGAGATCGGGCTTTCCGTCGCGGGCGATGACGCGCGTCTCGGCAGAGCCGATGATCACGCAGGTCGCCATATCGGCATGCGATGCCTCGGCCTCCGCCAATCTCGCAACCGCGATGCGCTCATCCGGCCGCCCGGCGGCGCGGCCGAAAATGACGGGCGTTGCGGCCGGCAATACCTCCCGCAAAATCTCGAAAGCCTTGCCGAGCTGCCAAGGGCGTGCCTTGCTGATCGGATTGTAAAGGGCAATCACCAGCCCTGCCTGTGCAATCGAGCGAAGCCTGTTCTCGATGATAGTCCAAGGCTTCAGATTGTCGGACAGCGAAATGGCACAGAAATCGTGTCCCAGCGGCGCGCCGATGCGTGCGGCAACGGCGAGCATGGCGGTAATGCCCGGCACGACGACGAGATCGACACCGCGCCACGCGTCCGGCCCATTGTCGATCGCTTCACACACCGCCGCTGCCATGGCGAAGACACCGGGATCGCCGCCGGAGACGACGCAGACATTGGCACCGGCCACGGCCCGCTCTAGTGCTGCCTTCGCCCGATCCAGTTCCTCGCGATTGTCGGAGGCATGGCGGATCTGATCCGCGCGCAACGACAGGCGATCGAGATAGGGGCCATATCCGAAGAATTCGGTAGCATCGGCCGCCGCGGCCAGCGCCTCGGGCGTCATCTGCTCCGGATTGCCCGGACCTGTACCGATGATCGAGAGACGCCCGCTCATGGCTTTCCTTCCCAACCGGGAACGAGGATCAGCGAGAAATAGGGCGCTTCAATATCCGCTCGGCTGGCAAGCGGCGTCATCGCGCCGTTCATCATCGTACCACGCTCGACATAGATAGCTTCATCGAGCCGCCCAGCAGTCTCGAGCGCGCGACGGATTTTCGGCAAGTTGCGGCCGACCTTCATGATCACGGCCGCCTGGGTATCGCCGAGACGGCGGGCAAGCTCGCCCTCCGCCATGGTGCCGGGCAGCACGGAGAGCACGTCGTCCCCCTGCACCATCGGCAGGCCGGCGAGCGACCAGCAGCCGGACATGGCCGTCACGCCCGGAATAACTTCCGTCGGAAAACGGTCGGCAAGACGCACATGCAGATGCATGTAGGAGCCGTAGAACAGCGGATCACCCTCGCTGAGCACCGCAACGGTTTTCCCGTCCTTCAGATGCGCAGCAACGATCTCGGCCGAGGCGTCGTAGAAGGTCGTGATCTGGCGATTGTATTCCGGGGCGTCCTTACCGATTTCCGTGGTCACGGGATAGTAGAGCGGCAGCAGCGTCACGTCTGCTCGCAGCAGATCCTCCACGATGGCGCGACCATTGCCCCCTCGGCCCTGCTTGGCGAAATAGGCGACGACGTCAGCCTGCTCCAGCGCCTTCACGGCCTTGACGGTCAATAGATCCGGATCGCCAGGGCCGGTGCCGACACCGATCAGCCGGCCGGTGGAATGCGCGTTCATAGGCCGGGCCTCGCCAATGCATTGAGGGCGGCGGCGGTAATGGCGCTGCCGCCAAGCCGGCCGCGGACGATGGCATAGGGAACGCCATAGGAATTTTCGATCAGCGCATCCTTGGATTCCGCAGCCCCGACGAAACCGACAGGCATGCCGATGATGGCCGCCGGCTTCGGGGCGCCATCACGCAGCATTTCGAGAAGATGAAAAAGCGCCGTCGGCGCGTTGCCGATGGCGACGACGGAGCCGGCCAGACGATCGCCCCAGAGATGCATCGCGGCGGCCGAGCGGGTATTGCCGGTCGTCTTCGCCAGCTCCAGCGTGCGCGGATCGTGCAGCGTGCAGATCACCTCGTTGGCGGCCGGCAGGCGGGCACGGGTGACGCCATGGGCAACCATCTCGGCATCGCAGAAGATCGGTGCGCCACGCGAGAGAGCTCCGCGTGCAGCAGCGACGAAATCGGCGGAGAAGACAAAATGTTCGGATGCCTCGACCAGACCGCTGGCATGGATCATGCGAACGGCGACATCGGCCTCCGCCTCGGAAAAGCGCGACAGATCAGCCTCGCTGCGGATGATCGCGAAGGAACGCTCGTAGATCGCATTTCCCTCGCGGATATAATCATAGTCTGGCATTCCTACCCCTGTCGTAGCGCTGTAACGACCGCATCGGCGCCAAGCCGTGTAAGACAGTCCTCCGCCGATTCGCCAGCACCTTTATTATTCCGTACCAGCCGGTTCATCCGCGCGAGTACCGATTTCAGCTCTTGTTTTCCGATGTAGGCCACGGGCTCGCTCGATGCGGACCCATTTACGACAATCCCGTAGCCCGTTGGCGCACCGACAATGGTGATCGTCGCCTTGCCCGGATGAGCGCAGCCTTTGCGGCAGCCGGAAAGATGCACGGTCAGCGAGCCGTCGAGCAATTCGGGAGTAGTGTCCAGCAAGTCCGCAGCTACCGATTTCGTTCCGTAGAAAGCGGAAGCGCAGGCTCCCGCCCCGGAGCAGACGTCTATGTGGTTCGACGGATCATCCACGGATATACGAAAGCCATGGCTGGCAGCCGCCCGCTGAACATTCTGAGCCGCTTCGTCATCAAGGCCCAGCACCAGCAGGGCACGGTCCGGCGCGGTCCGTATCTCGTTTGCTCCGGCAGCTTCAGCGATGTCGAGGAAAAGCAGAACATCTCCGGCATGGATCTGTCCGAAGGATGGACGCAACCCAAGAACGAGGTTGTTGTCGCCAAGATGGTGAACCCCTATCGGGGAAATCAGCCGGTCGTTCGCACTGAATGCATGGTCCTGCATCGGAGGAAATCCTGCCTGTAGACTGGCTGCATCGAGATCGCGGCCGCGTGCGGTCGGTCCAAGATGGGTCAAGGCTTTCAGCAGCTCGATAACAGCCGGGACGGCCTGGTCGGCGGACAGCGATGCCAAAACCTTTGCTGTCTGCGCCGTTCCGCCTATGGCCAGGTTCCATGTAGTCAAACCGACCTCGGCTTTTGTGGCCCTCAACCTTATATCCGCCGACATCGCATCCAACGTCAGCCGCCCGCCGCCGTCGACAATGATGGTCAGCTTGGGAGCCAACTCCGGCTGAGGATCGAGCGCAGCGATCTCCCGGCGAAGCCTCATGGCCAAATCCCGGGCATCGGCAATTTCGAGCGGGTCCAGCCCGCTGAGCGGCGGAACCTCGATGGCAACACCGCTCTCCGGAACGATACCGGCGCGATCGATATCCGCTGCCAGGCCGACCATGCTATTCGCCGTCATGCCGCGCAGTTGAAGATTGCCGCGCGCTGTGATCTCGATCAGCCCGTTGCCATGTTTCGCGGTCGCCTCGGCGAGTGCACGAAATTGCGCGGTGGTCAGGCCCGGCGTTGTCGGGCGCAGCCGCACGAGCAAGCCGTCACCGGTCACCATCGGGGCACTGAGCGATGGGCAGGCGCCGCGAGCCATGGACGGTGCATCCGGAACACAGGCAAGGCTATCAGCCGCCTGCCGCGAGGCGACGTCGTGCCTTTCCATCCTGTACCTGTCGGCTACCGCCATGAGACAATCCTTATGAAGGATAAGATCGAGACTACAACCTTCTCAAGATCAGTCTTTTTTCTTATGATATTCAATATGTTATAGCAATACAAAAATAGGCAGAGCGGATGATTTGCACTCGAGATCCCACCAGGACACCACGGAATATGCGTTACGCATGAGTTGCCAAAGCCTCTCACTGTTCTTCCAATATTCCGTCTAGCAACGAAACCACTTTTCTGTTCGCTTCTGATTCCCAAACTCGCACTGAATACCGGTACATGTGGTAGCGGAGGTCCGTTCTGGTCAGAACAGCCGACAGCATGAACGGACCGAGATCAGCTTAGGAACATGGCAGATCGCGCTAGAGCGGGCAATCTCCAAGTATCTGAAAACAAAAGTGCCTATGCAGCAAATACCGAAGGCACTCATGAGAACAAGCTGTTCATTTCCACTGAGATCTGACCACGGATTGGTGTGAACCCACCAATTCTTCAATGCGGCTACCGCTTCACGCTAAGGCTTCGGCCCGTTATCGCCAAGCAAGACCTGTACGCGCGAATGGCCTCGGCTCCCAGCCGGAAGCTGCATTCCTTCAGGAAAGACAAAGGCAACCGAATGTGCTCCGGCCAACCCAGCCGGATACCTGGCAAACGGCTTGCGTGCGAGATAGCCCTTCCCAGTCTCCTCCAGCGATCCGTCTTGCAGCAATTGCAGGAGCCCGGCCTCTTGTGGAAGGATCTGGTAGCGCTCCGCAGCTTCCGACGCGACCACCTGTTTCGGATCGATGTTGGCGATACCACCGGGACTGAACCGCCTCAGCGAAGAAAGCGTCTGCGGGAAGGCTGGAGTCCTCTCCTGTGAGGGCAAGCCGTTCAGAGTGAAGTCCACATTCGTCTTCTTGCCCGCCTGCCAGTCTTCGTCAATCCTTTTGGCGTCCGACGGCAAACTGATATCGAATGCCGTATATCGGAAGAGAACGCCGTCTATCGGATGCCCCAGAACCGAAGCGAGCGTGCCGAGATAGGCCTGAGAACTTACGCTGTTCTTCTCAAGTCGGTTGATGCATTCTTGGTCGCCCGTCAGCACAACTTTCTCTCTGGGGAGACCAAGGACACCGACGCCTCCACGGGCGGAGCCAAAGAAGCTGGCAACGCGCTCGACGTGGCCAGTGATACGCCAGATCATTGGCGTGTAGGAGGAGACGGCCAGATACAACGGGTCGCTTCCGTCAGCTATGTCGATCGTGGAAGTTTCTGTCTCCTTGTCCTGGCCCGAGACCGTCGTATTCGACAATGTACCGCCCTCGTACGAAGCGATCACATATACCTTTTGCCGCGGATCAGCTTTCGGGAACGCGCAACGCCCCACCTGCTGACGAAGGATCTCCGTCTTCTGGATCACCGCGGAGTCGCGGTTGAGGGCGTCCTTTTCGTCTGGTGAGAGAATGCCGTCGCCATCTTTGTCGTAGTAAGCAAACGCCGCGGTCGCGATTGCTTCAAGCTCGTCGGCGGTAAGCTTGCCATCGTGGTTGGGATCAAGGGCAAGTAGCCGTTCCAACTGGCCCCGGTCAGGCACATTCGTCGACTTCTCCGCCGCTTGAGCCGTAAACGCCAATGCCTCGGCCACGGTGACCTTGCCGTCGCCATCCATATCTGCCGTCGTCCAACTGCGATTGCGGAGCTCGGAATTGATCTGCATGTGCGCCAATTCATTAGCGTCTAGAACGTTATCGCCGTTCACATCCGTATTAAAAAACACGCCCATCAGCATCGATTTACGCAGCGCCCGATCGCGCCCGGCCTTGCGATTGATATCGTCTTGCGTAAGGGTCTTGCGATCCTGCGCATTCGCGCGGAAAGGTAGCATGATAGCAGCGATATAACTTTCCCGGGAATCGACCATCCGCGGCATCAGGATTTCGGCCGGTCGCTTCAGAGAAGAAGCCTCCTGCGGGTGTCCGGTCCCAACAAACAAAAGAAGAACAACAGTTGTAAATAGAGCTTGCTTGCAACGCATATCTTTATCTCCTGCCGGAAAAGACATACCGTACAGGTTGCAAAGTTTCTCGATATCAATCCGTTAAACTTTGACGGACGCCGACGCACTGACCGATGCCTGATTATTAATTGGAGCAGCCGCTCTCATTGTTGCGATTTTGACGGCAGAGTGTTGAATTCCAAACGAAACTCATCCAGTTTTCCATTTTACGATCGCCCGCAATTGATTCAAAATAGTGAAATACGTCATAGGCCTGTCTCCGCCTAGCAAGGTCAGCAGCAAGTGAAAGGTGGACTTCGGTTTCTGCAAAGCGAGATCGATCGCTAGAAGGATCAAATATGCCAGTCCGGGATCTGACTGCAATGGAAACGCCTGTCAAAACGATCAGGCCGCAGTGGGATAATTCAGTAGAATTGAATACTAAAAATATTGAAATCACTGGAAGTACTTATCCGATTCCTAAACTGGCCGACTTTAAACCTATAGGGGCATTCCTTACGTCTTCCTCGCGATGTCTATCAAGGCAACACCGATGTGAGACCACTTACGACCACGCCGTCCCTTAGTGGAGACTCGGGATGCGCGGTCATTTTCCCAGACAATGAGCAGCCCAAGCGTTCGACACGCCCTCAGTGCGTCGAGTGTATGGGCGCAATTTCCTCGCCTTAATAACCAACACCAACCAGGCGTCCGTCGGGTGGACAAACCCGTGCGCCCATAGGAGAGAAAGATGGAACCTCTGCAATATCTCGGTCCGATGGAATGGAAGGCTATCGAAATCGCCGTCCCGGTCATCGTGCTGGCAATCCTGTTCCGGTGGAGCGGCATGATCCGCTATATCCCTAACGACAGACTCGGTATTCTCGAAAAGCTGTGGAGTTTTCGCGGCTCCGTCAAGAATGGCTTCATTGCGCTCAACGGCGAGGCCGGCTTCCAGCCAGAAGTGGTGCGCGGCGGCCTGCATTTCTTCATGCCGTTCCAGTATTCGATGCATCGAGCCAATCTCGTGACCATCCCGCAGGGCCA
This sequence comes from Rhizobium sp. ICMP 5592, assembly GCF_009498525.1. Lineage (GTDB taxonomy): Bacteria > Pseudomonadota > Alphaproteobacteria > Rhizobiales > Rhizobiaceae > Rhizobium. Next base: position 1,171,380 of record NZ_QSNT01000001.1, on the reverse strand, counting down.
GATCGGCTATGTCTTCGCCCGTGACGGCGGACCGCTGCCGCCGACACAGACGCTTGCGTCGAATATCGAAGCCGATGACTTCCAGGATGTGCGCGGCTTTCTCATAAAGGGCGGCCAGAAGGGTCCGCAGCGCAAGATCCTGCGCGAAGGCACCTATGCCATCAATCTCGCCCAATTCATCGTGCTGACCGCGCAATCGACCTATGCCGTCAACCTGAACTCGTCGGAACAAAGTCTGTTTGCCGACATGTCCACGCTGATCACGGAGCGGAATGGCTTCGAGCCCGTTCTTATCCATGACGCCGAGGACATGATCGGCATCGTCACCATCCACGATGGTCCGGCGCTCCCGGATGGCGAGATCATTGCGCCGACCGTTGCCAATGACCCGAAGGATCTAAACTTCCACAACAATTTCCAGGATCCGGAGAAGTTTCTCAACGCCGGCGGTTACCGGGGCAGGCAATTGCAGGTACTCGCAGACGGCAGTTACTTCCTCAATCGCATCTTCGCGACTGTCGAGCTGGTGGAAAAGACCATCATCAGCGTCGGCACTGTTGGCGTCGTCGTCTCCTATAATGGCCGCCACGGCACGGATATATCCGGACAGGCCTACCGTCACGGTGAGCTGGTCGAAATCGGCGCCCGCGGCGTCTGGTCAACGCCGCTGCTGCCGGGCAAATATGCGTTCAACACCTATGCCGGCAATATCATCATCGTCCCGACCACCAACTTCGTGCTCAAATGGACGAAGGAACAGTTCGGCGAGCATAGGCTGGACGAGAACCTGTCTGAAGTGTCGTTGATCACCAAAGATGCGTTCGAGCCTGTGCTGCCGCTTTCCGTCGTCGTGCATATCGACTATATGAAGGCACCGCTCGTGGTGCAGCGTTTCGGCGACATCAAGCGGCTGGTCGAACAGACGCTCGATCCGATGGTCTCGGCCTACTTCAAGAATATCGCCCAGACAAAGACGCTGATCCAGCTTTTGCAGGAGCGCAGCGATATCCAGCGCAAGTCGGGCGAGGAGATGCGCGAAAAATTCGCCTCCTACAGTCTCGAACTGCAGGAAGTGTTGATCGGTACGCCGCGCGCTGCCAATGGCCAGAACAGCATAGAGCAGATCCTGATCCAGCTGCGCGAGCGTCAGATCGCGGTCGAAAAGGTCGAGACTTATAAATTGCAGGAGGCAGCCGCCATTCAGGAGCGCACGCTGCGTGAGAAGGAAGCGCTCGCTCAGCAGCAGGCCAATATCACCTCGTCCGCGCTCGCCATCGAGATCAGCGAGAACGAGGGTAAGGCACAACTCGCCCGCACCCGTCAGCAGGCAGAAACCATTCAGGTCACGGCCAAGGCAGAGGCCGAGAAAGTGCGCCTCGCCGGCCTGGGCGAGGCCGACCGGATCAAGGCTATCGCGCTTGCCGACGCCGAGCGCATTAAGGCGACCGGTTTTGCGGACGCCGAGAAGGTGCGCGCCGTCGGTCTGGCGGAAGCCGAGGCCACCGAGAAGAAGGTAGCCGCCTTCGGAGGGCCAGACTATCAGCTCCACTCGCAGGTCCTCATGCGTTTCGCCGAGGCGATCGAGAACGGCAGGCTGCCGCTCGTGCCGCAGATCCAGGTCGGCGGAGCTGGTGGTGAGAAGGGAGCCGCCAATGGCCTTGTGGAAATGATGCTGTCGATGCTGGTCGCCGACCGGCTTGGTTCGCCGGCTGCGGTGCCGGCGCCGATCGAGCAGCATTGATTGTGGATGGGCCGGTTATGCCGGCCCATTTTGCGTCCGGTCTATAGATGCGGACGCCGTTATTTATAGGCGTGCGAACGAAAAAGAAATGGTCACCCGGCGCAGGATCAGAGTTCTGGGTATCACCCTAGACTGCTAGTGTATCGACATCAGAGCGTATCACCACAAAGTCCGCATCGAGTTCTCTCGACCGGGAAGATCCACGGACAATGCCTTCATCGAAAGCTTCAGCGGGTCGTTGCGCCACGAGTGTCTGAACCTGCATTGGTTCGAAACCCTATCCGAGGCCAAGAGGCAGATCGAAGCCTGGCGTAGGGAATACAATGAGAGCCGTCCTCACGCAGCTCTTGGCTATTGACGCCGTCGGAATAGGCTGGCGGTGCAGTGACTTCGGCGGGCCAAAGCGGCCGCACCAGCGTCGGAGGCTAACGCTCCAAGCTGGACCACCAAACCCAAGCGCTTCAGACTAACGGACCGCCACCAGACAACCCAGATCATTCGGCGGGGGCATACCAGTCCACCCCGTTAATCCCTGCAACAACCATTTGGAAATGTGCCGAAAACTAAGAAATTAATAGGGTTATCGCCGCGTCGGTCGCAACCCCACTTTGGCGCGCATTTACGTAACCGGATCAATATGTTGGATTCCGTCGGCCTAGGGGCGACGTTCCGGCCTGCTTCACAGTTTGATGTGCTGGCGTGCTGTAAAGGATAGGGCTGGAGAAAATTATCCATGGCAGATCACATCCAGCTCGCATAGCCCACGCAGAAAAATCAAACAACTTGGCGAAATCTGTCAATCAGCTGGAATTTTCTAATATTGAATTGATAAACTTAATCGAAATCTGATCTAATCCGATAGATATTATTTAGATTGATATTGTATAGTATAATGTACATTAGGTTGTCCCATTGGCGCTCAACGGATACCTTATGACATCAGGGACTTGCTCTAAAAACCACGGGTTGGTGGCGATCTTACCGGCTTTGGCACTGCTGCTTGTCAGTGCCTTTAGCATCGGTGCCATGACCTTTGGCAATCCGGCGCCCGATGCCCAGATGGCCGTCATCGGGCCGCCGTGGTGGAAGGAGGACCGGATGGCCTTCCTGGTCGCAGCGGCCGGTGGACGGATAATTGCCGGCGGAGCATTGCCCAATATTATCGTCGTGCGCCGCGCGCCCGTGGGCGAACGCCGCTCCGACGAACCGGAGGACCTCATCGCCGCGCTCTATGCTGCCGGCGCATGGCTGGTACTCGACGCACCGACGCAACGCAGCTGTCTCGGTCTTGTCGATAATGGCAAAGGGGCAATCCGATGAATGAAATCGCCCGCCTGCGCACTGGTTTCGGACGATTGCTTGTTCCCCTGCTTTGGCTTCACGTCCCCTTCTTTATCGCGATCGCGTTCTATGTTGGCAAACCCGTTCTCATGCCGGTTCTGCTGGCCGGGCTGTTTGCGGCGACCACACATTTATTCTGGTATTTCAAGGGCAGTGCGCCGGTCACACGCTATCTAAGCTCGGTTGCGCTGATGGGTGAGCCGGCGCTGCTGGTCTATCTGACATCCGGCCTGAGCTGGCAGATGGACATGCATATGTATTTCTTCGCCACTCTGGCTCTTTTAATCGCCTGGTTCGACGCGCCTAGCCTGCTGCTGGCGGCCAGTGCCATTGCCCTACATCATTTGGTGCTGAACTATACCGTGCCAGCAGCGGTCTTCGTCAACGACGCGGGCGTTAACCGGGTGCTGTTGCATGCGGGCATCGTTATTTTCCAGACGACCGTGCTGATCTGGCTCAGCAAAAAACTGGTCAACGCCTTCGAGCGCATCGAAAATATGGGCCATGCTCTCGCCATGCAGAACGAGACGCTCGAAGTTCGTACGCACGAAGCCGAGCAAGCCAACGCGGCCAAAAGCCTATTCCTGGCCAATATGAGCCACGAGATCCGTACGCCGATGAATGCCATTCTCGGCTTCAGCCATCTCCTCGGCCGAACAGAACTCACAGCACGACAGCACGATTACGTCACCAAGATCCGTGGTGCGAGCGACCGGTTGCTGAGCCTGCTCAATGACATCCTGGATTTCTCCAAGATTGAGGCCGGCAAGATGGCGCTGGAAAAAGCGTCTTTTGATCCCCGAGCCATGATCGAACGCGCCATGGAAATCTGCACCCTGAAGGCGCAGGAGAAAGGCATTGCCATCGGCTGGCAGGTGGACCCGGCAATCCCGGCCATGTTGCGCGGCGACGAACTTCGATTGAGCCAAGTGGTGCTGAACCTCCTCAGCAACGCCATAAAGTTCACCAGCAGCGGTGAGGTTGCCCTTAAACTCAATTTACGCGAACGTCGGGATGGCCGTTGCGTAATCGAAGGCGTGGTGCGCGACACCGGTCTCGGCATGTCATCCGAACAGGTTGCACGGCTGTTCGACAGCTTTACCCAGGCCGACAGCTCCACCACGCGCCGCTTCGGCGGCACGGGGCTGGGACTTGCCATCAGCCGTCAACTCGTCGCCCTCATGGATGGTGGCATTTCTGTGGAAAGCAAAGAGGGTCACGGGAGTACCTTCACCTTCACCGTTATGCTGGAGGAAGACGAAACCCGCCGGCATGCAGTCGGGCAAAAGTCGGGCGCCTTTGCCAATCTGCGTGTGCTGGTGGTCGACGATAACGAGGGTTCGCGAGAAATTCTCCAAGGCTTTTGTGAAGCCTGGTCAATTATCCCGGAACTGGCAGCGTCCGCGCAAGAAGGGCTAGCTGCGATCAGCGGTGCCATCGCCGAAAACCGTCCCTTCGATCTGGTGCTCCTCGACTGGAAGATGCCGGGCATGAACGGCCTAGAAGCAATCAAGGTGCTACAATCCATCCTGCCAAGTGAAGACTGGCCACGCATCGTCATGATCTCCGCCTATGGACGAGAGCAGGCTATCGGTGAAGCCGAAACGCTCGGTATAGACGGTTTCCTATCCAAGCCCGTCAGCGCCTCTTCCCTATTCGACATGTTGATGTGGATATTCGCCCATACCGACCAAGTGCCATCCAAGAACACCGCCGAGAACACGCCAATGATCGCGCCGGCGCTGCGAGGCGCCCGAGTTCTGCTGGTCGAGGATAATGAGATCAATCTCGAATTGGCCCAAATTATTCTGACCGACGGCGGGTTGAATGTCGATACGGCCGAAAACGGCTTGATCGCGGTGCGGAAGGTACTTGAGGCCGGCAACCGCTACGATGCCGTGCTGATGGATCTTCAGATGCCAGAGCTTGGCGGCATCGATGCGACACGGGAAATACGCGCGGGACTGCGGGACCAATGGCTGCCCATCATAGCGATGACCGCGCATGCCTACGAGGCCGAGCGCCAGAACTGTCTGGCGGCAGGCATGAACGATCACATATCCAAGCCTGTCGATCCAACACAGCTGCTGGCCGTGTTAAGCCGTTGGATCCGACTGCCATTAGTGACAGCTGGCCCGGCATTCGCCAGTCCTGCGTCGGCGCAACAAATCATCATTCCGCCTTTTAGCGGACTGCCGCCCGCACTGCCGCCTTTCGACCTTGAGGCAGCGCTTGTCAGGGTGAACGGTAATGAGGCGCTGCTACGCAAGCTGATTGTCGATTTCGGTCGAAAATTTGCCGATGCCGTGCCCACCTTGAGCCGCCATATAGAAAATGGCGATTTCGAACAGGGGCGTATTCTCGCTCATACGCTGAAAGGTGTCTCCGCAACGCTGGGCCTGTCTGAAGTCGCAACCCTAGCCTTGATGCTGGAGGAGCGGCTGGCCCACCCGGTTCCACCACCTGCACCTCCCCTGCTGTCAGCATTGGCCGATGCGCTGAACTCAGCCTTTGTCGCCATTCCTCGCCTCGTTCAATCGGCTGCACCAACCGCGCGCGCGAAGGCCGATATGAGGTTGGATATTCCCGCGGTGGCAGCTCTAACGATTGAGCTGCATGATCTTTTGGAAGACTGCCAACTGCATGCGCAGCAGGCGTTTGAGATGTTGGAGCAAGCACTTGGTAACCACGCGGTCGAGGAGAAATTTGAGATCGTTCGTGAGGCAATCTCCAAGCTCGACTACGCTAAAGCCGCCGCCGCGCTGCAAGAATGGTCAGCCGCATTCCCTCAAAAAAGTACTTTTGGACAATGATGGGACATGAACCGGCGGCCAATCTGAGCCAGATCGCCAAGTCACTGAAATCTATGATAATGTCATTATATCATGCGTATGGAGGACGCGAATGACACGGGACGAATACGAGCGCGATATCTGGGCGGGAGGTGAAACCGCATCGTTTGTGCCGTTAAAGCGCGATGCAGGATTCGGCAGATGGGAGCCGAAGATTGCCACTTGTCACGGCAACGTCGATTATGTGTTGAATCCCATCCGAAACTCACCCCATGGGGATGCGGATCAAAACACGGCGGAATTCAACATGTTAAAGATCCATCGCGAAAATAGGCCTCGTCCGCTGATGTCATGGACCTGCTTTGCCTGATGGATGACCGTCTCGACAAGCTTAGGTAGGCAAAGACGGCGCCTGTGACACAGCACGACGGCTTCCAAGCTCCGTCACACTGCAATCTTATTGCGATGGCGACCATGCTGCGCCGCGAATTCTCTGGCCTTATTTTCAGGCAAAGGTGGCGCGAAGAGATAACCCTGGACGCTTGTGCCGCCCAAGGTCTTTAGCGCAGCGAGCTCTTCCTCGGTTTCAACACCTTCGATGACGCAATCCAGCCCCATATCGACACTTAGGGTCAGAAGGGATTTGACGATCTTGTAGCTTGCGGGCCTTTGGTGCAGATCCTTAACGAAGCTCCGGTCGATCTTGAATTTCGTCAACGGCAACGCGTGCAGCCGAGTCAGACTCGAATAACCGGTTCCGAAATCGTCAAGCGAAATACCGCAACCAAGCCTGCGTAGGGCCTCCACGGATTGCGTAACCTGTTCGAAGTCATGCGTGAAAGCCGTCTCGGTGATTTCAAGATCAAGACGCTGCGGATCGAAGCCGCTGCTCTCGATAATGCCGATTAGCGCCAGCACGCCGTTGCCCGAATTGAGATCATGCGCCGAAAGGTTGAACGACAAGCGTAAAGACGTGTCCCACAGTGAAGCCGCGGCCAACGCCTTCTTGAAGAGCGGCCTCGTCAGCGAACCGACGATGCCTGCTCGCTCCGCTATCGGTATGAAGCACGCAGGGGAAACTTTTCCCAAGGTTGGGCTGTTCCATCGGGCCAGCGCTTCAAATCCGATCGTCGCCTGGTCCCTTATATCGACGATGGGCTGGAACACGACAGATAGCTCGTTTGCTAGGTCCGCCTGCTTCAGAACGCTCTCGATTCTCGCGTCTGAATTGATCTGATCTTCATGATGGGAATCGAATAACACGGCGCTACCACGCAGTCTTTTCTTGGCGTAGTAGAGCGCATAATCCGCTCGATCGAACAGTTGCTCGCGGTCCAATGCCAAGTCCGGAAAGACCGCGATTCCCATCGAGGCTGAGATATGTATCGTGCCCTCGGGCATATGATACGGATGCCTCAACCGTTCAGAGATCGCGTTCGCATTGATCACAAGCTGAGCGTTTTCGGGCGGAAACGGCGCGATAATTGCGAATTCGTCGCCGCCCAGCCTGAAAGCTGTGCTGGCCGTGAGAGTTCCCGACAGACGGTTTGCGACCTCGACTAGGAGCCTATCACCCACCGAGTGGCCGTAAAGATCGTTGACGGGCTTGAAGCCGTCGAGATCCATCACGCCGAGAGCCAGCCGCGTCCCGTTTGCGCGCGCCCTCTCGAGTTCGGCTTCCAATTCTACGAAGAACGCACGGCGATTGGCCAAGCCGGTTAAGCTGTCGAGGTTAGCGAGCCTGAAATTCTCGTTACTCAGCGCCTCAGCCCGCTGCTTGGAAACGACCATGCTTTCGAAGTTTCGGTAGTTGGTAAGGAGGATGGACATCATGCCCGCGCAGACCAGCAACACATTAATTGCGATCGCGACAAATGTCGGCTGAGCCGTCGCTACGAAGAAGGCGATAAATGCGCCATTGACGATGACTGTTACGATGAAGGCGGCCGAACGCACATACATCAAACAGAAAATACAAGAGATGACGGTGATCGCCATATAGAAAGCGACATGTGAGCGGGTGTAGGCATCGCCATACGGCACAAGCGCGAATGACCAGAGGGTAAAGGCAACAGCGATGGCTCCAGCAAGACGGTTGGTGCGCAAAAGCACCGTATGCGCAAGCTCAGGAGATGGATCAATGTTACGCGTTCTAAGCCAGAAGACCACCCTCAACATACAGCCGAACGTAAAGAGCGTCGGCACCCCAACCGTCAGCAAGGTTGGCGCGAATTTCATGTGGGTTATTGCGAGCGCCCATGTGCTGGAAAGCAGGATGAAGTACATCATCGGCATCTGTCGAGTGAAAGCCCGATATTGAGCTTTCAAAAGCTCTGGATTGTCAGCCTTCACTGATAAAAAATCCCAGATTTTCTGCTTCCCACTCACAATATGCATAGAGCCGCCCATCAACTGACGAAGCAGTTCTAACATAGACATGCTTTCAATTGAGAAAATCAGCAAGGTTAATCAAATGCGAAGAAGTGCCAACTCCGAGCAGGCGATTCTCACCCGCGCGGGTTTCATGTCCTCCTCCCATTGAGGAGTTCGACGGAGACCATCGTCTCCTGGTGGGACGCGGCGCCACTTGAACGACATACCACCACGAGCAAGATCAGGCAGTGCGACGTGAGGCGCCCCCCAATTTGGGCCAGCGGGGAGCTGGAATTTCCCAGGGTTATAGCTCAGGTCGGCGGGGGTGCCGATGAGCTATTCATGAGCGAGATCAGCACCTTGTTACCGATGGCGCTGTGTGGCCGGCTCTCATTGTACAATACGACGACAGAACACCCACGGGACAGAGGTTTGCGAGCTTTTGTACGTGGCATCCCTGGTCCGGGCGGCTCGTTCACGTCCATGAGGCGCTGTCCGAAGGGACGGCTATTTTCCGCTGCAGCCTTTCTGGGGAATATACGCAGCAAACGAACCATATCGTTCATACCGCCATATGCTGCAATATATATGGTGTGCATGCGAAACGAGGGTCCGATCGACGTTAACCGGCCCCCTGAAATTCGCGGTCCTGCAAAGGCGAGACGGGATTTGCTGCGACCACACGTGATGCAATCTTGTTCCCCGCCAACCTCAGCAGGGAACGCATCTACGCGCAGTTGCTACTCGATCGATTTGATGGGATCTTTCGGCGCGGGATCGAAACCAACCAGATCCGTGGTCAGCTTCGCATAAGTGCCGTCGGCCACCATATCCGCGAGAGCCTTGTTGATCGCCTTCACGAGCTCCGGCTTGCCCTTCTTGATGGCAAAACCCTTCTGGATATGGCTGACATAGTCATCCGTCATCTCCAGTGGCATATGTGCGTTCTTGACCGCATAGGCTCCAGCGATCGAGTCCGTAATCGTCGCATCGATATTTCCGTTGACGAGATCCTGCATGGCGTCGGCCTCTGCCTTATAGCCCTTGACGGTGGCTCCCTTTTCCTCGGCGATCTTGGCAAAAGTGGAAGAGACGAGCGCGCCGACTGTTTTGCCTTTCAGATCGGCAGCACTCTTGATCGGCGATCCCTTCGAAACGATGATGCGACCACCCGATTCCAGCCAGCCGTTGGCGAAGGTAACCTTCTTCTGACGTTCGGGCGTGATGTCCATGGATGCGCTGATGATGTCGTACTGATCGGCCTGCAAGCCGACGAGGAGCGAATCCCATTTGATGAGGACAGGCGTGTAGGTGAGACCGATACGTTTGGCCACCTCCTTCATCACGCGAATTTCCAGGCCGTCCAGCGAGCCATCGGGAGCGCGCATGCTGAAAGGCGCAAATGTACCCTCGGTCGCGACCTGCAGCTTGCCGGGCTCCAGGAGCTCCAGACCAGCGGCCGAAGCCGGGATCTTACCAAAGACAGCGGCGGCAAGCATGGTGGCCGCGAATGCAAACTGTTTGAATTTCATGTCCATTGTTCCCTTTTATTGATCTGGTTGAGGTATCGTCTTCGCCTCGCGGCGCATAAATTGTCCGGGTGCGCGTCACCCAGACCGTTACCGTTCAGGTCTGGGCTGCATAGTGCCGCTCCAGCCAGCCTGAAAGCTGGGTGAGAATGGTGGTCAGGACGAGATAGATGATCGCAACCGTGATGTAGAATTCGAACGGACGGAACGTCGCGGCGATCAGAGTCTGTGCGTAAAGGGTGAGTTCCACCACCGTAATCGTCGACAGCAGCGACGTGTTCTTCAACGTCGAAATTGCCTCATTGGTGATGGACGGCAGGATGATGCGAGAGACCTGTGGTAGGATGATGCTACGCATGGTCTCTGCCGGGCTGAAGCCGAGCGCGAGCGCTGACTCCGTCTGCCCACGCGGGATAGCCGAAAGGCCGCCGCGAATGATTTCCGCGACATAAGCGCCACTATTGATGCCGAGCGACAAGACGCCGGCGACAAAGGGGGAAAGCTTGATGCCAAAGGCCGGCAATCCAAAATAGATGATGAAAACTTGGATAAGCGTCGGTGTTCCGCGAACGAACCAGACGTAGAAAGCCGATGCCATGCGCGCAGCGCGCCATTTGGATCCATGCGCCAGCGCCGCTGCGAGACCGCAGACCCAACTGAAGGCAATCGTTGCCACCGTCAGCCAGAGGACCGTCCAGGCAGCCTCGACAAAACCCGGCCCATAGAGCTTAAGTTCTTCAAGAAACGCTTCGTTCATGAAAGCACCTCCCCGTTGGATGGATCCATGCCGAGGGAGCCAAATTGGTCATGCAGAATGCGATGCAGAAACTGCTGCAACCGCTCGCTTTGCGGATTGCGCAGGATATCGGGCGCTCCGGATTCGGCAACGACGCCCTTGTCGAAAAAGAGAACCCGGGAAGAAACGTCTCGGGCAAAGGCAATTTCATGCGTGACAAGCAGCATGGTCATACCTTCCGCCGCGAGCGATGCCATCAAGACCAACACCTCGTGAACCAATTCCGGGTCGAGCGCCGATGTCACCTCATCAAACAGCATCAGACGCGGCTTCATCGCCAAAGCGCGGACAATGGCGACGCGTTGCTGCTGACCGCCGGATAGTCGGGAGGGATAGCTAAGCCGCTTTTCATAAAGCCCGATGCGCGACAACAGCGCTTCGGCCTCCTCGATCGCCTGGGAGCGCGGCATCTTCAGGAGTTTCACCGGCGCATGGATGACATTTTCCAGAACCGTCATGTGTGGCCAGAGATTATAGCTCTGAAACACCATGCCCACCCGTCGCCGCAGCGCCTGCAATTGCGCCGGCATTGGGAACTGACGGGACTCCGGCCGGAAATCGAACGAAAGCTCGTCGAAATCCATGAAACCGGATTGCGGCATTTCCAGCGCATTGATGGAACGCAGGAAGGTACTCTTGCCCGAGCCGCTGGCGCCGATGATCGAGACGACCTCGCCCGCCGTGACGTTGAGCGAAATTCCCTTCAGGACCTCATTATCCCCGAAACTCTTTCGGATATCGCGCAGGGTCAGTATAGGCTCCGGCATCATTCGCCTCCTGACGGCAATTGGTCGAGGATATCAACCGTGACATCCTTCGGCGTGCGGCCGATCCCGTTGATGACGGTGACGTCCTGCGGGCATGCGGAGAGCACCAGCACGAGATCCATTTCGGCGCGCAGCACCACCCGGTCGCCTGGCTGTGATGCAGGAGGCAAGCGCTCGACGGCACCGTCGCCCCGGACGGGCACATTCATGAAAAGATTGAGCGATGCCGGGGTGAACGACTGGACAATGCCTTTCTCGGCAAGCGCCTCGTGAAAATTGCCCGAACAGCTGCGATGCCCCTCCTCGCAACCGAGTTCGCGATAGAGAGCGGAATTGCAGGGGCAAAGAAGCGTATCATGCGCCAGCGCTGCGCTGTCTTCGACCAGCGTCAGCATCTTGAGGCGGCTGGTACCGACCGCCGACATGCCCTGCTTGAAGAAGATGTTGCTGTTGACCGATCGGGTATGGTCCATTGACATGACATCGTTCGGATCATCCGCCGATATGGCCCAGGCGTCGACGACCTGATTGCCATGGCTATTGGTGATGACGGCGAACTGGCCGGTGTGCATCGTGAAGGCGCGCCCATGACTGGCCGGCACGATTTCGGAACATTCGGTCATGATGCAAAACTCGCATTTCGACGGGGCACGGACCTCATTGAAGCTCGAAGCTTCTGCGGTCCGCTTGCCCGACCATTGACTTTCAAACTCAACCTATTCGGTATACCAATGGAATTCAAGTTTGTTTTTCAATGATTTACTGCCAAAATGATTGGCGTTCTGCGCAAAAATCAGCTTCCCTGCGCAAAAGATAGTCAATAAGAGCCAAGAGGAATGGCCGAACACACCCGATGGGCTATGGCATGCGTTGACCGTTGAATACAGTTGGTGTACCGAAATTTGAAAAGTATCGCGCCTTCAGCCAACCAGTGTCAAAAGGTGCCTGCCCGTCAAAGGAACCATGCCATGGCCAGATATTTTCCGCTCGATGAATACGAGGCGCGCTGGGCGCGTGTTCTCGCGGAGATGAAGACGCGTGGCTTCGAGGCAGCCGTGGTCTTTGGGCGCGGCGGCGGCACGACGGACAATTGCGGCGACATTCTCTACCTGTCCAATCACTACGCGATCAGTGGCGGCATGGATTCGCTGATCTGGTCGGCGCGCTCCTTCTCCGGCATCATCCTCCAGCAAGGAAAAACGCCGGAACTGCACATCGACGAACCGGAAGTGCGTGGCGATCTCGTCTCCATCGCCGACGTGCGCTCTTCGAACCATCCCTTTACCAGCATTGCCAAGGCGATGGTCGAACGGGGCATCACGGGCCGCGTCGCGCTGGTCGGCACGAATTTCATCCCGGTCAAATACTACAGCCAGCTCGTTGACGGAGCCCCGCAGGTGGAATGGATCGAGGCCGATGACCTCATCCGCAGCGTCAGACGCATCAAGAGCCCGCGCGAGCTCGACTGTTTTCGGATCGCCGGCGAGACGGCGACTATCGGACTGAACCGCCTGATGGAAGGACTGACCGGCGGACTATCCGAACGAGAGGCTGCCGGCGAAGCGGCCCGCGAGGTGGTGCGCCTCGGCGGCCGCCTCCAAATGATCGGCTGCAATCACGGCGATACGCTCGGTTTCGACCAGCGCTTTCCACTGACCGGTTACAGCGCCGATACGCCGCAACCGGGCGACATCGTTACCGGTACGCTCCATGCAGCTTTCTATCAGGGTTATTATCTCGATCCCGGCCGCACAGGCGTTCGTGGCAGGCCCAATGAGGACCAGCGCCGCCTGATCGAGGCTGTCGCAGGCATCGTGCACACCCTATCCAACATGATGCGGCCGGGTGTGAAGCTTCTCGACGTGGCAGCGGAGGGTGATCGCATGACGGCAGCGTTCGGCGGCGCCGTCTCGCCGATCATGAAGAACTTCCCCTTCTTCGGCCATAGTATCGGGCTCGGTTTCGAACTGCCGCGCATCTCCACCAGCATGTCGTTACCGCAAGACCGCGTCGAAAAGGACATGGTGTTTGGCGTGGAAGCCTTTCTCTCGCTCGAAGGGGTCGGTGCGGCCTTCTTCGAGGACATCATCATCATTGGCGACGACAACAACGAACTCCTCACCAAATCGCCAAGCTTCTGGTGGTAGCGCCTACGCCTAAAGTCAGCTAGACCCGGCCCCGCTATCGAACAACAAGGTTGCGCGGCAGGGTTGAGAGCGGCTCGACCCCGGTTTCGGTAACGATCACGGTTTCGGAAGCACCGACGGTCCAGACACCGTGGCTTCGCAAGGTCGCAGGCAGATGGAAGACCATGCCCGGCTCGATCAATTGCGACACGCCGCTGAAGAGACTGAGAATTCCGCCTTCGCCCCAGTCGGGCGCGAAGGCGACACCCATCGAATATCCGATGCGCTTGCGAAAGGCCGCATGATAGCCTTTCGCGTCGATTACCCTCTGCGCCGTCTCGTGCGGCACGCTGCAGGGCACCCCGGGTCGGATCGCCGCAAGGGCCGCCTCAAGGGCGGCAAGCGCGCAGTCCATCATCCGGCGTGCTTCGTCAGGCGGATGGCCGATCCAGACGGCGCGCATCAAACCGGCGTGATAGCGGGCGTGGTTTCCCGCCAGCTCAAGAAAGACAGGATCGCCCGCCGTCAGCTTCCGCCGGCGCCATGTCATATGCGGCAGGCCGCTGCGCGGCCCTGAAGACACCAAGGGCTCCATCGCCATGGCCTCCGATCCGGCTTCGGTGGCAGCAGCCAGCATGGCGGCGGCAACCGCGTTCTCGTCGACGCCGGCGTCACACGTTGCGATCCCGGCCACGATACCCGCTTGAGCGTAGCCTGCCGCAGCCCTGATCGCATCCAGCTCCGCTTTCGACTTCACCATTCTGAGCGGCGGCAGGATCGCCGAGCCATCTATCAATCCACCGTGACCGATTTCCTGGGCAATCCTGTCGGCCATAAGCGGCGACACGAACCAGCCTCCCAGTTCAATAGCCGGGCTGGTGATGCCGAGCGTCTTCAAAAGTCCGGCCAATGCCACCGCTGGATCTTCACCGTCCTGGTAGGTACGGATATCCCACAGCCATGTGTTGACGACCGATCCGGCTAGTTCCAGTTCCCGCACAAGGAGGCAGGGGGCGCCCTCGACAGGCAAGACCAGCGCCTGGAATGCGAAATAGCCAGCCGTCTGCCGACCGGTCAGCCAGTAGATATTTTCCGGTCCGGTAACGATGAGTGCCTCATGACCAGCCGCCCGTATAGCGGCGCGGGCCTGCGACTGCCTTCCAGCGAATTCCGTCTCGGTAAAAGCGGCTTCGCGGCCGCGCATTTCTACGAATTCATGCATCTGGGGCAATCACAATTTCCATCATTAGCGTCGGTCGAGCCAGCCCAAAAATCGGCTGCGGACACTGTCGAAATGGGTTTGCATGGCGGCGCAGGCGCGCTCGCCATCCTGCGCTTCGATCGCGTCGATGACAGCGAGGTGCTCACGGGCCTGCTGGTCGAAGCGGTCATGGGTGCGGGTGATGGTGCAGCGCCGGGCGATACCGCGCATTTCCGTGATCATGGCCGGCAGCAGGCTGAGACCCGCAGCCTCGGCGACAGCGAGATGAAAGATGTCGTCATCGAGCCAGAACTGATCGAAGGCCACGTCGCCTCCTTGCGCATAGGCGCGCATCGTCTCGCGGGACTGCTCCAGTGCCGGCGTCATGGGGAGCCCGGCAGCTCTGGCCGCAGCCGCACCTTCGAGCAGGCGTCGTATCTGGACGATTTCAAGCAGTTGCTCCACCGTGACCGGCCGCACCATCAACGCCCCATTGGTGAGCCGCGAAATGACGCCTTCCTTTTCCAGCCGGGAGATGGCCGCGCGCAACGGCGTGCGCGAAATGCCAGATTCCTGGGCAAGAGCTCTTTCGGTCAAGACATCGCCCGCAGGGAGGGTGCCCGCAAGGATACGTTGCTTGACGTCGCGATAGGCCTGCTGGGCTAATGTTTCCTTCTCGCTCATAGGCTCTCCTGGCCGTTCTCCGCCCACGCCGCATGCAGTACCCGAACTGCGGTGGCAAGGTCGGCGGGATCCATGCCTTCCTTGGGATTGTGGCTGCCATCCCAGTTACGCAGGAACACCATGACCGACTCCCAACCCGCCTGGGCGAAGGCGGCAGCATCGTGGCCGCCGCCGGACAGCATCCTGCGTGGCGAAAAGCCAAGCCGGCGCGCACCTTCGTGGATCTCGTCGCCAAGTTGCGCTGAGAGCCGTGTCGGCTGGCTGCGCGATTGGGCGCCAAGCTGGAAGGAAACGCCGCGGGCGTGCTCGATCAACGCAACTTCAGCCTTCACCAGCTGATCCATCCGCTCAAGAATGGCTGGATCGTCGCTGCGCAGGTCAAGGCAGAAATCGAGCCGGCCAGGCACCTTGGCAAAGGCGTGTTCGGAACTGGCCGCATCGACGCGGCCAACCGTCACGGCTAGATCATGCTTTTCCTCCAGGATTGCGCCCCACCTTCGATCCATCGCGACCACCAGATCCGCCAGGGCAAAAACGGTATCGGAACGCGCGGCACGCGGCGCTCCGCCGGAATGAGCCCAGACACCATTGATGCGGGCGTCGCGATAGCGCAACCCGCCACGCACGCCGTCGACGATGGCGAAGGCCTCGGCGGCCTCATCGAGAACGGGGCCCTGCTCGATATGCAGTTCCACAAAGCGTGCGGACGCGAGCCCCGGCCCGGAGATGACAGCCTCCGGATCGCCACCCTCCTCGCGCATGTGATCGGCCAACGTCCGTCCGGTATCGAACCGAACCGCCTTCATGTCTTCGGCCGAAAGCCGCCCGAGTGCCGCGCGCGAGCCGATATAGGAAACCGGGAACCAGACGCTCTCTTCCGCACGCGTCACGGTCACCACCAGATCAGCGGGCGGCGGCGCGCCACTATCGACGAAGGCGGCGGCAAGGGCCATGGCGCCAGCAACGCCGGCCGGCCCGTCATAGGCGCCGCCCATCGGCACGGTGTCGAGATGCGAGCCTATATAAAGAGGAGTGGCCGTGCGGTCCCTGCCCGGCAGCCGGGCGAAGAGATTGCCGGCGGCATCCCGCGTCACCTTCAGGCCGAGGGCTTCCGCCTCCTCGGCGATGACATGATGGGCAGCGGTTTCCAGCGCACTATAGGATGGGCGCGTATAGCCCTGCCCCGGCTCCGAAATGGCGTTAATGCGATCAAGCAGCCGATCGATGATATCTTCAACAATGCAGCTCATGCGTAACTCCGTGCCGGATCGTTGAGTGCCGTCGCCGGGCGTTCACCGGAAAGCGCGATCAACACATTGCGAGCCGAGCCGATGGCCACGCGACGCAGGGCCTCGAGCGTTGCACCACCGAGATGCGGCGTAAAGATCACCCGGTTCGACTGGCCAAGGGGGCCTGAGGGCGCTTCGTGGGAATAGACATCGAGTCCAGCCCCGGCGACCCGTCCGGAGGCGATGGCCTCGGCAAGGGCGGCTTCATCCACAAGGCCCGCCCGTGCGGTATTGACGAGAATGGCGCCAGGCTTGACGCGCGAAAGCGCTCTTGCATCAATCAGCCCGCGCGTCTCGGGCCGCAGTGGTGTGTGCAGCGAGACCAGATCCGCCTGTGCAAGGCCATCTTCGAGTTTTTCCACCCGCTCGAAGCCCTCCACGGCGGCTGTGCGAGGTGAATAGACCAGAATACGTGCATCGAAAGCCGCCTTCAGCATGCGGCCAAGCCCCGCGCCAGTTGCACCCCAGCCGACGATAAGAGCCGTCTTACCGGACAATTCCGTGAAGCTCTCCATCTCGCGAAAACCCCTTAGGCCAGCTCGTTCGCTACGGTCCGCCGCCGGGATACGCCGCGCGACCGCCAGCGCAAGACCCAGAGCAAGCTCCGACACCGAACGCGCATTGGCGCCGGGCGTATTGCAGACAAGTACGCCGCGTTCGCTTGCCGCTTCCTTGTCGACCGCATCGTGACCGGCACCGTGCACGACGATGACGCGCAACGCATCGGCGGCATTGATCGCGACCGCGGAAAGACCGGCATCCCTGGTGATCACCGCTTCGCAGCCGGAGATCATGCGGGCGACGGTTACCATATCCGCAGAAGGGCAAAATACCGGCTCGATGCCCGCCTCCTCAAGCAAAGAAATGCCGTCGACATGAACCGGTTGGACAATCAGACATTTCATCGATCGGATCCTTCGTCAGACGATTTCAGGCGCGCCAAAATGGCATCGCGCGCATTGGCAACATGCATGGCCATCAGCTGGCCTGCCGTTTCGCCGTCGCCGGCCCGTAGCGCGGCGATAATCTCGAGGTGTTCGGCGCATCCTTTAAGAAAGCGATCCGGAACCTGCGTGTGGTCGAACATGCAGGTGCGGCGGCGGAGATCGTCGATGGTGGCGACGATCATGCTGCTGCCCGTTGCCGCGGCCAGCATGCGATGAAAGTCATCGTCGACACGACGCTGTTCGTCCTCTTCCCCCGGTCCCTCCAATTGCAGGCGGCGGACGCGCGCTTCTATCTCATCCAGCTGACCGGCGGGAAGCCCCGTGGCCGCGCGAGCAGAATGGGCTTCGAGCGTCTGGCGCAGGAAGAAGATTTCCTCCACCTCCTCGCCGGAAAGCTGCCGCACCTTGAGGAAGCGTCCATCCTGCGTCACCAGCCCCTCGGCTTCGATGCGTTTGATCGCTTCGCGAACGGGTGTGCGCGACATGTCCAGCGCTTCGCCCAGCTTGGCCTCCTGCAAGGCATCCCCCGGCATGAGCGCACCCGACAGGATCATTTCGATGATCTTGGTGTAGGCCTGCTTGGCAAGTGGTTGTGTCATTGCGCTACCTCTTGTGCGACGCTCATTGGCGTTGTCTTTTCGGACAGACCCGCAATCACATCCAGCAGGGCTTGTCGCTCTGCGACCAGCAGCGCCTCCGCCGTGGCTTGGGAAATCAAGCGAAAACGGATTGCCAAACCGCTCGGCGTCTGCGCCAAGCGTGGCACGTCGACGGAGGCCACAGTCGCTATTTTCGGATAGCCGCCGGTCGTCTGGCGTTCGGCCATCAAGACGATCGGCCGGCCGGAGCCCGGAACCTGGATCGATCCGAACGTGGTGCCATCCGAGACGATATCGTTGCCTCGGCAGGCGGAGATCGCTGGCCCATCCAGCATCTGCGCCATGCGATCGCGACTGGTGGATACGGTGAACGAACTCCCAAGGAAGATGCGCCAGGCGGACGCATCGAAATAATCGTCCTGCGGCCCTGCTACGACGTTGATGGGGCGATTGGATCGGCGCCACGGCTTTGTGAGCGCAAGATGCGGCATGGGATCGAGGGGACCGATCGGCAAGAGATCGCCAGTCCGTAGACAACGTCCTTCATGGCCACCGAGGCCCGTCCGTAGATGCGTTGCGCGAGATCCCAAGATCAAGGGCGTGTCGATGCCGCCGGAAAACGCGAGATATCCCCATACGGCCGATCGCAGGCCGCCGACGACGAGCGTAGACCCGGGAAAGAGATCATGGCTTTCCCATGGGCGCACAGTCGAGCCGTCGATCCGGATGTCCACGTCGCCGCCGGTGACGGCAAAACGAACCGGCTCGCTGACCTCGAACGTCCCGCCAGCGCTGGCAAACTCAAGAGCCGCCATATCCTGCGCGTTGCCCACCAGTGCGTTAGCGATGCGGAAGGACGGCGCATCCATCGGCCCGGAGCCGGAGACGCCGGAATGCAACAATCCCCTGCGGCCGCGATCCTGAACCGTCACCATGGGCCCCGCTTGACGAATCCGCAAATGCATCATGGTACTTCGGGCTCCAAACCGGCCTGGCCCGCCGCGGCAATCGTATCGAGACGCGCCGCCTCGGCCTCGCCGATCGGACGAAAGCGGATACGATCTCCGGCCTTGAGAAGAAAAGGCGGCGTCCGATGAGGATCAAAAAGCCTGACCGGCGTGCGGCCGATAAAGCGCCAACCGCTCGGCCCCGGCACTGAATTGATGCTGGCCTGCTTGCCGCCTATGCCGATTGCACTCGCCTCGATCCGTTGGCGCGGCGCGGCCAGCCGCGGCGTATGCAACGCATCCGGAAGGCCGCCGAGATAGGCAAAACCGGGCGCAAAACCGATCATATAAACACGATACTCGGCACTAGCATGCAGATTGACGAGTTCGACCGTCGTCATATCCTTCATGCGAGCCAGTTCGTCGAGGTCAATCCCGATAGCGCCACCGTAGACGACGGGCACGCTGAAGCAGCGCGAGGATGTATTTGTCACGGACAGGTCCTGGAGTCGCTTCTGCAGCGCATCGGCAAGCGCTCCTCCACGGATGATCGCGGGATCGTAGATGACGCTGAGCGAACGATAGGTCGGGGCCATTTCTTCGACGCCCGCAATGGGATTGAGGTTCAACTCATCGAAGAGCGCGATGACGCGCCTGTTGACATCATCGTCGATATGATCGGCGAGTTCGACCGACAGCATGCTGTCGCCGCAAGCGCGAATGCGTGGGAACATTTCGGCCATTGCGCCGACACCCCTCCTTCCGTCAATCTGGCCAATCGGGAACGGAGCACCGCTCGTCAAAACCGGTACGTTTCCATATTCACCTGACTTGCTATTTCAGTATACCAACTGTATGTCAACTACGATCGGATGATATGAACAAAGTTCGTGCAATGCAACAGAACGGTAGAGAATTATGCTGCCGTATCAGGCCGGAATCGTCGACAGGGAGCAAACCGAATGGCAACGATTGATTTGAACTGTGACATGGGAGAAGGCTTCGGCGCTTATACGATCGGCGACGACAAGGCCATGCTCGGACTGATCACGACCGCCAATATTGCCTGCGGCTTCCATGCCGGCGATCCGATGGTCATGCGCGACACGATCCTCGCCGCCAAGGCTTCGGGCGTTGCAATTGGCGCACATCCCTCCTTCATGGATCTCTACGGCTTCGGCCGACGCCGCATCTCCGGCGAACGTCCCGAGGATATCGAGGCGCAGCTGATCTACCAGATCGCGGCGATCCAGGGCATGGCAAGCGCACTCGGCTGGCCGATCAGCCACATGAAAACCCACGGCTCGCTCGGCAACATGGCGGCCGAGGATCCCGTCCTCGCGGACGTCTGCGTTCGCGCGATCAAGGCTGTCGATCCCTCTCTCGTCTTCCTCACCCTTCCCTATTCGCAGACCATGAAGGCTGCCGAAAGGGCCGGCCTTCAAATCGCGTGCGAAGTCTATGCCGACCGGACCTATGACGACAACGGCATGCTGACATCCCGGCAGCAAGAAGGTGCGGTCATTCATGATCTGCAACAGAGCCTGGACCAGGTTTTGTCCATGGTTCGTGATGGAGAAATCCCGACCACCGGTGGCCGCAAGCTGCCGGTCGAGGTAGCCAGCATCTGCGTCCACGGCGATACGCCTGGCGCTGTGGCAATGGCACAGTCGCTGCGCAACGCGCTCGCCGCGGAAGGGGTAGACTTTGCTCCCTTTGCCCGCCAGCACAACCCATGAGGGCTAGCCGCCGTCGAGGCGTTCATCATCTCCGCCACGAGCTTTGTGTTGTCGGTGGTTCGCATCGACGGAAAATGATGGGCGCGGGCGTACCTGGGTCCGATTTCGAAGCGATTGCGCACGCTTTATGTCGAATCCCGCTTGCGACTGCCGTTTGACACAGCCGAATGACGGCGCGCCGCTGGACGCCGCTCCCGGCAGCGATTGGACCTTCGAAGCTGAACAGACCTTTCATGCCTATGTGCTGGTCTGCGGTTTCAGCATGTCCGAGACGAGATCGGTCCGCTGTCGCTCGCTGGCACGCACCGTCACTGACCAAGCTCTCTCATTCACGTATTCCATCAGAATTGGAGCAGGAGATGCCGCTAATCACTTCCGACACCAAAGGCGTTTTCGTCATCGCCGTCACACCCTTCGAGGAGAACGGCGCGATCGATCACGCCAGCATCGATCGCATGATCGACTTCTATTATGACAAGGGTGCCGATGGCCTGACGATTCTCGGCATGATGGGCGAAGCCCCGAAGCTGACGCAGAATGAGGCGATCGATATCACCCGCCGGACGCTCCGCCGCTCGGATGGCAAGCCCGTCGTCGTCGGCGTTTCCGCGCCCGGCCTTGTCGCCATCGGCGAATTGACCAAAGCGGCCATGGACATGGGCGCTGCCGGCGTGATGGTTGCACCACCGTCATCACTCAAGACCGACGATCAGATCGTGGCCTATTATCGAAACGTAGTCGACACCATTGGCACCGAGGTACCCATGGTGCTGCAGGATTTCCCGCTTTCGACGGGTGTGCAAATTGCTCCCGGAACGCTCAGGACGATTTTTGAGGCACATCCGAGCATCGTCATGCTGAAACACGAAGACTGGCCCGGTCTGCAGAAGATCACGGCGCTGCGCGATGACGAAGCGAAGGGATGCCGTCGCGTCTCCATTCTGTGCGGCAATGGCGGCATGTTCCTGACGGAAGAACTGCGCCGCGGCGCCGACGGTGCGATGACCGGCTTTGGCTATCCCGAAATGATGGTCGATGTTTGCCGTCTCAGTGCGGAAGGAAAGTTTGAAACGGCGCAGGACCTGTTCGATGCCTATCTGTCGCTGATGCGCTACGAACAGCAGCCGGGCCTGGGGCTCGCCGTCCGCAAATATGTGCTCGCCAAACGTGGCGCTATCGCCACTGCTGCCCAGCGCCGGCCGGCCGCCGCATTGAACGCCGCATCCGTCCAGGAAGTGGAACGTCTCATCGCCCGTCAGCAGCGCAAGCTTGAGGAGCTGAACTGATGGACCTGCAGATTTCAGGCAAGAAAGCCTTGGTCCTGGGGGCAAGCCGCGGTCTTGGCGCGGCGATTGCGTATGGACTGGCAGCAGAGGGCGTTCATGTGCTCGCAGCAGCCCGCACGACGCAAAGCGGTGAAATTTCTCCCTTCATCACCCGCATAGCAGTCGATCTGGCCGATCCCACCTCCGTCGCGGTGCTCAAGGAGCAACTACGCCTGCAAGGCGGCGTCGATATCCTCATCAACAACTCCGGGGGACCGAAGGCAGGCCCTGCTATCAACCAGTCACGGCAAAGCTGGCTTTCCGCCTTCGATGCCATGGCTGCTTCGATCTTTGAAATCACCGACGCAGTCCTGGACGGAATGATCGCCCGCAAATGGGGCCGGATCATCACGATCGGTTCATCGGGTGTGCAGCAGCCCATTGCGAACCTCGCTCTATCGAACAGCGTCCGGGCCGCTGTCGTCGGCTGGTCGAAGACGCTTGCCGCCGAAGTTGCAGGTCACGGCATTACCGTCAACATGATCTTGCCGGGACGCATCGATACCGATCGGGTGCGCGAACTTGACCATCTGCAAGCGGAAAAGACCGGGAAATCTCTCGACGCTGTCCGGGAAGCATCACGGGAGGGGATTCCCGCAGGTCGCTACGGGAGACCGGAAGAATTCGCCGCCGTTGCCGTTTTCCTGGCCAGCGAACAGGCGAGTTATATTACCGGGTCGCAGGTTCGCGTCGACGGAGGAATGATCAAGGGGCATTAGAGCGGTTCATAGCTTTTCAGAATCGGGGCGAGATTCCCAAATCATTCGATTTGTGATTCATCTAGGATGCTGGTGGCATGCCAATTGACGAGGCCGGACTGATCGATATCGTGGTCGTCGGTGCCGATCTCTCCGGCATGCCGCTGAACACACAATTACTTGCCCTTAATGGCCGCCTTCTGCGGAAAGCACGAACATCGGATTGCTACCGGCTTTATGCCCTGCCGGGGCAGATACCGCCCAAGCCGGGGCTCATGCGCGTCGCAGAAGCGATAGGCGGTCAAATCGAAGTCGAGATCTGGCAATTGACGCCGGCTGCTTTCGGTCAATTCGTTGCAGCCATCCCTTCACCGCTCTGCATCGGCACCATTGTCTTATCTGATGGTGTTTCGGCCAAGGGATTTCTAGTCGAAGCGGCCGCCATCGCCGATGCGGTTGACATCACACAGTATGGCGGATGGCGCAACTATATGGCCGACAGGCAATGATGCGCAGGCCACGCAAGCCCTTCGCGTTGCCTTTACGGCAACCAATACATCGAAAATCGGCGCTTTTTCGCAACGCTTCCGTTTGCAATACTCGTTTCAAACTGAAATCGAGGTGCTGCCGGATGGCCTATGTCATTACCGATCCCTGTATTGACGTTAAGGATGGCGATTGCACCACCGCCTGCCCTGTAGACTGTATCTACGAAGGGGGGCGCATGTTTTATATTCACCCTGGCGAGTGCATCAATTGTGGTCTCTGTCTGTCGATCTGTCCGGTCGATGCAATTTCCTGGGACGAGGAAATTCCGGAGGGCCGGATGCAGTTCAAATCCGTCAATGAGGATTTTTTTGGCCCCAATGTGACCAATTGGGGTTCGCCCGGCGGTTGGGACAAGAACTACACGACGGAGCGAGATCATCCACTCGTCGTCGCCTATGAAAGAGCCTGACTAGACGAAATCTGGGCCTGGGGGTCACGCGCCACCGCTTCTTGACCTGGGCAGAGCTACGACCTGAGCAACGTGCTCATCTTCCTTACCTCTGGATCACAGTCTGGATCTTGTCGCTGAACTTCTTCAGCTCGACGCTCATGGACTCGATGACCACCTCGGTGGCATGGGTAAGCTGACGATGACGCGGCACGACGATGCCGACATGCAGATTATGCAATCGCGAACCGGCAATCGGCAAAGCGACGACTTCTCCGGCTTCAAGCTCTTCCATAAGGCCAAGTGGCGTGAAGAAGGCAACGCCCTCGCCCGATAGGATCAACGGCTTCAGCATCATCTGATTGTTCGTTGCCACCAGCGTGCGGCCGACACGATTGAGCGCGCCGAGCTCGACGGCGATCATCGAACTCATGACCTCATTGTCGAGCTGCAGCAACAGCTTGAACTGCGCGCATTCCTGCAGCGTCACGGATTTCTGCCGCGCGAGTGGATGATTACGCGACACCATCGCCATCAACGGCATCGGAACGCCATAAACGAGCTTGATGTCATGCGGCCGGGCTAGGTCGAAGGTCACGCCGATATCGGCATCACCATCGGCGAGAAAATGGAAAATACTGGTGTAATTGTCATAGCGGATGCGAAAATCGACCGCCGGGTGCCACCTGTGAAAACCCATCACAAATTCCGGCAGGAACTGGATGGCGAGACTGTCGAGCGAGGCGATATGGACCCGCCCGGCGCACTTGCCCTGGAGGTCTCCGAGATCGGATTTCATGATCTCGTATTTCAGCAACGTGTCCTTGGCATGTTTCAGCACGATCTCGCCGGCCGCCGTCAGGCGCAGACCGTCGGAGAAACGTTCGAACAGCGGCGTGCCGAGCTCGTCCTCCAATTTCTTGATCTGACGGCTGACGGCCGAGGTTGCCACATGCAGTTCATCGGACGCTTTGCGGATCGAGCCTGAACGCGCGACTTCAGCGAAATATTTCAGGATACTAGCGTGCATGGGAGCCCCTCGATATGCCGGAAGCTATACCACGCTCATCGCCCCTGCCAAACGGGCGCGCGCTTCTGCTGGAAGGCGGCAACGCCCTCTAGCGCATCCTCGCTTTGCAACGCTTTCACCAGCGCCGGCGTGCGCAGGGCCTGCGCCTCTGCAGGGCTCAGATGGCCGGTCCGGTTCACCGTTTGCTTGATCGCGCGCAACGATAGCGGCGCACAGGCAACGATGTCGGCAACCCAGCGATCGACGGTAGTATCGAGTTCAGCATGAGAGACGACCTCATTGACAATCCCGAACCCAGCCATTTCCACCGCGCTGAACTGCCGGCCCGTCAACATGACCGCCATCGCCCGGTTGAAAGCAATCTTTCGTTGCAGGAGCACCATGCCGCCATCCAGCGGCATGCGTCCGACGCGGGCTTCCGGCAGGCCGAAACGTGCCGTTTCCGCCGCAATGACGATGTCGCAGCCAAGCACCATCTCAAAGCCGCCGCCGAGCGCAAATCCGTTGACGCGGGCGATGACAGGCACGTCAAGGGACCGGCGGAACGCCAGTCCACCGAACCCACTCTCCCGGCTTGCTGCCCAGTAGTCGAGACCCGAGCTCCCGCTCCCGCCCTTCAGATCGGCACCAGCGCAAAAAGCACGCTCACCGGCTCCGGTCAGGACGACGCAACTGATATCGTCGCGCGCTTCGATCTCGCGCCAGATCGTCTCAAGCTCCTCTTCCGTCGCGGCGTCGACCGCATTCATGCGGTCAGGACGATCCAGAGTGACGCGGGCGACGCGATCTTCGACGGAGAAACCGACGCTCATGCCGCATCTCCCTGCAGTCTGCCGAGCGACCCGAGGATTTCGTCATTGTGCTGGCCGAGCTGCGGCGGCGGAATACGCACCGCCACATGGGCTGCTGACATATCGATCGGCGAACCGATCAGACGGATCGGCCCCGCCGGCGTTTCGCCAGCCTCCAGGATCATCTTGTTGATGATCGTCTGCTCGTCCTTCAGTGCCTCCGGCAGAGAACGTACCGGGGCGCAGAGAATATCGACGCCCTCCAGCCGCTCCAACCAATGGGCCGTGGTGTTCTTCGCGAAATTATCGCGGAAGATCGCCTGCAATTCCGGTCGTCTCGCCATCTGCGCGTCGAAATCCTTGTAATGCGGATATTGCGACAGATCCTCGATTTCCAATGCGTTGCAAATATCCTGCAACGGATTCTGCTTGAAGGCGCCGACCATGACGATGGCGCCATCGGTGGTTTCGAACACACCGGTTAGCGGGAAGGCGCCCCAGTTGAGATCTCGCTGACGCATCAGATGCGTCGTCCCCTCCTGCATCTGCATGGCGAGCATGGAATTATACAGGCTGACGGCGACCTGCTGGCCTTCGCCGGTCTTATCCCGTTGCAGTAGTGCCAGAAGAATGCCCTGAACCAGGTGCATGCCGGCCGAATAATCCGCAAGCGGCGTCGCATAGATCGAGGTCGGGTGACTGTTGTCCGACTTGCGGCGCATGACGCCCGACACGGCCTGTGCCAACACGTCCTGTCCGCCCTTGTGCTGATAAGGGCCGGTGAGGCCGAAACCGGTGCCGACGGCATAGATCAACCGCTTGTTGATCTTCTTCAGATCCTCGAAGCCGAAGCCCATGCGCTCCATCACACCTGGACGGAAGTTGTTGACGACGACATCGGCCGTCTTGAGCAGGGTGAGCACGGCATCGCATGCCTCGGGCTGTTTCAGGTCGAGGGCCAGGCTCTTCTTGTTACGGTTCAGCGAGCAGAAGACCGGGTTGTTCAGACCATCCGGATCGGAGCCGAGCGACCAGCGTGAGAGATCGCCGATGCGAACCTTTTCGATCTTGATGACCTCGGCGCCGTAGTCGGCCAGAACCTGGGTGCAGGAGGGGCCGAGCATGACCTGGGTGAAATCGATGACGCGGATGCCGTCGAGAGGAAGACTGTTCATTCTGCGGCCTCCAGATAGGTAGCGTTTTCGGACGGTACGTCGCCGGGATCGGCACCCTGCGCTCGCATCTGTTTCTGGATCGCCTTGATATCAGCCCTGCGCACGGTCGTGCCGGCGTTGAGTGCGACAACGGCGGCAACACCCGCCGCCTCGCCCATCGCCATGCAAGGCGGGATTTCACGGCTGGATTTCTGTGCCTGCGGTGTCGCCGAATAGTGGCGGCCGGCGACGATCAGCTGATCGATCTCCTTCGGCAGCATTGCGCGATAAGGTGTGTAATAATCGCGGCCACGGCAGACCGTGTCGGCAAAATGTCTCCTGGTCATCACATCGTCTTTGGTCACGACATAGTCGCCTTCCAGGAGTCGGGTTTGGCGCACGCCGGTCTGAGGCGCGAAATCAACCACATAGGCTTTCTCAAAGCCGGGCATTTTTTCGCGTGCGAAATCCAACAGGCGGGCGATGCGAGCGCGGCCTTCCAGCTCCGCCTGGGTCAAATCCTCGACCTTCAGCCCGCTCAATTTCGGCATATGCGGGCAATTGAGCCAGACGACACCGGGCAGCGGCGTCTTCAGCCACCAGAAGGACCAGCAGCCACCGATCAAGCGCTTGGCCTCGTGATCGACCAGCTTGAAAGCTTCCGGATCCTCGCGCTCGAACCGCTCCGCTGCCTCTGTGTCGACACCACCCCAACGCGACACCGTCGTCAGGATGAAGTTTGATTCGACATGCGAAGCGCCAGCACTGGCGGCGACATCGAGGTCGCCGGTGGTGTCGATGACGACATCGCCGAGGATCGCCTCCATCCCCGCCTTGGTCTGGCAGATCACGCCCTTGATGGTCTTGCCTTCGACGATCGCCGAGGAAAACCAGCTATGGGTTCTGAGCTTGACGCCGGCGAGACCAAGAATGTCATAGGCGGCCCGCTTGAAGCCATCCGGATCAAAGGCGGCGGAAAAGCAGATCGGATGCGGCATGGACTGTGTGTGGAAGTCGAACAGGCCCCAGCGCGCCCAGCGCTGCCAGGCTTCCGGCGTTTCACGAAACTCGATCAGGCGATCGCGGTCTGTCGGTGTGACGCACAAGCCCCAGACCTTCATGCGCTCGATCATTTCCATGCAAATGCCGCGCACGGTGACCTCAAGCTCGTTGATCATATCGTCGAGCACCAGCACCATGCCGCCGGCGGCGAGACCGCCGATATAGGGATAGCGCTCCAGCAAGGTGACGCTGGCGCCGTTGCGGGCCGCTGATACCGCCGCCGAGATTCCGGCAGGGCCGCCGCCAACCACCACGACGTCGGAGCGATCGACCACGTCGATGTGGCGCGCGGGCTGATGGATTGTTTGTGTCATTGTCATTTCTCCTAGTTGCGCGCTCAATGCGATCCGGCTGGCTTCCAGCGCACCACTTTTGCCTCGACGATCGAAACGAGGGCGAACAGAATCACCGCCAGAAGGGCTGCGATCACCACGGTTGCGTAGAGAAGCGGGGAGCGGAAATTATAGGTGGCCTCGATGATCAGCGCGCCGAGACCGAAACTCGAACCGATCCATTCGGCGACGATCGCCCCCATGACGCTGCTGGTTGCAGCAATCTTTAGGGCTGCGAACAGGAAGGGCAGCGAGCTGGGAAGCCGCACTTTCCAGAAAATCTCCGAATTGGTGGCGGAGAGAACGCGCATCAGGTCGAGCATGGCGGGACTTGCCGCCCGTAGACCCTGGACCATGTTGACCAGGGTCGGGAAGAAGCAGATCAGGCCGGCAATGATGATCTTCGGTGCCAGTCCGTTGCCGAAG
Source organism: Rhizobium sp. ICMP 5592 (assembly GCF_009498525.1). GTDB lineage: Bacteria > Pseudomonadota > Alphaproteobacteria > Rhizobiales > Rhizobiaceae > Rhizobium. Next base: position 1,142,754 of record NZ_QSNT01000001.1, on the reverse strand, counting down.
ATCAGCACGAGAATAGGCGCAAGCGCGATGATCGGGATCGCCTTGATAAAGACGGCAATCGGGTAGAACGCCTTTTCCGCCGTGGTGCTGTGCACGAACCAGACGGCCAGCAGGATGGCGACGAGGTTGCCAAACAGGAAGCCTAGAGCAGCCTCCAGCAGGGTTGGCAGGAAGTTTCGCCACAGCGTCGCAGCATTGTCACGGAAGGCGAGCACGACATCGGTCGGGCTCGGCGCCATGAAGGTCGGGATCTTGAAGATCCAGATCACCAATTGCCACAGTACCACCAGGCCAATGCCGGCCAGGATAGCCGGCAAGTTCTTGGACAATGTGCCAACGGTGGCGTCGAGGATCACGAGTTTACGCGGCGTGGATGTGGGCGATGAGCGCGCTCCGGAAGAGACCACATTGCTCATAGGCATTCCTCCAGCAGAGCGCGCAGATGCGCCGTCACCTGAATGAACTCCACCGTATCGCGCATGGCGAGCGAGCGCGGATAGGGAAGATCGACCTTCATGAACTCCTTCACCCGGCCCGGATGCGCCTGGAGCATCAGCACATGCTGGCCGAGAAAGGCAGCCTCGGGAATGGAATGGGTGACGAAGACAATCGTCGTACCCGTCTCCTGCCAGAGACGCAGCAATTCCTCGTTCAGCTTGTCGCGAGTGATTTCGTCCAGCGCGCCGAAGGGCTCGTCCATCAAGAGGATACGCGGTCGTGTGACCAGCGCCCGGGCGATGGCGACCCGCTGGCGCATACCGCCGGAAAGCTCATGCGGCAGGGCGTTTTCACGTCCCTTGAGGCCAACCATTTCCAGCAGTTCCGCCGGATCGGCAAAAGAGCCGGCCGCATGCTTGCCAACCTCTATCGGCAGGCGGACATTGTCGATGACGCTGCGCCAGGGCAACAGAGTGGCGTCCTGGAACACGAAAGCGAAATCGCGTCCTTCTCGTGCCTGGCGCGGCGGGCGCCCAAGCACTGAGATCGAACCATCGCTGATATGCACGAGATCGGCGATGCAACGCAGCAGGGTCGATTTTCCGCAACCCGATGGGCCGAGCATGGTCACGAACGCCCCCTCGGGAATATTCACCGACACATTGGAAAGAGCGGTAATCTGATTGTCCTTGTCACCGAAGCGGACATCCAGATTGGCGACGGATACGGCGAGCGGCGATATGTTTGACAGCACATCAGGCCGTTTGACGGTGGCAGCAGCAGTCATGACCATTTACCCGACCTGTTTGCGGATATCAGCCGTGGCGTCGAGAATGGCGAAACTCGCGACGTCGTCCACGGTCGGGGCCGTACCGGTGAACTGCTTGAGATCGACATAGGCCTTGATCTGCGCCGCCCAGTTGTCCCGGTTCATCGCACCCCAGCCGAATTGCTTGGTCGTATCGCCGAAGGAGAAGTTCGCGATCGGTCCGACAGCTTTGAGTTCGCTCGCCTTGTCGAGGTTCGGATAGGTCTCGACCAGCAGGTCGACTGCCTCTTCCGGATGGTCGCGGACGTAGCCCCAGCCCTTGGCGGCCGCCGTGGTCAAGCGCATTAGCACGTCGGCATGTTTATCGAGCTGTTCGTCGGTGGTGTAGTAGACGTTGGCGTAAAGCTGCAGCCCAGCGTCCCAGAGCATCATATCGACACGATCATCACCCAGGACCTGCAGGGCATTGGTGTTGGTGACCCAGCCGGTGACAGCGTCGGCCTGACCGGTCAGAAGCTGGTTCATGTCCGAGCCCATATTGACCATCTTGACCTGGTCTTCGGCGATCCCGTTCTTGGCGAGCAGGGCGCGCAGCAGAATGAATGCCGTCGGCTGCGTAGCGATCGTCTTTCCGATCATATCCTTCGGCTCGCGGATCGGCGCTTTCTTCAGCGAGAAATAGGTGAAGGGATGTTTCTGATAGCCGGCGAGGAAGGCTTTGACTGGGATGCCCGCGGAGCGCGCCAGCATGACCGACGGGCTGGAGGAGATCTGCCCAAGCGTCGATTGCCCGGCCGCCACGCCGGCGACGCCGTCGACATTCGGGCCGCCAGGAGCGATTTCCAGCTCGACTCCCTGCTCTTTGAAGAAACCCTTCTTCTGCGCAACGACTTCGCCGATCACGCCGTTCGAGGCCAGCCAGCCCAATTGCATTTTGACCTGAGCGACGTCCTGGGCTAGGCCCGCGCGAACGCCGATCAGGGTCTGCGCTGCGGCCAGGCCGCCCACCGTTGCAACATTGGACATGAAGCGACGGCGGTTCATCATGAAATGAGACATAATAGTTCCCCTATTTGTTCCCGCGGCCCGACTTTATCGCCGTGTACCGAAGCTCATTTGCTGAATGTTGGGAAGGATGGGGAATTTTCGTGTTCTAATAAAGAACAATTATTCGCTAAGTGAATTGCCAAAAAGGCAACGCAATCGGTCAGAGCGTACGGAAATCACTGCGATCGAAGCTAAGAAAACAAGCAAGTTCCCGGGCAAGGACGGAGCGCTGTTGCTTGCCCGAGAGATACCAGGCGAACACAGGCCAGAACTTGATTGAGGTCCTTCGCTCCATTGGCGATGACCGCAGAGCTTGTTTTCATTCGCTGCTTCTGACCGAGGAACACGAGCTGAGAATATCGAAGGTCGCTCGCACGACCAGCCCAGATCCTAAGACCAAGGCTGTTGAGTTCCATGTGATTTTCATTTCGTGGTGACCCATCAAAAGCGCGAAAAGCCCAAAATGGCATGCAGCCCTATTTCCAACCGGACGTAACGAATGGGGCCATAGGCTTCGGGTCGGCGATTGGCGGACGATTCTGGTGGCCGGATGGAAATTGTGTCCGGCGCGTTTGGACACGAGAAGGTACGCTATGTTGCGCCACCTGCTCACCGCCTGGAGGAAGACATGAAAGCCTTCCTCGATTGGTTCAACGAACCACAGGAGATGGATCCCCTAATCAAAGCAGCGGTCGCCCATTTATGGTTCGTGGCCATCCATCCGTTCGGCGGCGGCAATGGCCGTATAACCCGTGCGATAGCCGACATGGCTCTTGCACGCGGTGGCGGGGGAGCTCAGCGGCTATATTCCATGTCCGCAGCTATCGAGAAATCGCTTAGCGGCTACTACGAAGCTCTACAATCGGTAACCGCCACAGAGGAACTCGATATTACGAAATGGGTTCAATGGTTTCTGGATCGTCTGGGCAATGCAGTCGGGGCCGCATTGCTGACCCTCGACAATGTAATGCTCAAAAACGAATTCTGGCAGGCCCATGCCGCGCATGATCTCAATCCCCGACAGGCCAAGGTTCTCAATCGCTTGCTGGAAGGGAATTTCGATGGGAAGCTTACATCAACCAAGTGGGCAAAATTGACGAATGCATCCCAGGACACGGCCTCGCGTGATATCGCAGACCTCTTGGCTAAAGGCATCCTGCGCAAAGGCGAGGCCGGCGGCCGCAGCACAGCTTACGAACTGGCTTTAGATCTCGATACGGACCGCCAATTCCGATCCGAGTAAGATCGGCGCTATGCTTCGTTATCTGGCTCGCTTCTTACATGACTACCAGCGTCTTGCGCATTGTCTGACCGCTCGACCGCATGGACAGGCATTTGTTCGGATTCCTCCCGGTAAAGCATTGCTATTCGAGCACCCTTTGGCGGGAGCGCGTCTTTCGCCTGAATGACAATATCCA
>NZ_QSNT01000001.1:487031-1139048 GCF_009498525.1 Rhizobium sp. ICMP 5592 | reverse complement strand
GTGTCGAGACTGTTGGCGCCTTCGACGATGCGTTCCGACAGGTAATAGCCGATGGCGCCACCCCAGAGGATACCGCCGGGCACGCCTTCGGCGATCCAGACATTCTCCAGCCCCCAGGCCGGGCCTACCAGCGGCAATTCGTCCGCCGTCATCTGGAACGGACCGCGCACGTTCGCCTTGATGCCCACCCGGCCAAGCGCCGGAACGAGCTCCATGGCGCGTTCCCAGTTCCAGGACACGGAATCGAAATCCTCTTCCAGCAGGTCGGCGCCGAACCATTCCGGAACGCCATTCTCCGCAAAAAGCTTCAATCGTCGAAATCCTGGCCCTTGCGGAGCAGATAGATATCCATGATCCAGCCATGCTTTGCCCGCGCTTCCGCACGGGTTGCCACGATGCGATCCGACACATCGGCAAGCCGTCCGGCGATGATGATCTCATCCTCGGTACCGAGATAGGCGCCCCAATAGATATAGGCATCGGGATCGCCGATCTTGCTGAAGGCCTGCTCGCCGTCGAGCATGACGACCGCGGTTTCGACCATGCCCGGAAAGCTTTCCGCCAACCGGCGGCCGGTGGTGATCTGCACCGGCTTTCCAACGAGATTGAGTGGGATACGATGGCTCGCCGTCAGCGCCTGGATGCTGGTGATGCCTGGAATGACGCTATAGTCGAGGGCTATGCGTTTGCGTGCCCTGACGCGCTCGATGATGCGGATCGTGCTGTCGTACAAGCTCGGATCGCCCCAGACCAGGAAGGCGGCGCTGCCATTCTCCGGGATATGATCCTGGAACAGCCGTTCATAGGTTGCCGAGAGTTCCGCATGCCAGTCATCGACGCTCTGCACATAACTGCGATCCGCCGTCTGGCGCACCGGCACGACATAGTCGACGACGCGGATGTTCTCCTTCGTCACATAGCGCTGGCAAATCTCCCTCCGCACCTCGGCAAGCTCGGCCTTGGCCGCGCCCTTGCTGGGAATGAAGATGATATCGACCTTGTTCAGGGTATTGATCGCCTGCACGGTCAGATGCTCGGGATTACCCGTTCCGATACCGACAATATAGATCTGCCGCATGTCCACGCCCTCGTTTCATGGGCTGTGTGCCGGAAGCGGGGGCTTATTTCAAGGGCGGCGACAGAACCCGCCCTTCAAGCGACCCCGATCTTTACATGTGCATATGCTTCGGGAAAATCGCCATCCGTCACCCAATGCGCTCCATCGTAGTAGAAACCGCATTTCTGAAAGAGATCGCGAACGATCAAATTGGCTTCCGTTTCGACAATATGCCCGCTCTTCAGACCACCACGATGATAAAGAAAACGAATGACCGCGCTTTCAACCCCAAGCCCAACGACCCGGCAGCTCATGACAAACTGAACCAGATGCGGTCCGTTCAATATGGCGACGCCGACCAGCCCGTAGGACGAGTAATTGTCCTGAACTTCAAACGTCGAGAATTTCCAGCCATGGGCAAACGCTTGGCTGCATGCTTCCAGGCTCCATCGCATGCCCGTCGTATTGAACTGGTTGGATTTGTTGATCAGCTCGAATGCCCGCGGAAAGCTGCTATGGGCGATATCCCTTATCTCTCGGAGAGAAACCTTCACACCGAGGGACGCAAGAAAGTCATCGCGGCTCATTGCCGATCTGGCCGTCTCTCGCTTGACCTGATCCTGGATCATCTGCGTGCGTCGGCTCGACTCCTGGCTGATGTAAGGCACCTGCAATTCCGGCGCCCACAGAAGAATTCGCCGGATCGAATATAGCTCCTCTCCCAATATGCGGATTGTCGGGAACGCCGCTTGGACGAACTGCCGTTCGGCCGGATTGTCATCGATGAAGAGAACATTCTTTGGCAGGAGGTTTGTATAAGCAAGAATTTCCTGGATGTTTTCGACCTTTGACCGCCAGTTGATTTTCCGGATCGCAAAATCGTCAAGATCAAGCCTGCCGCCAAGAATATCTGGCCAAAGTTCGTTTATTCTCGCCTCGTCGTTTTTGCTGACGATTGCCAGAATGATACCCCTGTGCTTGAGATACTTCAGGGCTTCGACCATTCCAAGCGGCCAACCCTCAAGGATATGGGGGTGAAGGCCCTCTTCAGCCACGACACCGCGCCAAAGAGTGTCATCAAGATCCAGGATGACCAGCTTTACACTGTCTCTCTGCCTGATCGTCCGATACATGGCATCCACCTCGCCCCACAATGCGAGGGTGAAGTCGTCTATATTGAACGGATAAAGGTCGGAAAGCCTGGTGGGAACAGCGATACGTCTCGTATCATACTCACTGTCCCAGTCCGTGGCATAGGATGCATGGCTCCAAGGCCAAACAAGGTCTTCCTGAATATACTTTTTGCCAAAGGTGGAGGCTATCGCATCGGTTTGAAGGATATGGGTATTGACCCTTTCGCCCGCAATCTGATGAAGGACCCGATTGATCTGCTCAACAAAATAGGTCGGATTGCGAAAATCATGACGAGGCAAAAGCCGGCCTATCAAATTCTGCTGAGGCGCCAGAAATTCCGATATGAATGTCAACAGATTGGAGTTTTCAGTATACTGCAATGCGCCGTTCAGCGTTTGAAGAAGTCTATCTTTTGCTTCTTCAAATTTCTCGATGAACGGCTCCTCACTTTCGTGAGATAAATCTGCGAGCATCGTTTCGGGTACGACAGTTCGCAAGGGAAGATAGATAAGCTGAAAATCATATTCGCCAGCGGGCCTCGGCAGAGCGCCTTCGGAAACCCCGGGGAAATTGTAAAGAATATGATCTACTTGAGCATCCGGGAAAATTCTGTGTGCATACTCCGCAACGCCTTGCGACGTGCATGAGCCGATAACAAGAATTCGTTTGATTTCGGAATCGAGAACAGCCAGATCGCGCGGCACCCGAAACTGGAATTCAGGGCGCGCGCTCGTCACTGATTGGTTGCTTTCGAGCATTTTTTGCTCCCAACAGGATGATTAATCTCTCGTCGATAGGCGCATTACTGACGTAGAAAGCGTCGACGCCATATTTCTCAGCTATCATCGAATGAAGAACGCCGCCGGAGATCGACATGCCTTATTTGTCATCTCACGGCGGCGTCAGGGGGCTTCGGAGTTTTCGGAAATTACGCGAAAGAAAGGACGGTATGTTCGCCCACCGTCGCGTAACGCCAGCGCCCGGAATGGATTTCCTTCGGCAAGGTCCGATCCAGATAACTCCGCAGTTTGGTCAATGTTGCAGGTTGGTCCGAAAACGTCGTGAGAAACAATTTATTCTGAAAGATCAGAAATGGGGCCAGGCGCCGATTGGCAACCTGCAGGTATTTGTAAAAGCCTTCCGTGACCGTCGGCCAGTGCACCCCCATGAAATCGTCCAGAAGCACGACACCGCCGGAAACGAGAAGTTCCTGAGCGATCTGCATGTCGTTGACGACATGGGCAACCGTGTGCCCCCCGTCCACGGACATCAATCTGACGCTCTTTGTGCCGAGCCGCTCGCGCGCCGTCGCCGGCGTAAGCGACATGCTGTCTGCCGAAATCGCCGTTACCCGAGGTTCAAGCTCGGGAAAGAAGTTCTGCAGATGCTGCTCGAAAATCGTGAGCGAGCCCTTGCCGCTGTGATCAAGGTTCTTCTGTTGATCCTCGAAAAGATCGACGGCGACACAGTGCTCGGTATCTCTCGACGCTGCCGCAAGCAGGAAGAACAGCTTACCATGATGGACGCCGATCTCCAGAATGTCGCCCTCCACCTTGTCGGCCTCGTGAAGCTCGCGAACAAACTTCAGAATATGCGGAATTCTATCGCCAACCCATCCATGAACATCCTTCCAGATTAGTCTGAGTGCTGCATCCAAGACATCAGTCTGGCCATCACTAGCCGTTATCAACATGTATCATCCCCCACACGGATTCGTACAAACCGCCCGATTTGCACAAACCATTCATGTCGAGCATCATCGTTTCAGAGTGACGATCGATGCAGCGACGGAGATGCCAATATCGCGATAGCGTGGCATGAGTGCCAGCCGGAAACCGTCCAATCTATACGCATTCCGAACGTATATTTGTCACAAAATCTTGAGTAATATCGTCGCGATCAAGGTATAAACTGCCTTATTCTTCAATATTCGCGATCACCTCGCCTTTATTGTCGAATATCTCGCCCACCAGCTTGTTTGGATCAATTATCCGATCGGTGCGGTGATCGCTTGCCGTGCGAACTTCAATCCCCCAGCCGGGCAACAGAGCGTCCAGCGGCACGGCCGGAAAAGAGGCAGCCGCCGAGGAAAGTTCCTTCGAGCGCGCGATAGCCATGCATGCCGCCGCCGCCAAAGCCGGCGGCCTCCCCGACCGCATAAAGGCCAGGAATAATGTCGCCGCGACCATCGAAAACGCGGGCTTCGAGATCGATTTCCAGACCACCCAGGGTTTTGCGGGTGAGAATGTTGAGACGCACAGCAATCAGCGGGCCGTGGGCAGGGTCAAGGATCGGATGCGGCTTGGCGGTGCGCCCGATCTTGTCGCCCAGATAGCTGCGGGAATTGTGAATGCCCATGATCTGGGCATCCTTGGAAAAGCGGTTCTCGATCTGTCCGTCGCGGGCGCGGATCTCGCGATCTATCTTCTCCAGTTGCAGCAGTTCCGATTTGACGAGCCGGTTCATGCCGGCGACGAGATCCGGCAGGTTGTTGGCGATCACAAAGTCCTCACCGTGCTGCTTGAATGCCTCTACCGGTGCGGGCGCCGTCTTGCCGAGGGCGCGCCGTATCACCAGCTTCCAGCTTTTGCCAGTGAAATCCGGGTTCTGCTCAGATCCGGAAAGAGCGAATTCCTTGCGGATGATGCTCTGATTCAAGATGAACCAGCTATAGTCATAGCCTGTGGACATGATGTGCTGCAGGCTGGTCAGGGTATCGTAACCGGGGTAATTGGGCTGGGGCAGCCGGTTGCCCCGGGCGTCGAACCACATCGACGATGGGCCGGGAAGAATTCTGATCCCGTGGTTCGGCCAGATCGCTGCCCAGTTCTTGAGGCCTTCGGTATAGTGCCACATCCGATCGCGGTTGATGAGACGCCCGCCGGCTTCCTCGGCGATTCCGATCATCCGGCCGTCGACATGCTTAGGAACGCCCGAGACCATCGTTTCCGGCGGTTTACCCAGTCTCTCCGGCCAGTTTTGGCGCACGAGATCAAGATTACCGCCGATGCCGCCGGACGCCACAATCACGGCGTTGCCGGATAGTTCGAAATCCCCCACTTCCACACGCGAGGTTTCCACACCACGGCCTGCATCGCTGTCCTCCAAGATGGCGCCAGAAACGCCGGTGACAGCGCCGTTGACGACGGTCAACCTGTCGACGCGATGCCGCCATAAAAAGCGTATCAGCCCCTTCTCCGCCGCCGCTCGGGCACGCCGTTCGAACGGTTCGACAACTCCAGGCCCTGTTCCCCATGTGATGTGAAAACGCGGGACGGAATTGCCGTGGGATGTTGCGCTTGCCCCTCCGCGTTCCGCCCATCCGACGATCGGAAAGATGCGATGGCCCATGGCGCGCAGCCAGCTGCGCTTTTCGCCGGCCGCGAAATCGACATAGGCTTCCGCCCAGCGTCGTGGCCAATAGTCCTCGTTGCGATCGAAGCCCGCCGTGCCCTGCCAATCCCGCCATGCGAGATCGCGCGAATCCTTGATGCCCAGCCGGCGCTGTTCCGGCGAATCGACGAGAAACAATCCGCCCAGCGACCAGAAAGCCTGCCCTCCGAAATTCTGCTCAGGCTCCTGATCCACGACGATCACTTTGCGACCCGCATCCGCAAGTTCCGTTGCGGCGACAAGACCCGACAGGCCGGCCCCGACGACAATCGCATCGGCAGATATTTTTTCCATCGCATCCTCCCAAAACGCGAATATTTCTTACTATAGTTGTATCGTGGCGAGAACTTCGCGAAAGCAAAATCGATGGCAGCCAAGCCGATATGTTTGACTAAAGCGGGGTGTCAGGACCAGCTTTCTTTGACTGCCTGCATGACGACATTGGTCGAGGTGCTCGCCACGAACGGCAGGCTGGAGATCTTTTCGCCGAGCACGATCCGGTATCGGCGGATATCCGACGTCCTGACCTTGAGAAGATAATCAAAGCGGCCAGCGATCATGTGGCACTCTTCTATTTCCTTGATCTTTTTGACGGCATTGTTGAAGCTGAGCAAAGCCTGCTCGCGCGTATCCGTCAGCTTCACCTCAGCGAAGGCGACATGATCGAGGCCGAACTTGGCGGGGTTGAGAATTGCCTTGAAGCCGTCGATGTAACCGGTGTCGATCAGTTTTTTCAGTCGCGCCTGGCAGGGCGTCTTGGAAAGGCCGACACGCTCGGAAAGCTCCGTGATCGACATGCGGCCGTCTTCCACGAGCGCATCAAGGATCTTCTGATCGAACTGGTCTATTTCACTGCTTTTAGTCATTTCTATAGGCAATCCTATTTGAAATATTGGATATTGAAGTTCAATAGGACTGCAATTTCGTAAATTCAAGGCAGAACGCCCTTTGTGGCTGGGATATAATCTCTCGAAGCGGTTGGAACATTCCTCCAGCCAAGCAACAGACGCCTATCAGGCTATCGGCATTTCAGACCACTGCACCTCGAGGTTACCATGACAGCCACCGCCAAACTTGCCGATCAGCCGACATCGCCCGCTGCCCCGCCATTTGCGCAGTTCGCGCCGCCTATCCGCGAGCAAGGGCCTCTGCGCCGGGCGATCACCGATGCCTATCGCCGCCCGGAAACGGAATGCCTTCCACCGCTGCTCGAGGCAGCAACCTTGCCAGGCGCCGTCCGAGATGCCGTGAAGGAGACTGCTCGCATATTGATCGAGGCCCTTCGCGCCAAACACAAGGGAACCGGCGTCGAAGGACTCGTGCACGAATATTCGCTGTCGAGCCAGGAAGGCGTCGCGCTGATGTGCCTCGCCGAAGCCTTGCTTCGCATTCCGGACACCGCCACGCGCGACGCCCTGATCCGCGACAAGATCGCCGACGGTGACTGGAAGTCGCATTTGGGCGGCGGTCGCTCTCTGTTCGTCAACGCCGCCACCTGGGGGCTGGTCGTTACCGGTAAGCTCACCTCGACCGTGAACGACAAGGGACTGTCGGCCGCGCTGACGCGATTGATCGCGCGCTGCGGTGAGCCGGTCGTTCGTCGTGGCGTCGACATGGCCATGCGGATGATGGGCGAGCAATTCGTCACCGGCGAGACGATTGATGAGGCCCTGCGGCGTGCCCGCACGCTCGAAGCCAAGGGCTTCCGCTATTCCTATGACATGTTGGGCGAAGCCGCGACGACGCAGGCGGACGCCGAGCGCTATTATCGCGACTACAAAGCCGCCATCCACGCGATCGGCAAGGCTTCGGCTGGCCGCGGCATTTACGAAGGCCCCGGCATTTCCATCAAGCTCTCCGCCCTGCACCCACGCTATGCGCGTTCGCAGACCGAAAGGGTCATGAGCGAACTGCTGCCGAAGGTGAAGGCGCTCGCTGTTCTCTCCAAGCGATATAATATCGGTCTCAACATCGATGCCGAGGAGGCCGACCGGCTGGAGCTGTCGCTCGACCTTCTGGAGGACCTCTGCCTTGACCCCGATCTTGCCGGCTGGAACGGCATGGGCTTCGTGGTCCAGGCTTACGGCAAACGCTGCCCCTATGTCCTCGACTTCATCATCGACCTCGCCCGCCGCTCGGGGCACCGGCTGATGGTCCGCCTCGTGAAGGGCGCCTATTGGGATGCCGAGATCAAGCGCGCCCAGCTTGACGGCCTAGACGGCTTCCCCGTCTACACCCGCAAGGTCTACACCGACGTTTCCTACATCGCCTGCGCCAAGAAGCTCCTGGCGGCGACCGACCTGATCTTCCCGCAATTTGCCACGCATAATGCGCAAACGCTGGCGACGATCTATCACATGGCCGGCAACGACTTTTCCGTCGGCAAGTATGAGTTCCAGTGCCTGCATGGAATGGGCGAGCCACTGTACGAGGAAGTTGTCGGCAGCGACAATCTGGATCGCCCCTGCCGGATCTACGCGCCAGTCGGCACGCATGAAACGCTGCTTGCCTACCTTGTCAGGCGCCTGCTTGAAAATGGCGCCAACTCCTCTTTCGTCAACAAGATCGCCGACCCCGCCGTGCCCGTCGCGGACCTGATTGCCGATCCGGTCGAAGTGGTGCGCGCGATGAAGATCGTCGGCACCCAGCACGACAAGATCGCCCTGCCCGCCGATCTATTCCAGGACGCCCGCCAGAACTCGACCGGCATCGATCTATCGAACGAGACGTCGCTGGCCGGCCTTGCCGAGCGCCTAAAGGCGTCGGCGGCGACAGAATGGGTTGCCAAGCCCTTGCTCGCAGATGGGTCCGAACGGGGCGAGACCCGGCCGGTTCTCAATCCCGCCGATCATTCCGATCTTGTCGGCCATGTCACCGAATTGGCGACCGGCGATGCGGCCATCGTGATGCATCTCGCCGCCGAAGCGGCTCCGGAATGGGCGGCCGTCAACCCGGCGGACAGGGCGGCCCGGCTGGAACGAGCCGCAGATCTGATGCAGGCGGAGATGGAAACGCTGATCGGTCTGGTGATGCGCGAGGCCGGAAAATCGGCCGCCAATGCCATCGGCGAAGTCAGGGAAGCCATCGACTTCCTTCGCTATTATGCCGAGCAGGCGCGCAAGGTGCTGAAGCCGGATAGCATCCCGCTCGGCCCGATCGTCTGCATCAGCCCGTGGAACTTCCCACTGGCGATCTTCACCGGCCAGATCGCGGCCGCACTGGTCGCCGGCAATCCGGTCGTCGCCAAGCCCGCCGGCGTCACGCCGCTGATTGCGGCACAAGGCGTTCGTATCCTTCACGAAGCGGGAATTCCGCGTGGCGCGCTCCAGTTCGTGCCCGGCAGCGGCAGAACGGGTGCTGCTCTTGTCGGCGCTCCGGAAACATCAGGCGTGATGTTCACAGGATCGACCGAAGTGGCCCGGCTCATCCAGGCGCAGCTTGCGGAGAGACTGTCGAAATTCAACAAGCCGATCCCGCTGATTGCCGAGACCGGCGGACAGAACGGCATGATCGTCGACTCCTCGGCACTCGCCGAGCAGGTCGTCGGCGACGTCATCGCCTCGGCTTTCGACAGCGCCGGACAGCGCTGCTCGGCCCTTCGCGTACTCTGCCTGCAGGAGGAGATCGCCGACCGGACATTGACCATGCTGCGCGGCGCGCTCGGCGAATTGTCGGTCGGCCGCACCGATCGGCTGGCCATCGATATCGGCCCTGTCATCGACGACAACGCCAAGCGCGGCATCGACGAACACATTGAAAACATGCGCAAGCTGGGCAGCAAGGTGCAGCAACTCGACCTTCCGGCCGCCGCGGCAAAGGGAACATTCGTCGCGCCGACAATCATCGAGCTGAAGAACCTGGCCGACCTCAAGAAGGAAGTGTTTGGGCCGGTGCTCCATGTCATCCGCTACCAGCGCAAGAAGCTCGACAAGCTCATAGATGCCGTGAATGCCTCGGGTTACGGACTGACCTTCGGGCTGCACACCCGACTTGACGGGACCATCGCGCATGTCACCGGGCGCGTGAAGGCCGGCAATCTCTACGTCAATCGGAACATCATCGGCGCCGTGGTGGGTGTTCAGCCATTCGGCGGGCGCGGCCTTTCCGGCACCGGGCCGAAGGCCGGCGGCCCCCTCTATCTTCGCCGGCTGGTCGCCTCCCCGACCGAACCGCTTCGGGATGCGAGCGTAAAGACGGATCAGGCCGCAAGCGATTTCCTAACCTGGCTCGACGGCAAGGGAGTGGTGCAAGCAGCCGAGCGGGCGCGCGCTATCGCCAGCGGGTCATCGCTGGGTCTCAACATCGAACTGCCCGGCCCTGTCGGCGAGCTGAACCTCTATCAACTGCATCCTCGCGGGAGGATATTGCTCGTGCCGCAGACGGCGCTCGGCCTTTACGTTCAGCTTGCGGCGGCGCTCGCCACCGGCAATTCGATCGTCGTAGACGCCGCCTCCGCGCTTCAGGGCGAGCTTCGCGGCCTGCCGGACAATGTCGCCAGCCGAATCTCCTGGTCGAACGACTGGGCGGCGGACGGCCCCTTTTCGGGCGCACTGATTGAAGGAGATGCGGATCGGATAAAGGAGGCGGTTCAGGCCATCGCGGCTCTTCCGGGACCGTTGGTTCTCGTCCAGGGCGCGTCGTCCGACGAGATTGCGAAAGGGCCTGATGCCTATTGCCTCAACTGGCTGCTGGAGGAGGTGACGACCTCCATCAACACAGCCGCTGCCGGCGGCAATGCGAGCCTGATGTCGATCGGATAGATCGAGCAAGGCGATCACGGACATCGAAATAGTCCGTGATCGCGGTTCACTAGCGCAATTCCAGGAAAAATGTGCCGCGGTTTTCCGTCAGGAATTGCGTCGAAACAAAGAGCTAGAGCGTTTCTGCGCTTCCGTGAAGCGTTGAAACGCTCTAGCTGAGCCTCAGCCCTCGACCGTCTCGAAGCGGATCGATTGTGCGCCTTCCCATAGGGTCAGGCGGCCAAGTTCGGGCAGCTTGTCGAGGTTGGAGGTCACGGTGATGAAGTGATTGCCGGCGAGCTGGCCCATTTTCGAGGAGAAATCGACGCCACCATAGGCAAGCAGGATTTCGGTTTCGCTGATGCCGCCCGGATAGAGGATGATATGCCCCGGTGCCGGATGGCTGGTGTGGTTTTCATATCCGACGCCGAAATCGAGATCGCCGAGCGGAATCCAGACGCCCTCACCCGACCATCGGACATGCACGATTTTTCCTTCGAAAGGCATCTGCTTCAGGAAGGCCTCCGAGGTCTTGGGGGCTTTTGCGGTTTCAAGCACGGCATCGAATTCGAAGGGGCCGGCGGTGATCTTCAATTTCATCAGATGTCTTTCCTTGCGTTGGTAATGTCGTTTGTCGGTCCCGCCTTTGCGGAACGATATTTGCCGTGCCCCTTCGGGCCGGTGAGGACGCCGTCATCGACCATGATCTTGCCGGCGACGATGGTGGTCACCGGCCAGCCATTTATCTCGATCCCCTCATAGGGCGAGTAATCGGCACCGTCATGCAGGTCCGCGTGGCGGATCGTGCGGGTGATGGAGGGATCCCATATGGCGATATCGGCATCCGCGCCGATGGCAATCGTGCCCTTCTGCGGGTAGAGGCCGTAGGTCTTCGCATGGTTCGTCGAGGTCAGCGCCACGAAGCGCGGAAGATCGATGCGGCCGGCCATCACGCCAAGCGAGAACAGAATCGGAAGACGCGTTTCGACGCCGGGGATACCGTTCGGAATATGCCGGAAATTGGTGCTGCCTTTCGGGTTCAGCTTTCCGCGCTCATCCTCGTAGCGAAACGGGCAATGATCCGAGGAAAAGAGTTCGAAGACACCCGTCTCGATCCCACGCCAGCAGTCGGCCTGTGCCGCCTCGTCGCGCGGTGGTGGCGAGCAGACGAATTTGGCGCCTTCCCAGTCCATTCCGTCGAGGTCTTTAGCAGTCAACGTCAGATATTGCGGGCAGGTCTCGCCGATCACCTTGATGCCGCGCGCCCGCGCCCGCATGATCTCCTCCATTGCTTCGCCATTCGAAACATGGACGATGACGATCGGGATATCGACGATCTCGGCAAGCGATAGGGCGCGATGCGTGGCCTCGCGCTCGACGGCGATCGGCCGGGTCGAGGCATGGGCGCGCGGGGCGACATCGCCGGCCAGCTCGTGCTTTTCGATCAGGAAGCGGATTGCATCCTCATTTTCGCAATGGACCATGACCGTGGCGCCGGTGCGCCGCGCCACGTCGAGCGTTCTGAGGATTTCCCCGTCGCTCAGGCGTAGGCCCTCATAGGTCATGAAGACCTTCAGCGATGTATAGCCATCTGCCACCAGCGCCGGAATCTCCTGGCCGAGAACCGCCTCCGTCGGATCCGAGACGATCAGGTGGAAGCTGATATCCGTATAGCATTCGCCGTCCGCGAGCTTGTGATAGGCCGTCAGGGCCTCGCGCAGCGACATGTCCTTCTGCTGCAGGCAGAACGGCATGACGGTCGTGTTTCCGCCGAAGACCGCCGACAGCGTGCCGCTGGCAAAATCATCCGCCATGACGATCCCGTCGCCGGATGGCTGCGAGATGTGCACATGGCTGTCGATACCACCCGGCAGCACGTACTTGCCCGATGCGTCGATGATGCGCTCGGCGCCTGAAAGGTTTTCACCGATCTGGACGATCTTGCCGTTGCGGATGCCGATATCGGCCTTGAACACGTCGGACGCGGTCGCAACCGTGCCGTTCTGAATGATGAGATCGAAATCGGACATGGATCGTTTCCTCAGTGTTGCAGGATCTTGCCGAGGAAGGCTTCCGTCCTCGGATTGTGCTTGCCGGCGAAAAATTCCTCGCTTGGACGGTCCTCGACGATCTCGCCCTGGTCGATGAATATCACGCGGGTGGCGACGCGGCGGGCAAACCCCATTTCATGGGTGACGACCATCATCGTCATGCCGTCCTTGGCAAGACCGGTCATGACGTCAAGCACTTCGGAAATCATCTCCGGATCGAGCGCCGAGGTAGGCTCGTCGAAGAGCATCGCCAAGGGGTCCATGGCAAGCGCCCGCGCAATCGCCACACGCTGCTGCTGGCCGCCGGAAAGCTGGCTCGGATATTTGTTGGCATGGTCGGCAAGCTCGACGCGATCGAGAAGCTGCATGGCCTTGGTCTTCGCGGCCGTCTCGCTGCGCCCGAGCACGATCTTCTGCGCCAGCATGAGATTGTCGATGATGGTCAGATGCGCGAAAAGCTCGAAATTCTGAAAGACCATGCCGACGCGGGTGCGCAGATTCGGCAGATCCGTCTTCGGATCGCCGACCTCGATGCCGTGGACGCGAATGGAGCCCTTCTGGAAAGGCTCCAGGCCGTTCACGCATTTGATCAATGTCGATTTGCCGGAGCCCGAAGGACCACAGACAACGACGACCTCGCCGCGCTCGACCTTGACGGAGCAGTTCTTCAGGACTTCGTAGTTGCCATAGAATTTGGAGACGCCACTGATTTCGATCATGAGCGGCCTTTCGCGAAACGAGTGATGGAAAAGGGTTGCAGCGCCCTGCCGGTCTCCCGACCAAGGACGAGCTGTGCGGTGAGCTGGCCGACGATCGGGCCGAGCGTATAGCCGTTCGACGTCACGGCGCTGAAGTAGCCGGGCTGCGACGGGTGCTCGCCGAGGATTGGCGCTCCGTCGATATTGATGTTCATCGCCGCCCAGCTGCGGATGACATGCAGCTTGCGCAGTGCCGGGACCACATGCTGGGCGACCCAAAGATTGCCCTCAAGGCTCGACAGCAGCGGCCTTGGATGCTGATGCACCGGATCGAGACCCGCCGTCCAGCCGCCACCAATGATGAAATTGCCGTTGGCCGCCTGCTTCAAGGTCAAATGACGATCGGCATGGGCGACGAGGCAGGAGATCAGGGGAGCAGCGGCCTCCGTCACCACCATCTGCAACGGTGCGCCGAAGACCGGAATATCGAGGCCGAGCATCGATCCGATGCGCGATGAGAAGGCGCCGGCGGCATTGACGATGCGTTTTGCCCGAATAGTGCCGCGCGATGTGGTGACGTCGAAGCCAGCCGGGCCGGGCACGATGCCGAGGACCTCGCATGTTTCGAAGATGCGGGCGCCTTTCGCCCGCGCCGCTTCAAGAATGTGCTGCGTGGCGACGAGCGGATTGATCTTGCCTTCCTGCGAGCAATAGGCTGCGCCGACAAAATCTGGCGACAGGGCCGGTTCCAGCCCCCGCAACTCCCCTTGGCCAATCAGCCTGCAATCGATACCGGCCCGCTGCTCGACGCTGACTTTCTCGGCGAGGAAGCGCATATGCGCCTCGGTCTCGGCGACCATCAGGCCACCCGTCACCTTCATCTCGAAATCGCAGCCGAGCTCATTCTGGAGTGACGCCCAGAGGGCGATGGAATCGCGCTGCAGCGGCAGCGTCAGCGCGGCCGCACTGCCGCCGCCTTCGGCACGGGCGCCATGATCGAAGGACAGAAGCTGCGCGTGCAGGCTGCCGGCATTGCCGCCCGAGGCCAGCGAATTCGGAAAGGCACGCTCCAATACGGTGACCTCTTCGCCTTCGCGGGCGAGAAAGAGGGCCGTCGACAAACCGGCAATTCCCGCGCCGATCACCAGCGTCGAAGTCTGCGATAGCGGCAAAGGCTCACGGCTTTCCAGCGGCGGTTTTTCCGGCAGCATCGCTCGCTTATGGCCGCCCCATTCCGGCTTTTCGACCGCGAGGGCTGCGAGCGGCACAGGCCTCAACGGCATTTGTGGCGCCAGAAAACCGCGCGTCTCTCCGGACGTGCGAGTTTCCCCCGCAACGGTGGCGATCGCGTGGCCACAATAGCGACCCTGGCAACGCCCCATCCCGGCACGTGATAACCGCTTCAGCGTCGCGATATCCTTGGCGCTATGCTCGCCAAGCACCCTCAGCGTCCCATAGGTGACGCCTTCGCAGCGACAGATGACGGTATCATCTGGCGGCAGTCTGTCGCCCATCGGGCGAGCCGATTTGAAGAGGGTCCAAAGCATTGCCTGAAAGGCCCGATGCCGTGCAAGCCTGCGTTCAGCAGCCGGATCAGGCGCGACGTCGAAGCCCAATTTGCGCGCCACGGCAATCCCGGCAAGCCGGCCTTGCGCCATGGCAATATGCGCCCCGCCGAAACGGGCGGCTTCTCCGACCACATGGATATGGGCAAGCGTGGTCTCGCCATCATCCTTGGTGGTGGCAACGAGATCGCCATCGATGACCTCGTGACCGCAACCGAGCAATCTGGAAAGTTCGTTCGAGGACGCAAAGCTGCCACCGATCAGAACGGTGTCAGCCTCAAGCCTGGTTTCGCCGTCCGGTCCAGTGACCGTGATGGTTTCGACGCCGGCTTTCCCGTTTACGGATACAACCCGGCTTTCCCAGAGGATTGGAATACCGGCAGCACGCAAAGCGGCGACCTGCCGCAATCCGCCGATCGCAAGCGCTTTGTCGGCGGCCAACAACTTGAGCGCCGCAAGCGGCTGCCTCCACGGTGCGGACGCGGTTTCCACCAGCGCGACCACGCGGCCACCCGCCTTGCGAATCTCATTGGCAACCTGGATGTTGAGAGGACCGTTGCCAGCAATGACTATTCGTCCGCCGGGTATCGTGCCGTAGCTTCTCAGCAGCGTCTGCGCCGCACCAGCGGTCATGACGCCGGCGCGAGTCCAGCCGGGTACGGCCGGCGACCGTTCATAGGCGCCCGTCGCGATCACGATCATTCGTGGCTTGCAGTAAAAGGCGCCTTGCGGACCGTAGCAGGCGATCGTCGCGCCACTCTCGCCATTCTCCGCGCCCCAGACGAGCGTTCCACCGATCATCGCCACGCCGGCGGCTTGAGCACACTGGATCAGGTCTGCGCCCGATCGGGCCTGTTCGTCATCGCTCAGACGCAACACCGCCTTCGACGTCGAGGGCTGCTTGAAATATTGCCCGCCAGCGGCCGGTCTCTCATCAATAAGAGTGACACTCGCTCCGGCAGCCGCAGCAACCTCGGCAGCGGCAAGACCAGCTGGCCCAGCGCCGATCACCAGCACGTCCATCTCGATACAGGAGATCTCCGCCGGCACGTCGCAAAGGTCGGCGTGGTCCGCCGTGGGCGCTGGCTTTGAAGCCGGTCGGCGCACCTGCATCCCTTCCTTGACCGATGTCATGCAGGCGCGCTGGCTGACCCTGCCGTCGACCGTGACGAGGCAATCGTGACACGCGCCCATGCCGCAGAAGAGACCGCGTGCCTCGCCCTTGAGGCTTCGCGAGAAATCATGCCGCCCGCCAGCCTCGATCGCCGCCGCGATCGTCATGCCACGTTCGGCATGGAAAGCCACGCCGTCGAGGAAGAACTCGACGGGTGGTTCCGATCCGGAATGTGGGTTGGCATGCGAGGCGGACATTTCTCGATCCTCAGGCGCTGAACGTCAGACCAAAGTCCGAAACCAGCTTTTTCATGGCTGCATCCTGTTCGGGCGGCAGCGGCAGGCGCGGTGGCCGTGGTATTCCGGCAGCAAAGCCCATATGCGTCAGCAGCGACTTCGACCCGGCGACATAGGCCTGCCCGCCAACCGCCTGGATGATCGGCAACCACTTTAGGTAAAGCGCCCGCGACTCATCGGTCTTCTTCTCGTCGGCAGCGAGCTCGAAAATGCGGACCATCGGTCCCGGCGCCACATTCGAAGCGACGGCGACCCAGCCTTCGGCTCCCATCACGAAGGATTCAAAACCAAGAATACCACCGAAGACAGTCATATTCTCGCCCGCCAGACGGATGATGTCGCGCACTCGCGTCACTTCGAGGGTGGATTCCTTGATATAATCGCAGCCCTTGATCTCAGCGATACGCTTCACCAGCTCCGGCTTCAGATCGACATTGGCCGTCGCCGGGTTGTTGTAGACCATGATCGGAATTGAAATCGCCGATGCGACGGTGCGGTAGTGATGAACCAGCTCGTCATCCGTCGGCGTAGAATAGAAGGGCGGAATGATCATGACGCCATCCGCGCCCATGGCTTCCGCCTTCTGGCTCAGACGAACGCATTCGCGCGTATCTTCCGCACCAGTGCCGATCAGCACCGGGACGCGTCCGGCGACGGTTTCGATCACCGTGCGTGCCACGCCATCGCGCTCCTCTTCGCTCAGCGACAGGAACTCGCCAGTCGAACCAAGGGGGATGAGACCATGTATGCCCTCGCGCACCTGCCAATCAGTGAAAGCGGCCAGCGCCTTCAGGTCCACGGCGCCGTCTGCATCCAACGGCGTGATCATCACGGTATAGACACCGCGAAACTTCCTAGTCATGTCGGATATCCTGGTTCTAGCGCTTTTCGGTGACGGAAAGCCGCGAGTTGGTGGCTTGACCGAAGCGCTTCTCGATATGGTTCTGGACGAAATCCCAGAGCGTGGTCAGAAGAAGGTAGTAGATGGCCGCGACCGCGAAGAGCTCCAGCACCATGAAGTGCTCCTGAATGAGCACCTGGGTTCGCCGCAGAAGCTCCTCCATCGAGATGACCGAGGTCACGGAAGTCGTCTTCAACAGGCCGTTGACGGAGTTTCCGAGCGGCGGAATGATCACCTTGAAGGCTTGCGGCATGACGATGTGGCGCATGATCTGCCGTTCCGTCATCCCAAGCGCCCGGGCGGCGCGGGCCTGCCCTTCCGGGACGGCCTCGATGCCGGCACGGATGATTTCCGCAAGATAGGCGGCTTCGTTGAGCGCAAGCCCGATCAAGGCCGCCTCGATCACGGTGAAACGAATGCCGAACTGCGGCAGCGCCGTGTAGAGAGCGATGAGCTGGACGAGCAGCGGCGTGCCGCGAAACAGCCAGATGTAGATCTTGGCGAGGGTCTTGGCCAACCGGAACGGTGATCGCCGCATCAAGGCAAGGACAAATCCGAGGATAAGACCCGCCGTCAGCGACACGACGGTCAGCCAGATGGTCGTGAAGACCCCACCGAGGATGAAGGGATTAAACAGGTATCCGAAGAAACCCGACCAGCTCCAAAGCGTCATAAACGTAACTTTCTGCTCAAGGCGAGCGCGGCAGACCCGCGCGTCGCCATTCCGATGGACCGATCAGGCCGATCAGCGGCCGGGACCCTTCACGGAATAATCGCCGAACACCATAGGCAATCCGTACTTGTCGAACAGCGCCTTCAGCGATCCGTCAGCCTTCATCTCCTTGAGCGTTGCCGATACGGCATCGGCAAGCGCGGGGCTCTTGAAGGCAACGGCGACCGGTGCGGGATAGAGACCACTCAGGGCACGCTTGAAATCGCCGCGTGCATCATAATCCTTGGCAACGGCATCGATCGACACCACACCATCAACCTGCCCGGCACGCAGGGCCTGATAGGCAAGCGCGAAATTGTCGAAGGTCTGGATCGTCAGGCCCTTCTTGCCGGCATCGCGCAATTCCTTGTCGAGGAGGCGCGTCTTAGTTTCCTCGAAACCACCGATCTCGACGCCGATCGTCATGCCGGCGAGATCGTCCTTGCTGGCAACCTTCTTGGTCGAATTCGGCGCGATCGAGACGCTGATCGCCTGATCCTCATAGGGGATCATCTGCATGATCTTGGCGCGTTCCTCGGTGAAGAAGATGCCGGTGTTGATCATGTCCCAACGGCCGGCCTGCAGGCCAGGCACCATGGCGGAGAACTCGATGCGGACATATTCCGGCTCGAGGCAGAGACGCTTGGCGACCTCGGTGCCGAGTTCGACGCGCATACCCTTCAGGTCGCCGCTGGAGTCGATGAACTGCAAGGGCGGTAGCGTCGGATTGGTCGACATGGTGAGTTTGCCGGGCGAGATCAGCTCGCCAGCCGCTACCTTCGGCGTGCAGGATTGCGCAAGTACGAACGATGTTGAGAGCGCTAGAAACGATGCGGCAAGAACGCCGCGGGACAATTGAATTCGGAGCATGATGACCTCTGGAGCTGGTTTTCTTATTGGCGTCCCAAAGTTTGCATTCATCTGGGATCCCACTTTTATACAAAATTTTACTGCTGATGCAAGAGCTGCTGCTGCGACCCCTCAGTAATTTGTCAGAACGCCCTGCCGAACCGCTTCGAGATGGCGCGCCATTGCCTGCCGCGCCGCGTCGGAATCATGTGCTGAAAGTGCTGTCAGGATCGCCCGGTGCTCGGCGACGCCGGGCTTTGCCCGCACCACGGCCATCTGCCTTTCGAAGATCGTCGTATAACGTCGCATCTCACCGATCGTGGCTGCCATGAAGGAATTGCCGCTGGCAGCGGCGATCGATCCATGCAGCGCATCGTCGAACTGCCAGACGAGCTCCGGGTCCGGATCCGGTTCGGCCTCGATCGCATCCAGCATCACCGAGAGCGGCGCCAACTCCTCCTCGGCCATATGCGGAACCGCCAGAGCAATGGCGCTCGGCTCAAGCAGCATCCGCATTGCCAGACTGTCGAGATAGTCCTTCAGGGTTATGACCCGGACGCAAAGCACCCCCTTGTCGTTGCGGATCAGCAGTCCCTCCCCTTCGAGCCGGCCGAGTGCGTGGCGCATCGGAGAGCGCGACACGGCATGTTTGCTTGCAAGCCGCCTCTGCTGCACCACCGATCCGCCCGCTAGCCGGGCCGAGAGAATGTCGGCTAGAAGCAGACGATAGGTTTCGTCGGCAAGGCTTGCCTCTCCCTCATCGTTCAGGCGATCGTCCATGAGTTCCCTTTTTGCTTCTTTGCGAGATCGGCTATCATATGTAACAGCTGCCTATACGAAGAAAGTGCGTTGTCGTGCGAAATGCGGGCAGCACGGGAAATGAGGTCAGGGTGACAGATATTTCAATCATGCCGGCGACACCGTCGTCCACGGGCGGACAGCACAATCTTGCCTCGCTGACCTACAAAGCCGTTTCCGACATGATTCGCCATCGCAGGCTGAAGGGCGGACAGGTCATTGTCGAGGCAAGGCTCGCCGAAACCCTCGGCATTTCCCGCACCCCATTGCGGGAAGCGCTACAGCGGTTGGAGGGCGAAGGGCTGGTGCGCAAGGGCGATGGTCGCAACTACGTTGTGCGCCAGGTGGATATCGGTGAATATCTTCAAAGCCTGCGGCTGCGATTACTGATCGAGCCCGAGGCCGCCGTGCTGGCGATCCCCAATATTCCGCGCCGGCAATTGATCGCCGTCCGGCGCGAAATTCACGAGCTTCTCGACGCGACGGCTTATCACACCGACGCGCATTGGGTCTCCGATGACAACCTACACAACCTGATCATCGATCACTGCGGCAATACCGTCATGGCGAAGGTGCTACGGGAGCTGCGCGCCACCACGCGCCTGTTCGAGATTGACCGCCTGAAGGACCGCCTGAAACCCGATTCCACCGAGCACCTCGTCATCATCGAGGCCGTGGAACGCGGCGACGCGGAACAGACCCGCGCCGCCGTCGCTCTCCATATAGAAAGCCTGATCGCCTTCACCCGCCAGCACCTCGGCGTCGCCTGACGATGGACATGATCGGCGGTTAGCCGCCGATCATCAGCTTGACGACTTCCTCATGCGTGGTTTCGCTGATTTGGCGCTCTCCGGCGACGATGCCGCGCCGCAGGACGACGATGCGGTCGGAGACGGCAAAGATGTCCTGTAGATTATGCGAGATGAAGATCACGCCGCGCCCCTGCGCCTTCAGCGACTTGATGAGTGCCACGACCTTGCGCTGCTCCGGCACGCCGAGGGCTGCCGTCGGCTCGTCCATGATCAGGATGCGGGCGTTCCAATAGACCGCGCGCCCGATCGCCACCGCCTGACGCTGGCCACCGGAGAAGTTACTGACCGGCGCGTCGAGCCGTTTCACATGGAAATCGAGCTGCGCCATCGTCGCGCGCGCCGCCTCCGCCATCGCCTTCCGGTCGATGACGGGAAGAAAGCCGAAGAGTTTCTTCATCGGCTCGCGGCCGAGGAAGATATTGGCGCCGATTGTCAGATTGTCGGCAAGCGCTAGATCCTGATAGATCGTCTCGATCCCCTTTTCCCGCGCATCCTGTGGCGAGGAGAAGGTGACGGGTTTTCCTTCGATGAGGATTTCGCCCGATGTCGGCGGATAGACGCCCGAGATCGCCTTGATCATCGTCGTCTTGCCGGCGCCATTGTCTCCTGCCAGCGCGACGACTTCGCCGGGACGGACGACCAGGGAGCAATTGTCCAGGGCATGGACGGCACCGAAATAGCGCGACAGATTGCGGACTTCGAGAAGGGGCGTTGCGCTATTCATCCTGTTTTGCTCCGCTGAACCGGCGCTGCGCCTGATCGATAAGCACCGAAATGATGATGACGATGCCGACGGCAATGAACTGCCAGAAAGGCTCGACATTCATGAAAACCAGACCGTACTGGATGACGGCAATGACGAGCGCCCCGGCAACAGTGCCGATGATCGTTCCCGAGCCGCCGAACAGGCTGGCACCGCCGATGACGACAGCGGCCACGCTGTCGAGCAGCAGCGGCTCACCGGCCTGGGCAGCACCGGCCGTGAAGCGGGCAGCATAGAGCGCGCCGCCGAGACCGGCGCAGACCGCCGAGAGCATGTAGAGCCTGAGCAGATGGGACTTGATGTCGATGCCGGCCCGCCGCGCGGCCTGCGCATTGGCGCCGATCGCATAGTTATGCTGACCGAAACGCGTCTGGCTGAGCAGGTAATGCATGATCAGCACGAAGATAAAGGCGACAATGACGAGATAAGGCACGCCATAGAAGCGGCCATTGCCGAGTTCGGCGAAATAGGAATTCTTGACCGGGACGGTGGTGCCGCCGGCCAGCAGGAAGGCCGTGCCGCGGGCGACGCCGAACATGCCGAGCGTGCCGATAAAGGGCGGAACCTTGAGGCGGGAAATCAGCATGCCGTTGATGAAGCCGGGTACGGTGGCGGCGAGCATCGCAACGAGAATGCCGAGCACCATCGCCATCGGCAGCGGCATGTAGAGACCGGCGACATTGGTGATGTGAGCGGCAACAACCGCCGCAAGACCCATGATGAAGCCGGTCGAAAGGTCGATGCCACCGGATATGATGACGAAGGTCTGGCCGATCGCCAGCAGCAGCGGCGCCACGGCAAAGATCGCGACCGACTGCCAGTTGAAGGACGATCCGATGAAGGTGCCGCCAAAATCGATGCGCGCCCAGATTTCGAACGTCACAATCAGCGCGGCAAGGAAGAGCCAGGCGCGCAATTGCGCGATATAGTTGATGATGGTTTTTGCCTGATCGCCGTGGTCGGCCTGTGGCGCCACATGCTGGTCCGCCTTGCGGGCCTCGGTATCTTCGGTAGTCATGGATGAATCCAAACTCGAGCGAGGACGTACAGAAGTCGTCACGCCATTTCCTCCATTATGATCAGAGACGTGCCCCGTCCCTTGGACGAGGCACAGACTTCATCCGATTAGTCGGAGTAGATGAACTTCGCGACGTCCTTGTCGGCGACGTTCGATTTGTCGATGACCGTAAAGCCGGTGCCGATCGCGGTCGGGATCGAGTTGCCGGTCAGATGGGCATAGGCCGCCATGACGCCGAAATAGCCGATTTCGGCCGGATGCTGGGCAATCGCCAGATCGACGAGGCCGGAGTTGATGTTGTCGACGATCGTGGTCGGCGCATCGAAGGCGACGACGCGGATCTTGCCCGTCTGGCCCGCCTGCTGGACGCCGTTCGCAGCACCGAGAGCGGAAAACAGGTTGGCGCCGAAAACACCATCGAGGTCCGAGTTGCGGGCAAAGACGGCCTGCAGCTGCGACGCCGCCTTGTTGGCATCGTCATCATTATACTGCGTGTCGAGAACGGTGATGTTCGGAAACTTCTTCATCTCGTCCTTGAAACCCTGCTCGCGCTGGTCGGTGGTCGAGATGCCGGGCTTGACGTTCGAAACGTAGACCTTGCCCTTTTCGCCGACGGCCTTGGCCAGGGCGCGCGCTGCGATCGCGCCGCCAAGCAGGTTATCCGAGGCGATGTAGGAAAGCGGAAAATCGGCGTCGCCGCTGCCGGTCTGGTAGACGCCGCTGCCGATAAAGGTATCGACCGTGATGACCGGGATGCCCGCATCCGCCGCCTTCTTCAGCGGCTGGACCAATTGATCCTTGTCGGTCGGCGCGATCAGGATCGCGTCGGGCTTCTTGGCGATAATCGCGTCGAGAACCGGAACCTGCGTGACCGGATTGAAGTCCGGCGCGCCCTGGAACACCAGCGTCGCACCCACCGCCTTGGCGGCAGCTTCGGCGCCCTTGCGCATGGTGATGTAGAAGGCATCCGTCGTCAGGCCCGGAATGAGGGCGATGGTAAACTTCTTGTCCTGCGCCTGGGCGCCCCCGGCAACAGCCGCCACGCCGGTGGCAAGCGTCGCCACGGCGCTAGCCTTGAGAAATGAACGTCGTTCCATAATTTCCTCCCTTGAAAGCCGAACATCTCCCTTGTCCGGCGAAATGGATAATCAGTGGCTTACGGCGGGTCGTCAAGTAATATTTTTCTGCAACGAATTTCCTCCATCTATTTGAAATAGCTTGCCAATCGGGGAGATCGGCAAAGCAATGCACCCGTCGCGAACGAAGCGTTGCGCGACGGTTTGAAGTCAGATCAAGCTTTCATCTGCCGCCAGGAAGGCAGCTACTATCCGGCCGGGTCAAACATCTCTGAAATCCAGGCGGTTATGCTGTCCATATCCGGCTCTTTCGTCTGGTCGACCGTCCGCAACGCGCCGCATGCCATGGGCTCGGCACGATCGGCAAGCACCGCGAGTTCGGCGACATATTCAGCGCCCGGATGGCCCGGCAGCCGGTCTTTCAAACGGCTGGCATAGCGTTCCGACGCAACCGCGCCGGGCACCTTGCACCAAAGCTCCGCGACGCGATCCACACCAGCATCCTTGATATAGGCCTCAAGTAGCGCCTTCGGCTGGAAGCCGAACCATGCATCGACGATGAAGGTGGACCCGACCGGCGCCTCGCGGATGAACGACCAGATCGCCTGGTAGCTCGCCTTTCCCAAAGTCCGGTTGAAATCCCGGTCGACGGGGCCGATGTGCTCCAGGAAGGGATTCTTGATGCCATCAAGGGAAAGGACCGGCCAACCGGTGCGTTGCGACAGCGATTTTGCCAGACTACTCTTTCCCGAAGCCGGAACGCCGTTGACGAGCACAACGCGTTTTTCGGCGGAACTGCCAACATTCGCCAATGTCGACAGCGCCGCGCCGATCACGCCGGCATCATCCCCAAGCTTCGCGGGCAGGATCGTCGGCCGGAACCATGGCGCCACCGCCGGAAGGTCTGCAAGGGCGCGCGCCGCGTCGCAGCCGAGCCCGCCACCCAGAAGGATGACGTCCGGATCCATCGTCGCCGCGATATTGTCGAGCGCCGTGCGCAAGGGGGATGCCCATGCATGCAAGACCGCCCTCGCCGTACCATTTCCCTCAGTGGCCATTTCGAAAATCTCGCCGATGGAGGTAGCCGAAAGCCCGGCCTCGTCCATGTGCCGGCGCAGTGCCGTTCCTGAACTGAAGGTTTCGACGCAGCCGCGCCGTCCGCAGGCGCAAAGCGGGCCATCCTGCAGCACGGAGATATGGCCCAGCTGCCCCGCCGTCATATGGCCGTGATAGATGCTGCCATTGTGGGCAACGGCTCCGCCGATGCCCGTTCCGATCGTCAGCATCGCGACGCTCTGGTATCCCTTGGCGCCGCCGACGCGCATTTCGGCGATCAGCGCCATGTTGCAGTCATTTTCGATGACGACCCGCTTGCCGAGACGCGTCTCCAGTCGATCGGCAAAGTCGATGCCGGCCAGATTGAGGATACCGCCCGAGAGGATCGTGCGGCTGATCGCATCGACACGACCGGGAATGCCGACACCGATGCCGGCTGCTCCCGCCACATCAAGCGCCTCGACCATCGCCAAGACGCGCTCGACCACCTGCAACGGATCGGCGGGTGTCCGATCCGATACCTTCTTCAATATCTCGCCTCGATCGGAGACGAGAGCGGCACGAATATTCGTGCCGCCAATGTCCACGCCGATGGCTGTCTCAGGCATGTTCTTTCTGTCCCCGGCCGACGGCTTCAGACTTGCTACCCTTGAAATGGGTGGCGATCACAGCCTGAATTTCGCGAAGACGCGGAACCGCGACGGTTTCCAGTCTATCCCTCGTGACGGCGCGGTCGAGCGAAATGCAGTCTTTCCACAGCGAGCGGCCGGCGATGACGCCGGAAGCACCGTTGCGCATGGCATCTTCGACCTGTTTCAGGAAGGTCGAATGGTCGACGCCGGCGGACAGGACCGCCCAGGGAACGCCTCCCGCAAGTCTGGTGACCTCCGCGCAAGCCTCAGGGTTTCCCGGGTATGGAATCTTCAACACCTTCGCGCCGTAATCCAGGCAAATCCGGCTTCCGCCGACGATCAGGGAGGGGATCTTCGCCTTGTACGCGGCTTCATCCTCGTCATCGAACCTGTAAGTCAGGAATTCCACAACGAGCAGCAGGTCTTCGCGTGCGAAATCCTCGATGCATTGGCGAAGGATATTGATGTTATGAACATTGGCCTCATCCCGGTCCGACCGGAGATAGACCATGATCTTGCCGCCGGTCGCGCCGAGCTGGCGAACGCGACGGGCCGTGATGCCAGGAACCAGCTTGGACAGGCGATACCCTTCCGGGGACGTATCCCAGCCCGAGGCATCAAGGCCGATCAGAAGCGCCGTGTCGCGCTGAATGATGCGGTCGTCAACGAGAGCCGGAACGGCGCAGATCGGATCGACGAGGACGCAGGATGCCTTGCTGGCAAGGAACCGGGCAATATCGGCCTTGGTGTCGCCGAGGGTCTTGTCGGAGATCGCGGCTTGCGCCTCCGGTTCCTTGGCAAGCAGGCTGCGCATGCCGCCGCGCTGATCGCAGGCGATCACCATCATGGCGCCGTCGCTCCCGCAAATCTGCTGGTAGCCGCGCATTTCGGCGGTGGTTAATCTGGACATATATGCTCCTCCCTATAGCGTGCCCGAAACGGGTTGCTGAACGTGCATCCCGCTCCGAGGTTCGGAAGGGATGGCCAATGAATGTCGAGAGCTCTCCTCCGCCGCATAACCGTTGCGAAACCGGCTATTTTGAGCGATAACTCCCTCAGCGCCCAAATGTGTAACACATTGCAGAAAGGAATTTCAACCTGAATTCGTCTCAGCCGCAGGAGCCTGCAACAAACCGTGCATTGCTGCATATGGTTGCAAAGTTGCACTACCAATCCGACATGTCGCAGGTCGACATTGCTAAAAAGCTAGGATTATCAACGGCTACGGTTTCACGCCTGCTCCAGAAAGCTCGCCTGGCCGGCATCGTGCGAATTGAGGTGATTGATCTTTCCCCGTCGGAAGACCTGAGTGCGGCACTGATCGACGGCCTGAAGCTGCGCAACGCCGCCGTGATCGATACGCCGTCTTCCAATGTTCTCAGCGCACTTGCGCCTCCCGTCGGCTCCATGCTGCAACAGGCGGGGCTTCACTCCGGCTCGACGCTCGGCATCGGCTGGGGACGCGCCGTTCGGGAAGTCACCCTCGCCGGTCTGCCGCAGCTGCCCGGCATCGTCACCATCGCCCTCAATGGCGGCATGCAGCAGGCAGCGGCGCATTTCCAGACCAACGAATTCGTGCGCCAGGCGGCCGAGCAGATGGGCGGATTGCCGCATTTCCTGCACGCGCCATACATCTCATCGTCCGAACTGCGCGATGCTTTCCTCGCCGACCCCACGGTCCAGCAGGTTACCGCGCTCTGGAACAAGCTCGATGCGGCAATCGTCGGTGTCGGCCTGACGCACGCGGCCAATCCGTCCGAGGCGACGGCGGCGCTTCCGGGAGAAAAAGCCCTCAGCCAAGCAGCGGGCGACGTATTGCGGCACTATGTCACCGAGGCCGGCGAGATCCTGCATTGGGACGGCGAGGAGCGCATGATCGCCGCCACTCCCGAGCAGCTCCGACGGGTTCCCCTGTGCATTGCGGTTGCCGC
Source organism: Rhizobium sp. ICMP 5592 (assembly GCF_009498525.1). Lineage (GTDB taxonomy): Bacteria > Pseudomonadota > Alphaproteobacteria > Rhizobiales > Rhizobiaceae > Rhizobium. Next base: position 1,112,453 of record NZ_QSNT01000001.1, on the reverse strand, counting down.
GACGCCGGCAAAGGCGCCCGGCATCATCGGCGCGGCGCGGTCGGGCATGATCAATGCCCTCGTGACGGACGCCAATACGGCGCAGGCAATCCTCGATCGCCTGTCCGCTGCTCCCCAGAAAAGCTGAGAAAGAATTTTAGAGATGGCCCTGCCCTTGCATCCCGACCGCTCCTTCGGCGCCTTCCTGTTCGATATGGATGGAACCGTGCTGAATTCCATCGCGGTCGCCGAGAGGGTCTGGACGGCCTGGGCCTTGCGACACAATGTCGATGTCGAGGGCCTGCTGGCGATCGTGCATGGACGCAAGGCGACAGAAACGATCACACGGCTTGGCCTATCTGGAATCGATCCGGCCGAAGAGGCCCGACTTCTGACCCTCGCCGAGATCGCCGATGTCGCGGGCGTCGAACCGATCGCAGGGGCGATCGATTTCCTGAATACGCTGCCTAGGGATCGCTGGGCAATCGTCACATCCGCGCCACGAGACCTCGCGGCTGTCCGCCTCAAGGCCGCGGGCATTCCCTGGCCGCCGCTACTGATTACGGGCAAGGATGTGCAAAACGGCAAGCCAGCACCGGACTGCTTTCTGCTGGCCGCGAAAACCCTCGGCCAACCGATAGAGGAGTGCCTGGTCTTTGAGGACGCTCCAGCCGGGATAGAAGCGGCCGAGGCGGCGGGCGCCGCGGTGGCTGTCATCAGCGCGACCCATAAGGCCGTGCTGCCGACGCGGCATCCAAGCATTGTGAACTATGAGGGTCTCGTCGCGGATGTCACGTCCAGCGGATCGCTTCGGTTGACCCGCACGCAGGATTGAAACCCCGGGGACTTCAGCCTTGCCAGAACAGCTAGTTCTACGAGGCTGAATCGATCGCGTCCGCATAGATATCGAGCACGCGTGTGACGCTGGCAAGCAGCAGTGCACACGCCTGTGGCGCCACCGATCCGTCGGCTACCAGCGGCTCCAGATGACCGAGATGCTGGCTGATCAGCGGGCGTGGAATTGTAACGCCTTCAAGGGCCGCCATCAGCTCGTCCACGGCCTTCTGCGCAGCCGGTACGGACCAATAATAGCGAATCCGATCGCTGAACGAATAATGCCGCTGCACATATTGCTCGCGGGCATCGCCAGGATAATATTTCAGCCAATGCTCCGGCGACGACAGCATGATCCGCTCCATGGCGACGGGAACCGCTTCACTGACCGCATCCGGCACCAGGATTTCGGCAATGGCATTCAGGCCATACAGTGCCTCGCGTAGGGCAAAGGTCAGCCAGGGGCCGACTTTCAGGATTGCAAATCCATCGCTGACAAGATCGCGCAGCGCCTCGCCGCTCTGGTAATCCGTTGAATGAGCCTCGAACACGAATTGCGGCATCTCGTCCAATGTGGCGACGAGATCTCTTGCCGCATCTCGCACATAGGCAACAACGTCGGCATTGCCGAATTCGACGCCCGGCTGCACGACGATGCCGATCGAGCGTTCAAAAGCCTCGTTCAGTCCGAGCCTGGAGAAGGCTGTGCGGTGAAGCGCCACAGTCGCGCGGGCATCCCCAGGCGTTGTGACGTGCAGGTGATCCAGCGCCTCAAACGCGCCGCCCGGAACGGGAACCTCGGTGCCGATAATGTAGCTCGGCGCCTGCGTTTTCGATTGACGTATTCTTGCTTCCGAGATGGCGGCCAACTCGGCTGCCCGGGATGCGATCGTCTCGTCTGGAAGAGCTACCGGATCGTCGGCGCAGGCCATGCTCGTATCCAGATGCAGCTTGGTGAAACCGGCAGCCGCAAAGGCGTCGATCATTGCACCTGCCTTGCGCATCGCTTCGCCGGACGACAGATGCTTCCAGGGATTTGGCCCAAGGTGATCCCCGCCGAGAATCAGACGATCCAGGGGGAAGCCGACTGCCGCCGCAATCTTTTCGACGAAGGCACGAAAATCGGCGGGCGTCATGCCGGTATAGCCGCCGTCCTGATTGACCTGGTTGCAGGTCGCCTCGATCAGCACATCGGCGTTTCGGCCCTTTGCGTGCAACAGAGCCGCCTCGATCACCAGGGGATGGGCCGAGCAGACGGAGGTGATGCCGGATGGCAGACCGCTGCCACGGTTTCTCGGCATATCTGCCAGTCTCTGTGTCGCGGAACTCATGACGGCATCCTCACGGTCGCGCCGGACAGAAAGGACTGTACCTCAGCAATGGTGGCAATGCCCTCCATGGGGCCTTTGCGCGTCACGGCCAAGGCCCCGCAGGCACAGGCCAATCTCAAAGCCTCCTCCGGCGCCGCACCCCGGAGCCAGAGGGAGACGAAGCCCGCGCCGAAGCAATCGCCCGCGCCGGTCGGATCGACTTCGTCGACGACGAAGCCGGACGCCACAACCTTGCGATGCCGATCGTAATAGACCGCGCCCTCCGCACCCTTCTTGACGATCACTGCCGAAATCCCGCGCTCGAGCATTTCGGCGGCCGCTTCTGCCTCGTCGGTCGCCTTGGTGAAGATGAACAGCTCTTCGCCGCTTGGCAGGAAAATATCCGTTAGCGCCAGAACCTGGTTCAGTGCCTCGCGCATGCCGGGCAGCTCGATCATCTCTTTGCGTATATTGGGATCGAAAGAAACCGTGCCGCCGGTGCGCTTGATCGTCTCGATGCCCGTCAGAACGACGGAGATCGCCCTCTCGGAAAACAGGGAGGAGCCCATGACATGGAAATGATTAGCGCCCGCCAGCAGAGTTGTCGCGCCATCGCCGGTTTCGATTAATCCCGCCGCGCTGTTCTTGATGTTGAAGACGAAATGACGGGAACCATCGGCTCGGTACGATACAAAAGCCGTGCCGGTCGCCTGCCCCTGATGAACCGTGATGGCGGAGATATCCGCCCCCCAGTCGCGCAATCTGTCGATGTTCATCCGCCCGAAATCGTCTTCGCCGACGGCGCTGATCAGGCCGGCCGGCTGACCGAGCCTAGCTGCCTGGGCAATGAAGATCGCTGGCGCACCAGACGGGAATGGTCCGTGCAGCAATCCGGGCTGCGCTAGACTTTGATCGAGCCGATCCGCCATGATTTCGACGACGATCTCTCCGGCACTGACGAGCTTTTTCATGAGATGGCGCACCCACTTCCCGGTGAAACTCCTGCCTCGGCTCGCGACTGCCGCCGGCCGATAGGCAACTTTTCTATGGCTTTAACTTTTATGCGTCAATTAAGAAATTGACGCATGTAATATTTTTGAGCAACTTGAGGCTAGAAAGAACTTGCTCGAAACTTACCTCCATGGTTGCGCTTCCCTTCTTGCGGACGCATAACAAGTTCCAGATGGGCGGATCGGCTCTAGAAATGGTCGACTTTTGATGGAAAAAATGACGCACAAGACAATGGAGGATTTCGCGAAATCCTGCGGCGTCTCCCGACCCACCCTCTCGAAGTATTTCGATGACCCGACGAGCGTCAAGCCGGTGACGCGCGCGTTGATCGAGGCGGCCCTCCGTTCGTCCGATTATCAACCCAATATTTATGCGCGCAATCTCAATCGGAAGAGAACCCGCAATATCGGCATCCTGGTGCCGGCCCTCACCGACCCTTTCTACGCCGAAATGGTCAACCGCCTGGAGTTGCGGCTGCGCAATGAGGGCTATTGGCCGATCGTGTTTTCCTCGCACGGACTGCCGGAGCTGGAGGCCGAAGCCGTCAGCACCATGCTGTCCTTGAAGGTAGCGGGCACGCTTGCCGCGCCGCTGGGGCAAAAATCCGATCCACGCGCGTTCGAGAGGCTCGCGCAGAATGTGCCCCTCGTTTATTTCGACACTTATATCGAGGGAAACACGCCGTTCATCGGCAACAACAATTATCAGAGCGTAGCGACAATCGTCGAATATCTCTGCCGATCCGGAGAGGCCCCGGCCTATCTCGACATTCCGCATGTCAACCACAACTCGCCGGAACGGCTGGCGAGCTACATCGCCACGATGGAGGCTTCAGGCTGCGAGCCTGTGGTGATCAAGACCAACGCGGCCTATACATGGGACTTCGAGCATATCGGATATCAGCAGATGGACGAGATGCTGAACGCGAAGGCGCTTCCGGGCAAGACCATCCTCTGCGCCAACGACCGCCTCGCCTTTGGCGTAATGGCGGCGGCCTTCGCGCATGGGCTGAAGGTCGGACGCAAGAAGGGTGACGATCTGCGCGTGGCCGCCCATGACGACCATCCGCTCAGCCGCTATACCTGCCCGCCGCTGACGACAATGGCACAGGATTTCGCCGCAATGACGGCAAATAGCGTCGACACGCTTTTGACGCTGCTCGGCGACACAGACGCGCCGGTTCAGACCATCGCCGACAAAGTCCGCCTGGATGGGACGCTGGTCATGCGGCAATCGGCATAGGACACCATTGCTTTCCGTTTACTCGGGAGCGCCTTCGAAACTGCGCCATGCCTCCACGGCCTCCTCTACGGCCTGGCGTGCGGCCGATATGTATCGTCCCATCGACACGAACCCGTGGATCTGGCCGGGCCAGTGGCGGAGCACCACGCGCACGCCCTCCTGCTTCAGCCGTTCGACATAGGCCAGGCCCTCTTCCACCAGAATATCGTGCCCAGCCGTGATCACGAAGGCCGGCGCAACCCCGGCAACGCTGTCAGCCCGCAACGGCGAAACCCGCCAGTCGAAGATATCGGCCTCGGTGCGGATATAGTGATCGCGAAACCACTTCATCGCCGATGCGGTCAGACCGTAGCCTTCGCCATAGCGACGATAGCTGTCGGCCGTCTGCGCGGCGTCCGTGTTCGGATAGATGAGCAGTTGCCCCGTAAGCTTTGGAGCGTCACCGGAGCGCGACATCAGCGCGAGCACGGCGGCAAGATTGCCGCCGGCACTGTCGCCGGCGACCGCAATCCGCTCGGGGTCGATACCAAGATCGGCGGCGGATTTCGCCATGAAGGCCAGTGTAGCGGCGCAATCAGTCAGCCCGGCCGGAAACTTGTGTTCCGGCGCCAGGCGGTAGTCCGGGCAGACCACGGTGCATTGCGCGAGATTGGCGAACCAACGGCAGATCTCGTCGTGAGATTCAAGATTGCCAATCACCCAGCCGCCGCCGTGTAGATAAAGGAGGCCGGGACCATTCTTCAATCGTGCGCCGATGCCGCGATAGATACGCAGGGTGATCGGGCCGTTCGGACCGTCGATCTGACGATCCCTAATCGATGCGACCGTCTCGCGTGCGCCCTGAACCGTCGGGCAGCCCGCGTCATAGTCAATACGGGCCTCCAGAGGTGTCCCGGTTTCAAACGGCCGAGGGTTCGACCGATTGCTCATGTCGAGAAGACGTCGGGCACTCTCATCGAGCTGTTCTGTCATGTCGTCTCTCCCTTCGGCAATCAGGCGAGGAGACTGCGGGCTTCGTCTTCGCCCAGAAGCGGCGGACGCACCAGATTACCGCCGACGCGGACCGACTGGCCGCTTTCACCGGAGGCGAGAATAGCTTCCATGATTTCGAGTACATGCAGGGCAAGCTCCCCGGATGCGCGCGGCGTCCGCTTCTCCTCCAGCGAGCGCGCGAGGTCGGCGACGCCGAGCATCCGGTAATTCGCGCGATCCGGCGCTGCAAACGGCCAGTTCTTCTTGCCGTAAAGCTCGCCGTCGCTATCGAAATCACGCCAGTCGGCGCCGCGCTCCGACAGCGAGACCGTGCCGCCGAACGTATCGGGATCCGGCAGGCGAAGGGAGCCTTCGGTGCCGTGGAGCTCAATCGGATGGTTGGAATGGCGGAAGACGTCCCAGGATGCGCCGAAATTGACAGTCGCGCCGGACTGGAATTCGAGCAAAGACAGGACATTGGTCGGCGTACCGACCTTGAAACTCGTGTTCTTGAACGGACCGTCCGCGGTGATCAGGCGCTCGTCTTGCCCCTTTGTTGCCATTGCCATGACGCGCACCACCGGGCCAAGCAGGTTCACCATCATGGTCAGGTAATAAGGCCCCATATCGAAAACCGGGCCACCACCCGGCTGATAATAGAATTGCGGATTGGGGTGCCAGTGCTCCATGCCGCGTCCCATCATGAAGGCGGTGCCGCTGACCGGACGGCCGATCGCGCCTTCCTCCATCAGACGCCGGGCACGCCGACCGGCCGCACCGAGGAAAGTGTCGGGTGCCGAGCCTAAAAGCAGACCGCGTGTCTTCGCCTCGGCGACAAGCGTCCGTCCTTCGGCGGCCGAGGTCGCCAGCGGCTTTTCCGTGAAGACGTGCTTGCCCGCGGACAGGGCCGACATGGTGACATCGAAGTGCACGGCCGGGATTGTGAGGTTGAGAACGAGGTCGACTTCGGGATCTGCGAGCAGTTGATCGACGCTCAGCGGCCGAATGCCGTATTCCCGTGCGCGAAGAGCCGCGGCGTCAGCCGAAATATCGGCGCAAGCACGCAGCTCGACACCAGCAAACAGCGCCGCATTGCGCAGATAAGTCATTGAAATATTGCCGCAGCCGACGATGCCGATGCCCAGCTTTGCCTTTGTGTTCCCAGTCATATTCCTCAATCCTCCCTGGATCCGATAACCCGCACGCCACCGATAGCCATATCAGTCCGACGCGCTTTAAAGTGAGTTAAAGCATCTTATTTCTTGACGCGCGACAATTTTTTATGAAACATACGACAATACTGGCGCGGAGTTTTTGGAGGTCGCCAGCTTTCCTGGGAGGGAAATCATGTCTGATGTCAAGAAGACGCCGGCCGGCTCAAACGTGGCCGTATTTTCCACACTGCTCGACCGCCGCCAGATGCTGATGGGCGCTGCAAGCGCCGCAGTCGGCGCGGCGACCCTTGCCGCCACAACGGGACTTGGCATGCGCTCCGCGCGCGCCGCCGATCGCACCGAGATCAGCTTTGCCAGCGCCAGCTTCTTCGGCAAGGAAGGCCTCGGCGATCTCGTCAAGGCCTATAACGAATCGCAGGACCGGATCACGGTCAAGTTCATCGAACTGCCGCCGCCGAGCTCGTCGACCGAGGTCTATCAGGGCCTTGTCCAGCAATTGGCGCGCCGCAACGGAACCCCCGACGTTTTCACTCAGGACGTCGTCTGGATCGCCGGCTTCGCGGCGGCCGGCTGGGCCTTGCCGCTCGACGAGTACTTCCCGAAGGAAAAGCGCGCCGATTATTTCCCCGGAACGGTCGCCGCCTGCACCTATAATGAAAAGCTGACCGCGCTTCCGTGGTTCGTCGATTCCGGCATGTTCTACTACCGCAAGGATCTGGTGGAAAAGCATGGCGGCAAGGTTCCCGAGACCTGGGACGACATGGCAACCATGGCAGCGGCCGCGCAGAAGGCCGGCGATGCCAAGTTCGGCTATCTCTGGCAGGGCAAACAGGCCGAGGTTCTGATCTGCGATGCCGTGGAAATCATCACCTCGAACGGCGGTTCTATCCTCGCACCAGACGGCAAATCCTCCGTCATCGGCGACAAGGCGGCGGTCGAGGCGATCCAGTTCCTTTACGACACGATCAACAAGACCAAGATCAGCCCGCAAAACGTTCTGTCCTGGGACGAAGAGCCTTCCCGCCAGCCCTTCACCTCGGGCGAAGCGATGTTCATGCGCAACTGGTCCTATGTCTATCCGATCGCGCAGGACCCGAAGGCTTCGCATGTGGTGGACAAGGTCGCCGTCGCGCCGCTGCCGCATTTCGCCGGCGGGAAGAGTGCCGCCTGTCTCGGCGGCTACCAGCTCGGCGTCAACGCCAACTCGAAGAAGCGGGAAGCGGCAATCGAGTTTCTCACCTGGATGTCGTCTCCGGAAACTCAGACCCGCCTCGCCCTGAACTTCGGCCTTGCGCCGTCGCGCCCGGCGATTTTCCAGGATGCGAAACTGAAGGCCGAACAGCCGTTCATGGCGAGCCTGCAAAGCGTCTTCACCGGCGCCACGCCCCGGCCGATCACCCCGCAATATGCCAAGGTGACGCTGGCGCTGCAGTCGAGCATTTCCAAGGCGCTGGTCAGCGGCAATGTTCAGGCCGAGCTGAAGGCCGCCGCCGACCAGATCAACAAGATCGTTGCCTGATATGGCTGCCGCAGTCACGGTCCCCATGTCCGACCGAACCCCGAAAACGACGAGGGCGCTGCCAAGCGCCCTCTGGCCCTGGCTTCTGCTATTGCCGGCCTTCCTGTCGCTCGCATCGGTGTCCTTTTATCCGATCGTCAACGGCGTCTATCTCTCCTTCACCAACCGGTCCCTGATCACGCAGGACAATGATTTCGTCGGCATTGCCAATTATGTGCAGCTGCTGGCCGATCCGCCGTTCTGGAACGCCTGGTGGCATACGATCTGGTTCACCGTCATCTCGACCGGGCTCGAGACCCTGATCGGTCTCGCCATGGCGCTGATCCTTTGCGAGGCCTTCGCCGGCCGTGGTGTGATCCGCGCGGCGATGCTGGTTCCCTGGGCGATGCCGACCGTGGTCACCTCGAAAATGTTCGGCTGGCTGTTCGACGGGCAGCACGGCATCATCAATTTCATCCTCCTCCACCTCGGGCTGATCGATCAGAATGTAAACTGGTACGGTTCGCCCGATACGGCGCTGACGACGATCATTCTCGCCGATGTCTGGAAGACAACACCCTTCATGGCGCTGCTCCTATTGACCGGCCTTCAGACCGTGCCGAAGTCATTGATCGAGGCGGCGCGCATGGATGGCGCCAGGGCCTGGACGATCTTCTGGAACATCCGCCTGCCGCTGCTGCTGCCGACCTTGCTGATCGCCGGCCTCTTCCGGGCGCTCGATGCATTCCGCGTCTTCGATCTGGTCTATGTGCTGACCGGCGGCGGTCCAGCCGATTCCACGGAAACATTGTCGACACTGTCCTACAAGGTTCTTTTTTCGACATTGCAGTTCGGCTACGGCTCGGCCGTATCGACCGCAATGTTCATCACCGAAGGGCTGATCGCCGTGGTGTTCTGCCTCTTCCTCGTCCGACAGATCAGGAAGACGACATGAACGACACTCGCTCCCTTTTTCAAAGCGTGATGATCTATCTCGGCGCGCTCCTCATCCTCGTCTGGTCGGCCGGTCCGTTCCTCTGGCAGTTCTCGACCTCCTTCCAGCTCGACAAGGCGCTGACGGAGGGAACGCCATCGCTCATCCCGAGCCCCTTCACGCTGGAGCATTACTACAATGCCTTCGTGGAAAAGGGCTTGCATCACTATCTGTGGAATTCGCTGGTCGTCTCGCTGGCAACCACGGCCCTTTGCCTGATCGTCGGTTCGCTGGCCGCCTTTGCGCTGTCGCGTCTCGATGTGAAGGGGCGTTTCGGGATACTGACGGTCATCCTGTCGGTCTCGATGTTCCCACAGATCGCGCTCGTCGGCCCGCTTTATCTGCTCGCATCCGACCTCGGGCTGCTGGACACCTATACGGCGCTCATCATCACCTATCTGGCGCTAGGGCTGCCGCTGGTGACCTGGGTTCTGTTCGGCTATTTCGAGACTCTGCCGCGCGAGATCGATGAGGCCGCGCGCATGGACGGCGTCGGCGTTGTCGGCTTGCTTTGGCATATCATCCTGCCGATGTCGCTGCCGAGTCTGGTCACGACGGGCCTGCTTGCCTTCATCACCGCCTGGAACGAGTTTCTGTTCGCGCTCGCCTTCACATCGGATAGCGGCACCCAGACTATTCCAGTGGGCATCGCCAATTTCACCAACCAATACTACGTGCCCTGGGGAGACATCGCCGCTGCCTCGGCTGTGGTCACCGTGCCGCTGATTGTTTTGGTCCTCTTCTTCCAACGGCACATTATCGAAGGCCTGACACAAGGCGGAATCAAGGAATAGTGACATGACTAGCGATCTGAAGGTCGGCTGCCAGACGTTTACATGGGAAATGCTTGGACGCGGCTGGACCGGGACACCCGACGACCTGCTGTCGGCGATCTCCGTCGGCGGTTATTCGGGCATCGAAATCACCGATACGATGATCGGCCACTACGCCGCAAAGCCCGGTGACTTCGCAAAGGCGCTGGAGGATAGCGGCTTGCAGCTCGTCTCCTTCGCCTTTGGATCGAAGAGCGGCTTCACGGTTGCCGAGGCGATCAACGATGATCTCGCGACGACGCAACGCTGGATCGACTATGCCGCACAGTTTCCGGGCGCGCTCGTCTCGATCGGCTCAGCGACCGTCGTCTCGGAAGGACCGCGCGACGACAAGTTCGCCATTGCCGCCGAGTTCTACAATCGCGCCGGCGCGCTCGGCAAGGCATCCGGCGTCGACGTTGCCGTCCACCCGAGCTCGCATCACAATACACTGCTCTTCGACCGTGCTGACTACGACCGGATCTTTGCGCTGCTCGACCCCGCTCTGGTCGGCTGGGTTCCCGATACCGGCCATATATTGCGCGGGCACGAGGACATCCTCGACACCATGCGTACCTATCAGGATCGCATTCGCTACCTCCACCTCAAGGACGTCGATGCCAATGACCGCTGGGCGATGCTCGGCAAGGGCATCCTCGACACGCCGGCGGTGATTGATCTTGTGGCGAAGGCGCCGCGTTTCAATGGTTGGCTGGTGCTGGAAGAGGAATCCGAGACGGCCGGGGAAAATCCTGCCGCTGCGGTGAAGACCAACCGCGACACCATGCGCAGCTACGGGGCTTGAGGAAGAAGACCATGATCCAGAAGGAAAATCGCCGTCTTCGCGTGGGCGTGCTCGGCTGCGGGCCGATTGCCCAGTTCGCGCATCTGGAATCCTGCGTGAAGGCCAGGAATGCCGATCTCTACGCAATCTGCGACGCGGCACCCGATCTGCTGGCACGCATGGGGGCTACCTACGAACCCCAGAAGATGTTCAGCGACTATGACGCCATGCTGGCCGACCCCGAGCTGGAAGCCGTGATCGTCGCCACGTCCGACGCCTATCATGTGCCGATGTCCATCAAGGCGCTTGAGGCCGGCAAGCATGTGCTCTGCGAAAAGCCGATCGGCGTGTCGGTCGAGGAAGGGCAGCAGCTTGCCGATGCCGTCAAGCGCTCCGGCAAGATCCTGCAGGTCGGGCATATGAAGCGCTTCGACCCGGCGCTGGAAGCCGCCCGCGATTTCGTGCGTGACGATATCGGCCAAATTTTCGCGCTGAAGGCCTGGTATTGCGACTCCACCCACCGCTATACCAACACAGATGCAGTGCAGCCGCTGCCGATCACCAGCAAGCTTGCGCGCAAACCGGGCGGCAATCCGAAGGCCGATCTCAGGCAATATTTCATGCTGGCGCATGGCTCGCATCTGGTCGACACCGCCCGCTTCTTCTGCGGCGATATCGTTGCCGTGCGCGCCCGCCTGCTGGAGCGTGCCGGCGCCTATTGCTGGTTCGTGGAGACCGAATTCGCCAATGGCGCTTTGGGCCATCTCGACCTTACGGTCGCCGTCCGCATGGATTGGCACGAGGGCTTCCAGCTCTATGGTGAGTACGGCTCGGTGCTCGCGAAGACCTTCAATCCCTGGTACTTCCGCTCCAGCGAAGTCGAGATTTTCCACGAGAAGGATGCGACGAGCCGGAAGCCGCTTGGCGCGGACGGGCATTTCTTCCGCAGGCAGCTCGAGGGTCTCGCCGACACAGCGCTGAACGGCGCGCCGATGCGCGGCGCCAATGTCGAGGACGGCATCGCTTCCATCCGCGCGATGGTGGCGATCGCCCGATCGGTGGAAACCGGCGAGCGGATCGAATTGGCGTCCGTGACGGGGGCCGTTTGATGCAGCTCGGGATCTTTGCCAAGACCTTTCCGGGGACCGATCCCCTGAGCGTGCTGTCGGCAGTGCGCGATAGCGGCTATGCGGCCACCCAGTTCAACCTTGCCTGCTGCGGGCTGCCCTCCATGCCCGACGCGGTGCCTGGTTCTGTCGTAACGGCGATCCGGTCAGCAGCGGAAACGACCGGCATCTCCCTAGTCGCCCTGTCCGGAACCTATAATATGGCTCATCCGGACATTTCAGTGCGGCAAACGGGCTTGCGCCAGCTTGCCGTGGTGATCGAGACGGCGGCCGCCCTCTCCATTCCGCTCGTCACGCTCTGCACCGGCACCCGCAATGCGACCGACCAATGGGCGCATCATCCCGATAATACCGACCCTTCGGCCTGGGCCGACATGGCGACGGAGATGTCGAATGCCCTGGCGCTGGCGGAGAAGCACGGCGTCGATCTCGGCATTGAACCGGAACAGGCCAATATCGTCACCTCAGCCGAGGATGCCAAACGGCTGATCGCCGAGATGGGATCGAAAAGACTGCGGATCGTCCTCGACCCCGCCAATCTCTTCGAAAGCGCCACGCCGCCGGAAGCCCGAGATATCGTCGAGCGCGCAATCGAAACCGCAGCCGGGCATATCGCCATGGCCCATGCCAAGGATCGCTATGCCGATGGACGTTTTGCAACTGCCGGTCAGGGCGTTGTGGATTTTCCCGATTTTATCGCACGGCTGAAAGCCGTCGGCTTCGACGGTCCGCTCGTCACCCACGGACTGTCCGCAGCCGAAGCACCAGAGGTCGCCGCCTTTCTCAAGGACTTGGTCTGATGGGCGGAACGGCAACTCTCATGCGTGGCGATACTGGCCTGTCTGTCTTCGATGGCGGACAAGGGCTGCCAGTCGTCTTTCAGCACGGCTTGGGTGGGGATGAGGCGCAGGTTGCGCAAACCTTTCCGCCAGCCGACAGCGTACGGCGGATCACGGTGGAATGCCGAGGACATGGCGCGTCGTCGCTTGGCACCGCGCGGCCCTTCTCACTCCAGATGTTTGCCGAGGACGTGTTGGCTGCTGCAACCGAACGCGGATTTGATCGCTTTGTCGTTGGCGGCATTTCCATGGGTGCAGCACTTGCCCTGCATCTCGCCCATCATCACCCCGAGCGCGTTGCCGCGCTCATCCTTGTCCGCCCGGCCTGGACCTTTGCCACATCCCCCGACAATCTCGAGCCAATCCGCGCCGTTGCGGCGCTGCTTCGTTCGCATCCGATCGATGAGGCGCGAGCGCTGTTTGCGGGCTCCGAAATCGGTCAGCGGATAAAGGCGGACGCTCCCGACAATTTCGCGTCCCTGCTCGGCTACTTCGACCGGAAGGATGCTGCGGCTTTCGCATCCGTGCTGGCCGATATCGCGGCTGATGGACCTGGCGTGTCGCAGACGGCGGCAGCGGCTATTGCCGTCCCCACCCTCATCATCGGCAATCAGCAGGACGCGATCCATCCGCTCTCCCGCGCGCAAGTGCTCGCCGACACCATTCCGAATGCAAGCTTTATCGAGGTCACCCCCAAGGCTGCCGACAAGCTACGCCATTTTGCCGAAGTCCAAGACGCCATCACTCGTTTCCTCGCATCCAAGACAATCCGGAGCCTCGTGCCATCATGACGTCCAAAACCCTTTCAGGCCCGGCGGCCATCGCCGCCCTATCCCGCAACCGACTGCTCGGCGAATTCTCGCTCTGGTCGGCTGATCTCGCCAATATGGAAGCCGATCTCAAGCGCATTGAGCCCTATGTCGACCTGCATCACATCGATGTTGCCGACGCGCGCTTTACGCCGGGCTTCCTGTTCTTTCCGGATTTCGTTGCCCGCATCGCCAAATCGACTGCCCGGCCGATCCATGTGCATCTGATGGTCGAGGCCGAAATCGTCGAGGAGCAGACGCGCCAATTCATCGAGGCGGGTGCCGATCTGATCAGCGTTCATGCCGAAAATGGCGAAGCCGGTTTGCGCGCCGTCGCGCTTGCAAAAGAGCTTGGCGCCGAAGCTGGCGTCGTGTTGCGGCTGGAAACGCCCGTTTCGGCGATCAAGCCGTTCATCGACCATGTCGCCTTCGTGACCCTGCTTGGCACCTCGATCGGCGTCAAAGGACAGAGCCTCTCCGAAAAAGCATGCGGCCGGCTGATCGAGGCGCGTACCCTGTTGAGGCAAGCTGGTCGGGAGGATCAGGTGATCCTGGCGGCCGATGGCGGCATTCGCGAGCAGACAGTGCCGGAGCTGCGTGCAGCCGGCGCGCAGACCGTCGTTCTCGGCTCGCTCGCCTTTGGCGACAAGGATCTGGGCAAGCGGATAGAATGGCTACATGGACTGGAGAGCCGGATTCCGTGAAAAAGGTCGCTCTTGCCTTCGATCTCGGCGGAACGGAGCTTCGCGCCGCATTGGTGGACGAGGAGGGAAACCTTCTGTCGTTTTCCGCCGTGCCGACGCAAGCGGCCGGAGGGCCGGATGCGGTCATCCGGCAGATCGAGCTGCTTGCGGCGACGGTGCTGGCGGAAACGCCTGATCTTTTGCCCGTCGGTATCGGGATCGGCGCCCCCGGCCCGCTCGATCCGGAAGCCGGTGTCGTCATTGCGGCGCCAACCCTGACCGGATGGCACGAGGTTCCGCTGGCCGACATTCTCTCCAATCGTTTCCAATTGCCAGTGCGGCTGGAAAACGATGCAAATGCTGCGGCGGTTGGCGAATGGCGATATGGCGCCGGCCGTGGTGCAAGATCGATCGTGTTCGTTACCGTCTCGACAGGTATCGGCGGCGGCGTAATCGCCGATGGGCGAATCCTGCACGGGAGGCGTGGCCTCGCCGCCGAAATCGGCCACATGACGATTACCAACGAGGGCGAGCGGTGCTTTTGCGGTGCGGTCGGCTGCTTCGAAGCCGTCGCCTCCGGCACGGCCCTCGGCAGGCGGGCAACGGCGCACACTCGGCAATTCGATGGCTCCATGCTGCGCGCATTATCGGCCGACGCCGATGTGACCGGGCGGAATGTGGTCGACGCCGCACGAAACGGCGATGCCCTGGCGCTGGAACTGTTGCATGCCGAGGCGCGATGGCTGGGGATCGGCTTCACCAACTTGCTCCACCTCTATTCCCCGGACGTTCTGGTGATGGGCGGTGGCATATCGCATGGGTTCGATCTTCTCCACGACACCATCATGACGACCATTCACGACCGGGCCATGCCGGCCTATCGCGATGTGCCGATCGTTGCCGCACAGCTTGGGCGACATGCGGGCCTGATCGGCGCGGCCAGCCTCATCCTCGGAAGCGAGGCAACATCCAGCTCCGAACAATTGAGCCTTCACGGCTCGGACAATCCTGACGCGGATATTTCCGCCGGCACAAAGGAGGCCAGCAATGGCTAATCTCAGGCTCCGCGACGCCCGCAAGACCTACGGCGCCCTCGAAGTGATCAAGGGCATTGATCTGGATGTAGACGACCGTGAATTCGTCGTCTTCGTTGGCCCTTCCGGCTGCGGCAAGTCCACGCTTCTGCGCATGATCGCCGGTCTGGAGAAAATCAACGGCGGCGAGCTGGTGATCGACGGCACGCGCTCCAACGACATCGATCCGTCGCAGCGTGGCCTGGCGATGGTATTTCAATCCTATGCGCTCTATCCGCATATGACGGTCGCCGAGAATATGGGCTTCGCGCTCAGAATTGCCGGCATTCCACTGGCCGAGCGCGAGCGGAAGGTGAAGGACGCCGCCCAGATCCTGGAATTGGCGCATCTGCTCGACCGTCGTCCGAAGGATCTGTCGGGTGGCCAGCGCCAGCGTGTCGCCATCGGCCGCGCCATCGTGCGCAATCCGAAGATCTTTCTGTTCGACGAGCCGCTTTCCAACCTCGACGCGGCACTGCGCGTCAATATGCGGCTGGAGCTGATGCGCCTACACGAAAGACTGGCCGCGACGATGATCTACGTCACCCATGACCAGATCGAAGCCATGACCATGGCCGACAAAATCGTGGTTCTCAACAGCGGTCGTATCGAGCAGGTCGGCTCGCCGCTCGAGCTTTACAATCGCCCCGCAAACATCTTCGTCGCCGGCTTCATCGGTTCGCCGAAGATGAATCTTCTGGCGACAACCGTCGAGAAGACTGGCCCCGACGGCATCTCCGTCGCGCTGCCGGGCGGCGCCAAGATCACCATCCCGGTCGCCGCCGAGGCGGTAAAGGCCGGCTCGAAGCTGACGCTGGGCATTCGCCCGGAACATATTCGCGTTGGCCAGGGCGGCCAGTTCTCTGGAGAGGCGATCCTTGCCGAGCGGCTTGGTGGCCTGACGGTTCTCCACGTCGATATCGCCTCCGACCAGTCCCTCGTGGTGCAGACCGAAGGCACCGACACGACCCCGCTGCACACGCCGATCTCCCTCCAGATCGACCCGGCCGCCTGTCATCTCTTCGACCAAGAGGGAAGAACGCTTGCAAGGCTGAACTGATCGGTGAATTCTATGCGGGCGTGGACCGGCACGCTTCTTGCGTTTTAGTTCGCGCCCGCGATCGGTCGTCCAGCTCGATCGGGCGCACAGGCAGACATTCCATGCAAAGGAAGGCTCCCCATGACGCAGATCGATGCCGCTCAGTCCTCGCCAACCCGAGAGGCCGTTCTTTCCGTCAAAAACCTGACGATCAGCCTGCCGAAGGCTATGGAGCGGCCGCATGCGGTGAATGATGTCTCCTTCGACCTGATGGATGGCGAAATCCTTTGCATCATCGGGGAATCCGGTTCGGGAAAATCGGTGACCGCCAGCGCGGTCATGGGCCTGCTGCCGTCGATTATCCAGGTAACGGCCGGCTCGATCTGGTTCAAGGGCATGGATCTGCTGAGCGCAGACGACGTGACGCTCCAAGGTTTGAGGGGACGGGCCGTCTCGATCATCTTTCAGGATCCACTGTCGGCGCTCAACCCTCTGATGACGATCGGCGACCAGATCATCGAGGTGCTGGATGCCCATAAAGTCGACACGCCCGAGAGCCGGCGGCAGAAGGTAAAGGAACTGCTGACCGAAGTCGGCCTGCCCGATCCCGATCTCCTGCAGCATCAATATCCCTTCCGGCTGTCCGGCGGGCAGCGACAGCGCGTGATGATCGCCATGGCGTTGGCGCTCGATCCGGACGTACTGATCGCCGACGAGCCGACCACCGCCCTGGACGTGACCACGCAGGCCCAGATCCTGGAACTGATCCGTAAGATCCAGCGGCGCAAGAAGATGAGCGTGATGTTCATCACCCATGATTTCGGTGTGGTGGCGGAGATTGCCGACCGGGTAATCGTCATGGAGAAGGGTCACCTCGTTGAGTACGGAACGGCCGCCCAGGTACTGAATGCGCCCACCCATCCCTATACGCAGCGCCTGATCGCCGCAGTGCCGCGAATGACGACAAGGGATCGCGATGCCATCGCCGATACGCCTGTCGTGCTGGAGGTGGAGAAGCTCAACAAGACCTATCGCTCCGGCGGCGGCTTCCTGTCCAAGGCGCGGACGGTTCAGGCAGTGAGCGATGTCAGCTTCTCGATCCGCAAGGGGCGCACGCTCGGCGTCGTCGGCGAATCCGGTTCCGGAAAATCGTCCCTCGGCCGGGTGCTGTTGAAGCTTCTGAAGTCGGACAGCGGCAGGATCTTGTTCGATGGCCGCGACATCGCGGCATTGACGGACGAGCAGTTCCGCCCGCTGCGTCCCTATATCCAGATGATCTTCCAGGATCCGTTCGCCTCACTCAATCCACGCCACACGATCGGCAGGATCCTAACTGTCGGGCCGATCGCACACGGCCTGCCGATGCATGAGGCAAAGGCCAAGGCACTACGGCTTCTCAAACGCGTCGGCCTCGACGAAGGCGCCTTCGACCGCTTCCCGCACGAGTTTTCCGGAGGCCAGCGCCAGCGCGTCGGCATTGCCCGGGCCTTGATGTTCGACCCTGTGCTGCTGGTGGCGGACGAGGCGGTGTCCGCGCTCGACGTTTCGATTCAGGCGCAAATCCTCAAGCTTCTCGCCGAGATCCAGCAGGACACGAAAGTGGCGATGATCTTCATCACCCACGACCTGCGCGTCGCAAGCCAGATCTGCGACGAAGTCGCGGTCATGTACAAAGGCGAGATTGTCGAATGCGGACCGCCCTCACAAATCTTCCGGGCACCGGAGCACGCCTATACGCAACGCCTGCTCGCCGCCATCCCCGGCAGCGACTGGGAGGCGACGGGCTGACCCGCAAACTCCCTCACCGGCCATGCGGATGATGCACATTTACTGTCGTCGATGCCTGCGTCGAGAGATGCGTTTGTCTCAGAAATAGGCATCTTTTCTTTCTGCTCAAAAACTTATCGCGCCACGAAAGAAAATAGTTGCATTTGTCCACTATCCGTCCTTTCATACGATCATAAGTTCCAGCGACGATCCGCCGCCGACAATAATGAACCCGCTGCCCTACCGGGCCTGCGGGAACGCTATGTTGTTGCCTTCCGAAGGTTCCGAGCCATGCTGCCGCCGACCAAAGGCCCGCCGACTTCCGTAAAGGACATCGATATCGATGTCCTCGAGGATACGCTGAGCTTCTACATCCGCAGCATCAACCTAGCCGTTTCACGCGATCTGGATGAGAAGCTGGAAGGGCTGGATGTTGCGCGCGGGACCGGCAAGATCACCACGCTTTTTCTCGTCGACGGCAATCCCGGCATCCGGCCCTCTACCATCGCCAAGCTGATCCTGAAGGACCGCTCGGCAACGGGCCGGCTGGTCGATCAGATGGAGGAGCACGGGCTTCTTTTCCGCGAGACATCGGCGGACGACAGCCGCGCGCAGGAACTCTACATCACCGAAAAAGGGCACGAACTGGCCCAGCGCGTGCGCGGCATCGTCACCAAACAATCGCGCGAGTTTTTTTCCGACATCAGCGACGAGGAACACAAGCTCCTCATCGATATCCTGCGCCGCACCTACAGGCGCGTCGCCGCACAATCATGAACGGCCTGGCCATGGAGAACGGGCATGAATGAAGAACGGGTCGCCATGATATCGGGAGCCAGCCGGGGGATTGGAGCGGCGCTCGCGGAGGAACTTGCCACCAAGGGTTGGCGGCTGTCGCTCGGCATGCGCCAGCCAGTCATGCCGGCCTGGGCCGATCCCGATCGCGTCCGCGTCTTTGCCTATGATGCCGCCAACGCAGATGCTTCAGCATCATGGACGGAAGAGACGCTCAGCGCCTTTGGCCGCATCGACTCCGTCGTCGCCAATGCCGGCATCATCGTCGCGAAAAACGTGATCGAGGCCGATGATGCCGACTTGGACGACCTGCTCGAAGTGAACGTCAAGGCGCCGCGACGGCTGGCAAAGTCCGCCTGGGAGGCACTAGCTGCAAGCGGTCGCGGCCGGGTCATCATCGTCGCCTCGCTCTCGGGAAAGCGGGTGAAGTCCGCGAACTCCGGGCTCTACGCGGTTTCCAAATTCGCAGCCGTCGCGCTCGCTCACGCCATACGCCACACCGGCTTCGATCTTGGGATCCGCGCCACCGCGATCTGCCCCGGTTTCGTCGCGACCGACATGGCGCGCGGCCTCACGAGCAAGGCCGATAGCGAGATGACCGATCCGCGCGATCTCGCCCGCGTCATTGCCATGCTGATCGACCTGCCGAACGAGGCGAGCGTCGCGGAATTTGCCATCAATTGCCAGCTAGAGGAGTCTTTCTGACCATGCCCGGCCCCTATGTGGTCCCCGTTCACGGGGACGCCGAACTGCCCAAGGAAGTCGACGTCGTCGTCATCGGCGGCGGCATCATCGGCACCTCGACTGCCCTGGAATTGGCCGAGCAGGGCCTGCGCGTCGCCCTGTGTGAGAAAGGCGGCATCGGCCAGGAGCAATCGAGCCGCAACTGGGGCTGGGTACGCATCTCCAGACGCGATCCGCGCGAAGTGCCGTTGATGGCGGAAGCCCTGCGCATCTGGAGCACGCTCGACAAACGCACCGGCCGCGACACTGGCTACAAACGCGCCGGTATCATCTTCACCTGCGCCAACGACAAGGAATATGCCGACCACGAGCGCTGGAACCGCAATCTCGAAGGCTATCAGTTCGAGAGCCGCATGGTCAGCGGCGCCGAATTCAGAAACCTCGTTCCCGGCTCGCAGATGGATATCAAGGGCGCGCTCTACACCGCCGCCGACGGCCGCGCCGAGCCGCAACGGGCAGCACCTGCCATTGCCGAAGCCGCCCGCGACAAGGGTGCCACCATCCTCACCGAATGCGCCGTGCGCGGCATCGAGACGGCGGCTGGCCGGATTTCCGGCGTCATTACCGAGCGCGGCCCGATCGCCTGCAAGGCCGTCGTGCTGGCCGGCGGTGCCTGGTCGAGCCTGTTTGCGGGCATGTTCGGGCTCGACCTGCCGCAATTGAAGGTGATGAACTCCGTGCTGCGCACCAAGCCGCTGGAAGGCGGCCCCGAGCAGGCGATCTGGGCCAACGGCTTTGCCCTGCGCAAGCGCCAGGATGGCGGCTACACCATCGCCTCCGGCCACGAGAACATCGTCGATATCGTGCCGAAGTCTTTCCGCTATGCCGGGAAATTTTTCCCGGCTCTGCAAAAGGAATGGCGCTCGCTGAATTTCCGCCTCTCGGGCCGTTTCCTTGACGAGGTCCGCATTCCCGACCGCTGGGCGATGGACGAGGCAAGCCCCTTCGAATATTGCCGCGTTCTCGATCCGAAGCCGTCGACCAAGCTTTCGAATACGGCGCTTGCCAATCTCAAGAAAGCTTTCCCGGTTTTTGAAAAGGCCGAGATCGCCCAGCGCTGGGCTGGCTATATCGACGTCACACCGGATGCCGTTCCGGTGATCGACGCG
Organism: Rhizobium sp. ICMP 5592; assembly: GCF_009498525.1. Taxonomy (GTDB): domain Bacteria; phylum Pseudomonadota; class Alphaproteobacteria; order Rhizobiales; family Rhizobiaceae; genus Rhizobium. The sequence continues at coordinate 1,091,857 of NZ_QSNT01000001.1, read as the reverse complement.
ATCGACAGCATTCCGGGCTTCCACATCGCCACCGGCTTTTCCGGCCACGGCTTCGGCATCGGCCCGGCCGCCGGGCGATTGATGGCCGATATCGTCACCGGCAAGCCACCGATTGTCAACCGCAAGAACTTCCGTTTCTCCCGCTTCCACGACGGTTCGAAGATCGAACTGATCAGCGGCTTCTAACCTGCCTGCCAACAAAAGACAGCAAAAACAATAAGAGAGAAGAACAGCCAACGTCCTACCAACAAAAAGGGGAACCAACATGTCCGACGCAAACGACACTATCCTCCTGAAACCCACCCGCCGTCAGGCGCTGACCATGATGGCGCTCGGCGCTTCCGGGCTCATTATGCCCAATATTCTCGGTCGCAGCGAGGCTTTCGCGGCACCGCCCGCCAAGCCGACCGGCCAGCTCGTCATCGGCTTTTCGCAGGAGCCGACCGTCTTCAATCCGCACCTGATCCACATCGAAGTCGATGAGGGTATCCATTTCAGCGTCTTCGATCCGCTCTTCGTCGTCACCCCGGAAGGCAAGTTCTCGCCTTCTCTTGCAACTGAAGTCCCGACCGTCGAAAACGGCGGCATCTCGGCCGATGGTCTTAACTGGAAGATCAAGCTGCGCGATGGCGTGAAGTGGCATGATGGCACGCCGTTTACCGCCGAGGACGTCAAGTTCACCCTCGAACTCATGGTCGATCCGAATTTCCGCAGCTGGCGCAAGACCGGCCACGAACTGGTGCGCGACCTCACTGTCGTCTCGCCGACGGAAATCACTTGGCGGATGGAAAAGCCATTTGCGCCCTACCCCTCGATCCTCGCCATGACCTTCATCGTGCCAAAGCACATCCTCGGCGCGGAGAAGGACAAGAACACCGCCCCCTTCAACAATGCGCCCGTCGGCACCGGCCCGTTCAAATGGGTCGAGCGTATCCCCGGCGATCACATTACGCTTGCGGCCAATACCGACTATTTCGGCGACGGTCCTTATCTCGAAACCCTGGTCTACAAATATGTTCCCGACCTGACGGTGCTGTATACGCAGTTCAAGACCGGCGATATCGACGTGGTTGGCCTGCAATGGATCACGCCGGATCACTATGACGAGGCCAAGGCGCTGGATGGCAAGGCCGTTGCCGTCGTGCCGGCCGCCACGGTCGAATCCGTCGGCTTCAACATGGAGCGGCCGCAGTTCAAGGACCCGGCGGTGCGCGAAGCGCTCTATTACGCGATCGACAAGCAGACGATCATCGACGCGCTCTATTACGGCCTGCCGACGCCGACCGAGAGCTATATTCCGCAGCAGTCCTTCTACTACAATCCGGACCTGCCGAAGCAGGAATTCAGCACCGACAAGGCCAAGAAAATCCTCGACGATGCCGGCTGGAAGCCCGGTGCCGACGGCATTCGCGTGAAGGACGGGGTCAAGCTTTCCTTCACCAACTCCACCACTGCCGGCAACCATATCCGCGAGCAGGTGCAGCAGTTCATGCAGCAGACCTTCAAGGATATCGGCGTCGAACTCACGATCTCCAACCTGCCGCCGGCGGTCATGTGGGGCGATTATTGGACGATGTCGAAGTTCGATTCCGTCATCGTCGGCATCAACTTCCAGACCGGTTCCGATCCCGACACGTCGGATTACTTCCGCTCCACCGCGATCAATGCCAAGGGCGGAGCCGGCCAGAACTCCTGGCAATATGCCAATCCGGAGGTGGACAAGCTTCTGGCGGAAGGCGGCCAGATCTTCGTGCCGGAGGAACGCAAGAAGGTCTACCAGAAGATCCAGGAGGTCATGCGCCACGACCTGCCCTTCCTACCGCTGTTCCAATACGCGACCGTGCGCGGCCACAAGGTCGGGGTTGAGAACGTCACTCCCAACATCAACGTTCGCATCGACACATGGAATGTCGGCACCTGGTATTGGGCCAAGGCCTGATCGTCCCGTTCCAGCCCTTCGATCCATGAGGGGTCGAAGGGCTGGCGCTTCACATCTCGCAACCATCGGAGACGAATGCCATGCTGCGCTATCTCCTCAGTCGCCTGTGGCAGAGCCTGATACTGCTGCTGCTCGTATCGATGATCGGCTTTGCCGTTCTCACCCTTGCACCCGGCGGCCCGCTGTCGCAATTTACGCTGACACCGGGCATGACCAAGGAGGCGCTCGACCGGATCGCCGCGCAGATGGGCCTCGACCGGCCGCTGCCCATCCAGTATCTCGACTGGCTGCGGCACATGCTGATGGGTGACTGGGGTCACTCCTATCGCGACAATCAGCCGGTGCTATCGATCATTCTCGGCCACCTCTTCGCAACGCTGCTCCTGATGGGCACCTCGATGGTGATCGCGATCGTGGTCGGCACATGGATCGGCATCAAGGGCGCGACCAAGCGCTATTCGATCTTCGACTACAGCGCCACAATCGGCGCCATGGTGGCGCTGTCGATCCCGACCTTCTGGTTCGGCCTTGTCGCCATCTATATCTTTTCACTGAAGCTGAAATGGCTGCCGGCCGGCAACATGTACACGGTCGGCAACGGCTCGTTCAGCGATTATGCGATCCATCTGATCATGCCGAGCCTGGTGCTCGCTCTCGTCAACATCGCCGTGTGGAGCCGTTATATGCGTACCGCCACGCTCGATGTCATCAACCAGGATTTCGTCCGCACCGCCAAGGCTAAGGGCCTGTCGCCGCGGCGGGTGTTGATGCGGCATGTCGTCGGTAATGCGCTGCTGCCAATGATCACGCTCGCCGGCCTGCAATTGCCGACGATCCTCGGCGGCGCGCTGGTCGCCGAAACGGTCTTCACCTGGCCGGGAATGGGTCGGCTCTTTCTCGATAGCCTAGGCTACAGCGACTACCCTGTCGTCATGGGCCTTTTGATGTTCTCGGCGATCTTCGTGCTGATCGGCAATCTGCTCGCGGATCTGCTGGTCGCCTTCGTCGATCCGCGCGTCCGGCTCGGTTAGGAGAAACGCCATGTCTTCCTCGTCCCCCGCAACGCTCACCCCGACCATACTCGCACATAGCCGCTGGTGGCAGAACCGCACGCTGCGCCGCTTTGCCCGCCATAAGCTCGCCCTCCTCGGCGTCGCGATGATCACGACCATCATCCTTGCCTGCCTGATCGGGCCGTCGCTGCTTCCCTATGACGAGCTCTTCATCGACCTGCGCGCCCGTTTCGCGCCGCCTTTCACGGCCGGCTACCATATCTTCGGGACAGATCCACTCGGACGCGACGTTGCCGTGCGCCTGTTCATGGCGGGCCGCATCTCGCTGCTGGTCGGCTTCTTCGCCATGGTGCTCAGCACCTTCATCGGCACCACGATCGGCGTCGTCGCCGGCTATTATGGCGGCCGCGTCGGCATGTTTCTGATGCGCTTCGTCGATGCCTTCCTGTCGTTCCCCGGCATCTTCCTGCTGCTGGCACTCGCCGCCTTCATCAAGCCGAGCCCTTTTATGATCACCGTCATCATCGCGGTGACGAGCTGGATGGAGACGGCACGCATCGTCGAGGCGGAGGTGCGCTCGCTGCGGGAACGCGACTTCGTGCTCGCCGCGCGCATGCTCGGCCTCACCAATAGATGGATCATGTTCCGTGAGCTGTTGCCGAACGCCATTGGACCGATCATCGTCGCCGCCACGCTGACGGTCGCACGCGCCATCCTGCTCGAGGCCTATGTCAGTTTCCTCGGCTATGGCATCCAGCCGCCGCTGCCGAGCTGGGGCAACATGCTGAACGGCGCCCAGCAATATCTCGCAAGCGCGCCATGGCTCGCCATCGTCCCCGGCGTTGCCATCACGCTTGCTGTCACCAGCTTCAACTTCATCGGCGACGGCCTGCGCGACGCGCTGGACGCGCGCAGCGACCTCAACTGAGAAAGGCGACAGCGGTGCCGGTCTTTTCTCCTTTCGCAACGTCACTCTGGTACGCGACAGCGACCGCAGCTCCGGCAACGACGGAGCTTGAAGGCCGCGTGGAGGCCGATGTCTGCGTGGTGGGCGGCGGCTATACCGGCCTCACCACCGCGCTCGCCCTCGCCAAGGACGGCGTGCGCGTCGTGCTGCTCGAGGCGCAGGAGGTCGGCTTCGGCGGTTCGGGCCGCAATGCCGGCCACTGCACGCCGACCTTCACCCATTACAGCCTGCCCGAGCTTCGCCGCATGCTGGGCGAGCCCTGGGCCGAACGGCTGATCGCCCGCCAGACGCGAGCCAACGATCAGGTTTCCGAGATGATCCGTCATTACCAGATCGAATGCGAATGGCAGCAGAACGGCTATGTCATGGGCGCCCATACGCCTCGCGCCATCAAAACACTCGAAGCGAAAGCTCGTGACTACAATGCCGTCGGCGCCTGCACCCGGGTTGTCGGCAAGGAAGAAGTGGAGGCGATCACCGGCAGCCCGCGTTTCTACGGCGGCTGGCTGCATGAGGAAGGCGGGCACCTCAATCCGCTCGGCTATGCGCGCGGACTGGCGCGCGCCGTCATTCAAGAGGGCGGTCACGTCTACACACGCTCGCCGGTCACCGGCTGCGAACGGGAAGGCGCTGGCTGGGCCGTGAAGACTGAAAAAGGCTCCGTGCTTGCAGACAAGGTCATTTTCGCCACCGGCGCCTACACCGTCGGCGGCTGGCCGAAGCTCGACCGCACCTTCAATATCCTCAAGGTCTTCGTCGCGGCCACCCAGCCGCTTTCCGATGACGAGCGGTTGAGCGTCCTGCCGCGAAACACCACGATCCATGATGGTCGCGGCGATATCTATGTCTACAAATACAATGCCGAAGGCAGGATCGTCGCCTCGATGTTTCCCATGGGTCGGCGCGGGCGCGATCTCGCCTATACGCGTCAGGTGATGTCGGACCGGCTGCGATGGCTGCACCCGCAGATCAAGCGGGAGATCCGTTGGGATTATCTCTGGTACGGCGAGCTGGACATGCAGCACCGGACCGTGCCGCGGCTTTACGACCTGGCGCCGGGCGTCGTCGCCTTGACCGGACTTTCTGGCCGGGGCGTCCCGACGGGCAGCATGCTCGGCGGTATTCTCTCCGAATGGGCCAAAGGTGTCCCTAGCAAGGATCTCGCGCTGAAGATCGAACCCCTCTCCGCAGCACCCTTCTATATGGGTTTCGCGCCGCAGATGACGTTGCGCTACTACCGTGTTGCCGACTGGATCAAAACGAAGCTTGCTGGCGTACCCTTGCCGCCGCATGCCTAACCCAACACATCCGCATCATTCAGCGGATGCGGTATCGGCAAAGAGTGCCCGCACCTCTCTCTCGGCGCGCTGCAATCGTTCGAACGCCTCGTAGCGCTTCCCATGCAGAGAAGCCGTCGCCCCTCCGGCGGGCGCGAAGACCTGCGAAAATCTCGACATTGCCTGCATGGCGACGTCCAGCGACGGGTACTGCTCGGACGCAAGAGCGCCCAGCATCGCCGCGCCGAGAAGCACCGGCTCCTCCGTATCGGTCACGGCAACGGGGATACCGGTCGTGTCGGCAAGAAGCTGGCGGACCAGATTGCTTTGCGCCGCGCCGCCACTGGCGACGATGGTGTCGATGTGGATGCCGTTTGAGGCGAGCGTTTCGATAAGCTGCTTTAGGCCGTAACCGATGCCGCAAAGGCCGGCGATATAGAGCGAAACGAGGTCAGAAATATCGTTCTCAAGGCCCTGACCGGCGATGACGGCACGCGCATCAGGATCGGCAAAGGGAGATCGGTTTCCCAGAAACTCCGGCACGACATGGATCGACTTTGCAAGCGTCACCGCCTCTTTCGGATCCGGGCAGGCTTCGCTTGCCTGACGATCGAGCCAGGCGACCAGCGGCAGGCCGGCAGCCTCCGCCTTGGACTGCGCCTCAGCGGAGGCCGGGTGCATGGTGACGAGGTGGTCGATGGCAGCACCGGCTGCGGATTGGCCTCCCTCGGTGAGCCACAACCCGGGTACCATGGCCGAATAATAAGGCCCCCAGACGCCATCGACGAAGATCGGCGACTGGTTCGAAGCCATCGAGCAGGCCGAGGTTCCGAAGATATAGGCGAGCCGGCTTTCGAGATAGACCTTTCCATCCGCGCCCTGAGCACCGAGCGTGCCGATCCCGCCCGCATGAGCATCGATGAGCGAAGCGGCAACCGGCGTGCCGGCCAAAAGGCCGAGGTCGCGGGCGGCACTTTCGATGAGACCGTCACCAAGGGCTGAGCCCGGATCGACAATGTCCGTGCCGATCCTTGCGAAGCCTTCGTCGGCAAGCTCGGAGAGGCCGATATCCCGGAAATAAGCCGCATCCCAGCGTTTCTCATGGGCGAGATAGGTCCATTTGCAGGTGACGGTGCAGACCGAGCGGCTGAGAGAACCCGTGGAGCGCCATGTCAGATAATCTGCAAGGTCGAAGAAATGATCAGCAGCCGCGAAGGATTGCGGCAGGTTTCGCTTCAACCACAGGAGTTTCGGCGTCTCCATCTCCGGCGAGATACGCCCGCCGACATAGCGCAGCACGTCATGATTTCCGGCATTGATCTCCGCCGCCTCGCCGGCGGCACGATGATCCATCCAGACGATGATATTGCGGGCGGGATCGCCCGAAGGGCCGACGGCGACCGGCGATCCATCCGCCTTGACGGCGACGAGCGAGCATGTCGCATCGAAGCCGATGCCCGCCACCTCGGAGGCCGCGATCCCGGCTTCAGCGACAGCATCGCGAACGCTGCCGCACACGGCCCGCCAGATCTGCTCGCTCGATTGCTCGACGACATGGCCGGCCTCATGCCAGATGGTGATCGGGCGCTTCGCGGAGCCGAACAGCTTGCCGCTGCCGTCGAAGACCCCTGCCCTCGCACTGCCGGTGCCGACGTCGATGCCGATAAAATACGATGTCATTGTCAAAGGTCCGTGCTGAGCGGCAGGATGACGAGGTCGCGGATCGTGATGTTGCGCGGCCTCGTCAGCATGAAGATCACCGCTTCGGCGACCTCCGTCGCCTCCATCAATCCACCAGCCGCGATGGCTTCGTCAAGCTTTGCCTGCGGCCAATCGCTGATGAGCGCGGTAACGACCGGCCCCGGCGCAACGGCACCGACCCGGATGCCATGCTTGGCGACCTGGCGGCGCACCGTATGGGTGAACGCCTGCACGGCATGTTTCGAGGCGGTATAGATCGGCTCCCACACCACCGGAACCAGCCCGGCGATGGAGCTGGTCATGATGATATCCCCCGTCTGCCGCTCCACCATATGCGGCAGCACAGCCTGGACGGAGCGGAAGGCCGCATTGATATTGAGGTTCAGCATCCGGTCCCAGGCATCCGGATTACCCTCCACCACTTCGCCGCCGATATAAGAGCCGGCATTGGCGTGGAAAATATCGAGCTTGCCGAACTTATCGAGGATCTGCGGCAGCATCGTCGCGACGCTTGCCGGATCGGTGAGATCGATGACGATGGGAAAGGCACGCGGCCCCAATTCGGCGCAGAGCTCCTTCAGCCTGTCCTCGGCCCTGTCGACAAGGGCGACGCTCGCGCCCTCGTTCAGCAATGCCCTGGCGCATTCGAGCCCGATGCCGGAGGCGGCGCCGGTGATTGCCGCGACTTTACCGGAAAGATCCTGTCTCATGATGGTCCTACTTTTTTGGGTGTATCAGGCTCGCCCGTGAGAGGCGCGGGAGCGGCGTGCGACGGAATCGACGATGACGGCGATGGCAAGGACTGCGCCGGTGATCATGTAGCGAAGGGCGGACGACAGATCCAACATGGTCAGCCCGCTGGCAATCGACTGGATGACGATGATGCCGAGCAGCGAGGAATAGGCGCTGCCACGTCCCCCGAAAAGGCTGGTTCCACCGATCACGGCAGCCGCGATCGCATTGAGGTTGACGTCGCCGGTGCCCGCCTGCTGGCTTGCCGAGGCAAGACGCGCGGCGGCCATCACGCCCCCGAGTGCTGCAAACATCGCACAGAGGACGAAGGCGCTCGTATAGATGCGTCGCACATTGATGCCCGCACGCCGCGCCGCCTCGCGATTGCCGCCGACCGCGGCCATCGAACGGCCCCATTGGGTGCGAGTCAGCGCGTAGTTCATGATGATCACGAGCGCGACGAAGAGCCCGAACATCCAGGGAATGCCGCGTTCCTGGTTGAGGTAGAAGGCGACGAATTCAAGGGCCGCCGTCAGCGCGACCGACCGCACGATCAGGCCGCCGACGGAGCGGGCTGACAGATTAGCCTTGCGGCGGCGCTCCGCGTCGCGATAGCCCGTCCACAGCATGGCGATGCCCGGAAGCAGCGCGAAGACATAGGCAAGCGGCTTCGGAATGACCAGCAGCTGACCAAAGTTCACAACCGCCGAGCCGTAGGGAAGGTTGATGGAGCCGGTGGAACCGAGCAGATAGAGCTGCATGCCGAGCACGGCGAGCAGGCCTGCAAGCGTCGATACGAAGCTCGGCATGCCCAGCCGGTTAAAGAGCAAGGCATAGAGCGACCCGATGACGCCGCCGACGATCAGCGCAGCAAGGATCGCGGCTGCCACCGGCCAACCCTCGTTGACCCAGAGCATGCCGACCATGGCCGAGGCGAAGCCACTGATCGAGCCAACGGAAAGATCGATCTCTCCCACCATCAGCACGCAGACGATACCAAGCGAAATCACGCCCACGGTCGAGGCATCGAACAGCAGATTGGCGAGGTTGCTGCTGGACAGGAATGTCGGATTGAGCGTTCCGAAGACCGTCCAGATGATGACGAGACCAACGACAACCGGCAGCGATCCGAGATCACCGGAGCGTACCTTGTCGATCGACGAACGGATCGTTGCCACCAGCCCGGCATCGTGATTGACGCGGACGTCGCTGCGGTCGAGCAGCGTCGCGGTCTGTTTTGCATTGCCGGTCATATCTGACCCTCCTGGCTGATATCCTGTTGCGCCTGGCGGCGTGTGGCGCGACGCGAAACGGCATTCTCCGTGGCGCCGGTAATGGCGCTGACCAGTTCCTGGTTCGATGTGTCGGGATAGAAGACGCCGTTGTTGCGCCCGAGCCGAAGCACGACGATACGATCGGCAACGGCGCGAACATCCTCCATGTTATGGCTGATCATCACGACGCCAAGGCCACGATCACGTACCCGCTCGATGAGGTTCAGCACCTCCGCCGTCTGGGCGACGCCGAGTGCGGCCGTCGGCTCGTCGAGCAGGATGATTTTCGGCTCCAGAAGCAGTGATCGCGCAATCGCCACCGTCTGGCGCTGTCCGCCCGAAAGCGAGGCGATCGGAATGCGTACGCTTGGAATGCGGGCCGAAAGCTCGTTCAACAGCGTCCAGGCCCGCACCTCCATCGCCGTTTCGTCAAGCCGCATCGGCGCAAGCTCGCGGCCGAGAAAGATATTAGCGACGACATCGAGGTTCTCGCAGAGCGCCAGATCCTGAAACACGGTCGCAATCCCGAGGGAGAGGGCGGCACTCGGATCGTCGAGCGAGACCGTCTTGCCGCCGAAGGTGATCGTGCCCGCACTCGGCTGGTGCACGCCGGCCAGAACCTTGACGAGCGTCGACTTGCCGGCGCCGTTGTCGCCGACCAGGGCAACGACTTCGCCCGCATGGACGTCGAGGTCGATATCGGTGAGCGCGGAGACCGCACCGAAATGTTTGGAGATGCCCTTGAGGCTGAGAATGAGCTCGCCGGTCGGGGTTATCTGATCGCTAGCGCCAGTCATGTGTCGCGAGCCTTTCCTTGATTGGTCCTGCTTCCCCAGGGGTCCCCGGCCGCCGCGCTGGGCGGCCGGGGCTTTGGCTTGGGAGGGTGTTACTTGATGATCCCGAGCGTCTTGCAGCCTTCGGCGTAACGATCGCCGCACAGTTGTTCCGGCGTCTGGATCGGCTTGCCGTTGACCTGTTTGTCAATGATCTCGGCCTTCAGATTTTCCGCCGTCACCAGCGCCGGTGTGAAGAGCTGCGTCGGCGTATCGAAGAGCTTTGTATCGGCCTTCGGCGTTTCCCCCGACAGCAACTGGATAGCCACATTGGCCGCGGCAGCTGCCACGATCTCGCTGGGCTTGGAGATCGTGTTGTACTGATCGCCCGCAATGATCAGCTGCAGGCCGGCGATCGTCGCATCATTGCCGGTCACCGGCGGAACCGGGTCGACGCCGGCAGCCTTGAAGGCTGCGACAGCAGCGCCACCCGTGCCGTCATTGGCGGCGACGACGCCGAGGATCTTCTTGCCGAAGCGGGTGATCTGGCCGCTTGCCCATTGCTGGGCCTTCGGTGGCGCCCAATCCGGCGTATCGAATTCAGCAAGCACCGGATAGCCGCCATCGGCAAGACCGGCATGGATGCCCTTCTTGATGAGGCCGGCGGCCGCATCGGTCGGAGAGCCGTTGATTTCCAGAAGGCCGCCATCACCCGCCTTCACACCTTTCGATTTCAGATGATCGACGAGCGACTTGGCGATCGCCTTGCCGATTTCCTCGTTGTTGAAGGACACATAGTAATCGGCGGGGACCGAGGGGATCGGCCGGTCATAGGCGATGACCTTGACGCCCTGGCTCTGGGCGAGCTTGACGAGCGATGCCGCGGCCGTGGAATCGACCGGGTCGAGCACGATCGCCTTTGCACCCTGAGAGATCACCGAGTTGAATTGCTGCTGCTGACGCGAAGCGTCGCCGTTGGCATTCTGATAGATCACCTTGCAGCCGGCGCAGAGCTTCTTCATCTCGGCCTGGAAGCCCGGATAGTCGTGTTCCTCGTAGCGGGTCGAGCCCTGGTCGGGCATGAGGAAAGCAACGGTCGCGTCCGTCACTTTCGCGGATTGCGCGAAGGCAGATGCGCCGCTCAGAAGGCCGGCAGCAAGCACCGCAGCACCTGTCAGTTTCCATGCGAATTTGGTCATTAGATATCTCCATCCCTACTGGTAAAGTTTTCGATGAAACCTCAAGCTCGCCAATCGAGCCCGAGGCCTTGCATGTGCTTGACCTAAGGCGGGCTCTGCGGCCGGCGCCCAAAGGCTTATTTTCGGGCAACACTTCTCCTTCGGGCACCTGACTGGCTGCCCGTCTCATCCTGCCCGGATTGTTGGTTTCTCCTCCCTGTCCTCCCCTTTTTAGGCGGCCTCCACCGCTCCTATGTTCTGCGCCAGCAATGCTCTGAACCGAGAGGGCGCCATGCCCTTCTGCTCCAGAAAACGGCGGTTGAAATTCGAGATATTGTTGAAGCCGGTCGCAAAGCAGATGTCGGTGATCGACATGTCCGACTGGCTCATCAGCAAATGGCAGGCAAAGTTGACGCGCAGGCGATTGACATATTGCACCAGCGCCATACCGGTATGCCGGCGGAAGCTGCGGGAGAACGAGCTCGGGCTTTGCCCGGTCAGCTCAGCCAGATCGCTTTCGCTGAACGGCTCGGTCAGATGCGTGTTGATATAGGAAAGCGCCTTGTTGACGCCCGCCGACATGAAGCCGGATGGATCGGGATGATAAAGCGCGCTCGCAAGCGTCCGGGTGCCCTGCGCCGAACTCAGCGCATTCAGCACATTCATGAAGAGCTCGATGCGGCGGATACCCTGCGCCTCAACCAGATCGCCCAAGATCGGACCGACGACAGCGGCGGTCTCGGGCGTGAAGAGCGCGCCGCGGCGGCTCATTTCCAGGATGCCGGCGCAGGCGGAAAGCTCCGGAAAGATCTTGGTCGCGTCCGCCAGGAAGAATTCGGAAAACTGCAGCACGCGGCAGCGCAGCGGCAGGCAGGTGCCGGGCGGCACGTCGCTGACCCAGTTGTGCGGCAGGTTCGGTCCCGTCAGGATCAGATTGCCGGGCTCGAATTCACCGATGAAATCGCCGACGAAATATTGCCCGGTGGTGGCGACCACATGATGGATCTCGTATTCAGGATGAAAATGCCAGCGGACGGTGCGGTAGGGATAGCCATGCTCCCAGGCCTTGAAGGATTCGCCGCTGCCGATGGCGACCACTTCCAAATCGGGGTTCATCCTGCACACCTCCCTTCGCGTTCGATCATTGTCTCGTCGCACCTCCTCCCAGAGACGCTGCTCGATCTGATAATCAGAAGTTACGCGTGGATGTCATGAACCGCTACTACGCCCTGCACCAAGAACTGATACTTTTTTGACATTTGAGGATACTTTTGGGGCCACTGCCTCCATATCAAAGGGTGATATGGAGGCAGTGGCCGGATCATTGCTTTTCGCCGAGGGGCGCCTCAGCCATACCGCCGGGCAGTTCCGTAACTCGCCTTGACCGGGCGATCCGGAGCTGCCAACCGGCTTTCCGCCGCCCGCAGCGCTGCTACCTGGTTCTGGCGTGCGGTACCATTCTCCAGCATGAACTGGGCCACGAGACTACGCAGATTGACCGCCTCAGAAGCCAGGGTGGCGCTGGCGGCGGTCGTCTCTTCGACCATTGCCGCGTTCTGCTGGGTGACCTGATCCATCTGGTTGACGGCGATATTGACCTCCGAAAGGCCGATCGATTGTTCCTTGGCCGAAATGGCGATCGCTTCCATATGCCGGTTAATCGTCTCGACATGTGCCTCGATGATCCGGAGTGCATCGCCGGTCTCGCTGACGAGACGAACGCCGCCGGCAACCTCGACCGAGGACGAACGGATCAGCGCCTTGATCTCCTTGGCCGCCTGGGCCGAACGCTGCGCCAGTTCACGCACTTCCTGGGCCACAACCGCAAAGCCCTTGCCCGCCTCGCCGGCTCGAGCTGCTTCGACGCCGGCATTGAGCGCCAGGAGATTGGTCTGGAAGGCAATTTCGTCGATGACGCCGATGATGTTGGAGATCTGGTTTGAGGATTGCTCAATGCGGCTCATGGCGTCGACGGCGTTCGCCACTACCTCTCCGGACCGCTTCGCGCTGACATTGGCTTCGTTGGCGACGGCGCGCGCCTCATCGGCCCGATGGGCGGAGTTACTGACATTGTTGGTGATCTGATCAAGTGCTGCCGCCGTTTCCTCGAGAGAGGCGGCCTGCTGTTCCGTGCGTCTGGACAGATCGCTCGCTCCCTGGCTGATCTCGAGCGAATTGCCGTCGATCGTTGCCGTCGTCTGCGAAATAGCCGTGAGTGTTTCGTTCAACTGCCGAACCGACGCATTGAAGTCATGCCTCAACGCCTCGAAATCGGCCGCAAACGCATCGGTAAGCTGAAAGGCAAGGTCGCCAGCCGCCAACCGCTTCAGCCCCGCGGCAAGACCGGAGGTTGCAACTTTGAGCCGTTCGGCGGCATCCGCTTCCGCCATTTCCTGAGCGGAAATCCGATCTTGTTCCGCAAGACGACGGTTTGTCTCTGCCTCTTCTTCGAGCCGCCTGTTTTCAATTGCGGCCTGACGGAATACCTCGATGGCACCGGCCATCTCGCCGATCTCGTCCAGTCGGTCACGATCCGGTACGGCGTCCGCCGTATTGCCGTTGCTAAGCCGGTTCATGTAGCCGGTGATCCGGCCGAGGGGAGAAATGACGCGCCGCAATGTCAGGATCATGGCACCGACCGCGCCGACAATGGCAATGCAAAGGGCGAGATAGGCAGCGCTCAAGCTCGATGCGACAGCAGCATTCGTCGCATCCAGGCTAACCTTGTTGTCGGCGACATTCTGATCCACGTCCTCCTGGATTATGTTGCCGGCCTTATCATACGCCCTCTTGCCATCGCCCAGCAGGAGGACAGTGGCCTCGCTATCGTTCCCGCCGTCCTTCAGGGCCTTGGCACGCTCCCAAATCCGCTGATACTCGGTATCCGCATCCAGGAACTTCTGATAGATGCTGCGCTCTTTGTCGCTCGCAATCATGGGCGAATAAACCTGCAAGTCCTTGGCAATTTGCGCCCGCGTCTCCGTCATCTCCGCAAGAATGGGCTGTTGGGCATCGCCGCGTGTGAGCAGATAGCCCTCATGTTCGACACGCAAATCTCCGTAATCCGCATTCAGCTGGCCGAGCACCAGCACGGATGGGACCGTATTATCGGCGATCGAACGGGTTGCGTCGCTGATCAGGGACAATCTGCTCACAGAAACCAAACCCTGCACAACAGAAATTGTGGCAAGAACTCCAAACAGACTAAGAAGAGTAGCTTTAATCGTAAGTCGCATCGGAAATACCTTTATGAAATTGCAGCCAGAACAATAACTCGCTGGAATAGCTGGGTAATCAGATGCGATATGGCTAAGAATTATTTAAGACGGCGCTCCGCCGTTCCAGGATCACGATTTTGTACTCGCGTTCAGGATGTAAATAACGCGATATGGATAAAGCGAATTGCGCGGCGACCGCTCGATCTTCTCCCCATAGCGTGCGGTGCAGGGGCACGGCGGAGTGCTCGCCGGACTCATGAAACGTGGAAGAATTCGGCTTTGCGAACCATCAACAAGCACTGAATACAAGAGACGACAGTCTCATAAACGAATCCCGCCCATCGAAGTTGGGGTGTCGACGGGCGGGTGACGCTGTCGTTGGGAGCAGTAGCCACCAACCACAGCATAGAGTGGGCACCACGCGGCAAACTTCAATGCAATCATGTAACCGCAATTGCGCTTGGCCCTCTTTCCTGCGTGTTCGGTATAAAATCTGCGTTTGTTGAATACTGTCCTCGGAGTTCGACCCGAAGTTCGGATCCAGATCGCATCGCTTGAGGAGCGCTGCTCGCAGTCCGTTACTGACAACCGCCTCTTCCCATCTTTGCCGTGCTCGACGGCATTTCACCAAAAGACTGGTGATAGAGCGCAGCGAACCGCCCCATATGAGAAAATCCCCAGTTCCGAGCAACTTCGGCAACCGACAGGGAGATAGCCGGATCCGTCAGGGTTTTACGAGCACCTTCCAGGCGGATCGTCCGAAGGTAATTCAGCGGCGTGGTATCCTTGAACTGCTGGAAGGCAGCCTGCAATGCGCGCACGCTTGTACCGGCTTCCCGGGCGATATCGGCGACACCCATCGGCGACGAAATATTGCTGTGCATATATTCGATCGCCCTCTTTAGGCGCTTCGGGATTGCCGGGGAGATTGGCTTCGTCAGCCGCGCCGAGTAATTGTTGGGGACTGTTTCCAGCAGCGCGATCATCATCGCCTGCAAAAGGCGCTCGACGAATGCTGACGAGGGTCGGTCCGCCTCCTCGACGTTCAGACAGCTCCAGACCAGATGGCTGAGCGCCGCTACCCGCGCTCCTTTTGCCGTTGCCAGGTCGATCGTGTCGGCAAAATCGATGCCGCCGATGACGGGGGCATCCAGCAATTCGCTCAATTGCTGGATCATTGCGGACTTTTCGAAGGCCACGCCCATATGGCCGCGTCCCTCGTGGAGCGTCAGCCTCTCAAAGCGTGACATGTCACCGAGAAGAGCGGTGGTCGGCTTCGAAATGAGCCGTTTGCTGCCCGCGTCTATCTCCATTACCCCGGAGGATGGCAAGTAGAGGGCATAGGCATCCGGCGCCTGCGAAAGCGTCACCTGCATTCCGGATTGGCATCGTCCGTTCCAGACGCTGAAGCGTCCGACAGAAAAATGACGATCCTCCACCGAGATCAGCGAATGCTGCCGAAGGGGCTCCACCTTTGCGGGCGACAAGGTCCTGGCATAGTGCTCCGACATTTCATCGGCATCGGCTTTCACAATCTTGAAAACGGATTGAGTAGCGTACCTCATCAAAGCTCCTGAACGGCCGATTCCTGTGAGCGGACCCGAAGGGCCACCAAACGACAAAAAGGCAGACCGCAGATCGCGGTTCCCCAATAAATAGTACTAAACCATAGACAGTGTGAATGCACGATCGATTTAAACATCATCCAATCCACGAAAGTATTGACCACAATGGGGCGAAAGTTCCCAAAAATCACTCAGGCAATTTAGCCGATAGCCCCGATTATTCTCCGGTCACGTCTTACCAGGCTCGCCGAAATTCAATGGTATTCCCATATTTTAATTCATAATATGTAAGAATTATCTATTTAAGCCACGCCATTGCTTTAAGTTGAAAGTATATCTCCCGGCGGGTCATATTTATCCGATATACGAATTCTATAGCCCATATACGCAAAAAAGAACGGCGGACGATCGGCACGGCGGCGAGGTCGATGCCATCCCGTCGATGAAACCGCATTGTCAATCGAGAGCCTCTTGACGGAATGTTATCGATAACATAGCCTCCTCTCATCGAAGCTTTGGGAGGAGCGGGATGGACGACGGAAAGCTGCTCGAGTTTTGCGACATCACCAAGGAATTTGGTGGGACGCGCGCCCTGTCCAACGTCTCGCTCGACCTGAAGCCTGGAGAAATCCTGGCGCTTCTCGGCGAGAACGGCGCGGGCAAATCCACCCTCATCAAGACGCTCGCAGGCATCTACAAGCCCGATGGCGGACAGATCCTGTTTCGCGGCAAGCCATATCAACATCGCCCGCCGAAGCCCAATCAGCGCCAACCGGTCGCCTTCATCCATCAGGATCTCGGGCTGATCGAGTGGATGACCGTGGGCGAAAATGTCGGTCTGGCGCAGGGCTATTCGCTGCGCGGCAAGTTGATCGACTGGCGGGCGACCGAACGCCGCACGGCGGGGGCCCTGAAGCTCGTCGGATGCGATTTCGATCCGTCGACGCGGGTCCAGGAACTGACGCGAACCGAAAAATCCCTGGTGGCGATCGCCCGCGCGCTCGCCGTCGAAGCAGACGTTCTCGTTCTTGACGAACCAACGGCAAGTCTGCCCGCCGATGAGGTTGAGAAGCTGTTTGCCGCCATCCGCCCGCTCAAGGAGCGTGGCGTTGCGATGATCTATGTGTCGCACCGGCTGGATGAGATCTTCAGGATCGCCGACCGCGTCGCCGTACTGCGCGACGGGCAGCTTGTCGGACAAAAGCCGGTCTCCGACACCACGCCAGACGAACTGATCCGCATGATCGTCGGGCGCAAGGCCGACCAGCTCTTCGTCAAGGCGGAACGAACCGCCGGCCCCGCCATCGTCGCCGTCAAGGATCTCGCCTGCCGTGGCGCAGGTCCGGTGTCCTTCGACATCCGGCAAGGAGAGCTACTCGGCCTCGTTGGGCTCCGAGGAGCCGGCCAGGAGTTGATCGGACGCGCGCTGTTCGGTTGCGAGCCATCGAGCGGAACCGTCCGGCTGAACGGTGCGGAGCCCGATCTTTCCAGCCCCGTCGCCGCCATGGCCGCAGGCATTGGCCTGATCGCAAGGGACCGGACGGAGGAGTCGGTCGCCATGTCGCTCAGCCTCAGGGAAAACACCTTCCTCAATCCCGGTGCGTCCGGGCGGAACATGCTGTCCTTCCTGCCGCCGCAACGCGAAGCCGAAATGGCCTATTCGCTCGGCAGTCGGGTCGGCCTCAGGCCCAATGATCAGGCGCTTGCGATCGAAGCCTTGTCCGGCGGCAATCAGCAAAAAGTCGTAGTGGGCCGCTGGCTTGCCACGGGCCGCAAGTTGCTGATCGCCGAGGACCCGACCGCCGGCGTCGATGTCGGCGCCAAGGCGGACATCTACAAGCTGATCGCCGAGGCCGTGGAGGATGGGCTCGCCGTGCTCGTAGTCTCCACCGATTTCGAGGAAATCGCCCATATCTGCCATCGCGCCCTGGTGTTTTCACGCGGCCAAATCGTGCGGGAACTGAGCGGCGCGGAGCTGACAACACCGGCGGTCATTGCCGCCGCATCTGCATCCGAAGCCGCCTAAATCGGAGAGGAACCCCCATGCAATCGATCGAATCCAACGCGCTCGAACCCACCCGGGCCGAACTAGCGGGAATGAGTTTCGGCCAGAAAATCCAGCGGCTGCTGCCGGTCTACGGCCTCGTCATCCTGACCGCCTTCCTGATCCTCTTATTTTCCATCCTGCTGCCGCAGACCTTTCCGACACTGCTCAATCTGCGTTCGATCATCTCGGACAAGACCATCATCGCCATCCTGTCGCTCGCCGCGATGATCCCGATGGCGGCTGGGCGTATCGACCTGACGATCGGCTACGGCATCGTGCTCTGGCATGTGCTGGCGATTAGCCTGCAGACCATGTTCGGCCTGCCGTGGCCGGTCGCCGTCCTGATCGTACTCGCGCTCGGAGCGTTGACCGGCTTTCTCAACGGGCTGCTGGTCGAGATCGCCAAGATCGACAGCTTCATCGCGACACTCGGCACCGGCACTGTGCTTTACGCCATCGCCCTTTGGCACACGGGCGGACGGCAGGTGGTCGGCATGCTGCCGCAGGGCTTCTATGCGCTCAACGGAACCATGATCTTCGGGCTGCCGATCACTGGGCTCTACGTCTTGGTCCTGGCTTTCGTGATGTGGATCATACTCGAATACACGCCGATCGGCCGCTACGTCTATGCCATCGGCGCCAATCCGAAGGCTGCTGCTTTGAACGGCATCCCGGTCCGCCGCTTCGTCATCGGCGCCTTCGTCACCTCGGGCACGCTTGCCGCCGTGGCCGGCGTCTTGCTGGCTTCGAAGCTCAGGATCGGTCAGGCCAGCGTCGGGCTGGAATATCTTCTGCCGGCACTCGTCGGAGCCTTCCTCGGCTCCACCACCATCAAGCCCGGCCGCGTCAATGTCTGGGGAACCATGATCGGCGTCATCATTCTGGCTGTCGGCATTGCCGGCATCCAGCAGATCGGCGGCTCCTTCTATGTGGAACCGTTGTTCAACGGCGTGACCTTGCTCGTCGCCATCGGTATCGCGGGCTATGCCCAGCGCCGACGCAGCCTCGCCGGCCGAATGGCACCGGCGCAAAAGCCGCAGCTGCCCACTAAGGCAGCCGAATAGCGAAGATCATATTGTTTTAATTACCAAAGGGAGGAGACAGACAATGAAACGCAGATATTTCCTGCAGGCAACCACAGGCCTGTTGATGCTATGCGCGAACCACGCCTATGCGGATCCACTCACTGACGCGAAGGCCGTCGTCGATAAATACGCCTCGCCGGTCACCAAATGGGACGGCCCCACTACCGGTCCGAAGGCGCAACCCGGCAAGACCATCGTCGTGCTAGCCGGCGACCTGAAGAACGGCGGCATCCTTGGCGTCAGCAATGGGGTCGAGGAAGCGGCCGAGGCAATTGGCTGGCAGGTTAAGGTTCTGGATGGCGCGGGCTCGATCGGGGGACGAACCGCGGCCTTCGGTCAGGCCATGGCCTTGAAGCCGGACGGTATCATCATCGACGGTTTCGACGCGATCGAACAGGCGCCAGCGCTGGAGCAGGCACAGGCCGCAAAAATCCCGCTGGTTGCCTGGCATGCAGGACCCGTCATTGGACCGGATGAAAAGAGCGGGCTGTTCGCCAATGTCAGCACCGATGCGATGGAAGTGTCGACGGCCGCCGCCGACTGGGCCTTTGTCGACGCCAAGGGCAAGCCCGGGGTCATCATCTTCACCGACTCGACCTATGCGATCGCCATCGCCAAGGCCGACAAGATGAAGGCCGAGATCGAGCGTCTTGGCGGCAAGGTGCTGGAATATGTCGATACGCCGATTGCCGAGACCTCGCAGCGCATGCCGCAGCTCACCACTTCCCTGCTGCAGAAGTACGGCGATAGCTGGACCCATTCGCTGGCTATCAACGACCTCTATTTCGACTTCATGGGACCGTCGCTTGCATCCGCCGGCAAGGGCGGCACGGACGCGCCGATCAACGTGGCCGCCGGTGACGGTTCGGAATCCGCCTATGCACGCATCCGCGCCGGCCAATATCAGAAGGTGACGGTTGCCGAGCCCCTGAACCTGCAAGGCTGGCAGCTGGTTGACGAGCTCAACCGGGCTTTTTCGGGAGAGAAATGGTCCGGCTACCTGTCGCCCTTGCATGTGGTGACGGCGGACAATGTCGAAACGGACGGAGGCCCGAAGAACACCTTCGATCCCGGCAATGGATACAAGGATCAATACCAGAAAATCTGGGGCAAATGATCCCGTCTCGAATATAACAACGGCGCGGCCTTCGGGCCGCGTTTTGCATTTAGCCGACGGGTAAAATCTAGCGGCTGCTGTCGCGTACGATCAGTTCGGGGGTAATTCTGACATCCTCAACCGGCAGTCCGTCATCCAGGATATCGAGGATCAGCCGGGCGGTCTTTTCGCCGATCTCACGCGCGAAAGCGTTGATCGTCGTCAGTGTAGGCACGCAGACCTCGCCGATTTCATAATTGCCGAAGCCGCCAATCGCAAAACGCTCCGGCACGGGAACGTTCAGCCGGCGACATTCTGTCAGCGCGCCATAGGCTGCGAGATCCGATACACAGACCACTGCCTGCGTATCCGGATGGATTTCGATCAGCCTTGCCATAGCATTGGCGCCTTCGCGCATCGAAATGGGCGGCACTCCGGCGGCGATCAGGCGGGATGCATCGAGCCCGTGCGCCTCCATTGCGGCAATGAAGCCGGCCCGGCGCTCGCTGCCGCGCGTATCGCGTCCGACATCGCCGCCGATGAAGGCAATGCGGCGATGGCCGGCGCCGACGAAGTGATCCACCATCTGGCGAACGGCGCCGGCATTGGAAAAGCCTACATAATGCCCGATCGGCTCGGTCGGAATGTCCCAGGTCTCGATCACCGGGATATTGACCGTCTCCAGCAGGCGGCGCGCGCGCGGCGTATGCTTGCCGCCGGTCACGACGATTGCCTGCGGCTTGCGGCGCAAAAGCTGCTCGATGAGCCGCTCCTCCTCCTGCATGTCGTAATTGGTGTAACCCAGTAGGATCTGCATGTTGCGCGCGGCGAGCGTATCGGCAAGGCCACCGACGGTATCGGCGAAATTGGCATTGTTGATGGATGGAATGGTGACGGCGACGAAATCCGACTTTTGCGAGCGGAAATTGGACGCCGTGCTGTCGAAGACATAGCCCAGATCCTCGGCGGCCTTGAGAATGGCCTCCCTGGTCTCCGTGCTGACCAGACTGTCCGCCTTGAATGCGCGCGACACGGTCATGGGCGAAACTCCCATGACACGGGCAATGTCAGCCATGGTCGGCGGCTTGCGGATATTGCTCATCGACAGCCCATGTTATCGTTACCACGAGAGTAATATGCATCGCCTCTAAATGGCAAGTGCATGCCCTTTGCTTATCCTAAGACGAGAAGACGAGGTTCGCCCCCCATCAGACAGACGTCGCGGCATGAGGCTTACAACACGAATTCATTGGCAACCGTTACGTGATGGTGGATGCGGCCCTCGAAGAACCGCGAGAGCACTGCCTCCGTTGCCGCACGCGCCTCGGCCCGAGCCGGACTTGCAAGAGCGGCCTCGACCGCGGCCGTATCGGGATAATTGATGGCGAGGATCATCGGATATTCCGGAGCGCCCTCGTCGCGGCCTTCCGCGAAGGATACGCGAACGTCGAGAGCGCCGGGAAACTGCTTCCATTTCGGCAGAATGGTCTCCATGACCGCCGCGCGGAACGCTTCCGTCTCGCCATCCCTGACCTTGCCTTCAAATAGTGCGTATCGGGTAATCATTCGGCGATCTCCTTGTTCGGTCCCTTGAAGAATTCCATCAGCGCCGCCTGATCCTCGCCGCCGAGGCCGGCGGCGGTCAGCATGCGGTGAACTTCGGCGCAGACGGCGGTCAGCGGCATGGCGGTGTTCGTGCGCCGGGCAAGATCCTGCGCGCCGTTCAGATCCTTGACCATGTTGTCGATCCGGCCAGTGCGGCGATAATCCTTGGCCACGTAACGCGGCATATATTCCTGCAGAAGGGCACTGTCGGCCCGCCCGCCCTTGAGGGCCTGCGGGATCTTGGCGGCATCGACGCCGGCGTCGAGCGCCAGCTGCGTCGCCTCCGCAACGGCAAGGAAATTCAGCGCGCAGAGCACCTGATTGATCAGCTTCGTGGTCTGACCGGCGCCCGATGGTCCCATATGGGTGTAGTTCGAAGCGACATGCTTCAGCACCTGATGCGCGTCGGCAACGTCCCGCTCGCTGCCGCCGGCCATCAGTGTCAGCTGGCCGATCAACGCCTTCGGAGCGCCGCCAGAAAGAGGGCTATCCACCCAGCGCAGACCCTTTGCCGCCGCCTCTGCGGCGAGTGCCTTGGTGGCGTCGGGATCGATGGAGGACATGTCGATAATCAAGGTGCCGGGTCTGGCGCCTTCCGCGACACCGCCGGCGCCGAACACGGCAGCCCGCACGATGTTCGGAGAGTTCAGGCTGAGAATGACATAGTCGGATACGGCAGCCGCCTGCGCCGCGCTGGGCGCAGCGCTCGCGCCCTTGGCCGTCAGCGCCGCGACCTTCTCCTTGTCGAGGTCGAAGACCGTCAGGTTGTTGCCGGTCTCGGCGAGGCGCGTGCCGATGGCTCCGCCCATTGCGCCCGCGCCGATCAGCGCCACCTTGTTGCTCATGGCTGTTCCTCCTCCAATGCCGCGACATCAATCGCGGCGCCCGTTACGAACGGTGATCCATATTCGTTCTCATGGCCTGCGCGTCCTCATCGCCCCGACCAGGAGTTTGCCGCAGCCGAAACCGCCACGGCATGCTGCATCTTTTTAAAGCGACGCCGTGATCCCGCCGTCGACGTAAAGCACATGCCCGTTGACGAAGGAGGATGCATCGGAGGCCAGGAAGATGCAGGCGCCGACCAGTTCCTCGACACGTCCCCAGCGTCCGGCCGGGGTGCGCTTCTCAAGCCAGGCGGAGAAATCGGCATCGGCAACGAGAGCGGCATTCAGCGGCGTATCGAAATAGCCCGGCGCGATGGCATTGCATTGCAGCCCGTACTTGGCCCAATCCGTCGCCATGCCCTTGGTGAGATTGCCGACGGCACCCTTGGTCGCGGTGTAAGGAGCAATCGAGGGGCGTGCCAGTGCAGTCTGAACGCTGGCGATGTTGATGATCTTGCCGGCGCCGCGCTTGATCATATGGCGGGCGGCGGCCTGACCGACGTTGAAGACGCTCGATATGTTGGTGCGAAGCAGCCGCTCGAATGCGTCGGCGGGAAATTCTTCCAGCGGTGAGCGGAACTGCATTCCGGCATTGTTGACGAGAATATCGATGGCGCCGGTCCCGGCTTCGAAGGCGTCGACAGCATTGCGGGCAGCTTCGTGATCGGTCGCGTCGAAAGGCAGCGTGTGAACCTTGCCGTCGAACAACGCCGCGGTCCTCGCGAGCTTTTCAGCATCGCGGCCGTTAAGCACCAATTCCGCGCCCGCTGCGGCCAATCCCTTGGCAAGCGCAAGCCCGATGCCCTGGGACGAACCCGTTACAAGAGCGCGCCGCCCTTTCAGATCGAAGAGGCCAAGAGACATCGTTTCCTCCGTTTTTTATCTCGACAAATGCTGTTGCCCTTGTTTATGTTATCGATAACATTCGATGTCAAGGGAGGATGCAAAAAGATGGACAAGCCGATAATTCTTCAGATCGGACCCTATCCGCAATGGGATCAGGAGCCTCTGGACGCGGCGTTTCGCGTTCATCGTTATTTCGAATCCGAGGACAAGACGGCTCTTCTGGCGGACGTTGGCCCCTCGATAAAGGCGATCGCCACGCGCGGCGAACTCGGGGCCAATCGCGCCATGATCGAGGCCTGCCCCAAGCTCGAAGTGATCTCGGTTTACGGCGTCGGCTTCGATGCGGTCGATCTCCAGGCTTGCCGCGAACGGGGCATCCGCGTGACGAACACGCCCGACGTACTCACAAATGATGTCGCAGATCTGGGTATCGCCATGATGCTCTGCCAGTCGCGCGGCATGCTCGGTGCCGAAACATGGGTGCGTGACGGAAGCTGGGCGCAGAAGGGCCTTTATCCGCTGAAGCGCCGCGTCTGGGGACGCCGCGCCGGCGTGCTCGGCCTTGGCCGCATCGGCTTCGAGGTCGCCAAGCGCCTGAAGGGCTTCGACATGAAGATCGGCTATTCCGATGTCGAGGCAAAGAGCTACGCAACCGATATGGAGTTCGTGGCCGATCCGGTGAAGCTGGCGAAGCAATCCGATTTCCTGTTCGTGACGCTGGCGGCCTCGGCCGCGACTCGTCATATCGTCGGAAAAGAGGTGATCGAAGCGCTCGGCCCGGAAGGCATGCTGATCAACATATCGCGCGCCTCCAACATCGATGAGGACGCGCTGCTGGATGCGCTGGAAACCCGTAAGCTCGGCTCGGCGGCGCTCGACGTCTTCGAAGGCGAGCCGAAACTCAACGAGCGCTTTCTGGCCCTGGACAATGTTCTTTTGCAGCCCCACCACGCCTCGGGTACTATCGAGACCCGCAAGGCCATGGGACAGCTCGTCCGCGACAATCTCGCCGCCCACTTTGCCGGCCAGCCGTTGCTGACACCCGTTCTTTAGAGCGTATCAGCGTTTAACAGAACTGCTGATACGCTCTAATTTATTGTTTTTACGCAAATCCGGACGGAAAACCGCTGCGCACTTTTCCTGGATTTGCTCTAAGGAGAAAGACATGAAAGCCATCGTCGCTCACGCCGCCAAGGACTTGCGGATCGAGGACTATCCGGAGGAAGAGCCGGGTGCGGGAGAGGTCAAGCTGAAGCTCGCCACCGGCGGGGTCTGCGGCAGCGATCTGCACTATTACAATCACGGCGGCTTCGGCGCCGTCCGCCTGAAGCAGCCGATGATCCTCGGCCACGAAGTCAGCGCAACGGTTACGGCCCTCGGCCCCGGCGTCGAGGGGCTCGAGATCGGCCAGCTCGTCGCCGTTTCCCCGTCGCGTCCCTGCCGGACCTGCCGCTATTGCCAGCAGGGCCTGCACAATCAGTGCCTGAACATGCGCTTTTATGGCAGCGCCATGCCCTTTCCGCATATTCAGGGCGCATTCCGCGAAACCCTGGTTGCCGATGCCATCCAATGCGTTCCCGCCGACGGATTGACTGCTGGCGAAGCCGCGATGGCCGAACCGCTGGCCGTCACCCTGCACGCGACGAAGCGCGCCGGCGAGTTGCTCGGCAAGCGCGTCCTCGTAACCGGCTGCGGACCGATCGGCGTATTGTCAATCCTCGCCGCACGCCGCGCCGGTGCCGTGGAAATCGTCGCGACCGATCTGTCGGATTTCACACTTTCCCTTGCAAAACAGGCCGGCGCCGACAGGGTCATCAATACGAAGGAAGACCCAGAGGCGCTCGCTGCCTATTCGGCCGACAAGGGCACATTCGACGTCCTCTATGAATGCTCAGGCGCTGCCCCTGCCCTCATCGGCGGCATCGCCGCGCTCCGACCGCGCGGCATCATCGTGCAGCTGGGTATCGGTGGCGACATGACGCTGCCGATGCTAGCCATCACCGCAAAGGAACTCGACCTGCGCGGCTCGTTCCGCTTCCACGAGGAATTCGCATTCGGCGTCGACCTGATGCGCAAGGGCCTGATCGATGTAAAGCCATTGATCACCCATTCCGTACCGCTGAATGACGCGATCAGCGCCTTCGAAATCGCCTCGGATCGCAGCCGGGCGATGAAGGCGCAGATCGTCTTCGCCTGACGCAGCTCATCAAATGAACAAGGCCTGCCCGCAAGGACGATCTGCCGGCAGGCCCTGTTCGTGAATAGCCAGGTTTTCAGCCCAGATCCGCGCCGATTGCTTTCAGTGCGACAAGGGCAACCGCCTCATCCTGCTCTCCCGAGCCGGATCCGACGCCGATCCCGCCGACAAGCACACCGGCAATGCGGATGGGAAGCCAGCCCCTCAGCCCAGTCGCCTCGCCTTGGGTGGCAGCCGCCAGCAGGAGCTTGGCGTGCTCGGGAACGGAATGGCTCGGCGCACCGATCGATGCCGCCGTGCGTGCCTTGGCGAGCGCGCTTTTGAGCGATAGGAAACGTGATCCGCGCATGCGGAAAGAGGTCAGCGTCACGCCGCTCGCATCGACAATGACGATGCATTGCGGCTGCCCCATCGCGGTCGCCTCGCCGATCGCCGCCGTCAGCAGCGTGATCACTCCCTCGTCGCTCAAGACGCTCGACGCCACAATATGGCTCATGCATTATCCTCCCGCTTGCGGACGCATCCGATTATGTTATCGATAACAGAATGCAACATTATGGGAGGTAATGTCAAAATGTCGTTCTTCGAAATCGTGGACCCGGCTTTCGGTCGATTCGTCCTCGGCAACGCTCCCGTAAAGCAGATTGCCACCGGCTTTGACTGGGTCGAGGGACCCGTCTGGTTCGGCGATCAGAACTGCCTGCTGTTTTCCGACATCCCCAACAACCGCATCATGCGCTGGATCCCAGGCCTCGGCACCAGCATCTTTCGCGAACCGTCGAACTTCTCCAACGGCCACACGCGCGACCGGCAGGGCCGCCTTGTAAGCTGTGAACATGGCGGACGGCGCGTGACCCGAACGGAATATGACGGCTCGATCACGGTGATCGCCGACAGCTATCAGGGCAAGCGGCTGAATTCGCCCAATGATGTCATCGTTGCCTCGGATGGCGCCATCTGGTTCACCGACCCGCATTACGGCATCGCTACGGACTACGAAGGCCATAAAAGCGAGCAGGAATCGCCCTGCAACGTCTATCGCGTCGATACCTCAGGTTCGATATCAGCCGTGCTCACCGACTTCAATTGCCCGAACGGACTTGCCTTCAGCCCGGACGAGAAGAAGCTCTATGTCGCCGATACCGGCCGCATGCACAGCAACGATCCGCAGCATATCCGCGTCTTCAATGTCGGCGAAAACTGGCGGCTGACCGGCGGCGAAGTCTTTCATGTCATCTCGCCGGGCTGCGCCGACGGTATGCGGCTGGACAGCGACGGCAATCTCTGGTCCTCCGCGCGCGACGGCGTCCATTGCATCGCACCGGACGGCCATCTCATGGGCAAACTGCTGGTTCCCGAGACTGTATCCAACCTGTGCTTCGGCGGACGCGGCAAGCACAAGCTCTTCATCACCGCGACGACGAGCGTCTACGCGATCTCGCTCAACAGAAGCGGCGCGCTTTAAGGCAAGGCCGGTCAGACCGGCCTTGCCTCATCGCACCCACATAGAAAATTTCAGATGCAGCGATAGCGGCCCGATAGTGCGTGGATATGATCCACGCCGATACCGCAGCAGCCGCCGATGATGCTGGCGCCGGAGGCGGCCCAGCGCCCGGCCCACTGGCCGTAGCTGTCAGGATCGAGATCGTTGCGGATTTCGGTGAGCGTCGCGTTGGCCTCTTCGTCGTCCTGCTGCGACGGGAAGGCATTGGCGTAGACGCCAACCTGAATATCGGCACCCAGGGCGGCGAAAGTTTCGCGCGCCGTTTCGATCGCCGCTTCCATGACTTCCGGCATGCTGCAATTAAACAGCATGGCCGCGCCGCCGAAGGAAGCGACGAGTTCGGCGGCGGCCTTGACGGTCTCGTTCGAGCGCAGCAGCGGCTCCGGCATGTCCGAGGGAGCGAGATCGTCACGCAAGGTGAAGGAGACCCAGAGGGGTTTGCCGGTCGAGAGCGTCGCCTCACGGGCGGCGCGCGCCTCGGCCAGGCTGCTCTGGGTTTCGGCCAGCCACAGATCCACGTAAGGCGCCATGCCGCCAACCAGCGTGTCGAGATAGTGCCCTGCCCGCTTGGGATCGAAGAGATCCGGCTGGTAGGAGCCGAAGACGGGGGGCAGCGAGCCGGCAACAAGGATCTTGCGATCCGCCGATGCATCAGCCGCTTCGCGGGCGATGCGGCCGGCGCGGGCGGCCAGCATGGCGCCATCGGCCTCGAAACGCTCATCGCCAATATGGAACGGCACCACGGCGTAGCTGTTGGTGGTGATGACGTCGGCGCCGGCCTCGATGTAATTGTCATGGACCTTGCGGACGAATTCTGGAGCTTCCATCAAGGCCAGCGCCGACCATTCCGGCTGACGGAAAGGCGCGCCGATCCGTTCAAGTTCGCGGCCGGTGCCGCCATCGAGAATAAGTCCGCGCTTTGTCATCGTGTCATTCCTTGTTTCTACTATCTCGTAATGTCGGCAGGGCTCAGCGAGCAGCTTTTCCCGGCGTCCGCCGGGCGATGGCCTCGTCCAGCCAGCCGGGGCGCATTTCCGGGACCGATGCGATCAGCTTTTCCGTATAGGGGTCGAAGGGCGGCGCCAGCACATCGTCCTTGCGGCCATAGCGCACCACTTTGCCGTCCAGCATGACCGCGACCGTATCGGCGATGGCGCGCACGATGGCGAGATCATGCGTGATGAACAGATAGGATGTGCCGCTCTCATTTTGTAGCCGCGTCAGGAGACCGAGAATGCCTTCGGCCACCAGCGGATCGAGCGCCGATGTCGGCTCGTCGCAAATGATCAACTTAGGAGCGGCGGCAAGCGCACGCGCAATGCAGATTCGCTGCTTCTGGCCGCCGGAGAGTTCCGACGGATAGCGCCCGCGCATGGTCTGCGCCAGCTCGACCTGCTCGAGCAGCGCTGTCACGCGCCGGTCGAGTTCGGCGCCGCCAAGACCGAAATAGAAGGCAAGCGGGCGGGCGAGGATCGCCTCGACGGTCTGGCGCGGGTTGAGCGCGAGATCGGGGATCTGGTTGATGATCTGGATATCCCGCAGGATGTCGCGTCCGCGTGAGGCAAGATCTACCGGCAAATCCTGCCCATCGAAGCGCAGGCTACCCTTGGAGGCCGGCAGCAGGCCGGTGACGACACGCGCCAGCGTCGACTTTCCCGAGCCGGATTCGCCGACGACCGCCAGCGTTTCGCCGCGACCGATGTCCAGGCTGATGCCCTTGAGCACTGTTGTGCCGGGCGTATATCCCGCCTCTATATTCTTGATACTGAGTAGAGCCTCTGCATCCGCCACCGGTTTTACCGGCTTTTCGGACTGACGCATGGCCACCAGCTGTTTCGTATAGTCTTCCTGCGGCGCATTGAAGATGCGATCGACCGGCCCCTGCTCGACCATCCGCCCATGGCGCAGCACCAGGATTTCGTCGGCCACCTGGGCCACCACGGCAAGATCATGCGAGATATAGAGCGCGGAGGTCCCGGTCTTCTCGATCGCCTGCTTGATGGCGGCGAGGACTTCGATCTGGGTGGTCACGTCGAGCGCGGTCGTCGGCTCGTCGAAGACGATCAGCTCAGGATGCGGGCAGAGCGCCATCGCCGTCATCGCACGCTGCAACTGGCCGCCAGACGCCTGATGCGGATAGCGGTCGCCGAAATTCTGCGGATCGGGCAGGCCGAGCAGAGCAAAAAGCTCCTTTGCCCGCGCGATGGCGTCGCTGCGGTTCATGAGACCGTGCCAGAGCGTGGCTTCGATCACCTGCTCGATCAGCGGATAGGCGGGATTGAAGGCTGCCGCGGCCGACTGGGCGACATAAGTGACCGCCGCGCCGCGCAGACGCCTGGAATCGCGACCGCGCAGAACCAAGATATCTGTGCCATTCAGGTCCGCACGACCGCCGGTAATGCGCAGGCCGTCGCGGCTGTAGCCGAGCGAGGCAAGGCCGATCGTGGATTTCCCTGCCCCGGATTCACCGATCAGGCCGAGAACACGGCCTTTTTCCAGTGTGAACGACACCTTGTCGACGATGATCTGATCGCCGGCTTTGATCTCCAGATCAGTAACTTTGAGCAAGGTCTCAGCCATGGCGGCGAACGCCTTTCAGGCTGGTGGTCTTCTGGAGCATCCAGTCCACGACGAGATTGACACAGATGACGAGGATGGCGATCGCAGCGCCGGGAATGAGGGCGGCAAAGACACCGAAGACCAGCCCATCCTTGTTCTCCTTCACTAGGCTGCCCCAGTCGGCAATCGGCGGCTGGACGCCGAGGCCGAGGAAGGAGAGCGTCGACAGGAAGAGAATGGCGAAGGCGAAGCGCAGGCCGAATTCGGCGAGCAGTGGCGACAAAGCGTTCGGCAGGATTTCCCGGAAAATGATCCAGCCCCAGCCCTCGCCGCGAAGCCGCGCCACCTCGACATAGTCCAGGGTGACCAGATCACTGGCCAGAGCCCGGCTGACGCGGAAGACCCTCGTTGCATCAAGCGCAGCCATGACGAGGACCAGCACGATCATGGTTTTCGGCAGAACGGCGAGCACGACCAGCGCCAGGATCAGCGTCGGGATCGCCATCGCCAGATCGTTCAGCCGCGACAGCACCTGATCGATGATGCCACGGCGAACGGCGGCGTAGAAGCCGAGCGATACACCGATGACGAAGGCAAGGAGGGTCGCAAGGGCGGCGATGACGAAGGTGATGCGCGCGCCCCAGAGCAGGCGCGAAAAAAGATCGCGGCCGATATTGTCCGTGCCGAGCAACGCGTTGGCGGACGGCATGTCCCAGACGCCGCCGACCACTTGCGAGACCGGATGCGGCGCGATCCAGGGTGCCAGTGCCGCCATGATGAGAAAGATAGTGAGACCGGCAAGGCCGATCACCGCCAGAGGCGTCAAACGCGGCAGATTTCTCATCGCGGATGCCTCAAACGTGGATTGGCAAGGATCGCGACCATGTCGGCGACAATGTTCAGCAGGATATAGACGGCAGCGAAAATCAGGCCGGCGGCCTGCACGACCGGCACGTCGCGCTTGGCGACATGATCGACGAGATACTGGCCCATGCCGGGATAGACGAAGATCACCTCGACAACGACCACGCCGACGATCAGATAGGCAAGATTGAGCGCCACAACATTGACGATCGGCGACACGGCATTCGGCAGCGCATGTTTCCAGACAATGCGCCAGCCGGGCAGCCCTTTCAGGAACGCCGTCTCGATATAGGGAGACGCCATGACGTTCAGGAGCGCTACGCGCGTCATCCGCATCATGTGTCCGACGACGGCGAGAACCAGCGTCAGGCAGGGAAGCAGCATGGTGATGAGGCGTTGCCCCAGGGGCATGGCGTCGGAAACCGTGGCGCTGCTCGGAAGCCAGAAATGGCTCACAGAAAAATAGGCGATCAGCAGATAGCCCGCGAAGAATTCCGGCAGCGATATGGCACTCAGCGTGACGATGCCAATGGTCCGGTCGACCCAGGTGCCGACGTAAAGCACGCAGAGGATACCGAGCAGGATGGACAAAGGCACGGCAATGATCGCCGCCATCGCCGCCAGATAAAGCGTGTTCTTCAGGCGCGGCGCGATACTCTTGGCGATATCCTGGCGATTGCTGTAGCTGCGCCCGAAGTCGCCGCGCACGGCGCCACCCAACCATTCGACATAACGCTGCGGCGCGGGCTTCTCGAGGCCAAGCTCCTTGCGGATGCTGGCGACAGCTTCCGGCGTTGCCTGCTGGCCGAGCATGGCGGTTGCGACATCGCCGGGGAGGATCTGGGTTCCGGCAAAGATGACAAGCGAGACCGCCCATAACAGCACCAGACCGAGGGCCAGACGCTTGATAAGCAGACGCAAGAGATGACCGCCGGCCGACTTGCGTGCCGGTGGCATCACTCCCTGCGTTTCGAGCTGGATCTCCTCAGCCAGAGGCTGGTTGTTCATCTGTCTGTTCCGAAAAATTCCACGCATGGCCGCTATCGTGAATGACAGCGCAGCGCAACGGTTTAGCGGCCCTACCTGGAAAAAAGAGCCCCCGGATGGCAATCCGGGGACCGATGGGTATTCTATTGCTGGGTATGTTAGGCCTTGAGCCAGGCGCGCTCGGCGATGCGGTAGCCGCTAAGGTCGCCGCCGCCCGGCACCGGCACATAGCCGCCGACCTTGTCGCTGGCGGCCGCCAGATTGTCGACGAAGAGCGGAATAATCTCGCCGCCTTCATCCACCAGCTTCACCTGCAGGTCGTGATAGATCTGCTTGCGCTTGGTCTCGTCCAGCTCGACACGCGCCGCCGCCAGCAGCTTGTCGAAGGCCTGGTCACGCCAGGCGGTCTCGTTCCACGGTGCATCGGACTGCAGGATCAGCGACAGCATAGCGTCGGCCGTCGGGCGTACCGACCAGTTGGAGGCAACGAACGGCTTCTTCAGCCATACCTCGTCCCAATATCCGTCCGAGGGAACGCGGTCGACATCGATGGTGATGCCGGCCTTGGCGGCGGAAGCCTGATAGAGCTGCGCCGCGTCGACCGAGCCGGGGAAGCCGTTGTCGGAGGCGCTGAGCTGGATGCCGCTCGGCGAGCCCGCCTTCTTGAAGTGGAAGGTCGCTTTTTCGGGATCGTAGGGCCGCTGCGGAATATCCTTGGCGAAATAGGGATTCCACGAGGCGATCGGATTGTCGTTGCCGATGGCGCCGGTGCCGACGAGAAGGCTCTTCTGCAACTCCTCGCGATCGATCGCATATTTCAGCGCCAGCCGCAGGTCGAGATTGTTGTAGGGAGCGGTGTCGACGCGCATCGGGAAGCAGTACATGGTGTTTTCCTGCGAGCGCAGGATCTGCACACCCGGACGGGCGGTGAGCCGGCTGACGGCCCGTGGCTCGACACGATTGATGATATGCACCTGACCGCTCAGAAGCGCCGCCATGCGGGCGGTCGCATCGCTCATGGCGATGGTTTCAACGGAATCGACGAAGGCGCGGTCCGAAGCCCAGTAGTTCGGGTTGCGCTTGGTCAGCGCACGTACGCCGGGCTGGAAATCCTCGAGGATGAAGGCGCCGGTGCCGACCCCCTTGTCGAAGTCGCCGCCATCTGGGCCAATACCGAGATGATAGTCGACCAGAGCGGCGGGGAAGTCGGCATTGCCCGAGTTCAGCGTCACGGTCACTTCATGCGTGTCGGAGGCGCTGATGTCGGTCACCGCCAGAAGCTGACCCTTGCCGCCGGAATTGCTCTTTTCGCCGCGATGATGATTGAGCGAATAGACGACGTCCTGCGCGGTCAATTCCTTGCCATTGTGGAACTGGATGCCCTTCTTCAGCTTGAAGACCCACTTGCTGCCATCGGGCGTTGCCGGTTCCCAGCTTTCGGCGAGCGCGCCGATCAGCTTGCCGTCGGGACCGAGCTCGACGACGGTGTTGAAGAGCTGGAAGCCGACCGTATACATGTAGGCTTCGGTGTAGAAAGCGGGGTCGAGCCTGTCCGAGCTTGAGGCCGTATCAAGCCCCAGCACGAGATGCCCGCCCCTGACCGGCGCTTCCGCCTGCGCCGCAGCGCTGCCGGGAAGCAAAAGCCCGCTTGCCGAAAGCGTCGCCGAGAGGGCGCCCGCGGTTTGCAGGAACCGGCGCCGTGTCGGCTGCAGGATGTTCGAAATCGTCTTTTCTCCCGGCATTACAATCTGTTCCTCTTCATCTTGTGGCTTCCAGCGCCGCATCGCGGCGGCCGCGTGGCATATTTCCTATGGTATCGGCTAACATCAAGCGCGCAATTTCCTCCTAAAAATCAACGATCAGGAAGAAACAAAATGCAAAATCGGCTCGGTAGTTGCCCCGGCGTCGCAAATAGATGCTGCGCCGGCTAAGCCAGGAGCTTTACGGCCGCCAGCGACAGCGCCACGACACCGTTTGCAATACAGCGTTCGTCCGGCTGATAGTCGGAATTGTGAAGGCGATCGTCGCGGCCTTTCTGGGACGCACCGACGCCAAGCTGAAAAGCGGGAACCTTCGCGCCGACCAGGGCGAAATCCTCCGCCCCAAGGCTTGTCTCACGCTCCAGGACAACCTCGCCATAATGCTCGCGGATCGCCGACATGGTGGTCGTCAGAAGATGCTCGTCGTTCACAAGCGAGGGCACGCCGCGCACGTAGTTGATCTCACAGCGCACACGCATGGATGCCTCCAGACCCTCGCAGACACGCCGGATGGCCGCCTCGATCACGTCGCGGGATTGCGCGTCCTGGCAACGCACCGTTCCCATGAGCACAACGGAGTCCGGAATGATATTGTGGGTATTGCCGCCGTGGATGGAGCCGATGGTCAACACCGCCGGGCGCATCGGGTCGACCTCGCGTGAAACGATCGCCTGCAACTGGGTGATGAGATGCGCCGTGGCGACGACCGGATCGATCGCCGCATGCGGGCGCGCGGCATGGCCGGACTTGGCATGAATGGTGATGTCGAACTCGTCCGAGGAGCCGTTCGCTATGCCCCGGACGAAACTGAACGTCCCGACCGGCTCGTCCGGGTGATTATGGAAACCGAGCGCATAGTCGACGCCATCGAGCACGCCGTCGACGATCATCGCCGCCGCGCCGCTTTCCTGGGTTTCCTCGGCCGGCTGGAACATCAGCTTGACGTTGCCGCTGAGACGAGGGGCGATGTCCTTGAGGATCGCGCCGACGCCGATCAAGGTCGCCGTATGCAGGTCATGACCGCAGGCATGCATCTTGCCTTCGATCCGGCTGGCGAACGGCAGGCCGGTCTGCTCCTGGATGGGCAGGGCATCCATGTCCGCGCGAATGAGCAAGGTCGGCCCCGGACGGCCACCCTTGATGAAGCCGACGACGCCGGTGCGGCCAATGCCGGTCTGATGCTCGATCCCGAGGCTAGCCAGTTCGCGGGCAACAACGCCGCTCGTCCTGACGACATCGAAGCCGGTCTCGGGATGGGCGTGGATATCACGGCGAACCTCGATCAAATGCTTCTCTCGCTGCGACGACAGTTCCTGAACGAGCGCATTGAGGTCATTGACGTGCGAATTCATCTTGCTGGTATCCCGGAGAGCTTGTGGAGAAGAACGCTTTGCCTTCATTCGGTGCGGCAAGCGACCTGACGGACATTGAGTATTGGAACGATTAGCGTTGTGCCGCCTCAAGAGCAACATTTCCACGCCTTAACCCGTCAATTCCCGTCATCCGAGGAGGCCGCAAGGTCAAGGCACCCGGATCTTAGCTCATTCCCCATTTTTTTCGGAGTGCTCGCTCGCAAGAGCGTTCAACACCGCGGGCTCTCAGAACCTATTGGCGTAGGGATCTCGGCCTCTCACGCGCGAATACGCGCGCCGTCAGTTTTTGGAAGCTGGGCTTCAGTGAAAGCGATCATCAACGGCCACACGATTGATGTGGCCGCCACGCCTCACTGCAAGCCACGGTAGCCGCTGCGATCGAATTCATGCCACCCGGCAAGCCGATCTCCGCCTTTTCGCGCAATGTCTTCGCACTTTTCAGCCTATGCGCTGCATCCTGCAGCAGGTTCGTCATCCCGATCAGGGACACCTGATCCGCGCGCATTACCTGCCGGATCAACGGATCGTTGAGAACATCGGCTATCGTCAATTCTTTATAAGTCATGGCTACCTCCTGTTCGCTAGACACAGAGATAACCGGTCTAATTAGCAGCGTGATGTCAAAAGCCGGACCAAAACAAGGCAATCGGTTCGTTTTTGTTACAGTTTGTCGCAAGCCGCTTTCGTGGTGATACATCGATACATTCAGCCGACGATCTAGCGCGTGTCCTTCGTCGGAGCTGCCCGAGCCGGCAGGCAGCCTGGCAAGACGCAACATATCGCAACAAATCAGAACAAAACTTTACAGCCAGTGCGTGTATCCTCGGAGAACCATGGGTTCCCTCGCAAGCCCATCCGATTCGTTCCTAACAATCGATCGTTCCATGTATTCAGATCACGCAACACGAGACGAACGCCTGTCATGGCATGCAGATCTTCTCAGCCAGCTTGCCAACCCGAGCAGGCTACAGGTTTGCGTTCTCCTGTCGGACCGCGAACAGGACGTAAACGGCCTCGCCAGAAAAATCGGCATATCTCAGCCTGCCTTGAGCCGGCATCTGGCGCGCCTTCATCGATCGGGAATCATAAAATTTCGCAGCGAGGCGCAATTCAGATATTACTCCTGCGATCATCCGGATGTGCTTCGGCTTCTCGAGGTTCTGACAGAGATTTTCGACGCCGATTGAGATCATGCCGTGTGCAGTCAAAGGCACTCGGTTAAAGTCGGGAAACGCAAAGCAGGATGCGTTTCCCGGCACATATCAAGAGGGCGTTTGCCTGCACCAGGGCCGACCGCCGTGCTTTCTACTGCAGCTGCTCGAGAAGCGCATCTGCACCCTTCTCGATCCCGATCTTGGAGCCCTTCAAGCGGGAAAAGGTCGCGCCAGCGTTCATTGCATTCGGATATTGCTTGGTGACATAGGCCGAGAGCAGACGATTGCTCGGCGCATCGTAGATCTCGACGGCATAATTCACCGAGCCCGCCATCGTCCCTTCACGGCCACGAACGGCCTGAACGGCATTGATTGCGTTGCCGCCAACGTCGAGATGCGAGAATGGTCCCAGCACCGGCGTGGTATCCTTGGCGCCTGTCAGCGTCAGATGGAGCCGGAGCGTGCCGGGGCCGGGATTGCTGACGACGGCAAAGCGCGTCCGCAGCTTTTGCGTGAATTGTTCCTGCATGTAGCCGGCAAGGACCGATTTGTCTTCGTCGGCGATCTTCACGAACTGATTGTCCGGACCGTTGTAGACAGTGACGGGATCGACGATGATCTTGTTGTACTGCCTCCAGTCGACATTGCCCTTGTACCGATAGGGTACGCGGCCGCCTTTATCGTCCGGATTCGGTTGAAGCTGCGGTGCCGAAGCCAGGCCAGCGTAAACGGTGGGATCGGCGGTGGTGCATCCGGCGACGGTCGCGCACAGGGCGATCAGCGCGACACTGATGGTGTGTGTTCTCAGCAAAGATTTGGCTCCTGGAAAATATGGCAGAGTGTTGCCGGAGCCTGTTCTATTGAATCGGTGTGTTGCGGTGTTTTCTTTAATATATGGAAATGTTCGCGAAGATGACGCGAGATTTTAAGGCGTCTGTCGCCGCTTGGGGGAGAACATAGGAGGCGCGATAGCCGACCGAAGGCGGGCCGCGAAGAATGGAAACTCAGCTCGCCGACGGGACCTTCTTCGGATCGCCCGCAAGGCGTCCCATTGTCTCGTCCTGGGTCGGCGGCAGGGTGATCTCGACGATCAGACCGCTGGGCTTGCGGTCGAGCAGCCTGAGCGTCCCGCCATGCCCTTTTCTGACGATCCCTTCCGCAGTCGGAAGGCCAAGGCCGAAGCCGCCGCCCATTCCCGTCGTTCGGGCTTTGTCCGCCTTGAAGAAGGGTTCCAGAGCCCGCACTTTGAGCGCATCCGTCAAGCCAGGGCCATTGTCGCTCACCCTGATCAAAACCCCACCATTGCTGGCGCTTTGCAACTCGATCTCAATCTCGGTCGCGTAGCGGGAGGCGTTCTCGACGACATTGGTAATTGCTCTGGTAATAGCTTGCGGCTTGCAGATACAGGTAAGCCGGCGGGGGCCTTTGAAACCCACATCGATGCCGGTGTCCGAAAAGTCGGTCGCGATCGTCTGAAGCAGGCTTGAAATATCCACCTTGCGCGAAGGCACGCTATGGGAGGCGTTTGTCAGAAACGTCAGGCTCTCGTCGATCATCGAGCCCAGGGTAGCGATATCGGCGAGCATCTGACGCTGAAGCTCCGATTGCTCGCAACGCTCGGCACGCATCCGCAAACGGGTCAGCGGTGTTCTCAGATCATGGCTGATGGAGCTGAGCATGCGCGTGCGACTGTCCACCATCTCCAGTATTCGGCTTCGCATCACGTTGAGCGAGGCGGCCAGGCTTCTCATTTCCGAGGCGCCGTCAGCCACGAACGGTTTTTCCAGACTGTCGTCCATACTCGCACGCTCGGCGGCGACGGCAAACCGCACCACCGGCCGGGTAATGAGCCAGCTACTGAAATAAGCCATCAGCGCGAGCGGGATGACAATCTTCAAAATCCCGCTCGCCATGGCCGGGAAGAGCCACAGATAGTTGGGGAAGACAGGCAGGTGGAAAACCAGCGCACGATCGGTATCGACCTTGACGATCAGGATATTCCCCGCTGACCGATCAGCAAAGGCGTTCTCGATTGCCTTGAAAATGCCGATTTCGAGCACCGCTCTTACCCGCTCGACAATGTTGTCCGACGCGGCATCAGCTTGATCTCGTGAT
This sequence comes from Rhizobium sp. ICMP 5592, assembly GCF_009498525.1. GTDB lineage: Bacteria > Pseudomonadota > Alphaproteobacteria > Rhizobiales > Rhizobiaceae > Rhizobium. The sequence goes on along the minus strand of NZ_QSNT01000001.1, from coordinate 1,054,144 downwards.
GGGATTTGGCTTACCGATATTTTGTCCGCTGAAATCCCTATTGTTGCGCCAAATTTTAAGGCGGCCTCCTCCTCTGCGGGCGAACTGGCGCGTCGATACTGGTCCAGCACTCTCTCAATTCGTCCCGACAGCAGGCCGATTGCGACACCCTTGTCGTGCCGGCCGTAGATAAATGGCTCGGAAAGCGTCGCCACGACGGACACGAGGATGATGAGCAACGTCGCCAATACGAGTATCTGTGTCCGTATAGAGGCGGTGCGAAGACCCTTCACGACAAACGCTCCACCTTGGAGGCGAACAAATAGCCTCCCAGACGCACCGTCTTGATAAAAGTCGGATCCTTGAGGTTGGGTTCGATCTTCTGGCGGACACGGCTGATATGGGCATCGATGCTACGCTCGACCGGCCCTGCCGATCCGGCATGCGTCATGGACAGAAGCTGTTCGCGCGTCAGCACCTTGTTCGGATTGCTGCAAAATGCCCACAGCAGGTCGAATTCTGCCGTCGTCATGGAAACCTCGGCGCCTTCGGCGTCGAAGAGCTGCCGGCTTTTCGGATCGATGCGCCAACCGGCGAACGTCATCGGCGCGACGTCCTCCTCCGGCTGCTGGGAAAGTGATGCCCGCCGCAGAATGCTCTTGATGCGGGCCATGAGCTCACGGGAATTGAAGGGTTTGGTGACATAATCATCGGCACCGAGCTCGAGGCCCAGGATGCGGTCGACATCCTCCCGCAACGCGGTCAGCATCAGGATCGGAATCGATCGGGACGAGCGTAGCCGCCGGCAGATGCTGAAACCGTCCTCGCCGGGAAGCATGCCGTCGAGGACGATCAGGTCGAACTTGTGGCGTGTCAGCAAGCGATCCATCTCCCCGCCGCTTGCCGCCGACGTCGCCTCGAAGCCATTGCTCTTTACCAGTTCGACCAGCATATGCGCTATGTCGGTATCGTCTTCGACGATCAGAATATGAGGTTGGTCGAACATTGCCATTTCGGAGGCCGTTGCCTTCGTTTGAGTGCTCATCGCACGGTCTATCGCGCGCGAAATTATCTCACCTGGATACTGATATGTCACGCTGATGCTTCCATGACCTGTGCCAATCGAAAAGCAGCTGCCATCACCGCGAAGCAATGGAGCCTAAGGACGGCGTCGGTGGCGGTGCTCGCATCGGCACCGGACAGACAGAGCAGGACCCGGGTCCTGCCATCGGATTTTTGTGACACGATCATATTCCAGAGATTGGGGCTCCCCTAGAATAGCAAGACGAGTGTCATGCTGTGTTCGATAATATTGAGATATGTTGCGACGGGATATTGCAGAATATCCGCGCAATGATTCGAGAATCGGGAGGATAAAAAAATGGCATTCCAAGGAAGTTGTCACTGCGGGAATGTAGCGTTCACGGTCGACGCCGATCTGCCGAGCCAGGCAATCAGCTGTAACTGCTCATACTGCCGCCGCAAGGGCATGCTGCTTGCCTTCTTCCCGACGGTAAAATTCAGGCTGGACAGCGGCGAGGATTCGCTGCGCAGCTATAAATTCAACACCCACCGGATCGATCATCAATTTTGCGTCGATTGCGGCACGCAGCCATTCGCGATGGCCACGAGCCCCGATGGCACGCCGACGCGGGCGGTCAACCTGCGCTGTGTCCCGGCGATCGAATTGAACTCCCTGGACATCCAGTACTATAACGGCGCCGACAAGTAGGCTGTCAGCGCCGGCCACTGCCACCCATATCCGCGTTAAAGGAAACTCGCCTCGAACAGCTCGCGGGTATAGGCATCATGCGTTATGCCCGCCTGCAGATCCGCCTTGGTCAGCTCATCGACGAAGGTGCCGCCCTTCATGATCAGCACCCGATCGCACATGTGTGCGATGACAGCCAGATCGTGGCTGACGAGGACATAGGTCAGGGAACGCTCATCACGCTGGTCGGCCAGAAGATTGAGGATTTCGGCCTGGATCGAGACGTCAAGCGCGGAGGTCGGCTCATCGAGTAGCAGGATCGGCGGCGACAGGATCAGCGCGCGGGCGATCGCCACGCGCTGGCGCTGGCCGCCGGAGAGCTCGTGCGGATAGCGGTTGGCGAAGGCCGGCGGCAGGCCGACCTGACGCAATGCCTTGTCCACCTTCGCCCAGACATCGTCATGCCCCATGGCTCGCAATGGCTCAGAGAGCGCCGTCCCGATACGGTGACGCGGATGCAGCGAGCCGTAGGGGTCCTGAAACACCATCTGGGCATGCCGCAATTCATCTCGCGTGCGGACTTTGCCGACAGCTTTGCCGGCCAGGCCGATGCTCCCGGACCAGCCTTTTTCCATACCGGAGAGGCAACGCAGCACCGTCGACTTGCCACATCCGGACTCGCCGACGATCCCCAGCGTCTCCCCCTTGCCGACGTCGAAGCTGACCCGCCGGACGACATGGTTTTCAGTCTTGCCGGAGGTAAAGACGACGTCAAGATCACGCACGCTAATCATCTGCTGGTCTCCAGATCAAGCTTGGCCCTGTCGAGCACCGCCAGGCGGCGCACCGGCTTGTGCGGATCGGGGAGCGCCGACATCAGGCCGCGCGTATAGGGATGCTGAGCATCTTCCAGGCGCGTCAGGGTCTCGACAATCCGGCCGGAATACATGACGATGATGCGCTCGCAGAAGGCCGCGACCATGCGGATATCGTGGCTGATGAGCAGCAATCCGGAATTGTTTTCGCGGACCAGTTCGTCGAGCAAGGTGAGCACGTCCCTGCGAACGCTGACATCGAGCGCGGACGTCGGCTCGTCGGCAATCACCAGCTTCGGCTTCGCCAGGAGCATCATCGCGATCATGACGCGCTGGCCCATACCACCCGAGATCTGATGCGGGTAAAGTGCCATCACGCGCTCCGGGTCGCTGATGCGGACGCGCTCCAGCATGGCCCGCGCCGCATCGCGCGCCTTGCTGCCGCGCAATCCCATATGCAGCCGCGCCGCCTCGGCGATCTGCTTGCCGACGGTCAGTACCGGATTGAGCGAATAGCGCGGGTCCTGCATGATCAGCGCAATATCCTTGCCGCGCAGAGCACCCATCTGGCGCTCTGTCCTGTCGAGCAGCGAGACACCATCCAGATCCATGCGTTCGGCCGCGACGCTCGCGCTCGGCGGCAGCAGGCGCATGATCGCGCGCCCGGTCGTCGATTTACCGGAGCCGGACTCGCCGACGATCCCGACGCGTTCGCGACCGACATCGAAGCTGACATTGGAGACGGCGGCCAGGGAATTGCGCCCGAACCGGACGTTCAGCCCTTTGACGGAGAGGACAGGATGAAGATCACGATCTTGCATGGCGGGGATCCAAAATATCGCGCAGGGTGTCGCCGACGATGTTGAAGGCCAGGCTTGCCAGAAGGATCGCAATGCCGGGCATGACGGCGACCCACCAGAAATCAAGCATGTATTTGCGTCCGTTGGAAATCATCGCGCCCCATTCCGGCGCCGGCGGCTGGGCACCGAGCCCGAGGAAACCGAGGGACGCCGCCGTCAGGATGATGCCTGCCATGTTGAGCGTCAGGCGCACGATGACCGAGGGGATGCACATCGGAGCGATATAAAAGAACAGGATGCGCAGCCGGGAGGCGCCATAGAGCCGCGCAGCAGCGACATAATCCGTATTCCTGACGACCAACGCCTCGGCGCGCGCCAATCTCGCAATCGGCGGCCAGGCCGTCAGCGAGATGGCAATGATCGCCGTCGTGAGACCAGCACCAAGCGCCGCGGCAAAGGCCAGCGCCAGGATGAGCGACGGAAAGGACAGCACGATATCGGTGGCGCGCATCAGGAGTGCATCCACCCGACCGCCGAAGAAGCCGGCGACGACGCCGATCACAAGGCCGATCGGCCCAACGATCACGGAAATCGACAGCACCGTCTGGATGGTGATGCGCGTGCCGAAGATCAGCCGGCTGAGGATATCGCGGCCGAATTCGTCCGTGCCGGCCAGATGCGCAAAGCTCGGTGGCTGCAGCGCGTCGGAAAGCACCTGCACGTTCGGATCATAGGGCGCCAGCAGCGGCGCGAAGATCGCAATCAGGCATAGAAGGGCAAGGATGATGAAGCCCGCGAGACCGAGCGGCTCGTGCGTCAGCTTGCTGCCAGCGCTTTTCAGCGAGGTTGCCACACGGCTCAACATATTCGGCGGACGGACGGTCACGTCCGCATGGATCGCATCGCTCATCGGGCGGCCTCCCTGGTGCGCGGATCGAAGACCGCATAGGCGATATCCGCTAGGAAATTCAAAAGCATGAAGAAGAATCCGACAATGATGGTCGCGGCAAGAATGGCGTTCATGTCGCCGATCATCAGCGCATTCGTCATGTACTGGCCGATGCCCGGCCAGGAGAAGACGATTTCCGTGACCACCGCACCCTCAAGGAGTCCGCCATAGGAAATGGCGAGAATGGTGATGAGCTGCACGGCGATATTCGGCAGAACATGGCCGATGATCGTCTGAGCCGGGCTGACACCCTTGGCGCGCGCTGCGATCACATAATCCTGGCTGAGCTGCTCCAGGGTGAAACTGCGGGTCATGCGGGTTATATAGGCAACCGCCGCATAGGCGAGGATGAAGGCGGGCAGGATGATGTGGCTGAGCGCATTCCAAAAGATATCCGTCTCGCCCTGCAAGAGGCTGTCCACCAGCAGCAGACCGGTTCGTGGTGTGACGATGCCCTCATAATAGACGTCGACCCGGCCGGGACCGCCGACCCAGTTCAGACCCGCGTAGAAAACGACAAGCCCGACAATCCCGAACCAGAACACCGGAATGGAATGACCGACGAGAGAGACGACACGGGCGATCTTGTCGATGAGCCGGTCACGGTACAGCGCCGCGACCAGGCCGAGCGGCACACCAACAAAGGTCGAGATGATGACGGCAAAGGTTGCAAGCTCGAATGTCGCGGGGAAGGCCTGGGCGAGATCCGCAGAGACGGGATTTCCCGTCAAGATCGCCGTGCCGAAATCGCCATGGGCGAGGCCCTTCAGGTAGATGAAGAATTGCTCGTAAAGGGGAAGATCCAGTCCAAGCCGCTGGCGCATCGCCGCATAGGCGGCGGGATCGGCCAGTTCGCCGACGATCGCCCCTACCGGATCGGCCGGCAGGACACGGCCGATCACGAAGGTGACACATAGGAGGATGAACAGGCTGACGATCAGATGCGCGATGCGTCGGCCGAATTCGGCTACGGATAGTTCCTTCATGATCGGCTGCTTTCGGTTGCTTATTCGGCCTCAGCCTTGGTCACGTTTTCAAGACGGGTCATCTGGTTGGGATGCCCGAGATAGCCCTTGACCCTGCCAGAGAGAACGAGAGGCTCGAACCGTTCGAAGAGCGGCAGAAGTGCCGGCTTCAGATCGACGAACATCTGCTGCATCTGCCCATAGAGTTCGGCGCGCTTCTTGGCGTCCGGCTCCACTGAGGTTTTCTGGGCGAGTGCCGTAAGCTCCGGAATATCCCAGGCCGAGCGCCAGGCGAAGTTGCCGGCATTGTTGGCCTCGAGCCTATTGTCCGGGTTGTTGGCAAAATCGTCCATGGAGCCGAGAACATTCGGCATCAGCGCGCTCGTCTGCGGCAGCAACAGGTCGAAGTTGCGAGCGCGGTGGGCAGCGATGATTTCCGAGCCATTGCCCTGCTGTATCTCGACCTTGATTCCGATCTGGCCAAGTGACGCCTGAATGGCGGTCGCCAGATCGATGCGCGGCGTCTGCGAGATCGTCTTCAGCGTCAGCGAAAAGCCGTCCTTGAAACCCGCCTCGGCCAGCAATTGCTTTGCCTTCTCGACATCGAGATGCCAATCCGGGTTCGGCAGCGCATATTCGAAATTCTCCGGAACGGGAATGTTCCTTGCCCGCCCGTAAGGCCCCATGATGGTCTTCTCGATACCCTTGTAGTCGATGCCATAGGCAATGGCTTCACGGACCTTGGGGTTGGCGAGATACTGGTTGCCGGCATTCATCGCCAGCACATAGAAGCCGCCCGTCGGCACGCGCTGGATGACGAAATTGCTCTTGGTCTCGAAAGTTTCGAGATCGGACTTGGACAGCGCATTGCCGATATCGATATCGCCGCGATCCAGCATCAGCCGTTCGACCTGGCTTTCCGGCACATGGCGGATGATGACGCGGCGCATCTTCGGTGCTCCGCCAACATAGGCCTTGTTGGCGTCCAGGAGGACGATCTCATTCGGCGTCCACTTGTTCAGCGTGAACGGTCCGGAGCCTGCCGAATGCGTGCGTAGCCAGGCATTTCCGGAATCGCCGTCTACAACATGCTTCTGCACCTCGACACTGTCGACGATGCTCGAAACGCCCAGCGCCAGCCGATAGAGCAGGCCTTCGGTGGTCACCTTGTCCGTCAGGTCGATACGCACCGTCTTGGCGTCTACCGCATGAATTTGCTCGGCGATCGCCTCGCTGGAATAGCCGATGCGCTTGAAATAGGAGGAGCCAGACTGGTTGAGTTTCAGCAGCCGGGTCAGCGAAAAGACGACATCGTTGGCGGTGACCGGATTGCCGGAAACGAAGGTGGCGTCGCGCAATTTCAGGGTCAGCGACTTGCCGTCATCCGTCCAGCTCTCGGCGAGCTGCGGCACGATCTTGCCGTCCGCCGTCGTCGCGACAAGACGATCATAGAGGTTGGCAAGGATTTCGAGCGCCTTGGGTTCGGTGGCCTGCTGCGGATCGAGGGAAAGCACCTGCGCCAGCGACGTGCCGATCACCAATTGATCTCTCGGCGTGGCTGCCTGAAGCTGTGGCGCCGTCAGCGTCAGCATGCCAATTGCAGCGCCGATAAACATCGCCTTCGAAAAGTGCTTCATTATGCCTCCTCCCTGGATTAGTATAGAATACGTATGATGTCGTCCGTATGTCGTATGATGATTTATCGAAGATCGGCAGGGTTTGCAAGACTGCACGGATGGCTTGATGCAAATGAACCGGGGGACCAGGAATGACAACACTCAGCCGGAGCCGGCAAAGACTGGCACAACAAGTCATCGATCAGCTGCGCGCTCAGATCGAGACCGGCAAGCTTCGCACGGGCGATCAACTGCCAACGGAGCCACAGCTCGAGGCGACATTCGGCGTCAGCCGCACGGTCGTGCGCGAGGCGATCGCCGATCTTCGCGCCGCCGGCCTGGTCAAGCCGATCCAGGGCAAGGGCGTTTTTGTCGCCGATCTCGCTGAACGCCCCGGATTGTCGCTAACCCCTGTAGAGATCAAGAGCATCCCGGAAACCCTGGAGTTGCTGGAATTTCGCATGGCAGCCGAGGGAGAAGCGGCCGCAATCGCCGCCTATCGCCGCACCGCCGAGCAGGAGGCGGCGATTCGCGCCGCCAATCGGAAAATGGCGACACTCATCGAATTGGGCCAGCCGACCGTCGAGGCGGATTACGAATTTCACATGGCGATTGCAGCGGCCACGAACAACCGGTTCTACGTCGACGTTCTCAGGCATTTCGGTGCGCGAACCATTCCGCGCAGGCAGTTCCCGAACCTGCCCGAGGCCAATGATCCCGCCTATCTCGCCAAGGTCCACGCTGAACATGGCGAGATCCTGGCGGCAATCGCCGAACAGGATCCGGAGCGCGCGCGCCAGGCGATGCGGGCGCATATGCTTGCCAGCCAAAGACGCTATCGCATGCTCGCCGAGCAGCAATAGCTCTCGACACCCCATGAGATTCATATTATGTCATATGACATCAATTAATCTCATGGGAGAGACGCTCAGTGTATGTAGGAACACAGGTCGGCGCGCGGGACGATGATGATTACCGCGTTTTCGCGCAATTGGGGCTGAAGCACATTTGTGCCGACCCGCCCGGAAAGCCGGAAAGCTGGACGCTTTCCGATCTGGAACGTCTCCGCGACAAGGTCGAAAGCTATGGGCTGATCCTGGACATGATCCAGCTGCCTTTGCCTTCCAACCCGATCGAGCAAGCCTCCTATCCCGACATCCTGCTTGCCGGCCCCAATCGAGACCGGCAGATCGATGCCGTCTGCAAGCTGATCGAGGATGTCGCGACCGCCGGAATTCCGGCCGCGAAATACAATCTCAACCTGATCGGCATCCCTCGCACGCCGGAGGAACTGGGGCGCGGCGGTTCGCTCAACGCCAGCTTCCGCTGGGACAAGGCCGATCACCAGGCCGCCCCCGGTCTTGCCGGCGTCCTGTCGGAAGACGAGAACTGGGAGCGGATCGACTATTTCCTCGAACGCGTCGTTCCCGTCGCGGAAAGCAATCGCGTCCGCCTCGCCTGCCATCCGCATGACCCCTATACGCCGCCGGGTTATCGCGGCGTGACGCGTGTCCTCGGCACGGTGGAAGGCCTGAAGAAATTCGTGCTGATGCGCGAAAGCCCCTATCACGGCCTGAACTTCTGCCAGGGCTCGATCGGCGAGATGCTCGACAATCCGCGCGAGGAAATCGACGACATCATCCGCTGGTTCGGCACGCGCGGCAAGATCTTCAACGTCCACTTCCGCAACATCCGCGGCGGCAAGCTGTCCTTCATGGAAACCTTCCCGGACGAAGGCGACATGGACATGGTCCGCTCCACCCGGATCTATAAGGAGGTCGGATATCAATACATGCTGATGCCCGATCACGTACCGACCATCAGCGGCCGCGACCCGACCGGCGTCGCCTTCGCCTATTGCTACGGCTACATCGCCGCCCTCGTTCAGTCGCTCGAAGGCGCCTGAGAACCATTGCCCATACCAATCGATAACAGGATTCCAAGATGAACCCGATTGAACTGAAAAAGGCCGTAGGCAGTGGTCTGCTGTCCTTCCCCGTTACTCATTTCGACAGCGAGCTGAAGTTCGACGAGACGAAATATCGCCGCCATGTCGAATGGCTGTCCGGCTATGATGCCGCTGCCCTGTTCGCGGCCGGCGGCACCGGGGAGTTCTTCTCCCTCAATCCGGCCGAAGTTCCCCAGGTGGTCCAGGCTGCGAAAGCAGTCGCCGGCAACACGCCGATCATTTCGGGAACCGGATATGGCACCTCGATCGCGGTCGAGATCGCCAAGGCGGCCGAGAAAGCCGGCGCCGACGGCCTGCTGCTCCTACCGCCTTACCTGATGTTTGCGGAACAGGAAGGCCTGATCGCCCACGTCAAGGCAGTCTGCCGCTCCGTCGGCATCGGCGTCATTGTCTATAATCGTGACAATGCGGTCCTGAACGCCGATAGCATCGCGCGGCTCGCCGACGAGTGCCCGAACCTCATCGGCTTCAAGGACGGTGTCGGCGATGTCGACAAGGTGATCGAGATCACCACCAAGCTGCAGGACCGTCTGGTCTATGTCGGCGGCATGCCAACGCATGAAGTCTACGCCCAGGCCTATTTCGCGGCCGGCGTTACGACCTATTCCTCCGCCGTCTTCAACTTCGTGCCGGCGCTCGCCCAGCGCTTCTATGGCGCACTGCGGACCGGCGACCAGGCAACCGTCGATGAAATCCTCAAGGGCTTCTTTTTTCCGTTCGTCGCCCTGCGCAACCGGAAGAAGGGCTATGCAGTCTCGATCATCAAGGCCGGCCTGCGCGTGCTCGGACAGGATCCCGGCCCCGTGCGCCCGCCATTGACCGACCTGACGTCGGAGGAACTGGCCTCCCTCGCCAAGATCATCGAGACAGCCAAAGCCGCATAAGTCACAATCGATTAGAAAATGATCGTCGGCAAAGCCGGCGATCAGTCTTTTGGAAGGAGGAGGAACACTCGTGGTTAGGTTATCATCTGGAATTTTTGCCTCGGTCATCGCCGCCTCGGCAATACTCACGGCAACCGACAGCGCACTTGCCAGAACGTTCGTCTACGTCTCTGCCGCGACGGACGGGAAGATCAACAGCTATAGCATGGACGAGAAGGCCGGCACACTGACGCCTGGCTCTACCTTCGACGCGGGCAAGATGGTCATGCCGATGACCGTCAGCCCCGACAAGAAGCATCTCTACGCCGTGGTGCGCTCGCAGCCCTATCGGGTGCTGACGCTGGCGATCGACCCTGCCACCGGCAATCTCACGCAAGAGGCGGTCGCGGCCCTGCCCGACAGCATGCCCTATGTGTCGACCGATCCGTCCGGACGTCTGCTCTTTACCTCGTCCTACGGCGGCAACAAGATCGCCGTGCTGCCGATCGGCGCCGATGGCCGCGTGACGGACGGCGCCCGCCAGATGATCCTGACCGGCCGCAACGCTCACTCGATCGTCAGCGACCCCTCCGGCAAATATGTCTTTGCGACCAATCTCGGCTCCGACGCCGTGCTGCAGTTCATGCTCAATCCCGAGACCGGTATGCTGGAGCCGAACAATCCGGCACAAGTCGCCACCAAGCCTGGCTTCGGGCCTCGCCACATCATTTTCTCGCCGGACGGAAAAACGGTCTATGTCCTCACCGAACTGACCGGCCATGTCATCCACTATGCGCTTGACCCGGCCAAGGGGACGCTGAGCGAAGTCGAAAGCGTCGCATCGGTTCCGGACGATGCGGGATTGTCTCCGGGCATTGCCCCGCCAGCCCCACCCCCGTTCAATGCCACGACACCAGTTGCCGCACCTGTTGATGATGGCAAGCCAAAGGTCTGGGCAGGCGATATCGGCATCACCCCGAATGGCAAATTCCTCTACACGACCGAACGAACCACGAGCAAGATCGCCCTCTTCCAGGTCGCGGATGGCAGCGGAAACCTGCGCTATGTAACAAATTATGCGACAGAGAAGCAGCCGCGCGGCATCCGCATCGATCCATCGGGCCGCTTCCTCGTCGCGACCGGCGAAAAATCTGACAAGATCGCCGTCTATGCCATCGACCAGGTCAACGGCGCGCTCACGCCGATCGACCGTTATCCGGTCGGTGCCGGCGCAAACTGGGTCGAAATCGTCACCATGCCCTGACGGCAAGCAATGATACCGGCCACTTCGCCTCACGACGAGGCGAAGTGGCCTTTCAGCATCAGCTCCAGGCGTGGAGCGGCGGTTTCTCGCCATTCAGGAAGAACTTACCGAGGATCGAATATTTCCACCGCACCGGATCGTGCAATGTGTGCGTGCGGGCATTGCGCCAATGGCGGTCGAGATTGTGCTCGGCAAGCGTCGAGCGGGTGCCAGCCAGCTCGAACAGCTTGTTGGTGGCCGCAATGGCGATTTCGGTCGACAGTACTTTGGCTTCCGCGGTTGCAATCTGCGCTTCGGCGACGGTGTCGGCCGTCGGGTTCAGCACCGCCCGGTCGATCGCATAGCCGGCCTTTTCCAGAAGCGCTTGCGCTGCGTGCAGCCGTAGCGTCAGGTCGCCGACGGCCTGGATCGTATAGGGATCGTCCCAAGCGTTCTCGACGCCGCTATCCACCCAGGCGCGGCTCTTGGTGCGGACGAAGTCGACCGTCTCGTCGATGGCTGCCTGCGCGATGCCGGTATCGACCGCGACCTGAATGATCTGGAAGATGGCTCCATCGGCCGTCGGCACCTCATAGCCCTTGTATCCCGGCACGAGATGCGTCTTCGGCACCTTGACGTTGTCGAGGAGCACTGTGCCGGAGAGTGTCGTGCGCTGGCCGAAGGAGGACCAGTCGTCGATGACGGTGAGCCCAGGCGCGTCGCGCTCAGCGATCGCATACCAGGCCCGCCCCTCGTCATCGAGCGTCACGATCGGCACTAGATGGGCAAGCAGTGCGCCGGAAGAATAGAATTTGCGCCCGTTGACGACGATATGGTCGCCGGCATCGGTGAAGCGGGTTTCGAAATCGACCGCCCGCTTTGAGCCGAACTCAGAGAAAGCATTGCCGAAGCGCGTACCCTTCAGAACCTCCGCGAAAAGCAGCTTCTGCTGCGCGGGGTCCGACACAGTCCTGATGGCGGCGACCACACCCAGATGGTTCTGGGCGATCTGGCCGATCGAGGAATCCGCCGCCGATATGATCTCGATGACCTTGGCGAGCGTAGCATAGGAGACCTCCGGGCCACCGAACGCCGTCGGCACATTGATGGACCAGAGGCCGCTTTGGGAGAAGGCATCCAGCTCGGCAACCGGCCAGATCCGGTCGCGGTCGCGCTTGGCCGACTCCTTGACGAACTCGGTGGCAAGCTGCCTGGCGACGGCGATCGCCTCGGCATCATCCTTGATAAGGTGGGCAGGCGCGGTTGGGCGGGGCACCGCCGGCACGGCCTGGACGGCGTTTTCGGTATTAACCTGTGAAAGTGTCATGCTGATTTCTCCTCGTTGAAGATGGACAGTCAGGCGGATGGAAGGCTTGCTGGCGTAAGGGCAGACGCGGGAGCCGATTTCTGGCCGAGGTAGAACGCCTTGACGTCATCGCGCTGGCGCAGCTCGGCTGCCTCTCCGGAAAGCACGGCGACGCCGTTTTCGAGGACGGTGGCCCGGTCGGCATAGCGCAGCGCAATCGCGGAATTCTGTTCCGCAACCAGAATGGAGAGGCCGGTCTTGGCATTCAGCCGCCGCAGCGTCTTGAAAATGTCCTGTACGACGATCGGCGCGAGCCCCATGGAAGGCTCGTCAAGGACCAGAAGAGCCGGACGCGACATAAGCGCGCGGCCGATCGCCGTCATCTGCTGTTCGCCGCCGGAGGTGAGACCCGCCAGAGCGCGGCGCTTTTCCTTTAGCCGGGGAAAAAACGTGTAGATTTTTTCCAGATCGAAGGCGATCTCCGCGCGGGAACCGCTGCGACCGAGACCGCCGGAAATGAGATTCTCCTCAACCGTCAGATTGCGAAAGCAGTGCCGGCCCTCCAGCACCTGCACCAGACCGGCGCGCACGAGTTGGGCCGGTGTTGCCGTGGTGACATCACGGCCTTCATAAAGGATGCTGCCAGCAGTGGTTTCACCGCGTTCGGCCGGAAGTAGATTCGAAATGGCTTTCAGCGTCGTCGTCTTGCCCGCGCCATTGGCGCCGAGCAAAGCGAGGATCTCGCCGCGGCGCAGCGTGAAGCTTACGCCGTGGAGTGCGGTGATCGCTCCGTTGTAGGTCGCCTTGATACCATCGACGCTCAAAAGGACGTCTTTTCCAACCATGGTCCACCCGATCTCTGTGTGGTTTGCGGGGCAGCCGGGCACCGACAAGGAACGGGTGAACCGCCGCTTGCCGATGCCCGGCTGCAGGGCTCAGTTGGTCACGGTCTGCGCGTCTTCAGACGTGCGCAACTTGATGCCCTTTTCCTTGGCATAGGCCTCGGAGGACTTTTCGATGATCGGACGCAGCAGCGCCCAGTCCGGCGCGATCCAGTCGGAAACGACGTTCCATTTCTTGCCGTCCCACTGCTGGAAGGTCACGTAGCCGTTGCCCTCGTGATTGTCCCAGGTGACGTTGATCGAGTGGAAAAGGCCCTTGGCACCAAGCGCTTCGACGCGGGCGGGATCGAGCTGCAAGTGCTCGAAACCCCAGCGAACCTCGTCGCCGGTCAGCGTGCGGTGTCCGAACTTGCCCTGAGCGATGCGGATCGCCTCGACGTTCAGGATGCCGTTGACGATACCGAGATTGTGGTAGACCGAGCCGATACGCTTCTTGTCCTCGAGATTGCCCTTGCCGTTGTCATAGAGCGTCTTCACGATTTCCTGGACGATCGGATATTCCGTGCCGGAGGCCTGCGTCGTAATGGCGGTGTATCCCTTGGCCGCATCACCGGCCGGGATCACGTCTTCTTCCGAGTTCGACCAGACATTGCCGATGATATGGTCGACCGGGAAGCCGGTCTTGGCCGCCGTCTTCAGGGCAACCGGGTTCATGACGCCCCAGCCGCGCAGAACGACGTAGTCCGGCTTGGCGCGGCGGATCGTCAGCCATTGTGCCTGCTGCTCATTGCCGGGATGCGGCACTTCGATCTGCTGCAGGTCGAAGCCATATTTCTGCGACAGCAGCTCGTAGATCGGAATGGTTTCCTTGCCGTAGGGCGAGCCGTGATAGAGCACGACGATCTTCTTGCCCTTGAGCTTGTCAACACCGCCGAGCTTGGAGGCGATGTAGTTCACGATGCCCGAGGTCTCGCTATAGGGATTGAGGAGCAACGGAAAGACATAGGGGAAGACGCGGCCGTCGGTGGAATCCGTGCGGCCGTGGTTGATGGTGATCAACGGCACCTTGTCCTGGGTGATGCGGTCGATCATCGCATAGGCGATGCCGACGGAAAGCGGGTTCCAGGCGGCAATGTTCGGGTTGCTCTTCAGACGCTCATAGGCCTCGACACCGCGCTCGACCTCATACTGGGTCTCCGCTTCCGACCAGGTGAGCTTAACGCCGTTGACGCCGCCGTCACGCGTATTGATGAGGTTGAGATAGTCGATGAAGCCGCCGAAGAAACCGGTACCACCGGCCGCATAGGGTCCGACGCGGTAGCTCTGCAGCGGGAAATATTGCTCGTCTGCATGCGCCGCCGGTATGGCGGCTGAGACGGCCAGGCCGGCCGCGAAGACAGCGGCTTTGAGTTTCGCAAGCATGGTCATGTCTGGATACACTCCGGGTGTTGTCCGGTGCGAAGACCGGATCTGGTTTGAATGAATGATGCGTTTGTTGGTCTTGGGAGCTGCGCTCCAGCTTGACTCAGGCGGCTCTGCCGACGGCAGAGCCGAACCGCCTTCGGATCTTGCCCCAGAGCGAGGAAAGCCCGTCCGGTTCGAGGATCAGAAACAGGATGATGAGGGCGCCGAGCACGATGTGCTGGCTCATGTCAAGCACGCCGGAGTCGAACAGGTCGCCAAGCAGGAAAGAGCCGAGACGCGACAGGACAAGCGGGAAGACGACGATCAGGGCTGCCCCGAAAAAGGCGCCTCGGATCGAGGCAAGCCCGCCGATGATGATGATGAACAGGATCTGGAACGACCGGTCGAGATTGAAGCCGGCCGGCTCCACGGTCCGCAGATAGGCGAAGGCCCAGAGAACGCCCGCGACCGCGATGATGAAGGATGAAATCGCGAATGCCAACAGCTTGGTCTTCAGCACCGGCACGCCGATGATCCGCGCTGCCGTCTCATTGTCCCTAACGGCGATGAAGTTGCGGCCGGTTTGCGAGGTCGCGAGCCGATGAGCAAGGAAGGTGAGCACCACGACGATCGTTAGAGAAAACAGATAGCGACCGACCGGACCTGTGAACTCCACGCCCGCCAGCATCAGCGGCGGCGCATCGATGACGCCGGAGGCCGAGTCGTTGGAAAACCAGCCGAACTTCGTCAGTCCCCATTGCACGAAGAATTGCGCGGCAAGCGTCGAGACGGCGAGGTAGAAGCCCCTCAACCGGAGGCTCGGCAGGCCGAAGACGATGCCGACCGCCGCCGCGCAAAGACCGGCGAGCAGGATGCTGACGATCAACGGCAGGCCATCGACGCGCAGATTGAAATTATAGGCGGCGAAAGCACCAACCGCCATGAAAGCCGCACTTCCGAGCGAGACCTGGCCGGCATAGCCGGTCAGAAGGTTCAATCCGACGCCTGCGAGGCTGAGCGCCAGGAATGGCACGAGGATCGCTTCATAGAGATAGGTCGAGCCGATGAACGGAACGACGAGATAGGCAATCGCAATCAGGACTACCAGCGCCAGCCAACGATAGGTCGGCTGCACGGAATGAAGATCTGCGGTGACGACGGTCATGGTCAGACCCTTTCCACGAGCTTTTGTCCGAAAAGACCGGAGGGGCGGATGAGCAGGAAGGCGAGCGCCACGACATAGGCAAACCAGCTTTCGATGCCGCCGCCGAAATATTCGCCGATATAGACTTCCGCGAGCTTCTCGGTCGCACCGATCAGCAGGCCGCCGACGATCGCGCCCAGGATGGAATCGAAGCCGCCGAGCACGAGGACGGGAAGCGCCTTCAGCACCACCAGCGACAGCGAGAATTGCACGCCGAGCCGCGCACCCCAGAGCAGGCCCGCAACCAGCGCCACCACACCGGCGGTTGCCCAAACCGTCGCCCAGATCCAGGGCAGTTTCAGCCCGACGGCAATGGCCGCAAACTGATCGTCCGCCACCGCCCTGAAGGCCAGGCCAACCCGCGTGTAGCGGAAGAAGATCGACAGGAGCGCCACCATCCCGGCGGCAACGGCGGCGGCGAACATATCGAACTGGCTGATCAACACGCCGCCGACATCGAAGGGTACGTCCTCGATCCCGAGATCAAGCCCGTGGACCTGCGTGCCCCAGATCAATTGGGCGGCGCCCTCAATGATGTAGGAAAGCCCAAGCGTTGCCATGAACAAGGTGATCGGCGGCTTGTTGGTTAGCGGGCGCAGCACGGTGCGTTCGATGGCGATGCCGATCAGCACCATGGCCGCGAAGGTGATGATGAAGGCCAATGCGAAGGGCACGCCGCGTTCGACGAGGCTGACGAAGGTCAGTGCCGCAAACAACAGCATCGACCCCTGGGCGAAATTGAGCACGCCCGACGTCTTGTAGATCAGCACGAAGCCAATCGCGACGAGCGAATACATGACGCCGGACAGCAGGCCGCCAACCAGCACCTCTATCAGAAACGACCAGTCGAAATCCGCCATCAGATACCCTCCCCGTCCTCGTTTTCCGGCGCAACACCGAGATAGGCATCGATGACGCGCTGGTCGACACGGATCTCGTCCGGCGTCCCGTCGGCAATCTTGCGGCCGTAATCCAGCACGGCAATCCGGTCCGAGAGCTGCATGACCACGCCGATGTCGTGCTCGATGAGGATCACCGTCGTTTCGTATTGATCGCGGGCGGCCCGGATAAAATCCGCCATGTCGTTCTTCTCCGTCGCCGTCATGCCCGCCATCGGTTCGTCCAGAAGCAAGATCTTCGGCTGAGCCACCAAGGCGCGAGCAAGCTCGACGCGCTTTTGCAAACCATAGGGCAATGTGCCCGCCAACCGGTCTCCGACATGGTCGAGATGGAGGAATTCGAGGATGCGGATTGCCCGTTCGCGCGTATCGGCCTCTTCCCGACGCGCCCGGGGAAGGCCCAGAACCTGTTCGGCAAAGGTCGAGCGCACCCGATGCGCCAGACCGGCGACAACATTGTCGATGACGCTCAAGCCCTTGAACAAGGCGAGGTTTTGAAAGGTCCGGCTAACGCCGAGAGATGCCAGCCTTTCGGTCGGCACATGCCGATACGAGCCGGAGCCGATACGCACATGACCCCGGTCCGAACGATAGACGCCACTGATGACGTTGATCAGCGAACTCTTGCCGGCCCCATTCGGCCCGATGATCGCACGGATTTCGCCGGGCTTGATTGAGAGATCAACGTCAACGAGAGCCGCAACACCACCGAACGACAGGCTGATCCCGTGCAATGCAAGGCCGCTGATATCTTCAGACGCGTTCAACACGCTCTTTTCATCCGCGGGCGGTGAAGAGCCGCGGCCGATCTTTTCGACAGCATCCTGCAGCGCTGCACTGGTTGCCAGCACGTCGAAGGAATAACTTGCGGCAGGCATTCTCTATCCTCCATACGGCTGGCGGCGCGCGAACACGACGCGCAGTTTTCCGCTGCGTTGACCGCCTCCGGTCCACGCTCTAACGATAGGTCTCTTGCGAGATGTGCTGAGGGCGTGGCTGGCCTCTACTCGGCCGCCACCGCCTGTCTGCTACCGGCTTCTTCGAGTTCACGAACCAGCGGGATCACATGCTTGCCGAAATATTCGACTTCTTCCTGGAAGTGCAGGAAGCCGAGCAGGATCAGGTCCGCTCCGGCGCGCTTCAGCTCGACGACCCGCTCGGCGACCTGTTGCGGTGTGCCGATAAGGTTTGAGCGGAAGCCGTCATTGTACTGAACGAGATCATCGAAGGAGGACTTTGCCCAATTGCCCTCGCCTTCTGGCGACGCCTTGCCGGCATTCTTCACCTCATGCCCGAAGGCCTTCACCGCATCCGGGTTGGCTTTCTCGATGATCTCGGCAAGAACGGCCTTGGCTTCCTCTTCCGTCTCGCGGACGATGGCGAAGGCGTTAACACCGACTCGCACCGAATGACCGTTCTCTCTGGCCTTCGACTGGATATCGTCGACCTGCTTGCGGATCTCGGCCGGCGTATTGCCGTTGGTGAAATACCAGTCGGATACGCGCGCCGCCATGTCGCGCGCTGCCCGCGAAGAGCCGCCCTGGAAAATCTCCGGCTGCGGATCGATTGGCTTCGGCTTCAGCGAATACTCATTGAAGCGATAGAAGTCGCCGCGGAAGGTGAAGTTGTCTTCGGTCCAGATGCCGCGAAGCGCGCGGATGAATTCTTCCGACCGGCGATAGCGTTCGTCATGGTCGAGCCAGTGTTCACCGATCGCCGCGAACTCGCCGCGGAACCAGCCGCTGACGATGTTGACGGCAACGCGCCCATTGGTCAGGTGATTGATGGTCGCGATCTGTTTGGCCGCAAGGGCCGGGTTCCACGGTCCGGGAAGAAGCGCCGCGATGACTTTGAGTGTGGTCGTCGATTCCAGCAGCGCATGGCTGAAAGCGACAGATTCATGCTGAAATTCCGCGCCGTAGCCGGCGGTAAAACGGATCTGGCTCAGGGCATATTCGAAGCCACTGGCCTCCGCGATCTGCGCGAGCTTTCTGTTATACTCGATCGTCCAGCTCGTGCGCTGCTCGATGTTCGAGATCACCAGACCACCCGAAACATTCGGCACCCAGTAGGCGAATTTGACCGCTTCATTCGCGGTGTTGGACACTGTCATACCGGTTTCCCTCTCTCCAATTTATCTAAATACCCTATAGATTTACTGGTCTATTGAAAGGCAAGGACGTCCTAATCTTGGGCGCACGGGAGATCGATCGAACGCATTGAAGGCGCCTTCAGCGGAAGATTTTACCCTCTGAAGGGAGGCGCTTGCTTATAATAATATGCTAAAGCGACACGTAATGTCGTCCTTGCGATATGGAGGTCTGCCTCCAAGCCGCCGGCTATAGACCGATGAATGTCAGGGCTATGTGGCCTATTTTTCGACAATCCAGAGCTTATAGTTTGCCCAAACGCTCCGGGCGACCTCTTCCCGTGTCGCCCATTCGGCGTCCGCATCATCAAGTAAGGTCAGAAACCCTCCTTGCTCTGCCTCAAGGTCATCCGGTGAAAGATATCCGTGCTCGCATTCTTCGCAGTGGCCATAGATATCCCCTGTCTCGACATTCCGAAACAGAAAGAGGCGCCCTTGCCGGCATTGTGGGCATCGGCCGATATGGAATTCATTGGACATAGGCGTAAGCTAGCAGGATGGGCGGCGTCACACCATCGCCGCGCCTCAATCGTAACCGTCAGCAAAACACATGCGCGGCATCCGGATCGAATTCGAGATGCACCCGGTCGCCACGGTTCAAGCCCGAGATCGCCTCGTGGCCGAACGGCAATCGCACTGACAGAGCTTCACCGGCCGCCGTTTGCGTTGCCACATGGACATTGTTGCCGAGAAAGGTGATGTCGCTGACCGTCGCGCTGAAGCCTTCGCTCGCGCCATTGCCGCGCCCCAGCCGGATGCGCTCCGGCCGCAGCATCAGGGCCGCTTTCCCGGCTGCGGTCGCCTTGCCATGAACCGGGATCCGCTCGAACACCGAGTTGCCGCCGAGCGAGATCGTCGCCTGGCCATTATTGGATGATAGGAGATCGCAGGAGATGAAGTCGCTATCGCCGATGAATTCGGCGACGAAGCGGGTACGCGGATTGGCATAGAGTTCCGGCCCGGTGCCGATCTGGTCGATGATGCCCTTGGAGAAAACGGCGATGCGATCGGAAAGCCGCAATGCCTCTTCCTGGTCATGCGTCACGTAGAGGATCGTCACCTCGGTCTGCTGATGGATACGCCTTATCTCGTGCTGAATTTCCTCGCGCAGCTTCTTGTCGAGCGCCGACAGCGGCTCGTCCATCAGAAGCACCGGCGGGTCGTAGGCCAATGCCCTGGCGAGCGCGACGCGCTGCTGCTGGCCGCCCGACATCTGCGACGGTTTGCGATCCTCGAAGCCTTCGAGGCGAACAAGCCGCAGCATCTCCTTCACCTTGGCGTCGACCTCAGCCTTGGACTTGCGCCGCACCTTCAGGGGAAAGGCGATATTCTCGCCGACGGTCAGATGCGGAAACAGGGTATAGCGCTGGAAGACCATGCCGATATTGCGCTTGTGCGACGGCGTCGACAGCAGGGTTTGCCCATCGAGGATGATATCACCCTTGGTCGGATTTTCGAAGCCCGCCAATATGTAGAGCGTCGTGCTCTTGCCCGAACCGGATGGTCCGAGAAATGTCAGGAACTCGCCGCGCCGAACCTCCAGATTGACATCGTGCACGGCAACGACAGGACCGTACTCCTTGCGGATGCCTTTGATCTTCAGGAAGGGTTCGCTCATGATTTCAGTACCTTGCGTGCGATCGCGACAAGCGCCATCAACGTGATCGTCAAAAGGATGAGGAGGGACGAGGCGGCCGCCACGACCGGCGTCAGATCTTGCCGCAGCGTCGCCCATACTTTCACCGGCAGCGTCTGCAGCGTCGGGCTCGCCATGAAGATCGCCACCACCACTTCGTCCCAGGAGGTCAGGAACGAGAAGACGGCAGCGGAAAACAGCCCGTGGCTGATTGCCGGCAGGGTTACCCTGATCTTCGCCTCAAGTGGTGAGGCGCCGCACAGCACCGCCGCATCCTCGATGGATTTATCGAAGCCTTCGAGCGCATTGGAAATGGAGAGGATGGAAAAGGGCAGCGCCAGAACCAGATGCGAGATGACGAAGCCGACCAGGGTTCCGCCAAGGCCAATCCGCAGGAAAAACGCGTAAAGCGCCACTGCAAGAACGACGACGGGCAGGATCATCGGCGTCAAGAAAAGCGCTTTCAGCGTATTGCGGAATAGGAAGGTGCCGCGCACCAGCCCGAAGGACGTCACGAGCCCGAGCAGCACGGACAGAACCGTGACGATCGACGCGATCTTGAAGCTCGTCCAGGCCGACGCCAGCCACTGAGGATCGGAGAAGAGCTCGTCATACCATTTCAGCGTCCAGCCGGGAGGCGGAAAGATCAGCCATTGCGACGACCCGAAGGAAAGCGCCGCAATGAAGACGATGGGCAACAGCAGGAAGGCTGCCGTCAGCAGGGTTATCGCCAGAAGCACATACTTCCACCAGCCGAGACGGTCGAAATTGAGCAGCATCTCAGCGCCCTCCCGTGTTCTGCACGCCGAACAGCCGCAACTGCAGGGCATAGAGCGACAGCGTGACGACGAGGAGAACAAGGGCCGCGGCCCCGCCCATACCCCAATTGACGAGAGACTGCACGAACTGGGCGATCAGTTCCGCCAGCATCATATTTGCCGTGCCGCCGAGAAGAGACGGCGTGACGTAGTAGCCAAGCGACATGACGAAGACCATCAGCGCACCCGCCACCATGCCCGGCGCGGCCAGAGGCAGGAGAACGCGGGTCAGGCACTGCCAGCGGCTCGCGCCGCAAAGTGCTGCCGCCTGTAGAATGGCCGGGTCGATTTTGCGGATGACGCCATAGAGCGGCAGGATGATGAAGGGCAGCATGATATAGGTCATGCCGATGGTCACGCCGGTCAGGTTGTTGACGAGCGCCAGGGGCTTGTCGATCAATCCCATTCCCAGCAGCATCTTGTTGATCAGCCCGGTGCGCTGAAGCAGCACCATCCAGGCATAGGTCCGGGCGAGCAAGTTGGTCCACATCGACAAAAGCAGGACAGCGAAGATCAACGAGGCCAGTCTCGTCGGCATAATCGCCAGCGTCCAGGCGACGGGAAAGCCGATCAGCAGCGAAATGACGGTGACGAGGCCGGAGACGATAAAGGTATTGGCGAATATCTTGAGATAGGTGGCCGAGCCCAGCAGCTCGGCATAATTGCCAAAGCCCAGAGCCGGCTCCATCACACTGCGCAGTAGAAGGGCGACGACCGGAACGACGAAGAAGATGGCGACGAAGACCAGCGCCGGCATGGCCCCGCCGAAGCCATTAGGCCTTGCCGCCCTCGACGCGGGCGCGGTCTCGCTGGCGACGTCAATATATGTCGACATGGCATTCCTTTCCCGCCTCGAGCGCAGATGAACGGCCGGCTCCCAAGCAGGCTCCCGACCCGCTCCTCCTGCTCCGCGGGCAAGATGCCCGCGGCGCTTCTTCTGATGTGCTTCAGCCTATTTGGCCTGCCAGGCATACCACCGCTTGCCGATGGCATCACGGTTCTCGGCCCAATATGACATGTCGGCATTGACCTGGCCGGCGGTCTGCTGGTCCGGCAGGGTCTTGGCCGTTGCCGGATCCATCAGCTTTGCCGACTCGACATTGATCGGTGCATAGCCGGTCGCCTTCGCCAGATCGGCCTGCGGCTGGGCGGATGCTGCCAGAGCGATGAACTTCATCGCTGCTTCCATGTTCGGAGCGCCCTTGGGCACGACGAGGGAATCGGCAGCGGTGATGTTCTGGTTCCAGGAGGTGTCCGTCTTGACGCCGCTGGCGGCAAGCGCGGTCATGCGACCGTTCCAGAGGCTGCCGAACGGAGCTTCGGCGGATGCGAGCAGCTGTTGCGACTGCGCACCGCTCGACCACCAGACGATGTCCGACTTGATCGTGTCCAGCTTCTTGAACGCCCGGTCGAGATCAAGCGGGTAGAGCTTGTCGGCGGGAACACCGTCGGCAAGTAGCGCCGCCTCGATCACGCCTGGAGCCGACCATTTGTAGAAGGTGCGCTTGCCGGGAAACTTCGCAGTGTCGAACAGATCGGCCCATGTCTTCGGGCAGACGCTGACGGCATCCGCGTTGCAGCCGATGACGAAGGAATAATAGAAGCTGCCGACCGAATAGTCCGTGACGAAACGCGGATCGAGCTTTGACTTGTCGATGACGGAGAAGTCGAGCTTTTCCAGGAGCCCGGTCTTGCCCGCCTGCGCGGCATAATCGCCCTCGACGTCGACGACGTCCCAGGTCACCTGACCCGCCTCGACCATGGCCTTCAGCTTGCCGTAGTCGGTCGGACCATCCTGCGCGACGGCAATGCCGGTCTTGTCGGTGAACGGGTTCACCCAGGCAGCCTTCTGCGCGTCCTGTGTCGTCCCTCCCCAGCTCGTAAAGACGAGCGTATCGGCCCTGGCGGCCCCGGACACTGCCATTATTGCGGCAAAGGCCGCGAGTGCAATTCTTGCTTTCATGTTCCCTTGTCCTTGTTTTTAATGTCTTACAGGCATGCCTTATGCGGCGGGCGCGCTCACTCCTTGCGGAGAAAAGCTCGCCGGCTTCATAATCTTGTTCTCAGCCACTTCGATCAGGTCGCGGATTTTCGGCAGGAAGGCCTGCCATCGCGGATCGGCAGCCAGTTTCTGCCGCCGCGCCTCGCGATCGTCGAGGCTCGCAAAGGCCCAGATGTGAACGATCTCGTTGATGGTCCCGATCTCGGAAAAGAAATAACCGACCAGATTGCCGAGATGGGCTTTCTGGATGACGATCCCCTCCTCCTCGACGACCTTCAGATATTGCGGGATCGTGCCGTTCTTCAGCCGATAGGTGCGGATTTCGTAAAACATCGGCGTCACCTCATCACGAAGGGATCGGGGATCGGATCATCCGACGTCCGGAGCCAGATCGTCTTCGTGCGGGTATAGTCGAGGGCCGCCGCCAGCCCGCCTTCGCGACCATGACCGGAGAGCCCGAAACCGCCGAAGGGCGCGATCGGCGACACCGCGCGATAGGTGTTGACCCAGACGATGCCGGCACGCAGACCCTTCATCAGGCGGTGAGCACGCGTGAGGTTCTGGGTGAAGACGCCGGAGGCGAGGCCGTAGCGGGTATCATTGGCAAGCGCCAATGCCTCAGCTTCGGTTTCGAACGAGACGACCGACAGGACAGGGCCGAAAAACTCCTCGGCGAGCGAGGGCGAAGCCACATCATCGCAGTCGAGAATTGTCGGCGGGAAGTAAAAGCCATCGCCATCCGGCCTGCTGCCGCCCGTCACGAGGCGGGCGCCGCTCTGGACGGATCTTTCAACCAGTGCCGCAACATGATCCTGCTGGCGTTTCGTCGCGAGCGGTCCGACTTCGGTCGCCATATCCAGAGGCGCCCCGATACGGATCACCTCCGCCTTTGCCTTCAGCATGGCCAGGAACTTGTCCTTGACACCTCGCTCGACAATCAGCCGCGAGCCTGCGACGCAGCTTTGACCGGTCGCGGCGAAGATACCCGCGACCTGGGCATTGGCGGCACTTTCGAGATCCGCATCGGCAAAGACGACGAAGGGCGACTTGCCGCCGAGTTCGAGCGAGGTGGAGGCAAGATTTTCCGCCGAATTGCGCACGACATGACGCGCCGTTTCGGGTCCACCGGTGAAGGCGATATGCGCGACCTTCGGATGCCGGCTGAGGGCCGAGCCGCAGGAGGGACCGAAGCCGGTGATGATGTTGACGACGCCGGCCGGAAAGCCTGCCTCGTGGACGAGGCGGGCGAACTCCAGAAGCGGCGCCGGCCCATCCTCGGACGCCTTGACGACCATGGTGCAACCGGCCGCCAGCGCCGGGCCGATCTTGACAGCGGAGAGAAACAACTGGCTGTTCCAAGGGACGACCATGGCGACCACGCCGATCGGCTCGCGCCGCAGCCAGACATCCATGTCCGGCTTGTCGATCGGGAGGTATGCCCCCTCGATCTTGTCGGCGAGACCGGCGTAGTAACGATAATAGTCGGCGACATAGGCGATTTGCGCGGATGTCTCGCGGATGATCTTGCCGGTGTCGCGGGTCTCGAACTCGGCAAGCTTTTGCGCATTGGCCGCAACCAGATCCGCAAGCTTGTAGAGGAGTTTACCGCGCTGCGTGGCCGTCAGTTTCGACCATGGGCCGTCATGGAGCGCCTTTTCGGCCGCGTTGACCGCGCAATCGACGTCGTTTTCCCGCGCTTCCGGCATCTCGGCCCAGACCTTGCCGCTCGCCGGATCGACGCTCTGGAACCGGGCCTCTCCGTCTAAAAATTCGCCGTCGATATAAGACTGGAAGCGTTGCATGGGCCTCACTCCGCAAATGCCGGCATGACCTCGGCGATGAAGCGTTCGAGCGACGCCTTCTTGCGCTCGAAGGACATGCCGGTGTCGATCCAGAAGGAATATTCGTCATATCCCAGGGCTTCATAAGCCTTGAGGCGCGCAATGACGGTCTCGGAATTACCGACGACGTTGTTGCTGCGCATGACCGCATCGGACAGCATCGGGTTCGCGTTGATCTCCTCGTCCGGTATCCGCTCGATCAGGCCCTGCTTGACAGGCTTCTCGTTCTTAAACCAGGCGAAGAAGTAATTGTAGTAGACGCTCAGCTCGTGCGCGGCCTGCGCAATGTCGTCTTCCGACGAGCCGACATAGGTGTGGCGCAGCAGCATGATCTTCGGCCGTTCGATCTGCGGATGTTTGGCGCAGGCATCATTGAAGCGACCCATCAGCCCTTCGACTTCGTCATCGCCCTGCCAGAGCGGCGTCACCTGAACATTGCAGCCGTTAGCGACGGCAAACTCGTGCGAGTTCGGATCGCGCGCGGCCACCCAGATCGGCGGGTTCGGCTCCTGCAGCGGCTTTGGTGCCGAAGTGGTCGACGGGAATTTGAAGAACTCGCCGTCATGGGCGTAGTCGCCCTTCCATATGCCCTTGACCGCCGGGATCAGCTCGCGCATCCGCTGGCCGGCGCCCCAGGCGTCGAGCCCCGGCAGCAGGCGTTCGTATTCGAAGGAATAGGCTCCGCGCGCAATGCCGATGTCGAGCCGGCCGTCGCAGATGATATCAGCCATGGCCGCCTCGCCTGCGAGCTTGATCGGATGCCAGAACGGCGCAATCACCGTCCCGGTCCCGAGCCTTGCCCGCGATGTGCGGCGCGCCAGATCGGCAATGGTCACGAAGGGATTGGGGGCGATGGTGAAATCCATGCCGTGATGCTCGCCCGTCCAGATGGCATGCATGCCGCCCTTGTCGGCAATCTCGCAGAGCGCAACGAATTCCTCATAGAGGCTCTTGTGGCTTTGGCTGGCGTCGAGACGTTCCATATGAACAAAGAGAGAGAATTTCATGCGCGTGCCGCCTTTGCTGGAACCGGGCGGACCGTGCCGACGGTCTCGTCGCCGAAATAAACGCCGAAATTGCCAATCTGGCTCTCGACCGCGAAACGCGCGACGATATCGGCTGTCGAACTCGTCTTGAAACGCGCCTTGGTCAAGGTATCGGGCTTCAGGAAGCGGCCATTGCGCGGCTCGCCGTCCGAGGCGAAGGCACGATAGACGATGTGCTGCTTTCCGTCGCTCTTGCCCTCATAGACCGAATAGAGGAAGCCGATCGTCACTGAGAGACCCGTGAGTTCTTCCAGATAATCCCGCAGGATATCGGCCGGGCTGCCATCCTTGCCGTCACAACCCGGCAGCGAAAGGACGTCATCGCCGAGGAGAAGGACTTCGCCATGACGCTCCAGAACGGCTCCGAGCTCGATATCACCCTCTGCCGCTGCCGAAACGGCCTTGCTGGCGAGGATCGGCGTAAAATAGCCGCCGCGGGCATAGCCCAGTCCGTTACGGCCGCTGTTCTCAAACGCGGCGATCCGCCCCATCAGGATGACATGGTCGCCGGCTTCGATGACCTGTTCCAAGTTGCATTCGAACCAGGCAGCGACATCGGCCAATATCGGACAGCCGGCAGAACCCGACGCCCATTCCACGGTCGCGAACCTGTCTTCAACCGGCCGCGCGAAGGTGTTGGATATATGCTTTTGCGTCTCCGATAGCACGTTGATCGCAAAGGAGGTCGCGCTCGTCATCGCCGTGAAGTTGCGCGATGTCTTTGCCAGGCAAACCAGCAGAAGCGGCGGATCGAGCGATACCGAGGTAAACGAGTTCGCCGTGAAGCCGATCGGCACTCCGGCCTGATCGCGCGTGGTCACCACCGTGACCCCGGTCGGAAAGGCACCGAAGGCATCGCGCAACGCCCTGGGATCCAACTGCTCTGTCGTCATCCTGCATCCTCCCCGCATGCGAGCCACTCGGCGAGCAGCTCGTTGACGATCTCCGGCGCCGTCAAGTTCACCATATGGCGATGGCCCTCGACGACCCGTGCCCAGCCATTCGGCGTTATGGACGCCATCTGCTCGGCCATTTGCGGCGTTGAGTTCGGATCGTCCGACCCGGTCAAGAACAGTGCCGGCACCTGCACATCTGGCCAGCGATCGGCATAGGTCTCGTCGCCACCGGCAAAGGCGGCGTAAGCCGTCGCATAGCCTTGCGGATCGACGAGGCTTAGCCAGTTGCGCGTCAAGTCGCGCGCGACCGCGCTTTGCCTGTCATCGCCGAACCACCGCAAGAGCGGCCCCTCCTTGTCGACACCCGTCAGCGGGATCGCCGCCGCACGCGCAAGAACCGCCGCCTTCGCATCGGGATCGCGGCGGTAGACACCATTCAGATAGGCAACGCGCTTGATCCGGCGACCAAATGTGGCCGCACTTCCGCCGGCCACCAGCGCACCCATCGAATGCCCGGCGACATTTGCGCCGTCGAGCGCCATTTCGTCCATAAACCCGCCGAACCAATCGACAAATGCCTCAAGACCACTGGCAGACGGCAGCCTGCTGCTTTCGCCGTGACCGGGCATGTCGACGGCGATGACGCAATGCGTCCGCGCAAAGGCGGATATCTGCGGCGCCCAGGCTTCAAGCCGCATGCCGACACCGTGGATGAGGACCAGCGGTTCACCGCTGCCGACCTCATGATAGGCCGTGCCACCTGCCGTCCTGCTGCGGGGCAAGCCTGTTGCCGCGGCTTCGTCGGCATTGTGTTGCGCTATGGTTTCCACTGTCGACATCCCGGCGACCAACCCCATCAAACGCCGGCGGGATTGGCGACGTCCTGCCCCAAATCTCTCAGGTCCTGATAGCGGTCGCCAATGCGGTGATGCGGCCGGCCTCCGACCGAAGCACCGAGCGCTACGACGATCTCATCAGCGGCCGGAGCATCGGGAATGGACGTCTGGATCGTCAAATAATGCGAGCGTCGACCCTCATCGTTCTTGTCCATCAACGGGATCATGATCGGCGCGCTGGCCGGGCCGCGGGTGTTGCTGAAGGCAAGGTATGACTTGGCGCCGACCGCCTGACGAAAATGATTGCCGAAGCGGAGCGTATGGATCAGCGCCGAGGCATGCTCGATCTCGCCGTCAACACCGACGACTGCCGCCTTGCCGTAACCTTCGACCGCCTCGCCGGAACCGACCGCCTCAATAATCATCTTGGTCAGCAACTCGCCGAGAACCGGGGCGACGGCATGGATCTCAGGTTTCAGGTCCTCGACAAAACCGCGACCGGCCCAAGGATTTTTGACGACCGCCAAAGCGGAAAACAGCTTCAGCGGAACGGCCGCCGTTTTCCCGCCCTCAATCAGCGTCGTTTCGATCTGCAGCAGGGTCTTTCGGATTTGAAGGGTCATCGGCCATCTCGCTTTTAAGATTATATATTATGGTATGCCATCATACAAAACTGTCAAGCGAGTTTCTGCAGATCGCGAAAAATCCGCGATGCCCCTTCGATAAAGATAGCAATAGTAACGAGTTGGCACCGACGCAGACCTAGCCGCCCACTCTCAAGCGAGGGCGCGGCCCACAGCGACATCCCAGTTCATTGACGTTCCGTTTTGGTATTCTTGATTATGGCATACCGTCACATTGAACAAAGTGCGGTGTCAAGCTGGCAGACCGTTTTCAGGCGCAATTTCGCGCGGCAACAAGCCGGCTCGCGAAGCCAGCCCACGTTTCGTATTCAGGGAAATATCTTGCGGGAACAGCCAGCGACCGATCAGTCGATCGATTGCTGCCCTGACAGAACCGCCTCGGCAATGGCGCTGGCGCTGGCGACATGATCCATTGCCGCCTGATAGGCACCCGGCCCATCGCCGCGGCGGATGGCATCGACGATGCGCGCCATTTGCGCCGGACCCTGGACGCCACGGTTCTCGGTCTTGATCGTCATCGAGCGCAGATGATTGATGCGGACGGTCAGAAGGTTGACGACTCCCCAGGCGACGTGGCGATCGACCATGCTGAACAGCGTCTGATAGAAGGACGAGGTATGCGCGAGCACACCCGGCATATCCCTGTCCTGATAGCTGTTGCGGATGTCCTGCAATGACTTGTCCAGGGCATCGGCGATCGCGGGATTGCCCTGCTCGGCGCAAAGCCGCGCAGCCATACCCTCAAGCGCGCCACGGATTTCATAGATCTGCTTTGCCTCGCCAAGATCAAGCAGCGCGACGATCGGCCCCTTGTTCGGCAGATTGGCGACGAGACCTTCCGACTCGAGGTGACGCAGAACTTCCCGCACGATCGTGCGGCTGACGCCGAGTTGAGCGCAGAGATCGCGCTCCACAAGACGGTCGCCGGGACGAAAATACCCGTTGACTATAGCTTCGCGCACCTTGTCGAGCGCCAGCTCGCGCAAGGTTTTCGCCGGACGCTCCACCCGAATTGCCGCGCCCCGCAAATCATCATTCATCCCTGCACCCCGGTCTCGAAGACATCACCTTTGTCACGATCATCGGCCGTTTACACAGCCTGTTGTTCGTGAGCCGTATTATGGCGTACCAAGATACTTATCCGTCAGATGCCGCCAATGCAACTATGGCCCCCGCAGACGCGATCAGAGGCCCATAATTGCGGGGCCTCTGATCCAGATCATGGCACTTCTTTCAATAGGCCAGCCCGTAGCCTATCGGATAGAGCGGATGAAGCGTGTCGTGCGGGACGTCTGACTTCTGCGCCAGCACCTCGGCCATCGAGGAGGGAAGCTCGAAAGGCAGCTTGCCTTCCGCCTTCTGCTTTCCGTCGATCACATCGAACAGAGCCTCGTCGCTGGCCCCGAAATTGCCGAGGATGGCGCTGGCCTGGTCGCGAATGCCGGTGAGGATCGCCGGCCGCGCCAGATAGACGGTGACAATGGTCGGAACCTCTTTGGCCGCACTTTTGAAGGCTTCGAAATCGGCGTTGCCGTCCTTGAAATCGAGGTCGCCTTCCTGATGCCGGGAGCCGAAGAAATAGTTCATATGCGGCTGCTGATAAGGCGCATTCAGACGCACCAGCGCGAAGTCGGCCTCGCGGGCGGTCACCACGACCGTAAAACCACGGGCGGATGCCACCTTCGGATCGACGCCATAGAGGAACACCTTCTTGCCGTCCTTCACCGGCAGAAGCTTGGCCTTGTTATCGAGCAACACCATGGCGCGGGCCTGCGCGGCGACGGCCTCGGCTGCGAAGGTCGGGTTGCCGACGATCATGCGGGCCTTTTGCGGATCGACATAGGGGTTTTCAAACAGGCCCTGCTCGAACTTCTGGATCAGGATCCGGGTTGCGGATTGATCAAGGCGCTCCTCGCTGATCTTCTTTTCCTTCACAGCCTCAACCAGAAGATCCGAAGAGGTCACGCCGCCGAACTGGTCGACGCCGGCATTGACGGCCTTCGCGAAACGATCGACACGGCTCAGATCCTCGACGCCCCAGGGCATGCCGAAAGTTTCCTCGTTCAGCGTCGGCTTCACGCCCGGCTTTTCGCCATCAAGGCAGGCGTCCTTGCAGTCATTGCTGATCAGCCAGTCGCTGAGAACGACGCCGTCGAAGCCGTAATGTCCGCGCAGGAGATCAGTCAGAAGCTGCTTGCTGTATCCCGCGCCGACCGGCTCCAGCGGCTTGCCGTCAATGGTGACGCCATCGAGGATCGAATAAGTCGGCATGACGCCACCAACCTTGGCCTTGAAGGCCCCCTCGAAGGGGATCAGATGCTCGGCGAAATTATTGCCGGGGAACGTGGCATGCCGGCCGTAGGCATTGTGGCTGTCATAGCCGTCCTTGGCCGCGCCATAGCCGACCCAGTGCTTGGCGACGGCGATAACGCTGTCGCGGTTGATACCTTCCTCGCCGTTCTGGAAACCGGCCACATAGGCTTCCGCCATGGTCTTGGCGATCTGCGCATCCTCCCCGAAGGTGCCGTTGATGCGCGGCCAGCGCGGTTCACTGGCAAGGTCGATCTGGGGAGACAGCGCCTCCTGAATGCCGACCGCGCGATATTCCTGGCGGGCAATATCGCCAAACCGCCGCACCAGCGCCGCGTCGCCGATGGCCGCAAATCCCAGGGTCTCCGGCCACTTGGAAAAGCCGCCGGACGCCACGCTGGCACCGAGCACGAACTGGAAGTGATTGCGCGGGTCGGTGCTGATCGTCGCCGGAATGCCGAGACGGCCGGCCTCGGCGATCTCCTGCAGCTTGTTGTTCTCTCTGGCCAGAATAGCGGGATCGCCGCCAAGGCGGGTGATGAAAGTGACGACCTTGCGCCGGTCGATCATGTCCCTCGCGCGGTCGAGATCATACTCGGAGCCGACGCCCATGCCGGCACCGGCGCCGATGGATGGCGCGGTGCCATGCATCATCAGCCCGGCCTTTTCCTCAATCGTCATCTGCGTGACGAGATCGGCGGCGCGCTCGGCAGCCGGCAGGCGCCAATCCTCGTAAGGGTCGAGCTTACCGTTGCGATTGAGATCCTTGAACGAAAGCCCGTCCGACGACAGCCTCTTGGCCTCACGGGCCGAGAGCGCCGGCTGCTCCGCCGCATGGGCAGCAAAGGCAATCGATGATCCGATGGCGCAAATGGCGATGAATTGTTTCAAGCATCCCTCCCGTCGATGATTCTTGTCGGCATCTCATCCGTAGATGTACGCCAACATGGCATCTCGAGAGCTATCACGGCAACGTGAAAGGGCCGTCATCCCCAAGGCGCGTTTCAAATGTCCTATCCAGGCGTGAACGCCGTGCCGCGATGGCACAGGCGCGGAGCGTCAGACGCCGCGCTTGTTGCCCCAGAGCAGAACGTGAAGCTGCGGCAAGACCCTCACCTCGAACCATCGGTCGGCAGTCACCTTGTCCACGAGCCAAAGCATCCTGTCCATGATCCCATCGATGTCGATCCTCGCGTCGTCCGCATCCGGCGGCGGCGGTGTATGGTTGCCTGGCTGGAGATAGACCGGCAGATGCGGGTAGCGGGCGGCGGCTTCGCGTGCATAGGCATAATCGCGATCATCGAAGACGACGATCTTCAGCGCGACCTGCGGCTTATTCGCCGCCAAGCGCAGACAGTCGTCGAATGCGGCCCAATCGGTCACCATGCCGCTCGACGGCGGCTTCGGGCTCAGCACGAGAGTGTCGAGATCGGCGAACCAGTCCTTGGCCACACTCCCCTGCGTTTCCAGCGCAAAGGTGTAGCCCTCGCCATGACCACGAGCGATCAGCGGACCGAGCGGCTGGATCGCCGGATTGCCGCCCGAAAGCGACACCGTCAACGGCCTGCCGCCGGAAAGCCGGATCACGTCCTGCCAGATTTCGTCGACCGACATCAGCTGCCATTGATCGCGATAGTCGCTGTCGACCGCGTGCAGCGTATCGCACCAGGAACAGCGGTAGTCGCAGCCGCCGGTCCGCACGAACACGGTCGGCAAGCCGATCAATATGCCCTCGCCCTGGATCGTCGGCCCGAATATCTCGCTGACGCGGATCCGGGCCTCGCGCGCCTCGCTCATGGCCGGTATTCCGCCCATGTCTTCGGCGTTTCGCTGACGCGCACCGCCGAGGTCTCGGGCAGCATCGCCTTGCACCAGTCGTAGAAATGCTTGGCAAGACATTCCGACGTGACGCGGCCGTGACCGAGGACATCGTTGAGATGACGATGGTCGAAATGGTCGTCGATATAACGCTTCAGGGGACCGAGCTCATGATAGTCGCGCACGAAACCATTGGCGTCGAGTTCTGTGGCCGAAAGCTCGACCTCGACGATATAATTGTGCCCATGCATCCGGGCGCATTGATGATCGTCGGCAAGATGCGTCAGCTGATGCGAGGCGGAGAAGTGGAATTCCTTGGTGATGCGGAACATCACTTCACCTCTTGGGCCGAGAAGCCCGACGTCGCCGTCACCCAGAAATCCGGATCCTCATAGTCCGTCGGATCCTCGACGCCGGCGAGATGGAAGGCTTCGCGCCGCTCGACGCAGGTGCCACAGCGACCGCAATGGCGCGCGCCACCCTTGTAGCAGGACCATGTCTCGGCGAAGGGCGTCTTGTGGCGGGCGCCGTCCGTTACGATGTCGGCCTTGGACGTCATGACGAAGGGCGCGTAGAGCGAAACGCTGGCATAGCCGTCGAGCGCCTGGTTCTGCATCTGCTGAAAGGCGTCGATGAAGCCTGGCCGGCAATCCGGATAGATGAAATGATCGCCGCCATGAACGGCGACGGCAACCGCATCGGCCTTCTGCGCGGCGGCAAGACCGAAGGCGATTGCCAGCATGATGGCGTTGCGGTTGGGAACGACGGTCGCCTTCATCGTTTCCTCGGCATAGTGCCCGTCGGGCACATCGACATCGTCGGTGAGCGCCGAGCCGGTCAGGTGCTTGCCGATAGTGGTGATATCGATGATTTCATGCGGCACGCCGAGGCGCTTGGCGCAGGCGGCTGCGAAATCCAGCTCCTTGCGGTGCCGTTGGCCGTAATCGAAGGAGACGAGGCCGATAAGCTGATGTTCCGCCGCGACCTTGTGGGCGAGCGAAACAGAGTCCAGTCCGCCGGAGCAGACGACGATGGTCTTCATAATCTATGATCCCTTGTTTTGACCGGGTGGGCTGCGACCGGATACCTGAGCTTTCCAAAAGCTGCGGGAGCGCTCACTACCAGCAGAAGTCCCGCGAAGCAAGCAGATCGGCAATTTCGGAAGAAAGTGTGCTTTTGCCCAGGGCAGACCGTACTCGGCCCTTCGTGACTATCCAACGGTTCAGAGACCATAGTTCAAGGTTTGCTTACCGCACCTGTTCGGCATCGACAGGTTTACTAAAGCACCCGTGGAATTCGCCGATCGACGGCATCCAGCCTTTTGGCGGCAGTCCAATCGACGCCCGTCGCTAGCAGAAAATACTAGAAATGGCGAAAAATGGGACGAAGAACGCGAAAACTTTCATTTGAACAAATATAAAAGCAAACAAATGCCACTCGATTTAGGCTAAACCACCCTGCAGGAGCGAGCGGGGAATCGGCCCGCCACGAATGAGGAACAGACAGGAATAGACGATGAGTGACAGCGGCCCGCAGACCCTGGTATTTGAGAGAAATTCGAACCCCGTTCCGGCTAGCGAGCGCGAAGCGCTGCTCCAGAACCCCGGTTTCGGTCGTGTCTTCACCGATCACATGGCGACGATCCGTTATTCCGAGGGACGCGGCTGGCATGACGGGAAGATCGAGGCGCGGAAGGCGTTCGCTCTCGATCCGGCGACGCTTGTGTTCCACTATGGCCAGGAAATCTTCGAGGGCATGAAGGCATATCGTCTGCCCGATGGCGGCGCCACGCTCTTCCGTCCCGACGCCAATGCCCGGCGTTTTCGCAATTCCGCCACGCGGCTGGCGATGGCGCCGCTGCCGGAGGAGCTCTTCCTCGAATCCGTACGTGAACTGGTCAAGATCGATCGGGACTGGATACCGACGACCGATGGCGCTGCACTCTATCTCCGGCCATTCATGATCGCGACCGAGAGCCTGCTCGGCGTCAAGCCTTCGGCCGACTATATCTACTGCGTCATCGCCTCCTCCGTCGGTGCCTACTTCAAGGGCGGAGCGTCGGCCGTAACAATCTGGCTGTCGGAGAATTATACCCGTGCTGCTCCCGGCGGCACCGGCGAAGCCAAGTGCGGCGGCAACTATGCGGCAAGCCTTTCCGCGCAGGCGGAAGCGACCCGCGAAGGCTGCGATCAGGTCGTCTTCCTCGACGCGGTGGAGCGTCGTTTCGTCGAGGAGCTCGGCGGCATGAACGTCTTCTTCGTCTTCGATGACGGCTCGCTCCAGACTCCGCCGCTGACCGGCACGATCCTGCCGGGGATTACCCGCGATTCCCTGATCATATTGGCGCGCGAGCTCGGGCTTACTGTACGCGAAGAGCCCTATGCGATCGACCAGTGGCAGGCGGATGCAGCCAGTGGCCGGCTACGCGAAGCCTTCGCCTGCGGCACTGCCGCAGTGGTAACGCCGATCGGCAAGCTCAAGGGCCGTACGCACAATTTCACCATTGGTGATGGCGGCGCCGGCCCGGTGACGACACGCCTCAAGGCGGCGCTGCTCGACATTCAAAACGGACGCACGCCCGACAAACACGGCTGGTTGGAGCGGCTGTTCTAGGCGATCCGCCCTCCCCCGAACATTCGTTCGATCCGACTTGCAACTTGCGCCGCCCGGATAAAGCCGTGGCGGCGCAAGCTTATTATGCAGGTGAGCCTACGGCTCCATCACATGATCGACCGGCAAGTGAATACTTACCCTTGCCCGGATATCGGCTGCGCTGGCGCCAACGATCAGCTCGTATTCTCCGGCATCGGCGCGGAAACGACCGGCCTCGACATCGAAGTAAGCCAGATCGCGGGGCGTGACTGTCAGCACCGCCGTACCGGTCGAGCCCGGATCCAGTTTCAGCTTCGCAAAGGCCCGCAGCTCCTTGAATGGTCTCTCGACCCTGGCGTTGGGAGAGTGAACATAGAGCTGCACCACATCCGACCCCACCCTGTCGCCGATATTGGTAACATCGACCGTCACCGTGAGACCATCCGGCCCCATTTCGCTTCCGGATAGTTGCGGGGCACCCCACGCAAAACGGGTGTAGCCGAGACCGAAGCCGAAGGGGAAGAGCGGTTCGATCTCTCTTGTATCGTGATGGCGATAGCCAACGAAGATCCCTTCCGCGTAACGCACATGCCCGTCGCGGCCGGGATAGATCGACGGATCGCCGCTGATGGCGGAATTATCCGTGAGTGCCTTCGGGAAGGTCTGCGGCAAGCGGCCGGCAGGCTCGACATCGCCGAAGAGAACGTCCGCAAGCGCATTGCCGAGCTCCTGACCGGGATACCACATCTGCAGCACCGCACGTACCTTGCCAAGCCAGGGCATTTCGATGGGGCCACCTGTCTGCAATACCACGACCACGTTGGGATTGGCTTCCGCGACTTTCTCGATCAGTTCTTCCTGACGACCCGGCAGGCGCATGTCCGGCAGATCCAGACCTTCGGTGTCCCACTCGCCCTCGCGGCCGACGAGGAGCAGCACGATATCGGACTTGCGGGCGGTCTCAACCGCTTCCGCGATCCCGGCATCGCCAAGCGGCTTTTCGACACCGAAGCGAAGCGCACATATGTTGATGCCGTCCAGACTTGCCTTCGGCGCTTCGTATTCGACCACGACCCGGTAACGGCGTCCAGCCTCAAGCAGCTTGGACCGGCGCTGTTCGTCATTCGCAGTCCCGAAGAAATTCTCGCCCTTCGTCCAGCCTTCATAGCCGTCGACGATAAGCTCGCCATCGACGAAGAGCCGGGCAAGACCGGCATTGGTCATGCCGAAGACATGCTCGCCACTTTCCTCGGGCAGGAAAGTTCCTGTCATGCGGGCGGAAAAATCGGTGATATCGAGGGTTTCCGCCGGAAGATCGAACCAGAAGAATTCGCCCTTGTCTCCCGCCTCGACATGAACCGGCTGGCCTTCGCAGCCGCGACCCTTGAAATATTCTACCGTCATCTCACCGCTGAAAAGATCGACCAGCCGGTTGTTGGCGGAGCCGGCCACATGGCGGATGCTGTTGGCGTTGGAGAGCGCCGCCCGAATGCCTTCCAGCGGGCTCACCGTATAATGCGCTGATATCCGCGCGCTGCCGCCGCCCATGACGCGGGCGGAGGCCGCATTCGGCCCGATGACGGCGATCTGGTCGACGGAGGATTTCGCAAGCGGCAGCACACCGTCATTCTTCAACAGCACGGCCCCTTCCGCGCCCAGTTGACGGATGAGCGCGCGGTCCTGTGGCAGATCAAGCGCGTGTTCGGTGAGATCGGGCGCATTTTCAAAGGCACCGACCCATTCGAGAAGAAGGAGAATGCGGCGTGCGGAAGCGCGCACGGTCTCGGCCTTTACCTTGCCTTCCCGCACTGCCGCGACCAGCTTTTCACCCCGATCCCGCGCAGGGCCTGGCATTTCCAGATCGAGCCCGGCATTGATGGTTTCAGCCGTCGAGTGCGAGCCGAACCAATCGGACATGACGACGCCATCAAAGCCCCATTCCTCGCGCAGGACTTTCGTCAGCAGCCACGGATTTTCGCTCGTATAGGTACCATTAAGCCTGTTGTAGGAGGACATGACGGCTTTCACGCCGGCCTTCTTTACTGCCTCCTCAAAGGGCGGCAGATAGATTTCGCGCAATGTCCGCTCGTCGACATCGGACGACATGGTCTGCCGTTCGATCTCGGACTCATTGGCGACAAAATGCTTGATCGTGGCGGCCACGCCCGTGCTCTGTACGCCGTTGATATAGGCGACGGCGCAGGCGGCCGTCAGCGCCGGATCTTCCGAATAGCATTCGAAGTTACGGCCGTTGAGGCCAGAGCGGTGAATGTTGACGGTCGGAGCCAGAAGCACCGACGCACCCTTGCTCTTGGCCTGTCCGCCGAGCGCCACACCAGCGCGCTCGATCAGCGCCGGATCCCATGTCGCTCCAAGCGCGATCGCCACCGGGAAGCAGGCGGATTGGACGCCGCCGACCAGCGACCCGCCGCCGCGTGCGCCATTCGGGCCGTCGGTCACCTTGATCTTCGGCACGCCGAGCCGCTCGACCGCAACCGTCGTCCAGAAATCCGCGCCCGAGAGCAGCGATACCTGCTCCTCCAGTGTCATCTTGTCGAGAATATCGTCGATCATAGGGGATCCTCCCATGTTAACTCGGTCCGTTCGGAGACCAACAGACAGGCGTTGCCGCCCGGAATATGGACTTTATTAGCGCGCACCGCGAACCGGCATGATCGCCAGCGCACCAAGGAAGGCGCTGACTGCCGCCACAGCATAGAGCAGCGTGTAATTCTGTCCCGAGCCGATGGCGAGCACGATCGGCGCGATGGCCGGCGCGATCGATTGCGGAACCGCATTGGCGATATTGAGCACG
This sequence comes from Rhizobium sp. ICMP 5592, assembly GCF_009498525.1. Classification (GTDB taxonomy): domain Bacteria; phylum Pseudomonadota; class Alphaproteobacteria; order Rhizobiales; family Rhizobiaceae; genus Rhizobium. Next base: position 1,016,176 of record NZ_QSNT01000001.1, on the reverse strand, counting down.
CCGAGGTTCTTTGCCGCATTCGTCTCCCGATCGGGCAGGATATCCACGACGAGCGCCTGATCCACGGCATAATAGACGCCGAAGCCGACCGAGGAGATGGCGACACCAACGAAAAACATGGTGAGGTCTGGCGCCATCATGATCACGGCGATGCCGAGCGCATAGGTGGCGGCAGCAGCGAAGACGAAGGGTTTGCGGCGACCTGTCCGGTCAGAAAGATAACCGGAGATGATCGAGGATGCGACGACGCAGCAGGTGGTGATCAGGATCGAGAAGAACATGGTCTGGCCGATGCTGGCCTCCGCGACGCCGAGTTGATCGGTGAGATAATAGACCTGATAGGAGGTCAGCACCGCAAAGCCGAAGAACACGAGGAAGCGGCTGAGCCAGGCATAGCCGAAGTCGCGATACTTGACCGGATTGACCCAGAAGCTCGCAGCGAGTTCACCCAGCAGGTTACCTGCAGGCGCCGGCTCGTTGTCGGTGGGGCGATCGTCCAGCAGCAGGGCGAAGCCGATGATCGTGACGAGGCCGATCGCGGTCGGCACCAGGAACATGGCATTGCTGCCCGTTCCGGTCAGCGACACGACGGCGCTGCCGATCAGCAAGGCGACATAGACCGACATGCCGGCAAGCGCCGAAATCATGCCGCGCTGCTGTTCCGGCACCTGATCAGGCACCACGGCGACGAGTGCCGCAAGCATCGCATTATAGGCCACCTGCACAGCGCACCAGGCAATGCCGATCACCAGCAGACTTGAGGAATAGGCGATCACCAGCTGGGCGAGGCTGCCCACGATGACGCCGCCGATGAGCCACGGCCTGCGGCGGCCGAAGCGGGAGCGTGTGCGGTCGGAAAGCTGCCCGAATATCGGATTGGCAAACAGCGCAAACAATGCACCGCTGCCCAGAATCGCGCTGAGGCTGGCGCCCTTGCCGACCGGATCGAGCGCGCTCACGCGAATGGCAAGGGTGACGGCAATCGGCGTCATCACGGCAATGAAAAAACCGAGATTGGCAAGCGCGAAACCGGCAATAAAAGGAATGCCGACAGCCTTGGTTGAAGCGCCCGGTTGATGGGCATCCGCATCGCCGAGGCTGGCATGTACGATGGTCATGAAATATCCTCCACTCTTAAACCTACTGAGTAATCGGTCTGTTTAAAGAGTCAAGAGATGTGTACCGACAGGTTGGCCGGGGCATGCAAATCGCTGTAGAACGGAACGAAATCGGGGGAAGAGAGAATGACCGTCGGACCGGGCACCGAAACTCAAGGCGAAGGCAAACGGCGGAGAAACTCCGCCAAGGGCGCTTCGCGGCGTGAGACGATCCTTGCCGCTGCCATGCACCGCTTCTCCAGGGAGGGTTATCAGAGCGCCGCGATCGCCGATGTCGCCAAGGATGTCGGCCTGTCCCTTCCCGGCCTGCTGCATCATTTTCCGACCAAGGTCGACCTACTGCTGGCGATCCTCGACAAGCGGGATCTCGAAAGTTCGGCCGCGATCGACATCGGTCAGGCGAATTGGCGCGCTTTCCTGCTCGGCCTGATCCAGATTGCGAAATACAACACCAGCATTCCGGAAGTCGTCCGTGCCTTCGCGATCCTCAACGCCGAAAGCCTGACGCAAAACCATCCGGCAAAGGCCTGGTTCGGCAATCGCGCGCAGCAGCTGCAAGCGAATATCGCGGCGAAGCTCGAAGACGGCGTCCTGCGGGGCGAAGTGAAGCGAGATGTCGACTGTCCAGCGATCGCCGCCGAGGTCATCGCCATGATGGACGGCCTGCAGATGCTGTGGCTGCGCGACCCCACCTCCTTCGACATGGTCGGCGCCATCGCCAGCTATATCGAGCGTCTGATACTGGACCTCCGGGCTACACCTGCCACGCAGGTCTAGTTTCTGGAGATCAGGACGACCGCACGCGCTCGTCCTCCGCCGCCACTGTCGATGGCGACAGGCCGGTCCAGCCCTTGAAAGCCCGCCAGAATACCGTGCTGTCCGCATAACCCAACGTGTCGGCGAGGCGGGAGTAACCCGACGTGCCGGCCCTGAGATAAAGCTGCGCGATCCCGGCGCGGTATTCCCGCACGAGGGCGCGAACCGACGTATTCTCGTCGCCGAGACGCCGCTGCAGGGTTCGGACCGAAAGCTTCAGTTCCGTGGCAATGGCTGCGATGGTGATCGGCTTGTGGCCGAGATAGATGGCGATGACCGACAGCACCTTTTCCCGCACGCTGTCCTGATCAACATTGCCGGAGGAGAGATCGCCGATATGGCGCTCGAGGATCGCCGTCAGATCGCGATCCTCGTTGCGATAATGGCGGTCGGCGTCCGCCTTTAGCATGACGATCCGGTTGCTGGACTGCGAAAAGAGAAGCGGAGCGCGGAAGATCCTCTGCAGCGGCTCCCGGTCGCGGGGCGCCGCATGCTCGAAGTGGATTTCGACAGGCCGCCAGGACGCACTGAAGGAGCTGCGGACGAGCTGACAGGATGCGGCAAGCGAATATTCCGTATCCTGATGGCGCGGCCATAGCCGCGGATCCTCCAATTTATAGCTCCACATCAGATGATCACCCTCTTCGATCAGGCCGGCGCGCGTCACGCCCTGCAGCGCGACGACGTGTTTCGACAGGCGTTGAAAGGCGGACCGAATGGTCGAGGAGGCGGAAAACAAGATGCCCAGCGGACCGATATCGGCCGGCTTGAACGAGATACCGAGCCGGGCGCCCAGCGTCGGCTCACGCAGGATTTCAGCCGCCTCTTCGAAGATAGCGACATAACGCGCCAGAGGCACAAAAGCATAGGGATCGTCGAGCTGCGACCGCAAAACCCCGTGGCAGGCAAGCAGAACATCGGTTTTGCCGTGTTTTTTATCCAGTTCCTGCACCAGAGGGACAAGCACAGAGGCGCGAATTGCGGCAATCGCGGGAGGGCGCCTGCTGAAATCGGATGCACCTGCCATTCAATTCACCTTCATGGCGCCGCGTGGCGCAGTTTATCGAATATATGGCGTGTCTTGCAATTCTTGGACCAGACCGAAATCCCTAGCCTGAGCTGATAAAAGCTAAAAAGAGGGGTTCTCATGTCTGTCGAAACGAGCATGCCCAATCAACCATCAGGCCGGCTTCAGAAGAATTCGATCGGCCTTCTTCACATCGTCTTCTTCGTCGTCGCTGCGGCAGCGCCGCTGACGGCGGTGGTCGGCGCATCACCCGCCGCCTTCGCATTCGGCAACGGCGCGGGCGTCCCCGGCGCCTTTGTGCTCTCCGGATTGCTCTACCTGATCTTCAGCGTCGGCTTTACGGCCATGAGCCGCTACGTCGGCGGCGCGGGCGCATTTTATACCTATATCGCCCAGGGCATCGGCAAGCCGGCCGGCGTCGGTGGTGCGATGATGGCGATCGTCACCTATAGCGCCGTCCAGATCGCGATCTACGCGCTGTTCGGCGTTTTTGTCGGCGGCGCTCTCGCGCCGCTCGGCATGACGTTGCCATGGTGGGTCTACTCCTTTGCCGCGATCGTCATCGTGACCCTGTGCGGACAGCGAAACATTGCCTTCAGCGGTCATATTCTCGGCGTCTGCATGATCGCCGAGATCGCTATCCTGCTGCTGCTCGATATCGGCATCGTCTTTTCCGGCGGTGGACCGGAAGGCATGGGATTGACCTCCTTTGCCCCCTCCACCGTACTTGGACCCGGTCTCGGCGTGGCGCTGGTCTTCGTCATCGGTTCCTTCATCGGCTTCGAAGCAACGGCGATCTTCGCTGAAGAAGCCGAGACGCCGGAAAAGACCATTCCGCGCGCGACCTATGTCGCGGTGCTGCTGATCACCGTCTTCTATGCATTCTCCACCTGGGCGATCGTGCAATATTACGGGCCATCGAAAGTTTCGGGAGCAGCCCAAGCCGGCCTCGACACTTTCTTCTTCAATGCCGCCGGCGCGGTGCTGGGCAGTTGGTCGGTGCAGGTGATGAACATCCTGCTGATCACCAGCCTGTTTGCCTGCGTGCTGTCGTTCCACAATACGATCAACCGCTATTTCTTCGCACTGGGTCGCGAGGGTATCGTGCTCCGTGTCCTTGGCACCGTGCACGCCAAGCATGGGTCGCCCTATGTCGCGGGTCTGGTACAGAGCGCCATTGCCGCGGTCATTCTGGCGGGTTTCGTCGTTGGCGGTCAGGATCCCTATGCGGTGGTCTTCTCGTGGATGGCGGCGCTCGCAACAATCGGCATTCTCGCCGTTCAGGTGCTAGTCTGCGTGGCCATTATCCTCTTCTTCCGAAAGACGAAGAACGGCCTCAGCCTCTGGAAGACCCTGATCGCACCGCTGATCAGCCTGCTTGGCCTTCTTGGCGCACTCGGGCTCGTCAGCGCCAACTTGTCGCTGCTCTCCGGCTCGGAAAGCCTGATCGTCGCATCCTTCCCTTACCTCATCGCGCTTGTCGGCCTGCTGGGTGCTGCGTTCGCCGTATGGCTGAAATCCAGTCGTCCCACCCTCTACGCTTCGCTCGGCAAGGTCTTCGAATGATGCAGGCTCTTCTTCCCTCCTTCGATGATCGCGGAATGTCCGCGGTCATCGCCACCACCGTGATCGTGATGCTCTTCACGGCTTCCGTTCATTTCCACCTCCTCTGCGGCATCGTCTGCCTTCATGGCGAAGACGTGATGATGCCTGCCGATATCTGCCACGCCGCCACGGCTGGCCGTTGAACGCAGCCCCAGGCTGCCATCATCCCAACACCAAAGCCGTCAGTGCCGCGTTTATTCAGAAAGGATAGTTTCATGGATACTCAGGTTTCCGTCACCCATCCGCTCGATCCCCTGAGCCTCGCCGAAATCGAGGAAGCAGTGCTGATCGCCAGAGAGGAGCGCAAGCTCGGACCGCAATGCCGCTTCCCGATCGTCCGGCTGGAGGAGCCGACGAAGGTGGACATCACCGGTTGGAAATCCGGCGCGGCGCTCCCGCGTCTCGCTTTCGTGCTGGTGCTCGACACCCTGTCCGGCGAGGTCGCCGAGGCGATCGTCGATCTCAGCCGCAAGCGGGTGCACGGCTTCGAGCGTCTGCCGCTCGACCAGGCGCCTTACGGCCAGCCGCCTGTCATGATCGAGGAATTCATGCGCTGCGAGGAGATCGTCAAGAACGACCCGGCCTGGCGCGCGGCGGTCAAGCGTCGTGGTGTCACCGAAGAGGACATTCCCCTCGTCCAGATCGATCCCTTTTCCTCGGGCTATTTCGGCCGCGATTTCGAGAAGGGCAAGCGCATCGTGCGCGCCGTCAGCTACTGGCGCGAGGACATTCGCGACAATGGCTACGCTCACCCGATCGAGGGCGTCGTCGCGGTGGTCGACCTGATCAGCAATAAGGTCGTCGACCTCGTCGACGACGAGAAGGCGCCGCCGGTTCCGAAGAAGAAGCGAAACTACGGTCGCGAAGCCTTTCCAGAGACGCGCAAGGACGTCAAGCCGCTCAACATCGTCCAGCCGGACGGCCCGAGCTTCAGCGTCGACGGCTGGAAGGTCGAATGGCAGAATTGGAGCTTCCGCGTCGGTTTCACGCCACGCGAGGGGCTTGTGCTGCACGAACTGGCGATCAACGACAAGGGCCGGCTGCGGCCGGTCATCTTCCGTGCCAGTGTCACCGAAATGGTGGTCCCCTATTCCGATCCGACGGCAAACCATTATTGGAAGAGCGCTTTCGACGCCGGTGAATACGGCCTCGGCCGGTTGGCGAACTCGCTGGAACTCGGCTGCGACTGCCTCGGCCAGATCCACTATTTCGATATTCCGGCGGCCGACGACCTCGGCCAGCCCTTCGTCACGAAGAATGCCGTCTGCATGCACGAGGAGGACTACGGCATCCTCTGGAAGCACTATGAATTCCGCAACGACATTTTCGAAGTGCGCCGCTCGCGCCGCCTGGTGATCAGCTTCTTCGCCACGGTCGGAAACTACGACTATGGTTTCTACTGGTATCTCTATCAGGACGGCACCATCCAGCTCGAGGCCAAGCTGACCGGCATCATCCAGACGGCGGCGGTCGCGCCCGGCGAGACCTATGCATGGGGCGGCATGGTCGATGACAATCTCGGCGGCCCGACCCATCAGCATTTCTTCAACGCACGCCTGCATATGGATATCGACGGCGGCGGCAACACGGTGAGCGAGCACGAATTCGTGCCGCGCCCCTGGGGCAAGGGCAACCCTTACGGCAACGTCTTCGACACGACGACGAAGGTACTCGCACGCGAGCTGGATTCGCCTGCTATTGCCGACGGTATCACCGGCAAATACTGGAAGGTCAGCAATCCCAACGAGAAAAACAGTGTCGGTCGTGCCCCCGGCTACAAGATCGCCGTCATGCCGAGCCCGTTGATGCTGGCGCAGGAAGGTTCGACCGTGCGCGAGCGCGGCGGCTTTGCGACCAAGCATATCTGGGTCACGGCTTTCGATCCTAAGGAGAAATATGCAAGCGGCGACTATCCGAACGTCCATGCTGGCGGCGACGGGCTACCGAATTATGTGAAGCAGAACCGGCCGATCGAAAACGCGGATGTCGTCCTGTGGCACTCCTTCGGCCACACGCATGTCTGCAAGCCGGAGGACTTTCCCATCATGCCGGTCGAATATGCGGGTTTCACGCTGAAGCCGAACGGCTTCTTTGGCGAGAATATCGCGATGAACCTGCCGGCCGATACGAACCGTCACAGCATCGACAACCGGCAGCCGTCATCTTCGGAAGAAAAAAGGAGTTGCTGCCACGGCAAATGACCGTGGCTCGCAACAACAAGCCGGCCCTGTATGCAGGGGCCGGCTCGATCTGCCTGCGAACGACAAATCAGTTTACGGCGTCGTGATGCCAATCGAGCAACCTCAAGCCGCCTTTCGCGTGAACTCGATATAGGCCGCGGCCGTCCATGAAAAATCGAGGCCGCCGCAGCCTTCGCCGGTTAGCGGATCGAAATACTCCGCGAAACCCTGTCGCTCGACCGCCTGAACCGTCGCTGCACGAAGCACTTCGGCCATATCGACTCGGCTATTGCGGCAAAGGCCAGCAATCAGCAGCCAGTTTATCACGCCCCACACCGGACCGCGCCAGTAGCGCTTGGCTTCAAACCCGGCAAAGGCTTGCGGCGTCGATGGAAAGGCCACTGCCAGACCTTTGGCCCAGCTTTCCATCTCTGCGCAGGCTGCGTCCAGAATATCAGCCTCCAGGTCGAGTGCCAGCAGCGGAATGAACCCGGCCTGGGTCGGAGCCTTCACATCCTCTTGGGATATGAGATCGCGGGAGACGAAGCGGCGCAGATGTGGGCGCCACTGTGCCAGCAATGCCTTTCTCGACAGAGCGTTCATCTGCCGCAGCTCTGTTGCCTCCTCAGTCCGGCCAAGCACAATGGCAAGACGCTCCAGCTCCTCGCCGGACCTCAGGAGAATGGCGGTCGTCTGCACCTCAGCGATCTTGAAGGGAGCGGCCTTCCATTGGCGCTCGGGATCCCAGCGACAGGCCGCATAGGCATCGACGAGGTGGATGAACCGCCGGTAGTCCTCGTCGCGCGGGCGCATGGCCTGGTCCACATGGCCGGTATCCTTGCGCGCGACGACCGTCTCGGTCGTAGTGGGCACGCGCGCCAGCGCAATATCCCAGGCTGGAGAATTATCACTACCGCTTTCCCAAGGGTGCAGCAGGGCGACAAGCCCCGTTTGAGCTGGGTCGCGGGCCGCATACCACCATCGATGCCAGCGCAGCGCCGCCTCGAAGAGCGGTGCGGACCGCTCGGCGGCATTCACAAGACCGCTATCGACCGCAGCATCATGGACACGTTTCAGCGCCATGCCGAAAACAGGCGGCTGGGTAATACCGGATGTCGCGGTGGTATGCGATGTCCGCCAGACATCCGGACCAGGGAAGTAGCTGTCGCTCGGCGCATGGAAAACGATATGGGGTATCATGCCATCCGCCCACTGGCCTTCCACCAGGCGTTCGAGCTCGCGATAGGCGCGGGGCACGTCGTAGGCAGCAAACCCCATGGCAACGAAGGCGGAATCCCAGTTCCACTGAAAGGGATAGAGCCGGTCGGTCGGCACCGTGTAGCCGCCGCGATCGTTCGTCTTCAGGATGGCGCGGGCCTGGGCGATAAAATCCGTCATGTCGTGGTCCTATATGGAATTCTGGTCAGTTGGCGGCGACGTTCAGCGCGATGCCGGTATCCGGCGAGAGCCAGGTCAAGCGGCTTGGATCCGGCCTCAGCCCGATTCTGTCGCCGGCTCTGACCTTTTCCCCCGGCGGCAGGATCACACGGACGGGTTGGCCCGCGATCGTTCCGGTCAACAGCAGGTGCGAACCCATTGGTTCAGAGACGCGCACATCGAGCGGCAGGCCTTCGGAGAGAGGCGCGAGCGCCACGTCTTCGCCGCGCAGGCCAAGCACGATATCGCCGCTTGCCTGCGGCACGGCCTGTGCCTGGCTCCCAAGCTTCACCGCCCCGCCTTCGACCGGCAGCCGGATGAAATTCATCGGCGGGTTCCCAATGAAGCCGCCGACGAAGCGGGTCGCCGGATGGCTGTAGATTTCGACAGGCGGCCCCACCTGCTCGATGCGGCCGTTGTACATGACGGCGATACGGTCGGAGAGGCCCATGGCCTCGGTCTGATCATGCGTGACATAGACGGTGGTCGTGCCCGATGCCTGCAATACCGCCTTGAGTTCGGTCCGCATCTCCAGGCGCAAAAGCGCATCGAGATTGGACAGCGGCTCGTCCATCAGCAGCACCTGCGGCTCGACCGCCAACGCGCGGGCGACGGCCACACGCTGCCGCTGGCCGCCGGATAGCTTGTTCGGATAGCGGTCGAGATAAGGCTCGATATGGAGCAGCGCCGCCGCCTTCTCCACCTGTGTCTTGACCCGGGTCGCATCGGCCTTCTGCATGCGCAGGCCGAAAGCGACATTCTCAAAGACCGTCATGTGCGGGAACACGGCATAGTTCTGGAAGACCATGGCAAGCCCACGATCCCTGGGCGCCAGACCGTTCACCGCTTTGCCGCCGATCAGAATCTCGCCCGAGGTCTCGGTTTCGAGCCCGGCGATGATGCGCAGCAAGGTCGTCTTGCCGCATCCCGACGGGCCGAGCAGCGACACGAACTCCCCGTCACCGATGTCCAGCGAGATTTCCTTCAGCGCATCGAAGGAGCCGAAGCTCTTCTTGATGCGATCGATCTTGATATTTGCCATGGTCAGATCCCGCTCATTTGCTGGAGATGCCCCAGATCGCGAACAGGTAGCGCCTGACCGCGAAAATGAAGACGACAGACGGAAGGATGAGAAGCAGCCCTCCCGCGAAACGATAGTGCAGCGGACTCTCCGCAAGCACTGTCAGGAGATAGGCCGTCAGGGTCCTGTTGCGCACCGTCAGCACGGATGCCGCGAAGACCTCGTTCCAGGAAATGACGAAGGCAAAGACGGCCGTTGCCGCAAGCCCCGGAAGCGCAATCGGTGCAACGATGCGAAAGAAGGCCTCGATGCGCGAGCAGCCGAACACCCAGGCCGCCTCTTCCAACTCCCGTGGGACGCCCATGAAGATGCCCTGGGTGACGAGCGCGGCAAAGGGCAGCGCCAGCACTGTATGCACCAAACCGACGCCAACAACGGTATCGTAGAGCCCCATTCGGATGAAGGAGACCGTGAGAGGCAGGGCCAGGATCGCCAGCGGAAAGGCGCGCGTCAGCAGCACGAGCAACCGGAAACTGTCCTTGCCCCGGAACTGGTAGCGCGCAAGCGCATAACCCGCTGGCGCGCCGATCAGGATCGACAGTGCGACGGTGATCGCGGCCGCACCGAGGGAATTCAGGAAGGCGGTCGCGACCCCCTCCGTCTTCAGGAAGAGCAGGAAGGGGTCGATCGAGATGCTGGAAGGCAGGATCGACTTCGGCCATTTGTAGACGCCCGTCTTGCCTCCCAGCGCGCCGAGCGCCACCAGATAGATCGGCACCAGAACCCAAGCGCAGAGCACGGTAATGCCGCTCCAAAACAGGAGAGTACGCGCACCAGTGAAGCTAGCTGTTCGTGACGCACTCATGGCAGACGCTCCGGATCGACCTTGACGGCCTTGAGATAGACGACGGTGGCGGCGAGCGAGATGATCATGATCAGCACGGCATAGGCTGCTGCGACGCCGTAATTCTGGTTCTGGTTCTGCCAAGTATAGGCCTCACCGACGAGAACGGGCATGTTGGTCCCGCCGAGCGCATAGACGACGGCAAAGACTTCGAAGGCGAGCACCGTGCGCAGGATCAGTGCCGATTGCAGCGCCGGCCGGATCAGCGGCAGCGTGATCCGGCAGAACCGCGTCCAGCGGCTGGCGCCGAAGATCTCGGCCGCCTCGCGGAATTCCTTGGGCACCTGGTTGAGACCGGCGACGATGATGACCATGACGATCGCGGTGCCGCGCCAGATCTCGGCGATGGCGATCCCGATGAACAGAGCGACCGGCGTCTGGTAAGTCAGCCAGTTCGCCTGCCGTGAGATAATGCCAAGCTCGAAGAGCAGGCTATTGAGATAGCCGCTGTTCTGCAGGATCGAGAGCCAGACGAGACCGGCGGCCAGATCGGAAATGCCGAGCGGGATCGTCCAGATCCAGAGGATCGTCTCTCGCCCTCCCCCGACCTTGGCGACCATGCTGCCCATGACGAGCGCCATAGCCACCTGGATCGGGACCACGACGAGCGTCAGAAGGAACGTGTTGCGGATCGCCGACGCAAAATTCAGATCGCTTGTCAGCGTCTGGAAGTTGGCCACCGAAAAGCTCCCGTCTTGCGAAACGGCAAGCCAGATCGTCTGCACAAGCGGAACGATGAACAGCAGCGCCAGAAACAGAACAGCGGGCGCGATCAGCAGATAGGGAACCACGGAGCGGTTTGCAGCCATAAGGATTACTCGCGTTGGATCATGGGCTCCGGCGACAACCGGAACCCATGGCGACCGGATGGCCTATTCGACCGGGCAAGCGCCATCGCTGGCCTTGTCCGGCGCCCAGCACGGCGCCTTGGTGTCCGTCATGATCTTGGAAAGGGCGGCGGCCTGCTCGCTCAGCACCTGATCGATCGGCTCGTCGCGGATGACGATCCGCTGGAACGTATCCATGTAGACCTTGTTGAACTCGCCGCCCTTGTCGCCGAGCCCGATCGGAAGCAGCGAGACGATGGCGTCCTTGGCATTCTGTGTCGCATCGACACCCCTAGCCAAAAGGGCAATGCCCGGATCGATATTCTCGGGGAGCTTCGCATCCACCGTCGGGAAGAAGCCGACCTTTTCGGCCGCCGTGAGCTGGATGTCGGGCTGGATGAGATGCTCGATCACGGCACGCGCACCCGCTTCATCAGGCGCCCCCTGCGGGATGGCGAGACCGGCGACAACAGGCATATAGCCCCGCCCCTTCGGACCGGCAGGCGCCGGGAAGACGACATATTGGTCGGGATTACTGCTGACGGCCTCCTTCAGACGCGCCAGATGATCCCAGGCGACCCAGACTTCTTCGGATAGCAGCGGCTCCTGCATGAAGTTGTAATTGGTCGAGTTCGGATTGACGACCGACCAGAGCTGCTTGAAGCTCTCCCAAGCCTTGACCGCATCGGCAGACTTGAACGGCCGCACCACTCCGCCAGTAAAGGATGGGTAGAAATAGCCTTGGAAGAACCGCGGCATCAAACCCTTGGGGCCGGCGGGGAAGCCGAGGCGCGGCTGGCCGGTCGCCTCCTGCATCTTCTTGCCCCAGGCGATGAGCTGATCGTAGGTCAGCGCATTGATATCGGCGCCTTCCGGAAGATATTGCAGCGCTTCCTTGTTTGCGGCCATCACATAGGTTGCCTGCATCCAGGGAATGTACTGCTGTTTGTTGGTCCCCAGTTTGCCGAGATCGATCACGGTCTTCGGCATGCCGGCCGCCGCCAATTTGGCGGCCATATCATCAAGCGGCACGAACCCGTCCTTGGCGGCGATCGGCGACAGTTCGCCATGCAAAGCGCCGACCAGGCTGATCGTGTGCTTGCCCGCCTGCCGCTCGGCTTCCATGCGAACAGCAAATTGCGGCGGCTCCTCGACCACATATTCGACGGGCGTCTTCACATCCTTCAGGAGCTGTTCGCGCACCACCGTCGCCTCTTCGATCGGCCGCAACTGCGTAGACAGGAAAATCGTATCTGCGTAAGCGAGCGAGGTGGTCGCAAAGCTTGCGGCAACAACCAGGCCGTATAGATATGAGCGCTTCATTGGTTTCCTCCTCTTTGAAACGTCGGCCGCTTCGGCCGGGCATGCATTCGGCTGTCAGGGACGGCGGCGGTGGCTCTCTCTCGGAACGAATTCCACCGGATAGATTTCTTGAAGCGTCACAGGGTCCTCGCCGGCGATCGCACGCAGCAGCAGCGACGCCAGTCTCTCCCCGACGTTTGCTCCGGTCATATGCATGGTCGAAAGCGGCGGGTCGCTATAGGCGCCCATCGGCACATCGTCGTGCCCGATAAGGCTGACCGCATCCCCACCTTCTATTTCTCGAAGAGCGCTGAGAGCCCCGATCGCCATTTCATCGGTGCAGCATAGGATGGCCGTGGGCTTGAGCGCGCCCGACATCAGCGTCTTCGCAGCCTCATATCCGCCACGCTCGGTCGGATCGCCGACCGCAAAAAGATCCGCATTCAGACCGACCTCAGAAAGCCCCGCCTCCCAGCCAGTCCGGCGCAAATGCGCGAAATTGTAGTCGCCCGGTCCGGCGAGATGACCGATACGGACATGGCCCTCTTTCGCGAAGCGAAGCGTCGCCTCGCGAAACCCGGCATGGCCATCCCCATCGATGAAAGCATGCGGCGTCCCCGCCTCCGTGCGGCCATGGGTGACGAAAGGAATGCCCCGCGATTGCAGAAACTCGACGCGCTCGTCGTGCCGTTTCGTGCGGACGAGTACCATGGCATCGACGCGGTGGCCATCGACGAAGCGGCGGCACATATCCAGCTCACTCTTGCCTCTCGGCACCGGCGCAATCACCAGATTGAGGCCTGCGACGGCGAGATGCTCGGCACAATCGGACAGCATGTCGATGAAGTATGGCGGACTGATCTGGCCCGGAGCGCTCGGCAGGGGCACAGCGACCAGTTCCGCACGCTGCCGCCGCAACCGTCGCGCGGAAGCGTTCGGCTGATACCCGGCCAATCGCGCCGCCTCTTCCACCCGCAGCCGCGTTGCCGGCGAAACATCCGCATAGCCATCCAGCGCCCGTGAGACGGTCGTGATCGACAGGCCAAGAGAATTGGCAAGCTGCTTGAGGTTTGACATCGCTTCTCCCAAAACGTTTTGGAAAAAAACTCCAAAACGTTTTGGGAGTCAAGGCTACAATCTCCTGCGACACGAAGCCTGCCTGTGCAAAAGCCTGATGAGACGGTCACCCAGGGGGCAATCATCGCTGTTGCACCACATATCCATTTGACAGATATCCTACAAGTGGATATTGCCTTTGAGGCACGATAATGAAGCGAGACCTTTCATGACCCTCAAGACGATGAAGCCCCTGACCCGTGCGCCGCTGCTGCATGTGTCCGTACAGGAGAGTCTGCGGGCCTACGTCGCCGATAATGCGCTTCAACCCGGCGCCATGCTGCCGGCCGAGGGAGAACTTGCCCATCAGCTCGGGGTCAGCCGCAACTCATTGCGTGAGGGCATCAAGGCACTGGAATCGCTCGGCGTGCTGGAATCGCGGCGTGGCGTCGGTATCTTCGTGAAGGCCTTCTCCTTCGAGCCGCTGCTCGACAATCTCGCCTACGGGCTTGGCGGTGCGCTTCGTCAGATCGAAGAAGTCCTGGAGATCCGCCGTACTCTGGAAGTCGGCCTTATCGGCAAAACCCTGGAGATCATCGGCGAGGAGGATATCGCCGAGCTCAGGGCAACCGTGAACCGCATGCGCGTACATGCCGAAAAGGGAGAGGCTTTCGCCGAGGACGACCAGCTTTTCCATCGTCTGCTCTTCCGCTGCCAGGACAACGAGACGCTCGTCCGGCTCATCGATGTCTTCTGGATGGCCTTCTACAAGGCTTCCGATTTCGTCAACCTCGACAATCTCGATCCGGTCGGCACCTGGAAGGATCACGCGGCAATCGTCGATGCGGTGGAGGCGCGGGACCTTGCGGAGGCCAAGCTGCGGCTGGACCGCCATTACCAGGGCATTTCCCGGGTGATCGCCAATAATAAGACGAATTCAAATGTGGGAGGAACATAATGAATCGACTGTCCAGACTGTCATCGGCCATCGCTGTCACCGCAATGATGGCAACCGCAGCCATCCCGGCCATTTCCACTCCGGCACCGGCCGCAACATTGTCCGGCGGGTTCGATGTCGGCCCCGGCGGCTTCCAGGGTAACTTCAATCCGCTGGCAGCGACCGGCGGCTTTACCTGGCTCAGCATCTATTACGAACCGCTGGTAAGCTATGACGAGAAACTCCAGAAGGTCGTCGGCGTATTGGCCTCGTCCTACGAGGTCAGCGCCGATCAGCGCAGCTACACCTTCAAGCTTGCCGATGCGAAATGGCATGACGGACAGGCGTTCACGGCAAAGGATGCGAAGTTCACCATTGAGCTCGCAAAAAACCCGAAGACCGGCTCCGTTCTCGCTGCCCGGCTGACGGCCGTCTCCTCGATCGAGACGCCGGACGAGAAAACGCTGGTCGTCAAACTCAGCACGCCATCGGCAAGCCTGATGGACACGATGACGAAGATCATGATGCTGCCGGAACATGCACTGTCGCAGATCCCTGCCGACCAGCTCGCCAAAAACAGCTGGTGGTCCACTGCGCCGATCGGCACCGGCCCCTTCAAGTTCACCCGCTATGTCGCGGACCAATATGTGGAGCTTTCGGCCAACACAGACTATCGCGGCGGCAAGCCGGCGCTCGAAAAGCTGATCGACCGGTATTTCGCCGATCCGGCGGCGGCGATTTCAGCGCTGAGGGCTGGCGAAATCCAGTTCACCTATGTCGATTCCAACGATGTGCCGACCTTCCAAGGCAATGCCGATTTCCGAGTGATCGAAGGTGAGTCCTTCGTGGTGAACTATCTCGGCTTCAACCATGACTCACCGATCTGGAAGGATCTGCGCGTCCGCCAAGCGGTCATGTATGCCATCAACCGCCCCGCCATCGTCCAAAGCCTCTATGGCGGCGCCGCCAAGCAGGCCAATTGCGCCTATGTCGCCGACCAACTCGTGCCAAAGGATGTCGAGCCCTATGGCTATGATCCGGAAAAGGCCCGGCAACTACTGAAAGAGGCCGGCTGGGACAAGATCAATGGCGACAAGCCGATCACCTTGCTAACCTATTACAGCACGCCGCTCGCGGCCAATGTCATGGCCGCCCTGCAGGCCATGCTTGCCCAGGTTGGCATCAACGTAACGCCGCGCGCAGTCGACACGCCGACCTTCAACAGCATCGTGCTCAATCCGAAGCCGGATATCACGCAGTTCCAGATGATTTATGCCGGCCTGCAGAACGGCCCCGATCCCAGCAGCATCAATGCCGGCCTCAACGAGAAGCAGATCCCGCCGGCCGGCGCCAACGTGGTACGCGCCCGCATCCCGGACCTGACCGCGGCTCTCGACGGAGCACTCGGAGAAACGGACCCCGCCAAGCGCAATCTGCGCTACCAGGACGTCTGCAAGGTCATGAATAGTGAACTCCCCTGGGGAACGCTCTGGGTCGCCAACCGCTATGGCGTCGTCTCTTCCAAGGCGAAGGACTTCGTCTGGACGCCGGCACCGGGCGGCGGTCCCTATCAGGCGCATCCGGAAAAGTGGTCGCTCGCCGAATAGGCCTGACATTCCCGCAGCGTGAGGGTGGCGCGCTCAGCCGTGCCACCCCAACAGGGGACGGTTTTCATGCTCACATATAGTGCCCGACGCCTTTTGATCGGTTTGGGAATGCTGCTCGCCGTGAGCCTGCTGACCTTCATCCTTTTGCGGCTCACCCCCGGAGATCCGGTCGATGCCTATGTCAACCCGAACGTACCGATGTCGCCGGGCGATCTTGCGGAATTGCGGACCCGGCTCGGCCTCGATCGTCCGTTGCCGGTGCAATATCTGGCATGGCTCAAGGAGGCGCTCACCGGCAATCTCGGCTACTCGATCAAGAGGTTCGACCAGCCGGTGCTCGATCTTGTGCTTTCGCGCACCGGCCCGACGTTGCTGCTGATGGGATCGGCAATCGTGATCGCGGTTGTGGCCGGCATCGCGATCGGAGTTGTCAGCGCCGTACGCCGCAACTCCTTGCTCGATGTTTCGTTCTCGGTCTTCGCACTCGCCGGCATTTCAAGCCCCGCCTTCCTCAGCGCGCTGATCGGGCTCTACATCTTCTCCGTCAGGCTCCACTGGATGCCGTCCGGCGGCATGCTGACGCCGGGAGCGGATTTCTCCGTCGGCGATCTGCTGCGCCATCTCATTTTGCCCGCCTCGCTTCTCGCCATCGCCCAGGCTGCCCTCATCACGCGTTACATGCGCGCCTCGCTGCTTGAAGTGCTCAATCAGGATTATGTCCGCACCGCACGCGCCAAGGGCGTCTATGAATTCTGGGTTATCGCCAAGCACGCGCTACGCAATGCGCTGCTTCCCGTCGTCACCCTCGTCGGCTCGACCATCGGCCTTGCGATCGGCGGCGCGATCTTCATCGAAAGCGTTTTCAACTGGCCGGGCATGGGGCTGCTTTTGGTTGACGCCGTCGGCGCACGCGACTATCCGGTCATCATGGGCGCGACCCTGGTGATCGGTGCCTGCGTCATTATCGTCAATCTCCTGACGGACATCACCTATGCGGTGATCGATCCGCGCATCAAGGTGGGTTGAGCGATGCTGGCCCGATCCCCCACCCGCAGCCCCGGCCCACTCGCCCGTGCCTTCGAGCGTTTCCTGTTCAACCGGCTCGCCCTCTTCGGCGTCTGCCTGATTGTCCCAATGCTCGCGCTGATCCTCTCCTATCCGCTATGGTGGAGCTTCAAGCCGAACGATATCGACCTGCTCGCCATGAACAGCGGGCCGACCGCCAAGCACTGGTTCGGCACGGACGGCGTCGGACGCGACGTTTTCGCCCGCGTGCTCGCCGGCGGACGCATCTCGCTACTTGTCGCCATCGGATCGACCGCCATCTCTGCCGTCATCGGCTTTTTGGTCGGTGCCATCTCGGCGCTCGCCGGCCGTTTCGCGGACGCGATCACCATGCGTTTCGTCGATCTCGTCATGACGCTGCCGCCGGTGATCTTCCTTCTGGTACTCGCCTCGATCGCCGGCACCGGCATCTGGCCAACGGTCCTCGTTATCTCGCTACTGTCCTGGCCGCTTCTGGCGCGCATGATCCGCTCGCGCCTCCTTGAATTGCGCGAGCGCGACTTCGTGATCGCTGCACGCGGCATGGGCGCCGGTCTTCCACATCTGCTTCTGCGCCATGGCCTGCCGAACTCGATCGACATTCTCGTCGTCTTCGCGACGTTGCAGATCGCCAATTCCATTCTGCTCGAAGCCGGCCTCTCCTTCCTAGGGCTGGGTATCGCCCCGCCTGCCGCAAGCTGGGGCAACATGCTGAATGCCGCCCGCTCGACGGCCGTGTTCGAGCAATATCCCTGGCAATGGCTCTTTCCCGGCGGCGCACTCGTCCTCGCCGTCCTTGCCATCAACTTCATCGGCGATGGTCTTCGCGATGCCTTCGACCCTCGCACTGAGCAAAGCTAACCACTGAGAGAAAGCCAACATGAGCAAATTCAAGGGTGTCGTCCCCCCCGTCGTCACGCCGCTGAAGGCGGATCTTACCGTCGATTACGCATCCTATACGCGGGTGCTGGAGCATCTGATCGAAGCCGGCTGCCACGGCCTCTTCGTGCTCGGCTCGACGAGTGAGGTGGTCTTCCATGACGAGAAAACCCGGCAGGAGATCATCGAGCACTCGGCCAAGGTGATCAACGGCCGCGTACCGCTGATCGTCGGCGTGATCGACCCCACCACCGATCGCGTCATAAACCATGCCAGGATCGCCAAGGCGGCGGGCGCCGACGCGGTCGTCGTTACCGCCCCCTTCTACACCGTCACCAGCCAGCCGGAGATCCTCGATCATTTCCGCTACATCCGCGAGGCGGTCGACCTGCCGCTGATCGCCTATGACATCCCGGTCTGCGTGCATGTGAAGCTGCAACGCCAGACCACCGTCACACTTGCCCGCGAAGGCACGATCATCGGCGTCAAGGATTCCAGTGGTGACGACGGCAATTTCCGCTACCTGCTGCTCGATCTCGCCGACCGGAAGGATGTTTTCCTGATGACCGGCTCGGAGATTGTCGTCGACAATGCGCTGCTGATGGGCGCGCATGGCGTGGTGCCTGGCATCGCCAATGTCGATCCACATGGCTATGTCCGGCTCTGGGATGCCGCGCAGCGTGGCGACTGGGTTGCGGCCCGCAAGGAGCAGGAGCGCCTCTGCCGACTGTTCGAGATCGTCTGGGTGGCACAGAGCCGCGTCAGCGGCGGCGCGTCCGGCATCGGTGCCTTCAAGGCCGCGATGAAGAGCCTGGGGATCATCGACACCGCCCTGATGCCGCGGCCGCGCGCCGCCCTCAACGAGGCCGAGACCGGCAAAATCGATGATATTCTGCGCGCCACCGGCCTGCTTGGCTGACAGTCATGATGCACGAGAACACCGACACCATACTCGACATCAGGGGGCTCCGGACGGTCTTCCGCCTCCGCTCCGGTGCGGTGACGGCGGTCGATGATCTCAGCCTTACCATTGCGGCCGGTGAGACGCTGGCGCTGGTCGGTGAATCCGGTTCCGGCAAATCGGTGACCAGTCTTTCGGTGATACGCCTGCTGGCGCATGATATCGGCGTGATCGCAACCGGCAGCATCCGGCTGAAGCGCAAGGATGGTCAGGTCAACGATCTCGTGCCACTCGACGAGAAAGAGATGCGCTCAATCCGGGGCGACGATATCGGCATGATCTTTCAGGAGCCGATGTCGAGCCTCAATCCGGTCTACACCATCGGCGACCAGATTTCGGAGCCGATCCGTATTCATCGCAAGGCAAGCAACAGAGCGGCGATGGACGCGGCCATCGGGCTTCTCGATAGCGTCGGCATTCCCGATGCTCGACGCCGCGCCGGCCAATATCCGCATGAGCTTTCGGGTGGCATGCGCCAACGCGCCACCATTGCCATGGCGCTCGCCTGCAATCCGACGCTGCTGATCGCCGACGAGCCGACGACGGCGCTCGACGTCACCATCCAGGCGCAGATCCTCGACCTGTTGCGAACATTGCAGCGCGAGCGCGGCATGGCCATGCTTTTCGTTACTCATAATCTCGGCGTGGTGGCCGAGATCGCCCATCGGGTGGCGGTCATGTATGCCGGCCGGATCGTCGAGACCGGACCGGTGGGCGAGGTTTTCCGCAATCCGAGGCATCCCTACACCATGGGCCTGCTGGCCTCGATGCCGAGGCTCGGCGATGCCAGCCGCATGAAGCAGGTCGGCGAAAAACTCGCCGCCATTCCGGGCGTGGTACCCGGCCTCATGAACATGCCGGCTGGCTGTGCCTTCGCGCCGCGCTGCTCATTCGCGACCGATGCCTGTCGCGCCGCCGTGCCACCGCTCGCCGAGGTCAATCCGCGCCATCAAAGCCGCTGCATCCGCTGGCAGGAGATCTAGATGAACGAGCCCCTGCTTTCCGTCCGCAATCTCGCGAAGCACTATACGACCCGCAGCAGCAAGACCAACGTCCTGCAGGATATCTCCTTCGAAATCGGCAAGGGCGAGGTGGTCGGCCTCGTTGGCGAATCCGGCAGCGGCAAGACGACGATCGGCCGCTCGGTGCTGCGCCTCATCGAACCATCGGCAGGTAGCATCCGCTTCGACGGCACTGATCTCACCACCCTCTCGGCATCGGCGATGCGGCGGGTCCGGCCGCGCATGCAATATATTTTCCAGGACCCGTTCGCGAGTCTCTCGCCCCGCATGACGATCGGCGAAATCCTCGCCGAGGGCCTGACGATCCAGGGGATCGGCACCTCGAAGGAACGGCTCGATCGCGCCCGCGCGGCACTCGAGCAAGTGGACCTGCCGGCCGATGCCATCCATCGCTATGCCCATGAATTTTCCGGCGGCCAGCGCCAACGTATCGGCATTGCAAGGGCGCTGACGCTCGCGCCGGATTTCCTGGTTGCCGACGAACCGGTGTCGGCCCTCGACGTCTCGATCCAGGCACAGGTCATCAATCTCTTGCGTGACTTGCAGCAACGCCTCGGCCTCACCATGCTCTTCATCTCGCATGACCTCGCCGTGGTCGAATATATCTGCGACCGGATCATCGTGCTCTATCTCGGGCGCATCATGGAGATCGCGCCAAGCAGCGAGCTCTATATCTCGCCGCAGCATCCCTATACGCGGGCGCTGCTTTCGGCGATTCCCTCGCCCGATCCGGACGCGCGGCGCGACCGGCAAATCCTCAAGGGCGACATTCCAAGCCCCGCCAATCCGCCAAGCGGCTGCGTTTTCCGGACCCGCTGTCCCAATGCATTACCGACCTGCGCCGACGCTGTGCCGAGGCTGCGGGAAGTCTCAGCCGACCATTTCAAGGCCTGTATTCGCGACGATCTGGCGGGCTGACGAAAGGAACCGGCGATGGCAGCCGACAAGCAACCTCACATCGTCGCAGGCAATTGGGCAGGGCTTCTTTTGCCGATCGAAGCCGATGACAGCATCGAATTCGCCAAGCTAGCCGCAGAGATAGACATCCTGATCGACGCAGGCGTTGACGGAATCTATTCGAACGGCACTGCCGGAGAATTTCACAATCAGACGGAAGAGGAATTCGACCGGATCCAATCCTTGCTTGCCGAGCGATGCAAGGCGTCGAACATGTCGTTCGTCATCGGAGCCTGTCAATCCGATCCCACCATCATGTTGAACCGGGTCCGTCGCTCCGCCGAACTCGCGCCGACGGCCATCCAGGTCATCCTACCCGACTGGTGGCCGCTGACCGATATGGAGGCTATCGACTTCCTGAACCGCGCGGCCGATCTGGCAAATGGCATCCCGCTCATCCTCTACAATCCTCCGCATGCCAAACGCGTGTTGGCACCCGCTGAACTTGGCGTCGTTTGCAAGGCGGCACCGCAGGTCGTCGGTTGCAAGCTCGCGGACGGTGACGAGGAATGGTATGTGCAAGCCCGCCGCCACCTTCAGGGACTTGCCCTCTTCGTTCCCGGCCATCATCTCGCAACCGGCATCCGGAAGGGTGTCGCCGCTGGTTCCTTTTCCAATGTCGCCTGCCTCAGCCCTCGCGGCGCACAGCGCTGGACGCGATCGATGCGCAGCGATATCGATGCCGCGCTGGATCTGGAACGCCGCATCTGCAAGTTCATGGACGAGTACATCGTTCCGTTCCGACAAAGTTTAGGCTACTCGAACGCGGCACTCGACAAGCTTCTATGCGCCATCGGCCAATGGGGGCCGGTTGGTACGCGGCTTCGCTTTCCGTATCGCTGGATCGATGAGGGAGAAGTACAACGATTGCGCGGCCTGGCGCGTGACACCATTGGCGAACTCTTCTAACAAAAGGCCGGTGGCATTTGGGAGGGGACGTTGAGTGCAAGCGGGATAACGATCAGGCACCTTAACACCGGCGAATTCGGTATTTTTCGGCGCATTCGCCTGGAGGCCCTTCGTGCCGAGCCGTCTTCCTTTGCAAGTAGCGTGGAAGACTGGGAGGTGCTGTCTGATGAGGAATGGCGCCGGCGGCTGAGCGATCCCGTTTTCGTGGCTTTTCGAGATGATCAGCCTGTCGGCGTGATGGGTCTATTGCGTCAGCGATCAAGCAAGATGGCGCATCGCGCCACGCTGATCATGGTCTATGTGCGCAAAGATCTGCGGGGCGTGGGTCTTGCGAAGGATCTCCTCGACACGGTGGTCACCTACGCGCTGAGCGAGGGCATCGTGCAGATCGAATTGGTCGTCAGTTCGGAAAATCCGAAGGCGATCGGCTTCTATCGCCGGGAGGGCTTCTCCGAGATCGGCAGAATTCCCGGCGGGGTCGTGCATGACGGCAAGGAAATCGACGACATCATGATGGCGCGACGCCTTAACGGATAATCATACAATCAGTCCCTTCATCGGGGCCACGAAGCCCGATCCAGGAAAAACATCGCGAGCCAATGTGGCAGGGGAAGCACCGAGCAGGTCGACGGCAATGCCCTTTATTACAGCTCGCAAATCCGTTGTGGCGGCAAGATCGCGGCTGTCGCGCAGTTGGGCTTCCTTAAGACCCGGCCAATCCGCGATAACACGTCCTCCCTTGATCGCGCCGCCGGCGAGGAAGGCTGTCGTGCCGGTGCCGTGATCGGTACCATCCGTGCCATTGATCCGCGCGGTACGTCCGAATTCGGTTGCGACGATGATCGCCGTGTCCTTCCAGCTTGGTCCGAGCTCCTGTTCGAATGCCGCCAGCGAATTGTCGAGACCGGTCAGAAGCCGTGTCAGGCGGCTGATCTCCCCCGCATGCGTATCCCATCCTTCGAAGGCGAGCGCGGCGACACGCGGTCCGTCATCCTGCGCGAGCAGGCGTGCTGCCCCTCTTGCCATCTGCTCCATCCCGGCTGGGTCTCCCGGACCGCCCCGGGCTTTGACATCCACACCCGCCGCAATCTTGCCCGTGGCAATGCCCTCGGCCAGTATGTTGGCGAAAAGAGGATCGGTATGGGTGTAGAGATCCATAAGCCGGGGCGGAAGATCCGCGCTGACGGGTTGCAGGCTCGAGGGCGACCAGCCGAGAACGGGCGCCTTGCCGCGAATGACCAACGGCGCATTCGCCCCGACGGCGAGCCCACGCAGAGTGGTGCTGCCGGGCGCGACCTTGTCGCCTTTGGGAAGGCCTTCGAGCATGCGGTTCAGCCAGCCGGAATCCACCCGGCCCGGCGTTTCATAGCCGGATTCCAGCACATCCTGACCGTCGAAATGCGAGCGGTCACGATAGGACGTGGCGTTGGCGTGAACGACCGCGGCCTGCCCCGCTCGGTAGAGCCGGTTGAAATTGGGCATGGAGGGATGCAGGGCAAAGAAGCTGTCCAGCGGAAGGACCGCATTCGGGCCGCTGGTCGTCATCGCGATCGACTGGCGCAGGGACGCGTAGTCTGGATCGCCAACCGGCGGGACCGCGGTCAAACCATCAAGGGCGCCGCGCAGAATGATGGTGATGAAGCGCGGATCGCGGCCGCCGGCGGCGTGAGCAAAGCGCGGAATGAACGCCCAGGCGAACAGAGCGCCTGAAGCTCCGAGGACGGCACGGCGGGTAGGGGTTACGAGTTCACAGGTCATGATCAACGCCTCTGAAATTCGGGGGAGAGATAGGCGATCGCTAGACCCTGGCTACGGGTTTCCGCACGCGACACAGCCTGCAAGGTTTCGTCGGAAAGGAGCGGTCCGAGGCTATCGGAGACAAAGCGACGGGGATCGATCTGCGGCGGCACGGCATTGGCGATCATATTGGCGACATCCATCCGCGTGCTGAGCCCCTGGCCGGATGCCCAGGCGTCGACCGTGTCGGGAAATCCATTCGGTCCGGACGGCGCCCAGAACGGCTGGCCCATCGCGGCCAAGGCACTGACGATGACATTGGGTTTCGGCTTCTCGCCGCTGGCGCGCAAAAGCGCGATGACGTATTCGAGCGGCGAGCGGATCTTGACCAGTTTCGGGTCCCAGGCTTCGTCGGACCCAAGCAGCGCCCGATAGACGGCCGAGAGATCACCATCGGTCTTGGTGAATGTCGCGGAAAGCTTTTGAACGACCGCCGGCGGCGGCACGTCGGAGACGAAGTGGCGGACGAGTTTGGTGGCGATATGCCCGGCCGTCGCCGGATGGCGTGAAAGGTCATGCAAAGCCTCCCTGCCCTGTCCGAAGCCGTGATCGGCATAGGTAAGCCCCAGGAGTGTCTGGTCGCCCGGCTGGTGGGCATTGGCATTGAAGGCGAAAGTACCGGACGCGCCCAAGGGCGACTGGCCACGCACGACCGTCCAGCCGGTGATGATCCTTGCAAGCGTGGTGACATCGGCCTGCGTATAACCGCCGTCCACACCGAGCGTGTGCAGCTCGAGCGTCTCGCGGGCGAGGTTTTCGTTCAGCCCGCGTTTTCCCTTCGCATTCGCCCTGGAATCCGGCCCGATCGACTGGCGGTTGTCGAGGAAGGTCAGCATGGCCGGATGGGTCTCGACGGCCAGCAGCATGTCGGAAAAGCGCCCGAAGACATGGGGCCTGATGGCTTCCCGTTCGAATGCCCCGGCAAGGATATGGACCTCCTCGCCGCTCGACGTCGAAACCGCGAAATGGTTTGCCCAGAACATCGCCAGGCGCTCGCCAAAGCCGATCAGCGGCTGGTGGATTGTGCCGTTGAAGCGTGCCTCGACCTCGGCGAGGAAAACCTGTTGCGGAAGATAGGGCATAGCAGGTGGCGACGGACTTGCCATGGCTTTTGGCATTGCCGACGGTTGGCCGGCTTTCATGTCGCCACCCGACATCGCCGGTTGCGGACCCTGGTTGGCCGTCACCGGAGGCGCGGCGGCTGCGACCGGCTGTTCCCTTGCTTGTTTGCGCTGCTCCTGAAAATCGTAGAGAGCCACGAGAAGATCGGCTGTGGGTTTCAGCTCCACTCCCACGGGCACCGGCACGAAACGTTCGGTGATCTCCTCCAGCAAAGCGCCGCGCGGGTCGGACCCTATGGCGGCGACGCCATTGCTGTCGGCGCCGAGCCCAAAGCGCGAAAGGGCGATTGCGGCATAAACGTCATTTGACGGTTGCGTCATGTCCTTGCCAACTCCTGCGTCAACTACCCGTTAAACGCAGGCAACCGGCCGATCCGTCGGCCGGCAAATGTGATCATTTTGCGGCAGCGGGTTTCGGGACGCTACGGCGGATCAGGCTTTCCGCGAGCGCACGCCGTTCGTCATAAGACAGCGTGGCGGCAAAATCGACGGCGCGCTGCTCAAGCTTTGCGCGCAGGGCCATATCGGCGTTGCGGGCTCTCGCCAATGCAGCAGACAGCGCCTCGGTATCGAGGGTCGGCTGCCCCAGAAGGGAAGCAGCGTCTATTTTCGCCTGCTGAGATTCCAGTACGCTTGGGCGCTCCGCCTTGCGCGCATCGCTGAGCGCCTGACGGAAGGCTTTTTTCTGTCCGGAGGGAAGCTGCTCGCCGGCAAGCGGCAGCGTCTCGACGTGAGTCTGCGTGCTGCTGATCCAAGTCAGTCCGCCACCCGCCAAAGCGCCGATCAGGAAGGTGTTCAGCACCAATAGAGATAGGACGAATATCCGAAAGCCGCGGTCTGTCATTGGGTGTCCTGTGTCACATTCTCGTCGGTTCCGATATCGCCGAAAACAGTGGCGGTCCGGTCCGTGGTGACGGTCGTGTCGGATGCTACGTTTGGCGCGAGAATGGCGATGGCAATGCTCCCCGCCAGCGCTCCGGCAACGCCCACGCCAACGAGACCGATGCCGGCGGAGGAAAAGCGAAACCACCTGCGCATTCGGGACCGGCGGGTAAGGCGCGCGAGAATCCGATCCGCGAGACCATCATTCCTTGCCCTTAGCGCATAGGCGTCGAGCAGATGATCCAGCCCGCCGGCGGCCGCGAGTGCGGATGCTCCCGCTGGGGTCTTTGCGAAGATCTCGGCCGAAGCGCGCTCCTCTTCGGGCCACCGATCGATCGCACCGCCATATGCCGCGGCCAGGGCGGCAAATCGGTCGGCATTCATGGCCGTCTCGACATGTTCAGTCATCGATCCGCTCCTTCAACAACAGCGTTTGCAGTGAGCGCCTTCCGCGCGCGAGCAGGCTTTCCAATGCGTCCACGCTGACCTCCATGATCGCGGCCGCCTCCGCGTTCGACATCGCCTGATAGTAAACCAGAATGATCGCTTCCCGCTGACGCGGCGCGATCATCTGCATGGCTCGCTCCACGCGCCTGCCCGGATCGTCTTCGCTCAACAGGCCGGCATCCGGCGCGGGACCCTCATAAGGAATATCAGGCGGATCCTCAGTGAGCACATGCTTGCGGCGCCGCAGGCGGTCGTAGCAGAGATTGATCGCGACCCGATGGATCCAAGTGCTGAAACGCGCATTGCGCTGCTGCCAGCCGCCGGCGTTGCGCCAGACGCGCAGGAATGTTTCCTGCGCCACATCCTCGGCTTCGCTCGCATCACCAAGCATACGCGTTGCGACAGCCAGAATGCGTGGTAATTGGCGCGATATCAGGACGCGGGTTGCCTTGACATCACCGGCTGCAACGCGGCCAAGCAGATCCTCGTCCGGATCACCATCTTTGGGTGAGCGATCCCAATTCATTGCCAATCGCCACCATCCGGGTTTCGCGCGACGCCCCCATAGCACGCCTGTTCCTTGCCAATGACAAGGGTCTTGAACCCGTCGATCAGACTGGACGACCCCAGGCCATATGCTCGCGATCTCTCCGACAGGCCAGTTTTTTCCTTCAAAAGCGAATGGACGCATTTCGGCTTTAACGGCCGGACGACCGAAATCCGTCGGTCGTACTCCGTCGATTTTTAGGAAAGTGCAAGCCACGACATCGGTTCAAGACGCCGCTTGTTCGATCTCGCAAAAGGACGCGAGGATACGCACCCAGGAACGAATGCCCTTATGAAAGCTCGAAAGGTCGTATTTCTCGTTCGGGCTGTGGATCCGATTATCGAAACGGGCAAAGCCGACCAGGAGCGCATCACAGCCGAGGCGTCGCTTGAACTCGCCGATGATCGGGATAGAGCCGCCGGTGCCGGCAAGAGCTGCCTCGCGCTGCCATTCGGTGGTCAGCGCTTCCAGCGTCTTGCGCAGAAACGGGCTGTCGAGCGGCATGGTGGTGGCCGGCGCCAGACCATATTCCTTGAAACTGACCGAGCAGTCCGACGGAATGCACGCCCGCACATGCGCCTGGAACGCGTCACGGATAGAGACGGGATCTTGCCCCTCGACCAGGCGGAAGGAAATCTTGGCGCTAGCTTTTGCCGGAATGACCGTCTTGAAGCCATCGCCGGTATAGCCGCCGCTCATGCCGTTGATCTCGCAGCTCGGCCTCGCCCAGACCTGTTCGAGGATGGAACGTCCCTTCTCTCCTGCAGGGATCGAAAGGCCGATGTCTCGCAGGAAGCCATCTTCATCGAAGGGCAGGCTTTTCCACTGCGCCCTCACAGCCTCGGGCAATTCCCGAACACCGTCGTAAAAACCGGCGATCGCCACGCCGCCATCCGGCGTACGCAGGCTGGCAACGATATCCGACAGGACCTGCAGCGCATTGCGGGCGGCATTGCCGAACATGCCGGAGTGCAGGTCGCGATCGGCGCAGGTGATTTCGATTTCCTGGCTGACGAGGCCACGCAGCATGGTCGTCACGGCCGGCGTGTCGTGGTCCCACATGTCGGTATCGCAGACCAGCACGCTGTCGGCGGCAAGCTCTGACGCTGTCTTGTCGAGGAAGGGAGCAAGGCTGGGGCTGCCGGCCTCTTCCTCCCCTTCGAAGAGGATGCTGATCTGAATGGGCAGCGTTCCGGTCACGGATTTCCATGCGCGGCAAGCCTCGACGAAGGTCATCAACTGTCCCTTGTCATCGGAGGCGCCGCGCGCGACGATCGCGGTGTCTCCGTTTTCCATCGGTTGCAGGACGGGCTCGAAAGGGTCGGTCTTCCAAAGCGGTAGCGGATCGACCGGCTGGACGTCGTAATGGCCATAAAAGAGAACATGCGGCCCACCGGCCCGTTTTTCATGGCCGACAACCATCGGATGGCCGGTGGTGTCGCGCACCGATGCATCAAAGCCGATCGAGGCCAGATCGCTTGAAAGCCATTCGGCAGCCCGGCGGCAGTGATCACGATAGGCGGGATCCGTGGAAACGCTGGGGATACGGATGAGATCAAAGAGCCGCTGCAGGCTCTGATCCATTGTCTGATCGACATGAGAAAGCACTGCTTCGATCTGATCGTTGGTGGGCTTTGGCATTTGGGTATTCCTGGCTATGGGAAAAGCGGCATTTGCAGGGTTTGGGAGAGGGTCGCCGCCGGCTACGATTTCGGGGCATCGTAACATCAACCGGCCCGTCATCAAGGTGCCGGATCGCAGCGACTCCGCCCTGGACAGGCTTTCCCCGCGACATTTTTTCACGCTTCGGCGTGGGCAGAAGATTCAGGCTATACAACTAACATGTTAGTCTGTATGTACTGACAACACATCTGGGAGGAATGGAACTTGTCGCAGAAATTTGGCCTATCGGTCGCGCTCACAACCCCCTTCGACAACAACGGCGACATCGCCATTGGCCCAATGATCAAGCAGGCCAAACTGAGCCTTGCCTCGGGATGCTCGAGCGTGACGCTCTTCGGCACCACCGGCGAGGGATCCTCGATCGGCACGCAGGAGCGTGAACAGGTGCTCGACGCCTTCCTCGATCTGGGGATAGAACCAAACCGCATCATCGTCGGCGTCATGGCAGATTCCGTCGAAGATGCCGCCGCCCAAGCCGGAGCGGCGCTTTCCAAGGGCGTGCGCAATATCCTGCTGGCACCGCCTTTCTATTTCAAGAACGTCAGCGACGAAGGCCTGTTTCGCTGGTTCTCGGCAGTCTTTGCGCGGCTCGCGGACAAGGCCCGCGACATCATCGTCTACAACATCCCCTCCGTCACCATGGTGCCGCTCTCCGTGGCGCTGATCGGCCGGCTGCGCAGCGCCTTTCCCGGCATTGTCACCGGCGTCAAGGATTCCTCCGGCGATTGGCCTTACACGGAGGCGCTTCTGGCGGCGCATAGCGATCTCATCATCCTGATCGGCGACGAGCGCCACCTGGCCAGGGGCGTTCGGCTGGGCGGCCAGGGCGCGATTTCAGGGATGGCGAATTTCGTGCCCCATGAAGTCCGGCTCATGGCTGAAGACGGGAAGGATGACCCGCGCGTCGAGGATTTTGTCCAGGAATTGCTGAAATTTCCCGTGACGGCAGCGGTCAAGGTCATGGTGGCGCAACTCTCCGGAGATGAAATCTGGCTTGCAGTTCGACCGCCGCTGGTTTCAATATCCGGCGAAGGACGGAATCATCTGGCCGGCGCATTCAACGCGCTTTTCAGATCCAAAGCCGCTTAGGCGAACCGGACAGGGAGGGGGACGAATGGACGGCATGAACGAGCAGCCGACGTTGCGGGAAAAAGCCTATGCAAGCTTTACCCAGCATCTGCTTGCCCGTGATGTCCGGCCCGGCGAATTCGTCTCGCAGCGCAGGCTCGTGGAGCTGACCGGCCTGCCGCTCGGCGCCATTCGCGAGTTGATCCCACGGCTGGAAGCCGAAGGCCTGATCAAGACCGTGCCGCAGCGTGGTCTGCAGATTGCCCATATCGATCTCGACCTTATCCGCGAAGCGTTTCAGCTGCGCATCTTTCTGGAGAAGGAAGCCGTCGCGCTCTTCACCCGTTCGGCTTCGGACGAAACCATTGCCGCGCTCTTGAAGCAGCACCGCGATATTGCCGATGCCATCCAGGCCGGCGATACGTCGCAAGAACTCGAACTCCATGCGCAATCGGTCGATTGGGGCATGCATGACGCCTTTATCGATGCACTCGGCAACACCATTATTTCGAACGCCTACCGCGTCAACTCGATCAAGATGCGGTTGATCAGCCAGGACCGTTTCCGGATCAACGGACATGTCGGGCCGGTCATGGTCGAACATATCAAGGTGCTTGAAGCCATCCAAAGACGATCGGCGGAAGACGCCGTCGCATCTCTCGTTTCGCACATCAACGGGGCAAGAGACCGCGCATTGAAGATTTGAATGAAACAGGCCGCGAATGAGGAGATTTTCGGCCAAAGGAGGAGGAACAACATGTCATCGTCATTCATCAATCCCACACGCCGCCATTTCATGGCGGGCACGGCAGCCTTGGGTGCAGCGGGCCTGCTCGGTGTCCGCACCGCATCGGCAGCCGTGGACTGGAAGCGCTTTTCCGGAACAACGCTGGAAGTCAATCTGGTCAAGAGCCCGCGCAGCGAAATCATCATCAAGTACCTCAGCGAGTTCGAGGCACTGACCGGCATCAAGGTCAACGCCGAGGCAACGCCGGAACAGCAGCAGCGCCAGAAGACGACGATCGAACTCAGCTCCGGAAAGCCAAGCTTCGACGTGGTGCATCTGAGCTATCATGTGCAGAAGCGCCAGTTCGAAAAGGGCGGCTGGCTCGCCGATATCAGCGGCTTCCTGAAGGATCCGTCCCTGACCGACCCATCGCTGGTCGAAGGCGACTTTGCGGAAGCGGGCTTGAAATTCGCCAAGGATTCCAACGGCGTCCTGCGCTCCCTGCCCTTCTCTGTCGACTACTGGATCGTCTACTGGAACAAGACGCTCTTCGAAAAGAAGGGGCTCGCCTACCCTGAGACCTTCGAGGACATGGCCAAGGCGGCCGAAGCGCTGACCGACAAATCGACCAACACCTACGGCTTTGTCGCCCGCGGCCTGAAGAATGCCAATACCCCGGTCTGGACGGCCTTCATGCTCGGCTATGGCATAACGCCGCTGTCTGCGGACGGCAAATTGCGCACCACCTCGCCGGAAGCGGTGGAGGCTGCCAAGCTTTATCAGCGTCTGATGACCAAGGCCGCACCTCCCGGCGTCTCGGGCTTCAACTGGGCCGAGTCCCAATCCGCCTTCCTGCAGGGCAAGATCGGCATGTGGTTCGACGGCGTCGGCTTTGCGCCGCCGATCGAAAACCCGGAGAAGTCCCGCGTCGTCGGCCAGGTCGGTTATAGCGTCATCCCCAAGGGGCCTGCTGGACAAGCCGCCGCCACCTTCGGCGACGGCATCGGCGTGACGGCGGCCAGCCAGAAGAAGGAAGCCGCCTATCTCTTCTGCCAATGGGTGATCTCGCACGACATGGGCGCACGACTGCTGCAGGCCGGCGCCGGCGTGCCGTTCCGCCAGTCCGTCCTTGAGGACAAGAAGGTCCGTGAAGGCGTCAAGATGCCTGGGGCCTGGCTGGATGCCGTCGTCGGTTCCGGCAAGGTCTCGGCGCTCGGCCTGCCCGTCATCATCCCGGTCACCGAGTTCCGCGACATCTACGGCGTAGCGCTCACCAACATGATCGGCGGCGCGGATCCGGCAAGCGAGCTGAAGAACGCAACCGCGCAGTTCGAGCCGGTGCTGGCGCGAAGCGAGGGGTGATGGCGTCCGTGAGCATCGAAAATACCACGGCGACCGCCGTCAAGACGAGGAGCAAGCCCAGAAGAGGGCTTGTTCCCAACTATTGGCCCTTTGTCATTCCGGCCCTGGTGGTCATCGCCGCGGTCATCGTCTTTCCGTGGGTCTTTACCCTATGGATGAGCGTGAATAGCTGGACGCTCGGGCAATCCCAGAGCTTTGCGGGCTTTGCCAATTACGCCCGCCTGGCGACCGACGCCCGCTTCTGGGAAGCGCTGTGGCATACGGTGCTCTATACGGGCCTTTCCGTCATCGCGCCGGTTTTCCTGGGGACCCTTGCCGCCCTGATCTTCGATGCGGAGTTTCCCTTGCGCGGTTTCCTGCGCGGCATTTTCGTCATGCCGATGATGGCAACACCTGTCGCTATCGCCCTCGTCTGGACGATGATGCTTCATCCCCAGCTCGGCGTGCTCAACTATCTCCTGTCCTTCGTCGGCATCGGCCCGCAAGAGTGGATCTACAATCAGGTGAGCGTCATCCCGTCTCTGGTGCTGGTCGAGACGTGGCAATGGACGCCGCTCGTCATGCTGATCGTGCTCGGCGGTCTCGCCGCCGTCCCGCGCGAACCCTATGAAAGCGCCGAAATCGACGGTGCCAATGTCTGGCAGAAGTTCCGCTATCTCACCCTGCCGATGATCGCGCCCTTCCTGATGATCGCCGTCATCATTCGCAGCATCGATGCGGTCAAGAGCTTCGACATCATCTATGCGATGACGCAGGGCGGGCCGGGAACGGCCTCCGAGACGATCAACATCTACCTCTACAACACCGCCTTTTCCTACTACGACATCGGCTACGGCTCGGCCATGGCGGTCGTCTTCTTCATCCTCATCGTCGCACTCTCCTTCGTCCTCCTGATGGCGAGACAGCGCGCGAACTGGTCGGACACGGAGACACGATGATGAAACGCAAGACGCTCGACAAGATCGGTCTTTTCTTCGTGGCGCTGGTGATGATTTCGCCGGTGGTCCTGTTCTTCCTGTGGATGATCTCGCTCTCGCTGAAATACGAAATCGACAACGGCGCCTATCCGCCAATCTTCATTCCCGACCGGTTTGCCTGGTCGAACTACGCCAAGGTTTTCGAGGAGAACAATTTCTTCCTCTATTTCTGGAATTCCATTCTGGTAACCGGAGCCGCAACCTTGCTTGCTCTTTTGATCGGCGTTCCCGCCGGCTATGGCATTGCGCGGCTGAAGGCGGAGAAATCGGCGGTCGTCATCATGATCGCCCGCATGACACCCGGCCTCTCCTTCCTCATCCCGCTGTTCCTGCTCTTCCAGTGGCTGAACCTGCTGGGGACACTCTGGCCGCAGATCATCATCCATCTCGTCGTGACGGTCCCGATCGTCGTCTGGATCATGATCGGCTATTTCGAGACCACGCCGATGGAGCTTGAGGAGGCCGCCAGCATCGACGGCGCGACGCCGTGGCAGGTCTTCCGGCTAGTGGCGCTCCCGATCGCCAAGCCTGGGATCGTCGTTGCCTTCATCCTCTCGGTCATCTTCTCCTGGAACAATTTCGTCTTCGGCATCGTGCTTGCCAGCCGCGAGACGCGCACCTTGCCGGTTGCCGTCTACAACATGCTGTCCTTCGAGCAGGTAAGCTGGGGGCCGTTGGCGGCCGCCGCGCTGATCGTGACGCTACCGGTGCTGGTTCTCACCATATTTGCCCAGAAGCAGATCGTTGCCGGCCTCACCGCCGGTGCCGTCAAGGGCGGCTGAACTCCCTTTCGAACAGGATCCAATCATGGCACCCGTGAACATACAGAACATCCAGAAGCGCTTCGGTCAGGTCAAGGTCATCCATGATATCAGCGTCGATATCGCCGATGGCGAATTCGTCGTCCTCGTCGGCCCGTCGGGCTGCGGCAAATCCACATTGCTGCGCATGATCGCCGGGCTGGAAGAGGTCAGCGACGGCGAAATCCGTATCGGCGCGCGCGAGGTCAGCAACCTGCCGGCACGCGATCGCGACATCGCCATGGTGTTCCAGAACTACGCGCTCTACCCGCATATGACCGTTGCCGAAAATCTCGGCTTTGCGCTGAAGCTGAGGAAAGCCGACCCTTCGGAGATTTCAGCGAAAGTGGAGAAGGCGGCCGGCATTCTCGGCCTCGAAGCACTGCTCGACCGCTTTCCGCGCCAGCTCTCCGGCGGACAGCGCCAGCGTGTCGCCATGGGCCGCGCGCTGGTGCGCGATCCACAGGTCTTCCTCTTCGACGAGCCGCTCTCCAACCTCGATGCCAAGCTCCGCGTCCAGATGCGCGCCGAGATCAAATCCATGCACCAGCGCGTCGGCACGACGACGATCTATGTGACACATGACCAGGTCGAGGCGATGACCATGGCCGACAAGATCGTTGTGCTTCACGGTGGCCTGATCGAGCAGATCGGTGCGCCGCTCGACCTCTATGACCGCCCGGCCAATCTCTTCGTTGCCGGCTTCATCGGCTCGCCGTCGATGAATTTCATAGACGGCAAGATCGAAGAAGGCGTGTTCCGCAGTGACAAGGGCCTTATCCTACCGCTGCCCGAGGGACTGCCCGTCTCGCAATATGGCGGTCGTCCGCTGGTCTACGGTATCCGGCCCGAGCATATTCGCGCGGCAGCCGGTGGCATTTCGGGACGGGTCGAGATCGTCGAGGGCACGGGGTCGGAGATCTACGCCAAGCTCGATTGCAGCGGCCAGGAAATCTCCTGCCTCTTCCGCGAACGGCTCGACATCCGCTTCGGCGATACCGTCGGCATCGCGATCGATGCGGGCGGTGTGCATCTGTTCGACAAGGCGAGCGGCAAGCGGCTCTGATGTCCTCTTCGATTTTCGATCCGCCGGCAGGTGCACCGAAGCACGTCCTCTGCGTCGGGGCGGCCGTTCTCGACACGCTGTTTCGCGTCCACACATTGCCGTCAGGCCAAGGAAAAGTCCTGCCCTACGAGATGCTGCAGATTGCCGAGGGCATGGCGTCGAGTGCCGCCTACGCGATCGCCCGCCTTGGCGGCAAGGCAAGCCTGTGGGGCGCGGTGGGCGATGACGAGACCGGCGAACGGATTATCCGTGACCTCAACGCCGACGGGATCCTCACCGATGGCATGCAGCGCGTTGAGGGAGCACGTTCGGCGCTATCGACGATCCTGGTCGACGACGATGGCGAACGGCTGATCGTGCCCTTTTACGATCCCAAGCTGCATGAGACTGTGAAAACAGTCACAGCGGACGATATCGCGGCTGTCGACGCCGTGCTGGTCGATGTCCGCTGGCCGGCGCTTGCGCTGAAGGTCCTGCAAGCAGCAAGGGATGCCGGCAAGCCCGCCATTCTCGACGGTGATGTCGCGCCCGACGGCATTATCGAACGACTGGCGCCTGCGGCGAGCCATATCGTGTTTTCCGAACCGGCCGCGCAGCGGCTTACCGACACCAACGATGTCGCGGAAATGGTCCGGCGTCTGAAGCAGAGATTTAGCCATGCCTTCGTCAGCGTAACCGCCGGCGCTGCCGGAAGCTGCTGGTTTGACGACGAGCGCGGCGAGGTCGAACACTGGCCCGCCCTTGCCATCAAGGCCGTCGATACGCTTGCCGCCGGCGATATCTTCCACGGCGCCTTCGCCCTTGCCATCGCCGAGGGCAAGGCGCCCAAGGATGCGATCCGGCTTTCATCGATTGCCGCGGCGCTCAAATGTGAAGTGTTCGGCGGCCGTTCAGGCGCGCCGACACGATCGCAAGTCATCGCTCGAGCAGGTCATCTGCCGAGCGGCTAGCTGACACTTTCCATCGTCGCCTCCAGAAGCAGCCGGGCGCCGTTGATGACGTCGACCGGCTCGACATGTTCGGACTCGTTATGGCTGATGCCGTCGCGGCAGGGTACGAAAATCATGGCAGCGGGCGCCACCCGGGCGACGAACAAGGCGTCGTGAAACGCACCGGAAATCATCCGCTTGTAGGGCAATTCAAGCGCCTTTGCCGCCGCCTCGATCCGGTCCGTCATGACCTTTGAGAACGAACCGGGCGGCATATCGAAGGATATGGCGATCTCGACGCTGCAGCGCTGTGACGCCGCCGCCTCTTCGCAGGCCGCACGAACCCTTCTCTCGATGGCAGTCAGGGTCGCCGCATCCGGGTGCCGGATATCGACGGTAAAAGTCACCCGATCCGGTATGGCATTGATGGAGCCCGGATGGGCCGAAAACCGCCCGACGGTCAGCCGTGCATCGTCGTCCTGCGGCATGACCGAGATTTGCAGCCGGTTCAGCGCCGCCGTTGCCGCCACCATCGGATCACGCCGGTAGCTAAGCGAGGTGGTGCCCGCATGGCCGGCACTTCCCAAGAACGTCACGGTCAGCCAGCGCGTCCCCTGAACGGCGGTGACGACGCCGGCGGCCAGGCCCTCGCGCTCGAGCGAAGGCCCCTGCTCGATGTGCAGTTCGAGATAGGCCGCGATCGGTGTACCCAGCGGGCGCATCTCGGCCACCGGCAGGGCCGCGAGCGTGGCTGTGAGCTCTTCCTGAAAGCTTGCACCATCGCTTGCGGTCACGGACTGGAAAACGTTCGGATGCGCCGCGCCGACAAAGGCCATGGACCCCATGACGCCGGGCGCAAAGCGGCTGCCCTCCTCGTTCGTCCAGGCGACGACTTCGATGGCGGCCTCCGTCTCATGGCGCGCATCCTCCAAAGCCTCCAGCGCTTCGAAAGCGGCAAGCGTGCCAAGCGCGCCGTCGAAACGGCCGCCTGTCGGCTGGCTGTCGAGATGACTGCCGATCAGCATCGGCGGCAGCGCCGGATTGCGGCCCTCTCGACGGATGAAGAGATTGGCGATCGCATCCTGAAACACCTTGAAGCCGCGTGCGACCGCAAGATCGGCGAGGAGGCGCCGTGCGGCCCGGTCTTCGCGGCTCAATGCCTGCCGGTTGACCCCACCGGCATCTGTCTTGCCGATTTCAGCGAATTCGCTCAAACGGCGAAGCAGGCGCTCGCCGTTGATCTCAGGCCTGCCGCTCATCGGCGCAATCCGGCGATGAAGGCCTCGACCCTTTTCAGATCGACAGCATTCCACCAGACGCCATCATGTTTGAGCGAGCTTGCGACGATAACGCCGTCGACGATGTCGAGAATGTCATTGACATTCTCCGGCGTGACACCGCTGCCGACAAGCGTCGGCAAGCCCGCCGCTTCCTTGATCATTCGGATATAGCCGAGATCGGCAGCATGGCCGGTGCGTTGGCCGGTCGCGATCACCGCATCGGTATCGAAGAAGACCAGATCCTTCACCTGTTCCTCGACCGGCCTGTCGGCGACGATCGCATGCGCCCCGTGTTTGACATGGGCATCGGCGAAAATCTTGATGCCGTTCGCCCGCAATTTGGCGCGAAAGCGCATTGCGCGCGCCGCCTCGCCTTCGATGAAGCCTTCATTGGCGACATAGGCATTGGCCCATTGATTGACGCGCACGAAGCCCGCGCCAGATGCGCTGGCAATGGACAAGGCCGGAATGGCAGCATTGGCCAGAACGTTGATGCCGATCGGGCGACCGAGCTCCCGGCGGATGCGATCGGACACGACCGACATATAGGCCGCAGTCTCCGGCCCGATATCATCAGGCTTCGAGAAGGGGATATCGCCGTGATTTTCGACGATGACGCCGTCGCAGCCGCCATGCAGATAGGCTTTGGCGTCGTCGAGGCCGCGTTGATAGATCGCTTCCACCGCCTCGCCCTCATAGCGAGGCGCGCCGGGCAGAGGTGCCAGATGGACGACGCCGATCACGACCTTCGTCCTGCCGAATAACGAGGTAAGTGCATCGCCGGACGCTTGGCCGACAGGCTTCTGGGAGGATGTCATAGGCTTTCCGCCTCCATTGTGTTCATGAGTTTCAACAGCTCCGCCCGGTTCGGGCAGGCTTCCAGTGTCCCATGGCGGCCGACCGCCAGAGCCGCAGCTGCAACCGCCAGCCGCGCCGATCGCGCGAGCGTCCACCCCTTCATCAAGCACCCGGCAAGACATCCGCAAAAGACGTCGCCGGCACCGCTGGTATCGACCGCGGCCACCTTGATCGCGGGGATCAGATCGACGCTGCCGCCTTCCAGCAGCAGACATCCCTCGGCACCCAGCGTGACGATCGCAGCCTTTGCACCGCGCCGAAGAAGATCTCGTGCGGCCCGCTTGGGATCAGAATGGCCGGTAATCTCGAACGCCTCGCCTTGATTGACAACGACGATATCGACCGCCGTGAGATCGGGTGCCGCTCCCGATAAGGGGCTCGGATTGAGGATAGTGGTCGCGCCCGCAGCCTTCGCAACCCGGAGGCAAGCGTCGATGACCGCAACTCTGAGATTGCCCTGCATGACCAGAATGTCGCCGCCGGTGATCAGCGCCGGAAGACCGGTCTCCAACAAGGGGTCGAAATCAGCGGCACAGGCAACGCCGCTGACGATCAGGTTTTCCCCATCCCGGTTGACGACGATCGTCGACCTGTCGCTCGGCAAGGACTTTTCCGATAATCCGCCCAGATCAAACTCGCCTTTCAGCCGCTCCCTGATGAAGGCGGCGGCGGGATCGGTTCCGAGTGCTGCGAAAAACCGGACATTGGCACCGGTCCTCGCGGCGGCAACGGCCTGGTTCACACCCTTGCCGCCGACACCGTCCGAATGGCTTTCCGCATTGAGCGTCTCGCCCGGATGCGGAAAGCGATCGACCCGAAACGTGGTATCAATGCAGACGTTGCCGACAACATGGACCGGCATGGCGCATCAATCCTTGGCGGTGGCGAAGGCGAGCATCTGTTCGAACAGCGTCTTATAGCCACTCCAGGCAATGAAGCCCGGCGGCAGCCAGTGCGGCCCGACGTCGGATGTCCAGGCAATGGTGCGCCCCTTGCCATAGCGTCCCGTGACCAGCAACGGCAGGGAGCCGTAATCCGACGAAACCGTCGCCAGCACTTCGGCGTCGTCCTTGACGACAACCTCATTGAAACCGAGCAGAACCGGCCAGTCCTTGCCAAGCCCCGCCAGGATCGGATGGCTCTCGTCGCCCGTGACGACAGGCGCAAACCCTTCAGGCACTTCGACCCGGTCATCGACGGCGAGGCATTCCACCGGCAGGACATCCTCGACCGGCGTCTTGCGATACCGCGCGCCGCCATTGATGCCCTGGAAGCTGTAATAGCCGCCGAACATCAGCAGGCCGCCGCCATTCCGCACATAGTCTCGCAACAGGCGCAGGCGGTTCGGAGTCGTCTTGGAATGGATCCAGGTATCGGGATGCAGCAGCAGCGTGTTTGCGCCGATGTCCGACAGGACAACCGCATCATAGGCGGACAGGGCCTCGATGGTCTGCGGGAAATCGCGCTGCGCCTCGTGCGCCGGCATGAAGGTGACGTCGAAGTCGCTGTTCTTCAGCGCGGCGAGCAGCTCGTCGGCGCCGGTGTGATAGGTCACGGTCGGAAACTGATCGAAACCCTTGATGTGGGTTGCCGTCGATACCCAGGATTCCCCGGCGAGAAGGATCTTCTTCTTGGACATGTATGCTCCTTGCAATGCAGATTTCTTGGCCGGTCAAACGGCGGAAAAAACGGATTTGGGGTTGTCGGTGAGCATGCGGTCGATGGCCGCCTGCTCGACGCCATGGCGCAGCAGCCGTGGCACGAAATGCTTGAGGATGTAGCCGTAGCCAAAGCCGCCATAGCGCGTCAGCATGATCTTCAGGAAGACATCCTGCGACAGCAGCAGCCGGTCAACGAAACCCATGTCTACCAGCGACCGGATGGCACGGGCGTTTTCCTCATCCGACGGCGATTGCGCATCCTGATCAGCATAATAATAGTCCATGCCGATCATGTCGTATTCGAGAAACGCACCGCGCTTGGCCAGGCTCTTCTGATAGGCGAGATCGTTATGGCTAGGGTTCATGTGGCACAAAACAGTGTGCCTGAGATCGGCCCCCTCCTCCTCGACGACATCAAGCACCTTATGCGCCAGCCTCTCCCAGCCGGGAAGATGGATCGTCAGCGGCAGGCCGGTGATGCGGGACGCACGGGCGGAGGCGCGGAGTGACTTCAGCTCCTCGGCGGTAAAATCCTTGCTGACGCCGACCTCGCCGATAATGCCGGCCATGATACCAGGCTGTACGACACCACCACCGACATCATTGACGATGAACTCCGTGACGGCGTCGAGGTCCATGTCTTTAAGCCATTCCGGATGGGTATGTTCGAGATAGAACCCCGTCCCCATGATAATCTTCATGCCGGACATGCGCGAAATGCGCGCAAGCTTTTCCGGATCGCGGCCGATGCCGATATTGGTCGCCTCGATGACCGTATGGCCGCCAAGCGCCTGGAATTTCTTCAGCTCGGCCAACGCTAGATCGCTATCATCAAGCGAGACATTGTCGCGGTTCATATAGGGATTCATCCGCAACTCGCCGACAATCTCGATATTGACCTTCTGCTCGGCAATCAGCCTTTCATCGGGATGGCAGGGGCATTTCCAGGTCCGCGCGCCATCGAGCAGGATATGCTCATGCATGAGTGTGATGCCCAGATCGTCGACCGGCACCGGTCCCAGGACCGTCATGGCGGTGCCGGATGCAATGCCGATCGGCGCCCGCTCCGGCGGTGAGGTTTCAAACAGATGATCCATGCTTCATCGGCTCCTGACGGCACCCTTGAAGATCCGGAAGTTCAGCCAGATCGCGATCAGGATGATGGCGCCGGTAACGATCGGCGTGAGAAACGGCGACATATGCGCGAGGATCAGCCCGTTGGCGATGACGGCGACCGTCAGCGCACCGAGAACCGTACCCAGGATCGTGCCACGCCCGCCGAACAGGCTGGTGCCGCCGAGAACCACCGCGGCGATGACATCGAGTTCGAAACCCTGTCCGGAATTGGATGATCCCGAGCCGAGCCGGGCTGCGAGAATGATGCCCGCAAGGGCCGCCGCCGTACCGGAGAGCATATAGACGCAAAGGGTAACAAAGCGAGTGTTGACGCCGGCGCGGCGCACCGCCTCGGCATTGGCGCCGACGCCGGTCACATAGCGGCCGAAAGGCGTCTGATTGAACACGATATAGGCGAGGACCAGAACAAGGAGCGCGATCAACGCCGGCACGGGCACGCCGAGAAACCAGGCCCTACCGATTGCCGTGAACGGGCTTTCCGCATCCACGGGGATGGAATAGCCGGCGGTAATCAGCAAGGCTAAGCCGCGCACAACCGAAAGCCCCGCAAGCGTAACGATGAAGGCCGGAATGCGCTCATAAGCAATGAAGAAGCCCTGCAAGGCACCAACGACAGCGCCGAGAAGCAACATCAACACGACAACGAGCGGCCAGGCGATGCCCGCCTGCAGCGCTGCCGCAGAAAGAGTGGCGGCCAAGGCCAGCACCGATCCGACGGAAAGGTCTATTCCGCCCGTGGTGATGACGAAAGTCATCGAGGCGGCGACGATCAGCAATGGCGCTGACTGTCGAACGACATTCAACAGATTGGGAGCCGTCAGGAAGGCGCCGGTAAAGATGGAAAAAAAGACGCAGACGACGAGAAAGAACAGCGCAATCGAAATGATGCTGCCATTGCTCATGACCTTGTCGCGCCATCTGCTCTTATGGATGCGCGAGTGCGGCGCCGTCGCAACGGGCGCATGTGCCGTGGAAGAGGATGTCGTCATGCCTGAGCTCCCTGGTCTTGGCGATGGCCGGCCGAGCGTGCCTGGAATTTGCGACCGACGATCAGATTGACGACCTCCTCGATGCTGGTGTCTTCGATCCTGCGTTCGGCGACATTGCGCCCTTCGTACATGACCTGGATGCGGTCGCAGACGAGGAACAGATCCTGAAGGCGGTGGGTAATGAGAATGACGCTGACGCCGCGGGCGCTGACCGTCTTGATAAGGTCGAGCACAGCCTCGACTTCTGCGACGGCGAGCGCCGCCGTCGGCTCGTCCATGATTAGAACGGAAGGATTGAACGACGCCGCCCGGCCGATCGCGATCGATTGACGCTGGCCGCCGGACAGGTTTTCCACCTTCAGCCGCGTGTCGGCAATGACGATGCCGAGCCGGTCGAGCATGTCGCGCGCTTCGTCATGCATCTTCCTGTTGTCGAGAAACGGAAGCCCGAGCAGGTGGCGCCGTGGCTCGCGGCCGAGAAAGATATTGCCGGCCACATCGACGCTGTCGCAGAGCGAAAGGTCCTGGTAGACCATTTCAATGCGCGCCGCGCGTGAATCGGCGGGAGATGCGAAGCTCACCGTCTTGCCATCGATTTCGATGGATCCGGAATCGGGAATGACCGCCCCGGACAGGACCTTGCTCAAGGTCGACTTGCCGGCGCCATTGTCACCGACGAGACCAAGGACCTCGCCGGGCTTCAGGGTCAGCGATACATTGTCGAGCGTCTGGATCGTCTGGTAGCGTTTGGAGATACCGGTCATCTTGACGCGATAGATGTCGTCGTTCATGGCGTTTCCACCTGAGAAAAAGTTCTGCTATGCGGATGTGGTAAGAACCGTGGCCGCTGAACAGCCACGGTTGCGCATTCGGGCTGCTTACTTGAACATGTCCCGGAACTTGTCGACATTGTCCTTGGTGACGATCGTCACCGGAACATTGATGATCTTGTCGATCGTCCCACCCTTTTTGACCTTGTCAAGCGCTTCGACGGCAGCCTTACCTTCGCCGGCCGGATCCTGCTGGATGACCGCGGTGACCCAGCCCTGGTCGATGCCTTCGATCGCCTGCTTGGTCAGATCCCAGCCGAACACCTTGATGTCGCCGGTGCGACCCTGGCTTGTCACGGCCGAAACCGCGCCGAGCAATGCCGGTTCGCCGGTCGCGTAAAGCGTCGTCATGTCCGGATTGGCCGTCATCAGGTTTTCGGCAGCGCTGAGCGCGACATCCTGGACATTCTGGCCATCAACCGTGTCGAGAAAGGTTACCTTCTCGCCGCTGTCGGCAACGGCCTTCTTGAAGCCATCGAGACGCTGGTTCTGGATGAAGGAGTTGAGCGCGCCGACGACGCCGATCTTGGCCGAGCCGCTCATCTTGCTCTTGACGTAATCGGCGTAAAACTTGCCGATATCACCGCCCGCCTTGGTATTGTCGACACCGACGAAGGCGATGTTATCGCCATCAGGGATCTGCGCATCGATGGCGATGACCGGAATGCCGGCCTTCTTGGCCGCCGTGATCGCCGGCTTCACGCCGTTCACGTCGATCGCGACCAGAATGATGCCATCGACCTTCTGGGTGATGTAATTCTCGATGGCGTCGTTTTGCGCGCTCGGCACGTTGTTGGCGTTGAAAATGACGAGATCGGCACCGACAGCCTTGGCCGCAGCCTTCGCTCCGTCATTGATCTGATTGAAGAAGAGAGCCTGCTGGTTGATGGTCACCAGTGCAAAAGTTTCGGCGAAAGCGGATGCAGAGCCGAAAGCAAACGTCAAAACTGCGGCTGCAGCGCAACCCGCTGCATATCTGGAAAGGCGCATATGTGTTCCCCTTGCGGAAAGGCCCGTGATCGGGCTCATTGGCATTATCAGCGGGGGCATAATTCAAGAGACTTGAATGGTTGTCAAGTCTCTTGAATTTGACTTGGCGTAGCGTATTCCGAAACGGCGCGGCGGCTCTGGATCGATCCTATCGGACGATCAGAATGTCGCCGGCGTATTGACCCAGAAGATACTGGCGCGCGTCGTTCCGACATTTCTGTACCAATGCGGCAGTTCGGACTTGAACACGAAGGAATCGCCGATCGAAAGCCTGAAGGTCTTTTCGCCGACCATCAGCTCGATCGAGCCAG
Organism: Rhizobium sp. ICMP 5592; assembly: GCF_009498525.1. GTDB lineage: Bacteria > Pseudomonadota > Alphaproteobacteria > Rhizobiales > Rhizobiaceae > Rhizobium. The sequence goes on along the minus strand of NZ_QSNT01000001.1, from coordinate 973,105 downwards.
CAAGCAAATAGCCGACCTCTTCGCCGGCATGCTGTATCGGCCCCGCACTTTCTCCACCCGGCTCGATATGGTGAATGTTGCACTGAAGCAGATGCCCGGGCGAATAGGGAATAATCCGCTCCAGCGAAATGCCCTCGCCGCGCCGCAGCGGATCGAGCCCGATCAAGGGGCGCGTCCCGGCACGAAAGACGATCCCCTCCTCGCCATCCGCCTCTTCGAACATCCAGCCGATATTCGTCCCCAGCACCTCCACCAGCCGATGCAGCATCGGCAGCGAGGGCGATGCCTTGCCGTTTTCAATCTTCGACAGCAAACTCTCCGAACAATCCGCCGCCGTCGCCAACGCCTTCAACGTCATCCCAAGCATCTGCCTGGCAAGCCGCAGCCGCGTGCCGAGACGACCGTGACTAGCGGCTGACGGACGGTCATCGATGCCTGGCTGGCTGGACTGGAGGTCGATTTTCATTGGGGGGTCATGTGTCCGAGGTGGTTGTAGCTGGGCCGGAGGGTAGCGGAAACTGGGTGGGGGTGTCTAGAATTGGTACTTTGATAACCGTGCATCTGCATTTGAGGGCGCTACGCGGACATTGCTTCACGCCGATCGCGCAACCTCCGATACGCCACCCCTGCGACCTAGCTCAAACATTGCTGCAACTAGCCGCTCCTTATCCTCCAAAGACCAGCGCGGGCCTAGCTTGACCGACATGATCACCCCAACGACGTGCTCTGTCAGCGATCCGCTAGATTTCCGCAACAAACGACACCAACTTTCAACCGCGCGTACAGCATGTTCGTTTTGAAGTCGCCCATCCTGGGGATGCGGACCGTATGTCCAAGTTTAAGGGAGAGCTCCAGTTACATTGTATTTCCCTGAGGGTTGGGTTATGTTTATGTTTGAGGGAGACGGTTTCATGTCGTTACGGAATGACAGAAAATGAAATTATTTAAGAAGCCATAGAATATATCTAGCGCTAATCGTGACACTATATCTTGTTTCAACGAAACAACTACCTTAATATTGTTTAATTTATTTATAACTCTCACCATATACTTAGCTGTGAAGGCGGCATAGTATGATGTTTTTTTGGCGGAACTGTTCTACTAGCTTGAATTTAAATTGGTGCTTCTTGAGAATACTACCAAAACAAAAAACCATAGGGTCACTGATCCTTGAGGCACTGCAATCGAAGCGCGATGTCATATGGGCAGTTATGCTGCGAGATATGAGAAGCCGATTCTTTAATCACGGAATGGGCTTCATTCTTGTTCCGCTGTGGCCACTTGCACACATGGGAATCATATTGGCGATCAGAGCCGTAGCGCTTCACGGAGCGTCGCCTCCGTATGGCGAAAGTTCGCTCACATTCTATGCAACCGGCCTGATACCAACACTTTCGTTTGTTTATATGTCGCGATTTATGGGTTATTCGCTTTTAACAAACAGGGCGATGCTCGCATTTCCAAGAGTAAAGATCCTAGACGTTTTGTTTGGGCGCGCGGCGCTGGAATTCATTTCTTCAGTAATAACTATCGTCCTTCTCATGATCATTTTGTGGGCTCTTGGGGAAAAACCATTTCCAACTGATCTTGATCGAGCAGTTATTTGCTATTTTGCAACGATTTACTTGGCATTAGGGTGCGGAACGCTGGTTGGTGTGCTATCCATGCTTCAGCCCATGATAATGACAATGTACCAATTATCAACAATTGTAATTTATGTCCTTTCCGGAACTGTATTCATTCCTTCAAATCTACCGTACAGTGTAGGAAACGCTCTCTCTTATCTCCCGGTAACTGTCTGTGTCGAGTGGATGAGAACCGCATATTACGAAACATACAGTGATCGACTTGTATATGTTAACTACGTGTTATGGTTTGCAACCATTGCTCTACTTCTCGGCCTAGCATTAGAAAAATTTCTGCGCGGACGCCTTCTTGAATAATTGCGTGCAATAGACAAAGTTGCTGGCTCAACCTAAGGGCAATCCATTCTACGACAAACAACATGCTGGGCACGATATGACATGACGCGGTCCACGAATTTGGGCCAGCGGGAGCTGGAATTTTCCGGGGTTAAAGCTCATTTCGGCGGGGATGCCGATGAGCCGTTCAAGAGCGAAATCGGCACCTTGTTGCCGATGGCGCTGTGTGGCCGGAACTCATTATAGTCTCTACGCCAATCCTCCATCTTCGCGCGGGCATCGTCATCCGCCATTGCGATGCAATGGCGTGGAGACATGAATCAATGAGCGTTTAGGCACTCGGCGCGAAACTTGCCGTTAAATGACTCTATGTAGCTGTTGTCCGTCGGCTTTCCTGGCCGGGAGAAGTCGAGAACAACACCCTTGTGGTAAACCCATAGATCAAGGTCTCGGGAGATGAATGCTGCCATTGTCGACACAAATGGTCGCCGGGTAGCCAACCTGCTGGCACACCCGCTCAAGCGTCTGCACCACGTCTTCGCCTCGATAGCTGAAGCGTACATCGACCGCCGGCGAGAAGCGCGAGAAAGTATCGACCACTGTCAGCACCCTGATCTTGCGGCCCGTGGCCAATTGGTCGTGAACAAAGTCCATGACCCAGACATGGTTGGAATGGGTGGCTTCCGTGCGATCCGCCCGCAACTTCGCCTTGACCCGACGCTTGGGAATCTTGTTGCGGAGTTGCAGGTCCATCTCTTTGTAAAGACGATAGATTCGCTTCGAATTGACCGGCCACCCGTCGCGCCTCAGTAGCACGTACACACGCCGGTATCCATAGCGCACCCGCGACTGGCAGATGTCCTTGATCCTCAGCTTCAGTTCGGCCTGCTCGCCGCGCCTGGACTGGTAGACATACAGCGACCGCTCGATCTTCAACACCGAACATGCACGCCGGATCGAGACCTGCCGGTCCGCCTTGACCGTGTCGACAAGCTTGCACTTGCGGGCAGGCCTTAGAGCTTTTTTGACAGGACATCCTGAAGCATGGCCTTGTCCAACGACAGGTCGGCGACGATCCGCTTCAGCTTGGCATTCTCGTCCTCGAGTTGGCGAAGTCGCTTCATCTCCAAGGGCATGAGACCGGCGTATTTTTTGCGCCAATTGTAAAAGGTCACGTCCGAAATTCAGGCCTTGCAGCAGACCTCACCGATCGGCGCACCGTCCTCTGCCTGCTTCAATACGAACGCAATTTGCGCTTCCGAAAACTTCGAGGCCTTCATCGAATTCTCCTCTTCTTCCCAGCAGGGATCATAAGTGGAAAACTCCAGTTCTAAATGGCCTAATTTAACGGGGGCACGTCAATTTGCGTGCGCTATCTCTGATCAGACAGATAAGGTATCAATGCTATCCACATATTGTTAGTATCAACATCCCCGGGGACCTCGAACACGGCCATACGATCTGCAGTCCCCTTTGGCTTAATATATTTTTCAATTACTTTGTAATATGGCCTATCAAAGTAATCATCGAAGAGGATTTGGCACCCCTTCTTTGCAAAGATAAGTGTTGAAAAAAAGCATGCAACACGAAATCTACCATCTATAAGTACAGTGTCGGGATCCTTTCCAAGTTTACGCAACTCTATCCATACTTGGATGGGGTACTCATACCATCTCTTCCAGTTGCTTTCGTCGCTGGCAAACCCCCATTCATGGGATGGTCCCAAGTCACAATGAAGAAAGTGTGAAGCAGTTGTGCTCGAATACTGATGGACTGCTTTTTTCACGGACCACAACCATATCCAGTCGCTCTCCACACCGAAAATGGCAGGTACGCCCATCTCGCAAGCCATTATGGTAGAACCACCAGTGCCATACTCAAGATAGCAATCTGAGGATACCAAAGCCTCCCTCAAAACCTCTCTTGCGGAAGCAGGCATTGAGGGTACATTTGGAATAATTACCGAATTGACATTATTCAAAATATCCGGAGGTAAACTAAATGCGGACGCTGAAGCGACTTTCACATCGTATTCCTCAAGAAACACTGAAATATTGCCGATTAAATCGACATCTACAGGAATATCCAAAATGAGAAAACTGAGAGAAAATCCAGCCTGCAACTCCGCTCCAGGAAAATGACGAGCAACATCCGGCCGCTCGTTTCTTGTTATTGAAATTCTCTCTATCTCATAATTACCGATATATACCTTGAATTTTCCGACTGAAGACAAAGTTGGAGAAAGGCCCCATCCGTGAAGAAAAGCTGTACCCCGTCTAATTTCCAGTTTATCTAGGACACCACGTGCCTGCTCCTTGCTATCTGATGACGGAAGATCTGTGTCTAAATGCAGAAAACGGCTATCCAAGCCAACTTCAGCCAATCGCAGCCGAATAGATTCGAGCTCACGTTTGGTAGCCGCGATGAAATCAGGTCGCATCCTGTCAGCAATCTCATTTCTATCGTGCTGACGGAAGAAGGTAAGATCTCTGGGGTTCTGACTTGTCATCGCCCTTCCCCGGGCGACTTTCTTTTTAAGAAATTCCGCCTGTGATTTAATCACATAGTGCTGCAACCTCAATAAACTCCAGTCTATATCCGAACTATTCCCAGAGTTGCCGGGTTTATCAAATGCAACCGGTTCGCCGGACGGATGAACCAATCTATAGCCCGGTTGCAGCTTAAACCCATGCGGATGATTTTCATTAGAAAGATAAGCCTTACACCTCAATACCGTTTTGTAATGCCTGTTTATCGCACAGTCTTTCTCGGCTCTATTCGTAAATCTCTCTATAACCAAACCACTACCCGCATCGTTGCGCCCAGACGAACCATAAATAGCCCAGTTGATCGCCAGAGCCCCAACATCGTCATCAAGATTGGCTAGAACAGTCTCAAGTCCCTTCGAACTATCTATAGGTACAATAAACTCATCTGCGTCGATGAAAGCCAGCCATTTAAACTCATCCTTAAACTTTTCGATGATTTCTATGTATGCCGGAAGCTGTGGCGCCTGGCCAAGAGGAGTGCGATATTCTATTCTTTTAATTAAGCCAACTTCATCTAGAGCTTTAAGCAATTCGGATGATCCGTCATCGCTTACATTATCGGCGATAATGAAACCGCTAATGCCCAAAGAACGATGAAACGCCACCCACTCCAGAATGTAAGGTGCTTCATTTTTCATTATTGCGGCGATACCCAACATTCTCTGCTGATTATCCGTCACTTCACTCTCCTCAGCAAACAGTTGGCACTAACCAAAATCACTAGATAGGCCGTTTAATATTGAATCCGAATGCCGATGGCACCTTAACTACCTTGCCTACGCCTTTAGTCGCTACCATTGAAAACACTCTTTCGAAGGCGTGAGCTAATGTCCCATCGACCTGGCCTAGGTCAACGCCAAAATCATCAACGGAAAGCCCACAATCTATGACTGGCGTTAACGCCTGAAAACGGCACCAGAACATCGTACCTGCCACAAATTCCTGTATCAGATGATCTCGCAAATCAAACATCTGCATAAGATTATTGTAGTGAATATAATTACCGGCGGTATATTCTCCATTACCCAAAGATAGGAACGAAGTTTCGGGCGCCGAAAAAGCGGCATCGTCATCCGGAAAGAATTTATCTTCCAGGAAACTCAACGCATCTGGCGAAAGTAATCCCGTCACCAGATCTTGCCGCCATTGCGCACCATCAACCCTATGCGTAGATTTTTTTGTATGAATCTTGCAGATATGCTTATAGTTTTCATCTTTTATATTTCGGCATAAATATATAAATGGATACACATCCCTTCCTACGTTTTCTACCAGGAAAATCTTTCTTGGTTTAATTGCCTCTACTATATACCTAACTTGATGTATGTCTAAAGTGGGTGGGACGCTCACAATAATGTCCGCATCAATTATATTTTTTGCCTGATCACATACATATGAAAATTCGTCTACCAGATCGTAGTAAAACAAATGGAGAAGAATTGCCTTTTTCTTGGGCGACGCCGCGTTGCTGTTGAAATGATCGCAGAAAGAGGATACCTCGCTTGTATCGATGCCGAGCTCGCGAACCACGCTACGGAGTGCCGTGAGATATCCATAGCCGTGCCGTCGATCTGGTTCTAGATACGCTCCCTCTGCCCATTCATTCCAAGCATTGATAAACACAAATCTCGCTTCATTGTCCTCTTGTCGTAAAACCTTCTCGCACGCTTTACTAAACCAGCGCCGAAATAAAGTCGGATTGGAGCCGACCATAACGTCGCCTCTTCCGGGTTTGCGAGCCTCAGTATCCCAGCCTACCAAAACTCCTGGATGTATTGGCAAGCCGTCTTCTTCGTCGGGCCGATCATAGGCGGCTTCGGCAAATTTCACCGCATCGGGATAGGAAAAAGCATGGGTTCCATGACCCGCGTGAAACCACGCCAGTGAACCATCAATATGCGGCACCCGAATATTGTGCGGAGGGAATTCATAGAGGGCATCGAGACCGCTAACAGATAGGTCTTTGTTGCCGAAAGCGTTTGCCGCAACAATATAAAGACCTTGAAAACCAGCTTCCCGCGCGAGATCTTGCCACATAAGACTTGTTTTCTCAAATTCAGGTATCAAATCTGGTCTATAAATGAGCAAAACAGGCTTACCCGCTATTTTGATATACCGTTCGTCCTCAAAATAGCGCACCCAATCCCAAAACACCGCTCTCGAATCCTCTTCGCTATGCTTCTGAGCGATAAGTACATCCGCCTCCAAGCCATCCCAACGCCTGGTCCAATTTTCATTCGCCCAGCAAATACAAAAATCTATATTCAGGGACTTTTCGCCACAAAACATGTCCAGCGGACTCTGCAGGAGACGCTTGCCATCGAACCAATAATAATAAAAGCAGAACGCATCTAGGCCGTATATATTAGCAAGCTCGACTTGGCGCCGTATGGTGTCAATGCAACGCAAATCATAGAAACCCAATTCTCCCGGAAGCCGAGGTTGATAATGCCCTATAAATCTAGCTACCCCCTTTGAAACATTCGTCCATTCGGTAAATCCCCGCCCCCACCACTTGTCATTTTCCGGAATCGGATGCATCTGGGGCAGATAAAAAGCTATACTCTTTATTTTGCTGTCGATTTTTCCGAGCGGGTCCGTAGCAAGTCCGGCATACTCGTAATAATACCGGCCATCTTTTGCGGCGTATTCGCGAGAGCCGTACTCGGACAAATACATATTGAGCTTGCTTTTTTCTTCCATGTATTCTTTGTAGTAATTCTTACCGGATACATCAGGTTGATGTATAATACTCTTCGCTGCGATGGAATCGTTTTTATTTGACGCCCTCGAACGAGAAGTGACGAGCTTCGAAAAGGCGCTCACGGCATGTCTTAGATTCATTTGAAACGCGGAAATAAGTGCAATATCCTCAATCGAAAACTTGCATACACTCTCCGTTGGATCCAATCTGAGGAACCTAACTCCTTTCCTCGCGACGAAATGAAATACCCACTTATCTTTATTGATCAAAGTACCGCGAATCTTTGAATCGCTTGCCTCCGATATGCCTTTCCCGGAATCCACATAGAGTACAGGATTGATAATTTCCCCCTCTATTATTTTCATGTCTAGGAAAATATAGTATGATCCTGCTTTGAGTCTAAGCCCTTTATTTTGATTCCTAGACATGAGCTGCATTTGCGGATCATGGTTTATTGCCTCGTAAGCATCGGCATCGAGAATATTTATATTTTTAATGACTTTAAGCTTTGGTTTCATAAATACGTTTCCCCAACAGTACCTACCGGTAGCGAGATAGAAAATTGCTCTTGAGCGATGGGCACAAGATTTTGAATCCCTGGTGACGTTACGGCGTTGCCATGAATTTTGATGCCTCCAGAATTTCCGCTTCAGCTGACAATAATCGATTATCGCCAACAAAGTTAACCGACCCGATCTGCTCTTCGAACAAATCGGTAGGAACGTTTCCATGTAATAGCCCGCGAACATCACCAGATCTGCGAGGAGCGATTGGTATCACATTCGGAATCGACATCCGCCCAAAATACATGCTTTTACATCCTATGATATTCAATTGGGCTTCGCGTTAAACACGAGAGAGCGTCGGATGCAACTCCGATTATCAATTCCAACCAGCTATCTCAAGGTGATACGTCTACTAATTGGGCGCCCCTTAAAATCTGTGTAAGCAAAAGCACCGCTTGCGGCCGTGCCGGATTGGCGGGATGCGCGAGCACAATCCTGCGCGCGTCTCCCGGCGGGCGTGGGGAGGCTGGTGTCCGAACTGGACACGGCGGCTCCGCCGAACATGTGGCTGGTCGATCCGGAATTGTCGCGGCTGAAGCCGTGCTCGCTTGGACCTTTTATCTGCAGCGGGACATGTCGCTCTACCGCCGGCAGCAATCGGTAAAACTGCGGCAACAGCAGCCTTACCCCCCTCCCGCAACTGTCAAAGTCGGGCTCCTCGGCCTGGGCGCTCGGGACTGCCGCTGCGGATCGGCTGAGCCAGGCAGGCTTTGTCGTTTCCGGCTGGAGCAGGTCGCCGAAGTCGATCGACCGCATCGACTGTCTTGATGGTGATGAAGGTCTGCGGCAACTCCTGTCTCAGTCGGATATTATCCTTTGCCTGTTGCCGCTTACCGCAGACACGATCGGCCTTCTGAATACAGACCGGCTTGGCTGGATGAAGGACGGCGCCTCGTTCGTCAATTTTGCGCGCTGCCGAATTGTCGCTGTCTCCGCGCTTTTGGCGCATCTGGACGTCGGTCGCCTGAGGCATGTTGTGCTTGATATCTTCGACCAGGAACCACTGCCTGAGGATTCACCCCTGTGGGATCATCCGCGCATTACCGTCCTGCCGCATATTTCCGCACCGACAGACCTGCAATCGGCAAGCCGGATTGTTGCCGTCAATATCAAGTCCTACCGGAAGACAAATGAGATCCAGCACACCATCGATATCGCCAGAGGTTATTGAGCACATTCAATCACGCAGATGACGGGATCTCGCCATCTGCTGCTGGCTATAACGTGCGGCTTAAGAGCCGACAGTCAATCGCGCTTGCAGCGACTTGAAATGCGCGATCATGCGGCTCGAATCCGCCTGGCGGCCGGTGAAGAGTTCAAAGGCGCCGACGGCCTGGAAAACAGCCATGCCGCCGCCGTCCAATACCCGGCACCCCTTGCTTTTGGCGGCTTTGACAAGCTCGGTCTCAAGCGGGAAATAGACGATATCGGCGACCCAGAAGCGCGCATCGATCAGCGCTTCGTCGAGCGGCAAACCGGGATGGCCGAGCATGCCGGTCGGGGTGGCGTGAACCAGCCCCGTTGCTTCCCGCAGCGCGGCTGGTAAATCCTTGCCGGCGACGAAGACGCAATGCGGATGTGCCGATTGAATTTGCGAAATCAGCGCACTGACCTTCGCCGGATCGAGATCATAGATCTCGATGGATTTTGCACCCATGCCGGCAACGGCATGGGCAACGGCAACGCCCGCCCCGCCCGCGCCAAGCTGGACGACGCGCTCGAGAGAGGCGCCCGACAGGCCACGCCGGAAGCTCTCGGCAAAGCCCCACCAGTCGGTATTGTGTCCGAACCGGCGCCCGTTGCGAAAGACGAGCGTGTTGATAGAGCGCAGCACGGCGGCGTCCGCGGATAGCTCATCCACGAGCGCGACCGCGGCCTGCTTGCAGGGATGCGTGATGTTGAGCCCGGCAAAACCGTTCTTCTCGGCATCCTCGATGAGCCTGGGGAGATCAGACACGGTGCAGCCGAGTTGCTGCAGGTCGATGATGTCGTAAATATAGTCCAGCCCGAGACGCGAGCCTTCCTGCATATGCATAGCCGGCGAGAGCGACCCGCCGATACCCGCTCCAATGAGGCCAACACGCAGCACCTGCGGTGCAATCAGTACTTCCGACACAACTATCCTCCGACTCTCTCCCAGGCATCATCAACAAAATGATGACGTCAAAAATGTACGAACTAGTTCGTATTGTCAATGCGAGGCACGTCGAAGTGAATGAACTATCAAGGAGAAAATACGTCCTAGTCGCTAGTTCCGGGCGCTTTCAAAAAGGCAATGACGGCGTCACAAATCATTGATTTATGGCGCGTTTTTGTGTCTTCCTCGGAAAGATCACGGTTGAAAATAGCGCCGAATGTATAACGGTTCGAAACACGAAAGAAGCATTGGGCGCTGATCATCATATGCAGATCAATGGGATCGACCTTCCGCTGGAAACTGCCATCCTCATAGCCGCGCCGCAAGATATCGGAGATGATGTCGATGACGACGATGTTCGTCTCGGACAGAACGCTCGAGCGTTTCATATTCTCGGCGCGGTGGATGTTTTCGACGCTGACAAGCCTGACGAAATCAGGGTTCTGATCGTCATGGTCGAAGGTGCTTTCGATCAGTTTCCGCATCGCCTGCACGGGCGGCATGTTTTGCAGATCGAGCGCGCCTTCCAGGCTGCGGATCTTGGTGTAGGCCTGCTCCAGCACCGCAAGATAGAGCCCTTCCTTGCCGCCGAAATAGTAGTAGATCATCCGCTTCGAGGTCTTCGTGCGCTCGGCGATCTCGTCGACGCGCGCGCCCGCAAATCCCGAGGCAACGAACTCTTCAGACGCTATGCGAAGAATGTTTTCCTTGGTGGCATCAGGATCGTTCTTTCTCGATCGGCTTTCAATTTTCACCGATTGGGTCTTACGCATGCTGAACTCGCCTCAAGGGGTGGAATCGAACGTTCACACGAGTATCCCCACCATTGGCAACCAGTCAAATAAGGCATGCCCGAGCTGGCGCCGTCATCGCGATGATAACGGCGCCGATAAGCTCTGTCGTCAGACGGACTGCTTGCCCGCCGGTGCCGGCAAACCCTGGTTCTTCTGCCTGCCAAGCTGCACCATCGGGGTCTTGAAGGTCTCCGATGCCGTGGCGGCGGAAATCGCCGCGATCACCGCCGTGATGGAGGTAAAGGCCGCAACCGGCATCCAGCCGGTCGGGCCTGTGCCCAGCAGGGCGGCACTGATGGTCGGTGCGAAGCCGCCAAGAGCGAAACCGATCTGTGTGCCAATCGCCATGCCCGACAGGCGCACGCGCGTATCGAACATTTCGCCGTAGAGCGCCGGCCAAACACCGTTCGAGGCACTATAGATGATGCCCGAGAGCAGGATACCGAGGACGAAGATCAGTGTCAGGTTGCCCTGGCTGATCGCCCAGATGTAAGGCCAGATCAGAATGGCGCAACCCAGGGCGCCGAGGATGAAGACCGGCTTGCGACCGATCCGGTCCGCCAACATCGCCCAGAGCGGGATTGCCACCAGCGCGGCAACATTCGCAAGGACGAGGACCGTCAGCATCAGCGAGCGGTCGATATGCATGGTGTTGACCGCATAGGACAGCGTGAAAACGCTGAAGATCGTGCTGACGACGGAGATCAGCGCGGCAAAGACGATACGAACCACATCCATCCAGTAATTGCTGAATAGCGTTATCAGCGGCACGCCTTCCACTTCGCCCTTCTTGGCTTCCTCAACGAAAGCAGGCGTTTCCGCAAGCGTCCGGCGCACCCAGAACCCGACGAAAACGACGACGACGCTCAGGAAGAATGGGATGCGCCACCCCCACGCCAGAAGGTCTTCTTCCGACAGTCTGGAGATCGGGATAAACACCAAGGTCGCAAGGATGAGGCCGGTTTGTGTACCGCTCAGGGTAAAACTAGTGAAAAATGCCCGTCGATGCTCAGGTGCGTGTTCGAGCGTCATGGAGTTCGCGCCCGCCTGCTCTCCGGCAGCCGAAATCCCCTGCAGCAATCGTGCGATGACGAGGAGGATAGGAGCGAGAACGCCGACATGGTCGTAAGTCGGCAAACACCCGATGAGGAACGTGGAAAAGCCCATCAGCAGCAGGGTAAAGGTCAGAACCTTCTTGCGGCCGAACTTGTCGCCGATGTGACCGAGAACGACTGCGCCGAGCGGGCGGGTGATATAGGCAACACCGAAGGTTGCAAACGAGGCCATGGCGGCGGCTTGCGGATCCGCGGATGAAAAGAAGATCTTCGGAAAGATCAGGGCAGCTGCGGTGCCGTAAACAAAAAAGTCGTAATATTCCACCGCGCTGCCCAGCCAGCTTGCAAGCGCTGCACGCTTCGGTGTCCTTATTCCCGTTGATGTCTGCATGACGTCTCCTCCCAATGGACTATTGGATAAGCCGTCGCGCCAAGCCAGCCGACGGCGAATGGGAAGATTGACTGCGATGTCGGTCCTCCAATGCAAGACCGGCCAGACGGTAACTCCTCCCAAGCTCCCGGCACAATAATGTACGAACTAGTTCGTATTGTAAACTCTCATTTTGAGGAGCTGGCCGAGCGCTGCGGAGCAACTTGTCGAATAGAGCTTCAAATGCATCCAGAAGTGTAGTATTTAGAATGAGAAATTTTATCATAAGATGCAGATCGGCGTCTGCACTCCGGCAAGGATGTCGGACCTCGGTCTCCGTGTTCATACATGTAGCCTCATTCTTCGCCGATCTTCGGCAGTGCGCTTAGCCGTTTTTCGCCAGTAGACGTTCGCTGCCAAACTGTTCTTGCGCAGCGACTTGCTTGGAACGGTTCTTGCTTAGTTACCAATGTTCTAACGATTCGGAGACCATGCGTTATGAAATGGCACACTTCGCATCAGTTTCCCGCGCTGAGGCTCGTCGTGCGTGGCAGAGAAAAATACAGGATCATTAAATCGGTCCGGGATGCGGCAGTAACGCTGATTTCGGACTGGCCGAGCGATGATGGCGAAGAATACGTCGTGGCAGTCAGAACCTGCCTGGACGCCTTGCACGATGTCGTCCCTCCGGAAGCGGTCAGGGAAGCCCTGATCCGTGCCGCCAACGAGGAGAGAATTTCTCATATTTCGGTTGTTGCCTCCGCTTATCCGGAATAGTTCCCGGTCATTCCGCCTCTTTTGAGAAATTGGCGGCGTGGAATTTTACCATTGCAGCTACATTGCCTTTGATGAGAGAACTTTCCTTCGACCGCGCTCTTTTGGAATGCTGTTCCTCTCAAACCCCATAAATCCATATATTTTGTGGGGTATAAACACGGAGAGAACATTCCATGACAGAACACGACAGATCCGGCTTTGGCCGCCGGGAGATCCTGAAGCTCGCAGCCGTCACCGGTGCGACCTTTGCCGGAGCAGGCCTTTTTGCCAGCCAGGTGGCAGCGGCCGATGATGGCCTGTCACTGAAGGGCAAGCGCATCGCCATCAGCGCGACCGGCACCGACCACTATTTCGACCTTCAGGCCTATAATGCCCAGATCGCAGAAGTTAAGCGCCTCGGCGGCGAGCCGATCGCGGTCGACGCCGGCCGCAACGACGGCAAGCTGGTGTCGCAGTTGCAGACGCTCATCGCCCAGAAGCCCGATGCGATCGTGCAGATCCTCGGCACGCTCAGCGTCATCGACCCCTGGCTGAAGAAGGCCCGCGATGCCGGTATTCCGGTGCTGACCGTGGATGTCGGCTCGACCAACTCGATCAACAACACGACTTCCGATAATTGGGGCATCGGCAAGGATCTGGCCCTTCAGCTCGTGTCCGACATCGGCGGCGAAGGCAATATCCTTGTCTTCAACGGCTTCTACGGCGTTACACCCTGCGCGATCCGCTACGACCAGCTCGTCAACGTCATCAAGTATTTCCCGAAGGTGAAGATCATCCAGCCGGAACTGCGCGACGTGATCCCGAACACCGTCCAGGATGCCTTCACCCAGATTACCGCACTCCTGAACAAATATCCGGAGAAGGGCTCGATCAAGGCGATCTGGTCCGCTTGGGACATTCCGCAGCTTGGCGCGACGCAGGCGATTGCCGCCGCCGGCCGCACCGAAATCCGCACCTATGGCGTCGATGGAAGCCCGGAAGTGCTGCAACTGGTCGCCGACCCGAATTCGCCGGCAGGCGCAGACGCGGCACAGCAGCCGGCCGAAATCGGTCGCACGGCGATCCGCAATGTCGCCAAGCTCCTGGCCGGCCAGACCTTGCCGCGCGAGACCTATGTGCCGGCGCTTCTGGCCAACAAGGCCAACGTCGCCGAAGTCGTCAAGAAACTCGGCATCGGCTGACATAGCCCTTGGCGAGGCGACCTTCCGCCTCGCCAAGCCTCCATCGGAGCCTCCCAATGACGGCATCTTCGCCTTTGGCGCCACCACAGTCGGATGATCATGTCATTCGCTTCGACAGGGTCGTGAAACATTTCGGTGGCGCGCAAGCGCTGGCCGGCGCATCGCTTGCCGTGCGCCGCGGCACCGTCCACGGTCTCGTTGGCCAGAATGGCGCCGGCAAATCGACGCTGATCAAGCTGCTTGCCGGCCTGCACCGGCCAGACGAAGGCCGGATCGAAGTCGAGGGGCAATCCTTCGATCATCTGACGCCGCATCTCGCCGAAGAACTCGGCATCCATTTCATTCATCAGGACCGGTTGCTGGTGCCGACCTTCACCGTCGGGGAAGCGCTCTTTCTCGGCCGCGAACCGCGCATCGGCCGTACGCCCTTTCTCGACCGCCGGCGCATGCAGCGACGTGCGGGCGACCTGCTCGCCAACTATTTCGGCATCAACCTGCCCAGCAAGGCTCTGATCAGCGAGCTGTCCACGGCCGAAAAGCAGATCGTGCAGATCACCCGTGCCCTTCTCAACCAACCGAAGGTTCTGGTTTTCGACGAGCCGACGGCCGCGCTGATCCGACGCGAGGCCGATATCCTCTTCCGGCTGATCCGGCGCCTGCGCGATGAAGGCGTGACCATCATCTACATCTCGCATTACCTCAACGAGATTGAGGAGCTCTGCGACCAGGTGACCGTCATGCGCAACGGCCTCGACGTCGCCTCACTGCCGATAGCCGAGACATCGGCCGGCGCTATCGCCCGCCTGATGGTCGAGCGGGATATCGCCGACATGTTCCCGAAGCGCCAGATCGAGCTTGGCGAGGAGATCCTCAAGGTCGAGGGGCTGATGGCGACGAACCGCTTCTCCGATATCAGTTTCACCCTTCGTCGCGGCGAGATACTCGGCATCACCGGCCTTCTCGGCTCCGGCGCCAAGGATCTTGTTCGCACGCTTTTCGGCCTGGAGAAAGCTTCCTCCGGTCATATCGAGGTTGCCGGCAAACCGGCGCGGAGCGTCAGTCCGACAGAGGCTGTGGAACGGCAGATCGCCCTGGTGCCGGAAGACCGGCGTGGCCATGGCGTCGCGCTTGATCTGAGCCTCGCCGAAAACATCACCCTGTCGAGCCTTGCCCGCTACACGCGCTTCGGCTTCCTCGATCGCAAGCGCGAACGCCGAGACACCGACGATCTTATCAAGCGCCTGCAGATCAAGGCCGCCGGACGCGAAGCGCTGGTACGCACGCTCTCCGGCGGCAATCAGCAGAAAGTGGCGATCGCCAAGTGGCTGAGCCGCCATTCCGAAATCTATCTGCTCGACGAACCCACCGTCGGCGTCGATATCGGCTCCAAGGTGGAAATCTACACGCTGATCGGCGAACTCGCCGCCCGCGGTGCTGGTATCATCGTGCTGTCCTCGGACCTGCCCGAACTGATCGGCATCACCGATCGCATCCTCGTACTCTTTCGCGGCCGCGTGACCCGCGAATTCGTCTCGTCGGAAACCACAACGGATGAGGTGCTGGCGGAATCGTCAGGCGCCTCGGGAGGACTGCGCCATGTCGGCTGACATCCAATACGCTCCTGTCGCCGACTTTACTGCTGCGCAAACGCCAGCCCGCGCGGGCGGCAATATCGCGGCGACGGCTCTGCGCTTTGGCTCACTGATCACCTTTGCCCTGATCCTTGTCGTCTTCTCGCTGACAGCGCCTTACTTTCTCAGCATCGGTAATATCGGCAATGTGCTCGGCCAGTCCGCCATTTCGGGCGTGCTGGCGATCGGGCTGACCATCGTGCTGATCGCCGGCGGCGCCAATGTCGTCACCGGCGGCATCGACCTCTCGCTCGCCGCCAACATGGGCCTCAGCGCCGCCGTCTATGCGACGCTGACACAGCTCGGTTATGGCGACGCCGTGGCGATTGCCGCAACGCTGCTGACCGGCCTTGCGATCGGTGCGGTCAATGCCGCCGCAGTCGTACTCGCCGGTATCGTGCCGCTGCTCGCCACGCTTGCCGTGATGAATATCGTCGCCGGACTGGAACTGGTGCTGACGCAAAACACGGTGCTGCCGGCGTCCACCGATTTCCTGACGCTGCTCTCGGCTTCCGACAGCTTTGGCATTCCGGTCCTTGCCTATGTGCTTCTCGGCTTCACGGCAATCGTAGCGGCAATCGTACAATATACACCGCTCGGTCTCAGGCTTTATGCCGTGGGAGAGTTTCCGGATGCGGCGCGCGCCGCCGGCCTGCCGCTCAAGCGCCTGCTTGCCGGCGCTTTCCTCGCCAGCGGCCTTTGCGGCGGCATCGCCGGCATTCTTTCCGTGTCCTATCTCAGCGGCAGCACCACCGGATCCGGCGAAATGCTGTTGCCGGTCGTTGCCGCCGCCCTGCTCGGCTCGGTCTTTTCACGACGGCTGGTTCCGACGATTACGGGAGCGCTGCTCTCCACCCTGCTCGTCGGCTTCCTCGTCAACGGTTTCCAGCTTCTCAATCTGCCGAGCACGCTGGTTAACGGCATTCAGGGCCTTCTCATCCTGATCGTCGTTTCAGCAACGACCTTGTTGCGCAAGCGGGAGATCTGATCATGTCGCTCTCGAATTCCGCCGCCCCATCGCAAGCTTGGCCGCGTCGCGCGGTCGCCGTGCTTACGCGATATGGCCTGATCCTGGCGCTTCTCTTCGTCTTTGCAATCTTCTCGGCCGCGACGCCGACCTTCCTGACACCTGGCAATCTGCAAAGCATTCTCGTCAACAATTTCACGCTGCTTGCCATCGTCTCGATCGCCATGACCTTCGCCGTCTCTTCCGGTGGGATCGACCTTTCGGTCGGAACAGCAGTCGATTTCGCAAGCTTCGCTTTCGTCTCGCTGGTGCTTGCCGGCCAGCCAGTGACGCTTGCGGTGTTAGCGGGCCTGGCAGCGGGCGCGGCGGTCGGCATTTTCAACGCCATCCTGATCTCCGGGATCGGCGTGTCGCCGTTCCTCGCGACCCTCGGCACACTTTTCATCGGCCGCAGCATCCAGCAATTGCTGACAAATGGCGGCAATCCGGTCTATCTGCCGCCAACCGGCGTGCCGGAAGCGTTTCGCTTTCTCGGTCATGGTGCGCTTGCCGGCATTCCCGTACCGCTCATCATCGCGATTATCATCATTGCCGCCGCCGCCACGCTCTTTGCTCGTACCCGCTTCGGCCGTGTGGTGCTTTCGATCGGCATCCAGCCAAGCGTCGTACGCTATTCCGGCATCGGGCTTCGCAGCCACGTTGCCGTGACCTTCATCCTCGTCGGCCTGATCTCTGCCATTGCCGGCCTGATCCTGACGGCGACAGTCACGGTCTATATACCCTTCTCCGGCAACGCCTTTCTCCTCAACGCCATCGGCGCGACCTTCATCGGCACGACGCTTTCGCCGCTCGGCCGGCCGAATGTTGTGGGAACCGTTCTTGGCGTACTTCTGCTCAGCATCGTCGCCAACGGCCTGCTTCTGACGGGGCTGAATTTCTACTGGCAGCAGGTCGGCACCGGCGTGCTGATCTTTGCCGTCCTCGCCTTCAGCTTCGTCAACAGGAAGACCGGCGGCGCGTAAATGGCCGCCGCGCCTTGCCTGTCTGCCCCGAAACTCCGAGCATTGGCCAGAATCTTAATGACTTCAGCCTAGTCTGGTTCCGGTTATATCACCGGAGACATTCATGCTGCGTTTTCTATCGACATCCATCGTGCGCCAGGTCGTTGCGATCACCCTCGGTCTGCTCGCCGTCAGCACGGCCGCAATCGTTGCGGTGACCTACTACAACCTCAGCCGTGACGTGATGGACAGCGCGGTGGCTGACGCCAGGGATGCTAGCCGTGCAATGGCCATCCTTTACGCTGCCGGCGACGCTGGCGCGAAGATCTCGCTCGACGATACGAAGCTTGCCTCCGTCACCGAGGAGAAAATTCCGGCCTTTAGCGATCATGACCTTGTCGACCGGGTAGCGCAGTCGATCGCGGGCGTGGCAACGATCTTCGAGAAACAGGACAGCGACTATGTACGTGTGTCCACCAATGTGAAGAAGCAGGATGGCAGCCGTGCCGTCGGCACCAAGCTTGCCGCCGATCATCCCGCTCAGCCTGTGCTTGCCAAGGGTGAGGCTTATTATGGCCCGGCCCAGCTTTTCGGTCGCAATTTCATGACCGGCTACTTTCCCGTCAAGAATGCCACGGGTGCCAATATCGGCATTCTGTTCATCGGCATTCCGATGGAGGTCTATTTCGCGCGACTCAATCATTTGCAGCTCCTCGTGCTAACGGCCGGAGGCGCGGTGATGGTGCTCGTCGGCCTCTTCGCCTTCTTTGCGATCCGTCGTTCGATAAGACCGCTGCAAGCCTTGACGACGACGGTTCACACGATCTCCGCCGGCAATCTTGGCGGCAATATTCCCTGCGTCGAGAAGAAGAATGAGTTCGGCGAGATCGGTCGCGCACTGGAAGCCTTCCGCGACAGCGCCCGCGCGCGCCTGGATCTGGAAACCCAGGCGGCCGACCAGCGTGCCCTTGCCGAAGCCGAACGCAGCCGCAACGACACCGACAAGCGCGCGCTCGACGGCCAGATTGAATTTGCGGTCAACCAGATCGCGATCGGCCTCGGCCGTCTGGCACAAGGAGATGTGTCGCAGACGATCGAGACCCCGTTCGTCGGTCGCCTTGAGCAGCTTCGCATCGATTTCAACGCCTCGCTTGTTCGCCTGCAAGACACCCTGTCCCGCATCCGCAACAGCGCAACGACGATCCAGCACAACAGCAACGCGATGCGGTCCTCGGCCGGCGAACTCTCCAAACGCACGGAAGCGCAGGCGGCCAATCTCGAAGAGACCGCCGCCGCCGTGGAGGAAATCACCGTTACGGTCCGCTCTTCGGCCGAACGCGCCCGCGAGGCACACAATGCCGTGGCGCTCACCAAGAAAACGGCCGACAGTTCTGATATAGTCGTCGGCGATGCCGTCGCCGCCATGAACCGCATCGAGCAGGCGTCTCGACAGATCGAACAGATCATCGAGGTGATTGACGATATCGCCTTCCAGACGAACCTGCTGGCGCTGAACGCCGGCATCGAGGCTGCCCGCGCCGGAGACGCGGGCAAGGGCTTTGCCGTCGTTGCGCAGGAAGTCCGTGAGCTGGCACAGCGCTCCGCCGTGGCCGCGCGCGAGATCAAGGGCCTCATTGAAAAGTCGACACAGGAAGTCACCGCCGGCTCCGAACTGGTACAGAAAACCGGCGGCATGCTCGCCTCCATCAGCCAGGAAATTGCCGCGATCAGCAAGCATGTCGAGACCATTGCGACAGGCAGCCGGGATCAGGCGACGGCTCTTCAGGAAGTCAACGGCACCGTCAATGCGATGGATCAGATGACCCAGAAGAATGCCGCGATGGTCGAAGAAACGACACAGGCCAGCCGCGGGTTGGCCGAGGAAGCCGACACCCTGATGAATCTGTTGCAACAGTTCCGCATCGAAGGTGCTGCGCAAGACGACCGTCGGGCAAAGCGGGCGGCCTGATCCGCACAGGCGGGGTTTCGCCTGCATGATCGCTAAAGAATCCGACAGCGGAAATTTCCGGCAAATGGTCAACTCGTCTCATCGAAACAAGCTCGATGGAGACGATAATGACCACGACCGCGATTCAGGCACCCTTCCGCCGGACTGAACGAAAAAGCTACCAGGTATTGCGATGGCTGTTGGCCATTGCAATGCGGATTGCCGCGAGACTAAAGGCGCGAAGCAATCGCAATGCCCTGCTTGAACTGTCTGACGACCAGTTGAAAGACATAGGCCTGTCGCGTGGCCAAGCCTATAGTCATGAGCATATCTACACGCGCTACAGATAATTGTGCTAAGAACGTGGCGAGCTGAAAGGCTCGCCCGCGGCCGATGTTGGAATATGCCATGTCAGGTTTTTCAATCGACCTTCTGCTCGGGACGAAGGCCGTCACGATAAGAGATGTCATCTGCGATGGGGCATGCCGGCACAAGAGTGCCGAGGAATGCGCCCGCTCGACCAGTCTCGTTTACCCCTATCGAGGCGTCTTCATGCGCCATGTCGGACGTAAGGATGTCGTGGCCGAGGCAAACCAGGTGCTGTTTTTCAATCGGGAGCAGGAATACCGGATCAGCCACCCGATCGAGGGTGGCGATGCCTGTATCGATGTCGCCATTGATGAGGCCCTGCTCGACGAACTGACACCGAAAGATCAGGCGCAGACGGCGGATGCCTTGATCTTCCGCCGCCAGCGCCGGCGGATCGATCCACGGGCGCAGGCGCTGGTTGCCCTGCTGCGGCATAGCCTCAGACGCGGCGCCGCAGAAACGCTGGAGGCAGAAACGCTCGCCCTGACTTTGGTGCGGCGCTCGCTTGGCGAGCGCACTTCGCATGCCGCCGGCGCGACAACCGGACGGCAGAAGTTGGTCGATCGGGCGAAACTCGTATTGTCTTCCGATCTTGCCCGCCGATGGACATTGGCCGACATCGCCCACGACGTCGGAGTATCTCCGGTTTACCTCACCCAGGTCTTCCAGCAGGTCGAAGGCATTCCGCTCTATCGCTACCAGCTGCGTCTGAGGCTGGCGCGGGCGCTCGACCTGCTCAGCGAATATGACGATCTGACCGCGCTTGGCCTGGATCTCGGCTTTTCGAGCCACAGCCATTTCAGCGCCGCTTTCAAACAGGCCTATGACCGCACACCGGCCGAGTTCCAGCGGCTCGCCCATTTGCGGGCGCGATAGATCGCTAAAGAATCCGACAGCGGCAGTGCCAGCAAAATGGTTTCCTCGTGATATCCCCCCAAGCGGGGGACATCAAACGGAGGAACAGACATGTCTCAACGTACCTGTGCTGCCTGCGACTGCGAACTCGATGCCGAGGCCATCAAGGTCAAGCTCGGCGGCAAGACCGTCGAGGTCTGCTGCGAGGAATGCGCCCAGGCGCTCAACGAAGCAGAAGCGGCGATAACGGCAACCACAGACGGTAAAGGTTGAAAATCATCCGCCGCGGCATTGCCTCTGTCGCGGCGGATTACATTTGGGATTCCAAGTCAAGCGAGCCTATTTGCGGGCACAGATGGCGTAGCGATGCTGCGCAGCGCGCTCCAGCCCTTTCAGGAAATCGAAGTTCTTGCGCTGGGTCCGGTGGATGGCAGCCATGTCGGTGTCGATAATCACGGATGAGAAACCCGCTGCTTTCAGAAGATCGGCCACCGCTTCGGCACGCGCACCTTCAGAGAAATAAACGCGGGAAAGAATGCTGCGATGAGTTTCGGCAAGTGCCGCGCCTGGCCCGTTCTGCGGCCGGGTATTTTGACCACGGAGACGTGCAAGAAGAGCAGCAAGCCTGCCGGTGATCTTCGCGACAAAGGTCGTCTTGACGAAGTCGCCGTCGATGACCAGCAGTTTCCCGCCTGGCTTCAACACACGATGCCATTCCTTGAAGGCGGCCAGCGGATCGACCAGGGTCCAGACCAGGTGCCGGTTGATGACCACGTCATAGACACCATCCGGCTCCATGGTGTTTTCGGCATCTCCCATCAGGAAGCGGATCGACCGGCCCCGCACCTTCGCCTTGGCACGCGCCCGCTCCAACATCGGCTCCGCCCAGTCCATGCCCGCTACCCTGTAGCCGAGGTCGTCGAGCAGATGGGAAACGACCGCCGTGCCGCATGCAAGATCGAGGGCCATCCGGCCCGCACCGTCGCCGAGGTGACGCCGAAGCAGCGCGTGCCATGCCGCACGTTCCTCCTCCGAAAAGATCTCATGCCCCGGCTGGCTGTCGAAGGTCTCGGCCCGGATTGACCAATAGGCCTTTATCTCGTCGCGCAAATCGTGATTGGAGCGCAGGTTAAGTGTCTGCATTTCCTGTTTCTTTCCAAGAGAACAACCAAGCATAGAAAGCTTCTAAAAGATAATTCTTGACTGTAAAAGTCATAAAAACATAAATCGCGTCCGAATTTATCGCTCAGGAGAGGCAAGTGTTCAACGTCAACAAGGTGGCTTCGGTCGCCGCGCTCGTGTTCGCCCTTTTATCCGGCATGGCTATCGCCGGTGAAAAGGTCACGGTCAAGGATATTACCGGCCGCGAGGTCCAGGTCAGCGTTCCCGTGGAGCGCGTCATTCTCGGCGAAGGCCGGCAGATCTACTTCACCGCCGCTCTCGACACAGAGGCGCCGTTCAAGCGCATTATCGGCTGGCGGGACGACTTCCAGAAGGCCGATCTCGACGGCTACAACGCCTATCTGGAAAAATATCCGGAGATGAAGAAGATCCCGACCTTCGGCGGCATGAAGGACGGCACCTTCGATATCGAACAGGCAGTGACGCTGAAGCCCGATGTCATCATCATGAACATCGACGCCAAATCGGCGACGGAAGAGAGCGGCTATATCGAGAAGCTTGCGAAAGTGGGCATCCCTCTCGTCTATGTCGACTTCCGCGAAAAGGCGATGGAAAACACCACGCCGTCCATGCGTCTGATCGGCAAGCTGTTCGGCAAGGAGGCACGCGCCGAGGAATTCGTGAAATTCCATGACGAGCAGCTGGCACGCGTCACCGACGTGCTTGCCAAGGCCGGCGACATCAAGAAGCCAATGGTCTTCATCGAGCGCGCCGGCGGCTACAGCGACGATTGCTGCATGTCCTTCGGCAACGAGAATTTCGGCCGGATGGTCGAAATGGCCGGTGGCATCAATCTGGCGAAGGATATCATTCCCGGCACGTTCGGCACGGTCAATCCGGAGCAGATCATTGCATCCAACCCGGACCAGGTGATCGTTACCGGAGCAAACTGGGAGCTTTATGTTCCCGGCGGCGACTGGGTCGGCGTCGGTCCTGGCGCGGACAAGGCCCTGGCCACTTCGAAGCTGGAAAAGCTGATGCATCGCCCCGCCTTTACCGGCATCACCGCGGTCAAGACCGGCAATGTCCACGCCATCTGGCATCAGTTCTACAACAATCCCTATCAGTTCGTCGCCATCCAGCAGATCGCCAAGTGGCTGCATCCGGACCTGTTCAAGGATCTCGATCCGGAAGCGACGTTCAAGGAATTGCACGAGCGCTTCCTGCCGGTCGAATACCGCACCGGTTATTTCGTATCGCTGAACGCAAGTCTTTGATCCGACAAACCTGCGGGCGACCTGTCGCCCGCAGGTTTAATGTAATGCGCTAAGAGTAATCAGCGCCTCTTTAAGACTGTCATCGATAGACATGTCGATGCTTGCCAGAGCCGCGGAATTCCACGCCGGCCGCTATCGCCTCCCAATGGCTTGGAGCCGATCGAACAATCCACAGAAGAAACTGCGCCCGAGCACCCACGCCCGGCTCCTATAAGCTACGCACAAGTTTGCTTGTGCATCAGTAGCTCGTTGGGAATTGTCAGGTCGAGAATGTGCGGATGCCGATAGCGCCATGATGGCGTTAATCTGTCGTGTTCAATCTTGAACTCATGCGTTGCGGGGGCAGGCATGAGTATCAAAGGAGGAACGCGAAGAATGCTGGGTTTATAGCATTCGGCAAGTCCATCCACTCATATCGGCATCAAAGATCGTGCTGCCCCAGAACAGGCGGCCCGGCGCGATGGCAATATGTTCATAACGAGTAAGCGTAAGAAACCGGAGTCATCTCAACGCTCGCATCCGGAGGCCCCCATGACGAGCATTACCTCAATTAGTTCAAATAGTTACTATCAATCTCTGCGATCGCGTTCTGCAGCGTCGTCAACAGAAGATGCCCTTTCTTCCGTCCTGAGCGGTGGATCGTCCAGCAAGGATTCGTCTTCGTCGTCCGACGATCAGTCTCTGGCGGCGACGGCACAACAGTTGGCCGCGCAGCTGATGTCGATGATGCTCAATCTGCAGTCTGGCAGCAGCGACGATGATTCGAGCTCAAGCTCGGATACCGCGTCCACCACCAGCAGCACATCGAGCACGCAAGCTGCTTCCAGCACCAGCGATCAGACCAATATGATCAAGGCGATGGATACGGATGGCGACGGCAGCATCAGCGAAGCGGAGTTCGTCGCGGCTCGTCCATCCGACGTGAGCGAGGAACAGGCAACAAATCTGTTTGCAAGCTTCGATACCGAGAACACCGGATCGCTGACGGAATCGCAGCTGGCAAGCGCCATGCAGGCAGGTCAGCAGTCGGGCCAACAGCCACCGCCACCTCCGGCTGGCGGACCGCCGAGCGACGATCAGCTGTCCAGCATGTTCTCCGACATGGATACGGATGGTGACGGTAGCGTCAGCGAGGCGGAATTCGTTGCCGCGCGCCCGTCTGACGTGAGCGAAGATCAGGCAACATCCCTGTTCGAGAGCCTCGACACGTCCAGCTCCGGATCGCTGACACAAAGCCAGTTCGAGACGGCCATGAAGGCGCAACAACCGCCGCAGCCGTCCGACTTTGGCAGCCTCTATGCCTCGAATGACCAGATCGATACGACAAGCGAATTGCTTGCCCTCTGATGAACGGCAGCAACAATCGTTCGTTTCTGATGATATGAAATGGGCGGCTTGGGTAGGAGATGTTGGGGCCTCTGCCCAAGCCTGCCGTCCATTTTTGAATGCCATCTCCGGGATAGCCGGTTTCGCTCGGTTTGATGTCGGTGGAAGTCCCTCTGTGACGAAACGATGAATTTACGCGCAAACGCGCCCTTTTCCCCAGGCCCGACATTCCGTCTTTACCCGATCTTTATCCTTGCCCTTGAAAGAATTGCTCCGCCGATTGTCGGCGTGGCGAGCGACTATCACAGGGGCGCTCGTTGCCATCTATAGGCTTGGGATTTTCGAGTGCGGATCATTTCATGCATCGCCACGGAACATAATCTGTGGCTCGTTCTTCTTGCGGCGTTCGTCTGCATCAGTGGCGGGTGGATAACCCTCAACCTGCTGCGGCGGTCGGAGACGACTCAGGGGCTTCAGCGCGGTGGATGGCTGTTTCTGGCCTCCGTCGCGGCCGGCTCCTCGGTCTGGTGCACCCACTTCATAGCCATGCTCGCCTACGAGACCGAAGCAGCGATCACCTTCGGTCCGATCCTGACCATGGTGTCGCTGCTGGTGGCCGTGGCAGGCTGCGCCTTCGGCTTTACAACCGCCTCGCTGCGTAGCTTCAAAATCGCGCCGGAAGTCGGTGGCATGGTCATCGGGTTAGCGATCTCGGCCATGCACTACACCGGCATGATGGCCTATCACGTCGATGGCATCGTCGAGTGGAACATGGATTACGTGGTCAGCTCGATCACTCTGTCCATGGTTATCGCGGCATTCGCCTTCAACCAGGCCATCCGTCGACCCTGGCGCCATTCGCCGCTTCTGGCACTTGCGCTCTTCGTCCTCGCCGTCGTCACGCTGCATTTCACGGCAATGGCCGCCGTATCGCTCACGCCGTTGGCGACAGGCGCCACAGGCACCGATCCGCATGTATTGCAGGCCATGGCTATTGCAGTCGCTGGCGTCGGCCTACTCATCGTCGGCACCGGCGTCGCCAGCTACATGATCGACGAGCGCGCCACGCAGGAATCCATCCAGAAACTCCAGCACATGGCGCTCAACGACCTGCTGACGGGCCTGCCCAATCGCGGCAGCTTCGCCGACCATCTCAATCAAGAGATGGAACAGGCGGAACGCGATAATGCAAAGCTTGCCGTTATCGGCATCGACCTCGACCGCTTCAAGGAAATCAACGATCTTCGTGGGCATAAAGCGGGCGACCAGGCCCTGAAGGCGATCGGACGCCGGCTCGCACGTCTGGTGAAGGACGGCGAATTCATCGCCCGTGTCGGCGGCGATGAGTTTGCTGCCGTCAAGCGGTTCAACGGCCAAAACGAGCTCTTGGACTTCGTGACGCGACTGGAAAAGACCATGTTCGAACCCATCCGGATCGATGATTTCGAGACGGTGACGGGCGCCAGCATCGGCGTCGCCGTCTATCCCGATGACGGTCGCGATCAGGAGCGCCTTGTCAGCAATGCCGATCTGGCAATGTACCGCGCCAAGGCCGATGTCGGGCGCGTCGTCTGTTTCTACGAATCCAAGATGGATGAAGCCGCCCGCGAACGTCACACGCTCGCCCAGGATCTCCGCCGCGCCGTCGAACTGGACCAGCTCGAGCTGCACTATCAGGTACAAACCTCGGTTCGCACGGGCGAGGTCTGCGGATATGAGGTTCTGGCGCGCTGGAACCATCCCGAACGCGGCAAGGTGCCGCCGGCGGAATTCATTCCGATCGCAGAGGAAAGCGGTACTATTCTCGCGATCGGCGAATGGGTGCTGCGCACGGCCTGCAAGCAGGCGGCCTCCTGGGACAAGCGCTACAAGATCGCCGTCAACCTCTCGCCCGTCCAGTTTGCCCATGCCGATCTTGCCCGGCTTGTGCACGAAATCCTGCTCGAAACGGGGCTCTCGCCCAGCCGGCTGGAGCTCGAAATCACCGAGTCCACCATCATCGCCGACAAGACCCGCACGCTGCATGTGCTGCGCCAGATCAAGGCTCTGGGTGTGACCATCGCGATAGATGATTTCGGAACGGGCTATTCGTCGCTGGATACGTTGCGCTCGTTCCCCTTCGACAAGATTAAGCTCGACCGCTCCTTCATGAGCGAGGTGGAGGGCAGCATTCAGGCAAAGGCCATCGTGCGGGCCGTTCTGACGCTTGGCCGGAGCCTGGAAATCCCGGTCCTCGCCGAAGGCGTCGAGACAAACCACCAGCTCGAAATCCTCAAAGTCGAAGGCTGTGACGAAGCCCAGGGCTTCTTCCTCGGACGGCCAAAACCGGTCGGGCAGATATTTCTGCCTGAGGAAGCCATCGATGCCGAATTTTCGGCACCGTTTTCGGGCCGCATTCCGCCTGTCCGGATCAGACGCCGCTCGATCGCTTGAAACAGGTCAACGCCGCGTGGAACTGAGCCGTTAGAGAAAGTAACGGAGCTTCAGCGGCAACAGGGCGGCGCCGATCGCGCCGGCATCCCCCCGTGTCTCGCTGAGCACAAGCTTCGCTTCCCGCGGTCCGACACCATATCGATGAGCGCGCGAGAAGGACATATGCGCCCGGGCGATCATCATCCGCCCGAGTTCCTGCGGCAATTGCCCCCCGAACACGATCGCCTGCGGATCGAGCACGGCAATCAAAGTCGCAATCAACCGATCCAGCATGGGCATTGTCTGCTCCAGCCACGCCTCGACGCCCGGCCAGGACGGATCGAAGCGCTGGTGCAGTTCATCGATTGAACGGATGTCGATGCCGTTCTCCTGCAACGTCAGGATCAGATACTGCAAGGCGGGCCGTTTCGGCGATTCATCCGGATTGTAGATGCCGCTGAATTCGCCGGCATTGCCGTGAAAGCCGTAAAAGGGCTTGCCGTCCAGGATGAGGCCACCGCCGAAACCGTAGTTGAAGGAAAGATAGGCGAACGTGGAACACCAGAGCCCGGCACCGCGCAGGCTCTCGCCGATCGCGCTCGTCGTCGCATTGTTTTCCAGCCAGACGGGAAGCTCGAACGCACGCTCAAGATCCGGGCGCAGATCGATAAGCGACCAGTCCCGCAGCGGCTCGGGCGCATTGAATTCGCGATTGTCCATGACGAAAAAACCCGACATCGAAAAGCCGAGCCCCACAAGGCGATCACGCGATATGCCGTGCTTTTTCAGGATGGCTTGAAGGGTTTGGAGAAGAGTGGCAATGGTCGCCTGCCGATCGCTCGGCACCATCCGCAGGGTTTCCTCAGCAACCACATTACAGCCGAAATCGGCCAGATAGAGGATGGCTGAATCGGTATTGATCGAGATGCCGACGGAATAAACCGCCTCCTTCACCAGTTCGATCGTCGGGCTCGGCTGGCCGCGCACGCCCTTGAGCGGCGCACCGGCGCGAAGAAGACCCCGCTCCATCAGCGTTTCCACAAGGCGATGCACCGACTGCTGGGTCAGATTGGTATGCGCCGTGATCGTCGAACGCGCGATCGGCTCGAGACGGCGCACGATATCGAGGATCATCCGTTCATTGTCGCTCGCAAGCGGCGACATGTCGAATCTGGTCGGGAAAGCAGTCCTGAGTGTCATGCTTCTGGCTTAGCCGCTCGGAGGAAGGCTCGCAATCCACGTCGTAGCACCTGAGGGTCTTTTGCTGACTTGTCATAAATATTACACTTAAAGTGTATTAATAGCAGTGAGAGCAACATTTCCTTTTGTTGGAGACCTTGATGACCATGAAACGTCTCGCCATTGGCGCGCTGATCCTGGCGACCGCCACACTGCCGGCGCGTGCGGCCGACACGAATTTGAAGAACCTGGATTTCGATCTCTCCAAGGTGAGCCGTGACAATTTCTATGACGTCATCGTTCCTGTCGCCAAAGCCGAAGGCACCGTCACCATGTATAATTTCGCCGGCAGTTTCGGCGATACGTGGAAGGAGCTGACCACTCGCTTCGAGGCGAAATACGGCATCAAGGTCAACTACACCGACGTTGTCGGCGACCAGGCAAACCAGCAGCTGATCGCCGTGCAGAAGGCAGGCCAGGATGCCCCGGTCGATGTCTATTTCGCCGGTGGCGGCGGCTATCCGCTGCTGTCGTCCACAGGCGTCGTCGGTAAGATCGCACTGACGAAGATCCTGCCGAATATGGATCACTATGATCCCGTTCTGGCCGAGACCGTCTTCGGCAAGCCGCATGGCGGTGCCTTTCCGCTAGTCCATCTGAACCAGACGGCAATCGGCTACGATTCCGCCTTCGTCAAGGACACCGACCTGCCTAGGAATTTCGACGATCTGCTCGCCTGGGCCGAGAAGAACCCGAAGCGGCTGGGCGTGACTCTACCCTCCAAGGGCGGCTCCGGCAGCGGCTTCATCTACTCGGTCGCGCTCAACTATCTGAAAGGCGATTGCCGCGCCAAGCTGACGGACTATTCGCTGAGCCTCGAACAAGCCGAGGACTGGGCGATGACGTCGGACTGCCTTGAGCCCGTCTGGGACTATTATCGCAAACTCCTCAAGGTCTCGGAACTGACGAACGGCAATGCCGACACCCTGAACCTCATCAACAACCAGCAGCTCTACATGGGCACGGTCTGGGAAGATCAGGTCATAACCTTCCTTGCCAACAAGCAGCTTCCCGACAGCTTCCGCCTGACACTGCTCGAAGGCGGCCAGGTCGGCTCCGGCGATGCGATCTTCGTGCCCGCCAATGCCAAGCATGTCGCCGCCGCCCTGCTCTTGATCGACATGGCCTTCAGCAAGGACTTCCAGACCTGGAAACTCGAGCACAAGGCCTCCCGCTCGCCGCGCACGGATATCAGCGACGACCTGATCTCGGCCGAAACCCGGGTCCATGTCCTGCCGAACAGCGTCTATCCACGACTGTCGGCGACCGCCTTCTGGGATATGGCGACGGCGCTTTCCGAAGCGCTCAATGAAAAAGTGCTCAATCAGTAGCGGGAGCCGGACCGCTGCCGGACCGGACGTGGGGCGTCCGGTCCACCCCCTCTTCCCAGAACGACGGAATGCCATGATGAGCGCGCTTGAAATCAAAGATATTACCAAGGACTAC
This sequence comes from Rhizobium sp. ICMP 5592, assembly GCF_009498525.1. Taxonomy (GTDB): domain Bacteria; phylum Pseudomonadota; class Alphaproteobacteria; order Rhizobiales; family Rhizobiaceae; genus Rhizobium. The sequence continues at coordinate 943,457 of NZ_QSNT01000001.1, read as the reverse complement.
GGCACGAGCCGCGCACTCCATCCCGTGTCGATCGATGTCGAGCGCGGCGAGTTCGTCACCATCCTTGGCCCCTCCGGCTGCGGCAAGTCCACGCTTCTGCGCATTCTGATGGGGATCAGCCGGCCGAGCGCCGGCGAAATCCATCTCGCCGGACAGAAGATCGATACCCTGCCTCCGGAAGCGCGTGATATCGCGATGGTCTTCCAGTCCTACGCGCTTTTCCCGCATATGACGGTCGGCAAGAATCTCGCCTTCGGCCTGCGGATGAAGCACGTCGCCAAGCCAGAGCGGGCGCGACGGATCGAGCATGCCGTCGACATCTGCAATCTGACGGGCCTCACCGACCGCATGCCACGGCAATTGTCGGGCGGACAGCAACAGCGTGTGGCGCTTGCCCGCGCGATCGTCATGCAACCGTCCCTGCTTCTCTTCGACGAGCCGCTCTCCAATCTCGACGCCAAGCTGCGCGATACGCTGCGTCACGAACTCGTGGAGCTGCATCGCCGCATCGGCTCGACCAGCATCTATGTGACGCATGACCAGTCGGAAGCCATGGCCATGTCCGACCGCATCGTTCTCATGAATGCCGGCCGCGTGGTCGAGACCGGCACGCCACAGCAACTCTACCGCGCTCCGAAAAAGGCATTCACGGCGAGCTTTCTCGGCCAGACAAATCTTCTGTCCGTTGCCGCCGAAGGCGCGAAGGCACACCTGCCCTGGGGCGAGATCATCGCGCTAGACGCACATGCCACCGGGCCAGCCCGCATTTCCGTCCGGCCCGAAACCATATCGGTTATATCAAATGACCGCGCTCCCGGCGTCGTCACATCGGTATCCTTCATGGGCGCCAATGTCCTTTATACGGTCGCCGTTGGAGAGGTGACGCTCAAGGTCGCCCAGGTAGGCGGCGATGCACTGCTCACCCCCGGCACCCACGTCGCGATTGGCTTCCAGGGCGCCGCACACCTGCTCGACGAGCGGGAATTCGCGGGAGTTGCCTGATGCGTCCGATCCTCCGCAGCGACCGCGCAAGGCTCCTTCTGCTGCTGACGCCCGGCGTCGGCTATCTTCTCGTCTTCTTCGGCTGGCCGCTGCTATCAGCCCTGAACAGCAGCTTTCACATGGACGACGGCAGCTTCACGCTGCAATGGTATGCGCGCATCTTTACCCGGCCATCAATGCTGCGCGGTCTGTCCGTCTCGATCTATTACGGCGTCGCCCCGGTCGTCGTCTCGCTCCTGGCCTCCATTCCGCTGGCGCTGCTGCTGCGCCGAAGTTTCCTTGGCCGCAAGCTCTTCAACGGCCTCTACAAGTTGCCGATGGCCGTCCCCAGCATCATCGTCGCACTGATGGTGATCATCGTCGCCGAACGCGGCGGCTTTCTCGACCGGCTGCTCGCACCCTTGGGTCTCGGCCTGCCCAAGCTCGTGCGCGATGACTGGGGCGTCGGCGTGATCCTTTCGACGGTGTGGAAGCAGATCCCCTTCATGACGCTGATCATCACCAGCGCCTTTGCCGCCGTCCCGGAGGATATCCGCCTGGCGGCACGCTCGCTCGGCGCCTCTCGGGTGAAGACCTTCCTCTTCGTCGAAGTGCCGCTCGCCATGCCCGGCATCACCGCCGCGATCCTTTTGACCTTCATCGGTTCGATGGGCTCCTATGCCATTCCCGACATCGTCGGCCCGCCGGTCGCGCGGCCACTCTCGGTGCTGATGGTCGCCGAATTCAGTCAGGGCAGGTTCCCCCAGGTCTATGCGATGGGGATGGTTTTGAGCCTCTTCGCGATCGCCGTCCTGATTGCCTACTACACGCTGACCGCCAGGATAGGCGTCCGCGCCGCGCAGAAAGATACCTGATGAGCACGCTTGCCGACACCGCTCCCGCCCTGCCCCGTCGCCGCACCTTCACTGAGGACGATCGCGTCCTCGTCTCTGTCGGGCTGTATCTCATGCTCGCGCTTGTCATCGCCCTGCCACTGGCGCTGATGTTCCTCTGGAGCGTTGCCGACGGCTGGGCTCCGCCGCATGTCGTGCCGCAGAGCTATACGCTCGGCCGCTGGCTCGACGTTCTCGCGGATGCCAATCTGTTGCACGCCACGTTGAACAGCCTCGTCATCGCCATCGTCGTGACCTTCGCGACCGCGATCATCGCCCTGCCCACGGCCTGGGCCATGGCACGCTTTCCCTTCCGGCTGAAGCGCGTCGTGGAAATCTTCATCCTCGCGCCCATCATCATTCCCGGTCTCGTCGTTGCCGTCGGCATCGGCCAGATATTCCTGCTACTCGGCCTCTCCTATTCGATGGTCGGCGTCATTCTCGTCCAGATCGTCGGCACACTGCCACTGATGATCCGGCTGATGACCGCCTCGCTCGAGACTATTCCGGACGACCTCATTCACGCCGCACGGTCGCTTGGTGCGGGAAGCATCGGCGTTCTGGCGCATGTCATCCTGCCGCTCGCCGTGCCGGGATTGTTGGCCGGCGGGCTTCTTTCCTTCATCGGCAGCTTCGAGGAATTCGACAAGTCCTTCATCGTTGGCGCGCCTGTCATCCAGACATTGCCGATCAAGCTCTACATGTTTCTCGACCCCTATTCGATGCAACTGCCATTGGCATCGATCATTGCCTTCATCCTGCTCCTTCCTGCCCTGATCATCTTCGTTCTCGCCGGACGCATCCTGCGCGACGACCTGATGGCGGCCGGAATGGGCAAGATCTGATCCTCCTCCCAAACCTCAACCATACGAAAGTTCTCCCCATGCCCAGCCAGACCGCTGCCTCCCGTTCCGCAGACATTTTCTCGCTCGTTTCGCGCAGCAATCCGGATATTCTCACCATCGCGCATCGCGGCCTGTGGACGGCTGCGCCGGAAAACTCGCTGACGTCGATCCGTGACGCGGCGGCGCTCAATGTGGAAATCGTCGAGATCGACACGCAAGCGACAGCGGATGGAAAGCTTGTCGTCATCCATGACGCGACGCTTGACCGGACATCGACCGGCACCGGCGTTGTCAGCGCCTGCGATCTCGCGACAATCCGCAATGCACGCCTTCGCGCCGGTGGCGGCGGAGAGACGGCGGCGGTGACCGACGAGCACATTCCGACGCTGGAGGAAGCGCTGGAAGAGGCGCGCGGGCGGATCTTCGTTAACATCGACACGAAATATCCGCGTGACCTGCCGCTGGTGATCGCGACGATCAAGCGCCTCGACATGCAGAACCAGATCATCATCAAGACCGATATCGAGCCGGCATCCGGCCAGTTCCCGGTGCTCGACGCCGACTGGTTCGGCTCCATTCCGCACATGCCGATGTTTCGCGTCAGGCCCAGCCAATTCGCGGAAGACCTGAAGCGGATCGAGCCTCTGCGGGCACCGATGGTGGAGGTCAAGTTTTCCAACATTGCCGATCTCGCCACGGGGCGCGAGGAACTGGAGCGTCAGAACATCCGCCTATGGATCAATACGCTCGATGTCTCTCACAACCTCGATTTTAACGACAGCCGGGCGCTGCGTGACCCCGAAGGTGTGTGGGGCGCCCTGGCCGAGGTAGGCGTCGGCGCCGTCCAGACCGATACGATTGCGCCATTCAAGCAATGGCTCGCCGGCCATGAGACCAAGAGGAACGCATGATGCCCATCGCCAACCAGCGCCTGTCGCAGGCGAGCGCGATCATCGAGGAAGCCGCCGACAAGGCGCTGCATTTCTTTGCAGCGCACCAGACGGTCACCACCCACGCCAAGGGTGTGCAGGATTTCGTCTCCGAAGCCGACACGACCGTCGAAAACTTCATCCGAGATCGGCTTGCTACCGCCTTTCCCGGCGAAGCAATCGTCGGCGAGGAATTCGGCGGGCAATCCGAAGGTTCTTATTGGATCATCGACCCGATCGATGGCACATCGAATTTCCTGCGTGGCTCACCTCTTTGGGGGATCTCGCTCGGCTTCGTGCGCGGCGGCCGCCCCGAACTCGGCGTCGTTGCCATGCCAGTCATGGGCGAGATCTACGCGGCGGCCGATGGCAGCGGCCTGCTGATGAACGGCAAGCCGCTTGCACGCACCATTCCTCCGCAGGACGTCCGCATCATGTCACTTGGCGACAGTCTAGCCGACGATCTCGACGATGCCGCCAAGCTTCAAATCGGGTTGAGGCGCGCCGGCTGGGTCGTCGAAGCCTTCCATTCGACATCCGTCTCCCTCGTCTTTGCCGCACGCGGCATTTTCGACGGACATCTGCAAAAGGTGACGACGATGTGGGACATCGCCGGCGGTGCGGTGCTTGCCCGTGAAGCCGGGCTCGATGTGCGGATCGGTGAGGATCCTGAAAGCCGCATACCCTGGATCGCGGCAGGCACGCCGGCCTTGCTGGCGGCCACTGAACCGCTCTGGCCGGAAATCAAGACGGATGCAAGTCGCTCTTGATCAAATAGAGAGTCACGGAAAGACACATCGATGAGGCCCATGCGGCCTCATCGATCATCACGTAAGAACCTCTCGCTGCTTGCCATACATCCGGCTCGCCCGTAGCAGGCGCTGCGAATAGGGATGTTCGACCTCTCCCTTTCGCAGCCTTTCGATATCGACCTCTTCGACGATCTCCCCGGCCTCCATGATGGCAACGCGGCTGCACATATGGGAGACGACAGCGAGATCGTGGCTGACGAGCAAATAGGTCAGGCCGCGCTCCCGGCGCAGATCGTCCAGAAGGTTCAGGATTTCGGCCTGGACAGAGACATCGAGCGCGGAGGTCGGCTCGTCGAGCAGCAGGACGGCGGGATTGAGAACCAGGGCGCGGGCGATGGCGACGCGCTGGCGTTGTCCGCCGGAAAGCTGATGCGGAAACCGGTAGCTGAGCGACGGATCGAGGCCGACAGAGCGCAGCAGCGCATCGACATCCATCGAACCGGTGGCTAGCCCCTGATTGCGGAGCGGCTCCTTGAGTTGCGAGCGGATGGTCTTGCGCGGATGGAGCGATCCATAGGGATCCTGAAATACCATCTGTACCCGGCGGAAGAACGGACGATCGCGCCGCCGGCCCAGAATGCCGCCGTCCAGCTCGATACTGCCTTGATAATTCGGATTGAGACCGGAGATAGCGCGCAGGACCGTGGATTTTCCGCAGCCGGACTCGCCGACGAGACCGAAGGCCGTGCCCTTCTCGACACCGAATCTGACGTTCCTCACCACTGGCCTCTGGCCGGCGGCGAAACGGATGGTGAGATTGTCGATTTCGATCATCGCGTTCCCTCCAAGATCTTGCCGTTGAGCCAGGACGGATCTCGTTTCAAGATCGGCAGCCGGGCCGGCGGATCATCGATCGACGGCAACGAGGCCAGCAAGCCCTGCGTATAGGGATGCCTGGCCTTGTCGAGGTCCCGCGCTTCAAGGACCTCGACCACCCGCCCGGCATACATGATCAGCACGCGGTCGCAGAAATTCCGCACAAGGTTCAGGTCATGGCTGATGAAGATCAGTCCGAGATTGCGTCGCGCGACGAGCTCGTCCAGCAAGGCGAGGATTTCCAGCCGCACCGTGACATCGAGCGCGGAAGTCGGCTCGTCGGCGATCAGAACCTCAGGCTCGGCAATCAGCATCATGGCGATCATCACGCGCTGGCCCATGCCGCCCGATATTTCGTGCGGATAGAGCCGGGCCACCCGTTCAACATCGCGGATCTTGACTGCATCGAGCATTTCGAGCGTTTGGCCGTAAGCCTGCTTTGCGCTCGCCTTGGGATAGTGAAGACGGTAAGTCTCTGCGATCTGCTCCCCGATCCGCATGACCGGATTGAGCGAATATTTCGGATCCTGCAGGATGAGCCCGATCCGCCGCCCGCGGATCATCATCATCTGGCGCTCGTCCACCTTCAGCAGGTCTACGTCCCGAAAACTCATCCGCTCGGCGCTGACCATTGCGGTCGGCGGCAGCAGCCGCATGATGGCGCGCCCGACCGTCGATTTGCCCGAGCCGGATTCACCCACAATCCCGAGCTTTTCCTGCCCCAGCGAAAAGCTGACGCCGCGCACGGCCCGCACGGAGCCGCCGCCAAAAGTAATTTCGAGGTTGTGGATATCGATGAGGGAAGAGCTCATTCCGCACCTCTCGGATCAAGAACGTCGCGCAGCGCATCGCCGACGAGGTTAAAAGCAAGGCTTACCAGCGCGATGGCAATGCCGGGGGCGGCGATGACCCAGGGGCTGTCGAGCATGAATTCGCGGCCCGTGGCCGCCATCGACCCCCATTCCGGCCAGGGCGGCTGTGCGCCGAGACCGAGAAAGCCGAGGCCGGCAGCGGTGATGATGATACCGGCCATGTTGAGGGTCACGCGCACGATCACGGAGGGAATGCACATCGGCAGGATGTGGCGAGTGATGATCGCCAAGGGTGTCGCACCCTGCAGACGCACGGCCGCAATGAAATCCGCCTTGCGCAGGCTGAGCGTTTCGGCGCGGGCAAGCCGGGCAATCGGCGGCCAGGCCGTCAGCGAAATAGCGATGATCGCATTGGTGATGCCGGGGCCGAGTGCCGCCGCGAACCCCAGCGCCAGCACCAGGCCGGGAAAGGACAGGAAGATGTCGGTGATCCGCATCAGGATTTCATCGACAATCCCCCCGAAATAGCCGGAGCAGGTGCCGATCAGCAGACCCAGGGGCGCGACGATGACCGAGACGAGCATGATGATATAGAGCGTCGTGCGGCCACCATAAACGATGCGGGCTAAGACATCGCGCCCGAAATTGTCCGTGCCGAGCCAGTGCTCCGCCGATGGCGGCGCAAGTCGTCCCGCCATGTCCTGAACGATGGGATCATACCGCGTCAACAAGGGCGCGGCGATGGCAACGAGGACGAGCAGGACGATGATGGCAAGCCCGACAAGGCCGAGCGGATGCAGGCGGAACTTTAGCCAACCCTGATGGAATTGCTGCACGGACGACTGGAACCAGCCCTGAGGCTCCGGCGCGAGCAGCCATTTACGAAAGCCGTTGCCGCTGCTGCGGTCTGTGTGTTCGGCGGAGATCGTCATCGGCGTCACCGTGTCCTTGGATCAAGAATGCGATACAGCACATCCGAAATGATGTTGATGGTCAAAAAGACGGCACCGATGGTCAGCACGGCACCCATGACGACGTTCATGTCGTTCATCTGCAACCCGCGCGTCAGATACTGGCCGAGCCCGGGCCAGCCGAAAACCGTCTCGATCAGCACCGCGCCTTCCAGCAGACCGCCGAAGGTCAGCGCCATGATCGTCAGCAGTTGCACGCGGATATTCCGGAAGGCATGGCGCCAGACGACCTTGCGGCGTCCGAGCCCTTTTGCCCTGGCCGTGACGATATATTCCTGGCCGAGCTGCTCCAGCATGAAGCTGCGAGACATGCGGCAGATATAGGCGACAGAATAATAGCCGAGGATCGCACCCGGCAGGATGATGTGATTGAGCGCGCTTTGAAACACATCCCACTGGCCCTGCATGGCGGAATCGATCAGCAGAAATCCGGTCATCGGCGTCACCAGCCCCTCGTACAGGACATCGACGCGGCCCGAGGCACCGACAAGCTGGAGCTTGGCGTAGAAGACGAAGAGCGCCATCAGCCCCATCCAGAAGATCGGAATGGAATGGCCGGCAAGAGCGACGATACGCGCGATATGATCGAGGACGGTGCCGCGCCGGACGGCTGCGGTGATGCCGAGCGGAACGCCGACGAGGATGCCGATGATCATGGCAATGATGGTAAGCTCGATGGTTGCCGGGAAAATGCTCATGAGATCGGTCAGGATCGGCTGGCCGGTCGTGGCCGAGGTGCCGAGATCGCCGGTCGCAACCTTCCGCACATAGGTTAGGAACTGCATCCAGATAGGCTGGCCGAGCCCAAGCTCGTTATAGACGCGATCATAGACCGCCTTGCTCACCTCCGATCCGGTGATGGCAAGCACCGGGTCGGCGGGAAGCAGGCGCCCCATCGAAAAAGTGAGGAACAGCAGACCGAGCAGCGTGGTGATGATCGCCACAGCACGGCCTGCCAATCGCCGCAGGAGGGCGACCAGCGGATGCGGCGGCGTATCCGCGAACGCATCCTGATCCACACTGCCGCGGGAATCGCGTTTCGATGTCAGCTCGGCGCTCGTCACGGGCATTTACTCCTTCGTCACGTCATGCCAGCGCGTCGACCAGGTCGTATGCCCATGGTAGCCCTTGACATTGGCGCGGATGACATAGGGATCCGTGCGCTGGAAGAAGATGATCAGCGGGGAGTCCATGCTGCCATAGATGCCGTCCATCTTCTTGAAGAGGTCGGTGCGCTTGGCGGTATCGCGCTCCTTCATCGACTGATCGACCAGTGTGTTGAGCTCGTCCACCTTCATGCCGGCCCGCCAGAGATAGTAGCTGCCGAGACGCGCATCGTCGCTGTTGTCAGGATTGTAGGCATATTGCGTGGCAACGGCGAAAGGATCGGGGAGCCGGGCGCCGGAATTGCCGAACAGGACCTGATATTTGCGCTCGCGGAACGCGGGAATGAATTCGCCCGGCACCAGATCGAGATCGATCCCTGCGACCCGAGCGCTTGCCTGCAATGCCTCGGTGAAGGGCAAGGCCGCCGCTCCCGAGGGATTGAGCACTTTCTTCAGGCCATTCGGATAGCCTGCCTCAGCTAGCAATTGCTTGGCCTTGGCCGGATCGTAATCATAGCGCGATGTCGCATTTTCCGGCGCCCCGATCATCCCGCGCGGGATCATCGACTGCCAGGGGAAGCCGGTGTAGCGCATGATGTTGTCAGAAATTGCCTTCCAGTCGAAGGCATGTTGGAACGCCTCGCGGACCTTGGGTTTCTGCAGATCCGGATCCTTCTGGTTAAGCGCGATATAGTAGAAGCCGAGCCCCGGCACATTGTCGATCACCACGGCCTTGTTGTTGGCCAGTGCATCGAGATCGCCGCTTGAAACATATTGCCCGATATCGACGTCGCCGGCCTCGATTTGTAGTCGCAGATTGCCCGATTCCGGTATGTGACGGGCGACGACGCGCGTCATGGCCGGAGCACCACCCCAATAGTTCTTGCGGGCATTGAAGATCGCGACATCGTTCGGCCGCCACTGCGCGAGCGCGAACGGTCCGCTTCCGGCGGAGTTGGCCGAGAGCCATGTGCCGCCGAAATCGCCGTTCGCCTCATGCGACAAGGCCGTCTTCTTGTCGATGATGCCGATCGACGATCCGGCAAGCGAATAGAGCACGAGATCGGTATTGACGGCCTGCGGCAGCTCGATCTCCAGCGTGTGGGCATCCTTGGCCCGGATCAGTTTGTCGACATTTTCGGCCGTGAAGCCCCAGGGCGCGATATCGGTCGAGCCGACCTGCCCCATCTTGATGACGCGCTGAATGGACCATGCGGCGTCATCCGCCGTGACCGGATTGCCGCTCTGGAAGACGGCGTCATCCCGCAAGGCGAGCGTGATGATCTTGCCGTCAGGCGAAATGCTCCATTTCGTGGCAAGCATCGGCTTCAGCGTCTGGAGGTCGTCCGGGGAGAGCTGCACCAGATTGTCGTAGAGATTGGAGATCAGCTCGGAAACCGTGCGGGCATTGTTCTGCGCCGGGTCGAGTGTGCGGATGCCGGTGAGGTTGGTGCCGATCACCAGCATGTTCGGGGGCGATGCCGCCCAGGTCGGCTGCGCGGCAATCAAGGCACTGGCGATTGCGACGGATGTCAGCAAGCTCTTCAACATTTCAAGACCTCCCAATCTTATCGCGCGGGCAGCGCCCACGCCTTTTGCAGTCTGTAGCAGCGCACAGGCTCGGTGCGCTTACCCCTCCCAGTCCTTCAGCAGACGATGCAGTTCCTCCCGGTCTTTCTGATCGAGCTGCGGCAATCCCGGCACCCGCACGGGGCCGACATTGAGACCCGAATAGGTCACCGCCTCCTTCACCACCGTGACGTTGGCGCCGTTGCGGAATTTCGTCCGCATGCGCTCGAACGGCTCGAGCTTGTTGACGATCGCGCGCGCAGCCGCGAAATCGCCTCTGTCCAGCGCATCGAGGACGGCGAGCGACAATTGCGGCGCGACATTGACCAGACCGGAGGTGAAGCCGCGTGCGCCGGCGGCGGTGAAGGTCGGCGCCCAACTCTCGGCGAGACCGCAGACGAAGAGCGCGCCGGCCGGATCAGAAGCCGCGATAGACCTCGAGAGAAGCATCAGATCCGTCGTCGCGAACTTGATGCCGGCAATGTTGGCGTGGCCGGCAAGGCGCACCATGTCGTCGACGCTGAAACCGTCGGCGCGCACATAGGCGACCAGCGGCAAGGGAGACGCTTCCGCAAGATCGCAGAAATAGTCGATCTGGGCTGCGGGGGCGGCGAATGGATCGACAGGCTGATGCGACATGACCGCGGATGCACCAATCACAGCGGCATTCTTTGCCATCGCGATCGCCTCGCGCAACGATCTCCCGATCGCCGCCGTCACCGGCGCCTTGCCGTCGACGCCCGCAACCGCCGCCTCGTGGACGTGACGGATTTCCTCCGGTGTCAGGGCGTAGAACTCACCGGTATTTCCCGCCGCGACGATATTGTGGATGCCGGCAGCGGCGACCCGATGATAGACCTTCGCCGTGATCCGGGGTTCGACCTCGCCCCTATCGTCATAGGCCGTCACGGGAACACCGGACACACCTTTCAGCGCCTGGCGAATAGTTGCGATGCTCATCTTCTTCCCCTTGCTAGCTCTTAACCGATGATCGAAATGGAAGGGTGGTGGCACCGGTCACAGCCGGTCGCCGCATCATCCCTTCCTCCCATTGCTGCTCAGACCCCCTGGAACATGCGGGCGCGAGCGTTCAGTATGTGCCGCTTCATCGCGTCATGCGCCTCGGTCTCCTGCCGCTCGAAGATCGCCTTGACGATCACCGCATGCTCGTCCTGGACGGTGCGGATCTGTTCGGGCGTGCGCTTGAGGCTCAGGCTTCGCGTGACGGAATGCCCGATGGCGAAATGCGGCTTGAACCATTCGCGAAGCGTGATGTGAAACTGGTTTCCGGTTGCCATCGCGATCGCGTCGTGCAGCGCCTGATCTTCCTCGGCGCCGAGCTTGCCGTCGCTCAAACATTGCTCGATGTTGAGAAGGGCGGCGGTGATCCGCTCCTTGTCTGCCGGCTGCCAGTTGCGCGCGGCAAGTTCTGCGGCTTCCGCCTCGAGGCCGGCGCGAAATTCGAAAAACCGCTGCACATCGGCCAAGGAGCCAACCGGCACCATCTTCAGCACGGACGAATCCGGGCGTTGCCGCACATAGGAGCCCGACCCTTTGCGCGAGACGATCAGGCCGTCGCCCCTCAGGCGCTCCAGCGCCTCGCGGATGACCGGCCTCGACGCCCCGAACATCACCGCAAGCTTTTCCTCCGACGGCAATCTTTCGTTCACCGGGAAGTTTCCGTCCGCGATCATGCCCACGATCTTCTCGTAGATGATGTCGCCGAAGCGCGTTGCGCCCCCGTCCGGTGCAGTGACGGTCGACAATGTCATCATCATCCTTTGCTTTGCCGCCCAGCGACGGGCTTCAGTCCATTCCCTAGGCGGCAGGGCTACTAAATCTGTTAATATCTGTCAACTCTTGTAATTATCTGAGAACGTATCTATGGTCTGCTCGCGGCGCCAAGAGGACGCCATGCGACGGGTCGGGAGCCTGTCGCGCCGGTCCAGACAAAGTCGTGCCGGCATCAAACGGGAGGGATATGGATGCGCGATAAAATATTGTCTCGCGGCGTGACACGTCGCGCCGTTCTCGGGGGCATGGCTGGCGTTGCGGCCCTGTCCCTTGCCGGTCGAGCCTCTGCCGCAGGCGGCGAAGCACCCGCATTGGCCGACCTCGTCAAGAACGGGAAGCTGCCACCGCTCGCCGACCGGCTACCGAAAAAGCCGATGGTCGTGACACCTTTCGAAAAGGTCGGCACCTATGGCGGAACGCTTCGTCGCGGCCTGAGAGGCTCGTCTGACCATAACGGCATCCTGCGCATGGTGGGCAATCAGAGCCTCGTGCGCTGGAACATGGAGTTTACCAAGGTTCTACCCAATCTTGCCGAACGCTGGGATGTCAATGACGATGCCTCGCAATTCACCTTCCACCTGATCGAGGGCGCTCGCTGGTCGGACGGCCATCCCTTTACCGCCGACGACGTCGTTTTCGCGATCGAGGATTGCGTCAAGAACACAGATCTTTATAGCGCAGCACCTGCGCAATTGTCGGTCGCGGGCAAGGTGGTCAATGTCGAGAAGATCGACGACTACACGGTGAAATTCACCTTTGCGGCACCCAATGCGCTCTATCTGGAAAACCTGGCGACACCGCTCGGCCAGCATCCGACGCTGTTTCCGAAACATTACTGCAGCCAGTTCCTGCCGAAATACAATCCGAACGCCGCCGAAGACGCGAAGAAGGCGGGCGCCAGCAGCTGGCCCGAGCTTTTCCGGGCGCGCTGCGGCGATATCGAGATCCCGTCGCGCTGGGGCAATGTCGACAAGCCGACGCTCGATCCCTGGGTCGTGAAGGAGCCCTATACCGGCGGCGCCACGCGCGTCGTCATGACCCGCAATCCCTACTTCTGGCAGGTCGACACCGTGGGCAATCAGCTTCCCTATATCGACGAGATCAACTTCGGCATTTCGCAGGATGTCGAATCCCTGATGCTGAACGTCATCTCGGGAAAGATCGACATTCAGGAGCGCCACATCAGCGTGCTGGCCAACAAGCCGACGCTCTCGCAGAACATGAAGAAGGGCGATTACCGGCTTTTGACGCTCGTGCCTTCCACCTCGCAGCAATGCCAGATCTACTTCAACATCACGCATAAAGACCCGGCCATGCGCAAGATGTTCGCGGACAAGTCGTTCCGGCAAGCGCTGTCGCTCGGCATCAACCGGCAGGAAGTGATCGACATCGTCTATTTCGGCCAGAGCGAGGGCTATCAGGCCGGACCCCGTCCAGAACATCCCTGGTATCACGAAAAACTCGCGCGGCAGTTCACCGACTACGACGCCGACAAGGCGGGCGCGTTGCTGGACAAGGCAGGTTACGACAAGAAGGACGGCAATGGATTCCGTCTGAGACCGGACGGCCAGAAGATCTTCTTTGCCGTCGACGTCATCCCGACGCTCTATCCCGATCTGGTCGATGCGCTGGAGCTGGTCAAGGCGCATTGGGCGCAGATCGGCATCGACATGAAGGTCAACACGATCGAGCGCGCGCTCTACTATACGCGCGGCGACGACAATGCCCATGACGCGCAGGTCTGGCCCGGGCCTGGCGGGCTCGATCCTATGCTCGACCCGCGCGACTTCTTCGCCTTCCATCCGCAAGGCTCGCGTTACGCCATTCCATGGTCGGTCTGGTACACCTCGAACGGCAAGCAGGGCGAGGAACCGCCGGAAAGCCAGAAGAAGCGCATGAAGCTCTTCGACGAGGCGCGTTCCACCGCTGATCTCGATAAGCGCGGAGCGGCCATGAAGCAGATCTTCGATATCGCCGCCGAGGAATTCGAGACTGTCGGTCTCTGCCTTGCCGTCGGCGGCTTCGGTATCATCCGCAACAATCTTCGCAACGTGCCGGAGAAGCAGCCGGACAGCTGGTCATGGCCCAACCCGGGACCGGCGCTGCCACAGCAGTTCACCTTCACAAGCTGATTTTGCCGACCCAGCGCCGCCCCTAGCGGGCGGCGCCACTTTCAAGCGCGCCGCTCGACGCCAATGATAGGCCCTCCCCTGGGCCTGCCGGTTCCGAAAAGCGGCGTTCCATGCAGGGATAGGGACGCCTCATGCTGGTCTTCATCACCAAACGCCTCTTATGGATGATCCCATCGCTTTTCGCGATCAGCTTCCTCGCCTTCGTGCTGATCCAGTTGCCGCCGGGCGACTACGTGACGACCTATATCGCCACGCTCGCCTCCTCGAACGAGGTCGTCGATCAGAATACCGCGGCGCAATTGCGCGAGCGCTTCGGCCTCGATCAGCCGATGATCGTGCAATATATCAAATGGATATGGGGCATCCTATCGCGCGGCGATTTCGGCATTTCCTTTGAATGGCAACAGCCGGTCTCGGGACTGATCTGGGAGCGGATGGCGCTGACGCTGGTCCTAGCGCTTGCGACACTGATCGCCACCTGGGGGATTGCGCTGCCGATCGGCGTCTATTCCGCCGTCAGGAAATATTCGATCGGTGACTATCTCTTTACCGCCTTCACCTTTCTCGGCCTTGCCATTCCGTCCTTCCTGCTGGCGCTGGTGCTGATGTATGTCGCGGCCGTGGAATTCGGCCAAGATGTCGGCGGCCTGTTTTCCTCTGAGTTCGAAACCGCGCCCTGGAGCATTGCCAAGATGCTCGACCTTCTCGCGCATCTATGGCTGCCGGTCATCATCCTTGCCGTCTCCTCGACGGCAAGCCTGATCCGCGTCATGCGCGCCAACATGCTCGACGAACTGCCGAAACCCTATGTGACGACGGCGCGAGCGAAGGGGCTTTCCGAGTTCCGGCTGCTGGTGAAATACCCACTCAGGATCGCCCTCAATCCGTTTATCTCGACGATCGCCTGGCTGCTGCCCAACCTGATTTCCGGCTCCGTCGTCGTCGCCATCGTCCTCAATCTGCCGACGGCCGGGCCGCTGCTGCTGCAGTCGCTGATGGCGCAGGACATGTATCTCGCCGGTGCCTTCGTGCTTCTGATCTGCGCGCTGACGCTGATCGGTTCGCTGATCAGCGACATCCTGCTCGCGCTGGTCGATCCCCGCATCCGGTTGGAATAGGAGCCGCCCATGGCCGACATCGCCGTCACAAACATTCAGCCGGACCGCGCCGCCGTCGCCTCGCAATGGCAGCTGATCTGGTGGGCCTTCCGCCGGCACAAGCTTGCCATGGTGGCCCTCGTCGTCACCGTCATCATGTATATCGTCGCCATCATCCCAGGCTTTTTCGCCATCAACGACCCGACTTTGCAGAATGCGCGGGCAACCTTTCATCCGCCGCAGCAATTGCATCTCATCGATACAAGCAACGGCTTCTCCTTCGGCCTGCACTATTATCCGTTGAAGCTCACCCGCGATCCGGAGACGCTGGCGGCGATCTTCAAAGAAGACACAACAAAGCGGGTCGATGTCAGCCTGTTCGGGCGCGGCTACGAATACTCGGTTTTGGGCCTTTTCAACTCCAACATCCATCTGCTCGCCTCCTCCGACAAGACCACCCCTCTCCTGCTCTTCGGCGCCGACCGGCTTGGTCGCGATGTCTTCAGCCGGACGATACAGGGCGCGCAGATCTCGCTGTCGATCGGCCTTGTCGGCGTCTTCTTCTCGCTTTTGCTCGGCATCGTGCTCGGCGGCATCTCCGGCTATTATGGCGGCCGTCTCGACTTCTTCATCCAGCGGTTGATCGATTTCGTGCTGTCGCTGCCGACGATCCCGATTTGGCTCGCCATGGCTGCGGCACTGCCACAGGGCTGGCCCGCGGCACTGCAATATATGATGATCACCATCATCCTGTCGTTGACCGGCTGGGCGCAGCTCGCCCGCGTCGTCCGGGGTCGTTTCCTGTCGCTTCGCACGGAAGAATTCGTCGCCGCGGCAAGGCTCGACGGCGCCCGCGAGAGCCGGATCATCTTTCGTCACATGCTGCCGAGCTTCGCCAGCCATATCATCGCCTCGATCACGCTTGCCGTGCCGGCGATGATCCTTGCGGAGACCTCGCTTTCCTTCCTCGGGCTTGGCCTGCAACCGCCGACCATTTCCTGGGGCGTGTTGCTACGCGAGGCCCAGAACATCCGTTCGATCGCCACGGCGCCATGGCTCTTCATGCCGGGTCTTGCCGTCGTCATCGCCGTCATGGCGCTCAACCTTCTCGGCGATGGCCTGCGTGACGCGGCCGACCCCTATAACAAATGAGGCCGGCATGACCGATATCGTTTCCGTGACGGCTGCCCGCCCGCTTCTGCAGGTAAAGAACCTCAGCGTCGACTTTCCCTTGCGTACCGGCAATTTCCGCGCGGTCGACAACCTCTCCTTCTCGATCGAGCCAGGGAAGACGCTCTGCGTCGTCGGCGAGAGCGGTTCCGGCAAATCGGTGACGGCGCGCTCGATCCTGCAGATCGTCGATGCGCCCGGCCGTATCGCCAGTGGCTCCATCATCCTCAACGGTTTGGACGGAAGCTCCACTGATATCGTCAGCCTCAATCCGCGCGGCCGCCAGATCCGCGCCATCCGCGGCCGCGACATCGCGATGATCTTCCAGGAGCCGATGGCCTCGCTCTCGCCGGTGCATACGGTCGGCGACCAGATCATCGAGGCGCTTCGCCTTCACACGAAGATGAGCAAGGCGGAAGCCCGCGCTGAGGCCATATCCCTGCTTGGCCAGGTGGAGATTCCGCATCCGGACAAAGCAGTGGACCGATATACGTTTCAGTATTCGGGCGGCATGCGCCAGCGCGCCATGATCGCCATGGCGCTCGCCTGCAAACCGCAACTCCTGATCGCCGACGAGCCCACCACGGCGCTCGATGTGACCACGCAGGCCGAAATCCTCGACCTGATTGCCCGGCTGCAAAAGGCCTACGGCATGGCGGTGCTGTTCATTACCCATGACATGGGCGTCGTGGCACAGATCGCCGATGACGTGCTGGTCATGCACAATGGCGTCGCCAAGGAATATGCACCGGTCGAGCAGATCTTTCACGCGCCGAAAGACGATTATACGCGCATGCTGATCGGCTCTGTCCTGAAGCTTGAGGAGAAGGCCGAGATCAGGCTGGCGCGCCCGCCGCTCGACAGGACGGCAGCGCCCATTCTCGAACTGCGCAATGTGTCGATGACCTTCGGCGAAGTCAGGGCACTCGACGATATCTCCATATCGCTGCTCCCCGGCGAAACGCTGGGGATCGTCGGCGAAAGCGGCTCCGGCAAGACCACCATGGGCCGCTCGATCATGCGCCTCATCGATCCGACAGCAGGCGAGATCCGCTATCGCCGCGTCGATGGCAGCATCGTCGATCTGGCAACCGCGAGGGGAGAGGGTCTCGCGGCCGCGCGGCGCGAATTGCGCATGGTCTTTCAAGACCCCTTCGGCTCCCTCAATCCGCGCATGACCGTCTCGCAGATCATCGGCGAACCACTGCTCGTCAACGGTATCGCCAAGGGTCGAGCGCTGGACGAGCGCGTTTGCGACCTGATGGAACAGGTGGGCCTAGATCCGAAGACGCGCGAGCGATATCCGCATGCTTTTTCCGGCGGCCAACGCCAACGCATCGGCATTGCCCGCGCCATCACCCTCAATCCACGCATCATCGTCGCCGACGAGGCGACCTCGGCCCTCGACGTATCCGTCCGTTCCCAGGTGCTCGACCTCCTGATGCGGCTGCAGGACAAGCTCGGCCTCGCCTATATCTTCATCAGCCACGACATCGGCGTCATCCGCTACATGTGCGACCGCGTGGGCGTGATGTACAAGGGCCGGCTTGTCGAAGTCGGCGATGCGGACAAGGTCTGCAACACGCCCGAGCATGCCTATACGCAAGCACTCATCTCCGCCATCCCCCGCCCAGATCCGCGTGATCGCGATCATTCGCGCCGCTTCCGCTACGTCGAACCGGACGTCCTGAAAAACGGAAGCGCCGCGTGATGACGATCGCGCCGATACCCCTCATGTGCGGAGCTCCCTTCCGCGCCATGACTGTTGCAATCGATAGAAGGACAGACAGATGAAGATCGACCGCATGCGGGTTTTCATGACCCGGGACAAGGACCGCCCCCGCGTTATCGTCGCACTCGACACGGATGACGGCCTGACGGGCTGGGGCGAATGCTACAATCACGGTCCCGACAAGGCACTCCCACCCATTCTCGATTATCTCTACGGTTTCCTTTCCGGCCAGGACCCGACCCGTGTCGATTATCTGGTGAACCTGCTTATCCAGCAAAGCCGTTTCCCGCCGGGCGCGCTCGGGCTTTCCGCGATCTCCGCGCTCGATCATTGCCTATGGGACCTCTCCGCCAAGGCCGCGAATGTTCCGGTCTATAAGCTGCTCGGCGGCGCCGTGCGTGACCGCGTCAAGGTCTATGCCGGCGTCTATACCGCGCCGGATGCACCGGCCGCCCGCGACGAATTCGATCGCCTCAATGCCGAATGGGGTTTCACCGCCTTCAAGCTCAGCCCCTGGCGCGTCGACATCCATGCCCATCGCTGGGGCAATGTCGTCAAGGCGTCGGCGGATTATTTCCGCTCGTTGCGCGAGACCGTGCGCGACGACTACGAGATCGCCTTCGACGCGCATGCGCAGATTTTCGAGCCGGTCGCCGCAAGGCAGCTCGGCAATGCTTTGGCACCCTACGATCCGCTGTTTTACGAGGAGCCGTTGCGTCCGGAAAACATCGACATGTGGGGCGACCTCAAACAGGGGCTGAACTGCGTGCTCGCAACCGGCGAGTCGCTCTACAATCGCAATGAATTCCTGCGCCTGCTTCAGGTCAAGGGCGCCGACCTGATCCAGCCCGACATCTGCGTCGTCGGCGGCATCAGCGAAATGCGGCGCATCGCGACCCTCGCCGAAGCCTATTTCGTCGGCGTGGCGCCGCACAATCCGATGGGGCCACTGGCAACCGCCGTAAACGTTCATTTCTCTGCCGCCACGCAGAACTTCCGCATCCTCGAATACCGGCTGCCCAAGGGTCAGGCCTATGTCTATGGCGGCAAGGATATCGAAAAGC
The DNA here is from genome assembly GCF_009498525.1 of Rhizobium sp. ICMP 5592. Taxonomy (GTDB): domain Bacteria; phylum Pseudomonadota; class Alphaproteobacteria; order Rhizobiales; family Rhizobiaceae; genus Rhizobium. Next base: position 924,734 of record NZ_QSNT01000001.1, on the reverse strand, counting down.
GACAGGGCGAGACGCGCTATGTCGTCGACCCCTATCTGCCGAAAGATGGCTATCTGGAGCTCAGGCCGGACAGGCCCGGCTGGGGTGTCGAGATGGACGAAAAGGCGATGGAAGAGGAAGGCTACATCCATTGGCAACGCCGTGTCCCGAAACGCCCTGACGGCTCCTATGCCTTCGCCTGAGTGATCGGTTGGGCCGGCATGCTGCCTTGACGGCCACCATGTCGGCCCGGCTCGCGCCTAAAGCGAGCCCGTAAAGATTGGATTCAGTCTTTTTTGGTAATTGTCCGTTAGCAATACGTGCTGGTGAACTCCCGACGGCATCGATTGTGCTGTCGATCCTTGTTTTGCGTGCGGGCTCCTATGCGTATTTCGGCTGTATCAGCAATCCTTCTTGCCTCCCTGGCATTGTCAGGTTGCTCCACCAGTTCCGGTGCGGGCGACCTCGCGGCCGGTCTACCATCAGCCGAAACGACGAATTCGATTACCCGGGCAAGCGGACCTGTCCCTTCGGTCAGCATCGGTGAGGTGATTGCGCAGGCGGAACAGCAGCAGGGCCTATACGCTTCGCCGGCGCCAAGCCCGCGCCCGCAAGCGTTCCTGTCTGTGAGCAAGACGGAAAGCGCGCCGCTTCCCGCGGAAAGACCGGTGGCGTTGCTGATGCCGGCCAACCCCAGGATCAGCAGCATAGCGCCGCAGGCGCGTTCGCCGATCTACGCCCGCCGCTTTCGCGACGCCAAACCGATCAATTTCGGCGTCTCTTCGCCGAGAAAGCTTGCCGTGCACGGTGTCGACGTTTCCCGTTGGCAGGGCGATATCGACTGGCAGACGCTGCAAACGCAGGGCGCAAACTTCGTCTACATCAAAGCGACCGACGGCGGCGATCATCTCGATCCGATGTTTAGGCAGAACTGGCGCAAGGCCAAGGAGGCCGGGCTGAAGCGCGGTGCCTATCACTTCTTCTACTGGTGCCGGACCGCCGGCGAACAGGCCGACTGGTTCATCCGCAACGTTCCGAGGGAAGCCGGCGCGCTGCCGCCGGTGATCGACGTCGAGTGGAACGGCGAATCGAGCTGCAAGCAACGCGTCTCGCGCGAGCGCGTCCTCGAAAAAATGCAGACCTTCATGGACAAGCTGGAACGGTACTACGGCCAGCGTCCAATCATCTATACCGCACCGGATTTCTATCGCGACAATCTGAGGGGCGCATTTCTCGAGCACCCCTTCTGGCTGCGCGCGGTGGCCGAACATCCGTCAAAGGTTTATCCGGGCCGCAAATGGCTGTTCTGGCAATATTCAGGCTCCGGCCTGTCACATGGCGTCGAAGGTCGGATCGACCTCAATGCTTTCCACGGCAGCGAGGAAGAATGGCACAAATGGGTGGCGACGAACTGAGCCTCGTAACCATCCGATAGCGACGGGTTACAGTCGAGCCGACCAGTTCAATATTGCGTGAAATCGCCGGTCTCCGACTGCAGCAGCGTCAACGGATAGCGGGCCGGATGGTGCACGAGCGCCGTCATGTTCACCGGCCGATTGCGATCGTCGAAGGCGATCTGGTCGACGGTTAGAACGGCGGCTGGCGGCGTAAGCTCCAGAATAGCCGTTTCTTCATCGGTGGCGATACGCGCGCTCAGCGTTGTCTGGCCACGCTTCGGATAGATCCGGTAGCGCTCGCGCAATTCCGCATAAAGAGAACGGTTGGCAACACCCCAATCGAGATCCAGAAGGCCGGCGACGCGGCCGGCGGGAATCCAGTCGGTCTGGATGACCGCCGGTATATTGTCGATCAGACGCAATCTGGTCAGCACGACCACCTCCGCACCAGGCGCGAGGAACAGCGGACGGCTTATGTCGAGTGGCGCGCGAACGATGCTGGCTTCGATCAGGCGATGGCCGGGATTGCGGCCGTTGGCCAGGGCGGTGCTGGTAAAACTTTTCAGAACCTGCAGCTCGAAGCCGCCGCCGTGCTCGGTGACATAGAGCCCCTTGCCCGGCTGGCTTTGCACCACGCCCTGCTGGATCAACTCGCGGATCGCATGACGGACCGTGATGCGGCTGACATTGTAGAGATCGACGAGTTCGCGCTCGGACGGCAGCTTGCCGCGCAAAGGAAGCTTGCCGTCGCGGATGGACGCCAGCAGGGCTTCGTACACTTGCTTGTGCAGCGGGCGCGGATCGCCTCGATCAACCATGTCTTGTGTTTCAATCAACGTTCCCTTGCTCTGGCGCGTATTCAAATGCCGTTTCCCTCGCGACCTCATTCAGGCCTTTGCCATCTTTGACGCAAATCTCTTGAAAGTCCATATTGACATGACTGGTCATAACCAGTCCTATTAACGTCAAGGAGCCGTAGAGTTCCGCACGATGCCGAAGCACTATCACAATCAAGGGAACAGTTCATGTTTAAGAAAAGCCTTGCTGCCCTCTCGCTCTGCGCAGGCCTCTGGACGGTCTCGGCCCATGCCGAGACGATCTCCGTCTTCTGCGCACCGACGGAATTCGAATTGTGCACCAACGTCGCCAATGCCTGGAAGGAGAAGACAGGCAACGAGGCGAAGATCAACAAGATGCCCGCGCTGCTGGACGATGCGATTCCGCTCTATCAGCAGCTGCTTGCGGCGAAATCGACCGATGTCGACGTCCTGTTTCTCGACGTCATCTGGCTCGGCATGTTCAAGAGCAACCTGCTCGACCTGAAGACGCTGATCCCGCAGGCCGACCAGGACAAGCATTTCGCCTCGACGCTCAACGCCGCGAAGCTGGGCGGCAATCTCGTCGCCATGCCCGCCTATATGGATGTCGGGCTGATGTTCTATCGCAAGGATCTTCTGGAGAAATATGGCAAGCAGCCGCCCAAGACCTGGGATGAACTGGCGGCCACCGCCAAGGAAATCCAGGACAAGGAGCGCGCTGCCGGCCATCCCGACATGTGGGGCTATGCCTGGCAGGCAAAGAGCTATGAAGGGCTGACCTGCGATGCCATCGAGCTGATCGCCTCGAATGGCGGCGGCACGATCATTTCCGACGATGGCAAGGTGACGATCGACAATCCCCAGGCCGCCGAAGCAATCGGCAAGGCCAAGGCCTGGATAGGCTCGATCAGCCCGGATGGCGTGCTGAATTATGACGAGGAAGCATCGCGAGCGATCTTCGAATCCGGCAATGCGGTCTTCCACCGCAACTGGCCCTATGTCTGGGGCACGTCGCACCAGGCGGGAAGCGCCATCATCGACAAGGTCGGCGTCATGCCGTTGCCGGTCGGCAAGGAAGGCCAGAAGTCCAGCGGTTGCCTCGGCCCGATGTATTACGGCGTATCGAAATACTCCGCCAAGCCGAAGGTCGCCGCCGACTTCGTCAACTTCATCACCGGCCCGGACATGCAGAAAGTGCGGGCGCTTAAGGATGCGGTCAATCCGTCCATCCCGGCGCTCTATAGCGACCCCGAGATCTTGGCCAAGATCCCCTTCCTCAAGGATAACCAGCAGGCCTTCGCCGACAGCGCCGTGCGTCCGTCCGGCTATACCGGCACGAGCTACAACAGGGTGTCGCAGGCCTTCTATCGTACGGTCCACGACATGTTGTCCGGCGGTGCTGACGTCAAATCGGGCCTGACGTCGCTTGCAGGCCGGCTCGAAAAACTCAAGGAAAGCCGCTGACCCCAGCTTGAGCGCCGGCGGGAAGATCTGTCTTCCCGCCGGCCAAACGCGCCGCTGTCTCGCCGCCACTAAGAGGTGGCGAGCCTTCCATGATCATAAGGCCCGGGTGTAAAATGGCATCGGTTTCGCTTGAATCCGTTTCGAAGAGCTTTGGTACGCATAGCGTCATTCAAGACGTCAACCTCCAGATCAACGACGGCGAATTCGTCGTCTTCGTGGGTCCTTCCGGCTGCGGCAAGTCGACGCTTCTGCGCATCGTCGCCGGGCTCATCTCCGCATCGAAGGGTGTGGTCAGTATCGGGGGCGACGACGTCACCGATGTGCCCGCCTCCAAGCGCGGCGTCGCCTTCGTCTTTCAGTCCTACGCGCTCTATCCGCATATGAGCGTCGCGCGCAACATAGGCTTTGCCCTGGAAACCCTGGGCATGGGGCGCGATGCGGTCCGGCAGAAGGTGGCGTCGGTCGCCCGCATGCTGAAGGTCGATCATCTGCTCGAGCGCCGGCCACGGGAATTGTCCGGCGGCCAGCGCCAGCGCGTGGCGATCGGCCGGGCGCTGGTGCGCCAGCCAGAGATATTCCTTTTCGACGAGCCGCTTTCCAACCTCGATTCCGACTTGCGGATGGAAATGCGTATGGAGATCGCCAAGCTCCACGACGATCTCAAGACGACGATGATCTATGTGACGCATGATCAATCCGAGGCCATGACACTCGCGGACAGGATCGTCGTTCTCAACCATGGCCGCATCGAGCAGATCGGAACGCCGCAAGAACTCTATCACGCGCCGGACAATCGTTTCGTGGCGGGGTTTATCGGCAGTCCGCGCATGAACTTCCTGCCCGTCGCGATGCGTCAGGCGGCGGGTGCCGACCGGATCGAAGGCCCCGGTGGCCTTTCCATCGGCGCAGCGATAGAGGTATCGGCCGAGCCCGTCGCCGCGATCGGTATCCGGCCGGAAGCCCTGCGCCTCGTCGACGCGCTCGAGGGCCGCATCGTCGGCACGCTGGAGCGTGTCGAGGATCTGGGGCACGAGCATTTCGGCTATTGCCGCATCGCGGATGACGTCATCTGGGTGATCCGGCTTGCGACAGCACCTGCACAGCATCTCATCGGCAAGCCGGTCGGATTGGATTTTGCCGACGCGGCGATGTTTGTCTTCGATGCCGAGGGCAAGCGCCTGGCGCTGGATAGTCCGGAGGCAACCGATCGATGAGCGCTCGACTTGCCCGCCGGGATCACCGGGCCGCATGGCTGTTTCTCATTCCCATCATCGTGGTGATGCTGGTCGTCGCCCTTTGGCCGCTTGCCCGCACCTTCTTCTTCGCCTTCACCGACGCCTATCTCGACAATCCCTCGGCCTATTCGATGATCGGGCTCGATAATTTCATCGAGGTCATTCAGGATCGTGGCTGGTGGGTCGCCGTCAAAAATACCCTCGTCTTCACCGTAATCTCGGTTGCGATCGAAACCGTCCTCGGGATCGCCATCGCGCTTCTCGTCAACGAGGCGATCCCCGGCCGGGGGCTTGCCCGCGCCGCCATTCTCGTTCCCTGGGCGATTCCCGTCGTCGTCTCCACCAAGATTTGGGAATGGATGCTCAATGACCAGTTCGGCGTGATCAACAAGCTGCTCATCGAACTCGGCTTCATCGACCATGGCATTGCCTGGACGGCCAACAGCTCGCTTATCATGGGCGCCGTCATTTTCGTCGATGTGTGGATGACCACACCCTTCATGGTGCTGCTGATCCTCGCCGGCCTGCAGCTGATCTCCCCGGAGATCTTCGAGGCAGCGGAAGTGGACGGCATTCCAGCCTGGAAACGCTTCTGGTCGATCACCCTACCGATGCTACGGCCGGCCATCGGCGTGGCGGTGCTGTTTCGCGTGCTCGACGCGCTCAGAATGTTCGACCTTGCCTATGTCATGGCCGCCAGCAACGAGAATGTCATGACCGTATCGATCTACGCCCGCGACAGGCTGATCAGCTTTCAGGAGCTCGGCGTCGGCTCGGCCGCATCGACCTGGGTGTTCCTGCTCGTCGCACTTGTGGCAATCATCATCATCGGGGTGCTTCGCCTCGACCGGGCAGCGGGGCACTGACGCAGATGGCAGACGCAACCATGCAAACTATCCAAAGACCCCGGCGCAAGTCGTCGTCCTATTATCGAATGAGGCGGCGGTGCGTCAGGGGCCTGCAGATCGTGGCTCTCCTGTTCGTGCTGTTCTACACGCTCTTTCCCTACTACTGGGCTTTCGTCTCCTCGACCAAGCAGGGAGCAGCACTTTACCATTCAGCGCTTCTGCCAGCCTTCGACTTCACCTACTACCGGCAGCTGATCGACAATCCGGTGTTCATGCGGTCTCTTTTGAACTCCGTATATGTCGCCACGACAACGACCTTTCTGTCGCTCGTCATCGGGCTGAGCGCCGCCTACGCGCTCGGCCGCATCGATTTTCCGCAGCGGCGCGTGGTGTTAATGATCGTGCTGATGGTCTCGATCTTCCCGCAGGTGGTCGTGCTCTCCGGCATGTTCGAGCTGATCAACTGGATGGGGCTCTTCAACCGCCCGAGCGCGCTGGTGTTGACCTATCTGCTGTCAACCGTGCCGTTTACCACCTGGATCCTGACGACCTTCATCCGCGAATTCCCGCGCGAGCTGGAAGAGGCGGCGATCATCGACGGCTGCTCGCATTTCCGGATTCTCATGAAGATCCTTCTGCCGCTGATGGGCCCATCGCTTGCAAGCACCGGCATCCTCGCCTTCATCCTCGCCTGGAACGAATTCCTCTTCGCCCTCACCTTCACCCTCACCGACGAAAACCGCACCGTGCCGGTCGCCATCGGCCTGATTGCCGGCACCAGCCGCTTCGAATATCCTTTCGGGCAGATCATGGCAGCCTCCGTCACCGTGACGCTACCTCTCATCATCGTGGTCCTTTTCTTCCAGAGGCGGATCGTGGCCGGATTGACGGCAGGCGCCGTGAAAGGCTGAGGGGGAAAGGATTGACCGATGGACATGCTTGTTAAGCTCTACGAATTGAAGCCGGACCCGGTGCTGCAAAAGCGCATGGACAGCGAGGGGATCGTCATCCGCCGCGTGCTGGCGCCCGAACTCAGCGCGCTGACCTCCTGGATCCAGCCACGGTTCGGCGCGGGCTGGGCAGCAGAGGCGACGGCCGCCACCATGCGCCAGCCGCCGACCTGCTTTATCGCCGTCAAGGATGACACGCTGGTTGGCTTTGCCTGCCATGACGCCACCGCGAAGGGTTTTTTCGGGCCGACCGGCGTCGATCCGTCGATGCGCGGCAAGGGCGTCGGCCAGACCCTGCTGCTGACAACGCTTCTGGACATGTATGCCCAGGGTTACGCTTACGGCGTGATCGGCGGGGCCGGGCCGATGGAGTTCTATCGCCGGAGCGTCGGTGCGATCCCGATCGAAGGCTCCGTGCCCGGCATCTATCGCGGCATGCTGCCGCTTGCCAATCCAAGCGAAGTGTCGGAATCCGACTGACATCGATGCCGCCACACTTAAAAAAATCAACGCCGCCTGGCAATAATCTCATCCAGGCGGCGTTGTCTTATGCATTAGCCTTGAGAGGCGGAATACGGATTGCTCCGCTTAGCTTCTCGGCTTCAGGTTTTCAGGGTCATAGAGCGGCTTGTAACCGATGCTGACAACCTCGACCGGATAGGTCTCGGCAAAATATTCGACGTTCAGCTTGCGGCCCTCCTGGCAGTAAGCCCAGGGCAGATAGGCAAGCGCGATATTCTTGCCGATCGTCGGACCGAAGGCGATGGAGGTCGTGTAGGAACGGCGGCCGAGCTCATCGATCAGCACCTTGCCTGTTTCCGGATCCATGACGGGCAGATTACCGACAGGATAGCGCTTGACGCCATTTTTGTCGGTGTTGTCCGTCATGACCAGCGTGCAAAGCATGGCGGGCTGATGTTCACGGGCCTTGTACTCCAGATGCTTTGCCTTGCCACGGAAGTCGGCTTCCTTGACCTTCGGACGGGCGAGATCCGCCTCGATCAGATTGTACTGGGTGAGAAGGTCGGCATTCTGCAGGCGCAGGCTCTTTTCCATGCGACGCGAGTTCGCATAGGTCTCGACACCGAAGGCCATCACGCCGGTGGAACGCAGCGCATCCCAGACGGCAAGGCCGTCCTCGTATTTCATGTGCAGTTCCCAGCCCTGCTCACCGACATAGGAGATGCGGAAAGCGGTAACAGGCTTGCCGCCGATCTCAATCTGCTTGATCGCGGCGAAGGGGAAGTTTTCCGCGTCGAGCCCGGCCGGATCGGCAACCACTTTCTTCAGCGTCTCGCGGGCGTTCGGTCCCCAGATGCCGATAGTGATGAACTTCTCGGTCACGTCGGTGATGGTGACGTCGAGGCCCCGGTCCTCGACGATGCGACGCATATAGTGGAAGTCACGCGGGCCGGCATCGGCACCGTTGATCAGCCGGCAGCGGTCGGCCATGCGGATGACGGTAAAGTCGGCACGCACCATGCCTTCGTCGTCGAGGAAGTGGGTGTAGATACCCTTGCCGATATTTCCGTCGCCGCCGATCTTTGCGGCGCACAGCCATTCCAGCAGCTCGACATGGTCAGGCCCCTCGATGTCGACCATGTGGAAATGCGAGAGATTGACGATACCACAATCCTCGCTCATCGCCAGATGCTCGGCGTTGGAGACGCGCCAGAAGTGGCGGCTATCCCATTCGTTCTGACGTACCGGCACCCGATCGCCATACTTCTCCAGCAGATGCTCGTTCGCGGCATAACCATGCGCGCGCTCCCAGCCACCGAGTTCCATGAAGTAGCCGCCAAGCTCCTTCTCGCGTTCGTAGAACGGCGAACGCTTGACGTTGCGGCCCGAGGCGTAGGGTTCGCGCGTATGCACGGCCGGGAAATAGATCTTCTGGGCGGCTTCATAGCAGCGGCCCTCGATGAACTCTTCCGTCAGCTGGTGCGGATAGAAGCGCGCATAGTCGATGCTGTTGTGGTCGATCTCGGTGCGACCGTCGGTCATCCAGTCAGCGATGAGCTTGCCGTAGCCCGGACCGTCTTTCACCCAGATGGCGACGCAATACCAGAGGCCGCGCACCTTCTGGCTCTCGCCACAGGATGGGCCGCCGGCAGCGGAAACCTGCAACAGGCCGTTGAAGGAATGGCCCTCATTGTAGCCGAGCTCGCCGAGAATAGGCGTCAGTTCCATGGCGCGCTCGAGCGGCTCGAGGATCTGTTCCATCTCGAGGTCGCGTTGCGAGGGCGACAGGCGGGCCTCATGCTTTTCCAGAATGTTGCGCGGATGGCAGAGACGGGGATTGGTGGTCTCGTAGTAGCCCCACTCGATCTGGCCACCTTCCGTCGTCTTCGGATCGCCGGTGTCGCGCATATAGGCGGAATTGCCCTGGTCTCTAAGCAACGGGAAGCCGATGTCCTTACCCGTGCCTTCAAACTCGTTATAGGGACCGAAGAAGGTTAGCGGATGATCGACCGGCATGACCGGCAGGTCTTCGCCCACCATCTCGGCGATAAGGCGGCCCCAGATGCCGGCACAGACGATGACGTAGTCCGCCATGATCGTGCCGCGATGCGTGACCACACCCTTGATGCGGCCACCCTCGACGATCAGCGATTGCGCGGGCGTATTGCCGAATACCTTCAGCTTGCCGGACTTCTCAGCGGCGTCCACCAGCTTGCCGGCGACGGTCTGCGAGCGCGGAACGACGAGTCCAGCATCCGGATCGAACATGCCGCCCTGCACCTGATCTTCCTCGATCAAGGGGAACATTTCCTTGATCTCGGAGGGGGTAACGAGACGAACATTGGTGCCGAAGGCCTTGCCGGAGGAGGCCTTGCGTCTGATCTCTTCCATCCAGGTGTCGTCACCGGTGCGGGCAACCTCGAGGCCGCCAATGCGGGCGTAGTGCCCCATCTTCTCGAAGAAATCGATGGAATACTGCGTGGTCCAGACAGAGAGATAATCGTGGCTGGTGGTGTAACAGAAGTCGGAAGCATGCGCGGTCGAGCCGATATCGGTCGGGATGCCGGACTTATCGATACCGACGATATCATCCCATCCGCGCTCGATCAGATGATGCGCGATCGATGCGCCAACGATACCGCCGAGGCCGATGATGACGACCTTGGCCTTCTGGGGAAACTCTGCCATTGCTTGCGACTCCGAACTTTGGATTTGCCGAGACCTTAGCGCGAGCGGCGACGTCATCGGTGCTTTTCTGCGACATTATCAAAATGCATCACGACCAGCCCACGGGTATATGGCCGCAAAAGATTTTCAAGCTCCGACATGAGATGTCGAACAGCGATAGATCGTCTGAACACGTCGGGCTCGACCCTGACAGATGCGAATCAGCTAGCCCCGCGAATGACGGACCAGTCTTCTATTGGCAATAGGCCGAAGCAAAGAGGCGCCTCACCCACTCCAGCCGCCCAGCAATACTATAGTTTATATTTTGTTAACCATTTCGCGAAACGAAGCACATATAGTCCGGTATTTCTTCGGTAAATATTATTTTACTGCGGAAAATCTCCGACTTCCAAAGAAAAGAACTCAATATCTTTTTGCCTTGTTGCCATCATGATCCATATATGATTAATTTAGGATATTAGCAGGTTCGTGGGGAAGCTGCGGAGGGGACTACACATGTTGAAAGCGCTACGCGGTGCCTTACTCGTCGGTGCTGCAATTCTCGTTACAGAAGCACCCGCCATGGCTGCCACGGCGTCCGGCAATATGACGGTTCGCATCGTCATCCAGGCTGAATGCAAGGTCCAGAGCGCCAGCGATCTCGATTTTGGCACCAAGGGCGTTCTCGATGCCACGAACGACCAGACCAGCTCCATCGGTGTTCAATGCACGACAGGGCAGACCTACAATGTCGGCTTGAGTGCCGGTGCGGGCGCCAGCGCGACAACGGCCGTTCGCCAAATGACCGGCCCGGCATCGGCGACGGTCAACTACTCCATCTACCGTGACAGCGGACACACCCTTCTTTGGGGCGTGACGGTCGGGACGGATACGGTAGCAGGCACGGGCAACGGCAACGTGCAAAATATCCCGGTCTATGGACGGGTTCCGGCGCAAACCACGCCGGCTGCCGGCACCTATACGGACACGGTGGCGATTACCGTCACCTACTGAATTCATTGCTAGGAGGCTGCTATGCAACGCATGTTTACATGCCTTGCCACGACGGCGCTTGTTCTCTCGAATGCTTGCTTTGCAAACGCCGCCTCCCTGCGCGCGGCGCCCACCAATCTTGACATGATCGCGCCTGACAGCACCGGTGTGCTCAACCTGACCAATGACGGCGACCATCCCATCAATGTGCAGGTGCGTGTCTTCAAGTGGAGCCAGACAGGCGGTGTCGAAAAGCTGGAACCGACGACAACCGTCGTGGCCAGCCCGCCGGCGACCAGGATGGCGCCGAACGCGGGCTATACGGTCAGGGTGATCAGAACGAGCAAGGCGCCGGTGCGAACCGAGGAGACCTATCGTGTCATCGTCGATGAGCTGCCGGATCCTTCCCGCGCAAAAGCCGGCACAGTGACCTTGATCGTGCGCCACTCCATTCCCGTCTTCTTTCGAAATGCCGATGCCAAGGCGGCTGATGTCTCCTGGAATCTGAGCCGGCAGGGCGACAGCCTTTTCCTGACCGGCAAGAACAACGGCGGCAGTCGTTTTCGTCTATCGAACGTCACCCTGAAGCAAGGAGCCACGAAAATCGGCGGCCGCAACGGCCTCGTCGGGTACGTCCTTGGCGGCACAACAATGCAATGGTCGATCGGGAGCGCAAAATCCCTTTCCGGCGGCCCGGTAACCTTACAAGGCCAGAGTGATCTTGGGCCGTTCGATGCCAACATCGCAATCACGAAGCGCTAGCCTCTGGATCGCCATTGCATGCTCCATTTTCTGCGTTTCCGCGCCGCACGCGCAAGAAGTGCCTAACGAGCCGGCGACGGCCAATACCAGTGACATGCCTGCCGACACACAGGATCTTTTTCTTGAGGTGTTCATCAATGATGCTTCGATGAAGATGATTGGCAATTTCAAGCAACAGCCTGACGGCTCGCTCAAGGCAAGCGCCGGAGAGCTTCGCGAAGTCGGCATAAAGCCCCCGGCAGGCGCTGCCGATGACGAGTTGATTGAGCTCGACAAGCTGCCTGGCCTGTCCTACCGCGTCGATGCACAAAACCAGCAGATCTACGTGACAACGACAAATAGCGGCCGCGCGGCACGCGTCATCAATATCGGGAAAAATCAGAGGAATGACATTCCGGAACCCCAATCCGGCTATGGAAGTGTGCTCAACTACTCCCTTTTTGCCAGCTCCAATAGCCTGACCAATAGCGATGCGGGTGTGTTTCAGGGGATTTCCGGCTCGTTCGATGCCCGCATCTTCAGCCCCTATGGGACGCTGAGCCAGTCGTTCATAGCCGGCTATTCCGATGGCAGCCTTGACGGCATAACCAGGCTCAACACGACCTGGAGCTACTCCGACCCCAAGAGGCTGATAACCTATCGGGTGGGTGACTTCACCACCGGCGGTCTTTCATGGACCCGCCCGGTCTATTTCGGCGGCATCCAGGCGCAGCGCAATTTTGCACTGCGGTCCGATCTAGTGACGGAACCCCTGCCCGCATTCGAAGGAACGGCGGCGGTTCCCTCCACGCTCGAAATCTACACCCAGAACGTCAGGTCCTATTCCGGCGACGTTCCGGCCGGTCCATACCAGGTCACCAACCTCCCTGTATTTTCCGGCGCGGGAGAGGCCCGCGTCGTCCTGCGCGACAGTCTTGGGCGCGAAACAACTGCGACGCTGCCGTTCTATTCGTCGAACCGGCTCTTGCGCCAGGGCCTGTACGATTTCTCGGTCGAGGTCGGCGCTCCGCGCCGCAACTTCGGGATAGAATCCAGCGACTATGACGGCCGCATCATGGGCGTCGCCACGGCACGCTACGGAGTAACCGATTGGCTGACCTTGGAAAGCCATTTCGAGGGTGGGGCCAACCTGCTCAATGGCGGCATCGGCGCCGCCTTTCCCGTCGGCGCCTGGGGTGTCGCATCTGTCGCCATGGCCGGGAGCTCGAGCGGCAGCCGCTCAGGTGCATTGTTCAACGCCACGCTGGAAATGAGTTACAACGACTGGTCGATCTACACCCGCATGCAGCGCGCCTTCGACAATTACGACGACATAGCATCCGTTACGGCCGAACCGACGTCCAACGGCTCCGGGCAGTTCACCGTGCTCAGCGCCGGCGTGCCCCGCGCCATCGACCAGGTCACCTTAAGTGTTCCCGCGCCGCTGGACCTATCCAGCCTCAACCTTTCCTACACCCGATTTGAAAACGCCGATGGCCGGAAAAGCCAGATTGCCGGCCTCTCCTATAGCCAGACCTTCAAGCGGGCGAGCTTTTACGCCACCGCCTTCGCCGATCTCGACGACCGCAAGAGTTTCGGGATTTTCGCCGGCCTTTCCATCCCGTTCGGAAACAACATCTCCGCCAGCACCGGCATCGAAAGCGGCCCTGATGGGTTCAATGTCGTCGCCGATATCTCCAAGTCGGAGCAGCCGGAAGACGGCAGCATCGGCTGGCGCGCGCGGACCTCGGAAGGCAAGGACGCAAACCGGCAGGCGTCGATGAGTTACCGTGCACCTTTCGCACGTTTCGAGGCCGGCGTTCAGCAATATGACGGCAACGTCCGCGCCACCGGCCAGATGGACGGCGCCATTGCCGTTGCCGGCGGTGATGTCTTTGCCTCGACCCGCATCGATGACGCCTTTGCCGTCGTTGATGTCGGCACGCCAGGGGTCGAAGTCCAGCAGCAGAACCGGCCGGTCGGCAAGACGAATAATAGCGGCCGTATCCTCGTGCCGAACCTCAATTCCTATGAGCCGAATACCGTGTCCATCGACCCGAAGAACCTTCCCGTCGATGCTGACGTGCCGGCGACGAAGGAGGTCGTTGTTCCCGCGGATCGCAGCGGCGTCGTCGTGAAATTCGGCGTCTCGCAAACTCCGAAAGCTGCACTGATCACCATCACCGACAAAAGCGGAACACCGCTTCAAGCCGGCCTCAGCGGCAAACTGCAAGGGACGGGCGAGGAGTTCGTCATCGGCTATGACGGCCAAGTCTATCTCCTCGGCCTGGGCGCGCGAAATGCAATCGACATCTCGTTCCCGGACGGCAGCACATGCCACGCCGAATTTCCCTACAAGCCCCAGCCGGGCAATCAAGTCGTCATCAATGACGTGAAATGTTTGTGAGCCAAGGATCAAGGAATGCTACGCGCAATCGGTTTCCTACTTTTCTCGCTATTGCCGTCCCTCTGCCTTGCCCAAAGTTGCAGCTTCACAGCCACCGACATGAGCTTCGGTCCGGTCGATACTCTCGGCGGCGCTGCGGTCAATTCGACGGCGACGATAAGCGTCAGTTGCACCGGAGAGCTTCTCACGCAGCGACGTATCCTGATTTGCCCCGGCATTGGCGCGGGCAGCGGCGGCTCGTCCTCAGCGGCGGCGCGTCAGATGCTGAATGGAACCCATTCCCTGAACTATCAGCTCTATTCCGATTCCGGCCGGAGCGTGATCTGGGGTTCGAATAACTGGGCTTACCCCGCCAAGCCACCCGCTTACGCCGTGAACCTGAACCTTCTCGGGTTCGTCAATAGCTCCACAACCCTCTATGGGACCGTGTTGGGCAGCCAGGGGGCAGCGGCGCCTGGACCTTATCTCTCGACCTTTGCGACAGCCGACACCTATTTCATTTATCGCTACAGCACCGACACCACTTGCGACGCACCCGCGGGAACGCTGACAGGCGTGTCCTTCAATGTTAACGCCAACGTTGCCGCCAATTGTCTGGTCAGCGTGGGGAATGTCGACTTCGGCACCAGGGGTGTTCTCAGTGCCAATGTCGACGCTACAGGCTCGGTGACCGCGACCTGCACAGCCGGAACGACCTATACGATTTCCTTGGGCGGCGGCCTCGCGAATGCCGCACCGACGGCGCGCAAAATGTCGAAGGCAGCGGAAACCGTGACCTATGGGCTTTACAAGGATACAAACCGATCGCAGCCCTGGGGCGATGCGACCACGCCGGGCAGCACGGTAGCGGGCACCGGAACCGGCGCCGCCCAAGTCTTGACTGTCTATGGCCGTGTGCCTCCTCAGACCACACCAACGCCTGGGACCTATACCGACACGGTGGTCGTGACACTGACCTATTGATCAAAGACGGTTTCGCAGCGGCGAAACGGCTTATCGCCGGTTCACCTGGCGAGCGACCGCCTCCTGGCCATGAACAGCCCAAGGTTTCGGCAGTTCGAGATTGGCGCGGAAGTCGCCCTCAAAATAGTCGGTGTCCAGCAGCGACCGTTTGCGCAGTTCCGGAAGGAGCCCGTTCAGTAGCAGGTCCTCCTGATCCGGATTACCGAGCCCGTGGAGCGAAATGACGTCGAGCACACCTGCCCGGAAACGCTGCTCCAGAGCATCGGCAAGCTGCTCCGGGGTACCGGCGACCGACCAGTGGCCCGTTTCCTGCGCCTGGATGATCAGTTCGCGCAGGCTGAGCCCCTGTTGCGCATAGCGGCGGAAAATCTCGACGCGGCCGCGCCTGCGGTTGACGCTGTCGATCTCCGGCAGCAGGCTCTGCGGCATCGGCTGATCGAGCGGCAGGTCCGACAGGTCGATATCTCCCCCCAGCATGTCGGCAAGCTTCAGGCGGCCTTTCTGATAGTCGATCTTTTCGTGCTTCTCCCGAAGGCGACGCGCAACGTCGGCCTCGCTGTCACCGATGACGGAGTGGAACGAGTTCATGACCAGCGGCAGATCGGCGCCGCGACCGAAGCCGCGCGCCTGCCGTCTTAGTTCTGCAACGAAAGCGGTGGCGGCCTCAAGCGTTGGCTGCGACGTATAGACCACCTCGGCATAGCGGGCGCCCAGCGTCACGCCCTCGGCGGACTGGCCCGCCTGAAACAGCACAGGCCGACCTTGCGGCGGCGGCGGAACATTCAGCGGACCCTGGACCTGAAAATGCTCGCCGCGATAATCGATGCGGTGCAGCTTGCCAGGATCAACGCTGATGGAGCCACTCGCGCCGCGCCGCGCCGCTTCCGGATCGTTGGCATCGAAAAGCGCATTGACCACCTCGATAAATTCGGTGGCGCGCGTGTATCTCTTTGCCGGATCGGGCAAAGTGTCGCCTCCGAAGTTTTCCTCGCCGACGGAAGACGTAACCGCGTTCCATGCCGCCCGGCCACCGCTTGCGTGATCCAGCGTTCCGATCAGACGAGCGAGATTGTAGGGGTGATGGTAGGTGGTCGATACCGTCGCGATCAGGCCGATATGCGATGTTACCTGGCTGAGCGCTGCCAGCGCCACGATGGGCTCCTGCGTCCCTGTCGTACCGGAAAGCCCATCTGGATCGGCATGAAGAAGATCGGCCGTGAACAGGCCGGTTATCTTTTCCGCTTCGGCCTTTCGCGCAAGCTCGACAGACCGGCGCGCACCCGCCACTGGGCTCTCATCATTGGAGGCGAAGGCGAAATTGCCGGCGCCAACCAGCGTCTTCAGGCGGCGGGGACGGGCGATAGTCATGCGGGGACTCCTGATTTCTTCGATAGAGGTACGGGTCTCGCCGGCGCCTAGCTTGCGCGCGCGAGCTCTTCTTTCGTGGTCGCGGCATAACGATTGACCGGGAATGGCAAGCCGAGATGGTCGCGCAGGGTTTCCCCTTCGTAGTCATGGCGGAACAGGCCGCGCGCCTGCAGGATCGGGATCACCTGGTCGACAAAATCGTCGAAGGCGGTCGGCGTTCCGCCCCTGACGATGAAGCCGTCGGTGGCGCCGGCCTCGAACCATTGCTGCAATCCGTCAGCGACTATCTCGGCGGTGCCGATGAAGCTCGGAAGCGGCGTTGCGGCCTGCAGAGCGACCTGGCGCAAGGTGAGACCGCGTTCGCGCGCGTTGCTCTTGATCGTGTCGGTCGTGCTGCGGAAACTGTTCTGGCCGAGATCGCCAATATCCGGGAACGGCGCGTCCAGCGGATATTGCGAGAAATCGTGGTGCTCGAAATAGCGCCCGAGATAATCGAGCGCATTTTCGATGGTCACCAGTTCGGCCGTTTCCCAGTATTTGCGCTCGGCATCCTCGGCACTGTCGCCGACGATGATGCTGATGCCCTGAAAGAGCAGCAGATCGTCCTCGCGGCGGCCGTTCTCAACGAGCTGCCGTTTGACGTCCAGATAGAACTCGCGCGCCAGCTCGATCGTTTCCTGCCGCGTGTAGATCGCATCCGCGTGGCCGGCGGCCAACTTCTTGCCGTCCTCCGAAGCGCCGGCCTGGAACAGAATTGGGCGGCCCTGCCTCGACCGGCCTACGTTCAATGGGCCTTCTACGGAAAAATATTCGCCCTTGTGATGGAGTGTGTGGAGTTTATCGGGATCGAAGAAGACGCCGGTTTCCTTGTCGCGAACGAAGGCATCGTCTTCCCAGGAATCCCAGAGACCCTTGGTCACCTGCAGGAATTCCGTCGCGATGTGATAGCGCTTGCCGTGCTCGGGATGCTCCGCACGCGAGAAATTCCTGGCCGAGCCTTCGAGCGGCGACGTGACCACATTCCATCCGGCCCGGCCGTCGCTCAGATGATCCAGACTGGAGAATTGACGCGCGACCGTGAAGGGATCGCTGTAGGAGGTCGAAAGCGTTCCCACGAGGCCGATGCGCGACGTTGTCGAGGCGAGGCTCGACAACAGGGTGATCGGCTCGAAACGGTTGAGAAAATGCGGAATGGACTTGTGATTGATGTAAAGCCCATCGGCGATGAACAGGAAGTCGATCTTGCCCTCTTCCGCCTTTTTGGCGAGCGCCTTGCAATAATCGAAATTGATGCTGGCATCCGCAATCGCATCCTTGTGGCGCCAGGCGGACATGTTTCCGGACGCCCCCTGGATGATCGCGCCGAGCCTGATCTGCCGCTTGTTCGTCTTGTCACTCATCGTCACGTTCCTTGATCGTCAATGTGATGGGCTGCTCACCGGCCAATTATGGTCAGGCAGCTCACGCCAGGGTGGGAATGGCCTCCAAGAGGGCCTGGGTGTAGCTGTGCCGCGGTGTCGAAAAGACCGTGCCGACATCTCCTGTCTCGACAATCCGCCCTTCCTTCATCACGATGACGCGGTCGGTCAGATGATGAACGACGCCGAGATCGTGCGAGATGAACAAGAGCGAGGTGCCGGAGGCGGCCTGAAGCTCGGCCAGGAGATCGAGAATCTGCGCCTGGATGGAAACATCGAGCGCGCTGACCGGCTCATCAGCGACCAGCAATTTCGGACGCGGGGCGAAGGCGCGGGCAATCGCAACCCTTTGCCTTTGCCCACCGGACAGCTCGCGCGGGTAGCGGCCAAGGAAGCTGGTCCCCAGCCGCACCGCATCGAGAACCTCGATGACCCGCGCCTTGCGTTCGGCACCGAAGACGCCGACGGAATCCAGGCTTTCGCCGACAATCTTCTCGACCGTATATCGCGGATCGAAAGAGCTCAGTGCGTCCTGTGCGATCAGCTGGATACCGGCACGCTGCGCCCGGCGCTGTGCTTCGGTCAGTCCACTCCAGGGCCGCCCGTCGATCAGCACCCTCCCGGCATCGGCAGCAACGAGACCGAGAATGATCCGCGCGACGGTCGTCTTTCCCGACCCGGATTCGCCGACGATACCGAGGGCTTCGCCTGCGGCCAATCGGAAGGAGACATCATTGACGACGTGGGATGCCGACGCGCCGCTGCCGTAGCGTTTCGACAGGTGTTCGGCGACAAGCATGCTTCGCCGCGCATCGATCTGCTTCGCGGGAAGTGGGATTCTCAGTCGCTCGGCGCCCTTCGCCTGCGCCGGTACCGTTGGCTGACCGTCCGCTCGGGGCTTGCTAGCCTCGTCGCTCGCCGGCGCAAGCCGGTAGCCGCGGGAGTGTGCCGAAGGGATCGCATCGAGCAATTGGCGCGTATAGGGGTGGCGCGGCGCGGAGAGGATTTCCTGCGTGCGGCCTTCCTCGACAACCTCGCCGTTGCGCATGACCAGCACCCGATCCGCCAGCCGTGAGACCACCGCCAGGTCATGGCTGATCAGCAGCAGCGTGTTGCCGGCGCGGCGGCGCTCCGCGAGAAGGTCGAGGATCTGCTTCTGCACGGTCGCATCAAGCGCCGTGGTCGGCTCGTCCGCGATGATGAGGGCCGGCTGCCGGGCGATCGCAGTCGCGATCAGGGCGCGCTGGCGCAGCCCGCCGGAAAGCTGATGCGGATATTGCCGCAGACGCCGTTCCGGGTCCACAATGCCGACGGAGCGCAGCAAAGCCGTGCTGTCGTCCCGCAGTTCGCGGCGGCGCAGCAGGCTGCGCTTTCCGATCGCGTCCGACAATTGCTGCGAGATGCGGCGTAGCGGATCCAGCGACACCAGAGCATCCTGCAGCACAAAACCGACCTTGTGCCCCCTCAGCCGCCGCCAGTCACGTTCGCGAAACCCAAGCACGCTCTCGCCGTCGACGTCAAAGACGTCTGCACTCGCCGTCGCGCCGGGGCCGCTCAATCCGACGAGCGAGCGGGCGGTCACGGACTTACCGGAACCGGATTCCCCCACCAGGGCCACCGACTCCCCGCGATGGATGGTCAAGTCGAGACCTCGGACGACGACGTTCGCGTCCCCTGCTCCCGGGAAGGCGATACTCAGGTTGCGGACGTGAACGAGCGGGGTCATGCGCGCCTCCTGCCTTCGAAAGCCGCTTGCCATTGGCGTCCGAGGACGCTGACGGAGATGACCGTGAGCGTGATGACGACGCCCGGCCAGACGCCGATCCACCAGGCGACGCGGAGATAGTTGCGCCCCTCCGCCAGCATGGCGCCCCATTCCGGCGTCGGCGGTTGCGGCCCCATGCCGAGGAAGCTCAGGCCGGCGGCGCTGATGATCGCGGTGCCAAGGCCAATCGTAGCGAGGATAGGCACCTGGGCGATCGCATGCGGCAGAACATGCCGCAGGATGAGCACAACCGGGGCAAGACCGAATGTCCGCGCCTGTTCGACATAACCGGATTCGGCGATGACGAAGGTCTGCGCGCGCACCACCCTGGCAAAGCGCGGAATGGAGGCGACGCCGAGGGCGAAGATGAGGTTGTAGGTGCCGGGTCCGGTGAAGGAAATCAGGACCAGCGCCAGCAACAGATCGGGAAAGGCGGAAACCACATCCAGGAAGCGGGTGATCGCTTCGTCGACGAGCCCTCGCGCCAGCCCGGCGGCCAGCCCTAGGATCGATCCCACAGTCGCTGCGATCACCACGGCACTGACACCGATCAGGATGGAGTAGCGTGCGCCATGGACGACGCGGGAAAAGACATCGCGGCCAAGCTGATCCGTGCCGAACCAGTGCGTGGCGTCCGGCGGCAATTGCGCCTGGAGCGGATCGGCGGCAATTGGATTGTAGGAACTCAAGAGATGCGGCCAGGTCGCTCCGAGGGCAACCAGCAGGAGGAATGCTGCCGCGGCCAGCAGGCCAGGTCGGGCGACGACGACCACAAGGATGCGCCGAAGATTAAGACCGGCGGCTGGCGAGATTGTTGTCGAGAGGCTCATATCGGGTCCCTCACGCACGCGACCGCAGACGCGGGTCGAGAAACAGGTAGAGCACATCGACCAGTGTGCTGAGCACGACGTAGATAAAGGCGGACAGGATCGCGACCGCCAGCACCACCGGCAGATCCTTGCCGAGCACGGCGTCGACGGTGACCTTGCCGAGGCCGGGGCGTCCGAAAACCTGCTCGGTGATGACGGCGCCGGACAGGAGACCGCCGACGAGCCAGCCCGTCAGTGTCACCGCTGGCAAGGCGGCATGACGCAGCCCGTGGCGCAACCGCAAGGTCAGACCGCTTGCCCCCCAACTGCGCACGGTGAGTGCAAAGGGCTCCTCGAGCGCCCGCTCCAGCCCTTCGCGCAGCACCTGGCCGACCACCGCACCGAGCGATAGACCCAAAGCAAGAGCAGGCAGCACGAGCGCCGAGAACGTCCGGTCGCCGGCGACCGGAAAGAGCTTGAGCGTGAAGGAAAAAATGAAGAGCAGGACGATGCCGAGCCAGAAGGATGGTGTCGAGATCAGCACGAGTTCCAGACCGCCCGCAACGCGCCGTGGCCAGCGCCGGCCGGCTGTGGCGACCGCGCTCACCACTGCGAAGACGACAGCAACCACGAGGGCAGCAGCCGTCAGTTTCAATGTCGGCAGCAGTTGCGACAGGACCAGCGACGAAACATCGGTTTGCAGAATATAGGAACGGCCGAAATCGCCGTGCAGGATGCGCCCAAGATAGGACAGATATTGCGAGTAGAGCGGCTGATCGAGGCCCCATTCGGCGCGGATCGCCGCCTCCACCGCCGGCGTGCGGATCTGCTCGCCGATCAGGAGATCGACGATATCGCCGGGCGCGATATGCAGGCTGACGAAGCTGAGCGTCACGGCCGCCCACAGCACGACGATGCCGGAGCCGACGCGGCCAAGGATCTGCGATAGCAACGTACCGCGCACCGGAAAGAGCCGTCGGGACACAGGGGAGGCCGGCGCCTGACGGATGGCTGTCACATTCTCAACGTCCATATCTCTTGCTCCTTGGCCTTCCGCAACAATGCGGAAGGCGGCTCGGGTTCAGATCGTCATTCGCTGCGCCAGATATCGTAGGCGCTCTCGGGCAATTGCTTGAACGGACGGAAGCTTATCCCCTTCACGTAGGAAGCGGCGGCAACCTGGTCTTCCGGTTCGTAAAGCGGAAGCGCATAGGCCTGATCGACGATCGCGAAGCGTTGCAGCTTGGCATAGAGAGCGAAGCGCTCCTTGTCGTCGAGCGTCGAGGCGGCAGCCTTCAGCCAGGCGAGAAGCTCCGGGGCTGACGCGCGGCTGTAGTTGATGGAGCCACCCTTATCGAGCGGCAGATAGTGATATTCGATATCGATCGCGTTCGTCGGTGTGTTGGAATTGGCGATCGAGCCGAAGATGCCGGTCTTGCGCCGGTCGGTATAAGTGCCGGCGTCGACATAGTTGATCAGGAGGTCGATCCCGGCATTCTGCCGCGCCTGGGCCTGAAGGGCTTGCAGCAGCACGTCGCGCTGGTCGCGGACCGTCGCCTGTGCCTGCACCACTTCGATGGTCAGGCGCTTGCCGTCCTTGGTGCGAAAACCATCGGCATCCCGTGCCGTCCAACCCGCTTCATCGAGAAGGCTATTGGCAAGCTTCGGATCGCTGCCATAGGTGCCCTCGATGGTCTTGTCATAGAATTGCGTATCGATCGGTGAGGTAATGCCCCAGGCCCGGGTGCGCTCGCCGCGATAGACGGATTTCAGCACGGCATCGACATCGATGGCGGCCGCTAGCGCCTTGCGCACCTTGAGATCCTGCGTTGGCCCATAGGTGACGTTCAGGAACAGCGAATAGGGCGTGCCGGTATTCAAGGCGGTCTGATAGCTGAAGTCCGGATTGTCCTTGAACAATCCGGCATCATTGCCGGAAATACCCTCGATGACATCGACCTGACCGGAGGTCAGCGCGCCTGTCCGCACGGAGGATTCCGGCAGGAAGCGGTAGGTGACTTCGTCGAGATAGGCCGGCCCCTGATGGGACGCGACCTTCGGCGGCCAGTTATAGGCCTTGTTCTTGACGAAGTGGATGTCCTGGCCCTTCACATAACGCTCCAGGATAAACGGGCCGGTGCCGGCAATCTCCGTCCCGCCGGACTTCAACTGGGAGGACGCGAAGGCCTTGGGCGACAGGATTTCGAGGCTGGCGGCGAAATCGAGGAACGGCGCATAGACATCACCCAACGTCAACTCGACAGTGTGGGCGTCCACGGCCTTGGCATCGACTATCCTTGCGGCCTGTGCGGCACTGGCGCTGCCGGCGGAATAGGCGAGATCCTTGAGCTTGGTAAAATTGGTGACGACGGCGGCAGCATCGAGTTTCTCGCCATCGCTGAAGGTGACGCCGTCGCGCAGTGTGAACGTATAGGTCTTGCTGTCATCGGAGATCTTGTAACCGGTGGCAAGCCAGGAAACGTACCCGCCGTCCGCCGTCCGCGCCAGCAGGGATTCGAAGACGTTGCGCAGCAGCAGCTTGGTCTTGTCCTGTCCGTTGAGCTGCGGATTGAGCGTCGCCGGATCCGTCTCCACGCCCCAGACGAGCTTGCCGCCGCTGACAGGGTTGCCGTCCTGCGCATGCGCGGTGATAGGCAACAGGACCGTTGCAAGCGTGGCCGCCGTGACATTCAGGAAAGATCGTCGGGAAAACATATTGAGCATTATCTCCATGATGAAAAAGGAAGCCGGATGCGGCGCTTGGCCCCTGCTAGGCTTCCAGCCAGATATCGTAGGCATTTTCGGGCAGTTGCTTGAATGGGCGGAACCCGACCCCGCGCACCCTTGTCGATGCAGCGATCTGGTCTTCCGGGACGTAGAGCGGCAAGCCATAGGCCTGCTCGACGATGGCGAAGCGCTGAAGGTCGGCGTAAGTGGCGAAACGCTCCTTCGCATCCAGCGTTGAGGCCGCCTTATCTAGCCAGGCCAGAACCTCCGGCGCCTCGGTCCGGCTGTAGTTGATCGAGCCGCCCTGGTCCGGCGGCAGGTAGTGGAAATAGATGGTGACCGCGTTCCCCTGATTGGTCGTCGAGTTGGGAATGGCCCCATACTTTCCGCTCTTCTGCCTCTCGCTATAGGTGCCGGAATCGACATTGTTCAGGATGAGTTCGATGCCCGCGCTCTGCCGCGCCTGAGCCTGCAATGCCTGCAGCAGCACATCGCGCTGATCGCGCAGCGTTACCTGCGCCTGGACGATCTCGATCGACAGGCGCGCACCGTCCTTGGTGCGGAAGCCATCGGCATCGCGCGCTGTCCAGCCGGCTTCGTCCAGCAATTGATTGGCGCGCTTCGGATCGAAGCCGTAGCTGCCCTCGATGCTGGCATCGTAAAAATCCTTGTCGGTCGGCGTCAGAACGCCCCAGGCGCGCGTGCGCTCGCGGCGATAGACGGAGTCGACGATCTGGCCGACGTCGACGGCGGCGATCACCGCCTTGCGAACCCTCACATCCTTGGTCGGACCGTAAGTGGTGTTGAGATAGAGCGTATAGGGCGTGCCGGGATTGAGTGCGCTCTGGTAAGTGAAATCGGAATTGTCCTTGAAGAGAGCGGCGTCGTTGCCGGAAATCCCTTCGATGACATCGACCTGTCCGGATACCAACGCGCCGGTGCGAACCGAGGATTCGGGCAGGAAGCGATAGGTCACCTCGTCGAGATGGGCCGGCCCTTGATGTGCGGCACTTGCCGGCGCCCATTTGTAGTTCGGATTCCGGACGAAATGAATCTCCTGACCCCTTACATAGCGGTCAAGAATGAAAGGCCCGGTGCCGGCGATTTCGGGGCCGCCGGATTTGATCTGCGTGGAGGCGAAGGCGCGCGGCGACAGGATATCGATGCTGGCCACGCCGTCGAGAAACGGCGCATAGACTCGATCGAGGTTCAGCACCACTGTGTACTGATTGATCGCCTTGGCCTCGACGACATGGGATACGTAGCCGGCGCTGATGCTGCCCGAATAGAGAGGTTCCTTCAGCTTTACGAGGTTCAAAACCACGGCCGCGGCGTCGAACTTTTCGCCGTCGCTGAAGCTGACATCATCGCGCAACGTAAACGTATAGGTCTTGCCATCGTCGGAAATCCTGTAACCGGTCGCAAGCCAGGGCACGTATCCGCCATCGGCAGTGCGCGCCAGCAGGGTTTCATAGGCGTTGCGCAGCACGAGCTTGGCCTTGGCCTGGCCGTTGAGATGCGGGTTGAGCGTATTCGGCTCGGTTTCGACGCCATAGACCAACGAACCACCCTTGACCGGAACCGCTTTGCTCCCCGCCCACGCCGCCCGTTGACCGACCGCAGCCGTCAATGCGACGACGCCCACCGTCCCTATAAAACCTCTTCTCGTTACTGCCATGCCCCGTCCCCTCGATGCCCTTGAATGTCGGTCGACCGCTATTGCGCCTGCGCCAGCAATTGCGGCTCGAAGCGCTTGTATTCGGCGACCTCCAGCGTTTCGTAGATGTCCGGATTGAGTATCTTGCGCAGAAGAACGATCTCATCGTCGTTCCGGGTATGCTTGTAGAAGCCCTCATAGCCCCGGCGCTCGTAGATGCCGGCAAGCCAGGGGTGCCGGGTGGCGGTCGCGAGATAGACGGCCGGCGCCTTGATCTGGTCGCGCAGGAAGGTCAATTCCACATGATCGAGCAAAGCGCTGCCGATCGATTGCCGCTTGAAGTCCGGCGAAACGGCAAACCAGTGGATGAACGGATAGCTCGTCAGATGCGTTTCGCCCATCGGCCAGGGAAAGCGGACGGAGACCGTGGCGATGATCGCCGCGTCGCGCTCGACAACGAATGTCGTATGCCGACGGACCTTCTCGCGAACAAGATCGACGTCGGCCGTGGTCGCGGTGAACTGGATGTTCATCTCGCGCAATGGCTGATAGGCCGCCTGCAACAGCCGATGCAAGACCGGCGCATCATCGACCGTGGCGATACGAATGCTGTCACTCATCGTTGAGCGGCCTCCCGTGCCGCGTGGATTACGCCGTTGCCGCCCTTGATGCGGCTGCCTGGTGGCTGGCTTGCTGTTGGAAAAGATACGTCATGCGGCAACGGCGAGATGCGCCGCCGCCAGAAGGTCCATTGAGGCGAGACGCGCTTGCGCCTCGGCGACGGGACAATCCAGAATGAATTCGCGAACCCCGTAGCGCCGGTGGAGCCGATCGAGTTCCCCATGGATATGCGCGGCTGTGCCACGGATGACACCCGGCATCTTTTCCTCGATCCTGTAATCCGTCACGCCGGCCTGACGGACATATTCTTCCGCCTGGGCAAGGCTACCGACGGTCACGCTCTGGCCGTCCTTCACTTCCACCTTGAAGCGCCGCAGGTCACCCGCGAGATGCTCTGCCGCCGCATCCGTCTCCGCAGCAATCACGCCGATGGCAAGTATGGGAACCTTGCCGCCGCTTGCGTCGCGATAGGTCGCGAGCACTTCGTCAAGCAAGGATTCGTCGCCGTTGAGATGCCCCGCATAGACGAACTCCCAGCCATGAGTAGCCGCCAGTTCCGCGCTCTCGATGCTGGCACCGAGCAGGAAGCGCTTCACCGGAGTGGCCGGCACCGGATAGGCTCGAAGGTCCGCTTCAGAATCTTCACCTGCCGCCGCATTGCCAAGGAAGGCGCCGAGTTCGGCCAACTGCTTGGCGAATGTCGGTTTGCGCGCCGGATCATAGGCCCCCTGCAGCGCCCGGGTCGACAACGGCAGGCCGCCGGGCGCCTTGCCGACGCCGAGGTCGATACGGCCAGGCGCCAGCGTTGCCAGGAGATTGAAGTTCTCGGCGACCTTGTAGGCGCTGTAATGCTGCAACATCACGCCACCGGAACCTATCCTGATGCGGGACGTATGCGCGAGCAGGAAGGCAATCAGCACTTCCGGGGAAGAGCTCGCCAGCCGTGCATTATTATGGTGTTCGGCCACCCAGAAACGGTGGAAGCCCCAGCGCTCGGCCCGTTGTGCCAGGGCAAGCGTCCGAGCCAATGCCGTACTCGCCGCCTCCTGCCCATCAATTGGACTTTTGTCGAGCAAACTCAGCGCGTAACCCATCTAATCCGCCATCAAACTTTTTCAATTATAGATTTAATCTATATGTTTAATGGTCTAAATCGCCGAGAAAAGAAATTCCAATATGAATGGGTGGCGAAGAATGTCTTTCGGCCTATCTGGCAGGAGCGCAGGCCATCCTCGCTCACCGACCATTCGGTCACCAGCAGAGGTATCGGATTGAGATCATAGTCGAAATCGAACAGACCTTCATTGATCTTCGGCCCGATCGCCTGCCCCGTGCCCGACGACGTATTGATGGCGATCAGCGATGTCGGGTCAGGATAGTATGCCCAATTGAGCGTACCGCCCCGGATCGGCGGCTCCCCAGCCGCCTCGCCTATATCCGGAATACCGGTGAATGCCAGACTTAGCCAACCCTCGTTGGAGGCGGGAAAACCTGGCGAATAATCATTTTGCGGGCGTTGGCTCCCCGAGGGACAGCATCAGCCGGTTCGCCCAGTTGAAGAAGGCGGCCGCATGGATGAGATCGGCGATCTCGAGATCGCTCAGGCCCTCGTCCCGCAGCTTACCGATATCAGCCGCTTCAAACGCCGCAGGCGTTTCAGTCAAGGTCGACGAGGTCGAAACGAGCACATTCCAGCGGCTGCCGAGATCGGTTTCCGTTCCCTCATCCAGCAGGCGTTGCACATCCTCTGTGCGCTTCGAATGATGGGAGGCAAAGCGGGAGTGCACGGAGGCGCAGAAGATGCAGCCATTGGTGCGCGAGGCCGCCGTTGCCGCCAGCTCGCGATCGGCGCGCGGCAGGCCCGCCGCGACATTGTAGAAAATGTCCTTGTCCGTTTTCGTTCGTGCCTGCAGGATTTCGGGATCTCGCGCCAGCAGCATGAAATAGGGTGA
The DNA here is from genome assembly GCF_009498525.1 of Rhizobium sp. ICMP 5592. Lineage (GTDB taxonomy): Bacteria > Pseudomonadota > Alphaproteobacteria > Rhizobiales > Rhizobiaceae > Rhizobium. The sequence goes on along the minus strand of NZ_QSNT01000001.1, from coordinate 897,493 downwards.
TTTCGAACGGGATGCATCGACTAGCCCCGCCCAATGGCGCTCGGTCAGATCCGCCTCGGCCAGCGGCTCCAACCAGGGCGTCCAGCCGATTTCGGCCTGGGTAAAGACATTGGGACGGTTTTCGATCTCGGGATGAATGACAGTTTCGGCCATATCGGATTTACCTTCTGTTCGGCTAGGCTGACGCGGACTGTGCGGTGGCAGTCGCCAAAGCCTTCAGTCCGGTGACAACCCTGATTTGGAACGCCAGAAAGGCGACGATCTGCGAAAGCGTGACGACGCCCGTTGTCGTCCAGCCTGCATCCAGCAGTTTCTGCAAGGCTCCAGCATTGGACTCGCGCGGGCGAAAAACGAGAAGATGGCTGTGTTCGAATGCGGCAGCCAGTTTCGGTCCGAAAACCTTGCGGCTATCGCCGGATACTTCATAGACGAGACCAGCGCGATCCTCGTTGGAAAGCGGGCCGGCCGGGTAACGACCGTATGGCCCGTGGGTGCGGCCTTTTTCCACTTCAGCGCTAACGGCTGTGGCCAGCGCCTTATTCGTCAGACCAGACGCATAGAAGCCACTGATATTGGTCGCAGCGTGCAGGCCCGCAACGAAGACGGCAATTGCGAGCCGCTCATCTTGGGTAACATCGCTCTCATGGGCCGGCTCAAACAGTGCCTGATAGCTCTTCTGTGCGTTGAGGCGGGTTTCCGGCCTTTCGGCGCGGAGGCGATCCAGGGGAGAGCCGGCGGTAATTCCCACCAGAAGATCGATGACGTCAGGGGTCGGCGAAGTCATGGTCGAGGCCTTTTCTTCAAGTGTCGGTTTTCAGGCTTTGGTGGCGAAACGGCGCTCGCTTAAAGCCGGCGTCTGCGGTGTCCAGCCAAGGGCCGGCGCCACATGGGCGGCGATAAGCTCCAGGGACCGGAGAATATGCTCGTGCGGCGGATCGACGGAATGAACCTGAAAGACGAGGTCGGTTACCCGCGCAAGCGCGGTGTCGATCTGAAGCGATGCGATCACATCCTCCGGCGTGCCGACATGCACATCGAAGGCCTTGATCAGATCGGCCGTGGTCTCGCCACGGATCGTGAAGCCGCTCGCGGTAAAGCGCTCGACGATACGCCTCAGGCCGATTTCGGCGAAATGCAGAGCCTCTTTCCGGCTGTCGGCCACGAAGAGGCTGCGGGAACCAAGAATGCGTGGGATACGTCCGTCCGGCAATGCCGCGAGATAGGTGTCGATAATCGGGTTTTGCAGATCCCAAAGCTCGGTATCCGGCGCCTCGGGTGGTCGCGGCTGCGTGCGCGACAGCATCAGCCCGTCACCCGCACGGCCGGCGCGCTCGCCGCCGCCGACGGAGAATGTCGCCTGCCAGACCCGGTCGCGCAGATGCGGTGCCGTGGGATAGAGGCGATTGCCGCCGGCAAGTTCCTGGCCGGCCCATGCATCGCGCACCAATGCCAGATGCTGGCCATAGACCAGCCCGCGATCGGCGCTCCCAAGGCCGAACGGTAGGAAAGCCTGCGGCGTGCCGCCGGTACCAAAACCGACCTCCAACCGTCCGTCGAGCAGGATATCGAGCACGGCGGTATCCTCGGCGACACGCACCGCATTTTCCATCGGCAAGGTGATCACGCCTGTTCCGAGACGGATGCGCGACGTCCGCGAGGCAAGCCCGGCCAGAAAAACCAGCGGCGACGGCAGGCCACCCTCTTCGCCATTGAAATGATGCTGTGCCACCCAGGCGCTATCGAAACCCTGCGCCTCGGCGTGGATGATCTGCTCGCTGACAAGCCTGTAGCGGCTCGCTACATCCACCTGGTCGAGGACGCGGCTGAAGAAACCCAGTTTTTTCGGTGATGCTGGCGTGCTCATGGGATCATCCTGCATTGCTGGGAGCGGGCTCGATAAGACGAGGATATTTCTTGCCCGGAACGGCATCGATCAGCTCGCGGGTATAGGCGCTCTGCGGATTGCCGAAGACGTCCTCGATGGGGCCACCCTCGACCAGCTTACCATTGTTCAGGACCGAGACCGTGTCGGAGATCTGCCTGACCACGGCGAGATCATGCGAGACGAACAGATAGGTTAGGCCCAGCTCGCGCTGAAGCTCATCGAGAAGCGCCAGGATTTGTGCCTGAACCGTAACGTCGAGCGCGGAGACGGCCTCGTCCAGCACAAGGATTTCCGGATCGAGCACCAGCGCGCGGGCAATCGCCACGCGTTGCCGCTGTCCGCCCGAAAGCGCATGCGGACGCCGTTGCAGGACATCGGCCGGAAGCCCGACCTTTTCGATTGTCGCTGTTACCCTTGCCAACCGGTCAGCTTGCGGCAGCCGCTCGAAATTCAACAACGGCTCCTCGACGATCCTCGCAATCGTCTGGCGCGGATCAAGTGAGCTGAAGGGGTTCTGGTAGACCAGCTGGATCTTCTTGCGGAAGAGCCGCAGTGTCTCGCCCCGCAGCGACGACAGGTCGAGCCCGTCGATGAAGACCTTGCCTGCCGTCGGCTGCTGAAAGGCGGAGACGATCCGTATGGCCGTGGTCTTGCCGGAACCGGATTCACCGACGATCGCATGCGTGCTTCCACGCCGGACGCGGAAGGACAGATTGTCCACGGCCCTGAAGCTGCTCCCCTTGCCGCCGGAGCCGAAATCCTGAACCAACCCGTCGACGATGATGATGTCGTCAGCCGGCCTGGATGTCGCACTGTTCGGGCGCGCGGCGCGCAGCACCCGCGCATTCAGGGACGGCGCATCCGAGAGCAACCGGCGCGTATAGGCGCTTTGCGGGTTCCTCACGATGTCGGCGGTGCGCCCCTGCTCCTGAATGCGGCCATGCTGCAAGACGATAAGCCTGTCCGAGCGGTCGGCGGCGACGCCGAGATCGTGCGTCACCAGCAGGATCGCGGTGCCATACTCCCGACGCAGGTCATCAATGAGGTCGAGAATGTTCTTCTGAACGGTGACATCAAGCGCGCTTGTCGGTTCGTCGGCGATGATCAATGAGGGCTTGAGCGCAATGGCGATCGCGATCAGCACCCGCTGTCGCATGCCGCCGGAAAGCTCGTGCGGATATTGCTTGGCGCGGAGCTGCGGCTGGCTGAGGCCGACGCGCTCCAGAAGCTCGATCGCCTGCGCATAGGCGGCAGCCCCGGATGCCCTGCCGTGAATGACAAGGATTTCGGCCACCTGATCGCCGATCGTCCGCACCGGATTGAGGGAATTGCCAGGATCCTGCGGAACGATACTGATGACCGATCCACGGATGCCATCCAGCCGCTTTTGCGGCCAGTCGGCAATATCCTGGCCATTCAACCGGATGGTGCCCTGCTGCAAAATCCCGCCCTCGGGCAGTAGGCCGATCAGCGCTTGGGCCGTCGAGCTCTTGCCGGAGCCGGATTCGCCCACCAGCGCCACGACTTCCCCGGCATTCACCTTGAAATCGATGTCATGAACGGCGGGACGTGTCCCGCTCCGGTCACGATAGGCGATCGTCACGCCGGAAACTTCCAGAACGGGTACTGCCGTTTCACCCGATGTGTTCGTTGCGGAAATCGTCATCGATTGACACTCCCGATTGCTCGGCTGATGCGGTTGATGGAGATCACGACCAGCACGACGACGAGACCGGGGGCGGTGGTCAACCACCAGGCGGTGGCGATGTAATTGCGCCCCTCCGCGATCAGCAGACCCCATTCCGGCGTCGGCGGCGGTGCGCCATAGCCGAGGAAGCCGAGCGTCGAGAGCTGAAGAATCGCCCATCCGGTTTGAAGTGCGGCAAAGGCGATGACCGAGGTCAGCGAGTTTGGCAGGATATGGCGCCACAGCACCTTGAAAAAAGTGCCGCCGCTGCCGAACGCGGCTTCGACATAGTCGCTACGCCGCACGGTGACGACTTCCGAACGAACCAGCCGCGCGAACTTCGCAATCAAAGTGATGCCGACGGCGATGGCTGCGTTGACCGTGCCAAAACCGAGCAGGACGATGATGCTGAGCGACAGCAGCAGGTCCGGTATCGACAACATGACATCCACCAACCGCATAATGACCGTCTCCAGCCGTCCGCCAAGCGCGCCGGCGAGAACCCCCAGCGTCGTTCCGACGATGAGCGCGATGCCGACGGCGGCAAGCGCACCTGACAGCGAATGCACGGAGCCATAAACGATGCGGGCATAGAGGTCGCGGCCGAGTGAATCCGTGCCGAGGAGATGCGCCGCACTCGGCGGCCGCAGATGCTGCCCGGGCAGTCCCTGGACCGGATCGTAAGCCGTGAAAACGGCAGGTATCAGCGCCCATAGCACGGCGAGAGCCAGCACCAGGCAAGCGAGAATCAGTCCCGGCTGAAAGCGCGGCGGGACACCGCGAGCCCTGGCGCTCCGCCCATCCCCTGCAACGAGCGACTTTATGGGCGCTTCGTCGATCGGGTCGGAAGCGTTCATGTCGTGACGACGTTCAACAGTTTCGAGGATCGTCATCGCGTCGCTCCCAGCTTCGCCTTGAGGCGTGGATCGAGGATCGGATAAAGCAGATCGACGACGAGATTGATGGTGACGAAGGCTGTCGCCGCGATGACGACGATCGCCTGCAGCACGGCAACATCCTGGCTATCCACCGCATGCTTGGTAAGCCCACCGATGCCGTTCAGCCCGAAGACCGTTTCGGTGATGACCGCGCCCGCGATCAGTTCTCCGAACAACAGCCCCGCAACGGTAAGGACCGGCAGGAGCGTGTTCTTGGCGACATGCCGCCAGAGGACCTGCCGATGCGAAAGACCCTTGGCGCGCGCCACCGGCACGAAGGGACGCGTCAGGACCTCGTCGATGTTCTTCAGCAAGATCTGCGCAAGCGGCGCGGAAATCGGAACGGCCACTGTGAGGATCGGCAGGACCAACCCTTCCCAAGGACCCGGATTGATCACCGGGACGAGGCGGAGCCGAAACGAGAATATCTGGATGAACATGATGCCGAGCCAGAAGGTCGGCACGGAAATAAAAAGCGATGGCAGCGACTGGATGACGCCGCGCAGCCAGGCAAACCCGGAAAGATTGGAAAGGATCGCGATCAGCACGGCGAGAATGGCCGCAACCAGGAAACCGAAGCCCGCAAGCAACAGCGTCGACGGCAGGTTGGCGGCGATCTGGGTGCTCACGGCGACGCCAGCCTGCAACGAATAGCCGAAATCGCCGGTGAGAAAATTCCAGATCGTATGGAAATACTGCTGGAAGACCGACCCGTCAGCGCCATAGGCGGCCCGGATATCGGCAAGCTGTTCGGGGCTTAGCCCATAGTCGGGACTCTGGAACTTGATGAGCACCGCATCGCCCGGCATCGACTGGAGCAGCACGAAGGATATGGTGAACGCCGCCCAAAGAACCAGCAGCGACTGTCCGATCCGCGATAATATGTATTTCGTCATGCCGATTACCATGTCTTCAACAGACGTCGGCCCGACGCAATGCCGGGCCGAGCGCCATCATCAATGTTCGGCGAGCCATGTGCTGTAGAACGCCGGCCGGCCGACGGCCTCGAAAGCGATCCCCTTCACATAGGGTGCGCCGGCAAAGACCTGCGGCTCCTCGAAGAAGGGAATGACATAGGCCTGATCCAGCAGATACTCCTGTGCCGCTTTTGATGCCGCAAGCCGCTTAGTGCTATCCGTCTCGGAGGCGACGGTCTCAAGGATGCCGTTCAGCTTCTCGTCGAAGAAGATGGCTTTCGGATTGAGCCCACCCTTCTGCAACAGCGCGTCGCGGTTCTTCGGATAGAACTGGCTCTTGATGACGTCGGGATCGGCGCGGCCGACTTCAGCGACGACGAGCGGCGTCTTTGCGGGATCAACATTGTCCGTCACCAGACTGCCGGAGGTGCCGGCAAGCACCTGCAACTTGACGCCGATCTTCGCCCATTGTTGCGCAACGAGTTGCAGCACTGCCTTGTTCTGCGGCTGCGGCAGGGATTCATATACGGCAAGCGCCAGCGGTTTGCCGTCTTTCTGCCGCACGCCGCCCGACCCCTTGGTCCAGCCGGCTTCGTCGAGGAGTTTTTCGGCAAGCGCCGGATCGTAGCTGAGCTTCGAGGACAGATCCGCATAACCGGCGGCGGCGGACGAAATGATTGACTTTGCCTGCGGATAATTCGCCGAGAACAGCGTGTCGACGATCTCCTTGTTATCCGTTGCATGCAGAAGCGCCTGCCGGACCTTGATATCGGCAACAAGCGGATTGTCCGGCCGGAAGGCGACGCTGTCGTTCACGCCCCGCGTTGGGGCCGCATAGATCGCAAAATTCTGATCGCTCACCTGTTTTTCGTCATAGGCCTGGAGCTGGCGGATGAAATCGGCCTGTCCGGACAGCAGCGCGCCGATGCGGACGCTGTCCTCGCCAGTGATGATGTATTTGATGCCGTCGAGATAGGCCCTGCCCTGATGCTCGAGCTTCGCAGGACCCCAATTGTAGTCCGCGCGGGCCTTGAGTTCGAGCTGCTTGCCGAGCGTCTCGCTCTCGACGACGAAGGGGCCGGAGCCGATGATTTTCGTCGCGTCGCCGAGCTGGTCGAAAGGCAGCGCCAGCGTCTTCGGGGAGATGAGGCCAGAGCCGATCACCGACGTACCCTGTAGGAAGCCTGGCGATGACTTCTTGAAGTAGAATTTTACGGTGTAGGGATCGACGACTTCGCTGTGATCGTAATTGTTGATGACCTCGGAGGCCGGCTGCTTCAGCTCCTTGTTTCCAAGACCGAAGGTATCGTAATTCTTGGCAACGGCGCTGGCGTCAAGCGGCGTGCCATCCGAGAAGGTGACACCTTTGCGGATCTTGAAGGTATATTCCGTCGCGTTGTCATTGACGGTCCAGGATTCGGCGATCCACGGCTCGACCTGCAGCGTCTTGGGGTTCTGGTAGGTCAGCTTGTCGGTGATCTGGTTCAGAATCCCGCCGTTCGGATAGAAGCCACCAGCCGGCGGATAAAGGTTGGTGTGGGCTTGCTGTTCCAGATAGATCAGCGTCCCACCCTGTACCGGCTTGTTCTCCTCGGCCGAGAAAGCAGCCTGGGGAAGTGCGAAGGAGATCAACCCCAAAAGCGTCAACGTCTTCAAATTACGTGCGATTGTCATCTGATGCCTCGAACTGAAATGCATCCAGAGGGTATCGCACTTACTAGTTCATTCAATATTGTTTATGGAATTACTATGCTATATTTGGATTGCTACGCGGAATGAACCTTCAGCCTGCACCGGCCTCGGGCAATTCCTGTCCAAGGCAGCCAGATGACGTGTGGTGCGGCACCGCTCCTTCTGCCGCCCTTACGTCTCCAGCCAAGCGTTTGCGAAATCACCCGACGTCACGTCGATCGTCGTGATCAGCGAATGCGCCGCCGCGGAACGCGCCACCACGGTCGGCAAGGCGACGACGGCGAAATTCGGCAAATCGGCGCCGGTGATCTTCTGAATTTCCTTGAAGTATCCTGCTCTCTTTGCGTCATCCGCTTCGACGGCCGCCGCCCTGAAGAGATTGTCCACCTCGGGATTGTTGTAGTGGGCGGCATTGACATAGGGAGCGACATTCTTGATGCCATCGGACCAATAGAGGCGCTGGACGCCGGTCGTGGGGTCGAACAAGCGGCTGATACCGTTCAGATTGATATCGAAGCCACGCTCCGTGTAGACCCGTTTGATATAGGTGGCGAGGTCACCGTCGAGAATCTCGACCTTGATGCCAAGCTTGCCGAAGGACGAACGAAAATATTCCGACGTCTTCCGGAATGTCTCGCCGGGGAGGAACGCAAGACGCAGGCTGAAACGCTGGCCGTCGTCGCCCTTTTTGTATCCGGCAGCATCCAGCAGATCCGCCGCCGTCTTCAGGTCGAACGGATAGTGAAAGGGAGCTTCGTCATTATACGCGGAAAATACCGCCGGTATGGTGGAGGCTGCGGGCTTGGCGGCACCGAGAAACACGGTATCATTGATGAAATTCCGATCGACTGCATGCGCCAGCGCATGCCGCACCTCCCTTTTGGCGAGGATCGGATTTTCCAGGTTGAATTCGAAGATCTGTGCGTTGTTGAGGTAGGCATCCGTATAGACATCCACGGCGAGCTTCGGATTCTGCTTCAGCCGCTCGATATCATTCAGTGAGATATCGGTCGACAGATGCGCCTCTCCGGTCTCGATGGCGATCGAAGCTGCGGCGACGTCACTAACGAAACGCGACACGAGGCCATCCAGATGGGGCAGATCCGGCTGCCAGTAGTTCGGATTTCTCTTCAGCGTGACATGGCTGCCGCGCTTCCATTCCTCGAAGACGAACGGCCCTGTTCCGATCGGGCTCGCGCCGTTCGGGCTCTCGGCATAATTGTCGGTGGGATAGGTATGAGCAGCCAGGATCGGAGTTTCGCCACCGGTCAGGGCACGGAGCAGGAACGGTGTCGGCTTCGAGAGAACCACGATCGCGGTGTGCGGATCCGGCGTTTCGATATCCTGCACATTGGCGAAGGTGATGCGGCCGCGTGGCCCGACGCGCTTGAAGGCCAGCAGCGAGAAGCGGACATCCGCTGCGCTGAAATCCTTGCCGTCATGCCATTTCACGCCTTGCCGCAGATTGAAGGTATGGCGCAGGCCATCCGGCGATACCGACCAGGAGGTTGCCAGAACCGGCAGCGGATTGAATTTCTCGTCGAAACGGACCAGGCCTTCCAGGATCTTGGTCGAGATGGCACGGGTGCGGGTGTTGGAATCAAGCAGAGGCACCAGCGTCGTCGGCTCGCCGACGGCGATCGACGTCAGAGTCCCACCCTTTTTCGGAGTTGCCGCCGACTGGCTCCAGGCAGGCAATGCCGGCAGGAAGACACCGGCTCCGAGAGCCGCACTCAGCAAAAGGGTTTGACGTCTGGACAGCTGCATAAGAGCTCCTTCTGGTTCTGGGATGATCGATCAGGTGGAAATCAGGCGGCCTTGAGCCTGCTTTCGACGAGGCGGGCGAACAAAGTCGCGCCAACCGGCAGGATGGCGTCGTCAACGATGAAGCCGGGATTGTGTGCCGGAACGCTGCCGGAATGGCCGAGCGTGAAGAAGGCTCCGGGTGCATGCAACAGGAAGTCCGCGAAATCCTCGCTGCCCATCGCCCGCTTCGGCGCCGTGGAAACCCGTGTCGGCCCCAGAACCTCGCGGCCGATGTCGGCGACGATATCGACATGTTCCGCATGATTGGTGAGGACTGAAAAGATGTCGCGGATGTCGATCTCGGCGGTCAGATCATGAGCAGCCGCGACATTCCGGGCAATGGTTGTGAGCCGCGAGCGGATCAGCTCCCTGATCCCGTCGGAAAAGGCGCGGATCGTCCCGCCGACACTCGCCGTCTCCGGTATCACGTTATAGGCCGAGCCAGCCCCTATCTTGGTAACCGACAGAACGGCAGGCTCCGTCGGTGGGACGTTGCGGCTGACGATGGTCTGAAGCGCCTGGACAAGTTCGGTGATTGCCGGGATCGGATCACGCCCGACATCCGGATGAGCCCCATGCGCGCCCTTGCCTTTGAACGTCACATCGAAGAAGTCGGCACCTGCAAGCACCGTTCCAGCCGTCACATGCAGATGATCCGGCGCCAGAAAGGTTGCATTGTGGAGCCCATAGATCTCGTCGACGGGAAAGCGATCGAACAGCCCGTCGGCAATCATCGCGCGCGCCCCGCCCAGACCTTCCTCGGCGGGCTGAAAGATGAAGGTGACGGTGCCAGCGAAATCGCGGGTCTCGGCAAGGTAACGCGCGGTCCCGAGAAGAATGGCGGTGTGAGCATCGTGGCCGCAGCCGTGAAAGCGGTTCGGATAGATGGACGCATAGGGCAAGCCGGTTTCTTCCGGCATCGGCAACGCATCCATGTCGGCTCTGAGCCCCACCGACCGATTGCCCGGATGCCGCCCGGTCAAGCGCCCGACGACACCGGTCTTGCCGATACCGCGATGAACCTCGATGCCCCAGGATGCCAGCTTGTCGGCAACGATGCCGGAGGTTCTCACCTCCTCGAATCCGATCTCCGGATGCGTATGAATGTCGCGACGGATCGCAACGAGTTCAGGGACATAGCCCGCAATGCGGTCGATGACCTTCGGAGCGGGAACGTCGTTGGCGGCAGTGTTCGATTGGGTCATGGGAGCATCTCGGAACGGGAAAACAGGCGCCGGGTTGGAACGACCGGCAACCGCTACTTAAGCATCGAATGCATAAGTAGTCTACAAAAATAGTAGACTATATCACATAACGAGACACGTTGGCTCACCCCAAAAACATTACCGAATGCCTGTGGCCCGCCTTGCCCCTCTTATGTAAAGTTCCCCTTGTTAAAACAGCGCCGCTCTCGACCAGACTCAACCGTCGAAAAGAAAGGTGAATATATGCCCATCGAACATGTATCTCTCTTTGAGCTGGAGGGGATGCGGGTAGGGATTGCGAAACCCCTGGTGACTTGGTGGATCGATAAGGTCGGAGGGCGCAGATAGATGGTGGAAGAGCAAAAGGCCGCGGGCAAGGCGCAATCCCCCGCCTCTCTATCGTTCCCGCCAGCAGAACATCGCGCCCAGGCGCTCGGCGAAATACATGCGCGTCCTTTTGTTGCCGTAACATCTCCGCGCGTGATCCTCCAATTGGCATTCCTGATGGAGACCGGCCAGACAAGTCATCATGAGGCCATCGAGACCATGGCCCGCTCTCAGGGTGTGTCCGTGCCGGATCGAACATCGAGGCATTGCACCGTGCAATGGGGCCAAGGAACCTTGCGCTGGGAACGCCACACCGAATTCTCGACTTGGTTTTGGGATGGACCAGCCATGGCGGCCCCTTGGGCCGCGATCGCGTTGCACCCCTTCGGAGGCAGCTTTCGCGCTCCTGGAAGCTTCATTTCCGGTATCCGGCTGGAGATATGGCCGGAGGGTGCGCAGGCGGAAGCGGCGCTCACCTCATTCGACAACGCCAGCCTCTGCCGCAGCCGGATTCGCGACGGATTGGCCGAAGTCGCCACCGACTTCCGCCAAGATGGCGATGGCCTCACTCGCATGCTGCTGATAGATCGAGGCTTAACCGATCTTGGCCGCGGCGCAACGGTCCAATGTCTTCTTGATATCGAGACCTACCGCACCCTGGCAATGCTGGCGCTGCCGCTCGCCCAATCATTGTCACCCGAAATACGGGCGATCGAGGAAGCTCTCGGGGCCGTTACCCAACGAATGAAGGGCCAGGTATGGGAGAATGCGGATGAGATGCTCGCCGAGATCACCCGTCTTGCATCCGAACTGCAGGCCAACGCCGCTCAATCGCTCTATCGTTTCGGAGCGAGCACAGCCTATGACTCCATCGTGAGTGAACGGATCGCCACTTTGGGGGAGGAGCCGATTACGGGCGATACCCTCGGCTCCTTCCTGGAGCGTCGCCTCGCGCCGGCGATGCGGACCTGCAAATCCGTTGAGGAACGCCAAGAAAGCTTGTCGATCAAGCTTTCGAGAACCACGGAGCTCTTAAGGACCTGGGTGGATGTGGGACTTGCGCGGCAGAACACCGCGCTGCTGACATCGATGGATCGAAGAGTGAAACTTCAGCTCCGGCTGCAGCAAACAGTCGAAAGCCTCTCGGTGGCTGCAATCTCCTATTACATCGTTGGGCTCGTCAACTACGCCGCAAAAGGATTAGGCCACGATATCGTGGAGCCGATGCTTTCGATCGCGCTGGGCATCTCCGTGCCGATCATCGTCGTCTGCGTCTGGTTTTTCGTGCGTAGCGTAAGGCGCCGTCATCAGGACTCCTGAGATAGAGCTCTGAGCATGGCGACGCTCCCCGGTCAGGCCTGCTTCGCCGTTTCCCCTTCCGCAAAACCCCGTCGCCAGAAGGCAACGACAAGATGCCGCTCCCGCGGCAGCTTCCAGGTCCGCCGCGCGAGCTTGCGCAGCTCGACGAAGTCGCCGAACTCGCAACCGGCCCAAAAATACGTATCCTCTCCCAGACTATCGACATCGAGGCGGCTCAGCGCCTCGGACAACAAACCGGTCGTTCCCGCCGGCCGGCCTTGCCGGTAGAGATAGTTGAGCTCGATATTCTCGCCGCTGCGCAATTCGTATCGGCAATCCGGATTGTCAATCTCGATGAACAATTTGGCGCGGACGGACGACGGAAGCTCCTCCAAGATCCGCGCGATTGCCGGCAGGGCGGTATCGTCGCCGCAGAGAACGAGCGACCGTGCCCTCGGGATTTCACCGCCGGCCGGCGCAAACAATCCGACAAGATCGCCCGGCTGAGCATGCACAGCAAAGGAGGCGCCGGGGCTGGCACCGTCTTCATGGTCGTGCAGGGCAAAATCGATCTCGATTTCGCCGCGTTCGATATCCCGCGAGCGGATGGTATAGACACGCGACGCGAGCCTGTCCTCTCCGCCTGGCCAGACGATCCTTCCATCCGCGCCCAGTGCCGGCCATACCGGCGTCGATCCTCTCGGGGGAAACAGCAGACGAACATGCAGCCCATCGGCTGCGAAGCGGTTCAGATCCACCCCGCTCAAATGCAGCCGGCGCATCTGCGGCGTCACGTTCTCAGCCGAAACTACCCTCATCTCGCGGAAAAACGGCGGCAGGCTGCTCTCGGCTTCGCCATCGCAGGACCATCGCACCGCATCGGAATCGACGGACGAAGAGAAATATTCCGCCACGACCATCTTGATATAGCAAAGATCGATCTGGTCCTTTGCTGCGACGACAATCGAAATTTCATCGCCCTTCGCCGTGAGATCGGCGCGGCCATAGCGGGAAATGAGCGTTGCTTTCCCACCCTCGGCCTCGACATTGGCAACATCGCGGAAACGCTCGGCGAAATCTGCGACAAGCGCCCCTGCCCGGTCGCTCCTGATGATGGTGCTGGCTTGCAATTCGTTCTCCAATTCTGTTGCTAGAGGCCATCCGCAGGTCGCACTATCGCAACCGCGTTGCCGTTGGCGCCGCGCATCAGCAGGCCGATAGCCGGCACCGCAAGGATCGCGATGATGGCAGCCGTGGTGAAGAAGACGGCGTAGCCGAAATGTTCGGCAATCCAGCCGGCGCCAAGGCCGCCGGCCATGCTGATCAGACCATCGGCGCACTGGAAAAGCGTAAAATCGACCCCGGCCTGCTTCGGATCCGACCAGCCCATGAACTGGGAATAGAGCGCAACGAAGCCGACAGACATCAGCCCCGACGAGCTGGCAATAGCGACCGGCATGATCAACGCCCTCGGCAGGCTGTCGTCGAGACTGAAGAGCGCCAGACTTGCGAGAAGCGCTGCCTGCAACAGGATGGCAAGGATCAGTAGGGTGGTGGCGCCCCAGAGCCGTACCAGCAGGCCGCCCAGAAGCGCGCCGCTAAAGCCGACGATCATGCTACCGGCCCCGTTCAGGGTGCCGATCGTCGCCAGATCGAAACCGCGATCGATCAGGAAGGGGCCGAGCATCGAGAGCCCCCATTTCTGGCCCGCGACATAGATCGCGGCGATCATCAGGCCTTTCTGTACCTGGGGACGCTTGAGAGCCAGAAGCAGCGATGGCGCATGCGGCCGCGTCTCGATCGTACCGCGGGTTGCCGGCCCGAATACGAACGGCAGGCCCAGGATGATGACGAGGAACGCCATGGCAAAGGCCGCATGGCTCCAGCCTACGCTATCCACCAGCACGAGAAACAGGCCCGCGCCGATCGCCGAGCCGAGATAGGAGCCGCCGACCTGCGCGGTATTTCCCCAGCCGTGATCTTCCTTGGCAAGCGTCTCGACCGCATAGCCGTCACAGGCAATATCCACCGTGGATGCCACCAGCGCCATCAGCAAAAGCACGCACAGCACCGGCGCGAGCGGATAGGGGCCGGTCAGGCCTATGGCACCGAGGCCGGCGGCGCACAGCAATCCGCCGGCAAATACGATCAGCCGGGACCGGTTGCACCCCCGCGCTGGCAGGCGGAAGCGTTCGACATAGGGCGACCAGAGAAATTTCAGCGCCCATGGAATGACGGTGAGATAAAGCAGGCCGATCTGGTCCAGCGGCAGTCCCTGTGCGCGCAAGACCGCCGGTAGGCCGAGCATGGTCACGCCGCCGATGACGCTCTGGGCGATATAGAGGCCCCCGACCGCGATGAAGACCGCGGCCGGAGACGGAGAGCGCGAAACGGATGGAACCGTTGCCATCAGAAGCGATACCGCACGCTGGCGACAACCTTGCGGCCTTCATCCCAGTAGCAAAAGCCCGTGGTGCAGACCTGCTTGACTTCGTTCAGCAGGTTCGTCGCATTGACCTGCAGCCGCACGCTCTCGAACGACGGATTAATCTTGCCGAGGTCGTAGCGAAGCGAGGCATCGACGAAGGTGCGCGCCTTGTTGTCGAGAACCGGCGTGTGAACGTTGTCGCCGAAACTCGAGCCGACATAGCGAAGCCCGGCCCCGATACCCAGCCCCTCCAGCGCGCCGCTCTGCACCTCGTAATCGGCCCATAGCGAGAACATGTGGTAGGGCGAGGAATTGAGCGTATTGCTCTTGGTCTCCGAGGTCAGCTTGGTGATTTCCACATCATTGTAGGAATAGGCGGCGATCAGGTTCAGGCCGTTGTCCAGCGACGCCGTCGCCTCAAGTTCGAAACCGCGGGATTTAAGATCGAGCTGCCGCAAGAGATTGAGACCGGAAGAGGTCTCGTAAACCGTGGCGTTCTCCTGATCGATATTGAACAGCGCGGCGGTGATGGCCACGTTGCGGTCCGGAATCTGGTATTTGACGCCGACTTCGATCTGTTTGCCGAGCGTGGGGTCGGCCTGCTGCGCAACGCTGTTGAAGGTCTGGATCACGCCGGGATTGGCAACGTAGGACGTGCCATAGCTGACATAGGGCATGACGTTCCATGGCGTGACGTAGCCGAGGCCGACGCGGAACGTCGTTTCGCTATCGTCGCGGGAATAACTCGTGCCGCCGGGCGTGTAATCGCTCTTGTGCCAGTCATGGCGAAGACCGGCGGTAAAGCGCCAGGCATCGTATTCGATCTGATCTTGCACATAGAGGCCGAGCGAATTCTGCTTCTGGGTTTCGCTGTAGTTGATATCGGGCATGTAGGAGTAGCTGTCGGTGAACAGGTCCGGTCCGCTGCCCTGGCGCGAGGTGTATTTCATGTAGCTGTAGTCGATGCCGGTGATCAGCTGATGCTTTGCCGGCCCGGTGTCGAAATCGGTCTTGAGATAGGTGTCGGTCGCAAGTCCACTATTGTCCTCGCGGACGATGCCGGGATAGTCGGCGAAGACCCACTCCTGCCTGGCGGAAATGTCGGAATAGCGCAGCTTGTGATAGAGCGTGACGGAATCGCTCAGCGCCTGTTCCAGTTCATAGCCGATCCGCCATTGCTTCTGCTTGAAATCGTTGAAGCGGGCGTCGCCGCCATAGACAGACGTCGCGCCGACCGATGTGCCGGCAGGCCCGTATTTGTTGATGTAACCCCAGGTCCCGCCGGTCGTGGAGTTCATGTATTCGCCGAGCAGCGTCAGCTTGGTGTCTCCGTCGGGCTGCCATGTGAGAGCCGGCGCGATATACTGCCGATCATCCTTGATCGCCGAGATCTGGTTGCGCCCGTCGCGCACCAGGCCCGTTACACGGTAGAGCAGCGTATTGTCGTCGGTGACCGGGCCAGAGAAGTCGAAGGCGGATTGAAGCCGGCCATAGGAGCCGTACTGGACCTCGATCTCGCGCAGCTTTTCTTCCGTCGGCCGCTTGGAAATGATGTCGACGATGCCGCCGGAGCTGCTGGCGCCATAGACGGAGGCCGAAGGGCCGCGCAGCGTGGCAATGGCTTCCACGCCGTAAGGTTCCAGCCGGAACAGGCCGTTGGGGCTGGCGATCTGGCGCAGCCCGTCGCGGAAAATGCCGGTATAGGTCAGATCGATGCCGCGGACCTTGAACGCATCATATCGCGGCTCAGCGCCATACTGGCCCAGACGCGCGCCGGGCGTATAGTTCAGCGCCTCGGAGAGGTTCTGTGGCCGCAGGTCCTGCAACTGCTTCTGCGAGACCGTGGAAATGGATTGCGGTGTTTCAGCGATCGGCGTGTCGGTCTTGGTCGCCGTGCGGCCGGATTTTCCGACATAGCCCTCCGTCTCGAGAACACCTTTGACGCCCTGGTCCTGGCCCTGAATGACCAGCGGCTCGAGCACGGTCGATCCATCCGCCGCCACACCTCCCGCCTGAGCCGATTGGTCGGCTCGGTCGTAGATGCGGACGGTGTTCGGGCCGGTGAAGCTGTAGACAAGTCCCGAACCCGCGAGCAATTGCGTGACCGCAGCCTTGGCCGGGAGATTTCCGCTCACCCCGCGCGTGGTCTTTCCAGCGGTGAGCGCGGTGGGATAGAGCAGCCGGATATTCGCCTGACGCCCGAAGGCCAGAATGGCGCCTTCCAGCGGCCCTGCCGGTATGGAGACGTTGACCGTCGCCTGTCCGGCATTCGCCTCGGGTTTATTGGCTGTCTGCGCCAGGCCGGCGCCCGCAAATGCCGAAATGCCCGCAAAAACCGTTGCCGCGAACGCGCCACGTCTCACTTTCCAATTCATCGATGCCACACAGGCCCCCTTGATCATCCCTACGCCTCAGCAACGACGCGCCGCCCGGACGCGCCATTCCTTTACAAAGAGTGAAAACGGCCGGGACCTCCTGACGTCGTGTTTGAAAAAATCTCGACTATTTCGAACGGATGAACACCAGCGCGTCCGTGACCCGGGTCACGGATACCGGTAGATTGCTTTCTACGATGGCAAGAGCTTCATCGGTATTGGACAGGTCGAAGACACCGGAGACCTTCCGGTCCGCCGCCTGCGCATCGAGAACGACGACGCGTCCGCGACGATAGCGAGCGAGCGTTTCCGCCACCTTGCTTAGCGGCGTCGCGGAGAACACCAGTTTCCCCTGTCGCCAGGCGGTTTCGTTCGCCACATCCGCCTTTGCAAGCGTCGCCTTGCCGGAAGCATCGACGGTAATCGCGTCACCCGCCCTGAGGATCGTGTCGTTGCCGCCTGCCTTGACCTCGACCACGCCTTCCTCCACCTGGACCATTTGAGGCAACGAGCCGGTCGGGGCCTGGACGGAATAATGCGTACCGAGTGCAATCGCGCTCAGTTGGCCTTCGTCGACGATAAACGGTCGCGCCGGATTCTTGGTGACATCGAAAAATGCCTGGCCGCGCAGCAGCTGGACATGTCGCTCTCCAGCCGAATAGCGCACGGCGATCGCCGTATCGGTATCGAGATCCACCTGCGTGCCGTCCTCCAGCACGACCGATCGAACCTCTCCGACATCCGTATAATAGTCGGCACGCCAGCGATCGATCAGGCCCAGCTGCCGGATCGTATAGGATGAGGCCGCGATCACGCTAAGCATCACCGCCAACCCGACCGCCCTCGCCGCGGATGAGCGCCGCGCTTTCAAGCTCTCGAGAGAAACCGGTGCATCCTTGAGGCTGCCCCACAGCGCGCTCATCTCGTCATAGGCAACAATATGAGAAGGGTGAGCCCGCAACCAACACTGGAAATCGGCCCTGTCCCGATCCGTTGCATCGGCGGATTGCAGCCGCGCGACCCAGCCGGCTGCGGCTTCCGCTAACCGGTCGTCGATCTCGTTGTCGTAACTGCGGCTCATGGTTCCATCGGCCTGTCTTTGGCTCAACAAAAGCGTGCATCAGTTCGGGCTCTCTTCCTAAGAGCCAAAACGATGTCCATCTCCTGACGTCGGTTCAGAAAAATATTTCGGCGCGGACCTTCCGGCAATGCAGTAGCGCCTTGATGATATGCTTCTCGACCATGTTGCGGGATATGCCGAGTTCGGCGGCGATTTCCCCATTGGAAAGTCCGCGCAGGCGGCTGAGAATGAAGACCTGCTGGCAGCGCGTCGGCAGCGCCTCGATCGCCTTTGCCATGATCAGCAAGCATTGCCGGGCATTGACGATCCGGTCCGGCAGCGGAAATTCGTCGGGCTCCTCCATACCGGCATCGTCGGGGGCAAACATCGCCTGCTCCCTGGTCTGCCGGATCAGGATGACGCGCGCGACCGACCGTGCCACCTGGAAAAGATAGGCCTGCGGATTCTCGATGAGTGTCGCGTGCGAGGCTTCCAGCATCCGCAGGAATGTCTCCTGCGTCGCATCCGCGACATCATCCCTGTTCTTCAGCCGTCGATGGAAAAAACGATGAAGCCGTTTTTCCTCGCCTGCGTGAAGGGAATGCAACATATCGGTCATCACATGTCCAAGTCCTGATCCTGGCGATCCAACAGCTCATATCGGGTCCTGCGCCCGCCGCATCCGCCTGAAGCCTGCGGTCCTCGCGCTTTGCCCCTCAAATTTCTTGAGTTTTATTATCATGTTTTGACTACCCCATGTCGGACCGGCTTGCAACGTCTTCAATCGGGGAAGAGAACAGGATTGAACGCGATCAAGCATTATGAAGGGCACGAGACGATGCATGCCCCTATCAGGCGTTTTCCGAATAGACCGCCAGATGCTTCATAAGAATGCCGACCAGGCTATCGCGCAGGGGATCGCGCACCCCCTTCAGCCAGGCCGCATAGAGGGGAAGCTGCCCCGTCGTCCGCTCCCGACCGGGGCGAAGCGGAATGTAACGCACACCGGAGACCGCAAGCCGCGATGTCCATTGGGGAACAATTGCCAGGCCGATTTCGGCAGCGACTAGGTTGACGATCGTCTGCTTCTCGTCGGCCATCTGCGCGATCCTGACCGTCAATCCAGCCTCGGTGAACAGCTTGATCGTCATGTCATGGCTATGCGGCCTCGAGCGGCGATCAGGGACGATGAGCGGCTCATCCTCCAGTTCCTCGACAGCAATGCTCTTGCGACCGGCAAGCCGATGGCGGTCGGAGATCGCGACAACGGCCGTTTCGTTGAAAAGCCGAAGCAGCTTTATCTTCCGGTCCACGATTTCGGGAGGCCTGATGAATACGAGGTCGAGCCGGCCCGATATCAGCTTCGGGAGCAGGCGAACGGTCTTTTCCTCCGAAATCTGCACGGAGATTTCGGGGTATTCCAGCTTCAGATCATGAAGGAGCTGAGGGATAAGCCCGGCCGCCGCGCTGTCGATCGCGCCGATCCTGATCCCCGTGCGCGGAACATGCCGGCGATGACGGAAACGCTCGGTCATCGCGTCGGCCTGCGCAAGAACCTGCTTCGCCTCCTTCAAGAGCTCCGTTCCGTCCCGCGTGAGCATGACGTTGCGGGTCGTTCGCTCCATGAGGCGCGTGCCGAGAAAATCCTCGAGCAGCCGGATCTGCCGCCCGAGCGAGGCCGGCAGGATGCTGAGCGTACGCGCCGCGCGTCCGAAATGCAGTTCCTGCGCTACCGCCACGAAACAGCGTAACTGCTGCAATTCCAAAGATTTGCCCTCATATTATATCAATAATTTATATAATTTCTGTTTCATTGTCCACGGGCAGTTTCTCCAACATCGTTGGGTGACGGCGCAGGAGGTGCGCCAACGTCATCATTCTGGGAGGAATGGCCATGGCCAATGAGCTGGAAACGCGCGTTCTGCGCAAGATTACAATTCGCATCGTTCCCTTCATCATGCTGCTCTACCTCATCGCGTTCCTCGATCGCGTGAACATCGGCTTTGCGGCGCTGGAGATGAACAAGGATCTCGGTTTCTCGTCGACCGTCTTCGGCTTCGGCGCCGGCATCTTCTTTCTCGGCTACTTCCTGTTCGAAGTGCCCTCCAATCTCATCCTCAACAAGGTCGGCGCCCGTATCTGGATCGCCCGGGTGATGATCACCTGGGGCATCGTTTCGGGCCTGATGGCCTTCGTCCAGGGAGCGACCAGCTTCTATGTCCTGCGTTTCCTGCTCGGTGTCGCAGAAGCCGGTTTCTTTCCGGGCATCATCCTCTATCTGAGCTTCTGGTTCCCGGCCCGCCGCCGTGCCGCCGTCACGGCGCTGTTCATGGCCGCGGCGCCGCTTTCGACGGTGCTCGGCTCGCCGATCTCCGGCGCGCTGATGCAGATGCACGGGTTGATGGGTCTGGCCGGCTGGCAGTGGATGTTCCTGATCGAGGCGGCGCCGGCCCTCCTCTTCGGCGTCGTTGTATTGTTCTATCTGACCGACCGCCCGGCCAAGGCGAAATGGTTGTCCGACGAGGAGCGCAACTGGCTGGTGAAGACCATGGAAGACGAACAGAAGACCAGAGGCGTCAAGACAAGCCACAGCATTTGGGCAGGTCTCGTCGATGTACGCGTCCTTGCACTTGCCCTGGTCTATTTCGGCACGTCGGCGGGTCTCTATTCGCTCGGCATCTGGGCGCCGCAGATCATCAAGGAGTTCGGCCTTTCCTCGCTCGAGGTCGGCTTCCTGAACGCCATTCCCGCGACCTTTGCGGTCGTCGCTATGGTCCTCTGGGCGCGTCATTCCGACAGGACCGGCGAACGCACATGGCATGTCGTGCTCGCCTGCCTGCTGGCGGCAGCGGGACTTGCCTTTGCCGCCGGGGCGACCGGCGTGCTTGCTGTCCTCGTAGCACTCACCCTCGTCAATATCGGCATCAGCTGCTCGAAGCCGCCGCTGTGGAGCATGCCAACACTGTTCCTGTCCGGGCCGGCTGCGGCGGCGGGCATCGCCACCATCAATTCCATCGGCAATCTCGGCGGCTTCGTCGGCCCCTCGATGATCGGCTGGATCAAGGATCTGACCGGTGGCTTTGCCGGCGGGCTCTGCTTTGTCGCGAGCCTTCTGGTTTTGTCGGCGGCACTGACGCTCATCCTGTCCCGCGCCGCCGCCAAGGCATCGGCAATCCAGGCTGCAGGCCAGCAGTCCTAACCCTTACATTTACGGAGAGAAAAATGCGCGAATATGCAATTGCAACCATCCCCGCCGACGGTATCGGACCGGAAGTCATCGCCGCCGGCACCACGGTTCTCGCCAGCCTTGAAAAACGGCTCGGAGATATAAAGTTCAACGTCGAAAACTTCGACTGGGGCTCCGACTATTACAAGAAGCATGGCGTGATGATGCCAGCGGACGGCCTTTCCCAGCTGAAGAAATTCGACGCCATCTATTTCGGTGCCGTCGGGGCGCCCGATGTGCCCGATCACATCACGCTCTGGGGCTTGCGCCTGCCGATCTGCCAGGGCTTCGACCAATATGCCAACGTCCGCCCGACAAAGATCCTGCCCGGCATAACGCCGCCGCTGCGCAATTGCGGACCCGGCGATCTCGATTGGGTCATCGTGCGGGAGAATTCCGAAGGCGAATATTCCGGCCATGGCGGCCGCGCGCACCGCGGCCTGCCCGAAGAGGTCGGCACCGAGGTCGCCATCTTCACCCGCGTCGGCGTCACGCGGATCATGCGCTATGCCTTCAAGCTCGCCCAATCGCGCCCGCGCAAGTTCCTGACCGTCGTCACCAAATCCAATGCCCAGCGGCATGGCATGGTCATGTGGGACGAGATTGCCGCCGAGGTGGCCGAGGAATTCCCCGACGTCACCTGGGACAAGATGCTGGTCGACGCCATGACCGTTCGCATGACGCTGAAGCCGCAGAGCCTCGACACCATCGTCGCCACCAACCTGCATGCCGACATCCTGTCGGATCTCGCCGGCGCGCTGGCCGGATCGCTCGGCGTCGCGCCGACGGCCAATATCGATCCGGAGCGCCGTTTCCCCTCCATGTTCGAACCGATCCATGGCTCTGCTTTCGATATCACCGGCAAGGGCATCGCCAATCCGGTCGCGACCTTCTGGACCGCCGCGCAGATGCTCGATCATCTCGGCGAGCAGGACGCCTCCGCCCGACTGATGCGCGCCGTCGAGCGTGTCACCGGCGCGGGCATACTGACCCCTGATGTCGGCGGGACGGCGACCACCAAGGATGTCACCGACGCTGTCGTGGACGCGATCTACTCCTCGAACGTCTAGCGGCCAGAGACATGCACTGGACAGATGCAGAGAGCCGCGCGGTCCTGCGCCGCCTCTTCGATGCCGCCGTAGCAAGCGCCGATCCCGCAGCTGCGGTGTTGCGGCACCTGCCGGGAAAGCCCAGGGGGCGCTGCGTGGTCGTGGGAGCAGGGAAAGCGTCCGCCGCCATGGCGGCGGCGCTTGATGCCGCCTGGCCAGACGTCGATGTCTCGGGCGTCGTCGTCACCCGTTACGGCCATGCCGTTCCGGCCGGGCGCATCCGCATCCTGGAGGCATCGCATCCGGTGCCGGACGCTATGAGCGAGACGGCCGCCCGCGACATTCTCACGGCGGTCGGAGGCCTGACGCCGGATGACCTTGTGGTCGCGCTGATCTCCGGCGGCGGCTCGGCACTCATGGTTGCGCCAGCCGGCAACATGACGCTTGCCGACAAGCAGGCCGTCAATCGTGCCTTGCTCGCGAGCGGCGCGACCATCGGCGAAATGAATGCCGTGCGAAAGCATCTGTCCGCCATCAAGGGCGGACGGTTGGCGCAGGCCGCGCAGCCTGCCCGCCTCGTGACGCTGGTGATTTCCGACGTGCCGGGCGACGATCCCGCCGCCATCGCCTCTGGCCCGACGATTGGCGATGCCAGCACCATGGCCGATGTCCGCGACATCATCCGCCGCTATGATCTCGATCTGCCGCCAGCGGCGCGCGCGGTGATCGAGGCTGGGGAGGAGACGCCGAAACCCGAGGCATTGTCGGGCGAGGTGACGATCATTGCAGCCCCCTCCCTTGCTCTTGCTGCCGCCGCTGAAGAAGCCAAGCGAAACGGGCTTACCCTGCTCATCCTCGGCGACGCCATAGAAGGCGAAGCTAGGGAGGCCGGTATCGTCATGGCCGGGATTGCCCGTTCCGCGAAAACAAAGGGGCTCCCGATCCAGGCTCCGGCGGTGCTGCTTTCGGGCGGAGAGACGACGGTGTCGATCGGCAGGGGGCCGGCCGGCGCCGGTGGACGCAATACGGAATTCCTGCTCGGTCTTGCGGTCGGGCTGGCCGGCGAGAACGGCATATATGCGATCGCCGGCGACAGCGACGGCATTGACGGCACCGAGGACGCCGCCGGCGCGATCGTAACACCCGATACGCTCGCCCGTGCCCGGCTGCTTGGCCTGGATGCGCGCGCCTATCTCGCCGCCCATGACAGCTATTGTTATTTTTCAGCACTTGGCGATCTCGTCAAAACCGGCCCGACGCTCACCAACGTCAACGATATCAGGGTGATCATGATCGTCTAAAGGTGGCAGATGGCAGCCTGCGCGATCACGACACCGGCCAGCCTGTGAATCGAGTTATCCGGCGCCCAATATTGGCGCGACGCGCTCAAGATATGATATCTGCGACCATCCCCCTGTGGAGATGATCTCGATGACAGACCTTGTTTTTCGCAGTGCGCAAGCTGCCGATCTTCCGGCGATCATTGCCCTCCTTTCCGATGACGTCCTGGGGCAGCAACGGGAGGATCCCAGCTCGCCGCCGAACCCGCTCTATATTGAAGCCTTCCAGGCTATTCTCGCTGATCCCAATCAGCTTCAGGTAGTCGCTACCTTGCATGAGGAAGTGATCGGCACTCTCCAGCTCACCTTCATCCCCGGATTGGCGCGCAAAGGCGCCTGGCGTGGGCAGATCGAGGGAGTGAGGGTCTCGGCGGCACACCGGGGATCCGGCGTTGGGCAGCAGATGTTCGACTGGGCCATCGTTCAATGCAAGGCCAAAGGCTGCGATCTCGTCCAGTTGACGACGGACAAGGAACGGCCGGATGCCCATCGCTTCTACGAAAAGTTGGGATTCATCGGCAGCCATATCGGCTACAAGCTGACACTTTAGCTCGTCTAGCTCGCCATGGCTTCAAGACGATCGGCACCGACGGTCTCGCTTCGATCATGCAAGGAGGCCGCAGGATCTGCGCCACGGCCATATTGGCGCGGCGAGCAGCCCATCATCCGCTTGAAAGCAGTGCTGAAGGCACTCTCGGATTCATAACCGAGCGAGAGCGCGATGACAGAGATAGAATCGCTGGAATGCGTCAGCCTTTCGCCGGCCACCATCATCCGCCAGCGTGTCAGATAGTCCATCGGCGAGGTCCCGACCGTTTCCTTGAACTTCAGGGTAAAGGTCGTTCGCGACATGCCGGCGCGCTCGGCCAGTGACGCCAGTGTCCAGCGATGCGCCGGGTCTTCGTGCATCGCCGTGATCGCCGCCGCCATCTGCCGGTCCGCCAGCGCAAAGAGCCAGCCGACGCCACCCGTCACTCCCTCCGCCAGATGCAGCCGCAGCGCCTGCACCAGCATCGTATAGGCGAGCTGTTGCGCGATCAGGAAGCCGCCCGGCTGCGGCTCGCGCAACTCCTGCCGCATCCGTTCCATGCACCAGCGCAAGGACTCCCTATCTTCCTCTCTCCGGATATGGACGATCGGCGGCAACATGGCCAGGAGGACATCGACATGCCCGCCAGCAAGCGTAAAATGCCCACCGACAATGGAGAAGTCACTGCCACCGTTCAGCTTGGCAATGCTGCCGTTCGGTCTGGTCGGGAACAAGGTGCGATAATCGACGGGCGCCAAAGCCAGATCGCTGGTGACGCGAAAAGGCCGTCCGCGCGGCAGAACGAAACAGTCTCCCGTCTTCAGGCGCACCGCGTCGGGAACGCCTTCCACCGAGAGCCAGCTCTCACCGGAAACCACGGCATAGCATTTGATGCCTTCATGCTGGCCGAACCGGATCGACCAGTCGCCACCCGCCTCGAAGCCGCCGAACATATAGCTGCGCGGCTTGAGGAGCGACAGAACGTCTGAGAGCGGATCCATGATTTTTCCGAACGATCGCGAATATAATGCGAACTTTATAGCATAGATCGTTCTCCTTCAATCTCCTAGCTTGTCTCGTGCTGGCTGCTAACGCGGTCATCGACCAAAATCAGGAGAAATCATCATGCGTGTTTTTGTCACCGGCGCTACCGGATGGGTCGGCTTTGCTGTCGTCAAGGAGCTGCTTGCCGCCCCGCATGAGGTGCTCGGCCTAACCCGCTCGGAGACGGGAGCGACAGCTCTCGCCGCTGCAGGCGCCGAGGTCCATCATGGTTCGCTCGAGGATCTGGAGAGCCTTCGCAGTGGTGCGGCCGCCGCCGACGGCGTCGTCCATACCGCCTTCAACCATGATTTTTCAAAATTCGCCGCAAATTGCGAGCTGGACCGGCGTGCCATCGAAGCGCTTGGCGCAGCACTCGAGGGGACGGACCGTCCGTTAATCGTCACCTCGGGAACGGCATTGGTGGCGCCGGGCCGCACGGCGGTCGAAAGCGACCCGGCTGTTCAGCCATCCGACACCTATCCCCGCGCCTCGGAAGCAACCGCCGCCGCCCTGGCATTGCGCGGGCTTCGCACCGCGGTTGTGCGTCTCCCGCCATCGGTTCATGGTCACGGCGATCATGGTTTTGTACCGATGCTGATCCGCACGGCCAGAGAGAAAGGCGTTTCGGCCTATATTGGCGACGGGCTGAACCGCTGGCCGGGTGTGCACCGGCTGGATGCCGCCCGCGTCTATTGGCTTGCGCTTGAACGCGGCGCCGCAGACGGCCCCTATCATGCAATCGCCGAAGAGGGCGTACCGTTCAAGGACATCGCCGAGGTAATCGGGCGCCGCCTGAACGTGCCCGTCGTCAGCAAGACCTCTGCGGAAGCGCTAGATCATTTCGGCTGGATCGGACATTTCATTGGGATGGACGTCCCGGCCTCGAGCGCGCGAACCCACCAATTGCTGGGCTGGGAGCCGACACAGCCCGGGCTGATCGCCGATATCGACCACCCGGCCTATTTCGAGGCATGAATGGTAATGGCGACTAAAGGCCCAAACAGCTCCCGGCAGGTCATGGCCCGCCAGGAGCCTCTTCAGTCAGCTCATCGCTCAGGTCTTTAACCGGCTGCAATCCGACGACGGAAATGGTCCGTACCTTCGACGATCTTGTCCATCAGCGCGTCGAGCGCCCAAAACCGCTCCCGGATATCGAAGTTGATCACGCGGCTGTCGGCACAGGAGAATGTGCCGAGGCGCTGATGATAGAGCTTCGCCAGCTTCGGATATCCCATCGGCTCGGCCATGGCGGACAGTGCGAGATAGACGGAGAGCTCATCCGCCAGCGCTCGATTGGAGGCGCTCTTCGTCAACATCCACTTGTAGAGATCCGGATGGAAGTTGGTGAAGACGCCAGTGAAGCCACGCGATCCCGCCTTCATGGCATCATAGGCGATGGCCGCATTGGCGTTGACGATGGCAAGCGGCGTATCCTTGGTCAGCGCGACACGGCGCTTGACCGTTTCGAGATCGCAGGACACGTCCTTCAGGATGGCGAAGCGGCCGCTGCGGGCGCAGAACAACAGCTCGTCATCGCTCAGCAGGCGACGATAGGGCGCCGGGCACTCGTAGAGACCAAGCGTCAGATCCTTCGGCAGGCGCTCGAGGAGCCAGCTGAGATCATCGATGAACTTCGTGCCGCCCTCTTGCTTGGCGTCGAGACGGTTGGTGACGAGCACCATGCCGTCAACGCCTGTGGCGGCGATCGCGCTCAGCTCGGCAAGCTGGTCTTCCAGGCTCTCGCTGACATGGCCAGATGCGATGACCGGCACGCGGCCGGCCGTCGCCGTCTTGACGAAAGCCGCAAGCTCGACACGCTCTTCGAGGCTGAGAAACTGCATCTCGCTGGACTGGCAGACGGCAAAGAGCGCATCGGAGCCGTTGGCGATGTACCATTCCACCAATCTGGCCACGCCGGGATAATCGATCTTGCCGCTCTCGGTGAACGGCGTGATCATGACGGGAACGATACCTTCGATCTTCTTGAGCATTGTGTCAGCCTGCCAGTACTTGCGGATTAACGACATAGGGGACGATCGCCTGCGGGCGGCCGCCAAGATATTCGAGGATATTGCTGACGCAGCGCTCCGTGACAAGACGTTCTGCCATGCGATCCATGCCGGAAACATGCGGAGAGAGCAGCACACTGTCGAAGCTGCGCAGCTTCGACGCTTCAGGAAGCGGCTCGATCTCGAAGACGTCGAGGCCGACACCGCCGATACGACCGGCATCGAGGGCCGCGACCAGGGCGGTTTCGTCGATCAATGGCCCGCGCGACGTGTTGACGAGGATGGCAGTCGGCTTGACCAAAGCCAGGCGTTCGGCATTGACCAGATGGCGCGTCTCCGGCGTCGAAGGCGCGTGAACCGAAATCAGGTCGGCTCTCGAGAAAAGCTCGTTCAGTTCGGCACGCTGCGCGCCGAGGGTCGCAAGCTGCTCGTCGGATGCGAAGGGATCGTAGACGAGAACCGTCATGCCGCCGGCGACGCAACGGCGCGCCATGGCGCCACCGATGCGGCCGAGACCAACGATGCCGGCCGTGCGGCCCCAGAGACCCGGATGGAAACCGTCGAAGAACCATTTGCCGCTCTTGACCATCGCATCGCGCGGGCCGATGCGACAGGCAAGTGCCAGCGCCATGGCATAGGCATATTCGGCGACGCTCTCGTGATTGGCACCGAAGGCCATGGCCACGGGAATACCGGCCTTGGTGGCGGCGGCGACGTCGACCTTGTCGTAGCCGACACCCCAGCGAGCGACGATCTTCAGATCAGGCGCGGTTTCCAACACCCGCGCCGTGTAGGGCTCGCCGCCGGCAATGGTGGCGACGACGCCGTCCTTCAGGTTTGCGATCAACTCGGCTTCACTCGGCAGGAGGAAGGTCTCATTGACCTCCACGCTATAGCCGGCGGCAATCAGCGGTTCGAACAGCGCATCGCCGTTCTTGAACTGCTCGGTGTTGACGAGAATTTTCCGTGCTTTTGTCATGTCGTATCTTACCGATATCAGAGGGGGTGCCGCCGGATCAGGTCCGGACGGCGGTGGTTGAAACCGTATTTTGCAATTGTTTTCCCCCGACCTTGGTAATGAAGAGGAC
The DNA here is from genome assembly GCF_009498525.1 of Rhizobium sp. ICMP 5592. Taxonomy (GTDB): domain Bacteria; phylum Pseudomonadota; class Alphaproteobacteria; order Rhizobiales; family Rhizobiaceae; genus Rhizobium. The sequence continues at coordinate 869,589 of NZ_QSNT01000001.1, read as the reverse complement.
GAGGATGAAGGCAAGGAATGCCGCCGAGGCGATGGCGTATATCCCATACTGCTCGAAACCGGACCAGCTGACGGCCATAGCCCGGACGTTGGGAGCGACGAAACCACCGAGCGCGCCAAGCGAGTTGATCACCGCAAAACCGCCGGCCGCCGCCGCACCGCCGAGATATTGTGTCGGGAAGGTCCAGAAGATCGGCTGCGCCGTCATGATGCCCATGGTGACGAAGCACAGGGAGACGATCGCCAGCGCCGGGCTCGCATGGGCGGAAGCGATGAGACCGAGACCGATGGCCGCCAGCGAAAACAGGAAGCATATGTGGCGCCGGCCGCTGCGAACGGCCCAGTCCGGATAGAAGAAGCCCGCAATCAGTGCGCCGATCCACGGAATGGCCGAGACAAAGCCGACGAGCAGGCCGACCTTGACGCCAAGCAGGGCGGCAACCTGCGTCGGCAGGTAGAAGGCCACGCCCAGACCAGTGATCTGGATGAGGAAATAGATCGCGGCAAAATAGAAGAGCCTTGGATTGCGGATCGCCTTGCCGAATTTCACCTCGCCGGTTCGCGCCTTCTCGGCCTGTTCGGCCGCAAGCGTCGTGGCCAGCGCCTGCCGCTCGTCCGCCGGCATCCACTTGGCTTCCTGCGGGCTGTCGGTCAGATAGAAATAAGCCCAGATCCCGACCAGAACGGTGATACCGCCTTCGATCAGGAACATCAGCTGCCAGCCATGCAGGCCAAACAATCCATCGAGATCGAGAAACATTCCGGAGATCGGGCCGCCGAAGATCAGCGCCAATGGCGAACCGAAATAGAAGATCGCCAGGATCTTGCCGCGCGCCGCGCGCGGGAACCACAGCGTCAGATACATGATCGCGCCGGGGAAAAGGCCAGCTTCGGCCGCGCCGAGCACCACGCGGATCAGCGAGAAGGTCATATCATTGTAAGCAAACATCATCAGGGCGGAAATCAGGCCCCAGGTGACCATGATGCGGGCGAGCCATTTGCGGGCGCCGACCCGGTGCAGCATGAGGTTGCTGGGCAGCTCGAACAGGGCATAGGTCAGAAAGAAAACGCCGGCACCAAAGGCAAAGGCGGCTTCGGTCACGCCAGTCGTCGCCTGATAGGACTGCTTGGCGAAACCGATATTCACGCGGTCGAGATAGGCCAGCATGTACATCAGGATCAGGAACGGCAGGATACGCCATTTTGCGCGCGACACCGCGCGGGCGAGGACTGCCGGATCGGTCTTCTGCCCTCGGGTCGGGCCGGTCGTGTTGTCAGTCTTGCTCAATCGATTCTCCATCCCATCGGCCCGGTTCAAGGCCTGCTGTTTTATCGAGCGCTCTTCCACGCTCACGAAATGTAAGCGCTTACATGTAGAAAGCATGTTTGCATGTCAAGCATGCGAAATGACTTTTCATCGGGAATTTCCGCAGCCATAAGAAGGATGGCGAAGGGGCACAGATGAACGAACCGATTGGAAGCTCGCAGAAATTGGGCGCGCGCCGCGCGCGCGGCAGCAGCGGCCGTGTGAAACTCGAGGAAGTGGCCCGAAGGGCGGGCGTTTCGACGGCAACGGTTTCACGCGCCTTCAACGAGCCGGAAAAAGTATCCGAGAGTGTTCGAGAACGCGTGCTGGAGGCCGCTCGAGCCCTGAACTGGATTCCGAATGCGGCCGGACGGGCGCTCGCCTCCAGCCGGACGCACATCGCCGGCGCCATCATTCCGACCCTGGACAATGAGATTTTCGCCCACCAGATCAGCGGCATGCAGAGCGTTTTCGCCGAACGTGGTTTTACGCTTTTCCTCGGCTGTTCCAACTACGATCCGGATGAAGGACTAAAGCAAGTCCAGGCCATGCTTGCGCGCGGTGTCGAGGCGCTGGCCATCGTCGGTGAGAACCATCCTCCTGAATTGTTCGCAGCGCTCCAGCAGCGAAAAGTTCCCTATATCCTCACCTATTCCTACCGGGCATCCTCGCCGCATCCATCCATTGGCTTCGACAATGAAGCCGCGTTCCAACAGATTGTCGACCATCTCCTGTCGCTCGGACACCGGCGGTTTGCCGGGATATTCCAGCCGGAAACGGAGAACGACCGTGTCAAGGCACGGTTGGACGGCGTCCGCAGCGCGCTTGCGGCAGTAGGCGTCACGATGGACGACGACAACCTCATGATCGGTCCATCGACGATGGATTTCGGGGCGTCGAGCTTTTCCAGTCTCATGAAACAGCCGGGACGATCGCGCCCGACAGCCATCATATGCGGAAACGACAACATCGCGCTTGGCGCCTTGACCGCGGCCACCGAAATGGGATTGAACGCGCCCGCGGATTTCTCCATCACCGGGTTCGACGACTTGACGATCTCATCACGCCTGTCGCCGCGCCTTACGACGATGAAGGTCGACAACCAGGAGATCGGCATACTCGCGGCCCGCCAATTGCTGGCTGCCATCGACGGAACGAGCGATGCGCCGCGCTCGATCGAAGTGCACCCGCAAATGAAAATCCGGGAGAGCACCGGGCCAGTCTGAATCCGCGACACCGGATACCTTGGCGGTTACGAGCGGTCGCTTCTGTTCTTCATGCTCAGTCTTTTCAACTTCTCATTCAACGTTCTGTGGGGAAGCTGCAGCCGTTCCGCCGCAAGGCTGGCCTTGCCCCCGGCACCATCCAAGGCCCGTTCTATGACCTCGAGCTCGAACTGATCGACGAGATCGGCCAGGGAGGAGCTCTCAATCGTCAGATCGTCCTGCTGATCCGTGTCGGGGCGCCAATCCAGCCCCAGCGCACGGCGCTCTGCCAGATGCTTGAGCTCCCGCACATTGCCGGGCCACGCATAGGCAAGAAGGAAGCGCGTCTCCTCATCCGTCAAAGGCGACACCTTCCGTTCGAGGCGTTCCGCCATCGACATCATGAAGTGGTCGAACAACAGCAGCGCATCGTGACCGCGATCCCGCAAAGGAGGAATTGCGACATCCGCCGCCGCCAGCCTATAATAGAGGTCCTCCCGAAAAAGCCCACGCGTGGCGAGATCGCGAAGATCCTCCTTGGTCGCGGACAGGATGCGTATGTCGATTGGTATATCGCGGTTCGAGCCCAGGCGGGTGACCGTACGCTCCTGCAGGACGCGCAGGAGCTTCGCCTGTATGGAAAGCGGCATGCTTTCGATCTCATCCAGGAAGATCGTGCCGCCTTTCGCAAATTCGAACTTGCCGACGCGGATGCCCGAAGCGCCGGTAAACGCGCCGGTCTCGTGACCAAACAACTCGCTTTCGACAATGTCGAGCGGCAGGGCGGCGCAATTGATTGCCACAAAGGGACCGGCTTGGCGCGGACTGCACTCGTGCAGCAAACGGGCCACGACCTCCTTGCCCGAACCGGTTTCGCCCTTGATCAGCACGTCGACATGATAGGGAGCAAGCTGCTCGATGGTGGACTTCAGGCGCGTGGTCGCCTGATCGCTCCCCAGTAATTGCCGATCGAGCCTGGCCTGGATTGCGTTATTTTGTTCCAGGGAGACGACTCGCTGGCGCAGCCGGGTCTGTTCGAGCGCATTCTGAAGCGTGCCGATCAACTGCTCCGGCACGTAGGGCTTCGTCAGAAAATTGAACGCCCCGGCCTGAATGGCAGCAACCGCCATGGGAACATCACCATGACCGCTGAGGATGATCACCGGCAGCTCCGGCCAGGTTTTTCTGATGACGGCAAGCAGCTCCAGGCCAGACATACCCGGCATTCGCACGTCCGAGATCACGACATCGACCGTATCCGACCGAAGAACCTTGAGCGCTTCATTGCCGTCAGCGGCCTCTATCACCGAGAGATCGTTGAGTGAGAGCCATTGGGCGAGCGAGCGCCGCAGCGCGGCATCATCCTCGATCAGCAATACGCCCGGCAATGCATCCGTCATGCGACCTCCCCTTCCCGGCGCGATGCGCTCTTGCCGTTCTGCCTGATGCGCAAAATGAACCTGGCCCCGCCAAGCGGTGACTGACCGAAAGACAATGTGCCGCCGTGATCGTTTGCGATGCGATGGGCCGTCGCCAGACCAAGACCGAGGCCCTCGCCGGGCAATTTGGTCGTATAGAACGGCTCGAACAATTGCGTGCCCGTATCGGCCGCAATCCCCGGGCCATTGTCGTCGACAGCAATCACGCAGCACGCCCCTTCGGCGGCACCGCTGACACGGATGCGAGGCTCTTTTCGGTTCCTGACGGCGTCGATCGCATTGCTGAGCAGGTTGAGGATGACCTGCTCGAGCTGCGCCGCACTCCCCTGAACCTTGAGGCCGGAGCCGATCTCCTGCGAAACCTCGATGCCGAGGTCGGAAAAACGAAACTTCAGCAGTTTCAGGGTACGCCCTATGATGGCTCCAAGGTCGACATCCACGAAGTCGTCATCGCTTCGGCGTGCCAGGCGCTTCAATTGACCGGTCAGATCGGAGATCCGGCCGATGACCTCGTTCATCGTATCGATGTTTTCCCCGATGGGCGCATATTGCCGGCGTTTGAGCAGCAACCGGGTCGAGGCGATGTAGGTCGACAGCGCCGCCAGCGGCTGATTGATTTCATGTGCAAGTCCGGCAAAGGCCTGGCCCATCAGCGCGAGCTTTTCGGCCTGCGAAAGATTGCTGCGTGTCACGCTCAGCTGGCGCTCGGCCTCTTTGCGCTCGGCAATCTCCCGCTCCAGTCGGTCATGGCTCAGCTTCAATTGCTGGGTGCGCTCGGCAACGCGGTGTTCAAGTTGCTCGAAAGCGCGCCTTGCCGCCTGCCGGCCACGTCGCCTTTGCACGGCGATGGTAATGCCGGCCAGAACCAAGAGGCCGGCCAGCGCCGTGGCAATGGCGACAATATCCTCCTGGCGCCTGATATCAGCGAGATCCGCAAAGTAGATCAGCGTCCAGCCCTTTTCGCCGAATGGCGCGGCAACCTGCAAGCGCTGTTCCGACGTGTCGTCGTTTTCAACCGTCGCCAGATCGAAACCCGATGATTGCTGAACCCTTATCTTTGGCGTGAGGGCCGCATCGCCATAGCGGCGTTCCTGCTTCAGTTGCGCGAGCGCCGTGGGCGAAATCGGTGACGTGGCCGTGTATCGCCAATCCGGCTGCGACGACAGGAAGATGATGCCTTCGCTGTCTGCCATGGCAACATGCTCGGACGCATCGCGCCACTGCTTCTCGACGGGCAAGAGATCGATCTTGACGATGGAGACGCCGACAACCCTATCGTCGACCTTGATCGGAACGGAGAGGAAATAACCGGGCTGCCCTGTGGTCGTGCCGATAGCGTAGTAACTGCCGTTGCCATTGGCCATCGCGTCGCGAAAATACGGCCGGTAGCTATAGTCATGGCCAACGAAACTGTCGGGCGTGTCATAGTTGCTGGCGGCGATCGTCAATCCCTTCGTGTCGGTGACGTAGAGCGCCACCGCACCGGATGCATTCGACAAGCGGGCCAGGAAGCGGTTGATGTCCGGCCGCTTGGCCTCAGCCATCCCGGCGCGGAACAGATCTTCGATTTCGCTGGAGCGTGCCACGACATCCGGCAGGTAACGGAACCGCTCGATGCGGGCCGACAGGGTCGCCGAGATGAGCCTGAGCCGCTCATGCGACTGGGCGGCCGCCTCACGCAGTCCGTATTTCCGCGTCGCGTCCTGAACAAGCCCCGGTATGCCGACACCGAGTATCATGAACACAAATGCGAGTATCAGGTATTTCCATCGCAATGGTGCTCCCCCAAACTGTACCCCGATCTCGTGATCATAGCAGGATCGGCCGCGCGGCAAAGTAGTATCCGTGTAAGCCTTTTATCGCGCGACCTTTCGACCCGTCAGTCGAGGGTAAGGCCCTGGCGCTCATCCGATGCGAAACGATCCTGTTCGGCATGGACGATCTGCGCCAGTTCCCGCTTGATCTCGTTGAATTCGACGGAGTTGGCGTCCCTCGGATAGGGCAGTTCGATGCGGATATCCCTTTTGATCGTGCCTGGCCGATAGGTAAGGATGACGACGCGCGAGCCGAGATAGATGGCTTCCTCAATGGAGTGGGTGACAAACACGATGGTCTTGCCGACCGCCTGCCAGATGCGCAGAAGTTCGTCCTGCAGCGAGCGCCGCGTCAGCGCATCGAGCGCGCCGAACGGCTCGTCCATCAGCATGATCGGCGGATCGAGCGCCAGAACGCGGGCAATCGCCACGCGCTGCCGCATGCCGCCGGAGAGATCCTTGGGGAAGCGCTGGCGGAACTCCTTCAGCCCAAGGAGATCCAGAAGCTGCGCGACGGTCTCGGCGATCTGCTGCTTTGCCAGCCCACGTATTTCCAGTCCGAAGGCGATATTGCGCTCCACCGTCATCCAGGGAAACAGCGCATATTCCTGAAACACCATGCCACGATCCGGCCCTGGGGCCGTGACGGCTTTGCCGGAGACTTCCAGGATCCCGGCGGTCGGCAGGGAGAAGCCGGCGATGGCATTGAGCAGGGTGGACTTGCCACAGCCGGAAGGGCCGAGAAGGCAGGCGAATTCTCCGGTATTGATTTCAAGATCGATGTCCTTCAGCGCCGTGACGGTGGCCGGCTCCTTGCCGAAGATCTTGTCCACGCCGCGTGCAAGAATCTGCGGCGCGGAAACGGCACCTGCAAGCGGGGCAAGGTTTACAGGAATGATCGACATAAAATTCCTCCCATTGCGAGCATTGACGCATCAATGCCGTCGGGCCGGCCCGCGTCCCATCCATCCATTGGGACAGGCGGACCGGCAGATTGAAGACTTTCGGGCACATAGCTCCGGCTAGGATTCGATCCCGCGATGCCAGCGCAACAGGTGGCTGTTCAGCCTGTTGACGCCGAGATCGATGGCAAGGCCGAGCAGCCCGATCGCGATCATCCCGGCGATCACCTTGTCCGACCACATATATTCCCGAGCCTCGAGAATCCGGTATCCGAGGCCGCTGTTCACCGCGATCATCTCAGCGACAATGACGACGATGAAGGCCGTGCCGATGCCGATCCGCATGCCTGTGAGGATATAGGGCGTGGCGGCCGGCAGGATGACGCGCCGGAACAAGGTAAGCCTGTCCGCACCGAGATTGGTGGCGGCGCGGACATAGATGCTGTCGACATTGCGAACGCCGCTGATCGTGTTGATCAGCACCGGGAAGAAGGCCCCGATGGCGATCAGGAAGATGGCCGGCGGATTGCCGAGACCGAACCAGAGGATCGCCAGCGGAATATAGGCGATCGGCGGGATCGGCCGCAGGAACTGGATGACCGGATTCAGATATCGCTCCACCGTACGATCCGTGCCCATCAGCAGCCCCAGCGGCAACGCAAGCCCCGCTCCGACGGCAAAGCCCAGAACGACGCGCTGGAGGCTTGCCAGCAAATCGCCCAAAAGCTCGCTCGACATGATCCAGGCATAGAAGCCGCCGGCCTCCTGGAAGGTTTCCTCTGGGATGAGGTAGAGCCAGAGCCGCTCCATGATCGCCACGGGAGACGGCAGAATCTCCGGCCTGACCAGGCCGAAGACCGACATCAATTGCCATACGGTCAAAAGGACGACCGGAACGGCGAGATTCTGCAACAGCCGCTTCATCATTTCACGGCGCTTTCCAGCAGGTCCGTTTTCACCCAGTCGGTCGCCTTCGGCGGATTGACGAGCTTACCGACGCCGTACTTCACCATCAGGTCGGTGGTGATCTGGACGTGTTCGGGCGTGATCTCGTAGCTGTAGGGCGAGTTCCCGATGGCGTCCTTGAAGTCCTCAGGCGTGATCTGGCCCTTGAACATGTCGTTGATGACATATTTCTCCGCCGTATCCGGCTTGTCGATAAAGGTCTTCGTCGCCTCGACGAAAAGCTTCATAGTGCGCTCGGCAACGTCGCCCTTCTTGTAAAACTCCTCGGAGAAAACCAGCGAACGCACAGGCATGCCGATCGGCGTATCGTAGGGTTTCAGGATCTCGACACCGAAGGCCTTGTTGATGGCCTGGCTTGCCTGCGGCTCGGACTGGCTCATAGCATCGATATTCCCGGCCATCAGCGCCTGGTTGAGGTCCGCATAGGCCATATAGAGGATCTGCACATCCTTGCCGGGCTTTTCCGACCAGGTCAGACCGGCCTTGTCGAGCTCGGCAAGCAGCAGCAGCTCCTGCGCGCCGCCACGCGCAACCCCCACTTTCTTGCCTTTGAACTCGGCGATCGACGTGATCCCAGATTTGGTTCCCGCCACGATCCGGGCGCCGCCCTTGGCGAAACCGGCAACGGCGTAGATCGGCACGCCCTTGGCTCGGCCGGCAATCGCCGCGTCGACGGCACTTGCGGCAATATCGACCTCGCCGGCCACGATGGCGGGCAGGATGTCGATACCCTTGGCGAAGAAGCGCTCCTCGATCTGCAGATCGTATTTCGGAGCCAACTCCTTCATGTAGGAGATCGCACCGTAATGGGCGAATTTAAGATTGCCGAGCCGCACCTTGTCGGCGGCGTTTACGGATGTTGCTGCCATAAGGGCAACGGCGGCCAGCAGCAGCCGGCGCTTCAAATGTCTCATGTTTTCCTCCCAAAACACCAATCCGACAGTCGGATCGAGAAATTGGGAGCAAGGGGTGTGCCAGTTGCCATCGCAATGTTTGCGCGGTGGCAAGAAACAGCCCCTTGCGTCTCGCGTGCATATTAATATCCTGAAATCACGATTGTTTTCGCCTCCACCTGGAAAACGGCCTCAAATCGACCTAGCATTGCCTCTTATCCTGGTGACCGGCGCTTCCGGCAAAAAATTGCCAGCTGCGATCGATGCCAAGCAAGATATTGCTCGCCGAAAGCGTGTGTCTCCTCCCGGCATTCCATACGCAATGAGGTCATTTCCGGGCGCGCCATCTTGTGAAAATAATTTCTATAAAATTACTAGACAACAGAAAGACTGGTCTTTCTAGCCGGCACCGCCACGGACTAAGCTCCCGGCATGATCGATTGATGAGACAGGCGAGGAAGAAGTATGTCTGCTGAATTCATAAGCGTTACGTTCACCAACCCCTCCACAGAACTAAATCCGCTGCCGCAGCCCGCGATAGATCCGCGTTTTCTGGTGCGATATGCGCGCTCGCTGGATGACTACGGCTTCAATTATACTTTGGTCCCTTACGACTCCTCGTCATTCGATCCGTTCACGATCGGCGCGACCATCGCGGCTCATACGAAGAACATCAAGATCATCATCGCGCTGCGCCCGAACACGCTCTATCCGACGGTGGCGGCGAAAGCGTTGGCCACGCTCGATCAGCTCAGCGAAGGCCGGGTCGTCGTTCACTTCATCGCCGGCGGCAGCGATGTCGAGCAGGCGCGCGAAGGCGACTTCCTGACCAAGGAGCAGCGCTACGAGCGGCTAGAGGAATATATCCGCATCCTCAGGCGCGCATGGGAATCGCCGGAGCCCTTCGATTTCGACGGGCGCTATTACCAGTTCAAGCAGTTCAGCAACCAGGTCCGTCCGGTGAGCGGCAAGATCCCGGTTTCGGTCGGCGGTTCTTCCGACGAGGCCTACCGGATCGGCGGCGCTCTCGCGGATATTTTTGGCCTTTGGGGCGAACCTCTGGCCGAGACCAAAGAGCAGATCGACCGTATCAACGCCGAGGCCAAGCGTGCCGGGCGCATCGACCGCCCGCGCATCTGGGTGACGTTCCGGCCGATCGTCGCCGAAACCGATGAGTTGGCCTGGGCCAAGGCGCATCGGGTGCTGGAATCCCTGCAGGAGAATCGCGCCAAAGGTCTTGGCAAGGCTCCGGCATCGGCACCGCCGCCGCAAAATGTCGGCTCGCAGCGCCTGCTGGATATCGCCGCACGCGGCGAGGTGCACGACCGGGCGCTCTGGTACCCGACCGTGACGGCAACGAATGCGCGCGGCGCCTCGACGGCGCTCGTCGGCTCGCCGCAGACCGTCGCCGACTCGATCCTCGACTATATCGACCTTGGCGCCGATCTGATCTCGATCCGCGGCTACGATAACCTCAACGATGCCATCGACTATGGCCGCTATATCCTGCCGCTGGTCAGGTCGGGGCTTGAGGAACGCGCCGCGCAGCAGCGAAATGTTGCCTGAGGACGGCGACGTCCGCACACATGAAGCAACGCGCATTTCTTCAATCGGAAAGGGCTCATCAGAGTGTCCCATAGCACGATCGATTTGACGGATCTTACCCGTACCCTGGCCGACGCTGCACCTGCTGCGGACGCGACGGGTAGCTTTCCCTGGGTGGGTATCCAGGCCGTCCACAAGAGCGGGCTGCTCGAAAGCACGGTTGGAACGCGCTTCGGCGGCGCTGGCGCTTCTCTTGCCGAGACCGGCCGGGTACTCGCGGCGCTGGGGCGCGGAGATCCGTCGGTGGCGTTGATCAGCGCGATGACGATCTTCACGCATCTCGGCGAGGCCAGCCGCAACCGATGGCCGGAAGGCCTCTATCGCCGTCTGCTGACCGAGGCGAAAGAACGCCCCATCCTGCTCAACGCAGCGCGTGTAGAGCCTGATCTCGGATCGCCTGCACGCGGCGGCCTGCCGGATACGCTGGCGCGGCTGACGCCGCATGGCTGGTCCATCACCGGCAAGAAACGCTTCGTCACCGGCGCTCTCGGACTGACGCATTTTCTCGTCTGGGCGCGCACCGATGAGGAGCCGCAGCGCGTCGGCACCTTCGTGGTGCCCTCGGGCTTGCCGGGGATTAACGTCATCAAGAACTGGCGGAGCCTCGGCATGCGCGCCAGCGGTTCGCATGATGTGGAGTTCACCAATGTCGAGATCCCGCGCGAGGATGTGCTCGATCTGACGGATATTGCGGCAGGCACGCAGGACAATCGTGCCCATGCCAGCATGACCCTGGCGCTCACCGCCATCTATCTCGGCGCCGCGGAAGCGGCCCAGGAAGCCTTCGTCCGTTTCGCCCATGAACGGGTGCCTTCCAATCTCGGCTATCCGATTGCCCGCACGGAACGCTTCGTGACACTTGCCGGAGAGATCGATCTTCTGGTCTCCGGTGCAAGACAGATCATCTTCGACGCGCTGGATTACGGTCTCGACAGCCCGGAAAGGCTGATCCGCGCCCGTCTTTTGGCCGGCCGGCAAATCCGTCAGGCCGTGCAGCTTGCCGTCGGCGCGCTCGGCAATCCCGGTCTCAGCGCGGATGTCGGCATCGAGCGACACTTCCGCGACATCCAGTCCGTTCTCGTGCACGCCCCACAGGAGGATACGGCCATTTCCATCCTCGGACGCGCCGCGCTCGAACAAGGTGCGAAGACGCAACGCCCGCCGGAGCTTTCCCCCGCACTTGTCTCCCGATCCATTCTCAAAACCGGCTGATCGACCATAGCATCATGACAACGTCCATATCCGAGCAGATCGTGAATGTCGCCGGGGCTCTCTTCTACAAGGAGGGAATCCGCGCGGTCGGCATCGACAGGATCATCGAAGAGGCCAGCATCGCCAAGGCGACCCTCTATCGTCACTTTCCCTCAAAGGATCATCTGGTTGCCGCCTATCTGAGCCAGCGCCATGACCGCGTGATGAGTGCGCTCGACGAGGTGACAAGAACAATCGGAGAGCCAAGAGATCAGCTGGCCACCATCTTCGATAACCTGTTCGAAAAGGCCGACAGCCCGGAGTTCCGGGGATGCGCCTTTGCGCTGGCGGTCGCCGAACACGGCGATTCCGAACGTGTGGTTTCCGTCGCGCGCGCACATAAAAGTGCCGTGCGCGCGATTTTCAAATCGATCATGCTGCGCGCTGGTACGATATCGGAACAACCGGCTGCGCATCTTGCGCTTCTCTATGAAGGAGCGCTTGCCACGGTTGCCGTCGATCGCGATCCGAATGCGGTGCTGGTCGCCAGGGACTGCGCGCTGACGGTTTTTGACGGGGCAGTCGTGTCCCGTGGATTTCAAAGCAGGAATGGAAAATGACAAAGACGATCGACTATTTCTTCGGGATCGGCTCCCCTTGGGCTTTTATCGGGCTTGAACCCTTCACCGCGCTTGCCGCACGCTTCGGCGCGGACATCCGGCCTTTTGTCATCCCTCTGGTCGAGGAAAACGGCGCGATCTTTTCGCGCAACCGGCCGGAGCCGCGGCGCGCCTATTGGTTCAAGGACCTGAGGCGCTGGGCGGCATTGCGCGGCAAGGGTCTCGATCTGGACAACAGGGCCGGCCTTTCCGATCCGACGCCCGCGGGCCTGACGGTGATTGCCGCACAGCTCGACGGCAAGGACTGGATCGGGCTGACGAAGGCCCTGCAGGAGGCCTTCTGGTCCCGCGCAGAGGATATCGGCAATGCTGACGTGCGCAGGGCGATTGCCGACGCCGCGGGCTTTGACGGAGCGGCACTCGAGGCACGGGCGCAGCAAGGCGACGTGCAGGAACTCTGGCGTTCGAACTATGACACCGCAAAAGCCGCCGGCGTCTTCGGCTTTCCCACTTTCCGCTATGACGGCGAGCTCTATTGGGGACAGGACAGCCTGCCCTTCCTGGAGCGCCACCTGAATGGCGAAAAGCTGATCGCCTAACACGGAACTCCCGTTTTCCCGGCCACTTTCGCCTCGGCAGAGTGGCCGGCTATACCCACCGGTCGCTATTTCCCGTTTGGATAGACCCAGGCGTAGCCGAAATGATAGCGGTCGGGCTCGCGGCCGTAATAGTAAGGCACGGCCATGTCGTGCTGTTCCGGATTGGACAGGGCCTCTCCGTATTTCTCTTTCAGCCACTCCGTCAGCGAAGGAGGCATGCCCGACGGCTTGCCGTCCCGCTCGTTCCAGACCAGCAACAGAGGCTGATGGCCTATGCTAGCGTGATCGATGTCGAACAGGGGATAGGCGATCGAGATGACGGGCGTATCCGGCATGTTGATGCGAACATTGCCGGCTTTCTGCCACGTCGTTGTCACCACCGCCGCCGGCTTTCGCCCTTCCGCCGCCACGACCTGCTCGAGAAACGGGGTGTAGGGCGTGTTCAGATGCTCATAGGAGCCGAAGAATTTCGGAAGGAGCACGCTTCCCGCGATGATGAGCGGCAGCACCACCATCATCGTGAGCGGCACATACAGAAATTTCCGGAATACCTCAGCGGATCCGACTCCCGATGCCTCGAGCTTCAGGCAGAAATAAAGCGGCGCCAGGAACAGGAACGGCAGCAGCCAGCGATCGCGGAATTCCGTCAGCGTAACCACCAGGATCATCAACAACAGTATGGCGAGCGTCGCGGCGAGAATCGTGCCCACGAAATCCGACCATTCGCTTCTTGCACGGAAACTCCGCAGAAACGCCTTGCGGAAAAAGATGAGGAAGATGATGGCGGTCGGCAAGATAATGACGATACCGGTCCCGAACAACTCCTTGAGCCCGTTTCCAATGTCGGAAAGCTTGCCGCCCTCCCCCTGCTCGGACATGGTCCGCGTGGTCTGATCGATGACCGCGCTCATGTGCGAGGTCATCCAGAGGCCGTGTGGCAGGAAGACGAGGATCGCCAGCAGGATCGTCAGCAGCAGCCGTTTGTCGAGAACTCTCTTCAGCCCATCGGGATGCCTGAGGACGGCGACGAAGGTGGCAAGAACGATCAGGATGAAATTATACTTCGTCAGCATCCCCACACCGACCCACACCCCCATCGAGACGTAGGATATGACGCTGGGCTTTCGCAGCGTCGAGACGACGCTATGCAGAAACAGGCAGATTGCCAGCAGCGTTCCGACCGTATGGGTCAGGTCCCGCTGCGCCTGCCAGAACATCTGCGGCATCGTCAGCAACGACAGGGTGGCGATGGCCGCCAGCCCCTTGTCGGCGAGTACCAACCGGGCCAGCCGGTGGTAGGTGTAGTAAACCAGGAAGAGCAGAGCGTTCTTCAAAAGCACCAGCGATGCCAACGTGGTGCCGAAGACGGCGAACACGCCCTGCTGAATCCAATTGTAGAGGGGCGGCTGCGCGTCGTAGCCCCAGTCGAGCCATTGCGCGACGACGAATTGCTGCGCCTCATCGACGCGCAACGAATTCGGCAACACGATGCGAACGATGGCCTGGACGAGGAAATAGGCGGCAAGAGCCCATGGCACCCACCGCAGATCGGAAAAGAAACCCGACTTGGCGGAACGCTCGACGCCATCAATGCTATTCATCGTTTTTCCTTCTGGTGGAAAAATCTCGCGAGTGACGACGGCATGCACCCGCGCCTTATTTAGGTAAGCGGTATAGTGTGTCACCTTGACGAAGGCAAAGCCTATAGCAGGGGAAAACTGACGGGGCGGTCACAGGGCATCCGTTCACAACGCTCGTTAAATGCCCTTCGGACTCTTGCGGGAACGAGCACGAGCGGCAGCTCGCACCGACGCATTCAGGGCCACGGCGGCGCGAATGAGCGCCTTCAACGCCCCTTCATCAATCGTAGCGCCCTCCTCGAAATCGATGGCACGCCTGGTATTGCCTTCGAGGCTGGCATTGAAGAGGCATGAAGGATCCTCCAATGAAGCACCCTTGGCAAAGGTCATCTTCACCACAGTCTTGTAGGTCTCACCGGTGCAGATGATCCCGTCGTGCGACCACACCGGAACGCCTCTCCACTTCCACTCCTCGACCACTTCGGGGTCGGCCTGCTTGATGAGCATTCGGACCCGAGCGAGCATATCGCCCCGCCAATCGCCCAGCTCCTCTATCCTCGCATCGATCCGTTGAGAGGGAGAGCCACCGCCCTCGCCTTCCTTCGGATCACTGTTCTCCGTGGCCGCTGTCGCTTTCTTCATCGCTACGCTCTCCTCGCCAAGACGCTTGGCGACTGAACCACAGCAGAGTCAGCCGATCAACTCTCGACCGGATCAACCCCTGTGCCGACGAGAGATTCGGATGTGTGTGCGGACAATCTCATGCATCCGCTGGCGAAGCTCCGTGCGGGGATCCCGTCGCATCGGCTTGCATTGGGGTTGAACGATGTTGGCGTGTCGGGGGCACAGGCCCGACGCTCGCTGTAGCCGTGACACGCCGTCACGTAGGTAACACCCTGCTTCATGAGCGCTGGCCGGGAAACTTTTTTGACGGCACATCCTGCAATACAGCCTTGTCCAGGCTCAACTCCACCACTAGCCTCTTTAGCCGCGTGTTCTTCTCAAGCACTTGTTTCAGTTCCCGGACCTGATCGGACTGAAGCCCCCGTATTGCTTCTTCCAACGATAAAATGTCTGTTCCGATATTCCACCCTGACGGATCCGATCGACGACCGGCGAGCCAAGCTCGGCCTGCTTCAACACGGCGACAATCTGCTCGACCGAAAAACGAACAGAAAAACTGGTCCACGTTCATCAGGTCACTTCAATCGCCGAGAGCATATTCTCAAGCCCAGCAATCTCTTGGGCCGAAACCTCGTGCGCCCGGTCGGGCAGGACGTCGCAACGCAAACTCGCCCGTGCGCGGGCAAGGCCTTCGGCTGCATCGGCGAAAGCGTCGACAGGTATCCAGGGGTCCTTGTCGGAGCCAGTGAGATAAACCGACATACGATCGAGGTCGGCAAAGGGTCTGTCACACTCCGAGGTGCCAACGCGGCAGCCCGTGAGATTGACCATGGCACCCTGCCACGGCCCGTATTTCATCGCATATTCCAGCGCTAGACACGCGCCCTGACTGAAGCCGCCGATCAGCAGAGGAGTCGCATGGCGGCGACGGGCCAGATCACCGGCGATGCCCCGAACATAAGCGAGCGAGCGTTCCAGCTCCTCTCTCGTTGCCGGCGTCAGCCGTTCCGTAGCCCGCGCGCCGTACCAGCTTCTGCCGGCGGCGCGCGGCAGCACAAAAGCGACGCCCGAAGTCTTGAGCCTGCCGATCACCTGCTCGTGCATGTCTTCGGGCGACTGGGTACGCCCATGAATGAAGACGCAGTGGACTTGGGCCTCCTCAGGCGCCGCCCCGAGGAGGAGAGGTTCGTGATGTACCGCCATCGATCCGGCTCAGAAGCTTGCCGGTTCCAGACCGGCGATCAGCTCTTCGCGACGGCTCTCGAACCACGGCGGAAAAACCAGCGTGGTTCCGATCTGGTCGGCCGGCTCGTCAAGTGCCCAGCCACCCTCGACCGACCAGGCGATCTCGAACAGCGCGCCGCCCGGCGAGCGGACGTAGCATGACTTGAAATAGTTGCGGTCCTTCTGGTCGGAAACGTCGGTGAAGCCCAACCCCTCCAGATGCGCCTTCAGTTGCAACTGGTTCTGCTCGTCGCCGGTGTTTAGCGCCAGATGATGAATAGTACCGCCGGCGAGCGTCCAGGTGCCCTGTGGGTCGTTGGCTTCATGCAGGATTTCGACCATGCTGCTGGGACCATTGGCGTTCGGGACGGAGAACATCAGTCCCTCATTGCTGTCGGCTTCCTTCTTCATCGACAAGCCAATCGTCAGAAAGTCATCCATGGCGGTGCGGTCGAACACTGCAATCGCCGCGCCGTAGATACCCTTGATGGCATGCTCGGCCGTAACCCCTTGCACCTCGTTGACGATGGGCGGCCGGTTGTCGGAGGGGCTTTCCACCAGTTCATGCGGAATGCCGCAAGGGTGTTTGAAGGCCACGCGCGTGATGCCGAAGCGCGATATCTTCGCGGCCTCTATGCCACGGGCATTGAGCCGCTCGACCCAGTAGCCGGACGCGCCGACGGGGATCGCCTGCTGGATGATCTTCGACTGGTTCGTGCCGCGCTTGCCGAAAACGGCGGGCTTGCGGAACGGGAAGGTGGTGATGATCGTCGAAGCCTCACCGCTGCGAGACCCGTAATAGAGATGATAGACAGGGATGGTACCGTCGAACAACACAGTGCGCTTGACGGAATAGAGGCCCAGCGCCTTGGTATAAAAGTCGTAGTCCTCCTGCACACCGTCGGTGCAAAGGGTCAAATGATGATAGCCGCTGACAAGTGCCATCGTTCTCCTCCTGTGAAACAATCGGTCGTCCCCGGGCGCGGCTCCTCCACCACGTTCCTCCCCGTTGCGGTCCGCAATTAGCCCCTCAACCACTCGCCAACCACTTGACGTTTGAAAACTATAGCCCATCCAGAACGGCTGTTGATGAGATTGTTCATAAATACTATAGCATTTTGCTATGAAGATCGTAGAACATCACCTTGTTCAGCTTGCCGCCGTCATCGAGACCGGAGGCGTAACGGAAGCTGCCGCCATGCTCGGCATGACGCAATCGGCCGTGTCACGGACCATCTCCATCCTTGAAAAGCGGGTGGGTGAACCACTGTTTGTCTCCGGGCGCCGGCCGATGCAGCCGACACCGCTCGGCGAACAGCTCGGCCTGCAGGGCAAAGCGATTCTCGCTTCCTCGCGCAAGGCGATGGAGATCATCCGCAGTTTCAAGTCTGGTTCGTTCGGCCACGTACGGATCGGCGGCGTGCCTTTTTTCATGGATGCGGTTGTCTCGCCGATGATCGCGTCATTCCAACGCGACGAGCCGGGGATCATGATACACCAATCCTACGGCAACTATTCCGACCTGGCGAGTGAGCTCGAATCCGGCCAGATCGATGTTGCGGTCACGCCGATCGGCTCCACCGATCTTAGAGCCGACCAGCAGTTCGAACCGCTACTGCCTGCGCGCAACGTGCTGGCCTGCGGTGCGGGCCATCCGCTCATGCGCAAACGCAACCTGGCGACGGAGGACATCCTCAACTACCCCTGGGTTGCGCCCCTACCCGGCTCGCCACTGGTGCTGGACCTGCACAATATTCTGCTCACGCTGGGAATAGAGGAAGTTTCGATCCGTTATGCGGGCGGCTCGCTGATGAGTGTCCTGAACTATCTGATCGGAACGGACGCTCTGGCAATCCTGCCGCTTTCGGTCGCGCACTCCTTCCGCAGGGAAAACAGAATCAGCGTCATTCCGCTGGATATCCCGCAGCCGGAACGGGCGCTCGGGATCATGACGAAGAAGAGACCCTATTCAAATCCGGCCGGGCGCAAGTTCATAGGGCATCTGCGCCGCGAATTCTCCGAGCTACGCCGGTCGATCGAAAAGCACGAGCGCGAAATCCATTGGGCCCACGGCCCGTTCATGGCCGATCGCGAGCGAAAGGGCCCCGCCTGAGCAGCCGTGGCCGCGGTCGGTTACCCAAAATGCAACAAGGCCGAAACGCAAACTGCCGCGCCCCGGCCCTTTCCTATCGCTGACCATGCTTAGCCCTTCTTCGACGAAGTCAGCACGAAGTCGTATTCGACCTCCCAGAACCAGCCCGGAAATTCCAGCTCATGTGCCCGGGTTGCATCGTCGATGCGCTTGAACTCGGCCAGCAGGCTTTCCTTGACGCCAAAGACGGCGTCGGAATTGATATAGGGATCGTGCGGGTCGAAGATGTGCGTCGTCAACGTCTCAAACCCATCCGCCTTGAGGATGAAATGCAGGTGAGCCGGGCGATACGGATGGCGGCCGAGCCCTTTTAGAAGCTTGCCGACCGTACCGTCGTCGGGGATCGGATAGAACTTCGGCTTGACCGCCCGGAACCAGTAGCGGCCATCCTCGCCAGTGCGGAACACGCCGCGCAGATTGAAGTCCGGCTGAATGCCCTTCTGTTGAACGTCGTAGAAACCTTCGTCATTCGCCTGCCAGACGTCGAGTACGGCGTTGGCGATCGGCCGGCCTTCGATATCGAGGATGCGGCCGTGAATGACCATATCCTCGCCTTTCTGGTCGAGGCAGATGTTAGCCCCCATCGGCAGTTCGGGCGCGTCTGCCACATGGAACGGTCCGAGCACGGTTGACTCCGACGCACCCGACGGTTTGCGGTTGTTGATCGCATCGACAAGCATCGACACGCCGAGCACGTCCGAAAGCAGGATGAATTCCTGCCGCCACTCGTTGCAGAGATGACCGGTCCGGGTCAGGTACATGATCGCTTTAAACCATTCATCCTGCGTCGGCTCGATTTCCTTGACCGCCTCATGCAGCTTGCGAGTGATGACCTCGATCACCTGTTTCAAACGTGGATCCTGCGCGTTGGCGTTACGCCCAGTAACGACCTCGACGGAGTTCTCCTCAGTGAAAAATCCCTTTTCATGCGTTTCCATAGCTAAAGTCTCACAGAGCTAGAACAAAGGACAGCGCGCGGCGAAGCTCCGCCGCGGGATCTTCCGCAATCGTTTCGCGGCGCCAGCAGACATGCTGGTCGGGTCGGACTAGAACGATGCCGCTGTCGCGTACCTCGCGTAGATTGGCCCAGTCGCCGGTCAGATCCTGCCAGAACTGGCGCGGCCCGATGACATGGGCTGCGATGTCGAGGCCAAGCTCACGGCCGAGCAGCTTGGCTGCCTCGACCCAGCCGCGGCCACCAATGCCGGTGAGCAGCGTGAAACGGCCCTTGCCGCAAAGATCGAGCGTCGAGGCCTTAGCGCCGTCGTCGGCAAAAACCCAGGCATGCGGCAGCCGCGCGCCTGGCCATGTGGTCGGCTGATAGTGCAACTCCGCATCTTTCTCGAAGGCCGGCTCGGACTGACCGTCGGCGAAAACGGCGTTCGACCGATAGCGCTGGTTCATCTCGACGCCGTGGGCATCGAATTCATAGACCTTGGCTGCGATTGTCTGACGGATCGCCGCGCGCTGCGCTTCTGCCGCGGCTGTGTCGTCGCAACGTGCATCCATGTTCTGCTGCATTTTCACGGGGTCGATGGAATCGAGCAGGCCAAGCGCCTTGAAGATCGGCCCGAACTCCTCGATGGACCTGTTGGCACGGGTAACGATCTGCTTGGCGATTGGTGCGCGCTCGTGCTGGTAGCTGTCGAGCAATGCCGGACCGGCCTTGCCCTTCAGCACATAACTAAGTTTCCAGGCGAGGTTGAAGGCATCCTGGATCGAGGTATTGGAACCGAGCCCATTCGAGGGCGGATGCCGATGGGTGGCGTCGCCCATGCAGAAGACCCGGCCGTTCTGCATGGTCGTTGCATGGAGGTTGTTGACCGTCCAGGTCGAAACCGACTGGATCTCCACCGGCAGCTCGTGAGCGCCGACGAGGTCGCGCACCACCTTGGTAGCGAAGGCGGTGTCTACCTCCGGCGCGGGCTGATTGATGTCGTATCCCCAGACGATCAGCCATTCGTTCCACGGCCGAACCATACGCACGAGCCCCATGCCGATGCCGCCAACGTCGGCGCCCGGCTGGACGACCCAGTAGAGCACCGAGGGACGATGGGCGACATATTTAGAAAGGTCGGCCTTGAAGAGGATGTTCATCGATCCGCCGACACCCATGCGGCCCTCGAAGGTAAGCCCCGCATCTTCCGCCACCTTGGAATTGCCGCCGTCGGCACCAATCAGGTACTTGGAGCGGACCGTGAACTCCCGGCCGGCGAGCCTGTCGCGGCAGGTCGTCGTCACGCCGTCCGCGTCCTGCTCGTGGCGAATATATTCGGTCGACATGCGCGCCTGCGCACCGCGCGAACAGGCCGTCTTGAAGAGCAGCGGCTCCATGAAAGTCTGTGGCAAGTCATTCATGTGCGCGGGCGACGACAGCTGGTGCTCGGCGCGGCTCATCGGATGGGTGCCCCAGCTGCGCATGCGGCCGATCTCTTCGCCGGCAAGCGAGGTGCAAAAGACGTTCTGGCCCATCAAATCCTGCCCGGTGGCAAAGAGATAGGCCTCGTCCTCGACGTCCTGTCCGAGATCGCGCAAAACCTCCATCGTACGCTGGTTGGTGATATGCGCGCGAGGCGTGTTGGCGAGCCAGCGGTAGCGGTTGATGACCATGGTCTCGACGCCGTAGCTGGCAAGCAGCGCCGCTGAGGCCGAGCCAGCAGGCCCCGTCCCTATGATCAAAACGTCGGTGTTGATATCAGCCATGCGGCCCTCCCTTAATATTCTTGGTCAATGGTCCGCCGGCTAGGATGCGGCGAACGGGGAAAAGTTGAAGTCCGGTGCGCTCGGCGAACAAGCCCCAGAGGCCGCGCGGGGCAAACAGCATGATGACAATGCCGAGAAGGCCGAGAACAAGCAGATACCAGGAGCCGTAGTCGGCAAACAGGTTCTGCAGAATGAAGAAGACGATCACGCCGACGATCGGTCCCTCGATCGTGCCGATGCCGCCGATGACGACGATGAAGATCACATAGGCCGTCCAGTCGGTGACGGAGAAGGCGGCGTCCGGCGAGATGCGAGCCTTTTGCAGGTAGATGAGGGCACCGGTCAGGCCCGTGACGAAGGCGGCAGCGAGATAGACGGCAAATTTGATGCGGTTCGGATCGATGCCGACTGATCGCGCCGCCTCGCGGTTGTCGCGGACGGCGGCAAGCCCGAGGCCCTGCTTGGAGCGTAGCAGCCGGTAGGCAAAGCCGATCGTGGCTGATGCCAGCAAGAGCGCCAGCCAATAGCACATCATGTCGGCCGCCTGGGCGGGCCGCGCGCCGAACCATTCAGCAAGGAGGCGGGTGCCCGGCAGCTCGCGCGCGACGCCGGAAGGCAGCGACGTTCCCGTACCACCGCCGAGCACCTTCCATTGCGCCAAAGACAGCCGCACCACCTCGGCGATCACCCAGGTACCGATCGCAAAGTAAGCACCATGTAGCCGGAAAACGAAAAAGGCCGTCGGCACGGAGACCACCATGGCGGCAAGCCCGCCGAGCGTGATCGCGATGACTGGGTTTAAACCTCCGAGGATGACGGCGGCAGACATGACGTAGGCCCCGAAGCCGACGAAGGCCTGCTGGCCGACCGAAACGAGCCCGGCATAGCCGGCAAGCAGGTTCCAGCATTGCGCGAGTGTCAGCATCGTCAGGATGAAGAACAGGTCCTGAAGCACCGCGCGTGGCACGAAAAAGGGAACAACAATGCCTGCGGCAACCATTGCGGCGACGAGAAGCACCGCAAACGACGAGGCGCGGTTACGCGTCGACACGGTCCAGCCGAACGACGGCACAGGCGAAGCGGAATCGGGGGAAAGCGTGTCGTGCACCATGTCAATCTACCGCCCTGGGGAAAAGCCCGCGCGGCCGGACCAGCAGCACGAAAAGAAACGCCACATGGCCCGCAAGGATCTGCCATTCGGGGTTGATGGCCGCGCCGATCGTTTGTGCGATGCCGATGATCACCCCGCCGGCAAGCGTACCCCAGAAGGAGCCGAGCCCACCGATGATGACCGCCTCGAAGGCGTAGATCAGCCGCGCCGGGCCTATGGTCGGGTCGAAATTGGCGCGCGTGCCGAGAAAGAGGGCCGCGATCGTTACCACAATCATCGCAAGACCCGTCGCGGTCGCAAAGATGCGGTCTGAGCGGATGCCCATCAGGCTTGCCGTGGCACGATCATCGGAGGTGGCTCGGAAGGCACGGCCGAGGCTCGTCTTGTAGAAAACGAGGTTGAGGCCAACGATGACACCGATCGCCGCCAGGAAAGTCAGGAGCGGCATCGTGCCAATACTGACCGGCCCGAGCTGCAAGGACGCAGTTTCCAGCGTGCCCACCGAAAGGCGGCGGCTATCGGCGGAGAAGCCTTCCAACAGCGCGTTCTGGATAACGACCGACAGGCCGAAGGTGATAAGCAGCGGCGGCAGAATGTCGTCACCGATGGTGCGATTGAGCACGAGGAACTGCAGGCTCCAACCAACCGCATACATCACCGGAGCGGCAACGAGTGCCGCGACGAAGGGGTTGAGCCCGATCGCGCTAACCAGCACCAGAAGCAAAAAGGCTGCCAGGACGATAAGATCGCCATGCGCGAGATTGACCAGCCGCATTATGCCGAAAACGAGACTCAAACCGGCTGCGAACAGCGCGTAGAGACCGCCAAGCAGAATGCCCTGTATGATCGTGTCGAGCCAGTTCATCCCGCATGCGCTCCGAAATAGGCAGAATGGATGTCGGCGCGGCTGATTGCATCCGGCGTTCCGGTCAGCGTCACACGTCCCTCCATCATGCAGTAGAGTCGGTCTGCCACCTTGAGCGCTTGACCGATATCCTGTTCGACGATCACAATGGATGCGCCCTCGGCGCGAATTTTGGGAAAAGCCGCGTAGATGTCGCGGATGACCACCGGCGCCAGGCCGAGGCTGATTTCGTCGCAGAGCAACACCCTCGGATTGGACATCAGCGCCCGGCCGATCGCGACCATCTGCTGCTGGCCGCCGGACAACGCCGTGCCGGGGTTGTTACGCCTCTCCCTCAAGACCGGAAAGAGGTCGTAGATCGTCTCAAGCGTCCAAGCCCCCTTTGCACTGCGTCCATAGTTACCGATCAGCAGGTTTTCCTCCACCGTCAGGGACGGGAAGAGCTTACGGCCTTCCGGAACCATGGCGACGCCGAGCGCCATCACGTCGGGTGCCGGCAGCGCACCGATCGACCTCCCGTCGAAGCTGATCTGGGCGGGCTCGTTGGCAAGCAGGCCCGAGATCGAGCGCATCAGCGTAGATTTGCCGGCGCCGTTCGCGCCGATGATCGCCAGCGTCTCACCGGCTTCGAGCGTGATGTCGACACCGAAGAGTGCCTGGAAGTCGCCGTAGAAAGCCGTGAGGCCCTGTGTTTGAAGAAGAGCCATCAGACGTCAATCCCGAGATAGATCTGGCGGACCGCCTTCGATTCCATAATCTCGGCCGGCCGGCCGAGGCCGACCACCTTGCCGAAGTTCAGCACGAGAAGACGACTCACCACGGAGTTGAGGGCATGAAGCACATGCTCGACCCAGATGATAGAAACACCGGCTCCATGGATCGCCCGGATTGTCTCCACCAGCTCGTTGCACTCGCCCTCCGTGAGGCCGCCGGCGATCTCATCCAGCAGCAACAGCTTGGGCTCCGTGGCAAGCGCCCGCGCGAGTTCGAGGCGTTTGCGGTGGAGCAGGCCGAGACTGCCGGCGGGCTGGTTGGCGCGCGAAATCAACCCGGTATTCACCAGAATATCCGCGCAGCGCTCAGACACCTCCCGCTCGGTCTTTCGCGATCCGTAGGCAGCGGCGACCAGAAGGTTTTCGAAAACAGTCAGTTGCTGGAAGGGCTGCGGGATCTGGAATGTACGGCCTATCCCAGCCAGGCATCGCGCCATCGGCGGCTGGCGCGTCACGTCTTCGCTGCGATAGACAATCCGTCCCTCATCGAGGCGCAGATTGCCGCTGATGAGGTTGAACAGGGAAGACTTCCCGGCACCGTTCGGCCCGATGATGCCGAGCGCCTCTCCGCTCTCCAGAGCGAACGACACTCCATCCGCGACCTTCAGGGCGCCGAAACTCTTCGAAACGTTTTCGAGGGTGAGTATGACCATCGTCTTCCTGATCGGTTTCTGTTTCATCCATTCGCCGAATCCAGCTCACGGCCACCTCCGGGCCAAACCCGGTCCAAAGCGGCACGCTTAAGCGATCGGTTCCATCTTGCCGCCGGTCGGAATGTTGGGAGCGGTCCTGTTATCGGTGATGACGAGATCGTAACCACCGCCGTCCTTCAATCTCCACTGGCCGCCAACGAGCGGTGTCTTGGCGACGTTCTTGGCGGCAAAAGGCGGCACGTTGGCACCGTCCCATGCGACTGGACCAACGATCGTGTCCAGTTTGGTCGCCGCGATCGCCTTGACCACGGCTGCGCTGTCCGTCGGGTCCGAGCGCTTCATGACGTCCGCAGCCAGCTCGAAGAGCGCGTGAACGAAACCGATCGGCTGCGTCCAGGGCCGGCCCGTGGCTTTTGTGAAGCCTGCGGCGAGTTCGGCGGCGCTCTCTCCCGTCAGCGAAGACTTGAATGGATGGCTGGCCGACCACCAGATCTCGCAGGACAGATTGTGGCCGCTTTTGCCCAGAGCCTCGATAGCCTGAGGGAACAGGATGGCCTTGCCAATGGAGGCGATCTTCGGATGGAAGCCCTGCTGTTTGGCCTGATTCCAGAACGTGGTGAAGTCCGGCGGGATCATGACGCCGGTGATGACCTCGCAGTTGCCGGACTTGAAGGCATTGATCTGCGCGGAGAAATCGTCCGTCAGGTTCTGGTAGCGACCGGGATCGGTGAGCGTATAGCCACCCTTTTCAAGAATGGGCGGGAAACCGACCACTTTATCGCCCCAGGCGTTGCCGTCGCCGTCGTTCGGGAAGAGGCCCCCTACCTTCTTGTTGGTCGCCAACTGCTGCCACATGTTGGTGTAGACAGCGATCACATCCTCCAGGCCCCAGAAGAAATGGAAGGTGCTGTTAAAGGGTTTCCAGGATGATGGGTCGCCTGGATTGGCTTGCTGACCGATGAACCAGGGCTGCCAAGGCGCGGCCGTCGAGATGCAGGGCATCTCCTCCGCCTCGCAGGTAGTGGCGACGGGATTGGTCGTTTCCGGCGTCGATGCGACGAGGACGAGATTGACCTCGTCCTTGATGATCAGCTCCTTGGCGACTTCGGCGGCGCGGTTCGGATTCGACTGGCTGTCTTTGACAATAATTTCGTAATCGAGCCCGGCGGCCTTGGTCTTGGCCAGGAAGCCGTCGAGGATGAACTTGTCGGCCTCGGCGAAGGCGGCAAGTGGGCCAGTCTGCGGGCTGACATAGCCGAGCTTGATCGCCGCTCCCTTGGCGATTGCAGGCATGGCAAGGCTGGACGTCGCCGCAAGCGCGCCGGTCGCCGCTGCTGTTTTCAGCAGGTCACGTCTTGTAAACATTTTTGTTTCCTCCTCCCAAAGTAAACTCAAGCGTTTTAGAGTGGTGGGCGTTCTCCCGTCCAAGCGTCCTGAAGCAGCGCGCGGATCGAGGCCCGGTCGATCGGCCGCGGATTGGCGTAAGGGTTGCGCGTGGCGATCTCGGCGGCGCGGTCGAGATCGGCTTCGGTGAGGCCGAAATCCTTCAGGGCCAGCGGCGAGCCAATGGATTTGGCGAAATCGTAGAGCCCCTGCCCTGGCGTACCACCGAAAATGTCGCCGATCGGCGCAAGCAGTTCCGGCACCGCGGCGGCGTTGAAGCCGATCGTGTGCGGCAGCATAATCGCATGCGTCTCGGCGTGCGGCGTGTCGAAGCTGCCGCCTAACGTGTGGCAGATCTTATGATGCAGTGACATGGAAATCTGCCCGAGCACGGTGCCGCAAAGCCAAGCGCCGTAGAGTGCCTTTTCCCGCGCCCTAGCATCCCGCGGCGCCTTCACGATCACCGGCAGCGCCTCGGCAAACGCGCGCATGCCCTCGATCGCCATCATCGTGGTGATGGGGTTGCGGTCGTCGGCATAGAGGCCTTCGGCAGCGTGCGCGATGGCGTTGAGCCCGCTCGTGACGCTCATGGCGACGGGCAAGCCGAGCGTCAGTTCGGGATCGTAGACGACCACCTCCGGCACGATCTTAGGGCTGCGAACCGTTGTCTTGATGCCGCCTTCCGTCTGGCCGAGGATTGGCGTCACTTCCGAGCCGGCATAGGTGGTCGGCACGACAACCTGGGGAATGTCGGTACGATAGGCCATAGCCTTGCCGAGTCCGGTGGTCGAGCCGCCGCCGAGCGACACGACGCAATCGGCCTGAAGCGCAGCCGCGCACGCCAAGGCCCGCTCGGTTACATCCACCGGCGTGTGCATTGTGGCACCTGCAAATGTGCCGACGGCAAGTCCGCCAAGGCGGGCGGCCAGCGCCTCGCCATCGGCCGCCTGCTGCGGCGTCGTCAACACCAGCACGCGGCGGCAGCCCAGCATCTCGATCCATTGAGCGACGCCCGCGCTCGCTCCGGAAGCGAAGACGACGCGTGTAGGATGCGGCTGATAGGAAAAATTGAGTGTCATGCCGACCTGTGCTCCTTTCGCGCCCGTACCATCACGAAGGTAAAATCGAGCGACCAGCAATTGCCCTTGACTGGGGAGCGACCGTCGAGGCCGCCAACCGGCAGGAAGGTGCCGACCAGCTCCTGCTTAACGCCAAACAGCGCATCCTCCGACAAATGCGGATCGCGTCCGTCATAGACATGGGTGCTGATCGTCTCGAAGCCGAGCGCCGCAATAGTAAAGTGCAGATGCGCCGGGCGGCGCAGCGGATAGCCGATCGCATGCAGCATACGCCCGGCCGGTCCGTCGCAAGGCACGGCATAACCGCCCGGTCGGACCGTCCTATAGGAAAAGCAGCCATCCCCATCGGTGCTGAAAACGCCGCGCAGATTGAACTCCGGCTGGAGGTCCGGCTGCTGGTTCTCGTAAAACCCCTGTGCGTTGGCCTGCCATGTCTCGACCTTCGCGCCGACGACGGGATATCCGTCGAGATCGGTAACACGGGCACTGACCGCCAGCGGCTCACCAATGCCGTCGAGCGATATATCTGTGCCCGACATAAGCCGCGGGGCATCGGCACGATAGAATGGGCCGCGCACGGTGTTGGGCGTAGCGCCCCTCGGTCGGCGCGTGTTGATCTCCTCCACCAGCGCCGTCACACCCAGAAGATCGGAGAGCAGTACCCACTCTTGCCGCTTGTGGTCGCTTGCGTGACCAACTTCGGTCAGAAATTCGATGGCGTATCGCCAGTCGGCATGGGTCGGTCGTGTTTCCT
The DNA here is from genome assembly GCF_009498525.1 of Rhizobium sp. ICMP 5592. GTDB lineage: Bacteria > Pseudomonadota > Alphaproteobacteria > Rhizobiales > Rhizobiaceae > Rhizobium. Next base: position 842,149 of record NZ_QSNT01000001.1, on the reverse strand, counting down.
TGACGGCCTGGTGGATATGTCCAACCAGTGCGGTAAGGAAGGTCGGCAATGGTCCGACGCACTGCGCCAGCCGCTCTGCCACAAGCGCAGCCGAATCCGCTTCTGTAAAAGATGTGGTCGCCATGGCTCCTCCCCAACTTTACATTACCAGCCCCAAACGTAGCAGTTGATGATTTTTCTACGATTTAATATACCCAATTGCTATGAAGATGGACGAACGACACCTTATCCAGCTTGCCGCGGTCGTACAGGCAGGCGGTGTGACGGAGGGCGCGGCCCTGCTCGGGCTCACCCAGCCGGCGGTGTCGCGCACGCTTGCCATGCTGGAAAAGCGGCTTGGCGAACCGCTGTTCGTCAAGGGCCGTCGGCCGTTGCAGCCTACCCCGCTCGGCAGAGCACTCGCCGACCACGGCCAAGCCATGCTGGTGGCAGCGCGCAAGGCCTCGTCGCTTGTCGATGGCTTCCGACACGGACGGACGGGGGTGGTGCACATCGGCGGCACGCCCTTCTTCATGGACGCGCTGATCTCCGGCATGATCGCCGAGTTCCAGAATGCCACCCCGGACGTGCGTATCGAGCAGAGCTACGGCTACCTCCCAGATCTGCGGGCGGCGATCAACGCCGATCGCATCGACCTTGCCATTTGCCCGATCGACGTGCTGGACGAGGGCTCCGGCATGCGCTTCCAGGAACTGCTTCCTGGCCGCAACGTTGTTGCCTGCCGTGTGACGCACCCCCTTCTCCTGAGGCGCAAGCTCGCGCCCGCGGAACTCCTCGACTATCCCTGGATTGCTCCGCCCTCCGGCAGCCCGCTGTTCGCCGATCTGCACAGCCTCGTCCTCTCGCTCGGCGCCACCGAAGCGAAAATCCGCTATTCCGGCGGCTCGCTGGTGAGCGCAATCAACTATTTGAAGGCGAGCGATGCGCTCACTATTTTGCCGCACAGCGTCGTCTTCGCCTATCGCAATGACAAGTCGATCACGGCTTTGCCGGTCAGTATTCCTCATCCCGAGCGCGCTCTCGGGCTCCTGCGACGCACCGAAGAAATCCGCGTGCCGGCGGTTGAGGCCTTCTGCGCCCATATTCGCAAGAGTTTCGAAGACCTCAGGCACCTGATCAAGCGCCATGAGCAGGCGGTGGTCTGGAGCCTCTGACGGCTCATGGCATTCCTCAGAACGTTGCCGAATCGTCAGGCCACAGGAACAACGGTGCCAAGCCGGCGTCGGCGATCGAGCGCAGTCCGTGCCAGGCGCGGTTGGCATAGACCAGCGTATCGTCCTGCTGCCCCTCTTGTGCCCCAGGCGAGGCCTTGAGGAGTTCGGCCGAGACGAGGCAGGCACCGGGAACCGGAAACAGTCCGCGAATCGCCGCCTGGAACCACAGGCCGACATCCGGATAATGCGGCTCGCCGCTTTCGAGCCGCGCCCAACGGACGTCAGGCCCGAAGCGGTCCTTGCCACGGGTGGCGCAGAGCCGGGCAAGCTCCATGTCGCTACGGCGCACGAAATGTACAACCACTGTCTCCGCCCGACGCACCGCGTGTGCGCTGGAGGAATTATCCGACAGGGAAAAAGCGACCATCGGCGGCGAGGCGCTGATCGAGATCAGCGAGCTTACCGTCAGAGCCACCGGCCCGTCACCCGGATCGGCGGTAATGATAGCGACGCCCGCCGGATGGTGGCGGAAGGCCATCATGAAAACCTCCGCCACGCTGGCACCGACCTGCGGTGGGGCTGCACGGCTCTCCTTTCCGGGGCGCGCCGTCATTTCTTCTCGACCAGGTCGTAGAACTGCCAGACCCGGTCGCTCCACAACCCGCCGATTTCACGGCCAGCAGCGCCGACGATGTTGGTGTTGATCGTGAAATGGTTGGCCGCCACCAGCATCTCACGGTAGGTTCGCTGCATGACGCCATCACGCAGCGATGCGCCGCCAGCCGCGCGGTAAACGAAGTGGCAGGCATCGACACCTGCCTCGTGAACTTCCGACTTGGCGAGGTGCACGAGGCTGATCTGGCGCGTAGATACCCGATTCCCAGCTTCGATGGAGGCTTCCACCTCGCACCAGACCTCAAACAGAAAGGCGCGGGCAGCACGGACACGGGCTTCCGCCCGGCCAAAGTCAAACCAGAACTTGTCGCTTTCGCCCAGCAGACCGGCGCGGCCGGTCTTGGTCACGGCGAACTTGGCCATCTCGTCCAGAATGCGACGGGAAGCGCCGATCGCCCAGCCCGAATGGCCGATCGCAGCAAGGCCCACGACGCCCAGGCTGAAGAATTCCTTCAAACGCTGCGGCTCGGCGGTCATGATCGGAAAAACCATGTCGTCGGCGATGAAGATGTCCTTGGCGTCGTAGTCGATGCTGCCGGTTCCCTGCAGGCCGAGCACGTTCCAATTGCCGAGCAGTCCGTGATTGCCGACCGGCGCGTGGGCGCAGAGCACCACAACGTTGCCGTTCTCATCCTTGGCCGGATGACCGTTGCCGTCGTCGAGCAGGGCAGCGGTATGGGTGAATGTGGCGTGGTGAATGCCGCTTGCATAAGACCATTTGCCGTTCAAGAGATAGCCGCCGTCGACCTTCTTCAGCATGCCGGTCGGCGTACCCTGACCGGAGAAGCGGTTGTCGGTGTCGCCGCCGAAAAGGCGCGAGATCGCGGTGTCGGGTAGGAAGGCCGCCGACATCGCACCGATGCAGGCATGTACCATCGATACCCAACCGGCAGCGCCACTCTGATAGGTGATGGCCTCAATCAGCTGGAGGCCCTGCGTCGGCGACAGCTGTGCGCCGCCAAGCTCTTCGGTGGCGAAGATATGCGACATGCGCAACGGCTTCAGCGCCTCGAAAGTGGGCTCGTTCAGCTTGCCAAGCTTTTCGGTGGCCGCGGCGTTCTCCTCAAGAACGGGCCCGATCTTGCGGACATGCTCAAGAAGGTCGGCGAAGTTCGTCTTGGTGCCCCAATATCGGGCGCCGTGTTTCAAAGGTGCGTTCATCTGTTCCTCCTGACAGTTTGGTGTGTTCTCGCGGCGAGCCGTCTCAGCCGGCAAGGAAATCGCCGATGGCGGTAGCCACGCGCGGGTCCTCCTGCATGGCGAAGTGGCCGACCTCCGGCACCATAAGGGTACGGGCGTTCGGGATACGCTTCTCCCAGGTGGGCGCCTGCGAGGCGGGCAGCATTCGGTCCTTCTCACCCCAGACGATCAGCGTCTCGTTCGGGATGCGGGAAAGCCAGCGGCCGAGATTGGGATGGCCCATGCCGTGGACCTTCACGATGTTGCCAAGCGCGCGCGCCTCCTTCTCGCGGGCGGCAAGGAAAACATCGAGCGGTGAGCATTCGGCTCCGCCCGGGAAATAGCGCAACGCAACGTCGACATTGTGCGCTAGATAGCCGGGCAACGCCTCAGGTCCGATCGCCGATAGGTCGGCGCCGGGGTGATCGGGATCGTTGAGGCCAGCCGGAGCATTCAGCACCAGCCTGCCGAAACGCTCACCGGCGACGGCGGCCATTTCGGCGGCCATCCAGCCACCCATGGAATGACCGACGAGATGCGGCCGATCAAGGCCGAGGGCAGCGACGAGATGCAGGTTGTGAACGATGATGTCCTGCATGCCGGTGACATGCGGCGCCTCCCCACTGTCGCCGAAGCCGGGATGGTAGGGCAAGTAGACGCGGAAGCGGTCGGCGAGACCCCGCGCCCATTCCGTGCCCTCGATGGTAGCAGCGCCATGCAGCGCGACTACGGCCGGGCCTTTGCCGATAATGCGTACAGCGGTCGCAACACCCTCAATGTCGTAATGTACCGTTTCGAAATTCATTCCATTCCTCCTCGAATTGTCTTTCAGGTGACTGCGGGCGTAATCAGCACCTTGCATTGCGTAGTACGCTGCCTGAGCGCCTCGAATGCGTCTGGCACGGCTGCAAGACCGATCCGGCCGGTCACCAGCGCCTGCGGCCGGTGGCGGCCCGGGCCGAGCGCCTGCAGCGCCATGTCGAATTCCGCAATGGTGAAGAACACAGCGAAGATCACCTTTATTTCCTTGGATATCGCCGTGAACGGGTCCCACACGTCGCCGCCGATGCACAGCCCGACCGCGACCACCGTGCCATGCACGCGCACCAGCCGGCAGGCGGCATCGATCAGGCCGCGTTTGCCGACGCATTCGAAAACGATGTCCGGCGCGCCGCCTGTCGATGCGCGAAACTCCCCCGCCAGGTCCTCCCCTGAGAGCGCGAAGCCGGTGGCGCCGATTTCGGCCACGCGCGCCGCCTGATGGCGGTTCAAATCGGCAACGACGACATGCGCGGCGCCGAGCCGCCGAGCCCAGAAGGCGACCAGCAGCCCGATCGGGCCTGCGCCAAGGACCAATACGCGCTGACCGGGCTTCAGGCCGGAGCGCATCACCGCATGCAGGCCGACGGCGACCGGTTCGGCAAGCGCCCCTTCTTCCGTCGGCAGGTCTTCGGGAAGGCGGCGGCACTGCCGGGCGGCGACGGTGACAAATTCGGCATAGCCACCACCGATCAGCCGCATTTCGGCGCACCAGGCCGGCTCGCCGCGACGGCAGCTATCGCAACGACCGCAGCCGCGCATCGGCGCGACCGCCACCCGGTCGCCGGATTTGAAATCCGCGACGTCGGCGCCGCAGTCCACGACCTCGCCTGAAATCTCATGGCCGAGAATGCCGCCTCGCTTCAGCGTGAAGGTCCCTGGATCCTCCGTCATGTGCAGATCGGAGCCACAGATGCCGCAGGCGGAGACGCGGAGCAGCACCTCGTCTGCGCCCGGCTGTGGCGCCTCGGTATCCGCAATGGCGAGCGGCCGGCCGACGGCCTCGAACAACGCTGCTTTCATTGCCGGTCCTCCAGAAGCGTGCGGCGCATCGGGAACCAGGAGGCGTTGGTGGCCTTCTGGATCAGCCCCCACAGGCCACCGCGGGCAAAGAGCGCCATGACGAGGGTGAGCAGGCCGAGCACAACGAGGTAAGTGGCGCCATACTGGCCGAACCAGCGGTCGGCGACGAAATAGACCAGCGCGCCGATCAGCACCCCTTCCAGCGATCCGAGCCCGCCGACCATGACGATGAAGATCGACACGTTCGCCCAGGTCGGGCTGTAGGCGGCCGGCGGCGTGATGCGCAGCTGCGCCATGAAATAGATAGCGCCGGCAAAGCCGGTGCCGACGGCGGCGGCAACCCAGATCAGGAATTTCAGGAGGCCGACATTGACACCCTGGCTTGCGGCAGCGATGGGGTTGTCGCGGATGGCGACGAGTGCCAAACCATAGCGCGAGCGCAAGAGAAGGTAGCTGCCGCCGACGGCGAGCAATAACATGAGAGCCGCGAGCAGTGAAATGCCGAGCGCACGTTCGGTTGGCGAATAGTTGGCCATGACGCGCAGGCTCATGCCAGCGCCGGCATTGACGTAGCCGAAGACGGATGTGGCAAGCCGCATCACCTCTGCCACCACCCAGGTGCCGATGGCGAAATAGGGACCGTCGAGGCGGTGAAGCAGGCCGTAGGTCAAGGCTGCGAGCACGGCCGGCGCGAATATGGACAGCGGCACGGCGAGAAAGGGATTGAGCCCCCAAAGCTGCGCCATGACAAACATCGCATAGGCTGCCACGCCGACGAAGGCCTGCTGGCCGACGGAGACGAGGCCGCCATAACCGGCAAGCAGGTTCCACATCTGCGCGACGGTGATGTAGCAGCACAGTTCGACGACGTCGCGGATGAGGCCCTGGCTTGCCCAGAGCGGCATGGACGCGATGGCTGCGAGCAACCCGATGCTGACGACGAGCGCAATCAGGCTCGACTGCGTCTGGCGCTGAATCCGGATGGCCGGCTGCGCAATGGCTTCGGTCGAAGGAGCGGCGAACGCATTGGTCACGGCTTCAACCCTTTCCTAGGAAGCCCTGGGGGCGCAGGGCGAGGATGATCAGAAAGACGAGATGGCCAGCAAGGATGCCAAAGCCGGGGTCGATGCGGAAACCGACGGACTGGCTGATGCCGAGCGCCATAGCCCCGAGGAAGGCACCCCAGATCGAGCCCATGCCACCGATGATGACGGCCTCGAAGGCGTAGATCAGCTGGAAAGCCCCATCGGCCGGCGCCACGGTCGAACGCAACGACTGGAAGACGGCGGCAAAGCCGAGGATTGCGACCGCGATCGCGGTAGCCAGGGTATAGATCGTCTTCGGGTTGACACCCGTCAACGCCGCGGCTTCCACGTCGGCCGAGGCGGCCCGGAGCGCCCGGCCGAAGCGCGTCGAGCGCAGCGTCACGTCGAGGCCGCCGGTCAGCACCGTCGCGGTCAGGAGCACGATCACCGGCAGAACGCCGACGAAGAGCGGCCCCATCTGGAAGGAGGCGTGGACGATGTTGCCGCCCTCCAGCGAGCGGGTATCGGCCGACCAGATCTGCAACATGGCGTTCTGCAGCGCGATCGACAGGCCGAAGGTGGCGATCAGCGATGGAAGCGGATCGGCACCGACGACCCGATTGAGGATCAGCCGCTGCAGGATGACGCCGAGGACGGCGCCGAGAACCACGAGGACGATCAGCACCGACCAGGGGCCGAGTGAGAAGGTCGTCGCCAGGCTGATGCCGATCAGCGCCAGGAGAACCACGAGATCGCCATGAGTGATGTTGACCACTCGCATGACGCCGAACATCAGCGCCATGCCGAGCGCGTACTGTGCGTAGAGGCCGCCGAGAAGTATACCCTGGATGAGCCCGTCAAGCCACTGCATGGGACCCTCCGAAATAAGCTTCACCGATCGCCTCGCGCGAGATCTCGGACGAGCGGCCGCTGAGACTGACGCGGCCTTCGAGTATGCAGTAGAGCCGGTTCGACGAAGAGCGCGCGAGCCCGACATCCTGCTCCACCAGCACGATCGCGGTGCCAGCTTCGGAGATCGACGGCAGCGACTGGTAGATTTCCTTCACCACCTTCGGCGCCAGGCCGAGGCTGATTTCGTCGCACAGAAGCACACGCGGTTGGCTGAGCAGCGCCCGGCCGATCGCAGCCATCTGCTGCTGGCCACCGGAGAGAGATTGCACAGGCACGGCCTGTTTTTCCTTCAGGATAGGAAAGAGCGCGAACAGGCGCTCTAGCGTCCAGCCATTGCCGACCGACCGGCCGGCATGGTCGATGGCAACGCGCAGATTGTCGATGACAGACATGCCAACGAAAAGGCGCCGGCCCTCGGGCACGATCGCCACGCCGTCAGCCACCATCCGGTACGGCTTAGCACCACCGACCGGTCGGCCGTTGAGCTGCACCATGTCGGGAGCAACAGGCAGGAGGCCCATGATCGACTTCAGAAGTGTCGACTTACCGGCGCCATTGGCCCCGATCAAAGCGACGACCTCGCCTGCCGCAATCTCGAAATCGATGCCATAGAGGGCTTGAAAGTCGCCGTAACGGGCGACCAGCCCGTGTGTGGAAAGCAGCGGAGCGCTCATGCCTCGACCCCCATGTAGACCCTTCGCACCTCCGGACTTTGGATGACTTCGGCCGGCACTCCTTCAGCGATCTTCTCGCCGAAATTCAACACCATCATGCGGTCGGCGACGGCGAGCAGCGCGTGCAGTACGTGCTCGATCCAGACGATGGTGACGCCGCTGTCGCGGATACGACCGATGAGTGCGACCAGCGCCTTGCCCTCCTCATCGGTCAGCCCGCCGGCGATCTCGTCGAGCAGCAGCAGCTTCGGCGAGGAGGCGAGCGCGCGCGCCAACTCCAGCCGCTTGCGATCGAGCAGCGTCAGCGATCCCGCCGAGCGGTTCGCCTTGTCGGACAGTTCGCAGGCACGCAGGATCTCGGCACAGCGCGCGTGGCTGTCGGTCCGCTTTTCCTTGTTGCCGAAGAAGGCGGCAACGAGCAGGTTCTCGAATGTCGTCATACCGACATAGGGGCGCGGGATCTGGTAGGTCCGGCCGATGCCGATTTTGCAACGGCGATAGGGCGGCTGGCCAACGAGCTGCTGCCCGTCGAAGACCAATTCGCCGCTGTCAACGCGCATGTCGCCGCTGATCAGGTTGAATAGAGTCGTCTTGCCAGCGCCGTTCGGCCCGACGATGCCCAGAACCTCGCCGGCACCGACCGAAAAGCTCAACTCGTGCAAGACCTTGAGGGCCCCGAACGATTTGCTGAGGTCGCGCGCTTCAAGCAGTACGCCGTTTTCCATGCTCCTCCACCTCGACTTTTTTTGCGAACGGCGCGCTTTGTCCGCCCTGTCTCTATCCGCCGTCCTGCCTGCCCCGGCCCGATCTCGTCGAGCCGAAGCGGCATATCGGTTTCCCTTGGCCTCACGCCTTGCTCAGGCAGTCCGCCAGGGCAACGGCACGATCTTGCGTTCCGGCTGGAAGAGCTTGTTGACGGTGTTGTCGACGATCTTCAGGTCATAGGGCCACTTGTCGCCCTTGACCCACTGCCCGCCGAAGATCGGCGAGGTCGCCACGTTTTGATGCGGTCCCTTGGCGAAATTGACCGGGCCGATCAGCGTCTGCATGTTGGTGGCGACAACCGCCTCCAGATTGGCGGCGCGGTCGAGCGGGTTCTTGGAGCGCTTGAGAACGTCGATCGCCACTTCGAGGATGGCATGGCTGTAGCCGAGTGGCTGCGTCCATTGTTTCTTCTTTTCCGCCTCCCACTGGTCGGCGAGATCGCGGCTCACTTGACCGGTCAGCGTCGATTTGAAAGGGAAGGCCGGCGTCCACCAGACTTCCGATGACATACCCTCACCGAGCGAGCCCATGGCTTCCACGCCCGAGGCAAAGAGCAGCGCGGCCGCAACCGTGATCGCCTTCGGTTTATAGCCCTGCTGGGCGCACTGGTTGACGAAGGTCTTCAGGTCCGCCGGATAGGCGATGCCGCCGATGATGTCGCAGTTGGCTTCCTTGAAGGCTGTGATCTGCGCGGAAAAATCGTTGGTGCGCGGCTGGAAGAAGCCGGGAACGACGATCTCGAAACCGGCTTTCTTGGTGGGGGCAGGTAGGCCGTAGTCCATGTTGCCCCAGGTTTCGCCATCGGCGTTCTGCGGGAACAGCATACCGACCTTGCGGTTGCTTTCCAGCGTGTTCCAGAGGCCGACATAGGTGTTGAGCGCTTCATCCAGGCCCCAAAAGAAGTGATAGGTCCACTTGAACGGTTTGTCCTTGCCGCCGCGTGGGAAGATGACTGCCTGCCAGGGTGCGCCCGTCGAGATGCAGGGGCATTCGTTGAGCTCCGCCTGGTCCGCCGCAGGGCTGACGGTGTCGGTAGTAGAGGCCGGTAGCAGCAGGTGAACGCCCTCGTTGAGAATAAGGTCACCGGCGGCCTCGGCCGATTTGTTGGGGTCCGACTGGCTGTCGCGGATCAGAAATTCCACGTCGAAGCGGCCGGCTGCGGTCTCCAGACCACTTTTCAGTTGTTCCTTGACCTTTTCGAGCGCCCAGCCATCAGTCTCGCCAAAAAGAGCAAGCGGCCCGGTCGCCGGCGTGATGAAGCCGACCTTGATCGTGCCCGCCGATTGCGCACGGGCAATCATCGGGGCGCCGAGCACAGAGGCGGCAAGGCCGGCTCCCATTCCCTTCAGCACCGTTCGGCGCGAAGGCATCAACAGACTGTCCTTCAGTTCCATTGTCGTTTCCTCCCTCTAATGGTTCACTCATCGGCCGCGCTGTTCCTCCCATCGCGGCCGCCGGCATTCCTTACTTGATCCGGTGCATCGACCCTCCGTCGATGACGATCTGGCTTCCCGTCACGTAGGACGAGCAAGGCGATGCGAGATAGAGCGCCAACCCCTTGATGTCCTCGGGATCGCCGATGCGCCCGATCAGGGATTGCTGTTCGAAAGCCTTTCGGTCCGCCGGAATTCTCAGCCTGCCGCCGGCGATGTTGGTCATGAAGGGACCGGGCGAAATACAGTTGATGAGAATGCCGAACTGTCCCAGTTCCATCGCCATCTGGCGCACGAAATGGTCGACGCCCGCCTTGGCCGGCATATAGGGCGTGCCGACGATCGCTTCGTTGATTTGGGCGGCGATGGACGAGGTGACAATGACACGGCCGCCGCCTGTCACCTTCATGTGGCGGGCTGCATGCTTGACGGTGGTATAGACCGAGGAAAGGTTGACCTCGATCACTCGATCCCAATGATGATCGTCGAGAACATCAATGGCACCACCCTCAAGCCGCTCACCGGTCGTCGAAAGGAAGCCTGGCCCGGCATCGATTCCTGCATTCGCAAAGACCACGTCGATCCGTCCGTGACGCTCGGCCACTGCGTCGAAAGCCGCCGCCATGGCCGGCCGATCCGACACATCGATCACCTGGCCCCAGACGTCTGCCCCGTGCCCGGCGATTTCCACCACGATACGGTCAAGGTTGCTCGCATCCATGTCAAAAATGCAGACACGCGCTCCGTTATCCGCCATCACTTCCGCATAGGCCCGCCCTATGCCGCTCGCGCCACCGGTCACGATGACCGACTTTCCGCGAACGTCGAACATATCCTGTAAGCTCGTCATTTTTCCTCCCGCGCCGCCAGGGGCGGCATGCCCGAGCCTTGGCTCGAACTCCTCCATTCTGCCTCGCCCTCCCCGGCGCAGCAGAATTGCTTCATTAGGACGAGAAATCCCGACCGCCTGTCAAACAGCGCCGGCTGGATATGAAAGAAGTTTTGTAGTTAAGTTCCAGCGCATTGAAACAAAACGATATTTTTTTACATGGCTCGATCTCGTGTGGACTTGCCAGGACAACTGCCTACTGAAAAGATGAAGTGACTTCATGAAATCATAAAAGGCTATCCGGTGAAGGATCGCCAAACTGCTCGCCGCACAAGAGAGGTATTGATGCAGGGATTGGCCGAATCTTCGAGGATGCTGGATCGGGGCGGCAGTCCGACTGTCCGTCAACTTCTCGCCAGCCTGGTCTTCAACCCGAACGACGGAACGATCCGGCTGAACGGTGCACGCATCGTCATGCAACGGGCGTCCACCCTTTCGGATCTAAGGCGAGAACTGGTGCGCCTGCTCGGCGAGAAGGAGGCGCGCGTCTTCCTTCTGCGCCTGGGCTTCATGTCCGGCCGCTCGGACGCACGCTTCGTACGCGCCGGCTGGCCAAATCTTGACATAGGCGACGCCTTCACAACTGGAACGCGGCTGCACACGTTCAGCGGTGTCGTGCGTGTCGAGACGGTCTTCAACACCTACGATTTCCGCAGGAAGCGATTTTCCGCCGAATTCCTTTGGCGCGACAGCGTCGAGGCCGCCGAGTTCAGCAAGACGCGACTGGCGTCTGAACCCGTTTGCTGGACTCAGCTCGGTTACGCGTCAGGTTATGCCAGTGAGTTCTTCGATACGCTGATCGTGTACAAGGAGATCGAATGTGCTGCACAGGGCCATAACCATTGCCGCGTCGTCGGAAAACCTGCCGATGGCTGGGGCCTCAATGATCCCGAAGTGGCACTTTTCCGAGAACGCATCGATGTCGCCGACGACATCGGCTCAGGCTCCGCCTTGAGCGGCAGCGTGGGGCACGCCACCGGAGCGGCCCTTTCCAGCCTCGATAGCCTGATCCTTAAGCCGGTGCTCGGGAAGCTCGACCGCCTCGCGGCCACTGCCCTGCCCGTGCTGATAACCGGCGCCCCGGGAACGGGACGCGGCAACGCAGCGCGCTATTTGCATCGCAGATCCGCCGCCTCGACGACCGATCTGCGGCGCCTGGTCGGTATGCAGGTCGACCTCGCGCTCTGCGCCGAGGTTGCGCGGCCGGCCAAGGCAACCCGCCGGACGCCCCGTCGCGAGACGATTGTGATCGACGCTATCGAAACCATACCTGTCGACATCCAATCGCATTTTGCCCGGGCCGTCGAGGAAGGGATCGAGGAGGGCGGGCCGCGCATTCTCGCGATAGCGAACGAATGCCCGGAATCGAGGATGCCGGCCTTTTCAGCCGACCTTCACTCAGTTCTGTCGCCGCTGAACATACGTATGCCACCGTTGGCCGATCGGGAAGGCGAGCGGCTAGCAATCGCGCACACCATGCTACCGGCACTTGCTGCTCGCATGGGGTTGAAGCCTCCGAGCTTCGACGCAGCCGCCGAAAAGCTGATCGAGACGGAACGCTGGCCCGGCAATCTACGCCAGATGCGTGGCGTCCTCATCGCCACGCTCAATTCGCTGAACACCGGCACGGAAATTTCCGCTGCTCAGATCGAAGTCGCATTGGCGCATCTTGCTCCCAATCCAAGGAATAACGGGAACGGACCGGGAAATACTGCGATCGATCCAAACCAGTTGCTGGGATCGGACAGCTTTTCGCTCAGCGCCCTCGAGCACTCGCTGTATGAGACCGCCATGGAGCGGACGCAAGGCAACCTCTCAGCCGCCGCCCGCATGCTTGGGCTGACACGAGCACAACTCGCCTACCGCATCGACAACGCACCACACTACAAGTAGCACCATTCCATCTTGGCAGATAACATGCGTGATGGCGTGTTTGGCAGGCCAGGAAACGTAAGGACAGCTCGCCTCCGCCGCGCCATATGGTCGTCCGAGACGCGATGCTCGACCTTTATGAAATCCTCTTCGGCGGGATCACCTCCCGCCGTTCGATTGTCTGAGGTTTGGAGTGAACCCCTGGGGCTGGACCATTTTCTATCTGCTGATGATCCGCTTGCAGGGCTTATTATTCCGGATTCCCAAACTTTTAACCAAATCTGGTTGGGTCAGTGCGAAACGGAAAGAGGGATTATTTCGCGACGGAAAGTAAGACGCCCGTGTCCGTCCAAAGTAAAGCTTGGCTGTGCTCTATGAGCGCAGTCGTGGTGATCTGCCAAGCTATAGATTAGCCCCAGAACCGGGGCTCGAACGCGATTATTCATTGAACGAAATTCATGCAGTTCGATTTTTTGGAAACTCGAACGCAAGCAATATGTGCAATCCTCTGTTGGGGATGGTGGTCCGGGACATCGTAATGAAGCGGGCAGCTATCTTCTTTCAGTTGGCGAGGGAGCCTCATGCCTTGCAATGTATATGAAATACCGCAGCCTCACGCGATCGGTTCCCAGGAGTTCATGCACTTGCAGGAGCTGTTTGATCGCTCGTTCAAAGCTGCTCGGATAGGTGTATGGGAGTGCAGCTTACCGGATCAGACGCTAAGTTGGACAGATACGGTCTATGAATTCTTCGATCTTGTCCCGCAGGCGCCATTATCGCGGGATGAAATCGTCAAACTCTACACGCCGGAAACGCGTAAGTTGCTTAACGAGGCCCGCGACAAAGCAATTCGCACAGGTGAAGGCTTTACCCTGGACGCTCAAATAGTTACCGCAAAAGGTAACAGCCGGTGGATAAGAATAACCGCTTGCGTGGAGTTTGCGAACGGCATTGCCGCAAGAATATTCGGGGTGAAACAGGACATCACTGCCGAGAAAGCTATGGTCGAACAGCTTCGCTATTTGGCGGAGCGCGACACCTTAACAGGGCTGAGTTCCCGGACCAGGTTCGAAACCTTCCTTGGCGAGATATGCGGAACTGACAGCCGAAGCGGGCAGGCCCTGCTCTTGGCGGATCTTGATGGTTTTAAGTCCGTCAATGATACCCTTGGACATCAAGCCGGGGACGACTGCCTTAAAGTTGCAAGCCGCAGGCTTTCGCAGGCGGCACCTGAGGCTGACATGATCGCTCGCATTGGCGGGGATGAGTTTGCCGTCATCCATCCATGTTCATCAGCCGAAGATCTCGCAAAGATCGCCGCCCGTATCGTGAAGGGTATGAATTGGACAATATCAACCCCTACGAAGAACATTCGGATCACCATCTCAGTTGGGGCTGTCATAATCATACCTGGCCAATCGCCAAAAGACATATTCGCGAAAGCGGACCTTGTCTTATACGATGTAAAATCGGCGGGCAGGAATGGCTTCCGGATCATGCCACCTTCGCGACCGGCGTTGGAGATCGCTCAGCCGACCTTGCACAAAGAAGCAAGTAGCTCGCCCGTAGGGGGATTCTAAGGTACATTCGGCATTTGTCGCTTCATGCGTGCACATTGTTGCGTTGGCGCTATCGCCAGAATCGGAGCGAGGTTCGAAGGAGTGCCTTTGTTTCGGCTTGAGAAACTGGCAAAGGCAACTACGGATCAACACAGACAAGGTCCGCAAGGTATGCGATTTCGGAGCTGAAAGCCGAACAAGCCTTTCGACGAAGCGCAACATCGGCAAGTGAAGCCCCTCAGCAACATTGTCGAATTTGATCATGGCAAACGACAGCCTTTGGGCATTGTCGTCAAGAGAAGCTCTGCAAGCATACTAGCGACAACCGAAGTTAGTGGGCAATTATGAAGTCAGCTGGTAGCTCATTGAGAATTGTTCGTTGCGGCTCCACGCCAGACACCGAAGAGCCGACAATCAGGGCAGTTACCGATCCGTCGGGCTCATCCCTTACCCATCCCGTCAAGCCAAGCTGCAGCGCTTGGTTTCGTGTCCAAGCGCGATAGCTGACATCTTGGACCTTACCAGCAATCCTCATGAGAAAAGCACATTGTGTTGCGGCTGACCTTGCCCCCAAGTTTTATCCAGTTTTGAGTTCGCTCCAGCGGTTTTGGGTTGCTGTATTTGGGGCGGTAGCGACGAGTTGCGGTGCGGAGCCATTTCGGCTGCGCAGCACCGCATCGCGTCGCGGGCTGATGGTCTGAGCGAACTCGGTCGGTGTCAGCCAGCCGAGGCCGGAATGCGGTCGTTGATCGTTGTAATCGCTGCGCCAGTTTGAAAGCGCTGATCGAGCGAGGGTCAGTGACGAGAAGAGCGTTTCATTCAAGAACTCGTCGCGCAGCCGCCCATTGAAGCTTTCGATGAAGGCGTTCTGGATCGGCTTGCCAGGCGCAATGTAATGCCAATCGACCTTGGCCCGATCCGTCCATTGCAGGATCGCGTTGCTAGTGAACTCGCTGCCGTTGTCACTGACGATCATACTGGGCTTGCCACGTTCCTCGATGATCCGATCAAGCTCACGGGCAACCCGCAGGCCGGAAAGCGATGTATCGGCGACGAGGCCCAGGCATTCTCTGGTGCAATCGTCTACGACCGTCAGAACCCGGAACCTGCGACCATCGGTGAACTGATCCGACACGAAATCCAGCGACCAACGATCATTGGCGGCCATCGGGATCAGCGTCGGTGCTCGTGTGCCTATCGCTCGCTTGCGGCCACCGCGCTTGCGCACGGTCAGCTTCTCTTCCCGATAGAGCCGGAAGAGCTTCTTGTGGTTCACAAGGTGTCCCTCGCGCCTGAGCAGCACATGAAGGCGCCGATATCCAAAGCGGCGGCGTTCATGCGCCAGCGCCTTCATCCGCTCGCGAAGGTCATGGTCATCGCTGCGCCTGGTTTCGTAACGGATCGTCATCCGCCAAAAGCCAATGGCTTTACACGCCCGCCGTTCGCTCATCCGATGTTGGTCCACCAGATGCGCGACAGCTCGCCGCTTTGCTGCGGGCGTCACCACTTCTTTCCCAAAAGGTCTTTCAAAGCGGCATTGTCAAGCATGGCATCCGCCAGAAACCGCTTCAGCTTCGTGTTCTCGTCCTCCAGCGTCTTCAGCCGCTTGGCTTCCGACACCTCCATGCCGCCGAACTTGGCTTTCCATTTATAGATGCTGACATCGCTGGCGCCGTGCTTGCGGCAAAGCTCCGAGACCGGCGTGCCCGCCTCGTGCTCCTTCAGAATGCCGATAATCTGTTCGTCTGTGAAACGGCTGCGTTTCATTCCCTGGTCCTCTCAATGGGCCAGAGCTTACTTCAAAATGGATTATTTCAACGGGGCAAGGTCAGCCAAGCGACGAAGTTCGCGAACGACTTTTCGAAAATGCTGATCACTGGTAGGGAGCCGAAAATGCTCGATATTTCGGTTCCTTCAAGGCACCGAGTGCAGTCTTGGTTCGGTGGAAAGCCGAAATACGCGGCGTGTGAAGCTTTCGGGCGATCCTCTGGCGTTCAGGGAGCCGTGGCGACTAAATTCGGTCTTCCGCCCCAGTGGACGGACAAGAAACCGAAGCCACTCATAACACAGTGACATTAGGCGACCATGGTGCGCGCCGCGACGAGTGCCGCAGCGGTGATGTTGCCGTTGCCGTCCTGGGTCAGGATGGTGGTGTGATTGGAGCCGAACTGACCAATGCCGGCGATGTTGTGATTGCCGCTCTGGTAGGCGGCACCGTAGTTACCGGCGCCTTCCTGGTCGACGTCGGAAAGGTTGTGACGACCGTATTGCTGGCCGGTCATCTTGTTGAAGCAGCCGTCCTTATAGACCCGGATACGATTTCTGAAACCGTTCTGAGCACCGCCGGCCGAGTTCGACCAGCCACATTGCTCAATGTTCACGTCGTTGGCCATGGCCAACGACGGCGATGATGCCGACAAGAACGGCTGCAATGAGAGAATTACGGATCATGAGTACGTCTCCTTTAGCGGATGGAACGGCGATTGAACGGCTTCCTTTTACGAAATGCTGTTCGAACCAATGCTGAAGACGCCATCCAGTTGACATTCACGGGGCCTGCCCGGCCCATAATGCATAGCAGCCCAAATCCTGGGATAGAGACGATCATTCAAGGTGTATTGTCGGATGCCGTTGCTCCGACCAGCAATGCGAGGGTTTCTTCAATGCGGATGAAGATTTCCTCCATCGTTATGCGCTCGACAAATTGAACGATCGCGATATCGCGTTTATCAAAACAAACGGACACGCCTATTCGCGGATGCCGGACGCCATGTTGATGAGCAATGGTCGTGACGGGACTGAGCTGATTGCTGGACGCTCTATGGGCCAGATTTCACCGCCATAGACGGGCTTTGCCTTCCAGGTGTCCAGGGCGGAAATCACCGATCGTTCCGGCGCACAAAATGACGAATTTAAGGAGTAGGCGACAAGGACGATAAAACTTGATAAAATAATGATCACCGGTTGCGGTTCGACGTATCGGTGAAAAATTGCCGGGCGCCTTTGCACCGCCAGCCGGACCATGGTGGAGGAGGAGAAGTGCTATGGCGGCATTCCATGTCATGGCCGGTGCGAGCGGCGAATTTACGCGCCCGGAAGTTCGCAAGATTGGCGTCGCAGATCTTATAGATTCGCTGAGGTCGGGACTTGATGACTTTAGAGAAAAACCATCCCATTATGTATTTCTCTGCCTTATGTATCCGATTGCGGGCATCTTCCTGGTCATGTGGAGCGACGGCGCTAACCTGCTGCCACTGCTTTATCCCTTGATGTCGGGCTTTGCGCTGGTTGGTCCGATCGCGGCCATTGGCCTTTATGAAATCAGCCGACGCCGTGAACAGGGATTCGATAGCTCGTGGCATCACGCGTTGGAGGTCCGTCATTCTCCGGCACTGCCGTCGATCATTGCGGTAGGCCTCATGCTGTTCGCGCTTTTCATCGCCTGGCTGATTGTCGCGCAACGCATCTACACCATGACCTTCGATGGGGCCGGTCTGACCTCGATCTCGACCTTCCTGTCAGACGTGCTGACGACGCCGCGAGGCCTCTCCCTTATGCTTTGGGGGAACCTGGCCGGTTTCATTTTCGCGATAATTGTGCTGGCGACGACGGTGGTGGCCTTCCCGCTGCTACTGGACCGTGATGTCGGTGCAGTAGCAGCCGTGGACGCGAGCATACGCGCCACACTTACCAATCCAGGGCCGGTTGCGCTTTGGGGATTGATCGTCGCGGCGCTGCTTGTCGTCGGCACGATCCCGATTTTTGCCGGCCTTGCGGTCGTCATGCCTATCCTCGGGCATTCAACCTGGCACCTGTATCGCAAATTGATTGCCCCCGCCTATCCGAACCGCACGCCTTGAATTTGCAAAGGAAGCCTACTTCAGAAACACCCCCAAGCCGCTGCGACCTGCCTGCTGGCATTTGTTTGTATCGGAACAGCGATGGAGAGAATGAGGATTGCCATGTCTTACCGTTTTCTTCCGATCTGTCTGCTTCTCGCCGTTGCCTCACCGCTTACCGCCCTTGCGCAGGAAGGTGACGTCACGGCAGGAGCCACCGTTTTCAAGAAATGCGCCATTTGCCATATAGCCGAAACGGACCAGAACAAGATCGGCCCCTCGCTGAACGGACTGTTCGGCAGAACGGCTGGAACACACCCGAATTTCGCCTATTCGCCGGCGATGCAGGAGGCGGGCAAGGGTGGCCTCGTATGGAACGAGACGACGCTTCGCGACTATTTGCACGACCCCAAGGCGAAGGTGAAGGGCACGAAAATGACCTTCGTCGGACTGAAGGACGATACCGAGATTACCAATCTGATCGCCTATCTGAAGCAATACTCCAAATAGCGAGATGCCAAGTGTGGACGAACTGCTTCTCAACATCGTCGATCCGGTCCGCGACGGTCACATGCCTCGCATGATTTGCCGGGATGAACCGCGGTCATTGCTACAATTGCCCGTCTGACTTGTTCATGAGACAATACTAAAGCGTTTCATGATGGGATTGTTCGCGGCCGGTCAGGGAGGAGACGATGGCTGTCGTATTGATTCTCGTTCTGCTGGTGGTGGGATCGATCGCGTTCCATCTGCTTAGTCCATGGTGGTGGACGCCGATTGCGTCGAACTGGAGCTACATCGACAACACGATTACCATCACGTTCTGGATCACGGGCTTTGTTTTCACGGCGGTCGTGCTGTTCATCGCCTATTGCGTCCTCCGCTTCCGGCACCGTCCGGGAAACCGGGCGGCATACCAGCCGGAAAACAAGCGGTTGGAATGGTGGCTCGCGGGGGGGACCGCGATCGGCGTGGCTGCGATGCTCGCACCGGGCCTGTTTGTTTGGAAACAGTTCGTCACGGTCCCGGCCGATGCCAGTCAGGTCGAAGTCGTCGCTCAGCAATGGCAATGGAGTTTCCGGCTGCCGGGAGCCGACGGTCGGCTCGGTCGGGCGGACACGCGCGATGTTACTCCGGACAATCCGCTCGGCTTGAACAAGAGCGACCCCGCCGGGCTGGATGACGTCATCGTCGAGGGCGGCGAGCTGCACTTACCCGCCGACAAACCAGTCAAAATGCTTCTGCGCTCGATCGACGTCGTGCACGATTTCTATGTACCGGAATTCCGGGCCAAGATGGACATGATCCCCGGTACGGTCACCTATTATTGGTTCACGCCGACGCGGACAGGGACGTTCGAGGTTCTCTGTGCGGAATTGTGCGGTGTCGGTCATCCGCAGATGCGCGGTACCGTCATCGTCGATACCGAGACCGCCTATCAAGCCTGGCTGCAGCAACAGCCGACTTTTTCGAAATCGCTGGCCTTGGCAGAAAAGTCGGCAGCCAAATGAGTGCCATGTGCACCTGAGGAGGAAGGCTGCATAACAGGGAATAGGGAGAATGGAATATGGTCGACATCGGATCCGGCACGGAACAGGTCATCCAGCCTGCTGAAGTCGAGGATGTGGAGCTTTATCACCCGAAAAGCTGGTGGACCAAGTATGTCTTCAGCCAGGATGCCAAGATCATCGCCATTCAGTATGCGCTCACTGCCATCTCGATCGGCATGGTGGCGCTGGTGCTGTCCTGGCTAATGCGGCTGCAACTCGGGTTTCCCGGCTATTTTTCCTTCATCGACGCGGAACATTATTATCAATTCATCACCATGCACGGCATGATCATGGTGATCTACCTGCTGACGGCACTGTTTCTCGGCGGCTTCGGCAACTATTTGATCCCCCTGATGCTCGGCGCGCGCGATATGGTGTTCCCTTACGCGAATATGCTGAGCTACTGGCTCTATTTGCTCGCGGTCATCGTGTTGGTCGCGGGCTTTTTCGCGCCGGGCGGGCCGACGGGCGCCGGCTGGACACTGTATCCGCCACAGGCTCTTCTGTCGGGTACACCAGGAGGGCGCGATTGGGGCATCATCCTGATGCTATCATCGCTGATCCTGTTCATTATCGGCTTCACGATGGGTGGGCTGAACTATGTCGTCACGGTGCTGCAAGGACGCACCCGCGGCATGACGCTGATGCGAATGCCCTTGACGGTATGGGGCATATTCACCGCGACCGTTATGGCGTTGCTCGCCTTTCCGGCACTGTTCGTCGCCGCTGTCATGATGCTGTTCGACCGGTTGCTCGGCACGAGTTTCTTCATGCCCGCCATCGTCGAGATGGGCGAGCAGTTGAAGCAAGGGGGCGGCAGCCCGATCCTGTTCCAGCATCTGTTCTGGTTCTTCGGCCATCCAGAGGTCTATATCGTCGCACTTCCCGCTTTCGGCATCGTTTCGGATCTGATCAGCACGCATGCGCGCAAGAATATCTTCGGCTACCGGATGATGGTCTGGGCGATCGTCATCATCGCAGCACTGAGCTTCGTCGTATGGGCGCATCATATGTATGTGAGCGGCATGAATCCGAACTTCGGGTTCTTTTTCGCGACCACGACGCTGATCATCGCCATCCCAACAGCGATCAAGGTCTATAATTGGGTGCTGACGCTCTGGCGCGGCGATATCCATCTGACGTTGCCGATGCTGTTTGCCCTGGCCTTCATCGTCACATTCATCAATGGCGGATTGACCGGTCTCTTTCTCGGCAATGTCGTTGTCGACGTACCGCTTTCGGATACCATGTTCGTCGTTGCCCATTTCCATATGGTGATGGGGGTTGCGCCGATCATGGTGGTCTTCGGCGCAATCCACCATTGGTATCCGAAAGTCACGGGTCGCATGCTGAACGCGGTGATGGGTCATATCCACTTCTGGATTACCTTTCTCGGCGCCTATGCGATCTTCTTCCCGATGCACTATCTGGGCCTGATGGGCGTGCCTCGTCGCTATTACGAGCTGGGAGAAACTGCTTTCATTCCGCCGTCGGCGCATACGTTGAACATGTTCATTACCGTCGCCGCGCTGATCGTCGGCGCCGCTCAAATTCTGTTCCTGTTTAATCTCGCCTGGAGCCTTCGCTGGGGCAAGCAAGCCGGCGGCAACCCATGGCGGGCAACGACATTGGAATGGCAAACGCCACAAACGCCGCCAGTTCACGGAAATTGGGGCAAGGAGCTGCCGATCGTCTACCGGTGGCCGTATGATTACAGCGTTCCCGGAGCGGACCAGGACTTCATCCCGCAGAACCAACCGGCGTCGGGCGAGTTGTCTGAAAGAGCATCGTCATGAGCGCTATTCTCATTTTCATGGCCGGGATCGCCGGCATCATTGCCTGGTGGATGGCGCGCCAGCGGCTAACCTCGAAACCCTGGCTGGAGGTAGGTCTGGCAGACGACGCACCGGAGATGCAGGGATCATCGGTGACAATAGCGAAACTCGGGCTCGGCATTTTTCTGGCCGTCGTCGGCGCCTTGTTCACGCTCCTCATCAGCGCCTATCTCAGCCGTATGGGCGGCGCCGACTGGTGGGGGATCCCGATCCCGCTGCTGCTATGGGTGAATACAGCCGCGCTGGCCGCCAGCAGCATGGCACTGCAGTGGGCGAAAACCGAGGCCCGTCTTGATCACGGCGAAATGCTGAACTCAGCTCTTGCAGTGGCGTTCGTACTGGCCGTTCTCTTTCTCACTGGGCAAGTTTTGGCGTGGCGGCAACTGGTGTCGGCAGGCTATCTGCTCGCCGACAACCCATCAAACAGCTTCTTCTACATGATCACCGGTTTACATGGCCTGCACATTCTAGGCGGGCTTTTCGTGCTTGGACGGACGACAATCCGTGCCCGGACCAGCCCTGCGCTGACGAGAATCCGCCTGAGCGTGGATCTATGCGCCATATATTGGCATTTCATGCTCGTTGTCTGGCTGATCCTTTTTGCGCTCTTTGCCGGCTGGGCCAATAGTTTCGTCGATCTCTGCCGTCAATTGGTCACCTGAGGAGTTTCGATGATGACCGAATCCATGGAAAGACCGGTCAGTGATCCGCATCTGCGGCCTGTGGGACTACGCGGCCTTGCCGCCGATCTGTCGTCGGATCAGCGGGCGTTCAAGAACGTCTCCTGGGGCAAGGCGATGATGTGGATCTTCCTCCTGAGCGACACCTTCGTTTTCGGGTGCTTTCTGCTGGCCTATATGACGGCGCGCATGTCGACCACCGTAGCCTGGCCCAATCCGAGCGAGGTTTTCGCCCTGACGATCGCAGGCAAGACAATCCCGCTGATCCTGATCGCCATCATGACTTTCGTCCTCATCAGCAGCAGCGGCACGATGGCCATGGCCGTCAACTTCGGATACCGCCACGATCGCCGCAAGACTGCCGCACTGATGTTAGCGACGGCAGCCCTTGGCGCGACATTTGTCGGAATGCAGGCATTCGAATGGACCAAACTCATCCGCGAAGGCGTCCGTCCCTGGGAGAACCCATGGGGTGCAGCGCAGTTCGGTTCGTCCTTTTTCATGATCACGGGCTTTCACGGCACCCATGTTTCGATCGGAGTCCTGTTTCTCCTGATCATGGCCCGCAAGGTGTGGCGGGGAGACTTTGACAAGGAAAAGCGAGGATTTTTCACCAGCCGGAAGGGTCACTACGAGATCGTCGAGATAACCGGGCTTTACTGGCACTTCGTGGATCTGGTCTGGGTCTTCATCTTTGCATTCTTCTATCTGTGGTGAGGATGACATTATGGCACAGACGCAGGCGCATTCCGGACAACAGCATCCGATAAGACTTTACATGGTGGTTTGGGGACTGCTTTTCGTCCTCAGCACCTTCTCCTACCTCGTCGACTACCTGGGCATCCAGAGCTATTTCAGATGGTCTCTGATCCTCCTCTTCATGATCCTGAAGGCGGGGCTGATCGTTGCGATTTTTATGCACATGGCCTGGGAACGGCTGGCGTTGATCTACGCTATCCTGTTTCCCCCCGTTCTCGTGCTTGTCTTCGTCGCTCTGATGGTGTCGGAATCACACTACACAGTCCTCACTCGCCTGGCCTTTTTTGGTGCTGGTCCGTAAGGTGTCGTTTCGCAGTTAATCGCAAGATTCTTTATGAAATAATTTCAATAAGATGGCGCGGCGTTTGAAGTGAGATTAGGCACTTAATGGGAGAACCGCCGACATGGATAACCTGCGCTAAGTGCCCGACTAGCGACGGTTGCCGATATGGAATCTTTTAGGCATCCAGATAGTAAGATCGACTGTACAGATCCAATGTCTTGATGCATTCCATTTAAATAAAGTTGCAATATATCTTTTATCAAAAAATATAACTTCCAGTCTTAATTGAGAAGTTCAAGAAAAATATGGCTATCATTTTCAAAAATTTTAAGATCCGTTCTCCGATATTCGAACTTCCGATCCCGGCGTTGCTGCGACTTTCCAACCCAAGGTGCAAACCTTGCTCTTGACAGGACGTGAACCGGCGTCGCCTTCGTTAGCTCGGAGCCCAGGGTGACAATCTGAAGCACCGACGGCCACCACTGGTGAGCATACATGACCGTGGGAATCTCTATCTCCTGCCCAACACGGTAGGGAATGATATCCAGTCCATTCTGGAGGCAATTCTCAATGGCGCGTCAATTATTTTCTCGTCGCGGTAACGGCGATCTTGACCTCGATGACCTTGGAAACCCATTCCGCTGCCGGATCAGAGAACATACCGAGATCCAGGGCGGCGCGATCGAGCTCCACACTGCCTTCCACCTCTGCCTTGTTGCCCTGCAATGTGTAGGTGAATGGGAGCGTAACGGGAACAGTCGTCTTTTTGATGGTCAGACTGCCTGCCGCTTCATAGCGGTCTCCGCCGAGCGATTTGAAGCTTGTGGTCTCGAAGCGGGCCTCGGGGAAACGTGTCGCGTTGAACCATTCCCCGTTTTTCAGGGAACTCTCCTGCGTGGCGTCGCCGGTCTTTGCGGAGATGGTATTGACGACGATAACGGCTTTCGAGCCGGGCAGATCAGCGGGGTCGAAGCGAATGTCGCCGGTCCACTCGTCAAAGCGCCCATTGAACGGCTTGCCGGCATGGCTGCCGCTGAACGTGATGCCCGAGGCGGCCTTGTCGATGGTCCAGGCTGTAGCGTTGATGTCTGCGGCCACAGAAGCGGGCGCGGCGGCGGAAACCGGAATTGCCGCGGGAGTGGCTGCTTCGGCCGCCACCGGTACCGGCTCGGCGCGCAGGCCGGGCAGATGCAGCCAACAGCCGACGAGGCCGATCAGTAGGACGAAGGCAACACCGGCGCCGCGAGGCAACAGGGCTTTCCCCGTGGGCGCATGGTGGTCCTCATGCCCTTTGCCGCGCAGGAAGGGGAGCATCTGGGCGAGAACCCCATCGCGGTCGATGACATGGTGCTTAAGCGCCGCGGCCACATGCAGACCGATGAGCACGGCGCCGCCATAAGCCATATAGGCATGGGCGCCCATGGCGCCGAAGGCGAGCGACCGCATGCTTTCGAGGCCTGGCAGATCGGGAATGGTGAACAGGCCGAACCATGAGGTCGCGACCATCAGGGGGCGATCTGTGCTGACGGCCCAGCCGGCCGAGATATAGACCCAGCCGGTCAGTGGAATGGCAAGCAATAGGCCATAGAAAGCAACATGCGTAGCGCGGGCGAGAACGCGTTCCCATCCTTTCATGTCGGCGGGCAGCGCCGGGACTGGATGCGTGAGACGCCAGACAATCCGGAGCAAGGTCAGCGCGAGAATGGCGAAACCTATAGACTTATGCACCTGAAACAATTGATAGGCGAGCTGCTGCGTGTCGGGCTTGTTGATCGCCCTGACCATCCACCAGCCCATCGGGATCATGGAGATCACCAAAAGCGCAGTTGCCCAATGGAGGACAATGGCGATCGCGCTATAGCGCTTGCTGGTTTTGAGAGCCGGACGAACCGGCGCGCTGGAATGAATATTCATTACCACCCTATCAAGACAGGACCCGCCGGCTTCAAGGGCTCAATAACGGGCAAATGGGAAACATTTTGAAAATCGGAACATCGATCAATGACCGACTGCGATGCGAAACCGCATCGCAGTCAGCGGACTTAGTGCATTCGGCGGCTTACTTGGCCGACGTGTCCTGTATGAATTCGCCATCGAAACGGATCGTTACGTCAGGACCGACGAAACCTGCCGGCTGGCCGAATTCGGTGCGGTTGAAGCTGCCTTCAGCCGCAAAGCCGACGGCGGGCACGCCCGCGAACGGATGGCTGTCAATTTCGCCGTTGAACGTGGCTTTCAGGGTCACGGGCTTGGTGACGCCGAGAAAGGTCAGATCGCCCGTAACGTCGGCCGTCGTCGGGCCGGTGGAAGTGACCTTCGTCGATTTGAAAGTAATCTTCGGATGGGCGTTGCTGTTCAGCATTTTCGGATCGCGGCTGATTTCCTCATCCCAGGTCTGATAGGGCGAGGAAGCATGGGTGGCCTTGTAGTCGGCCGGATAGCCAGTCACGACGGAAGTCGCATCGATGCTCGCTTCGATGGAGGAGTCCTCGATCTTGGCAGGATCCAGCTTCAACGTGGCCTCGAGCTTGTTGAAGCGAACCGTGTAATTGGAGATCTTGTTATGCTTCACTGACCACAGCAGAGCCGCGTGTGTCTCATCCAGCTTGTAGACCCCTGCCGGTGCTTTGGCCTCGATAGCCGGCGCCGCCGACTGTGCATGGGAGTAGCCTGCGGTTGCAATAAGCATCCCCATGGCAATGAGTGCGGAAAGACTGCTGTATCGGTTTATTCTCATATGTATCAAACCCTTTTGCTGTTGATGGGAGTGGCGACTATTGGAAAACAAGGCGTTCACTTGGAAATGAATTAATCTTGAGGAGACGGCTCTTGAAATTGCCGATTGCTGAACCAGGACGGCCGTTTCGGTGTTCATCCTGTCGTTCTCCAGTGAAAATCGGATCCTCTTTCCAGAGCATTTTTGAAATGCCATTAGCGCCTTCGGTTGGTTACTGGCCTTCCGAAACTGGGGCGTGCATGCGCTAAAGCGAGCGCAGCCAGGATGGAATTCGGCTTTTCTGTCGCGTTGCGTATCGCGCGTGCGCAGGTTGGATATTGTTTAACATCGCCGTCTCGTCCGTCGTGAAGTGGTCGCAACGACATCGTACGACCGACAGTGTGTCACCCGGCAAGATAGGCGGCCTTCGCCGGCGCATCTTGGAACCGTGTGTTGCTTTCACCGTCGAGCGAATCGAACAAACATCACACCTGACGCTGCACCGGCTGAAGGACGAGCTGGTCGTTCGTGGTGAGATGACATTGTTCAGATATTTGACCCGCCGGTGCATGAGGGCCCCAGGGCATTTGCCTTCGGCCTTCAGGCGATGCCATAAGTCGGAGCCTTACGGGTGTTGATGACGGTCAGCTTTCCCAGTCCTTCAGACCATTCAAGGGCTTGCCGAGAAATCGTTTGGGCGACATGGCGATCAATCGGGTGGATCGAGGGAGTGTCTGGAGCCGCACCCATACCCCGGACGGATTACCGTTGCGGATGTCCGGCCAAAGCTTTCGCGACTCGATCATGCATGATGACATCCCGAATTTAAAAGGTTCATGCCGTGCAGCCGCGATGCTTCATAACTAACGATACACCCCTCCGCCGCCGTCCTGCCAACCGGGCAACTCTTTGGCTGGGGCCACAAAATAGATCAGCAAAGTAGATCAGAGTGAGCAATTCCACGCCGCATCCTTCGAAAAATCCCGCACTTGCAGAGCATCTCAATTAATTAGGGACTATCAGCCCGTCGATTGTCGCGCCGTTAATATGCATTTGTTGCAAAATGAACCTGCGACAGACCATCGGTTGGAATCTAAGGCGCCTTCGGGTCGCCAAAGGCCTGTCACAGGGGCGGCTAGCGTTCGAGGCGGAGAAAACGTCACCGTAGCCACCTTAGAAGCCCTTGCTAAAGTCTTGTCTGCGAATGTTTCTGAACCGTTCGCGGAACTTGACCCAGAGGACACGAAACCTCCAGGTCTTCCGTCAGGCCGTAAGCAACGAGCCTCCTAACCTCGCAGTCAACATATTGCTTTTTACAAACGATCCTAGCCTACAAAGTACGTTCTCCTGCGGGCTTATCCGCTCACTCGCACCTTCGATCAATGGCTGGAAGTGTACTGGAACACGACCACCGTTGCCGCGCGGTAGGCAATATGTATTTCAAGGATGGTTTGCCCGTCGCACCAGGGCCGAGTTGGGAAACTGGCGGGGCGTAGCCCACACCAATCAAACGCACCGCAAAATCCAGACACACGCGCGCCCATGGTCAGCCTCCCTCTGCCCATGCCCCCACAAGCCGCGCGACTGGGCTGTCGGAATGGAGTGCCGTCTTCAGGAGGGATCATGGAGGTCGGTGCTACGCGTCACGTTCTCCCACGCATCCGTTTCGCGGCGGTAGCCATCTAGCCTCGCCCGGAATTGATCCAGGGCGTCACCGCCGATAAGCAAATGAACAGGGGGACTAGCCGCTTCAA
Organism: Rhizobium sp. ICMP 5592; assembly: GCF_009498525.1. Taxonomy (GTDB): domain Bacteria; phylum Pseudomonadota; class Alphaproteobacteria; order Rhizobiales; family Rhizobiaceae; genus Rhizobium. The sequence continues at coordinate 814,754 of NZ_QSNT01000001.1, read as the reverse complement.
CCGCTTCGACGATTGCGCGAGCCCCAAGGACTGGATCGCCAATCTGTTTGCGGTGACCAGCCACGGTGCCGGCGCGGACCTTCCTGACCGTTTCGGCATAGTCATCGATAATCGTGGCAGATTGCTTCATGGAGTCTGGTCCACGAAAGTCCGTCCGGAAGGCACCTGGCGCAACCGCAGTAACGCCGATTTGAAACGATGCCACTTCTTTCGCAAGAGTGTCCGACAGGGCTTCCAAACCAAACTTTACCATGTGGTAGTAGCCAACCGCCGGGTAGGTTAGGAGACCGCCAATCGATGTGATGTTGACGATGTGCCCCTTACGACGCGCCCGCATTCCCGGAAGAACGGCCTTTATCAGGTTCAGCGGACCAAAAAGATCCGTTTCGAACAGGGTTCGAACATCCTCGTCATCTCCTTCTTCGATCGCAGCGAGGTAGCCGTAACCGGCGTTGTTGACCAGTACGTCCACACTGCCGAAATGGCTGGTCGCCATCGCGATAGTCGCGTCTATATGGTTCTTTTGGGTCACATCCAGTTCAAGCGCCAATGCGGTATCCGCGTAGCGGTCGACGATATCCGCGACGTCGGCCTTGCGGCGGGCGGTAATCACAGCGCGGTATCCGTCCTGAAGAACCGTTTCGGCCAAGGCACGGCCAAGTCCACGCGAGCATCCGGTGATGAGCCAAACAGCGTTCTTGTCGATCATGATCTTATCTCCATTGTTGATCGATGGAGAGGTGGCAACTGACCGATTGTTTTATTAGATAGGATGTATCGAAAGGGCTGTTGAATGAAATTACATGATCTCGGCGTAAGCCTTGATGATCTCGCGGCTTTTGCCGTCGTCTCGCAGTCCCGCAGTTTTACGAAGGCCGCGGCCTCCCTGAAGACATCGACATCAAACCTCAGCCATACGATCCGGCGCCTCGAAACCCAGCTCGGCTATCGAGTTCTGCAGCGCAACAGCCGTAGCGTGTCAACGACGGAAGCAGGCGATGAGCTGCTCGAAATCCTCAAGCCTGCGCTGGAAAACATCGGAACCGCACTGGAGACTCTGGAGGAAAGCCGTGACAGTGTTTCCGGGACATTGCGCCTCACTCTTACGCGTCAAGCTTACGAGGCTGTGATCCGACCCATATTGCCAGGATTTCTCGCGGCTTACCCGAGAGCGACGGTCGAAATTAGCATCGACTATGCATATCGAGACATCGTTGCCGACGGCCTGGATGCCGGGATTCGTTTGGGCGAAAAGGTCGAGCGAGATATGATTGCCTTGAAGATAGGCTCGGAACTGCGCATGGCGGTTGTCGCCACGCCCCACTACATCGCCCAATTCGAAACGATCACACATCCCAACGATCTGATGCGGCATCGATGCATAAATTATCGCATGATCGCGGCAAATGCGATTTACGCCTGGGAATTCGAGCGGTTGGGGCAAGAAGTAACCGTGCCGGTAACTGGTCCTCTTACCGTAAGCGAACCCGATCTGATGTTACAGATGGCTCTAGATGGGCTGGGCGTTGCGTTCATTCTCGACCACGAGGCCGCCCCCTATCTGGAAGACGGCCGCCTTGTTCGCCTGATCGAGGAGTGGACGCCGCCTTTCCCGGGCTTTTATCTTTACTATCTGTCAAGGAGACAGATCCGGCCCATATTGGCGGCATTTCTGTCGATGCTGCGTTCTCGGCGGTAGTATCCTATACCGACGTCGGATCCTCTCGACGAGCTTATCGACTATATGAAGCACAACTCGCTGACTTGCCTCGTGAATCCGCAGCATGCGCGCAAACCCCGGCATCGGTCTTTCAAGAACGATGCCGGGGCAACTTTTCTCAGATGTTGCTGATGCCGCCGTCGACGAGCATGTCAGAGCCTGTCATGAACGAGCTCTCATCCGAGGCGAGGAAGACAGCCGCTGCCGCCTGCTCCTCGGGACGCCCAAGCCTCAGCATGGGAACGTAGGAGGCGTAGTGCTTGTGGAGTGCGGCGAGCTCCTCAGGTGTGCTCGCCTGGCCTTCCATTATCGGCGTGGGGATCGGACCGGGGCTCAAGAGGTTCGCGCGGATACCGCTGTCCTTGAACTCGGCCGCCCAGGTGCGAACAAACGAACGCAGAGCCGCTTTGGCAGCGGCATAGGCCGAATGGTTCGCCAAGCCCATATAGTGGATCGCCGAGGCCACGAGGATGATGGACCCTCCATCTTTCATCAGGGGCAGCATCTTCTGTGTGAGGAATAGCGGGCCTTTGGCCATCAAGTTAAAGGTGCGGTCGTAGTGCTCCTCGGTGATTTCGCGCAGCGGCACCTGCTCCGTGAAACCGGCATTGGACACGACCACGTCCACCTTGCCCTTCTCCTTGAGGACGATATCCGTGACGCGATCGAGGTCGCTGAGGTTCGCTGCATCGGCTTGAATGGCGGTGACATTGCCGCCGATGAGCTTCACCGCGTCGTCGAGTGCTTCCTGGCGCCGACCGAAGATGAAGACATACGCGCCCTCTTTCACGAACCGCTCGGCGATGGCAAGGCCGATACCGCTGGTGCCGCCGCTAATAACGGCCACTTTACCTCCGAGTTTTGACATGCTGCTTCCTTCAGTTTGCGTTTCTCAATTGTCCGGGAACGATGAAGTCGGCGTCCTATACATCCAGCCTTCCAAGCTCGTTGGTTGGACGATCGATCGGGGCGACGGTTCCACGAAGCATGAAGTAAGGAGGAAGACGTCAGGCATTCAGTGCAGAAGTTTGCACAATGGTGGTGCGTAAACGATCCAGCTGAGCTGCAAGCTGCAATAAGACGACGGTTCTCAACTCATCGACCAGCGTCGCAGCCTCGTCCGCAAGATCACGGATCTTAAGCGTCGTGTCAGGTTCAGACGTCCGCCGATCAATAGGCACGTTCACCACTGGCTCGATACCGAGGCTCCGCCGCGCTGGCTGGACAGCAGCATCAGGATATGAGTCACCAAGGGGTCTTGGGTGTGAACGTGCCGAGCGTCGACATTTAAGGCACGTCTATTTTGAGCGGATGAATGCAAGGTCCCGCACCTCCGGAGGGCCATCCAGCAGGTCGTTCTTCAAGATTGCAGCTTTGAACGTCGCTATATGCTCGCCCTCGGCGTGTATTACGCTTGCTTCGACATCCTTGAAGCGCTCCACAATCGCGTATGTCTGGTGATCCTCGGGAAAGCGGAGCAGGTCACAGTACACGTTGCCCGTCTCCTTCTCGCGAACCCCGTCCATCACCTCGCCGATAGCTTTCTCGAAGTTGGCATTCTTGCCCGGTTTAACCTTGAATTTGATGAAATATGCCGTCGGGGCCAGCGCGGCCGTTTCAATGTCGTTCGTTGCCATTATCAAATCTCCTGAACATGGTTGGGGTCCATTAGAGCGAAAAGCTGTTGTGCCCCCGAGAACCACTAAGAGATTGCTTGAACCAAAAAAATCGATGAAGTTTAGTCCATCTCGATCTATAAATCAGAACATGGATGCTCTCACGCTCGATCAGATCTATATCTTCCTCGCCGTCGTCGACGAGGGCAGCTTCTCCAAGGCTGCGAAGAAACTGAACCGCGCGCAGTCAGCGGTGACCTACGGCATACAAAAGCTTGAAGCGCAGATCGACGTGCCGCTATTTGATCGCGCTGCCTACCGGGCGACATTGACCGAGGCGGGTCGCGCACTCCTGTTGCGGGCGCGGCGTATCGCTGAAGAGGCCAATGCCTTCCGTGACTCCGCGAAAGGCCTGACCAGCGGACTGGAAGCCGAACTCGCCATCGTGCTGGATTCGATGTTTCCAATGCCGCCGCTCGCGACCGCTCTGCAAGAGTTTACGGAGAGGTTCCCAACGGTCACACCGCGAGTTTACGTGCAGCCGCTAGGTGCAGCGGCGGAGCTCTTGCTCGACGGGACCTGCGCGATTGGACTACTCCAGTTGCTTTTCGCCGAAATGCCTACCTTGAAGCGCTTTCCTCTGTTGACGATCGACTTGATCCCGGTGGTAGCCCCAAACCATCCGTTGGCTGAATTCGATCGCCCCATCGAGACACATGAGTTGCAGCGCTATGTCCAGCTCGTGCTGACGGACCGGTCGTCAATGACCGCCGGCCGGGACTATGGTGTCCTATCGGGCCAGACGTGGCGCCTGGCCGATCTTGGCGCGAAGCATTCGATGTTGTTGTCGGGTCTTGGATGGGGGAACATGCCCTCGCATCTGGTCGAGGATGATATCAAGCGAGGACGTTTGAAGATTATTTGCCCGGCTGATTTCGACGCTCGTGTCGTTCATCTCGCCATGGGTGGAGCATATAGAGCCGATCAGCGACTAGGCCCAGCGGGACAATGGATGGTTGAATACTTGTCAACCGTGAGCAAACCTTAGCTGGCTATAGGACTTCAAAGACGCGATCCCAAGCCTCGTTTGAAGCTTACGATGTCTGTGACGATGGCTCCGTGCTCGTGATCTGATCCAGATTTGCGATCAGCCGGGTGAGTAGAGCGACGAATTGTACCGCCTCTTCTTCCGTAAACCCATCCAGCGCATCACGATTTCCTTTGAACAGGGTTTCAATTGCGTCAGGCATGCGGGCCTGCGCAACCTTCGTGAGGACGATGCGGCTGCTTCGGCCATCGTCCGGATGCGGCGTTCGTCGGATCAAGCCATCCCGCTCCATGCGAGCGAGCATTTGCGCCATCGGCGGCTGCTCGACCTTGGCGAAACGGGCCAGATCGCGTTGCGTGCTTGCCTTGCCATTTTGCAGGGCGACCAATACCGGCAGTTGGCCAACGCCGAACCCAAGGGGCTTCAGGCGTGCCTCACTTAGGCGGACAAACCCCCTTGCGGCAAGGCTGATGAGATGCCCCGGCGTAGAAAGCACGTCTGTTCCCATCTTCCGCTTATCCTCTTGCCGTGATTGACCGCAAACTACATATGTACATATATATATTGACCGGCGACGGCAAGCTCGCCTTAGCGTCGCCCAAGGGTCCTTTTCAATCCACTGCGAGGAAACGATATGTCGGAGACCCATACTCAACTGATCAAACGCATCTACGACCGCTTTAACGCGAGAGACATCGACGGTGTGCTTATCGAGCTTGCCGAAGATGTTGCTTGGGCAAACGGTATGGAGGGAGGCTACGTCCGCGGGCGTGAGGCTGTGCGTGATTATTGGACACGGCAATGGGCGATCGTCAGCCCACACGTTGAGCCGGTTGCAATTCAGACAACCGATGACGGTGTGATCGCCGTCGAGGTAATCCAGTCCGTGTTCGATCTTGATGGCCTACCGCTAAGGGATCAAACCCATGGGTTGAAGGACAAGACGGTGATGCACATCTTTCGCATAGAGAACGGCAAGATCACACGCTTTGACATAAAGGATACCCCGTAGACGTCTCATGAGACTGGACCATGGAAGCGAATAGAGGACCGATTTGGATGACATCCGTTACTTCCTGGCTGTCGCGCGGGAAGGTTCGGTTCGGGCGGCGGCGTCGCGTCCTGAGGTCAACACGCTACCGTGCTGCGGCACATCGCCCAACTGGAAGAGCATCTCGGGGCGCAGATGTTCGAGAAACCACCCTCCGGCTACAAGCTGACCAAAGCCGGAGAAGAGGCTCGGGTCGTTCAAGAAGCAAACCGCACGCTTACCATGCTTTCTCTGGTATCGGCGGGGTTGGGTGCGGCGCTGCTCCCGCAATCTGTTCGGCGCATCGTATTTCAAGGTGTGCGTTATGCGGAAATCACGGATGCGACGCTGCCAACCCTGTCACTCTGCATGATCGCGAGACGTAGGCAGCAGCTCCCTATCGTTCGTCGTGTATGGCAGATCTTTTCTAAGGCATAGAATTGTTGTTTCCGTGGGCCTGTCACCTCGTCTGGATACATCGACAATGGACAATGGAAATCCGCCGATGCGTTTTTGTATCCCCGTCGACAGTTTGGAGGTCTCACGGCGCCAAATCGACATGATGCACACCGTACGGCAGCGGAATGCGACCAAGACACTCCAATGCCGGCCTCTCGCCCTTCATCACGCGAAAGACCTCCAGACCAGCAGTTGCCTCCTGTGGATCGCCGTCGTGGCCTTGGAACACCGTGGCAAGAAAATGATCACCCGTGAGGTCAAAAGTGCCACCTTCCGGCAGAACACCCTCGAAGGGGTAGTCAGCAACCTTGGCGATGGCTCCGCTCGCCGGATCGAATGTCAGCAATGTTACCGAAGCCTCGCGTTGATGGCGGGGAGAGCCGGACGGGAAGGCCGTGCCACGCATGTTGACGGTTGCGATGAGCGTCCCGTCTGGGCTCACGGCAAGCCCTTCGGCCGCCACATCTGTCGTCGCACTTGCGACCCGTTCATGGCGAGCGGTCATCACCGGTCCAGATGGATCAGCCAGTTGGATGACACTGATGACGGAGGGAGTATCGGGAACGCGGCCAGCCAGATCGGTCGCGGCAAGGTTCCGGCCCCAATCCGAGGTGATGTAGAAACCGCCGTCCGGGGTGAAACGTCCGACAAATGGGTCGGCACCGACCTCCACCGGCTTGCCCCAGGGACGGAGCGCTGGCCTTCCATCCACTTCCATCACATCGAGAAAGGCGACACGGTTCTGCGTGTTGATATTGACGGCGATGAAACGACCCGAAGGATGCCACTGAACATTGGTCGCTGTGACCCCGCCACGGGCGGCTGAAGCATCTCCCTTGATGCCGAGTTCGGCAAGATCAAGACGGGCGACCTCGCCGAAGCGCCCGTCCACATAGCGAACGATCTGCGCGAAGCTTGCCTCGGACGTGTTGGAGACGATTGCCACGTGCTCGCCATCTGGACTGACGGCGAGTGCTTCAGGGAAAGCGGTCACTTCCGCCGTGTCGGCGAGACGTGGACTGGCCTTGTCGGCAAGATCGACGGCGAAGAGCCGGTTTCCCGGCGGCAGGTCGCGCACCGTCACGCCACCTTCCGGACGCTCGCCGAGCCGTTCGGCTACAAAGACGGTGCGCCCATCACGGGTAAGCGCGAGGATTTCCGGAGCAGCGGTAACGGAGTTCGATACCGGCAAACTTCCAGTGATGACGACGCCATCCATGATCGAGAGAACCGTCAGCAAGTTACGGTGATTGGCTTCTACGGCGCGCTGCCCGAGGCGATGCGTGCCTTCCGAACCCGCTATCCGGAGATAGTCATCGAGCTCGCCGAGATGAATTCGCCGACCCTGGAACGTGCCTTGTCGGCCGGCGACATCGATCTAGGGATCTTGCATCCGCCCATCACCGCGCCCGAACTGGCTATCCGCACCCGGCCCAGTCAGCGGCTCAAGCTCGCATTGCCGGCGTCTCACCGCTTGGCGGATCGAGAGACCGTCACGGTGCTTGATCTGGACGGCGAGCCATTCCTGATTGCACCGCGTATTGTCGGCCCAAGCATCTATGATCGTGTCATCGCACTGTTTCGAAGCCATGGCATCAGTCCACGTATCGTCCAGGAGGTCACGCCGATGACCACCCTCACCGGCCTTGTGGCAGCAGGCGTTGGTATGGGTTTCGTCACCGATGGTATTGCGACGGTGGCTCGGCCGGGCGTGGTGTTCCGTCCTGTCCTACCCGAACCACCGGATTTGCCGATTGCCGCCGCCTGGCGATTGCCGGACCTTTCATCACCCGCTGCGCGCTTCCTCGACATTGTTGCAGTGCATACCAGTCAAAGCAGCAGGCCTGCGACACGTTGAGCCGATCTGATCTGCATGCTCCGCCCAGCCTCTCGCCTGGAATCCCCGTTTTCACTCTGATGACATTGAGATGCAGCATGCGCGTGACTTCCCACGCACTGCGCCGAAGCCTAAGCAAGGCCCAGGTCGATAAACTTCTACCGTGGAATTATCCGGCTGAATAACACTTGCCCAAAGACCGCAGTCGGCCCAAAGCGGCCAACAAACAGCTCCAGCTCTGCAAGATCCTTGGCGACACGGGGATTGCTGCTATCTTTGAGCAACGCTGTTGAACAGGTGGAACTGTCCTATGGAGAATCTCGGTCCGCTTCTAGGTAGTGGGAATTCTGCTCGACCGAAAAACGAACAGAAAAACTGGACCACTTTCATAGTATCACCTCACTCCTCAAGGCGTCTGTTTCGGCCGCCAGCGAAGCAGATAAGATTCCAGGACATGCGCCAGACGATTTAGCGAAAAGCCGACGAGGCCGAGAACGAGGACGCCGACCATCACGAGGGCCATGTCGAACCGTTCTCGACCGGCAATGACCAGACCGCCAACACCGCGTCCAACGGCGAGGAAATATTCGGCACCAACCGTCGCAAGCCACGCATAGATCAGGCCGAGATGCACGCCCGTCGCGATCGACGGCATGGCGGACGGAAGATAGATGCGCAGCACCCGCTGACGGGCGTTGAATTTCAGGGCGCGACCGACCTCGATCAGGTCATCCGGTGCATCGCGCATGCCGTCATAGGTGTTGAGGGCAATGGGAATGAAGGATGCCAGCGCCACGAAGACGATCTTCGCCTGCTCGCCGAAACCGAACCAGACGGAAATCAGCGGTATCCAGGCAAGCAGCGAGATCTGCTTCAACCCGTTGAAGGTCGGCGTCAGCAGTCTATCGGCAACGCGCGAGAGCGCCAGGAACGTGCCGAATGCGATCCCGAGAACGCAGCCGATCAGAAATCCGGCGATATTGCGCATCAGGCTAAAGCCGAGTTCGCCGATCAGGTCGTTGTCGAACAGCTCACGCTTTGCCGTGTGGGCGATATCTTCCAGCGGCGGCAGAAAGCGCGGATCGGCGAGACCGGTCCGGCTCGACACTTCCCAGGCAACGAACATCAGGATCGGCAAGGTGATGCCGCGTCGAAACCGGACTGCCCTGCTTGCAGTGGCCATGATCAGATCTCCTGCCGCTTCCAGCGCTGGAGCAGCACCTCGGTGCGATCCAGGCTCTTGTCCATGATGAAACCGACAACGCCGATGGCGATCATCGCGACGATGACGGTATCCAGCCAGAACATCTGCCGTCCCCAGACCAGGAGATAGCCGAGCCCTTCCGAGGAGGCCAGGAGTTCGACGCCGACAAGCGAGGTCCAGGAATGGGTAAGGCCGTAGCGGATGCCGGTGAATATCGAAGGCACGGCACCCGGCAGCACGATCAACCGCAAGGTCTGCCAGCGGCTGAACCGCAATGCCCGGCCGACTTCGAGATACCTGGGGGAAACACCGCGAATGCCGGTCAGCGTGTTCAATGTCATCGGCACGATCGCGCCCTTGGCAATGACGATGATTTTCAGGGTCTCGTCGATGCCGACGAGCAGCATGAGGAGCGGGATCCAGCCGAGCGTCGGAATCTGCGCGAAGGCGATGAACAGCGGCTTCACATAGTCCTCGACCCTCTCCAAAAGACCCATCGATATGCCGAGAACCAGGCCGGCGCTGGCACCGATGGCAAAGCCGATAACGACGCGACGCAGACTGACGCCCGTATGGTAAAGCAGCTCGCCGCTGAGGATCATGTCTCGCGCCGTCTGATAGACATATTCGGGCGCCGGCAGGATTTGTTGCGGCAGCCAGCCTCTGGCGGAGGCGACCCACCAGACGACCAACAGCGCAAGCGGAACGATCAAAGCCGTAGCTCCGATCGCAAGACGCCTACGCCATGGAGCGGGAAGCCGGATGCCGGCATGTCCGGCTGTCTCGAAAAACGCGGCCATGCCCGCTCCCTTCACTCTGTTTTCAAGGCCCGCGATTAGGACGCGACCGGCTTTCCATCCGCGCCATAGGGCTGCCAGAATGTCTTCAGGCCGAGCTTTTCCAGCGCATTGTTGAGATACTTGGGCTCGAACCAGCCGTTGAGATCGACATCGCGACGAATGAGGCCGTATTCCTTGCTCTTCACCGCCTGCTCCTTGTACTGCGAGACCAGCAGGTCATCGATCAGCGGCGAATTGCGGTAGACGAGCGTGTCGTTGCGGAAATATTCCTCAAGAATCGGGATTTCCGTGCCGGACTTGTGCCAGAGCTCGAAAAGGGCTGCCCGGTTGGGCTCCTCGGAGGACCATTGCGCCGCCTTGACGAAGGCATCGACGACCCGCTGCGTGATCTCGGGGTGAGCATCGATAAACGCTTCGCGCGCGACAATGCCGGCATTGCGACCGAAGCGGGGATCGTCGCCCTTCGTCGTATAGATGACATCGGCGCTGCCCTTGGCGGCGAGATTGATAAGCTGCGTGTCGCCGAAGGCGGCATCGATATCCTTGCTGACGAGGGCTGCCACCGTTCCGGCACTATCGAGATTGATCACCTGGAGGTCACGCTCCTTCAGCCCATGTGCCTCCAGGATTTTAATTGCTGCCAGATGACCGTTGGTGCCGCGCTGCAGGGCAACCTTGCGACCCTTCAAATCCTCGATCTTCTTGATGCCGGAATCCTTGGCGACCGCCAGATAGAGCGGCTTGCGCGCGCCGCTGGCAAGAAGGTACTTGGTCTTGAGACCAGTCGCGCGCCCGATCAGCGCCGGCAGATCGCCCTGATAGGCGAAGTCGAGCTGGTTGTTGGCGAAGCCCTCGTTCACCGCCGGACCCGCGCCCTTAAAGAAGGTCCATTCGATCTTGACGTTGGGATCGTTGGCGAACTCCTTTTCCAGATATTCGCCGGCGCGCGCAGTCGCCGCCGAGGTGCCTTCGGAATAGGGACGGTTGTCGACGCCGATTGCGGCGTAGCCGACATGGATGATCAGCGGCTCTTCCGCGTGGGCGGATGCGGCAAACATGCCCAGTGCAAGGGCAACGCCCGCGGCAAGGCGGGAAATAGATACCAGTTTCATAAAGCTACTCCGTTTCCTAATTTATCTGACAGCGGCGATGGCCGGTCTCGCATCGGCCAACCGCTGACCGGCGCCGAATGAAATGGCGCGCGGGCCGGGCGAAGGATGCGTCGTGGCGTTGAGGCTTTCCAGAACGCGGTTGCGCACTTCGGTCAAAGCGGGTGAGGTCCTCGTGCGAAGTCGCGGCAATTCGACCGGAATGATCTCGCGGATGCGGCCGGGTCGCGGCGACATGATAACGACGCGATCGCCTAGATAGGCCGCCTCATCGACATCATGCGTCACCAACACCATGGTGATGCGTTCCTTCGCCCAAATCTCCTGCAGCTCGTCCTGCAACCGGGCCTTTGTGATGGCATCGAGCGCGCCGAAGGGCTCGTCGAGGAACAGCACATCGGGGCGATTGACGAGACCACGGGCGATGCCGGCGCGCTGTGCCATGCCGCCCGAAAGCTGATGCGGATAGGCATTGGCGAAACCGGAAAGCCCGACCAGCTCCAGATGCTCTTCGACGAGCCTCTTCTTGTCGGCCTTACGGTGTCCTGAGTTTTCCAGACCGAGCGCCACATTGCGGGCGACCGTCAACCACGGAAACAACCGGGGCTCCTGGAAGACGATGCCGCGATCGAGGCTGGGTTTGGTGACGGGCTTGCCGGCATGGGTGATCGAACCGGAAGTGGCGCTATCCAGCCCGGCGCCGAGACGCAGCAGCGTCGACTTTCCGCAGCCGCTAGCACCGACAATGGTCACGAACTCGCCCTCGGCAATATCGAGGCTGACATCGTCGAGCGCCGTCAGGCTCTCGCCATTGACCTGGAACTGCCGCGTCACATGGCTGATTTTCAGATGCGAAGGATTGCTCATTCTTCCCTGTCCCCTCTTCGGCGGCGATGGCCGGTCGGCTAAAGGGAAGCTTTGCGCCTAAGCTGGCGTTTTCTGCCGGTCACCGTTCCATCCCCAATAGAGTGAGGAGAGGCTAGCAGTAAATATTATAATCTATAGAAATTATATTCTATTTAGGCGGACCGTCCCGGATTTTGTCATCGCTGGCGACACCCTCGGCACGGACAATGTTCCATGAGACCGATCAGAGGGCTGACTCTGGCGGAACCCTTGCGATCGATCCGGCCAGGTTTGCCGCGCAGCGAAAGATTTTCTTCTCATGAGATCAAATAGATATTGCTGGACTTGCAGCACCAGTCGCCGAACCCTTGACGCGAGATGCGAAGCAGGGCCGCCGTGGCCAGATGCGTGAGGCAGACATGTCCTTCGAACCGGATACAACAGATCCCCTGATCGCGAGGGCCGTCGAGCTGCGACGGATCTTTGACCGAGACGCCGTTCAGCGCGACAAACAGGGCGGGCGGCCTGTCGAACAGATCAAGCTCTTGAAGGAAAGCGGGCTGCCGTCAACGCAGATTCCACGGCACTATGGCGGACAGGGAGCGTCCTGGCTCTCGATCCTGCGCGTTGTGCGCGAGTTCGCCCGAACGGACGGCTCTCTGGCTCATCTTTTCGGATATCACCATCTTCCGCTCAATCTCGTTCTCTTTCGCGGATCGAACGCGCAGAAGGATCGCTGGCTGCGCGCCTCGGCGGCGGGAAACCTGATCTGGGGCAATTCCGGCAATGTCATGTCGAAGACCTCGTCGGGACGACGCATCGGCAATGGCTGGATCGTCAACGGCAAGCGCCCTTTCTCGTCCGGTTCCCATATCGCCGACTACATTCAGATCTCATGGGAGAACTCGGAGGGAGAACGCCTCAGCGCCGCCGTTCCCGCCAGCCGTGATGGCATCGTCATCGCGGATGACTGGGACGGGATCGGCCAGCGCCAGACCGGCAGCGGCACCGTCAGCTTCCACAATGTCGAAATTCTCGACGAGGAGGTGATCAGCTCGCCGCATGTGCCGCTGACGCCCTATTCGTCGCTAATCTCCCTGTTGCAGCAGAGCGTGCTGCTCAACGTTTTCGTCGGCAGCGCTCAGGGCGCGCTCGACGAGGGCCGAAACTATACGACGGCATCCTCACGCCCATGGATCTATTCCGGCGTCGAGAAGCACAGCGACGATCCCTGGATCAAGCGGCAATATGGCGATCTCTACATCAGGACGCTGGCGGCGACCGAGCTTGCCGACAAGGCGGCCCGGAGCCTGGATGAAGCCTTCAATCAAGGACCAAGCCTGTCGCACGACGATCGCGGTGCCACCGCCATCGATGTTGCCACGGCGAATGTCTATGCCGGTGAAATCGGCCTTGCCGTCTCCAGCGAAATCTTTGAGGTCATGGGTGCGCGCTCGGCCACCAACGCCAACGGCTTCGACCGTTTCTGGCGCAATGTCCGCACCCATAGCCTGCACAATCCCGCCGAATACAAGAAACGCACCGTCGGCACCTGGCTCCTGACCGGCGAATTTCCCGTACCGGCCATGTACCGCTGAAAGGACCCTCGATGGCAAGACGCAAGGATAAGATCAAGCTCGGCGCCTTCCTACTGTTCACCGGCCATCATGTGGCCGCCTGGCGGCATCCGCAGGCGTCGGTCGGCACGGAAGTCGAGAATTATATCGAGCTTGCCAAGCTGGCAGAGGCCGCGAAGTTCGATGCGATCTTCTTCGCCGACGGTGTAGCCGCGCGATTGAAGGATGTCGATGCGGCGAGCCGCAAGGCGCATAGCGGCGTCTATCCCTTCGAGCCGATCACCCTGCTGTCGGCGCTTTCCAGCATTACGAAAAATATCGGCCTGATTGCCACGGCCTCCACCAGCTATTCCGACCCCTATAATCTCGCCCGTCAGTTCGGATCGCTCGACCGGTTGAGCGGCGGACGCGCAGGCTGGAATCTGGTGACGTCCTCGGATCCCGACGCCGCCTATAATTTCGGCCACGATACGCAGATCCTGCATGGCGACCGCTACGATCGCGCGGAGGAATTCGCCGACGTCGTGCTCGGCCTCTGGGATAGCTGGGAGGACGACGCCTTCGTGCGTGATCGCGAGAGCGGCCGCTATTTCGACCCCGAGAAATTGCATCGACTCGATCACAAGGGCCAACATTTCAAGGTTCGCGGGCCGCTGAATATTCCGCGCTCGCCGCAAGGCCGGCCGGTTGTCGTACAGGCCGGCGCATCCGAGCCCGGCAAGGAGCTCGCCGCCCGCACCGCAGAAGCAATCTTTGCGGCACAGATCACCCTTGAGGAGGCCACCACCTTTTACGCCGATGTGAAGGGAAGGCTCGGCAAATTCGGCCGCTCGCACGACGATCTGAAGATCCTGCCGGGGATCTTCCCGGTGATCGGGCGAAGCGAGTCCGAGGCACAAGAGAAATTCGAGGCGTTGCAGGAGCTGATCCAGCCGGAGGTCGGCCTCAACCTCCTGTCGCAGCTGAGTGGTGTCGATCTGAGGTCCTATCCGCTCGACGGCCCGGTGCCGCTCGATCCGCCGGTGACCAATGCCGGCAAGAGCCGGCAGGAACTGCTGCTCGATCTCGCGCGCCGCGAAAACCTGACCATCCGACAGCTCTATCTGCGCATTGCCGGCGCGCGCGGCCATTGGCAGGTCGTCGGCACACCGACGCAGATCGCCGACGTTCTGGAAGAGCGGTTCGAAAATTACGGCGCAGACGGCTTCAATATCATGGCGCCGATCATGCCGGGCGGACTTGCCGATTTCATCCATCTCGTCGTGCCGGAACTACGCCGCCGTGGTCTGTTCCGGCAGGAATACGAGGGTTCGACGCTACGCGAGAACCTCGGGCTGAAGCGCCCGCCCAACCGTTTTTCCGCAGGCAATGCGGTCGCGGCAGAATAGGAGAAAGACCAATGGCGCGTGACAAGCTGTTTCTGATTTCACCGGGGTTTTCCGATCCCAGGCACCCCGGCACCACCTTCGTTTGCCCCCATTGCAATGGGATCGAGGGCCTGCTCGCCAGCTTTCCCGATCTTGCTTCGGCTATCGATGTCGAGCGCGTTCCTTTCGCCCGGCCACGCCAGAAGGTGATCGACGCCATCGGCGAGGAGAACCAGTCCCTGCCGGTTCTCATTCTTGCGGGCGAGGCACCTGCCGACGCCGGAAACCGGAATGGGACCCGCTTCGTCAGCTCGACGGAACGCATTCTCGAGCTGCTGTCCGAGCGCCACGGCTTCCCGCGCCTCCACAAATGAAGGGGAATGAACTATGACCGTGAAACCCGGCGGCTTCGAGACGCCCCTGCCCTCGCCCACGCTTTTCGCACCGGACACGGCA
The DNA here is from genome assembly GCF_009498525.1 of Rhizobium sp. ICMP 5592. Taxonomy (GTDB): domain Bacteria; phylum Pseudomonadota; class Alphaproteobacteria; order Rhizobiales; family Rhizobiaceae; genus Rhizobium. Next base: position 799,685 of record NZ_QSNT01000001.1, on the reverse strand, counting down.
AATCCGCATCTGGCGAAAGCAGCGGAACTGCGGGAAATCTTTGCCCGCAACGCGATCGAGCGCGACCAGCAGGGCGGCAGGCCCGAGGAGCAGGTCAGGCTTCTGAAGGAAAGCGGGCTCGTCAATCTGCTGATCCCTAAAGAATTCGGCGGCCTCGGCGAGCGCTATTCGACGGCGATGCGGATCGTCCGCGAATTCGCCAAGGTGGATGGGTCGATCGGGCACCTCTACGGTTATCATTTCAGCCCATTGCAGAACGCCATTAACGCCGGCCCTGATGCGCGTTCACAGGACATCCTGCGCCGCTCAGCGGCCGGACGGTGGTTCTGGGGTAATACGACCAACAGTTTCTCCAAAAGCCTTTTCGGCCGGCGTGAATCCGACGGTGGATTCATCCTCAACGGCTTCCGGCCCTTTGCCTCCGGATCGCATGTCGCCGACTACCTGACGGTCGCGTGGGAGGACGAGGAGACGAATGAGCGCAGTGTCGCCTATATCCCGCCGAGCCGTGAAGGGATCACCATCGCCGACGATTGGGACGGCATCGGCCAGCGGCAGACCGGCAGCGGCAGGGTCTTCTACAAGGACGTGAAGATCCGCGCCGACGAAATCCTGCCCGAGCGGCCGCGCGACCCGATCGCATTGCTGGCGCCGATGCAGCAGCAGAGCGTGCTGCTCAACGTCTTCATCGGCAGCGCCCAGGGCGCCTTGATCGCGGCACGAGACTATACCATCACCAAATCGCGGCCCTGGATCTATTCCGGCGTCGAACGGCATCAGGACGATCCCTGGATCAAGCGGCAATATGGCGAACTCTGGATCAAGGTGCAGGCGGCAACGGCGCTTGCCGACCGGGCGCTGACGGCACTGGACGACGCCTATGCCAGGGGGCAGGATCTGACGGCGGAAGATCGCGGCAAGACGGCGATCGCCGTTGCCGCGGCCAACGTCCTGGCAGGCCGCGTTGCCCTGGAGGTGACAAGCGAAATCTTCGAGGTGATGGGCGCGCGCTCCGCCGTCAGGCCCTATGGTTTCGACCGCTTCTGGCGCAACGTCCGCATCCACACGCTGCATAACCCCGCCGAATATAAGACCCGCAATGTCGGAAACTGGTTTCTGACCGGAGAGTTTCCAGAGCCGGGGATATTCCAATGAGCGCGAAACGGCAGCTCCATCTCAACATCAATATCCTGCATTCCGGCTTCTCGCCGGCCGCGTGGCGAATGGAAGGCAGCGATCCGCGCGCCTCCTTCGATATCAACCACTATATCAACGTCACCCGCATTGCCGAGCGCGGCACCTTCGATGCGATCTTCCTCGCCGATCAGGCGGCCATTTCCGATCGCGTCGATTTCCGGCCGCTGACCTCGCTGGAGCCGACGATCGTGCTGGCAACCGTGGCAGCTCATACCGACCGCATCGGTCTCATCGCCACGGCGTCGACCACCTATAACGAGCCCTACAATATCGCCCGACGCTTCGCGACGCTGGATCACGCGAGCGGCGGCCGCGTCGGCTGGAACATCGTCACCAGCGCCGATCTCTCGCAAAGCCGGAACTTCGGCCTTGAGAAGCCGGTGGCGCATGGCAGCCGCTACGAGCGGGCCGCCGAATTCACGACGGTCGTGAAGGCATTGTGGGACAGCTGGGAGGAAGAGGCTTTTCTCGGCGATGTCGCCACCGGGCGCTTCGTCGATCTCGCACGGGTGCATGCGATCGCCCATCGCGGCAAACATTTTTCCGTCCATGGCCCGCACAATATCCCGCGCCCGCCGCAGGGCCATCCGGTGCTGGTTCAGGCCGGCGGCTCCGATGACGGCCGAGAGTTGGCGGCCGAACATGCCGAGGCTGTGTTCTCCGCATCCCAATCTCTAGAGGAAGCCATGGATTATGCCGGTGACCTCCGGGCGCGGGCGGTGCGCTTCGGCCGGACGCCGGACAGTCTGCTGGTGCTTGCCGGCCTCGCCACCATCATCGGCAGCACAGAAGCGGAAGCCAAACGGCGACAGGAAGAGCTGCGCGAGCTTATCCCGCTGGAATACAGCCTTGCACGGCTCTCCGGCGTGCTGCAGGTCGACCCGAAACGGCTGAAGCTCGACGAGCCCTTGCCGGACGATATTTCATTGCCACCCGATGGCGGCCACACCTTCTTTCAGGCGACCCTTGCACTTGCCCGGCGCGACCAGCTGACCGTGCGCGGTCTCATCCGGGCGCTCAACGGTGGAACAGGACATCGCACCATCGTCGGCACGCCCGAAGCGGTCGCCGACGACATCGAGACCTGGTTCCGCGCGGGCGCCGCCGACGGCTTCAACTTGATGCCGGATGTCTTGCCGCATGGACTTGAGGTTTTCGTCGACGAGGTCGTACCGATCCTGCGTCGACGCAGCCTTTTCCGGGAGGACTATACCGGCCGGACGCTCCGCGATCATCTTGGCCTCGCGCGACCCGCCAATCCCTACGCCATAGCCGCCGAATGAAGGAGAATACCGATGACAGCACTAGCTCCCGTCAGAACCGAAGAGGATGATCGCCTGACCACCCTTGCCAGTGAGCGCTATCGCAACGACCAGCGTCTTTCGGGTGATTGGAACGAGACGCTGGATACGCTGCTGTCGCATCGCAGCGTGCGCAATTATCTCCCCAAGGCGGTTCCGGACAGCGTGCTCCATCTGGCGATCGCCGCCGCCCAATCGGCACCCAGCTCTTCCAATCTGCAAGCCTGGAGCGTGATCGCCGTTGCGGACGAAGCGCGCAAGAGCAGGCTGAACACGGTCGCCGGCACCCAGCGGCAGATCGAGCAGGCCCCGCTCCTGCTGATCTGGCTTGCGGATATCAACCGGCCACGCAAGATCGCGACAGATGATGGTGCACCGGCGGAAGGTCTCGATTATGTTGAAAGCTTCCTCCTGGGGGTCATCGACGCAGCGCTCGCCGCGCAGAATGCCGTCTCGGCGCTGGAGTCGCTGGGGCTCGGCACCTGCTATATCGGCGCGATCCGCAACGATCCGGAGGTGGTCGCCCGCGAGCTGGAATTGCCGGAGGGCGTGTTCCCCGTCTTCGGCCTGACAGTCGGCTATCCCGATCCGGCCGTACCTGCCGGGGTCAAGCCGAGATTGCCGCAGTCAACTGTCCTCCATCGCGAGCGCTACGATACGACACCTCGCCCTGATGATCTCAAGAACTACAATGCCGCGCTTGGCCGTTTTCAGGCGGAACAGTCCATACCGCTCATCGACTGGACCGAGCAGGTGAAGAACAGGATCGGCACCGTCGAGGCCCTGAAGGGCCGCCATCTCCTCGGTGCCGCCGCGCGCAAGCTCGGTTTCAAGCTGAAATAGAGACGCCTCTATTCGGCCGCGACAATGCTGAGGTCTGGGCGTGTATTCCACGTCAGGACCTCGTCAATCGCCTGCAGCGCCTTCGCCTCCGCCTGAAGCCAGTTGCGGAAGAGATCGACCCGCATCAGGCGTGCCTTTGTGGCCGTTGTCGCGAAAAGGTAAGAAAAGCTGACGGGCTGGGGACTGCCGAAGGGGCTGACGAGCCGCCCTGCTCTAAGCTCGGCCTCCGCCAGCCGGACCTTGCCGAGACCAAGCCCCTGCCCTGCCAGCGCCGCATCGATGACCAGCGACGATTGATTGAGACGGAAGCCGCCCTGCGATAGCCGATAGGAAAGTCCTTCCGCTCGCAGCCAGGCATTCCAGTCCGGGCAGGAATGGTCGTGCTCCGCGCCATCCTCATGCAGCAGCGGCACGCCTTCGATGGCCTTAGGACCATTGCGGAGCCAATGCCGCTCGGCGAACTCTGGACTGCAGATCGGTATGACCGCCTCGGAGAACAGGTGGTCCACCACAAGGCCGGGATAGGCGCCGCTGCCATATCGGATAACGCAATCGGCGTCGCCGCTGTCGAGATCCGTCAGTTGAGTGGAGGCATCGACCAGGACCTGCAATCCCGGTGCCGCACGGCGCAAACCGTCCAGCCGCGGGATCAGCCATTTACTGGCGAAAGACGGCGCCACGGAGACCCGGATCGGCTGTTCGTGATCGCTGGCGGCAAATTGCGTCATCGCGCCGAGGACCGCGTCGAAGGCATCCGTAAGCCCAGGCACCAGAGCCAGACCGGCCGTCGTCAGTTGTAATTGACCGCGTGTACGATGAAAGAGCGGCTGGCCGAGATAGTCCTCAAGCAACCGGATCTGCTGCCCGACCGCCGCCGAGGTCACATGCAGCTCCTCGGCGGCGCGCAGGAAATTCAGGTGCCTCGCCGTGGCGACAAAAGCGCGAAGCGAGGTCAGCGGAGGCAGACGCGCGAGCGTCGGTTGAATGGATTTTTTCCGGGGGTTCGCGATCGTCATCATAAGCCGATTGCAACACAATCATGCCGGCTTAGACGAGAACGTGCATTGCGTTTGCCCATAGCGAAGGAAACATTTTCTTTCCCTAAAGCACCCCTTTGCGGAAGCAAAAACTAAAACTTCGAAATAGTCTATATTTTTACTAGATTACCATCTTCATGCGAGCGCGGCACGCGAAGCTTTTCTTTCCGTGGAAGGGAGAAAAACATTCTTCCGAATTCAGGGGCACGGATCCGAATATGGCCTGAAGGCATGTGCCGCGCGATCAGGTCCGGGGGAATTCATGGACATCAAAAGACGTCAGTTCAATCAAGTCCTCGCCTTTGCAGCCATCGGCGCCGTGGCACCTTTCAGCCGCATCGCCGAGGCGGCCGAGCCAGCAACCGGGGGAACACTGAATCTGCTCGTTCAGCCTGAGCCGCCGACCCTCCTCACGCTCGCCCACACGGCCGGTCCGACGACGCGTGTCAGCGGCAAAGTGACGGAGGGCCTGCTGGCCTATGGGCTGGGGGACTTCAAGCCCATTCCGCAGCTCGCAACAGAATGGCACGTCAGCGACGACGGCCTGCAATATACCTTCAAGCTGCGCCAGGGCGTCAAATGGCATGACGGCAAGGATTTCACCTCCGCCGATGTCGCCTTCTCGATCCTGGCCTTGAAAGAGGTCCATCCGCGCGGCCGCGCTACTTTTTCCAGCGTGACCGAGGTGGCGACGCCGGATGATCATACCGCCATCATCAAGCTCTCCAAGCCCGCGCCCTATCTGCTCGGCGCGCTGCAGGCGAGCGAGTCGCCCATCGTGCCGAAGCATGTCTACGAGGGCAGCACGGATTTGCCGGGCAACGCCAATGGCCGCGCACCAATCGGCACCGGCCCCTTCGTCTTTCGCGAATGGGTGGTCGGAAGTCACGTCATCCTCGACCGCAATCCCGACTATTGGGACAAGGGACGGCCCTATCTCGATCGCATCGTGATCAAGTTCATTCCCGATGCCAGCGCGCGTGTTGCAGCGCTGGAGACCGGCGAGGTCGATATCGCTCCGGATACGCCGGTGTCGCTGAGCGAGATCGACCGCATCAAGACGCTGCCGACGCTTGCGGTGGAGGATCGCGGCAACGATTATTCGCCGACCGTCTACCGCATCGAATTCAACCTGGCGAACAAGTATTTCCAGCATGACAAGGTTCGCCAGGCCGTCGCCCACGCGATCGACCGGCAGAAGATCGCCGACATCGCCTTTTACGGCTATGCCGTCCCGGCCCCGAGCCCGATCAGCCCTTATCTCAAGACCTTCTACAATCCCGACGTTCCGGTCTATGCCTTCGATCAGGCCAAGGCCGAGAAGCTGCTGGATGAAGCAGGCTTCCCGCGCGGCGGCGACGGCATCCGCTTCGAGGTGCCGCATGATGTCATGCCCTATGGCGATACCTATAGCCGGATCGGCGACTATCTCCGTGACGCGCTCGCAAAGATCGGCATCAAGGTCGATCTTCGCGGCCAGGACGTGCCAACCTGGCTCAAGCGCGTCTATACCGACCGCGATTTCGCTTTCGTGACCGGCGGCATGGGCAATACGTTCGATCCGACCATCGGCGTTCAGCGGCTTTACTGGTCGAAGAACTTCAAGAAGGGCGTGCCCTTCTCCAACGGCTCCGGCTACAATAATCCGGAGATCGACCAGATATTCGAACAGGCGGCCGTCGAGAACGACCATGCCAAGCGCGTCGAGCTTTTCAACCGGATGCAGGTCATCATCGCTACCGACCTGCCCGACATCACCCTGGTGTCGTTCCGGCAATTGACGATCTTCAACAAGAAAGTCCAGGACCATACCGTCGTCGCCGACGGTCTCTCCGGCAGCCTCTCCAGCACATATCTGCTCAAGAATGCCTAAAGGCCCGACTTGGCAAGACGATCCGCAGGATCATCAAGCGTCTGCCATATCGCGAGGCCAACCCAAAAAAGCAAGAACAGCGGTAGGGGAAGCAAGGCCCGAAGAGCAAACCATGTGTCGGTATTCAAGGTCAGCGCGGCAACGCAGCTGACGATCACGATGCTGAACGCGCATACCGCTAACCCAGCACATGTTTGCCGCCATTTCACGCTCGGCATCCCCGACCGTTGCTCGAACAGGAAATTCCGGATTTCATTGGTCCGCATGGCCAATAGCGCGAACATGATGGACGCTGGAAGAAAGGTGAGCGAGAGCCGAAACTTGATGGAAAATTCAGACTGGACGAACAGCGAATAAAGCAGTTGGGACAGCCCCCAACTGATGCCGGCACCTAGCATGATTATGACAAGAGAACGCCAGACGATGCTCCAAAAAACGCGGGCAAATCTGATCATCGCCTTGCATACCCTCCATCACCGAATTCCCTGTTTAAAGCAGAGTTTTGCGATGTAGCAAAACAGGAATCCTGCGATATCCGCGCTTGCAGAGTGCCTCACAACGATTTCTTCAGCAAGTCATACGCTCGCATCGCGCCTTTTCATTCGGTCCCGGTTGCTACGACGCGACGCTGACAGCTGGCGTGATCTTGCCAAGGATTCGTTCGGCCAGCGCGATTGCCTGGGTACGCTGCTCGGTAATCGAGCTCGATTCCCAGGCGACGCCACGCAAGGGATGGCCGATGGCGCTCAAATTGCGATGGATACGACCTTCTTCCGAAATGATATCACCCTCGGGCGTGGCATCGATGCCGAACCCCGTGCTGTGCGGGCGCACTTCACCGCCATCGAGCAAGCTTTCCACGAAGGGATCTCGAATCCGCCGCCAATCATGCAACTGGTGGCCGCGGCAATTGATAACGCCGTCGAGTATCTGCCGTTCGTCGCCTCTCCGTGTTCGGATGGCCGCTTCGATGCGATCCCCGCACGGTGTGAGGCCAAGGAGCCTTGCGGCCTCATGCGAAAGACGACCTTTCGCAATGACAGCCTGAACCGTGCCATTACTTTCAGGCGCGGATCGATGCGCGGTGACATCCCAGAAGGCCCTGAGATGACGGCCAAAGCGCAGCCGTTCCTGATCGTTTGCCTGTTGCCAAAGCGGCAGAACATAGGGACGGATGGCGAGCGGCAGGCCCTGCCAGTCTCCACCGGCGGCAGCGATGGCACGCCGCTCGGCCTTGACGGCCGACAGCAGGGAGCGGGCCGTCGTCGGCAACGGGCGGTCCGCGAGAAAGTCGCGCGCCGCCTCGGCATTCCTGCGCCCTTCCACGAATTGGCCGCGCCTCGAAATCACGCGATATTTGCCGCGATAACCACGGGCCTCCATGCTGGCGACGGCGTCCACCATCGACAGGCTCGAGCCGATCAACAGAAGCTCCCTGCAATCTACCAATCGATCGAGCGCGGCGGGATCCCAAGGGTTGGCGGCAAACCGGAAATGGCTCGCAACAGGCGCTTCCCTTGGCAATGGTTCAGCCTGAAAAACGCCAAGGGCCAAAACAACTTCATCGGCCTCGATCGACGTCCCATCCGCAGTCGTGACGCTGATCTTATGCGGGGCGGAGACCAGCTTTGCCGCCGCCGAACGGATATGACGAAACGTCGATCGGGCATGCGCCTGGCGGATGGCACGGTTGAGTTCGTCGCGGACATAGGTTCCGTAGAGGTAGCGCGGCGGGCTGCTCATCGCGGCATCCGCCGGCAGCTGCCAACCGTTCGCCGGACCGTTTTCTTCCAGCCAGCGCACCAAATGATGCGACTCCTCCGGATAGAGGGAGAATATCTCGGCAGGACCGTTCACCAGATGGACAGGCTCCGTCGTGCTGTAGGCGACGCCGCGCCCAAGCTCTCCGCGCGGTTCGATGATGGTGATCGAAAGCGGTACTTCGGCGCGGTCGAGCAACTTGAGCGCCGTCAGCGCGCCGGCAAAACCGCCGCCGATAATGACAATCGAATGTTTCGCGTAATGGTCGATATGCATGCGATTTTCCGGAATAATTGCCGTGGCACAGAGCTGTGGCTTGGCCTAGAAGACCTTGCCTTCCTCAAGATGCGTCGTCGTTCCGTTGATGTAATAGTCGCCGACCACCCTCGCCTTGTGCAGCAGCGGGTTATGATTGAGAACCGTACGGATGTTGCGCCAGTGGCGGTCGAGATTGAGATGGCGAGAGGTTGCCGACCCGCCGCCGAGCTCGAAGACATTAGTCGCGGCGGCAAGCGCAAGCTGCGAGGTGACGATTTGAGTTCGCGCCGTCGTCAGCGCACTCTCGATCAGCGCTGCTTCCAGTTTCTCCGGATCGCCTTCGCTGAACGCGGCAACAGTGCGGTCGAGCGCCCGCGCGCTCTCGCGGATCAGGGTATCGACCGCGAAGGAACCGGCTGCGATCTCGCCCAGAATCTTCTGCACGAAGGGATCGGTATTTGCCGTTTCGGCGGCGCTGTGCGCCGTTGAGCGCGCCTGCCTGCGCACATAATCCGTGCCCTCGGCAAGAACGCCACGCACGGCGCCCGCCATCGAGGCGGCGAGATGCAATTGCCGTAGCGTCGAGGCATGGCGGCCGACAAGCGTATTCAGCCCCCGGGTGGAAATCTCGTGCGGCAGCACCTCGACATCCTCCAGCAGCACGCCACCACTTGCCGTCAGGCGCTGGCCCATGCCATCCCAGTCATCGAGAATGGTGATGCCCTTGCGATCGACAGGAAGCAGGACACCAACAAGCTGGTCTTCCTCGTTCCTGGCGCTGAAGGAAGCGAAGTCGGAAAAGGCCGTCCCCGTCGCATACCATTTGCGGCCGTTCAGCCGATAATTGTCGCCGGATTTGGTCAATCGCGCCGTCACTTCACCGGGGCGTTTTGTGCCCTGCTCCGTGTGCGCCCCACCGAAGAGCTTGCCGGAGAGGACACGGCCAAGCTGGGTCCGGTCGAGTGCTGTGTTGGGATTGAGCAGTAGCCCTTCCGTGAAATTGAAATGACTTCTGAGCGCATGGGCGACATTGGAATCTGCCGCGCCGATCGCCATGATCATCTCGATATAATCGACGACGGAGCCGCCCGGCCCTCCGAGATCGACGGGAATGCGCAGCGTGCCGAGCCCGGCCTCCCTGAAGAGCCGGAATGCCTCGAATGGCAGCTCCCGTTCCAGATCCCGTCGCGCTGCCTCCTTGGCAATTTCGGCCGCAAGCTCCGGCACCTTGGCAAGCAACGCCGCCAGATCGGTGGCTTGAGATGCAGCCTGGGCGGGCTGGATGACTGGGGCAATGGTCGGCATGGAGGAACTTTCTCGGCACCGGAATGATGAATGGTCAGGGCTCGCGACCGGCGAGCCCTGACGGAGATCGTCAGGCGACAGCGCGTGCGAGCGGCACGACATTGTCGGATGCCGACAGGCTGCTGCGCGGCACCCGGCCTTCGAGAGGATGACTTGGATCGTTGAAGCCGGGCGTCGATGGGTGCCCCGTCGTCACCAACCGATCGACCAGCGCCTCATCCTCCGCATCGAGCTTAACGTCGAGGGCGCGGATGTAGCTGTCCCAATGCTCTTCCGTGCGGGGGCCAGTGATGGTGGCGGAGATGAGCTTGTTGTTCAGCACCCAGGCGAGCGCGAATTCAGTCGGGACGATACCCTTGCGGGTCGCATGCGCTGCGATCTCTTTGGCGATGGCGATTGATTCCGGCCGCCATTCGGTTTCCAGGATGCGCTTATCTCCACGGCCGGCCCGCGTGTCGCTCGCCGGCGCCTGGCCCGGCTCGTATTTGCCGGTGAGCACGCCGCGCGCCAGCGGCGAATAGGAAACGACCCCGAGACCGTAGTTATATGCGGCCGGAAGTTGCTCAGCCTCGGCCGTGCGGTTGACGATATTGTAGAGCGGCTGGCTGGCAACCGGGCGGTCGATCCCAAGCTGGTCGGCGAGCTGCGCGACCTCGGCGATACGCCAGCCACGGAAATTCGAAACGCCGAAATAGCGCAGCTTGCCGGCGCGGATGAGATCGGCAATCGCGCGCACCGGCTCCTCGAGCGGCGCATCGAAGACCGCCCGGTGGAAATAGAGAATGTCGATATAGTCGGTCTTCAGCCGGCGAAGCGAATTCTCGACGGTCTCGATTACCCATTTGCGGGAATGGCCGCCGAGGTTTGGGCCTTTCTTGTGGGAGTTGACGAACTTAGTGGCGAGAACCCAATGATCGCGATGGTTCTTGATACCGCGACCAACCACTTCCTCGGACTTGCCGTCGTGGTAGACATCGGCGGTGTCGATAAAGTTGATCCCCTGCTCGCGCGCCTTGTCGATGATCCGGAACGCAACATCATCCGGCGTTGGGCCGCCGAACATCATCGTGCCGAGGCTCAGCGGCGATACCTTGAGGGCGCTGCGCCCCAGATAGCGATAATCAACCATTTCATTCTCCATTCTATTGGGCGTGATGACAGGCGACGGCATGGTCGCCGTGAAATTGACGCAAGGCCGGGTCCTCGGCCCGACAGAGGTCGGTCGCCAGCGGACAGCGCGTGTGGAAGCGACAGCCCGACGGTGGATTATGCGGGCTCGGCAGGTCACCGGTGATCGGAGCCGCCTGCCGGCGCCGGGACGGATCGGGCACGGCGGCCAGCAGTGCCTGCGTGTAGGGATGCTTGGCGCCAGTCCAGAGCGCGCTGGTCGACGCACTCTCGACGATGCGGCCGAGATACATGACGAGAACTCTGTCAGCGAAATAGCGCACGACGGAGAGGTCGTGCGAGATGAAGAGATAGGAGAGCGACAGCTCCGTCTTCATCTCGACGAGGAGATTGAGGATCTGCGCCTGGATCGAAAGATCAAGCGCCGATACCGGCTCGTCGCAGATCACCAGTTCCGGCTGCAAGATCAGCGCCCGCGCGATACCGATGCGCTGGCGTTGGCCGCCGGAGAATTCATGCGGATAGCGGTCCAGCGCATCCGGCGGCAGGCCGACATGCTCGACCATGGACGCAGCGATCTGATCGCGTCGCCTGCGGTCGCCGATACCGTGAACGGCGAGCGGCGCCGTCAGGATCGCTCGGATCGTCTGGCGCGGATTGAGCGAGGCGAATGGATCCTGGAAGATCATCTGGATATTGCGGCGGATGGAGCGCAGTTCTTTTGCGGACATCGCCGAGACATCACGGCCCTTGAAGGTCACCCGGCCGGATGACGGATTGACGAGGCGCATCAGCGACTTGCCGAGCGTGGACTTGCCGCAGCCGGATTCTCCGACGAGTGCCACCGTCTCACCCTCGCCGATCTCCAGCGAAACATCGTCGACAGCCCGAACCGTACCGACCGTCGCGGAATAATGTGTCGAAAGCCTATCGACTGATAGCAACGGCATGTGCGGCCTCCGTCAACGAGGAACCAAAGGGACAGGCGACCTGCCGTCCGGCCGGAAGATCGAGCAGCAGGGGGACAGACGCAGAGCATGAAGGACGCGCCACCGGACAGCGGGGCCGGAACGAACAGCCCTTCTCGCCCGCCGCCGATACGACCGAACCCGGAATTTCCGAAAGCGGCCCGTCGCGATAATGATAGTCGGCGTTCAGACGCGGCGAGGCGGCAAGCAAGCCTTGCGTATAGGGATGGAAGGGCGTCTCGAAGACCACATCCGGTAAGCCTTCCTCGACCTTGCGGCCCGCATACATGACGACGACGCGGTCGGCCCACTGGGCGACAATACCGAGATCGTGGGTGATGAGGATGACCGCCATGTTCAGCTTGCTGCGCAGATCGTCGAGCAATTGCAGCACCTGTGCCTGGATGGTCACATCGAGCGCCGTCGTCGCCTCGTCGGCAATCAGCAGCTTCGGATCGCAGGCGACGGCGATCGCGATCATCACGCGCTGGCGCATGCCGCCCGAAAGCTGATGCGGATAATCATCGACGCGACGGGCGGCATCGGGAATGCTGACGAGGTCTAGCAGCTCGATCGCCCGCGCCCTCGCCTGCTTGCGGCTCAGATTTTCATGGATGCGCAGAACCTCAATGATCTGGTCTCCGATCGTCAGCACCGGGTTGAGCGACGTCATCGGCTCCTGGAAGATCATGGCGATGTCACGACCGCGAATGCGGCGCAGTTCCTTTTCCGGTAATGTCCGGAGGTCCTGCCCATCGAAAAGGATCTGGCCGCCGGCCTTCGCCTGGCGCGGCAGCAGGCCCATCAGCCCGAGCGCCGTCAGCGATTTGCCCGAACCGGATTCACCGACGATCGCCAGCATCTCGCCTGATGTCACGGAGAAGCTGACGCCTTTTACGGGTTCCGCCGCGGCAAAGCGCACGGAAAAATCTCTGACATCGAGAAGCGCCGGCATCAGCGCTCCTCCGAAAAGCGGGGATTGAGCGCATCGTTCAGCCCATCGCCGATCAGATTGAGCGCAAGAACGGTGAAGACGATGGCAAGGCCGGGCAAGGCGGTCAGATACCAGGCGGTGCGGATGACGTCGCGACCGGCGCCGATCATCGAGCCCCAGGAGACCTGATTCGGATCGCCGAGCCCCATAAAGGACAGCGCCGATTCCATCAGGATCGCGCTTGCGACCATCACAGAGGAGGTGACGATCAGCGGCGGCAGCGCATTCGGCAGGATTTCGCGGAAGATGATGCGGGCATGGCCGAAACCAAGGCTGCGGGCGGCAAGTACATAATCCTTCTCGCGGATGGCGCGGAATTCGGCTCGCGTCAGACGCGCGACCGTCGGCCAGCTGACGAGAGCGATCGCGACCGTCACGGTCGTCGTGGTCGGCTGCGCGATCGCCACGAGCACCACGAGCAAGACGAAGCTCGGTATCGTCTGGAAAATCTCGATCAGTTTGACGAGCAGATCGTCGACCAGCCCGCCGAAATAGCCGGCAAGCGCGCCGATCGTGATGCCGGCACCGAGTCCGAGCAGGGTCGCCGCAATGCCGACCAGCAGCGATATCCGCGCGCCGTGCAGGATGCCGGCAAGCACATCGCGACCCATGGAATCAGTGCCGAGCGGATAGGCGGCGTTCTGGCCCGGCCAGAGGAAAGGGCGCGAGACCATTTCCATCGGGTCACCGGGATAGAACACTGGGGCAAACAGCGCCGCAAGCGCCACCGTTGCCAGGAAGGCAAGGCCAAACAGCGCGTTGGGATTGGCGAGGAAGACCTTCACCTCCCGCCGTGCACCGCGCCATCGCTGCTTACCAACCGAGGCAATGCGCGCATCCGGCGCATGAATATGAGCCCAGCGCCCGACAGGACGCGTCTCGGCGGCAGGTTCTGGCTCGGTCGTTACCACCGCAACCTCGACCGGCTGCTCGTCGGCGTAGGATCTCAGCGTGTGCGTATTCATCGGCTTGCTCCGATTCTGGGGTCGAGCCAGGCTTGCAGAAGGTCGACGGCCGCATTTGCGACGATTACGAGGAAGGAGGAGAGAAGCAGGATCCCGAGCAGCACGCTGAAATCGCGGGCCATGACGGCCTCGAAAGCCAAGCGCCCAAGGCCCGGCCAACTATAGACCGTCTCCACCACCACAGCGCCACCAAGCATGCCGCCGAAGTGCATGCCGGCCATCGTCGTGATCGGGATCAGTGCATTGCGCAGCACATGCCGCGTTGTTACGAAGAAGGGCGAAACGCCCTTGGCGCGCGCCGTGCGGACAAAATCCTGCGACTTGACTTCAAGCATGGAGGCACGTGTCAGCCGCGCATAGATCGCCAGATAGAACAGCGACAGGGAGGTTGCCGGCAGGACCATGTAGCGGGCGCGATCAAGCAGCGCCGGCAGGCCGGTCAGCCGCGAGCCGATGGTACTGTCACCGCCGCTCGGCAGCCAGCCGAGCGTCACGGAGAAAAGCAGGATCAGCATCAGGCCAATCCAGAACCCGGGGATCGAATAGAATAGCAGCGACACGATGGATATCAGCCGGTCCGGAATCCGCCCCGCGAAACTCGCCATCAGCGACCCCAGGATCAGGCCGACGGTGATTGCAATCGTCAGCGCCGCCAGCATCAGCATCAACGTCCCCGGCAGGCGCTGGCCGATCAGGTCCGCCACCGGCATACCGTAGCGTGGTGAGAAGCCGAGGCTGAAATGCGCGAGGTTGTTGAGGTAGTTTCCAAGCTGTACCAGGATGGGATTGTCGAGGCCGAACCGCGACCGCAGAGCCGCCATGGATTCGACCGTCGCCGAGCCAGCTTCTGCCGCCATGACATCGGCGGCGTCGCCCGGCGCAAGCTTCAGCAGGAAGAAATTGAGAATGACGATCCCGAGCATCGTCGGCACGGCCTGGATCACCGTCCGCCGGATTGCTCGTGCGATACGTCTATAGGCTGACACCGCGCTTCACCTCGCAACTGCTATGGCTGCCGTTTCGCAGCATTGCAATAATAGTTGACTAAATCTGTGGATTTTGTCAAATCTACTTTAGCAAATAATTCTTATATCAGCTCACAAATCGCGGATTTATCGCACAATAAACCCACATAGCCAGCAAATAGTAGCATGAAATATCAACCTGCGTGCCTGCCGAGGTAAAAAGCTCTACTGCAAGAAACTTCCGCAGAAAGTGAAGTCAGCAGGGTTGGCCGAGGGTCACAAGCCCGCAAGGTGAAGGCTTAAAGCTCATGACCTGCTTCCGCCGCCTGGCAGCAGCTTGATCAATGCCTATGTCGCAATCGCCGGAGCGATACTGAAACGCTGGAAAGCAGAAAGACGCCATGTCCATCCAACATCAACCGGGCTCCTTTGTCGGACTGCCGAAATTTGCCGCTCCCACCGACTTTCCCGAAAGCCCGCTGTCGCAGGCGCTGAAGCAGCCGGTGCTGCTCGGCCTCTTCCTGCCGATTCAGGCCGGCGGCTGGACGCAATCGACGCTGGAGCGCTCGACCGACTGGCGCTTCGACTACAACAAGGCGCTGACGCTCAGAGCGGAAGAGCTGGGCTTCGATCTGGTCTTTGCCCTGTCGCAATGGCTGCCGAAGGGCGGATATGGCGGCGTCTTCGACGGCCAGGCGCTCGACAGCTTCGTTTCGATCGCAGCACTTGCCGGCCTCACGAAGAAGATCATGCTGATCTCCACCATGCATGTGCTCTACGGCCCCTGGCATCCGCTGCATCTCGCCAAATTCGGCGCTACGCTCGACCACATCACCGGCGGGCGCTGGGGCATCAACGTCGTCACCGGCCATCGCGCCGTCGAGCACGAAATGTTCGGCTGGCCACGGATCGAGCACGACAAGCGCTATGATCTCGCCGCAGAATTTCTCGAAGTCGTGCAGCGGCTTTGGAGCGATACCGAGAACTTCTCTTACGAGGGCGAGAGCAGCTGGAAGCTCGGCGGCGGCTTCGTGACGCCGAAGCCGAATTACGGCCGGCCGATCCTGGTGAACGCGACCGGCTCCGATGCCGGGATTGCCTTTGCCGGCCGCTATTCCGATATCGTCTTCATCACCAGCCCGACCGGCGCCGACATCGACAGCGCATTGCAATCCCTGCCCGCCCACACCAGGCGGGTCAAGGATGCCGCGGCCAGCGTCGGGCGCAGCGTCCGCACGCTTCTCAATCCAATGGTCATCTGCAGGCCGACCGAAAAGGAAGCCTGGGCGCTTGCCGATAGCATCGTCGACCATGCCGACCGGCGTTCGCCGCAGGGCTTCCAGTCGCTGAATTCCGACGCGCATGCCTGGAAGGGCCGCGATACCGAGGACCCGTATCGCTTCATCGGCGGCAATATCCGCGTCATCGGCTCGCCGGAACAGGTGGTCGATCAATTCATCAAGCTGAAGGCCGCCGGCGTCGACGGCCTTCAGCTCAGCTTCTTCGACTTCCGCGACGACCTCGAATTTTTCGGCAGCGACGTCCTGCCATTGATGAAGCAAGCTGGTCTGCGCAACTGAAAGGGATGACCATGACGAGCAATGCCGTTACCGAAATCTGGTACACACGCTGCCCCGTCCCGACGCCCGTCGGTCTTGCGGCGCAGCTCGGTTACCTCGAAGAGACCTTTCGCAAGGACGGCGTGACGCTGAAATCCATCATCGATTCGCCGGATCGGAACGTCCGTCAGAGCCACTTCAACCACACGCTTGACTGGTCGTTTCGCCATGGCGGCAACGTGCCCCCGATCCGCGCACGGTCGGAAGGCCGTCGCACGCGTCTTGTCGGGATCACCTGGACAGACGAGTTCCAGGCAATCATCACTCTGCCGGGAACCGGCATCAAGACCATAAAGGATTTGAAAGGGCGTCGTTTCGGCATTCCGCGCCGTCCTGAAGGCATTGTCGACTTCATGCGTGCGACAGCGCTGAAAGGACTGGTTTCGGCGCTTTCTCTCGAGGGCCTCGTCCATACCGATGTCGAAATCGTCGAGATCGCGCTGACGGATTCCGTTCTGGCAAGCCAGGAAGGCCCATCGCTGTTCGGGCTGAAACGCCGGCAGGCTTTCGGTGAGGAAGTCGCCGCCCTGATCCGGGGCGAGGTCGATGCGATTTACGTCAAGGGAACCGCCGGTATCAATGTCGCCAATCTGATCGGTGCCGTTCAGGTCGCCGAGTTCGGTTTCCATCCCGATCCAAAAATCCGCATCAATTCCGGCTCGCCGCGCGTGCTGACGGTGGACGACCTGCTGGCTGAGGAACGTCCCGATCTCGTCCGCCGGTTACTCGAGGCGATCTTCAAGGCGAGCGCCTGGGCCGAGGCCCATCCGGACGAGACCCGCCGTTTCGTTGCGCGTGAAGCGGGAGCCACGGAAGAACAGGTTCTGGCCGCCAACGGGCCGGACATCCATCGCCACCTCGGTCTCGGCCTGGAACCGGAGCTCGTCGAAGCCGTCGGACATTACAAGGACTTCCTGCGCGATTGGGGCTTCCTTGCCGAGGATTTTTCGGTCGCCGAATGGGTCGATCGCCGTCACATCGATACTTTCGACGCCCGCGCCGTGGCGTGACATAAAGGGCTTACTCTCGTTATGACACAGGAATTCAACGATCTGATCGGCAAGGTAAAGAACCTTGCCGATGATTTTGCCTTGCGCGCCGCCCATCACGATGCCAGCGGTGACTTCCCGTTCGACAATTTTCGCGAGCTGTTCGACGCTGAACTCCTCGGGCTGGTGACGGCGCGGGAACAGGGCGGTTTGGGAAGCGGTCTTGCCGACGCGCAAGCCGTGATCAGCGAGATCGCGCGTGGCGAGCCTTCAACCGCGCTGGTGCTCGCGATGCATTACAATACCCACTATTCCATTCGCCGCTTCGGCAAATGGGCGCCGCACCTTGCCGAACGGGTGCTGTCGGCAAACCGTCGCGGAGTTGCGCTGATCAACAGCGCCCAGGCCGAGCCGCGCATCGGTTCGCCGGCCCACGGCGCTCTGCCGGAAACGATCGCCCGCCGCGATGGCGACCGCTGGCGCATCACCGGCCGCAAGAGCTATGTCACCGGCATCCCGATCCTGAAATGGGTCTCCGTGCTGGCGCTGACGGATGAAGAGCAGCCTCGCCTCGCATCCTTCCTCGTACCCACCGACGCGCCGGGCCTCACGATCGAGAAGACGTGGAATGCCGCCGGCATGCATGCGACGGCAAGCGACGACATCATTCTTGACGATGTCTCCGTCCCCTTCGACGACCTTATCGAGGCTCAGCCGGCATCGGAGCCAATCCGTCGCGAGGAGCACGCCACGGCCTTCTTCTTCTCGCTGATCGGCGCCGTCTATAACGGCGTTGCCAGATCAGCGCGCGACCGCCTGCTGGCCTTCACCGCCCGCCACACGCCGGCAAGCCTCGGGGCGCCGATCTCCACGGTACCCCGCATTCAGGATGGTCTCGGCGAAATCGAGGTGAGGCTGGCGACGAACGCACGGCTGCTGCGCTCGCTCGGCGAAGATGTCGATGCCGGTAGGGCGGTCGGAATGGACGGCATGAACGTTCGCCATGTCGTCATCGACAACGCCGTCGCCGTCACCAGCCTCGCGCTCGAGCTGGCCGGCAATCCCGGCCTTAATCGTGATTTCCAGCTCGAACGGCATCACCGGGATGCGATCACCGCTCGATCGCACGCACCGCAAAGCCACATGATCCGGACGATCGCCGCCAGGAACGCGCTTAGCCGCCTCGCTGCCGAGGCGTGATCAGGTATCGGCTCGTCACGCAACGTCGCTCAACTGGCCGGCGTCGAAAGCGACCAGCAGGATCGCGATTTCATAACCACGGCGCCGGAGCCAATGGGCGACGGTTCGGGCGCGGACACCCAGGAGATCATCGATCAGGACGACACGCGCTCCCCGAACGGCGATTGTTCTATAGGCGACGCCGAGAAGCTGACCACCCTCTGAGGAGAGGCTTCCCTCGAGATGACCTTCGGCGAATTCCTCCGGCGTGCGGACGTCCAGCAGATAAGTGGTGCGATCCGGGTCGGCAGCCCATTGGCGGGCCGTTACGATATCAATAGCCGGCAAATTATCCCCCTTGCCGAGCGCCTCGATATGCTCGCGGGCAAGTTCGCGGGCTGCCTTGGTGGCGGCGCCATAGGTTCGGGTCTTGCCGGTCTCCAGTTGCCAGCCGGCCTGTGTCCAGGCCTTGGTGCCATCATGCAGATAGGAGACAGCGTTCGGCACCTTGGCATCGATCAGCGTCTGCGCGCCTAGAATGGCGCGCGGCAGGCCTGCGCAGGATACGACAACTTTGGTGCTTTCTGAGGGCACCACATCCTTGAAACGCAACACAAGTTCGGCGCCAGGAACGCTGATTGCACCCGGAACGTGATCGCGGGCAAATTCCGGCACAGTGCGCGTATCGATGACCACAACATCCTCGCCGGCCTCGCGCAGCGCCTTGAGCTCCTCGACCGACGTAACAGGCGTGTCCTTCTCATCCCTGACGGCGACAGAGAAATCGACACCCGGGATATCGAAGGTCGGAAGGTTCTCTCCACTGGCGATCCAGGCGTGAATGCCACCGGCGAGCGCAAATACATTCGGACGGCCCGCCGCTTTCAACTCCTCCGTCAGTCGCTCGGCGCTTCCATCACCGCCGTCGACGAGCACTGTGCGAACGACATGGCGCGGGATGAAGCGGTCGATTTCGCTCAGAACACGTTCCGCCGGGAGGTTCGTCGCGAACAGAGGCGAGGCATAGCCGACGACTGAGGGATCGCGAAGATCCAGAACGGCAAGTTCCTCTCCGTCCGCAAGCCAGCCCCGGAAAGTCTCGATCGAAATCACTTTCGTACCCATCATAAGCTCCTGTGTTCGTGAGATCCATGCAGCCCAGATTAAGGATCGGCTCCACATTTACGAGGGCGGCCACATGTTCCCTTTCCGGCGGAAAGGGAACTCATTTCTATAATATATAAAATCTATAGACTAAATTTACTTACGTGTTTCTGCTGGCTTCCCTAGGCTTTCGGCAGAACTCCGTGGTCCCGATCGACCCCGCACATTTCGAAACAACAGGTGGATGGATACCGATGACGCAGATCGATTTGGCGTGGGGTGCAGGCCCAACGCTGCGCTATGATGAATTGGCGGAACGGTTCAGATCCGTCTTTGCTCGCATTCGCGCCTCCGCCATAGAACGCGACCTCGTTCGCGAGCTCCCGCATGAGCAGATCGGCTGGCTGAAGGAGAGCGGCTTCACCACGCTGCGGCTCCCCACTGAGGACGGCGGCTTTGCAGCGACGCTGCCTGAACTCTTCAATCTGCTGATCGAACTCTCGGCAGCCGACTCGAATGTGACGAACGCACTTCGCTCACATTTCGGGTTCGCCGAAGATGTTCTGAATTCATCCGTCGTCGGCTGGCGCACCGAATGGCTTCGGCGGATCGCCGCGCGAGATCTGATCGGCAGCGGTTTTTCAGAGGTCGGAGAGGCGAAGGTCGGCTCGTTTTCGACCAAGCTCGCCCGTAATGGCGACCATTGGCTGTTGAACGGCGCCAAATACTATACGACCGGCTCGCTGTTCGCCGACTGGATCAATCTCGGCGGCAACGATGAAAACGGCGAGCCGATCGGCGCGTTGGTGCCGCGCCAGGCGCAGGGCGTTGACGTCGTCGATGATTGGGACGGTTTCGGGCAGTCGCTGACCGCAAGCGGCACCGCGCTGTTTTCCGATGTGGTCATCAAGGCGGAACTGGTGACGCCTCCCGGCGGCCGGTTCAAATATTCCTCCGCCTTCTTCCAGCTCGTGCATCTCGCCACACTCGCCGGTATCGGCCGCGCCGCCGCAACCGACGTTGCTCGGCTGGTCAGCGAACGCAAACGCGTCTACAGCCACGGTAATGCCGCGAGCGTCAGCGAGGACCCGCAAATCCTGCAGGTCGTCGGCCGGGTGCGTGGCGCGGCCTATTCGGCAGGAGGGATTGTTTTGAAGGCGGCCGAAGCGCTGCAACGGGCATATGAATTGCGCGCCGACACGGATCCTAAGATCGGTGAACGCGCGAACGCCATTGCCGAGATCGAGGTCAATCAATCGGTCCACGCCGTCACCAGCCTGATCCTTGAGGCGACCACGCTCCTCTTCGATGCGCTCGGCGCCTCCGCAACCAAGCGCGGCCTGGGCCTCGACCGCTATTGGCGCAACGCGAGAACGATCTCCTCCCACAACCCGCGCATTTATCGCGACCGCATCGTCGGCGACTTCGCGGTCAACGGCACACCGCCGCCAGCTCAATACAAGATCGGCCAGATCTAAACCGCCGAGCCTCGCAAACATCTCTTCCAACATTCAGGGCCGCAGGATCAGATCCTGCGGCCCTCAAGTTTTTCATCAATGATGGATCAGGCGCTCGGACTGAGCCATATCTGACCAAAACTGTTGTTGATGCCCTGGGCGCCCGGCGCGAAGTTCCGCACCTTCTTGTTGGCGACGATCTGCGCGCCGGCCGCAACCAGATCGACGGCAACGACATCCTCGTGGATGATATGCTGGAACTGATACCAGAGCGCCCGGCGCTTGGCTTCGTCCGGCTCGATTGCCGCTGCTTCGAGCAGGCGATCCACCTCGGGATTGGAGTAGTGGCTCGCATTGGAAAAGACGAGGCCGATCTTGAAGTTCTTCGACCAGTAGGCGCGCTGGACGCCCAGTGACGGATCGAAAGTGTTGGATAGGGATTCGATGACGATATCCCAAGCGCGGTCGGTATAGACCGTCTTCAGGAACGTCGCGAGGTCGAGCTTCAGGATTTCGGCATCGATGCCGATGACGGCAAGCGATTGCTTGATGAAATCGGCATAGGCCGGTGTCAGGAAGGAATTGTAGGCAAGACGGAGCTTGAAGCGTTTGCCAGCCGCACCGCGCGGATAGCCGGCCTCATCCAGCAGCTTTTCCGCAAGCTTCGGATCGGGCTCTCTAGCCTTGATGCTCGGATCATACCATTTGGGCAATGCCGTGCTGATCGGGCTCGGTGACACCTGCCCGTATCCGAAAAGCGCGATATCGAGCAATTTCTGCAGGTCTATGGCATGCGCGATCGCCAGCCGTACCTCGCGCTTGTTCAGGATCTCGTTCTCGTAGTTGAAAAACAGCTGCTGCTGCGGACCGGCATAGGCATAGGTGGTCGTGTCCACCGTGAGGTTCGGATTGGCCTTCAACCGCTCGATATCCGACAAGGGCACCGGGTTGGAGCCAATATCGATTTCGCCGGTTTCGAGCGCCGCTGCGCGCGCCGCCGGGTCGAGGATGACGCGCAGCACGACGCGGTCGAGATAGGGTTTGGGCGCATCCCAATAGTCGGGATTGCGGTCGAAAATCAGATGGCTGCCCGGAACCCATTCCTTCAGGATGAACGGCCCCGTGCCGATCGTCTGCGCGAGATTGGGCTGCTGCTCGGGCTTGAATTTTTCATAGACATGTTTCGGAACGATAGGCGATTCCGAGCTGCTGAGAGCAGAGATCAGGTAAGGCGCCGGTTTCGAGAGAACGATGATCGCCGTGTGCGGATCGGGCGTCTCGACGGCTGCCACGTTCTGATAGGTGATCCGCCCGCGCGGATGCGCCTCCTTCAGGCGGAAGATCGTGAAGTTGACGTCCTCGGAGGTAAAATCCACCCCATCATGCCATTTCACGCCCTGGCGAAGCTTGAAGCTATAGCGCAGGCCATCGTCGCTCACCGACCATTGGGTCGCCAGCAGAGGTATCGGATTGAGATCATAGTCGAAATCGAACAGACCTTCGTTGATCTTCGGCCCGATCGCCTGCCCCGTGCCCGACGACGTATTGATGGCGATCAGCGATGTCGGGTCAGGATAATACGCCCAATTGAGCGTACCGCCCCTAACCGGCGGCTCCCCAGCCGCCTCGCCTATATCCGGAATACCGGTGAATGCCAGACTTGCGCCACTGAGCAGCAAGAGTTGATTGAACTGACGACGATTGACGGTCATGCCTTCTGCTCCGAACGGTCTGAGCGGCTGAAGCCGCGAACGGGGCCCCACCCCGCATGAGGATGATCCCGTTCGCACGGCATAATTGGAAGGCAGAATTTCTACCGGCGCTGGAAAGCCATGCTTCTTTAAGGGTCTACCGCAGGCGCATCCGGCCCCCTCTACAAAGGGACACGCATGGCCGTCCTTGGGCGAGCGGTTTCGGCGACACGTTTAGACCGGCCCTTAGCCGTATCTGCTTGGCGCCCCACGCTGAAGCCAGCGACGATTATCTCGCGAACCGCAGCTCCGTCGGCGTTTTTCCTCTGTATCTCTTCATCGTGGTAGCCAAATGGCTTTGGTCCAGAAAATCTGGACATGTAGGCGATTTCGGCAATCGTAATCTCGCCCTTGATCAGCAGCTTTTCGGCGAAGTCCAGCCGCAGGTTGATCAGATAGCGATGCGGCGGCATGTCAAATGTCCTGGCTGTTGATTTCTGCTCAGAATTCACCCAATTTTTTCATTTCGCTACAACCCTGAATGCGGCTTGAGATCGATTGCCTTTCATTGGGTTAGGCTAGAACAGCCGGGTCAGTACCAAATGGTAAAACGGGTCAAATGCTCGCGGAAATCAACAGTCGAACAAGAACCTTGAAGAGGATTGGTTTGTAAGCGACGGAGAACCAAAGACTTTGGCCGATCAGAGAGTGGTCGCAGCCAGGCCTCCATCGACCGCCAGGTTGACGCCCACCACCCAGCGAGCGGCATCAGAGCAAAGGAAGAGAGTTGGCCCGGCAATCTCGTCGGCAAAGGCAGGGCGCTTCATCAGACCCGCATCTCGCTGCACCCGTTCTTCGCCCAACATGGTGACGAAATCGCCGAGGATCGGCGTGAACACCGGCCCTGGTGCCACCGAATTCATGCGGATGTCGTGCTGCATGAACAGATCGAAGCTACGCGCGCGCGTCCAGACGATCAGCGCCTCCTTGAAATACTGATAGCAGGTCTCCTGTGCGACCGGGTTGTCGTTTAGCCAAGCCAGGCCCTCGGCGAAGTTCTTCGTCGCGGCGAGCGCGCGGTGAGCTTCGACACGTTTGGGCCACTCGGCGCCGAGAATAGAAGCGAAGTTGACGACCGATGCCCCCTTGGGCATCCGCGCCACCAGTGCTTCGGTGAGGTGGCGAAGCCCGAGATAGTTGACTTTCGCAACGAGCGCCCGATCGGCGGTTCCGGGCACACCCGCCGCATTGATCAGCGCATCAACCTGCCCGGGAAGCGAGCGGACAGCAGTGTCGATTGCGGAGGGATCGCTCAGGTCGGCCTTGATGAAGCCATCAAGCGTCAGCATCGGATCGTTCCGGTCAAGGCCGATGACATGTGCGCCATGAAAACGTGCCAGGCGAGCGACCTCGCCGCCAATGCCGGAGGACGCGCCGGTAATGACGATTGTTTTTCCGTGAAGATTCATGGGTATCATCCTTGTTCTAGAAGGCGTCGAACCATACGCAGCCAAGCGGTCCGAGGTTCGATCGGGAAAACGAGTGAAAATGCAGGCAGATCAGAACGGATAGGGCGTTGCGGCGTTTTTGACCGAAACCCACTGCCACTGGGTGAATTCCTCGATATCCGCCGGGCCACCCACCCGCGTGCCGTTGCCCGATTTGCCGCGTCCGCCGAAGGGGGCATATGGCCCGCCATTGACTGTCTGGTCGTTGATGTGCAACTGGCCGACCTCAAGCTCTTGCCCAACGGCCATCGCCCGGCCGATATCGGCAGAAATGACCCCGGCGGCGAGGCCATAGTCGGATCGGTTGGCAAGCGCTATTGCCTCTTCGTCGCTGCGGAAAGAGACGATACAGGCGACTGGACCGAAGATCTCCTCCTCGAAGGCGAGCATGCCGGGCTTCACGCCGGAGAGGACGGTTGCGGGATAAAAACGCCCTTCGCTGCGGCCGCCGGTGAGCAATCGCGCACCCTTTGCGACGGCATCGTCGACAATCGCCTGGATCGCTGTCACCTGGGCATCCGAAATGATCGGTCCGAGCGCCGCCTGATAGCTCGAGGGATCGCCGACTGGCAGGTGCGCGGCTTTTGCGACCAGCCGATCGGTCACCGCCTGCTCGATCTTCGCATCGATGAGAACCAGGCCGGTCGCCATGCAAATCTGACCCTGGTGAAGGAATGCACCCCAGGCCGCATTGGAGGCCGCAACATCAGGATCGGCATCTTCGAGAATAATCAGCGCATTCTTGCCGCCAAGTTCGAGCTGGACACGCTTCAGGTTCCTGCCGGCAATCTCGCCAACCTTGGCGCCGCCGCGTGCGGAGCCGGTAAAAGAGATCATCGCCACGTTTGGATCGCTGCAGAGGGCCTCGCCGGCATCGGCGCCGCCGGGCACGATCTGCAGGATGCCCGCCGGCAGGCCAGCCTCTTCGAAAATACGAGCAATGATGATGCCGCCGGAGATGGGCGTGCGTGGATCGGGCTTGTGCACCACCGCATTGCCGACCGCCAGCGCTGCGGCAATGGAGCGAACGGAAAGGACCAGCGGAAAATTGAAAGGCGAGATAACACCGACGACGCCATGCGGCACTCGCCGGGCATAATTTTCACGATCATCCATGCCGGGGAGGAACATGCCGGAGGGAGCCGTGGCGAGTGTTGCCGCATGGCGAATGAACAGCGCTCCGTGCTCGATCTCGATCATCGCCTTCTGATGGATCGAGCCTGACTCCTTCATGATCCACTGTGCGAGTTCAGTGCCGTTTGCCTCCAGCAAGTCTGCAGCCTTGTTGAGGATGCGCGCACGCTCCGCACCGAGCATTTTTGCCCAGGCTTTCTGGGCAGCGCGGGCTTCGGCAGCGGCGCGGGCGATATCTCCCGGTCCGCCAAGCCCCACGGAGGCGAGAACCGTTCCATTGGCTGGATCGGTTACATTGATGGTGCCAGCCTCGGTCTGCTCCCAGCTACCGAAGAAGGCGCGACCGGTCCAACGCCCGGCGTCGATGAAAGTGTGGGTTCGGATGTTCATAGTGTCTGGGCCTCCTCAGATCCCGTTGTCATGATTGGAAGGCATAGCTTCGCCATTGCGCGGGCGACACGGTGTTCCCGGCCGTCGGCTATGGTCGATGCTGCAATCCTCCTGGCCGCTGCTCCTCAAGCGGTCACTCTTTCGTCGCAAGGCGCGTGCCAGTTTTCATTTCCGCCGAACCGGATGATGGTGAAGGCAGATAAACGCTTTCACCAACTTGATTTTCGGGGAATCGGAAGATCAAAACCGGTTCGGAACTGGGGCTTGCCGAAATTCATGAAATGAGAAAGACTTTCATTATTTTCAGAATTTCATGAAAGACGATCATGTCAAAGCGCACGGTCCCGCCGCACCTGATCTCCCTGGCCGATGCATCCAAACGCACGGGCAAGATGCTGTCGCGCGGCACATATAGCGAGCTCGACACCGGCGCGTCACCGACATTGACCGAATTGACCGAGGCCCTTCATTTCGCGCTGGGGGATGGCCGCATTTGGCTAAACGATCAACGCATGGTGTTGATGCAGTCGCAGGTTCTGGGTCGATTACGGCAGGAGATCATCGAAGCCTTCGGGGTCGAAACCGCCACGGCCATGTTCATGCGGGTCGGCTACATGCAGGGCGTGCGCGATGCGGAGTTGATCCAGAAGCGCTTTCCGAACGAGGATCTGACCCATGCCCTGGCAGCCGGCCCTCGTGTCCACACCCTCGAGGGTTTCGTCAAGGTCACCACCCGGCATTTCGAATTCGACAGCGCTCGGGGTACCTATTTCGGCGAGTTCGACTGGCACGATTCCTCCGAAGCCGCCGAACACATCGCCCATCATGGCCTTGCCAGCGCGCCGGTCTGCTGGATGCAGACCGGCTATCCCAGCGGCTATACCAGCACGCTCTTCGGACGCCCCGTCATCTTTCGCGAAGTCGAGTGCGCCGGCATGGGCGCACCCCATTGCAAGGTCGTCGGCCAGAATGCGGAAGAGTGGGGCGAAGACGCGCCGGAACGCGCTTACCTCGGACTTGAATGGCCAAGGTCCCGCCGCAGCGTTCGCCGACGCTCGGAGCCGACATTGCCGCCGACTGAGCCGCCGGCGAAGACCGGTCCGTCTGAAGTCGCCGGTTCCAACCAGGTCATCGGCGTATCGGCAAGCTTCCTGCGCGCCCGGCTGATGGTGGAAAAGGTCGCCGATACCGAGGCTACCGTGCTGCTCATCGGCGAATCCGGCGTTGGCAAGGAGTTGTTCGCGCAACAGCTTCACCGACTGAGCGGCCGGGCCGATGGCTCATTCGTGCCGATCAACTGCGCTGCGATCCCCGAAAACCTGGTGGAATCGGAGCTGTTCGGCGTCGAAAAGGGAGCCTATACCGGCGCAATCGCATCCCGGCCAGGATATTTCGAGCGGGCCGCAGGCGGCACCATATTCCTCGACGAGATCGCCTCGCTCGCCTACGCGGCTCAGGGAAAACTGCTGCGCGCCATCCAGGAGCGGCAGATCGAGCGGGTCGGCGGCATCCGCACCATCCCCGCCGACGTGCGGGTGGTGGCGGCATCCAATGTCAACCTTGAAGGCGAAGTACGCGCCGGACGGTTTCGGCAGGACCTCTATTTCCGCCTCTGTGTCTTCCCGATCGTCATTCCTCCGCTACGCGACAGGCGTGATGACATTCCGATGCTGATCGACCATTTTCTGCGCATCTTCCGCGAACGCCACCGCCGCGATGTCATGGGCCTGTCGCGACGGGCGATCGATGTGCTGTTGGCTTATGATTTCCCCGGCAATATCCGTGAGCTGCAGAACCTGATCGAACGTGGCGTGATTTTTGCCGAGCCCGGTGGCCTCATCGATATCCAGCATCTCTTCACCAGTGGCGAAGCCTCTCCGACATTTCCGCAGACACTGAATCGGGATGGGCGGATAAAGCCGAAGGGTATACCCATCGCAGTCCCGCACCTTGGCCCTATCACTTCGCCTGGCGACCTTGCCGCCGCCGAAGACACGCTCTACCGGGAAGCGTTCCGGGCCGCCGCCGGCAATGTCTCGGCCGCCGCCCGCAGCCTTGGCCTTACCCGCGCGAAACTGGAATACAGATTGAAGAAACTTGGTCTTGTGAATTGAGAAGGCTGTATACAGAAATCGGATAAATTCCGCCAAAAATGTCATACCTTCGGATTTTCACTCTCCATCTTGACAGAATGTATACATTATGTGCTTCTTAAACCATCTGAGGAGGACAGATGAGATGAAGCGACCAACCTTTCCCCTGAACGCCTGGTATGCCGCCGCCTATGATGTAGAGCTGAAGCGTGCATTGCTGCCGCGCACCATCTGCAACAAGCCAATCGTGCTGTATCGCAAGGAAAATGGCACGCCCGTAGCCTTGGCGGATGCCTGTTGGCACCGGCTGGTACCGCTCTCCTTCGGTCGGCTTGATGGCGACAACGTGGTGTGCGGTTATCACGGCCTCGAATATGACGAGACCGGCCGCTGTGTATACATGCCGTCACAGGACACCATCAATCCATCGGCCTGCGTCAAATCCTATCCGGTCGCCGAAAAGCACCGCTTCGTCTGGATCTGGCCGGGCGAGCCGGCACTCGCCGACCCGGCGCTGATCCCCGACATGCACTGGAACGACGATCCCAATTGGGCGGCCGATGGCAAGCTGATCGAGGTAAAATGCGACTACCGCCTAGTCGTCGACAATCTCATGGATCTCACCCACGAAACCTTCGTGCACGGCTCGTCTATCGGCGACCGTGCCGTCGCGGAATCACCCTTCGAAGCCAGCCATTCCGACCGCTTCGCCTATGTGACCAGGTGGATGCATGAGATCGATCCGCCGCCCTTCTGGCGCAAGCAGTATGGCAAGCCGGGCAAGGTGGACCGTTGGCAGATCATCCGCTTCGAGGCTCCCTGCACGGTCACCATCGATGTCGGCGTCGCAGCGGCTGGTACCGGCGCGCCGCAGGGTGACCGCTCGCAAGGCGTGAACGGCTATGTCCTGAACACGATCACGCCATCGACGGACAATACCTGTCTGTATTTCTGGGCCTTCGCCCGGAACTACGAGCTACACAACCAGGCCCGCACACATGAACTGCGCGAAGGCGTCGCCGGTGTTTTCCGCGAGGATGAGGCGGTGCTTCATGCACAGCAGATCGCGATCGAGGCCAATCCCGATCATCAGTTCTATAATCTCAATATCGATGCCGGCACGATGTGGGCTCGCAAGCTTATCGAGCGGATGATCGACCGGGAAATCAACCCGGAACGAAACGCCACGGCTGTGGCGGCGGAGTAGAGCATGGCGACAGAGCCGGACGGCGCCCCGAAACAGCAGACGGCAAAGGCTCTGACGGGCCTTCGCGATCTCGTACTCAAAGGCGAGGTGCTGCCTGGGGAGCGGCTCTCGGAGGTGGCGCTCGCCGCCCGGCTCAAGGTGTCGCGCACGCCTTTACGTGCGGCCCTGCAAAAGCTGGAACAGGAGGGGCTCGTCGTCACAATCCCCTCGGGCGGCTATGCAGTCCGCAGCTTCAGCCGCCAGGATGTGATCGACGCCATAGAACTTCGCGGCGTTCTCGAGGGCACCGCCGCCCGGCTGGCGGCGGAACGCGGCGCGCCGCCGATAAAGCTGAAGGCGATTTCGGACGTGGTCGCAAGTCTCGACCGTGTGGTCGAGCCGGGACCGGGCGCGATGGATTTCGGGCTCTATGAAATGCTGAACGAACGTTTCCACCGCCAACTCGCAGCCCTGAGCGGCAGCGAAGTCTTGACCCGGGAGATCGAGCGGATCACCAGCTTGCCATTTGCCAGCCCCAATGCCTTCGTCAATACGGAAGTGGACGTGCCGGCCTTTCAACGCACGCTGGTGATTGCTCAGACGCAACACAGGGCGATCATTTCCGCGATCGAACTGCGCGAAGGTGCTCGCGCCGAAGCGCTGGCGCGTGAACACGCACGGCTGGCGCGTCAAAACCTGGATTTCGTCACGGAGGAACAACCGGACCTGCGCAGCAAGGTACTGGCGCTGTCGCTGATGTCTCGCTGAGGCGGAAGGAGGCCAGTAGGGAGCGGGCCTTTTGTAGCGGATAATCGGCCGATCATCGAGATTCATCAAAGGGAGGAAAATATGCGGTCCAGACTGGAGTGGCGTAAGGCACGGGTCATTGAGGCACGGACAATCGCCGAGGACGTTCGGGCGGTGACCTTTGCCATCGAAGGCTTGCCGGCCGGCTTCGATCCCGGTTCGCACACCAATATCAGGGTGCGGATCAACGGCGAACTGGCGATCCGTACCTATACCGTTCTACCCGGACCACATGGCACACTCTCCATTGCAGTGAAGCGTCACCCAAACAGCCGTGGGGGCTCGGTGTTCATCTGGCAGCTGCAGCCGGGTGATGAGACAGAACTGACCGAGCCCGAGAACCGTTTCGAGCTTTCCTGGCGCGCCTCCCGCTATCTCCTGATTGCCGGCGGCATCGGGATTACCCCGATCTATGGTATGGCGAGAACCCTCGCCTCGCGCGGGCAGATGCTCCGACTGGCCTATGCCGCGAAGAGCCATCAGCAGATGGCCTTCCTCGACGAGCTTGGCGCGCTGCTTGGCGACCGGTTGCAGGTCTTTGCTCAGGATGACGGCGAGGCTCTCGATCTCGACACCGAATTTGCAGCCCTGCCGCCGGATGGCGAGGCCTATATCTGCGGCCCGCTCGGCCTCCTGGAGGCAGCGCGGCAGGCTTGGCAGAAAAGCAGACGATCGATGAGCCGCCTGCGCTACGAAGTCTTCGGCGATAACGGTCTATTTGCAGAACAGGCCTTTGATGTCGAAGTCGCTGAGCTCGGTGCCCGTGTTCGGGTCCGGGCCGATCAGTCCATGCTCGACGTATTGGTGGAGGCCGGCGTCGACATGGTTTTCGATTGCCGCCGTGGAGAATGTGGGCTCTGTGCCGTCAACATCCTGGAAACGGACGGTGCGATCGACCACCGCGACGTTTTCTTTTCCGAAGCCGAGCGGCGGGAAAATTCACGCATGTGCGCCTGCGTTTCGCGGGCTTGTGGCGGGCGGATCGTCATCGATACCGGCTATCGCCCCGACATAGCCGCAGCTGAATAATCTGCGCACGTCCTGGAAGAAGAGCGGCTCAGATAGCGCTCCAGTCGATCAAGCGCCTGTCGAAAGCTCCACGCCATCCTGGCGCGAGGCCCCTTCGCCCTCTTGCCGGATATTTCGCAAGACTTCCAACGCTGCCTCCCGCAGCTCCGGCGCGAAAAGGCGCAGAAACCGCGCCTCGTGTGCCCCGATGATGGCATGCACCGTCTCCACTCTCTCCATACCGGTCCTCGTCAGGCGAAGAGCCTGCGATCGACCGCCGACCGGAGCCCGGTCGACAAGCCCGGCCTTGGTCAGCCCGACCATCAGGGGAACCATGTTGGCGCGCTGGATACCGAGGCTACGTCCAAGATCGCTCTGGGTGCAGCCGGGATTGGCGTCGATCAGCGTCAGAATGGAAGCCTCGACCGGCCTGAGTTCGATTGCCTGAAGCCTTGAGCCCAGGTCGGCCATCATCACGTTGGACGCCCTCCTCAGCTGATAGCCAAGCAGGGTCTCAAGCGGGTCGGTCAATTTCGATATGCGGGCGTCGATATCCATAATCCGGCTATAATGCTATTGCGCATAACAATCAAATAATGCTATGAGACATAACATTACCGGTAAGGAGGTCACGTGCCGGTGTTGGAGGAATTCCTTTTGAAGAATATCGGCAGGTACGCCGCGATCCGTTGATCGTTGCAACGGCTCTCCCGGCTCATAGGCGGTCGCGTATTCGCGTCGGCTGACGTGAGACGTCTGATTCAGATTTCACTGCGGCCCGCTCGGCCCGGTGACGATCGCTGTATCCAATGCAGGTCGCGACTTTGCGGCCGGTTCCCTTTTGATGTGCAGGCCCGAACGGCAAGAAGGACACCATCATGACAGCAGAACATTCTTCAACAGATACCGTCGCCTTTGTCGTTGAAGCCGGTATCGCCTGGGTCAGCTTCAACCGCCCGGAAAAACGCAACGCCATGAGCCCCGCACTCAATCGGCGCATGATGGAGGTTCTAGACGAACTCGAGTTTCGGGCCGATGTCGGCGTGCTGGTGCTGTCCGGCGAGGGAACTGCCTGGTCCGCGGGCATGGATCTCAAGGAGTATTTCCGCGAGACCGAGGCCCACGGTCTGCAGGGAACACGCAAGGCACAGCGCGAAAGCTATGGCTGGTGGCGCCGGCTGCGCTGGTATCAGAAACCGACCATCGCCATGGTGAACGGCTGGTGCTTCGGCGGCGGTTACGGGCCTCTTTTCGCCTGCGACCTCGCTTTTGCCGCCGATGAAGCCAAATTCGGGCTGAGCGAGATCAACTGGGGCATCCTGCCTGGCGGCGGCGCCGCCAAGGTGGCGACCGAACTCACATCCTTCCGCAACGCCATGTACCATGCGCTGACCGGCGAGAACATTGACGGCAGGAAAGCCGCCGAATGGGGCTTCGTCAACGAGTCCCTGCCGCTTGCACAGTTGAAAGCGCGTGTGACCGACGTCGCCAACATTCTGCTGCAAAAGAACCCGGTCGCCCTCAAAGCCACCAAGGACGCCATTCGCCGCGTGCGGGAGATGACCTACGACAATGCGGAGGATTACCTCGTCCGCGCCCAGGAAGCGGCCAACAGCTACGACAACGAGGGACGCAAGGAAGGTATCAAGCAGTTCATCGACGACAAGACCTATAAGCCCGGTCTTGGTGCCTATGACAAATCCAAGCACCAAGCCTGAGGAGCGCCCCACCATGACGGTCGAGACCACTAGCGCGCGCCCATCGGCTCTTCCCAGCGGCTCGATGGAACGGCTGCTGCGCCCGAGATCGGTGGCGATCGTCGGCGCCTCCGACAAGCCCGGCGCGCTTGGCGCTTCGGTACTGTCCAATCTCGACCGCAGCGGCTATGCCGGTGCCATTCATCTGATAAACCCCAAACGGACCGAGATCGGCGACCGGCCCTGCCTCGCCTCGATCGATGACCTGCCGGACGGGGTGGATGCGGCCGTTCTTGCCGTGCCGCGCGCAGCCGTGCTTCCCTCTATCGAGGCGCTTGCCCGCCGCCGCGTTGGCGCGGCGGTGATCTTTTCGGCGGGCTTTGCCGAGGGTGGCGAGGAAGGTTTGGCCGATCAACGCGAGATCGCCCGCATCGCGGCCGAGGCGGGAATGGTGATCGAGGGGCCGAACTGCCTTGGGATGGTCAACCATGTTGACCGCATTCCCCTGACCTTCATCGAAACTGCGTCAGAGGAACTAGGCGACCGGCCGGGCATCGCCATCGTGTCGCAGAGCGGCGCCATGGCTGCCGTCCTCGGCGTGACCTTCGCCAGTCGCGATCTGGGCCTCTCCTATTCCATTTCGACCGGCAACGAGGCCGCAAGTGGCGTCGAAGACTATGTGGAATTCCTGGTTGAGGACGCCTCCACACGGGTCATCGCGATGATCGTCGAACAGTTCCGCAAGCCCGCCCGTTTCCTCGCCACGGCGCGCAAGGCATACGCGAAGGGAAAGCGGATCGTCCTTCTTCATCCCGGCCGGAGCAGTGCGGCGCGTGAATCCGCCGCAACCCACACCGGCGCCATGGCCGGCGACTATCAGGTCATGCGCGCCAAGGTCGCACGGGCCGGCGTCATTTTGGCCGAAACGCTCGAGGAACTCGGTGATATCACCGAGATCGCCCTGCGCTGCCCGGTACTTCCGGCCGGAGGCCCCGCCGTGCTTGGCGAATCCGGTGCATTCAAGGCGCTGACGCTCGATCTGTGCGAAGAACTCGGGCTCGATCTTCCTCCGATTGACGATGAGACCGCGCCAGCGCTTCGCGCCGCCCTGCCGCCCTTCGTCGGCGTCAGCAATCCGCTGGATCTGACGGCACAGGGTCTTGTCGAGCCGGACCTTTACGACAGAACGCTCACCACCCTCTTCGACGACACCCGTTTTGCCAGCATTGTCGCCTGCATTATCCAGACCGATCCTGTCACCTCAGCCATCAAGCTGCCGCCGATCCTGAAAGCCGTGCGCGAGCGCAAGCCGGCAAAACCGCTGATCTTTGCTGGGCTCGATGAGGGCGCCCCTATCCCGGCGGACTATATCGCGCAATTGCGCGCGCTCGGCATCGTCTATTTCCCGTCGACCGAACGCGCCTTCCGGGCACTGAAACGCATCGACGAATTCGCGGGGCGCGACGTAACTGTGTCTACCGTAACGCCGGTCGCGATTGCCGGTCTCCCCTTGCAGGGAGGTGTCGTTCCCGAATATCGCGCCAAGCAAATCCTGGCGCCGCTCGGGATTCCCTTTCCGGAAGGACGCCTGGCAACGACCCTTGAGCAAGCCCTCGCAGCGGCAGCGACGATCGGCTATCCGGTGGTGCTGAAGGCACAATCGCCCGATCTCAGCCACAAGAGCGATGCGGGCGGCGTGGTTATCGGATTGGTGGACCCGGCTAGCCTCGAGAAGGGCTGGGCCAAGCTGCACGCCGATATCGCGCGCCATCGCCCCGATCTCACCCTGGACGGCGTGCTGATCGAAGCCATGGGCAAACGCGGCGTCGAGCTGATCATCGGTGCGCGCAACGATCCGGACTGGGGACCTGTGATCCTGGCGGGTTTCGGCGGCGTTACGGCGGAGATCCTGAGGGATGTCCGCATTCTGACGCCCGATCTGCCCGATGACGCTATTATCCGCGAGCTACATCGGCTGAAAAATGCGCCTTTGCTGCACGGTTTCCGCGGCTCGCCACCACTCGACGTGGGTGCTGCCGCCCGCATCATCGCCACGCTCAGCCGGCTGCTGTTGGCCGAACCGGCGATCCGGGAAATAGACCTCAATCCCGTCGTCATCTATCCCGACGGCGAAGGTGCGGTGGCGCTCGATGCCCTGATGCTGGCCGCGCCCAAGCCTACCCACGCCTGAGCCCTGAAGACTGCTCGTTCGAAATCGGATCACGGCCAGTCCGAATAGCCCGACGAGAGCATGTCGCTGCGGGCGACTTCCGCCTTCCTCGCGAAATCGCGGTAGGTGGCGGGTGAAAATCCGGTCCTTCTCTTGAAGAAATGACTGAAATAGGTGGGGTCCCGAAATCCAAGGCTGTCCGAAATCTCCTGGACGGTCCGGGCGGAGCGTTCCAGCCTCAGCTTCGCCTCCTGGACGACGCGCTCGTGCAGGAGTTGGACGGGAGATCGCCCGAGCGCGCTGCTACAAATGGAATGTAGGCGGTCGGTGGTAACGCCGAGCTCCCGCGCATAGTCGCTGATCGGCCGGTGCTGCCGGAACCAGATCTCCACCAATTGCCGGTATCGCTGCAGGACCGAGGCGCCGCCGCCACGGCCGCGCTGCTCGGCCGCCTCGCTGCCGCTCGTACGCCACAGCGTCATGAGGATCAGCCGCAAATAGGCGGAGATGACCATCCACGAAGCGCGTGAGGGATCGCCAAGCTCCCGCACAAAGCCCGCCACCAGGGGCTGCATCTCTTCGACGGCTTGCGGCCTCGGTTCGTCCGTCAGCCAGGACCGCTCACTGAAGGTCCTCAGCGCATAGGATTCCGCCTGGTCGCCGATCGCGTCCACCATGATCTGCGGCGACGCGCCGATCAGGAAGCCTGCGGCGCCCGCAGCCATGCGCAGCTCGTACCGCGCCTGCGGTGGCAGATAAGCGAGCGCCGGCCCTTGCAGCGATCGTTGCTCCTCCGGTTCGAACAACAAGGCAGCCGTTCCAGCCTGCAGCAGAAACAGATGGTGGAAATCGGCATAGATGCCTTTCTGGAAGCGGATCGTCCGTTGCGACAGCGACGGCTCCCGCCATTCGCCGTGTGCATGATGATGGATGCCGCCATCGGAAACCATGAACCCCTCCTCCCCGGCATCATGATTCCTTAGCCGGGATTGCCAGATAATCACAATATTAACCCAGGAAAACACATTCCTTCCGAATTGCAATGGCGTAGTCTGATCCTATGAGCCTCTGGGAGGAGGACTCCACACAACAGATAACGATTGCGAGGCCGCATCCTGGCCGCGCCCAACCGTGTGCGCTTTCTCCCGTTGATGCAGGGTGCAGGGGTGACCTGTGGAGAACTGGACGATCGCGATGTTTGTGGCAAAGCTTCTGATCAATGATGAGACGGTGGATGCGTCAGATGCATCCACCTTCGAATGCCTTGATCCCGCGACCGGCGATGTCGCGACCATCGCGCCGGCGGCCTCGACATCAGACGCAGCCCGGGCCGCCAACGCCGCCGCCGCTGCCTTTCCCGCATGGTCAGAACTAGGACCCGGTGAACGCCGCGCCGTGCTCAATCGGGCGGCAAATGTTCTCCTCGCGCGATCGGAGGATTTCGTGGCAGCGATGATCGGAGAAACCGGAGCGACCGCCCTTTGGGCGGGGATCAATTGCGATCTCGCCGCCGACATATTGCGCGAGGCGGCCTCGATGACCACGCAGATCGCCGGCGAGATCATTCCCTCTGGCATTCCCGGCAATATTGCTATGGCGGTGCGCCAGCCCGCCGGCGTCTGCGTCGGCATCGCGCCCTGGAACGCGCCGATCATCCTTGGCGTGCGGGCAATCGCCATGCCACTTGCCTGCGGCAACACAGTGGTGCTCAAAGCCTCCGAACTCTGCCCGAAGACCCATTGCCTGATCGGGGAAGTCATGCGCGAAGCGGGCTTTCCGCCGGGTGTGGTCAATGTCGTCACCAACGCTCCAAAGGATGCCGCTGCCGTCGTCGAGGCCCTGATCGCTCACCCGGCAGTGCGCCGGATCAACTTCACCGGCTCGACGCGCGTCGGGCGGATCATTGCCGAGACATCGGCAAGGCATCTGAAGCGCTGCCTGCTCGAGCTCGGCGGAAAGGCGCCCTTCATCGTACTTGCCGATGCCGACATTGACGAGGCGGTCCGCGCCGCCGCCTTCGGCGCCTTCATGAACCAGGGCCAGATCTGCATGTCCACTGAGCGCATCATCCTGCTCGATGCGATTGCCGATGAATTCGTCGAGAAATTCAAGGCGAAGGCCGCAACGCTCGTGGCCGGAGATCCACGTCAAGGAAACACGCCGCTCGGAACCATGATCAGCGCCGAGGCGGTGCGGCGCATCAAGGCGCTCGTTGACGATGCCCAGCAGAAGGGAGCGGTCGTCGTCTGCGGCGGGCATGTAAACGGCATGCTGTTGGATGCGACCATTGTCGATCATGTGACGCCCGCCATGCGCCTCTACCGGGAGGAAAGCTTTGGACCGCTGGCGGCGATCATCCGTGTCGACAGTGTCGACGAGGCGGTCACCATCGCCAACGACAACGAATATGGACTGTCCTCGGCAGTGTTCGGCCGCGACATCAACCAGGCGCTGGCCGTTGCCAGGCGCATCGAGACCGGCATCTGCCACATCAACGAGGCAACGGTTTCAGACGAGCCGCAAATGCCCTTCGGCGGGGTCAAGTCGAGCGGCTACGGCCGTTTCGGCGGCAGGGCCGCGATCGACGAATTCACCGAGCTGCGCTGGATCACGCTGGCATCCGGCACGCGTCACTATCCGATCTGAGCCGCATTATGGCGCTCGACCGGCAAGACTGAAGAAGAAGCATCGGGGCGAGAGGGCTCCAAAAAGGGAGGAACGATTGCATGACCAACAATCCTATCGGAATGAGAATCAACGCCGCATCACTGACGCGACGTTCGTTCATGGCGGCAACGGCTGCCGGTAGTGCAGCACTGGCATTTGGTGGACGGGCAGCATTCGCGGCGGACGACACACTCAAGGTCGGCTTTATCAGCCCGCGTACCGGCCCACTTGGCGGCTTCGGCGAGACGGACGGCTATGTACTGGAACTGGCGCGCAAGGCGCTGGCAGCCGGACTGCAGGCGGGCGGCAAGACCTGGAAGGTGGAGATTCTCGATCAGGACACGCAGTCCGATCCCTCCCGCGCCGGGCAATTGGCAAAGGACCTCATCAACAACAAGGGCATAGACCTGATGCTGGTCGTGTCCACCCCGGAGACTATCAACCCTGTGGCCGATGCCTGCGAGGCGGCCGGCATTCCCTGCCTGTCGACGGTCATGCCGTGGGAGGCCTGGTATTTCGGCCGTGGCGCCAAGCCAGGGGCGCCCTCGCCGTTCAAATGGACCTATCATTTCGGCTTCGGCGTGGGCGAATTCCTGAAAACCTATATTTCTCAGTGGAACCTGATCGAGACCAACAAGAAGGTCGGCGTCATGTATCCCAACGATGCCGATGGCAACGCCATCCGCGCCAATCTGGCTCCGGCCCTTTCCAAGGCCGGCTTCACCATCGTCGATCCGGGTGCCTATGAGACCGGCACGACCGACTTCTCGGCGCAGATCGCCCTCTTCAAGCAGGAAGGCGTCGAGATCTTCAACTCGTTTCCTATCCCACCTGATTTCGCCGCCTTCTGGCGTCAGGCGGCCCAACAGGGACTGACCCAGCAAATCAAGATCTGCCAGGTCGCCAAGACCGGGCTTTTCCCCTCGGACATCGAGTCGCTCGGCGACCTCGGCGTCAACATCAGCAGCGCCGCCTACTGGCATAAGGCCTTCCCTTACAAATCGACGTTGACAGGCGTTTCCGGGACGGAGCTTGCGGATGGCTACGAAGCATCGAGCGGCAAGCAGTGGACACAGCAACTGGGTGCAAGCCTCTCGCTTCTCGACGCCGGCTTCGATGCCCTGAAGGCTAGCACCGATGTCAAGAGCAAGGAGGCCGTGGCCAAGGCGATCAGCACGCTGAAGACCACGACGATTGCCGGCAAGGTTGACTTCACCAGTGGACCGGTCGCCAACGTCTCTCCTGGACCGATCATCGGAACGCAATGGGTGAAAG
Source organism: Rhizobium sp. ICMP 5592 (assembly GCF_009498525.1). GTDB lineage: Bacteria > Pseudomonadota > Alphaproteobacteria > Rhizobiales > Rhizobiaceae > Rhizobium. The sequence continues at coordinate 761,116 of NZ_QSNT01000001.1, read as the reverse complement.
CGAAGGAAGGCTCCAAATTCGCGCTCGACTACGTCGTCACTGAAAATGTCACCGACCCGAATGTTCCGGTCGGCTCCAAGCTTACCCCGTACAATGGATAACGGCACAGTGCAGCGACGAGATCAAAATAGACCGCCGGGAGAAGCCTTTCTCTCGGCTAAGGGGATCCACAAGCGTTTCGGCGCGCTTGCGGTTCTCGAAAATCTCGATTTTTCCATGGGCGATGGAGACGCGGTGGGGATCGTCGGACCCAACGGCGCGGGTAAGACGACACTGCTCAGCGTGCTCGCGGGTGCCTTTCCTCCGAGTGCAGGGACTGTCACCTTTGACGGTGCTAATGTCACGGCGCTATCGGCGGCAGATCGCTGCCGGTCAGGGTTGGTGCGGACGCACCAGATTCCAAAACCCTTCAGCGGCATGACGACCTTCGAGAATGTCTTTGTTGCCGCCTCGCACAGCAATGCCGCCAGCCGCGACGAAGCCTATGAGCGTGTTGTCGATTCGCTGACGCTGTGCGGCATGCTCGGCGTTGCCAATCGCCGCGCCGACACACTCGGCCTGCTTGACCGGAAACGCCTGGAGCTGGCGCGGGCGCTTGCCACTAAGCCGAAGCTGCTGCTGCTCGACGAGATCGGCGGCGGCCTGACCGACGGCGAGGCTAGCGAACTGGTGAATACCATCCTCGAATTGCGCCGGCGCGGCATCGGCATCGTCTGGATCGAGCATATCGTCCACATCCTGCTGCAGGTGGTTGAAAGGCTGATCTGCATGGATGCCGGCAAGATCATCGCCGACGGCGAACCCAAAGCGGTGATGAGCAATACCGAGGTCATCAAAGCCTATCTCGGAGGGACGCCGGCATGAGCCTTCTCTCCATCCGCGACCTCGACGTCCGCCACGGCCTTCTGCAGGCGGTACGCGGCGTCAGTTTCGATATTGCCGAGGGCGAGGTGCTTGCCCTGGTTGGCGCCAATGGCGCGGGCAAGACGACGCTGCTGCGATCAATTGCCGGCGCTCATCTTCCCGCCTCCGGCCAGGTGCTTCTCGGCGGCCAGGATATAACGGCAGTGCCCTCCCACAAGCGGATCGCCATGGGCATCGCCCTGGTGCCGGAGGGCCGGCGCCTTTTCTCGCAGATGACCGTCGAGGAAAACCTGTTGCTCGGGAAAACCTCCGACCGCAAGGGCGATTGGACCATCGAGCGGGTCTTCGACGCCTTCCCGAACCTGAAACCCCGCCGCCGTGCCAAGACCGGCCATCTCTCCGGCGGCGAGCAGCAGGCGACCGCCATCGGCCGGGCGCTGATGAGCAATCCCGACATTCTCCTGCTCGACGAAGTCTCGCTCGGCCTGTCGCCGCTTGTGGTCGATCGCGTCTATGCGCAGCTACAGGCGCTGCTGTCCTCGGGGACCACCATCGTTCTTGTCGAACAGGACCTCGGGCGGGCGATGAGCGTTGCCAGCCGCATCATCTGCATGCTGGAGGGGCGTATCGTTCTCGACAGGCCGGCGGCGGGTGTTACCCGCGACGAGATCACCAAAGCCTATTTCGGGCTGCATCATCGGGCAGACGGCGACAGGAGCGCATCGTGATCAATACCTTGCTCCAGGGCATCCTGCTCGGCGGCTACTACGCCGTCATCGCCTGCGGCCTGTCCTTTATGTTCTCGGTCATGCGTATCATCAATCTGGCGCATGGCAGCCTGGCGGTTGCGGCAGCCTACGGTCTTTGGCTGCTCGCCTCGAAGTTCGGCATCTCGCCCTTCGCCGGGCTGCTGATCGTATTGCCGATCATGGCGGCCTTCGGCTGGCTGCTGCAGCGTTTCGTTCTCGAACGCAGCGCCCGCGGCGGACCGCTATTGCCGATCCTCACCACCTTCGGCCTGTCGATCGTCATCGACAACTTGCTGTTCGAGCAATTCGGCGCGGACACACGATCGCTGGCGCCCTTCATCGGCAACCTGTCCTACGCATCCTGGCAATTACCCGGTCATATCTTCGTCGGAAAGCTCGCGGTGATGATGATGGCAACGGCGATCGTCATCCTCGGCGGCTTGCAGTTCTTCCTCAGTCGCTTCGCGCTCGGCCGCGCGATCCGCGCCACGGCGGAAGATCCCGATACGGCGGGTCTGGTCGGCATCGACGCCCGCAGGGTTAATGCGACGGCAACGGCGATCACCATGGTCACCATCGGGATCGCTGGGGCCTTCCTCGCCATGCGGGCCACCTTCAGCGCCTATGCGGGCGCGCCGCAGTTACTCTTTGCCTTCGAGACGGCGGTCATCGGCGGCGCGGGTTCTCTGTGGGGCACGCTGGCCGGCGGCATCGTTCTCGGGCTCGCCCAATCGCTTGGCGCGCAACTGCATCCTCAGGGCTTTCTGATCGGCGGACATGTCGTGTTCCTGCTCGTCGTCTTCCTGCGCCTCTTCCGGTCCGGCGTGCCGACCTTCGGCAAAATTCGCGCATTTCTTCGGAGTCCGGCATGACCTTCCTCTCGAACGACATATCCATCGAGCGCTGGACAAGATCGTCAAGGCTGGCGCTGGCCGTCATGGCTCTGGCCTTGGTCGTCTTAGCACTTGCTCCCGCCTTCCTCGGTGCTGGCATGATCGACCGGATGACGGCCCTGTTCATCTACGTGATCCTTGCAGCCATGTGGAATGCCCTGGCCGGATTCGGCGGGCTGGTCTCAGTCGGCCAGCAGGTGTTCTTCGGCCTTGGCGCCTATTTCACCATCCGGCTTGCGGATGCAGGGTTGAACCCCTTTGTTGCGCTGTTTGTCGCCGCGATCGTCACCGGTGCACTCTCCATCCCGCTGTCGCTGTTCATGCTGCGGCTCAAGGGCGGAGAATTCGCCATCGGCATGTGGGTCGTGGCCGAGCTCGTCCACCTACTCGTCAATCTCGACCGCCTCATCCAGGGCGAGACCGGCACATCGCTGATCTCGCTGAACGTCTATGACAGCGCCACCCGCCGCGCGACGATCTACTGGCTGTCGCTCACTGCCATGGCGGCCCTGCTCGGCACCCTTTTCACGCTGATGCGCAGCCGCGCCGGGGCCGCCATGCAAGCCATCCGCGACAATGAGGAGGCGGCGACCTCCGTCGGGGTGCGCGTCAGTTCCACCAAAAGATTGCTCTTCGTGCTCGCGGCATTCGGCATCGCGGTTGCCGGTGGCCTTTGGCTGGCGACGGCCACCACCTTCCAGCCGAAGACCTACTTCAGTGTCCAGTGGACCGCCTACATGATCTTCATGGTCCTGGTCGGCGGCATCGGAAAGTTCGAAGGCGCGATCCTCGGTGCGATCCTATTCTTCATCATCGAGACCATCTTCGGCGGAACCGGCGTCTGGTACCTGATCGGCCTCGGCGCGACGGCCGTCCTCTTCTCCCTTTACTTGCCGCACGGCCTTTGGGGTGAGATCGAACGGCGCTTCGGTCTGCAACTACTGCCCGTCGGCTACCGGCTGACGCTGCCGGACCTCCTGAAAGACAAACGATAGCAACAGGCGGATTTTCCCATCCCGTTGAGAAAGGTAAAACCCATGCTTTTCGGCAAGACCATTTTGATCACTGGCGTCGCCTCCGGTATCGGCGCACGCACCGCGGAACTGGCGGGGCAAATGGGCGCTGATGTCATCGGCGTCGACGTCCGCGAGCCGCCCCAGGGACAGGCTTCCTTCATCAGGGGCGACATCTCGACTGCCGATGGCGTCGCGGAAATCCTTCGACAGCTGCCCAAGCGCATCGACGCACTTGCCAATGTCGCAGGACTCTCGGGCAATACCGGTATTGTGGCAACGCTGGCGGTGAATTTCTACGGGTTGCGTGCACTCACGGAGGCCGTGGCGCCGCGGCTTCGCGAGGGTGGAAGTGTGGTCAATGTCGCCTCCATCGCCGGCTATGGCTGGCGCGCAAATCTCGAACGCGCCAAGACGCTGACCGCCATCGAGGGTTTTCCGGGTATCGAAAGCCTCGTCGCCAAGCATGGCCTGAAGGACGAGGAAGGCTATCCTCTCTCCAAGGAACTGCTTCTGCTCTGGACGATGCGAGCTGCCCATCAGCCGCTGTTCAGGGAGCGTGGCATCCGCGTCAATGCCGTGAGCCCTGGCCCAGTCGAGACACCGATCCTCAGCCAATTCCGCGCGGTCCTCGGCGACGAGCGCGTCGACAGCGATATTACCCGCGTCGGGCGTGCCGCAACCTCGGCCGATATCGCGCCTGCCATTCTCTTCCTCTGCTCGGATGGCGCGCGCTGGATCAACGGCACCAACCTCGCCACCGACGGCGGCCTCGAAGCCTCCATCAACGCCTCGGTTCTAGGCTTCTAGTTTCGTTTTTCATCAGGAGACAGACATGACGATTTCCCTTCTCATCAACGGCGTGGATCGCGCAGCTGCAAGCGGCCGGACCTATGACCGCGTCGATCCCTTCACCGGAGAGCTTGCGACCCGCTCGGCAGCGGCCGGCATCGATGATGTCACGGCGGCGATCGACGCTGCATCGGCCGCCTTTCCGGCCTGGTCGAAGACCGGACCCGGCCAGCGCCGCGCGATCCTGATGAAGGCCGCCGACATCATGGATGCCAAGGTCGGCGAATTCACCCGGCTGATGATCGAGGAGACCGGCGCCACAGCGCCCTGGGCGGGCTTCAATGTGATGCTCGCCGCCAACATCCTGCGCGAGGCCGGCGCGATGACGACGCAGATCGCCGGCGAGATCATTCCCTCCGACAAGCCCGGCACGCTCGCCATGGGTGTCCGCCAGGCGGCCGGCGTCTGCCTGGCAATCGCCCCCTGGAACGCCCCCGTCATCCTCGGCACTCGCGCCGTCGCCATGCCGATCGCCTGCGGCAACACGGTTATCCTCAAGGCATCCGAGCAATGCCCGGGCACGCATCGCCTGATCGCCACCGCGCTCACCGAAGCGGGCCTTCCGGCAGGCGTCATCAATGTCATCACCAATGCGCCGGAAGATGCGCCGCAAATCGTGGAAGCGCTGATTGCGCATCCGGCGGTTCGCCGCGTCAACTTCACCGGCTCGACCAAGGTCGGCAAAATCATCGCCGAACTCAGCGGCCGGCACCTCAAGCCGGCGCTTCTGGAACTCGGCGGCAAGGCGCCGCTCGTCATTCTCGACGATGCGGATATTGACGGCGCGGTGAACGCCGCGATCTTCGGCGCTTTCATGAACCAGGGTCAGATCTGCATGTCGACGGAACGGATCATCGTCCACCAGGCGATCGCCGATGAATTCGTCGCCAGGCTCGCGGCGCGTGCCGCGAAACTCCCGGCGGGTGACCCGCGCGGCCATGTCGTGCTGGGTTCCCTCATCAGCCTCGACGCCGCCCAGAAGATGGAAGCACTGATTGCCGACGCTGAGGCCAAGGGCGCAAAACTGGTCGCCGGCGGCAAGCGGACGGGCACGGTCGTTGAGGCAACTCTTCTCGATCATGTCACGCCTGCGATGCGCGTCTATGCGGAAGAATCCTTCGGGCCGGTGAAGCCGATCATCCGCGTGGCAGATGAGGACGAGGCGGTGCGCGTCGCCAACGACACCGAATATGGCCTATCGTCGGCAGTCTTCAGCCGTGATGTCCAGCGGGCGCTAACCGTGGCAGCCCGTATCGAGACAGGGATCTGCCACATCAATGGTCCGACCCTGAACGACGAAGCGCAGATGCCGTTCGGCGGCGTGAAGGGCAGCGGCTACGGCCGTTTCGGCGGCAAGGCCGCTATCGCCGAATTCACCGACCTGCGTTGGATCACCATCGAAGATTCGACCCAGCACTATCCCTTCTGAGACAACAGGCGGCAGGCATCCGAACGCCGACCAACACCCAATGTCGGAACGAGCCGGCGCTTCGGAGATCGTAGCTAAGAAAGTGGCTGTCGTTCAGAATGACGTTGTTCAAAAGGGAGTCTGAATGGACGGCCATTATGACAGCTGGAGTATTTTCTCTGCGGCAGGCCCGTCGTTGGGACACGCCCAGCTCTTCGATGACATGATCCACACAAGCGCGACGACGAGCGAGGCTTAGAAATTTCCCTTGGCGTTCAGCGGCTATCGATCCACTGGATCGATAGCTGGCTCGCTTCACCCGCCAAGATTATCTTATCCAGCGTCAAATCGGAAACCGCTCGTCGAAGCCGGGCATCCTCCGCCTCCAGCTCCTTCAGCGTTTCACCTGATCACCTTTCAGGAGGCAGGCCAATGAGCTCTTACGGAGGGTGCGAAAGGCGTTGCGGGTATCCTCGTGATTACGGCTCACCCAGGCAGCGCTGGCTAGGCGTCCCTCAAACCCGCAACCATCGGTCATTCGGCGCCGGTTCATAGCCGATCCAGAAACGAGCCTCCCAAAAAATGCAAATGCTCCCTATTGACGATATGAGCATATGCTCTTATTTCTGCCTCATAGGAGCATATACTCTTATATATCGAAGGAGCTAGATTATGAGCGAGGCTGAAATACTTGTAAGTGGGGCAACCGGCCGGACCGGAGGTGCCGCAATCGATGAACTGCTTAAGATGGGCAAATCGGTGCGCGCCTATATACGTTCGAACGATGAGCGGGCGACGGCCCTTAAGCAGCGCGGAGTTGATATCGTCATCGGGGACTTTACCGACCTCGATGACATCCGGGGCGCCATGGAAGGCATCCGAGCGACCTATTTCCTGCATCCCATCGCACCGGGTATCCTCGGAGCCGCCGCCTACTTCGCACAGGCCGCAAAGGAAGCGGGCGTCACGGCAATCGTCAACATGTCGCAGATATCGGCGCGTCGTGAATCGGCGAGCCACGCGGCGCAGGACCACTGGGTGTCCGAGCGGATCTTCGACTGGTCAGGCGTCCCGACGACGCACCTTAGGCCGACCTTCTTTGCCGATTGGCTCGTCTATCCGCATTTTGCCAAAGAGATATGGGCCACGAAAAGGATCGAGTTTCCCTTTGCCGACGGGCGTCATGCACCGATCGCGACCGATGATCAGGGTCGGGTGATCGCGCATCTCCTGGCTCATCCGCAAGGGCATGAAGGCAAGATTTATCCCCTCCATGGACCACTCGAGATGAACCATACCGAGATCGCCGCCGCCATCAGCGATGTGCTTGGCGCAAAGATCGAATATGCGCCGACTTCGATTGAGGTGTTCAAGGACAAGATGGAAAGTCTCTACAAGTTCCCGCCTTTCCTCGTGCAACACCTGGTCGAAGTCGCACAGAACTATCGTGATGGCATCTTCGCCGGCACCAACGACGTCGTTGAGAAGATCACCGGGAAGCCGGCACTCTCGGTCCAGCAATTCATCGCCAACAATCGCGCAGCCTTTGTGTGACCACCGTCGAGGCAAGGAGCTTGAACTATGTCGAATATTCAAGACGAACGTCACCCGTTTCTCGACGACCTGACCGCCGACGCGGAACTTAGCAGCTCAGTGCTGCGAGGTCCCGTCATCGGACGCGACGAGATCAACCTCGCCGTCAACACGGTCGGAACCTTTTACGCGTCGCAGAACCCCACCTTTCTTGAGATTGTCGGTTCGCGGCTCTTTCTCGAATACGAGGCGGTGCTGACAAGCGGGGAGAAACTGAACGCCGTCGTCGTCGTCGACCGCAACCCTGATGGTTCGGTGCCACGCGTCAGCGTGCGGATGAGCCCGCTTGGTGCTGTGTTGTCTCTTGCCGCCAATCTTCGCGAGGCGCTATCCGACCAGTTGCTGGAAGACCTTTTTCTTTAAGCCCAACCTCCGCGGGCAGCGCAGAACTTGGCGCCCTGATCCGCGGCTTTAGAGAGGTATTGTGTCATGGATGTCAAAAACGCCACCGTTTTCATTACCGGAGCTAATCGCGGCCTGGGCCTAGCCTTTGCGCGCGAGGCACATCGCCGTGGAGCGAAGAAGGTCTACGCAGGCATGCGCAACACGAGCGGCTTCGATGAGCCAGGTGTCATACCCGTCAGGATCGATGTCACGGACCCGGCATCGATTGCCACCGCAGCCGAAATCGCGAGTGATACAACTCTGCTGATCAACAACGCTGGCACCGCCGCCTTGATCGACGGGCCTCTGGCAAGCGATTTCGAAGCGCAGTCGAAGCAGCTGTTCGATATCAATTATTACGGGATGGCCCGCGTCACGCAGGCCTTCGAACAGATCCTGTCGTCCAAGCAGCATGCTGCCATCATCAATGTTCTATCCGACATCGTGTGGTTGCCGCGTCCCTATCTCACGCCCTATGCCGCGTCAAAGGCGGCAGCGTGGAGCTATACCAATCAGCTTCGCTTTCACCTGCGCGACCGCGGCATCGAAGTACTCGGACTGCATGTCGGGTTCGTCGATACCGATCTGACCAACGGCATCGATGTGCCGAAGTCCAGCCCGCAGGATGTGGTGCGAAAGACCTATGACGCGCTCGCCGCTGGCAAGAGCGAGGTCATGGCCGACCAGGGAACGGTACTGCTGAAGAGCACGCTTTCAGCCGAGGTGCCCGGCTACATCACACCACCGCCAGGATTGTTCTAAGCACCAAGATGGTGGAGAAACCGCCAAGCCGCAGGCTATATGATGCGGAGGTCTTGGGCTTTGCGCCATATAGCCTGCGGACGATGAGTAGGATTCGAAAGGAAAACGACATGTTGTCGGCGAACCAACCGCTTGGAATCGATCAATGCAATTGCTCGGCCATGAGAAAGGCGAGCCGACAGATCACGCGGTTCTACGATGCCCATCTTGAGCCCGTCGGGCTGCGTATCACGCAGTTCCTTACCCTGGCGGCTCTCGGCGAAGCCGACGGTGCCGCTGTCAATGCTCTCGCGGAACGGCTCGATATCGAGCGGACGGCGATGGGAAAGATGGTTGGCTTCCTGGAACGCGATGGTTTCGTCACGATCAAGCCATCCCCCATGGATGGCCGGATTCGTATCATTGAACTCACGGACGAAGGCCGACGCTTGCACGAGAGAGCGGCTCCTCTTTGGCAGGACGCGCAGCGAGAATTCGAGCGACTGAACGGTAGCACCAACGTCGCAACGCTCCGGCGCAGCCTGACAGAGATCGTCGTTGGCGACTTGCCGGCCGTCTCGCCCGGAGACTGAGGCTTCGAAAAAGATCCGCCGATGACGGACCAATCAAATGGACAAACGCCAACTATCCTTGACTATCTCATTCGGCACGGCTCATCAGCAAGCGCACATTGTTCGAAAGCCCAGCCAGTCGCTGCGGGTTATAGAACCAAGATTTATGCTCCTAATGGGATAGGAATCTGCGACCATCTCGTCGCCACCTGCCTGAAATCTCGCGTCTTCACTTTGATCGCATCCAAATGCAGGTATCGCCGCGCAAAAATTCTGTTCCCTAACTCTTCGATATTTTGATCATTGCATCGTGCCCGGGAACAAGGCAGCGTATTCTTCCTTGGCGCAGCAGCAGACCAATATATTTTTGTATTTCTTCGAATCGCTACTTGTTGCCGGGGATGCAGGGCAAAGGGGCTGACACCATAATGGTGACGCGTGCGCAGCAAATTGGCGTCGTTATCGGCTTGGCCTTCGTCACAGCATTGACGATCCTGCGGGCAAGCGATCCTCCGTTGCTCAGGCTCGCCCGCGATTTGACATTTGACCAATATCAGCGCCTGGTGCCACGGACTTTCGAGAACCAACCTGTCCGGGTCATCGATATAGACGAAGCGTCACTACACGAATTCGGTCAATGGCCTTGGCCAAGAAACCGGATTGCCGCCCTTGTGAACAGGCTTTCCGATATGGGCGCGTCCGCTATCGCTTTCGATATCCTCTTCGCCGAGCCCGACCGCCTGTCGCCTCGCAATGTCGTTCGCGATGTCACCGGCATTGATCCATCACTGCTGGGTAAGCTACCGGATAATGATGAGATTTTTTCCCGATCGCTATCGGGAAGGCCGGTGGTGCTAGGCTTCGGCCTCTCCAACGAGGGAAGCTATCTGCCATCGGTGAAGGCAGGCTTTGCCTATACCGGCGAAAGTCCTTTCGATGCGCCGCCCGCCATTAAGGCCGCGACGCCGCTGCAACCGCAATTGGAAGCCAATGCCGCGGGCCTCGGTCATATCAGCCTCAATCCGGGTGCATCATCGGCAGTGGTGCGCGCGGTGCCGCTTTTCCTCAGCGACGGCAAGCAGCTTTACCCCAGTCTTGCGCTTGAAGCACTCCGCGTCGCACAGGGAGCTTCCACCTACGTACTCGACGCGGCGCCGGACACGCCGAATACACTGACCCGAGTTAAGGTCGGGAATTTCGTGGTACCGATAACTGCGGCGGGAGAGCTCTGGCTCTATGTCAGCCCCGACACTACGGAACGGTATATTTCGGCAAGCAAAATACTTGCGACCGAAGACGTCTCCGCCGATATCAGAGCCGCCATCGAAGGCAGTATCGTTTTCGTCGGAACCTCTGCTTCAGGGCTCCAGGATGTCCGCACAACGGCCCTTGGTGAAAACGTGCCGGGTGTCTCCATCCATGCACAGATCGTCGAGCAGATCCTTTCAGGCCGCTTCCTTTCCCGGCCGGATTGGGCAGACGGGCTGGAAATCCTGTCCATCGCGGTGTTGGGCGGCCTTCTGGTGATCCTCACCACCTTCGTCAATCCGGCCGTCGCACTTGCGTGCGGCCTGCTGATTACCTCTTTTGCCCTTGTCGCCTCCTGGCTTGCCTTCCTTTATGGGGGGCTTCTCTTCGACCCGCTGGCACCGATCGTCGCAGGATCGATCACGCATTTCGCCGCGACGGCATTCCGCTTTCTCGTGATCGATCGGGAGCGGCGCGACGTACGGCGGGCTTTCGGCCACTATCTTTCACCATCGCTGCTCCATCGCATCGAGCATACGCGCAATGCCCTGCGCCTTGGAGGAGATGAGCGCGAGCTGACCGTCATGTTCGTCGATGTGCGAAATTTCACCCAGATCAGCGAGGAGATGACCCCGAGCGCCGTCGTCGCGTTTCTGAACACGCTGCTCGATGCCCTGAGCCACCATGTCATCGTCAATGAAGGCACGCTCGACAAATTCATCGGAGACTCAATCATGGCCTTCTGGAACGCTCCCGTCGATGTCTCCGACCATGCCGGCAAGGCCATGCATGCAGCCCTGGGCATGCGAGAAACACTCGCCCGCCTCAACAACAGCGATGCATTCGGTTTCGGAGACGCGCGGCGGGTCGGAATAGGGATTGGCATACATACGGGGCTTGCATGCGTCGGCAATATGGGTGCCGAGACGCGCTTCAATTACACCGCAGTCGGCGATGCCGTGAACATCGCCGCGCGTATCGAATCTGCCTGCAAGGACATCAATTTCGACATTCTAGTATCCGAACCGACAGCAAGCTTGCTGCCCGATTGCGCTCTACTCGAGGCGGGAGCGCTGACACTAAAGGGTAAGAGTATGCGAACCAAACTCTTTGCGGTGGTCGGTGATGGGCGTCTGGCGAAATCCGCTGATTTTGTCGAACTTCAGGCCATGCACAGGCGGCTTGTCGCTGCCCTGCGAACACGGTCGACGAGCAGCCGCAAACTTGTCGGCGCCGCAAAACTCAAGGCGCAGGTCGCGACGACAGGACTGTTGCAAGAGTTTTACAGCCAGATTTCGCGCCGAGCCGGACACTTCGTCGACGAGCCTGCAGACAAAGCGTCCGACATCTAGTTGATTTTGTAGCTGGCGCCCGCAACTCTTCATGCGCTACCGATGGTGGTGCCCGCCGTCGTGATCGCCACGATCGCCATCGCTGTCTTGATCGCCCCCGTTGTGATCCCCCCACCCATGATCGCCTCTGCCATGATGATGGTCATGATGATTGTCATGCTTGCCTTCATCGCCATCGTGCTTGTCCGGTTTGTCAGGCGTGCTAGGCGGATTTGGGACATTCGGCGTGCTGGGAGTTTCTCGCGGACTAGGTGCAGCGGGCGTCTCGGCGCGAGGCGATTTCGGCGTGCTAGGTACGCTAGGCGTATCGTGCTGTGTCGGAGCAGGATTGTTTGCGGGAGCGCTGCGCGGAGATATCCCATTGGGCCGATCTTTCATCGCCGTCGACAAACCGCAGCCGCCCAAAAAGCCCATTCGTCCCGAAAGTCGTTGATCCCCGGACAGAAACGGCAAAGCTCGCTGGTTGCCGAGCATCTTGAGAACGCCGCGATTGACCCGGCGAGGATCGCTTATCTGACCATTGCGTTTGGCAACAACGCAGTCGCATTGCTGTTTCAACTGCCTGCAACCACCCGCGCCGCAAAACTGCGCGGCGCCATTCAAAAGAACGACCGCCGTCGTGCCGTTCGCCCCGACATAAAAGTCAAATGCCGTCCCGCGCACGCCGATCGTTCCGGCGGGCGTCACGATTTGATACGCAGAAGAGTTTGAATTTCCGCTCATCCAGCGAAAAGTGCCCTTTGCGGCCCTTATGGTGAGCTTTTTGACTGAGCCCGAGTCATCGAAAACGAATTTGTCGATGACAACAGACGAGCCGGCTCCGACAGCCAATTTCGTACCGTCTCGAAATGTGAACTGTCCAAGGCCCGAAAGGGAGGTACGGATTTGCTCGTCCCGGTGGACGGGATCATCGACTGCCAGTGGACCGCCTGCGCCTGTAACTTCGGTTTTAATCAGCACCGCCTGGCCGACCTTCTCAGCGGCTTTCGAAGACAACGGCGCGAACAGCATGGCGCTCAACACAACGGTCACGGCGTGACGCAGATATAACATCCCAGCCTCCAAGCCCATCAGCATATTTATAACAATATAATATTGAATACAAATCACAATTTATCGGTATAATCCGTGTATGGTTGGCTGCCTATAAATTAAGTTTCGCCAAAACACGGGCATACTCTACCAAAAGTATTCTTTACGAATCTTAATTAAGAAAATTTATACAATAATTACAATAATATGCACTACAATAGTTCTTCTATGCTGCTCGGAAAAGATATAATAACTACTCCAGATTGCTGATCTCAAAGAATTTGAGGCAGGCTCCTTACCAACGTAGCCTGCATCACACGATTTGCAGTCCGTTCGGAGAGGATGGGAAACAACACGAGCAAACATAATGTTGATTTCCGCTAGGCTCAGAACCCATTGATTGGATGCGTCGGATGTGATTCAGGCTCCACAAGCAGACTGATTATGAGCAACCTTTGCTGGCTGACCGACGTACAAATGGAGCGTCTGAAGCTGTTCTTTCCGAAGAGCCACGACAAGCCACGTGTTGATGATTGGCATGTTCATATTGCTTCAGCCGGCTTTGACGGTAGCATAGGGAAGTCCTACGGTCGAATTTTCCTTTGAAATCAGCATCATAACATTCTGACGGCATGGTATTCGCATTTCCCAGCCAACGAAAGACATCTCGTTTTATTTCAATGGCTTACCTGAAATTTAGCAATTGAGTGGGCACCGATTGGCACTCGGGATTCGACGTGGCGGTGGTAAAGAGCGGAACATCGTTCCAAAGGGTTCCGTTCAATGTCTCGCGCGCACCCAAAGTGAATACCGTCCGCATATAGCGATCGTTGAAGGGGTCGGCGATGTCATATGGAATTTGGCAATCGATCGAGGCAACGTGAAATGTTGCGCCGGTTCGGTGTGCCCAGCCGTATAGTGCCATCAGCGCATCGCGCTCCTGCGCCTTGATCAGCGTGGCATATGCCCGCGCCATGACGGGCAAGGTCCGCTCGGATGTATTGGAAAATTCGGGCATGAGCGCATTGTTGACGAGCACGAAAATATTGAGTTTCCGAGACTTCGGCCGAGGCGCGCGGGATGCCGACGCCAGCACCGTGCTCGGGAAAGTGAGAATTTGCGAGGAAGAGCCGCCGTCGGAATGGAGCTCCTGAAAATGCCGGTCTCCCGCCTGCACCTTGATCAACACCGGCGGATATACGCCGGGAATGCTTGCGGAGGCGACAAGCACGTCCCGGAATAGCTGAAGGGCACCCGGCCGGCCGCTGGCCGCGATGGCGCCCATATTCCAGACCACCGCTCTTTGCGAGTCGAGATTGGAGGTGAGAACCAGGAGCCGGCGCCCGCTTCGATGCTCTCTCGCAACTGCATCGAGGAGGTCCTGCGTGATGTACTGATCCACCATGCTGCGAAGCGTCCGTCCGCGCAGAAGGCTCTTTCCGAGCATCTGATTTGGCAGCAGCCTGCGATCAACGAGGTTCTTGGCAACGCCGCTCGTATAGAGCCGGGCGATCAGATCGTCATAGGATGATCCAAGAAAAGCGAAGGGAGCGATGAGCGCGCCGGTACTGACACCGCTGACGATGTCGAAGCGCGGGCGATTGCCTGTCTTCGTCCATGCCGACAGCACGCCGGCGCTAAAGGCGCCTCCAGCCCCGCCTCCCGAGATCATCAGGTAGTTGACGTCTCCCTGCGCAGCGGCTGGTTGCCAGTCAAAGGCCTCCTCCCAGGACTTGGAGCCTTCGTCGAGATAGGATCTCACCCCCGGAAACCCTGGAACCTCCGCTGCGGAGGATTGGTCGGCGCGGTATTGCGGGCGTGATGTGGTCACACAGCTCGCAAGGGGAAGAAGCAGGATGATCAACAGGCAAAGACGCCTGTAACAGGTCTGGTCGCGGTTCGGCAACGCGGATACTCCGGGGAAAGCTGTCGCGTCATGTGTGGACCGCTCTCTAGTCCCGGCTGTTGGCGCGGATATGTTCTGCATATTTCCATGGGTGAATGCCGTGTGACCAAACCGTGGCCAAACCCGGCAAGCCGGCACAATCTGCCAGGTCAACTCCCCGTGCAGAAACTATCCCTCATAGCGCGCAGAATGATCACAGCCGACGCCGCGCCTGGGTCAACATGGCCCAGCGAGCGCTCTCCCAGCCTCGCCGCCCTGCCACGCGCGGCAATCATCGAGCGGGTTGAATTCGCACCGGTTTCCGCAGCCTCGACGATGCTGTTCCAGAGTTCCCGGGTGCCGCATTGCCTTGCCCGCACATTGACGGCCGCTTCCACGGCGGGGATCCAGGCATCCAGCATGGTCTTGTCGCCGCGCTGCCCCTTGCCACGCTCCTTTATGCCGGCCGTCATCCCCTCCACGATCGCAACCTGTCCTGCGACCGAGAGGGACTCGTCCGGCTTGAGCGCTTGCGCCGCTCTACGGAAGGCGGTCGCATAGAGCGGGCCTGTTGAGGCGCCGACGGCATCCAGAAAAGCCGAGGCCGCAACCGTAAAGATCTCCGAAGGAAGCACTTGCTCCAGGTCGACTTTTGCCAGCGCGGCATTCACGGCCATGAAGCCGAGCGCCATGGTGATCCCATGGTCGGCATCTCCGATCGCGCCGTCGAGCTCCGAGAGGTGGTCCTTCTCCGCGGTGATCGCTATGGATATGCGCTGAAACATGCTGCTCAAACGTCGCGCCGCGTTTTCCGGCATAATCTTCCTCCCAGTCAGGAGATCGCCGCCGGTTTTCTCCGGCGCGCGTCTCGTATCTTCATCCCACCTTCAAGGCGGCGGTATCGCAAGGATGGTACAACAGCTCGGTCAATTCGTGATCGAGGTGCAAAATCGATATGGACGCGCCGACCATGTCGAGCGACGTACAGTAGTGCCCCACCCAGCTTGCTTCTATCTTGATGTCCTTCGCGCTCAGCCGCTGCTCGACACGCCTGAACAGGATGTAAAGCTCCATCAGCGGCGTTGCGCCGAAGGAATTGATCAGCACGGCGACACGGTCACCGGGCGCCGGCTTCATCTCCGCGAAAATGCGGTCCATCACCCGGTCGGTGATCTCATCAGCGCTCATCATCTTTTCGCGGATGACACCACGCTCACCGTGAATGCCCATGCCGAACTCGATGTCATCGGGTCCGATCTCGAAATTGTGCCGCCGCGTCTGCGGCAGCGAGCAGGGTTCCAGCGCCACGCCCATCGTGTAGGTTCGATCATTGGCCTTGCGCGTCGCGGCCTCGCAGGCGTCGAGCGACAGTCCCCGATCGCAGGCGGCTCCGGCGATCTTGAAGATGAAGAAGTTTCCCGCGACACCGCGGCGGCCTTCCTTATCCTCGACCGGAGAGGAGGCGATATCGTCCGTCGTAAGAACGGTGCGGACCATGATCTGCTCGTCCTGCGCCATTTCGGCGGCCATTTCGAAGTTCATGACGTCGCCGGTGTTGTTGCCATAGACGAAGAGTACGCCCTCGCCGCCGGACGCGGCCCTGGCACATTGCAGGATCGGCGTGGGTGGCGGCGACGAAAAGATGTTCCCTACGGCAACCGCATCGGCAAGGCCCTTGCCGACATAGCCGAGGAAACAAGGCTCATGACCGGTGCCCCCGCCGATGACGAGGCCGACCTTACCCGGCCTCGGTCCCGTTCGGGCGACGAGCGCCCGGTTGGATCCCTTGATGGGCGCGATGTGACCGGCATGCGCTTTCACGATGCCGTCGAGCATCTCGTCGACGACGTCGTCGGGATTGTTCAGGAACTTCTTGATGTGGGTGCGAAAGCCGCTGGGCAGCGGTACGGTATTGTCCGTTCTGGCGCGCTGCGAAATCTTCTGGTCGATCTCGGTCACGCCGTCGGCATTGAGGATACCCCGGCCGGTGGCAGCATCGGTGATCAGGACATTGATATAGCCGCCACGCAGCGCCGCGAGGATCGCGGGCACCTTGTCGAAACCGCCCGCAACCGCGATGCGCAGCCCGATCGCCTTCAGCATGTCGAGGGATATGCCTATGGTTCGGTCGTCAAGCGGACCGGAAACCGGCTCCCCCTTCGGGTCGATGAAGCGGCCGGCAACGACCCCGACGGCGTTCTTCGCCAGATAGTCCTGGAGGGGGACGGATTCGAAGAAGCCGCTACTGTGGATTGTCGAGTTCGGGCGCAACGACGAGACGCCGAACAGCGCCTTGTTCGCTTTGGAAAGCGTTGCGAACTGATCTTCCACCAATGGTTCGCGCAGCAGGATGTCGCGCACCTCCCCGGTCGAAACGATGGCCGGGGCCGTGATGTTGATCAGTTTTCCACCGACCGCATTGGCAAAGGCGGCCGCGCAGAGTTCCGGCGTATAGGCAAAATGTGCGCGCGTGCCACCGGTCGCCTGGACGATGGTGACATCCTGAAGATTGGGCACGGACGCCTGCTCGGCAATCGCCAGGACCGTTCGCCCCCAGGCGACAGCCAGCGTATCGCCGGATTTCAAAAGTTTGGCAATCGCCTGGGCGCCCGCCGTTCCGAGACGATCGATCAACGGCCGCGTTCCGTCGTCGCTGGGGACGACCAGACAGTCATGCAGGCCGAAATGGCGCTTCAGCTCCATCGCGATCGAGAGCGAACTCAGGCGCGACGGCTCAAGGGAGATATTCACGATCCCCCGGCTGCGGGCGTCTGCCAGATAGCTGTTCACCGTTGCGCGCGAAATGCCCATGATCTCGGCGATATCGCCCTGCGTCCTGCCATCCTCATAATAGAGCCAGCAGGCCCAGACGTAGGGATCGTCGCCGTAGCGCAGCGGCATGGCATCGGATGTTTCCGGCACGCCCGCCTTGCCTGCACCCGTTTTGCCGACTGAAGATGTCTTGCCTGTCATGACTGTCCGCGGTTCCCTTTTGTCGTCCGAAGATGGAAGCAATAGAGCATGTTTGCAAATGCTTCTTCAGAGAAAGGGGCGGCGCGCGATCCTATCGACAACAAAGGGATCGCGCAGCCTTGGGAGGCCCTTGTGCGGGCTGCGAAGCCCTCGATATCACGACGCCTATTGAAGCCTTTCACGCGCCCCGAAAGAGAGTTCTTTCAATATGATCGCGCAGGAGGTCGCCCCGGCATCCAGCACGCCCAGCGAACGTTCGCCGAGACGGCTCGCACGGCCGATCTTCGCCACCAGATTGAGCGTCGAATCCCGGCCCGCATCGGCGGCCGCCACCAGCGCATCGAGCGCGTCTGCAAACGATTTTCCGGCGGCAATCGCGCCATCGAAGGCTTCGATCGCCGGAACGAGCGTGTCGAGGAGCGTCTTGTCGCCAACCTTCGCCGAACCGATCGACTGGATGCCTTCGAGGCCCGCATGCAGCATCCGGCTAAAGGTTGCGCTGTCTACGGCGTCGATGCCCTCCAGCTTCTCGGCAAATTCGGTGAACATGACACCGTAGAGCGGCCCCATCGAGCCGCCGATCTCGGTCATCAGAACGGTGCCCAACGTATCCAGCGATGCGGAAAGCGACAGATACTTGCCCTTCATGCGCTCCGCGGCCATGCCGAAGCCCTTGGCCATGTTGACGCCGTGGTCTCCGTCGCCGATCTTGCCGTCGATCTCGCTGAGATAGGCCCGGTTCTCGACGATTCGGTCGGCCATTGCCAGAACGATGTCGCCAGCCGTTGCGTTGCTAAATGTCTGCATGAACCTGTCTCCCTCAAAGCAACGTCGTGCATTGGACTTCAACGTCGAGAAGCTCTTTCATCTCGTCGTCGAGCGCCAGCACCGTCAGTGTCGCACCGACCATCTCGAGCGAGGTGAAATAGTTGCCGACGTAGGTCTTGTAGATCCTGAGGCCGCGCGCGGTGATCTGCGTCTCAATCGTGTCGTTCAGAATGTAAAGCTCGTTGACCGGCGTCGCGCCGAGACCCGACACCAGGACCGCCACCTCGGTACCGGAGGCGAGATTGTGATCGTCCAGAACGATCTGGCTCATGGTTTTGGCAATTTCCTCGGCCGTCTTCAGCGGCTCCACGCGAACCCCAGGCTCACCGTGATGACCGATGCCGACCTCCATCGTGCCGGGTTCGATCCTGAAATTCGGATGGCCGACGGCCGGCAGCGTGCAGGGGCCGAGACCGATGCCGACCGAGCGGCAATTGTCGATCGCCTTCTGGGAAATGGCGCGCACCTCTTCAAGGCTGGCGCCAGTCGAAGCCTTGGCGCTGCCGATCTTCCACATGAAGATTTCGCCGGCGACGCCGCGGCGCTTCTCGCGTTCCTCCGGCGGAGCCGAGCAAACATCGTCATTGGCAACCACGGTCGCAACCTCGATGCCGTCCTTGGCCGCAAGCTTGATCGCCATCTTCACGTTCATATTGTCACCGGCGTAGTTGCCATAAAGGCAGATCACGCCGCGACCACCATTGGCTTCGCGAACCGCGTCGTAGAAGCTCTTGGCCGTCGGCGAAGAGAAGAGTTCGCCGACGGCGACGGCGTCGAGCATGTTCTTGCCGGTGTAGCCAATGAAGGCGGGCTCATGACCGGAACCGCCACCGGTGATGACGCCGACCTTGCCGGCATGGGGCGCGTTCTTCGCGACGACGACGCGCGGGTTTTCGGCAAGGCGTACGGTCCCCGAATGCGCCTTGACGAAGCCCTTTACGGTATCTTCGACGACTTCATCGGGATTGTTGATGAACCGTTGCATAATGTCTCCTGTAGGATGCCCGAGCGCCTGCGCTCAGAGAATTGTGTAGCCGCCATCGATCAAGAGATCGGCGCCATTGATCATGTCTGCTCCTGAAGAGGAGAGGAAAACGGCCGCCGCCGCGATCTCCTCGGGAAATGCGAAACGGCCCGCAGGAATGCGCTTTTTCGCCGCCTCGCCCTTTTCGCCGGACCAGGCCTTTTTGCCGAGTTCGGTCAAGACGATGGTCGGCGAGATGGTGTTGACGCAGATGCCGTGCTTGCCCCATTCGGCGGCAAAGGTCTTGGACATACCGATGACGCCGAATTTGGAGGCGCAATAGGCGACGTGTTCCTCGATCGCGACGGTGCCTGCCTGCGAGGCGAGGTTGATGATCTTGCCGCCCTTGCCGGCGGCGATCATCGCCCGGCCAACCGCCTGGGTCACCAGGAAAGTGCCCTTGAGGTTGATGTTGATGGTCTTGTCCCAGTGATCCTGCGACAGGTCTTCAGCCGGGGCGAGGAAAACCACGCCGGCGCTGTTCACCGCAATATCGATATGGCCGAAGTGCGACAGGACGTCGGCGATGGCCTTGTTGACGGAGGCTGCATCTGCAACATCACAGGCGAACGGCTTGGCATCGCCGCCGAGTTCGGCAGCCTTTGCGCTGGCAATATCCGTGTTGATGTCCAGAACCGCGACTTTCGCGCCCTTGGACGCGAAGGCCGCCGCGACCGCCGCGCCAATGCCGGATCCACCGCCTGTCACGACCGCGACTTTGCCGGAGAGCGGGAAATTCAAATCAATGTCTGGAGCTTTGTCGGTCATCTTGTTCAAGCCTCGAGAGGGTGGAGGGTGGGGCGACGCTTTCGCCCCACCGGATCGATTTCACTTACGGGTTTCAAGCAGCTTGTCGACGTTCTCTGTGGTCACCGGGGTCCATGGAACGTTGTAGTTCTTGTCCTTGCCGTCGTTGAACGGCATTTGCGGATATGCGGCCCAGATCGGGGATTCCGGCTTATAGTTGCCCTTTTTGGCGTTGAAGATCGCGAGATCCAGCGCACCCTGCGCCTGCGCGGTGGCGTCCTGCAGGATGGAGGTCATGGTGCCCTGCTTGACGGCATGAAGCGCATCGGTGATGCCATCGATGCCGGCGATGGCGAAATCGCCGACATTGAGCTTTGCCGCCTTGATCGCCTCGATCGCGCCGAGCGCCATTTCATCGTTCTGGCCGATCACGCCGTTGATCTGTCCCGGATGCGACGTCAGCCAGTTTTCCATCAGCGTCTGCGCCTCGGCACGCGACCAGTTCGCGGTCTGGTCCTCGATGACCTTGACGTTGGGGCACTCGGCAAGCGCTTTCTTGTTGCCCTGAAGGCGGGAAATCTGGGCCGATTGGCCGATCGGACCTTCGATGATCACGACATTGCCCTTGCAGCCGATCTTGTCGAGCACGGTCTTGGCTTCCATGTAGCCGGACACGGTATCGTCGGAACCGACATAGGCGGACAGCAGGTCGGAATTCACCCTTGTATTGGAGCCCACGACCGGGATGCCGGCGTCATGCGCCGCCTGAACCGCCGTCGCGCCCGCTTCGATGTCGATCGGCGCGAAGATGATGGCGTCGAACTTCTGCGTGATCATCGTGTTGAACTGCTCCTGCTGAACGAGAGCGTCATAACGGCCGTCGAAGATCGTCAGCTCGACTTCGCCGCTCTTGACGGCGGGATGCTGCTGGAGCGCCGCGGACCAGATCTGCATGAATTCGGCGTTAAGGCCGTAAGGGGCAGCGCCGATCTTCAGTTTCTTGTCCTGCGCCAGGGACGGTGAAGCCAGCAGCGCGGTCGCGGCGGCAAGCGCAATCAGTAATTTCTTCATTGTAAATCTCCTCCGTTGGAATTCCGGCGACCCTTGTGGCGCGCCGTTTGGTTTCCGGGTGCGCGGCACCCGAATGTCTTCGGGCTCAAGCGCCCAGATTTCGCTTCTGGTCGAGCATCACCGCCCCCACGATGAGCGCGCCCTTGAGGACCTGCTGGTAGTAGGACTGGATCCCCATCAGATCGAGGCCGTTGTTCATGACGCCGATGATCAGCGCCCCGATAAGCGTGCCGGTAATGCGCCCGACACCGCCGGAGAGGCTGGTGCCTCCGATAACGACGGCGGCGATCGCATCGAGTTCATAGGCGATGCCGGCCTGAGGCAGCGCGGAGCCGGTGCGCGCGGAAAGGATCATGCCCGCCAGACCGGCAAGACCGCCGGAAATCACATAGACGAGGAAGCGCAGCCTGGTAACGTTGATGCCCGAAGTGTTGGCCGCATGCGGATTGCCGCCGACGGCATAGATGTAGCGGCCAAACCGTGTGCGATTGAGCACCCACCAGGAGGCGGCGAAAACGATGGCAAGCAGGATCACCGGCATCGGGATCGAGAACACCGATCCGGTGCCGATCCAGCGGAAATCGGGCGTGAGTGCCGGAACCGGCTTGCCGCCGCCATAGATCAGCGTCAGGCCACGGGCGGCCGAAAGCATGCCGAGCGTTGCGACAAAGGCCGGAACGGCAAAGCGCGAGACGATCAACCCCACCACGGCGCCGCAGGCGACACCGACCAGCAGCCCGACGGCGAGCGCCACATAGGGCGGATAGGGTGCGCCCACAATGCCGGCCGTCGCGGAGGTGGTCGCAAAGCTCGCGCTGATGATGCCGGTGAGCGCGACGACGGAGCCGACCGAGAGATCAATGCCCCGCGTTAGGATGACGAAGGTCATGCCGATCGCCAGGACGCCGTTGATCGACGTCTGCAGCAGCACATTCGATATGTTACCGGCCGTCAGGAAATACTGGTTCGAAACGGAAAGAATGACGGCAAGCAGCAGGAATGCCAGGAAGATCCCGTATTCCTGCATGATGAGCCGGCGCCGGTCCGAACTGAACCAGGCGCTGGACTGATTATTGTCTGTGGCGGACATATGAAACACCTCTTGTTGCCGGACGCTGACCTGTCGATCGTCGTTACCCGCCGTAGTCATGTCGACAGATGGACGAGCGCTTGTGCGTCGGCCTCTTTCCGTTCAAGGATCCCGGCGGAGCGACCCTGACGCATCACCAGGATGCGGTCGGACATGCCGAGAACCTCATCAATCTCCGATGAGATCATGATGACCGTGCCGCCTTCGGCGGCGAAGTCGCAGATGATGCGGTAGATCTCGCGCTTGGCACCGACATCGACGCCGCGGGTCGGCTCGTCCAGCAACAGCACCTTCGGCTTGCGCAGGAACCATTTGCCAAGCACAACCTTCTGCTGGTTACCGCCAGACAGGCCCGAAACCGCCATGCTGTCGCGCGCCGCCTTGATGCCGAAGCGTTTGATCATCGCCGTGCTGGCGGCCGCTTCCGCGCGCCGGTCCATCGCAAACTGCGGGCTCATTTCCGGCAGGCTGGCCAGGCAGATATTGTTGCGAACGCTGTCGCTGAGATTGAGCCCCGTCAGCTTGCGGTCCTCGGTCACAAACGCGATGCCGTGCTGCATCGCCTCGGCCGGCTTTCTGACCGATATGGATTGCCCGGCAAGCTTCATATTGCCGCTCGTCGGTGCATCGAGGCCGAATATGCAGTCGAAAATCTCGGTTCGTCCCGAGCCCATCAGACCGTAGATACCGAAGATTTCTCCCTTGTGCGCGACGAAGGAGATATCGTCGATCTTGCCAGGGGCCGTCAGGCCGCAGACTTCAAAGCCGGCGGTCGCGGTCGGCGTATTGGTCTTGACGTATTCCTCGCCGAGTTCGCGGCCGACGATCATGCGGATCAGGCCCGCCCTGTCGATATCGGCGATGGCGCCGCTGCCGACATAGGATCCGTCGCGAAACGCCGTGTAGGAATCGGCGATCTGAAAGATCTCCGACAGCCTGTGCGAGACATAGACGATGCCCTTGCCTTCGGCCTTCAGGCGCCCGATCGTCGAAAACAGCTGCTGTGCCTCTTTCTCGCCAATGGCGGAGGTCGGCTCGTCCATGAAGATCACTTCCGCATCGTGGCTGAGCGCCTTGGCGATCTCCACCAGCTGTACCTGCGCAACGGAGAGGTTCATCATGAATTGCGTGGCGCGGATATTGAACTCCAGGCGATCGAGAAGGGCCTGGGCGTTGCGGTTCATCGTTTTGAAATCGATGCCGCCAAAGCGGGCCGACGGCTCGCGGCCGAGATAGATGTTCTCGGCCACCGTCATATGCGGGATGGGGCTAAGCTCCTGCTCGATGATGGCGATGCCGGCGGCCAGCGCTTCTGCGGGGGTTGCATAGTCGACCTCCTTGCCGCGACGGCGGATCAGGCCGGCGTCACGCGCATGAATACCCATCAGAATTTTGAGGAAGGTCGACTTGCCGGCACCGTTACCGCCGCAAAGCGCATGCACCGAGCCCGCCCGCAGCTGAAAACGACCATCGCGCAATGCCGCGACGCCACCAAAGGACTTCTGGAGCCCATCTACCTCAAGCAGGAATTCCACGACTTCGCCTCCTCAAGCGCAACCCGAAACATGGGATCCAGAGATACCCATGGCCTCCTCAGTTGGCGTATTTTGACATTATTCGACTCTATATCGACAAATGTCAAGTTACCAAAATGAAGATGCAATATGTCGGGCGCCAGTCGCACGGAAAAGCCTTCGCCCAATGGGCGCGCGGCCCGTCCGGCAGACAAGCCAAGCGGGATGGTGCCGAGACTTCGACGGTCGGGGCGAGAGAGTTATCGATGGAAAAATGAGCCCGGCTTACCGTTCTGGCGAACGGCTATGGGAGCCTCAGTACCTGCCAAGATGTTGGCAAATTCAGCCGCTGCGCTGAGCTGAATCCTCTATCCGGGCCTGCCACAGGAAGCGGAGCGCAATCAGAGCGACGCACAGGACCGAGATCAGGAAGATGGCGCCGGACATGGCGTAGATTACCGGCGACGCGCCGGAGTTCATCTTGCCGAACAGCACCACCGGCAGGGTGTTCTGTCGTCCCGCCAGATAAAAGGCGCGCGTGAATTCGTTGAGCGACAGCAGGAAGGAAAAGATGAAGGCGCTGATCAAGCCGGGGCGGATCAGCGGAAAGATGATATCGAAAAATCGATGCCACCAGTCCGCCCCCAGATCGGCCGCCGCGACAAGATAGGATCGCCGCACGGCCGCAAAGCTCGTCAGAATGACGATGAAGGCGAAAGGCATGGCCCATAGCAAGTGGCCCGCGATGACCGTCAGCATCGATGCCTTGACGCCCGCGCGCGCAAACACCGCCGACAGGGCCAGACCCTGAATCACGCCCGGCACGAACATCGGCAGGATGACCGTCAAAAACCATGCCGTCCGGCGCGCGCGCAATTCGAAATAGGCAAGCGCCGCCAGCAGCGACATCAGTGTCGCCAGAACCGCCGTCACCGTGGCGATGATCAGCGATTGCTCCAAGGCATCGATCAGCGCCTTCTCCTGGGGCAGCGATGCGTACCATTTGAGGCTGAGTTCGGAGATGCTCGGCAAGCCCGGCTGCAGGGCGGGATTGAAGGAGATCGCCAGCAGATAGAGCGGCGGCGCATAGATCACGAGCAGGCCGGCGATCGTGACGGCCCAAAGCAGAACCCGGTTGGCAAGACCTTCGCGCAGCATCATGGCGACTGATCCTCGAACAGCGACGCAAGGCCAAAGATGCGGTTGCCGATCAGTACGAGGCCGAAGATCACGACGAGCACGATGGTCGAAATGGCGAAGGCCATCGGATAGTTGGCAACGCGCATGACGTCGTTGATCATCACCGACACGATCGATGCGCCCGCCCCGCCGAGCATCTGCACTTCAGTGGATGAGCCTACCACCATGACGAAGACGAAGAGGAAACCGGCGAAAACGCCCGATTTTGTCAGCGGTAAAAGGATCGTCGTCAGCCCCTTCCAGAAACCGGCACCGAGATCCTGCGCGGCCGCCAGATAGGTCGGATCGACCCGACGCATGGACAAGAGCAGCGGGAAGATCGCGAACGGCAGATACGAAGCAACCAGCCCAACGATAACGGCGAAATTGCTGAACAGCAGCCAGTCAAGCGGCGCGTCGATGATACCGATGCCCTGCAGCCATTCGTTGATGATGCCGGTGCGTCCGAGCACAAGCCGCCAGGAAAAGGACCGGATCAGATAGGATGTGAAAAAAGGAATGGTGATCAGCGCCAGCAGGATCACATTCAGCCGCCGCCCGGCCAGGAAATGGATCGCATAGCCGGTCGGATAGGCAATCAGCAGACATAGCAGCGCGGTACCGAACGCCTTGATCAAAGTCGAGACAATGACTGTCCAGCGTCCGGCCTCGAGGATGCCGGCATAGCCGACGAGACTGAGGTCCGGCTTGATCCAGTATGTCACCGGATCCCAGCTCCAGAAGCTCCAGACGACGACAATGGTCAAGGGCACCAGCCCGAATGCCAGGATCGCTAGCAACGGCGGGGCCATCAGCATCGACGAAATCGGCAAGCGTGCTCTGGACATATTGGGCCTTCAAGGGACTGATGGCAGCGGCGAAAAAATCGCCGCTGCCGATAATTGGAAACTCAGGCGTTGCGTAGCTTCTGCCACCACTCTTCGTAGAGCTGGAAATTATCCGGCCGGGTGTTCTGCCAATAGACTTTGCCGGCGAACTTAGCCTTGACGTGCTCGGCCAGCTTCTCGACCTCGTCCGGCTTATATTCATCCGGATGGGCCTTGGCATAGGTCAGATTGTTGTCGGTCGGCACCAGATAGCCACGGGCTTGGCCGAGTTCGCAACCGTAGAAACCGCCGAGCAGGCCATTGACAAATTTATGCGCGGCATCGGTAACGCCGCGATCGCCGGCGCCCTTCAGGAGCACCGTATTGTTGCCCCAGGCCTCATAGCCTTCGACGGGTGCCGCATATTCGACCTGAAGGCCGCGCTTGCGCCCTTCGTAGACGATCGGCTCCCAGCCGGTCATGGCGTCGACTTCCTGATCGGCCACCAGCTGGACGCCCTGCTCCCAGCCGTTCCAGAAGGTGCGGAACTGGCCGTCCTTCTTATGCTTGATCAGAAATTCCATGACCAGGCCGAGTTCGGATTCGGTCAGATTGCCCGGCTCGACGATCGGCTTGTTTTCGCTCTCCTTCAGATACATCGCGGTGAAGATGGCGCTGTTGATCCAGGCATCCTCCATGGCCACGCGACCCTTGAGCTTGGGATCGAAGATTACGCCGTAGCTATCGACCTTGCCGAGCTTGTCGGGACGGTAAATGATCGAGTCGGCATTGACGACCGTCGGGATGCTGTACTGCTTGCCATCATGCTTGAGGTAAGGAATATCCTTGGCCCATTGCCAGACGCTTTCGTAGTTCGGGATCTTCGTCAGATCCCAGGGAATAATGACACCCTGGCGCGCCAGTTCCTTTTCGGCGCCACCCTGGAAGCCGCCGACGTCGAAGAGATCATTGGCATTGCCGGCGGCAAGACGCGCAATGACGGGGCCGATGTCATTGCCGTTGTCGGTGAACTCGGGAGCAACGCCGTTCTGTGTGGCGAAGGCCTTCCATTTGTCGCCGATATCCAGCGTCGCGGTTGCCCAGAAGGCGACCGTCGCGGCATCCTGCGCGGCGAGGCGCGAGGCCCAGCCAAGACTGCCGGCAGAGAGAGCAGCGCCACCTGCCCCCATAAGCTTCAGAAAATCACGCCGCTGCACATTGCTATGCTGCGCCGATGCAAACATTCCGACATGCTTCGTCATTGCCATTCCCCTTCGTGGCTCGGTTGAATCAGTCTTCACACCACAAAGCAGCCATTCAGCTCGTAGGCAATAGTCCCGCATTGGAAATTAGAACGGCGGCATCCTGCTTCAAGCCGACCCGCACGGATCGTCCGGCCTCGAACCCGCCAAAACCCGCCTCTTCCTCAATCGCCATCGTCAACGTCTGGCCATCCCAGAAGGCGAGCTTGAGCTCGTGATACAAGCCGCGGAACGTCGTTTCAACCACGGTCAGCATCAGCGTCCCGGATGCATCCGCAGCGGCGAGAAACAGCCTGTCCGCACGGATGGCAACGACAGACTGAAGCGGGTCCGTCGGCCCGGCGACACGCACCGGCACCCTTTGCCCGGCAATGACAGCGTAGGTTTGCCCGTCGGACGTCGCTATCTCCTCCGGACGCACCAGCGTATCGATGCCGACAAAACGGGCGACGAAAGCATTGGCCGGAGCCTCGAAGAAGCTGGCGGGGGCACCCACCTGTTCGATGCGACCCTTATGCATCACGGCCATGCGATCCGAGAGGCTGAGCGCTTCGTCCTGATTGTGCGTGACGAGGACGAAGGTCGCGCCGGTGCGCTTGTGCAACCGTCCGAATTCGTCGCGCATCTGCTGGCGCAAACGCTCATCGAGGCCGGTCAGCGGCTCGTCGAGCAGCAGGATACCGGGCTCCATGACCAAGGCCCGCGCAAGGGCGACACGCTGGCGCTGGCCGCCGGAAAGAAGATTGACGTCGCGCGGGCCGAAACCGGAGAGCTCAACGAGCTCGAGAGCATCGTTGATCCTGGCCGCCAGTGCGCCTCCCGAAACTCCCCGCAGCCGCAAGCCGTAGCCGACATTCTGCGCGACCGTCATGTGCGGGAAAAGCGCAAGGCTCTGGAAGACGGTATTGACCGGGCGCTTGTTGGCCGGCACGTCGCTCATATCCTTACCGTCGAAGGAAATACGGCCGGATGTCTGCCGGTCGAAGCCGCCGATAAGCTTCAACAATGAACTCTTTCCGCAACCCGACGACCCGAGCAGCGTGAAGAATTCACCGGCGGCAATATCGAGCGTTACATCGTCAAGAGCCTTGACCGGCCCGTATTCCCTGCTGACCTTTTCGATCTGAATGGATATAGCCACTAGCCTGCCTCGGAGACGCTTTCGCGAATGATCAGGACGCCATTATCGGCGACGCTCAGTTGCTGTTTCTCCTGTACGAGCGTCGTCGCCGTTGCCTCCTCGACAATCATCGGACCCTCGATCGACTGACCGGGCGCCAGCAGGCTGCGCTCATAGACCGGGCAAGACACCCAGCCGAGAACAGCACCAAAATATACATTACGTCGACCTGTCAACGCAGCTTCGAGACTGCGTCCATTTTTGGACAAAGGCGGCAGGGCAATCACAGGGCCATTCAGAACCGCTTCGAGATGTAGCGTGGTGATCTCGATGGCCGCGTGCGGCAGACGGAATGAATAGGCACGCTCGTGGACGGCATGAAAGCGCTCGGCAAAGACCTCACGATCGTCGCCGCGGTGGAACTGGGCAAAAACCCCGTGTTCCTGCCCGCGATAGCGCGCCTCGACCTGATAGGTGAAGCGGATATCGGCGTCCTGCCCCTTGGCGAAATAGGCAATCGCTTCCTCTTCGAGCTTGTCGAAGCGTGCCAGCAACGCCTTGATCGCCTCCGCGGTCAATGCCGAAAACCAAGTATGGCGAAAATCGGCGCGCGGTTCGGCGGCAAGCATGCCCCAGGCAGAGAAAAGGCCCGGATGGAGCGGAACGACCGTCGACTTGACGCTCAGATCCCGTCCGAGCCTGGTTGCGAGTGCCGGGCCGGCGCCACCGCTGATGACGAAGGCCACCTCGCGCGGATCATGTCCCCGCTGGACCGTGACCAGTTTCAGCGCATTGATCATGCTTGCATGAGCAATATCGATAATTGCGATCGCAGCATCCTCGATGCTCAAGCCGAGCGGCGCGGCGATGCTGGCGATCGCATCGGCTGCTTTCTGCTTGTCGAGGTGCATGGAGCCGCCGGCGAAATTGGTGGGATCGAAGACGCCGATCGTGAGAATGGCATCCGACAGCGTCGGTCTCGTGCCGCCACGACCGTAACAGGCCGGCCCCGGCATGGAGCCGGCGCTTTCCGGGCCGACACGCAGGACGCCGCGTTCGTCGAGCCAGGCAATCGAACCGCCACCAGAGCCGATCTCGACAATATCGACCACTGGCACCTGAATGGGGTGACCCGGCTCGATGCGGGTGTGTTCGAGCTTGTACTCGACGTTCAGCGTCGGACGCCCGCCGTGGATCAGCGAGCACTTGGCGGTCGTGCCGCCGACATCGAGCGACAGGACTTCGCTCTCGCCGAGCGCATTGCCGATCCGCGCCGCGCCCGCAACACCGCCCGCCGGACCGGATTCGACCAGCGTCAACGGACTACCGACCGCCTGTTCGAAGGTGGCGATGCCGCCGTTCGACTGCATCGCGTAATAGGGACACGTCAGGTCACGCCGCATCAACGCATCTTCCAGCCGCGCGAAGTAGCGGCGGATGATCGGCTGGACATAGGCATTGAGCACGACAGTGTTCGAACGCTCGTATTCGCGCCATTGACGCGAGACTTCATAGCTGGCGCAGACGGTCGCATCCGGCAGGGCATCTGCCAGAATATCGGCGCAAAGAATCTCGTGCTCGGGATTCGTGTAGCTGTGGAGGAAGAGGATCGCGACCGCTTCAATCTTTTCCGCCTTGCACTGGGCGATGATCGGCTTGAGGTCTTCGACGTGCAGCGGCGTAATGATTTTTCCCGAAGCGTCGAGCCGCTCGCGCACCTCGAAGCGTAAGCTGCGGGGAACAAAGGGGGCAGGACTGCGGAAGCGCAGATTGTAGAGATCGGGACGGTTGCCGCGACCGATTTCCAGAACATCTCGAAAGCCCGCGGTCGTCACCAGCGCGGTTCGCACACCCTTGCGCTCGGTGATGGCATTGATGACCGTCGTGCCGCCATGGGCGAAGAAGGTGACGTCCCTCGTGCGAAGCCCATCCTTGGTTTCCGCCGAGGTGATCGCGTCGAGGACTCCGATAGACTGGTCGGGCACCGTCGTCAGGCTCTTGGCCGTAAACAATTCGCCGCTGCGCTCATCATATCCGACGAGGTCGGTGAAGGTGCCACCGACATCCGTTGCCAGCCTGATCATACTGCCACTTTCGCTTGGTAACCGTAAAGCTTCACCGCCTGCGCTTCGGTAATGAAGCCGTTACGCAAATCCCGCTCAATCAGATGCGGTTCGCGCTGGCGCGCGTCGCCCCATCCCCCGCCGCCGCCGGTGATAACGCGCAGGATATCGCCGGCATTGAGATCGATATGAGCAATCCTGCCGTAAGTCCGCACCCTGCCATCGCTGGCGGATGCGATCTGCAGCGCATTCACCGTTCCGCTGCCGCCGCCATCCATACCCCAGGGACGGGTGCGGGTGCGCCCGAAACTGCCATAGGCGGCTGCGTCCTTGCTGAGGATTTCATACTCGCGCACGATACCGAATCCTCCCCGCCTGCGACCAGCACCAGTGCCGGCATTGATATTGTATCCGTAACTCTTCACCCGCAAGGGGAACCGCGCCTCGATGGCTTCGACCGAATAATTATAGGTGTCACCGTCCGTCAGCGCTATCAGCGCGCCGGCGCCGTCGGCCTCTTCGCTCGCACCCCAGCCGCCATGCTGCGGCTCGATGTGGATAAAGGGTTGACCATTGCGATCCTTGCCGGAGATGTAGACGACGCAGAGGCTGGAATAGGAACCGGCGGAGAAGCGCGACGGCACCAGGGGCGCAAGCGCCTTCCAGACGAGCTCGGACGCATGTACCGACCCTTCATAATACCAGCCGGTCGGCGAAGGCTTTTCCGCGGTGAAGATCGTGCCGGGCGGCGCAATGACGGTCAGCGGCCGGAACCATCCCTCGTTGGACGGCTCCTGCGGCCCGACCAATGCCTTGACGATGGTTCTGACCGCCGACTGCAAGGCGCCGCGCGCGCAGTTGATGGGGCCAGGCACGGCCGGCGGACAACCGGTGAAATCCGCGATGATGCTGTCGCCGGCAATGGTAACGGCCACCTGCACGGGGATCGGCGCATCGGTGATGCCGTCGCCGTCGATGATATCGCTCGCTTCGTAACGACCGTCCGGAAGAGCGGCGATCGCTGCCCGGCTACGTTTCTCGCTGGCCGTCAACAGGTTAGCGAAAGCTGCCCTGACGACATCGGACCCGTATTTCGCCGCGAGTTCGGTGAGCCGCCGCGCAGCGACCCGAACGGTCGCCACCTGCGCATTTAGGTCACCGAGAGCGATTTCCGGCAGGCGCACATTCTCGCAAATAATACTGAGGATATCGTTCGAGAAAACATCGGAACGCGCAATCTTGACACCCGGCAGACGTATTCCTTCCTGGAAAACGGAAGTGGCATTCGGCGCCAAGCTTCCAGGGACCGAACCGCCGACATCGAGATAATGAGCCACATTGATAGCGTAGCCGAGAATCTCGCCATCGACGAACAGCGGCTTGACGATGGCGAAATCGCAGGCGTGGGTACCGCCGGCATAGGGATCGTTGGAGAGGAGGACGTCACCATCGGAGAGATTGCCGGCGGATTTCTCGATCAGCGCCTTCACCTGGACACCGAAGGTGCCGGTAAACAGCGTGATGCCGTTCATCTGCGCAACGAGTTCGCCCTCGGAGGTGAGAAGCCCGCAAGCAAAATCGAGAACCTCGTAGATCACCGGGCTCATGCTGGTACGCGCCATGACGATCCCCATCTCGTCGACAACGGCCGTCAGCTTGCCTTCGATGATTTCCTGAGTCACGGGATCGACGGAAATTTCCTCAATGGTCATCGTCTCAGTCACCCTCATCATTGGCGTTGCGGGTAGACTAGGCGGGATCCCTGGAGGCAGGTAGCCTGTCAGAAGGGTGGGCAAGCTTTGTCGACCCCACCCGTTCGGGTAGGGTCCGGATCAGAAAAGGATGCCGGAATCGCGCGCCATGGTCACCGCCGCCGTTCGGGTCGTGACGTTGAGCTTGGCGTAGATATTGCGCAGATGGAACTTGACGGTGTTGTTGCTGAGGTCGAGCTTGCGACCGATTTCCTTGTTGCTGAGACCGGCACTGAGCAACCGGATGACGCTCCGCTCGCGGTCGGTCAGGCCGCCGGTCGCGGCGGTCTGCTCGGAGAGCAGATCGCTGCCCTGGGCACTTGGCCCCACCACAACATCCTGCAGGTGCTTGAGCCGCTGCATCACAACATCAGGCACGCCTCGGCTGGCGGCCAGCTGACACAAGCGGCTGCCGAATTCCGGGCCTTCGATCAGCAGAATGGCGCGGTAGTCCGCCACTGGCAATGACAGCATCATCTCGGAAAGCCTGGCAGCGGCTGTCGCCTCGTCGCCTTCGGCGAGCAACAGGCGTATATCGAGGAAACCCAATTCGATACGCCGTGGCACATGCAATTTCTGCGACTGGCGCGTGATCAGGCGATCGAAGACCTCACGCGCGCGAGCCGTCTCGCCCTGCGCGAGATAGATCCGCGTCCACAGCAGGGCAGGCACGTTGCCGCGCAGATTAACGGAAAAATCGTTGGCGCTTTCGGAATTGACACTCTCGGCACCGAAACCGCTGGCCTCCGCGTACCGCACCGCCTCGTCGATATCGCCCGACGCAAGAAGAAGCGCTGCCCGTTCACCGTCGATCAACCGGATCAAGCGATCGAAACCACGTCGTTTGGCCGCTGAACGCGCGCTATCGATCGCCGCATGAGCCGCCATGATCTCGCCGTTCAGCCGCAAGATGCGCTGTTGCGCCATGATGCCGGCGGCGAGAAGGTCGAACCAGGTGTCATGCCGCTCCAGATGAGGCAGCGCCCAGGCAAGCACGGCAGCGGCAGCCTGCCGGTCGCCATTCATCGAAAGCAACTCGCTCTGCAATACGTGGCTAATGGCATCAAGATCGCAGCCCTTGCCGATATTGGCCTGCGCTTCGGTGGTGAGGCTTCGATAGGCATCGGCGGCACTGGCGCTATCACCGCTGAAGAAGGCGGCCTGTCCAATATGAGTATAAAGGTGCATGGCGCCAAAATCGGCACCCGCATCGCGGAAGGAACGGATGGAAAGCTGGCCATAGTGCAAAGCGCGCTCCAAATCCGTGCGGATCAGGAAATTGTAGGACAGCATGTTGAGTGCCAGCGCCCGATGGATCGGCTCCATGCCACTGTCCTGAGACAGATCCGCCTCGAGCGCCGAGAGATCCGCCGTTGTCGCCCATCTATCCGTATAGAGCGACAGCAGCACGCGAACGACACGCAGATCCTGCGCCAGCTTTTCGCCCATCGTGGCTGCAGCGCGCTCGGCGAGCGCAAGATAGTGGTTGGCGGCATCAAGCTGGCCGGCCTTGGCGTTGATCACCGACAACCCCAATGTCGTCAGGGGGAAGTCCGCCAGATTGATATCGGCCGCCTTGGCGATCAGCGTCTGGAACAGCGCCGTGCCGCCGCGCGTCTTCGCATAGACGCGCCGCCATCCACCCGCCCTTTCGATGATCTGGGCGGCAAGCGTCGCGTCCGCCGCCAACAGCGCGTGACGCACCGCGGCATCGCAATCACCGCCAGACTCGAACCAGTGCGCCGCCTTTCGCAATATCTCTCTCGTATCGATGCCGAGACGCTCCGCCTCCTCCTTGAGGTAGCTGTTGAACACCGGATGATACCGGATCCACGTTCCCTGCCCATCGAGAACGGCGATCGGCAGCGCGTAGTCGCCGAGCCGATTGAACAATGCCACCGCGTTGCCCTGCCCCGATACAGCGCCGATAAGTGGGCGACTGACGGCGGGAAGTGCCGCACTTTCGGTCAAAAAATGCTGGATGTCCTCCGGCAGACTGGAAAAGACCTGCTCCGACAGATAGCGCCCCATCTCGGCATTGCTGCCATCGAACGACGAAAGGATGGCACTACTGTCCATGTTGTCGTTGACCAGAACCCGGACCATCTGCAGCGCCACCGCCCAGCCTTCCGTGCGCTGGTTAAGCTCGCTGATCTGCTCGCTTGTCAGCTTCTTTGCCCGGCTCCCGAAAAATTCCTGGGCCTCCATGTCGGAGAAGCTGAGATCGGCGACGCCGATCTGCTTCAGCTCGCTGTTGAGCCGCAGGGCGGATGTCGGGAATCGGGGTGGGCTGCGCGAAATCAGCACGAACTTCACATGCCCGAGGTCGCTCGCCGCCAGCAATTTTGCCATCAGTGATTCGGTGGCATCGTTCTGGGCGAAGTGATAGTCGTCGAGGAAGAGAACAATCGGCTCCCTTATCCGGCGCAGCCGCGTGACAAGCACCGAGAGAAGCGATGCAACCGGCATGCTGTTGGCATCGGACCCCTTCCTTTCGTCAGGGAGCAGTTTCTGAAGCGATTCCAGCAGGGCCAAAAGGAAGCGGCTCTGGTCACCATCCTCGGGATCAAGGGGAATCCAGACCGCCTGAGCATTCTGGCTCTTGAACATCTCGTACCACTGCGCGGCAAGCGAGGTTTTGCCATATCCCGCCGGGGCAACGATCGTGGTTAGCCGCCTTAGCCCCGAACGTTGCAGCAGCGCCAGCAGGCCGCGGCGCCTGACATGTTCGTTGCCGGCACTCGGCGGTTGAAAACGAGTTTGACTGATGATCATTCCTCATGATTGCGGTGGCAAGGCAAGTTTGCAAGTTGCGGAAATCAAAAAGGCGATAATTTTAATAGATTTGCGCACCAAGATTTGAGCAAATGCTGTTCCCGTGAGCGAACGATAGCCGCTTTATCGCTTGATCATCAGGGGCTGGAACGAACGACTTGCTCGACGGCGAGAGCAGCCGCCAACAGTGTTTCATCCTTATCCCTCTTAGCCGACAACAGGAAGCCAACCGGCATGCCGCCGTCGCCTGTACCACATGGCAGAGACACGCCACAGCCATCGAGGAAATTGCCGATCAGCGTGTTGCGCAGGGTCTTTGCGTTCGTTTTCACGAAAAGATCGTCGTCATCGCGCAACAGCGCAAGCGGCGGCGCCACATGGGCAACCGTCGGATAGGCGATGAACTCGTTCGGCGCCGTGGTCATCGCAAATTCCTCGATCAGCCGCTCCCGCCCCTTCAGAAGCGCAATATAGTCGACCAGGCCGATTTTCTCTCCCAGCGATGTACGGGCCACAACGCGGCGATCCATAGCGGCAGCGTCAGGCCCGGAAAGCCGATCATAGTGGAGTGCGTAAGCCTCGGCCGTCACCATCGGTCCGTGCTTCGCCATCAGCTCGAAGACTCCGCTGAACGTCGGAAATACTGCCCGGCGCACCCGCACTCCGGCTTGCTGCAATCTCCCGATGGCGGCGTCAAAGGCCTGGCGGACGCCGTCTTCGATATCGTCCATGACAATCGTTTCGGGCACGACCAGCGAAATATCCGTCAGACTGGCGCGAACGATCTCCGGCGCCGTAAGCCGCCGCATCGCCGCATCGACCCAGATCGCGTCCTGAACGCTGCGGCAGAGAGGACCGAGCGAATCGAGGCTGGTCGCCAGGGGGAAGACACCGGCCATGCTGTAGCGGCCACGGCTTGCCTTGTAGCCGACCAGGCCATTGAAGGCGGATGGAATACGCACCGACCCACCCGTATCCGTTCCGATCGATACCGGTACTAGGCCGGCGGCGACGGCTACTGCCGAACCGGAGGACGAGCCGCCCGGCACCCGCTCGACATCAGTGGATACCGGGTTGAGCGGCGTACCGTAATGCGGGTTGAGGCCAAGGCCGGAAAAGGCGAACTCACTCATATTGACCCGGCCGACACTCACCATGCCAGCCTCCGCCAGCGCCTGGACGACATCGGCGTCCTTGGCTGCCGGCGCTTCACGCGCAAGAACGGTGGATCCGGCCGTTGTCGGCAACCCGCGGATGGCGAAAAGATCCTTCCAGGCGATGGGAATACCGTCGAGAAACCCGCGCGACCGCCCGCCCCGCAGCCGTTTCGAGGCGGAAGCAGCCTCTTCGCGCGCCCGCTCCTCAAGCAGGCTGATAAAGATGGCCTGGTCCTTATGGGACCGGATCGCGTCCAGGCTCTCCTCGGCCAGCGCGACGGGATCGAGCGCTCCCGATTGCATCAGAACGGACAGCTGCGCGATCGATTTGCCCAGATGTGAATATGCCATGACCCTGCTCTCCCTTATCGACCGACGAGCTGCATCCATCGGCGGACGAGATAATTGTGCTCATCCATAGTGGTGTTCCATACCGCAATGCAATTGGCACGCTGCCAATAGGATCCGCCGCTCCTGATGGAGCCTGCCTTTATTCGCGTCAGTCCGTCCGGGCCGGGCAGATCTTCGGCGGCGGTAAGGCCCTCATACCAGTAATCCCATTCCGACGGCGCCATGAACTGGCGGGAGCGCTGCGGGGTGGAGATATAATAGCCCTGGCGGGCAACTACTGCTCCCGGCCAGCCGGAAAGCCACCAGTTCAGATAGTCGTAAGCAACGTCGAGCAGGCGCCCGCTCAGGTTCTTTGAAAGGCAAAGGCCGCCGTGCCAGGCGCGATAGCCCTCGGCAGGGATCGCCTGTTCGACCGGAACGCCCTTGGAATTCAATATGCCGATGCCCGGCGACCACATGCTCTGGACGGCGGTGTCGCCTGCCATCATCAAGCGAGCCGCATCCTCCGCCGTCTGCCAGAAGCCACGGAAGAAACCCGCCTTCTTCCGTTCCTCCAAAAGGTCGATCAACCGGTCGATTTCAGCGATCGACATGTTGCCGATGTCGTCGAAGGACATCAGGCCGGCGGCCTGCGCGGCCAATGCAGCATCGAAGATGCCGATGGCCGGCTCGTCCACCAAAGCAACCCGGCCCGCCCATCGCTCATCGAAAAGAGCACCCCAGGAATGCATGGCGACGGCATTGTCCACGAGATCGGTTCGGTAGGCGAAGCTATCGAAATTATGCGTCGTCGGCAGCATGGAGATGAAACGCGAAGGCGTGTCGCCGAGTGCCAGGTTCGGCTGCACATACAGCTTGCGCGCCGGCACATCGCCGAGCCCCAGTCGCGGATTGGGGCCGATATGGCCGGTCTTGGTCAGGTCGTTGATCTCGTCCCACAAGGCGATGCGCTTCGTGTCGATCGGCTGGATCGCGCGCCAATGCCAGACGATATCGAGATTGTGGAAGCATTGATCGTAGATATCGTAAGTCTCGGGCTCCCTCGCCGCCTTGTACTGGGTGGTAAGGAAATCATTGTTATCGAACGTCACCTCGATGCCGAGGTCATCCTGAGCCCGGATGCGCAGCTCCTCGAGCAGGGAAATGGCTGTCCCGAGAACACGCAGTTTCGGTCGGCCAGCCAGATGCAGCGCAGGTGCGGAAGTGGCCTTTGCCGGAGACTGATGCTTGTTCATGAAGGAATGACTTATCCTATTCCGCCGGGATGGCCAGAGGTGGCCTAACATCTGCATCCGCCAGCGTAAAAGCCTCGAAGGACCGTTTCAACAGTTCTCCGTCGAGCCCGTCCAGAATGAAGACCAGCCGGGAGCGCCGATCGTCAGACGGCCAGGCTTCCATGTGAACGGGCGTGTGGACAAGATGCTGCACGCCATGAATGGCAACCGGCCGTTCCTCGCCCACAAGATTGAGAATACCCTTGACCCGCAGAACCCGCTCGCCATGGCGATTGAGCAGCATGGTCAGCCATATGCCGAATGCCGTCCAGTCGATGGGGCGATCCACCGTCATGGTGACGGAGGAGATCGCGGCGCGGTGCGGAGCACCATCGGCATTGGTAAGCCAGACCGGCTCCTCGCAATAGAAGCCGCTCGGCGACTGGACGTGATCGCCGCGCATCATGGCGGCGTCCTGCAACAGCGAGGACAAATCCAGATCGCCATCCCCCGCGCAGACGAGGAGCGCATCGGGATTGATGCGCCGCAGGCGGCTTTCCAGGGCATATCTCTCGCTGTCGGTGGCGAGATCGGTCTTGGTGATCACAAGCCGGTCGGCAATCGCCGCCTGCCGGTTGGATTCGATATAGGTATCGAGCTGACGCTGTCCGTTGACCGCATCCACCGCCGTCACGACGCTTCCGGGCCGGAAGTGATGCCGGAGGATCGGATCAGCCTTGATGGTTGAGAGGACCGGAAAGGGATCCGCCAGCCCGCTGCTCTCGATGATCACACGCCGGAACGGCGGGACCAGCCCCCGTTCGCGCTTGGAATAGAGATCCTTCAGCGCCTCGGCGAGCTCGCCGCGAACGGTGCAGCACACGCATCCGGAGCGCAGCAGCACGATCTCGTCATCGATCCGCTCGATCAGGTGATGATCGAGGCCGATCTCCCCGAATTCGTTGATCAGCACGGCGGCATCGGCAAAGGCTTCCTCCGCCAGCAGCCGCCTGAGCAAGGTCGTCTTTCCCGACCCGAGAAATCCGGTGAGGAGGTTGACGGTCACGAAGCCGGGCTCATCATGCGTCACGGCCGACCTCCATGCGGGCGATGAGGCCGGGATCGAGCGGATCGCAGGGACGACCGATGAGCCGCTCGGCCGCCGGCCAGAGATGCCCCAGATCCTCGACGATCTCGCTCTTGCCGGTCTTCGTCGAAAGGACGAACGAAGCGCCCTGCCAGTCCGACAGAACAAGGCCGAAGGCCGCAAGCATGCGATTGGCGGCGGCGACGCGGTTGGCCCGCTCCCGCCGCCGGTCGAGACGGCTGTCATTGCGCGTAAACACCCCCGGCCGCGCCGCAGCGTCGGTCCAGTGTTCATTGCCGCCGAGAACACCGCAGAGCGAGCACATGATGGTGTCTACCTCCTGACACGTCTTACCGCTTGTTACTTCTTGCGCGGGAAGCGCGCGGCGAAGTCGTCGGCGATTTCGTTCATGGTAACGAACTTCACGCCGGGATGCTTGATCATATGGGCATAGAGCCGCTCAAGCATCATCAACACCTGCGGACGACCGGCAACGTCGGGATGGATGGTGATCGGGAAGACGGCATAGTCCATCTCGCGATAAACCCAGTCGAACTGATCGCGCCACATCTGCTCGATATCGTGCGGATTGACGAAGCCATGGCTGTTCGGAGCCTTCTTGATGAACATCATCGGCGGCAGGTCGTCGAGATACCAGGAGGCGGGAATCTCGATCAGATCTGTTTCCTGTCCGCGCTTCAGCGGCACCATCCAGTCGGACGGCTTCTTCGAATAGTCGATCTTCGTCCAGCTATCGCCGACGCGCACGTAATAGGGCGTGAAGTCCTTATGCATCAACGAGTGGTCGTATTTGATGCCGCGCTCGAGCAGCAGCTCGTTGGTCACGTTGGAGAATTCCCACCAGGGCGCGACATAGCCCGTCGGGCGCTTGCCGGAAAGCTTGGTGACAAGCTCGATGCACTTGTCGAGAATCTCGGTCTCCTGCTCGCGCGTCATCGCGATCGGATTTTCGTGGCTATAGCCATGGATACCGATTTCATGGCCGGCATCCGCCACAGCCTGCATCTGCTCGGGGAAAGTCTCGATCGAATGACCGGGAATAAACCAGGTCGTTTTGATGCCGAAACGCTCGAACAGCTTGACCAGACGCGGGCTTCCAACTTCGCCGGCAAAAAGGCCGCGGGAAATATCGTCCGGCGAATCTTCACCGCCGTAGGAGCCGAGCCAACCGGCCACGGCATCGACGTCGACACCAAAACTGCACAAAATCTCTTTCGCCATGGGAAGTACCTCCTTGGGTTTCTAAGGTTCTAGTAAGCGGGAATGACGGTCGCTTCCGCCGGGTTCCAGGCGAGCAACACGCCGGCGCCGACCGCAAAGGCGCCGGGCCTGTATTTGTCGACATGCGCCTCGAGCGCGAGCGAACGACCGTCGGGAAGACTGGCGGTCAGATGCGAGATGTGGCCGACGACGTCGAAACGCTCGATGCAGGCACCGACGACATTGCCGCCGAAGGCACTGGCGATGCGCTGGCGATCCGCGCCTTCGCTCGCATGTACCTCGATCGCTTCGGACGGGATGACGATATCGACCTTCCCTTTACCGGTAACCGCGCCATTCGGGCGGCCCGACAACAGACCGAGCGAGGTGTTGACGACGGTGTTGTCTCCTTCGCTGCCGGCCACTTCACCATGAAAGATCGTGTTGCGACCGATGAACTGCGCGACAAATGGTGTGTTCGGCCGCGTATAAAGCTGATGCGGCGGGCTGATCTGCTCGACCCGGCCCTGGTTCATCACCACGATCCGGTCGGAGAGCGCCAGCGCCTCGGATTGGGCATGAGTGACGAAGACGAAGGTCACGCCAAGCCTCTTTTGCAGCAGCTTCAACTCGTTCTGGATCGCCTTGCGCAGATTGGCGTCAAGGGCTCCGAGCGGCTCGTCCAACAGGAGAACGTCGGGTTCCACCACGAGACCGCGCGCAAGCGCGATGCGTTGACGCTGACCGCCCGAAAGCCTGTCTGGCTTGCGCTCCGCGATATCCTCCAGCCCGAGCGTTGCCAGGATCCGGTCGACACGGGTATCGCGCTCGGCCTTCGCGACACCCTTGACCTCGAGACCGTAGCCAACATTGCGGCGAACGCTCATGTGCGGAAAGAGCGCATAATTCTGGAAGATCATCGAGGTCGGGCGGTTCTGCGGCCGGACATCGTTCATCCGCTCGCCTTTGATCATCATGTCGCCGGAGGAAATCGTCTCGAAACCGGCGATCATGCGCAGGGTCGTCGTCTTGCCGCACCCGGACGGACCGAGGAAGGCGATGAATTCGCCTTTGGTGACCGCCAGATTGAAATCGGCGACAGCCGGCGTGCCGTTGTCATAGACCTTGCCGACATTGATGAGTTCCAGGTCGTAAATCATAACCATTCTCCAGGCGCGAGCGAGAAGACCGCCAGCCGGTCTCCTCGCGTTTCAGGTCCGGAGCGGCAAGCCGCTCCGGCATTGCCTCAGGCGTTCAGGAACTCGTCCCACTTCTGGACGAGATGGTCGTATTCGTCCGGCCACTGGTGCCAGTAGGCGACGTTCTTGGCGCGTTCTTCCAGCGAACCGCCGTCGCGCAGGTCGCCTTCCTTGATGCCGCGCTCCGCCGCACCGACCCAAGGCTTGCCCTCGTACCAGAAGGCATATTTATCCGGCGCCATGACGTTCTTGATGTTGGTGGACGGCGAGTAGTATCCCTGCTCGGAGACTGTGATGCCCGGCTCGCCGGACAGCCAGTAGTCCGCATAGGCGATCACGGCCTCCTTGTTGGTCGTGCCTGCGATCATCGACGGGCCGATGGCCCAGCCGCGATAACCTTCCTTCGGCACGGCGTATTTGCAAGGCTTGCCCTGCGCCTTGACCGCCATGACCGCAGGCTGCCAGGCGTCGCAGACGACCATTTCGCCGGAGGCCATCAGGTTGACCAGCTCGCCGAAATCACCCCAAAGAGCGCGGAACTGGCCGTCCTTCTTCTTGGAGACGAGGAACTTCGCGGCTTCGTCGATTTCCGCCGCGCTCGGATTGCCGGGGTTCTTCACGCTCAGGAGACCGAGCGTGTTCATCGCCATGATGGCCTGGCCGAAGGCGATCAACGGATCGGTATTGAGGCCCGACTTGCCCTTCCATTTGGGATCGAAGAGTGCTGCCCAGCTATTGGCTTCCTCGGCGCTGAGGACATCGGGATTGTATCCGATGGAGTCGTAGTTATAGACCGCGGGAACCATGTTCAGCGTGGTCTGGGCGTCATCGGCCCAGATCTGGCCGACGATCTGCTGCTTGGCGCCCCACTTGTCGGAGGGCTTGGTGAAGGTGTCGCGAATATTGGCCCAGTTCTTCAGCGAAGCGGCCGGTACCGGCTCGACATTGTTGGTCATGACGATCGACGGCAGGCGCTCGGCGATAATCTCCCAGCAATCGTAATCCTTGGAGCCGGACAGGATCTTCGTTTGCGCATCCGGGAAGGTCGCCGCCGTGCCGGAGGTCTGGCCGACGCCGCTTGCCTTGCGGAAATCGGAAAGGATGCGCTCCTGCACGGTGACCGACAGGCCGATAGTGCGCAGCTGCTCGCCGGCAAGATTGGCGGCCTGCGCGAAGGCGGTGCGCGACGAGAGCAAGGATGTTCCCCCGCCGATGGCGGCAAGAGCCATCGCGCCGGCGGAATGCTTCAACAGAGAGCGTCTATTCATTTCCATTTTGGACATTTCTGTTCTCCAGTGTTGTTTGCTGTTCCCTGAAGCCGCTGTGGGCTTCTTTCATTGTCGTATCGCCAGCCGCCCGGCGGCGGCTTGCCGCCGGGATCTCCGCGATCAGTAACGGCCCACGAGAAGGCCGCCATCCACGACCAGAACCTGGCCGGTCATGTATCTCGCGCTGTTCGAGGCAAGGAATGCGATGACGTCGGCGATATCATCGGGAGCGCCGATCCGGCCCAAGGGGACCAATTCCGGAACCTTCTCGGCGCCTTCGGCGCCCAGCGAATTTTCCTCTGACAGCAGCTGTGCGGTGCGGATATAGCCGGGCGCGACGCCATTGACCCGCACGCCGTCCTTGGCGAGTTCCACCGCCAGCCCGCGCACGAGCCCGACGACGCCGGATTTCGCGGCAGAATAATGCACATGCTCATCCCAGCCGTAGGCGACGCCCATGATGGAGGAGAGCGCGACGATGCTTCCCGATTTGCGGCGCTTCATGCCGGCTGCGGCGGCGCGCACCAGCCGGAAGATGCCTTTGAGATCGATGTCGAATGTCAGATCCCATTTGTCGTCGCTGAGGTTTTCCAGTGGCGTGCGATGGGCGATGCCTGCATTTGCGACGATGACATCGATCCTGCCGAACCGCGCCTCCAGATCCGCGACCAGCGCATTGGCAGCCTCGGTCGAGCGGACATCATAGAACTGGAATTCGGCCGATCCGCCGGAGGCGACGATGTCGCGGACGGTCTCCTCGCCTTCCGCCTTCAAGATGTCCGTCACGACGACATGATCCCCAAGAGCGGCGAAAGCCTTCGCTGTCGCCTGGCCGATCCCGATGCCGGCGCCGGTAACGATCACGATGCGTTTTTCAGTAGCTGTCATATCCATCTTCCTTTCAGAGCATCACATCGCCGGAATTCGGCCCGAGCGTCTGGCCGACGAAAAGGCTGGCGGCAGGAGACGCCAGAAAGGCAACCGTCGCCGCCACCTCCTCCGGCTCGCCGAACCGGCCAAGCGGCAGTTCGCGCTTCTTGCGCTCGCGCCATTCATCCGAAAGGCCAAGCACCAACGGCGTATTGATCGGCCCGGGCGCGACCGCGTTGACCCGCACCCCGCGACTGGAAACCTCGCGGGCGAGCGCCTTGGTCATGCCGATGATCGCCGCCTTGGCGCCGGAATAGTGAACCAGCTCGATGCCGCCGATCTGACCGAGTTGGGAAGCGACATTGATAACGCTCCCCTCGCCACGCTCGAGCATCGAGGGCAAGACCGCCTTGGTCATCAGGAACGTACCGCGCACATGGACGGCAAACATCCGGTCGAAATCCTCAAGCGCGAGGTTTTCGAAGGATGCCTGGTGTACGATGCCGGCATTGTTGACGAGGAGATCGACTTCGCCATGTCGCGCTGCGGCAGCCGCATGGATCGCGGCCACATCCGCGGGCCGGGAAACGTCGCCCGCTGCAGCCGTGGCCAAGCCACCCGCCTTGCCGATGTCGTCGGCAACAGCCTGCGCGCGATCGAGCGACAGATCATTCACCAGCACCGCATAGCCGTCAGCGGCAAGCCTGAGCGCGATCGCCCGGCCAATGCCGGAACCCGCACCCGTTACGATCGCCGAAGGTTTCTTTGTCATCATGCGTCCTCCTGAACGCGGACACGCCGGGCACGGCGAACCGACAGCCCCATGAGGGTGGCGTAGGTGCCAAGCAGCGCGAAGGAAAACAGGGTCGTCAGGACGCCGAAGGCGAAGACGTTGGGATGAACCTCAACCGAGAAGGTGCCGTAGATCGCCAACGGCAGCGTCAATTCACGGCCGGAGGCGAACAAGGTGCGCGAGAATTCGTCATAGGAGAGCGTGAAGGCAAACAGCATGGCCGAGAGCACGCCGGGAAAAATCAGCGGAAAAGTGACCTTGCGGAAGGTCCGCGCCGGCGTGACGCCGAGCGACCAGGAGGCCTCCTCCATGCTCGGATCGAACCTGTTGAAGATCGCCAGCATCACCAGAAAGGCGAAGGGGAAGGTATAAACGACATGGAGGACGAATGCCGTGCTCCACCAGTGGCGGTCGATGCCGAATGTATTGGCGACCAGCGCCATGCCGAGCCCCACCAGAACCCCCGGCACCATCATCCCGAGGACGATCAGGTAGAAGACGACGCCGGAGCCGCGGAATTTGCGCCGGAAGGCCTGGGCGGAGGTCACGCCGAGCACGGTGGAGACGATCATGGTCATCACCGCAAGCGCCAGCGAGCGTATCAAGGACTGATCGATCGGCAGCGGCGCGATGCGCGAGGGCGGCGTCAGGCCAAACAGATGACGATACCAGTAAGTCGACCATTCGATGATCGGGAATTGCGGACCACCCTCCGGGCCGGTCTGGAACGACAGGATCGCCAGAACCACCAGCGGTCCATAGAGAAAGACGAGAAAGAGGGTTGTGTAGACGCCGAGGCCGAGCTTGATGCCGCTTGCGTTCATGATCAGAGCTCCTTTCTCAGATCGACGATCTTGAGAAGCACGGCAACGACCGCACCCATGATGATCGTCAGCACGACGCCGGCCACCGCCGCGAAGGCCCATTTCAACGAGCC
The DNA here is from genome assembly GCF_009498525.1 of Rhizobium sp. ICMP 5592. Classification (GTDB taxonomy): domain Bacteria; phylum Pseudomonadota; class Alphaproteobacteria; order Rhizobiales; family Rhizobiaceae; genus Rhizobium. The sequence continues at coordinate 716,209 of NZ_QSNT01000001.1, read as the reverse complement.
GACCTGGGTGACGATGATGTTGCCCAAGAGGTTGACCTTACGGCCGGACAGCGCCGCCGAGGTGGCGAATTCGCCGAGAACCATGACCGAGACGAAAATCGCGCCGACGACCACGCCCGGCAGGGAGAGCGGCAGAATGATCGTGCGGAAGATGCGCCAAAAACCGGCACCGAGATCCTGAGCGGCCTCAATGACTGAGGCGTCGATGCGGCCGAGCATGAAGGCGATCGGACCGACCATGAAGACGCAATAGATCTGCGTCATGCCGATGATCACCGACAGTTCGGAAAACAGCAGCACCTCGATGGGCTGACGGATAATGCCGAGGTTCATCAGGATCATGTTGATCGCGCCCTCCGTGCCGAGCATCGGGCGCCAGGCGAGAACGCGGATCAGGAACGACGTCCAGAAGGGGATCACGCAGAGGACGAGAAGCACGGTCTGCAACGTCTTGTTCTTAACGAGAAGGCCGACGAAGAGCGCGGCCGGATAGCCGACGACAAGCGTCGACAACAGAACAAGAAGCCAGATGCGGATAGTCGTCCAGAGCGCGCCGAGGTAGGTCGGGCTCGTCAGGAAGGTGATCCAGCTTTGCAGGGTCAGCGTCGGCTCGATCTTGAAGGTCGTCTGGGTCCAGAAGGAGACATAGACCATCATCAGGAGCGGCAGCACCAGGAAGAGCAGCATCCAGAGCACACCCGGCGCCAGCAGCCACAGGGCCTTTCTCGATGGACGGCGCGTGACCGTCGTCTCCTGCGCGGCATCCTCGCTCGTTACCACCATGGTCATCTCTCATTCTCCTGGGCAGGTCCGTGGGGTCGGTGCAGGAAGCGCGCGTCAGCCGAAGACAAGGGCGTCCTCCTTCTTCCAGACCAGCGCATAGCGGCTCTTTTCGACAAAGGCGGGCGGTCGCGAATGGCTGAGATGCGACTCGACCTCGAAGACGCGCCCGTCACCGAGCGCAAAGAAGGAATTGATGGCCGCGCCGGAATATTCGCTGGCGATGAAATCGCCGCCGATGCTTACCTCGTCAGTGGAAATTGACGCGTCCGAAGGACGGATAGCGACACGATCATGGCGAATGGCATAGCCCGGCTGCGGCGCTTTCCTGAGTGAGGCATTCAGCGGGAAACGTCCGGTCTGGCTAACGAAGTGATCGTCGACGACAGCGCCGGCAAACAGATTGTAGCAATTGAGAAAGCGCGCCACGGCGGCCGAGGCCGGACGATTGTAGATCACATCGGAGGTCGCCGCCTGCGCAATGCGGCCCTGATCGAGCACCAGAACCATGTCGCCCATCGCGAGCGCTTCGGACTCGCTGCCCGTCACATGCAGAAAGGTGACGCCGCAGCGCTCGCGGATCGTCTTCAGCTCGGTTCGCATGCGGCTGCGCAAATTGGCGTCGAGCGCGCCAAGCGGCTCGTCCAGAAGCACCATCTTCGGCTCGGTCACCAAGGTACGCGCCAGTGCCACCCGTTGCCGCTGGCCGCCCGATATCTGCGTGACGGCGCGATCCTCCAACCCCTTGAGCCCAACGAGGGCGAGCATGTCGCGGACCCTCGCTGTGACGATGGCGGGATCCGTGACCGGATCGACCTTCCTGTTGCGCAGCCCGAAGGCGACGTTGTCGGTGACCGAGAGATGGGGAAAGAGAGCAAAGTTCTGGAAGACGAAACCGATGCCGCGCGCATGCGGCTCGACCCCGTCGAGACGCTCGCCATGAAACAGGATCGAGCCGGAATCGGGCTCCTCGAAACCGGCGATGACGCGCAGCAGCGTCGTCTTGCCGGAGCCGCTGGGACCAAGCAGCGAGATATAGGCATCACCCGGCAGGGAAAAATCCACCGAGGCCAGCGCCGGTACGCCGCCATAGGACTTGGCGACTTGCTTGAGTTGAAGAACGGTCGACACCGATTTCCTACCAGTTCCAGGCAAGGACCATCCCCCGGACAAAGCTTCGCCGCAGCTCGGAATCAGATTGATCCGAACGCTGGACGTCGGCCGTCACGCATGCATCACATGCGCTTCAAAGAGATGTTCCTTGGCGTTTCAACGAGTTCCACCTGTAGCGCTTCTGACGAGCGCTTTGATGTCTTGAAGCATTACACAAATGATTTTTGTATTCAATAGACTTTTTATGATAAAACGAAATGCGTCGATGATTAAAATTGTGCGCGCCGGGCAATAGGCGCCGCAGCAGACCGAACAGCAAGAGCCGCGACCGGTGAATTCACTGAAATTCAGCGCATGCAACGCCAGTAGAAGAGTCGACGCACCGCGACCTTCGCGCAAAAATTCCATAAAATCGGACACATACCGGCGCAGCGCAGCAATATAGTCGCGCCATCAGCCCGCGTAGGCGTCGCATAAAAATCAGACTTTGTATTCAATAGCCATTTATTTATGCGCTATTTTACCGCTATAAATAGCGTAAGAGTGAGGCATCGGAATGATATGGGCACATTGAATCAGATGACCGAATATGGCGCACGACCCAACGCGCAGAAGCGCTATGAGATCGCGGAGGATGTTCTGCGCAGCAACATCGAAAACAGCACGCTGCCGCTCGGTGTCGTGCTTCTCGAAGGCCCGATCGCTGAAATCCTTCAGATTTCGCGCGCGCCCGTACAGCGAGCGCTTCAGGCCCTTGAAAGCGAAGGGCTCGTGCATCGCTTCAACGGCCGCGGCTATCTCGTCGGGCCTGCCGATCAAGGGATCGAGCCGAACCGCACCGACATCAAGACGCTGGGCCTGACCATCCCGCGCCATGCCGACGAGGCGCTGCAAAGCCGCTCCTCCTGGGAACGGATTTACAACACAGTCGAAGCCGACGTGGCCGGTTGCGTCGTCTTCGGGCAATACCGCATCATCGAGATCGAACTGGCCACTCATTTCAACGTCAGCCGAACCGTCGTGCGCGACGTGCTGACACGCCTGCGCGAGCGCGGCCTCGTGCGCAAGAACCAGTCGTCCCACTGGATCGCCGGACCGCTGACCGCGCAGATGATCAAGGACCATTTCGTGCTGCGCGGAATGCTCGAACCCCAGGCGCTGATCGCCGGGGCGGAGCATGTTGACCGTGCCGGGCTGAACGAGCTTTTTCAGCGCCTGTCCGAACTGGAAAGGCACGATATCGCCGATCACCTCAAGGCGTTGGAAGCCATCTATGCGGATTTCATCGACATCTGCATTCTGGCGACGCCGAACGAGCGTTTGAAGGAATCGATCCGCAACAATCTTCTGCCGGTGACGGCGACCGAGCGGCTGTTGCGACGGCTCGGTCTGCCGGGCGATCCCGCCGTCATCACTGAGCTGCGCCTGGTAACGGAGCTGCTGTTGCGCGGCGCTGTGACCGCCGCCGCCGCGATGATGGAAAGCCACCTGGACGCCTCGGTGAAACGCATGATCGCCCAGATGAAGATTGTTGCGATCATTCCCGGCCCAAGCGTGACGGCCGCCTATCTGACGCGCGTTCTCGAATAGCAGGCGGCCAATGAACGGCTGCATGCACTGTCGTGGACGCGGGATCGGCAAGGCAATCATCGCTTTTCCCTTCAGTTCAAGGAGGCGCGCATGCGCTCGATCAGCGCCTGCCGCTCGGCCCTTGCCGCAAGCGCCTCTTCCATCGTCACCTCAATGAAGCGGGTCGGCGTATGCGGCTGCAATTGTCCGATCAGATCCATATCGGCAGAGATCACCGTGCCGAGCATGAAGTAACCGCCGCCAGAAACGGCATCGCGGTGCAGAATGATCGGCTCGGTGCCGCCGGGCACCTGGATCGAGCCGTAAGGGTAGCAACTGTCGACGATGTTGGAGGGATCCGAGCCGGCGCCGAAGGGCTGCCGACGGTCGACGAATTCGAGCTTGCGGCCACCACGGAAGCGATAGCCCATGCGGTCGGCTTCGGGTGCGACTTTCCATGGATCGGCAAAGAAGCTCTCCTTCGCCTCATCCGTCAGGCGATCCCAGTAGAGTCCCGGCAGGACCCGCAGCTCGGCGGGTGTCCCGGGCCTGCGGCGCAAGCCTTCCTCCACCGATCGGCCCTCCTGCACAACGGCGCCTTGCCCGACCGGAAGCTCGTCATCCACCGCCAGCGCCCTGCCCTTGTAGCCGCCGAGTGCGCCGATCGGATAGGTGGACCGGCTGCCGAGCGCCACGGGCACGTCGATGCCGCCCGATACCGCGATATAGATGCGCGCCCCGGACTTCAGAAAATCGAAACTCAGGACCTGGCCGGCCTTGATCTTCAGCGCCGTCCATCCCGGCTGGGCGACGCCGTCGATCTTGGCCGGCATGTCGGCACCGGTCACCGCGATCACGGCGTCATCAAGGAATTCAAGCTGCGGTCCCATGAACACCGCTTCCAGGCCGGCTGCACTCTCATCATTGCCGACGAGACGGTTTGCCGCGCGCATGGCATAGCGGTCCATCGCGCCGCCGACGGGAATGCCGAGGTGAAAATAGCCCGGCCGGCCCAGATCCTGAACGGTGGTCGCCAGGCCATGATGAAGAACCTTAATGGCCATAGAGCACGCCCTCCAGCTTGGCATTGTAGCCGTCGATATCGATCTGGTATTGCCTGAGATCGAAGCTGACCTCGCGGATCGGTGGGCTGAACAGACCTTTGTCGACCTCCTCGACCGCCTTGTCGTAACCGTCGCGATCAATCGGCTTGAACTTGACGATATCGCCCGGACGGAAGAACACCATGAAGTCGCGGAGATAGCTCGTCGTCTGCGTCGGGTCGAAGATCGGCATCGGCGTGATCCCGAACATCTGGTAGCCGCCCGCGCCGCGCACCGAATAGATGCAGCCGAAACAGCCGCCATGGCCGACCGTCAGCCGTGGCGTATCGGTGCGGGGGCGCAGATATTTCGGGACCTCGATCTGCCGCTGCCGCTCAACCATCTGGTACATGAACGGCAGGCCGGCGACGAAGCCGACCATGGAGACGAACCAGGGCGAGCCGGCATGGGCGGCGATGAAATCGTCAACCGCGCCATAGCCGTTGATCCCGGCAGCATAATCGAGATCGGTGCCGGACGGCTCCTGATGGCGCTCGCGGAAGCGCATCAGGGTCTCGTGCGTCCAGGGATCATTGTAGAAGACCGGAATTTCGACGATTCGTGTCTTGATCACTGGTTCGGCCTTTTCGGCCGCTCCTTCGATCGCCCGTACCTCCTTGAGAAGGTCGTCGGGCTTGATCAGGTCCGGGTTGAACTTGATCTGGAAGGAGGCATTGGCCGGGCAGATCTCAGTGACGCCCTTGATGACGCTGTCGCGGACGCCGGTTGCCATCGACAAGCTCTTGAAAAAGGCCTCCAGCGACATCTCATCACTGCATTCGACGAAGAGATGTTCGTCACCTCCGAATGTATAGCGTGCAGACATCAGGCAACCTCCTGGGTCCGGCCGGCAAGGGCCGCGAAATCATTGTCCAGCCAGTGTTCGAGAAAGCGGGTATGGAATGCGCCTTTGGCGACGCTTGCGTCACGCGCCAGTGCGAGGTGCAGCGGCACAGTGGTCGGCACGCCCTCGATGACGAGCGCCTGAAGCGCGACGCCCAACTTTGCAAGGCAGGCATCGCGCGTCTCGGCATGCACGATCAGTTTGCCGAGCAGGGAATCGTAGAAGGGCGGGATCGTGTAGTCCTTATAGAGCATCGTATCGAACCGGACGCCCTCGCCCTCTGGAATGGAGAGTTTCGTGATCGTTCCCGGCGACGGCTGGAACGCCTTGAAGGGGTCCTCGGCGTTGATACGGCACTCGATCGCATGGCCGCTCGCCCTGATATCGCCCTGCGATACCGATAGAGCCGCGCCGCCCGCCACCTTGAACATCTCCTGCACCAGGTCGAAACCGGTAATCATCTCGGTGACCGGATGTTCCACCTGGATGCGGGTGTTGACCTCTATGAAATAGAAATCACCCCTCTCGTCGTCATAGAGATATTCGACCGTGCCGGCGCCGCGATAACCGACCTCGCGAGCAAGCGCCACGGCGCTTCCGCAGAGACGCTCGCGCACGTCGGCGGGCAAGAGGAAGGCAGGTGCCTCTTCCCAGACCTTCTGGCGCCGGCGCTGCAGCGAGCATTCGCGCTCGAAGAAATGCACGAAATTCTGTCCGTCACCAAAGATTTGCACCTCGACATGCCGGGCGCGGGTGATGACCTTTTCCATATAGAGGCCGCCATCGCCGAAGGCGGCGAGCGCCTCGGCCGAGGCAAGCGGAAACTGTTGCTCCAGCTCGGCGATATCGGCGACGATGCGAATGCCACGCCCGCCGCCACCGGCCGCCGCCTTGATCATCACCGGAAAACCGATCCTTGCCGCCAGCGCCCGCGCCTCGTCGAGGTCGGCTACCCGCCCGTCGCTTCCCGGCACCGTCGGAACGCCGGCTTTTGCCGCCACCTGCCGCGCCGCCACCTTGTCGCCGAGCGTGCGGATCGCATCGCCGGAGGGGCCGATGAAGATCATGCCCGCCGCCTCGACGGCATCGGCGAAATCACCGTTTTCGGAGAGGAAGCCGTAGCCCGGATGAACAGCGTCGACGCCGGCTGCCTTTGCCGCGGCGATGACGGCCTCGATATTCAGGTAGGATTTCTTCGGCGCAGGCGACCCGATGTCGATCGCCTCGTCCGCAAGCCTGACCGCCAGCATATCCGCATCGGCAGCGCTATGGACCTGGACCGTGCGAATGCCGAGCGCCTTGGCCGCCTTGATGATCCGCACGGCGATTTCACCACGATTGGCGATGAGCACGGACCCGATGGTCATTCCTCGACCTCCGCGATGACCTGCCCGGCCATGACGGGCTCTTCGTTGTCGACAAGAAATTTGATGTTCTTGCCGTTAAGGCCGGCGGGAATTTGCTGGAAGGTCTTCATGACCTCGATAAGGCCGATCGTATCGGCGGCCGAAACGGCATCGCCATCTGCTTTGAAGGCCGGCACGTCCGGAGAGGAAGCCCTGTAGAACGTTCCCGGAAGGGGCGATTTGATCTCAAGCTTACTCATGTGGCCTCCGCGCTATCTCATTGTTCAAGAATTGGGAAACGGGTGCGATCCGGAGCCCCGCGGCGACAAGGGCCGCGCGCATTTCTTGGGCGATCTCCAGCGCTCCCAGCGTGTCCGAGTGGAAACAGATGGATTCAAACTCTATATCGATGTCGGCTCCGGTCACCGTGCGGACCTTGCCTTCGGTGCAGGCACGCAGAACCTTCCTCGCAATGGCCTTGGGATCGGGACGGCCCGCGTCGCGGGTGAAAACGATCCAGCCGTTGTCGCCATAGTCGCGATCCGCGTAGAATTCGCGCACCGCCGGCTGTCCAACCTCCAGGGCGGCGATATGGGTTTCAGAACCGGCCATGCAGAAGACCGGCGTAGTCGGCGCCACCGTTCGCATATATTGGATGAAAATCCGGGAGAGCTCGGCACTGGCCGCCAGTTCCATGTAGAGCGCGCCATGCGGCTTCACATGCTGAACCGGCACGCCATGACGGCGGGCAAATTCGCGAAGCGCGCCCACCTGATAGATCAGGTCGTTGATGATCTCCTTGCTGGTCCCACTGATTTTTCGTCGGCCGAACCCCTGCAGATCATTGTAGCCCGGATGCGCGCCGACGCCGATCCCGTGTTCGGCAGCCAAACGCACAGTCTCGTCCATGAGGTTCGGGTCGCCGGCATGAAACCCGGTGGCGATATTGGCGGAGCTGATGAGCGAGATGAGATGTTCGTCGCGCGTATCGCCGATACGCCACCGGCCGAAGGCCTCTCCCATATCACAATTGATGTCGACGACTTCTTTCAAGCGTATTTCCTCATGCATGTTCGGAGCTGCGGCCGCGACGAAACGCTAGGAGGAAAAACAGGATTTGAAAAATACAATTTTCAATATAGCATTATCTGATAAATTGATATCAACGCACAAAAAGACGCCAGAATTATTCCATTTAATTCAGATAGTTAGTCAGATTGCATTGAATTACATCGTTGCTCTCCAGCAATTGCAACGACGATATCTGATTTAGTTCGAGAATTTTTCAGATTAACCGATAGAGGAGAACGACGTTGAGTCTCAGCCTGCGCCAGCTTCGATACTTCGTCGCCACGGCCGAATACGGCCAGATCTCCCATGCCGCGATGAACCTTTCGATCTCACAGTCTGCAGTGACGGCGGCGATCAAGGACCTCGAACTGACCGTGGGCGTCATGCTGTTCAACAGGACACCGCAGGGCATGGAATTGACCGCCGCCGGCCGGCAGTTTCTCTCCCATGCCTATGAAATACTGGCGAAGGTCGACGAGGCCACGCATCTCAATCTCGTCAGCAGCGATATCGAAGGCGATCTGGTCGTCGCCGCAACCTATACGGTGATCGGATATTTCCTGCCTCTCCACATCGAGCGCATGCGGCGCCTCTATCCGCGGCTGCGCATCCAGCTCTACGAAGTCAATCGCGAGACCATTGAGGAAGGGCTGCTGTCCAACCGCTATGATATCTCCGTGCTCCTAACCTCGAATATCCTGAACCCGATGCTGACCACGGAGACACTCCTAAGTTCCGTTCGCCGCCTTTGGGTGCCGGCGCAACATAATCTGCTGAGACGCGACGGCGTCGGCCTTCGCGAGATCGCCGAAGAACCCTATATCATGCTGACCGTCGACGAGGCGGCGCATTCGTCGCTGAAATACTGGAGCGGCACTGCCTATCAGCCCAAGGTCCTGCTGCGGACGAGCTCCATCGAGGCGGTGCGATCGATGGTTGCCAACAGCCTCGGCGTCGCCATCCTCTCGGACATGGTTCACAGGCCCTGGTCGCTGGAAGGCCGGCGCATCGAAACGGTCAATATCCAGGATCCGGTTCCGCCGATGGATGTCGGACTGGCATGGCGGGCCAATAGCGAATTCTCGCCACCTATGCTGGCCTTCAGGCGATATTTCCAACAGGCTTTCGGGCTGCCGGGAACCAATGCATGACTGATGCATGCTTCCGATGCACAACCGGCGGGAGAAAAAGTTATCCGGCTAATTGAATAGGACGAGGCCCGCCGCACCTATGTGGGCAGCGGGCCTTGTTCCTCAGCCTTCGATTACCAGACCCTTGGCCTTCAGCACGGCTTCGAGATTGCTGACCTCGACCACCGACTTTCCGGCCTTGTAGGCTGCAATGTAGCCAGCTTCGGCGTCTTCCCTGGCCTGTGCCAGTTTCGCGACCTCGAATGCCTCCGACTTGCGCACGACGACCAGACCGTCGGCATCGCCGACGATGATGTCGCCTGGGTGAACGATCTCGTCGCCGATCAGGATCGGCTCGTTAGTGGCGCCAAGCGTTTCCTTAACGGTGCCCTTGATGCAAACGCTCAGCGAAAAGACCGGGAAGCCCAGATCGCGCAGCTGCAGCGTGTCACGCACTCCCGTATCGGTCACCAGCCCGCCGATACCCTTGGCAAGGCAGGCATTGGCAAGGACATCGCCGAACGAGCCGGCTTCTTCGTACTCGCCGGCGGAGACGACGATGATGTCGCCGGGCTGCGCGTAGTTGATCGCCACCTGGAGCATGATGTTGTCACGCGGCGCGCATTTGACGGTGAAGGCGGGACCGCAGAGCTTCATCCGGTAGTCGATCGGCTTCAACCGCGAAGACAGCGCGCCGCGACGCCCTTGCGCTTCGTGAAGGGTTGCCGGCGAAAATTTCGCGATGGCCGCGATCTCGTCCTGGCTGGGACGATCGATCTTCTGCTTCAGTATCACCACTTCAGGGTCCTCCAGACAAATTGGCAATTGCACGCCTGCTTCATCGGGCAGGCTGAAAACGTCGCATGGTCGCGATACGGCGCGGCAAGACGCCGGCCGCATCGCCAAGAGCGCCGGGGCATTCGCGCCCCGCTCGCAAAATTACGGGATGGGATCGAACTTCAGTTCGGTGATCGGGACGACCTTGTCCGTGCGGGTCATCTTGTATTCGGTGTTCGGGCCGAGCCATTTGTCCCAGATCTTGTTGATCTCACCCGACTTGTCGAGCGAGACTAGGACTTCATTGATCTTCGCCGTCAGGGCCGGTTCGTCCTTTTTCATACCGATGCCGATCGGCTGATAGAGCATCGGCTCCTCGATCATCCGCATCTCGGCGCCCTTGGTCTTCGACTCGTTGACGATCTTCGTCGTCGTCATCGTGTTGGCGACCATGCCGCGGGCCTTGCCCTGCTGGACGGCGAGATAGGCCGACCCCGTATCCTGGAATGTCAGCGGCTGCGACTTGTTGAGGCGGATGGAGAGTTCCGAGGTCGAGCCCTTGGTCGATGCCAGGCGAACGCCGGCAAAATCGGCCTTCTTCTGGCCGGCATCGCCGACCTTGACGATCAACATTTCCTTAGCCAGATAATAAGGGTCGCTGAACTGGATCTGCTCGGCGCGGCTGAGAGTGTAGGCGAGATTGGCAACGGCGATATCGACATGGCCGAGCTTGACTTCGGGAACGCGCGCTTCGACGGAAACCGGCTTGATTTCCGGCTTCACGCCGAGTGCCTGGGCGATCGCGCCGCAGAGATCGACGTCGAAGCCGACCATCTCGCGCGTTTTCGGATCCGGAGACGCAAAGGGCGGAACATCGGCAAAGGTTCCGCAACGGATCACCTTCGCCGTCATAATATCGGCCAGCTGATCCGCATTCGCCGACCCGGCCAGCGCGGTTGCTGCGAGCGCGAGGCCTAGGGTCCATGACTTCATGTTCATTGCAAAGTCTCCTGTGGGTTGGACGAAAATCAATGCCGCAAATCAGCGAGAAACCGCTGAGCACGCGCATGTTGCGGGTTGGAAAAGAACTCTTTCGGTGGCGCGGCCTCGAGGATCAGCCCGTCATCCATGAACCAGACGCGATCCGCTACATCGCGGGCAAATCCCATCTCATGGGTGACACACATCATCGTCATGCCGTCGGCTGCCAGGGTCTTCATGACCGCAAGCACCTCGCCGACCATTTCCGGATCCAGCGCGCTCGTTGGCTCGTCGAACAGCATCACCGGCGGCTCCATCGCCAAAGCGCGCGCAATCGCGACCCGTTGCTGCTGCCCGCCGGAAAGCTGGGCGGGAAAAGCGCCCGCCTTATCGGCGAGCCCCACCCTGTCGAGAAGCTGCTTTGCCTTGTTGCGGGCAACATCACGCGCGACCCCCTTCACCCGGATCGGCGACATCGCGATGTTGTCGAGAACCGACAGATGCGGGAACAGGTTGAAGTTCTGGAAGACGAAACCGATACGGCTGCGCAGGCGGTTCATTTCCTTGGCGGGCACAGAGCCGTGCATGTCATTGCCGTCGCAGGTGATCGATCCGCTGGCGATCTCCTCGAGCCGGTTCACCGTGCGGATCAGGGTGGATTTGCCCGAACCGGAAGGACCGCAGACGACGACGACCTCGCCGCGCGCCACCTCGGCATCGATCCCCTTGAGGACTTCGAAATGGCCATAGGACTTGCGCACCCCGGACAGCCGGATCATGGGCGGATTCTGGGAAGACTGGGCGAGGGTCATAGCGACTGATCCGTAAGAGCTTTGAGTTGCAGGACGTTCTCGGGCTTCTGCGCAGCCGTGCCGGCACGCTTGCGGGCGATCCGACGCTCCAGAACCGATGCCACCTGAGTCAACGACCAGCAGATCACGTAGTAGACGGCCGCCAGGATGAAGAAGACCTGGAATGGCTGGGTCAGGAGCTGATTGTTGATCTGATTAGCCGCGAAGGTGAGGTCCGGCACGTTGATCACGTATCCAAGCGTGGTGTCCTTGATGGTCGACACCAGAACCGAAAGGATGCTCGGGATGACATTGTACAGAGCTTGCGGCAGGACAACGTAGCGCATGGCGCCGAAATAGCTGTGCCCAAGCGCTCGTGCCGCCTCCAGCTGGCCATGTCCGAGGGCAAGGATACCGCCGCGCACGACCTCGCTCAAGAAAACGCCCTGATAGACGACCAGCGTCACAAGCATGGTGACGAAGCTCGGAACGTCGGCGCCCGTCAGCAGCGGCACGAGGAAATAGCCCCAGAGGATGAGCATCAGCAGCGGCACGCCGCGCGTGAAATAAACCAGCGCCGTGACGGGCCAGTTCAGCAGCGGCGATTTCGAAAGCCGGGCAAGGGCAAGGAGGATGCTGACCGGAAAGGCGAAGGCGATCGCCAGGACCGAGAGGATCAGCGTCGCTGCAAGCCCCCCGATCGGGCCATTCGGATATTGCCCGACGAGCAGCAGCAGCCAGTAATCATGGATGATCTTGATGATGTCGCCAATCATGCCCGTCCACTCCTGACTGGATCGGTTCTCCGGGTGACATATCCACCGGCAGTCATGATCATCAGCGAGAAGGCGAGGTAGAGAACCGTCGCCAGCAGATAGGTCTCAAACGTCAGAAAGCTGAGATTCTCCACTTCCTTGACGGCATAGGTCAGTTCCGCAACGCCGATCGCGACCGCCAGGCTGCTGTTCTGGAACAGGGAAACACTATGATTGATCAGCGCGGGCAGCGCATTTCTGATCCCCTGCGGGATCATCACGAAGCGCATGGCCGAGATATATCCATGACCGAGCGCGCGTGCCGCCTCCATTTGACCGGGGCTCACCGAGCGCAGGCCGGAGCGAAGATCTTCGCTGAAATAGGCTGCCTGACAAAGACCAAGCCCGATGATCGCGAAGGTCGCCTCGGCATTGTGGTCGTTCAGCCAGTCGGTGACCGGCTGCGGCATCAGGGCGAAAATGCCGAAATACCAGAGCATCAGCTGCACCAGCGTCGGGACGTTACGGTGATAGGAGACATAGGCGGTGACGACGGCATTGCCGACGGGGCCTGGCGCGTATCGCAGGCCGAGAAGGAGCATGGCAAGGGTCATCGCCAGAAGCCAGGAACCGATCGCCACGACAAAGGTCATCTCGACCCCATGCAGCAGCATCGAGACATATTCTGGATTGCTCAGGATCGCGGAGAGATCGAGCTTGCCCACCGCCTCATTCCCCTTGCTTGGAAGATTGAGGCTTTGCCGTCTGCAAGCCGCCCATCACCTGAAGAGTCGGCGTGATTTCCATATGGCCGATGTTCACGGCGACCGGTGCTGCGATCGCAAAGGCGATGGCATCGGCGATATCTTTTGCCTGGGGGAGTTCGAAACCGTCGATGAATCGTTCCCGCACCTCGGAGCTGTCGCCATGAACATGCGCAAAGATGTCGGTCGCGACCCGGCCGGGGCAGATTTCCGTCACGCGCACCCGCTTGCCGAAGGCGTCAAGACGCAGCTGGTTCGACAGCATGCTGACGCCCGCCTTCGTCGCGTGATAGGACGAATTGCCGCCGAAATTATAAGCGCCTGCGATCGACGAGATATTGATGACGTGACCGCGATCGCGCGCCACCATCCCCGGCACCACCATGCGGCAGAGATGGAGGACGGCACGCAGGTTGACGTCAATGAGAAGGTCGATATCGCCTTCGTCGGCATCCAGAAATTTCTTGGGACGATCGACACCGGCATTGTTGACCAGAATGTCGAACGGGACGCGCTTCGTCAAATCCGCAAGGGCCGCTTTGTCGGTGACGTCGATCACATGCGCGATGCAGCCGGTGCGTTCCGCCAGCTTCCGCAAAAGTTCGCCATTGCGCGCAACCGCGTGCACCTCAAGCCCTTCGGCGCAAAGGCGCTCGACGATAGCCGCCCCAATTCCGGAGGAGGCACCTGTGACCAGTGCGGTCTTATAATCGGAGAATGGCATCACTGTTCCCTTTGTTTGCGAAACCTTAGCCGACCTTTCCGTCGGGCGATAATTCCGATTATCTTTGGAGGGATAAGCCTATCTTATGAAGGGTATCCGGCCGCGTCCGGACATTGATTCCATTGGATGAATCCACATGTTTTCGTAGCCGAAGGCCGAGCGACGACGCTTCCGCCGCAGCATTTTCCGCTTAAAAGGGCTTGGGAGGGAATCTGTTGTAAACTAACAGTCAGGCTGTAACATGCCGGTCAGCTGCAATGGTGAGCATCAATCTCGAATGGATATCAGACGTTTCAAATCGTTCGTTGTGATCGTTGATACCGGCAGCATCACAAGAGCTGCCGATATACTCCACATCGCACAGCCAGCACTCAGCCAGCAGCTCGCCGCCCTCGAAGAACACTTCGGGACGAAGCTCCTCATTCGAAGCCAGCAAGGCGTCGTGATGACGGATGCCGGTGCCGAGCTTTACCGGCACGCCCAGATCATCCTGCGCCAGATGGAACAGGCCCACGCCGACGTCGTCGCGGCGGGCAAGCACCTCGCGGGCCGGGTCTCCGTCGGCCTCACGCCGTTCAGCGGTGCCGCAACGCTCTCCTTCGAGCTTCTGGCGGAAACAAGACGTCGCCATCCGGGCATCATGCTTCACCTCACCGAGAGCGTCGGGCAGACATACAGCCAGATGCTGATGAACAACCGGCTTGAAATCGCGCTGATCCATGGCGCCGGCCCGATGAAAGGCCTGCGTTTCTCCCCCCTTCTCCGGGAGGATTTCTACCTTGTCGCGCACGAGAAATTCGGCATCGAAGCCAGCGACGCCCCGATTGCCATTTCAGCGCTCGAATCTCTGCCGTTTTTGTTGCCGCCGCCCTACAATTTCGTGCGCCGGGCGGTGGAGACGGCGTTTTCGCGAAGCCGTACCAATCTGACGGTGATCGGCGAGGTTGAGGTCATCCGGACGCTGGCGCGGGCCATCGGCACCGGTCTCGGCGCCACCATCATGCCCAAGGCGGTCGCCGACCGTATCGTGTCCGAGGGCACCGGCCCGATTGTTTCCCGGAGCATCTCGCCGAAGATCGAGGAGACACTGTCGCTCTGCGTGTCCGAACACGCATCGCTCTCCGACCCAGCCGCTGCCGTGCAGGACATTCTCCGGGAGTTGACCGAGCGGCTGAAGCAGTAAATGCCCGGCGCCGCCCTGCCTGCCTCCTCATGCTATTTCAGGTCCCATCCTATTTCAGATCATGGCAGAACTGCGCGATACGCGCGCAGCCATCGGCAAGCTTCTCCATGCTGGTGGCGTAGGAGAGGCGGAAGAACGGGCTCATGCCGTAGGCCCCGCCCTGCACGGTCGCCACATGTTGCTCGTCGACGAGCCCCATGACGAAGTCCGCATCGTTTTCTATTTTGCGGCCGGATTTGCTGGTCTTGCCGATAAGCCCGGCAACGCTGGGGAAAATGTAGAACGCCCCTTCCGGCTTGTGGCAGGTCAGCCCGTCGATACCGGCCAGCTTGTCGAGAACGAAGTCGCGGCGCTGCTTGTAGATCGCCGCCCGCTCCTTCAGAAGATCCTGCGGGCCATCCAGCACTGCCACTGCGGCGGCCTGGGTAATCGTGGACGTTCCACCGCTGTTCTGGCCGTTGACGTTGCTGATGGCGGAGATCAAGTCCTTCGGTCCGCCGCAGTAGCCCAGCCGCCACCCCGTCATGGCATAGGCCTTGGACGCGCCGTTGACAGTCAGCACCCTGTCGTAGAGACGCGGCTCGACTTCGGCGATCGTGCAGAATTCGAAATCGTCGTAGATCAGATGCTCATAGATGTCGTCGGTCATGATCCACACGTCGGGATAGCGCAGCATGACCTCGGCGATCGCCGCCATCTCGGCTCGCGAGCAGGCAGCACCCGTCGGGTTGTTCGGGAAATTCAGGAACAGCCATTTCGTCCTGGGCGTGATCACCGCCTCCAGATCCTCGGCGCACAGCTTGAAGCCGTTCTCCTGCTTGCATGCAACGGGAATAGGCACGCCACCAGCGAAGCGGACGATGTCGGCATAGCTAATCCAGCCCGGCGCGGGGATCACC
Source organism: Rhizobium sp. ICMP 5592 (assembly GCF_009498525.1). Classification (GTDB taxonomy): domain Bacteria; phylum Pseudomonadota; class Alphaproteobacteria; order Rhizobiales; family Rhizobiaceae; genus Rhizobium. Next base: position 700,379 of record NZ_QSNT01000001.1, on the reverse strand, counting down.
ACTTCGTCTCCCGGATTGCAGGTCGCGAGAATGGCGTTGAAGATCACCTGCTTGCCACCGCCGGCGACGACAATCTGGCTCGGATCATAGTCGAGCCCGTTCTCCCGCTTGAACTTGCGCGCAATGGCCGTTCTCAGTGCAAGCGTACCGTCGAGCGGCGGATATTTCGTATCGCCGGCGAGAGCCGCGGCATGGGCGGCCTCGATCGCATGGGGCGGCGTTGGGAAATCCGGCTCGCCGGACGACAGGGAAACGACATTGATCCCCTTCGACGCAAGATCGCGGGCGCGCTGTGTCATGGCGGCGGAGGCGGATATGGAAACATTCTTGAGGCGGTCGGCTAGGGTCGGCATTGTTTTGTTGCTTTCGGTGATCGTTGAACTGTTGGGTTGCGGTCTGGCTATTCAGGCAAGGACGTCGCGGGCCGGCGCGATCGTCGCTCCTGCCGCCTCGATCTCGCTGCGGACGATCCTTGCCAGTTCAAGCGAGCCTGGCGTGTCGCTATGGACCAGGATCGAGCGTGCCCGCACCTCGATGGTCCGGTTGTCGATGGTCGTCACCGTTCCGCTCTCCAGAAATTGCCGCACCCGGGCGCGGACCTTGGCTTCTTCTTTGATGACGGAATTCGGCAGCTTGCGCGACACGAGCTGGCCGGCGGCATCATAGGCCCGATCCGCGAGGAAGAGCGTCAGCGTCCTCAATCCCGCGCGTTTCGCCGCCCGCTCTATTTCCGTGTCGGGCATGGAGAAGACGATGAGCTCGGGATCCACGGAGCTCATCGCTTGCATGATCAGGTCGGCAAGCGCGGCATCGCGGTTGATCATGTTGCCCATCGCGGCGTGGAAACCGATATGGGCGACCGGAACCCCCTCGCCCCTGGCGATCGCCGTCAGCGCCCCCAGTTGGTAGAGCACCTGCTGGCGCATCTCGTCCGCTTCAACCGGCATTTCCCGGCGCCCGAAGCCGAGACGGTCGGGAAAGCCCGGATGCGCGCCGACACCGACGCCGCGAGCCTTCGCCAGCCGCACCATGCGCGCCATGGTCTCTGGGTCACCGGCGTGGAAACCGCATGCGATGTTCGCCGACGATACCACATCCATCAGCGCCTCGTCGTCGCAGAGCCGGTAGGGTCCGAAACCCTCGCCCATGTCCGAGTTGAGATCGATCTTCATCGTTTCCTCTCCTGTCTTGCTTGCTCTATTTGAACGCTATCGACGCGACATGGTCGCAAGCGCCTGGGCGAGCATCGGTACGGTGCGCCTGATATCGTCGAGATAGGATTTGACCGCCTGCTCGGCAGCGCGCGCCTCGGCGACATCGGAGCGAATGAACCGGATACGGCTGCCAATGCGCGCCTGGCCCAACCGCCAGAGATCGACCTCCGCCACACCGGCAATCTTGGGATAGCCGCCGGCCGTATTGGCGTCGCTCATCTGAATGATAGGCTCCCCCGCCGGCGGCATCTGCACGACGCCCGGAACAACGCCGTGCGAGCGCATCTCCATGGGCGCGGCAAGCATGATGGGGTCGCCCGAAAGCCGGTAGCCGGTACGGTCGCTCTGGGACGAGATCTTCCATGTCTGTGTCCAGAAGCGTTCCACCTCGTCGCCGAAAAGCGCATATTCTCCAGCCGGGATGGCCCGGACGGGAAGCACGTCGTCTTCCGGAGCCGGGAAATGCGCGGCAAGCGCTGCTTCCGGTGGCATGGCACCGAAGCCACCATCCGGCATTGCACAAATCTGTGTATCGGCAATACTCAAGCGATCATTCGCCGCCAGAAAGCGGCCCTCCAACCCACCGAAACCGCCGCGCAGCGAGGTGCTGCGCGAGCCCATCACCGGCTCGACGTCTAGTCCGCCGGCAAGGCAAAGGTAGGCGCGAGCAGATTTGAGGGGCGTGCCGAGCTCCAGCACCTGCCCCGCCGACACCGGCATTGCCCAACAGGGTGGCAGCGGCCGCCCGTCGAGGCGCGCGTCGCAATCCGCACCGGTGACGGCAACGGCGGTGTCCTTCTCGAACCGAAGGCGAAACGGGAAGGTCTGGATCTCAAGGGACGCCGCCCCCTCCTCATTGCCAAGCAGCAGATTGCCGACGGTGAGCGCCAGCCTGTCCATCGCGCCGCTCGATGTAACGCCGATGTTCCTGTAGCCGAAGCGGCCAAGGTCCTGCACGGTGTTCAAGGGTCCGGTCTGAAGAATTTCGATCACAGCTCGATCCTTTCGGGCAGGAAGCGAACCTTGTCGCCGGGGGCCAGCAGCGCCGGCGGCGTCCTCGTGGGGTCGAATACGGAAAGCTCCGCGAAACCGATGGAATTCCAACCGTTCGGGCCGGTCAAAACCGACACACCCGTTTGCATGCCGCCGATGGTCACCGTGCCCTTGAGCATTCTCAGCGACGGCACGGTCTTGCGCGGCATGTAGATGCGCGGATCAAGGCCGTGCAGATAGCCGAAGCCCGGAGCGCTTCCGAGCGCGAAAACGGTATAATCGCCTTCCGAATGCAGCCGGACGACCTCCCGGTCGCGGAGGCCCGAGAAATCGCAAACGGCCGCGAGATCCGTCGCATGCTCACCGCCATATGTGACCGGAATCTCGATCGTCTTGCCAGCAAGGTCGATACCGCGGGCACGCTCCCATTCCTGCCTCAGTCGGGCCTCTACCTGGTCCGGCTCCTCAGGCGTCTGCTTGAGGATCACCAGAAGATTGGTGACCCCGGGGACGATTTCGCGAACCTCAGGCCATGTCTCCACCGCCTTGGCCAAGGCCCATATCCGCCTCTGGGTCGGAAGATCGAAATCTCCCGGCGCTTCCACCAGATAGGCGCTTGTGCCGATGACGGAGATTTTCGGAACATCGGCGGTTGCTAGAGAGATAAGCCCCGGCGTAGAAAGAGCTGTTGCTTGCATGTCGGTCATTGTGCTGGCTCGATCGAAAAAATGGTGTCGCCATAGCCGACGAGATCACCGGCCTTGACCGGGCATTCGTTCAGCGTGCCGGCGTCGGGAGCACGAACCGGCAGCAGGAGCGGCCCGACCTTCACGAAACCGACGATATCCCCGGCGGCAACAGCGGTGTCCTCCACCGCCGCAGGCGCGCCGCGCGCCGGATGCACGTCGAGAAAGTATCCGGCAAACGGCGCCTTCGCAGTTGAGATGCTTGCAGGCACAGTCGCAGCCACGTCGCGCTGGCCGTCGTCGACATCCAACGAGGTCTCGCCATCGACGACAATCCGAACATGACGGCCGTCCTCGGTCTCGATCTCAATCGCGCTTACCCCGGCGCTTTCCAGCCAGGCGGTGATTTCCTGCATGACTGCAGGATCAGTGAAATCTTCGGTCATCGCTTTGGCCGGTCGCTTTGCTCGCTGCATCACTGTTTCCGCTCGCTCAGCCAATACTCGAGATGATGGATGTCCGTTCCCCCGGCACAGAAAGCCGCGTCCTCGAAAATTGCCCGATGGAGCGGAAGATTGGTCGCGATCCCCTCGATCCTCGTATCCGCCAGTGCGACCTGCATGCGGCGGATCGCCTGGTCGCGCGTCGGCGCATGCACAATCAGCTTGGCGATCAGGGAGTCGTAGTGGGGCGACACCTTGTAGCCGCTCACCACATGGCTATCGACACGCACACCCGGACCTGCTGGGAACCGCGCATTGGTGATCCGGCCCGGAGACGCGGCAAAGGTGAACGGATCTTCCGCATTGATGCGGCACTCGAAGGAGTGGCCGGATGTTTGAACATCCCGCTGTAAGATCCCTAGTGGCAGGCCTTGGGCGACGCGAAGCTGCTCGCAGACGATATCGATGCCCGAGGTCATTTCCGTCACCGGATGCTCGACCTGAAGACGCGTATTCATTTCGATGAAATAGAAGGAGCCGTTCTCATAGAGAAACTCGAACGTGCCGACACCACGATAACCGATCCGCCGGCAGGCCTCCACGCAACGCTCGCCGACAGCCGAGGCGATCTCGGTCGGTATGCCCGGCGCCGGCGCTTCCTCAACCACCTTCTGATGACGTCGCTGGGCCGAGCAATCGCGATGACCGAGCCATATGGCGTTGCCGTGGTTGTCGCAAAGAACCTGGATCTCGACGTGCCGGGGATGTTCGAGGAACTTCTCGAGATAGAGCTCCGGCGTGCCGAAGGCTCTTCTGGCTTCTTCCCGCGTTACCGACACGGCGTCTTCCAGCGCCGAAGCGTCGCGAACGACGCGCATACCGCGCCCGCCGCCACCACCTGCTGCCTTCACGATCACCGGATAGCCGATGTCGCGGGCGATACTCTTGATCACGGCGATATCTTCCGGGAGGGCTGTATCCGGACCAGGCACGCAGGGTACGCCAGCCTCGATCATGGCCCGCTTGGCGGCGATCTTGTCGCCCATCATCCGGATCGCCGAGGCAGGCGGCCCGATGAACACCAGGCCGGCATCCTCCACGGCTTGGGCGAAACCCGCATTCTCCGATAGGAATCCGTATCCTGGATGGATGGCCTGTGCATCCATCGTTCGTGCAGCAAGCAGGATGGCTGCCTGATTGAGATAGGTTTGGCCCGGCGCCGAAGGCCCGATGCAGACGAATTCATCGGCCGTCGCGCCATAGGGCGCATCCCGGTCCGCTTCAGAGCAGATCATCACCGAACGCAGGCCCAGCTCACGGCATGCCCGCTGAATGCGCAAGGCGATCTCGCCGCGATTGGCGATCAGCACCGTGTCGAACCGACGTTTATTTTCGCCCGACGACATCAGCCGATCTCCATCAGCGACTGCCCGGCTTCCACTTCCTGACCGTCATCGGCCAGAATACGCAGGATCGGCCCCGTCTTGTGCGCCGGCACCGTATTGAACACTTTCATCGCCTCGATAATGCAAAGGCTCTGGCCTGCCTCGACGACATCGCCCACCTTGACGAAGGGTGGAGCGCCGGGGCTTGGCGAACGGTGCAGCAGCCCGAAAACAGGCGCAATCACCCTTTGGGCGGCCTTATCGCCTTCAGGCGCAATAGCATCCTTGGCGATGGGGGAGCGCGCAGGCTGTTGCCGCACAACGATCGAATTTTCCGCAGCGGTCACCTGCCTGGAAATGCCGTTCGAGATCCGCACGGTCGTCCCGTCCTGGCTCACCACCAGTTCGGAAATGCGTGACCGGCCGACAAATTCGATCAGCGTTTTGATCTTTTGCAGATCCATGCTCTCTCCACCATCCACGGCGTTCGACTTGCCTCTCCGCGTCGAACTGGAGGCAGGTGCAAGGCGTGGCCGGCCAGTCGAAGCGATCAGGATAGTTACACAACGCCTTGGCTGATGGGGGCAGACAAAGTTTCAATGGAGCACCACCTGGCGCCCAGCCAGAGCTTGGAAAACACATCGAAACAAAATGTCATAAATAATGTGATTTTGTCGTTTTACATTGTTATCTAGCTGGATATGTTGATGTGCGCCTGAGTGGGATTTCGTGTGTGGGGGGAATGACCTGAAGACCTCTGAGCAAGCGCCTGTGGGTGTCGTCAGTTTGCGAAATCACCATTCTCATGCCGTCGAAAGCGCCGATATTTCAATCGATGATCCGACGATTATCGACGTCTGCTATTATCAAAGGAGAGTTGAATGGCACGCATTACGCTGAGACAGTTGCTCGATCATGCTGCGGAAAATGGTTACGGCGTGCCCGCTTTCAACATCAACAACATGGAACAGGCCCTGGCCATCATGGAAGCGGCGGATGCCGCCGATGCGCCTGTTATCATCCAGGCGTCGCGCGGCGCCAGAGCCTATGCCAACGACATCATGCTGAAGCATATGATGGATGCGGTCGTCGAAATCTATCCTCACATTCCGGTTTGCGTGCATCTCGACCACGGCAACGACGCCTCGAGCTGTATGACCGCCATCCAGGCCGGCTTCACATCGGTGATGATGGACGGCTCGCTGAAGGCGGATGCGAAGACGCCAGCCGACTGGGACTACAATGTCGGTGTCACGAAGACGGTCACGGAAATGGCGCATCTCGGCGGCATTTCCGTCGAAGGCGAACTCGGCGTGCTGGGCTCGCTGGAAACCGGCATGGGCGAAGCGGAAGACGGCCATGGCGCCGAGGGTAAACTCTCGCACGACCAGCTCCTCACCGATCCCGACGAGGCCGTCAAATTCGTGCGCGAGACGAAGGTCGATGCACTGGCGATCGCCATGGGTACCTCGCACGGCGCCTACAAGTTCACCCGCCGGCCGGATGGGTCGGTGCTTGCGATGGAGGTCATCGAGGCGATCCACCGCAAACTGCCGAACACCCATCTGGTGATGCACGGCTCCTCATCGGTCCCCGAGGATCTCCAGGAGATCATCAACAGGTATGGCGGCCAGATGAAGCCGACCTGGGGCGTGCCGGTCGAGGAAATCCAGCGCGGCATCAAGAACGGCGTGCGAAAGATCAACATCGACACGGATGGCCGCATGGCGATGACCGGCCAGATCCGCCGCGTGCTGCAGGAAGACCCGAGCGAATTCGATCCGCGCAAATATATGAAGCCGGCTATGGCCGCGCTGACGAAGCTCTGCAAGGAGCGGTTCGAGCAGTTCGGAACGGCCGGCCATGCCTCCCGGATCAAGCCGCTCCCGGTCTCGGACATGGCCAAGCGCTACAAGGCGGGTTCGCTGGACCCGGTTTTCTCGTAAAGCAATTCCAGGAAAAGTGCGCAGCGGTTTTCCGTCCGGAATTGTGTAAAAGCAAAGCGCTAGAATAACCCGAGCCGGAAGCCGGATCTCTTCAGATCCGCGCTTCCGCCGGTTGGCGTCCGGTCGTGTCGGACAAGCGCAGGCCGTGGAATTTCGCCAGCGATGCGACCACCTCGTCGACCTCCGTCAACAGCTTTTGCCCGTTCCATCCAAGGGCCGCGCCGGCGATCATGGCGATCTGGCGCAGGCCTTCCATTGTCAGCGCCCCTTCAATCGCAAGCGTCGAGCGGCGGAAGACGATATCCGAGAGATGCACGACCATTTCCCGCCGCGCGATCCAGTCGATTTCCAGATGGCTATAGTGGGAAGCGCCGGACAGGCGCTCCGTGTCGCTATAGGTCGACGGGTAGCCCAGGATCGCCGAAGCCGTGGTGCCGTAGCGCGCCAGAAGCTCGTCGACTCGTTTCGGCTCCACGCCGGTCTTTCCGGCCACCGCCCGTACCCACTCCGCTCTTGCGGCGGAATCAGCTGGGAAATTACGACCACCACCGATCGCCAGTTGCTGCGTCGACTGCTTCCTGACGCGCTTGAAGCGCGCCAAAACGGTATCAGCAACCTCCTCGGCAAAGCCTCGGAAGGTGGTCCACTTGCCGCCGACCAGCGAAATGATCGCGAAGGGGCGGCCGACTTGCGGTTCCATCACCGGCGCGGAATGGTCACGGCTGATCAGCCCCGGGGACGAGGCGTCGGAGGCTGGCAGCGGGCGGATGCCGCTATAGGTATAGACTACCTGCTCCGGCCCGAAGCGCAGCCCCGGCAGGAGCGATCTCAGGCTTTCCAGGAAATATTCTAGTTCCGGCTCCTCGCAGCGGACATTGTCGGGGTCGGCACTCGGAATGTCCGTCGAGCCGACCAGCGCCAGGCCGAGATAGCCGTAAACCAGGCAAATACGCCCGTCATCGGCTTCGAAGTAGATCATGTGACCATTCAGGCTGCGCACAAGCTCGGGATGATCAAGCAGGATATGCGAGCCTTTGGTGCCGCCGATCAGGTGTGATGGTGCGCCGAGCGCTTCGTTGACATGGTCGATCCAGGGGCCGGCGGCGTTGACGACAAGCTTCGGCGTGACGGAAAAGGTGCTGTCGTCGGAGCGCCGGAAGGTAAGCTTCCCGTCCGATGACGAGATCAGCGTCGTAGAGTTCGAGGCGAGCGCATTGCCGTTGGTGTCCAGCCCATCCTTGACCAGCTCGTAGACGAGCCGTTCCGGCCGGCTGATCTTGGCGTCGTAATAGATGCCGCCGGCGACGATCTTCGGCGTGACATACGGCATTTCCGTGAGAGCCCGCCTCTTCAGTATGAACCTGTGGCGGGGCATAACGCGGCTGCGGGAGCCGAAGAAATCATAAAGGGCAAGTCCGATCTTGATAAGGATGGCGCCGCGGCTTCTCGGCGCGGTGGTCGAACCCGTCAGAGTCCGCAGTGCCGCCCAGATACCGTGCGTCCACGAGAAGATCGGCACGAACGTCGGCAGTGCTTCGACGCAATGCGGCGCGTTCTTCAGAAGCAGATTGCGCTCCAGTGTCGACTGCGCCACCAGTCCGAACTCACCCGTCTCGAGGTATTTCAGGCCACCATGGATCAGCCGCGACGGCGCGGCGCTGGTGCCCGAGCCGAAATCGGACTTGTCGACGATGAGACAATTGACGCCCTGGACGGAGAGATCACGAAACAGCCCGGCGCCATTGATGCCCGCACCGAGGATGACGACATCGATGTCTCTCTCCTCTAGTGTCGAGAAGCGCTGTTCGAGGTCGGCGGCGGTATCGGTCATGGCATTGTTGTCCTGCTGCATCTCTAGTCCTGAGATTCCACCGGCACGAGGCTGCCGATCCTGGGCCAAAGCGGTGTCATCGCATCGGCAATGTCCCGGAAGACGTCGTATCGGCGCCGATAATCGGCGCTGCGGCTCGCGTCGGGATGACAGGTCTTCGCAATCGCCCCGACATCACGGGGATCGCTCTGCGGATCGGCGTAGAGACCGATGCCCGCGCCAGCGCACAGCGCCGCACCCCAGGCTGCCGCCTCGTCCGTTTCGGTCACCGTCACCGGCATTCCGAGTACGTCGGCGAACATCTGGACGACGACAGGATTGCGGGAAACCCCGCCGGCAAGCCTCGCCTCGCTGAAGGAAAAGCCATCACCCAGCGCATCGACATGGATCTTGTGATTGAAGGCGATGCCCTCCAGCACCGCACGCAGCATATCGCCGCGATCATGCCAGCCGCCAAGGCCGAAGAAGCCGGCGCTCGCCGAGGCACCGTAGGGGGAGCCGAAGAGATAGGGATGGAAGAGCGCCGTCGAGGGACGGTTGAAGGCCGCCTCGATCTCGGGCGCCAGCAACGCGTGAATGGACTGTCCCGTGGCCTCTGTACCCGCACGTTCGCCGGCGCAAAGTTTATCGAGAAACCAGTCGTAATTCGCGGTCGACGCCGGCGAGATCGACATGTTGTTCCACTGGCCGGGCACGATCGCATTGCGGCAGAACCACCGCTTGTCAACGCGCGGTTCCGAAGACAGCGTCTCGTTGATCGAATAGGTCCCGGCAATCACCGCGACCACACCCGACGCATAGCCGCCGGCACCCAGGGCCGATGCCGTGACATCGTGAAGACCGGCAACCACCGGCGTTCCCTCGGCAAGGCCGGTGCGGCTCGCAACAGCGCTGGTGACACGACCGACGACTTCATCGGAGCGCGAGGCGAGCGGAAGCGCAGCCTTGAGTTCATCGAGCCCGAAGAGCTTCAGTGCGTCCTCAGAATAACCCTGGTCCTTGACGTTGGTGAAGGATGTGCTCGCCTCCGTCCGATCAGTGCCGATCACGCCGGTCAGGCAGAAGCGCAGCCAGTCCTTGCAGCTCAGGATATGGCCGATGCGCTCGAAACGAGCGGGCTCCTTCTCCTTGATCCAGGCGAGAAGCGCCGAGGGCGCCGAGACATGCGGAAGCTGACCCGTGAGGTTGAGGGCCTCGTCGGCGACCGGGCTTTCCAGCCAGCGGTCGACAATGGCGCCTGCCCGGCTGTCGAGCGACAGGATGGCGCGGCCAAGCGGCTTGTCCGACCGGTCGAGCAGATAGATGCCGTCGCCATGAGCCGTTGCCGCAATCGCCTGGATGTCGCTCGCCGGGCGCCCGCTGAGGCTGATCGCCTCAGCAATCGCATCGGCGGTGGCGGTCCAGAGTTCATCCATGTCCCGCTCGATGTGGCGGGCCTTGGGCATGAATTGCGTCACCCGCCGCCGCGCCACGGCAAGCGGCGTGCCGTCGACATCGAAAATGACGGCCTTGGTGACGGTGAGACCGCTATCGATTCCGAGCAGACTCGGCATGCTGATTACTCCGACTGATGGAAGGGTCGCTCAGGCTTTGCCCTCATGACCGATCTCCGTCGCTCCTGGCGACGACCACATTGATATTCTTGTTTCGCATCCGATCGAGATGATCGGCCGGCGTCTTCTCGTCGACGATGACCACGTCAAACTCGCTCAAGGCCGCGAAACTGTGCAAAGCGCGCCGCTCGAATTTCGTGTGATCCGTGAGAAGAATACGTTTGGCGGCGCTATCGAACATCGCCCGCTTGATATCGACGATCTCCGGCGACTGATGAAAGACAATGTCATCGGTGATGGCGGACATGGAGATGAAGGCGACATCCGCCCTCAGCCTGTTGATCTCATTGATCGTCATGCGCCCCATGAAAGCATTGCACCAATTGTAATACTGGCCGCCGAGAGCGAGCAGCGTGACGTCATGCATGTCCTTCAGCGCATTCATCAGCGTCAGCGAATTGGTGATCGCGGTCAGCGGAACCTTGGCCGGCAGATGCGCCGCCATTTGCAGGACGGTGGTGGAATCGTCGAGGAAGATCGCCTGCCCCGGTTCGACGAATTGCATGGCGGCGGCGGCAATCATCTTCTTTTCCGCCGACTGACGGTTCGCGCGGTAAACGTCGCTCGATTCGATCAGGCTGGTGGCAGCCGCCGTGACGATACCGCGCGTCTTGCGGAAAAGGCCACGGCTCACCAGCTCGTCGACATCGCGATGCGCCGTCATCAGGCTGATGCCGAAGCGATCGGTGAGATCCTCGATACGCATGGAGCCCTCCGCCATGACGGCTTCGGCGATCATCTGCCGGCGGGCGAGCTGGCGGCTGTGCCGGCTGTCGCTTGGCAGTTCGTCGGACAGGAATGCTCCGATATTCGTCTTCTGTGTCACTGTGGCCTCTGATGCTGACTCTGGGGGTATCAGCTTCGTACTGCGAATGCCGAGCGAAGGCAAAAAGTGGAGATGGAACAATCCTTTGCCACATCCATGAAACGGCAAATGATGGGGGACGCCGCTTTCGGCGTCCCCCTTGTCATTTACTGAGCCAGAACGAACGGACCCGTGTACTTGTCGACATTGTCCTTCGTGATCAGCAGGCAATCGAAGAGCTGCTTTTCACTCGAAGCACCGGTCTTGCCCGTCTTGATGAAGCTATCGGCCTGCTTAACGGCTTCTGCCGAGAAGACGGCAACCGGCTGCAGAACGGTGTACTGAAGCTCGCCGGCCTTGATGGCAGCGACTGCATCCGGAGAACCATCGAAGCCGCCGACCTTGATGTTGGCAAGCTTGCCGGCTTCCTTCAGGGCTGCGATCGCGCCGAGCGCCATTTCGTCATTGCCGGAGATCACGCCGATGATATCCGGATGGGCCTGCAGCATGGACTGCATCTTGTTGTGGCCCTGGGTACGGTCCCAGTTGGCAACTTCCTTTGCGACCTTCTGCAGATCCGGATACTGCGTCAGCACCGTTTCATAGCCGTTGGAACGGGTTGCGGCGTTGTTGTCGGAGGGAGCGCCGAACAGTTCGGCATACTTGCCCTTGTCGCCAACGGCTTCAACCCATTGCTGCGCACCGATTGCCGCGCCCTGGGCGTTGTTGGAGACGAGCTGCGCCTTGGCGAGACCTTCCTGGTTGATTTCCGCATTGACCAGGAAGACCGGGATGCCGGCTGCAACGGCCTTTTTCACCGCGCCGACCGAGCCGTCCGCATTAGCCGGATCGAGAATGATGGCAACCGACTTGTTGGTGATCGCGGTATCGATCAGGTTGCTCTCGGTGTTGGTATCACCCTTATGAGCGCTGACCGAAGCGGTATAGCCGAGCTTTTCGGCAGTCGCCTTGGCGACATTGCCTTCCGTCAGCCAGTAGGGGTTGGACGGATCGTTGACGATAATCGTCATCTGGCCGGCCGCCCATGCGGAGCTTGCGAAGATCGGGGCAACGGCAACAGCCGCCAGAATTAAGCGCATGCCTTTCTTAAACATAGTCTCTCTCCCTTTTTGATGAGCTCTGATGTTACCGGCGAACCGGTGGTGCTTTCCGCAATCGGCTGGCTGTTCGAACCAGATCCGCCGTCGTGGAGAAGTTCAGTTCGGCCGTCAGCTCGCCTTGACCCGACGTCCGTATTGAATGCTGTTCATGAGGACCGCCAGAACGATCACGGCGCCGGTGAAGACGGTCTGCCAATAGGCCGACACGCCGATGATCACGAGACCGTCCGAGAGGAAGCCGATGACGAAAGCGCCGAGCATGGTGCCGCGCACCGTGCCGCGTCCGCCGGTGAGCGCCGCGCCGCCGATGACGACGGCCGCGATTGCCGTCAATTCGTAAGTGGTGCCGGCAGTCGGGCCGGCCGAGGTGAGCTGCGAGGACAGAACCAGGCCGGCAATCGCGGCACAGACGCCGGAAAACACGTAGACGAGGATCTTGACCCGCTTGACCGGTACACCCGAAAGATCAGCCGCGCGCTCATTACCGCCGGAGGCGTAGAGCCAGCGGCCGAAGGCGGTCTTGCTCAAGACCAGGCCGCAAATGATCGCCAGTGCCGCCAGCACGATGACGCCGATCGGGATGCCGGCCAGGCGGTTGAAGCCCAGCCAGTCGAAGCCGGTATTGCCAAGCTCCGGACGACCACCAAGATTGTTGTAGGTGAGGCCGTTGGTCATCAAAAGCGCGATACCGCGCGCAACATAGAGCACGCCGAGCGAGGCGACGAAGGCCGGAACCTTCAGGTAGGCGATGAGCACGCCGTTCACCGCGCCGACGATGGCGCCGACAGCACAGGTGATGACGACGACCGCCCAGACCGGCGGATAGAGGATGACGCCGAAGCTCGAGAGCGTAACGCCCTGCATCAGGAAGCCGGCAATGCAGCCGGCAAGGCCGAGCGTCGAGCCGACCGAGAGGTCGATGCCGCCGTTCAGGATCACCAGCAGCATGCCGATCGCCAGGATGCCGAAGATCGCGACATGCGAGGCCATGGTCAGGAAATTGCTGAGCGAGAAATAATAGGGCGACAGGAAGGAGAAGACCGCGATGATGACGATCAGCGCGAAGAAGGCGCGGCCTTCCAGAATCAACCGCACGAGACTGAAGTTCCGCCGCTGGCCGTTCGAAATTGATTTCTTCTCAGTGATATTCGTGACTGACATAATCAGTGCTCCATGAATGCGGCTAGTGCGCGACCACTGCTTCGCCAGAGGCGGCCATGATCTTCTCTTTGGTGACGTCGGGACCGAATTCGGCGGATATCTTGCCGCGGTGCATGACGATGATGCGATGGGCGATGCTCAGGCATTCGGCGACTTCCGACGTCGAATAGATCACCGCCAGGCCCTGCTTGGCGCGTTCGGCGAGCAGCTTGAACACTTCCGCCTTGGCGCCGATATCGATGCCGCGGCTCGGTTCGTCGAGCAGGATGACCTTGGGGTGGGTGGCAAGCATCTTGCCGATGACCACCTTTTGCTGGTTGCCGCCGGAAAGCGAGCCGATCCCCGCATCGCCGCCATCGGTCTTGATGTGCACCTTGCGGATCGACTCACCCACCAGTTCCCGTTCGCGACCGCCGGAGGTGAAAAGCCCTTTGGTGAAGGCGCCGATGCTGGCGAGCGACAGGTTGGAGCCGACCGTCATGGTCTGGACAAGGCCGTCGCGCTGACGATCTTCGGGCACCAGAACGAGACCATTGGCGATACGGCCGGCGATGCTGAGACGCGCGATGTCGCGACCACCGAGCAGCACCCGGCCGCCACTCGATCGCAGCCGCCCGGCGACGCATTCGAGCAGCTCGGTGCGGCCGGCGCCCATCAGGCCATAGATGCAGACGATTTCACCGGCGCGGACCTGCAGCGACATATGGTCGACCGCGTTATAGGCAGCACCTGAGGGTCCGGGAACGGTCAGCTTGTCGATGGTCAGCGCGACATCGCCGATGGTGTGGCCGGTCGGCGGGCTTCCCAGATCGAAATTATCGCCGACCATGTTGCGCACGATCCATTCGAGATCGATGTCCTTGCGCTCGGCATAGGCGGTCATGGCGCCGTCGCGCAGCACGACGGCGTGATTGGTGATCTGCAACGCTTCTTCGAGGTGATGAGAGATGTAAACGATCGACACGCCGCGGCCCGTCAGGTCGCGGATGACCTTGAAGAGAACCTCCACTTCCGTGGCACTCAGCGCCGAGGTCGGCTCGTCCATGATCAGGATGCGCGAATTGACCGACAGGGCGCGCGCGATCTCGACGATCTGCTGCTGGCCGAGGCGCAGATCCTCGACCAGGGTCAGCGGGTCGATGTGTTCTTCCAGCTCCTCCATGAGGGCGCGCGTCTGGCGCTCCTCCTCGGCGAAATCAACGACGCCGCCCTTGATGATCTCGCGGCCCATGAAGATGTTGTCACGGACGCTGAGATTGGGCGCGAGGCTCAATTCCTGATGGATGATGGAAATCCCGCACGCACGCGCGTGGGTGGAGGAATAAAAGGCAATCGGGCTGCCATCGAGGACGATCTCGCCACCGGTCGGCTGGACGACGCCGGACAGGATCTTCATCAGGGTCGACTTGCCCGCCCCGTTCTCGCCGAACAAAGTGGTCACCTGGCCGCGATGGATGTCGAAATTCACGCCTTTCAGGGCGTGAACATTGCCATAGGACTTGCTGATGTTACGGGCGGCAAGAACGACCTCGCCGTTTGCGCCCTGCTTCTGCGCCGCCTCAATCATTTGACGTCGACCTTGACGGGAGTGATGAGCCAGTTCTTCGGATTGATGAGCTTGAAGACGCCGACGACGGTCGCGGTCTTGCCCGTCAGCGTCTCGGCATCGAAGCCTGAGAGGACAGCCTTCTTCATCTCGTTGTTGATCGCCGAGCCAGCATCCTGATACTCGATCTGATTAGTGAACTGGCCGAACTGGATCGTGCCGGTGGCGTCACGCAGATCGGTGCCGTTGATAGCCGGGCCGGTCTGGACGCGGACAGTAATGTCGGCCGGCAAGCCGTCGACCTTGATCTCGTTGTAGTTAGCCTTGCGGGCGCCAAAGGTGCCGGAAAGAGAGACGGGCACGACCGCGCCGGTGCTCGTCGCCACGCCGTATTTTTCACCCGCCGCCTTCTTGTCGGCGGCAACTGCGCTCGACAGCGTCGCGGCATCGACCGCGCGCTTCTCGACATCCGCCTGAACCTTCGGGAATTCCTGGGCGCCAAAGGTTTCGGGCAAGAAGGCTTGCTCGCGCACGTCATGCGCAGAACCGATCTTCACCACCTTTGTATCGGCGGCAATCGCGCCGATGACAATCACAGCCGCCGCGACACTCGCCAGTATCGTGAGCCTCGTGCCGCCGGATTTGAAAGCTGGGTATTCAGTCTGTGTATTCATATTCGAAAGACCTTCGGCGCTGCTGGCCGGATTGCCCGTTTGCTGGAAAGAAGGGAGACGGCGTGGATGCGATCCCGATGGCGCTCTATCGGAGATCCGGCCAAGCCCCGCGCACGGAAACGCATAACGGCTGCCCAAAGCGCCGCCGGCGCAAGACCAATCCCTGGTCTGGGAAGAAAGTGTTCATAGGAGCCTCCTCAGTGCGGGCGCTCGTTTCCTCCGCCACCCGCCGTCGCCGTTTATCACCCAATCCATACGGATTATGATATAAGTGCGTTATTAACTTCTCAATCTATGTTATAATTTATCAACCCTGTCAACAGGCCTCCGTCACTCCGGAACTTCATTTTGTGGCCGTCGACTCTGCAGGAGAGCACTTCACAAAACTCCAGCTGGCAACCATTGCAGGCGCCAACCTCAGGAAGAGCAGTCTTGCGGATCGAAAATCGCGTAAAATCGTCTTCTATTAACATATTGAATATTCGTGGTTTTTAAAAATCGGTTGCGGACCGAGCAATCGGCTACATCTTGATCGCGATAGTCTAGCGATCGCGGCCGCACGTCTTGCGCCGGCAACGACCCACCTGCCTCCCCGAGGTTGACAGCGCCTATTTTATATGAAAAAAATTACATTGCTAGAAAAATATTACACATATGTGATATCTCTATGTTATAATTTAAACATGATCTGAGCGCATGAATCGGGACGGCTCGACTGCCCGGAATGAAGAACGCTCTGAGAGTGTGAGCGGTGGGGGTAGAATGGCGTGGATGACGGGAGCCCGGCGCATGGGGGCTGACAATCGTACCATGAGAACGTCCGCCCGATCTCGACCGGACACCTGTCCGATGTCGATCCGGGAGGGAGGAGCAGAATGTTTTTGACGGATGCATCGCACGCGACGGCTTGCCCCATCGCGGCAGGACTGGCCCACGATGCCTAAGAACGACAAGATCATCATCGGCATTGACGCGGGAACCTCGGTGCTAAAAGCCGTGGCTTTTAAGCTGTCCGGCCATCAGATCGCCTCGGCATCGGCGCGCAATCACTATGCAATGGGCGAAGACGGTTCCGCCACGCAATCCCTTGGCCGGACCTGGGTCGACTGCGTCAGCGCCTTGCGGGGCTTGAGCGACAAGGTGCCGGATCTCGCCGCCCGCACCGCCGCCATTGCCGTGACGGGTCAGGGGGATGGAACCTGGCTTGTCGGCTCCGGCAACGCGCCGGTCGGCGATGCCTGGCTTTGGCTCGACGCCCGCGCCGCTTCGACCGTGACCCGTCTCGGCGACCATCCGCAGAGCCGCGCACGCTTCGAGGCGACGGGTACCGGTCTCAACACCTGCCAGCAGGGCGCGCAGCTTGCCCATATGGATCGCTTCACGCCCGAGGTCCTCGATCGGGCCGAAACGGCGCTGCATTGCAAGGACTGGCTCTATCTCAACCTGACAGGCATTCGCGCCACCGATCCCTCGGAAGCAAGCTTCACCTTCGGCAATTTCCGCACCCGTCAATATGATCCCGTCGTCATCGACGCACTGGGGCTCAACCATCGGCGATCCCTCTTACCCGAGATCATCGAGGGAACCGAGATCACCCACCCGCTATCGCCCGACGCGGCGAAGGCAACCGGATTGCTGGCCGGCACGCCGGTCTGCCTCGGCTATGTCGACATGGTAATGACCGCGCTCGGCGCGGGCGTGCGCAGCGGCGGCGAAAATGCGGCTTGCTCGACCATCGGCTCGACGGGCGTGCATATGCGCGCAAAGCCGGTGCCCGATGTCCAGCTCAATGCCGAGGGAACGGGCTATGTTATCGCCCTGCCCATCCCCGGCATCGTCACGCAGGTTCAGACGAACATGGGCGCGACGATCAATATCGACTGGATCCTGCAGGTCGCCGCCGAACTCATGTCGGAGTCGGGCAAGCTCGTCGCGCCTTCCGATCTCATCTCGCGGATCGACGGATGGTTTGCCGAAAGCAAGCCGGGCGCCCTGCTCTATCACCCCTATATTTCCGAGGCGGGGGAGCGCGGGCCCTTCGTCAACGCCCATGCGCGCGCCGGCTTCACCGGCCTTTCGACGCGACACGGCTTTGCCGACATGGTGCGAGCGGTCGTCGAGGGGCTCGGCATGGCAACCCGCGACTGTTACGCGGCGATGGGCAGCATGCCCGCCGAATTGCGGATCACCGGGGGTGCGGCACGCTCGCGTGCGCTGCGCGGCTCCCTGTCGGCAGCCGTCAACGCGCCCGTTCGAGTCTCGCGCCGCGAAGAAGCAGGCGCGGCCGGCGTTGCGATGATGGCGGCAGTCGCCATCGGTGCCTATGCGAGCATGGACGACTGCATCGCCGAATGGGTGACGCCGCTGCTTGGCGACGCCGAGATGCCGGATGCCGAACAGGCTCGCCGCTACGACCGACTGTTCACAGCCTATCTACAGATTCGACAGGCGGTCGCGCCTGCCTGGGACACGCTCGTTGCGCCCTGAGCGACGAGCGTGTGCCCACAGAAGCAAAATGACGTGACGATGCAGGAAGCATCCCAAGGAGCATGAAATGACTGAATCCGAAATCTTGGATCTCTTCGTGATCGGCGGCGGCATCAACGGCGCCGGGATCGCGCGCGATGCCGCGGGTCGGGGCCTTTCCGTCATGCTGTGCGAAAAGGGCGATCTGGCCGAGGGAACCTCGTCGCGCTCCGGCAAACTGGTGCATGGCGGCCTGCGCTATCTCGAATATTACGAATTCCGCCTCGTCCGTGAAGCGCTGATCGAGCGCGAAGTGCTGCTGAATTCCGCAAGCCACATCATCTGGCCGATGCGCTTCGTGTTGCCCCATAGCCCGACGGACCGCCCGGCCTGGCTCGTCCGCCTCGGTCTCTTCCTCTATGACCATCTCGGCGGCCGCAAGCGGCTGCCCGGTACCCGCTCGCTCGACCTTCGCCGCGATCCGGAAGGCGCACCCATCCTCGACCAATATACCAAGGGCTTCGAGTATTCGGACTGCTGGGTTGACGATGCCCGGCTCGTCCTGCTGAACGCGCTCGACGCCGCCGGCAAGGGCGCGCAGATCCTGACGCGCACGGCCTGCGTCAGCGCACGGCGCGAGGATGGCTGCTGGGTCATCCAGATGCGCGACCAGCGATCCGGCGAGCTGCGCACGGTGCGCGCGCGCGTGCTGATCAATGCCGCCGGCCCCTGGGTCAACGACATCATCGGCCGCGTTGCCGGCTCCAACAGCCGCCGCAACGTCAGGCTCGTCAAGGGCAGCCACATCATCGTTCCGAAATTCTGGAGCGGGCAGCAGGCCTATCTGGTCCAGAACCACGACAAGCGTGTCATCTTCATCAATCCCTATGAGGGCGATATGGCCCTGATCGGCACGACCGACATTCCCTATGACGGCAAGCCGGAAGAGGTGAAGGCCGACGAGCAGGAGATCGACTATCTGATTTCCGCCGTGAACCGCTATTTCAAGGAAAAGCTGCGCCGCTCCGACGTGATCGAAAGCTTCTCGGGCGTACGCCCGCTGTTCGATGACGGCCAGGGCAATCCCTCCGCCGTCACCCGCGACTATGTCTTCGATCTCGACGAGACCGGTGGCGCGCCCCTCCTCAACGTCTTCGGCGGCAAGATCACCACATTTCGCAAGCTCTCTGAACACGCCTTGCAGAAGCTCACCAAGTTCTTCCCGAAGATGGGCGGCGACTGGACGCGCGCGGCGGCGCTGCCGGGCGGCGATATTCCGAATGCCGACTATATCGCCTTTTCCGATAGCCTGCGCAGCGCCCATCCGTGGATGCCGCGCCAGCTCGTGAACCATTACGGCCACCTCTACGGCGCGCGAACCAAACTGGTGGTTGGCAACGCCACGTCGCTTGCCGACCTCGGGCGCCATTTCGGCGGCAATCTCTATGAGGCCGAGGCCCGCTATCTCGCCGCTTCCGAATGGGCGCAGTCGGCGGACGACGTTCTCATGCGGCGCACCAAGGAAGGCCTGCATATGACGGCGCAGGAAAAAGCGAATTTCTCGGCCTGGTTCGAGAGCGAACTGGCGCTCGCCGCCTGAACCATCCGCCCTTCAAGGAGCAGAGCTTATGCCGTTGACGCTTTCCCTCAACACCAATCCGCTGGTGAACCGCTTCGCCGACCCCGACGACCTGATTGAGACGGTGGCGCGCGACCTGAAAATTCGTGACCTGCAGCTTACGCATGAGTTCATCAATCCGAGCTGGCAGGCGCCCGTCATCCGCCGTCTCACCCGGACGATGCAGGCAGCGCTCCACCGCACCGGCGTGCGCGTGACATCCGGCATGACCGGGCCTTACGGCCGCCTGAACCATTTCGGCCACCCCGATGCCGACGTCCGGCGCTATTATGTCGACTGGTTCAAGACCTTCGCCGACATCACCGCCGATCTCGGCGGACATTCGGTCGGCACGCAGTTCGCCATCTTCACCTACAAGGATTATGACGATCCGGCCCGGCGCGAAGAACTGATCAAGATCGCCATCGATTGCTGGGGGGAAGTGGCCGAGCACGCCAAGTCCGCCGGTCTGTCCTACGTCTTCTGGGAGCCGATGAGTATCGGGCGTGAATTCGGCGAAACTATCGACGCCTGCCTCAAGCTGCAATCCCGCCTGACGGCCGCCAATCTCGCCGTGCCGATGTGGATGATGGCGGATATCGACCATGGCGACGTCACCTCGGCCAATCCCGATAACTACGATCCTTACGCCTGGGCGCGCGCTGTTCCGAAGATCTCGCCGATCATTCACATCAAACAGAGCCTGATGGACAAGGGCGGTCACCGGCCGTTCACGGCGGAGTTCAACGCCAAGGGTCGCATCCAGCCCGATCCCCTGCTCGCAGCTTTTGCCGAGGGCGGTGCGCTGGACAATGAAATCTGCCTTGAGCTCTCCTTCAAGGAGCGTGAGCCCAATGATCGGCAGGTCGTCTCGCAGATTGCCGAAAGCATCGCCTTCTGGGCGCCGCACATCGATACCGGCATTGACGACTTGCATATCTAGCCGCAAGCGCCGATCAAGCTGTCTTGCTATAAATGCACGACTGAATGGAAAGGGGAATTGATGACGGACGCGGATGAGTCGCTTGCGGTGCGCGCAGCCTGGCTACACTATGCCGGCGGCTTCACACAGTCCGAAGTCGCCAAGCGCCTGGGCGTGCCCTCGGTCAAGGCCCATCGTCTGATCGCAAGGGCGGTTGCCGATGGCGTCGTCAAGGTCACGATCGATGGCGATATCGTCGAATGTGTCGAGCTCGAAACGAAGCTCGCGGCAAGGTTCGGCCTGCAATATTGCGAGGTCGCGCCCGATCTCGGCGAGGAGGGTTTCGACTTTCGTGCCCTGGGACAGGCCGGCGCCAGCTTCCTGCGGCGGGAAATCGAGAGCGGCAAGCACAAGATCATCGGCCTTGGCCACGGTCGAACACTGTCTTCCGCCGTTCATCACATGTCGCGCGTCAATGCAAAGGGCGTGCGCTTCGTTTCGCTCCTCGGCGGGCTGACGCGGAACTATGCGGCCAATCCTTATGATGTCATGCACCGCATCGCCGAAAAGACGGGCACGCAGGCCTATGTGATGCCGGTGCCGTTCTTCGCCAACACAAGGGAGGACCGCGACGTGCTGCTGGCGCAGCGCGGCGTGAAGGAAGTCTTCGACCTTGCCAACAATGCCGAACTCAAGCTCGTCGGCCTCGGCACAGTCGACATCGACGCGCAGCTCGTCCTGTCGGGCATGGTGGAGCCGCGCGAGATCAAGGAGATCGCCGCCATGGGCGGGGCCGGCGAAATCCTCGGGCATTTCTTCGATGCCGACGGACGCATCCTGGAAACGATGCTGTCGGCCAGAACCCTTTCCGCCTCTTTGCCGCGATCGAAGAAAGAAAAGCTTGTCGCCCTCTCCGGCGGACTGCCGAAGGTGGACGCCATCCGCGCGGTCCTCAACAGCCACTGTCTTTATGGTCTCATCACCGACGAGAGAACGGCGCAAGCGCTGCTGAAGAGCTGAATTCACCGCAAGCAGGAAACATGATTTCATCTCAACATAACAATCATTGTGTTGAATTATGTGATTTAAATGTTATGTTTGATGCGTTCAATCCTGCCCAGGACCGGAGCGCAAGGTGAAACGGGAAGAGCGTCAACAATTGATCATCAATCTGCTCGTCGAGCACAAGACCGTCGACCTCGACGATCTGGCCGAACGCTTTGTCGTGTCGAAGATGACCATCCACCGCGATCTGGACGATCTCGAGCAGGCCGGCGTGCTGCGCAAGGTTCGCGGCGGAGCGACAATCGACGCGGGCACCCAATTTGAAAGCGACTTCCGTTTCCGCGAACGCCAGGGGCATGAGGAAAAGCTCGCCATGGCGCGCGCAGCGCTCGAGCTCGTCGAGCCCGGCATGACGGTCATGGTCAATGACGGCTCGATGGCCGCCGTTCTCGGGGAAATGCTGCTCCAGAAGCGACCCCTGACGCTGATCACCAACAATGCCGCCATCATCGACCGGCTGAAAAACGAGAGTGGCATCACCCTCATCGCGCTCGGCGGCATCTATTCCGCCAAGTTCAATGCTTTTCTGGGCGTGGTGACGGAAGAAGCGCTGTTTCGCTTGCGCGCCGATATCGCCTTCGTCTCGACGCCGGCCGTGTCCGGCGGGCTCGTCTATCATATGGACGACAACATCGTGCGGACAAAACGGGCGATGATCGCGTCGGCCGCCAAGACCTGCCTGCTGGTCAGCCATCAACGCATCGGCCACACCGCCCTGCATGTGATGGCTGATCTCTCAGATTTCGACGCCGTCATCACCGATCGCGCCCCCGACGCCACCATTCTCGACCAATTGAGCCGTGACGGCATTACTCTCACCATTGCTTCGACCCAGGATTTGAAATGACAGCATCACCGCGCTACTGGATTGGCACCAGCTGGAAAATGAACAAGACGCTGGCGGAAGCCCGTGGCTTTGCCGAGGCACTGCGAGATGCGGATGCCCTGCGCGACCCCGCGATCCAGCGTTTCATCATTCCGCCTTTCACCGCCGTTCGCGAGGTCAAGTCGATCCTGTCGGAGACCTCCGTCAAGGTCGGCGCGCAGAACATGCATTGGGCCGACCAAGGTGCATGGACAGGGGAGATCTCTCCCCTGATGCTGAGGGATTGCAATCTCGACATCGTCGAGCTTGGCCACTCCGAGCGCCGCGAGCATTTCGGCGAGACCAACGAGACCGTCGGCCTGAAGACCGAGGCGGCCGTTCGCCATGGCCTCATCCCGCTCATCTGCATCGGCGAGACGCTGAGCGACCGGGAAAGCGGCCGCGCCGCGGAAATCCTGAGTGAGCAGGTTGCCGGCGCCCTCTCCAAGCTCTCCGGCCCGCAAAAGCAGACGCAGATCCTGCTTGCCTATGAGCCCGTCTGGGCCATCGGCGAAAAGGGAATTCCTGCCGAACCCTCCTATGCCGATGCGCGCCAGGCCGAGATCATCGCGGTCGCCGAAAGCATACTCGGCCGCCGGATCCCCTGCCTCTACGGCGGCTCGGTCAATCCGGATAATTGCGAAGAACTCATCTCGTGCCCGCATATCGACGGGCTTTTCATCGGCCGTTCGGCCTGGAACGTCGAAGGTTATCTCGACATTCTCGCCAAATGCGCCGCCAAACTTAGAGGAGACACGAAATGAAACTTGCCATCGCAGGAGACAGCGCGGGCGAAGGCCTGGCAAAGGTTCTCGCCGACCACCTGAAGGACCGTTACGAAGTGAGCGAAGTTTCGCGCACGGAAGCCGGTGCGGACGCGTTCTACGCAAACCTTGCCGACCGTGTCGCCACGGGCGTCATCGACGGCACCTACGACAAGGCCATCCTCGTCTGCGGCACCGGCATCGGCGTCTGCATCTCGGCCAACAAGGTGCCGGGCATCCGCGCGGCGCTGACTCACGACACCTACTCGGCGGAGCGCGCCGCGCTCTCCAACAATGCTCAGATCATCACCATGGGCGCCCGCGTCATCGGCACGGAGCTTGCCAAGTCGATCGCCGACGCCTTCCTGGCCCAGACCTTCGACACAGCGGGCCGCTCGGCCGGCAACGTGGACGCCATCAACGAAGTCGACGCGAAGTATAACGCGCGCTGAGGTTTTGGGGGCCAATCGCAGGCGGTCGCTCCGATCGCAGGATCGGTGAGCTGCGGACGCATATGGCCGCTCGTCCCGCCTCCCTGAAAGTCATAAACCTCCACCTACGGCGGAGGTTTTCCTCTGATAAGATAACGAGGGCAACCGGTAGGTCGCCCTCGTTATTTAGCTGGAGTGAGTGAGCTCAGGCGGGACGTTCTTCGCCGGCGTTCGGGCGCCAGGTGATGAGCTTCCTTTCGACGACATCGAGGATCAGGTCGATGACGAGAACGAAGACAGCGAGAATGATGATACCCGCGAAAACACCGACGGCATCGAAGTTGCCTTCCGAGCGAGCGATGAGATAGCCGAGGCCTGCCGATGCGCCGAGATATTCGCCGATGATTGCGCCGACGACGGCGAAGCCGACGGAGGTGCGCAGCGACGACAGTATCCAGGTCGCAGCGGCCGGGAAATAGACGTGGCGAAGCAGGTCGGAACGCCTGGCGCCGAGGATGCGGGTGTTGGACAGGATGACCGGGTTGACTTCGCGAACGCCCTGCATCGCGTTGAAGAAGGTGACGAAGAAGACCAGCGTGACAGCCAGCGCGACCTTCGACCAGAGGCCGAGCCCCAGCCAGAGAACGAAGATGGGAGCGAGCACGACGCGCGGGATTGCGTTCACGGCCTTGATGAAAGGATCAAGAACTCTGGCGACGAACGGGCTGAGGCCAAGCCAGACGCCCGCAGCCACGCCGAGACCAGTCCCGATCAGGTAGCCAAGAACGGTCTCGCCGAGCGTGATGCCGACATGTTTGTAGAAACCGTGATCACTGATCCAGGTCACCACTTGTTTGACGATGTCCAATGGCGCCGGAAAGAAGAAGCGGTCGATCACCCCGGACGAAACCCCGAATTGCCAGCCGCCGAGGATGATCGCCAGAAGCGCCACCTGGATGAGACGAACGTTAATGGCCTGCATAGCTTTTCTCCACTTCGCCGCGTAGCGACGCCCAGATGTCGCGATAAAGGGTCATGAATTTCGGGTCGAGCTTGATTTCGGCGACATCGCGTGGCCGTTCGAGATCGACTCCGAAGGTCTCTATCACGCGGCTCTTGGGACCGGCGGCGAGAACGACGACACGGTCACCGAGCGCAATCGCCTCCTCGAGATCATGCGTGATCATGACCACGGCGCGGCGGTCTTCCTGCCACAGCTTGAGAAGCTCATTCTGCATGAGATGGCGGGTATGGATGTCCAGCGCCGAAAACGGCTCGTCCATGAGGATGACCTTAGGCTCGGTGATCAAGGCCTGCGCCATCTGCACGCGTTTGCGCTGCCCGCCGGAAAGCTGGTGCGGAAAGCGGGCTTCAAAGCCCTTGAGACCGACCTTTTCAAGCCATTCCATGACCTTTTCGCGCCGTTCGCCGGCCGACACGCCACGAAACCTCAGCCCAAGCTCGACATTCTCATAAGCCGTCTTCCAGGGGAGGAGCGCGTCTTGCTGAAAGAGATAACCGATATTGTTCTGTACGCCCTTGACGGCGGCGCCGTCGATCGAGACCTCGCCTGCCGAAGGCTTCAAAAGGCCTGCGATCGCGTTGAGGATGGTGGACTTGCCACAGCCTGTCGGTCCGACGATGGAGAGGAATTCTCCGTCGCCGACCGTCAGGTTGACGTTTTCGACGGCCACGAACGATCCGAACGCCATGGTGACGCCGCTGATGGAAACCATGGGTGTCGGGTTTGATTGGGGCACAGCCTGAATTTTCCTTGCTGTCACTGACATTGGTGGCCTCCTAGTTGGCGACGCGCTGGGCTGCGGCCTCTACGAACTTGTTCGTGTAGGTAGCGTTGAGATCGATAGTCGCCTTATGAACGCTCTCGTTGAAGCTCTTCAGAACGGCGAGCGGCATCTCGGTATCTTGCGCGACGAACAGGCCGTCCTTCGAGAAGATCGCCTTGGCGTTCTCGACCGCCTTGATGTAGGTCGCCTTGTCGCCGGAGACGAAATCGTCCGGGAGCTGCTCGACGATTTCGGCTGCCGTGTGATTTTTCATCCAGTGCAGCGCCTTCAACGTGGCGTTGGTGACCTTTTGGATAACCTCTGGATGGGCTTCGATGTAGGCCTGGTTGGCATAGAGAACCGAGGTCGGATAGATACCGCCATAGACGGCCTTGGCGCCCTCATCGCTGCGCGCGTCGATCAGGATCTTGCCGATGCCGCGCTCGACAACGATCGTCGCCGCCGGATCGTAATTGACGAGGAGATCGACCTTGCCCTGCTGCAAGGCCGCAACCGCCGCCGCGCCGGAGCCGACGCCGATGATCGAGATGTCGTTTTCGGTCAGTCCATGCTGCTGAAGATAGTAACGAATGAAGAAATCGGACGACGAGCCCGGTGCCGTGATGCCGATGCTCTTTCCCTTGATCGTTGCCGGTTTGGCCGGATCGAAATCACTGTCGTTCTTTCCGACAAGGACCAGTCCCGAATTGCGGGCGAGCTGAACAAAGCCGACGACATGCTTGCCCTGCGATTGCATCTGGATCGTGTGATCGTAAAAGCCGACGGCAACGTCAGTCGAACCCGCGACGAGGGCCTGAAGGACCTTGGAGCCCCCTTGAGCGAAATTCTCCGTGGTCACCTCCAGCCCCTCCTCCTTGTAGAAGCCAAGGCTTTCGGCAACGGGGAACGGCAGGTTGTTGAGATTATAGGAGCCGACGCTCATCCGAACCGGTTCGGCATGGGCGGCGGTAGCAAGCGCCATGACGGCGGTTGCCGCAAGCAGACAATTGCGCATGGAATTTCCTCCCTAAATATCCGGTCCTCACCGGATCGATTGGTAATGGTTTAAGCCGCGTGTTCGGCGAAGTCGGCGGGCTTGGCAAATGCGTAACCCTCAAAAAGGCGACGCGCGGTTCGCACGAGACCGGCGATGGTCGCGCCGGCGCGCGTCTCCAGCTCTACGTCGAGACGGCCGCCCGGATGTTCGAGCCGCACGGTCGTCGGAAGAGATGCGCCGCCGGTAAGATCGGCCGCAATCGTCCCCGGCGTGACAACGGCAGTTGCTATGCCGACCGCACCCGTCGTCGCAAGGGCGGGATGGCAATCATTCGGCATGAAGTAACGAACCGCAAGTGTGCCGCCCTTCTGCGGTGGCGCGATCAGGACCGGCTTCGGAATGACCTTGTCGGACACATCGCCCATGCCCATGATCTCACCGGCCTGAATGCGAATCGCCGACATGCGCGCGATCAGCCCGGTATTTCCGGACAGTGTGGCGGCGTCTTCATATCCGGTCACGCCGAGATCGGCGGCGCGTATCAGCACCATGGGTATGGCGCAATCGATGATCGTCACCCTGAGGCCGTCGATGACATCCGACGCATGGCCGCTCGGAAGCAACTTGCCGGTCTTGGCGCCCGCGGCATCGAGAAAGGTGAGCGCGATCGGTGCGGCAAGTCCCGGCACGCCGTCAATCGAGGCATCGCCGAGATAGGTCACCTCGCCGTTGCGGGTCGGCACTTTCGCCTCTATCACCTTGCCGGTGTTGACGTTATGGATACGTACGAGCGTTTCGGCCGTCCCGGCTTTCACCAGACCGGCCTCGATGGAGAACGGCCCGACGGCCGCCAACATGTTTCCGCAGTTCGGTGAGTAGTCGACGATCTGCCGGTCGGTCCGAACCTGAGCGAACAGATAGTCGACATCGGCGCCCGCGACGCTCGGCGGACCGATGATCGCCACCTTCGAGGTGACGGGATTTCCACCCCCTATGCCATCGATTTGCAGCGGATGACCCGACCCCATGATCGACAGCAAGGCCGCATCGCGGCTGGCGGCGTCCGGCGGCAGGTCCGCGCTCAGGAAGAACGGCCCCCGCGAGGTTCCGCCGCGCATCAAGACGCAAGGAATCCGCACCAAATCGTTCATAACCGACCTTCCAAGTTGCATGAAGTGGATCAATCCACCAACTTGTTGCAATATGCGCAATAGCGGATTATTTGTGAAATGCAATTTTCGGAGGGATTATTTCATTATGAGCATCAATTGTGAGATTTTGGACCTTCGCGCATTCCAGGCCGTGGTCGAGCTCGAAAGCTTTCATCGCGCCGCGGAAGCCTTGCATATCTCGCAGCCGGCCTTGACGCGCCGCATCCAGAAACTGGAACAATCGATCGGCGCGCCGCTGCTCGACAGGACCACCCGGCATGTTGCGCCGACGGCCACCGGTCAGGAAATGATCCCTCTCGTCCGGCGCATGCTGGAGGAATTCGACGGCTCGCTGTTTGCCATCAAGGACAGCGGGTCGCAGCGGCGCGGATTGATAACCATGGCCTGCGTGCCGACCGCCGCCTTCTACTTTCTCCCAACCGTCATTCGCACCTTTGGCCGCGACTATCCTCACATCCGGCTCAGAATCCGAGATCTGACCGCCAATGAGGGCCTCCAGGCCGTCGCCCGCGGAGAGGTCGAATTCGGCATCAACCTGATGGGCAACTCCGATCCCGATCTGGCATTCGAGCCATTGATCGACGATCCGTTCGTACTGGCCATGCGCAAGGACCATCCGCTCGCCGCCTTTAACGAAATTCAATGGGATCAGCTCGAAGGCCACCCTCTCGTCATGGTCGATCGCTCCAGCGGCAACCGCACATTGCTCGATGCAGCACTTGCCCGCGCAAACCTGAAGCTAAGCTGGTTCTACGAGGTCACCCATTTGAATACCTCGCTCGGACTGGTCGAGGCGGGATTGGGAATTTCCGTGCTTCCAAGGCTCGCCACGCCCCAGGAAGACCACCCGTTTCTCGTCACCCGGCCGATCGTCAATCCGGTCGTTACCCGGACGATCGGCATCGTTCGGCGCAGGAGTGCCACCCTGTCTCCGGCGGCCGACCGCTTCATCGACATGCTTCTAACAACCTGGAAGCAGCCGGAACAGCCACCTATGCCGAACTGAGCCAGGTGTAGGTGCTTGCATTGAAATTTGACCGCCCTGCCACGCAGACAAAACGCAGTCCCAAAGCGAAAAGGGATTCACGATGACGCCGTCGGAGGCTATAGCTGTCGATAACCGACGCCCACATATTGGACCCGAGCTCATGACCGACACCGTCACCGACCGCTTCCTTCGCTACGTCGTTATCGACACCCAATCCGATCCCACCTCATCGACACAGCCCTCCACCGAAAAGCAGAAGAACCTCGGCCGTGTCCTGGTGGAGGATTTGCTGGCGATAGGTCTCACTGACGCGCATCTCGACGAACACGGCTATGTCTATGCGACCATTCCGTCCAACGTCGACAAGCCGGTCCCCACCATCTGCTTCTGCTCACACATGGACACCGCGCCCGACTTCACGGGAACGAACGTAAAGCCGCAGATCCTGCGCAACTACGGCGGCGGCGACATCCAGCTTCCGGGCGACCCGCAGCAGATCATCCGTGTCGGCGACAATCCGGAGCTCGGCAACCAGATCGGCAACGACATCATCACCTCCGACGGCACAACTTTGCTCGGCGCCGACGACAAGGCCGGCCTTGCCGAGATCATCACGGCGGCGCAGTTCCTCATCGACAATCCCGAGATCAAGCACGGAACCATCAAGCTCCTGTTCACGACCGACGAGGAAATCGGTCGCGGAGTCGACAAGGTCGATCTGGCAAAGCTCGGCGCCGCTTTCGCCTACACCATGGATGGCGAAACGGCCGGCCATGTCGAGGACGAGACCTTCTCGGCCGACGGCGTCGAGATTGCTATCCAGGGGGTGGCCATCCATCCCGGTTTCGCCAAGGACAAGATGGAAAACGCCATCAAGATCGCCGGTGCCATCATCGACCGCCTGCCCAGGGATACGGCGCCGGAAACCACGGCGGGCCGGGACGGTTTCATTCATCCAACCGGCGTGACCGGCTCGATGGAAAAGGCATCCCTCGGCTTCATCATCCGCGACTTCAACGACGAGGGGCTGGCAACCAAGGAAGTCACGCTCGAGTCGATCGTCAAGGATGTGATGGCGGGCTATCCCGGCTCCTCCTACACCTTCAAGATCAAGCAGCAATACCGCAACATGAAGACTATCCTCGACCGGCATCCGGAGATCGTCGATTATGCCATGGAGGCCGTCCGGCGCGCCGGCATGACGCCCGTGCGCGGCAGCATTCGCGGCGGCACCGACGGCTCGCGGCTGTCCTTCATGGGCCTACCCTGCGCCAATATCTTCGCCGGCGGCCACGCCTTCCACTCGCCGCTCGAATGGGTAAGCCGGCAGGACATGGAACGGGCGGTCAAGACGATCGTCGAACTTGCGAAAATCTGGGCGGAACGCGCTTAGGGTTGATGCAGATGCTGATCCGACACGAGATGCCTGAGGATGTAGACGCGATCCATGATCTGACATGGACCGCGTTCAAGCCGATGCCGTTCAGCGACGATACCGAGGCGGACATTCTGCGCGCGCTTCGTGCGGCCGGCGACCTGACGATCTCGCTGATCGCCGAGGAAGACGGCAAGATTCTGGGCCATGTCGCGTTTTCGCGGGTAACGATCGATGGCGTGCATAATGGTTGGTTCGGGCTCGGCCCGATATCGGTTGCGCCAGAGAGACAACGGCAAGGCATTGGTAAGGCACTTATTGCCAAGGGGCTGGAACTTCTGGACGAAATGGGCGCAAGCGGATGCGCCCTCATCGGCAATCCTGACATCTACAGCCGCGCGGGCTTCGAAAGCGACGGGCGGCTGACCTATCAGGATCTGGATACGAAATACATCCAGCGGCTCGTTCTTCGAGGTCCCATCCCGAACGGAGCGCTGCAATTCGCGCCGGCATTCGGACACTAAAGAGCCTGCCTGCCGACTACGTGAACAAGGTCGCTTTGTCAGACGTTCCGCTGTCCCAATCGATTATCGTGAGTCCTGGCCATAGTGCCACCCATCGATCGACTTTCCCGGCGTATATCTCGGGTGTGATCTGTCTCTTGTTCGGACGAACGATCGCTTCGAGCAGATCCGAAAGCCCATAGGGTGCGCAGAGCGCCATGCCGTCGTTGCTGGGCCGAAGACCCACGGCAGTCGCAGTTGTTGGGAATGTCATGATCGCGTCTGTCACCGATCTATACGGATCGATCGCATATCCGAACTTGGCCTCGTACCACAAATGTACCCTGGCTTCGTTCTTCACATCTATCCAAACAGGCAAATCAGAGAAGAGGGATCGGATCCGGAGTGAATGCGCTGTCTCCGCCTCTTCAGAGAGATCGGCATCGTCGAAGTAAACAATATCGATATCATTGATGCCATGGGCGAGAGGCAAACCGAAAGCGTGGTTCCAGACCGTTTGCGCAACAGCACCGGCAACAAGCCAGGCGTCCGGAAGAGCTATTGCTTCCCACTTATGAAGGAGTGGAGAAAGTACAGGGCTTTCCATCACGATCGACTGCAATTTCAAGAACAGTTTGTCGCTCATTACAATGCCTTTTTGAATCAGATCGTCGATCCCAAGATGGGCCACGATCCGACCAAGCTCAATCCCTGCTCAACCTGCCAGAAGGCAAGATGGGAGCAAGCACGATCTCGGACATGACATTGGCCGTTGTAACGCAGCAGGCACTCTACAAGCCATCCGCGAGATTCTTATTGCCGAGTTAAAAATTAAGACTATCCTAATATTTAGTCTTGGGAGGAAAGGCTTACTAAACTCGCCCGTTCATTCCAACTCTACGGTGCGCGCGCTCCGGCATCAGAAACTGGCCCGCTTTGCTGGCCTGAACTGAAACGGAGAGAAGTCATGAGAATACAATCTTCACGGATAGCGGTCGCCGCATCCGCATTCTTACTATTGGCCTCGACGGCCTATGCGGAGCCCGGTGGCGGGACAGATCACGGAGGAAGTCAATCCACAAGCGGACGCGGGCTTGGCGTGGGCCTTGGCGTTTCCGTCGGCGGCATCAAGGCAGGAGCAGGTCTTGGCTTGAATTCAACCGGACTCAACGCGGGCGCGGGCGCATCCGTCGGCGGCAGCAATGGTGTGAATGCCGGCGCCGGTGCGTCTGCAAATGCCACCAGTGGCGTCAATGCCGGAGCGGGAGTATCGGTTGGTGGCGCCAATGGTGTTAACGCCGGTCTCGGCGCGTCGGCAAATACCACCAGCGGCGTCAATGCCGGCGTAGGCGCATCTGTCGGCGGTTCCGGCGGGATCAATGCCGGCGCCGGCGTGTCGCTCGGCGGTGGCGGCGCGAGTGTGGGTGTCGGCGTTGGTATCGGTGGCGGCTCCGGCAGCGGTGGCGGCGGGACTGGAGGCGGCGGAACAGGTGGTTCCGGCGGCTCGGGTGGGTCAGGCGGATCCTCTGGAGGGTCTGGCGGATCCGGTGAATCCGGCGGCATCGGTAGCGTTGGCAGCGGAAACGGCGGCCTTGGCGGCTCCGGATCGGGCAGCGGCCAGGGTGTCGGATCGAGCAGAAGCACGCTTGCGGCGTTCCGCACCATGTCCAGCGCCGAGCAGAGGCGCATGCTCATAGCCTGTCGTCAGGTGACGGCTTCGGGCAATTTCGATGCCGGTCTCGTCAGTCTCTGCAAACTCTTGCGCAGCACCGCGAGTGCCGGCGGCTTATGAAGCCTTGTACGGCGACATCCGGTCCGCCCCGTCAGGGACGGACCAATAAATAGCCAATGACACCCGCTGCTTCGCCTCAGACAGGCAGCGGGTGTTGCCGGCGAAACGCTGACGGCATGGCGGGAACAGCAATCCTGCGCAGAAAATCGGCACCGGACCCCGCCGCAAACATTTCCGAAGATTGCTGAACAAAGGTATTATCAAGGAATTTCTTGTCGCGACATTTCCAGGAGCAGACCGCCTCTCCCAAGGGAGATATTGCGCGCTTCGCCACCAGAAACCTCATCATTATGATTTCATAGACTTTTATCGTCGGAAACCATAATAAAGCCGCCCGCATTTCCGGATCATTATGCTGCCATTCTACCATTGGCTCCGGGTCGTGCGCAAAGGGCCATTTACGTCCGCTTAATCTAGCCGCTGCCACAATTGTACATCCGCACGACACAACAATGGGCAACGTCAAAAATGGTTACCGCAATATCCTCCTCCACGGCCTCATCCCTGTTTGGCACATCGTCCACCACTACATCATCGAGCTCGTCGACTTCAGACGACGCCGCGAAGTTACAGGTCGAAATCGCGGCAAAGAAGGCAGAACTCGCCAGCACGAAGGACCCCGACGAAGCAGCCACGCTCCAAAAGGATCTGACCGCCCTCGAGGCCAAACTGGCCAAGCTGCAGAAATCCTCGAGCAGCCAGTCGAGTGCCGCCGGCCAAACCGCAAAGTCCAGCACAGCCTCTGGTTCCAGCTCGTCGCAGAACAATGCGCAATCGCCGCTGTCTGGCGAAAGCGACCGCATCGGCACGACGAATTTCGACGAGAATACGGATTTCGGCGCTCGGGCCGCCTATGTCTGACGATTAACTCGCGTTGCAGGCATCGGATCGTGGGTAAATTATTCCTTACCCACGAAATCTCTCATGCGATGCGTGGCGGAAAAACAAATTTAGACTTGAGCCGTATCGCGTTCGATCAGCTCCACCACGCCTCGCGCCGGCGCCAGGACAGATCGCTTTTGCGGCTTTTCCCCGCAGCTTTCCTGTCGCCCTTGAGGTGATCCATGTAACCTCCAAGGACGCTGTTGATGAAAACGTGGGACTTGGTCCGGTTCGAGCCCAGAAACTTGAAGCTTGCCTCTTTATCCTGCTGCATCTGCTGGACGATTTTCCAGAAGACAAAACTGTCGTGGCTTTCCTTCAGCGCCAGGAAATAGCCGGACGAATAGGTGCTTTCGAAGCGCTCGACGAAGGTCAATATTTCGCGGTGGCGGAGATTGTATCCGACCCATCCACATTCCGGATATATTTTACGGTTCAGATAGGCGGCGAGCTGATTGCCCCGCGGGGCAATTCTATCGATCAGGCTGCGCGGAATTTCGCTGTGCGTGACCGTATCGGCATCGAGCCATATCAACTGATCCGCCTCGCTTCGGTATCGCTGGATCGCATCGGTAACGGCAAAGACCTTGTTGGAAAAGCGAACGGCATCCCACCGGAAATCACGTTCCAGGCTATTCGTAGACAGACGTATTCCGTTGGCTAGCGGATTTTCCGCGAAGTCTTTCCGGAACTCGAGCAAACGCGGCAGGCTCTCATTGTGGTCGAAAACCTGGAGCCGGTCATCCTTCTCCTCGACGTGCACATTCTCTGCATAGACCACAAGCGAGATGTCCTTGGGCCAATATTGGAGAAATGTCTCGATGCACTTCTTACCATAGTCGCGATACCCCTTTTCATGAAAGGTCGTCACCACGACATGCTTTAGCTGTTTTTGCCGCCAGAAATACGGGAAAGGCATTGAAGATGAGGCTCCGCGACAAAATTGATATCGACCGGCACCGGCCATGGGTGAACCGTGTCGTTTCAGAGGCTCCTGCTCCGAACAACAAAATGATAGCTAGCCCCTAATTGTGTCTGAATGTTTCTGACCAGTGCAATTTATGGGAAATGTTATTTCGAAATGTGACGAAGCAACCGTGCCGGCGGCGGTCGGTTCCATACTGCGCCGTCAGGAAATCGAAATACCCCAAGAAAAAGCCTGGCGCGATCGCTCGCGCCAGGCTTTCCGTCCGTCATTACTTGATGGCGTTGAGATCGACGCCCTTGGTGTCACGAATGAAGATAAGACCGATGACCAGTGTCATCGCAGCAATCGCGATCGGATACCAGAGGCCGTAGTAAATATCGCCCTTGGCGGCACTCATCGCAAAGACCGTTGCCGGCAGCAGACCGCCGAACCAGCCATTGCCGATATGATAAGGCAAGGACATGCCGGTATAGCGGATGCGGGTCGGGAACATCTCAACCAGGATCGCGGCAATCGGGCCATAGACCATTGTCACGTAAATGACGAGAATGGTCAGAATGGCGATGGTCAGCGGCCAGTTGATCGCGGCAGGATCGGCAACCATCTTGAAGGCGCCGCCGTTTGGCACCGTATAGACCGGCATGTCGGTTGCCCCGGCGGCCTGTTCCGCCGTGAGCAGCTTCGCCTTGATCAGATCGGCAACCGGAGTAACCGTCTTGTCTCCTGCCCGGACCGTTGCCGCGTTCAGGCTGAGCTCGGGGTTTGCGGCGATGAAGCCATCCAGCTTGGCATCCGGCACCTTGGCCGGATCGCGTGCCAGCGGGAAGCCGGCCTTCTGCAGGGCAAGGTTCAGGTCATGCGTGAAGGCTGCACTCTTTGCCGCGGCATTTGCGCCGGCGGCGACCGCATCATAGGAGATTACCGTGGTGTCACCGACCTTGACCGTCGCCAGCTGGCCGGCGGGACCATCGACGACTGCGTAGGGCACCGAGCTCTTCGACAGGAAC
Source organism: Rhizobium sp. ICMP 5592 (assembly GCF_009498525.1). Taxonomy (GTDB): domain Bacteria; phylum Pseudomonadota; class Alphaproteobacteria; order Rhizobiales; family Rhizobiaceae; genus Rhizobium. The sequence goes on along the minus strand of NZ_QSNT01000001.1, from coordinate 665,399 downwards.
GAGGTGGCAATATCGCAGGAGTTGTTGAACTTCGCCGTACCGACCGGGTTGAACTGGAAGGTGCAATCGCCAGGTGCCGCCATCACGGTGGCGCGGACGGTTTGCTCTGCCTGGGCAAGCGCCGGATTGGCCGCATGGGTCAATGCCTTGAACAGTGGGAAATAGGTGAGGATCGCAAGCGCGAGCCCCGCCATGATGATCGGCTTGCGGCCGATCTTGTCGGAGAGCCAGCCGAAAAACACGAAGAAACCGCTGCCGATCAGCAGCGCGATGGCGATCATGATATTGACCGACTGACCGTCGACCTTCAGCACGTTCTGCAGAAAGAACAGCGAATAGAACTGGCCCGCATACCAGACGACAGCCTGACCGGCGGTGAGACCGAGAAGCGCGAGCAGCGCGATCCGGGCGTTCTTCCATTGTCCGAAGGCTTCCGATAGCGGCGCCTTGGAGCCCTTGCCCTCTTCCTTCATCTTCTTGAAAGCCGGGGATTCACTGAGCGATAGCCGGATCCAGACGGAGATGCCGAGGAGAACGAAGGACAGGATGAAGGGAATACGCCATCCCCAGGCAGCAAAGGCTTCCTTGCCGAGCCAGTTCTGTACCACCAGGATGACGATCAGCGACAGGAACAGACCGAGCGTTGCCGTCGTCTGGATCCAGGACGTGTAAAAACCGCGCCGGTCGTTGGGCGCATGCTCGGCGACATAGGTCGCCGCACCACCATATTCGCCGCCAAGCGCCAGGCCCTGCAACATGCGCAGCGCAATCAGGATGACCGGGGCGGCGAAGCCCCAGCTGGCCGAGCCGGGCAGGATACCAACCAGGAAGGTTGACAGGCCCATGATCAGGATGGTGACGAGGAACGTATATTTGCGACCGACGAGATCGCCGATCCGTCCGAAGACCAGCGCACCGAACGGCCGAACCAGGAAGCCTGCCGCAAAAGCAAGCAATGCGAAAATATTGCGGGTCGCTTCCGGATAGTCGCTGAAAAAGGTCGCGCCGATGAAGACGGCCAGGGAACCATAGAGATAGAAGTCATACCATTCGAAAACAGTTCCGAGCGAAGATGCGAAGATCACCTTCTTCTCTTCCCTGGTCATGCCTCGACCAGAAGTCTGATCCACAGATGTGACTGCCATTCCTTATTCCTCCCAGTTGCACCTAGGACATGACGGGCAGTGCCCGCGTCATGGCCCCCCAAACACTCATATTGCGCGTGGGTCTCCCGGCCTTTCTGGCGCGGGAAACCAGCGCCGATGGATGCCCTCCAGATTTCCTCCCCGAGAGGTCATGCATCCGATGCAGGGGAAGTGTTGGCTAAAAATTGAAAAATGCAATGGCTGCAACTAGGCTCCGCCGTCTAAAATTGTGTGTAAGGTGCCAAAAGACGACAGGATTACCCCGAAGCGGGGTTCAAGCTACATCGTGATGTCAACAGGGTAGCGATCACAATGGGGGATCTGGTGGCATGGCCAGGTTTATGGCCGAACGCAGCGTCGCCGTTGACCATGCAACGCTGAACAGATGAGTTGTGAAATATTCGTTCTTGATGGCCTGCAAGGGCTTCGATGCCATCCAGTCTGTATCAACAACACTGGATGGCATCGAACTGGCCGACATGATCAGTAAACACCAATTTCAAACCAGTGGCCAATCGGCATTTCGGCAACTCGCGTCACAGGTTCAGTCCAATGGGTTTGCGCGCATTTCACGATATGAACCTAGTGAGCCCTATGGCCGTGGTCGTGTCCGCCTTGGTGATGCCCCTCACTTGAGGTGGATGCCGGATCCACCCCAACGCTGCCGGCATCAGTCCAGACCCAGTTGGGGGCAGCAGAGGCAAGCGCCGCAGAGGCCTTATTCAGATCTCCCACGCATTGCCTGTCCTGGCCATTGGAGCGCGCGTTGATCGCCGAGGAATAGAGCCCCATGGCTTCAGCCTTTTGGACACTGGCCGGGGGTCCGTCCAATTCCGTTCTGGTGAGCCGAAGGTCTCCCGCGCAGGTGGTCGCGGCAAAGACGGGAACCGTTGAAACCGTAAGAGTCGCGAAGGTCGTTCCCAAGAGAGCGAATACGATTGTTGGTTTGGGCGTTTTGAACATCTCAATCTCCATTAGGAGCTGTTGCCGGTCTTCTTGAACCGGCATGGTTCCATGTTTCCAAAAATGTGCCGGTTTGTAGAAACTCCCGCACGCCTCAGTCATGACCCGTTTCGGGTGACCTCGATATGATCTCAATCAATATGTCCGATCACGTCTGTTTCACTAAGAAGTGCGCAATCGGCGAGATAGTGTGAAAGAGGCGAATTGATCTATAACCCCTTATAAATATTGTTGAATCAACGCCATTGAGGATGTAAGGATTCCTGCTTCCCTTACCATTTGTTAATCCGGCTAAACTTGTGAGCGGAGTGCTTCTGTACAATATGTCGTCGAAGGGTGTGTGCATCGATCTCGATCAATCGCGAACCTAAAAGGCATCTTCCATGCCACATGATCTCTCTCTGCTCGGGGCCAAACCGAAATCTCCTCTTCTCCTGACAAGCCCGATCGCGCGTAAACTTGAGACGCATGTCGTCCTCTTGCCTGAGGACAAGATGGCTCTCGCCTCGCTCGAAATCCGCAAGCGCGTCTTTGCGAAAGGAAGTGACATCACCCATGAGGGGCAATCTCTCCAAAGTGCATATATCCTCTGTGCGGGCTGGGCCTGCTCCTACAAGCTGATGCGCAATGGAATGCGGCAGGTCATCAACTTCCATGTCCCCGGCGACCTCATAGGCATCCGACGAATTCTGCTTCCCAATTGCGATGACAGCCTTTGCGCCATAACGCGCGTCGAGGTCGGAGAGATAAATATCCAAGAGCTGGCCGAAGCACTTCACGGCAACGGCCACCTCGCCATGTCGATACTCTGGTCCACGTTGCGGGACGAAGCCATTCTCGTCCAGCATCTGGTTGACGTCGGCCGGCGGCGACCCATCGACAGGGTGGCCCATTTTTTCCTTGAGCTGAGCTCGCGATTGAACCTCGTCGGCCTAGGCACGAAGACGGCATATCAATGTCCCCTAACCCAATCGCTGATCGCCGACGCACTGGGTTTGACCGCAGTTCATTTCAATCGCGTTCTCAGGCAATTACGCGAGCTGAACGCGATGAGATTTCATGAAGGATGGGTCGAGCTCCTCGACTCCAAAAGACTGGAGCGGTTGGCTGATTTTGACTCGTCCTACCTGCAATAGCGAAGCGGCAGAAGGGCCGCCCTGGCGTCCCTCCTCCCACTTTTTTTATCCGCGATCAGGCCGGCCGAAACCTGAGGCGCTGCATTGGCGGAAAGGCGAGCGCGATGGCCACGGCCCCAAGCCCAACCATGGACGACCCGATGAACAGCCAGGAATAATTCCCGAACGTATCGAAGATCCAGCCGCCGGCCAGCGGGCCGAACGCCATACCGATGCTCGACAGCATCGTCGCCGCGCCGAAGACGGTGCCGATGACGCGAGGCCCGAAATATTCGCGTGCCAGCACCGCATAAAGCGGCATGACCCCGCCATAGGCGCTGCCGAAGATGACGGCGAGCGCATAGAATTCGCCGAGCTGACTGACCAGCAGATAGGTCGCGAGCGCCAGGGCCTGCACCAACAGCCCCGCAACCAGGACCGGCTTGACGCCGATGCGGTCGGCGAGCGAGCCATAAAGAAGCCGGCCTCCGAGCCCCGCCAGCCCCTCGACGCTGTAGATGCTGACCGCCGCCATCGGCGCGACGCCGCAGATCGTCGCGTAGCTCACCATATGGAAGATCGGCCCCGAATGGGCGGCACAGCAGGCAAAGAAGGTGCCGCCGAGAACGAGGAACTGCGGTGAGCGGAATATCTGTCCGAGCGGCACACTTGGGCCTTCGGCGGCCAAATCGGCGGATTGATCGTCCGCTGCCACGGGCGGGCGCCGCACCAGAAGCGCCGCCGGCACCAGCAAGACCCAGGCAAGTATGCCGATCAGCATCATCGCCGTCTGCCAGTCATAGGCCGAGATCAGCCAGCGAGCGAAGGGCGAGACCGTCATCGGCGCGACACCCATGCCGGCGGAGACAAGCGACACGGCGAGGCCGCGGTTTTCATCGAACCATGCCGTCGTGGTCGCGATCATCGGCGCAAAGAAGGCGCTGGCGGCCAGCCCGACGAGAATGCCGTAGGTCAATTGAAACTGCAGGAGCGATGTCGCCCGGCTCGCAAGCACGAGCGCCAGCCCCAGCAGCACCGCTCCGATCAAGACGACGATACGCGGCCCGAAGCGGTCGCTCGCAGCTCCCCACATGAAACCGCCCAGCCCCATCACCAGGAAATTGAGGGTCATGGCGCTCGCGATGCCGGCATGCGACCAATTCGTGGTGGCCACGATCGGCACCTGGAAAATCGCCAGAGAAAACATCGCGCCAAGTGCCACACAGGTCATCAGCGCACCGGCGCCCACGATCACCCAACGATAAGAAATGCTCATCCGCTCAACTCCCCTGTCCACGAGATCAACCCTCGGCTCGGCAGCCGCCGTACCGACTATGATCTAATGACGTTCGGCCCCACCCGATTTCGACATCTCCCTCTCAATTTTTCCCGTACGGGCCAATTTTTCGACGTGCCGTCCATTCATGAACTCAGTTCATAGGCCTTATCGAAAATCGATCCCTAATCCGCGGGCCTGTCGCACCCTACCTCTTAAGTTGGGTAAGTAGTCCGTTCGGGTCCCCTGGGCCGAGCGGCTGCACCCAACAAGTGTCGAAGCTGTTGCAACAGCGTTTGCCGCATGAGCCGCGCTTTATGCGCTTCACCTCATCATGACATGGAGCTTGATATGCACAATCCTGTCGACCTGGAAATCTCCCGACGCGACCTGCTGGTGGCAACTGCCGCGTCCGTGGCGGTCACAGCCGCACCGCCCATGGCCAGCGCCCAGACCGCCGAGCCCGAAACGCCCTTCTCCTCCAAGGTCTCCTTCACCGTGAACGGCGAGGTTCGCGACCTCGATATCGACACACGCACCAGCCTGCTGGACGCCCTGCGGGAACATCTGCACCTCACCGGCACCAAGAAAGGCTGCGACCATGGCCAGTGCGGCGCCTGCACCGTCATTGTCGATGGCCGGCGCATCAACTCCTGCCTGACGCTTGCCGTCATGCACGAGGGCGACACCATCACCACCATCGAGGGGCTGGGCAGACCCGGCGACCTCCATCCGATGCAGGCAGCCTTCGTCAAGCATGACGGCTTCCAGTGCGGTTACTGCACACCCGGCCAGATCTGTTCGGCCGTCGCGGTGCTCGAAGAGATTAAGGCCAATGCGCCGAGCCATGTCAGCGGCGACCTGACCGTCGAGGCCAGGGTGAGCCCCGACGAGATCCGCGAGCGCATGAGCGGCAATATCTGTCGGTGCGGTGCCTATTCCAACATTCTCGATGCCATTAGCGAAGTTGCGGGGAGACAAGCATGAAATCCTTCAGCTACGAACGCGCCTCCTCGGTGGAGGCAGCCGCAAAGGCCGCGGCAGGTACCAGAGGTGCCAAATTCATCGCCGGCGGCACCAACCTGCTCGATCTGATGAAATTGCAGATCGAGACGCCGACGCACCTGATCGACGTCAACGGCCTGGCGCTCGACAAGATCGAGGTAACGCCTGAGGGCGGGCTTCGCATCGGTGCGCTGGTGCGCAACACGGATCTGGCGTCCGACGAACGCGTCCGCCGCGACTACGGCCTCCTGTCGCGCGCCCTGCTTGCTGGCGCCTCCGGCCAATTGCGCAACAAGGCGACGACCGCGGGCAACCTGCTTCAGCGCACGCGCTGTCCCTATTTTTACGACACCAACCAGCCGTGTAACAAACGCCAGCCCGGCAGCGGCTGCGCGGCCCTTGGCGGCTTCAGTCGCCAGCATGCGGTGATCGGCGTCAGCGACGCCTGCATCGCCACGCATCCGAGCGACATGGCGATTGCCATGCGCGCGCTGGACGCGACTGTGGAAACCGTGCGGCCCGATGGCGCCACACGCCGCATCCCGATCGCCGATTTCCATCGCCTGCCGGGAGACACCCCGCATGTCGAGACGGTGCTTGAACCCGGCGAACTGATCACCGCCGTGACACTCCCCAAGCCGATCGGCGGCAAACACATCTACCGCAAGGTCCGTGACCGCGCCTCCTATGCCTTTGCGCTGGTCTCGATCGGGGCGATCGTACAGCCGGGTGGAACCGGCCGTGTCGCCGTCGGCGGCATTGCGCACAAGCCCTGGCGCGTGGAGGCCGCGGAAGTCGATCTTCCGAAGGGCGCAAGAGCGGTCACGGATACGCTGCTCGCGGGCGCACACCCCACCGAACAGAATGCCTTCAAGGTCACGCTGGTCGAGCGCACGCTCGGCGCTGTTCTTGCCGAAGCAAGGGGATAAGAGATGAGATTCGACACACCAGCCACCACGAATCCGATCGACCAGCTCAAGGTCGTCGGCCAGCCGATCGAGCGCATCGACGGCCAGCTGAAAACGACGGGCACCGCCCGCTACGCCTATGAACAGCACGACGTCGTGCCCAACCAGGCCTATGGCTATGTCGTCGGCTCATCCATCGCCAAGGGGCGGATCACGTTCTACGATCTCGCCGAAGCACGTGCGGCACCCGGCGTCATCGCCATCGTGACGGCGGCCAATGCCGGCAAGCTCGGCAAGGGCCGTTTCAACACCGCCAAATTGCTGGGCGGCCCTGATATCGAACATTACCATCAGGCCGTTGCCCTCGTCGTCGCCGAGACCTTCGAACAGGCTCGTGCGGCGGCACAGCTCGTCCGCATAGGCTACGCCGCCGAAAATGCCTCCTACCTGCTTGCCGGGGCAAAGGACACGGCGGGGACACCGGACCGGGGCACGCCCGATACCGCCGTCGGCGATTTCGCCGGCGCCTTCGCGGCCGCCCCTGTCAAGCTGGACGAAACCTACACCACACCGGACCACGCGCATGCGATGATGGAACCGCATGCGTCGATCGCGGCATGGAACGGCGATGATCTGACGCTATGGACCTCGAACCAGATGATCAACTGGAGCAAGGGCGACGTAGCGACAACGCTCGGCATTGCGCCAGAAAAGGTTCGCCTGATCTCGCCCTTCATCGGCGGCGGCTTCGGCGGCAAGCTGTTCGTCCGTACGGATGCTATCCTTGCCGCACTCGGCGCGCGTGCCGCCCGCCGTCCGGTCAAGGTGGCCCTGACGCGGCCGTTCATGTTCAACAACACCACGCATCGGCCGGCAACCATCCAGAGGATCCGGATCGGCGCAACGCCGGACGGCAAGATCAACGCGATCGGGCATGAAGGCTGGTCCGCCAATCTGGAGGGTGGCGGGCCTGAGAACGCCGTGCAGCAGACGCGGCTGCTCTATGCCGGAGCCAACCGGATGACGGCGACGCGCCTTTCCATTCTCAACCTTCCGGAAGGCAACGCCATGCGCGCGCCGGGCGAGGCACCGGGCCTGATGGCGCTTGAAATCGCCATGGACGAGATGGCGGAAAAGCTCGGCCTCGATCCGGTCCAGTTCCGCATCCTCAACGACACGCAGGTCGATCCGGAAAACCCGGAGCGTCCCTTCTCGCAACGTCGGCTTATCGAATGCCTGCAAACCGGGGCCGACCGCTTCGGATGGAACGACCGCAATGCCAGGCCCGGCAGCCGTCGCGACGGGCGCTGGCTCATGGGAATGGGCGTCGCCGTCGGTTTCCGCAACAACCTGCTGATGAAGTCAGGCGCGCGCGTCCGGCTCGATAAACGCGGCGTCGTCACCATCGAAACCGACATGACCGACATCGGCACCGGAACCTACACCATCATCGCCCAGACGGCCGCCGAGATGATGGGGCTACCCATGCACAAGGTCGAGGTCCGGCTGGGAGACTCCTCCTTCCCTATCTCGGCCGGTTCCGGCGGGCAATGGGGCGCCAACAACTCCACCTCGGGCGTCTATGCGGCATGCGTGAAGCTGCGCGAGGTCGTGGCCCAGAAGCTGGGCTTCAATTCGGCCGATATCGTCTTTGCCGACGAGCAGGTCCGCTCGGGCAACCGATCCGTTCCGCTCAGCGAGGCCGCCGGCGACGGGCTGGTCGGCGAGGATAGCATCGAATACGGCGATCTCGACAAGACACACCAGCAATCGACCTTCGGCGCCCACTTCGTCGAGGTCGGCGTCGACATGGCGACCGGCGAGACACGCGTCCGGCGCATGCTGGCCGTCTGCGCGGCGGGACGCATTCTCAATCCGATCACGGCGCGCAGCCAGGTGATCGGTGCGATGACGATGGGCGTCGGCGGGGCGCTGACGGAAGAACTCGCCGTCGACACCACGAGAGGCTTCTTCGTCAACCATGATCTCGCCGGCTACGAAGTGCCTGTCCATGCCGATATCCCGCATCAGGACGTCATCTTCCTCGACGAGACCGACCCGATGTCATCGCCGATGAAGGCCAAGGGCGTCGGCGAACTCGGCCTGTGCGGCGTCGCCGCTGCCATCGCCAACGCCATCTACAATGCAACCGGCGTCAGGGTGCGTCATTATCCCATGACCCTCGACAAGCTCATCCACGACCTGCCCGAAATGAGCTGACCGGCCCTTCGGACAGGCGGCGGAAAGCTTCCGCTGCCTGTCCTTTCTCCAACAACAAGCCCACTCATGAACTGGTCGCATAAGCCCATGCGGTCCGGGCGATGTAATCGCGGGATCGGGCACGCGTTATACTGCTCGGCGGAACGGACGGAGCAGGAAATCCGGACACCCAACGAAAGGACTTGTCGATGAAGCATCTTATCGCCACCGCCGTCATCATTGGACTGCCTGCACTGGCCTTGGCTCAATCAGAACAATCAACGAATAGGTTCGACATGCCGACGACATCGATCGAGGGGATGAAAGCCGTCTCTCCCGCCCTGGAACATTATGCCGAAGACCGGCTTGCCGCCGATCTGTGGAAGCGCACGGACCTCAACCCGCGCGACCGGAGCCTCGTCACGGTGGCCGCACTCATCGCCACCGGCCAGTCGGGCGAGCTGCCGCAATATATAGATTTGGCCTTGCGTAACGGCGTGAAGCCGGCCGAGATTTCCGAGACCATCACCCATCTCGCCTTCTATACCGGTTGGCCCAATGCGATGTCGGCACTCAAGGTCGCCAAGGACCTCTTCCAGAGCCATGGCATCGGCACCGATCAGCTTCCGCCGGCCCAGGATGCCACCCTTCCCTTGAACGAAGAAGCCGAAGCGCGGCGAGTCGCCATGGTCGATCAAGCACTGGGGCCGGACTTCAAGGATTTGGCCGGATACACGACCGACGTCCTGTTCAAGGACCTGTGGCTACGCCCGGCGCTGGCGCCGCGTGACCGCAGCCTTGTGACGATCAGCGCCCTGGTCGCCACCGGCCGCGTCGCCCAGCTCACGGGTCACACCAATATCGGCATGAACAATGGTCTGACGAAGCAGGAAATTTCCGGCGTGATCACGCATCTGGCCTTCTATTCGGGTTGGCCGAACGCGATGTCGGCGGCACCGGTTGTCAGGAAAGTGTTCGAAGAACGCGGAAGCTGAGCCGGAGAAGAAACGTCCGGATCAAGCCTGCCCTCGATCCCGATAACGCAATGCGTCCACCAGCAATGCGAAGGCGGCCGAGGGCTGGCGCCGGCTCGGGTAATAGAGATGATAGCCGGGAAAGGGCGGGCACCAATCCTCCAGCACACGCACCAATCTGCCGTCGGCAAGATGCTCTCTGACATGATCCTCCATGACGAAGGCCAGACCGAAGCCGGCGACGGCGGCGCGGGCAATCATGTTGCTGTTGTTGAAGACGAGCTGTCCATCGACACGCACCCGCACCTCGCGTCCGTCCTTCTCCAATTCCCATGCGTAAAGACCGCCAGCACTGCGCAGGCGTAGGTTGATGCATCGATGTTCGGCCAAATCCTGCGGCACAAGCGGGATTTTTCTCTGCTCGAAATAGGCGGGCGCGCCGACCACGATCATGCGGACATCGGGACTGATACGTGTTGCGATCATATCCTTGGCGAGCGCCTCGCCGAGCCGAACCCCGGCATCGAAGCGTTCCGTGACGATATCGGTGAGCCCGGAATCGATGCTCAGCTCGACATGGATATCCGGATAGTCCGGCAGGAACTTCTCGAGTGCCGGCCATAGGACCGTGTTGGCCGCATGTTCGGAGGTGGTGATACGGATCGTGCCGGCCGGCTTCTCGCGCAATTCACCGAGCGAGGAGAGCTCGGCGCCGATGCTGTCGAGTGCGGGCCTCAGCGTGGCAAGCAGCCGCTCCCCTGCCTCGGTCGGCGCGAGGCTTCGGGTGGTGCGCGTCAACAGGCGCACACCGACCCGCGTTTCCAGCCGCCGGATGGTATGGCTCAATGCCGATTGGGAGGTGCCGAGCTTGGCGGCGGCACGGGTAAAGCTCCGCTCCTCGGCTACAATCAGAAAAGCATTGAGATCGACCAGTTCCTCGCGTCGCATTCATGAACTCCAGACATGACTACATGCGACTTATAGCGGCTAATGGTCGGAATGTCCCACGACTAGATTAGCTTTGCGATTTTTGGAGGCTGGCGACCTCTCTGCAAGGAGACTGAAAATGCAGATCAAACACAGCGGCGCGCAGCCCTCGCGAAAAGGACCCGATGATTATTTCACCGGGACGGTGCGCGTCGACGCATCATTCAGCGGCAGCGGCAATCTGAGCGGAGGAACCGTCACCTTCGAGCCGGGCGCACGAACCGCATGGCACACGCATCCACTTGGCCAGACGCTGCTGGTGGTGTCCGGCCTCGGCCGGGTTCAGCGGGAAGGCGGACCGGTCGAGGAGATCCGCCCCGGCGATATCGTCTGGTTCGAGCCCGGCGAAAAGCACTGGCACGGCGCCGCACCCGATTGTGCGATGTCGCATGTCGCCATCGTCGAAATGCTGGATGGCAAGGCCGTCGACTGGATGGAGAAGGTCACCGACGGGGAGTATGGCGGCTGACGGCACAATTCGACAAAGCATGAATGAGATCAGCCGCGGGTGCAGTAGCGCCCGCGGCTGATTTTTTGTATCCGCTTGATCGCGACAAAAGCGATGCGGATTGGCGCCGATCAGACCTTCCCGCTTGAGGCAAGCGACCGTGCACAAACAAAGCTTCCGATCCCGGCAAGGGCGATCACCCAGCCCATCGGCCAGGGCGTACCATCGGCAAAAGTGCCGACCAGGGCCGAGCCAAAGATGCCGCTGCCGTAGTGGAGAGCGCCGACCAGAGCGGACACGGTGCCGGCACGCTCGGGAAAATCCGAGAGTGCCCCGGCAATCGAGTTGGCAACGATGAAGCCGGTTGCGGAAACGAACAGGAAGAGCGGTACGACCAGGCCCCACAACCCACCCCAGTTCGTCCAGGCCGCCACGGCAAGCACGACGCCGGAAAGCGCGGCGGCGGCGCTGCCACGGACCAGCAGGCGGTCGCCGCCGAAGCGGGATACCAGACGTGAATTCGCGATATTGGCGATCATGATCCCGACAATGCCGATGGCAAACAGCAGACCGTAGAGCCCGGCCGGTACATGGTGATAGGTAATATAGGCGAAGGGTGTGCCGGCAATATAGGCGTAGACGCCGCCATAGAGGAAGCCGCCGGCGCCCGCATAACCGAGCAGGCGGCGATGACGCAGAAGCGTGCCATATCCGATGATCGCGCGCCCGAGCGGCTGTAGGTTTCGCCGCTCGACCGGCAAGGTCTCCGGCAGCGTGAACAGCGCCGCAAGGGTCAGCAGCCCGACGCCCACCAGTGTCCAGAAGATCGCCCGCCATCCGGCGAACGCGAGGATCTGTCCCCCCAAGACCGGCCCCAGCAGCGGGGCGATCGCCATCACGGTCATCAACGTCGACAGCATCTGCGCCGCACGGCTACCTTCGTAGAGATCGCGCACCATCGCACGCGACAACACGACGCCGGCGCAAGCTCCGACCGCCTGAACGATACGCCAGCAGATCATCGACGAGGCGCTGCCGGCCATGGCGCAACCAGCCGAACCGATGACGAACAGGACGAGCCCGATCGCCACCGGCAGGCGGCGGCCGTAACGGTCGCCGACCGGCCCCCAGAGAAGCTGTCCGAGGCTGAAGCCGATGAGGAAACCGGAGATCGTCAACTCGATAGCGCCCGTGTCGGTGCCGAGATCCCGGCCCATCGCCGGCATGGCCGGGAGATAGAGATCCGTCGAGATCGATGCGAAGCCCATCAGCGCACTCAGGACCGCGAGCACGCGCCATCCGTGGCTTGCCGCCCTGGATGGCGTCGTGACGCCGGTCTCGGCGGGTGCCGCATCGATTTTCCGGCTGGCATTCGCCTGGTTCGGCATCAGACCTCCTGTGCCGTCGGGCGGAAAAGGATTTCGTTGACGTCGACCTCGTCTGGCTGGCTGATGGCGAAAGCGACCATGCGCGCGAAGCTTTCGGCCGGAATGGCGTAGTTCTCGTAGAAATCCTGGATACCTTTGGCGACGTCGGCCTCGGTGATGCTTTGCGGCAGTTCCGACTGGACAGCGCCCGGCGAGATGATCGTGGTGCGGATATTGTAGGGCTTCACCTCCTGGCGCAGTCCTTCGGACAGCATGCGTACCGCTGCCTTGGTGGCGGCATAGACGGCGCTGCCGGGGCGAACCTTATGGCCCGCGACCGAGGACACGTTGATGATGTGTCCGCTCTTCTGTGCCTTCATGTATGGGAGTGCCGCAGCGATACCGTAAAGCACGCCCTTGAGGTTGACGTCGATCATCCGGTCCCAATCGTCCACCTTGCCGCGCTCAAGCGGCGAATGCGGCATCAGGCCGGCATTGTTGATGATGACGTCGACCCGACCATGCGCGGCGACCGCCGCATCGACGAGGCGCTTGACCTGCTCGCAGTCGGCGACATCTGTCTGGACGGCAGCTTCGGGGGGCAGGTTCAGCTCCCCGGCAAGCGCCTGCAGCCTGTCGAGCCGGCGCGCGCCGAGGATGAGCTTGGCGCCCTCGGCTGCCAAATGCCGTGCAGTCGCCTCGCCGAGACCGCTGCTAGCGCCGGTGATGACGATGACCTTGCCATCGATATTCTGGGACATGACTATTCTCCAATCTTGAAAAGGATGGAGCCCGCGCGGCGGGCGCACGGGCTCGGATCACAATAGGAATTCCCGGATTCTCAGAGACCGACGGTCTTCAGCAGATGCTCGGGATAGCGCTCACCCTCGACGCCGATCTCGGCGGCTGCGCTCTGAATCCGCGCCAGATCATCCGGCGTCAGTTCGATGTCGGCGGCGGCGAGGTTTTCTTCCAACCGGTGCAGCTTGGTGGTGCCGGGGATCGGCACAATCCATGGCTTCTGTGCCAGGAGCCAGGCAAGGGCGATCTGGGCGGTCGTCGCGCTCTTCGCGTCGGCGATGCTCTTGAGCAGGTCGATCAGGGCCTGGTTCTTCTCCATCGCTTCCGGCGTGAAACGCGGCAGGAGCTTGCGGAAATCGTTCTCGCTCAGCTTGGTGTCCTTGCCCATCGCACCGGTCAGGAAGCCCTTGCCGAGCGGGCTGTAGGCGACCAGGCCGATGCCCAGCTCCTCGCAGGCTTCAAGGATACCGTTGGTTTCCGGGCCGCGCGTCCAGAGCGAATATTCGTTCTGCAGCGCCGTGATCGGCTGCACGGCATGCGCGCGGCGAACCGTCTGCGCGCCGGGTTCGGACAGGCCGAAATGCTTGACCTTGCCCTCGGCGATCAGATCCTTGACGGCACCGGCCACATCCTCGATCGGCACGTTGGGGTCGACGCGATGCTGGTAGAGAAGATCGATGACCTCGACGCCCAGCCGCTTGAGCGAGGCTTCCGCCACCTTGCGGATGTTTTCCGGCCGGCTGTTCGTGCCAGACGATTTCCTGGTCTCTGGATCGATGGCGAAACCGAATTTCGTTGCGATCACCACCTGATCGCGGACCGGCGCCAGCGCCTCTCCGACCATCTCCTCGTTGGTGAAAGGACCATAGATCTCTGCCGTGTCGAAGAAGGTGACGCCGCGCTCGACCGCCTGGCGGATCAGCGTGACGCCTTCCTGCGTGCCCAATGCATGACCATAGCCGAAGTTCAGGCCCATGCAGCCGAAGCCGATGGCCGAAACTTCAAGCCCGCTTTTGCCGAGTATACGCTTCTTCATTGCATTTCCTCTTGGCCCACCCGTCGTGAGCGTTCGGTTTTATGATGAAGAGAAAATAGGCGATGCCATTCATTCCGATTAGACGGCGGAACTGGCATGAAGTTATGTCTGTAGTTCATGAATGCCGGCGAGGTGCATCAGGCAGGCGAAGCAGGTAGATTGTCGCGATGCGTGGGGACAGGTTTATTCCCTATCCCGTTCGGAACGATTCTTGCGTCCGTCAGACGTGCTCGAGCATGCAAAGAAAGAGAGAACAATGAAGAGATCGTATTTCCTGGCGACTATGTTTGCGGCGCTGAATGTGACGGCAAGCATGGCCTTCGCCGAAGACGGCGCGCTGGCGGAAATCCAGAAGGCAGGCGTGATCAAGATCGGCACGACGGGCGACTACAAGCCCTTCAGCTACAAGGGCGCGGATGGCTCCTTGACTGGCGCTGATATCGCCATGGGCAAGGATCTGGCCACCAGCCTCAACGTCAAGCCGGAATTCGTCATGACAACATGGAAGACCATGCTGGACGATTTCAAGGCGGGCAAGTTCGACGTCGCGCTGGGCGGCATTACCGTCAACCCGGCACGCGCCGAAGTCGGTGACTTCTCCGTGCCCAATGTCAGCGACGGCAAGCGCCCGATCGCCCGCTGCGCGGACAAGGACAAATATGCGACACTGGAAGCGATCGACCAGCCTTCGGTCCGCGTGATCGTCAATCCGGGTGGCACCAACGACAAGTTCGCCCATGAGCACTTCTCCAAGGCGCCGATCGAGGAGTTTGCGGACAACAAGGCGATCTTCGACGAGATCGCGGCGAACAAGGCCGACATCATGATCACCGACGGCATAGAGGTGGATATCCAGTCCAAGCTGCATCCCGGCGTGCTGTGCCCGGTCGCGGTCAAGGAGCCCTTCACCCATTTCGACAATGCCTATCTGTTGCGCAAGGACCCGGCATTGAAAGCGGCTGTGGACGCATTTATGCGCAAGCAACTGGATAGCGGCGACTGGAAGAAGAAGCTCGACGCCGCAATCCAGTGAAAAACGCCCGAGGCGTGCATCGCGAAGGAAGGGCTACGGTCTTCCCTTCGCGATTACCAGAGAGTAACGGCCAATAACGCCGACCCCCCGTTACCTCAGCTTGCCATCTTCCGCGTATCCGCCGCCTGCTCGTAATAATGGCCGAACTGGCTCTTCAAGAACAGGTCGAGCCCGATATCCTCCTGTCGGACGAAGCCGCGGGCGGGCAGGTGTCCGTGTCTGAGCATATCGAGCACGGCGCAAATGCTCGACGCGGTGGTGATCTGGATGGCGCTCATCGGGCGGCCGGCAACCACCGCGCTATAGACCTTGTTCGCATAGGTCTCCTGCACCAGACGACCGTTTCTCCAGCCGGAAACCGTGACGAAAATGATGACGACGTCCTGCAGGGTTGACGGCAGGGAATGTTCAAGAATGTCCTTCAGGACCTCGCGGCGATGACGCAGGCCGAGGTCGTTCAGAAGGGCTTTCATGATCGCCGCATGCCCAGGGTAGCGGATCGTGCGATAGTTCAGCGTCCTGACCTTGCCCTCCAGCGTTTCACAAAGGGTACCGAGCCCGCCGGACGTGTTGAAGGCCTCATAGGTGACGCCATCCAGCGAGAATTCTTCCCGCTCTTCCATCGCCGGGACCTGAACGAGTTTCCCTTCTACGATGGCCTCACATGGCTCGATATATTCGTTGATGACGCCGTCGGTGCTCCAGGTCAGATTATAGTTCAGAGCATTCGACGGATATTGCGGCAGCGCGCCGACGCGTAGGCGGACGCTGTCGAGACTGTCGAAACGGCTGGCGAGGTCGTTGGCGACGATCGAGATAAATCCCGGTGCCAGCCCGCATTGCGGAATGAACGCGGTGTTTGCGGTTTGCGCAATGGCCTTCACCCGTCTGGTCGATGCGACATCCTCGGTCAGATCGAGATAGTGAACGCCGGCCTTTGCCGCCGCTTCCGCAATGGCTATCGTCAGATGGAACGGCGCGGCACTAAGAACGGCGAAGCTGCCGGAGAGAACAGCAGTCAGCGCCGAGGCGTCCGCGATGTCGACTTTGGCCACGCGCAAAGCGGCGCTTGTCTCGATCTGTGCGAGATGTTCCTCGCTGCGGTCGACGACCGTAACCTGGTATTCGCCGGAGTAAACAAGCAGGCGGGCAATCGTCGATCCGATCTTGCCAGCGCCGATGACAACGATGTTTTTCATATCAGTTCCCAAACAGTGATCGTAATTTTTATACTTTTTTTATTCTCGACAGCTTGGTTGATTCACAGCGCTGAAATGATAAAAATGAACGGCAGTTTCCTACAAAATGCCGTTGGATTTGATCAGAATGACGTTATCGGAAAAAGACCGACAGCTCCTGTCCTTCCTCAGCGAAAACGCCCGGATTCCAACTGCCACGCTCGCCCGCAAGCTCGGGCTTTCGCGCACGACCGTGCAGACGAAAATCGAGCGTCTCGAGCGCGATGGCGTGATCGCCGGCTACGGTGTTCGCCTGTCTGACGGCTATGAAAGCGGCCTGGTGAAGGCGCATGTGCTGATCACATTGACGGCAAAAATGCTCGGCCGCGTGACACAAGAGCTCCAGGCAATCCCTCACATCAGGTCGGTCTATTCCGTCAGCGGCAGCTTCGATCTGATCGCAATTGTCGCCGCCGCGTCGATCAGCGAGTTGGACAAGGTGATCGACAGGATCGGCGAGATGGACGGCGTCGAAAAAACGCTGTCATCGATCATATTGTCGACACGAATCGACCGCTGACGGCAAAATGCTATCGGAAGCGTGATGCCGCAAAAGGCCCGATGTCGATAGGCGGCGGCAGTCTGGAAAACGAGGCAGCCACCAGTTCCCCGGTCTTCGGGGCGGCCGCAAGGCCGACATGACCATGGCCGAAGGCGTGCACGACGTCGGGTGTTGCGCTTGAGCGCGAGATGACTGGCAGGCCGTCGGGGGTCGAGGGGCGGTTACCCTGCCAGCGCAGGACCGTCAGGTCCTCTGAGTTCTTCCCGAGATCCGGATAGGTGCTGAGTAGCTGCCGCAGCAGGATATCCGCCCGTTTCCAGTCGGGCGCGGCATCGACGCTCGCCAGCTCCACCTGCCCCGATGCCCGCAGCCGGCCGGGCATCATGGTATTGGCCATCTTACCGTCGCTCGGCATGATCGGAATGCGCGGGCCTGTTTTCGGATCGACGAGCTCGACGTGATAGCCCCGCTCGCTTTCCAGCGAGATGCGATCGCCGACCATTCTCGCCAGCGCCTTCGACTGGATCCCCGCCGCGATGACGGCACCGTTGCATTCGACCGGACCGGCATCGGTGTCGACCGCCGTCAGGCGACCATCCTTTATCCGAAAGCCAGTTGCGCCGGCCTTCACCAGCCGAGCGCCTTCGCCAAGCGCGCGCTGCACCAGCAACGAAACATAGGCACCGGGGTCCACGCAATGCCCACCGGCCTCGACGAGCGCGGCAAACGTATAGCGCCGGTTGAGGGAGGGCTCGAAAGCATGCAGTTCCTCGCCCGACAGCTCCCGCCATGCAACGCCATTGTCGCGCCGCAGCTGCCAGGCAAAACCATCGGCCTCAAAACTTGCCCGGTCGGGATAGACATAGAGCAGACCGTCCTGCCGGATCATGTCCGCCTGCCCGCAATCGGCCGCGATGGCGCGATGCCGCATCGGCGCGTCCGACAGCAGCGAGGACAGGATTTTCGCCGTCCGCTGCACCTTGGCAAGCGTTGAGCCAGCGCTGAGGAACCGCAGCAGCCACGGCGCAAGGGGAAGAAGATGCCTCCAGCGGATGGTCAACGGCCCCTCCGGATCGAGAAGGTAAGCCGGCACTTTCTTCCAGAGCCCCGGAACCGACATGGGGATGATCGAGGCCGGGCTGAGGAAGGCGCCGTTGCCATAACTCGCCGCCTGCCTGTCACCTGGCTCGCCCGGCTCGATGATCGTCACACGATGCCCGTCCTTCAGCAGCGCCAGCGCGCTGCAGGCGCCAACGATGCCACATCCGATGACGGCGATATGCTTTGGGGCGGTGTTCGGCATTCTGGCTTCCTCGAGAAAAATAGCGGGTGATGCTGTTCCATGCGCTGTATGTTGCGCACGGCATCGCAAGGCAGGAGCGATGTCCTGCCTCAAACTCTTGCGTCGAATTGATGCCCGGCCTGCTTGCCGAAGCGTGGCTGGCCCGATCAGCTCGGATGCGGCGGACCTGCGAGCCCGGTATGAAAATGGCTGAGAAAGCTGCGCGTTGCCGGATGGCTCGGATTTTCGATCATCTGCCGTGCGTCACCCTGTTCGACAACGCATCCATCGCGCATGAAGATCACCTGGTCGGCGACATCGCGGGCAAAGGCCATTTCATGCGTCACCAGCAGCATGGTCATGCCTTCGGCAGCCAGCGAGCGCACGACAGCGAGAACCTCACCGACCAATTCAGGATCGAGCGCCGATGTCGCCTCGTCAAACAGCATCACTTCCGGCTGCATGGCGAGAGCGCGGGCGATGGCGACACGTTGCTTCTGCCCGCCGGACAGCTGCTCCGGCTTTGACCTGGCCTTGTCCGCTAGCCCGACCTTGTCGAGCAGCGCATGGGCACGCTCGCGGGCCTCGGCCTTGGTCATGCCAAGCACGGTGACCGGCCCTTCCATCACGTTCTCCTCGACGCTCATATGCGGAAAGAGGTTGAAGCTCTGGAAGACCATGCCGGTTCTCGCGCGGAAGGCTGCAAGCTCCCTGTCGCGCGGCAGCGCAGTCGAACGCGAGAAATCCATCGTGTGGTTTCCCACCCGGATATAGCCTTTGTCGGGCACGGTCAGCAGGTTGATGCTGCGCAGCAGCGTGGATTTGCCCGAGCCGCTGGGGCCGATCAGCGCCACGACGCTGCCTTTCCCGACGCTCAAAGTAATGTCCTTCAGAACCTCCACCGGGCCGAAGGATTTCTTGACGCCTACGAGTTCGATCATCTTATCGTCAGACATGGCTTCATTCCTTCTCGGCGGGCATCATTTTGCCATCCGCGCTTCCAGCCCATGCGCCAGACGCGTGAGCGGAAACAGGATGATGAAATAGATCACCGCGATCATCGTATAGGTTTCCAGCGGGCGGTAACTTGCCGAGGTGATCAGCTGGCCCTGATAGAGAAGATCCGGCACGGCGAGCACCGACAGCAGCGAGGTGTTCTTCAACTGCAGGACGCTCTGGTTGACCAGCGGCGGCAGCATGCGCCTCAGTGCCTGCGGCATGATCACACGGCGCATGAGCTGATGCCGGCGCATCCCGATGGCTCGCCCGGCGTCCCATTGTCCGGCATCGACGGAGACGATACCGCCGCGAATGATCTCGCTATAGAACGAAGCCCCGTAGAACGTCAGCGTGATGAACGCCGCCACCGCCGGCGTCAGTTCGATGCCCGACAGGATCGGCAACGCGTAATAGCACCAGACGAGCTGGACCAGCACCGGCGTACAGCGGAAGATCTCGATGAATCCGGTCAGGAGCAGGCCGACGATCTTGATATTGGAAAGCCGCGCCAGCGCAATCACGCAGCCGACGGTAAGCCCAGAGATCACCGTGATAACCGTGAAGCCACAGGTGTAGAGCGCGCCGATCCAGATCAGCTTGCTATATTGCAGCAGAAAGCCGAAATCCCATTGATAACCCACTGAGCAATATCCCTCTTTTATTCTATTCTGCAGCTATCCAGCCTGGGTTCCCGCAAACAGCCAACGGCCCATCGTCAGAATGTCGAAGACCGGAAGGCCGAAACGTCTGGCAATAGCCGCCGAGAACGGAGGCAGGTTGGTACATTCGAAAACGATCGCACCGATGTCCGCCTGACGCGCGAGCAGTTCTCCCACGGTTTCGGTCAGCTCCCTTTCGAGATTGTCCCGATCATAGGCCTCACCACCTTCGATCAGGCCGTGAAAATGTCCGTCTTTCGGCAAGCCCACCGTCGGTGTATCGGGATCGGCGCCGGCCTGCGCAAAATGCGCCGGTGTCAGCGAACTGCGCTCATAGGTCACCACCCCGACGCGCTTGCCGGCAGGCAGGAACCGCATGACGAGCGGGATCTGCATCAGGCTCGAGGTCGCCACCGGCAGCGAAAGCCGGCTTGCCAGCAGCGACTGTCTGAGCACGAGAAAGCCGCAAGAGGTGGTGAGCGCGCGGGCGCCCTGCCGCTGCAACGCTTCGCCGGCTTCGACGAAGGCATCGAGGAGGCTCTCGTCCCGCCCCGCAACGACGGCTCTCACCGAGGCGCCGGAGACTTTGCGATAAAGGACCGGGAAGGGCCAGCTCTCGGCGTTGCCGACGTCACCGACCGGGCGTTCGAATGCCGTGTCGAGCATGATGATACCGAGCGCGTTGACTGGGTCAGACATGAATAGGCAACCTTTGTCCCAGGAAGTGCCGAGCGAGCGTCCGGGCCGGACGTTGCCGCACGGCCCGATTGCTCAGATCAGAATTGAATCTCGGCGGGAATTTCCTGCTTTTGCACGCCGACCAGCTCAAGGCTGGAGGTGATCCAGCTCGTAACCACGCCGGAGGAGCGGTTATACTCCAGCCAGTTATCGACAAAAGTGCGAAAACGGGTGCTGTCCTCGACACGGACGCCAGCGCAGGTCGGTTGCCGGATGATCGGTGTCGGAACGAAGATCTTGCCGAGATTTGGGATCTTCTTGATTGTCACAAGCGACAGCATGGCCACCTGGATCACCAGGTCGGCGTGACCGGCCTGAACCGAAAGCGTCGCCTCGTCGGCCGTCTTCAGCGCGACCAGCGTCGCCTGCGGCAAGACGCGGCGTGCAAAAAGGTCATGGGTCGAGCCGATGTCGACAGCGACGCGGATCTCCGGCTTGTTCAGCTCATCCCAGGTCTTCGGTTCCAGACCGGGCTTGGCGATGACGGTAAAAGTGTTCTGCATGATCGGGCGAGTGAATTCGACCACCAGCGCCCGGCTCGGCGTTGGGCTGAGGCCGAACATGATGTCGATCTTCTTCGACTGCAGGTCGAGCACCGCATTGCCCCAGGTCGTCTCGCTAATCTCGACCTCCGCTTCCATCGACTTGGCGAGATCGCGCGCCATGCTCATGCAGAAACCGGACCATTCGCCGGTCGCGATGTCCTTGTGGTAATAGGGCTCGGTCCCCACGATGCCAGCAACGCGCAGCTTCTTGCTGTTGCGGATCCGGTCGAACGTCGATTCATTCGGCGCTGTCTGCGCCAGGGCAGGCGTGGACAATGCCACAGCTGCGGCTCCCGTCGCGGCCACCCCGATGAGGCCTGCGAAATCTCTGCGTTTCATCATGTTCATTCCCCTTTTTTGTTTGATGATTGATGATGTGCTTGCTTGCAACATGAAGGAGCAGCTCGCGCGCTTCGATGCCTAAAGTTCGGTTTGAAGCTCTCGTCCGACGGTCGAGCAGGTGCGTTTTGCAACGCGTCCGACGCATGTCGTTTGAGCTTCGCCGTCGCAAAAGCGGGCCTCCAAGTTTCTCGTTCCTTTGCGGGCGTCTATTTTTCGCGCACCTGTTACAATTGCCCGATTAATGGCCTGTCGCGCGTGAAAACACAAAACTTGAAAACTCGGTTCATCATGAGTATTTGTCATGCCGAAGACATAATAGGGACTTCATGCGTCGCTTCCTTCCTTCATTACCGGCCCTGCAAGCGTTCGAGGCCGCTGCTCGTCACATGAGCTTTACGAAGGCGGGGGAGGAGCTTGCGATGACGCAGAGCGGCATCAGCCGCCATATACAAAATCTCGAACGCTATCTCGGTGTCCGGCTGTTCGAGCGCTCCGGATCGAGGCTCGTGCTGACCGATCCCGGCGCCAAATATTTTCAGGAGATCGAACAGACGCTCAACAAGCTCGAGGAAGTCTCCATCGATGTCGTGCGCGGGCGCAAGGCGGATGCGTCGCTGATGATCGGCTCCTACCCCACGCTTGCTGCGCGGTGGCTCGCACCGCGGCTTGAAGGCTTTGTGCAGGGAAATCCCGACATGCCGATCGAGATCATGCTGGTCGATCCCAAGCTGGATTTCGACCATAGCCGGATCGATATCGCCATATTGCGAGGGGTCGGCTCCTGGCGGAATGCGCGCGCCTCCCTGCTGTTTCCCGAGGAACTTGCCGTCGTCGCGTCCCCGAAGCTGATCCCGGCGACGACGAAACTCGACTGGCTCGATTTCGCCCGGTTTCCCACGCTTCAGAATGCCAGCAGGCCGAGCCTCTGGCTCAACTGGCTGCGGGCCGCCAATCTGAGCTATAGCGGCGCCATCCAGGGGGTCCGCTTTGCCCATAGCGAGATGCTGATCAACGCGGCCGTCAGCGGTCTCGGGTTGGCGGTCGTGCCAGTGCAATATGTTGAGCGCGAACTGGAGAGCGGTGAACTGCACCTGCCGCTCGGAAAGCCGGTTCGCTCCAGCGAATCCTATTGGGCGGTCTATTCGGAGCGCAAGTCGCAGAAACACAGCGTCATCGCATTCCGGGACTGGCTGCTGCACGAAAGCCGGAAAAGCCGTCAAGTAACGGGCGGCACTGCAGCGTAGGAACTCCTCGGCCTGTCCTTGACCGCACTGCCTTTTTCTCTAGTCTTCATCGGTATTTGCAACACCGTGGCCGTTGAGGATTTAAGATGTTTGGAATGACGAAGGCGAGCAAATTTGGGCTCGTTTGCCTGGCCGTGGCGGCCATCTCCAGTTTCGCGTCCGCCGCCGAGACGAAGGTTTCCTTCAGCGTCGACGGGCAGAAGGTGATCGGCACTCTGTCGACGATCGATGACAATCCCAAGGCGCCCGTCGTCGTCATGTTCCACGGCTTCGGTGGCTCGCGCGACGAACTGGCGATCAAGGACACCAAGGACGGCGTCTTTTCGCACAGCGCCCGGCTTCTTGCCGAAAGCGGCTATGCGAGCCTGCGGATCGATTTCCGCGGTTCCGGAGAGAGCGACGGCAAATGGGCGGATACCACCTTCTCCGGCCAGATCAAGGATGGCATCGCGGCGGTGGACTGGCTGAAGGCCAGCGACAAGGTCGATGGCTCCAGGATCTCGATCCTCGGCTGGAGCCAGGGCGGTCTCGTGGGTGCCCATGTGGCGAGAGCGCGACCGGACGTCAAATCGGTGACCTTATGGGCGCCGGTGGTGACGCCGCTTTACACCTACGGCAACGTCCTCGGCGCCGACAATGTCGCCAAAGGATTGACCAGCCCGCCGGACACGGAGATCACCGCCAGATTGCCATGGGGTGTCGATACCACACTCAAAGCGTCCTTCTTCAAGGAAATGCCGACCACCAGCACGATCGCGGCGATCGCGCATTATCCCGGCCCGCTACAAGTCATTGTCGGCAGCAAGGATACGACGGTTACGCCCCAGCCGGCATCGGGCCAGGTCCTTCTCGACTATCATGACGGCGAGGAGCGTCTGGACGTTTTCGACATGGATCACGTTTTCAACGCCTTTACCGGGCCGCAGACGATCGATAGCCACCTGGTTCCGGCAACGCTGGAATGGCTGAAGAAATTCAATCCCTGATACGGTCACAGATCAGATGAGCGGCTTTACCGCCGCTCATCTTCTCTCCATCGAGATTTCTTTAAACGACAGCTGTCGGCAGCGGCGTTCCGGCAAAATGGGCATCGAGATTGGCAAGCACCAGATCGGCCATTGCCCGCCGGGTCTCGTGCGTGGCGCTGCCGAGATGCGGCGCCAACAGCACGTTGTCCATGTCGAACAATTCCTCCGGCACGCGAGGTTCGTCCTCGAAGACGTCAAGCGCCGCGCCGCCGATCCGCCGGTCCCGCAAGGCTGCAATCAGCTCTTGCTCATCAACCAGCGAGCCGCGTGCCACGTTGACGAGCGTGCCGTTCGGCCCGAGGGCATTGAGCACTTCGGCGTTGACGACGTGCCTGGTTTCCGCCGTGGCGGCGGCGGCGAGAATGAGGACATCGCAATTTGCGGCAAGCGCTGCGAGCGTCTCATGATAGTCGTAGGGCACGTCCCGCCTCGAGCGCGCCGAATAGGAAATGCGGGCGTCGAAACCCTCGAGCCGTCTGGCAATCGCCATACCGATGCGGCCGAGCCCGAAAATGCCGTAGCGGCGGCCGGCGACCCGTGTCGAAAGCCCCATATCCGACGAAAGCCATTTGCCGGCCCGAACATAGACGTCGGCACGCGGCAATTGCCGGCCAAAGGCGAGAATCAGCCCAAGCGCCAGATCCGCGACATCGGCCGTCAGCACATCCGGCGTGTTGGAGACACGGATGCCCCGCCGCCTTGCCTCGGCCAGATCGACCTTGTCGAAGCCGACGCCGTTGATTGCGACGATTTCGAGCTTTGGAAGGGCGGCGGCCAGATCGGCCGGAATACCTAGATGACCGCCGGTGACGGCGGCGCGAAGGCTATCGCCCTTGGCCGCCAGGAAACCCGCCTTGTCCTCCATCTCGAAGAGGCGGTGGACGGCAAATCGTTTGGCCAACTCCGCTTCGAGAAAGGGCGTCAGCGGGCAGAGTTGCAGAATGTCTAGGGGCATGGGTCGACTCAAACTTTGAACGAGGGTCATTTCACGTCGGATTTCACGAACTGGCGCAGCTCCGGCGTTTGCGGGTTGGCGAACAGTTCCGCCGATGGTCCCTGCTCCCAGATCGTGCCCTTGTGCATGAAGATGGTTTGGGTCGCGACGCGCCGGGCAAAGCTCATCTCGTGGGTGACGAGGATCATCGTCATGCCGTCGCGCGCCAGTCGTTCCATGACCAGCAGCACTTCCTCGGTCAGCTCCGGGTCGAGCGCGGAGGTTACCTCGTCGAAGAGCATCACCTTCGGCCGCATGGCGAGCGAGCGGGCGATGGCCACGCGCTGCTGCTGGCCGCCGGAGAGCTGATCCGGATAGGCGTCGAACTTCTCCGACAGGCCGACGAGTTGCAGTACTTCGCGTGCGATCTCGCGGGTTGCCGCCTTCTTGACGTCCTTGACGATGCGCGGCGCCAGCATGATGTTCTCGCCGACCGTCAGGTGCGGAAAGAGATTGTAGCTCTGGAAGACGATGCCGACATCTGTTCTGAGATCCCTGAGCGATTTGGCGTCGCCGCCGAGCGCGTGGCCGGCAATCTCGATCCGACCGGAATTGATCTTCTCCAGCCCGTTCATGCAGCGCAGCAGCGTGCTCTTTCCGGAACCGGAACGGCCGATCAGCGCAAAGACCTCACCTCGCCCAACGCTCAGCGACACGCCTTTGAGAACCTCGAGCGCACCGAAGCTCTTGTGAACATTTTCAACGATTACTTCCGGCATGAAGCCTCCTTTCCAGCCAACGCGACAGCTGGGACAATGGGTAGCAGACGACGAAATAAAGGACCGCGACGGCGATGAAGACGCGAAACGGCTGGAACGTCGCATTGTTGATGAGCTGCCCGGCACGGGCGAGTTCGACGAAGCCGATGATCGACGTGATCGAGGTGTTCTTGACCACCTGCACGGCAAAGCCGACGGTCGGCGGCAGGGAAATCCGCAACGCCTGCGGCAGGATCACGTAGCGATATTGCTGCAGCCGGGTCATGGCGAGCGATTCGGACGCCTCCCATTGCTGCTTGGGCACGGCCTGGATGCAGCCCCGCCAGATCTCCGCCAGATAGCCGGAGGCATAGATCGTCATCGACGCACCCGCGGCAATCAGCGGCGGCAGCTCGAAGCCGGCAAGGCTCAGCCCGTAATAGGACAGGAAAAGGATCATCAGGACCGGAATGCCCTGGATCACCTGAATGTAAGTGCCGGCGGCGATACGCACCGCCTTGATCGACGAGGTGCGGGCGAGCGCCACGGCAAAGCCCAGGAGGCCGCCACCGATCAGCGCGATGATCGTCAGGACGACGGTCCATTGCAGCGATTGCAGCAGGAAGGTGAATTCGTTGATGCCGAATGTTCTGAGTGTCATGCCTGTACCTCCGGCAGGGCCGTGATCGTGCGACGCGCGACGCGGCGGCCAAAGAGCCACATTCCGACGAGCGCCAGACCGGCGCGCAGCACCAGCGCCAGCGCCAGATACATTAGCGTGACAACGATATAGACCTCGAAGGACCGGTAGGTCTGCGATTCCACGAAGGCGGCCGAGGCGGCCAGTTCATGGGTCGAGATTGCCGAGCAGATGCTCGATGCCAGCATCATCAGCACGAACTGGCTGCACAGCGCCGGATAGACCTTAGCGACGGCCGGCACGATGATGACATGGCGATAGATCTGGAACCGCGTGAAGCCGAGCGCCTCGCCGGCCTCGATCTGCGATTTGTGCACCGCCTCGATGCCGGCCCGGATGATTTCCGTCGAATAGGCGGCGAGATTGATGGTCATGCCGATCAGCGCCGCCGTATCGGCGCCGACCCTGAGCCCGATGCCAGGCAGACCGAAATAGACAATGAAGAGCTGGACCAAGAAGGGCGTATTGCGGATGACTTCGACATAGGCATCGACCAGAAACCGCACCCACCTGCCCCGGACGGAGCGCAGCGAGGCAAGCACGATGCCGAAGGCCGAGCCGAGGATGATCGACAGAACCGAAAGCCTGATGGTCAACAAGAGACCGCTCAGGAACTCACCCTGATATTGCGCGAGCGCGCTGAATTGAAACGTATAGGACATGGAAAGGACCTCATTGAGGTTTCGCGGCCCGCCGGCGAATGGTCCGCCGGCGGGCACGGACACAAACCCAATCAGAAGGACGGAAGCTGCGCCATCGGCCGGCCGGTCCACTTCACCGAGATCTTGTCGAGATCACCGGAGACCTTCATGAGATAGATCGAGGTATTCAGCCATTGGCGCAGCTCGAAATCATCGATCTTCGTCGCCATGGAGTTACCCTGCTGGAAGAAGGTGAAGCCGACCTGCAAACCTGCATCCGGACGCTGCTTGATGATCGCCTCGCCAACCGTGGACGGCACAGCCGCCGCGTCGGTCTGGCCGGCGATCAGCGCCTGCGCGCTGGTGGAATCATCCTCATAGACAACGATTTCGAGACCGGGTACCGCCGCCTTGCGAAGCGCCGTTTCCTGCGATGAACCGCGGTTCACCGCCACGCGCTTGCCTTGGAGATCGGACAGCTGGGTGAATTTCTGGTCGGGACCGGAAATGATATCCATATTGAAGGCGCTATAGGGCTGGGTGAACATTACCGTCTTCGCCCGCTCGCCGGTCGGCGCCAGCGTTGCGACGAGGAAGTCCACCTTGCCGGTCTGCAATGCCGGAATGCGCGACGGCGGCGTCAGCGGAACGAGCTCCACCGGCAGCGAGAGATAGCCGGCGATTAGATTGGCGACGTCGACGTCATAGCCGGCCGGATTGCCCTTTTCATCGACCATGCCCATCGGCGGAGCACCGGTGAGAACGCCGATACGCACCTTGCCGCGCGAGATGATGTCATTCAGCGTCGTCGCATGCGCCTGTGTCGTCGCGAGCAGCCCCGCGGCCACAATGCCGACTGCCGTCATGATCCCACGCAGGGATTTCGAAATGTTCATGATACTCCTCCATCTGGTGCTGTGTCACACTCCGCCGCCGCCCACTCCCCGGAGCCCTCGCGGCGAAAACCACTAACCTGCTTGCGGCGCCTATGTTTGCGGTAACATAGGGAAAACGGACGAGGAAAACTGCTCCGTCAGAACCAACGACCTCTGAAGCAGAGCTCCCCTCTTTCCGAATTCAAGACAATAATGCTTGTATTCCTCCACCGCCTCCGATCCGGCTTGCACCTTTTCGGTTGGTGATTGCAATAGAGCATGTTACCGGTATCATTGCAAGTCGGATAAGACAGAGCAATTCCGACAGAGCTTTAAGGGAGGAAAATTCATGTTCACTCGTTCGGCGATTTTCGAGGGCGCAATCCATGCCGGCCGCGAAGAGGAATTCTTTCGCATCGTCGAGGAAAAGCTGCTACCCGTGTGGAAACGCATGCCGAATGCTCAGGCCGTGCGTGTGATGCGAACCGGGCGCAGCGACCCCGGAGCCGCGCCGATCATCATGGTCCAGGAAATCGATTATCCGTCGATGGAAGCCGTGGAAGAGGCGCTCGCCTCGCCCGTTCGTCTGGAGGGCCGCGCCATCACCGACGAGATGATGAGCATGTGCGACGGCCGGTTCTACCATCTCGTCTACCAGCGGATTGCGTGAACAAAAAACAGGGGAAACCGTGGCGCATCCTTCAGATTTTTCCCGCAAGGCGACCATGAGCGACGTCTCGCGGCTGGCCGGCGTTTCGAAGATGACCGTGTCGCGCGTGTTGGCCGATCCAACGCTGGTCGCCGAGCCGACGCGCAATCGCGTGATGACGGCGATCGAGCAGCTCGGCTATGTGCCGGACCGGACCGCCAGCTCGCTTTCCTCACGCCGGACCAATTTCATCACCGCGATCCTGCCGACGCTGACCAACGCCAATTTCGCCGACACCGCGCAGGGCCTCGCGGGTGCGCTCCGCGCCGCCGACTATCAGCTCCTGATCGGCTACACCATGTACAGCCTGACGGAGGAAGAGCGCATCGTTCGCGCCATGCTGGCGCGGCGCCCCGACGCCATCGTCATCGCCAGCGCGGTCCACACCAAGGCGACCAACGAGATGCTGCTGCGGGCAGGCATTCCGATCGTCGAAATCTGGGACGTGTCGGAGCACCCGGTCGACCATGCGGTCGGCTTTTCCAACTACGAGGTCGGGCGCCTGGCCGCCCGGCACCTCATCTCGCTCGGCCATCGGCGCATCGGCGCCATCGGATCGGCCGTCACCGCGGATGCCACGGATTTTCGCGGCGAAAGCCGCCTGCTCGGATTTGCCGCCGCCCTTCGGGAGGCCGGTCTCTCCGACGACTTCATCGTTCGCCAGAATGCCGCGCCCTCGTCCTACGATCATGGAGCGGAGGCGCTGAGCACACTTCTCCAGCGGGCACCCGACGTTCAGGCCGTCTTTGCGGTTTCCGACATATCCGCGGTCGGCGCGCTGATGGAATGTCATCGACGCAAGATCGCCGTCCCGGACGACCTTTCCATTCTCGGCTTCGGCGATTTCGACATTGCCCACCAGTGCGTACCGGCACTGTCGACCATCCGTGTCGATGCCGCGATGATCGGCCGAAAGACCGGGGAATTGCTGCTTTCCATCCTAGAGCCGGACGGCACCGCCGGACAACCGATGGAGAGCCGCCTGAATGTCGGCTTCGAGCTCGTGACCCGCGAAACCACGAGCGCGCCGAAAACATAGCCGCGCCACTTGGCCGGACCACCTTGCGGCCAAGCGTCGGTATCATCGCCTCACCTGCGGGGTTGACATCACCCGAACGGAGAGCATAGCCTTTAAGACATTCACCAGGGGAGTCCCGGCAAGGGGCTGAGATACTGCTGGACAATACGGCTTAGCCGATTGTGGCGCAGTGACCCGTTGAACCTGATCCAGTTCATACTGGCGTAGGGACGGTGCAAGCGCTCGAAAGGCTTATGGATTCACGCGTGGATTCCGAGCCGGCGTCTTTTCATCATTCCGGCTGAGGACTGGGTCTCCAATCGCAACTTGGAGCCTCAAACCATGAATATCGCCGCAAAGAATGTAACCCCGACAGTCACTACCGGCCCCTTGCCGGCATCCCGGAAGATCTACATTCCCGGGGACATCCATCCCGACATCCGCGTGCCGATGCGCGAAATCAGTCTGCACCCGACCTCTGGCGAGCCGCCCGTCATCGTCTATGATTCCTCCGGCCCCTATACGGTCGAGGGCGCCGATATCCGCATCGAGCAGGGACTTGCCGATCTGCGCCGCAACTGGGTCCTCGCCCGTGGCGACGTCGAAGCCTATCAGGGCCGCCATGTCCGCCCCGAAGACAATGGCTTTGCCAGTGGCGAGAGGCTGACACCTGAATTTCCCTCGCTACGCCAGCCGTTGCGCGCGAAAGACGGCAAGGCCGTCACCCAGCTCGCCTATGCGCGCGCCGGCATCGTCACGCCTGAGATGGAATTCATCGCCATCCGCGAAAACCTCGGCCGCAAGGCGCAGGCGGAGGCCATGGTCCGCGACGGCGAAAGCTTCGGCGCCCATATTCCGGATCATGTGACGGCGGAATTCGTCCGGCAGGAAGTCGCTGCCGGCCGGGCGATCATCCCCGCCAACATCAATCACCCGGAAGCGGAGCCGATGATCATCGGCCGCAATTTCCTGGTGAAGATCAACGCCAATATCGGCAATTCGGCCGTCACCTCATCCATGGCCGAAGAGGTCGAGAAAATGGTCTGGGCGGCACGCTGGGGTGCCGATACCGTCATGGATCTTTCCACCGGCCGCAATATCCACAACATCCGCGAATGGATCATCCGCAATTCGCCGCTGCCGATCGGCACGGTGCCGCTCTATCAGGCGCTGGAGAAAGTCGAGGGCATTGCCGAAAACCTGACCTGGGAGGTCTATCGCGACACGCTGATCGAGCAGGCCGAACAGGGCGTCGACTATTTCACCATCCATGCTGGTGTCCGGCTCCACTACATCCCGCTCACCGTCAACCGCGTTACCGGCATCGTCTCGCGCGGCGGTTCGATCATGGCCAAGTGGTGTCTCCATCATCATCGCGAGAGCTTCCTCTATGAGCATTTCGAGGAGATCTGCGATATCTGCCGCGCCTATGACGTCTCCTTTTCGCTCGGCGACGGCCTGCGCCCCGGCTCGATCGCCGATGCCAATGACGCCGCCCAATTTGCCGAACTGGAAACACTGGGCGAACTGACCAAGATCGCCTGGGCTAGAGATTGCCAGGTGATGATCGAAGGCCCCGGCCATGTACCGATGCACAAGATCAAGGAGAATATGGACAAGCAGCTCAAAGTCTGCGGCGAAGCACCCTTCTACACGCTCGGGCCGCTGACGACCGACATCGCGCCCGGCTACGACCACATTACCTCAGGGATCGGTGCCGCGATGATCGGCTGGTTCGGCACGGCAATGCTCTGCTACGTCACACCGAAGGAGCATCTGGGTCTTCCGGATCGCAACGACGTCAAGACCGGCGTCATCACCTACAAGATCGCCGCCCATGCCGCCGATCTCGCCAAGGGCCATCCGGCCGCCCAGCTGCGCGACGACGCACTCTCTCGCGCCCGCTTCGAATTCCGCTGGGAGGACCAGTTCAACCTCTCGCTGGACCCGGAAACAGCGCGCAGCTTCCATGACGAGACGCTGCCGAAGGAGGCGCACAAGGTCGCGCATTTCTGCTCCATGTGCGGCCCGAAATTCTGCTCGATGCGGATCTCGCACGACATCCGCGCCGAGGCGCAGAAGGAGGGTCTGGAGGCGATGGCGGCAAAGTACCGCGAGGGCGGCGATCTCTACATGCCAGTCGACGCCGCCGAACCTTCGGCCGGCTGAGATGCGCGTCCTTGTCAAAGGGGCCGGCGTCGCCGGCCTCACGGTCGCGCATGAGCTCCATATCCGCGGCGCCGACGTCACCGTCCTCGACTCACGCCCAGGATTCGGCCATGCCGCATCCTGGCTTGCGGGCGGCATGCTGGCGCCCTGGTGCGAGCGCGAGAGCGCTGAGGAGGCCGTGCTTTCAGGCGGCATCGACGCTGCCGACCGCTGGGACGCGATCCTGCCGGGAGAGGTACACAGAAACGGGACGCTGGTGGTGGCGCCAGCACGCGATCATGGTGAGCTGAAGCGCTTCGCCGGCCGCACCACGGGTTATGAATGGCTGGAGGAAGAAGCCATAGCCGCGCTGGAACCGGCGCTTGCCGGGCGCTTCCGGCAGGGTCTGTTCTTTCCCCGCGAGACCCATCTCGATCCGCGACGGGTGTTGAGCGTACTGCAGGAAAAGCTTGGCAGGCAGGGCGTCGCCTTCGTCAACGAAACTACAAGCGAACAGGATTTCGACGACATCGTCGACTGCACAGGCGGCGCGCGCATCGCACAGACCCCAGACCTGCGCGGTGTGCGTGGCGAAATGCTTTACCTTCGGACCGCTGAGGTCGAACTCGCCCGACCCGTTCGCCTGCTGCATCCGCGGATTCCCGTCTATATCGTGCCGCGTAGCGGCGACCTTTTCATGATTGGCGCGACGATGATCGAGACCGAATTTAACGGCCCGATCGCGGCGCGATCACTGATGGAACTGCTGAACGCCGCCTATGCGCTGCACCCGGCTTTCGCGGATGCCACCGTCGTCGAAACCGGCGTCGGCATCCGCCCGGCCTTCCCCGACAATTTTCCGCGCGTCAGGCGGGAGGGAAACGCAGTCATCCTCAATGGCCTTTATCGCCACGGTTTTTTGCTGGCACCGGCCATGGCTGCGGAGGCCGTTGATCTTGTCTTTTCCCGAAACTCGATAGGAGCACCTGCCCCATGAGACTGATCGTCAATGGCGAACCCCAGACAATCGCTGTCGCGACGCTTTCCGAGCTGCTGGTCACGCTGGACTATGAGGGCGACTGGCTTGCGACCGCCGTCAATGGCGAACTCGTTCATCGCGAGGATCGCGCCGACCACGCCCTCAACGACAATGACAGGATTGAAATCCTGACCCCGATGCAAGGAGGCTGACCTATGCTGACCCTTTACGGAACTGAAGTTGCGTCGCGCCTTTTGCTGGGCACCGCGCGCTACCCCTCTCCCGCCATTCTCGCGGACGCCGTCAGACAATCGGCAACGGAGATCGTGACGGTATCCTTGCGTCGCGAGACCGCTGGCGGGCGCAATGGCGGCGCGTTCTTCGAGATGATCCGCGCGCTCGGCGTCCGCGTGCTTCCCAATACCGCCGGTTGCCATGGGGTTTCCGAAGCGGTGCTGACGGCCAAGATGGCGCGCGAGGTGTTCCAGACCAACTGGATCAAGCTCGAAGTCATCGGCAATCATGACACGCTGCAACCGGATGTCTTCGGGCTGGTGGAAGCCGCACGCATTCTTTCCAGCGAAGGCTTCGACGTATTTCCCTATACGACCGATGACCTCGTCGTGGCCGAACGGTTGTTGGAGGCGGGCTGCAGGGTCCTGATGCCCTGGTGCGCGCCGATCGGGAGCGCCGCCGGGCCGCTCAATCTGTCCGCCCTTCGGGCCATGCGGGCGCATTTCCCCGATGTGCCGCTGATCGTCGATGCCGGTATCGGCCGGCCGTCGCATGCGACGACGGTTATGGAACTCGGCTTTGATGCGGTGCTCTTGAACACCGCTGTTGCCGGCGCCCGCGACCCCGCCGCCATGGCCAACGCCTTTGCCAAGGCGATCGATGCGGGCAGGCAGGCGTTTAACGCCGGCATGCTGGAACCACGCGACATGGCGGTGCCATCGACGCCGGTGATCGGAAAAGCGGTATTCGCATGAGGCTCGACCCCTTCTACCTCATCGTCGACAGCGCCGACTGGGTCGCCCGGCTGGTGCCGCTCGGCGTCAGGCTGGTGCAGCTGCGCATCAAGGATCGCACGCCAACCGAGATACGCGCCGAAATCCGACGCGCAAAGGCGATCTGCACGGCGCATCGATGCCAGCTCATCATCAATGACTACTGGCAGCTTGCCATCGAAGAGGGCTGTGGCTTCATCCATCTCGGACAGGAAGACCTGGCCGTCGCCGATCTCAAGGCCATCCGCGCGGCGGGCCTGAAGCTCGGGTTATCCACCCATGACGAGGCCGAACTGGCGACAGCCCTTGCCGCCAGCCCGGACTATGTCGCGCTCGGCCCGGTCTACCCGACCATCCTCAAGAAAATGCCGTGGGAGCCACAGGGCCTCGATCGTCTGCGTACATGGAAAGACCGGATCGGAACGCTGCCGCTCGTCGCCATCGGTGGGCTGAACCTGGATCGCATCGCGGGTGTGTTCCAGAACGGCGCCGATAGCGCCGCTGTCGTGACCGACATCACCCTCAACGCCGATCCCGCGGCGCGAACTCTGGAATGGATCGCCGCGACCCGCATCCATGCCGCCGATCAATGATCAGATACCGGCAGTTCCACCCCGTCAAAGCGAGCCATCCCTCAAGAAGCACTTGCGCTCTTGCGCCTAGCCTTCCTGACTGGCGAGCTTGAACGGTCCCGACCGCCTCTTTCGCCGGCTTACCCTTGCAGGTGTCTGTACCTGGCCCTCCTGCGGCAGGGAAATGACCGCCTTCAGGCCGGGATCGTTGGGAGTGAGCTGAATGTCGCCGCCGTGCTGCCTTGCAATGGCGCGGGCGATCGACAGACCCAGCCCAACGCCGCCGGTGTCCCTGCTCCGGGAAGCCTCCAGGCGGAAGAAGGGTGCGAAGACCTTCTCCCTCATGCTCTCGGGAATGCCGGGACCATTGTCTTCCACGACGATATCGATGGTGGTGGCTGAATGGCGGATATAGACCTTTGCATGGCCGCCGTAGCGCGCCGCATTTTCGGTGAGGTTGCGGACCGCGCGGCGCAGACCGTCCGGCCGGCACCGATAGGTCGTCTTCGGTCCCTCGATATATTCCACCGGCAGGCCAAGGTCGGCAAGGTCGTCACAGATGCTGCCGACCAGCGCCTCCAGCTCTATGGCTCGCGTCTCCTCCGCCGTGGACTCTCCACGCGCAAAGGAAATGGCGGCCTCCGTCATGCTTTGCAGCTCGTCGATCGTCGACAGCATCTTCTGCTGGATGTCGGCGTCCTTGACGAATTCGGTCCGGAGCCGCAGCGAGGTTAGCGGCGTCCTGAGATCGTGGCCGATCGCCGCCAGCATCCGGGTGCGGTCATCGACAAAGCGATGAAGACGCTCCTGCATCTTATTGAATGCCTCGGCCGTGCGCCTGATATCGTCGGGGCCGTTTTCAGGCAGGGGCGGGAGGTTTTCGCCCCTGCCCAAGGCTTCCGCCGAAAGCGCGAGACGTCTGAGTGGACGGGCGATACGACTGGCGATGAACACCCCGATCAGCGACAGGATGAGCGCGGTTATCATCAGCGAAGTGAGTGATTTCAAACTCCACCATTGGTCGATGTCGGGCTTGTAGAAAGCCGTGTTCAACCAGACGCCATCTCCAAGTTTGATCGCCAAACCATATCCGTTGTGATCGCCGAAATAGACGAACTTGGCAGGCTGTGGCGAATTCCACAGAACCGGTGGCGGCGTGGTCCATCTGATGGACGCATCAGCCGCGATCACCTCCTTGGACATCAGGCTGTTGGCCTTGGGGTTCGAGCGAACACCATATTTTCCGGCGAGATCGATGAAGTTTTCGATCGGGCGGGTGAGTTCCGTTGCCGCGCGTGTTCGCCATGCATTGGCATCGGTCGGCTCTTCCGAGGAGAGCCAGAAGCGGGAATAGCTGGTCTCGCTGGCGAAAAGAGCCTGGTTGCGCAGCGGCTCGGGCACGGATTCCATCAGCCGCGTGACCGAGGCGCATCTGCTGAAGAACTCGCTTTTCATCGCCGCATGCAGTGCCTTGGTGCGCTCGTCCCAGGAGATCACGAACGTCAGGGCCTGCGAGACCACGAGCGCAAGCAACGTGAACCCTATGAACTGCGCGGCAAGGCTTCTCCTCCACCAGTAGATCATTCGAACCCCACATCCACCGACAGGCTGTAACCGCCACCCCAATGCGTCTTGATGACCGACGGGTTTTTCGGGTCGGGCTCGATCTTCTTGCGCAGCCGGCTCACCTGATTATCGATGCTTCTGTCGAATATATCGGCCGTCTTCCCGACGGTGAGGTCGAGAAGCTGCTCCCGGCTGAGAACCAGGCCGGGACGTTCGAGGAAGACTCTCAAAAGCCTGAACTCCGCTGTGCTCAGCGGAATGCCGACGCCATCATCTCCGGACAGCTCCTGCCGGCCCATGTTGACGCGCCAATGCCCGACGCGGACGACCTTTGCCTTTTTCAGTGTTTCCCGCTGCTGCTGCGGCACGCTGTTTGCCCGGCGCAAGACGGCCCTGATCCGGGCCAGCAGCTCGCGCGGATTGAACGGCTTTATGAGATAATCGTCGGCGCCGAGTTCGAGGCCGATGATGCGGTCGGTGTCCTCGGTCATGGCCGTGAGGAATATGATCGGAACATCCATCGTCGCCCGCAGGTGACGGCAGACGGAAAGGCCATCCTCGCCCGGCATCATGACGTCGAGAACAACGAGGTCGACCGAACTGCGTTCCAGAATCCGCCGGAGTGCCGCGCCGCTGTCGGCCACGCTCACCCTGTAGCCCTGCTGCTCAAGATACTGGCCGACAAGGTCTCTTATGTCCGCGTGGTCATCGACGACAGCGATATGCGCAGCTTTTTGCATATACAATTTCCACCATGTTGAGCCACTTTACAAAAGCTCAGGCCCATCCGCATCGAAAAAAGTGTATCAAAGTTTCACAATGACCGCCCGGTTGCGGCTGGCGCGGCAGGCAATGCCATCACATTTCACGAATGCCGGAATCGACCGCTTCGGTAAGCTCCCGCTCACGCGGATGCGGGCTTTTCTCCGGCTTGCGGAGGAAGCCAACGACGAAAGTGAAAAACACCGGCACGAAGAAGATGGCGAGCAGGGTTGCGGAAATCATGCCGCCGAGCACTCCGGTTCCGATGGCGTTCTGGCTCGCCGCACTTGCACCCGTTGCGATCGCCAGCGGCACGACACCCAATGTGAAGGCGAGCGAGGTCATCAGGATCGGCCGGAACCTCATCCGTGCAGCCTCGATTGCGGCCTCCCGCACCGAGCGCCCCTCGGCGACGAGTTCCCTCGCGAATTCGACGATGAGGATGGCGTTCTTGGCCGAAAGGCCGATAATGGCGATAAGACCGACGAGGAAATAAATGTCGTTCGGCAGCCCGCGCAGCATCACTGCCAGGACCGAGCCGAGCACGCCGAGCGGCACGACGAGCATGACCGAAAGGGGGATCGACCAGCTTTCGTAGAGGGCCGCCAGCAACAGGAAGACGAAGAGAATGCTGAGCCCGATCAGGAAAGGCGCCTGCGATCCCGACTTGATTTCCTGGAACGATTGGCCGGTCCACTCGAAGCCGAATCCCCCCGGCAATTGCTGTGACAACCGCTCCATTTCGGCGATGGCGTCACCTGAGGAATATCCGGACGCCGCCTGCCCGCCGATGCGGATCGAGGGATAGCCATTGTATCCGACGACCTGCGACGGGCCGCGAACCCAGTCGATCGATGCGAAGGCGGACAGAGGAACCATGCTGCCGTGACTGTTCCTGACGTTCAGCCTCAGCAGATCCTGGGTCTGCATGCGCTGCACGGCATCCGCCTGCACGGTCACGCGCTGCATGCGGCCGGCATTCGGATAATCGTTGATATAGGATGAGCCGAAATTCGCCGACAGCGTCGCGTTGATATCGCTGAAGCCGACGCCGAAGGCGTTTGCCTTTTCCCGGTCGATCATCAGGTTGATCTGCGCCGCGTCCGGCAGGCCCTCGACACGCACTCCAGCGAGAACGGGACTTGCCCTAGCCGCATCCAGCAACTGTGCCGAGGCGGCGGCAAGTGCCCTCTGCCCAACGCCGGATCTATCCTGAAGGCGATAGGCAAATCCGTTCGAGGTGCCGAGCCCCTGGATCGGCGGCGGCGAGAGCGCCCGCACCGACGCATCGCGGATCGCGGCGAATTTCGCATTCACCCGCGCGGCGATCGCAGCGGCGGAATCGCTCGGGTCGCGCTCGCTCCAATCCTTCAGCGTGATGAAGGCGAGACCGGCATTCTGCCCGGAACCGGAATAGGAAAAGCCCGAGACAGCGACGATGTTCCTGATCGCGTTTTCCTCCATGAGAATGCTTTCCATCTGTCTGATCGCCTCGCGTGTCCTGTCGGTGCTTGCTTCGGCGGGCGCCTGCAGCTCGGCGATCAGGTAGCCCTGGTCCTCGTTCGGCAGAAACGAGTTCGGCAATTGCAGGTAGGCCCAGCCAAGCCCACCGAGCAGGGCGAGATAGATGAGCATGAAGCGGCCGGCACGCCTGACCGTTGCCCCGACACCGACCGAATATCGCCGCGTCAGGCTGTCGAAGCCGCGATTGAACGAGCGGAAAAAGAAGGTCCTGCGTTCGTGCCCGTGGGAGACAGGCTTCAGGAAGGACGCGCAGAGCGCGGGCGTGAAGGTCAACGCCAGCAGACCCGAAAACAGGATGGAGACCACCATCGTCAGGCTGAACTGCTGGTAGATCACCCCGACGGCGCCGGGAAAAAACGCCATCGGAATGAAGACGGCGGTCAGGACGAGGGTAATGCCGATGATCGCCCCGGTGATCTGCGACATCGCCTTTTT
Organism: Rhizobium sp. ICMP 5592; assembly: GCF_009498525.1. Classification (GTDB taxonomy): domain Bacteria; phylum Pseudomonadota; class Alphaproteobacteria; order Rhizobiales; family Rhizobiaceae; genus Rhizobium. Next base: position 626,937 of record NZ_QSNT01000001.1, on the reverse strand, counting down.
CGTCGCCTCCTTCGGCGACAGCTTTTCCTCGGCCATGATGCGCTCGACGTTCTCGACCACGACGATGGCGTCATCGACGAGAATGCCGATCGCCAGCACCATGGCAAACATGGTGAGCACGTTGATCGAAAAGCCGGCGGCGTACATCACCGCGCATGCGCCGAGAAGTGCTACCGGGACGACGAGCGTCGGAATGATGGTGTAGCGGATGTTCTGCAGGAACAGGAACATGACGATGAAGACGAGAACGATCGCCTCGAGCAGCGTATGTACGACCTTCTCGATGGAGACCTCGACGAAGGGCGTGGTGTCATAGGACACCTCGTAGCTGAGCCCGGGCGGGAAATAGCGGGAGAGATCCTCCATGGTCGCGCGGACCTGCTCGGCCGTGGCAAGGGCATTGCCGGTCGGCGTCAGCTGGATGCCGACATTCGCGCTTGGCTGACCATTGAGGCGACTCGCGAAATTGTAATTCTCTCCGCCGACCTCGACCCGCGCGACATCGCGCAGCCGCACTGCGGAACCGTCCGGATTTGCGCGAAGAACGATCTCGCCGAATTCCTGTGGCGACCGCAACTGCCCCTGGACATTGACGATGGCCGATGTCTGCTGACCGGGCAAATTCGGGCTGGCGCCGACGCGGCCCGCCGTCACCTGGGCATTCTGGGCGGTGATCGCATTGGTAATATCCGCCGCGGTCAGGTTAAGGCCGAGCATCTTGTCCGGATCCATCCAGACACGCATGGAGCGCTGCGTGGCGAAGAGTTGCGCATTGCCGACGCCCGGAACGCGCCGCAGCTCGCCGATGACGTTTCGGCTCAGATAGTCGCCGAGGCCGACCGCGTCGGTCTTGCCATCCTCAGAACGCAGCACGACCATCATCAGGAACGAGGTTCCGGCCCGATCCACCCTGATGCCCTGCTGCGTCACCGCGCTTGGCAGGCGCGGTTCGACACGGGCAATGCGGTTCTGCACCTCGACCTGCGCCTCGCCGACATTCGTGCCCGTCTCGAAGGTAACGTTGAGCGCGATGCGCCCGGACGCTTCCGACACGGATTCGAAATAGAGCAGCCCCGGAACCCCATTCAGCTCCTCCTCGATGGGACGGGTGACCGACTGGTAGATGTCCTCCGGCGTGGCGCCGGGATAGTTGGTCGAAACCGTGATCTGCGGCGGCGCGACCTGCGGATAGCGCGCGATCGGCATGAGCGGCAAGGTGAGAATGCCGGCGAGCGTGATGAAGATCGCCACGACCCAGGCAAAGATCGGGCGGTCGATGAAGAAATTGGCCATGGAGGCACCTTATCTTTGCAGGGGCAGGTTGGCTTGGGCGGCTACGCGTTCGGCCGTTTCGGCGGTCGGCTTGGCGGCAGCGACGGCGGGATCGGTCCAGGGCTGAGGTTCCACCGTCGCGCCGGCGCGTGCCCGCTGGAAGCCGTCGACGACGACGCGGTCTCCGGCCTGAATACCCTGTTCTATGATCCAGCGCTGGCCGACCGCACGGCCGACCGCAACGCCGCGCTGCTCAAGCTTGTTTTCATTCGCGATGACGAGAAGGCTTGCATTGCCGGCCGCATCCCTCTGGACAGCCTGTTGCGGGACCGCGAGGACCGCGTTCCGGGTCCCCTGCGCGACCTCGACGCGCACATACATGCCGGGCAACAGTTCACCGTCGGGATTGGGAAATTCGCCGCGAAGGGTAACTTGCCCGGTGGTCGCATCGACGGCGGCTTCCGAGAACAGCAGCCGTCCGGGATGCGGGTATTCCGTCCCGTCATCGAGCCGCAACCTGACACGAGCCTCGTTGGACCCCGCAGTCAGGCTGCCATCGGCAAGCGCCTTGCGGAGACGGATGAGATCGGAAGCCGGTTGCGTAAAGTCGGCATAAATCGGGTTCAGTTGCTGGATCGTCGCCAGATTTTCCGAACCATTGGCCGAGACCAGCGCGCCCTCCGTGATCAAGGCTCGCCCGATCCGGCCGGAGATCGGCGCCGTTACATTGGAATATTGTAGGTTCAGCCTGGCCGAGACGAGCCCCGCCTCGGCGACAGCAACATCCGCGTCGGCCTGCGCCAGCCGGGTGACGGCGGAATCATAATCCTGCCGGCTGGTAACGTTCGACTTGCGGAGCTGTTCCTGCCGCTCGGCAGTCTGCCTCGCATCCAGATGCGCCGCCTTTGCCCTGCGCAGGGTGGCTTCGGCACTGTCGACCTGAGCCTTGAAGGGCGCCGGGTCGATTCTATAGAGCACGTCTCCCTGTCTTACAGTTGCGCCCTGTTGAAAGACCTGTTCGGTGACGATGCCCGTAACGCGCGGCCTGACTTCCGCTACCCTCGTGGCGGTCACCCGGCCGGGCAGCTCGGTGGTCATCGGCAGCGCCTCGGGAGAAACCGTGATGAAGCCGACGGCTGACGGCGGTGGGGTCTGCGGAGCGGAAGCCTCGCCCCGTTCGCACGCGGTCAAGCTCAAGGTCGTTATAGAAGCGGCAGCCAAGCGGACGAATAGCATACGCATATGGAACTCCATATCTGGTGGGCGAGGATGGCGATCAGCGATAACCAGCAGGCATCAGCAATCGCGCCGGCACCGGGCGGCGGTCGGCTCTCCCACAAATCGCGGACGACATTTTGCATTTCAAAGGGTGCGAGGTCAGAACCATCGTGCTCAACTCCATCGGCGTCTTGGGGACTTTGGAGGCGGCAAACTACACGGCGGCTGTCGCAAGGATGTGCCCGGCACGGGCCAATTTGTAACAAGCTGTCGCAACTTTATGGCAATTGACATGCGCTCCGATGCCGCGATGCAGCAAGAGCCCCGCGCCTCGATGGCAAGGGTCAAAACGAGGCCGATCCCCTGAAAGGCATGGAGCTTGACGTCACCTCGGCCGAGCATTGTCGGGATGAGCCTATCTTCATGCCTTGGCCGAGCTGCGTCATGCTCCGCGACATGCGTCTACATCTTCGGCACAAAGCTGCGACATGCTTGGCCTATCTTCCGGCTCGAAATTCACTGGGCGTTCGGCAATGTCGAAGCCAACAGGAGGACAGGAAATTGGCCATCGAGCTATCGCAAATCGCAATATTACGCAAAGTGCTGGAAGACTTCTGCTCCCGCCACGATCTGAGGCTTTCCGACCAGCCGGCGATCATCGCCGCGCGGGAACTCATGAGATTTGCGGACGAAGGTGAAAGCGACCCCGCAAATCTCGCCCTCCTCCTCAACGAGACGATGCCCTCGCATCTTCATCGCGAGCCGCAATCCGCAAGGGCGTGAGCCGGTGATCAACGACGTTCGGTCGATGCGGCTCGTGTTCCAAAGCTCACGACGAACCTCTGAAAGGAAGTAAGGGCATGCAGCTTTCTCGCCGTACTATGCTCACCTCGATGGCCGCGATGGCGGTCGTTCCAAGCTGGAGCTTCGCAACAGAACCCCGCAGGATATTGCTCGCCTACTATTCCTATACGGGGAACACCAGATCGGTTGCGGAAAAGCTCCGGGCGCATGTTGGCGCGCAGCTTCTCGAGATCAAAATGGCGGATCCCTACCCCTCCGACATCCGCGAGGCGGCGGAGCGATCGAGATACGAGCTCGAAACCGGTACGCTGCCCGCATTGCTGGGCGATCCCTCCGACGTGTCAGACTATGATCTGATCCTCGTCGGAGGCCCGGTGTGGTGGAACACCGTCGCGGCACCCGTGATGAGCTTTCTCGAACGGACGGACTTCCGTGGCCGGAGCGTGGGCCTCTTCGCCACCTATGCGCTCACCCCTTCACACTATGAGAGCAACTTCGCGGCCCAGGCGCACAACGCATCCTTTCTGCCTGGCCTGATGATCAACGAGTTCGATCTTGCAAACGGACGAGCTGGCGACGTGATCGATTCCTGGGGTGTCCGAACCGGGTCGACGGGCGGAGCAAAGACGTTGTAAGCGGTATATGCTGCGTGTCACGAAAATCGTCGTGGGCAATCGCCTCGGCTCGAAGCAGCGCAGATGACAAAACGCAGGGCGATGGCGAGTGCCCGGCCAAAAGCGACTACGCACCGGATACCAAACGTGCCTCGAGCAGGTCTATTTCGCGAACCAGTGTCTTGGCTGTCGCCTCGGGAAGTTTTCGCGCGCGTGCCATCTCAAAAATCGCATCTCGTTCGGCACGAAGCCCCGATAGCCGAAGGGCGCGTTCGATCTCCTCCATTCTCTGCACTTGCTCCGCCTCATCGCCCGTCTTGGAGCGCCCGTCGATACGTTCGCGATAAAACTCCATGAGCCTTGCTCCGACTTCCGAGTAAAAATCGGCATCGCTCCGCCCCGAGCCCATCCGGTGCTGGACCGTCTGGATCGCCTTGATGGCCGCCTCTGCCGCCGCGATCCGTGCTGCATCCTCCTCTTGCCGATGTGTCGGCTCGGGGGGCAGATCGAGATTCTTCAGCAGAAAGGGAAGAAAGACGCTCGCCAGCACCAGCGAGGTGATGATGACGCCTGCGGCAAGGAAAATTGCGAGCTCGCGCGCCGGAAACGCGCTGCCGTCGTCGAGTGCCAGAGGCAGCGTCAGGATACCGGCAAGGGTTATGGCGCCGCGAACGCCGGCAAGAGATGTCGCAACCACGAGCCTCCAGCTCGGCGTCCTTATGGTCTCCCCTCGCCTTGCCGCGCGAAAAAGCGTGAAACGAAGGGAAATCCAGACCCAAGTCAGCCGCATGATCACAAGCGCCGCCGTGATGGCTGCGACGTAGAAGATCAGCCAGATCGGATGACCGTGGCCGGTCTCGCGCACGACTTTCGCCGCGCTGGAGGCGATGTTTGGAAACTGCTGTCCAAGAAGCACGAAGACCATGCCGTTCATCGCGAACTGGATCGTATCCCAGACGGTTTGCGTCCGAACCCGGGTCACGGCGAGTGCCCTGCCACGGCGCTCGACATAGCTCATGGTGATCCCGGCGGCGACGGCGGCCAGAATGCCTGAACAATGAAAATGCTCCGCCGCGAGATAGGCGCAGAACGGTATCAGCAGGCTGATCAGGATATGGGAGCCGGTATCCTCTCCGAGTTTGCGGGAAACAAGGTCGCGCGTGCGCGTGACAGCCCATGTCAGACCGACACCGATGGCGATCCCGCCCAGCGCCAGCCACAGAAATGTCGTGACCGCTTCGCCGACGGAGAAGGCTCCCGTCACCGCGGCGGCCACGGCGAAACGCATGCAGACAAGGCCCGATGCATCATTGAGGAGGGATTCGCCTTCCAGGATGTGCATCAATCGCTTCGGGATCGGAACGCGCGCCGATATCGCCGAAACGGCAATGGGATCGGTGGGCGACAGGATTGCCGCCAGCGCGAAAGCGACCGGCAGCGGCACAGATGGGATCATCCAGTGAATGAAGATGCCGACCCCGAGAACGGTGAAAAGCACGAGACCGAGCGCCAGTTCGAGAATGACGCCCTTATCGTGCAGCAGTCCCTCCTTCGGAATGCGCCAGCCATCCAGGAACAGCAAAGGAGGCAGGAAAAGCAGGAAGAAGATCGACGGATCCAGCTCGACCGCATTCCCCGTCACGACGGCGACCAGCATCCCCAGTCCGATCTGGATCAGCGGCAAAGGCACCGCGATCGGCAGAATCCGGGTCACCGTCCCGCTGACCACCACCATGGCCAGAAGCGCCAGCGCGATCGTTATTCCTTGCATCACATGTCCTTATCGTGGGTCGTGGGCGGGTTCGATCAGAATACCGGATAGAATCAGTTCCGGCGCATAATTGAGAACATATCCGTGGAAAATTGAAGTCTGTCCCTTGTTGGACAGGAGAGGAACGCAAATAGGCCGCCCGGTTGGGGCGGCCTATTTGCGTGGGAACTTTCGTGTTTGAAAGTGATTGCCGGGCTCGGATGCCTAGGCCGAGATTAAGGCAATCTCGCCGCGAGCCTGGGAAATAGCCGCATCTTTGGCTTCAGGGCCGAATGCCAGGCCTTCTGCCCGAACGATGGTCACATCATGCAGTCCGAGAAAGGCAAAAACGCCCTTGAGGTAGCTTTCATGATGTTCAAATGCAGCATAAGGCGAACCCGGGGCATAAGCACTGCCGCGTGTGGAGGCAATGAAGATCTTCTTCGACGGGGAGACCAGGGCTCGAACCTCACCGGTATCATTGTAGGTGAATGTGCGGCCCGCGACGACGACACGGTCGATCCAGACCTTCAATTGCGAAGAGACCGAAAAATTATACATCGGGGCTCCGATGACGATAATATCGGCGTCGAGGAGTTCGGTCAGATATTCATCGCCCTTGGCAATGTCTCCAAGCAGGCCCTGTTCTTCTATCGGCGCACCGTGCCGGGCAGCGATGTGACCGCCCGAAAGATGGCTTGCAACATCCAGGGCCAGATCGCGATAGATGATCTCAGTCGAAGGGTGCAATGCTTTCTGGCGGGCGACGATCTCGGCCGAGAGAATGCGGCTGACGGAATTGTCGCCGAGAACACTGGAATCAATGTGTAGCAGTTTCATCGAGGCGTCCTTTGTACGGCTCCCATCGGAGAGCGTGTCTGATCGGTTTGACGGGGAACTACGTCTCTCCCCGGATTAGGGGAGTGCACTGACTGAAGGTCACGCACCTTTGGCGAACGACAGCTCTTTCGTGGACGGGCGCAGGACGTTGTCGAGCGCCCAGCTGCCTGCACCGGCAAAGGCGAGATAAAGGAAGATGAAGCAGAACATGATGGCGGACTCGCCCATATTAAGCGCCGGCCAGAAACTCTGTGGCGCATGGGCCATCCAGTAGGCGGCCGCCATCTCGCCCGCGGCGACGAAGGCGGCGATGCGGGTGTAGTATCCGACCGTCATCAACAGTCCGGTCACGATCTCGATTGCGCCGGCGACGAGCATGATGGCGGGCAGCGGATAGGGCACGCCCGGGATCGCTGCCGGGAACTGGAAGAATTTCATCGTCGCATGCTCAAGAAAGAGCAGCGCGGTCACGATCCGCAAGATGGCGAGGATATGGGGCGTCCATTTGGTCGTGTTAGGCATGGTATTTCTCCTGAATAAGCATTGAAAGGGTCAAGCGCTGGTGGCTTCAGCGCGCGTCGGATGCTGTTCCGGGCGCATTGCCGAAGCGGAAGCTGGATGCGGTGAGCCCACCCGCGAAGTCCGTCTGATGGTAGGTAACGGCACCGGGTTCGTCCCGGGCAGCACCCACCGCCACCATCAACGGAATGAGATGGTCTTCCTGAGGATGGGCGGCACGGGCAAAGGGAGCTTTCTCCCACTCGAGCAGCCGCTCGGCGCGTTCATGCGGCAGGGAATGAACCAGCGTCTGCTGGAGCCAGGCATCAAAACGGCGGGACGGCTCATGACCGTTGCTGCCGCGCATTTCACGCAGGTTGTGATAGCTGAGACCGCTTCCGATGATCAGCACACCCTCGTCGCGCAGCGGCGCCAAAGCGCGCCCCGCCTCAAGATGCAGCGCCGGATCGTAGCTGGCATCCAGTGAGAGCTGAACGATCGGAATATTCTCATCCGGATAGAGCGGCTTCATGATGCTGAACGTGCCGTGGTCAAAGCCGCGGGCCGGATCAAGTCCGGCCTTGAGCCCGCGTGCCTGCAGAAGGTCCTGCACGCGCTTTGCAAGCGCGGGCGAACCGGGGGCGCCGTATTTGATCTGATAGAGATAGTCCGGGAAGCCGTGGTAGTCGTAGACCATGCCCGGCCTGGTTCCGGATGAGATGGTGAAGCCCGGCTCCTCCCAATGGCCGGAAACCACCAGGATCGCCTTGGGCGCGTTGCCCAGCTCCGCCCTCATCTCGATCAGCGATTGCTCCAGCCTGTCGAAGTTACGGCGGAAGTCGTCCGTCATATACGGCCAGGGACCGCCGCCATGACTGACGAAATAGGTCGGAAGGCGAAGATCGGTCGTCATGGTCTATCCTTGCAAAGCATGCCGGCGATGCGGGTGCGAAGCCGACGGGAAGGTTTTTTCCTGTTCGGCACTGAGAGTGAGCTTTTCACACAGGTTGATCAATGTGCCTTACATTGAAAGAACATTTCCTCTATGTTGATGATTGATGGATACGTTAACGAGCCTGCGGGTCTTCTGTACGGTGGCGGAGCTTAAGAGCTTCACGGCTGCCGCGGATCGTCTTGGTCTTTCGCCGGCGATGGCGAGCAAGCATGTGATGCACTTGGAAAGCCGCCTCGGAACCCGGTTGCTGAACCGAACCAGCCGTCACGTCAGCATGACCGAAACCGGCATGCTCTATTTCAATCAGACCAGACAGATGCTCGACGGGCTGGACGAGGTGGAAGCGGCCGTCAGCAACGTCACGGTCACGCCACGCGGAACCCTGAAACTCAGCGCTCCCGTCTGGATCGCAAATACGCTCATCGCACGGGTGATGGCCGACTATCATCAGCGCTATCCCGATGTGCGCTTCGACATCGACCTCAGCGGCCGGATCGTCAATCTCGTGGACGAAGGCTTCGATCTCGCTTTGCGGGCGACGACACCCGAGCGGTTAGACCCCAGCCTTATCGCACGCCCGTTGATGGAGGTCGGCTTTCATCTTGTGGGGGCTCCCGCCTATCTGTCCCGCACTGGCCGCCCGCTCGAACTGGCCGATCTCAATGGCCACTCGCTGCTGCTCTATAGCGGCATAAACGCCAACGGCAGCCTGACGTTCAAAGGGCCGAAGGGGCCGGAGACGGTGAACTTCCGCCCCGTCATGCAAAGTGAAAACGAGAACATGTTGCATCTGGCGGCGCTGGAGGGCATGGGCCTTGTTTTTCTGCCTGTATGGATGACGCAAACCGACATTGCCGAAAGCCGGCTGGAATTGGTCCTGCCCGATACTGTCACATTCAGCGCGACCCTCCACGCCGTTTATCCCAGCCGGAAATATTTGTCCGCCAAGGTCCGCACCTTCATCGATTTCCTGGCCTCGCGCAAAAACCTCTGCCCATCAGCTGGCGAGGACAATTAGCCGGATAATTATAGGCAAGATTTATGATGGGCTGCTGGCGCAAACCTCATCTTGCGACATGCCCAGTGCAGAGCTCGGTTACATCTGCCTCAACAGATTGAAGGCTATCATCCACATTGTCAGCGTAATCAGCGTCTCCAGAATCCGCCAGGATGCCGGCTTCGAAAAGATCGGCCGCAGCCAGGTCGCGCCGTAGCCGAGCGAGAAGAAGAACACAAACGAACCGGTTACAGCGCCCGCCGCGAAGGAGGCCTCATACCCCGGAAAGCGGGTCGAGATTGTACCGAGCAGCATGACCGTATCGAGGTAGACGTGCGGATTGAGCCAGGTGAGAGCAAGGCAGGTGAGGAGGGTCGCCCGAAAGTTCGATGCACCCGCCTCCTGAACTCCCAGCGCGCCTGACGAGCGAAAAGCGGAATAGAGGCTTTTCGCACCGTACCAGATCAGGAACGCCGCTCCTCCATAGCGCATGACCGGATCGAGCCAGGGCAGCAAGGCGGCGATCTGCCGGAAACTGCTCACGCCCAGCGTGATCAGCATGGCATCCGACACTGCACATGCGAAACAGACGGCGAATATGTGCTCGTTGCGCAGCCCCTGACGGAGCACGAAGGCGTTCTGCGCACCGATCGCGACGATGAGGCTGAGCCCCATCATCAGGCCTGTCCCAAAAACCGGAAAATTCATGCTTTGAAACGCTCCTTAGATATCATGAGCCGTCCGCTATCGCATCTCGTGGATTTAGGATAATTAATGTTGCTAATTCCAATTAAGCAAAACTAATCCATGCTCGACTATTCCGCCCTGCGCGCCGTTTCGGCTGTCGTTCAAACAGGCAGCTTCGAGAAAGCCGCAGGCCTTCTCAACGTCACGCCCTCGGCCGTTTCGCAGCGCGTGAAACAGCTCGAGGAGCGCCTCGGCATCGTCCTGATCGTACGGGGCAATCCCTGTACCGCGACCGAGAAGGGGGAATGGCTGTGCCGGCACATGGAAAATGTCGGCATGCTCGAAACCGAACTGTTCGATCATCTGCCCGCCCTCCTCGATCCGACGGAATCCGAGCCGAGGGTGACGCTGCACATTGCGACCAATGCCGACAGTCTCGGAACATGGTTCCTGACGGCCATGTCGAACTTCGCCAGCCGCTCGCCATATCTGCTGAACATCGCGATCGATGACGAGGACCATACCGCCGAATGGCTACGGCGAGGCCAGGTGGTCGCTGCAGTCACCAGTCTGGAAAAGCCGGTTCCGGGCTGCCGGCGCATGTCTCTCGGTGCGCTGCGCTATCATGCAACAGCAAGCCCGGATTTCATTGCCCGGCATTTCCCGCAGGGTGTCACGGCGCAGGCCATTGGCAATGCGCCCGCCCTAACCTTCAATCAAAAAGACAGGCTCCAGAGCCGGTGGATGCGTCAGGTGTTCGGAGAGGATTTAAGCCCTCCGGCTCATTGGCTGCCGTCGACGCAGGGATTTATCGAAGCCAGCCTTTCCGGTATGGCATGGGGCATGAACCCGACCGCCCTCGTGCGTGAGCACCTGGCGTCCGGCCGGCTGGTTGAGCTTATCCCGGAAACGCCATTGGACGTCCCCCTCTATTGGCAGATGAACCGCCTTGCCGCTGACCAGCTGCTTGACCTGACGCGCGAAGTCACGACTGTCGCCAAGCATCATCTGCTGGGTCTTTAACGGGTTTCATGGCCCGTTTCCAGTCGTGGCCGGTTCACCTTGGCCGCGCGATCAAGCCGCATGAACTCAAACAAGGTCATTTCGATTCGCGATCGCAAAGACAGTGCGGGGCTGCAGTCGCTACCGCCTCAAGGCGCGTCTTCGCCCGGCCCCTCTTGTGTTGCAGCACGGATCAAAAATCAACAGTTTGACGTCGTCACGGCGGGCAGAGAAAGGCCTGGCGCCAGATCGTTTTCCCTCCACTAACCATAAGCATCATCTAATATTTGATATATCTAAAATTCCCTATGGCTGGGTTGTTGCAAACCCAACCATAGGAAGAATCTATATGGCTCACGATCCCGCTCGCGGCAGACGTATTCGACAGGCGATCTCTCAACGCAAGATCCGGAAAGTGCATGCCCTCGCCGCCGAGCTCAATGTGTCAGTCGCTGCCGTCTCACGCTGGCAGAATGGCGGTCATACCTCTTTGGAAAGCGTCTCCGCACTGGCCCGCGTGCTTGACGTCTCGCTCGACTGGCTCTTGCTCGGGCGCGGTACCATGGATTGGCACCAGGATAGCACGATCTCCGCCACCGAACTGCAATGGGTACTGGCGCTGCGCAGCCGGCCCGCGACGATCCGATCCCGCCTCCTCGACCTGCTCGAAGCTATCCCTCCGGAACAGTCATTACGCTGAGCGTAATTTCGACGCGTTTATCAATCTCAAGTCAACAGCTTTAGGTTGATTAAGAAGGCAATACAAAAGATCTTTCTAATCAGGGTTTTGGTCACGGCGCCGGCACAGAAAAGCCAGACCAGCACAGCTTTCGCCGCGACCGGAACCCTTGCTTCACTCTCAACGCAAAAGGATTGTTGACCATGTCTACATTGCTGACCATCAACGTGAAGAACTACCAGAAACAGACGCAGAATTTCTATTTCTTCCAGGAGCCGGCCATCTACACCGGCGGCGGGCCGGTCTATTCGAACAGCCTCTATTCGCTGTCCCTCGGCAACCATGATGATACCGGCGCAATCCTGACCTTCGAGGTCAATCTGCAATATTATGCCGGCATCCAGCAGGCCCACACGCTGCCACAAGTCGGATCCGCCTCCGGCTATGCATCCGCCAGCCGCGCCGTCGATCTTACTCCGAGGTCGTCAGGCAGCTCGCCGAACAACTCGACGGACGCGACGGTCACTCCGCTTGGTCTTTCCAGAGCGAAATACGAGGAAGACGTGCAGGCGGGCGCCTTCCGCATCAACACACCCATCGCCGGCTCGCCGCCCTACTACAACGTCGGCTCAGCCGTCGCCGTCAATGGTGGCATCGTGCTTTCCAACTTCGTACAGGCAAATCCGAACAGCCACACCGATTGCCAGCCGATCCTCAAATATTACGTCCAGACCGGTTGGTATACGCCTGGCAACGTCATGAACTTCACACAGTCGAGCAGGTCTGCCGCTGGCTGCGACTTCACCGGCGGCTACACCGTCTGCGACGTCGAACTCGATTCGACCGGCAAGTGGAGCGTTGAACTCGGATAAGCCTCATGTGGCCCTGCCGGTGAAGCGCCGCCCCAACACCCCCTCACCCGCATAAGCCACATGATGTCCGCCGCCCCCCAACAGGGCGGCGGACAGCCTAGCCCCTCATCCACTCGAGCAGCGCCTGATCCCGACGCCGGAAAGCATCCTGCGTAAGACCATGGTGCGGGGCGCCAACGCGCCTTTCGCTTGAATGCCCGGAGGCGACCTCAGCGCGCCTCCCCGAACACTCACAGACACGGCGGACGGCGCGAACTCGCTCACCGCCATAGCAGGCCCGGCGACATGCGTCGCCAGGCAGCGCTTCCCGCATGCCGCGGGGAACGATCATCCCCCTATCGTGAAACGGAGAATCGTTATGCAAATTACCAAACTACGCAGCCGCATCCTTGCTGCGACGCTTACCGGCATCGTTGCCCTCGGCGCGACAAGCTCGGCGCACGCCTATTCCATCTATCGTGGCGTTAACGCCAATGCCGGAACGGGAATTGTCGATTGGACTTTGGCAAGCTTCGGCGTCAGTGCAGGCCCGGCTCCTGTCCCACCGGATCCTCCACATCTCCCGACTCTGTCGTTCTTCCACTATGCCGACGACGCTGCAGCCCGCGCCGACCGGCCGGCCGCGCAGTGCTTCGTCAAAGTGGATCTAGGCAATCTGATTGGTCCGGCGCTCAATACCCAGATTCCGATTGGGAACATCAATATCCCAATCAATGGGGTTGGTGGCTACAATCCAAGGGCGTTCCACTGGAATGTCACCTTCGACAATGATCCCCCCAATCACTGGAGTATTGCAAAGACACAGATCCAAGGTCCGATAACGACCAATGGGGAGGCAAGCAGAGTCGCAGCCGCAGCTTTCCAAAGCCTCGCCACCACGGTCGGCTCCGGTGTTACCGTCATCAATGGCAACCAGAACAATTGCCGCGCCCAATAGACTTGACCTAAGAAAACTCTAATATTTTCAGAGATAGTGACTTTCACCGCCGGCCCCCTGGTCCGGCGGCTTTTCACGGGAGAATTCGACATGGCAGTGCTTCATCACGCTTTTCGCTGTGCCGTCACATCAGCCTTGAAGCGGGAGATTTCGGACCTGTTGGCGGTATGGGAAACCGGTGACCGGGAAAAGCTGTCGGCCATGGCCGTTGCCCGGTATGCGGCGCTGGCTGGGCGCGAAGACATTCATGCAGCGTTTTATCTCAGCCCGGAGGGCGCCGCGCGGTCCTGGCTGCAACCGGAATTCATCAGTCCCGGACTTGCCGCCCTGGTGGTGCTTGCCGAGAGCTTCGTCCCCCTGCCTACACTGAGCGCCAGCAACGATACGAACCATCATCGGCTGGCAACACATCTCCCGGCGCTTGGCTGGTCGCCCGAAGAGATCGACTCTCTCATCCATGGACAGCCGATTGAAACATTGCTGCATGGTTATGCCGGCTCTGCCTACCGGTTGGAACCGGGCGGGTTCCGCCACACGGGCGGTTGGACCCCTCAGGGCATGGTGCAAAAATTGACCGTGAAACTCGACAGACTAGCCCTCGAACCTCCCAAGGCATCAGACAAGACAGCATGGAGCCTGCTCAACGAACGCAAGGCACTCGACGATGCGCGCGCGATGCTGGCCCCGCTTCACGATGACGACTGGCTTGTCATGGCGATCACACACTGAAGATGCCACACTAGATTGGCAGCGGCCTGTGGAGACCATTTGCGAGGGCTGTTGCCAATTTGGCCCTCAAACCAATGTCGCACGGAAGCATTCTGGAAATCTTTCCGGACGGAACGCATCGTCTGGTTGCCAAAAAACCATAATTGTTCCACCAAGATCACACATTAGACAGTCAACGTTGAGAATCGGATTAAGGCTTAATGCGTATACGATATGGTTTCCTCTGCATGTTCCTGGCAATTGCACCGTCGGCATATGCTCTGGAAGCCGGCTCACCGCCAGTTTTGACGCCGCTGCCGCAACAGGGGCAGGCCGCTCATCTGAGCGCGCAATTTCTGACGCGCTTCCATTACAAGCCCGTTCCGCTTGATGATGCCTTGTCGGTCAAGATCATGAACCGGTTTATCAAGTCTCTGGATCCGGACCGGGTCATCTTCCTGCAGACGGATATCGACACGTTCATGGCCAGCAGCACCAAGATCGATGACGCCATCAATCAGGAAGACTTGAATATCCCATTTTCCATTTTCAACGTTTATGAGCAGCGCGTCGTCGATCGCATGAGCTACGCGCGCAACCTGCTCAGCCAGAAGTTCGACTTTAGTGTGCAGGAAGACTATCCCCTGATCCGCGACAAGGAGCCTTGGCCGAAATCCGAAGCAGAGAGCAATGATCTGTGGCGCAAACGCGTCAAGAGTGACTGGCTGCGCTTGAAGCTGGCGGGCAAGACTGACGCTGCTATTCGCGATACGCTCGACAAACGTTACGAAAACTCCCTCGAGCGCGCCTACAAGTACAAGAGCGAAGATGTCTTCCAGTCATTCATGGATGCCTACACAACGTCGGTTGACCCGCATACCGATTATTTCGGTGCGACCGCTTCGGCTGAATTCGATATTTCCATGAAGCTTTCGCTGGTTGGTATCGGCGCGGTATTGCAGGAAAGAGACGACTACACGACGATCCGTGAACTCGTGCCCGGCGGCCCGGCGCAATTGTCCGGCAAGCTTACGGTCGGCGACCGCATTACCGGTGTCGGCCAGGGCGAAAACGGCCCTATCAAGGAAGTGGTTGGTACGCGCCTTGACGAAATCGTACAAATGATCCGCGGCGCCAAGGGGTCTGTCGTGCGCCTGGACATCCTGCCGGCGGATGCCGGACCGGATGCCAAACATCGCCTCATCAGCCTGGTGCGCGATAAGATTAGCCTCGACAAACAGGCTGCCCAGAAGACCATCCTGTCGGTCAAGGATGGCGACGCCATGCGCAAAATCGGCGTGATTACCCTGCCGGCATTTTATGAGGACTTCGAAGCGCGGCGAAAAGGCGACAAGGATTACAGAAGCGCAAGCCGCGATGTCGCCAAGCTTCTCACCGAACTGAAGCAAGACAAGGTCGACGGCGTTCTGGTCGACTTGCGCAACAATGGCGGCGGCTCGCTGTCCGAAGCGATCGATTTGACCGGCCTGTTCGTTGGCAAAGGCCCGGTGGTTCAACAGCGCGACGCGGACGGCAAGGTCGAGGTAGAAAGCGACGATCTTCCCGTTCCTGCCTGGACTGGCCCGGTTGGCGTATTGATCAATCGCGGCTCGGCGTCGGCCTCCGAGATTTTTGCCGCGGCGATACAGGATTATGGTCGAGGGGTGATTGTCGGCGAACCCAGCTTTGGCAAGGGCACCGTGCAGACTGTGGTCAATCTTGACCAAGTGGCCCGCAACAGCAAGCCGAAATTCGGCGAGCTGAAATTGACGGTTGCCCAGTTTTTCCGTGTCAATGGCGGCACGACACAGCTGCGCGGCGTGACGCCTGACATCAGCCTGCCGGGCGTTTCGGACCCTAAGACCTTTGGCGAGGCGAGCTATGACAATGCTCTGCCGTGGACTGAGGTCAAGCCAGCCAACTATAAGGCCGACGGCAGTATAAAGGCATTGCTGCCGCAACTGCAAAGCCGCCACGATGCCCGGGTTCAGAACGATCCGGATTTCCGACGCTTTGTAGAAGACATTACCGCACTGAAGGCGCAGCGCGAGAAACCGGTTATCTCCCTCAATGAAACCGAACGCCGCAATGAAATGGCCGCTCAGGCAAATCGCCTCAAGTCGCGCGAGAAAATAGACGATGGTGTGGACACTGGCGGAGACGATGGCCTGCAGGCAAACGAGCGCAGCCTGAGTGCTGACATTGCCCTTGAGAAAGCCCGTAAGAACGCAAAAGACGTCCTTTTGAACGAGGCCGCCTCCATTGTCGCCGATGACGCGGATCTGCTGGCAGGTGTGCGCTGAAGCGCTATTGCGAGAAAAGGTCTGCACAGCGCAAGAATGCACATTCTTTAAGCCACTCGATTGCTTGACACTTTTTTAGCCGACCCATAGACTTTTGACCAAACGATCAAAAACGTGGGAACAGACAATGACACATGACATCATGCTATCGCGCCGTGCGGTGATCGCATCGGGCATTGCTCTTGGTGTGAGCGCGCTTGCGCCCGCCGCTCGTGCCGCCGCGCCGCTGAAAGTGGCCGGCATTCATGCCTCGCCGGTGGAAAATGCATGGAACTCCTGTCTGCACAAGGCGCTGCAGGACGCGGCCAAGGAAGGCGTGATCGAGTATGTATTCTCCGAGGGCGTGTCGGGCACCGACTATCCCCGCGCCATGCGCGAATATGCCGAACAGGGCAACAAGCTGATCATCGGCGAAGCCTATGCGGTGGAAAAGGAGGCGCGGCAGGTGGCCGCCGACTATGCGGACACGGCCTTCGTGCTCGGCTCGAGCGGCGAAGCCGCCGGCGGCAATTTCGGTGTATTTGGAACATGGAACCATGACGGCGCCTATCTCGCCGGCATGCTCGCCGGCAAGATGACCAAATCGAACGTCGTCGGCTCGGTCGGCGCGATCCCGATCCCGGAAGTCAACATGCTGATCAACGCCTTTGCGGCCGGGGTCAAGGCGGTCAATCCCGACTGCAAGCATCTCGTCTCCTTCATCGGCACCTTCTTCGACCCGCCGAAGGCGCGCGAGGCGGGCCTGGCGCAGATCGACGCCGGCGCCGACATCCTGTTCGGCGAGCGCATCGGCACGGCGGATGCCGCCAAGGAACGCAAAATCAAGTCAATCGGCTCGCTGATCGACTATACGCCGCGCTATCCGGACACGGTGTTTGCCAATGCCATGTGGTATTTCCGCCCCATCCTCAATGCGGCGATCGCCGACGTTGCGGCCGGTAAGCCGGTCGGGCGCAATTACACGGCCTATGGCCTGATGAAGGATGGCGGCAGCGACATCGTTTATGTGAAGGGTGTGGCACCGGCGGACGCTGAAGCGGCGATGGAAAAGGTCCGTGCCGACATCAAGGCCGGCACCTTCGAGGTTCCCAAGGTGATGGAGCAGCCGAAGTAATCCGGCCCGACCATGTCCAGTCCTCTCTCCGCCGATGCCACCGACCTGGCCGGCGCCATCAAGGCCGGAAAGCTCACCTGCGTGGACGCCATGCAGGCCGCTCTGTCCGCTAGCGAGCAGCAGGTCGCTCTTGGCACTATCGCCCATCTCGACGCGGAGATGGGCCTTGTCTCCGCTGAAGCGATGGATCAGGAACGGTTGCAACAGCCGGACCGCTTTGCCGCCCGGCCTTTTGCCGGCATACCGACGCTCGCCAAGGATCTCGGTGGTCCTTTTGCAGGTCTGCCGGTGACGGCGGGTTCGCGCCTGCTCAGACGTGAAGGCGGCGACGCGGATAGCGATCTTGCAAAACGGTTTCGTGAGGCCGGCTTCTGCCTGTTCGGGCTGACCACCAGCCCGGAATTCGGCTTCTCCCTGGCATCCGAGCCCGCGATCGGGCCGATCTGCCGCAATCCGCTGGATCCCGCCCGCACCGCCGGCGGTTCTTCGGGTGGTGCTGCGGCAGCCGTGGCGGCAGGTATCGTTGCGCTTGCCCACGCCACGGATGCCGGCGGTTCGATCCGCGTGCCGGCGGCATGCTGCGGCCTTGTCGGCCTGAAGCCGACACGGGGAGCGATGCCGGCGGGCCCCTTCTTCGGCAACCATCTCGGCGGCATTGCCAGCGAGCTCGCCGTAACACGCTCGGTGCGCGATACCAGCCGGCTCCTTGAGGCAATCAGCGGCGAGACCAAGGGGCCTTTTGCGGATATAGAGCGGATCGCAGCGCAAGCGGGACCTCTCCGGATCGGCCTGCTTGCCGACACAGGCACACGCCATCCCACCATGCCCGAACGGCTGCACGCCGTCGAAGCCGCAGCCCGCTTGCTCGAAACACAGGGGCACCGGATCGTCCCGCTCGCCTGGAGCGATGTCGAACAGCCGGCCTTGGCCAGCAGACGTGCTTTCGGCGATATCGTCTCCGTCAATATCGCCGCTCTGGTGGATGGCCTCAAACTCGACATGCAGGCTGCGGAAACGCTGACGCAGGCTTTCATCCTGCGCGGACGCGCCATGCCGGCAACGGCGCTCTGGGATGCGCTCAACGGTGCGGTGCGGGCGAGCCGCAGTCTGTGGAACCTCTTCGACAAGGTCGATATCTTGCTGACGCCGATGCTTGCCTCACCACCGCCGTTGATCGGATCCTTTCCCACGGATCATTCCGATACGGACCTGCATCTCGACCGCATGACGGCTTTCGCGCCGCTGGCTTCGCTTGCCAATGTCTCCGGCTTTCCAGCTCTGACGCTGCCCTTCGGCGCCGATGCCGACGGCCTGCCCTTGCCGGTGCAGATCATGGCGCCGATGGGCAAGGATGCCCTTCTGCTGTCTCTCGCCACCCGGCTGGAAGCAGACGGACGCTGGCACCATCGGCACCCGATCGCAGGGCTGGCGGCATGACCGGACCCGTCCTTGAGATAGAGGGCGTCAGCAAGCGGTTCGGTGACATCGTCGCCAATGACGGCATATCGCTCGCGCTTTCCAAGGGTGAGATCGTGGCGCTGCTCGGCGAGAACGGCGCCGGCAAGACGACGCTGATGAGCATCCTCTTCGGCCATTACGTGCCGGATGCCGGGCGAATCCTGATCGACGGCACCGAGCTGCCGCATGGCAAACCGCGCGCGGCGATTAGCGCCGGCGTCGGCATGGTACACCAGCATTTCTCGCTCGCGCCCAATCTAACCGTGCTCGAAAACGTCATGACCGGCACCGAAAAGCTCTGGTCGTGGAGATCGCACGCCGGCGCTGCCCGCGCGAAGCTGCTGACACTCTCCGAACGTTTCGGCCTGAAGGTCGATCCCGATGCGCGCCTCGGGGACCTTTCCGTCGGCGAACAGCAGCGTGTGGAAATCCTCAAGGCCCTTTATAACGACGCTCGCATCCTGATCCTCGACGAACCGACTGCCGTGCTCACCAATATCGAGGCGGAACGCCTGTTTGCAACGCTCAAGGAAATGGCTCGTCAGGGCCTGTCGCTGATCTTCATTTCCCACAAGCTCGATGAGGTGATGGCGGCAGCCGACCGCATCGTCGTGCTTCGCGGTGGTCGGAAGGTGGCCGAGCGTGAAGCGTCGCGGACGGACAAGGCGGAGCTTGCCGAGCTGATGGTCGGCCATCGGGTGACGCGCCCGGTCCGCGAGCCGGGCATGCCGGGCGAGGTCGCACTTGAAGCACGCGACATGACGGTGAGCATTGGCGGCGTCGAGCGGCTGAAGACGATCAGCTTCAACCTACGCGCCGGCGAAATTCTCGGTATCATCGGCGTCTCGGGCAACGGCCAGACGGCACTCGCGCAGATACTTTCCGGCACACTTGCCCGCACATCGGGCGAGCTTCTTTTCTTCGGCAAGCCGATGGACAACCCGGACGTCGCCGAAGTCGTCGGGGCAGGCATTGGCCGCATCCCCGAAGATCGCAACAAGGAAGGTGCGATCGGCGAGATGGCGATCTGGGAAAACGCCGTGCTGGAACGCCTTTCCACCTTCTCGAAGAATGGGCTGGTCGACCGGAAGGCCGGCATCGCCTTTGCGCAGGAGATCATCACCGAGTTCGACGTACGGGGCGGCGCTCCGACAAGCCGCACCCGGCTGTTGTCGGGCGGCAATATGCAGAAGCTCATTCTCGGTCGCAACCTCCAGCAGCGTCCGAAAATCCTGATCGCCGCGCAGCCGGCGCGCGGGCTCGACGAAGGCGCGGTGGCCGCTGTTCATGCCCGCATTCTGGAGGCACGTCGCCAGGGGACCGCGGTGCTGCTGATTTCGGAGGATCTCGATGAGGTCATTGCGCTGGCGGACCGTATCCAGGCGATCGTTGGTGGCAGGTTGTCGCCGCCGGTCGACGCCGAAGAGGCTGACGCCCGCATGCTGGGCCTGATGATGGCCGGAGAATGGTCGAAAGCACCGGAGGTCGACCATGTGGTTTGAACGTCGCGAACATCGCCCCCTCTACCTGATGATCCTGACGCCGCTCATCGCCGTCGCGGCGGCACTGGCGCTGACGGGCATATTGATCGTAATTGCCGGCGCACCCGTTCTCGAGGCCTATCGCCGGATTCTGCTCGGCGCCTTCGGCTCGCGACTTTCGGCAACCGAGACGCTGACGCGCGCCACGCCGCTGATCCTGACGGGGCTTGCCGCCGCCGTCGCCTTCCGCGCCCGGCTCTGGAACATCGGTGCCGAAGGGCAGTTCTATCTCGGCGCGATTGCCGTCGCCGCTTTCGGCTCGAACATGCTCGCCGGATTGCCGGCACCGATCCTAATCCCGCTGCTGCTCGTCATCGGCGCCGTCGCCGGGATGGTGCTGATCCTGATCCCGCTCTGGCTCAGGCTACGCTTTTCCGTCGATGAGGTGGTGACCAGCCTGATCCTCAATTTCATCGCCGTGCTCTTCGTCTCCATGCTGATCGACGGCGTGCTCAAGGATCCCACGGCCTTCGGCTGGCCGCAGTCCCAGGCCGTCGTCGATCACGCCATGCTGCCGAAGCTGATCGCCCGCTCGCGGCTGCATATCGGCTTTTTGATCGCCATCGCCCTGGCCGCCGTCGTCTATTTCGTCCAGTCGCGTACCGTCTTCGGCATGCGGTCGCGCGCCGCCGGCCTCAACCCTTCCGGCGCGACCTTCGCCGGCGTGCGGTTGGGCAGCACGCTCGTCAAGGTCGCCTGCCTTTCGGGCGGGCTTGCCGGGCTCGCGGGTGCGGTCGAGGTGATGGGCGTCAAGGGCTATGTGACCACCGACCTGTCACCCGGCTTCGGCTATGCCGGCATCGTCGTCGCCATGCTCGCCAATCTCAATCCGCTCGGTGTGGTGCTCGCCGCCATCTTCACGGCGACCATGTTCGTCGGCGCCGATGGCATGAGCCGCAGCCTCGGCATCCCGACCTATATCGCCGACGTCACCGTGGCCCTGTCGCTGCTCACCATGCTGATCGCGGTGTTCTTCACGCAATACAGGATCCGCCGATGAGCGCGCTGTTCGATATCATTGCCTCCGCCGGGCTCTGGGCCGCCGTGCTGCGCATCGCGACACCGCTGATCTTCGGCACGCTGGGAGCCCTGCTTTGCGAGCGCGCGGGCGTACTCAATCTCGGCATCGAGGGCATCATGACCTTCGGCGCGATGATCGGCTGGCTGTCGGTCTATCATGGCGCTGACCTCTGGACCGGTCTTTTGATCGCAGCAATCGCCGGCGGCGTCTTCGGCCTGCTGCATTCGGCGCTGACGGTGACGCTCGGCCTGTCGCAGCATGTCTCCGGTCTCGGCGTGACGCTGTTCGCCTCGAGCTTCAGCTATTACGTTTTCCGCCTTGTCGTACCGGTGGCCGGAACGCCGCCGACTATCGTGCCGTTCCAGCCGATCAGCATCCCCGGCCTGTCGACCCTGCCCTTCATAGGCCCAGCCTTCTTCACGCAAACCGCGCCGACCTATCTGGCGATCCTGGTCGCACTGGCCATGGCCTATATCGTCTTTCGCACACCGGTCGGGCTGGCGGTCCGCATGACCGGCGAGAACCCGCATGCCGCCGAAGCGCAAGGCGTCAACCCGATGAAGGTGCGCTACGGCGCGGTGATCGCCGGCAGCGCGCTGATGGGAATGGGCGGCGCCTTCCTGACGCTTTCCGCCTTCAACAGCTTTTTCCCGACCATGGTGCAGGGCCGCGGCTGGATCTGCATCGCGCTCGTCGTCTTTTCCTCCTGGCGACCGGGCCGGGCGCTGTTTGGCGCGCTTCTCTTCGCCTTCTTCGACGCTTTCCAGCTCCGCCTGCAGACGGCGGTGCAAGGTGTGCCCTACCAGATCTTCCTGATGACGCCCTATATTCTCTCCATCGTCGCGCTGGCCGTCATGAGCCGCCGCGCCCGCGTACCGCAGGCGCTGATGCAGCCCTATCGGCGCGGCGAGAGATAACTCCGACAGGCATCATAGCGACAGGATGGATGGGAGCCTTGCTATCCGATCAGCTCGCCGTCACACCAAGCCGCAACACCGCTGCCATGTCCTCGATGCGATCAAGGCTGAAAAGCCCTTCGAGCAACCTTTGCGACACTTCGGTGCCAATGACCGGAGCGACATTCGCTTCGAATTTTTCGACAATGAAGTCGTCCGATACCGGGTTCAAAGGGCTGCCGGGTGCGAACTGGACAAGCGGGGATTCCAGATGCCTGCCATCCTGTGTCAGGATGCTCACGCGGCCGGTAGGACGGCGGATGCTGTCGAGCAGACGATCGGCCTCGTCATCGATCTCCGCCTCGACCCTACCGGAAAACGCCGCGAGATCGGCGCGCGCCATGGTCTCCGGCTCGTACCAGCGCGCGGCGGGCGCGATGTCGAGCGCCATTGCGGCAATGGCATAGGGAAAGGAGAATTGCGCATCCACCATGGTCGCGGGCGCGCGATCCATGAAATCGCGGATCAGCCCCGCCGCCGTATGAACGGTCACCGTCTGGATGTCTTCCGCCCGAAGCCCGTGCACCCACTTGAGATTCTGAAACGCCGAGAGCGTCGTCTGCATCCAGCGGCAGGTTGGAAACGCCTTGATCGTGTTGCGCGACAGGCTCCAGTCGTCGCCGATCCCACCGACCAGTATCTGCTCGTCGAAACGGTCCGACCCAAGCATTCGCCACAGCCCGCTCGTCCCATCGAGCACCGCCTTTGCGCCGACAAGACCGCAGGCATCAAGTTCGACGGCACGCACGCCGGTTTCGGCGGCCGGCGCGTTGAAATCCTTGAAGGACACGAGCGGCCGGCTTTCCCAGTTGTATTTCTTCAGGCTGGGGACATTGGCCAAAGTGCCGGCAAAGCCGATCGCGTTTTCGAACGCATCCCGCCCGATCCCCTTCTGCTTGCCATAGGCGATGGTGGCACCAACCGTCTGATGCTGGCAGACGCCGTAGACCTCGCGAAAGCGCTCTATGCTCGGCTGGATCGCCTGGATCAGCCGGTTGTTGATCTCGTAGCCCGCAACGACCGCCGTCAGGAAATCGCGGCCCGTAACCGCCGTCCGGAATGGCGCCGCGATCGCCGCCGCAACGATGGTCGCGCCCGGATGGCCCATGCCCTTACCGTCGGCTTCAAGCCCGTCGTCGAAATCGAGCGCATTCATCGCGGCCGAATTGCCGAAGGCGGAGGTGGCAGGCCCAAAGGTGAGGCTTGTGCCGAGAACCGGACAGGGTCCTTCCTTCGCCTCGCTGGCCAGAAACGACAGCACCCGGCGGGAGAGATCGCTCGCCGCACCGGCGATCCCGCAGCCGATGCTGTCGATGATGTGCAGGCTCGCCTTGTGCCGGACGGCTTGCGGAATATTATCGTAACGCAACGTTTCGGCGAAAGTGGCGATCCGGCTGGTGAGCGTCATTTCAGTTCCTCTCCGAGGAACGTCTGGTCGTAGATCGCCGACAGGCGGCTCGTGAGTTTTCCCGGCAGGCTCTCTCCAAGGCTGCGGCCATCCACCGAGCGAACGGGCGTCACACCGCCGAAGGTGCCGGTCACGAAAGCCTCCTCGGCATTGTAGACTTCGGCCAGCGTAAAATCCGTCTCGCGGCAGGCAATCCCTTGTTCCGCGCACAGCCTGATGACCTTCGCGCGAGTGATACCCTTGAAGCAGAAGCGTCCGCTGGATGTCAGCACTTCACCATCACGCACGATGAAGAAATTCGTCGAGTTGCAGCTCGCGACGAACCCGGCGGGATCGAGCATCAGCGCCTCGTGTGCACCGGCCGCAATCGCCTGCAGCAACGGTTGAATGAAATTCAGGCGACTGTGCGAATTGAGCCTGAGATCGAAGGAATCGGGTCCCGACGACCGAAATGTGGAGGTGAAGAGCTTGATGCCCTGCCTCTTGATCTCGGGGTCCGGCTTTTTGAACTCGGCGGTAATCACGATCGTCGCCTTGCCAAGTGCATTGCGCGGGTCCTGATGCACGGTGCGCTTTTCGCCCCGCGTCACCATCAGGCGCAGATGACCACCATCTTCGATACCATTCGCCGCGCAGACCTCCTCGAGCGCCGCCTGCATTTCGCTTGGCGTCAAGCCGATATCAATCGCGATTGTCCGCGCGCCTTCATAAAGGCGCTTCAGATGTTCTTCGACGAACACCAGCTTGCCCTTGGCAAACCGGATGCCCTCCCAGACGCCATCGCCAAGCCCGAAGCCGGCGTCGAAGATCGACACCACGGCCTCGGCGCGCTTGACGAGCCGGCCATTCAGCCAGATCCACAGATCCTCGTTGCGGGGATCCTCAACCGGCGTCTGCGCACCCTTGTCTTCTGTCATTGGCCTGCCTTTAGAAATGAAAGGACGAGAAGCGCGCCAGGAAAGCCTTCGTGCGCTCCTGCTGCGGATTTTTCAACACCTCGTCCGGCGTACCCTCTTCGTGGATCTGGCCATTATGCAGGAACAGCACGCGTGTCGCGAAGTGATAGGCGAAACCGAGCTCATGCGTAACCAGAAGCATGGTGCGACCTTCCTTGGAGAGGTCGAGGATGACGTCGAGTACTTCGCCGACCAGTTCCGGGTCGAGAGATGATGTCGGCTCGTCGAAGAGAAGGATTTCCGGTTCCATTGCCAGTGCCCGGGCAATCGCGACGCGCTGCTGCTGGCCGCCGGACAATCGCGCCGGATACTGATCCGCCTTTTCGGCAAGGCCGACGCGGGCGAGATAATCCTTCGCCCTGGCCCTCGCGTCGGCGCGGCTCTTGCCATGCACCGAGATCAGGCCCTCCATAACGTTTTCGAGCGCGGTCATATGGGGAAACAGATTGAACTGCTGAAAGATCATGCCAACGCGGGTGCGGAGAGCGCAGAGCTCCTTTTCCGACGCGACGATCTGGTTGGCTTTGCCCTGCTTGCCAACCGGCACGCCGTCGAGACTGATGCGGCCGGCGCTCGGCGTTTCCATGAAGTTGATGCAGCGCAGGAAGGTGCTTTTGCCCGAGCCGCTGGAGCCGAGAATGGCAATGCGCTCGCCCGGTTTCACCTTGAGGTCCATGCCCTTCAGAACCTCGTTGGGTCCGAAGCTCTTGTGCAAGCCTTCGACGCTGAGGACCGTTTCTTCGCTCAAGGTCATGTCAGGTTCCTCGTGAGTTCAATCGACGCTCCAGCCCGTAGGCTGCAAGCGTGCCTGGATAGATCACCAGAAAATAGATGACCGCCACGACCGAGAAGGTTTCCAGCGGCAGAAATGACTGGGTGCTCAGCATCTTCGCCTCGTACATCAACTCCTGAACCGTGATGACGGAGGCGATCGACGTCATCTTGGCCAGTTCGACGCCGCGATTGGTGAAGGCCGGGATCATGCGCCGCGCCGCCTGCGGCAGGATGATGCGGGCAAGCGTACGCCTTGTCGTCATGCCGAGCGCTCTGGCCGCTTCCCACTGCCCCAAAGCGACCGATTGCAGGCCGGCGCGCCAGATCTCGGCGCAATAGGCCGACGTATTGAGAAACAAGCCGAGAGCCGCAGCGGTAAAGGAGGTCATCTGCCAACCGGTGAGGACCGGAAAGGCATAATAGAACCAGATAAGCTGCACCAGAACCGGCGTATTGCGGAACACCTCGATATAACCGGTGGCCAGCCAGTTGATCCATTTGACCGTCGAGGCGCGGGCAAGCCCCAGAAACAGCCCGGCCACCAGCGCGCCGGAAAAAGCCAGCGCCCACAGCGTCAGGGTCAGCCGGATACCACGCAGCAGGAGGTCGCCATTGGCGAGGACTTCGCCGAACTGGAACTGATAGTCCATGGTCTACCTCTTGTGATATCGCGCAAGACGCGCTTCGACGGCGCGCATGCCGAGGCTTGCGACGAAGAGCACGCTGAAAAACAGGATCGCGACAGTCGTATAGGTTTCCAGCGGCCGGTAGGTCTGCGACGTCACCACCATCGCCTGATAGACGAGATCGCCATAGGCAAGCGTGGCGGCAAGCGACGTCGTCTTCACCAGTTCGAACGAGCGCTCCATCAGCGGTGGGATCATGCGGCGCAGTGCCTGGGGCAGGATAATGCGGCGCATGATCCTGCCGCCGCGCATACCAAGCGCTCGGGCGGCTTCCCACTGGCCGCGCTCGATCGAGACGATGCCGCCGCGGAAAACCTCAGCGAAAAAGGCGCCCGACTGAATGGAGAGTGCAATCCAGGCCGCCACAAACGGATCGAGGCTGACGCCGATCAGGATCGGCAGCCCGTAGAAATACCAGAAGAAATGCACCAGCGGCGGTGTGTTGCGATAGAATTCAATGATCGCCGTGCCAACGATCGAGACCGGCCTGTTCGACGAGAGCCGCATCAGCGCCAGGAGAATGCCGAAACACAGCCCGGCAACGATCGATGCCGCCGACAGGAGCAGCGTATTGCCGAGCCCTTCGAGCAGCAGCCCCGCATTCATGCGAATGGGCGTGAAATCCCAAGTGTAGTTCATGATGATCTCCGCACCCTGTCGATGCGCGGCCGAGGATAGAAAAGCCATGAAAAAGAGAGGCGGGCTTGCGGCCCGCCTCTCCGATTTTTTCTCAGGCCTTGGTCCAGCGCTCGCGCATGATGGCCGGGACCTTGGAGGCATCGATACCGCGATAGGTCAGATACTCATCGAAAATCTTCTGCGTCTGGCCGGTCTGATAGAGATAATCCATCGAGAGACCAAGCCAGTCACGCCACGACTTGTCGGCCTGATTGGGAACACCGGCGCTCGAAGGCGACTGACGGATCGGCTCGGGCAGAACGATCGAGCCGCGCTTGACCTTGGACTGCAGCATGACGAGCGCCGGGTGGAACAGCGAAATCGCGTCCATTCGGCCGGCAACGAAGGCAGCACCCGTCTCGTCGGCGCTGGGGAAGCGTTCGATAGTCGCCTTTGGAAGACGAACAGTGATATCGCGATCCGGAGACGTACCGAGAACGACGCCGATCTTGAATTCCGGCTTGTTCATCTCTTCCCAGGTCGTAACAGTGACGCCGTCCTTCAGAAGAACGCCCTGCGCATAGTAGAACATCGGCTGGACCGGAAAATCGGCGGCAAGCGCCCGCTGCGGCGTCGCATCCATGGTGAACATCACATCGAACTGGCCGGCCTGAAGGCCGGCGATCGCAGTGCCCCATGTGGTTTCCACCGGGGTCGCCTTGATGCCCAATTCCTTGGCGAGCGCCACGCCGACGCCCCAGCCGAGCCCATACCATTCGCCGCTGCGCTGATCCTTGTAAAACCACGGCTCGCCCGGCGCCACGGCGATGCGAAGTTCGCCGCGGTCGCGGATAGCCTGAAGCGTGCCGGGCGCGCTTGCCGTCTGCGCGACAGCTGCCTTCGCGCCACCAACGAGAACGGCGGCACCACCGCCCAATGCCGCGGCCGTCAGAAACGCGCGGCGACCATTGATTTCTTCGGACATGTCTTTCCCCTGATTACAGTCGGATATTCATCCGCGAACAATAATATTAGTTTCCGTAAAGAATTTTTATTTCCTATGCGGATATTCAATACTCACACTTTCGATGTGTCAAGCGCGTGGTGCCTACCCTTTCGGCTAGGATAGCCCGAGAACTTCGTTGCTGGAGCAAACCCAGAATAGTTCGGCATCGCCGTCGCCGGCGGCAAGGCAGGCATGCCCCATGGTGCTGTCGAAATAGGCGCAGTCGCCCTCTTCCAGAATGAGCGGCTCGTAGAATTCGGTCCGCAGCTCGACGCGACCGCTGAGCACGATGACGACTTCCTCGCCGACATGGGCAATGAGCTTGCCGAAGTCGCGAATCTCGTGAGCCTTGAGCGTCGCCTTCAACGGCATCATCTTCTTGCCGATGAGATCGGTGCAAAGCATCTCGTAAATATACTGTTTTGTATTGATAATCTTGCCCTGACCCTTGCGGGTGAACGACCGGCGGCCGCGCGGCATTTGCTTGCTGGGATCGGAGAAAAGCTCCGAAATATCCACTCCCAGCCCTCGTGCGAGCTTGATGATGTTCTCGTAGGTCGGCGAAAGTTGATTGTTCTCGATCTTGGAAATCGCCGAAGCGGACATTCCCGAGCGCAGCGACACTTCCTTGATGGTCATGTCGATATTGGCCCGCAGCGCCCGCACCCGCTTGCCGAGGTCCATTTCGTCACGCTCTTCCGTTACGGCATCCAGCATGCTCACCTCCCTGCTTGCGCGAACTTTATCGGCATTCAACTTGGTTTCCTATCGGAACTATACAACCCTATAGGAAAAACGCGGAGCGATAAAGATGCGGATGCCGGGCGTCGAAGACGTTTGCAATTTCGATGTCGTTCAAGAGAGGCGGTTACTCCATTCACCCCGGCCCATCCGGGCAAATTAGCGGCATCAACCCCAAGTGCGTTCCAGCAGCGAAAGCCAGTTGCCATGTGCGATCTTCGTTAGCGCCTCATCGTCGTAACCGGCCACCTGCAGCGCACCGAGCAGGCGCGGCAAGCCGGTAACGTCCCCGATCCTGTTCGAGATCAACGTGCCGTCGAAATCCGATCCCAATGCAACATGGTCGATACCCACCTTTTCGACCAGATAGTCGATGTGGCGCACCATCACCGAAATATCCGTCTCGGCATCGGCCTTGCCTTCGGGGTGGAGAAACTTGACGCCGAAATTCAGCCCGATGAGACCACCCGTCTCGCGGATCGCATCGAGCTGTCGGTCGGTCGCGTTGCGGGTGTGAGCGCAAATCGCGAAGGCGTTCGAATGCGAAGCGACGAGCGGCGCATCCGAGATTTTCGCGACATCCCAGAACCCGGCATCGTTCATGTGCGAAAGATCGATCATGATCTTCAGCCGGTTGCATAGCCGGATCAGGTCACGACCGGCTTCGGTCAATCCAGGTCCGATGTCGGGACCATGGCCGAAGCGGAAGGGTACGCCATGCGCGAAGATGTTCGGGCGGCTCCAGACTGGGCCGAGCGTCCGCAGGCCCGCCGCATGGAGCACATAGAGAAGATCGAGATCCGGCCCGACAGCCTCAATTCCCTCGATATGGAAGACGGCGGCGAAACTGCCGTATTCGATTGCCGTGCGGATTTCCGCGACCGACGTACAGACCGTGAAAGCGCCTTCCGACTGCGCCTCGATCCGGCGCAGGAGCGCGGCAGGTCGCCATTGGCGTCCAGCGCCTTGCCGGTCCCGGGGACATAGACGGCGCAAAGTCCGCCAACGAGGCCGCCTTGCCTTGCGCGTGGAAGGTCGATGTGCACGCCCTCCTGCCCGTTCAGGAAGCGTGCCTCCGCTCCCACCCGCCCTTCGCCCATCAAGCGCGACAGGATATCGTTATGCCCGTCGAATACCGGGATATGGATCGGATCTTCGCTCATGTTTGCCTCCGTCACAGCGTGACCTCGTAGATTTTCTCATGGGTGGCGACGAAGGCCCGACCCTCAAGCGTTACCCAGCCCCGGAACATTCCCAGCGTGTTGTAGGGAGCGACGACCTCGCCCGCGGCATCGATGGCCACCAGCCCCGCCCCGATGTGATAGGGCGCGAGATCGCGATTGACAACGCCATCCGCAGCGCTTGCGAGATCCTGCTTCAGATAGGCCACGCGGGATGCGATTTCATGCCCGACCACATAGCGGATGAAAAACTCGCCCTTGCCGGTGCCCGAGACCGCGCAGACACCATCGCGCGCATAGGTGCCCGCCCCGATGACCGGGCTGTCGCCCACGCGCCCTTCGGGCTTGTTGTTGTAGCCGCCGGTCGAGGTGGCGGCGGCAAGATGCCCGTCCGCATCGAGCGCAACGGCACCGACCGTGCCATGCTTCTCGTTTTCGGTTCCTTCGGTGCCCGCGGCCGCATGGGCCTTCATCGCCGCCAGGGCCGCGACCTGCTTTTGTTTGGTAAAATAGGATTGCGGCTTGACGTCGAGGCCCTTCGCCTCGGCGAAACGATCGGCTGCCGGGCCGGTCAGGAAGACGGCGCGGCCATCCTCCATCAGCGCGCGCGCCGCCTTTATCGGATTGCGGATCGCCTGCGACGCGCTGATGGCGCCGGCTTCCAGCGTCGCGCCATCCATGATCGAAGCGTCAAGCTCGTGCAGACCGTTTTCATTGAGTGCCGCACCGTGACCGGCATTGAAATGCGGGCTGTCTTCCATCACGACGACAGCCGCCTCGACCGCATCAACCGCCCGAGCGCCGGCCTTGAGCCGCGCATAACCCGCCCGCAGCGCCGCGGCCAGGTCATGACGAGCCCCCTCCCACTCTTCGGGTGTCATGCTGTCTTCCGGCATCACGCCGCAGCCGCCGTGAATGGCAAGTGCAATTCTCGTCATATCCTGCTCCAACTCCATGCCATCAGGACCGTGGTCGCCTATCACGCCCATGGTAACGCCCGGCCGCCAAGCCAAGCGACTTGTTTTAACTGAACGCGATGTCGCCGATCACCCGCACGCGCACGCGGCGCGCGCCGCCCGGCAGATAGGCGATCGGGATATCCTCGACCTCAAGCGTCTTGAGGCTTGCACGGCTCGCGCCGGAAGCGACGGCGGCGTCTCGCGCGCCGTCCTCGGCTTTTGCCAGCGCCTCGTCGCGGCTCAGTCCCGAGAACACCTGATCGACTTCGCCGGAGACCTGCGCCATCGCAGCACCCAGCGCATTCGCCACACCGGCATTCTCGACACGAAGAACTTCGGAAGCTCCGGCGATCTTATCCGGGATCAGGAAGGCTCCGCCGCCCACCGCAATCAGCGGCACGTCTTCCGCCGAGGTCTTCATTTGATCGAAGCTGTCCGTCACCATATCGCGAATACGGTTGAGGCTCGTCTTGACGAAGGTTGAATCGAGATCCTTCACGCGATCCCTGTCACCCATCTCGATCAGTCCCGCCGCGACGGCGACGTCTGACGTGGTCAGCGTGTTGCCGCCGAAGACGCGGGCTTCGGTCAAGATGCGATAGCCGACCGAACGCGGGCCGATCTTGCCGGTTTCCGGATCGATGATCGTTCCGCCGCCAAGCGCAATCGGCAAGAGGTCAGGCATGCGGAACAGCGTGCGTACCCCGCCGATGTGGACGATGTTGTTCGCCTCGCGCGGAAAACCGCCGACAAGGCAGCCGATGTCCGAGGTGGTGCCGCCGACATCAACGACCATGGCATCCATGAGCCCGGTCAGGAAAGCCGCGCCACGCATCGAGTTCGTCGGGCCGGAGGCGAAACTATGGACCGGGTTTGCCGCTGCCACATCGGCAAGCGCGACGGTGCCGTCGTTTTGCGTCAGATAGAAAGGCGCTGCCAAGCCCGCCTCGCGCAGCGCATCCGAAAAAGCCTGCACCGTCGTCTTGCCGAGGGATTGCAGCGCCGCATTCAGAAGCGCGACATTCTCGCGTTCCAGCAGTCCGATCCGGCCGAGCGTATGCGACAGCGTGATCCGCGCATCCGGGATCACCGAGCGGACGATTTCGGCCGCCCTCACTTCGCATTCGGTCGTCAGCGGCGAGAAGGTGGCCGAAATCGCGACCGAGGTGATGCCGGCGTCGCGGATCTTCATCGCCGCGTCGCGGATCTCGTCGGGGATCATCGGCACCAGCAAGCTGCCGTCATATTCGTGGCCGCCATGCACCATGAAGACAAGCGGATCGACCGCAGTACGCAGATCCTCCGGCCAGTCGCACATCGGCGGCAGCGATGCGCCGGTGGGCAAAGCGATGCGGATCGCCGCGACGCGCTCCAGACGCGCGCGCTCGACCACCGCATTCGTGAAATGCGTCGTGCCGATCATCACCGCGTCGATGGGGCGGCCGGTTCCTCCCGCCTGCCCCGCCACATGGCTCAAAGCCGTCTTCACGCCCGACATCACATCCTGTGTGGTGGGAACCTTGATCGAGGCGATGATGGTTTCACCGTCGATCAGGACCGCATCCGTATTGGTGCCGCCAACGTCAATACCGATGCGCTTCATGCGAATACCGATCTGAAATCAATGTCATAACCAAAAGCGCGAGGCCCGACGGCGGCAATGCCCGCAGGCGAGGTCAGGAGTTTCGGCGCAGGCAGGGCCACGACCGTCACACGCTGGCCGTATCGCACCGATTCCGTCCCGATGGCACCGCCCGAAATAGTGTCGAGAAGGCACAGCAGATCCGGCGTCATCGCAACGGGCTCGCCATCGCGGAAGGCAACCGCCCATTCGTTCTGGAACGCCAACTCCATGCGCGCACCCTTGTCCGTGTCGATGCCTTCGATCACCGTGCGGCCTCTTAAGAAACCGCCGGTGGTCTCGCGCGCGACGTCGATCACCTTACCGCGGAACAGCTGCTTGCCGCCCTCGTGGTCGAGAACCGCCTTCACCGGATCGTCATGGCGCGCACGCGCCTCGATCACGGCCCGGCCAAGCTCGGTCGCCTTGGTGATCGTATAGTGAATGCCCCACTCCTTGACCTCTCGGCCGGTGCGGGGCGCCTTGCAGGTGGCGGCGGTCGAGCCAACCTCGGTGCAGATCTTGCGCGAAATCCGCTCCATCCATTTCCACGACGCCGCGCGGGTGACGATGACTTCGTTTTCGCGCACATCGACCAATGAAAGCGGGAACATCGGCAGATTGCCGATGGCAAAGGAGGTCATCTGCGCCTCCGGATAGGCGCGGCCCATCGCATCGGCGTTGACGACCGGCCGGCCGAGCATGGCGGCGGCGAGGAAAGAGGACAGCGCGTTCGAACCGCCGATCTCGACGCTCATGATCGCGCGGAAAGGCTTGCCGAGGTAATCCTCCATGACCTCGACCGCGCGGGCGAGATGAACGGGATCGCCCAGCCGCTCCTGTCCGACCAGCGGCGCGCCCATCTTCGAGACGACGGCAACCATGTCGTCGTCGTCGAGCGCCATCGGGTCCATCACCTGAACCCGCCGGCCTTCGGCATAGAGCCGGCGGAGGTTCAGCGTCGAGATATAGGGATTGCCGCCGCCCCCGGTCCCCAGAATCCAGGCACCCGTTGCAAGCGGCTCGATGTCGTCTTCGGAAAATTCCTGAAGCATATGTCACCTTCGGCAATAGCGTTCCCGACCCCAAACGGGGCCGGGTCTACTTGTCTGGTCTGGAATGCGAGGATCAGTTCGCCTTGCAGTCCCAATGGAAGTTCGAGAAGTTCAGGTCCCAGCTTTGCATCGGGATGAATTCGTAGCCCTGCAAGCATTTGTTCGCGGCATAACGGCGGTTCGGCGAGACGGCCCAAACGTCCGGCTGCAGATCGAAGAGCTTCACCTGAAGCTCCTTGTAGGCCGCGTTCTGTTCCTTGACGTCGGTGGTCGCCCGCGCCTTGTCGATCAGCGCATCGACCTCCGGATTCTGCAGCCATTCCATCGACATCCAGGTGCCCGAAGCCTTGGAGTGATACTGGTTGTAGAATATCGCGTCGGGCGAGGGATAGTTGGGCGAGATGTTGACCTGCGTCGAAGCGGGCGTCGTTTCCGGCTTGGAGGAGAGCTCGACGATACGGTTCCACGGCTCGGGCTTGATGTCGAGCGTGATGCCGATCTGTTCAAGATTTGCCTGCATCAGCAGCGCCACATCCGCCTCGAAGGCGAGCGAGGCGACATAGCTGTTGACCAGCGTGATCTTCTGGCCCGCATATTTCGACTTGGCAAGCTCTTCCTTGGCCTTCTCGAGATCGAAGACACCCGGCTGGATATCGTCGTTATGGGCATCCTTGAATGCGGTCGAAAGCGGGCCGGTCATGTCGAAGCCCGGATAGATCGCCTCCTGAATGGTCTTGTAGTCAGTCGCATAGGCGATCGCACGCCGCACATGGACAT
This sequence comes from Rhizobium sp. ICMP 5592, assembly GCF_009498525.1. Lineage (GTDB taxonomy): Bacteria > Pseudomonadota > Alphaproteobacteria > Rhizobiales > Rhizobiaceae > Rhizobium. The sequence continues at coordinate 592,929 of NZ_QSNT01000001.1, read as the reverse complement.
CATCGGTCGGATAGACCTTGGAGTTCAGCTTGATCACGAAGCCGCCGGCCGTGCCGGTCTGGATCAGCTTGTAGTTCGGCATCTTGCCGATTGTTTCATAGGTGTCGTTGCCCATACCGTGCGAGGAAAGGCCCAGATCACCCTTCTCGGCCAGGGCCTTGACCGTGGCGTCATCGCTCGTCTGGATGAAGCGCACTTCGTCGATCGGCGTGCCCTTGGTCCAGCCGAGGAAATAGTCAGGGTTACGCGCAATCACCATGTCGGCCGAACGGTTGTAGCTGACGAGCTTGTAAGGCCCCGAGCCTGCCGAATGCTCGCCGACATAGGCTTCGCCCCATTTGTCGTCCGGCTTCGTATTCGCCTCGATGAGCTTCTCGTTGAGCGCCATCATCAGCGGCGTCACCGCCATGAAGGGCGAGAACTGACGGTCGAGCTTGATGACGACGGTGGTATCGTCGGGCGCGGTGATGTTTTCGGGCTTCACAAGGCTGACGACGAGGTTCGACGGCCCTTTGTTGATGCCGAGCAGACGCCGGATCGACCAGACGAAGTCGGAGGCCTTGAGCGCTGTGCCGTCCTGGAATTTGGCGTCGTCGCGCAGATGGAAAGTGTAAGTCAGGCCGTCCGGCGAGGTTTCCCATGATTTTGCCAGATGGGGCACGATCTCGCCCGAAGGGCTCACCGTCGTCAGGCCGTCATACATGTTCACGATGGCCATGTAGCCGGTATAGTCGGTGACCTTCGCCGGGTCGAGCGAACTGAAGATCTGCATCGTATTGACGGCGATCGACACCTTGTCGGCCGCCGAAGCCGCAACCGAGGTCAGCGGCAGCGTCATGGCTGTGCCGAGGAACAGCGCTGCAAGGCGCAAACTATTGGAACCCATCTTCATTCACGTTCTCCTCTTGGATGCGGGAACTGGAACGCCCCGCTTATGGTTATGCTGCCGTCCCCGCAGGAGCAGGCAGCGGCAGGTAAGTGATGTCGCGGTAGCCGAAGGCCGCCGGGCCGACGACATCGAGCGCGCGCGCACTGCGCAGCAGCTCGTGGCAAGGGATGGCGACCACGGCGACGCGCTGCCCGTAGCGCAGCATTTCGGTGGTGATCGGATAACCCGTATCGACATCGAGCAGGACGATCAGATCGGGCACGCAGACCTCGACCTTGCCGTCCCGGCGGAAGATCAGAAATTCATTCTGGATCGCCACGCTCGCCGTCTGACCGACGCAATCGTCAAAGCCCGCAAGCTCCATGTCGCCAACGGCAAAGCCGCCACGCAGATGGCGCTTCAGATCGGTTATCTTGCCGTTGAAGATGCGTCGCCCGCCTTCGAGCTCGCAGACTGCCGCGATCGGGTCTTCCTGCGCCTTGCGCGCGCGGATCACCGCTTCGCCGAGCGCAATCGCCTTGGTGTAGCTTTTCGGAATGCCGTATTGGTGGACGTAGTGCGCCTGCATCGGGGCCGTCGCGAGCATGGCGCCGCCGCCCTGGGCCACGACGCAGGCACGCGCCATGCGTTCATGCCAGACCTCGGACACGGCATGGCTGAAGATCACGGCATTGCCGTGCAGGTCGCACATTACCGAGGGTGTCGAACTGTGGCCATAGATCGAGAATGTCGTCATCTGCATTTCCGGAAAGGCCCGGCCCATGCCGTCGCAATCGAGGACGGGCAACCCACCAAGCGCCGCCGTGACAAGCGGGTTCATCGCGTTCGAACCGCCGATCTCCTCGCAGACGATGGCATCGATCGGCGTGCGGATCAGCTCTTCCATCGCGCGCAGGCATCGCAACCCCTCGCGTCCCTCGCGGATGCGCTCCACGCCGACGACAGGTGCGCCAATGCCACCGATCGACATGCACAGCGCGTCGGGCTCGATGCTGTCGGTCGCAAGAACCTTCATCTCGTAACCGGCCTTCATCGCCTCAAGCGCGAGAAGCTTGCCCTGATACGGATTGCCGCCGCCGCCGGTGCCAAGAATACCGGCGCCGATCTCCAGCGCGTCGAGGTCTTCCGGCGTCAGCGTGCGCAGGGCGGCTTCGTCATACTTCAGCTTGCGCGTCTCAGGCATGATCGCCTCCCATTTCTCCGACGACTTTGACGTGAATGCGCGTGGCGTTGCCCGGCAGATAGGCAAGCGGCATGTCCTCGCGCTCGATGACTTCGAGCGTTTCGGCAAGCGCGCCGGCCACGATCGCTTTCTCACGAGCCTCTGCCTCTGCCTCAGCAAGCGCGCTTTCGCGCGTGCGTCCGTCGATCAGCGAGAAGACGCGGTCCGTCTCGCCGCTGATCTGCGCAATGGCGGCGCCGACGGCATTCGCCACGGCGAAATTCTCGGGCCGGATCACCTCCAATTCACCGATGCGGTCGGGCATGAGGATGGAGCCACCGCCCACGGCGATCACCGGCACGGGCGTCGACGAGATGCGGCTGCGCTCGACGCAGGCTTCGAGCATCGCATCGATCTTCGCGACGGCCGCATCGACGAGCCTCTTGTCGAGGTTTGCGACCAGCGCCCTGTCACCCACATCGGCCTTGCCGGCGGCGACGGCGATATCGGTCGCGGTCAGCGTCGTGCCGCCGAAACACAGGGCTTCCTTGCGAACGCGGTAGCCCACCGACTTTGGCCCCACGGTCAGGCCGGCATCGCTTCGGACGACCAGCGAGCCGCCGCCCAGGCCGATCGAGAATACGTCGGGCATGCGGAAATTCGTACGTACGCCGCCGATATCGACCGTGGTCGAGGCCTGGCGCGGGAAGCCGTGCGAAAGTGAGCCGACATCCGAGGTGGTGCCACCGACATCGACGACAACGGCATCCTTGATACCGGTCAGGAATGCCGCGCCCCGCATCGAGTTGGTCGGGCCGGAGGCAAATGTCAGTACCGGAAAGCCGCGCACGACATCGGCGGCCATCAGCGTGCCGTCATTCTGCGTGATATAAAACGGGCACGGTATCCCCGCAGCCGTCAACGCCTTGCCGAACGCCGCCACGGTGCGATCCGCCAGCGACAGGAGGCTGGCATTCATGATCGTCGCGCTCTCGCGGGCGATCAGGCCGTGGCGACCGATATCCTTCGACATCACGACCGGCAGACCCGGGCAATGCTGTTGCAAAATCTCCTTGGCGCGGAGCTCCATGGCGTCGTTGATGCCACTGAAGACGCAGGTGACCGCTGCCGCCTTCAGACCCTTGGCGCGGATCTCGCCCGCGATCCTGACGATGGCGTCCTCATCTAGCGGCGAAAGTTCGCGGCCGTCGAATTCATAGCCGCCTTTTACCTGATATCCATGATTTCCGACGATCTCGCGAAGGTCGTCGGGCCAGTCGACCATCGGCGGTAGGCCGGCCCCCGAGGGCAGGCTCAGGCGGATCGCCGCGACTTCGTCCATGTGACGGCGCTCGATCACCGCATTGGTGAAATGCGTCGTGCCGATCATGACGGCCGCGATCCGCGCCCGGTCGATGCCGGACGCTTCGATCACCTTTTCAAGCGCTTCGATCACGCCCGACGTCACGTCTTCGGTCGTCGAGGCCTTGACCCCCGCCAGCACGGTCTTTCCCTTCAGTACGACAGCGTCCGTATTGGTGCCGCCGACGTCAATTCCAACGCGATACACGTCAGGCTCCTCTTCAATCAATCTATGGTCTTCACGAGGAAGCGCATGCGCTCTTCCTGGGTCACGACGGGTTTCTGGCGCTCCTCCTCGTCGGTGACGACGGGGATCGCGGCGATCAGCGCGCGCGTGTAGGGATGGTTCGGCTCGGCAAAGACCTCGGGCGTCGGCCCCTCTTCCACGATCTCGCCACGCAGCATGATGGCAATGCGCGAGCAGAAATTGCGCATCAGCGAGAGGTCATGCGAGATCATCAGGTAGGTGAGACCGAGATCCCGCCGCAATTGCAGGAGCAGTTCGATCACCGTCTTCTGCACCGAGACATCGAGGGCGGCGGTGGGTTCGTCAAGGATCAGGATCTTCGGCTCAGCCGCAAGCGCGCGAGCGATGGCCACGCGCTGCTTCTGGCCGCCTGAAAGTTCGTGCGGATACTTGGCGAGATAGGATTGCGGCAGACGGACGAGATCCATCAGCTCGCTCATTCGCGTCTCGCGCGTCGGCCCATCCATGCCGATGGATTTCAACGGCAGGGCAAGCGTTTGTTTCACGGTGCGCTTCGGGTTGAGCGAGGTGCCGGGGTTCTGGTAGACGATCTGGGTCAGCCTCTTGCCATGCCCCGGAGCGGGGGCATCGATGGTGACGCTCCCCGAGGTCTGGCGCGACAGGCCCATGATGATGCGAGCCACCGAAGTTTTGCCCGAACCGGACTCGCCGGCAAGTCCGAAAATCTCGCCTTCGCGCAGCGTCAGGTTCACATCGCGCACGGCATGAAAGCCAGGTCGCTTGCCATAGACCTTGTTCAAGGCCTCGACCTTGACGATGGGAGCGCGATCGCTTTGCGGCAGGTCGGTGACGCGCCGGCCGTAAAGCGGCGGCACCGCCTCGAGGAGCGCCTTGGTATAAGGCTCCCTCGGGTGATGCAGAATCTCGGTGCAAGGGCCGGCTTCGACGATATCGCCGTGATGCATGACCACGACCCGGTCCGCGACCTTGCGCACGACGCCGAGATTGTGGGTGATCATCAGGAGAGCCATGTTCTCCTCGACGACCAGCTGGTTGATAAGGTTCAGGATCTCGTCCTGCGTGGTCACGTCGAGCGCTGTGCCGGGCTCGTCGGCGATCAGGAGCTTCGGCTGATGCAGCAGCGCAAGCCCGATCAGCACGCGCTGACGCATGCCGCCCGAGAGTTCCGACGGATAGGCATTCATCACGCGCTCGCCATCGGCAAGCTGAACCCGACGCAGGACCGCCGCGATGCGGCGGCGGCGATCCGCTTTGGACGAGATCACACCATCGCGCTTGTCGGCAAAGCGCATGACGTCATCGAGATGCGTGCCTATCTTGAAGACGGGATTGAAGGACGAGAGCGGGTCCTGCATGATCAGCGAGAAGGCCGTGCCCTTCAGCGCCTCGCGCTCGGATCGAGGCATGACCAGTACGTTACGCCCCGCAATCGCGATCATGCCCGAGCCGATCGTCGCATTTTTCGGCAGGGTGCCGATGATCGCCTTCGCGGTCACCGACTTGCCCGAGCCGGTCTCGCCGATCAGCGCGACGCGCTCTCCGGCGGCGACGGTGAAGCCCACATCGCGCAGGACCTGCCGGGTACGACCGTAGGTGGTGAAAGAGACATTGAGGGCCTCGACCTTGAGAAGCGGTTCGATCATGGTTCAGCTCTCCACATCGAACATGTCGCGCAGGCCGTCGCCGAGAAGATTGAACCCGAGCGTCACATAGAAGACGGCAGCACCCGGGCAAAGGACTTCCCACCAGTAATCCGGCATGAACTGCCGTCCGTCGGCGACCATGGAGCCAAGGTCGGGTGTCGGTGGCTTAACGCCGAAACCGAGGAAACTGAGCGTCGCGCCGAACAGGATCACGAAGGCCGCATCCAGCGTCGTCTTCACCGAAATCACCGCGACGCAATTCGGCAGGATCTCGCGAAACAGGATGTGCATCGGACCGGCGCCGGCAAGACGGGCGGCTTCGATGAAGTCCTCGGAGGCGCCCGATTTGGAGACCGAATAGATCAGCCGCGCGTGCCAGGTCCACCATAACAGCGTGATTGCGATCATCGCATTCATCAGCGTCGGTTCGAGCAGATTGGACACGGCGAGCGCCATCACGAGAGGCGGCATCGCCAGCATCACATTTGTCAGTCCGGTGATGATCTTCTCGACCCAGCCGCCGAAATAGCCCGCGATCAGGCCGAGCACCGTGCCGACCGGCACCGAAATGCCAAGCACGCCGATCACGAGTAGAAGCGAGACGCGCAGGCCAAAGACCGTCCGCGAGAAGATATCGCGGCCCGCCTTGTCCGTGCCGAACCAATGCGTGAGGTCCGGCGGCATGTGTCGCGCCCGGAAATCGACGACCGCACCCACATGCTTCGGATAGGGCGTCAGCCACGGCGCGAAAACCGCCAGCATGATGACCGAGATCAGCATCAAGGTGCCGATCACCGCAGCCGGATTGCGGCTGAAGCGATACCACATCATGTAACCGTCGCTCAGTCCCCGATCGGACGTGTCGAGCATATTCATATCGGCCATCAGCGTGCCTCCTTGCGGCGCAGACGCGGATCAATGATCGAGATGAGGACGTCAACGATCAGGTTCGCAACGATGAAAAACAGCCCGGCCACCAGCACCACGGCGGTAATGGCATTCAGATCCTTCTGGAGGATCGCGGTCAGCCCGTAGGAGGCAAAGCCGCCCCAGGCGAAAACCATTTCGATGACGAAGGCATTGCCGATCAGCGATGCGAATTCGAGGCCCATAATCGTCAGCGGCGCGATGGAGGAGAGCTTGAGCAGATAGCGAAAGATGATGACGCGCTCCGGCACGCCGAAGCTTTGCAGCGTCAGGACGTGATCCTTGCGCTGGTTTTCGATCATCGAGGATCGTGTGATCCGGGTGATCTGCCCGATACCCGCCATGGAAAGCGCGAAGGCCGGCAGCGCCAGGTGCTGCAACGCGTCCAGCATGACGTCGAAACGTCCTGCCAGCAGCCCGTCGAGCAATAGGAAACCCGTAGGACCACCTTGCCAGTTCAACGCGTGATCGATCCTGCCGATGATCGGCCAACCGGGAAGGTAACGCGCCGCCAGCAATTGCAGGCTGATCGCAAACAGAAAACTTGGAATTGTCACGCCGGTCAGGGACAGGACGCGCCCGATATGATCCCAGGCACGATCGCGGTAATGCGCGGTGATGACGCCCAGCGGAATGGCGACCACAAACATGAAGATCACGGAGACGAGCACCAGCTCCACGGTCGCCGGAACGGTCTGGGCAAGATCGGTCGTGACCGGACGCTGGGAAACGAGCGACATTCCGAGATCGCCATGCAGGGCATTGCGCACATAGTCGAGATATTGCAGCACCATCGGCTGGTCGAGACCCATCTGAAGGCGCAGCGCATCGACCTGTTCCTGCATCGCCGCCGGGCCGAGCGCCATGCGCGCGGGATCGCCCGGCACGACGCGCGCCAGCAGAAAGATCATGATGGACAGGGCGATCATGACCAGCACAAACGTGCCGATCCGGGTCAGGATCGCGACCAACGGATGTTGCTGCATCGGGAAGGCTGCCTTGTTGACCAGCTGCGTAGGAACACAAGCATTTCCCTCAACGCCTCCGCAGGCAACCGCACAAAGGTATAGTTTTTTAGCAGCATGGTATAGGTTTTCGAGCAACTGTGGTCTATCGGACCATCATGAGCCTGTTTCTGCCGCGCCCACATCTCTGCCGCCGTATTGCCGAGGAAACCGCGGGCGTGATTTTTCTGCGCGCGCCCGCCGGTGCCGGAAAAACCGTCCTGTTGCGCATGGTTGCCGAAGAGCTGGACAAACACGTCTGCACATTGCAGCAGCCCCGGCTGGATGACGTCGAGGACGGATGGCTTTTCTGGGATGTGCCGGTCGCCGCGCGGTCGGCACGGCTTTCCGCTCAGGTGCTGGATGCTGCCCGGTCCGTCGTGATCGCATGCCGTCCGGATCAGCGTATCAGTGGATTGGCGCGGCAGATCCTCTACCGTCGCTCCGCCACATTCGATGCGATCGACATGACTTTGACCGAGGACGAACTGCGCGCGCTGCCTTCGGAGCAGGCAAGCCTCATGCGCGACGGATATGCGGGTTGGCCCGCCTTTCTGCCCCTGGCATCCACCGCGAATGAAAGGCTGTGTATCGACTACCTGCGAGAGACCTTTCTCAGCCATCTGTCGCCCGGGCAGACGACCGCTCTGTCGATCTGGCTCGAGGCCCCTCTGCCCGCACCAACTGGAGACTGGACGGAGATGCTGCCGCCGTTTCTGACGGCGAACCCGGAAAGGCATCCGGACCTTTTGCGGCTTCTTACCATCGCCGTGCGCGAACGCCTGGCGACATTCGAGACCGAGGGGGCGGTGATAGAGGTCGCATCGGCATACGAGCGGGCGGGACGATCGCTTGCGGCCATGGCGCTCCTCATCGACCACGGGCACGAGGCCCATGCGGCACAGATCCTCGAACGCGCTCAGGGCCGGGATCTGATCTATCGCAGCAGCCTGAACAGGTTTCAGGACATTGTCCTGCGCTTCTCACAGGAGATGATCGCGACCAACGAAACGGTGCTCTTCGCCGTCACACGCACGCTTCTGAAGCAAGGCGAATTGCAACGCGTGCGCCATCTGCTGAGCCGGCATCTCGGCTCGGATTATCTGGACCCCTTGAAGGTTCTGGCGCGCGGATCGCGATTTTCCTTCGCTGCCCGAACCTTCAGGCTCAATCTGATGATTGCCGAGGACCTGACGCCGAGCGATGCGATGATCACCCGCCTCGGCGAATTCATGGCGGACTATCCGATGGGCGACCACGGCAAATGGGCTGCGTATTACAATGCGCTTCTCGAGTTCGAGATCCGCCGCCGCAATTTCCGCGAGGCGGAGGCCGCGGCCGCCCGCGCCCTGATCTATCTGCGCCAGATGAGCGGACAGCCGCTGCTCGAATTCTTCATTCATCTGCATCAGATCGTACTGCGCCTGATGAGCGGCGACACATTGTTCGCCAGGCAAGCCGCACGGGAAGCGCGGAGCAAGCTGAAACAGGTTCCACATGAAGCCGAAGCGGAATTCCGCATGCTGCGCCTGGCGGAAGCCTGCATCACCTATGAAGCAGGGCGCCCGCGCGATCTTCTGAATTTTGTCCAGACGGAATTTGAACAGTTCGCCGCCGCGGAGATCTGGCCGAGCCTGATGCAGTTTGCACTTCACTACGCCTCGCAGGTTCTTGCCGATCACTTCCCGATGGCGATCCGGCCCGGCTTTCTGGACGGGCTATGGATCCATCTGTCGGAGGGGCTGCAGTTTCATGCAATGATGGAGATCCGCACCGCCATCGCCTATCAGAACGTCAATCGTTGGGGCGATGCGGCCGCCACGCTTTCAGCCGTGCGAATGCGGATCGGGCGCAACTGGGTCGAAAGCGCGACCGAGGAACTGACACGCCTGAGCCGGCGCGATGAGATTTCCTATGCCATGGCATGGTTGCGCGACGCCGTGCGCCTTTCGACGCCCCGCGCCTATCTCTCGCGTCAGATCGATGCTCTTATCGCCAACTCGCAGGTTACAAACCGGGAGAAAGTGGCGCTGCAGCTGTGGCGGAGCTACACCGCCCATCAGCGCCGCGACAACGCCGCGGCGCGCGCGCATATCCTGTCCGCACTCGAAAGCGCGACCCGGCTTGGATGCAACGGCGTATTGTCCGAGGAGCGGATTTTCCTGGCGCCTCTTTTGAAAAACCGGCGCATCCGAAGCTTCATCGAAACCTCCTCCGATGTCCGAACCGCACTTTCCATCTTCTCTGCCTCGGTGAACTCGCCGCAGGCCCGCGCATTGCAGGGCGGCCTGTCGCAGCGCGAAGCGCAGATGCTGCAACTGATCGCCGGTGGCCTGTCGAACAAACGCATCGCGCAAACGCTCAACATTTCCGAGGTGACGGTGAAATTCCATCTCGGCAATCTTTTCAGAAAGCTGGGGTGCAACCGTCGCGCCGAAGCGCTTCGCGCAGCGACCGCTCTTGGCTGGCTTTAAGGTTCTTGGCTATCCGCCGATCACCGTGCCGTGTATCCGCCGTCAACCATCAGAATCTGACCGGTAACAAATGAGCTCGCGGAACTGGAGAGATAGACGATCGCATCCGCTATCTCTTCGGGCTCGGCCCATCGTCCAAGCGGATGCGCCGACTTGATATTCGCTTCGCCGGCGGCAGGATCCTCCAGACCTTGCAGATATTTCGTCAGGAATGGGGTGTTGATCGAGCCTGGCCCGACCGCATTGATCCTGATGCCAGCAGACGCATAATCGACGGCCATTTGCCGAACCAGTTGCAGCAGGGCACCCTTGCTGGCGCAATAGGCTGCCTGCGAGGGAAGCCCTACGACGCTGGAAATGGATCCGGTCGCGACGATCGTCCCGGTGCGACGCTCCATCATCGATGGCAGGGCTCGCTTCGCCATCAGAAAGAATGACTTCGCGTTTGCGTTCATGACGCTGTCCCACTCCTCCTCGGAGGTTTCGTGGACGGATTTCGAAATGATGAAACCCGCATTGCTGACAAGGCCGTCGACAGGCCCCAATTTGCTTTCAGCAAATTCATAAATGGCGTTCACATGATCCGATTTCGTGACATCGCCAACGATCGAAACCACTTTGCCCGCGCCGAGCTCCAGAACGCTGGGCGTCAGATCCGTTGCACAGACACACGCGCCCATAGCCGCAAGCTTGCCCACAACAGAGCGGCCTACACCGCCGGCAGCGCCAGAGACGATGATTGTCCTACCAGCTAGATCCAATGACATGATCCCTCCATCTTCCACCTAGATGCCTGTGATTTGCCGCGGCCGGTCACCACGGATCGAAGTCGCATCATTGCAGATGATCTACAATTTATCAATGCCGCTCCTGTCCCTTGAGCAATTTGACAATCGGAAAAATGATGATTGACAGATTGTAGATAATCCGCAATCATCCCGCCATCGAATTGGAGATGGCTTTGATGAGCGACCAGCACGAAGAGAATTTCCGCCAATCCATGCGACGTCTCGCAGCAACGGTCTGCGTCATTTCGTGCCAGCACGAGGGCGTTCGTTTTGGCATTACGGTGACGTCGGTCACCTCGCTGTGCTTCAAGCCGCTGTCGATCCTGGCGTGCATCAACAACGGCACGTCGATCATCAATCCGCTGCTTGCGGAGGGTCGTTACTGCATCAACGTTCTGCAAAAATCACAGGTCGAAATCTCGAAGCGCTTCAGCGGCGGCGTGCCGCCAAGCGAGCGGTTTCTGGTCGGCGGCTGGGCGGAAGATGCCCAGGGTATTCCCTACCTGCCGGATGCCCAGGCCAATCTCTTTTGTGAGGTCGATCAGACCGTTGCCTATTCCACCCATCAAATCGTGATCGGGCGCGCCGTCGCCGCAGGTTTTGCGGAGCGCGTCGATCCGTTGATCTACCAAAACGGCGGTTACGTGGCGTGTGCGCCATTGCTGCTGAATGACGCCGCTTAGGCGCTACCGATAGCCAGGAGAATTGTAATGCAGCTCGGTCTGTTCAACTTGATGACGTTGCGGGATCATCCCGATGGCGCGCTCGGCGTCATGCGCGATACCAGAAAAATGGTCGAAACCGCCGAAGAGCTCGATTTCGACATCGCCTGGTTCGCCGAACATCATTTCGCAAACTATTCGAGCTCCCCATCGCCCTTGATGATGTGTTCCTACGCTGCTGGCTGGACAAGCAAGATCAAGCTTGGGCCTGGCGTCATCGTTCTTCCGCTCTACAACCCGCTCAGGGTTGCCCAGGAGATCGCCGTCGCGGATACGCAATCCGGCGGCCGCCTGGTGATCGGCATGGGAACCGGATACCAGCAATACGAGTTCGATCGCTATGACGTTGTCCTTGACGATAAGGTCGATATCTTTCTTGAATATTGGGACATCATCGAGCAGGCCCTCGTCAACGGCACGGTTGAATACAACGGCAAATTCATCTCGGTTCCAAAGACATCCTTTGCGATCAAGACCGAACAAAAGCCGCTGCCGCAGATCTTCGTGACGTCCTCCCATCCCAAGCTTCTCAGCCGCTTCAAGAAATGGGGCGCCACCCCTTTCATCGCAGCAAGCACTCTTGGATCGCCGGCTCTCTACAAGATGGGCGACGGGCTGAACAACGCCTGGGAGTCGATCGGGGACGATCCCACGACAAAGCCGCTTGCCATCATGCAATATGTCAACATCACCGACAGCCGAGCCGAGGCGCTGGAGGCCGGCGAGCGTGCCCGTTACGTCGGGCGTATGGCCCATTTTCTGCGCCAGCCGGAGCTGCCGTTGGATCAGGCGGGATTTATCCGCAACGAGCCCTATCCCGGCGAATTCACGCTCGAGCAATATGCCGACAACATGGTCGTCGGCGATCCGCACACGGTCGCCGAAAAGATCGTCGACAACATCAAGCGCCTCAATCCGTCCAACTACACCTGCAACTTTTCCTTTGGCTGCATGCCATTGGAGCGGGCGCAAAAGTCGATCTACCGCTTCAAGAAGGAGGTTCTTCCGTTGGTTGAACAGGCAGTCGGCCCGATCGCAAACATCGGTGCTCAGGAGATAGCCCAACGCAAAGCCGGTTGAGCTCGGGGGAAATCGACCCTCAAAGGGAGAGGGCCGGAGGCTTATAAAAGTCGAAAACTAAGCAGCTAATATACAATATCGAAAAGGGGAATGACATGCGTAATACCATACTCAAGACCGCAATGATCGCTACCGCTTTCAGCCTGACGCTGTCGGCACACTCCTATGCGCAGTCCGCGCTCGATACGGTTGTTCAGAGCAAGAAACTGCGCTGCGGCATCATGCTGGACAGCCCGCCTGCCGGCTTTCGCAATACCAACAACGAGCCGGAGGGCTTCGACGTAGTCTATTGCAAGGATATGGCCGCCGCCCTCGGAGCGGAGCCGGAGATCGTCGAGACTCCCTCGCCGGATCGCATTCCAGCGCTGGTATCCAACCGTATCGACGTACTGATTGCATCGACGACGCCGACGCCGAAGCGCGCACTGACCGTCGCCTTTACCCAGCCTTACATGAACAATACGATGGGTGTGGTCACGCGCAAGGACACGGGCATCAAGGCCTATGCGGATCTGAGCAGCAAGAAGCTGGGCGGCGTGGTCGGCAGCACCCCCGAGCAGCTGCTGAATAAAGAGCTTGCGAATGGCTGGAAGGACAAAGGCGCCACCTACACCGGCTATTCGACCGATGCTGAAGCCTATCTTGCCTTGCAACAGGGCAAGGTCGACGCCATTCTTGTCTCCTTCGGTGTCTTCAACGCTCTCGAGCAGAGCGGACAGTTCCCCGAATTCGTCATTGCCGGAGAAGCGCCGCTTTCCGACATGGTGTCCATCGCTGTGCGCCGCGACGACCAGCAGATGCTGAACTGGGCAAAAATGTTCGTCTGGCAGCAGAGCGTCAGCGGCCGCTTCGCTGAAGTCTACAAGCAGTATTTCGGCAATGGGCCGGTGCCGTCGCTCCATGCCAATGGCGTCGACTTCTAGTTCAACCGAACCTCCATTGGCAGGCAACTCCTGCCAATGGATATTGGGACACTGCCATGCTTGGTTATCAATTCTACTGGTCCATCGTTTGGGATGCTTTGCCGCAGCTCCTGGCTGGCGCCTGGGTGACCGTTCAGATCACCATACTGTCGTTTGTCATCGGAACGCTGATCGCCATGCCGATGGCCGTCGCTCGCCAAAGGGAAACCGGCCTCGGCTATCGACTAGCGACGGCCTGGGTCGAGCTGTCCCGCAACACGCCGGTGCTCTTCCAGGTCTTCATGATCTATTTCGGCCTCGGCGCGCTTGGCATCAACATATCGAGCTACATTTCGGTTCTCGCGGCGATCTCGTTCAACAATGCCGGTTATCTGGCTGAGATTTTCCGGGGTGGCATTGCGGCGATCCCGCGCCAGCAATTCTCCGCGGCGCGATCCCTCGGAATGACCAGCTTCCAGAGCTTCATGCATGTCGTCTTCCCGCAGGTCTTCCAGGTTATTTTCCTCGCCTTCGTCACGCAGGGCATCTGGGGAATGCTCAACACGTCGCTCGGCATGCTCGTTGGCTTGAGAGAGCTGGCGGGGGCGGCCCAATATGCGCAATCCGTGTCGTTCCGCACGTTCGAATTCTTCATCGTGACGGCCGGATTTTACTACGTCATCGCAAAGGCTCTGCAGCTTTCGGCGCATCTCGTTTTCAAGCTCATGTACGGGAGGACCTGATGCAATTTCAATTTGCAAATCAGGGCTTGCACTGGTCCGATGCCTACTTCCTGTTGCTGGGAGCGATTAACACCATCAAGATCGCCATTGCGGCTGGCCTGCTCGGCACAATCCTCGGCATCGTCCTTGGATGGTTGCGGTCGATCTCGTTCGTCATCCGCTTGCTGACGACGCCGATCATCGACGTCCTTCGCAGCGTGCCCATGGTCATTCAGCTGATCCTCGCCAATAGCATCCTGTCGCTCATGGGGTTCAGCGCCTCGCCGTTCTGGTTCGGCACCGTCGCGCTCGGCGCCTGGATGGCAGCCGTCACAGCCGAAGTCGCGCGCGACGCCCTGCGATCCGTGCCGTTTCAATACCGCCGGGGTGCTCGCTCCTTGGGGATGAACTACTTCCAGGAACTCTACCACATCTCGGCGCCCCTTGGTTTTCGCGCCGGGCTTCCGTCCTGGATCGGCCTGGTGCTGAGCCTGATCAAGGATAGCTCGCTGGCAGGGGTCATCGGCTATCTGGAATTCACCCGCACCGCCCAGATGCTCATGACCCGAACCCACGAAACCTGGCTCATGCTGCTGGGGACCGGGCTATTCTATTTCCTCATTTGCTATCCGGTTTCCAAGTACAGCCGCCAACTTGAAAGAAGGGTTCTCGTATGATCGAGATCAAAAACGTCCGCAAGATCTTCGGTCCGTTGACTGTTCTGAAAGGCATCAATCTGACGGTCGAGAAGGGTGAGCTTTTGTGCCTGATCGGCGCCAGCGGCTCCGGAAAATCGACGCTCCTGCAATGCATCAACGGCCTGGAGCCGATCCAGGGTGGTGAGATCATTGTCGACGGGATCAGCGTCCATGACCCGAAGACCAACATAAACACCTTGCGCCGCAAACTCGGCATCGTCTTTCAGCAGTACAATGCCTTTCCGCATCTGACCGCCCTGGAAAATGTGGCGCTGGCGCCGCGCGTGGTCGCAAAGCGCAGCCGTTCGGAGGCACGCAAACTTGCCCAGAAGCATCTCGAACATGTCGGGCTCGGCGACAAGGCCAACGCATTGCCATCAAGGCTTTCCGGTGGCCAGCAGCAGCGTCTGGCCATCGCGAGGGCACTGGCGATGGAGCCTTCCTATATGCTGTTTGACGAGGTCACCTCGGCTCTCGATCCGGAACTCGTCGGCGAGGTTCTGGAAACCATGCGATTGCTGAAGTCGGAGGGGATGACCATGGTCGTCGTCACCCACGATATCGGCTTTGCGCGCGAATCCGCGGATCGCGTCGCCTTTCTGCATCAGGGCGAGGTTTGCGAACTCGGAACGGCGGCCGAAGTGATCGACAATCCCTCCCAGGAACAGACCCAACGCTTCCTGCGGCGCGAGAACCGCGCCCCCACTGACTGCGGCCGCAGGATATCGGCGGCTTAAGCACTTTCACGCAACGCAACGTTAGACTTTGATCGGATTTGCACGATGATTTCATTTGACCTTAAAGGCCGCACCGCGCTCGTAACGGGCGGCGCATCCGGGATCGGCTTTGAGACCGCACGGATACTGAGCAGAGGCGGCGCCCGCGTGGCGATCAACTATCTTCCAGACGACCCTCGCGGGCAAGAAGCCCTCGAGACGTTGCGCAAGGAAGGCTATGATCCCGTTGCCGCTCCCGGCGATGTCGGCGATGCCGACAAGGCCGAGGCGATGGTCAAGAAGGCAATCAGCGATCTCGGGCATCTCGATCTGCTGGTGAACAACGCGGGCACCCCTGGTGTGAAGCTTCCCGTGCCGATCCAGGACCTCGAGTCGATCACCGAGGAGCTGTGGGCCAACCTGTTGAACGTCAACCTGATGAGCGTCTTTCGATGCTCCAAGGCTGCGGCATCGGCTTTGAAGGAAAGCAAGGGCGCTATCGTCAACACGGCCTCAATCGCCGGCTTCGGGTCTGTGGCAAGCACCATCGCCTATAGCGGATCCAAGGCCGCCGTTATCAACCTGACGAAAAATCTGGCGCGGTCGCTCGCCCCGGATGTGCGCGTCAACGCCGTGGCACCGGGCTCGGTGGACAGCTCCTGGGCGATCGAGTGGTCGAAGGAGCGGCATGACGGCACGATTGCAGCAACGCCGCTGAAGAAGCTCTGCACCCCGGATGAGGTCGCGGAACTGATCGTCTACCTCGGCTTCGCGGGTCGGATGATAACGGGCCATACCGTCGTCATCGACGGCGGAATCTCCATCTAATCGATAGCGTACCGCTCCTAGGTCCGCACCCAAAACAGCGCATTTCCGCACCGGGAACCGTCAGCAAAGCTGCACGCTCCCGGCTCGGATATGCACATCCCTATCCAAGGAACCATCATGGTCAGCGAAATCGTCAAAGTGAAGTCGGGTAGCATCCTCGAGGACAAGGAGGGCTATTCGCGGATCGTCGCGCTCGACAACTGGATTTTCATGTCGCTCACCGCCGGGCGAGACTACAAGACCCGAGCGATGCCGGACACCGCCGTCGAACAGGCCAGGCAGGCGATGAAGAATGTCGAAGGCGCATTGGCGTCGGTCGGTGCCAGCCTTGCGGACGTTGTCCGCCGGCGGATCTTCATTCCGCGTCAGGAAGATGTTGCAGATGTCATGGCCTTTATGGGCGAGAAGTTTAAAGGCATCGATCCGGCAAGCTGCGTGAGCTGCGGTCCTCTCGGCGGGCCTGAATATCTGTTCGAGATCGAAATCACCGCATATCGAGGGGCAGGCAACCTTCCCCAGAAGCACCTTGTCATTTCGCTCTAACGTAGTTTCGAAACACCGGGATTGCGTTTGTATATAATCGACAAATTGCCGACGTTATAATACATAGCCTCATGACAATGAGGAGAGCGAATCTTGGCTAAATCGGACGGTTCTGCGAACGTGCTGGCGGCGATGACCATCATGGAAAGTGCGGAGTTCGCCGCGGAACAGATCAGAAAAGCAATCATCGCCGGAGCCTTGAAGCCCGGCGATCGTCTGGTCGAGCAACAGCTTACCGATATGATCAACGTCTCGCGCCATCCGGTCAGGGAGGCCTTGCGGCTGCTGGCCCGCGAGGGCTTTGTCGAACTTCGGCGAAATCGCGGCGCGGTGGTCAGCGCCTTGGATGCCGCCAGCGTCGTCGAGGTTTACGATATCCGGATGGCTCTTGGAAAAATCTCCCTCACCTATCTCCTCTCGGAAGAAGGGCGCCTGCAGCCGGATGACCTGAAGCGGATCGAGAAGCTGGCCAACAATGCCGTGAAGTTCGCCGACCTGAAGGATCAGACCGATACCGTAAGCAACGACCTGGAGTTCCAACAGGCGATTATCGATGCGACGGGATTGCAACGCACCATTCGTTATTTTTCCGAACTGACCGGCGATGTGCGGCGCTTCAACAATTTACTTGGTATCGTTTACACAGACCGTCGCGGCGATGCCGAAAAATATGTCGTCTCGCTTTATGAGGCAATCAGGGATCGCAACCTGCCTCTGGCCGAAAGCGTCTGGGACGCGAAATTCAGGAAGGCGATGGAGCGCTACCTTTCGCTTATCACCAACAGCCCGTCGGATGGCGCAAGCAAACAGGCTTAATCCTCAACGGGGCTTCATCAACGAGCGCGCAAGAGGGCGCCTGGGAATCAGGTACTTGTGGTGATCACAGCTTCCCATTGCGGGATGGCGCGACCTCAATAAATTTGGTTGCCGGCGCAGGGACAATTGCGCAGCCCCCGTTTTGCCGTCGAGAGCGGATGTCAGGATTCGGTCGTGAACAACTCGACTGGCTCCTCGAATCCTTTGAGTTGGTGGAAGCCAGCCGTTCGGATCTTATCGGCCCTAATCCTGCGACGGAACGACTCTGACATGAGAACGGACGTCCCAAGCACGGCGCATGCGCTCTGGATCTGGGTAAGGAGGTTCACGTCGGAGCCGATGAAAGCAAGATCCGGACGGTCACCGGAGCCGACATTGCCGTAGCTGACACCGCCGTAGTGGAGCGCAATTCTGGCTTCGATACCGGCACCATCGAATTCGAAGTGTCCGAGATCGTCACGGATCGACTCCACTGCGGCGAATGCCGAACTGCTGGCGGCATCGGTATCGGAGCTCGGAAAGAATGCCAGTATCGCATCGCCCATGGATTTAAGCAGTTTCCCGCCTCGATGCGTGATGGCCGGCACCACGATCTCGAAATATGCGGTCAGCAGCTCCAATGCGCGATCCCCCGGCAATCTGTTCGAGAGTTCGGTGAAGTCGCGGAGGCTACACAATAGAAAGGCTGCCTCCATGGTTTCGACTTCGCCTTGCCGAATACGCCCGGCAAGAATGCGCTGCACGGTCATCGGGCCGATGTAGGTGTCAAGAAGACTGAGGTCCGCCTGACGCATGACACGGAGTTCGCAAGTGTTGCGCAGGGCCGGAAGAATCCGCTCGATGACGCAGATGTCCGGCAGCGTGAAGCCTCCCGGACGCCGCGTACCGAGGATAACGGCGCTGACAGGGCCGTCAACATTGCAGAGCGGAGCGACAAGAAGCTGCACAAGACCTCGCCCCGCGTAGACATCCATCTCCTGCCAGGGCCAGTTCCGTTCGTCCATCCCCACGATCATCGGCTCTCGGGAACCCATCAATTTGCGCAGCGGGTTGCTTGCGAACCTGGAACCGGCGCTATGTTCGTTGTCGCGTATCTCGACAGGTTCGCCAGGCGCCCAGGCCACAATACGCCCCGGAAACTCGGGGTGGAGCGTCATCAGATGCAGTGTCAGCCTGTCGATCGGGAGGCCGATCCCCCGCAGCTGTCGGCCGAGCCCGGCAATCAGACCGGCCTCGTCGACGGCATGACATTCGTCGCCCGATAGCCATTCCAGCACGGAGAGCATGGAGTTCGGATCGATGCTGCGACGGCGAATGGTCCGTGGACCGACGGAGACCGGATCGTCGAGCAAGGTGCTCATGGCTTTGCCTTTCGGAATCTGGAAAACACGGGGGTATTCAGTGGGCTCCGCCGCCCGACAATTGGCCGGGCTTCTTGAAAAACAGCGTCGCTGCAAGAGCGACAACCAGCGCCGCGCCCAGCAGGAAAAACGTATCGCTGAAGGCCATGATGTTGGCTTGCTTCCGCAGATCCAGAGCGACGGCGACAACCGCCTTGTGCGTGGCGGTAGCCTGATCGCTGACGCCATGGTTCATGAAGTACGCCGTCAGCTTGGCGATGCGGTCGCGGGTGGCCTCCTCGAACATGGAGACCGAGTTGGTCAGGATGTTCGAATGGAACTGTTCGCGCTTCGACAAGAAGGTCTGCAACGAGGCAATGCCGACCGCGCCGCCGAGGTTTCGCATCATGTTGAACAGCGCGGAGGCCGAACCGGCATTCTCCTGTTCGATGCCTGCGGTGGCGATTGCCGAGAGCGGCGTAAAGACGAGCGCCTGTCCGATCGCGCGGACAACATTGGGCCAGAAGAGCTGGTCGTTTGCATAGTCCCCGCTCATGTGGACGTTCATGAAGTTCGAGGCGGCAAAGAGCGCGAAGCCGACGACGATCAGCAAGCGGACGTCGAAGCGCTTCATCATCTGCGGAACCAGCGGGATCAAGAGAAGCTGCGGGATACCCGTCCAGGCCAGCACCATGCCGATCTGCTCGGAATTATAGCCCTGGATGCGGGAGAGGTAGATCGGCAGAATGAAGGCGGAGCCGTAGAGCGCGATGCCGAGCAGGATATTGGCGACGATGCCGAAGCCGAAGTTTCGGCGCACCAGCAGGCGCAGGTTCAAAAGCGGATGGGCAGTCTTCAGCTCGATGATCAGGAAGAGTGTCAGCGACACCACGGCAATGACCGACAGGCGGACAATGAAGTCCGATCCGAACCAGTCGTCCTTGTTGCCTTCCTCAAGCACGGTCTGAAGTGCTGCAAGACCCACCGACATGGTGACGATGCCGGGCCAATCGCCCTTCGCGAGCAGGCCGAGGTTCATCGGCGCGCGGTCGAGCGAGACCCAGAGCATGGCGACCATCAGGGAGCCTGGTACCAGATTGACGTAGAAAATATACTCCCATCCGAAATTCTCGGTGAGATAACCGCCGATGGTCGGGCCGATCGCGGGTGCAAAGGTGGCGGAGAGCGCGAACAGCGCCAGGCCGATCGGCTGCTTAGCCTTGGGAAGCAGTGTGATGATGATGGTGAAGGCCATCGGGATCAACACGCCGCCGGAAAAGCCCTGGATGGCGCGCAGAACGATCATCTGCTGCAGGTTCGCCGCGAATGCACAAGCGATCGAGAAGACGAGGAACAGGATGGCGTTGACCAGCAGATAATTGCGGACCGAGAAGACCCTGGCCAACCATCCACTGAGCGGAATGACGACGATTTCGGCGATGAGATAGGAGGTCGATATCCAGCCTCCGTCATCCGTTCCGGCACCGATCGCACCCTGGATGTCCGCAAGCGAGGCATTGACGATCTGGATGTTGAGCACCGCCATGAAAGCGCCGAGTGTGGAGGCGATGACCGCCGTCCACATGCGAAGCGAGCTCATCGCTGGTTTGGCGGAGGCGAACACCGCCACCGCATCGGGGGGCTGATTGCTGTTTGCTACGACCTGGAGCGTGGCCATGACTTATCTCCTTCCGGCTTTGCGGAAAACATTCTCATGCCAATGGTGGAGTGATAATCGGGAAAGAAACGGGAAGATCATCCGGCGTGGCCGGATAATCGCTCCTTATTTCTGAAGGGCGACGGCCCTGGTGTCGATCTCAGGCTCGACCGACATGCCGGACCGAAGCAGGCCGACCAGCCCTTCGTCGTCGATGACGATCTTCACGGGAATACGCTGCACGATCTTGGTGAAATTGCCCGTCGCATTGTCCGGAGGCAGCAGGGAGAATTCCAGGCCGCTCGCTGGCGATATGCTGTCGACGTGCCCCTTGATCGCAACATCCGGGAAGCTGTCAATCTTAACTTCGACGGGCTGGCGCGGACGAACGTTGGTGAGCTGCGTTTCCTTGAAATTCGCGACGACATAGACGGCATGAAGCGGCACGACCGCCATGAGCTGCGTACCAGCCGTGACGAACTGGCCGACACGGATCGAGCGCGCGCCGACGGTTCCGTCCACGGCCGCAACGATGTCGGTATATGAAAGGTTCAGCTCCGCCTGGTGGACGGCGGCATCGGCGTGGTCGCGCTGGGCAACAGCCTGATCACGCTCGGTCTGAAGAACGGGAACCTTGTTCTGAGCGGCAACGAAAGCGGCCTGGTCGCGTTCGACCGCTGCGGCGGCCTGATCATTCAGGGACTGGGTCTGCTCAGCGCGAGACTGTGTGCCTGCACCATTCGCTATCAGTCTCGCGTTACGTGCCGCATCCGACTGAGCGTAGACGAGGGAGGCGCGCGACGCATCGAGCGAGGCCTTCGCCTGGTCGATGACCGACTGCTGCAATCGGATTTGCGCGTCGATATTGGTGATGGCGGCCGCGGCTGCGTTCACGTCGGCTTTCGCCTGCGACAATGCGGCCTGGAAATCGCGGTCGTCGATGCGGGCAAGGACTTGTCCTGCCTTGACCGTATCATTGTCGTTTACGAGGACTTCCTTGATATAGCCGGTTACTTTGGGGGCGATCGTCGTGTAGTCCGCCTTCACATAGGCGTCGTCCGTCGATTCCATGAAGCGGCCGACGGTCCAATAATGGTATCCGAAGTTTGCACCATATGCGGCCCCCACGAGAAGCGCCGCAACAAGTCCGCCGCGTTTGATAAGGTTTCGAACGGATGTCTTCTGCGTCTTGGCTACAACGGGTTCGGTGGCGGCTGGTGCGGGCATCTCGGCGACCTTTGCGGTTTCAGCCTTGGCACTTTCGAATACTTCCTTGCGGGGGAGCTCAACCATCGTACTTCTCCTATGCTCCGCCCCGTTGATGATGCGGGGACATGATTGCGTTCTATGGATCGCATAAATGCCCCGCTGGCCGCCTTTTGATAATCCGCGTATATCGGTAAGGATCATACGCTGAGAGCGGATAATCAGGAGGTGTGCATGGATCGTCTGACGAGTCTTTCGGTCTTCGGAAAGGTGGTCGAACATGGCGGCTTCTCGGCGGCGGCACGCCGGCTCAACATGTCGGTGACCATGGTTGCCACCCATGTGCAGTCGCTTGAGGAAAGGCTCGGCGTGCGCTTGCTCAACCGGACGACGCGCAAGGTGAGCCTGACGGAAACGGGCAAGTTCTATTACGACCGCTCGTCTCAGATACTGGCCGAACTCGAAGAGGCGGACCGGGCCGCCGGCGCGCTGACCACAACGCCCCGCGGCACGCTCAAGATCTATTCAAGCGCCGCGATTGTCCGCTTTCTGCTTCCCGTCATCGATGAATATCTCGAGCTCTACCCCTCGGTCTCCCTGGATCTGGACATCGGCGAACGGATGATCGACATGATCGAGGATGGCCACGATCTCGTGATGCGTACCGTGCCCTCCCCGGATTCGAGCCTCATGGTTCGGAAACTGACCTCATGGCGGCACGTTCTCGTATGCTCCCCATCCTATCTTGAGGACCATGCCGAACCGAAGACGCCGGCCGATCTCGCGGCTCACAACTGCCTGCAATACAGCTACTATCCCTATGGTGACGAATGGCGTTTCGAAACGGGAGCTGGCGAGCCGGCAAACGTCAGAGTGCAAGGCAACGCCCGTTCCAACAGCGCCGAGACGTTGCGCCACCTTGCGGTCAATGGCCGTGCGATCTGGCTCGCGCCGAGCTTCATCGTGTCCGAGGACCTTGCCCAGGGCCGGTTGATCCGGATGATGCCGGAGTTCCGTGGCGTGGAATTCTCCATCAACGCCATCTATCCCAACCGCAGCCATCTGCCGACGAAGGTGAGGCTCTTCATCGACTTGCTGGTCGAACGCTTCGCCGAGCACCGCAAGTGGATGACGTGATAACGTCGACGGACCGAAGGCAGGCGCTAGGCCTCGACCAGCTTGGTATGCAATGCCTCTTCAAAATCACGGACGATGGCCTTGATCAGGCGCTCCGTGATCCTGTCCTTCTGCCATAATGCGGTCATCTCCACGGGTGACGGCTCCCAATCGGGCAGGACCGGAACGAGCGCACCGGTCGCCATGGCATCCTCGATCATGAACTTGGGCAGATTGGCGATGCCAAGGCCGGCACAGGCGGCCTCGACGAGAATGGTCTGTCGGTTTGCGGCAAAACCGATCCTGGGGCGTACGATTTCGCGTACCCCTTGAGCATTTTTCAGATCCCATGCGATCAAATCGCGGCGGATTGCAAGCGCCGGCAGCATTTCCAGATCCTGCGGGATATTCAGATCGGAGTGCATGCTGAGGAAGGCGGGGCTTGCGACGAGCGTTCGCGGCAAGGCAGCGATCTTCTTGAACATCAGTTCGGAGTCGGCAACCGGTCCCATGCGAACGACGAGATCATATCCCTCTTCGATCAGCGAGACCCGGCGATCCGCAAGTGTCATCTCGATCGTGACGTCGGGATAGCGGGTTTTGAAGCCGATCAGAGCCGGGGCAAGAACCGCGGCCGCCATGTCGGGAGGCAGCGATAAGCGCACTGTGCCCGATAGGGCGACACGCTCGTCCTGGACCTCGGCAACCGCTTGCTCGGCCAGCATGAACGCCGTCTGGCTTCGATCGAAGAGCTGTTGTCCCTGCTCGGTCAGGACCACCCCCTTCTTCGTCCGGCGCACAAGGCGGACGTTCAAACTCTCCTCCAACGCCGACAGCCGGCGCGAGAGCGTGGCCTTCGGAATACCGGTCGCACGTTCGGCCGAGGCCAGTCCGCCAGCCTGCGCAATGCGGATGAACAGCGCCAGCCCGTCAAAATCGCCGAATGTCTTCATGTTTCATTTATGGAACATAAGCACGACATAAATCAAGTCTCCTCGATATATCGTTCCATCTCTATCTTCCAGCTTGAGCAATCAAGCTCCCAATGAGCACAGGAGATGAGTCATGACCACGACATTCACGCCTGAAAATTCCGCGCTTCTGCTGATCGATCATCAGGTCGGCACGATGCAGCTGATCAAGAACATCGACGTCGAGCAGGCCAAGCGCATGTCGCTTGCACTTGCCAAGGCCGCCAGCATTCTTGGCATCCCGACCGTATTGACCTCCAGCCAGGAAGATCGCCTGCAGGGGCCACTTCTGCCGGAACTGCAGGAGATCCTGCCCGAGGCTTTCGAAAAGCGCGTCAAGCGCGAAGGCATCGTCAATGCCTGGACCGACGCCAACTTCAAGGCAGCTGTCGAGGCGACGGGCCGCAAGAACCTGATCATGGCCGGCGTCACCACCGATGTCTGCCTGGTCTTCCCGGCAATCGATGCCGTCGCCGAAGGCTATGAAGTGCAGGCCGTCATGGACGCTTCGGGCTCTCCTTATGAGCTTTCCGAGGATATGTCCCGCCGCCGCATGCAGGACGGCGGCGTCATTCTGACCGCCACCAACACCATGATCGCGGAACTCGCCCAGAACTGGAGCACCCCGAACGGCCAGAAGCTCATCCAGCTGCTGTTCACCGAAGTGCTTCCGCCGATCTCATAACCGACATCCAGCCCGCGCGAAGCCAAGGAGTAGAGAACATGACCTTAGAAGCAACTCCCATTCACGGGATTGGCGTCGTATCGCCGGAAACGCATCTGGTGAGAGCGCAAGGCCCGTTCCAACTCCGCCGAATCCGCCCAGGCATTTCCCTGCGGCAGCCGGATGATGCAGGCTTCGGTGGACTTGGAATTATCGACCATGCCCGGCTGCAACCCGGCCTCGTCGTCAGGATGCACGAGCATCGCAACGACGAGATCATCAGCTATCTGCGCTCGGGCAACATGCAGCACACGGACTCAGCTGGCCGGAGCGAGGTCATCTCGCCCGGTCGGCTGATGGTGATGAACGCCGGCAGCGGCTTTTCCCACGAGGAAGAGGTCGTCGGCAAAGACCAGATCGAAATGCTGCAGATCTTCGTCCGGCCGGAGACGGCGGACATGAAGCCTGGAGTTCAGTTTGTCAGCCTGGACGAGGCGACGCGCACCGATCAATGGCGGCTTCTGACGGGACCCGCCGGGTCGACAGCGCCGAGTTTCGTTCGCCAGGCCATCTACCTCTACGATACGCATCTGCCAGCCGGCAAAAGCATCGGTCTGCCGTCAATGCCCGGGTTCGATCGCTGGCTCTATGTCTTTCGCGGCAGCGTGCTGGTGGGCCATCAGGAGGCCGGAACGCATACGGCGCTGACGATCGGCGCGGATGAAGCCGCGCTCGACGTGACCGCGACCGCAAACACCGATCTGGTGCTCTTTCTCATCGACCGGCGCGCGCGGTTTTCCCGCGAGGGCACCATAAGCGGTTGAGCATTTCCCGAAGGCTCAGACTATCCCTCCGGGTCATCGAGTCCGCGGACGGCGGCAACATCCGGAACCGATTTCGAAAAGCTCCCGCATCAATTATCCGACCCGCTCGCTACCAATCACGAGCGGGTTGGTTCTATTTCAGCCGCTCTTTCAGGAACTCGATGAAGCGCTGTGTCTTCGCCGGCAAAAGTCGTGTCTCCGTGATCGCAAAGACGGATACGGGCGCCCCTTGCCACCGAGGCAGGATGCGTTGCAGCCGTTTGTCCGCCAGTTCATCGGAGACGATTTGCTCCGGCATCATGGCGATGCCCGTGTCCAGAGTCGCGAGGCGGCGGATCATTCCGATATTGTTCAGCCGGAACCTGCCGCCAACGGCGGCCTCGACCGTTTCGCTTCCATTGTCCAGCGTCCAGACCTTGGCCTTCAGCATGCAGAGGCACTGATGTCTGGCCAGGTCCGAAGGCCTGCTCGGCTCTCCATTGCGTTCGAGATAGCGCGGCGAGGCGTAAAGATACGGCGACAGGCGGGCCAACGGTCGCGCAATCATGTGGGACGGCTCCGGCTCTCCCATGCGGATCGCCACGTCGAACGGCTCCGCCACCAGATCGACGAGACGCGGCGTCAGATCGAATTCGAAACTGATGCCGGGATATCGCTCGGCGAACTCGGCGATGAGCGGCGCCAGATAGGTCGTCGCAAAATCCACGGGCAGGGATACGCGCAGGAAGCCGCTCGGCTGCTCCAGCATTTCGCCGAGTTGCTCATGCGCCAGCCGTGCCTCGTCAACGATGCGCTTGCAGCGTTCGAAATAGATCTGGCCGGCTTCCGTCAGCTCGATCCGCCGTGTCGTGCGGTGCAACAGCCGCAATCCGATTGCCTTCTCCAGCAGGCTGATCCGGCGAGACAGGGTGGAGTTGGGCACCTTGGTGGTTTGGGCCGCCCCACGAAAGCTGCGCGCTTTCACGACCTCCACGAACAGAGCCATGTCGTTCAGAAGTTCCACATCATTGCTCCATCAACAGACCAATCGGCTCCATTTTAGCCTATTGATCCCGATTAATGCAGCAACCATTTGTTATGGGAAACAATCAAGACAAGTTGCGATTTCGCTTTTCCCCGACTACCAAAGTGCAGGGTGCCGGTTGACATCCTTGTAGAGCAGGTATCGGAAACGGCCCGGGCCGCCAGCGTAGCAGGCCTGTGGGCAGAAGGCGCGCAACCACATGAAGTCCCCCGCTTCCACTTCCACCCAGTCCTTGTTCAATCGATAGACCGCCTTGCCTTCGAGCACATATAGGCCGTGCTCCATGACATGCGTCTCCATGAAGGGGATCGTCCCGCCCGGTTCAAATGTGACGATGTTGAGATGCATGTCGTAGCGAACGTCGGACGGATCAATGAAACGGGTGGTTCCCCAGCTGCCATTCGTGTCCGGCATCGACGAAATGGCGTGCTGATCCTCATGCGTGAAAATAGCGGGCGGAGCTTCCAATCCCTCGACTGGCTGGAACACCTTCCGGACCCAATGGAACCGGACCGGCGCAGTCCCCTGATTGCTCAGCTTCCACGCGGCTCCAGCCGGGATAAAGGCAAAGGATCCTGCCTTCAGCGCATAGTCGCTCCCAGCATATTCGATCGCCATCTCGCCCTCGACGACGAAGATCGCAGCTTCCGCGCGATTGTCGGGCTCCGGTCGGTCGCTTCCGCCGCCCGGCAGGACCTCCATCACATATTGCGAGAAGGTTTCCGAGAAGCCGGAGAGCGGCCGGGACAGAATCCATGCTCTCGTTCCCGACCAATGCGGAAGCACGCTGGTTACGATGTCGGTCATAACGCTTCGCGGGATAACCGCATAGGCCGTCGTAAAAACAGCCTTGCTTGAAAGCAGTTCGGTCTGCGGCGGCAATCCGCCAAGTTTCGAATAGTAATTTCTATCGGTCATGGTCCGGTCTCGCGGCGCGGGATTATGCATTTGCATTAAGTGCCGCACGCCTTTTAAGCAACAATAAATTCGGCGGTCACAGGCCAGGAAATCAAAAAATTCAATCAAAATATTGTTTTTTAAAATGGAACTCCGGTTTCATTCAAGTCGGCATGAAAACTGCTTCTCATCCGCTGGCTGGGTCCTGCCCGGTGGCAACAAGAAACAGATGAGGGAACGGCATGAACCAGGCATCAGGTCTTCTATCGCAGAGAAGATCCATTCTTCGCAAATTCCGCAAATCCATCATGGTCGGGGCAACGGCCATCGCGCTGGCCGCCGCGGGCACAGCCACAGCCTTTGCCGCGGGAACGCTGCGGATCGGCATGACGGCTTCCGATATTCCGCTGACCACCGGACAGACGGACCAGGGCGGCGAGGGTCAGCGCTTCATGGGCTATACGGTCTATGACTCGCTCGTCGAATGGGATCTCACAAGTGCCGTAAAGCCGTCGGCCCTCGTTCCGGGGCTCGCCGTTTCATGGGCAGTCGATGCCAACGACAAGACGAAGTGGGTTTTCAAGCTTCGCGACGGCGTCAAGTTCCATGACGGCAGCGCTTTCACCGCCGATGCTGTCATCTGGAACCTCGACAAGCTTCTGAAGACGGATGCGCCCCAATTCGACAAGCGCCAGGCGGCCCAGGGCAAGTCGCGCATTCCGGCCGTGGCCAGCTACAAGGCAACCGATCCGCTGACGGTCGAGATCACCACCAAGACACCTGATGCGACGCTACCTTATCAATTGAGCTGGATCCTGATGTCCTCCCCGGCAAACTGGGAAGCACAGGGCAAGAACTGGGATGCCGTTGCGCAGAAGCCGTCCGGGACCGGGCCGTGGAAAATGGAAAACGGCTTCACGCCTCGTGAGCGCGCCGAGCTGACGCCGAACAAGAGCTACTGGGATCCGGCGCGCGTGCCGAAACTCGACAAGCTGATCCTCATTCCGCTGCCCGAACCGAACACCCGCGTCGCCGCCCTCCGATCCGGCCAAGTCGACTGGATCGAGGCGCCGGCGCCGGACTCCGTCGCTTCTCTCAAGGAGGCCAGCTTCACGATCGTAACGAACTCCTATCCGCATAACTGGACATGGCATTTCTCCCGTGTCGAAGGTTCGCCCTGGAACGATATCCGCGTTCGCAAGGCCGCAAACCTCGCCGTCGATCGCGACGGCCTGAACGAGCTTCTCGGCGGCCTCTCGATCCCGGCCCAGGGGTTCATGCCGCCCGGCCACCAGTGGTTCGGCAACCCGACCTTCAAGCTCAGCTACAATGTCGAGGAAGCGAAGAAGCTGATGGCGGAAGCCGGATACGGTCCCGACAAGCGCATCAAGACCAAGGTCATCATTTCCTCCTCCGGCTCCGGCCAGATGCTGCCGCTGGCGATGAACGAGTATATCCAGCAGACGCTTGCCGAGATCGGTATCGATATCGAATATGAGGTGGCCGACTGGAACACGGTCATCAATATCTGGCGCGCAGGAGCGAAGGATCCGAGCGCCAAGGGCGCAACGGCCATCAACTACTCCTATTTCATTCAGGATCCCTTTACCGGCCTCATCCGACATCTACAGTGCAATCTGGCACCGCCGGCAGGTACGAACTGGGGCTATTATTGCGATCCGGAAATGGATGCGCTCATCGACAAGGTGCGCAACACCTTCGATCCCGCCGAACAGGACAAGGTTCTCCAGCAGGTACACGAGAAATACGTCAACGAAGCGCTGTTCCTGATGGTCACGCACGACGTCAACCCACGCGCGATGAGCGCAAAGGTCAAAGGCTTTGTGCAAGCACAGAACTGGTTCCAGGACTTCTCGCAGATCACGCTGGATCCCTGATCCCCGAAACGGGTGCGCCGGCTCGCCGGTGCACCCGCATTGAAGCGCGGACTTACTCTTTCCAAGCGAGGATCTCATGCTGGCTTATGGTTTGAAACGGCTTCTGCATGTCATACCGGTGGCGATCGGCGTCAGCATGGTGTGCTTCATGCTGATCCATATCGCGCCGGGCGATCCGCTTGCGGCCATCCTGCCCTCCGATGCCTCCGCCGAACTCCAGGCCCAGATGCGAAGCTTCTACGGCCTCGACCGGCCGCTACCGGTTCAGTACGCACTGTGGAGCTGGCGGGCGCTGCATGGCGATCTCGGTGTTTCCATAGCTAGCGGACGGCCGGTCCTCGGTGAAATCGTCTCGGCTTCGCTCAATTCGATCATCCTTGCTGTCGCTGCAACGCTGATCGGCTTCACACTTGGCGCGGGCCTCGGCTTCCTGGCAGGTGTCTTCCGCGGCAAATGGATCGACCGCATCGCTTCGGCGATCTCGATGCTCGGCGTCAGCGTACCGCATTACTGGCTCGGCATGGTGCTCGTCATCGTCTTTTCGGTCAGGCTCGGCTGGCTTCCCGCAATGGGCGGTGGCCCCGGCGGATCGGATGGACGAGCGATCGACTGGGAGTATCTCCGCTATCTCATCCTTCCTGCCATCACGATGTCCGTCATCCCGATGGGAATCATCGCCCGGACGATCCGGTCACTGGTCGCGGATATTCTCGCGCAGGATTTCACACAGGCTCTCGCCGCCAAGGGGCTGATGACGCGGCAGATCCTGCGCCACGTCGTTCGCAATGCCGCACCGACGGCGATATCGGTCATGGGCCTGCAGCTTGGCTATCTGCTCGGCGGCTCCATCCTGATCGAGACGGTCTTTTCCTGGCCGGGAACGGGCTTCCTCCTGAACGGCGCGATCTTCAGCAGGGACCTGCCCGTGCTGCAGGGCACCATCCTCGTGCTCGCCATGTTCTTCGTTCTCGTCAACCTTGTCGTCGACGTGCTTCAGAGCGCAATCGATCCGCGTATCCAGAGGAGTTGAGCCCATGGTGGCCGTTACAGCAGACGCCGTCGCAGATGGTCCGCGCACCATCCGCTCCCCCGGTTTCTGGCACGGCGTCGTCCGCCGTCTCTGTCGGGATCCGGTCGCCCTCGTGGCGCTCCTTATCGTAATCGCACTCATCGCAGCGGCGATCCTCGCTCCCTATCTCGCGCCATACGATCCGACAAAGACAAGCGTGATCCGCCGCCTGAAGCCAATCGGCACTCCGGGGTACATTCTTGGGACCGATGAACTTGGCCGGGACATGCTTTCCCGGCTGATCTATGGTGCAAGACTATCGCTATTGATGGGCGTCATCCCTGTTCCGGTCGCCTTCGTGATCGGTTCTGCGATCGGCATCATCGCCGGCTATGCCGGCGGCATCGTCAATACGCTGATCATGCGAACGGTCGACGTTTTCTACGCGTTTCCATCGGTGCTGCTTGCTGTCGCGCTCTCCGGCGCGCTCGGCTCCGGCCTGACCAATGCGCTGGTGTCCCTGACGGTGGTGTTCATTCCGCAAATCGCCCGCGTCGCCGAGAGTGTGACCACGCAGGTACGACGCCTCGACTATGTGGATGCCGCCCGCGCCTCGGGTGCGAAGGCCCGCACGATCATAACCGTCCATATTCTGGGCAACGTTCTCGGCCCGATCTTCGTCTTTGCGACCAGCCTCATCTCGGTATCGATGATCCTGGCTTCCGGCCTTTCCTTCCTCGGGCTGGGCGTCCGGCCGCCGGATGCCGAGTGGGGCCTGATGTTGAACACGTTGCGCACGGCAATCTACGTCAACCCCTATGTCGCGGCTCTGCCGGGCGTGATGATCTTCATTACGTCGATCTGCTTCAATCTATTCTCGGACGGGCTGCGTGCGGCAATGGATGTGAAATCATGATGGATGTCCTTCCCCTATCCGCAAAAGATCCACGCGACCGTGGCGGTCCGGCACAGCCGCTGGTCTCCGCCAGATCTCTTTTGAAACACTTTCCCGTCAAAGGCGTCGGGCTATTCCAGCCAAAGAAAGTGGTCCGCGCCGTCGATGGGATCGACTTCGACATTTTGAAGGGCGAGACACTCGGCGTCGTCGGCGAGAGTGGCTGTGGCAAGTCGACGATGGCGCGGCTGCTGATGCAACTGATCAAACGGGATCAAGGCGAAGTGCTGTTCGATGGCGAAACGGTCGGCGGCACGCTGTCGCTGAGCGATTACCGCAGGCAGGTACAGATGGTGTTCCAGGATAGCTATGCCTCGCTGAACCCGCGCCTGACGATGGAGGAGTCGATCTCGTTCGGCCCGCGGGTTCACGGCGTCTCCGCGGAAAAGGCCATGGCCCGGGCACACGACCTGCTGCACAGGGTTGGCCTGGAGCCGAACCGTTTTGCCGGTCGCTATCCGCACGAGCTTTCCGGCGGTCAGCGGCAGCGCGTCAACATTGCCCGCGCCCTGGCGCTGGAACCGCGTCTCGTCATTCTCGACGAGGCCGTGTCCGCGCTCGACAAGTCGGTGGAGGCGCAGGTCCTGAACCTGCTGCTCGATCTCAAGCGGGACTTTGGCCTGACCTACCTCTTCATCTCGCACGACCTCAACGTCGTTCGCTTCATGTGCGACCGCGTTATGGTCATGTATCTCGGAAAGGTCGCGGAGATCGGCAGCCGCGACGCGATTTTCGACCGTACGAAACATCCCTATTCCTCGGCGTTGCTTGCCTCCATGCCAAAGATCAATCCTTCCGATCGCAGCTTGGAACCTCCTCTTGCAGGCGATCCGCCAAATCCGATCGATCCGCCTCCTGGCTGTCGATTCCATACGCGCTGCACCTTTGCCGAGGAAAGTTGCAGCCGCGAGATGCCGCCGCTTGTGACCGTGTCCGGGGATCATGCCGCGGCCTGCCTTATGTCGCTGCCTGCATCCGGTCACAGCCGTGCGCCCGTCATGATGGAGAGCGAAAATGAGTGATGCCGAGCCGATGATCGATATCCGAAACCTCTCGGTGACCTTCAATCGCGGACGCAAGCCCGTCAAGGCGGTGAACGGTGTCAGCCTTTCGGTTCGTCCGGGCGAAGTCGTTGCCCTGCTCGGCGAGTCCGGCTCCGGCAAGAGCGTGACGATGCGCTCCCTGCTGCGGCTGCATCCGCCGGGAACGATCATCGAGGGCTCGATGACGGTCGCCGGCCGCAATGTGACAGCTCTTTCGAAGAAGGAGCTGGGCGACCTGCGCGGGCCGATCGTCTCGATGGTCTTTCAGGAGCCGCGGCTTGCCCTCGACCCTGTCTATACGCTCGGCCGGCAGATCGAAGAGATGATCAGGCGGCATGAAAATGTGTCGCGCCAAGAAGCCTCGGCGCGGGCGCTCGCCTTGTTTCAGAAAGTTCGTATCCCGTCGCCCGAACGACGCCTCAAGAACTATCCGCACGAAATGTCCGGCGGCATGCTGCAGCGTTCGATGATCGCGATGGCGCTTTCCTGCAATCCGAAAGTGCTGCTTGCCGACGAGCCGACGACTGCCCTCGACGCGACGGTGCAAATTCAGATCCTCCTCCTGATCCGGGAGCTTCAGACGGAATATGGCTTGTCGGTGATCTTCGTCACGCATGACATCGGCGTCGCTGCCGAAGTCGCCGACAGGATTGCGGTGATGTATGCTGGGCGGATCGTCGAGGAAGGCACCGTCTCCGACATCATCAACCAACCGAAACATCCCTATACCCGGGGCTTGCTGGGAGCCCGCGTCGAGCTGGCTCATGGTCGGGACAGGCTGGTGACAATTCCGGGCTCTCCACCTGATCTGGCGAACATGCCACCCGGCTGCGCCTTCGCGCCGCGCTGCCCACAGGTGTCGGATGCGTGCCGGTCGCGCGTGCCCGATCTCGTCGGCCAAGGCGGAACCGGACAGGTGGCCTGCCTTCAATATGCATGAGTGCTCGCAACAAAAAACAACAGCGAACCAGGGAGACCGCCGTGCTCGTTCAGCACGCTCAAGACACGACGAAGCACATCGTCCTCATCAACCCGAATACGTCTGAGACGACGACAGCAATGATGACCGACATCGCCCGCAACGTCCTTCCGGCCGATGTCATCGTTGAAGGCATGACCGCGACAAGCGGCGTTCCAATGATCCTCAATGACAGACAGCTGGTGGCCTCCGCCGCCCGAGTGGTCGAGATGGGGCTCGCGGCGGCCCGGTTTTGCAACGGCATCATCGTCAGCGCTTTCGGTGATCCAGGCATCGAGCAGCTACGAGGCCTCACCGACCTTCCCGTTGTCGGCATCTGCGAGGCCAGCATGCTTGAGGCGTCCGCGCATGGACGTCGTTTCGGCATCGCGACGGTCACGCCCGATCTTGTCAACGGATTTGCCCGCAAGGCGGAAGATCTTGGGCTTGGTCAGCTGTTCACGGGAACGCGCCTGACCAACGGCGATCCGCAAAAGCTTGCGGCCGATCCGGAGCGGCTGCGGGCCGAACTTGCCTTTGCGGTCGAACAGGCATTCGACCTCGACGGAGCCGAGGCCGTCATCATCGGTGGCGGACCGTTGGGACAGGCCGCCGTCGAGCTGGGGCGCCGGTTTTCCAGGCCGGTGATTGCACCCATCACGGCCGCCGTGGCGTTGTTGTTGCTCCAAATCAAAGCCACATCTGCCACCAGCAACCTTTCTTCATGACGAAGGCACACGGACATCGGTTGCCGGCACCCTTTTCGATTGCAAATCGGGTATCCGCGACCGAAAATCCACCGGCGAGCAATCTGATGGAGACGGGAGTGCCCAAAGAGACGTCGTTTCTGTTCAGGGTCAGGCAGGCTCTTCCGGAGCTCCACCCCGCCGAGCGGCGGCTTGGAGATTTTGTCTGCGATTTTCCAGGCGAGCTTGCGAGCTATTCCGCGCAGGAGCTGGCTGCACTTGCTCATGTTTCGAAGGCGACCGTTTCGCGGTTCGTCCAGCGGCTGGGTTACGCCACCTACGAAGAGGCACGCAGGCACGCCCGCGCCGAGAAGCAGACCGGATCGCGGCTTTTTCTCTCAACCTCGACAGATGCCTCCACAACCCAATCGATCAAAGCGCACATCGCACAAGCGATCGCCAATATTGACGCGACCTTTCTCGCCATCAACGATACGCAAATCGATGCTGTTGCGGAAGCAATGCTAAACGCCCGCAAGGTATGGGTGGTTGGTTTCCGCAGCAATCATCCTTTCGCCTCCTATCTCCAGTGGCAACTCACGCAGGTCATCGAGAATATCGTGGCGATCCCCGGCCCGGGGCAGACCCTCGGCGAACATCTGGTCAGCGTGCAGGAACAGGATGTCATCGTGCTGTTCGGTCTGCGGCGGCGGATAGCGCGGATGGATCTGCTGATCGAGCAGATCGTGCGGTCGAAAGCCAGGTTCCTCTACATCACCGATGAAGGTGCGCCCTTTCTGACAAGCGCCGAATGGCATTTCCTTTGCCAGACATTGGCGCCCGGACCACTCTTCAATCATGCCTCCGTCATGGCGCTTTGCCACTTGCTCATCACGCGATGCGTCGAAAAGGCGGAGGTCGCAGGTCGCAGGCGTCTGCGAAACATCGAAGCATTGAACGATAGCCTCGAAGAGCTTTAGTCAGCTTGCATTCCCTTCTCGCGATGGAAGAGCCAGGCGCGCATCTGACGGAAAGGTACTGCAAACTTATCGGCATCGGGCCGCGGATGAAATCAGCCGTGGAGCTTCCCCATATGCGAAACCGCCCGGATCAAGTCGCAACAGGATCCGCCTGAGACAGCCGGGCGATCCTGCTCGTAAACTCGCGGGTGCGCTGCACCTGGGGAGTGTCGAATATCTGCTCCGGCGACCCGACCTCCTGGATTTTGCCGTTTGCCATGAAGACGACCCGATCGGAAACCTCGCGCACGAAATTCATTTCGTGGGAGACGATCAGGAGGGTGATGTTCTCGGAGGCCAAGAGCTTGATGGTGTCGAGCACCTCGCCTACTCGCTCCGGATCGAGCGCGGAGGTGACCTCGTCAAGGAGCAGGATCTCCGGCTTCAGACACAGCGCCCGCGCAAGGGCGACACGCTGCTGCTGGCCGCCCGAGAGCTCGTCCGGATAGGCGGCGAGCTTGTCGCCAAGTCCCACCTTCTCAAGCAGGCGCCGGGCGTCGGTCTCCACCTCGCTCCTGTTGCGCTTTCGGATCTTCGCCGGAGCGACCATGACATTGCCGAGCACGGTCATATTGCCGAAGAGATTATATTGCTGGAACACGATCGCGAGCTTTTCCCGCGCGGCCTTCAGCGAACGGCGGTCGGAATAGTCGATCCTTTCGCCGTCAAGAACGATCTCGCCACGCTCCGGCTTGAGGAGACCCGTGATCACCCGCAGCAACGTGCTCTTTCCGGACCCCGACGGGCCGATCAGGCTCACGATTTCACCGCGCTCAACCGTTAGGTCTATGCCGTCTAGGACGGTGTGATTAGCGTAGCTGGCCGTGAGACCGCGAATGTCGAGATGCGCCAAGATTGCTCTCCAGATAGGCCCCCAGCCGGGCCAGGGGGTAGGAAATCAGAAAATAGAGAATGAGGATCGTCGCGAAGACGAGCAGGGCCGAAAAGCCCTTGGTATTGAGGATCTTTCCCGCCTGGGTGAGTTCGAGGACACCGATCTGCGAGGCAAGCGCCGTATCCTTGATGAACAGGACGAAATAGCCGAATACCGGCGGCAGGATCAGCGGCCAGGCTTGCGGCCAGCGAACGAGACAAAGGGTCTGCCAGGGCGAAAAGTTCATGACCTCGGCGGCCTCGAGCTGGCTGGGACGCACCGCGGCAAGCCCCGCGCGGATGATCTCCGCCACGAAGGCCGTGGAAATGACCGAGGTGCTGATGAGGGTCACGACCAGCGGCGAGATGTCGAAGCCGAGCACCTGCGCGCCGAAGAAGAACACCAGCAAGGTCACCAGGAAGGGCACGCGCCGAAACACTTCGACATAGACGAAGGCGACGACCTTGAGGGGCAAGAGAATCCGAGCACGGGACAGACGGGCTAGGGACAGGATCGTTCCGAAGACGACCCCAACGAGACAGCCGACGGCCGAAAGGAAGAGCGTCGTCAATGCCGCTTCCGCAAGCATGGCGATGTTGTAACTGCTGAAGACCTGGGGAAGCTGAGCGAGAATATCCTTCCACATCAAAGCACCCTCACCCTTGCGCGGAAAACGTAGCGGCCGACCACGGCAAGCAGGATCGTCGCCATGAAGGTGATGACGACATAAAGCCCGGCGATCGTCGTGAAGATCTCGATGGAGCGGAACGTCGTCGAATTCACGTTGAACGCGCGGCCCGTCAGCTCCTCCACCCCGAACACGGCCGCCATCGATGTGCCGAGCGTCATCAAAATATACTGGTTGCTGAGCGGAGGCATCGCGACGCGGAACACATGCGGCACGATCACATAGCGCAGGCTCTGAAGCCGGCTCATGCCGAGCGTCTCGGCCGCATCGAGCTCCTCCTGATGAACCGAGGCAAGACCGGCCCGGAGGATCTCCGTCAAATAGGCGCCCGCATTCAGCGTCATGCCGATCAGCACGGCCGCGAAGGGCGAAAACACGACGCCCAGATCCGGCAGGCCGAAGAAAATCACGTAAATCTGCACCAGCTGCGGCGTGTTGGTGAAAAAGACGACATAGGCCCGCACCAGGCGCGACAGGATCGGACCGCCCTCGTTGCGGGCGATGGCGAGCGCGAAGCCAATTACCATGCCACCGGCGAAGGCAAGGACGCTCAGCTCAAGGCTGAGCAGAGCGCCCCCTATCAGGTAAGGCAGATAGGATGTGATCTGGCTGTAATGTAGAGCGTAGTGCATGACCCGATCCCGTTTCGTATCAGCCGTGTCGTCCGGTCAGAAATAAGGCGTGACAGGAACTGGATAGACCATGTCGATGCCGAACCACTGCTTGTAGGTCTGCTTCATGAAGCCGTTTGTCTGCAGCTGGTAAAGGGCCACATTGACCCAGGACTTCAGCGCCGTATTGCCCTGCGCAAGGCCGATGCAATCATAGTCGATCGAGGCCGACTTGTCCGTGATCACCCGTGTCTCCGTGCTATAGTTCTTCGTATAGGCGCCGAGATAGTCGACGACGTCGACGATTGCATCGCCCCGGCCCTGTTCAAAAGCGCGCACGGCATCGGGATAGTTGTCGAACAGCGTCACCTGCGCCTTCGGCAAACGCTCCTTCACGAAATCGACGGGTGTCGTGCCGCGCACTTCGACGAGATGAACGTCCGCGGAGTTGAGATCATCGATGGTCTGGTAAGGCTTGTCCTTCGCAACCAATGCGCTGATCGCCTCGGTCTGGATCGGTAGCGAGAAATCGATCACCTTTGCCCGGTCGGCCGTACGGGTCAGCGCGCCGAGTACGATATCGGCCTTGCCGGTTGCAAGAAACGGCACGCGATCCGCCGACGAGACCTGCACGAGCGAAACCTCTACGCCGAGCATCTCACCAAGCTTCTTGGCGACATCGACGTCGAAGCCCTCGATTTCATTCTTGTCGTTGAAGCGGCCGAGCGGCGGCAGGTTCGGATTGATGCCGACTACAATCTTCTTGGCCGAAAGGATTTCATCCAGGCTATGTGCATCGGCGGCAACCGCCGTGAGCGCGAGGCAGGCCGCGCCGGCAAGCATGCAAACCGTCTTTAAACTCTTCATATTGATCCCCTTTTTTTGCTTTGCCGTGGTCAGACCGGAGATTTTTCAGCATCCGAACCGTTGCACTAGCGTTCCCGACGGTGTATCTATCGTATACCGTTCGTAGACGAAAGAAACACCGTGACAGGCGAAAGTCAACCCTTCGAATTGAGACGACCCAGTCTGCGAGAGCCGGATGTGAGGCGCGGGACGCCCGTGCGCTTCACCTTCGATGGCAATTCCGTTGACGCCTGTGCGGGAGAATCGGTGGCAGCCGCATTGCTGGCCGCCGGATATCGAACGCTGCGGGAAAGCCCGAACGAGCATGCACCGCGCGGTGCGTTCTGCTGGATGGGTCTCTGCCAGGAGTGCACGGTCGAGGTGAACGGCGTTCGCAGGCCGGCTTGTCGTACGGAATGTGTGGATGGCCTTGTCGTGCGAAAGGGAACGATCGCATGAGCGACACCTGCGATGTCTTCGTCATCGGCGCCGGCCCGGCCGGCACTGAAGCTGCCCTGTCGGCTGCTGCTTGCGGCCTGCGTGTCGTGCTGGTCGACGAGGCCCCCGCGGCAGGTGGACAGGTTTACCGCGCATCGCCTAGCACCTTCTCCGGCCTGCCGGCCACCCCGGAAAGCCGCACTGGGGACGCGTTGCGTCGCCGGCTCGCGGAAAGCACGGTCGACGCCCATTTCGGTCACACCGTCTGGTCGGTCTCGCCGGACTTGCGGGTCGACGCTCTCGCCGAGGGCGGGCCGGTGTCGTGGAGCGCCCGCAAGATCATCGTCGCGACCGGCGCGCAGGAGCGGGTCGTGCCGTTTCCCGGCTGGACGCTTCCGGGCATTGTCGGCCTCGCCGGCGCAACCATACTTCTCAAGTCGCAGCGCATGCTGCCAGGCCGCCGCACCCTCGTCGCCGGGCAAGGCCCGCTTCTCCTGGCGGTCGCCGCCGGAATCCTGAAGGCCGGCGGTACGGTGGCAGGTGTTGTCGATCTCGCCTCCCGTAGCGAATGGCTGGCAAAGAGCCCCGCATTCCTGACCCGCCCCGATCTCGCCGCTCGCGGTGCCGGATGGTTGGCCCGCCTTCATGGCGCGGGCGTTCCGTTTTTCTACCGCCACGCCGTCCGCCGTGCCGTAAAGCGGGATGAGAACGAGATCGAGGTGACCGCCGGCCCCGTCGACCGGAGTGGTTGTGCGATCGCCGGCAAGGAGCGGACCTTCACCGTCGATGCCGTCGCGGTCGGCAACGGCCTTGTTGCGTCCACTGACGTCACCCGGCTGCTGCGGGCGGACCATGCATTCGACGAGGCTCGCGGCGGTTGGTTTCCACGGATCGACGCCGACTTTCGCACCAGCGTCGCCGGCCTCTATACGGTCGGTGACGGCACCGGGATCGCAGGAGCGGCGGCGGCGGTGCTGAACGGCCGCCTTGCCGGCCTTGTCGTGGCGCGCGACCTCGGCGCCCTGACAGGCGAAGCCTATGCATCGCAATCCGCCCCTCTTCGCCGAAGCGCCAAACGGGCGCTCAAGTTCGGCGGCGCCATGGCCGGGCTGATGGCTCTGAAGCAGGGGCAGATCAAAAGCATCGCCGAAGACGCCGTCGTCTGCCGCTGCGAGGACGTGACGCGGCGAGACATCGATTTGGCCTTTGCGGACGGCGCACGCAGCGCGAACCAGCTCAAGGCCTGGACGCGCTGTGGCATGGGTCCCTGCCAGGGTCGCATCTGCGGCGACATCGCGAGCGCCCTCCTCGCCCAAGCGACAGGACAGCACCCAAGATCAGGCATGTTCACCGGCCGGACGCCGTTTCGTCCGCTTCCGCTCGCCCAGCTTCTCGAGCCGGTCGAATATTCCGAGCTGAAGCTCCCACCGCCCGCGCCGCTATGATGTCAAAAAACCCTTCACAAGCATTCGATATCGCCGTGGTCGGCGCTGGTGCGATGGGAGCAACAGCAGCGCTTTATCTCGCGCGTTCCGGCATGCGCGTCGCCTTGATCGATCGCGGTGAAATTTGCCGCGAGGCCTCCGGAGTCAATGCCGGCACGCTGACACTCCATATGACACGCGCTGCTCTCATCCCCTACGCCATGAAGGGACGCGAACTCTGGCTCGACGCGCCAAACTGGCTCGGCATGGATGTCGGCGCCCGCTCGGCCCCGGGATTGTCCCTTGCCTTCACGGCGGCGGAACGGGAGATGCTGGAGAAGAGGGCACAGGCGCGCGCCGCTATGGGGGCGCCGATCCGGCTGATCACACCCGCCGAGGCTCTCCGGATAGAACCGGGTCTCAATCCCTCCCTCATCGCCGCAGCCTATTGCGAACTCGACGGCCACGTTACCGCCTATATGACGGGCCGCGCCTATCGAAAGGCACTCATCTCGGCGAACGTCACCATTCTCGAAAACGCATCCGTCAACGGAATAGAGCCGGACAGCGGTCATTACACCATTCTGCATACGGACGGCGCAAGAACGACGGCGAAGCGGCTGGTGCTCGCCGGCGGCGTCTGGCTCGAGACGATGCTCGCCTGGCTCGGGTTCCGCGTGCCGATCAAATGCCTGATCAACCAGCTCGTGGTCACCGAGCGCATGCGGCCGGTGATGCAGACCGTGGTCGGGATCGCCAACGGCCTTCTGTCGCTCAAGCAGTTCGAAAACGGCAGCGTGCTGATCGGCGGCGGCTGGCAAGGCATCGGCGATCCGATCCGCGGCGGCGTCGAGACGATCCCGGAAAACCTCATCGGCAACGTCCAGCTCGCCCGTCATGCCATACCGGCGCTCAACGACACCCGCATCTTGCGTATCTGGCTCGGCCTCGAATCCGAGACCGCCGATGCCATGCCAATCATCGGGCCGCTGCCCGGACTGGACGAAGCCTATGTGATCGGCTGTGCCCATTCCGGCTATACCAGCGCCCCTTACATGGGCCGGCTCCTCGCCGACCGGATTCTCGGGCGTGAGCCCGAAATGCCGCTCTTCGACCCCGCCCGACTGATCAGGAACCCGGAGGAAACAGCTTGATACCCGCCATAGACCACCCCTTCCGCGGCATCTACGTGGCTACACTCACCCCATTTCGCGACGACGGCACGATCGACGAGGATGCGCTCGCCGATCACTTCCGCTCCGTGACGGCCGAACCGGGTATCGTCGGTGTTCTTTGCAACGGCCATGCGGGCGAGAACATCCTGCTCACTCGCGAAGAGCGCCGCCGGGTAACGGAAATCGCCGTCAAGGCGATCGGTGATACCCATATCGTCGTCTGCGGGATCCTGTGCGAGGCAACGGCGGAAGCCGTCAGCCATGCCGAAGACGCTGCCCAAGCCGGCGCTGATTCCATTCTCGTCTTCCCGCCATTTTCCTGGGCACTGTCGCAGGATAGCGAGATGGCCGTGACACACCATCGCGCCATTGCCGAGGCCGTCGATACACCGATGATGCTCTATCAGGCCGGCGTCGCTTCCGCGCTTGCCTACCGGCCCGAGGTGCTCTCCAGGCTGGTCCTGTTGCCCACAGTCGTCGGGATCAAGGAGGGAAGCTGGGAGAGCAACGCCTATGACCGCAATCGCCGTCTCGTCAAAAGCACAGCACCCCATGTTGAGATCATGGCATCCGGGGATGAGCATCTCCTCTCTTGTTTTGCGATCGGCAGTGAAGGTAGTCTCGTGAGTCTGGCGGTGATCATGCCGGGAGAGATCGTGGCGCTGGACCGCGCTGTACAAGGGGGGGATTTGGAACGGGCACGCGCCTTGAGCGAACGCATTCAGCCGCTGGCAAACGCCATCTACGGCACACATCCTGTCGGCTGGGCCACGGCGCGCCTCAAGGCCTGCATGGTTCTGCTTGGACATTGGCGCAACGGCAGCCCCCGCGCTCCCATCACCGATCTGCCATCCTCCGAAATCCTCCGGCTGCGGCATGCCCTTGCCAATGCCGGACTGCTGGGCTCTGATGCATGAACGACGATAGCCTTTTGTCCGCCATCAACGGTGACGCAAGTCTTGGCGAGCGCGCCTATGACGAACTCAGCCGCCTCATCCTGACCCGCAAGCTGCCGGGCGGCAGCCTGGTGGTGGAAGGACGGCTCGCCCAGCAGCTCGACGTTTCCCGCACCCCGATGCGGGAGGCGATCCTGCGGCTTGCGGCGGAGGGGCTGCTCATCAAGCAGGGTTCGCGCTCCTATGCAGTGCGCCGGGTGCAGCCGGTGGAATTCTTCCAGGCGCTCAAGGTTCGCGAGCTGCTCGAAGGCGAAGCCGTGGAGCTCGCGATCGGCCGCATCAAACCGGAAACGATCGAGGCGCTGCGCAGCGATATTCTGAGGCTCGGCGCACTGGAAGCGCAGGCCGCCGAGCATTGGGAGACCGACGACCGTCTTCACATGCTGTTCCCGGAAGCGCTCGGCAACGGCGTGCTGGTGCGGATGATCCAGCAGCTGCGCGTCATCACCCGCCTGTTTGAACTGACCAGCCCGTCGGGTCGCGTGGCGGCCGATGCCGCCGAACACGTCGCCATCCTGGACGCCTTCGCCAAGGGCGACGGCCGGCGCGCACGGGCGGCGATGGTAACCCATCTGCGCAATGTCGCATCCGAGATTCTGGACATCGTCAGCGGCCGGGACACGGCCCCCGCACGTCGGAGACCATGAGCAGAGGGGATTTGATCTGGCCGCATCGCCTTGAGGAAATGCGAACCGTCGGTCCGAAATTTAAAAGCTCATCCCGCCTGATAGCCGGTCGGACAATTCCGTGTTCACCGACGATTATCTGCGCCGCCTGCCGCCATCAAAGAAGAGCAGCAGGGCAAGCCCGACCAGTCCAGCAGCAGCGCTGATGACCGCCGTTCCGGAATAGCTGCTCATCCCCGTTCCGATCGCAAAGAGCAGGGCGCTCATACCTGCGCTCAGGAAAATATTGACGGATATCAGGGCGCTGCCGAGCCCGGGGCGTTCGGCAATCAGATCCTGCAGGTATGTGATGGGAATGCTGATGAGGGCAGCCGCCCCGATCCCGCTGATAAGGGTCAGGGCATAGATGTGCCAAGGCGCTGATGCCTGCGCGAGCAGCAACAGGTAGACGACGTAGA
Organism: Rhizobium sp. ICMP 5592; assembly: GCF_009498525.1. GTDB lineage: Bacteria > Pseudomonadota > Alphaproteobacteria > Rhizobiales > Rhizobiaceae > Rhizobium. The sequence continues at coordinate 550,061 of NZ_QSNT01000001.1, read as the reverse complement.
TGACCGTGCCGATGGCCAGCGCCGTGACATGGCTCATGATCCGCTGGGCGCGTCCCCACATAATGATGAATATGACTTCGAGAAACGCCACGATCCCCACGAGTACGCCGATATCGGCGACGGTGCCGTGGGCGGCGCCGGTGACGATAAGAGGCAGAATAGTGTCGCTGACGTGAACTGTACTGGTGATCAGCGCCACCGCGATCACGCGCACGAGGACCGGCGGCGAGGCGACCTCGCCGAGGGCTGCAAGATAGGAAAGATGACGCGTTGCGGCATTGTCGGTGCCGTTCTGGCGCGGAAGGAAAGCCGCGATCAGTCCGAAGCAGACCGCACAGGCCATGCCCGCAAAAAGATAGGCGGGCAGCATGGTTCCGGAATTTATAAGCAGCGAGCCGATAATGCCCGGCACGAGAACCCAGGACAGCGAGATCATCGCCCGGACACCCGAGTTGACGGTGGCGACGTCGTTGCGCTCCATTCCCTTGGTCGCAACTCTGACATTGGCAAAAAGCAGCGAATTGAGGGAGCCGTAAACCGGCAGGAACAACAGCGCGCTAACGACGAAGGTCACCTGAGCCGGAATAACATAGACCGCCCCATAACCCAGAATGCCGAAAATCGCGACCGTGAGCATCATCGCGCGGTATTCGCCGAGCCTGTCCGCGAGATTTCCAAGCAGAATGCTGACGATGACGTTCACCGCGGCCGCAGAAAAGATCAGCGCCGAATAGAGTCCATTGCTCAGGCCGAGCTCGCGAATACCCACGACGGACTGATAAGGCGATGTTGCAGCTCCGGCAAAGCCGAAGGCAAAGATCGCAAGCATGCTCACCCGGATCGTCGGGTCGCGGAATACTTCGGGAAAGAGGCGGGTCATCAGCGGTGTCGAAGGTCTGGCAAATCAGCCGATTGTGGGGTGACAGGGTTTTAGCAGGTTTAGACCCGGCCGAAACCCGCTCAAGCCAAATATTCACCCCTGCTTTGTCAAGCGGCGCGCTGACAAGAATGGCGGCCGCTTGATTGGCGCTCCTCACCGCCATCTCCACCGACGCTCCCCGAGACAGTTGTGCGGCCAGGACAGGGATAAACTCATCGCCCGCACCTCATCGGCTCTTAAGCCATACTTCCAAAAGGATCATTTTTCAGGGGGCAGACCACCGAAACGCGAACAGTAATGATCGCTCCAAGCCTCAGATATCAAAGACATGGAAGTGAAATGCGCTGACACCCATCAACGCATGTTCCGCGCCTGCGACATCTGCGCCATTATAGGTAGCGCCATCCAAATAGAGATTTCGGTCGGTAGTGGGCGTCCCGGCCCAAGCGTCATTCAGGAAGGTCACGCTGACATCATGGCTGCCTTTGTCCCAATCACCCTGCACCAACAAGTGGTCAGATTGGCCCGAGCCGTGATGAGAGTGGGCCGTCTGGCTGCCGCCGATCTGTTTTCCATCGACCGTAACCCTGTACAGGGCGTCGCCGAGATAGGCGTCCTCGCTGATCGACAAAACCAGCTTATCCGCTCCAGCGCCGATAGTGGCGCTGGCTGTGGGTGTGCCGCCTGCCGGCGGCGTGACGGTTACGGGGGGAGTGGTGGGAGTCGTGACAGGAAGGTGAGAATACACCCGGATATAATCGATCTGCTCTGAAATCGGCGCTTTGGTAATATCCGCATTGTTGTGGGGATCGTTCTGCGTGGCCAGATTGGCCAGCAGATACATTGGCCCATGCATATCACTCGGCGTGGCCTTCGTACCCATAAGCTGACCGTCGACGTAAAAGCCTATGGTATCCGCATTCCAATCCAATCCATACGTGTGAAAACCGGTTGGCTGAGCGAGCCCGCTATAAACCTGCAAATTTTGCTGCCAATTGACGTTCGGCGCAGCATCCGTCGTATGAATGCCGCTATATACGCCCTTCTCAAAACTCCCGTAGTTTTCGACGACATCAAGTTCCTGCCAGTGCCCGGCCTTGTTCGGATCGGCGATCACATGATCCGGCAGAAGCCAGAAAGCCTCCCATGCTCCGGCAAGATTCGAGAAGTCGGCCCGCATCTCGAAGTAGCCATAGGTTTGCGAAAAATGCCCCTGCGTGGTGATCAGGCCGGATTCCCAACTACCGGGGATGCCCGAAGCAGTACGGTCGGGCACGGCCGTAATCGTCAGCACGCCGTTGCTCACTTTGAAAGGATCGTAGCCCGACGAAGGATCAACAAATGAAGAGTGACCGAAACCGATATCGGAATTGGCATCATAACGCCATTGCGGACGGATATCGGCCCACGTCGTGCCATTACCCGTCTGAGAAATACTGCGAGTGTTGAACTCGTCGTCAAACGTCAGCTTGTACTTGGTAAGATCAATCGCAGACATGTCTACCTCCAGGGCAAATGAACCCGCCCGCGCTTCCAAAATTGTATGGACCGCGAACATCCAACGCCAACAAAACGCAAAACCTGTCGATATCGCCGCGGGATCCGATATCCCCGCCATCCCATGGCAGCTTCATCAAATCGAAGCTGCCGCTCGGCGGATCCGCGAAAAGGCCTCCTGTTCCCGCCGCCGCTTATGCGAACAAGAAGTCGTGTGCCGTCAGCGAATGCTGACTGTGCACAACCACATCACCCGTATCGAAGAAAATCGTACTGTCGTGCGTGGTTGGGTCGAACGCTGAAATATTCAGATGGCTGAAGTCCTGGATTCCCAGTGCGGAAACGTCGATATGGTCGGTTCCCCAATTCGATCCCGCGCCGCAAGCACCCTGACCAAAATCCCCGATTTTGTCCTGACCGTTATCGAATTTAAACACGAACGTGTCGTTTCCGCCTTTGGCGTGACCGACCATTACCTGCGCGTCACCCCACATGTCGTCGTTTCCGTTGCCGCTGATCAGAGTGTCGTTGCCGCCACGAGAATGACCGGACATCGTTTGAGCGTCGCCAATAAGGGTAATAGACCCTTCCCTGTGGCGAACGGCGTCGACATTCATCACGTCGTCGCCTCCATGAGCATTGCCCGACATGGTTTGCGCATCGCCCACGATCATATCGTTCGCGGTTTGCTGCGCCCCAACGAAGAGGCTGTCGTCACCACCCTGGGCATGTCCCGACATGCTCTTCGCATCGCCATAGGCCAGAACGGCCCCGACAGAAGCGACGCGCATCGTATCGTTGCCGCCCACGGTGTGATCGCCGAGATTACCACCGGCATCGCCGTAAAACGTCACGCTGTCTTCAAGACCCGTATTAAGAACGTCGTTACCGCCATGCGCGTGACCGGATATATTTCTGCCCGCATCGCCGTAGAATGTAACGAACCCTTCCGAGCTACCGTCCGTGGCTGTGTCGTTACCACCAACGGCATGATCCTTCATGTCGCCGCCAGCGTCTCCATAGATTGTGAACGTGTTCTGGAAAGCGGAAAGCTTAAAAGTATCATCGCCACCCGCTGCATGGCCCGACATGTGCTTTCCGGCGTCACCATACATGGCAACTGCGATGTTGGTTGAACTTGGAGCCACGCTCAGAACATCATTGCCGCCCTTCGCGCTGTCAGAGATGCTTCCTCCCACGTCCCCATACAAATTGGTCGCGGAGCCGCTCGACCCGGTTATCTGCGCGAACAGAATATCATCGCCGCCGATTGCGTGGTCGGCAATGTTTTTGACGGCATCGCCATAGAAGTTGCCCGAGCCATGTATCGTCAGGTTATCGTTGCCGCCCCTGGAGTGATCCAACAGGCTTCCTCCGGCATCCCCGTAAAGAATGCTGGTCAAATCCGACGCGACCAGAATATCGTCCGCGCCGACTTGATGGTCGGTTAAATTCCCCGCTGTTATCGGAACTCGCTGAACCATTTCGGCCTCCTCCAAGCTAAAATGACGTCTTAGCCTGCGGCTCAAAAAATATAAAATCAAGATCAAAAGTAATATTAGTATCTATCCAATTGATCTTGTGGACTAACTTTTACAACTGCAACAAGTTTGCAAAATCGATTTGGGATAGAGAGGCACTATTCTTCGCGAAGGGCTCGAGCCATCTGGTCCGCCATCGGCTTCGTCAGATAGGCAAGGACCGTTCTTTCGCCGGTTTGCAAGAAGGCCTCGACCGGCATGCCGGAGACGGCAGTCAGCTTCCCGAGCCGGCTCCACTCCTCCTTCGATATATGGGCGCGAAGGATATAGTAGCTTGCGCCGGAATGCTGGTCGGTGGTCAGCTCGGCTGAGATCTTGGTAATGTCTGCGTTGAGTTCAGGCGTGTCCCGCTGATTGAACGCTGAAAACCTCAACCTGACCGACTGCCCGACGGTCACCTGGTCGATGTCCTGCGGCGAAAGTTTAAGCTCGGCGATGAGCGCATCCTGATCCGGCACAATCTGCATAACAGTTTCGCCGGGCGATATCACAGCGCCTGCCGCATGCACGCTCAGATGGTCGATGATGCCGGCCTGCGGCGCTCTTATATCGATCCGCTTCAGATCATCCTCGGCGGCGATCAATCGCTCCATAAATTGCCCGGTGTCGCTCTGTGCCTGACGCAGTTGCTCCGACACCTCGGCGCTGTGATCGTCGTCGACCTGCGTGATCTGCAGTTCCGTCTCCGTCATCTTACCCTTGGTCTGCGCGATGCTCGAAACGAGATTGCCGAGTTCTCCACTCAGGCTGGCGCTCGCGCGCTGCAGCGCATAGACCTTCGCCGCCGGGAGAATGCCCTTATTAAACAGCCGCTGTAGGCTGGAAAGTTCTTTGGCGATCAGATCGATCTCGATGCGCTTGCCATTCTCTTGCGCAATCAGACCGTCCGCTTCTTGGCTCAGCTGCCGGATGCGCTCGCCCAGCTGTGATTTGCGGCTTTGCCTGGATGCCAGCCGATCGTCGAACAGGCGTCTCTCGCCGGCGATCGTTCGCGCGATTTCATCTTCGCCTGCCCGCGAAAGCAGTTCCGCCGGAAAAGCGATCACCGGCGCGCCGTCACGTTCCGCAACGAGCCGTGCGGTCCGCGCGGAAAGTTCGTCCAGGCGTTTTCGTATGATCGCGAGATTGGCGCTCGTTTGCGTATCGTCGAGATGGATCAGAAGTTGGCCAACTTCGACACGGTCACCATTCTTGACTTCAATGCCGCCGACAATCCCCCCTTTGAGATGCTGAATTGGCTTTACATAGCTGTCGACCACGAGCGTTCCAGGGGCGATGACAGCACCGGAAATCTCCGTCGTCGCGGCAAGGCCCCCCATCACGCCGACAAGCAGGACGATCGTCCCAAGCATCACAGCGGAAAGTCTGGGGATCGAACGCTCGCTGGGTGACAGCTTTAATCCGCTCATGATCCCGCATCCTCGCCGGCGACCATCAGCCGGACCGCACCGTGTTTGATCGGTTGCTTCGCCGGATTTCCGAGAACCGTGTCCTTAGGTCCAAAGGCCTGCAACCGCCCTCCGGCAATGACCATCACCATGTCGGCCGCGACCAAAGCGCTCGGCCGGTGGGCGATGACCAGCGCAATACCGCCCCGCGCACCGACATCGAGCAGGGCCTGGGTCAGTGCCGCCTCGCCTTCGGCGTCCAGATTTGAATTGGGTTCATCCAGCACCACCAAAAATGGCTCTCTGTAGAGCGCTCGCGCAAGTGCGATACGCTGCCGCTGCCCCGCCGAAAGCCGGGAGCCACCCTCCCCGATCACGGTATCGAAGCCCTGTGGGAGCTTTACGATCATGTCATAGACGCCGGCTGACTTTGCGGCAGCGACAACTGATTGCGATGAAGGCTGCTTTTCGAAGCGGGCGATGTTGTCGGCAATCGAACCATCGAAGAGGCTGACGTCCTGTGGAAGATAGCCGACATGGCGCCCCAGATCTGAGAGGTCCCATTGCGAGAGGGCGGCGTGATCGAGGCGTATCGAGCCGATCGCCGCCGGCCAGAGGCCGGTGACCGCACGAGCGAGCGACGACTTTCCCGAGGCGCTAGGACCGATGATCCCGAGTACGGTCCCGGCCGCTATGTCAAACGAGATGTTGCGAAGGATGAGTTCACGGCTGCCCGGAGGCGCGAGGCTCAGATTGTCTACCGTCAATTTTGATCTGGGTGCCGGCAAACTGACACTCCGATGTCCGGCGGGCAGGGTCTCCAACAGGCTGACAAGCCGCGCCCAGCTTTGTCGAGCAGCGACGAAAGCCCGCCATTGGCCGATGGCAAGTTCCACTGGCGCGAGCGCCCGGCTGACCAGGATCGAGCTTGCGATCATGATGCCCCCGGTCGCTTCTTGCCGGATGACGAGAACTGCGCCGACCGCGAGCACGGCAGACTGCAGCATCATGCGCAGGATGCGCGACGTGGTCGTCAGCATGCCGGTTACGTTGCCCGCTGCCAGCTGATTTGCCAGATAGGCGTCGTTGATGTCGGCCCATCGCTCCGTCATCCGGCCGACGAAGCCCATTGCGACAACCGCTTCCCAGTTTCGCCGCGCGCTTTCAGCAAAGGCAAGGCGCGCTGCCGAATGTTTGGCGGCCTCGGCTGCCGGGCGTTGCGACATGATCTCGGCAAGGACCGCCAGAACGACGAGAACGATGGCGCCGCAGGTCGCAGTCAGCCCGATCCAGAAATGGAACAGAAAACACAGCCCAAGATAAAGCGGTATCCAGGGCAGGTCGAACAGCGCGACCGGACCGGTGCCGGAGAGAAAAGACCGGACCTTATCCAGATCGCGAACCGACTGCATTCCGTCGCCTGGCACCGGTATCAATTGTGATTGAAGCACCAGCGAAGCAAAGACCTTGCCGTTCATCCGCTCGTCAAGCGCCACGCCGACACGCGCCAATAGCATCGAACGCAACAGCTCAAGAATGCCCTGAAATACGAAAAGGGTCGCAGTGATAATCGCAATGCCGACAAGCGTTGGAAGGCTGTGGCCGGGAATGACCCGGTCATAGACCTGAAGCATGAAAAAGGAGCCCGTCAGAGCCAGCACGCTTAACACGGCGCTGGCAATCGCGATGCTGAAAAACGCCTTTCGCAGGGACGACAGTACCGCAATCAAAAATGTTCGGGGCAGTTTTTTCGACGGAAGAGCCATGCAGCTTCAATCCTTCATTTATCGCTACCGCCAAGCAGGTATCAATAGAGAGGATTATTATTACGAATCCACCGGTATATCTATTCAAAAATACACCCCTATATCGAACTCTTCTTTACATATACCTCCACTCTGCGAAATCCGTCCTGGACGCGACGTTGACATCGGCCTTACCGTCTCCAATCCTTCGCAGTTCGGAAACGACATTGGTATCAAGCAAGCAGTTTAAGACAAGTCGACTCCGCGGGCATAATCTCAACACGAGTCGGCTCGAGATCAATCGCCGACAAACCAGGCATGGAGAGGGCCTCAGCAAGGCTACGACGCTTGCCGGTCAGGCGTTCAAATTCGCCATAGGTCATGAGCACATGGGACGGCTTGCCGCGATCGGTGATGATGACGGGACCATCCCTTGCCGCCTTCTTGGCACTGCTAACATCATGATTAAGCTCGCGGCTGGAAACGGTTGTGATGTTCATGCCTTACCTCCATGTAGGTATATACCTACATATAATCGGATGAGGCGGAAATACAGCGGAGCCGAGGCGCAAAGCAGCAGATGGCCGCAACCAGGTGTCAGGTGATCGCCACGACCACGCGACCGCGGATGCGACCCGCAACGATATCCTCTGCGATTTTCGGCAAGGCCGACATCGGCTCAATCCGCGTTAACGTCTCCAAGTGAACCGGATTCAAATGCCGGCTAAGCATCTGCCAAGCTCGTTCGCGTTTCGCCGTCGGCGCCATGACGGAATCGATGCCGAGCAGCGCCACGTTGCGCAGGATATGCGGCAAGACCGTCGCCGGCAGATCGGCGCCGCCGGCAAGACCGCAAGCCGCGACCGCCCCGCCGTAGACCGTCTGGGACAGCACGTTGGCAAGTGTCGTCGAGCCGACGCTGTCGATCGCGCCCGCCCAGCGCTCTTTCTGCAGCGGGCCGCCCTTCTCGCTGAGCGTTGTGCGCTCGACAAAGCCGGACGCTCCCAGCGAGGCAAGATAGTCATGTGTTTCCGGCCGGCCAGTCGATGCCGTAACCTTGTAGCCCTTGCTGGCCAGCAGGCTGACGGCCACCGAGCCGACGCCGCCGGCCGCTCCGGTGACCAGCACTTCCCGATCGTCAACGCCGATCGTTCCCCAATCCTCGAGGGCATTGACGCAAAGGGCGGCGGTATAGCCGGCCGTTCCGATTGCCATGGCCTGTTCCAGGGAGAATTCCTGCGGCAGCGCGATCAGCCATTCCGCCTTGACCCGCTGGTATCGGGAATAACCGCCCCATTCGGTCTCGGAGAGACCCCAGCCGTTCAGCACGACCTTGTCACCGGCTGCCCATTTGTCCGAGCGCGACTCGACGACAACGCCGGCAAGATCGATACCGCCGACCATCGGCGTGCGGCGCGCAATCCTTCCCTTGCCGGAAAGCGCCAGACCGTCCTTGTAGTTGACCGTGGAAAACGCAACTTCGACCAGAACGTCGTGGTCGGGCAGATCGGCCAAAGTCAGCTGCCGGAAGCCGGCCTGCTGTTTGCCATCAACCGTATCAATCACCATTGCCGTAAAAGAATCTGACATGGAATTCCCTTGAACTTCAATGCTTCCGAGGATGTGAGCCGACCGGGTTCAGGACTGCGCCTGCTCGTTTGCCCGGCGGCTGCGCGCATCGAGCGCGGCGTTATAGCTGTCACGCACATAGGCGAGGAGATTTGTGAGCGCCGCCGTCGCTTCGCCGACATCGCGATTGCTCAGCGCTTCGTGGATCCGCTGGTGGAAGGCAACGACCTGGCGGCGCTCCCGTACCCTGAAGACGATCATGTTCGTGATCGGAATGAAGGATTCAATCACAATGTACATCATCAGCTTCAAGGGGCCGTTGCCGGTCGAGTCGACCAGGGCGCGATGGAAGCGCACATCGGAAGCGCAGAAATCTTCGTCGCTGATGTCCTGATCCCGCTGCAAGGCGATTTCGGCCGCCATGGCCTGCAATCCCTCTTCGTTGCGGTTTTCGCAGGCAAGCCGGCAGCAGATAGTTTCCGTCTCAAGCCTTGCGACAATGATCTCATCGATATCGAAAGCGCCGATGCCGACGAGGAGTGTCGCCGCGCCGGTGATCGCTTTCGACAGCCCTTCCGGATCGGGCCGCATCACGAAATTGCCGCCGAGGGGGCCGCGACGTGAATGGATGAGGTTTTGCGCCGCCAGACGCTTCAATGCCTCGCGCACCGTTGGGCGCGAAATTCCGAAGCTCCGGGCAAGATCCTCTTCCGTCGGCAAGCGCTCGTCGATCTTCAGGCGCCCGTCGAGGATCGCGGACTTGATATTCTCGGCGACCTGCTTGGCGATGCCGGATCTTACCACTTCGTCATATCTAAGATTCATAGAGCTCCATCCTTCGCTCGAAAACATTGATGCCATGCCTTCATCGAAAAGGCTATAGGTATTTAAATATAGGTTTGACAAATATCAGATAGGCGATAACCTGCCCTCGATCCAGATAACCAGGGGAACAGAATGGGCGGATCGATCGACCGGGCGCTCGCCGCTCATCCCTTATCTGCGCCGTCTTTACGGCTCTCGGAACTGTTGACCCGCCTCCATGACAGGCTGGACAAGAACGCTGTCGTCGTAGGTCCGCATGTCGGTGACGCCTATTGCGCGGACGCGACGGACGAGCGCGGCGTGCGGCCGTCCGTCCTGTTTCGCCCCAAGGATATCGCATCGGTGTCGGCCATTCTTTCCGCATGCGATGCCCTCCGCCAGCCTATCGTTGTGCAAGGCGGACGGACCGGCCTTGCAGGCGCCGCGCGGCCCATGGCCGGCGAGGTTGCGCTGTCCCTGGAGCGCATGAGCGCAATCGAACCCGTCAACGAGGATGCCGGCACTGTGATCGCCCATGCCGGCGCGACCCTGCAGGCCGTTCAAGAGGCCGCAGCCAGCCACGGCTTCATGTTCGGCGTGGATATCGGTGCGCGCGGCACCTCCACCATCGGCGGCAACATCGCCACCAATGCCGGCGGCATTCGTGTCCTGCGCTACGGCATGTATCGCGCCCAGGTTCTTGGTCTGGAAGCTGTGCTGGCGGACGGCTCGGTGCTGACTAGCCTCAAGGGTCTTTCGAAGGACAATTCGGGTTTCGATCTCAACCAAATATTCATCGGAAGTGAGGGCACGCTTGGTGTCGTAACCCGTGCCTGCCTGCGCCTTCATCCCAAGCCGCAGTCACTGGCAAACGCATTCTGCGCCCTCCCCTCGCTCGGTGCGGCAATCACACTTTTGCGGCGTCTGCGCCAGAGGTTGGGGCCTTCCCTTTCCGCTTTCGAAGTTATCTTCCCAACTGTTTATGCCGGCGTTCTCAATCACACCGGAGCACCGCCGCCCGTGCCGGCGGGTGCCGGAATGTATTCGCTCCTCGAGATGCAGGGACAGGACGAAGCGGGCGACGAGGATCGCTTCGCGGCCGCGCTGATGGAATGTTACGAGGAAGGCATCGTCAGCGATGTCGCGGTTTCCCGCTCGCTGCGCGACTATCATGCCATCTGGGCTTTGCGCGATGCGGCGAGCGAGTTCATTTTCAGCATGGATCATGTCGCGGGCTTCGATGTCAGCTTGCCCATTTCCGCGATGCAGCGGTTCCTGGACAGGGCTACGGCCGAAATCGCGACCGTCGATCCCGCCGCATCGATCTACATCTTCGGCCATCTCGGTGACGGCAATCTGCATTTTCTGGTTCGCACACACCACTATGACCGCGTCGCAGACGCGACCTTCGCCTGTGTCGCCGGCGAGGGCGGATCAATATCAGCCGAACATGGCATTGGCCTTGAAAAGAAGAGATGGCTGCCGCTGGTTCGAAGCCCGGCTGAGATGGCCGCCATGCGCCGCCTCAAATCGGCGTTCGACCCCAATAACATCCTCAATCCCGGCCGCGTTTTCGACATGGAACCGACGGCACCGGGGGAGCGCGCATAAATGTCCATTCTGCCCGTCGCAGCCCACCCCGAAGATCGGCCCCTGGCCTCCGCAGCGACGGCACCCAGCCTCGATGACCGCTATAGGCTCGATCGGGGGAGCATCCTCGTTTCCGGCACGCAGGCGCTCGTTCGCCTGCCGATGATCCAGCGTCAACGCGACCTTGCGCGCGGGCTGAATACCGCCGGCTATGTCTCCGGATATCGCGGCTCGCCGCTTGCCAGTTTCGACCGTGAAATGGCGCGCGCGAAGAAGTATCTGGACGACCATCACATCCGCTTCCAGCCGGGCCTTAATGAAGACATGGCTGCCACCGCCGTCTGGGGCACGCAGCAGACGGCGATGTTTCCCGGCGCCCGATATGATGGCGTCTTCGCCATGTGGTACGGCAAGGGACCTGGCGTCGATCGCAGCATGGACGTGATCCGCCACGCCAACGCCGTCGGCACCAATCCGAACGGCGGCGTTCTGCTGCTCGTCGGAGACGATCACGGTGCCGTTTCGTCGACGCTGCCGCACCAGAGCGAGCACAATCTGATCTCCGCCATGGTGCCGCTGCTGTCGCCGGCCGGCGTCGGAGAATATATCGACTATGGATTGCTCGGCTGGGCGCTCAGCCGCTATTCCGGCGCCTGGGTCGGCTTCAAATGCCAGACGGAAATCGTCGAGTGCACGGCGACGGTCGAGCTCGATCCCGACCGACCCGCCATCGTCTATCCCGAGGGTCATGGCGGCCTCTCATTGCGATGGCCGGATGGCCCGCATGCGATGGAGCGGCGGCTGGAAAACAAGATGGAGGCGATACACGCCTTCGCCCGTCAAAACGGCATCGACAGAACAATCTGGGGCGGCACCGCCGGCAAAGCGAGGCTCGGCATCGTCTCGACCGGGAAGTCATGGCTCGACCTGATGGGAGCGCTGGCAAGCCTTGGCATCGACGAGCGCCGGGCCGGCGAACTCGGCATCCGGCTTTACAAGATCGGCATGGTCTGGCCGATCGAACCGGAGGGCCTGCAACGGTTCGCCTCCGGCGTCGAAACCCTGCTGGTGGTCGAGGAAAAGCGCGCGGTCATCGAAGACCAGATCAAGGCTCAGCTTTTCAACATGGCCTCCGACCGGCGCCCAAGGGTCTACGGCAAATTCGGCGTGGATGGCAGACCGCTCTTGTCCGCGGCCGGCGAGATCAACGCCGTTGCCGTCGCGAAGGCGATTGTCTCGGTCATCGGTGCGGATCATACCGATCTGCTGGCCAGATCGCGCGAAATCGAGGCCATCCTCGCGACAAGTGCTGTGGAAACGCCGGCGCTGAAACGCGACCCCTATTTCTGTTCAGGCTGTCCGCACAGCATTTCCACGCGACTGCCAGAGGGGAGCCGCGCGTCGACCGGCATCGGCTGTCATATGATGGTGATCGGGCTGGAAGAACGCAACACTTCAACCTTTACTCAGATGGGCGGCGAAGGCGGCTCGTGGATCGGCCTTTCCCAATTCACCGACGAGGAGCATATCTTCGTCAACATGGGTGACGGCACCTATTTCCACTCCGGGCTGCTTGCGATCCGCGCGGCGATTGCTGCCAAGGTCAACGCCACCTACAAGATCCTCTATAACGATGCCGTCGCCATGACCGGCGGCCAGAAGCATGATGGCGAAGTCTCCGTTCCCGGCATTGTCGGGCAGATGCTGGCCGAAGGCGCGGCGCGGGTCGCCGTCGTCGCCGAGCGCCCGGAGATCTGGCAAGGCAATCTGCCGCGCGGCGTTACCGTCAACCACCGCGACGAACTGGACGCTGTGCAACGCGAACTGCGCGAGCTGCCGGGCGTTACCGTCCTCGTCTACGATCAGGTCTGCGCTGCGGAAAAACGGCGCCGACGCAAGCGCGGCGCTTTGGCCGTTTCCGACAAGCGCGCCTTCATCAACGAACTCGTCTGCGAGGGTTGCGGCGACTGTTCCGCGGTTTCCAATTGCATCTCCATCGAACCCCAGGAAACGGAGTTTGGCCGCAAACGGCGGATCAACCAGTCGAGCTGCAACACCGATCTTTCCTGCATAAAAGGCTTCTGTCCGAGCTTCGTCACTGTCGAGGGCGGGACCATCCGCAAGCCGGCGCCAAAGGCAGGCAAGGCAAGTTTCGACGACCTCCCCCTTCCGACCCTCCGACCGATCACCGACCGACCTTACAACATGCTGCTCGCCGGCATCGGCGGCACCGGCGTCATCACCGTCAGCGCGATATTGTCGATGGCCGCGCACATTGACGGCCTCGCCGTACAAACGCTCGACCAGACCGGTCTTGCCCAGAAAAATGGGGCGGTCATTTCGCATCTGCGGGTCGCAAGGACGCGAGAGCAGATCACCTCCGTCCGCATCGGGCCGGGTGAAAGCGATCTGGTCCTCGGCTTCGATATCGTCGTGTCAGCAGCGCAGAACGCCCTGTCCACCTTCGCTGCCGGCCGGACCAGGGCCGTTCTCGACGATCATTTCGCGCCGACGGCCTCGTTCGTGCAGAACACCGCGATCGACTTTCGCCAGGAAGCGACGTTGAAAGCATTGCGCAAAGCGGCCGGTGACAACGCCATCAGCCTTATTGCCGCGACGAAACTGGGGGCGGCGCTGATGGGCGACGCGATTGCGGCAAACATGTTCCTGCTTGGCCACGCCTGGCAATGCGGTCTTGTGCCAATCAGCCTTGAGGCAATCGATGCGGCGATCGAACTCAATGGCACGGGCATTGCGATGAACCGCGCAGCCTTTGGCTGGGGCCGTCGCTCGGTGGTCGATCCGGAGGCTGTCAAACAGGCCGTCGTAATCGACCTGGACGAGTCGCCGGCCAAGCAGACGCTGGACGAGATTGTCGCCAAGCGCATCGAGTTCCTGACGCACTATCAGAGCACCGCCTATGCCGACAAATACCGCAAGCTGGTGACGACCGCCCGCAATGCCGAGGCCAGAGCGAAGCTCGGAGAGGATTTTTCCGAAGCCGTGGCGCGCAACGCCTTCAAGCTGATGGCCTATAAGGACGAGTATGAAGTGGCCCGGCTTCACAACGACCGGAGCTTCAAGGACAAGATCGCCGCGCAGTTCGAAGGCGATTTCGAGATCAAGCACCATCTCGCGCCGCCGCTCTTTTCCCGAAAGATCGACAAGCGCACCGGCAACCCGGCAAAGATTGCCGTCAGCCGCAAGCTCATCTCGCCGGCATTCTCCGTACTGGAGAAAATGCGCTTCCTTCGCGGCACGCCACTTGACCCGTTCGGCTACACACACGAGCGACGCATGGAGCGCAAGCTGGTCGCCGACTACACAGCACTGATCACGGATCTCGCGGCAAACCTGTCCCCGGAAAACCGGCAGCGCGCCATCGCACTCGCCCAACTCCCCGATCAGATCAAGGGCTTTGGCCCCGTCAAATCCGCATCGATAGAGCGTTTCGAAAAGAACAAGGCGGCCCTGTTGATGCAGGCATCGAGCACTGCATCGCAACCGGCTGACCCAAGCGTAAAGAGGAAAAGCATATGAGCATGACCGAGAGCTTCGAGACGATTCTCTACGACAAGGATGAACAGGACAAGTTCGCGACGATCACCATCAATCGGCCGGACAAGCTCAATGCGATGAACAAGACGACGGTGCGCGAAATCGACCGTGCCGTCGCCCTTGCTGTTGCCGACAAGGACGTCAACGCGCTGGTGATCACGGGTGCCGGCCGTGCGTTTTCGGCCGGCTATGACCTGCAAGGCGCAGACTATGATGTCAGTATCGAGGACTGGCATGCCGACATGTCGGAAAATGCCCAGGCGCTTCTGAATATCTGGAAGGCGCCGATCCCCGTCATCGCCGCGGTGAACGGCTATGCGCTTGCCGGCGCGCTCGAACTCGTCATGTCATGCGATCTTGCGATCGCCGCCGACAATGCCAAGTTCGGCGAGCCGGAAGTCCGGCACAACTCCGGTCCGCCTGCCCTTTTCATGCCATGGCTGCTGGCCACCCGCGACGTCCGCTGGCTGATGTACACGGGCGATCTGGTGGATGCGGAAGAGGCGCTGCGGATGCATCTGATCAACAAGATCGTGCCGGCCGATCAGCTCAAGCAGAAGACCGAGAACTTGGCGCGCAAGCTGGCACGCATGCCGGTTCCGGCGATCAAATTCGCCAAGTCGTCCATCAACAACCAGCAGATCGCCGCCGGCCTGATGACATCCTTCGACTACAACGTGCACGCCATCGCCGCCCTCCATGTCAGCAAGGACGGACAGGAATGGATGCGCAATCTCCAGAAGATGTCGCTGAAGGAATATCTCGAATTTCGCGACGCACCCTTCAAGGGGCTCGACTGACATCATCTCTCTTGGCTGGCGTGGCGACAACGCGGCTATGTTCATTCCGGAAAGGATCAGACAATGCAGACGGCCCCATCCTCAAGGCAGGATATGGACAGCATTCCGGTCATAGATATCTCGCCTTTCATCCATCGGACCAACGGTGCCGATGCCGTCGTCAAGACGATCGAGACTGCCTGCCGCGAAACCGGCTTCTTCCTGATCACCGGACATGGCGTCTCAACGGAAGCGACCGCGCAGCTTTACAATCTTGCCCGCGATTTCTTCGATGAACCGCAGGAGTGGAAGAAGCAACAAGGCCGGGGGACCTCGCTAAAGGGGGGCGTCGCTTTCTCTCCCATCGCAGACGAGGCGCTGAGCGCCACGCTCGGGATCAAGACGCCGGGTGACTACAAGGAAAGCCTGAATTTCGGGCCGCGCCTTCCGGGTGACGCCTGGCCTACGGTTCCAGAAGGATTGCAGGCGGCCTTCAACGCCTATTTTGCCGAGATGGAGACGCTCGCAGGCCATCTGCGGCGCGCATTCTGCCAGGCGATCGGGCTTGCTCCCGATTACTTCGAGCCGGTGTTCGCCGACCACCTTTCGGCACTCCGCGTCATCAACTATCCGGAACAACAGGAAAGCCCGCTGCCCGGCCAGTTGCGCGCAGGCGTCCATACCGATTACGGCTTCATGACCATTCTGCGCTCGGAAGCATCGCCGGGAGGGCTGCAGGTCCGCAGGCGCGACGGCGAATGGCTGGATGCGCCGAACGTCGAAGGCGCCTATGTCGTCAATATCGCCGATGCCTTCATGCGCTGGACCAATGACGAATGGCTCTCGACGCCGCATCGGGTTGCCAATCCGCCGGGCAACTTCAGGGGAACGACACGGCGTCAATCCATTCCTTTCTTTGTCAATCCGTCGAAAGAGACGCTCATCGAATGCCTGCCGCCCTTTGCGGCAAAGGCGCCGGCGAAATACACGCCGATTACCTACGGAGACTATATCGCGCTGAAGACAAGCCAGGCCTTCAGCAAGTCCTGAGCGCAAGAAGCGAAACATCGCCTGCCGCACCAGCACCATCGACACGCAGCATAACAAGGGGAACCGAGATGATGAACATGAACAGGCGGCAACTTCTTGCCGGAATGGGCGGCCTTGCCGCAGCAAGCATGATCAGCCTTCCTGCGCGCGCGCAAAGCAAGACGCTCGTGGTGCCAACGCTCGGGGGCGCCTGGGAACAATTCTGGCGCTCGACGCTGGCACCTGCATTCACGGCAAAGAGCGGTGCCGCGGTGACCCTTGATGCCGGCAACGGTCGCGTCTGGAGCGCCAACCTGCGCGCGGCCGGCGCTCAAAACCCTCCCTATTCGATCCTGATGACCAACGAGGCCTTCGCCTCCAGCCTGCGCAAAGAGGGTTTCTTCGAGAAGCTCGACCTGACGAAACTGTCGAATTACAACGATCTCTACCCCCTTGCGAAGAAGACGGATGGTTGGGGCGCCGTGGCGATGGTTTCGCCGATCGGCATCGCCTACCGCACCGATATGGTCAAAACCCCGCCAAAGGGATGGAAGGACCTTTGGGAAAACCCGGAATTCAAGGGTCGCATCGGCCTCTACAATTTCGCCAATACGGCCGGCAAGATGGAGCTGATGCTGGCATCGAAGATCTTCGGCAAGGATCAGTATGACATCGATGCCGGCTTCAAGGCGCTGGAAAAGCTCGGCCCGGTCATACAGGCGGATTTCAATCTGTCGACGGGCATTGCGGCAGGTGAATTCGTGGTTGCACCTTTCGATTTCGGCGAAGTGGCGCGCCTGCGATCCCAGGGGCTGCCGATCGATGTCGTCGTGCCCGAGGAGGGCATGCTGATGTTCGACCAGACGCTGAATATTCTTGCCCACGCCCCGGAAAAGGAACTCGCCTACCAATATGCCGACTTCCTGCTTTCTCCGGAGGGGCAGATACCGCTCATGAAGCAGTTTTTCGTCTCGCCCACCAATTCCAAGGTGGTGGTGCCGGCCGACCTGCAAAAGGACGTGCCGATCTCCGGCGAGGCGATGGACAAGATCCTGACATGGGACTGGAGCTTCATGAACCAAAAGCAGGCCGAATTCTCGGAGACCTGGGCAAAGGTCATGCGCTAGACGCGCCCTGATGATCCCCTCGCTATATGCCGGCCCGCCTCTATGCGGTCCGGCCCCTCTCCCGACATGGTGGCATGAACGCGACCGCCGCCGACAGAATTTGGAAGATCGATCATGACAGAGGTGAGCATCGAAGCGCTGACCAAGCACTATGGGGCATCTCTTGCGGTCAACGGCATTTCCGTGAAAATCGCAAAGGGGGAGTTCATCTCCCTTCTTGGCCCCTCCGGCTGCGGCAAGACAACCACGCTGAAAATGATAGCCGGCTTCGAGGACGCTACATCAGGCGCGATCCGTTTCGATGGGCAGGACGTCGTGCATGTGCCTGCCGAAAAACGCGACATCGGCATGGTCTTCCAGAACTATGCCCTGTTTCCGCATATGACCGTCGCGCAGAATCTGGCGTTCGGACTGGAGATGCGCCGCAGACCGAAGCGCGAGATCACCGAACGCACGGCCCGTGTACTGGATATGGTGCAGCTGTCCGGCTATGCCGACCGCTATCCGCGTCAGCTTTCCGGCGGACAGCAACAACGTGTTGCGCTTGCTCGAGCGCTGGTGATCGAACCCCGAATTCTCCTTCTCGACGAACCGCTTGCCAACCTTGACGCCAAGCTGCGCGAGGAGATGCGCGTCTTTATCCGCGATCTTCAAAAGCGTGTTGGCATCACCACCGTTTACGTGACCCACGATCAGGCCGAGGCAATGACCATGTCGGACCGCGTCGTGGTCATGTTTGGCGGGCAGATCGCCCAGTATGGCGCGCCAGCCGATATCTACGATCGGCCGGCGAGCCTGGAAGTCGCGCAATTCGTAGGACAGGTGAACATTCTGTCCGGGCGGCTGCTCTCCACCGAAGCGAACGGTGTTTCAGTCATCGATACCGCGCTCGGTGCAGTCAGGATCTGCAATGCTCCAAGGTCGCCCGATGGCGCCACTACGCTGGTGCTGCGCCCCGAGGCCGTCGAGCTATTTCCGGAAAGCGCCGGGCAGCCAGGTGCCCCGGCCACCATCACGGCGAGTTATTATTCGGGCAGCCTGATCGACTACCGCCTGGCGCTCGACAGTGGCGACACCATCAATGTCCAGACCTTTCCCCGCAGCCGCTTCTCTCCGGGCGACCGTGTCACCGTCAAGGTCGACGGCGATCGCTTCTGGGCGCTCGGAGCCACCGCATGAGCCTTCGAGCCAGATCCCTGAAACCCTTTGCCTTGATCGCACCGGCTGTTCTGCTGCTCGGCATCTTCCTGGTATTGCCTTATATCAACATCGTGGTCATGAGCCTGCGCAATCCGGGGAGCGGGACGCCCTATGCGCCGGGCTTCACCCTCTCAAACTATCTCAGACTCTTTGCCGACAGCTTTTACCTGGAGCAGACCGCAAACACGCTGATGATCGGTTTCATCACCACCTTCATCTGCCTTGTTCTCGGCTTCCCGGTCGCATGGCAGCTTGCGAAGACCCAGATGCGTTTTCGTGGCCTGGCCTATGGCCTCGTACTCTCACCGCTTCTCGTCGGCATCGTCATCCGCAGCTATGGCTGGACGATCCTGCTCGGCAATAATGGCATGATAAACCGCACCCTGATCGGCTTCGGCCTGATCGATCGCCCGCTTGCCCTGATGTACAACTCGCTTGGGATCGTGATTGCCCTGGTACACGTCTTCCTGCCCTTTATGATCCTTCCGCTCATGAGCGCGCTGCAGGGGATAGACCCGTCGATCGAAGCGGCCGCCCGTTCGCTCGGAGCCGGACGCATCACCGCCTTCCGGAGAATTGTTCTGCCGCTGGCGATGCCCGGTATTCAAGCCGGCTGCATACTGGTCTTTGTTCTGTCGCTCAGCGCCTACGTCACACCGTCCCTGATCGGTGGCCTGCGCGTGAAGACGATGGCAGTCAGCGTGGTCGACGCCCTTATCGACACGTTTCAATGGCCCTTCGGCTCGGCCATGGCGCTGATGCTGTCTCTGACCGGGGCGATGGTGGTGATGCTGTTTGCACGGCTCACCCGCATGAAATGGAAGGCCAACTAATGTCCAGGCATCTCCTCACCGGCTACTGCCTGATGATCTACGCCTTTCTGCTGCTGCCGATCCTCGTAGTCGTTGGCGCGTCCTTCAATGCCGGCGCCTTCCTGACGTTCCCACCACAGGGACTTTCATTTCGCTGGTACGTGGTGTTCTTTCACAACGAGGTCTTCCTGAGCGCCATCAAGACATCGCTCTGGGTGGCCGCGGTCTCGACCGTAATCTCCTCGATCATCGGCACGATGGCGGCGATCTTCTATGTCCAGCACGCCGGACGCTGGAAGGAAAGCATCCGGCTCGCCATGCTCCTGCCGCTGCTGCTGCCGGAAGTGCTGACGGCCATTTCGCTGCTGTTCTTCGTCTATTCGATCGGCATGGGTACACGAACGATCGCAGCGATGATCATTGGCCATTGCCTCATCACCCTTCCCTTCGTCTTCATCAATGTTTCGGCGGCGATGGAGTCCTACGAACCCTCCTGGAGCCTGGCGGCCAAGAGCCTCGGCGCCGGACCATTGACGCGGTTTCGCCGTATCATGTTGCCGCTGATCAAGCCCGGCGTGATTGGCGGATGCCTGTTCGCCTTCATCATATCCTTCGACACCTTCACCATATCCTTCATGCTGAAGAACGTGGGAACCGCGACACTTCCAATCCAGCTCTACGATTATCTGCGCACGAACTTCACCCCCGAGGCCGCCGCTGTGTCGACGGTATCCATCGTGCTGACCTTGTTCGTCGTCATCCTGTCGGAGAAAGTTCTGGGGCTTCGCATTCACCGCTTCTGAGGTTGCACTTCCCCTTCATGCCGAAGCAGGACGTATTATTCTAAATGCCGTTATGACGCGCCATATTGCGGAGCAAACGACAGGGCAGCCTGGAGATGTCGAGTCATAAGCTGTGCTGCGTGCTCGCGCTGTCCCGATGCGATAGCATCGAGGATCGCAACGTGTTCTCGGCACCAGTCCTTCACGCGCCGGCGATTGGTGTAGCCACCGAACTCAAGCAATCGCCGCAGCCTGTTCTGCTGCTGGATGGATTGCAGGAAGAAGATATTCCCGCTGAACTCAGCGATCATTTCATGGAACTGCGCGTCCGTCTCGAACAATTGGCGGGGGTTTATAGACGTGATGTCGGGATGCGCCTCCAGATAGAGGTGCTGAAGACGCGATCGTTCCAAGGCGACGGGATCGTGGCGAAAGGTGCTCAGCAACAATCCGGCAGGCTCGATCGTGGTGCGGAAATCGTAGCTGTTGCGCAGCGCGACCTGCGTGTCGAGCGTGGGAAGGAAGGTCCAGCCCCTGCCGCTGTTTCGCGCCAGCAACCCGTCATTCACCAGATGGGTGAGCGTCCGCTGCAGGAGAATGCGGTCTACGTCGAAACGACGAGCAATTTCCGACTGCGTGAAGGTTTCCGGGAGCGCGCCGGAAAGGCGGTCTTCTACAATCCGCAAATAGAGATCCTGATCGGCAGTCGTCGGCACCTCCAATTCAACGCGCAGCAGCTCCTCAGGCAATGCCTTCAAGAAAAACCCCTGGTTCTTGCGGGCCTCCACGACACCGTGCTCCACAAGCAACAGCAGCGCAGCGCGAATCGGTGTTCTCGATACCCCGATCAGATCGCCGAGCTGCTGTTCGCGCAGGTGATGCCCGGGCTCGAAGCGTGCATCCCGGGCGAGATCGAGAATCTGATTTGCAAGGCGATATCGACCTTGACGTGGGGCGCTGGCCATTAAGCTTTCCATTTTTGTATAAATTTATGCAGCTAATACAACATGAGAACCGGTATCGGCAACATGAGCAATCTCATGAAACCATGAAACTCACGAGTTTCATCTGAAAAACGATCACTGAAGGACACAGACGCTACGTACATTCCCCTACGCAATATGAATTTCGGTCAAAATTTCGTCAAAATGATCATTTTTTAGGCTATTTTAAAAATGCCTATTTTTACGCTTCCGCGCTTGACTCTCTCAACGGCAACATTGTACCGTTGTATTAAATCAGAGCAATTATAGCTCGATCAAACAAAAGGGAACTGCCATGCTTCGATCTTTCATGACTGCATTCGCCTTGCCCCTGATCCTCGCGCAATCCGTCATTGCCGCCGATCTTCCAAAATCGGGCCTCGTCGAAAACGGATCCATCACTTACGGCGTTGCGGCGACGTTCGCGCCGTTTGAATTCCAGAAGGATGGAGTTCTGTCCGGTTTCGATATCGACCTGATCGCAGCGCTATCCGCGAAACTCAGCGCGAAGCCTGTGCCGATGAACATGGAGTTCAAGGGGTTGATCCCGGCGCTTCTCTCCAGCCGGATCGATATCATCAACTCGGCCATGTACATCAATGACAAGCGCGCCGAGCAGGTCGATTTCATTCCCTATATGAAAATCGGCAATCAGGTGATCGTTCAGGCCGGCAATCCGGCCAAGATCACCGGCCGGGACGATACGCTTTGCGGGAAGACGATCGCTGTTACGCTTGGCGGTATTCAGGAAAATCAGGCGCGGGCCGACGACACGCGCTGCAAGGCCAAAGGGCTTTCAGGCGTCACTGTTCTGACGCTGCCGACAGCGCAGGATTCCGCACTGTCGTTGCGACAGGGGCGCGCGGACGCGGAGTATGATTCGACGCCAGGCGCGGTGGTGCTTCAGGCGGCGGTTCCTGGCGTCTATGAAGTGGTCGGTGGCGAGTTCGAGTCCAACACCAGCATCGGCATTGCCACGCGAAAGGGCGATGCTGCCGTTCAAACCTCCATCAAGGCGGCGCTTGCCGAAATCGTTGCGGACGGCACCTACAAGAGCCTGATCGAGAAATGGAAGCTGCCGGCCTCCGTTTCGATCTTCAACTGACATCCGGCCTGATACCGAAGAGAAGGAGCGGGCATGTCTCTCGAACTCGTTTTCGACTATCTGCTGTCGCCCGCTTTTTTCCACGGCGCCGTGCTGACCCTTTTGATCACCATCGTGTCGCTATTCTTCGGGATCGTCGTCGGGCTCATCATTGCTCTTTTACAGGAGACCGAACTACGCGCCGTCAAGGCGGCGACGCTCGTCTATCTCTGGCTGTTTCGCGGCACGCCCGTCCTGTTTCAGATCATTTTCATCTACAATGTCCTGCCAGGTTTCGGCATTCGCCTCTCGGCTATTCTCAGTGCGGTCCTCGCCCTGTCGCTGAATGAGGGTGCCTACATGGCGGAGATCCTGCGGTCGGGTCTGCATGCGGTCAAAAAAGGACAAAGGACGGCCGGGCTTGCGCTTGGAATGACACGGGCGGGCGTCATGCGTTTCGTCGTGATGCCGCAGGCCGCCCGCATCGTCCTGCCCGCCGTCGGCAATCAGATGATCGGCATGCTGAAGACCAGCGCGCTCGTCTCCGTCGTCGCGGTGGAAGAATTGCTTCTCGTTGCCAACCAGACCGCCAGCGCGAATTTCCGCTATTTCGAGGCGTTGAGCGCGGCCGGCATCTACTATCTGGCGCTGACGACGATCTTCATGGTCTTTCAGTCAATTCTCGAACGGTCGCTTGACCCGAAACGCGGGCGCCGGGGCAGCATTCGCAAACCCTTGAGCCTCATCGCTCCAAAATCCGAGATCCAGTGAGGAAAGACGACATGACCGCGCCGGACAACAAGCCGCTCCTGGAAATCATCGGCATCGATAAGAGTTTCGGATCGGCACGGATTCTCAAGACCTGTAGTCTGAACGTTTTCCGCAAGCAGACCGTGGTGGTCATCGGTCCGTCCGGATCGGGAAAATCGACATTGCTGCGATGCGTCAACCTGCTCGAGCCGGCGGATAGCGGCAATATCTTCTTCGACGGCGAAGATATCACCCACAACCTTCGCAACGCATCGAAAATTCGTCGCGATATCGGCATGGTCTTCCAGAATTTCGAGTTGTTCCAACATCTCTCGGCCGCCGAAAACATCATGCTTGCGCCGATGAAGGTCTCAGGCCTCAGCAAGCTCGACGCGCATGACATAGCAATGCAATTGCTCGAAAAGGTCCGCATCCCCGAAAAGGCCGATTTCTTTCCCGATGAACTATCCGGCGGTCAACAGCAACGCGTCGCAATCGCCCGGGCGCTCGCCATGAAGCCCAAGCTGATGCTCTACGACGAGCCGACCTCAGCACTCGATCCGGAAATGATACGCGAGGTTCTGGACGTGATGGCCGATCTCAGCACCGACGGCATGACCAGTGTCGTCGTCACCCATGAGATGGGCTTTGCCAGGCGCGCCGCCGATCAGATCGTCTTCATGGAAAATGGGGAGGTGATCGAAAACGCGACCAGCGAACAATTCTTCGGCGGAACGGTCAACGACCGCGCACGCCTGTTTCTAGGTCAGATATTGCACTAACTGCGGAAGGCAGACATGTCCCATACTCCCGATATCGCGCGCATGAAGCGTGAACTGGCCGAACTGATCGCCATCAGAACGGAAAATCCGCCTGGCCGCGAGGCTGACGCCGCCGTTTACGTCCGCGACTTGCTCCTGTCCGCCGGTTTTGCTGCGGATGTCACGGAGTATAAACTAGGCCGTTTCAATGTCGAAGCGCGGCTGGACAATGGGCCGGGGCCGGTCTTCGCCTTCAACACCCATATGGATACGGTGCCCGCGGGAGACGGATGGTCATCCGATCCTTTCACGTTGCGTGAGGCAGACGGCAAACTCTATGGTCGCGGCGCCTGCGACTGCAAAGGGCCGCTGATATCGATGGTGGAAGCCATGCGAATGCTGGCATCCGACCGTGGCGCATGGTCTGGTATGTTGCTCGGCGTTTTCGTCGGTGACGAGGAAATTGCCAGCGAAGGCGCCAAATTCTATGCGGCCGGCAAGCCGAAAATCGACTTTGCCGTAGTGGGCGAGCCGACATCCAACACCACCTTTGCGGCGCATAAGGGAAGTCTCCGGCCTGTCGTCCGCGTCCATGGCCAGGCAGCACACTCCGGAACACCGCATCTGGGCGAGAACGCCATCTATCGCGCCGGACAGCTCCTCTCGCTCATCGAGGCCCATCACAATGAAGTTGTGCGTGGACGGACGCATCCGCTGGTCGGCGAAGCCAGCCTGACGGTGACGCGTATTTCCGGCGGCCATGCGGACAATGTAGTTCCCTACGTCTGCGATCTGCTGCTCGACCGCAGGATGGTACCGGGAGAAGACGAGGCCGCCGTGAAGCAGGAATTTGCCGATCTGCTGGCGCTCGCCCAGGCGCGTTTCGGCGTTCGGGCCGAGATTATCGACTACAAGGCAACGACGGGCGGCGCGACGGAGACTGCGATCGACAGCGCGATCGTCCAGGCCAGCATGGCCGCCTGCCGGTCTCACGGCATCGCAAATCCCGGTCCCTTCGGCTTTCAGGGCGGCTGCGATCTGGTGCATTTCCGGCAGATCGGCGCGCAAGGCACCGTGATCGGGCCGGGTGATTTGTCCGTGGCCCACAAGCCCGACGAATTCGTTCCTGTCGACGAATTCGTGACAGCCAGCCTGATTTATCGCGATGTCGCGCAATCAATGCTGCGGGCCTGATCGATGCAAGCATCCTTGCACCGCGCTACGCTGACCTACGGGGGGGACCTGATGCTGCATACGGCATCATCCGGTCCCGTCACCGGCCTCGACACGCTTTATCTTTGCCTGCGCGACGGTGAGGTGGTGGCGACCGGCGAAGTCCGCATCAATATCGCCTATCTGAACGGCCTTCAGGCGGAAACTGTCCTGGCCGAGGCTCTATCGCTTTTCGGCCGGATCGACTGGTCGCTAGAGGCGGCCGATCTGCTTGCGGACGAGGCGATCTGGGTAGAGGCGAGCGCCCCAGTGCGGATGCTGCTGGACATAGCGCTTCACGATCTTCTGGCGCGTCGGCAGGGCGTACCACTTGCGCAATGGCTAGGTGCCGCCGCCACGATGCCCATTTCCCATCCGACGAACCAGACATTGTTCATTTCCACGGCGGAGCAATTTCTCGCGCAGGCGGAAAACTACGTCAGGCGCGGCTTTCGCGACCTGAAGGTCAGGGTCGGAACCGGCGCTTTTGAGGATGACCTGTGGCGGCTTTCGCAGCTGCGCAGTCGTTTCGGTCAGACCATCAAGCTTGCGGCCGATGCCAATGGCGCCTGGACCCGCGACGACGCGGAAGCGAAACTGGCGCGGCTGGCGGAATTCGATCTCGCTTATGTCGAGCAGCCTATTCCCGCCGGAGATTTCGACCTCATGCTCGAACTTGCACGGAAAAGCCCAGTGCCGCTGATGCTGGATGAAAGTGTCTCCAGTTTGCGAGATGTGGAAGCAATCATTGAAGCGTCCGGTCGCCTGTGGGCACATCTCAAGCTGGTCAAGCTCGGCGGCATCGCTGCGACGCTGAAGGCGGCTGTGGCGCTTCGTAAAGGCAATATCCCCTTCATGCTCGGGCAGATGAATGAGGGCGCCGTCGCGACGGCCGCAGCCCTGCATCTGACCTGCGCGACTGGCCCGGCATTCGCCGAATTATATGGAGCGGACGGGCTGGCTGACGATCCGGCATCCGGCCTCACCTATGATCAAGGCCAAGTGACCGGCACCCAGGCTCCCGGCCTCGGGCTGACGGTTGATCTATCAAAGACAAGTCTCTTGAAGGAGTTCGCAAGATGACGACGGCAGGCACTATCGTACAGGGGCAGGAATCCGCCTTCCCGAAAGAGGAATATGACATCCGGGTTGCGCGCGCGCGTCAAAATCTCGTCGAGGCGGGCATCGACGCGCTCGTCATCACCGGTCCGGAGAACATCTTCTATCTGACCGGTCAGCAGACACCCGGCTATTATACATTCCAGGCGCTGCTTCTCCCGGCCGAAGGTGATCCGGTCTTCGTGATCCGGCAGCTCGAATATTTCAACTTCATTGCCAATACCTTCATCGCCGATGCCGAGGTCTATCAGGACGGCGACGAGCCCGTTTCCTTCCTCATGGCACTTATCGAGAAACGCGGTCTTAAAGGAAAGCGCGTGGCGATCGACAAACGAGGCTGGTTCCTGCCGATATTTGTCTACGAATCCTTGGTTGAGCGGTTGGGCGTCGTTCATGACGGTGCCGGCGTCATTGAGAAATTGCGTGCCGTCAAATCGCCCCTCGAAATCGAGAAGCTGGAACGCGCAGCATCCTATGTCGAC
The DNA here is from genome assembly GCF_009498525.1 of Rhizobium sp. ICMP 5592. GTDB lineage: Bacteria > Pseudomonadota > Alphaproteobacteria > Rhizobiales > Rhizobiaceae > Rhizobium. The sequence goes on along the minus strand of NZ_QSNT01000001.1, from coordinate 523,369 downwards.
GCAGGCATGCGGGCCGGACTTGCGGCCGTCAAGGTCGGTGCCACCGACAACGACCTGGTCGCGGCAATGATGCAGGCGGCGATATCGGCAGGATCGGAATATATGGGAATGGAGCCGCTTGTCTCGGTCGGCGCGCGCACGGGCGTACCCCACGGAACCTGGCGGCGCGGCAGGATTGAGGACGGCGACCCTGCCTTTCTCGAAATGGCGGCCTGCCATGACCGCTATCACGCAGCCTTGATGCGATCGGCCTGGATCGGGCGCGCACCCAGCGAGGCAACGGAGATGATGAAGGTTTGCCAGGAGGCGCTTCAGATCTCGCTTGACACCATCCGTCCTGGCGTGCCCTGCGAGGTTCCGCATATGGCCTGCCAGCGGATCATCGATGCGGCTGGCTACACCGATAATTTCCGTAAGCGCCTCGGTTACAGCGTCGGGATCTCCTTCGCGCCGGATTGGGGCGAGGGAGCCATCCTCAGCCTCAATGCCGGGGTGAAGACGGAGCTGCGTCCGGGCATGACCTTCCATTTGCCGCCGGCACTGCGCATTTACGGCCGCTTCACCGTCGGCGTCAGCGAAACGATCGTCGTGACGGATACGGGATATCGCGCGCTTGGAACCGTCAAACGCGACCTGCTCGAAGTCTAAGGCGATGAGAGGGAGCGCGCCATGGGGTTGATCCTCGTCTTGCATGATACGTCCCGCCCTGCCCTCTATGGCGCGGTTGCCGCTGCAATCGCGGCTGCACGGCATTGCGGTTTCATGCACGTCGAGGCTCGCTTCGATACCACGCTCCATGCCGATGCCATGCAGCATGTGATCGCAAGCGGCGGGCTTGGGCCGAGTGGGCTCTGCTGGTTCGAACGGCTTTCAGGCAAGCAGGTGCCGCCCGTCGCCACCCCGGAGAGTATTCTCGATGCCGCTCGGATGCAGGACGTCGTGGTGCCGATCCATCCGGCATTTCTGGTTGACGAAGACCTGCCGGCGGCACTCTCGTCTGCTGCCCAGATCCTTGGAATAGAGGTGAAAGCGATCACCGTTCGCGAGGACGCCGATTGCTTTTTCGACGCGGCCACGCGGGAGGTCCTTGCCCTGCGGGATCGCTTCGGACGAATTCGGTTGAGCGCACCTCCCTTCCATGAGGGCGATGCTCTGACAATCGGCCTTATCGGTGCGGAAAGCGATCATCGCGACGTCTATCCGGCGGCGCTGGCAAGCCTCGCCGACGCGGCAGACAGCCTTTCCATTCCGATCGATGTGCGCTTCATCGATCCGGTCCATATCAACCAGTTCGAAGATCCCGCCATTTTCGACGGCCTGTCGGGCATTCTGCTGCCCGGTGGAGCGGACATGAAAAACGTAGCCGGCCAGACCGCGGCCGCCGCCTTAAGCCTGGAAACCGGCCTGCCGACGGTTGGACTGTGCCTCGGCATGCAGACGATGGCGACAGCCGTGGCGTGGCGTGCCTTTGGTCGCAGCACGGCCAATCTGGCGGAGGCCAACCCGGATGCCCCGATCAAGACCTTCGTGCCGATGGCCGGTGCGCGGGACCCCGATGGGAATGTCCTGCCGATCCATAGGACTGGCGATCAGACGATCGACATCGCTTCCTGCACGCTGCTTTCAGGAATGGTTGGTTCAGAGCGTCAAATCCGCTGCAATCATCGCTTCCGATTGAACCCGGCTCTGCTGCCAGATCTTGAAGCCGCCGGGCTTCGCGTTGCCGCGTCCAGCTCTGCAGGCGCCATTGTCGATGCCATCGAAGTGCCCGGGCACTCCTTCTTCATCGGTATGCAGGGACATCCCGAATTGTCATCAAGAGCCGAGATGCCCTATTCGTTGCTCGTGGCATTTCTAGAATCAGCCGCCAAGCGGCATCCATCGTCAACATCATAGCAATTACCGTCACTCAAACTTAGTCAGGTAACAATCACCATGCGCTCACTTTTCCATCTCGCCTATCACGTAACCGATCTCGATGAAGCCCGCCGCTTTTATGGTGGCGTGCTCGGTTGCGAGGAAGGCCGCAGCACGGATACATGGGTCGATTTCGATTTCTTCGGCCATCAGATCTCCCTGCATCTCGGCAAGCCGTTCGAAACGACGCGCACCGGCAAGGTCGGCGATCATATGGTGATGATGCCGCATCTCGGTGTCGTCCTTGCGCTCGACGACTGGTTTACCCTTGCCAAGAGGCTGGAAGACGCCGGCACGGCATTCGACATTCCGCCCGTCGTCCGCTTCGAAGGATTGCCCGGCGAGCAGCGCACCATGTTCTTCTTTGATCCCAGCGGCAACCCGATCGAAGTCAAGGGTTTCAAGGACTTCGAGAGCGTTTTTGCGCATTGAGCGAGAAAAGGGAAACAGTCGAATGATTGCGCTGGTAACGCGTATCTCCGATGAGGCGGAGCACTTGTGGCTCGAGGCCCTCTCGCTGAAGATGCCGGAGGAAAAGATCGTCTCGTTCCGGCACCTCAATGAAGAGGACCGGGCGACGGTCGATATTACCATCGTCGCCAACCCGGATCCGATGGACCTCGCCCGCTTGCCCGGCTTGACGTGGATTCACAGCCTTTGGGCCGGCGTCGAGCGTCTGGTCAGCGAAATTGGCGACAGCACATTGCCCGTCGTGCGTCTGGTCGACCCCCAATTGAGCCGCACCATGGCCGAAGCCGTCCTCGCCTGGACCTATTACCTGTTCCGCGACATGCCGGCCTATGCCCGCTTCCAGCGGGAGCGCAGCTGGCAGCAATTGCCCTATCGACGCCCGGAACAGATCACCGTTGGCCTGCTCGGATTGGGTGCGCTGGGTGAGGCGGCGGCGCATCGTCTGACCGATGCCGGTTTCAAGGTGATTGGATGGAGCCGCTCGGCAAAGGACATCGAAGGGGTCGAAACCCACTCCGGCGACGATGGTCTGAATGCAGTCCTGCGCAGGTCCGATATCCTGGTGTGCCTTCTGCCGCTGACGTCAGAAACGCGGAGACTGCTGAACGCCGAAAGGCTTGCGCTCCTGCCCGCGAACGCGTCGCTGATCAATTTCGCCCGTGGACCGATCGTGGTGAGCGAGGAGCTGTTGCAGGCGCTCGATACCGGCCGTTTGAGCCATGCCGTGCTGGATGTTTTCGATGTGGAGCCGCTGCCCAGCGATGCACCTTTTTGGGATCATCCCCGGATCACCGTGCTGCCGCACATCTCGGCCCCGACGGATCGGGAAACGGCGGCAGCGCTTGTCGCGGACAATATTCGAACCTTTCGTCGCACCGCCACGCTTCCATCCATTGTCGACTTCGCGCGCGGATATTAAAGGCGGCATGCCGCCAATGCGCCTCTCTTCAATGCAAGCAAACCTCTTTGGGAATTGAATGAACATGACGTCACCTCAACGCACTGTCTACGTCAACGGCCAGTATTGCCCGGAAACGGAAGCCAAGGTCTCCATTTTCGACCGCGGCTATCTTTTCGCGGATGCCATCTATGAAGTTACCTGCGTGCTCGGCGGCAAGCTGGTCGACTTCGACGGTCACATGGCGCGGCTGCAGCGCTCTCTGCAGGAACTCGACATGGCGATGCCGATGTCCGTCGACGAGCTTCTGGCCATCCACCGCAAACTGGTGGCAGCCAACAATGTCGATGAAGGCCTGATCTACATGCAGATTTCCCGTGGCTCGGCCGATCGGGACTTCAATTTTCCGCCCAAGGACACGCCGCCGGTCGTCGTCATGTTCACCCAGTCCCGGCCGGTCATCGAAAGCCCCCTCGCCAAGCGCGGTCTCAAGATCATATCGCTACCGGACATCCGTTGGGGTCGCCGCGACATCAAGACCGTCCAGCTTCTTTACCCGTCGATGGCGAAGAACGCCGCCTATCAGGCTGGCGCTGACGACGCCTGGCTCGTGCAGGACGGTTATGTCACCGAGGCATCCTCGGCCAATGCCTATATCCTGACGTCAGACAATAAGATCGTCACGCGCAAGCTTTCATTCGATATTCTGCATGGCATTACCCGCGCCGCCGTTCTCCGGCTTGCCGCTGAATCCGGCTACACGCTGGAGGAAAGATCCTTCACCATTGAGGAAGCGCTGGCTGCAAAGGAGGCCTTTATCACCTCCGCTACGTCTTTCGTGACCGCCGTCCTTGAGATCGACGGAACCACCATCGGCGCAGGGGTCATCGGCCCTGTCAGCAGACGGCTGCGGGAAATCTACATCGAGAAGGCAGTCGCGGCGGCAAAGTGATACGATTGGGATGATAGCCGGGGCCACGAGGAATTCGTCATTGGCCTCGTTGCAAAACGGCTAGCTACATCGGCCAAGGCAGTCGCGCATCGCGCGTGAGCGCTTACCGCTCTTCTACCAGATGGTAAAGCCGGCATCGGCCTTCACGGTCGTGCCGGTCATCAGGCTGGAGGCGTCGCAGGCGAGGAAATGCACCACCGAGGCGATCTCGTGCGGCTGGCCCATCCGGCCCATCGGTGTATCGCGCAGCCAGGTATCGACGACATCGGGATCGAGATTGAGGACTTTCGTCATCTCGGATTCGATATAGGTCGGCGCCACCGCGTTGACGCGGACACCGCGCCCGGCCCATTCCGCCGCCAGCGAGGCGGTAAGATGATGCACGGCGGCTTTGGAGGCGTTGTAGTAGGTCTGGTTTTGCGGACGATTGACGATATAGCCGGACATCGAGCCGATATTGATGATCGAGCCGCGTCCGGCCTTCAGCATTGGCCGGCCAAAGGCGCGGTTGCACCAGAACACACCGTTGTAGTTGACGTCATTGACGTTGAGCCAGAGTTCGTCCGGCGTGTCCTCGGCGGGAGTGCCGGAGCGGGCAATGCCGGCATTGGCAACGAGAACGTCGATCCGGCCGTATTTGGCAAGCACCTCCTCGGCGGCCTTGTTGACGGCAACCGAATCCGTCACGTCGAGGATCAGGACATCGGCGTCATAGCCCTTCGCCGCCAGTAACTGCTTGCCGGACCGGGCGATTGCCTCTTCCCGGTCGATGATAACGACCTGGGCGCCGGCCTCGGCCAGTGCCTCAGCGCAGGCAAGGCCGATACCGCGTCCGCCGCCGGTGACAATGGCAACCTGCCCGTCCATCCTGAATTTCTCAAAGAACATCGAACTACTCCATCATCTATCATCTGTGGGGATCAGACGCGCCGGCCGCTCTTCCTCTCGAAGAGATGAACCCGTTCGCGGTCGATTAGCAGCGGTATCGTCTCGCCGGGACGCAACGCGATCCGGTCCTTGACCACCGCATTGATAGGATCGCCCCCTATATGGGCGAAAATTTGCGTTTCGGAGCCGGTCGGTTCGAGCACCGAGATCGTTGCCGGCAGGCCTTTGCCCCCGTGTTCGATATGTTCCGGACGAATGCCGTAGATCACCGGTTCGTCGTGTATAGCCGTGCCCGCAGGCACTGGCAGGACGGTGCCCTTATCGCTGACGAAAACCGTCTCGCCATTCACGGCCGCCAGTTTGCCACGCACGAAGTTCATCGCCGGCGAGCCGATGAAGCCGGCGACGAAGACATTGGCGGGGTGGTCGTAGAGGTCGAGCGGAGCACCGATTTGTTCGACCAGACCGTCGCGCATGACGACGATCTTGTCGGCCATGGTCATCGCCTCGATCTGGTCGTGGGTGACATAGATCGTCGTGGTCTTCAGCCGCTGGTGAAGCTCCTTGATCTCGACGCGCATGGTCACGCGCAGCTTGGCGTCGAGATTGGACAAGGGCTCGTCGAACAGGAAGACCTGCGGATCACGCACGATGGCACGACCCATGGCGACACGCTGACGCTGGCCGCCGGAAAGCTGCTTGGGATAGCGGTCCAGCAGCTTGCCGAGATCGAGAATTTCGGCGGCCTTCCTGACCTTGGCCTCGATTTCGCTTTTCGGAGCACCCTTCAACTTCAGCGGAAAGCCCATATTGTCGGCGACGTTCTTGTGCGGATAGAGCGCATAGTTCTGAAACACCATGGCGATATCGCGATCCTTGGGCAGCACATTATTGACGACCCTGGCACCGATCGAAACCTCGCCGCCGGAGATGGTCTCAAGCCCCGCGATCATGCGCAGCAAGGTCGACTTTCCGCATCCGGAGGGACCCACGAGAACAACGAATTCGCCATCTGCTATGTCGATGTTCACGCCATGAATGACCTGAAGACTTCCATATTTCTTGATGACGTCCTTGACGGCGACCTGAGCCATACCAATCCCCTATTGCGGCAATATGATCTGCATCTTCACTTCGCCCCTGGGGGCGGATGCAGCGGTTTCAAAGGCGCCGACACTGTCTTCAAAGTCGAATGTGCGGGTGATGAGCGGCTTGACGTCGATTGCGCCTGACGACAGCATGGCCACGCAGCGCGGAAAGACATGAGCGTAGCGGAAGACATGTTCGACGCGAGCTTCGCGCACCATGGCCTTGCCGACATCGTAGTGGATCGGGTGGACCTGCGACCCGATGAACACCACCCGCCCGCCCGGCGCCAGCGGATCGAACACACCCTCGGCCCCCCTGGGGTGGCCGGAGCATTCGAACAGGATTTCCACGCCCCAGCCGTCCGTCGCCGCGAGAATCTCGTTGACGAGATCCTGGCGCTGCGGGTTGATCGGGACGACCGCGCCGAGCTTTGCGGCAATCTCGAGCTTTGCGTCGTCGATATCGCTGACGAAGACGTGCGCGCAGCCGGCCGCCAGTGCCGAGAGTGCGGTGACCAGCCCGATCGGGCCGGCGCCGATCACCAGCGCGATATCGCCCGGCTTGACCTGTGCCTTGGTGGCGGCGTGGACGCCGACCGCCAGCGGCTCGACCATCGCCGCTTCGGCGAAGGAAACATTGTCAGGGAGCTTGAAGGTGAAATCGGCGGGATGAACCACCGTTGGCCGCAGCACGCCATGGATCGGCGGGGTTGCCCAGAAGCGCACGGCCGGATCAACATTGTACATGCCCATCCGGGTGGCGCGACTGTTGGGGTCGGGAATGCCGGGCTCCATGCAGACGCGGTCGCCGACTTTCAGCGATGTGACGTCGGCCCCAGCCTCGATGACCGTGCCGGAGGCCTCGTGGCCGAGGATCATTGGCGCCTTCACCTGGAAGATGCCGGTGCCGCCATGGGTGTAATAGTGCACGTCCGAGCCGCAAATGCCGACGGTGTGCAGCTTGATGCGAACGTCGCGAGGCCCGAGCGTTTCTTCGCGCTCGATGGGAAAGTCCCGGAGCGACAGTTTCATCTTTTCCTCCAGAACCAGTGCTTTCATGGCCTATTCCATTTCTCGATTTCAGAAGGTCCTTCGGCTTCAGCCGCGCCAGACGATCAGGACCCCCAGGGCGACGGCCAGCACATGGCAGACCGTCAGCGGGATCGATTGTTCGAGGAAGCGCATCCAGAGCAGTTCAAGCGCGACAAACAGGTAGATGCCGACAAACACACGGTCGAACCAGTTGGTGACGATCGGCAGAAAGCCGACCCGCTCCTGCTTGCCGGCCGCGACAGCGAGCGGCGCATCTTCTGTTTCGTCAGGATCGGTTTGATGTTGCATCGCTCACTCCTTGACCGCGCCGAAGGTCAGACCGGCGACGATATGGCGCTGGACCATCGAGAAAATGATGAGGGCCGGGATCAGGGTGATGACCGCAATTGCCGCCATCGTGCCCCATTCGGTCCCGGTGGTCGTGACGTATTCCGAAAGGCCCGTGGTGATGGTGCGGGCGTTGAAACTTGTGAGGGTTGCCGCGAGCAGAAACTCGTTCCAGGCAAACACCCAGGTGAGGATGAATGTGACCGCCAGGCCAGGCCTTGCGAGCGGAAACACCACTTCGTGGATCACCTGCCATGTCGAGGCGCCATCGACGGTGGCGGCTTCGTCAAGCTCCTTGGGAATGCCGTCGATGGTCGGTCGCAACGTCCAGATCGCGAAAGGCAGATTGAAGGTGCAATAGAGCAGGATCATCCCGATCTTGGTGTCGTAGAGCTTCCAGTCGCCGAAGGTGAAAACCTGGGTAAACAGCAGGTAGAAAGGCAAAAGGAACACGGCGGCGGGCGCCATGCGGTTGGTGATCGTCCAGAAGAAGATGTTCTCCTTGCCGGCGAGATCGAAACGGGATAGCGCGTAGCAGGCCAGAAAAGCCAGCACGGTGACCAGAAGCGCATTGCTGGTGGAGATGATCAGCGAATTGATCATGTAGCCACGCAACGTCTCATTGCCGATCACGTTGACGTAGTTCTTCCAGTAGACGGTATCGAGGATCAGGCTTGGCGTGGTGAAAAGATCCACCGCCGGCTTCACCGAGATGACGAACAACCAGTAGATCGGAAACAGGGTCAGCAGGCTGAGCAAGAGCCAGAGCAACAGGTAAAGGATAGGGCGTTGCTGGCGCATCAGAACGTCCTCTTCTTTTCGCGGCGGGCGACGAGGGCGACATAGAGCAGCCAGCACATGACCAGTGTCAGATAGAGCACGATCACCGATATGGCCGCGCCATAGCCGTAATCGGTCTTGGGAAACACGATCTTCCAGATATGCAGGCCGACATAGCGGGTCGCCGCACCGGGTCCGCCCGAGGTCAGCATCCAGACTTCATCGACTGTGCGCAGCGCATCCATCAGGCGGATGAACACGGTTGCAAGGATGGCGGGCCGGATCATCGGCAGCGTGACGTGCCAGAAGATCTGCCAGCGGTTGGCGCCGTCTATCTGCGCCTGTTCGAACGGCTCCTTGGGCAAGGCAAGCAGCGCCGCCAGCAGGGTGAGCGTCACCAGCGGCGTCCAATGCCAGATGTCCATAATGACGGTCAGCGCAAAGGCCGCGCTGGCATCTCGGCCGATGTTCAGGTCATAGCCGAACCAGTGCTTGAGCAGATAGGGAATAATGCCGATACTCGGCGTCGTCATCAGGCGCCAGACGGAGCCGACGACGATGGGCGCGACGATGAGCGGCAGCGTATGGATCGTCCTGAAGAAGCCGCGGCCCGGAAACTCCCGCATGAACAACTGGGCAAGAGCGTAGCCAAGGGCAATTTCGCTGAGCACCGCGAAGAACGCAAACTTGGCGGTGACGGCGATGGATCCGAGAAATTCCTGGTCGAAGACAAGCCGGCGGAAATTGTTCGCGCCATTATAGGCTATGGACGGATCGGCGCCGAACGGGTTCCAGTGATGAAACGCCAGGTAAAGCACGTAGATGAAGGGTGCGATGCCGAATATGCCGAGAATTGCTATCGTCGGGGCAAGCATCAGCCAGCCCACAATGTTGGAACGCATGAACCTTGTCTCCCGGAAGTCGATGCCCGCGCTGCGGAGCGCGGAATGTGCGTCCCGGGCGGCCGCTTTTGCGACTGCCCGGGCAGACTTGCACTGGACTATTTGCGATAGCCGAGGTTCTTCAGCTCCGCTTCGGCAGCCGCCGCCATCTGGTCAAGTCCGTCGTCAGGCGACACTTCTCCCAGCAGGATCCTGTAGAAGATCGGAGCCGTTGCTTCACGCACCTGGGCGTGGAAGGGGTAAGGAGGGGCGCCGGCAAACAGCTTCCCGTCATCCTTCAGCATGGAATAGTAGCCGTTGAGCTTTTTATCCATTTCGATGATTTTCGGGTCGTCATAGGTTGCCGTGTTGGTGATGCGTGGCGCCGCCACTGCCCAATCGGCCTGGACTGAATCCTGGCCGATGAACTGCAGGAACAGCAGCGCCGCCTCCTTGTTCTTCGACGTCACGGGGAGCCCGAAAGCACCGCCATCATAGTAGCCGATATAGCCCTTGCCGCCCTTGACCTCATCGAGAACGGCAGGTTCGGTCGGCGGCAGCGCCACGCCGACATTGCCGACCACCTTCGACTTTTCAGCGTCGCTGGCGATCCAGGCTGCGTTCTCGCCATAGACCAGGCCTTGCGCGACACGGCCGGCGGCAAATGTCGTACCGACTTCCGTCCATGTGCTCGCCGCCGATTCCGGCGGGGCGATGTCACGCAGATGCAGCCAGTATTTCAGCGCCTTTTTGGCTTCCGGGCTGTTCATCGTGCCGCCATTTTCAACGCTCGCCGCATAGTTCTTGGAAGCATCGATGCCCCAGTTGAACACGCCGAAGGTTGGCACAACGGACTCGAAGAACTCATACCAGGACGCGGGATGGCCCGTATGGGCCTGCGCAGTGGTGCCCCAAAGCTCAAGGCCGTTGTCCTTGCCGTATTTGGTGAAGAATTCCGCGATCTCGGTGTATTCCTCGTGCGTTTTCGCCGGAACGAGATCCTTGCCGGTTTCCTTCTTGAACGCCTCCTTGATCTTCGGATCGTTGAAGAGATCGGTGCGGTAGAGGTATATCTTGATGAAGGCTTCCATCGGGACGCCGAAGAGATCGCCGTCGGCATTCTTGAAATAGTTGGCGAAGGTGGTGAAGTGCGTCTCGTCGAATTCGGGCGCCTTCAGCGACGCGTCATCCTTGAGCGACTTGGTGATATCGACGAGGAAATTGCGGGCCAGATAGGCGTAGATGATGTCCTGCTCGATATAGACCATGTCATAGATGCCAGTCTTGGCTTCCATGTCCTTGATGGCCTTGTCGTACATCTGATCCCACGACGTGGTTTCGATCGCGACCTTGATCCCGGTCTTCTTTTCGAATTCCGGCGCAAGCACATCCTTGATATAGTTGGAGGGCGGCGTGCTCTCGGTCACGCCATGCAGAACGACGCCCTTGTATTTCGCCCCGGCATCCGACCAGAAGTCGGCCTTTGCGGGCATGACAGTCGCCATGAGACTGATTGCGAGCGCCGCAAGTCCAATTCCATTTTTTCCGATCATAAACTCTCCTCCCAGAGTGTTCGTTGTGCTTGCGGACGACTGTCGACAAGCATCCTGCCCGGCCCAACCGCAGTCGGGGCCTCGAAAATCCGACGCCCCGGCTCCTCCCGGCGGTCGAATTTCATCTCGCTATCATGGTGGGATACCGCAGCTTGTTTTTGTGGACCCGCCTCCATGCGCGTCTTACGAGCTTAGTATCGGTAAAAATCCTCTGCCACGCGTGCTTTGCGGCCGACCTATACTTTTTCGCCGACCGCACCGATGCCGGCTGAAAAGGCGCGGATTTCCCTGAACGGATCCGCGCGCGCCCTGGTGCCGATCTTGTGGGCGTTGCGGCGGTAATCCGACGGCGTGCGACCGCAAACCTTGATGAACTGCCTGTTGAAATTGGCGATGCTATTGAAGCCGACCTCGAAGCAGATATCGGTGATTGGCCGATAGGTCTGCGTCAGCAGCGAGCAGGCCGCATAGACGCGCGCCAGAATGACGTAGCGTGCAAATGTATGGCCGCTTTGCCGCTTGAAGAAGCGGGAGAATGCCTGCGGCTCCAGCCCGCACAGCCGGGATACCGAGGCAAGATCGATATCGTCGCTGTAGTGCTCCAGCACATAGCGCATGGCGACATCGAGTTCCCGCGGCAGCTCGACATGCGCGGACGCCGGTGCCAGTCTCGATAGCCTGCGGCGATCGCCGGGATTTTGGGCCAGCGTGGTCATCAGTTGCAAGAACAGGACGATGCGCTCCGCACCATGGGCAGCACCGATCTGGGCGAGCAGCCGCTGCCCGACTATCGCCGTCGCGCCGAGAAACTCGACGCCGTAGATCGCATCTTCATAGAGCGGACGGATGCTCGCGAGCTCCGGGCAAAAGCCCGTGACGCGGTCGGCCCATTCGGCGCTGAACTGAATCAGCATGTCGCGGTTCTGGATCGGGATGCCGGGCTCGATATCGCTGACCCAATTGTGCGGGACGTTGGGGCCGGTCAAGACCAGGCAACCAGGCTCGAACTCGCCGATGTAATCGCCGACCATCATCACGCCAGAGCTCTTGCGCGTCAGGTGCAGCTCGTACTCGGGGTGATAGTGCCACTTGGCTCCGAAATACGGATAGTCATGCATGTTCCAGCGGAAGGATTCCGCCGGTGCGCAGATAACCATTTCAAAGTCCGGAACGATCCTCAAGTCAGCCTTCATGGCTAGAGCCCCCTCTCCGGATTGGATCGCGAGCATGTCGCTGCACCCAATCTGCCATCCTGCGTCACTCGCGCCCGCAAGGGCTCCTCTCCCTCTTCGGCACGGCGTATGCGAAAGAATTCAGTCTTCAATTTGATCCGGCAGCGCCCACGGGATTGTGTTCGAGAGTCTTGGATTTTCCCGCCAAATTGCGGCTCTGCCATCTGGGGCGGCCGCAATACTGCTCTGCGAACTCTTTACCCGGCACAATTTGCGCATATATGTTGCACGAAATTACAAATTAGCGCTTTTCCATTGGGTGTCAATACCAAACCGGCATGAGCACATAGGCGCAAGCGTCCAGGATATGAGACGGTATTCCGCCCGAAAACGGACTGAAGGCACACCAGCCAGCCTCTGCATCTGCAAAACCCGCACATACGAAGCGACTTGACAGCGAAGTCGATCAGTTATTTTGTTGTGTTTGGCAACATATATAATATTCGTCCGGGGAGGAGAGTTACATGGGAAGATTGGGTATCCATTCGTTCGTCTGGACGGGCGGCAGCACGCAACGCATGCTCGAGGAGGCGATGGAGAAATCAACCGCGTGCGGATACAAACTGATCGAGTTCGCCTATCTGCAGCCCGAAAAATTCAACCTCAACCAACTGGCCAAGCGGGCACGCTCGCTCGACCTGCAGATTGCCGTAACAACGGGCTTGCCACTAAATGCTGACGTTTCGAGTGATGATGCCGAGACAGTCAGGGCCGGTGAACGCATGCTCGCCGATGCGGTCAGGGCCGTTCGCGACATCGGCGGCACCAAGCTTGGCGGCATCCTTTACTCCGCCCATACCAAATATAGCCGGATGCCGACCGAAAGTGGCCGCAGGAACAGTGTTCAGGCCATTGCCAAGACGGCCGATATCGCCAAGGCGGCAGGCGTGGATCTCGTGCTCGAAATCGTCAATCGGTTCGAGACGAACCTGCTCAACACAACGGCGCAGGGGCTTGCCTTCATAGAGGCAACCGGTTCCGATCATGTGCTGCTGCATCTCGATACGTTCCACATGAACATCGAGGAGGCCAATCCGGCTGCCGCGATCCGGCTTGCCGGCGACAAGATCGGCTATTTCCACATCGGCGAGAGCAATCGCGGCTATCTCGGCGACGGCTGCATCAATTTCGACCTGGTGTTCGATGCGCTGCTCGATATCGGCTATGGCAAGGACATCACCTTCGAGTCATTCTCCAGCGCCGTCGTCGACGAGGGCCTGTCGCTTGCCTGCGCCATCTGGCGAGACACGTGGACGGAAAACATGCCGCTTGCCGAGCATGCCAAGGCCTTCATCGATCTCAAAATGCAGGAAGCGGTGCGACGACGGGCCACCAATGCACGCCCTTGACAGCGCAATATCATCAGCGGAAGCAGTGGTGAAAAGCACCGGCTCGCGCATCTCGACATTGGCGCGAGCCTCTATTGCACCACCACTCATCCGTCCCTCGCAAAATCAACGGAGATCATTGCTTGACTGAACCGGCGGTAGCAACGAGTTCGCCACGGGGAATCCGCCAGCGCAACGAGCTGGCGGCGTTGCGGGCTTTGTATCAGTTCGGCCCGCTCAGCCGGGCGGAACTTGCCCGCAGGCTGGGGCTCAACCGCTCCTCGTCCGGCCATATCATCGCCGGCCTGACGCTTGATGGGCTGGTGCGCGAGGTCAGCGAAGGCGACCAGGCGCGCGGCGGCCACGCCCATGCGGGGCGGCCTGGCATCATGATCGAACTGGTGCCAGGTGCCGTCTATTTCCTGGGCATAGAAATAGGCGTGGAGCATATCAGCGCGGTCGAGATCGACCTCGGCGGCAACATCGTCTCGACCACGGTCGAGCCGTTCGACGGCGCATCCGCCGGTGTTACCGCCACTGTCGAGCGGGCGATCGAGATGGTGCTGGGGGCCATTCCGTCCTCAAGGCTGGAGCGCTGCGAAGGTATCGGCATTGCCGTGCCCGCGCAAATGGACAAATACGGATTTGTCCGGCTGGCGCCCTTGCTGCGCTGGGAGAATGTCCAGCTTGCCGAACTGGTGCGGGATGCCCTGCCTGTTTCCGTGCCGGTCGTCGCGGAGAACGACGGCAATGCCTTTGCCATCGGCGCGTCTTACGGGCGAAACGATAAGCATAGCGGCGTGACGCTGTTCCTGGTCATGGAAAGCGGGGTTGGCGGCGGCATCATCGCCAATGGCAGCCTGTTTCGCGGCGCCAACGGACTGGCGGGCGAGATCGGGCATCTGAGAATCTCCAGCGCATCGGAGCCGAGCCGCAGCCTGGAGGAGGTGCTCGGCCTGGAACATATCATGACGGAATACCGCAAAGTGCCGACCGTCGCCGCTCCGACATTCGGGCATTTCCTTGCCGATGTGCGCGATCGTGTTCCCGGCGCAGTCTCGATCGCGGAGGAATGGGCAAGAGCCCTGGCTTTCGGCCTGATCCAGGCCTGTCGCGTCATCGATGCCGACCGCATCATTCTTGGTGGTTCCGTCGCGGCTCTTTATCCGCTGATGGCGGCGCGCGTCGCTCACCACATTCAATTGGCGCAGGAGGCAAGCTTTCCATTGCCCTCCATTGGCGTGAACGAGGAGGAAACGGTCGGTCCTGCCTTCGGCGCGGCCTGTATCCTCCACCAACGTTTTCTATCACTGGAAAGCCAGCGCTTTGCGGAGGAGGTGGGCTGAGGGGCAGCCCTCCCGATAGGCGGGCCGGATCGATGTCGGCCGACCACACGATAAGGGCGCAACGCCTTGCTTGCCCGAGAAGCACCACGACCCGCTGAGGAGCCGGCGGACGGTTAAGAGATGAAGAGGAGGAGACGAGGATGACCCTGAATCAATTCAGGCTGGACAACAAGGTTGCGCTCATCACCGGCGGCAATCGCGGCATCGGACTGGCAATTGCCCAGCTTTTCGGCGAAGCCGGAGCGAAATCCGTTCTGACCGCGCGCCGCGACAATCCGGAAGCGGACGCGCTGCTGAACGCTGCCGGCTATGACTATGATTTCGTATCCGCCGACGCCACGGACCCGGCCGCGCCCGACATGCTGATCCGGCATACGATCGCGAAATACGGACGCATCGATATTCTTGTCAACAATGCCGGTGTCGCCGTGCACGGCGATACGCCGGATTTCGATGACCAGATGCTGGACACGATCATGTCCACCAATCTCATCCAGGCCTTTCGCTTTTGCCGCGCTGCAATGACGCCGATGCGCAAGCAGGGTGGCGGAGTCATCCTGAACGTGGGGTCGATCTCCGGATTCATCACCAACATTCCGCAGAATCAGGTCGCCTACAATGCATCCAAGGCTGCCGTTCACATGATGACGAAAAGTCTGGCCAGCGAGGTCGCGGCGGAAAACATCAGGGTAAACGCGGTCGCGCCGGGCTATATCGACACCGACATGACCCGAGGCGGCTTCGCCATACCGGAATGGGATTCCGTCTGGCGGCAAATGACCCCGATGGGGCGCTATGGCCAGCCGGAGGAAATCGCCAACTGCGTCCTGTTCCTGTGCTCGCCCGCCGCAAGCTACGTCACCGGTGCCGTGCTCGTGGTTGACGGCGGCTACCTTACCCGGTGACATCAACCTTAAAATAGTCAGGAGGAGAATGAGAAATGACTAACAGGCTCGAGGGAAAAGTCGTCGCCATCACCGGTGCCGCATCCGGAATCGGCCTTGCCTGCAGCAAGATCTGCCTTGAATCCGGCGCCCGTGTCGTCCTGATCGACCGCGCGGAGGACAGGCTGAACGCTGTTTGCCAAGAACTTGGCGGTAACGCCATCCCGCTGGTGATCGATGTGGCCGACACGAGCAACATCGCCACCATGATGCCGAAGATCCTTTCAAAAGCCGGGCAATTGGACGTCTTCCACGCCAATGCAGGCTCCTATATTGGCGGCGATCTTATCGACGGTGATCCAGATGCCTTTGACCGGATGCTTAATCTCAACATCAACGCCGTGTTTCGCTGCGTGCACGCGGTCCTCCCGCATATGGTGGAGCGCAAGACCGGCGATATCATCGTGACCAGTTCGGTGGCTGGCCACGTGCCGGTGGTATGGGAGCCGGTCTACACCGCCTCAAAACATGCAGTGCAAGCCTTTGTCCATACGGTGCGGCGGCAAGTCTCGAAGCATGGAATACGCGTGGGGGCGATCGCACCCGGTCCGGTGGTAACGGCGCTCCTGAAGGATTGGCCGCAGGAAAATCTCGAGAAAGCGATGGCAGCCGGCAATCTCATCGAGCCATCCGAAGTTGCCGAAGCGGTCTTGTTCATGCTGACACGCCCACGCAACGTGACGATCCGCGACCTCGTGATCCTGCCGCAGAACTTCGACATCTGAATGGCTGGAATGCCGCTACTCACGTAGCTCTTGGAACAATGGCGGCATTCATCTGCCTGGTGCTCACGAAGGTTGCGTCTGTAGGAGCGGATGCATGCCGCCATTGTTCTCGAGCATGCGATTGAAGCGCTCCTCTTCAACGGGCCGGCTATAGAAGTAGCCCTGAATCTCGTTACAACCACTTTCGACGAGAAACCGAGCCTGCTCCTCCGTCTCGACACCTTCGGCGATCACCTGCAAGCCCAGCTTCTGGGCAAGCGAGATAATCGCCGAGGTTATGGCCATATCGTCGGCGTCGTGCGGAATATCAGCGATAAACGAGCGGTCGATCTTGAGGCGCGACAACGGAAATCTTTTAAGCGCGCTGAGGCTCGAATAGCCCGTTCCAAAATCGTCGACTGCGAGCTTTACGCCCAGCGTCTCCAATTCGTGCATTCTGGCAATCGAGCTGGCGAGGTCCTTCATGATCAGGCTCTCGGTGATTTCGAGTTCGAGCCATATTGGATCGAGGCCGCTCTCACTCAGCGCCGTCGCCACAGTCTCGATCAGGCGTTTTTCCTGGAACTGTCTGGCAGAGACATTGACACTGATCCTGATTGGGTCGAGCCCTTTGTCCTGCCATGCCTTGGCTTGCCTGCACGCCGTCCGGAGTACCCACTCCCCAATTGGCATGATGAGGCCCGTCTCTTCGGCAAGCGCAATGAAATCTCCAGGATAGACACGGCCCTCGCTTGGATGGTTCCAGCGGATTAACGCTTCAGCCGCAACGATCCTGCCGGTCTGGACGTCCACCTGCGGCTGGTAATGCAGCACAAACTCCTCGCGAAGAAGCGCCTGGCGGAGTTCGTCGGTCCGCGAAAGCTTCCTTCGGACGGTCGCAGTCATTTCCGAGGTGAACAAAGCGATTCCGTCGCGACCCAACTCCTTGGCCCTATACATGGCCATATCTGCGGAAGCGAGCAGCTCTCCCGCGGTCTTGCCGTGGTTCGGATAGCTGGCGACACCGATGCTGCAGGTCACCCTGAGTTCGATGTCGTTGAGTACGATCGGACGCGCAACCGCTTCTCTTATCGCCGACAATCTACCCAGGCAGCTCTCGAGATCCATTTGCTCGAGAATAATCACGAACTCGTCTCCCCCGATTCTGGCGAGAGAACCCTGGTCACTTGTCAGCTCGCAAATCCTGCCAGCCACGATCTTCAGCAGTTGGTCGCCGACCGAGTGACCAAGGCTGTCATTGACGAGCTTGAAATTGTCGAGGTCAAGGAATGCCAGCGCCACTTCACTGCCTATGGAATCGGCCGTCTGCATTGCAAGGGTGAGTCTTCAATCCAGCAAAGCGCGGTTGGCCATCCCCGTCAGGGGATCGTGGTCGGCGAGAAACCCGATCCGTGCCTCGGCGCGATGACGGCTGATTGCGATCCCGGCCATGTGCACGGCGAGCGAAACAAACTCGGAGAAATCCGATTGATACCGTGCTCCCTCGGACGAATAGAGAGCCAGGACGCCTTCGATCTGGCCGTCGACGCCGGAAATGGCCAAACAGCGGCACTGATGGTCAAGTTCAGAGACACTCGCCTGATCGAAGGCAAGCTTGAGTGCCGTCGCGGCGGCTCCGAGATCTGTGGGAACGGTGCGAATGAAGGCCGCATTGGCTCGCTTGCGATACTTTTCATTCAAGGTGGGCGCGGCCGCCAGACGCAGTTCCCCCGGATCCGGCGCAACCGTCAGGAATGCAGCATGCACACCCTCCGCGAATCCAGCAATCATCCGGGCAAGTTCTTCGAGAAAATCGGCAAGAGGCATCCCGCGCGCTATCATTTCGAGCAGGCCGGACTGAGCGCGCATCCGTCGTTCTGCCGATTTCTGCGCGGTGATGTCACGGGAAACCCCGACGATGCCGATTATTGTTCCGGACGCGTCTCTCAGCGGGACACGCGTGATCATCAGCCATCGTTCGCCATCGCCACGAAATGCCAACTCCTCACCGCCGAAATGGGGCTGTCCTGTCTCGGCTACGCGACGTTCAACATCCGTGGCGATTTGCGCCACATGGCGCGACAGAAATTCGAAATCCGTCCGTCCAACCAAATCCTTCAGATGGGAAAGCCCGTTGTTGGCGACGACCGCCTGGTTTGCAAACAGGAAACGTCCCTCCAGGTCCTTTGCGTAGATATAATCAGGGATTTGGTTGATCATGTTTTCCAGCCAACACTGGCGCTCGGCCAAGTCAGCTTCGTGGTGAACCTTCTCCGGCGTCCTGCGCGACATGGCTGCATTCGGAGCCGGCTCGACCTCGGAGAATGAGATTGGCAATTTGCCGTCCGCAATGACGCCTTTAGCCACGGAAATTCCTCGGAACAGATAGGAAAGACCATTCTGCTTTTGCGAGGTTATGTTCGGGTGAACGTCAATTCAATGCCGAGACGAAGCTGCGATCATGGTGAACGAATCCCTAATGCGCCATGCCCCACGTCCTTTTGATGCGTTTTGCCATGGCCTGTTCCTTTCCCCGAGGGGGCTTACGACCTGGCTGCTGTTGCAAGTATGCCGCATCTCAAAGCTTAGTCGAAAATTTCGCCGGATTCGGCTTGGCCTACACGCCAAAGCGATCTAGGGTTGAACATCATCAACACGGTTCGAGGGAGTTTTCGATGGCTATTTTTTCCGACTCCCCAGTGGCTTCCGCGACTATCGCCTGAGGCCGTCAGCGTTTTCCAACGCGACAGAACCTGATGGACTGGTGCTAAGCCTCCCGTCGCTCGTTCCTCACCAAACCATTTCGCGCGGTTTTGCGCGAACATCCTTTTCCCTATGACGGAGCCGGCGACAAGCCGGATACATCAATGGCTCTTGGTTTCAAATCCCGCCGCGGCGGTGCTTTTCGCAGCGTTTTCCGTTTTTGCTGGGCTCACTGGAAGCAACAGCCCGGCCGCGCCTCCTTCATGCTGTTCACAGCCATGCTGTCCACGTTTGCGGATGTGCTCACGCCCTTGTTTTCCGGCCGGCTGGTCGATGCGGTGGTGTCCGGCCATGCCGGCGACGCCGCAACATGGAACAATGCCGTCAACGCCTTCTGCTGGCTGATGGCACTGTCAGTCGGCGCCGTCATCCTGCGGCATGCCACGTTCACCGCCATCATCGGCTTCACGCTAAAGTCGATGTCGGAGATCGCGGCGAATTCCTTCTTCCATATCCAGCGCTTTTCGAGCGATTGGCACGCCAACAGCTTTGCCGGTTCCACCGTTCGCAAAGTGACGCGCGGCATGTGGGCGCTCGACCTGCTCAACGACACCGTCTTCGTTGCGCTGTTCCCATCGCTGGTAATGCTCATCGGCTCGACCATTCTGATGACGTGGTACTGGCCGATGATGGGATTGCTGGTTGGCGCCGGATCCGTGCTCTTTATCGCTTTCACGGCGACGATGGCTCTGCGCTATGTTGCACCGATGGCCAGCATGGCCAATAGCTGGGATACACGCCTTGGCGGCGCGCTTGCCGATGCCGTGACCTGCAACGCCGTGGTCAAGGCCTTTGGCGCCGAGGACCGCGAAGACAAGCGTCTCGCCACGGTCATGCGCAAGTGGCGGGATCGCACCGCGCGCACCTGGACGCGGGGCACGCTGAACGGCACCTCGCAGAATGCGCTGCTCAGCCTGTTACGCGGCTGTGTGCTGGGCCTTGCCCTTTGGCTCTGGGCCAACGGCAAGGCCAATGCGGGCGACATCACCTTCGTCCTGACTGCCTTTTTCATCCTTCAGGGCTATCTGCGTGAAATAGGCATGCATATCCGCAACCTGCAGCGCTCGGTGAACGACATGGAGGAGCTTGTCACTATCCATGCGCAGCCTTTGGGCGTGGAGGACGTTCCCGGCGCACCGGCTCTGCATGTGAAGGCCGGCATGATCACGTTCGATCATGTCACCTTCCACTATGGCAACCACCGTGCCCCGCTCTACAAGGACTTCTCGGTCACCATCAAACCGGGCGAGCGGGTCGGCCTCGTCGGCCATTCCGGCTCCGGAAAGACGACCTTCATCAAGCTGATCCAACGCCTGCATGACATCAACCACGGCACGGTCTCGATCGACGGGCAGGATATCTCCAAGGTGGCGCAGACCTCTCTTCGCCGCCAGATCGCCATCGTGCAGCAGGAACCCATCCTGTTTCACCGCTCGCTGGCAGAAAATATCGCCTATGCCAGGCCAACGGCTACCCAAGCGGAGATCAGGACGGCTGCGCGGCTTGCCAGCGCCCATGATTTCATCGAGGCGCTGCCAAAGGGCTATGCGACGCTTGTCGGCGAACGCGGCATCAAGCTTTCCGGTGGCGAACGGCAACGCATCGCCATCGCCCGCGCTTTCCTGGCCGATGCGCCGATCCTGATCCTCGACGAGGCGACCTCGAGCCTCGATTCGGAATCGGAGATGCTCATCCAGCAGGCGATGGAGAGGCTGATGGAGGGACGCACGACACTCGTCGTCGCTCACAGACTGTCGACTGTGCGCGCCCTCGATCGGCTGCTGGTCTTCGAACACGGACATATTGCCGAGGAAGGCACCCATGCCAGCCTCATTCGGCGCAAAAGCGGGATCTATCGCGGGCTCTTCGAGCGCCAGGCACTGGAGCTGACGAAGGGCATCACGAGCGAAGGGCTGATCGGCTAACAACGGTCTACAGGCAGTCTCCACCCCGCAGAATTGGTTCGCCTTGGCAAACGAGGCGAACCAATTCGCACTGGTGACAGTATGTTACGACATGGTGGCCCGTCGGCACGATAAACCGTGCCGCTTTTTGAGCGGCGCCATCCCGAACAGCCATATCCATTTCAGCTTGGGAAAATTGTGAACGGTGGCAATAGATGGCGCCGTCGCTTGATTTGTTTTTCCAGCAAACATTGGGCGGTGCCGCAATTTTGGGCGGCAAAGCCCGATGTTTGGTCAAAAATTTATCGGACGGTAAATTTTTGACCAAACGATAAATAATTTGCGACACTCAAAACAGATCATCATTGATTTTATTAGATTTTTCGATCTGGCACGCAATCTGCTTTCAAGATCCCGAACCAGGCCTTGGCCGCTCGCGACCTCAAGAGGAGAGCAGATATGGAAATCGGTGTTTTCATCCCGATCGGGAACAATGGTTGGCTGCTGTCGGAAAACGCACCGCAGTACAAACCCAGCTTCGAGCTGAACAAGGAGATCACGCTAAAGGCGGAAAAATATGGTCTCGACTTCGTTCTCTCGATGATCAAGCTGCGCGGCTTCGGCGGCAAGACGGAGTTCTGGGATCACAATCTCGAATCCTTCACGCTGATGTCGGGCCTCGCTGCCGTCACCACCCGCATCAAGCTGTTTGCGACCGCTGCAACGCTGGTGATGCCGCCGGCGATTGTCGCCCGCATGGCCTCGACGATCGATAGCATTTCGAATGGCCGCTTCGGTCTCAACCTCGTCACCGGCTGGCAGCGCCCGGAATATTCCCAGATGGGCATGTGGCCCGGCGATGAATATTTCGCCAAGCGCTACGACTATCTCGGCGAATACGCGACTGTGCTGCGCGATCTGTGGGAAACCGGAAAGAGCGATCTGAAGGGCGAGTTCTTCCAGATGGACGATTGCCGTCTGTCGCCGCGCCCACAGGCCGACATGAAGGTGATTTGCGCCGGCTCTTCGACAGCCGGCATGGAGTTCTCGGCCCAATATGCCGACTACAATTTTTGCTTCGGTGTCGGCGTCAATACGCCGAAGGCATTTGCACCGGCAGCTGAACGGCTTCAGGTCGCGACGGCCAAAACCGGCCGCGACGTCTCTTCCTTTGTTCTTTTCATGGTGATCGCCGACGAGACCGATGAGGCCGCCCGCGCCAAATGGGAGAGCTATAAGGACGGCGCCGACCAGGAAGCGATTGCCTGGCTTGGCCTGCAGGGTGCCGCCGATACCAAATCCGGTTCCGACACCAACATCCGCCAGATGGCCGACCCCGTCTCGGCTGTCAACATCAACATGGGAACACTGGTTGGCTCCTATGAGACCATCGCCAAGCTGCTTGATGAAGTCCCGACCGTTCCCGGAACAGGCGGTGTCTTGCTGACCTTCGACGACTTTCTGAAGGGTGTCGAAGACTTCGGCACAAAGATCCAGCCGCTGATGAAATGCCGCCAACACATAAAGCCCATGCTGGAGGCCGCCGAATGAGCGCCGTTACCGCAGCCGGATACCAGGCTCCCCAAGAGCGCTCGCAGAGCGTCACCCTCCCCGCGAGACCCGAACCGATCACGCTGAAACCCAGCGAAACGGCGGTCGTCGTCGTCGACATGCAGAATGCCTATTCGACCGAAGGCGGCTATGTCGATCTCGCCGGCTTCGATATCGCAGGAGCCAAGGGCACGATCGCCAATATCAAGAAGACACTGGACGCGGCGCGCGGCGCCGGCGTTCAGGTTATCTATTTCCAGAACGGCTGGGACAAGGACTATGTGGAGGCAGGCGGCCCCGGCTCGCCGAACTATCACAAGTCCAATGCCCTGAAGACCATGCGTCAGAGACCGGAGCTGCAGGGCCAGCTTCTTGCCAAGGGAACCTGGGACTACGCGATCGTCGACGAGCTGCAACCCCAACCCGGCGATATCCTGGTGCCGAAGACCCGCTATAGCGGTTTCTTCAACACCAATATGGACAGCGTGCTGCGCGCACGCGGCATCCGCAATCTCGTCTTCGTCGGCATCGCCACGAATGTCTGCGTGGAGAGCTCGCTCCGCGATGCCTTCCATCTCGAATATTTCGGCGTGATGCTGGAGGACGCCACCCATCATCTCGGCCCCGATTTCATCCAGCAGGCGACCGTCTACAACGTCGAGAAATTCTTCGGCTGGGTCGCCACCGTCAACGATTTCTGCGCCACCATCTCGCAAGCCGCTCCAAACGAAGCCTGATCCAATCATCAAGAGGAGACCCTCATGCCCAAGTCCATCATCGTGCCCGCCGGGACCCACAAGCCAATCGCACCATTTTCGCCCGGCACGCTTGCCGACGGCATCGTCTACGTCTCCGGCACCCTGCCCTTCGACAAGAACAACGACGTCGTGCATGTCGGCGATGCCGGCGCCCAGACGCGCCATGTGCTCGAAACCATCAAATCGGTGATCGAGACGGCCGGGGGCACGATGGAAGACGTGACCATGAACCACATCTTCGTCACCGACTGGGCCAACTACCAGGCCGTCAACGCCGTCTATGCCGAATACTTCCCGGGCGACAAGCCGGCACGCTACTGCATCCTGTGCGGGCTTGTGAAGCCCGACGCGCTGGTCGAGATCGCAACCGTCGCCCATATTGGCAAGAAGTAGGCGGCATGCATTTCGAGGTTCATGGGCTCGATCGCCCCGACGCGAAGACGATCATCCTGTCCTCCGGGCTCGGCGGATCGGGCAGCTATTGGGCGCCTCAGATCGAGGCGCTCGCGACCGATTTCCGGATCGTCACCTACGATCATCGCGGCACGGGACGTTCCGGCGGCGACGTTCCGGATGAAGGCGGCATCTCCGCCATGGCGGACGATGTGCTGGAGATCGCAGCCCGGCTGCAGCTTGATCGTTTCGACTTCATGGGCCACGCGCTCGGTGGCTTGATTGGTCTCGACATCGCGCTGCGTCGTCCCGAGCTCATCGAGAAGCTGATCCTCATCAACGCTTGGAGCAAGGCCGATCCGCATTCAGGGCGCTGCTTCGATATCCGCATCGAACTCTTGGAGCGATCCGGAGTCGAGGCCTTCGTCAAGGCGCAGCCTCTGTTTCTCTATCCCGCCGTCTGGATGTCGGAAAATGCCGAACGCATGGCCGCCGACGAGCGCCATGGGGTCGCGCACTTCCAGGGCAAGGCGAATGTTCTCAAACGGATCGCGGCTTTGCGCGCGTTCGATATCGACCACAGGCTCTCCGAGATCCGCACCCCGACGCTGGTCGTCGGCACGCGCGACGATCTTCTCGTGCCCTATACACGCTCCGTCCGGCTTGCCGAGGGCTTGCCCGCCGCCGAACTCGCCCTTTCCGACTTTGGCGCCCATGCGGTGAACGTCGTCGCGCCAGAGGAATTCAACAATAAAGTGCTGCGCTTTCTGCGCGCGAGATCGGAAGTCCGATAAGGAGCCTGACATGCAAGCCTCATCCCTGACGGACGCCGCACCCGCCACCCCCTCCCTTGACGAGAGGAAGCAGGAATACCGCAACGCCATGGCGCGGCTCGGAGCCGCCGTCAACATCGTGACAACAGATGGTCCGGGAGGGCTTGCGGGCTTTGCGGCAACGGCGGTGTGCAGCGTGACCGACAGCCCGCCGACATTGCTGGTCTGCCTCAATCGCGGCTCCTCCGCCTATCCGGCCGTCAACGCCAACCGGGTGCTTTGCGTCAACACACTGGAGCGCGGCCATGAGGAGCTTAGTCGGCTTTTCGGCGGCAAAACGCCGGTGCACGAGCGTTTCGAGGGCGCCAGCTGGTCCTTGCTTGAGACGGGATCACCGGTACTCGACGACGCGCTGATCTCTCTCGATTGCAGGGTGAAAGCCATCTCGGACGGCGGCACACATGACATCCTGATTTGCGACGTCGTCGCCATCCGCGAGAACGAGGGCGGACAGGCTCTCATCTATTTCGACCGGCGCTATCATGCGATCTAGGCCCAAGTGACGTCACCAAGACATGCTGATCTCCGTCAACCCCAGCCACTGACAGACTTCGTCTCCAGATATTCCTCGATGCCCCAGATGCCGCCTTCCCGGCCGTTGCCGGATTGTTTGACGCCACCGAAAGGGCTGCCGGACGCTCTGGAAGCGCCGTTGATCTGCACCATTCCCGAGCGGATCGCGCGAGCTACCCGGCGTGCCCGCGCGAGGTCTTTCGACTGGACCTGCGCGTTAAGACCATAGGGCGTGTCGTTGGCGATCCGGATAGCTTCCGCTTCGCTGTCGAACGGTATGATGCACAGGACGGGGCCAAAGATTTCTTCGCGGGCGATCGTCATGCCATTGTCGACATCGGCAAAGACCGTCGGGCGGACAAAGGCGCCGACGGCAAGCCCCTCCGGCCGACCGGGACCACCGGCGGCAAGCCGCGCACCCTCGGCGATGCCTGCCCGGATCAGCGTCTGGATTCTGTCGAACTGCCTCATCGAAATGACCGGGCCGATATGCGGCCCCTCGGCATTGGGTGCTCCGACGGCAAGGTCGTTCGCCACTTTCACGGCAATCGCCACCGCCTTTTCGTAGATCGGCCGCTCGACCAGCATTCTCGTCGGCGCGTTGCAGGATTGGCCGGCGTTCGAGAAACAGGCTCTGGCACCGCGCGTAATCGTCTCCTCGATATCGACATCAGCAAAGACGACGTTCGGCGACTTGCCGCCGAGTTCCAGCGTCACGCGCTTCACCGTCTCGGCCGCCCGTTTCATGACGGCAACGCCGGCACGCGTCGAACCGGTGAAGCTGACCATGTCGATGCCGGGATGACCCGAAATTGCCTCTCCGACGGTGGCGCCGTCTCCGTTCACGAGATTGAACACACCTGCCGGATAGCCAGCCTCATCGATCATTTCGGCAAACAGCATGGCGGAAAGCGGGGCGATCTCGGACGGCTTGAGGACGACGGTGCATCCGGCCAGCAAGGCCGGCACGACCTTCAGCGTGATCTGGTTGATCGGCCAGTTCCACGGCGTGATCAGCCCGCAGACGCCGATCGGTTCATGCAGGATCTGATCGCCGGAACCATCGGCGCGCATGGCGTGCTCGAACTGATACTCCTTCGCCGCCGCGAGGAAATTGCTGATCTGGCTGCGGCCGGCATCGGTCTGCGACTGGCGCGCAAAGGTGATCGGCGCCCCCATTTCGAGCGAGATTGCCTGTGCCATCTCCTCGGAGCGAGCGGCATAGATCTGTTGCAGCCGTTCGAGCAGTCCTACCCGCCGTTTGAAATTCGTCTGGCTCCAATGGTCGAAGGCACGACGCGCGGCCGTGACTGCCCTGTCGACATCATCGGCACTCCCCAGCGAAATGGTCGCGGAAGTCGTTCCGTCCGACGGCGAGACGATATCGTAGAGGTTAGGCCGTGCGGGCCGAACCCAGGCGCCATCGATATAGAAGTCGGTCTTCTGCATGGGAATGATACCTCGATTTCCGCCACTCACTGCCAGCGGGAGCGGAGACGATTGATAGGCCCGCGCAACAGCGGCACGAGAGTGGACAAGAGAGGCGCGGTCGGAAGGCTTTTCAGCTCCGAAATCTCCATGGGCAGATCCCGCGCCGCCATTCCGCAGCCCGCTTCGCCCAGGATTTCGCCGAGCGCGGTTGCTGTCGGCACGCCGCGCCCGGAATAGCCGACGAGCGCGAAAAGACCCTCGGCCGGATTGTAGAGATGCGGCGTACGATCCAGGTTGATCGCAAGCTTGCCGGTCCAGTGGTGCCGCCACTTCAAGTCATGGAGTTGCGGAAACAGATTTTTCATCCGTTTTGCCATGAAGGCTGTCGTCTTTTCGAAATTGGTTCCCAGCACCGGTTCCACAAGCCCGCCGAGAACAAGGCGATTCTGCCTGTCGAAGCGGAAATAGCGCACATCGGGGCGCGTATCACCGACGCTCTGGTTGCCCGGAAGGATCGTTTTTCTGAGCTCGGGATCAATCGGCTCGCTGGCGATCGCATAGGACGACATCAGGAAGAAGGACCGCCCGAGCGGCGCAAACAGTCCGGCCGTATAGGCGTTGGTGGCGATGCCGACGCGCTTTGCCCGGACCCTGCCCGCCGGGCCGTTCACCACCCAGACGCCGCCGTTGCGCTCGATCGATGTTACCGGCGAGTGCGTATAGATCTCGACACCCTCACTTATCGCCGCCGCAGCGAGGCCACGAACGAAGGCGAGCGGATTGAGATGCCCGCCATCCGGATGCATCCAGCCACCGTGAAAGCTCTCGGAACCGGTCATCGCCACGGCCTGGGCACGGTCGAGCAGAAGCGGATTCTTTCCCAGGCGTTCATAAAAGGCATGCTGGCGGGTCGAGATGGAAGTTGCTTCCGGGCTATGGGCAAGCTGTAATGCGCCCGTCTGCGCCGCCTCGCAATCGATGCCGTATTCCCGCACCAGCGAAAAAACCTTCGCGGCGGAATCGGTCACGATCCGCGTGAAGCGGTCCCCGCGCTCCTTGCCCAGCGTCTCGACCGCTTTCTCAGGATTGATGAAGCCGAGAACCGGAACGCAGTGGCCGTGATTGCGGCCGGAACCGCCGTGACCTACACCGTTCGCCTCGACCACGATCGTCCGGACACCGCGCTTGGCGGCATGGATGGCGGCACTCAGACCGGTGTAACCGGCACCGATGACGACGAAATCGGCGTCATGGTCGCCCTGCAAACGTTCCGTTGACGGCGGTGGCGGCGCCGTGTCTTCGTACAGGCTTCCGATCTTGGTCATAGCGTGCTCTCGTCAACTTGCGGAAAGGTGGAGCGGCGAGGAGGCCCGCTCGATACCGTTGTGCTTGTTCCATAGGCCGGCGCGCGAGGAGGCGAGGTCGCCCAGAGCGTCCGTCAAACGATCGCTCCACTCCGACCGGCTTTCCAGGGTTGCTAGAAGATCGTTGGTGACTTCCAGCCCGCAGGCCGGAATGCCGGTGCTCCAGCTGTGATAGTCGATGGTGAAGGTGCCGCCGATCCCGGAATAGGGTCGGTTGTCTCCGAGCTTGAGGTCGCCGCGTTGCGCAAGGGCCGCGATCAGCGCATCGGACAGGACATTGCTCTCGTGCCATATGGTTCCTGCATCCCAGGGGCGAAGCTCTTCTCCCAGCCTGCGCGTACAGCTGTGCAGGGAGACGATGAAGGGATGTTGTTCGCGGGCGAGAAGGTTCGTCAGCGCTTCGCTCACCGCCCCATGATAGGGCCAGAAATAGGCTTCAACGCGCTGTGCTTTCTCTGCCTCGCTCACATCAGAGTTTCCCGGAACGAGGATTCCATCGCTCTCGGCAAGGATGAGCCTCGGGTCCTCGATCCAGCGATTGCAGTCGAGCAGCAGTCGCGAATAGCGGGTGAGCACGGCGGTGGCATCCAGCCTCTGGCAAAGCGTTCGGACGACGTCCGCAATGCCGATATCGATCCCGATATGCTTGTTGAGATCTTCCTTGCTCAGACCGAGATTTCGATATTCCGCAGGCACTTCGCTGCTTGCATGATCGCAGACAATCAGACCCGAAAACGAACCGCCGGGATTAAGCACTTCAAAGCTGCACTCTGTTGGAGCCGCACCGTCAGGTTTTCTTGTCATCGTTTACTTCTGTCTGGTGTATTTGCATTTCGCCCTTGCGGCGCAGGGCTTCGATCGTCGCAAGCCGCTCGCGAATCTTGTCGGGGCTGCGCTTCACAAGGGAGGCGATGATCGCTTCGCATTGCGCGAAGGCCACGACCTTGGAATCATAGGCCGACAGCGTCTCGACCGGCGAGACCAGCACATGGTCGGCAAAATTGCTGATCGGAGACATCCAGCGATCGGTGAACAGGACGATGCGCGCCCGCGCTTCCTTGGCAAGCCGGGCAAACTCGACCACATCGCTCTGATAGCGGCGGTAGTCGAAAACAATGAGCGTCGTCTGGCTGTTGAAATCGATGACACGATCGAAAAGCCGCGCCGAAAGCGTCTCGATGAAAGAGACGCCGGGGCGAAGCTGGCTCAGATGCATCCAGAGCCTCTGCGCAAGGACCGAACTGAAGCGTCCACCAATACAATAAACGGCGAGCCGTTCATCGCTGAGGAGATCAAGGAGCGCATCGAAATCCTGTTTGCGATACGCCGCCGCGGTCTGGCGCAGCGCGTCCGCCAGATTGTGCATGATGCTGACATAGATGTCGTCGGAGCCTGTAGCGGCGGCACGGGTGTCGATCATGGATAGCGGCGAATTCAACTGTTCGCTAACGTCCTCGATCAGATCCTTCTGGAACGCCGCATAGCCGCCGTACCCCAGCTTGGTCACGAGACGAAGGATCGTGGGGACGCTGACGCCTGCGCGCGATGCAAATCCGGCGACCGTCCCTAGGCCCGCGGCCGGATAATTGCCGAGCAATGTCCTGACGGCCTTTTTCTCAGCCGACGTCAGCTTCACTTCGTTACCGCTGAGAATATCCTTGATCGTCACGCTCGCCTCGTTTTCTTTTAGAATATGATAGATTTCCTCATCGTCAATCGATTTTGATATTATTTGCTACAGAAATCCGTTGACGATGATGCAAACTCTCTTACTATAATCGCAAAATATAGGAAAATATCCATCAGTGCGGACCTGTCCGCCATGGTGCAGATATTTCCGCAAAGAGGGGAATGCGAAATGCAGAAATTCAGAATTTACGCCATATTGGCGGCCGGTCTGCTTGCCAGTTCAGTCCTGCCTGCGCATTCCGAGACATTGCGTTTCGGCGCGCAGGGAGACGTCACCTCCTTCGATCCCTACGTCATCGACGAGACCTTCAGTTCGGGCTTTCTCGGCAATGTCTACGAAGGTCTGGTCCGGCGCGCGGCCGACCTGTCGATCGAGCCGGCGCTGGCCGAGAGCTGGGAAACGCTTTCGCCGACCCATTGGCGGTTCCACCTCCGCAAGGGCGTGAAGTTCCACGACGGCAGCCCGTTTACGGCCGATGACGTTCTGTTCTCCGCTGAACGCCTCCGTGCCCCCGGTTCGGATTTCAAGAACCGCCTTTCGCCAGATACCAAAGTCATCAAGGTGGACGACTACACCGTCGATTTCGTCACCGATGCGCCGAACCCGATCATCTATTACCAGTGGGGCAACTGGTACATGATGTCGAAGGCATGGGCCGAGAAGCACAATGACCACGGCCCGCAAAAGGCCGGCGGCGAGGAAAGCTTCGCAACCCTGAACGAGAATGGGACCGGAGCATTCAAGCTTACATCGCGAGAACCGGGCATCAAGACCGTGCTGGTTGCCAATCCCGACTGGTGGGGAGCATCATCGCGTCAGGATAACGTGACGGATGTCATCTTCACCCCGATCCCGAATTCGGCGACACGCGTCGCAGCTCTGCTTTCCGGCCAATTGGACATGATCACGCCGGTTCCCCTTCAGGACATCGACCGCATCAAGGCCAATCCCGGCACGAAAGTGATCACCGGTCCGGAGTTACGCACGGTCTATATCTTCATGGACCAATTTCGCCCCGAACTTCTCTATTCCAACATCAAGGGCAAGAACCCGCTCAAGGATCACCGCGTCCGCGAGGCGCTTTACCGCGCGATCGATATCGAGGCGCTGAAGAGCAAGGTCATGCGCGGCATGTCCACCCCGACTGCCCTGATGGTGGCCCCCGGCATCAACGGTTCTGATCCCAGCTTCAAGCGCATCCCTTACGATCCGGCGAAGGCGAAGGCGCTTCTCGCCGAGGCGGGTTATCCTGATGGCTTCGAGATCGGGCTGGATTGCCCGAACGACCGTTACGTCAACGACGAAGCGATCTGCGTCGCCGTCGGCAATATGTTCGCGAAGGTCGGTATCAAGGTGAAGGTCAACGCGCAGACCAAATCGAAATTCTTCGAAAAGGTTCTGGCGCCCAAGCTCGACTTCAGCCTCGGCCTCATCGGCTCGACACCTCCGAGCTTCGACAGCTGGGCGCCGATCAATTCGCTGCATCAGTGCCCGCGCGTTTCTCCATCCTCCGAGGTTTGGGCCGAGGGCGAACGCGACAAGGTGACGAACGGCAAGTCGAACTATGGCGGCTATTGCAATCCGGAAGTCGACAAGCTCGCCGAGCAAATCCTCAAGGAGACCGACCAGACGAAGCGCAACGACCTCATCAAGCAGGTCTGGACGATCACCACCGGCGACATCGCCTATCTGCCGCTGCATCAGCAATGGCTCGCCTGGGGTGTGCGGGATGGCATCGAGCTCAAGCAGCGCGCCGACGACGTCTTCGACTGGCGTTACGTCAAGATCACCAAATAATGCCTCAAAGCTTCCGCCCGGATTTTTATCTCGGGCGGAGGCCGCCGCTTGATTTGCTTCCCATTCCGCCGGACCACAGGCAAGGAAGCGCTACACAGCGAGGCTGTGATGACGAACTACTTTCTGCGCCGGCTCCTGCAATCCGCCATCGTCCTTTTGGCGGTCGCCATGCTTGCCTTCCTGATGTTTCGCTACATCGGCGATCCCGTCGCACAAATGGTCGGGCAGGAGACGACGCTGGCCGAGCGTGCGGCGCTGCGTCAGCAGCTGGGTCTCAACGATCCCGTGCCTGTCCAGTTTGCTCGTTTCGTCATGCAGGTGTTGCAGGGTAATTTCGGCATATCCTATCAGATGGGCCAGCCGGTGGGATCGCTCCTGGCCGAACGTCTGCCCGCCACCCTCGAGCTTAGCATCATGGCTTTCCTGTTTGCCGCGCTCGCCGGCATTCCGATGGGTATCTATACGGCGCTCTATCCCACACGCTGGCTGAGCCGCGTCTTTCTCGTCGTCTCGCTTGCCGGCATTTCGCTGCCGACCTTTTTCATCGGCATCATGCTCATCCTCCTCTTCGGCGTCGAACTCGCCTGGCTACCCACCTTTGGGCGCGGTGAGACCGTTCATTTGGGCTGGTGGACGACTGGGTTGCTGACCGTGTCCGGATGGAAGTCGATCCTGATGCCGGCCTTCACGCTCGCTCTTTTTCAATTGACCTTCATCATGCGGCTCGTCCGCTCGGAAATGATCGACGTGCTGCGGGCGGATTTCATCAAATTCGCACGCGCTCGGGGACTGAGCGAACGGTCGATCAATTTCGGCCATGCGCTCAAGAATACGCTCGTACCGGTCATGACCGTCGCCGGCATGCAGCTGGGCTCCATCATTGCCTTCGGCATCATCACGGAGAGCGTGTTTCAATGGCCCGGGATCGGCCTGCTCTTCCTGCAGTCGATATCGACGGCGGACATCCCGGTGATGTCGACCTATCTGCTCATGGTGGCGCTGATCTTCATCGTCATCAATCTCACCGTCGATCTTCTCTATTATGCCGTCGATCCGCGCCTGCGCGTCGATAGTACTGGCGGGAGGGCATCGCCATGATCGCGCAACGCATGAACGGATTTCTAAGCGGGCTTCGACGCTCATCCGCATGGCACAAATTCGTCTCGTCGCCGGTAACGGTCGCCGCAGCAATCGTGGCCGGCACCATGATCATCTGCGCCCTGTTTGCACCGCTCGTTGCTCCGCATGACCCCTTCGACCCGCTGTCGATCGATCTCATGAACTCCCTCATTCCGCCGGTGTGGTCCGCCGATGGCAGCTGGAGCTTTATTCTCGGCACCGACGACCAGGGGCGCGACCTGCTCTCGGCAATCATCTACGGGACGCGGATCTCGATGATTGTCGGCTTCGTATCGGTCAGCCTTGCGGTGCTGATCGGTCTGGCGGGCGGATTGGCCGCCGGCTATTTCGGCGGCCTCTGCGACGCTGTCATCATGCGCCTGGTCGATATCCAGATGACGTTTCCGGCGATCATGGTCGCCCTGCTCGTCGACGGCATCAGCCGCGGCATTCTGCCGAAGGACCAGCATGATGCACTCGCCCTGTTCGTCATCGTTCTGTCGCTGGCGCTTTCAATCTGGCCGCAGGTGGCCAGAACCGTTCGCGCCTCAACCATGGTCGAGAAGAACAGGGAATATGTGCAGGCGGCGCGCGTCATGGGCTGCTCGTCGCCTGTCATCATTCTGCGCCATGTCATGCCCAATGTACTGGGACCTGTACTGGTCATCGCGACGATCAATCTCGGCACCGCCATTCTCGGCGAGGCCACGCTGAGTTTCCTGGGTGTCGGTGTGCCGATAACGGAACCTTCGCTCGGGACCCTCATCCGCATCGGCAACAACTTCCTGTTTTCCGGCGAACGCTGGCTCGTGTTCTTCCCCGGCATCACGCTGGCGCTGCTTGTCGTGGCGGTCAATCTGCTTGGCGATTGGCTGCGCGACGTGCTCGATCCGAAACTGCGTTGAAGGCTTCAAGATGACCGCAGAAATCTCAGACAAGCCTCCGCTGCTTTCCTTATCCGGCATCAAGGTCGAATATCCCGCCTGGAACCGCACCTTCGTCGCGGTCGAGAACATCGACCTGGTAGTTCGCCGCAGCGAGATTCTCGGCCTTGTCGGGGAATCCGGCGCGGGGAAAAGCACGATCGGCAGCGCGATCATGGGCCTGCTCGACCAGCCGGGCCGCATCACGGCCGGAACGATAGAACTCGATGGCGAAGTGCTCGATCCATCTGACGAGCGGCGCATGCGCGCGATCCGCGGCACGCGCATTTCGATGATCTTCCAGGATCCGATGACGAGCCTGAACCCGCTCTACACGATCGGCCGCCAGCTGGTGGAAACCATTCGCGCCCACACGCCGATGAGCGCCAAAGCCGCCAATTCGAAAGCGGCCGAGCTTTTGACTACCGTCGGGATTTCAGGTGCCGAGACGCGGATGCGGCAATATCCGCATCAGTTTTCAGGCGGCATGCGTCAGCGTGTGGTGATCGCGCTCGCTCTCTGCACGGATCCGGATCTGATTATCGCGGACGAGCCGACGACGGCCCTTGATGTATCGGTGCAGGCGCAGATCCTTAAGCTGATCAAGCGACTGGCCACCGAGCGCAATGCCGGCGTCATCCTTGTAACGCACGACATGGGCGTCATCGCCGAGACCACGAACCGCGTCGCCGTGATGTACCGGGGCAACATCGTGGAGACCGGTGAAACGCATCAGATCATCCACGCGCCCCGGCACGATTATACCCGCAGCCTCATCGGCGCCGTGCCGCGCGCCGATATCAAGCTGCATCGCTTCCCGGAGGCCAGCTATGGAAAGACCGAGGCTTCGCAGGCCGCCGGCTTCGACGCCAGCACCCATTGGCTCGGCCGCAAAACGGACGATGCCGTTGAAAAGGCGAGTGACCGGCCGCTGATCTCCATCGAGAACCTGGGCGTGACCTTCGTGACCCGCCGCGCGCTTCTGGCGCGCGACAGGACCGTTTTCGACGCGGTAAAGGAATTCAATCTCGATATCCGGACAGGCGAGGTTCTGGGGCTGGTGGGCGAGTCCGGCAGCGGCAAATCGACGGTTGCGCGCGTTCTTTCCGGACTCTGCCGCCCCTCCTCCGGCAGAGTGACATTCAAGGGCGAGGATCTCGCGGCTATCGGCGGGGGCAGCGTGCGCCAGGCCTTTCATCGCCAGATCCAGATGATTTTCCAGGATCCCTACTCCTCGCTCAATCCCCGCATGCGGGTGGACGCGATCGTCGCCGAACCGATCCGGCATCATCGCCTGGCTGCCACAGGTGCCGAGACCCAGGCCATGGTCGCCGATCTCCTCGATCTCGTCGGCCTCGGCAAAGAGGCGGGCCGGAAGTTCCCGCACGAGTTCTCCGGCGGCCAGCGCCAGCGCATCTCCATCGCCCGCGCATTGGCGACGAGACCACGGTTCCTGATTTGCGACGAACCCACCTCGGCGCTCGACGTATCGATACAGGCACAGATCCTCAATCTCCTGAAAGACCTTCAGGAGACGCTGGGTTTGACCATCCTGTTCATCAGCCACGATCTGCCGGTGGTCCGCCAGATGTGCGACCGGATCGCCGTCATGAACCAGGGGCAGCTCTGCGAAACGGCTTCGGCGGATGACCTCTTCCAGAACCCGCAGCACCCCTACACGCAGCAACTTTTGCGCTTGATACCCAAGCTGTGAAAACAGCCATGGCCATACACTTCTCGCTGTCCGACACTCACATGCGACCGCGCAGGGCATCGGGATCATAGGGTGATTCAGCGATCACGCGCGCCTTGCGCATCTCTCCAAGAATCGGCACTTCGAGCTCGATGCCGGGATTGCCAAGCTCGACCGGCAGCAGTGCGAAAGCGACATCGCAGCCGAGCGTGTAGGCATAGCCGCCGGAGGTGATGCGGCCGGCAAGCTTGCCGTTGCGATAGACCCCTTCATGGATGAGCGAGCTTGCTCCATCCGTGTCGATGCTGATGGTAACCGAACGCTGTTTGACGCCCTGTTCTTTCTGTCGCAACAGCGCCTGCTTACCGATGAACTCGCCCTTGTCGAGGCGAATGAAGCGGTCGAGGCCGCTCTCCCAGGCCGTCAGTTCCGGGTTCATATCGCGATACATGGCGCGATAGGATTTTTCCAGCCGGAGCGATTCCAGCGCCTGCAGACCGATCAGGCGCAAGCCGTGCGGCCCGCCCGCCGCCAGCAGGGCTTCGAGGAGATGACGCTGGTAGCAAAGTGGATGATAAAGCTCCCATCCGAGTTCACCCTCATAGTTCACCCGCAGCAGCCGGACGTCAGTGGCAAGACCGACCGTGCCCGACTTGACCCCGAACCACGGAAAGGCCTCGTTGGAGAGATCCATCTCGGTGAGGCCTTGCAGTACCTCTCGCGCTTTGGGTCCGACGATGGTGAAGCAACCGCGCTCATTCGTTGTATTCCGCAATTGCACTGTCCCATCCTTCGGCAGAAGTTTCGACAGATCGTCGAAGTTCCAGCGCTCGGCGCGCGGCGTGGAAATCAGGTAGAATGTACCGTCTTCGAGGCGAGAGACGATGTACTCCGCCTGGACGCCGCCGTTCCTGGTCAAATGATGGCTGAGATTGACGCGGCCGACTTTCGGCAGGCGGTTGGCGAGGATGCCATCGAGCCAGGCCTCGACACCCGGACCGGAAATCTCGAATTTCGTCATCGGCGTCATTTCGACGAGGCCAACGGCGTTGCGCACAGCATGGACTTCCTCACCGACATACTTGCCCTTCTCCGTCCAGCGCCAGCTGTTCTGATCTCTGGCCTCGACACCCTCGGGTGCGAACCAGTTCGGCATTTCCCAGCCGTTCAGGACACTCCACACCGCGCCATGCTTGGTGAGAATATCATAGGAGGGCGCCGTCTTCTGAGGACGGGCCGTCGGC
>NZ_QSNT01000001.1:0-487003 GCF_009498525.1 Rhizobium sp. ICMP 5592 | reverse complement strand
GTGTCGAGACTGTTGGCGCCTTCGACGATGCGTTCCGACAGGTAATAGCCGATGGCGCCACCCCAGAGGATACCGCCAGGCACGCCTTCGGCGATCCAGACATTCTCCAGCCCCCAGGCCGGCCCCACCAGCGGCAATTCGTCCGCCGTCATCTGGAACGGACCGCGCACGTTCGCCTTGATGCCGACCCGGCCGAGGGCTGGAACGAGCTCCATGGCGCGTTCCCAGTTCCAGGACACGGAATCGAAATCCTCTTCCAGCAGGTCGGCGCCGAACCATTCCGGAACGCCGTTCTCAGCGAACAGCTTCAGGTGCTCGGTCTTTTCATAGGGACCGAACATCAGGCCATCGCCCTCCTCGCGCAGATAGCCCTCGAAACCTTCGTCGCGCAGGATCGGCATTTCCGACAGGCCCTGCCGCTTGCGCTCGATCACTTCCGGCACCGCATCGGTGATCCAGTATTGATGAACGATCGGGATTGCCGGAATTTCAAGGCCGAGCATGGCGCCCGTCTGGCGGGCATAATTGCCGGTCGCCGAAATGACATGTTCGCAGATGACCTCGCCATTGTTGGTGAGGATCTTCCACTCGCCGCCCGGCATGCGCTCAAAGCCGCGCACCTCTGTGTTGAGGTAGATCTTGGCGCCGCGATCGCGGGCGCCCTTTGCCATTGCCTGCGTCACGTCGGCCGGCGCGATATGCCCGTCATCGGGATGATAGAGTGCTGCCAGCATATCGTGATTATTTTCCAGAAGCGGCCAGAGTTGGCGGGCTTCCTGCGGCGTTACGAGTTCGGCGCGAATGCCCTGAACGGCGGCAACGCTCATATAGCTCTTGTATTCGTCCAGGCGGTCGCGCGTGTTGGCGATGCGCAGCTGCCCGCATTTGTGCCAGCCGACGTGCTGGCCGGTCTCCGCTTCCAGCCCTTCGTATATTTCGATCGTCTTGGCGATCATCCGGCCGATGTTGATGCTGCGCGCATAGGAGGGAATAAGGCCGGCGGCATGCCAGGTGGAGCCGGCGGTCAGCTGTGTGCGTTCCAGAAGTGCGACATCCGTCCAGCCACGTTTGGCAAGACCGTAAAGGATGGCGGCGCCGACACAACCACCACCGATGACGAC
Source organism: Rhizobium sp. ICMP 5592 (assembly GCF_009498525.1). Lineage (GTDB taxonomy): Bacteria > Pseudomonadota > Alphaproteobacteria > Rhizobiales > Rhizobiaceae > Rhizobium. Next base: position 485,882 of record NZ_QSNT01000001.1, on the reverse strand, counting down.
GGCGCGAGCATGAGTTTGCATGGAAAGTTCCCGATTTGATTTCGGGCGAGAGTACTGACCACGAATTCACTTGTGACGTTGCAAAAAAATACAGAGGGGCATAACTTCAATTTATGCATAGATTGCGATCCCTGGTGCCCTCCGCAAATTATCTCTTCGTCTTCGAGGCGGCAGCGCGGCGACGGAGTTTCACCGCGGCCGCCGAGGAACTGAACGTTAGCCAGCCAGCCGTCAGCAAGACGATCAAGCTTTTGGAAGAGGCGACGGGACTAAAACTGTTTCGCCGCGAACACACGCGGCTGGAGCTGACCGCTGAGGGCCAGAGACTTTACAGGGAAACGCAGCAGGCTTTCGATCATCTGCACATGGTCCTGACATCCCTGCGCACAAAGCATTCGAACGACACGGTCCGAGTGTCGTTTTCGACCTCCTTCGTGCAGCTTTGGCTTCTGCCGCGCCTCAAGGATTTCAAGGTGAAGCATCCTGATATCGCGCTGCGTATCGAGGAAAGCAGCCGCGACGACCAGGATCTGAACGAAGAGGACATCGATATTTCGGCGCGCCTCGGCGTCGGCAAATGGCCGGGGATCCACGCGTGGCATTTCGTGACGGAAGAAGTCATTCCCGTTTGCAGCGCCGACTATCTCAGGGAGCACGGGCCAATCAATACGCCTGCCGATTTGCTGAACCACCGGCTGCTGCATTTTGAGGAGCGGCATCGCGTTCGGCTCGGCTGGCGCGACTGGCTGCTCCACCATTCCGTTCCCGTCGCCCGCCTCGCCCAGGATTTCGTCTTCACGGACGCACTCAGCTCGATCGAGGCCGCCGTTCTCGGGCAAGGCATTGCGCTTGGCTGGAAACACCTTGTCCATGATCATATCCAAGCTGGCCGTTTGGTCTATCCGCTGGACGCGGTTCATCGCTCCGGCCAGTCCATATACCTCGTGATGCCAGCGCAGCGCCCGGCAAAACACGGCGCCATGCTCTTCCGGGATTGGCTGCTCGAGCAGGATGCCGACGCGCCCATTTTCAAAACGACCGATATCGTCGCTCCCTGACCATTGGGCGTGAGGAGACATCCAACGGCCGTGTATTCAATCCGGATCCTTGGCCTTCGGCTGGCCGAATGTATAGTCCGTGACCTTGGGCAGCAGGATTTCTCGTCTGTAGCTCGGCGGCTTATCGCCAACGGATGCGCCGGCATTTAAAATAGCGGCCTGATAATCATCCCCAAAGAGCGCGTAGGGATAGGGTGCATCGATGGCGGTGGCGCTGTCGAGCTCGGACTGAAACTCGGGCGGAATTGTAAAATCCAGCGCGGCAAGATTGTCGTCGAGTTGGGAGAGCCGGCTCGCGCCGATAATCGCCGCTGCGACGCCCGCGCGATTGACGCACCAGTTCAGTGCCACCTGCGCCATGCTGCGTCCCAGCTCGCCGGCAATCCTTTCCAGTACGGTGAGGATGCGCGTGTTGCGCTCGGTGAACAATCCAAGGCCGCCGCCGGATGCATCTTGCGAAAGCCGCCCCTGTTCCGCCGAACCGGGACGGTATTTTCCGGATAGAAGCCCCATGGCGAGTGGGCTCCATGCGGTGATGCCAAGACCAAGCGCCTCGGCGAGCGGCATGAATTCATGCTCGATGCTGCGCTCGACCAGCGAATAGGGCAATTGCAGGCAGATAGGCTGGGTGAGTGCGTGCGCCTCGGCCCAGGTCTGTGCACGGGCGGCATACCAGCCGGGCACGTCGGAGAACCCGGCATAACGGATCTTGCCGGCACGCACGAGATCGTCGAAGGTTCGCATGACTTCCTCGGCCGGCGTCATGCGATCCCATGTATGCAGCAGATAAAGATCGATATAGTCGGTCTTCAGGCGTCTGAGCGAGGCATCGACCGCCTGCAGCATCGCCTTGCGACCATTGCCGCCGGCGTTGGGATTACCGGGGGAAACATTGTTGGAGAATTTTGTGGTGATGACGACGTCATCGCGCAAACCCATTTCGGCGACGAAGGCCCCGACAAGTTTTTCACTCAATCCTCCAGCATAGGAGTTGGCGGTATCGATAAAATTGCCGCCTGCGGCGATGTAGCGATTGAAGATCGCCCGTGCGGTCGCCTCGTCCGCCCCCCAGTTTCCGCCGATACCACGAATACCGCCATTGCCAAAGGTCATCGTGCCAAGCGCCAGACGGCTGACGCGCAGCCCCGAGCGCCCGAGCAGGTAATATTGATCGACAGACATGGTTGACCTCCTGGTCGAAACCGCCGGCGTCACATGCTCCCGACATAAGGCCGGTGGGCAATGCTCTGCCGGACGTAGTTGATCATCGTGATGAAGTCGAAGACGGGGCGTCCCGTGGCGGCTTGCACCGCATGGGCATAGGGCGGCAGGTCGCTGCACTCTAGCAGGATGGAACGCACCTCGGGATGCTCTTCCACCAGACGACGGGCAACCTGCGTCACCTCCCGTTCGATCTCCGCCGAATCCAGCGTTCCCTTTTCTTCAAGGATCGCTTGACGAAACTCCGTCTGGTCCTCCATGCCAGCAATCGTCAGGGGAATGCTGTCGGGGATGTTGCAAGCCTTGAAATGCCGCGGCGTGAGCCGCGAGGCATTGGCCGTTATGATGCCGACGCTGCCGCCACAAAGCGCGTGCATGAAGGGAACCTGCATCAGGCTGGAGAGGAACACCGGGACGTCGAGCGCCGTTGCCACTTCCTCCTGAAAATAGGCCATGAAGCCGCAGGCGCCGGTAATGGCCTTGACGCCCCGGTCCTGCAATTCCAGCGCCGCTTCGACGAAAGCCTCCTTCAGGGCGGGATCGCGCTGGTTCAGAAGCCTGTCGATAGACGCGCCGCGTACTTCCTGAAACCGGACGGGATAATTGTAGGTGGAGGCATTCCCGACATTGCCGGGAACGCAAGGATAGGCCGCATCGAGGATCAGGATGCCGATCTGCTCTCCGTACCATGACTGCGTCTTGCGCGTGACCGTGTAGACCGTCATCGCCGATATCTCCCTATATTTCTTCGCGGACAAGCGGGGGAAGATCGCCTCCCCCACACGCCATCGCCTTACTGCACCAGGCGCGGAGCGCCGGTTTCGCCCGCCGTGCCGTCAAGGCCATAAGACTTCAGAATCTTGACGATCGTTCCGTCCTTGTGCATCGCCTCAATGTTGCTATCGAGCGCTTCACCGAATTCCTTCGCTTTCAGCGCATAGGGGAAGCCAGCCTGCGCGGCTTCCTTGGTCGCCTTCACGCGCGGATCCGCGGCCGCAACGGCAACCTTGACATCCTTCAGCGCGCCTTTCTGTGCGGCGACAACACCCGTCGAATAGCCGTCGACAGCGACATCGATACGGCCGGCGAACAGATCCTGCTGCATGTTGACGGAATTCGGATAGAGCTTCAGCGACGCGCCGAGCACCGTCTTCAGATCGGCAACCCAGAGATAGCCCTGAACGGTGCCCACCTTTTTGCCTTCGAGGTCGGATACCTTCTTGAAGTCCTGCTTCGAATAGATCGCCATCTGGTCGGTGTAGAGCGGCGCGGAAAGGCTCATGACCTTGGCCCGCTCGGCGGTGCGATACCAGTCGCCAGTGGTGATATCAGCCTGGCCGGAAAGAACATATTGGATCGCCGCGGCCGGATCGACGGCAACCGCCTTGACCTTCAGGCACTCGCGCTTGGCGAATTCGGTGGCGATGTCGCCGTCGATCCCTTTCATGCTGCCGCTGTCGTCGAGATAGGAATGCGGCGCATAGGTCGTGACGGCAACCGTCAGCGTGCCGGGCTCGATAGTGGTGAATTTGTGCTGCGGCGTGCAATCCGCGGCATGAGTGATCTGGGCCGGCAGGAGCATGCCGGCAATGCCGGACAGAAGGAGATAAGTCTTGGACTTGAATGCGGGCATGCCGGAATTCCTTTCTGTGGAAGGTTAATGTTGAGCATAGAGACTTGCGCGCTTCTCGACGTGGCTGACGAGGAGGGCGGCGGGTATCGAAATGCAGGCATAGAGCGCTCCGGCGCAAAGCAGGGCCGGGAAATAGCGGAAGGTGGTGGAACCGATCTCGTAAGCGCGGCTCACGAGTTCCGGCAGGGCAATCGTGAAGCACAGCGACGTGCCCTGAAAAATGAGGATCGAGAAGCCGAGAAGTGCCGGCAGCGCCACGCGCAAACCCTGCGGAAGCAGGACGAAGCGCAACTCGTCGGCGCGGTTGAGGCCGAGCGCTTCGGCGGCCTCTCGCTGGCCGTGCGCGATCGATTGCAGGCTCGCCCGGATGATCTCGCTCGTATAGGCGCCGGTATTCCAGGCAAGCGCGATTACAGCCGCCGCAAAGGACTCGATCGTCAGCCCGACGCTCGGCAAGCCGAAATAGATGAATTGCAGCAGCACCAGCGCTGGCGCACCACGACCCACTTCCACGAGAATGAGCGAAGCAGCCCGCAGCGCCCTGCTGCGCGCCAGCACGCCCAAGGCCAGCAAAAGCCCAAAGGGGATACCAAGCAACAGGCTGAGCACGGTGACCTGAAGGCTGATGGAAAGACCGCCGAGAAGCTCAGGCATCCAGGAGACGATTTCGTCGTAGCTTGGAAACATCAGCGCGCCACCTTGGATCGGAGATGAGCATCGGCCAGGCGCGACAACCAGGCCACCGGCAAGCTGAGGAAAATGTAGAACAGTCCGACGAAGGCAAAGATTTCCAGACCACGGAATGTCAACTGCGAAAGCTGGTTGCCCTGATAGGCGAGTTCCGTCACCCCGATCGTCGAGGCGACGGCCGTCTCCTTCATCAGACCGATGAGATAGCTTGCCGCCGACGGCAGGGCCACTCTGAAGGCCTGCGGCGCCACGACATCCCGCATCGTAGACCAGCGGCCAAGATCGAGCGCCGCACAGGCCTCCCATTGACCATGGTGGATCGAGCTCAGGGCGCCGCGGTAGATTTCCGCCATGTTCGCGGCGGCGATGAGGCCAAGGCCGGCGAGCGCCGCCACGAACGGGCTGATCGGAAAAAGGCTGATTCCGAGACCGAAGAAGATGATGAACAGCCAGAGGATCGGCGGAATGGCACGCACGATCTGGATCGCGACCGAGGCGAGGAAGCGCACCGGGAAAAACCGGCTTCGGCGTGCGGCCAGAAGCGGTATGGCAAGGATGGCACCGATCGCGAAGGAGCCGATGGTCAGGGCGGTGGTCCAGGCGAGACCGCGGAGAAACATGAGAAGATCGGCAGCGCTCATCGGTCATGCACCGCACGAAGGAAGCGCCGTGTTCGCTCGTGCTGCGGATTGCGCATAACCTCGTCCGACGGACCTTTTTCCACGATCTGGCCATCCGCCATGATCATCACCGTGTCGGATACGTTGTCGGCGAACCCCATTTCGTGGGTCACGACGATCATCGTCATGCCGCTGCTCGCCAGTTCGCGCATGACCGCCAACACCTCGAGCCCCAGCTCCGGATCGAGTGCTGACGTCGGTTCGTCGAACAGCATCACCTCGGGATCGAGCGCAAGCGCGCGAGCAATCGCGATCCGCTGCTGTTGTCCGCCTGAACAACGGCCCGGAAACTGCGCAGCCTTGTCGGTGAGCCCAACCCGGCTAAGCAATTGCATCGAACGCTCGTCCGCATCAGTCCGGCTGCGGCCGAGCACCCGTTCCTGAGCGAGGCTGACATTGCGCAGCACCGACATGTGGGGAAAGAGGTTGAACGACTGAAAAACCATGCCGACACGCCGACGCAGGCTCGAAAGCTCGGTGCGCGACACCGGTTGCGCCGCATTGATCGTCGTTGGACCTATGGTGATCGTACCGCCGGATGGCGGCTCAAGATAATTGATGCAGCGAAGCAGCGTACTCTTTCCCGAACCACTGGGTCCAATGATGGCGAGAACCTCGCCCGAACCAACTTCGAGATTGATCTTGTCCAGGACCGTATGCGTTCCGTAGCGCTTACTGAGTAAGTGTAGGCCAATGAGAGCCTTTCCGGAGGCATCCTTCATATCCGACGCTGCCTCGCGCCCTCGCTAGAAAGGCACGCCAAATCCTCGCCGTTTGCAAACGATGTTACCAATGCCATGGACTCCCGGTAAACACGCACGCGCAAGCAGGGTCGAAAGCGACCTGTTCGATGGCGGCATGGATCTTGCTTTTTCGGCCGCTTTACATTTCCAAAACGGCCTAGTTCCCACTTTTATTGTCCGAAGGTTATCATCATGGCCCGACTGTGGGACTGCAAAAAAATTGCGCGCACATATAACTTGAGGTTATGATCTCTGGGCAAATCCGTGATGGCTTCCGAAGACACTATCGCCTTGAACAAGGCCGGACGTCGATCCCGCGGTCACGCCATTTGTCTTGCCGGCATTGTGTCAGCAGACGTTCAGCGAAGTCTCAAGCGCGCTGCATGGAGAATGCACCGCACGCAACTATCCTGTTTTCGACCAGCTCCCCGGACCCAGGCCGAGTGTCGGATAAAGCGCATCTACCGCGACGATGTCACTATGGAGTTCGGCGATCATCCAGTCGCGGACTTGCGTGACGATGGCACGCGCCGGTTTGTCCCGCAGGCGGACGAGATGACATTGGCGGCCGGTCGTCATCAGATGCTCGCGCGCCGGCACCAGCGCCTCGGTGCGCAGCCAGTGCGCAACGACATTCAGCCATCCAAGCGCAACGCCCTGCCCAAGAAGCGCTGCCTGCACGACGATGGCGTAGTCAGAAAAGATCATTGAGTTGACCGCATCGCCCTCGTTAGCCGGGGAAAACAGGCTCGACCAGTTCGGCTGGGCATCGCTGAGATTGATGGTCGTGTCGGGGCTCCGCTTCATGTCGTTGCCGTCGGGTCCATGGCTTTCCCGATAGGCGGGACTGCAGATCGGAACCAGAATTTCCGGCATGACGAAAACCGCCTCGTGCCGCTCATCCGAGCCATTGACGAAGCGCATGCCAAGATCGACGTCGTTGACAGGGCCTGCGAGCGCGCCCATCACGAGCTGGAAACGCAAATCGACGGTCGGAAACTGCTTCTTGAATTCCGCCATGCGCGGCATCATCCAATGGGTGGTGAAACCGGTCGAGACCGACAGCGAGACCGTTTGAATGCCGATGCGGCGATCCTCGATCTCGCGCAGCGCGTTCTCGATTCCCGAAAAGCCCCGCGCAATCGCATCGAAGAGAATCCGGCCGGATTCGGTCAGGCCGACACCTCCCGGCTGGCGACTGAACAGTGCCGTATCGAGATGTTCCTCCAGACGCGCGATCATCCGGCTGACCGCCGCCGGCGTGACGTTGAGTTCGTCTGCTGCCTTGGAGAAGTTGCCGCAGCGCGCCGCGGCCTCGAAAGTAAAGAGGCCATTCATGGATGGCAGGGACCGGCGCAGTTTGTTCATTACATGATGTAACACCTTTCTGAACTTTTTTTCAATTGCGGACATCCCGGTTCTTTGGTCTGTTGCGGATCAAGGAAGGCAAAAGACCTTCAAGGAAAGTCGGGGAACAGGACGTGCGAACATGCGGGGCGGATAGCGCTCCGGCATGGACCACATGTCCAGGTTTCTACTCAACAATGAATGCAGCGCGGGCCAGGCCGGCATCAGCGTGTGTAAATTTTGCAGTGGAATCAAATGATTGATCTAAAGAGCGCTGAGCGTTTGGGCGTTTCCATTCGCGCTGCAAACAAGAGCTATGGAGAATTCCGGGCACTGGACAATGTCAGCCTGGAAGTGGCCGCGGGAGAATTTGTCTCGATCCTCGGGCCTTCCGGATCGGGAAAGACGACCTTTCTGGGGATTCTGGGAGGCTTTGTGCAGCCCACGTCGGGATCCATCTGGCTCGGCGAACGGGATATTACATTCGAGCCTCCACACAAACGCAATATCGGCATCGTCTTCCAGAACTACGCGCTTTTTCCGCATATGAGCGTTGCCGAGAACATCACGTTTCCGCTGAGGGCACGCCGCCTGCCGAAATCGGACTGGCCAAAGAAGCTGCGGGAAGCCCTCGATATGGTCGAACTGACCGGATACGGCGAACGGCGCGTTCATGAACTTTCCGGCGGCCAACGCCAGCGCGTCGCGCTCGCCCGCGCCATGATTTTCGAGCCGGGACTAATCCTGATGGACGAGCCGCTATCCGCGCTCGACAAGCAGTTGCGCGAGACCATGCAGATCGAACTCAAGCGCCTGCACAAGCGGCTCGGCGCAACCATCATCTACGTCACCCATGACCAGCGCGAGGCTCTGACGATGAGCGATCGCGTCGCCATCATGAACAAGGGACGGTTCGTGCAGGTCGACACCCCCGAGCAGCTTCATGACCATCCGGCGGATTCCTTCGTCGCACGCTTTATCGGCGAGGCAACGCTGCTGCCGGTCAAGCGTGACGGCGACGACGCCGTAAGGCTGGGCGACACGATCCTGCGCACGTCACATCGCGTTCCAGAGAGCCGCCAGCTGCATCTCGCGGTCCATTCCGAAAAGCTCGTCGTCGCCGACGGCAGCGAACCCTCGGCATCGAACCGGCTGACAGGAACGGTGACCGACACGCTCTATCAGGGCGAAAGCATCCGGGTTTTCCTGACGCTGTCATCCGGTGGCGATCTCAGCCTCAGGCTTCCCAGCAATCATGCCGGCCGCGCGCAGCTCAAGAAGCCGGGCGACCCGATAGTCGTGGCGCTGCATCCCGAAGACACGATCATCGTGCCGGAAGCGTCCTGAAATCTCGCGTTCATTCTTACAGTCAACAAGGAAAGAAGACTATGAAACTCACCGAATTCAAGGTCATGACCTTTGATGTCGTCGGCACTTTGATCGATTTCGAAACGGGTGTCCTGAATGCCGTTCGGGCTCTTGGCGGGGAGAAAGCGGCCGCAGCCTCCGATGACGAGATCTTCGAGCCCTACAAGCGTGGCCGGGACAAATTCTACGGCCGCTCCTCCTTTGCCATGAAAGACGTCTATCTTTCTCTGGCAACGGAATGCGGCTTCGTGAAAGACGACGCGACCGCGGAAGCCTTTCAGCTTGCGGTTCTGCGCTGGCCGGCCTTCTCGGACTCGGTCGCGGCCCTGGCACGCCTGCGCAAGAATTTTCGGCTGGTGGCAATGACGAATGCGGACCGCACAGCCTTCTCGGCCTATTCGGATACGCTCGGCAATCCCTTCCACGACAGCGTCACTTGCGATGAGACCGGATGCGCCAAGCCCAATCCGCAGTTCTTCGCCTTCAACAAGGGCCGCCAATCCGCTTCCGGCTTCAAACAGTCGGAAATCCTGCACGTTGCCCAGAGCCAGCACCACGACATCGGCGTGGCCAAGGAGCTCGGCTACACGACATGCTGGATCGAGCGGCGTCAGGGTCAGAAGGGGTTCGGCGGCACGCCGGAGCCCAAGGTGCTGACGACGCCGGACTTCCATTTTTCGTCGCTGAAACAGCTTGCTGACGCCGTTGACGCGGAGCTTGCCGCCGGCGTTCAGACCGCAAGCGCGGCCTGAGGACAGATGATGGCCGCCGCCCACCCGCCCTTTCCCGATATCAACTCCCTCTGGCAGGAGACAGCCGTGGACCGTCCTGTCTTCGGCACGCTGTCGGGCGATCGTCGCTATGACGTGGCCATCATCGGTGGCGGCTATACGGGCCTGAGCACGGCCCGCTATCTTGCCCGCCGGGGCCTGTCATCGGTGGTCCTGGAAGCAAACCGCATCGGCTGGGGCGCAAGCGGGCGCAATGGCGGCGTCGTCTCCGGAAAGTTCCGGCTCGCCTTTTCCGACATCGCCGGCCGGTACGGCATCGAGACCGCCCGCCGCATGCATGATCTCGGCATCGAGGCCATCGAGCATGTCAGCGAGCTGGTCGAGGATTACGGCATCACATCCGCCGGATACAGGCCGACGGGTTCGCTGCGCTGCGCCCATAATGCGGTCTCGCTTGAGGCTCTCAAGACGGAAGTGGGCTGGTTGAAGCAAGCGCTCGGCGACGGCGGCTGCTCCATCCTTTCACCGGCGGAGATGGAAGCGGAAACCGGCTCGCGGGATTTCACCGGCGGCATGCTCAACACCCATGGCGGCGTCATTCACCCCCTCAATTTCGTGTTCGGCATTGCCGCCGGGCTAAAAGCCGTCGGCATCGACATCTTCGAGAATACGTCGGTCACGGGCCTCAGACGCGAGGGCTCCGGTGTGCGTCTGGAAACGCCGCGCGGCACCATCACCGCCGGACAGGTCGTCATCGCCACTAATTCCTACTCCGACCTGACACGCGCGACGGCGGCGGTTCGCAAGGCGATCATCCCCTTCCGCTCGGCCATGATCGCCACGGAACCACTCTCCGGCAAAGCCGGTGGTGCTCTCTTGGCCAATGGCCGCAGCTACACCGAGACCCGGCGGATGATGCGCTGGTTTCGCAAGGCAGGCGACCGGCTGCTCTATGGCGGCCGTGGCGCCTTCGGCAAGACGGATTCCGAAAGCGCCTTCGCCGCGCTGCACAAAGCGATGGTGCGACAGTTCCCGGAACTTTCCGACGCCGCCGTTACCCATCGCTGGTCCGGCCTCGTCGCCATGACCATGGACAGCATTCCGCATGTGGGACGGCTGGACGAACGCGTCGTCTATGCGGTCGGTTACAACGGCACCGGCGTGGCGCTTGCCTCCAGCATGGGCAAGCACGTCGCCGCGATCGTCGCCGGCGAGAGCCCCGACCTCGGACTTCTGACTTCCGAACGGTTGAAGCCCGTTCCCTTCTATCCCATCCGGGAACCCGCCGTCCGGCTCGTCGCCGGCTGGTACCAGTTCCTGGATGCAATCGGGCGATAAGACCCAGCATTTCACGCATCAAAAAAAGCGGGGTTTGAAATCCCGCCAAAAGAGGAGAACGGACATGATACTGAAATTTTCCACTCTCGTGCTTTCCGCGTCAGTCATCACCCTCTCAGCCGGTCTTGCCTCGGCTGAACAGATCACCTTCGTATCCCAGGGCGGCGCCTATCAGGATGCGCAGACCAAGGCGATTCTCGATCCGGTCGCCAAATTGCTCGGGATCACCATCAATCAGGACAGCGCGCCGGACGCCTGGCCGGTCATCAAGACCCAGACGTCGACGGGAAAGCCGATCTGGGATGTCGTCGATACGCCGACACAGGATTGCGTCCGTGGCGGCCAGCAGGGCATGATCGAAACGCTCGACTTCTCCAAGATCCCCAATGCCGAGAAAATGCCCGCGGAATACAAGAGCCCCTATTCCGTGGCCTATGAATTCTATTCGAGCGTGCTCGCCTACAACAAGGACAAGTTCGGAACAAACCCGCCAAGGAGCTGGGCGGATTTCTGGGACGTCAAGAAGTTTCCGGGCACGCGCGCGCTACGCAACCATCCGCTTGCCACGCTGGAAGCCGCCCTTCTCGCCGACGGCGTTCCCGCCGACAAGCTCTACCCGCTGGACGTCGATCGCGCCTTCAAGAAGCTCGAGGAAATCAAGCCTTACGTTACCGTCTGGTGGACCTCGGGCGCTCAATCGGCGCAGCTCCTTGCCGACGGCGAGGTCGACATGGAAATGGCCTGGAACGGTCGCGTAACCGCCGTCGCCAAGGAAGGAGCCCCGATCAGCTACACGTTCAACCAGGGCTTCCTGCAATACACATCGCTTTGCATTCTCAAGGGTGCGCCCAATCTCGACACCGCCGTGAAATTCGTCAACGCGGCGATGACGCCCGATATCCAGGCGAACTTCCCGGCCTACATCGATTACGGTCCGGGCAATCCGGAGGCCTACAAGACCGGCAAGATTTCCCCCGAGCGCGCGGCCGAAATGCCAAGCTCGCCGGAGAACGCCGCCAAGCAGGTTCTGGTGTCGGACAAATGGTGGAGTTCGCCGGCCGGCGAGGAAGCGCAGAAGCGCTGGGCATCCTTCATCCAGAAGTAATCACCGGCCCATGGAGGGTCACCTATGACCGTGTCGACAAGCAATCCTTCGGAGCGTCATGACCGGCGCGAGCAGAGGCTGATGCTGATGCTTCTGGCCCCTGCGCTGCTCGTGGTCGTGTCGCTGCTGATCGTACCGCTGCTCTGGCTTGCCTGGCAGTCGATCTGGCAGGACGGCGGTTTCACGCTCATCAACTACGAACGGTTCCTCACCGATTCCGTCTATTGGATGACCTTCCTTCAAACCTTCCGAATCGCGTTCGTGGTGACGCTCGCGACGCTTCTCCTCGGCTATCCCGTCGCCTATGTGGCGGCGGGCCTGCCGCAGCGCTGGAGCGTGTTCATTCTCGCAATGGTGCTGCTGCCCTTCTGGACCAGCGTGCTCGTGCGCGCCTATGCCTGGCTCATCCTGTTGCAGAGAACCGGCATCATCAATTCGGCGCTAAAGAGTGCCGGGCTGATCGACAATCCTCTGCCGCTCATCAACAACGAGTTCGGCACGGTTCTGGCAACCATTCACATCCTGCTACCCTTCATGGTGCTGCCGCTCTATGCGACCATGAAGAAGATCCCGCCCGAACTAACAATGGCAGGTGCCAGCCTCGGCGGATCGCCGGCGCATGTGTTTGCGCGGGTCTTCCTGCCGTTGTCCCTGCCCGGCATGATCGCCGGCATGGTTCTGGTCTTCGTGCTGACGCTTGGTTTCTACATCACGCCGGAACTTCTCGGCGGCGGCCGCACCTACATGGTCTCCATGCTCGTCTCCCGCAACATCGAGGTCTACAACGAATGGGGCGCCGCATCGTCGATCAGCGTGGTGCTGATGGCCTGCGTGTTCCTCATCTTCCGCCTCGCGAGCCTGATCATCCCGTTTGAACGCATCATGGGAACGAGGTGACGCATGCATATGTCCAAAATCCTGCTTTATGCCGTCGTCGCCCTCATCCTCGCCTGGCTGATCATCCCGATCCTCATCATCGTGCCCATGTCGTTTTCGGGCGCCCGGTTCCTGTCGTTCCCGCCGCCGTCATGGTCTCTGCGCTGGTACGAGGCCTATCTGAGCAGCGCCGCATGGATGCAGGCGACCCGCGTCAGCCTTATCGTCTCCATTTCGAGCGCCATCCTGGCGACGATCTTCGGCACGGCGGCCGCCTACGCGCTTGACATGACCTCGTCCCGGCTGGTGCGCAGCCTGCAAATGCTGCTGCTCCTGCCGCTGATCGTTCCGATCGTCATCACCGCCGTCGGCGTCTTTCTCGTCTATGCCCAGATCGGCCTGCTCGCCACCATGACGGGCCTGATCCTCGCCAATGTCATGCTCGGCCTGCCCTATGTCATCACCTCGGTTCTGGTCGGCCTCCGGAAATTCGACCATACGCAGGAGATGGTGTCGCGCAGCCTCGGCATGAACCGGTTGCGCACCTTCTTCGTCGTGACCCTGCCGCAGATCCGGCCCAGCGTGATTTCCGGCATGCTGTTCGCCTTCATTTCCGCCATGGACGAGACCGTCGTTTCGCTGTTCATTTCCGGCGGCCAGTACCAGACGCTGACAAAGCGCATGTTCACCGCGCTCCGCGATGAAATCGATCCGACGATCGCGTCGATCAGTTCGCTGCTGACGGCGATCTCCTTCATCCTGGTGATGCTGGTGGCGATCAATGCGCGCAGCACGGATCGCCGCCAGGGGAAGACCGCATGATTGCCGATCACCTGATCCTCGGCGGCGGATCGGCCGGATGCGTTCTGGCGGCGCGGCTGTCGGAAGATCCGAAGCGGACGGTGGTTCTTGTCGAAGCCGGACGCAATATTGCCGCCGGCGACATCCCCAATGACGTGCGTAGCCGTTATCCGGGCCGCGCCTATCTCGACACCCGCAACATATGGTCCTCGCTTACCGCCTTCATGGGCTCTTCCGGATCGAACAGCACCCCCCGCTCATCTCGCCGCTACGAACAGGCAAAGCTTCTCGGCGGCGGCTCCGCGATCAACGCGCTGATGGCCAATCGCGGCGCACCGTCCGACTATGCCGAATGGGAGGAACTGGGTGCGGCCGGTTGGGGATGGGACAGCTGCCTTCCCTATTTCCGCAAAATAGAGGCCGACCGGGATTTCGGCGGCCCCCTGCATGGAGTGGACGGACCGCTATCGATCCGGCGGGTCACGGACGAGAGGATATCGCCCTTCGTCGATCGCGTGATGAAAACGCTGGAGACACGGGGACATCCGATCCGTCCCGACCAGAATGGCCCCTGGGAGGACGGCACGTTCCGGGGTGCCGTCGCCGTCAGCGATGCCGGCGAACGCCTGCCGACCTCGATCGCCTATCTCACGCCCGATGTTCGCCGTCGTCCGAACCTCACGATCATCACCGACAGCACCGCGACGCGTATTCTCTTCGAGGGCACGCGGGCGATTGGCGCCACACTCACGGGCACCCGCTCCCAGACAATCAGGGCGCACGAGATCATCGTGGCTTCGGGTGCGATCCATTCCCCGGCGCTGCTGCTGCGTTCCGGCATCGGCCCCGGCGCGGATCTCGCAGCCCTCGGCATTCCCGTCATCTTATCGCGCGCGGGCATCGGCCGTAATCTGATGGAACATCCCTCCATTGCGGTCGCCGCTTACCTGCCGCCACGGATGCGGGTGCGGGACCGCACGGAGCACCACGAGCAATCGATCTGGCGTTTTTCCTCAGGCCTTGCCGACACGCCGCAGGGCGACATGCATGCCGCCATCCTGTCACGCTCCGGCTGGCATTCGGTCGGCCTGCGGATGGGTAGCCTGTTCTTCTGGGTCAACAAGTCCTATTCGCGCGGCCTCCTGAAGCTTGCCTCAGCCGATCCGCTGGCCGAACCGGAGGTCGATTTCCGGATGTTGACGGATGAGCGCGACCTTGAACGGTTGAAGCTGGCATTGCGCATGGGCGCGCAGGTGCTGCTCGATCCGCATATGGACGGCTACCGGGACACGGTGTTTCCCTCCAGCTATTCCCCGCGCGTCGCGAAAGTCGCCGTTCCCGGTGCATGGAACGCGATCCAGCGCGGCGCATTGTCGGCAATGCTCGATCTCGCTGGTCCCCTGCGCACCGCCCTCATCCATTCCGCCGTCACCCTCGGCACCAGCATGGAAGGCCTGCTCATCGACGATGCGATGCTGACTGAGTTCGTCCGCCGGCATGTCGGCGGCACCTGGCATCCCTCCGGCACCTGCCGTATGGGATCGCCGGACGATCTCATGGCCGTGACTTCTCCGACAGGCCGGGTTTACGGCGTCGAGGGACTGCGGGTCTGCGATGCCTCGCTGATGCCGTCTATCCCCTGCGCCAATACCAATATACCCACCATCATGATCGCCGAACGGATTGCGGATTTTATCCGGGGCGGTCAGTAGGCGCGATGTTAATGCTATTTAAGCCCGCTTTGGTGGGCTGCGCGATCGAGATCCTCGCGAAAATCGGGGTGGGCCAGCCCGATCAGCGCCCTTGCTCGTTCCGCCACGGACTTGCCCTTGAGGTTCGCCCATCCATACTCGGTCACAACGATATGGGTGTCGTTACGCGATGTCGTCACCGGTCCCGTCAGCGCCGGAACGATGCGCGAGAGCGTGCCCTTTGCCGCCGTGGAGTGACAGGCGATGATCGAACGTCCGCCGCGCGAGGCATAGGCGCCGCGCACGAAGTCGACCTGCCCGCCTGATGCGCTGAATTGCCTTCCATTCATGAATTCAGAATTGCACGCTCCATTCAGGTCGACCTGCAGCGTCGCATTGACCGACACCACCCGGTCATTCTGGGCAATGACGAAGGGATTGTTCACATAATCGACCGGATAGGCTTCGACGTCCGGATTGTTGTCCAGAAAGTCGTAAAGCGCCTGATCTCCCAGCGCAAAGGTGAAGATCGACTGCCCAACATGCGTTTGCTTGCGACTATTGTCGACCACGCCCGCCTTGACCAGCCTGGCGAGACCCGGCGTCATCATCTCCGTATGGATGCCGAGGTGGCGATGACGAGAAAGCCCCGAGCACACCGCATCGGGCAAGGCACCGATGCCCATTTGCAGGCAATCGCCATCTTCCACCAGACCCGCGATGATCGCTCCGATGGCATCATCCACCTCGTTGCGCGGGGCCGCCGGCAAGATCGGCAGGCCGACGTCGTTTTCGACCAGCGCCGTCACGCTGGACACAGGGATCATGCAATCGCCGCGCACATAGGGCATGTTGCGATTGACCTCGAGGATCAGCCGGATTCCGGGTTTTCGCGATACCGTGAGCGCATAGTCGGTGCTGGCGCCGAGGCTGAAATTGCCGTCCGCGTCCATCGGCGCGACGGTTGCAATCAAGGTGTCCACACCGACATGCTCGACCATCGAGCGCGGCACCTGGCTGAAATGACAGGGCACCAGATCGACGGCGGGCAACGCCTCCGCCGATCGCCTCTTGTCGAGCGCACGCTCCACGCCTCCATGAAAGTAACTCATGGGGACGATCACGTCGCGCAGCTCGAAATCGAACACGCTTGTGCCGGCAACGCCCGTGCAAAGGAGATAATGGAGCCGCACATTCTCAACGGCTCCTGCCCGAGCTCGCTCGGCAAACGCCGCAAGGATAGCGGGTGGCTGACCGGCGGCCAGCGGCATCGCGACCTTTGCCCCGGACGGGATCATCGCGACCGCCCTCTCCGCGGATGTCAGCCGTTCGCGATACAGCGTCTGATGGATCGTGGTCATTGGGCCTCCTCCCAGTGCACTTTTCAGAACAAATCAGCATCCATTTCCACGATCACATCATCACCGTCCCATGTTTTGCAAGGCAGGACGCGCAGCGACGTGGCCTTCGAGTGAAACAAAGCAATGCGGCCTCATCGACCAACTTGGATCCTAGCATCTGTCCGCCCCACTTCCGATAGCGAGAGTGAATGAGCGATCGCCGCCGAGGTCGCAAAGACCCTCCCGCCCGTTACCGCCCTCGTCAACAATGCGGGAACCAATTCGTCGACGTTGAACCTGATACCGGGCCGCAGACGGGCCATATCGTTCAGACGATCCACATCATTGCTCCATTAATGGATCAATCATTTCCATTTTCTTCTATTTATCCCGCTCGAGGCGGCGACCATGTATTGCAGACGTAACCAAGAAGGACACGTCCAACTATGAGCCAGCTCTTCACACCCGTCCGGATCGGCCGGTACGAACTTCCCAATCGCTTCGTCATGGCGCCGATGACGCGCTCCCGTGCCAATGATGACGACGGCGTGCCCACCGATATCGTCGTGACCTATTACAGCCAGCGAGCAGGCGCCGGGCTGATCATCAGCGAAGGCGTATATCCGGCCGCAACAGGCAAGGGCTATGTCCGCACGCCTGGCATCGAGACCGACGCCCAGGTCGCCGCCTGGAAGCGCGTAACGGATGCAGTCCATGCCCGTGGCGCCCGTATTTTCATGCAGATCATGCATTGCGGCCGCATCTCTCACCCCTCGCTGCTTCCGGGGAACGCACAGCCCGTCGCCCCGTCGGCCATCAAGCCGGCGGGCCAGACCTGGACAGCCACCGGCCAGCAGGACTTCGTCACGCCGCACGCGCTGAGCCTCGCTGAAATCGCCGACGTCGTCGCCGGGTATCGCGCGGCCACCCGCCGGGCGATCGAAGCCGGTTTCGATGGCGTGGAGCTGCATGCCGCTTCGGGATATCTGCCGGAACAGTTTCTCTCTTCAGGCAGCAACAAGCGCGCGGATCAATATGGTGGTTCGATCGAGAACCGCGCCCGTTTCATCCTCGACGTGTTGAAGGCGATGGTCGAAGAGGCCGGTAACGATCGGGTCGGCATCAAGATCTCGCCCGAGATGAACTACAACGACATTTCCGACGCCACCCCGCAGGAGACCTACACCTATCTCGTCCGGCAGCTGAACACGCTCAATCTCGCCTATCTGCATGTCGGGTTGTTCGGAACGACGGTCGACTACCACTCGGCTCTGAAGCCACTCTTCAGCGGCGCCTACCTCATGGGCAGCGGGCTCGACCAGTCCAGGGCGGAGGCGGCACTGGACAAGGGACAAGCCGATGCAACCGTGTTCGGCGGCACATTTCTTGCCAATCCGGACCTGCCCACCCGTTTCCTCAAGGGCGCAGCACTCAACACGCCGGATAGGGACACGTTTTTCTCGGCCGGCGAGAAGGGCTACATTGATTATCCCGCGCTGGATACGGCTGGCGCCGCCTGACGGGAAACGGGCGAGATCAACAAACAATGACGCGCTGTGAAGCGCGTCATCGCACTGCAAGCGCCGGCCAGCGGATATTGCCGACCGGCAGCGCGGGCTCCCATCATTTTGAATTTCCGTGTATCTGTCGCGGCTCATCTTCCTCAACGGTATCCCATTGAAGAAATTCAGCGATCCTGACGGCTAGTTCTTCATACCAGTGTTGGGGTTCGGTGTCGGAACAGACCATTTCGACCCGGTTGAAGTGAGCGCTGAATATGCCGTCGCTGGACCAGCTATCCGGCGAGTTTGCTTTCAGAATCGCGATATCGACCCATGGCCGCCCATCCGCAGCGCCAAAGCTCATGGCATTTATTTGCTTGAGGTCGGACTGCTCTCTCAAAAACGCAATCAATCGCTCTCTGTCGGAGAGCGTATTCCATCCGGATGGCGGGAGAATTGAGATGTACCAATACATCGAAGGATTCTCATCATTCCGCCAAGGAACGTCAAGTATCCGAGACGTGATACGCATGCTCGACACCAGATCGGACTCCGGCATATCGAAGGTCGCGGGCGCCGCGCTGTTGATAGAGTTTCAGCATATCCTGTGTTTTGCGGGCCGTTGCAACGGACATGGATCTCCTCCCCCGGGCTGTTTTGTCTTTCCGAAGAAATCGCCACGCATTTTAATAAATCGCTGTCGAATTCGGTCTCATTAATGGTTTTGTCAGGCTAACGTGATCTTTTATTGATACAGCGCCATCGGCGACGAGCAGGACGCTCCCTCTCTGTAATCAATCCCCCCGACCCCGAAGCAGACAGTCACCGACGCGCGCGATAGCCCCCAATCGCAGAGCATTGCCTGATCTTCATTACGTGCGAGCCAAGCCATGTCATTCCTGCAGAATGCCAAGATCAAAACCAAAGTCCTCTCCGTCATCATCCCGATCTGCCTGATCGGGATCACGGGTGTGCTTGTTGTTTCGAGCCAATTCAAGGATACAGTCGCGACCTATTCCGATTTTATCTCGAAGGACGAAACGGCCGCCGTGGAGATGGCGCGTGCAAGCCAACGGGTCATGGCACTCAGCTACAATGCCTATCAAATCCTGGCCTACAGCTCCAAAGACCCGGAGATGGCGAAGTTCACCAAGGACTACGACGACAATAAGAAGGTCTTCCTTGACCGCCTCACCAACGCCAAGCGTCTCATGCCAGCGGAAGCGGCGGCTTTAGATACGCTCATGACCCGGGCTAACAATATCATTGCGCTGACCGATCAGGCCGTGAAGGCTGGAAAAATTGATGACAACAACACCGCCAACCAGCTGTTGAAGCAAGCAGACCCGCTCATCGATACAGAGGTGCAAGCCGTTCGTAACTGGCTCGATGCCTTCAATAAGAACATAGCTGCCAAAAGTAACATGCTCACCGGGCAAACGGACCATACCATCACCTATACCTTGATTGCGCTCGCTATCATCTTTGCCACGGCAATCCTGATTGCCTTCCTGGTCTCTGCCCGTGGCATCACGACACCGATTGAGCGGCTGCGCGCTCGCATGGCGTCGCTGGCCAAGGGTGAGACGGAGGAAGCCATATCGGGTGTCGAGCGCAGGGACGAGGTCGGCCAGATGGCGGCGGCCGTGTCGGTCTTCCGCGACAATGCGATCGAGCGTATCCGCCTCGAGCGAGAAGCCGATGCCGGCCGCAATCTCTCGGAAAAAGAGAGGCTCGAACGCGAGGCACAGAAGGCCAAGGATGCGGCCGACACCCAATTTGCCGTCGATGGATTGGCCGCCGGCCTCGCCGAGCTTTCCAACGGCAACGTGACCTATCGCATCGACAAGCCCTTTGTTGCCCATCTCGATCAGCTCCGGGCCAACTTCAACGCATCGATGGCAAAGCTCCAGGATACGCTGCGCGCCGTCGGCGACAATGCCCAGGCCATCGAGGCCGGCGCAAACGAGATCCGCTCGGCCTCCGACGACCTCTCCAAGCGCACCGAACAGCAGGCCGCCTCGATCGAGGAAACCGCCGCGGCATTGGAAGAAATCACAACCACCGTCAAAGACTCCACCCGGCGGGCAGAAGAAGCAGGCTCGCTTGTCGGCCGCGCCCGCATCGGCGCGCAGAAATCGGGCGACGTCATGCGCGATGCGGTTGCCGCGATGGAGGCGATCTCGAAGTCGTCGAGCGAAATCAGCAACATCATCGGCGTTATCGACGACATTGCATTCCAGACGAATCTCCTGGCGCTGAATGCCGGCGTCGAGGCGGCGCGCGCCGGCGAAGCAGGCAAGGGCTTTGCGGTCGTTGCCCAGGAGGTACGCGAACTGGCGCAGCGCTCGGCACATGCGGCCAAGGAGATCAAGGCGCTAATCTCGACATCCGGCCAACAGGTTCACAGCGGCGTCGAGCTCGTGACGAAAACCGGAGATTCGCTGCAGCAGATCGTCAAGGAGGTCGAGGAGATCGACCACAATGTACGGGCGATCGTCGAGGCCGCCCGCGAGCAGGCAACCGGCCTGCATGAGATCAATACGGCGGTCAACACCATCGATCAGGGAACGCAGCAGAATGCCGCCATGGTCGAGCAATCCACCGCAGCCAGCCACAGCCTGGCCAAGGAGGTGGCGTCCCTGAACAATCTGCTCGGCCAGTTCACCCTCCAAAGCGATCGAAGCTATCAGCGGCCTACCGCGGCCACCCAGCAGTCGGCCCCCGCAGCCTCGCCGGCCCGATCGCTCCGCGCCAAGCTTGCCGGTGCCTTTGGAAGCTCAAGCAGTGCTGCGGCGACAGCCGGTGCGTGGGAAGAATTCTGACGGACACATCGATAGCCCAGGTGTCATTCCTTGGGTGAGTTCGACATGGCAATTGGAGACGTTGGCCGTCCGTTTCTCGAATGACGGCGAACTGATGGTCATGAATGACGCGTCTTCTGTTTCCGCCAAGATGACAAGGATGTTCATACCGCAGGGAAAGCAAATGCTGGCGTGCTCATACGGAATTTGGTCCGTAGTATCCCGCTAGTACCCTCGAAAGCTCATCCTTCGTTATCCTCCCGGCATCGTGTCAGGGAGGAAACGACGATGCCTAGCGCCAAGATTCTGATGATCACCGGTGACTTCACCGAGGACTATGAAACCATGGTCCCGTTCCAGACGCTGCTTGCCTGCGGCTACACGGTGCATGCCGTTTGCCCTGGAAAGAAAGCAGGCGAGACGGTGGCGACGGCGATCCATGATTTCGAGGGGGATCAGACCTACTCCGAAAAGTGCGGGCATAATTTCGCGCTCAATGCCACCTTCGACGCCATTCGCGCCGAGGATTACGACGCGCTGGTCATTCCCGGCGGCCGGGCGCCCGAATATCTGCGGCTCGACCCGAACGTCATCAAGGTCGTCCGGCATTTCTTCGATGCCAACAAGCCGGTCGCCGCGATCTGCCATGGCGCGCAATTGCTGGCCGCGGCGCGCGTTCTCGAGGGACGCACCTGTTCGGCCTATCCCGCCTGCCGGCCGGAAGTCGAGCTTGCCGGCGGCACCTATGCCGAAATCGCCATCAGCGACGCGGTGACCGACGGCAAGCTTGTCACCGCGCCCGCCTGGCCGGCGCATCCTGCCTGGCTGAAGCAGTTCATGGCTGTGCTGGCCGCTTGAGTGTTGCTAGGATAGTGCCGCCCCCGACACACGGGGCGGCACCGGGAGGATGCTATGTGTGAACTGTTCATCAAGGCCGATACGCGGCTCTGGGAAAGCACCACAAAATCGCTGCGCATCGACGGCATGGTCACCAGCGTCAGGCTGGAAAACTTCTTCTGGTCGAAGCTCGAAGAGATCGCCCAGCGCGATGGCATGAATGTCGTCCAGCTCATCACCAAGCTGCACCATGAATCGATCGACGCCGGCCACGACCTCGGCAACTTCACCTCGTTCCTGAGGGTCTGCTGCGCCCGCTATCTCGATCTGCAGCTCTCCGGCAATATCCCGACCGACGTGTCCCAACCAATCGCCGGCCTCAACGCCGGCGCCATCCTGACGCGCGAGCGCCAGAAATATCACTGAGGCTTGCCTCTAAAGCCGGTTAAGAACCGGGAACGGCGCAAATGCGCGAGCGGGTCAGGAATCGCACCTCGCGGCCGTTGTCGAGCGAGAACATCCCGCCCCGGCCGGGCACGACGTCGATGATCAACTCGGTGTGTTTCCATGCCTCATATTGCGGCCCGCTGATATAGACCGGAGCACCGCCGATTTCCCCCAGCTGGACGTCATGATCTCCGACGATGAAATCGTTTTGCGGATAGCACATCGGCGAGGAGCCGTCGCAACAGCCACCCGACTGATGAAACAGGATCGGCCCGTACTCGGACTGCAAGGTCCGAATGAGATCAAGGGCGGCTGGAGTTGCGCTGACCTGATCGTTCATGATGCTTCCTCCCAGAGACATTCCGGAGGCGGAACACTGTTGCTCCGCCTCCGGCGAGTTGCGTTTGGAACAGCCGTCCCGACGCTCAGAAGAAGCCGAGCTTCTTCGGGCTATAGCTGACGAGCATGTTCTTCGTCTGCTGATAATGCTCCAGCATCTTCAGGTGGTTTTCGCGGCCGATACCGGACTGCTTGTAACCGCCAAAGGCCGCATGCGCCGGATAGGCATGATAGCAATTGGTCCAGACGCGCCCGGCCTGGATGGCGCGGCCGAAGCGATAGCACGTATTGACGTCGCGGCTCCAGATACCGGCGCCAAGACCGTAAAGCGTGTCATTGGCGATCGAAAGCGCCTCGTCATTGTCCTTGAAGGTAGTAACGGAGACGACAGGCCCGAAGATTTCCTCCTGGAAAATCCGCATGCGGTTGTGGCCCTTGAAGACCGTCGGCTTGACGTAGTAGCCTGCGGCGAGATCGCCCTGCAGGACATTGCGCTCGCCGCCGATCAGCACCTCAGCGCCTTCCTGCTTGCCGATGTCGAGATAGGAGAGGATCTTCTCCAACTGCTCGCTGGAGGCTTGCGCTCCGATCATCGTGGCCGGATCGAGCGGATCGCCCTGGACGATGGCCTCGACACGCTTCAGGGCCTTTTCCATGAACGTGTCGTAGATGGATTCGTGGATCAGGGCGCGGCTCGGGCATGTGCAGACTTCGCCCTGGTTGAGGGCGAACATCACGAAGCCTTCGATCGCCTTGTCGAGGAAATCGTCGTCCTCTTCGGCGACGTCCTTGAAGAAGATGTTCGGCGATTTGCCGCCCAGTTCCAGCGTGATCGGAATAAGGTTCTGGCTGGCATATTGCATGATCAGCCGGCCTGTCGTCGTCTCGCCGGTAAAGGCGATCTTGGCGATGCGCGGGCTGGAGGCGAGCGGCTTGCCGGCCTCGAGGCCGAAGCCGTTGACGATGTTGAGCACGCCGGGCGGCAGGATGTCGGCAATCAGTTCGGCGAAAACGAGAATCGATGCCGGGGTCTGTTCGGCCGGCTTGATGACAACGCAATTGCCGGCGGCCAGCGCCGGCGCGAGCTTCCAGATCGCCATCAGCAGCGGAAAGTTCCAGGGGATGATCTGGCCGACGACGCCAAGCGGCTCATGGAAATGATAGGCGACCGTATCGTGGTCGACTTCGGAGATGCTGCCTTCCTGCGCCCGGATCACGCCGGCGAAATAGCGCAGATGATCGACGGCAAGCGGGAGATCGGCCGCCATGGTTTCGCGGATCGGCTTGCCGTTGTCCCAGGTCTCGGCCTGCGCCAAGAGCGCCAGATTGTCTTCCACCACCTGGGCTATTCTGTTGAGCAAAAGGCTGCGCTCGGCGACGCTGGTGCGGCCCCAAGCATCCTTGGCGGCATGGGCCGCATCGAGAGCGGCTTCGATGTCCTGCGCATCGGAGCGGGCAATCTCGCACAGCACCTGGCCGTTGACCGGCGAGGTGTTTTCGAAATAGCGCCCGGATTTCGGTTCGACGAATTTGCCGCCGATGAAATTGCCGTAGCGCTTCTTGAAGTTCGGCCGGACGGTCCGGTGAAACTCTACCTTGTTCATTGGTTTTCCTCCCTGGCGAGGTCTTCGCGACGCAAGGATCCGCATCGGTGAAGACCGTGCACTCGTGACAATGCCGCCTCCGCGACACCGGCATCACCATGACGCCGCCGCTGCGGCTCTGTCTTCCCGGGGGATGAAACAGGATCGTTGAGATGTCGCAATTTTGCGACAGGTCGCAGTGCGATATCGCTGCTGCACCGGCGCACGCGAGGCTGGTGGTCAGTCCAGGCCGAGCTTTTTCAGTTTCCGATGCAGGGTGGCGCGGCTGATGCCCATGATCATCGCGGCGGCGGAAATATTGCCCGAGGTGCGAGCGAGCGCGCGTTGAATCACGCTTCGTTCGGCCGTCGCATAGTCCTGCCGCGCATTCTTGCGCTGGCCGAGGAGATCGGCTGCCGGCAGCGGCCGGCTGAGCGCTTCATCGGTCAAGCTGAGAATATGCCGGGCGGAGCGGGACGCACCAATGACGAGATCGTCGTCATCGACGGCAAGCAGGGCGTTCGCGGCGCGCTCCTGTAAAGGGTCGGCTCCGCTCTGCGCCAGCACGATCCGCGCCTTCGGGAAAGCAAGGCGGAAATTCTCGGCCTCGACATGCCGGGCGGCTTCGCCGACGGCGAACGCGATCAACTTGACGAAATCCTCCGTCAGGTCGGAACGGGCCGAAGAGACGTCGATTGCCGCCATCAGCCGGCCACGATGATCGAAGATCGGCGCGACCGTGCAGGACAACGCCGTATTGCGGCTGAAGAAATGCTGGTCGCGATGGATGGTCAATGCCCGCTGTTCGGCAAGCGCCGTGCCGATACCGTTTGTGCCAGCGCGCTCCTCGCTCCAGACAGCACCTGTCCAAAGGCCCATCTTGCAAAAGACCGCGTCATCGGCGGCCGATCCACGCCGGTCGACCGGCACGCCATCCTTATCCGCCAGGAGCACGCAGCATCCGGCCCCGCCGACCGCCGAATAGAGGCGGTCGAGGCTTGCCTGGGCCGTCTGCACAAGCGATCCCAGGCGCTCGCGCGCCTGCCTGAACTCGGCTTCCGTCAAGACATCCGGCGGCGCCCCGTCTTCGGGATCGAGCCCATAGAGGCGCATGGAGCGGCTCCAGGATGCAACAACAGCCGATTGCGCAGCTGCACTTCCGACCAGGGCCGACTGGATCTGCGAGGCATGCAATTCGCGGTCCGACATTCCCACGGTCTCCTCCCAAAGCCCAAGCGGTTGTCAGTTGCGGGAGAGGGTAACGTTGCCACAACTGCCGTCAAGCTAAGTTTGCAAACAGTCATATAACCGGCATATCGCCGGGTGGGACGATATCGAGGGCGAATACTGTTTTGAAAATGGGCTCCAATGCCGTTGGAGCGGAAGACATGCGTAAGCTTTGTGAACAAAATTTAATGTACGGTTAATGTTTATTTAAACGCCTTAACCTAAAAATAAGGCCTACAGAAAACCCCTCGTTGCCTCCTCAATCCTCTGAATTTGCATAGAAATGTCGATCCTTCATACGTTCAGTATCAAGAGCGGTCGTCTCGTGGAATTGACATTCAGTTCCGGGGCACGAAGGCGCAATATTGTGGCATCGGGCCGCAAGAACAGGCAGGCGAAGTCTCGTATCCTGACTTTGGCTGGCGTACTCACGATGGCTTATCTCGCCATATGCGGAAAGCTCGTCTATTTCGACTCTCAGCCGGCGGTCGATACGGCGAATATCCCGTCTGGTCCGGTGATTGCATGGCGCCCCGACATCGTTGACCGTAACGGCGAGCTTCTGGCAACCGACATACGGACAGTGTCGATGTTTGCGGAGCCGTTTCATATCGTCGATGTCGACGAGGCGGTCGAGAAGCTTTCGACACTATTCCCTGACCTCGATAAAAAGACGCTCTATCAAAAGCTTTCCGACAAGCGATCGCACTTCGCGTGGTTGCGGCGCCAGCTGACGCCGAAACAGCAGAACGAGGTTCTGGGGCTTGGAATTCCAGCAATCGGTTTCCGTCCGGAGGTAAAGCGTTTCTATCCGGGCGGACGGACCGCCGCTCACGTTCTGGGCTATGTCGACATCGACAACCATGGTGTCGCCGGCATCGAGAAATATCTCGATGGGCAGGGGCTTTCAGATCTCACCTCCGCCGGCATGACGAGCCGTGACAGCCTGCAGCCTGTCCATCTGTCGATCGATCTTCGTGTCCAAAACATCGTACACGACGTCGTGTCGGAGGCGATCGGCCAATATCAGGCTCAGTCGGCCGGTGCGGTCATCCTCGATATCCATACGGGCGAGGTGCTGGCCATGGCATCGGCTCCCGATTTCGATCCAAATGACCCGCAAGCCGACGTCAAGGGCTGGCTAAATCGCATGTCCGATGGCACCGACGAAATGGGCTCGGTGTTCAAAACCTTCTCGATCGCAATGGCCATCGACACCGGCACGGTCAAGCTGACCGACACATTCGATGCCAGTACCCCCCTGCACTATGGCGGCTTCACCATCCACGACGACCGCGACGTCCCGCGACGCGTGCTGTCGATCCCCGAAATCTTCCGCTACTCGTCCAACGTCGGCACCGCCAAGATGATGGACAAGGTTGGCATGGACATCCAGAAGACCTATCTGACCCGCTTCGGCTTGCTCTCAAGGATGCAGACGGAGCTACCCGAGGTGAAAACGCCGAGCCAGCCGAAAGTGTGGAAGAAGATCAACTCGATCACCGCCGCCTTCGGCCATGGCGTCGCCACCACGCCGATGCAGACGGCAGTTGCCGGAGCTGCCCTCATCGACGGCGGCGAGCTGATCGAGCCCACCTTCCTGCCACGAACACAGGAAGAGGCTGAGAAGACCGAAAAGATGATCGTCAAAAAGAGCACCAGCGACGTCATCAGATATCTGTTCAAGCTGAACGGCGAACAGGGCACCGGCAAGACTGCCGATGTCCCCGGCTTCCACGTTGGCGGCAAGACGGGCACGGCGAACAAGGTGATCAATGGCGTCTATTCCCACAAGCTGAGCTTCAACTCCTTCCTCGCCGCCTTTCCGATGGAAAACCCTAGATATGTGGTGCTGTCCTTCATCGACCAGCCGCTGACGGGCCTGCACAATTTGAACCTCGCCGCCGAAACGGCGGCACCCATGGTTCACGACATCGTCAGCCGTGCTGCGCCGCTGCTCGGTGTCGAGCCGAATTTCGGGCAGAATCTGCTGTCAGCTTATTGAGGCTGCAATCCACATCAACGGGACACAGGCGAATGGCTGGGTAGGTTCTCTTCTTCGGCATGCGCCAAGTGTTCTTTGAGAACAGACCCAAATAGATTGATTGTCCGACATCCTTCGGCAGGGCAGTATGCAGTGCCGCATTGATCCGCCCTAAAACTTCGATTTAAGTTGAGGATGCTAATTGGCGCACACACCACCCGCCTCGTTGGTAACATCCCGGCTCATATTGCGCGCCGCGCACCGGGAGCATGCGGCGTCCCTGTTCAAAGAATACACCGGTAGAAACGACACTGCGCGCTACCTGCAGCGCGCTGCTCACTCGTCGCAAGCCCAAACCGAAGCAGTCATCGACGCTTGGGGAGAAAACAATTGGGCGGCAGGTAATCGCTTTGTCTGGAGTATCCTTCATCGCGCCGACGAAAAGGCGATTGGTCTGTTCCTGATGTTCATCGACGGAAACGATGCCGAAATCCATTATGGCCTCGGGCCTGCCTTCTGGGGACAGGGATTGGCCACGGAGGCCGGCATCGCGGTGATGGATTGGGTCACCCAACGATCGTCGCTTTCTGAGGTTTCGACCCGTTGTGCCGCAGAGCATGCCGCCAGCCTTCGGGTGCTCGAAAAGATCGGCCTTCACCGCATGCTGCTACTTCCCGATGAGCTGCTGTTAACCTCGACTGGCATCCGAACGGATGCCTGGCTCTACAGCTGGAAACGGCCCTGACGCCCAATTGCTGTAAATTCCCAATGTTTGTTGAATAACAGGCTATTGCGCATCCACCAGCTGCTTGCGGAAGAAGGCGAGCACTTTGGCATTGAATTCCCTATGGAATGCGGCGCGATCGAAATCCGGTCCGTCGGCACAGATCGCGGGCGCGGTTTTGATCAGTTCGGCCGGACAAGGTGTCAGGAAATCGAAATGCTGGGAATTGGGTACCGGGTGAAATTCGGGTTTTGTCGGCAGCTGGTTCGCTATCGCCACGACACTTTCCGGCGTCACACCGTCACCGCCGCGCTCAGACCCCCAGAGCTGCACGGGGACCTTCACCGCCTTGAAGCTATCCGACGTGAAGAAAACGCTGAGCGGGTCGGCGATCACAGCGGCCTTGATGCGTGGGTCATGGGTAAGTTCCGGAAGTTCGCCTTTGTGGACCTGATCACACACCGCACTGTCGTTGCCCTCGCATATTTTCAGGCGTTTGCCGAAATGCGGGTTGGCACCGATAGCGACGAGCCCGGTATATCCGCCGCGCGAGAAGCCAAAAAATCCAATGCGCGCGGCATCGATCTTGCCTGCATCCGGCCATGAGCCGAGCACGAAATCGATCGTCCGCTTGATGTCGGCTGGCCGCTCGACGAAGACCGAGGGGTCGTCGATGCGGCTCTTATCCAAGGCGTTGTCGCCGGGATGACTGATGGCGACGACGACAAAGCCTGCATCCGCCAGTGTCTCGGCCGTGTCATGGTGGCCGATAAACGTGCCGCCCCTGCCATGCGAGAGGACGACAAGCGGCAGCTTTTCTCCTGTCACCGGGCAATCCTTCGTCGCAGCCATGGTGAAAGGCCCGACCTTGATATCGCCGACCGGCTGGGCGCATGGATACCAGACGCCTCCCTTGATCACGGGAAGGGGGCCATCGCCCGGCACCTCAATTGGTTGGAAGCCAGCGGCATTCGCCAGCGAGGTCGTAAGGCATAGGGAAGCGGCAAGAGTGAAGCCGAGGCGGGTCATTGCAACAACTCCTTTATCGAGAGGTAGATGCCCGAGATCGGGCGGTGCGTATGCGTCACGAGGAAGCCTAGAGCCATCGCCGTCCCGGCGGGATAATGCGGCTCAAGTTCAGAATAGACAGTACCTTGCATAAACAGATAGCTTGTTATATGCATATTGTAAACCCGAGGCATTCATGACCGACTCGATCCAAGTTCAATTGCGAAAAGGCGCCCTTGATCTCTGCGTCCTGGCCGTGCTGTCGCGGGGTGAAAGCTACGGCTATGAAATCGCCAGCACGCTGGTCACCGCCGTCGGCATGGGGGAAGGCACGATCTACCCGCTGATGCGCCGAATGCAGAATGACGGCCTGGTGGCCACCCGCATCGTCGAATCGAGCAACGGGCCGCCCCGCAAATATTACCGGCTCACGCCGCTCGGCCGGACGATTTTCGAAGCGCATCGCCGCGACTGGCGCTCCTTTGCGGGCGCCGTCGATAAACTTCTTGAGGATCTGCCATGACCAGGGACGCCTTCTTGCGCACGCTGAGACTGGGGCTTGCCGGCCTGCCACCTCAGGAGATCGAGGATATTGTCGCCGACTACGCCGCCCATTTCGCCGAATCCGATGCCTCGGGCCGCAGCGAGGCTGAGGTTGCGGCAGCCTTGGGCGACCCGGCCAGAATTGCCAGGGAACTGCGGGCCGAGGCTGGCCTGCGCCGTTTCGAGGCCCATTGGAGCATGTCGAACATGCTGGCGGCGGCCATGGCGCTTGCCGGCCTTGCGATCGTCGATATCCTTTTCCTGCTGCCGCTGCTCCTTGTCGCGGTTGTCATCACCTTTGGCCTTGCGATCGCGCTGGTCGCCATCGGTGCGGTCGGGATGAAGATCATCTTCACCACGCTGCTGTTCGACCTCGGCGGGCCGGTGATCGGAATAGTAGCGCGCCTGCTCATCGGCGCCGGACTGGTGAGCTGCCTCCTGGGGGGCGGCGCTTTGCTGTTGATGGGACTAAGCGCTGGCATACGCATGCTCGGACACTATGCCCGGCTGCATTTCCGCTTGGCGGAACTGGACCAGCGCGTTTGAGCGTTGCATGACACCACGTTGAAGGAACGGGACAATGACTGGAAAATTGGCATTCGTCGCGACAGCGGGATTGATCGGTGCAGTCGTCTTTCTGGCGCTGGGTATTGGGCTTTCCGGACGGGATTGGGCCGAGGCAAGGTATTTGTGGGGGGCGATGCCATCCACCTGCGGATCAGCCGCATCCACCAGCCAGCAGGTGATCCTGCCGTTTACCGCCGGCGACAGGCTGGTGATCGATCTGCCGGCCTCGGTCCGCTACCAGCCGGGAGACAAGGCGGAGGCAATCGTCACGGGCGACCCCGCTCTTCTCGACCATGTGCGGATTGAAGGCGACAAGCTGAGCCTGGATTGCAATCCGGGCTGGGTTGAATCCCGGCTCGATGTCAGCCTGTCGGGACCGGCGATAACCGACTGGAAGTTGCTCGGGAGTGGAAATCTCACCTTGTCGCAGATCAATCAGCCGCAGCTGCAACTGAGCATCCGGGGAAGCGGCAGCGTTGCCGCGACCGGAGCCGCCGAGGCGGTCAGCCTTGATATCTCCGGTTCGGGCGCGGCGCGGCTGAAAAACCTGACCGCCAAATCCGCCGAGATCAAGGTTCGCGGCAGCGGCGATGTGCAAGTCAGCGCGGAAGCGGATGCGGACGTTTCGATCTCCGGAAGCGGCAACGTCGAGCTCTTCGGTCGTCCAGTCCTGCGGCGTTCCGAAATCAGAGGCAGCGGCCGCATCAGCCAAGTGCCCTAACCACTCCCGTGGAGAAATGAAGCCATGTATCGACACGCTAACGCGCTTTTCCCCGATTTCGAGGACAGGCACATCGAGACAGCCGAAGCGGAGTTGGCCGTACTGACGGGCGGTTCCGGGCCAGCGATCCTGCTTCTGCATGGCTATCCGGAGACACGCTCTGCCTGGCACCGCATCGCACCGGTTCTCGCAACCCACTATAGCGTGGTCATCCCGGACCTGCCCGGCTATGGCGACAGCCGCCTTGTCGGTGACGCCCAGGGTGCTGGATCGAAACGCCAGATGGCGAAATGCCTGCATGAGATGATGAAAGCGCTCGGCCATGAACGCTTCACCGTCGTCGGCCACGACCGTGGCGGCCGTGTCGCCTACCGCATGGCGCTCGACTATCCGGAAGCGGTGACCGCGCTGGTGTCGGTGACGGTCGTGCCGACGCCGGAAATGTGGGAAGGCGCCAGCAAGGCTTTCGGCATGGGCGCCTGGCATTGGTTCATGATGGCGCAGCCCGCGCCCCTGCCCGAAAAATTGATGGCAGCGGACCCTCGTTTCCTGATCGACCTCACTCTCGACAAGATGGCTCTCGGCATCGACCGGCTGCACCCGCTGGCGCTCGAGGACTATAGGGCCGCCTTCGACAGGCCGGAGGTGCGGCACGCTATGTGCGAGGACTACAGGGCCGGCGCCACCGCCGACGAAGCCGACGACCTCACCGATCGCGCCGCCGGGTGCAAAATGCGGGCGCCCGTCCTTGTCCTGTCGGAAGCGGGACGGCTCTATGGCGGCGGCCGGGAGCCGTTGAACATATGGGCGGACTGGGCCGAATATGTCGAAGGCATAGCTATTGGCGGCGGCCACCTGCTTCCGGAAACCGAAACCGAGGAGGTGCTCGGCGCACTGTTGCCCTTCCTCGAGAAAGTCTCCCGATGGCGCGCCAAAGGATGATCCGCTCCGCGCCTAACGCTTAGGCGAAGAAGGCACCGGAGACATCGTCATAGTTGGTTGTCTTCCTTGGCGGCCAATGGCAAACAGGAGCGAAGACGCCCCCAGGCGCTGCCCATCGGAGGAGACACCGGAATGACGCTTATCTTGAACCGCCGTCAGGCGCTTATTGGCATGGGCGCTGTCAGCGCTGCGACCGCCTTTGGCATGCCGGCGCGCGCGGCGACCCGCAATCTCGCGGTTCTGCATCTGGCCAGCCATGCGCCGAGCTTCATTGCCTATGAGCGCGGCTACTACAAGGAAGCCGGGTTCGACATCGACCTGAAATTTTTTGAGGCAGCCCAGCCCATGGCAGTGGCGATTGCCTCTGGCGACGCGGATTTCGGCGTCACCGCCATGAGCGGCGGCCTCATCAGCCTGGCGCAGAAGGATGCGGTCAAGGTGATCGGCGGCGCGCTTACCGAGGAAAAGGGAACGGTCGGTGCGATCATCCTCGCCTCGAACAAGGCCTATGATGCGGGACTGACGGATCCGTCCAAGCTCGCCGGCAAGAGCTTCGGCATCACCACCGCCGGCTCCTCCTTCCATTTCATGATCCACAAGATCGCGCAGGCGAACAATATCAAGCTCTCGGACATCCAGCTGCGTCCGCTGCAAAAGCTCGGCGCCATCGTCGGGGCACTCTCGACCGGGCAGATCGATGCCTGGGCGATCCAGCCGAATGTGGCCAAGCAAATGCTCCGCGAAGGCGCCGCCAAGCAGATCGGCCTTGTCTCCGACTATGCGCCAAACTACCAGGTGACAACAGCCTTTACCTCGACCAAGAATGCCAAGAGCGAACGGGAACTGACGGAAGCCTTCGTCAAAGCCTATTCTAAGGCGATTGCGGACTACAACGCGGCTTTCTTGGACAACAAGGCAAACGACGCCGAGCGCGACGACCTGGCTAAAATCGTTCACAAATACGTCGAAAGCGACAGCCCCTTCGAGACCGCCAAGCAGAACCTGATCGACGGCGCGATGCGGATCAACAACGGCCTGGCGCTCTCGCTCGGCAGCTGCGTAGAGCAGCTCGAATGGTTCAAGTCCGAAGGCATGGTCAAGGAAGCGATCACCAACGAGCAGCTCTTCGACACGTCCTACGTCAAGACCATCTGACGGCCGAGGCTGAATGCGGGGGCTTACAAGGCTCCCGCCTGGAGGACACATGGACCTGAAGCTCAAGAATATCAGCCATCGGTACGGATCCGTCGAAGTTCTGAAGGACATTTCGCTCGACATCCCGCAAGGCCAGATCGTCTGCCTGATCGGACCATCGGGCTGCGGCAAGTCCACGCTGCTGCGCTTCCTCGGCGGCCTCGAACGGCCCTCATTCGGCGAGGTCCTGCAAATCGGCAATCCGCCGGCGGGTTCGCTCAATCCGCTCACCTACGTGTTCCAGCATTTTGCCCTGCTGCCGTGGCGCACGGTCGAAGGCAATATCAAGCTGGTGCTCGAAGATCATGGTCTGAGCGGTCGGGAGATGGACGCGATCGTCACCGACGTCCTGGAGCGCACCCGCCTTTCCGAATTTCGCCGCACGCTCCCAAAGCAACTGTCCGGAGGCATGCGCCAGCGCGTCGCCATCAGCCGGGCTCTGGCCGTTCGCCCCGCCGTCATGCTGATGGACGAGCCGCTTTCAGCGCTCGACAGTCAGACCCGCGAACTGCTGATGGATGACCTGATTTCGCTCTGGACGCGGCAGCCCTTCACGTCGGTCTATGTCACTCACAACCTCAACGAAGCGGTCCGGCTGGGGCACCGCGTCGTCGTCCTGTCCCGCCGCCCCGGACGCATTCGCGACATCGTCGACATCGATATTCCGCTTGCCGATCGTCATCTCGGCGATCCGGTGCTCGAGGAAAAGCAGAAGCAGCTCTGGGAGCTGATGCGCGAAGAGGCCATGGCCGCCGACAAGGAACTGGTCAATGTCTGACACCACCACATTTTCGCCCCCGTCCGGCATGACCGATGACGACAATGCCGGAACGAATGCGGCACCGGTTCGTGCAGTCGCCTTCCGCGGTGGCGGCTTTGCCCCGACGCCGGTTCGCGGCATGGCGATCGCGGTCTTTATCGTCCTGATCGCGCTTGCCGAAATCGGCACCCGCACCGGCATCATCTCGAACCTGACGCTGCCGCGACCATCGGCGGTTCTCGAAACCTTCCTCCAGCTCTGGCGGACCGGCCTGCTCTGGCAGCATTTGTTGCCGTCGCTGCAGCGGCTTTTCGTCGGCGCCACCCTCGGCATTACCGCCGGCATCTCGATCGGCGTCTGCATCGGTCTTTTCAGCCATGTTCGAGCCGGCCTCGTACCGCTGGTGGCGGCGCTGTTTCCGATCCCGAAGATTGCCCTGCTGCCGCTGTTCGTCATCTGGTTCGGGATCGACGAGACCTCGAAATACGCGCTGATTGCCTTCGGGACATTCACGCCGACCGTCGTTGCCACCTATGGCGCCGTCGACAATGTCGATCGCTCGCTGATCCGCATGGGCCAGAGTTTCGGGTTGAGCTGGTGGTCGATCGTTCGCAAGATCGTACTGCCGGGCGCGTTCCCAGCCATTCTCTCCGGCCTTCGCGTGTCGATCTCGATCGCGATTATCCTGCTGGTTGCCGCGGAAATGCTCGGCGCGCAGTTTGGCGTCGGCGCCTATATCCTCGAAGCAGGCTCGCTTTATGATCTTGAAAAGCTGTTCACCGGCGTCGCCATTTTGTCGATGATGGGCCTGATCGTGAACTTCGTCATCGGCCAGATCGAAAGGCGTTTCCTGAACTGGCGCGGATAGTCATCCGGCTCTGTCGCTTGCGGATGTCCAGCGGACTTGCCGTAAGCGACAGGATCAAGAAATGCGGCGAGGAAACGGGGCTGGCAGTGTCAGCTATTGGCCGTTCCAAGATTGCCGACCGGCATCGTGGTGGCTCTGTCGACTGTGTCGGTCTTCGGCGCGCGTCCAAGCGACGAGCGCTCGACCTGCACCGACCGCCACTCGCTTTCGAGACGATCAACGACGTGTAAGGGTATCTCGTTCCGCACGGCTTCACGCTCTTGCATCAGGACCTCCTTGGTGTGAGGCCCTTTGGATGGCATGAAAGAAATTCTTTGTAAATCATAGTATTAAAGGGTTTAAACGATTGAATTTATTTTAATCGATTAGAGATTCCTCAATTTTGCAGGCACCCTCTATTTCTCCACAGGGGTAGGGTGATCCCTCAACGCTGATTCACAATCCACTCGCGAAAGCGGACAAGCGGCGGGTATGCCAGGCGCTCGAACGGACAGGCAAGATAATAGCGTTCGTCGCTTTCGAGCTCGTTGGACGAGGTCGCTACCAGCTCGCCGCGCTTGAGTTCTTCCTGGATGAGAAATGTCGGCAGCAGGGCGACGCCAAGGCCGGAGATGGCGGCCTGGGCGGCGGTTGCGAATTGATCGAACAACATGCCACGCACACCGGATGCGGGTGCACCATTTGCCGCCAGCCATTTTTCCCAGGCATCCGGCCGGGTCGTCAGATGCAACAGCGGCACCTGCAGGAAGTCGGCGGGCTCCACTAGCCGGTGGCGAGCCAGGAAATCGGGGCTGCAGGCCGGAACGGTCCGCTCCGACATCAAAAATGCGAGTTCGGCGCCCGGCCAGTGCGGATGGCCGAAATGGATAGCGGCATCGATCGAATCCAGCCGAAAATCGAACGGCGACAGACGGGTCACCAGATTGATCGTGATGCCCGGATTGGTCGCCAGAAAATCACCAAGCCGCGGGGCCAGCCAGCGCGTCCCGAAGGTCGGCAGGATCGCCACGTTCAATGTCCCGCCATTCGGGTTGGCGCGCAGGTCGAGCGAGGCCGATGAGATCCGCCGCAAAGCCTCGCGGATCTCGCGGGCATAGCTGTCGCCGGCAAGCGTCAGGCGGATGGTCTGGCGCTCCCGCACAAACAGCTCCACGCCAAGCTGCTCTTCCAGCGCCTTGATCTGGCGGCTGACAGCGCTTTGCGTGAGATCCAGCTCTTTTGCCGCAATGGTGACACTGCCGGTGCGGGCCGCCGCCTCAAAGGCGGACAGCAGGGACAAGGAGGGTAGAAATCGCCGTGGCGTGATCATGTTCATTCCCGTACGGAATTAACTATTGAAGAAATGTCAATTTCTTCCACGAAAACCGCGCCGTAAAGAGGCAGGAGCGGAAAAATCGGAATGATATCGTCATATCTCCATGAACGTCGTTCCCTTCGATCTGACCAACCGTTGCGGGATAGTCCAATGCAGGCTACTGCTTTCATCTCCAGACACAGGCTGCGGCCGGACCAGATGTCTCTCAGGATGTCAGCCCCGGCCAGTCGCAAAGGCATTGCCCGATATTTTCGTATTGATGGACAGGATCGATGCTGAATAATCCCCGCTCCCACGGCCTTTGGGAAAAGACCGCGCCCGCCGGTCCCGTTACATCAGCGCTTGCCGGCGATCTCACCGCTGATGTCGTCATCGTCGGTGGCGGTTACACCGGCCTTTCGGCGGCCCTGCATCTCACTGAGGCCGGCCGGTCGGCCGTGGTTCTGGAGGCGGTCGAAATCGGCTTTGGCGGTGCAGGGCGCAATGTCGGCCTGATCAATGGCGGCATGTGGGTGATGCCGGACGATATTCCCGGCGTGCTGGGACCGGTCCATGGCGAAAGGGCGCTCGAGCTGTTAGGCGGGGCACCGCTTCTGGTGCGCGAGATTGTCGAGAAGCACGAGATCGCCTGCGAAATCGAAAAGAATGGCACGCTGCATCTGGCCGTCGGCGCCGATGGCCTGAAGGAGCTTCAGGAGCGGCATCGCCAATGGACTGCCCGTGGCGCGCCTGTGCAACTGCTCTCCGCCGAAGAGACGGCCCGCCGCGTCGGCAGCGCCGCCTATGCGGGATCGCTATTCGATCCGCGCGCCGGCACCATTCAGCCGCTTGCCTATGCGCGCGGCCTGGCGCACGCGGCCATTCGGGCGGGCACGAAAATCTTTACCGGCAGCCCCGTCATCGTCACCGAACGCCAGGGCGACGGATGGAAGGTGAGCACGGCACATGGCTCCGTCTCCGCCAAGTGGATTGTCGTTGCGACCGACGCCTATTCCACCGGCCCCTGGGAGCAGGTACGCACCGAGCAGGTACATCTGCCCTATTTCAATTTCGCCACCGTGCCGCTCGGCGACAATGTCCGCAAGTCGATCCTGCCTGGCCGCGAAGGCTGCTGGGATACGAAGGAAATCCTGTCGTCCTTCCGCATGGACCAGGCCGGCCGTCTGGTGATCGGCAGCATCGGGGCACTGCGCAACACCGGCCTTGCCGTTCACAGGAGCTGGGCACGACGGTCGTTGAAGAAGCTGTTCCCGCATCTCGGTGACATAGCCTTTGAAAGCGAGTGGTACGGCAAGATCGGCATGACCGACGATGCCGTCCCCCGTTTCCATAAATTCGCGGAGAACGTCATCGGCTTTTCCGGCTATAATGGCCGGGGCATTGCGCCGGGCACGGTGTTTGGCAAGACGATCGCGCACCACATCCTCGGCGATATCAGCGAAGCCGAGCTTCCCCTGCCGCTGACCGCACCGAAGGACCCAAGCTTTCGCGCCGCCAAGGAATTCTATTACGAAGCCGGAGCCCAGATCGCTCATCTGACCAGCGACCGCTTCTAGCGAGACCAATTAAAAAGCCGGGCGCGGACAGAGATCAAGTTAGACAACCCTTCCGTCCCGCGCCGACAGTCACCAGATATCACCGAACACGCTTCCATTAGAAAGACGAGAATGACTATGTCCACGCCAGATCTTGCTTCCGAAGTCTCGAAAATCCTCACCGACCTCGGCGTCTCCGCCGAGCGCTATACGGGCGGAACGCTTGCCGTGACCTCGCCGGTGACCGGCGCCGAAATCGGCCGTCTCAGGGAAGATTCGGCCGCCGATGCCAAGGCTGCGATCGACAAGGCGCAGGACGCCTTCCTCGCCTGGCGCAATGTACCGGCACCGAAGCGCGGCGAGCTGGTTCGTCTGCTCGGCGAAGAGCTGCGCGCCGGCAAGGCGGCGCTTGGCCGTCTCGTCTCCATCGAGGTTGGCAAGATCACCTCCGAAGGTCTCGGCGAAGTGCAGGAAATGATCGACATCTGCGATTTCGCGGTCGGCTTGTCGCGCCAACTCTATGGCCTGACGATCGCCACCGAACGCTCCGAACACCGGATGATGGAGACTTGGCATCCGCTCGGCCCGATCGGCATCATCTCCGCCTTCAACTTCCCGGTCGCCGTCTGGTCGTGGAATGCGGCGCTCGCCATGGTCTGCGGCAATTCGACGATCTGGAAGCCCTCGGAAAAGACGCCGCTGACGGCACTTGCCACGCAAGCCCTGTTCGAAAAGGCGCTGAAGCGCTTCATCGCCGAGGGTGGTGACGCCCCGGCCAATCTCTCGACGCTCATTATCGGTGGTCGCGATCTCGGCGAGATCCTGGTCGACCATCCGAAGGTGCCGCTGGTGTCCGCCACCGGCTCGACGGCCATGGGCCGCGCCGTCGGTCCTCGGCTTGCCAGCCGCTTCGCCCGCGCCATTCTCGAGCTTGGTGGCAACAATGCCGCCATCGTCAGCCCGACGGCCGATCTCGACCTGACGCTGCGCGGTGTCGCCTTCTCCGCCATGGGCACCGCCGGCCAGCGCTGCACGACGCTGCGCCGTCTCTTCGTGCATGAGAGCGTCTACGATCAGCTCGTGCCGCGCCTGCAGAAGGCCTATGGCTCCGTCACCATCGGCAATCCGCTGGAACAGGGCACGCTCGTTGGTCCGCTGATCGACAAGCAGGCTTTCGACCGGATGCAGGCCGCTCTTGGCGAAGCGAAGTCGGTCGGCGGCAAGGTAACCGGCGGCGAGCGTGTCGAAAGCGGTTCGGCCAATGCCTTCTATGTCCGTCCCGCTCTGATCGAGATGCCGGCGCAGACCGGCCCGGTCGAGCAGGAAACCTTCGCGCCGATCCTCTATGTGATGAAGTACAGCGATTTCGACGCGGTGCTGGCGCTGCACAACGCCGTGCCGCAGGGCCTGTCGTCGTCGATCTTCACCAATGACATGCGCGAAGCGGAAGCCTTCGTTTCGGCGCGCGGTTCGGATTGCGGCATTGCCAACGTCAATCTCGGTCCTTCCGGCGCCGAAATCGGCGGGGCCTTCGGCGGCGAGAAGGAGACCGGCGGCGGCCGCGAATCCGGTTCGGATGCCTGGAAGGCCTATATGCGCCGCGCCACCAACACCATCAATTATGGCCGCACCCTCCCGCTCGCGCAGGGCGTCAAGTTCGACGTCGAGTAAAAAAGCCTTACCGCTATCGAACCAATGGATGGGGCGGCATTCTGCCCCATCCATTGGTTCGTGGAACGAGGTGGTTGACCGACTGGTTTTCGGCAACAGTGGCGCGATTCGGCGATCTCCCAGTCAGTCCGATTTGCCGGGGAAGATCACCGAGGCCTTCAGCCCTTTTCCGCCGGCTCCCTCGCCAAGCGTCAGCGAACCGCCGAACAGGCCGGCAATCTCCTCCACGATCGGCAGCCCCAAACCCATTCCGGGCGCCTGCCCGCCTCCCCCGCGGGCAAACCGCTGCCGCACGCTCTGTCGTTTGTCGAGCGGGATACCCGGACCGTTGTCTTCCACGTCCAGGCGAACCGTCTCGCCCCTTGCTTCCACGCGCACAGTCACCTCCGTCCCGCGTCCGGCATAGGCAATCGCGTTCTCGATCAGGTTGCGCAGGAGTTCGCCGATCAGAAGCGGCTCGGCCCGAATGAGCGCGCTCCCCTCTCCTTCAAAGCCGAGATCGATGCCGGCTTCGCCGGCACCGGGAACGTGGTCGCCGGTGATCCCCTGTGCAAGCGACACGAGATCCAGGGCCGTCTGCGATTGCGGCTCATTCGACGCCGCCGCCTCCACTTTCGCCATGAGCAGCAGTTGCGCCAGGATGCGCTCCGCATGGGCCACTGCCTCGTCACCCTTGCGCGCGGCCTCCCGGGCCTCCCCAAGCGAGGTTGCGCGCGCCGACAGCGCCAGCTGGGTGCGGATGATGGCAAGGGGCGTGCGCAACTGATGGCCGGCATTTCCGGTGAAATGGCGCAATGCATCAAGCGCCGATTGCAGCCGCACCATGAAGGAATTGACCGTTTCCACCAGCCCCTCAACTTCGCTTGGCGCGGATTGCCGGATCGGGTGCAGATCGTCGGGGCTGCGCTCCGCAATGGCATCCCCAAGACGGTAGAGCGGCCGAAGCGATACGGTGACGGCGATCCAGACGATAATTGCGGCACCGAGTATGAGGGTGAGAAGTCGCAGGGCCGAGCGCAACAGAATAGCCTGCGTCAGCTGCGTGCGGCCGATCGTCGTTTCGGCGACGGTCACCGTGAACGGCACCGAATTGATGCCCGTCGACGCTGAACGCTCGAGCACGGCAAGCCGGATCGGTTCGCCGCCGAACGTCTGGTCGGCA
This sequence comes from Rhizobium sp. ICMP 5592, assembly GCF_009498525.1. Taxonomy (GTDB): domain Bacteria; phylum Pseudomonadota; class Alphaproteobacteria; order Rhizobiales; family Rhizobiaceae; genus Rhizobium. Next base: position 445,527 of record NZ_QSNT01000001.1, on the reverse strand, counting down.
TAGACCGCCGCCTGTCCCTTCATGTCGGCAATCGACGGCAGGTTCTGATAGCCGGTGATGAACCGGCCGGGCGGACCGTCCACGCGGTAGAAGACGCGATCCTGGGCCGCCGACGTCAGCATCTCCAGGGCGACATAGGGAATATCCACCTCCAGCGTGCCGTCTTCCGCGACGACGACGCGCTCGGCGATGGCGAGCGCCGAGCCGGCGAGAACGCGGTCCGACACGGTGTTTGCGGTTTTCACCGCCTCGAAATAGGTATCTGCCAGCGCAACAGTGCCGATGACGACAGTCGCGATCAGAAGCCAGGCAAGCAGCCTGCGGCGCAGGGAATAGGCGGACTGAGCCTTCATCCGCCCGCCAGCTTGTCGAGATAATAGCCGATGCCGCGGGCCGTCCTCACCGTCAATCCGTGCGGCGCAAGGCGCTTGCGCAACCGGCTGACATATTGCTCGATGGCATTGGCGCTCAGATCGTCGTCGAAGGCGGCAAGCGACTGGATGATCGCCTCCTTGGCGACGACCCTGCCGGCGCGCATGAACAGGGTTTCGAGAAGGCCAAGCTCACGGGCCGGAATATCGATCGGAGCGCCGTTGGCCGAAAAGGTGCGCGAATTGAGGTCGAGGGCGACATTGCCATAGGTGACGAGCGACGCGCGAAGCCCCGCTTGCCGGCGCAGAAGCACGCGAACACGCGCCTCGAATTCGCTGATGTCGAAGGGCTTGATCATATAGTCGTCGGCACCCAGATCGAGGCCGCGCACCTTCTCTTCCTGCGTGCCCCGCGCCGTCAGAATGAGTACGGCCGCCTTGTTCTGGCGCGCGCGCATGGCCCGGAGCACATCGAGCCCGTCCATCTCCGGCAGGTTGAGATCGAGGATAACGAGATCGAAGGTTTCGACCGCCGCCGCCGCATTCGCGGAGGCGCCATCGCCCACCACATCCACGGCATAGCCGGCCCCACGCAGGATCGCGAAAAGCCCTTCGGAAAGTGCCTTGTTGTCCTCAACCAGCAATATGCGCAAGACGATTATTCTCCCCCAGACCGCACCCTAGCGCATTCCGCCTTGGACCGGAATCGATTTGGGAAAACACCAGGCAGCAATCCAAGGTGTTACGGTACTTTTCCGCAACTGAAACGACAAGCGGGGCTCGGGCAGATGGGCATGCGCTTGTGCACGATCTGCCGCTGCGGCAATATCGCCGCATGCGGTTTCTTTCGGTCCTTCTTTCCATCTGTCTCGCCCCAAGCCTTGTTGTCGCCGATCCGGTTGTGTTTCCAGCACTGTCGGGGAATGAGAAGGCATTCGAGGTCATCGTCTATTCCTCGCTGGACGAGCCGCTGGCGACGCCTATGATCCGGGGGTTTCAGGCGGCCAACCCCGATGTCGCGGTGCGCTACGAGGACATGCTGACGGGGGAGATCTACGACCGGATCGTCAAGGAAACCGACGCCGGTGGCAGGACGGCGGATTTCGCCTTCTCCTCGGCGATGGATCTTCAGGTCAAGCTCAGCAATGACGGATACGCCCAACGCAGCGATCTGCCGATGAGCGGCCGTTGGCCGGAATGGGCAAACTGGCGCAACACGGCCTATGCCCTGACCTTCGAGCCCGCCGTCTTCGTCTACCACAAGCCGAGCTTCACGAGCGAGAAGCCGCCCTCGACGCGCGCGGAACTCGTCGACTATCTGAAGCGGCACGGAAACGAGGTCCGTGGCCGGATCGGCACCTATGATATCGAGCGGTCGGGTGTCGGCTTTCTGTTCATGGCGCGCGACCAGGAGCAATTCGGCGATATCTGGTCGGTCATCCAGGCCATGGGGGCGGCCGGCGTGAAAGTCTATTCGACAAGCACGGCCATTCTCGAGCGAGTATCCGACGGCCGCTTCACGCTCGGTTACAATATTCTCGGCTCCTACGCCGCCAATTGGGCCTCGCGTTACCCCGATGTCGGCATCGTTCTGCCGCGGGACTATACCGTCGTCATGTCACGCATCGGGCTCGTGCCGCAGGCGGCGGCCTCGCCGGATCTCGGAAAGCGCTATCTGGCATTCTTCATGTCCAAGGAAGGTCAGACGATCATGGCCCGCGAATTGCAGATCCCGGCGGTCAGCCCGGATGTCGCGGGTGTCAACACCGCCAATACGATGCGCGAAATGCTCGGCGGCCAGTTGCGGCCAGTGCCGGTCAGCCCCGGCCTGATGGTCTATCTCGACCAGGTCAAGCGGGCGCGGCTGATTGCCCGCTGGAACGAAGCCCTGCGTCTGCAGTAACTCAGCCCAGGCAATGTTCGTGCGACATGGCACCGGCCGATGTCAGCTAAATGTCAGCTTCCTGTGATGGCTTGCGGCTCTTCATCATTCGTGGAGGCGAATGATCGAAGCGTATGGGAGGAGTATTTCATCTGGAGATGGCGCAAGCAGGTCATGAGAGTCCTGACGCCGCTCAATCGATGAAGCCAATCCCCGTCCGCAAAGAGGATAAACATCGCGCCGATCTCCAACGAGCGCGCCCGACGGAGGACTAATCTTGAAACAGTTTTTTCTGGCTTCCATGCTTGCCGGCGCGCTTGCGCTGCCGGCTTTCCCGGCGGACTACACCATCATGGCGCCGGCCAATCCCGGTGGCGGCTGGGACCAGACCGCCCGCTCGATCCAGTCGGTAATGCAGCAGGAAGGCATCTCCCGCAATGTCCAGGTGCAGAACGTGCCGGGCGCCGGCGGCACCATTGGCCTGGCGCAATTCGCCAGCCAGGCGAGCGGCAATCCGAATGCCCTGATCGTCGGCGGCTATGTCATGGTTGGCGCCATCCTGACCAACAAATCGCCGGTGTCGCTCAAGGACGTGACGCCGATCGCGCGCCTGACCGGCGAGTATGAAGCGATCGTCGTTCCGGCCTCATCGCCGCTCAAGACCATGGGCGATCTCGTCGAAGCGTTGAAGAAGGATCCGGGTTCGGTGTCCTGGGCCGGCGGTTCGGCCGGCGGCACCGACCATATCGCAGTCGGCCTGATCGCAAAGGCAGCCGGCGTCGATCCGACCAAGATCAACTACATCGCCTTTTCCGGCGGCGGCGAAGCGCTGGCCGCCATCCTCGGCAGTCAGGTGACGGCGGGAATTTCCGGTTACGGCGAATTCGAATCCCAGGTGAAGTCCGGTGCGCTGCGGCTCCTCGCCGTGTCGAGCGGCGAACGCCTCGACGGCGTCGATGCACCGACGATCAAGGAAAGCGGCCTCGACGTGGTGGTCGAAAACTGGCGCATGATTGCGGCAGCACCCGGCTTGAGCGACGAACAGAAGGCCGCCGTGTCGTCCGACGTCGAAAAGCTCGCCAAGTCTGCCGGCTGGCAGGAACTTCTGAAGACGAAGGGCTGGGAGGATACCTATCTCGCCGGCGACGCCTTCAAGGAGCAGCTCGCCAAGGATGTCTCCGCGACCGAAGGCGTCCTCAAGGACATTGGGCTCGTTCAATGACCACGGGCAATTCCCCTTCGACACAGACACGCCGCCCGGATCGGGCGGCGCTTGTCATCGCCACCTTTCTCGCCGCCCTTGCCGGCCTGATCTTCTGGGACAGTTCGCGGCTGGCGAAAATTGCGAGTTATTCCGGCATCGGTCCCGCGTCCATTCCTTTCGTGATCGCCGGCGGGCTGCTGTTTCTGGCCGCCTGGACCGTCCTTGCGGCGTTGCGCGGCGATTTCCCCGTGCGCGAGCGCCAGGAAGTCGCGCCCGTGATCTGGATCGTCGGGGGGCTTGCGGCCCAGATGCTGCTGTTGAAGCCGCTGGGTTTTTCGATCGCAACCGGGCTGCTCTTTGCGGCAACCGCCGCCGCCTTCGGCAAGCACAGGCTCTGGATATCGATCCCGCTCGGCATTGCGCTCTGTCTCGGGGTCTGGCTGATCTTTTCCGGACTGCTGCAGCTGTCGCTTCCAGCCGGTCCGCTCGAACGTCTATTTTGGTGAGGCCCCGACGTGAGCACATTTGATTTTCTGTTGCAGGGCCTGATGATTGCGGCCCAGCCGATGAACCTGCTGTATGCCCTGATCGGCGTCACGCTCGGAACGGCCGTCGGCGTGCTTCCCGGCATCGGCCCGGCGCTGACCGTGGCATTGCTTCTGCCGGTGACCTACAAGCTCGATCCGGCGGGGTCGCTGATCATGTTTGCCGGGATCTACTATGGCGGCATGTATGGCGGCTCGACGACCTCCATCCTGCTCAACACGCCGGGCGAAAGCGCCTCGATCGTCACCGCGCTCGAGGGCAACAAGATGGCGCGGGCGGGTCGCGGCGGACCGGCGCTCGCCACCGCCGCCATCGGCTCCTTCGTTGCCGGCCTGATCGCCACCCTGGGGCTCGCCTTCATTGCGCCGATCATCGTCAAGCTGGCACTGGTCTTCGGTCCGCGCGAATATTTCGCGCTGATGGTGCTGGCTTTCGTGACGGTTTCATCGGCCTTCGGCGATTCCACGTTGCGGGGCCTGACGTCGCTGTTCATCGGCTTTGCGCTTGCCATCATCGGCATCGACCAGCTCACCGGCCAGGCGCGCATGAGCTTCGGCGTTCCGGATCTGCTTGATGGCATCGAGGTGACGACACTTGCCGTTGCCATGTTCGCCATCGGCGAATCCCTCTACATCGCCGCGCAGGGCAATCGCGGCCCCGACAAGATCGAGGCGGTCAAGGGGTCCGTCTGGATGACGGCCCAGGATTGGGCGCGTTCATGGAAGGCCTGGCTGCGCGGCACGCTGATCGGCTTCCCGATCGGCGCCATGCCGGCGGGCGGCGCCGAAATCGGCACATTCCTGTCCTATGCGGCCGAAAAGCGCCTGACCAAATATCCGGAGGAATTCGGCAAGGGCGCGATTGAAGGCGTGGCTGGTCCGGAAGCCGCCAACAATGCGTCGGCCGCCGGAACGCTCGTTCCGCTTTTGACCCTCGGCCTGCCGACAACGGCGACGGCGGCGATCATGCTTGCCGGCTTCCAGCAATATGGCCTGCAACCCGGCCCGCTGCTGTTTGTGACCAACCCGCAGCTCGTCTGGGGCCTGATCGCCAGCCTGCTGATTGCCAATTTCATGCTGCTGGTCCTCAACCTGCCGCTGGTCGGGCTTTGGGTGAAGCTCCTCACCATTTCGAAGCCTTGGCTTTATGCCGGCATCCTCCTGTTTGCCACGCTTGGAACGATCGGCGCCAATCCGTCGGTCTACGAGCTCGGTATGCTGCTCGCCTTCGGCGTTCTCGGCTATGTCATGCGGATTTTCGGTTATCCGATCGCACCGGTCGTGGTGGGCCTGATCCTCGGGCCGCTGGCGGAACAGCAGCTTCGGCGAGCGCTTGCGATCAGCCAGGGCGATGTCACGGTGCTGTTCACCTCGCCGATCTCGGCGGTGCTGCTGATGATCGCGGCGGCGGCGCTGATCGTGCCGTTGATCCTGAGAGCTCGCGGACGCGGAGAAACACTGTCGCAGCTTGCCGCCAACGAGGATTGAGTTCCCCGTTGTTCTCCAGTGCGGCTGTTCCAGACGCGGGTTAAAGCGTCTGGAGCGGCGGGTGCAGGAATGCCGGCATCGGCGTGTGATCGGCATCAGCGGATAGATAAAGCCGGGCGGTGTCGAGCGCTTCGCGGATCGTGACGTCCATGTCGAGATAGCGGTATGTCCCGAGCCGGCCGACAAAGGTGACGGAAGTCTCCTGGAGGGCTCGCGCGACATATTGGGCGAGCTGCTCCTTTTCCTCCATCAGGCGGATCGGATAGTAGGGGACATCGCCGGGTTCGCAGGCCCTGGAAAACTCGCGATAGCAGACCGAGCCTGCATGATCCTCCCACGGGGAGAAATGCTTGTGCTCTGTCACGCGCGTATAGGGCACGGAGACATCGCCGTAGTTCATGACCGCGCACCCCTGGTAGTCGCCCTCATGGGTAAAACGCTCGAAATCCAGCGTGCGGTATCCCAAACGGCCATATTCATAGTCGAAATAGCCGTCGAGCGGGCCGGAATAGAACATGTGGTCGAAGTCCTTGGCGAGACCACTGTGAAACCTGGTTTCCAGATGAACTTTTATATTCGCGTGATCGAGAATTCGCCCGACCATATCGGTATAGCCGTTTTCCGGCATGCCCTGGTATTTGTGGAAGAAATAGTTGTCGTCGTAGTTGAAGCGCACCGGAAGCCGTTTCAGGATGGAGGCTGGGAGATCGGTCGGCGCACAGCCCCACTGTTTCTGCGTATATCCCTTGAGGAACGCTTCATAGAGATCCCTGCCGACGAAGCGCAGCGCCTGCTCCTCGAAGGTCTTCGGATCAGTTATGCTTTTGTCCGCCCGTTCCTCGATGAAGCCGCGCGCCTCATCGGGTCTAAGCGTCTTGCCGAAAAACTGATTGATCGTGTGAAGATTGATGGGCAGGGAATAGACTTGGCCCGAACTCGTCGTCTTGACGCGGTTCTTGTAGGGCATGAACGTCTGAAAGAGGCTCACATAATCCCAGACTTCCCTGTCGTCCGTGTGGAAAATATGCGGGCCGTAGACATGCACCATGACGCCGGTCGCCGGGTCGCGCTCGGTATGGCAATTCCCGGCAATATGGTTGCGCGTATCGAAGACGTCGATCTCGTGGCCTGCCATGGCGAGTTCACGACCGATGACCGCGCCGGAAAGCCCGGCACCGACCACGGCAATTTTCTTGGTCCGCGGCATTCCCGATCAGTTCTTTTCGACTGCATGCGGTGTCGACGCCACTGCTTCCTCAGTCCACAGTCGTCTGTCGTGCGGAACCGGCGCGTAATCGTGCCATTCGACCAGCTTGTCGCGATAGGCCTGCCGGTACGCTTCATCGTCCAAAAAGGCGATATTGTCCTGAACGAGGTCCACGCCGATATCGTAATAGATGTCGAGATTGCTCAGATCCGGCACCGGTGTTTCGCCGCGCTCGCACTCTGCCTGCATTTGCCAGAAAAGCTCTTCGAGACGACGGGCAAGCGCCGGAATGTCGCGCAAGGCGGAGGTCTCTCGTTTCGCCTGCAAGGATTCGCGGATTTCCCTCAGGCTTCTGGGGTGGTTCGCAAAGCCAATTGCCTTTTCGATATAGTCCTCTGGGTCCGAGCAGATCAGCTCGGGCACGCCGGCGGCAGCAACGATGCTGTGGCAGAAGCGGGCCGCAAAGCTCTTGCCGGGGAATGTGAGGACAGGCAGGCCCATGGTCAGGGCATCGCCCGCGGTTGAGTGTGCCCCGTAGGGAAACGTGTCGAGGAACAGGTCGGCAACCGCGATCCGGGCGAGATGCTTGGCATTCGGCGCTTTGGGCGCGAAAATCAGCCGCTCCGGGGCAACACCGGCATTCTCCGCCAACTGACGCAAGCGTTTATCCACATCGTCGCCGCCGGTGAGCAGCCAGAGCACGCTGCCGGTCGTTCCGGAGAGAATCTTCATCCAGTGTGCAAAGGTTTCTTGCGTGATCTTCTGCATGCCGTTGAAGCAGGCATAGACGAAAACGTCTTCCGGCAACCCCGCTTCGGCGCGGGATGGCTTCTCGGCGATCACCCGCTTGCGGTCGAGCGGCTGATTGCACGCGATCCGCAGCACTTTTTCCGAATAATAGATCTCGTTCTGAGGCGGGATGATGTGTTCGTCCGCGATGATGTAGTGATGGAACGGGCTGCCCATCGAACCCGGATAGCCGCAGAAATTGACCACGACCGGTGCCGGTCGATAGGCAAAGATCTTCGTTCGTGCATGTTTGGTATAGCCGTTGACGTCGACGAGAATATCGATGTCGTCATCGACAATCTGCCTTGCGGCGTCCACATCGCTAAGCGCGCCGATATCGCGCCAGCAATCGACCACGGCTTTCATGCGTGCCTGGGTCGCATCGCCCTGCACGGGATCGCCGCAATAATAGGCGTAGATCTCGATGCTCCGCTTGTCATGCAGCTCCAGCACCTCCCTGAGCGCAAAGCCGACCGCATGGTCGCGCAGATCCGAGGAAACATAGCCGACGCGAAGACGCTGGTTGGTTCCGGTCTTCTGTTTCGGCGCCTTGCGCGTGAAACCGCTGGTATCGGGACGTCCGACGAAAGATTTGTTGTAGCGGTAGGCCTTGGCCAGCTGGAACAACGGATCGTCGGAAAAGCAGGCGAGCGTCAGCGGCGACATGGCATCGAGCAGGTGGCGGGTGGAGACATGGTCCGACGAGACCAGCGTCGGCCACTTGCATTGACGCTGGCGCAGTGCGCTCCAATGTTGCCCGGCCTCCGTCTTGTCGGGCCGCAGCTCCATCGCCTGCCACAAGCTGGTTTCCGCATCCTCCAGCAGACCTGCATTTTCCATGACGCGGCCGATGTGCTGAAGTGCGAGGAGGCGATGTGCAAGCCGGTCAGCCGTGCTGTCGGCGGTCAGCTCCACGAAGCTGCGCCATTGCAGGATTGCCTGCGTGGCGATGCCGCTGTCTTCCAGCGCCCGTCCAAGATTGATGTGCGCCGGCCCGAAGCGCGGATCGAGTTTCAGACACGCCCGCAACGCATGTATGGAGCCCGCGACATCGCCCAACTGCCTGAGGGTCACCGAATAATTGAAATAGACGAGGTGCAGGAAAGGATGGCCCTCGTTGAACGCGATCCAGACCTTATAGACCTCCGCCGCCTCAAGCTTTTGTCCAACAGCGCTTCGAGCCTCGGCGAATTGGAACAGATCCGTGAAGGAAAAGCGCTGGGTACGCGCAAGCTCCAGAATTCCGGCAAGAGACGGAACAGGAGCTGCAGCTGATGCTTCATTGGTGACCATGGACATCCCACAAACTAACGGCCGGCGTTGCTGCCATTTGCGAAATGGCCGCACAGTCATTAACTGTGCTAGCTTGCTCTAAGCATGTCACGCGCCACCCGTTGAAATCGGCCAGGACCTTGCCAACCATCAACAGATTTCGTGTGACCGGGGATGATGCGCGGGAAAAACTGCGCGACCCGGATTAAGGTCGAACGGCGCCCCCTTCGTTTCGGAAACGCCGTCCGGCTTCGTTGAGACCGCGACTGGTCAGATGCGGACATCAGGCCCCCACATAAACCGAAATGACCGCGGCAATCTGGTCCGAACTCAGATATCCCATCTGCGATTTCATGAGAGCACCCAATTGCTCGCTCGACAGGCCCGCAATGTCCTGTGTCGACAATCCCGCCAAACCGGTTGAGCTGAACGACGCGATATCGGCGGTCGAGAAAGTTGCCAGCTCCTGGGTGGTCAATGCCGCCACCTGTGCCGACGTCAGCCCGGCGACCTGGCTCGGGGTCAAGGCCTCGGCCTGCTCCGTCGTCAGGGAGGCGATCACCCTCGTGCTCAATCCGGCAATCGCACTGGAATTCAGGGCGACGATATAATCGGTCGAGAACAGGGCAACGTCATCCGTGTCCAGTGCGGCGAGCTGCAATGCGTTCAGGGCATTGACCTGCGTCGTCGACAAGGCGGCGATCTGGTCCGTGCTCATGGCCGCCACCTGGCTGTAACTCAGCGAAGCGACCTGGCTCGTCGTTAAAATGGCGATCTGCGCGGTCGAGAGGGCGACGATAAAGTCCGTGGACAATCCCGGTATGGCATTCGAGCTGATGGCAACGAGTTCGTCGGTCGAGAAGGTTCCCAGATCTTCCGTTGTCAGGCCCGCGGCGCCCGAAGAACTCAGCGCGGCAATCTGCGTGGTGGACAGCGCTTCGATCTGATCGATACTCAACGCCTTGACCTGAGCGCTGCTGAGGCCCGCAACACTTGCCGTACCCAGGGCGGCGATTTCAGCCGTGGAAAGCGACGCAATGAAGTCCGTGGACAATCCCTGTACGGCGCTCGAGCTTATCGCCGCGATATCGGCGGCCGAGAACGTCGCCAGGTCGGCCGTGGTCAGGCCCGCGACGCCGGTCGACGTCAAGGCGGCAATCTGGGTGGTGGAAAGGGCTTCAACCTGTTCGATACTCAGGGCGCCGACCTGAGCGCTGCTCAGACCAGCGACACCGGCGGTGCTCAGGGCAGCAACCTGCGCGGTCGACAGGGCCGCTATATCGGCGGCGCTCAGGGCTGCAACCTGCTTGGAACTGAGCGCACCGACCTGCGCCGTCGTCAGCGCCTCGACCTTGTCGGTATTCAGGGCGGCAATCTGCGCGGTGGTGAGGCCCGTAATGCCGGCCGTGCTTAGGGCGGCAATCTGCACGGTCGACAGGGCCGCTATGATGGCTGTCGACAGTCCCGATATGGCGCTCGAACTGATGGCTGCGATATCGGCGGTCGAAAACGCTACGACCTCGGCCGTCGTCAGGACGGCAATCTGCTTGGAACCGAGCGCGCCGATCTGCGCGGTCGTCAAGGCATCGATCTGGTCGGAACTCAATACGGCGATCTGCGCGGTGGTGAGACCTGCAATGCCGGCCGTGCCCAGGGCGGCAATCTGCAAGGTCGATAGACCGGCTACCGTCTCCGTGGACAATCCCGATATGGCAGTCGAACTGATCGCCGCGATATCGGCGGTCGAGAAGGTGTCGAGATCGTCTGCCCCAAAGGCCACAATCTGCTTGGAACTGAGCGCGCCGACCTGGGTTGGGGTCAGGGCTTCGGCCTGGTTGGTGCTCAATGCGACGATCTGGTCGGTGGTCAGGCCCGCGATCCCCGAGGTGCTCAGGGCCGCTATCTGTGCGGTCGACAGGCCCGCAATACCGGCGGTACTCAGGACGGCAATCTGCTTGGAACCAAGCGCCGCAATCTGGGCAGTCGTCAAGGCTTCGAGCTGGTCGGTGCTCAAGGCAGCAATCTGGTCGGTGGTCAGGCCCGCGATGCCGGCCGTTCCCAGTACCGCGATCTGGTCCGTCGAAAGCGCTGCTATCGTGCCCGTCGACAGTCCCTGTATGGCAGTCGAACTGATCGCCGCGATGTCGGCGGTCGAGAAGGTCTCGAGTTGGCCCGTCCCCAGGGCCGCGATCTGCGTCGAGCTCAGCACCGCGACCTGGGGCGTCGTCAGCGCTTCGGCCTGGTCAGTGCTCAAGGCGGCAATCTGATCCGTCGTGAGACCGGCGATGCCGGCCGTGCTTAGGGCCGCGATCTGCGTGGTCGACAGAGCCGCGATGTCGGCGGTCGTCAAGGTGGCTATCTGCTTGGAAGCGAGCGCGCCGACCTGGGCGGTCGTCAAGGCTTCAAGCTGGCCGGTGCTGAGAACCGCGATCTGGGTCGTGGAAAGGCCCGCGATGCCGGCCGTGCCCAGTGCCGCGATCTGCGCCGTCGAAAAGGCCGCCAGCGTATCCGTAGACAATCCCGTTATGGCGCTCGAACTGATCGCCGCGATATCGGCGGTCGAGAAGGTCTCGAGTTGGTCCGCCCCCAGGGCCGCAATCTGGGTCGAGCTCAGTACCGCAACCTGCGTCGTCGTCAGGGCCTCGGCCTGATCGGTGCTCAGGGTAACGATCTGCGCGGTGGTCAGGCCCGCAATACCGGAGGTGCTGAGCGCGGCGATCTGCGCGGTCGAGAGGGTCGCGATGTCGGCGGTCGTCAGGGCCGCAACCTGCTTGGAACCAAGCGCGCCGATCTGGGCCGTCGAGAGGGTCGCGGCCTGAGCTGTGCTCAGGGTAGCGATCTGCGCGGTGGTCAGGCCCGCAATACCGGAGGTGCTGAGCGCGGCGATCTGCGCGGTGGTGAGGGACCCGACAACAGCGGTGTTCAGGGCGGCGACTTGCGTCGAACCAAGGACCGCAACCTGTCTCGTCAGCAAGGCGTCGACCTGGCTGGTGGTCAGGGCTGCAATCTGTTTGGTGGAAAGACCGGCAACGCCAGCCGTGCTCAAGGCCGCGATCTGCCCGGTCGAGAGAGCAGCTATGACAGCTGTCGACAATCCCGACACGGCGCTTGAGCCGATCGCCGCGATATCGGCGGTGGAAAACGTGGCTATGTCGTCCGTATCCAGCGCCGCAAGCTGCGTGGAATTGAGTGCCCCGACCTGGATAGTCGTCAATGCCTCTGCCTGTGCGGTGCTCAGGGCGACGATCTGCTTGGTGGAAAGGCCGGCAACGCCGGACGTGCTCAGGGCTGCGATCTGCGCAGTCGAGAGGGCTGCTACGACCGCCGTGGACAATCCCGATATGGCACTCGAACCGATCGCCGCGATGTCCTTGGTCGAGAAGGTCGCTATGTCTTCCGTATCCAGCGCCGCGAGCTGCGTAGAGTTGAGGGCCGCGATCTGCGCGGTGGTCAAGGCCTCCAGCTGGCCGGTGCTTAGAGCCACGATCTGCGCGGTCGAAAGGCCCGAAATGCCAGACGTGCTCAGGGCCGCGATCTGCGCGGTCGAGAGGCTTGCTACGACGGCAGTGGATAGTCCCGATATGACGCTCGAGCCGATGGCCGCGATGTCCTTGGTCGAGAAGGTCGCTATGTCCTCCGCGCTCAAAGCTCCAACCTGTTTGGAACTGAGAGTTCCAACCTGAGTGGTCGTCAATGCCTCTGCCTGTGCGGTGCTTAGAGCGGCGATCTGTTTGGTGGAAAGGCCGGTGATGCCGGACGTGCTCAGGGCCGCGATCTGCGCAGTCGAAAGGGAGGCGAGAAGGCTCGTACTCAGGGCCGCGACCTGCGTCGAACTCAACGCCGCAACCTGCTTGGTCAGCAAGGCGTCGACTTGACCTGTGCTCAAGGCATTGATCTGCTCGGTCGAGAGGCCTGAAATGCCGGCCGTGCTCAAGGCCGCGATTTGATCCGTCGATAGGGTCGCTATAGTGGCGGTGGACAATCCCGATATGGCGCTTGAGCTGATGGCCGCGATGTCCTTGGTCGAGAAGGTCGCCAGATCGTCTGTCTCCAGAGCGGCAATCTGGGTTGAGCTCAGCGCGGCGACCTGGGTCGTCGTCAAGGCTTCCGCCTGCGCGGTGCTCAGGGCGGCGATCTGGTCGGTGGTCAGGCCGGCGATGCCGGATGCACTGAGAGCAGCGACCTGCGCGGTGCTGAGGGCTGCGATAACGGCTGTGCTCAAGACAGCAATCTGCGTCGAACTCAGAGCGGCAACCCGCGCGGTGGTCACGGCGGCGATTTGCGCCGTGCTGAGGGCTGCGATCTGGCTTGTCGTCAGACCCGCAACGCCGGAGGCACTCAAGGCGGCGATCTGATCCGTCGAGAGAGCCGCAATAACGGCCGTGCTCAGACCCGACATGGCCTTGCTGGTGATCGCCGCGATATCGGCGGTCGAGAAGGTGGCAATGTCATCGGCACCCAGGGCATTGATCTGGGTCGAACTCAGCGCCGCGACCTGGGCCGTCGTCAGGGACTCGGCTTGCGCTGTGCTGAGGGCTGCGATCTGGCTGGTCGTCAGACCCGCGACACTGGACGCACTCAAGGCCGCAATCTGCACGGTGGAAAGAGACGCGATAATATCCGTGCCGAGGGCCGCGACTTGCGTTGAACTCAGGACAGCGATCTGCTTCGTGAGCAGGGTCGCAATTTGCCCGCTGCTGAGGGCGTCGATCTGCGTTGTGGTCAGGCCTGCGATGCCGGTCGTGCCGAGGGCCGCGAGCTGATCCGCGGAGAGAGCGGCAATGATCGCCGTACTCAGGCCTGGCATGGCCTTGCTGGTGATCGCCGCGATATCATCGGTCGAGAAGGTGGCGATGTCATCCGTCTCCAGAGCGGCAATCTGGGTCGAGCTCAGCGCTGCGACCTGAGCCGTCGTCAAGGCCTCGGCCTGCGCCGTGCTCAGGGTATCGATCTGGTCGGTGGTCAGACCCGTGATGCCGGCCGTGCTCAAGGCCGCGATCTGCGCGGTGGAAAGGGATGCAACGGCCTCCGTTTCCAGGGCGGCGACCTGCGCTGCGCGCAGCACCCCTACGCGAGCGGTGGTCAAGGCCGCAATTTGCGTGGTGCTCAGCGAGGAGATCTGGTCGGTGGTCAGACCGACGACGCCGGCCGAGCTCAGGGCTGCGATCTGCCCGGTCGAAAGAGCTGCGATGACAGCCGTGCTGAGGCCCGCAATGGCCTTACCGGTGATCGCGGCGATATCAGCGGTCGAGAAGGTAGCGATGTCATCCGTCCCGAGCGCGGAAAGCTGCGTTGAACTCAGCGCAGCGGCCTGGATCGTCGTCAGGGCTTCAACTTGCGTTGTTTTCAGGGCGGCAACCTGGTCGGTGGTCAGGCCGGTAATACCCGAAGTGCTGAGGGCAGCGACCTGTGCGGTGGACAGGGATGCGACAACATTCGTGCCGAGGGCCGCGACCTGCGTTGAACTCAGCACCGCGACTTTTGCGGTGTTCAAGGCAGCAAGCTGACTGCTGCTCAGCGTCGCGATCTGACCGGTCGTCAGGCCCGTGATGGCGCTCGTGCTCAGGGCCGCGATCTGCGCGGTCGAAAGTTCTGTTATAAGGCCCGTGCTCAAGCCCGATATGGCTTTGCTGGTGATCGCCGCGATATCGGCGGTCGAGAAGGTGGCGATGTCATCCGTCCCGAGCGCGGAAAACTGCGCAGAGCTGAGCACTGCCACCTGGGTCGTCGTCAAGGCCGCCGCTTGGCCGGTTGTCAGGGCTGCGATCTGGCTAGTCGTCAGACCCGCGATCGCGCTGGTGCTCAAGACCGCAATCTGACCTGTCGACAGGGCTGCGATCTGGTTGGCGCTCAAACCAGACATGGCCTTGCTGGTGATCACCGCGATATCATCGGTCGAGAAGGTGGCGATGTCATCCGTCCCGAGCGCGGCAATCTGGGTCGAGCTCAGCACTTTCACCTGTGCCGTCGTCAAGGCCTCGGCCTGTGCCGTGGTCAGGGCATCGATCTGGCTGGTCGTCAGGCCTGCGATCGCGTTTGTGCCCAGGGCTGCGATCTGCACGGTGGAAAGCACCGCGATATCGTTCGTCTCCATCACCGCGACTTGCGATGCCTTGAGAGCGCCGAGCTGGGTCGTCGTCAAAGCGGCAACCTGCGCCGTGCTCAAAGCGACGACCTGGGTCGTCGTCAGGCCAGCGACGATACGCGTGTTCAGGGCGCTTACCTGATCCGTCGAGAGGGCGGCGATCTGGGCCGTCGTCAGGCCGGCAACCGTGCTCGTGTTCAGGGCGGCAATCTGATCCGTCGTGAGGGTTGCGATGGCGGCCGTGCTCAAGCCGGATATGGCTTTGCTGGTGATCGCCGCCATGTCGGCGGTCGAGAAGGTGGCGATATCATCGGCTCCCAGAACAGCAATCTGGGTCGAAGTCAGCGCCTTCACCTGCAAGGAGGACAAGGCTTCGGCCTGCGTGGTACTGAGGGCCGCGATCTGGTCGGTGGTCAGGCCGGTAATGCCGACGGTGCTCAGAGCGGCAACCTGCGCGGTGGAAAAAGATGAGACAATATCCGTTCCCAGAACAGCAACCTGTTTGGAACTCAGTACGACGATCTGGGTCGTCTTCAATGCCTCGGCCTGCGCCGTGCTCAAGGTCGCAATCTGATCGGTCGTCAGACCCGCAATGCCGGCCTTGCTCAGGGCGGCAATCTGATCCGTCGAGAGGGCTGCGATAGCGGTCGTACCCAAGCCCGCTATGGCCTTGCTGGTGATTGCCGCGATATCGGCCGTCGAGAAGGTGGCGATGTCATCCGTCCCCAGCGCCGCAATCTGGGTCGAGCTCAGCACTGCTACCTGGATCGTCGTCAGGGCCTCGGCCTGCGCCGTGCTCAAGGCATCGATCTGACTGGTCGTCAGGCCGGTGATGGCGCTCGTGCCGAGGGCTGCAACCTGCGCGGTGGACAGCGCCGCGATATCGCTCGTGCCCATGACCGCGACCTGCGATGCCTTGAGAGCGCCGAGCTGGGTCGTCGTCAGGGCAGCAACCTGCTCGGTGCTCAAAGTGACGATCTGGCTGGTCGTCAGACCGGCGATTGCGGTCTTGCTGAGAGCCGCGATCTGCGCGGTGGAAAGCACCGTGATATCGCTCGTGCCCATGACTGCGATCTGCGATGCCTTGAGGGCACCGAGCTGGGTCGTCGTCAAGGCAGCAACCTGCGCCGTGCTCAGGGTCGTGATCTGGCCGGTCGAGAGGCCAGCAATGGCGCTCGTGTTCAGGGCCGCAACCTGCTCGGTCGAGAGAGCTGCCAGAGGGCCCGTGCCCAAGCCCGCTATGGCTTTGCTGGTGATCGCCGCGATATCATCGGTCGAGAAGGTGGCGATATCGTCGGCTCCCAGAACGGCAATCTGGGTTGAGCTCAACACCTTTACCTGCGAGGAGGACAAGGCTTCTGCCTGCGCCGTGCTCAGGGCATTGATCTGACTGGTCGTCAAGCTCGCGACCGCAGTGGTGCTGAGAGCGGCAATCTGCGCGGTGGAAAGCGCTGTGATGCCTTTCGTGTCCATGACCGCGAGTTGCGCTGTCTTAAGAGCGGCGACCTGGGCCGTCGTCAATGCGGCAATCTGCGCCGTGCTCAAGGCGGCGACCTGGGTGGTGGTCAGGCCCGCAATGCTGGACGTGCTCAACGAAGCAATCTGCGCCGTCGAGAGGGTTGCGATAGAGGCCGTGGATAGACCTGATACCGCCTTATTGGTGATTGCCGCCATATCGCCGGTCGAGAAGGTGGCTATATCAGCCGCGCTTAAAGCCGCGAGTTGCGATGAACTGAGCGCCGCGACTTGCGACGAGCTCAAGGCTTCCGCCTGATCCGTCGTCAGGGCGCTGATCTGCGTGGTGGTGATCGCCGCAATCTGCAGCGAGCTCAGGCTTTCGATGTCAGACGCCGTCAGAACCGCCAATTGATCCATGGTCAAGCCAACGATGGCGGTTTGTGAAATGGCGCTTAGCTGCTGGGTGCTGAGGACTTCGACATCTTCCGTGTCCAACGCAGCGATCTGAGCTGACGAAAGCACATTGATCTGTTTTGTGGAAAGCGACGCCACGTCTTCCGTCGTCCAAGCCGCAACCGCTGCTGTGGAAAGCGACCTGATCTGACTGGTGCTCAGGGAGGAAACGATCGAAGTCATATGTGAGAACTCTTGCGTTAGCTAATACAAAAAAGTCCAGCACCTCGAAGGCTGGCGCCGCCCGTTTGGCCGGACTCTGAAAGAACTAACGGTCTTGAAATTCACCGCCCGGCAAAGAGCATCGTAGTTAATTTGGCTTGCCCGAACCTGTGGTTGATACGCCATCGGTGATTGGAGCGGCCGCCGCTCTCTGCGGGGCGACCTCCTCTCGTTTGAGATCGACGGAGCTGGAATTCGGGAAGAGGTTCAGCCCAGCATTGCGGCGGCTGATTTCCGTTCCCTCGAAGAGAGCTGATCAGGTTTAAATTCCCCATGAATGGGGGATGGCCAATGCGATAGCTTGTGCGGCATTCTCCCCCCTGCCTTTAGCCGTGATCCCTTGTGCCCGGCGGATCACGACATCGACGAGAAGAGCCGGCCGGCGATGGGCTCGACGCTTTCGCCAAGCCATCGTGCCGGCGGCACTGTTTGGAGACGCATGATACCGAAGCTCCCCCGACAATTGTGGCTGCTGGCCGCCATCGCCTTTGTGAATTTCCTCGGCTTCATGGTGACACCATTTCTGGTGCTCTACCTGACGAGCGCTGTCGGGCTGTCCATTGAGACAGCGGGGATCATCCTCACCGTTTTTGGACTCGGCAGCATCTTCGGCGCATGGGCCGGAGGTCATGCCAGCGATCGGATGGGCTCAGAGAACGTCCTGATCCTGAGCTTTCTCGCCGGTGCCGCCACCCTGTTTCTCATACCTGCCCTCGGCGATAGCATGTCGATCGGTGCAGCTGTCGCGATCATGGCAGTTGCAAATGGTGCATTTCGGCCAGCCTATGATGCTTGTGTGGTTCGCCTGTGCCCGGAAGACGAGCGCTCGCAGGCCTATGCGATCTACGTCGTGGCAATCAACGTCGGTGCCGGCATGGCCGCGGCGATGGCGGGACATTTATATGCGCGTCAACCAAGCTTGATATTCTTCATCGACGGCTTGACGTCTGTCGTCGCGGCCATTGCCGTCTTTGTTTTCTTGGACAGATCGGCACCGCATCATGCCGCTTCCGCAGCGAAGGCGGATGTATCGAAACCTGCGGGACGGCCCTATAGGAATATGGAATTCATCCTCCTGTGCTTGGCGGCCTGCGTGCTCGAGATGGTGGGGCGTCAGACCTCTTCCACCCTGCCTCTTTTCGTGACGTCCTATTACGGCATGACGCCGGAGGAATACGGAAACCTGCTGACGTTGGGGCATTTCGTTTTCGCAGCAGCCATATTGCCGGTGAGTCGCTGGGCCAAATCGAGAAACCACATGACCGTGGTGCTTATCGGGATGATGATCGTGGCGGTCAGCTTCGGGGCGTTGCCTCTCGGCGGGAGCGTGGCCGCTCTGGTCATTCTCTACCTGCTGCTGACATCAGGGCAGCTGATGTTCTATCCCGCCATCATGGCCATGGTGATGGGACAAGCCGCCCGCAGCGGCGGCAAAAGCGGCGCCTATATGAGTTTCTACCGCACGGCTCAGGCCGCTGCCGGCATCGTGGCACCGGCCATTGGCACATTCATCTATGTTCAATTCAGCCCGATGTCATTGTGGTTGGGCTGCTCTGTCATCACAGTGCTATGCGCGATCCTGCTTGCCATGCGGCTGATGCTTCGCATCTCACCGGATCGCGAGGCGCTTGAACCCTAGATCGAGGTAGAGAGTGTCTTAAGACGGCTGCAGCGAAGCATTGAGCGACAGAAGCAGCCGTCTCTTCGCAACCTCGAAAGCTTCCGACGCACGATCGCGTTTCCTTGGCAGGTCGACCTTGATCTCATCGAGAATACGCCCCGGCCATGGCCGCATGACGATGATCCGGTCGGCGAGAACAAGGGCCTCGTCGATATCATGCGTTACGAGAATGAGTGTGGGACGCGTCTCGGACCATATGTCGAGCAGGTGATCCTGCAGATCAGCACGCGTAAAGGCATCCAGAGCCGAGAATGGCTCATCCAGAAGCAGCACCTCCGGCTGGGTGACCAGCGCACGGGCGATCGCCACCCTCTGGGCCTGGCCGCCAGACAGTTCCTTCGGCCAGCGCTGACCGAGTTCCCCAAGGCCGACTTTTTTCAAGGCGGCCTCGACCCGGTGACGGCGGTCATCGCCCTCGAGTTCGGCAAGTCCGAAGCCGACATTATTGGCAACGCTCAGCCAGGGCAGAAGGCGGGGCTCCTGAAAAATGAGATTGATCAGCGGATGTGGCTTGGTAACCGGCTCGCCGTTCAGCTCGACCGTTCCGCGCGTTGGCGTTTCGAGACCGCTGATCAAGCGCAGCAGCGTGCTCTTGCCACAGCCCGATCCGCCGATGACGGCGACGATCTCGCCAGGCGCCAGGTCGAGCGAGAAACCTTCGAGCGCGCGTACGCCATTTGCATAGGTCTTTCCCAGATGTCGCACCGTCAGCATTGGCTCACCCCTCCCGCCTGTAGCTGTCCTGCCATGTCAGGAAGGGTGACGTCACTGCCAGGAGCAGGCTGTCCGTCAACTTGCCGATGACCGCGAAGGTGATGATGGCAGCCATGATCTGGTCGGGCTTGCCCATCTGCTGACCATCGACGAGAAGATAGCCCAGCCCCTCCGAGGCCCCCATGAATTCGGCGGCGACGACGAACATCCAGCCGAGACCAAGACCGGATCGCAAGGCGGTCACATAAGCGGGAAAGACCGCAGGCAGCATGACGCGGCGCACCAGCGCAAGACCGGAGAGCCGGAAAATCCGCCCGACCTCGACGATCTTGCGGTCGACCGACAAGATAGCCCCCGACACGCCGAGATAGACCGGAAAGAAGACGCCGACGGCGATCAGCGCCACTTTCGACGCTTCGAAGATCCCGAACCAGAGAATGAACAACGGCACCCAGGCGATCGACGGAATGGAGCGAAGCGCCTGCAGCGATGGATCGATCAGTCGGCGCGCTAGCCCGAAATATCCGACCACGGCACCGGCAATGGTGGCGGTCACGGCGCCGATGATAAATCCGAAGAACACCCTGACGGTGGTGATGCCTATATGAGTGAACAGCTCGCCGGACTTCGAAAGCGCCCACAGGGTTACCGCAACCCTCGACGGCGGCGGCATGAGCCGGCCGGAAAACCATCCGGCCGCAACCGCGATTTCCCAAAACAGCAACCCGAGGGCCGGCAGGATGATGGCGACCGTCACCTTGCCGCCTATTCCATAAAACGCAGACGTCGCGATTGAACGCGACGCCTTTGTTTCCGTGTCGATGCCGGTCTCGGCCAGGTCCGCCATGGCGATGCCTTCGGTCTTTACTGCGTTTTACCGACGGCGAAGCGGTCGTCGATCAGTTCGTTCGTGACTTTCTGGATATCGACATCAGCGGGAAGGACACCGGCACTCTGCAAGGCAAGGCCCGCCTTCGAGATCGTGTCGCGCTGCAGATCGCCGATCGTCGACTGGGAGATGTCCGTGCGTTCGAGCTGCTTGGCGATCACGTCGTCCGGCAACTTGGCAGCCTCCACCAGCGCCGCCTTCAATGCGGCGGGGTTGGCGATCGCGTCGGCCCGTGCCTGTTCGTAGACAGCAATGACGCGCTTGGCGATGTCTGGATGTTGGGTAGCAAAGGTCTCGGTGGTGTTGAGCACGCCCCATGTGTTGTTTTCCGGCTTGCGGTAGAAGAGCTTCGCCTTGTCCTCCACTTCGGCGGCCGCCATCAGCGGATCGAGACCGGCCCATGCGTCGACATCGCCACGCAGAAGCGCGAGCTTGCCGTCGGCATGCTGCAAGAGAACCAGCTTCACATCCGTTTGCTTCAGCCCGGCATCCGCCAGGGCACGGACAAGAAAGATGTGCGGATCGGTCCCACGGGTCACCGCGATCGTCTTGCCCTTGAGATCCTGAACAGCGGAAATCGGGCTATCGGCCCGGGTGACCAGGGCGGTCCATTCAGGGCGCGAAAAGACATAGATCGATTTGATCGGGTTGCCGTTGACGCGCGCGATCAATGCCGCGGCACCTGCGGTCGAACCGAAATCGATCGAGCCGGCATTCAGGAACTCCAGCGCCTTGTTCGAGCCCGCGGACTGCACCCAGCGGATGCTGATATTGTCCTTGGCGAACTCCTTTTCGAGCAGGCCTTCCTTTTTCAGGAGAAGCCCGACAGGGTTGTAGGTCGCCCAGTCAATCCTGATTTCCGAAAGATCCGCCGCCTGGGCCGAAGCCATTCCGAAACCCAAAGTCGTGACAACACCAATCATCACTGAACGAAACACGCCCATATTCATCCCCTCTTCCTGGCCGTAGCCATCAACACTTTGCGAATACCCTATGGGCATCTGCGCAGGGGCGTGAAAGCCGGAACGTCTATTTCTATAGAATTTATAGGAATATTTTTCTCATTCGAAGCTGTGGGGTCGATCGGGTTTTCATCGAATATTGCGGGCGCCTTGCATCTGGAGCCGAATTTGGGTAGATTTGGATCAGATATTTACTTCCTTTTCGCCTTTGTTTTCGAAAAACACCAGCTGCTAACTATTTGAAGTTCCGCTATAAGTTTTCTGAGCGGAAGCAAAAACGGCGCTAATTTCCACTATGGCTACGATTAAAATGATGCACCCATCGTCATTGGCTGGCATCTGGTATCCGCCGTGACAGGTTTTTGAGCTTGATTACGCTTATTCTCCGAGAGACAAGCCGCCCCATATGTATCGATATCCCTGTTTCGACGAGCGGCCGATGACCTTCGTGGAGGCGAATGGAAGGCACCAGATTGGCTTCACCGCAATCTTTGATCTCTTCGGTGATGATCATCAGGATGCCTTCCTTGCCTCGGCGTCACGACCCCGCATCTGCGCCATCAGCATCGGCCCCAGGGAAAACTCGCCTCTACGCGCCCTTGAGGTGAGATTGCGTAGGTAACCGCCGGCTGAGCTGATGTGCTGCGCTTTTTCGAGGAGGCATGCCATGATGATAGCCGTGCTTTCCGGCCCCATGGTATCGCAAGCATCCTGATAAGCGCTGGATGTGACACCGAGCATGGTTCGAACGACGACGGCAGCCGTCATCAGCTCTCGCCAACTGCCAATCGTGCCGGAAGGGCCGTAATTGGCGATCTCTGGGCAAGCTCGCAGCACGGTGGTCAAGGGAAACGCGTTGATCGGTTGTAGTGAGAGCTTGCCGATTTGCTCCGCCGGCTCTGGTTTTACGGATGTTGCTGTCTGAGGGCTGGCTTCAGATTCCAGTTGGGATTCGGTATTTGAATTCTGTATATGCCGGTCATTTTGAACATCATTGGCAACTGATTTTTCGGAAATCAGCTGTGTTTCCAGAAGGTTGATGATCTCATTACGCAGCATTTCCATCTCTTCGGCGATGGGAGCGATATCCACGGCCGTTGGCGTGCGTGGCAGGGTGTTGATCAGGCTGTGATAATGTCTCTCGATCGACTGCCAGTCACCGGGAACGCCTTCTTCGATCGCGGCGGCAATTAGCTTGCGAACATCGCGGCGGCAAATGGTGAGCTGTTCCTTGGCCTGTCGGAGATGTTTTTTCTCGACGGCAATCTGCTGCGCCAGATCCGCAAGCTCCTCGGAACGGGCAAGCAATGGTGCCAGATTGAAGCCATAGGCGTCCTCGACAGCCCCTGTCCCATCCTTGCGGGCGAAACGCTTGCCGTTTGGGCTATCCTTGCGAAGGATCAGGCCAGCCTCGACCAAGGCAGCCAGATGCCGCCGTAGCGTCGTTCCGGTAATGCCGTGGGCGCGGACGGTGAGCTGGTTGTTGGATGGGAAAACCACCAGTCCAGCGTCTTCGCTGAGTTCCTTCTCGGGATAGAAGGTCAGAAGAGCATTCAATACCGCCAGCGTGCGATCCGAAATGTTCAGCAGGGGCCTTGCTTCGCAGACATCGCGAAACACCCGCCATTTATCGACAGTTTTGCCTTGTCTGATGGCCGTTGCCTTGATCTGATTTCTCATCAAGGCAAGCGACATCGACCGCCGCCCAAAGGGCGTCGTGATATGCATCTCCATTTCCTTCACCTTTCAACAGGCAAAAGAAAGCCGCTCACCAAAAACGGTGCCAAAGACTCTTGACTATGATTCGCGGAAATGTGATTCTCGTATTGCTACATACTGAGAAGGGCTTCCGCTACGGCAACGTTCGGGGGCCTTTTTCTTTTGCTATTCAGTCTCCTGTTACAGCTTGGTCTTGTTCTGCGCGATCTGTGGAGATTGATCGAGATATTCCTCGTGCAATCCCTCCATTCGACGCAGCAGGTAGTTCACGAAATCGTCCGGGACGGCCTTCGTGAAGGTAAGCTTGGTTCCCGCCTTGGCGTAGTTTACGACAGCAAGGGTCATTCCCTTGGAAACGACCTCCTGGGCGCGATCCGCAGGGGCTGCGGGGGCATTCTCGGCCTTGGAAACGGCATTCAACACAGCCGCGAACCTGTCGTCGCTGGACAGCGACTGAACCGTCAGCTCTTCCAGTAGCTGGTCCGTGACCGCTTGGGCTTTGGCATTGGCGCTCCAGCGTTCGGCCAGTTGTGCCCAGCGCCGGCGGCCGGTCTCGGGAGCAGCACCAATGCGTGTCAGAACCGCCTTCGGGAAAACCTTGGCGATCTGCAGCATTTCGGAAACGTGCGACTTGCCGGTAGCGAGCGATGAGCAGATCACTTCGCGCTTGAAGCCCGCCTCTTCCTGGCTGAGAGCGAAAACGCATTTCTCAATGAAAGACAGGTCGTCGCGATTGGCGTTTTCCTCACCCTGGATGACGATTGCCTGTTCGTCGGTGAGATCGCGGACGATGGCGCGGAACTTGATGCCCAGAAGCTTTGCAGCGGCAAGGCGGCGGCGCCCGAAGACAATCTGAAACCGGCCGCCCTCGCCCGGCATGGGCCGAACGAGACCAGGCGTCGTTTGCCCGTGTTCACGCATGGACTGGACGAGATCCTGCAGCCTGTCGGCGTCATAGGCTCCGTCAAACCGATCCCGGATGGATGACGGCAAGACCGCGTCCACCTCGAGCTGGATAATGTGATCGGCACCCTGCAGCAGCTTGTCGGCAAGCTCGCCACGCTCCTGCAATTGCCGAACGCCGGCGGCGACCTTCAGAAGATGCGGCGACGGCGATGTGGTTGCGGTGGGCACGGACGGGGTCTCCTGGCCGAGACCGACCAGGACATTGGCAAACATGCCCTTGGAATCTTTCCTGCTCATTCGCGTCCCCATGCTCTCGAAAGAAGCTCTTCGATTTCGGCATTTGCCGCATTGATCGATTCGATCGCCCTGTCATAGGTTTTGGGCGCGGAAAATCTCGACCGCTGCACCTCGTAAAGACTTTGTTTCCAGGTCAGGGCATCGGCAACAGCGGTCGATTTGATTACGGAGTTAAGCAAAAGGTCTTCGCCGAAGACCTGCCGCATCAGTGCCGTCATATTGGCCTGCGGATGGTCGTTCGGTTCGAACTTGGTGATCAGGAACTTGGCGAAATCCCACTGTGCCGACGTGCCGACCTGTTCGAGGATCTGCATGTAGGATCCGGCGAGTTCCAGGAACTTCGCCGTAGAATCCACATCGAGCATATGTGCCGGAACCGGTATCAGGACGCCGGTCGCCGCGGTCAGCGACGACAGGGTGAGGAAGTTCAGCGACGGTGCCGAATCCATTAGGATGATGTCGTAACGGTCAGCCACTTGCTCCAGGGCCTGCGAGACGCGCAAGAGGAAGCTTGTGCCGCCAGACTTGCGCATTTCCAGCGCAACGGCGGTTTCGAACTCCGTCAATTCCAGGCCGGCGCAGATGACGTCGAAGCCGGCGATGTGAGTCTGATGAATGACCTGCTCGGTGGGGATCGGATCCTCGAAGCGGATGGCGGAATAAAGCGTATCGCCGTCACGATAATCGAAATCCGGCAGACTGCCATGCAGGCTGGTCAGCGATGCCTGGGGATCGAGGTCGACGGCCAGCACGCGATACCCTCTCAAGGCCAGGTAATGGCCGAGATGGATAGTGGTGGAGGTCTTGCTGGAGCCGCCCTTGAAATTGGTGATTGCCAGGATCTGGCATTGCTCCTCGCCTACCCTGCGTGGGTTCATCCATTTCTTGCGACCGTTCTGCGCCAGATGCATGCGCAACTCGAGGATCTGCTCGAGTGTATAGAGGCGCCGTCCGTTGGCGACCTCCGGCGTCGGCCCTTGCTCTTTCAGTGAAACCTGCCTGATATAGGCCTCGGTGACGTTAAGCAGTGCGGCAACCTCGGGGGAGGTGAACTTGCGCATGGTGCGACGGGCATGCGGAGGAAACTGGGCTACGCTAAGATTGCCCAATGCGGTATCCAGCTTCGCAGAGAATGTCTGCATGAAGGCGAGGCTGCTCAGATGTCGGGTCATGGTTTTCTCCCATTCTTGGCC
This sequence comes from Rhizobium sp. ICMP 5592, assembly GCF_009498525.1. Classification (GTDB taxonomy): domain Bacteria; phylum Pseudomonadota; class Alphaproteobacteria; order Rhizobiales; family Rhizobiaceae; genus Rhizobium. The sequence goes on along the minus strand of NZ_QSNT01000001.1, from coordinate 420,190 downwards.
ACGTTACTAAGCACCTTTATGGTTGGGTTTTTGTGACTGGTTTCTTTATTTACGCGGAATGGCGGTACTACCGGCATTTTCCGTAGATAAGAAGTACTCCGATTCTGTGATTCGGGGCAACCGGGTCGAAAATGGCGTTCCCCGCGGGGAACTTTTGGTCTGTCGCTGTCAATTATGCGTCTTCGAAAACGAGTTCCCCGCGGGGAACGCTGGCCGATATTGGCATCTTCGGCGACCGGAGCGCAAATGACGGTCGTGGCGTCCGTTCCCTTTTAAGTCATGCGAGTGGTTGTTGCGAAATGGCTTTGCGGTGCCATCTCATGTTCCGTCAGGCCCGATCTGTCGATATCGTGATGCCCTTCCGTTTTCCTTGATCGTCACTGCCCTCAATTTTCTGGTGGTCAATGTCTGTGTTGCGGGATTGATCTTCGACTCGTGAATCGCAGTTGAAGGATCGCTTGCACTTTATTGTATCTGCGCTTGAGACTTGCATTGCCATTTAAAACTGTCCGATCGGGACGCACGGCGAAAGTGCGGGGAAGTCTTCCCGCCAAGCAGCGTCATGCTTGTTGGAGAAAGATCAATGTCCGAAGACATCAACCGCCCTCGCCGCCACTTCTTTGGCGCCGTCGCCGTCGCACTCACTGCCAATCAATTGGCTATGTCCGGCTCTGCCGTGGCGCAGTCCAATGAGACAAAGCCGGCGGTCAAATCCGGAGGTGGCCCGCTGTTCGCTTCTTTGAGGAAGATTGACGCCGGTGTGTTGACTGTCGGATATGCCGAGGCCGGTCCGGCCGATGGCGCTCCGGTCATTTGCATGGCTGGCCCTATGACGTCTACAGCTTCGTCGATGTTGTTCCGCTGCTCGCATTGCGAGGCTGCCGCGTGATCCTTCCTTATCTGCGTGGCTACGGGACGACGCGCTTCCTATCCAGCGAGACTGCGCGCAACGGTCGGCAGTCGGTCGTGGCTGTCGATATCCTCGCTTTGATGGATGCGCTGAAAATTCCGAAGGCGATCCTCGGCGGCTTTGACTGGGGTGCGCGCACGGCCATTATTCTGACGGCGCTCTGGCCCGAGCGTTGCAAGGCGCCGGTCTCCATCAGCGGCTATCTGATCGGCAGTCAGGAAGCCAACAGGATGCCGCTGCCACCGACGGCCGAGCTTCAATGGTGGTACCAGTATTATTTCGCCACCGAGCGCGGCAGGAGGGCTACGACAAATACCGGCGCGATTTTGCCAAGCTGATCCGGCAGATTGCCTCTCCGAAGTGGAGCTTCGATGATGCGCAATTTGATCGCAGTGCCGGGGCCTTCGATAATCCGGATCACGTCGCCGTCGTCATCGACAATTACCGCTGGCGGCTGGGGCTGGTGAAGGGCGAGCCGCAATATGATGATCTGGAGAAGTGCCTGGCAATGGCCCCGGTGATCAGTGCGCCTACAATCACCCTGGAAGGTGATGCCAACGGCGCGCCGCACCTGGATCCCGTATCCTATCGCGGCAAGTTTTCCGACAAGTATGCACACCGGACGATCGACGGCGGCATCGGTCACAATCTGCCGCAGGAAGCGCCGCAGGCCTTCGCGCAGGCAATCATCGACGCCGACGGCTTGTGAGCTTCCAGGGGGATCGATGGGCAATGGCAGAGAATGCCAATGCCCATCCGTTTCCATCGGCGCGACGAAGACGGTGTTGCAACGAGGTTCATGTTGCGCCGATGCCAGCATGTCTGTTTGGTGGAGGAAATTTCGATTTGGTGTGAGGCGCGGGGTATCCGTTGGCACGGACCCATTGGTCGCGACCTGTATGCGATATTGAGATTGCTGGATCACTTCAAATAGGGACGGGGACGCGAGGGCCGTCGGCTCGGGTCGGCTGTGACCGGCGTCTGGGCGGCATCGGATCGTCGAGTATTCGATCGAGGTAGTCCGTCGCTTCATCCAAAGGCGGTAGACGATCGGCTCCGCTCGCGACGACGTGAATGATAAGCCCGATTTCCACCAATGAGGTCTTTCCGGCAATTGGGCCGTCAGTCCGGAGCCGGCGGCGTTCGATCGGCCGCGTCAGTGTAATTTTCTGCAGGTTCGGCGACCATCGGCTGCGTCTCGTTCCGGGATTCGGTGCCGAGGCCAAATCCGAGCCGTCGCAGGTCAGCGGTGATAGGGAGAGATTCGCAGTCGAACTGCGGCGGCGATATCGATGCGGACGGCAATCGCGGTATGATCGTCGAGACGGGCTTCTAAGAGCACGCTCGTGGGGCTGGTGATGTCGAAGAACGAGGTTTAACGATCTGCTTTTCGTTTTCGGCCTCGAAACCGTCACTGCCACCCACGAAGGAGAAATAGCAATAACGGAAGTAAAGCAATTATAAGCTTCCGTTTAGTATCGGGATATGAGCAACCCTATGGACTTCATCACAAGGCGATGGAGGATTGCGGAGGGTACATAAGGGTAAACGGGGCTGATTTGGGGGCGACACAATGCTTTGTGCAATTCGGCCCCTGCCGAGGTTCAATTCCGGTTGGTGGAGGGACGTAAGGTTCTAGGCTTAGGACGAGCGCTTTCGACTGCTTGCTTCATGCTGCTGGAGATCAGCACCGGCAAATAATTTCCATCCGCCTTGTCGGAATCACCTTCTGTTGGCCGTCCTTGGAGCATCAACCGCGTCAACCTGGAGGAATATCGTGGAAAATGCTCAATCAGTTTGGCAGACTGCTGCCATTCTCATCGCTCGCCTGATCTTCACCGTCGTCTTCGTGATGGCCGTCTCGTTCAAGTTCATGGATATGGGCGCGACTGCCGACTATATCGCCGCCGCCGGCTTCCCGTTCCCATTATTCTTGGCCTGGTGCGCCGCGATCCTTGAAGTGCTACTTGCCACTGCCTTCTTGACCGGTGCGCTGTTTGTCCCGGCAGCGCTCGCTGCAGCCGTTTATGTCGTCTTCCTCGGATTCTCCTTCCATGGTCCTGCACGTTGGGCCGGTAACCAAGCTGAATTCGGCTTCTTCGTGGATCACTTTGTTTTCGTGGCGGGTTTGCTCTTCGCTGCTGTACATGGCCCGGGCCGGGTACTTGCCGTAAAGTGGGCATCCTGGCCAGACAGAGTGTGACGCAGCTTCATCATGAAGCTTGCCGCACAATTCCCCTTTCGACGGCAGATGAGCAAGGCGCTGGCACAGGTGGCGGGCTTGTCGAAGAGTTGTTGGTGGGTCGACTTGACGCGCGCCGCTCGCTCCCCAAATTCGAGTCGCGCCACCTCATCTCTGCCCCACTTACCAGATGAGGTAAGTGGGGCAGAGATGAACGCCACGCTCTCAGTCAAGGGAGAAGCATGGCTACTCGCGCATCGTCCAGTGCCGGAGGAATCTTATTCCAATCGTCCGACATGAGACCGCGGGCCTGGCTCTGCCTGCCAGTCACTGTTGCTTGCGAACCGTGCCGACGGTCAGCCGACCGCTGCTCCCATCGGAAAGCTTTACCTTGCCCCATGCTGACATGAGGTCCGGTGCTCTCGTGACCACGGCCTGCCCGGTGCGACCGTCCGAGCATTTGACCGAAAGAACAACTGTCGGGCGCCGATCCTTCAGGTCGTAGGCGCCGGAACATTTTACCGACCGCCGAGACGATGTGACCGAGAAGCGGCCGCTCCCGCGCGACGCTATCGTCGAGCCTTTGAACGTCTCGCCCGAGTCCATTTTCGCCAGAAGCGGAAGAACGATATCACCCTGTCCATCGCCCTGCGGCTTTAGTGGGCCAGCCCCTGCAATTCTCAAGGCCCTTGCAATGCTTGGAGCCATAACTCGGCTTGCGGCAAACTGAACGTAGTCGTCGTAGGGGATGGCACCCTTGGCGTAAGCGGTGAGGATTCGGCGGCAAAACTCGCGACGGACACTAGCCTGCGGAACGCCCATGAGCTTCGCAAGCTTCTCTTGTGCTTCCGGTGTGATGGCACCGTGGCTGCACTGATCGATGTTCCAGTTGAGAGCCGAGGGATCGCTCAGCCGATTTCTATCATACTCGTACCCGCCCTTGCTTGCGACCGGTGCGGCGTTTGCCGATACGGAAAGAGCCGCCATGGTGATGGCGGCAAAAATCATAAGCTTTCTCATTTTGCCCCTTTTTCTCTTGGTATGCTTGGCGCCCATGCATGGCCTCGGGTGAGATTTCAGCGACGGGCGAAAACAGATATTCCGAAACTCGACGCCTGCCGGTCCCGATTCCCCTATGATCCCTAGCATCCCCTCATACGTGCATTATTGTCTGAAGTTAATCGAGTCTTCTTGCTCGTCGGCGGCTGTCTGCCGCCAGAGTGGTTCGAATATGCCTTGGCTTGCCTGCGAGAATCATTGCCGCCATTGGCTTCCGCCCAAAGCTGGATGTAGAAGTGCAAAAACGTCTCAACAGGAGATCTGATTCCGTGCGGTCGAGATATGCTCTCTTGAGTGTCAAAAGGACTCTCAGCCTTTGCACCGTCGCCGTTGTCCTCTCGGCATCGCCACAATTATTTGCCGCAAACCGACAAACCGACATTCCGCTGTGGCTGACGCCTCATGTCGGTGACGGCGACGGCCAAATCGCATCGCCGGTCTTGCAAAGGGCGCGCGCGCTTTACATGCGTAAAGTGCGTGAAGGCAAAGTCAGTAATCCTTGCTACTTCGCCATGGACGCCACGCGCCCGAACGATCTGGGTGACGGCAAGTCGGGCGGCCGCTTTTACACCGTCTGCGAGGCCACCCAGACGTTTCGTGTGATTTCGTCCGGGCACGGCAGCGGCCGTGATTTGAAGGGCGTTGTTGATTTCGGCAATGGCAGAGCGTGTGCCCGGAACTTCGGCAATGCCATGGATTCGAACCTGACGGCCGGCGGTGCCTATATGACGGACGAGACGAAGACGACGTTCAAGGGCTACTACCGCGTCCCGGGAACGAAAGATGCGGCTTTGCTTCGCTCGTTCATTCAATTTGACGGTGAGGGCGAAACGGCAAATGCGCGACAGCGCGCCATCGGCGGGCACGCGGCCGCGGTGGTTGCAGGTGTCTGCCTGAAGAAAAATCCTGAGAGCCCCTACGCAAACCGGGATGGATATGTTCCGCTTGGAAAGCTGGTGGAATATGCGGGCGGCCGTAGCGACGGCTGCACCAGCTGGACGGCATCGGACGCCAGCCAGATCCTGTCCATGGTGAAGGGTAATCCGACGACGCTCTACATCTATCCTGAGTCAGCCGATATAAACGCCGTCGCCAAAGCCGTGGCGAGCGGCCGTTCGCCATCGAAGGCCGGCCTGTACTGGAATGATTCCTGCCTGAAGGAGATCGGCGCTCCGAAGTTCTGGTCGAAAGAAACTCTGGAGCCGATCATTGCCCAGTACAAAATAGATCATCCGGCACCGCCACCGCGGCCAATACCGATTTGCGATGCGCCATAAAGTTGTTTCTCGGCGGGTCGCCCGCTATGTAGGGCTCCATGGAAGCAAACGTTCCAAAGGCGGCGATCCTGTCGAAATCAAGCTGTCTGAAAACGGCCCTAAGTGGGGGCTGCAGCTGCGGCGCTATGCGCGTGTGCCGTCCGAGTTCCAGGGAAGTGGCGGTTCAACGACGACCTCGAGACCACGCTTAACGAACGCATCGCGTAATCGCATCGCAGATGTTGCCGTTACAGCTTGGGCTACCGGCAAATCTTGGTCGACAACCAGGCGAGCCTGAACGACGCCAATTCCAAGAACCATCGAAACATCCAGGATCGTCTTTGAGCGCAGTCGATCGGCCCGATCCAGCCGCACCGTATAGCTTGCCTCGTCAAACGCGGCATGATCTCTATTGGTCGTCGCAACAGTCCATCCGCAATTGTTGCAGGTAACATTAAGGCTCATGCCTTGGACCCAGATGGTCAATTCTTGGCCACATTCCGGACAACTCATCTTCGATAACTCGCATATCTCCGTGTGTTTGAGCAAGATGCCGGAAAGCAGCCCGCGACAATTCCGTCGAGGGGCGCTTGAACTATCGAGATGGATTGGTTTCCCCGCATTCAAGTCAGGAGGTCACGACCGGCCTCAAGCCTCCCGGCTTGAATGCAGACCCGCGCCCCTCCATTTAATTCCTATGCAACAGCGCCATGGCGAACACGCGCATCCGCGTGATCGGTCCGCCGCCGGTAGCGAGACGACGGGCGCCGCTGTTGGAGGATCAGATGATGGGTCTCATAGACAAGAATATTACGGCCGCCGATGACGGCGTGCTGATAGATGCTTATTCCCAAGCCATAGCAAGCGCGGTCGATATGGTTGGCCCGGCGGTCAGCCGCATCGAGCGGGTGGGCGGCAAGGGAGGGCATGGCTCCGGCTTTGCCATCTCGCCGGATGGGCTGATCGTCACCAACAATCATGTGGTCGACGACGCCAAGCTCGTCCGCATCACCACGCCGGACGGTTCAGTCACGGAAGGGCGCGTTCTTGGACGCGACGTCGACACCGACATCGCGCTCATTCGTGCGAACTCCGGTGTCAGCGCCTGGGCGCGACTGGGCGATTCCAAGCGTCTGCGCCGGGGGCATATTGCGATTGCCATCGGCAATCCGTTCGGCTTCGAATGGACGGTGACCGCCGGCATCGTGTCGGCGCTCGGCCGTTCGATGCGCTCGGCGAGCGGCCGGCTGATGGATGACGTTATCCAGACAGATGCCGCGCTCAACCCCGGCAATTCCGGCGGGCCGCTGGTGTCCTCCGCTGGTGAGGTCATCGGGGTCAACACGGCCGTCATCCAGGGTGCGCAGAGCATCGCCTTCGCGGTCGCCTCCAACACGGCGAATGTCGTGGTGTCGGAGATCCTCCGTTACGGCCACGTCCGGCGGGCCTTCATCGGCATCGCCGGCGATACGATCGAGCTGCCGCGCAGGATCGCCCTTGAGGCGGGCACCGGGCAGGCGACCTCCGTGCGAGTCAGACGGGTCGAACCCGGCGGCCCGGCCGAGCGGGCCGGCTTGAAGGACGGTGACTATATTCTGGCGATCGACGGCACCCCGGTCGGCGGCGTCGATGACATTGTCCGATTGATGAACGGCGACAGGATCGGTGAGGATACCGAGCTGCTCGTCTTTTCGGTTGCAGGCCGGCTTGAGACGCGAAGGCTGGTGCCGGCTGCCCGATCGTGAGCTGAGCGAAAGCGGGATCGCCAGCGGAAATTTCCGCCGGCGCCTCCGCGACAAATAAGATCGTTCTATGTGTCAGATGAGGGCGGGGAACTGCTATCGCGCGAACGAGACGTCCCGATGACGAGCGTTCGGGCGATTACTCCATCAAGGAAGACATGCAATGTCTTCATCAGGAATGCCTTCATCCTGCAGATCCTTTCTCAAGAGCTTGTCTCGGTTTTGGCCCGGACGTAATGCCGCCAGCCGCCGAAGTCAGTGATGTCAAGCGCATCCGCAACGGCATGGGCCTCGCAAAGAAAGCCCGACACCGCGGTGCCGTCATCCAGAGAAACCTTGCCGATGCCGAGCGGCGCGGGGATTTTCTGGACGAAGCGGCCGAAGGCTTCGGGCGACACTGCCCAGACCTCGACCTCCACGCCCTTGCCGGAAAAGCCCGGCTCGCGCAGCAACCCCGGCTTGGGCGGGACGGTTCCCGGCAATGCGAAGAGGCGGTAGTCACCCACCGTCCGGCAGGTCTTCAACCGGTATCCGCCGGAAGAAGTGAGTTCGTGGTTGAGCGGCATGCCGCTCAGATGCGCCCCGACGACGACGATTGGCACCGAGCCGTCATCGGCCTGCGGCACGCGGCTTGCCTCGGGGATTTGTGCCGAGCGATCTTTGCCCATCCCCGCATTCAAGCTCCGGTGCATGGCATCGGCGAAGGGGGTGAGGGCATCATCAGTAAAGGCCGGACCGATCAGCGTTACGCCGGCCGGCAGGTGGCCGTCCGCGTCGAAGCCGGCCGGAATGGCGATTGCCGCGCAGTCGAGCAGGTTGACGAAGTTGGTGTACCGGCCGAAATGGCCGTTCTTCACGATGGGATCGGCCAGCATCTCCTCGACCGTATAGGTGGTCGGCGAGGTCGGCAGCATCAGGATGTCAGCCTTCTCCCATTCTTGCCTGGTCTTCTGGCGCAGTGCTTCGAGCTTGTATCGACCTTCGAAGGCGTCGACCGCGTCATAGGCTTTTGCACCCTCGATGATCATACGCACCGTCGGATCGAAATCACCGGCATTGCCGCCGAGAAAATCCTGCACCGCCGCCAGTCGTTCGGCGACCCAGGGGCCGTTGTAGAGCAGTTCGGCCGCCTGCCGGAATGGCGCATAGTCGAAGGGAACGATGGTGGCGCCGAGGGCGCGCGCCCTTTCGATCGCGGCATCGTAGAGAGCTTCGACATCCCCGTTGCCGAAGAATTCCCGCTCGGTCCCGTCGAGCACGCCGATCCGCAGGCTCGAGGCGGGCAGGTGGGCGGGAGCAGCCTTGCGTGAAAATGGATCGGCGGCGTCATAGCCCTCCATCACCTTGCGGATCGCGACGCCGTCGCCGACGGTCGCGGCGAAGATAGTGACGACATCGACGCTGCGGCAGGCCGGCACGACGCCGACATTCGGCACCAGCCCCGGCGTCGGCTTGATGCCGACGAGATTGTTGAACGCTGCCGGCACGCGGCCGGAACCGGCCGTGTCGGTCCCAAGCGCGAAGCTTGCCAAGCCGGAGGCGACGGCAACCGCCGAGCCGGAGCTCGAGCCGCCAGAGACATAATCCTTGTCAAAGACCGAGCGCGGCGCGCCATGCGGCGAGCGCGTGCCGTTGAGGCCGGTGGCAAACTGGTCGAGATTGGTCTTGCCGATCACCAGCGCGCCGGCGGCCCTTAGCCGTGCCACCACCGTTGCATCCTCGTCGGGATGATAGGCGAAGGCCGGGCAGGCGGCCGTGGTTGGCAGACCCGCCACGTCGATATTGTCCTTGACCGCAAAGGGGATGCCCCAGAGCGGCAGGCTGTTGGGATCGGGCGCCCGGTCCACCAGTTCCTTGGCGGCGGCACGCAAATCATCGTCCGGGGTCGGCGTGATGAAAATTGCCGGATCGTCGGAAGATTTGCGGCGGATGATCACCTCCTCGACGAGGTCGAAGGGGGACAATCCGGATGCGTAGGCGGATTGGAGCGAAGCGAGATCGAGAATGGCAGGGAGCATCAGATTTCCTCCAGCACGACGAGGACATCGCCGGCTTTGACGTTGCGACCGGGGCCTGCGCGCAGATCGCGGACGCGGCCGGCGGCATGGGCGGTCACATTGATTTCCATCTTCATGGATTCGATGATGGCAAGCGTCTCGCCGGCCGCAACCGGCTGGCCCTCTTCGACGAGGATCTTCCAGACGTTGCCGGGCACGGCGCTTTCGACGCCGAAGCAGCCTTCGGGGATATCGCCTCCAAGTCCGGGGCCGGTGCCCTCGTCGACGACGAAACTGTCGAGGCCGAGTTCCTTCCAGCGCTGCCGTTCGGCTTCGAAAGCCGATTGCTGGCGGGCCTTGAAGGCACCGATGGCTTCCGCATTGGCGGCAAGGTCCGCCTCATAGGCCGCATAGGAGAATTCGCTCTCCTCGATGCGGATCGGATAGCCGCCGTGCGGGAAGGCGGCGCGCGCTTCCGTCAGTTCCTCGTGGCTGGCGGGGAAGAAGCGGATCTGATCGAAGAAGTCGAGCAGCCAGGGCTTTTCCTTGGAAAAGACCGGCGTCTGGCGCCAGGTGTTCCAAACCTGGATCGTCCGGCCGAAGAGCTGATAGCCGCCGGGGCCTTCCATGCCGTAGATGCACATATAGGCGCCGCCGATGCCGACGGCGTTTTCCGGCGTCCATGTCCGGGCCGGATTGTACTTCGTCGTCACCAGCCGATGGCGTGGGTCCATCGGGGTGGCGACCGGCGCGCCGAGATAGACGTCGCCGAGCCCGAGAACGAGATAGCTCGCGTCGAAGACGACGTTGCGCACCGCCTGTTCGTCGGCAAGTCCGTTGATGCGGCGGATGAACTCGATATTCGACGGGCACCAGGGCGCATTGGGGCGGACGAGTTCCTGATATTTGCGCATCGCAAGCTCGGCATCGGGATCGTTCCAGGAAAGCGGCAGATGCACGATCCGGCTTGGGACCTTCACCGCCTGTGCCGGGGGCAGGGAAGTCTCGATCTCACTCAAGAGGCCGAGAAGGTGCGTGCGGGTGAGGCTGGTTCCGTCATAATGGATCTGTAGCGACCGTATGCCGGGGGTGAGATCGACAAGCCCCGGAAGCTTCGCGTCCTTGACCGCCTGCATGAGAAGATGCACCCGCAGGCGAAGCGCGATGTCGAGTTGCATCGGCCCGTATTCGACCAGCAGATTGTCGTCGCCCTGGCGGCGATAGACCACGGGGACCGGCCCCGCCTCGCTGCTTCCAATAATCACTGCACCGGCGTCAGCGCCGATGCGCTTCACCACCGGTCCGGCGATCGGGTCATCAGTGCGTTTCACCGCATGGAAGCGGATCGTGTCGCCCGGTTTGAACTGGCCCATCTTCCATTGTTCGTCGCGGGCAATCACCGCCGGGCAGACGAAGCCGCCGAGGCTGGGGCCGTCGGGACCGAGAATAATCGGCATGTCGCCGGTGAAGTCGATTGCACCCACCGCATAGGCATTGTCGTGCAGGTTGGAAGGATGAAGCCCCGCCTCGCCGCCATCGGTGCGCGCCCATTTCGGCGCGGGGCCGATCAGGCGCACGCCGGTGCGGGCGCTGTTGAAATGGACCTCGTATTCGGTCGCAAACAGCGTTTCGATATCTTCCCCCAGGAAGAAATCGGGAGCGCCGTGTGGACCGTAGAGCACACCGACCTCCCAGCTGCGCGTGAGCAACGCTGGTTCATGAGCCGGCTTCGACGTCGGCTGCGGAACGCGGGCAAGCCGCAGCACATGTCCGGCACGCAGCGTTCCCGTCGCATGGCCGCCGAATTGCCCCAGGCCGAAGGTTGCGCGCGAACCGAGCACTTCTGGGGCTTCGAACCCACCCGCAACGGCGAGATAGGCGCGCTGGCCGGCACCGGCGATTGCCCCGATTGCCAGCGTCTGGCCCGCCTTGATGAGGATTGCCGTGTCGTGTGGAACCGGCGTGCCGTCGAGGGTCATCGGCATGTTTGCACCGGCAAGCGCAACCGTCACATCCGAGAAGAATTTGAGCATCGGGCCGGAGACGGTGAGTTCGAGCGCCGGTGTCTCGTCGGCGTTTCCGACCAGCCGATTGGCATGGCGGAAAGATCGCTCGTCCATCGGCCCGCTCGGCGGCACGCCGACATGCCAGAGACCCAGCCGTCCCGGCAGCTCCTGCAGGCTCGATTGGGCGCCCGGCGCGACCACCTCGACGACATCGGGCACGAAGACGAAATCCTTAAGCGCCGTCGTTGCCACATTGCCGCTCGCCAGCAGATCCGACGCTGCGATCGCTTTCAGATAATCGAGATTGGTCTCGATTCCGGAAATCACGCTGTCTTCAAGCGCCTTGCCAAGCGCCTCGATCGCTGCCGGCCGATCCTCAGCCTTGACGATTACCTTGGCGAGCATGGGGTCGTAATAGGGGCTGACCTCCGTGCCCGTCTCTATCCAGCCGTCGACGCGGATATTTTCCGGAAAGACGACCTCGGTCAGCAACCCCGCGCTCGGTCTGAAGCCTGCATGTGGCATTTCGGCATAGATGCGCGCCTCGATGGCGGCACCCTTGGGAACGAGAGTCTCCTTGCCGGTGAGCACGTCTTCACCGGCGGCCTGGCGGATCATCCATTCGACGAGATCGATGCCGAAGACGGCTTCGGTGACCGGATGTTCGACCTGAAGACGGGTGTTGACCTCGAGGAAATAGAATTCCTCGCGTGCCGGATCATAGATGAATTCGACCGTTCCCGCCGACCGGTAGTGGGCGGAGGTGCCGAGCGCGACGGCTGCGGCATGCAGGCTGGCCCGAACCGTGTCCGACAATCCCGGCGCCGGGGTTTCCTCAATCACCTTCTGGTTCCGGCGCTGCAGCGAGCAATCGCGTTCGCCAAGTGCGATCACCCGGCCATTGCCGTCACCGAAGATCTGCACTTCGACGTGGCGGGCTTTGGCGACAAAGCGTTCGAGATAGGCGCGCGCGTCGCCGAAGCTTGCGCGCGCGGTGCGCTGCACGCTCTCGAAGACCGACTTCAGGCTTTCGGGGTCTTCGCAGAGCTGCATGCCGATGCCGCCGCCGCCGGCGGTCGATTTCAGCATCACAGGATAGCCGATGTCGGTCGCGGCCGAGAGTGCCGCATCACTCGTCTCCAGCAGTCCGCTGCCGGGCAGCAGCGGCACGCCGCTTTCGCGCGCCAGTTCACGCGCCGTGTGCTTCAGCCCGAAAGCTGCGATGTTGTCGGGCGTCGGGCCGATGAAGGCGATGCCCTCCTTCGCCAGCCGCTCGGCAAAGCCGATGTTTTCGGAAAGGAAGCCGTAGCCCGGATGGACGGCCTCAGCGCCGGTCGCTTTGCAGGCGGCGATGACGGCGTCGACATCGAGATAGCTTTCAGACGCCGGCGCCGGGCCAAGCCTTACCGCCTCGTCCGCCATCAGCACCGCCTTGGAAAAGCGGTCGGCATCGGAATAGACGGCGACGGAGGCGATGCCCATGCGTTGCAATGTCTTGATGATCCGGACGGCGATTTCGCCCCGGTTTGCGATCAGAACCTTCTTGAACATGTCAGGCCTCGCTATCCCAGACCAGCACCCGGACCGGTGTCGGATCGAAGCCGTTGCAGGGATTGTTGATCTGTGGGCAATTGGAGATGACGAGCAGCACATCCATCTCCGCCTTCAGCTCGACATAGTCACCTGGCGCGGAGATCCCGTCGACGATCGTCATCTCGCCGCTCGGCTCGATCGGCACGTTCATGAAGAAGTTGATGTTGGGGACGACATCGCGCTTGCTCATGCCGTGTTTGGAGACTTCGAGAACGAAATTGTCCCGGCAGGCATGCAGATATCTGGTGCCGTGGCCGAAGCGTACCGTGTTGCTTTCGCAGGAACAGGCGCCGGCTGAGGTATCGTGCCGCCCGCAACTGTCGGCGGTCATGGTCAGCATCACCCGGCCCTCATTGGAGATGACCTTCGTGCCGATCGAGATATAGGCGGCACCCTGTTCGCGCATCGTATCCTGGTTGGAATAGCGCTCGGAGACATCCGTGGCATTGTAGAACAGCGTGTCGATCGCCTGCTGGCCATATGTGTCCTCGATGCGGACGGTCTGGCCTTTGCGGATCACCGTCGAGAACGGTGCCTCGGCCGGGATGTAATGGTCCTGTGCGGTGTTTTCGAGCGTGCGGCCCGGAGCCGTCTGGATGAAATCACTCATGGTCTTGCTCCCTCTCACATCGTCGCCAGCGCATTGTTTTCAAACCCGCGCACAGCCTCGGCGGTCGCGGTCCGGCAAAGGTCGTCGGCCGCAGGCACGATTGCCGCGATGCGGGTGATGGTCACCGGCTTCGGCTGATAGGTAGGGTCGGGATCGAGCGGGTGCGGGCAGTTGGAGAAGCCGACGATCATGTCCATCTCGGCGCGCAGCTCGACATAGTCGTGCCCATGCAGCAGCTCCGGCTTCCACAGGAATACACCGTCCTGATCGACCCGAACCGGGGCAAAGAGCGCCAGCACAGAGGGAATATCGCGCTTGTCGAGCCCGGCCTTGGTGGCAAGCAGGATCAGGTTGTCGCGGGTGTTGCGCGTGCCTTCTCCATATTTTGCTGCGTTCGGCGCAAAGGTGGAGCTGCCCATCAGCCCGTCATGGGCGCCGGAGCTATCTTCCGTCACTGAAAACATCACCCGGCCCATGTCGGAGAAGATCACCCGGCCCTTGCCGAGCGCGGTGGTCCATTGCATCTTCACCGTATCGGGTAGGTTCAGCCGCTCGCTGGTGTCGGCAGCGCTCCAGGCGACGACAGAAACCGTCGAGAAGCCATGATCGAGGCCGACACGGAACACCTCGTTCTTCCTGATATGGGTCGACCAGTACCAGCCACCCGGAATGACTTCGCGGTGGATAATCCTGCCGGCCGCGATTTCAGGTGCCGGCAGCGGGCTTGCTTCCGGCAGTGTCTTGGGCGCGAATTCGAGCCCCTTTCTTTGATGCTCTTCGTAGCGCGCGCGGTTGGCGGCTATATCTTCCGGCGAACGTCTGACATGTGTCATGGCTGGATTTCTCCTGACGAAGCCAGGTCGTCCCGGCGGTGCCCCATGGGAACAACCGGGCCGTCCCGGTCGGGGCTGAAGATCGATGGCGCGCCGGCAAGGCGCGGCGGCCAGATGGAAATGTCCTTGGTGATGGTCGCGCCGTAGCGTTCCTTTTCCTCCGGCCGGTCGCGACGGCGCTCGAAAGCGATAACCCGGCTTGCGAGCGTGAAGGCTTCGCGCATGTCATGGGTGACCATGACGACGGTCATCTGCGTTTCATTCCAGAGCCGTTTCATCAGCGTATGGATCTCGGCGCGGATGCCGGGATCGAGCGCGCCGAAGGGTTCGTCAAGCAGCAGCACCTTCGGTTTCATGATCAGCGCCTGGGCAAGCGCCAGGCGCTGCTGCATGCCGCCGGAAAGCTGCGCCGGATATTTGTCCTCCGCGCCGGCAAGGCCGACTTCGCCGATCAGCTGCCGCGCCTCGGCAATCGCATTGCGTCGTGCCGCACCGAAGAGCTTCGCCTTGTGGCGCGCGCCGGAGAATTCCTTGCCGAGCAGCACATTGCCGAGCACGGTCAGATGCGGAAAGACGGAATAGCGCTGGAAAACGACGCCGCGATCAGGACCAGGCTCTGCCGGCAACAGTTCGCCGTCGAGCAGGATCTGGCCTCTGGTCGGTTGTTCCTGGCCGAGCAGCATGCGCAGGAAGGTCGACTTGCCGCAGCCGGAGGGACCGACAAGGGCGACGAAGGCGCGCGAGGCGACGGTCAGCGACACATCCTCGAGCACGATCTGATCGCCATATTCCTTCCAGACATTTTCGATCCTGAGTTCGCTCATGCCCGCTTCTCCAGTTCCGACCAGGGGAAGACGGCGATACGGATGCGATCGAGAATGTAGTTCGTCAGCACGGCAAGCAGCGTGATCCAGACGACATAGGGAAAGATAATATCCATCGAGAGATAGCGGCGGACGAGGAAGATGCGGTAACCGAGACCGGAATCCGACGAGATCGCTTCCGCCGCGATCAGAAACAGCCAGGCAGGGCCGAGCTGTAGCCTGAGGCAGGTGATCAGCCGCGGCAGGATTTGCGGCAGCACGACGCGCAGAGCGATCTGCCAGGAGGAGCCGCCAAGCGTCTCGGCCTTGACGATCTGTTCGCGCGGCAATTCCAGCGCCTTCAGTGCCAGGTCGCGGATCATCGTCGGCGCGACGCCGATCACGATGAGAGCGATTTTCGAGGTTTCGCCAAGACCCATGACGATGAAGAGGATCGGCAGCAGCGCCAGCGGCGGCACCATTGAAATGACGGCGACGAAGGGCGACAGAAGAGCTCTGAGATAGGGCAGCATGCCGATGAGCATGCCGATCAAAAGGGCTGTCAGCGTGGAGATGCCGAGGCCGGCAAAGAGCCGGATCAGGCTTGCCCAGGTGTCCGACCAGAGCAGATATTCGCCGGTGCGCTGATCAGCGACGAAGGCCATGCGGTCGATCGCCTGGACGAAGCCGGAGAGATTGGGCAGCAGCTTGTCATTGGCGTTTTCCGCTAGCCGCGCCGTTGATCCGAAGACATAGGCGATGACGATCAGGGCGAAGGGCAGCAGCATCAGGGCAAATTGCGCGCCCCGGCTCGGCTTGGTGTTGATCCAGCGCATGAGGAAAGCTCCGCTGATGAAGGGATGACGCGGCGCGGTTTACCCGCGCCGCCGGTCGAACTTCGCTCAGAGCGCGCCGTCAGCGGCCGCCTTCATGTAGGTCTCGGTGAAGCGCAGCTTGACGTTGCCGTTGTCGCCGAGAACCTTGCCATCGGGCATCTCGATGCCGATGACATCGGCCGACGGCGCGCCACTGCCGAGCAGGCCCTTCTGGAACAGGAAGTTGCGCACCAGATCCATCGTTTTCGGAAGGCTTGGCGACGCGGTGAAGGCGACGGCATCGGCAGGCTTGTCGAAGAGCTTGGTCGCGGCGATCTGTGCTTCGAAGCCCTTCAGATCGGTGCCGGACGCCGATCCCATCGTCTCGCGGGCCGCCTTGCCGTCCGCCGTATCCGCTTTCATCAGCGCTGCCGTCTCATACCAGATGCCGGCCAACGCCTTGCCGAAGTTCGGATTGTCCTTCAACACCTTGGTATTGGCGACCATCAGGTCGATGATCTCGCCCGGTACCTGCGAGCTGTCGAACACCTTCTTGGCGGAGGGCTCCTCAAGAATGGTGGAGACCAGTGGATTCCAGGTGACGACGGCGGAGACGTCGGGCGTCTTGTAGGCGGCGACCATGTCGGCGTCGGAGGTGTTGACGACCTTTACGTCGCGCTCGCTGAGCTTGATGCTGTCGAGCGCGCGGGCGAGCAGGTAGTGCGAGACGGAATATTCGACCAGATTGACGTTCTGGCCCTTGATGTCGGCAAGGCTCGCCTTGTCCTTGAGGATGACGGCGTCATTGCCGTTCGAAAAGTCGCCGACGATGACGGCGGTCGTATCGACGCCGCCGGCGGCCGGAATGGAAAGGCCGTCCATATTGGTAAGCGTCACGGCATCGAAGGCGCCGGCCGTGTATTGGTTCATCGACTCGACGTAGTCGTTGAACTGGGTAACATCGATCTTGATGCCGTATTTGTCGGCCCATTTCTTGACGATGCCGTGGTCGCTCGCATAGCCCCAGGGCATCCAGCCGACATAGATCGACCAGGCAACCTTGAACTCGGTCTTCTGTGCTGCATCGGCGGAGGTGCCGAAGCCCAGCATCAGCGAGGCGGTCAAGGCGGTAATGGAAAGAAGCTTCGAAAAAGTCTGCATTGAAATTCCCCTTTTGCTTTTTATCAAAAAGGGATCGGCAAAGACCATCGCGCCGCCAATCCCTTGGCTTACGAGGTCTCCCGGGCTTTTGTCCCGCCGTGCATCCGGTGGGATTTCTCCCCCAACCGGCGGCAGCTCTCGGACCAGCACGCCTTATAAAGCGCCGGAACCCTAGCCACCAACTCAGCTATTTTAGAAGCAAGGTGTGTGCCAATTTGTAAGCTGTTGATTTTTATGAGGGTGATCCACTTGTGGAACCCTCATTGCTCACGCTTGATGGCAGTTGCTCAATATTTGAGCGCCGGTCAGCGATTTTGGCAGGCACGAAGGTGACTGCCAAAGATCGGATGACCGGGGCGGGCAGATCTATCGGGGTTAGAGACCGGCCATTCCAAGAGCCCTTTGGCGTCTTGCTTCACGGAACGAAACGAGCCGACGGTTTTCTTCGTCCCAAAGGACCAGTTTGACGCAGCGCAGGCTGTCCAAAAGGGTGATGCGGCTGACATTGCCCAACTCTGGATGATCACGCAGCACTTCGGGAAGGCGGTAGTAGGGCACCCGGCTCGAGAGATGATGCACGTGATGGATGCCGATATTGCCGGTAAGCCATCTCAGCACCAGCGGCAGGTCGTAATGGGATGCGCCGTGCATGGCGGCATGTTGAAACTGCCACTCCGGCGGCTTCGACCAGTGCGTGTCCTCGAATTGGTGCTGGATGTAGAAGAGCCAGACACCGGCGGCGCCCGCCAGCAGCACGATCGGAAGATGGACCAGTAGAAACGGAACGACGCCGACCGCCCAGATCAGCAACGCCGCGGCAACGGCGACTGCGAGATTGGTGGCCATGGTCGATATCCACGGAACGGGGCCTGAGCGCATCATGCCGAAGGGCAGCCGCTGCTTCAGCAGGAAGACCCAGACGGGTCCGATGCCGAACATGACCAGCGGATGCCGATAAAGCCTGTAGCACAGCCGTCCCCACCAGGAGAGGGCATTGTATTCGGCAACGGTGAGGGTCGTGATGTCGCCGACGCCGCGCTCATCGAGATTGCCGGCGGTGGCGTGATGCTGGGCATGCGCCCGGCGCCAATAGTCATAGGGCGTCAGGGTCAATACCCCGATCGCGCGCCCGGTCCAGTCGTCGATGCGGCGGCGTGCAAAAAAAGAACCATGACCGCAATCGTGCTGGATCGCGAACAGCCGCAACAGAAATGCGGCGGCGGGGATGACCAGGATGAGGCCGTACCAGAGACCATAGTGAACGGCCGCCCATGAGGCGGCCCAGAGGATGGCGAACGGAACGGCGGTCACCGCAAGTTCGAAGGTACTACGCCCGGCATGTGGATTGCGATATTTCGAAAGAACCTTGAGCCAAGCCTTGTCGCCAGCGTCGCTGGGATGCTCAAAGGTGGACGTGGCGTTCATTGTGGTTGGTCTACCTTCTGTGCGGACGAGGCAAGCGCTGCGGCGCTGCGAAAATAATGTTCTGCATGCTGATAATGGGTTTCGGCTTCGATGCAATCTCCCGCCAGGACCTTTTCGCGAACAAGCGCGATATAGTGATGGTAGCGGGGCGGCAATCGAAAGTGCCTCAATGCAATGGGTATCGTGTTTTTCATGTGGTCCGTAAGCGACCAGCGAACTCGGCTGCATTCATTTTTGGGGTCATAAGATGAAAAGCGGCATCGGAAATTCGGTGGCGATTAAAATGCGATATCACCCTATGTGCTTCTCTTGGAGCACGGACATCCAACTTATTCATTCGAGATGTTAAATCGGTACCGTTGCAATGTGGCTGTTTCAAGTTCGATGACGAGGGACGTTTGCATTGACAAGAAGCGCCCGCCACGGATCAATACTGGCCAAACAACCTGAAATACGACGGTCTCATCGAAGGATTATCCATGGCGCATTCATTAAAGACCCAGACCGCTCCCGGTGCCGGAGGGCCAAATCAGCCGGCCCTCGACTCCGAGGAAGTCTGGCAGGCCCGCGTCGATCTAGCCGCATGTTTTCGCATGGCTGCCAGACATGGGTTGGAGGAAGGCATCTGCAATCATTTCTCCGCCGTCGTGCCGGGATATGACGACCTGTTCCTCGTCAATCCTTATGGCTATGCCTTTCGGGAGCTGACGGCATCCATGCTGCTGGTTTGCGATTTCCACGGCAATGTCGTCTCGGGGGCCGGTCAGCCGGAAGCGACCGCATTCTATATCCATGCCCGTATCCACAAGAACGTCCCGCGCGCCAAAGTCGCCTTCCACACGCACATGCCCTACGCCACCGCGCTCTCGATGACAGAAGGAGAGCCGCTCATCTTTGCCGGGCAGACGGCACTGAAATTCTACGGCCGGACGGCGTTTGACAGGAATTATAACGGTCTGGCGCTGGACGAGCGTGAAGGTGACCGTATCGCCTCAACGATCGGGAACGCGGACATCGTCTTCATGAAGCATCATGGGGTCATGGTCGTCGCTCCCAATATCGCCGAGGCCTGGGACGATCTCTATTATCTCGAGCGGGCTTGCCAGGTTCAGACGCTTGCTCTGTCGACTGGAAGAGAGGTTGTCGCGGTTGATCCGGCCATCGCGGAGGCGGCTTATCGGCAGATGCGGGAGGGTGACCCGGAATCCGCTCGTCTCCATCTCGAGGCAATTAAGCGCACGCTCGATGCGGAAGCACCGAGCTATCGAGATTGATGCCTATTTCGCCCGCTGCGATATGTGGAAGAATGCGGTCGTGTTGATTTCGGTTATCAGCGCGCCACCAGATGGATGCCTGCCAAGGTGCAGCGGACCGATCCGCCCGCTTTTTCGATCGTCGGGATATCAAGGGCGACGGGTTTGGCGCTTTCCTCGATCACGGCAAGCTGATGCCGGTCGAGGCAGGCGAGCGCCGTGGTCGAAAGCGCCAGGATCCGGCCGTCCTTTCCTTGAAGCTCCAGGGCGTTGCCGGCAAAGTGCGCAATCTGTTCGTTCGTCAGCGCAACGATGTTCCGGCCGGAACGCTCCAGTCGGGTGACGATCTCCCAACGCCTGGCCGGATCGGTCATCATGTCCAGCCCGATCATGGCGAAGTCGGTGGCGATGCACATCAGGACATTGGTATGATAGACAGCGACGCCATTTTCGTCGCGGGCATCGAATACCATCGGCTCGTAGTTGAAATGGGTCGAGAAGCGTTCGAGCGCGATCGGATCGGTGCGGTCGGAGCGCACCGCATAGGCGACCCGGTCGATATGGTCGAGCACCATCGCGCCAGTGCCCTCGAGAAAGAGCCCGTCGGGTTCAAGGCCTGAATAGTCGATGACCTCCTGCACCCGATAGCGGGTTTTCAGCATGTCGATGACGTCGCTGCGCCGCTCGCGGCGGCGGCTTACGGCCTTCATCGGATAGATCGCGATATGACCGCCGGCGTGGGTGGAGAACCAGTTGTTGGGAAAGACCGAATCCGGTGTCTGCCGACCGGTATCCTCGAAGAGATGCACTTCGACGCCGTGACGTCCGAGCGTCTCGGCCGCCTTGGTTATTTCGCCATAGGCTACGGACGAGAGGTCTTCTCTGATGTCCTGGCTGCTCTGGAAATGATTGTCGGCCGCCGTTTCCGTGTTCACGGTGAAATGGTGCGGGCGCACCATGACGACAGCGGAGGGCGCCTGGATGGAATAGGCTGAATGTCTGGGCATCGTTCCGTTCCTACGCCTATCTTGCCCGCTGCAACATGCCGAAGAGATCGCGCGGGTCGTCGGGATCGGCGATGATGTCGAGGTCCTGGTAGAACCCCGTGCCCTTGAGCCTGTCGCGGACATAGCGGAGCGCTGAAAAATCCTCGACCGCGAAGCCGACGCTGTCGAAGAGGGTGATCTGGCTGATGTCGCGCCGCCCCTTCTCCTGCCCGGTGACGACCTTCCACAGCTCCGTGACGGGGTAGTCCGGGTCCATCTGCTGGATCTCGCCCTCAATGCGCGTCTGCGGCGGATATTCGACGAAGGTGTCGGCGCGCAGCAGGATATCGCGATGCAGTTCGGTCTTGCCGGGACAGTCGCCGCCGATGGCGTTGATGTGGACGCCGGCGCCGATCATGTTGTCGGTGAGGATCGTCGCACATTGCTTGTCGGCGGTACATGTCGTGATGATGTCGGCGCCTTCGATCGCGGATTGTGACGAGATGCAGGGGACGACCGTCAATCCGGTACCTGAGAGATTGCGCACCATCTTTGCCGTCGCTAAGGGATCGATATCGTAGAGCCTGAGGTGGTCGATGCCGCAGACGGCTTTCATGGCAAGTGCCTGGAACTCTGCCTGCGCGCCATTGCCGATCATCGCCATGGTGCGCGCACCCTTCGGCGCCAGATGCCGGGCTGCCATGGCCGAGGTGGCGGCGGTGCGAAGTGCGGTCAGCAGTGTCATTTCCGTCAGCAGCACCGGATAGCCGGTCGAGACCTCCGCCAGCAGGCCGAAGGCGGTGACGGTCTGCAGGCCCTGCGCCATGTTTTTTGGATGGCCGTTTACGTATTTGAAGCTGTAGATCTCGCCATCCGAGGTCGGCATCAGCTCGATTACGCCCTCGCGGGAATGGGAAGCGACCCGCGGCGTCTTGTCGAACAACTCCCAGCGGCGGAAATCGGCCTCGATGATGTCGGTGAGCTCGGCGAGCAGCGTCTCCAGCCCGATATGATGGACGAGCCGCATCATGTTCTCGACGCTGACGAAGGGAACGAAGGCTTTTTCCGATGGAAGGGGTGACGACATCACGAATTCCTCTGGCGCTGGGCTGATGGAGAGAGGCTAGCCTTCCCAAGTGTTGGCCGAAAGCGCAAAACTGTGCTAATTCCGGCAGTTGATTGTACAATTTGTTCAGTCGTCTTGCATAAATTTATCAGCCCGGAGTGGGAAGCATGAATGTCGCGAAATATTCGCCCGATGATCTCGACCGCCGCATCATCGGCCATCTGCGCGCCGATGGACGCGCCTCCCTGACCAAGCTTTCCGACGCGCTCGGCGTTGCGCGCGGCACCGTGCAGAACAGGCTGGACCGCCTGATGGAGACGGGGACGCTACTCGGATTTACCGTGAGGGTGAGAGAGGATTACGATCTGAGCGCGGTGCATGCGGTGATGATGATCGAGGTCGTCGGCAAGTCGACGACGCAGGTCATTCGCAGGCTGCGCGGTTTGACGGAGATTTCCGCCCTGCATACGACCAACGGCAACTGGGATCTCGTTGCCAATATCCGCGCGGCGAGCCTTGCGGATTTCGACCGCGTTCTGCGCGAAGTGCGGATGATCGACGGCGTTGCCAATAGCGAGACAAGCCTGCTGCTGAGCAGCGTTTGATCGGGTTTCCCGGATCCGATGGTGAATGCCGGATCATTCGCGCGGCTTTTAGGACTTGCTGAACTGCGGCGTTTCGGTAGCGGTTGCGATAATACGGCTTGCTCGCGTCCGGTCATGCAGACATTGTAGTTGAAATCGGCCTGCGGCCGTATGATGACATAGCATAGATATCGGCGGTGCGCGGCACGGGAGGCTGCATCGCCGGTTGGGAGGGGACCGAACTGACGATCCACTCGGAGTGTCTCAAAGCTTCGTAATGAAGCCCTGGCTCTCCTCAACCGATAGATTTGCCTCCCATGCCCTACACGACGACGATCGAGAATACGGTCTTCCGCTTTGGCGATTTGAAGGATCTTCTCGCCAAGGCGACGCCGGAGCGTTCCGGCGACCAGCTTGCGGGCATCGCCGCCTCAGGCCCGGTCGAGCGTCTGGCCGCGCAGATGGCACTGGCCGATCTGCCGCTGAAAGCATTTCTGAGCGAGGAAGTGATCTCGTCTGACGATGACGAGGTATCCGCGCTGATTGCCGCGCGCCACGATACGGCGGCTTTTGCGCCGATCTCGTCTCTCACGGTCGGCGAATTCCGTGAATGGCTCTTGAAGCCCGAGACCGGGCAGCGCACGCTCGAGGCGATCACCTATGGTGTGACACCGGAGATGGTAGCGGCGGTCTCGAAGATCATGCGGCTCCAGGATCTGATCTCGGTCGCGGCCAAGCGCGAAGTCGTCACCCGCTTCCGCAACACGATCGGCCTGCGCGGACGGCTGTCGACGCGCAATCAGCCCAACCACCCGACCGACGACAGCCGGGGGATCGCCGCCTCCGCCATAGACGGTTTGCTGATGGGATCGGGTGACGCGGTGATCGGTGTCAATCCGGCAACAGACAGCGTCGCGGACTATATCCGCATCGTTTCCCTACTCGACGAGCTGCGCGAGCGGCTGGCGATCCCGACACAGACATGCTGTCTCGGGCATGTGACAACGGCGATCAGGGCCATCGAGGCCGGTGCGCCGGTCGATCTCGTCTTCCAATCGGTTGCCGGCTCACAAAAGGCGAATGCGGGCTTCGGCATCGATCTCTCGCTGCTGAAGGAAGCTTACGAGGCCGGGCGGTCGCTGAAGCGCGGCATGCCGGGCGCCAATGTCATGTATTTCGAGACCGGGCAGGGGGCGGCCCTGTCCGCCGACGCGCATTTTGGCGTCGACCAGCAGACGATGGAGGTGCGCGCCTATGCCGTCGCCCGCGAATTCGATCCGATGCTCGTCAACACGGTCGTTGGCTTCATCGGGCCGGAATATCTCTTCAACGGCAAGCAGATCATCCGGGCGGGGCTTGAGGATCATTTTTGCGGCAAGCTTCTCGGCCTGCCGATGGGCGTGGACGTATGCTACACCAACCATGCCGATGCCGATCAGGAGGACATGGATACGTTGCTGACGCTTCTCTGCGCTGCCAACGTGAACTTCGTCATCACGGTGCCGGGCGCCGACGATATCATGCTCAACTATCAGTCCCTTGCTCATCACGACGCCATCTATTGCCGCGAAACGCTGAACCGCGCGCCGGCGCCGGAATTCGAACGCTGGCTTTGCGAGATCGGCCTGACCGATAGGGCGGGCGCCTTGGTCGGGGCGCCGGCGATGCTGACCGACTATTTTTCCAGTTCAACCCTTGTTGGAGCCTGACATGGCCAATTCCGTCATCAATGCGCGCGCGTCAAGCATCGCCGATCTCAAGAACATGACGGATGCGCGCGTCGCGCTCGGTCGTTTCGGGGCGGGGGCACCGACAAAGGCGGCACAGGCTTTTCTGCTCGACCATGCGCGGGCGCGCGAAGCCGTCTGGTCGTCGGTCGATCACGAGGCTCTGCAACGACAGTTGCTGGATCTGGAGCTCGATGCCGTCGTGGTCGAGAGCCTCGCCGGAGACCGGAGCCAATATGTGCGCAGGCCCGATCTCGGCCGCAAGTTGTCGGCCGCATCATTGGCGCGGCTGGAGGCGATCCGGCATGGCGACGAAGGGTCTGACGTCGTCATCATCGTGGCCGACGGCCTTTCCGCCAGCGCTGTTGATATCAATGCCGCTGCCGTGGTCGGGGCACTTGCCGACCGGCTGCGCCGGCATGGGCTCTCATTGGCGCCCGTCGTCATTGCCAGCCAGGCGCGGGTCGCTCTGTCCGATCCGATCGGCGAGGCGCTTGCGGCCAAGACCGCGATCATGCTGATCGGCGAACGACCGGGCCTTTCCGCCGCCGACAGCCTCGGGGCCTATGTCACCTATTCGCCGCGATCGGATACCCCCGATTCCCGTCGCAACTGTGTCTCCAACATCCGCGAAGGCGGATTGCCCATCGCGGCGGCGACTGACCAGATTATCGAACTGGTTATCGCCATGCGGATGACCGGGATCAGCGGCGTCGGGCTCAAGGATGCTGTGGCGAAGCTTGAGACGACGGCGTAGGCAAAACTCCCTTGGAGCTGGCCAAGCGCTAAAAAATCACGAGACTACGTTTCGCACGAAACGGGCCGGCGTTTCGCCCGGATTGATGTAGGCATAATCTTGGGCGGTGCTGTAAACGGCAAAGGTCCCAGCCTTGTAGTCGCGGGTCTCGCCGGAAAGCTCGAGGCGCAATATGCCTTCGGTGACATAGATCATTTCGTGCCACCCTTGCGGGTCCGGTTCGGCGTCATAGCGATCGCCTGGCCCGAGCGACCAGAGCCACATCTGGGTTTCGGTGGAGGCCGGGGCCGAGCCCAGGAGTACGGCCAGACTTTCCCCGTCTTTGCCGCGCCATGTCACCTGGTTGATGTCGGCACGCGAGGCACGCGTCGGGTCACGCACCAGATCGACGAAATCCACGCCGAGGGCCGCCGCCAGCCTGTCGAGGCTGGACAGGCTGATATTGGCATCGCCTGCTTCCACCGCGATGATCATGCGTCGGCTGATGCCGGATGCCTCGGCAAGTGCCGTCTGGCTGAGGCCCGCGGATTTTCGCAGGTGGCGCAAATTGCCGGCAACATGGGCGAGAACGTCGCTACGTTCTTGACTGTGCAATATATTGCTCATAATGTCTTTCTATTCCAATTGCTGTCGCCGTTCAACAGCCTTTCGACGTGTCTGCCAAGGCAGGATCGCGAAGGATGCGTTGCGCGCGTGATCCACCAGATACGAGTGAGGGAACAGGACATGAAGATCCGCGATTTCGGCGTCGAAATATGGATGAACCGCTACGAGACGATATGCGAATGGAACCTCGCGGAGACCTGCGTCGAGTCGTTGACCGTGGCCGAACTGCTGGAGATGGCGGGAAAGACGGGGACGATCCTCTCGGAACTTCTGCCGCTCAAGCTGACCTATGGCGCGATCGAGGGCAGCGATCGGCTACGACGGCTGATTGCCGACCTCTATGAAAAGCAGGCCGTTGAGAATGTCGTCGTCACCCATGGCGCGATCGGCGCCAATGCCTTGGTGCATGAAACCCTAGTCGAGCAGGGTGACCGGGTCATTTCCGTGCTACCGACCTACCAGCAGCACTATTCCATTCCGGAAAGTTACGGCGCTGACCTGCAGATCCTCAAGCTTAGCGCGGCGAACGGCTTCCTGCCGGATCTCCAGGAATTGCGGCGGCTGGCAACGCCGGGCACGAAACTGATCGTCCTCAACAACCCGAACAATCCGACGGGTGCCCTGATGGACCGCGCCTATCTCGAAAAGATCGTCGAAATCGCCCGTATCTCTGGCGCATGGATCCTCTGCGATGAGGTCTATCGCGGCACTGACCAGCAGGGTGACGGCATGACCGCTTCGATTGCCGATCTCTACGAGAAAGGCATCAGCACCGGCAGCATGTCCAAGACCTATTCACTGGCGGGACTAAGGCTCGGCTGGATCGTCGCACCGAGCGAGCTGATCCATGCGGTGTCGATCCACCGCGACTACAATACGATCAGCGTCGGCATGCTGGACGATCATTTCGCGGCCATTGCGCTTGAGAACCGCGACAAGATTCTCTCCAGAAGCCAGGCCATCACCCGGACCAACCTCGCCATCCTGTCCGAATGGGTCGAGAGCGAGCCGTTGATCTCCTGGGTCAAGCCGAAGTCCGGGACGACGGCGCTCCTCAAATATGATCTGCCGATGTCGTCCGAAGCCTTCTGTATCAAGCTGCTCGAACGGACAGGTGTGATGCTGACGCCCGGCAGCGCCATGGACATGGAGGGCTATCTGCGCATCGGCTACGCGAACAGCGAGGCGATCCTGCGCGAGGGTCTCAAGCGTTTGTCGCAGTTTCTGAAGGAGCTACGATAAGGAGCGGTGGCCATGGGTGAAATTTGAAAGCCCTGGCGTACCTGACCCGTCGTTTGGTTCGTTCCATTAGCGGGCAACCTGATCCGGTGTTTTGACCGGAATACCAAATGGCAGGAAGTGCTTTAGGTTCGCAGTGATGACGGTGAGCCTATGAGCGCTTGCCGTCCCTGCAATGATCGCATCGGCGGCCCCTGGACTATGTCCGGCAGTGATCGCTTTTGCTTCCAGCTTGCCGGATTCAAGAGCGACAACATTATCGACCGGCAAGATATGGTCACCATAGCCAGCGATCAGGCCTTGCAGCCAGACGTGAATTCCCGACGCTTTTGCCTTCGCACCTTTCGCGTCCAGCAGGCGGATACCCTTTTCAATTTCATGGATCGTCAAGGCTGAAAGATAGATCGCGTCCAGCTGATCTTGCTCGCTAACCCAATCGGCAAAAGCGTCCGATGCGCTCGCCTTGGAAGGCGAGAACATGGAAATGGCATTGGTGTCGAGAAGAAAGCTCACAAATCGACCTCGCGGGAGGGGGCGGGGTTGCGCGCGAAAATATCGTCGTCAGAGCCGAGATCGGCCGGGAAGGTCTTCAGATACTGGATCAGGCTGGGCCGATCCTTCCGGAGTGCCTTCCGTGCGACCTCCGCCGCTCCGACGCTGACAAGAACAGCGGCAGGACGGCCGTGGCGCGTGATCGTTACAAACTCGCCGCCGGCGGCCTGGTCGATGACATGAGAGAACGACGCCTTTGCGTCCTTCAAGCTAACGATTGACATCGCAGCCTCCTAAAACGGGTCACTTATGACCTTTTTAGAGATTGAAATCGGCAAAATCAAGGAGAACTTCAAATACAAAGGCCGCCCCGGTGTGGAGGCGGCCTTTGTTTCAAATAAATGTGGTCCGTTGCCGCCCTGGGACGGCGCCGGATATCAATCCACGGAGGTCAGTGTCACCGAGGTGCCGGTGGCGGCGACGTTGAGGCCGAGCTGGCCGGTCACGCTCACCGTCTGAAGGTGGATCGAGCCGGAGGTGCCGCCGACCAGGATATTGGTGCCGATGCCGACGCCAAGCGTCGCCTCGGCGGTTGCGCCCTGATAAAGGCCGCTCAGCGAACCATGGTGATAACCGGCTGTCGGCGCGAACACGGCCCAGACGAGCTTGCTGCGGGTGGTGAAGCCGAGATCGACGCCCATCTTGCGGATGGCGCCGCTATAATGGTCCACGCGCTCTTTGCCGACGGTCGAGTGGAAGGTGCAATCGACTTCCTTGGCCGAGCCGAGCACATAGCCGACGCCGCCGCCGATCTCGCAAGTGAGATAGCCAATCTTCACGCCGTTGCGCTGGTCCTGATCCTGCTCCTGATAGGAGGGCGACAAGTCAGCCGCGCGCGTCACGGCGGTGCCAGCGACGATCAAAGATGCTGCTGAAAATGCGAGGGTGAGTATTTTTTTCATCTGTTTTCTCCTTGTCAGAGTATTCCGGGTGTCAGGCACCCTTTTGATCGAGCCGTTTACAGTCAGCTCTTACTAACGTTTGTCGTCGCAGAAGGATCCCACAAAAATAAGGCGGCCATCGCACTTATCCCGATGATAATATAAGGATCTCCGCAAGCGACGTCATCCCCGTCGCCTCTTCACGTTTTGCGACGGGCTTTATTGCACCCATGATCTGGCCATTGATCACGCAAGATTGAAGACGACGGGCCTTTGGTAGCCCCTTCAATCAGGCGTTCAGCCGCGGTTTGCTGCCGGCGTGAGGGCAAAGACGTCGACTCGCTCGTCAAGACCCTTGAGGGGGAAGGCGCCGAGGCTTTCCATCCCGACTTCGCAGCCAGCCATGTCGACGAAGGCCTTGGAGAGGAGAACGGGCCGCTTGACCTCCTTGGTCAGCGTCTCCAGCCGCGAGGCGATGTTGACGGCCGGTCCGATCACGGTGAAATCGAGGCGGGTGCGGGAGCCGATATTGCCATACATGACGTCGCCGACATGCACGCCGACGCCATAGCGCAGCACTTCGCGGCCATTGCGGCTATTCTCCTCGTTCAGTGCGGCAACCGCTGCCGCCGCCTCGTCGATTGCCCGGAGAAGATTGGCGCAGGCATCGGGATTGCTGAGCGGAAAAATGGCCAGCAGTCCGTCGCCCATGAATTTGAGGATCTCGCCGCCGTGTTTTTCGATCGGCTCCGACATCGCGTCGAAATAGCCGTTCAGAAGCTCGATGACATCGTCGCGCGGCCACATGTCCGAAATCGTCGTGAAATCGCGCAGATCGCAGATGAGGATGGCAGCGCCAACGGTGGTGCCGCTGCCGCGGGTGGTCGCGCCGGCAAGGATCTGTTCGCTGGCATGCGGCCCGACATAGGTGCGCAGCATCGTGCGCGCCAATATGTTCTTCAATCTGATCTCGGTCACCAGCGTCAGGGCCGGCAGCAGGTCCCTCAGGAAGGCGACATGCTCTTCGGTGAAGCCGCCGGGCGCATCGGCAGCGAAGGTGGCGATGTGGCGCTTGCCGAGCGTGTGATAGATCGGCCAGGCGATATAGTCCGTCAGTCCCTCGGCGCGCATTTCGTCGTAGAGGGCATAGGCGAAGCCACCAGGACCCGGCTGCTCGAGATTCTGGCGGACCTCGAGCGCGCCATTGAAGATCTCGTTCATCGGGCTCGACAGAAACTGCGGCGTCTTTTCGACGCCATAGCTGAAGGTGGTGATATCGGCTTCATCCAGCCCCTTGCGCCACAGGATGCGCGCGCCGAGCCATTGCGGATGGAGCGTCCTGAAATGCAGTGTCGCCCTTCCGACGGGAACGCCGGCAGCACGCAATCTCTTGCAGAGATCCACGAGGATATTGTCGATGAAACGTTCCTCGCGCGTGTCCTGGATCAACCAGTCGAGGATCTTGCTCCGCTTGGTCGGCCAGATGCCGTCGCGCTCGTCCCGCGAGCCGGCAGCCGCCTGCGTTGAGAATTGCATTACCCGTACCCCACAAATACTTGGCCTGTATCGACCGCACAGTGCTTGCAGCCGCAGCGCGAATATACGCCCATTGCCGCTTCGCTGGAACGACAATCACCCCGGCTGTGGATTTTGTAAATCGCGGGACGAGGCGCGTTTCGTTTTTCTCGGGCGCGATGTCAGGCATCCGCGCAAGATGACTGTACGCACATGCCGTGCAGCGCTATGTCTGGTCGTGATCCATTCCGCCCGTCATCGGTGATCCCAAGGCCGATGCCAAGCCACTTTTGCAGGAGAGTTCTCATGAAACCGTCCGAAGCATCGCGCATCATCGCGGACGAAGCCAAGATATGGCGCCGCGACATCCATCAGCATCCGGAGATCCTGTTCGACCTGCCGCGCACCTCGGCGCTGGTGGCGGAGAAACTGCGGGAGTTCGGTTGCGACGAGGTGGTGACAGGGATTGCCACGTCCGGCGTCGTGGCGGTGATTTCAGGCAATAGAGGTGCCGGCAAGACGATCGCGCTTCGCTGCGACATGGACGCGCTGCCGATGTCGGAACAGACGAACCTGCCCTATGCGTCAAAAGTGCCGAACATGATGCATGCCTGCGGGCATGATGGCCACACCGCCATCCTGCTCGGCGCCGCCAAGCGCTTTGCCGCGGAGCGGGATTTCGCCGGCAAGATCGTTCTCGTCTTTCAGCCGGCGGAAGAGGGTGGCGGTGGCGGTCGCGTCATGCTGGAGGAGGGTTTGCTCGAGCGTTTCGGCATCGAGGAGGTCTATGGCATGCACAATCAGCCGGGTCTTGATGTCGGCTCGTTCGCCATCCGCAGCGGCCCGATGATGGCGGCGGGTGATCGCTTCGTCATCACGATGACCGGACTCGGCGGTCATGCGGCCACGCCGCATCTTGCCCGGGACCCGGTGCTTGCCGCCTCGCATCTGGTCGTCGCGCTTCAGTCGATCGCATCGCGCTTCATCGATCCGCTCGATTCCGTCGTGGTGTCCATCACTTTCATCAGCGGCGGCGACCGAAAGGCGCTGAACGTTATTCCGCCAGCGGTCGAAGTCGGCGGCACGATCCGCACCATGCTGCCGGCCACGCGCCGGGCGGTCGAACAACGGTTCCGCGATGTGGTCAAGGCAACGGCCGCGCTCTACGACGCCGAGGCCGTGATCGACTGGCGCCCCGGATATCCGGTGACCGTCAACGATATCGAGAAGACCTCGGTCGCGATCGCCGCCGCCGAAAGCATCGTCGGCGCGGAACGTGTCGACGGCAACTGGCCGATGACCATGGGTTCCGAGGATTTTTCCTACATGCTCGAAAAGCGGCCCGGTGCATTCATCTGGCTTGGCAATGGCGACAGCGCCGACTTGCACAACCCGGCTTACAACTTCAATGACGATGCTATCGCCTACGGCATCGACTATTGGGCCGCCGTGGTTGCGCAGCGGCTACCGTAACGACGGCCAGCTGTCTGCCGGCTCTTCGCCTTAATAGATGGCCGGCGTCGTCACCATCAGGATCTCGACCGGGGCGTCTCCCTCGCACCAGAAGCGATGGGAAGCGGCTTCGTCGAAGGCGAAGCTGTCGCCGACTTCCAGAATGCTGGTATGCCCCATGATCTGGAAGCCGAGCCGTCCGGAAATCACGGTGCCGCACTCGGCTGCCGGCAGGGTATATTCCTCCGTGTCGGTCGCCGTTCCCGGATGAAGGATCATCCGCATCATCTGGATGCGCGGTACGGCGTCGGGCGACAGAAGCTCCTTGACGATCCCCTGTTTTGACAGGGCGATCTTTCGGCGCTGGGCGGCGCGAACCACGAATTCAGACTCCGTTGGTTCCGGCTGATCGAAGAGCCAGCCGATCTGGATCTCGAGCGCATCGCAGATGAGACGCAGAGAGCGCAGCGACGGCGCGCTGATATCCCGCTCGATCTGACTTAGCAGCCCGATCGACAGGCCGGTCTGTTTGGATAATTCATCTAACGAGATACGGCGGATCCGCCGCCTTTGCCGCAACCGCTGGCCAATGCCTCCTGTGGCGGGCCGCTTACTCGAGGCTGTGTCGAGCTTGGATGCTTCCGGCACCATGGATCCCTCCCCCGATTATCCCAAACGTGAAAATATTATACAAAAATTTCAGTTATTGCAGAACTTAGACTTTCATGTTTCATTTTTCCGATGATTAGGCAGTTGATATGGCCGCATCTGCGATCATGGATACAGGATAAGTCTCATGTATATCTCCCCTCCGACCCCAGCGGAGAACCTCTATCTCAAGACGGCGGCGCCCGCGCCGGCAACCGAGCCGCTGGCCGGCGACGTATCTGCCGCCGTCGGGATCGTCGGCGCCGGTTATACCGGTCTCTCGACGGCACTCCATCTGGCTGAAAAGGGCATTTCCACCATTGTACTCGACGCCAGTGAAATCGGCTGGGGATGCTCGGGCCGCAATGGCGGCCAGGTCAATTCGGGGCTGAAGGCTGATCCCGTCGAGGTGGAACATGCGTTTGGGCACGAGCGCGGCCGACGCATGCTCAAGCTGGCTTATGGCGGACCCGACGAGGTCTTCGGTCTGATCCGGCGTTTCGACATCGATTGCGCTGCCCACCAGAGCGGCACGATCCGCGCCGCGTTTTCTGAAGCCGGCGGCAAGGCGGCGGCATCGCTCGTCAGCCAGTGCGTCGAGCGCGATGTGCCCGTGGAGCTTCTGAACCGGCAGCAAGTCGCCGAGCGTACCGGCACGACGCGCTATCATTCTGCCTGGTTCGATCCGAGGGGCGGTCAGCTCAATCCGCTTGGCTATGCCCGTGGTCTCGCCCGCGCCGCCATTGCCGCTGGCGCGCGTATTCACACGAAGACGCCGGCCTTGTCCGTTCATCCGGAAGGTTCCGGCTGGCGCATCGATACGCCGACGGGCAGGGTCAGGGTTGAGAAACTCGTCATCGCGACCAACGGCTATACCGGCGATCTCTGGCCCCGGCTGAAGACGGCGATCGTTCCGGTCTACAGCTCCATCGTCGCGACAGATCCGCTGCCGGCGGAGCTTGCGGCATCGATCATGCCGACGCGCTCGGTGCTTTATGAAACCGGCAGGGTCACGGTTTACTATCGCATCGACGATCAGGGGAGAATGCTGATGGGCGGGCGCGGCAAGCAGGCGCCGAGCGACGCGGCCGCCGATTATGCCCATCTCGTCGCCTATGCGGAACGCCTGTGGCCGGCGCTGAAAGGGCAGCGTTGGCCACATCGCTGGTACGGGCAGGTGGCGATGACCAGGGATCATTATCCCATTCTCGCCGAACCGGCTCCGAACGCCTTTGTCGCGCTTGGCTATAACGGGCGTGGTGTTGCCATGGCGACGCTGATCGGCCGGCTTCTCGCGGACCGGCTTGCCGGCGTTCCGGAAGAGGAGATCGCTTTTCCGATCCGGCGCGACTTCCAGACATTTGCCTTCCATCGTTTTTGGAAGCTCGGCGTCCTTGCTCGTGTCGCCACGGGGCGTGTACAGGACGCCATGGAAAAGTGATCACGGCGGATTGTCACGCGGCTTAATAATTCCGGAGTCGTGCATCCCAACAAAGAGGTAATAGATTGAGAGCATATTTGGCAGGCCCGGAGGTCTTTCTTCCGAACGCACGGGAAATCCTTGATCGCAAGATCGCCTTGGCCCGCCGCTTCGGCTTCACGCCGGTATCGCCGGGCGACCTAGTGGTTCCGGAGACCGAAACGAAGCGGCAGCGCGGTCTCGCGATCAGCGCCATCAATGAAAGTCTGATGCTGAGCGCTGATTTGATCATCGCCAATCTGACACCCTTCCGGGGCGTCGCCGCCGATGTCGGCACGGCCTTCGAACTGGGCTTCATGTGCGCCCGTGGCTGCCCGGCCTTTGCCTTTTCCAACAGCACGAAGAGCCATTTCGAACGGGTAAGCCACTTCTACGGTGGCTCCATCCATCTCGGTGACGATGGGCGCTACCGCGGCACGGACGGAATGTCGCTTGAGAATTTCGACATGGCCGATAATCTGATGCTGGATGGTGGCATCGATAGCCGCAGCGGAACGATTGTCACGCGCGAAGTGGAGCCCGACAGGCTGTTCCTCGATCTCACGGCTTTCGAAGAATGCCTAAAGGTGGCTGCGGAGAGATTGCTGGCAGGGGCAGCGCACGCCGAGCAAACTGCCTAAGACATTCGGCTACGTCGGCGGGCCACATCTGGGTCGACTTGATTTGTCCCCAAGGAAGAACAACCGACGGCCATAAGCTTTTTGGCAGACCTGAAAATGTCCTCATGGACCCCAGCAGCGCTGGGGTTCCATCAAAGCACGACGACCTTTGTACCCACGCCGACCCGGCCATAGAGATCCATCACATCCGGATTTGCCATGCGGATGCAGCCGGAAGATACCGCCTTGCCGATCGAGTTGGGCTCGTTGGTGCCATGGATACGATAGAGAGTGGAACCGAGATAGAGTGCTCTCGCTCCGAGAGGATTATTGAGGCCTCCATCCATGCGGTCAGGTAGTTCTGGCCGGCGAGCGATCATTTCCTTGGGCGGCGTCCAGGTCGGCCATTCTGCTTTGCGGCTGATCGTCTCCGTGCCCTTCCAGTCGAAGCCCTGCTTGCCGACGCCGATGCCGTATTTGAGAGCAGTTCCGTCGTTGAGTACGAGATAGAGGCGCTTTTCCTTGGTGGAGATCACGATCGTGCCAGGATCGTAGCCGGAAAAGGAGACTACCGTGCGCGGGATGGGTGACCGCGCCAGGCTCGCCCGCTTGTCATCTTTGACGCCAGAATTGAGTTGGGGAGAGATTGCGCCTCGATCGATCGAAGCCCGCCGTTGTGGACGGGGTTGCGACGGGAAATCGCCGTCTTCGTCGTCGTAATAACCATAGGGATCACCCCGGGAATAGTAGTCATCGTCGAAACGACGATCATCGCGATAGCGCGGCGGCGCCTCCCGCCCGTAGTGCGGAGTAGCATAGCCGCTATCCAGGTCGTCGCCATAATCCGGCAAATACCGCCATTCCTGGGCATGCACGGAGACGCTCGTCATCAGCACAGC
This sequence comes from Rhizobium sp. ICMP 5592, assembly GCF_009498525.1. Lineage (GTDB taxonomy): Bacteria > Pseudomonadota > Alphaproteobacteria > Rhizobiales > Rhizobiaceae > Rhizobium. Next base: position 385,554 of record NZ_QSNT01000001.1, on the reverse strand, counting down.
CAGAGCGGGCAAAAGGATCAATCTTGAAGTCTTCATGTCTCAACCAACTTCCCGAACAACGCACGGGACTGCGCGCCGCGTCGGCGGGGTATGCGTGCCGCCGACAATTTCGGAAGCGGCAGGCGTAATTGTGGCAGCAGCGATCGAAAACGAAGATTTTCCGACCTTTGTTTGAAGGCCCCCTCGTACAGATGCGCGATGCGTAAGGAGAGGTTCCTTTGCAAGCGTGTTTTATGATTGCGGGTAAGTCGCACGTCACAGGCACCAGGAAGCGTGAGGGGAGGGGCTGGGATTCAGCGGTCGCGAGGATTTGAATTGCACGGGCAAGCATCCGACCCAGGCGGCTATGCGGCTATATTGCCCCTAGGCTACGAAATCGGCCAACGAGATTCCTGATGAACTTGCTGGTAATGAGAATTTCAATTACTATCTAATCATAATCAGCGAAAAGGAATGTCCCCATGACTTCACTGGCGGTAACGATGAAAGGGCAGGTCACGCTAAAGCGGGATCTGCTGCAGCACCTCGGTATCAAGCCGGGTGAACGGATCGACTTCGACAAGCTGCCAGGCGGCGAGCTTCGGGTGAAAGCGGCAAAGCCGACCGGCAGCATCGATAGCTTCATCGGTCGGCATGCAGGCAAGGTCAAAAAGCCGATGACGATTGAGGAAATGAACGAGATTGCCGCCTCTGGTTGGGCGGGAGAAGAATGAAAATTTCGGTCGATACAAATGTGCTGGCTCGTGCTGTTTTGCAGGACGATGCAACGCAGGGCCGCGCCGCCGGCAAGCTTCTGAAAGAGGCCTCGCTCATCGCGGTCTCATTGCCCTGCCTGTGTGAGCTGGTTTGGATACTTCGCCGGGGCGCGAAGCTGCCGAAAGAAGATGTAGCCGTGACGATCCGCGATTTGCTGGATGCCGGAAATGTGGTGATGAACCGGCCTGCTGTCGAGGCCGGACTTGCGATTCTCGAAGCCGGGGGTGATTTTGCGGACGGCATCATGGCCTATGAGGGCAATTGGTTAGGCGGAGAAACCTTCGTCTCATTCGATAAACAGGCGGTCGAACTGCTTGCAGAGCAGGGGCAGACGTCGCGGTTGCTGTCCTAACGGATTGCCCTCAATTAATTATGGCCTCGGTCTCATTTGGTCGCCAGTAGCGACCTATTGATTGAATTCCTCGACAGGGCTACCGGCTTCAGTAGAGCAATCGAGCTCGTATCGTTCCCGGGATCTGGCGAAGCGCGTCAAGGATGTCATCGGCTGTCTGGCCGACGCCCTCGGCTTCAATCACCACGTAACCCGTGTCGCCGTGCGTCTGCAGGAACTCACCGACGATATTAAGGGCGCGGGACGAAAAAATCGCATTCAGACTGTTTAGCATGCCAGGGCGATTTTCATGAACATGGATGAAACGCGTGCCGTTTGGACGTGGCGGCAGTTGAACCTGGGGAAAATTGACGGCGCCCAGCGTCGAGCCGACGTCGGAATATTCCACAAGCTTCCTGGAGACTTCCCCGCCGATGCGCTCCTGGGCTTCTTCGGTCGAGCCGCCGATATGCGGCGTCAGAATGACATTGTCCAAACCCTGGAGCGGCGTTTCGAAACGCTCGTTGTTTGATGCCGGCTCCCTCGGGAACACGTCCACAGCCGCGCCTGCGAGATGTCCTTCCTTCAAAACCTTCGCAAGCGCTTCGAGATCCACCACGGTCCCGCGGGAATTATTGATGAAAAGCGCTCCCTTTTTCATCCTGCGCAGTTCGGTCTCCGTTATCATGTTTTGCGTCGAACTGGTTTCCGGAACATGCATTGTCACGAAATCCGAGATTTCGAGAAGGTCGCCAAGCGTCGCCATCGATTCTGAATTGCCGTGGCGAAGCTTGTCTGAAGGATCAAAATAGCGCACGTTCATGCCCATGCTTTCCGCAAGAACGCTAAGCTGCGAACCGATGTTGCCGTAACCGACGATACCAAGCGTTTTTCCGCGCACTTCACGACTGCCGACAGCGGATTTGTCCCATCCACCCTCATGAGCAGAAGCCGAACGCGGGAAAATTCGCCGGGTCAGCATTATGATCTCACCGATCACAAGCTCGGCGACCGAGCGGGTGTTCGAATAGGGTGCGTTGAAGACCGGGATGCCGCGTCGGCGGGCCGCATCCAGGTCGACCTGATTTGTCCCCACGGAAAAACAACCGACGGCAATAAGCTTTTTGGCGGAGCTGAAAATCTCCTCCGTCAGCTGGGTGCGCGAACGAATGCCGACAATGTGCGCCTCTGCTATATGGCTCTTGAGATCCTTGTCATCCAGGGCCTTCGGCAAATGGGTCACGTTGACGTAGCCGGATGACGTAAAGTAGTCCACAGCGCTCTGGCTGATGCCTTCAAGCAGAAGGACGGAAATCCGCTCGCGCGGGAGAGAAAGTTGTCGGGTCATTGAATTACTTTCGATTCTCGAATTCGACAAAGCCGGGGTCGCTTGTCGGCCGTAAAGCTCGCAGATATGGCAAAATCTTTAGCGACCATCCAACGGAAAACGCAACAACAAACTCCACTCCCACGGCAGATAGGGAGATGTCAGTCCGTCCAATCGCGCCGAAGGATCCGCTGCCTCGATTTCTTGGATTTCTGATCTGTTAACCAATGATTAACCATAATGGCGCTTATCTCAATTCTGATGAAGGCTCTGTTCAAATCCATCGCGTAACCTTCCCACCAATATGACGATAGACGACGACCGCGATTACAAAGATGCACCTATTCAAAATAATAGCGCTGCTGACGTTGGCTGGTTTGGCGACCAGCTGCACGACGACGGGCGGTGTGCGGCAATCGACGGGTCCTGAAACGGTTGCCAACGAAAAAGCGTTGGCATTTCCGCCGCCAGGCGGTCCCGCTATCGTCAATGTGATCGAGCGGAAGCACAAGGACGATGTGGAGCAGACGATTTCGCTTGCTACGTCCTCGTCAGTGGCCGGTCAGAACTTTCTGAAAATACAATTCCTAGGCGTATCCGGAGGCAGCCCCGGACTGGGTAGCACGCCTTACAAAGCAGTCGGCGAAAATGCGATAGCGCGCGAACTGGCGGCGGCAATACCGGGCGTCAGGCTCGCTCGCTCCGCGACCTTCGTACAGAATACCTACGGTCCGTTCGGTTATGCTTCCGCTCAAAGCCGTTCCGGAGATACCTGCCTTTACGCCTGGCAGCAAATTCGAGCCGGACGCTCCACGCAAGCGCAGAATTTCAGCATGGTTCAGATCCGGCTCCGGCTGTGTGATGCTCGTGCAAGCGAGCGCCAACTTCTCAATACAGTCTACGGCTATACGATTGCCGGTGGCTTCAGGAATGAAGCGCTGAATCCCTATGGAGCGGTGCGGGGGGGCGACGCGGTGCTCGCCCGCCCCGGCGATCCCGTCTATCCGGATATGAGCGGCTATCGCAGCAACGCGACGCCGATCGGCTATGAAGCTGCCCCTCCTGTTGTGCGGACCGTGATCGTGCGCCGCCAGGCTGCTGTCTCGCCGCAAACCCTACCAGCCGCGGTGCTTCCGCAGGCAATCGGGCCGCGGGTGCCATTACCGGGGGAGCAATACGGCCAGGGCCAGACGAACGCGATCCCGATGCCGACGACGACAACAGGACTAGCTCAGCCAGCAGCGACGCAGACCTACAGCACTATCGTACCCTCACCGGATTGTATCGGTGCAGTGGCCAACACTGCCTGCATGAAATAGATTTTTTAGTCATTTGGAGCGCCAGGATGGCGTTTGGCGAATACATTTTGAAGGAAGACCGATGCAGACAGCACGAAGCATCTTGATATGGGCTGCCGTTTCCCTATGCGGCATTGTGCTGATCACATTGCCGGTCAACCTGCAAACCCAACTCATTGCCAGCGTGGTTGCCGTCACCTTCATGGCCGTTATCAAGGTCCTGAAGCGCCAAGGGACCTGGCGGCTGGTCGCGCTTGCTTTGGGCACTTCGATCGTGCTGCGTTATGTCTACTGGCGCACGACCAACACCCTGCCGCCTGTCAACCAGCCCGAAAACTTCATCCCCGGCCTGCTGCTCTATCTTGCGGAAATGTACAATGTGGCGATGCTGATGCTCAGCCTGTTCATCGTCGCAACGCCCCTGCCTTCACGCCCTGTCCGCGCAGCAAGGGTGCAGCAGTTTCCTTCCGTCGACGTTTTCGTCCCGTCCTACAACGAAGATATCAACCTTCTGGCCAATACATTGGCTTCAGCGAAGGCGATGGACTATCCGGCCGATAAGCTCCAGGTCTGGCTGCTCGACGATGGCGGCACATTGCAGAAACGCAACTCCACCAAGGTGCTGGAATCGCAGGCGGCAATTGCGCGTCATAACGAGCTCCGGCAGCTTTGCCAGGAGCTCGATGTCAGATATCTGACGCGTGAGCGCAACGAACACGCCAAGGCCGGAAATCTCAACAACGGCCTTCAGCACTCGAACGGCGACCTGATCGCCGTGTTCGACGCCGACCACGCGCCAGCGCGCGATTTTTTGCTCGAAACCGTCGGTTATTTTGAAGACGACCCGAAGCTCTTTCTCGTCCAGACGCCGCATTTCTTCATCAATCCGGACCCGCTTGAACGCAATCTGCGAACCTTCGACAACATGCCGAGCGAGAATGAGATGTTTTACGGCATCATTCAGCGCGGCCTGGATAAATGGAATGCAGCCTTCTTTTGCGGTTCAGCGGCGGTGTTGAGCCGCAAGGCGCTTGAGTCTCAAAACGGGTTCAGCGGCATCAGCATCACGGAGGATTGCGAGACGGCACTTGCACTGCATGGCGCCGGCTGGAACAGCATCTATGTCGACAGGCCGCTCATTGCCGGTTTGCAGCCTGCCACTTTCGCGAGCTTCATCGGCCAGCGCAGTCGCTGGGCGCAAGGTATGATGCAAATCCTGCGCTTCCGCTTTCCACTGCTGAAGCGCGGGCTCACCCTGCCGCAGCGCCTCTGCTACATGTCCTCGACACTGTTCTGGCTTTTCCCCTTTCCACGCGCGATCTTTCTGTTTGCGCCTCTATGCTACCTGTTCTTCGATCTGGAGATTTTCACGGCGTCCGGCAGCGAATTCCTCGCCTACACGCTTGCCTACATGCTCGTGAACCTGATGATGCAGAACTATCTTTACGGCTCGTTCCGATGGCCCTGGATTTCGGAACTCTATGAATATGTGCAGATGGTGCATTTGCTGCCCGCCGTCATCTCCGTCATCTTCAACCCGCGAAAACCGACCTTCAAGGTCACCGCCAAGGATGAATCGATTGCGGTCAGCCGCCTTTCCGAGATCAGCCGTCCCTTCTTCGTCATTTTTGCCGTGCAAGTCATCGCGCTTTTGATCACGATATATCGCATCTATGCCGAGCCCTATAAGGCGGATGTGACGCTTGTCGTCGGTGCCTGGAACCTCATCAACCTGATCCTGGCCGGTTGTGCATTGGGCGTCGTGTCGGAGCGTGGCGAACGATCCTCCTCCCGTCGCATCAGGGTCGACCGTCGCAGCGAACTCGGCGTCAATGGCAAATGGCATTCAGCCTCGATCGAAGATGTTTCCGTCCATGGTGCGCGGCTTAACGTGTTCAACAAGGAGCTTGATCCGCTGGTTGTCAGCACGGAAGCGACACTGCGCTTCCAACCTTACGGCGGTGGCGATATGCAAACCCTGCCGGTCGTGGTGCGCAATATCCATCCGTCCGGCGACATCACGACGATAGGGTGCCAGTATGTGCCCAAGGGCGCAGCGGATCATCGTTTGATCGCGGATCTGGTATTTGCAAATTCCGACCAATGGACGCAGTTCCAACAGGGCCGCCGCCGCAATCCCGGTATCATCCGAGGGACGATCTGGTTCCTGGGATTGTCGCTGTACCAGACGAGCCGCGGCCTGCTTTATTTCTTCCGCGGCATGCGACCGGAACGCGAGGCAGAACAACAAAGGGCAAAGGCAGGTAACAGATGAAAGCAATCCTTTCAGCTGTCATTTTGGCAATTGGTGTCGCCACGGTCGCCTCCGCACAGACCCTGCCGTTCGACATGTCGCGAGAACGGCCGCAGACATCGGCGCCGACCGTGCCGCGGGCAGTCTTGCCGGCGCCGGCGCAAAGCACATCCGCAGCCAGTACCACTACGGCCGCGACAACCGCCAATACCAGTTTTCAGCGATATGTCGTGCCCTTCGCAAAGTTTCGGCTGGAAGGCGAATATGATCGAAAGTCGTGGTCGGTCTACCTGACCCCCGAACAGGCGGCAGCGCCGGCGAGATTCAACTTCACCTATCAAAATGCCGTGGTCGTCGCGCCCGAAGCGTCACAACTGACGATCTTTCTCAACAACCGCTCGATCGGCCAGCAGCAAATCGGGTCGCCAGACAATCCGTCGGCAATCAGCTTCGACGTTCCGCGCGGCCTGTTGCAACCGGGAGCCAATCTGGTGTCGTTCGAAGCGACACAGCGCCATCGCACTGATTGCAATATTCAATCAACCTATGAACTCTGGTCCGACATCGATCCCGCAAAGACCTATTTGAGCTTTGCTGAAGAGAGCGCGCAAAAGCTGTCGGGCACGGACGCCATCCGTGCTATCGGCGTCGATGGCGCCGGCAAGACGGAATTCAACCTCGTGGTGCCGGCACTGGCCCAGCCCGGCACCACAAAGCCCCTGCTCAGGCTGACACAAGGTCTTTCGGTGCTCAGCGGAATGCCGAATGAGACCTTCTCCTTCAGCACGGATTCCTTGCCTCCAACCGGCCCCGGAAAGATGACGGTTGTCGTCGGCACGCCTGCCGAACTGCAACCGTTGTTTCCAACGCCGGCGGCTGCACAAAATGCGGCCCTTGCAACCTTCGTGCGGGACCCGCGCACCGGTTCGACAGTCCTTCTCATCAGTGGGCCGTCATGGCAGTCGGTTTCCGCTGCGATCGATATGGTTGTGTCGCCGACCGACCGGGATCCAAGCATCCGTCGCGACTTGCTGGTAACCCAGCGATGGTCTGCCCCGGATGCACCGCTGATCTTTTCGGACACGAACCTTTCATTCTCTCAATTGGGCATCGAGACGACCGAGTTTTCAGGCCGCCGCTTCCATACGAGCTTCAACGTAGGTATCCCGGCGGACTTCTATGCCAATGCCTATGGCGAGGCGACCATCTATCTCGATGCAGCCTATGCCAAGAATGTCCGGCCCGGCAGTCATATCGATGTCTATGTCAACGGCAGCATCGCCACGACCAAGCCGATTACCGCGCCCGGCGGCGGTATTTTCCGGAAGCTGCCCATTCGCGTAACGATGCGTCACTTCAAGCCTGGCCTCAACACAGTAACATTGGAAGCGATGTTGCTGACCGATGACGACGACGTCTGTGCGCCCGGCACGACGGCCGACAAAGCGGCACGCTTCGCGCTGTTCGATACAAGTACGTTTCAGATGCCGGATTTCGCCAGGGTTGCCCAGCGTCCGAATCTCGCAGCCTTGGCCGGCACCGGCTATCCCTATGGCCGCAGCAATGCCCCCACGGCACTGTTCATCGACCGAACCGACACCGATACCCTTTCCGCGACGGCAACGCTGTTGGGCCAAATGGCAATCGTCGCGGGCCATCCAATTGCGGTCGACCTTATCGCATCGCCGGGCAGCGCCGGAGACCGCAATGCGATCTTTATCGGTCCCATCTCGCAGATACCGGCAACGACATTGTCGCAAATGAACATTGCGGCGGCGAGCCAGGCATCCTGGCGTCCGCCTCTGCCCGGGCAAGGCACCCAGCAGGAGGCGGCTGCCACAGTTGATGAATGGCGCTCGCGAATTGGAGGCGGTCTGTTGCAGCTCCAGTTCCAGTCGTTCCAGGATTGGATGCATCGCAATTTCGACATCTCCGGGAGCTCGCTGCAATTCGTTCCTGGGGCCGAGCAGATCTTCACGCCGTCGAATCTCAACAGCTTCATGATTGCCCAAGGAGAAGGCGGAACGGCAAACGCCACATGGACGATCGTGGCGGCACCCTCGGCAAAGGATCTGCGAGCGGGCGCCGATGCCATCACCTCGCTGGGCGAATGGTCGCAGATTGACGGTCACGTTACCGTTTATTCCGCCAAGACCGGAAAGGTCGACACGGTGCCCGTAAGCCGTTTCGATTTTGTGACGACGCAACCCTGGTCGTTTACCAATTATCGACTGATCGCCGCGAACTGGCTTTCAAGCAATATCCTGTCCTATGCATTCCTGCTGATCGCCTCCTCGTTGCTGATCGGTATAACGACAGCGGGCATTCTCGCAAAGATCGGCAGGCGCGGATGAGACGCTGGCGCATCATGGCCGCTCTAAGCAGCATCGTCTTCCTGGCGATGAGCGAGCCGCTTGTGGCACAACATGCCGCAATCGATCCGCAGGCCTGGGAGGCCTACAAAGCGAAGTTCCTCGACGCAAGCGGCCGGATTGTCGATAACGGAAACGGCAATATCAGCCATAGCGAAGGGCAAGGCTACGGCCTGTTGCTCGCCTATCTTTCAAACAGTCCCGCCGATTTCGAACAGATCTGGTATTTCACGCGAACGGAACTGCTCCTGCGCGACGATGGTCTTGCGGCTTGGAAATGGGACCCTGCGGCGACGCCTCACGTTGCAGACACCAACAATGCCTCCGACGGCGATATACTGATCGCCTATGCATTGGCGCTGGCGGGATCCGCCTGGAGCAAAATGGAATATTTGAGCGAGGCGTCGCATATGGCGCAGGCGCTGCTTTCCCATGTCGTCGTCCACGTCGGCGGGCGGACTCTTCTTCTTCCTGGCGCCGAAGGTTTTGGCGCCACCGATCGTGACGATGGTCCGGTGATCAACCCGTCTTACTGGGTTTATGAGGCGCTCCCCGTCATGGCGGTCCTGGCACCCTCCGACAATTGGCAAAAACTGAAAGACGACGGTCTCGCGCTGTTGCATTCGATGCAGTTCGGGCCGCGAAAGCTGCCGGCGGACTGGGTGAGCCTGCATGCCAAACCAAGCCCGGCGGCAGGTTTTGACGCAGAATTCGGTTACAATGCCATCCGCATTCCGCTTTATCTCGTGCGTGCTGGTATAACGGACAAGGCGCTGCTGACGCGATTGCATGCGGGCATGACCGCTGACGGCGATATCCCAGCCACGATCGACCTCACCACGGGCAGATCGAAGCAGCCGCTGACGGAGCCCGGTTATCGAATTGTTAACGATGTTATGGCGTGTGTGACGAGTGGGACGAAATTACCCGCATCGGTTCGTCAGTTTGCACCGACTCTTTATTACCCGTCGACCCTTCAGTTGCTAGGCCTGGCTTTTATCGAGGAGAAGCATCCAGAGTGTTTATAAAATCCTCTCTGATTACGGTTTCCTTGGCAGTCGCGGCAGCAGGAGTTGCCTTGACGGTGAGAGACCGTGAGACGATCGAGGACAAGCTCCGCGTCTCAGCGGTGCAGCATTCCGACATGCCGTCGGGACTGACCTCGCGCATCAAGCAAGCCGACATGGCGTTCGATGCGTCAGCCGCCGATATGGGAACTATCGCCGATCGCATCCAGGCGAACGCTCCTTCCGCGGTCCTGCCCAACGCACCGACGGCGATCCAAACCACTACCGATACGCCAGCCGCCGTTGCCCAGACCGCTCCCCAGTCTGGCGCGCCGCAACCCGCCGCGGAACCGAAGGTCGATGAAAGTGCGCTGCGCTATTTCGCCAGCCGTGGCGACAAGGCGCGGCTTCAAGCCGAGATATCCCGACTTCAGGCGCTCTATCCGAACTGGGTGCCCCCACTGATCCATTGGCCATACCGCAAAATAGCGACAAGCAGCTCGAAACCATGTGGCAGCTTTATTCCGAGGGCCGTTATGCCGAGCTGCACAAGGCGATCACGGATCGGCAGGCGGCGGAATCCGGATGGCAGCCGCCTTCGGATCTGCTGGAGCGCCTTGAGGTCGCCGAAGCCCGCACACGCCTGATCAATGCCTCCGATCTCAAGCAATATGCGACCGTCGTCGAGCTTGGCGCCAGCACGCCAAGCCTGCTCACCTGCAGCGACATTGATATTCTATGGCGCGTCGCGGAAGCCTTTATCCGAACGGATCGGGCCGACCGCGGCCAGGACACCTATGCCTATATCCTGAAGAACTGTGCAAACCCTCAAGAGAGGCTTGCGACGGTGCAGAAGGCCGCGGCGCTACTGCCCTACCAGCCCATGCAGGATATCCTGGCGCTCGAAAAGCCGGACGGCAATAGCGGGCGCGAGTTCGACAGCATCCGCACGGACCTTGCGCGCCGGTTCGTCGCCGAGGGCAACGACGATCCGAAATTGGACATCGCACCGACTTATCTGGCGGAGGTCGAGCGCGTGGCCCAAAGCCAGGGCCTTGCGTCCGATGCCGTTCTTCTCGGCTGGTACTATCTGCGCCGCCAGAACTATGGCGACGCGGAAAAATGGTTCCGGATCGCCCATGACAAGGGAGATTCGGCGGCAGCATCGCAAGGCCTTGCGCTGGTCCTGATTGCCGATGGCAAGCCCCAGGAGGCGGAAGACGTCATGTATAAATGGCGCGGGGTCTCCAAAGACGCGACGGCGACCTACCTCGCGGCGACAGCCAATCTGATGGCGTTGCAGCCGCCGGTCGCTCTCGGCGAAAATGTGCTTAGCCGTATCGCCACCGAAGTCATCGCGCAGAAATACGTGCCAACCGCGCAGCAGTTCGGCTGGTTTGCGCGCTCGCTGAACCAGCCGCAAACCGCGCTGCGCTGGTTTGAGACCGCACTCAACTGGAAGCCCGATGATGAACCGTCGGCCTATGGGCTAGCAGTTACCCGCAATCAGTTGAACGACCGACAAGGCGTGGCGGATATCCAGAGGCTCTGGGCGGGACGGTCCGAGCGCATTGCCAGGCTCAACGAGGTCAAGCCGCAGGTTCCCGCCAGCTCCGCGCCGCTGCCTTTGCCAAATCAGGCAGTGCCGCAAACGGCTGCGGCCTCGTCACAGGTCCCTGCCACACCGCGCGCAAGATCCGAGACGAGTATGACCGCGGGCGGAGGCTCTTCTGCACAGATTGAATATGGTCAATCGGAAAGGCGAACGCCGCCGGTACGGCGTAATGCGCGTCAGCCTCGTGGTTGCTCCACGACGATCAATTCCCAGCTTCTTACTCCGGGGGATGCTCTATCGCGTGGCTGGTGCCTGATGGATCTCAACCGTCCGATGGAAGCGATTGCGGCCTTCGAAACGGCGATGAACGCTCCGGCCGGCAAGATGCGGGAGGATGCCGCTTACGGGCAAAGTCTTGCCTATCTGCGTGCGGGGCTCACCAACAATGCAGCCGTTGCCGCAACCAAGGCACCGCTCAGCCATCAGCGCGCCGCCGAGCTGCAAGTTGCGATCCTGGCCAACCGTGCGCTTTCCGCATTCACCGCCAAGCGCTATCAGGAGACCCTGATCTATCTTGATCAGCGCGCGCAGCTGCAGCAGGAGCGGTTGGATCTGATGGTGCTGCGTGGCTATTGCTACCTCAATCTCAAAATGTATGACGATGCGGAACGCATATTCACGGCTGTGGCTGCGACCGGCAACAAGGACGGGAATCGTGGCCTGACCGATTTACGGCTTGCTCTCCATCCAGATCATAGCGAATAATCGGGGCGGGCTGCGATCGGCGACGGTAGGAAGCCCTGCGGTGAGATTTTGATACGCCAGCATTCATGGACTTGCCACGATGTCGGAATATGGCAACCGTATTATAACGAATCGCAAGTATGATGACGTGCTTTATAGTAGGTTTTCCGAGTGACCCACGCCTCGCCAAAACACACAGAAACCGACAGTAACGTCATTAGACTATGGGCGGAACTCGAACATCGCACCAAAGTCACTCCCGCGATGCTCCATTCGATCAACAAGGAAGGTCGGCTGATCTCTGTCAGCGATGCCTGGCTTGCCAAGCTTGGCTATACGCGTGAAGAGGTGATGGGCAGGCCGTCTTCGGATTTCCTTACGCCCGAATCCCGCGCCCACGCGATCAATGAAGTTTTGCCAGCCTTCTTCGAGACCGGCCGCATCGATGATGCGGAATATCAGATGGTGTGCAAAAACGGACGGATCATCGACGTCTTGCTGTCAGCCGTGTTGGACGATAGCACCCCCGAACTCGGCAGCGTCTCTCTGGCGGTCGTCACCGACGTAACAGCGCTCAAGACGGTCGAACGGCAATTGGCTGTCAGCGAGGCGCGCTATAGAGGCCTGGTTGAGGATCAATCGGAGCTGGTCTCGCTTGCCAGTCCGGAGGGCGTACTGCGTTTCGTCAATCATGCCTATGCGCGTCACTACGGGCTGCTACCGGATGAAATGATTGGCCGGAGTCTCTTCGATTTCATCCCCGAATACAGCCGTGCAGCGGTGGCGGAGCATCTAAAGCGCGTATGCAGTGTTGATTATAGCGTGGAGGACGAGAACCAGGTCATTCTGCCAAACGGCCAAATCCGGTGGATGGCCTGGAGGAACAGAGCGCTCACCGACGCCGACGGACATGTTGTGGCTATTCATTCGGTCGCGCGCGATATTGATGAACGCGTCGCGGCGGAGCAGCGTCTCAAGCAGAGCGAAGCACGCTATCGTCTGTTGGCGGATCACGGCACCGACATGGTGTTCCAGCTCGATCGCCATTTGGTCCGCCGCTATGTCTCACCGGCTTGCCGAGAGATTTTGGGTTACGAGCCGGAGGAGTTGATCGGGAACGAGCCCATGAATTTGGCTCATCCCGACGAGCGTTTGCAGATAACCCTTGCTTTTCAGGCGTTGCTGGACGGCACCTTGGAACGCCGGTCGATCGTCAATCGCTTCCGTCATCGCGACGGACACTGGATTTGGGTGGAAGTACAACTCAAGACACTGAAGGACCCACGGACGAGAGCGCCGACGGGAATCATCGGAACATTGAGAGATGTTTCGGCTCGAAAGGCTATCGAGGAAGAATTGCAAGATGCCAATCGGCGTCTGCAGGCGCTTGCCGAGCAGGATGGACTGACCGGTTTGTCCAACCGGCGCTTTTTTGATGCCGCGTTCCTGCGCGAATCCAGTGAGGCGCGCCAAAATAAAACCAACCTCGCATTACTCATGATCGACGTCGATTGGTTCAAGGCCTTCAATGATTGCTATGGCCATCCGGCCGGGGACGAATGCCTGAAGAGGATCGGCGCGACAATCCAGCACATAGTCAACCGGCCGGGCGATGTTGCCGCGCGTTACGGCGGAGAGGAATTCGCAGTCCTTCTGCCTGATACCGACGAGCCGGCAGCCGCGGCGATCGCCGAACAGATTAGGCAGGCCGTGCTCGAACTCGCGATCGAACACAGGGTTAGCCCGAACCAGGTGGCTACCATCAGCGTAGGCGCTGCGGCATTGACCGAAGGGGTGGTTACCGAGGCTGCAACGCTTCTGCACAATGCCGATCGTGCACTTTATCGTGCCAAAGAAAATGGCCGGAACAAGGTCGCCTGCAGCACGCCGTCTGGAACGGCTATCTGATCGGCGCGGCAAAAACGGAAAGTTTGCGACGGAGCCTAGTCGGGTTGGGGAGCGGAGGTTGTTTCACCTTCCGAAAGCTCGCAAGCGAACAAAACCGGACTATCAGTGCTGGGTGCGGGCTGCTTATCTAACAGAGCTGCCACCGCCGCCGCGGCAAGTTTTTGAATCGGCTGCTTTACCGTCGTGAGGCGCGGTGTTGTCATGCTTGAAAGCGGGATACCGTCAAAACCCACGATGGAAAGGGCCGCGGGTATCGGGATGCCGAGATCATGCGCTGCTCTCATGCAGCCGATCGCCTGCTGATCCGAGCTGGTAAAGATGGCTGTCGGACGCTCGTTGCGTGCCCGCGCCAGAAGATAGTTTCCCGCAGATCGGCCACTCTCATAGTCGAAAGCCGCCTCGGCAATCAGGGGCGCGCTTGCGATTTTCTGGCTGCCTTCAACATGCTCCATCGCATCCAGGTAGCCCCTCAGGCGATCTTTGGCGGGAACCGAGTGCGTCGGACCTGAGATGAAGCCGATGCGGCGATGCCCGAGCTTCAAAAGATACTCGACGCCAAGCCTCGCCCCGTTGCGGTGATCGGCGGCGATCCCGGAATATCCTGGCATGAGACGATCGACAACGACGATCGGCACAGCCTTTGGCGGCGTTATCGTATGAAAATCGTTGCTCGGAACGAGAATAATGCCATCCACCTTTCGGCTCGTCAGCTGCCCAATCCGGTTTACTTCCTTTGCCGCCTGATCAAAGGAAGTCATAACGATGATATTGTAACCGTGATTTGCTGCCGCCTGTTCGGCGGACTGGACGAGTTCCGCGAAGAAGGGATTGGTCAGGTCCGGAATGATGATGCCGATGAGACGGCTGACCTTGCTGCGCATGCTTCTCGCGGACGGGTCGGGTGTATAGCCGAGTTCCTTTATGATCCCGCGGACCCGCTCCCTCAATTCCATCGTGACCGAAGGATGATCGTTCAAAACCCTTGAGACGGTCCCGGTGGAAACACCTGCGAGCTTGGCAACGTCTCGAATTCCGACCTTTGGCATGACAAAAATTGATGTCCCTTCATTTTCGCCTTCAACAACAAGCTAAAGGCACTGATCCGGATTTCAGCTAGCTGTCTCTGTCGCCTTAGTCAAAGGGCGCACTCAAATGTGATTGTCGGTGTTTCATAGCGCGAAAGCATGAAACTTCCAATGGAAACGGTTCATCGCAAGTGCAAATACTTATGTTGCAAAGCAGCAAATCTGATTGATATCAGGCATTTGAACGCGACTTGACAATCTTTTGGGCCATTGATAGGCAATAAACGTGGAAACGGTTCATTGTCGTCGACAACTCAGGTGGAGCTGAGCTTGGGCCGTTATCGGGAGGATAAGAAATGTCAAATTCCAAAGAGCGTAATTCTGTTTTGACCAATGTGCCGCGACGCGCGGCGCTGAAGATTGGACTTGCGGGCACGCTGATGCTTGCGCTGTCCTGCGGCGTTTCGCCCGCCTTTGCAGCCAACAAGCCCAAAGTGGGCCTGATCATGAAATCCCTGTCCAACGAGTTCTTCAAACAGATGAAGGCAGGCGCCGACAAATATGCGGCGGAAAACAAGGATAAGTTCGACTTCAAGGCCGTCGGCATGAAGGACGAGCGTGACTTCGCTTCGCAGGTCGATGCCGTCGAAAACTTCGTGACGCAGAAATACGACATCATCGTTGTTGCACCGGCCGACTCTAAAGCTATGGCCACGCCGCTCGCAAAGGCGGTAAAGGCGGGCGTCAAGGTCATCAATATCGACGTGCCGCTCGATGCCGATGCCAAGAAGGCCGCCGGTATCGATCTTGCTTTCTTCGGACCTGACAACACCGAGGGTGCCAAGCTCGCTGGCGATGCTCTTGCCAAGGATCTGGGGCCGGGCGCGAAGGTCGTGATCCTGGAAGGCAATCCCGAGGCCGACAACGCCAAGGAACGCAAGGTCGGCTTCATGGACTCCATCAAGAACGGCAAGCTCGAGCTTCTCGACAGCAAGACCGCGCATTGGGAGACGGAGGAAGCCAACACCGTCATGACGAATTTCCTGACCAAATATAAGGATATTCAGGGCGTCATGGCTGCAAACGACTCCATGGCTCTCGGCGTCGTCAAGGCTCTCGATGCGTCCGGCCAGAGCGGCAAGATCAAGGTCGTCGGCTTCGATAATATTCCGTCCGTCAAGCCGTTGATCAAGGACGGCAAGATGCTTGCCACTGTCGAACAGTACGGCGCGGAAATGGCGGCCATGGGCATCAAGTACGGCCTTCGCGAGTACGCCGGCGAAAAATTCACCGGCTGGGTCAAGACGGACGTCACGCTCGTCACCGCCAAGGACCTCAAATAGTCGGGATTTCCGACGGTAAGGCCAGAGGAAGCGCCGGTTCATGACCGGCGCTATCCGCTTCCCAATTGATTTTCTCGTCGATCGCTCCGCGGGCGGCATATCCAAACCGGCTCTATGTCGCCGAGGGGATGCCGTGTCCAATTCAAACTGAAACAGGCATGAGGTGGACGTGTCAGGCACACCAGATGACTTCATCTTGAAGCTGGAAGGCATAGGCAAACGCTTCCCCGGCGTCGTCGCGCTCAAGGATGTTTCCATAAAGATTGGCCGCGGCAAGGGGCATATCCTGCTTGGCGAAAACGGGGCTGGCAAATCCACCCTGATCAACCTGCTCGGAGGTTTGTTCAGACCGGATGACGGTCACATCCTGTTCGACGGCAAGCCCTATGATCCGGCGTCTCCGCTGGAGGCGTTCAAGGCAGGCATCCGCGTTATTCACCAGGAGCTGCACCCTCTTTCCAATCTCACGGTTGCCGAAAACCTGCTCTTTGAGCATCTTCCTCGCCGATATGGCCTGGTGAACTACAAGGAATTGAACCAGAGGGCGGCCGAACTCCTGGCTGAGGTTGGCCTCGACGTCGCTCCGACGACGTTAGCCAGCCGGCTCAGCGTCGCGCAGCTCCAGCTGCTCGAGATCGCCAAGGCACTTTGCTACGAAAGCAAGCTGTTGGTTCTTGACGAACCGACAGCAACCTTGACCTCCAAGGAAGTCGATCGCCTGTTTGAAATTCTGAAGCGATTGAAGAGCCGCGGCGTTACGACCCTGTACATATCGCATCGGCTTGAGGAGATCTTCGAGGTCGGCGACGATGTGACGGTCCTGCGCGACGGCCAGCATGTGGTCACTCGCCCGCTTGCCGGATTGGGCATCCCGCAAATCGTTGAACTCATGGTCGGGCGGACGCTTTCGGATCATGGTGTTTTTCGCAGCGACATCGCGGTGTCGGGCGAGGCGCTTGGCGTTTCCCGTCTGAAGGTGACGCGCAATAGCCCTGAACTGTCCTTTTCCGTCTCCAAGGGAGAAATCGTCGGCATTGCCGGGCTTGTGGGCAGTGGCCGGACGGAGGCGGTTCGCGCGATATTCGGCGCCGATGTTAAGGCTGCCGGCGAAATTCGCATCAATGGCGAACCCGTAGAGATCAATTCGCCCAAAGATGCTGTTGCCGCGGGCCTGTGCCTGGCAACCGAAGATCGCAAGATGCAGGGCCTGATGCTCGACATGAGCTGTGCGCAAAACACCACCATAACGGATCTCGGCAAGGTCTCGCGCAACGGCTTGATCATCCGAAAGGCGGAGGATGATCATTCACAGCGTCTTGTGCGCGAGCTCCGTATCAAGACGCCTTCGATCCGTCAGGCGGTTAGAACATTTTCCGGGGGCAATCAGCAAAAGGTGGTGATTGCCAAATGGCTGTTCCGTGGCCCCAAGGTGCTGATTTTCGACGAGCCGACCCGCGGGATCGATGTGGGCGCGAAGGCGGAAATCTATGAACTCCTGTCGAAATTTGCCGCTGAAGGCAAGGGCGTGCTGGTCGTGTCGTCCGATCTGCCGGAACTCATCAGCATTTGCCATCGCATCATCGTGTTGTCGGATGGCAAGATAGCCGGCGAAATATCTCGGGAACAATTTGAAGAGGGCAAGATCCTCTCACTTGCTTATAAGGAGTACAGTCGTGTCCGGGAACGTTGAAAACAAGATCGAGCCGAAAGAGGGCCGCTTCTGGGACAAGGTTATTCGGATCTCGATGAAAGAGGCCGGCGTTGCCATCGCTCTCATTCTGATCCTTGCGTTTTTCTCGGCGACGGCACCCTATTTTGCGACGCCGGAGAATTTTCTCAAGATCTTCGTCCAGATCGCCATCAACACAGTGCTTGCCTCCGGCATGACCTTCGTCATTCTCGTCGGCGGTATTGATCTTTCCGTCGGTTCGCTGCTTGCCCTTTGCACGGTCATCGGCGCGACCATCATGATCGATCCCCGCCTTTCCCCATGGCAGGCGATTGTTCTGGCGTCGCTCGCATCGATGGGAACCGGGGCTATCCTTGGCGCGGTCAATGGATGGGTATGCGAAAAGTGGAAGCTTCCTTCCTTCATCGTCACGCTCGGCATGCTCAACGTCGCAAGCGGACTGGCGCGTGTTGTCAGTGACAATTCCACCATCACAGGGTTGCCGCAACCCTTCGTCGATTTCGGCAATCTGATCTTCTGGGGCGTATTCCCTTCGATCTTCCTGATCGCGATCGTCGTCGTCCTCATCGGCTGGTTCGTTTTGCGTTATACGGTTTTCGGACGCTTCGTGTTCGCAATCGGGACCAATGAAGAAGCAGTGCGGCTGTCAGGGCATGAGCCGAAGAGATACAAGGTCGCGGTCTTCACGATTTCCGGGCTGACAGCGGGCATCGCGGCTATGGTCTATCTGCTCCGGCTGAATGTCGGCAGTCCGGTTGCAGGTATCGGTTATGAATTGAATGCTATCGCCGCTGTCATCATCGGAGGAACCAGCCTCTCGGGTGGCAAGGGCTCGATCATAGGAACCCTGGTTGGCGCCTGCATTCTGCAGGTGCTCTCCACAGGCCTGCAGCTTCTGGGCGCGGATGACAACATCAAGCCAATTGTAATTGGCGCCGTTATCGTCCTGGCGGTTATTCTTGATAGCTATCGCGGCCGGTTGATGCGGATACTTGAAACGCGAAGCGAACATTAACAGCAACTGCCCGCCTGCCTTGATAGGAATTGAACCGCGTAAGCCGGATGACCAGGCCCAGGCCCGTCAGCTCCAGCATGCACTCGCATAAAACATGGGGTAATCGCGGCGCGATTGGCGATGATTTGCTCCGTCAAGACAGAAGAGAAGATGGATGGTACACCAACGGGCGAGGCGCTTCTTGCCGGAGCAGGTGCATGCGCCGGGATTTCGAGCCGAATTTGCCGGCAGGGGCGGTAAGGATCTCTATCGAGGGGTGATAGTATGTATAAGTCGATTGTCTGTGCCGTAGGCCTTGGATCCAAGGAGAGGGCCAAGCATCTGTTGCGCACTGCCCACGCGCTGCTCGACATTGATGGTGCCTTGCATGTCGCTCATGCCGTCGAGAACTTCCCGTCCGTTGTGCAGCAAGGGCCGGATGACTGGGCTGTCTCTCTGATCAGCGAGGCGGAAGAAAAGCTGTCGCAGCTTTGTAAGCAGCTTTCCGTGCCCGCACTTGTTCATGTCCGCACCGGCCGTGCCGCCGACACGATCTTGGCGATTGCCGCCGAAATGAAGGCTGATCTCATCGTGGTGGCTGCGCATGCGCCCGATGTGCTGGATCACGTCTTTGGATCGACGGTCGACCATATTGTGCATCATGCAAAATGCTCCGTTCACATCGATCGAATTTTGCCCGCGGCAAAACAATAGATGTCCAGCCTGTCAAATGCTGGATCGAGACGGCGGCTTCGCGCGCCTGATCGCCAGGCGCGAGCTTGAGGACGCATCTCGCGGCTGATCACAATCCCTGACATCAGATTTCGATACTGTTCGATTGATCGCGGCAGTTGTTGGCCTATTGAGTCCGCGATCGGGGCTCCAGGCGGCCAATCTTATCGCAAATAGCGATGAGACCAACTTGATAGTTTGACTGGTTAGGAGCAAAATCATTCTTGAATATTCTCGATATCAGAAGTGTAAATCTTGGATTTGAAGAATAACAATGAGTGAGATTGGCAAGTATTCGGGATCAACGGGTGAGTTTTTCGCTCGTATTCGCTCGCTTTTCACCAGGCCGTTGCGCGGTGACCGAAATCGTTCTTTCTCAAGGCCGCCGCAAAGTGGCGATGTTGTTAAGGCGGAGCGCCGGCTCCTTTACATTTGCGGCTTTGCGCCACATCCCAATTCTAGCTCCTCGGGACAAAAGATTGCCTTTGCGAAAATCGAAGAATTTTCCAAGTCCTTCGCCAGGGTCGATGTCTTATATTTTATCAATGAGCTGGAAGAACTCGACGCCAGCCGGGCTTTGCCCCTGTGGCCCGACAATGTCGTCGACAAGATCCCGATGCACATCACGAGGGGTATGCGGGTCGCGGCGGGTTTGTTGATGCCACATCTGCCGATGTTCGTCTCGGTTCGTCGGCTTGCAGCAAGATGGGAAATCGCGCGGCGCCTTTCCGATCCAGCCTATACGGATTTCTACGGCGATTTCTCTCAAGGCTTCGCCGTACTGTCGCGCCGCCAGTTGGCGCGGTTCATCGTTCGCCAGCATGATGTGGTGTCAAAACTTTATGGACGACAGGCCGACAATACCGGCGGACTGAAGAAACTCTTCTACCGGATGGAAGAAGCGAAGACCCGAGCATGGGAGCGTGGCGTGTGGTCCAGCGCGGGGGGGATTGAAACCCTCTCCGAGGACGATGCGGCGCTTATCCGCGATACGTATCCGTCGACGTTGGTAAAGTGTGTGCCGCCGATGACCACGGTGGCGCTGGACCCTCAAATGCGAACCGCGGCCACGATCGTGCCCGGACGCATGATCTTCTTTGGAAACATGTCACGGCAGGAAAACATCGATGCCGTCGTCTGGATGGCACGCGATATCCTGCCGCAAATTCGCAAGCGCAATCCGGAAGCTCATCTTTGGATCATCGGGGCGCATCCGTCGGACGAGGTCTTGGCTCTGTCGGGGCCATCGATCCATGTGACAGGGTTCATCGAATCTCCAATGGAATTGTTTGCCCAGGCGCAAGTCGCCGTCGTTCCCCTGAGGCTCGGATCGGGCGTCAAGATCAAGGTGATCGAGACGATCGCAGCCGGCATTCCAACAATTACGACACCGGTCGGCGCCGAGGGCATTCCCTCGCATAGTTTGCTGATGATTGCCGGATCGGCCGCGGAATTCGCAGACAGTGTCTGCCGTACCTTTGCCAGAGGGTAAGAACGCGAACGCGTCGTTCGGCAAGAGATCGCGGACGGCATTACGCGCTCCCGGCATCGACATGCATTGCAATGGCAAACAACTGCATTGCCGGCATGTCGTCCATGCCGGCAATGCAGCGTGAGTATTTGCACTTACGTCCGGTGGACGACTGCGAGCTTCAGGCTATCCTTGTACGCCGGCATCCGTGACGAAACAGACAATGGACCGTGCAGAACCCTGGCGAGATTTGCGGCCAGTTCGCTGGCATGCTCCGACAGACATGTCAAATGATGGCCCGACAGCTGGATATGGAGAAAGCTGCTGGCCAGATGCAGCCACTGCGTTCCATCATAGAGCCCGCATCGCCGCCCACCGTGATCGAGCCCCGTCGAAAGAACAATGATCGGCGTCGTCGTCGGTGGTGGCAGATAGGATGCGGTTGCAGCCAGATAAACGCTGCGCAACGCCGCGTTCGTCGCCCGGATACGACGTTCCTCAACTCCCGCCAAATCCGTGCTCCGCGCGGCGTGCTTCAAGTGGTGTGCCGAGAGATTGCGCGCGAGCCGTACGATATCGCTGGGCGGCAGACGGACGGTTCGGCCAATATTCCAGAGGGCGTTCATCAGGTGGCCGAATGATTTCTGCACCGTCAGCGAACGCCTTTCCACCGTGGCAAGGGTCGCGGCGATGGCTCCGTGCAAACGCCTGTAATAAGGCCAGGTATTGAGGGATGGCGGCTCGATCATCAAGACGAGTTCGACCTCGCGGCCCTGCTCCTTGAGCAATCTGGCGCATTCGTAGGCGACCAGTGCGCCATTGCAATAGCCGCCAAGCCTGTAGGGCCCGGCGGGGCGGAAGGCGAGAATGTCTTTCAGACGCTCCTTTGCCATCCATTCGATGCTTGGGCGCAAGCCGGGATCCTCAAGCCCATGCGGCGCAAGGGCTGCAATGGGATAGCCGCACTCGGCGGCTAGACGGCGAACATAGAATCCGCCCATCTCGAAATCGCCATGCAGGAAGATAAGCGGATTGCTCGCCATCTCGGTATTATAGAGCTTGAGCGTTTCGCTTTCCTCCGCACACGCCCTGCGCCAGAATCTCAACTTTTCAAGACGACGGCCCCTGATGTCGTCTTTTGTCCTGTTTTCGTCATTCATGACTTCCCCCGTCACCCACCTTAGAATACGGGCTGCACCAGCAGCGGCGGTAGATGCAATGGCCGCGTAGCCCTTCTCTTGGAATGGATATCCTGCCACACGCGCTCCACCTGATCGGTCGTCAACTGCGTGGCCCTAGCTGTTTCCTCTACCCCGAGCCCCTCGTTCAGAGCATGGAGACACAGATCCATGCGGTCGTAGGGCAGGGCGAAATAAAACTCCTCCTGAGTTTGAGTAAGCGACCATGTATCGGTTGTCGGCGGTCTGCGGCAGACCTCTTCCGGCACACCAAGATATTCGGCGATCTGATAGACCTGCGACTTATACAGATGCGCGATCGGTTTCAGATCGGCTGCTCCGTCGCCATTCTTGACGAAGAAGCCCTGATCGTATTCGAGCCGGTTCGGTGTTCCGAGAACCGCATAGTTCAGGCGATCCGCGTGGTAGTATTCCATCTGCTTGCGGGTTCGCTGCTTCATATTGGTGGCAGCGACAATGCCGAGATAGACCGAGGCCGGCATGCGGTGCCGCGTCTGTGACCCATCCGGCGCCTGAAGCACCAGCGTCGATAGGGCATATACTTCGCCGGCTAACGGGCTGGAGATCACCACCTTGCAAGACCAGCCCGAACCATAAGCGGGTTCAACTTGCCGGATAAAGTCGTCGCGCCGCTTGTAACAGCCCATCGCCGCAAGAGCAGGGCCAATATCCTCGATCGCGCCCTCCAGCGAAAAGGCCTTGGCAACCTTTTGTCCAAGCGAGAGACTTTCCGGGTCGGAATCGTTTTCCGGCATGAAGATGGCAAAGACGTTGCGCGCGCCGAGCGCATAGGCGGCAAGAGCCGCGCAAACGCTGGAATCCACGCCTCCGGACAGACCTATGACAAGTCCTCGACGACGCATCTTGTTGCGCACCTGATCGCGCATGGCCTCCGCGATACGATCGACCTCTGCCGCGGCGTCTATGCGCAAAGCATCCGAGGACAGCACACTATGGATGGAGAGAGGACTTGGGATCATTCTGCCAGCTCCATTGAATGCTCGAATTCTTCCGCAGCGAGCCTGCGGCTCACCTTTCCAGTATCGGTCTTGGGCAATTCGGCGCGGAAAGAGACGGAACGCGGCACCATGAAATCCTCAAGATTTCTCTGGCAGTGGCGAATGACCATCTGCTCGTTCAGAGAAGGATCGGAGGCAACGACGACGGCGTGAATAGCCTGCCCCAGAATCGGATCCCGCCTGCCGAAGACGACGACTTCCGCCACGCCCGGACAGGCGTGAATGACAGCCTCGACTTCCTTTGGCGCAACCTTCTCGCCGCGTGTCTTGATGATGTCGTCCTTGCGGCCAACGAAATAGAGGAAGCCATCGGCGTCGGCTCGAAACAGGTCGCCGGTGTATAGAACGCGCTCCCACGGATTCGGCCCGCGTCGCAGCACCTTCGCGGTTGCCTCCTCATTCTCCCAATAGCCCTGCATGACGTGCGGACCACGAATGACGAGTTCTCCCACGACACCGTGAGCGACCTTTCGGCCCTGATTGTCCACTACATAGGCCTGCGTATTCGGTATGGCGACGCCGACCGAACCAGGGCGAAGATCGAGTTGCGACGGCGGAAGCCAGGTGCAACGCTTGCATTCGGTCAAACCGTACATCGAAAATAGCATCACATTCGGAAACAGCGCCCGCAGACGCTCGATATGCTCGGGCGGAAGCGCAGCAGCAGTGTTGGTGATATAGCGCAACGCCGGCAGAGAACCGGGAACCATATCCCGCATGTTGAGAATCAACGCAGCCATGGTTGGAACCAGCGGGAATCCCGTGACCTTCTCCCGACGCATGGTATCGAAAATGGCTTGAGGGAAGGCGAAGGATTTCTCCAGAACGATCGTCGCGCCGACCTTGGTTGCCATCAGGATCTGATAAAGCCCATAGTCGAAGGCGATCGGCAGAACATTCAGGATCACATCTTCGGCGGTATTTCTCAGATAGGCGGTGATCGACGTCGCTGCCGCTTCGATATTTCGATGCGTCATCATCACGCCCTTCGGTCGTCCTGTCGAACCCGAGGTGTAGATCAGCATTGCCAGATCAACGTCGATCCCGACATGGCCAACCGGCCGTGCCGAACCGGCGATACTGTCGGAAAAACGCGAGGCGCCGGGCAGAAGCGAGCCGGGATCTCCTGATATGATCGCCACCTCCACGCTGGTTTCTTCCGCCAGAGCCTGCTCGAGAACGCCGGCCAGTCTTGCCTGCGTAATCACCGCGCGCGCGCGGCAATTGCGCAGCACAAATGCCAGCTTGTCCGCTTTGGTCGAAGGATTGATCGGGCTGAAGACCCCTCCAGCTTTCAGAACGGCAAAGATGGAAACAACCGCCTCCCAGCAATTATCCATGAAGATTATCGTACGATCACCCGGCTGCAGGCCCTTGATCTGCAGGTCTGCCGCCAGGTGATCCGAAAGCGCGTCAAGATCGGTGAAACTCAGGCTCATGTCCCTTGTCACAAGAGCCAACTTGTCTCCCCACCGTCTGGCGCTGTATCGCAGGAAATTCTCGACGCGCATTGTCCCCTCCCATTCGTGTTTTCAGGCTACCGCTGCAACTGGATCGGTCGCCGATCTCTTGCTGGCGATGAAAGCAGCGACCTTGGAAATCGAGTCGAAGTTGGCCGGCAGGATTTCCGCATCGCCAACGGTGATGCCGAAACTATCCTCGACGAACGTGACCAGCTCGAGAATGCCGGTGGAATCGATGATGTCGTTCTCGATCAATGAGGCATCGTCGGCGATCGTCCTTGTCGCGTCTCCAAACAGAAAGCTCTCGACGACAAAGGTCCTGATTTGCTCTTTCAGCGGAATCATAGTGTTTTTCTCCCTTCAGATAACGGCTGCCATTTCACGATCACTCCCATCCCCGGCCGATCGTGTTACGAATGTTTCATTCCATAGCTGCGTCGACAGGATGCCGACGAAGGCCGTATTGTCTCGAAAGCCATCGGTTTGCCGCCTGCATTTCGCGAGCAGCTTTTCGGCCGACACCGGATTAAACAAGCCCGTTTCCTGTAGCGCCCGCGGCGAAAACAGGCGTTCGACATAGGCCGGTTCCTGTCCGGCAAAGAACGAACGGCTGTCGGGTGCGCGATAGGGCTGCTTGGTCCGGTTTCCGATCGATGGCGGCAAAAGGCCCGCTGTCGCTCTGCGCAGGATATGTTTTTCGACGAAACCCTTGAGCTTCATTCCCGGAGAAATCCGCGACGCGAACTCCACCAGTCGATGGTCCAGGAACGGAAACCGCCCTTCGACGCCATGGGCCATCGACATGCGGTCGCCCTGGCTGGACAGAATATAGTCGGGGAGCAGGAACTTCGTTTCCAGATACTGCGCCCGGTGCTGCGGATGCCAACGCGCAAAATCCCTAGGCAGTCGGGAAAGCACCTCGTCGGTCGCATCATAGCCGGCAAGCCTTGCCTTGAGGTCGCAGGAAAAGAAGATCTTCGCTGCCGCCGTGCTGCGATACCGCGGGCGATGCGAGAACAACGGATCGTCCATATCGGCACTGCCAGCCCCGAAAAAGGCGGCTAGTGCTTCCGGCGTTTGCTGGCTCAGGCCGGGTAAATAAGGATAAAGCCGCCGGAACAGGAGCGGCCTGCGAGACGAGGCCGGTTGCCTGGCGCAGAAGCTGCGAACGCGGGCCTCCTTGAAAATATCGTAACCTGCGAAAACCTCATCCGCACCTTCACCCGTCAGCACGACCTTCATCCCTTCCTCGCGCACATGACGTGACAGGAGATGGAGAGGTGCTGGCGCCGTGCGGATGACAGGTTTCTCCGTTTGGGCGATGACCGAAGGAAAGACGCCGGCTATCTGATCCGGCCCACAGGCAACAGCCGAATGGCGCGTGCCAAGTGCCTGGACCATCTCGTTCTGAAAATAGCTCTCGTCATGCTCAGCGGTGTCGAAGGTTACGGAAAATGTTCTCAGACCCGCTGCCGCATAAGGCTTGGCCAGGGCGCAGGTGATCGACGAATCCAACCCTCCGGACAGATAGGCGCCCACTGGAACATCGGCCCTCATGCGGATCGCAGTCGCATCGTCGAGCAAGGTAAGCAGCTCGTCCGCGATATCGGCTTCAGCGCGTTCATCCGCCTTCTCGTCGGCATCCGGAAACGAAACGTCCCAATATCGGCGTATCGTAACGCCGTTGCCATCAACGATCATGAGATGGCCGGCCGGCAATTCCGAGACGCCTTTGAACATGGTACGCGGAGGGACCGGCGCCCACATGGTGAATACCTGGTCCAGCGCGAAAGGATCGATCTCTGCATCAACCCCCGGCACTTTCAGCAGGGCTTTGACCTCGGAGGCGAAAAACAACATCCGCGAATGTTCGACGTAAAAAATCGGACGCACGCCCATGCGATCGCGCGCGATTAACATGCGCTGCCGAGTGGCGTCCCAAATTGCAAAAGCGAAATCGCCGTTCAGCAGATAAACGCAATCGGGACCCATATCCTGATAGAGATGAATGATCACTTCGGTGTCGGACGCAGTCCGGAAGATGTGTCCCTTGGCTTCCAGGGATTGGCGCAATTCGACGTGATTGAAAATCTCACCGTTGAAGCTGATTGAAATGGAGCCGTCGACATTCGACATCGGCTGCTGGCCATCAACCAAACCCACAATGGAGAGACGGCGATGTCCCAATCCAACGCCGATGCTGGTGAATATGCCATCTTCATCGGGGCCGCGGTGCTGGAGAGATCCCGCCATCCGCTCCAGCAGGCTTACGGCATCAGCCGGTACCATGCCATTTCCGAAATATCCCAGAATGCCGCACATACAAATTCCCCGCTGGAACGAAGGCATTGGAAACGCCTCATGCAACGTTCCCGTCATCCGTAAGCTTGTCGGTGCGGGCCGGGGGAAGCAATGGAGCAATCGGATTACCCCGACTGGAAGGAGTAGACAGAACCAGCCTCAGCCAAAGGTAGGTAGCCCACATGCCCCGGGCCTATCGCCTTTACGCATCTCGCCTCCAATGGGAACATCCGCCCAGCCAAATGCGGGCGAGGCAAAGGGGCATGTCGGGCGGCGTGCAAGACAGGAGGGATCAGGATCGTGACAGACAATGCGAGAGCGAATGAGACGCGCACGACGAACGTCAAACCTTACTTCACTCGACAGACTGAGGACTTTCCCACAATGGCCACAGAGAAAGAGACTACCGCAACCTTCATGAATCTTGACTTCGAGCTCGGGCCAAACGTTCTTGTGCCGCGCAAAGAGACGGAATTGCTGGGGACGGTCTGCATCGATCGTCTCAGCCAGGGCACCGTTGCCCCAGTTGTCGTCGACATGTGTTGCGGCTGTGGCAATCTGGGAATTGTTATCGCAACGAAGATTGATGACGCTCAGGTCTGGTCCTGCGATCTGACGCCGGAGACGGTCGACGTGGCTTGGCGCAATGTCATCCGGTTTGGCCTGCAGGACAGGATGAGCGTCGTTCAGGGCGACATGTTCGAAAATATCAGAAGCATCGGGCTGGAAGGTCACGTCGACCTCGTCGTCTGCAATCCGCCCTATATTTCGAGCAGCCGCCTTGAGGCGGATCGTGCACATCTGCTGGAGAGTGAGCCTCGCGAAGCCTTCGATGGCGGCCCTTACGGAATTTCGATCCAGCAGCGCCTCATCCGGGATGCGGTCGAATTCCTGAAGCCTGGCGGCTGGCTGGCGTTCGAATTTGGCGAAGGGCAGGAGCGGCAGGCCGCCGCGTTGCTCGCACGGACGCGCGCCTACGTGCCCGTTCAGTTCATTCTCGATCCATCGGGAATTCCGCGCGTCGCGCTTGCCATGAAACTGTCAGGCGGTCAGTAGAGCTACCGGACGAATGGCCGGGAGATTGCGGCATGCATAAACAGACGGCTTAAGGCATATATGCCGTTTACGTATGCTGGCGGGCCTCGAGAAAATCGGGATCCGCCATTGCCCATATTGCCGCCTGGGTGCGGTTTCTGACGTCAATCTTGCGCAGTATGGTCTTGATATGGACCTTGACGGTGCTTTCCGTGATTTCCAGTCGGCGGGCAATCTGCTTGTTCGACTCTCCGCCCATGACCAGTTTCAGGATTGCTTTTTCCCTTGGGGAGAGGTTGCGAACGCCGTTGACGAGCCTCGTTGCTTGAGCAGGCACCGCAGCCATGCGCGCGTCATGTTCATGGACATCGAAAACATCGGAACCCGCATCGGGGTGGATGATCGCGTCGCCCAGCTCAAGCTGTTTCGGCGCGAAAGACGTCGTATCGTCGAGCGCCACAAGTCGCAAGTCGGGCTTGTCAGCGGATAACACGGGCGTCCGTGGATCCTCCCGGCCGGCACCGTTCGAAACGGACCAGCCCGAGATCACCGAACATTCCTCGGAAATCAGCTGCAAAGCTTTCACAAAACTCTCCGACGAGAGGCCTTTATGGAGATAACCTTTCGCACCCCGGTCAAGGATGGCAGTCGCCTCGTCGTGGTTATAAGCATCGGCAAGCACGACGACGCGCACCTTCGGATTGATCGACAGCACGGCCGTCACAAAATCCAGAATGGTCACGTTGGCAACCGTGCCGATCACGCATACTGCAAGAGACTCCATCCTCGGTAATTCATGGAGATCCTCCAGTGTTTCTCCCATTCCGATTACTTCAAAAGACGACGATCTGAGAATAAGTCGAGTACCCTCCCGGAATAATCGACTAGAATCAAATATATAAGCCGGGCTGAGCATAAAAATACCCCCCTTCCCCGACAAGAAAAGATGCAGAACCCCAATTTTCGATCTTATTGGCGCTCGTCATGCAACGATTACGCGCATATAAATTAATAAATACTTTATTTATCTTGTCAAATACTTTCGTAAAATCGTAGCCTCCTCCACTCTCATAATAGTCAATATTTCACGAAATAAAGTGTCATTATATTGTAATTATACCTATTTTTCCAAAGTTCGATATTCAACTAATAACTCGTATTAGTTCGTTCGAACAATAGTCATTGGAGTTACCTCCTCTGTTTCCTTGCAAACCTTGCGCCACAAATGATGTGCTCTGCCTGAGGAAACACGGATCGGCTGACAATCTCGGCCGTAACCAGACCCGAAGAGGAGCGTCCCGTGAACCAACCGCCGAAATTTACTCAAGACGTCAGATCGCTGCGGGCCATGCCTGGGATGAGATACACGCCGCGACAAGGGGCGTTCGGCATATTGATCAAGCGGGCATTCGATGTCTGCGCCTCGCTTTTCCTGCTCTTACTCGCCGCTCCGCTATTTGTCGTCATCGGCCTCCTGGTTGCGCTTGACGGAGGCCCGATCATCTACAGGCATGCGCGCGTCGGAAAGGATATCAGGCCGTTCGATTGTCTCAAGTTCCGCACGATGATGCTTGATGCAGACGGCTGCCTGCAGGAATATTTGTCATATCACCCGCAGGCCAAGGCCGAATGGGTTCGCGACCAGAAACTCGTGTTCGATCCGCGCGTTACGCCGACGGGGAAATTCCTGCGGGCAACCAGCCTCGATGAACTTCCACAGCTGATCAATGTCCTGCGCGGAGACATGAGCCTCGTCGGACCACGCCCTGTCACCAGTGCGGAGCTCAGCCATTACAACCGGCATGTCAGCGAATACGCCAGCGTGCTGCCTGGAATTACCGGCCTATGGCAGGTCAGTGGGCGCAACGATCTCAGCTACGAGCGACGCGTCGAGCTCGATTGCGAGTATGTGCGGCGGCATACGCTCCTTATGGACTTCAAAATCCTGTTTCGGACCGTAGGCGTTCTTTTGTCCCGCAGGGGAGCACGATAGCCATGAAGAACGTCGTTACGTCCGATGCTGCCACCGTCGATGGTGGCACCCGTTCAGAAATAGCCGGCGTATCGGTTCTCATGGCAACCTATATACGGGAAGAGGCCAGCAATCTCTATGCAAGCCTTGAAAGTCTGCGTATCCAGACACGCCCGGCGGATCAGATCGTACTCGTCATCGACGGTGCGATCGACGAGGCTCAGGAAAAAGTAATCGCGACTTTTGCCGCGTTGAATGCGCCATGGGAATTCACGGTGCTGCGGCTGCAACAGAATGGCGGGCTCGCCCGCGCACTGAATGCCGGGCTTGGCGTCTGCACCCGGTCGGTCATCATGCGTATGGACAGCGACGATATCTGTCTTCCCGACAGGATAGAGGTCGAGGTCAAGTTTCTTGAAGCCCACCCCGAG
The DNA here is from genome assembly GCF_009498525.1 of Rhizobium sp. ICMP 5592. Classification (GTDB taxonomy): domain Bacteria; phylum Pseudomonadota; class Alphaproteobacteria; order Rhizobiales; family Rhizobiaceae; genus Rhizobium. Next base: position 355,327 of record NZ_QSNT01000001.1, on the reverse strand, counting down.
ATCGGTCTTGTCGCAAGCTGGGCCGAGGAATTCTATCACGAGAACCCCTCATCGACGCGCTTGCGCGCGGCGCCGACCGTTCATGACGCTGTCGTGCAGGCTCTACGCTGGCGTAACGTCATCGTTCATCCATCAGTGGCGATCAGGGCGCATTTCCTGCGCTCGGTCGAAGGCTACAATTCGAAATTCGGCCTTCTGGAAGATTATGACCTCTGGATACGACTGGTGCTGTCCGGGGTGCGTTTTCATGTCATTCCAAAAGTCCTGATCAAGTCGCGAACGGGAATGGGATTGAATGAACGCCGCGGCGGTTGGCGCTATGTCACCAACGAGGTGCGTTTCAGGCTGCATTTCCTGAAGGCGGGATTTCTGTCCTTCAACCAGTTTCTAGTCGTCACAACACTCTACACAGGCTTCCGCATGATCTCCGGATCCCTGCGCGGCAGAATGTATGCCTTTGTTCGCAACTGAGACAATTGAAGGAGGCAATGAAACGCAATGACAAAACAAAACGCAGCCGATCCTGTCTCGCCGATCGCGCTTGTCGCTCCCGCGACGGAGAGCCATCCGTGCAGCCCCGATGCAATCCAGGACGCGCCGGCAGACCAGGAACCTCGCTATTCACTTGGCCGGTTTCTGCTTGGAGGAACGGCCGTCATTGCAATCGCACTGTTTGCCTGGCCGATGCTCCCACGCGTCTATGAATCGACGGCAACCCTGGTGCTGCGTCCGACCGATAACGAAGGACAGACCGACTTTGCCCAGGCCATGCGGCAGCCTCTGGACGAGAACTCTATCATTTCCGCTCTCGATGCCTTCAATTCTGTCGCCCTGGCCCAAAACGTGATCGACGCCAACCAACTCGCCTTTGACGACGAGTTCAAGGTGAAGCAGGGGCTGGCCAGCAAGGTTCACAGTGCGATCATCAGTATGCTGGGCAGTATTCTGCCGCAAACCCTGGCACGCGACACGCCTTTGCCCGCTCCGAAGGATATGATGGCCGGCAATGTGTCCTCCGCGGATACGCGGGACGCCGCCAAGCTGAGGAATAATCTCTGGGCCAAGCTGGTGATCAATCGCAACCGTCTGTCCTACACGGTCAATGTCGGCTTTCGCTCAAATGACCCGTTGAAGGCGGCCATGCTGACCAAGTCGCTTGTTTCCGCCTATCTTGACACCCAGGTCAAGCGCAAGGCCGAGAATGTCGAGGGCATGAACAGGGTTCTCGAGGACCATGTGCGCCAGGCCCGCGACCGGGCGAATACATCGGCTGCCGAGATGGAGGCGTTTCTTGAGAAATCGGGCCTTATCGACCAGGGCGCCGAGATCTCGCTCGAGGCTCAGTTGAGCTCCCTTAGTACAGAGCTTGCAACTGCACGGGCGCGCAGCATCGACGCACGGACCCGTGCGGATAGTCTCGAGGTCATGAAATCGAAAGGGACCTTGGAGAGTGCACCGGAGGTTCTGGCATCGCCAACGATACAGCGCCTGAACCAAAGCCTCACTGAAAGCATGTCTCGGCTTGCGGTGATGTCGACGGAATCGCGCAGCATTCTGGAGCAGGCCCAGGTTGAGCGCGACCGGATCGTAGCCAGCGTTCGCGTGGAAGCCGACAATTGGGCTGAGCGTGAACAACTTCTCTCTGCGGAGATCGACAAGATCCGGCAGGATATGGTCGAGCGACGCAAGGCAGGCCTGCGTCTCGATCAATTGCGTCGCGAAGCCGACAACGATGCTCAAGTTCTGGCAGACGCACAGACCCGGCTGAAGACGCGAGCGCCGACACTGGCGGCCCTGAAACCCGATGCGGAGGTCCTCTCGCCGGCAACGGTTCCTGTTAGGCCGGTCTTCCCGATCCTGCCCCTTTATGCAGCAGGCTCTCTTGGTATGGCGTTTCTCGCAGGCGCCGGCATGAATGCATCCGCGATCCGTCGCGATGCAAAACGGCTGTTGAAAATATGACTGTACCCGCCCACAGTTCAGCAGTCCGTTGGGCTGAGCCGGGCCTGGTTCTTGCCATCCCCCTTGCTATTGGCTTTACCTGGCTCGGCTTATGCTTCACAACGCCTCAAAATCCGGCTGCGGCTCTGGTGCCGTTCGGCGTCATCGGCGCGGCCGGATTCGCCCTGGTTCTCATCGCCGCCGCTCTTGGCAGACGGTGGGCCGTGGCCTCCTTGCTCGTCTTCGTCATTTTCGGCCTGAGCCTCAGCCTGCGCCAGCGCGCTTCGGGTGAGACGGGACTGGATTGGCAGAACGGGCTGAAGCTTGCCGTCTGGATGCTGATACCGCTCGTTTGCCTTGCGAACGTTCGGCGTCTGCTTCCCCATGTCCGAGAACCGACCATCGTTCTGGGTGCCCTTTACGGCCTGCTGGCGATTGCTTCGGGCGTCTGGTCGTTAACACCTGCCTATACCGTGGCCAACGCCTTGGGGTTTGTCGCCTATCTGATGTTGGCGTGCCTTTGCGTCTCGGTTCTCGGGCTTCAGGCTACATTGCGTTTGGCGACGTTCACTCTTTTGGCTTTCGTCGTGTTGGGATTGGTGGCCGCGATCGTCCTTCCCGATGCGGCTTGGCTGCCTCCATCGGCTTTCGAGGCAGATTTCCGTCTCCGTGGTCTTTCCGGACATCCCAATGTTCTGGGTGAGCAGGCAGCGGTACTGGTGACCTTCGCAATCATCTGCTACCGCCGTGGAATCCTCAATCGCTGGGTTTTTATCGCGGCGCTGATCGCGGGTTTCGGAGCGTTGATCGCGGCCGAAAGCCGTACAAGTGCCGCCGCTGTCATCATCGTTTGGATCGTCATCGAACTGCGTGAGAGGCGCTATCTCTGGCCAATGGCTGGCATCGCTCTCTTGGTCGGCGCCATCGCGTTGCCGTTCATTGCGATTGGCGGGTTCCCGAGCATGTCCTCTTTCCTGGGCTTGCTGGCACGTTCCGGTTCCGCGACAGAGATTACGACGTTGACTGGACGTACGGAACTTTGGGCCGTGGCGTCCGAACTCATCGCGCGCAAGCCCTTGTTCGGTTGGGGTTTCAACGGCACAGAGGCACTTATGATGGGCAGTGTCGGACGCAACTTTGCTGGCGACCCTGTCAATGCCCACAACATGTATGTTCAGACGCTCCTCTGCATGGGCTTCCTCGGCTCATTACCGGCATTCGCCTTCCTCGGCATAGCGGTCAAACGAATGGTGACGAAGCCCGATGCCGTGCGCGATCAGGTCGTCCTCCTCGTGATGATCATCGGCATTGCTGAAGTTAGCCTGTTTGCCACTCCCGGTCTTCTGACGCTTGCATTTTTCATAGTGCTCGCCGGCGAGCTCCATTCTTCGTCGCAGCCCGCCACGGTTCACAGTGATATTCCCGCTCCTCAGGAGAACAGCAGCTCATGATTTCTGCATTCGCGCGTATTTGTGGATTGCTTTGTGCTGTCGGAGCGGAAACCGACCCGTCACGCAACCCGGTGGCATCATGACGACCGCCTTCGACACGGACACCACGACGGATATCTCCGGCTTTGCCACCAGCCATGTGCCGGCCGTGTTTCACCGGTTGCGAATGTCGCGTCATCTCGCTTGGTTCGGTTGGCCGATCGCCTATGCCGTCGGTACTTTGCTGCTGACCGTGCTCGGCAGCGGCACAACCCTGATGGCCGCCCGCTTGCTCGATCCCGCCCAGTTCGGGACTTTCGCTCTTCTTACCAGCCTGTTTACCTATGCCAGCCGCGCCGATCTCGGGATGTCGCAACTGGCCGACAAGCGAATTCCGGGAAAGTCGAATGCGATTGCCGCGCAGGCCGGTCTTGAGATCCTCGTCACGCTCTGGCTCGTCGGGGGGATCGCCTTAGTGGCCAGTATTTCCATGGTGCTGCTCGTCGACAGGCTTGGCGCGGATCTGCCAATTGTCGGGGCAACCTTCGCCATTGTCGGCGGCATCATGGGCATGATTGCCAATGGGCCGGCAACCCTGTTTCGCGCCGCGTCGAGGGTCTGGGAGTTTACCGTCCTCGCGCTCATTCTGCAGATTGCCATGACGGTGCCGCGTCTGGCAGGCCTGCTCTTGGGTGGCGTCGACGGTTCGTTTGTCGCGGTGGCGATCTATTACACGCTCTGTGCCGTGCTGCTGGCCCGTCCACTGCCGCACCTGAAGAAACGACCGCCCCTTGCCTCGATGGTACAAGCCGCGTTGCCGCTTTTTGCTTTCAACGCCTCGTGGATTTTCTACCTCAGTGCCAACCGGTGGATATCGTCGGTATTGTCTTCGCCGCACGATCTCGGGCTGCTGTCCTTTGGAGCGAGTCTGGCCATGATCGGCCTCGGCGTCATGGCTGCCATCGCGCAGGTCCGCTATCCGAAGATGCTGGCGCGCATGAGTGGCCAATCGCTCCAGAAAGATTCAGCTGTCGTCGAAAGGGAGGTCTTTGTCGTCACGCTCGCGCTTGGTCTTGTTGCCCTCTGCGCTGTCTTCGCCAGCGAGCGTGTGATTGCAACGATCTTCCCGGCCTATACGGAGGCCGTGCCTGCGACGATCGCTCTTGCGATTTCCTGCGTATCGCTGGGTGCCATGGTCTGGATCGTGCCCATGATCATCGTACGGTCTCGATCACCGGGCCTCGACTCGCTGAAATTGTTCGCCGTTGGTTTCGGCACGCTGTTGGTCGCGATGACGATCGGCAACAGTCTGGCGGGCATTGCCGGACAGGCCTGGGGCAATGTTGCAGCCGGTCTGCTGATGCTGGCAGCGATGGTCACGCTGATGTGCCGGCTCGGCATGCTGACTTTAATCGCTTCGCGGCGGATCCTTGGCTTACAAGGAATTGTGGCAACCATATTGGCATTTCTGGTATTCTTCGGCTCGGGACATGCTGCCGCCGTCAAGCCGGAACCTGTCCAGACCTCGGTCGCCGGCTGGAAGACGATATTCAAGGACGATTTCTCGACGCTAGACCTTCAGGCTGGCGGCAAGGGAACATGGAAACCTTTCTATCCATGGGGCGCGCGCAACAATGCCAGCAACAGGGAAATGGAATACTATGTCGATCCGCGACCAGGTGGCGACCATACCGCCCTGCAGGCGCTGACGCCATTTGCGATCGACAATGGCATTCTGGCTATACGCGCGTCGAAAATTCCCGAAAACCTTCGTGCTCATGCAGGAGGATTTGCTTATGCCTCGGGCATGTTGACGACGGCCGGGCGCTTTTCGTTCACCTATGGCCGAGTGGAGATTCGTGCCCGGATGCCAAGCGGAAAAGGTCTGTGGCCAGCATTCTGGCTGCTTCCGGCGGACAGGACGTGGCCGCCGGAAATCGACGTTTTCGAAGTACTCGGTCACGATACACACAGGCTGCATGTGACCGCCCACAGCAGTCTTGATATTCCAGTCGGCGCGCGATCGGCGCAAAAGGGCACGGAGCTTGCCACCGTGGATCTCTCCGACGATTTCCACGTCTATGGCATCACATGGACGAAGGATAACCTTGTCTGGTCTCTGGACGACCAAATCGTCTTCTCGACCCCGACGCCGCCAGACATGCACAAGCCAATGTACCTTCTCGTCAATCTGGCCGTGGGCGGTTCTTGGCCCGGATCGCCGGACGCATCGACGCGCCTGCCAGCAGACCTTCGCGTCGACTGGATACAGGTGAAGCAGCCTGAGGTTCGTAACGCAGTTCAAGAAAAGGGGACCATGCAATGAAGATCATCAGTCTTTCGGCGCTCAGTATTGTCGCCGCGCTTTCGCTGTTGCCTCAAAAGGGCTTTTCTGACGAGCGAGATGCCTACAAGCTCGGTCCCGGCGACATTCTGCAGCTCAGCGTATTCGGCGTCGCCGACTTCGCGCGTCGTGTGACCGTCAATATCGACGGCAACATCTCTGTCCCGTTCCTGGGCGAACTACACAGTGAGGGCCTGACAATCCATGATCTGCGCGTGGCGCTGACCGACGGGCTGACGAAAGACGGGCGGATCCAGTCCGCCGACGTTTCCGTGGAAATAGTCGAGCTCCGGCCGTTCTATATTTCAGGCGACGTGTCGCGTCCGGGCGCCGTGCCCTATCGGCCGGGATTGACCGTCAGACATGCTATCGCACTTGCTGGCGGCTATGACGCCTTGCGCTTCCGAACTGAAAACCCATTGATGACCGCTCCGGATCTCAAGAGCGAGAACGAGGCGCTCTGGATCGACCTTGCCCGGCAAAAGGCTCGTGCTATCAGCCTGAGGGCAGAGCTGAACAAAACACCTGACATCGACCTTACCAGCATTTATTCCGCGCCGCTGCAGCGTAAGACGCTGGACGAAATCGCTTCCTTCGAAGAAAGCGACCTGAAGATGCGCCTTGCCAATTATGCAAAGCAGCGCACATACCTGCAGATCGCCGTAAAAAATGCTGAAGGAACCATAAAGACGCTTCAGGATAGGCGGGAGCGAAATGAGGAAAGTATCCAACTTCAGCAAGACGCTGTCGACCGGATGAACGTATCCGCATCCAAAGGCCTTGTCATGGCCAACCGGGTCGATGACGAACGCCGGTCGCTCGCCGAAATTCGCAGCCAGCAGGGAGACACCGAGGCAAGGCTCGTGCAGGCCCAGCACGACAGGGACGAGCTCGCCCGCAACCTCGAGATTCAGGACGAACAGCACAACACGCAGCTGAACGACTCCCTGCGCGATACCTCGATCGAGATCGAGAAGCTTGCGGGCCGAATTCGCGCCTCAAGTGAGAAGCTGCTCTATACAGGTGCGGTCAAGGCGCAGATGCGCGGCGGCGAGGGCGGCCCCTCGCTTGTCATCTACCGCAAGAATGGCGAGCAAACGATGCAGGTTGCTGCTCAGGAAGACACGCCGCTCCGGCCCGACGATGTTCTCGAAGTCACGATCCGGCCCGAACAGATGGTGATGTCCCCGAACAGCCAATAGGGCATCGTGACCTTAACAGGCTGAAGGCGGGCTCAATGTGCATGGCTTTGTCTCGGGCGGTTTGTTAGTCGCTAGCGAACATTGACCCCTCGTAGAAGAGGGCAAGGCAATGCTTTTTCAAAGCAGTTTGGAAAGTCGGGGAACGCGCGACCGGCGCTGATGACGACTTCCGCGGTATCACCAATCGACCGGCGTTATAAAATCCCGGAGTTACTTCTCTTTCGGAGAAAGATACGAGAAGAACTCAGTAATTCTGCGGTTCATGGTTTGGTATATTTGAAGAAAATAATGACTTGAAATTAATAATTTTGAGTTGTTATTATTGATGTATAGCGACTTATACCAAAGTCGGAGTGAATATGAAGGCGCCGGCAAACTCTGTCGTTGATCAATTGACTTTATGCTTGCTCGGAAGCCCGTCGACTGATGTCGATTGGGAGGCGGTACTGGTGCTCGCAAATAATAGTTTGCTCACTCCTGCAATCTGGTCGTCCATGTCAGAACGAGGGCAGTTGGACTTGCTGCCAGAAGACGTGGCGTCGTTCCTTGGCTTCATTCATCGATGCAATGCCGAGCGAAATGAAAGGCTTCGCGCGCAATTGGAGGAGGTGGTCGCAGCGATGAATGCGGCAGGAATAACACCGACGCTCACCAAGGGGGCAGCGCTGTTGGCGCTAGCGAAAACAGAGCGGCCAACGGCTCGTATCATGCGGGATCTCGATCTCGTGGTGGGGGATGCTGAAAAGCAAGCCGCGGAGACGTGTTTGGTTCAGCTCGGATATGCGCCAATTGAGGCTTTCGGTTGGGGGCGGTCCAAAGACGTTGGCGCCGTCGATTTGCACTATCCGCCCGGCCGCTACCCCCGATACTGGCCTTCCGATGCGACACTCGCACAGCACAGACGGGAGATCGATGTCGGTCGCGGAAGAGCGCACATACTTTCAGCCACTCTTCAGGCACAGCACTGGATTGTCCACGACATGCTGAAGGATGGCCATCTCTGGCGTTTTCACATTGATTTGCGAAACCTCTTCGAACTGTACCTGCTTTCGAAATCACAGGATGAGATCGATTGGAAAGAAATGGGTATCCTGCTTTCAGATCCGTTAGGTCGCGCCATGCTGAACGCGCAGATATTGGCGCTCAACGCGATTTTTGGCGCCAACATCGTTGCGCCCAGGACAATTCCTTCGTGGCTTGATTTGCACCATCGTTTACGGCGCAACGAAGACCATCCTCGGGTGGGAGGTGTGATCCGGTCTTTGGGCCGTCTCGCTTGGGGTATTCGTGTTACGCAGATCCATTGGCGGTTTCGCGGCCCCTGGCGTGAATTGCCTGGACGCATTATCCGCAAGGGACAGAAAGTCATTGCGGCGCAGGTATCACAAGAAATCTAAAGTCCCCTTATGGTCTCGACGGCTTCGTCCAGGCGGGAGATTTCCATTTCAAATGCCTGCGATGTGTTGACCAATTCCCGTAGCGCAGCGAATGCGGCATCGGTCAATCGATGACCAGGCGCGGCCGCTTCCGCAAGCAGTCTTTGAAACGCAGCCAGCGGATGTATTCTCGATAGCGAGCACTGGCGCACGGGATTTTGTCGAATAAAGACAATTGTCCTGGTCTTCATCGACCAATTATCATTGCTCTCGACTTCGCCAGGAAGAAATTTGACGACCTTCCCGTCCGGGCGGATGTGAATGGGAAGCGAGGCGAGTTGCGGGCAAAAGTCCTGCAAAAGCGGCCAGCTTCCGTCTTTTACCGCGATCGGAAACGGGATGCCACGAAGCCGGCTTGTCTCGTCGACAATGACAATATCGTCCCCGAGCATCGCGCATCCTTCTTCCGCGGCCAAAGCGAGGGCGAGCGTTGTTTTTCCCGCACCAGAGGCGCCGGCGATCAGCAGTTGCGAGTCTCCGAACCGCAAGAGGGCGGCGTGCAACGCAAGCATGAAGTCTGTTTGCAGCAATGCGTCCGTCAGAAATGCCTTTACCGCGGGCACTATTTCCGCCTCGGCAAATATGCCCCGGTATTCGTCGTCCGCGACAAGTTCGTATCGATGAGCATTGACCTTAATGGTAAGATAGTGACGTCCCCACTGTGACTTCAGTGGAACGACGATGCCTCGAAAAAGCTCTTTCAATTCCCCGGACAAGACTTTCGGGCACTCGATCAACCATCTGGTGCCATTCAAATGGAGAGCAAAGACTGAACTCGAACTGGCGCACATATCGAGGATACCCAACTCGATATATCGGTCGAGTAAATTTCCGGCATCTTCGCTTGCCAGCCTGAACTCGGATGAAAACTTGGTCAGCAATCGACTGCGGCTCATGCCGGCGGTACTGTTGAAAACACATTGCCATGCCCAAGCCGCGAGCTTGTCTATTTCATAGAGATGCTGCTCCCGGCTGTTGAATAATGCAAAAGCATCACCCAATTGCGTAATCGAAATCCTTCGGCCGGGCAGCAGCATTGTTGTCATAGGCGGCTGGATCAGCGATCCACGTCTTCCTTATCGGAGTGACCGGGCACGCCATCTCCGCCGCCATTGCCAAACCCATTGTTGCCATGGCCAGATTTGGCGATCGCTCCTGATGTCATGGTGGTTGAGAGCAGGAAGGTCAAAACGGGCGGTGCCAAAGCGGCGTACTTTCCGCAACCTTCGACGAACTCGCGCCTGCTTGGGCCGACTTTTTCTGTTTGATCTTCTCTGTCCATGAAAACCTCCCAAAAACACGCGGGATGAAAGTATTTTCTCCCGACTGAGTACAATTTACTGCTTGTTGATGGTTCAATGATCTGCGTTCACCACGGGAAGTATACTTGCATAGTATGTAGCGTAGCGCAATAACCGTCACGATTACGGATATCGCAAATTTAAAATACCCATAAACCAATTGATGTTGGTCATAATGTTATAATTTGACTAGGCGGAACATAATTTTGATTGATAATATATTTTCATAAGACGAAAATATTACTCAAGTTCTGATTTGTATAATGAATATTCTATAGAGAAGCTGATTATACAGACAGCCGCGGCGCATCCGTGGCTTCTGCCGAGCTATGAAGACCTGCCATTGTGCATCAGCTGACCACTTGCCGACTGGCGAAGGATCTTAGATGAGCAACCGCGAAAATGGACGCGGCTGCAAGTTTCCGGATGCATGGCTAACGACACGCCATGCGTAAGCCCTTAAAAAAGAAGCACAATAGCAGAGCGGTCGGCAGGGACCGATTACATCATGAGCGTAGAATGCGGTCCGAGAGGCCGTCCTTTAAGGGGGACATAGCAAGATGGTACCTACCCGTTCGACGATACAGATCAGCAAGCCTCAACATTCTGTCAATGATGCCTATCGCGCAGTTGAGCGCGAGGAAGTGCTTGCTGTGGCTTTTCGAGATTTCGTGCATGCAACGCTTGTTGCCGGTTGGAAAGAGCCGGAGGTCGCGCTGACCTTGGCCGACATCGCGGACGACTACGTGATGGCTCTCGCCGGAAGGGTTACGGAAATCTAGTGATGCGTGAGCGTCCGCGCTCCTCGGTGGTGAGCGCGAGCGGACGCCCGTAACTCTTCGGCCAAGCCGCCGGTGGCGCCGCCCAACAAGAAGGCGGTCCACCGGCGGCATGAATTCTATCGGATAAGGATCACGTTCGTCCCAAGGCCTTGTGTGATGCGGGATGTCGAGGAAGGTGGACACAATGAAGATCAGACAGCATCTCTGGTTCCGGCGCGACTTGGAATCGGCGATTGAGCTCTACACGTCGCTGATCCCCAACTCGTCGATCGGCTGGGTTTCGAACATTCCTGTCGACAACCCGAACGGGCCGGCCGGCAGCGTAAAAGTGGCGGGCATTACTCTTGGCAACCGTTCTTACATGGCATTCGAGGCGGGGCCGCTCGCGCCGTTCGATCATGACTCCGCGATAACCGTTTCGTGCGAAACGCAGGCGGAGTTTGAGAGGCTGCATGATATTTTGAAGGAGGGTGGCTCCACGGAGGAGGGCGGCTTTGTGCGAGACCGCTGGGGCCTGCGCTGGCAAATCCTGCCCAAGCGGCCTGGCGGTCGCGTAACGACACCAGCCAAGACCGAGCATGTGGCTGAGGACCAACCCCATAAGGCGACGTTCGATATTGCTGAATTGGAAGCGACGGCAAAAGGCTGAATGCCGCTTACGCGTGCGCGCCGCATCTCATGTCAGTCGCAGATCCAGGCTCGGGTGCAATTTCTTCAGATTCGGCAGTGATTTCATCTGCCAGGGGACCTGCGACGAGCCACGAACGGTCAGATGAAGATGCGGATGCTTGCGTGCCTCGATCGTGAGCTTGGCAAGCAGATTTATACCGGACGAATTCAAGAATTGCAGGCCTGTCAGATCGAAAGCCGCCCTGCCGCTCTTATCTTCGAGCGCTTTCATGGCCAGGTTATAGATCGGCGCGTAGGCGTCAGGCCCCGCCAATCGCATGGTTCCGTCAAAATAAACGGTAGTGCCTTCGGACCAAACGCGGAACGCTTCTTCTCTGATTTCCATGGCATTTCTCCCGCGGGTTCAGGACAGCGCAATTGCCATCGCAGCATAGGTTTCAAGTTTCGTTCGCTTGTGCGGGCGATCTTCCTCGAAGCGCCAGGCCAGATGCGCTTGATAGTCGCTCATGAGGGTCAGTAATCCCAAACCAGATGTATTGCCGCTGGCAGCAACGCTTGCTTCGATCTGCTGAATAAGAAGTTCGCCCGGATCTCCTGCCGTCACATTCGACAGGAAGCGTTGAAACCTCACCGCTGTTTCATCGTCGACAAAGTTCGACACCCGCATTCTAAAGCTGTCGGTTTCCGTGAGAGCCTCGATGACGATATCGCCTTGCGTACGAAACTTGATGGCGTTCTCGATCAGCTCGTTCGTCAGATAACCAATATCGTGCCTGACCACTTTATATCGCTGCGTCGAAGGTCGAAAGCTGAGCGCGATCATCTCCGCAATGAAATCTGATGTCATGGCGGAATGCTTCCAGGCAAGATGAAGCGGTCCTTCGAGGAGACGGAGCCGCAGCGCGTGGCTCGCGTCAAATGAGACAAGGTGCTCTCTGCCGTAAAGTACAGTTGTCATGCTCTCACCTGTGCCTCATCACGACGAGGGTAATGTCATCGTGTATTTTCTGTGTCCCGATATACCGCATCAGATGATCGAGAATCCCTTTCACCACCTCTTCCGAGGTTCCGCCGTGCAGGCGTTGTGCATCTTCGCAAAGTCGTTCGAAGCCAAACAACTCGCCGCTTGAGTTTTCCGCTTCGGTGACACCGTCGGTGTGCAGAACGACCATATCCCCCTTCTGAAAGGATATTTCTCGGGTCTCGATGAATGGTGATATGTCGGCTTCGAGGCCGACCGGAAAGCCGAGCTCGCCGGTATCGATACGCTCAAGCTCGCCGTTCTGACGAACGATGATCATGTCCTCATGCTGGCCCGATACTGTCAGACGTTCGCCATCGTAATCGAGAAAGGACAATGTGATATGTTTATCGGTCTCGGTCCGGGCGATGTTCTTGAAGATCGCGCGGTTCAGGTCGGTCAGGAATTTCGCAGGGGTCATCTCGCCGGCCTCCTGCAGGGCACGGGCGATCGACTGCACCATGAGCATGAGCACGCCGCTTTCCAGCCCGTGGCCCGTCACATCTCCGATACCTATTTTCAGATTGTTCCCGTTCTGGAGGACATCGTAGTAATCCCCGCCAACCTCATCGGCGGGGCGCATATAAGCGGCAATCTCCAAATGCTCGATTGCCATAAGCTCTTTGGCGCGTGGAAGGACCATAAGCTGTATTTGCCGCGCTACGTCCAATTCGGCGCCAAGACGCAAATTCTCGCTCTTTAGTTGACCATTGAGGACTGAAATCTCTTCCTTGGCCGCCTCGATCTCCTTGGTACGCTCTGCGACCAGTTTCTCGAGGTTTTCGGTGTGGAAGCTGATCTCTTCGGCCATACGGTTAAATGCGAAGCCTGCTTCAGCCACTTCATCCTTGGTTGGAATGTCGACTCTTACGGAGTAATCCTTTGCCTGTATGCGTTTTGCGGCACCCGCCAATGCGCTGATGCCGCCCGTAATGCGCTTCGAAGCGGCAAATACCGCAGCCGTGACGATCATCAGCGACACGAGAACCGCGAGGATCTGGTAGAGCAAGATACGGTTGGTCGCGCGTGATATCTGCTCCTTGGCGGCTATCAGCGATGCATAAATCTCGCGCTCCGGCACGACGATGCCAAGTGACATGACCTCGCGTTGTACGGGGCCGTTCACCCAGAGATTGGTCGGACGCAACTGCTTCACGACGACCAGGTAAGGGACATCTTCGCCTTGTTCGTTAAGCGAGATGTGCTGGATGGTGCCATCGGCGTCGAGCGGCAAGGTCGAAATGGCCTTTTGCGTGCTGTTGCGCAGAGACCGGTCAAGACCGGTCACGCCCTTGTTCGCTGCATCGCTCGCCGAACGAAGACCAATGATCTTTTCGCCAACCGGATTGATGGCGACAACATTTCCATTCGACATGGTCAGAAAACCGAAGCCGCTCTCGGCGACCTTCACATTCTCGACGATCTCGGCGAGCTGGCTAAGGGTGATATCAGTTCCTGCCGCACCCGCGACACCATGTCGATCGGCTGTCCAAAGCGGGTGGAAGAAGCTGACGATCTGTTTTCCTGTAATCGCGTCCGTATAGGGAGCGGTCTGCGTGATATCGTCGGCAACCGGTCGGGACGTCGGGCTCAAGGCCCATTGCTGCCAGGATTCGTATAGGCCGGGAAAGAAGAAGTTCCAGAAGTCCGCGCTGTTATGGCCCGGATAGAGCCGGTCGAATGTCTGCGCTTGCGCCGTGTATGGCGCAGTTCTGAAAACCGGGCGCTCCTTCGGACCGATATAGTACATCTGCAACTTTGACGCACCGTTATGCAGAAGAGAGGGGGCAACGAGATCAAGCACGGCGCTCGTGTCGATATCTGCCTGTACTTGCGGCAAGGGATGGTGGTCCTTGTCCAGCAAATAGCCCCATACGCTGACGACGGAAGGCGATCCGGGAAGATTCTGCGCCCATTGGCCAATCGTGTCGTATGTCACGGTTACCGCGCCCGGGGAGGCCTTTACCATGGCCGCACCTATGTCGTTGTTCCTGGTCGGCTGATCGATCTGACCCTGAAGCACACCTGTCAGCGCCTTGACGTCGGAGTGGACCTGATCGAGCAACAGACTAACTTGGGCGGCGGTAGAGTTCGTGTAGGAGCGAATGTAGTCCTGGCTCGCTTTTTCGAGGCCTTCGCCGACCTCAACGGTGGCGTTGCGGGAAAGACGCTGAACGTTCCAAAGCGCTAGCCCGCCGCTGACAAGCAGGTCGAAGAGGACGGCCCCGCCGACGACAACCAAAAATTTGGCTCGAAACGAGCGCAGGCCGAGCCTTTGTTCCGTGATGGGCGACAACATCATAGCGGTTTCTGCCCGGATGCTGCCCAAATGGGCCAGCCGGCATAGCCTCTTGGATGAAGAGCAGCGAAGATATGATCTGCGAAGCCCTGCTTGAAACGCTTGATGAACGCGGGTGAATCCCCTCTCTTGACCGCCATTTCGTCGGCGTAAACACTCTGCCACGCCGCAATGATGTCCGCGAATTCCTGAGGGTCACCGTCGAGATTGGTCACCATGAAACTTTCCAGCCTGACGTTTGTGAAGCCGGCATCCAGCAACATACGGCGACCCTTTGGACCCATTTCAACGTCCATGTCGAAATATTCGAAGAGCTTCGCGACCTCGTTGTAGGTCCACTGAATGGTATCAGCCCGTGGTTCGCCGAGACAATGAGAGTTCTTCTCGTTGGTAATGTAGACCCTGCCGCCCGGTTTGCATATCCGATAGAGTTCTCGCAGCAAAACATCCGGGCGGTCGAAAATTTGCAGCGAGTGCCGGCATGTCACAAAGTCGAACTGATTGCTTTCGAACAGCATCTGCGACGCGTCGCCATAGGTGTATTCGATGTCTTGGACATCGAAATTGTCCGCTACCGTGCGTGCGTAGTCGAGACTCAACACCGAATGGTCGAGGGCAACGATTCTCGATGGTCGGAATTCCTTTCTTAGAAGCATCGCGAAATCGCCTATGCCGCAGCAGATATCTGCAACGATCATACCTTCGCGAAGCCCGTGACGTGGCAATATCTCTCGCTCATGTCGCCAGGTCATCTTGGTTTGCGTCCGCAGGATCGGGATGAAGCTCTGGTTTTCAACGAATGTCTGACCCGGATAGAAAGCCGAGTCGTAGATCTCGACTGAGATATTCGGCGAAAGGTCGCCCAAGTGACAAAACAGTCGGGACGCCCATGCAACGACGCTCGAGGCGATGACGACAAGCCTAAGCTCCGGCCGCGAGCGAGAGGCATCGACCAAGACGCGCGCTAAAGCGCGAAACGCCGTATTGTTCATGTGGGTGACGCGCTTGAGATTGACGTAGCAAACGCCCTTAACGGTCTCAATTCCGTCTCTCAGCAGGGCGAGCCCGTCGGCAAGCTCGGCCACAGAATGTGGCCTGAGTACTCCCGCGAAAGAGAACTCCTGATTGTTGACGTCGAACCGTGCCGTGAAACCGGGGGAAGGATCCTGGCTCAATTGAGTAGCCTCTCGAGCGGCAGATCGACGATAAAGGTCAGGGCACCGGTGCCCGGATCCTTCACCTTTATGTCTGCATCATAATTGATGGCCAGGCCGAACAAGATCGCCTGGTCGGTGGGTACAGCATCGTTGCCAATGACATTGAGATAGCTTGCAAGCGCCTGCTCGCTTTTCAGGTCCTGAACGATTTCATGGTAGAAGCCGCTTTTTTGGGGAGAACACGGAAAGGTCAGCTCTATGCGCTCCATATCCCGGTAGCGATAGAACCGGTAAACGAATTCGCCATCCTGTTCATGTGAATGAAACGACATCTCCAGAAGCTCGTTCAGAGCCGATGAGAGCAGGTTTGCATGTCGGATGGGATCACGGCGGTCATGACTGACCATTCGGGCGACATAGTTGGAGCATTGATCGCAATGCAACCAGTCCGCCGTAAAGGCCGCCATATTCATTTCCAGATCGAGCAGCGGCTCGAACCCAATATCCGTTGGCGTCTCTTTCATGTTCAATCGAGATCTCCTTGATGAGATGGCCTTTCAAACGGTCAGGGTCCAGCGCGCGCTCCATCGAAGGAAGCAGTCGGGTGTGTCCGGCTTCTTTGCACTATGAAGTCTGTCAACCGATCCGCGCCCATCGGTGGGCTGAGGAAATAGCCTTGCAGACGGTCGCAGCCCTCGCTCTGGAGCCAGGTAGCTTGTTGCGCTGTCTCAACGCCCTCGGCCGTGACACGCATATCGAGGCCGTGCGCCAAGGCGATGACGGAGCGGACGATGGCTTGGCTTTTGCTATCCCTTAGAAGATCCTTTATAAAATACTTGTCGATCTTGATGTTATCGAACGGAAAATTCTTGAGGTAGCTCAAGGAAGAATATTCGGTCCCAAAATCATCGAGTGAAATCTGGATGCCAAGCACGTTGAGCGTGTTCAAGGTGTCAAGATTATTGATGGTGCGTTCCAGCAAGACGCCTTCTGTGATCTCAAGTTCCAGACGTTCGGAGGGGAACCCGACAACATCGAGCGTTTGCGCGACGCGGTCGGTAAAGCCCGGCGTCAGAAATTCGGCTGGCGATAGATTGACGGCTACGGTGTAATGCGCCGGCCATGTCAGCGCCTCTCGGCACGCCTCTTCAAGTATCCATTGGCCGATCTCGCTCATCAAACCATCGGCCTCTGCCATTGAGATAAAGGCTATTGGCGGAATGATGCCCAAACTGGGATGCCGCCAGCGCAATAGCGCCTCGAAGCCGACGACTGTGAACGGTGGCTCCACCAACGGCTGATACTCGAGGAAGAATTCATCACGCTGGAGCGCCACACGCAAACTGCGCCGCAGCGTCTCCCTTTGCTCCAACACCAAAAGCATGCCTGGATCGAATGTTCGCGCCCGTCGGCGCCCCTCTTTCTTGGCGGCGTAAAGGGCCACGTCGGCAGCCTTCATCAACTGCTCTCCCTCATCGCCGTCGCGAGGTGCGATCGCTATGCCGATACTTGCGCCGACGAACAGCGAGATGCCGTCAACGGTGAACGGCTTCTTGAATTCGGCAACCAATGCCTCCGCCAGTCTTTCGGCTTCCGCTGGCTGTTGCGCGGCTACCTGGATGACGGCGAACTCATCGCCGGCGAGACGGTATGCGACTTCATCGCTCTCAAGAGTTCGGCTTATCCTTTCGGCAGCAAGCCGAAGCACGATATCGCCGGCACCGTGCCCCATCGTATCGTTGACGGGCTTGAAGTCGTCCAGATCGATCTGCATCAGCGCGAGACCTGCTTCGCCGCCAGTCGTCAGGAGCCTGTCCAACTCCTGGCTGAATTGGCGGCGATTGGGTAATCCGGTTAGAACGTCATGCGTTGCCTGATGAAGGAGCCGCGCCCGCTCCTGGTCTTCCGGGAACGTTGCTCTATTGGTGCCACTGTTGTTGATTTCGATAACGGCAAGACCGTCTCGAGTGTGGAAAAGCAGCAAATCCTGGCCCGAGGACACCGAGTGGTTGAGCCGAACGCGTCGCGAATGCCCGGTATCGACCACAAGCTGGACCAAATCCGCGAACGCGGGATTTGCCAAAGGGGGATAAACATCCCACAAGGTCACGGCTGTCAAGGACGCCGGACCCGCGCGTTCCTTGAGCTTCTCGGAGCAGTCTATGAGCTCGAAATCTGGACCCCAGAGCGAAAACAGCGCCTCAGGACTATCGTCAAATTCAGATTTTTGTGGAACCAGCAGCGGCCAATTCGCACGGTTTTCGGGCATGGGGCTAGTCTCCTCCCAACCTCAGCAGCCTATATCGTATCAGAGCCTACGCGTCTTGTTGCAGTCACAGCGAAGGCGCCATTGCGGATTATTACTTTGCACATGAGCGGCGCGCCCATTCTCAACCAATATATTACAGGATGTTTGATTAGAAAATAGCCAATAAATGCGGCCACATATACTGCCAAAGGTTCGCTGCTCCGAAAGACGGACTGAGCGTAGTCATCGAAATATCGCTCAACGGTCCACCGCGACCTTTCAGGCCCGGCCGGAACGACAGTCTAATCTATAAAGTCTATAGCCTATAGAGGTGGAAGGACGGCAACCCGCTACCGCCCTGGCCTTTGCCAGGAAAGGGAAGCGTTTTGTTCAAGAGGGGCTGGCATTTTCGGACGTCGCTGGATCTCGGCAGGGCCACATGGGGCTTGCCAAGCTTGCCTTCCTTGGTGCCGGCAAGATCGCTCCGCCCCGCAGCACGCCAAGGCCTATCTTGGCAGCATGTCTCGTTCAACGAGTCGGTGTATTCTGGCATTGTAATATGGCAAGATCCCGGATGTGCTAGCGGATGC
The DNA here is from genome assembly GCF_009498525.1 of Rhizobium sp. ICMP 5592. Taxonomy (GTDB): domain Bacteria; phylum Pseudomonadota; class Alphaproteobacteria; order Rhizobiales; family Rhizobiaceae; genus Rhizobium. The sequence continues at coordinate 336,946 of NZ_QSNT01000001.1, read as the reverse complement.
CACAATCTCGGGAGGAAATTGCCTGGACATTAACCGGCAGCAGGGAGATACTTCACGTCTCACCCGCTGTTAGCCGGAGTCGAAACGCCGCTAACGCGGCGAGCGTATGTGAGGGTCGGGCTCTGGAGAGGCCAAATTGTCGGACTTTCGGCGCGAAGAACAGGCTGCAGCCGGCGCTATCAAAGCCAAGGATGACATGCGAAGCGATGAAATCGCACCGCCGCATGGTGAGCGCCGTCGTTTCCCACGGCAGGCAACGGTAACAGAAGAAGGGCAACCGGCTTCGTCAGCACTGAAGCCGCTGCTGTTTTCCACGCGAGATCTGGCGCCGATAGATCAATTTGCTGCTTGGCAGGCCTATGTGGCCCCCCTGATGGAGGTGCAGCGTCCGGATGTTTCCTCCCAGGATACGGAGTTCGTTGCCAATCACGCATCGTGGAATCTCGGCGGAATGCTGGTCGTGCAACAAAATGCACCTCCCCATAGCTACATGCGCTCGCAGGCGAAGGTGAGATCGGATCTGATCGATCATTGGCACGTCTCCATATTGCGCAACGGCCACATGTGGACTGAAGTCGATGGGCATGTCTCGGAGGGCGAGCCGGGAAATGTAGAGCTGCGGTCTCTGGGGCACCCTTTTCGAGGCCGATCAACCCAGTCGCGGAGTCTGTCGCTTTATTTGCCTCGCGAACTATTCTTTGACATTCCCGGCTCCACGGAGATCAAGAACAACACCGCATTGTCCGGCACCTACACCAAGTTGCTGATAGAATATCTGGATAGTCTCGAGGAGAACCTTTCACGCTTTGCGGCGAAGGATCTGCCCCATGTCGTACAGACGACGCGCGATATGATTTTGACCTGTGTTTCGTCGTCGGCCGCTGATTCAACTGTCGCGGAGCAGCACAGCAACTGGGCTCTCATGGAACGCATGCGGCGTTTCGTGCAGCGCAACTTGATGTCGCCCGATCTCACAACGGAGCGGCTATGTCGGGAACTTGGCGTTTCGCGTACCCGCCTCTACCAACTGCTCGAGCCGGATGGCGGAATTCATCACTACATTCAGCGGCGCCGTCTTCTGTCTGCTCATGCCGCCCTTAGCGATATCACCAATCGGCAGCAAATCGGCGATATTGCCTTCGCTGTCGGGTTTTCGTCCGCCGCCCACTTTAGCCGGGCTTTCAGCAAGGAGTTTGGCTACAGTCCTCGTGAGGCACGGAACCTGACGGTTCCGCCTTATCTTGGGCATGTGGTCGCACCGACTTCTGAGATCGAAGATGATCATTCTTTTGACAAGTGGCTGAGAATGCTCGGCCATAGCCGCTAATCCGAGTTAGCCGACATCGGGCGGACTCCGGCATCGACAGTGCTGCGGGTCAAGCCACGCGACGATCGCGCCCGGCCTTAACGAATTATCCCTCCAGCCATCCAACTGGCACGCGCAGCACCCATACATGCCGTCAGCAGCCTGATCGGCGGGTTAATTTCGTCCTCACAAAGCGTCCGAGCGCAGTTGGCAATATTCGTTGTCGAGTGCAGCTGCAGCGATTTTGATCTGCCAGGATGCCCGCGCCGCCAATGTCATCAAAACAACAACCGTCGCGCGCCTAGTTTTCAACGCATCGTCCCCAACAAAGGGGAGAAATTTTCAGCATCATACCCGCATGACCGTAGAATAAATATAGAGATTCTCTCCATAATATAAAAATTAAGCGAATAATATCCGGTCATTTCTTGAGTCTGAGATATTTAATTATGCCAATCTGAGACAAGTAATATGGACAAAATGTAAAGTTTTTGAATTCCCGGATAACGACAGTTAGAATAAATATATCTAAGTTATAATTAGCATTTTTAACAATGCTTAAACCATATGTGATGCTTGGAGGCGAGAGCTCTGAAGTGCTTTTGCCTAAGTATGTTGAGCGTAAAACAAAATAGTGGGGAGAGTTTTATGAGTATGACCTTCAGATCTTCACATCTGTCTCTGATGCATACCGCAAGACGCGTAATTCTTGTTGCCGGAGGCGCGGGATTTCTCGGATCGCATCTTTGCGAGCGTCTATTACTTGAAGGTCACGAAGTGATCTGCGTGGACGATTTCTCGACTGGTCGGATGGAGAATTTGCGGCATCTGCTGCGTTTCGATACTTTTAGTTTTATCCGCCATGACATCGTCGGGTCGATTGATCTGCCAGTCGACGAGATTTATAACCTCGCTTGCCCTGCTTCGCCGCAACATTATCAGGCAGACCCGATCCATACCTTGAAAACGTGCGTTTTCGGATCGCTAAACCTTCTAGAACTGGCCGTGCATCATCAGGCAAGGATATTTCAGGCTTCCACCTCGGAAATCTATGGAGATCCGCAGGTCCATCCGCAGCCGGAAGGCTATTGGGGCCATGTCAATTCCTTCGGTCCGCGCTCCTGCTATGATGAAGGCAAGCGTTCCGCCGAGACGCTTTTCTACGACTTCCATAAGAAATATGGCGTCGATATCAGAATTGCGCGCATCTTTAATACCTACGGGCCGCGCATGCGTCCCGACGATGGCCGCGTCGTTTCGAATTTCATCGTTCAAGCGCTCAAGGGCCAGGATATTACCATCTATGGCGACGGATCGCAGACGCGCTCCTTCTGCTATGTCGATGATCTGATCGAAGGTTTCACCCGGCTGATGCGCAGCCAGCCGGCAATCCACACGCCGGTCAATCTTGGTAATCCCACCGAGTTTAGCGTCCGCGATCTCGCAGAGCAAATCGTTGCGATGACGGGCTCGTCCTCGAAAATCGTCTATCAGCCGCTGCCGGTCGACGATCCTCGCCAGCGCCGGCCCGATATTACGATCGCGAAGCGGGAGTTGAGGTGGGAGCCGTCTGTCGCATTGGCGGACGGTCTGCGGTCGACGGCCTCCTATTTCGAACGCCAACTCGTTCGACCCAACGGCGAGCTTGTCGAGGTTGCGTGATGTCCAAACGAAGAATACTCGTTGTGGGTGGCGCCGGTTTCATCGGCAGTCACACCGCCAAGCTTTTACGCAAGCAAGGCTATGAGCCAGTTGTCTATGACAATCTCTCGACAGGCCATCTGGCATCGGTACGCTGGGGGCCTTTTGAGAGGGGGGACATTCTCGACACGCAACGCCTTGTCGAGGTTCTCATAAAATACAGCCCCGATGCGGTCATACATTTTGCAGCTTCGGCCTATGTCGGCGAGTCCGTCGACGATCCAGCAAAATACTATGCCAACAATGTGAACGGCACTCATTCCTTGCTGGAAGCATGCCGCCGCACGGGTACGGACAAGCTGATCTTCTCATCTAGTTGTGCGATCTACGGCATTCCGGATCATCTGCCGATCCAGGAGCGCCAGATCCCGCATCCGATAAGTCCCTACGGCAGAACAAAGTTGATTGCTGAGCATATGCTTGCTGATTATTCGGCAGCCTATGGATTGCACTATGCGGCGCTGCGCTATTTCAACGCTTCAGGCGCCGATCCGGAGCAGGAACTCGGTGAGTGGCACGATCCGGAGACACATCTGATCCCTCGCGCGCTGCTTGCTGCAAGCGGCTCTATCGACTTTCTTCAAGTCTATGGCGACGATTACGACACACCGGACGGCACATGCATCCGCGACTACATCCATGTCATGGATCTTGCGCGCGCTCATATACTCGCAGTTGAATATCTGATGAGAGGCGGCGCCAATCTCGCCGTCAATCTGGGTACAGGTCACGGAACATCCATCAAGGAGATTCTGACCGCGATCAGGCGCGTCTCTCGATGCCCGGTGCCGGTCGAAATGCGTGCTCGCCGGGCGGGCGATCCACCTGCTCTCTATGCAGCCTCGGGTCTTGCTGCCGAGAAACTCGGTTTTCAGCCTCTCTATTCAAACATTGAAACGATCATCCGAACTGCCGCTCCTTTCTTCGGATTGGAGGTGCACGAATGAGTATGCGCGGGATACAGGCTCGGGCAATGCAAGACGAACCGCTAATGGTGCCGGTTTTGGCCGGTTACCGGCGCGTCGAATATCTTGCAGGCACCGCATTGTGGCTTGCTGCGGTTGTCTATTTCTGGCGGTGGTGGTTTGTCCCCGCGCACCATGTCTATCTTGTCGGATCTATCTTGGTGACCTCGGTGCTGGCCTGGGTCACGATCATTCCGCTCTATTTTATTACCGCCTTCTATCTTGCACGGAAACCAGGCGGCCGGCTGCGTTTGCCTGCCGGCAGCCGTGTGGCAATGGTGGTGACAAAGGCACCATCGGAGCCCTTCGAAATCGTGGCCCGGACATTGTCTGCCATGTTGGCGCAACAGGTGCCGCACGATACCTGGCTTGCCGATGAGGATCCGTCACCCGCGACGCTGGACTGGTGCCGCGAACAAGGCGTCCATGTTTCCACCCGCAAGGGGCGCGTGGACTATCATCGCCAGACCTGGCCGAGGCGTACCCGCTGCAAGGAAGGCAATCTCGCCTTCTTTTACGATCACTATGGCTATGCGCGCTATGATTTCGTCGCCCAGCTTGACGCCGATCATGTGCCTGAACCCGGCTATCTTTATCAGATGCTGCGCCCCTTCGCCGACCCGGCGGTCGGCTATGTCTCCGCACCGAGCATTTGCGATCATAACGCGCATGAAAGCTGGTCAGCCCGTGGCCGCCTCTATGCGGAAGCGAGCATGCACGGATCGCTGCAGGCGGGCTTCAATGGCGGGCTGGCACCGCTTTGCATCGGCTCGCACTATGCCGTTCGAACCGCGGCGCTCAAGGATATCGGCGGACTTGGCCCCGAGCTGGCCGAGGATCACTCGACCACGTTGATGATGAACGCCCATGGCTGGCGGGGCGTTCATGCGCTCGACGCCATCGCTCATGGAGACGGTCCGCGTACCTTCACGGATCTCATTACACAAGAGTTTCAATGGTCGCGCAGCCTGATGATGATCCTGCTGCAATATTCACCAAAGCTGGTCGGACGTCTGCCATTGCGGCTGAAGATCCAGTTCCTGTTCTCTCAGCTTTGGTACGGCCTTTTCTCGCTCTTCATGGCGCTGATGTTTCTCCTGCCCGTGGTCGCGCTGATAAGCGGCAGGATTTTCGTTGATGTGTCCTATCCAGACTTTCTGCTGCATTTCGTGCCACAATCGGTGCTGCTGATTTTGCTTGCCTATCGTTGGCGCAAAACCGGCACTTTCCGGCCGGTGGATGCCAAGATTCTCAGTTGGGAAATGACGTTGTTTCTGTTCGCCCGCTGGCCGTGGGCGCTTGCAGGAACTCTGGCGGCGGTGCGCGACTGGGCAACGGGATCTTTCGTGGATTTTCGCGTCACGCCGAAGGGCACCTCCGATGTCGATCCGCTGCCTTCCAGGGTTCTCGCGCCTTATATTTTCCTGTCGCTGGTCTCTGTTCTGCCGGTGCTGTTTGTCGCCAATGCCAGGGACACCGGCGGCTTCTACATCTTCGCCACGGTGAATGCAGCCATCTACACGCTGCTCGTCCTGGTTGTCGTTCTACAACATGCGCGCGAAAACATCGTGTGCGTGGCCAGCCGCTTTTATCGTCCGGCACTTGCCGGAAGCCTGCTGACCCTGATCGCCTTGCCGTGTCTTGCCACCATCGAGCGGGGCCGTAGCGGGATCGAGTCGCTGACTTGGGACACAAGTGGCTACACGCTCTTCGAATATCGCTTTTCGGTAGCCGGCGCCGGAATAGGCGGACATGACCTGCACCGGATCATATTCAATCCGCATTGGCGCGCGAGCGACGGCGACACGGATTGATAACAGGGAAGGACGCCACTGGCGCGAACGCAAATGAAAATCGCTGTTGTTGGAACCGGATATGTGGGCTTGGTCAGCGGTACGTGCTTTGCCGAATGGGGCAACACGGTCGTCTGTGTGGACAAAAATGCACGGAAGATCGAAGGCCTCCTGGAAGGCAGAATGCCGATCTACGAGCCCCAGCTCGACGAATTGGTCGAGCGCAACTACGCCTCGGGACGGCTTGATTTCACCTGCAACCTGGCCGAGGCGGTGGAGGGAGCCGCGGTTGTCTTCATAGCCGTCGGCACGCCGCCACGCGCCGATCGTGGGGACGCAGACCTTTCCTTTGTCTATCTGGCGGCGCGCGAACTTGCGCCGCTGATCGCGGACAATACCGTCGTGGTGGTCAAATCGACCGTGCCCGTCGGCACCGGGGACGTGGTGCAGAAGATTATCGGTTCTGTCCGCAAAGCTGGCACGTTTTCCGTTGCATCCAATCCGGAGTTCCTGCGCGAAGGCGTGGCGGTCGGCGATTTTCTTGCGCCGGACCGCGTTGTGATCGGCGTTGAGGACGAGCGCGCGTCCAAACGTCTTGTCGAGCTCTACGACGACCCGATCGCGCTGCAAAACACGCCAGTTCTCATCACCAGGCGACGCACCGCGGAACTGATCAAATATGCCTCAAACGCATTTCTGGCGACCAAGATTACCTTCATCAATGAGCTGGCCGATCTTTGCGAACAGGTGGGCAGCGACGTAAACGAGCTGGCGCTGGGCATCGGGCTCGACAAGCGCATTGGAACAAGTTTTCTCACCGCTGGGCCTGGCTATGGTGGATCCTGTTTTCCAAAGGACACGCTGGCACTTCTGCGGACAGCGCAGGATCATGGCGTAGCGCTTCGCATCGTGGAGGAAACCGTCACCGCCAATGAGGCGCGTAAGCGACGCATGGCGCTGAAAGTGATGGAAGCGCTTGGCAACGACATTGACGGCCTGACCATCGCGATCTTCGGTCTCACCTTTAAACCCGATACCGATGATATGCGCGATGCACCCTCGGTGCCACTTATCGAAGCGCTGCAGCGTTTCGGTGGCCGCATCCGCGCCTATGATCCTGTCGGCATCGAGAATGCCGCAAAAATCCTCGAAGACGTCGACTTCTGTGATGACCCTTACGAATGCGCAAGGGGCGCCGACGCAGCCGTCGTCATCACGGAATGGGAAACCATCAAGACGATCGACCTGGTTCAGCTCAAACAGCGCATGCGCCAGCCGATTCTCATCGATCTTAGAAACGCATTCAACCCTGATACCGCCGAACGGCTCGGGTTCCGCGTTTCGACCATCGGCCGGCCGGCCGGCGCAGAGAGCGACATTCAAAACACCGCGAGGCGGAGGAACAGTACCCTACGGGCGGTAAACACAACAACGGCAAAAGCTGCCTCGGTTGCTGTGCGGGAGGAACAGAAATGAAGCCATCGAACAACAAAGCCATCCAACTTGCTTGTGCGACCGGGCTGGCTATCGCCATCGCATTCGGGCTGGCCGGATCGGGCAACGCCGCCGCTACCAAGGTCGACGTCAAGCTGCCTACAAGCGCCCGACCGATGACGGCGAGCGAGCTCTATGTGCTTTATCGTGACAAGAGCTGGCAGTGGTCCGATGGCGCGGGACGAATGCAGGACGCAGATCGCCGATTTTCCGCCTGGGTCGATGGAGCGGGAGGTCAGTCCTGGGCCGAGGGCCGTTGGACAGTAACCGATACAGGTCGCCTGTGTTTGGTGGCGGCCTGGCATGCGACAAACGGCAAGTTTCCGGCAAAAACCTGCTTTGTCCATCAAATTAGCAACGGAACCATCTACCAAAGGCAAGAGCCGGATGGGGCTTGGTTCGTATTTCGTCATGCCGTCGGCCAAAAAACCGATGAGGCGGAGAAGCTGGTCGCCGATGACCTGGTCTCGCCACGACTAGATGTCGTGAAGGCCAGCTTGAGCACCGGAAAGACCGAGCAGAAGAAGGAAACACTCCAATGAAAACCATATCCAAACTGACGGCAGCAATGCTTTGCACTGCTGCTATTTGCGGAACAGCTTATACAGCCAGTGATGTTCTTGAGGCAAAGGCCGAGAACCAAAGCCTGTTCCATGACAAGAGGCCGATCATCACCCCGCAATCGCTTGCTTCGGGCGCCTATGATCCAAATGGGGATTTTGCCAGCGATCCCAATCCCAAGATCGAGCACCTCTTCCTTGCCTGGGAAGATGTCGATCTCGCAACCCTCAGCACGGCGGATGCCTATGCGCGCAGTCGCGGGCGGTCGTTGCTGATTACGATTGAGCCCTGGTCCTGGGCGCGCGACTGGCGCGTTGCGCCCGAGGATCTTCTGAATGGGATTCTAGCCGGTCGTTACGATGCCAACATGGCAGCGGTGTGCTCAGCTGCATCTAAGCTCCAGAGCCCGGTTACCATTCGCTGGGCTCAGGAAATGGATGAAAAGAACGGGCAATTCACCTGGGCCTACTGGAAACCAGAAGGCTATGTGAAGGCCTATCGACATGCCGTCACGGTATGCCGCCAAAGTCTTCCGTCTGCGAAATATATGTGGTCGCCAATGGGCAAGGAGGGACTCGAAGCCTACTATCCCGGCGATCGATACGTTGATGTCGTCGGTCTTTCGGTCTTCGGTTACCAGCCATTCGATCAGAAGAAACTCGGACGGGACTCAACTTTCGTGGAGGCGACCAAGCCGGGCTACGATCGCGTCAAGGTCTTTGGAAAGCCGATCGTCATCGCCGAACTGGGCTACCAAGGGAATGACGCCTACAACCACGCCTGGGCAGAGGAAGCCGCCAAGCCGCATGCCGAATTCCCCGACATGACAGCAGTGGTATATTTCAACGACCGTGAAGTCTATCCGTGGCCGGATGGTTTGGGTCGGCCGGATTGGCGCGTCGTTGCCAGCCCTCTCGTGAACTGATTACCGCAGCAAACAACTGAAGTGGAAGCAAAAATGTCTTCGTTCCGTTTCGTTATCTTGAATGCTGTGCTTGCGACGTTGCTGTTATTCGGGACAGCCAGTGCGGCAACACAACAACAGGCCGATCGGGTGATCGCCCGCGCGGCCAGTAAGGCAATGCCAATGAGCGCCGCCGAGTTGCATAAGCTTTATGTAGGGCGTTCGTGGATATGGAAAAATGGTGCAGGGTTTTTCTCGAAAAACCGGAATCATTTCATCGCGTGGTCGCATAAAGGTGCCCGGAAATCTTACGCAAAGGGCAGCTGGTATACGTCCAACCGGGGCAAAGTCTGCATGAAGGCCGTTTGGTACAGCAAGAAAATGGCCGCGCAGAATGTCTCCTGCTTTATGCATCGTGAGAAAGCAGGGGTCATCTATCAGAAACGGGCATCGGGCGGAAAATGGTATGTGTTCCGGCACAATCCGCTCAAGCATGATGATGAGGTCCGCAAACTGCGGCGCGGTGACTATGTCAGCAAACACCTGCGCAGTTGAAAATCGGACGCTGGAATAGGGGCGCTAGCGAGGCTCGGAAGCGAATTGCCAGTCATCAATTCGTGCAACCGCTATCCAGGCTAGAAGCCCCTATTCCGTTTTTCGGATGATCCGCAAGAGCCTATATTTGCATTAATATGCACGGCGCGCATAACAGTGCGATGTTCTTCCAAATCCGCTTGGTGTGCAAATATAGGGCGCACCCTTGAAATACTCCTCTGCGGAAACGTTGACTTTTCCTGCATGCGGGTTCCCGGTGTAGAAGAAAGTGTGATTTCTCTCATATTTTTTCATATATAATTCGATGGTTTTCTTTTCCGGCCGCTTCAAATCAGCTGCATTTGCGCTGCTAAGTAGAGTTACCGAAATTGCCAATGTTCCCAAAGCAGTTATTGCCAATTTCAACAGGCGGCGATTGGGGATTGCATTATATAGATTCCGATTCAACTTCATAAGTTACTTCCTGTGTTTGTTGCAATGCATCATTATGGCGAAAATTGTTTAATTTTTCGTCATAAGTTGCTTGATAAGATTAGGGATTTCTGATTAATTATTTGTTGCAATTTCAGGCCAAGGTCTGCAACAATGCCATCCTTAAGGGCGTTTATTCCGCTTCACTTGCGATCGCTGCCCAGAACCTTCGGTCGGGCGCCTTTTGCTTTCGCGAACTTGTCTGCTGATGCCTTGCCATCAGACAGAACTCATTTTCCAAGATACGATACGGTGGCTTTCTACGCGTCTCTCTGTCCCCTTTCCAAGGGTGCAATGCAATCAGATTTGGGCTGTTTTTGGATGCTCCGATACCAATCGGAGTATTCGGGAAAGGAACTATTCCCTACGTCAAGGTTATTTTCCGCTCTAACTGTTTGGTCTCGCTCATGTATTGGGTATTTACCCAGTCCTTGGCGAATATACTGTCACTACGGCCAGACAACGTTCGGCGTACTGTCGAAAGGCCCCCACAATGATGTGGAACAAAACTGATGCTTCCTCAGAACAGCCAGCGTTTGTAGAAAGGCGTCGATGGCCGCGCATATCCCAGGCGCCGCTCTGTAGCGAAAACCAGAAGGCGCCAGAGCTGGTTTCGCTGCCATTTTCGACGCAGGACCTGGTTCCAGGCCAACAGTTTGCGGCGTGGCAGGACCGCATGGCGCCGCTGATAGATATGCGCCTGCCGGAGAATGCCAAAGTTGACGACTGTTTTCCGGTCAATCAAACCATCTGGAATCTTGAAGGGGTGCTGCTTATCCAGCAAGCCACACCGGCTTTCAGTTATGAGCGCTCGGCCGAGAAAGTACGCTTTAGCTCCATAGATCACTGGCAGATTACTTTCCTGCGCAGCGGAAGAACATGGACTGGCGTTAACGGGCGAGTTGCTGAAAACGAGCCTGGCATGATGGAGATCCGGACACTCGGTTATCCTTTTTACGGACGTACCCTGAGCGCGGAATCGATCACCCTGATCCTGCCATATGATCTTTTTACCGATCGAGGCGGGTTGCCGGGCGCCAGCAACAATGTTGTTTTCAGTGGCGCACGCGTGAAGCTTCTCTCTGATTACGTTGCTTTCCTCGAGGCGAATCTTGGTTGTTTAACAAGGGACGATCTGCAGGGTGTGAGAAGCCAACTTCGAGAGATGGTGTTCCATAGTATTGCGCCGCTCATGGACTGTCATATGGTCAACGACCAAACTTCGCAAATCGGACTGATGACTCGCGCCCGGCGCTTTATCCAAAGCAATCTGGGTTCAGAAGACCTGACGCCCGAAACCTTGAGCCGTGAACTGGCGATTTCGCGCACCCGGCTCTATGAGCTGTTCCAAACATCGGGCGGCGTTTTGAACTATATCCGCAAAAGACGGCTTTTGGCCGCTCGCGCGGCAATTGCCGATCCTGCCAATAGCCGAAAAATTATCGATATCGCCAGCCAGTTTGGTTTCGATTCCGCAGCTAATTTCAGCCGCGCTTTCACGCATGAATTCGGCTATAGCCCCAGCGAAGTGCGCAAGCATATGGGAGAGCTCAGGATCGAACACCCGCCACATACGGAGGAGGCCCCGACCTTCGATAGCTGGCTCAGCACACTTGGCCTTTGACGACCGATAAGGCGATCTGCTGCGAATTCATCCGGTCCATTTCGAACTTGCGAATGGGTTTAAGAGACACGGGCCAAAGTCATCCGGATGCGCCGCATGACCAAGCTAAGATGGGCGCGACCCAGTCCAGGACGCCTTTCTGCGGTGTCAGTTCTTGGTAATGCGGGTGAGGACGCGGTCGAGCGCCGCCGTCAGCGCCGCCATGCCGCCATTGCGGTTGAAATCGGACAGGACCTGTTCGTTGAGGCCACCCTTCGTCGCAAACTCGCGGCTCATGTCCTCGAAGGAGGTTTCGCTGGATTTGAGTGCGGTCTGCGAAAGGCTGGCGAAAAGCGGCGCGAGGTAAGCCCGCGCCGTGCGTTCCGGCATTCCCTTTTCGGTGAGCCAGCCTGTGGCGCGGTCCATGATGCCGAAATATGTCGCCATCATCGCGCTCGCTGCGGCCAAGAGATCGTATTCCTCTCTCGTATTGCATTCGACGGCGGTTCCCAGCGCAGAGAACAGCGAAGCGACGTCGCGGTCCGGCGGGTAGATCGCGGTCACGCCATCACGATCGGCAACAAACGGCAGGGGAACCGCCTGCGTCAGGCGAACGTTGCGACCGATCCATTCGATGAGCGTGCCGCGATCCACGGCGGCAATCACGCTCACCACCATCTGGCCTTCGGGGAAGCTCAGAGTCCTGACCACGTCCTCGGCAACCTGCGGCCGGATTGCCAGGAACAGAATCTCGGAGGCATCGACGACCGCCTGGTTGTCGGCGGCAATTCGCACTGCGGGAAACTTTTCCGCCAGTCTCGCTGCAACATCGGCGTTGCGGGGCGAGATGATGACTTCGCTGGCAAGGGGCGACCCCGTCAGCATGCCGGTCACCATCGCCTCGGTGATCGCGCCTGTTCCGACAAAACCGATTTTCATAGCAGGTATCCTGATTATTGCGCTGCGCGGAGCGGGTCGAGCGTGACGTCGGTCGTATAGTTTTCCCGCATGAAGTTGATGAAATTATCCTGGAACTGGCGCGTGTGTGCGTGTGCGAGTTCGTCGGCAAGATCGACGTTCTTTGCCTTGATGGCGTCGAGCATGAGCTGGTGCTCGTCGGTCAGCAGATAGCCTTCATGCGTGCGCTCCAGATACTCGAAATGCAGATGGAGCATACGCTGGCCCTGGTTGAGAAGCCGCTCGTAGAACGATGCGAGATACGGATTCTTGCCGGCGTCGGCGATCGCCATGTGGAATTGCTTGTTCGCTTCCGACATCTGCAGATGATTGCCCGTGCGGACGGCCGCCTCGAACTCCTTTTGTCTGCGGGTGATCGCCTTCAGATCGGCGTCGGTGCGCAGGGCCGCCGCAAGGCGCGTATTCATGCGCTGGGCAATGTCGAGCGCTTCCACATATTTCGGGAAGGTGGCGACCTCGATCGGCGCGACAATCGTGCTACGGTTCGATAGCGTTACGACCAGATCCTCGCCGGCAAGGCGGATCAACGCCTCACGGACCGGGGAGCGGGACATGTCGAAGCGTTCGGCAAGGGTCGTCTCGTCGAGGAGCTGGCCGGGCTGCAGGGTCAGCGCGAGAATCTCGTTTCTTAGCGTGTCATAGACGCTTTTCCAGCCAGTTCCCCTGGCGCGTTTCACTTCTGCTTCGTCAGACACTTAAACCCCTTTCAAATTCCCAGCCGCCATAGGGCCAGAAAAACTGTGTGCCAGCAATGTAATTTTTCCGCTTGACTTTGTCGACATGTAGACGACATAAATCGTCAAGTCGACACGTAGCCGACAAAAAACACGAAGATTGGCCTAAGCCGACGAGTGGAACCCGCGCTTCGCGCACAGCAAAAGAGGAATGCCGATGCTTTCGAAGATGATGACGTTCGCTTTGCGGGCGCTGCCTGCGCTCGCCCTGATGACAGGCCTGTCCGCCACCTCAGCATTCGCCCAGTCGGCCGAGGGCTATTGGCAGGGTGTGCAGAAGGCCGGCGCCCTGCGCTGCGGCGCGGCTGTCGCACCGCCCTACGTGATGCGCGACCCGGCAACCGGCGAGTATTCCGGCTTCTTCGCCGATCTCTGCCGTGAATTCGCGGATGCTCTGAAGGTGAAGCCGGAATTTGTCGATACCACCTGGGACAATATCGTTGCCGGCCTCCAGGCGGGGAAATGGGACGTTTCGCTCGCGCTTAACCGGACGCCCGCCCGCGCCATGGCGGTACAGTTCTCGATCCCGGCGATGGAGTATCAGATCTCGCTTGCCTATAATAAGAACAACCCGAAGATCCCGGCGGGTGCCGCTTCCGTCGCTGACATCGACAAGGAAGGCGTGACGCTTGCGGTCATGTCCGGAACGGCACAGGACAAGGCGATTTCGGCCGCAGTGAAAACCGCAACGATCCTGCGCCTTCCCGGCAATGACGAGACCCGTTTGGCCGTCGTCTCGAAGCGGGCGGATATCCTTGTCGACGCCTCCGACACCAATCAGCTTTTCACGCAGTCCAATCCGGACTGGGCGGTTGCGATGAACCCAACGCCGGCGCTCGCTAAACAGGGCGTCGCATTCGGCCTGCCGCATCACTTGTCGGCGGCCGACGTCGAGGTCCTGAATATCTTTCTCGAGGAGAAGGTTGCGACTGGCGAAGTCGATGCGCTGATCCGCAAGGCGGTCGACGAGGTCCTCAAGGGCGCGAAATAACCTTCGCTGGAGCCGGGCGGATGCGTTTGCCCGGCTCCTTTACCACCCTCTACCTTCGAGATCGGCCATGACGATGTCTTTCAGCCTTCCCCTTGTCAAAATGCAGAGCCTTCACAAGAGCTATGGGCCGCACGTCCAGGTGCTCAAGGGGCTCGACATCGAAATGAAGCCGGGCGAGCGGGTCGTCGTCATCGGCCCGAGCGGCGGCGGAAAAAGTACGCTGTTGCGGGTCATGATGGGGCTGGAGAAGATTGACAGCGGATCGATCACCTTCGGCGGCAAGCCGTATATCTCGTCTGAAGGCCTGAACAAGAAAACCGTCATCGACCCGGAAGTGCGCCGCTCGATCGGCATGGTCTTCCAGCATTACACCCTGTTTCCGCATTTGACCGTTCTCCAGAACCTGATCCTCGCACCGTGCAAGGTGAGGGGTGAAAAGAAGTCGAGCGCGATCCAGAGAGCAGATGCGCTTCTTGAGCGCTTCGGTCTCGCCGCAAAGGCAAGCGCCTTTCCGGCGCAACTCTCCGGCGGCCAGAAACAGCGCGTGGCGATTGCGCGTGCCCTGATGCTCGATCCGAAGCTGATGCTGTTCGACGAAGTGACGTCCGCGCTCGATCCCGAACTGGTAGCCGAAGTGGAGCAGGTCATCCTGCAGCTCGCCGGGCAGGACATGCCGATGATGATCGTCACCCATGACATGTGGTTTGCAAAGAACATCGCTTCGCGCGTCATCTTCTGCGCCGGTGGCGTCGTGGTGGAGGACGGCCCGCCCGAGCAGGTTCTCGGCGCTCCAAAGGAAGAGCGGACGAGGGAATTCATCGACCGCGTTTTCCACATTCGGCAATAGGAGGTCGGCGTGAACTATTCCTTCGACTTCAACTCCATATCCTTCGGCCCGCTCCTGAAGGGGCTTGTCGTCACGCTCGAACTGACGATTGCCGCCAACGTGATCGGGCTGGCCTTCGGCTTCGTGCTCGCGCTCCTGATCATGAACCGCATTGCCGTCATCCGGCTGCCGGCCATGCTCTTCGTCGAGTTCTTCCGCTGCACGCCGGCGATCGTGCAGATCGTCTGGTTCTTCTATTGCGTTCCCATGCTCTTCAACCTCTTCCTCGGATCGATGACGATGGGCATCCTCGCGCTTGGTCTCAATCTCATGGCGTTCAACGCGGAAGCCTATCGCGGGGCGATCCAGGCGGTGCCGCGAGAGCAATTGGACGCCGGCATCGCGCTTGGCCTCAACCCATTGCAGCGGATCCTCTACATCGTTCTTCCGACCGCGTTTCGGGCCTCCATTCCCGTGCTGCTGACCAACGGCATCGTCATCTTCCAGCAGAGCGCGCTGGTCGCCATCGTCGCCGTCCAGGACCTGATGTACCAGGGCAAGTCGCTTGCCACAGAGACCTATAGGCCGATCGAGACGTTCACGGTCGTCGCGCTCATCTACTTCGCCGTCTCTTTCCCTGTAACGCAGCTCGTCGGCTTTCTCGAACGCCGTCGCCAGCTTTTGATGAGTTAGGGAGAAGCAAAGTGGCACTCGATTTTTCCGTCATTCTCCGCTTCCAGAATGCACTGGCCCTCGGGCTCTGGATGACCATCAAGCTGACACTGATCTGCATCGTCCTCGGGTGCACGCTCGGCTTTCTGATCGGGCTGGCCAGAACCTCCCGCAGCGTTTTGCTGCGCGGCATCTCCAGCGTCTATGTCGAGTTCTTTCGCGGCACTCCGGTGCTGATCCAGCTTTTCTGGATCTTCTTCTGCCTGCCGCTGGTTCTCGGCGTCGAGCTTTCCAACCTGACATCGGGTGTGATTGCACTGACCCTCTATATGGGGGCGATCACCAGCGAGACATTCCGCGCATCGCTGAAGTCGGTCGGCCCGGAACAATTGGACGCCTGTGTTGCGCTCGGTCTTTCCCGCCGTGTGCAGGTGGTGAATGTCGTGCTGCCGCAGGCCGTGCTTCGCGCGATCCCGACGCTGCTGTCGAACTGCGTCAGCCTGTTCAAGGAAAGCGCGCTTGTCTCCGCCGTCGGCATGGCGGACCTGATGTTCGTCGGCCAGAACATCTCGAACAATACGGCCCGGCCGGTGGAGGTGCTGACCATCGTCGCGCTCATCTATTTCTTCATCGCGTTTCCGTTGACCCGCGCCGTCTCGCTGATCGAGCGACGCATCCTCGCCAAGCTGGCGATCTGACACCATTCAATTCTTGAAAAGGAGATACCCATGAAACTGAAAGGCGTCATGCCTGCGCTCGTCACCCCGTTTGATGCGGACGGCAGGATCGACTTCAAGGCGCTCGAGAAGCATATGGTCAGTCTGAGAGCGGCGGGAGCGACGGGCTGGGTGCCCTGTGGCTCGACCGGTGAATATTTCTCGATGTCCAACAGGGAGCGGGAAGATGTGCTGAAGTTCGTCAAGGACTTCGCCAACGAGGATGAAGTCCTGATTGCCGGCACCAACGCGCCGGCAACCCGCGAAGTGATCGAGAACACGGCCCGCGCCAAGGAGATCGGCTACGACATCGTCTTGCTGGCGACGCCCTTCTATACCCGCCCGACACAGGACGAGCTTTTGAAGCACTACCGCGCGGTTCTCGACGCCGTGGATGTCAGCCTCATTCTTTACAATTACCCGCCTAAGGACGGCATCGAGATTTCCTTTGAACTGATGGATGCACTGGCCGACCATCCGCGCGTTATCGGCATCAAGGAAAGCTCGGGCATCCTGCAGCGCGCCGTCGATATCCATGCGCGCTACAAGGGCCGCATCGACCTCATCTCCGGGTCGGACGACATCGCCCTCGACTTTATGTTCTGGGGTGCCGATTGCTGGATCTGCGGCCCTGCAAACTGCATGGCCAAGGCCTGCTGCGATCTCGACCGCACCTTCCGCTCCGGCGATCTCGACAGGGCGCGCGAGCAGATGAAGGTTCTCTATCGGGCCATGAACATTCTCGAGAGCGGCAAGTTCGTTCAGAAGATCAAGTATGGCTGCGAGCTTCTGGGCACACCGGTCGGTGAATGCCGCGCGCCGCTCGGGTCCTTGACGGACGGAGAGAAGGCCGAGTTCAGGGCGGCGATGGAACCAATCCTCAATTGGTAAGCCATTGGCTACCTAGCAACCCCGTACTGCTCATTCGCCTTGAGGGCATATCATGTCTCCTATCGCTGTCGTCGGTGCCGGCATCATCGGCGTCACCATTGCGTTCGAATTGCAGCGGCGCGGACGCAACGTCATCCTGATCGACAAGGATGCGCCCGGAAAGGGTGCGTCCTATGGCAATATGGCGAGCATCGCGGTCACCGAGTTCATGCCGGCCTCACGCCCATCGGTCTGGGCGCAGATGCCGAAATGGCTTCTCGATCCGGAAGGACCGGTGCGGGTCCGTCCGTCCTATCTGCCGAAGCTCGCACCGTGGTTTCTCCGCTTTCTGGAGGCGAGCCGCCCGTCCAGGGTGCGCAAGCTGGAGGCCGCCGGTGCCGTGCTCTGCAAGCGTGTCTACGAGGATCTCGATCCTTTGCTGCAGGCGGCGGGGCTGGCCGACATGCTGAGCGCCGAAGGCTGCCTCAGCCTTTACGCCGACGACGCCGAGTTCAAGACGGATCGGGAGCATATCGAGGTGCTTGAGCGCTTCGGTTTCCGTCACGAAATCCTCGACGGGAATGCCATTCGCGATCTGGAGCCGGCGCTTGCGACGAAGATCGGGCGCGGGGTGCTTTTTCCGGACAACCGTTCCGTCAAGGATCCATATCGGCTCGTGGTCGCTCTTAGTGAGCGTTTCCTGTCGTTGGGCGGCGGCGTCGAGCAGGGGGAGGTGGTCGGCTTCGATCGGGCAGGCGATGTCGTCGCCGGTATTCGGTTGAAGGACGGAAGGGTGATCAAAGCGGCGGAGGTCGTCCTTTGCGCCGGCGCATACACTGGCCGATTGTCCCGGCTGCTCGGCGAACCGATCCCGCTCGAAACCGAACGCGGCTATCACACGCAGATCATGGCCCCCGGCGTCTCGATGCGCCATTCCATCATCTGGCCGGCCCGCGCGTTCATGGTGACGCCGACAGCCGGCGGAATTCGTGTTGGGGGAACCGTCGAGATGGCCGGGCTCGATGCGCCTCCCGACTATCGCCGCGCCAAGGTGCTGGTGAAGCGAGCCAGGGAAGCTCTGCCGGACCTGACGTCGGAGGCGGCGACGGAATGGATGGGGCATCGTCCGGCCCTTCCGGACACAGTCCCCGTCATCGGTCCCTCCGCCAGACATCGCGGCGTGTTTTACGCCACCGGCCACGGACATCTGGGCCTGACCTATGCTGCGACGACGGGACGACTGATCGCCGACCTCGTCACCGGCGCAACGCCACCGATTGATCTCACCCCGTATCGCGTCGATCGCTTCTAGTGCGGCGTGCTCGGCACCACGAAACAGAATTTGGAGTGAAGATGCGCAGCGAACTCTACATAGACGGCAAATGGCTGAAGCCGCTAAAGGGCGGAACGTTCGACGTCGTCAATCCGGCCACCGAAGAGGTCATTCACAAGGCGCCTGCGGCAACGGCCGACGATGTCGATCTGGCGGTGGCCGCCGCACGCCGGGCCTTCGACAAGGACGGCTGGCCGAGGTTCTCTGGTGTCGAGCGCGCCGCCTATCTGCGGGCCATAGCCGACGGCATTCGCAATCGGCAGGCGGAGATTGCCCGCCTGGAAGTCATCGACAATGGCAAGCCTTTTCCGGAGGCCGATTGGGACGTTGCCGACGCGGCCGGATGCTTCGATTTTTACGCTGGCCTTGCCGAGCAACTCGACAATAACGTTGAAGAACCCATTGCGCTTCCCGATGCAAGGTTCACCTCCAAGGCGGTCAGGGAGCCGATCGGTGTTGCCGGGGCGATCATTCCCTGGAACTACCCGCTGCTGATGGCGGCGTGGAAGGTGGCGCCGGCGCTTGCCGCCGGCTGCACGGTGGTTTTGAAGCCTGCGGAACAAACGTCCCTCTCCGCGCTTGAACTTGCCGCGATCGCCGATGAGGTAAACCTCCCGGCGGGCGTGCTCAACGTCGTGACGGGCGCGGGCACGGTCGTCGGTCAGGCGATCATCGATCACAAGGGCGTCGACAAGCTCGCTTTTACCGGCTCCGGTCCTGTCGGCTCCAAAATCATGGCCGCCGCTGCCCGTGACATCAAGCGCGTCAGCCTCGAACTCGGCGGCAAGTCTCCATTTGTGGTCTTCGACGACGCCGATATCGAAGAGGCCGTTGAATGGATCATGTTCGGCATCTTCTGGAACCAGGGACAGGTGTGCTCGGCGACATCACGCGTTCTGGTCCAGGACGGGATCTACGCCAGGCTCCTGCAGCGCCTCGTGGAGGAGACGAAGAGGATCACGATCGGCAACGGACTTGATGACAGTATCCTGCTCGGGCCGCTGGTCTCCAAACGCCAATATGATCAGGTGCTCGGCGCCGTCGAGAGGGCAAGATCGGCGGGAGCGACGATCGCCTGCGGCGGCGGTCGTCCTGAAGGCTTCGACAAGGGCTACTATGTCGAGCCGACTATCCTGACGAATGTTCCGCTGGACAGCGACGCCTGGCGCGAGGAAATCTTCGGACCTGTCGTCTGCATCCGGCCGTTTGCGAGTGAAGAAGAGGCTGTCGCGCTTGCCAATGACTCGCGCTTTGGTCTTGCCGCGGCGGTGATGTCGAGGGATGAGGTCCGCGCCGAGCGTGTCGCCGCGGCTTTCCGGGCCGGGATCGTCTGGATCAACTGCTCGCAACCGACTTTCACCGAAGCGCCATGGGGCGGCTACAAGGAGTCCGGTATCGGCCGCGAGCTCGGTCGGTGGGGGCTCGAAAATTATCTCGAGACGAAGCAGATCACCCGGTTTGTCGGCGAAGAGCCGTGGGGCTGGTACATCAAGCCCGCGGAGACGACACGATGAATTGGGAGCGTTCCATCGATCTCCTACAGGTCCACTGCCAGGGCGAAATCGGCAAGGTGATCGTCGGCGGTGCGCCCGAGATTCCCGGCGCGACGATGCTCGACAAGATGAACCACATCAACGCTCTCGACGACAGCCTGCGTCGTTTCGTGACCTTCGAACCGCGCGCCAGCGTGGCGATGTCGGTCAATCTGCTGATCGAGCCGGCCCGGTCCGACGCCGATGCAGGCTTCATCGTTCTCCAGGCTGACCGCGCTCACCCGATGTCGGGAAGCAACTGCATCTGTGTCGTCACGGCGCTGCTTGAGAGCGGCCGCATTCCGATGCTGGAGCCGGAAACGATCGTCCGGCTCGATACGCCTGCCGGACTTATCGTCGCCCGGGCGGTGTGCAGCGGTGGCCGCTGCGTGTCTGTCAGTCTCGATAACGTGCCGAGTTTTGCCGAGCATCTCGATCATCCCGTCGATACGCCCCGTTGGGGCCGGATCAGGGCCGATAT
The DNA here is from genome assembly GCF_009498525.1 of Rhizobium sp. ICMP 5592. Taxonomy (GTDB): domain Bacteria; phylum Pseudomonadota; class Alphaproteobacteria; order Rhizobiales; family Rhizobiaceae; genus Rhizobium. The sequence continues at coordinate 316,460 of NZ_QSNT01000001.1, read as the reverse complement.
CGCCTTTGGCGGCGTCTACTACGGCATTGTCGATGTCGGGCAGATCGGAATGGAGATCGCGCCCGCAAACGCTCGCTACCTTGCGGAAGCGGGCATAGAACTGAAATCGCTTCTTGCCGAGCAAGTGGCGGTCAAGCATCCGACACTGAGCGGCATCGATGAGATTGCCTATGTCATGTTCAGGGGGCGTGAGCCGGACGGGGCTATTCGGACCTGCACGACGCTGAAGCCCGGCCGGGTCGACCGGTCGCCATGCGGGACGGGAAGTTCGGCCAATCTTGCCACGCTCTTGGCGCGCGGGGAAATCTCCGTGAGCGACCGGTGCATCTCCCGGTCCATTATCGGCGGCGAATTCGTTGCCGAGGCGATTGGCGAAACCGACATCGGAGGACACAGGGCTGTGCTTCCACGCATCACGGGGCAAGGCTGGGTCTATGGACGCGAGCAGCTCCGCCTATCCGACGAAGATCCGTTCAAAGGCGGTTTTGCTCTGTCCGATAGCTGGGGGCCGCAGGTCGGCGAGTTGGGTTGAAGGAGGACAGCATGCCTGTATTCGAGAAACCGCTGTCGGGCCAGAACGTTCTCGTGACAGGTGCTTCGGGAGGAATCGGCGCCGCGATCGTGGAACGTCTGGCGGAGGAGGGCGCCCGCCCGATCATCCATTACGGGCGCGACAGCATTGCTGCCGGAGCCTTGCTGGAACGTATCGCGGGACGAGGCGTGCTGGTCCAGGCTGATCTTTCCAATCCCAGAGGAGCGTTCGATCTTTGGCGGATGTCCGTCGAGAAGGTGGGGCGGATCCATGCGCTGATCAACAATGCCGGCATCAGAACCGAGATAACGATCGATTCCGATGTCGATCTCTGGCGGTCCGCCTGGCAGCGGGAATTCGAGGTCAATGTCTTTGCCGCCGCCGACCTATGTCGGGAGGCCATCAAGCATTTTCGAAGCGAAGGCGGCGGGCGCATCGTCAACATGGCAAGTCGTGCCGGACAGCGCGGTTATGCCGCCGAGGCGATGCCCTATGGGGCCACCAAGGCGGCGCTCGTCAACCTGACGAAATCCATTGCCCGCAGTTTCGGTAGCGACGGTATCGTCGCCGTGGCGATTGCGCCCGGCTGGGTCGAGACGGAGATGGCCGAACAGTTCATCGCCCAGTTCGGCAAGCAGGCGGCGGTATCGGACATCCCGATCGGCGAGATGGCGCAGCCGTCCGAAATCGCCGAACTCGTTGCATTCGCCCTGCGTCCGTCGCAGCGATCGCTCAATGGCGCGACGCTGGACGTGAATGGCGGCAGCTATATCCGTTGAATATCCTGGGAGTAAGAGAATGAAGCGTTTCGAACAGAAGGTGGCAATCGTAACGGGCGGCGGCGGTGGAATTGGATCTGCGATCGCACGACGCCTCGCAGACGAGGGTGCCCTTGTCGTCGTCTCCGACATGAAGGAAGCGGCGGCAATTGAGGTCGCAGAAGGCATCGAGGCGAGCGGCGGTTCAGCCGTCGCGCTCGCGGCCGATATCTCCAACAAGGACGCTTGCTTCGCCCTAGTCCAAAAGGCCTTCTCCGAGAGAAAGCGTATCGACATCCTGGTCAACAATGCAGGCATCAATCGCCGTGGCGATCTTCTGTCCTTGAGCGACGACGACTGGCACACGAGCTTTGCGGTCAATCTGGATTCGATGTTCCATCTGTGCCGGGCGGTCCTGCCGTACATGATCGATGGCGGCAGCGGAGCGATCGTGAACACTGCTTCGCAATGGGGGCTTCATCCCGCTCCGAACCATATCGCCTACAACACGACAAAGGCCGCCGTCGCCGCCTTCACCCAGAACCTGGCAAGAGACTACGCCCCACAGAAGATCCGCATCAATGCGGTCTGCCCCGGCGAGATCCATACGCCGATGCTCGAGGCCGGCGTGAAGCGCTCGGGGCGGACCATCGCCGATCTCGACAGGCTCGTGCCATTCGGGCGCATCGGCAAGCCGGAGGAAGTCGCCGCGCTCGTTGCTTTCCTGGCGTCGGACGAGGCGACGTTCATGTGTGGCTCTCTGGTGGAGATTACCGGTGCGCAGGCAGTTGCCTAGAGCGGTGCGGAATTATGGTTTTCATAGACCGGCAATCCGGCGCAGATCATCGATCGCGCCAGGCGCTGCGGCCAGAACGACCGACCCCTTGGTCAATCTTGCGCCTTCGGTCGGGAAGGGGTGATACCAGCCGCCGGCCTCTTTCACGAGGCAGTACCCGGCCATGCAATCCCAAGCGTGCATATAGGGCTCGTAATAGCCGACGAGACGGCCGGCGGCGACATAGGCCAGCATCAGGGCGCCGGAACCGTTGCGGATGAAATTGCCGCCCGCCTCCAGCAGATGTTCGACCATTTTCCCAACAAAGGCTGGTGTGACGTAATTGTTGGCGCCGATGCCTGTCACTGCGTTGCGAATGTTGCGAGCGACGTCCAGCATGAGCGTCTTGCCGTTCAGGGTTGCGCCCATGCCGAGCGCGGCGGCATAGAGTTCATTGTGGCAAGGCGCGGAGATAACACCGATGACGGGGACGCCATCATGTAGCAACGCGATGGAAACGCACCAGTTTGGCATGCCATTGACGAAGGGGCTTGTGCCATCGATGGGATCGATAACCCAGGTGAAGCCGGAGGTGCCAGTCTCCAACCCATATTCCTCGCCCAGGATGCCGTCGTTGGGATAGGTCTCATGAAACCGCTTGCGAATAAGGTTTTCGACATCCCGGTCGGCGATCGACACCACGTCCTGCGGGTCACGCTTGGTTTCGATGATCAGCGTTTCGCGGCGGTTGAAATAGTCGAGCGCCAGCGTTCCCGCTTCGCGTCCAACCTCTTCCGCCCGCGCAAGACGCGCTTCCAGGCCGGCGACAACATGCTCTGTCATGCAAGTTCCTTTTTAGAAAGGGCGGTTCTCAACCGCCGATGATGGCGATCCCGCGATCCTTGAAGCGGATTGCAACGTCGGTCGAAGGCTCAAACGGCGTCTCCACCGCGGGATCGACGACGAAGAGCGTGCCGCTGTTGATTTTGACTTCATATTCCACATGATCGCCGAGATAGGCGGCATGGGTGATCCGGCCGTTAAATAAGCTTTCCGGTGCGTAGGGAGCCAAGGTTACGGCATTGGGGCGGATCGCCAGTTGTGCCGGACCCATGCGCAGATTGCGGCCGGGCACGCGATGCTCGAGGCCCTCGATATTGATGGTGGCGCGGCCGTCTTCGATGCCGATAATGTCGCAAGGCACGACATTGGCCTCACCCATGAAGTCCGCGATGAAGGCGGATGCCGGCGTGTCGTACAGTTCGCGCGGTGTTCCCTGTTGGGCAATCTTGCCTTCCTTCATGATGATGATGCGATCGGAAACGGCGAGCGCCTCGTCCTGGTCATGGGTAACGTAGACCGCCGTGAAGCCGAGACGCTGCTGCAACTCGCGGATCTCGGTGCGGACGCGCCGGCGCAGGCGGGCGTCAAGGTTGGAGAGCGGCTCGTCGAGAAGCAGAACTTGCGGTTCCAGCACGAGCGCGCGGGCGACCGCGACGCGCTGCTGCTGGCCGCCGGATAGCTCGGCGGGAAGGCGCTGCCCCATTCCGGCAAGGCCCACAAGCTTGAGCCCGTCCTCAGCCCGCTCGCGGGCCTCCTTGCGCTTGATGCCCGAGGATTCCAGCCCGTAGGCGACATTGTCCAACGCCGTCATATGCGGAAAGAGCGCGTAGGACTGAAAGACCATCGACACATCGCGCTCGTTGGCCGGCAACATGGTGACGTCCTTGCCGCCGATCAGGATACGGCCTGCGGAGGGATGTTCGAGGCCCGCGAGCATGCGCAGCGTCGTCGTCTTGCCGCAACCAGACGGGCCAAGCAGCGTCACGAGAGTGCCGGGCTCGATGGTCAGCGACAGGTCCGGTATGGCGGTGAATGCCCCGAAAGTCTTGGCGACGTTCTCAAAGACGACGGAACCGGGGGAGTTCGTGTTCATGCGGTTTTCTCCTGACGGATAGGCGCGGAAGCAGGTATGGCGGGCGTTGCGGTCGCGACGCGGTTCTCGCGCCTCAGGCGCCGCTCGCCGACCAGAAGCTGGAAGCTTGCGATAACGGCGATCATCACGACGATGAGCGCGGAGGAGTAGGCGATGGCAACGCCGTATTCGCCGTTTTCGACAAGGCCCACGATGTAAGCGGTCGACATGTTGTATTGCGCGCTCACCAGGAAGATAACCGCGCTGATCGAGGTAATTGCCCGCACGAAAGAATAGACCAGCGCGGCGGTGATCGCCGGTCGCAACAGCGGCAGGATCACTTTCCGGATCGTCCGGAAACTGTCCGCGCCAAGCGTCAGCGACGCTTCATCCAGGCTTTTGTCGAGCTGGCTCATAGCCGCGACGCCGCCACGTACGCCGACGGGCATATTGCGGAAGACGAAGCAGGCGACCAGGATCAGCGCCGTTCCCGTCATCTCCAGCGGCGGCAGGTTGAAGGCCATGATGTAGCTGATGCCGATGACGGTGCCGGGGATGGCAAAGCTCATCATCAGCGCGAATTCGAAAAGATTGCGGCCGACGAATTTCTGGCGGACGATCAGATAGGCCGTGAGCAGGCCGACGGCTGCCGTCAGCGGCGCCGAGATCAAGGCGATTTCCATCGTCGTCCAGAAGGAGTTCCAGGCAACGCCTGTCCAGGCAATACCGCCGTCATCGCGCCAGCCGATCGAGAACGCCTTGACGTAATGCTGGGTCGTCAAGCTGTTATCCAGGCCCCAGGTCCGCACGAAACCGCCGAAGAGGATCATCGTATAGACGATGATGGTGAAGAGCATCCAGGGGATGACGATCGCATGGACCGCGACGGAGAGGCCGCGGGGCAGGGCGATATGGGCACCGGAATCGCCCTTGCCGGTGACTGTCGCGAAACTCTTGCCCGCCAGCCAGAAGCGTTGGGCGATGAAGGCCGACATGGTGAAGAACAGCAGGATCATGGCGAGGACGGCTGCCCGCGACGGATCGTTCTGCGAGCCGACGACAGCAAAGAAGATTTCCGTCGACAGCACGCCATGGCTGCCGCCGAGGACCATGGGATTGCCGAAGTCGGCCATGCTCTCGATGAAACCGATCAGGAAGGCGTTCGCGAGGCCGGGCTTCATCAACGGCAGGGAGACGCGCCAGAACGTGCGCCAGCGATCGGCCCTGAGCGTCTGCGATGCCTCCTCAATGGATGGGCTGACGCCCTCGACGACGCCGATCAGGACGAGGAAGGAGATCGGAGTGAAGGACAGGACCTGGGCGATCCAGATGCCGGTCAGGCCGTAGAGCCAACGGCCAGGCTCCGTTCCAAAGACAGAGGCGAGGGTTTGCGTGACCACACCGGCACGCCCGAAAAGCAAGGTGAGGGCAAGGCCGACAACGAAGGGTGGCGTGATGATAGGAAGGATCGTCAGGAGCCGAAGCCCCTTCTTGAACGGAAAGCGGGTCCGCGTCGCGACCAGCGCAAAGCAAAGACCCAGCAAGGTCGCGCCGCTTGCCGTCATGATCGCGAGCCAGAGCGTACGCCAGGCGACGCCGCAGCGGTCGCCGCCGACGAGGCAACTCAAGCTCCATACCGAAGGATCCCGGATGTTGGTAATGAAGCCATCCGGGTTGAACGATCCATCGAAAGCCTGGAAGGCTCCGACGAACATGCTGCCGACCGGGTAGAAAACGAAGATCGCGACCAGGATGATCAGCATGGCAATCGCGCTGACGACGAAGGCATCGCCCTTCATGACGCCGCGTTCGGCAAGGCCAAAGGAGAACAGCAGAACGAAGACGATGCCGGTGAGGACGGCGCCCGCGCCCATCGGCGGCTGCCCGTCCGCAAGGGCGCCGAACAGCGTTTCACTGATCGTCCAGCTCCAGCCGGAGGCGACGATTGCCAGGCCCTGCAGCGTCAGAAAGAAAATACCGAGGCCTCCCGCCCAGGCAAGCAGCGCACCGCGGCGCATCGGATTGGACAGGAAGCGCGCGACGCCGCCAAGCAGAAGCAGCACGACGGCTGCCGCGAGCCACCATCGGCCGTGCTGGGCGATTTCCAATAGTCCGGGTGCTGTGGAGGGGTCGCCCGGAAAGCTGGAAAGCCAGCTAAAACCGAAGAAGCCGCCTTCTATCCGATACCATGGGAGTAATATCAGGGCGGCCATGCCGAGGAGAAGCACGATATCCAGCCGGCGATTGCTTTTGGTCATGGTTGGATTCCGCGTCCCGTTCTGTGTCCGTTGGAATTGACGCCGGCCGGAGGAGTTTCGCTCCGGCCGCGCAAATGGTCGAAACAGGGCGTCAATTCGCCTTTGCGCCGATTTCCTTGTCCCAACGTGCAAGAAGCGCCTTGCGAACCGTGGGGTCGCCATACTTCTTGAAATCGTAGTCGATGAGCTTGATGTCCTCGAACTTCGGCGCCTCCTTCGGAATCTCCGCCGCTTTGTTCGAAGGCAGTTGATAGGATTTGGCATCCTTCATGTGCGACTGCGCATCGGCACTGAGCGCCCAGTCGTACCATTTCTTGGCGTTCTCAAGGTTTCTGGCGCCCTTGACGATCGACATCGAGCCGATCTCGTAGCCGGTGCCCTCGCAAGGTGCGACAGCCTTGATCGGGAAACCTTCGACTGTCTGTGCGACGGCATCGTGCATGAAGACGACGCCGATCGTGGCTTCGCCGCGCGCAGCAGCTTTCACCGGTGCCGAGCCCGATTTGGTGTATTGCGAGATGTTGGCGTTGAGTTTGGACAGGTAATCGAAGGCCTTGTCCTCGCCCATGATCTGCACGAGCGTTGCCAGCGTATTGTAGGACGTGCCCGAGGAGTTCGGATTGGCGATCTGGATCTCGCCCTTGTAGGTGGGGTCGAGCAAGTCGGCCCAGCACTTTGGCTCCTTCAGGCCCTTCTTCTGCAAGATTGCGGTATTGTAACCCCAGCCGAGTGCGCCGGCGTAGACGCCGACTGTCCGGTAGTTCGCGCTTTCGGCCTGCTTCTTCGCCCAGTCCTGAAGCTGATCGAAGAGCGGCGACTTGTATTCCTGGGTCAGACCTTCGGTGGCTGCCTGCAGATGAGGGTCGCCCGTACCGGCCCACCAGATATCCGTCTTCGGATTGCGCGCCTCGGCGCGGATCTTGGCGTAGGTTTCGCCCGCCGAGAGCCGGACCATGTTGACCTTGATGTCGGACTGCTTCTCGAACAATCCCTTCATCAGATCGCAGACCTCGGGATCAGCCGAGCAGATGACGTTGAGATCGCCTGCGGCATGAGCGGAATAGGCAGCAAAAGATACCCCCGTGGCAAGCAGTGCCGCGGCCAATTTAACCGATCGCATAATGTCCTCCTGGTGACGACGGCGCCTCCACGCCATCCGCTTTTGCAAGCGTGTGCAAATGCTGCATGAGCTGTTTGCCTCTGTCAACCACTATTGTCATAAAACTGTCACATATATTGTTTTGCAAAACTTGCACACGATTGCAAATCGTGCACAATTGCGATCGGCATGTTGAGGGCAGGTTGTGTCAGATAAGGTCTTTGTGAGCGCGGATGAGGTTGCCAGGAAAGCGGGCGTTTCGCGTTCGGCCGTTTCCCGTACCTTCACGCCGGGGGCGAGCGTCTCGGAGGCGACGAGGCGCAAGGTCACGGCAGCGGCCGAGGAGCTTGGCTATCACGTCAATCAACTTGCGCGCGGCTTGATGCGCAATGAAAGCGGCATCGTCTGTCTTATCGCTTCGGATGTTGCGACGCCCTATCGCTCCGCGTTACTGCGCGAATTGACCTTGCAGCTGCAGGTCGCCGGCAAGGTCACGATGTTCGTCAATACGGATCGTTCCGATGGCAGCGTCGATCGGGCATTGCATCAGGCCATACGGTATCGGGCCGATGCCTCGATCATCCTGTCCGGGCTGCCGGACAAATCCATCACGCAACTCTGCTTGCGAAACGGCCAGCGGCTCGTTCTGATCAACCGGGATGATGATCAGCCGGGGCCTCTGCGCATCAATCTCGATGATCGCGACGCGGCGGGTCGTGTTGTGTCCGCCTTCCTTCGCGCCGGCTGCACCCGGCTTGCATTCGCAAATTCGGAAGCGGGAACGCCGAGCCTGATGGCGCGGGAACAGGGCTTCATCGCCGTGGCCAAGGAGCACGGATTGGACGTGATCGTGGAGCGATATGGCTGGACCGGATATGAAGCCGGCAAGATTGTTGCACAGCGGATGCTGACCAGGAAGGAAAGACCCGATGCCGTATTTTGTGCGACCGATCTGCTCGCATGCGGGTTCATGGACGCAGCGCGCCACCAGTTTTCTCTGTCGATCCCGGATCAGCTTTGTATCGTCGGCTTCGACGACATCGAACAGGCATCGTGGACGTCATACCATTTGACGACGTTTGCGCAGCCGGTCGATACGATCGCGCGTGAAGCCGTCACATGGCTCGTGGACGGGCGAAAGGATACGCCCGATGGCCAGTCGTTGAAACTGCATGCTGATTTGGTCTGGCGCGGCTCGGTGCGGGGAGGATGAACCCTGCTTGCGGATACAGGGCAAATTGTCGCCGCGTGAGATGACGAAACCGCATAATCGGTGTCATGGGTGCCAATGTCTGGGAAGAAGAGCAGAACATATCTGGGACAATTGGCGAGCGAGATCGCAAAGCTTTTCAATGGGCGAACGATCGAGCAGTATGCTGCGCTCTGCTATAGGAGGCAGCCTTCGAGCGACAGCATCGAAGTCCTGCTGATTACGTCGCGCGATAGCGGCAGATGGGTCATCCCCAAGGGATGGCCGATCGACAAAAAGCTTGCCCATCAGGTCGCCGAGCGGGAGGCCTGGGAGGAAGCGGGCATCAAGGGAAAGGCGAAGAAGAAGCCTTTTGGTTACTATACCTATCTCAAGCTGTTGGATTCCGGCGAAAGGGTGCCGTCGCTTGTGCAGGTCCATCTTCTTGAAGTCGCGGGAGTCTATGCTGAATTTCCAGAAAAGGGCCAGCGATCAATGGCCTGGTATCGGCCATATGAGGCGGCAGCTCTTGTGCGTGAGCCGGAACTCAAAAGCCTTTTGAGCATGGTGGAGGGTGTGCTTCATAAATCCCTGCGAGCGAGCAAGAAGATTTCCTGACGGCGGCGACCTTTTTAACTGAGATTCCTCGGGAGTCTGGGCTTGGCATCGAGCTTGCGCGGTATTCGACACTGGAGATGATCGAAGTTGAAGTCGCCATGGCTGACCATGTCATGAATTTGGGGGGCACGGGGCCATGGCGTTGCTCGTCATCATGTCGAGCGAACAATAGTCAGACAAAACTAAGTGATCCGATCAAGCGTGGCGGCAGTCGTATCCACGGAAGTTCATTGCGGAGAAGGTGATTTTGGCGTTTAGCGGATAGACACTGCGTAATTGCCGGATGAGGGACGGTGATCGAGCATGTCACCCGGCCGGAGTAGATTATGGCGGCTGTCGATTTTTGCCGATGCCGCCAAGAGGTGCCGTGCGGGCCGCATCGATGTTCGGGCGATCAGCGACTGTTGAAAGGCACGATACGCACCCGCCAAATCGGCCTGATGTTTATGTCGCACCGATCCAGATACGGGAGCCGTCGAGCGTGTCAGGCTGGCGCTTGGCGCGTGTCAGTCTAACCTGATCAGGTGTCCTTCGGTGAAAATCCATATTGCCGTCTAAAGGCGGTTGCGAAGACGTCGGCCGGTGCGCCTGAACATATGGCAAGTCCGTTGGGGGGATTTACCCTCAACTCCGGCGCATTGGCTGGACTCAAATAAATGGTTCGGGGAGACATAGAAGCATCAATCTCCGTGGAAAAGCCTCAGGGGTCACCCCATTGGATGAGTTCTGCTAGGGCTTTCAGAGCCAAATTTCATCGTGGGGAGACGGAAAGGCGCGCCCAATTCAGATTGGCATGAAAAATGCGTGTTTTGTCGACGATCGCAACCCACGATGATGGAGACGGCGGACGATGACAAGGCAGGCAAATGGCACTTTGGATGTGCGATTGATGCGTACGTTGCTGACCTTATTGACAGAGTGCAGCGTTTCGCGAACTGCCGACATCTTGGGTCAGGCCCAGCCGACGGTAAGTCTCACGCTCAAGAGGCTGCGAGAAATGCTGGACGATCCGTTGCTGGTAAGGTCTGGCGGTGCGCTGGTGCCAACGGAACGGGGGCTGGCATTGAAGGAGACGTTGCGCGACATCCTCGGCCAGATCAACACGCACCTTGCTCCCGATCCCACCTTTGACCCCAAAAACGCCAAGCGAAACTTCCGCATCATTGCCGACAATTGCCTCGGCGCAGTGTTTCTGCCGCAGCTTGTCGGGAAGATCGCGCAGAAGGCGCCAAATGTCGGCGTTGATGCGTCCCATATGCCGAGCTACGACGATCTTCTCAGCCAGTTGGCGGACGGATCCATCGATGCGGTTATTGGGAACTGGCCGCATCCGCCGGAATATCTGAGGATGTCCCCTTTGCTGACAACCGATATCGTCTGTGTCGTACGCCCAAGCCACAGACTGGCGAACCGTAGCGAACCCATCCGGATGGAAGAGTTCCTGACGGAAAAACACCTTTCTCCAACGTCAGATAAACGCGCTCACCTAAGCCCGATCGATGGGCGGCTGATCGAGCTCGGCCTTAAACGCAATATCGCCACATCGGTCCCGGAATACGCAATCGCGCCCTATGTCCTCGCCCAATCGGACCTGGTTTTCACCACTGGACGAATTTTTGCCGAGCAGATCGCCCAGGCGTTTCCCTTCGTTGTGCTGGAGGCGCCTCGTGAACTTGGACAGATGCACTTCTATATGCTCTGGCACGAGTGCAAGCATCAGTCGCCTGACCATGTCTGGTTGCGACAAATGATAAAGTCAGTGGCGGCCGACGTTCGTGCCAGCGATGCAACAGCATCGGAACCGCTCAAATCCGTGCGGACCAAGGCGCCTGCATTCGGTTGAGCCGAGTTGGGGCGCTGTCGGCATGCCAACGACCGGCCCTCTTCGCAGTGCAATATAGTCTATTTATGTTCGGTTATGGCCGTTTCTTTCCAAACGGACCACACTGGTTGCAATCCAATACCAACCAGATGAGGGCATGATGGCCGGTTCAGGAATTACCCGACGTGAAGTGCTTGCAGGGATTGCCGCCGGTACGGCAGCAGGGATGTTCGGTTCGTTGAGCAGCGCAAGAGCAGCCGTCTCCGAAATGGTCTGGGCGACCTGGGATTCCAACGGCCATCCTGAATACATCGCGGCCTTCGAAGCGCAGACCGGCGTCAAGGTGAAGCTGTCCTATCTTTCCAGCGAGGACGCACAGTTCGCGGCTCTGAAAACCGGGACGGCGTCTGACTGGGACATGATCAATCCGTCCCTCAACGGGAGCTGGCGCTATATCAAGGCAGGGCTGCTTCAAGAAATCGACATGAGCAAAATCCCAAATGCCGCCAAAATGTACGATGTCTTCAAGACGACACCCAAGGTTCTGGATGCCTCGGGCAAGCATTTTGCGGTTCCCTATCTCTGGGGCCTCAACCCGATCGTCTATCGCAAAGACAGGTTCGAAAGCGAGCCTGACTATACGACGCTGTTCAACGAGAAATACAAGGGCCAGCTCGCCATGCGCGACTATGCGCTGGAATCCATCGGCATAGCCGGTCTGGTCGCCGGCATACCGCGCGACAAGGTGTTCTTCATGGAGACCAAGGAGCTGGCGGAAGCCAAAAAGCTGCTGATCGCGCAAAAACCATTGCTGCGCACTTACTGGCAGACGATCGGCGATCTGACGAACCTGTTTGCCACGGGCGAGGTCTCGTGCGCGTTTTCGTGGCGGGTTCCCTATGACGCGCTTAAAGACAAGCTGAACATGGGAATGGCGAAGCCGAAAGCCGGGATCATGGGCTGGTGCGACTGCTTTGCCATGCCGGCGACACTGTCTCCGGAAAAGACCGAAATCGGCTATAAATTCGTCGACTATCTGCTTGGCGCAGACTTCGCGACTCAGATTGCCAAGATCGGCAACTACGCAACCACCTCGTCCATTATTCGCGACAAGCTGTCGAAGGAGGAGCAGGAAACGATCTTCGTCGACGACATGGATGTGATGAAATCCTTCATGTGGCCCGTCGCCCCGGAGAATTACTCGGAGTGGCTGAAGGTATGGAATGAAGTCAAGGCAAGCTGATGAAAGTCAACACGCCTGACACGGTGTCCGATCCGTCAAGGTCCGGGCTTTTGCTGTCGGCCCGCGGCCTGACCAAGAATTATGGCAGGGACCGCGCGGTCGACAGCGTCGATCTCGACATTCCGGAAAGAGCTTTCACCACGTTTCTCGGCCCTTCCGGCTGCGGCAAGACCACGATATTGCGCATGATTGCCGGCTTCGAGACGCCGGACGCGGGATCGATCGTGCTTGACGGACGCTCGCTTTCCGGTGTTCCGCCGGAGCGCCGTCCGGTCAACACTGTGTTCCAGAGCTACGCGTTGTTTCCGCACCTCACCGTGTTCGGAAACGTCGCGTTTTCGCTGACACTCCGGCGCCACAGCAATGTCGATGTGGCCGCGCGCGTCAAAAGGGCGCTGGACGCCGTGCATATGGCGGAGTTTGGTGAACGATATCCGCACCAGCTCTCAGGCGGCCAGCAGCAGCGGGTCGCGGTGGCGCGCGCGATCATCGCGGAGCCGCATCTGCTTCTGCTCGACGAACCCCTCTCGGCATTGGACAAAAAGATGCGCGGGCACCTGCAGATCGAACTGAAGGATTTGCAGCGGCGTCTCGGCATTGCCTTCGTCTATGTCACTCACGATCAGGACGAGGCCTTCGCGCTCTCCGACATTGTCGTCGTCATGAACAAGGGGCGTATCGTTCAAAAGGGCGACCCTTTGACGATCTATGCTCGCCCAGCCAACGCCTTCGTCGCTGATTTCATCGGCGCGGCGACCCTCATCCCCGGCGAGATTGCCGGCAGCGGTGCGATCCCCGGATCAGCTGCGATCGACACGGCAATCGGTATCATCCAGTGCCCGGCCGTGGAGGGATTGTTGCGTGGGGACAAGGCAGTGCTCGCCATTCGACCGGAAAATCTTCGCGTTGCCACAGGCGCGGGCGTGATAAACACGACGATCCAACATGTCGTGTTCAAGGGTGACAGATATCTCATCGAGGCCGGGGTGAAGGGTATCACCTTGCGGTTCATGGCGGATCATCCGTTTGCCCCAGGGACGGATGTCGGCCTGGCATTGGATCCTGATCGTGCCTTCATCACGAGGGTCGAGTGATGGCCCTGGCATTCCATCGCGCGCATTTTGCTTTGCCCGTCGCATGTCTTTTGCTGGTGGGTTGCGTTCTGCCGCTCGCTTTGCTCCTGGTGTTCAGTTTCTTTGAGGTGGATCTCGACGCCTTCACGATGGTTCCGGCCTTTTCGGGACAGAGCTGGTCGCAGATTTTTACCAATCCGGTCTTCGTCTTTCTGATTGGCAAGGCAGTCGTCTCAGGTGCGGGGACGGCGGTGCTGGCGACGTTTGTCGGGTATCCGATTGCGATTTCGATGACGCGCCTGCCTGCCCTTTGGAAGGGGATTGCGAGTATCGTCCTGCTGACGCCGCTCTATACCGGCGAGATCGTGCGAATTTATGCCTGGCGCGTCGTTCTTGGCTCCGAAGGGTTGATCAACGCCGTCCTGCAATGGCTTGGTCTTGTCGACGAGCCCTTGAAATTCCTGTTATTTTCGCCGTTCACCACGCATCTCGTGCTGCTTTACAACAATCTGCCATTCATGGTTCTGGCGATATGGATCTCAGCCGAGCTGATTGACAAAAGGCTGATCGAAGCCGCCCGGGATCTCGGCGCCCGGCCATTGGATGCGTTCTTGAAGGTTATCCTGCCCTTGACCACCCCCGGGCTGGCCGTCGGCGCCTTTACCGTCTTTGCTCTGGCCGCCGGCGACATGATGACTCCAAGCCTTCTTGGCGGAACGTCGGGCGCGACGCCGATGGCGATGATCGATAATCTGTTCGGCACCGCCTTCGATTGGCCGATGGCATCGGCTCTCGCCCTTAGCCTCCTTGTCGTCCTGTTCGCTTTTGCCATCGGGTTCGCCACCATCCTTCTTCGGCTCAATGGTGCAAGGGCAGTATTCCGGCGGGGGTTGAAATGACCCGATTTGCGATCGTCACACTTGGCTTCGCGGCCTGCTTTTTCTATCTGCCGATTGTCGTTCTCGGGATTTTTTCCTTTAACGCGTCGAGCACGATGGCTTTTCCCCTGAGCGGCTTCACCTTTGCCTGGTACGCCGACCTTGTTGGCAACGCGGCGTTTCAGGGTGGCTTCGTAACCAGCTTTTTGATCGCCCAACCTGTGGGGCTTCTGGCTGCGTTCATCGGCCTCGTCGCTGCCTTGGCCCTGACATCGCCGCGAATGTGGTTCCGGGGCGCCTTTGCCGTTTTGATCCTCGTGCCCTTTCTTGTGCCGAAGACCGTCCTTTCTATCGCGCAGGCAATGCTGATGAGCTGGGTCGGACTGGGGCGCGGAGCGACAGCTCTCATTCTGGCGCAAACGATCGTTGCCATCCCCTTCACCACAACAATTATCGCCGCTGTGTTAATTCGGCTCGATCCACGGCTGGAGGAGGCGGCCCGCGATCTGGGTGCTACGCCGTGGCAGAGTTTCCGGCGTGTTCTGCTTCCGCAGCTCAATGTCGCGCTGAGTGCCGCCTATTCCATCGGGGTCATTCTGTCGCTGGCGGATTTGACAATCTCCATGTTTTTGGCCGGCCGCACGCAACCGCTTTCCCTTATCGTCGCATCGGAGTTTCGGCGGGAACTCAAGCCCGACCTCAATGCGATGCAGGTGGTCGTCCTCCTGTTGACTGCCCTGATCGTGGCGCTGACGGAGATTAATCGCCGACGCCGTCTACGCGGACGCACGGCTCATTTGCGAGATCAAACATGACATTCTCCCCCGCTGACGTGCCGCGGATGACGGTTGACGACCTGAAGCAGGCCGCCCGCGCCGATCTTGCCGCCCTTGGCTATCCGAACCCGCCATGGATCGCCGATCTGCAACGGCCCGACGCAATGGAGATCGCCGATGTCATCATCGTCGGTGCCGGCCAGTCCGGCATCACGATCGCGGCAGCCCTGAAGTGGGATGGGGTGAGTAACGTGCGCGTTCTCGACAGCGCGGCGCCAGGGGCCGAAGGGCCGTGGCTGACCTTTGCCCGCATGGAGGAATTGCGCACGCCGAAAACGCAGGTCGGCAACGAATTCAATGTCGTTAATCTGTCCGTGCGGCGCTGGTTCGAGACAGTTTACGGGCGTCAGGCCTGGGAGGAGCTTCCCCGTATTCCAAGAAAGGACTGGAAGGCCTATCTGGATTGGTATGCCGACGTCTTCGAAATCGCGATTACAAATCATTGCGAGGCTATCGACGTGGCCCCTGAAGGCGATGTCATAGCCGTCACCACGAGGGTCCGCGGCGTGGTGGAAAAATCCCTGGCGCGCACCGTGGTCCTGGCCACCGGATATGATGGTGCGGGTGCATGGCGAGTTCCGGGTTTCGTCTCTGATGGGTTGCCGCCGGACAGGTTCAACCACACAAATGGTCCCATTGATTTTGAAGCTTTGAAGGGTTTGCGCATCGGCATGCTCGGGCATGGCGCGTCCGCATTCGACAATGCGATCAAGGCTCTTGAAGCGGGTGCTGCCTCCGTCGATCTCTGCTTTCGACGTACGAAGCTGCCGCGCACGAACCCGCATCGCGCGATTGAGACACCAGGGATGATGACGCACTATCCGGACCTCTCCGATAGCACACGCTGGAATATTTCCCGCTTCTTTCGTAGCGCCGATCAGCCACCGCCGGTGCGGAGTTTCGAAACCGCCATGAGCCTTGCCGGGTTTCGGCTGCGCCCCGCCACACCATGGCTCGCGGTTTCCGAGCAGGCGGGCGCAATCCGTGTCGACACGCCAGACGGCACTTTGGAGTTCGACCATCTTCTGCTTGCGACTGGCATGCAGATCGATCTTGCTGCTCGGCCGGAACTCACAAGCATCCATGACAAGGTTGCGCTCTGGGGAGAGCGCTACACACCGCAGGACCCTGACAAGGACGCTCGTCTCGCACGGCTTCCCTATCTCGATGCGTTCTATGGCTTTGTCGCCAAAGACGCCGGTGACACATGGCTCAGCCGCATCTTTGCCTTCAACAGCAGCAGTTTTATCAGCCACGGCCCGCACTCGACCTCGATCAGCGGACATAAGCATGGCGTTCCCCGCCTCGTGCGCGGTGTTTTGCGTCGGCTTCTTCTCAATCAGGAAGAAACAATTCTGCCGGCATTGGCGGCTTATGCCTCGCCAGATCTGCCGGTCTCCGATGATTTTGAAGATCGTGTTGCCACGGCAAATTCGCGTCCGGCAAGCGCGGATCAATCTGACAATCGCGTGTGAGGGTACGTCATGACCATCTCCTTTTATTGGACCGATCACTCGACCGCCGATTTTGCTTCCCGTGATTTGAGCGAGACGGTCGTCATATTGCCGATCGCGGCCATCGAGCAGCATGGTCCCCATCTTCCTGTGAAGGTGGACGCGGCGATCAATGCGGACATCCTCGATCGAATGACGCTCTTGCTTGACGCCAGTGCCGACGTCCTGATCCTGCCCGCACTCAACGTCGGCAAATCGGATGAGCATCTGGCCTATCCGGGCACGCTCACCATCTCCGGGCAAACACTGCGCCTGGTCTGGCTCGACATCGCCAGAAGTGTGAAGCGCGCGGGTGCGCGCAAGCTCATTTTCTTCAATTCCCATGGCGGGCAGATCTCACTCATGGACATGACCTGCCGTGATATCCGCGTGGAGCTTGATATGCTTGCGGTCGCCTGCTCCTGGTTCCGGATTGCGCCGGTGGACGATCTGTTTTCTTCGGCGGAAATCCTTCACGGCATTCACGGCGGCGATATCGAAACCAGCATGATGCTTGCCATTGCGCCGGAGCAGGTCGTCATGGACAAGGCCGAAGACTTTGTACCGCTGACGGTCGGCATCGAACAGTCCGGCAGCCTGCTGACGGCAGAGGGCGCGGTGGGCTTCGGCTGGCAGGCGCAGGACCTTCATCCGGCCGGGGTTTGCGGCAATGCCGCCAATGCCGACGCCGACAAGGGAGCGATCGTCCTTGACCGTGCTGCGGTTGCATTGGTTCGTCTCATCGAAGCGGTTCGCGGTTTTGACATAGGCCAGCTCACCTCTGAAACCCGCTTTTCGGCAATGAGATAGGCCATGCTGGCGATCCGGTGACGCCCATCCCGCTGCCATCCGCTTGCGGCTCCTGGCGGAGACTGGTGCCGAAAGCGACGCCGCCACTCTTAAAGAGGCTCAATATGCCAGTAATTTCCAATGAAGAAACTGCCGAGGGCCTTGAAGCAATCTTGGCCGGCATGCCGGGGTGGGGCTCGGAATTTTCGCACACATTCGCCAATCACGCCCCGATGGTTCTCGTGGCGCTCGACCGTATCGGTGGCGCGCCCTCTCAACTTCGGCGCTTCTTCGATTACTACAGGGATGCAAAGCAGCTTATACCCTTCGCTCAGCCAATTGCGTCCCTTGATGGCAAGAGTTGGAAAACGGCAATCGGACAGCGCGAGCGTGAACCCGATCTGCGCATATTCTTCGCGGGCGAGCTGACGAGGCTGGGGATCCACGGTGCGTTGCAGCTCTATCTTCCCGATCTTGCCGCCGGTGTTGCAGCCAGCGCCTTTCACGCGCTGATGCGAACGGCCTATGGTGTTCTTCGCGGCAACGAGGCCGATGTGGCGATTGCACTTGCCTACTGGGCCGCCACCTATCTGCCGCTTCCATCAGCAAAGGGGGCGCCGCCCATAACGCGTGATCCTGCCGAAGTGCTTGCGATGACCGCAAAGATTGCGCCATTGCATGGCATGAAGCTGCATGAGCTGTTGTGGCAAAACATGCGGGACGCCGGCAACGTGCCGGCGTTCGCACCCGTCGTCGATTGGCTCGAAATCGGGCCGGAGACCATGGAGCAGATGGCATCCACCGCCCTTTCGCTGTTTGCCGCAACCCAGCATTTCGCAGCTTTGCATGTCATCACCGGACTGCACTGGATCCGCCTGCTTGCGCCTCATTGCGACGAGGAAACGCTCTATCGGATGTTGCGGGTGTTCTGGCAGGGCATTGCCGCATTGATGGGTGAGCTCGGCTTTCCCGAGATGCCGGACAAAGTCGTGGTTGAACGCTGGCGTAACACACGGGCTCCCGATTGGCCCGAGATACATGCGATCGCCGCGCGGAGTTATGACGAACACGACATCAGCCTCGCCTTTTCCGCAAGCGAAGAAATGAAGGTCTATGGCGACCCGCTCTATCGTGTCGTGGTTGCTCGCCGCCTCGGTCTTATCGGAGACTACGTGAAATGACGGCACCGACGTCGAGAACTGCCGATTGTATTATCGAAGCCGGCACGGTGCTTTGCGGCCTTGCGCCCGATGGCACCATGGCGATGCGCCATGACGTCGGCATTCGTGTCGATGGTGGCATGATCGCTCAGATCGGACCGATGCCGGCGGTTGCCTATGGCAACGACCATCTTCCCCGTTTTGGCTCCCGCGATATGATTGCCATGCCGGGATTGGTCAACAGTCACCACCATTTCGGGATAACTCCCCTGATGCAGGGCGTGCCTTTCGCGCCGCTGGAATTATGGCTGCCGCAGTTCCGGGCGATGCGCCGCATCGATGTCAGGCTCGACACGCTCTATTCGGCGATCGAGATGCTGGAAAGCGGCACCACAATGGTACAGCATATCAACAGCGGGTTCGCCGGCGCACCGGATGGCTGGATGGCCACGGCGGATGCGACGCTAAAAGCCTATGCCGAGATCGGGATGCGGGCCGGCTTTTCTTTCATGATCCGTGACCGCAATATTCTGACCTATGATGACGACGCAAACGTTTTTGCCACCCTTCCCGAGCCCGTGCGCGCATGGATTGCGCCGAAACTCAGTGCCGCCGCGGTGCCGGTCGCAGAACTCATGGCGTTTTACAGAGCGCTCAGTGAGCGCTGGTTGGCGGCGCAGCCCGATCATGTCCGCATCAATCTCGCGCCCGCGAACCTTCACTGGTGCACCGATGAATGCCTCCAGACCATCTTCGAAACGGCGCGCACTTCTAACGCACAAGTGCATATGCATCTTCTGGAAACCGAGCGGCAATCCAGTTTTGCCCACAATAAGTTCGGCCACAGCGCCGTGCAGCATTTGAAGGCGCTCGAGTGCCTCGGCTCAAATGTGACGCTTGGCCACGGCAATTGGATGAGCCGCGCTGATCTCGACATCATCGCCGACTGCGGCTGTACCATATGTCATAACGCGTCTTCGGGGCTCCGGCTCGGCAGCGGTATCGCTCCCGTCAACGAGATGCGCCGTCGCGGCATTCCGGTGGCGCTCGGCATCGACCAGTCGAATATCGCCGATGATCGCGATATGACGCTCGAGATGAAACTTGTCTGGGCGCTACATCGCGAGACCGGACTGTGGAACGACCGGCCCGATGCCGGCACCGTGCTGCAGATGGCCACGGAACATGGCGCCAAATCCGTCGGCTTCGGTGGCTTTGCGGGCCGGCTCGAGCCCGGTCTGCAGGCCGATATCGTGCTGATGGATCAACGTAAAATTGGCCGCCCGCATCTCAATATGAGAACATCTCCGGCGGATGCCGTTCTGCATCGCGGGGGGCGACATGCCGTCCATCAGGTGTTTATCGGCGGGTGTTTGGTCGTCGACAACGGCAAGGTGACCACAATCGACCGCGAGGCCGTATTGCTCGAAATCGCAGATATACTGAAAGGTCCGGAAACGCAGACCGAAACGCAAGCATGGGATGCGGTCGGCACCCTTCTTCCGCATTTGGAGGCGTACCACCGAAAATTCACGCCAACAGCCGAGCAGCGTGCGTATCGATATAATGCGATGGCTGACAGTCAGGACTGTGAATAAGCATTGCGCAATGAGCCCGGTCACCTCGGCGAAAACAATTGTCTGTCGTGCCTATCGGCATGGGAACTCGCCCGACCGTTGTTAATCACGCGAGATTTGAGCACTCGATAGCCCAGCCCAAATATCCGTGCATGTCATCTCACTGAAAAGCCGGCTCGCGCCGGCTCCTCAAGTGCTTCAAACGTCCGTCAGAGCACCGCAACCACGGCCCTGGCGAGGTCGTCGAGCCGATCCTCTCGGAGGCCGGCGACGTTGAAGCGAGAATCGCTGACCATGTAAATCCCGAACTCGTCTCGCAGGCGATCGACCTGTGCTTCGGTCAGGCCGAGCCGCGAGAACATGCCCCGGTGATCGGCAATAAAATCGAAGCGAGAGGAGTTGGATTGGCGACGGAGCGCCTCGGCAAAGCCCTTTCGCAGATTGAGCATGCGAAGCCGCATGGCTTCGAGTTCGGACTTCCAGTCAGCGCGCAGTGCATCGTCCTCGAGGATAATGCGGACGGCGGCGGCGGCATGGTCCGGCGGCATGGAATACAGCACGCGAGTGGTCGCGAGCGCCTGGCTGCCGGCGATCTTTACGCTCTCTGCATTCTTGCCCATCAGGATGACGGCGCCGAGGCGATCGCGGTAGACCGAGAAATTCTTCGAGCAGGAGGTGGCGATAGCCATTTCCGGCACCTTGCTTGCCAGCAGGCGAACGGCGGCGGCGTCTTCCTCCAGACCGTCGCCGAAACCTTGGTAGGCAAGATCGACGAAGGGGAAAAGGTCGCGCTCGATGAGCAGATCCACGACCGGACCCCACTGCTCGATCGTCAGATTGGCGCCGGTCGGGTTATGGCAGCAGCCATGTAGCAGGATGATGTCGCCAGCCTTCGCCTGCTTCAATCCCTCGAGCATGGCATCGGCCTTTACCGTGCCGCTGGCTGGATCGAAATAGGGATAGGTCGCGGTTTTGAAGCCTGCAGCCTTCAGGATCGGCACATGATTTACCCAGGTCGGGTCGGAGAGCCAGACGGTGGCGTCCGGTCGGGCCTTTGCCAGCAGGTCGGCGATCGTACGAAGTGCGCCCGAGCCACCCGCTGTCTGGCAGGCGAACATGCGTGAGAGATCGGCCTTCTCGCCAAAGACCAGCTTTAGCATGGCCTTGTTGAAACCTTCATCGCCTGCCATGCCGACATAGGTCTTGGTCGTCTGGCTTTCATAAAGGCGCTTCTCGGCGTCACGCACGGCCCGCATGATGACGGTCGCACCCTGCGAGTCCTTGTAGACGCCGACGCCGAGATCCATTTTCGTCGGCCGCTCGTCGTTCCTGTAGAGAATCGAGAGGCTCAGGATCTTGTCCGGCGGGGCGGCGGTGAGGGCTTCGAACATAGTTTTTCCTTTGAACTGAGGTCAAATGCAGCAGCTGCTTCACATTGGCAGAATCAATGTTCCAACTCACTTTGCGATCCGGCGTGGATCGCGGCAAGAACCTGCTTTTGGAGCGCAACGAATTCCGACGAGGCGATCATATCCTGGTTACGTGGGCGGGAAAGCCCGACATGGAAGGTCGCGTTGATGCGTCCCGGATTGATGCTCATCGCCACGATACGGTCGGACAGATAGACGGCTTCTTCGACATCGTGCGTGACGAAGAGAACGGTCAGCCGATGCTCTTCCCAGATCTGAGTCAGCAGTTCCTGCATCTGGTGACGGGTCAATGCGTCCAGCGCGCCGAAGGGTTCATCCATCAACAGCATTTTCGGGCGGTAGGAAAGAGCACGCGCAATGGCGACTCGCTGTTTCATCCCGCCCGACAGTTGCGATGGAAATGCATCGGCGAACTTGGTGAGCTTTACCAGTTCGATGTGATGGCGGGCGACATCCCGGCACTCTGCTGCCGGTAGCCCAGCGGCCTGCAGCGCGAATTCCACATTCTGCTGTGCGGTTAGCCAAGGCAGAAGCGTGTAGGATTGGAAGACGACGCCGCGATCAAGCCCGGGGCCGACGATCGGCGCGCCGTCCGTCAGAAGCACGCCGTTGTCGAAGCACTGAAGTCCGGCTACGATAGACAGCAGCGTACTCTTACCGCAGCCGGAGGCGCCGACCAGGGAGACGAACTCGTTGTCGGCGAGTTCCAGGTCGATACTGCTAAGGGCATGAACGCGGCTCTTCCTGCCATCATACCATTTGTTGAGACCCTCGATCTTAAGTTTGGGTTCGCTCATCTCAATGCCTCGAAGCGTAGCGGAAGAAGACGCGCTCCAGGGCCTTCATGCTCTGGTCTGTGATCAGACCGAGCAAGCCAAGGAGCAGGATGTAACCAATGATCGTCTGCGTCTGGAAATATCGCTGGGAGACGACGATCCGATAGCCGAGGCCGGACGTCGCCGCGACAAGCTCTGCCAGCACAAGCCAGGTCCAGGCCCAGCCGAGGCTGATGCGCAGCGTGTCCCAGATGCCGGGGAGGGCGGACGGCAGGACGATGCGGCACAGGATCTTGGTTTCCGACATTCCGAGCGTACGGCCCAGTCCGACGAAGTCGGTCGGCACTCGCTTGACGCTGTCCATGACCATCAGTACCTGCTGGAAGAAGGTTCCGATGAAGATGATGACGAACTTCTGGATATCGCTTGTTCCTGCCCACAGAATGGTCAACGGAACAAAAGCGACGACTGGCATATAGCGGACGAAGTCAACGAAGGGCTCAATGGCCGCTTCCCAGGTCTTGAAACAACCGATCATGACCCCGATCGGGATCGCCAGTGCCGATGCAATCAGAAAACCGACGAGCATGCGATAGATGCTGATCCCGGCATCGGTCCACAGCGTACCATCGATCGCCAGTTCCACCATCTTGGCCCATACCGCTCCGGGCGAGGGCAGGAAGATGGGCTTTACCCATCCCGTAACGGTCGCAACCCACCACACCGCAAAGAGCAGGGCAAAAACGGCAACCGCAATCAGAAAAAACGACCGGCCGCTGATCGGATCTCCGATCCGAAAGGCACTGGGTGGTCTACCGACGCCCGCGCGCGATTGCGCGCGGGGTCTTTCCTTCGTTGTCGACGACAATTCTGAGCTAGACATTACGGTCCCGTTGACGGTCAGAGGTCATTTGTTCGCTGCATCGACAAACGATGTGTCGATCATGCTATCGGCGGAAACGTCCTGGGTCACGAGGCCGGCCGTTTTGGCCGCCTTCAGAACGTCGGCGAAGGTCTTGGTCTTGAAGTCACCGGCAAAGGCCTTGGCAGCTTCAGCAGAGGTATAATACTGGACGCCGTCGAAGGCCGTTTTCAGATCGTCCGGGGAGGCACCCACGGCCTTTGAGATGATGGCGCGGTCCTCTTCGGTCTTGGCCTTGTAGTCGGCCAGAGCCGCATCCCAGGCCTTGATCATGGCCAGAACCTGCCCCGGCTTCTGCTTCAGCACCTCCTCGCGAACGACGAGGACGTCGGAGACAAGACCCGGATCCTTGCCGGCTTCAAAAAGCAGCTTGATATTCTTGTCCTGGGCCAGCGCCGTTGAAATGTAGGGCTCGTAGGTGACCGCGACGGGAACACGGCCTGCAATCAGTGCCGTTCCAGCATCGGCTGCGGGCATCGGCACGCGGACGATATCGTTGATCGTCATGCCGTTGCTGGCAAGTGCGTAGTTCAGCAGGATGTCGCTTGTCGTGCCTTCCTCGAAGGCGACGTTCTTCCCCTTGAGGTCAGCGACGCTCTTGATGTCGCTTCCGGCAAGGATCGCGTCGGCCTTCAGGCTGAAATCAAGCAGCGAGACGATCTTCACCGGCAGGCCGGCGGCGACCATGCCCATGGCCGTATGCGTGGCGATATTGGCAGCGTCGAGCTGACCGCTGGCAAGCGCTGCGTTGATGTCCTTGTCTTCGCTGAAGTTGACGAGCTCGACATCCTCAAGGCCAGCTTTCTTGAACAGGTCCTTGCTAGCGGCGACGTGCCACTGGCCGTAACCCAGCCACGGCTCGATGCCGATCTTGAAGGTGCCCGGCTCCGGCTTGGACGGGATTTGATCCTGCGCGCTAGCCTGTGTGGTGGCGAGGACGCTGACGATCCCGAGTGCAAGCGCTACACGGGAAAACTGTTTGCTGATGGATTTGTAGTTCATTGGAAACCCCTCTGTTTGTTGATTTTAGCGATTCATGCAGCTTTCATCTTCTGAAGTTTGACACCACTCATCAAAGTCATGGTGGGCGAATATTGAATGCAGGTGTTTGTCTCCTTTCGCCGGCGTTCGCGGTCACTGTTTGAGTATGAGGTGCGAGCCACGTTCCTTCAGGTCGGCGATCGAGCCGACGCCCATCAAAGTCAAGGTAATCGAAATTTCGCGGCGCAATGTCTCGATCGCGTGGCCAACTCCGGCCTGGCCGGCGGCTGCGAGACCATAGGTATAGGCTCGGCCCAGCATGACGCCGTCCGCGCCCATTCCAATTGCCTTGACAATATCGCTTCCCCTGCGCACGCCGCCGTCGAGCATAAGCGAGAAATCCGGTCCGACCGCGGCCCGGATGTCGGGCAGTGCCGTGATCGTGCTCATGGCACCGTCGAGTTGGCGGCCGCCATGGTTCGAGATTACAATGCCGTCGACGCCGACCGCTTGCGCTTTCGTTGCATCCTCCGGTGAAAGAATGCCCTTGATGATCAGCTTGCCTTTCCACTGGTCGCGCAGTGCCTCGATGTCTTTCCATGCGAGCCGTTTGTCGATGCGCCTGGAAAGATTGGCGGCCTGTTCGAGCGCCCCCCTCCCGAAGTCTGTGCGATGCTCGACCGCCCGAACGGAGGGCATGCCGCCGCGACCGACGTCGAACAACCAGCCAGGCTTTCGGCAGAGACTCGCGAATAGTCGTGGCGTGACACGCGTAAGAGATCGGAAGCCGTTTCGCACATCACGTTCGCGGATGGCGGTGATGGCCGTATCGACGGTCACGTACAGTGCCTCCACGCCGGCCTCTTCCGCAGCGCTCAGAAACTCCTCGCAGAGGGTGCGGTCGTCGAGCATATAGAGTTGAAAATGCAGCGCACCGTCTGTCGCTTGGCGGAGGTCTGCCAGCGATGCGATCGAGAAGGTGGAAAGGCAGAAGGGGATGCCGGCAGCGTGGGCGGCGACGGCTGCCTTTTGTTCTCCGTTTCTCGTGTAGAGGCCAAGGAAGCCGACCGGTCCCAACATGAATGGAAGAGGATGTTGCCGTCCGAGGTATTCGGTCGACAGATCAGGCTCGGCATAATCGCCGAGAACTGTCTGACGCAGTCGCAAAAGCGAGAAATCGTCCTTGTTTCGACGGCAGGTTTCCTCCGCAAAGGAGCCGCCGTCGATGTAGTCGAAGAAGAGTTTCGGCAATCGCCGGCGCGCAGCCAGCCGGAGGTCATCGATATTGACGATCGTCACAATCTACCTCTCCGGATCTATCTTTGCGAGGAAGCGGGTAACCAGATCCGCACCGCCGTCAGGTTCCGAGCCGACCATTATCGCCACCGAAAGGCCGATCAGGGAGGATGTCGGATTGTGGCTTGTAGCGCCGGCGCGCAGGTTCATGACGAGGGTCGGGCAGAGGAAAAGCCCGAGCCGGACGACCTCTCGCCAGTCAGGAGGAAGCATGCCCCGCTGCTTGAGGGCGGCAAGCAACGGCTTCCACATTGCTTCGGCCTTCGTTTCCAGAAGTGCGGCTCGAACCGGGCTTGGCGTCCAGTCGAAATCGGCAAGGAGACGGCCATTCTTATAGCTGGCTGTCGCATTGAATTTCTGTTCGGCGATCGCGGGATCATAGAGCCAGTAGGGATGGGCAAGGATATTATGGAAGGTCGTTTTCACCTCTGCCAGAAGCGTCGGGATGTGCTCGCCGGCGAAGGCTGGGTCAAAGAACGACAGGCTCGCGCGTCCTTCCCGCCGTTCGAACCAGACATTGGCGTTGTGGGCGTCGCCATGTGCCGTCACGCCGCCACTATCCGCCAGACGGGCAGGGTTCAGTCTCTCATGCGCGGCGTCGAACAGCTCGCCAAGCGTGTTGCGGTATTCGATGCCATTGATGACGAAGCGGGCTTTCGAGAGCGCGTCCCAGGACAGCGTGACGCCTGGAAATTCGAACGTCTTTCCGACGTAAAAGCTTGCCAGCCGGCCACCAGGGTAGGTTCCGTCGGGTGCAGTAACCAGCCGGTCGTAGAATAGCCGGTGGACCGGCTCCTTTGCGACTTGATCAGGCGTCACCGGATGCAGTGTCTTCAGGTAAACGGACAGGACGGCGTCATTGAGCCGGCGCTCCGCATCCACGGCCTGGCTTGCCATTTCCTCATCATGAAGCTCGTCGAGCGCGCGCAGAACATCGGAAAAGCGCGGATCCGTCCTGCGTCTGTAGACGAGGATCTGCTCGCCCGGAAGAGTCGACATCATGATCGGCTGATCTACCGGCAGGCCGGCCTTGGCAAGGATATCGGCGCGATAGTACTCGCCGCTCATCTCCTCCTCATTTTCCTCCTGATGGAATTTGAAGAAGTACGGCTTTCCATCGGCCTCGAAGAAGCCATTCAGCGAATTGAGGCTGTATTGGTCGTGGTTGATCGCCAGATCGCGTGCTTCGACCCCAAATAGATCTCGCAGCAGGTCGGCAAGAAGAGCTTCGGCACTGCCGTCGCGTTTCTTGGCTTTTTCCCGGATGGCCGCGGTCCGACTGCTGGGCTGCCCCATGATTTCTCTCACTCCTGGAATGACGCGAAGGTTTTCATTTTTTGGGCGGCAGGTATCTGCTGCCGAGCGAGTATCTGCTGCCGACATAGGTGAAGGTATTGACCGTTGCGATCGTCTGCCCCGTCCATGTCTTGCGGTGCAGCACCAGGCAGCTGTCTCGTTCGCGGATGTGCAGGAGGCGGGCATGTCTCTCCGTCGCCGGGATAGCGCTGATGAGATGCTCGACTTCGGTGAGCGGCGTGCTGTGCTGCAGGTAATCGTAGGTGCCGATGGACGTAAAATCCTGATCGAGATAGTTCTGCACTAGCTCTGTATTGACGTAACGCTCCTCAAGTTGAACGGGGACGCCATTTTCATAGTGAACGACCAGCGAGTGATCGACCGGGCAAAGCTTCTTGAATTCGAACGCGTCCAGTAGCATTTGATCCGGCCGCTCGATCCGCTCGAGCAGGATTACCTCCGCACGGTGTTGGCTTCCACGCGCCTTGATCTCTGTGATGATGTTGCTGATCTCGATCAGGGTCGACTGCGCCTTGGGAGGCGAGACGAATGTCCCGACGCCCTGGATCCTGCGCAGATGGCCTTCGGCGGTCAGTTCGCGAAGTGCGCGATGGACCGTCATGCGAGAGACACCTAGCGAAGACGTTAATTCATGTTCGGACGGGAGTTTTTCATTCTGTGGCCAGTTGCCGTTCCCGATATTGTCGAGGACGAAGTCCTTGACCTTTTCGTAGAGCGGTAGCGCGGTGTTTGAAAGACCGGGCAATTTCTATCTCCGTCTCACGCCGAGGCGTGTGCTCGATCAATCGGCTATTCGAATGATCGTTTTTAGCTTGTTCGTCCGCCCGTCGCTTAGCCGACGGTAGGCACCAGGAATGTCGTCGAGCGAGTTCAGGACCTCGCTGAATTGCAGAAGTGAGGACTGCAGCTTTGGCAACAGCGCAATGGCGTCGGCGAGTTCGCTTTCAAAGGCATGGCAGCCAATCAGGGAAATCTCACGTTCGACCAGAACATTAGGATCCAGATCCAGTTTCCCGTGACTAATGCCCACAAGAGCGAAGGCGCCGCCCCCGTCCAGAAGTTCGATGCCTTGCGCGATGGCCTTTGTACTTCCTGTTGCATCCACCGCATAGCGCAGTCGCGCGTCGCCGAGAGCAGTTCTTGCTTGCGATTTGTCCAGCGAGACCACGGAGCCTCCGCAGAGGCTGGCCACCATCTCGGCACGGCTGCCGTTCAAATCCGCAAACAAGAGCTTCCCGTCATGGAGATGTGAAAGCAGCAAACCGCAGAGACCGCCTATCGTCCCGCAGCCGATGAGGATAATCGCTTCGCCTCGAGGCGGATTGAGCCGCCGTACAGCATGAAGTGCGACGGCCAAAGGTTCGGCCATGGCCGCCACTGCGGGATCAAGTGATGGCTCGTGCTTGAAAACGAGTCGGGCGGGTAATTCGACCTGTTCCGCAAACCCGCCGTCGCACACCTCGCCGACGAAACCGAGATGTTCGCAGATATTGGTCCGGCCCGATCTGCATGCTTCACATTGGCCACAGTAAAAGCGGGAGTCCGCAGCGACGAGATCACCGATGGCGAGATCTTCGACGCCCTTGCCAATTGCCGAAACACGCCCGCAGAATTCGTGGCCTGCCGTCGACGGACGCCTGCTGATCCACTGGCCGGTTCGGTAGTTATGAAGGTCCGAGCCGCAGATTCCCGCCGCGCGAACATCGATCGTCACGTAGCCCGCTGGCGGCGAGCGAGGTCTGTCGACCTCTTCCACCCTAAGATCAAGCGCGTCGTATAGCCGGACGGCCTTCATCCCGTCAGCCCCGCTTTGGCAGATAGTTGTCGCGCACTGCCGAGACTGCATGCGCGTGAGATGAGAAGCCTTCATATTCGGCAAGCTTATGGGCTCGCTTTGCGAATTCAGGATAGGCCGACGCTGTCACGTAGCCAATCGAACTGCGTTTCACGAAATCGGTGACCGACAGCGGGCCGAATGTGCGCGCCCAGCGGCTTGTCGGCAGCACCGCGTTCGGACCGAGGCAGAAGTTGGCGATGCTGACGGGGGTATGTGGACCCATGAGGATTTCCGCTGCCTCGGTGATCTGCCCGAGATGGGCGAAGGGATCCTGCGACAGGATTTCGAGATGCTCCGGCGCATAGGCATTGACGAAGTCGTAGCTCTCCTCGACCGAGGAGGTGAGGATGATCCCGCCGCATTTGCCCGAAAGGACGGCGCTTGAGAATTGGACGCGCTGTTCGGTCATCCGCGCCCAGTGCTCGGGCAATGCTGCGAGGGCCTCCTCGGCCACGCGGCGGCTATGGGTCACGAGATAGGCAGACGAATCCGGGCCATGCTCGGCCTCGATCAGGAGATCGAGCGCGGCAAGGCCGCCATGGACGGTGTCGTCCGCAAAGATGATGGCTTCGGAAGGGCCAGCGGGCAGGCCCGTATCGATGATGCCTGACAGGCTCCGCTTGGCTGCGACCACCCAGGGGCTTCCCGGCCCGACGATCTTCAGTGCCGGCTTGATCGTTTCCGTCCCGTAGGTGACAGCTGCAACCGCCTGAGCGCCACCGACCTTGTAAACAGTTTCCACCCCGGCCAGACGCGCCGCGACCAGCGTTGCTGCGTCCACGCTACCATCCGGGGCAGGAGGAGTGACGATCGCCAGATTCGGAACGCCTGCCACGACGGCCGGGACCGAGGTCATCATCGTGACGGACGGAAACGAACCTTTGCCACGTGGGACATAGAGCGCAACGGACTTGATCGGGGTGAAGCGGTCGCCGGCGAAGGCGCCCGGCTTGATCTCTTTCAGCCACATGGCCTCCGGTTTCTGCTCTTCATGGAAATGACGAATGTTCTCGATGCCGAATGTGATGGCCTCTATCACATCCTCGCTAACGAGCTTGAAAGCTGCATCGAATTCCGCTTCCGTCGCCTTGATCGTCGTCTCTGTAATATTCGCCTTGTCGAGGTCACGGCCGAAGCGTGCGACAGCGCGGTCACCCTCGGTACGCACGGCTTCGAGGATTGGCGCCACCTTTTCGATGAAGCCGGAGATGTCCGTTTCCGACCGTCGCAAGAGCGCAGCCTTCTCATTCGGTCCAAGATTGGAATACTCATGAAACGTGACATCGGTCATTGCTCATACCCTTGTTGGCGCACAGAGGCGCAGACAGCCGCAGTCATCCGCGCGCTGACGGCGCGGCGATCCAAGTTGCCTACAGAACATGCTGAAACGCACCGCAGGTCGGTGGCTGCCGGCACAATACCCTGTAAGCTATTCGTGCGAGGACGCCGGATATGGCTATCCGGCAAATTCCCAGGAAGTCGAAGACTTCGTTCCCGTTTTTTATTGTCTAGAGTTGTCTATACATCTATAGACAATATGATCATTCGTATGCTGTCAAGCCTCATCTTCCGCTGCTAGATCGATGCCAAAAAGCCGCCGTCGACAGGAATGCATTGGCCGGTGATATAGGCAGATGCGCTACTTGCGAGGAAGACGACTGCGCCGCCAATGTCGGAAGCATCGCCGAACCGCTTCTGTGGGATCTTCTCGATCATGCGTTCTGCCCAACTCTCATCCTGATAAAAGTCCTCGGTCATCGCTGTGCGGAAATAGCCCGGTGCCACTGCATTCACGCGGATGCCCAGCGGCGCCCATTCGGCCGAAAGCGCGCGTGTCATGCCAAGCAGCCCCGACTTCGACGATCCGTAGGGCACGGCGGTCGGGATGCCGACATAGGAGGTCAGAGAGCAGAGATTGATGATGCTTCCGCCGCGGGACTGTCGGGACATCCGCCGCGCTGCGCCTTGCGACCAGAAGAAGGCGCCCTTGAGATTGGTTCCGATGATTTTGTCCCAGGTTTGCTCATCGACATCGAGCGAGGGGGATACCTGTTCGTAGCCGGCGTTGTTGACAAGGATGTCGATGGCACCAGTGATGCTTTCAAACCGGCTTAGCGTATTGTCGATGGATGAAATATCGGTCACGTCCTGAGCATTCGTGATGCAAACCCTGCCGAGCGCCTCGATCTTTTGCCTGGTTTCGGTCAGGGAACTCTCGTCGCGCGCCGTAATGCAAACATCGGCGCCTGCTTCTGCCAGAGCTAGCGCAATCCATTGCCCCAAACCGCGGCTGGCGCCGGTCACCACCGCGACTTTTCCTGTGAGGTCGAACATCGTCTTCGCCATCATGATCCCCTTGCTTTTGTGGGATAGAAGCACCGCCCAACGATGATGTCTATACATGTATCGACAAAAGAGATGTTCCTCCTCTGCAACCCCACCCCGAAGCGAGACTGTTGATTTCCGCGAGGAATAGATCCGTCTTTCCGCTCGGCGCCGACCCTGCCAGGCTGAGAGAGGCCCATGAAGTGCTTCACTATTCTGAACCAATCGCGAGCGATCGTGAAATGGCAAACGAGATGAGTTTCATAGGGTGTTCAACACAAGGCTGTCACATCTGGTGTTTGAAGACGGCTTCGACCGATGTTCCTCGCCAGATCGCGGAGGCGTCGGGATCGGCAAACAGTAGCCGCAGGTGGCCTATGAGCTGTCCAGCCCTTGGATCGGCGAGCCGATAGACGACGGCGCGAGCCGATCGCTTGCCCACGATGATGCCCGCTTCCCGCAATTCGCCCAGTTGCTGAGACAATGTCGGCTGATGCACGTCGAGCATGGCTTCCAGCTCGGTTACCGAACGAGCTCCTTCCACCAGTGCGCAGAGTATCGAAAGACGAACCGGGTTCGCCATTGCCTTCAGGAAATCCGATGCGGCGCCGATGGCGCGGCATTTGACCTTTTGCCGGTCCCTGGCTTCATGCCTTCCGGCATTCATGACATTCATCGTGGCGCTCTTCATGATGCAGCATTTGCCGTGAAATAGTTTTCTCCCGGCCCGCAAAAGTTTGATCGAAACGTTCTTCGATTGCAATCGGCCTTCCATTATATAATTTTATATATTGGGAATTTCAACGACCGCGGAAATATTCATGGCCTTGAGGATCGGGTTTCACCCGAACAATCTGCATCTCAGTCTCGCGTCCCGCTGGCCCGGCGCCTTCGCGGATTTCGATCCTGAATTCGTGCCCTACCAGGAGGGGCGGGAGACCGCCGCCAAGCTTGCTGCCGGAACTTTCGATATCGGTGGCACCGGATCGACACCGCCGATCCTGGCGGCCGCCTCCGGCCTGTCGGTGATCTATGTCGCCGGCTCGTCGCCAAGGCCCGCCAATGGGGCGATCCTGGTCAATCGCCAGTCCGGGATCGAAACGTTGGCGGATTTGAAAGGTCGTTCGGTCGCGCTCGTCGATGGTTCCTTCCTGACCTATTTCCTTGCCAGGAGCCTGGAGGAAGCCGGCTTCGGACTGCCGGACGTGCATCGCCACGACCTGTTGCCGGTGCCGTCTCGCGACGCATTGAGGTCCGGCGTAATCGACGCCTGGGTGGCGATGGCCCCGCATCTTGAGCAGTCGCTGTCTTCGGGTGAGTTTCGGGTGCTTGCCCATTGCGGCGCGACCATCCCGAACCGGTCGACCTTCTGGACGATCCGCGAGCGCGGGCTGAGCGCCGATATCATTGACGGCTTTGCGAATGAGCTGGCGCGGATCGGCAACGAAATTCAATCCGATCCCGAAAAGGCGGCAGCACTTCTGTCCGAGAATGGAACCGAGGTGGAGCGGCGGGCTTGGACACGCGTCGTCAATGAGCGGGACTGGCGTGTTGTTCCGGCCAGCGACGTGATCCTTCGCGAGCAGCAGGCGGAGGCCGATACCCTGTTCCGTCACGGGGATCTGGCGATCAGGCTTGAGATTGCAACCAATACTATCGTGGGGAATTCATAGCCATGAACGTTCTTTGGTACATGTGCGCGCCGGACGGCGCTTATCCGTGGAAGCCTGAGGGGTCGCGCACGATCGACTACGGTTACTACAAGCAGCTGGCGCAAGCCTACGATCATCTCGGCTTCACCGGCGCATTGTTTGCAACGGGCGCCCACGACGTCTGGCCACTGGCGGGCGCGCTACTGCCATATACGAAGCGGATGAAATTTCTCCTGGCGTTCCACCCCGGTCTGGTGGCGCCGACCCTGCTGGCAAAAATGGCCGCGACGTTCCAGGAGTTTTCCAATGGACGGCTGCTTCTGAACGTGGTGTCCGGCGATGCCAAGATGCTGGGCGCTTACGGCATGACGTTGCCGCACGACGAGCGCTATGACATGGCGGACGAATATCTGACCATCTGGCACCGTCTGATGGCTGGCGAAAGCGTGACCCATCACGGCAAATACTTCCAGACGGAAGGCGCAAAGCTCGCGCTTCCGGCGGGCACCTCCATCCCGGCGCCGCCGCTCTGGTTCGGCGGTTCGTCCGACAGCGCCATCGAGGTGGCGGCCAAACATGTCGACACCTATCTCTCTTGGGGCGAAACGCCCGAGCAGATGGGCGAAAAGGTCCTGCAGGTGAAGGCCCGGGCCGCCGCGCATGGGCGCGAGCTGAACTACGGTATCCGGCTCTATGTCATCGTGCGGTCGACCGACGCGAAGGCCTGGGAGGCGGCCGCCGATCTCTACGAACAGATGGATGATGCCGCCATCACCGCCAACCAGCGCTTCGTGTCGAACACCGATTCCGTCGGCCAGCAGCGCATGAGCCGCATGCATGGGGGCATCAAGCCGGACAATCTGCGCGATCTGGAGATATCGCCGAACCTGTGGGCCGGGATCGGCCTTGTCCGGCCGGGTCCCGGAACCGCGATCGTCGGATCGCCCGACACCGTCATCCGCACGCTCGAGGCCTATCAGGCCGTCGGCGTCGATACCTTCATTCTGTCGGGCATGCCGCTTCTCGAGGAGGCCTATCGTTTCGGCGAGACGGTGCTGCCAAGATTGCCGGTTGAAAGATTGATCCCGGAGAAGAAGCAGTTCACCTGGTCGACGCTGTTCGACCGCGACCTCTCGGGAAAGACGGCGAATGGTTGATACCCGCTCTATCGGGCAGGCGCTGGACCGGCCCGCCACGCCGGAGCTTCGGAGCCAAAGGCGCAAGCCTCGCTTCGGCTCTCTCAGCCGTCTCGTGTCGCCCCTGGCCATTCTGGTTCTCTGGCAGCTTTTGAGCGTCTCCGGATTGTTGCCCCCACGCGTGCTGGCCTCACCTATTCAGATCGTTGCCGCCGGTACAAAATTGATAGCATCGGGTGAACTGATCATCGGTCTCGGCGTGTCGTTTCTGCGCGTGGTCGCCGGCTTCTCCATCGCTCTCGTGGTCGGCGTGTCGCTTGCCCTCATCTCCGGACTTTCCCGTTTCGGGGAAACGGTGATCGATCCGCCGATCCAGATGCTGAAGGCGATGCCGTTTCTCGGGCTTCTGCCGCTGTTCATCCTGTGGTTTGGAATTGGCGAGGTGCCGAAGGTCGGTATGGTGGCATTCGGCTGCGTCTTCCCGATTTATCTCACCCTGCACGGCGGCATTCGTGGCATTGACCGCAAGCTGATCGAGGCTGGAAAGACACTTGGTCTCGGCACGCTCGGGATCGTGCGCCATATCGTGATCCCCGGCGCACTGCCATCGTTGCTGGTCGGCATCCGCTACGGTCTCAGCGTTGCCTGGCTCAGCCTTGTGGTCGGCGAGCAGATCAACGCGTCGAGCGGGATCGGCTCCATCATGACCTATGCGCGCGACTTCCTGCAAACGGATGTGATTGTCGTGTGCCTTCTGGTCTATGCCGTGATGGGGCTTCTAACGGATGGTCTGGTGCGGATCATCGAGGCCTATGCGCTGCGCTGGCGGCCTGCGGTGACCGCATGAGCGCGCTTGTCGATATTCAGGGCCTGAGCCGATCGTTCGGTGGCCCGGCGGTGCTCGACGGCATCGACCTTCAGATAAAACCGGGAGAGTTCGTGGCGCTGCTCGGCCGCAGCGGTTCCGGCAAATCCACGCTTCTGCGCGTCCTGGCCGGTCTCGATCAGGCGCCTGCCGCAAAAGCCGAGATCCCCGCCCGGCGTGCTGTCGTCTTCCAGGAGCCGAGACTGATGCCGTGGAAGCGCGTCATCGACAATGTCGCTCTCGGCGTGAATTCGCCGAACGCTCGCGGGGCGGCCGAACAGGCGCTTGCCGATGTCGGATTGTCGCATCGTCGTGACGCCTGGCCGCTGACCTTGTCGGGTGGTGAGGCGCAACGGGCGGCACTGGCACGCGCTCTGGTCAGGACGCCGCAATTGCTGCTGCTCGACGAACCTTTCGCGGCGCTCGACGCGCTGACCAGGATCAGGATGCATGCGCTTGTCGACGAGCTATGGCGCAAACACAGGCCGGCTGTGTTCCTGGTTACGCATGACGTCTGGGAGGCAGTGGCACTGGCCGATCGGATTCTCGTCATCGATCAGGGGCGGTTCAGCCTGGAAATCAACGTCGATATTCCACATCCCCGGCAGCGAAGCGACCCTCGGGCCACCCAGATCGAATCCGAGCTTCTGTCGCAGCTCGGTGTCGAACAGAACAATCTTGAAAACCTTCAGGCCCCTCGGGCAGAACGGATAACATATCCATGAAAAAACGCTCTCTTTTTAAGGCATTTGCCGCCGCTACTCTCCTGTCTCTCGTCGCGCCGATGGCGCAGGCTGCCGATCAGGTC
The DNA here is from genome assembly GCF_009498525.1 of Rhizobium sp. ICMP 5592. Taxonomy (GTDB): domain Bacteria; phylum Pseudomonadota; class Alphaproteobacteria; order Rhizobiales; family Rhizobiaceae; genus Rhizobium. The sequence goes on along the minus strand of NZ_QSNT01000001.1, from coordinate 281,100 downwards.
GTCAGGATCGGCTGGCTGCGCGGCCCGAACGATCTGACGCTTGCCAAGTCGCGCGGCACGCTGGAGAAGGCGCTCGCCGAAAAAGGCATCAAGGTCGAATGGGCCGGTCCCTTTCCGGCCGCTGCTCCAGCATTCGAAGCGCTGAACGCCGGAAGCATCGATATCACCGCGGGGAGTTCGACATCGTCGGTCGCAGCACTTGCCGCCAAGATCCCGCTTGTCGTCTTCGCCTACCAGAAGATGGCGGCCGGCTCCGAAGGTGTGGTGGTGAAGAATGGCGCCGGCATCTCGTCGCTGAAGGATCTGGCCGGCAAGAAAGTTGCCGTCAATCGGGGCGGGACCGGCGAATATCTGCTGATGCGTGGTTTAGAAAAGAACGGCGTCGATCCATCGACCGTCACGCGCGTTTATCTCAGCCCTAGCGACAGCGGACCGAGCTTCGTTCAAGGCCATGTCGATGCCTGGGCCACGTGGGATCCCTTCCTGACGATTGCCGAGAAAACCTATGACGGCAAAGTCCTTGCCGATGGCGCGGCGATCGGGTCCGACAATGCCGTGGTGCTCGTCGCAAGCCGTGAATTCGCATCCAAAAAGCTGGATCAGCTGCAAGCCATATTCGATGTTGTGAAGAGCGAGAATGCCTGGTCTCTTGCAAACAAGGCCGAGGCAGGCGCGATCTGGGCAAAGGAAATGAATATTCCGGCCGAACTTGGTGCGAAAATCGGCGAGAACAATGCTGTTTCGACGACCGCTGTTACCGATGCCGACGTCAAACAGATCGGCAATATCGCGCAGTGGTATGTGAAGAGCGGCATAATTCCAGCGGCGCCGGATATCGCAGCAGGCGTGATCACGCTGAAATAAGAATTTGGACTATGGCGACAAGGTTGCAGCCGATCGGAAGGTTCCGCCTTCGGAGGCCAGACTTTCAACCATGAAATCCACGAAAGCACGAACCTTCGGCGAAAGCTGGCGATTGGATTGCCAGACAAGGGAGAGTGAGCCGAAAGGAACCATGAGCGAGGTGAGAACCGGGGTGAGCATGCCGCTCCGGATGTATGGTTCCGCCACATAGACGGGCAGATGGGAAAGCCCCAACCCATCCAACGTCGCCCGCAATCCTGCGTCCGTATTGTTGAAGATGAGGTTTTTGGGCAGGATCAGCCGCTCGTGGGGAGCTTGAAAAGCCCAGGGCGCGATGCGGCCGCTGGATGGATATTTGAAGTGAATGCAGGCATGCCCAGCAAGGTCGGCCGGTGTCTGCGGGCGGCCTCGCCGTTCGACATATTCGGGACTCCCGCAGACGACGAAATGCTGCTGTCCGAGGACGCGGGCGATCAACCCACTGTCGGGCAGCTCACCGCTGCGGACAGCGACGTCCACGCCCTCGGCAACGAGATCCACCACCCGATCCTCGAAATCAATGTCCAGTTCGATCCCCGGGAAGGATTCGACGAAGGAGTGCAGGATCGGCATGAAGAGATGATGCCCGACAATGTGAGGCATGCTGACGCGCAAGCGCCCCGTTGGCCGCTCCCGGCTCTGAAGGATGACCGCCTCCGCATCCCCGAGGTCTTCCAGGATACGCTTGCAGCGTTCATAGAAGACCACACCTTCTTCCGTCAGGCTCATGCTGCGTGTCGTGCGATTGAAGAGCCGCACCCCGAGGCGGGCTTCGAGGCGGCCCACCGCCTTGCCAATGGCGGATGGAGATGCCCCTGTGACGCGTGCAGCTGCCACATAGCTCTGCTGTTCGGCGGCGTGAACAAAGGCGGCGATACCCGTCAGGCTTTCCATGACATCTCCAATTGAGGAAACTTTGTCCTTTAAGTAGTTCTATTTCTCACGATTGATCAACATTAAAGATAAAATATCCTGTGCCTTCGGCTTTGCGGGCACCGATACCCGGTTCCTGCCGCAAGCTCGATCACACGGGAACACAGATGACCCCAGTATCGGTTGAAACGGAGAAAGCGGGAGCCTGGTCGTCACTGGCCGTTCTTCTGACCGGGAATTTCCTCACCATCCTCGACCTGTTCATCGTCAATATCGCGCTGCCGGACATCCAACGCAGGCTGCACGCGTCCAACGGGGAATTGCAGCTCATCATGGTGGCCTACAGCCTGACTTATGGCGCACTGCTGCTGAACGGAGCCCGTCTGGGCGATCTCTATGGGCGGCGGAAGCTGTTTCTCGTCGGCATGGCGATCTTCGCGCTCGGGTCGCTGCTGTGTGCCCTTGCGCCTTCCCCCTGGAGCCTTATCGGCGCACGCGCGGTCCAGGGTATTGGCGCGGCGCTCCTGATGCCGCAGGTCTATGCATCGCTACGTGTACTCTTTGAGGGTGAAGATCGCCGAAGGGCATTCTCGGTGATGGGCGCCGTCCAGGGGGTTGCCGGTGCAGCGTCCCAAGTCATCGGGGGATATCTGCTCGTACTCAACATCGGGGATATTGGCTGGCGCCTCGTCTTTCTCGTCAACCTGCCGGTCGCATTCTATGCGTTGATCGCGGGAAAACGGATGATCGTGGAGACCAGGGCGCTCGCATCACCGAAGCTCGATCCATGGGGTGCTCTCCTGGGGACCTCCGCACTAACCCTGATCCTGCTGCCGGTGATGGTGGGACAGGAGCATCACTGGCCCTGGTGGGCAATCGTCGCCCCTCTGTTGTCTCTTCCCATGTTCCTATGCTTCGCCTTCTACGAGGCCCGGCTGGCGCAGCGCGGCGGCGTACCCATCATCGATATTTCTCTCTTCAAGAAGAAAAACTTCGTTCTCGGGGTTCTCGCGGGGTTCCTGTTTTTCTCGGCGATCGGCTCGTTCTCCCTGTCACTGACAATCCTGCTGCAGGTCGGTCTCGGACAAACCGCGCTGGACGCCGGGACTTTCTTTGTCCCATCGACGATCGCATTTTTCATCGGCTCGCTTCTTTCGGAGCCGCTAGCAAAACGAGGGGAGCACCGGGCGTTGTTCCTCGGCATGGTCGTCTTTGCGGTAGGATTGCTAACCGCCGTTCTGTCCGACCTTGCCGTTGGTCATTATATCCTGACCCTGAGCGCTTCGGTCATCCTTCAGGGACTGGGCCAGGGCATTGTCATTCCCCTTCTCCTCAACATGATCCTTAGCACCGTCTCCAGTGAAGAGGCCGGGATGGCGTCCGGTGCCTTCAGCACCATGCAGATAGCCGGATCCGCCTTTGGCGTGTCGATCGTTGGGGCCATTCTGTTCGGTGTGCTGGAGCATATTGGTGGGACGGCCGTCCTGGCCCAACCTGCAGCGGATGCTTATGGAGAGGCCTTTTCGATTGCGGGCATCTATAACTTGATCGCCATCGTCCTTGGCCTCGCGCTGCTGGCTCGGATCCAATTGATGCGCCAGCCACATAAGTCCTAGCAGGAATCGACCAATAGTCCGACGCCGCGGATCGCCTAAATTACATCCGGCACAGACGATGAGAGCCGGCGGAAGAGCGATGTCATGACCTGGCAGAAAGATAGGCTAAAGCAGATTGCCGAAGCGGATGATCTGCACATATCGCCGTTCAGAGAGGATGGCGCGACCTACGGGACCCCGACATGGATATGGTCCGTCGTTGTCGATGGCGCGTTGTTTGTGCGCGCGTACAACGGCACCAAGTCCCGGTGGTATCAAGCGGCGGTCCGACAGAAGGCGGGCCGCATGACGGTGGCGGGTTTGACCATCGAGGTTTCATTCGAGCCGGTGAATGGCGAGATCAACGACAAGATCGATGACGCCTACCGGATCAAATATTCAAAAAGCAGCTATCTGGCTCCCATGATTGGGAAGCGTGCGCGGGCTGCGACGATCAAGATCACGCCACGCGATTGACGGAGGACACCAACATGCAGAAACGCACATTAGGCCAAGGTCTCGAAGTCTCGGCACTTTCCCTGGGCGCCATGGGATATGGAAAGGCCCGCGAACTGCCGGATCGTGACGACATGATCAAGCTGCTGCGGACGGCGGTCGAACGAGGTATGGATTTCTTCGATACCGCCGAGGCCTACGGTCCGTTTACGAACGAGGTGATGGTTGGCGAGGCGCTCCAGCCGCTTCGCGATCAGGTCAAGATCGCCACGAAGTTCGGCTGGGATATCGATCCGGATACCGGGGTCAACAGCGGCGCCGTCAACAGCAAGCCAGATCACATACGAAGGGCGGTCGAAGGCAGCCTCAGGCGACTGAAAACCGATCATATCGACCTTCTCTATCAGCACCGCGTCGACCCTGACGTACCGATGGAGGATGTCGCAGGTGTCGTGAAGGATCTCATCGCGCAGGGCAAGGTCCGCTGGTTCGGTCTTTCCGAGGCTGGAGCGAAATCGATACGACGCGCCCATGCCGTCCAGCCCGTCGCCGCGCTGCAGAGCGAATATTCTCTATGGACGCGCGAGCCGGAAAACGAGATCCTTCCAACGCTTGAAGAGCTCGGCATCGGCCTTGTTCCCTTCAGCCCGCTGGGCAAGGGGTTCCTCACCGGCAAGATCGACGTCGGCACGTCCTTCGATACCTCCGACATGCGCAACAGCGTTCCCCGCTTCGCTCCGGAGGCAAGGGAGGCAAACCGGAAGCTCATCGAGCTTATCGCTCGTATTGGCGACCGCCATGGTGCAACGCCTGCCCAGGTGGCTCTTGCTTGGCTGCTTGCACGGAAGCCCGGGATCGTTCCGCTGTTTGGTACGCGAAAGCTTGAAAGGTTCGAGGAAAATGTCGGTGCGCTCAAGGTTCATCTCACGCAAGACGATCTTGAGGAAATCGAGGGTTCGTCCATCGAGATCAAGGGTGCTCGTTACCCCGAGGAACATATGAAGCGCGTCGGGATCTGAAGGAAACGACATGCCCCATGTGATCTTAAAAATGGCTGCCGGAAAGTCGAAGGCGGAAAAGCAGATGCTCGCTCAGGCGCTGGCGGACGCAGTGACGTCAACCTTGAACTGCGACGAAAAATTGGTCTCGGTCGCAATCGAAGACATCGAGGTATCGGATTGGAAGGAGAAGGTCTTCATTCCGGATATCCTCGGCAAACCCGAGCTGATCTGGAAAGAGCCTGGTTACGATCCGCTTTCATGACCGGCCGATATGATTGCACTCGTCCATGCTTCAAGCGGAAACGGGCGCAATCATGTTTTGGCAGTCCCTTTCTAGCCCCGGTCGCGCAACGCTTCCAGCACGACGGTGAAGGCTGCGGAAGCCTGTCGGCGGCTTGGATAAACCAGATGATATCCGGGATAGTACGGGCACCAGTCCCCCAGTACCTCGACCACACGCCCGGCATCGACCTCCGGTCTCGCAAGACCTTCGGGAACGAAACCCAGCCCATAGCCGTCAATAGCCATGTTGAGAATCTGGGTAATGCCGTTACAGGTCATCTGGCCATCGACGCGCACGCGCAGCTCCTGGCCATCCTTTTCAAACTCCCAGACATAGAGGCCTCCCCGTGTCGGAAGTCGTAGATTGATGCAGCTATGGTTCGTCAGGTCCTGGGGAACCACAGGTGCCGGGCGCCGCTTGAGGTAGTCGGGCGAGCCGACGACGATCATCCTCTGTTCGGGACTGATCCGCACGGCAATCATTCCTTGCGACACGATCTCGCCCAGACGCACGCCTGCGTCAAACCGCTCCGCGACGATGTCCGTCAGTCCGTAGTCGATGACGAATTCCACCTTGATGTCGGGATAGTCGTGCAGAACCTTTCGGAGCTTCGGCCACAGGATATGGTCGATCGAGAAATCCTCCGCGGTGATGCGGATGGTCCCGGCGGGCTTTTCCCTCAGATCCGCCAACGCGATCAGTTCGCCTTCGATTTCCTCGAAGCGTGGACCAATCGTCGTCAACAGCCGCTCGCCTTCCGGCGTCGGCGCGACGCTACGTGTCGTCCGCGTCAGCAATCGAAGCCCGAGGCGTTCCTCAAGGCCGCGAACTGTATGGCTCAGGCCAGACTGCGACATGCCGAGCTTGGCGGCCGCCCTGGTGAAGCTCCGCTCACGCGCAACCACCAAAAAAGCGAGCAGGTCATTGACGTTCTCACGCAGCATTCATGGGCTCCCCGCATAAGTGACATCTGTATTGTACCACGGAAAATTGGCGCTGCAGCCCTCAATTCATGCATGGTGCCCATATGTCTTTGCAGGATTTACGCTCTAATCCTTCTCAATGGCCGACGCTATCTTTCCGTCACCTTCGACATTTGTGAAAAGGAATGCGCGCATGGAGATCATCAGGAACGGCTCTACACCCTCGGCCAAGGGGCCGGCGGACTGGTTCACCGGCACTGTCCGCATCGACCCGCTATTTGCGGCCAACGACGCGCGGCGCGGCGCGGCGGGGGCCGTGACCTTCGAGCCGGGTGCACGAACCGCATGGCACACGCATCCGCTTGGCCAGACCTTGATCGTGACTGCCGGCTTTGGCCGGGTACAGCGCGAAGGCGGTCCGATCGAGGAAATTCGCCCCGGCGATGTGGTCTGGTTCGCACCGGGCGAAAAGCATTGGCACGGCGCATCGCCAACCACCGCGATGACACATATCGCCATCCAGGAAAATCTCGATGGCAAAGTCGTCGACTGGATGGAGCATGTGACGGACCACCAGTACCAGGGCTGAGATCGTCGGCGAGCCAGAACGAGAATCCCACTTTTATCCGCTCCGGTCTCGCGACTGGAGCGGCAACCAAGACGGCTGACAAAGGACGGACCATGAAGCAGCTTACACGCACTGCCGTTGCTCTCGCCCTCTTTGCATCGACCTCAGCCCATGCCGAGTCCATGCAGTTCATGCCTGGCGGTTCGCGGCCCTCGATGAAGGGTCCCGAGGCGAATTTCACAGGTTCAGTGACGGTCGACCCGATCTATTCCAGCAACGAACATACGAGTAATACCGGTGGCCATGTCACATTCGAGCCGGGCGCACGCTCGGCATGGCACACGCATCCGGCTGGACAGGTTCTGATCGTCACGACAGGAACTGGCTGGGTGCAGGAAGAGGGCGGTGAAAAGCGCGTCATGCGACCGGGCGACGTCATCTGGACGCCGCCCGGCGTCAAGCATTGGCACGGAGCCACCGACACGAACGGCGTTGGACATATCGCCATCACTAATATGAAGGACGGCAAGAACGTCGACTGGATGGAGAAGGTTACCGACGCGCAATATCTCGACTGAGGCCTGAGGATATTCCGATGAGATATCTGCAAATGGTGGGTAAGGTGATTATTGTGGCAGCCTGCCTGGCATCGTCAGCGGCATGGGGACAGGATGCCGACGCCACGTTGCCGATCTCCGGAACGACGAGTTCTGATTGGACGTTCGACGTCATCGCCGGGAATCTCGACTATCCCTGGGATATCGAGCGGGCGGGTGATCGAATTCTCGTGACGGAGGCTGCGGGCGATGTCGTCATGATTGACGGCGGGCATCCGGCGCGCCATCCGGTGAAGACCTCCGACCCCATCGTCCGCGAGGGCGGCGGAGGCCTGCTCGGAATGGCGCTGTCGAAAGGCTTCGAGACCAATGGCATGGCCTATTTCTATCATACCTACAATTCCGACGCCGGGTTGACCAACAAGGTCGTAGAGGCGCGCTTCGATGGCAGCAGCTGGCGGGAGACACGGGTCCTGGTGGATGGAATTCCCGGTCATCGCCTCTATAACGGCGGACGCATCGCCATCGGGCCGGACGGCAACCTGTTTGTCACGACCGGGTGGACCGAGGACAGGGAACGTCCGCAGGATCTGAGCAGCCTTGCCGGCAAGATTCTGCGCATGACCCTCGATGGCAAGGTTCCGCACGACAATCCGTTTCCCGGCTCCTACGTCTACTCCTACGGCCATCGCAATCCGCAAGGGCTTGCCTGGGACGACGGAGGTCGGCTCTTCGCCTCGGAACATGGACAGACGGCGCACGACGAAATCAACATTGTAACGCCGGGCACCAACTACGGCTGGCCGCTCATTTCCGGAGATGACCAACGGCAGGGTATGGCAAAGCCAATGCTTCATTCCGGCAACGCGACCTGGGCTCCATCCGGTATCGCCTTTGCGGGAAACGAGCTGCTCGTCACGGCGCTGGCTTCAAAAGCGCTCTACGTCCTCGATGCGAGGAGGGACAGGCTCAGGCCGATCTTCAGCTCGGGCGATCGATTGAGAGACGTGCTGCCCGTCGGCGAGGACATCTACCTCATCACGACCAATAGGTCGCCACGCGCTGAAGGGCCATCGCAAGACCGGCTGCTGAAATTGTCCCGCGCGAAATAGCCGATGTCTGCGCGACCCGCACGAGCGAATTCTTTCAAGACCTGGACGCGGCGTCCGTCCAAACACGAAACAAAAGAGGAAACATCATGACCTTCTCGTTCGAGAACCAAGTCGCACTCGTCACGGGCGCAGCCTCCGGCATGGGTCTTGCGACCGCCAAGGCGTTCGCAGCAGCGGGCGCGGCCGTAACGCTCGCCGATGTCAACGAAGATGCAGCTCGCGCTGCAGCCGAAGAGCTCGTCGCTGCTGGTCACAAGTCGATCGGCATACGCTGTGACGTCGCCAACATGCAGGAGGTCGAGGCGATGGTGAACGAGACTGTGGCGACCTTCGGGCGCCTCGATGCTGCGTTTAACAATGCCGGCGTTCAAAGCCCCGTTGCCGAAACGGCCGACGCTGATCCGGAAGACTACGACTTCGTGATGGGCGTGAACCTTCGCGGCATCTGGAACTGCATGAAGTACGAGCTGATCCAGATGCGCAAGCAGGGCAGTGGAACCATTGTCAACAACTCATCGCTCGGCGGTCTGGTCGGTATCGCCGAACGTGGCATCTACCATGCATCCAAGCACGGCGTCGTCGGGCTGACCAGGAGCGCCGGACTTGAATATGCTCCGAAGGGGATTCGGATCAACGCCGTATGCCCCGGAATTATTGCGACTCCAATGGTCACGGGCATGCTGGAAACCCAACCCGAGGCCATGGAGGTCATGATGAAGGACGTTCCGATCGGCCGCCTCGGTCGTGCCGAGGAAATCGCCGATGCGGTGTTGTGGCTGTCCAGTCCCGCTTCGACCTTCGTCATCGGACACGCGCTGCCGGTCGACGGCGGCTACACCGTGCGCTGATGCCGCGCACAGCGCCTTTTGCTGCCTCGAACCAGAGTATGAAACTCGTCTCATAAAATAGAATATCGACGCGTGGAGACGGTGGCCGCGAACCCATCAAGGCATCGGTTGCATATTAGGTCACGAGGCAGGCGACCAGCCGAGGTTTGGAGCTACTGTCTCCGCGAGGTCGGCCAGCAGCCGCACGTTCTCGGCAAGACCGAAGGCAGGCGGTAGAAAGAGCACGATCTCGTCTGCGGCGGCGAGGCCTGGGTCGTTGAGAACGGCCTCGGTCACCTGGTCGGGCGTGCCCTGGAAGACGGGGCAAATTTGGACTCCGGAGGGTTGGTTGGCCGGCGCAGTTGGTGTGAGGGCGCCCTTGGGGCGGGATGCGGCGATGCCGAGGGTGCGGCGCTCGAGATCGTAGGCGGCGTACTTTTCCCGGAGCTCGGCGGTGGTGCCGACCAGGATCGAGGCCGCGACGGTGACGGGAGGTGGCTCGGTTCCCCATGTCTCGCGCCAGGTGGTGCGGAAAGCCTTGATGCTGCGGGCCTGATACTCCCCGAAGGTCTCGCCCTCGGCATGGTCGTGCTGCACGGTGCCGGAGATGAGCCCGATGCCGAGTTCGGCCGCCTGCACCGCTGAGCCGAGGCTCGCCGAACCCTGCCGAATGCGGGAGCGAAGGGTCGGGCTGTGCGGTGTCACGCGCAGTTCGATGCCCTCCGGGCCATCCTGGTTCGGCCCGGCGACGGTGTGGAGGACCTCGCCCGAGATCGCGGCGAGGAAGCGCGCCTGGCGGCGCTTGGCCTCTGTGCGGGCATCGGTGTCGACTGTGCCGAAGACAGCGTCGAAGGCCGCGTTGGCGCCGGTCGAGATGGCCAGCTCCAGCCGTCCGCCGATCAACAGGTCGGTCGTGCCGGCTGCCTCGGCAAGCAGGATCGGATCCTGGTAGCGCATCGGGATGACCGCCGAGCCGAGCGTGATGTGCTGCGTGTGCTGGCCGGCTGCGGCGAAGAACGGGAGAGGTGAAGACAGGTAATGGTCGAAGTGCCGCTGGTAGGCCCAGCCCGACTGGTAGCCCAGCCGCTCAGCGGCCTTGAACAGCTCGATCCCGTCACGCAGCCCCTGTGCCGGCCCGGCATCATCGTTGAAAGACACGCGGGTGTTGAAGCCGAGCCGCTGTTTCGGGCGGAACGGCGTGGACAGGGCGCTGAGAGGCGCGTTGATGGTCATGCGATCTTTTCCTCATTGAAGACCCGTTGGGGTTGAGGCTGTGGTACGCGGGCGATACGAGCGGCACCGGACGGAATCGATTCCAGCAGCGACCGGGTATAGGGCTGCTGAGGGTTGTCGAAGATGTCGGTGACTGTTCCGTGTTCGACGATACGCCCGCGCTGCATCACCGAGACGGTATGGGCGAGTTGGCGCACCAGGGCCAAATCGTGGGAGACGAGTACATATGTCAGGCCAAACTTGGCTTGCAGCGAAAGCAGCACTTCGACGATGTCAGCCTGAACACTGACGTCGAGCGCGGAGGTGGGCTCATCGAGTACGATCACATCCGGCTTGAGGACCAGCGACCGGGCGATGGCCACGCGCTGGCGTTGGCCGCCTGACAAGGCTGCCGGATTGCGCGCAAGCAGGTGCTCGCCGAGCCCGACATTGGCCAGCGCTTCGCGGACCCGTGCGGCCCGTTCCGTGGCGGTTCCAATCTTGAAGCGGTCGAGCGGTTCGCGCACCAGCTGCTCGACCTTCCAGGTCGGGTCGAGCGAGGTGAACGGGTTCTGGTAGACGAGCTGAAGGTGGCGCCAGACCGCGCGCAGCGACTGGTGCGAGCGACCGTTGAGCTGTTCGCCGGCCACGGTGATGTTCCCGATGTCGGGTTGCTCGAGACCAAGCAAGAGCCGGATTGCCGTCGTCTTGCCCGAACCCGACTCACCGACAAGTGCATGCGTGGTGCCAGCCTGAACGGCAAACGACACGTCGTTGACGGCCGTCAGAACCTTGCCGTCGACCGCGAAGGTCTTCGTGACGGCGCGGACCTCGATCTTCGGTGCCTTGCCGGCGTCGGTCTTCAGGAAACGAAAACCGGGGTCGCGCAGCCGGGCGTAACGGTCGGGGTTGAGGGCGGGGACGTCAGCGTGAAGTTTCTTCGCGTATGCCGAGGTGGGCGAGGAGAAGACGGCTGCAGTGCCGCCGGCTTCCTGGATGACGCCGTCCTTCAGCACCACCAGAGAATCCGCCCGTTCGGCGGCGATCGCCAGGTCGTGGGTAATGAGAAGCAGGCTGATATTGAGTTCGTGCTGCAATTTGGAAAGCAAGTCGAGGATGCGCTTCTGGATGGTGACGTCGAGCGCGGAGGTCGGCTCGTCCGCGACCAGCAGCAGCGGCCGCGGCAGGACCGCAAGGCCGATCAGCACGCGCTGCAGCATGCCGCCGGACAGCTGATGCGGATAGGAATCATAAACTCGCTGCGGGTTGTCGAGCCCAACCTGAGTGAATGTCTCCAGGATGAGCGCCTTGCGGACTGTTTTATTGGGCTCGTCGATGAGCGCTGCGGCCTCCATCGCCTGGGCGCCGATCGTTCGCACCGGGTTGAGCGAGTTGCCAGGGTCTTGCGGGACAAACCCGATAGCACGTCCCCGCAACGGCCGGAAACGCCGCTCCGAGAGCCCCAGAACCTCCTGATCGTCGAATTCGACACGGCCGCTCGCGCGTCCACCGACGGGGAGCAGTCGCAGCACCGCGCGGGCGATCGTCGATTTGCCCGAGCCTGATTCCCCGATGAGAGCAAGGCTCTTGCCACGGCCCAGTTCGAACGAGACGTTGGTGACGACCTCTTGCTTTCCGTAGGCGACCGACAACCCGTCGACGTGGAGCAGCGGAGCCGATCGTTGAGACGTCGAACTGGTAAAATCGGTGCGAGCGAAAAGCTGGGTCAGTCTGTCTTGCGGAGCCATCGGCTGATCCTGTTTACAGAGAGGACGGTTGCGATCGTAACGAAGGCGGGTGCGTAAACCAGCCAGGGCCATTTGAGGTAGTCCTTGCCGATCGAGATCAGCAGGCCCCAGTCGGAAGCCGGCGGCGGGTCGCCGTAACCAAGAAAAGCGAGGCTGGCGATGACCAGGATCGAGTCGCCGAACTGCAGCACCGCAAGTGGCAGCACCGAGCGTGACGCATTCGGGAGCACATGACGCCACAGGATGTGCCAGCGCGACCCGCCCAAGAGAAAGGATGATTCGACGAATGTTGCCTGCCGGGTCTTGATGACCTCCGAGCGCATCACCCGGGCGAAGAGGGCCACCGCCGAAACGCCGGTGGCGATGGCGGCGTTCGTGGTGTCGAAGCCGATCGCGGTGACGACGATGACGGCCAGCAAGAATTTTGGAATGGCGAGCAGCACGTCGACCAGGCGAGCGAACAGGGTGTCCACCCAGCCGCCGAAGAAACCGGCCAGCAGGCCTATGAGGCCACCGGCGATAACGCCGATGACCACGGCGATCAGCGCGCTCGCGACCGAAGAGGCTGTTCCATAGACGACGCGGGCGTAGAGGTCGCGGCCGAGATGATCGGTGCCGAACCAGTGCGCCGCACTGGGGCCAAGCAGCTTTTGAGCAGGAACGCCGTTGATCGGGTTATAGCTGGTGAAGAGGCTCGGGGCTAGCGACCAGGCGATCGCAAGCGCGACGATCGCAAACGAAAGCGCCACGGCCGGCGGCACACGGAGGGTTGTCAGCCGGCTGATCGCCGTGACACGCGAGGTCGAGTAGGCGGAGGCGAGGGTCATGAGGTCACCGCCTTGGAAATGCCGACGGAGCCTTCGTCAGCCGTGGTTGGACGACGCTCGGGAGCGCCGAGGAGCTTGACGCGCGGATCGAGTAGCGGGTAGGCGAGGTCGGCGATCAGGTTGACGATCACGAAGACCACTGCTGCCAACGAGACGACTGCCTGCAGAACGGGCAGGTCCTGCGTGCTCACCGACCTTTGCACCAAGCTGCCAAGACCGGTGCGTCCAAAAACCGTCTCGGTGATCAGCGAGCCTCCAAGCAGTTCGCCGATCGTCAGCGCAACGACGGTGACGACCGGAAGTGAAGACGGCTTCAGCAAGTGCTTGGCGAACAGACGCATTTGCCCGAGGCCGCGCCCCCGTGCGACGGCGGCGTATTCCTGCCCGGACTCATGGTCGAGGTTGGCGATAAGCACTTCGGCGATTTGCGCGGAGATGGGGATACCGAGCGCGATCGCCGCGAAGAGGGTCGCCCAGACGCTGTCAGGCTCTATCACGCGAAAGACGCCGAGCTGGAAACCAAAGAGGTGGATCAGCACCAGGCCGATCACGAAGTTTGGCACCGACAGGAACAGCGACGGAAAGCCTCGCAACAGGCCCTGGCCAAACCGTTTTGGAAGAAACTGTGTGCCATAGGCGATCACCGCCGCGAGCAGAAGCGCGACGACGAGGCCGGCGGACGCGAGGACCAACGTCGAAGGGAGCACCTCGGCGATCAGCGTTGTCACGGGCCGGTTGGTCCGCATCGACAGCCCCAGATCGCCTGTGACAAACCCGGAAAACGATGTCCAGAGCTGGACCGGGATCGGCTTGTCCAGACCTTGGGCGGCGATGATCTCCTTGATCTCTTCCTGCGTGAACCCATTCTGAGGATTGTTCAGGACGTTGGAGATCGGGTCGCCCGGCAGGATGCTGACGACAACGAAGGTGAAGACATAAGCCAGCAGGATCACGACGATCGCCTGCACGAGGCGTTTTGCGGCGTAGTTTAGGTAGGCTTTGCTCATGCCTGTCACCTTCTTTGCGCGGTTGAATTGCGGGCTATTCGCTTTTCGTGGCCGTGTAGTAGCTGGCATAGGCGACGCCGTTGTAGACCTCGCCCTTGAGCTTGGGAGACTGAGCGTAGATTCGCTGAACGATCTGCGTGCGGGGGATGAAGTAGCCCTGATCAAGAATGTACTTCTGCAACTCGTCGAGGAGCGGTTTGCGAATTTCCGTAGAGCCGGCACTCGCGATTTTGTCGCGGAGCTCATTGAGCTTCGTGTCGCTCTCGTCGAGGGCGAACCAGTTCTCGCCGTTGTTGGCGTTCGTCAGAATACTGGCGACTGTCCCCGCGTCGATGAAGCTGCGTGTCACCTCGTAGGCCGGCACAGCCTGACCGCCGTATTTGACCTTCTGGCCGTAGGTGACAACATCATAGGCACGGATGGTCACTTTCCAGCCAATCTTGCCGAGTTGCTGGGCGATGAGTTCATCGACCGATTTGGAGGTTGCGAGGTAGGGGTTGGAATTCAAAATCAGCAACAACGGCTCGCCGTTTTTGGTGCGGATTCCGTCGGCACCCTTTGCCCAGCCCGCCTCATCAAGGAGCTTTTCAGCCTTCTCGGGATTGTAGGCCAGCAGACTGCTTTGGTCGGTCGCTCCCGGCACGTTGCTCTGGATGAAGGATGTCGCCAGTTTCCAGTCGGGCGTGTAGACGGTGTCGATGATCTCCTGGCGATTGATGCCGGCCTGAAGGGCCTGACGTACCTTCACGTCGTTGTACGGCGCGAGCTTGGTGTTGATCGCCCAGCCGTTGACGAAGCCGAGATAGCGCGGCGTAGCAATGGTGAAGCCCTCCGACTTGAGAGACTCCAGTTCCTGCGGCGAGGCGTTGTAGGCGATATCGGCTTGGCCGGACTGAACGGCGGCAACGCGCAGCGACGGTTCGGTCACCAGCTTGTAGGTAATCGTGTCGAGATAGGCTGGACCGGTATGACCGACCGCCGCAGGACCCCAGTTGTAATCCTTGCGCTTGACCAGCTTGACGAAGTCGCCCTCCTTCCAGGAATCGACCACATATGGGCCGCTGCCGGAGGTCTTGCTCAGGTCGGCCTGCTGAGGGGCGGGCTGCGCGATGGTCTTCGGGGAGATGAGGATCGAGCCGTGGTAGCCGAGAGTCGGGATGAAGCCGAGCGTCGGCTTCTTGAAGAAGACCTTCACTGTGCTCGCGTCAATGGCCTCGGCATGGTCGTAGGTTTTCGGGAAGAGACCAATCGGGTTGATGCCCTCGTTCTTGCGGCCGGCGTACCAGATGTCGAGGTTGGCGACGACGGCTGCCGCGTCGAGCGGGGTGTCGTCGGAGAAGGTCACGCCGCTCTTGAGGTGCAGGGTGAACTCGGTGGCGTTGTCGTTCTGCTCCCAGCGCTCTGCGATCCAGGGGCTGACCTTGCCGTCAGCATCGACGTAGAGGAGCTTATCGGTCACATGGCCCCAGATGTGGCCCTGGAAGCTGGAGATCGCGCTGTTGTTCGGAATCCAGGTATCGCCCAGCGAGTCGATGAGGAAGGTGATGTCACCGCCATTGCGTGGGCTGTCAGCACTCAGAGCCGGGGTGAGGCCCGCCATCGTCACCAAAGCACCGGTTGCCACGGCGGAAGTGGTGATCAGCAGACGGCGCCGGGAGAGGGACAACGAAAAAAGGCGTTCGGTCATGAAGAGGTCCTGATGGTTCTGGTTCTGAGAAATTCTGAAACAGAGCCTATGCAGGCGGAGCCGAGGGAGAAAGACTAGTTGTTCTTTTTCTACTAATTTTATGGATTATTTTGTTCGGTTTTGGCATGCGCAAGGGTCAGCTTTTTTCAGGGCTTGTCTGCGAGGGAGCTGCGCGTTCAAAACCCTTCTTGGCGATCAGGGTCTCCGTACTGATTTTATCGGGCTCGATTTTGCACCTTGGGTCCCTCGAATATCCGCACTGGCGGCGCTTCGCCAACGAACCGTTCGACCTCTACCCTTGTAAGCTGTCCGGTCGAACCCTGGGCCAACTGCGAGGTCCCAACGTCGCGCGTCAGGATATTCGGGTTGCCGTGAATGCACATCGCGTTGTCGGCGGTCGAGACATCAGGCTCGAACCATGCGCCTGTTGCCAACTGCATGACCCCCTTGTGCACGTCCTCGCTTATCACCGCCGCGGCGAGGCAACTGCCGCAGACGTTGAACAATCTCACGATGTCTCCATCCGAGATACCACGCTCGACCGCATCTGCCGGGTGGATACGAACCGGTTCGCGGCCCTTTATCTTGGTGGAGCGGCTGAAATCACCATAGTCCAGCTGGCTATGTAGCCGCGAATGTGGCTGGTTACAGACCAGATGTAGGGGATAGCGCTCGTCTGCCTTGGTCTTTGCCCTGGGAGGATACCATCTCGGATGGCCGCGGCAATCGTCATAGCCGAATCCCTCGATCGTCTGTGAAAAGATCTCGATCTTTCCGGATGGCGTCTGCAGCGGGGATCCGGACGGATCAGCGCGAAATGTGCGGGCCGGTCCGCCATCGTCGGGCTTGAGCGGCAGACGCATCTCTCCACGTTTCCAAAACACCTCGAAATCCGGAGCCTCGTGTCCACCGGATGCGAGCGCCGTGCGGGTGGTCTCGAACAGGAAGGCGAGCCAATCCCGGCTGGTGCGATTTTCGGTGAACTCTTCGAATTTTCCGAGACGGCGTGCTATCTCGGAGAAGATCTCATAATCGTCGCGTGCTTCCCCGACCGGCTCGATCAGCTTCTTCATCGCGATCATCAGAGGATCACGGTCCGCCGCGCCGATATCGTCACGCTCAAGCGTGGTGGTCGCAGGCAACACGATATCCGCGTGACGCGCGGAGGATGTCCAGGCCGTCTCGTGCACGATGATAGTCTCCGGCCTCTTGAATGCCGCCCGCAGCCTGTTGAGATCCTGATGGTGATGAAAGGGGTTGCCGCCGGCCCAATAGACGAGGCGGATATCGAGATAACGCATCGTGTGGCCGTTATAGTTGAACTCGCTGCCCGGATTGAGGAGCATATCGGCGATGCGCGCGACGGGAATGAAATCCGGCACTGGATTCTTGAACTGGCTAAGGGTCGGCAGTGGAACGGCAAGCTGGGCCTTGCCGATATTACCCAATGCACCGAGGGAATAGGCATAGCCGCCGCCATCCAGTCCAATCTGCCCGAGCATTGCAGCCAGCACGATGCCCATCCAGACAGGCTGTTCGCCATAGTCGGCGCGCTGGAGGGAATGGCTGACGGTGATCAGCGTTCTCGCGCTCGCCATCGCCCGGGCCAGTTCCGTGATGGCATCGGCGCCAATGCCGCAGATGCCGGAGGCCCATTCCGGGCTCTTTTCGACACCATCACTCCGTCCGAGCAGATAGTCCTCGAAACGCTCGTATCCGACCGTGTAGCGGTCGAGAAATCCGCGATCGTGCAATCCCGCATTAACGAGCGCATGCGCGATACCGAGCATCAGCGCGACATCTGTGCCCGGCACGATCGGCAGCCACTGTGCATCCAGCTCGGTGGGAAAATCGTCTTTGAGTGGGCTGACGAGCACGAAGCGGGCACCGCGAGCGCTCGCGCTGTTCAACGTCTGGCGTACGATATGCGAACTGATGCCGCCGCCATGCACGTCCGCATTCTTGATCGCCATTCCGCCGAAGGCGACGATCAGTTCGCTGCTCCGCTCGATGGCATCCCAGGTGACGCTCTTGCGGTCGAAATGGTCGTACGGCCCCAGGACGTGTGGCATGATGACCATTGCAGCACCGGAGCTGTATGTATTGACGGATCGCACATAGCCGCCGAGCACATTCAGAAACCGATGGATCTGGCTCTGTGCGTGATGGAAGCGTCCTGCACTCGACCAGCCGTAGGAACCGCCGAAGATGGCCTGGGGTCCAAAGTCTCCGTAAACGCGCCGAAGCTCTCCAGCAACCAAATCAAGCGCTTCCGGCCAGCTGACGTCCACATAATCATCTGCGCCGCGATCCTGCGCATTGCCTTTCTTGCCTTCAAGCCAGCCACGCCTGACGGCCGGACGCTTGACGCGCGCGGGGCTATGAGCGATCGCAGCGAGGTTGCCTAACAAGGGCGACGGATGCGGGTCGGCCGGATGGGGACGAATTTCGAGCTTTCCGTCTTCGTAGCGGCCCGAAAATGCGCCCCAATGGGAGCTATGGGTCTGGAACGTGTTCATTTGCAAAATACCCGGGCAATCAAAGCGTTTATCATCGGGCCATTGATGTCACTGAGGATCACGAGGCCAGGCTCATCCGGATGGTCTGCCGGCCAGGCAGTCGAGACCAGCGAGCCGGGTAAGATGATGGACATGGCACTTCCTATCGAGATTTGACGCTGGAGCGGGATGCCGAAAAAGTGCTCGGTCTTCGGGTGGCATATGACTATCCCTAGCTCCGTTGCCTGCATCGGATTGTGTATGGACGCTAACGCGACCTTACGGTTACAGAAAGACAGGTCATTCTTTTTCTATAGAAATCATAGAATTTTATCCCGCCTGGGCTCGGTTGATGAGTTGCAGGCAGCTTGAGTGATAAATGATCAGGGCGCTCCCGGTATGAAGTCCCCGAACGCTCGCCGTCCAAAAATTTGCAACAGAGCCCCAAACGTCCCGTTTGGTCGGACCGTTAGTATCAGGTGCCGGGAATTGGCTCCCAAGTTAAACCGTCGGTCCGGGAAAACTGCGGGATATGGGCGAGGCTCTGAATGAGGTCGCAGTCAGATCCCAGCGCTTCCTGCCAATCGCCAGCCTCGGTCAGGACAACGCCAATGCCGACTACGTCAGCTCCTGCCTTGCGCACCAGCTCGAGCGACCCCTTAAGACTGGATCCCGAGGCGACCACGTCGTCCACTACGACCACGCGCTTGCCCTTGAGAAGGGGGATCGCCGCGCGGTCCAGCAGCAGGCGCTGTTCGCCCTTTGATGTAATGGAGGAGATTGTCTGCTCCAATGCATTCGCCAAATGGATTTTGGGCGACTTCTGCAGGATGACGTAATTGTCGAGTCCGAGCGCACGAGTGACCTCGATTGCGACGGGAATGCCAAGTGTCGCCGTACCCACGATAATGTCGGGCTTGAGTGGTGCGAATTTGGCGGCAAGTTTGCGGCCGACATGTTCGCCGAATTTCACACCGAGATCGATGACCATCATCAGCGAAATGGCGAAATCCGGCTTGATCGCCACGATCGGCAAGTCGACTGGATAGCCGGAAACATCGACTCTCCAGTTCTGTCCGGTTCTCGGATCCGTGGTCTCAGAGGTCATCGGTTTTGTCCTTCATGCTAAGGCGCGGCTCGACCATGAGGCCGACATGGCGCCAGGTTGTCCGCTTGTGTTTCAGATCATACCCGTAGAGGGTGAGAGAGAACGAAATGGCGTGCGCCATGCGGATCGCCTGGACGAGCAGCGGAATGCCGCGGGCCAGCGCGAAGCGCAGTTTCGTGGGCAGGTTGACATTGTCGATCTCCATGCCGCGAGACCGCTGCGCGTCCGCAATGCGTTCGAAATCGTCGCGCAGCATCGGAATGACGCCGAAGGTCAGCGAGAGAACAAGCGTGGCAATCGGCGGCAGCCGTGCGGCGCTTGCTGCTGCCAATATCGAGCCCGGCGTACTGGTCTCCATGACGAAATAGAAGGCGGCTGTGGTTGTCACCAGTCTGGCCGCCATCGCGGCGGCGACAGACAGGGCTTCGGGTGTCGAGAGACCCTGTAGCCAGAGGTTTATCATCCAGCTCAGCATGACCATGCCGGTGAGCAGGGTGGCGCCCTTGAGGTAGCCGCGAAGACCGGGAACGCGTATCGCCCATAGAAGGATCAGACAGGCAAGCGCGAGCGGCAGGCCGAAGCGCCAGCCAGGAGCAAACCAGGCTGCCAGCATAATGGCAAAGGCAATCCCCAGCTTGATAAAGAAGTTGAGCTCGTGCAGCCGCGTCATGCCCTGCTCCTAGCTGCCATATCATAGGGCGCTTGCCAGCCAAGGGAGCGGAAGGTGCCGCTTTTCCAGCCGTCTTCGGGCCTTCCCTCGAACGCGATCGCGCCATTGTCCAGGATCATCAGACGGGTGGCCAGATCATCGACCAGCTCCAGATCGTGCGAGATCAACATCACCGCTCGTCCCGAGGACTGCATCGACGAGATGAAAAGTTCCAGCATTTGCCGGCCTTTGATGTCCCTGGCCAAAAGCGGCTCGTCGATGATGGCGACAGCCGCGCCGGTTGCGTCGGCGCAAGCAAGGCCCAGCAGAGCCTGCTGGCGGGCCGAAAGCGCAAATGGATTGGCCTCGGCGAGGTTGGAGAGTGAATAGCGCTCCAGCGCTGCCGTGGCGCGGGCGATGACGGCTGGGTCGCTGGAGGATGCGGTCGAGGCCGTGATGGCAAAGATCACTTCACCGAGCACGGTCATATTGAACAGAATATGGCGCATGTTCTGCGGGATATAGGCAATCTTGCGGGCTCGTGCGGCGACAGACCAGTCGTCAGCCTTCGTCCCGTCGAAGAGGATGGAGCCTGCGGTCGTTTTCAGAAGTCCGAGGATCGATTTGAACAGCGTCGTCTTGCCGGCGCCGTTACGGCCGATGAGTGCGAGCACCTCTCCAGCCCGGACGTCGAAACTCACATCCTTCAGGACCGGGTTTCCGTGTGAGCGGGAAAGCTGGCTCGTCAGCTTCGAAACAGTCAACAGCGGGCGGCCCGTCTCGACGGTCTGTCGTGCGGGTCGGGAGCGCATTGGCGGCAGAATGCCGGCTTCGATCCAGGCGGTGTCCTGTGTGAGAAGGGTCTTTGGCGGCATGCTTGGAGAAAGGCTGCCGTTACGCAACAAAGCGATGCTGTCGATCACGGAATGGAGCGCCAACGGGTCCTGCTCCGAGATCAGCAGGGTCGGGACGCTGTCGGACACCTTCCGCAGGATGTTGGAAAGGCGCATGCGGGCAGCGGGATCGAGCCCGGTGGTGGGCTCGTCCAGCACTAGGATTGCCGGGTTCGAGGCGATCGCGGCGGCAATGGTGACCATCCGCCGTTCGCCACCCGAGAGGGTCAGAACCCGGCGGCCGCGCAAGGCCTCCAGTTCGAACTCCGTAATCAGTTGGGCGAGCCGGCTGCGGATCACGTTCTGCTCGACGCCTTTATTCTCCATCGGGAACGCGATGACGTCCTCGACACAGATGTCCCAAAGCTGGTCTTCGCTATTTTGCGCCACGAAGCCGATCGTGCTGAACAGCTCTTTCTTCGTGAAAGAGAGGAGCGGCCGGCCGGCAAGTTCCACTTGGCCGGAGAATTCGGCAGCGTGAATGAGGCGCGGGATCAGGCCAGCGGCAACGCCGAGCAGCGTCGACTTGCCGCTGCCGGCTTCGCCACAGACGAGAAGCCGTTGCCCCTCGTCAAGTGTGCAATTGGTTTCGGCAAAAACTGGTGCTGGACCGCCGAAACCGATCGTCAGATTGGTAATATTGAGCACTTGCTGATCCGGATTGGGTTCAGAAGCGCTTGAAGCCGGCGGGATGCGCGCTCTTCAGAATTTTCAGGGCCGGAATGATCAGAAGCGGCGTGCCGACGACCATCGGGACGATGTCGGACAGGCCGAGATAGCCAAAACCCCACCAGAACGGAAAAATTCCGAGATAGGCAAGGCTGGCCGATACCGCCGCCACCATGATCAGGCCGACGACAAGGCAAACCGCGGCAATCTTGATGAGCGCGGGACGATTGAAGATCGTCTTGGCCGGATCGAAGAGCATCCCCGGGACAAGGCCGGTCAGGCCGACCATGATGCCATCGACGATGAGCGAATGAGCCGGGATGAAAGTACCGGCGAGAAGCGACCAGACGATGGTGCCGAGATAGCCGCAAATGAAACCGCTGCGCCAGCCGAGCAGGATACCGATCACCGATGGCAGGAAGGCGAAAATGCGCCACTGGATGACGCCGGGCACGAGCTGGATTGGATTGGCATAGGCCCAAAGGACACCCGTTGCGGCAGCCGCCACGATCGAGAGCACGATGGGAAAGAGAGTATTGCCGTCAGTTTGCGATACGGTTGCTGGCTGCATGTTTTTGTCCCCTTCAAAAGTAACTTCTGGAAATTCTCGGAAAACCGGCTGGAACGGTGTTCCGCAATGGTTCAAATGCAAATTTGGTCTCGATCACATGCCGTCTGGCGATTGCGGGAAGACGGTTCAGTAAAGTCGTCGGACGTCGTGCTACACCTGTGCTGTACCCCTGTGAGCCGCAGAGCGTCTCCGCTGGGTCTGTGCCAAATGCTTGGTGACCAAAACCCGGTCATCCATCCAAGCGTCTTTCTCGGTCGCGGTATCGGGGGTCGCCACTCCAGCGATAATGTCGAACTGAGGAATATGGCCGAGGCTGGCGACCAGGTTGGCGTCTGCGCCCAGCAGGCTCCGCCAGGCATGGCCCTCGGTCAGAATGGCACCCGCACCAATAATATTGGCGCCAGCGCGACGCAGGAGCCTGATTGCTGCTGCCATACTGGAGCCGGTGGCGATGACATCGTCGACAATGAGAACGCGCTTGCCCTGGAGCAGGCTTATCGAGCGGCGATCAAGCAGAAGGCGTTGCGGCACTGCAGTCGTGATGGAACGCACATCCTCGACCAGGGCATCGGCAAGGTGAAATTTTGGTGATTTCTGCAGGATGACATATTGGTCTATACCAAGGCGCCGTGAGACTTCGATCGCGACCGGGACGCCCAAGGTGGCGCTACCGACGACGATGTCGGGTCGCATCTGTGCAAAATGACTGGCGAGAGCATCGCCGACGATGTCGCCAAACCGGATACCCATGTCGATTACCATCAGCAGCGCGATCGCTCGTCGGTCGTTCAGCCGGATAATCGGTAGGCTGAAATTCTCGCCGGCAATCTCTATCTGATAGGTTTGCGGGGTCTCCAGATACATAAATGCGGCCTTTTGCCATCATAAGTTGCAATCGAAGTATTATCCCAGTAGACACTAGGTCGCCCGGCTTTTACAACCAACAAAATTCGTCCGGTGTGTTTCCTTTTCTTCAACGAGGTACTCTTCCCGAATGAGCAGGCTTTTGTTTTCTCGGTTCGCGCATTATCTCGACGAGATCGCTAAACGCGGCTCGATCAGAAAAGCCGCGGAGAAACTGAATGTCTCGGCTTCCGCGATCAATAAGCAGCTTATCGGCGCCGAGGAGGAGTTCGGCGTCGCCTTATTTGAGCGCCTGCCACGAGGCATGCGGCTGACCTCCGCGGGTGAATTGCTCGTCAGCGGTTATAGGGAATGGAATAAGGACCTTTCCCGGATCAAATTCGAGATCGAGGAATTGAAGGGGCTTCGCCGTGGCGAAGTGAAAATTGCCGCCTCGCATGAAACTGTGCCCGACTTCCTGCCCGCGGCGATCGCGCGGTTCATGAAGGATCATCTTCGCATTCGCAACTCGATCACGGTGGCGGATTCGGACCGCGTACGTCAACTGGTCAGGGACGGAGGCGTAGACTTCGGACTGACGTTCAGCCCCCCACCTCTGCCGGGGGTCGTTGTCACGCGTTCGGCTGACTTTCACCTGATGGCCATGTTGCCGGTAACTCCCGGCGTGAAGCAGCCGGATAGCATGTCTATCGAAGAATTCTTCCAAAAGCCGACGATCGTCCCCGATGCGAGCAGTCACTTGCGTGATGTTGTCGACATTGCCGCGGCCCGTATCGGCGCAACGTTGCAGCCCGTCTTGACGACCAATAGCTTGTCGCTGATGCGTTCCATGGTCCGTGAGGGTTGCGGTTTCGGCGTGACGGCCGTGGCTAAGGGTGTGCCCTTAAAGGGTGATGAGGGAATACATTGCTCCCGCATAGCTGATCGCGGTTTACCGCCGATGGTGCTGTCGCTGATCGTCGATCCACGGCGAAGCCTCTCCATGACCTCCATCATCGCGCGGAGGTATTTTGAGGAATATTTCGATGAGCTCGCACCTCAAGCGGATGAAGCGGTTTCCCGTTCGCTGGAACAATCGAGTTTAGACAACGAGCGACCCGGCGCCGAGTGACTGCAATTTCAGCCATCGCGCCATAATGAGCTCTTGTGTTCCAGGTAGCTTGGCATTGAGTTTTATGCTGTTGGTTAGATCCCGCGCATCCTTGCGAAGTGTTCCCACATCAAATGCAGCTCCGGAGTATTCGGGTATCGCCGCTCGCATACTCAACCATAAGATGACAACGAAGCCTTCCCCGTTGAAGAAAAGGAAACGCACCGGACGAATTTTAGTGCTTGTAAAAGTTGTGCCAACCCATGTCTATGGAGGCAGTATTTTTTGGTTCTAATGCTCGGGGCGATAAGGCGACAAGCACGCCTCCAGAGGCTCCCACAAACCTTTCAGACCGAGATCACGGTTGGCGAACTAAAATCATTATGTCTGAAGTCAAAGCCTACCTTCTGAACGCAGCTGCCGAAACGATCCGGGCAGTGATGATTCCCGCAGGAGATCAGCTTACGCATATCTGCAAATTGATCGGATGCCGTGAGGTCGAAATCGTTCGCATCGAACGCTCTCATCGCCTCTATGTCGGTGCAAATAGCATGACCGACGGGGTTCACAGCGTAACGGACTTGAAAGGCCACGGCTCGCCGTTTGCCGGCAATCTTCTTATCGTCGGGGCTGATGAACGTGGCGAGATGGCGAGTGTCAGCGACGGTATCGAGGCCTTTGCGACGAAACTGACTATCGTTCGCCCGGTCTTCGTGCCTGTGTTCGAGACGTTAACCGGCCCCGACATCTTCGGAACTCGCGTCATCCGTCTCGATGTTCGCATCGAGCGGACCTCTCCCAAAATCATCGACTGAGTGTCAGATGGGAGAATACGGGCTCCTTGTTGATTGGAATCGCAATCTTCAGGATTTGTGATCAGCCGCGAACGCCGGCCTCTCGCCGGAAGCCGCTTCAGGAAAGCGGCGGCGTCGCTATGTGACCTTGCAGGTCGGCAGCTCGCGGGAGATCGTCATCGGAGAAGTGCTGGCGCTGCACATCAAATCGAACCTCGTCAACGAACGCCTGCATGTGGACGCGAAAGGCCTGAACGCTCCCGGTCGAATGGGTGGCCACCGCTGTGTCAGAACCGACGAAACGTTCGATCTGCCAACGATGTCGCTGGATGAGTTGGACTGCAGGGATCAGTTGAGGAGACGCTCGTCGCCCTGCCGGTCTCAGGCTTGGCGACGTCGATCTCTGCCGATCGAGCTGTCGTCGGCCGGGTCTGCTTGACTGCCAGCCGACGGACTCATTTTCTCCGGAAGGCGCCGGATTGAACCATGAGGAGCGGAAGCCTGTCGCTCCTCATTAGTTAATCCGCTTCGATGTAAATTCGAAACTGAGGACGCTTTGGGTGGAGAGCAGATGATGGCTATTTGGAGCGGGAAGCCGTCTTGGGCTTTTTGGCGGTACTGATGCCGAGCTCGCGGTTCAGTTTCTTTTGTGCGAGCTTCCGCGTACGGCGGATCCCCTCGGCCTTCTCGCGAGCGCGCTTTTCGGAAGGCTTTTCATAGGACTCGCGAAGCCGCATTTCCCGGAAAACACCCTCTTGCTGCAACTTCTTCTTCAGAAAGCGTAGCGCCTGATCGACATTGTTGTCTCTAACAAGGACTTGCAAGCTTTTCCCCTGATATAACCATGTTCATTTGTTCGGAGAGATCCATACGCTCAGAGCGGAGGACTTGGCAATGATACTTCGTCTCTTCCGCAGTGATTTGAGAACATAAAGGTTACGATTTTTGCGGGAAAGCGCGTTGATGCGATGGAATAGCGAGCCACCGACGCGCGGTTAACGTTACAGTGTCAGCTTTCCTTCTGTTCGCAAGGCAATTGCCGGGAGTGCGTATCCCGGCATACTTTGCGGATATTCTGACCAGTCGGAAGGCTGGCTCAAGCGTGGCGAACTTCCGTTCCCTGGATAGCGGAAAGAATCCAGTCCGAACCGGGCTTGCGCATAAAGGTCCAGATCTCGGTGGTTTCCGATGCATTGCGGTCGTCGCCGTCGACAAGACGACCGGTTTTGCGATCGAGCAAGGCGTCGACGCTCGAATAGCGCATCGCCAGGGTGGCGTATTCGGCATTGTCCTCGCGCCATGACTCGGCAATGTCGCCCTGCAGCAGGCGAACGTCGGTGACGCTGTTGCGGACGCCCTTGGTGGCGTTCTCGCCAAGCTCCTCGGCGAGATAGGACATCGCCTCCGGCGTGGTCAGCCGGCGCAGGGTGGCATAATCCTCGGACCCGTAGGCCGATTGGACCTCGGTCAGTAGCTTTTCGAAGCGGTCGAGATCGGCTTGCTGCAACCCGATCTCGTCATTGGCTTGAGCCGGCTTTTTCTGCGCGCTACCGGCTACCCCACCGCCGATCGGCGGGATGGGGAAGGAGGAGGGCTTGGATGCGTTCATATTGAACGACGCATTTGCTCCGGAAGGTGCATATTGCGGTTGCTGGCGGTTTGCGAAAAACCGCATGGCGAAGCGGATGGCAAAGAAGATCAGCGCGGCTTGCAGCAGCAGGCCGAGGAAGCCGAAACCGCCGCCAAAACCATGGCCGATCAGCATGCCGAGAAGACCGCCGGCGATCAATCCGCCGATCATCGACCCGCCGAAGCCACCAAAGAGGCCACGACGCGGCTGCGCAGTGGCGGCACCGGCCATTGACGGCGTTGCGGTCTGCGGCTG
The DNA here is from genome assembly GCF_009498525.1 of Rhizobium sp. ICMP 5592. GTDB lineage: Bacteria > Pseudomonadota > Alphaproteobacteria > Rhizobiales > Rhizobiaceae > Rhizobium. The sequence continues at coordinate 254,500 of NZ_QSNT01000001.1, read as the reverse complement.
GGGCGTCATCGTCCGTTCGATCGGAGCGGCCTGCGTCGGAGCTGTCCGGGTTACGGCCGGTGTGTCGAAGGTTCGCGTTCCACGGCTGCCAAACCCGCTGGAGCCGGCGCGACGTGCGTCGGCATCGTCAAAGCTCACAATGGATGTGGCGGCGGCGAGGACGACGATGGCTGCGACCTGAGCGAAACGTGGAATTGCGCGGAACATTATTTCTCCTGTCCTTGGGCAGAAAGACGACTTTCCGCCTATATAGGAATGCCGTCTTGCGATTGTAAGTTCGTGGGAGAACTTCCTTTTGGGCGAGGCCGCCAAAAGGGGAGGATGATGGGACGACCAAGCGGTGATCGGCCCTGGAAGCTGCCGCAAGCAACGGTAAAATGGGCGTGCTGAATTATGCGAGCGGAAGGTCCGTCTGGCCGAAATCCTTGCCCTTGAACAAAATGGTCGCACGGACATGCGCAGCGCAGGCATAGGACAGGCAGTCTCCGAAATTCAGGCCGGCGGGATGGCGACCTTTGCACTCACCGCTGCCAATAGGCGGCGACGCTGAAGCGGGTGCGGTCGGCGGCCATTTCGGTTTTCATGAAGTTGCGGATGGCTCGGGCTTCGGTCTGTTCGCAGGCGACCCAGACGAATGTTTCGGGATCGGAGGTGGGTGCGAGATCACGCAGGATACGTTCCAGCACGCCGCTGGTTCCCGCGGCTGCCTGGTTGCGATGAAGCCAGGTGATATCCAGTGATGCGGCGGACGGCAGTGATTGTTCCTCGTCCCTGTCTGCGACTTCCAGGAAAATCCGCAGTTCGGCTTCCGGGGGCACAGTGGCCGCAATGCGGGCAATGGCGGGCAGGGCGGTTTCGTCGCCGGCGAGGATGAGCTTCCGGGCAGCGGGCACGCCACCGCCACCAGGACCGATGAGGCCGGCTCGGTCCTCTGGACGGGCGTTCAACGCCCATGATGCGCCGGGAACATTGTCGCCATCATGCAGCACGAAATCGATATCCATCTCCCCCTTGGCAAGATCGATGTTGCGGATCGTGTAGGCGCGGATGGTCAGTGCATCTTCGCCCCGAGGCCAGTGAATGCGACCGTCCGGTTCCGTATGCGGCCAGACAGGCGTACGGCCCTTCGGCGGGATCAGCAGGCGCACATGCAGGCCGCCCTCAATGAAGTGTTTGGCGTCCTCGGTTTTGACGGTCACGCGGCGCATATGCGGGGTGATGTTGCTCGCACGGACAACGGTGATCTCGCGGAAATCAGGAATGACGGCGGCCTGTGGCCCGTCGGCCCAGGTGAGGTCGAGCGTATCACCGGATGATGCAAAGAGCCGTTCGGCGACCATGCTGCGGACCGTGAACAGCTTGGAAGCGGTTGGGCAGCGCAGCTTGATGTCGAGGCGGTTTTGCGACACGGCGATGTCGGCACTGCCGATGACGGTTTCCAGCCGCGCTCCTTCAGCACTTCGCGTCACGGTCACATGCTCTGCCAGGTGCTCGCAGAGTTGATCGAGCAGGCGCCCGGCATCGGCATGGGTGGCGACGCCCGAGGCGGTGAAATCTCTCGCATGCATCATTGGGTAGCCTCCTTTTGCGTCGCCTCCGCGTTTCAAACGAGGCCGAGGATCGCCATCAGGCGATCCTCGATTCTCTGCCATAGTCGAGAGCTAAAGTATACTTTTATTCTCCACTTACCACTTCTTGCTGAGCTTGAAGGTAATGGTCCGCGCCTCGCCGTAGCCGCAGACATTTTCTCCGGCGCAACCCGCGACATAATTCTTGTCGAAAAGGTTAGCGACGTTGAGCGAAGCGCCCCAGCCCTTCTTCTCGTAGCGGATACCGGCGTCGAAGAGTGTCGCGGAAGGCACGCGCAGGGTATTGGCCTCGTCTGCCCAGGACTTGCCCTGATAGCGCACGCCGGCGCCGATGCTGAGACCATCAAGCGCATCGCTGGTGAAGGCGTAGTCGAGCCAGAGAGAAGCGGTGGAGTTTGGCACGAGGTAGGGCGAATTGCCGACGACGGAGGAATCGATGTCCTTGGTAATTTCGAGGTCCGTGTAGGAGTAGGAGCCGAGCAGCTTCCAATTGTCGTCGAGATTGACCTTGCCTTCGAACTCGACTCCGCGTGAGCGAACCTCGCCGATCTGCCGCTGCAAGAAGGTGACGGGGTCGGTCAGCGCCATGTTCTTGCGGTCGATCTGGAAGACCGATGCAGTGAACAGGCCGTCGATGAAGTCCGGCTCGTACTTGACGCCGGCTTCGTACTGCTCGCCCTTTTCCGGTGTCAGGCCGCCGCCGGTGACGCTGGTACCAACCAGGGGCCTGAAGAAAGTGCCGGCGCTGATATAGGGCGTGATGCCGTTGGAGAATTCGTAGGCTAGGCCCGCGCGGCCGCTTGGCGCATTTTCGTTCGAGCTGTAGGTGGTGCCGACCGTTGCGTCGGAATTCGTGTCGACGAAGTCATAGCGGCCGTTGAGCGTCACGAGCCAGCCACCGCCGAAGCGCATCTGGTCCTGTGCGTAGACGCCGAGCTGCTGTTGCGTCAGCACCTGATCGAGGTAGACGAAGTTTGCACCCTGCGCCGTGCCGTAAACCGGGTTGGTGGCGCTGATCGGGTTGGAGCCGCAGCACGCCTGGACCTGGTCGAGCCGGTAGATCGAGTAGTCGCTGCCGATCAGGAAATCATGGCTGACGGGGCCGGTGTCGACCTTGTTTTCGGCACGGGTGTCGACCGAGAAAGTATCCACCTTCGAGCGCTCGAAGAAGCCGATTCGGCTCAGCATGTAATTCGGATCGTCATAACCTGGGCTAAGCGGATTGCCGTCCACGTAACCGTTCAGATACGGGCCTTCCTCGCGCTTGTAGAGATGGCCGTAGCGCGCATTCTGCGACACGGTCCAGCCGCCATCGAAGTCGTGCGAAAATTCATAGCCGAGCATCTGCTGGGCGTATTTCAGATTGTCGATACTGCGTTCGCCATAGAAGGCATCGCGCTTGATCTTGCCGAAGGGCGCATCGACGACGGTACCGACATAGGGGAAGAAGCCATTGCCGGTATGGATCTCGTCGAGGCCATTGAGCATGCCGTAAACGGTGAGCTTGGTGGAATCGTCCGGGGAGATTGTCACCTGCGGCATGATGAAGCCGCGCAGGTCGTGGGTGCCGTCGCTATAGGTATCGCCGCCGGCGATCTTGCCGGTCAGCCGGTAGCGATAGACGCCGTCGGCCGAGAGCTTGTCGGAAAAGTCGAAGCCGACGAAGGCGTTGCCGAGATTGTTGATGCCGATCTCGGTGTAATAGGAGGGATCGTCGGTCGGTTCCTTGCGCACCATGTTAACGAGACCGCCCGGATTGGATCCGCCATAGAGCACGGAGGAGGGGCCTTTCAACACTTCCACGCGTTCAAGCATGAAGGGATCGATCTGGAAGCCGCCGAAGCCATAGCTGTAGAGCGTCAGGCCGTTCATGAAGACGCCGGTCTGGGTAGCGTCGAAGCCGCGAATGTAAAACCAGTCGGTGTCGCCGTCATTGCCGAAAGGCTGCGTGGTGACGCCCGGCGTGTAGCGCAGCGCCTCGTCGACCTTGTTGGTGATGCCGCGATCCTGCATTTCCTGCCGGCCAATGACAGAGACCGATTGCGGCACCTCGGTGATCGGCGTGTCGGATTTCGAACCGGCTGTCGTCTTGGTGGCGACATAGCCCTTGACCGGGGCGGTGCCGTTTTTTTCGCTGTCTTTCTCGCCGCCCTGGATGACCAGCGGCTGCAATACCGTCGGGCTCTCCTGCGCCATAAGCTGCGTGCTGGATAGTATCGTCGCAATGGCCAAGCCCGCCATCAGCCGCCATATCGATACGTCTTTGCTCAATCCCTGCATGTCCGTCATCAGTCCCAACTTCGCGCCCTGTCGGCCCAACCAAGTGGCCAGCCCCTCAAATAAGATGAGCAATTAACTCATATTTATCGGCGCGGCTTGTCTGATCCTGGGGAAATTGAATATTTTTGGGCAATTCTCCGCGATGCCAGCAATTGCCCGCGGGGGTGTGGCATTTAGGCAATCTGGCTTCTCTTCCAGCTGGCCGGAGTGGTGCCGACACTCTTGCGGAAGACGCGGGTGAAATGCGCTTGATCGGCAAAGCCGGTCTCGACGGCGACATTGGTGAGCGGCGTGTCGCCTTTCAGCAGCAACTGCTTGGCTCGCTCGAGCCGCGCCCTCGTCTGCCATTGGTGCGGCGGGAGGCCGGTCGAGGCCTTGAAGGCATGGCTGAAATGCGATTGCGACAGGCCGGTCAGCGATGCCAGTTCTTCCAGTCGGATCGTGCGCAGGCAATTTTCCTCGATGTAATCGATCGCGCGCCGCAATTGCCAGGCGGCGAGTTCGCTGCGCCGGCGCGGTTGTGGACCACGCAGTTGCAGCACATTGATCAGCAGCGACAGTATCAGGCCGTCGCCGTAGAGATCATGCAGCGGTTCCGGATTTTCGCATTCGGCCGCGATCAGCTCGGCAAGCGCCATCAGCCGTGGATCGGAAAAATGCAGGCGCGGATTATCGAGGCGCGACGGATCTATATCCTCCATCAGCCTTCGGCCAATGATGTCGGCATCGAAATGAATATCGAGATGGCGGACAAAATCGATGCCGGCAAGATCGGCCCAGAGCTCCATGCCGGCGGGAATGTAGGACATTCTCTCGTGATCATAGTCCTGTGGCCGGCTCTGGGCGCGCGGCGAGAGCCTCATGCCATTTGTGCCGGAGCCGCGTTGGTCGAGCAGGATGAACAGCCGCGGATCCTCGGCGACGTAATAGCCGCCGGCGCGGGTCGCGCAATTGACGTTCCAGACATCGGCGACAATGCCGTTCCATTGGCGCCGATGGACGCCGCCGACAACGGAAAAGCCGCCAATCCTGTTTTGCATCCTTGGCTGAAACATCGTCCCCAGCTCTAAGCTTTGCCGCAGGCAATAATCCTTCTTCATACACTCAAGTTATTACCGTAACAAACTCGCCGTGGCAACGCGGTGCGTCAAGGGTTGTGTGGGGCGAGGCCCTGGCAATTCGTTACTATTTTTATAACGACATGATGATTGACTCATCATACCAGATGAATTATCACTCCTTCAAATTGGGGAGGGTTGGGGTGATGAGGACCATGCTTTTTGTGCCGCCGATAAGAGAGGCAGCGGCTCCCTAGCGATTTGAGGGGATCGCGTCGCGGCTTGAAAAGTCGAGGCAAGTGCGGCTGATCCTGACCTGCAATGTCACTCATCCTTGATGCTCGCGATCGTCGCTGGCGAAGCAGATGTAGCACCGAGATAGCCATTCCCGCGTCCTTTGCAGACAGGCGGCATGCTGTCGATCTCTCGACGCAAGATCCGGGATGCGGAAGGCGCGCAAGTCGCCGTTGGCCGGCACCCAAGCAACCATGACTGACCATCTGAAACGAGGCTGTGTCACGCGCCGCGATCGGGGATCGTTGGGAGGCAAAGCCGTATAGGGAGGAAATCGGATATCATGAGTGACGTGCAAACTGGCGTTGCCCCTGCGGAGCAATCGGCCCTTAGAAAAATTTCGTGGCGTTTGGCGCCCTTCATCGGGCTTATGTTCTTCATCAATTTTCTGGATCGGACGGCCATCTCGTTTGCTGGCCCCAATGGCATGACGACCGACCTCGGCCTGACCGCCGCGCAATTCGGCTTTGCCGCCGGGATCTTTTTCTTAGGCTACATCGTTCTCGAAATTCCAAGCAATCTGGCGCTCCACAAATACGGCGCGCGGCGTTGGCTGGCGCGTATCATGGTGACATGGGGTATCGTCGCGCTGCTGTTCACATGGGTGAGCAGCGCAACGGAACTCTACACGCTGCGCTTTCTTCTCGGTGTCGCCGAGGCGGGCTTCTTTCCCGGCGCCATCCTTTTCCTAAGCGGCTGGGTACCTTCCCGTCATCGTGCAAAGATCCTGGCGCTGTTCTATCTCGCCCAGCCGCTGACGACCGTCATCGGAGCGCCTGTCGCATCTCTCCTCATTCAGGCGCACGGCGCGTTCGGGCTCGAAGGCTGGCGCATCATGTTCTTCGGCGTTGCCGTTCCCGCCATCGTCGTCGGTATCATCACCTGGTTCTATCTGCCGGACACGCCAAAGGACGCGAAGTGGTTGACCAAGGCGGAGAAGGACTGGCTGGTCGGTGAGCTTTCGAGCGAGGAAAAGGCAATCAGCAAGTCGCACGGCAGCATGGTCGGCAAGGCGCTGACGAGCGGCCGGGTTTGGCTGCTTGCCCTGGTCTATTTCGGAATGATCTACGGCCTCTATGCCCTCGCCTTCTTCCTGCCGACGATCATCGCCGGTTTTGAAGCGAAATTTGCCACGAAGTTCGACGTGTTCGACAAGGGGCTGATTACCGCCATTCCCTACCTGCCGGCTGCCGTGGCCCTGTACTTCTGGAGCAACGACGCTTCAAAGCGGGGCGTACGCACCTGGCACGTCGGTATTCCCGCGCTGGTCGGTGCAGCCAGCATACCGCTGGCTCTCTATATGTCCTCGCCTGAAGCAACGATCGCCGTGATCGCCATAACGGCCTGCGCGATCTTCTCCGCCCTGCCGAACTTCTGGGCGCTGCCGAGCAAGTTCCTGACCGGTGCCGGGGCTGCCGCGGGTATAGCGCTGATCAATACGATCGGGAATCTGGCCGGCTTTGCCGCGCCGTACATTACCGGCGCCGTCAAGGACATGACCGGCTTCTATCAGCTGCCGATGTTCATCGTCGGAGCGTTCATGTTGCTGTCGGCTATCCTCGTCTTTTCGATAAGACAGCCTCGTGCGCCGGAAGGTGCTTTGAACCTGGCATCTCGATAAGCGAAACGGCGCGGATCGAACAGTTCGTTTGATATGAAAATGGCCGGGGTTTTCACCTCGGCCATTCTCTATGAAGCCAGATCTTTGTCTCCTGCGTCAGGCCGCCTTCAGAAGGTCGCCATGCGGATCGAGGACATATTTCGTCGCCGCACCCTGGTCGAAGCTTTCATAGCCCTGGACGGCATCATCCAGCGGGATAATCTTCGCGTTGACAATGTCGGCAATCGGCAGACGGTCGTGCAGGATCGCCTGCATGAGTTGGCGATTATACTTGATGACCGGCGTCTGTCCGGTATGGAACGACTGCGCCTTGGCCCAGCCGAGACCGAAGCGAAGCGATAGATTGCCCTGCTTGGCCGCGTTGTCGACGGCGCCCGGATCATCGGTTACATAGAGGCCGGGGATGCCGATCGATCCTGCCGCACGCGTGATTTCCATCATCTGGTTCAGCACGATGGCCGGCTGTTCGCCGCCTGAATGTCCGCGCGCCTCAAAGCCGACGGCGTCAATGGCGCTATCGACTTCGTTCGTGCCGACGACCTGAGCGATCATATCGCCGAGACGGTCGCCCGCCGAAAGATCGATCGGCTCAAAACCGACTCTCGCCGCATGCGCGAGGCGATCCTTGTTGAAGTCACCGACCATGACGACGGCGGCACCGAGGATACGGGCGGAAGCGGCAGCCGCAAGGCCGACAGGCCCAGCGCCCGCGACATAGACAGTGGATCCAACGCCGACGCCGGCGCGCAGGGCCCCATGAAAGCCGGTGGGCAGGATATCGGAGAGCATGGTGAGATCGCGGATCTTCGCCATGGCCTTGTCGCGATCCGGGAATTTCAGCAGGTTGAAATCGGCATAGGGAATGGTGACGTAGCGGGCCTGCCCGCCGATCCAGCCGCCCATGTCGACATAGCCATAGGCGCCGCCGGCGCGCGACGGGTTTACCGTCAGGCACACGCCGGTATCCTGCGACTTGCAGCAACGGCAACGGCCGCAGGCAACGTTGAACGGAACTGAGACGATGTCGCCGATCTCCAGCATCTCGACATCTATGCCCTTCTCGATCACCTCGCCGGTGATTTCATGTCCAAGGATGAGGCCGGGCATGGCAGTGGTGCGGCCGCGCACCATATGCTGGTCGGAGCCGCAGATATTGGTCGAGATCACCTTCAGGATAACCCCGTGCTCGATGCGCCGTCCGTCCGGTGCCTCAAGCTTCGGATCGTCAATGTCGCGGACTTCCACCTTGCCGGGCCGCATGTAGACGACGCCTCTGTTCCTGCTCATACTCACTCCTCCTATGGGTTTCGATGCATGGATCTCGCCGCCGGCAAGGCCGGTGACAAGCTCTCCCGACCGACCTGCCTCCTCTGCAGATCGGCCAACCACGACGCTTCCGGACAGCACGCCTGAGCGGCAGCATCCGGAATGACGCATAAGTGCGGACCGAAGCGGCCCCTTTGAACACCACGAGCAGACCACGATGAACGGCGGACAGAGGCAGTGAAAACGACATGAGCGCGGTGCAAAGACGACAGCTTGCTAATTAAGTGCGGCGAAGGTCGGTCCTGCAAACCTATCAGCCTCGGATCGAGATATGAGCCGAGGTCATGATCGGTCGAGGCGATGGGAAGAAGATTGCGACGCTGTCCGTTCAATGTAGCCGCTTGCCGCTTGCCGGATCGAACAGATGCAGCTTCCGCGTATCGATCCTGAGCGGGACAGACTGACCGACGGATACCGAGGGGCGGTCCCTGACGGACGCGATGATCGATTGGAAACCGGTCTGCAATTGCAGGTGCGTATCGGAGCCTGTCGGCTCGATGATGGTGACCTTGGCCTGCACTCCGTCGGTGTCGACGGCAATATGTTCAGGCCGGATGCCCAATTGAACGGACTGTCCGACGTAGGCGCGTGCATGATCCGGCAGCGGCCAGTGTACACCCTCCGTAATTGCCAGCTCCACCATTCCGTTTCGCTCGGCGACAAGACCGTCGATGAAATTCATCGACGGCGATCCGATAAATCCGGCGACGAAACTGTTCGCGGGCCGATCGTAGATTTCGAGCGGCGAGCCGACCTGCTCGATATGGCCGCCGCGCATCACCACGATGCGGTCGGCCATGGTCATGGCTTCCATCTGGTCATGGGTCACGTAGACCATGGTGGTGCCCAGGCGCTGGTGCAAGGTCTTGATTTCCGTACGCATTTGAACGCGTAACTTGGCGTCGAGATTGGAGAGCGGTTCGTCGAACAGGAATACTGCCGGGTTGCGGACGATGGCGCGCCCCATGGCCACGCGCTGGCGCTGCCCGCCGGACAATTGCCGTGGGTAGCGGTCGAGGAGCGCGGTGATATCCAGAATGCCGGCGGCGGAGTTGACCTGCTGTTCGATCTCCTGCCGACTGCGGCGTGCCAGTTTCAGCGAAAAAGCCATGTTGTCGCGAACGGTCATATGCGGGTAGAGCGCATAGGATTGGAACACCATGGCGATGTCGCGCTCATTGGGTTCGAGGTCATTGACGACGCGGTCGCCGATTTCGATTTCGCCGTCGCTGATGCTTTCAAGCCCGGCAATCATGCGGAGCAAGGTGGATTTGCCGCAGCCCGAAGGGCCGACGAGCACGACGAATTCACCGTCCTGTGCCGCGACGGATACGCCATGCAGCACCTCAAGCGCGCCGTAGCGTTTGATGGCATTGCGGATTGTCAGTTTCGCCATGTCTTCGCTCCCAAGAGTCTGCAGGCGCCTAGCGCCCGCCCATGCCCGCATTGAGGGCGATGCTGTTGTAGATGAGCTTCTGGAGGATGATCGCGAGGACAATCCCCGGAAGCATGGAAAGGGCGGCACCCGCCATCAGATAGTTCCACTGCGTCCCCTGCTGCGTCTGGAACAGGGTCAGCCCCACCGGCAGGGTGGCATTGTCGGCTCCGGTCATGACGATCAGCGGCCAGAGAAAATTGCTCCACTGCCCCATGAAGGTGAACAGCGACAAAAGCCCGATCGCCGGCATCGACAGCGGTACGATGATGCTGACCAGGATGCGCAGCCGCGAGGCGCCGTCGATCCTTGCTGCCTCTTCCAGTTCCATCGGAATGGAAAGAAAGAACTGCCGCATCAGAAATGCGCCGAAGGTGCCGAAGGCGACCGGCAGGATCACGCCCGGAAAGGTGTTGACCATGCCGAGCCTGTTGACGATCAGAAACAGCGGGATGATGAGCATCAGCGGCGGCACCATCAGCGTGCCGATATAGCCAAGCAGCAGCATCTCGCGTCCCCTGAATTTCAGCCGTGCGAAGGCATAGCCCGAAAGGCAGGACACCACGACGGTGATCGCCGTGACGCAGATGGCGATGATGGCGCTGTTGAGGAAGAAGCGGCCGAAGGGCAATCTCGTCCAGGCGGCGGCGAAATTGCCCCATTCGAAAACCTCGGGCAGAAGGCGCACCGGTATCGCCATCACCTCGGCGTTGGAGCGCACCGCATTCGAGACCATCCAGAAGAACGGAAACAGGAAGGCAAGCGCGACCAGCAGCAGCGCGGCGTGATTGAGAATGTCGAGCGCCAGCTTTCTGCGCGCCCTGGCGTTGGACTTAAGCGTCATAATGCACCCATTTGCGCTGGAACCAGAATTGCAGGGCTGTCAGCGCCATGATCAGCGCGAACATCACCCAGGCGATGGCGGAGGCATAGCCCATCTGAAAGTTCTGGAAGCCGCGCTGGTAGATGGCGTAGCCGAGCGTCGCGGTCGATGAGCCGGGTCCGCCCTTGGTCATGACGTAGATCTGGTCGAAAACCTGTAGTGAGGTGATCGCCGTCATCACCGTGCCGAAGAACAGGGTCGGCGAGATCAGCGGCAGGCGGATTTTCCAGAAGCGGTCCCACGCCGTCGCGCCATCGATCCGCGCAGCCTCCAGATAGGTTGCCGGCACCATGTCGAGTGCCGCGTTGAAGAGGACCGTATTGTATCCGATGCCGGCCCAGAGCGAGGTGATGATCACCGCCTGCATGGCGAGCGTCCGGTTGTTGAGGACGCCCGAAAACGGCAGCGAGAGCTGTGCCATCAGGCTGTCGAAAAGGCCGCCGCTGGTGAAGATCAGCATCCAGACGATGGCAACCGCAATCAGCGGCGTGAAGGTGGGGAGAAAGAAGACCACCCGGAACCATCGCTGACCGATCTTCAGGCTGGAGATCCAGACCGCAAGGCCAAGCGAGATGACGATGTTGAGGATCAGATATTCGGCGGTGAAGAAGATGGTATTGCGTATGACCGTCCAGAATTGCGGATCGGTCGTGAACAGCCGCGTATAATTGGAGAAGCCGACGAAACGCGGTGTGCCGAGCAATTGCCAGTTGGTGAAGCTCAGCGCGATCGAAGCGAGGATCGGCAGGACGAGAAACAGGAAAATGCCGATAAGGCCCGGCAACAGGAAGAACAGGGCTGTCCAGCCTTCTCCCCTGAACCGTCTCCTGGAACGTGGCCTTGGTCTCGCATTGAGGGCGGTGTGTTTGGCCAGCATTATGGGCCTCTCCTTTCCGGCAAGCGGCCTGTGCCGGGCCGATGCATCCGGCCACAGGTCCGCCAGGCGCCGAGGGTTATGGAAGCTGGCTCTGAATGTCGGAAAGTACGCCTTCAGGCGTTGAATCTCCCGTCAACGCCACCGGTACATATTGCATCACCAGGTTCTCGAACTGGTTCCATTTCTCGTTGATGCGGAAAGGAGTCGTATGCGCGAACATATATTGCAGCGTATCGCGGGTGCCGGCGACATTCTTGGCCGCTCCGTCATACCAGTACGTCTGCTGGGCAAGCCGCGCCGGAAGCGCTCGGCCAGCCGCCCCCAGGATTTCCGCCGCCTTCGGACCGCTCAGCACCTGCAGTGCCTTGAAGGCGGCATCCTTATGCTGGCTGGCAGCCGAAATACCCCAGCCCGAGCCGGCGGTGATGAAGCGCGAGGGGCCGCTGCCGCGCGGCAGCGGCGCAATGCCGATCTTGAACTTGACGTTGGCCTGCGCCGTAATCAGTGTCCACGGACCATCGATATACATGGCCACGTTGCCGGATGCGAAACGGCCGCTGGCCGCGGATGCGTCTGACGCGGAGGCGAAGACGGGAGAAAGCTTGTCCTTGGCGGTGAGATCGGCATATTTGCTGAACGCGTCGACAAAGCCTGCATTGGTCAGATCGAATTCGTTGTCGGCATTGAAATATTCCGCGCCGAGCGCAACCGGGCCGGCGATGAAGTCGAAAGCCTGCGTTCCATAGCCGTAAGTCCCGTCTTTCGTCAGCGTCTTGGCATCCGCTTTGAAGTCGTCGAACGTCCAATCCTTAGCCGGCTCTTTCAGTCCGGCGGCCGCGAACTTGTCGCGATTGTAGAACACCATCCACGGACCGACGTCATAGGGCAGCGCATAAAGTTTGCCGTCATGGGCAAGCCCGGACATGATCGAGGTCTCGAAGTCCGCCACTTTCACGTCGCTTTTCTGCACATAGTCGTCGAGCGGGTCGAGGATCGAATAGAAGTTCGGCATACGCATGGACTGCATCGAAACGATATCGGCGACCTGGCCGGACGCCGCCAGGACCGGCAGGCGCGTCCAGTAATCCGTCCAGCCGGAAAGCTGCAGCTTGACCTTGATATCGGGATATTGCTGCGTGACGAGATCGGCCAGCTGCTGCCAGAGCTGTGCGTCGTTGGGTTCACCCCACATCTGCCATGTGACGGTGACCGGTGCATCCTGCGCCTCAGCACCGATGCCGAACAGGGAGCTTGTCGCCAGGGTGGCCACAAAGATCAATGAGCGTTTCATGATGGTTCCTCCTCCTCAAGGACTATGGTTGCGATGACGGTCGTCGGTGTCCGGACCTCTCCTCCGGTTTGGTCTTGCAGTCTCCTCAGGCTGCGATCATGGCCTCCAGATCGGCGATCATTCCAATCAGCTCCGATCGCTGGCGCCGCCAGGCGTCGGGATCGTCTCCCGGTTCCAGAATGGCGGCCATCCGCGACAGGAAATCGGGCGGCAGCCGCTCGAGTTCGGCCGCCATGGGCAGGTTCCAGCCATCGCCCGGATAATAGGCCCGGTTGAAGGCAAAAACGGTCTGCAAAATGGCGTTGGCCAATTTCCCGGTCAGTCCCACCAGAAAGACGAGGTCACGGCGAGCGACCTTGCTTTCATAGTGATAGTCCTTGGCCCAATAGCGCAGGATCTCCATGTGCTGGCGTAGAACCGAGGCTCTCAGCGCCTCGGGATATTGCGCAAGCTGTCGCCTCCATCCCGCCAGCAGGCCGCGCGGATCAGCGATGATCTGCTGGCTCGCAAGATCCGTCGGCAGATGATAGCCCCAGATCGTCCATTCGAAATTCTTCGGAACCGCAACACCGGCAAGCCAGGCGTCCAGATCCTGCTGCACGCCGGCATAGCGGCGCATCCAGATGCCGTCCATGCGGATCCCTTCGGCCTGCCAGCCGCGCATGGCCTCCTCGAAGCGCCTCCATGAGCTGGTCTGCCTAAGCTCCGGCCCACGATAGGCATCGGCATAGACCCGGAAATCGAAATCCGACTGTGCATCCGACCGCCCCTTGCCGCGTGAGCCGGCCAGCGCGACGGCGCCATGGCCGTCTTCGGCCAGATCGGCGATCAACGGCGTCATCGCGGCAATGAGTTCGGCTTCGCGGCTCATGACGGGACCCACCGGAGGGCGCTCAATCCTTCAGGGTCAGTTCTATCACCGGGACGACCACATCGGGCTTCAGGACCGGCAATTCGAGGGTCAGTATACCCTCTCCGACGGCAACACCGATGTTGGAATCCACCTCCGCATCCGGATCCAGCCAGTGCAGTTCGCTGGCGTCGTGCAGGAACTGCGCGTATTTCACCTTGCGCCCCAGCCCCTCTATATGGATATGCCGGAACGGCCAGGTCTGCACATGCAGGTAGAGCCGGTTGCCCTTCTGGGTAAAGCGGCAGCCGTTCGGCGCCTTGTATGTGGACGGTCCGGCGCCATAGATGGCGCGTGCGTTGAGACGCATCCAGTCTCCATAGGTATCGAGCGCCGTGATGGCACGGACGTCGAAGGTGCCGCGGCCGGTCGGGCCGACATTCATCAAGAGGTTGCCGCCGAGCGAGACCGTGTCGATCAGGATATTGATGAGCTGGCCGGCATCCTTCCAGCTCGTCTCGTCGCGGTAATAACCCCAGGAGCCGCTGAAGGTATGGCAGGCTTCCCAGCGCACCGGCAGCCCCGCGACGGTCGGCGCAACACGCGGCGTATATTGTTCCGGTGTCACCAGATCGGGCATGTGATCCGCGTCGCGCGGCAGGTCGAGGCGGTCGCCGACGATGATATCGGGCTGCAGTTCTCGCACCAGTTTGATCAGGCGATCGCTTTCCCAATCGGCGCGGCCCTTGCCGGGGAGCCCCTTGTACACGCGGCGGGGATAGCTGAAGTCGAACCAAATCACGTCGATCGTGCCGAACTCGGTCAAAAGCTCGGTCACCTGGTCGCGCATATATTGGGCGTAGCGAGAGACGTCGCGGCCCTCATTGAGCTTGGCCGCATCGGGGTGATTGCGCTGCGGATGATGTCCGTCGATCGGGAAATCCGGGTGGTGCCAGTCGAGCAAGGAATAATAGAACCCGACCTTGAGCCCCTCGGCCCGCAGGGCTTCGACATAGGGCCTGATCAGATCCTTGCCGTAGGGCGTATTGGTGACCTTGTAGTCGGTGACCTTGCTGTCCCACAGGCAGAAGCCTTCATGGTGTTTCGCGGTCAGCACGACATATTTCATGCCGGCGGCGCGGGCGCGGCGCGCCCATTCGCGGGCGTCGTAAAGGTCCGGATCGAAATTATCGAAATACTTCTGATAGGCATCGGTGGTGAACTCCTCGCGGTTCTTCAGCCATTCGTGCCGCGCGCCGAGCGCATAGAGTCCGAAATGGATGAACATGCCGAAGCGGTCATGCGTAAACCATGCCTTGCCGTCGCCTGCATGAAGGTCACCACTGATCGTTGCTATGTTGCTCACGCTATCCTCCCAAGATTTTGAGCTCTATCGAACCGGTTCGATTTAATCATTGATTCTCTCATCCCGGATGTCAAGCGCGCTGTTGAAATCGTCGCCCGGCATATTGCTTGAATTCCTATAGATGTTAGATATGTGACGAAAGGTTGCATGAGAATGTGCCTTCGCTGGATAGGCGGAAAGCGATAGAAACGGTTCGAAAATCTGATGGCCACAATTCGCGATGTTGCCAAACTCGCAGACGTATCGGTGTCGACGGTCTCACTGGCCCTGAGCAATCCGGCTCGCGTCAGCCAGAAGACTCTTGAGAAAATCCGCCACGCGGTTGCGGCGGTCGGCTTCGTTGCGGATCCGCTGGCGCAGAGCCTGGCGCGCGGACGCAGCCGCATGGTCGGCTTCGTCGTCGGCAATGTCGGCAACCCGTTTTTCGGCGACATCCGGCGCGAACTGGAGAACTACGCGCTCGACCACGGCCATTTCGTGCTCGTGACCGACTCCTCCGGCAAGACGGAGCGCGAAAAGGCGATGGTCGAACATTTGATCGGCCTCAAGATGGCAGGCCTGGCGCTTGCTCCGTCGGGGCATGATCAGGACTATGTCGACTTCATCGGCGGGCTGAACATTCCCATCGTCTGTTTCGACCAGAAGGTTGCCGGCATCGAGCGTGACTTCGTTGGCTCCGACAACCACCTCGCCGGGGCGATGCTCACCGAACATCTCCTGCAACTTGGCCACCGGCGTATCGCCTTCATTGCCGGCCCAAGCCATATGCACACGGCGACCGAACGCTATCGCGGTTTCATGGATACGATGGCGAATGCCGGTATTGAGGTGAATCCGAATTTCGTCGTTGATGGACAGTTCACCCGTACCGCCGGCTATGAGGCGGCGATGCGTCTGCTCATCCAGCCCGAGCGCCCGACCGCGATCCTCGGGGCCAACAACGCGGTGGCGCTCTCCGCGCTGCAAGCCATGCAGGAGCTGGGCTTCCGTTGTCCCGAAGACATCTCGCTTGCCATGATCGACAATGTGCAGTGGAGCTCCGTCATCACGCCGCGCATCACCATGGTGGTTCAGGACACGCTGGCGCTCGGCGGCATCATCGCCCGACGCCTCATGCACCGGATCACCAACCCGCAAGGCGCCGTCGAGCCGCCACAGGATTTCGTGCTGACCCCGAAATTTGTCCCCGGCAATTCCTGCCGACGGATTTAGAGGGATGTCGCCTTCCTAGCCGGCTAATGAGGCTCACGAGGTAGACGGCGGAAAAAAGAGATTGGCGGAGCGGCTCCTTATGGCAGAATGGGCACGGTAGGGCATTTCGTCGCCATGGCGATCTCCTTGCCTCTCGGAATTTCGATTGCGCGGTATCAAATACCGTAGCGCCGTTGCTGGAAAGTGGGAGAGTAAATGGACCTTCATCTCAAGGATAAAGTTGCAGTCATCACCGGTGGTTCCAAGGGCATTGGCCTTGGGATCGCCAGGGCTTTCGCGCGCGAGGGTTGTCATGTCGTGATCACGGCGCGCACGGCCGCCGAGGTCGAAGCGGCTGCGGCAAGCATCGCAAGCGAATTCGGCGTCACGGCCCGCGCCGTCGCTTCCGATGTGTCCTCGGCTGAGGGTTGCCAGGCGATCGTGGATGCTGCGGCAAAGCTTGGTGGCGCGGACATCTTCGTTTCGAACGCCGGCACCGGCTCGAACGAGACCGTTGCAAATGCGCCTGACGAGAAGTGGCAGTCCTATTGGGATTTGCACCTTATGGCGGCGGTACGCCTGAGCAGGGCACTTGCCGACCAAATGGAAGCCAAGGGCGGCGGCGCGATGCTCATGAACGCATCCATCTGCGCGGTGCAGCCGCTCTGGTACGAGCCGATTTACAACGTCACGAAAGCAGCACTTCTGATGTTCGGCAAGTGCCTGTCGGTCGAGATGATCAAGCGCAATATCCGCGTGAATGTCGTCAATCCCGGCCTTATCCGTACGCCCGACTGGGAGAAGACGGCTCGGGAGCTGGCAGGAGACGGCTGGGAGGGCTATCTGCAGAGCGTTGCGGACGAACACGCGGATATCCGTCGTTTCGGCTCGGTCGAAGAGCTCGCGGACTTCTGCGTCTTCATCTGCTCTCCCCGCGCATCCTATAGTGTCGGTTCGGCCTACCATGTGGATGGCGGGATGCTGGCAACGGTTTGAGCCCAGCCTTCTCGATGCTCATGGAGTGCTGGTGCCATCGGCGGATGATGCCAATGCTATTCCTGCTTGGCATCTATTGAGATCTGACGACCCGGCCCTCCTCGGCCTTGTAGAAGAACTGGCTGGCCACGAGCCAGCCTTTGAGCGGTCTCAGGGGCGGAATACATGTCGCGAGCATGAAAGGTAAAGTCACCAGGGCATGCACCCAGATCGGCGCGCTGTACTGGACCTCGAGCCAGACGGCGAGAAACACGCTCGGCACACAGGCAAAACAGATGACGAAGAAGGCCGGCCCATCGGCGGGATCGGCGAAGGAATAATCCAGCCCGCAGACCTCGCATTCCCTCGCGATGGTCAGAAATCCGTTGAACAGATGACCCTGGCCGCAACGGGGGCAGCGCCCACGCAACCCGGTCTGCAAGGGTGAAAGCGGCGGCCATTCCAGGTCGGCGGACATCTCGATAACTCCTGTTGAAATGAATGCATTCAATGTCATTATTGATTGCATTCAATATAGGTGCGCCTTAACGGAGTGAATGTCTACTCGACATAATGACGCATCCGGCCGCCAACAGGGGCGGCGCAATTCGCTTTCGAAATCGGGTGTGTGGGCGGGCTAGAAAAACGATCCCGTCATCTCGGGCGGCCCTTCAAGCGCATGTGCCATGAATTCGATGGCACTGCGCAGCTTTTCGCGGCCGATCGGGCCGCCGAGGCAGATGCGGACGGCTTCCGGGGCCGGGCCTTCGACCGTGAATGCGTCGCTGGCAACGACACCGAGGCCGGCGGCGTTCATGTGGCTGCCGAACGTGGAGCGAGTCCATCCATTGGTCAGCGGCAGCCATATGTTGAAGCTCAACGGATCGGCCTCGAAACTGCCGGGGGGCAGGAGGGACGCGACGAGGGTCTGCCGGGCGGCGGCTTCCGTACGAATGAAGCGCAGGATTGTGTCTGCGGTGCCGTCGTCGATCCAGCGTGTCGCAAGTGCCGCCATCAGCGGTGAGGCCATGACATTGTTGGCGCGCATGGCGCTTGCGAATGGCCAGGCGGCTTTGGTGTCGGGTGCCACGACATAGGCCAGGCGCAACCCTGCGCCGATGCATTTTGCCAATCCGCCGATATGCCAGGTGAGGTCCGGCGCCATTGTCGCCAGCGGCGGCGGCGCGTGCAGCGGAATAAAGCCATAGGCGTCATCCTCGACGATCGGCACATGATACTTGCGGGCTATGGCGCAGATTTCCTCGCGCCGCTTTTCGGGAATTGTGACTGTCGTCGGATTCTGCAGGGTCGGGTTGAGATAGAGCGCCTTTGGTCCAAGCCGTCGGCAGGCGTCAGCCAGGGCATCGGGCAGGATGCCGTGCGCGTCCATTGGCAGGCCCGATAGATTGAGCCGCAATTGAGCCGATATCGAGCGTATGCCGGGGTAGGTGATGTTCTCGGACAGAATTGTTTCGCCGGGCTTGGCCAATGTTCCAAGGATGGCAAGTAAGGCGGGATGAGCGCCCGGCGTAACGAAGATCCGCTCCTGTGATGGCACGAGGCCGCGCCGGCTCAGCCAAGCGGCGGCGGCATCCTTGTCCATGCTGGAGCCGCCAAAGCCCTGATAGCGCAGCAGCGGGATCATGTTGGCGGCAACGGCGGAAAGTCCCTCCTGCATACGGGCAATCAGCTCGGGATCGTCGGTCTCCGGCGGCATGTTCATCGAGAAATCGACAATCGATGTCCGGCGTGGATCGGGCGCCAAGGCCGAGGTGAAGCCGCGCCGGTCCTTGTCCTGGCCGCCGGTGACGAATGTGCCGCGGCCCACTTGCGTATCCACCAGTCCACGCTTTCTGGCTTCGATATAACCACGGGCGACCGTGGTGAAATCGATGGAGAGGCGCTTGGCCAACTCGCGTTGCGGCGGCAACCTGTCGCCGATGACCAGCCGCCCGCTTTTCAGGTCCATTTCGATGATATCCGCGATCGCCGCATAGCGTGGGCCACTGCTCAGGCTCAGGTCGGGAAGCCAGTCTCTCATTGCGCTTCGAATCCATGCTCTTTTTATATTGACTGTATATTGTTGCGTATTTTCGTTGTCATCAGCAATTTCTCCGCGCCATGCGGATCTTGAGGTTTGTCAGCATAAAAATGACCAGACTCCGTTAAATTGAATGCATATTGAATGCTTTCATATCGTGCAATGTTGCATGATTTTTGCCCGGGCAATTGCCTGCTCGTTATGCTGACTCGAGCTACGATTTGAAAATTGAATGCATTATTGAATGAATCAATGGAGATTTTGACTGTAATTTGTGCAGCATCAACTTGGCATGGTGATTGCAACATCCTGTTTGTACCCCACACCGAAATCGGGACAAAAACAGGAGCCAGCAATGCCCGCAGTGACAACACCAGCCCATGCCGATGGCGATTTCTTCGTTGATTATGAGGAAAAAGTCTTTGAGGACGTCCAGGCCAAGGCCGGCGACAAGGCCCTCATCACCTTTCACACGGTTGCCTTCGAGGGATCGATCGGCCTCGTCAACCTGCTGCAGGCCAAACGGCTGAAGCGCAAGGGCTTCGAAACAGCCGTGCTGCTCTACGGTCCGGGCGTGACGCTCGGCGTGCAGCGCGGGTTCCCCAAACTCGGCAGCGAAGCCTTTCCGGGCCATCTCAATTTCAACAACCAGATCAAGGGTTTCATGGAGGAGGGCGGGAAGGTCTATGCCTGCCGTTTCGCGCTTCAGGCGCTCTATGGCCATGGCGAGCAAGCGCTCATCCCGGGGATCACCCCGATCAGCCCGCTCGACGTGCTTGATCTGATCCTCATCCACCGCCGTGATGGCGCCTTCATCCTCGATACGTGGACGCTCTGACCGGGCAGGGAGGCGGCGCAAGTGCCGCCTCCCGTCAAACATGCGCAAAGGAGTTCGCCATGCAGAAAAAGTCGACCGTCCGGGTCGCAGCCGTCCAGATTGCGCCGGATCTGACATCGCGAGAAAAGACAGTGGCACGCGTGATCGAGGCGATCGCCCAGGCATCCGCCAAAGGCGCGGAACTCGTGGTTTTTCCCGAGACCTTTGTGCCGTGGTATCCTTATTTCTCGTTCGTGTTGCCGCCCGTGTTGTCAGGCAAAGAGCACCTGCGGCTCTACGAAGAGGCGGTTGTGGTGCCGAGTGCCACCACAAGAAGCGTAGCGGCCGCAGCCCGCGAACATGGCATCGTCGTGGCGCTCGGCGTCAACGAGCGCGACCATGGCACGCTCTACAATACGCAACTGCTTTTCGATGCCGATGGCGGTCTGATCCTGAAGCGGCGCAAGATCACCCCGACCTTCCACGAGCGGATGATCTGGGGCCAGGGCGATGCCTCGGGCCTGAAAGTCGTCGACAGCACCATTGGGCGCATCGGCGCGCTGGCCTGCTGGGAACATTACAATCCGCTTGCCCGCTATGCGCTGATGGCGCAGCACGAGGAAATCCACATTGCCCAGTTTCCGGGCTCCATGGTCGGGCCGATCTTTGCCGATCAGATGGAGGTGACGATCCGCCATCACGCGCTGGAAAGCGGCTGCTTCGTCGTCAATGCCACGGGATGGCTGACGGATGATCAGATCGTCTCGATTACACCGGATACGGGCCTGCAAAAGGCGCTGCGGGGCGGCTGCATGACAGCGATCATTTCCCCCGAAGGCAAGCATCTCGTGCCGCCGCTCACCGAAGGCGAGGGCATCCTCGTCGCCGATCTCGACATGAGCCTCATTCTCAAGCGCAAGCGCATGATGGATTCGGTCGGCCATTATGCCCGGCCCGAGTTGCTGCACCTCGTCATGGATGCGCGGCCGGCCGCGCCGATGAGGACATCGACCATACCCGCCGCCTTTTCCGGCGAAACATTGACAACCGACATGAGCGATGGAGAACAGGATGCGCCTTTCGACGGAAACGCTGATCAACGAATTGCAGTCCTTCGGAGCCCGGCTGGTTGATCCCAAGGCCGGCCAGGAAAGCCGGCGCGGCGGAGCGGGACCGTCCGACCACAAGGCGCTGACCATCGACGGCATGACCGTCATGGTACCGGTGCACACGGCGCCGGCTTTCGAAAGCCCCTATCTGGTCGAGAAGCCGGACGAGACGGGCAAGAGCCGAATCAGCCGCGATGGCACCGTCATCGGCGAAGTGTCCTTTCCGCTCCGCCCAAGGTTTTATGAGCGCTCGACCGCGGAGGGCATTCCCTATTCGCAGATCGCAGTCCTGCACGGCAAGGACGTGCTGGCGACAACCGTGCTGCAAACCTGCATCCGCTACCAGAGCCGCACCAAGACCTGTCAATTCTGTGCCATCGGCCAGTCGCTGGCGGCAGGAAGGACGATCGCTCACAAAACGCCGGCGCAACTGGCCGAAGTGGCGAAAGCCGCGGTCGAGCTGGATGGCGTCAAGCATATGGTGATGACGACCGGAACGCCGAGGGGCGACGATCGCGGCGCTGCCGTGCTCGCCGAAAGCGCCCGCGCCATCAAGGCGGCCGTCGACCTGCCGATCCAGGCCCAGTGCGAGCCGCCGGAGGACGATATCTGGTTCCAGCGCATGAAGGATGCCGGCGTCGATGCGCTCGGCATGCATCTCGAAGTGGTGACCCCCGAGATCCGCGCCCGCATCATGCCGGGCAAGGCGCAGGTCGGGATCGAGAAATACATGCGTTCCTTCAAGGCGGCTGTCGAGGTTTTCGGACGCGGTCAGGTCTCGACCTATATCCTCGCCGGGCTCGGCGACACGAGCGACGCGATCCTCGGGATTTGCGAAGAGTTGATCGCAATCGGCGTTTATCCCTTCGTCGTGCCCTTCGTGCCGATCTCCGGCACGCCGCTCGAAAGCCATCCCGCGCCGAAGCCGGAATTCATGCATTCCATCCTCGGCCCTCTCTCTCGGATGCTGGTCACAAGCGGTCTGAAGGCCGTCGACATCAAGGCCGGTTGCGGCAAATGCGGCGCTTGCTCGGCCCTTTCCACCTATGAGAGGACGTTGACGCCATGATTTTCGAACCGTTCTCAGCGTTCAACGCCAGCGAATACATGGTGAAATTCACCACATCGGCCTGGGAGCGCCGTGAGGCCCATGCGCTTCGCCGCGACGTTTTCTGCAAAGAGCAGGGGATATTCAAGGAGGATGACCGCGACGGCATCGACGAGTACGCGATCCCCATCGTCGCCCTGTCGATGATGGGTGTCGCGGCCGACCGCGTGGTAGGCACGGTCCGCATCCATGAGGAGGAACCCGGTCTCTGGTGGGGTTCGCGGCTCGCCGTTCACTCTGATTTCCGGGCGATCGGCGCGCTGGGCACGACGCTGATCAAGCTCGCGGTTTCCTCCGCCAATGCCTTTGGCTGCCACACATTTCTCGCCAATGTGCAAAGCCAGAACGGTCTTCTGTTTCGCCGGCTGCACTGGGAGGTGCTGGACGAATTCGAAATCCACGGCAAACCGCATCTGCGGATGAAGGCCGATCTTTCCTACTATCCGCCTTGCCGCACGCCGGAGACCGGCTTTGTCGCGCTGCCGAAGAGGGCGGCGTAATGAGCGGAGAACTCGACATCGCCGCTCTTGCCGCGCGGCTGGCCGCGACTTCGGGCATAGCAGCCAAGCAAGATATCGGCTTTGCGGCATCGAGCCTCGGGCTTGCCGGCCAGCCTGTGGCCGTTGGCGATGATTGCGCCGCGATCGCCGATGGCGACGGCTATCTGTTGTTCGCCATCGAAGGCTTCATCAATGAGTTTGTCGCCACTGACCCCTGGTTTGCCGGCTGGTGCGGCGTGATGGTCAATATTTCCGATATCGCTGCCATGGGCGGTTGGCCGATCGCTGTCGTCGACGCGGTCTGGGCCAATGGAGAAGCGGGCGCAAAACCCGTGCTCGAAGGCATGCGCGCCGCGGCCAGTATATACGGCGTGCCGATTGTCGGTGGCCACACCAATATCAGGACCGACCGGAGCCAGCTGTCCGTTGCCATCCTCGGCCGGGCTGGAAAGCTGCTGACCAGTTTCGACGCGAAGCCGGGTGATGTACTGGTGGCGGCCGTCGACCATCGCGGCGCTTACCGCGAGCCGTTCAACAATTTCCAGGCGGCCATCGGGGCGCCCGCGGCGCGGCTGCGCGGCGACTTGGAAATCCTGCCGGAGATCGCCGGGGCTGGGTTGGCGCTGGCGGCCAAGGATATCAGCCAGGGCGGCATTATCGGCACCGCGATCATGCTGGCGGAATGCTCCGGGGTCGGGATCGACATCGATGTTAAGGCTATTCCCTTGCCGGCGGGCGTGAGCCTCGACCGCTGGCTTGTCACCTTCCCGAGCTATGGCTATCTGGTGTCGGTGGCGCCTGACAAGGCCGATGCCGTCATCGAACGGTTCACCGCGCGCGGCATTGTTGCTGCCGCCATTGGCGGGGTGAAGGCGGGAAGCGAAGTGGCGATCGTCGACAGGGACACACGCGCCGTCGTGCGAGATCACGCGGCTGAACCGTTGCTCCAACTCGGTCGCGTGGGAGTACCCGCATGAGCCGGACCTTGCGCATCGCCATGCTGACCCATTCCACCAATCCGCGCGGCGGCGTGGTCCATTCGATGTCGCTTGCCGAAGCGCTGACTGGTCTTGGCCACGAAGTCGTGCTGCATGCGCCGGATGCGACAGGCAATGGGTTTTTCCGTACGCCGTCCTGCAAAACGCTCTGCGTTCCGGTCGAGGCCGCACTATCCGACATGACCGATATGGTCGAGCAGCGGATCGCCGACTATGTGCGGCATTTCGAAAATCCGGCTGCCCGATCCTTCGATGTCTACCATGCCCATGACGGCATCTCCGGCAATGCGCTGGCAACCCTCAAGGCAGGCGGATTGATCTCACGTTTTGCCCGCACGGTGCATCACATCGACAGCTTTTCCGATCCGCGCCTTATGGCGTTACAGGATCGTTCGATCGATCTTGCCGACGCGCACTTTTGCGTTAGCGCGACCTGGCAAAAGGCCCTGCGCAATGACCGTTCAATCCTTGCGACAAATGTTGGAAACGGCGTCGACATCGGGCGTTTCGCCCAGGTGTCCGCAGAGAGGATCGACGCGTTGCGCCGGAGGCTCGGATTGCGGGACGGGCCGATCTTTCTTGCGGTCGGCGGCGTCGAGGCGCGCAAGAACACGATCGCCATTCTCGAGGCATTCCGTCAGGTGCGCGTCCTGCATGCCGATGCACAGCTCGTCATCGCCGGCGGCGCGTCGCTGCTCGATCATCGCGGCTATCACGGCCGCTTCCAGCAAGCCCTTGCCGCCATGGGCAACGAGGCGAATTTCGTTCATGTGGTCGGCACCGTCGCGGACGAGGATATGCCCTCGCTCTATCGTCTCGCCAGTACGC
The DNA here is from genome assembly GCF_009498525.1 of Rhizobium sp. ICMP 5592. GTDB lineage: Bacteria > Pseudomonadota > Alphaproteobacteria > Rhizobiales > Rhizobiaceae > Rhizobium. Next base: position 230,063 of record NZ_QSNT01000001.1, on the reverse strand, counting down.
TGGTGTTCCCGTCCCTAAAGGAGGGTTTCGGGCTCGTCGTTCTCGAAGCCATGGCAAGCGGGGTGCCTGTGGTCGTCTCGTCGATCGCTCCCTTCGACGAATATCTCGGCGAGGACGATGTCGTCTGGTGCGATCCGGCCAAGCCCGCGTCCATTGCCGATGCCATGGCCGTGTCGCTGATGCCCGCCGTTCACGCGGCGCTCGGCAAGCGTGGGCATGAGGTCGCGGCGCGACACAGTTGGGGCCGCGTCGCCGCCGCGCACCTACCCGTCTATCAAGGTCTGCTGGAGGCTGTTCATGCCTGAGATGCGTTTTGTCATTACCTGGCCCGACGGCCGCCGCGAGGAATGTTACTCGCCGTCGCTGGTCATTTGCGACTTCCTGGCCGAGGGCGAGAGCTATTCCGTTGCCGATTTTCTCGACCGCAGCCGCAAGGCGCTGACGATCGCCAGTGACCGGGTCGAGGCAAAGTATGGCTATCCCTGTTCCTTGGCGCGCGGCCAGCTCGCGCGCATCGAGCACGCGGCTGGCGCCTATCTGCCTGACGCGAATGCCCGCATCCGCTGCGAAACCTTCATTTTCTAAAAGGAAAAGCCATGCCCACTTTGGAGCCTCATTACAGTGCCGTCGTCATCGGCGGCGGCCAGGCCGGCCTTTCGGCAAGCCATTACCTGAAAGAGCACGGCATCGATCATGTCGTATTTGAAAAGAAGACCATGGCGCACAAATGGCGGGAACAGCGCTGGGATGCCTTCTGCCTGGTCACACCCAATTGGCAGTGCCAGTTGCCGGATCATCCCTATGACGGCAGCGATCCGCATGGCTTCATGGTCAAGGACGAGATCATCGGCTATGTCGATCGCTTTATTCGCAAGGTCGACGCGCCGGTCTTTGAACATACTGCGGTGACTGCGCTCGAAAGGGCTGGCGATCTCTACAGGGTCGAAACCTCAGCCGGACCGGTAACCGCCGACAGCGTGATCCTCGCCACCAGTCTCTATAGCGATCCGGCCATACCGCGCGCCGCCGAGCGGCTGCCGGATGGCATCATGCAGCTTCATACCGCCGACTACCGCAATTCCGATCAACTGCCTGAGGGCGCGGTCATTGTCGTCGGCTCGGGACAGTCCGGTTGCCAGATTGCCGAGGACCTGCATCTGGCCGGCCGCAAGGTGCATATGGTGACCGGCAATGCACCGCGTTGCGCGCGCTTCTATCGGGGGCGCGACGTGGTCGACTGGCTTTCCGATATCGGCCAGTATGACATAACGGTCGAACATGACGGCATGCGCAAGAAGAAGCATGATACCAACCATTACCTGACGGGCAGGGATGGCGGCCGGGATATCGACCTGCGGAAATTCGCGCTGGAAGGCATGGCGCTTTACGGCCGGATGTCCGGCGTCTCGAATGGCAAGATGCTGTTCGAGACGAACCTCAGAGCCAATCTCGACTGCGCCGACCGAGTCTATAACGGCATCAACGCGCTGATCGACAAGCACATAGCCACAAACAACATCGATGCGCCGGCCGGCTCGCTTTATGTTCCGTTGTGGACGCCGGAGATCGAACCGACGGAAATCGACCTTGTGGCCGAAGGGATAGGCACAGTCATCTGGGCGACGGGTTTCCGGCCGGACTGGTCCTTTGTCGGCTTGCCGATTTTCGACGGCACCGGCTATCCGGTCCATCGCCGCGGCGTCACCAGCGCTGACGGGACCTATGTCCTCGGCATGCCCTGGCTTTGGACGTGGGGCTCTGGCCGCTTCCTCAGTGTCGGAAAGGATGCGGAATATGTGGTGGGTCAACTGGTGGAGCGGCTGGCCAACGGCCCATCGGTACTCAAGCAGGCAGCGAACGGATGAGCCTCGCGATCCGCAACGTCGAGATGTTCCATCAGCCCTCCAGACGCGCGCTGATGGAACGGGCGCTCGAGCCGCATATTCTGCTTGGCATGCCGCAGCTGACGCCCTTTGGCCTCTCCGAGACCTGGCTGATGAAGGAACTCGGCCATCGCCACTGGCTGATGCTGGCACGGTGCATGGGCATGGACGATGCGGACTTTCGCACCGCTGACGGGGCCGAAACCTATGCGGCGATCTGCGCGACATCGCTGACAAATGCGCAGCTCGACCGGGCACGTCCCAACCAGGTGCTGAGTATTCAGTCTGTGCTCGAACCGGTGTCGAAAACGCAGGTCTCCTCTCGGCACCGGCTTCTTGTCGACGGAGAGGCGATCGGCGATGTCGAGCTCCTCTCGGCCTTTGTCCGACGGACGCGCGAGAACGACAATGTATCGATCGCCCGCGTCGAGTTGCCCGGCACGCATTGTTTTCCGATGCGGCTGGAAAACACGCTTGCCCGGATTGCATCGGATGTCCGCAACGGTCGTTGCGAGACCCATCTCGGAATGCCGGTGACGGGTTGGGATGTCCTGCGGGACTTTCGTTTTCAGCCCGCCGCAGGCCAGGAATTTAATGGGGCCGGCCTGCTCTATTTCGCTCACTTCCAGGCTTTCGTCGCGCGAGCCTTCGAAAGCTGGTTTCCCGACGGCGCGTTCCGCAACATATCTCGAAGGGATAGCTTCTTCCTGGGCAACGCCGCTATCGGCGAACCGCTCAGCGTGGAGTTGACGGCCATGGACCGCGATACCATGTCGGCGGCTTGCAGTCTCCGGCGCTCCAATGGCGCGCTTATTGGACACGTATTTCTGACGGCGTCGCGTTAAGCGCAGTGTGAAGAGGTGGAAGCCAGTCGCTGTGTCCAGGCCGCTCTGCCGCATTGCTGGCCCTGAATAGGTCGAGGATGAGTCTGGTCACAGCTTCGGCAACGGGCGTTCTTTGAAATTCTCTCATGACATCATATCGCATTATTGACATCATTATGTCAAATTATTGGCTCTTTATGAAGCCATATCGACATTATGATTATTCTTGCGGAGTCGCAGCATACATGACCTCCTTGGCAACATTGCCTAGTCGCCCGTTCAAGCAGAAGCGGCGGATCTGGGCGCTTTGGGTTCTGGCTGTAGCGTTTATCACCTTCCATCTCTTCACACGGTCCGGATTTCCCGCCGGAAGCCTTGTACTGGGTGTTCTCGATCAGATCGGGATACTGCTGATCATGCTCGGCATCATTGGGCGCATATGGTCGATTATCTATGTGGGAGGACGAAAAAACTCGGAACTTGTGACCGACGGGCCATATTCCGTCACCCGTAATCCTCTCTATGTTTCGTCTCTCATAGCGATCGGGGGCGTCGGCCTGCTGTTCGGAAGCCTCCTTGCCGCGGTGGTCTTTTTGCTGCTGGCCTATCTAGTGTTTCGATATACCGCAAAGCAGGAGGCGCAATATTTGTCACATCTCTTTGGCGAGCAATATGATGACTATGCCCGTCGCACGCCGCTATTCTGGCCCGCTTTCTCAAAGCTGGACTGGGGACAAGGCCGTGCTTTTTCTCCGCACGCGCTGTCGGTGACGTCTCGGGATGCCCTCTTCATTCTGGCCATAGTGCCGATCTCCGAGTTCGTGGAATATCTGCACGGAAGCGGTTTTTTGTCGATGGCAATCACGGTCCCCTGAGATAAAGGGACAATCAACACGCTGGCCGCTTCGTAATGAAAATGTTATGGAAAATAAGCTAGCTCATACCAGATTGGTTGGGTGGAGCTCTGCTTGGAGGAGGCAGCGAGGCAGGCCAATTCATGTCATTCCATCGATGAACGCAATCCAGCGGCATAGGACCAGTCCAGCCGGCGGAGTTTGTGTGTTCCGGGTGACAATGACGTGGATTGGATCGCATTCGATTGTTTTCTGACGGGTCAGGCCCTTTGTGATGTCGCTTGTTGAATGATGGGTTCGGGAGAGTTGGAAAAATTTCAATCGAAGGCGGAAGCCGTGACAACAGCGGCTCCTCGGGCTGTTCGCCTGAATAATGTGTCGATTTCTTTCGGGATCGCCGGCGGCAAGCGCTTCGACGCGGTGGCCGACACCGATCTCGATGTGGCGGGCGACGAATTTCTGGCGATCGTCGGGCCGACCGGCTGCGGCAAGTCCACACTTCTCAACGTCGCGGCAGGGCTGCTTGAGCCGGCATCCGGATCGGTCGAGATTTTCGGGCGTCCTCTGGAGGGGTTGAACAGGCAAGCCGGCTACCTGTTTCAGCAGGATTCGCTGATGCCCTGGAAGACCGTGCTTGAAAACGTCGCCATCGGCCTGGAAGTGTCCGGTGTGTCAGCGAATGAAGCACGCAAATCGGCGATGGAGTGGCTCGAGCGAGTTGGTCTCGGCGGCTTTGCCGATCGTTATCCGCGCATGCTCTCCGGCGGTCAGCGTAAGCGGGTCGGATTGGCCCAGGTGCTCATCCGCAATCCGAAGCTGTTGCTGATGGACGAACCGTTTGGTCCGCTCGACGCACAGACCCGCCTCATCATGGGCGACCTGCTCCTGAACCTTTGGTCGGAGGACAAGAAGGCGGTGATGTTCGTCACGCATGATCTCGACGAGGCAATTGCCCTTGCGGATCGCATCGTCATCATGTCGGCAGGGCCGAAATCCCGGATCATCGGCGATTTCCGCGTCTCGATCCCGCGGCCGCGCGATATCGCGGAAATTCGCCACGACCCGGCCTTTACCGAACTGCACAAAGGCATCTGGCATGCGCTGCGAGAAGAAGTCATGACCGCCTATCAGCAGACCAACGTGGCCGCCCAATGACCAGAACGAAGCTCCTGGCCTGCCAATTGCTGGTGGCGATCGTCATCGTCGGTGCGTGGTATCTCGCAACGGCAACGCATGTTTTCGGCAACCCGCGAACCGCTGCCTTCTTCTTTGCCGATCCCCTCAAGGTTGCCGCGCGGATCGTGAAATGGTTCGCCGACGGATCTATCTGGTATCATCTCTGGGTAACGCTGTCGGAATCCCTGCTGGCATTTTTCATCGGCGCAATCGGTGGGGTGGCCTTTGGTTTCTGGTTTGCGCGCCGGCCCGTGGTCGCTGCCGTTTTCGATCCCTATGTGAAGGCCGCCAATGCCTTGCCGCGCGTCGTGCTCGCGCCGATCTTCGCTCTGTGGTTCGGCCTCGGCATCTGGTCGAAGGTGGCGCTCGGCGTTACGCTGGTCTTCTTCATCGTCTTTTTCAACGTCTACCAAGGCGTCAAGGAAGTGAGCCCGACCGTGCTCGCCAATGCCCGCATGCTCGGCATGAACGAGAGGCAGCTTCTGCGCCACGTCTATATTCCCTCGGCCTTGTCCTGGATGTTTTCGAGCCTTCATACCTCGGTGGGATTTGCCGTCGTCGGCGCGGTTGTCGGCGAATATCTGGGCTCGGCCGCGGGCCTTGGCTATCTCATCCAGCAGGCCGAAGGCGTGTTCGACGTGACCGGCGTCTTTGCCGGCATGTTCGTGCTGATGGCCTTCGTCCTCATCGTCGACTGGCTGATGACAAAGGTCGAGCGGCACATGCTGCGATGGCGGCATTAAACGATTTCAAATTCGATGAGTGGAGGAAAATATGGAACGCAGGACATTCTTGATCGGCACAGCCAGCATCGGCGCTGCCGCCTTCCTTCCGGTAAATGGACCGGCGATCGCCGATGATGCGAAGCCGGAAAAGCCGGATCTGACGCTCGCCGTCGGCGGCAAGCCGCTGCTCTATTACCTGCCGCTGACCATTGCCGAAAAGAAGGGCTTCTTCAAGGAAGAGGGGTTGAACGTCACGATCAACGATTTTGCCGGGGGCGCGAAATCGCTGCAGGCGCTGATCGGCGGTTCGGTCGATGTCGTCGCCGGCGCCTATGAGCATACGATCCGCATGCAGAACAAGGGGCAGGATATCGTCGCCATTTGCGGCCTGGGCCGGTTCCCCGGGATCGTGATTGCCGTGCGCAAGGAGCTCGCGGGTGAGATCAAGTCCGTGGCCGACCTCAAGGGACGGAAGATCGGTGTCACGGCGCCCGGTTCGTCGACGGCGCTGATGCTGCAATATGCCCTGCAAAAGAACGGACTGGCGCCCACCGATGTCGCATTGATCGGCATAGGCGGCGGCGCAAGCGCCGTCGCGGCGATCAAGAATGGCGAGGTCGACGGCCTGTCGCATCTCGATCCGGTGATCGCCCAGCTTCAATATGAGGATCAGGTTTCCGTCCTGATCGACACACGAACCGAAGCCGGAACGCGTGCGCTGTTCGGCGGCCCGAACCCGGCGGCAACGGTCTATATCCAGCGCAGTTTCGCCGAGGCCAATCCGGTGACGACGCAGCGGGTGACCAATGCCTTTTTGAAGGCCTTGAAATGGATCGAGCAGGCGAAGCCGGAAGAGGTGGCGGACACCGTGCCCGAAGAATACCTGCTCGGAAACCGCGATCTTTACATACAGGCCTTCAAGAACTCGAAGGAAATGTACTCGCCTGACGGCATGATCAGCGAGGAAGGCTACAAGTCGATGATGAGCGTCCTGAAGACGCTCGACCCGGAATTGGCCGATGCGGACGTGCCCTATGGCAAGACTTTCGATCCGCGTTTCATCAAGGCGGCCAAGCTATGATGCCACGACGCGGCGGCTCCGGCTCAGGGTCTCGAAACTGGCGATCGCCGATCTCAATCAGGTCTCTTTCAGCGTCATCGACCCGTCAAGGCTTCCGATGAGCGTTGAACTGGCCTGGTTGAGGCCCACGACATCCACCGGAATGCCATGCGCCTTGAACCGCTGCACCACTTTCTCGAGGGCCGCGACAGCGGTAATATCCCAGAAGTGCGCTTGCGAGACGTCGATGAGGACCGTCCTATCGCTCGCATCCTGAATATCGAAGGCCTCGACGAAGACATCGGCGGATGCGAAAAAGACCTGGCCCGAGACGCGATATGTCAAACGATCGGCCGAGGCATCCGTCTCGGTTTCCACCCGCATTAGACGGGCGACCTTGAAGGTGAAGAAAACGCCGCTCAAGAGGACACCCACGGTTACGCCCAGCGCCAGATTGGCGCTGAACACCGTAACGAGAACGGTTGCGACCATGACCGCGCTCGACATTTTGGGATGAATGACAACTGCGCGCAATGACGACCAGTCGAAAGTGTCGATCGACACCATCACCATGATGGCCACGAGTGCCGCCACTGGAACCTGAGACACCCAGGGCTTCAACAGGACCATCAGAACCAGCAGGAAGGTACCTGCGAAGAGCGTAGAAAGACGTCCGCGTCCGCCGTATTTCACATTGCTGACGGTCTGGCCGATCATGCCGCAGCCGGCGATCCCGCCGAACAGGCTCGCGGCGGCATTCGCGATGCCAAGGCCCGTACATTCCCTGTTCTTCGAACTCGGAGTGTCGGTGAGATCGTCGACGACGCTGGCTGTCATCATGGATTCGAGCAGGCCGACCATGGCGATGGCAACCGCTGGGCCAGCGATGATCCTCAGCGTTTCCAAGGTCAACGGAACTGCGGGCCAGCCAAAGACCGGAAGAGAGTCCGGCAGTTTTCCGAGATCAGCAATGGTCATGACCGGAAGCTGGAAGCCTATCGAGGCGATGGTCAGAATGAGAATGCAGATCAACGGCGACGGGATCGCCGTCGTGATCTTCGGAACCAGGTAGATGATGGCAAGGCCGGCGGCCAGCATGGCGTAGGCGATCCAGTCTCCCCCGATGATATGCGGAAGTTGGGCGGCGAAGATCAGGATCGCCAGCGCGTTGACGAAACCGGTGCGGACTGACTTTGAAACGAAGCGCATGAGGACGCCCAGACGCAGGAGTCCGAACAGGATCTGAAAAAGGCCCGCCAGCAATCCGGCGGCGAAGAGGTAAGGCAGTCCGTGCGCGTGGACCAGGGGGGCGGCAACGAGCGCGACGGATCCGGCCGCCGCCGAAATCATCGCGGGGCGACCGCCCGTAAAGGCGATGACGATGCCGATGACGAATGAGGCGAACAGGCCGACCTGCGGATCGACACCCGCAACGAAGGAAAAGGCGATGACCTCGGGGATCAGCGCGAATGTCGCGACAGCTCCAGCGAGCATTTCGCGCATGGGATTGGCAGACCAATCCCGACGGATGGATGAAAGCGGCATAGAATGAATTCTCGCAAAGCATGACGAACACGCCCTGTGGAGCGGTTGTTTGGATGACATGCAGGTTTTGCGTTATCTGGCGGATCGGCGGCCAGAAGAGCCACCCGGAGTTTCACCGGGTCCGTGGTGAGTGCGTCGCTTATAGTCCGCATTTTTGCCGCGATGCAACATGAAATCGACCTTCGTCGCGTAAGGTCCACGGGCGTGTGGCGGTGTCGTCGTCCCGATGGCGATAAGCGGCTACCGGATGCCGATTCGCCAATAGTTTCGATCCTCTCATGGCCTAAAAAACGGTCATCCTCTATGGAATGCGCTGAACCAATGCGCCGAACGCATAGGTGGGATGAAGGATTGGCACTGTTTTAAACCGATTGAAACGCCTATATTCCAATCATCGAAACGACGCCGGAGCCGAGCAAGGTTGCTGACGTCATCAGCCCTGAGGAAAGGGGATTATCATGAACGTAGCACGCTCTTTCAATAACTGGCGCAAGTTCCGTCAGACCGTTAACGAACTCGGCCGCATGTCCAGCCGCGAACTGCAGGACCTCGGCATCGACCGCGCCGACATCCGCAGCGTTGTCCGCGCATCGGTCGCGCGCTGACCGCACGGACTTATAGCCTCCAAGACGGCCCGACGCCCGCGCATGACGCGGGCGTTTTTGCGTCGGTTGCCCATGGCTGAAGCCTGTCGGGCGGGCGCTCCATCGCGAATTCTTTCCGACATGTATTTCTTGCATAGCTGCAGTGCAGCATAAGGCATAGCAATGATTTATATTCGGAGTATGTTCAAACCATCGAAGCGATGCACCTCCTCCCGCAGAGCTTCGAATTTCAGACGGCCCACTCCTCCTCCCAGGGACGTCTGTAGGAACAGCGGCACTCCTCCTCCCAGTCGCTGTTCGGTTCTTTTCGAAAAGCCTGCCGCACCTCCTCCCGCGGCAGGCTTTTTCGATTCTGGGCGATGCTCCTGTTAGTGGTCGAACCGCAGATCGAGCCAATCGTCCTGGCGGGACGTGACTCGAGCTGCATGATGTCGGTGTGAGCCCTTGCTATTCCCTGAACCAAAGCGCGACGCCATTGGCGGCGACGGCATCGACGAGCAAGCCGCCTTCGAAGGCGAGAGGCGAAAAACCGCCGAGCGCGAGGGCATCCGCCGCGGTCTTGAGCGAGCGGACTTTCAGTCCGAGAGCGATCTTTCTCTCGTTGCCCTCAAAGCTCTGCGGAATGGCTGATCCGAAACGGGCGACTGCATCGTCCTCGGATATGATGTGGACCGAGACAGCGCCGGCTTGGATGACGATACCATCCTTGTCGATCCGGGGCGTGGCCGCCACCGGGAACCCGTCGAAGAGTTCGGTAATCGTTTGAGGCTTACGGCTGACGATGAAGACGTCGCTGATATCCAAAGTGCTGTTCGGGTGGTCCTGATCGACAGGGCGCCACACCAGCTCCGGCGTATTGTGCTGACAAAAGAAGAAGCGGCCATTGGAAATCGCGTCCTGGCCAAGTTGGAAGGTCCGGAAACTGGCCGGTTTCTGTACGCCATCGACGTCAACGGGGCGGGAGAAGTCCTTCCAGTCGGTCACTGGTTTGCCGGCAGCGGCCAGTTCGCCCTGCAAGGTGGTGGCATCGGTGGTGCGAAAGGCAAGACCGTTCAGGCCGGCCGGATAGGACCAGAGATCGCTTCGTTTCTTCTCATCCCCCGGCGGAAATCCCAGAAGCTCGAGATAGTTTTCGCCGAACACGGCAAGATGGTTGATGGAGCCGAGCGTGTGATAGCCCCGAGGGGTTAGTTTGAAGCCAAGCTTGCGGTAAACCGCCGCCGCGGAATCGAGCTGGTCGAGAACGCCAATGACAGCGTGATCAAGAGCGAGTGGCTGAGCTGTAACGGACATGGGTGGGGCCTTCGAATATTGACTATATTATTGGATCGCGTGTTTTCGCTGAACCCAGCTCACGCTTTCGTGCCGGGTGCGAGCCTTCATTCACCCTTGTTCCAGCCCTTGCTTTCGGCTGTCTTGGCGACGAGGGATGCGTACTCCTTGCCGATCTCGTCGAGCTTTTTCACCAGTTCGGAATTAGGCCCGCCGAGCCGGCTGACATAGTCCTCGCCTTCTTTGGACTTGTCCCAATCATTTCCGATAAAGCGTGCCGTAGCCTTGCCGGAAGCGGATACTTCCGGTGCTGGTGCGCCAAACGATGCGGCAGCTTGCTTCAAGCCGTCAAGGAAGGTCGTGTCGTCGAGACCGCTATAGGGTTTTCCCTCGGAATTCGTGACGTTGAGGAAGATTTGCTCGTCCCCGAAGGCCGTGTAGCCACCGCCGAGGCCTTTTCTGGTTGCCTCGGCCGTCTCGAAGAATTTCTGCGCGACGGTGGCGTTGAGGCTGTCCTTGGGGAACCGAACGACAACAAAGCCGGTGCTGCCCGCTGTGTCGTCCAGGTTGGAGACGAGGACGCTATACTGGCGGAAAATATAGCCAAGAGAGCCGGCCAGGCGATCAGCCACGGCATCATCAAGCGTTCCCTCGGTCTGAAGCGAGGCGTTGGTTTTCAGGAGATACCCACCGGGCGTTACCTCCGTCTCCAGGGTCACGGGATCGATACCATTGGCCGCTGCGATCTTCGGTACGATGTCTTTCAACACTTCGGCCGAGAAGGCTGCCCGGTCATCATAGCTGGCCTGGGCGAGCCGCGGCAGATGAAACCCTGCGGAAGGCGTGGCCTCATAGGACAGAAGCACCTTCTGGTCCGCAAGGGCCACATTCTGGAAGGCAAACGGAAGGACGGCAGCGAGAATTGCTGCTCTCAATGTGGTTCGCAACACGAGGGCTCTTTTGGCGAAAAATCCGTCTGACATTCGTTATATTCCTGGTTGAACGCATAATGCTTTGGTGTCGATGATGAGGCTGAAGATCGTCTGTCAACGGTGATGCCGGTAGCGGCGCGACGAGATCTCAGCGGAGAGCTCGTCGCATCTCGATTGCAGTTCCCTGTCGATGCCGTCGTCGAAATGATCGTCCAGAAGCAGGAAACGATACTCTTGAGCAAGCAGCCTCGTTTCAAGATCATCGCGCTGGGCGGAGAGACGGAAGAAGTGGCGTAGCCGGCCCATAATATGCCTCCGATCAAGCGGCGCGATCGACGCGGTTGCCAGATGCCGAGATCAGCTTGTGAATTGCCCGCTGCACGTCGGAGGCGGAGGCAAAGTGCTGGCCATCAAGATCATGCACATGAAACTTGACGGCGATGAACTTCAGCAGGTCCCTGTCCGGAACGACGATTCCCACCGGCACGCCGGCATATTCTATCACCTGTTTTGCCATTGTGCTCACCCACTAAAATCTGCCTTGCTGAGTGTATTCAGCGTGGGCAGCGTTATAATCTACCAATTTAATAGACTATATGCGGCAAGCATCTGGATGACCATTCCGATCGATGCCAAATAAACCATATGATCGTAGAAAAGATTTCTAATATACAAGGCGCGCGCAGGCGACCTTGCGAGCGAACCGACGGAGTCCCGCGCGATGTTGGTGGAGGCGGATTCCTGGCGCTGTCGATCATTCCCCCGGCTCAGGTCCCATGTGCTTGAACGATCAAGCTCGCCTGAAATCCCGCCGCTATCATGCTGGCGAAATGAGGAATACTCATTGGTGGAGAGGGGGCGCCAGGCGTCGGTTGGGGGCGTTAACGCCTGGCGCATTATGGTTCACCGGGTAGTGAACACCCTATCAATACAACCGCAGCGACCCCGCGTATAGACGCCCAAACGGGTAGGTAAGGTAGCGTAGGTGTCGATGTAAGGGCAGATAATTTGGCATTTGATTTCGATCTCAAATGTCAGGTGTCGCTGCTTTGGGAAGCAGCCGCCGACCATGCTCAAGGCTTTGCCACAGCGCCGCGTCTCTATTCATTCCCGCAGATCAGCCTTTAAGGGTCAGATGGTTCCACAGGTCCGCCAGACGCCGCCGAGCCTCTTCTACCATCTGATTGTAGTCTTCCTCGAACGGAGCGACGAGTTGTTTCTCAAGGCTTGCGAGAACGTTGTGGAGCACGGCGCATTCCGCAGTGCTTTCGAAGCACTTGCTGTCGGGACTATGGGCATGAATAGCCTTCGAATCGCACCAGCGAGACAGAAGCTCGAAGAGCACGACAGCCTCGTCAGGGCTGAGGTGGATTTCTGCACCGTCTTGATGCGGATCTGAGGTGTTCGTCATGGTGTGATCTTACACGGAGAATGCCCCAGTTCCAGCCTTCGTGCACAAAACCGCCGGTTGGAAATGGCACTTCGCCATAAAGAAACGCTATGGCGGCAGAATGGAGTTGTGTTGGCCAGGTACGCGTCTATGAACCTACTGTTGACGACGAAGAACCGCAAAAGCGGCACCAGGCACGTCACGGCAAAAGCCGGGCGATCGCATCCGAAAACGGAGTGGGAACATGACGCATACGATAACCCGCAGAGCACTTTGCATTTCTACCGCCATGCTGGCACTGGTGACGCTCGCGCCGAATATGTCGGGCGTTGCGAGAGCCGAAGACGCTCCCGTCAAGCTTGGGATCGTCGCGCCGATGAGCGGGCCGAACGCCCGATACGGTGCATTTTCGATGCATGGCGCGGAACTCGCCGTGAAGGAAATCAACGATGCCGGCGGCGTCGATGGGCATAAGATCGAGCTCTACAATGCCGACAGCCAGGGTACGCCTGTCGAGGGGGTCTCGGCCACGCGCCGCCTGATCGATGAGGACGAAGTCGGCTTCGTCATTGGCGATGTCTCCAGCTCGGTGACGCTTGCAATGCAGCCCGTTGTGGAGGACGCCGAAGTCCTGCTTTTGAACGCCGCCTCGTCCAATCCGAAGATCACATACGGCGCCGGCGTCGGCGGGTATAAATGGACCTATCGCAATTACCCGACCGATGAAAACCGCGCGCTTATCGTTGCAAAATACGCGGCCGAACAGCGCGGCTTTACCAAGTTTGCGGTCCTTTCGGTCGACAGCGACTATGGCCGCTCCGCCATCGAATTCACCAAGAAATACCTGCCGCAATTCAAGGGTGAGATCCTCAGCGAGGATTATTACAAGGAAGGTGAAGTCGACTTCCGCAGCGTGCTGGCAAAGATTCGGGACAATGGCGCGCAGGCGATCATCCTCTACGGCCTTGCCGATACGACGCCGATCATTGCGCGGCAGATGGTCGAGCTTGGCCTCGCCGGCAAGGTCACTCTGATTGGCAACGGCGAGTTCAACACCGAAAAGACCATCAAATCCGCTCCAACGGCGCTCGAAGGTGCGGTCGAAGCTGCCGCCTGGCTGCCGGCTTGGGATTCGCCTGCAAGCAAGGCCTTCGTCGAGAAGTTCACCGCCACTTACAAAGAAGCGCCCAATAACCACGCATATGTTCATTGGGACACGGTGCATCTGCTTGCGCAAGCTATCCACGAGGCGGGCAGCATCGAGCAGGGCAAGGTTCGGGCGGCGCTTTCGAAAATAAAGTACAAGAGCCCCGTGGGTGAAGTCACCTTCGACGATCACAACCAGGCACGCCTGCCAATGATCCTTCTCCAGATCGAGAACGGTAAGCCAAGCATCAAGGGCGCCTATACGGCGGACATCCAGTACCCTGCCCAATAACCGAGCGCGAGGAATATCACCATGTTCTCGACCATCCTCGAGCAGGTCATCAACGGCATCGTGACGGGCTCGGTCTACGCGATCGTCGCGGTCGGCATGACGATGATCTTCGGTGTGCTCAGGGCTATCAATTTCGCCCATGGCGAATATTACATGCTCGGGACCTTCGGGGCATGGTTTGCGATCGACTATCTCGGCCTGTCCTATGAGGCCTCGATCGTCGTCGGCGTCCTCTCGACCATCGTCGTTGCCTATGTCGTCGGGAAACTTGTCATGCAGCGTATGGTCGGTGCCCCGGCGGAGTCGGGGGTGCTTGCCACGCTTGGTATCGCGCTTGTCCTGCAGAATACGGTGATCCTCGTCTTCGGCGGCGGCTACAAGTTCTTTTCCGGCGGTTACATCGAGCCGGTCTCGATCCTAGGCTTCAGCCTGGCGGAACAGCGCATCATCATTCTGGTCGTCTGTTTGCTGGTCTTCATCGGACTTGAACTGATGGTCACCTACAGCCGCATGGGCAAGTCCATGCGCGCCGTGTCCCAGAATGTCGAGTGCTGCGAAGTCGTCGGCATCGACGTGCCGCAGGTGGTGCTGCGAACCTTCGTCCTGGGGGCTGCACTTGCCGCGCTCTCCGGCGTGCTCACCGCTCCGGTCAATGTCAGCGTCTATGGTGGCATGGGCGAGCTCATCACCTTCAAGACCTTGCCGATCATCATCATGGGCGGTCTTGGAAACGTTCGCGGCACATTCTTCGCAGCCATGATCCTGGGCATCGCTGAAAGCCTGGTGGCGACCTATGTGGGGCTTCAATTTCGCGACACGGTCGGCTTCGCAACGCTCATTCTGATGCTGATGTGGCGACCGCATGGACTCTTCTCGACGCAGGCGCGCTTCTAAGCGCATCCCGCCGAAACTTTCTCGAATTTTGAGGACTCGATATGTCTCTCACGGAAACGACTGAACAGCTGCGCCGGCGCGATTTCCGTGTTCCGCTTGCCGCCATCCTGCTCGTACTCGCGCTTGCTGCTCCCTTCATCGGTAGCCGCTATGTCACGCACGCGCTGATCATCGCGCTCATCTTCATGCTTCCAGCCCATGGGCTGAACCTGCTCGTCGGCTATACGGGGCTGTTGTCCCTCGCCCAGGCCGCCTTCTTTGGCATTGGCGCATACACAGCCGGACTTCTGGCGGTCACCTATGGGACGCCATTCTACGTGAACGCCGTCGCGGCGGGGCTCGTTGCCGGGGCGGTGGCGCTTCCGCTCGGCATTCCGGCCCTTCGCCTGCGCTCGACATCCTTCGTCATGTGTACGCTTGGCTTTGTCATCATCGGCCAGGCGATCGCCAAGAACTGGATCTCCGTCACCCGCGGCGACATGGGACTATCGGGGATACCGAAGCCGCATTTCGCGCTCGGCCCTTGGTCCTTTACCGTCTCGGGAACCACGAATTTCTATTATCTGGCTCTCGCTGTCGGCGCGCTCGCAACCCTTGTCGTCTGGGCGATCGTCCGCTCGCCGGCTGGCCGCAACATGATTGCCATCCGGGAAAACGAGACGCTGGCGGAATCCGTCGGTATTCCGACGTGGCGTTACAAGTTGATTGTCTTCATGATCAGCGCCGCTTTTGCCGGGGTTGGCGGCAGTCTCTACGCCCACTATCTGACCGTCGTCAGCCCGCTGACGTTCCAGATGTACTATTCGACGACCATGCTGATCATTGTGCTCGGCGGCGGCGCGGGGATGATCTCGGGAACCGTCTTCGGCAGCCTCCTCTTCGTTGGACTGACGGAAGCCCTGCGTGTGACGCCGGAACTTCGGATGATCGCCTACGGGCTTTGTCTTCTGGTGTTGGTCTTCTGGTTCAAGAAGGGCTTTGCCCCGCTCATCAATCGTTTCTGGGATGCGATCGGAGGTGCGAAATGAACCATCTTCCCATTCTTCAGATCAAGAACCTCAGCAAGTCCTATGGTGCGGTCAAGGCCGTCAACGACGTCAGCATCCATATCGACCGAGGCGAGATCGCCGGATTGATCGGTCCAAACGGCTCGGGGAAGTCGACCTTCTTCGACTGCAGCACGGGCCTTGCCAAGCCCGACTCCGGAACCGTCATCCTCGATGGCCAGGACATTACCGGCTGGTCGCTGAACCGTATCGCGCGCGAAGGCCGCATGCTGCGGTCGTTTCAGAAGACCGTGACGTTCAAGTCGCTGGACGTGGAGGAGAACCTCGTCATCGCCGGCCAGATGTTCACCTTTCCGTCGTTGCTGTCGACATTCGGGCTTGGCCGGATGTCGCGCCAGCGGATCGCGGGACTGCGGGAAAGGGCGCGTGATCTTATCAAGATGGCGGGCCTGTGGGATGTGCGTCACCAGCCGGCAGGTAATCTCTCCGGCGGCCAGCAGAAGCTGATCCAGTTCGCGTCGATGTTGATGCCGGAACCGAAGATCATTCTGCTCGACGAGCCGATGGCCGGCATCAATCCGAAGATCATCGAGCGGGTGGTCGAGACGATCCTCTATGCAAACAAGTCGCTCGGCGTCAGCTTTCTGGTGATCGAGCACAATATCGATGTCGTGACCAGCATCTGCCAGCGCGTGATCGTTCTCGATCAGGGAGCGAAGCTCGTCGAAGGCTTGCCGCAAGACATCATTCAGGACCAGCGCGTCAGGGAGGCCTATCTTGGAGGCTGATTCCAACCTTTCGATCCAGGGCCTGAAGGCGGGCTATGGCAATCTCGACATCCTCAACGGCGTCGACCTCGACGTGCCCGCGGGCCAGTTCGTCGCGCTGATGGGGCCGAACGGAGCAGGCAAGTCGACGCTGCTCAAGACGCTCTACGGCATGACCACCATCAAGGGCGGCAGCATCGGCTGGCGGGGAAAGAACATAGCCGGCTACAAGTCGCGCGCCATTCTGGGGGAAGGGATCTCCTTCGTACCCCAGGGTCGCTGCAACTTCCCGGTGATGACTGTCGATGAGAACCTGCAGATGGCGGCCTATACGATCCGCGACGCCAAGGTGAAGACGGACCGGGATTACGTCTACGATCTCTTTCCGATCCTGAAGACCCGCCGCTCGACACTTGCCGGCAACATGTCCGGCGGTGAGCAGCAGCTGCTGGAAGTAGCCATGGCGGTCCTCCAGCGGCCGAAGGTTCTTCTGGTCGACGAGCCGTCCGTCGGCCTGTCGCCGGCGGCCATCGGTGTGGTGTTCGATGAACTTCTCCGCCTTCATGCCGCAGGCCAGACGATCCTTCTCGTCGAGCAGAACACCAAGAAGGCAATGGAGGTCGCTGAGCGCGCCGTTATCCTGCGTCTCGGCAAGGTCATCTGGGACGGCCTGCCGAAGGACATCACCCATGACGAGCTTGGCGAACTCTTCCTGACCGGAAAGATGCGCGGCGAGACCGACGCCGTCCACTAAGCTGCTTCAAACAGCTCACAACCAGAACCGAGGAAACTCCAATGAGCACTTTCGTGCCTGCATCGCGCGTGTCGAGAATCAAAGTGTCGCCCAGCACGGCGGCGGCGGCGCGAGCCCGCGAGCTGAAGGCAGCCGGCCGTGATATCGTCGATATGACGGTGGGCGAGCCTGATTTCGACACGCCGGAGAATGTGAAGGCTGCCGCGCACGCCGCCATCGATCACGGCGAGACGAAATATACGGCCGTCAACGGCACGCCGGCGCTTCGCAAGGCGATCATCGGCGACTTCGAGCGTCGCCTTGGCCTGCGCTATGCCGAGAACGAGATCTGTGTCGGCGGTGGCGCCAAGCAGATCCTGTTCCTGGCGCTGATGGCAAGCGTCGAGGCCGATGCGGAAGTCATCATTCCCGCGCCTTACTGGGTCTCCTATCCCGATATGGTCATCGCCAACGACGGTAAGCCGGTCATCGTGCAATGCCTGCAGGAGCAGGGCTTCAAGCTGACCCCGGAGGCACTGGAGGCAGCGATTACGCCGAAGACGCTTTGGCTGATCCTCAACGCTCCCTCCAATCCGACAGGTGCGGCTTACACACGGGCCGAACTGGAGGCACTCGGCGCGGTGCTTCTGCGTCATCCGCATGTCTTCGTTCTCTCCGACGACATCTATGATCAGGTCTGGTTCCGTGATGAGCCGATGACGACCCTGGTGGCCGCCGTGCCGGCGCTGAAGGATCGGGTGCTGCTTGCCAATGGCGTGTCGAAATCCTACGCGATGACCGGTTGGCGCATCGGCTATGCGGCCGGTCCGGCGCCGCTGATCGCTGCGATCAACAAGCTGCAGTCGCAAATGTCGTCCTGCCCGTCTTCGGTCAGCCAGGCAGCGGCGGCGCATGCGCTGACATCCGACCAGTCCTTCGTCAGTGAAAGCGTGAAGGTCTACAAGGAGCGGCGTGACTATGCCTGCGCGCGATTGAATGCCATTCCCGGCCTATCTTGCCTGGTGCCGGATGGAGCCTTCTATCTGTTTCCGAACTGCGCCGGTGTCATCGGCAAGAAGACGCCGGACGAGAAGACGATCGAGACTGATCTCGATTTCGTTCTCTATCTGTTGGACGGTGTTGGCGTGGCCGCGCTCCAGGGTGCTGCCTATGGCTTGTCGCCGTATTTCCGCCTGTCCATTGCAACGTCGATGGATGCGATCAAGGCTGCCTGCGACCGCATCGAGAATGCGGTGGCGTCTCTTCGGTAACAGTCACGCGCCATGCAGGAGGGGCTTGCGCCGCTCCTGCCACAGGCTTTAGTTTCCACGAAACAATAAGCCGGGAACCATGAGCGTCGATTTCAGAAAACTGCGAAGCTTCGTCAAGATCGTCGATACGGGCAGCGTTTCGCGCGCCGCTAGCATTCTGCGCACCGCACAGCCGGCCCTGTCGCAGCAGATCGCGGCGCTTGAGGCGCATTTCAAGCACAAGCTTCTCATCCGCAGCAATGTCGGCATCGCGCCGACCGAAGCCGGGCTTATCCTCTATCGCCATGCGCAATTGCTGTTGAAGCAGATCGAGCAGGCGCAGACCGACATCAATCAATCCACCCAATCTCTGGCTGGACGCGTGTCCATCGGTCTGGCGACATACTCGACCTCCAGTGCGCTATCGCTGCCGATCATTAAGGAAATGAAGGCGCAGCATCCGAAGATCGTTGTCCACATCAACGATAGCTTCGGCCATATCCTCAGCGAATTGATCATGACCGGCAAGATGGACATGGCGCTGATCTATGCGGCCAATCCGATCAAGGGTGTGACGCTGCAGCCGCTCTTTCGGGAAGAAATGTTCCTCGTTTCTCCGCCGGGTTCAACGCTTCCCGGCGCTGCGGGCGAGCCCTTGCCGTTATCGGCATTGAACGACATTCCCCTGCTTCTACCCAGCAAGGGCCATCTTCTACGCCGGCTGATCGACGAGGCGCTGGCGAGAGCGCGAGCCGAGCCGGACGTGGTTTCGGAGATTGAATCGGTTCCCGCGCTCAGTGCTGCCGTTCTCGATGGGCTTGGGTCGACAATCCTGCCCGCCTCGGTGGTCACCGAGACGTCCGGCTTTGCGGGCGCTGAGGTTCGCGCGCTCGTCCGGCCGGTGATCGACGCGACCGTGTCGCTGTGCGTTTCCGACCATCTCCCGCTTTCCGAACCAGCGCTTGCCGCCCGGTCCGTGCTTTTGGAAATCGTCGCCAAACTGATGGCCGGCCATCATCCGGGCATTCGTGCGGCGTAGCCTTTTGCCATAAGCAAACCCTATGGCGGCAGACTGTAGTTGTGTTGGCCAACACAAGCCCCCGTCACCTAACCTCCTAGCAGATAAAGGGTTCGGACGATCGGACCCGGACATAACGGCGTTTTGCCGCCGCACAGTCGCTTCGAGGGAAATATGGCAAAACTGGCTTTCGACACCGGCGGTACCTTTACCGACTTCGCTCTGCTGGATGACACCGGCGAACTGCATCTTCACAAGGTTCTGAGCACGCCGAAGAACCCGGCTGAAGCAGTTGTGCAGGGTGTCTCGGAACTGCTTGTAAGATTCTCCGGAGCCATTGCCATCGAGAACTTGCAGGTGCTGGGCGCGACCACGGTCGTCACCAACGCCGTGCTCGAACGCAAGGGCGTCGAGACGGGCTTCATCACGACAGACGGCTTTCGGGATATGCTGCGCATCCGCAATGAAGGCCGCTACGATCTCTACGATCTGAACATCAAATATCCCGATCCGCTGGTCACCCGCGCCAACAGTTTCGGTGCGGAAGAACGCATCGCGGCCGATGGTTCCG
This sequence comes from Rhizobium sp. ICMP 5592, assembly GCF_009498525.1. GTDB lineage: Bacteria > Pseudomonadota > Alphaproteobacteria > Rhizobiales > Rhizobiaceae > Rhizobium. Next base: position 210,119 of record NZ_QSNT01000001.1, on the reverse strand, counting down.
TCATGACGGAACTCAAGGAAGAAACCGTTCGCGAGATTGCCGGGCGGCTGAAGGAAAAGGGCATCCGCTCCGTCGCGGTCTGCCTGCTGCACGCCTATAAATATCCGCAGCACGAGCAACGCGTCGCAGCGCTGCTGCGCGAGGAGGACCCTGATATCTTCGTCTCGCTTTCCTCGGAAGTGTGTCCCGAAATGCGCGAATTCGATCGCGCGTCGACGACGGTCGTGAATGCTTATACCCGGCCGCAAATGGCGGGCCATGTCGCGCATCTGCAGCGCGAATTTGCCAAGAAGGGCATCGATCGCCAGGTTCTCTGGATGACATCGTCCGGCGGTCTGGTTCCAAGCAGCCGCGCCGCCGAGCTGCCGGTCAGGCTGATCGAGTCCGGCCCTGCCGCCGGAGCCGTGGCTGCCGCCGAATTCGGACGCATCGCGGGCGAGGGCAGTGTCCTCTCCTTCGACATGGGCGGTACCACCGCGAAGCTTTGCCTGATCCCGAACGGCGAACCGACGGTCGGAACCGACCTCGAGGTCGCGCACTATCAGCGCTTCCGCAAGGGTTCCGGCTTCCCCCTGAAGATCCAGTCCATCCAGATGATCGAAATCGGTGCTGGCGGCGGTTCGATCGCCGCCAGGAACTCGCTCGGCCTGCTCGATGTCGGCCCGCGTTCCGCCGGCGCTCTTCCGGGCCCCGCCGCCTATCAGCGCGGCGGCACCGAACCAACGGTGACCGACGCCGACATCCTGCTCGGCTATATGGGCACGGAGTCCTTCGTCGGCGGCTCCTTCAAGGTATCGAAGGATGCCGCGCGCGAGGCTATGGCCAGGCTGGCGACCTTGCTGGATGTGAGCGTCGACCGCTGCGCCTGGGGCATCCATGATCTGGTCAACGAATCCATGAGCAAGGCGGCGGCAATGCACGCCACGGACCTCGGCGTCGATCCGAGATCCCTGCCGATGGTTGCCTTCGGTGGCGCTGGTCCTGTCCATGCCTATGGCATCGCCCGCAAGCTCGGCATCAAGCGTGTCATCTGCCCGACTGGCGCCGGCGTGACGTCGGCGATCGGTCTCCTGATCGCTCCGGTCGCGGTCGATCTGTCCGTCAGCCACCCGATGGCGGTGGATGCCTGGGATCTGGACGGCATGAACAGGCTTCTCGATGATTTGGCGGTGCAGGGAGCCGAGGTGGTGTCCGCCGCGGGCATCGCCAGGGAGACGATCACGAACCGCTATACCGTCGACATGCGCCATGTCGGTCAGGGCCACGAGATCACAGTGGCATTGCCCGAGCGAAGCCTGTCGAAGGAGGAATTCCTCAAGCAGCTTCTCGACAATTTCTTCAAGCTTTATCGGGAGCTTTTCGGGCGTACGGTCGCGGCTTCCGTCGAAGTCATCACCTGGCGTCTTCGTGCCAGCGGCGAGAAGGACCAGGTCACCCGTCCGCATGAGACCGAGATTGCCGATGCGAGGAAGGGAAGTCGTCAGGTCTATTTCCAGGAGCTGGGGACATATACCGAGACCTCGGTCTACGATCACTACAAGCTTCCCGTCGGTCAGGAGCTGAAAGGCCCGGCGATCGTCGAGCAGCGTGAGTCGACCGCGGTTGTCGGCCCGAGCGGCGTCTTCCATGTGGATGCCCACGGCAACCTCGTGATCAATATTCTCTAAGGGGGACATCAGATGTCGAAGCCCGCCACCGATTTCAACGACCCGATCAATCTTCAGGTCATGTGGAACCGCCTGATCTTCATCGCCGACCAGGCTGACAACGTCCTCGGCAAGACTGCGTTCTCGCCAATCGTCCGCGAAAACCACGACTATGTGACCGTCCTTCTCGACAGCAAGGGCCGCGCGCTTGCGCAATGCACCTGGTCTATTCCCGTTTTCATCACCTCGCTTCCGGCTGCCGCGCAAAAATACTTCCTGCCGAAGTTTCCGGCGGAGGCCCTGGAAGAAGGTGACGTGCTGGCCACAAACGATCCGGAGATCGGCACCGGCCATCTTCCCGACGTGACGATGCTGACGCCGATCTTCAAGAACGGCAACGTCGTCGCCTATGCCGGTTCGATCGCGCATCTTCCGGATATTGGTGGCGCACCGCTGCATTCGGAGGCAAGCGACATTTTCGAGGAGGGCATCCGCTTCCCGATCGTGAAGCTGCTCAAGGCGGGTGTCCCCAATCAGGATGTTTTCGATATCATCGCCGCCTCTGTCCGGCTGCCGACGGAAGTAAAGGGCGATCTTGAATCGATGATCGCCGCCAACAACGTCATGGGCCGCGAGCTTCTGAAGTTCCTTGACGAATATGGCCTCGATGACGTCGACGGTCTTGCAGAAGCCATCCATTCCCGCTCCGAGGCGCAGACCCGCAAGGCGATCGGCGAATGGCCGAATGGCACCTACAGCGCCGAAGTTCTTCTCGACGGCTACGATGTCGATGTGAGGCTGAAGGCCTCCGTCATCGTCAGGGACGATTCCATCCATGTCGACTATGCCGGCACGTCCGATCAGGTCCTGCACTCGATCAATTGCCGAACGAACTACCGCTATGCCCATTCGGTTTATGCCCTCAAATGCCTGCTCGACCCCGAGACGCCGAACAACGAAGGCTGCATCGTCCCGATCACCGACGAAGCCCCTCTTGGCAGCATCCTGAACCCGCAGCAGTGGACAGCCGGCAATTCGCGCAACCTCATCGGTCATGTCATTCCCTCCCTGATCTTCAAGGCGCTGGAAGGGGTCGTTCCTGACAAGGTCATGGGCGACAGCGGCGGCGCGCCGATCTGGGCGGCCAATTGCGTCGGCCAGCGCGACGACGGCACACAATATGGTTCCGTGCAGAATTTCCACGGCGGCCAGGGCGCGCGTGCCGAATTCGACGGCCTGGACACGCTGAGCTTTCCCTCCAACTGCAAGGTGACCGCAATCGAGATGTTCGAAATCGCGGTGCCGGTGCTGACCGAACGCAAGGAGCTGATCGCCGATTCAGGCGGTGCCGGAAAGCATCGCGGCGGGCTCGGTCAGCGGGTGGTCCTGCGCAATCTCGGCAAGACCCCGATGAATATCTATCTCGCCTCCGAGCGTGTCCGTCATCCCTGCTTCGGCGTTGTCGAAGGGCAGAACGGCACGGCCGGCAAGGTCATGAAGGAAGGCAAGCCGCAGTTCCCGAAGGGGAAGGTCGTGCTGAAGACCGGCGAGCGCCTTGAGGTGGAAACGCCGGGCGGCGGCGGCTGGGGCCGCGCCGGCGAACGCTCCGTCGCGATCATTGAACAGGACCTTGCCGAGGGCTTGATCACGCCGAAGGCGGCAAAGGCCGTTTATGGCTATAAGGCTACGTCTGCCGCCGCAGCTGAATAGGAGAAAGCCATGGGTCTGCTTGACGGAAAAATCGCACTGGTCACCGGGGCAGGGACGGGTATCGGCCAGGAGGCCGCCATTCTCCTCGCCAAGGAGGGCGCCCGTGTCGTCCTCACCGGCAGGCGTTTGACGCCACTTCGCGAAGTCGCCGCCAGGATCGAAAAGAAGGGCGGCAGTGCGTTTGCCCGCGCGCTCGACATCGAATCCCGCGAAGAAATCTTCGCGGTGGTGAAATGGATCCGCGACGGTATCGGACCGGTGGATATCCTGGTCAACAATGCCGGCAGCGCCAGCAAGGTCCTGAACGCACGCTTCCTCGGCGAAGACGAATGGAACTCGACGGTCAACGTCAACCTGACCGCAGTCTTCAACCTGACGCAGGCGGTCCTGCCCGACATGATCGCCAAGGGGGAAGGGACCGTCATTACCGTCTCGTCGCTGGCCGCGCTCAACCCGAACCTACTCGGTGGTGCGGCCTACGGTGCGGCGAAGGCGGGCGTGAAGAATTTCATGACCTTCGTTCACAACACCTACCGCAACCAGGGTATCCGCGCGACGACCATTCTGCCAGGCGAGACCAATACGCCGATCATGGACAACCGGGCGCGGCCGCCGCTTGAGCACGAGCGCGCCGTCATGTTGGATCCGCATGATGTTGCGAGAGCGATCCTGCTCTGCGCCAGCCTGCAGAAGGGAGCGATGATACCCGAGCTCCACATCTGCCCGACATTCATGCGCGACACCTCGGCCGATATCGAGACCGCGCGCTGGGTGGGAGCGCCGGCAGACACGCCAGACCTGCCAAAGAAGTAAAGATAGGAGGAACATCATGAACGGTGCCAAATTGCGCGCCCGGCTTCAGGCCGGCGAAACCATCACCATGTTCACCCCGCACCACTCCTCGTCCGGCCTTTCGGCGAGATTGGTCGAGCTCGGCGCGGACTCCATCTTCGTTGATTGCGAGCATGGTACCTGGAGCTTCGAAGATGTCCGCGCGACATCGCAGATCGTCCGCTCGGTCGGCGGCGCCGCGATCATTCGCCCCCATTCGCACGAGCGGCCGGTTCTCATCCGCTATCTGAACGCTGGTGCCGATGGGCTCATGGTGCCGATGGTGGATACGGCCGACCAGGCCCGTGCCGTCGTCGACGCCGTTCGCTACGCCTTACCGTCCGACTACGAAAAGCGTCTGGTCATCAGCATGATCGAGACGCTCGACGCGATCGACAACCTTGACGGCATGCTTGCGGTCGAGGGTATCGACGTCTTCTTCATCGGACCCGGCGATCTCTCGCAGAACATGGGCTTTCCGCCGGCCCCGCCCTTCGGCGAGCCGCGTCCGGCGGAAGTCATCGAAAAAGTGGCCCATGCGGTCGGGAAGATACGGGCTGCCGGCAAGATCGCGGGCACGCTCGCAACTGCCGAGGAGCTGCCGTACTGGCTCGATAAGGGCGTCCAGTTCTTCTACATCCACTCGGATCCCTTCCTGCGCCGTGGTCTGGCTGGTATCAAGCAGGCGCTGGCCCGATAATCGGAGCCGGAGTCATGCTCGCTGCGGTCCATGCTCGAAGCCTATCGAGGCGAGTAACTGACGGCAATTCTTCGTTGGTCGAGGAAATGGCATCCCTCATTTCTGCTGCACGGTTAGATTTCAACAGCTTCTATGAACCGTGTATTAATGATTGTGATATAGATGCAAATCCATGGAAGCGATGTCGCGTCGACATGATCTGGATTTTCTCAGGGTCGCAGCATTCATGCTGCTGATCGTCTATCATGTCAGCTTGATGTACAACTCCAGGAGCTTTCTGCTGAAATCGCAGGACAGCTCTGCCATGTTCGATGTGATCCATCTGTGGACACATCCTTGGCGCATGTCGCTGCTGTTTCTGATTTCAGGCGTCGTCACGGGGATTTTGCTGACGCGGCAAGCTCCCCAGGCGTTGAGGAGTGCGCGGACGAGGCAGCTGCTGGCCCCATTGCTGGCGGGTGTTTTGCTTTTGATCCCGCCCCAGATGTATGTTTACCTGAATGCCCATGCGGGGGTGGATATCAGCCTCCTCGATGTCTTCTGGCATTATCTGACCATGACGCCCGTTCCGCTGCCGGACGGAAGCGCGGTCAATCTCCTGGGCATGCAGCACCTTTGGTATCTCGCCTATCTTTGGGCGTACACGGCTATCCTGACACTTGCCCTGTCGGTCTGGCCGGACCTGTTGCGCCGGGCAGGGGACTGGTTGATGCCCTGGCTGGCGGGCAAGTCGATGTTGATACTGCCTGCCATGCTGTTCATTCTAATGAGGCTTGCCTTGCGGCCGGTTTTCCCCCCGACGCTCGATATCCTGACCGATTGGTATAGCCATGCGGTTTATCTGGCGTCGTTCCTGTTGGGCGCGGTGATGGCGACGCGCAGCGATTGCTGGGATACGATTGTCCGCATGCGAAAACCTGCCCTGATCCTGGCGCTGGCATGTGCGTTGTCTCTGGCGATACTCTTTCCTACCTTACCTGGCGAAGAATTGGAAATCTGGCGACAGCTTGTGGGAAGGACGCTTGGCGGCACCTTCCAATGGTGCGCGATCGTCGCAATTCTTGGCTATGCGAGAATCTGGCTGAATTCGGAAAATGCCGTTATTCGCTATTTGAACAAGGCCATTCTCACCTATTACGTGCTGCATCAGACGGTCATGCTACTTATTGCTTATGAGTTGCATCAGCTCGGGCTGATGTCGGCCTCGACTTTCGTTCCAATTGTGATTGCGACGCTTGCCATATGCGCGCTGGCCTATGAGCTGAAACAACGCCTGGAAGTCTCCTGGCGTCTCTGGAACGGCGCTCGTGTTGCCTAATTCGCTGTCTCCGTTTCCGGGCAATGGCTAGTTTCGCGGCGATCATGCATCGGTCTTGATTTCGATATCTCCCTTTCAAAATCGAGATCGGCCTTTATGTTTCGGTCGGCCCGAAAGCTTCGTAGCAAATCATGCTCAACGCGCCGGTGTCCGGCAATCGAGGATGTCTCGCAAGCGAGACAGGACCCGATCCCTCTCCGCGTCGATGAAGAAATGGTCGCCGTCGAACCATTCCACCGTGCATGACGCGCTCGTCTGGTTTTTCCATGTGGCGACCTGATCCAGGCGGATGTGCGTGTCCGTTTTTCCAGCAAACACGTCGATCGGTATCGCCAGCGGCTCGTCGGGCATATAGCGATAGGTTTCCACCATTTCGAAGTCCGCTCTCGTGGTCGGTAGGCAAAGCTCCATCAGCTCGCGCTGGTCGAGGAGATCGGCGGGAATACCGTTGAACGCGGTCAGCGCGTCGAGTAGCGCATCGTCACCGAGCAGGCTGAGGCGGCGTCGCGGATCGCGCGTATCCGGTGCGTCCGCGCCGGATACGATCAGCGCGATGGGTTCCGACAGCTGCTGGCGCCGGAGCGATCGTGCGACCTCGAATGCCATCAGCGCGCCGAGACTATGGCCGAAGAACGCATAGCGGATACCGGTGGACGCCGCGGCGATCACCGGCGTGACGGCCGCGACGGCATCATCGAGCGACCGGTACGCCGTCTCGTGGAAGCGGCTGCCGCGACCGGGCAGCCGCACGCCCCATACCTCGACATCAGGCGCCAAGGCAGCTTGCCAGCCGAGATAGGTCGCCGCATCGCCTCCCGCATGGCTGAAGCAGTAAAGGCGAAGCCGAGGGGTCGAACAGTGCCCGTTAACGAACCAGCGGGACGAACTCATGATATTGCCTTTCGAATACGAACGTACGGCCTTTCAAACGGGCGCGGCGATACTTGTCGCGCGAAATAATACCACCGGCTTGCTCGTTGGCGACCGCGCAGCGTTCGTCATGCGTCAGGTTCCAGTAGGGTATGCCGGGAAGCAGGTGATGCGTGAAGTGCAGGTTGTTACCATGCATACCGATGAACACCTGTTCCCACCAGGCGGGAAAGCGATTGCGCGTCACCAGGAGTTCGTCGTCCTCCTTGCCCAACAGACCGAAATGCTCGGACCTCGGAAAGCCAGCCAATGATCTGAAACGTCGTCAACGTGGCAAAAACCCTATCCGAGCTTCAGCGTGTGACATCTCCCGATGCCGGTCTTGCCGCGGCGCGTGCCCCAAGCTGCTATTTTCATCCTTCCCGTTCAGATTGCGGCAGTGCAAGGGAATTGGCCATATTTCTGCTGCGCTGCGGCGACGAAATCGTCTTGACGGATTCCACTTCACAACCTTTAATAAACTGATCTGCTGGACCAACCAGTGGACCGGAGGGGCACGATGGACGAAAGTCCGATCCTAACAGAGGTACCGAATATCGCGCGGAGCCTCGCCCGTCGGACGGCGCGTGACGTCATCGCCGAGAAGCTGATGGTCCTGATCGCTACCAACATGTTGCGGCCGGGCGACGAGTTGCCGGGCGAACGCGAACTAGCCAATGTTCTCCACGTCAGCCGCGAAACGGTGCGCGGCGCGATCCAGACGCTTGCCGGGCAGGGCATTGTCGAGATTTCGCATGGCAGCCGCAGCCGCGTCTGCAAGGTCGATCTCAGCCACATCACGGTGACGATCGCCTCTCCCAACGCCATCGACAGCTACGATCTGGAATCGGTTCACGCAGCGCGTCTCCATATCGAACTCAAGGTCGTCGGCGATGCCGCCGAACGGATCGATGAAGCGACGCTGGCAAAGCTGCAGGCCCTCTTGGAGGCGCAGCGTCTGGGCGGAGACGATGCGATGCGTTTCCTGATTTGCGACCGCGAATTCCATGTTGCGATCTATCGCGCCTGCGGGAACCCGCTTCTGGCTGCTTTCGTCACCGATCTATACACCTACATGATGCATTACCGGCGCAACGCCATGTCCAAGCCGGGCGCCATCGAGGCGAGCTATAGTGATCATCTGTCCATCTTCGAGGCTCTTGCGCGGCACGACCGGGAAGCTGTCGTCGCGGCGTTCGAGCATCATCTGACACGCATTTACGAAACGACCAGGATTCTGCTGGCCACCGACAAGGCGGCTCAAGCCAGCGAGCATGAGGAGATCTGACTGATATGCATGTGATGATTATCGGGGCGGCCGGCATGATTGGCCGCAAGCTGGTGGAAAAGATCGCTCTGGAAGCGGAAGTGCTCGGCCGCGGGATCGACAAATTGACGCTTGTCGATGTCATTGCGCCGCCGGTCCAGGCCGCCCTCGCATCCATCTCCACCGCGCTGACCGTCGATCTCTCCGATGCCGGTGCCGCGGCCAGGCTTTCCGGCATGCGGCCGGATCTGATCTTCCATCTCGCGGCGATCGTCTCCGGCGAGGCCGAGGCGGATTTCGATAAAGGTTACAGCACCAATCTCGATGGCACGCGCTCGCTGTTCGAAGCCATCCGGCACGAAGGTCAGAAAGAGCCATACAATCCCCGCGTCATCTTTGCCTCGTCCATCGCTGTTTTCGGGCAGCCCTTTCCGGACAAGATCGGCGACGACTTCTTCACGACGCCCCTGACGAGCTACGGCACGCAGAAGGCGATCTGCGAACTCCTGCTTTCCGATTATTCGAGGCGGGGGATCTTCGACGGGATCGGCATTCGCCTGCCGACGATCTGCATCCGGCCCGGCAAGCCCAACAAGGCAGCCTCGGGCTTCTTCTCGAATATCCTGCGCGAGCCTCTTGTCCATCAGGAGGCCGTGCTGCCGGTGGATGAGAACGTCCGGCATTGGTTTGCCAGCCCACGTTCCGCTGTGGGCTTTTTCATCCATGCCGCGCGTATCGACAGCAGCAGGATCGGGCCGCGCCGAAATCTCACCATGCCCGGCCTGTCCGCGCTTGTCGGCGAGGAGATTGAGGCTTTGCGCCGCGTCGCGGGCGAAAAAGCGGTCAAGCTCATCCGCCGCGAAATCGATCCCGTCATCCGCTCAATCGTTTTGGGATGGGCGACGGATTTCGATGCGCAGCGCGCAACTGCACTCGGCTTCAGGGCGGAAACCAATTTCGATGAGATCATCCGGATCCATATCGACGATGAACTTGGAGGGAATATCTGAGATGCCGCAATCTGCAGCCGCACAAGGAACCCAGATCGCCCTCGTCACCGGCGGAGGTACCGGCATCGGCCGCAGCATCGCCAAGGCGCTGAGTGCCGAGGGTTATGCCGTTGTCATCACCGGCCGCCGCAGCGATGTGCTGGAAAAAGCCGCCAGCGAACTTGCAGCCGAGACCGGCGGTACGGTGCGGGCGATCGCCTGCGATATCGGCGCTCCCGAGCAGGTCGCTGACCTCTTCGGCAAGATCAAGGCCGAATTTGGCCGGCTCGATCTTCTGGTCAACAATGCCGGCAGCGGTGCGCCGGCGATCCCGCTCGAAGACATCACCTTCGAGCAGTGGAGCGGCGTGGTCGCGGCCAATCTGACCGGCGCCTTTCTCTGCACGCAGCAGGCTTTCCGGCTGATGAAGTCGCAGGAGCCTCGCGGCGGCCGTATCATCAACAACGGGTCGATCTCGGCGACGACGCCGAGGCCGAATTCCGCCCCCTATACGGCGACCAAGCATGCAATCACCGGCCTTACGAAATCGACGGCGCTCGACGGACGGCCATACGATATAGCCTGCGGCCAGATCGATATAGGCAATGCCGCAACCGACATGACCGCGAGGATGAGTTCGGGCGTGCTGCAAGCGAACGGGGAAATCGCCAGCGAACCGACGATCCCCGCCGAGCATGTCGCTCGCGCGGTCGTCTACATGGCGGGCTTGCCGCTGGAGGCGAATGTCCTGACCATGACGGTGATGGCGACGAAAATGCCGCTCGTCGGCAGGGGATAGAATGGTGAGGCTCGCGTTCCGGCGGTGACTATCCTGGAGGAGGGGACGACCGGCAGATGAGAGCAAAATGGGGACAGGTTCTGGGGAGGGACTTTTATGGCAGGTGTCGAGTTTGTCGATGTCAGGAAATCATTCGGGGCGTTCCCGGTCATCAAGGGCGTGAACATCGAGATTGCCGACGGGGAGTTCGTGATCCTCGTGGGGCCGTCCGGATGTGGAAAATCAACGCTTCTGAGAATGCTTGCGGGGCTTGAGAATATTTCCGCCGGCGAGATCCGCATCGGCAATCGTGCCGTCAACGGGATCCCGCCGGGCGACCGCGACATCGCGATGGTGTTTCAGAACTATGCGCTCTATCCGCATATGTCGGTGGCGCAGAACATGGCTTTCTCGCTGATGCTCAAACGCTCGCCGAAAGCCGACATGGATCAGCGCGTCAACAAGGCCGCGGAAATCCTGGGTCTTACCAAGCTTCTCGACCGCTATCCGCGTCAGCTCTCGGGTGGCCAGCGCCAGCGTGTGGCCATGGGCCGGGCGATCGTGCGCGATCCGCAGGTCTTCCTCTTCGACGAACCACTCTCCAACCTCGATGCCAAGCTCCGGGTCGCCATGCGCGCGGAGATCAAGGAGCTGCATCAACGCCTCGGCACCACCACCGTCTACGTCACGCATGATCAGATCGAGGCCATGACGATGGCCGACAAGATCGTCGTCATGCATGACGGCGTCGTCGAACAGGTGGGAAAGCCGCTCGATCTCTACGACACGCCCGCCAATCTTTTTGTCGCCGGCTTCATCGGTTCGCCGGCTATGAACATGATCAAGGGCCGCCTCAATTCGGAAAATGCCAGTCAGTTCATCGCGTCGGACGGAACCATCCTGCCGGTCGCGAACCCGCCTGCCAGCGCAAAGGGCCGCGATCTCGTCTATGGGCTGCGTCCGGAATATATCGCGCTCGACCCCAACGGTCTGCCGGCGGAAATCAGCGTGATCGAACCGACCGGTTATGAGACGCAGATGATTGTCCGGTTCGGCGGCAGCGACGTCAACTGCATCTTCCGGGAGCGGATCGATGCCCGACCCGGTGATACGCTGCGCATTTCCATTGATGTGCCGCATGTCCATCTCTTCGACGCCGAAGGCGGGCAGAGATTGAGTATCTGATGCCGCTTCAACGGTGAGCTGGAGGAAGAGGAGTCTTCCCGCTCACCCGTCGATGCGGAGGCATCCGGCAGGTTCGGATGCGAGGTCGTCGTTCACCAAGCGGGAAGGTGGGCGCCGGGGCATTTGCTCCCGTTTTCAAAGGAGGAGAATATCATGACATTCAAGAGACGCGACTTTCTTGCCGCATCAGCGGCAGCAGCCGGTATCGCCGGCCTTTCGCCGCTCGGCATGCGCCCGGCTTTCGCCCAGGCCGAACCCAGCTACACGCCCGAAAAGGGCGCCAGTCTCAGGCTTCTTCGCTGGACGCCCTTCGTCAAGGGGGATGAGGATGCCTGGCTTGCCAATACCAAGAAGTTCACGGAGGCGACGGGCGTCGAGGTTCGTGTCGACAAGGAGAGCTGGGAAGATATCCGCCCGAAGGCGGCGGTCGCCGCCAATGTCGGTTCCGGCCCCGATATGGTGATGTGCTGGTTCGACGATGCTCACCAGTATCCCGACAAACTGGTCGACGTGACGGAACTGGCCACCTATCTCGGCAACAAATATGGTGGCTGGTATGACGGTCTGCGCGGCTATGCAACCCGTGGCGACAAGTTCATCGCCATGCCGCTGACCGCGATCGGCAATGCCGTCGTCTATCGCGACAGCCATGTGAAGGCTGCGGGCTTCAGCGAATTCCCCAAGGACACTGCTGGGTTCCTTGAGCTTTGCAAGGCAATGAAGGCCAAGGGCACGCCCGCCGGCTTCCCGCATGGCAAGGCCGTCGGCGACGGCAACAATTATGCCCATTGGCTGCTTTGGAGCCATGGCGGCAAGATGGTGGACGAAAGCGGCAAGGTGACGATCAACAGTCCGGAGACGCTGGCGGCCATTCATTATGCGAAGGACCTTTACGCAACCTTCATCCCCGGCACGGAAAGCTGGCAGGACATCAACAACAACCGGGCCTTCCTTGCGGGACAGGTATCGCTGATCGCAAACGGCGTGTCGGTCTATTACGCGGCCAAGAAAGATCCCAAACTTGCCGAGATCGCGGCCGATATCCGCACCACCAACTTCCCGATCGGCCCCATCGGCAAGAGCGTCGAGCTGCACCAGACGAGCTCGTTGCTTCTCTTCAGCCATACCAAATATCCGGAAGCCGCCAAGGCCTATATCAAGTTCATGATGGAAGGCGATCAGATGAACGCCTGGATCCAGGGATCGAGCGCCTATTGCTGCCAACCCTTGAAGGCCTTTGCCAACAACCCTGTCTGGACGGCCGACCCGGTGCATGCGCCCTATGCCCGCGCTTCGGAAACGCTGCGTCCGAATGGCTATGCCGGTCCCCTGGGCTATGCTTCGGCAGGCGTGATGGCCGATTACGTGCTCGTCGACATGTTCGCCGCCGCCGTGACCGGCCAGATGACGCCGGAGGATGCGATGAAGGAAGCTGAGCGGCGGGCGAACCGTTACTACAAGGTTTGATCCCGCGCGAAGATCTGCAGCATGCCGGCGACGGCATGCTGCAACCGTCCATCAGGAGATATTATCATGTCGACCGTGACATCCGGGGATACGACGCGCAGTCCGATCAGATCGCTCATGCGGAACAACAATATGCTCGGCTTCCTCTTCATGTTGCCGGCCGCCATCTTTCTGGTCTGTTTTCTCACCTATCCGCTCGGACTTGGGGTCTGGCTCGGGTTTACCGACACGCGGATCGGGCGCACGGGCAATTTCGTCGGATTGGAGAATTATGAGTTCCTGACGCAGGACTCCGTCTTCTGGCTGTCGGTCTTCAATACGCTGCTCTACACTTTCGTGGCCTCCATCCTGAAATTCGCGCTTGGTCTTTGGCTGGCTCTGCTTCTCAACCAGCATCTGCCGTTCAAGTCGTTCTTCCGGGCGATCGTGCTTCTGCCCTGGGTGGTTCCGACGGTGCTGTCGGGATTGGCATTCTGGTGGATCTACGACGCCCAGTTCTCTATCCTCTCATGGTCCTTGATGAAGATGGGCCTGATCGATAGCCCGATCAATTTCCTCGGCAATCCGATCAATGCGCGCATCTCGGTCATCGTTGCCAATGTCTGGCGCGGCATTCCCTTCGTGGCGATTTCGCTGCTTGCCGGTCTGCAGACCATTCCTGCTTCGCTTCAGGAGGCGGCATCCCTGGATGGCGCCACGAGCTGGCAGCGCTTCCGTCATGTGACGCTGCCGATGCTGACGCCGATCATCGCCGTGGTGATGACGTTCTCGGTGCTGTTCACCTTTACGGATTTCCAGCTCATCTATGTCCTGACCAAGGGCGGTCCGGTCAACGCAACGCATCTGATGGCGACGCTGTCCTTCCAGCGCGGCATTCCCGGCGGTCAGCTCGGCGAGGGCGCGGCAATCGCGGTCGCAATGATCCCCTTCCTGCTTGCCGCCATCATGTTCAGCTTCTTCGGTCTGCAGCGCCGCAAATGGCAGCAGGGCGGACAGGACTGAGATCGGGAGAACGCCATGAACACCAAAGCCAACACCGTCACTCCGGTTCTGACCGACAATGTCGAAGGCATGAGCTACCTCAACCGCCTGCCCCGGCGCATCGTCATGCTCTATCTGCCGATGGCGGTCTTCGTCTTCGTGCTGCTGTTTCCCTTTTATTGGATGGCGATAACGGCGATCAAGCCGAACGCGCAGTTGACCGATTACGACAACTACAGCCCCTTCTGGGTCGTCGAGCCGACGCTCGATCACATCGAATACCTGTTCTTCGAGACCTCCTATCCAGGCTGGCTCTGGAACACGATACTGGTGGCGGTCGGATCGACCGCGCTGTCGCTGCTCGCCTCCGTCTTCGGGGCCTATGCCATCGAGCGCATCCGCTTCACCGGCTCGCGTTCGGTCGGGTTGCTGATCTTCCTGGCCTACCTCGTTCCGCCGTCGATCCTTTTCATTCCCCTGGCCTTCATCGTCTTCAAGCTGGGGATATACGATTCCAGGCTGGCTCTGATCTTCACCTATCCGACGTTCCTGATCCCGTTCTGCACCTGGCTGCTGATGGGCTATTTCAGGTCGATCCCCTTCGAGCTGGAAGAAAGCGCGCTGGTCGATGGCGCCAGCCGGTGGCAGATCCTCATAAAGATCATCCTGCCGCTTGCCGTACCGGGACTGATATCGGCGGGCATCTTCGCTTTCACCCTCTCCTGGAACGAATTCATATATGCGCTCACCTTCATCCAGTCCTCGGAGAACAAGACCATTCCGGTCGGCGTTCTGACGGAACTGGTGCGCGGCGACGTCTTCGAATGGGGCTCGCTGATGGCTGGCGCCCTGTTCGGTTCATTGCCGGTCGTCATCCTCTATTCCTTCTTCGTCGACTATTACGTTTCGTCGATGACGGGCGCGGTGAAGGAATGATGAAATTCGGCAGCGGCGAAGGCGCGGGCTTTACTTCCGAGCGCCGGATTTAAGTGTCTCTGCTCGTTTATCATGCGAACTTATCACCCGTCGGCTGCGGTAGGTTGCCGGCGGGTTGTTTCTATTTGGATAGAAAGTGGTCTAATTGAGTCAGGAAATTTCTATATTAGGTGCAGTCATAAATGTGAAAGTATAGTAGTGAAGTATAATTTAATGGATGAATTACATAATATTATATGTCCCGGTATTTATCTGAAATTATTCTCGAGAGTATTGGTGAGATTTACACAATGTAAACCATATTGCCTCAGAAATGTAGCATCAGGTGGAGACCGGGGTGCGGGCGGATGATTGAGCGCCCAGAAATTTCGGGATGATTGGGGGTCGATAATATCAGGCCCTCATCCGGTGCAACGTTCCCTTGCCCTGTTTGTCGCTGATGCTTGGCACCAGCAGCAAAAATTCAAAATCTTGGGTGGGAACCTTCATGGCAAGTCTGAAAGCATTCGGCATCGTTACTCGCTTGGCGGCAGGATTCGGTTTCCTGCTCCTTCTGATGATCGGCCTGACATTCTACTCGACGAGTCAGGTTGGGAAGATCGATCACAATCTCGGATTGATCAATGACATCAACAGCGTAAAGCAGCGCTACGCGATCAATTACCGAGGCAGCGTTCACGACCGGGCAATTGCGATCCGGGACGTAACGCTTGTGACATCGGTGGATGAGCGACAGGCTGCCGTGAAGGTTATCGAGAAGCTCGCCTCGACCTATTCGGAAAATGAAAAGAAGATGGCGGAGATGATCGCTTCGCCGGCCGGTGCTACGGCTGAGGAGAAGGCGATCCTCGACGAAATCGCCGGAATTCAGGCCAAGACCAATCCGCTCGTCGCCGAGATCATCGCACTTCAGGACAAAGGCGATGGAGACGCGGCCCGCAAAATCCTCCTGGAGCAGGCCAGACCTCAGTTCGTCGCCTGGCTGAAAGCGATCAACAAGTTCATCGACTATCAGGAGGCCCTGAATAAATCGATCGGAAGCGAAGTTCAAAGCGCGGCCGGCGGCTTCCACTCGCTCGCTCTGACCGCGCTCGGAATTGCTATTCTTCTGGCATTCGTCGCCGCTGCATTTACGGCGCGCTCCATTACCGGGCCGCTAGCCAAACTTCAGAACTCGTTGCGGTCGATGGCCGAAGGCAACATGGAGGGTGACCGCAAGCTGGAAAAGCGCGGCGATGAAATCGGCATGCTGGCTCGCGCTGTTGCCGCGCTTCGTGATGCAATCTCGGCCAAGGCTGAACGAGACGCGGATGCCGAGACGACGCGGGCTATTGGCGAACGCAAGAGGCTCGAAGCCGAGGCTGCGGAACGCAACACTCTATCGGAACAAACCAATGCCGCTGTGAATCAGCTGGCGGACGGCCTTCAAGGGTTGGCGAGCGGCGACCTTACGCGCCAGATTACGAACCCGTTCATTCCATCGCTCGACCAACTGCGCGTCGATTTCAATCAGGCGGTGGAGAGACTGCGGCTGGCGATGCAAAAGGTCGCCGAAAATGCGAGCGCCATCGCATCGGGTGCCCAGGAAATTCGCTCCGCCTCCGACGACCTTGCGAAGAGAACCGAACAACAGGCTGCCTCGGTAGAGGAAACAGCGGCAGCGCTGGAGGAGATCACGATAACCGTTTCGGGGTCCAGTAACCGCGCGCAGGAAGCCGGTCATCTCGTGCGCAAGACAAAGGAAAGCGCCGAGCACTCCGGTCGCGTCGTGCGCAGCGCCGTCGAGGCCATGGGCAAGATCGAAACGTCGGCGACCGAAATTGGCAACATCATTGGCGTCATTGACGAGATCGCCTTTCAGACCAATCTCCTTGCGTTGAATGCGGGGGTTGAGGCAGCGCGGGCTGGTGAAGCGGGAAAAGGCTTTGCCGTCGTTGCGCAGGAAGTGCGTGAGCTTGCCCAGCGCTCGGCAAAAGCCGCGAAAGAGATCAAGGACCTGATCAACACGTCCAATGATCATGTCCGAAACGGTGTCTCCCTGGTCGGCGAAACCGGAAAGGCGCTGGAAGAGATTGTCGTCCAGGTTCAACAGGTTGACGGCAATGTCGGAGCTATCGTGGAAGCGTCGAAGGAACAGGCGACGGGGCTCAAGGAAATCAACACGTCCGTGAACACGATGGATCAGGGTACGCAGCAGAACGCCGCGATGGTCGAGCAGGCCACAGCTGCTGCCCATAGCTTGGCATCCGAGGCTGAAGCGTTGTTCCAACTGTTGTCGGAGTTCAGAATCGGCGCGCAAATCACCTCCAATCGCGGCAAACCCGCCACCGTTGCCGCTGCCAGCACGATATCGAAGCCTGTTGCGTCGCCGGCGCGCCGGCTTACCGCGAAGCTGGCGACCGCTTTCCAGGGGAACGCTGCTGCGTCGGCCGGAAGTTGGGAGGAGTTCTGATGGTGTCTATCCCTTCGGCAAAATAGCGGTCTGATCGATACGGCGCGGAAAGGGCTTCGGCTTGCTCCCCAGTGGTTTTCGAAAGACCAATTAGGATTTCATCCTCTCTGCCTTCCGGACGATGATCCGCAAGACGTCCTTCGTCGATCCGGGGGTATGACCGGAACGCGCCCGGTCGAGTTTGGTCTTTCACAAGACACGCTCTCGAAAGACGCGGCGTCCGTCATCGGCGTGGGGCGGGGCTCTTCACCATCGGAACTGCGTCGGAGCCAGCTTCGAACGCCGCAACACACACAATTCGAGCGGATATATCTGTCGGCGATGAGCGGTCGCTGCAGGTGAGCGCAGTTCCGCGATTGATAAATTGTATTTTCTTAATATTGCAAATGTGTACAAAGAAAATACAATTTTGTTGACTCATGCCAAAACCCATGCAAACTTTCTGACATCGGCCGCCAAGCTCGCCTCAGAGCGGCCCTAAAATGTCCGGAGGTTCTCGATGAAAAGCAGCAAAAGCAGTCTGTACGACGACCTGAAGCGCCAGATCCTGACCATGGAGCTTGATCCGGACGAGGACCTGGACGAGGCGACTCTAAGCGAGCGTTATGGGCTTTCGCGCACGCCAGTGCGGGAGATCTTTCGTCGTCTTGCTGGCGAAGGATATATCGACATCCGCGAAAACAGAGGTGCTCGGGTCATCCCGATGAACCACTCGACGCTCAGGAACTTCTTTCTCGTCGCTCCGATGATCTACGCGGCGATCGGCCGTCTGGCGGTCCAGAATTTCAAGCCCAAACAGCTTGCCGACCTTAAAGAGACCCAGGAGCGTTTTCGCGCGGCAAGCCAATCCACCGATCCGCTTGCCATGGTTCTGGAGAACAATCGCTTTCACGAGATCATGGGCGAGATGTCGGGCAATGTTTACCTGCAGCCCAGCCTCGGACGGCTTCTCATCGATCACGCCCGCATCGGCCATACGTTCTTCCGGCCGCGCAACGAAAACATGAATACGCGCCTGAGGCTGTCGGTCGAACATCATGACGGCTTCATTGCGGCGATCGCCGCCCATGACGAAGACGCCGTTGTCGACCTCGTCTTCGAGCATTGGGAACTCTCCCGCGAGAACATGGAGATGTTCATCGCACCTGAAGGATTGAAGGCGGATGCGCTCGTTGGAGCCGCCTCCGCGTCGTTGGAGAAACAATCGTGAAATTTGAAGGTATCTATCCGCCGGCGGTGACGCCCTATGCGGCCGACGGCACTATCGACAGGCAAGCATTTGCCGATGTCCTGGAGTCCCTCGTCGAGGCCAAGGTCCATGGCATCATCGTCGGTGGGTCTACCGGCGAGTATTACGCCCAGACAGCCCAGGAGCGCTTCGATCTCGCAGCCCACGCGAAAGATGTCCTTGGAAGCCGCATGCCGCTGATCATCGGCACGGGCGCGACGCGCACCGAGGATTCGGTCGCCTACGCCAAGGCAGCCAGGGAAATCGGCGCGGACGCAATCCTCGTCTCCTCACCCCCCTATGCCATGCCGACCGATCGGGAAAATGCGGTCCATGCGCTTGCGATCGACCGGGCCGCCAATCTGCCGATCATGCTCTACAACTATCCCGCCCGCATGGGCGTCTCCATGGGCGAGGAATACTTCTCCCGTGTCGGCAAGTCGAAGAACGTCGTCGCGATCAAGGAAGCCTCCGGCGATATGGCGCGCGTCCATATGCTGGCACGCGACTTTCCGCATATCGGCCTGTCCTGTGGCTGGGATGATCAGGCGCTCGAATTCTTCGCCTGGGGCGCTCAAAGCTGGGTTTGTGCCGGCTCGAACTTCCTGCCGCGAGAGCACGTTGCGCTCTACGAGGCATGCGTTCTTGAAAAGAATTTCGACAAGGGCCGCCGGATTATGTCCGCGATGCTTCCCTTCATGAACGCGCTCGATGGTGGCAAGTTCGTGCAGTCTATCAAGTTTGGCTGCGAGTTGAGCGGACTGAAGGTCGGTCCGGTTCGGGCGCCGCTTCGTCCCCTCAATTCCGAAGAGAAACGCGCCTTTCAAACCGTCGTCGCCAATCTCAAGCGCACGGTTGCGCAGATCACATCGGGAGCCAACAATGCATGACGTTCTGACCGCCGGTGAATATGCAGCAATAGCGCAGACGCTCGAACTTCCCGGAAACGCCTTTATCAATGGCGCGTTTCGACCGGCTGCATCCGGAAGAACCTACGAGACGATTAACCCCGCCACCGGCAAGGTCCTAACCTCCGTAGCGGCCTGCGATGCCGAGGATGTCGACTATGCCGTCAGCAAGGCCAAGGAAGCCTTTGACGACGGCCGCTGGCACCTGCGCTCGCCTGGCGAACGTAAAACGGTCCTCCTCAAATTCGCAAAGCTCTTGGAAGAAAACAGCCATGAGCTGGCGGTCCTGGAGAGCCTTGATAGCGGAAAGCCGATCCGCGAATGCCAGACCGTCGACGTGCCGGACACGATTCATACCATCCGTTGGCATGCGGAACTGATCGACAAGATCTACGACAACACCGCTCCCGTCGGCGCGAACGCCTTGACGCTTGTCGTGCGCGAACCGATTGGCGTCGTCGGTTGCGTCCTGCCGTGGAACTTCCCATTGCTGATGCTGGCCTGGAAGATCGGGCCTGCGCTTGCCGCGGGATGCTCCGTGATCGTGAAGCCGGCCGAGCAGACTTCGCTCACGACCTTGCGCGTCGCCGAACTGGCCCATGAAGCCGGCGTTCCGGCAGGTGTCCTCAACATCGTCACCGGGACCGGCAAGGATGTCGGCGAACCGATCGGTCTGCACAAGCATGTAGACATGGTCAGCTTCACCGGCTCGACCGCAACCGGAAGACGGTTCCTCCGCTATGCCGCCGACAGCAACCTGAAGCGCGTCGTGCTGGAATGTGGCGGCAAGAACCCCGCTGTCGTCATGGACGATTGCGAAGACATCGATCTCGTCGCCGAACAGGTCGTGGCCGGGGCCTTCTGGAATATGGGCGAGAACTGCTCGGCGACCTCGAGGCTCATCGTTCACACCTCGATCAAGGACGAGCTTCTCAGCCGCATTGGCGCCTACCTGCGCGACTGGAAGATGGGAAATCCGCTCGATCCGGAAAACCGTGTCGGCTCGCTGGTCAGCCCGGAGCATTTCGAGAAGGTGAAGTCCTATCTCGATCACGCCGCCAAGGAGAAGCTCTCCGTGGTGTTTGGCGGCCAGACGGACAGGTCGATCTTTGTGGAGCCGACGGTGATCGATGGTGTCGATCGGGACAGCCGCCTGTTTCAGGAGGAGATCTTCGGTCCGATCCTGTCGGTCACCACCTTCACCTCCCTGTCGGAAGCCATCGCACTGGCCAACGACACGCCCTACGGCCTGGCGGCATCGGTTTATACCGGCAGCCTTCGCAATGCGATCAAGCTCTCCCGCGAAATCCGCGCGGGTGTGGTGACCGTCAATTGCTTTGGCGAGGGCGACGCAACTACACCATTTGGCGGCTTCAAGGAGTCGGGCTTTGGCGGCCGCGACAAGTCGATCCACGCGCATGACCAATACACCGAGCTGAAGACGATCTGGATCGACGTCTCGGATCGGTCCGTGGACGAGACGGTCAGATGACCACCAAGTCCGTCAAACGTCTGCCGGTGGAAAACGGCATCTCGGGCTGGGAGGCGATCAGTCAGCGTTCGTTTCCGGTCCGGAGCCTGGAAGGCAACGTGACGGCGGATTGGCTGATTATCGGCGCGGGTTTTGCGGGTTTATCCGCCGCGCGTCGCCTGCTTGAACTTCGCCCGGACGACAGGATCGTCGTTCTGGAAGCGAGCGAAGCGGGCAAGGGCACTGCGGGCCGAAATTCGGGCTTCATGATTGATGTTCCGCACAATCTCTCCTCCAGCGAATATTCGAGTGGCGGCACGGACGCCACCCGATTGGAGATGGCGCAGAACCGCTCCGCGATCGCGTTCGCCACGCAGGCGGCGGCCGAATACGGAATGTCGCGTGAGACTTTCGACCCCTCTGGCAAGATCAATGCCGCGGCGACGGCGCGGGGCATGAAGCTGAACTTGAGTTTCGGCCAGTCCCTGAAGGGTGCAGACGAGGAGCATGCCTTCCTCGACGCGGCTGAGATGCGCGAGATCACCGGATCGGATTACTATCTCGGCGGGCTTTATACGCCGGGCGCGGTCCTGATCCAGCCGGCGGACTATATCCGCCAGTTTGCCGCCGGGCTTTTGAACAAGGTGGAGATCTTCGAGCGTTCGCCCGTCACATCGCTAGCGCGCGAGAATGGGACCTGGACGGCTGTGTCGCCGCGCGGAACGGTCACCGCGCCGAAGGTGATACTGGGCGTTAACAGCCATGTAGAGGATTTCGGCCATTTCCGCGGCCGCTTGATGCACATCTTCGCCTACGCATCGATGACCGCGCCGTTTCCGGCGGAAGACTTTGGCCGCAAAGCCTCGGGGCGTGACAGATGGGCGTTGCTTCCGGCGGACGCGATGGGTGCGACGGTCCGCAAGATCACCTCCGGCGGCCAGTCGCGCATCGCGATCCGCACCAAGTACACCTACGAGACGAGTACCAGCGTAAGCGAACGGCGTATGGCCAGGATGGCCGAAGAGCACAGACACTCGCTCGATGCGCGGTTTCCGGGTCTGAAGGGCATACCGTTCACACATAGCTGGGCTGGGCGGCTCTGCCTTAGCCGGAACCACGTCCCCGCCTTCGGTGAGATCGAGGAAGGGCTTTACTCCGCCTGTTGTGAAAACGGGCTCGGAACCGTGAAGAGCACCCTGGCCGGCATGATGGCGGCCGAACTGGCGACCGGGACCGCGTCCCAGCATCTCGAACAATACATGGATCACCCGCAGCCTGCGAGGTTGCCGCCGGAGCCGTTCGCATGGCTCGGCATCAACTCGGTGATCCGATTGCAGGAATTGCGTGCTGGCCGCGAAGGATGATCCTTCAGCCACGCAATGGCGAAGACCGGGCAAGCCGGGTCCTCGGTAAAAATGGGAACAAAAACTAGGAGAAAAACCGTGAAGACATTGTGGAAAGCATTATGCGCCGCTGCGATGGTCGGAATGACCATGCTGCCGGCACACGCTGAAGAAAAGACGATCACGATGGGAACGCTGTCGTGGGAAGACCTGACGCCGATCACCGGGATCACCAAGAAAGTGCTCGAAGATGCCGGTTACACCGTCAAGGTGACCGAATTCTCCGAATGGGGCATTGCCTATGCTGCACTGAGCAAGGGCGACATCCAGGTCCTGGCCTCGCAGACCGACTATGTGGCCCAGGATTACTGGGACAAGAACAAGAACCGCCTCGAGAAGATTTCGCCGGTTTCGCACGGTCTCTATCAGGGCATCGCCGTTCCAAAATACGTGCCCATCGATTCGCTCGAGCAGCTCAACGAAAATGCCGACAAGTTCGGTGGCAAGATCATCGGCATCGAGCCGGGTTCCGGCCTGATGCGCGACGCCTCGAATGCAGTCAAGGACTACTCTCTCAAGCTCCAGCTTGTCGAGGGCAGCACAGCCGCCATGTCGGCGGCGCTGAAGTCGGCCTATGACCGCAAGGAATGGATCGCTGTCACGATCTGGGAGCCGTCATGGATGGTCCAGAAGTACGAGGTGAAGTACCTCAAGGACCCGAAGGGCGTCTTCCCGCCACCGCAGAGCTACTACTGGATCGGCCATAAAGGCTTCTCGGCGGACTACCCGCATGCGCGCGAAGTCATGGCCAGTGTTTATGTCCCGATCGCGGACATCACCTCCATCAATGGTGAAGTCAAGGACGGCAAGACCATGGACCAGGCCGTCAAGGACTGGACGAGCAGCCACGCGGATCTCCTGAAGCGTTGGGAGAACATCAAGAAGAACTAACCGACGGATTGATCGCCCGGTCCTTCTCCGGGCGGTCAACCCCAACATCAGTCGACAAGAGAAGCCAGCTTTGAACTGGTTCCAGGGGATCGAGATGAACAAATCGGATATCGGCAACAGCGACATTTTGATCGACTGCCAGTCGATCTGGAAGATCTTCGGCGACAAGGCTGGCGCGGCCGTAAAAGCCGTGGTGGAAAAAGGACTGACCAAAAAGCAGGTCCTTCAGGACTACAACTGCGTGGTCGGCGTTTCCAATGCCAGCCTTCAGGTCCGTCGCGGCGAGATCTTCTGTATCATGGGATTGTCCGGCAGCGGAAAATCCACGCTCATCCGGCTTCTCAACAGGCTGATCGCGCCGAGCCTTGGCAAGGTGCTCGTAAAGGGGCAAGACCTTGCCACGCTAAGCGCCGCGGACCTCCGCCAGACGAGAGCCCGTCACATCGGAATGGTGTTTCAAAGCGTAGCCCTTCTGCCATACCGAACGGTTCTCGAGAACGCCGCCTTTGGGCTGGAAGTTCAGGGGATCGGCAAGTCGGAGCGAAACAAGATAGCGACCGAGGCACTTGAGAAAGTCGGCCTCGCCGACTGGCTGTCCCGTTACCCGGCGGAGCTGTCGGGCGGTATGCAGCAGCGGGTGGGCCTGGCTCGCGCAATTGCTGCAAATCCGGAAATCATTCTGATGGACGAGCCGTTCAGCGCGCTCGACCCCTTGATCCGACGCCAGCTTCAGGACGAGTTTCGACAGCTGACGAAGGAGCTGGGAAAGTCGGCGGTCTTCATCACCCACGATCTCGACGAAGCGATCCGCATCGGGGACCGGATCGCGATCATGAAGGATGGCGTCATCATTCAGGTCGGCACGGCCGAGGAGATCGTGCTCAATCCCGCCGATGACTATGTGGCGGAATTCGTCGCCGGCATCTCCCGTCTCCACCTTGTAAAGGCCCACTCGGTCATGAGTTCGGTCGCCGAGTATCAGCGGGTGCATCTGAATTCCGATATCGCCACGCTGACGACCACGACGCCGGAAGCGGATATCGACGAGCTGATCGGCCTCACCATGCAATCGGATCGCGATGGCATAGCGGTGGTCGATAGCGGCTCTGTCATCGGTGTCGTCACCACCCGAAGTCTCCTGCGAGGCGTCAAAGGCACGCAACCTGACGAACTTGGCACGGCATAATCCGTATCTCTAGTTGGAGCGTTCCGAGATGAACAGTTCAAGTTTTGCAGATGCCTTCGACACGACGACGGACGCCGCACTCGAATGGGTCAGCGACAATGGCGGGTTTGTTTTCGACTTCTTTCGAGCCCTCCTTGAGGGATTGTACGACGGTGTTCTCTGGGCGCTGCAATTTGCGCCTTTCTACGTCGTTGCAATCGTCATCGCCGCCCTTGGCTGGCGGTTGGTCAATGTATGGTTCGGCCTATTTGCCGCCGTCGCCCTGGTGTTCTGCGCGGCGATCGGCCTCTGGCCCGAGACCATGAGCACGCTCGCCCTCGTCATTACCGCCACATTCCTGGCATTGCTTGTTGCAATTCCCGCCGGTGTTATCGCCGGGTTTGTGCCGGCGCTCGATCGGATACTCGAGCCGGTGCTCGATCTCATCCAGACCATGCCTCCCTACATCTATCTCCTGCCGGCAATTGCCCTTCTCGGATACGGGCCTGCAACGGCGCTGGTCGCGACCGTCATTGTCGCGATGCCGCCGGCATTCCGGCTGACGTCTCTCGGTATCCGGATGACGCCGCGGGAGTTCGTGGAACTGGGGCAGGCCAGCGGCATGACCGGCCTGCAAACCTTTTTCAAGATACGGCTGCCGTTTGCGATGCCGAGCATCATGGCGGGAATAAACCAGAGCCTGATGATGGCGTTCGGGATGGTGGTGATCGCCGGGATCGTCGGCTCCGGCGGACTTGGTGAAACCATCTACGGCGCGATACGAACCCTCGATATTGCCAAATCCATCAACGCCGCGATTGCAATCGTTGTCCTGACAATGGTTCTCGATCGACTGGCACAGGGCGCTGCGCGCGTCAGCTATGGAGGACGGACATGAATCCTTCAATTATGGATTATTCGCCAGGGGTGTTGCTTGCGCCGGCGATCGATTGGCTCAACACCAACTTCCATCCGCTATTCGCGACGATCAGCGCCGTGATCGAAGCCGTGTTGAATGCCATTGAAGCCGGGCTACTGTCGCTGCCGCCTTACGCGGTGATCGTCTTGGTCGTCATATTCGCTTTCTCGGTTGCCGGTTGGCGGGTTGCGCTTCTTGCAGCATTCGCCCTCGGCTTTTGTCTGGCAGCCGATCTCTGGGTGCCGTCCATACAGACGATCTCGCTCGTTACCGTTGCCGTCCTCATCTCCGTCGTGATTGCCTTCCCGCTCGGGATCCTCGCATCAAGAAACAGAGGCATAGAGGCAATCATCCGGCCCATTCTCGATATCATGCAGACCGTGCCGCCTTGGGTCTATCTGATCCCGGCCGTCATGATCTTCAGTCTCGGACGTGTGCCCGCGATCATCGCGACGATCGTCTACGGTGTCCCGCCCATGCTGCGGCTGACGACGCTTGCCTTCCGTCAGGTGCCGAACGATCTGAAGGAGCTTGGCCAGGCAATCGGCGCGTCACCGACCTCGATCCTCCTCAAGATCGAGATCCCGTCGGCCAAGCCGACGCTCGTGGTTGGCCTTAACCAATGCATCCTGCTTTCCCTCGCCATGGTCGTCCTGGCCGGCCTCGTCGGAGCGGGTGGCCTTGGCGCGGAGGTCACGAGAGGTCTGACGCGCATGGAGATGGGTCTCGGACTTCGCGCCGGGCTCTGCATCGTCGCGGTCGCTCTTCTGCTCGATCGGCTTTCGCGTGGCGCGCTTCAACGGAAGCGCGCGGTAACCACATTCTAGCATCTTCGGAGTTTACCCATGCGCCGCAGTTTCTTTTGCATCGATTCACACACCTGCGGGAACCCGGTTCGTGTTGTCGCCGGTGGCGGACCGTTGCTGCCGCATGTGCCGATGGCCGAGCGTCGCGAGATCTTCGTCCGGGACCATGATTGGGTCCGCAAGGCGCTGATGTTCGAGCCGCGAGGGCATGACATCATGTCGGGCGCGATCATCTATCCTTCCGTTCGCGAAGATTGCGACTTTGCCGCCTTGTTCATCGAGGTCAGCGGCTGCCTTCCGATGTGCGGGGCGGGGACGATAGGGCTTGCGACCGTGGCGATAGAGGAAGGCCTGATCACCCCGAAGGTTCCGGGCAGGCTGTCGATCGAGACGCCCGCCGGGAAGGTCGATGTTGACTATCAGCTGAAGGACGGTTTCGTGGAGGCAGTCCGGCTCTTCAATGTCGCAAGCTATCTCCATAGCAAGGACGTCGTTGTCGACGTCCCTGGCCTGGGTTCGCTGTCGGTCGATATTGCCTATGGCGGGAATTTTTACGCCGTTGTTGAACCCCAGGAAAACTGGAGCAGGCTGGACGGCATGAGTGCTAGCGATATCGTCCTGCTCAGCCAGGGACTTCGCGATGCGCTCTCTGCAGTCTGCGATCCGGTTCACCCCGATGACGAGCGTATCCGCGGTGTACACCACGCGATCTGGTGTGACGCAGCTGGCAGCGAAAACTCAGATGGCCGCGGTGCCGTCTTCTATGGAGACAAGGCCATCGACCGGTCCCCCGGCGGGACTGGCACCTCCGCGCGCATGGCACAGCTTTACGGTCGTGGCCGTCTTGATATCGGCGATTCATTTCGCAATGAGAGCCTGATCGGAACAGTGTTCGAGGGGCGCATCGAAGGTGCCGCCACCGTGGGCAATATGCCAGGCATCTTGCCGAGTATAGGCGGCTGGGCCAGGGTCATCGGCCACAATACAATCTTCGTCGACGATCGCGACCCACTCGCCCACGGCTTCCAAATTCGGTAAATAGCAAAGGGAGAAGGACGGCGCATGTCCCGCCGAGACGGCTAAGACCGCATGCCTGACAGCACTGGCGCTTTCGCGGGCATGAAACACGAGGTTCTGAAATGAAGACGAGAGATCACGCGCAGCCTTCCGGCAGTGCCGCGCAGAAGAAGCGGCTGAAGATCGGATTCGTGTTGGCGAGGTCCTTCACTCTTTCCGCCTTCGCCCTGTTTGTCGACACATTGAGACTGGCTAGCGACGATCTGGATCGCTCCGGCCGTGTCCTTGCCGATTGGCACGTTCTCGGCAGTACCCGACATCTCATCACCGCAAGCTGTGGTATTCAGGTGGCGCCGACTTCCGACTTCGTCGATCCCAGCCAGTTTCACTACATCGTCGTTGTCGGAGGACTGCTGAACCTGGAAAACCCCGTTGACCGCGAAACCGTCGAATTCCTTCGACTGGCCGATACCAAGGGCGTGCCGCTCATTGGGCTCTGCACGGGCTCCTTCATCCTTGCGGAAGCCGGCCTGATGAAACGGCATCAGACCTGCGTGAGCTGGCTGCATTATCAGGCTTTTCGC
The DNA here is from genome assembly GCF_009498525.1 of Rhizobium sp. ICMP 5592. GTDB lineage: Bacteria > Pseudomonadota > Alphaproteobacteria > Rhizobiales > Rhizobiaceae > Rhizobium. Next base: position 182,558 of record NZ_QSNT01000001.1, on the reverse strand, counting down.
GAGCGCTTTCCCGATCATGACGTCCGCTCGGATCGCATCTTTAACCTCGACCGGACGCGCGGCTCCTGCGCCGGCGGCAGCAGCGCTGCCGACATGGCTGCATCGCTCGTCCGGCGCTACATCAGCAGGGATGCGGAGCGAAATGCGCTGGAGGTGCTGCAGATCGAGAAGGCGCGATCCCCCACGGACATCCAGCCTCGCCGCCCCCTTTATGAGGATTTCGAGGACACCCGCGTGAAGGCGGCGCTGATCACCATGGAACAACATCTCGATGGGGAACTCTCGATCGAAAAGCTTGCTGCATTGGTTGGGCTGTCGCGTCGTCAGCTTGAACGGATTTTCCTCGAGAAGGCGGGAATATCACCCGCCAAGGCTTACAATCTCGTCAGGCTCGAGCGCGCCAGGACACTTCTGACGCAAACCAAAAGCTCGGTGATCGAGGTTGCGCTGGACGTCGGCTTCGAAAGCGCTTCGCATTTTTCGCGCTGCTGCAAGCGCATGTACGGGCGGACGCCGACGCAGATTAGAGCGGCAGCGGCGCAGGCTTGATCGGCTCCGGTCTCAGCTACGCAACAGCGGAAGCAGTTGATCGCCCTGCCGCTTGATCTCGGACAGATACGGCGTGTCGGATAGCACGAAATGCGTGATGCCCAGATCTTGATATTTGCGCAGCGAACGGGCGACGTCATCGGCAGACCCCACCAGCCATGTGGTGCCGGCGCCGCCGCCGCCGAACTTGCCCGGCGCGGTATAGAGGTTGTCGTCAAGGACATCGCCGCGCTCATGCAGTTCGAGCAGCCGCCGCTGGCCAACCGCGATGGACTGTCGATGGTCGTTCCAGCCGGCGCCCTTGCTCTTGGCCATCTCGGCGACCTTCCCCTCGGCGTCGGCCCAGGCCTGCTCCGTGGTGTCGCGGACCAGCGTGGTGATCCGCAACCCGAATTCCAGCGGCGGGAGGTCGCGATCCAGCGCCTTGCTCAGAGCCTTCAGCCGCGCGATCCGCTCCCGGACGCCATCAAGAGGTTCACCCCAGAAGAGCTGGACATCGGCCTCAGTGGCCGAGACCCTCTCTGCCGCCTCCGAGGCACCGCCGAAGTAGAGCTTGGGATGCCGGCGGCTTCCGCGAGCCTCGATGCGTGGCACAACGGTGGATTCGGTGACCCCGAAATGCTCGCCTGCGGCGGTGACGTTTTCTTCGGTCCATAGCCGGCGAACCAGCCGCATGAACTCTCTTGTGCGGGCATAGCGGTGTGCCTGATCACCTTCGCTATCGCCATATGCGGCCAAGTTATCCAGACCCGATACGATGTTGACGCGCACCCGCCCGCCGGTCAGCTGATCCAGTGTGGCCGCGGCGGAGGCGAAGTTCGCCGGCCGCCAATAGCCCGGACGGATCGCGATGAGCGGTTCGAAGGTCGTGGTACGCGCGGCCAGCGCAGCCGCCACGGTGAAAGTGTCGGGCCGTCCCCAGCCGGTGCCGATGAGCGCGCCTTTCCAGCCGTGTTCCTCCAGCGCTTTTGCGTGGGTGGTCAACCTCTCCAGGCTATTGTGGTTTTCAACGGTGGCATCGCCCCGGTGGCCGGCTTTCACGTCGTTCGGGATATACCAGAGAAATTCGGAATTGCTGCTCATATGGTGGGCCTGCATTTCTAAAAGTTGGGTTTGATCGCGCGTCCTACCGAACGCGCATGCCGGCCGCTTCATCGTAGTGAAGCGGCTTGTCGAACTTTGCGAGCGGCGCCTCCGGCACGGAGCCGATGGTCACGCCATGCGGCCAATCCGGAGGGCATATGGCGATATAGCGGGCATAGCCGCCCAGCCCGCCGCCGAACTTCGGATAGCCGATCGCCACCAGCGCGCCGGTTTCCGGAACCTGATCGAGATTGGCAACACCTTCGGCCTGGGCATAACCATTATGCATCAGCCAATGTTCGCCCTCGAGATTGGGCGTGGTGTCGGTATCGAGCGGCTCGTGGCCATGAAACAGGATCTTGCGTTCCAGATGAAGGAACTTCAGCGCGTCCAGACTGACACCGGGAAAGGGCGTGGTGGTCGAAAGCGCGGGATCCGGCCACTTCTTTGACCAGCCGGAGCGGACGAAGACAACCGATCCTTCGGGGATCGTTCCGTACTTCGCCTCGAAATCCTTGATGTCGGAGACCTGCAGATGGTAGCCGGGATCAGTCTTGACCTTGTCCTCGATGGAGATGACGACCAGCGGCCGCACCGCAAAGGTCGCGGGCAGTTCGTCGATTGCGGCATATTCCGGCGCCCAATGCGCGGGTGGATCGAGCTGCGTGCCGAGCTGATCCGTCGTCAGCAGGTAGCTCGTCGCTTCGAAGCCATGCTTGTCGTAGGTGTAAACATCGCCCTTCTTGGCGAAGCCTTCTAGGTCGGCACCAGCCTTCGAGGGTGCAAAGGTCGAATTGCCGAAGCCCGCCCAGACGGGGATTTTCGGAGTGATCGTATGGGTCAGATCCACGTATTTCGCGCCTTTGAAGGCGTCGTTATAGACCTTCCAGAGCCCCGGTTCATCGGCCCGGGCAACCGTCACGGCCGAGAAAAAAGCCATTCCGGCGGCTATGGCAAACCGTGTCACAAATCGCGTCATCGATAATCCCCCTTTACCTCGATCTATAGACAGCGCGGTGATTGCAAAGCTCACCGTCAACCGACCTCCGATGGTTTTCCCGAAACGACACGAAGTCAAGAAAACCTCCTCAAGCCTGACGTCGTGCCAGCGTCAGGCGGCGTTTGTCGTTCGATAGCCGGGTTGCTGGTGATCCAGTTGCCCGCGCACCTCGCTGCCGCGCTTCAGGAGATTGAGGATCGGGCAGAGCTTCTCCACGGTCGCATACAGTTTGGCGATGTCCTCGGGACTTGCGGGAGATACCAGCGTGACCAGATAGCTGATGTCCTGCGGATAGACGGGAATGTTCTCATGTCCTTCGGCACCCGCGCGCGGATCGATGGTGGCGGAGACTTCCGCATGCAATGACTCCAGCGGCACGCCCTGATCGGAGGCATGGATCAGATAGGTGTGGGTCAGGCAGCTCGAAAGTGCGCCAAGAAGCAGTTCCGGGGATGACGGACCGAGATTGTAGCCGGCGAAATCGGGTGGGCTGTCGGAAATGACCTGAAAATCCCGGATCCGGATGCGCCTAACACCGCTGCGGCCCTCAGCGCTCGCACTGGCTTTCAATGTGACCGCGCCGAGCTCTCCCGATTTGACCCGCGCCCTGCGATCGAGCAGTGCTTCGCGCTTCTGTCCGAGATATTCATTCAAGGTTGTCATCGCTGCTTCACCCCAATTCGTCGGTTCGATCCGCCGCTGGCAGAGGTTGGATGCGCGACGGATGTGCGCCCAACTTATAGCCATCAGAGGCTATGGTAGTCTATAAAAGTTATAGACTTTCTGGTGGCTTCAGGCGAAGAAATTTGCTGATATGACACGATCTGTGAAAATTTCAGGTCCGACGACAGGGGAGGGGCTGATGGCTCAACACATACGGACCTTCCATCGTCTTTATCGTTTGCAAAGGACCGACCGTGACGTTTTCCATCCTGACACCTGAACTGGCCGAACAATTCGCCGGTATCGCGCTTGGTCATGTCCAGCGTGAATATCCCAACAACCTTGATCACGCGCTCTCGGGACCGGACGATGCGCGTACGCCGCGCGATCTCCACCCGATCTTCTACGGCAGCTATGACTGGCACTCCTGCGTGCACAGCTATTGGCTGCTGGCGCGCCTGCTGCGTCGCTTTCCTGAGCTTCCGTTCGCCGCCAGCGTTCGTTCGCTGTTCGATGAGCAATTCGTTGCCGAGAAGGTCGCTGCCGAATGCGCCTATTTCGCAGCACCGACGGCGCGCGGCTTCAAGCGTCCCTATGGCTGGGCATGGTTGCTGAAGCTCGCGACGGAGTTGGCGTTGCTGGATGACCTGCGCTGGTCGCGGGCGCTTGCGCCGCTGGCGCAGGTCATCGCCCAGCGTTTCCGCGATTTCCTGCCGCTTTCGACCTACCCCATACGGGTTGGCACCCATTTCAACACCGCTTTCGGGTTGAGGATGGCGGCGGATTATGCCGCTGTCACACAGGATGCCGCGTTGACGGGCCTCCTCCTCGAGACGGCCGGGCGCTGGTATGGCGCGGATGCCGATTGCCCGGCCTGGGGAGAGCCAAGCGGCGACGAATTCCAGTCCTCCGCCCTCGTCGAGGCCGAGTGCATGCGCCGCCTGCTGCCCGGGGAGGACTTCCGGCCGTGGTTCGACCGTTTCCTGCCACGCATTGCCGAGCATGAGCCATCGACCTTGTTCCGGCCAGCGACGGTCACGGATCGCACTGATGGTAAGATCGCCCATCTTGACGGGCTGAATCTCAGCCGGGCCTGGTGCTGGCGTTCTCTGGCCGCCGCTTTGCCCTCGGACGATCCGCGCCGAGCCATCATGCTGGAAGCGGCCGACCATCACCTGGCGACGGGCCTCCCGCATATCGCTTCCGATTACATGGGTGAGCACTGGCTCGCCACCTTCGCCGTGCTCGCGCTCGAGAATGAAGTCTAGGCGAGGAACTGGCTAGATAGGAGCCATCAGAGATGGCACGACAGAAAAGAAAGAAGGGCTCTCGGCAAAAACCGGAGCCCTTTAAGTTTGAAGGTCAAACCTCCAGAGGGAACAGCCAACGCAGCGAGACCGGGAGGAGGGAAACGCCGATTGCGTTGACTGTGCTCATAATGCGCCCACGGCGCTTCAAAGGCGACATATGGACTGACCTATTTTGTGTCCGGATTTGACATATATATCTAATATTTAGCGGGAACTTGAAAAATGCGGGCGTCGCGCCTGGAACCTTTTGGTCTGAGGGTTCGGGCCGGGTGTGCGCGATCGGGCGGCTTGGAATCGCCGGCTCGAACCAGAGCGCGCGGCATGCTGTTGCCGCGCGCTGGATGCGTCACCGCCGGTGACACTTCGACATGAGTGGCTTAGTAGTCGAAGCCACCGCCGGGAGCCGCTGGAGCCGGCGTTTTCTCCTTGGGTACTTCGGCGATCAGCGCCTCGGTCGTCACCAGAAGACCGGCGACGGAAGCGGCATCCTGGAGTGCTGTGCGAACCACCTTGGTCGGATCGACAATGCCTTCCTGGAGGAGGTCGACATATTTCTCCGTCTGGGCATTGAAGCCGAAGGTCGGAGAGTTGCTCTCGAGCACCTTGCCGACGACGATCGAACCTTCGACACCGGCATTTTCGGCGATCTGCCGGATCGGGGCCTCAAGCGCCTTCTGGAGAATGTGGATCCCGGCCTGGATATCGGGATTGTCGTTCTTCAGGGCGTTGACCGCGGTCTTTGCCCGAAGCAGCGCAACGCCGCCGCCCGGCACGATCCCTTCCTCGATCGCGGCGCGTGTCGCGTTCAGCGCATCGTCGACACGATCCTTCTTTTCCTTGACCTCGATTTCCGTGGAGCCGCCGACCCGAATGACGGCAACGCCGCCGGCCAGCTTTGCCACGCGCTCTTGCAGCTTCTCGCGATCGTAGTCGGAACTGGTGTCCTCGATCTGCGTCTTGATCTGCTGCACGCGGGCGGCAATCTCGGCCTTCTCGCCGGCACCGTCGACGACCGTCGTGGTCTCCTTGTCGATGCGGATCTTTTTGGCGCGCCCAAGCTGACCGAGCGTGACGTTTTCAAGCTTGATGCCGATATCCTCAGAGACGACCTCGCCGCCGGTAACGATTGCGATATCCTCGAGCAACGCCTTGCGGCGGTCGCCGAAACCGGGCGCCTTGACGGCGGCGATCTTCAGGCCGCCGCGCAGCTTGTTGACGACCAGCGTCGCCAGCGCTTCGCCTTCGACGTCCTCGGCGATGATCAGCAGTGGTCTGCCGGTCTGAACCACGGCTTCCAGCAATGGCAGCAGGGGTTGAAGCGTCGCCAGCTTCTTCTCATGGAGCAGGATGTAGGCATCCTCGAATTCCACGATCAGCTTTTCGGCATTGGTGACGAAATAGGGGGAGAGATAGCCCCGGTCGAATTGCAGCCCCTCGACAACATCGAGCTCGGTTTCGGCGGTCTTTGCCTCTTCGACGGTGATGACGCCTTCATTGCCGACCCTCTGGACGGCGTCGGCGATGAGCTTGCCGATCTCGCTCTCGCCATTGGCCGAGATTGTGCCGACCTGCGCGACCTCTTCGGAGGAGGCGACCTTGCGGGAGCGTTCCTTAATGCTGCGGATGGCTTCGGCGGCGGCAAGATCGATGCCGCGCTTCAGGTCCTGCGGGTTCAGGCCGGCGGCAACCGCCTTGGCGCCTTCGCGAACGATGGCCTGCGCGAGCACAGTCGCGGTCGTGGTGCCGTCACCGGCGAGATCGTTGGTCTTGGAGGCAACTTCACGCAAAAGCTGCGCGCCGAGATTTTCGAACTTGTCCTCAAGCTCGATCTCCTTGGCGACGGAAACGCCGTCCTTGGTGATGCGGGGCGCGCCGAAGGATTTTTCGATGACGACATTGCGGCCCTTCGGCCCGAGCGTCACCTTGACGGCATCGGCGAGAATATCGACGCCGCGCAACAGGCGCTGGCGGGCATCGGCGGAGAATTTGACTTCCTTGGCAGCCATGGATGAGTTCCTTCCTAAAAGGCCGTGTTAGGCCACAATGCCGAGGATGTCGGCTTCCTTGAGGATCAACAGGTCTTCGCCGTCGATCTTGATCTCGGTACCGGACCACTTGCCGAAAAGCACACGGTCGCCGGCCTTGACGTCGAGAGGCGCCAGCTTGCCGCTCTCATCGCGCAGTCCCGGGCCAACGGCGACCACGGCGCCCTCCTGGGGCTTTTCCTTGGCGGTGTCCGGGATGATGATGCCACCCCGCGTCTTCTCCTCGCTTTCGAGACGCCTTATGACGACACGATCATGCAATGGGCGAAATGCCATTCGCGTTTCCTTCCTGATTTCACTTCAACGTTGCTTGGCAGCACTCTTATGAGGATGCCAACGAGGATATTTTCCCGAGAAGGATCGCAATTGGCAAAGAGCATCGCTGCAATTTAAGTCGCGGAGCTGAGAAGGGAATTTCAAATTTCTACTAAATTTGTAGAATATATGTGTTTAGGTGCCGTACGAGCTAAACGGAGCGCGGGCGTGGCTGGTTTCCAGACTCCGCCTGAAAAGTCTGGAGATGGCATCTTCCCTTTGAGAAAAAAGTGGGTCTTACGTAAGCGTCACTATCTTGCCGCATTGACTTGGTTTTACCCATGTCGCTGGCTGGTTTGATCTTGCTGCGCGCCTTGTCGTGCACCCCCGGTGAGGTACATCCAGCCAGCATCGAGACGATCGCCGTCACCCGCCAATCCGGTTCACTCCTTATGAGCTTGGCGGCCTTTGACGCATAGTGCTCACGATCAGGCGCTTCGATTCAAATCCTTGGTGGAGCCGCTGTTGAGCAGAGCAGCCGCAGCCTCTGGTCTGGCAGGCGCCAAATTTTATCAATCCTTTACATGCTGGGCCGAGAGGCAAAATAATCCCTCTTTATATACATTAAAACCATAGATTTCCTGTATTGCGTGGATCTCCCCGCCTAATTTCCCCATCTGCCCGTCCAGGTACTCAGCAGGGGAATGTCATGAGCCGCCAAATTCGTTTTAACGCGTTCGACATGAACTGCGTGGGTCATCAATCGCCGGGCCTGTGGGCGCACCCCCGCGACAAGTCCTGGAAATACAAGGATCTGGACTACTGGCAGGATCTTGCCCGCACATTGGAGCGCGGCATATTCGATGGCGTCTTCATTGCCGATGTCATTGGCTACTACGACGTCTACAAGGGGTCGAATTACCACGCCATTGAGCAGGCGGCGCAGATCCCCGTCAACGATCCACTGCAGCTTGCGGCTCCCATCGCGCTTGCGACGGAGCATCTCGGCATCGGGATTACGGCTTCGACATCCTTCGAGCATCCCTACACTTTCGCACGGCGCCTTTCGACGGCGGACCATCATACGAAAGGGCGTGTCGGCTGGAACATCGTCACCTCCTATCTGGAGAGCGGCGCGAAGAATATCGGCCAGGGTGGCCTTCGCCGGCACGATAACCGCTATGAAGTCGCGGCCGAATATGTCGAGGTGCTCTACAAGCTCTTCGAGGGGAGCTGGGAAGAGGGGGCCGTACAGCGCGACCGCGATCGTCGCATCTTCACCGATCCGTCCAAGGTTCACGAGATCGGCCACAAGGGCAAATATTTCGAGGTCCCGGGCTATCATCTCTCGGAGCCCTCGCCGCAACGCACGCCGGTGCTCTATCAGGCTGGTGCTTCAGGGCCAGGCAAGACATTTGCGGCGGGCCATGCCGAGTGCATCTTCGTCGCCGCGCCGACGAAATCCGTCCTCAAGCACTATGTCGCGGATATTCGCCAGCGCATCGCCGCGGCCGGCCGCGATCCGAAGAAGGTGTTCATCTATACGCTGGTCACCATCATCACCGACGAAACGGAAGAGAAGGCGCAGAAGAAGTTCGAGGACTACAAGAGCTACGTCTCCTATGACGGCTCGCTGACCTTCATGTCCGGCTGGAGCGGTATCGACTTCGGGCAATATGCACCGACCGACGTGGTCGAGAGGATCGAAACCAATGCGATCCACTCCTTCGTCGAGCACATTGCCGGCGGCGACAAGTCCTGGACCATCGATGAGCTCGCGCAGTTTGGCGGCATCGGCGGCATGGGGCCTGTCTTCGTCGGCTCATCCGAACGCATCGCCGATATCCTGCAGGAATGGGTCGAAGATACCGACGTCGACGGGTTCAACATCGCCTATGCGGTGACGCCCGACAGCTTCGAGGATATTGTCGGCCATATCGTGCCGGAGCTGCAAAAGCGCGGTGCCTATCCCACGGCCTACAAGCCCGGAACCTTGCGTGAAAAACTCTTCGGCGACGGACCTTACCTGCCCGTCAACCACCCTGCGAACGATTTCCGCGACATCGAAGCCGTGAAGCGGCGCGAGGCGGAGACAGTTGACGCATCTCTGCCGCTGAAATCGGTCGGTGCATGATGGCCGGCCTGCTTGAACTCCATGACGTATCCCTGTCCTTCAAGGGCGTGCGCGCGCTCAATGCGTTGAGCTTCAGTGTCGCGAAGGGAGAAATCTGCGCGCTGATCGGCCCCAACGGTGCGGGCAAAAGCTCCCTGCTCAACGTCATCAACGGCGTTTACCGGGCCGATTCCGGCGATGTCGTCTTCGATGGCGAGCGGTTCGAGGCCATCCATCTCTTCAAGGCCGCCCATCTCGGCATCGGCCGCACCTTTCAGCATAACGCGCTGTTTCGCCGCCTGACGGTGAGGGAAAACGTGCTTGCGGGCATTTCCCGCCACGGCAAGGCGAGCTTCCTCGAAAACATTTTCCGCTTCGGCCGCGATGCCGCCGAGCGGCGCGATTTCGAGACCCGGGCGAGGAAGATCATCTCCTTCCTCGGCCTCGAATCCCATGCCGACACGGTCGTTTCGACCTTGCCATACGGCGTTCAGAAGCGGGTCGATCTCGGACGGGCGCTTGCCGCGTCGCCCAAGCTCCTGCTCCTCGACGAACCCATGGCGGGCATGAACCAGGATGAGAAGCGGGATATGAGCCGGGTGATTGCCGAGGTCAATCGCGCCTTCGGCACAACCATCGTCCTGATCGAGCATGATGTCGGCATCGTGCTCGGCCTGGCGAGCCATGTGGTCGTGCTGGATTACGGCCGCAAGGTCGCGGACGGCGGACCGGATGAGATCCGCACCAATCCCGACGTCATCTCTGCCTATCTCGGCACGGTTCACTAGGGGGCGGAGATGGGATATTTTCTCGAAACCCTGATCACCGGTCTCTTCGCCGGCCTGATGTACGGCCTGGTCGCCATCGGCTTCGTGCTGATCTACAAGGCCTCCGGCGTCTTCAACTTCGCGCAGGGCGCGATGGTGTTCCTTTCGGCGCTGACATTCGTCACGCTGGTCGAACGGGGTATTTCCTTCTGGGTCGCCTTTGCCATCACCTCAGGCGTGATGATCGCGACGGCGATCGTGATCGAAGCCCTCGTTCTCAGGCCGCTGCGCAACCGCGATCCGCTGACCCTATTCATGGCGACGTTGGGCTTAAGCTTCGTCATCGAGGGCGCGACACAGTTTTTCCTCGGCACGGATGTGCATATGCTCGATATTGGCATCGATGATATCGCCACCGATTTCGGCGGCATATTGATCAGCCAGTTCGATATCGTCGCCTCGCTGATCGTGATCGGGCTCGTCGTTGTCCTTGCCATCGTCTTTAGCAAGACCCGCATGGGGATCTCGCTGCGCGCCGTTGCCGACGATACGCTCGCCGCCCAGTCGATCGGCATCCGCCTGCCGCAGATCTGGCGTATCGTCTGGAGTGTTGCGGGGATCGTGGCGCTGGTTGCCGGCCTTCTCTGGGGTGCGCGGCAGGGCGTGCAGTATTCGCTGTCGCTGATCACGCTGAAAGCTCTGCCGGTGCTCATCATCGGCGGCTTCTCCTCCATTCCCGGCGCCATTGTCGGCGGTCTGATCGTCGGCGCGGCTGAATCGTTGGCCGATATCTATATCGGCCCATTGGTCGGCGGCAGCGTTTCCACCTGGTTCGCCTACATCCTGGCGGTCGCCTTCCTCCTCGTCCGCCCGGCCGGCCTTTTCGGCGACCGCGCCATCGAAAGGGTCTGATCCATGAGCGTTTCCAACAACGTGCTCGCCGGGGCCGGAGCCACATCGCCGAGAAGCAACCTGCGCATCCTGGCTGTCATTGCCGCACTTTTGGTGCTCTTCGTCGCGGTGCCCTTCGGTGCCAGCGACTATTGGCTAAGCTCGATTATCATCCCGACGCTGGTCATGGGCCTTGCCGGGATCAGCCTCAACCTGCTGATGGGCTATGCCGGGCTGGTGTCTTTGGGATCGGCGGCCTTCATGTCGATCGGGGCATTCACCGCCTATAATCTGATCCTGCGAGCACCCTTCCTGCCGCTGCCGGTGGTGCTTCTGATCTCGGGTCTCGTCGCCGCTGCCGCCGGCATCGTCTTCGGGCTTCCGGCGCTCCGGATCAAGGGCTTCTATCTCGGCGCCTCGACGCTTGGTGCCCAGTTCTTCTTCGAATGGGTCTTCAGCAACTTCACCTGGTTCTCCAACGACAGCCAGTCGCTGACGATCTCGGCGCCGCGTCTGGCGTTTCTTGGGCACGATCTCCAATCCCCCGCCGGCCGATACCTGCTGGCGATCTCGGTTGCCACGGCGCTGATCGGCCTTGCCTTCCTGATCGTCAAGAGCCGTCTCGGGCGCGAGTGGATGGCGATCCGCGATATGGACACCGCCGCCTCGGTGATCGGCATCCGTATCGCGCGCCGCAAGCTGCAGGCCTATGCGATCAGCTCTTTCTTTCTCGGCGTAACCGGTGTTCTCTGGGGTTTCGCCTATCTCGGCACCTCAGACGCCCATACCTTCAATCTCGACAAGTCGTTTCAGGTGCTCTTCATCGTCCTGATCGGCGGCACCGCAACGATCTTCGGCAATTTTCTCGGCGCGGCCTTCATCGTGCTGACGCCGATCCTGCTCGACCGCATCGTGCTCGCCGCCAACCTTTCGTTTCTGGGTGATCAGGGCGCGCTGACCAATCTCCAGCGCGTCATCTTCGGCGTGATCATCATCCTGATCCTGATCAAGGAGCCGGACGGGCTCGCCGCGCTGATACGTCGGGCGGCGGCCGGCATCGGCAAATGGAAGCGCTCGGCGACATAGACAATTCAAACAAGGGCGAACCTCCGGCGCCGGGTTCCTCCTCTGAAGCAGTCAGGCACCGCCTTCTTTCATTGCACCAACGAGGTTTCCAATGTCATTTTTCAAGAAAACACTTGTGCTGGCCGGGGCGATCGCTATCGCAGCGTCTGCGGTAGTTACGCCCTCCTTCGCGGAGGAAGGGACAGGACAGCAGCTCTTTCCGCTGTTTTCCTATCGTACCGGTCCCTATGCCCCATCGGGTATTCCGCAATGGGCCGGATATCGCGATTATTTCAACTACATAAACGAGAAAGGTGGCGTCAACGGCGTCAAGATTTTCGTACAGGAATGCGAGACCGCCTATACGCTGGAGCGCGCATTCGAATGCTATGAGCGCTACAAGAACGGCTATGCCGGTGCGCCGGTCGCGGCCCTCTTCACCACGTCGAGTGGCTTCGATGCCGCGATTTCCGACAAGGCACGCATCGATCAGCTGCCGATCGTGTCGGTCGCCGGCGGCCGCGGCGATGCCGTTGATGGCAATGTTTTCCCTTACCAGTTTCCGCTTCTCTTCGATTACTGGACGGAAGCCTCGATCGTCATCGAGCATATCGCCAATCAGGTCGGCGGCTATGACAAGCTGAAGGGTCTGAAGATCGCCACGCTCTACCACGATTCCGGATACGGGCGCGAAACCATCCAGCCGATGGATATCCTCGCCAAGAAGTATGGGTTCGAGGACATTCAGATCCCCGTGCCGCATCCGGGCGAGCAGCAGCAGGCACAATGGCAGCAGATCAAGCGCGCCGGTGTCGATTGGGTATTCTTCCGCGCCTGGGGCGTGATGTCGCCGGTCGGCCTGAAGACGGCCGCTCGCGTCGGCTTCCCGGCAGACCGGATCATCGGTGATATCTGGACGGGTTCCGAGGAAGACGCGCGTCCGGCAGGGGCTGCGGCCAAGAATTACCTCGCCGTCTCCGTCTATCCGTCCGGCACCGATTTCAAGATCAGCCAGGAGCTGAAGAAGAACATCATCGACGCCGGCAAGGGCGATCTCAAGGACCCCACCAAGTTCGGCTCAGTCTATTACAATGCCGGCCTCGTCCAGGCGATCATCTTCACCGAGGTCTTGCGCACCGGACAGGCGAAGTTTGGTAATCGTCCGCTGACCAAGGAAGAGGGTCATTGGGCCGTCGAGCATCTCGACATCACGGCGGAGCGGATCGAGGAGCTTGGCGCCACCGGCCTGCTGAGCCCGCTCAAGGTGACGCCGCAGGACCACGAGGGGCAGCCGGCCGCCAAGATCGTGCAGTGGGACGGCACCAAATGGAATGCCGTCACCGGCTGGCTGAAGGGCGACAGGCCGCTCTTCAAGGATGCGATCTTCGCCAAGGCCGCCGCCTATGCCAAGGAAAAGAACCTGCCCCCGCGCGAGCCGGTGGCGAACTGACGGGCGGGTGAACCGATGAGCGCTGTTGGCGCAACACAGGGCGGGCAGCTTGAGGTCCGCACCATCGAGGCTCTCTATGGCCAGGCAATCCTGGCCGTGAGGGACGTCTCGCTCAAGGTCGAGGCGGGCGCGATCGTCGCCCTCCTCGGGGCCAACGGCGCCGGAAAGACGACAACGCTGAAAGCCATATCGAACCTGCTCGGCCCAGAGCGTGGCCATGTGAGCCGAGGGTCGATCACCTGGGACGGAGAGACGGTCAATCGCCTGTCCGCCTCGCGGCTGGTGGCCAAGGGTGTTGTCCAGGTTCTCGAGGGGCGGCACTGTTTTCCGCAGCTGACAGTCGAGGAAAATATCCTGTCCGGCGGCTTCCTGCGCCGCCCCAAGCGACGTGACCTACAGGCCGATCTGGAACAGATCTATAGCTGGTTTCCACGGCTCAAGGAAAAGCGCCGGACGAAAGCCGGCCTTACCTCCGGCGGTGAACAGCAGATGGTCGCGATCGGTCGCGCTCTGATGACCAAGCCGCGGCTCCTGCTTCTCGACGAGCCCTCGATGGGCCTTGCGCCGATCATTGTGCAGGAGATTTTCGAAATCATCCACACCCTCAACAAGCAGGGCGGCGTCAGCTTTCTGATCGCCGAGCAGAACGTCAATCTGGCGCTGCGCTATGCCGACTACGGCTACATTCTCGAAAACGGCCGCGTCGCCATTTCTGGGACGGCGGAGGAGCTGCGGGCGCGCGACGACGTCCATGATTTCTATCTCGGCGGCAACCGCGCCGAAACACAGGACCAACAGGGATACCCACACTGATGACACAGATCGCACAAGGCTGGGGCGCCGGCCCGAGTGAGAGATACGAGACGATCGCGGCACCGTTCCGCCCGATTTTCAGCGATATTGCCAAGGATGCCGTCCGCCGCGAACTGGAGCGCGATCTGCCTTACGACGTCATCAAAAGGCTCAAGCAGGCCGGTTTCGGTGCGGTTCGCCTGCCGCGCGCGCATGGCGGGCAGGGTGCGACGCTGCCGGAATTCTTCAATCTCCTGATCGAGCTTTCAGCGGCGGATTCCAACATCACCCAGGCGCTGCGCGCCCATTTCGGCTTCACCGAGGACATTCTCAATTCGAAGTCGGCGGAGCGGCAGAAGGTCTGGTTCGAGCGGATCGGCCGTGGAGAGATCGTCGGCAGCGCCTGGACGGAGATTGGTAACGCAGCGGGGCTCGACCGCTTCTCGACTCATGTTTCGGGCGAGGACGGTTCCCTGGTTCTCAATGGCGCCAAATATTATACGACCGGTTCGCTCTATGCCGACTGGATCGACGTCGGAGCCTCCAATGCGAACGGCGAGGGGATCGCGGTTGCCGTGCGCCGTCATGCCGAAGGCGTCGAGGTTGTCGACGACTGGGATGGATTTGGCCAAGTCTTGACGGCAAGCGGCACGACCGCATTCACCAACGTCAAGGTGACCGAAGACGACATCGTGCTCGATGACGATCGCTTCAAATATGGTGCCGCCTTCTATCAGCTCGTCCATCTGGCGACCCTTGCGGGCATCGGTCGGGCGATCACCAATGATGTCGCCAAGGCCGTTGCGGAGCGCACGCGGACCTATACCCATGCGGCCGGCCCCCGCTCCAGCCAGGATCCGCAGGTTCTGCAGGTCGTCGGACGCATCCGTGGCGGTGCCTATAGTTCGAGCGCTATCGTGCTTCAGGCGGCAGCGGCGATCCAGCGGGCGTTCGACACCCGCTTTATCGACGATCCGGAGCTGGAGGAGAAGGTGAACGCGATCGCCGAACTCGAAACGGCGCAGGCCCAGACTGTTATTTCGGATCTGACCCTGCAGGCATCCACCATCCTCTTCGACGCATTGGGCGCCTCGGCGACCAAGAAGCCAAACGGGCTGGACCGCCACTGGCGCAATGCCCGCACACTCTCCTCTCACAACCCTCGTATCTACAAGGACCGCATCATCGGGGATTTCGCCGTCAATGGTACGCCTCCGCCTTATCAATGGCGGATTGGTACGCCGGCTTGAGGGTTGCAAACGTCCGGGTGTTTCGAACGGCCTCCCAGGCATCGATCATGATGAAGGTCCGATAGTGATAAGGAAACGAAATCCGACAGGACGAGCTTTCAATGTCCAATAGATCAAAGATGATTTTGACGGATGAGTTGGTTTCGCTCAGTTTTCGAACTGAGGTCGATCCCGGCCCGGAGCCTTACCGCATTCCCCTCAGGGAAGACGAGATAGAGGCCTTGGCGAGGCGGCTCCTTCATGAATCCGAAGGCACCCCGTTGTGGGTCTTTGCTTATGGATCATTGATATGGAAACCGGACTTTGATGCTGTCGAGTCACGCCAGGGTTCTGCGCGAGGCTGGCATCGATCCTTCTGCCTCCAAATGACGCGCTGGCGCGGAACGCGAACACAGCCCGGTCTGATGATGGCGCTCGATCGCGGCGGGAGCTGCAATGGCATCGTTTTCAGGCTGGCCGATGAGGATCGCCTTGGTCAGATTCGCCGGATGATCCGCCGGGAAGTCGGCGCGCTCGAAGATATTTCGACCGTTCGTTGGATTCCGGTCGAGACAAGGCAAGGGCCGGTGCGCGCCCTGGTCTTCTGGGCAGGGCCGAGGGGCAAGCGCGTTTCCCGCAAACTGCCGTTGGAGACGGTCGCGCATGTGCTTGCCAGGGCATGCGGCCACATGGGCTCCTGCGCCGAATATCTGTACCTGACAGTGAAGCACTTGGAGGAATGGGGCATTCGCGACCGGAACCTGTGGCAGCTTCAGAAACTCGTCGCCTGCGAGATCAGAGCCATCCATAACCTCGATAGGTTAAGACCCGAGCATCCAGTATCCGCCAGTACCCCATCGGTACGGGACACCGGCATGTTCGAGCGGTAAGCGTATGTTGCCACTCAGGACGCGACGCGCACGATCAGCTTTCCGAAATTCCTTCCTTCCAGAAGGCCAAGAAAGGCCTCGGGAGCGTTTTCAAGTCCGTCGACGATATCTTCCTTGTACTTGAGCCGGCCTTCGGAAATCCATGTCCCGGCTTCGCGATAGAAGTCTGGACGCTGGTCGGCGAATTCGCGTTGTATGAAGCCCCGTATGGTGAGGCTTTTGCGCAGGATGGCGCGCATCACGGCCGGGAGCTGATCCTGTCCGCTCGAGACTGCGGAGCCTTCGTTATAATGCGCGATCAACCCGCAAACCGGGACGCGTGCGAAGTCGTTCAGCAATGGAAACACCGCGCTCCAGACATGGCCGCCGACATTCTCGAAATAGACATCGACTCCCTTCGGGCAGGCGTCCGCGAGCTGTGCGGGGAAATCGCTCGAATGATGGTCTACTACGGCATCGAAGCCAAGCTCGTCGCGTATGTAGTCGCATTTCTCCGGTCCACCCGCGATCCCGACCACCCGTGCCCCGAAAATCTTTGCCATCTGGCCGACGGCGGAGCCGACCGCACCGCTTGCCGCGGCAACGACAAGTGTTTCGCCGGCTTTGGGTTTGCCGATATTGCGAAGTCCGGAATAGGCGGTGAAACCGGTCATTCCCAGAATGCCGAGCGCCGTCGTGATCGGTGCCACCTCCGGATCGAGCTTGCGCAAGGCAGTGCCGTCGGAAATCGCGTAGCTTTGCCAGCCGGAATGCGAGAGAACGATATCCCCGGGATTGAACGCCGTGTTGCGGCTGCGCGCGACCCTTGCGACCGTGCCCCCTTCCATCACGCCGCCGATGTCGACCGGCTTGGCATAGGATTTCGCATCGTCCATGCGGCCACGCATGTAGGGGTCAAGGGAAAGATAGAGGATCTGGAGAAGAACCTCGCCTTCGGCCAGATCCCGGACTGGCTCCTGCTCGAGCCGGAAGTTCGCCGCCGTCGGTGTTCCGGATGGGCGCGACGCAAGGACGATGCGGGTGGAGACGGGCTGGCTTGCCATGGGTGTGTTTCCTCATTCTGACTTCTGCTTCCAGGTGTCGGCAATATGCTTCAGATGGACTCCGTCCTGGGTTTCTCGGGGCGATTGATTGTCATCCGCATTATCCAGCTTTCGTCATCGCTATCGACGATGGTGCAGGACCGCCAGTTCTTGCTGAAACATGATGCTGCCCTTTGCAGGCTATCCAAAAAATCAATCTCCGACATCTGCTGTTTGGCAATTTATATGCCTGTATAATCTATAGTTTAGATCGATTATGCAGGCAATAGCAACCGCTTAGGAGCGGAGATGGCGTCGCTCGATGTTGATGGTTCAACGGCCCGCCGCTCAAGACAATCTGAGGAATCCACCGTGAACGTAGACACCAGAAACGCGGTACCCGGTAACGCTTCGATCCGTCGTCCCGTGGTGCTCAACCAATTGGGCGCGGAGTTTGATAATGTGCTCGGCGCGCACTGGTCGCAACCCGTCGTCGTGCCCGGATACGGCGAGGACAGGGCATGGGACATTCCGAAGGGCGTCGATGTTCTCCTGACACGTCCGGGGCCGGGCTGGAAAGCCGCGCCCCGCGTTCGTCCGCCGGAATGGCCGAACGATCTGCGCTGGATTCAAGTCGCCTCGGCCGGCATCGACTTTTATCCGGATTGGTTCGTGGCTGCGGACGGACCTAAGGTGAGCTGCGGGCGTGGCATCACTGCCAATCCGATCGCCGAGTATGTCTTCGCGGCGATCCTCGAACATGAAAAGCGCCTACGACAGCTGGCCATCCATACGCCGGAACAATATACGCAATTGGCGACTGGCACGCTCGAAGGCAAGACAATAGGTCTCTTCGGCTTCGGTGCGATTGGCAAGGCGGTCGCTGCTCGTGCAAATGCCTTCGGCACGGAGGTTCTTGCCGTCCGGCGAACGAGTTCGTTCGGAACGCAGGATGGCGTACGCTTTTTGAGCGGGCTGGAAGAACTTGTCGCCGACTCCGATCATCTCGTGTTGGCTGCTCCGTTCACGCCGCAGACCCGTCACATCCTCGATGCACGGATCTTGTCGGTGGCAAAGCCGGGGCAGCATATCATCAATGTGGCGCGCGGCGGGCTGATCGATCAGGAAGCACTGCTGGCCGCCCTCGACGGATCGACCATCGCCGGCGCGACGCTCGACGTCACCGATCCGGAGCCGCTGCCGGCGGACCACCCGCTTTATCGGCATCCCAAGGTACTGATCACCCCGCATATTTCCTGGTCCGGAACACGCAATGCTCAACGGCTGACGGATCGGATCATTGCCAATCTCGATGCCTATGTTCGCGGCCAGCCGCTCTCCGACGTCGTCGATCCTCTAACGCGCTATTGAAGGATAACATCATGACAAAGCATGAGGAGCATCCGAAGAAATTCAAGCTGATCGAACGGGGGGGCGTCTCCGTCTCTCGAGGAAGAGCGCCTGCATCGCAAGCAGCGTCCTGCCGCCACCTTCCGCCTGTTTGCCCGCTATGGCTTCGATCAGGGTTTGGCTGACCATGTCACGGTGGGCGCCCGGAATTTCCCGATCAGTTTTGGATCAACTCGCTGGGAAGCAAGAAAGCCATTATCCTTCAGAACCACGGCTTGCTGACGGTCGGTCCGACCGTGGAGACCGCCGCATGATGGTTCATCTCCATGGACAATGCTGCGCGCACGCAACTGCTCGCGGAAGCAGCTGGAAAACCGAAGCCGGTCCATCATGATATCGCACGACATACCACCTCTTTGGGACTGGATCGTGGCGGCGGAACCCGATCTGCTCGACTGAGCCCGGAAATTATCGGGACCTCATTTATGGATCGGATCGATCCAGAGCACCTCTTCCGGCTTTTCCACCGGTTCGATATCGAGGTTGACCACGACGGGGTCCTGACCGGAGCGGACCAGCACGCATTCCAGCGTCTCGTCGCGACTGGCATTGATTTCCTGATGCGGCACATAGGGCGGCACGAAGATGAAATCGCCGGGACCGGCTTCGGCAACGAATTCGAGGTTATCACCCCAGCGCATCCGGGCCCTGCCCTTGACCACGTAGATGATGCTTTCGAGATCGCCGTGATGATGAGCGCCGGTCTTGGCATTGGCGTGGATCGTCACCGTACCGGCCCAGATCTTCTCGGCGCCGGCACGGGCCTTGCTGATAGCCGTCGCGCGGTTCATGCCCGGCGTTTGTGCCGTGTTTGGATCGAGCGAATTGCCCGGAATGACCTTCACGCCGTTGTCGCGCCAATGGTCGACAGGATGGTGGTGATCGTCGTCGGGATGGTGGTCGTGATGGCCATGATCGTGCGTCACTGTTTTCTCTTCCCTTGAATTGTCAGGCCGTAGTGTCGTTGGGCAACCTGCGAGCGGCGTCGATGGTACTACCGGGCTTCGGTGCGAGCCAGCCAGCTAGGGCGGATATCTGCAGCGTTTTATTCCGAAAATCGATTGTCGGCATTTTCACTGCTCTGTTGTGGCGACTTCTCTTTCCAAAGTCTGGCGTTTGCGGCCAGCGATCCCGTTTCGAAGCCATGGCCCAAAGGGGCGGTATTTTTCGACCAGGCCAGCAGAGAGGCGAAGTTTTTTATTATATAAAATCAAGTAGATAATGTCAGCTGCGCGACTGAGTTGAATGGACTGATGATGTGCGCTTCACCAACGAACAATGGCGGATGGAGCATGTTTTCCCGCGTGCCCGTACCAATCGTAAGCCGGGAGCCTGTGACGGGATTTGCCGGTGGACGTGGCTGGTTGATCGATGGTTCAAATGCTCTCTGGCGTGATGATCTCGAAGGGAACTACGCGCTGGAGGATCGTCGTGCTGCTGCGATTATCCAAACCGGCGAGCATTGTGGCGATCAGGGCGTCGGAGGTTTGTTCGAGTGGATGGCATAGTGCGGCTGTGATCAGGCCCTCGGTGAGCCCCTTTCGCGTTTCCGGGCCGATGTCGCGGCAGATGATGCGGACATTCCTGCTTTTCTTCTCGGGAGCCTCGCGAACCGCGCGCAGGACACCGGATATGCCGCCGCCAATGATGAAGATGCCTCGGAGATCGTCGAGTTCGGACAGGAGTTCGCTGACCATGCGATAGGCTTCTTGCGGTTCCTCGTGCGTGGGCCGGCTATCGTCGACCTGGAGATGCGGCGCGTGTTCGCGGATGTAGGATCGGAAGCTGGCGTCGGATATGTCCTGGCATTGATAGCGATGATTTCCGATGAATACTGCGAGGCGCCCTGAATCCGGTGTCATTTGAGCGAGAAACCAGGCGGCTGTCCGCCCGAGCTTCCAGTTGTCCGTGCCTACGTAGCCTGCGCGTGCGGAGGCGGACTGGTCGGTAATATAGGCAACGACGGGCTTGCCTCGAGATTTGAGCGACTGGATTGTCTGGCCGATCAGGGGATGGTCTCCGGCCACCACTGCCATCGCGTCGCAGCGCTTCCCGAGCGCTTCGAGCCGATCGGCAATGTTCTGCGGCTCGAGCACGTCGACGAAGTCGATCACCGCTTCGATCTTTTCGTTGTGACGTCGCGCGGCGGCCTCCACGATCTTCGCGGCGAACAGCCGGTAGAGGTCGCGGGTCGACTGCTGCAGCAGGAATCCGAAACGATAGCTCGGAATGGCCTCCTGCTTGCGGCCCTCGATGACGCCAAGCCCATAGAAGCCAAGCTCCTCCGCGGCGTTCTGAACCCTCTGGATCGTTTCCGCCCGCACCGATCCGGATCCTCCCATGATCCGGTTCACGGTGGAGATGCTGACGCCGGACAGTTCAGCCAGCACGGCGATGGTGGGGCGTTTTTTCATGAGCTAAAATATCTCATTTAGATTTGAGACGAAATGATACAAAAATATCATTTCAGTGCAAGGTATATTCCGCGCCGATACCGTGTCTGCTAGTTCTTTTTCCGCGACGCCGAGGGTGGAGGAGACATCCCACGGCGAGATCGCTGGGAGGAAATCAGATGAAATTTTCACGACGCGCCCTGCATGGGCTGCTCACGAGTGCCGCACTCGCAATCGGTGTCGTTGCCGCATCTTCCGCCATGGCGGCGAATATCGCCGTCATTGGCGGCAAGACCGACGACGAATTCTGGAGCCGCATCAAGAAGGGGCTCGACGATGCCTCTCTCGTGGTGGGGAAGAACGGCGGATCCGTCACCTACCTTCAGCTTCAGACCTACGACAATCTCGGACCGGACGCAGCACAGCTCGTGCGGACGGCCATCAGCCAGGGCGTGAACGGTATCGCCGTTCCCGATTGGGTGCCGGAGGCTGAGGATGAAGCGATCAAGGCCGCCGTCGCCGCCGGCATCAAGGTCATTCTCATCAACGCCGGCAGTATCGACAAGGCACGGGAACTCGGTGCCATCAATTATGTCGGCTCGGACGAATACACGGCCGGCAAGGCGGGGGGCGAATATTTCGCTTCGAAGGGAAGCAAGAACGTTCTGTGCGTCAATACCGTGCCTGGCGCCGCCAACCAGGAAGCCCGTTGCAAGGGTGTTATCGACGGCATCGTCGCCAAGGGCGGCAAGGGTAAGCAGCTGCCGCTTCCGGCGACAAGCTTCGGCGACCAGACAGCGATCGCCGAGGCGATCAAGGCGACGCTGCTTCAGGATGACTCGATCGATGGCATCATCAACATCAGCGCGACGGACGCGGATGCGGGCGCGAGCGGTATCAAGCAGGCAGGCAGGACCGGCAAGGTGGCGCACGGTACCTTCGACCTGAACGGCTCGGGCCTCGCCAGGATCAAGGACGGCTCACAGACCTTCGCCATCGACCAGCAGCCCTACCTGCAGTCGCTGCTCGGGGTCACGCTCCTTGCGTCCCACATCGATTACGGCACGAACCTTCCAACTGCCCCGGTCCTGACCGGGCCTGGGATCGTCGATACTTCGAACATCGAAGCGACGCTATCCGGCGTCGGCAAGGGCGTGCGCTGATCCTCAATCGGCAACGTGCGGCCCGTGGCTCTTCGCGGGCCGGACGCTTTCAGTCCAGCGATCGGATCCTTGATCCGGCGTTTGCATAGTCACGCCCAAAACTGGGGTAACGTACATGAACAACCTATCATTTGGCAGCCTCCTGCGCCGACCGGAGGCAGGCGCTTTCCTCGGCCTCATCGGCGTCCTCGTGTTCTTCGTCGTCTTCGGCAGCACGAAATTCCTCGAGCCGGCGGGGGCGGCAAGCTGGCTCAACGTCGCCGCCAATCTGGGCATCGTCGCACTCCCGATCGGGCTGCTGATGATCGCCGGCGATCTGGACATTTCCATTGGCGCGATGATCCCGGCGGGATCCATGATCGTCGCCGTGGTGTCGGGACATTATGGACTGCCGATCTGGATCGGGATGCTGTGTTCGATCGGTTTCGGCATCGTCGTCGGACTGGTCAACGGCCTGCTGGTGGTGCGGACGGCCGTTCCGTCGCTGATCGTGACGCTTGGCACGCTCTTCGCGGTTCAGGGCCTGATGCTCGGCTTCTCGGTTCTCGTGACCGGGACGACCAGCGTGGCGCTGACGGCTGCTCCCTGGGCCAAATTCGTCTTCGGGCAATTCCTGGCCGGCTCCTTCCAGGTGATCATCCTGTGGTGGCTGGCGATCACGGCGCTCTTCGTCTTCTTCATGCACTATTCGCCCTATGGCAACTGGGTTTTCGCCATGGGAGGCGACAGGATCAGCGCGCGCAATGCCGGCATTCCGACAACCAGGCTGACCGTGGTCCTCTTCGTCCTGTCGGCAACCGGCGCCTCGTTCGTCGGCATGTGTCAGGCCATCCTGTTCAATTCGGCCCAGGTGTCGGGCGGCATGACCTTCATCTTCAACGCGATCATCTCGGTCGTCGTCGGCGGTGTGCTGCTGACCGGAGGCTTCGGCTCGGTGATCGGAATCTTCTTCGGCACCATCACCTTCGCCGTGGTCAACCAGGGCATCTATTTCACCTCCTTCGATCGCAACTGGTCGAGCCTGATCATCGGCGTGATGCTTCTGCTCGCTGTTCTCATGAACAATACCTTCCGTCAGATGGCGCTTACCTATTCGCCGAAGAGAAAAAAAGGAGGGCTATGAGATGGCAAGCCCGATCCTTGAGCTCGAAAACGTCAATAAATCCTTCGGCCCGATCGATGTTCTCTACGACATCACATTGAGGGTCCATCCCGGCGAGGTGCTTTGTCTTCTCGGAGACAACGGTGCGGGTAAGTCCACACTCATCAAGACCTTTGCCGGCGTCTACAAGCCGACAACGGGTACCGTGAAGTTCGACGGCCAGCCGATCACTTTCAGCAATCCGCGCGAGGCGGCGGACCTGGGGATCGCGACCGTCCACCAGTTCGGCGGCACCTTTCCTCTCATGAGCATCGGTCGGTCGTTCTTTGTGGGTCGTGAGCCAACGAAAGGCTTCGGACCGTTCAAGGTCTACGATCGCAAGACCGCGAACGACGTCGCCGTAAGGGCCGTCCGGGAGTTCGGCATTACCCGGATCGACGATGGTGACCGTCTCATCGGCGGCCTGTCCGGTGGAGAGCGGCAATCGCTAGCGATCGCGCGCGCCGTCCATTTCGGCGCTCGAGTCTTGATCCTCGACGAGCCAACCGCGGCACTCGGCGTCAAGGAAGCGGCGCATGTTCTGCGCATCGTGCTCGAGGCGCGGCGCCGCGGCCTGGCGGTGATCTTCATCACCCACAACGTCATTCACGCCATGACGGTCGGCGACCATTTTGCGGTGCTGATCAAGGGCGCCAAGGCGGCGGATTTCCGCAAGGGTGAACGGACCCGCGAGGAGATTACCGATCTCATGGCGGGCGGCGAGGCGATGGCAGAGCTGGAAGCCGAGATCCAGGCTCATTCGGCCGGATAACGGCTCTTTCCAGCAGATGTCGCTGCGGATCGCGGCGGCATCCGAACACTGCCATCCGATGTTCGGGTGGTCCAACCAAACAACTCTCAGACGGGTGACCAGAAATGAAAATCGCAATCGACCCCTTTATGCATCGCCATCTCTCGCTCGATGCGCTGCCCTCAAAGGTGGCCGAGCTTGGATATGAATGGATGGAATTGAGCCCGCGAGGAGACTTCCTCGAGTGGTTCAAGGCTCCCCGCGTTTTTCCTGGTCGGATCAAGTCGTTCAAGAAGGCGCTTTCCGACGCAAATGTCGGAATAGCCTCGTTGCTTCCGATGTATCGCTGGGCGTCGAACGACGAGGTCGAAAGGCAGGCGGCGGTCAAGCATTGGAAGCGCGCAATCGAAATCTGCGTCGAGTTGGGTGTCGACACCATGAATTCGGAGTTCGGTCGCGGACCCCATCCCGACAAGGGCTCCTGCTATTGCTGCCACACCGGCTCGATGATCGAGGCGTGCGAGGACGCCTGGTGGCGCTCCATGGAGGAGCTGGTGCCGATCTTCGAAAAGGAGGGCATCAACCTCCATGTCGAACCTCATCCGGAAGATTGGTGCGAGACCCTCCAGCCCGCGCTCGACATCATCCGCACGGTGAACTCGAAGAACGTCAAGTTCCTCTATTGCGCGCCCCACACCTTCTATTTCGGCGATAATACCAAGGCCATGCTGCGGGAAGCCAGGGATGTCCTCGCCCATGTCCATGTCGGCGACACCTTCAACCATAAGGCATCCTCGGGCCTGCGCTACATCGTCAATCCCCCCGGCTCGATGGCCCGCGTCCACCAGCATCTGGACATCGGGCAGGGCGAAGTGCCCTGGGACGATTTCTTCGGGACGCTCGCCGAGATCGGCTTCGACGGCATCATGACGGCCTGCGTCTTTGCCTGGGAGGAACGGGCAGACCATTCCGGCAAATTCATGCGCGGCAAGATGCAGGAATATGTCGACAAGCATTGGAGCGCGAAATGACCCTTGGAGCCGGCGCTCTCGCAACGGGCACGATCGGTCAAAGAATGCCCGTCGATGGGAGAGCGGCTTTCCCGGACACGCGCCGTGGCGAACATTTCTCAAACACCAACAAACTAGCATTCTGAAAGGCTCGAAAATGATTAACGGAGAAAGACTTATCGACCGTCCTCTTCGGTGGGGCATGGTTGGCGGCGGCCGCACGGGGCAGGTGGGCTATAAGCACCGCACCGGAGCGCTGCGCGATGGCAGCTATCAGCTCGTCTGCGGTGCTTTCGACCTCGATGTCGCGCGTGGCCGCGACTTCGGTGTGAAGCTCGGCGTTGCGCCTGAGCGTTGCCATGACGATTACAAGGCCCTCATCGCTGCGGAAAGCCAGCGCCCGGATGGCGTGGAGGTTGTCTCCATTGCCACGCCGAATTTCACCCATTACGAGATTACCAAGGCATGCCTGGAGGCCGGCCTTCATGTGATCTGCGAAAAGCCGCTGTTCTTCACCGTGGCTGAATGCGACGAGATCGCCAGGCTAGCGGAAGAAAAGGGGCTGATTGTCGGCGTCACCTACGGCTTCTCCGGTCATCCGCTGCTTCACCAGATGGCGGCGATGGTCAAGAAGGGGATCCTCGGCGACATCCGCATCGTCGACATGCAGTATACGCACGGTTTCAGCTCCGGAGACGATGCCAATGCATCCGACGCGCAGAAGTGGCGCACCAATCCGGCGACATCGGGTCCGACCTTCGTGCTCGGCGACATCGGAACGCATATCTACTACATGTCGCAGATCGTACTGCCGCATATGAAGATCGAGAAACTCCTCTGCGACCGCCAGTCGTTCATCAGATCGCGTGCGCCGCTTGAAGACAATGCCTATGTGCTGTCGCACTATGACAATGGTGCGGTCGGCCGTCTCTGGGTGTCGTCGGTCAATGCCGGCTCCATGGCCAGCCAGAGGTTCCGTTTCGTTGGGTCCAAGGCTTCGGTCGAATGGACCGACACCCAACCCAACGAGCTGATCTACGAGGTGCAGGGACAGCCGCCGCAGGTACTTCACCACGGGATGCCGTATCTCGAAGACGAAAGCCTGCGCTATGAGCGCATGGGCGCCTTGCACACCGAGGGTCTCGGCGACAGCTGGTCGAACATCTATCTCTGGATCGCGCAGGCCATCGACGCGAAGAAGCGCGGCGACGCTGCCTTCCTGAGGGATCATCACTATCCGGGCATCAAGGCGGGCACAGACGGCGTGCGCTGGCTGGAAAACTGCGTGCGATCCGCTGACGCGGGCTCCGTCTGGGTCCGTTTCGAATAACCCGGGAGAGGCGCGCCGGTTTCCTCCTACTCCCCCGGCGCGCCTCGATACCTCCTTTCAGGAAAGATGAACTGATGAGACTTTCAATCTGCACCGACGTGATGGGAAACCTGTCCTTCACGGATATGCTGGACAAGTGCGTGGAACTTGGTGTCGAAGGTGTCGAAATGACCGGCGGCGGCTGGTCCGGCGCTCCGCATTTCCGTGCCGACGAACTTTTGGCGGACAAGGGCGTCCTTAGGACCAAACTTAGGGAAATCGAGGCTCGAGGTCTGGAAATCGCCGCTCTGAACTGCTCGGCCAATCCGCTCGATCCGGGCGACATGGGCAAGCGCCATCGCAAGGAAATGGAAGAGACCATTCGTCTCGCCGGCGAGATCGGGGTGAAGAAAATCGTCACCATGTCCGGCCTGCCGGAGGCGGCACCCGGTGATATGGTGCCCAACTGGCTCGTCTACACCAAAAGCTGGCCCAACGAGATGCCGGAGCGTGACCGCTACCAGTGGGAGGAGCGCGCCTTCCCCTTATGGCATGATCTCGTGAAGCTCGCGGACGACACGGGCGTCGAGAAAATCGCGCTCGAAAACTTCTCGGCGATGCTGGTGTGGAATCCCGAAACCCTGTTTCGCCTGCGCAACGAAGTCGGCCCGAAGGTGGGCATGAACCTCGATCCGTCGCATCTGATGTGGATGGGCGCGGATCCGATCGCCTCCGCCCGGGCGCTCGGGAGTGCGATCCATCATTGCCACGGCAAGGACACGCGTATCGAACGCGGGCTCGCCGACATCAACGGCCTGCTTGAACTCAAGGACGTGACAGATGTGGCAAACCGCGCATGGAACTATGTCGCCGTGGGGGCGGGTCGCGATCTGCAATGGTGGAAGGAATTCTTCTCGGTCGTCCGCATGGTCGGTTACAACGACTGGGTCAGCCTCGAGATGGAGGATTTCACCATGTCCACCGAGGCCGGGATCCAGTCATCCATCGACGCGCTCAAGGCGACGATCAGCCGCTGAGAGATCTGGCGTGGGCAGACGATTGCCTGCGCTTGCCCGGCATACCTCGCGCCGACGGCGCGGGGTAGGTCTTATGGAGTGTCAAGGCATGCGCGTGAATGCACTCAAGACATGATCAGCCCGCCGTCGACGTTGATCGTCTGGCCGGTGATATAAGCCGCGTCATCGCTGGCGAGGAAGGTCACGAGTCCAGCGACATCTTCGCCGGAGCCGGCCCGTTTCATCGGTATGCCTTCGACCCATTCCTTCATGAGTTCGCCTGGGCCATAGTTGCCGAGCAGCTTGCCCCAGGCCTGATCGTTGTAGGCCCACATGTCGGTTTCGATGATGCCCGGGCAGAAGGCATTGACGGTGATGTTCTCAACCGCGACTTCTTTGGCCAGGCTTTGGGTGATCCCGACGACGCCCATCTTCGAGGCTGCATAGTGAGGCGTGTAGATGAAGCCGTCCCGCGCCTGACCCGATGCGGTGTTGATAATGCGCCCGCCGCGACGATGCTTGCGCATGCGCGCGATCGCTTCCTGGGCGCAGAGGAACACGCCCTTTGTGTTCACCGCCATCACTTTGTCCCAGTCTGCTTCGGCAAGATTCTCGACACGCGATATGGTGATGACGCCGGCATTCTGGATGGAGACATCGACGGAGCCAAATTCGCGTTCGGCGGTGTCGAAGAGAGCGGTAACGCTCGTCTTGTCCGTGACATCGCCGACGAAGGACACCGCACGGCCGCCGCTGTTTCTGATGTCATCCGCAACAACATGGACAGTCTCTTCATTCGCCGAGACAAGCACATTCGCGCCTTCGCGTGCGAAGCGTTTCGCGATGGCAGCGCCGATCCCCCGGCTTGCGCCCGTGACGACGACGCTCTTATTTTCGAAGCGATGCATGGAAACTCCTCCCTTTCGTTGTCCGTATGATCCCACCGGCGGCCGCTTTTCGCTTAAGAGCCGGATGCGGCGGACAGGATTGATATGAAGTCGGACGCCTTGAGCGAGGCGCCGCCGACCAGTGCGCCATCGACGCCCGGAATCGAGAAGATCGAGCGAGCGTTGGACGGTTTTACGGAGCCGCCGTAGAGCAAGCGGATGTCATTTGCCTCGGCTCCAAATCTCCTGGAAAGCGCCGTACGCAAGGCGGCGTGGACCTCGGCAATCTCCTCTTCAGTCGGCACCCGCCCGGTTCCGATCGCCCATACCGGTTCATAGGCAATGGTCGTATTTGCGGCACTGGCCCCTTCGGGAAGCGAGGCCTGCAACTGCTCCTCGACGACAGCCAAAGTGGCGCCGCCGGCTCTTTCTCCCTCGGTTTCGCCCGCGCAGATGATGGCGTTAAGCCCGGCGCCATAGGCAGCCGAAGCCTTGGCGGCGACCATTGCGCTGGTCTCACCGTGATCCGCCCGGCGCTCGGAATGGCCGAGGATCACATATGTCGCGCCGATATCGGCGAGCATCTGAGCCGAAACATCGCCGGTGTGGGCGCCGGAGGAATTTGCATGGCAATCCTGTCCGCCAATCCGCAGCTTGGTTCCCTTGGCAACGGCAACGGCCCTGTCGATCAGCGTGGCGGGCGGGCACAGGGCAGCTTCGGCACCTGCATCTTGGGTCGCTGCCGCCATTGCCGTGATCTCGGATAGATCCGAGATTTGCCCATTCATCTTCCAGTTTCCGGCGATCAATTTACGGGGCATTGCGATCACCAGGCGCAGAATCCGCCGTCGACCAGCAGGTCGACGCCGGTCACGAAGCTTGCTGCATCCGAAAGCAGGAACACGGCGGGGCCGACCATCTCGTCGACGGCTGCCATGCGCTGCATCGGGGTCTGCTCTTCGAAAAGCTTCGTCTGGTGAACCATCTCCGGCCGTGTGTTCATCGGTGTCGCCGTGTAGCCGGGCGAAATCGTGTTGACGCGGATGCCGCGCCCCACCCATTCCATCGCCATGGATTTCGACATGTGGATCACGCCCGCCTTGGAGGCGTTATAGTGGCACTGGTTAAGGCCGCGATTGACGATGACGCCGGACATGGAGGCGATATTGACGATGGAACCTTTGCCATGCTTGAGCATGGAGCGGGCTTCCGCCTGGCAGGAGAGGAACACACCCTTGAGGTTGATGTCCATCAGGGTCTGGTACTGGTCTTCTTCCATCTCCTCGGCGGGATTGGCGTTCGCGATGCCGGCCGCATTCACCGCCAACGACAGATGGCCGAGTTCTACCTCCGTGCGCTCGACTGCTTCGGCCAGCGATGCCTTGTTCGTCACATCGGCGGCGATCTGAATCGACCGGCGACCGGCCTGACGGATAAATCCCGCCGTGGTGGACAGGCCGTCATCATCCCTGCGATCAAGAAGAGCGACATCCGCGCCGCATTGTGCAAGACCGATCGCGATGCGCTGTCCGATGCCGCTGCCGGCACCGGTGACAAAGGCAACCTGTCCGGCGAGATCGAAAAGCTTCGGCGCATTCAGAGTGATGTCAGGCATCGCTCTTCCTTTCTTCATTCGTTTTAGATTGTAGCCAATTCCATGATGGAGACGTCGTTTGCCTGGTCGCGATCCAGAATGCCGGCCTGCTTGCCTTGCGCAAGCACCAGGATCCGGTTCGAAACGCCAAGCACTTCCTCAAGATCGGAGCTGACGACGATGACGGCGACGCCGCGTTTTGCGAGGCCGACGATGATGTCGTAAATGCCGGCGCGCGCGCCAACATCGATGCCGCGCGTCGGCTCGTCGAGAACGACGACCTTGGGGTCGCGCATCAGCCATTTGGCGATCACGATTTTCTGTTGGTTGCCGCCGGACAGGTCCGATGCCAGCTGGTCGCCGCGTCCCTTGATCCCGAAGGTCGAGATGGCTTTCTTCGCAAAGTCGCGCTTCATCGATGGCGTGATCCACCGCCGGCCGAATTTATCCAGGTTGGCGTAGACAAGATTTTCGCCGATCCTGTGGCTGACGACGAGGCCCTGGAGCTTCCGATCCTCTGGCACCATCACGATACCCCTTGCGATCGCGTCAGCCGGGCTGCGCAGCGCGAGCTGTTCTTCGTTGAGGCGAACCACACCTGCTTTCAGGGCATCGGCGCCGGAAATCGCCCGCACCAGTTCGGTTCGCCCCGCGCCGACGAGCCCCGCTATCCCGAAAATTTCACCGGCCCGAACCTCAAAACTCACATCCTTGAACGACCCGTCGACGGCCGTCAGGCCCTCGACTTTGAGGACCGGCCGCTCCTGCGGCGCCGGCAAGGCGGGAAACAGTCGGTCGAGCGACCGCCCGACCATGCTCTCGACGATCGTGCGGACCGGGGTTGCGCTGTCGGCGAATTCCTGCACTCGCTCGCCATCGCGCAATACGACGATGCGGTCTGTGATCCGTTTGATTTCGTCCATTCGGTGCGAGATGTAGATGATCCCGACGCCTTCAGAGCGCAGCTTGCGAACCTGTTGAAAGAGAGCCTCGGTTTCCGCGCCGCCGAGCGCGGCTGTGGGTTCGTCGAGGATCAGCAGTTTTGCATCCAGCGCCAGAGCCTTTGCAATCTCGATCAGTTGTTGATTTGCCGTCGAAAGGCCCGCGACTTTCCTTGTGGCGGGAATGTGCAGGTTCAAGCGCGACAGTTGCTCCTGCGCGCGCTTGACCATCTGCGCACGATCCACAATCCCATTCTTCATCGGCCAACGACCGATGAAGACGTTTTCGGCAATCGTCAGTTCCGGCAGGAGCTGAAGCTCCTGGTGGATCAGGACGACGCCCTTGTCGATCGCTTCGCGGGGGGAGGCAGGGGCATAAGGTTGCCCCTGCCATGTCATCGTTCCTTCAGAGGGAGTGCGTGATCCGGCGATGATGCCCGACAAGGTCGACTTGCCGGCACCGTTTTCGCCGAGGAGGGCGACAACCTCTCCGGCGTAAACGTCGAGGCTGACGTTCTTGAGGACCTCAAGCGGGCCATAGCGCTTCGAGATGCCCCGAAGAGAAAGAACCGGTTCCGTCATATCACCACTCCCGAGTCTGGATTTATGGATGGTTGGCGATGAAGCCTTCGACGTTGTCCTTGGTGGTAAGCGTCGCATCCATCAGCTGAACCGGCGGCACCTTCTCGCCGCCAACGATCTTGATGGCCATGTCGACGGCCGTGCGGCCCATCTTCTGCGTCTGCTGTGTCGCGGTGACGTCGAAAACGCCGTTCTTGAGGGCTTCGAGAGCGGCGGTGTCGCCGTCGAAGCCGCCAACGACGATCTTCTGCGATGGGTTGCCGACCTTGATGGCCTGCGCCGCGCCCAATGCCAGACCGTCTGCCTGGGCAAAGACAATGGAAACGTCAGGATGTGCCTGGAGCATGTTCTGCATGATCTGGAAGCCCTCATCCTGGCTCCACATGTTGGACCACTGTTCGGCCACGATCTTCACGCCTGGATTTGCCTTGACGGCGTCCATGCAGCCCTTGGTGCGATCGACTTCCGGGGTCGTGCCCTTCTGACCGTGAATGATCACCATGTTGCCCTTGCCGCCAGCCTTTTCGATGATGTGCTTGCACACGGCATTAGCGGAGGCGACGGAGTCGGTCGCCAGGAAGGTATCGCCCGGAGCGCCATCGGCGTTGCGGTCGACGTTGATGACCGGAACGTCCGCCTGGTGGGCGAGCTTGACGGGGATGGACGCTGCCGCCGCACCCGCCGGGATGTAGATCAGTGCATCGATGTTCTGGGTGAGAAGATCCTGGATCTGGTTCACCTGTGTCGGGCCATCGCCCTTCGCATCGACGGTTACAACCGTGATGCCGCGGGTCTTTGCTTCGGCTTCAACGGCCTGCTTGATCTGGTTGAAGAAGTTTGCCTGAAGGTTGGCGACCGCGAGGCCGAGCTTCTTGACTTCCTTGGCCTGCACCGATCCGAGAGAAAGGGCGAGGGCGGCAGCTGTCGTCAGTAGAATGCGGGAAAGTTTCATCAGTTCCTCCGTAGGTTTGACCTTACCCCTGGGGGTTTCCTCCGCCCCTGGGCTTTTGATCCTCTCCAATTGCCAGGAGAGGAATTCTCGAATGCACGGCCGAATTGGCCGCTCGCATCATCTCTTCTTGCGGCGGAGCGTTTCAGCGCCGACGGCGAGCACGATGACCACGCCGATAATGACCTGCTGCAGGAAGGGAGAGACATTCAGCAAATTGAGGCCGTTGCGCAGCACGCCGATGATGAGCACGCCGATCAGAGTGCCGCCGATGCCGCCAGCCCCACCCGAAAGCGAGGTGCCGCCGATGACGACTGCCGCGATGGTGTCGAGCTCATAGCCGAAGCCGCTGGAGGGCTGGACGGCATCGAGGCGAGCGGCAAGGACAATCCCGGCCAGGCCTGCAAGTATCGCGCAAACGACGTAAACGCCGATCGTCACGAGCGCCACATTGATGCCGGCGAGGCGGGCGACCTCCGGACTACCGCCGACGGCGTAGAGCATGCGGCCTTCAGAGCGGAACTGCAGGAAGAGCCAGGCGACGAGGACGATGGCGAGCATCACGAAGACGGTGGCCGTCAGCACGCCGAAATGCCGGTCGATCGCCAGCATCGTGAACCAATCCGGAAAGCCGACGATCTGTTGCCCATCGGTGATCATATTGGCAACGCCACGCGCGACCGACATCATCGCAAGCGTTGCGATGAAGGCCGGAACGCGGAAACTCGTCACCATCACGCCGACAATCAGGCCGCTAAATGCTGAGGCAAGGAGCGCCAGGGGAACGGCGACCGCCATCGGCAGCCCGGCGACGTTCGCAACCCATCCCAT
This sequence comes from Rhizobium sp. ICMP 5592, assembly GCF_009498525.1. GTDB lineage: Bacteria > Pseudomonadota > Alphaproteobacteria > Rhizobiales > Rhizobiaceae > Rhizobium. The sequence continues at coordinate 149,457 of NZ_QSNT01000001.1, read as the reverse complement.
GATCATCATCGACAAAGCGAGCACTGATCCAACCGACAGATCGATGCCGCCGATGAGAATGACGAAGGTCATTCCGACGGACATGATGCCGAGGACGGTAATCTGGTCGAGAATGTTCAATGCGTTCCGCGTCGACAGAAAGGTGTCGGTGGCAACGCTTAAAAATGCGCAGAGCACCAGCAGTCCAATCAGGGGACCTGTCGCTCCGCCGAGCCATGCGAGCGAATTCCTGGACTGTTGCGCCGGCTCTTGAACACCGAGTGCGGACATTGTTCCTCCCACCCATTCGCTGATTGCGAGGTTTAATCCTCACAATAGAATAATTATTCACAAGTGTTGAAAAATGCACTACCGCCTCTTTCCGGTCGTGTCAATAGGCCTGTAGGCGCCGAAGCGCGAGGCTACGCAGGGATACATTCAGAAACTGGCTTGACTAGAGCGCAGTTTGTGCAAAAATATGTGATAGTGAATATTTATGCACAAAGGAAGTGTCATGCAGTGGAAGGAACTTGAGCGCATCGCGCGTCAGATACGTCTGCGCGATCTGGAAGCGGTATATGCGGCAGGCGCGGGTCATATTGGCGGGGAGATGTCGGCGATCGATATCCTCACCGCGCTATATTTCCATGTGCTGAAGATCTATCCGGATAACGCGAAGCATCCCGATCGGGACCGGTTCGTTCTCTCGAAGGGACATACTGCATGCGCCCTCTACGTCACCCTGGCGAAGCGCGGCTTCTTCCCCGAGGAAGAGATCTCGACCTTCCTGCAGCCGCACTCGCGTCTTAATGGGCACCCGAACTGCAACAAGGTCCCGGGTGTCGAAACCAATACTGGTCCGCTCGGACATGGTCTTCCGGTTGCCATCGGCATGGCAAAGGCGGGCAAGCTCACTTCTGCGGCCTACCACACCTACGTCATGACCGGTGATGGCGAGATGCAGGAGGGGTCGAACTGGGAAGCGATCATGGCGGCGTCCCAGTTCGGGCTGGATAACCTGACGCTGATCATCGACCACAATCGGTTCCAGCAAGGTGCAGCCCTTGCCGACACCAACAATGTCGCGCCATTGCGGCCGAAGCTCGAAGCATTCGGCTGGGAGGTCACGGAGATCAATGGCAATGAAATGGCGGAGGTCGTTCCGGCGCTTCAACATCGGGGCGCCCGCCCGTACTGCATCGTTGCCCACACCAACAAGGGTCACGGCATCTCGTTCATGCAGGATCGGGTCGACTGGCATCATAAGGTGCCAAACAAAGAACAGTACGAACTCGCAGTCGCAGAACTGTCGGAGGCACTTTAATGGATGCGACCAACGTGAATACCAATCTGCACGATTGCCGCGATGCCTTTGCCGCGACCCTGGAAAAGATCGCGTCGGCCGATCCGGCGATCGTCGCCGTCTGCAACGACTCGGTCGGCTCCTCGAAGCTTGGCGGCTTCAAGTCGAAGTTCCCGGAACGTCTGGTCAATGTCGGTATCGCCGAGCAGAATATGGTGGGCGTTGCCGCGGGGCTTGCCAATGGCGGGCGCATCCCCTTCGTCTGCGCCGCATCCTGCTTCCTGACAGGCCGCGCCCTGGAGCAGATCAAGGCCGACATTTCTTATTCGAATGCCAACGTCAAGCTGATCGGCATTTCGTCAGGCATGGCTTACGGTGAACTTGGCCCGACGCATCACTCCATCGAGGATTTTGCCTGGACGCGTGTTTTGCCGAATTTGCCTGTCATCGCGCCTTGCGATCGGATCGAGACGGCCGCGGCGATCGAATGGGCCGCGAGCTATGCCGGTCCCTGCTTCCTTCGTCTGTCGCGCGTCGGCGTGCCGGATCTTTTGCCGGAGGGCCACACATTCGTGCCCGGCCGCGCAAATCGTCTTCGGGACGGTGGAGACGTGACGCTGATCGCCAATGGAACGCTGACGCATCGCATGATGAAAGCAGCGGATATATTGGCAAGGCAGGGTGTCGAGGCGCGCGTGCTCAATATGGCGACCGTACGTCCCATTGATGAAGATGCCATCATCGCTGCCGCCAAGGAGACCGGCGCGATCGTCACCGCTGAGGAGCACTCGATCTACGGCGGTCTCGGCTCGGCCGTCGCCGAGGTTGTAGTCGACAATGCGCCGGTGCCGATGAAGCGTCTGGGTGTCCCGGGCATTTACGCACCGACAGGTTCTGCCGAATTTCTGCTGGATGAGTTTGATATGGCTCCGAGCGCCATCGCAGAAGCAACGCTTGCCCTGTTGAAGCGGAAGTGAGCAAGCGCTTCTAGCGGCTTTCGAAGCGCCGTTCATGCGCCGATATTGATGTGGAGAAGACTTTCATGCGCGCCATCCTGGCAATCGATCAGGGCACCACCAACTCCAAGGCCATTTTGGTATCGGAGACAGGCGAGCTGATCTCGCGTGGCGCGGCTCCGGTCGGTATTAGCTATCCTCAATCCGGTTGGGTCGAACAGGATCCCAACCGGGTCTGGCAGTCCGTCTGCGAGGCCGTGCGTCTCTGCATCGAAGCGGCACCGCAGGTGACGATCGAAGCCGCGGCGGTTTCCAATCAGCGGGAGTCGGTCACGATCTGGGACGGCGAAACCGGAGAGGCGCTCGGCCCCGTCGTAAGCTGGCAGTGCCGCCGGACGGCGCCGGACTGTGCAAGGTTGATCGAGGGCGGCCATTCGCATCGGGTCGAGCAGGTCACCGGTCTTCCCATCGACCCTATGTTTCCGGGATCGAAGGTGCGCTGGTTGCTCGATCGTGCCCCGGCGGGTCGTCCGGTGCGGATCGGCACGGTGGATAGCTGGCTGATCCACCGCTTGTCCGGCGGCAAGCGGCATGTATGCGATGCCTCCAATGCGGCGCGAAGCCAGCTCTTCGATCTGAAGTCTCAGCAATGGAGTGACGAACTTTGCGACTTGTTCGGCGTCGACAAGGTGGTATTGCCGGAGGTGCTGGACAGTTCCGGAGACTTTGGAGCGACCGCCAATGTGCCTGGCGTGCGCGATGGCACGCCGATCCGTGCGGCAATCGGCGACAGCCACGCCGCTCTTTTCGGGCATGGAGCCTACAAGGCCGGCGATGGAAAGGTGACGTTCGGAACCGGCTCGTCCGTCATGACCACGCTGCCGCAGTTCATCGCTCCGAGCAACGGCATTACCACCACAGTCGCCTGGCGCATTGCTGGAAAACCGACCTTCGCCTTCGAGGGAAACATCCTTGTCTCGGCGGCCAGTCTGCCATGGATGACGGATGTGCTCGGACTGCCGGATGTGGCCGCCCTCATCGAACTGGCATCCACCGCGGAACCCGGCGGCCCCGGCTTCGTGCCGGCATTCGTCGGCCTTGGCGCACCGCACTGGAATTCCGACGCGCGTGCCCTGTTCTCTCAGATCGGCTTCAACACGACCCGTGCGCAGATGGCGAGGGCTGTGACGGACTCGATCGCCTTTCAGGTTCATGATGTCTTTGCGGCGATGCAAAGCCAAAATGGCGGGACGATCGGTGCGCTCTATGTCGACGGCGGCCCCAGCAAGAATACGTTTCTGATGCAGTGCGTTGCCGACCTCTTGCAGCATTCGGTTATTCAATGTGAAGCCCCGGAGGCGTCGGCCTTGGGCGCTGCGTACCTCGCTGGTTTGTCCCTCGGTATGTGGCCGGATCTGGAAACGATCGCGCGCCTGCCGCGCAGTAATACGCTCATAGGACCGCAGCCAAATATTTCGTCGGAAAAACTTAATACGTGGAGCGATGCCATTGCCCGCTCGACGTTCGCCCCGCCGCCCGCTAATGGTGAATAAAAATTCACGGCTGGGGAAAATATGGGACGCATCAACGAACTTCGGCTGATTTCCCGCGTAGCGCAGATGTACCATATCGAGCATAAACGCCAGGCGGACATTGCTCAGCATCTGCGACTGTCGCAGGCAACCGTCTCGCGCATGCTCAAGCGTGCGGAAGCCGAAGACATCGTTCGAACCACCGTCATCCCGCCTGCGGGCACCTATGCCGACATGGAAGGTGCTCTTCGCGAACGCTTCAATCTTCCCGAAGCCATCGTCGTGGAATGTTCGGAGGATCGTGACGGCGCGATCATGGAGCGGATCGGTGAAGCAGCGGCGCATCTGCTGGAAGTGACGCTGACACAGGGCGAAATCATCGGCGTCTCGAGCTGGAGCCAGACCATCTTCAAGATGGTGGAAAACATTCATCCCCAGAAGAGCGCGCAGGCAAAATACATCGTGCAGACGCTGGGTGGGATGGGCGATCCATCGGTGCAGACGCATGCGACGCAGCTGACGACGCGGTTGGCCCGGCTGACGGGCGGAGAGCCGAAGCTGCTGACGGTACAGGGTGTTACGAGCTCACGGGAAGCAAAGCTTCTGATGATGGCCGATCCGTTCGTTCGCGAGACCATCGATCTCTTCGGCGCGATCAGCCTCGCCATCGTCGGGATCGGCGCGGTCGAGCCATCCGAGCTGCTGGCGCGATCCGGTAACATCTTTTCATCGCGCGAGCTGGCTGACCTGGCCGATGCCGGTGCCGTCGGCGATATCTCGCTCCGGTTCTTCGACCTGAAGGGCAATACGGTGAAAACGCCGCTCGATGAACGCGTCATTGGGGTTTCGCTGGAAGAGCTTGCAAACGTCGATCGTGTCGTCGCGCTCGCAGGCGGAGAAAAGAAGACCGCCGCAATCGCGGGAGCGCTGCGTGTCGGTGTCATCGATACGCTGGTGACGGACAAGTTTACGGCTCAGCGTCTCATCGATTTGGAATAGCACTGGTCGCTATTATCCTTTGAACTGACTCCGTTCCCGCGTCGGGGCGCCTAGGCCGTCAAACCCCTCAATCCGACAGCTTTTGTAATCGAGCCCAAATAGGTTCAGAGTTGGAAACAGGTGAATGTGGAAACGATACCACATTCACCTTGACTCGCCATATCCGTCGCTTAGTATCGATGTGGAAACGTTACCATACTGGGAGGAAATTCATGAAATCCGCGCGGCTCAACCGCCTTTTTGGCGTGTCCGGAAATTGCTTCGATGTCGCCATTGATCACGGCATGTTCAATGAGCGAACGTTTCTTGCCGGCATCGAGGACATGAAGACGGCCATCAAGGTGATCGCGGATGCGGCACCTGATGCCATTCAGCTTCCGCCAGGCACGGCGCCTCTGCTACAGGCCATTCCCGGCAAACAGCGCCCGGCGCTGGTGCTGCGCACCGATATTGCCAATATCTATGGCAATCCGCTGCCGTCGGCGTTGTTTTCCGAGATGATCGACCGGGCGGTGGAGCAGGGCGTGGCGCTGGATGCGGCCTGCGTCGTCGTCAATCTTCTGATGCTGCCGGACCAGCCAGAGGTCTATCGCGCCTGTGTGCGCAACGTGAACAGCCTGAAGCGTGAATGCGAGATCTACGGCATGCCGCTGATGGTCGAGCCGCTGGTCATGCAGGACAATTCCAAGGGCGCTTACATGGTCGATGGCGCGATCGACAAGATCCTGCCGCTGGTGCGTCAGGCAGCCGAGCTCGGCGCCGATATCATCAAGGCCGATCCGTGCGACAATGTCGAGGAGTATCATCGCGTCATCGAGATTGCCCAGGGCCTTCCGGTCCTGGTGCGTGGCGGCGGCCGCGTTTCGGATCAGGAAATCCTCAGCCGCACCAAGCAGCTGATGGAGCAAGGTGCACGCGGCATCGTCTATGGCCGCAACGTCATCCAGCACAACAATCCCGGCGGCATGACGCGCGCCCTGATGGCGATCGTCCATGAAAACGCATCTGTCGAAGAAGCCTCGCGGCATCTCGCCTGAGACATCCTGGGGAGGAGGAGATATGACGAAAATATTCCGTTTCGGCGTCATCGGCTGCGGTCTGATGGGGCGCGAATTCGCAAGTGCCGCGGCGCGCTGGCTGCATCTGGCCGATGTGAAGGCGCGGCCGGAAATCGTCGCCGTCTGCGACACCAATGCGACGCTGCTCGACTGGTTCAGGGATCATGTGCCGACCGTGCGGCAGTTCGCCGCCGACTACAAAGAGTTGCTGGCCAATCCCGACGTGGATGCGGTCTATTGCGCCGTGCCGCATGTGCTGCATCAGCAGCTCTACATCGACATCCTGAAGGCTGGAAAGCATCTGCTTGGCGAAAAGCCCTTCGGCATGGATGCGGCCCAGAACCGGGAGATCATGGCGGTTCTGGCCGAACATCCGGAGCTTCTCGTTCGCTGCTCGTCGGAAATGCCGTTCTTTCCTGGTGCGCAGAAGGTCATCGCGCTCGCGGAAAGCGGCGAGATGGGGGAGATCCTCGAAGTCGAGGCGGGTTTTCTGCATTCCTCGGATATCGACCGGCAAAAGCCGATCAATTGGAAGCGCATGGCCGATATCAACGGCGAATACGGCTGCATGGGCGATCTCGGCATGCATGTCCTGCATGTGCCGCTGCGCCTCGGCTGGCGCCCGGCGATCCTGCATGCGCAATTGGTCAAGAAGGTCACCGAGCGTCCCGATGGCAAGGGCGGCATGCTGCCCTGCACCACCTGGGACAATGCCACGATCAGCAGCCGCGTGCGAACCGGCGATCAGGACTTTCCGATGGTGCTGAAAACCTGGCGCATAGCGCCCGGCGAATCCAACACCTGGTACATTCGCATTCTCGGCATGAAAAAGAGCGCCTTCTTCAGCACCAAGTCGCCACGCCAATGGCAGTGGATGGACTATACCGGCGGCACGCAAGCGTGGAGCACCGAGGATCTCGGCTATGGTTCGCTGTTCCCCGCGATCACCGGCAAGATTTTCGAATTCGGCTTTGCCGATGCCATCCAGCAGATGTGGGCGGCCTTCGTCGATGAGCTGGCTGGAGGCAATGCGAACGGCTTTGGCTGCGCCACGCCGGCGGAGGCGCAGGCGCATCATGCGGTCCTGACGGCCGCTCTGAGATCGGGCTGTGAGGATGCCGTGGTGTCGGTCGATTATGAGGGAGTGGCGGTCCGATGAAGCGCTCCGAGATCAATGCGGCCCTTCGGCGCGCAGGCGAAACCCTTGAACGGTGGCACTGGTCGCTGCCGGACTGGGGATGCTGGACGGCGGCGGATTTTGCCGCCAATCCGCAGGCGGCAAACTATCTGCGCGCCCATCAGCTCGGCTGGGACGTCACTGATTTCGGCTCGGGCCGCTTCGCCGAATGCGGCCTAGTGCTGTTCTGCCTGCGCAACGGCATTGTCGGTGTCGAGGGCGAACGCACCTATGCCGAAAAGCTGCTTTTCGTTGAGGAGGGGCAGGTCACGCCGACGCATCGGCATGCGGCGAAGATGGAAGACATCATCAACCGCGCCGGCGGCGATCTCGTCATCGAATTTGCCGCGACCGACGCCGATGGCAATGTGCTGAACGATGATGTGACGGTTCCGGTGGATGGGCTGCTGCGTAGGCTCGCCGTATGGGAACCGCTGGTTCTGTCTCCCGGTCAGAGCGTGACGATCCACACCGGGCTTTACCATCGCTTCTACGGCCGAAAGGGTGGTGGTCCGGTTCTCGTCGGCGAGGTCAGCCAGGTCAACGACGACAATAGCGATAACTTCTTTCTGGAGCCGATCGGGCGGTTTGCCGCGATCGAGGAAGACGAGCCGCCGCTCAAGCCCCTCTGGACCGAGGCGGGCGGCTGATGCGGACCGGGGAGGAGGGTCGCGGCAGCGAAAAGCAGAAGACGGGCGGTATCGTTTGCGCGGGGAATTTCATCGTCGACCGCGTCCACACCCTGTCTTACTGGCCCGAACAGGGTAATCTCGCCCATATCCTGCATCAGGATCTGGGCGTGGGCGGCGGTGCCGCCAATGTCGTCACCGACCTTGCCTCGCTCGGCTTTCCCGGAAAGCTGGCGGCAGCGGGATGCATCGGCGCGGATATTGACGGGGAGATCGTCAAGTCGCGCCTGGTCGCTGCCGGTATCGATGTCGATGGGTTGACCGTGCTTGCCGATCACGCGACGGCGCATACCCATGTCATGAACGTGCCGGGCCAGAACCGCACTTTCTTTTATCATGGCGGCGCCAATGATGCGGTTACGGATGCACTCGTCTCGCCTACGACTTTTGCCAAGGCCGGCTATAGGCTCTTCTATCTCGGCTATCTGATGCTGTTGCCCGGACTCGACCGACTTGATGAGAATGGCCGTTCGGGAGCGTCGCGCCTGCTGGAGACCGCGCAGGGCGCGGGTCTGACGACCTGCGTGGATTTCGTATCGAGCGAAGATCCGGAGTACGCAGCCAAGGTCGGCGCCGCTCTGCCCTTCTGCGATTTCCTTGTTATCAATGAGATGGAAGCGGGCCGTGCGACGGGCGTTACCGTGCGGGATGCAAAGGGAGACCTGATCGAGGCGGAGCTTTTGACAGCAGGCGAGCGTCTGCTTGCGGCGGGTGTCGCCAAAGGCGCGGTCATCCATGCCCCGGAGATCTGCTTCTGGTTTGCGCCCGGCGCTTTGCCCGTCGTCATACGCTCGCGGCCCGTCGACCCGAGCGATATCGTCAGCACGGTCGGTGCCGGCGATGCCTTTTGTGCCGCCGTGCTCTACGGCCTGCACGAGAACTGGCCTGTCGAGCTGATATGCGCCGTCGCTCATAGTGCGGCCGCCTATTGCCTGGGCGGTGCAACAGCCACCGACGGTATCCCCGACATGGCGGTCCTTCTGGCAGATACGAAGGAGCCGACTCCGCTATCCGGTTAGCCCATCGGGGCCGCCTTGGGAGAAGGCGGTTCCAGTCACGATCCCAGCAAATGGAGGAGCAGACATGAAACCATGCAGGATAGCGGTGGCATCGGCCACCCCTGAAGACACCGTAGTCGGGGAGTGGACGCCATGACCTCTGTGCAAACATCTCGGCTGTCCGGAAAGGTGGCATTGGTTACGGGAGGCGCCAGCGGTATCGGCAAGGCAGTCTGCGAACGCTTCGCAGCCGAAGGCGCCAAAGTGATCGTGGCGGATCTGGATGGCGAACGATGCCGAGGGGTCGCGGAGGCGATCGGACCCGTTGCCTGGGGCGTGGCGCTCGACGTCACCAGCCAGGACAGCATCGACGCCGCCGTGGACTTCTCGATAAAGGCCGCCGGCCAGATCGATATCCTGGTCAACGCAGCCGGTATTTACGAGGTCCAATCCATTCTGGAAATATCGCGCGAGCGCACCGCCAAGGTCTTCGAGGTTAATGTCGCGGGGGTGATCTTCATGACGCAGGCGGTTGCCCGGCATATGGTGGAGCGCGGCCAGGGCGGGCGTATCATCAACTTCTCGTCTCAGGCTGGCCGCCGCGGTGAGGGGCCGGCCGTGGCCTATTGTGCTTCCAAGGCGGCCGTCATCAGCATCACCCAAAGCTGCGCTCTGGAACTGATCCGCTACGGGATCAACGTGAACGCCATCGCTCCCGGTGTGGTCGACACGCCGATGTGGAACATCGTCGATGCGAAGCTTGGCAGCCGGGAAGGTTTGCAGCCGGGCGAGGTGAAGCGCCGTGTGGCCGCTGCTGTTCCGGCCGGACGATTTGGCGCGGCCGAGGAGCAGGCTGCCATGGCCGCCTTCCTGGCCGGGCCGGATGCGGCATATATCGTCGCGCAGTGCTACAATGTCGATGGCGGCAACGTCATGAGCTGATCATTCCGCAATATCGGTTCATCAGTGAGGAGGAGGGGAAGAATGAAAGCTGTTCGTCTGGAAGCGATCGGGTCCATGACCATGCGCAGTATCGAGAAACCGGTTGCCCGACCGGGCGAACTGCTTGTCCGTGTGCTCGCCGCCGGCATCTGCGGCTCCGATCGCCACATGTACAAGGGGGAGTATCCCACGGCGATCCCGGTGACGATGGGCCATGAATTTAGTGGCATCGTGGAGGAGGTGGGCGATGATGTCACTGGCTTTGCCGGCGGAGAACTTGTCACCGTCGACCCCAATATCGCCTGCGGCCGCTGCCATGCCTGCACGCGCGGGCGGCCGAACCTGTGCGAGGGGCTGACCGCGATCGGCGTGACGCGAGACGGCGGCTTTGCCGAGTATGTGGCGGTACCGCACCGGCAGGCCTTCACGCTGCCCGCCGATCTTGATCCCGTGCATGGTGCTTTCTGCGAGCCGCTTGCCTGCTGCCTTCATGCCATCGACAAGGCCGGGATTCGTTCGGGCGAGAGTGTTGCTATCCTTGGTGGCGGCGTGATCGGCCTGCTCATGGTGCAATTGGCGCGCTTGGCCGGCGCAAGCCAGGTGATCCTGATCACGCGGCAACTCACGAGACGCCAGACCGCGCTGCATCTTGGAGCGACGCATGCCTTCGACCCGACGGCTTCGGATGCGGTTGCCGCTGTTCGAGATGTCACCCACGGCGGCGCGGATGTCGTTATCGAGTGCGCCGGTGTTCCCGACACCTTGCAGACCGGCCTGCAAATGGCGCGACGCGGCGGTATCTTCGTGCTTTTCGGCGTGACGCCCGCGGGCGTCGAGGTGCCCATCCTGCCGTTCGACCTGCTCGTCAACGAAGTCGATATCAGGCCGGCCTATCTCAATCCGTTCACCCATTCGCGGGCCGCGGCCATGGTCGCGAGCGGGGTGTTGGAGCTGGATATGCTGGTGACCAGGACCATCGGGCTCGAAGAGGTGGCGGGCGTGGTGGGCGGGGCGCCATTGCCGGGCGAAATCAAGGTTATCGTCCGACCCTAGCTTCTGCCCATGCCATGGGCCTATTCCGCCTTAGCTGCGGACGGGACCGGTGGAGTCGCGCTGGATCAAGGTGACCGGCACTTTCACGACGCTGGCCTGGCGTGGTTCGTGCTTCGTCTGATGTTCCGCGATCAGTGCTTCCAGCCGCTGTGCCGCCCATAGCCCGACATCGCGGATCGGCTGCGCGACCGTCGTTAGCCGGGGAAAGACATAGGCTGCCTCCGGCAGATCGTCGAAACCGATCACCGAATAATCGCCTGGAACGGAAAAGCCGCGATCCAGGACTGCGTGGATTGCCGCGATCGCTGAGATATCGCTCGTGCCGATGATTGCCGTGACGTCCGGCCGGGCGGCCAGCAGATCCCGCGCCAGCGGATAGGTTGCGGCAAAGCTGTGTTCCTCGGCCATCGTCACGGCGGCGGGCATGATTCCATTTTTCGCCATTTCCGCCGAAATGCCCCGGAGGCGAAGCTGGACAGGCTGGCTATGGGCCGGTGCCCCAACGATGGCGATCGACCGGTGGCCGAGATCGATCAGGTGATGCGCCATCAGCCGCCCGCCTTCCTCATGATCGGCCATGACCGCTTCGTCGGCGATGCCGCTCAGTTCGCGGTCGATGGCGATAATCGGAATTCGAGCGTCCCGCAGCACCTCGAAATGCTCGGCTCTGCTGAAGGCACTCGCCACGATGACGCCATCGACGCGCTGGGCGAGCAGCATGGAGATATAGCGCGCCTCGTGGTCCATGTTTTCCGCCGTGCTGCAGATCAGTGTCTGATAGCCGCGCTGGAACAGTTCCTGTTCGATGGCATGGGCCAGGATACCGAAGAAGGGCACATCGATCGACGGCAGCATCAGTCCGATCATCCGGCTCTGCGCGCCGCGCAGCATGCGCGCATCCTTGCTGGGCGTGTATTTCAGCGTCCGAATCGCCGCCTCCACCCTGTCCCTGAGATCGGGCGAGGTGTAGCCGCTATTGTTCAGCACGCGCGAGACCGAAGAGACCGATGTTCCTGCAAGCTTGGCGATATGTCTGATGTTGGTCGTCACTTGCTCGCATTTCTCTGTCTGGCGGCCGAACATTCATGAGGCGGGCCGCAGACGTTCACTTTCATTTTGCCAGGCCGGTAAGGCCGGTCACGTTCATATTCATAATGTGATACCCACGGCGAAGATGGCAAGCAATCTCGGCGCGATGCCGATCTTTCCGGTGGTGATTGCTCCTGGTCGATCGAAGCGATCAGGTCGCCGATAGCGCAACCTTCGTCACGCCGTCAACATTGCGGCATTGATGTCGTCGTCGGGTTCGACGAGCGAGCGCTGAAATTCGGCACGCAGGAATGTCGCAAGCTGCCTTACGGGCAGGCGTGGCTGCTGCGGCAGAACCATTGCCAGCCGCAAGGTCGGAAGCTCCGGCATCCCGTCTTCCGGTCCGAGCTTTCGCCAACTGGCCGGGACTGCCGACTCCGGAAGCACCGTCAGCAAGTCTCCGGAATGAACCGCCAGCTGAATGCCGGCGATGTCGGAGGACGAATAGACGATCCGCCACCGGCGGTCTGCTCGATCCAGCGCTGATAGCACCTGCGGCCGTGCCCGGCAGCCTTCCGGAAACAGTGCGAGCTGAATGCAGTTCTCGCGTTCCGGATAGCGGTCGGCCGCCGCACACCAGACCTGCTTTTCCAGCCGAATGATCTCCCCCTTCGGCTCCACGGCATTCTGCGTGATGATAGCCATATCCAGTTCGCGGTTCTCGACCATATATTCAAGACGGTGGGAGAAATCATATTGGAGGTCGAGACTGACCTTTGGATATTGCGGCACGAAGCGCTGCATCAACGCGGTGCCGAACAGCGTCAGATAGTCATCCGGCATGCCGAGCCGCACCCGGCTTTCGTTCCGGCCCTCGAGCAGGGTAGCCAAAGCCTCGTCTTCAATCGCGCGTATCCGGCGCGCATATCCCAACAGCCTTTCCCCGATCGGCGTGAGGGTGACGCGGCGATGGCCACGGTCGAACAGACGCAGATCAAGGCGCTCCTCCCACTTGCCAATGGCCATGCTGACGGCCGCCTGCGTTCGGCCCAGCCTCTCGGCCGCCGCCGTAAAGCTTCCGGTTTCGGCCACAGCCACAAAGCTGGCCAAAGCATCGCTATCGAGGTTGCGCATGTGTCATACTCCTGTCGCCAGGCATTCATCCCAGGCCGTAGATCTATTTCCCCATCCTGTTCAAGTAACCATCCGAGGCCGGCGGTAGCAATGCCTGCCACATGCGGAGAGCCCTGAGCTTGCGGGCATGTATCAGCGGCGCTTATGCGAGAATAACAAATCTGTCATTTTCAACACCGCTCCGCCGATTATCTTGATGCTGCGTCAACACAACAAGAACGTAAAGGGGAATTCATGTTTCGTCGTATGGAACGCAATCGTTTTGTCACAATAATGGCCGGCGGCGTTATTGGTCTGTCGAGCCTCTGGGCCAGCACGGCGGATGCCGAAACTATCCTGAGGCTTGCTCACGCTTCCGCTCCTGAAAGTCTCATCAATCAGGCCGTCCAGAAATTCGCAGATGAAGTGAGCGAGATCTCGAAGGGCTCGGTCAAGGTACAGATATTTCCGAATGCACAATTGGGCGATGAAGGCCCGATCGCCGATGGCGTGGGTGCAGGAGCAATCGACATCGGCCTCGGCGGCGCGGTGGATGCCATCGATCCGCGCCTCAACGTGCTGTCGCTGCCGTTCCTCTTCAAGGACGCGGACAATGTGCACAAGTTTCTCGACAGCGACGAAGGCCAGAAGGTCCAGCATCTTGGAGAAGACCGCGGCTATCTGATGCTCGGCGTTCTGGATTCTGGGTTCCGCCAGTTTGCGACGAACAAGGCGATCGAAACGCCCGCCGATCTGGCTGGCGTCAAGATCCGCACACCTCCCAACCCGGTGATCCTTGCAACGATGAAGCAGCTCGGAGCTCTCGCGGAATCGATCCCCTTCGGCCAGGTTTACACCGCCCTGCAGTCGCATGTGGTGGCGGCCGTCGAGCCTGAGATGCGCGACTATTACGACTCCAAATGGTATGAAGTGGCCAAGAACCTCTCGATATCGAACTACATCTGGACTGCCAATTGGTGGTATATGAACAAGGACAAGTTCGAGTCCCTGAGCCCTGAGGAACAGGCGGCGGTCAAGAAGTCGGCAGTCGACACCGTGGTTTGGTATCGGGGCGAATTGTCGAAGACATATGCCGATACTCAGAAGAAGCTCGAGGACAAGGGCGTCAAGGTGACTACCGTCAACACGGCACCCTTCGTCGCGCTGGTTGCGCCGGTATACGCGCAGTTCTCGACCGAATGGGGCGCCGATCTGGTTTCCGCCGTGAAACAAGCCGCTGCTTCCAACTGAGGTAATCCCAATGAACCAAGGTCTTGTGAAACCCTCGCCCGATGGGCGAGGGTGGCTGAAGCGCATTTTTGAATTCGTCGGCGTAGTCGCCTTCATCGTCATGTTCGGCTCGACCCTTCTGGGTGTCATTGCACGCTTTTTTGAGTTCGGTGGGGTCGAGTGGTCCTTCGAGGTCGCCGGCATCGCCTTTATCTGGATAACCTTCATCGGCGTCATCAATGCGGAGATCCGTGGCGAGAATGTCGCGTTCGAGGCTTTGAAGCATAGCGCGCCGCTGCGGCTCCGGGCCGTCCTCGAGACGATTTCCGCTCTCGTTCTGCTCGCGATGGGGATTGCCTTCCTCATCAGCGGTTGGGCGGTGTGGCAGCGGTCCTGGATGGTCCCGACCTCGGTGCTGCGCCTTCCAACCGGCGTGATAACCGCGACGGTTCTAATCCTCGGACTGTCCGCGATCTGCATAGCGATTTCACGTCTTCCAAAAGTCATCCAGCCGCTTGTCTCCAAACATGAAAAGGGGCGGGCGCTATGACCATCGCGGTTCTCATTCTCAGCTTTTCGTTTCTTCTCCTGATTGGCGTGCCGATCGCCTGGTGCATGGGTGTCGCCAGTCTTCTGACGATCTATGTCGGTCATCTCGGCCTGCCCTTTGCCTGGTTTGCGCAGCAGACCGTGCGCGGTGCCGACGCCATCACACTGGCGGCCATTCCGCTCTTCCTGTTTGCCGGCGAACTGATGAACCGCGGTGGCCTGACCGCCCGCATCATGCGGGTCGCCGAACACGTCTTCGGTCGTATCACCGGCGGTCTCGGATTGGTCAATGTCGCCACGGCTCTGGTCTACGGTGGGATCAGCGGATCCGCCACTGCCGATACTGGCGCGGTCGGATCGATCATGATCCCGGCGATGGCGGAGCGTGGCTATCCCAAGGCATTTGCGGCTGCGGTCACGGCCGCGTCGGGAACCCTCGGCATCATCGGGCCGCAGAGCGTCATCCTGATCCTCTACGGCGTGCTGACAGGTACGTCGATCGGCGGCCTGCTCGTCGCCGCATTGATCCCCGGCCTTTTCATTGCCGCGACTTTCATGATCACCTCCTATGTCGTGGCACGGCGTCACAACTTCCCGCGCAACGAGACGCCGGCCAGCTGGAGCGAGATCGGAAAGGATGCTCTCGGAGCCCTGCCCGCGCTCCTGATGCCCGCGCTCGTTCTCGGATCGATCATCGGTGGCATTGCCACGGCAACGGAAGCGTCGGCGCTGGCTGTCGTCTATTCCTTCCTCGTCGGCATTCTGGTCTATCGCGAGCTGCCGCTGCGTTCGCTTTATTCCGCCGCCTCCGCGGCGGTGGCGACAACCGGTGTGATCATGATGATCATGGCGCTCGCAACGCCGTTCGGATGGATCCTGACCGTCGAACAGGTTCCGGCAAATGCCGCCGCCTGGATTACGGGCCTGCATACGACACCGCTCGTCACCATCATACTGGTTCTGGTTCTGTTGAAGGTGGTCGGCTTCTGGCTGGATCTGGGGCCTGCCCTCATCATCCTCGCGCCGATCCTAGTTCCGATCGCGCTTGCCGCCGGGCTTACGCCCTATCAGACCGGGATCGTGTTCACGATGACCTTGGGGATCGGGCTGTTCACGCCGCCGATCGGCACCAACATCTTCGTGGTCTGCAATGTTGCAAAGATCGACATGTGGTCTGTCTCGGTGTGGCTCGTTCCCTACTGGATCGCCAGCGTCGTCTGCGTCGCAGCCCTCGTCGCCTTCCCGTCACTGACCGAGTGGCTTCCCCATCTGTTTGGAGTTTGAATAATGCAACACCTGGTTTGCGGGATATCCAGCGGCGGCAGAGCCGTGCCCGATCTCGACGGCAGGCGGTTCCTCGTTGCCAATGCCCAAGGCCCCTATGTCTGGGACGATCTTGGCAGAAGATATGTCGATACCGCGCTCGGTTTCGGGGCCACGTTCCTCGGGCACACCGATCCGGTCGTGACGGATGCCATTCGCAAGGCATTGGAAAAAGGCTCGATGCCGGCCTATGCCCATGCGCTTGAGGAAGAGGCCGCCGCCAGCCTCGCCGCGCATACGCAGGACCTCACCAAGGTGGTGTTCCTGAATTCGGGGAGCGAGGCCGTGCATCTGGCATGCCGCACGGCGCGGGCGCTGACCGGTCGCCAGAAGATCGTCAAGATGGCGGCCGGCTATGACGGCTGGTTCGATGAGGTGGCGTTCGGCAATGCGGGTTCGTCCGAAGCGACGATGTCGATGAACAATCGGCCTTCGAAAGGCGACACCCTGCTCCTGCGCTTCAATGACTGCCAAGATGCAGAGCTGCTGTTCCAGGAATGCGACGACATCGCCGCGATCGTGCTGGAGCCGATGATGGCGAATGCGGGATGCATTCTGGTGGACCCCGGCTATCTGCAATTCGTCTCGTCGCTTGCCCGGCGTCACGGGGCACTGGTGATCATGGACGAGGTTTTGATGGGGTTCCGCCGCCATGCGGGCCTGGCCAGCCATCTCATGGGCGTCAATCCGGACCTCGCGACCGTCGGTAAGGCGATCGGCAACGGCGTTGCGGTTGCAGCCCTGCTGGGTACACCGGAGCTTATGTCGGCATTCGAGGATCAGCGGGTCAACCGGGCGGGCACATATAACGGCAACCCGGTCGCCTGCGCCGCGGTCAAGGCGGCAATGAGCGTCCTTGACGAGGTCGATTACACCGCACTCAATACGGCCGGCGAGAGTCTGCGGCGCCATGCCGTCGAAGCCTTCGCGCGGGTGGGCATGGATGTCTGCACGAGCGGCTACGGCACCGTATTCACCATCTGGCGCGGCAAAGACGCTCCGTCGAACTATCGCGAGGCGGTTCAAAGAGCCGACGCCGACTTCACCGCCAAGCTTCACATGGAGCTGAGGCGCAACGGCGTCATGTCGATGTACAGCACCTACGGCCGTCATTATCTGTCTTCAAGGCATGATGACGACGCGCTTCAACAATGGGCTGATGCGCTGGAGCATGCCGCGCAGTCTTTTGTGGACTGATACGCGCGCGGCTCGTGAATACGCAGACGCGGACCCGGCAAGGTGCCATGATCGGAACACAGAAGACGAAAGGATAAAGATTTGAACACGATATTCCTTCTCAATGGACCGAACCTCAACCTCCTCGGCAAACGCCAACCAGAGATTTACGGATCAGAAACGCTTGAGGATATCGGCGTGCGCTGCCGCAAGATCTGTGATGATCTCGGCCTACAGCTGCGGTTTCACCAAAGCAATCGCGAATATGAGATTATCGACTGGATCCATGAGGCGCGCGAGACCGCTTTCGGCATTATCATCAACCCCGGCGCCTTTACCCACACCTCCGTCGCCATCCTGGATGCGTTGAATGCCTTCGACGGCAAGGTGATCGAGGTTCACATCTCGAACATCCACAAGCGCGAGGAGTTCCGCCATCACTCCTACGTCTCCTTGCGCGCGGACGGGGTGATCGCCGGATTTGGCACCGAAGGCTATGATCTCGCGATCAAGCGCATGTCGAGCCTGGGTGCATAACGACCGCAGGCTTTTCCATCTGCCGGATGGTCAGGTGAACATGCCAGACGGTTTGTTAATTGCCGGCACCTGCTCGATGCGGTGACGGCTTCTAGCCTTCGAAGCCGAACCTCTCGGTATCGAAGTCATCCTCGGCGATCTCGGAAGAATCGCTCCAGGCACCGTCTGCATTGTGCTCCAGCGGGAGCGCTGCGCCGACCATGCTCGGCAGCGTCATCTCGATCGCGGTGCCCGGAGGCTGCAAGGCCCATGCGACGAGGGCGCTGGTGGACATGGTGCCGACGCCGGCGGATACCTCGCGGGAAGCGGGAGCTTGCAGGATTGCCATGGGCTGCAGCGTGGCTGTGTCGCTATTCATGGACGCCCTCAGCTGGTCCGAAAGCTGCAATTTTCCAGCGGTGTTCCGGCCCACCACCAGGCTTGCAAAAGCCATGGGAGCAGGCTTGTTGGTCGGGGTCGCGCCGATCCCGTCGCTGACAACTGGCCGCAGTGTCGGCAGCGGTACGACATAGGATGCAAGGTCGGTGAAGCGCGGGGTTTCTTTGCTCGCGTCTACCTGTTTGTTGAGTTGAAGCTCCAGCCCGATATTGACCCGCTTTTGCGGTATCGGCAGCATGCTGGTCACGAGGCTTGCGCTCGTCAAGGATCCGCCGGTGTCTTCATCAGCTGCAATGCTGGCAATTTCGCTGCGAGCCGGGCGGATACGCTTCTTGGCATCCGCGACTGCCAGTTCGTAACGCGGCAGCGGTGAGCCGTCGGCGGGCAAATGCTGGGTCCGCCCATCCGGGAAAAGCCGCACCAGTTCCTGGCGCGACATTCTCGGCCATGCGCGGACATTGCCGACATCCAGATGCACAAACGGCGATCCGGAATTCGGATAGAAGCCGACGCCGCCGACCTGCATCTGCATGGCGACCGCGCGCAGGGTCGCAAGCTTCACGCCTGGTATGTAGAAGTCCATCGCCTTGCCGAGCGTATGCTGGCTATGCTTTGCGACGCCGGAACTGCGGGACCGGCCCCGCAACATGTTGTTGGTGGATGGCGAGCGATAGGCCGAGACCACATGAATGGCTTCTCTCGCACCACTGCGACGATAGACCTCCCAGACGAGATCAAGCAATTCCGGGTCGATCCTGGTCGGCTCGTTCTTTCGCCAGTCGCGCAGGAAGCGATTGATCTGCGCCAGGCCCTTCGGATCGAATTTGCCGTCGCGCTTGAAGACGATGGTCGCCTTTTCGCCGGTGTGCGTGAAGAAGAGCTTGAGGGCCCGATCCTCGGCCGCTGCTGCTGCCGATCCCGCAAAGGCAGCAAGAACCAGCATTGCGACCAGCGCTACACGATGAGCGACGAACGACAAAATCACGGCCGACATTGTCGCGGGAATGGAGAGAAACGCTTGGTGCACGGACACGACTTTCGTCTTTGATAAAAGACAGGGAACACGAGTGGCGTCGCATCTGCGACGTCGCTTCACCTCCAATTATGGTCAACAGATCCCTAACAGACGGTTTACGGGCGGAATCGCAAACTGTGGCGCCCCGGACGGCCGCCGCCATTGATGGCCCGCTGCGCCTCGCAGGCACATTGAAGTTGCGCGAACTCTGCCGGATGTTCTGCGTACAGTTGAAGGTCGCGTGAAGTCGAAAGTGAAGTCCGGATTTGTGGATCTGCGCTTCGTTTTTTCTCGAAGCGGTCGATTGGGGTCTCCAGCGCTCAATCCAAGGCGGAGAGGTCATTCAAGCTTAAATAGGCTGAGCTAATAAGTATTGTTTCGTCAAACGGGTGGAAGTTGACCCGTTGTGAAGCAATAAATGAGAAATTCTTCATGAATTACGCTTGATGTGAGCGATTTTGTTTTGATATTTAATGAATCTCTAATTTATATCAAATATCGCAAAGTAAATATTAACCAAAATCTCCTTATAAATCTTCAGCTCGATAACCGTCTTGCGGAGGGGTAATAGTGAGAAAGACCATACTGGCGGCTTTTGTGATGGCGATATCCGCCTCGACTGCAAGCGCGCAGACGATCGGCGTATCGATGTCCGATCTCGATAAGTTCAGAACTGCATTGCTCAACGGGATCCTTTCGCATGGAAAGACGATTTCCGGGCTGAAACTTGTCGTGCAGAACGCCAAAAGCGACAATGAGCTTCAGAAGAAGCAGGTTCAGCAGTTTATCGCGGATAAGGTCGATGCCATTATCCTCGGCGTCTCCGACGGCGACCTCGGTCCGCAGATGACCAAGCTTGCCGCCGATGCCCATATTCCGCTGGTCTATATCAATAACCTCCCCTCTAACCTGTCGGATCTACCGGAAAATCAGGTCGTGGTCGCGTCCGACGAAGCGGAATCGGGAACCTTGCAGACAAAAGAAGTCTGCTCGCTTCTGAAGGGCAAGGGGCGCGTCGTGGTGCTGATGGGCGAACCCTTCCATGCGGCCGCACGCGCCCGCACGCAGGACATCGACAATGTCATCGCCACGCCTGAATGCAAGGGTCTCCAGATTGTGGAGCGGCAGGCAGCCTATTGGTCGAGCGATTATGCCGATCAACAGATGCAGGAATGGCTGTCGGCAGGCGTGAAGTTCGACGCGGTCATTGCCAACAACGACGAGATGGCTGTCGGCGCGATCCGCGCCATGAAGAGGAACGGCATGTCGATGAAGGACGTCGTCGTCGCAGGCGTCGATGCGACCGACGATGCCCTGGCGGCGATGCAGGCCGGCGATCTGGATGTCACCATTCTCCAGAGCGCCGTCGGGCAGGGCGCGACATCAGTCGATGCCGCAGTCAAGCTCATCAACGGGCAGAAGGTACCGCGAGAAAACAACGTGCCCTTCGAGCTCGTCACGCCACAAAACATCGCCCAATACCTGCCGAAGACTCAGTGAGCATAAGGGGATCATCATGTTGCGCTTTTGGAATAAATTAGGCATCCGCGCGCAGATTACGGCGGGCTTCCTGCCGTTGATCCTGCTTATGAGCCTGCTCTCGGTCAATGCGATTTCCGGCATGGAGGGACTTTCGTCCATCTTCTCTTCCTACCGCAGCACCGCCGGCCAGAGCCTCGCCATTTCCGGCTACAGCGACCAGCTGAACGAAATCCAGATGTCGGTGGAAGCTTTCCGTTCCAGCCCGACACAGGATGTCGTGAACCGCTTTCGCGCCGGCGTGAAGGCGTTTGACGCCGACGACCAGCGCTTTGCGGGCAACAGTGCCCTGCAGACTGGAATGGCAGCCATCCGTCAGGACATTGCCGCCTACGGCAAGGCTTTCGAGCAGGTCGTATCCCTGCACGCAAGGCGCGATGCCTTGATCTCCAAGGTCACCGAGTTCGGCCCCTGGACCAGCATTGCGCTCAACGACGTCATGCGCAGCGCCTGGCGGCAGAACGATGTGACGCTGCTGCACATGACCGGTGCCACGCTCGAGGCGTTGAACCGCAGCCTCTATTTCTCGGAGCGCTTCATCCACGCGGGCGATCTGACATCCTACGACACTGCTCAGTCGGCGCTCAATGATGCCATGGCTCTGAACGATGCTGCCGCCAAGGCCGCAAAGAATGACCTGCAGCGCAAGCGCATTCTGGGCGCCGGTCAGCTGATGCAGAACTATACAAGCCGTCTGGGTGACGTGAGGGATGTCCTGCTGGCAACCAACAAGATTCGTGAAAGCGAATTGAACGTTCTGGCACCGAAAATCGCGACGGGCTTCAAGAATCTGCAGGCTACCGTCATGGATGCGCAGAAGACGCTCGATGGTTCAGTCGATACGACCGTCGCCTCTGCGACCAGTTCGACGCTCGTGATCAGCGGTCTTCTCCTCGTGATTGGTCTCGTGCTCGCCTATTTCGTCGGTCAGTTGATTTCCTCGGCTGTGCGCAAGATGGCGCGGACGATGGAGCGGCTCGCGCATGGCGACGATACGATGGTGGTGGAGGGTACCGAACATCGTCACGAGCTTGGCGCCATGGCACGCTCGCTGAAGGTCTTCCAGGAGACGGGACGCGGCAAGGTGATGGCGGAAGCCAATGCCGAACGTGCCCGCCTCGCGGCCGAAGAAGAGCGCCTGCGCCAGGAAGCCGAGCGTCTTGCCGACGCCCAGGTGATGGAGCATGCCTTCCAGCAGATTTCCCTGGGTCTCGATGCGCTCTCGAAGGGTGACCTTACCGTGCGTGTCGGCGAAGTCGACGGTCGTTATGTCCGTATCCGGGATCATTTCAACAACTCGGTCTCCAGTCTTGAGGAGGCTCTCGATTCCGTCATTCGCGCGGTCGGCACGATCAGGTCCGGCCTTGCGGAAATCTCGACAGCTTCCAACGATCTCGCTCGCCGCACGGAACAACAAGCCGCTTCGCTTGAGGAGACTGTGGCAGCGCTCGGCGATGTAACGCGGGGCGTCAACGGCACGGCGGAAGGCGCAAGTCATGCTCAAGGCGCTGTCGCCACCGCACGTGCCAATGCCGAGAATGGCGGGGCGATCGTCGCTCGCGCCATCGCGGCCATGACCGAGATCCAAAGCTCGTCGTCGAAGATCGGCAATATTATCGGCGTCATCGACGAAATCGCCTTCCAGACCAACCTTCTTGCCCTGAACGCGGGCGTGGAAGCGGCGCGCGCGGGCGAAGCGGGGAAAGGCTTTGCCGTCGTCGCCCAGGAAGTGCGCGAACTTGCCCAGCGATCGGCCAGCGCCGCCAGGGAGATCAAGGCGCTGATTTCCACATCTTCCGCCCAGGTTAAGGCAGGTGTGGAACTCGTCGGCGAATCCGGCACGTCGCTCGCGCAGATCGTCGAACAGGTTAGCGCGATGAGTGCCACGGTAGCGGAAATCGCGGTGGCTGCGCGTGAACAGGCTGCCAGCCTGCGGGAAGTCTCGGCGGCCGGCGATCAGATGGACAAAGTCACTCAACAGAACGCAGCGATGGTGGAAGAGACCACCGCAGCGGCCCAGAGCCTGACCCAGGAGACCGAAAACCTCGCCGATCTGGTGCACCGGTTCAGGACACGCAGCGCGGCGACACCAGGACAACGTCTGTACGCCATGGCATCCTAGTGCCGGCGCCAGAAGCATGCTGAAGAACGGGCCGGGTTGCCGACTGTGCAATCCGGCCCGTTCGTCTTGTCCCTATTGGACACGATCACGGATAGTGGGAGTGCACCACTCACAAGCGGCTACTTGGTGTTCTTCGCCTGCTGCCATTCCCCTTCGGCATCCATTTCGACGCGTTTGTTGCCGCGGTAAAAGATCGGTTTTCCTGTGTTCTTGTCCATGGAAAACCGGCTGGGCGAAAATTTCGCCTTCTCACGTCCCTGCAAAGCAAGCGCAAGCGCTTCCTTAAATTTCCCGTTTTTGCAAAGAGCGATGAAATCTTCTTCGTTCATTGAACATACCTGATTGACGCTAGGTTGGTTTCTTTAACCAGAAAACCGCTCAGAGTCTTCGACAACCATCGACCCAGGAACAGTTTTTCACCTTGCCCCCGGGTGGTCCGCCTTCAAGGAGCGGCCGAGAGCTGGCCGATCCACGGTTCAGGAGGCCTTGGCTTCGAAGGCGGGCGGGAAATCACCCAGCGACTTCGCCTTGAGGATCAGGCCCTCGATATCCTGCTCGACGATCGCTTCAAGGTCGGCGAAGCTGTCGATGACATAGTAGATCGGCTGGACGATATCGATCCGGTAGGGCGTCCTCAGGACATCCAGCAGATCGAACGGCCGGAACTCGCACGCCTTGCCTTCCATGGCGGCCCTCGCTTCGCTTGGCGACGAGACGATGCCCGCGCCGAAGCAGCGGCGACCCTCCGGCGTATTGATCAGGCCGAATTCGACGGTGAACCAGAAGATGCGGAACAAGTGCCAGGAATAGCCCTTGCCAAGGCGGACGGCGGTTTCGCCGAAATGCCGTACGAAATTGGCATAGCTCTGGTTGGTCAGCAGCGGGCAGTGGCCGAAGACCTCATGGAACAGGTCCGGCTCCTCGATATAGTCGATATGCTCGCGGCGGCGAAGGAAGGTGGCGAGCGGAAACTTGCCCTGCGACAGGAGTTCGTAGAAGCGCGAGGGCGGAATGAGCGCCGGTACGCCTTCGACGCCGAAGCCCGTGGTCTCGTTCAGGCGCCGGTTGACGTCGAGAAGCTGGGGGACCTTGTCCGGCTTCAGCCCCAGGGTTTTGATACCATCAAGATATTCGCGGCAGGCCATATTGGCCAGCAGTTTCAACTGGCGTTCATAGAGTTCGCCCCAGATCGCATCCTCTTCGGCCGTGTAGGCATATAGGCCATCCGGGCCGGCCAATTTGGCGGTGTAGCTGCTTTCCTTGACCATAGATCGATCCTCCCAGATGATGCGGTATTCTTGCAATTATGCTCCGAGCCGGGAGGATTTTCTTTTCTTTCCTGCTGGATATTGCCATAGTCATGGCAAATATTCTCGGATCTGGCCCTAAAAATGAAAGAACCTGGGAATTTCCATCGCAAGCTTCTGCAGCTGATTCAGGCCGATGGCAGTCTTTCGCTGGCGGAGCTGGCGGAAAAAGCCGGAATGTCGCAAAGCTCGGCGTGGCGGAAGATCCAGGAGCTGGAGGCGGATGGCGTCGTGCGCAAGCGTGTGACGTTGCTCGATCCGGGAAAGCTCGATCTCAAGCTCTGCGTGATCGCCCATGTGACGCTCGAGGATCATCATGAGGAGGCGGTTGCGTCTTTCGCCTCGGTGGTGCTGGAGCGGCCGGAGATCATGGAGTGCTATGCGCTCTCCGGCGCCTTTGACTACATGCTGAAGATCCGGGCGAGGGACGTGGAAAGCTACGAGGCCTTCATGACCCGCTATCTCATGCGCAACCCGCATGTCCGCACGGTGGTGTCGAGCTTCGTGCTGCGCGAGCTGAAATTCTCGACCGAGCTGCCGCTCTAGAGCAAATCCAGGAAAAGTGCGTAGCGGCTTTCCGTCCGGAATTGCGTAGAAACAATAAGCTAGCGCGCTGTCAGCTATGTGGCATCGGGACGGGAAGTCCTTCAAAGGTCTTGAGCGTGTCGAGGACAATCGACGTCTTCACATGTTGTACGGACTCGTGCGGCAACAGAATGTCGTTGACGAACCTTGAGAGGTCGGTGAGCCCGCGGGTCGCTACCTTCAGGTGATAATCCATTTCACCGGTCAGCGCGTAGGCTTCGAGAACTTCTGGCAGTCCGCTGATCAGCTGGGAAAATCTCTGAGCATTGTCCCTATTGTGGGTTGCAAGCGTCACGGAAATGACCACCAGCATATCCAGACCCAGCTTCTGCCTGTCCAGATTTGCCTGGTAGCCACGAATATATCCCTCAGCCTCCAGTCTCGTCCGCCGGCGCGAGCATTGCGAGGGTGAAAGCGCGATCCGTTCGCCCAATTCGTTGTTCGTCAACCTGCCGTCCTTTTGCAGCTCCTGGAGCAGACGCAAATCGAATTTATCGAGCTGTTCATCCATTGCATGAAATCCATAAATCTCTCACGATCCGTGCATAAAATCCTCCGTATGCATGAAGAATGCAAGCACATTGCACGCATCTTGGATCATACTTTGCGCAGTCGAAACGCAAATTTCCCTGGAGGAGAAAATGGGTCCTTTTCCGCACGATGCGCCGCCGCCGGAAATCAGCGCTGACAATCCGGCCGGTACCGACGGCTTCGAATTCGTTGAATTCGCCCATCCGGAGCCCGAGAAGTTGCGCGAGCTCTTCACCCGCATGGGCTATGTTCCGGTCGCCAAACACAAGACGAAGGACATCACGGTCTGGCGCCAAGGCGATATCAATTATCTCCTGAATGCCGAACCGGGCAGTCATGCCGCTCGTTTCGTTGGACAGCACGGTCCCGCCGCCCCGGCGATGGCCTGGCGCGTTGTCGATGCCAAGCACGCCTTCGACCATGCCGTATCGAAAGGTGCCGTTCCCTATGAGGGGGACGACAAGGCGCTTGATGTTCCGGCGATCGTCGGCATCGGCGGTTCGTTGCTCTATTTCATCGAGACCTATGGTGAAAAGGGGTCGGCTTACACTGAGGAGTTCGATTGGCTCGGCGAGCGCGACCCGCGTCCCGAAGGGGTCGGCTTCTACTATCTCGATCATCTGACCCACAATGTCTTCCGCGGCAACATGGACAAGTGGTGGGCTTTTTACCGCGAGCTGTTCAATTTCAAGCAGATCCACTTCTTCGACATCGACGGGCGCATTACCGGTCTGGTGAGCCGCGCCATCACCTCGCCCTGCGGCAAGATCCGCATTCCGCTGAATGAATCGAAGGACGACACGAGCCAGATCGAAGAGTTTCTGAAGAAGTACAAGGGCGAGGGTATCCAGCACATCGCCGTCGGAACGGAAGACATCTATGAAGGCACCGACAGGCTCGCCGACAATGGGCTGCGCTTCATGCCCGGTCCTCCGGAGACCTACTACGACATGTCCTATGCGCGCGTGAACGGCCATGACGAACCCATCGCGCGCATGAAGAAACATGGTATCCTCATCGATGGTGAAGGTGTGGTGAATGGCGGCATGACGAAGATCCTGCTGCAGATCTTCTCAAAAACGGTCATTGGCCCGATCTTCTTCGAATTCATCCAGCGCAAGGGCGACGAAGGCTTTGGCGAAGGCAATTTCCGCGCCCTTTTCGAGTCGATCGAGGCGGATCAGATCAGACGTGGCGTGATCGGTACTGCGGCAGAGTGATCTCCAGGCGATCCTGCGCCTGCGTGGGATCGCCCTCAGTTTTCGGGAGGAATTGAGCGATGGACCAGACAATGACCCAGGCTTCGGACAAAGAGGCCTCGGTGGCGGACAAGCTGCAATATATGCCGGGATTCGGTAATGACTTCGAAACGGAAACGCTTCCGGGCGCCTTGCCGCAGGGCCAGAACAGTCCGCAGAAATGCAACTACGGTCTTTATGCCGAGCAGCTTTCCGGTTCGCCCTTCACCGCCCCCAGAGGGACGAACGAACGGTCCTGGCTCTATCGTATTCGCCCGAGCGTGCGCCATACCCGTCGCTTTTCGAATGCCTCCTGTCCGCTCTGGAAATCTGCGCCCTGCCTGGACGATCATTCGCTTCCCCTCGGCCAACTTCGCTGGGGTCCCGTGCCTACGCCGGACGAAAAGCTGACCTTTCTCGAGGGCGTGCGGACGATGACGACCGCGGGCGACGCCTTGACCCAGACGGGGATGGCCGCCCATGTCTATGTTTTCAACGACGACATGGTGGATGATTATCTTTTCAACGCCGATGGTGAACTGCTGATCGTCCCGCAGGTCGGCGCTATCCGCGTGTTCACCGAAATGGGCATCATGGATGTCGAGCCCTTGGAGATAGTTCTCATCCCGCGCGGCATGATGTTCAAGGTGCTGTGCAAAGGCGACGAGAAGGTCTGGCGTGGCTATATCTGCGAGAATTACGGCGCGAAGTTCACGCTGCCGGATCGCGGGCCGATCGGTGCGAACTGCCTGGCAAATCCGCGCGATTTCAAGACGCCCGTCGCCGCATTCGAGGACAAGGAAACGCCTTGCCGCGTGCATGTGAAATGGTGCGGAAAGTTCTATGTCACGGAAATCGGCCATTCGCCTCTCGATGTGGTCGCCTGGCACGGCAATTACGCGCCCTTCAAATACGACTTGCGAACATTCTCCCCAGTTGGAGCGATCCTGTTCGATCATCCCGACCCGTCGATTTTCACGGTGCTGACCGCGCCGACCGAAAGTGCGGGCACGGCGAATGTCGATTTCGTGATCTTTCCACCGCGCTGGCTGGTCGCCGAGCACACCTTCCGCCCGCCCTGGTATCATCGCAACATCATGAGCGAATTCATGGGCCTGATCCATGGTCAGTATGATGCCAAGGAAGAGGGTTTCGCGCCGGGCGGCATCAGTCTGCACAACATGATGCTTCCCCATGGGCCGGACGCTTCAGGCTTCGAAAAGGCATCCAATGCCGAGCTGAAACCCGTGAAGCTGGATCACACCATGGCCTTCATGTTCGAGACCCGCTACCCGCAGCAGGTGACGAAGTATGCGGCGGAACTCGAAACGCTGCAGGACAATTATCTGGAGTGCTGGGACGGGTTGGAGCGCAGGTTCGACGGGACCCCTGGCATCAAGTGAAGACCGGCCATTCATCCTCCGACACTGGAGCCAGGACATGAAGCTCGCGACATTGAAAGATTCCACACGGGACGGCCGGCTCGTCGTCGTCTCCCGCGACCTTACCCGCTGCTCCGAGGTCGGTCATATCGCCCGCACCCTGCAGGCGGCCCTCGACGACTGGGAGCATGTGGCGCCGAGACTGGCGCTGATTGCCGAGGGGATCGAGACAGGCGCCCAGCCGACGATCCGCTTCCACGAGCATGACGCCGCCTCGCCCTTGCCGCGGGCCTATCAGTGGGCCGATGGCTCGGCCTATGTCAATCATGTCGAGCTGGTGCGCAAGGCGCGCAATGCCGAGATGCCGGCGAGCTTCTGGGTCGACCCATTGATGTACCAAGGCGGCTCGGACAGCTTTCTCGCGCCGCGCGATCCGATCGCGGCGGCCGATGAGGCCTATGGGATCGACATGGAGGGCGAGGTCGCCGTTATTGTTGGTGACGTGGCCATGGGTTCCAATCCTGAAGTCGCCCGGAGCGCCATCCGGCTGGTGATGCTTGTCAACGACGTCTCCCTGCGTGGTCTGATAGCAGAAGAGCTGGCAAAGGGATTCGGCTTCTTTCAGTCCAAGCCCGCATCGGCGTTTTCTCCGGTGGCGGTGACGCCGGACGAGCTTGGAGAGGCGTGGGACGGCGGCAAGCTGCATCTGCCGCTGCTCGTGAGCCTGAACGGCAGGGCATTCGGCAGGGCGAATGCCGGTGTCGACATGACATTCGACTTTGGCCAACTGATCGCTCATGCCGCCAAGACTCGCGATCTGGTGACCGGCACGATCATCGGTTCGGGAACGGTCTCCAACAAGCTGGACGGCGGGCCGGGCAAGCCGATCGAGGGTGGAGGCGACGGCTATTCCTGCATCGCCGAGATCAGGATGATCGAGACCATCGAAAGCGGATCGCCAAAAACTCCATTCCTGAAATTTAGCGATCAGGTCCGCATCGAGATGAAGGATCGGGCCGGGCATTCGATCTTCGGGGCGATCGAACAGACTGTCGAGCGATATGGCGGAGGCGGGGAGCCATGAGCGAGGCTGTTCTCTACGACTATTGGAGATCGTCCGCGAGCTACCGGGTCCGTATTGCGCTCAACATGTTGGGAATTGGCTACAGCACAGTGTCGATCAACCTTTTGGAGGGAGAGCATAAAAAACCGGACTATCTTGCGCTGAACCCGCAGGGTCTGGTGCCGACGCTGGTGATCGACGGAAGGGTGCTGACGCAGTCGCTTTCGATCATCGAATATCTGGCCGAGCTGCGACCGGAGAGCGGATTGCTGCCATCGAATATCGCGGGTCGGCAACAGGTCCGGGCGCTAGCCTATGCGATCGCCATGGACATTCATCCTATATGCAACATGCATGTTGTGGCAGAGGTCGTGACCCTGACGGGCAAGGCGGAGGCGCGTGAGGAATGGATGAAACGCTTCATCTCGGATGGATTGCGTAAACTGGAAACGATGCTTGGCGAATTCGATGGTGCCTTCAGCTTTGGAGATCAGCCGACGATGGTGGACCTTTGTCTCGTTCCGCAGGTCTACAATGCGCGCCGCTGGGGCGTGGACCTGACTGAGCTCAAGCGCATCGTTGATATCGACGGCAAGTGTGCCGAACTGCCGGCCTTTCAGGCGGCCCATCCCGACCGCGTAAAATCATAACGGCACACCGGTGTCGCGCCGTCTCTATCGGTCCGTATGAAAGCGATTTCATTTCGAGATTGAAGCGGACATTGGATGTCGCAAGAGCGCTCTGTCATCATCCCGTAGAGAGCAACAGATTTGAATCGGCCGCCAATGTCGTGACGGTTACGTCTTGGGGCCTTGGGTGATGCAATGCGAGCGCCATCAGATGGTCGCATGTCGGCTGGAAGCGGCGGAGCAGCCAGTATGCGGGATCGCCGGCCAGTTCGTCGTCGAACCGGATCGACAGCGGATCGAGGGTAAATGCGAAGGAGTCCAGCGGTTGCGCCAGTCCCTTGCCGATCGCTTTCACATAGGCTTCCTTGAGGGTCCAGAATGTCAGGAAGACTTCATGGGCAAGCTCCGGTGCAACGGCCGCCAGATGCGCGCGTTCGGCGGGTGCGAAGTAGTCCTCGGCCAGATCGATGGCGGGTGTTCGGTCGAGCCATTCCACGTCTATCCCCAGATCATGGTCCAATGTGAGCGCCGCCGCTGCCAGTCCGCGCGTATGCGATAAATTGAGACGCAGCCGAGGACCGGAATGCGGCGGGATGACTTCCGGCTTGCCGTGATCGCCGATCGTGAAGCGCCAGCCGGTCGGGTCGCCGCCGGCATAGGTTGAGAGTAGGCTGCGCCCCAGAGCATGCGCCGCGATATAGGATGAACGGTCGTGCTGGAAATGAAAGCGGGCAGCGCGAGCGCGCTCGGTGTCATCGAGCAACGCTTCCAGTTGTGGCAAATTCTCCTCGGCGATCTCCGTGCCGAGCCACCAGACCACGACTTCGTCTTTTGCCATCATGCATCAAGCTCCCGCCGCTGCCGTGTCTTAGGCACCAATGTCTCAGGCAGAACGTCGCGACGATAATTCACAGCACCGAGGCTCCTGTCTTGATGACGCGGATGACCGAGCAGGGCGTCGCTTGCCAGATGCAGGTCACTGATCGCCAGACGTCTCATGCCATTTGCTTATCGAAAACGGATGCTGGTGTATGCCCCTGGATTTTCGCGGTCTTTCGGGCGGCCGACATTGCTATGTCAACCGCCATGCCCTTATCCTCAACCGTCGATAATGGCGACCGCCCGCGTCCAGCCGGCGGAGGCGCGCTCGATCTTGACGGGGAAGCAGCTGATCTTGAACCCCGTCGAGGGAAGCACCTCGAGATTGTGCAGTTTCTCGATATGGCAATATCCCTTGTGCCGTCCGGCCTTGTGGCCTTCCCAGATCAGCGAGGCGTCGCCGGTCGAAGCATATCTTCTGGCGGTGTGGACGAAGGGCGCATCCCAGCTCCAGCCATCGGTGCCGGTCACCTTCACGCCGCGTTCCAAAAGATACATGGTCGCCTCATATCCCATGCCGCAACCGCTGGCGACATAGTCGGTCTGGCCGAAGCGCTTGCCGGCCGAGGTGTTGACGACGACGATTTCCAGAGGCTTCAGCGTGTGTCCGATGCGTTCAAGCTCGGCTTCGACATCTTTTGCCGTGACGACATAGCCGTTTTCGAGGTGACGGAAATCCAGCTTGACGCCCGGTTGAAAGCACCATTCCAGCGGGATCTCATCGATCGTCAGCGCGGGTAGGCCGTGATCCATGGTGGAGTGATAGTGCCAGGGAGCGTCAAGGTGGGTGCCGTTGTGTGTCGTAAGGGTGACGCGTTCGATCGCCCAGCCTTCGCCGTCCGGAAGATCTTCGGCGGCAAGGCCCGGAAAGAATGGAAGGATTTGCGAAAGGCTCTGCTTGTGATCGATATATTCAATGCGGGGAATCTGGACCGGGGGATCCGCCGGAATATCGTTGGCTATCGGTACCGACAGATCGATGATGGATTGCGCCATGACTTGCTTCTTCCCCAATTCCGCCCGTGTTCGAGCCCCACGCGGCTATTTCGTAGCCTGCCGGCCGTGGGTCGAAAAGTCATCGAGGATTGTAAAGCCAAAGATGGTTCTCGCGTGCGGAAACCCCGGATGTTTGCTGTCAGCCCACTCTTCGAAACGCAATTTGCGCCGCCCTATTCAAGGCGACCGGAAGCACCGACATGTGATTTTCGCCGGCATATTCTTCGAACGTCACTTTTCCCGGTAGCGTAGCCGACGCCGCCAGCCGTATGGCCATGTCCTGGGCATATCCCACCGTCCGGGTTTCCCTGGCGCGCTCCTGCCGCTTCTGTTCCTCTGGCGTTCCCTTGTGAAAGGGCGCCAGCACCTCGCCTTCATACTGCCCGGCGGACAGATGCAGCTCTATGTCGAGGGAAGCCTTGTGCTCTTCGAGGAACGTTTTTTCCGCCGCAAGGATCGCCGCGTCTTCCCAGAATATCGCCGGGCTCGCCGCGACCCATCGGTTGAAGGCACTCGGTTTTGAAAACAGGGCGTAGAGGGCGAACAGCCCGCCGAAGGAATGGCCGAACAGGGTCTGGCGGGAACGGTCGATCGGAATCTGCGCCTCGACCCAGGGCTTCAGCCGCTCCTCGATAAAGGTCAGGAACTCGGCACCGCCACCTGTCCTGACATCCGGTGTGTCGGGAAAGAACGGTGGATAGACCCGGCCGGGAGGCGGGCTCAAATCCCAGGAGCGCCGCAGCGGATCATAGGGTTGATCCGTGGGATAGCCGATGGCGACGACGACACCGTCGCAGACATTGGTTCCGTTCGCATAGGAGGCTTGCACCTTCAAGGCATCGACCGCCGTCGCGAAGCAGGCGTTGCCGTCCGTCAGATAAAGGACAGGCCAACCCTCGGGTGGGGGTGTCTTGGCGGGGCGGTAGAGAAAGATGCGATAGGGTTCGCTGGCGCCCCCGGAGCTGAGATCGGCAAAACTGGCGTCCGCGATCGTCACGGGCGCAAGCGACGCCTCTGTCGCGCTGGATGACGAATTGGGCATGTTTTCTCCGCAGGGTCGAGCGACCAATAGAGCCGGGCGACTCCACTGGAAACCGCGCGACCGACTCGAAATATGACTAGATTCCTCATATTATTTCAGCGATGCTCTGGCAAGCAGATGATCGGTCCTCATGAAAGCAATTAATAGTTGTGTAAGCGACGATATTCGATGCTGATCCGTGTGTCTTTCAACGGATTCGGGATATCCGAAATCAAAAATGGTAAAAAGATGACTATTTCAATCATGTATTCTTGACGAAGCCCGCTGTGACGATCTAGTTTGCGCCATCTTTTCAGGAATGGGTGGACAGGGCTCGTCATGGCGTTTAAATCAATCAATAATATCATTTACTTAAAGAGAGATAGATTTTATCTGGCGCGCACGACGACAGCGCTTGCAACGGTGCTTGCATTGAGCGGGAATGCCTTCGCCCAGGATGCCTCAGCCAATGGGAGTGCAGGGAACGCAACGCAGCTCGCTCCGATTGTCGTTAACGGTAGCGCAAGCGATGCGAGCGACAATTCGACCGTCGCAGCCAAGAAGAGCAAGGGCGCCACCAAGATCGATACGCCTCTGGTCGAGACGCCGCGATCCGTTTCCGTGATCACCAAAAAAGAGTTGGAAGAGCGCGGCGCCCAGGACATCATCGAGGCAGTGCGCTATTCCGCCGGCGTCCAGACCGGCTCCTATGGTTTCGATCCGCGCTTCGATCAGGTCTATATTCGCGGCAATGATGTGACGACCACGGGTGATTTTCGCGACGGCCTGCGCCAACCCTATATGAACTACGGGATGTTCCGCACGGATCCCTATTCGCTCGACCGGGTCGAAGTGATCAAGGGGCCGACGTCGGTGCTTTATGGTCCAGGCTCGCCGGGCGGCATCGTCAACAAGATCTCGAAGCTACCGACGGATGAGACGATCCGGGAGGTCGGTGCCGTCTATGGAACATCGGACCGTGCCCAGACGATGTTCGACTTTGGCGGCCGGGTCAATCAGGACGATGACAGCATGCTGTACCGGATCGTCGGTCTGGCGCGAAAGGGCGATACCAATTTCGATATTGCCGACGATCGCTATTTCATACAACCATCCTTCACCTGGAAGCCGGACGATGCCACGAAATTCACGGTTTACGGCTCGGCACAGTCGACTGAAGGCGATGCCAATGTCGGTGCGCTGACCGGCCCCGACGGCAACGTCCTCAAATTGCGCGCGAGCGATCCGGACTATGACTATCAGAAGACGCGCCAGCAGCAGGTCGGCTACCAGTTCGAGCACGAGTTCGACGGTGGTTTCACTTTCCGCCAGAATCTGCGCTATTCTCATCTGGATCTGAAAGCGCGCTATCTCGGCGTCTACAGCTGGACCGGCAATGTTGCTCATCGCGGCGCAAGTGCAATCAGCGACAAGGTGAATGTCTTCCAGGTCGATAACCAGCTCGAATCGAAGTTCGATACCGGTCCGGCCGCGCATACCGTGCTGGTCGGCTTGGACTACACCCATATGAACGATTCCTTCGCATATGGGTTCGATTCCACGGCCAGCGCGGCCTACGACTTCGATATCGATAATCCGACTTATGGGGTATCAGGCCCGACACCGGAATATAATTACAGCCGGGTCGCCGCCAGTATGCAGCAGGTCGGCGCCTATGCCCTTGACCAGATCGAACTCGACAAATGGCGCTTCACGCTCGGCGGGCGCCAGACCTGGGTCAAGCAGTCGTCGGATACGACCTATGTATCTTCTGGAACGAGCACGGACGACAGCCTCAGCAAGCACGCGTTCACGGTCCAAACCGGGGCACTGTATCTGTTCGACAACGGCGTTGCACCCTTCACCAGCTATTCGACATCCTTCGACCCGGTCACGCAACGATCCGCCTCCGGCCAGATCCTGGATCCGACAAAGGGCGAACAATATGAGCTGGGTGTGAAATATCAGCCGCCGGGCACCGACATTCTGTTGTCCGCCGTTGCCTATAACCTCGTCGAGAAGAACAAGCCCGTCCTGGTCAATCCACTGACACTTGTCTATGCCTCGCTCGGTGAGGTCACCAACAGGGGTATTGAACTGGAGGCCAAGGCGAACGTTACAGACGGTTGGGATGTGATTGCGGCCTATTCCTACAATCACTCCGAGATCACCGCGGGTGATGACACAGGTAACGCACCCGCGGTTACGCCGAAGAATATTGTCAGCTTGTGGTCGAACTATACCTTCCAGGAGGATACGGCTGCAAACGGCCTCACGGTCGGTACCGGCATTCGCTACACAGGCAAGACCTATACCAGCACGGCCAACACCGCCAAGAACGATGCAAGTTTCTATCTGGATGCGGCGCTTTCCTACGATTTCGGTGCAATCGACCAGAAATACAAAGGCCTGACGGCATCCGTCGACGTTCGAAACATCGCCAACCGCCGCCTGACGGTCTGCAACGAAGGCTATTGCTACCTGGGCCAGGGCCGCAACATCACCGCTTCGCTCAAGTATCGCTGGTAAGATGACTTACGCGTCGCCCTTTTTATAGAGGGCGACGCGCCAGGCTCCGGTCGCCTGAAAGCGATGATCCCTGGCGCCCACTCTCGAATAATGCTGCATCCCGCCCGCGGCGGAAAATTGCAATGGCTGCGATGTTCGTTGTAAATAATCCGCCCGCTTGATTTTGGAGGAGATACAGCATGGACCGATTCACGGGCGGTTGCCTGTGCGGCGACGTCCGCATCGTGGCGTCGGGGCTCCCATACCGGGTCGGACTTTGTCACTGTCTCGACTGCCGCAAGCACCATGGCGCCCTTTTTCACGCTTCCGCGATATTCCCTCAGGATGCGGTGACGGTTGAAGGCGAAACGCGCGACTACGCCGGACGGTTTTTCTGCCCCCGCTGTGGCTCGTCGGTTTTCGGGCGCACGGCAGACGAAATCGAGGTGAATCTGGGATCTCTTGATGCCCCTGACCAACTGAGGCCAACCTACGAACTCTGGACCATCCGCCGCGAAGCCTGGCTGCCGCCGTTTCCGCTCACGAAACGATACGACCGCGATCGTGACGACGCGAGCCGCTTTGAGGAATAGGTCGCACGTCACATGCGTGGGATTCCTCGAAGGTTCTTTATCTGCTCATGAAGTGCCGACTGATTGGGAGGTCGGCAATATCTCCTGGCGGGCTGCAACAACAGCCCGCCTTTCTTCTTTTCCTACTTAGGCAAGATACTGGCCACCATTGGCGGTCAGCGTCGATCCGGTGATGAAGCCGGCCTCATCGGAGGCGAGGAAGACCACACAACGCGCGATTTCTTCGGGCTCGCCGAGACGGCCGACCGGTATCTGTGGCAGAACATGTTCCTTCAGCACCTTTTCCGGCATGGCTCGGACCATCTCCGTGCCGATATAGCCGGGGCAAACGGCGTTGACGGTGATCCCCTTGGCAGCACCTTCCTGTGCCAGCGCTTTCGTGAAGCCGAGATCGCCGGCTTTCGCGGCGGAGTAATTGGCCTGGCCGAGCTGGCCCTTCTGCCCGTTGATCGAGGAAATATTGATCACCCGGCCGAAATTCCGTTCGCGCATACCCGGCCACACCGGATGGGTCATGTTGAACAGCCCGCTCAGATTTGTGCTGATGACCGTATTCCAGTCCTCGGGCGTGACCTTGTGGAACATGCCGTCGCGGGTGATGCCGGCATTGTTGACGAGCACCTCGATCGGCCCGAGATTGTCCTCGACCCGGGCGATCCCTTCCTTGCAGGCCTGGTAATCGCGAATGTCCCATCGGTACACCGGAATGCCGGTCTTTTCCCGGAATGCGCGGGCAACGTCATCATTGCCGACATAGCTGGCCGCAACCCTGTAACCCGCCTCTTGCAGAGCAATGGAAATTGCCGCGCCGATCCCGCGCGTTCCTCCCGTTACCAAAGCGACCCTGGTCATGTCTTTCTCCCTGCCATTTTCGTGTGAACCCAGTTTCGATATCAACCGGGACAGAGGGATGCCTTGGTCATCGCGTTCTCCTTCTGCGAAGGAGCAGGATCAGGAGCAACGGCGCTCCGACCAGGGCCGATACGAGGCCTGCTGGGATCTGATAGGGAAAGGCGATCATTCTGCCGAACCAGTCGGCGAGCACCATCAGCCCCCCGCCGGCCAGTGCCGCGCCTGCAAGCTGCGGCATGGCGCGCCGCATTCCGAGCTCACGCGCCAGATGGGGACCCATCAGGCCGATGAAGCTCAAGGGGCCGACCACGAGCGTGGCGGCGGCGGTCATGGCGGCCGCCAGCGAAAAGAGGCAGCCACGCGCGAGATTGACGCGAATGCCGATCGCCTGCGCGGCCTGCGGGCCGAGTGGCAGCAGGTCGAGCCAGCGACGGGCGAGGAATGAGAGCGTCAGGCCAATGATGGCGGCGATCACGGCTGCGGCTGCCTTCGGCGTGTCGACCAGATAGGTCGATCCGCTCATCCACTGCATGACGGTCATGGCGCGGGGATCGCCGCTTGCCGCGAGAATGCTGATCGAGGCGTCCAGCATCGCGCCGAGCGCGATCCCCGTCAGCAGGACGCGTTCCGGCGCAAAACCGGATCGCATGCCGAAGATGAAAATGGCGATGAGGACGGCGAGTGCGCCGAGGCCCCCGAAGCCGAGCTGGGCCAACATGCCGGGTGCAGGCAGGAGAAAGAGCGCGGCGGTCACGCCGATGGTCGCGCCCGCCGATATGCCGAGCACTTCGGGACTTGCCATTTCATTGCCGCTGAGACGCTGCAGGATCGAGCCGACCGCCGCGAGCATCATGCCGGCGGCAAAGGCAGCGATCACGCGCGGCAGGCGATAGGGCAGCACATCCGGCCAACTCAGGTAGGCAAGAATGTTCCATGCTCCGTCTGGCGCGCGTCCGAAGAAGATCGCACCGGCGACGAGGATGAGGAGAAGGACGGCTGCTGCGGCAATGAGGGCGGGTGAGACGTGTTCGAACCGACCTTTTGCCTCCGGAGAGGCCGGCACGCCCCGCTGCGTTACGCGAAGGCGCGGGAGCATAAGCAGCAACAACGGCGCGCCGAGAAACGCGGTGACGGCGCCTGTCGGCAGAAAGGTCGAGGAGTCCGTGTTCAAGAATGCCAGTGCCTCGTCGGTCAGAAGCAGCAATCCGGCGCCGATCAGCGGCGACCAGATAAGCTGGCTCTTCATCTGCCGTGCACCGGCAAGACGGGCGATGCCGGGGGCGATGAGACCGATGAAGCCGATGACGCCGACCGCGCTGGTCACGATTGCGGCGAGCGCGATGGCGATGCAGACGGCGGTGATGCGCGTTCGCTTGACCGAGAGCCCAAGCCCGCTGGCGCCGCTGTCTCCGAGCTCCATGAGCGACAGTGGTCGCGCCATGAGGGTGGCGAGGATGGCGAGAACCGCGATTTTGGGAAGCAGCGACAACGGTATCGTCCAGCTTTGCTGCGCCAGGGATCCAGCGCCCCAGATGAACAGGCCCGAGAGATAGCGGTCATTCATGAGAACGAGAATGGCGGCAAGCGCGCCGCTCCAGACGCTGACGATCAATCCGGCAAGAACCAGCGCGAAGGGTGAGAAGCCGCGTCGCGCGCCGATCAGGAAGACAACGGCCGCTGCCGCCGCGCTGCCGAAGAGGGCGACTGCGTCGCGGCTCAACCCCTCAAGGGCTGGAAAGGCGAGCATCGCGGCAACGAGTGCGAGGTTCGCGCCGGCGGAAATGCCGAGTGTTGTCGGCGAGGCAAGCGGATTGCGCAGCACTTGCTGCAGCAGGCTTCCCGCCAGCGCGAGCGCCGCGCCGGAAATAAGCGCGGTGACGATCCTCGGCAGGGTCGAGTAAAGCAGCAGCATCCGGCGCGGATCGTATCCGACGTCTTGTGCCGTCAGCCGCGAAAGATCGGGCGAGACCTGATGCCAGGCGAACAGGCAGGCGAGCAGCAGAAGTCCGATCGCCACGGCCGGTGCGCCGAGGCTATTGTCTGAATGGATACGCATCAGGCCGCCTTCTCGAGATGGTCAAGCAGGATGCCGGCGAAGCGCTCCGCCTCCTGCATCATACCGAACATGAGCGTCCCGGGGAGAACCGAGATCCGTCCGGCTTTCACGAAGGGCAGGCTGGTCCACAAGGGGCTCTCATCGAGGCCAGACAGGATATTGGGGGGAATGAGCGGCTCGAAGACGATCAGCCGCAAATTCTGATCGAGCGAGGCCAGCTGCTCGATGCCGATGGTCTCGAAACCCCAGAAATTGCCGCTGCCTGTCCAGGCGTTCTTCAGGCCGATCCGGGTCATGACGTTCTGGTAGAGGCCGGCGCCGCCATAGATGCGGGCATGATGCTGATCGACGAAACTGACGAGCGCCAGCGGCGGCGGCGACATCCGTTGGACCCGCTCGGCACAGTCATCGAAGAATTGCTCCGATCTTGCGAGGAAATCGGCCGCCTGCCGCTCGCGGCCGATCGCCGTGGCCAGCGCCCTGGTGGCCTCGATGGCGCGGGGCAATGCCTCTCCTCCTTCGGCATAGATCGTCAGCTCCAGAACGGGTGCGATCGGCTCGAGGCGTGGTTTGAGGGCCGCCAGATAGGGGGTCGTCAGGATCAGGGCCGGCTTGAGGCTCGCCAGGATCTCAAGATTGATTTCCCAGGCGGTCCCGAGATCAACGACACCGGATGGCATTTTCGGTTCCACCACCCATTTGTCCCAATCCGCAAGCGAGACGATGGCAGCGGGCGTTACCCCGAGCGCCAGAAGGGTTGAGGCCAGGCCGTAATCCAGCGAAACGATCGGGCCGGACATCGGCGATGCGGCGCGCCCGATCCGAGGCGCGGCGAACATCGCGGCGGCGGCGATCAGGGCGTTGCGGCGCGACAGCCTGAAGATGTCGAGAGGTCCGTTAGATGACATAGGCGAGCGGGGTTCCGTGCACGGGATGGGCGGTAACACCCATGTCCGCGCCATAGATGGCATGAAGGGTTTCCGCTTTCATCAGGCTTGCGGAGGGGCCGGTGGCAATCAGCCGCCCCGCCTTCAGGGCATAGAGATGATCGCAGAAACGAGAGGCGATATTAATGTCGTGAAGGACGAGAA
Organism: Rhizobium sp. ICMP 5592; assembly: GCF_009498525.1. Classification (GTDB taxonomy): domain Bacteria; phylum Pseudomonadota; class Alphaproteobacteria; order Rhizobiales; family Rhizobiaceae; genus Rhizobium. The sequence goes on along the minus strand of NZ_QSNT01000001.1, from coordinate 110,029 downwards.
TGGCGCTGAGGTTTTTCGTGCGGCACAGCTCGTGCACGAGGCCCAGCACCTCCATCTGGTGCGCGATATCAAGCGCCGAGGTCGGCTCGTCGAGCAGAAGACAGCGGCTGTCCTGCGCGATAAGCATGGCGATCCACACCCGCTGGCGCTCGCCACCGGAAAGCGTGTCGACCATACGGCTCGCCAAGGTGTCGACATGGGTGAGCCGCAGGGCGGTCTCGACCTTTTCCCGGTCGAGGTCGGTAAAGCGGCCGAGCGCTCCATGCCAGGGGTAGCGGCCCGAGGCGACCAGTTCCTTGACGGTCATGCCGGCGGCCGAGGATGTGTCCTGCGGCAGATAGGCGACGGCCCGGGCGAAGGCGCGGGCATCGTAGGAACCGGCGGGAGCGCCATCGAACAGCACCCGGCCGCCGCTCGGCTGGATCTGCCGGGCCAGCAGCTTGATCAGGGTCGATTTCCCCGAGCCGTTATGGCCGATCAGGCCCGAGATCTCGCCGGCTCTGAAATTCAGGTCGAGCGGATGGAGAATGGTTCGGCCGTCCACGTCGAAGCGAAGTTTCTCCGTGGCAAAGACGGCGGGCCTGTCTTCGGAAGGCTCGATGGCCGTTTCGCTTTTCATGGTCGTTCCCGTGGAAGGCGATGGGATGGATGTGGTGATCAACTGATGGCCTCGAGCGGTTTGACGAAGAAGAGGCAGGGATGACCCTCACCCCAGAGCGTCGGAAAGATCTCCGCGCGGATGAAGCCGTTTTTGTCATAAAAGGCGCGTGTCGCGTCGTATTGGGGTTCATCCTTCCCACGGGGCGCCAGCGTCTTGACCGTCAGGATCTTGCAGCCGGCCGTGCGGGCGCAATCCTCCGCGGCCGCAAGCAGCCGCTTGCCGATGCCGCTGCGGTGGTAGGTGCGCCTTGTGGCGATGACCAGAACTTCCATGGCGTCGGGCGGATGGGATTGCATCGCGACAAAACCGGCGACCCTGTTCTTGTCGACGCAGCCGAACATCGGCAGCGACTCGATCGCCTCCGCGCATGCCTCTATGACGGCGGGTTCGCTGAACCAATCGGTCAGTTCCGACATGATCTCGCGGCAGATAGTGCCCTTGTCGCTGGTGATCTCTATCGCATCCTGGATTTGGCCACGCTCATCTGAGAGGGCGAAGCCGTTTCCGGACATTGTGGCATCACACATCGTCAGGCCCTCATTTCTCTAGGTCTCGACGAGCGATGGCGCCCATGGTTGCCATAGGATTCCGTCGTCGAATCGGCATTCAGCGATATGGCCGCAAGGCAGCGCGAGTGGGCATCCCTGAGCAGTCCGCAAACGAGAGCGCAGGAAACGCCAGCCTCTTTCGCGATGATGTTTTGAGGGACGTCGTCAAAATAATGTTCCTCATAGAATTTCCGCGTTCTGGCGGGCATCGCCTCGACCGTGCATCGAAAGGCCTCATACGCCTCGGTTTCGCGCAGCCGCTCTTCGGGACTGCCATAGGCCGAGGTGCTGCCGCCGACCTGCTCTTCGACGAACAGGCCCCTTTCATAGCGCAGCCGGCGCATGTGGTCCCTGGCGAGATTGCGGACCATACGCATCACATAGGGTGCCGGCGCGGCTATATCGGACTTGAGCGGCTTGGAGACCAATTGAAGGAGGACTTCCTGAACGACGTCTTCAGCAAGCGTCATGCAGCCGGTAATCCGGCGGGCACTGGCCAGTAGTTTAGGGTAGGTGAGGAGTGCTGCTTTGAGCTGTTCATTCGATATCGACTGCGAAGGATTGACGACCATGTCGGGTTCTCTCTGAAATCCAAAGTTGCATTTCGATGTACCCCTCTGTTTTCGCGCACCCTAAAAAACATGATAATAATAGTCAACATAAAAACGAGAAAGCGTGCGCTTCCTGCCTTATTTTGTACTATCTAGTTAATTCTATTGATTTTTATCGAACGCATAGGTGGTCGATATAATGCCATTTCGAGGGTGCCGGATCGGTTCAAAGCTCTTTCTCGCGCTTATAATGAGCCTTGAGCAAGGGGCTGCCGTCAGGAAATGACGGCTCCGGAATGGATCGAAACACACTCATGGAGCCTTAAGGTTGAACTACTTTTGATTGTGTTTATCCGACCGAATTTCGCTCTCCGGCGATGGCATCTGCAATCGAACGTCTACCGCGCGGACCGAAACCTTCAAGCTCGGTCCGCGCGATGTCTTTTGTGAGCACTACAGGGGGGCTATTCCGCCGCCTGTCCCATATGCGCGGAGAGGAGCGAGGCTTGCCCCTGGGATTCCCATTGAACGATCGGATCGAGCTGATCGAGGTCGAAATGTGCCTTGCCGAGCAGGGCGTTGGCGATGACGGCGCTCCGCCAGGCGGCGAGGCTGAGCTGGGGCTCGGCGATCCCGTGGCTGTGGCGCCCGGCATTCAGCACGAAAATCCGGTTCTCGCGCGGACCGTCCCATGCCACGGCGAAATCGCTTTCGAGAACAGGCTCGCCGATCGAGTTCACCGCAATCCGGCTCTGGAGAGACTGGAGGAAATCGGGAAGTACGAAGCGATACCCGGTGGCAAGTACGACCATGTCCACTTCGATCGTCTCGATGCTATCGTCGAAGCCGTTGCGCATGGTCAGTTCGATCTCGGGACCGTTGCTTAAGGCCGAGATGACGTCGCGATACGGGCGCAGGGCTATTCCATGATCGAGCCCGTCGAGCTTCCTTTCATAAAGGCGGCGATAGAGTTTCTTCAATGTCGAAGGGGAGACGCCATCACTGGCAAGCACCTGCCGGCGGGTATGGGTCAACCGCAGATCCTCGGGCAGGCCATGGAAGCGTTCCATGTAGCCGGGCGTGAAGAGCTCGTTGGTGAAGGGCGTTGCATCGAGCGGCTCGAAATTGGGCCGGCGGCTGAGCCAGTGGATCGAGGAAACCGCTTTCAGGTCCATGAGGGCATCGACGATTTCCGCCCCGCTCTGGCCGCCGCCGATCACGGCGACGCGCGGCGCCTGCAGATCGCCAAGGCGCAGGGCGGCTTCGCTGCTATGGAAGGCGAGCGATTTCGGCAGTCTTTCGGCCCATGCGGGCCGCGCCGGTATCTTGCCGACGCCGACGGAGAGGTTGCGGGCGTGAATCTGCGCATTGTCGGTGGCGACCGAAAACAGGCCGTCGGCCATCTGAACATCACGCATGCTGGTGCCGAAGCGAAGCGATGTCAGCCCGCGCGCCACCCATCCGAGATAGTCGGCAAATTCTTTGCGCGGAACCGCCTCATATTCGGCGTTGATAAACTGATAGAAACGCTTGTGCGCCACCAGATAGGACAGGAAGCTCCACGGGCTTGTCGGGTTGGTCGCGGTCACCAAATCCTTGAGGATCGATGTCTGCATTTCCGCGCCGGGCAGCATCATGCCCGGATGCCAGGCAAAGGACGGCCGCTTTTCGAAGAAGCGGACGGACAGCGCCGGAATGGAGTCCAGCTGGGCGGCAAGGCTGAGGTTGAACGGACCAATTCCGGCCCCGGCGAGGTCGAGCACTTGAGATGTCATGAAGCAGCTCCAGAATGATATCGGACAGAGAGATTATTTGGCTTTGCGCAGGGACAGGGATGTCGTCTCGAAAGCCTGGTCGAGCCGTCTCGCAAAGCGCTGATGGAAGGGTGTCTTGCCGATGATCGTCAGATGGTTGGTGCCGGTGACGATCTCGGAGGCCGTGGCATTGGGTGAATAGCGGCGCCAGTCGATGACGTTCAGCGATCGTGTCAGCGAGTCCTCGGCGGCAAAGGCGTGAATGCGGAAATCCGCCGGCTGCAGCTGATAATTCCGGAAAATCATCGCATTATCGATCAGGATCCAGAATGTATGCTCCTCGGAGCCGATGTCCGGACCGTCCGACGGCAGCACGACGTTGTGCTTGACGATATGATTGAGGAACTGTTCGTAGACTTCCTCATCCATCGCCGAGAACAGTCTCATCCAGTCGTCGCGCATTGGCGTTGTTGCGAGCCAGCGCTGGACCTGTTCATGGGTTCGTTCCCGGACGCTGTCGGCAAAGCGCGGCATGATGCCGAGGGTGAACTCCTCGTCCATGTCGCAGACATCCACCATGCCGATCATGCGAAGGTCGATGTCATTTCCGAGCTGGCGGGCAGCTTCATAGGCAAGCAGGCCGCCCCAGGACCAGCCGAGGAAGGCGCACGGGCGCCCCTTGGCCTGTTTGCGCACGGCTTCCGCATAGCGCGCCGTGATATCCTCGACACGGGTGCTGAGCGTCTTGCTCTCCGTCAGTGAGTAGCAAATGAAGCCGGTGGCCGGCTGTTCCGGGCCGAGATAGTCGACAAGCCGCATATATTCGCGGGTGCTGACCAGCAGGCCGGGGAAGCAATAAAGGAGCGGCCGATCGCCCCCCCGCCGCAGGTAGACCATATCGACGCCGGCTTCGTCGCGCGTCCCCTCGATGGCGATCGCGAGATCCCGGATGGTCGGATAGTTGAACATGTCGGCGATGGTCAAAGGCCATTCCGGATGGCGGGTCTTCAGGCGGGAGACGATGCGTACGGCAGCCAGCGACTGGCCGCCTATATCGAAGAAGTTCTCGGTGACGCCGATTTCCGGAATGTCGAGAATATCCTTCCAGACGTCGAGGATCGCGGTTTCCTTGTCTGTCGCGGGTGCGACCACATCCCGGTCTATCCGGGGAGCGGGCAGCGCGCTTCTGTCCAGCTTGCTGTTCGGCCCCATCGGAAGCTTGTCCAGCAGCATGATCGTCTGAGGCACCATGTAGTCCGGCAGCGCGGTCATCGCGGCGCGCCGCAATTCCGTCACGCTCAGCGTTTCGCCTTCGCGCGGCACGACATAGGCGACCAGCGAGCTGCGCCCTCCTTCGTGGTGCAGCAGAACCACGACCTCGGCAACGCTCTGATTGGATCTGAGCACCGCTTCGATCTCGCCGGGCTCGATGCGGTAGCCACGCAATTTGATCTGATGATCGACGCGCCCTGCGAACTCGACGATGCCGTCCTCGCGCCAACGACCAAGATCGCCAGACTTGTAAAGCCGGCCGCCATTGTCGGAGAACGGGTCGGGAATGAAGCGCTCTTCGGTCAGCTCCGGCTGGCCTTGATAGCCGCGCGCCAGGCCGCTGCCGCCGATATGGATTTCACCGATCACGCCGACCGGTACGGGAGCGAGATCGGCGTCAAGCACATAGATGCGCCGGTCGCCGACGCCTCGGCCGATCGGCGCGACGGTCCCCTCGAAACGGGTGCCTGCGGGGATCTTCCAGATCATCGGGGTCATGATCGTTTCGGTCGGCCCGTAGCCATTGATTAGCATCTGCGCCTGCAGGTTTTCGGTGATCATGTCGAACACCGCCTGCGACAGCGCCTCGCCGCCGAACGAATAGAGTCTCAGCCTCGGTATTTCGCTGTTCTCGCCGGCATATTCGGCAAGGCCACGCACATAGCTGGTGGGAAGGCTGGCATTGTTGACGCCGTGCCTGCGCATCATTGCGAAGGCGTCTTCCGGGGTCGCCAGCTTGTCCTGCGTCAGCACCACGCCGCCGCCGGCCATCAAGGGGACCATCCAGCGTTCGTGGCCGCCATCGGAGGTGAAGGGTAGCACCGGATATTCGCAAGACGCCTCGCTCATTTCGTAGATGCGCAAGGTCGCTTTGCAATGATGGGCAAGTGGTCCATGCTCGACGGCGACGCCCTTCGGCACGCCCGTCGAACCGGAGGTGTAGATCACATAGGCGAGTTGCCGGTCCGCGATAGTGACTACGGGCGCTTCGATGCTTTCGGCGATGAGATCGGTCTTATCGAGATTGAGCATCGGTGTTGCGATGTCGGTCGGCAGATTGGCGATGGACCGCGTGCGCGAAATGATCAGTGACAGGCCGGGTGCACTGAGGATATGCCGATTGCGCGCTTCGGGATGATCCGGCTCGACGGGGGTAAACGCTCCGCCCGACTTCAGGACCGCGAGAATGGCGATGATCGCATCGATCGACTTCTCAAGAGCGATCGCGACCCGGTTTTCGGGTCTGACACCCATGGCGACGAGACGGTTGGCCAGACGATTGGCAGCGGCTTCGAGCTCGCCATGCGTTATGGATTTTTCGCCCTGTGCCACGGCGAAGGCATTGGGCCGTCGTTTCGCCTGCGCCGCGATCACCTCATGGATCGGCACACCGTCGTCCGCTTCCGGTTGATCCGGATAGGGTGCTGAAAGCCTGTCGAGTTCCTCGCGCGAGACGAACGGGATATCCTTGATCGATTGATCCGGGCTGCTACGAAGTTGTTCAAGCGCGGTTGCCAGATCATTCGCAAAACGTGCGATATGCTTGCGCTCGTATTTCTGCGGGTCGAAACCGAACCGGATTTTTGCACGGCCGTCGGAGACATGGGAAACCGTGATGACGAGTTCGGCGTCGCGGCGGGCGGGCGGCTCGGCAAGGGTGCGAACCGCCGCTGTCGCCTCGAAACGGAAAGCCGGCCTGATATCGAGAAGCGTTTTGACGAGGCTCGTGGTGTCGAAAAGCTCATCGCGCCGCAGCAGGGCTTCGGCCAGTCCTTCGAAGGGTAGGGCCTGCGCGGCAGCGGTTTCCATGTTGGCCGCAAGTGCCTTGCGGGTCTCTCGGAGCGTCATTGCGCCGTCGATCTCTGCGGTGACGATCAGCACATCTTCCGTGCGGGCCGTTATCACGGACCTTTCCGGCCTTGTGACCAGGCCGATCCTCTGCGTGCCGTATCCAGAATAGCGGCGCAATGCCACCGCGAGGGCTGGGAGGATATCGTTGGAGAGTTCGGCATATTTCAGGGCTGATATGTCGAGCACATGTTCGTACCAGCCGGCGTCTTCAATTTCCTTGGCGATGGTTGCCTGCGGTGTGAGAGCGGCGATGTTTTCCTGTGCCGTCAGCCGCCGAAACCAGAAATCCACCCGCTCGGCTGAGGGGTTGCAAAGGGCTGCATGGTCGAGCATCCATGCGGCGGCGTGGGGAAATGCGGTTTCGGCGCGATCGGCTCCCGTAGCGGCGAGACCGCCGATATTGAGAATAAAATCATTTGCAAGCCGGTCGAGCGCCACGCTGTCGCCGATGACCGCATGCAGCGATAACAGCACGCCGACGGCCTGTTGCCCACTGACGAAGAGTACGAAGCGAGCCGGATATCCTGCCTGCAGGTCCACTTGCCGCTGTCTTTCTTCCTCGGCTGCGGCAGGCAACACTTCCTCGATGCTTTCGCTGTCGGAGAGGCTGCGTTCGACGATCTCGATGCGCCGCGCGTCCCCCAGGCTCTGATAGACGGTACCGCCAGGGCGCGCCTCGAATTTGCGGGCGATCAGGGGATGATATTCCGACAGGGTCGTGAGCGCCTTGCGCGCCGCTGGCGCCTCCACTGCGGCAAATCCAATCCCGAGTATCTGTCGTCCGAACACGGCTTCGTTGCCGGTCTCGGACAGAAGCCAGATTCGCGATTGCGTCGGCGATAGTGGACACGTCGCGACGTTGTCCGAACTATTTGCCGCCGTGGCATTCCTGTCGTGAAGTGTCATGTCTTGCAGTTCTCCGAGTTGCGCTTGAAGTAGCAATCGAATTCGCGAAATTATTATTTTATATAATTTCGCGCATGGTGAATACTTGTAAGTATACCTTGAGATAATACCTACATTATAACAGTTCTAATTCGGATATTTTCATTTCTAAATTCGATGCGGCTGTTAGACGAACGAGATGATCCGAAATTCAGAAAAATCGTAAAAAATAAATTTGAGAAATATTTTGAATTTCGTGTGCCGCCATTCGTCTCTGCGGGATTGACGCCGTGCCCGGCTCTACGGGTGTTCGGTTGGCGTTGGCCGGATTTGGAGACCGAAAATGGATGCTTTTGTTGCGACGACGCGCGAGATTGCGGCGGCCGGATCATTCGATCTGCGCCTGCCGCCGGAGGGGTTTGCAAGCCACGCATTGGCGCTAGGCTTGCCTGTCATCGTGCTGTCGGCACCCGGCGGCTTCCGTGTCAAACATCATGGCGTCGAGGTGGCCTCGGGACGTTTTTCGGCCTCAGCCGGGTCTCTGCTGTCCTTCGATCAGATCTCCGCTGGCACGAAAGAGCTTTCGCCCGAGGATGTCGTCAACGCCGTGTTCGATGCGGTCTTGACCTGCCATCCGGAGCTGGAAGTGGTCGATATCGTTCTTGAGGATCGCGCTCTCCTGGGCCGCCTCCTGGCATCGGGCGCTGTCGAACAGCGGGGTGATCGGTTCATCGCCCGTCAGGAAGCCTTTTTCCAGCAGGCAAAGCCCTGGCTTGGAGGCACGCCTTTCGCCTATCCGGAAACGCCGGTCCTGACTAACGGCGTCCTTCATCCCCAGCGGCCACCGAAACCTGTTGGTTCCGTCTATGACAGGTTCATTCCTTGGCTGAACATGCCACTCGGCTTTCATGTCGCCGATATCGATGCGGATCTCCCGCATTTCCATCGCTGGATGAACGATCCCCGCGTCGCCGCCATCTGGGAGGACAATGGCGAGCTGTCCTATCATCGCGATTTCATCGCCGGTCGGCTCGCCGATCCGCGCACCCTACCGCTGATCGGAACGTTTGGCGGCGTACCCTTCGGCTATTTCGAGCTTTACTGGGCCAAGGAAGATCGCATCGGCCCGCATTACGAGGCCGAAGGTCATGATCGTGGCTGGCATGTCGCCATCGGCGAGGATGCCTTCCGTGGAAAGGCCTTCGTCAGCGCCTGGCTGCCGTCTTTAATGCACTACATGTTCCTCGCCGATCCACGCACGCGTCGCATCGTCGGCGAACCGGTGCATCATCATCGCCAGCAGATCCGCAATCTCGACCGGTCGGGCTTCTCCAAGATCAAGCATATCCAGTTTGCCCACAAAAAGGCGTTGTTGGTGATGCTCCTGCGCGAGCGCTTTTTCATGGACCGGCTGCTGTCGCCCGATCTCTCCGGCCTGGCCGGCGAAGACGGCTCGCCGGTCCTTGGTTCGTTGCCTCGGGACGCTGCGTGATGAAGACAGCTGTCGATATGAACGATCCGCGCGTCATGCGGCTCGTTCTGACGATCGCGCTGCCGGCCGTGGCCGGTTTGGCGGCAAGCGCCGGCCACCATGCGATCAACGCGATTTTCCTTGGTGCTCTGGGGCCGGAGGTGCTCGCCGGCATCAGCCTGGTCATGCCGCTGTTCCTGCTGGTCGCGGCGACAGGGCAGGGGCTCGGCATAGGGCTTGCCACGCTTCTGGCGCGGCATCTCGGCGAGGGCGACGTTAGCGCCGCCTCGTCGGTGGCGGTGACGGCATTGGCCGCGACCATCCCGATCGGTATCGTCCTCTCCGTCCTCATCTATCTCGGATTGCCGAGCTTCGTCGGCGCGCTCGGCGCCAGCAACGAGCTTCTGGCGCCGGGCCTCAATTACGGGCGACTGCTGGCCTTTGGTGTGACACTTGGATTGTTGCAGGCTGTCTGCGATTTCATCGCGATTGCCGAAGGAAACTCGCGTTTCTCGATGATCGTGCTGATTGCCAGTTTCGCGCTCAATGCCATTCTCGACCCGGTCTTCATCTTCCTGCTGCAGTTTCGCGAAACGGGCGCTGCCTTTGCGACCATACTGTCATCTGTGGCAGCCCTTCTCTGCTACGTCGTCTATTTCCAGCGCAGATGGGGCAAGGTCAGGGTGACGACGTGGCTGGTGCGCTGGCGATTGCTGCGGCCGATCGCAAGGATCGGTATTCCCGCCGCCGCCACGAGTGTCGTGACGGGGATCGGTTTCCTCGTTCTTCTGCGCGAGGCGGCCGTTCATGGCGGCGATGCGGGCGTGGCTGCGACAGCGATCGCCATTCGCTTGATGACGCTCGGCCAGCTTCCTGTCTTCGGCTTCTGCCTCGGTGCGCAAAGCGTCGTCAGCCATGCCGTCGGGGCGGGCGATCCCCTGCGGGTGAGAGCGATCATTCGCGTCATGCTGGCGGTGACCATCCCCGTAGCGTCCCTCTATTCCGCGCTGCTGTTTTTAGGAGCCGAACCGATTGTGCGCCTGTTCACCGATAATTCCGAGGTCGCAGCCGAGGCGGCCTCCTATCTGCGCGCGCTCTTTCCGGTCTTTCCATTGGCGGCGTTTCAGTCGGTTCTGCTGGTGATGCTCCAATCGCGGGGCCGGGCCGGACTTTCCGCCGTGGTCGGACTTGCGCCGCAAGGCTATCTGCTCATTCCTCTTCTGCTTTTGCTGCCGCTCTGGATCGGCTTTGCCGGTGTCGCTCTTGCGCCGGCGGGCGCCGCGATCCTTGCGGCCATGCTTGGCCTCGTCATCGCCCGGCGCGAATGGCTGGCACTCCTGCCGACAAACACGGGCCATCTGATTGGTCCATCGACACTCCATCCCTGAAAAACGAGGACACCATGAACGAGACCCCAAGGTTCGATGCCTATCACAGAATGGTTCCCGACACGCTGATGCCTGTCCAGGACGATCCCTTCAATGCGGCTGTGCCGCCGATCTATCAGACGTCGCTCTTCCTGTTCGACAGCTACAGCGAGCTTGAGGATGTCTTTGCCGGCCGTTCGAAAAAGCCGATCTATTCGCGCGGCGACAATCCGACGGTACAGTTGCTGGAGCGACGGATTGCCGAGATGGAAGGCACCGAGGAAGCGCGGGCCTTTTCCAGCGGCATGGGCGCCATTGCCGCCGCAATCCTTGCCTTCGTCGGGCCGGGCGACCGCATCGTCACCGTCCGGCATGTTTATAGCGATGCGTTCCGCTTCTTCGAAAAGGTGCTGAAGCGCTTCGGCGTCATCGTCGACTATGTCGACGGGACTGATACGGAGAAGATGATCGCGGCCATCCCCGGCGCCAAGGTCGTCTATCTCGAAAACCCGACGTCAATGGTCTTCGAATTGCAGGATCTGACCGCAATTGCCGAAGCGGCCCGCCGGCATGGTGTGGTGACCATGGTCGACAATTCCTGGGCAACGCCGCTTTACCAGAACCCGCTCGCCGTCGGCATCGATCTGGTGATCCACGCCGCTTCGAAATATCTCGGCGGGCAGAGTGACACGGTTGCGGGCCTCGTTGCCGGATCGCGCGCGCATATCAATCGGATCAATAGCGAGATCTATCCCTATACGGGCGCCAAGCTTGCGCCATTCGAGGCATGGCTGGTTCTACGCAATCTAGAAACCCTGCCGTTCCGCATGCGCCATCACCACGAAGCGGGCCTTGAAGTCGCGTCGTGGTTGAAGTCCGCCGACGCGGTTGCAAACGTCATGCATCCGACTTTCGCAGAGCATCCGGGCAAGAGCACCTTCAGCGGATTTGGCGGCCTCTTCTCCTTCGAGGTTGCGGATCATATTGATGTCGCCTCTTTCGTCGACGCCCTGCGGCTGGTGCGGATCGGCGTCAGCTGGGGCGGCCCGGAAAGCCTCGTCGTTCCGGCAAAGGCGGCCCTGAGCATCTCGCCTGAAACGAACGTCTTCGCGCGCTTTGGCGTCAGCGACCGGACGATCCGCCTCAACGTCGGTCTTCATCATGCGAAGAGCATTATTGCGGATCTGCAGCAGGCCTTTGCGGCGGCGGCAAAATAAGCAACGCCGCCTCAAATTCTGATTTGCATTACGAAGCGGGCGGAGCGACAACGGCGTTCCGCCCGCATTATTGTCACGGCCCATTGCCAAGCCTCAGCCCCAACCGACCGAGAGAAAATGACCATCCCTTCCAACGACACCCTGACCACGCTCGCCGCCGAATATGGGACGCCACTCTGGGTCTACGACGCTGAAGCCATTCGTCGCCGCATCAACCAATTGTCGGCCTTCGACGTGATCCGATTTGCGCAAAAGGCCTGTTCGAACATCCATATACTCAGGGAAATGCGTAAGGCAGGCGTTTTCGTCGACGCCGTCTCGCTCGGCGAGATCGAGCGTGCCGTGCGGGCGGGCTTTGCGGTAGGTAGCTCCTCCGAGACGGCGGAAATCGTCTTCACCGCCGACGTCTTCGATCGTGCGATCCTTGACCGGGTCGTTGCCGACAAGATCGAGGTCAACATCGGCTCGATCGACATGTTGCATCAGCTCGGCGAGCGTTCTCCCGGTCACAGGGTCTGGCTTCGCGTCAACCCCGGCTTCGGGCATGGCCACAGTAGCAAGACCAATACCGGCGGCGAAAACAGCAAGCACGGCATCTGGTTCGAGCAGTTGCACGAGGCGGTGGCTGCCGTGCGCGCCCATTCTCTGACGCTTGTCGGATTGCATATGCATATCGGCTCCGGCGTCGATTACGGTCATCTCCAGCGCGTCTGCGGCGCGATGGTCGACTTCTGTCGCGATCTCGGCACGGATATCGAGGCGATCTCCGCAGGCGGCGGCCTTTCCGTGCCCTACAAGGAAGGCGAGGAGGAGATCGATCCCACGCATTATTTCTCGCTCTGGGATGAGGCGCGTCGGCAGATCGAAGCGCATGTCAAGCATCCGATCCGCCTGGAGATCGAACCCGGACGCTTTCTCACAGCGGATTCTGGCGTGCTGCTGGCGGAGGTGAGGGCGGTGAAGACCATGGGCCAGAACCGCTTCACGCTGGTCGATGCCGGTTTCAGCGACCTCGCCAGACCGGCGATGTATGGCAGCTATCATCATATATCGGTCATCCCCGGGCCAACGCCCCGCGATCGCTCGGCCGCTACCCTGCCGACCGTCGTCGCCGGCCCCTTGTGTGAATCGGGCGATGTGTTCACGCAGACGGAATTCGGAACGGTGGAAAAACGAGACCTGCCCGAAACGCATGTCGGCGACTTTCTGGTGTTTCACGGCACCGGCGCTTATGGGGCGACGATGTCCTCGAACTACAATAGCCGCCTCTACGCTCCCGAAGTGCTTTTGGACGAAGGAAAACACAGGCTGATCCGCCGTCGCCAGACGCTGGACGAGTTGCTCGAGCTTGAAAATCTCTAGGCGGACAGCTTCAACTACCGAGCCCGCGTAAGGTGGGCTCGGATGGAGCCGATTTCCTTCCGGTATGGAAAACGGCCTCGGCTTTTGGCAGTCTGAGTGGAATCAAATCGGAGGAACTTCGATGACAGCGTCAGAACGTCCATCCTACATCGCCCATTGGCAGGAGATTGAGCGGCCGGATAACCGGCGTTATGACGGCTACGACGAGCTGATGAGTGTCGGCGCGGCTTTTGGCAGAAGGTTCGGGCTAAACAAACTGGGCATTCATCATGAGAGATTGCCGCCTGGCCGGCGCACCTCATTCCCGCATGCCGAGAGCGCGGAGGAGGAGTTTGTGTACGTCATCGAGGGCGAGCCCGATGTGTGGCTCGACGGACATATTTATCGCCTGAAGCCTGGCGATGGGGTCGGGTTTCCCGCCGGCACAGGGATTACTCATAGTTTCCTCAACAACACGGAGGCGGATGTCCGCCTGCTTGTCGTCGGCGAAAGAAACAAGCCGGAGAACCGTATTGTCTATCCGCTTCATCCCGAACGTCGGCAGGTGATCGACGATTGGTGGGACGATCACCCGCAACGCGATCTCGGCCCTCACGATGGATTGCCGGACAGGCTGCGTAGCTTGAAAGCGCGGCCGAACGATGAGTAAGTCCGCGCTTCTGGTGTTTCAGAGGGCGGCGACCGGGTGCGGTGAGCCATCGTAGGCGCCCCAGATCGACTGGTCGAAGCAAATGACCGAGCCGGTCATCAGGCCGGATTCGGCTGAAGACAGATAGGCGCAGGCGCGGGCTACCTCCTGGGGGTCGACGAGGCGGCCGAAGGGCTGGCTTGCGGCGGCCTTTTCCAGCCAGTCGGCGGGCGCTTCGTGAAATTCCCTCTGAATCCGGTCCTCGCCCTCGGATGCCATCCAGCCGATGTTGAGGCCGTTGACGCGGATACGGTTGCGCAAGAGCGCGTAGGCCGTGTTCTTCGTCAGCGTTTCCAGCGCACCCTTGGAGGCGCAATAGGCGGCGATGAAGGGCTGGCCGGCCTTGGCCGACATCGAGCCGATATTGACGATCGTGCCTTCGATCGTCTCGCGCCGCATGACTTTGACGGCCTCCTGCATCAGGAAGAACGGCGCGCGGACATTGACGGCGAACATGGCGTCGAAAAGCTCGGGGCTGGTGTCGAGGATCGTACCGCGATCGGTGATGGCGGCGGCATTCACCAGCGCATCGACGCGACCGAAGGTCTGGTCGCAGACATGGACGACATTGCGCGCATCCTCGACATTGCCGAGATCGGCCTTGACGTAGACGACCTTTGCCCCAGTTGCCGCCGAGATCTCCTCCGCTTTGGCTTTGCCCTTCGCCTCGTTGCGGCCGCAGATGACGATGCCCTTGGCGCCGCGATCGGCAAAGAGGCGGGCAATGGTGGCGCCAAGCCCCTGCGTGCCGCCGGTAACGATCGCGATCTTGCCGTCGAGACGGCTATGGTCTGTGCTCATGTTATTCCTCCCGGAAATGGTTCGATGTGATGTGCGCAAAGCCCCTCGCAGGGCGAGAGGCTTCGGTTGGTGGATAATCTATGCGTCTTGGGTCGTCAGGTGAGCTTCTTCTCCGCCTGTTCGGTAAGCGCCTTGGTGAAAGCCTCGTCGCTCCAGCCTTCCGATAGCGCCTCGTGCAGCAATTGCGCCTGCGTCTTCGGGGCAAGGCCGCCGACGGGCGGATCCCGGTCGAGGTTGGTGGGGAAGGAATAGCCTTCGGCGCAGGAGGCGATGGCGTTCGACACTTCCACATCGGAGAGCTTGCCCACTGCTTTCAGTGCCTTCAGCGCTGGGAACAGGCGGGAGCTCATGCGTTCCCGATTGACCGTTTCCATGGCGCGGCCGAAGGCGGAGGAAACCTGCAGCAGGTTTGCCACGCGCTTGATATCCGCCGAACGGTTGGTGCCGGCTGCATGGAAGAGGGCCGGATTGAAGAAGACGACATCACCTTTTTCGAGCGGCAACTGGACATGGTTGCGATCGAAATAGTCGCGGAATTCCGGGCGCTTCAGCGCGAGATAACCGGGCACATAGGTCTGGCTGTGCGGCAGGAACAGCGTCGGCCCGCTTTCGAGCGGCATGTCGCAATGAGCAACCGCGCCTTGCAGCGTCAGGACCGGTGAGAGCTTGTGGACGTGAGCGGGAAACTGCTCGATCACCTTCGAGGTCTGAAAGCCAAGATGGTAGTCGCGGTGGGCGGATTGCGCGGCGCCACCGGGATTGACGCGGTTGACCTGCGCCGTCATCTGGTAGTTCGGTCCGAGCCAGGCTTTGCTGGCAATCGCGACGATGGCATTGCCGTAATATTCTGCGAAATTCTCCGGGTCGGCCAGGCAATGCTTCTCCAGCGAATTCCAGATGCGGTCGTTGGCGCCTGGCTTGGCGAAATGGTCGCCGCCGCCGGTGGCCGTGCGGTGCTGCTCATTGATGATGTCGTCGAAAATCGCGCTGGCGCGGTCGATGACGGATGTATCCTGGTAAGCGCGCTTGAAGACCACGACGCCAGGACCGTCGCCGAAGGCTTCGCAGATCTCGGCCAGCACGGCGCGGCGCCCGTCCGGGCTGGCAATAGCCGCGAGAACCTTGGCGCTGTCATAGATCAGCACGTTTTTCTCGACGCGATCGGCGGTCGGATAATCGGCAAGTGCGGTGGTCTTCTCGGCCAGCGCACGGAAATCGTCGAGGTCGCAGGCATCCTCGGTCAGCCAGACCCGGTCGGCGCGCAGCTTCTGCGAATTGTCGGTTTTCATCAGGTGCTCCTCCATCTCTGATGAAGGCACTATACGGCAGGCATGGCTGTGTTATAGATCACAAACCCATCAAAAAACCATCAGAATGAAGAGCATGCCGCATCCGTTTCTCGTCAAGGATATTGCCTTTCAGGCCGGCTTGAGCACCGCCACCGTCGACCGGGTGCTGAACGGGCGCCCAGGTGTGCGGCGGCAGACCGAGATGCGGGTCAAGGCGGCGATCGCCGAGTTGGAAAAGCAGCAGGCCGGCGCCGGGATCAGCGGCCGGACGCTAGCGCTCGATATCGTCATGGAGACGCCGGAGCGTTTTTCCGATGCGGTGCGTTCAGCCTTCGAAGCGGAAGTTGCGACTTTCCTGCCGACCGTCTTCCGCTGCCGCTTTCATTTTGCCGAGGTGATGAAGCCGATCGAACTGGTGCAATTGCTCGATCGCATCCGGCTGCGGGGCACGCATGGAATCGTGTTGAAGGCCCCCGATATTCCGGAGATTGCCGCTGCGGTCGAGCGCGCGACCAAGGCCGGCATCTCGGTTATCACGCTGGTGACGGACCTGCCGAATTCGTCACGCACGGCTTACGCAGGCGCCGACAATCGCGCGGCGGGCGAGACGGCCGCCTATCTCATCGGCAACAGCTTTGACGGCGCTGCCGCCCGGGTGCTCGTCACGCTGTCGAGCGGCCGCTTTCGCGGCGAGGAGGAGCGCGAGATCGGCTTTCGCCGCGTGCTGCGTGAACGCTATCCGCAGATAGGTGTTGCCGAGATCAGCGAGGGGCATGGCACCGATGCCGCTACGGGAACGCTTGCAGCGCGTGCCATTGCGGCGGATGCAACGATCAACGCGGTCTATTCCGTCGGCGGCGGAAACAGGGCCGTGCTCGCTGCGTTCGAGGCTGCCGAAAGGCCAATCCGCATTTTCGTGGCTCATGATCTCGACGCCGACAACCGCGCGCTGCTGGCCGCCGGCAAGATCGGTTTCGTGCTGCATCATGACCTGCGAACGGATGCCCGATCCGCGTTTCGTGCCATTATGAGCGGTCAAGTGAAAGGGCACAGCGCGCCGGCCATGCTGTCGGCGGTGGAAATCATAACCTCCTACAACATGCCGCCCGCAATCTGACGTTCCGTTTGCTAGGAAGTAGGATTGGAAATACGCCGATCGACGAAGGCCGCGTAAGTTGCGGCTAACAGTGCGAGCGATGCCGATACCAGCATCATGGCGAACAGGGCATGGATCGTGCCTGACCGTGCCAGAAACAGGCCGGCCACCGAACCGATGAGCGCTCCGCCGGCGAGCCTCATCGCTGCGGACAGTCCTGCGGCGGTGCCTGCGAGGTCGGGGCGCACGGACAGTACACCGGTATTGCCGGCGGGCATGGTCAACCCGTTGCCGATACCGATGAACATGCAGGGTCCAAAGAATGCAAGAGCGTTGGCGGCGCCCGACATCGAAAGGACCAGGCCAGCCAGCAGCCCGATGCAGGTGAAGAGACGCGCGACGATGAGCACGGTGCTCAGCGCATTTCGCGAGGCGTAGCGACCGGCCAGATAGCTGCCCAAGATGAAGCCCGCAGGAACCATTCCCATGTAGAAACCCAGCGTCGCGCTCGATCCGCCGAGCGATTGGCTGAATACCAAAGGTGCTCCCCCGAGGAAAATATAGAGCGTTCCCATGGAGCAAGCCATGCATAGGGTATAGGCCCAGAACCGCGCCGAGCTCAGCAGCTGCGCATAGGAGGCGAGGTAGTTCGCCTTTGGCCTCAAGGCGCGCGTTGAGGTTTCCCTCAGCTCGCGCATGGACAGAGCGAGGACGGCCACACCCAGGATCGCCAGGACAGCGAAGATCGCCCGCCATCCGAACAACTCGTCCAAAAACCCGCCAAACATCGGCCCGACCATGGGTGCAATCGCCCACCCCATGGAGACATAGCCGATTTTGCTTGCCGTTCCGCGTTCGCCCGACGTCTCCTTGACGACGACGAGAGCGACGGAAAAGCAGGCACCGATTGAGGCTTGCAGCGCCCGAAAAACCAGGAAGGTGCCGATATTAGTCGCGAGAGCACAGCCGATCGACGCGACGATGAAAATGGAGACGGCAGTCAATGCGACGGGCCTGCGTCCATACCGATCCGACATCGCGCCGGCGACGATCTCTATCATGGCCGTGACAATCGTGTAGCCGGCTACCGAAAGATTGACGAGTGCGTAATCGGCGTGGAATGTAGCGGCAATCTTCGGCAGCGAGGGCAGGATCATGTTCACCGGCAGCACCGATAGCGCCGACAGGAAGATGAGGGTTGTCAGCCGGGGCGGCGGATCAGCGGGGATACCGGCCGTCTTGGTCGTGGCTTGGATGTGCGAAGTCTGAAGGCGATTGTCGTCCGTCATGGTTTTGGCCGTCTTGTCGGTGGGGTGCCAAGGGAGATCTGACGAGGCGCGGCCCGAATTCCGGGCATAAAAAAAGCCCCGTCAGGAGCCTGTTTACCGCGCATGGGAGCTTTCGCCGGATGGTTATACCATCCTGCCCATGCGCCCTATCACCACTGCAAGAACCGTTGCGATCTTCATGATGTGAAAACTAGACAGGAATTTGCATGTCGTCAATGCGCGATGGGGGAAACGCGGCGCCTGTTGGGCGCCGCGATCATGGACCGGAGCAATGCCGTCTTATTCACCCCAGCCGACGACGCCCTTGATTTCGAGGAAATCATGGATCGCCCAGTCGGCATATTCTCGGCCGTTGCCCGATTGCTTGTAGCCGCCGAAGGGTGCAAACGTGTCCCAATCCGGATAGTTGAGGTAAACGGAGCCGGCTCGCATGCGCAGCGCCACCTTGCGGGCATGGGCGATATCCGTCGACTGGACGTAGGCGGCAAGCCCATAGACGGTGTCGTTGGCGATGCGGACCGCATCGTCCTCATCCTCATAGGGAATGATCGACAGAACCGGCCCGAAAACCTCCTCGCGGGCGATGGTCATGTCGTTGGTGACATGGCCGAAGATGGTCGGGCGGATATAGTAGCCGCGGTTCAACCCCTCGGGCCGACCGGGGCCGCCGGTGACCAGCGTCGCGCCTTCCTTGATGCCCGCCTCGATCAGCCGCTGGATCTTGTCGTACTGGATCTGGCTGACGACTGGGCCGAGATCGGTGCCCTCGGCGCGCGGATCGCCGACTTTGAATTTTTCAGCGGCGATCTTGGCGATCGCCAGGGCTTCGTCATGGCGCGCGGCCGGCACCAGCATGCGTGTCGGCGCATCGCAGGACTGGCCGGAATTGCCGAAGCAGCCGGATACGCCCTTGGTGACGGCCGTTTCGAAGTCGGCATCGGGAAGAATGATGTTCGCCGACTTGCCGCCGAGTTCCTGCGCCACGCGCTTGACGGTATCGGCCGCGGTCTTGGCGACGATGATGCCGGCGCGGGTCGAGCCGGTGAAGGAGACCATGTCGACGTCCGGATGGCCGGCCATGACCTGACCGACCTCCGGGCCGGTGCCGTTGACGAGGTTGAAGACGCCTTTCGGTGTTCCCGCCGCTTCCATGACCTCGGCAAAGACGATGCCGCTGATCGGCGCGATTTCGGACGGTTTGAGCACCACGGTGCAGCCGGCGGCGATCGCCGGCGCGACCTTGCAGACGATCTGGTTGAGCGGCCAGTTCCAGGGGGTGATCAGCGCACAGACGCCGATCGGCTCCTTGACGACGGTGGTTGCGCCGCGCTTCGCCTCGAATTCATAGCTTTCAAAGGCGGCGATCGTCGCTTCCATATGGCCGCGACCGGCCCAGGCCTGCGAGTCGCGCGCGAAGGGCAAAGGTGCCCCCATTTCCTGGCTGACCGTCTGCGCGATATCCTCGAAGCGGTCGTTATAGGCTGCCAGAATGCGTTTCAGCAGCGCCAGGCGCTCGACCTTGGTGGTCAGGGAAAAGCGTTCAAAGGCGGACTTGGCCGCTTTGACGGCCTTGTCAACATCGGCGGCGGAGCCGACCGAGATCTGCGTATAGGCCTCCTCGGTCGAGGGATCGATGACGTCGAGCGTCTTCGGCGTGACCGGGTCAACCCATTGTCCGTCGATGAAGAATTGCAGGTTGTGGCTCATTGTGGTCTCCTTGGTCACGGACTGGCCGAGAGGTTCAGGCGGGAAGAATGGGGCATGCCGCCCCGGCCCGCAATGCGATGAAGGCGTTGTCGCCGGGTGCGAAGGTCGAAAGACCCGCGCCGCGCGGAATGTCTGCAATGATCGGCTGGCCGCTTGGCAGCGCGGCATGGATGCGCAGGCTGCGGCCGTGAAAGGAGACACTTTCGATGCGCGCGCCGGCGGCGTTCCCGCCGTTCTCGGTGCTGATGGTCAAATCCTCGGGGCGAATACCGACCGTGCGCAGATCTCCGGCGCGAAGCTCCGGCTCGGCGTCACTTGTAACATGGAGGTGCAGTTCGCCTGCGGAGAATTGCAGCTCGGTCGCGCTTCGTGTCGTCAGCCGTGCCGGCAGGAGGTTCATCGCGCCGATGAAGCTGGCGACGAATTTGGTTGCTGGCCGGTCGTAAAGCGTCGCTGGGGCTGCGATCTGTTCGATCGCGCCCTTGTTCATGACAACGATGCGATCTGAGATCGAAAGGGCTTCGGTCTGATCGTGGGTGACCATGACGAAGGTCGTGCCGAGTTCGCGCTGCAGACGTTTGAGCTCGACCTGCATCTGCTCGCGCAGATGTGCGTCGAGTGCGGAAAGAGGCTCGTCGAGCAAGAGCACGCGTGGTTCGCAGACGATGGCGCGCGCCAGCGCTACGCGTTGGCGCTGTCCGCCGGAGAGTGCCTGAACGCGCTGGCCGATCTTGTCGGCAAGCCCGACCAGATCGAGCGCATCGCGAACTCGCTTGTTGCGTTCGGCAGCACCGACATTCTTGAGTGAAAGGCCGAAGCCGACATTCTCGGCGACGTTCATGTGTGGAAAGAGTGCGTAGTCCTGGAAGACGGTGTTCACCGGTCGGTCGTAGGGGCGGAGCGGCGTGATGTCCTGGCCGCCCAGCAATAGCTCGCCCGAGGTCGGGCTTTCGAAGCCGGCAATCACCCGCAACGTCGTCGTCTTGCCGCAACCCGACGGGCCAAGGAGGCTCAGGAACTCGCCCTCGGCTATATCGAGATCGATCGCGTCGAGACCGATGATGCCGCCGGGGAAATGCTTGGAAACTGAGCGCAGGCGCAGCAGCGCGTCACTATGCGTCATCGGTTGTCTCCACGGGCTTTGCGGTGTTGACCCAGAGGATGATGCAGCGTTCGGTGCCGGCGTTGCGGAAGGAATGCGGCAGGGTGCTCTTGAACGCAAAACTGTCGCCGGTCTTCAGCAAGTAGCGGGTCGCATCGACGACCAGCTCCACTTCGCCGGCTGTCACACAGCCGAATTCATGGCCCGTATGGGTATAGGTTTCGGTGCCGCCACCCGGCTCGACGATGACCTGCATGCCCGTCAGGGCGGCGCCTGGCGGCGAGAGCAGATCCTTCGATATACCCTCGGCGCGCACAGGCAGCGGCCGGCGGCTGTTGGCACGTACGCAATAGAGATCGTTGACCGGCTCGCCGCCGTCGACGATCAGCGCCGAGGGCTCGACGTCGAGTGCCGCGGCAAGCGGCCAGATGACGCGCACCCTCAAAGACGACATGCCGCGTTCGATCTGGCTGAGCGCGCCGATCGATATTCCGGTTCTGATCGCAAGCTCTGCCAGCGAAA
This sequence comes from Rhizobium sp. ICMP 5592, assembly GCF_009498525.1. GTDB lineage: Bacteria > Pseudomonadota > Alphaproteobacteria > Rhizobiales > Rhizobiaceae > Rhizobium. Next base: position 88,596 of record NZ_QSNT01000001.1, on the reverse strand, counting down.
GATTGCGTTCGAGCCGCAGCGCCCGAACTCGCCGTCCGACGAGGACGTCCACCTCATTGGCGTCGCGCGCGGGCTTGTCTGTCTGATCGTCCAGAGCGTCCATCATATCTCCCAGTTCCTTGCAGTCATCGGCCGGCCCGAACATGCTATGTCCGGGCCGGCATTGCCAGAGATCAACCGCCGGCTTTCACCTTTTCGAACATCTTCGCCAGATCGTCGTTCTGTTTCATCGGGCCGGTGAAGATGGTGGATTTCAGCATCGTATCCGGATCGGCGGGAAGCTGGAGATTGTCCAGTGTCTCCTTCGGCACGGCCGCGAAGGCCGAGCTGGTCGATGCGCCATAGCCATAGCTCTCGATCAGGAACTTGCCGGAATCGGCCTCGAGCCTGCTGTTGATGAAGTCATAGGCGAGATCGGCGTTCTTGGCATCCTTGAGCATCACGAAACCGCAGGCCCAGGTCAGCATGCCTTCCTTCGGCTTCATGAATTCGACCGGCACACCCTGTTTCTTCAAGGCCACCGCCGAAGCGTTCCAGGTCATGGCGGCAACCAGCTGGCCGCTTGCCAGCGATTGCTCCACCGAAGTCATGTCGGTGGTGTAGGCGGACACCAGCGGCCGCTGTTCGCGCAGCTTGTCGGCGACCTTGTCGAGTTCAGCGGGCGTCATGTCGAAGGGGCTGACGCCGGCGAGCAGGGCTGCGACGACCGGCGTGTCATGCACGGCGTCGATGGTCGCGATCCGCCCGGCATATTGCTTGTCCCAGAGCAGCTTCCAGCTCTGCTCAGGGTTCTTGACGAGATCGGTGCGGTAGAGAACGGAGGTATTGCCCCAGTCCCAGGGCACCATCCACACCTTGCCGTCGCCGGCTTGCAGATCCGGCAGATTGCGGAAGACCGGGAAGATCTTGTCCCAGTTCTTGATCCTGGAGGTGTCGATCGGCTGCAGCAGCCCTTCCTTGTTCCAGCGGGCGACCTTGTCGTAGCAAGGGTGGGCGAGGTCAGGATGGAAGCCGGCCTTGACCTTGGTGAAGGCGTCGTCGTCATCGCCGAAGACCGAGGTTTCGACGGCATTCGGATGGGCCGCGAGATAGGCCTTGTCGAAATCGGGCAACTCATAGCCGGACCAGGTGAAATAGGTGAGCTTGTCGGCCGCCTGCGCCGGCAGCGCCACCGATGCGACGGTGATCGCCAAAGCCGCGATCCCGGCCGCCAGCCGGCGGAAATTCAGTCTGCTCTTATGGGTCATCACAGTTCTCCTCTTTTCTTTCGTTGTTATCGTTGCAGATCTCAAGCTTGCCCGTGTGCGCTCCTCGAAAGGCCACGCTGGCGCAGAAGTTCGGCGCAGCCGGCAATCAGGATCGACACGGCAAGGATGCTCGTTCCGAGCGCCATCACGGTCGGAAGCGATTTCGGGAAGCGCAGCTGGCTCCAGATGTAGAGCGGCAGCGTCGGCTCGGTTCCCGACAGGAAGAAGGCGACGATGAACTCGTCGAAGGAGGTGAGAAAGGCCAGCATGAAGGCAGAGCCGATCGCGGGAAGCGCCAGCGGCAGCATGATGCGGCGAAAGATGATTGCGTCGCCAGCGCCGAGATCCTGGGCGGCTTCGGCGATGCTCCTCGGGATGGCGAGGAAGCGGGACCGCATGATGACGACGGTGGTCGGCAGCGCCACGAGGATGTGGCCGAGCACAATGGCGATCCGTGATGGGCCAAGGCCGGTAAGGTTGACGAGGATCAGCAGCGAGATGCCGACGATGACGCCGGGGATCAGGATCGGCAGCCGGGCGATCGTCGATATCGTGCCTGCCAGCCGCGACCGGCCGTAGGTGTCCATATAGGCGACCGTTATGCCGCAAAGGGTTGCGAGCGAAGCCGAGAGTACGCCGATCAGCAGGCTCGTCTGCAATGCTCTGGTGAGGGCCTGGTTGCCGACGAGCGTTGCATACCAGGCGAAGGTGAAGCCCTTCAACGGAAAGGCCGCCTGGATGGAATCGTTGAAGGAAAACAGCGGGATCAATACGATCGGCAGATAGAGGAAGATGAGATAGGCGATGACATAGATCGCCAGTCCGCGTCCCTGCTTTCGTTCCTGGATGGGTTTCCTGGTCATGTGCGGCTCCCGAAAGCGCGGTCGGCGGCGCGCACGAGGAGGACGACCGCGAGGATCACCAGCATGACAAGCACGGCCAGCGCCGCACCGAACGGCCAGTCATTCGCCTTGCCGAACTGCGCCTGGATGAGCGAACCGATCATGGTGCTGGCGGGGCCGCCGACCAGCGCGGGCGTCACATAATCGCCGACCGTCGGCACGAATACGACAAGCGCGCCGGCAAGCACGCCGGGCATGGAGTTCGGCAGGATGACGCGGCGGAATATCGTGAAGGGTCGGGCGCCGAGATCGGCGGCTGCCTCCAGCAGCGATTTCGGCAAGGTCTCGAGCGCCACGAAGATCGGCAGAATGGCGAAGGGGGCGTAGGCATGGGCAAGCGTCAGGACGACCGCCGCCGGCGTGTTCAGGAAGATCGTCAGCGGCTCCGAGGTGATCCCGGTCATCATCAGCGCCGAATTGAGGACACCGTTATAGGCGAGCACGATCTTCCAGGCGAAGACCCGTAGCAGATAGCTGGTCCAGAAGGGCAGGGTTACCAGAAAGAGCAGCAGGCCTCGTTTCGAGCCGGCGTGAAATGCAAGGTAATAGGCGACCGGATAGGCCGTTGCCACCGTCGCCAGCGTTACGACACCGGCAATCGCCAATGACCGCAGAATGACCATCCCATAGAGCGGATCGGAAAAGAGCGTGCCGAAATTGCTAAGCGAAATACCGGCTCCGAGGAGCGAACCGTCGTTTGTCCGAAACGAGAGGAAGATGACGAGGGCAAGCGCAAAAAGGATGAGGACGAAGGCGACGAGCGCGCCCGGTGCCAGCATCGCAACCCGAAAGGCGGACCCGCTCTTTCGTCTGGTCTCGCCGTCGGCAAGTTGGGCCATGGCACCGTTCGACATGATATCGCCGCCTAGAAAATGAAATTAACTAATAGCATTTCATTTTTATGAATTGGTCAAGATCTTTTTCGGGCGCGGCTCATCTTCGAGTGATGATCCGCTTTGCTGGGCGGCGCAATGTCAGCCGAAAAATGGATCAAACCCACCCGTGCGTGTCCGGGCCCTGGCCAAACGACATGACGTCGTGGAAGTGGGGGCCGTCCGTTCGGTTGACAGATCCAGGTCAAGCTTGTGGCGACGTCGATCGATCCACCTGCCGGCGTATATCTGCCGGCATTATCGGTCAGGATTTCGGGTTTTTCGTCCCAGGCGATGCCGATATGTAGCGGCGGGCGATCATCCAGCATCCAAGCGCCCAGGTAGCGCCGGCGCACCAGCCGCCGAGGACGTCGGTCGGGAAATGTACGCCGAGAAAGACCCGGCTTGTGCCGATCAGCAGCGTCAGAAGAATGGCGACCACAATCATGAATATCCGGGTCGATCTGTAGGCCTGCGTGCGGGAGAGAAGTGCCCCGAGCGTCAGATAGGTCACGGCCGACACCATCGCATGGCCGCTCGGAAAACTCAGGTCATGAACCTCGACCAGATGCGGAACGATGTCCGGCCTTGGCCTTGCAACGCCGAGCTTTAGAGTGGTGCTCAGCAGCCATCCGCCCAGCACCGAGGCGAGGATGAAGATGGCGATCGCGCGGCGGCGATCGAGAAGCAGGTAGATGGTCAAGAGAGTCGTCAACAGCGTGAGGACTGTCGTGCCGCCAAGGCTGGTGATATCGCTGAAGGCATGGGTGAGCCACGCAGGTCCCACCGGACGGGAGAGATCGCCTGGCTGGCGAAGCGCCAGCAATATGCTTTCGTCAAATCGCCTCGTCGAGCCTTCAAGGACCTCGCCGGTCAATTGCACAAACAGAAGGAGTCCGCCGGAGAAAGCCGCGAACATGACGAGCACCAGGGGTTCGAAACGGTTCAGCCACCCAAGTATCCCCGGCTTGCGGGGCTGCTGATCGTTCATGCGCGGTCGCCCATCTGAATAGTTGTCATTTCGTCTCCTTTGGATTCCGGTCGAGGTGTACCACCGGCCAAATCCATGCGGCAACGGGAAAAGCGCTGCTTATGAAACGATATGGTTTCGGAAATGACCGGCGGTGTCGGCTCAGAAGTTCCAATCCTCATCCTCGGTTGCTACCGCCTTGCCGATGACATAGGAAGAGCCAGAGCCTGAGAAGAAGTCATGGTTTTCGTCGGCATTCGGCGAGAGTGCCGATAGGATGGCCGGATTGACCTTGCAGGCTTCGGGCGGGAACAACGCCTCGTAGCCGAGATTCATCAGTGCCTTGTTGGCGTTATAATGCAGGAATTTCTTGACGTCCTCCGTCAGGCCAACGCCATCGTAGAGCGCTTCGGTGTATTTTGCCTCGTTGTCATAGAGCTCGAGCAACAGGTCGAAAGCAAAATCCTTGATCTCCTGCCGGTGCGGTTGCGGCAGCCGGTCCAGGCCCTTCTGGAACTTGTAGCCGATGTAATAGCCATGCACGGCCTCGTCGCGGATGATGAGGCGGATCATGTCGGCTGTATTCGTCAGCTTCGCCCGGCTCGACCAGAACATCGGCAGATAGAAGCCGGAATAGAAAAGAAAGCTTTCGAGAAAGACGCTGGCGACCTTCTTTTTCAACGGATCGCCGGAGGCATATTGCTCCATGATCAACGCCGATTTCCGCTGCAGGAACTCATTCTCCTCCGACCAGCGATAGGCGTCGTCGACATCCGGCGTCAGGCACAGCGTCGAGAAGATAGATGAATAGGACCGCGCATGCACCGCCTCCATGAAGGAGATATTCGACAGCACCGCCTCTTCGTGGGACGTCTCCGCATCTGCCATGAGCGTCACCGAACCGACGCCGTTCTGTATCGTGTCGAGAAGCGTCAGGCCGGTGAAGACGCGGATAGTAAGCTGCTGCTCCTCGGGTTTCAGCGTTGCCCAGGACGGGATGTCGTTGGAGAGCGGCACCTTTTCCGGCAGCCAGAAATTCCCCGTCAGCCGGTTCCAGACTTCCAGATCCTTGTCGTCTTCGATGCGGTTCCAGTTGATGGCGCGTATTGCTTTGGACCGCTTCGGCGCGTTGGTTTTCACTTGAATGTTCATCTTGTTCCCCGGGGTATCAGAGTGCACAGGACACACAGCCCTGCACTTCCGTGCCGGACAGCGCCATCTGGCGAAGGCGGATGTAGTAGATGGTCTTGATGCCCTTCTTCCAGGCGTAGATCTGTGCCTTGTTGATGTCGCGGGTCGTCGCGGTGTCGCGGAAGAACAGCGTCAACGATAGTCCCTGATCGACATGCTGAGTGGCGGCCGCATAGGTATCGATGATCTTCTCAGGCCCGATTTCGTAGGCGTCCTGGTAGTAGTCGAGATTGTCGTTGGTCATGAAGGCGGCCGGATAATAGACGCGGCCGATCATGCCCTCTTTCCGGATTTCGATTTTCGAGACGATCGGATGGATAGAGGAGGTCGAGTGGTTGATGTAGGAGATCGAACCAGTCGGCGGCACCGCCTGCAGGTTCTGGTTATAGAGACCGCCTTCCATCACGGCCTGCTTCAGCTCAAGCCAGTCGTCCGGCGTCGGAATGTCGACGCCGGCGGTCTCGAACAGTTTGGCCACGCGTTCGGTCGCGGGCTTCCATTCCTGTTCGGTGTATTTGTCGAAATAGTCACCGGAGGCGTATTTCGAATTCTCGAACCCCTTGAAACTGCGCGCCCGTTCCACCGCCAGGCGGTTGGAGGCACGGATGGCGTGATAGGTCACGGTATAGAAATAGATATTGGTGAAATCGACGCCTTCCTCGGAGCCATAGAAAATCCGCTCGCGAGCTAGATAGCCATGCAGGTTCATCTGGCCGAGGCCGATCGCATGGCTCTCGTCATTGCCCTTTTCGATCGAGGGCACCGACGAAATATGGCTCATGTCTGAGACCGCCGTCAGCGCCCGTATCGCCGTCTCGATCGTCTTGCCGAAGTCTTCCGAATCCATGGCCGCGGCGATGTTCAAAGAGCCGAGATTGCAGGAAATATCCTTGCCCATATGCTCATAGGAAAGATCGTCCCTGTAGGTGCTTGCCTCGCTCACCTGCAGGATTTCCGAGCAGAGGTTGCTCATGGTGATGCGCCCGGCGATCGGATTGGCGCGGTTCACCGTGTCCTCGAACATGATGTAGGGATAGCCGCTCTCGAACTGGATTTCGGCAATCACCTGGAGGAAGTCGCGCGCCTTGATCTTCTTCTTGCGGATACGGTTGTCGGCCACCATCTCGCGGTATTTCTCCGTCACGGAAATGTCCGTGAAGGGCACGCCATAGACGCGTTCGACGTCGTAGGGCGAAAACAGGTACATGTCCTCGTTGTTCTTCGCGAGTTCGAAGGTGATATCCGGGACGACAACGCCAAGCGACAGCGTCTTGATCCTGATCTTCTCGTCGGCATTCTCGCGCTTGGTGTCGAGAAACCGCATGATGTCGGGGTGATGCGCGTTCAGATAGACCGCGCCTGCCCCTTGCCGCGCGCCGAGCTGGTTGGCGTAGGAGAAGCTGTCTTCCAGCAGCTTCATCACCGGGATGATGCCGGAAGACTGGTTTTCGATATGCTTGATCGGCGCACCGGCCTCGCGGATGTTGGTGAGCGAGAGCGCGACGCCGCCGCCGCGCTTGGAGAGCTGAAGTGCCGAATTGATCGAGCGCCCGATGGACTCCATGTTGTCCTCGACGCGCATCAGGAAGCAGGAGACCAGTTCGCCGCGCTGCTTCTTGCCGGCATTGAGGAAGGTCGGGGTCGCCGGCTGGAAGCGGCCGGAAATGATTTCGTCGACCATGTCCTTGGCCAGCGATTCATTGCCCTGCGCGAGCGTCAGCGCCACCATGCAGATGCGGTCTTCGTAGCGCTCGAGATAACGTTTTCCGTCGAAGGTCTTGAGCGTGTAGCTGGTGTAATATTTGAAGGCGCCGAGAAAAGTCGGGAACCTGAACTTCTTCGCATAGGCGTGATCGAAGAGATCGCGCACGAAATTGAAGGAATACTGGTCGAGAACCTCGCGCTCGTAATAGCCCTCGGTCACGAGATAATCGAGCTTCTCCCTCAGGTTATGAAAGAAGACGGTGTTCTGGTTGACGTGCTGGAGAAAATACTGCTTCGCCGCCAGCCGGTCCTTGTCGAGCTGGATTCTGCCATCCTCGTCATAAAGGTTCAGCATGGCGTTCAGCGCATGATAGTCGAGCTGCGTTTCGGTGGCCTTTACCGGGCGTTCGAGTGTGAGCGTGTCCAAAATCGTTCCAATCCATCTCTGACATTGACGACGTCCTCCTCCGTGCCGAGCAGCTCGAACCTGTAAAGATACGGCACCTGGCATTTGGCGGAGATGATGTCGCCGGCGATCCCGAAGGTCGCTCCGAAGTTGCTGTTGCCGGCGGCGATCACGCCCCGGATGTTCGATCGGTTCTCCGTTTCGTTCAGGAAACGGATCACCTGTTTTGGAACCGCGCCCTTGCCGCTGTCGCCGCTATAGGTCGGCACCACGAGGACGAAGGGCTGGTGGACACGGAAAAGCTCATCCGGACGGACCGGTATTCGTACGGCGTCCAGGCCGAGCTTGCCGATGAAGCGATGGGTGTTCTCGGACCGGCTGGAGAAATAGACGATCTGCCCCATCGACGGCTGTCCCATCAGGCAAGCGCGCTGATCATATCGGGCCGGAAGCCCGCCCAGTGCTGTTCGCCGGCGACAACCACTGGGACCTGGCGGTAGCCGAGGCCCTGCACCAGCTCGAAAGCGGCATCGTCGATTGAAACATCGATGATCCGGTATTCGAGGCCCTGACGGTCGAGTGCCCTTGTGGTCGCGGTGCATTGGACGCAGGCGGGTTTGCTGTAGACGGTGATGCTCATGATTGTCCTCGTATCTTTGAAAGGCACACGATATCGTTCGGACATCCGCCGATGCCCGTTCGCTGGAATGAAGATGGATCGGCACACGCCCGGACGTGGGCGTGGACACGCGGCTATTCGCGTAGGAACTGGCTTGAAAAATTCAACATGGACTTCACCCCGAAGTTGACTGATCGCAGGAGCTCGGGGAGGCGTGCACGAGCGGCGTCATTCCGCAGTACATCGCGACCTTCCGGACACCCCGCCCGTGGACGTTTTGTTTGAGGCAGGTCTCCTGGCTCGCGGGTCGTTGCATCGATCCTCACCTTCCCGAAACATCATGCTTCAGTGGCTTTCGCTGGATAGATGCTCGCCGCTTACAGTTGCGGGGGCAGCTTCGGAATTGCGGCGCCCATTATGGACGGTCGCGCACCGTATTCCCGTCTTAGCCTCCAATCCTTGCGAATCGGAAGAACCTCGAACACTAGATATAGTAGACGAGGTTGGAATTTCGTCAATCGATATGATGGCACGCTGCCGTGTTTTGCTGGGATAGAGCAACTCCGGCCTTGGGGAGGCATGGCTTTATTTCGTTCCGGTGCCTCTTCCGGTGGCTCAAGTTCCCGTGCTTGCCTTCACAGGTCACAACCCTAGTTTTCATATCTGGGGAAATACAGCATTATGGGACGATGCTTTGGGGACGATCGCGTTGGGACTGTATGAACGATTTGTTCGGATAACGTTCATGTTGAGTGCAATATCACCCATCCATGCCATCGATATCAAAGTGAGGAGCGAAGGATGTTTAGACGTTTTGCACGAGTTTCTTTCATCGCCTTGGCCGGCCTGGCCGCAACGCAGTTGATGCCGTCTGTCGCCATGGCGCAGTTTTACGGCGATGACGACGGATACAGGCAGCCGCCAAGATGGGACCGCCGGCAGGATCAGGACTGGGATGGTCCGCGCAGGGATCGTGACCGTGACCGTGGTGGCTGCAGCCGGCGCGACCTCATGGATGCCGCTCGCCAGGAAGGCTTCCGCCGCATCGATTCGGTCGAAAACAATGGGCGACGCATTGTCGTCCGCGGCTGGAACGATGGTGGCCCCGACCGCATGGTCTTTGCCAATCGACGCGGCTGCCCCGCCCTCAATTGAGGCTCAGGCATATCCGCCGCGACCAACGTAGCCGGCGGTCCGAAGCATAGTGCCAAGGCACGATTTCGATCATGCCTTGGATAGGCATAGCTCAAAAGAACGGCCTCCGATCTTGAAGAGGCCGATATGGACCACCTCTGCGGGCCAATTGGATGTTCGTCGGCGGTTTCCGGCTATCCAAGCGCGTCGGCCATCCTGATGAGATCGGCGACGGACCCCGCCTGCATCTTGCGCATCGCCTGGCCGCGATGGACCTTGACTGTGATTTCACTCAGGCCAAGTTCAGCGGCAATCTGCTTGTTGAGGCGTCCTCGGGCGACAAGCGCCATCACCTCGCGCTCGCGCGCCGTCAGCGTCGCAAAGCGTTCCCGCAGATCGGTCGTCGCAGCGTCGTCGCGAAGCCGGGCGCGATCTTTTTCCAAAGCTTGCCGAATGGCGTCGAGAAGGTCCTGCTCCCGAAAGGGCTTGAGCAGAAATTCCGTAGCCCCGGCCTTCATCGCCCTCACGGACATCGGCACATCGCCGTGGCCGGTCAGGAATATGATGGGCAGCGGATTGCCGGTCCTTGCCAATTCATCCTGGAAATCAAGACCGCTTGCATCCGGCATCCTGACGTCAAGCACGAGGCAGGCAGGGCCGCCGGATCGCTGATGGCTGAGGAAATCCCGCGGCGATGCGAAGCTGCTGACGTCGTAGCCGACGGAGCGCAGGAGGCTGTCCAGCCCATCCCGGACGGACGGATCGTCGTCGATGACGTAAACGGTCGGCTTTTGCTCCGGCATGATCATCCTCTTGCTCCGGCATCCGATGGCAGGACGAAGCCGAACACCGCGCCATGCGGAAAGTTGGGCGCCGTATAGACCGTACCGCCATGCGCTTCGACGATCGACCGGCTGATCGCCAGCCCCATCCCCATTCCTGTCGGCTTGGTCGTGAAGAAGGCCTCGAACATTCTCGCGGAAGCGGCTGGCGGCACGCCCGTGCCGGTGTCGCGCACGCTCACCGTTATCTTCCTGCCATGGGCTGCGGCGCTGACCAGCAGCTCGCGCTTCTCCGCATCGACGTCCGCCATCGCCTCGATGGCATTGATGACGAAGTTCAGGATCACCTGCTGGAGCTGGACCCGGTCGCCCGTCACGGGCGGCAGATCGTTGGCGAGTTCGGTGCGCAGCAGGATGTGGTTTTCGCGGATCTCGCCACGGACGAGCGCCAGTGCCTCGGTAACCGCTTCGACCATGTCGATCCTGTCGCGCGATGGTGCTGTTCGCGCAACGAGGCTACGGACGCGGCCGATGACCTCGCCGGCGCGGCCGGCATCCTTGACGATCCTGTCGAGCGCGCGCCGCGCTTCCTCCTGGTCCGGAGGCGTTGCCGACAGCCAGCGCAGCGCCGCATTGCCGTTGGCCACGATCGCGGTAATCGGCTGGCTGACCTCATGGGCGATGGAGGTGCTGAGTTCGCCCATCGTCATGATGCGCGACATCCGCGTGAGTTCGGATTGCGCTTGTCTGGCCCTTGCCTCGGTCGCCTCGATCCTGATCGCCAGATAGGTAGTCGCGGCGATCGCAAGCAGGCTTATGGCCCCGTTCACCATGCCGGATTGAGAGTTTCCATGCCGTGTCAGACAGTAGCTGACTATGGTGAGGACGGCACAGGCAATCCCCACAACCATGACGGCCCCGGGCCGGCCGGAGCGCACGGAGATGAGGATCACCGAGACATAGAGTACCGCAAAGGCGATCTCCAGATTGGTCACCGTGTCGGCAACGAAGATCAGGGCGGCAAGCAGCCCAATGCCAAGCCACAGCAAGGGCGCCTCGACCAGATATCGCAGGACCTCGCGCCTCATATCGCCTTACCTTTTCCACCCGAATCCGCCGCCGCACATGCGACGGCAGGGTGCACGATCGGAAGGCTATGAGCAATGCCGACCATTGCGGCGGGCCAATGGTTGGTCACGATCAAGCGTGGTGCTCAGCTCGGGTTTTCGAGCGTGAACAGGTCGGCATTCTCGTCATAAGCGAAATATTCGGCATAACGAGCCCAATTCGTCACGGCTTTCAGCGTGGTATCGGCATAGTCCTCCGACATGTAGTCCTCGAGCTCGTCGCGGAAGCGCCGGGCCGGCGCGCGATGGGTCGGCCGTTCATCGAGAACACGGCGGATGTGGGCGGCGAGCGGCACGTAGGTCGCCAGATGCTGCTCGAACAGGCGCTTGCGTTCGTCGACGTCGCTGTCGGAGAAGCGCAGGCCGGGGGCCGTCAGCCGGATGTCGCCGCCTTCTAGATCGGCAAACCGCAGCAGTTGCAGCGTTTCAGCGACCGGGAAGAGATCGTCGATGCCGAGATGGAGGTGCGCGGCAAGCGGCGGCAGGTCCGCCTGTCCCCGGTAGGGTTCGGCCGCGACCGTCTCGATCAGACCGGACATTAGGTTGGTCGATACCCGCGGCAGTGCCATGGCGATGCCCGTCCCCGGGAAGAGCCCGTCGCGCGCCGTCGTCCCGGTCTTTGCCGTCATCCTTGCATAGATGTCCTCGACCAGCATCCGGAAGGTGGGGTCGAGGCGGTTGCGCGGCTGCGGCAGGTCAACGCGGATTTCGGCGATGACGCGGCCAGGGTTCGAACCGAAGATCAGGATACGGTCGCACATCAGCACGGCCTCTTCGATATTATGGGTCACCATCAGGATGGATTCGATCGGCATCCGGCCTTCGCACCACAGATCGAGCAGATCGGTGCGCAGCGTCTCGGCCGTCAGTACGTCGAGGGCCGAAAAGGGCTCGTCCATCAACAGGACTTTCGGGCGCACGACGAGGGCGCGGGCAAGGCCGACGCGCTGGCGCATGCCGCCCGAGAGTTCCTTCGGATAGGCGCTTTCGAAGCCGTCAAGGCCGATGAGGTCGATGGCGGCAAGCGCCCGCTTGCGCCGTTCGGCCGGTGCTACGCCCTGGGCCTCGAGGCCGAGTTCGACATTCTGCAGGACCGAGAGCCAGGGGAAGAGCGCGAAGCTTTGAAAGACGACGGAGACGCCCGAATTAGGCCCGGTTACCGGCTTGCCCTCGAAGGTGACCTCGCCCTTGCTCGGCCGGATCAGGCCGGCGATCGCCCGCAGCAGCGTCGACTTGCCGGAGCCGGAGCGCCCAAGCAGTCCGACGATCTCGGCGGAGCGAAGCTCCAGATCGACATTGTCCAGCACGACCAGCGAACCGGATGCGCCCTTGTCGTAGATCTGGCAGACCTGCTTGGCCGATACCAGCGGTGCGGCTTCGGCAATTCCTGCCTTCTTCGTGAGTATGGTGTTTTCCATGATTGTTACTCCGACTGGAATGGTTAGTTGAGACGCAGGCGGCGTTCGGCGAACACGTAGAGCGGTCGCCACAGGGTTCTGTTCAAAAGCGTGACGAAGAGCGACATGACCGCGATGCCGAGGATGACGCGCTGGTAGTCGCCGGCCTCCGTAGCCTTGGCGATGTAGGAGCCAAGGCCGAAGGCCTCGAGCTTGGTGTTGCCCCAGCTCACCACTTCGGCGACGATGCTGGCGTTCCATGAGCCGCCCGACGCCGTCAGGGCTCCGGTGACGTAGTAGGGAAAGATCCCCGGCAGAATGGCGCGCCGCCACCAGGTCCAGGACCGAAGTTGGTAGACGGAGCAGGCTTCCTTCAGATCCGTCGGAAAGGCGCTCGCGCCGGCGATGACGTTGAAGAGGATGTACCATTGCGTGCCGAGCACCATCAGTGGCGACAGCCAGATGTTCGGGCTCGCACCGGTCGCGACGATTGCAATGACCGCGAAGGGAAACAGCACGTTGGCGGGAAAGGCGGCGAGGAACTGCGCCACCGGCTGAACACGCTCGGCAACCGCGGGCCGCAATCCGATCCAGACGCCGATTGGCACCCAGATCACGGAGGCGATCGCAATCAACACGAGTACACGCAGCAGGGTGATGAGGCCCCCCTCAAAGGCGATCCATGCGTCACTCCATGTGAGGGTCTGGCTCACAAAGGCAAACGCGGTCCAGATGCCCCAGACGCCGACGACTGCGACAAGGGCGAACCAGGCGTAATCGAGCAACCGTGAGGCCAGGGCATTGTCACGCCTGGCGACAGGTGCCTTTCGGGTGATGGCCGGCAAGCGGAAGCGCATAAGGCTGCCCCATACCCAGGCGAAGGGTCCCAACAGTGATTTCAGCAGGCGCGTCCGCTGGATCAGAGAATAGACCCATGAGCGGGGCTTTTCCTGCCCGGCCGTCTGCTCGAAACGGAACTTGTCGGCCCAGGCGACGATCGGCCGGAACAGGAGCTGGTCGTAGAGAACGATGACGACGCCCATGGCGAGGACTGCCCAGCTCACGGCCGCAAAATCCTGCTTATCGATGGCAACCGCAAGCCAGGAGCCGAGGCCCGGAAGCTGAACGGTGGTATTGCCGACGGTGATCGCCTCCGATGCGACGACGAAGAACCAGCCGCCGGACATCGACATCATCGTATTCCAGATGAGGCCGGGCGCCGAAAAGGGTGCTTCCAGCCGCCAGAACCGCTGCCAGGCGGAGAGGCCGAACCCACGGCTGACCTCGTCGAGATCGCGCGGCACGGTCCGCAGCGACTGGTAGAAGGAAAAGGCCATGTTCCAGGCCTGGCTGGTGAAGATTGCGAAGACCGACGCACATTCGGCGCCAAGCTGGCTTCCCGGGAAAATTCCCATGAAGAAGGTGACGGTGAAGGTGAGAAAGCCGAGTACCGGCACGGATTGCAGGATATCGAGGGCCGGAATGATGATCATCTCCGCCCGCCGGCTTTTGGCGGCCAGCGTTGCAAAGATGAAAGTAAAAAGGAGCGAGGCTCCAATTGCCGCGAACATCCGCAGCGTCGTGCGCAGGGCATATTCCGGCAGCCGGGCGGGATCGAGCGAGATGGGCGCGGTCGCCAAGCCTTCCAGCGGCGCGCGCATTTCGGCTGCTCCGTGCAGAGCGAGCACGGCCAGCGCCGCGACGAAGGCAAAGGCGACGAGATCGTAGCCGTTCGGCAGGATGCGGGCACGCGCCAGTTCGGCAACGGCGCTGTGCCCCCGGCGATCATTGGAAAGAAAGACCATGTGATAACCTCATGGAAGAACGAGAGAGTGTCGGCTATATGCCCGCGCGACGTGATAAAGGCTGAAATCGCCGGTGTGGTGTTCGCCGAGGGGAAGGGGGGCGACCCTCAAGCCGCCCAATGATTGTCCATGCGACGACTACCGTCCTCCTCGACAGGCGACTGGGCCTGCGTGGTCCAGCGGCATTCCAGCTTTCCGCTCAAGGGATTGGTATGCCAGACGGCGACAAGGATCGGGCGCGGCTGCCCGGAATTGGCGGGCAATGCCCGAGTAGCTGGAAATTTGGATGCGGACGTCCGTCCGCGAAAAAGAACAATGTTGTTCATGGTTCACCTCCTCGGTCCGCCATCGGCGGGTCCGGGCGGCGAACCGGACAGGCTAGGCCCGACCGGCGCTCGCCCGGGCGATTGCGCCGGGAGCGGTCCAGGTTGTTGCGATGACCATCCGGCTGCGGCCGGATGCCGCAACCGGACGGCGACTAGGGTAGCTGTCCATTGGCTTCTTGATCTGTTGTTTCGGTAACCCCGCGCACTGCGTCGTGGGGCATGGCCGTGATGTCATGGAGGGGATGGGCGGTCAATCAGGCGTTGGTGCACCGCGATTATACCTTGGTATAGGCAGGGAGTGTTTGCCCCGTTGATCAGACCAATCGAGGCGGGAAGAGCCGTCGCTGCGATCGGGCAGCTAGCCGGAGATCAAGAGCTGCCGGGCAGTTGATGTCAGCCTCTTGCCGCCGTCAGGCGTCACCACGACTGTTTCGCTGAAGCCGAGGCCACAGGCGCTTGCATAGACGTGGAAGACCATTCCGTCCTCCAGCGGCCATGTCTCGGTCGGCAGAAACACGCGGGAAAAGTCGCTCGTGCGTGGCGTGCGCGTATAGAGGCCGAGCGTATAGGCCGTAACGTTGTTGTAGGCCGGCCGCCATCCTTCCGCGACGAGGCCATTACGAACGACGGCGTCCACATCCCGTGCCATGATCCCAGGCTTCATGGCCGCGATCTGCTCATTCTGCAGCGTGACGATGCGGGAAGCCGCATCGCGGAGCCGGGACGCGGGTTCGCCGATGATAACCGGTCGCATCAGACGCGCGCCATAGCCGCCGATGCGCGGGATCAGCTCTACGTGCAGTATGTCTCCCTCGCTCAGCACGTCATTTTTGAGTGCACCATGCAGAAACTCGTGGCTGCCGCTGGCCTTGACGATCGGTCCGGTCTCGCCCGTATCGGCGCCCTGCCGCAGGAAGGTCGCGGCTGCAACAGCTGCCGCATCGCGGGTCGACATGCCCGAGCGGATTGTTTCGGCGATGGCCCGCATAGCCTTGTCGGCAATGGCGGACGAATCCGTCAGAACCGCGATTTCGCGCGACGATTTTATCCAGCGCAGGCTATCGCTGATGCCGGGGAGGGCGATGAATTCCGCCTGCGGCAGGCATGTCTTGAGCCGGGCAGCCGTATGGGCGCTGAAGCTGTAGGCACCGACATCCGCTCCGATGCGGGCGTCAGCGAAGCCTCTTGCGCAGATGCTGTCTGCAACCGCCTGATGAGGATCATCGGTATCGGCAAAGCCGATGACATCCGCGATCCAGGTCTTTTCCCGGCAGGGCGCCTCGTCGAGTTCGCGAAGTACGAACCACGGCTGTCCTTGGCGCGGAAGCAGGGCAGCGCGGTACATGGTTTCGGAAACGGTATAGCCCGTCAGCCATGCCAGGAGCTCGCCGCTGTCGATCAGAAGAAGATCGACGGCGGCTGCGTCCATCGCGGCATGTGCCTTGGCAATCCGCCAGTCATATTCGTCACGAGGGAACATGAGGCCTCAGGCGATCTCGCAAATGTCGAGAATGGTGAGCATGTAGACCCGGATCATGTCGAGATAGTCGACGATATCGACGCGCTCGTCCGGCATGGTGTTGTAGCGCCCGCCCGGGCCGCAGACGATGCCTTCCATGCCGAGTTCATGGTAAAGGTGCCCGGCATCCGTTCCATAGAAGCGGGTCGGTGTGATCGCACCAGTCGGCTGCCTCTCGCCGCGCACGGCCTCATAGGCCGCATTGATCGATGTGACGATGCGCGAGGTGGGTGATACCTCGAAAGGCGGCATCAGCGGGCGACCCTCGATCATCTCGGGAACCAGCTTGGCCTTGAGCCCCGGGAAACGCTTTTCGAGTTCGACGAGTTCGCCGGCGAGATCGGCAAGAACGCCTTCCTGCGTCTGGCCGGGTGCGTAGCGGGCCGAGCCTCTGATGCGGACGAAGTCGGAAACCTGCGGCGGCCGCCATTCCTCGAGGTCGCGTCCGAGAGCGCCATGGACGACGCCGATATGACCGCGATTGATGGAGCGGTGCACTTCGCTTTTCGCGCCGCTGAATGTCATGGCGTTGATGCGCGGGATGATGTCGCAGGCGGCGGCGATGGCGTCGACGGATTGCTCGCGCTTGGAGAGATGACGGGTGTCACCGGTAAGCTCGATGACGAAGCTCAGCGCTGCCGCGTGCATTGTGACGGCTGCGAGGTCGCTCGGCTCGCTATTGATGAAATAGTCGGCCTTGACGCCGCTACGAATGGCCGCGAGCGTGCCGACGCCGCCCTGCAATTCACCGACCACATAGGTCAGGATGATATCGCCCTTAAGCTTCACGCCGGCGTTCAGCAGCGTCTTGACGGCGCAGAAATAGGCGGCATCGCCTGCCTTCATGTTGGAGACGCCGATGCCGTAGATAAACTTGTCATCGACGAGGCCGCCCCAGGGATCGACCGTCCAACCTTCGGTCACCGGATTGGTGTCGAGATGGCCGTTGAACAGCAGGCTCTTGCCGCCGCCCGATCCCTTCAGGCGCCCGATGGCATTGAAGCGCTGACCGTCCTCGAAAGGCTGTAGCTCGGACTGGAGGCCGATCGCTTCCATCTCGCGGGCCATGATACGGGCGAGTTCGCGCTCGCCATCGGTCTGGGAATGGCTCTTCTGGCGTACCATGTTCGACAGGAAGTCGAGGCAGCTCTTCTCGTCGATTGTGCCGACGAGCGATTTCGGGTCCATTGTATGCTCCTTGCTCTGCAATTCTAAAAGGATGTGCTTGCGAGCGCCGGAACCGCGGCGATCAGCTGGCGGGTATAGTCGGCGCGGTCAGGGCTGGCGATTTCGTCTGATGGTACGACCTCGACAAGGTCGCCGCGGTACATCACGGCGATGCGATGCGCGATCTGGCGAACGAGATTGAGGTCGTGGGTGATGAAGAGAAAGGCCGTTCCGTGCTTTCGGTGCAGTTCCAGCAGCAGCTGCACGATCGAGGCCTGCACCGAGACATCCAATGCCGAGGTGATCTCGTCGCAGATGACGAGCTTCGGTTTCGAGGCGAAGGCGCGGGCGATGGCGACGCGCTGTTTCTCTCCACCCGAGAGCTGATGCGGATAGCGGTCGGCATGGGTGCGCGGCAGGCGAACCTGTTCCAGCAGATCGCCGATCTGCTGCGAGACGGAACCGCTTTGACCCGCGCCATAGAGTTTCAGTGGCCGCGCCAGGATTTCATGGATCTTCTGCCGGGGATTGAGCGAGGCGTCGGGGTGCTGGAAGATCAGCTGAACATCCTTGCGATAGTTCCTGTCCATATCGGCAAGTCCGGCGATCGTCCGTCCGGCGAAGGTCATCTTGCCCTCGAACGGGTTGAGCCCAGTCATCGCCTTGGCCAGCGTCGATTTGCCCGAGCCGGATTCCCCGACGATGCCGAGGATTTCGCCCGGCTGCACGGTAAGGCTGATGGCGCGATTGCCGGTAAAGCGCTTGAAGGCGCGGCCCGTCAGCGCCGAGAGAAACGGCTTGCGGCCGTAATGTACGCTGACATTCTCGACCTCCATCAACGGCTTGGCCTGATAGGACGGGCGTGTCTCGACCAGCCGGTTGGCGGGGCGCGGCACGGCGGAAAGTAGCTCCCTCGTATAGTCCTGGCGGGGTGCTCTGAAGATATCGTCGATCGCGCCTTGCTCGACGATCTCGCCGCGCCGCATGACCGCCACGCGCTTGGCCGTCCGGGAGAGCAGCGCCAGATCGTGCGAGATGTAGAGCGAAGCGACGCCGGTCTCGGCCTGAAGATCCAGAAACAGATCGAGGATCTGCCGTGAGGTGATCACATCAAGCGCGGTCGTCGGTTCGTCGAAGATGATGCATTGCGGATTGCAGGCAAAGGCGGTTGCGATGACGACGCGCTGCTTCTCGCCACCCGATGCTTCATGCGGCATGCGTTGCATCATCTGCGCCGGGCTCTTCAGGCCGACGCGGGCAAGCATGGCTTCGCCTTCTTTCCAAGCCTGCTTTTTCGTCAGGCCGCGATGGCGTCTCAATGCTTCCGTCAGCTGCGTGCCGAGCGAAAGGGTGGGATTGAGCGAGGTGCCGGGGTCCTGGAACACCATGCTGATATGCTTGCCGCGCATGCGGTTGACTTCAGCCGGCGATTTCGCCGCGAGGTCCTCGCCCCGCAGCCGGATGGCCCCGCCGACTTCGCGGGCATTGTCCGGCAGGTAGCGCATAATCGACCAGGCAAGCGAGGTCTTGCCGGAACCGGATTCGCCGACAAGGCCGAGGATTTCCCCGGCTCCGATCTCCAGGTCGATAGTCTTCAATGCGTGGAAGACACCGTTTGCTGTCTGATAGTCGAGCGAATAGTTGCGGATCTGGAGAACATTGTTTTGGGCGGGTTCGCTCATCTCATCCTCCCGTGCGCGGATTGAGGGCATCGTGCAGGCCATCGCCGAGCAGGTTGAAGCCGACAGCGACGATCGCGATCGCCAGGCTCGGCCAGATCAGAATGCCGGCGCTGATATGCATGTATTGGCGCGCTTCGGAGATCATCAGCCCCCATTCGGTCGCCGGCGGTTGGGCGCCGAGCCCGAGGAAGCTCAGCGTCGCGAACAGCATCACCGCGAAGGAAATGCGGATGGTCGTCTCGACGATGATCGGGGCGATGACGTTGGGCAGCATTTCGCGCAGGATGATGTAGGACGAGCTTTCGCCGCGGGCGATGGCGGCACTGACATAATCCTGCTTGCGGATGGAAAGGGCGACGCTGCGGGTGATGCGCGCCATGCCGGGGGCAAAGGCGACGGCGACGGCCACCAGCGCGTTGACGCTGCCGGAGCCGAGCAGGTTGACGATCAGAAGCGCGAACAGAAGGTTCGGGATCGACATGATGGCATCGATCGTTCGCATGATCATCTCATCGGCGCGCCCGCCCAGATAGGCCGACACCGTGCCGATGAAGGCACCGGCAAGGGTTCCGGCCAGCGTGGCGACGACCGCGGTGATTACGGTCGCACGGGCGCCGATCAGCAGCCGGCTCAGAATATCGCGGCCATATTGATCCGTTCCGAGCAGGAAGGTCATGCTCGGTCCCTTGTAGCGGGCGAGGATCGACATGGCTTCCGGATCGCGGGGGGCGAGCCATGGGCCGAATGCGACGACGATGAGCACCAGAATAATCAGGATCAGGCCGGTAGCGCCTTGCGGCGTACGCAACAGCCGCTTGAGAAGATCAACCATATTGGATCCTCTTGTCGAGCCAGGCATAAAGAAGGTCGGCTGCGAAATTGACGATGGAGTAGGTGGCCGCCATGAGCAGGACACCGGCCTGGATGGAGGGTAGGTCGCGCGTCTGGATGGCGACGATGAGCTGCCGCCCGATGCCTGGAATGGCGAAAATCTCTTCGACGACGATGATGCCGCCAAGCAGATAGCCGACATCGAGCGCAACGACGGTGATGGTCGGCAGTAGCGCGTTGCGAAGGGCATGGCCGAAGAGAACGCGTGAGCCCGAGAGGCCCTTCAGCCGTGCCGCGCGGATATAGTCGGTGTGCAGCACATCGACGAGTTCCGAGCGCACCATGCGCGAGACGTGGGCGATCAGGATGATCGAGATAACGCAAACGGGCAGCGCCAGATGGGCGATGCCGTCGAGGAAGTTCTCGGTGAGCGGCACATAGCCGGTCGCGGGTAGCCATTTCAGCCAGTCGGAGACGACCAGCACCGCGACCGTCGCCGTCACAAATTCAGGCAGGGAAACGCCCGCATAGGACACAAGGCTGACGAGCATGTCGGTCAGGCGGCCGCGCCGCATCGCGGCGAGAACGCCGAGCGGAATGGCTAGCACCAGCATCAGCCCGATCGACAGGCAGGCGAGCAGCAGGGAGCGTCCCAGCGCTTCGAACATGACGGGACCGATGGGCTGGCCGGTGCGCAAAGAATGGCCGAAATCGCCATGCAGGACGCCACCCAGCCAATGCAGATACTGCAGCCAGACAGGGTCGTTGAGACCCATCTGCTGGCGCAGGGCGTCCAGTGCCTGGGCGGTGGCGTTTTCGCCCAGCATCATCACGGCGGCATCAGCCGGCAGGACCTGGGTAATGGCGAAGACGACGAGCGACACGACGAAAAGCGTGTAGACGATCATCAATAGTCGCTTGACGAGATAGTGCGGTGACAAGGGCTTGTTCCCTGGCGTTCCTGTGGTGGGCTGCGGATTGCGCGGCCGACCTTTGGGCTGCGTTGCGCGTTGTCTCTGGACGCGCAACGCCTATATCGGCTTCGAGCCTCTGCGAGCTTAGCTCCGCTTCGGCGCCTTGTCGGTCAAGGCGGCATAGTCAAGGCGGAAGACGGATGCGCGCGGATGGACTTCGAAGCCCGAGACCCAGTCTCGCTTGGCCGCGAGCACATCGAAGAAGACCGGGATAATCGAAGGGACTTCCTCGTTCATCAGCTTTTGCGCTTCCGCATAGAGTGCTTTGCGCTTGGCCTCGTCGGTGATCCCGCGTGCTTCGTTGACGACCTTGTCGAAGGCCGTGTTGTTCCAGCGCGTCTCGTTCCAGGCCGCATCGGACGTGTAGAGAAGCTTGAAGATGGCGTCGGCCGTCGGCTGCATGTTGTAGAAGCCGACATAGAAGCTGCCCTTCTTCCAGACCTGATCGAGATAGGTGGCGTGCGGCATCGTCTGAACGTTGATCCTGATGCCGGCTTCCTTGGCCATTTCGCGCAGCGCCACGGCGAGCTGCGTCCGCTGGCTTGGCTTGTCGGAAGCGATCAGAGTGGCTTCGAACCCGTCGGGATAGCCCGCTTCGGTGAGCAGCTTCTTTGCTTCCTCGATATTGGCCTGGCGCAGCGGCAGGTCCGTATAGAAGTGGTACGAAGAGTTCAGCGGCGTGTCGTTGCCCGGCGTTCCAAAACCCTCGGTGACGAAATCGACCATGGCCTGGCGGTCGACGGTCAATGCCAGGGCACGCCGGACGCGGGGATCGTTGAAAGGCTTGGTGTCGCAGCCGAAATTGATGTTGCAGAACTGGCCGGAGGGAATGCGCAATGCGTTGACGCCCTGGGCGTCCTTCATGCGCAGATACTCGGTGGGCTGGACCGTGGAGACGACATCGATGTCGCCGGCCAGAAGTGCGGAGGTCTGCGCCGAGATATCCGGGAAGACCTGAATTTCCACGCGGTCGAGATACGGGCGCTTCGGATCGTAATAGTCCGGATTGCGTTCGACGACGATCAGGCGGTCGGGTTCATAGGATACGAGCTTGAAGGGGCCGGTGCCGTTCGCTGTCGTCGAAAGCTTCTTGAAATCGCCGGTCGCAATCGAGGCGGGAATGATGCGGGCCACCGTATAGGCCATGGCGACCGGGAAGTCGGCATAGGGACCGGAGAGTTTGAAGACGGCGGTCAGCGGATCGGCGGCCGTGACATCGGCGATCGGGCCGACATTGTTGCGGGCCGGCGACGCATTGTTCGGGTTGAGGATCGCTTTGAAGGTCTCGACAACGTCGGTCGCGGTGAAGGGTGAGCCGTCATGGAATTTCACACCTGCGCGGAGCTTGAACGTCCATTCGGTCAGCGCATCGTTGGCGCTCCAGGATTCGGCAAGGTCCGGCTCGATGGTCATGTCGACCTTCAGCCGCGTCAGATTGCTGTAGAGCAGCTCGGTGACCATGTATTCGGGATTGACGCGGGTAAGAAGCGGATGGATCACGCTCGCCGCCTGATCGACGGAAATCCGCAATGTCCCGCCCTTTGTGGGCGTGGCGGCTTGAGCAAGGCCGAGAGACGGCGCGGTCAGGAGCGCCGTCGTTCCGGCCAGGAAATGACGTCGGTTCAACTTCAGCATCTGGTGTTCCCCTTATTTTGACGCGGAATAATCTGGAATGAGATCGGCGGAAAAATCGTGCGCGAGATAGGCGAGAATGCTTGTCGCCAGCGCGATGATATCCGTCGTTGTCGTGTGTTCTTCCGGGCTGTGGATGCAGCTTTCGGGGCGCCCGAGCCCGCCAAGCAATATCTCCTGCATCACGCCTGCCTGCTGGACGTAGCCGAAATCCGAGCAGCTGGCGGCGCCCCACTTGCTGAAATCGGAGGGCTGGTAGCCGAAGCCGAGGCTCAGCGCTTTCTGCCAGCGCGGCCAATGGGGGCCATCGGGGTCCGCCGTCGGGATCAGGTGGCCGACGAGGTCGATATCGAAGCCAAGGCCCGGCGTTTGCGCCACACAGGCGCGCACCAGGTCTTCGAGTGTCGCGCGTGCGGCAGCATAGCTTTCTTCCGGAGCATAGCGGCGGCTGACGAGGATCTTGACCTCGGCCGCGACCTGCCCGCCCGAGGTGCCGCCATTGACGGCGGATATGGACAGTTGCGGCCGCAGCGGGCCGCTCGCATGTGGCGGCGGCGGCAGTTTGGATTCGAAAGCGGCGATCTTCGGTTTCAGCGCATGAAGCGCATTGAGGAGGGGAAGGGCACCCTCGATGGCGTTGACGCCTGAGCCGGTGCGGTTGCCTTCGCCGGCATGAACGGCGTGCCCCCTGATGGTGATCTGTAGATGAAAGACGCCGAAGCAGCCGGCCCATATGCGCGGCGCGGCCGAACCGTTGAAGTTGACGATATGCC
Source organism: Rhizobium sp. ICMP 5592 (assembly GCF_009498525.1). Classification (GTDB taxonomy): domain Bacteria; phylum Pseudomonadota; class Alphaproteobacteria; order Rhizobiales; family Rhizobiaceae; genus Rhizobium. The sequence continues at coordinate 65,536 of NZ_QSNT01000001.1, read as the reverse complement.
CCTTGAGCATACCCTGTTCGGCAAGATAGCGGATGCCGGGGTAAAGCCCGCCTTCTTCGTCCGTGCACAGTAGCAGCGTCGGATCGTAGGCAAGCTCGACGCCGCATTCCTCGGCGGCGCGCAGCGCAAGCAGTGTAGCGGCAATCGTCCCTTTCATGTCGGCGGCGCCCAGCCCGAAAAGCTGGTCTCCCTCTCGCGTCAGGCGCAGCGGATGATGTTGCCAACCTGGCGCTACGGGAACGGTATCGACATGGTAATAGAGGCCGCAGACCGGCTTATCCGCCGGACGCTCGGCAACCAGATTGATACGCTCTCCGGAGGCCGGGCCATTGGCGACGCGCCACAGTTCGTCCGGCACCGTGACGCGTCTGGTATGAAAGCCTAGCGGCTTCAGCAGTTCTTCCATCAGGTCCGCGAAGGCAGGGTAGCCCATGCCGGGCGGAAAGGAGGTGTCGATGGCAATCATGCGCGCCAGATCCTCGACCGCTTTTTCGACATCGCGTTCGATTGCCGCCAAGGCGTTTGCAAATGATATCGACTGGGGTGATAAGGCTTGATTGCTCACGTTGAGTTCCGAAAAGATGCGCGGACTGGAGGTTTGCTTCGCTCTCGTATTCATATAAACTATATAGTAATGATGCTTCCTCGCCTTCTGCGAGTCAACTCCAAATAAGAGGCAATTAATTGCGCGAAATGCCCAATTTTTTAGCAGACACATCGCGAGCGTCGGAATTCTCCCTGCCGCTCTACGAGGTGGTCAAACGGCAGATCACGGAAGCGATCATGATGGGCAAATGGCCGGCGGGGACGGTCCTGCCGAGCGAGATCGCGCTGTCGCAGATGTTCGGAGTGGCGGTCGGCACCATCCGGCGGGCTTTGGCGGATCTGACCAATGAAGGATTGCTGAGCCGCCGGCGTAAGACAGGCACAGTCGTGACGGGGCGTACGCCGCAGCACAGCCTGCGCTTCTTCTTTCAGTATTTCCGTCTGCACGGCCTCGACGGCTCGCTGCAGAATTCCACCTCGGAAATCCTGTCCCTCGAGAGGCGCCTGGCGAGCCAGGAAGAGAGCGCGAGCCTGCAACTGGAAAGCCCGACGGAGGTGATCACTTTTCACCGCCTGCGCAGCGTCGGCGGAGTGCCGGTTATGCATGAGGTCATCACGCTTCCGGCGCACTTGCTGCCGGGCTTCCCCGAGAAGAAAGAGGACATTCCCGCGCTGCTCTACCTGTTTCTTCTCGATCGCTACGGCATCCGCATTTCCGCGGTTCGCGAACAGATCGCGGCAACGCTTGCGACGGAAGACGATGCTCGCTTGCTGAAGCTCACTCTGCCGGATGCCGTGCTGACGATCGATGAAGTATCCTATGATCAGTCTGCTGCCCCGGTCCTCGTTGCGCGCCATCGGGCGACGACGAGAAGCCACCGCTATGTGCATGAGGTGCAGTAGGGCGGAGAGGGCTGATCATGCAGCGCGCGCCGTATTCGCCTGTTACATGGCGAGATAGGCCTGGCGAATATCCTCGCGGCTTTCGAGTTCGGCAATGGTGCCGGAATATCGGATCGCGCCTTTTTCCAGAATATAGGCACGGTCGGATATCAACCGGGCGAAATGCAGGTTTTGTTCCGACAAAAGGATGGACAGCCCCTCGCGCTTCATGGTGACGATTGCATCCGCCATCTGCTCGACGATCTTGGGCGCCAGCCCTTCGGATGGTTCGTCAAGCAGGATCAGATGCGGATTGCCCATCAGCGTGCGGCCGATTGTCAGCATCTGCTGCTCGCCGCCGCTCATGTTGCCGGCCGGTCTTTTGCGCATGCTGCCAAGGTTCGGGAAGATCTCGTAGATGCGCTCGGGCGTCCACACCGCGCGTTGATCCCGCCCCGCTTGCCGCCCGACTTCGAGATTTTCCTCCACCGTCAGTCCAGTGAAGATGCGCCGGTCTTCCGGCACATAGCCGAGCCCTCTGCGGGCGATGTCGAACGGCGCAAGCCTGGAAATGTCCTCGCCGCGAAACCGGACCTCCCCCTGTTTCGAGGTGAGCAGGCTCATGATCGATTTGAAGGTCGTCGATTTGCCGGCGCCGTTGCGGCCAAGCAAGGCGGCGACTTCGCCTTCGGCAACCTTCAGCTCCACGTCGAACAGGATATGCGCGGGTCCGTACCAGCTATTGAGACGCGATACTTCCAGCATCAGCCCTCCGATCTGTTGGCGTAAAGGAGGCCGGAGCCGAGATAGACGGCCTGGACATCGGGATTGGTCCGGATCGCCTCGGGAGATCCTTCCGCGATGATCGCGCCGCGATTGAGCACGAGGATCCGCGACGCATGTTCAAAGACGATGTCCATGTCATGCTCGGTGAAAAGAACGCCGATCTGTCTTTCCTCGACGATCCGGGCGGTCAGCTTCATGAGCTCGATGCGTTCCCGTGGAGCCATGCCGGCGGCGGGCTCGTCCATCAGCAGGAGCTTCGGATCGCCCGCCAGGGCGATTGCAAGCTCCAGCCGCTTGACGTCGCCATAGGGAAGTTCGCGACAGGGACGATCGGCCTGGTCGCCGAGACCGATCAGGCCGATCAGCTCTTCGGCTTCGCGGCGGAATTTGCGGTCCAGCCGCCCGAAGAAGCCAGTCCATCCGGAAAGATGCCCGGCATGGGACAGGATTGCCACCTGCACATTCTCGCGAACCGTCATCGACAGATAGACTTCCGCGATCTGGAATGTCCGGCCGACGCCGAGGCGGAAGATTCGCGCGGGTGAAAGACCGGATGTCGCGACCCCGTCGAGGATCACCGATCCGGCATCGGGCCGGATCTGCCCGTTCAGCATGTTGAAGCAGGTGCTTTTTCCGGCGCCGTTTGGACCGATCAGCGCCATCAGCTCGCCGCGGGCAAGCGAAAAAGAGACGTCAGTGACCGCCTTGACGCCCTGATAGCTCTTGCTCAGATGCGATACCGACAGAAGCGGCTGGCTCATGGTGCATCCCCCATCTTGGCGATCGGCTGCGAAAGGGGTTGAGGAAGCATTGCTTGTTGCTGTTTGCGGGCTCCGAACACGCGGCCCAGCGTTCCGACGATCCCCTCCGGAAAGGCCACGACCAGAAGGATGATGAGGCCGCCGAGGATCATGCGGGAGAGATCAGTGTTGCTCATCAGCCAGATGGACGCGGTCTTGTAGACGATCGCGCCGACGATGCCGCCCGACACCGTGCCGAAACCGCCAAGCAGAACCATGACGAGCCCGTCGATCGACATCGGGATGCCGAGCACTTCGGGAAAGATACTTCCCTTCTGGAACGCCAGGAGCGAGCCGGCAAGGCCGGCAAAGAAGGCCGAGATGACGAATGCCGTATGCTGGACAGCGCGGCGCGGAATGCCGGTCGCCGCGGCGCGCTGCGGCGAATCCCGGAGTGCTCTCAGGGCATGGCCGAACGGCGCAAAGGTGAGGTAGCGGATACAGCCGACCGACAGAACGGCCGCCGCCAGCGCCAGCCAATAGAAGGCCCTGGCGCCGCTCGCCCATTCGGATGGCCAGACGCCAACGATGCCGTTGTCGCCGCCGGTGACGTCGACCCACTGGTAGGCGATCGACCAGAAGATCTGCGCGAAGGCCAGCGTGAGCATGGCGAAATAGATGTTGGACAGCCGAACGCAGAACCACCCCGAGACGAGGGATATGGCCGCCGCAACGACCGGCCCGATGACGAGGGCAAGCTCCATCGGCGCGCCGAGCCACTGGACCGATAGCGCCGCCCCATAGGCGCCGAGGCCGAGGCTTGCGGCATGGCCGAAGGAGTCCAGCCCGCCCACCGACATCATGAACTGGAGACTGGTGGCGAAGATCACCGCGATCAGGACTTCGCTTGCGACCCCGAGACCGTAATTGCCGAGCACCGATGGCAGCAGGACAGCGCCTAAGATCAGCGCGCCGGCGGCGACACGGCTGCGCGGACCAAGTGGTTGCCACGTCGTCCTGGCCGCGTAGCCAGCGCGGAACGCAGGCAGCGGTTTGCCGAAAAAGCCCCAGGGACGCAGCACAAGGACGACCGCCATGACCACGAACATCAGCACCAGGGAAATGCCTGGAAACACCAGGATGCCAAAGGCGTTCAGCTCCGAAACGACGATGGCGGCCAGAAAGGCGCCGCCAATGCTGCCGAGCCCGCCGATCACGACCACCACGAAAACCTCGGTGATAATGGACAGATCCATGAAATGCGTGACGGCATCGCGCGGGATTTGCAGGCCGCCACCGAAGGCAGCCAGGAAGACTCCAAGCGCGAAGACACCGGTGAAAAGCCATTTCTGGTTCACGCCAAGCGCGCTGACCATATCGCGGTCCTGCGTGGCGGCACGCACCAGAATGCCCCATCGCGAGCGGTGCAGCAGCAGCCACAGCATGCCGAGGACGGCAGGCCCGAGCGCGATGAGCACGAGATCATAGGCTGGAAAGGGCCGGCCGAGGATTTCGACGGCGCCGGACAGTCCCGGTGCTCGTGGCCCGACGAGATCTTCCGGTCCCCAGATCAGCCGCACACCGTCCTCGACGACGAGCGTGACGCCGAAGGTGGCCAGAAGCTGCAAGAGTTCGGGAGCGCGGTAGATACGGCGCAGCAGCAGGATTTCCAGCAGAGCACCGCAGACGGCGACGATAGCGGCGGATACGAGCAGGGCTGCCCAGAAGCCAAAGGCGCTCTCCCAGCGGGTCGTCAAGCTATAGGCGATATAGGCGCCCAACATGTAGAAAGCGCCATGGGCGAAATTGACGATGCGGGTCACACCGAAGATCAGCGATAGTCCGGAGGCGACCAGGAACAGCGAGGCGGCATTCGAGAGCCCGGTCAGGAACTGCAGAAGATAAAGGTCCAACGGAGGCTCCCTGCCCATTTAACAAGGGTGGCATTCGATCCATGGAGCGAATGCCGGCTCGATAGCGCGTGTCCATCTTGCCAGCGGAAGGGCATGACGCCGCGACCGCCAGCCTTGATGGTTCCGCTAGGGGCGGAGCTTGGCAGCGTCGGCTTCGCTCGGCAGGAAGTCGTTGCCGCTATGGTACTGGAAATCGACCATCACGCCTTTTCCGTCCTTGAGGGCGGTCTTGCCGATGAAGGCGCCGAGCGTCGATTGATGGTCCGCGGCACGATAGGTGATCGGGCCGAAGGGAGTGTCGACCGAAATACCCTTGGCGGCGGCAATCAGCGCATCCGTATCGGTCGACTTTGCCTTGGTCAGGATCGCAGCCATCGACTTGACCAGTGCGTAGCCGACCACCGAGCCGAGGCGGGGATAGTCATTATAGCGCTTCTGGTAAGCGTCAAGAAATGCCTTATGGGCTGGCGTGTCGACGGAATACCAGGGGTAGCCGGTGACGATCCATCCTTCCGGCGTGTCGGTCTTAAGCGGATCGAGATATTCCGGCTCGCCGGTCAGGAAGGAAACCACCGAGCGGCCCTTGAAGAGATCGCGGGTCGTGCCTTCGCGCACGAGCTTCACCAGGTCTGCGCCGAATTCGACGTTGAGGATCGCATCCGGCTTGGCGGCCTCGATGGCCTGCGCCACGGAGCCGGCGTCGATCTTGCCCTGCGGCGGCCATTGCTCGCCGACGAACTCGACGTCGGGCCGGGCCTTCTGGAGCAATTCCTTGAACACGGCCACGGCGCTTTGGCCATATTCATAGTTCGGCGCGATGGTTGCCCAGCGCTTTGCCGGCAGCTTGGCCGCCTCCTGTGCCAGCATGGCGGCCTGCACATAGTTCGGCGGACGCAGGCGGAAGGTATAGTCGTTCCCCTTCGACCAGATCATCGCGTCGGTCAGCGGCTCTCCCGCCAGATAAAAGACCTTCTTTTGCTTGGCGAAATCGGCGACCGCCATCCCGACATTCGAGAAGAAGGAGCCGGAGATCATCACCACCCCTTCCTTCGCGACCAGCTCGTTTGCGGCCGTCAGCGCGTCGCCGGGCTTGCCGCCGTCGTCCTTGGAAATGATCACCAGCGTGTCGCCGTTGATGCCGCCCGCCGCGTTGACCTCGTCAAGCGCCAGCTGCCAGCCCTTCTTGTAAGGATCGGTAAAAGCAGGTAGCGCGGAATAACTGTTGATCTCGCCGACCTTGATCTCGCCGGCCATCGCGTGTGTCCCGGCCGCAAGACAAAGGGCCGTACCCATAATCGCAAAAAGTCCTCTCATTTTCGTCCTCTCTGGATTGATCTGTTTTGATTCTTGTTCTTACGGCACGTCATCGGCGGCATCGAATTTCGAGCGCGTGCAATCGCTATCTATGGGCTGTCGCCTGAGGGTATGATCTGGTGTGTTCACTATAAATGCAAGATCTTTCTCTGTGTATTTTTTAGGCAAAATTGCGCGGGAATCCCGCTTTTCCGGCTTGCCAAGCGCGCGGAGAACGTGGAAATTCGCGTGTACACACTAATCTTGGCGATGGATGGCTGATGTGACGCACGATAGGCCGGATACGGGCGACTATGATGTCACGCAGCAGGTGGGCCATCTGCTGCGCAGGGTGTATCAACGGCATCTTTCGATCTTCCAGGACAACGCCTCCGATCCCAATCTGACCTCCGTCCAGTTCGTCACCCTCTGCGCGCTTCGCGATCACGGACCGAGTTCGCAGACTGAACTCGTCAGGGCCACGGCCGTCGATCAGGGCACGATCCGGGGCATCATCGAACGGCTGTCCGCGCGGGGCCTGATCACGACCTCGGGGGACGAGCAGGACGGACGCAAGATCATTATGTCCCTGACGCCGGCTGCGGAACAGCTGCTGGAAGAGATGATACCGGCGGCCCGCCTGATCAGCGAGCTGACCATGGCAGATCTCAATCCCGCCGAACGAGTGGCTCTGCTTTATCTGCTCCGCCGCATCCTGAACTACCATGATGACAGATCATCGAGCGCGTCAGAGAAACAGACAGGCGAGAGATAGGCCGGCTGGAGATGCCATCGCCCGATAGCATCTCTCTTTTGCCTGTCCGCCTCAGTTCGAAAAAGCGGCGATGCCGGTGATGGCACGGCCGAGGATGAGGGCGTGGATGTCGTGGGTGCCCTCATAGGTGTTGACCACTTCGAGGTTGACCAGATGGCGGGCAATGCCGAACTCGTCGGAGATGCCGTTGCCGCCGAGCATGTCGCGGGCGGCGCGGGCAATGTCGAGCGCCTTGCCGCAGGAATTACGCTTCAGGATCGAGGTCAGCTCGACCGGCGGATGGCCGTCTTCCTTCATGCGGCCGAGACGCAGGCAGCCCTGAAGCCCGAGCGTGATCTCGGTCACCATGTCGGCGAGCTTCTTCTGGATCAGCTGGTTGGCGGCAAGCGGCCGGCCGAACTGCTGGCGGTCGAGCACATATTGCCGCGCTTTGGCATAGCAATCCTCGGCAGCACCCAGCGCACCCCAGGCAATGCCGAAGCGGGCGGAGTTCAGGCAAGTGAATGGACCCTTGAGGCCGGAGACCTTGGGCAGCAGGTTTTCTTCCGGCACGAAGACATTCTCCATGACGACTTCACCGGTGATCGAGGCGCGCAGGCCGACCTTGCCGTGGATGGCGGGCGCGGACAGTCCCTTCCAGCCCTTCTCCAGGATGAAGCCACGGATGACGCCGTCTTCGGTCTTGCCCCAGACGACGAAGACATCGGCGATCGGCGCATTGGAAATCCAGGTCTTGGCGCCGGTGAGGCTATAGCCGCCATCGACCTTCTTCGCCCGTGTCGCCATCGAGCCGGGGTCGGAGCCGTGATTGGGTTCGGTGAGGCCGAAGCAGCCGATCCATTCGCCGGTGGCAAGCTTCGGCAGGTACTTCTGCTTCTGCGCCTCGGATCCGAAGGCGTCGATCGGCACCATGACGAGGGAAGACTGCACGCTCATCATCGAGCGATAGCCGCTGTCGACGCGCTCGACTTCGCGAGCGATCAGGCCATAGGCTACATAGCCGAGGCCGGCGCCGCCATATTCGGGGGCAATGGTCGGGCCGAGCAGGCCGAGTTCGCCCATCTCGCGGAAGATCGAGGGATCGGTCTTCTCGTGGCGGAAAGCGTCGAGCACGCGGGGCGCCAGCTTCTCCTGCGCGTAAGCATGAGCCGTGTCCAGCACCATGCGTTCGTCATCGGTCAGCTGTTCCGTCAGCCGGAACGGATCGGCCCAATCGAATATCTCGCGGCTCATGCTCTCGTCTCCCAATTCTCTCTTTTCTCAATCATGGCGTAGCTATGCCTTGCGGCTGGCGCGGGCTCGCTCGGTCGCGGCCGTATCCGGATGGCAATCCGCTGTTACGACAACGCCGAACAGATCGAGCGCTTCGGTCGATGTATAACGACCGAGCCGCACATCTTCTACAACGGCTTGCGGGTCGCGTGTCAACGGGTCGCCGTAGCCGCCGCCGCCCGGCGTGCCGACGCGGACGCGGTCGCCGGGTTTCAATGCTATATCCTGCGCTTTCGAGAGATGCTCCGGCGTCATCGTTTCGCCGCCGCGCCAGACCGTGACGCTGTTCGTCCGGCCGTCACTGCCGCCAAGTGCGCCCTGCGGCCCGAAACGACCGTGATCCATGACGAAGCTGGCGGTCGCTGCACCGCGCCTGAGTTCGATCTCGTAGTCGAGACCAAAGCCGCCGCGATGCTTGCCGGCGCCGCCGGACCCTTCGCGAAGGGCATAGCGATGATAAAGCACGGGGAATTGCTGTTCCATGATCTCGACCGGCGGTGCCTTGGAAATGCCGATGGTCGAGCAACCGTTGGCGAGCCCGTCGTGATCGCTGTTGCCGCCGTAGCCGCCGCCGGAAATCTGGTACATGACATAGCCGCGTCCGCGCTCCGGATCGTGACCGCCGAGGGCGAAATTGCCGGAGCTTCCGGCGGGCGATGCCGTCACCCGCTCGGGCAGCGCCTCGACCAGTGCAGCAAATACCGCTTCGGCGATCCGCTGGCTGACTTCCGCAGCACAGCCGGAAACCGGGCGCGGATAATGGGCGTCTAGGAACGTTCCCTCGGGCGTCTTCACCTTCAACGGTTCGAAGGCGCCGGCGCTGATCGGGACGTCGGGGAAGATATGGCGCATGGCGAGATAGACGGAGGATAGCGTCGTCGCCAATACCGAATTCATCGGCCCGGCACAGGGCTTCGACGATCCCTCGAAATCGAAGGAAAGTTCGTCGCCCGTCGCCGTGATCGAAAGGCGGATCTCGAGCGGTTCGTTGACCACGCCGTCGCTGTCGATATAGGCGACGGAGCGGTAGGTGCCTTCCGGGATCAGCCGGATATTGGCGCGCATCTGTTCGGCCGCGCGACGACGCAGCTCGCTGATCGCTTGGGCGACCGTATCGTCGCCATAGCGTTCGAGAATACGCACGAGCCGTTCCTGACCGACCAGAAGGGCGGCTGCCTGCGCCTTCACATCGCCGATACGCTGCTCGGAGACGCGGATGTTCGAGCAGATGATGGCATAGATCTCGGCGTCAAGCTTGCCTTCCTTGAAGAGCCGCACCGGCGGCAGGCGCAGGCCCTCCTGTTCGACGGAGGTGGCCGAGGCCGAAAAACCGCCGGGGACCGCACCGCCTGTATCCGGCCAATGGCCGGTGTTGGACAGCCAGCAAAAGATCTCGCCATTACGATAGACCGGCATGGCGAAGCGCACGTCCATCAGATGCGTGCCACCGAGATAGGGGTCGTTGACGATATAGATATCGCCCGGCTTCGGCGCCGCCGCCTTGCCGGAGGCGATCATCTCGATCAGCGTGCGCGTCGAATATTGCATGGTGCCGACGAAGACCGGCAGGCCGCCGGCGCCCTGGGCAATCAGCGAACCGTCCTTTGCCGAATAGATGCCGTCCGAGCGGTCGTTGGCCTCGGCGATGACCGGCGAAAAGGCGGCGCGGGAGAAGGTCAGGTCCATTTCATCGCAGACCTGCTGCAGGCCGGACTGGATGACGCTCAGCGTGATGGGGTCGATGCTCATTGGCCGGCTCCGATCGAGATGATGATATTGCCGTCGTCGTCCTGGGTGGCGACGTCACCGGGCTCGAGGATGATGGTCGTGTCCATCTGCTCGATGATCGCTGGTCCCGATATGCTTGCCTTGATCGGCAGGTGATCGCGCCAGTAGATCGGCGTTTCGCGCCAGCCATCGAACCAGACCGATCGCGTGCCTGTCTGCGCTTCGGCAAGCATCGCCTTGCGACCGGCCGCATCGATCAGCATGGACAGATCGATCTCGGTGCGCCGGCCGATGACCGAGGTGTTGACGTTGACGAGGCTGGCGCGGATTTCCGGAAGCTCGACATGGAAGCGGTTGAAATAGGCCTCCTCGAAGCGTGCCTGCAATTCGGCGCGTGTCGGCATGGCGCTCGGAAGCGGCACGCGCAGCAAATGCGTCTGGCCGATGAACTGCATGTCGACGGAGTAAATCTCGCGGATCTCGCGAATGGCGACCGCCTCCTTGCCGATCAGGCGGCGTCCTTCTGTCGACTGCTTTTCGAAGAGCGCGTGCACGACATCCATATCAGCGACATCGAGCGGTCGGTTGACGGTGTTGACGAAATCATGCCGGAGATCGGCGACGACGCAGCCGAGCGCGTTGGTGATCCCTGGACGGGACGGCGTCAGCACCCTTGGGATGCCGAGTTCCCGCGCGATCGCGGTTGCGTGCAGCGGACCGGCGCCGCCGAAGGAGAACAGCGCGAAATCGCGCGGATCCTCGCCGAGACTGACGGAGACCATGCGTACGGCGTCTGCCATGCGGGCATTGGCGATACGGATAACGGCTGCGGCCGCAGCCGTCGCGTCAAGCCCGAGCGCCCGGCCGAGCTTTTCCTCGAACAGCTCGCGAATGCCGTCGATGGAAATGCCGCCGGGAACCGAGTTGAGCTTGGAGGGGTTGAGGCGGCCGAGCAGCAGGTTGGCGTCGGAGATGGTCGGTATGGTGCCGCCGCGGCCATAGCAGATCGGCCCCGGCATGGCGCCGGCACTTTCCGGGCCGACTTGCAGCAGGCCTGCGGCCGTGACCTTGGCAATCGAGCCGCCGCCGGCACCGACGGTGCGGACATCGACCATCGGAACGTGGATCGGCATGGCGTATTCGATCTCGATCTCGTTGGAGACCGCCGGTTCAGCGTTGCGGATCAGCGCAACGTCGGTCGAAGTGCCGCCCATGTCATAGGTGATGAGGTTGGGGATGCCGGCACGGCGGCCGGTATAGGCGGCGGCCATGACACCGGAGGCAGGCCCGGACATGACCGTCTTTGCGGCTTCCTTGGCGACATGGCGTGCGGAGACCATGCCGCCATTGCCGTTCATCACGAGAACGTCGTGCCTGTAGCCCTTGGTGGCGAGCTGGTCGGCGAGGCGTTCGATATAGCGCGCCAGGAGCGGCTGCACCGACGCATTGACGGCCGCTGTGACGCCGCGCTCGAATTCGCGGCTTTCGGACAGAAGCGCATGGCCGAGCGTGATATTGTCGTTGGGCCAGATTTCGGCGGCGATCTCGCCGGCGCGCAGCTCATGCGCCGGATTGGCATAGGCGTGGAGGAAGTGGATGACCAGCGACTCGCAACCTGTATCCAGCAGGGCTTTGAGCGCAATGCGGAGCGCTTCCTCGTCGAGCGGGATCAGCACGTTGCCGGCAGCATCCATGCGCTCGGGAACTTCGAGCCTGAGGTCGCGCGGGATGATCGGACGAAACTCGCCCTTCATGCCATAGGGATTCGGGCGCGTGCGTCGGCCGAGCTCCAGCACGTCGCGGAAACCGCGGGTGGTGATCAGGCCCGTTCGGCAGAGATTACGCTCAAGGACGGCATTGGTGGTGGTGGTGGTGCCGTGCACGATGAGGTCGAGCGCCGCGACATCGGCTTCAGCCGCATCGAGCGCGTTGAGAACGCCGAACGCCTGATTATCGAGCGTGGTTGGCGTCTTGGCGAGGCGAACCTTGCCGGAGATCGTGTCGAAGAGCACGAGATCGGTAAATGTGCCGCCGACATCGATACCCGCGACCTGCGATTGTTCAGGCGTCGGGGCCGATGGTTCATTCGAAGAAGGCTGAGTCACGACTGTTCCCATTATTGTTTGTATGCAAATGAATAAACGGCTCCGCGATCCTGGCGCATGCCCTAGCGTAGGCCATCCTTGCCTTCGACCTCGGACGCCTTCAGCCCACCGACGCGGGCAAGCGGCCGGCCGCTATCGGTCACGGCGATGGCCACCATGATTTCCGCCGGACGCGGTGCGTCAGCGAGGCTCACTTCCATCCCGTCGAAATGCGACCGCACATAGGCGGCATCCTTGTGCCCGAGGGGAATATCGAGGGGCCGGCCGGGACCGCCGCGCTTCTTGGAGGACGGCACGAGTGCAGCGCCTTTTTCCACGGCCTCACGCAGCGGCTTGCCGAGCGAAGGATGCAGCAGGGCAGCCGCATGTTCCAGCTCGCCATCCTCGCCGACCAGGGCCGCCTTGCCGTAGCTTTCGGCCTGCGCCGGCGAAATTCCGAGCGCTTCGACGCATTTGCGGCCAAGCAAAGCGCCGAGTTCGGCGCCAATGTCGATCAGCGGCGTCAGATCCTCGACATAGCGGCCGGCGAAAGGATTGGCGATGACGGCGACGGCGGCTGCCTTGCGCGTCGGCGGCGAGATGGTTTGACCCATCTCGCTCAGCGTCTCCTCGATGAAGACAGTGATCTTGCGGATCTCGGCGGTCAACGCAGGCCGTCCTCGCCCTTGATGTCCTCAGCCTTGAGGCCGCCACTGCGGGCATGGACGCGCGGGCCGGTGGTCATCACCAGCACGACCGCCATCTCGTTGGAGCGCGGACCGTCCGGCACTCCGACTTCGATGGAGTCGAAATGGCTTCGTACATAGGAGGCATTGATATGAGTGACCGGCACATCGAGCCGCGTGCCGGGGCCGCCGACCTTCTTCGAGGAGGGCACGATCGCCTTGGCGCCGCCCAGCACTTCGCGCATGGCGTAGCCGCCTGGCGCATGCCAGAGCGCACCATGCTCCAACTCGCCGGCCTGACCGACGATGATGCCCTTGCCATATCCCTCGACAATGGTGGGATCGCCGCCAAGTGCTGCGACCAGCCGGTTTGCCATATCGAGACCGAGCGGCTCCAGATCCTTCATGAAGCCGGTGATTTCCTCATGATAGCTGCCGGCGAAAGGGTTCTCGATGACGGCGACGATCGCTCCCCGCTTCAGCGGCTTTGCGACGGGCTTGCCGCCTTCGTGATAAATCTCGTCGATAACGGTGAGGAACTTGCGGATCTTGACGTCAGGCATTGGAAAACCGCTCCATGGATTGATCGATTGAAAGAGGTGAGGCTGGAAATGGCTGGGCTGCGGCCGGCATGGCGAGCAGGCCCTGGTTTCTGAGAAAGAGGCCGGCGCGATCGATGAGGCCGAGGGCGATGAAACGCTCAGCTCTGGCAAGGCCACAGGAAAGTGCCATGTCGATTTCCGCGTCCGTCAGGGGGCCGCAGCCGGTGACTACAAGGCGCTCGCCGAGATCGCTGTCGTCGACGACGTCGATGGCGCGTGCCCGGTTGATGGCGGCATGGCCGGGGAGATCGACGGCATTGGCAACAAGCGTGACCGCTGCGTCGGCGGCGGCCGCATTCGCTGCTAACACAGTTACGGAATCGGCAATCCCCATCGACAGGCTGCGCCCGCCGCGTCCGCTGGTGGCGATGCCGCGCGTGGGGCTGGAAGCGTGAAGCGCGAAATCGCCAAGTGCTGCGCCGTCTTCGCGCGCCATGCGGACATGAAATTCCGCGTCGCCGCCCAGATGGACGGCAATGTCGCCGCCATTGTTGACATAGGCGCGGAGAGGGAGATCGCCGTTATCGAATGCCCCCAGCATCGCCGCCAGGATTTCGTCGGCGACGGCACCGGCAACGGCCGCCATCGGCGTGATGAAATGATCGGCGGCAAAGGGCCGGACTGCGGCGACCATGCGTCGGGCGACGGAGCCCGCAGGCATTGGGCCGCCAATTTCGGCGGGAGCGCGGAGCAGCGGCAGTTCGCTCACCAACTCATCAAGGACTGTCTGGAAGCGAGCGATGGCAGCCGCGAAAGCACGGGCTCGCCGTTCAGCTTCGCCCTTGCGGGCAGCGCCGCCGTCATCGACGCCAATGACGAGATCGATCGGCCCGTGCTGCAGATGCAGCCGGCCGTTCGGATCGCCATCGAGATATCGGGCAACAGGCCGCGACATGCTATCGCTCCCTTTGCCGTCAGGCGCCCCACCGGAAGTTTCGGCTTTCCGTCGGCCAGGGGCCTCGGCCGATCGGCGTCACCTTGCGTTCGGCCACTTCCAGCGCCTGCTCGATCGGCATGACAGCCTCCATATGGCCGCCGAGCGCGCGGTAGTCATCGAGCCGCATGGTGAATTCGATCGGTGCGACAAGCGCGGGCGTCGGCACGTAGCCGAAGGCGTTGCTCGGCATTTGCGTCACGTCGGCCATGACGGTGATGCCGCCGCCCGGCCAGACATAGGCCGGAACGCCACCGCAGGAAACATGAGTCAGTGCTTCCTTGACGGAACGCGTCAGGCGGACCGGGTTCGTGGTGACGCCAGCGCGCAGACTTCCGCCGGCACCGCCGATGAACAGGACCGAGGTCAGCGCCGGTTCGCAGTTTTCGGCGATGATCTCCACCGATTCCTGCAGGGCCGCGGGAAGGATGGTCTGCAGCTCCGGCCGTAGATTGTCGTCGAGAATATAGTAGCCATATTGCTCGCCGGTGGTCGACACCATCAACATCCGCATGCCCGGCCAGGCGGTCTTCGGATCGAAATCGCCGAGAATGGTCAGAGGATCGGAGATGTTGGTGCCGCCCCAGCCGATGCCGGGCTCGGCCACCTGGAAATAACGGCCGGGCGTCGAGCGCCGGCCCTTGATGCGAATGCCGGTGGCGGGCACATCGAGCAGTCGCCCGGCCTGGTGTTCGGAGAGTACGCCGGTGATATGGTCGTCGACAACGACGACTTCATCGACATGGCCCATCCATTGCTTGGCGAACATGCCGATGGTGGCCGAGCCGCAGCCGACGCGCATGCGGCTTTCCTCGACGTCGTTGATCACTGGTGCCGCGCCTGCCTTGATGGTCAGGCTGACCCCGCCGTCGACCTGCATGTCGACGGCTTCGCCATTACAGAGTTTCAACAGCGCGTCGCAGGTGACGCGGCCCTCTTTCTTCGAGCCGCCGGTCAGGTGGTGGACGCCGCCGAGCGACAGCATTTGCGAGCCGTATTCGCCGGTGGTGACATGGCCGATGGCCTCGCCGTCGACCAGCACAGTCGCCGTTTCAGGGCCGAGAAAGCGGTCGGTGTCGATCTTCACCTTGGCGCCGCAATAGCTGAAGATGCCTTCGGTGACGACGGTCACCATGTCGATGCCGTTTTCCTTCTGCGAGACGATGAAGGGGGCTGGCTTGTAATCGGGATAGGTCGTTCCGGCGCCAACGGCGGTGACAAAGCGTCTGGTGGCGTGGACGATGTCGCCGTCCCATTCGCTCTCGTCCGGCTGGGCGAGGAACGGCACGACATTGCCGCCCTCGGAAATGGTGTTCTCGATGATCGTCAGCGGATCGACGCGGATCAGCTCGCCGCCGACATTGGCATAGCGATCGCAGGCGCCGGAGCGGCCATCGGAGATGTAGCACATGACGGGACAGGCATCGCAGCGTATCTTGCCGTTCGCGACGCTTTCCACGCGTTGCTTGACCATGGCACTCTCCATCTTTAGCACGGCCGCTCGTCCGGTGGTGCTGCCATCAGCCCATGGACGGATATATAACCGGCGTCGTTCCCATTTTTCATTTGTATGCGAATGAGTATCAGCCCGTCTATCGGTCCTGTCAAGCGAGGGCGGAGAGGTCGGATAAAAATGCTGTCTCTGCCTTCGGCCGGTCCGGTTCTTAGCGAGGCTGCGGCGTTGACAAATGCTGACTTCAAACTAGACGCTTGGAACCTTGAGCGTTTACATCATCGAGCAATGGCGCTCTAATCTTTTGAATCTAGAACAGCTTATCGACGTCGCAACCATATGCGCGGAACCGGGGCGGGACAAATGCAGAAATCGCGTGAAGACAGACAAGCCGCCGCGCCCGACTATCATGTCGATCGGCAAGTCGGGTTCTTCCTCCGGCAGGCCAACCAGCGGCATGTGGCGATCTTCGCCAATGCCATCGGCGACAAGTTGACGACGACGCAATGGTCGGCGCTTTCGAAGCTCAAGGAAATCCAGCCCTGCTCGCAGAATCAGCTCGGACGCGAAACGGCGATGGACGTCGCGACCATCAAAGGAGTGGTGGATCGCCTGGTGAAGCGTGGCTTCGTCGCAACCGCGCCGGACCGAAATGATGGGCGCCGGGTCGTCCTGTCGCTAACGGAAGAGGGTCTCGCCGTCATCGCCGCGAATGTTGGTGCAGCGCTTGTGGCGACTGAGGGGACATTGGCGCCGCTCACCTCCGGCGAGCGGATGATGTTCCTCGAATTGCTGCAGAAGATCTGCTGATCAGTTCGTCCGAAGCCCTCGTTCCCACTCCCCTGCCTTCGGCGACGACCAGAACATCATGTTGTTGGCAGAAGGAATGGATTGCACAGCGAAATTCATTCGTGTACAAATGAATATGAGCGACCAAGGCGAGGGAAGACGGATGAGCTTGTCAACGGAAGAAGCAGTCATCAATGGCGGTCAACAGGCAGGTACTGCACCGGCCTTTCCAATCCCCGCCAATGTCTTTGTCCAGACGGTGACCGAGGTGCGGCATTTCACCGACCGGCTGTTCAAGTTCCGCATCACGCGGCCTGCGGAATTCCGCTTCCGTTCCGGCGAGTTTATCATGATCGGCCTTCCGAATGCGGAAAAGCCCGTCTTTCGCGCCTATTCGATCGCTAGCCCCTTCTGGGACGAGGAGATCGAATTCTATTCCATCAAGGTTCCGGGTGGCCCGTTGACGGAGCACCTGCAGAAAATCGTGCCGGGCGACACCGTGCTGATGCGCAAGAAGCCGACCGGCACACTGGTGCTCGATGCGCTGATCCCAGGCAAGCGGCTCTATCTTCTGTCGACCGGCACCGGCGTCGCACCCTTCGCAAGCCTGATCCGCGATCCGGAGACCTACGAGAAATTCGAGGAAATCGTCCTCGTTCAGACCTGCCGGGACGTGGAAGAGCTCACCTACATCACGGAAATGGTCGAGACGCTGAAGGACGATCCGTTGATCGGCGAGCTCGTTGGCGAACGGCTGCGCCTGCATACGACGACGACGCGCGAAGCCTTTCCGCGCATGGGCCGGATCACCGACCTCCTGACCAGCGGTAAATTCTTCGAAGAGACGGGCCTGCCGCGCATCAATCCGGACGAAGACCGCGGCATGATCTGCGGCTCGGCGGCGATGTTGAAGGATACCAAGGCTGTTCTGGAATCCTTCGGTCTCATTGAAGGCGCCAACAATGCCCCAGCGACCTTCGTCATCGAGCGTGCTTTCGTCGGTTAAGCTATCAATCCATCGGATGGACGGCGCGAGTGCGTTCGATCGCAGCGCCAAGTTCCTGCCATGCGGGCTTGTCGGGAGCGAAGCGGGCGCGCAGATAGGCCGCGAGGTCGGTGAGCTGGCGATCGCTTAAGGCTTCGCCATAAGCCGGCATCGACATGATCTCGGCGGCATCCGCGCCCGCCTTCTGGGCGAACAGCGCCGGCGCTTCCGCCCCGTGCATCATCGTCAGCAGGACATTGTCGGGACGGTCAGCATGCAAGTTGCTGTTGAAGGTGAGCGATCCGAGCGGCGAAGTCTCGGTATGGCAGGCTGAACAGGCACCCTCGAACAGCCTTGCCCCCACCGGCGCGATCCGTGCGGCCGTGGCCTCCGCCGCCTTCGTGTTGGCGAGTGCGGTCGTCTGTTGTGCCGTAGCACCCTCTTCCGTCTGCCCCGAGAAGCCTGCCAGATACGTCGCCATGGCCTGGATATCGCTGTCCGGAAGAGGAGCGAGCGCCTTGACGACCGCGCCCATCGGCCCGCCGGCGCTGCCATGGCCCTTGGCGGTGCCGGTGCGCAGATAGTCGTAGAGAGCGGTTTGGCTCCAGCCGACGGGAGCAAGACCCGCGCCATTCAGCGCCGGCGCATCCCAGCCCTCCGCGACACCGCCCGCGAGATGAAAGTCGCCCTTCTTTTCCGCACCAAGAGCATTGCGCGGTGTGTGGCAGGCGCCACAATGGCCGAGCGTCTCGACGAGATAGGCGCCGCGGTTCCAGGCTTCACCCTTCGTTGCATCCGCCGGCACCGTCCGTCCGCCTGCAAAAAGCATGTTCCAGCCGGCCAGCAACGGCCGGATGTTGAAGGGGAAGCGTAAGGCGTTGTTCGTCGTCTTTGCAGTGGAAGGCGCCTGCGTCATCAGGAAGGCATAGAGCGCCTGAAGATCCGCATCTGTCGCACCGGAAAATGAGGGGTAGGGATGGACCGGATAAAGATGTTTTCCATCCCGGCGCACGCCCTGGCGCATCGCGCGCTCGAAGGCTGGATAGGACCAGGCGCCGATGCCGTTTTCGGCGTCGGGGGTAATATTGGTGGCATGGACCACGCCGAATGGCGTGTCGAAAGCGCGGCCGCCGGCAAAGGGCGTTCCATCCGCTCCGGTGTGACAGACATTGCAGGCGCCGATCGCCGCTGCCAGCCGCCCACGCTTGATCGTGGCGGCGCTGTAGGTGCCGGGATCCGGCGGCGTGATTTCGGGATAGGCACCGCGCCAGGGCGAGGCGGCGAGAATGCCGCCGGCAAGCAGGCCCGCGACGATACCGCCTAGGCCTGTGAACATCGATCCGCGCCGCCACCATGGCTTCTTGACCGGTGCCGGCAGAGCGAGCGCCGGGCTTGTTTCGCCAAGGGCGGCGAGCACGCGCTCCGGTGTCAGCGGCAGTTCACGGAACCGGATGCCGGTGGCGTCGAAGACGGCGTTGACGATGGCGGCAGCCGACGGCACCGAGGCGGATTCGCCGGCGCCGCGTGGCTCTTCGTCCTGGCGCAACAGCATCAGCACATCGATCTCAGGCACTTCCGGGAAGGTGATGATCGGGTAGCCACCCCACTCGGCACTCTCGACGGCGGTGCTGGAGAAATCCACCTTCTCCTTCAGCACGCGGCTGGTGGACTGGATGACATTGCCGTGGATCTGGTGACGCACGCCGTCCGGATTGATCATCATGCCGGAATCCTGGCCGACCGTTACGCGCGTGACCGCGATCTCGCCAGTCTTGCGGTTGACGGCGACGTCGGCGACCCAGGCCGACCAGGCGGCTGGCGTTCCCGGGAACTTGCCATGGACATAGAGCGCATAGGCAAAGCCCCGGCCATAAAGCAGGTCGCCTTCGCCGCCCATCGTTCCCGGCTCAGTGCGCGGCGCCCAGCCGGCGCGTTCGGTGACCGCATGGACCAGCTCGATTGCTCTTGGATCCTTCAGGTAGCGCAGCCGGTATTCGACCGGGTCCACCTTGGCCGCAAAGGCGAGTTCGTCGATGTAGCTTTCATGCGCAAAGCTGTTCGGCATGGCCGAGACGCCGCGAAACCATGAGGCTCGTGCGATCGGCGGCATGTCATGCACGGCGATACGCATATTGCTGAAGGCATAGGGCGGTATCGCTGTTCGATCGCCCATATCCGACGTTGCCGTGACGTTCGATGCCTTGCCGGTCAAGATCAGGGCAAGCGTCGGCGACAGGTTCGACGGATAGCGCGTCTCGAAATCATAGGCCGCCGGCCCGCCTTCGAGGTCGAGCCCGCCGCGCACGTCGATTACCTGGGCGGCGCCCTTCGGCTCCCAGCCATGCTCCTGTTCGCGGGTGAGCTGCACGCGTACCGGCCGGCCAACGGCGCGCGACAAAAGGGCGGCGTCGGCTGTTACGTCGTCGGCGCAATTGCGCCCGTAGCAGCCGGCGGCCTCCAGCCGCTCGACGAGGACTGCCTCTTCCGGCATATCGAGAAGAAGCGCCAGATCGCGGCGCATCGGATAGGGGTTTTGCGTTCCCGACCAGACGACCAGCCGTTCCGGGTGCCAATCGGCAACGGCACAGGATGGGCCGATGGAACCATGCATCTGATAGGGCCAGATGTAGCTGCGGTCGAAACGCGGCGACGCGCCCTCGAGCGCGCGCTCGACATCGCCCTGATCGGCAAGAATACGTTTCTTGGCCGGGTTGTCGCGTAGCGCCTGTTCCGGATTGTTGAGGTCGGGCAGAAGCGGCGGATCGCGCCACATGACCTCAAGCCGGCGGGCGGCCTCGGCGGCGTTCTCCTCGCGCGTGGCGACGATGCCGACGAAATCACCGATTGCCACCACCCCGATCAGGCCGGGGATGTCGGCGATAGAAGCGTCATTGACGGAGATCAGGCTATGGCCGACATGCGGGCCATGGTCGAAGCCGACATAGGGCGGGCGGACGACGCGGCCATGCAGCATGTCCGGCACGCGGACATCATGCACATAGGTCCATTGCCCCGTCGCCTTGGCAGCGATGTCGTTGCGCGGCTGTGGCTTGCCGACGATCCGGTAGTTCTCCGCGGACTTTATTGGTGCGGTGACGTCGATGGTGATCCGCTCGTGGCGTCCGGCGATCAACTCTCCGAAGGTGACCGACCAGTTGGCCGATGCATCCGGGTGAATGATGCCTTCTTCGATCGAGAGCGTCTGTGGCGTGACGCCATGGCGAAGAGCCGCCTGTTCGAGCAGCCAGCGCCGCGCGGTTGCCGCGGCCTGGCGCAGCGGGATCGCCGTCACCTGAATGGTTTCGCTGGCGATCGTCGCCCCCTGATCGGGTGCCGCCGTCGTGCTGCCGAGCACCATGCGGACCCGTTCGAAAGGCAGATCGAGCTCCTCGGCGACGATTTGCGCCAAAGCCGTCCGGATGCCGGTGCCGAGATCGACATGGCCATTGAAGGCGCTGGCGGTTCCATCGGGATGAAGGGCAAGGAAGATGTCGGGCTGGAGCGTGTTCCCAGGCTTGACCACCAGCAGGATTTCAGTGGCCTCGAGATAGCGGGCGCGGGGTGTCTCCTGCGGTGCGGTCATGGCGCATCCTCCGCGATTGTCGAGGAGGGAAGGGCGGCCATCAGCTCGCTGGCGCGACGGGCGGCAGCGAGGATCTCGATATGCGTGCCACAACGACAGAGATGGCGGCTGAGGGCTGCGCGAATGGCGGTCTCGTCCGGCTGCGCGTTACGAAGAAGCAGCGCTGTCGTCGCGATGATCATGCCGTTCAGGCAATAGCCGCATTGTGCGGCTTGCTTTTCAATGAAGGCCTGCTGCACCGGATGCAGCCTATCCTTCGTGCCAAGACCCTCAAGCGTGACGATTGCGCGTCCTTCGGCAGCAGCGACCGATATCGTGCAGGCACGCACGGCGCGTTTGCCGATCAACACCGCACAGGCGCCGCATTCGCCGAGGCCGCATCCGAATTTCGGCCCGTTGAGACCGAGATCGTTACGCAGGATATAGAGAAGAGGGGTTTCTGGGGACAGGTCGAGCGTGTGGTGGCGCCCATTGACATCAAGGGCGATCGGACGAGTCTTCACCACGTCTCCCTTCCCGTCCCAAGCGCGATGGAATGGATCGTCATCTCCCGAAATGGCAGGAAGCCATGCGAAACCGAGCAGTCGCCGCCGCGCTTTGTCAAGATAGTCATCGCTCTGTTCCCAAGGGTCTTAATCGCCCTTCGTTTGTATACGAATGATTGCCGCGGGGCGGCTATCTGTCAATGGGCAGAGCTTGAAAACTATTTATGGTGATGCCGCGTTATCTTGGATGTGGAACGCCATCCGGAAAATTCCAGTTCCGAGCACCCCGATATCCTTGGGCTCTTAGCGAAAGTAACTCATTGCTTACTGATCCAGCTTCTGAAAAACCTCGGAAAGCAGATTCGAAAGATCGGCCGCTTCCTTGTGGCCGAGTATGTTCATGACATCTTGCTGCGCCTTCGTGCTGAGGCCCTGCAGTGTCAGGAAAATGTCCTTGCCCTTGTTCGAGCGAAAAATAAGGACCTTGCGCCGATCCTTGGCGTCCGGAGCGCGATAGACGTCGGAAGACGCGACCATCTTGTCGATGATCTTGGTCAGAGTCGGTGAATCGACGAAAACCCTGGTTGCCAGCTCTCCCATCGACATGCCGTCATGTTCGTCGAGCGCTTCCAAGACCCTATATTGTTCTATGGACAGGCCAACCGGTCTCAGATGCGCCTCCATGGCCTGCTCGAGCTTGCGGTTGACGCCGCAAATGAGGCGCGTCAGTTGCACTTGGTTGGTCCTCGCGTGCATATATTCATTTTCAATATTTTCCTTTCCATATAAATTTTCAAACTCAAATGATCAAGCCGGCGATTGCGCTAATATGCTTAACGACTGAGCATCCGGCCCTGTCATTTTTTGTGCATAATCGCCGCCGGCGCCTCTCAAGGGGCTGAATCTGGCGGCTTGCGGCGGTCCATGGCCGCCCGGGAAGTGCAAAAGGCCTGCCGGGAACGATTGGCACATTTCCTGCTTTCTTTACTCCCTGGCGAAGCGAAGAAGATGGAAGGCAACGGTCTTGTTCACGATTCGGCTTGGTCTGCTTACTCCTCAAAGTGGTTCGGCGGGACTATGGGCGCCGTCAGCCGAGGCTTGCGGTCGTCTGGCGGTTGACGAGATCAACCGTGCAAGCGGGATCTTGCGCCGGCCTGTCGAGCTTTCGGTCATCGATGCCGGGCCGACGAGCGAGACCGCCGGCCGCGCGGCGGCGCACGCGATCCGCTTCGATGGCGTTCACGGAATCATCGGCATGCTGCCGAGCTATGCGCGCGAAGCCGTTGCCGCCGCAACCAATGACACGGTGCCATTCGTCTATACTCCGCAATTCGAAGGCTTTGCGCCGGAGCGGCAGGTCATGACCACCGGAGAGACGGCCGACGAGCTTCTGGCGCCGGCGATCAATTGGCTTTCGGAAAAGACGGGCGCTCGCCGCTATTTTCTCTGCGGCAATGATTATGTCTGGCCGCGCTCGAGCCTGTCCATCGCGCGCAAACTTATCCATCGCGTCGGCGGCATTGTCACGGGGGAGGGGTTCGTTCCTGTCGGCGTGCTCGACTATGATGAAATCCTCGATCGCATCAAGACGACGCGCGCGGATGTTGTCCTACCGTATTTCCTCGGCTCCGACGCGATTGAATTCAACCGGGCCTTTTGCGCGGCGGGACTGAGTTCCAGCGTCCTGCGCTTTACCTCGGCGATCGACGAGACGATCGTCTATGGCCTTACGCCGCACGAGACGGAAAATCTCTACGCCAGTTCGGCCTATTTTTCATCGATCCGGTCTCGCAACAACGGCGCTTTCCTGGAGCGCTATCATATGGCCTACGGCGAAAATCCGCCGCCTGCCAATGCCTTCGGACAATCCTGCTACGAAGGCATCTATTCCCTGGCGGCCCTTGTCGAAGAAGCCGGCGGCTTCGACACCAGACAGCTCGGGCGCCTCTATGGCCGCATCCTGCAGCAACGCACCGCTCGCGGCAGCGATCCCCAGGCTGTGGTCGGCGGGCGCCATCCCGTGCATGTCGCGCGCCTGGACGGCTACGATTTCAGAATTCTCACCAGCGCATAAAATAACTTGATTTTTCAAATATTGCGGATTTAAGTATCCCCGCCATAAGCAACAAGGGGAACTCTTCAATGCACCTGTCTCGCCGCCGCTTCCTGCATCGCTCCGCGCTCGCCTCCGCCACGCTCCTAACCACCCCTATGATTCTCCGTCATTCGGCTCTTGGCGCGGACAACCCCATTCTGATCGGCAGCCTGCACGATCAGTCCGGCCCGATCGCGGCATCCGGCGTGCCGATGGTGCATGCGCTGCAACTGGCGGCCGATGAGATCAATGCGGCAGGCGGCCTTATTGGCCGGCCGGTCAAGATCGTGCATTACGACACGCAATCGAACATTCAGATGTATTCGCAATATGCACAGCAGCTGGCCTTGAAGGACAAGGTTGCCGTTGTTCACGGCGGCATCACATCGGCGTCGCGCGAGGCCGTGCGCCCGACTTTCGATCGCTTCAAGGTGCTGTATTTCTACAACGTGCTTTACGAAGGCGGCGTCTGCGATCGCAATACGTTCTGCACGGGAACGACGCCGGCGCAGACGGTCGAAAAGCTGGTTCCTGCAGCCATGAAGAAGGCCGGCAAGAAGGCCTACATCATCGCCGCCGACTATAATTACGGTCAGATCACTGCGAAGTGGATGACCAAATATGTCAAGGACAATGGCGGCGAGGTCGCTTCGATCGACTTCTTCCCGCTGGATGTCACCAATTTCGGCCCGACCATTTCCAAGATCCAGGCGGCCAAGCCCGATCTCATTCTGTCGGCTCTCGTCGGCGGCAACCACACCGCCTTTTATCGGCAGTGGACCTCGGCCGGAATGAAGGGACAGATCCCGATCGCTTCCACCACCTTCGGCCTCGTCAACGAGCCGACGACGCTGGATGCGGCAGAAAGCGAGAACATCCTAGGCGCCTACGGTTATTTCGAGGAACTCGATACGCCCGCGAGCAAAAGCTTCGTCGAGAAGATCAAGAAGGCCCATCCGGATACGCCCTATATCAGCGAGCTTGCCGCGGCCACCTATGAAGGGGCGCAGCTCTGGGCGGAAGGCGTGCGCAAGGCCGGCAGCATCGACCGCGCCAAGGTCGTCGATGCGCTAGAATCGGGTCTCTCCTTTGCGGGGCCGACCGGCACAGCCACCCTCGATCACGCGACCCATCACACCACGCGCAACGCCTTCCTCGCAGAGGTCAAGGATCGCAAGTGGAGCGTTCTCGAGAGCTTTCCGGACGTCAAGCCGCTCGACACCGCCAGCGTCTGCGATCTGGTGAAGAACCCGGCCGACAACAAGCAATACGTCATCAGCTTCTAAAGCCCGCCGGCGGATTGCGCGGCAAAGCCTGGGCAATCCGCAGTTTTCGCGAGAAAGGAGCTCGATTTTGGATATCTACATCATAGTGGCGCTCGACGTCATCAACGGCACGGCCTCCCTGTTCCTCCTATGCCTGGGATTGGCGATCATCTTCGGGATGATGAAGATCATCAATCTGGCGCATGGCGAATTCATCATGCTCGGCGCCTATGCCACGGTTATTTCCGCCAATGCGGGCGTCAACATCTGGATCGCCATGCTGGTCGTTGCGCCGCTGTTCGTCGGGTTGGTTGGGCTTGTCGTCGAGCGCTGCCTGATCCGCTTCCTCTACGGACGGCTGGTCGATTCCATGCTGGCGACCTGGGGATTGAGCCTGCTGATCATTGGCATCGTCACGACGATCTTCGGCAACACCATCCAGGGCGTGCCGACCCCGCTTGGTGGCTTCTCCATCGGCGCCTACCGGTCGAGCTATTACACGCTGTTCCTGCTGGCGATGGCCATCATCATGATGGCGTTGGTCTACGCCGTCATGCGCTACACCAGGTTCGGCCTGATTGCGCGCGCCACCATGCAGAACCCGGCCATGGCCAACACGCTCGGCGTCAACCCGGCTCGTGTCTACATGACGACCTTTGCGGCCGGCGCTGCCATTACCGGCTTGGCCGGCGGCCTGCTGGCGCCGGTATCGGGCGTCACGCCGGTCATGGGCGGTGCCTATGTCGCCAAGGCCTTCATCACGGTTGTCGGCGGCGGCGCGGCCATTCTGTCCGGGACGCTTTCGGCGGCGACCCTGTTCGGCAGCATCAATCAGATCGGTGCCTATCTCACCACTCCCGTCTATGGCGAGGTCATCGTCTTCACCGCCGCCATCGTCCTGATCCGGCTGTTGCCACAGGGCATTTCCGGGCGCTTTTTCAAGGGGAACCTGTGATGACGCCACGTCTTCGCCTGATTGCCCAGAGCCTGGCCGTTCTCGTCGCCATCATCGCCGTCGTCATTGCACCCGGCCAGCTCGAACTCTTCACGTTGATGCAATTCACGCTGTTTGCCGCCATGGCGGTGCTGTCGCTGAGCCTTGCCTTCATCTGGGGTTTCGGCGGCATCCTGTCTTTCGGACAGACGGCCTTCTTCGGCCTGGGCGGCTACGTCTATGCAATTTCCGCTATCAATTTCCAGGATTCCACGCAAGGCATCATGCTGGCCCTGTTCATCCCGGCGGTGTTTTCGGCGCTGCTTGGTTACTTTGTTTTCTACGGGCGAATCTCCGATGTCTATCTCGGGGTCATCACCCTGACGGTGACCCTGATCCTGTTCAATGTCATTAACTCGACCTCGGGGGACGAATATCACATCGGCACGGCGATGTTGGGCGGCTTCAACGGTATTCCGGCGGTGCCGACCTTCAACATGCCTTTCGATCCCTCGACCCCGCTGTCGCCGGAGCAATCATGGTGGGTGACCGGCGGTGCGCTCATTGCCGTCTACCTCCTGCTCCGCCTCATTCTGGCAAGCCCCTTCGGCCGCGTCGTGGTCGCTGTCCGGGAAAACGAGGTGCGAGCTTCTCTGCTGGGATATGACCCTCGGCTGATCAAACTGGTGACCTTCGTGATCGGCGGTGCGATCGCCGGATTGGCTGGCGCCCTCTATGTCAATTGGGGCGCTTTCGTCGGCCCGACGATCTTCAGCCTGTCGTTGTCGGCCGAGATCATCATCTGGATCACCATCGGTGGTCTTGGCACGCTGCTTGGCCCGATCATCGGCTGCATATTGATCGAATATGCGGTCGCCGCCATCGGCTCGCAACAGACGCTGAATTCGAACCTCGTCCTGGGCGCCGTTCTCATTTTCTTCGTGCTGCTGCTGCCCAAGGGATTGGTGCCGACCGTCCGCGATCTTCTGCTGCGGCTCGTCCCGAAGATCGAACCGAGATCGGCCAATCCGGCGCAGGAACCCTCCGTCCAGCCCGTGGGAGCCAAGTGACATGCCTGAGCCCACTTTACTTCTCAAGACAGAACAGCTGACCATGCGCTTCGGCGGCGTCGTCGCCAATGACGACATCAATTTCACGCTGGAGGAGATGGAACTACGCTGCCTGATCGGCCCGAACGGCGCCGGAAAGAGCACCTTTTTCAAGTCGCTCACCGGCCAGCAGACGCCGACATCGGGGACGATTGCCTTCCGGGGGCAGCCGATCGCGGGAAAGCTCCCGCATGAGATCGCCCGCATGGGGATCGGCATCAAGACGCAGGTCCCGAGCGTCTTCAACGGGCTGAGTGTCCGCGAAAATATCTGGATGGCGGCTCGCCGCAAGGCGACGCCCAGGGGGCTCGCACCCATGGTGGAGAGCGTGCTTTCCCTGATCCGGTTGAGCGATTTTGCCGACAGGGTCGTCGCGACGCTGTCCCACGGCCAGCGCCAATGGGTCGAGATCGGCATGGTGCTTGCCGCCGAACCGGACCTCATCCTGCTCGACGAGCCCGCTGCCGGCATGACCGACGAGGAGACGCTCAGAACTGCGGAGATCATCCGCGACATCAACCAGTCACGCGCCATTATCGTCGTCGAGCACGACATGGCGTTTATCAAGCTGATCGCCAAGAAGGTCACGGTCTTTCACCAGGGCAAGGTGCTGGTGGAGGACACGATCGACCGCGTGCTTGCCGATCAGAGGGTTCGGGACATCTACCTCGGAAAGAAGGTGGTCGCATGACACAGCTTCTGGGCGTGAAGGACCTGCGATCCGGCTACGGGCGGATTCCGATCCTTGCAGGCGTGGATATGGCGATGGAGGAGGGCGAGTATCTCGGCATCCTCGGCCATAACGGCATGGGCAAGACGACGCTCATGCGTACTCTCATGGGGCATCTGCCGGCAACGGCCGGCACGGTGGAGTTCGCCGGCCGCAACGTGACGGGGATGAAACCCTTCGAGCGGTCGAGGCTCGGCATGGGGCTGGTGCCGCAGGGGCGCGAAATCTTTCCGGAGCTTTCCGTCTACGAAAACCTGCGGATGGGGCTCGTGGCGGCCCGGAAGGAAGATCGATCGATCATCGATACCGTTCTTCAGGATTTCCCGCGTCTCGTGCGCTTGCTCGACCGTCGCGGCGGGGCACTTTCCGGCGGCGAACAGCAGCTCTTGGCCCTTGCCCGTTGCCTGTGCACCAAGCCGAGGCTCATCCTTCTCGATGAGCCGACAGAAGGTATTCAGCCGTCGATCATCGAGGAGATCATCGAGACGCTGATTGCGCTGAAGGGCCGCTGGAGACTGTCGCTGATCGTCGTCGAGCAGAACCTCGAATTCATCACGTCGCTGTCCGACCGGATCCTGCATATCCAGAAGGGACGCATCACCGGTGAAGTGGATCGGGATGCCATCCTGTCCGGGGAGGTAGGCATGGCCCCCGTCTAGTTCACCGGAGCCGTCCCGGCTCCGTTTTCACCGAAAATCCGATCTCAAAACGCTTGTCTTCACAAGAAAGGATGACTCATGTCCATTACCCGCCCAACCGTTGCCGATGTCGTCGAGCTGGCCTCCAGCCTGCACATGAACATGTCCGCCGAGGAAGCCGCCAGCTATCAGTCGCTGATGGGCGGCATGTTCGATGCTTATGATGTCGTCGACGCGCTGCCCAATCCCCTGCCACCGGCCAAATATCCGCGCACTCCGGGCTACAAGCCGGGCCTCGAGGAAAACAAATATGGAGCCTGGGCCTACAAGAGCGAGGTAAAGGGCGCGTCCGAGGGCAAGCTCAAGGGACGAACCGTCGCCCTCAAGGACAATGTCGCGCTTGCCGGTGTTCCGATGATGAACGGGTCGACGACGCTCGAAGGCTTCGTGCCGGCCGCCGACGCGACGATCGTTACGCGCCTGCTCGACGCCGGCGCGACCATCGTCGGCAAGGCGGTCTGCGAGCATTTTTGCCTCTCCGGCGGCAGCCACACCTCGGATCCCGGCCCGGTTCATAACCCGCACCGCATGGGCTATTCGGCGGGCGGTTCCTCCTCCGGCAGCGCCGCACTGGTGGCGGCCGGCGAAGTGGACATGGCGATCGGCGGTGATCAGGGCGGCTCGATCCGGATTCCTTCCTCCTATTGCGGCATCTACGGCATGAAGGCCACGCATGGTCTCGTGCCCTATACCGGCGTCATGCCGATCGAGTCGACCATCGACCACACCGGGCCGATGACTGCGACCGTGGCCGACAATGCTCTGCTGCTGGAAGTGCTTGCCGGTGCCGATGGTTTCGATCCGCGCCAATATGCGCCGAAGGTTTCGTCCTATACCGAGGCGCTCGGCAAGGGCGTCAGGGGCTTGAAGATCGGCCTGCTGAAGGAAGGCTTTGCCGTGTCGAACATGCAAGAGGCGGTTGCCGACAAGGTGCGGGCGGGCGCTGAGCGTCTGGCTGGCCTCGGCGCCGAAATCTCCGAGGTCTCGATTCCGGATCATCTCAATGCGCTTGCGGCTTGGAATCCGATCACGCTGGAAGGCTTCATGGTGCAGATGATGCATGGCAACGGCATGGGCTTCAACTGGAAGGGGCTCTATGATGTCGGCCTGCTGGACGCGCATTCCTCCTGGCGGAACCGGGCCGACGATCTGTCGAAGACCCTCAAGCTTTGCATGCTAGTCGGTCAGTGGGGCCTTACCCACTATCGCGGGCGCTACTATGCCAAGTCCCGCAACATAGCCATCGCGGCGAAGGCTGCCTATGACGCGGTCTTCGGTGAATATGATCTGCTGCTGATGCCGACTCTGCCTTGCGTGGCAACGAAATTGCCCGAGAAGGATGCGCCGCTGTCCGAAATTATCGAACGCGCCTTCGAGATGACTGCATCCACAAGCCCCTTCGACGTTACGGGCCATCCGGCCATGTCCCTGCCTTGCGGTCTCGTGGATGGGTTGCCCGTTGGCCTGATGCTGATCGCCAAGGACTACGATGAGAGCACGATCTATCGTGCGGCCAGCGCGTTTGAGGCCGACGGCGACTGGAGGTCGTTCTGATGCACACCATCAGCGCGATCATCCGGGTCAAGGCCGGGGAGGAGGCGGTCATGCGCGACGCCTTGATGGCGGTCGCCTCGCATGTGGCCATGAATGAGCCGGAAACAATCGGCTTCTTCATTTCCCAGAGCGAGGACGATCCGTGCCTGTTCACCACCTATGAACGCTTCACGGATCGCGCCGCCATGGATCGCCACAACGGTTCGGATGCGGTGGGTGTGTTTTTCGCCATCGCGAGCCCGATCCTGGATGGGCCTGTGACGCTGGTAACGGCGCTCGAGGCATCGGCGAAAGCCTGATTTCGACAGTTCCACAGTGCCGGCGGCGCCTCGCTCGCCGGCACAGGGCGACGTATGGCTCTTTGCCGATTTCGAACGAAAGAATGGGATGATGTTCGATACGATCATTATCGGTGCAGGCTCCGCCGGCTGCGTGGCTGCCCACCGCCTGAGCGCGGATGCGAAGCGAAAGGTTCTGGTGCTGGAGGCGGGGCGGGATGCGCCTGTCGCCTCCGATATTCCGTCCGACTGGGTGACGATGTTCAACACGGGCGCCGACTGGGGCTACTATACAGAGCCGCAGCCCGGCTGCCGTGGGCGTCGCATCTTCTGGCCGCGCGGAAAAATGGTCGGCGGATCCGGCGCGCTCAACGCCATGATCTACATTCGCGGTCTGCCGTCGGACTATGACGCCTGGCAGGGGATGGGCTGCACCGGTTGGGGCTGGAAGGACGTATTTCCCGCCTTCTTAGCTGCCGAGAGCAATGCCGATTTCCAGGCCAGTCCCTATCACGGCAATGATGGGCCGCTTCATGTCGCCAACGTGCCCTATGTCGACATGCATGAGCGTCTCTGGCTCGACGCCGCCCAGGCGGCGGGTTTTACCTTCAACTTGGACTTCAATGGGGAGAGCCAGGAAGGTGCCGGTTTCTTCCAGTTCACGATCCGCAATGGCGAACGATGGGGGACTGGCAAGGCCTATCTGCGCCCCATACTCGACCGGCCGAACCTGACTCTGAAGAAGGGTGTTCTCGTCACCGGTCTCATCATCGAAAAGGGCCGGGTCGTCGGCGTGAATTACCTGGTCAACGGCATTCCGGAGACATCCTATGCGGCAAGCGAGGTCGTCATGGCGGCTGGTGCCATCGGGACGTGCCAGATCATGATGCTGTCCGGCATCGGCCCGGCCACGGAGCTGGAAACGGCAGGTATCATGCCGGTTCACGATCTCCCCGGTGTCGGCAAGGATCTGCAGGATCACCTCAATATCCCGATATCATTCTATACCCGGGAGCCGATGGGGATCGGGGCGTGGACAGAGGAAATCCTCGAAGACAGTTTTGCGGAATGGCGTGACCACCGGAGCGGCATCCGCACTTCGCCTTGGGTGGCGGCGGGTGCTCACGTTTGCAGCCGGGAAGGCGTCGAGCCCGATCTTCAGCTTTACGGCGCCATCAGCCCGCATCGCGACTATGCCCGTTTCCTTGGCGGTCGTTCCGGCATCACCGCCCATTGCGTTCTCCAGCGGCCGAACAGCCGGGGCGAGATCAGGCTGCGCTCGGCGGACCCTACGGAGCATCCGGCGATCGATCCGAAATACTTCGTCTCTGATCCTGACGGGACCGATCTTGCGACGATGGTCGCCGGGGTGAGGATCAACCGCGATATCCTGGCGCAATCGCCGATAAGAGAGCTCATCGACTACGAGCTGTCCCCGAGCGCGGAATGCGAGACGGATGCCGAGATTGCTGACTATGTCCGTGGGCACATGACGACGCTCTATCATCCCTCCAGCACCTGCCGGATGGGGATCGACAGGCTCGCGGTCACCGATCCCGTCACCATGAAGGTGCATGGCCTCGAAGGCCTGCGCATCGCCGATGCCTCCGCCATTCCGAAAATGGTGTCCGGTAATCTCAACGCGCCGACGATCATGCTTGCCGAGCGTACCTGTCAGAAAATACTTGCGGCTTGAGGAGAACGAAAATGACCGCTGTTTCCACCCATGCGACCTGGCACCAGAAGGCCGAAAAATTGAAGCTTGAAGGAGGGTTGTTCATCGACGGCGTGCTCCAGCCGGCAAGATCCGGCAAGCTGTTCGAAAGCATCAATCCGGCGAACGGCGCGGTGATTGCCGAAGTGGCTGAGGGCGATGCCGCCGATATCGATCGCGCCGTGGCATCCGGCCTGAAGGCCTTCAAATCTGGTATCTGGTCGCGAAAGGCGCCGCGCGAGCGTATGGCCGTGATGCTGCGCTTTGCCGATCTCATCGAGGCGCATCGTGACGAATTCGCGCTGATCGACACCATGGACATGGGCAAGCCGATCAGCGAGATGCTGAACGTGGATATTCCGCTCGCGCTTCTCTGCTTTCGCTTTACCGCCGAATGCATCGACAAGGTGCAGGGAAGCGTGGGCGCGACCTCCCCGGATGTCCTTTCTTATGTGCTGCGCCAGCCAATCGGGGTCGTCGGGTGCATCGTGCCCTGGAACTACCCATTGCTGATGACCGCGTGGAAGATCGCTCCCGCGCTATCTGCCGGCAATTCGGTGGTGCTCAAACCGGCCGAGCAGTCGCCGCTGTCGGCCATTCTTCTCGCACGCCTCTTTGTCGAAGCGGGAGGTCCGGAGGGTGTGCTCAACGTCGTCAACGGGTTCGGGCCGGAGGCCGGCAAGGCGCTTGCGCTTCATCGCGACGTCGAGAAGATCGCCTTCACCGGCTCGGTCGAGATCGGCAAGCTGATGATGGTCTATTCCGGCCAGTCGAACCTCAAGAAGGTCTCGACCGAATGCGGCGGTAAATCTCCGCATGTGATCATGGCCGACGCCGCCGATCTCGAGGCGGCCGCCTCCTGGGCGGCCATGGGCATTTTCGGGAACCAGGGCGAGGTCTGCTGCGCCGGCTCGCGTATTCTGGTGGAACGCAAGATCCTCAAGGACTTCATCGACATCTTCCGCGAAAAGGCCGAAACGGGCTATCGGCTGGGCGATCCGCTGGACCCGAACACCAGCATGGGGCCGCTGGTGGATTTCGGCCAGCAGAAGCGGGTGTTGAACTATATCGGCATCGGCAAGCAGGCCGGCGCGGAATGCGTGCTCGGCGGCGGCATTCCGGCGGGGCTGGAAAAGGGCGCTTTCGTTTCGCCGACGATCTTTGCCGGCGTCAACAACCAGATGACCATCGCCCGCGAGGAGATATTCGGTCCCGTCGCCAGTGTCATTGCCTTCGATAGCTTCGAGGAGGCGGTTGCAATCGCCAATGACACCAGCTTCGGCCTTGCCGCCGGCATCTGGACCTCGGACCTCGGCAAGGCGCATCGTTTCGCGCGCGATGTGGAGGCCGGAATGGTCTACATCAACAGCTATATGACCGGCGACATGCAGCTTCCCTTCGGCGGCTGGAAGGAAAGCGGCAACGGCCGCGACAAATGCATGGATGCGCTTAATTCCTATACCCAGACCAAGGGCGTCTGGGCGGCGATCGGGTAGGGCGCGAAATCGTCAACAGGCAGTCGACGTTTCCGCGTCGCTTACATCTCAGCATTTTGCCAGATATGGGAAGCGGAAACGTCCAGCTTTCACCGTGATACGGAATTCACGATATTGCAAAGGCCGGTTCGAACCACATTGTTGGACGTAACCTGGCCGGCTTGAATATCGAAGATTGCGTCGACGCGTACTCCGGCGCCCTTTTGACGCGCGACCACTCGGAGAGTCTGAACTCTGCCGGATCCGGTGGTTTCTTGATAAGCGTCGATGGTCGAAAGCTCCCGGTTGATTTCGATGCCGGAAAAGCCCTCTGCTGCAACGGCCTGGGCAAGCGTTTTCAGAACAACTGCTGCTTTTGCTTTCGGGAGTTCCTGCCAGGTCTTGTAGCTGACAGCCGTGACCATCGGCACTCCGCTCGTCTTGAAATTGCTTTCGCACGAGGCTGCGTTGACCACGCCGGCCGACATGGCGAAAGCAATCAGCATTCCAACAACTCGTTTCATATTCGCATCCCGAACGGTTTTTTGAATGCCGGGAATGTTGCAATAAATACGGTATTAGTAAAGTCAGTTTTTCGCTATTTGGTTGCGCTTATCCACCGCGAACGATCATCACAGGTCTGGAGCCTGGCAACAGACCCACGCCGCGCGTTATCGAGCAGCGTGGGTCTGTTTATCTCGGGCTATGCAGATATTTCCGGTTCCTTGACCGCTTCTTCCCGCGGTATCCGGAACCATGCCACGTAAAGGGCGGGGAGGAACAACAGCGTCAGGGCCGTGCCGATGACGATGCCGCCCATCATGGCGTAGGCCATCGGCCCCCAGAACACTTCTCGCGAAATGGGGATCAGGGCGAGCGTGGCGGCGGCGGCCGTCAGCATGATCGGCCGCATGCGGTGCTCGGTTGCCTCGATCACCGCATGCCATGCGCTGACTCCGGTTTCTCGCAGATGCTCGATCTGCACCACGAGGATGACCGAGTTTCGGATCAGGATGCCGATCAGCGCCAGCACGCCCAATATCGCAACGAAGCCAAGCGGTGCATTGCTCATCAACAGCGCGACGACCACGCCGATGAGAGCTGTGGGGGCGACCGCAAAGACCAGGAACAGCCGGCTGAAGCTCTGCAGCTGGATCATGAGGATCGTCGCCATGATGAAGATCATCATGGGTGCAACGGCGGCGATCGGTCCTTGTGCCTTGGCGCTTTCCTCGACGGCGCCACCGACGACGATCGAATAGCCAACCGGCAATGTCTTCTCGAACTGCTCGACCTTGGCGTCGAGCTGGCTGACGACCGTTGCCGGCTGGATCGCACCGACGACGCCGGCCTTAATCGTGATCGTCGGGATGCGCGCACGACGCCAGATGGTCGGCTGTTCCAGCTCGTAGCGGAAGGTCGCCACGGCCGATAGGGGAACCGCTTTTCCGTTCGAGGCCGGCAATTGCAGGTTCTGGAGCGTTTCGATGGAACCGCGCTCCGCCGTCTGGGCACGCCCGATCACGTCGATCAGGTATATGTCGTCGCGGATCTGGGTGGTGCTCGATCCTTCAACGATGCTGTTGAGCGCCGTCGCGATGTCTTCGGACGAAACGCCCAGCTGGCGCGCCTTGTCCTGGAGAACATCGATCTTGACGACCCGCGCCGGCTCGTTCCAGTCGAAGATGATGCCGGTCAGCGACGGATTGCTGCCCATGACGCCGGCAAAATCCTGGGCTATGCCGCGGA
The DNA here is from genome assembly GCF_009498525.1 of Rhizobium sp. ICMP 5592. Classification (GTDB taxonomy): domain Bacteria; phylum Pseudomonadota; class Alphaproteobacteria; order Rhizobiales; family Rhizobiaceae; genus Rhizobium. The sequence continues at coordinate 30,399 of NZ_QSNT01000001.1, read as the reverse complement.
CCTTCTGAATGTCCGGGCCGCTGATCCTGTATTGTACAGGCTTGCCGACCGGCGGGCCGATGTCGAGCAGCTTCACGAAGGCGTCGGTGCCTGGGAAGGTCTTGTTGAGGTAGTCCTGAAGCTCCGCCCGCACCTTGTCGCGCACGTCCAGCCCCTTTGTGACGATGACCGTCTGGCCGAAGGTCACGTCCGGCGTCTGAACGTCGAACGACAGGATAAAGCGCGGCGCACCCTGTCCGACATAGGTGGTCCAGTGGTCGATGCCTGGGTTGTTCGCGAGCTTTTCCCGTTCGAACTGGGCCATCTGCCGGTTCGTTTCGGTAATCGAGCTGTTGTGCGGCAGGTTCCAGTCGACGATGAGCTCCGGCCGGTCCGATGACGGGAAGAACTGCTGTTGCACGTAGCCCATGCCGAAGATGGAAAACGCAAAGGCAAGGACGGTCAGGGCGATGGTTGCCCATCGGAACCGCATCGCCAGCGTCAGCAGCCGCGAAAACAGCGCGGCGAACCAGCCCTTTTTCTCGTGATGCTTCTTCATGGTCTTGGGCAGGATCGTCACGCCCAATAACGGGGTGAAAAGAACCGCCACGATCCATGAGACAAGCAACGACACCGCGATCACGACGAAGAGGGTGAAGGTGAACTCGCCGGCGGCGCTGTCGTTGAGGCCGATCGGAATGAAGCCGGCGACGGTGACGAGCGTGCCGGTGAGCATCGGGAATGCCGTCGAGGTGTAGACGTAGGTGGCGGCCTTGCGCAGGTCGTCGCCGACCTCCAGGCGCGCCACCATCATTTCGACCGCGATCATGGCGTCGTCGACCAGCAGACCGAGCGCGATGATCAGGGCGCCGAGCGAGATGCGCTGCAACGAAATGCCCGAATAGGCCATGACCACGAAGGTAATGGCAAGCACGAGCGGGATGGAGATCGCAACAACAAGACCGGCCCTGAGGCCGAGGCTGATGAAGCTGATTGCAAGCACGATGGCAATGGCTTCGAACAGGGCGCGCGTGAAGCCGGAGACGGCTTCGTCAACCACGGCCGGCTGGTCCGAGACGCGGTGAACATCGACGCCCACCGGCAGGTCGGCGACGATCTCGTCGACCTTCTTTTCCAATGCTTTCCCGAATTCGAGCAGGTTGGCGCCCTGCTTCATGCCGATGGCAAGACCGATCGCCGGCTCGCCGTTGACGCGGAAGAGCGAAGACGGCGGGTCGACATAACCGCGCTTGATCGTCGCGACGTCGGTCAGCGGAAAGAAGCGGTCGTTGACCCTGAGGTTGATCGCCCGCAGGCTCTCTTCCGAGGAGAACTGGCCGCCGACCCTGAGCGCGATGCGTTCAGGCCCGGCTTCCACGAAACCGGATTGGGTGACGGCGTTCTGCGCCTGCAGCGTCGAGATGATGGCGGACCGGTCGATGCCGAGTGCTGCGATCTTGCGGGTCGAGAATTCCAGATAGACGGCTTCGTCCTGCGCACCGATGATATCGACCTTGCCGATATTCGGAACGGTCAGGATTCTGGCGCGCGCGTCTTCGACGCGGTCGCGAAGCTGCCTCTGGGTGAGCCCGTCGCTGGTGAAGGCAAAGATGTTGCCGTAGACATCGCCGAAGCGGTCGTTGAAGAACGGACCCACTACGCCAGACGGGAAATCGCCCTTGATATCCGCGATCATGTTGCGGACGCGAACCCAGGTACTTTCGACATTCTTGGCTTTTGTCGTCGGCAGCAGCTCGACGAAGATGGTCGTCTGCCCCGCGACGGTTTCACTGCGGGTGTAGTCGAGGGACTCGAGCTCCTCCAGCTTCTTCTCGATGCGATCGGTCACCTGCTTGGTGACTTCCTCGGCGGAGGCTCCCGGCCATTGCGCCTGGATGACCATGGTCTTGATGGTAAAGGAAGGGTCTTCTTCGCGGCCGAGGCCCATGTAGGAAAACACGCCGGCGAGAATGAAGACGATCATGAAATACCAGACCATCGAACGATGTTCGAGTGCCCAGTCGGAGAGGTTGAAGGTCTTCAAAGCTGGTTCTCCTGCGTAAGTTTGACCTTCTGGCCGTCTGTCAGATGATGAACGCCTGCAATCGCGACATGGTCGCCGATCTTCAAGCCATCGAGAATCCGCACACGGTCAGGATCGGTAAAGGAGCTGTCCAGTGTGACCGGCTTGCGGGATACCGTTGCGTTTTCCGTGTCGATTACCCAGACATTCGGCTTGCCGTCCTGCATCAGAATGGCGGTCGATGGCAGGGACACGGTAGGCTCGGCGTTGATGACGGCGCTTGCGGTGATGATCGAGCCCAGGCGGAAAGCGTCCGGCGGATTGCTGAGCGTTATCTTTGTCCGTCTCGTCCGCGTGGTCGCCTCCGATTCAGGGGCGATTTCACGCACGATGCCGGTGACCCTGATGGTCGGATCGAGTTGCAGGGAGATCTCGAAGGGCGATCCCGGCTTCAGCCCGTCGAGGCTTGCCTCCGGAATGTCGATGACCGCTTCGCGCACGTCGGGGCGGGCGACGGTGAGGACGGTCTGTCCCGCCGAGACGACCTGGCCGACTTCCGCCGAGGTTGCGGTGACGACGCCGTCGAATTCCGCCTTCAGCTGGGCATAGCCAAGCTGTTCCTCCGCCTTCGCCAGATTGGCTTGTGCCTTGGCGACGGATGCGACGGCCGATTTCTGCGCCTGCTCGGCGCTTTCAAGTGCTGCCTCGCTGCCCGATCTGGATTCGGCAAGCGCGCGCTGGCGTTCTTCGGACGCCGAAGCATTGGTCAATTGCGCCTGGCTGTTCGACAGATCGGCGCGGGCGCTGCGGACGGCAAGTTCGAGGGAAAGCGGATCGATGGCGGCGACCACTTGCCCCTTGGTGACGAGATCGCCGACATTGACGTCGCGCGCGATGACCCGCCCGAGGACGCGGAAACCAAGGTCCGTCTCGATCCTCGGCTCGATCGTGCCCGGTAGTTGCAGGCTGACGACCGGCACCGATTTGATGATGGTCGAAAGAACCGGCCGTATTTTCTGTTCGGCCTCGGCGGGTTTGCTGTCACAGGACGATAATGTCGATGCGGCGAGCAATAGCGATGCTGCAATCAGGGCGTTTCTCATTTCGCAGCCTCCTGGGAGCTGGCCACGCGCTGGCCGGCGCGCAGGAATTTGCCACCCTCGGTGACGACGACTTCCTGTGGCTTCAGTCCGCCGCTGACCGCGAATTGTCCGGTTTCGTATTCGGCGACCTGAATTTTTCGCAAGGAGACTTCGCTCGTCGCTGGGTCGACGACCCATACCGCTGGCTGGCCGCTCGCCGATGTCATGGCGCTCCAGGGCAGAAGGATGGCTTCCGCCGAAGGCTTGCTGAATGTTCCGGAGACGGCCGCTCCAAGCGGCAAGTCCGCGCCGTTATCCAGTCCGACCTTGACCTTGATGGTGCCGGTCGAGGCATCGATCGTCGGCGATATCTCCCTGATCGTGGCGGTCACCTGCTTGGGTGTGCCGGACAGGAGGGTGACCACGACCTGCTTGTCGGGCTGTTCCTTCAGAAATAGCGATTCGAAGACATTGAAAACCGCGTCGCGCGGGCCGTCATGGGCAAGCGTGAAGACGGATTGCGCCGCCTGCGCCACTTGACCGACCTCGGCGTTGCGCGCCGTGATGATCCCGTCCGCGTCGGCGCGCAGTTCCGTGTAGGAAAGCGCGTCCTTGGCGGTCTCGAGCTGGGCCTTTGCGGCTTCCTCGGATCCCTGGGCGGTCAGAAGCGCTTCATTGGCGGAGTCATAGGCGGCGCGGGTCGTGACCTGGTTTTTAAAGAGGCTTTCCTGGCGGGTTGCGGCCAGTTGCGCCTGGGTGAGCTGCGCTTCGGCGGCCTGAAGGCTCGCCGTCGCAACGTCGACGTCGGCCTGCTGTTCCTCGGCGTCGATCTTCGCCAGAAGATCGCCTGCCTTGACCCTGGCGCCGACATCGACACTACGCTCGATGATTCTGCCGCTGACGCGAAACGAAAGTTCCGATTCGATGCGGGCCTTCACTTCGCCGGTGACGGTTGTCTGTGCGGTGGGCTTGCTGAGCGTTGTTTCGATGGTTCGGACGTTTTGTGACGTCTGTACGGCGGGCGCGTCTTTCTGATCGCAGGACGATAGGGCCAGCGTCAGTGCGAGCAACCCCATGATGGGTGCTGATCTATTCATACATCCCCCGAGCGCGGGTTTTAACGATTGCGCTTGTCCAATATTATTGACTGACTGACTAGTCAATGAAATAATCCGTTACAATTGAGATTGTTATATCATAATTCCCTAAGAAAACGAGGAGGTTGCATGTTGGCGAAAAAACAACTCGGACAGCGGGCGCAGCGCAAAGCGCAGCGTCCTCAGGAAATCCTCGAGGCGGCGTTTGAGGAGTTCGTCGAGCGCGGCTACGTGGCAACACGCGTCGAGGATGTCGCCAGCCGTGTCGGCGTCACCAAGGGGACGATCTATTTCTACTTCGACACGAAGGAGCGGCTGTTCGAGGAGATGATCCGCCATATCTCTGTCCCGTTCTCCGACATCAGCGCCAATGCAAAAAACCTGAGCGGATCCTATTCCGAAAGGATCAGGATGTTTATTCGTCTGCTTTACGATCGCATCGTGATGGATCGGAATACGCGGGAAATGCTGCGCTTCGTCCTCACGGAGGGATCACGGTTTCCGCAGGTGGTGGATCGCCATCATGAAGAATTCATTGTGCCGTTCAAGGAAGCGGCGCGGGATATCCTTGAAGCAGGCGTTGCCGCCGGCGAATTCCGCAACGCCCTGGCAGTCAAGATTCCGGATGCCGCGATAGGGGCGACCATGATGCTATGCGTATGGCAGATGCTCTTTGAGGACCGCAAGCCGCAGGATGTCGAGGCGTTTTTCGAGGCGCATATGGATGTCATTCTCCACGGATTGATCGCAAAGGACGGAACTGGTCGCGAATGAGGCGGTGATCGATCGCCGGCCTTCAAGCGGGATCGCAGCCACGCGAGGATTGAGGATATTCCCGACTGGCCTGACTAACCGCCATACCACATCCGCCGAAGCAGCCCGTCGTGGCGAACGAACTGGTGGTAGAGGGCTGCGCCCGCGTGAAAAATGAGAAGCCCGACCAGTAAGAAGGCGCCCAGGCCATGTGGCGCGCGTGGCGGATAGTCGGTGAAGTTCGGCAGCGTGGCGCCGGCGTCACTAAAGACCGCTGGGGCGGCACCACTCAGGACCGTCATGCCAATGCCGCTGGCAATCATCCCAAGAATGACGATGTAGAAGGCGACATGGACCCAGCGAGCGATGCGCTGCTGCCATGCGGGCGATCCCTTCACCGGAAGCGGCTTCCGATCGAATCGCCACCAGACGATGCGGAAGATGGTGAGTATCAGAACGGTGATCGCCACCGGAATATGAAAACGCAGGAGACCGGCCTTGGTGGTGGCATCCATGGCATTGGCGGCCCGGAAACCGGAGCCGAGCAGAGCCAGGATCAGAATGGCGCTGATCCAGTGAATTGAGATTGCGACCGTGCCGTAGCGATCAGGTGTGCTCTTCATCTCCGGTTCCTTCCAGTTTGCTGCGCATCGCCGCCATGACCCTGCGCATCGTTTCGATATCTTCGACCCGAAGCCCGTCGGAGAGTTCGTTGGCCCACGGCGCCTGCAGACGCATGGCGGCGTCGAATGTCTGCTTGCCCTTGTCGGTCAGCACGACGAGTTGCGCCCGCCGGTGGTGCGGATTGGCTTCAAAAGCGATGAGTCCTTCCTTTTCCAGATCGTTGACGATGCGCTGAACGTTCTGGCGGTTGGCTTCCATGTCGCGCGCCAACCATGCGACCGGCTGCGGTCGGCCAGCCGAGGTGATCGCCCCAAGGATCTGCCAGCGGGCACTCGTCAGGCCAAGAGGGGCAACCAGCCTGTCGCCGGAAGCGAGCACGCGGCTGTTGAGCCTGAACAGGTCCAGGATCAGATCGGTCAAGGCAGTTGCAGCGGGGGTCAATTCGGTTTTGTTCATTTGTCACCATGTAATCAATTTGACATCACAATGTCAATTATCTATGTATGCGCTACACCAGATTGACACCATGTAACCATATCGAACGGAGTATGCCATGTCGCACATGCGTCCAATGGACCCCTCATTTCCCATCGAACACCAGGTCGCGGTCGATGCTGCCCCCGTCATCCTCGTGAACGTCTTCACGCTCGATAAGGCGGATGAGCAGATTTTTCTCAAGGCATGGCAGGACGACGCTGCATTCATGAAGCGACAACCCGGCTTCATCTCGACTCAGCTTCACCGCGCGATCGGCGAAAGCCCGACCTATTTCAACTATGCCGTCTGGGAGACGATGGAGGATTTCCGCGCCGCGTTCATGCATCCGCAGTTCAGGGAGAAACTCTCGACCTATCCATCCTCGGCGGTTGCCTCCCCGCATCTGTTCCAGAAGGTCGCCGTTCCGGGCATTTGCGTGGCGTAGACCCAACACCACCCGTGGCGCCGGCGTCATGCTGGCGATCGGCGTGACGCTTGGCGGCTACTGGAAAAGCCTCCCGGCGTCCGACTTTCTGGATTGGTTCAGCCTGAATGGCCAGTTCGTCGCGCGCGCGATTCCTCTCGTGCTCGCCCCGACCCTCATTGGTCTCATCGGCTCTCTCTGGCTTGGCTGGAGCGAGGGAGGAGCGCGCGTGTTCTGGCTGGGGGCGATCGCCTGCGTCGCGGCTGTTCTGGTTCTTACCATTGCGTGGTTCGTCCCGAGCAACGCGCAGTTCGCCGCCAGGTCGGTGCCTCTCGATCAGGTCTCCGCACGGCTCGACACCTGGCTCATGATCCACAATGTACGGATCGCGCTTGCCATCGTCGCTTCGGTGTTCGGCATTCTGGCGGCCGCACGCTGAGCGGCGGCTAGGCCACTGAAGCTCCCTTTGTCGTCACCAGACCGAAGCCGCTGCGATATTTGGCGGGTGTCGTGGAAAAGCGCTCTTCGAAGGCTTCGTAGAAGCGCGACAGCGAGCCAAATCCGGATTCGAATGCGACCGCGGCGACCGGCAGGTCGCTTGAAATCAGCAGCGACTGCGCCGTGTCGAGCCGATGGCGGGTGATGGCCTGATTGACGGTCAGCCCTACGGTCTTCTTGAAGATCGACATGGCGTAGTTGGGATGCAGTCCGGCAGCCGATCCGACATCAACGGCCGATATCTCGCCGAGTGCGCGTTCGGCGATGAAGCGCAGCATCTTTTCCACCCTCGGCAGCCGGTCGGGATCCTGGTTGCGCGAGGCTTCGATGGCGGAGCCCTGTTCCCGCAGGTCCTGCCAGCCCTCCCGGGCAATCCGGCGTATGCGGGCGACAAGTTCGTCACGGACGATCTGTTCCAGCTCCGGATCGCCCGACAGCAACTCTTCGCGCCATTTCAGAAAAACATCGCGGTCGTGTGCCCTGACGCTCAATGCCTCTATCAATCCGCCACGGAAGACGGCGTCGCGAAAGGCACCCATGCTGTGCAGGTTGACCAGCACGGACATGGGGACATAGAGACAGACGAAATTCGCCGGCTCGGTGATATCGACGACTTGGTGCGGGATCATTCCCCAGAAAAGGCAGAGCTGCCCTTGCGAGATCTGAAGCCTGCGGCCGTCGAACCAATATGTGATACGGCCGTCCAGGACATAGTTGAGTTCCACCTGGCTGTGCATGTGTGGACCGCTCATCCGCCGCACGTCCAGCCGTTCCCCGGCACAGAAGCGATGATCGCCGAAGACGACGAGCGGATGGCGCGTCGGGCCATCGTGAACTGGAACTGACTCGTCTTCGATCAGCATTGCAAGAGTCTCCATTGCGGTCGTGATCTTAGAAAACCGGAAACGAACTTTAATATGGCGGTAGAGGTCTACGAATTTGAATGATGAATATCAACGCCGCACATTGGGGGCGATGTGCACGCCGGCGCCCTGCGCCGCAACAGGTCAGTGGAGGATATACGTGACCCTTTTGAAAAATATCGGCTCGATCGCATTGAGCTACATGCTGGTCGCCTCGGCGGCTTGCGCCGGTGAAATCGTTCTCAATTCCGACCAGTCGGATCCAGTGCCGAAAAAGGCAATGGAACAGCTGATTGCGGACTTCCAGACGAAGAACCCCGACATCAAGGTCAAGTGGAACAATTTCGATCACGAAGGCTATAAGTCCGCGATCCGCAACTTTCTGACGGCGACGCCGCCTGATGTCGTTGCCTGGTATGCCGGCAACCGCATGGAGCCTTTCGTCAAGGCAGGCCTTTTCGAAGATGTCAGCGACGTCTGGGCCGCAAACGGGCTGAACGACCAGCTGAAGTCCGCCGCGGCGTCGATGACCATTGACGGCAAGAAGTGGGGCGTTCCCTACACCTACTATCAGTGGGGCATCTACTATCGCGCCGATATCTTCAAGGATAAGGGCATTACGCCGCCGAAGACCTGGGACGAACTGGTCGCCGCCTGCGCCAAGCTGAAAAGCGCCGGCATCACGCCGTTTACGATTGGCAGCAAGGCCCTGTGGCCGACGGCTGGCTGGTTCGATTATCTCGATCTGCGCGTCAACGGTTACCAGTTCCACATGGACCTGACCTCCGGCAAGGTGCCCTATACCGATCCGAAGGTGAAGGCCGTGTTCGCCAAGTGGGCCGAGCTGGTCAAGCCGGGCTATTTCCTTGAGAACCATGCCGCACTCGATTGGCAGGATGCCATGCCGCAGTTCGTCCAGGGCAAGGCGGCCATGTATCTGATGGGCAACTTCGCTGTCGCTCCGATGAAGGATGGCGGGCTGAAGGAAGACCAGATCGGCTTCCTGCCGTTCCCGGAAATCACGGCTGGCCTGCCTGCCGCCGAGGAAGCGCCTCTCGACACCTTTCACATCCCGTCCGGTGCGAAGAACAAGGAAGACGCCAAGAAGTTCCTCGCCTATCTGGCATCCGCGGAAGCGCAGACGAAAATGAATGCGACCCTCGGCCAGTTGCCCGTCAACAACCAGGCGACGCCTGCGGACGACAAGTTCCTGAAGGCCGGCTTCGAGCTGGTGTCGAAGGCCCAGGCTCTCTCGCAGTTCTATGATCGCGACGCCCCCGCCGATATGGCGAAGGCCGGCATGGAAGGCTTCCAGGAATTCATGGTGAAGCCCGACAAGATCGACGCGATCCTGGCACGCCTCGATAAGGTGCGCGCCCGGGCTTACAAATAGCTCTTTTTTGATAATGACGCGCTGCCGGACGTTGATGACGCCCGGCAGCGTTCTTTGTTGCCTTTGCATAGGAGCAGACGATGGGCACGAGCAGCACCGCTCTACCGGGTTTCTGGAAACGCAATCAGCGGACATTCGCCCCCTGGCTCTTTCTCGCGCCAGGTGCCCTGATGTTCCTGGTCTATGTGATCCTCCCGGTCTTCCAGTCCGTTTGGATCAGCTTTCACGACTGGGATGGCCTAGGGCCAAAAACCTGGATCGGTCTTGGAAATTATGTTGAGCTCTTCTCCGACGACGCCTTCTATACGTCGCTGGAAAACAATATCATCTGGCTCGTTCTTTATCTGCTGGCGGTCCCGGCGGGCCTGGCTGCAGCCCTGTTCCTGAACCAGACCGTCGCCGGCATCCGCATCTACAAATCGCTGTTTTTCTTCCCCTTCGTGATCAGCCAGGTCGTCGTCGGCCTGATCTTCACCTGGTTCTACGCGCCGAATTTCGGGCTGTTCTCGGTGCTGACCGAGGCTCTGACGGGGACGCAGATCGCCATTCTCGCGGATGAGCGCCTGGTGACCTACGGCATCATCGCTGCCGGCCTCTGGCCGCAGATCGCCTATTGCATGATCCTCTATCTGACGGGCCTCAACAACATCAATCCGGAGCAGATCGAAGCCGGGCGGATGGATGGCGCGAAGGGCTGGCACCTGTTCTGGAATATCGTTCTGCCGCAGCTGCGGCCGGCCACCTTCATCGCGGTGGTGGTGACGGTCATCGGTGCGCTTCGCTCCTTCGACCTCGTGTCCGTCATGACGGCCGGTGGCCCCTACGGATCGAGCCGCGTTCTCTCCTACTACATGTATGAGGAAGCGCTCTCCGAATATGGCTTCCGCATGGGATATGGCGCCGCCATCGCGGTCGTGCTCTTCCTGATCATGATGATCTTCATCACCTTCTTTCTCATCCGCATGCTGAGACAGGAAAGGAATTCCTGATGTTTCCAACACCTGTCCAAAAATCCGGCCCATGGGCATCTACCGCCTACCAGATCATCCTGCCGATTGCGCTCATCATCTGGCTTCTGCCGCTGATCGGCGTCGCGGTCACATCGATCCGGCCCTCGGGAGATCTGGCGGCCGGCAATTATTTCGGCATTCCCTCGGGCTTTGCAGGCGTCGAGAACTACACCGCCGTCTTCCGGGATTCGCCGATCGGCCACTACATCCTGAACTCGTTCAAGATCACGATCCCGACAGTGATCGGCGCGGTCGGTCTGTCATGCCTTTGCGGCTTCGCGCTCGCCGTCTACCGCTTCAAGGGAAGTCTGGCGCTGTTCTTTATCTTCGTTGCCGGCAACTTCATCCCGTTCCAGATCCTGATGGTTCCGGTGCGCGACATGACGCTGAAGATGGGCCTCTATGATACGGTCACCGGGCTGGTGTTGTTCCACGTTGCGTTCCAGACGGGCTTTTGCACCCTGTTCATGCGCAACTTCATCAAGGGCCTGCCCTTCGCGCTGATCGAGTCGGCCCGTGTCGAGGGGGTCTCCGAATGGCGGATCTTCGTCCATATCGTACTGCCGCTGATGCGCCCGGCGATTGCGGCGCTGTCGGTGCTGATCTTCACCTTCGTCTGGAACGACTATTTCTGGGCGACCGTGCTGGTTCAGGGGCAGAGCGCTATGCCTGTTACCGCCGGCCTTAACTCCCTTAACGGGCAATGGGTTGCCGCGTGGCATCTGGTGTCGGCGGGCTCCATCGTCGCCGCGATGCCGCCGGTTCTGATGTTCTTCTTCATGCAGAGGCACTTTATTGCGGGCCTCACTCTCGGAGCGACCAAGGGATGAGCAAGACTGTTGTTATCAAAGCCGGCGCGGTGTCGCTGGCGCTCGGGCTGCCAGTGACCGGCATGCCGGAGATTTTAGGCTTTGGTCGCGGGGCGCTTGCACCGGAATTCTGGCCCGAAGTGCCGCGTTCGAGCCGCGTCAACGGCATGGATATCGCCGTGCCGTCGAATGTGCTGCTGCCTGTCGGCGGGCTTGGCTTTTTCGGCTGGCCGGCGATCTCAGGGCACCGCGATGGGCGTTCGTTTATCCTACAATTCGGAAACTGGCAGGCCGAGGAAAACGACCTTGGCGTCGTCCTGAAGGCTGAGGATCCCGTCGCGGAAATCGGCTTGCAGATACGCCTGGAAGGCAGCACCACCGGGGTGCTGTCGGTTTCGACGTCCCTGACCAATCTCGGTTCGGGCGATTACACCCTCGACCGATGCATGGCGGCGAGCTTCCTGATGCCTGCCGGCGCGGCGGAGCTGACCACCTTCACAGGCATGTGGGGCCGGGAATTCCAGACGCGCCGCGCGACAATCGCCGACGGGCTCTGGATGCAGGAAAGCCGGCGTGGGCGCACTTCGCATGACCGCTTCCCCTTTGCTTTCCTCGAATGCGGCGGCGAACGGATGGGCTTCCATCTCGGCTGGAGCGGCAATCACCTGATGGCGATCGATATGCTCGATGACGGGCGCAGGCTGGTGCATCTCGGCGAGCTGTTCGAGCCGGGCGAAATACGCCTGGCAACCGGTGAAACCTACGCCAGCCCGACAGCCTTTGCCGGTCCTGACGGTGAAGCTTTCCATGCCTTCGTGCGAGAGAGCGTGATTGCCTGGCCGGGTGGCGAGATGAAGCCCCGGCCGGTGACGCTGAACACCTGGGAAGGCAATTACTTCGATCACCGCATGGACTCCCTGAAGGCCCAGGCGGATGCGGCGGCGGCCGTCGGCATCGAGCGCTTCGTGCTGGACGATGGCTGGTTCGGCAAGCGCGATGACGATACCACCAGCCTCGGAGACTGGTTCATAGACGAGCGGAAATATCCTGACGGACTGAAGCCGCTGGTCGACCATGTGACCTCGCTGGGCATGGAGTTCGGGCTCTGGTTCGAGCCTGAAAACGTGAATCCCGAGTCGGAGCTGTTTCGCGCCCATCCGGATTGGGCTTTACAGGTCGAAGGGCGTCCGTTGCTTCTGTCGAGAAACCAGCTGGTGCTGGATCTGACGCGGCCGGAGGTCAGCGACTATCTCTTCAGATGCATGGAAGCCGTACTTTCCCAGCATGCGATCTCTTACATCAAATGGGACATGAACCGCGACCTGACCCATGCGGGCGGCGCGGATGGCGGCGCGCGGACCGCGCAGCAGACGCGGGCAGTCTATGCCTTGATGGACAGGATCCGGCAGGCGTTTCCGGCTGTCGAGATCGAAAGCTGCGCATCGGGCGGCGGGCGTATCGATTATGGCGTCCTCCGGTATACGCATCGCGTCTGGACCTCCGATTGCACCGATGCCTTTGAACGGCTTGAAATACAGCATGGAGCCGCCCAGTTCGTTCCGCCGGAACTTCTCGGTGCTCATATTGCCGCATCGCCGAACCACCAGACCGGCCGCAGGCTGACGCTTTCCTTCCGGGCGCTCGTGGCGCTCTCCTATCATCTGGGCGTCGAACTCAACCCCTTGACCCTCGATGCGGAGGAGAAGCTAGAGCTTGAGGGCTGGATCGCGCTTCACAAGAGCCTGCGCCCGCTTCTGCATGCGCCCGGCAAGCAGTTCCGCCTGCCGCCGCTCGACGGTCGCTACGTCTGGGGCGCTGCGGACGAGAGCTGTATCGTGGCTTTCGTCGCGCAAGGCCCGCAAATGGTCGGCGAGCAGCCGGCACCGCTTCGCCTGCCGGTCGGTGGCGACGGCACAGGCAAATGGCGCGTGAAAGCGATCCACCCTGCCGAGCCCGAGTTCATCCGGATATCGGACGGCCAGCAACGGCTTCTGAACGGCGAACTGACGTTCAGCCTTGATACGCTCCGGCATGTCGGCTTGCCGCTGCCGATGCTTCGGCCCGAAAGCGGGCTTCTTCTTGAATTCGAACCAGTGACGGGAGACTAAGTCTCATGGGGAATGTAACGCTTAACCGCGTGACCAAGCAGTTTGGCGCTGCCAGCGTCATCAAGGGCGTCGATCTGGCGATTGAGGACGGCGAGTTCTGTGTCTTCGTCGGTCCGTCCGGCTGCGGCAAGTCCACGCTTCTGCGGATGATTGCAGGGTTGGAGGATATTTCCTCCGGAGAACTCAAGATCGGCGGCAATGACATGACCAGGGTCGGCCCCGCCGAGCGCGGTGTCGCCATGGTGTTCCAGAGCTACGCCTTGTACCCGCACATGACGGTCGCGGAAAACATCGGTTTCGGCCTGCGCATGACGGGTCATTCCAAGGATGAGGTCGCCCGTCGTACCGATGCTGCCGCCGAGATGCTGCAGTTGAAGTCCATGCTTGACCGCAAGCCATCCCAGCTTTCGGGCGGCCAGCGTCAGCGCGTCGCCATCGGCCGCGCCATCGTGCGCAATCCGCAGGTGTTTCTCTTCGACGAACCGCTGTCCAATCTCGACGCCTCGCTCCGGGTGCAGATGCGTACGGAGATCAGTAAGCTGCATCAGGATATCCGCACGACGATGATCTACGTCACCCACGATCAGGTCGAGGCCATGACCATGGCCGACAAGATCGTCGTGTTGCAGGGCGGACTGGTCGAGCAAGTCGGGTCGCCGCTGGAGCTCTATCATCGCCCGAAGAACATCTTCGTCGCCGGCTTTATCGGATCGCCGAAGATGAACTTCCTGAAGACCAAGGCCTCGCCGGTTGCTGGTGGCGTCAAAGTCGATCTCCCCGGTGGCCAGTCGATCACGCTGCAAGGCGGCTCGGTGAAGGAAGGGCAGCCGGTAACCCTCGGCATCCGCCCCGAGCACCTCGATCGAAGCGAAGGCGGTGACGCGACGCTTCAGGGCAAGGTGCGCCTTGCCGAATATCTGGGATCGGAAACGATGTTCTACATCGCCCTTGCCGACGGCACCGAGATTGCGGTGAAGGCGGACGGCCTGGCGCAGGCCAAGCCCGGCGACGATTTTGCCATCCATATTCCTGCGGCTGCCTGCCATCTGTTCGACGATGCCGGCAATGCCATCCTCAACGGAGATCTGACGAAATAATGCTTGGCGTTTGTTATTATCCGGAACACTGGCCCGAAAGCTGGTGGGAAAAAGACGCGCGTCGCATGCGGGCGCTTGGCATCTCCCATGTCCGCATCGGCGAGTTTGCTTGGTCGCGCCTCGAGCCGACGCGCGGCTCCTTCGATTTCGGCTGGCTCGATCGGGCGATCGACACGCTGCATGCGGCCGGCCTGAAAGTCGTGCTCGGCACGCCGACCGCCACGCCGCCGAAGTGGCTGATGGACGAATATCCCGAGATCGCTCCGGTGGACGAGCAGGGCAGGGTGCGCGGCTTCGGCTCGCGCCGTCACTATACCTTCTCGTCGGACGTCTGGTGGAAGGAGTCGGAGCGTATTGTCGAGGTCGTCGCGAAGCGCTATGGCTCGCATCCGGCTATTGTCGGCTGGCAGACCGACAATGAGTACGGATGCCACGATACGAGCCTTTCCTGGGGTGCCGAAGACCTGAAGGCGTTTCGCCGTTGGCTTCGCCTTCGCTATCAGTCGGCGCAGCAATTGAACGAGGCCTGGGGCAGCGTCTTCTGGTCGATGGAAGTCCAGAGCTTCGAGGATGTCGTACTGCCGAACCTGACGGTGACGGAGACGAACCCCGCCGTTCGGCTCGACTTCTGGCGCTTCCATTCCGACCAGATCGCCGCTTACGACCGCATGCAGTGCGACACTATCCGAAAGCACTCTCCGAACCGTTGGATCACCCATAATTTCATGGGCTTCGTCAACGATTTCGATCATTGGAAGGTCGCCGAGAACCTGGATCTGGCGTCCTGGGATTCCTATCCGATCGGCTTTGTCGAGAAGTTTCCCTTCAGTGAGGAAGAGCGCGTGCGCTGGGCTGAGACATCTCACCCCGACATCGCCGCCTTTCATCACGATCTCTATCGCGGCGTCGGCAATGGCCGGTTCTGGATCATGGAGCAGCAGCCGGGGCCGGTGAACTGGGCGCCATGGAACCCGGTCCCCAAGCCGGGGATGGTGCGCCTGTGGAGCTGGGAAGGTCTCGCCCACGGAGCCGAGGTCGTCAGCTATTTCCGCTGGCGCCAGGCGCCGTTCGCGCAGGAGCAGATGCATGCCGGCCTGAACCTGCCCGGTCTCGACGAACTTTCGCCGGGCGGCAAGGAAGCTGAAATCGTCGGTCGTGAGATCGAGGCCGTCGGCCCGTTGCCGGAAGCCGCTCAGGCACCTGTCGCAATCGTCTACGATTACGAAAGCTACTGGTCGGCCGTCATCCAGCCGCAGGGCAAGGATTTCCGCTATGAAGAGCTTGCCTTCCGTTGGTACGAGGCGGTCAGGAAGCTCGGGCTCGACGTCGATTTCGTCCGTCCGGGTCAGTCGCTGAAGGGCTACAAGCTTGTTCTCGTTCCCTGCCTGATGCATGTCTCCGATGTGGCTCTGGCCGCGTTCGAACAGGCTGATGGGACCGTCCTTTTCGGTCCGAGGACTGGCTCGCGGGATCGCAATTTCCGCATTCCGGCCAATCTCCCGCCGGGGCCGATCGGCGAACTCACCGGTCTCAGGATCACGCAGGTCGCTTCGCTGCGGCCTGGACTCAGCGCCTCGTTGGCCGGCGCCGTCAACGGTCAGGTGACAAGATGGCGCGAACATCTCGAGACGCAGCCGGATGCGAATGTCGTGGCGACCTTCGAAGATGGCGGCCCGGCACTGGTGTCGAAGGGACGATATCTCTATCTGGCCTGCTGGGCGGACGGTGCGCTCCTCGGCAATCTGATGTCCTACCTCGCTTCCAGCCTCGACCTGCAAACCACTGACATGCCCGATTTCATCCGTCTTCGCCGCGCAGGCAAGCTGACATTCGCGTTCAATTACGGACCGGATGCGTGGACGGTTCCGGGCGAGCGGGAGTTTGTGCTCGGTGGGCGTGAAGTCGCTCCGTTCTCTCTCGCGGCCTGGAAATAGACGACTTTGCTGCACCCGGCGTCGGATCGTCGGGTGCAGCATTCCATGCTCAGTTCGTCATTCGTCTGAACGCGCAATCACAATTGCCCAGCCCGATATTTGTTCACGACATTCCGGCAGGCGCGGATCGTCAGCGCCATGACCGTTAGTGTCGTGCCGGCAATGCCGCTGCCGGGGAAGGCGGAGGCATCCGTTACGATCAGATTGGGAACGTCCCAGCTCTGGTTATAGGCATTGAGGACGGACTCCTTTTCGGATGTCCCCATGCGCGCGCCACCCGTCTCGTGGATCGCGGCTCCCATGCACATGGTCTTGCGGAACCATTTGCGGAACATGAAACGGCTGAAGGCATCGGCGTCGGGGAATGCGCCGCGGCCCATCTCCTTGAGCCCGGTGGGTGAGCCGATGAATTCCAGCTCGCCGCCAACGCCGCGTATCGTCTCGATCAGGGTTTCCTCCTGATGGCGTAGCAGGGCGTGTTCTTCCTCCCCCATGGCGCAACGGATATGCGGAACCGGAATATTCCAGGCATCCTTGCGCTTGCTGTCGAGTGTGATGCGGTTGTCGGCATAGGGCAGCATCCGGCCGAAGCCGAAGAAGGCGAGCCGTGAGGGCTGGTCATCCGGCGTCGGCGCGCGGCCGACGCTGCCCTGATAATCGAAGTCTCCGCGAGAGGCGTCGTTTGCCCCGAAACGCGGAATGAAGATGCCGCCCGAGGGATTGTAGAAAGGGTCGGCTGGCGCGGAAGTGTCGGCTGCCCAGCCTTTCGCTTTCGGGAAGGAGCCGAAGGCAAGGCAGGGCAACTGATCCATGAAATAGCGACCGAGCGTGCCCGAGCTGTTGCCCAGCCCGGCGGGATGCCTCGGCGATGCCGAATTGAGCAGCAGCCGCACGCTTTCGATCGGGGAGGCCGCAAGCACCACCAGTGCTGCGCGCACAGTCTCAATTCCGCCCGTCACGCGATCGATGAATTCCGCGCCGGTCGCCCGGCCGCTCTCCTCGTCCGTGGTAATGCGGCGAACGATGGCGTCGTGACGGACGGTAAGGCGGCCGGTTGCCAGCGCCTCGCGCAGGGGTTTCGGCGTGCGCTCGGCGTCCGGAGCGATATAGCGCCAGGAGACGACACTCCGTTCCGGCCAGCGACCTTCCACTTCGGCCTTGAAGGTCTCTTCGGCCGGCGTCAATTGCGCAGAATGGGCGTAGACGCCGTCGGGCAGGGTCTCGACACAGTCCTTGTTGCCATAGAGCCCGAGGTAGGATTCCACCTCGGCGTAGTAAGGCGCCAGCTCGTCGTACGAAACGGGCCAGTCGACGCCTTTGCCCGTTCGCGACCGGATCTTGAAATCATCGTCGGTCCAGCGCAGCAACACGCGGCCGAAACTGTGCAGGCGTCCACCGCTCTGGCGCCCGCGAATCCAGAGAAACGGTGCATCCTTCGGCGTCGTGTAGGGGTTCTTGCGGTCGTTGACGAAGAAGTGGCTAAAGCGCTCGGTAAAGAAGGCGGCGCGCGCCTGAATGGGCTGGCCCTTGAGCGTGGCGCGCGCGCGTTCCCAGATGTTGATGCTGCTGGCAGGCTCCTTCTTTCGGGACGGATCGAAATCCCTATGCGAAACGGCAGGCCCCGCTTCGAGCAACAGCACCGAAAGCCCTTGAGCGGTCAATTCCTTGGCGGCGAAGGAGCCCGCCGCGCCGGAGCCGATCACCAGCGCATCATAGATAGTCTGAGACATGTGCAATTTCCGTATGGTCTGAAAGTAGCGTTACAGGCGCACGCCATCCGCGCCGAAGAGAGAGGCTCTGGCGATATCGAGCCCAGGCGCGATCTCCGCGCCCGGCTCGAGCGTCGCGTCTCCCATGATCCGGTAGGAAAGGCTTTGCCCCGCCCAATCGAACCAGATCACAGCATCGGCCCCCATCGGCTCGACGACGGAGACGACGCCCGGGATGGTGGGCCAGCCCTTCGCTCTGCCATCGGGCGCGATATGTTCCGGGCGGACGCCAAGGGTGGTCGGGCCTGATTTGGGAGATGCGAGAAAGGGATAGTCGGATAGCTCGATTTCGAGCCCGTTGCTTTCGAAGACCGGAACGCCCGCCTTGAACGCAATCTCACCTTCGATGAAGTTCATTGCTGGCGCGCCAATGAAGCCCGCGACGAAAAGATTGGCCGGGCGGTGATAGATCTCGGAGGGGCTGCCGAGCTGCTGGATCACGCCGTCGCGCATGATGGCGATGCGATCGGCAAGGGTCAGCGCCTCCACCTGATCATGCGTGACATAGATCATGGTGTTGCCGAGGCTCTGGTGCAGCTTCTTGATTTCGACGCGCAGCTCGTTGCGCAGCTTGGCGTCGAGGTTGGAGAGCGGTTCGTCGAACAGGAAGACGTCGACCTGGCGCACCAGGGCGCGACCGATCGCCACCCGCTGGCGCTGGCCGCCGGACAATGCCGATGGGCGGCGGTCGAGCAGCTTTTCAAGCTGCAGAAGCGATGCGGTGCGGGCGATGCGCGCCTCTATTTCGGCTTTGGGAAGACCGGCGACGCGCAGACCGAAGGAGAGGTTTTTCTTCACCGTCATGTGCGGATAGAGCGCATAGGACTGGAACACCATGCCGATGCCGCGATCCTTCGGCTCCTCCCAGGTGACGTTCTTGCCGGAAATCGAAATTTCGCCGCCGGTGATGTCCTGCAGCCCCGCTATGGCGTTCAGCAGCGTGGATTTCCCGCAGCCCGACGGTCCCAGCAGCACAAGGAATTCACGCGGAGCGATATCGATCGACATTTTCTCGATCACGGTATGTTCGCCATAGGCGATCTTCAGATCCTTGACAGAAACAGCGGATTGCATGGAATTATCCCTTCACTGCGCCAGCGGCCACGCCGCGCACGAACCAGCGGCCGGAAAAGAAATAGATGGCGAGCGGAACTATGGCGGTCAGGATGGTGGCGGCCATGTTCACATTGTAGGCGCGCTCGCCCATGGTGGTGTTGACGATATTGTTGAGCTGAACCGTCATCGGCAGATTGTCCCGTCCGGCAAAGACCAGCCCGATCAGGAAGTCGTTCCAGATGCCGGTGAGCTGGAAGATGGAAGCGACGACGACCATCGGCACCGACATGGGCAGCATGATCTCGAAGAAGATCCGCCAGAAGCCGGCGCCGTCGACGCGCGCGGCCTTGCAGAGCTCTTCGGGGATGGCGACGAAATAATTGCGGAAGAGCAGCGTGACCAGCGGCAGGCCGAAGATCACATGAACGAGGACGACGCCCGCCACCGAATTATAGAGGCTGAGATTGGCGAGCAGCCGGACCAGCGGATAGAGGAAGATCTGATAGGGGATCAACCCGCCGGCCATCAGCAGCCCGAAAAGGAAGCTGGAACCTTTCGGCCGCCAGAAGGAGAGGGCATAGCCGTTGATCGCGCCGATGAGGACGGAAATTGCCACTGCCGGCACGGTGATCTTCACCGAGTTCCAGAAGCCGAGGCGCACGCCGAGGCATTGCGTGCCCATGCAGGCGCCCGACCAGGCGGTTTTCCAGGCGTTGAAATCGAGAGCGCCGGGAAGGGCGAAGATGTGGCCCTGACGGATCTCCTCCATCGTCTTCAGTGACGTCACCAGCATCGTATAGAGCGGCAGTAGGAAGAACAGCGCCGAGAAGATCAGGAACGCATAAAGCCCGATGCGGCCGACCGTCAGCCGGGATGGTTTGGGGCCGTTTGGACGAAGGGCTGCCATCAGTGCGCTCCCATTCTTCTGGCGCGCATGTAAAGCGCATAGCGAAACGGGGCGACGGCAATGACGACGGAGAGCACCAGCACGGTGGCGCCTGCGCTCGCCAGGCCGAGATTCTGCCGCTCGAACAGATTGTCCATGATGAATTTCGCCGGCACTTCGGTCGCATTGCCCGGCCCACCGCCGGTCAGCGCCACGACGAGGTCGTAGGTCTTGATGACGCCCATGGAGAGCAGCATGCCCGATGCGGCAAGCGCCGGTCCAAGCTGCGGGAGGATGATCGACAGGTAGATGCGCCAGACCGGAATGCCGTCGATCTGCGCTGCCTTCCATTGCTCCTCGCCAATGCCGCGCATGCCGGAGAGCGCGATCACCATGACGAGGCCAGCCCCCTGCCAGACGCCGGCGAAGACGACGGTGTAGATTGCCATGTCGCGACTGACGATCCAGTCGAATGCGAAACTCTGCCAGCCGAGCGCCCTGACGGTTGCCTGAATACCGAAGGTCGGGTTCAGCATCCATTGCCAGATGAGGCCGGTGACCACGAAGGACATGGCATAGGGATAGAGGAAGATGGTGCGGAACACGGCTTCGAAGCGGACCTTGCGATCAAGCGCCGCCGCCAGCACAAAGCCTAGCGTCAGACAGCCGGCGACATAAAGCACGCCGAAAATCACAACGTTTTCCAGCGATGCGAGCCATCTCGACGTCCGGAACAGTTTTGCATATTGGGCAAAGCCGACATAGTTGGACGATGGGAAGATGGTCGAATCCGTGAACGAGAGCCTCACGGACCAGACCATGGTGCCGATATAGATGAAGATCGCTGCGATCCATGTCGGCAGGAGCGCGATGGTCGCAGTAGGGGAGCGTCTGCGCTTGGCTTGCATCAGCAAACTTTCTCAAAAGGAATGCGCGGGGCCGATCGGACGCTTTGTTCCAACCGGCCCGCCACGGCGCTATTCAAAGATCGCGAAGAACTTTTCGGCGCCGGCGGTGCTATCTTCGGAAGGATTGCTCCAGAACTCGTCGACGAAGTCGTTGAGCGCGCCTGCCTGCTGCGGAGACAGGATCAGCGCCTGGTCCGGCACGATCTTGCCGGCGCTCATCAGCTCGAGACCTTTCTGCGCGCAAACGTCGAGCTTCGACTTGTCGACATCGGTCCGCATCGGCACCGAGCCCTTCTTCAGCGAGAATTCGACTTGTACGGCCGGATCCATGGCGACTTCGGCAAGCAGTGTCTGGCCCTTCTGGGCGGCGGCGTCACTGAGCTTGGGGAAGGAGAAGGAATCGGCGACATAGACCATGCCCGGCGATTGCGGAGCGAGCATGCAGCCGTAGTCCTTACCGGCCTCCTTGGCGGCAGCGATGAACTCGCCCTTGGCCCAGTCGCCCATGAACTGCACGCCGGCTTTGCCGGTGATGACCATGGCGGTGGCGTCGTTCCAGTTGCGGCCCGGCGCGCCTTCATCGACATAGGTGCGGAGCTTGCCGAGAATATCGAGGGTCTTCTTTACGCCAGCGATGGAGGCTTCGCCCTTATCCTTGTCGGCATAGATCTTGAGGAAGCCGTCAATGCCGACCTGGGTCAGCAGGATCATGTTGAAGACCTTGGATTCCTGCCAGGATTGGCCGCCCCAGGCGACCGGCTGCACGCCGGCGGCCTTGAGCTTGTCGAGCGCTGCGAAGAACTCGTCCCAGCTCTTCGGCTCTTCGGCTATGCCGGCCTTGGCGAAGGTGTCCTTGGAATAAAACACCCAGCTTTCGCCATGGGCGCCGGTCGGGGAGAGATAGACTTGGCCGTTGTAGGCGATCAGATCATGGATCGATTTCGGCAGCACATCGGCCCATTTTCCGGCCTTCGCCACCTCGTCGATCGGGCTCAGAAGGCCCTGATTGACGAAATCGGCGTTGGCGACGCCAAGCACGCTCTGTTTGGCGGTCGGCGGATCGCCGGCGACCAGACGGTTCTGGAAGGCGGCGTCGGCGGCGCCGAAGCCGGCGATGGAGGAATCCTTCCAGACTCCGCCGCGCTTTTCGAATTCCTGCTTGATGACGTCGAGAGCGGCCGCTTCGCCGCCGGAGGTCCACGAGGTCATTACCTCGACCTTGGGCTTGTCTTCGGCATGGGCGGGAGCGAGGGCCGCAAAAAGCGCGGCGCCCGCCAATAGCAGTTTCACTTTAGTCTTCATTGTTCCACCTCTTCAAAAGGCCCTCTTGGCGGGGCCGTTGGTTCCAGGGTTATGAAATTCAGCGATAGATCGGCAAGAGCGCCTGCCGGACGAGCGTCAGCCCGTTGGCGATATCGCCGACCGGATCGGGGGCTGCGTCCAGCTCGAGAATGGCCCAGCCCTGATAGCCGCGATCACGCAAAAGTCTGATCCAGCCCGGCCAATCGACACGGCCAAGCCCGAAGCCGCAGAAATAGGGGCGGTGGCGATCATGGATATCTTTGTCGATCGGGGTGTCGGCCGGCATCGGCCCGAGCGCATCCTTCCAATGGGCGATGATAACACGCTCATGATGGCGGTCGACGAGCTGGATCGGGTCGGACCCCGCGACGATGATATGAGCCGTATCCGGGCACATATGCACATAGGCCGGGTCGGTCAGCAGCATCAGCAGATCGACATCGCGCGCGGACGCAAAGATCGAGTGTGCCTCGGTGTGGATCGCCAGCCGAACGCCCTTGGCGTAAAGAACCGCGCCGAGGCGGTTGAGAAAATCGGCGATCTTGCGCGCCTGTTCGAAATCGAAAAACCGCACCGGCTGCGCGCCGAGCGTCTGGCGCAACGGGCCACCGATGACCATGATGTCGCTGCCGCAGGCCTTCAGGAATTCGGCATATTTCTCCGCCTTGTCGATAATGGCGGCCTGCGCCGCGCCTTCCGTGAAATCGCCGGCGGCCTCGAGTTCGGCGAAAAAGCCGCTCGCCAGGGTCAGTCCGCGTTTGGACAGTTCGCCGGCGAAAGCTTCGACCGAATCATAGGTTTTCGTCGCATCCTGCCAGTTGAAGGGCGAGAAGGTCAGCTCCACGCCGGTGACGCCAGAGGCCTGCACGCTGTCGAGAATTTTGTCCCAGAAGGCGCGAGGCTCTTTGCGGGACAAAGCGATGATGCCGTCATAATCCTCCACACCCCAGAAACCGGGATGGAAGAAGGTGACGAGATCGACGCCGAAGCGAAGTCGTTCGGTTGAAGTCATGACGCTATCCGTTCTCCAGGCACAGGAAATCCTTTGCAGAAGCGAGGTCCGCAGTAAATTATCCGAATAATTTCAATGCACTGCAAATGGCAATCGTTTGCCGTGCCCAGATAGTAGCCAAGTCGTTTTTTTATGCAAGTTATTTTTGGCAATCGTTTGCCAATTGACTGCGATCGCCGTACCCTTCAATAGGATGAGATTGGGTAGCGCCAC
Organism: Rhizobium sp. ICMP 5592; assembly: GCF_009498525.1. GTDB lineage: Bacteria > Pseudomonadota > Alphaproteobacteria > Rhizobiales > Rhizobiaceae > Rhizobium. Next base: position 7,082 of record NZ_QSNT01000001.1, on the reverse strand, counting down.
AATATCCTATGTTGCTAAATACCACTACTATTCAATAGTTTAGATTGACGCTGTCGCCGATTGAACGCTATCATTACCCTCCTGTTTTCGATTGCGGTGGTGTCCTGGTGGTGTCTCCCTCAAAGTCCTGGAGGCGGTAGATGAGCAAGCGTAATAGTGTGCTGCTGATGAAGCGCATCGTCGATGCGGCTCGGCCAGATCATGAACGCTACCACATTTGAGATAGTGAGCTTTTAGGCTTTGGTCTTCGCATCGCTCCCATAGGTGTGAAGACTTTCATCATCAGGTATCGAGCAGATGGTGGCGGTCGATCAGCTCCCCAGCGCATGTTGACCATAGGGCGTTTTGGCCCAGTCACAGTTGAGCAAGCAAGAAAAATCGCCAAGGCTAAGCTCTGGAGTGTTGCGGCTGGGGAAGATCCGACCGGTGATCTCCAGGCAATGCGTCGACAGATGACGGTTGGTGCGCTCATCGATCTTTATGAGAAGCAGGGCTGCTTCGTCCAGCGTGGTCGACGGCAAGGTGAGCCGATGAAGACAAGAACCAAGACCGTAACTGTGGCGGGTCTTCGAAACCGTGTCGTGCCTCTACTTGGGAAACGACGGGCACAAAGTCTAAACTCAGGCGATATTGAGCGAATGGTTGCCGATGTGACATCTGGAAAGACGTCTCGCGATGAGAAGATCCTATTTCGCCAGCGGAATATAGTAAGAGGCGGTGCGAGTGCCGCACGCAAGGTCGCGCGCGATCTGTCTGCAGTTTTCAGTTTTGCCCTTCGGCACGAAATCGTTACCCATAATCCATGTACAAACGCTACGCCTAGGGGAGATAGGCGTGTTGAGTTCCATGTCGTTTTCACCCGGATTTTCGTTTCGCAGCGGCTCATCAAGACAGTCGCGAAACCTGGCGTCCTTCGGCCAATGACAAAGCTCTGTGCTATTGCGCAAAGCCGTTTCAGATCGGAGGCTTCTTTGTGTCGATCCTGAGAAGATCGGACAGGATAGAGCGTAGCTCCGGCCATGGCATTTCCTTCAGACGCGCGCCTGGATCTTCCGTCTCGATAAGGGAATGCAATTTGGCGGTGACGCCGGCAATCGATTGAGCAGGTGTGTACCATAACGCTTCTGCCAATAACGCTTCGGTATCGGCCATCTCCGTTTCTGCTTTGTAGGCGAGGGAGTATCCGATCTGCTCGTCCGCTGTGTTCCACGCCTTGCGCCGGGCCGACAACTTGGCCTTCGCCAGCTTCCTGGATTTGCTCATTTCTGGTCCGGGAAGCAAGCGATCAATCTCCTTGCTGGTACTCGCGAAGGCAGGTTCCGCTTTGCCGGGAATCTGCAATTTTACCTGGGGGAACCTGCCCACGATTTTCAACAGCCCTGCTTCGAGTTTCTGCTGCCGACGGCACAACGCATGCCGGCATCTGTGGGCTGCGTTCCATTCGCGCCAGCGCGATACTGCTGGGTCGTTCCATTCTCTACCCGGATGAGGGTTAGACGAACCGTGGGCGAGCCTTGCGGTCGAGGCGGCCAGATAGATCGCGGCGGCAGAAAGCATTTTTCTGCGAGTAATTACGGGCAAAGTTCTGGTATTCTCAGAATCAGCCATGATCCGAGCTCCCTGTAGCTGGGTTATGGTCAGGCCAGGTAAGGTGTCGCAAGCACCTTGCTTGGCTGTCGTTTAGTCGCAGATCGAGTTTGAATCATATCAAGATTATGTCAAGGTTATAATGTGCTAACTGCTGATCAAGTTCGCATGGCACGTGCTGCCCTGAAATGGGGTGTCCGTGATCTGGCCAGCCGCGCCAACATTACGGCTGCCACCGTGACCCGGATTGAAGCCGGTCGTCCAGGATATGCTGCGACGATGGAGGCGATCCGCGTTGCGTTCGAGACCGCCGGGATAGAGTTCATCCCTGAAAATGGTGGCGGTGCAGGCGTCCGATTTTCCAAGGCAAAAGTGTAAGACGGCATAGCACGCACGCCGGGACCGCCCTTATTCTAAATTTGGCCAGATTTGCGAGGATCAGAAAGTCGAAATTGAATGCGATGTTACAGCGATTGTTATGGATCGAAGGCGTAGCAGATCCAGGTCTGGGGCGAGAGGTTCCCTCGACTTCCCCCCGGCACTGATGCACGGCGTGAGGCTGAAAAACGAAATGATGCAGTTCCATTCGCTAGTACATTGCGTCTGGCGGCGTCATCGAGCCGAGGCCACATATCTGCAAGATTCTGCCAGTTAAGTTCGATGTCGGCATTCTTGAAGGCCCGACGAACTCGGTTCCCAGATTGGTAGCGCAGCACCCCCTGAGAACTGTAGAGGATTTTTCGGTGGGAAAGAACGTGTTCGAGCACGGCGAGAAAATCCGGAGTTGGCGTTAAGGCGTCAGGTAGCGCATTCCGCAAACCATTACCGCCGCCACACAGTCGAATGATCATCAGCGGCGCCGCAAGGGTCGAACGTGTCTTGTCGTCACCCTTCGATCAACTGATGACTCCGGTAACACCCCCCCCGAACCAGCGTCGCCCAGCGAGCCGTACTCCCCTAGACTTATCAGGAGCTTAGGAAGCCCCCGGCGACACGGCAGGTTCGGATCCTATCAAGATCCTGCTTTTAGGCAGATATTTAGTTAGGCTGGACGCGGAATTGTGAGGTCGGGGTTGGACCATTCGGGAAATACGGCCACTCGCCTATTGTGACAGAAATTAGTCGCTGTTTTCGGTTAGAAGAAATAGGTATGGACCATAAAAATCATATCGCGTCGTCTGACCGAGCTCCGTCGCCATGAGCGCGGCCACCTCCGTCCAATTACCCGTCAGCTTCAGGAGGTTCTCAGGTGTGGGATCGATGGGGTACACGCTTTCTATGAGTTGCCGCCAACTGGATTCGCAATCCAAACCCAGGCCTGACAGTGCGTTGATGTAAGCAGCAAGCGTCGATGCCAAAAGCCGCTCGCGGTCGAAGCGGCCGGTTTCAGCGCAGAAAAAATCGCGTGCGATCTGGTTTAGTTTTGGGAAAATCGTCTCGGTCGGCTTTAGTACAGTTGCAATCATTCGGCAAGGCGAACGCCTGTTTTGCGAACTGTCACATTGGACAACACCATCGGTCTTGTTTTTCGTGGTGATGTCCGAGTTTCGCGACATTACTCAGAGAGCGCCATCCATTAATCCCGATTGAGCCAGCTGCCTGCCGAAGTCGGCGCCAACGGCCTCGACCCCTAAACTCGTTGGACCGACACGCCAGATTTTTTTATCAGCATCCCCTGTGAGCAGCATCTCGGTTGAAACTCGCCGCGTCAGTGGGGCGCGGCTGACAACTGCGATCATCTTTCTCAGCAATGTCGCCGCGGGAGCTTTTTCTCTTCCGCCCAGTTCAGCAGCGCTAGTGGCGGTTTTGAGGTGTTCAAAGGCCGCCTTGACCTCAGGAACGGCACATTCAAGCTTTACCCGAGCCAGATATTGACCAGTCGGCAGTTGTTCTCCTACCCGTCCGGATATTGCCTTGCAGCGAACCCGCCGAGAGCTTTCGATCATGAGCGTTGTCATGAGTTTGGCCTGCTCGTGCGAGCTTCCGGGTGGCAAGTCACCCATTTTATACCTGAACTGCCATGCTACCGGATCGGTGACACGCTCCATGTCGAGGTAACGTGGTTCGGCGCTGGAAGCGCCCCATTCGCGCTGGAGCCGCAGCGTGCTGCCGCGATCATAGTTCAACCAGGAGCGATAGTAGAGCTCGGCAGTTCGTTCCGGCGTAAGGTGCGAAGACTGAGCCCATGCATGCAGGGGAGCACAGAACCAAATAATGCAAAACATCAATGCACGCATGTGAGTATGCCTCCAATAATCAAATTTTGTCTCCGTGAAGCAGCGGTTTCCACTGGACTGATTTCGAGCATGCTGCTTCTCGCGAAGTCGGTCGTGAACATGATATATCTTGCCACCGCAAATCATTCGCAACTTTTGCTGCCATCTGAAGCGGTTGACGATTTCCTGGAAGCGGACAAACTGGCCTGCTTCATAATTGCTTCCCGACCCGATCCGGATCCTTGGACACCAAAACCGATAGGGTTACCCCCAAGATGCTTTCCTTTCGGACCAGGCCATCGCCGTTGAGGTCGCGCGGGTAGCGGCTGTCCACGGAGCTGTCGCGATTATCGCCGAGCATGAAATAGCTGTCTTCTGGAAGGGTAACGGGCCCGAAGTCGCTCACAACGCCTGGAGGCGTTTCGGGCGACAATAGCGTTGAATAGCTGCGGCCCTCGGGCGTGGTTTCCGTATAGACCTCTCCGGAGATAAATTCTTCCTTGATGACTTGGCCAGCGGCAGCCGCGATCATTTCCTTCCCGTTGATGAAGACATGGCCGTTTCGCATTTTCACCGTCTCACCTGGCAGGCCGATGATCCGCGTAAGGGCAATCGTTTCGTCACCGCCTTGGAACCTCGCCTTGTGCACGATGATATCTCCCTGTCTGACAGGATTATAATCCAGCACCTGTGCGGCGATCATTTCGTTTTCCTGCACAGTCGGCGACATCGAGGACGAAGGAACGTTGAAGAGTTTTATGCCGCATATGTCCCGTTTCATACGGGCCGCATCGCAATCCGCTGGTAGTAGTGCGGCTAGGCCGCCGATCGCGTGTTCCGTCATGGCTTTCATAAGCTGCATGTCGGTGGTCCAAGCGTTCGCCTGCGCCAGCCATATTTGATAAGCCGGTTCCACGAGCGTTCTTGCAGCGCTCTGGCGTGCGGTCTCGGCCCACGCAACGGCAGTGAAAGCCACGACCGCGAGAGGGATCGACAAAAGGAGAGTGCCTATTGATGTCGTCAGTTGCGATGAGCGCACGGCTTCCCTTTCCCGTTCAGAGGCTGCGACGGCAGCTTGCACAATAGCCGATATACCCCAGTCGATAGATCAGACAGCCAGTCGCGCCGCGCGCTCGTTCTTTCGGTCGGCATTGTTGTAATAGCTGGCCGCCTGCATCACCGACTTGTGCAGCGGCTGCTGCATGGCCCCGGGGAGGGGATGCCACGATTGGCGGCCTCGGTGAGATAGCCAGACCGCAGACCATGCGCCGAGAACATCTCCGGGTCTAGGCCGGCCTGCTTGACGCGTGCCTTGAGGATGAAGTTGATCGATTGCGGCGTCAGCGCCCGCCGATCGATATTGCCCCACTGGTCGATGCTTCGAAACACCGGGCCGGTGTCGATCGTGGTCTCCGCCAGCCATTGTTTCAGGGCTTCGACCGGCCGGCCGAGCAGAATGGCATGCGCCCTGTCGTCAGCCGTTGTCGCCTTGGTGCGGTTGAGATTGATAGTCAGGCACGGCAGGAGAGGGGAGACGGGGCTTCTCGGATCGGCAGCTACGGATCTTCCCCAACGTCATTCGCATTTATGGGACGCAAAAGAGGCGTTTCGAGGCAGTCGGGCTTCGCTTTCACAGAAAATGCAGGCAAAGGGCATAGCGTGTGTGCCGGCGTTCGCCAGAGCGCGTGAGCACGCCTTTCTCCACCAAATCATGAAGATCACGCGTGGCCGTCGCTCGCGAGGTCCGCGTGATCGCAATATAGTTCTCTGCGCTCAACCCGCCCTTGAAGCCCGCTGGGCCTTCACGGAATATGCGCGCAATAGCCTTTTCCTGACGTTGGTTGAACTGGCCGCGGAAGCGATCGTAGAACTGCGCCTTGCTGATGTAAAAGGCCACGCGCATCAAAGTTGTCTGTTGCGCCTCAAGGATGGTTTCGCCGAAGTAAACCAGCCAATCGGTGATGTCGAGCGTGCGTTGATGGCGTTCGAGTTGGTCGTAGTAAACTTTGCGGCCATGCTCAATTGTATAGGCAAGCGCAATCAGGCTTGGTTGCCCGATATTCTGTGCGAGCGATTTCTCCGCAAGCGCCCGGCCAAGCCTGCCGTTCCCATCCTCAAATGGATGGATGCTTTCGAAATACAAATGGCCTATGCCAGCCCGTATCAGAGCGGGCAGGGGGCTTTCGCCCTTGGGCGCCGATCTGTTGAACCACTCTATATAGGCGGCCATTTCCGCCGGCATCTGCCTTGATGGAGGAGCTTCGTAATGGATCGTTGGATTATCGAGACGGCCGGACACAATTTGCATGGCATCATCATGGATCCGGTATCCGCCGATCGTTCCAATATGGCGGTTTCCCGTCATCAACATGCTGCGCCAGCGAAACAGGGTTTCGTGATCGAGCGTGGTTGGCCAAGTGTCATACACATCAACCATCATTTCCGCGATTCCGCGCTCCTGCGGCTTTATCGGTCGATTGTTGACATCAAGGCCGAACTGCCGGCGCAATGATGATTGCACGCTCAACCGATCGAGCATTTCGCCCTCGATCTCAGAGGTTTTCACCGCCTCGTCGCTTAAGAGCTCGATGCGCAGCAGATTGCGTTCCTCATCACTGATATGACGGACAGCGCCGATCACTTCCCCCGATGACTGAAGAAATCGGCTCTCTAATGATTTGAGCTGAGCATCGTCATATATGAAATGCGGCCAGCCTTCCTGTGTCCAGTTCCACCTCATGAGCTATAGACATCCTTTCTATAACTCACAATGCCTCATATGGATGAGTGATAGCAATACATTCTATTGCTCAAGAGCGGCTAGGGCGCATCTTGTTGGCTGCCACGAGAGATGTAGTCTCCAATCGCGATGAGCACACAGCAAGGGCGGTTTGCTGACCATCGAGTCGTTTAAATTATCAGCCGCGCCGCGCGTCCGTTCTTCCGGTCGGCATTGTTGTAATAGCTCGCCGCCTGCGTCACTGACTTATGCAGCGATTGCTGCATCGCCTCAGGCAAGGGAATACCGCGATTGGCGGCTTCGGTGAGGTAGCCGGACCGCAGCCCATGCGCCGAAAACATCATCGGATCGAGCCCTGCCTGCTTGACGCGTGCCTTCAGGATGAGATTGACCGATTGCGGCGTCAGCGCCCGCCGATCGATATTGCCCCACTGGTCGATGCGTCGAAACACCGGACCGGTGTCGATCTTGGCCTCCGCTAGCCAATGTTTCAAGGTGATCACGGGCCGGCCGATCAGTACCACCTGTTCATCGTCATC